>NZ_AP023348.2:5892500-5911790 GCF_016861355.2 Pseudomonas sp. RtIB026 | reverse complement strand
TTGATTGCCCATGGCCGCGGCGCGTCGATCCTCAACGTCGGTTCGGTGGCGGGCAACTACCCGTACCCGGGCGCGAACGTGTATGGCGGCACCAAGGCCTTCGTCGGCCAGTTCTCGCTGAGCCTGCGCTGCGACCTGCGAGGGACCGGCGTGCGGGTGAGCAATATCGAGCCGGGGCTGTGCGAGAGCGAATTCTCGCTGGTGCGTTTCGGTGGGGACCAGGCGAAGTATGATGCGACCTACGCCGGTGCCGATCCGATCCAGCCCCAGGATATCGCCGAGACCATCTTCTGGATCCTCAACCAGCCGGCGCATATCAACATCAACAGCCTGGAGCTGATGCCGGTGAGCCAGGACTGGGCTGGCTTCTCGATCGACCGATCGGCCAAGGGTTGAATCATGGTGCGGGGTTGCCAGGCAGCCCCGCAGACACGAGGTGTCCACGCTTGAAGAAAATCGCCCTGTTCGCCGATGTGCAGAACCTCTACTACACGGTTCGCCAAGGCCATGGCTGCCATTTCAACTACGCCGCGCTGTGGGCCGAGGTCAGCCGCGAAGGGCAGATCGTCGAGGCGGTGGCCTATGCCATCGACCGTGGCGACAGCAAGCAGCAGCAATTCCAGCAGATCCTGCGCAACCTCGGGTTCGAGGTGCGCCTCAAGCCCTTCATCCAGCGCGCCGATGGTTCCGCCAAGGGCGATTGGGACGTGGGCATTACCCTCGATGTCATCGAGGCGGCGGCGCGGGTCGACCAGGTGGTGCTGGCCTCGGGCGACGGTGATTTCGACCTGTTGCTGGAGCGTGCTATGCAACGCCATGGCGTCGAAACGGTGGTCTACGGTGTACCCGGGTTGACAGCCCTGGCACTGATCCGCGCGGCCAGCCGTTATGTGCCCATCGAAGGCAAGTTACTGTTGCGCCACTGACCTGTACACAGGTTCCGGGCTGGAGTGGTGCGTGGGAGCAGTGCGTGGGAGCGGGCTTGCCCCGCGATCGCAATGCCGGCTCTGTCGCGGGCCAAGTCGCAACGGCGAACCGCCGTTCCCACCCAGTCGTTCAACCTTTTTTACCGTTGCCCTCCAGGTGCCCCAGCGGCACCCGTCGCGCCACTGCGCTCGACAGGATGATCGAGGTCTTGGTGAAGCCCAGCTGCGATACGCGGTTGATCAGCGCCTCCAACTCGCCCATCGACGTGACGGCCGCCTGCATGATCACGCACGGGTCGCCGGTCACCCGGTGGCATTCGGTGAGTTCGGGGATTTTCTCCAGGGCCTCGTAGGCCTGCTGGTTGCCATGGCTGGCCAGGCGCAGTTCCATCACGCACTGGATCGGCAGGCCGATCTTCTCCAGATCGACCTTGGCCGTGTAGCCGCTGATTACCCCGCTGGCTTCCAGCTTGGCCACCCGTTCGGCCACCGCCGGGGCCGACAGATTGACCTGGCGCGCCAGCTGCGCGTAGGTGGCCCGGCCATTTTCCAGCAGGGCGGCGAGGAGCATGCGGTCATACTTGTCCATGGTGATTCCTGTTGGCTTTGCAATCGACGGCAAGGGGGCCGAACAACCATCTATTACAAAGTGTTTTGGTGTTTTAAACGTGTTTTGTAACTTAAGTTTGCGCCTGGGCCTTTCTAAACTAATCCACCCGTAAACGGATTTCGAGCCCTTGCCATGTCCTCCTCCCGTCGCTTCCCGTTGTTGCTTGTTGGCGCCTTTCTTGCCCTGTACCTGGTCTGGGGCTCGACCTACCTGTTTATCCGCATCGGCGTGGAGTCCTGGCCGCCGATGCTGATGGCCGGGGTGCGTTTCGTGATTGCCGGCAGCCTGCTCTATGGCTTCCTGCGCTGGCGTGGTGTGCCGGCGCCGACCTGGGCCCAGTGGCGCGCGGCCGGGGCGATCGGTTTCCTGTTGCTTAGTTGCGGCAACGGCGGGGTGACCCTGGCCGAGCATGCCGGGGTCGCCTCGGGCGTGGCGGCGTTGGCGGTGGCCACGGTGCCGCTGTTCACCTTGGTGTTCGGTCTGTTCTTCGGCCATCGCAACTCGCGCCTGGAGTGGGCGGGGATCGCCCTTGGGCTGGTCGGCATCGGCATGCTCAACATGGGCTCGAACCTGCAGGCCAGCCCCATGGGCGCGGCGCTGATCTTGTTCGCCGCGGCAGCCTGGGCCTTCGGTTCGGTGTGGAGCAAGAGCCTGCCGCTGCCCCAGGGCGCGATGGCCAGTGCCGCAGAAATGCTGGTGGGCGGCGCGGCGTTGCTGATCGGCAGTGCCGTCAGCGGCGAGCGCCTGACCCAGATGCCCACCGCCGCCGGTTGGGGCGCGCTGGCCTACCTGGTGTTCTTCGGCTCGATCCTGGCATTCAGTTCCTACATGTACCTGCTCAAGCACGTGCGCCCGGCGGCGGCCACCAGCTATGCCTACGTCAACCCGGCGGTGGCGGTGTTGCTGGGGATCGTCTTCGCCGGCGAGCAGATCGGCGCCGAGGAGTGCGTGGCCATGGCGGTGATCATCGGCGCGGTGGTGCTGATCGGCCTGCCGCAGTGGCGCAAGGCGCCGGAGTCGCCAGTGCCGCTCAAAGAAGGGGTGTGCAAATAAGGTAGCGGACTTCTGACCCTGTGGGAGCAACTGTCTTGCTCAATTTCTAGAATCTGGCGCGATCCGTGTGGGAGCGGGCTTGCCCGCGAACACGGGCGAAGCCCGTGCCATCCACCACGGTGTCGGCTTCGCGGGTAAACCCGCTCCCACAGGCCCTTTGTTCTTTGGGTCACCGTGGTGCTGGGGTAAACTTGCCGCCTTCGCTGAACCCCCTGACGGTATTGCCATGAATTTCGCCCAACTCGGCCTGATCGAACCGCTGCTGCGCACCCTGCAGACGCTGGACTACACCACGCCCACCCCGGTCCAGGCCAAGGCCATCCCCGCCGTGCTCGCCGGCCGCGACCTGATGGCCGCCGCCCAGACCGGCACTGGCAAGACCGCCGGCTTCGCCCTGCCGGTACTGCAACGCCTGGCGCTGGAAGGGGAGAAGGTCGCCAGCAACTCGGTGCGCGCGCTGGTGCTGGTGCCGACCCGCGAACTGGCCGAGCAGGTCCACGCCAATGTGCGTGAGTATGCCGAGAGCCTGCCGCTGTCCACCTACGCGGTCTACGGCGGCGTCAGCATCAACCCGCAAATGATGCGCCTGCGCCGTGGCGTCGACCTGCTGGTGGCCACCCCGGGCCGTCTGCTCGACCTGTTCCGCCAGAACGCCATCAAGTTCGGCCAGGTGCAGACCCTGGTGCTCGACGAAGCTGACCGCATGCTCGACCTGGGCTTTGCCGAAGAGCTGCAGGCGGTGTATGCGGCGTTGCCGCGCAAGCGCCAGACGCTGCTGTTCTCCGCGACCTTCTCCGACCAGATCCGTATGCTCGCGGGCCTGGCGCTGAACGACCCGTTGAGCATCGAAGTCAGCCCGCGAAATGCCGCTGCCAACACGGTCAAGCAATGGCTGGTGCCGGTGGACAAGAAGCGCAAGGCCGACCTGTTCTGCCACCTGCTGCGCAAGCAGCGCTGGAAGCAGGTGCTGGTGTTCGCCAAGACCCGCAATGGCGTGGACCAACTGGTCGAGCGTCTGCTGGCCGAGGGCGTGAACGCCGACGGTATCCACGGCGACCGCCCGCAGGCCACCCGCCAGCGCGCCCTGGACACCTTCAAGGCGCGTGAAGTCCAGGTGCTGGTGGCCACCGATGTGGCTGCCCGCGGCCTGGATATCGACGACCTGCCGCTGGTGGTCAACCTCGACCTGCCGATCGTCGCCGAGGACTATGTGCACCGTATCGGTCGGACCGGCCGCGCGGGCAACAAGGGTGAGGCGATCTCGCTGGTGTGCGCCGACGAGGTGCAACTGCTGGCGTCGATCGAGACGCTGATCCGCCAGGTGCTGCCGCGCCATGAGGAGCCGGACTTCATCCCCGATCACCGGGTGCCGGTGACCGATGCCAGTGGCCAGGTGCTGAAAAAGCCGAAGAAGCCCAAGAAACCGAAAGAGAACAGTGCCAAGCGTGGTCTGGGGCGCTGGATGGACAGCGAGGAGGCGGGGGCTTCGGCGCCGGCGGTCAAGGCGGTGCGCAAGGTGCCGAGCTTTGGTGGCAAACCGGGCAAGCGTAAGCCTTGAGATTTTGGGGGCCGCTTTGCCGCCCTTTCCGGCCGGTCCGACGCCTCGGCAAGGCCGCTCCTACAGAGGACCGCGCATCACCCTGTAGGAGCGGCCTTGTGCCGCGAAAGGGCTGCGTAGCAGCCCCGGCAATCTACCTGACCTGACGCATTAACCAATCCGCCGCAGCATTTCCTGCCCGCAAACCACTGGCAAAACACGCCGTCAGCAGGTACCCCCCAGTCGGCGCCTCCCAATCCAGCATCTCCCCCGCGCAGAACACCCCGGGCAGGTTGCGCGCCATCAGCCCCTCATCCAATCCTTCGAACCTTACGCCACCAGCACTGCTGATCGCCTCGTCCAGCGGCCGGGTCCGCACCAGCATGATCGGCAATGCCTTGATCGCCGCCGCCAGGCGCTCGGGGTCGGCAAAGGTTGCCTGGTCGGTCAACTCGCGCAACAAGGCCGCCTTCACCCCGTCGATCCCGAGCTGGCCGTGCAGGTGCTTGGCCATCGAGCGCGATCCCCTGGGCTTGGCCAGGGCCTGGGCAATCTTGTCCACAGGCCGGTCCGGCAGCAGGTCGAGCAGCAGCGTCGCCCGTCCGTCGCAGTCGATCGCCTCCCGCAGCGCCGCCGACCAGGCATACACCAGGCTGCCCTCCACCCCTTGGGCGGTGAGGATGAATTCGCCCTTGCGCGACGCGGCGCCGGGCATGGCAAGGGCGATGTTCTTCAGCGGGGCGCCGGCGAACTTGTCCTTGAGCAGATCACTCCAGCCCTCGACCTCGAAACCGCAGTTGCTCGCCCGCAGCGCAGAGATATCCACACCGCGTTCGGCCAGCAGCGGCACCCAGGCACCGTCCGAGCCCAGGCGTGCCCAGCTGCCGCCACCCAGGGCCAGCACCACGGCGTCGGCCCGTACCTGCAGCTCGCCTTGTGGATAACTGATCCGCAGGGCACCTTCGGCTGTCCAGCCCAACCAGCGGTGCCGGGTGTGGATAACCACGCCGGACTCGCGCAGGCGCTTGAGCCAGGCGCGCAGCAGCGGCGCGGCCTTCATGTCGCGAGGGAACACGCGGCCCGAGGTACCGACGAAGGTTTCGATGCCCAGGCCGTGAATCCACTGGCGCAGGGCCTCGCCATCGAAGTCGCGCAGCAGCGTGTCGATCTCGTCCTGGCGTGCGCCGTAACGGCCGACGAAGGCGGGGTAGGGCTCGGAATGGGTGATGTTCATGCCGCCGACGCCGGCCAGCAGGAACTTGCGGCCCACCGAGGGCATGGCGTCGAACACTTCTACCGCCATCCCGCGCCGGGCCAGGGTCTCGGCGGCCATCAGGCCGGCGGGGCCGCCGCCGATCACGGCGACTAGGGGGCGGGAGGCGGGGCGGGGATCGTTCATGGCGGGCGACAGGCTGTGGAAAAGACCGCGCATTCTACCTCAGCGGGGCCTGTCACGACACTGCTCAAAAAACGATCAATTCTTTGCAGCTCAGGCAGTTAAAGGGCTGGAGCGGCTTTCCCGCAGGTTATCCACAAGCGGTTCCACAGTCATTGTGAACAACCGAGCACCCGCGCCGCGCTGTGGTGGAGGATGCCGTGGCGCCGGGCCAGGGCTTCGCGGTCCTTGCTGTAGCCGCCGCCGATCACGCCCATCACCGGGATGTCGCGACCCAGGCACTGGCGCAACACATGCTCGTCGCGGGCGGCCAGGCCTGCGTCGGTCAGTTGCAGGTAACCCAGGGCGTCGTCCTTGTGCACATCGACGCCGGCGTCGTACAGCACCAGGTCGGGCTGGTACAGCGGCAGCAGGTAGTTCAGCGCGTCTTCGACCACCTTGAGGTAGGCGTCGTCGTGCATGCCGCGGGGCAGGGGGATGTCCCAGTCGCTCTGGGCCTTGCGTGCCGGGAAGTTCTGCTCGCAGTGCAGCGACACGGTGATCGCCTCCGGCGTGTCGTGGAGCATGCGCGCGGTGCCGTCGCCCTGGTGCACGTCGCAGTCGAAGATCAGCACCCGGTGCACGCGACCGGCCTCCAACAGGTAACGGCTGATCACCGCCAGGTCGTTGAAGATGCAGAAGCCGGCCGGGTGGTCGTAGTGGGCGTGATGGGTGCCGCCAGCCAGGTGGCAGGCGATGCCATGTTGCAGCGCCTGCTCGGCGGTCAGCAGCGAACCGCCCACGGCGCGCACGGTGCGCCGGGCCAGGGCCTCGCTCCAGGGCAGGCCGAGGCGGCGCTGGTCCTCGCGGGACAGTTCGCCGTTCATGTAGCGCTCGATGTAGTCGCGGTCGTGGGCCAGGGCGAGGATGTCGTTGGGACAGATCTCCGGGCGCAGCAGGGCGGCGTCGGTGGTCAGGCCACTGTCCACCAGGTGATCGCGCAACAAGCGGAACTTGTCCATCGGGAAGCGATGGTCCGGCGGGAACTCGGGGCTGTAGTCGTCGTGGTAGATCAGCGGCAGGGGCATGGTGTCGGTGCGGTGGGGGCGAGCACCGATCTTGCCAGCTTTGCTGGCTTCTGTGGGAGCGGGTTCACCCGCGATCACCCGCATAGCGGGTGCCAGAGACCGCGCTGGCTGCTTCGCGGGTAAACCCGCTCCCACAGGGGATGGCGAATTGCTGGTAGCCGATCACTTGTCGGCCGACGCCAGCACCCTTTGCCAGTCCGGCTCGTTCATCCGCCCAAGAATCCGCGCCTTGCCGTTGCCATCCACCGACACGAACAGCGCGCTGGCATAACCGCTCTCGCGTTCACCGCCCGGCACATGCTGCTGGCGCGCGAAGTGATCGATGCAACCGTTGTGGGTCACCAGCACCAGGTTGTGCCCGGGCCGCTTGCGGGCCATGGCCTCGGCCGGGAACGGGCGGTCGCAGCGCTCCAGCCAGTCTTCGCTGGTCACGGCCTGGCCGAGGATGAAGTGCGCGGTCTGGCGAGTGCGCAGCTTCGGGCTGCTGAGCAGGTCGGCGCCGGCCAGCCCCAGTTGCTGCAAGCCCTGGCCTACCCGTTGCGCCGCCCGGCTGCCGGACAGGGTGATGCCGGTTGGATCGTCCAGGCACGGCCCCGGGGCACTGTCGCAGCGTTCGGCATGGCGAATCATCACGATCACCGCGCCTTCCTTCCAGTCCTGCAGCAGGCCGCTGTCGCTCAACTGTTGCTCATTGCCAAGGTTCACGATGTGCGTCCTCGTCGCTAGCCAGGTGCTGGCCCCGGCCAGTGTCAGGAGCAGGCCGATGACGGCGCCGACCACGGTGCGCGAGCGGCGGCGTTTGCGGGGGGCCAGCAGGGCCGGGTTGTGCAGGGTGTTGCTGGGGTGCATGCGTCACTCCGATGGCAGTGCGGCGTCGACGAAGGCCGCGATAGTGGCGGCATTGTGCGAAGCGGCCTGTCGGGGGGCGGTGAAGCCGATGTGAAAAAAGCATCGGCTGGCTGATGCGCGCGGCCTACGCTGTACACTGCCAGACCGTGATTTCGGAGCCGTGCCGATGACCCCCATTCTCGAACTGGAAAGCCCGCGCCTGGTGTTGCGCCAATGGCAGGACGACGACCTGCGCGAGTTCGCCGCCCTGTGCGCAGACCCGCAGGTGATGCGCTATTTCCCCGCGCCGATGACCCGGGTCGAGGCGGCGGCGCTGATCGGCCGGATCCGTGGTCATTTCAACGAGTACGGCTTCGGCCTCTGGGCCCTGGAGCGCAAGGACAGCGGCGCCTTCATCGGCATGACCGGCCTGCTCAACGTCAACTTCGACGCCCCGTTCGGCCCGGCGGTGGAGATCGGCTGGCGCCTGGCCCGCCGCCACTGGGGGCTGGGCTTCGCCAGCGAGGCGGCCTGGGCCTGCCTGCGTTGTGCCTTTGCCCAGTTGCACCTGGACGAGGTGGTGTCGTTCACCACCGAGGGCAACCTGCCGTCGCAGAAGGTGATGCAGGCCATCGGCATGGTCCAGGACCTGGCGGGCAGCTTCGAGCACCCGCGGCTGCCCGTCGGCGATCCGCTACGCCCCCATGTGCTGTACCGCATCGACCGCGACCGCTGGCAACAGAACCTGCGCGGCTGAATAGGTCGCCATTCGTACGACGGGACGAACGGCAAAACCCTGTATCATTCGCCGGTATAACCGCGCCGTATTGCCTTGCCAGGAGAACCCCATGAGCCACGTACTCGACGATCTGGTCGACTTGCTGAGCCTCGAGTCGATCGAGGAGAACCTGTTCCGCGGACGCAGCCAGGACTTGGGCTTCCGCCAGCTGTACGGTGGCCAGGTGCTCGGCCAGTCGCTGTCGGCGGCCAGCCAGACGGTCGAGGACGCCCGCCACGTGCATTCGCTGCACGGTTACTTCCTGCGCCCGGGCGATGCCAGCATGCCGGTGGTCTATTCGGTGGACCGCGTGCGCGACGGCGGCAGCTTCAGCACCCGGCGGGTCACGGCGATCCAGAAGGGCCAGCCGATCTTCACCTGCAGCGCATCGTTCCAGTACGACGAGGACGGTTTCGAGCACCAGGCGCAGATGCCGGACGTGGTCGGCCCGGAAAACCTGCCCAGTGAAGTCGAGCTGGCCAGTGCCATGGCCGACAAGTTGCCCGAGCGTATCCGCGAGAAGGTGCTGTGCGCCAAGCCCATCGAGATCCGCCCGATCACCGAGCGTGATCCGTTCGACCCCAAGCCGGGCGAACCAATCAAGTACGCCTGGTTCCGCGCCGACGGCAACCTCCCGGACATCCCGGCGCTGCACAAGTACCTGCTGGCCTACGCCTCGGACTTCGGCCTGCTGACCACTTCCTTGCTGCCCCATGGCAAGTCGGTGTGGCGCAAGGACATGCAGATCGCCAGCCTCGACCATTCGCTGTGGTTCCACCGTGACCTGCGCGCCGATGAGTGGCTGCTATACGCCACCGACAGCCCCTGGGCCGGCAACGCCCGCGGTTTCTGCCGTGGCAGCATCTTCAACCGCGCCGGGCAACTGGTGGCCTCGTCCACCCAGGAAGGCCTGATCCGCCATCGCAAGGACTGGGCATGAGCCTCGGGGATATTCGCCACTGGGTGTTCGACATGGATGGCACCCTGACGGTCGCCGTGCATGACTTCGCGGCCATCCGCGAGGCGCTCGACATCCCGTCCGACCACGACATCCTCACCCACCTGGCCGCCTTGCCGGCGGCGGAAGCGGCGGCCAAGCATGCCTGGCTGCTGGAGCACGAGCGCGACCTGGCAATCGCCTCCAAGGCCGCGGATGGCGCGGTGGAGCTGGTGCGTGAGCTGGCCGGGCGTGACTGCCGGCTGGCCATCCTCACCCGCAATGCCCGCGAACTGGCCCATGTCACCCTCGAGGCCATCGGCCTGGCCGACTGCTTCCCGGTCGAGCACATCCTCGGGCGCGACGAGGCGGCGCCCAAGCCCAGCCCTGACGGGCTGCTGCAGATCGCCCGGGCCTGGGGCGTTAGCCCCGGTGAAATGGTGATGGTCGGTGACTACCGCTTCGACCTCGACTGTGGCCGGGCCGCAGGCACCCGCACCGTACTGGTCAACCTGCCGGACAACCCATGGCCGCAGCTGGCCGACTGGCATGCGGCCGATTGCCGGGCGCTGAGGGCGTTGCTCGGCTGATGCCTCTCATGCCCTGCACAATCCCTCTGTAGGAGCGGCCTTGCGCCGCGAAAGGGCTGCAAAGCAGCCCCAGGATCATCAGAGCCAAAATGGCTGGGGCCGCTGCGCGGCCCTTTCGCGGCACAAGGCCGCTCCTACAGGGGAATGGTGTCACCTTGGCGATGGCTTGCCCCGCGATCGTCCAGACCTGTCTAAGCTGCACTGCATCTTTTCCCTTGATGGAGACCCACCCATGAGCACCAAGGCCCTCTACGTCCTGCCCGGCGGCGGCTACGACAAGGTCCAGGTCGGCACCTGCGAAACCGCCGCGCCCAAGGCCGGCGAGATCACCGTGCGCCTGCACGCCAGCTCCCTCAACTACCACGACTTCGCCGTGGTCAGCGGCATGTGGGGGCCGAGCGAGCGGCGCATCCCCATGGCCGATGGTGCCGGCGAAGTGATTGCGGTGGGCGCCGGGGTCAGCGAGTTCCAGGTTGGTGATGCGGTGGTCAGCACCTTCTTCCCCGACTGGCTCGATGGCCAGGCTCAGGTCGAGGGCTTTGCCAGCGTGCCGGGTGACGGCATCGACGGCTATGCCCGTGAACAGGTGACTGCCCGGGCCAGCTCCTTCACCCTCGCGCCCAAGGGCTACAGCCATGCCGAGTCGGCGACCCTTACCACCGCCGGCGTCACTGCCTGGCGCGCCCTGATGAGCGATGACCACCTCAAGCCCGGCGACAGCGTATTGGTGCAGGGCACCGGTGGCGTTTCGATCTTCGCCCTGCAATTCGCCAAGCTGGCCGGCGCCACGGTGATCGCCACCTCGTCCAGCGATGCCAAGCTGGAGCGTCTCAAGGCGCTCGGCGCGGATCACCTGATCAACTACAAGACCACGCCCGCCTGGGGCGAAAAGGTTCGTGCGCTGACCGGCGGACGCGGCGTGGACCATGTGATCGAGGTTGGTGGCCCGGCCACGCTGGAGCAGTCGATGATCGCCGCGCGTATCGGCGGGCATGTGTCGCTGATCGGCATCCTCACTGGCGTGGCCGGACAGCTGCCGCTGGTGCAGGCGCTGGTACGGCAGATCCGTCTGCAGGGCGTGCTGGTGGGCAGTCGCGCCCAGCAGCAGGCGATGGTCCGCGCCATCGACGCCAATGGCCTGCGGCCGGTGGTGGACAAGCACTTCGAGCTGGAGCAGATGGTCGAGGCCTTCAAGTACCAGGAGAGCAACAAGCATTTTGGCAAGATCTGCCTGACCTGGTGACGTGGTGGCAGGCTTGCCCCGCGATTCAGGTATGGGAGAGCAATGGAAACATCAGCACCTGCCCATCGACACGGGTAGGTGCCGCTCCCCAGACGAACAACGCATCATCGTTATCCACAACCCGCGTCGCGAAGCCTTCGCAGTTCAGCGGCGCGAACCCCAGCACCACCTCACGCGTGGTTGACGTGACCAGTTCGGCCAGCACATCGGCCAGCGCCAGTTCGCGTTCGCAGAACACGTCCACCAGCACCATCCGCTCGCCATCCTGTTCCATCACCACATACGCCTCATGCTCCGAGGAATGGAACAAGGCCTCCCGGTAGGGCCCGTCGCAATAGAACATCGTCAGCGGCACATTCGGCACCAGGCTCAATCGCGCCTGTGGACAACTCTTTTCCACCGCATCGATGAAACGTTGACGTTGTTCGCCATCATCCAGGTTCACCGGGTGGAAGGTAGTGGCCCGTGGTTGCGCCGACCAGGGCTGGTAGTACTCGTGTTCGACCACTCGGCGAAAACCGAACCTGGGATAGAGATCGAGTACGGTGCTGTTGGCGAACAGGTACAGCAAGTCGCAGTTACTTGCCCAGCGCTCCACCAGCACCTCCATCAGGAAACGGCTATAGCCACGGCCCTGTGCCTGCGGCGCGGTCATTACCGTACCGATCTGGACGCAGCGCAGGTGCTGGCCATCCAGGGTGAAATCGAGCAGGTTGGCCGAGGCGTTGGCCAGCATCTTCCCGTCGCGAACCAGTGAGCACGGCTGGTTGTCGGCTTGCCAGAAGCCGGCCTGGTACCAGGCTTCGAAGTCGAAGCCATAGGTCTGCTGGGTGAGGGCGTTGAGTTCGGAGCGCAGGTGCGGGTCGTCGCGGTAGTGCTCGACCTGCGCGAGTGCGGGGTCGTCGAGGAAGAGTGTCATGGCGTCCATACCGGTCCGTGAAGTGAGGGTGAACGTTAACCGCAGCGTGGATCAAAAGTTGTAAGGGTTTGTGCCATCGCGGTGAGGGCAGACGTAGAAAGATGGCCGCCCGCACCGCAGTCAGGCGGCGGTCTCTGTTTACGCCGCAGTTTCACTCCCTGCATACACCACCACCGCCGCCCGCAACTTGCGCCCGCCGAACAGGCTCATGCGCTGGAACTCCTGGTGGCTGACCGGCAGGTGCTGGCAGTCCAGCACCTGCCGGTGACGAGCGTGGTCGGTGTCGGGGTCGTGCAGGTAGACGAAGTCGTCGTCGCAGGCGGTGACCAGCACCCAGTGCGGCGCCTTGCTGCCGGTCAGCCGGTAGTTGCTGATGAGTACCAGCGCCAGGCCGCCTTCGGCCAGTACCCGGGGCAGATTGGGCGCCTGCCGCGCGACTTCCACGTCGCTGTCCTGCAACTCGGCGCAGAAGTCCTCATGGACCAGGCGCATGACTTCCTTCTTGCCGGGCTGGCGCACGCCATCGAGAAACAGCGGCCCCTCGGTATTGAGCAGCAGCCTGACGCGAAAGCCCCGGCGCCAGGCGGCCAGCGCCAGCCCATGAGGGCTGCAGCCGCCGTGACCGGAGGTCATGAACACCGTGGTCGCCTCGCGCCACAGGCGCAGTTCCTCGCGACGGCTCGGCGGGCGCTGCGGTTGCAGCGCGGCCATGGCCATCAGCAGGCAGGCCGGGCCGCAGGTGAAGTCGGTGGTCTGGGCGTAGTAGGGGACCGGTCGCGTCTCGCCCGTCGGGTGCTGGAGGATGCGCTTCTCGTAGCGCAGGGCGCTGCTGTGATCCTCGTAGTAGTCGTCGACCTGGGCGAAACGACGGTAGCCGTGGCGTTCGTACAGGGCGATGGCCTTGGGGTTGTCGGTGCGCACCTCAAGACGCAGGTAGGCGCGCTCGTGCTCCAGGGCGCAGCGTTCAGCCTGTTCCAGCAGGCGGGCGCCAAGGCCATGGCCACGCGCCTGTTCGGCAATGGCGATGGAATACAGGCGGGCCAGCGAGGTACCGCGGTGGAACAGCAACAATGCATAGCCCATCAGCTGGCCGTCGCGTTGCGCCACCAGCAGGCTGGCATTGGCGTGGGACAGCATCCAGCGAAAGCTGCGTGGGGTCAGCCGGTCGAGGGCGAAGCACTGGTTCTCCAGCGCCAGCAGGGCCGGCAGGTCGTCAACAGTTGCCAGGCGAAATTCGATGTGCATAGGGCCGCCGTAAAAGTTGCGTAATGAAACGGGACATTCGAAAAACTTCGTGCTTAATAGAAACCGTGTCTACCCAACACAGGGCTTCAAACATGTCTTCGTTTCAGGAACCCTTACCTGGCTGGCCCGGGGAAAGTTTACACTCAAGTACAACTGGTGTTATTTATCCACTGACCCTGGATAACAAGTCAAGCCAGTTGGTAATCATCGTGGAACGGCGTGAAGACTGGGCTTCGTACCTGCCCAGCGAGGATGTCGTGACAGCCCAGGAATACCTGGAGGAGCCACGCGAGGCCGATAACGGCAAGCGTGTCCAGGTAATAAACCTATGTCGAAATTATAAATATCTAGGTCACGGTTATTATTGTTCGTTGTTGGCCGAGGCACGCGGGCATAAAGTCATTCCCTCGGTCAGAAGTATCAGTGAGTTGACCCGCAAGTCGTTATACGGATTGGCCCTCGACGACATGGCGCGCAGCCTCGAGAGCGCCTTGGCCAATCACCCCTACGGCGAAACCGAAGGGTTCACCCTGACCCTGTATTTCGGCCGTACCGATCTGGAACCGCTGCAGGACATCGCCCGCCAGCTGTTCGAAAGTTTCCCGTGTCCGATCCTGCTGGTGGAGTTCCGCAAGACCAGCGCCTGGCATATCGCCGGGGTCAAGGCCGGCGCGCTGCACAAGTTGCGCGAAGACCAGCAGGACCCGTTCGCCAACGCCCTCGATGGCTTCAGTCGCCGGATCTGGCGTCAGCCTCGCTCGCGGCGGGTGGCGCGTTACGACCTGGCGATCCTCCACGACCCCGACGAAGCGCTGCCGCCGTCCAACCCCAAGGCGCTGGAGCACTTCATTCGCGCCGGGCGCCAACTGGGGGTCGATGTCGAGCTGATCGGCAAGAAGGACTACGCCCGCCTGGCCGAATACGACGCGCTGCTGATCCGCGAGACCACCAGCGTCGACAACCACACCTACCGCTTCGCCAAGAAGGCCGAAAGCGAAGGGCTGGTGGTAATGGATGACCCGGCGTCGATCCTGCGCTGCACCAACAAGGTCTACCTGACCGACCTGCTGCGCAGCCATCGCCTGGCCATGCCGGCCAGCGAGATCCTCTACCGTGACAACCCCCAGGCCCTGGAAGGTATCGGCGAGCGGCTGGGCTTTCCGCTGGTGCTGAAGATACCCGACGGCTGTTTCTCCCGGGGCGTGATCAAGGTCAAGGACCCCGCCGAACTCCAGGCCGCTACCGGCGAACTGTTCGAGCACTCGGTGCTGCTGCTGGCCCAGGAATACCTCTACACCGAATACGACTGGCGCATCGGCGTGCTCAACCGCAAGCCGATCTTCGCCTGCCAGTACTTCATGTCCAAGGGCCACTGGCAGATCTTCAACCACCAGGCCCAGCGCGACGAGGTCAACGGCGAGTGCCGCACCCTGGCCGTGCACGAGGCGCCGCGGGCGGTGGTGGAGCTGGCGGTGAAGGCCGCCAACCTGATCGGCGATGGCCTGTACGGCGTCGACCTCAAGCAGGTCGGTGATCGGGTGGTGGTGATCGAGGTCAACGACAACCCCAACCTCGATGCCGGCATCGAGGACGCCTACCTGCACGACGACCTCTACACCCTGGTGCTGGAGGAATTCATCCGCCGCCTGGAGCAGAAGCGCCGGGGGCAAGCCTGGTAACGAGGTGCTGGCATGATCGAAAGCTACAGCCTGGCCCATGGTCAGTTGCGCAAGCGCGAAGGGCTCGATTGCGAGGTGCTGCTGTTCGTTGAACCGGACAGCGCCGAGCGTGAACTGTTGCAGGCGTGGTTCCACCTGGATGCCCATGCCCTGGCTTCGGCACTCGACCCGGACGAGGTGTCGCGCATCGAACTGCACCGCGATGGCCTGTTCCTGATCTGGAAGCGCCCGGAGAGCTACACCGGGGGAGACAGTTTCGCCTTCCAGGTGTCTTCCTTCGGCATGCTGATGGTCGACGGCCACCTGGTGTTGATCGCCCCGGACGCCTCCCTGCTCGACGGCCTCGGACAGCGCCATGCACTGCACGATCCGATGGATGTGTTGTTGGCCATCCTGCTCGACAACCTGCACCACTACCTGGGGCACCTGAAGGTGATCAAGATGGTCGCCCGCGAACTGCAGCAACGTTTCGAGCAGTCGCTGGAGAACCACCACCTGATGCAGATGTTCAACCTCAGCGAGAGCCTGATCCACTACATCAACGCCATCCACAGCAATGGCGCGGTGCTCTCGCGCCTGCGCGCCCATGGCGAGAAGCGCCATTTCAACCCCGAGGTGCTGGCGCTGATCGACGACCTGGTGATCGAGAACAACCAGTGCCACAAGCAGGCCGAGATCTACTCGACGGTGTTCGCCGGCTTGATGGATGCCCGCGGCAACCTGGCCAACAACGCGATGAACGAGACCCTGCGCAAGCTCACCCTGATCAACGTGGTGTTCCTGCCGCTGAACCTGATCGCCAGCATTGGCGGCATGTCCGAGTTCAGCATGATGACCGCGGGCGTGCCGTGGTGGCTGGCCTATGCCGTGCTGGTGCTGGCGATGATGCTGCTGGGCGTGCTCATGGTGCTGGCGCTCAAGCGCCTGGCCCGTTCGGGCAGACATCGCAGCACTGTAGGAGCGGGCTTGTCCCGCGACAGCGCCGGGCCGCACAACGATGTCGTCCCCCATGATCGCAATCGCGGGACAAGCCCGCTCCTACAGATGACTCAACGGGAGGCCCCATGAGCAACCTGCAGATCGGCCTGATGATCGTCACGGTGATCGTGGTGTTCGCGGTGGTGAACTTCTACTGGGACTATCTACGCGACCGCGACTGACGCAAACAGGCATGCCGAGGGGCTTGACTGACGTGCATGGGCACGCAGTGTCGTGATCGAACAGTTGTCTGACGTTTTCGAGCATTTTGCTGGCGCCGCGCCCGGCTTAAAGTGAAGCCCGCATCCCCACGGTGCGTTGCCATGGCGCTTGAGAAGGCCGTAACAGAGCGTGCGCAACGTACTCCGCCCTTAGCCGAGGAGACCGTTTCGCCCGCGCCTGCCCGTCCCTTCCTTGTGTCAGCAAAAAGAGAACAAGACCAATGAACACCGTGGGAACTGATGGCAACCTTGCTCAAGGTTTCAAGCCACGTCACGTAACGATGCTGTCCATCGCCGGCATCATCGGCGCGGGGCTCTTCGTCGGCTCCGGACACGCCATCGCGGCGGCCGGTCCGGCCACCATCCTCTCCTATTTCGTGGCCGGCACCCTGGTGGTGCTGGTCATGCGCATGCTCGGCGAAATGGCCGTGGCCCACCCCGACACCGGCTCGTTTTCCACCTACGCCGACCAGGCCATCGGTCGCTGGGCCGGCTACACCATCGGCTGGCTGTACTGGTGGTTCTGGGTGCTGGTGATCCCCATCGAGGCACTGGCTGCCGGGCATGTGCTCAACGCCTGGTTCCCCCAGGTGGACAGCTGGATCTTCGCCCTGGCCTCGGTGCTGCTGCTGGCCTGCACCAACCTGTTCAGCGTGGCCAAGTACGGTGAGTTCGAGTTCTGGTTCGCCATTCTCAAGGTCACCGCCATTCTCGGTTTCATCGGCCTGGGCTTCGCCGCGCTGGCGGGCTGGTTGCCGGAACGCGAGGTCAGTGGGCTGAGCACGCTGGTGGATGAGCACGGCGGCTTCGCGCCCAAGGGCTGGTCCGCGGTGGTCGGCGCCTTCATCACCGTAATGTTCAGCTTCATCGGCACCGAGGCGGTGACCATTGCCGCCTCCGAGTCCAGCGACCCGGCGCGCAATATCGCCAAGGCCACCCGTTCGGTGATCTGGCGCATCAGCACCTTCTATATATTGTCGATCTTCGTGATCATCTCGGTAGTGCCGTGGAATGACCCGCAGCTGGCGGTGGTGGGTTCCTACCAGCGCGCGCTGGAAATCATGAACATCCCCAACGCGGCGCTGATGGTCGACTTCGTGGTGCTGATCGCGGTAACCAGCTGCATGAACTCTTCTATCTATATTGCCTCACGGATGATGTACTCGCTGGCCAAGCGGGGTGATGCGCCGGCCTTGCTGAAGAACACTTCCAAGGTGGGTGTCCCTCGCGCCGCGGTGTTCGGCAGCACCCTGATCGGCGCGGCCATCGCCATCCTCAACTACTTCGCGCCCAAGGGCGTGTTCGAGTTCCTGCTCGCCAGCTCCGGCGCCATCGCGCTGCTGGTGTACCTGGTGATCGCCATTTCGCAACTGCGCATGCGTGGGCGGCTGGAGCGCGAGAACGCCAACCTCAAGTTCCGCATGTGGCTGTTCCCCTGGCTGACCTGGGCGGTGATCCTGTTCATCAGTGGCGCCCTGGCCGTGATGATGTTCACCGAGGAGCACCGCGCCGAGGTAACCGCCACCCTGAGCCTGGCGATCGTGATCTCGTTCCTGGGAATCGTCACCACGCGCGGCCATTCCCGCAGGGCGGTGGGGGTGCGTTCGGCAGGATAACCAGTGGTGCCCACGCCGAAACCGCGTTGGGCCAACAAGGCGTACAGCGATAACCTTATTACAGGACAGACTGGCCCAAAACAGATGTGGGAGGTGCCTGTCTTGGGATTGGGTTGTGTGTGCGAGGTGTTCGCCGTGGGATTGCTGTGTGTCTCAGAGGTGTTCGCCGAAGATTCTCTGGCGCCTATGGGATCGAGCGCCGCCCGCGCGGCGCATCGCGGGGCGAGCCCGCTCCCACATTTGTTTCGGGCCAATCGCTCCTGGGCCATTACCTGGTCCGCCTTGTTGGTCCGACGCGGTTTCAGCGTGGTCACCACTGCCGCTGCGCACGACTTGAGGCATGCACCAAGGCAGGCGCCGATACTTTCACAGGCATAATTGGCCCGAAACAGATGTAGGAGCGGCCTTGTGCCGCGATGCGCCGCGCGGGCGGCGCTCGGTCTGATAGGCGCTGCAAGGCTCTCGGCGAACACCTGGCAGCCCTGACGCGGTCTTTTCTCCCGATATTTCACTTTAATGAAATTAACGGTTGACGCCCTGTCAGATCCCCTTATAATGCGCCCCACTTCCAGCGACATCGGAACGAAAAACTCCTTGAATATCAAAGAGTTGATTGTTGAAGAGGGTGGCGGAGGTGCTTCGGTCTCACGATCGGCAGCGGTGAAAAAGGCAGTTGACAGCAGGTTGTAACGCTGTATGATTCGCCTCCCGCTACGAGAGATCGCAGCGAGTCAAGTATTTGAAGTGAAACGAAAAACTTCAAAATAAACGCTTGACACGAAATGAGGAAAGCGTAGAATGCGCGCCTCGGTTGAGACGAAAGGCTCTTAACCAAACGCTCTTTAACAAATTGAATCAAGCAATTCGTGTGGGTGCTTGTGAGTATGGACTGATAGTCGCCAAGATTATCAGCATCACAAGTGGCCATGCGAGAAATCACATAGTCATTTGAGATTGCTGAGCCAAGTTTAGGGTTTCTTAAAAACCCAAGCAGTATTGAACTGAAGAGTTTGATCATGGCTCAGATTGAACGCTGGCGGCAGGCCTAACACATGCAAGTCGAGCGGATGACGGGAGCTTGCTCCTTGATTCAGCGGCGGACGGGTGAGTAATGCCTAGGAATCTGCCTGGTAGTGGGGGACAACGTTTCGAAAGGAACGCTAATACCGCATACGTCCTACGGGAGAAAGCAGGGGACCTTCGGGCCTTGCGCTATCAGATGAGCCTAGGTCGGATTAGCTAGTAGGTGAGGTAATGGCTCACCTAGGCGACGATCCGTAACTGGTCTGAGAGGATGATCAGTCACACTGGAACTGAGACACGGTCCAGACTCCTACGGGAGGCAGCAGTGGGGAATATTGGACAATGGGCGAAAGCCTGATCCAGCCATGCCGCGTGTGTGAAGAAGGTCTTCGGATTGTAAAGCACTTTAAGTTGGGAGGAAGGGTTGTACGTTAATACCGTGCAATTTTGACGTTACCGACAGAATAAGCACCGGCTAACTCTGTGCCAGCAGCCGCGGTAATACAGAGGGTGCAAGCGTTAATCGGAATTACTGGGCGTAAAGCGCGCGTAGGTGGTTTGTTAAGTTGGATGTGAAAGCCCCGGGCTCAACCTGGGAACTGCATCCAAAACTGGCGAGCTAGAGTACGGTAGAGGGTGGTGGA
>NZ_AP023348.2:4527500-5890000 GCF_016861355.2 Pseudomonas sp. RtIB026 | reverse complement strand
GTAACGGGGCTCAAACCATGCACCGAAGCTACGGGTATCATCTTATGATGATGCGGTAGAGGAGCGTTCTGTAAGCCTGTGAAGGTGAGTTGAGAAGCTTGCTGGAGGTATCAGAAGTGCGAATGCTGACATGAGTAACGACAATGCGAGTGAAAAACTCGCACGCCGAAAGACCAAGGTTTCCTGCGCAACGTTAATCGACGCAGGGTTAGTCGGTCCCTAAGGCGAGGCTGAAAAGCGTAGTCGATGGAAAACAGGTTAATATTCCTGTACTTCCAGTTATTGCGATGGAGGGACGGAGAAGGCTAGGCCAGCTTGGCGTTGGTTGTCCAAGTTTAAGGTGGTAGGCTGAGATCTTAGGCAAATCCGGGATCTCAAGGCCGAGAGCTGATGACGAGTGCTCTTTAGAGCGCGAAGTGGTTGATGCCATGCTTCCAAGAAAAGCTCCTAAGCTTCAGATAACTGGGAACCGTACCCCAAACCGACACAGGTGGTTAGGTAGAGAATACCAAGGCGCTTGAGAGAACTCGGGTGAAGGAACTAGGCAAAATGGCACCGTAACTTCGGGAGAAGGTGCGCCGGTGAGGGTGAAGCACTTGCTGCGTAAGCCCACGCCGGTCGAAGATACCAGGCCGCTGCGACTGTTTATTAAAAACACAGCACTCTGCAAACACGAAAGTGGACGTATAGGGTGTGACGCCTGCCCGGTGCCGGAAGGTTAATTGATGGGGTTAGCGCAAGCGAAGCTCTTGATCGAAGCCCCGGTAAACGGCGGCCGTAACTATAACGGTCCTAAGGTAGCGAAATTCCTTGTCGGGTAAGTTCCGACCTGCACGAATGGCGTAACGATGGCGGCGCTGTCTCCACCCGAGACTCAGTGAAATTGAAATCGCTGTGAAGATGCAGTGTATCCGCGGCTAGACGGAAAGACCCCGTGAACCTTTACTATAGCTTTGCACTGGACTTTGAGCTTGCTTGTGTAGGATAGGTGGGAGGCTTTGAAGTGGGGACGCCAGTTCTCATGGAGCCATCCTTGAAATACCACCCTGGCAACCTTGAGGTTCTAACTCAGGTCCGTTATCCGGATCGAGGACAGTGTATGGTGGGTAGTTTGACTGGGGCGGTCTCCTCCCAAAGAGTAACGGAGGAGTACGAAGGTGCGCTCAGACCGGTCGGAAATCGGTCGTAGAGTATAAAGGCAAAAGCGCGCTTGACTGCGAGACACACACGTCGAGCAGGTACGAAAGTAGGTCTTAGTGATCCGGTGGTTCTGTATGGAAGGGCCATCGCTCAACGGATAAAAGGTACTCCGGGGATAACAGGCTGATACCGCCCAAGAGTTCATATCGACGGCGGTGTTTGGCACCTCGATGTCGGCTCATCACATCCTGGGGCTGAAGCCGGTCCCAAGGGTATGGCTGTTCGCCATTTAAAGTGGTACGCGAGCTGGGTTTAGAACGTCGTGAGACAGTTCGGTCCCTATCTGCCGTGGACGTTTGAGATTTGAGAGGGGCTGCTCCTAGTACGAGAGGACCGGAGTGGACGAACCTCTGGTGTTCCGGTTGTCACGCCAGTGGCATTGCCGGGTAGCTATGTTCGGAAGAGATAACCGCTGAAAGCATCTAAGCGGGAAACTTGCCTCAAGATGAGATCTCACTGGAGCCTTGAGCTCCCTGAAGGGCCGTCGAAGACTACGACGTTGATAGGTTGGGTGTGTAAGCGCTGTGAGGCGTTGAGCTAACCAATACTAATTGCCCGTGAGGCTTGACCATATAACACCCAAGCAATTTGCGCCGAGGCCAAATTGTGGTGGTGAAGACGAAAGAACCGAAAGTTCGCGACAAACCACAAATATCGCATATCCGAATTGGCTGGAGTATCCATCTGGATGTTCTGGCAACAGAATTTCTTGACGACCATAGAGCATTGGAACCACCTGATCCCATCCCGAACTCAGCAGTGAAACGATGCATCGCCGATGGTAGTGTGGGGTTTCCCCATGTGAGAGTAGGTCATCGTCAAGATTCATTTCGCAAAACCCCTATCTGCGCGAGCAGGTAGGGGTTTTGTCTTTTCTGCGTTGCAAAATAAACACAGTCTCCCCCTGTAGGAGCGGCCTCGCGCCGCGAAAGGGCCGCAACGCGGCCCCAGGATTTGTGCATCAAGCTGATATCGCCGGGTCTGCTACGCAGCCCTTTCGCGGCACAAGGCCGCTCCTACCCGACTTATACTGGCCCGACCACAAGCATTAACCTGGACCACCGAATGAAACCCTTCGACGACCTGATAGCCGAAGCCAACGCAGCCGATGTGACCGGCTGGGGCTTCGCCTGGCTGGCAGGACGCGCCTCCGAGCAGCGCCCACCTTGGGCCTATGCCCAGCTCCTTGCGCAGCGCCTGGGGGCCGTCAGCGCAGCGCTGGACCTCGACACCGGCGGCGGTGAGGTACTGGATGAGGCACCGCACTTTCCACCCCTCATGTGCGCAACTGAAGCCTGGCCCCCCAACGCCCGCAAGGCGCACGAGCGCCTGGAACAACGCGGCGTTGAAGTCGTGCAGGTCGCACCCGGTGCCGCGCTCCCATTCGCCGACGCCTCATTCGAGCTAGTCACCTCACGCCACCCTGTACAACCGGACTGGCCCGAGATTCATCGGGTCCTCCGGCCTGGCGGACATTACTTCGCCCAGCACGTGGGCCCGGCCTCGGCTTTCGAGCTGATCGAGCATTTCCTGGGTCCATTGCCACGCGAGCGGCAAATGCGCGATCCACAGGACGAAGTGGCAGCCGCGCAGGCAGCCGGGCTGACGGTGACTGACCTGCGCACAGCCCGTTGCCGCATGCTGTTCCATGACGTCGGCGCAGTCGTGTGGATTCTTCGCAAATGCGTATGGTGGGTGCCGGACTTCTCTGTGGATAAGTACCGCGCTGAACTGCTGACCCTGGATAGCCGGATGCGCCAGGGCGAGCCTTTTGTCGCGCATTCGACCCGTCATCTCATTGAAGCGAGGCGTTAAGCGGGCGCAGGCCGAGGCAGCCGCTATCGATTGATAGCGGCCATCAACCCTCACATCCCGTTGGCGAATTCTGGCTCCTGCATGTCGACGCGCTCATTCATCCCCCTGAGCGCCCTGGCATATTCGCCCAGTACCTGAAGCGCCCAGTCGGCCCGGCGACGAATGCGCAGGTCTTGCGAACTGGCACTTTCCGGCCCATTCATCACGTCCTCCACCTGGCGCACGATCAACTGCTCGGGCAGGTAGCAGATGCGGCAGTTCTTGTAGCTGGAGGCACGCAGTTCAGACAGCGGGTAGCTCCCGCCCTGGCCAGAGGACACCCCGACCAGCAGTGCCGGCTTGTGCCCCAGCTCGCGGTAGCCGGCATAGACGAACAGGTTCTTCAAAGCCGGGCAGGCCATGCCGTGCCATTCCGGGGTCAGCACCACCAGGGCATCGGCTTCACGCAGCAGGGCTGCATACTCGCCCCAGAGTCCGTGTTCATCCTTGGCTGGCCACAACGGCAGCGGCGCACGTCCCAGATCGATCACCCTCGGCCGCTCGTTCAGTTGCAATGCCTGCAGGCGTTGGGCGAGAAAGCCGGCCACCTTCGCCGACTGGCTGTCCGGCTGGCTGGAGCCGGCCACGAGTACGATATTCAGGCTCATTTGGCCAGCTCCTGATCCGATTCAGTCGACATGCTGGTCGACTTGCCACGTACCAGCGGCCAGAACAGCTCCTCCTGCCAGCTGACCGGGCGCATGCCTTCGATACCGTAATGCTGCGGGCGGCGGCGGGTGATCTTTGCCGTGCCGAACAGCACGTCCCAGAAGAACAGCAGGTTGCCGAAGTTGCCCTTGTAATGCGTTACCCCGTCATCGGCGCTAAGGCCGTGATGCGCCGAGTGGGTCGCGGGGGTGGAAATCGTCCGTTCCAGCAGCCACATCACGGGCCGCAGTGCGCGTATGCGGTAAAGCTTGTCATCCCAGGGCACGCTGCTGTGGGCGCCGAAGATGACCAGCATCTTGACGATCAGGTAGCCGAAGTACACAGGCGCCAACCCCAGGTAGATTAAGGCCCCGCTGAACCACAGCCCGGGCATCAGCAGGTAATAGAAGCTGTTGTTGCGATAAACGATACGGATGCTCATGTAGGGCGCTGAATGGTGTGCGCGGTGCAGCGAGTAGAGCAGGGGCACCTTGTGGCTGAGGCGATGCCACCAGTACTGGGTCATGTCGTCCAGCACCAGGAACAGGACGAGCCCAAGCACCCAGTGCAGGCCGGCGAGGCTGTCCTTCAGTTGCGGCGCGAAGTGTTCCAGCAGGCTGTTGCTGAGGAACGTGACCAACGGCAGGGTGACCACCATCAGCAAGGCGCTGCCGACGATCTCGATGATCGCGTCCCGGCGTTTGCCGCGGGGCTGACGGAAGCAGGCGCAGGTGATTTCAAGGAGGATGAAGCCGATCAGGATAGCGAGAATAATCGGTATCGGGCTGTTTGTTATTGTTGTGCTCATGGCATTCTCCGGTGGGTGCCGATCAAGGCGGTGCCCACCCATAAGAATTCACGAAGCCGTCAGACGATATGCGCGAAACGGACAGAATCACCCGAGAAGCGGCCAACCCATCGCCCGAGCGATTCCACCGCGGCCCGCTCGGGCGGGTTCTGGAGCGCTACCTTCAGACGCATTCGCTGAAGGCGCGCAGCAACTACAGCATGCTTGCGCTGGAGCAGCTTTGGGCCAAGGCGGCCAGCCATGATCCGGCCATCGGCTTGCACCTGTTCTCGCACTTCAGCCGCCAGGACTGGCATGTGCTGGCCCAGGGCTGCCTATACAGCGCGACGCTGGCCGAGGCCATCCGCTTTTGGGCGCGCTATGCACGGTTGGCATCGGACATGGACACCCTGGCGCTGGTCGAGGAGGGTGATTCCCTCGGGGTGGAATTGCGTATCGATGCACCAGCCAACCTGGTGCGCTATATGGTCGAGCACTACAGCGCGATGTCCCTCAGCGTGATGCGCGTGGGGATGGGCGCGGCGGTCGTGCCGCAGCGGGCGTGCTTCGCTCACCGTCGGCCAGCGTACTACCCGGAGTACCGCGAGTGGTTTGGTGAAGATATCCAGTTCGACTGTGGGTACAACCGCTTGTACTTCAATCGTGCCCAGCTGGACATGCCATTGCTGACCCAGCATGCCGGGATGATGGAGGTGGTGAGCCAGGAGCTGGAGCGTCGGTTGGCGCAGCAGTCCCAGCTTAGTGGCTGGTCGGCCCGGGTAGCTCAGGGCATTCGCCAAGGCCTCATCACGGGACGGTCGCTTACCCTGGAGGCTCAGGCGCAGGAGCTTCACCAGAGTGCACGTACCTTGCGTCGGCGGCTGGAGGATGAGGGGACCAGTTTTCGTGTGCTGCTCGACCGGGTGCGTGCGGAGCTGGAGCAGTACCTGGAGATGCAGGGGGATAGCAGAGCGCAGATTGCTGCGCAGCTTGGCTACAGTGACTTGGCGGCTTATGTTCATGCGCGCAAGCGCTGGCGATCGCTGTAGGAACTGGCCGCTGAGGCACCGAATTGCAGACACAAAAAAAGACGCCCATTGGGCGTCTTCTTTTTAGGATTTGGTGGGCCGGGGTAAGTTGAATCGACTGATTAATATATTGATTAACAGGCTTAATTTCGGTTTGCATTTTAGCCTGGAATACCAACTGGAATACTGAGAAACCTATTCCTAGCCTGCCAGCAAACAACAGTGACGACTGTAAGTCGACCTGCGCCCAAATCGCGGCCGACCAGGTCGAAGCGTCAGCCTGCTTCGACTGACCTGCGCGAGCTCCTGATCCGATCGTCGGCCCGGCTCGAACCGACGCGGCGCATCGAACTGAAGGCACAGCCCGCCATCAGCTTGCACTGCACTTATCTGAGGTTTTTCACCCCGATTAGATGTACCTAGAGGGCTACTCTCAAGCTAAGCGGGTAGATGGGAAATCGCTTTCGCTTCAGGATGCCGAATATAAGGGTTGAGCTTTCAGCTTTACGACAGTTACGGCTCAAGCTAAGGTGCTGGCATAAGGACATTATCTCCCACCATTTGTCCACGGAAGGTTCTAGGGAGCACGTGGTGCGCCCGCCCATTCCGAGTTTGTGGCCCCCGAAGCGCGCGCTTGGCAAGGTGCTGTCATTGATCCAGCTGGATTGGTCTTTGACGCATCAGTGCCGGTAATGCGGTCATGCTGAACATCAAGAATGCTTAATTGAAGGCGGAAGGTATGGATTTTTCGACGTTGTTGCACCTATGGGGTGCAGCAAGCTCTGAGCAGCTGATCGCACCCAAAATGGTTGTTGGTCTCGTTTTCATTCTTTGCGCTTGGTATTTCGTCCGTTACTTCTGTAGGTCATTCAAGCTTAGCAGCCAGCTGAAACGTTTGACTGTTAGCTTGCAGAACGTGAAAACTCTCGCTCCACCTCTTCGGCGGTCTGAGCTTGAACGTCTGTTCAGTGGCGGCAGATTGGAGCATTCCTGGCGTGAGTATGCTGAAACGCTGCATGATCAGTTCGAGCTCAAGGAGGGCGAACAGGTTCTTGTCCGATCGCGAGCCACTGCCGGTGCTACACACTTCTTCTCACCGCAAAGTGTGGTTGATACCCCGCTGGGGACCGAGTTCTATAAGCACCTACCGGGTATCTTGACCGGTATCGGGATCGTCGGAACCTTCTTCGGCCTGATGCTAGGTCTTCAGCACTTCGACCCGAGCACGCCTGAACAGGTTAACGCCAGCGTCGATAAGCTGTTGAAAGACGTGCTGTTCGCTTTCATCGGCTCCTTCATTTCAATCATGGCCTCTATCGCCGTCACGCTTACTGAAAAGTGGCGCTTGGGACACTGCTACAAGCTGCTTGAGGCATTCAATGAAACCATCGACGGGCTTTTTGACAGCGGTGTCGGCGAGGAATACCTGGCTGAGCTGGTGCGATCAAGTGCTGAAAGCTCGGTGCAAACCCGTCAGTTGAAGGACAGCCTGGTAACCGATTTGCGGGAAATGTTACAGAACCTGGTTGATACCCAGGTCCGTGAAAGCCTCAAATTGGCAGATACCTTGTCGACGACGTACCGCGACTCTGGGCAGCTGTTGGCCGACCAGGTGAGCGGTGCAATCGAGAACAGCCTCAAATCGCCGCTTGAAGCCATCGCGGGTGCCGTGCAGGCCGCCAGTGGCGATCAGTCCGGGCAGGTACAGAATCTGCTCCAGGATGTTCTGGTTGCCTTCATGAACAAGCTGGAAGGTACGTTCGGCCAGCAGTTCAATGGCCTGCACGAGTTGATGGGCCAGTCGGTTGCCGCCATGCAGTCGATGCAGCAGGGTTTCTCGACGCTGATCCAGGATATGCGTTCGGCTAGCGAGTCCTCAAATCAAAGCAGTTCGACCATGATTGCCCAGCTACTGGCCGATATGCAGGCCGGACAAAACGCCATGCAAGCGGGGATGAACGAGATGCTCGCCAATCTTCAGGCTTCGGTTGCCCGTATCGGCAACGAAGGAGAGGGGGCTGGCGCTCGAATGGCCGAGCAACTGGAGAAACTGTTCGCTCAAAGCGAGGCTCGCCAACAGGCAATGGCTGAGAATCTCCAGGCTTTTGTCGAGTCGATCAAGCAGAGTATCGGCCAAGGCCAACAGGAAACCATGGCCAAGATTGCAGGCTCGGTCGAGGTGCTGGGTGAGCAGCTTTCTGCAGTCTTCAAGCAACTGGAACAGGGCCAGCAGCAGATGGATCAATCTACCCGCGCTGCCCAGGCAGACCTGCACCAAGGTACCCGCGAACTCGTGGGCGGCCTCGACGAGCAGGTCAAGGCGTTGCTGCAGACGGTTTCCGAGCAACAGAAGTCTGCCCAGGACACCGTCAATGCATTGAGTGCCCAGACTGAGCAGCATCTGCAAAGTATGCAGCTGGGTGCGGATAAGATGCGGGCGGCGGCTGAGCGGTTTGAAACCGCCGGACAAAGCGTTGCGCGAGCCAGTGAGTCGACTGCAGGGCTGATGGGTACAGTCCAGGGCGCAGGAGCTGAGCTTGCACAGGCATCCCGTGAGCTGAATACCGTAGTCGCGGACTACCGGAACAATCGTGAAGCGCTCGCGAAAACGCTCGCTGTCATCGAAGGGGTAGTTGCCAGTGCGCAAGGGGAAGCCAGCGGGCGCAGCCAATATCTCCAGGACCTGAAGGTTCAAAGCGAGCGGATGCAGGCGCTCAACCGTGAAGTATATGAATACCTCGAAAACATCAGTGGTGTGCTGGGTAACGGCTTCAAGGAGTTCGGTGAAGGTATGGACCGGGCGTTGAGACAAACCCTGGGTAGCCTCGACACCGAGCTCGATAAAGCCGTCAAGAGCCTTGCTGGCGGTGTGGAAGGGGTCAAGGAAAGTCTCGAAGATTTCGGCGACATCATGGAACGTATCAGGCGGTAACGGAGGCTAGTCGATGTTTGGTAAGCAAATGCCTTCGGCTGCCCGTTCAAAGGACGAGGGAGAGAAGCCTTTCTGGATTTCCTTCGCTGATTTGATGACCGCTATGATGATTCTGTTTCTCGTGGTCATGGTGGCGGCTTTGAGCTCCGTGACGCAGCGGATCAACCAGGCGGAGCAGGGAGAGAAGCAGCGTAGCAAGGACATCAGTCAGATTTGTGAGCACCTGAGCCTCAAGGCGAAGACTGCCAGCAAGACCATCGTGGTGGACTGCAAGGACAACCGGATTAGCTTCGGCGATGCTGGGCGCTTTGGGCACAACCAGTATGCGCTGAGCAACGATGGCCAATCGGCACTTCAGGAGGTCGTCCCGATGATTCTGGACGCGGCCAACAGTGAAGAGGGGCGCAAGTGGTTCAAGCAGGTCGTGATCGAGGGGTCTACCGATACCGATGGTTCCTACCTTTATAACCTGCACCTGTCACTGCAGCGTTCGGAGTGGGTGATGTGCAGCCTGCTCGATAGTCGTAGCCCGCTCCAGGTCGGATTGTCGCCGGAGCATCAACAGCAGATTAGATCGATGTTTCTGGCGGGTGGTGTGTCGTTCAACAATGCAAAGGACACCAAGGAAGAAAGCCGGCGAGTGGAGTTGCGCATGCAGTTCTTTGGCTTGAAGGAGAAGGAGAGCAGTCTCAAGCCTGATGTGCCGGTGTTCACTAATACTGATGTGGAAAAATGTCAGTTGGCGATGAACCGATGACCAGTTCGATCGCGAGGCTTTCCGCCGCCATTAGCCAAAGCCTGTCAGCTCATCGCACGGTGCAGGCTCCAGAACCGTTGGAGCGATTCCCCCGTCTGGCTGCTGCGGGAGTCGATCTTTACGAGCGATTCGAGCGCGCTGAAAAGGCCTTACCGCCACCCGAAGAAAAGCGCCGTGCTGCGATAAGCAAGTTTCGCAATGTACTACCACTCAACGCCTCGGAATGGCGCTTGGTTTTCGCCGGCCTTTCCGACAAGAGTGAGCGCGTCGGGCCGATACTGGACGATGACCAGCTTTATGCCCGGGTGCACGAAGAAGTACATCAGCGTATCGAAAAGCGAAGACTGAGCCGCCGGGATTGGTTGGCGCTGTGCTTCAGCTACTTTGGCTACGACGCCGCTAAGCCTGCGCAGAATGCCAATTGGTGCCTGTTGCGCGAAGACGTTCAGCTCGGTTTCGAATGCGTCAGGGACCAGCAGAAGCGAGTGAAGGAATGGGTGCAAATCGTTCAGCAACATCAGGAGCTCTTTTCCGAGCAGGCAGGTGCCACGCTGGGTGACCAGATGTTCAAGGGCGAGATTAGCGACCTTTCGGCATTGCAGACGATTGCGCAGATCCCGGACAACAGCTGGCTGTGGCGCAGGATTTTTACCGTACTGATTTCTCGCATTTTCATGTTGGATGACGCCGAGTTTTCTCAGCGCTTGCCCGACCTGGTCGACATCGGCCGACAGCACCCGCGGTACATGAACGACATTTTGAGTGCATGCCTGTCGCGTTACCACTTGGCAGCTTATCGGGAGAAGCCGTCGTCGCTGCTCAAACAGCTGGCGCTAGACAATTGGGGTAGTCCGCAGATCCGCTCTAGACAAAACAGCTGGCTGCAGTATGTCGATAAAGATGTCTGTGCCATGGTTGTGGCGTGGTTTGCGAAGGAGGATCTAGAGCACTTCTTCAACCTGCTCAAAGGGGAGGCAGAAGTCGATCAATCTCGTCTGCATTATTGGCTGCGTTTTGCCAACCAGATGAGTTACACCCGGATTGTCATGGGTTCGGATGCCTGGCATGACAGCGGGCGAGACTTCGTCCACTTCCGAGAGAAGAACAAGGGGCGCCTCAGCCGACTGGTAGGCGGGCCCGGCCATAACAATGCCGTCATCATGCAGATCGGGAACTACTTTTTCGTGGAATTTTCCGGTACGGGTAATGCCTGCTATGTGTATCAAGCAGACAAGTCGCCTTTCAACCCAGACAAGATGCAGCTCGAATTGGCGAGCGAGCTGAAGCAGCCTAATCGTGCACTGGATCGAATGCGGCATTCACCTGCACCAAACCGCCCGGACCGCATAGAGGGTTGGCTCAGCAAATTCGATTATGCCCTTGAGCAATGGGGTATTCGTGTACAGAGTCAGGCCGCAGCGGCAGGTTCAGCCAAGCCGTTGCCTTTTGAAGACCAGGTCCGTGACGCTCTAAAGTCGGTCAAACACAAGGTCTATGATCAGCGCGAACGCGGCGGTGCATTTCAGGTCCAGCTTGATGATCATGACCCGGCCGCAGTAACTGCACTGCAGCGCCTGGGCTTCAGGCCCGTCAATAACCAGCCACTCCGATTCTGGAGACAGTAATGCTCAAGCGTTTTCTCAAAGGCATCGGCCTGCAGCCGAACTCGGCAGTAGAAAGTACTGAGCCGGTTTTTTCCATTGAAGAGCAGGGCATCTGTTATCCCTTGAGCTTGGCGGAGAGCACGGAGTCCTGGTCGCTGGCGAGTTACCTTGATCAGCTCGAAGAAGAGGAGTTTGTCTCCCAGTTGAGCGATCGCTGGCTTTTGACGTGGGATGAGCTCTACCGGCTGCTGGATGAGCCAGAGCACGAAACAAGCCTGCCACTATTGGGGGTGCCGCCGCAGACAGCCCTCATCCCTCAATTGAGCAGCCAGGGCAGCCTAGCCTCCGACGATTTCAAGGTCTCCATCAGTGGCTGGCGTGATCCGCAGTCCAATGCCAATGTGCAGGTGCAGCGAATGGGGGCCATCGTTCAACATCAGGGATCCACAGAAATGCTGGCTGAGGCGTCCTGGAAACTGACCGGTGCTGTACGACAGCTTTACCTGGCACAACAAAGTGAGCCCGGTGAAGTAACCAACCAGATCGGCTGGGCCAGCATCAGAAAGCTGGCGCGCAAGGCCGGCGCTGGTATGGATGGCTTCTTGGATAAGACCGTCGTTATCAAACCCGAGAAACTGCGGCTCAACCCACGAAAGTCGACGCTTGGCGACACACCAGTTATCGAGTTGCAACCGAGCTTTGATGGCCAGCCGGCCAACTGGCTTGAGAGCTTTGACGGTGCCAAGCAGGTTCAGGATCGGTACCGGATAACGGGTGACGATGGCTCGCTGACTCATGTTCTGATTGAGCCTGAAGTCAAATCGGTACTGGACTACGTGCGTTCGTTACCCGGGCGTCGGGTCGCTGGTGACGATGCCCTTTCATTCGTCCGTAACCCTTACAGCACACTCGGCGAAAGTGCCGCAAACGTGCTGGATGCCGAAGCCTATGAAGACGAGCTCGCTGAGGCCGGTATTTTCTTTCATCGCTTCCATCTGGAACCCAAACTGGATGAAGCGGGCCAGCGTATCGAGCAGGTAACACTGACGCTCGAGCCGATTTCTCCAACCCCGCAGGCGCCTATCGAAATTGAGTTCAAAGCGGCCCATGAATTCGCGCCGCTTGTGCATGAACTGCACCTGAAGTTGGCCGCCGGTATGCCTGCAGGCTTCTGGCAGGGCTATGAGCTGGAACTCAGCGATTTTGATTTGCGCCAGTTGGCAGGCATCAATGACCTGCTCAAGCGTTGGCAAAGCGAAGCGGCTGGAATCGAGTTTGAATCGGTCCTGGACCTTTCTCTCTACGGCGACCGTGTGACAGGCATTGGTGAGGCGGAAAGAATTACTTCGCCTTTCCTGGTCAAAGAGGCGACCGAGAACTGGTTGCCGAAAGATGTGGCAGCGCTGGGCATCGACGCAGAAATCCTGGGTCGGTGGGATCCTTCCGATCGTACTCAATTTAAAGCGTTTGGGCAGCGGCTGGATGAAGCACGCGCTGCCGGTGATGACACGGTCTGTTTGCCAGAGTCCGAAACACCACTCTCGATTGCCGCAGCAGAACAACTGTTGGATGCCTGGTCGAAGAAGATTGCACCTGTCGAGACCGGCCAAGTTGAGCAACGGGAGAAAGTTGGCCGCGCCGTACTACAAATCGGCCACAACATTGACGAGCCGACTTACGTACAGGTACGTCAAGCAGCGTTACGCGCCGCTTTGGATGCAAGGCCAGAGTTGCCTGGTTTGCTCAAGCCTGAAGTCGTTCTGCGTGACCATCAGCTGCAAGGCGTGGCGTGGTTGCAGCATTTGTTCCGCTTGTCCCCCACGGACGTGTCGGGTTGCTTGCTTGCTGATGACATGGGACTTGGGAAAACGATCCAGTTGCTCACCTTCCTGGTCTGGTACCTGGAACATTACCCAAAAGATCAGCCAACCCTGATCGTTGCTCCGGTTTCGTTGCTCGATAACTGGGAGCGAGAGCTTCACCGGTTCTTCTTTGCCGATGCACTGCCTGTGTTGAAGCTGTATGGCTCAGCCTTGAGTGCAGTGAAATTCAAGAAAGATGAAATCCCGGTGGACTTGAAAGCCAAAGGCATCAAGAACCTGCTACGCCCAGGTTGGATGGGCGATGCCCGAATCGTCCTGACGACATACGAGACACTGCGTGATCAGGAGTTTTCCCTGGCGCGTCAGCAATGGTCCATCGTTGTGTGCGACGAAGCTCAGAAGCTGAAGAACCCTGCAGCACTGGTGACTCAGGCGATCAAAGCCATCCCCGCACGGTTCCGAGTGGCGTGTACTGGTACGCCGGTCGAGAACACCCTGATTGATCTCTGGTGTCTGTTCGACTTCATTCAGCCAGGGTTCCTGGGCGGTTTGAACCAGTTCGGTCGCGATTATCAGCGCCCCATCGAAGCCGCACTGGAGCGCGATACGGATGCGTTGGAACGACTGCGTGGGCTTATTGAACCGCAGACTTTGCGGCGCACCAAACAGGACATCGCCAAGGACCTGCCGGCCAAAATCGAAGACGCAGCATGCCGTTCACTTGGCATGTATACCCTGCAGCGTAACCTGTATCTGTCCGAAATTTCCGCATACAGTCAGAAGCAGCAGATCGAAGAGCAGCTCGATCAGAAGACCTCCGGCATGCTGGGCTTGCTGTACAAGCTCAAACTGATTTGTGCCCATCCCTACAGCGTTCAGCCAGACACGAGGTTGCGCGACAACTCGCCGAAGCTTCAGTGGCTGATGCAGACGCTCGAGTCGATCAAAAGGGCCGGCAACGGCGACAAGGTCATCGTCTTTACCGAGTTGCGAGATATTCAGCGGGAACTGCAGCACGCGATTCAGCAGCATTTCGGGTTTCGGGCGACGGTCATCAATGGCGATACCAGTACCAGCAGTCAGAGCGCCACTAGCCGGCAGAGGCTGATCGATCAATTCCAGGAGCTGCCAGGTTTCGCCGTCATCATCCTGTCCACCATCGCCGTTGGATTCGGGGTGAACGTTCAGGCCGCCAACCACGTCATTCATTTCACGCGTTGCTGGAACCCGGCCAAGGAAGATCAGGCGACCGATCGGGCCTATCGGATTGGGCAGCAGAAAGATGTGTATGTGTACTACCCGACAGTTCGGGATGCGGCGATGCCGACATTTGAGGCGACGTTGGATGAGCTGCTGAGTAAGCGGCGGGCGTTGGCGCGCGATATGTTGAATGGGGCTTCGGAGCTTCAGGCTTCGGATTTTGAGGCGTTACTAGGTGCGCAGTGAGGCTGTAATCGAAAGTGCATTAATTCAGGATTTCTTGGTGGTGTTTGATGCTCAGCGACATGTCAATTATGTGTACAGGTTATTCATAGCAGCACTCGCAAATGGAGGCGCTTCAGCCAGCTGAGACATTTCTAGCGCGGTGGCGCCAGCGGAGTCTGTCTGGATTGTTTACCTGTGAGCACGTCCAGTCTTGGCGCTAACAGCTCAACGGCCTATTGTGCGCGGAAATTGGCATCGTCGGTTGCACACACTGAAGCAGTCATCGTGTCGATACCGAGGAAGTTGAACTAGCAACTATCTGCCCCGGTATCATGCAGCCATTTTCGTCCGGCCCTCTGTGGTCGGGATTTCATTTTTACCGCGCAATTCATCTGCGTCGAATGTAGGGAGCAGTCCATGTCGGATCAAAAGAGTACCGAACACTCCGCCAGCAGTCTCGCTGAACAGGCACTCAAGCAGGCCCGCACTCGCTTGGCGCCGAGCGCGGCCGGGGCCGAGCCAGAATCGGAACCGCCGAAAAAGAAGCGCGGGCGCAAGGCCGCTGTCAGCGCCACCAGCAGCACCCTGCAGGATCTGGAAAAGACCCTGTGGGCCACTGCCGACAAGCTGCGCGCCAACATGGACGCCGCCGAGTACAAGCACATCGTGCTCGGCCTGATCTTCCTCAAGTACATCTCCGACAGCTTCGCCGGCCGCCGTGACGAGTTGGAGCGCCGCTTTGCCGACGCTACGGATGATTACTATCTGAACAGCGACGATCCCGAATATCTGGCTGAGGAACTGGAAGAGCGAGACTACTACAAGGAAGTCAACGTGTTCTGGGTACCGGAAGTGGCCCGCTGGGAATCGCTGCGCGCCGCCGCCAAGCAGGTCGACATCGGCAAGCGCATCGACGAGGCGCTGGCCGCCATCGAAGCGGAAAACCCGTCGCTGAAGAACATCCTGGACAAGCGCTATGCCCGCGTCCAGCTGCCGGATGGCAAGCTCGGCGAGTTGGTCGACCTGATCTCGACCATTGGTTTCGGCGGCGACGCTAACGTCGCCCGCGACCTGCTCGGTCAGGTCTATGAATACTTTCTCGGCCAGTTCGCCAGTGCCGAAGGCAAAAAAGGCGGCCAGTTCTACACGCCCGCGAGCATCGTAAAGACCCTGGTCGCCGTGCTCAACCCGCACCACGGCAAGGTCTACGACCCCTGCTGTGGCTCCGGCGGAATGTTCGTGCAGTCGGAAAAATTCATCGAGGCCCACGGTGGCAAGCTAGGCGACGTGTCGATCTACGGCCAGGAGTCCAATCCGACCACCTGGCGCCTGGCGGCAATGAACCTGGCCATCCGCGGCATCGACTTTAACCTGGGCAAGGAGCCGGGCGACAGCTTTGTGCGCAACCAGCACAGTGACCTACGCGCCGATTTCGTCTTGGCCAACCCGCCGTTCAACGTCAGCGACTGGTGGCACGGCAGCCTAGACGGCGATCAGCGCTGGGTCTACGGCACGCCGCCGCAAGGTAACGCCAACTACGCCTGGCTGCAGCACATGCTGTTCCACCTCAAGTCCAGCGGTCGCGCCGGCATTGTCCTGGCCAACGGCTCGATGAGCTCCAACCAGAACAGTGAAGGCGAGATTCGTCGGGCCATGGTCGAGGCCGATGTTGTCGAAGTCATGGTGGCGTTGCCGGGGCAGTTGTTCTTCAACACCCAGATCCCGGCCTGCCTGTGGTTCTTGGCCAAGCAGAAAACCAAACGCCCTGGCGAGGTGCTGTTTATCGACGCGCGCAAGCTTGGCACTAGCATCAGCCGGGTGCAGATCGAGCTGCTCGACAGCGACATCGAGTGCATTGCCCAGACCGTGGCCAACTGGCGCGGGGTGCCGCTGGAGGTTGGTGGTGAGATCGCCGAATACGCCGACGTGGCCGGTTTCTGCCGCAGCGTGCCCTTGACGGAAATCGCCGAGCATGGCCATGTGCTGACGCCCGGGCGCTATGTTGGGGCCGAGGCCCTCGAGGATGACGACGAAGCCTTTGCCGAGAAGATGCAGCACCTCACAGCGCTGCTGGGCGAACAACTCGCCAAGGGCGCCGAACTCGATCAGCTGATTCGTCAGAAGCTTGGAGGGCTGGGTTATGACTTCTGAGTGGACTTTTGCTCCTTTGGAACAATGTCTGGACGCACTCATCGACTACCGAGGTAAAACACCTGAGAAAACAAGCTCAGGCATCCCGCTGATTACTGCAAAAATCATCAAGGGTGGGCGAGTGGGAAAACCTACCGAATTCATCGCTACAGCTAATTACGACTCCTGGATGCGGCGAGGAATACCGAAACCGGGCGATGTTGTACTTACGGTTGAGGCTCCGCTAGGTGAGGTCGCTCAGCTTGGCCCAGAAAAAATTGCTTTAGCCCAACGTGTGGTCACTTTGCGGGGTAAAGAAGGGGTTCTTGATAATTCATATCTTCTGTATCTACTGCAAACAGAGGAAATGCAGGAACAGTTAAAATCTCGCGCTACAGGCACAACGGTACTTGGCATTAAGCAAAGTGAGTTGCGAAAGGTGCAGCTTTCTTTGCCACCTATAAACCAGCAGAAAGTAGCAGCTCAGACGCTTAAAGCCCTCGACGACCGCATAGCTCTGCTCCGCGAAACCAACACGACCTTGCAGGCCATCGCCCAGGCGTTGTTCAAATCCTGGTTTGTCGATTTCGACCCGGTGCACGCTAAGGCGGAAGGGCTCGAGCCAGAAGGCATCGATGCGGCTACTGCTGAGCTGTTTCCGGATGGCTTTGAGGAGTCGGAGCTGGGGTTGGTGCCGAGGGGCTGGAGTTTTGGAACTTTGGCTGACCTAGCAAATTTAAATCCGGAGTCATGGACTGCCAGAAACCGCCCCGAAATTGTGGCATATATTGATTTGGCCAATGCCAAAGAGAATGTGATTGCAGAGATTACAAAATACCCGTTTGAAGATGCTCCCAGCCGAGCAAGGCGAGTTCTGCGTGACGGCGACACAATTGTAGGTACTGTCCGCCCAGGCAATCGTTCCTTTGCTTTTATCGCGAAGGCTGATGCGAATCTGACGGCTAGCACCGGATTTGCTGTTCTTAGACCTACTCATGTGGAGGGTACTGAATTTGTCTATCTTTCAGCGACCTCTGATGCCAGCATCGATTATTTGACTCATATCGCAGACGGTGGAGCTTATCCAGCTGTGCGGCCGGACGTTGTTAGCAGTCTTAAAAGCATCTTGCCAGATTCAAATGTGCTGCGAGTCTTTCATGACACTGCAGCCCCCATATTCAAGAAAATTGCCGGCAATCAGCAACAAGCCGAAGCACTTACCCAACTCCGCGATACCCTGCTGCCGCGCCTGATCTCCGGCCAGTTGCGCCTGCCAGAGGCGGAAACCACCATCGAAAATTTACTGTCGGAGGCTGTCTGATATGGCGCTGAATCTGCGTCAACGCGTCGTCGAGCGCCTGCAAAGCCTGCCGGATACCCAGCAGACCGCCCGCGAACTGGCGCAATGGATATTCGAGCAGTTTCCGGCCGAATGCGCGGTCAAGAAAGCTGGCAGTGCCAACTACATCAAGACTGACGATGATCTGGTACAGCAATTGGTGGCGGAGATCTCGGGCTCACGCCCGCGCTGGCAGGAGATGCACCCGCAACTAAAAACGACCGAAGGACGGCCGCGTCACTATTACTGGTCGGAGTTGGATGCCAACGCTGAGGTGGCGGCGGCTGAAGGGGTCGCCCTCGTAGCGTTAGACTTGCCTGAGCCCTCGCCGTTGCGTGAGCATGCGCTCTATCCACTTTTGGCGGAGTACCTGCTGACCGACGAGCAGCGTGTGTACGCCATGCGGATCAACGAAAAACGTTCGTCCAACCGTGCGGGTATCGGGGGCAACGAATGGTTGCATCCGGACCTGGTCGGTCTGGAAGACCTGACGGCCGACTGGACGTCAGATTTGCGTGACTGCGTCCGTGTGTTGGGCGATCGCCGTGCTCGATTGTGGTCATTCGAAGTCAAGTTGCTGCTCAACCGTTCCAATGCGCGCAAGAGTTTCTTCCAGGCCGTGTCCAACTCATCCTGGGCGCATTTTGGCTACCTGGTAGCCGCCACGGTTGAGGGGGACGGCACACTCAAAGAGTTGCGCATGCTCGCCGCTGCGCATGGCATTGGGGTGATTCAGCTTGACGTTCAGAGTCCCACGGAAAGCCAGATTCTGATCCCGGCTCGCGAACGCAGTGAAGTCGACTGGGACATGTGCAACCGCCTGACGTCAGAAAATGGTGACTTTGCCGAGTTTCTGGGCCGGGTACGGCGCTTCCACCAGACTGGCGAAGTAGCGGCCAGGGAGTGGGAGGCTAACGAGTGATGACGCGTTGTTGCTAGACGGATGGTGACCGAATACGCACTAGCTGGTATCGACAAACCCGTCGGTGCCGCCAAATACCAACTCTTACACGTATTGCCCGAACCCTTGGGCCGCAACCTGCCGAGCATTGTCGAGATCGGGACGGAGGTGGCTGGGGAGTGGGACACAGGAAGTGAAGTGGAATGACCGAAGACCAATTGGAACAGGAAACCCTCGGCTGGCTGGCAGAGGTGGGCTACCGCCATGTGTATGGCCCGACTATCGCCTATGACGGCGAGAACCCGGAACGTGATAATTACCGCCAAGTGCTCCTGATTGAGCGCTTGCGTAGCGCCATCGCCAAGCTCAACCCCACAGTGCCGCTTGCCGCACGGGAGGATGCCCTCAAGCAGGTACAAGAGCTGGGCCTGCCGGTTCAGCTGTCGGCCAACTGCTTGTTCCATCGCCTGTTGGTCAGTGGCGTGCCGGTGCAGTATCAAAAGGACGGTGAAACCCGTGGCGACTTCGTGCGCCTGATCGACTGGGTCGAGGTGAAGGCCAACGATTGGCTGGCCGTCAACCAGTTCAGCATCCAGGGGCCGAAACATACCCGGCGTCCGGACATCATCCTATTTGTCAACGGCCTGCCATTGGTGCTGCTGGAACTTAAGAATCCGGCGGATGTGAAGGCTGACCTCGGCAAAGCCTTTGATCAGATCCAGACCTACAAGGAGCAGATTGCGGATCTGTTCCAGTACAACGAAATCCTGGTGATTTCTGACGGTAGCGAAGCGCGGATGGGCTCCATGTCCGCCGACGCCGAGCGGTTCATGAACTGGCGCACCATTGACGGTCAGGCTCTTGATCCGTTGGGTCAGTTCAACGAACTGGAGACCCTGGTGCGCGGTGCCTTGGCCCCGCCGATGCTGCTTGATTACCTGCGCTACTTCGTACTGTTCGAGGATGACGGCCGGCTGGTGAAGAAGATTGCTGGCTACCACCAGTTTCACGCCGTGCGCGCCGCAATTGGCCAGGTAGTTTGCGCCTCGCGCCCCGGCGGCAGCCACAAAGGCGGAGTGGTCTGGCACACCCAGGGTTCAGGCAAGAGCATCACCATGACCTGCTTCGCCGCCCGGGTGATGCAGGAAGCGGCAATGGAAAATCCGACCATCGTGGTGATTACCGACCGCAATGACTTGGACGGCCAGTTGTTCGGGGTATTCTCACTGTCCCAGGATCTGCTGCGCGAACAGCCTGTCCAGGTGGAGTCTCGCGGTGACTTGCGCCGCAAACTGAACAATCGGCCGAGCGGCGGCATTGTCTTCGCCACCATCCAGAAATTCATGCCAGGTGCGGACGAAGACACCTTCCCGGTACTGTCCGATCGCCGGAACATCGTGGTCATTGCCGACGAAGCACACCGTACCCAGTATGGTTTTGGCGCCGAGCTGAAAACCTCGGAAGGGGCACAGCCCGGCGGCAGTCAGACCCGTTATCAGGTGGGCTATGCCCAGCATCTGCGCGATGCGCTGCCAAATGCTACCTTCGTGGCCTTTACCGGCACCCCGGTATCCAGCGAAGACCGCGACACCCGTTCGGTGTTCGGTGAATACATCCACGTCTACGACATGCAGCAGGCCACTGAAGACGGTGCGACCGTTGCCATCTACTACGAGTCGCGTCTGGCCAAGCTGTCCTTGAAGGAAAGTGAGCTGCCGGCGATTGACGATCAGGTCGATGAGCTGGCCGAGGATGAGGAGGACGACCAGCAGGCCAGGCTGAGAAGCCGTTGGGCCGCTCTGGAACGAGTGGTAGGTGCAGAACCACGTGTACAAAGTGTGGCCGCAGACCTGGTCAAGCATTTCGAGGAACGGAATCAGGGCATGGTGAGTGTGGGGCAGATGCCCGGCAAAGCCATGGTGGTGGCCATGAGCCGCAAGATCTGTGTGCACCTGTACAACGAGATTGTCGCCTTGCGTCCGGAGTGGCACGACGAAGACCCTGAGAAAGGCGCGATCAAGATCATCATGACCGGCAGCGCCTCGGACAAGGCCTTGCTACGGCCGCACATCTATTCTGGCCAGCTCAAGAAGCGCTTGGAAAAACGCTTCAAGGACCCCCTCGACCCGCTCAAGTTGGTGATCGTTCGTGACATGTGGCTGACCGGCTTCGACGCGCCGTGCGTTCACACCCTGTACGTGGACAAACCGATGAAGGGCCACAACCTGATGCAGGCGATCGCCCGGGTAAACCGCGTTTTCAAGGACAAGCAGGGCGGCTTGGTGGTGGATTACATCGGCATCGCCAATGAGCTGAAAGCTGCCCTCAAGGAATACACCGGCAGCAAGGGCAAGGGCCGTCCTACCGTGGATGCCCATGAGGCCTACTCGGTGCTGGAGGAGAAGCTGGACGTCCTGCGTAGCCTGCTGCATGGCTTCGACTACAGCGATTTTCTCACAGGCGGGCACAAGCTGCTGGCTGGAGCCGCCAACCATGTGTTGGGCCTGGAAGACGGCAAGAAGCGTTTTGCCGACAACGCACTGGCCATGAGCAAGGCGTTTACCCTGTGCTGCACCCTGGATGAAGCCAAGGCCGTCCGCGAGGAAGTGGCGTTCTTCCAGGCAATCAAGGTGATCCTGATCAAGCGTGAAGTCAGTCAGCAGAAAAAGACTGACGAAGAACGTGAATTGGCCATCCGCCAGATCATCGGCAATGCGGTGGTCTCCGGTGAGGTGGTGGACATCTTTGACGCGGTAGGCTTGGACAAGCCTAACATCGGCCTGCTCGATGATGCGTTTCTCGCCGAAGTGCGCAACCTGCCGGAGAAGAATCTGGCAGTGGAGCTTTTGGAGCGCTTGCTTGAAGGTGAGATCAAAAGCCGCTACAGCACCAACCTGGCCCAGGAGAAGAAATTCTCTGAGCTATTGGCCAATGTGATCAAACGCTACCAAAATCGCTCGATCGAAACCGCTCAGGTCATTGAAGAATTAATCGAAATGGCCAAGAAGTTCGCCGCCGCAAGTCAGCGTGGCGATGCCTTGGGGCTCAACGATGACGAACTGGCGTTCTACGATGCCTTGGCCAACAACGAGGCATCAGTGCGCGAGCTGGGCGATGAGGTCTTGGCCAAAATCGCCCACGAGTTGACTGCCAGTCTGCGGGCTAATGTCAGTGTCGATTGGAACAGTCGTGAAAGCGTGAGAGCCAAACTGCGCATCCTGGTGCGGCGGATTTTGCGCAAGTACAAGTACCCGCCGGATCAGGCCGAGGAAGCTGCCCAGCTGATCCTCAACCAGGCGGAAACGCTTTGCGAGGCATGGTTGTAAACTTTAGCTCGGTGGGCTTCAGTGAAGATTTTTTGCCGCAATTCTGTCGTAGCTTACGTTCCAGTTTTGGCGAAGATATACGAACTGTGCCAAAAGCGTTATAAATGTTGACAGGGCAGGACTCGATTGGATCGAGCCCTGCCCTGTCTCGACTTATTTGAAAGTCATCGTCGCAAAAGTTCCGCTACCGGTTAGCCACCTACCCCAAGGGCTATGGTCCGTGCAATGAGTTGAGCTCCTACGAACTGATTGGAAACACTGAATGCAGTAAGGCGTGTAGCATTCATCACACATTTTCCAATTATTTGCTCCTTGTTTTTCAGCCCCAGTTTTGCCGCAGCCGGCACATCGAAGAACCTTGCCTGGTCTCGTTACAGACATAGATTTTCCTTTTCCAAATAAATTGAGCTTTGCAGTAAGAATGGTAGCGATGCGCCACTCGCTCGTAAAGGCCTACTCAACTTGTGTTGCAAGTATCCAAAAGCTGGGGCGGACGAAGGTAATGGAGGCGGATTTCGAATTGATCGGCAAGATAACTATTGAGTTCTAAAGGATAACGTTATTAAAGGTTTTATCGAGAGTTCGGCAGGTCAACAAAATTTTTGGCCCGGCGGATGAATTAGCATCGCTATTATGACTGGTTGTGGCATCTTTTAGTTGGGCTGTGCATCCGATGAAACTCTCGCCCACGTTCGACGTATACCAGAAGCATTCTGGAAAATTTGTGGATTTAACGCAGGGCTCATTAGGCATTCGGTATACTGGCGGATAAGAGGGACTTCATGCATAATGCTTGACAGTCTTTAATGATCAAGATTTCTGCCCAGGCTTAACGTTTGATCTGACGACGTTTAAAACGATGTCTTTCGATTTCGCTTGTCCAAGTGCAACTGAAGACCAGTCCCTCCCCATTTGCTTTAAAATCAAGAGCACGGTCAGCCGATAGTAGTACTTCGAAGCAGGCGAGTGCAAAGCTAAATGATGGACTAGAAACCAATGCACGTGCTTGAGCTGCCAAGTCCACGGGTTGTCTCGTTGCCATCGCTGTTGGATAGCCACTTGCATGACTCGTGCTTGCCGTAGGTGGCGTTGCTGAGTGGCCTTCGAGCCAATTAATACGCCGCTCAGGAACAGCGCCATATTGAAGGGCTTGGTCACGTTCGACCTCCAATGTAGGTCGAGACCACATCGATCCGGTTATGTCCGAGCTCAAGGCTGATCTGTTGGCGCGCCTGTTGATCAAGGTCGCGGTTAATGCGATAGCAGTGACCGCCATTGACTGGTGCGGCGTGGCCCGTGAGTTGCTCATAACGCTCGCAGGCGTAAGCCGCGCGCAGTTCATGGAGCCCCTTCAGCCCGTGTTCATGCAGCATTTCGCGGGCTTGGAGCACGGTCTGATGCAGAAATGCGGCGTAGCTTTCGTCGCGGTCTAGCAAGTTGCGGCTTAGGGGCGGCGACACATCACGCGCAAATTGGAGCGCCGCGTTAACTTGTTCAGTGGCGATGATCCAACGTGGCGCAGATGCCCCTGAGCGGCCGCCTTTGGTACCGTCCTGAATATTGATGCGGCCTAAGTGCATGGCTTCGCGTTGCAGGCGTGGCAGATCCGCCAGGATAGCTTCACGCAGACGCATACCCGTTGCGCGGGCCAGTATGACAATGGCCGCTACTCGCTCGTGTTGCTGCTCGGCAAGCGTATGAAGCACTCGCTGTACTTGTTGATGGTCTTGGCCATCTGGTGCTCGAGTGCGTATGTTGGAGCGCTGCTGTCTCAGCGCCTGGCTCGGGCTGACGATTCTCACATCTTGATCACCGCGCAGCGCAGCTAGGGTGCGGTTGACGCTACTCAGGCGGTTTTGCGCGGTGGCGATGCACAGTTCGCCTTGCTGGATCTGCTGGAGTAGGTATGCGGCGTAGTCTTGCAGTGTCTGTCGATCAATCTGGCGCGCATCGTTGCAACCGGGGCCGTCCTCTGACCGGCACCAGCGCACGAAGGCTTGCCAGCGATCGCTATGCGCTTTGACGGTGGCGAAGTGTCCACCGGCGAACATATCCTCGAGTGCCTGCCGCCCGGCATAGCTCAGTTGGCGACCATAGCCAAAGTTGCGACCGTCACGCCGACCGACCAGCGCCATTGTCTTCACCATGATCGTTGGTTTGTAGGTGCAGCAGCAGGGCTTTCCAGTGAGCGCTGACGCTGTCCAATTGTCCCCAGTGTGCTGGACGGATGAGCAGGGTATTTTCGCTGCGTTGCAGCAAAGCCCCTTCTTCTTGCAACTGCTCGATAAGCCGAGTGAGGTCTGTTGACTCAGAGGTTGGAGCGGCGACAGCGGCGACACTGGCGACAACCCCCGCCGCATCTGGATTGGCACGTGGCGACAAAGTGGTGGCAGTGGCGGCAACACACCGTAACTCGGTCGGCGAGCGATGTTGCGCTCGATAGCGGCGCACGGCGTCATTGAGTCGGAACATGGCGCACCTCGAATATGTCCCCGTCATTGTCCAGCCAGTTATGGGCAACCAGCTGCAGCAATAACTCGAAGGTGTGCCGCGTGCTTTTACGGGCAAAGCGAGGGCCGTTGCGCGTGATATCGCGGAGGCGAAACGGTGGCCAGTTCTTCTTTATCAACCAGCGCAGCAGGCAATCTGCCTCTGCGCGAAGCTTATTCAGTGGTTCCTGTTCAGTCAGGCGTTGGTTTTCGGCCAGGTAGTAATCCATCAGCGTGGAGGCGCGCTGAATGTGCATGTCTTCCAATACAGTCGATTCCTCAACCACCGCCATCACACCAGCCATGCGTAGCACGTTCGCGGCGGCTTTGCTCGCTGCAGCTTGGACGTTGACCAGCTCGCCGAACTCCCCTGACTCGCATTCAATGGTGTCGTGAATGGCAATCCATGCTTCACGGGCGCGTGGGCTCAACTCTATGACCGCATGTGTGAGGCCACCGTCTGTATGCCGTGACCAAGGCTTCTGCATCAGCGCGGCAATGCGCTGTTGGTACAGGTGCACCTTTGGATCTCGGGTCAGGTCGATGGCTTTGTACAGTCGTTGTCCAACCAGACGCTCAGGCCAACTGATCAGACAGCGTCCCAGGATGCCCTGGTCTTTGATATCAGCGTCCTGCAGCAAGCGGTCTGCCAGGCGGGGTTGAAGCATCAAGTGCATGCTGAGGCGGCGATCATAGGCACGCAGACTTTCTCCAGTCATCGCGCGCGACCGATCAATCGGGCTACCGTCCCACAGCGTCGACAATTGGGTGATTGCCTTGATCATGTTGTCCTTGCTCATTGTGCTGCCGCCCAAAAACTGGCCGCCTTCATCGCTGAACAGTCCCATGCTCGGCAAACCATGGCACAGGCTTTTGACCAGGCCCTCAATGGTTGGCTCAGCAGTGAGCAGTCTTGGTTGGACAGGCTCAGGTTGGGCGTCCAGCGCTAGCTGTGCTGACTTTTTCGAGGTCGGTGACTTCGCGGTGAGGCTCATTGCAGCTCGGTGCGCCTTGAGCTGTTCGCCATAGGCGATCCACTGCTGTCTTTCCCAGTCGCGTACGGTCTGCAGCGCAATATGGTCCACCGCGCTTTTGCGATCACCCGAGCAAGCCACTGTCAGCAAGTACAGTGACAACGGATAAAATCGGCCGTCGAGGTGAACATTGGCGTGCGCCTGGCTCGCCAAAGCTGCCGTGGCCAGGACAGATTGCGCGGCCATGGCGCAGGGCACGCCGATCACATCGGCCATGCGCTCTACGGCCGGCCGCAAAAGATCGCCCAGCGCCGCGACCGGGTAGGGTAGGGGCGTACTCTGCTGTTCCAACAAGGGGCGTGGTGGCCCTTGTACTTCGCGCAATTGCATAGCCTTCCTCCATAAATTACCGATCTATCCCTCACGTCATCCCGCCAAGAATGCTGAGTGTTATCAGGGATCAAGGCCCCTGCGACCTGTGAGGGTGTCCACTGACGCGGGACTGGCGGCTCCTTACGACCAGGAGCAAGGGCATCTCATGATCTGGCCTCCTGAGCACCGTTACCGGTGGGCGGGTGGAGGCTGCACTGGCTGACGAGACCAGCGCCGCGAGATCCTGAGCCACAAGCAAGCAGCAATGCGATGACCGGGGCATGCCTGACTGTCAGTCAGGTGCAGTCCATTCCTTGGGCTGCGGCACCATCATCTACAGCGCTGTTGCTGGTGACATCGGCGTTTGTCACGCCGATTGTCACGAGGGGGATTGCCGCAAAGCCATGTGCGATCAGGGCTGCAGCAGTGTCAGGAGCGCCCGTCTCTTTTCTGGAAAAAGAGACGGGCGCAAGTTGGCGCAAGAATCGGCCAAGCGATTAGGTTGCTGCAGGACAGCGCAGTACGGTGTAGCTGGCGCACGAGGGCCATGAGGTTAAAGAGCACCCATCACCGGGAAGGTGACCGGGCGAGCTGCCGGATGCTAATCGCCCTTGGGAGAACCACCGCATGAAGCGGCGTGACCTCGAAGGTTCGGGTCACCTGGGTGCTGCCAACGGCAGCGCTTCGAGGCTTCTTTCTAGCGCCGGTGGTATGGCTGGGTCAATCGAGTTAGGCACTGCTCATTGCGCCAAAATTCGATAGCGGAAAGTGGTAGCCGTGAGTGGTGGTGAGTGGACGACGGGCCGTTTGTCGCCTTGTTGATGCGAGCCCCTGAGCATGGGAATGCGGAGCCTTCCCATGCTCAGGGGCTTTGCCTGAAAAGCGCAGAGCAAACGGAGAATTGGCGACGGTCGCTATACCAGTCGCCATTCTGTACCCCACGTATTTCAACGTGTAGCGCCGTTGTCGCCGCTGTCGCCAAAACAGTCAGCTTGCGCTTGTAGCCGGGTCAGCGGATCGGCACTACGTTCTTGTCTCTGACTTGGCCATATGCTGAGGCGAGCAGGTTGCCGGTCGCGGCTTTCAGGATGTACTCACTCCACCAAGCCATCATCGGACGCCGGCGCTCGATGTAGTCGGCTCGGTTGTAGGCACTGCGCACCTCATCCTTGTCTACGTGAGCTAGTGCGACTTCGATGAGCTCTGGATCCCACCCATGCTCATTCAAGATGGTGCTGGCCATAGAGCGCAGGCCGTGGCTGACTAGGCGATCCTGGAACCCCATGCGTTTCAACGCCATGTTGGCAGTCTGGCTATTGGCGTGGGTACGCGGATTTCTGTCTGACGGGAAGACGTATTCGCGATGGCCGCTGTGAGTTTTTAGTGATTGCAGCAGCGCGACTGCTTGATCACTCAACGGGATGCTGTGTGGGCGGCGCTTTTTCATTCGCTCCGGAGGGATGGTCCAGACACGCCTTTCAAAATCAATGTCTGCCCAGCGAGTAGTCGCCGCCTCGGCTGGGCGAGTCATCGTGTGCAACTGCCATTCGATCAGGCATCGGGTGGTGCGTTTGATACTGGCGTTCGCGATTTCCAGCATGAGCTCGGGGAGCTCTTCTGGTGGAAGAGCAGCCATGTTTTCTTTCTTCGGCTTCTTGAATACAGCACGAATTCCATTGAGCGGATTCGCGTGTATCAGGCCGGCGTTCACCCCATAGGTCATGATCTCGTTGAGTCGTTGGCTCAACCGCTTCACAGTCTCCAGGCTGCCTTTCGCCTCGATTGGGCGGAGGATTTTGATGACCATCGGGGCGCTGATTTCCGAAAGCGGCGTTGTCTTCAAATCGGGTAACACGTGCAGCGTGAGCGACCGCCAAATGTCCTCGGCGTAGGCAGGGGTCACCGAGTCTTTTTTCAGCTCGAACCAAGCGGTGGCCACCTTCTCGAAGGTGTGCTCAGTCTCAGCAAGCTTGGCTTGCCTTAACTCATCACGTTGGACCTTGGGATCAATACCCAAGGCAAGCAGCTCGCGCGCCTCGACAGCTTTCTTTCGAGCGTTGGCTAGTGAGAGGTCGGGGTAAGGACCGAGTGCCATGTTGATACGGCTTCTGGTTAACGGTTCACGGTAATTGAAGTTCCACATCATCGAGCCGCTGGCTCTGACGCGAAGCTGTAGGCCGTCACCATCGCTGAGGACGAAATCTTTACCAGTTGCCTTGACCGCCTTGAGCTGGCGGTCGGAGAGACGGGTTGCTTGAGTAGGCATGAGAGCTACCTCCGGCACCGTTTTGGTATCCTAAAAATAGCACCGGGTAGCCCGGGATACCACCTGGGATACCAAACCGTCTGGAACTCAAAAAACCTCTATGGCCTTCAAAAGCGCTGTAAGTCATTGATTTAACTGAATTACAGACACAAAAAAAGACGTCCGTGGACGTCTTTGTTTGATCATTTGGTGGAGCCGGGGGGATTTGAACCCCCGTCCGCCAGTACTCCGCTGTCGGTACTACATGCTTAGCCGTGTCTACTGATTTAATCCGCAGCCGCCCGACGGGCAGGGTGCTTTGGATGAGTTGGGTAAGTTTTAGTCGCTTCGCCCCCAACGTGCTGCACGACGATCCTGTTCTGTATGACAATCATTTCGGGTTTACAGGCATCCCCTGATGATTGCTGGAGCCGAAGCTACCAGAAGGACTTGTCAGCTGCAATTAAGCAGCGAGAGCTTGGCCCTTGAAGTTATCGTCATTGGCAACTATAGAAAGTTGCAACAGTGGATTTACGAGTTCTGTTACCAACTCGGCATGCACCTAGAGTTTCGCTACCGGCGTCGAATCCTAATCGGCCCCACACTCAGCTCTAGCTGAACGCGCTTTTCAGCACGCAAGGCCGAGTATACGCGCTTACGCGGGCGGCGTCGACTGATGGTTCCACCGCCCGCATTCGCGCAGGGCTCAGGTCCCGCTGCCGCCGGCCGAGCCACTGCCTTTCTCGGTCTTCTCCAGGCGCTCGAGCACCTTGCTGGTGATGGCGATGCATTCCTTGGTATCGCCTTTTGCCTGGGCGGCCTTGGCCTGGTCCACATGCTCGGTGATGGCCTTGTCCAGGCCTTCGGAGGTGGCGCCGGCGGTGGCCATGCTGTCGTCGATCTTCTGCAGGTTCATGGCGCACAGGTCGTCGGCGGCGAACACAGGCGAGGCCAGCAGGGTGGCGGCCGCGAACAGGGCGGATAGCGCAGTGCCTTTCATGGGAGTCTCCTTGTGAGGCCTCGGGAGGTGGGCCTGATCGGTGGACTGTGCGGGTTTGCGCGGGGTTCCATTGGGGTGATGGCCTGAGGCATGTGCGATACCTGTAGGCGATCGCCCAGCCCTTGGGGGCCGCGCTCCCACGCTGCCTCAGTCAAATCAAAGAATTATGTTTTGTGCCATGAGAGATCGCCCAGCCATTTGGGGCTGCTCTGTCGAGCAGGGAACTGTTATCTCTGTGGGAGCGGGCTTGCCCGCGAACACCGGCGGAGCCGGTGCCATACACCGCGCTGGATTCTTCGCGGGTAAAACCCGCTTCCACAGGGGCAGGCTAAATCACTGGGTTGCGTGTTGTTCCGTACGAGCGACCTTGTGCCGCGAAAGGGCTGCGCAGCAGGCCCGGGGCATTAGCGTCGGGGCACAGATCGCGGGGCCGCTTTGCGGCCCTTTCGCGGCACAAGGCCGCTCCTACACACGAGAGGGGTAGGGCACATCAGGGCAATAAAAAGCCCCGGCACGGGGCCGGGGCTTTTTCATCACGCTAACGCGATCACTCCTGGTTGGCCAGTTTGTGCTCGAGGTAGTGGATGTTGACGCCGCCTTTGCAGAAACCTTCATCACGCACCAGGTCGCGGTGCAGCGGGATGTTGGTCTTGATGCCGTCGACGACGATCTCGTCCAGGGCATTGCGCATGCGCGCCATGGCTTCGTCGCGGTCCTTGCCGTAGGTGATCAGCTTGCCGATCAACGAATCGTAGTTCGGCGGAACCGAGTAGCCGCTGTACAGGTGCGAATCGACGCGCACGCCGTTGCCGCCCGGGGCGTGGAAGTGCTTCACCTTGCCTGGGCTCGGGATGAACTTCTTCGGGTCTTCGGCGTTGATCCGGCACTCCAGCGAGTGACCGCGGATCACCACGTCTTCCTGGCGGAACGACAGCTTGTTGCCAGCGGCGATGCTCAGCATCTCCTTGACGATGTCGATGCCGGTGACCATTTCCGAAACCGGGTGCTCGACCTGGACGCGGGTGTTCATCTCGATGAAGTAGAAGCGGCCGTTCTCGTACAGGAACTCGAAGGTACCGGCACCGCGGTAGCCGATCTCGATGCACGCGTCGACGCAACGCTTGAAGACTTCCTGACGGGCCTTCTCGTCGATGCCCGGGGCCGGGGCTTCTTCCAGGACCTTCTGGTGACGGCGCTGCAGCGAGCAGTCACGGTCGCCCAGGTGCACGGCGTTGCCCTGGCCGTCGGACAGTACCTGGACTTCCACGTGACGTGGGTTGGTCAGGAACTTCTCCAGGTAGACCATCGGGTTGCCGAACGCGGCACCGGCTTCGGTACGGGTCAGCTTGGCCGATTCGATCAGGTCTTCTTCCTTGTGCACCACACGCATGCCGCGACCACCACCGCCGCCGGCGGCCTTGATGATCACCGGGTAACCGACCTCGCGGGCGATCGCCAGCGCGGTTTCCGGGTCTTCCGGCAGCGGGCCGTCGGAGCCCGGCACGGTCGGCACGCCCGACTTGATCATCGCGTCCTTGGCCGACACCTTGTCGCCCATCAGGCGAATGGTGTCGGCTTTCGGGCCGATGAAGATGTAGCCGGAATTTTCCACCTGCTCGGCAAAATCGGCGTTTTCCGCGAGGAAGCCGTAGCCTGGGTGGATGGCGGTGGCACCTGTCACTTCGGCGGCGGCGATGATCGCCGGGATGTGCAGGTAGGAGTCCTTGGACGATGCAGGGCCGATGCAGACCGACTCGTCTGCCAGGCCCAGGTGCATCAGTTCACGGTCGGCCGAGGAGTGCACGGCGACGGTCTTGATGCCCAGCTCTTTGCAGGCACGCAGGATCCGCAGGGCAATTTCCCCACGGTTGGCGATCAGGACTTTTTCAAGTTTCCCAGACATCGTTGGTTCTCCGCGAATCAAACGATGGTGAACAGCGGCTGGTCGTACTCAACCGGCTGGCCGTCTTCCACGAGGATGGCGTCGATCACACCGCCGATGTCGGATTCGATGTGGTTCATCATCTTCATGGCTTCGACGATGCACAGGGTGTCGCCTTTCTTCACGGCCTGGCCGACTTCGGCGTAGTTTGGCGAAGTTGGCGAAGGCTTGCGGTAGAAGGTGCCGACCATTGGCGAGCGAACCACGGTGCCTTTCAGGGCCGGAGCAGCGGCAGCGGCTTCAGCGGCTGGAGCGGCGGCGGCAACAGGTGCTGCAGCGGCAACCGGAGCGGCCATCGGGGCCGGGGCGGCGAAGTACTGGGCGCCGGCCGGGGTCTTGCTGTGACGGCTGATGCGAACGGACTCTTCGCCTTCCTTGATCTCCAGTTCGTCGATGCCAGACTCTTCCAGCAGTTCGATCAGCTTCTTGACTTTACGGATATCCATTAATCATCAACTCCCAAGGTTCGGTCGGGGACGTATTTTTAAAACGTGTCGAAAACGTTTCTTCATGAGCCTCGGCCCGAAGGGGCCAAGGCCTTGTGTCATCAGGGCTGTGCGTTGGCAGCCAGGTGTTCCAGCGCGGACTCCAGGGCCAGCCGGTAACCGGTGGCACCGAGACCGCAGATCACCCCTACGGCAACATCGGAAAAGTAGGAGTGGTGGCGGAACGGTTCACGCTTGTGCACGTTCGAGAGGTGCACTTCGATGAATGGGATGCTCACCGCGAGCAATGCGTCACGTAATGCGACGCTGGTGTGGGTGAAAGCGGCCGGATTGATCAGGATGAAGTCCACGCCTTCGTTGCGCGCGGCATGGATGCGGTCGATCAATTCGTATTCGGCATTGCTCTGCAGGTATTGCAGATGGTGGCCGGCGGCGCGGGCGCGCTGCTCCAGGTCCTGATTGATCTGGGCCAGGGTGGCGGCGCCATAGTGGCCCGGTTCGCGGGTCCCGAGCAGGTTCAGGTTGGGGCCGTGCAGCACCAGTAGGGTTGCCATCTGCGATTCCTTGGTTTTGTAGGGCAATTCGACATAGCGCGGCGACTATGCCGCAAGCGGCGCTGAGTGTCCAGTTCCCGGCAATAGCCAGCACGATGTCCGAGATTCGCGCAAAGTATGTGACCAGATGATTAAGTCTGGTCACCGCTGCGGGGTTTTTTCACTGGACGCGGGAAGTTATAGCCCGAGTTGGCCGCGCACGCGCGTCAATACCTGGGCGAAATCGCCGGCGTTTATCTCGCCGATGACCCGATCGGTGGTCATTTCGCTGCCGTTCGCGGCAAAGAACATCAGCGCGGGAGGGCCGAACAGCCGGTAGCGGTCGAGCAGGGCGCGTTGTTCGGCGTTGCTCTCGGTGATATCGAAGCGCAGCAGGCGGAAGGCGCCCAGTTGCGGCTGGACTTGCGGCGCATTGAGCACTTCGTGCTCGATCACCTTGCAGCTGATGCACCAGTCGGCGTACCAGTCGAGTAGCACCGGCTGGCCGGCGGCCTTGGCCTCGGCCAGGGCGGCGTCGAGGGCGGCGGGGGTGGTAAGGGTCTGCCAGGCGTTGGCCTTGGTCGGCGCGACGCCGCTGGCCGCGACTGGTGGTGGCAGCGGGCGCAGCGGGTCGCCCTGGCCGCTCAGTGCGCCATACCAGCAGGCCAGGGCGTACACCAGCAGCGCCAGGCCCAGCAGTTGCGCCAGGCGCTGGCGTGGGGTCTTGACCACGAACTCCAGGGCGCCGAGGAACAGCGCCACGCCGGCGGCCAGCAGGCCGACCAGCAGCAGGGTGGCCGGCCCCGGCAGCACGCGGCTGAGCAGGCCGATGGCCAGGCCCAGCAGCAGCACGCCGATGGCGTTCTTCACCGTGTTCATCCATGGCCCGCTCTTCGGCAGCCAGGCCGCGCCGCCGGTGGCCACCAGCAACAGCGGCGCGCCCATGCCCAGGCCCAGGGCGAACAGTTTCAGCGCGCCGCCCAGGGCGTCGCCGCTGGCGCTGATGTACAGCAAGGCGCCGGCCAGCGGCGCCGACACGCAGGGCGAGACCAGCAGGCTGGAGAGCACGCCGAGCACCGCCGCGCCGAGCAGCGAGCCACCTTTGGTGCGGTGGGCGAGGTTGTCCAGGCGGCTGCTCAGGGCCTGTGGGAGCTTGATGTCGAACAGGCCGAACATGGCCAGGGCGAACAGCACGAAGAACGCGGCAAACGGCACCAGCACCCAGGCCGATTGCAGGCGCGCCTGCAGGTTCAGGCCGGCGCCGAACAGGCCCATCAGCGCGCCGAGCACGGCGAAGCTTGCCGCCATCGGCAGCACGTAGGCCAGTGACAGCGACAGCCCGCGCAGGCCGCCGACCTGGCCGCGCAGGACCACGCCGGAAAGGATCGGCAGCATCGGCAGCACGCACGGGGTGAAGGTCAGGCCGACCCCGGCGAGGAAGAACAGCAGCAGCGATTTCCAGGTCCAGCCCTGCTCGGCGGTTGCCGGCAGCGGGGCGCCTTGGCCGTCGATGCTCAGCCGCGCGGTTTCCGGCGGATAGCACAGGCCCTTGTCGGCGCAGCCCTGGTAGCCCACCAGCAGGGTGAAGGCGCGCGGGTCGTTGCGTGGCAGCTCGATGTCGAGCACGCCGTGGTACACCTCGACATCGCCGAAGAACTCGTCGTGCTTGGCCTCGCCCTTGGGGATGTTCGGCGCGCCCAGGCGGATGTCCGCGGGCTCGGTGCGGAACTGGAAGCGGTGGCGGTAGAGGTAGTAGCCGTCGGTGGCGACGAAGCGCAGCTTGACGGTCTGGGCATCGGCCTGGACCAGGCTGAGCTTGAAGGCTTCGTGCACCGGCAGGAAGTCGGCGCTGTTGGAGGCGGCGCCGAGGGTGGCGCTGGGGCGGTTGTCGAGCAGGCCCGTGGCGAAGACGGGGCTGGCCAGCAGCAGGAACAGCAGGAAAAACAGGCGGCGCATGGCGGACTCGCGAGGTGGAACGTGGCGGCATGATAGCGGAGTTGGTCGAGATTGGGGCCGCTTTGCGGCCCATCGCGGCACAAGGCCGCTCCTACAGAGGTGCGCGAACCCTGTAGGAGCGGCCTTGTGCCGCGATGGGCTGCAAAGCAGCCCCATCAAGCAGAGGCTAGAGCCGGAACGCCCGCACCGCCGTATTCAACTCTCCCCCCAGCTTGAGCAACTGCTCGCCCTGCTCACGCCCTTCGCCAATGCGCTGCAAGTTGTCCTCGCCCAACTCATGAATCCGCTCGCTGTGATCGCGGATCTCGCTCACCGCGCCGGTCTGCTGCGCGGTCACATCGGCGATCCGCACCGCCGTGTCGGCAATGGTGCGGATGGCGCTGACGATCGCGTCCAGCGCGCCATCGGCCGACTGCGCCTGGTTGGCGGTGGCCTCGGCGTGCTCCAGCTGAGTGCGCATGCCGTCCACCGAACTGCGGGCGGCCTGCTGCAGGCGGTCGATCAACGCCTGGATCTCGCCGGTGGCGCCGGTGGTGCGCTGGGCCAGCGAGCGCACTTCGTCCGCGACCACGGCGAAGCCACGGCCCATCTCGCCAGCCCGGGCGGCTTCGATGGCGGCATTCAGGGCCAGCAGGTTGGTCTGCTCGGCAATCGCCCGGATCACCGTGAGCACACCGCCGATGGTCGCTGATTCTTCCGCCAGTTGTTCGATCATCCGCGCGTTGCCCTGCACCTCGTCGACCAGCGAACGCAGGCCGGACAGGCTCTGGCCGATCACCGTCTGGCCCTGCTCCACGGCCCGGCCGGCATCGCGGCTGGCCTCGGCGGCGGCGCTGGCATCGCCGGCCACCTGCTGGATGGTCGCCTCCAGCTCACCCAGGGCGTCGCGGATCTGCGCCGTGTCGCCGGCCTGGCGCTCGGCGCCGTCGTGCAGGGCGCTGCTCATGCCGGCCAGGGCATGGCTGCTGCCGGCCACCTGTTCGGCGTTGTGGCGAATGGTGCCGACCAGCTCCACCAGGTACTGGCGCAGGCGGTTCAGCGATTCCTGGATATCGTGCAGCTCGCGGTTGGTGCGGCCCAGGGCGATGGCCTGGGCGAAGTCGCCCTCGGCCCAGCGCGACAGTGCTGGCGCCAGGCTGGTCAGGGTGCGTGCCAGGCGGCGCTGCAGGGTGTCGATCAGCAGGGCGATCAGCAGGATCAGGCCGATCATCAGGCCCTGGATCAGGCGCACCTCGCCGGCAATGGTGGCGTGCAGGCCGCGCACCTCGGGCTCGAGGCCGGCGATGGCCTGCTGCACCGCCTCCAGGCGCTCGCCGGTGCTGGCGGCCAGGGCGGCGCGGCGCTCGATCTGCTCGCGGGTGCGTTGCAGTTCGCCGGGGTAGCGGCCGAGCAGGCTGTGCAGCTCGCGCTTGAGGCCCACGGCCACATCCTCCTGCTGGCTGCTGGCCTGGGACTCCAGGCCCATCATCGCGGCGAAGTCGTCGGCGTTGGATTCGGCGGCGCGGGTCACCCCCAGCAGCGGCATGCTGTCGATGGCCTGTGCCTGGGCGGCGATCTGTTGCAGTTCGCGTTCTACCTCGGCGGCCAGTTCGGCGCGGCCGCTGCTGACCAGCTTGTCGCGGGCCAGGGACAACCGGCCCAGGTGCAGCGAGGCCTCCAGCAGCGGCGTCAGGTAGCGGCCGGCATCGCTGCTGGCGCTGTCATGGGCGTAGCTGGCCAGTTGCTCGAGGTTTGCCCCCAGCTCCCGCTCGGCCTGCAGCAGCAGGGCCTGGGGATCACCGGCCAGCTTGCCGGCGGCGAGCAGTTCGTTGGCGGTGAAGCCCTGCAGGCTGTCGAGGCTCGGGCGCAGCTTGGCCGACAGCTCCTGCGGCCATTCGGCCAGGGCGGCCTGCAACTGTTTGTTGGCCTCCATCGCCGCGGCATGGCGCAGGGCGTCGCCGCTGCCCAGGTAGGCCTGGATATTGCGCGCGGCGTCGTTCTGGAACTGCTGGGAAAGGCCCAGGTAGCGCTCCATCATTTGGTAGGGACGTTCCAGGGCGCGTTGCGACCACCACAGGGTCGCGCCCAGGGCGATACACACGGTCACCAGCAACAGGGTGTTGAAATTGGTCAGCCACTTCAGGCGCATAGCCGCGAACTTCCTGCGGAGGGGGAGTGGAGAGGTCGGGGCCTGAAGTTATTGCGATTTTGTGACGGGGTGATGACGACGGAGGGTTGGCGCCATAAAAAAGTGGCACAGTGCCGGTATTGTTTGCCGGTTGCTCTCTGTAGGAGCGGCCTTGTGCCGCGAAAGGGCTGCGCAGCAGCCCCGGCAATGTCGAGGGTGGCTCAGAACCTGGGGCCGCTGCGCAGCCCTTTCGCGGCGCAAGGCCGCTCCTACAGGATCGAGTTAAATCAATGGGTTACGAATTTTCCATGAGAGCGGCCCATGTCAGCGGTTACGGCTCGACCCTGACCACGCAGTTGCGCCCGGCATGCTTGGCCCGGTACAGCGCCTCGTCCGCCGCACTGGCCATGGTCAGCGCATCGAGGCTGTCGTCCAGCTGCACCACCCCGGCACTGAAGGTGCACTGCAGGTCATGCGGCTGCGCTGGGTAATGGATCTCGGCGAAGCGCCGGCGGATCTCGTCGAGCACCTTGTGTGCCGCCTCCAGCGCGGTGTTGGGCATGACGATGGCGAACTCCTCGCCGCCGTAGCGGCCGATGAAGTCGGTCTTGCGCAGGCGCTGCTTGAGGAACAGCGCCAGGCTCTTGATCACCCGGTCACCCATGGGGTGCCCGTGGCGGTCGTTGATCTTCTTGAAGTGGTCGATGTCGAGCATGGCGAAGCTCAGCGGCTGCGCTTCGCGGCGGGCGCGGAAGCTGCAGTCCTCGAGCAGTTGCAGGATATGGGTGTGGTTGTACAGCCCGGTGAGGCTGTCGCGCACCATCCGCGCCTTGAGGTGGCGGGCGCGGGCGGCGCGGTTGCGCACGGTGGTCACCAGGTGCCGCGAGCGGATCGGCTTGGTGAGGAAGTCGTCGCCGCCTTCGCTCATGGCGTCGAGCTGCTTGTCCAGGTCGTCCTCGGCCGACAGGTAGATGATCGGCACGCTGACGTAGCGGTCGTTGTGGCGGATCACCTTGGCCAGCTCCGGGCCGGTGCACTCGGGCATGTACATATCGAGGATGATCAGGTCGGGCTGGAAGTCGGCCAGCTCGCTCATGGTGCGGATCGGCTCGGTCAGGGTGCGGGTGATGATCCCGGCGCTGTTGAGCAGGCGCTCGGTGTGCAGGGCTTGGGCGCGGGAATCGTCGATCACCAGCACGCGGAACGGGTCGTACTGGGTGGCGCTGGTCAGCAGCTCGAGCTTTTCCAGCAGGCTGGAGGCGTCCAGGGTGCCAGTGAGGAACTCCTGGCCGCCGGCGCGCACGGCGGCCAGGCGGGTCGGGGTGTCGGTCTCGTGCAGGCAGAAGAACAGCAGCGGCACCGGCTGCTCCAGCCCTTGCTGGGCCTGGGCCGCCAGTTGCAGGCCGATGCCGCTGCCGGTGAAGTCCACGTCCATGACGATGGCCGACGGCAGGCGCTCGCTCATCGACGCCTGGAACGCCTCGGCGCTGCACAGCGCCTGCACGGTCAGGCCAAAGAACTCCAGCTGCTGGGCCAGGCGCTCGGCGCGGTCGTGGTCCTGCAGGACGATGTACACCGGCTTGCGCAGTGGCGGCAGGGGCACGTTGTCGAGCTGGTCGCCTTTGCGCAGGCCGGTGCGCGACAGGCGCTGCATCAGGCGGTTGAGTTCGCTGATCAGCTCGGAGTTGAGCCGCGCGCTGTTGGCTTCGATGGCACGCAGGGTCTGGCCGATGGCCGTCGACAGGCTGCCGTGCTCGGGTTGCTCGAAGCGTTCGGCGTAGCGTTGCAGGCGCAGGTTGGCTTCGCACAGCTCGCCCAGATCACCGCTGGACCACTCGCCACGCTGCAGGCGCTGCCAGATCTCGAGGATCTGCCGGGCCTGGTGGATCACCCGCTGGGCAAAGTGCTGCTTGAGGCGTTCGTGGCTCGGCTCGGCTGGCTGGGTCATGTCCTGACTACTTATGAGTGGGAGGGCGCAGGTTCAATGATGGCTCTATGCTAGCACTGCTTTTCCGACAAGCGAGTGCCTGGGGTCAACAAAGTGTTCAGGGACCGTCATTCAGTTGCCGACCCGATGGTCGCTTATACGAATGGCGGCGTCTGCTTTATAGTGCTGGCATGCGGGCTTGTCGTGGCACCCTGGCCGAGGCCTGTGGTCCAAGCCCTGAACCGTTCGTGACTGATTAAGGACAATGCCATGCTGGATTGGAAAAACCGCGAGGCCAAGGCCGAGCCCCGTGAGCGGGTCGAAACCCGCGGCGCCGCCACCCGTAGCTACCTCGGTGGCCTCTGGAGCCGTGCCCTGGGCACCTTGATCGGCCTCTACCTGCTGGTGTGCATCGGCCTGGGCTGGTACTGGAGCCAGGAGCCCGAGCTGTTCCCGGTGCAGCAGAGTGCCCAGGCCGCCGCCGAGCGCAACGGCCAGCAGATGGTCATCGGCTACACCACCGTCGAGACCCTCAAGACCGTCGCCGGCACCTTGCTCGACAAACCGGGTGGCTACATCTCCAACGACCGCTTCCCACCAGGGCTGTGGATGGACAACATGCCGAGCTGGGAATACGGCGTGCTGGTCCAGGTGCGCGACCTGTCCCGCGCCCTGCGCAAGGATTTCGCCCGCTCCCAGTCGCAATCGACCGAGGACGCCGACCTGGCCAAGGCCGAGCCGCGTTTCAACTTCGATAACAAGAGCTGGATCCTGCCGTCCAGCGAGTCGGAGTTCGAAGAGGGCATCAAGTCGCTGAACCGCTATCAGACTCGTCTGGCCAAGGGTGACCAGGGCGCGATCTTCTACACCCGCGCCGACAACCTGAACAACTGGCTGGGCGACGTGGCCACCCGCCTGGGCTCGCTGTCGCAGCGCCTGTCGGCCAGCGTCGGCCGGGTCAAGCTGAACAACACCCTGAAGACCGAGACCGTGGCCCCCGGCCAGGCGCCGCAGGTCGACGAGGAAGTGGTCGAGACCCCGTGGCTGCAGATCGACAACGTGTTCTACGAAGCCCGTGGCCAGGCCTGGGCGCTGTCGCACCTGCTGCGCGCCATCGAGGTGGACTTCGCCGACGTGCTGGCGAAGAAGAACGCCACGGTCAGCGTGCGGCAGATCATCCGCGAGCTGGAAGCCTCGCAGGAAGCGCTGTGGAGCCCGATGGTGCTCAACGGTAGCGGCTTTGGCATGTGGGCCAACCACTCGCTGGTGATGGCCAACTACATCTCCCGGGCCAACGCCGCGGTCATCGACCTGCGCCAACTGCTGTCCCAGGGCTGATATGCCGACCAATCCTGCCGAGGTCGCGCACCGCGCGGCCTCCGACGCCGAGCTGGTGGCCTGGGTCGATGAGCATGACCAACTGCTCGGTGCCCTGCCACGGGCCGAGCTGCGCGAGCGCGGCCTGATCGGGCGCTGCACGTTCATTTTGCTGTTCAACGGCGCGGGTGAGCTGTGCGTGCACCGGCGCACCCTGAGCAAGGCGCTGTATCCCGGTTACTGGGATGTGGCGGCCGGCGGCATGGTCGGGGTGCAGGAGTCCTACGCCGAATCGGCGGCGCGGGAGCTTGCCGAGGAGCTAGGGGTGAGCGGCGTCGAGTTGGGTTTTCACGAGACCTTCTACTTCGAGCAGCCGGGCAACCGCTTGTGGTGCGCGGTGTATTCGGCGGTGTGGGACGGGCCGCTGCGCTTGCAGCCCGAGGAGGTCATCGAGGCGCGGTTCATCAGCGTCGAGCAGGCCCAGGCCGAAAGCGCAAAGCTGCCGTACTGCCCCGACTCGTTGGTGGCGTTGCAGCGGTACCAGGCTGGCCTGATCTGACCGATCGCGGGGCAAGCCCGCTCCCACGTAATAGCACTTATTTCGTGGGAGCGGGCTTGCCCCGCGATAGAGGTCGCAAATTTTTCGTGAAATGGCGCAAGCCCGGAGCGCTACAAGGCCCGTGTTCAGTCGTAGGCGTACTGGTCGATCAGCCCGAGGCGCGGCACCTGTGTACCCGGTTGCAGGAGTGCGCCAGGCGCGATAACGGCGTTTGCCCCGATCTTGCAGCCGTCGCCGACCAGTGCGCCGAATTTGCTGACCGCTGTCTCCATGACCCCCTCGCCGTGGCGAATCCGGATGGGGGCGCCGTCCAGCTCGTTGCGATAGTTGGCGATGATGGCGCCGGCTTCGACATTGACCGTTGAGCCGATCAACGAGTCGCCGACGAAGTTGAAGTGCGCCAGCTTGCTGCCGTCGAGCATGAAGCTGCTTTTCAGCTCGCAGCTCGGGCCGACGACGCACTGGCTGCCCAGGTAGACCCCGCCCCGCAGGTAGGCCCCGGCGGCCACGAAGCAACCCGCGCCAATGATGATCGGGCCTTTCAGGACTGCGCCCGGTTCGACGGTCGCGGTCTCGTGGACCGCGCAATCGCCCTGGCGCCGGTAGCCTGGCGGCAGCCTGCCCAGCAATGCCAGGACTTGGTTGTGGCTGTCCTGGGTCACCTGCCAGGCCATGGGCGGAGCCAGGCGCAGTTCGTGCCAGCGGGCAATGAATGCGCTGACGGCGGGAATACTCATTGGACGGTCTCCTGCATGAGGGCTGGCGAAGTCCGTACTATGGCGGCTGCTCCTGTCATTGCCATAAACGAATCGTTACCGGGTGTTGGAGCAAGGCGCCCTCGCTGCAGGCTCCAGGTTCGAGCTCGCGGGCAAGGTTGTAGCGCCGCAATGAGCCAGGTCGCAAAACATTCGTAAAATGGCGCAATCCTGTACTTAGCAACAGGCAGAATTATCGTTACACTGCGCGCCCTTTTCGGGCTGTCGCAGGACCTTGCGGCAGTAGCGCCGCCCCTGCCAGAGTGGGGCTTCGCGGTCGACACCCGTCGACCAGTTTTTTGTCCTCGGCACAGAGGAACAAAAGTGGCCAAGAAAGCTTCTTCCTTCGCCGCCCTTGGCGGTCTCGTATATTCCACCGACGCCGGTCGGCACTGTCCCGACTGTGGCCAGACGGTGGACGCCTGCATCTGCAAGCAGCAGGTCATCCCCGAAGGCGATGGCATTGCCCGTGTGCGTCGTGAAAGCAAAGGTCGCGGCGGCAAGACCGTGACCACCATCACCGGCGTGCCGCTGCCCCTCGAACAGCTCAAGGAGCTCGCCAGCACGCTCAAGCGTCGTTGCGGCACCGGCGGCGCGCTCAAGGATGGGGTCATCGAGATTCAGGGCGACCATGTCGAACTGTTGCTCGGCGAGCTGATCAAACAGGGCTTCAAGGCGAAAAAATCCGGCGGCTGAGGCCGTCGCGCGACTTTTCGCCCAGCGCTTTCTAAACTCGATGCCGTGGCCAGGGTCTATCCGGGGGCACGGACGATTCGTCATTTTCAGCTTCTACACTGCGCCCGACACCTGATGGGGCAGTGTCTTGGACTTATCTATAGGGGACTTGAATGTCCGTACGACGCACACGCAAAGACGATGGTAGCCAATGGACCGTGGCCGACAGCCGCAGTGTTTATGGCATCCGCCATTGGGGCGCTGGTTATTTCGCCATCAATGAGGCCGGGCGCGTCGAAGTGCGCCCCAACGGCCCGGACAGCGCGCCGATCGACCTGTTCGAGCAGGTTCAGGAGCTGCGCCAGAGCGGTCTGTCGCTGCCGCTGCTGGTCCGTTTCCCCGATATCCTGCAGGACCGCGTGCGTCAGCTGACCGGCGCCTTCGACGCCAACATCGCGCGCCTGGAATACCAGAGCCAGTACACCGCGCTGTACCCGATCAAGGTCAACCAGCAGGAAGCGGTGGTCGAGAACATCATCGCCACCCAGAACGTCTCCATCGGCCTGGAAGCCGGCTCCAAGCCCGAGCTGCTGGCGGTGCTGGCGCTGGCGCCGAAGGGCGGCACCATCGTCTGCAACGGCTACAAGGACCGCGAGTTCATCCGCCTGGCGCTGATGGGCCAGAAGCTCGGCCACAACGTGTTCATCGTCATCGAGAAGGAATCCGAGGTCGCCCTGGTGATCGAGGAAGCCGCGGAGTTGAAGGTCAAGCCACAGGTCGGCCTGCGTGTGCGCCTGTCGTCGCTGGCCTCGAGCAAGTGGGCAGACACCGGCGGCGAGAAGTCCAAGTTTGGCCTGTCCGCCGCCCAGCTGATCTCGGTGGTGCAGCGTTTCCGTGACGCAGGGCTCGACCAGGGCATCCGCCTGCTGCACTTCCACATGGGTTCGCAGATCGCCAACCTGGCCGACTACCAGCACGGCTTCAAGGAAGCCATCCGCTATTACGGCGAACTGCGCGCCCTGGGCCTGCCGGTCGACCACATCGACGTCGGCGGCGGCCTGGGCGTGGACTACGACGGTACCCACTCGCGCAACGCCAGCTCCATCAACTACGACATGGACGACTACGCCGGCGTGGTGGTCGGGATGCTCAAGGAGTTCTGCGACGCGCAGGGCCTGCCGCACCCGCACATCTTCTCCGAGAGTGGCCGCTCGCTGACCGCGCACCACGCCATGCTGGTGATCCAGGTGACCGACGTCGAGAGCCACAACGACGAGATGCCGACCATCGAGAACAAGGAGTCGCTGCCCGAGACCGTGCAGTGGCTGGCCGACCTGCTCGGCCCCACCGACATCGAGATGGTCACCGAGACCTACTGGCGCGCCACCCACTACATGGGCGACGTGGCCGCGCAGTACGCCGACGGCAAGCTGACCCTGGCTGAAAAAGCCCTGGCCGAGCAGTGCTACTTCGCCGTGTGCCGCCGCCTGCACAACTCGCTCAAGGCCCGCCAGCGCTCGCACCGCCAGGTGCTGGACGAGCTGAACGACAAGTTGGCCGACAAGTACATCTGCAACTTCTCGGTGTTCCAGAGCCTGCCGGACACCTGGGCCATCGGCCAGGTGCTGCCGATCATCCCGCTGCACCGCCTGGACGAGGAGCCGCTGCGCCGCGCCGTGCTGCAGGACCTGACCTGCGACTCCGACGGCAAGATCAACCAGTACGTCGACGAGCAGAGCATCGAGACCAGCATGCCGGTGCACGCGGTCAAGGAAGGCGAGGACTACCTGCTGGGCGTGTTCCTGGTGGGCGCGTACCAGGAGATCCTCGGCGACATGCACAACCTGTTCGGTGACACCGACTCGGTGAACATCTACCAGAACGCCGACGGCAGCGTGTACCACGCCGGCATCGAGACCCACGACACCATCGAGGACATGCTGCGCTACGTGCACCTTTCGCCGGAGGAGTTGATGACCCACTACCGCGACAAGGTGGCCAGTGCACGGATCACCGCCCGCGAGCGCACGCAGTTCCTTGATGCGTTGCGGTTGGGGTTGACCCGGTCTTCGTACCTGTCTTCGTAATCGCCGGGGCCGCCTTGCGGCCCTTTCGCGGCACAAGGCCGCTCCTACAGGGAGAATGCATACCCTGTAGGAGCGGCCTTTGTGCCGCGAAAGGGCCTCACCGAAAGCACAATCTGAAACGCTTTCTTCTAAAGCTGTCCGCCCCATGCGACTACCTTTGAATGCAATGTTCAAGGGAGTGACTCATGGAGCATCAAGGTAACCACCGACTGCGTAGAGGGCGCTTTTCAGAGGCTGGTCGTCCGTACCTGCTTACAACCACTACCCGCAATCGCACGCCACTGTTCACTGACCTGCGTTTCGCCAGGGCAGTTATCCAGCAACTTCGCTTGAGCGAGCAGGAAGGCACTTGCCAGTCCTTGGCTTGGGTACTCATGCCTGATCACCTGCACTGGCTGGTTGAACTCAGACAGGGCAGCTTGAGCAGTCTGATGCGTGCGTTCAAATCCAGAAGCAGTTGCGCACTCTTTCGTGTCGGAGTGGATCGTCAACGTGTCTGGCAACCCGGTTTTCATGATCGGGCATTGCGTCGAGACGACAACGTCAAGGCCGCTGCCCGCTACATTATCGCCAATCCCATTCGTGCCGGGCTGGTTCAGCGTGCCGGCGAGTATTCACATTGGGACTGTGTTTGGCTGTAAGTCCGCAGGTGAGGGCTGCGCCCTCATTTCGCGGCACAAGGCCGCTCCTACAGAAGACCGCGATCCCATGTAGGAGCGGCCTTGTGCCGCGAAAGGGCCGCAACGCGGCCCCAACGTCACCGAACCCAACGCCCCTTTTCCTGCAACCGCCACCCCACCCACCCCAGCGTCCCCGCCCGCAACGCCATGAACCCCAGAAACGCCAGCCACAACCCATGATTGCCGAACCCACGCATGGCAAACGCCACGGGCAACGCAATCACCACCGACACCAGCATCGCATTGCGCATCTCCCGCGCCCGCGTCGCACCGATGAACAACCCATCGAGCAGGTAACTCCACACCGCCACCAACGGCAGCACCGCCAGATACGGCAGGTACGGATACGCCGCCTCGCGCACGCTGGCGATATCGGTCTGCAGGTCGATGAACAGATGGCCACCCAGCAGGAACAGCACCGCAAACCCCAGGCTGACGATCAACGACCACCCGCAGGCCACCACCAGCGCCCGCTTCAGGGCACCACGATCACGGGCGCCAATGGCATGCCCACACAGCGCCTCGACCGCATGGGCCAGGCCATCGAGGGCGTAGGCGGTGAGCATCAGCCCGTTGAGCAGCAGGGCATTGGCCGCCACCGTCGCTTCGCCCAGCCGGGCGCCCTGCACGGTCAGCAGCAGGAATACCAGCTGCAACGCCAGGCTGCGCAGGAAGATATCGCGGTTCACCGCCAGCAAGGGCCGCCAGGCCTGCCAACGTTTCAGCGCGGCCCAGGCAATGTGCCCGGGGTAGGCGCGCAGCGCCGGGCGGGTGAGGGCAAGGCCGAGCAGGGCGGCGCTCCACTCGGCGATCACCGAGGCCCGTGCCGAGCCGACCACGCCCCAGTCCAGGCCGAGCACGAACCACAGGTTCAGGGCGATGTTCAGCAGGTTGGTGGTCAGCAGGATCGCCAGCGGCGCCCGGGCGTTCTGCGTGCCGAGGAACCAGCCGACCAGGGCGTAGCTGGCCAGCGCCGCCGGCAGGCCGAGCAGGCGAGTGTGGAAGAACGCCTCGGTGGAGGCATGCAGCGCCTCGCTGGGCTGCATCGCGTGCAGCGCCAGCTGGCTGAAGGGCAGGGCGAGCAGGCCGATCAGCAGGGCGAAGGCCAGTGCCAGCAGCAGCCCCTGCACCAGCACCTGGCGCAGCGCGGCGCCGTCGCCGCGGCCGGCGGCCTGGGCGGCGAAACCGGTGGACCCCATGCGCAGGAAGCCCATCAGCCCGACCATGAAGGTGAACAGCGTGGCGCCCACCGCCACCGCGCCCAACTGGTGGGCGTGGGGCAGGTGGCCGATCACCGTGCTGTCGACCAGCGCCACCAGCGGCACCGAGATGTTGGACAGGATCATTGGCGCGGCCAGGGCCCAGACCTTGTGGTGGGTGGGGCGGTCGCGCCAGGCGGTGGACAGTGAAGACATGCGAGGTCCTGAGGAACTCGGGGCTGCTGCGCAGCCCTTTCGCGGCACAAGGCCGCTCCTACAGGTAACTGCATGCCCCTGTAGGAGCGGCCTTGCGCCGCGAAAGGCGTGCGCAGCGCGCCCCATTGACGAATGGCCAGCATTCTACCCGCCCAGCAACCAATCGGCGCGAACAGGGTCTCACTTGCCGCGCATCGGCAGGTAAGCCGTGCACCGTTGCGCTATAGTTGCCCCCCTCACGTACACGCTGCCGAAGAGTCCCCTCTCAAATGCTCAACAAAGGATTGTTGCTGGCCTGCGCGCTGGCCTTGCTCAGTGCCTGTGATTCCTCCACGCCGGACAAGCCATCGGCCCCCGCCGATGCCGCTACCGCCGTTGCGCCCGCCGAAACCAAGGCGACCAAGCGCGAAGACCCGGCGCTGCTTGCCAAGCGCTACGCTGGTCGCGAGCTGACCGTGCTGGACGTCTCGGAAGTCCAGCTCGACGGCGCCAGCACCCTGTCGGTCAGCGTCTCCGCGCCGCTGGACGCCAACCAGGACTTCGCCGCCAAGCTGCACCTGGTCGACACCGTCAAGGGCAAGGTCGACGGTGCCTGGGAACTCTCCGACAACCAGATGGAACTGCGCCTGCGCCACCTGGAGCCGCAGCGCAAGATGGTCCTGACCATCGACAAGGGCCTGCTCTCGGTCAACGGCAACCAGCTTGAGACCGAATCGGTCAGCCGCTTCGAGACCCGCGACATGCAGCCCACCGTGGGCTTCGCCAGCCGCGGTTCACTGCTGCCCACGCGCCTGGCCGAAGGCCTGCCGGTGATCGCCCTGAACGTCGACAAGGTCGATGTCGAGTTCTTCCGCATCAAGCCGGACATGCTCTCCAGCTTCCTGGTCAACTGGGGCCGCAACTCAAGCCTGTACTACTACCAGTCCAAGGAAACCCTGGAGATGGCCGAGCTGGTCTACAGCGGCCGCTTCGACCTCAACCCCGCGCGCAACACCCGCGAGACCGTGCTGCTGCCGATCGCCGGGATCAAGCCGCTGCAGGAGCCGGGCGTGTACCTGGCAGTGATGCGCGCCTCGGGTACCTATGACTATTCGCAGCCAGCGACCCTGTTCACCCTGAGCGACATCGGCGTCTCCGCCCACCGCTACCGCGACCGCCTGGACGTGTTCGCCCAGGCCCTGGAAGGCGGCAAGGCGCTCAAGGACGTCACCCTCGAGCTGCACGACGACAAGGGCAAGCTGCTGGCCCAGGCCAAGACCGACGGCGACGGCCATGCCCAACTGCCGATCACCGCCAAGGCCGACACCCTGATCGCCACCCAGGGCGTGCACACCACCCTGCTGCGCCTGAACACCGCCGCCCTGGACCTGGCCGAATTCGACATCACCGGCCCCCAGGCCAACCCGCTGCAGTTCTTCATCTTCGGCCCGCGCGACCTCTATCGCCCGGGCGAAACCGTACTGCTCAACGGCCTGTTGCGCGACCAGGACGGCAAGCCGGTCAAGGCCCAGCCGGTGAATGTGGAAGTGCGCCGCCCGGACGAACAGGTCAGCCGCAAGTTCGTCTGGGAGGCCGACAAGAACGGCCTGTTCCAGTACCAGTTGCAACTGGCCAGCGAGGCCCCGACCGGCCGCTGGCAACTGCTGCTGGACATGGGCGGTGGCCGCAAGCAGGTCTACGAATTCCTTGTCGAGGACTTCCTCCCCGAGCGTCTGGCGCTGGAGCTCAAGGGCAGCAGCACGCCGCTGGCGCCGGATGAGACCGCCAGCATCCAGGTCAATGGCCGTTACCTCTACGGCGCGCCGGCTGCTGGCAACCGCCTCAGCGGCCAGGCCTACGTGCGCCCGCTGCGCGAAGCGGTGAAAACGCTGCCGGGCTACCAGTTCGGTGCGGTCACCGAGACCGACCTGAACCAGGACCTGGAGCTGGACGAAGTCACCCTCGACCAGAACGGCAAGGCCCGCATCGATATCGAAAGCCGCTGGGCCGAGGCCCGCTCGCCGCTGCAACTGACCGTGCAGGCCAGCTTGCAGGAGTCCGGCGGCCGGCCGATCACCCGGCGCCTGGAGCAGCCGATCTGGCCCGCTGACCGCCTGCCGGGCCTGCGCGGCCTGTTCGACGGCGAAGAGACCGACGGCGATGGCCCGGTGGAATTCGAGTTCCTGGTGGCCGACCGCAACGGCAAGAAGCTCGCCGCCGACAACCTGAAGGTGCGCCTGATCCGCGAGCGCCGCGACTACTACTGGAACTACTCGCAGAGCGATGGCTGGAGCTACAACTACAACGAGAAATTCCTCACCCAGGCTGAGGAAACCGTCAGCGTGAAGGCCGGCTCCACCGCCAAGCTGAACTTCCAGGTGGAGTGGGGCCCGTACCGCGTCGAGGTCGAAGACCCGCAGACTGGCCTGGTCTCCAGCGCGCGCTTCTGGGCCGGCTACCGTGCCCAGGACAACGCCGAGGGCGGCGCCGTGCGCCCCGACCAGGTCAAGATCGCCCTGGACAAGCCCGCCTACAAGGAAGGCGGCACCGCCAAGGTTACCGTCACTCCGCCGGCCGCCGGCAGCGGCTACCTGATGATCGAGTCCGCCGATGGTCCGCTGTGGTGGCAGGAGATCGACGTACCTGCCGAGGGCAAAACCTTCGACGTCGAGCTGGACAAGAAGTGGGCGCGCCACGACCTGTACATCAGCGCCCTGGTGATCCGCCCGGGCGAGCGCAAGGCCAACGCCACGCCGAAACGCGCCGTGGGTGTGCTGCACCTGCCGCTGGACCGCGCCGAGCGCAAGCTGGCCGTGTCGCTGCAGGCGCCGGAGAAAATGCGACCCAAGCAGCCGCTGACCGTGAAGTTCAAGGCGGTCAACGCCGACGGCAGCGTGCCGAAGCAGGTGCATGTGCTGCTGTCCGCCGTGGATGTGGGCATCCTCAACATCACCGATTTCAAGACCCCCGACCCGTTCGCCAGCCTGTTCGGCCGAAAGGCCTATGGCGCCGACCAGCTGGACATCTACGGCCAGCTGATCGAGGCCGGCCAGGGCCGCCTGGCCAGCCTCGCCTTCGGTGGTGACGCTGCCATGGCCAAGGGCGGCAAGCGCCCGAACACCACGGTGACCATCGTCGCCCAGCAGAGCCTGCCGGTGACCCTCGACGAGAAGGGCGAAGGCCAGGCCACTGTCGAAATTCCCGACTTCAACGGTGAACTGCGCCTGATGGCCCAGGCCTGGACCGAGGAACACTTCGGCATGGCCGAAGGCAAGACCGTGGTCGCCGCGCCGCTGATCGCCGAACTGTCCGCGCCGCGCTTCCTCGCCGGCGGTGACCGCACCCGGCTGGCGCTGGACCTGGCCAACCTGTCCGGCCGCGACCAGCAACTGAGCGTGCAGATGATCGCCGAAGGTCAGTTGAGCCTGGTTGGCGGTGCCCAGCAGAACTTCACTCTGGCCGAAGGCCAGCGCACCACCCTGATGATTCCGGTGCAGGCCCAGGGCGGTCTGGGCCAGGGCAAGGTGCGGGTGCAGGTCAATGGCCTGCAACTGCCGGGCGAGCCGGCCAACACCTTCGAACGCGAATGGACCCTCGGTGTGCGCCCGGCCTACCCGGCGATGCTCAAGCACTATCGCGTGGCCCTGAAGGACCAACCCTGGAGCCTGCCGGACAGCGACCTGGCCGAGTTCGAGCCAGCGGGCCTGGAAGCGAGCCTGGCGTTGTCGAGCCGCCCACCGCTGAACCTGGCCGAGCAGATCCGCGCCCTGGAAGCCTACCCCTACGGCTGCCTGGAGCAGACCACCAGTGGCCTGTACCCGTCGCTGTACGCCGATGCCGACAGCCTCAAGCGCCTGGGCATCAAGGGCGAGCCGACCGATGTGCGCAAGCGCAAGATCGAGATGGGCATCGAGCACCTGCTGGGCATGCAGCGTTACAACGGCAGCTTCGGCCTGTGGAGCTCGGACAGCGAGGAAGAGTACTGGCTGACCGCCTACGTCACCGACTTCCTGCTGCGCGCCCGCGAGCAAGGCTACGGCGTGCCGGCCGAAGTACTGAAGAAGGCCAGCGAGCGCCTGCTGCGTTATGTGCAGGAGCGCAACCTGATCGAAGTCGACTACAGCCAGAACGCCGACCACACCCGCTTCGCCGTGCAGGCCTACGCCGGCCTGGTGCTGGCGCGCAGCCAACAGGCGCCGCTGGGTGCCCTGCGCAGCCTGTTCGAGCGCCGCTCTGACGCACGCTCCGGCTTGCCGCTGGTGCAACTGGCGGTGGCGCTGGACAAGATGGGCGACAAGCAGCGTTCGCAGCAGGCATTGCAGGCAGGCCTGGCCGTGACACGCGGCAAAGGCTGGATGGCCGACTACGGCAGCGCCCTGCGTGACCAGGCGCTGATCCTCGCCCTGCTGCAGGAGAACAACGTTGCCGGCAACCAGGTCGACCAACGCCTGTTCGGCCTGTCCGACGAGCTGGCCGCCAACCGCTGGCTGTCAACCCAGGAGCGCAACGCGCTGTTCCTCGCCGGCCGTGGCCTGCTGGGCAAGCCGGAAGGCAACTGGAAAGCTCGCCTGGACAGCGCCGGTGAAGTGCGCGAGTTCGACAACAACGACTCGGGCATGAAGCTTGAAGGCCCGCTGTTGGCCTCGCCGTTGACCGTGCAGAACCAGGGTGGCGACACCCTGTACCAGCAGTTGACCCTGTCCGGCTACCCGCGCCAGGCCCCGGCCGCCAGCGGCAACGGCATGGAGATCCGCCGCGAGTACCTGGGCATGAACGGCCAGGCACTGGATGTGCGCAACCTGCGCAGCGGCGACCTGGTGCTGGTGCACCTGGCGCTCAAGGCCCAGGACCAGGTGCCGGATGCCCTGGTGGTCGACCTGTTGCCGGCGGGCCTGGAGCTTGAAAACCAGAACCTGGCGCAGAGCGCCGCCAGCCTGGACAACGCCAGCAGTGCGGTGAAGCAGTGGCGCGAGTCGATGCAGAACGCCAGCGTGGTGCACCAGGAGTACCGTGACGACCGCTACGTGGCCGCGCTCAAGCTCGACAGCTACGGCACCACCCACCTGCTGTACCTGGCCCGCGCGGTGACCCCGGGCAGCTACCGCATCCCGCCGCCGCAGGTGGAGTCGATGTACCGGCCGAACCTGCAGGCGATTGGCGATAGCCAGGGCGAAATGGTGGTACGCGCCCGCTGAGGCAACGCGCCCCCTGTAGGAGCGGCCTTGTGCCGCGAAAGGGCCGCGCAGCGGCCCCCCGATCTCGACGTCAATGCGAGAATCGCCGGGGCTGCTACGCAGCCCTTTCGCGGCACAAGGCCGCTCCTACAGGGCTTTCAGTGCACCACCCAACTCAACACCCACAACCCCAGCAGCGCCCAGATGATCCCGAGGATGATCGACGCCCGCATGAACGCGCGCACTGCCGAGTACAGCAGCATCAGGCCAACGATCAGCGCCAGGATGCTGACCAGCGAGGTGTCCATGCCCAGCGTGCGCGCCAGGCCGTCGATGAAATTGCCGCCGGCGTTGGCCAGCAGGTTGAACAACCCGCTCAGGCCGTCGACGATAAAACGGATCACCGAACCCAGTACCTGGCCCAGCCACTCGAAAAAACCTTCTACATGCATAGTCGCTTCCTGATCAACGAATCGGCGATTCCCAGCCTTTGGCCATCACCTGGCCCGGTCGGTTCCCGATGCCAAGCTTAGCGCGCCCAGGTCTGCTCAAGCTGCTGCGGCGTGTCGCCGTGACCTTGCTGGCGGCCATCGCCCTGCTGTGGCTGGCCGACCGCATCTGGCCCTTGCCCATGCCGGGCGACGACCTGGCGCGGGTGGTGCTGGCCGAGGACGGCACGCCGCTGTGGCGTTTCGCCGACGCCGACGGCGTGTGGCGTTACCCGGTCGGCGCGGACGAGGTCTCGCCGCTGTACCTTGAAGCCTTGCTGGCCTACGAGGACCGCTGGTTCTACCACCACCCGGGTGTCAACCCCATGGCCCTGGCCCGGGCGGCCTGGCTCAACCTGCGCGGCGGGCGGGTGGTGTCCGGCGGCAGCACCCTGTCGATGCAGGTGGCGCGCCTGCTTGATCCGCACGACCGTACCCTGGCCGGCAAGCTGCGCCAGCTGTGGCGCACGGCGCAGCTGGAGTGGCACCTGTCCAAGGCCGAGATCTTGCAGTTGTATCTGAACCGGGCGCCGTTCGGCGGTACCTTGCAGGGCGTGGCTGCGGCCAGCTGGGCCTACCTGGGCAAGTCGCCGAAGCACCTGACCCCCGCCGAGGCCGCACTGCTCGCCGTGCTGCCCCAGGCGCCGAGCCGCCTGCGTCCGGACCGGCATCCCGAGCGTGCCCAGCGCGCCCGGGACAAGGTGCTGCAGCGCCTGGCCGAGTACCAGGTGTGGCCGGCCCAGCGCATCGACGAGGCCCGCGAAGAACCGCTGTTGCTGGCGCCCCGCCAGGAGCCGGCACTGGCGCCCTTGCTGGCCCGACGCCTGAACACCCCGGACAGCCCGCCGCTGATCCGCACCACCCTCGACGCCGCCCTGCAACGGCGTCTCGAAGACCTGCTGATGGGCTGGCGCGCGCGCCTGCCCGAGCGCACCTCGGCGGCGTTGCTGGTGGTGGAGACCCAGAGCATGGCGGTGCGCGCCTATCTCGGCTCCATCGACCTGAGTGACGAGCGCCGCTTCGGCCACGTGGACATGATCCACGCCCTGCGCTCGCCCGGCTCGACCCTCAAACCATTCCTCTATGCCATGGCCATGGACGACGGCCTGATCCATTCCGAATCGCTGCTGCAGGATGTGCCCCGGCGCTATGGCGACTACCGCCCCGGCAACTTCTCCATGGGCTTCAGCGGCCCGGTGTCGGCCAGCTCGGCGCTGGCGCTGTCGCTCAACCTGCCGGCGGTGCAGTTGCTCGAGGCCTATGGTCCGAAACGCTTCGCCGCGCAGATGCGCATGGGCGGCATGCCGCTGGTGCTGCCGCCGCTGGCCGAGCCGAACCTGTCGCTGATCCTCGGTGGCGCGGGCAGCCGCCTGGAAGATCTGGTCGGTGGCTATGCCGCGTTCGGCCGAGGCGGCAACAGCGCGAAGATTCGCCTGCAACCCCAGGACCCGCTGGTGGAGCGCCGCCTGCTGTCACCGGGCTCGGCCTGGATCACCCGGCGCATCCTCAGCGGCCTGGCCCGGCCGGACCGCGACCCCCATGCCGAACTGGTGCAGCGCCCGCAACTGGCCTGGAAGACCGGCACCAGCTACGGCTTTCGCGACGCCTGGTCGGTGGGCATAGGCCCGCGTTACCTGATCGGTGTGTGGATCGGCCGCCCCGACGGCACCCCGGTGCCGGGCCAGTTCGGCCTGGCCTCGGCGGCGCCGTTGATGCTGCAGGTGCACGACCTGCTGAGCAATCGCGACAGCCAGCGCGGCATCGAGGTGCCGGTCGAGCCGGTGCCGGCGTCGGTGGGCGTGGCGGCGATTTGTTGGCCCCTGGGCCAGCCGATGAACCGCCAGGACCCCAACTGCCGCCGCCAGCGTTTCGCCTGGACCCTGGACGGCACCACCCCACCAACCTTGCTGGCGGCAGACCAGCCCCTGGGGCTGGGCTTGCGCGAGACGGTGTGGCTCAACGACCAGGGGCTGCGCGTCGATGCCGGGTGCCTCGGGGCCAAGGCCCACGACGTTGCCTTGTGGCCGGCCCCGCTGGAGCCCTGGTTGCCCCGGGCCGAGCGCCGTGCCGCGCGGCTGCCCAGCGTGGACCCGGCCTGCCCGCCACAGCAGGTGGCCAGCGCGCCGCCGCTGTCGATCGTCGGCGTGCGCGCCGGCGACAACCTGCGCCGCCCGGCCACCAGTCACGAGCCGTTGCAGTTGCGGGTGTCGGCCCTGGGCGGCGCGGGGCGGCGCTGGTGGTTCCTGAATGGGCAGCCGTTGGGCGAGACCCAAGGGCAGGACAGTCTGCCGGTGCGTTTCGAACAGGCCGGCAGCATCGAGTTGAGTGCGTTGGATGAAAGCGGCGAGACGGCGCGGGTGGCGTTTCAGGTCAGTGAGTGAGGCAAACTTACACCCTCCTGTAGGAGCGGTAATTTTCAATGCCTCAGGCCGAGGTCGGCATCGTCCATCATTCTGACCCTGGATAATTATGTGGCTATAGGGTCGTGAACTTCAGAAGTTGGCTATTAGATGTCTGAGGTTGGCCATTTGTTGGCTCGGCTGGCGATAAGCAAGGTAATCATGAAAGAATGCAGGCGATATATTGTCAAGTTGCTGCATGCCTGCCTTTATATCATGCCTGGAAGTCAAGAAATTTTCTATCATGCCTTTCCTCCAGCTCGGCGTGGAGGGATCATGAAGTGTCGCGATAAGAGAGGTATGTGGTCTGAGGAGGTTGAATACTAATTGTTCTTCTGTTTTGTACATGCCTAAAGCTTTTATTCCAAAAAGATCTCCGCCATTTTCTGATGAGGCTTTCATATAAAAGGGCGGCGCCCTAGTGACTGTAGTCAGTGTGAACAGCAATTGAGCGGCATTGCTGAAGGATATAGCGTTGGAAAGGCCGTTGTCTGATTCGCTTGTCGACCAATGTCTGGCAAAATCCTCTGTGGGCATTGATGTGGTCCGATTCAGGGCGGTGCTGAAGATTCCTAACTTGTTTTTCTTAGCGATAGGTCCGCCGTATGTATTTTCAAGAATACTGTTGACGGCTTTCAGTTTGTCTTTAGGGTAAGGTAAGGTAGAATTAATTAGTGGGTCGAAACTAAATATAGCGGTCTGTGCCATGCCCGTAAGTGAAGGTATTCTATCTCTAGCTCTACCTGTTCTGTCGACAAAACTTGCTGGGTTTCCTGAACAGTATGCATAGGTGTTTATTCCACCTGCACCAAAAGGACTCAACACATCCGGCGACCTGAAGCGCATTAGCGTTTGAGCATAAGCGCGCACTCCATTTCCCAACAAGTAATGCCCGCCCAAGGCATCCAGCAGCTCACCATCGAAGCCGGTCTTGCAGGCTTCTGGAGTCACGGAAGGCTTGTCACCATAAACCGTATAGCTGCGGCTATTACGCTGATGGACGTTTTGAGTCGTCAGGGCACTACCTGCTCTGTCCACACTTAGCAGAGTTGTGGAGTGTTGATTCTGTCTGGCTTCTTTCACGGGTGCCATGACGTTTCCTCAGACATTTACCGTGATTTTGGTTTCAAGGCTAAGGGGGGGCGGTTTATTAGGAAACTGGCAAAATTGATAGGCGCTATAGATGAGCCGCTTGAGCTTCAGGCCATCAGTTCAAGCGGCGGGGCGGTTATGGCGGGACAGGTGGCGTCTGCAGGTTGGCAGTTCTGAACTGCGGGTCGGTCATGCCTTCGCCTTGGTAGAACTTGGTTTTGCCGACGGTGGTATTGATGTCTTCTGTAGTCATTATTCTCTCCCTGAAATGGTCGGTGCCTGTGCGGGCCTCTTCGCGGGTAAACCCGCTCCCACAGGGACAGCGCTGGCCCCAAGGCACAGGTGAACCTGTGGGAGCGGGTTTACCCGCGAAAGGGCCCGACCAGGCAGCACATGCCTTGCGGCCTAGTGCAACGTCGGCGCCTGCGCTGGCATCTGTACCTGGATCAATGCCGCTTCGAGCAACACGCGCAGCGACTCCATTTCATGCATCGACGCCATCATCAACACGGCAGCCGGCGACCTGGGTTTGAGCTGCACGGCATGATGGGCCACGGTCAAGGCGCACAGGGCGTACTCGGTGGCCTGGATGAGGGTGTCTTCGAGGGAATGAGGGTTGTGGGGTGGATCGGGGACAATCTTCAGCATGATGAATCCTCAATTTGAGATGGAACCATCACCGTTCGCTGTCAAACAAAGGGTGGCAGCTGTACGTGGGTTGACAGACCGGTCAAATAGAGGAAACCCGGCGCACCCGAAGATGCCCCACGCACAGCCGCCATAGCGGCATAGACATGCGTTCGTATTTGAGTCGGCCTGTCAAAGCCGGTCGCTGATTGTGCAGCGACTGCCCGAGACTAGAGGCCAACCCAGACCACCGCAATGGCTTGAAAGGGCTTGGGAGTATGTTTGGGAAATGGACTACAGGGAATGGGGAAAGTCTTATAAATAGGTGCTCATTTTGAAATCGCTGGGGCTGCTTTGCAGCCCTTTCGCGGCACAAGGCCGCTCCTACAATGGGACGCGATTCCTGTAGGAGCGGCCTTGTGCCGCGAAAGGGGCGCGCAGCGGCCCCAGCATTCTGTCAGCCACCCGTACTAATGATTTATGACTAACTCTTTCGACACTGGGCGTTGTCCACCAAACGAAATCGGCTGAAATTCATACGCTTATGCTCCATCCCCGGCCCTCTCCCACAGGTACTAACACCAAGTTGTAATCTACCCCTCTCACCCCCCTCGGCTTTCACTGCTGGTAGCAAGCACAACAACCAGCAGCGGGAGTCTTCCCATGAACACTCAAGCGTGGATCAAGGCCGCAACGGCGCTGACGATGGTCATGTCCCTGGGCCTTACCGGTTGCAGCAGTGGCGGTGGTGGGCATCACAGCGAGGTCGACGGCTCCTCGGCCGATGGCGGCACGGGCGCAGGTGCGGGAGCTGGAGGTTCGGGCGGCGGGGCCGGTGACGGTGGCGCAGGCACCGGTGGTGGTGGCAGCATTCCGGGCGATGGCAGCGCAGGCACGGGTGGGGGCAGCGGCGGCTCCGGCGGCGGCACCACGCCTGGCGGCGGCGATGGCGGAACCGGTGGAGGCACGACACCCACCGCCCTGGTCACCGGCCAGGTGGTCGATCAGCTGGGCAACACCGTCTCCGGCGTTGGTGACGGCGTGAGTAATCTCGGCCAGGCAATCGGCTCGCTGCCCATCGCCGGCGATACCTCGCTGACCGGCGGCGTGGGCACGCTGGTGTCGTCCACCGGCAACGCGGTGAACAGTGTCGGCAGTGGCCTGAGCGACGGCCTGGGGCAACTGGGCACCGGCAACAATGCCGTGGGTACAACCGTCGGCGTGGTCGGCGCGGCCACCGCCGACCTGGGCACCGGCGTCTCAGGGCTTGGCCAGGGCGTGACCGGGCTGGCCAGCAACGGGCCGGTCGAGCAGGTACCGGTGGTCAACCAGCTGGTCGTCGGGGCCGGGCAGGGCGTCGACCGGGTTGGCCAGGCGGTGACCATGCTTGGCAACACCCTCTCGCCGGTTGGCACGAGCGGCCCGCTGGCCGGGGTGACCCAAGGCGCGAGCGATGCCCTGGTGCCGGTGGTCTCGCTGGTGGAAAACACCACGGCCAACGTCACCCGGCAGACCGGGCTCGCCGGGCCGCTCAACCAGACGTTGAACCAAACCGGCACTATCCTGAACCAGGCCGGCCAGCAACTGGCTGGCACGGGTAATCCACTGGGCACCACGCTCGGGCAGGCGGTCGCCAATACTGGCACCTCCGTGAGCACCGCCAGCGGGCTGGCGCCCGTTACCGGTGGCCCGCGCACTGGGCTGCTGGAAACCGCTGGCGGCGTAGTGGCCGGTGCCGGCAGTGGCCTGGCCGCGAGTATTGGCAGCCCGACGGTCAGCGGTATCGGCGGCAGCATGGTGCAGGCAGGCAACAGCGTCGCCAGCCTGGGCCCGGTGCTCGGCGGCAACGGCGTGACCAACACGGCGGCGGGCACCCCTGCCGCGGCACTGACCCAGCAAGTGGGCAGCGGGCTCAATCCGGTGGTCGCCGGTGTGTCCAGCGTGACCCAGCAGGTCGGCGCCAGTACGGGCGCGGGGGTGCCGGTGGCCGGGTTGCTGAACCAGGTCGGTGGCGCGGTGGGCAGCGTCGGCACGCAATTGACCGGCGCCACGGCCAACCCGACGGTCAGCCAGTTGGGCGCGACGGTAACGGCGGTGGGCGCAACGGTCGGCCAGGCCGGCACCTTGGTCAACGCCAACGGCACGCAGGGCGGTGGCCTCGGCGGTGCGTTGAGCGGCGTGACAGGCGCCCTGGCAGGCGGGCAGCGCTGACGCGACGGGCTACGCTCAAGGTGAGCGAGACCGACCGGTGCGTCGTACGCCGGTCGGTCACCCTGCCACCCGTGGATCATGGAGTGTCCGAATGCGCCGATGGCTGGTGACGATGCTGGCGCTGTCCGTGGCCAGCCTGGCGCGGGCCGAGCCCTTGCCGAGTTTCCTCAACAGCAACGAGACCGAGCGCCGCCTGCCCACGCCGAACCTGCCGGTGGACGCCTATCGCCCCGGCCCCGCGGGCCTGCACGTACCCAGCGTGGGCAGCGCACGCCAATCGCCGCTGCTGATGAGCACGCGGGTGGCGGTGCGCAAGGTGCGCTTCGAGGGCGGCACCGTCTACCCCCTGAGCGACCTGCGCGAGCACTACCAGCCGCTGATCGGCCGCGAGGTGACCCTCGCCGAGCTGATCGAGGTCACCCGCCGCCTCACCCAACGCTACCAGCAGGATGGCTACCTGCTGTCGTACGCCTACCTGCCGCCCCAGGACTTCGTCGATGGCCGGGTGCGGGTGGTGCTGGTGGAAGGCTATATCCACGACTATCAGGTCGAGGGCGATATCGGCGCGGCGCGGGCTTACCTGGACCAGTTGATGGAGCGCCTCAAGGCCGAGCGTCCGCTGACCCGCGAGAGCTTCGAGCGCTATACCAGCCTGGCCGGGCGCATCCCCGGGGTGACCTTCCAGGCCCAGGTGCCGCCCCCGGCCACCACCGATGGCGCGACCCGGCTGCTGGCCCAGGTCTCGCGCAAACCGTTTACCACCACCCTGAGCCTCAATGACGGCAGCCGCGACGACCTGCAGGCGCTGCTCGGCGCCAGCAGCAACGCGCAGACCCGTTTTGCCGAGCAACTGAGCGCCAGCGTGCTGGTGCCGCCCGGCGAGGACAAGGAGCATTACTACCGCCTCGACTACAGCCAGTTCCTCGACGCCGAGGGCTCGCGACTGTTGTTGTCGACCTCGCGCTATCGCAGCGACCCCAAGGCGCGCATCCGCCTGGACAACGGCATCGACCTGACCCAGCACCGCGAGAACGAACGCTACTCGGTGGGCATCAGCCAGTCGTTGATCGCCTCGCCCAGCGAATGGCTGGAGGTGGTCGGGCGCTTCTACGTGGTCAACGACCGCATCGACTACCAGGTGGTGGGCTTTCCGTTGCGGCTGGACAGCGAGACCGACATTCGCGCGCTGTCCTTCGAAGGCGACTGGCGCAAGGCCGAGGCGCGGCGCCTGCGCATCCTCAGTGCCGGGGTCTACCAGGGGCTCGACCGGCTGGGGGCGAACACCAATGCTGACTACGACCTGGACTTTTTGCGCCTGCGGGTCTCGGGCGTGCAGAGCGACAACTTCACCGACAACTGGCAGGGCGTGGCCTCGGCGGCGGCCTACTGGAGCAACGACAGCTTGCCCGACAGCGAGCGGGCGGTGTTCGGCGGGCAGAACTTCGGGCGCGGTTATCCCAGCGACCAGGGCTCGGGCGACAAGGGCTGGGGGCTGGCCTACGAACTCAACTACAGCTTCCACCGCGACGGCGCCTGGCTCAAGGTCGTGCAGCCGTACGTGGCGCTCGACACGGCGCGGGCCTGGTTCAACGAGCTGGACGTGAGGGACACGAAGATGTCATCGGCGGCACTGGGGCTGCGGTTTGGCGATATGCGCTACTACAACATCGCGGTCGAGGTGGCCAAGCCGATGTCGGACATCGCCCTGGACAGCTTCAACCGGCGGCCACGGCTGAACCTGAGTTTCAGTTATCAGTTGTAGGAGCGGCCTTGTGCCGCGAAAGGGCTGCGCAGCGGCCCCTCGATTTCGACAGTGTCGCGACAATCGCTGGGGCCGCTGCGCGGCCCTTTCGCGGCACAAGGCCGCTCCTACAGGGGGGAGAGCCGCTATTTGACGGCCTGCATCAACGGCTTGGGAAACAGGTTCTCCAGCGTCTCGAGCAGGCGCGCGTGATAGATCGGTTTGCGGAACAGGTCGAGCACCTGCAAGCGCAGCAGGTCGCTGACATCGTCCATGTCGGCATGCCCGGACATGACGATCACCGGCAGGTGTTGGCGCGCGGTGTGGTCGCGCAGGCGCTGCACCAGGCCCAGGCCGCTCTCCTCGGGCATGCGCAGGTCGGTGATCACCAGGGCGACGTCGGGGTGGCGGGTCAGTTGCTGCAGGGCGCCGCGCACCGAGGTGGCGGTGTGGCAACAGAAGCCCTCGTTCTCCAGCAGCTCGGCCAGCTCCAGCAGGGCCTCTTCCTCGTCGTCCACCAGCAGGATCTGTTGACGCAAGGAAGAGGTCGGCATGGTCGGCTCCTGGCAGTGGGACTACGCGTCATGCAGGTGCTGCGCGATCACTGGGTGATCGCGGTCTTGATGGTGGTCATGATCGCCGACACCTCGGTCGAGATCGGCGTGACGAAGCCGGCCAGCACCACCGCCACCATGGCCGCGATCACCGCGTATTCGATACCGGAGGCGCCGTCCTTGCGCTGGAGGAAAGTCTTCACATGGATGAGGATCTGTTGCAGCAGCATGGCACTACTCCTTGCGCTCGATGGGCGCCGGTCGGCGGGGCTTGATAAGTGATACCCCTTTGCCATCAGAGCATCGCCAAGCCGTGGCGACCTGCAAATGTAAGAAAGCATTAATCCAAAAGTATTGGTTGTAATTGGCGGTGCTAAGTTTTTGTTTTGCCGACGCGTCAATTTCATGGCTCTAAAAATGCGATGCAGGTAATGGCGAAAGATAGCGGCTCAGCTACCGTCCAATAGCGAAATAGTTACCTTTTGCCATCATTGGTCCCGGGCGTAGGGGAGAGCGCAGATGAGCAGTCGCCTGACCATGATCCTCGCCGGCCTGTTCCTGATCGCGGCCTTGCTTGCCGGATACTGGGGCCTGCGTCTGAGCCGTCCGGCCGAGCCCGCGCCGGCGCCATTGGCGCCTCCCAGTGCAGCGGTGATCCCCACCGCGCCCGTTCCCGTAGCCGCGCCCGAGCCGCCGCGTTCGCCCATCGTGGTGCTGCGCAGGGCGGTGCCGGCCAACACCCCCTTGAGCGAAGACGATCTGCTGGTCGAGCGCCTGCAGGTGGTACCGGCCGGCGCCTTCCAGCAACTCGACCAGGTGCTCGGGCGCCGCAGCACCCGGCCGCTGGCGGCGGGCAGTTGGCTGGACGAGTCGAGCTTCCAGGCCGGTGGCCCGCTGGCGCGCATGATCCGCCCGCATGAGCGCGCCGTGGCGGTGGCCATCGACGATGTGAGCGGTGCCGCCGGGCAATTGCGCCCTGGCGATTTTGTCGATGTGCTGCTGTTCCTGCGCGAAGAGAACAACAACCCGCAGTCTTCCGCCCAGGTTGTGCTGCCGGCCCTGCGCGTGCTCAGCGTCGACCAGCAGACCGGGTTGGCCAACGACGGACGCCCGGCGCAAACGGCCGAAGAACAGAAGGCCCGCCGCGACCAGCAATCGCTGAACAGCAACACCACCCGCACCGTGGGTCTGGCCGTGCCCGAGGCCCTGGCCAGCCGGCTGATGCTGGCGGCCCAGGCCGGGACCTTGCGCCTGGCGGTGCGCAGCGCCGATGAACAATTGCTGGCGGCCTACTGGTCCGGCCAGGGCGCCAGTGCGCAACTGGAGAGCGCCAACCGCGATCTCTATCGCTTCAGCCAGTTGTCCCAGGTGCCGCTGGCCAGCCAGGCTGCCTCCGCAGTGGCCGGCGCGCCGACCATGCAGATCATCCGTGGTGCGCAGAACGGCGACAACAACAAGACTCCCTGAACCGGCAAGGATGCGATCCATGCGTAGTTCTTTGCGTGTTACTCCACGAGGCGAATGGCTGGCCCCGGCGCTGCTGGCCCTGGTCCTGCTGGCGCCGTCGGCGCAGGCGGCCAAGGGTTGCGCCGCGTTCGGCCAGTTGCCGTCGGTGATCGAGATGGACCAGGGCCTGCAGCAGGAACTGCGCCTGCCGGTGGCCATCACCCGGGCGGCGGTGGGCGAGCCCAAGGTGGCCGATGTGCAGCCCAGCGGCGAGCGCGCCGTGCTGCTGACGGCGGTGGGGCAGGGCACCACCAGCATCATGCTGTGGACCGACTGCGCCGCGCAGCCGCACCGGGCGATGTTGTTCGTCAAGGGCCGGGCCAGCGCCGACATGACGGAAACGGCGCAGCTGCCCTCCGCCCAGGAGGACCTGCCGGTGCAGGTGCAGGCCGATATCCGCTTCGTCGAAGTGCGCCGCCTCAAGTACAAGGAGGCCGGGGCGCGATTGTTCTTCAAGGGCTCGAACAACAGCCTGATCGGCTCACCCGGCACCGTGCCCGACACGGTGGTGCGCCCAGGCTACGTGCCGAGCACCGCCAGCGTGCCGAGCTCGGCCAACTATGCCGACGCACGGCCCGGCATCCCCCTCGACAACAGCGTCTTCAATATCGTCTGGGGCGGCGGCAGCAGCCGCTTCCTGGCGATGATCAACGCCCTGGAGAACAGCGGCTTCGCCTACACCCTGGCGCGTCCCAGCCTCACCGTGCTGAGCGGGCTGACCGCAAGCTTCCTGGCCGGTGGCGAGATCCCCATCCCGGTCCCCAGCAGCGGTAGCGACAACGTGTCGATCGAGTACAAGGAGTTCGGTGTGCGCCTGGCCTTGACGCCCACCGTGGTCAGCCGCAACCGCATCACCCTGAAGGTCGCCCCCGAGGTCAGCGAGCTGGACTTCAACAATTCGGTGGTCATCGCCGGCACCCGGGTGCCGGGGCTGAGCGTGCGCCGTACCGACACCAGCATCTCCCTGGCCGATGGCGAGAGCTTCATCATCAGCGGCCTGATCAGCAGCAACGTGCGTTCGAACGTGGACAAGATGCCGGGCCTGGGCAACCTGCCGATCATTGGCGCGTTCTTTCGCCAGTCGGCGCTCAACCGCGAGGAGACCGAGCTGCTGATGATCGTCACCCCGCACCTGGTCCAGCCGCTGGCCGCCAATGCGCGCCTGCCGGAACTGCCGGGCGAGGCGCTGCGCACCTACGACCCCAGCTGGGGCCGCCTGTTCTTCATGGAAAACGGCAACTTCGAAGGCCGTGGCGGGTTGTCCCAATGAATGAAAGCCTGAACCAGACCTACCTGGCCCTAACCCGCACTGACGAGGACCTGCACTGGCTGCAGGGCGCGCTGGCGCCGCTGGGGCAGGTGATCGGCGCCAGCAGCCCGAACCTCGACGAGTTGCTGGCGCTGGTCGACATGACCTTCAGCAACCTGGTGTTCATCGGCCTGGACCGCGAGCAGTTGATCGGCCAGTGCGCGCTGATCGAGGGCATGCTCGAAGCCAAGCCGATGCTGGCCATCGTCGCCCTCGGCGACGGCATGGACAACCAGCTGGTGCTGCACGCCATGCGCGCCGGCGCCCGCGACTTCGTCGCCTACGGCTCGCGGGCCAGCGAGGTGGCGGGGCTGGTGCGGCGCCTGGGCAAGCGCCTGCCGGCGGTCACCAGCAACCCCAGCCTGGGCGGCCTGACCGTGCTCTTCGGCACCCAGCGCGGCGCCGACGGCGCGCTGCTCACCACGCACCTGGCGCGGGTGGTGCAGGACAGCGGCCAGCAGACCCTGTTGCTCGACCTGGGTTTGCCCCGGGGCGACAGCCTGGCCCTGCTGGGCCTTGAGGCGTCGTTTCATTTCGGCGATGCGCTGCGTCACCTGCGCCGGCTCGACGCGACCCTGATCGACAGCGCCTTCACCCGCGACAAGGGCGGCCTGCGCATCCTTGCCTATGCCGACAACGACGAGGCCCTGGAACAATCCAGCGCCGCCGAGCTGTACATGCTGCTCAGCGCCTTGCGCCAGCACTTTCAGCACATCGTCGTGAACCTCACCGGGCAGGTCGACAGCGAGGCCCTGCGCACCATCGTCAGCCATTGCGACAAGCTGATCGTCTACACCGACCAGAACATCCTCGACTGCCGGCGCAACCTGGATGTGCTCGAACAGTGGCGCGACCGCGGCATCAAGCTGGAGCACGCCAGCCTGCTGGTGGACCGCTACCTGCGCCATGTGGCGCCGGATGCCGACGCCCTGGCCAAGCGCTACGGGCTGGCCCTGCTCAAGGTCATGCCCTACAGCCCGGAGGTGAGGCTGAACGCCAAGAACCAGGGCCTGAGCCTGTTCGAGCTGGCCCCGCGCGAAGGCCTGACCCAGGCCCTGCGCGGCCTGGGCGAACGCCTGGCGCAGCGTTCGGAAAACCTGGCGCCGGCAGGCCAGGGCTGGCTCAACCGGCTATGGGGCAACCGATGAGCAACGAAGAACCCTTTGGCGGGCCGCGCCATGCGGCCAGCGATCCGCAGGTGCTCAAGCGCGCCCTGCACCGGCATGTCATCGACGCCATCGAGGACAGCGGCCGCAACCTGCTCGAAGGCGCGCGTCCGGTACTGGCGCAGTTCGTATTGGAACAGGTGGGCGACTATGTGGCGCGCCTGCGCCTGGCTTTGTCGCGCTACGAGATGGAGCGCCTGGCCGAGGAGATCGTCGACGAGCTGACCGGCTATGGGCCGCTGGAGGTGCTGCTGCGCGACCCGAGCGTTACCGAGATCCTGGTCAACGGCCCGTACCGGGTGTTCGTCGAGCGGGCGGGGCTGTTGCAACAGACCGACCTGCGTTTCATCGACGCCCACCATGTCGAGCGAGTGATGCAGCGCATCCTCGCGCCCCTCGGGCGGCGCCTGGACGAGTCGTCGCCGATGGTCGACGCGCGCATGCCCGACGGCAGCCGGGTCAACGCGATCATCCCGCCGGTGGCCCTGGACGGGCCTTGCCTGTCGATCCGCAAGTTCCGCCAGGACATGCTCAAGAGCGCCGACCTGCTGGCCACCCGGGCCATCGACCAGCCGATCTACGACTTCCTCGAGCGCGCCGTGGGCCGGCGCTGCAACATCCTGGTCAGCGGCGGCACCGGTACCGGCAAGACCACCCTGCTCAATATCCTCAGCCAGATGATCGCGCCCCAGGAGCGGCTGGTGACCATCGAGGACGTGGCCGAACTGCAACTGCACCACCCGCATGTGGTGCGCCTGGAGACCCGCCCGCCAAATGCCGAGGGCCATGGCGAGATCAAGGCCAGCGAGCTGATCCGCAACGCCCTGCGCATGCGCCCCGACCGCATCATCCTCGGCGAGATCCGCGGCGCCGAGGTGCTCGATGTGATGACCGCGATGAACACCGGCCATGACGGCTCGATGAGCACGGTGCACGCCAACACTGCCCAGGACGCGCTGCTGCGCCTGGAGACCCTGGTCGGCCTGACGGGCCGCCAGGTGGCCGAGAAAACACTGCGGCAGATGATCTGCGCGGCGCTGGACGTGGTGATCCAGCTGACCCGCCTGGCCGATGGCCGGCGCTGCGTCAGCGAGGTGCTGGAAGTGGTCGGCGTGCGCGACGATGTGTACGTGACCAACACCCTGTTCCGCCTGGACCGGCGCAGCGGCGATGGCTTTCTGCGTGAGGCGCCGAACCCGGCGGGGAGCAAGCTGCGCCACGAGGGCGTGCTGTGATGGGCCCGCTGCTGCTGGCGCTGTCGCCGCTGTGCCTGGGCATGGCGCTGCTGCTGTTGCGCCTGGGCCTGTACAAGCGCGGCGAGGAACGCATCCTCGAGCGCCTGGGCCGGGCCTACCGCGCTGTGCGCAGCGCCAATGCCCGGCGCGACCGGCTTGACCCGCTGCTGCAAAGGGCGGGCCTGGCCCATGCCGATTTTTCCCCGCGGCCGTGGCTACTCGGCTGGCTGACGCTGGCCCTGCTCGCCGGCCTGCTGGCGGGCTGGGTGGCAGCGTTGATGGTGTTGTTCGGCCTGCCCTTGCTCGGCCACTTCTACCTGGCCTGGCGCTGCCGGCGGCGCCTGCAGCAGATCGTCCAGCAATTGCCTGGCCTGCTCGACTACAGCGTGCGCAGTCTCAAGGCCGGGCGCACCCTGAACGAGGCGGTGCTCGGTGGCGTCGACAGCACCCGCGAGCCGCTGCGCTCGGCGATGCTGCGGGTGCGGCGCAACGTGCAGTTGGGCGTGCCGCTGGAGGACGCGGTCAACGAATTCGCCGAACTGTATGGCCAGGCCGAACTGCGCATGTTCGCCCTGGGGCTGCGCATCAACCAGCGCCACGGCGGCAATGCCAGCGAGCTGATGGAGAACCTGATCAAGCTGATCCGTGAGCATGAGCAGGGTGATCGGCAGCTGCGCGCCATGACCGGCGAGACTCGCATTACCGCGTGGATCCTCGGCGCGCTGCCGCTGGCCATGGTGGGTTACTTCCTGTTCGCCAATCCCACCTACCTGTTGGCGATGTGGCACGACCGCAGCGGGCAGCTGATGCTGCTGTTCGCCTTTGCCCTGCAGGCCGTCGGCTGCCTGGTGTTGTGGCGCATGATGAGGAGCCTGTGAGCATGGCCATGTTGCTCTGCGCGCTGTTCCTGTTCGCCGCGTTCGTGCTGCTGGCCTTGCAGGCCGCGCAGCAGTGGCGGGCCCGTCAGCGGGTGGCGCGGCGGCTGCAGGGACGGTTGGCCCGTGACGAGCGGCTCGGCGACTGGTTGCAGTGGTTGGGCAGCAGTCCGCTGGGGCGGCGCCTGCAACGACTGGATGGCGAGACCCAGACGCTGCTCGACCGCCTGGGCTGGCGGCGCAGCCGACAACGGGCACTGTTCGCCGCCGTGCAGTTGGGCCTGCCGCTGCTGGCGGTGAGCGTGGCGCTGCTGTTGGCCCATGGCCTGCCCGGGGAAAACCGCGGGCACTGGGGCGTGCTGGTGCTCTGCGCGATGGGCGCGGGTTACCTGCTGCCCAAGCGCCTGCTGGTGCTGGCGGCGGCGCGGCGCCAGCGGCAGATCGCCCAGGAGGTGAGCCTGCTGATCCCGTTGCTGCGCATCCTCTTCGAAACCGGGTTGGCGGTGGAGCAGGCCCTGCGGGTGCTGGCCCATGAAGGCCGCAGCCTGGTGCCGAACATCAGTGAAGAATTGCGCCTGGTCCTGCAGCGGGTCGATTCCGGCCTGGCCCTGGGCCCTGAGCTGGAAAAGACCGCGCGCCTGCTGGCGGTGGATGAGCTGATCGACACCTGCGTCATTCTCCAGCAGCTGCTGGTGCAGGGCAGTGGGTCGATGAAATCGCTGCTGGCGCTCAAGGAACTGCTCGACGACCGACGCCTGACTGGCCTGCAGGAGCGGGTGTCGAAGATGTCGGCGAAGATGTCGGCGGTGATGATGGTGTTCCTGTTCCCGGCGTTGCTGATCGTCCTGGCCGGGCCAGGTTTTTCCGCGCTGGCGCGGGCCTTGGGCTCATGAACATGGAATGTAGGAGCGGCCTTGTGCCGCGAAAGGGCCGCAACGCGGCCCCAGGTTCTCGACCATGGCGAAAATGGCTGGGGCTGCTTTGCAGCCCTTTCGCGGCACAAGGCCGCTCCTACAGAGGTGGCATTGGAGAGGGGGAAATGCAATGAAAACGATTCTGCTGCTAAGCACCCTGTTGCTGCTCACCGGCTGCGCTGGCCAGCCCCCCGAAGGCCTGGCCCGTCTGCTCGGTGGCGGCACCTGCGGCAAGCCCGACGCTGACCAGCAACTGAGCCTGGACATGGCCGACCAGATGATCAGCGAGGGTCGCCCGCACGCGGGCCTGGCCCACCTCGAACAGCTGCCCGACACCCTCGACCAGGTCCGCCTGCGCAAGGCCAAGGTGCTGCGCCAGCTCGGGCGCGGCGAGGCCGAGCCGCTCTACCGCAGCCTGCTTGGCGGCTGCCTGGCCGCCGAGGGCGAGCACGGCCTGGGCCAGCTGGCCTCGGCCCGTGGTGATGACGTCCAGGCCCTGCGCAACCTGCAGCGGGCGGCACGCCTGGCACCCACCGACGAGAAGGTGCGCAACGACCTGGGTGTGGTGCAGATGAACCTGGGCAACCACGAACAGGCGCGCTTCGAGTTTCTCACCGCCATCGAGCTCAAGGACGACAACCCGCTGCCGGCGGTGAACCTGGTGACCCTGTCGCTGGTGCAGGACAACTGGCGCCAGGCGGAGGATCTGGTCAATCGCCTGCGCCTGAAGCCCGAGCAGTTCGCCGAGGCCCAGGCCCGGGCCCAGCGCATCAGGTCCAACGGGCGTGGCCCGCTGGCGGCGACCGAATCCTCGGCCGCGGCCATCAACTGATCGGGAGGTGATCATGTTCAAGCCCTGGATCGTCCTGGCCTGCCTGGCCACACCGCTGCTGGCGCAGGCCGAAGAACCACCGCGCCAGACACGTCCACAGACCGCCACCGAGGCGCTGCTGCAGGTGCAGGCGAGCAATCGTCAGGCATCGAGCGTGCGCCAGGAGCAGACCGACAAGGAGCGCGACCAGGCCATGCAGCGCTGGCTGGACAGCTACAAGTACGCGATTCCTGACTTCTATCGCTGGACCAAGATCAGTTCGTCGAACAATTGATATCGCACAACACTGGCACGATGCGTGTAGGAGCGGCCTTGTGCCGCGAAAGGGCCGCAAAGCGGCCCCGCAATCTCTGCATGAACGCAGGAGCCCAGGGGCTGCTTCGCAGCCCTTTCGCGGCACGAGGCCGCTCCTACAGAGAGGCGGTACTCACAAGGTCAGTGCGTGGTAAACCGCTGGTGCACCGGCGACGAACGCGGGGTCAACGCCAGGGCCAGCTGCGTGCGGTTGTGCATGTGGGTCAGGCGCAGCACCTGCGACACATAGAGCTTCACCGTGTTTTCGGTGATGCCCAGCTCGCAGGCGATCTGGTAGTTGGTCTTGCCCTTGCTCACCAGCCGGGCCACCTCAAGCTGGCGCGGTGACAGCTTCTCGAAGGCGGCGGGCAGCTCCGCCTCGCCGTCCTCGGCGTCGCTGGCGCGGCGGTGGGTGCCCTGGCCCCGGGCTTTTTCCAGGTCCTGGTAGAGATCGTCGATGGACTCGGCCAGCTCCTGCAGGCGCTGGTTGAGGCTGCCCAGCTCGCGGAAGTTGCGGCGCCGTTCGAGCAGCGCCGCTTCCTGTCGGCGCACCCCTTCGAGCAGTTCGTCAAGGTCCATGGGTTTCTGGTAGTAGTCGGCGAAGCCCTCGCGCAGCGCGCGGATCACGTCCTGCTTGTCGGCGCGACCGGTCAGCATGATCGCCTCGAACATGCGCTGCGGCCCGGCGATCTGCTTGAGGGTGCGGACCAGCTCGATGCCATCGCGCTCGGGCATGTGCAGGTCGCACAGGATCAAACCGATGGTCTCGTCGGCTTTGAAGCAGTCGATGGCCTGGCCAGTGGAATGGGCGGGGACGCAACGGTAGCCCTCGCTTTCGAGAAACTCGCACAACTCTTCGACGATCACTGGCTGGTCGTCGACCACCAGCACTTTCACCTCACTGACAGATTTATTCACGATCAACTCCCTGTTGTATCGGCTCTGCTCCCGGGCCAGACGCTCTGGCAGGTAGAAAAGTAGTCGCACTTTGCAATTATGTACATGCGCCTTGCCCGTCGAAGCGGCCCACCGGTCGGTTATTGGATCCAGACGGCCGTCAGCAGGAAGCCGGCCAGCACGTAGGGGGCAAAGGGCTGCTTGTCGCCGACCTGTTCGGCCAGCGCCTGCAGGCGCTTTTTCACCTTGGGATTGAGCAGGGTCCACAGGCGTCGCCGGCCGAACATCCAGGCCAGCACGGTGACCCCGGCGCCGATGAAGGTGCCGAGCACGTACTGCGGGCTGGTGGCCAGGGCCAGGGCGCCCATCAGCTTGACGTCGCCGGCGCCGAAGCGGCCGAGCATGTAGCCGGGCAGGGTGAGCAGCATGACGATGGCCAGGGCCCAGCCGGCCTCGCTGGCGTCGGCGCCAATCCAGCTGCGTCCGGTGGCGAACAGCCAGGCCAGGGCGCACGCCGCGACCCCGAGGGTAAGGGCGTTGGAGATTTGCCGTTCACGGACATCTTGTTCGGTGCACAAGGCAAGCCACATCAGGAGAACAATGCTTTGCATTGGCAAATTGCCATCCCTATTCGTTGAACGGTTCTATGCTTTCAGACAGGTCTCACAGTCAGGGTAGACGCGATCATGAAAGCAAGCCCGGCGGGACGGCAAAAAGGCGCGGCAGCCATCGAGTTTGTCGCGGTATTCATGGTGTTTTTCGCGGTGTTCTACGGGTTGGTCAGCTACGCCCTGCCGATGCTGATGCTGCAGTCGTTCAACCAGGCCAGCAGCGAGGCGGTGCGCCGCTGCGTGGCCGTGGACCCGACCAGCCAGACCTTTGAGCTGGACGTGCAGGGGCTGGCCCGCCAGGTGATCGGCCAGCAATTGGCGTGGATGCCCAACGCGTTGGGGTTCAACGTGCTCACCGACACCCGGGTCACGGTCGGTGTGGACAAGGTGCTCACGGTGGTGATCGACTACCCGCGCTCGCGCCTGACGCGGGTGCTGCCGACCCTGGTGCTGCCGGTGGTCGGTGACGTACCGAAGCTGCCCGCGCGGCTGCAGGCCCAGGCGAGCCTGCAACTGTGAGTGGTAGCCTGTTCGATCGCTGGTTTGCCGCGCCTGCCCCGTCCCAGACGCCCGAGGTAACGCCGGCCATTGGCCTGCAACTGTGGCTCGACGATCAGGCGCGGGTGCTGCGCCTGGCCGGCCCGCTGCGCAGCCTGCTGGCGCTGCCCGGCCAGGCAGGCGCGCAGGTGCATGACTATCTGGAACGCCACAGCTGGCTGGTGCTCGAAGGGCAGCCCGCCGACTGGCAGGGCCAGCCCCTGGACCTGGACTTTCACACCGTCATGGGCCATGCGTTGCACACCCGTGGCTGGCTGCAGCGCAATGAACAGGGCTGGATGCTGCAGCTGTTCGATATCGGCGACCTGTTGCGCGAACAGCGCTGGGATCGTCAGCGCCCCCTGCTCAGCGAGATCGGCCACGCCCTGCGCGAATGCGGCAGCGAGCGCCTGCTGCAGACGACCCGCGAACAGCTGCACAGCCTGGCCGAGCACTGGCAGGCGGCCGCGCTGCGGCTGATGCTGCGCGAGCCGGGTGGCTGGCGCGACTACGCCAGCAGCGACGAGACCTGGCCCTGGCCCGACGATCGCAGGCTGCGCGAGCGCCTGGACCGCTGGCCGGCCCATACCCTGGTCGAGGTTGATGACGACCCCGAACTGCTCGCCCTGTGCGGTGGTACGTCGCTTTTCCTGGTGCCCTACCGCCAGGGCCTGGAGGCCGAGGCCTGGGTGCTGTGCGCCGGGGCGCGGCAAGCGCCCCCGGTCGACATGGCCCTGGCGCTGGTGCGGACCTTGACCGAGCCGCTGCTGGTGCGCCATCGCCGCCAGCAACTGCAGCATCAGGCCCATCACCTTGATGATCTGCAGCGCCAGCTGGGCGCAGGTTGGTGGGAATGGCCGGCGCACGGCGAGCTGCAGCTGGACCCGGCCCTGGCCGCGACCCTCGGGCTGGCGAACCGGATCAGCCTTGACCAATGGCTCGCCCGCCTGCACCCGGCGGACCGCGAGCCGGCGCAACTGGCCCTGGACCAGGCCCGTGACGGGCAAGCGCTGAGCCTCAGCGTGCGTTTGCCGGACCCCGATCCCCTGGCGCCGCCGCGCTGGTTCCATTGGGCCGGCCAGGGTCGGGGCGACCAGTTGCGCGGTTTCCTGCTCGATATCAGCGCCCTCAAGGCCCAGGAGCAGCAGGCCGGCGCGGCCCGTGCGCGCCTGGAGAACCTCATCGCCCGCTCACCCGCGGTGATCTACGTGCAGCGCTATGCCGAAGGCGCACTGCACAGCGACTTCTACAGCGCCAGCCTGGCGCCGTTGCTGGGCTGGGCGGCCGACAGCGAGCAGGCGCGCCAGCCGGGCCTGGCGGTGCATCCGGACGACCGCCCGCTGTGGCTGGAGCGCACCCGCAGCCTGCTGCGTGATGGCCAGGTGCGTTGCCGCTATCGCCTGCGCGATCACCTTGGTGGTTATCACTGGATGCTCGACGAGGCCCGCCTGCTGCGTGACGACCTTGGCCAGCCGCTGGAGGTGGTCGGCCTGTGGCTGGACGTCAGCGAAGCCACCGAAGCCGCCGAGCGCATGCGCCAGAGCGAGGAGCGCTACCGCGTACTGGTGGAGGACTCGCCGGCGATGATCTGCCGCTATCGCCCGGACCTGACCGTGTTGTTCGGCAACCGACCCTTGGGCGATTACCTGGGCTGCACGCCTGAGCAGTTGCAGGGTGCCGACCTTGGGCAGTGGCTGTCTGCCGGCCAGCGCGAGGCCTTTCTCCTGCGCCTGCGGGCGCTGACCCCGGAGCAGCCGGTGAGCAGCGCGGAGATCTGCCTGCAATTGCCCGGCCGCGAGCACGCCTGGTGGGTCTGGGCCGACCGTGGCTTGTTCGACGCCGACGGCAACCTGCTGGAGGTCCAGGCCGTGGGGCGCGACAACACCGAGGTGCGGCGCAGCCAGCAGCAATTGCTGCAGGGCGCGAAGATGGCGACCCTCGGCGAGCTGGCCACCGGCCTGCTGCACGAGATCAACCAGCCGCTCAACGTGATGCGCATGGCGGTGGCCAACACCCTCAAGCGCCTGGAGAACGGCGCCGCCGATCAGGCCTACCTGCAGGACAAGCTGCGCCGTATCGAGGCCCAGGTCGAGCGCGCCGCCCGACTGGTCGACCATATGCGGGTGTATGGCCGGCGCTCGGCGGTCGAGCGCGAGTGCTTCGCCGCCTGGGCCGCGGTGGAAGGCGCCGGGGCGTTGCTCGAGGAAGGCCTGCGCGGCAAGGGCGTGACGCTGCGCCTGGAACCGCCGGAGGCCTTGGCGCAGGTGCTCGGGCACCAGGACCAGCTGGAACAGGTGCTGATCAACCTGATGGTCAACGCCCGTGACGCCTTGCTGGAAAAGCAGGTGGCACAGCCGTGGATCCGGGTACGCCAGGCGCTGCATGGCGGATGCTTATGGCTGCTGGTGGAGGACAACGCCGGCGGGATCGATCCGCAGTTGCACGAGCGGATCTTCGAACCCTTCTTCACCACCAAGCCGGCCGGGGTCGGCACCGGGCTGGGCCTGTCGGTCAGCCATGGCATCGTCAGCCAGATGGGAGGCCGCCTGAGCGTGGACAACGGCGCCGACGGCGCGTGCTTGCGGGTCGAGCTGCCCCTTCACAGCACCAGTTGAGCGTGGCCGCTGGCGCAACTGAGGTTGGTGCCGACCTGGGCGTCGAGCAGGTCGATGCCGAGCACCTTGAGCAAGCCGTTGACCAGGGGATCGAGCAGGGGGCCGAGCAGGTTCTTGATGACCGGTTCGAGGATGTTCTTCACCCCGTCCAGCAGTCCGGCGGTGAGCACCAGCACCTGGCCGAGGCCGCCATTGCCGGTGGGCTTGTAGGCTTCCAGGTGGATGCCCGCCAGGGTGTCGGACAGGCTCGCCACCACCTGGGCCTGGTCGCTGTCCATGGGTTGGTAGGCAGGTTCCTGGCCGATTTCGGTCGGGGCGTGGGCGCCGCTGAACAGCAGTGTCTTTTCGACCGGGCCATTGCCCAGCAGCTTGCTGTCCACCCGCAGGCCTATGCCTCCGCCGGCATAGGGCACCCGTGTGCCGCAGGACGGCGGCAGGATCAGCAGGCGGCTGCAGACATTGGTGCCGATATCGATGACCGGCAGGGCCTTGACCACGGTGGTGCCGTTGCTGAGGAAGTCCGCCGGGGAATCGAACCTGCCGATGGCGATCTTCGCCGCCGAGCGCTGGGTGAGGGTGGTCAGGCTTTTCGGGGTGCAGGTGTAGTTGTCGGGTGGTGCCGGGCGCAGTCGGCTGCTGCCTTCGGCCACTTCGATGCCGATATCGATATGCACCTGGCCGTCCAGCAGCTTGATGTCGCTGACCTTGCACGGAATGCCCAGGGCGCAGGTCAGCGACTGCACGGTGCCCAGCAGGTTCAGGCTGAGCAGGTTGTTGAGCACATTGGTCAGTGGCGCGGCCAGGTCCAGCACGGCGTTGAGCAGCCCGGCGATGCCGCTCAGCAGGGGCAGGTCGAGTGACACCAACGCGCGGATCTGGGCGGTATGAATGCGCAGCTCGTCCGTGCGCGGGTCGCCCACCGCCGAGATCTGCGGGGGCTCGATCACCCGCAGTTGCACGCGGCCATTGACCAGCCCGAGCACATTGATCGGCAGGTCGGCGTTGACCGCGTGCTCGCTGGCCGCCAGCTGGATCACCCCTTGCACCAGTTGCAGCAGCTGGATGCTGGCGTCAAGACCGGCCTGGGCCGTGCCGTTCTGCAGGTCGAGCAGCTCGCCCAGTTGCAGGCCGCCCACCGGCAGGTCCGCCGCCAGCTTGCCCAGGTTGGTTATCACATCGACGGCGGCGCCGCTTTGCTGCAGCACCTTGACCGCGGCCTGCAGCAGCACGGTGGCGCTGGTGTCGGCATTGAGCAGTTGCTGGTAGTCGCCGATATCCAGGTGCAGGTCCACGGCCAGCTGGTCGAGGTACTTCAACAGGTCGAGCTGGGTGTTGGCGATGCCCTGCCAGCCCAGCACATCGAGCTGCGCCGAGCCGCCCAGGGCCTTGAGCAGGGCGTTGAGCACCGAACCCTGGGTCGAGTTGACGGTGGCCAGGGTGGTGCGGATGCTCAGCCGCGCCTGGGGCGTCCCGGGGCTGCCGGCCACCGCGCTGGCGCGCAGGGTGGTGGTGCGGGCGATGGCGCCGCCCTGGACCAGCGCGTACACCCCGCCGGCGACGCTGGTGACCACCACGTTGCTGACTTCGACCTTGATCGCCTCGTTGCGCGCGTTATCGGCGTTGAAGGTGCGCAGGTTGTCGATGCCGGTGCGCAGGTAGCCGCAGCTGGCGATCAGTGGATTGAAGGGCGAGTGGCCGTTGCGGGTGGCCGCAGTGCGGGCCAGGGTGGAGGCCTGTGGGCCGCTGCCGCTGCAGACGCCGCCGTGTTCGGCGGCTTCCAGGGCGGCCATGTCGGCGATGCGCTGCAGCTTGCGTTGTTCGAGGTAGAGGCGGCCGCTGTCGACGGTCAGGAGCATGAACACCAGGGCCAGGCCCATGGTCAGCGCGGCCATCAGGCCGATCGCGCCGCGTTGGCGCACAGCGGAACGGGGAACCACGGGCACTCCTTTGCCGGCCTGTGGCCCGGCAGCACGGCGGCGGTGCAAGGAGTGTAGTCAAGGTGATGGCAAGTTGCCTTGTCTGCTGTTACGCCCTTATGGAACATACCGAAATTCTTTGATTTGGCTGGAGCCGCGTGGGAGCGGGCTTGCCCCGCGATGTGGTGCATGGCACCGGCTTTGCCGGTGATCGCGGGGCAAGCCCGCTCCCACGCTGGTGGTGCTTGCAACGCTGTCCTCCACGCGACAGCACAAGGTTCAATGCGGCGGGTAGTTGCTCAACACCTGGGTCACGGTCTTCTGGATCGCCGCGTTGCGCTCCTGCGGGCTGGGCGGGTAGTTGTTCATGATCTGCTCGGCGCTGCCGCGCCATACCAGTTTGCCGTCACGTCCGTCGAACAGGTCGACCTGGATGGTCGCCACCTTGTAGTCGACGCTGCGCGTCTCGTTGTACATCGGTCCGCCCCAGTAACCGCCCCAGTAGCCACCCCAGGCCCCGCCGTAGTTGGTGGTGATCTGCTGCTGGCGGTCCTCGACGATCAGGTAGGCGCGCACCTTCACATCCGCCCGGGCATTGCCCTGGACCGGGCGCAGGCGGCGCTGGTCGAGCTGGCCGGCGACCGCCTGGCGAATGCGTTGCTCGGTCAGGTCGCTCTTGATCCGCGGGTCGTCCGGGCGATATTGCAGGCCCGGCTCCAGCCAGGCCCAACTGCGGTAAGCGGCGAAATCGCGGCTGGCATCGAAGTCGTGCTGCACGTTGTTGCTCGAACAGGCGGCCAGCAGCAGGGCCAAGGACAGTAGAACGAGACGGCGCAACATGGTGGTTCTCCGTTGAACGTTAGCTGGGAGGATAGCCGTTCATCGCCTTGCTCACCGACTCGCGCAGGGCGCCTTCGCGTTCACGCGGCGAGTCCTTGTCGCTGCCGCTTTCGGCGCTGGCGCTCCACACCGGCTGGCCGTTGCGGGCATCGAACAGGTCGATGCGCACCACCATCACTTCGACTTCGTAGGTGCGCACGATCGGCACGCTGGCGTAGCCGCCATAGCCGTTGCGGTAGCCACCGTAGCCGACGCTACCGTAGGGGTAGGGGCCGTAGTAGGGATCGTAGTCGTAGTCGCGCACCTGGCGCAGGCGCCGTTCCAGGCGTACGTCGGCGCTGACCAGCAGGTCGGCGGGGGCATTGTGGGCCGGGCGCAGGCCGTGCTGGTCGAGGGCGCCGCTCACCGCGTCGGCCAGCTGGCCCGGCGTCGCGTTGACCAGGCCTCCGGGTGGCTGGTTGTTGCGCCAGCTCCAGCTGCGATAACGGCCGTAATCGCGTACCGGCGCGGGATAGGCGCTGGCATCGAAGGTCCTGGCGGCCTGGGGCGGCGCCGGGGGCAGCGGCTTGCCGCTGGCGACATAGGGGTTGCTGCCCTGGCAGGCGGCCAGGGCGAGGGGGAGCAAGGCCAGGCAGAGCAGACGATACGGCATGGATCCTCCTGGCAAGCGGGTCAGTGGGGGCGGCACATCCAGTGCAGGTAGCGGCCCAGGCCGGCGAAGCTGGGATGGCGGCGGTGCGCCAGTTCCATCTCCAGCAGATCGAGCAGCTCGGCCTTGTCCTGGAACTCCTTGGGCATGTAGTCGTGGAATACCCGTACACCGCTCTCGCTTTCGACCTTCCACAGAGCTTCAAGTTGCGCCTTGAGCTCGCGCGGATCAAGTGGTTTCTGTGGCGTGAGACTCTGCTTTTCACCGGCCAGGCGATTGTGCCGCAGCTTGCGGAAATGCCCCTTGAGCAGGTTGCGGTAGACCAGCGCGTCGCGGTTGTAGAAGGCCAGCGACAACCAGCCACCCGGCGCGGTCAGTTGATGCAGGACCGGCAGGATGCTCTCGGGCTCGGCCAGCCATTCGAGCACCGCGTGGCACAGCACCAGGTCGTACGGCTCGGTGAGCTGGCCGAGCAGGTCCTGCCAGGGCGCCTGGATGAAGGTCGCCTGTTGGCCGGCCTCGGCGAAGCGCGCGCGGGCACCGTCGAGCATCGGCGCGGCGGGTTCGGCAAGGGTTACCTGGTGGCCGCGCTGGGCCAGCCACAGGGCCATGTGGCCGAGGCCCGCGCCGATGTCGAGCACCCGCAGCGGACGGTCGGGCAGGGCTTCAGCCAGGTCGGCCTGGAGCACCGCCAGGCGGATGGCGCCCTTGGCGCCGCCATAGATCTTCTCGGCGAAGCGGCTGGCCAGTTCATCGAAGTGACGGTCGTTCATTTGCCGAAGCGCCTCTCGCTGTCGGCGAGCTTGGCCCGCACCACCTCGTCCATGTCCAGGCCCAGTTCGCTGCACAGCAGCAACAGGTAAAGGACGATATCGCCCACTTCCTGGCCGGCATGGGCGAGTTTGTCGGCGGGCAGCTGGCGGGACTGGTCCTCGCTCAGCCACTGGAAGATCTCTACCAGTTCAGCCATTTCGACGCTGGCGGCCATGGCCAGGTTCTTCGGGCTGTGGAACACCCGCCAGTCGTTGGTGTCGCGGATGCGGTGCAGGCGTTCGGTCAGTTCTTGCAGGTTCATCGGGGTCTCCTCGTGGCGCATAGCTTCCGGCGAGGTGCCTTGCAAAGCAAGCCCGATCAGAGCGTGCGCCAGCTGCCGAGCATATGCAGCAGCCCGCCGTGGCCATCCAGGCGCAGCTCGCCGCTCGGCCCCGCCTCGCTGGCGCTCAGTATCACCTCCGAAGGCAGGTGCACCGGCTTGTGGAAGTCCACCGCGAAGGCATACCCGGTCTTGGGCAGGTGCCCCTGCAAGGCCGCCAGCGCCATGGCCTTGCTCCACATGCCGTGGGCGATGGCCCTGGGGAAGCCGAACAGGCGTGCCGTGAGGCTGCTCAGGTGAATCGGGTTGTAGTCGCCGCAGACCCTGGCGTAGCGCCGGCCGATATCGCCGTCGGCATACCAGCGGGTCGCCTCGGGCAGCGCGGCGGGCGTCGTTTCGGTCAGGTCGGCCACTGGCGCGTCAAGCTTGAGGCCGCGCACCAGCATGCGGCTGGTCTCGCGCCAGAGCAGGCCAAGGCCGTCCTCGGCCTCGGTCACCAGGTCGAAGGTGCCGCCCTTTTCATGGGGCTGCAGGTTGTCGGCATACACCGCGAAGCGCAGCCCGTCGATGCCGCCCAGGGGGCGCAGCACCTGCAGGCTGTTGTGCAGGTGCACCAGCCCCAGCAGCGGGAAGGGAAACGCCTCGGCGGTGAGCAGCTGCAGTTGCAAGCTGAAGGCCATGATGTGCGGGTAGGTACCCGGCAGGCGGCCGTCGTCGGCGAAGTGGCAGAGCCGGCGGTAGGCCGCCAGGTTGGCGGGATCGACCCGCAGGAAGCAGCGCAGGCCCTGCTCCGGCAGCTGGCTGCCACGGATCTTGCGTTTGCCGAGGGCGCGCAGGTACAGGCTTAGCCGTGAGTCGGGGCTGTGCAGGTCGTGCCAGGGTCGGGTCATGGTCAGGCTCCCATCAAGGCCTGGCCGCAGACCCGCAGGGCCTGGCCATTGACCGCGCCCGAGCCTGGCTGGCTGAGCCAGGCGATGGCTTCGGCGACGTCCTGCGGCAAGCCGCCCTGGCCCAGCGAGCTCAGGCGCCGGCCGGCCTCGCGCAGGCCCATGGGCATGGCCGCGGTCATGTGCGTCTCGATGAAGCCCGGCGCCACGGCGTTGATGCTGGCGCCCTGTTCGGCCAGGCGTGGCGCCCAGGCCTGGGCGAAGCCGATCAGCCCGGCCTTGCTGGCCGCATAGTTGGACTGGCCACGGTTGCCGGCGAGGCCGCTGACCGAGGCGAGCAGGGTGATGCGCGCATCCGCGTGCAGCTTGCCGCCCTCGAACAGCGCCTCGGTCAGCACCTGGGGCGCCTTGAGGTTGACGGCCAGCACCGCGTCCCAGTACTCCGGGGTCATGTTGGCGAGGGTCTTGTCGCGGGTGATGCCGGCGTTGTGCACGACGATATCCAGGCCCTGGGGCAGGGCTTCGAGCAACTGCGCGGCGGCATCGGCGGCGCAGATGTCCAGCGCCAGGGCACGGCCACCCAGGCGCGCGGCGAGGGCGTCAAGGTCGCGCTGGGCCTGGGGCACATCGAGCAGCGTCACCTCGGCGCCGTCCCGGGCCAGGGTCTCGGCAATCGCCGCACCGATACCCCGGGCGGCGCCGGTGACCAGCGCGTGACGGCCGGCCAGCGGCCGAGTCCAGTCCTGTACCTGGGCGGCGCAGGGCGCCAGGCGCAGGACCTGGCCGGAAACAAACGCGCTCTTGGGCGAAAGGAAGAAGCGCAGCGCGCCCTCGAGCTGGCTTTCGGCGCCTTCGGCGACATACAGCAGGTTGGCCGTGGCGCCATTACGCAGCTCCTTGGCCAGCGAGCGGCTGAAGCCTTCGAGGGCGCGCTGGGCGACGCTGGCCTGCGCATCGACCACGGCTTCTGGCGCACGCCCGAGGATCACCACGTGGGCGCTGGAGGCCAGGCTGCGCAGCAGGGGTTGGAAAAATTCGCGCAACTGCTTGAGGTCATCGCTGTCGGACAGGTGACTGGCATCGAACACCACCGCCTTGAGCTTCGGCCCGAGACCCGCGACCCAGGCGGGGGCCTCGAGCGCTTGGCTGCCGAAGCCGTAGCAGTCGGCCGTCAGACGCGGGGCGATCGCCGCCACCTGGCCTGCCAGCGGCCCGCCGCCCAGCACCAGCGCGCCCTCGATGGGGCGCAGGCGTCCGGCCTGCCAGCGCTCCAGCGGCACCGGGCGGGGCAGGCCGAGGGCATCGACCAGTTTGCGTCCGAGGGTGGAGTTGGCAAAGCCCAGATAGCGGTCGCTCATGTACGGTTCTCCCTGAAGGCAAGCATGCAAGTGTGGACCAAGTTTGTGGCAGGGTCGTTCGGATGCGTGAAAAGAACCTAGGCTTAAGGCTCAAATTGTTTCAGGAGGAACAGGCATGCAGTCAATTCGCCGGGTCGCAATCCTGGGTGGCAACCGGATTCCCTTCGCCCGCTCCAACGGCGCCTACGCCAAGGCCAGCAACCAGGCGATGCTCACGGCGGCCCTCGAAGGCCTGGTGGAGCGTTACCGGCTGCACGGCCTGCGCCTGGGCGAGGTGGCGGCCGGCGCGGTGCTCAAGCATTCGCGTGACATGAACCTGACCCGCGAGTGCGTGCTCGGCTCAAGGCTGTCGCCGCAGACGCCGGCCTACGACATCCAGCAGGCCTGCGGCACCGGCCTGGAAGCCGCGTTGCTGGTGGCCAACAAGATTGCCCTGGGGCAAATCGACAGTGGCATTGCCGGGGGTGTCGACACCACCTCGGACGCGCCTATCGCCGTGAGCGAAGGGCTGCGGCAGGTCCTGCTGCAGGCCAACCGCGGCAAGAGCCTCGGCGAACGTCTCAAGCCCTTTTTGAAACTGCGCCCGGGCCTGCTCAAGCCCGAGCTGCCGCGCAATGGCGAGCCGCGCACGGGGCTTTCGATGGGCGAGCATTGCGAGCGCATGGCGCAGACCTGGCAGATCGGCCGCGAGGAGCAGGATGAACTGGCACTGCTCAGCCACCAGCACCTGGCGGCGTCCTACCGCGACGGCTGGCACGACGATCTGCTCACGCCCTACCTTGGCCTGACCCGGGACAACAACCTGCGCGCCGACCTGACCCTGGAGCAGTTGGCCAAGCTCAAGCCGGTGTTCGAGCGCAGTGGTCTGGGCACGCTGACACCGGGCAATTCCACGCCGCTGACCGATGGCGCCTCGCTGGTGTTGCTCGGCAGCGAGGCCTGGGCCGAGGCGCAGGGCTTGAAGGTGCAGGCCTACCTGGTGGACGGCGAGGCGGCGGCGGTCGATTTCGTCCACGGCCAGGAAGGCCTGCTGATGGCACCGGTGTACGCGGTGCCGCGGCTGCTGGCGCGCAATGGCCTGACCTTGCAGGATTTCGACTTCTACGAGATCCACGAAGCTTTCGCCGCCCAGGTGCTGTGCACCCTCAAGGCCTGGGAGGATACCGACTACTGCCGCACGCGCCTGGGGCTCGAAGGGCCGCTGGGGTCGATCGATCGCGCCAGGCTGAACGTGAAGGGCAGCTCGCTGGCTGCGGGGCATCCATTCGCGGCGACGGGAGGGCGGATACTGGCGAACATGGCCAAGCTGCTGGGCGAGCGTGGCAAGGGACGTGGGCTGATCTCGATCTGCGCGGCGGGCGGGCAGGGAGTGACGGCGATCGTCGAGCGCTAGTGCCCTGTCTCGGAAATAAGCTGGCTTCGCTTTCGCACCGGCAAGCATCACCAGCGTGGGAGCGGGCTTGCCCCGCGATACGGATCGCGGGGCAAGCCCGCTCCCACGCCGTTCCGATTAAATCCTTGCGTCTTGTGTTGTTCCATCAGTTGGCTGGTACCCTTGTCCGACCCGAGACACCAGGCCTCAACATGTCGATCACCGGACCACGTCCCATCCCCGCCCTGGACCACCTGCCCAGACCGCTCTACGCCCGTGCCGAGAGCCTGGGCGCCGGGTCCTGGACTACTCGTCACCAGCACGACTGGGTGCAGTTTTCCTACGCCATCAGCGGCGTGCTTGGCGTCTACACCAGCGATGGCAGCTACTTCGCCCCGCCGCAGTGGGGCGTGTGGATCCCGGCCGGCACCGAGCACGAGGTGTTGACCTCGATGCAGGCCGAGATGCGCAGCCTGTACGTGCGCCGCGATGCCTGCCCCTGGGCGCCGGGCGAATGCCGGGTATTGGAGGTCACACCGCTGGCGCGGGAGCTGATCAAGCAGTTCTGCACCTTTGCGGTGAACTACCCGGAAGGCGACAGTGCCGAGGCGCGGCTGGTGGCCGTGTTGCTGGACCAGCTGCGCACCCTGCCGCAGGTGGGCTTCTCGCTGCCGTTGCCGCGCCACCCGGGGCTGCTGGCATTGTGCAACGGCTTGATCGCCGCCCCCGACCAGCCCCAGACCCTGCAGCAGTGGGCGGTGCAACTCGGGGTATCGGAAAAGACCCTGATGCGCCTGTTCCAGCGCGAGACAGGCCTGAGCTTTCGCAACTGGCGCCAGCGCATGCGCCTGCTGTCGTCGCTGGCGCTGCTGGAGGCCGGGGAGAGCGTCACCCAGGCCGCGCTGGGCTGCGGGTATGACTCGACCTCGGCCTATATCGCCGCATTCCGCCAGCTGTTCGGCGCGACCCCGGGGGAGCTGCGCCTGTAAGAGATTGCCTTGCGCTGTCGCGCAGGGAATAACACCCGAGAGAGAGTCGCTTACCCTGTGGGAGCGGGCTTGCCCGCGAACACCGGCGGAGCCGGTGCCATACACCGCGCTGGATTCTTCGCGGGTAAACCCGCTCCCACAGGGTCAAGCTAAATCAATGGGTTGCGTGTTTCTTCAGGAGTGGCCGCCGTCAGTGACAGCACCCGCTGCCATTGGCCAGGTCCTTGAGGATCGGACAATCCGGCCGGTCATCGCCCTGGCAGTGGGCCACCAGCTCGCCAAGGGTGTCGCGCAGGCTCACCAGCTCCTCGATGCGCTTGTTTAGCGCCTCGATATGCTGCATGGCCAGGGCCTTCACGTCGGCGCTGGCGCGCTGGCGGTCCTGCCACAGGGTCAGCAGCCTGGCGACTTCCTCCAGGGAAAAACCCAGGTCGCGCGAGCGCTTGATGAACGCCAGGCTGTGCAGGTCCTCCTGCTGGTACAGCCGGTAGCCGCTTTCGCTGCGCGTGGCGGGACGCAGCAGGCCGATGGACTCGTAGTAGCGGATCATCTTGGCGCTGAGCCCGCTGCGGCGGGCGGCCTGGCCGATGTTCATGGGGCCTCCTGGTCGATGGCGGTGGGTTTCCAGGTCTTCAGCCACAGGGCATTGCTCACCACGCTGACGCTGGACAGCGCCATGGCGGCGCCGGCCAGCACCGGATTGAGGTAGCCCAGCGCGGCCAGGGGGATGCCGATCAGGTTGTAGATGAATGCCCAGAACAGGTTCTGGCGGATCTTCGCGTAGGTCTTGCGGCTGATCTCCAGGGCGGCGGGCACCAGGCGCGGGTCGCCGCGCATCAGGGTGATGCCGGCCGCCTGCATGGCCACGTCGGTGCCACCGCCCATGGCGATGCCGATATCGGCGGCCGCCAGCGCCGGGGCATCGTTGATGCCGTCGCCGACCATGGCCACCACGCCCTGCTGCTTGAGTGCGGCCACCGTGGCGGCCTTGTCCGCCGGCAGCACTTCGGCGTGCACGTCGTCGATGCCGAGGGCCTCGGCCACCACCTTGGCGCTGCCGCGGTTGTCGCCAGTCAGCAGGTGGCTGCTGATGTGGCGGGCATGCAAGGCGGCGATGGCCTGGTCGGCACCGGGCTTGAGGCTGTCGCCAAAGGCGAACAGGCCCAGCACGCGGGGCTGGCTGCCACGCTCGATCAACCAGGACAAGGTACGGCCCTCGGCCTCCCAGGCCTGGGCGCTGGCCGCCAATTCGCCCGGCACCAACCGGCTCTCGTCGAGCAGGCGGCGGTTGCCCAGGGCCAGCTCGCGGCCATCCACCTGGCCGGCGATGCCACGGCCGGTGAGGGACTGGCTGTCGGCCACTTGCGGTACGTCAAGATCGCGTTCGGCGCAGGCATCGAGCACCGCCTTGGCCAAGGGGTGTTCGCTGCCACGTTGTAGGGCACCGGCCAGGCGCAGCAGTTCGTTGTCGTCGCCGCTGCTGGCCTGTTGATGGACGATGCGCGGGCTGCCGGAGGTGAGGGTGCCGGTCTTGTCGAACACCACGCGGTTGACCGCATGCGCGCGCTCCAGCGCTTCGGCGTCCTTGATCAGGATACCGTGGCGGGCGGCGACGCCGGTGCCGGCCATGATCGCGGCGGGCGTGGCCAAGCCCAGGGCGCAGGGGCAGGCGATCACCAGCACGGCGACGGCGTTGATCAGCGCGGTTTCCAGCGGTGCGCCGGCCAGCCACCAGCCGACCAGGGTGACCAGGGCCAGTACCAGCACCGCGGGGACGAACACCTGGCTGACCCGGTCGACCAGCTTCTGGATCGGCGCCTTGGCCGCCTGGGCGTCCTCGACCAGGCGGATGATGCGGGCGAGCACGGTCTCGGTGCCCAGCGCCAGGGTCTTCACCAGCAAACGGCCTTCGCCGTTGATGGCGCCACCGGTCACCGCGTCGCCGGGCTGCTTGGGCACCGGCAGGCTTTCGCCACTGATCAGGGCTTCATCGGCATGGCTGCTGCCTTCGAGCACCTGGCCATCGACCGGGAAGCGCTCGCCGGGCTTGACCAGCACCACATCCTCCAGGCGCAGCTGGCTGATGGCGACGTCTTCCTCGCGCCCCTCGACCACCCGCACGGCGCGTTCCGGGCGCAGGGCTTCCAGTGCCCGGATGGCGCTGGCGGTCTGGCGCTTGGCGCGGCTTTCCAGGTACTTGCCCAGCAGCACCAGGGCGATCACCACCGCCGAGGCTTCGAAATACAGGTGCGGTTCCATGCCGGTGTGGGCATTGGCCCATTGGTACAGGCTCAGGCCGTAGCCGGCGCTGGTGCCCAGGGCGACCAGCAGGTCCATGTTGCCGGCACCGGCGCGCACGGCCTTCCAGGCGGCGACATAAAAGCGCGCGCCAAGGATGAACTGCACCGGGGTGGCCAGCAGGAACTGCGCCCAGGCCGGCAGCATCCAGTGCAGGCCGAAGGGTTGCACCAGCATCGGCAGCACCAGTGGCAGGGCCAGCAGCAGGGCGGCGCCGACCGCCAGGCGTTCGTTGCGCAGGCGGCGTCGGGCCTGGGCCTGGTCATCGTGGGGAGTACGCGGCAGGGTGGCGCTGTAGCCGGCCTTCTCGACCGCGGCGATCAGCGCGCCGTCGTCGACGCCCTCGAGCACTTCGAGGTGGGCGCGTTCGCTGGCCAGGTTGACGCTGACTTGCTCGACCCCCGGCAGCTTGCCGAGGGCGCGCTCGACCCGGCCGGCGCAACTGGCGCAGGTCATGCCGCCGATCTGCAGTTCGAGGGTGCGGGTGGGGACGCTGTAACCGGCGTCGCGCACCGCGCCGACCAGTGCCGGCAGGCTGTCGGCCGGGGCCTGGACCCGGGCCTGCTCGGTGGCGAGGTTGACGCTGACGTGTTCGGTACCGGTGACCTTGCGCAGGGCGCGTTCGACCCGACCTGCGCAACTGGCGCAGGTCATGCCGGCGATCGGCAGGTCGAAGGTGGTGGATGCGGGCATGGCTCTCTCCTCCGTGGACTGGCCTCCAGCATCAACCTTGCCATGCGGGCAAGGTCAATAGCCCAGGCCGGCTCGCTTCAGCACCAGGCCATTTTGCCCCATCGCAATGCGGTACTTGTTGATCTGGCCCGCCTGCAGGGTCAGGCGCGTACTGCGTTGGTCCTCGACGCCCGGCGCGCAGCCGGGTACCTGCCCTGGCAGCAGGCGCAGGCGTACATCCACCGGGCCCGGCGGCAGGTTGAACGAAGTCGCCTGCTCCTGGAACAGGCGACCGGACAACTGGTCGTTGAGGTAGATGCCGATCTCGCAGCTGGTGGCCACTTCCAGGCGTTCCCGGGAAATGATCAGCACGCTGTAGTCCGAATTGCCCTCGGCGCTGACCGGTGGCACGACGGCCAGTGCGCCCAGCAATCCGACGAGGCCCAATGCTGCCCTGATCATGAAAAATCTCCTGCTTGCCAAAATCGTCAAAGGCGCAGCTTGGCCGAGCCGCGCGCGGATTTCCAGCCCGGCCGTTTTCCGCGGAACTTGACCTTGCCCCGATGGCAAGGCTGAGACTGGGCAAAACCCACAAGGAGGCAACCTCGATGCAAGTGTTCAATGTGCAAGGCATGACCTGTGGCCATTGCGTGAAGGGCGTGACCCGGGCGGTGCAGGAGCAGGATGCGGCGGCGCGGGTGGAAGTGGACCTGGCGGCGCGGCAGGTGCGGGTGGAAAGTGCCCTGGCGGCGGATCAGATCCTGGCGGCGATTCGTGAAGAGGGGTATCAGGCCGAAGTGGCCTGAAAAGGCGACCTCTGTAGGAGCGGGCTTGCCCCGCGATAGCGCCAGAACAGGCAATGATGTTGGCCTGGGTGGCCTCATCGCGGGGCAAGCCCGCTCCCACGCAGATCCTCCCACGCCGATCCTGCTGCAACCCTGTTTTCTGCCTTTTCCTACAGGACACGCAGGATCAATTATTACAAAGGTTTTCAACGCCGGGCGATCCAGTGCAGGTAGACTAGCAAACTTGCTTAGCCTGCTATGGATTCTCCATGAACCTGCGAACCTTGCTGATTCTCGGCGCCCTCAGTGCGTTCGGGCCTCTGGCGATCGACTTCTATCTGCCGGCCTTCCCGGCCATGGCGCATGCCTTCGGCACCGACGAAAAGCATGTGCAGGCCACCCTGGCCGCCTACTTCCTCGGCCTGTCCCTGGGCCAGCTCGCCTACGGGCCGGTGGCCGACCGTTTCGGCCGGCGCCTGCCGCTGCTGTTCGGGGTCGGCCTGTTCACCGTGGCATCGCTGGCCTGCGCCTATGCGCCCAATCTCGACAGCCTGATCCTGGCGCGTTTCGTCCAGGCTCTGGGCGGTTGCGCCGGGATGGTGCTGTCGCGGGCGATCGTCAGCGACAAGTGCGACGCGGTGGCCTCGGCCAAGGTGTTCTCGCAGTTGATGCTGGTGATGGGCCTGGCGCCGATCCTCGCGCCGATGCTCGGTGGCGTGCTGGTCAACGTGGCCGGCTGGCAATCGATCTTCCTCGCCCTGGGCCTGTTCAGCGCCGCGTGCCTGCTGGCGGTCGGCCTGGGCTTGCCGGAGAGCCTGCCGGCCCATATTCCACGCCAGCCGCTGTCGGGCGCGCTGCGCCAGTACCTGAGCCTGCTCGGCGACCGAGTGTTCGTCGGCCATGCGCTGACCGGCGGCATCGCTATCGCCGGGATGTTCGCCTACATCGCCGGTTCGCCGTTCGTATTCATCAAGCTTTACGGCGTGCCGCCCGAGCACTACGGTTGGCTGTTCGGCACCAACGCCGCCGGCTTCATCCTGATGGCCCAGGTCAATGCGCGGCTGCTGGCCAAGCGCGGCCCGGCATTCCTGCTGGCGCGGGCGGTATGGTTGTACCTGGTGGCGGCGCTGGCGCTGCTGGTGGTCGCGGCGTTGCGCCCGGCACAGCTCTGGCCATTACTGGTGCCGCTGTTCGTGTGCATCGCCAGCCTCGGCTGCATCATCCCCAATGCCTCGGCCTGTGCCATGAGCGGGCAAGGTACGCGGGCGGGCAGCGCCTCGGCCCTGATGGGCTGCCTGCAGTTCAGCGTCGCCGCGGGCGCGGCGGCGCTGGTCGGGGTGCTGCACGACGGCAGCGCGGTGCCCATGGCGCTGGTGATCAGCCTGTGCGGCGCGTTGGTGGTCAGTGTCGCAATGCTGACCCGGCGCCTGCAGGCCAGCCGGCCTGCGTGAGCGGGTGGGGCGCGTTGAGACGCGCCTCCAGCAGGGCGACGAACGATCGCGCCTCGGCCTCGCTACGGAAACTCACCACATGCTGGTCGAGCTGGACCTGCCAGGGGCAGGCGGGATTCCGGTTCGACGCACTGACGACAATCTTCATCGCGATCCACCTCCAGTGAGCGGGAGCGGATCTAGTGTAGCGCCGCCCCCGGCCCGTGCCATGACCGGGATCAGTCCCCTGACTGACGGTCATGACGGTCTGAAGTAGGGAGACGTTCTGTTTTGCAAGACGGAAATTTTCCCCCTCCTTGTCAGATGCATCGCCCCCCCTGATAGCGACTGTCAGCCTCGTTCCCGCTAGAGCCACGGTAGTACGGGGGATGAGCAGAATCAGCCGTCTGTCACTCTGACAGACGCATCTTTCAGAACGTTTTTGGGGAGGCAAATCCCGACCCATCCGGGGCATGCCTCCCTCACGGCGAGCACCCTCCAGCGGCTTATACTGCCTCCGGCGACCAGCGCGGGATGAGCGTTTCCCGGGGCTGGCGTCCACCCTCCGGCACACGAACCATCCCGCGCTTGCCCACACCGGAGGCAGGGCATCTGCAGCGTTCGCCAGCAGGCGGGATTCATCAGGGAGCTTCAGGTTCATGAACGCAGTCCGCAGCATCAGTCAGGTCGCCAACCTGATGGCCGATCCCAAGCGCAGCGCCATGTTGTGGGCGTTGATCGATGGCACCCCGCGTGCGGCGGACGAGCTTGCCGTACTCACCGGGCTGAGCACCTCGTCGGCCTGCGCGCATCTGTCATTGTTGTCCAGTGCCGGGCTGCTCAGGCACGAGGCGCGTGGCCGCAAGCGCTTCTTCCGCCTGGCCGCGCCGGAAGTCGGCACTGCGGTGGAGGCGCTGGCCAGCGTTCAACTGGCGACCCGCTTACCTGCAGAGCAGGGCACGACGCTGCAGATTCCCCTGTCGATGCGCAAAGCGCGCCTGTGTGGCGACCACCTGGGCGGCGAAGTGGCCGCCGCGCTGCTCCACCGCCTGCATGTGGCCGGTTGGCTGGAAGGTAACGAGCAGTACCTGTCAGTGAGCCAGGAGGGCAAGGAGCACCTGGAGGCGCTGGGGGTGTTCATCGACGCGTTGGCCGCCGGTGACCGGCACGGCTGCGTGATCTGCCATTGCAGCAAATGGAACGATCAGGGCCCGCACCTGGGCGGTTGCCTGGGCAAGGCCCTGCTCCGGTTGTTCACCCAGTCGGGTTGGGTGCGTGAGCAGGAAGGCAGCCGGGCGGTGCAGCTCACACCGCTCGGCCAGCAGCAGATCAACGCGATCGCCTGCCTCCCGGCCCGGCAGGTCGGCTAACGGACCAGCCGTGCGTCCAGGCTGTTCTGCGCCAGGCGGCGTGCCTGGTCCTGGGTCATGCCCAGGTGCTGGTGCAGGGCGTGGAAGTTCTCGGTGACATAGCCACCGAAGTAGGCCGGATCATCGGAGTTGACCGTGACCTTCACGCCACGCTCGAGCATGTCGAGGATGTTGTGCTGGCCCATGTGTTCGAACACGCACAGTTTGGTGTTGGATAGCGGGCAGACGGTCAGCGGGATCTGCTCGTCGATGATGCGCTGCATCAGGCGCTCGTCCTCGATGGCGCGCACGCCGTGGTCGATCCGCTGGATCTTCAGCAGGTCGAGGGCTTCCCAGATGTACTCGGGCGGGCCTTCCTCGCCCGCGTGGGCCACGGTCAGGAAGCCTTCGCTGCGGGCGCGGTCGAACACGCGCTGGAACTTGCTTGGCGGATGGCCTTGCTCCGAGCTGTCCAGGCCCACGGCGATGAAGGCGTCGCGGAACGGCAGGGCCTGGTCCAGGGTCTTGTGCGCTTCGTCTTCACTCAGGTGGCGCAGGAAGCTGAGGATCAGGCCACTGCTGATGCCCAACTGCTCGCGACCATCCTTCAAGGCCCGGTTGATGCCATCGAGCACCACCTCGAACGGAATGCCCCGGTCAGTGTGGGTCTGCGGGTCGAAGAAGGGTTCGGTGTGGATGACGTTCTGCGCCTTGCAGCGTTGCAGGTAGGCCCAGGTCAGGTCGTAGAAGTCCTGCTCGGTGCGCAGGACATCGGCGCCCTGGTAGTAGAGATCGAGGAACTCCTGCAGGTTGTTGAAGGCGTAGGCGCTGCGCAGGGTCTCGACGTCCGCCCAGGGCAGGGCGATCTTGTTGCGTTCGGCCAGGGCGAACAGCAGTTCGGGCTCCAGCGAGCCCTCCAGGTGCATGTGCAGTTCCGCCTTGGGCAAGGCGTTCAGCCATTCATACATGTGTGCAATCTCGATCAGGTACGGTTGGCCGCCATTCTACAGGGCCTGGCCGGGCAATGCGCCCACCCAGGCCTGCATCGCCCGGGATTACCAGATGAGCGTCTCGCCCTTGTAGTTGATGAAGCGCAGGCCGCCATTGCCGCTCTGGGCCTTGACCTGCTCGAGCATGCCACGGGTGCTGGTGAGCACGTCGATCTCGGCGTTCTCGCCGCCCATGTCGGTCTTCACCCAGCCCGGGTGCATGGCCAGCACGGCCAGGTCGGGGCGCTGCAGCTCGACCACGAAGCTGTTGATCATCGAGTTGAGCGCGGCCTTGCTGGCCTTGTACAGGCAGACTTCGCCACCATCGGGGATGGTCACGCTGCCCAGGATCGAACTCATGAAGGCCAGCACGCCGCTGCCTTCGCGCACCTGGCCGGCCAGGCGGCGGGCCACACGGATCGGCGCCACGGCGTTGGTCATGAACAGGTCGCCGATCTGCTGTACCTGCACGCTTTCCAGATCCTGCGGCAGCGGGCCCATCACCCCGGCATTGACGAACACCAGGTCGAACACTTCACCTTGCAGGCGCTGCTTGAGCCCGTCGAGCTGGGCGGTATCGTTCATCTCCAGGCGCTCGATGCGCACCCCGGAGACTTCGCCCAGCGCACCCGGCTGTTGCGGGTCGCGCACGGTGGCGACGACGTTCCAGCCATCTTCGCGCAGGCGTTGCACCAGGCCCAGGCCAAGGCCTCGGGAGGCACCGATGATGAGGGCGGTCTTGTTGGCGGTCATAGCGATACTCCATATCAAGGGCGCGGCGAGCGCTGCTGTGCACAGGTTCACTCGCCGCGCGACAAGGTGGTGGTTGCCCTCTACAGGGGAAGGCCTGGGTGACGAGCATAAACCAGGAGGAGGTCGGCTGCCCTGTCGCGGCTGGTCAAAAAATGATCTATGGTCTGAAAGGCCTGTGGAGACGGGGTCTGACAGGGTGGTTCACGGGTTATCCACAGGCTGCTCCACAGTAATTGTGTGCAAGCGCGACAGCCTGAAAATGCCCGTTTCAGGGAACGCAGTCGCTTCTGACTGGGGATAACTCACACGCTTTCAGTGACTTGGGTTAATGTCACACAAATGTGATCAAAATATGCTCAATACGCTGCAGGCCTTGCGGAACAAGGCCTGCAGCGGAGTGCCCCAAGCTTATCCACAGGCAGGCCCACAGCAGTTGTGGGCAACGCTCAGCCCCGTTCCAGCAGGATACGCCCGCGGCTCAGGTCGGCGAGCTGCTGCTGCAGCACCTCGAGGTGGCTGTCACCCAGGGCGATGCGCAGGTCGACGCCGTTGGCGGTGAACTGTTCGTCCAGCACCAGGCCGTCGACGTCCGCCAGGCGCAGCTTGACCAGCGCCAGTTCGCTGAAGGTGCAGCTGCAGGTGAACTCGCTGCGCTGTACCAGCAAGCGCTTGGGCGCCTGCTGCAGGCACTTGTTGGCGCCGCCGCCATAGGCCCGGGCCAGGCCGCCGGTGCCCAGTTGGATGCCGCCGTACCAGCGGATCACCAGGACCACCACCTGGTCGCAGTCCTGGGCCTCGATGGCGGCCAGGATTGGGCGCCCGGCCGTACCACCAGGCTCGCCGTCGTCGCTGCTGCGGTATTGGCCGCCGAGCTTCCAGGCCCAGCAGTTGTGGGTGGCCGCCAGGTCGCTGTGGCGTTCGATGAAGGCCATGGCCTCGGCCGGGCTGCTGATCGGGCCGGCGAGGGTGATGAAGCGGCTCTTGCGGATGTCCTCGCGGAACTCGCAGAGCTCGAGCAGGGTAGAAGGCATAAGTCTGGGTCAGGCGGGCGTGCTGATGCCGCAGCCTTTGAGAATGATGTGGATAAGGTTGTTGCTGGCGTCTTCCATGTCCTGCTTGGTCAGCCGGCTGCGTCCGGTCACCTGGCAGATCTGGGTGGCGAAGTCGGCGTAGTGCTGGGTGCTGCCCCAGAGCAGGAAGATCAGGTGCACGGGGTCCACCCGGTCCATCTTGCCGGCGTCCATCCAGGCCTGGAACACCGCGGCGCGACCGCGGAACCATTCGCGGTAGTCGGCGCTGAAGTACTCGCTCAGGCATTCGCCGCCGCTGATCACTTCCATGGCGAAGATCCGCGAGGCCTGTGGGTTGCGCCGGGAGAACTCCATCTTGGTGCGGATGTACTGGCTGAGCGCTTCGGCCGGGTCGTCCTCCACGCTCAGGGCGTTGAAGGTGCTGTCCCACAGCTCGATGATGTTACTCAGCACCGCGATGTACAGGCCCAGCTTGTTGGTGAAGTAGTAGTGCAGGTTGGCCTTGGGCAGCCCGGCCTTGAGCGCGATGGTATTCATGCTCGTGCCCTTGTAGCCGTGCCGGGCGAACTCGTCTTCGGCGGCCTGGATGATGGCCTGTTCGTTCTTCTGGCGAATGCGGCCGGCGGGCTTGCCCGAGGCGGGGGAGCGATGCGCAGGGACTTCTAGGGTCATGGACGATTCCGGGCGGGTCGTTACGGATGTCCGACAGATTACCTGCCTGTGCCGAAGTGACAAGCATTAGCGGTACAGATGCGTATCAACGTGTCGCAGCCAGGCTCTCGAGGAAGCTTTCCAGCACCAGGTTCGGCCGGCGGCCCTTGCGGGTCACCCAGCTCAGGCTCAGGTCATAGAAGCGCTGGGCGGGTTTGAGTGCGCGCAGGCGGCCCTGCTGCACCCAGAACATCGCGTAATGGTCGGGCAGGTAGCCGATGTAGCGTCCGGTGAGGATGAGGAAGGCCATGCCTTCGCGGTCCGAGGCGCTGGCGGTACAGTGCAGGGCCTGGTAATGGGCCTGGATGTCGGCCGGCAGGCGGAAGGTCGGGGCGATCGCGTCCTGGCCATTGAGGCGATCGTCGTCGATCTGCTGGTCGTCGGCATAGAACAGCGGATGGCCGACCGCGCAGTAGAGCAGCGAGCGTTCGCTGTACAGCGGCTGGTACTCAAGCCCCGAGAGCGGGCTGGTCTGCGGCACCACGCCGACATGCAGGCTGCCATCGAGCACGCCCTGCTCGACCTGGCTCGGCGCGATCATGCGGATCTGGATGCGCACGTCCGGGCCGCGGTCCTTCAGTTCCGCCAGGGCGTGGGTGATGCGCATATGCGGCAGGGTCACCAGGTTGTCGGTGAGGCCGATGTTCAGTTCGCCGCGCAGGTGCTGGTGCAGGCCGTTCACTTCGGTGCGAAAGGTTTCCAGGGCGCTGAGCAGTTGCAGCGCCGAATGGTAGACCTCGCGGCCTTCCTCGGTCAGCGAAAAACCGGCGCGGCCGCGTTGGCACAGACGCAGACCCAGGCGTTGCTCGAGGTCGTTCATCTGCTGGCTGATCGCCGAGCGGCCGATCCCCAGTACGTTTTCCGCTGCCGAGAAACCGCCGCATTCGACGACGCTGCGGTAGATTTTCAGCAGGCGGATGTCGAAATCGCTGACCTGGGCGAGGGGATCGGGGCGTCGGCTCATTAGTTTAGTTATCCGCTGACTGAAGATTAGAAATGCTGGGTTTTTCGAACTTTATCGCCGTGACAATTTAGCTGCAACAACACCCATCGTTGCCTAATCGTCTTCCGAGGAATCGCCCGATGAACATGCCCGAAACCGCCCAGGCCGGTCTGGCCAGCCAGCTCAAGCTGGACGCCCACTGGATGCCGTACACCGCCAACCGCAACTTCCAGCGCGACCCGCGGCTGATCGTGGCAGCTGAAGGCAACTACCTGGTCGATGACAAGGGCCGCAAGATCTTCGACGCTTTGTCGGGGCTGTGGACCTGCGGCGCCGGGCATACCCGCAAGGAAATCAGCGAAGCGGTGGCTCGCCAGGTGGCCACGCTCGACTACTCGCCGGCCTTCCAGTTCGGTCACCCGCTGTCGTTCCAGCTGGCCGAGAAGATCGTCGACCTGGTGCCAGGTGACCTGAACCACGTGTTCTACACCAACTCCGGCTCCGAGTGCGCCGACACCGCGCTGAAGATGGTCCGTGCCTACTGGCGTCTGAAGGGCCAGGCCACCAAGACCAAGATCATCGGCCGTGCCCGTGGTTACCACGGTGTGAACATCGCCGGCACCAGCCTGGGCGGCGTCAACGGCAACCGCAAGATGTTCGGCCAGCTGCTGGACGTCGACCACCTGCCTCATACCGTGCTGCCGGTCAACGCCTTCAGCAAGGGCATGCCGGAAGAGGGCGGTATCGCCCTGGCCGACGAGATGCTCAAACTGATCGAACTGCACGATGCCTCGAACATCGCCGCAGTGATCGTCGAGCCACTGGCCGGTTCCGCCGGCGTGCTGCCGCCGCCGAAGGGTTACCTGAAGCGTCTGCGTGAGATCTGCACGCAGCACAACATCCTGCTGATCTTCGACGAAGTGATCACCGGCTTCGGTCGCATGGGCGCGATGACCGGCGCCGAAGCCTTCGGCGTCACCCCGGACCTGATGTGCATCGCCAAGCAGGTCACCAACGGCGCCATCCCGATGGGCGCGGTGATCGCCACCAGCGAGATCTACCAGACCTTCATGAACCAGCCGACCCCCGAGTACGCGGTGGAATTCCCCCACGGCTACACCTACTCGGCGCACCCGGTCGCCTGCGCCGCTGGCATCGCCGCACTGGACCTGCTGCAGAAGGAAAACCTGGTGCAGTCCGCCGCCGACCTGGCGCCGCACTTCGAGAAGCTGCTGCACGGTGTGAAGGGCACGAAGAACGTCGTCGACATCCGCAACTACGGCCTGGCCGGCGCCATCCAGATTGCCGCGCGCGACGGTGATGCCATCGTCCGTCCGTACGAGGCGGCCATGAAGCTGTGGCAAGCCGGCTTCTATGTGCGCTTCGGTGGCGACACCCTGCAGTTCGGGCCAACCTTCAATACCCAGCCGCAAGAGCTGGATCGCCTGTTCGACGCGGTGGGCGAAGCCCTGAACAAGGTCGACTGACTTTTCTGATTTTGACGTCGGGCGCGTGAGTACCACGCGCCTGTCTCTACCTTCTTTATCTGGAGTTCTGCATGAGCATTGTTCAGCACCTGATCCACGGCGAGCTGGTCACCAAGGGCGAGCGCACCGCCGATGTCTTCAACCCGTCCACCGGCCAGGCCGTGCGCAAGGTCGAACTGGCCAGCCGCGCCACCATCCAGCAGGCCATCGATTCGGCCAAGGCCGCCTTCCCGGCCTGGCGCAACACCCCACCGGCCAAGCGTGCCCAGGTGATGTTCCGCTTCAAGCAGTTGCTGGAGCAGAACGAGGCGAAGATCTCGCAGATGATCAGCGAGGAGCACGGCAAGACCGTGGAAGACGCCGCTGGCGAGCTCAAGCGTGGCATCGAGAACGTCGAGTTCGCCTGCGCTGCCCCTGAACTGCTCAAGGGTGAGTACAGCCGCAACGTCGGCCCGAACATCGACGCCTGGTCCGACTTCCAGCCGCTGGGCATCGTCGCCGGCATTACTCCGTTCAACTTCCCGGCCATGGTGCCGCTGTGGATGTACCCGCTGGCCATCGCCTGCGGCAACGCCTTCATCCTCAAGCCGTCCGAGCGCGATCCGAGCTCGACCCTGTATATCGCCCAGCTGCTGCTGGAGGCCGGCCTGCCGAAGGGCATCCTCAACGTCGTGCATGGCGACAAGGAAGCGGTTGATGCGCTGATCGAGGCGCCGGAGGTCAAGGCCCTGAGCTTCGTCGGTTCGACCCCGATCGCCGAGTACATCTATGCCGAGGGCACCAAGCGCGGCAAGCGCGTCCAGGCCCTGGGCGGCGCGAAGAACCATGCGGTGCTGATGCCAGACGCCGACCTGGACAACGCCGTCAGCGCGCTGATGGGCGCGGCCTACGGTTCCTGTGGCGAACGCTGCATGGCCATTTCGGTGGCTGTGTGTGTCGGCGACCAGGTGGCCGATGCGCTGATCGCCAAGCTGGAACCGCAGATCAAGGCGCTGAAGATCGGTGCCGGCACTTCCTGTGGCCTGGACATGGGCCCGCTGGTGACCGCCGCCGCGCGTGACAAGGTGGTGGGTTACATCGATGACGGCGTTGCTGCTGGCGCCAAGCTGGTGGTCGATGGTCGTGGCTACCGTGTGGCCGGTAACGAGGATGGCTATTTTGTCGGCGGCACCCTGTTCGACAAGGTCACCCCCGAGATGCGCATCTATAAGGAAGAGATCTTCGGCCCGGTGCTGTGCGTGGTGCGGGTGAACAGCCTGGAACAGGCCATGCAGCTGATCAACGAGCACGAGTACGGCAACGGTACCTGCATCTTCACCCGTGACGGTGAGGCGGCGCGGCTGTTCTGCGACGAGATCGAAGTGGGCATGGTTGGGGTCAACGTACCGCTGCCGGTGCCGGTGGCGTACCACAGCTTCGGTGGCTGGAAGCGTTCGCTGTTCGGCGACCTGCATGCCTATGGCCCGGACGGTGTGCGCTTCTATACCCGTCGCAAGGCGATCACCCAGCGCTGGCCACAGCGGGCCAGCCATGAGGCTTCGCAGTTTGCGTTCCCGAGCTTGTAAGGCGCAGGGGTGAAAGCGGGGCGGCCGAGAGGCCGCCCCGCTTTGCTTTTTGGGCTGCTTTATATAGGTGTCGGGGCTGGCAGGTGGCTGGCTTGGGGTTGGGTTGTGTGTGGGAGGTGTTCGCCGTGGGATTGTGTTGTGTTCCAGAAGTGTTCACCGAGGGTTCTATGGCGCCTATGAGATCAAGCGCCGCCCGCGCGGCGCATCGCGGGACAAGCCCGCTCCCACATTTGTTTCGGGCCAGTCAATCCTGTGCCATTACCTGGTCCGCCTTGTTGGTCCGACGCGGTTTCAGCGTGGTCACCACTGTCGCTGCGCACGACTCGAGGCATGCACCAAGGCAGGCGCCGATACTTTCACAGGCATAATTGGCCCGAAACAGATGTAGGAGCGGCCTTGTGCCGCGATGCGCCGCGCGGGCGGCGCTCGGTCTCATAGGCGCTGCAAGGGTTGTGGCGAACACTTGGTGGCCCTGACGCGGTCTTTTTCCTCGATATTCCAATTTGATGAAATTAACGGTTGACGCCCTCTCAGATCCCCTTATAATGCGCCCCACTTCCAGCGACATCGGAACGAAAAACTCCTTGAATATCAAAGAGTTGATTGTTGAAGAGGGTTGCGGAGGTGCTTCGATCACCTGATCGGCAGCGGTGAAAAAAGGCAGTTGACAGCAGGTTGTAACGCTGTATGATTCGCCTCCCGCTACGAGAGATCGCAGCGAGTCAAGTGTTTGAAGTGAAACGAAAAACTTCAAAATAAACGCTTGACACGAAATGAGGAAAGCGTAGAATGCGCGCCTCGGTTGAGACGAAAAGCTCTTAACCAAACGCTCTTTAACAAATTGAATCAAGCAATTCGTGTGGGTGCTTGTGAGTATGGACTGATAGTCGCCAAGATTATCAGCATCACAAGTGGCCATGCGAGAAATCACATAGTCATTTGAGATTGCTGAGCCAAGTTTAGGGTTTCTTAAAAACCCAAGCAGTATTGAACTGAAGAGTTTGATCATGGCTCAGATTGAACGCTGGCGGCAGGCCTAACACATGCAAGTCGAGCGGATGAGAGGAGCTTGCTTCTTGATTCAGCGGCGGACGGGTGAGTAATGCCTAGGAATCTGCCTGGTAGTGGGGGACAACGTTTCGAAAGGAACGCTAATACCGCATACGTCCTACGGGAGAAAGCAGGGGACCTTCGGGCCTTGCGCTATCAGATGAGCCTAGGTCGGATTAGCTAGTAGGTGAGGTAATGGCTCACCTAGGCGACGATCCGTAACTGGTCTGAGAGGATGATCAGTCACACTGGAACTGAGACACGGTCCAGACTCCTACGGGAGGCAGCAGTGGGGAATATTGGACAATGGGCGAAAGCCTGATCCAGCCATGCCGCGTGTGTGAAGAAGGTCTTCGGATTGTAAAGCACTTTAAGTTGGGAGGAAGGGTTGTACGCTAATACCGTGCAATTTTGACGTTACCGACAGAATAAGCACCGGCTAACTCTGTGCCAGCAGCCGCGGTAATACAGAGGGTGCAAGCGTTAATCGGAATTACTGGGCGTAAAGCGCGCGTAGGTGGTTCGTTAAGTTGGATGTGAAAGCCCCGGGCTCAACCTGGGAACTGCATCCAAAACTGGCGAGCTAGAGTACGGTAGAGGGTGGTGGAATTTCCTGTGTAGCGGTGAAATGCGTAGATATAGGAAGGAACACCAGTGGCGAAGGCGACCACCTGGACTGATACTGACACTGAGGTGCGAAAGCGTGGGGAGCAAACAGGATTAGATACCCTGGTAGTCCACGCCGTAAACGATGTCAACTAGCCGTTGGAATCCTTGAGATTTTAGTGGCGCAGCTAACGCATTAAGTTGACCGCCTGGGGAGTACGGCCGCAAGGTTAAAACTCAAATGAATTGACGGGGGCCCGCACAAGCGGTGGAGCATGTGGTTTAATTCGAAGCAACGCGAAGAACCTTACCAGGCCTTGACATGCAGAGAACTTTCCAGAGATGGATTGGTGCCTTCGGGAACTCTGACACAGGTGCTGCATGGCTGTCGTCAGCTCGTGTCGTGAGATGTTGGGTTAAGTCCCGTAACGAGCGCAACCCTTGTCCTTAGTTACCAGCACGTAATGGTGGGCACTCTAAGGAGACTGCCGGTGACAAACCGGAGGAAGGTGGGGATGACGTCAAGTCATCATGGCCCTTACGGCCTGGGCTACACACGTGCTACAATGGTCGGTACAGAGGGTTGCCAAGCCGCGAGGTGGAGCTAATCTCACAAAACCGATCGTAGTCCGGATCGCAGTCTGCAACTCGACTGCGTGAAGTCGGAATCGCTAGTAATCGCAAATCAGAATGTTGCGGTGAATACGTTCCCGGGCCTTGTACACACCGCCCGTCACACCATGGGAGTGGGTTGCACCAGAAGTAGCTAGTCTAACCTTCGGGAGGACGGTTACCACGGTGTGATTCATGACTGGGGTGAAGTCGTAACAAGGTAGCCGTAGGGGAACCTGCGGCTGGATCACCTCCTTAATCGAAGACATCAGCCTGCTGATGAGCTCCCACACGAATTGCTTGATTCATTGTGTAAAGACGATGCTGTAACGCGACCCTGTTATAGGTCTGTAGCTCAGTTGGTTAGAGCGCACCCCTGATAAGGGTGAGGTCGGCAGTTCAAATCTGCCCAGACCTACCAATTACTTGGTGCGGCCTAGAATACGGGGCCATAGCTCAGCTGGGAGAGCGCCTGCCTTGCACGCAGGAGGTCAGCGGTTCGATCCCGCTTGGCTCCACCACTCTTTCAGGTTTCGCAGCACTGCTCAGAACTTAGAAATGAACATTCGTTGATGAATGTTGATTTCTGACTTTTGTCAGATCGTTCTTTAAAAATTCGGATATGTGATAGAAATAGACTGAACACCAGTTTCACTGCTGGTGGATCAGGCTAAGGTAAAATTTGTGAGTTCTGCTCGAAAGAGCGACGTGCGAATTTTCGGCGAATGTCGTCTTCACAGTATAACCAGATTGCTTGGGGTTATATGGTCAAGTGAAGAAGCGCATACGGTGGATGCCTTGGCAGTCAGAGGCGATGAAAGACGTGGTAGCCTGCGATAAGCTTTGGGGAGTCGGCAAACAGACTGTGATCCAGAGATCTCTGAATGGGGGAACCCAGCCAGCATAAGCTGGTTATCTTGTACTGAATACATAGGTGCAAGAGGCGAACCAGGGGAACTGAAACATCTAAGTACCCTGAGGAAAAGAAATCAACCGAGATTCCCTTAGTAGTGGCGAGCGAACGGGGACCAGCCCTTAAGCTGGTTTGAGATTAGTGGAACGCTCTGGAAAGTGCGGCCATAGTGGGTGATAGCCCCGTACACGAAAATCTCTTGCCAGTGAAATCGAGTAGGACGGAGCACGAGAAACTTTGTCTGAACATGGGGGGACCATCCTCCAAGGCTAAATACTACTGACTGACCGATAGTGAACCAGTACCGTGAGGGAAAGGCGAAAAGAACCCCGGAGAGGGGAGTGAAATAGAACCTGAAACCGTATGCGTACAAGCAGTGGGAGCCTACTTTGTTAGGTGACTGCGTACCTTTTGTATAATGGGTCAGCGACTTATATTCAGTGGCGAGCTTAACCGAATAGGGGAGGCGTAGCGAAAGCGAGTCTTAATAGGGCGCTTTAGTCGCTGGGTATAGACCCGAAACCGGGCGATCTATCCATGGGCAGGTTGAAGGTTAGGTAACACTGACTGGAGGACCGAACCGACTACCGTTGAAAAGTTAGCGGATGACCTGTGGATCGGAGTGAAAGGCTAATCAAGCTCGGAGATAGCTGGTTCTCCTCGAAAGCTATTTAGGTAGCGCCTCATGTATCACTGTAGGGGGTAGAGCACTGTTTCGGCTAGGGGGTCATCCCGACTTACCAAACCGATGCAAACTCCGAATACCTACAAGTGCCGAGCATGGGAGACACACGGCGGGTGCTAACGTCCGTCGTGAAAAGGGAAACAACCCAGACCGTCAGCTAAGGTCCCAAAGTCATGGTTAAGTGGGAAACGATGTGGGAAGGCTTAGACAGCTAGGAGGTTGGCTTAGAAGCAGCCACCCTTTAAAGAAAGCGTAATAGCTCACTAGTCGAGTCGGCCTGCGCGGAAGATGTAACGGGGCTCAAACCATGCACCGAAGCTACGGGTATCATCTTATGATGATGCGGTAGAGGAGCGTTCTGTAAGCCTGTGAAGGTGAGTTGAGAAGCTTGCTGGAGGTATCAGAAGTGCGAATGCTGACATGAGTAACGACAATGCGAGTGAAAAACTCGCACGCCGAAAGACCAAGGTTTCCTGCGCAACGTTAATCGACGCAGGGTTAGTCGGTCCCTAAGGCGAGGCTGAAAAGCGTAGTCGATGGAAAACAGGTTAATATTCCTGTACTTCCAGTTATTGCGATGGAGGGACGGAGAAGGCTAGGCCAGCTTGGCGTTGGTTGTCCAAGTTTAAGGTGGTAGGCTGAGATCTTAGGCAAATCCGGGATCTCAAGGCCGAGAGCTGATGACGAGTGCTCATTAGAGCGCGAAGTGGTTGATGCCATGCTTCCAAGAAAAGCTCCTAAGCTTCAGATAACTGGGAACCGTACCCCAAACCGACACAGGTGGTTAGGTAGAGAATACCAAGGCGCTTGAGAGAACTCGGGTGAAGGAACTAGGCAAAATGGCACCGTAACTTCGGGAGAAGGTGCGCCGGTGAGGGTGAAGCACTTGCTGCGTAAGCCCACGCCGGTCGAAGATACCAGGCCGCTGCGACTGTTTATTAAAAACACAGCACTCTGCAAACACGAAAGTGGACGTATAGGGTGTGACGCCTGCCCGGTGCCGGAAGGTTAATTGATGGGGTTAGCGCAAGCGAAGCTCTTGATCGAAGCCCCGGTAAACGGCGGCCGTAACTATAACGGTCCTAAGGTAGCGAAATTCCTTGTCGGGTAAGTTCCGACCTGCACGAATGGCGTAACGATGGCGGCGCTGTCTCCACCCGAGACTCAGTGAAATTGAAATCGCTGTGAAGATGCAGTGTATCCGCGGCTAGACGGAAAGACCCCGTGAACCTTTACTATAGCTTTGCACTGGACTTTGAGCTTGCTTGTGTAGGATAGGTGGGAGGCTTTGAAGTGGGGACGCCAGTTCTCATGGAGCCATCCTTGAAATACCACCCTGGCAACCTTGAGGTTCTAACTCAGGTCCGTTATCCGGATCGAGGACAGTGTATGGTGGGTAGTTTGACTGGGGCGGTCTCCTCCCAAAGAGTAACGGAGGAGTACGAAGGTGCGCTCAGACCGGTCGGAAATCGGTCGTAGAGTATAAAGGCAAAAGCGCGCTTGACTGCGAGACACACACGTCGAGCAGGTACGAAAGTAGGTCTTAGTGATCCGGTGGTTCTGTATGGAAGGGCCATCGCTCAACGGATAAAAGGTACTCCGGGGATAACAGGCTGATACCGCCCAAGAGTTCATATCGACGGCGGTGTTTGGCACCTCGATGTCGGCTCATCACATCCTGGGGCTGAAGCCGGTCCCAAGGGTATGGCTGTTCGCCATTTAAAGTGGTACGCGAGCTGGGTTTAGAACGTCGTGAGACAGTTCGGTCCCTATCTGCCGTGGACGTTTGAGATTTGAGAGGGGCTGCTCCTAGTACGAGAGGACCGGAGTGGACGAACCTCTGGTGTTCCGGTTGTCACGCCAGTGGCATTGCCGGGTAGCTATGTTCGGAAGAGATAACCGCTGAAAGCATCTAAGCGGGAAACTTGCCTCAAGATGAGATCTCACTGGAGCCTTGAGCTCCCTGAAGGGCCGTCGAAGACTACGACGTTGATAGGTTGGGTGTGTAAGCGCTGTGAGGCGTTGAGCTAACCAATACTAATTGCCCGTGAGGCTTGACCATATAACACCCAAGCAATTTGCGCCGAGGCCAAATTGTGGTGGTGAAGACGAAAGAACCGAAAGTTCGCGACAAACCACAAATATCGCATATCCGAATTGGCTGGAGTATCCATCTGGATGTTCTGGCAACAGAATTTCTTGACGACCATAGAGCATTGGAACCACCTGATCCCATCCCGAACTCAGCAGTGAAACGATGCATCGCCGATGGTAGTGTGGGGTTTCCCCATGTGAGAGTAGGTCATCGTCAAGATTCATTTCGCAAAACCCCTATCTGCGCGAGCAGGTAGGGGTTTTGTCTTTTCTGCGTTGCAAAATAAACACAGTCTCCCCCTGTAGGAGCGGCCTCGCGCCGCGAAAGGGCCGCAACGCGGCCCCAGGATTTGTGCATCAAGCTGATATCGCCGGGTCTGCTACGCAGCCCTTTCGCGGCACAAGGCCGCTCCTACACAGGGATCGCGTCAACCGCCTCCGTGATAAGGTTCCTGTTCTGCACCAACCGCACTTCCGAGACCACCCAATGCCCCAGACCACCTCACTTCACTCAGGCTTCATGATCGTCCAGGGCAACCGCCTGGACGACCTGCGCAATCTGGTGGTGAGCGTGATGCGCCGCTATCCCCTGGCACCGTTGGAAAACGAAATCGCCCTGGTGCAGAGCAACGGTATCGCCCAATGGTTGAAACTGGCCCTGGCCGAGGACCCGCAGGACGACGACCAGGGCGGTTGCGGGATCGCCGCCGCCATCGATGTGCAGCTTCCGGGCAGCTTCATGTGGCAGCTGTATCGCCGCGTGCTGGGGCGCGATGAAATCCCCGAGGTCTCACTGCTCGACAAGGCGCCCCTGACCTGGCGCCTGATGCGCCTGCTCCCGGAAGTGATCGAGCGCCCGCACTTCGAGCCCCTGCGCCGCTTCCTCACCGATGACAGCGACCTGCGCAAGTGCTATCAGTTGGCGGAGCGCCTCGCCGACCTGTTCGACCAGTACCAGGTCTACCGTGCCGACTGGCTGAAGGACTGGGCAAGTGGAGCCCATGTGCTCAACACCGCACGCGGCGAGCGCAAGCCGCTGGCCGCCGGCAATCGTTGGCAGGCCGAGCTGTGGCGGATCCTGCTCGAGGATGTGGGCGAGGCGGGCATGGCCCAGAGCCGTGCCGGCGTGCACCAACGTTTCATCGAGCGGATCAACGCCCTGGAGCAGGCGCCCGCCGGGCTACCGGCACGGCTGATCGTGTTCGGCATCTCGTCGCTGCCCGCCCAGATCCTCGAGGCCCTGGCAGGCCTGGCCCGCTTCAGCCAGGTGCTGCTGTGCGTGCACAACCCCTGCCGCCATCACTGGGGCGATATCGTCGCCGACAAGGACCTGTTGCGACACCAGTACAAGCGTCAGCAACGCAAGCAGAGCATGCCCCTGCAGCTGGACGATGAGCTGCTGCACCAGCATGCGCATCCGCTGTTGGCGGCCTGGGGCAAGCAGGGGCGCGACTATATCAACCTGCTCGACAGCTACGACGATCCCGGCAGTTACCAGGGCGTGTTCAGCGACGGACGCATCGACCTGTTCAGCGAAGGTGAGCCCAAGACCCTGCTCAACCAGCTGCAGGATGACATCCTCGAGCTGCGCCCGCTGGCCGAGACCCGCGAGCAATGGCCGGCGGTTGACCCGGCCAAGGACCGTTCCGTACGTTTCCATCTGGCCCACAGTCCACAACGCGAAGTGGAGATCCTGCACGATCAGTTGCTGGCCCGCTTCAGTGCCGACCCCACGCTGCGGCCCCGCGACGTCATCGTCATGTTGCCGGCCATCGACACCTACGCACCGCATATCCGCGCGGTGTTCGGCCAGCTCGACCGCAACGATCCGCGTTATATCCCGTTCACCCTGACCGACCAGGGCCAGCGTGGTCGCGACCCGCTGCTGATCGCCCTGGAACATCTGCTCAAGCTGCCCGACAGCCGTTTCGCCGTCAGCGAAGTGCTCGACCTGCTGGACGTGCCGGCAGTGCGTGCCCGCTTCGCCATCCAGGAAAGTGACCTGCCAACCCTGCACCGTTGGATCGAAGGCGCTGGTATCCGCTGGGGACTGAGCGCCGAGCAACGTGCCAGCCTTGGCCTGCCGGAGGGGCTTGAGCAGAACAGTTGGCGCTTCGGCCTGCGGCGCATGCTGCTGGGTTACGCCGTCGGCGTGGGCGAAAGCTGTGACGGTATCGAGCCGTACGATGAGATCGGGGGGCTCGACGCCGCGCTGATCGGCCCGTTGGTGGCGTTGCTCGATGCTCTGGACATTGCCTGCCAGGCCCTCTCGCAACCCGCCTCGGCGACAGAGTGGGGGGCACGGCTGCATGCGCTGCTGCAGATCTTCTTCCTGGCCGAGAACGAGCACGACGAGTTGCTCCTGGTCCAGCTGCAAGACCTGCGCGACACCTGGCTGGAAACCTGCGACGCGGTTGGCCTGCACGACTTGCTGCCACTGACCGTGGTGCGCGAAGCCTGGCTGTCCGGGCTGGACCAGGGCAAGTTGTCCCAGCGCTTCCTGGCCGGCTCGGTGAACTTCTGCACCCTGATGCCCATGCGCGCCATCCCGTTCAGGGTGGTCTGCCTGCTGGGCATGAACGATGGCGACTACCCGCGTGCCCAGCCGCCCCTCGACTTCGACCTGATGGCCAGCGACTACCGGCCAGGGGATCGTTCCCGTCGGGAGGATGACCGTTACCTGTTGCTCGAGGCCTTGCTCTCGGCACGCGACCAGCTCTATGTGAGCTGGGTCGGGCGCAGCATCCGCGACAACAGCGAGCGCCCGTCCTCGGTGCTGATCGGGCAGTTGCGCGATCACCTGGCCGCCGGCTGGCAGCTCGCCGGCGCCAGGACCGGCCAACGCGACGACCCGGGGCAGCAGTTGCTGCATGCCCTGACCCAGGAACACCCGTTGCAGCCGTTCAGCCAGCGCTACTTCCAGAAGGGCAGTCCGTTGTTCAGCTTCGCCCATGAGTGGTTGGCGTTGCATCAGGCCGGGGATGAAGCGCAAGCGCCTACCGCGCTGTTGCCCTACGCCAGCGATGAGCCGCTCAACCTGGTGCAGCTTCAGGACTTCCTGCGCCATCCGGTGCGGCATTTCTTCAGCCAGCGCCTGAAAGTGTTCTTCGAGGCGCTGGAGGCACCGACCCCGGACGAAGAACCCTTCGTGCTGGACGCCCTGCAACGCTATGGCCTGAGCGAAAGCCTGCTCGGCGCCGCGCTGGCCGATCCGGACAACGCCGAGCGGGCGCTGCAGGCCCAGGCCCGACGCCTCCAGGCCTGCGGGATGCTGCCGCTGGCAGGCTTCGGCGAAGCCTTGCAGGCCGAGTTGATCCAGCCGCTGCCGGACCTGCTGCAACGCCATCGGCAACTTCTGCAACGCTGGCCGACCCTGGTCGAGGGGGCCCTGCCGGTCCATTTCGAACACGGGCCGTTGCGCCTGGAGGGCTGGCTCGGCCGGGTGTACCAGGCCGAGGACCAGAGCCTGCTGAGCATCGCCACCGTGCCCAATACCCTCAGTGCCGGGCGCAACAGCCTGAAGTGGCACCGGCTGGTGCCGGCCTGGGTCATGCACCTTGCCGCCTGCGCCTCGGGCTATCCGCTGCACAGCGCGCTGGTGGCCAGCGACCTGACCTTGTTGCTGGCACCGCTACCCCAGGGCGAGGCGGCAGAGCGCCTGGGCGAACTGCTGGTGGCACGCCAGGCGGCAATGAACGCCCCTTTGCCCGTGGCGGCCAAGACGGCCTTCGCCTGGCTGGCCCAGGAGGATCCGGACAAGGCCGTGGCCGCCGCGATCCGCGCCTATGAGGGTGACGGCCAGAACAGCTTCGGCGAGCGCAGCGAAAGCCTGGCGCTGGCCCGCCAGTACCGTGACTTCGCCGCGCTGGCCCTCGACGAGACCTTCGAAGGCTGGTGCGAAGCCCTTTATCGCCCCTTGTTCGCAGCGCCCTGGCAGACCCTGGGTAACCCGGAGAACGCCCAATGACCCAAGCCCGTCCCCTGGCGCTGAGTTTCCCCCTGCACGGCAGCCAGCTGATCGAAGCCAGCGCCGGTACCGGCAAGACGTTCACCATTTCGGCCCTGTACCTGCGGCTGATCCTCGGCCATGGCGGTGAGCAGGGTTTCAGTCGCGAGCTGCTGCCACCGCAGATCCTCGTGGTGACCTTTACCGACGCGGCCACCAAGGAGCTGCGCGAGCGTATTCGCACGCGCCTGGCCGAGGCGGCGCGCTTCTTCCGTGGCGAGCTGGACGATGCCGACCCGCTGCTGCACCTGCTGCGCGACGATTATCCACAGGAGCAATGGCCGCGCTGCGCCAGCCGCCTGGAGATCGCCGTGCAGTGGATGGACGAGGCTGCCGTTTCGACCATCCACGGCTGGTGCCAGCGCATGTTGCGCGAGCACGCCTTCGACAGCGGCAGCCTGTTCACCCAGAGCCTGGAGACCGATCACAGCGAACTGCTGGGCCAGGTCATGCGCGACTACTGGCGGCGCTTCTGCTACGGCATGCGCGGCGAGTCGCTGGCCTGGGTGCGCGGCAACTGGGGCAGCCCCGATGCCTTGTTGCCGAGGATCAGGCCGCTGTTTGGCCGTGTCCGTGGCCAGGAGGACGAGCAAGACCCGCAGTCGTTGATTGAGGCGACCCTGCGCCAGCGCACCGAGCAATTGGCGCAACTCAAGGCGCCCTGGGGCGCCTGGGCCGACGAGCTGCAGCAGATCTGCCGCGATGCCGTGGCGGCCAAGCAGGCCGACGGGCGCAAGCTGCAGGCACGCTATTTCGAACCCTGGTTCGACAAGCTGCGGGCCTGGGCCGGTGATGAGCAAGCCATGGAATTGGACCTGGGCACCGGCTTCACCCGCCTGACGCCCGCCGGCCTGGCCGAGGCCTGGAAGTCCGGCGAGCCGCCGCAGCACCCGGCGCTGCGGGCCATGGAATCCTTGCGCGAGCAGTTGCAGGGCCTGGCCAGTCCCGATGCGCGGTTGCTGGAGCACGCCGCTGCCTGGGTATCGGCGCGCTTCGAGGTGGAGAAACGTCGCCGCGCCGAAATGGGCTTCGACGACATGCTGCTGCGTCTTGAACATGCCCTGGGCAGCGATTCCGGCGAGCGCCTGGCCGCGTTGATCCGTGAGCAGTTCCCGGTCGCGTTGATTGATGAGTTCCAGGACACCGACCCCGTCCAGTACGGAATCTTCGAGCGCATCTACCGCATTACCGAGAACAACCCGGACACCGGCCTGTTCATGATCGGCGACCCCAAACAGGCAATCTACGCCTTCCGTGGCGCCGACATCTTTACTTACCTGGCCGCGCGCCGCGCCACCGCCGGGCGCCTGCACAGCCTGGACACCAACTACCGCTCCAGCCAGGCCATGGTCGCGGCAGTGAACCGCGTGTTCCTGCAAGCCGAGGAACGTATCGAGGGCCGTGGCGCCTTCCTGTTCCGGAGCCAGGGCGACAATCCATTGCCATTCGTCGAAGTGCGCGCCAAGGGTCGTGGCGAGCAACTGTTGATCGCCGGACAGCCCAGCGCGGCCCTGCATTGCTGGCAGCTGGAGAGCGACGAGCCGGTATCCAGCACAGCGTATCGCCAGCAGCTGGCCGCCAGTTGCGCCAGCCATATCGTCGAGCTGCTCGAGGGTGGGCAGCAGGGCGTCAGCGGTTTCGCCGATGCCGCCGGCAAGCTGCGGGCCTGCCTGCCTTCCGATATCGCCATCCTGGTGCGCGACGGTCGCGAGGCCCAGCTGGTCCGCGCCGAACTGGCCGCCCGCGATGTGCGCAGCGTGTACCTGTCGGACAAGGACTCGGTATTCGCCGCCCAGGAGGCCCATGACCTGCTGGCCTGGCTCAAGGCCTGCGCCGAGCCGGACTCGGAGCGTATGCTCAAGGCCGCCCTGGCCAGCCTGACCCTCGACTTGCCGCTTATCGAACTGGAGCGTCTGAACCAGGACGAGCGGGTCTGGGAAAGCTGGGTGATGCGCTTCCGCCGTTACCGCGACACCTGGCAGCGCCAGGGCGTGCTGCCGATGCTGCGCCGCCTGCTGCACGACTTCCAGCTGCCGCGGGCGCTGATGGGCCGCAGCGACGGCGAACGGGTGCTGACCAACCTGCTGCACCTGGCTGAACTGCTGCAGCAGGCCGCCGGCGAGCTGGATGGCGAGCAGGCGCTGATCCGTCACCTCACCGAGCACCTGGCCAACGCCGGGCAGGCCGGAGAAGAGCAGATCCTGCGCCTGGAAAGCGACGAGCAATTGGTCAAGGTGGTGACCATCCACAAGTCCAAGGGCCTGGAATACCCCTTGGTGTACCTGCCGTTCATCTGCACCAGCAAGCCGGTGGATGGCCAGCGCCTGCCCCTGGGCTGGCACGACGACCAGGGGCAGGCACACCTGACCCTGACCCCGAATGCCGAGCAGATCGAGCGCGCCGACGACGAACGCCTGGCCGAGGACCTGCGCCTGCTCTACGTTGCCTTGACCCGTGCCCAGCACGCCTGCTGGCTGGGCGTTGCCGACCTCAAGCGCGGCACCCAGCGCAGTTCGCAGCTGCACCGTTCGGCCTTGGGCTACCTGCTGGGCGGTGGCCTGCCGTTGGCGGCTTCCAGCCAGCTGGGCGAGTGGCTCGCCACCCTGGCGGCCGGCAATCCGGCCATCACCCATGGTCCACTGCCGGAGGTTCAGGCCCTGTGTTACCGCACGCCGGACAGCCAGCGCGAACTGCTGCCGCCGCGCAAGCCACGGCGGGCCGCTGCGGAGCATTGGTGGATCGCCTCGTACAGCGCCTTGCGGGTGGGTGACCAGACCCTGGTCGCCGACAGCTCCCAGGCCCAGCAACTGCTGGACGACGAGGTGCTGGACAGCCAGGCGCTGCGCGAGGTGCCGGCCGAGGCGGGCGATATCCACCGCTTCCCCCGTGGGCCGAATCCGGGCACCTTCCTCCACGGCCTGCTCGAATGGGCGGGGCGCGAAGGGTTCGCCGAGGTCGCCGCCCAAGGGCCGGTGATCGAACGCACCGTGGGCCAGCGCTGCAACCGGCGCGACTGGACCGGCTGGATTCCCACGCTGACCCAGTGGCTGCAGCAACTGCTGGTCCAGCCCATGCCGTTGCAAGGGGCCACCTTGACCCTCGCAGGCCTTGAGCGCTACCAGGTCGAAATGGAGTTCTGGTTCGCCAGCCATCAGGTCGATGCGGTGCGCCTCGACCACCTGGTGGCGCGCCACACGCACGTTGGCATGACGCGGGCGGCCGCCCAGCCGACCGTGCTTAACGGCATGTTCAAGGGCTTCATCGACCTGGCCTTCGAGCTCGACGGGCGCTACTACGTGGCCGACTACAAGTCCAACTGGCTCGGCCCCGACGCCGAGGCCTACGGCGCCCTGGCCATGGAGCAGGCAATTCTCGAGCACCGCTACGACCTGCAGTACGTGCTCTACCTGCTGGCCCTGCATCGCCAGCTGCGCGCGCGCCTGCCCGACTACGACTACGACCGGCATGTCGGCGGTGCCGTGTTCATCTTCCTGCGTGGCGTCACCTCGGCCGGTCACGGGCTGTATCATGCGCGGCCTCCCCGGGCGCTGATCGAACAGCTCGACGCGATGTTCCGGGGTGAGCAAGAACCTGCCCAACAGGACCTGTTTGCCGGAGCCACGCCATGAGCCGCAACCTCGACGACCTGCTGCCCACACCCTTGCAGGCCGAGCACCTGAGCGCCCTGGCGCCACTGCGCCATAGCCAGGACTTGCTGGCATTGCTCGATCGCTGGGTCGAGCGTGGCTGGCTGCGCGCACTGGACCGGGCCTTCGTGAGTTTCCTCGAGGAGCGGGCGCCGGGCAGCGATCCGCTGGTGCTGCTGGCGGCCGCCCTGGCCAGCCACCAGCTGGGTCATGGCCATGTCTGCCTCGACCTGCAACAGACCCTTGCCGAGCCGGACTTCGCCCTGTCGCTGCCGCCGGAAGGCGATGCCCTGGCCGGGCCGTTGCTGCTGCCTTCGCAGCTGCTGGCCAGCCTCGAACTGGGCACCTGGTTGCAGCGGATCGCCGAGAGCCCCCTGGTTGCCACTGGCGATACCGTCGAGCAGCGTGCCCGACCACTGGTGGTCAGCGGTGAGCGCCTGTATCTGCGCCGCTATTGGACCTACGAGCGACGCATCGACAACGCCCTGCATGAGCGCCTGGCGCGCCTTCAGCCGCAGCCGGCCGACCTGGCACTACGCCTGGCGCAACTGTTCGAAGGTGGCTCGGTTGCAGGCGAAGTGGACTGGCAGAAGCTGGCCTGCGCCCTGGCCACCCGTGCCGGCTTCAGTGTCATCACCGGCGGCCCCGGAACCGGCAAGACCACCACTGTGGTACGTCTGCTGGCGTTATTGCAGGGGCCTGCGGTCGAGCAAGGCCGGCCGCTGCGCATCCGCCTGGCGGCGCCGACCGGCAAGGCCGCGGCGCGCCTCACCGAGTCCATCGGTCAGCAGGTGGAACGCTTGCAGGTGGATGGCGCGGTGCGGGCGCAGATCCCCACCGAGGTCAGCACCGTGCACCGCCTGCTGGGCAGCCGCCCGGGGTCGCGGCACTTCCGCCATCATGCCGGCAACCCGTTGCCCCTGGATGTGCTGGTGGTCGACGAAGCCTCGATGATCGACCTGGAGATGATGGCCAACCTGCTCGATGCCCTGCCGGCCAATGCGCGTCTGGTGTTGCTGGGCGACAAGGACCAGCTCGCCTCGGTGGAGGCCGGGGCGGTGCTGGGCGACCTGTGCCGTGACGCCGAGGACGGCTGCTACTGGCCGCAGACCCTGGCCTGGCTGGAGCAGGTGGGCGGGCAATCGCTGGCCGACATCGGCCTGAAGACGGGCGACGGTCAGCGCAACCCGCTGGCCCAGCAGATCGTGATGCTGCGCCACTCACGGCGTTTCGGCGAAGGCAGCGGCATCGGCCAGTTGGCGCGCCTGGTCAATCGCCAGAAAGCCCTGGAGGCGCGTGCGCTGCTGGCGACCCGACCGGCGGATGTCCATTGCCTGACCCTGGGCGGCGAGCATGACAAACGCTTCGACCGCCTGCTGCTCGATGGCCTCAACCAGGGTGCCGAAGGACCACAGGGCTATCGCGGTTACCTGCGTACCATCGGTCGCCTGCGCCCGCCGCCAGGTACGCCAGGCGACGATCCGCGCTGGGAGCGCTGGGCGGCCGAGGTGCTGCAGAGCTTCGAGGCGTTCCAGTTGCTCTGCGCCGTGCGCAAGGGCGCCTGGGGTGTCGAAGGCCTCAACGAGCGGGTCGCCCGGGTGCTGCACAACGCTGGGCTGATCGACAGCCAGCAACCCTGGTACGAGGGCCGTCCGGTACTGGTGACCCGCAACGACTATGGCCTCGGCCTGATGAACGGCGATATCGGCATCGCCCTGCGCCTGCCGGACGATCAGGGCGAGGCGCTGTTGCGCGTGGCTTTCCCGCGCAACGATGGCAGCGGTGGGGTTCGTTTCGTCCTGCCCAGCCGCCTCAGCGAGGTGGAAACAGTATTCGCCATGACCGTGCACAAGTCCCAGGGCTCGGAATTCAGCCATACCACGCTGGTGCTGCCCGACGCGCTGAACCCGGTGCTGACCAAGGAGCTGGTGTACACCGGCATCACCCGCGCCAAGCATTGTTTCAGCCTGATCGAGCCGCGCGCCGGGGTGTTCGAGGAGGCCGTGGGGCGCAAGGTCCGGCGGGTCTCGGGGCTGATGCTGGAGCAAGTCTGACTCTGGAGTTTGCCGCCGATATGCTATCGTTGCGGCATTATCCGCAAACATTTTGTGAGATTTCCCCCCATGACAGTGGCTGTCTCGGCCCTGGGACGCGTGAAGGGCTGTGCGCTCTCGTTGCTGATGGCCACGCTGTTGTCGAACGGCGCGCCCGCCTGGGCGGGCAATGCCGTGTCGGATGCGCAGGTGCAGCAACGGGCCAGGGCCGTGACCCAGGTCGTGCTGGGCATCCTCAGCTACGCCCGCTGGCCCGCCGACCCCAATCCCCTGCGCCTGTGCCTGGTCGGCCCGACCGAATATGCCGACGACCTGATCAAGGGCAATCTGCAGCAGTCCGGGCAACCCCTGCAGGTGCGCCGCCTGCTCGCCGACGACCCCAGCGTGGCCAGTGCCTGCGATGCCATCTACCTCGGCAAGCTCGACAAGCTGCAACGTGAACGGCTGTTCCAGCGGGTCAACGGCCACCCGGTGCTGAGCATCAGCGAGGCCGACGATCCGTGCACGGTGGGGAGCCTGTTCTGCCTGCGGGTCGGCGACCAGCAGGTGGCGTTCGACGTCAACCTCGACTCGGTGGCGCGCAGCGGCGTGCGCATCCATCCCAGCGTGCTGCAGTTGTCGCGACGGCGGGCGGGGCAGCCATGAAACGTTCAGCCAGGCGCTTCAGCCGGCCGACCCTGCGCGCCGTGCTCGGGCGGGGTCACCTGGGCGTGGCCTTGCTCGCTGCGGGTCTGGCCGGTGTGCTGGTGACCCTGCTCGGGGTGGCGGCGTTGCGCGTGTATGCCAACCACAACCTGCACCTGATCGCCCGCTCCATCAACTACACCGTCGAAGCCGCCGTGGTCTTCGACGACAGTGCCGCGGCCAATGAGGCCCTGGCGCTGATCGCCTCCACCGAGGAGGTGGCCGACGCCAAGGTCTACGACAACGATGGTGACCTGCTTGCCCATTGGCAGCGTGACGAGCAGGGCGTAATGGCGCAGTTGCAGTCCCATGTGGCGCGCAGCCTGCTGGAAGAGCCGATCAACATGCCGGTGCAGCACATGGGTCAGCGGGTCGGCCATATAGAGCTGACCGGACAGGGCGGCAGCCTGGTGCGCTTCCTGTTCAGCGGCCTGGTGGGCATCCTGGTGTGCACGGTGCTCAGCGCGGTGCTGGCGCTGTACCTGTCGCGACGCCTGTTCGGCGACATCATCCGTCCCTTGCGCAACCTGGCCAGCGTCGCCCATGCCGCGCGACGCGAGCGCAGCTTCGACCGGCGGGTACCGCAAACCCAGATCGCCGAACTCAACGAGCTGGGCAACGACTTCAATGCCCTGCTCGACGAGCTGGAGGTCTGGCAGAGCCACCTGCAGAGCGAGAACGAAAGCCTTGCCCACCAGGCCAGCCATGACAGCCTCACCGGCCTGCCCAACCGTGCCTTCTTCGAAGGGCGGTTAAGCCGCAGCCTGCGCAATGCCGCCCGTAGCGAAGACCACCTGGCGCTGTTGTTCCTCGACAGCGACCACTTCAAACAGATCAACGACAGCCTCGGCCATGCGGTGGGGGATGAAGTGCTGATCAGCGTGGCCAACCGCGTGCGTGCGCAACTGCGCGAGCACGACCTGGTGGCGCGCCTGGGAGGGGACGAGTTCGCCGTGTTGCTGACCCCGCTGCACTCGCGCGAGGATGCCCAGCGCATCGCCGAGAAGATCGTCGCCAGCATGAAGCTGCCGGTGCAGCTGGAGGATGGCAACAGCCTCGTCACCTCGCTGAGCGTCGGTATCGCCTATTACCCGGACGACGGCCGCGACCCGGCCAGTCTGCTCAATGCCGCCGATGCGGCGATGTACCAGGCCAAGCGCAATCGCCGTGGCCATTGGCAAGTGGCGCAGACGGAACGCTGCGCCCCTGATGCAAAAAACAGGAGCTGAACCGTGATAAAGCGTTTTTCCGTGCTGCGTTTCCCGTTATTCACCCTGCTGCTGGCGCTGTTCGCCCTGGCCGGCTGCCAGAGCGTGCCGCCCAAGGGGCTGACCCCCGAGCAGGTTGCTGTGCTCAAGCGCGAGGGTTTTGCCCCGACCGACGAGGGCTGGGCGTTCGACCTGTCCGGCAAGGTGCTGTTCGGCAGTGACCTGGACAGCCTCAACAGCGCCAGCGAGTCGATTGTCGAGCGCATCGGCAAGGCGCTGCTGTCGGTGGATATCCAGCGCGTGCGCATCGACGGCCACACCGATGCCTCGGGCAAGACCGCCTACAACCAGCAGCTCTCTGAGCGCCGTGCCCAGAGTGTGGCCAAGGCCTTGATCGGCATCGGCATGCAGCCGCAGAACATCCAGACCCGCGGCATGGGCAGCAGCCAGCCGGTGGCGGATAACCGCACCGCGGCAGGGCGCATGGAGAATCGGCGGGTGTCGATCGTGGTGGCGTCGGACTGAGTGCTGCATGCCATCCATCGCGGGGCAAGTCGCATCGGCGCACCGCCGCTCCCACGTTGAATTGCGAATACCTGCGTGGGAGCGGGCTTGCCCCGCGATGGCCCTCAAGTTCAACCTTGAGAGAACTTCATCTCCCGCGTTTCCCCCATCAACAACGGCGCATTGGCCTCGGTCACCTCGCGGATGTAATCCCACAGCAGGGTGATCCGCTTCAACTTGCGCAGGTCCTCCCGGCAGTACATCCAGAACTGCCGCGTCACCTCGATCTGCTCCGGCAACACCGTCACCAGCCGCGGATCCTGCGCCGCCAGGAAGCACGGCAGGATCGCCAGGCCACGGCCCTGCAAGGCCGCCGTGTACTGGGCGATAACGCTGGTGCTGCGCAGGTGCGCGTTGGCGTTGGGGATCAGGTTGGCCAGGTACAGCAGCTCCGAGCTGAACGCCAGGTCGTCCACGTAGCTGATGAACGGATGGCGCCCCAGGTCGGCGATCTCGTGGATCGGCTCGTGGCTGTCCAGGTAGTCCTGGGTGGCATACAGGCGCAGGCGGTAGTCGCACAGCTTGCAGCACACGTAAGGGCCATGTTCCGGGCGCTCCAGGGCGATGACGATATCGGCCTCGCGCTTGGACAGGCTGATGAAGTGCGGCAGCGGCAGGATATCCACCGAGATCGCCGGCCAGGCATCGACGAAATGGCTCAGCTGCGGGGTAACGAAGAAGCTGCCGAAGCCTTCGGTGCAGCCCATGCGCACATGCCCCGACAACGCGACGCCCGACCCCGAGACCTGCTCGCAGGCCATGTGCAGGGTGCTCTCGATCGATTCGGCATAGCCCAGCAGGCGCTGGCCCTCGGCGGTGAGGACGAAGCCGTTGGTCCGTGATTTTTCGAACAGCAAAGTACCCAGCGCCCCTTCCAGTGAACCGATGCGCCGCGACACCGTGGTGTAGTCCACGGCCAGGCGCTTGGCCGCACTGCTGGCCTTGCGGGTGCGCGCCACCTCAAGAAAGAACTTGAGGTCGTCCCAGTTCAGCGCGCTCAGGGAGGTGAGGTCTTTTTGCATGATGATCCGGTTTTTTTGTGCATTCTTGTTGGATGTTTGCACATCTATACTCGAACTCAGCCCCTGAGCGCCACCCCGTTCGCTGCGGCGTAGGCGTCCTCGTTCCGACAATAATTCCAAGGAGAGCGCAGATGAACGCACCCCAGACGCCCGACCAGACCAAGGTCGAGCAGGTCAAGCTGCTGATCGACGGCCAATGGGTCGAGTCCAAGACCACCGAATGGCGTGACATCGTCAATCCTGCGACCCAGCAAGTGCTGGCGCGGGTGCCGTTCGCTACCGTCGAGGAAGTCAACGCCGCCGTGGCTGCGGCCGAGCGCGCCTTCAAGATCTGGCGCGATACCCCGATCGGCGCGCGCATGCGCATCATGCTCAAGCTGCAGGCGCTGATCCGTGAACACAGCAAGCGCATCGCCGTGACCCTCAGCGCCGAACAGGGCAAGACCATCGCCGACGCCGAGGGCGACATCTTCCGTGGCCTGGAAGTGGTCGAGCACGCCGCCTCCATCGGCACCCTGCAGATGGGCGAGTTCGCCGAGAACGTCGCCGGCGGTGTCGACACCTACACCCTGCGCCAGCCGATCGGCGTGTGCGCCGGCATCACCCCGTTCAACTTCCCGGCGATGATCCCGCTGTGGATGTTCCCGATGGCCATCGTCTGCGGCAACACCTTCGTGCTCAAACCGTCCGAGCAGGACCCGCTGTCGACCATGATGCTGGTCGAGCTGGCGTTGGAAGCCGGCATCCCGGCCGGCGTGCTCAACGTGGTGCACGGCGGCAAGCAGGTGGTCGACACGATCTGCACCCACCAGGACATCAAGGCGATCTCGTTCGTCGGCTCGACCGAGGTCGGCACCCACGTCTACAACCTGGGCAGCCAGCACGGCAAGCGCGTGCAGTCGATGATGGGCGCCAAGAACCACGCCGTGGTGCTGCCCGACGCCAACCGCACCCAGACCATCAACGCCCTGGTCGGCGCCGCCTTCGGCGCGGCCGGCCAGCGCTGCATGGCCACCTCGGTGGCGGTGCTGGTGGGCAAGGCCCGCGAATGGCTGCCGGAGATCAAGGAAGCGGCGAGCAAGCTCAAGGTCAACGCCGGCAACGAGCCGGGCACCGATGTCGGCCCGGTGGTTTCCAAGCGTGCCAAGGAGCGGGTGCTGGGCCTGATCGAAAGCGGTATCAAGGAAGGCGCCAAGCTCGAACTGGACGGCCGCGATGTGAAGGTGCCGGGCTACGAGCAGGGCAACTTCATCGGCCCGACCCTGTTCTCCGGGGTCAAGACCGACATGCAGGTCTACACCCAGGAAATCTTCGGCCCGGTGCTGGTGACGCTCGAAGTGGACACCTTCGACGAGGCCATCGCCCTGGTCAACGCCAACCCGTTTGGCAACGGCACCGGCCTGTTCACCCAGAGCGGCGCGGCGGCGCGCAAGTTCCAGAGCGAGATCGATATCGGCCAGGTCGGCATCAACATCCCGATCCCGGTGCCGGTGCCGTTCTTCAGCTTCACCGGTTCCCGCGGCTCCAAGCTCGGCGACCTCGGCCCGTACGGCAAGCAGGTGGTGCAGTTCTACACTCAGACCAAGACCGTCACCGCCCGCTGGTTCGACGATGACAGCGTCAATGACGGTGTGAACACCACCATCAGCCTGCGCTAAGGAGCTCGTCATGCGTATCGCATTCATCGGCCTGGGCAACATGGGCGCGCCCATGGCCCGCAACCTGATCAAGGCCGGGCACCAGCTCAACCTGTTCGACCTGAACAAGACCGTGCTGGCGGAGCTCGCCGAGCTGGGCGGCCAGGTCAGCACGTCGCCCAAGGACGCCGCCGCCAACAGCGAGCTGGTGATCACCATGCTGCCGGCCGCCGCCCATGTGCGCGGCGTGTACCTGGATGAAGCAACCGGCGTGCTGGCCGGCATCCGCCCCGGCACCCCGACCGTGGACTGCAGCACCATCGACCCGCAGACCGCCCGTGAGGTCTCCAAGGCCGCGGCGGCCAAGGGCATCGACATGGGCGATGCGCCGGTTTCCGGCGGGACCGGCGGCGCGGCAGCCGGCACCCTGACCTTCATGGTCGGCGCCAGCGCCGAGCTGTTCGCCACGCTCAAGCCGGTGCTGGAGCAGATGGGCCGCAATATCGTGCACTGTGGCGAGGTCGGCACCGGGCAGATCGCCAAGATCTGCAACAACCTGCTGCTGGGCATCTCGATGATCGGCGTGTCCGAGGCCATGGCCCTGGGCAATGCGCTGGGCATCGACACCAAGGTGCTGGCCGGGATCATCAACAGCTCCACCGGGCGTTGCTGGAGTTCGGACACCTACAACCCGTGGCCGGGCATCATCGAGACCGCCCCGGCTTCGCGCGGCTACACCGGCGGCTTCGGTGCCGAGCTGATGCTCAAGGACCTGGGGCTGGCCACCGAGGCCGCGCGCCAGGCGCACCAGCCGGTGATCCTGGGGGCCGTGGCCCAGCAGCTGTACCAGGCCATGAGCCTGCGCGGCGAGGGTGGCAAGGATTTCTCGGCGATCGTCGAGGGGTACCGCAAGAAGGATTGACGAGCGAGTGGACTTGATCGCGGGCCGGGTGGCCCTTCCCCTTGTAACTGCGCACCTTGGGGAAGGGTCATCAGGTTCGCGATTTTTTTATGACCAGCTGTGGGGGGCGTGGGAGCGGGCTTGCCCCGCGATGGCATCTGCTCGAGCAGTGATGTCTTGTGGCAGTACGCATCGCGGGGCAAGCCCGCTCCCACCGAGTCAGGCGAAGACGAAGTATTTACGCACCGTCTCGACCACTTCCCAGGTCCCCTTCATCCCCGGTTCGATCACAAACACATCGCCCGCCTTCAGATGCTTCGGCTCTTCACCCTCAGGCGTGACGATGCAGTAGCCATCGAGGAAATGGCAGTACTCCCACTTCTCATAGTTGACCTCGAACTTGCCTGGCGTGCAGATCCAGGTGCCCATGATCTTGCTGCCGTCAGCGGACAGGTAGGCGTTGAGGTTGACGGTGTGCGGGTCGCCGCCGATGCGCTTCCACTTGGTCGCGTCGACCACCGGGGTCGGGCAGGTTTCGCGCAGGACGGTGATGAAATCGGACATGGCGTGGCTCCAGGCAACAGGTGAGATGACGCATCACCATAGGGCCATTGCCAGGCGGGCAGTTGCCTGGGCTCGACGCCCAGCTGTCTGCCTGCGCTATGCCGGGATATGGGCCTTGCAGTAGTGAATAAATGCAGCCACCGGCTCAGGCCAGGCCGTCAATTGCTCCGTGGTCTCGCCCCGGTAGGCGTCCCGGGCATTGGCCAGCACGGGCCGGTGGACCTTGGGCAGCTGCGGTAACAGCCAGTCGGCAGCGACATCCTTGGCCGCGATTTCACCGGTCGTCAGGCTGTACCAGATACGCGCAAGGGCCAGGACCACGGTGCGCTCGTCGCCGCTCCAGTCCTCGGGGCTGTTCCATTGCGCGAGGGTGTCGTGGAAGGCCCGGGCCAGGTCGGCAGCCGGAACGGGGTCGAACCATTGCGCGGCGGCCGGGCCAAGCAGGTTGATGCTGTGCTGGCGGGCCTTGGTCAGCAGGATGGCCAGGTCGGGGTCGAGTTGTGCAGGTTCCAACTCACCTGCCAGCAACGCCTCGCGCAGCCATTCGCCGAATTGCAGTTCACGCCGGGCCGGATAGTGCCAGGGGTGAGTGTGGTCACGAGCCAGCACTGTCACCTCGAGCGCCCGCAGATCAGGGCGACTACCGGGACGGGCCGAGACCGTGAGCAGATCGAGCATCAGTGCTTGACGCGTCGCAGGGGGCAGGGGACTTGCCACGGTTACCAGCAGGTCCAGGTCGCTCTCCGGTTTCAAGCCACCGGAGACCGCAGACCCGTAAAGATGGATGGCCAGCAGTTGATCGCCCAGGTGCCGTGTGAGGATCTGCCGGGCGGCGGACAATTGCGCGTCGATCATGCTGTATGCCTCACGCCCACCAGTAACGCACGAAGTGGAAGAATACCGGCGCGGCGAAACACACCGAGTCCATGCGGTCGAGCATGCCGCCGTGGCCTTCGATCATGTGGCCCCAGTCCTTCACGCCGCGGTCGCGCTTGATTGCCGACATCACCAGCCCGCCGAAGAAACCCATGGCGTTGACGGTCAAGGCCATCAGCGCCGCCTGCCAGAAGGTGAAGGGGGTGATCCAGCACAGCAGGGCGCCGACCAGGGTGGCCAGCGCCACGCCGCCGGCCAGGCCTTCGACGGTTTTCGACGGTGACAGGTTCGGCGCTACCTTGCGCTTGCCGAACAGCTTGCCGCACACGTACTGCAGCACGTCGCTGATCTGCACCACCAGGATCAGCCAGGCGATCAGCAGCAGGTTGCGGCCTTCGTAGCCGGGGATGTCCAGGGTCATCAGCGCCGGCACCGACGACACGCAGTACACCGCGATCATCAGCCCCCACTGCACCTTGGAGGCGCGTTCGAGGAAGCGCGTGGTGTCGCCGCCGAAGCTGGCCAGGATCGGCAGCAGCAGGAACAGGTAGACCGGGATGAAAATGCTGAACAGCCCGTACCAGTCCATGGCGATCAGCAGGTACTGCACCGGCAGCGCCACATAGAACGCCGCCACCAACGCCGGGTAGTCGCTGCGTCGGGTCGGGGTGAGGGTCATGAACTCGCGCAGGGCATAGAACGACACGCCGTAGAACAGCACGATCACGCCGTACTTGCCGAACAGGAAGGCGATGCCGATCACCAGCACCATCACCCACCAGGCGTTGATGCGCGCGTTGAGGTTGTCGATCACCGCATGCGGGGCGGGGCCGGCGCGCCATTTGAGCAGGCGGCCGATCAGGCTGGCTAGCAGCAGCAGGGCGCCGATGCCGGCGAACAGCGACAGGGTGTTGTGATCCATCTCAGGCTTCCTTCGGGGCCAGGTTCAGCAGGGCCTGGCGGGCCCGCTCGAGAAAGGCGTGCTTGCCCTCGTCCGGCTGCAGGTGCAGCGGCTCGCCGAAGCTCAGGGTGCACAGCAGCGGCAGCGGCAGGGCGCGGCCCTTGGGCATGACCCGGTTGAGGTTGGCGATCCACACCGGCACCAGCTCGACCTGCGGGTTGGCCGAGGCCAGGTGGAACAGGCCGCTCTTGAATGGCAGCAACGGGTCGTCGGTCAGGTTGCGCGTGCCCTCCGGGAAGAAGATCAGCGAATCGCCCTGGGCGAAGGCCTCGAGCACCGGTTGCAGCGGGTTGCCCTCGCTTGCGCCGTGCTGGCGGTCGATCAGCACGCCGTTGAACACCCGGCGGATCAGGAAGTCGCGGATGCCCGGTTTGCACCAGTAGTCGGCGCCTGCCACGGGGCGAGTGCGGCGACGCAGCGGCTCGGGCAGCGCCGCCCACAGCAGCACGAAGTCGCCATGGCTGCTGTGGTTGGCGAAGTACAGGCGCTGCACCGGTTGCGGTGTGCAGCCCAGCCACAAGGCGCGGGCGCCGGTGATCAGGCGGGCGGCGGAAGTGATGACGAAGGCGGTCAGGCTGGCGAGCATGGCATTGGTCTTATCCGGTGAAGGGGAGGGTCAGCAGTAGCGCGACCTGCAGCGCCAGGCACAGGGCCTGGCGACGCAGCAGGGCCAGGGCGGCCCGGCCGCGGGTCGGCCAGTCGCGCGGGTCGCTGGGCGCAGGTTTGAGACGCAGGTCGAACAGGGCGTGGTCCAGGGCCTGGGTATCGGCAGGCAGGTCGCCGCTGGCGCCGAGGCGGGCGAACAGGTCGGCATCCAGGGCGACGCGTATAGCCCAGTACTTGTGGGCCAGACCGAGCAGCAGCGACAGGCCGCAGAGCAGATGGGGCAGCAGCGCCAATCGCAGGCCGAGCAGCGGTGCCAGGGTGCAGGCCAGGGCCAGCAGGGTCAGGCCGTCCGACAGGCGCTCCAGCTGACGGCCACGGGCGAGCAGGCTGGCGACGAGAAACAGCCTCATGGCTGGGCCTCCAGGTGATGCAGTGCCAGGCGGTGGGCCGGGTGCAGGATCACGCCGGGGCGCGCCTGGCGAATCAGCGCTTCGGCTTGTTCGGAACTGGCACAGCGGCCGCTGAGCAGCAGCCAGGCGGCGACGGCGCTGGCGCTGCGCGAGTAACCCAAGGCGCAACAGACCAGCACCGGGCCTTGTTGCTGGCGGTGTTCGATGGCCTTGGCGGCCTGTTGCAGGATTTCCCGGTCTGGGGCAATCAGGTCCAGGGTCGGCAGGCTCTGGTAGTCCTGTGGCGTTTTCAGCGCCTTCATCGCGGGGCAAGCCGCGTTGTGGGAGCGGGCTTGCCCCGCGATGCTCTGTTGAGGGACAGCAAGACAGGGCAGTTCCGCGCTCAGGTCGACAATCGCCGCGAACGCGGACGCTTCAGTGCGCCCCGGCACTCTGCCGAGATATACGCCATCGGCCACCTCATCCGCCTGCGGATGCCGCCAGGTCCATAGCCGAGAATTGACCCAGGCGCACAGTAGATACGGCGCCAGCAGCCAGGTGGCGGCCACGGACAGCTGCCCGTCGGCGCCTTTCTGGAAACCTGCGGCGCCGAACAGGGCATAGTTCAGCGCCACCAGCAGCAACGACAGCGCCGGCCACAGCAGCCACAACCCGCCACCGCCGATCTTCATTGCCAGTAGCCCCAGCACGGCCGCGCCCAGTCCATAGCGCAGTGTCAGGCGCCAACGTTTCGGATCGCGCGCCAGGTGTGCCTGTCGCCAGGGCAACGGGCCGCTGTGTGGCCACAGCCACAGGCAGACGAACCCCGCCAGCGCCCCGGTCGGCACATCAATGAAATGATGCTGCCAGGTGGTCAGCACCGACAGGCCGATCAGCCCCATCCAACCATGCAACACCCAGCGCCAGGCAGGATGCCGCGTATGCCGGGCGAACATCGTCCAGATGATCACCAGCAACGCAATGTGCAACGACGGCGCCTGGTTGTAGGGCTTGTCGAAGCCCATCAGCACATCGAACAGCCAGCCGAACAGCCCCGACAGCTCGGGGCGCTCGAAGGTGAAGCGCAGCGGCCAGAGCAGGAAACAGGCCACGCAGACCAGTTGCGCCGTCAGCAGGGCCAGGGCATGGCGGTCCATCTCCGAACGCGAGCGCGGCAGCAGGAACGACAATCCGTACAGCAGGTCGATCGACCAGTACGGGATGATCGTCCAGGGCCACAGCGGCACCTGCCGTTCCCAGGCGAACACCAAACTGCCGATATCCTCGCGACCGGCGGTGTAGGTATTGGCCAGGCCGTAGCTGAGGAAGAAGAACGGCCCGAGCAGCAACAGCCACAGGATGCCACGGCGGATCAGCCCGGTTTCACGGACCATCAGCGCACCCGCTGCGCCAGGCTGACGCTGAAGATGCCCCACTCGTCGATGCGCTGGGTGATCTTGCGAAACCCTGCCGCTTCCACCAACTGGTCCATCTCCGCCTGGCTGCGCCGACGCATCACCCAGGCCTGGCCGCCACGGTGGCTGGTCAGGGCACGGGCGATCATTTCCAGCTGCGGGTGCCAGGGCTGCCCGGTGTAGACCAGATAGCCGCCGTCCTCTACCGCGTCGGCGAGTCCCGCCAGCGAGTTGCCGACCAGCTCGTTGCTGGGGAACAGTTCGTAGAGGCCCGAGACCACCGCCAGTGTCGGATGCGGGGTGAGAGCGGCCAGGCTCTGGCGGTCGAAGGCATCGCCCTGGACGAAACGAGCGATCTCGGCCAGGCCCTTTTCGCTGATCAAGGCATTGCCCTGTTGTACGTTCAGTTCGCTGTAGTCGCGCAGCAGGATCGAGTCGGGCAGCTGTTGCAGGCCCTGCAGCGCCTCGAGGATGTAGCGGCCATGGCCGGCGGCGATATCGACGATATGCACCGGGCGCTGCTGTTCACGCAGGCGGGCGATGGCCAGGCGCAGCAGTTCCTCGACATTCAGCTTGCGCTGGCGGATACCACGCCAGCCGATGGCATCCAGGTAGTTGCGGTCGATCAGCTCGCCCAGCTTGCCCTTGCCGGTCGGGGTGTTGCGGTAGATGTAGTCGAGGGTGGAGCCTGAGTCGAAACCGGTGTCGAAGCCCAGCTTCACCCCTTCGGAAAGGCCTTTGCCCAAGCGCAGGCTGGCGCGGGTGGCACGCCAGTAGAGGTCGCGTGGCGAATGGCGCGGCAATGGCGCGGCCAGGCTCTCGGCCTCGGCGCAACTGGCGCCGCTCTTGTCGGCATCGAGCAGCGAGGGCTGCGCTTGCGGAGCGTCGAAGCAGTGCGCGACGAAGCGCTCGATCCGCGCCAGGGCATGGGCGCGGTCGCGTTCGCCAAGGGTGTCGTGGAAGAAGCCGGGGAGGATGTGCTTCTCTTTGCGTGCGCTGCCCAGGCGGTCGAAGAACTGCTCCTGCGGCTTGCGCTCGACCACCAGGTCGGCGCCGGAAATCAGCAGCTGCGTCGGCACCTGGATCGCCTGGGCATCGGCGACCACGCGGTCGGCGGCGTCGTACAGGCCCAGCAGCATGGTGACGGAGATGGGCCGGCTGATCAGCGGGTCGGCGACATAGGACATGACCCGTTCCGGGTCGTGGGTCAGCAGGCGCGGCTTGACGTAGCTGTTGACGAAAAAATTGCCGCGCAGGGCCTTCATAAGCTTCAGCCCGGGGCGGGCGAAAGGTACGTAGAGCTTGACCTTGAAGGCCGGCGAGGCGAGCACCAGGCAACGTACCCGGGGCGCATAATCGTGGGCCCAGGTGGCGATCAGTACCGCGCCGACACTCTGCGCCAGCACCACCATGTCGGCCTCGGCGATGCCGTGCTGCGCCTGGATGTGCTCGATGAAGGTCTGCACGTCGCGCACGCTGGTGGCGAAGCTCGGGCTGTCGCCGCGAGCCCCTGGTGACTGCCCATGACCACGGGCGTCCCAGGCGAAGAAGTCGTAGCCGGGCATATCCAGCTCATCGGCCAGGTGGGCCATGCGCCCGCCGTGCTCGTGGCCGCGGTGGAACATCACCACGGCCCGGCGCGGCTGGTGTTCGTTGCGCGTGGCGGGCCAATGACGATAGTGCAGCTCGACGCCGTCATGGGTGCAGAAGTGCAGCGATTGCGCTTGACGCATGGCGAATATCCTTGTCCGGCAGCGAGGGGCTCAGCGGGTTTCGGCCAGGCCGTGGCGAACCCGGTTGTAGAGGGTATAGAGCGAGAGCAGCAGGATGACCAGCAGCAGGCCGTTGATCCAGGTCGCGGCCAGCAGCCCGAACCCCACGCCGGTGCCCAGCACGCCGAAGGCAAAGGCCCGGTCGCTCTTGCCCATCGGCCCGTCGTAGCGGCGCGATGCGCCGGCCAGCGGGCCCATCACTCCGGCGTACTCGCTGATCACGGCGAACACCACCACCAGCACTACCAGCGTCGGCGAAACACCTGGCAGCAGGGCGAAGGGCAAGTAGAGGGCGGAGTCGGCGATCACGTCGCACAGTTCGTTGAGGTAGGCGCCGAGTTTGGACTGCTGGCCGAACTCCCGGGCGAGCATGCCGTCGACCGCGTTCAGCGCCATGCGCAGCAGCATCCACACCGGGATCAGCAGGAACAGCCAGGTGACCTGGGGCAGCCAGGCCAGCAACAGGCCCAGCAGGACGGAAACCGCAGCGGCGGTGACCGTGACCTGGTTGGCGGTGATGCCGCGATCGAACAGGCGCTGGACGGCAGGGCGCAGCAACGCCTGGAAGCGGGGTTTGAGCTGGTAGATCGATGGCACGGTGAATTCCCTGTCGTGGTGCGGCATGGACGCGATTGTGGGGAATCAGGCCCAGGGGCGGCAAGGGGGGCGTAGCGGAGTTGTGAGGAGGGCGAGGTAATCGAGGTGGCTTTTGCCGACATTGATCGCGGGGCAAGCCCGCTCCCACACTGTTCCCCGCGAAGGCAGGGTAGTGCAATAGGCAGGGCAATCTCCTAAGAAACAACACGCAACCCATTGGTTTGGCTTGGCCCTGTGGGAGCGGGTTTACCCGCGAAGAATCCAGCGCGGTGTATGGCACCGGCTTCGCCGGGCGATCTCCTACAGACTTGGCGCAATTGTTGTAGGAGCGGGCTTGCCCCGCGAGGGGCCGCACAGCGAGTTTCGGTACTCGGCTGTAGTTCATTTCCGAAACTTGTTTCACTGCCGCCTGGCACATTGCGAGGGTGCGGCTGAACGTTCTAGTTTCGCGGTTCACCGACCGGAAACGCTGCCCGGCAGATGCCCAACCATGGCAGCTCGACAAAACGAGAGAGCCGATGAACCTACTTGTTGTCCTGCACAAGTCCCGTGAGACCTATTACGGTGTCACCATCCCCGATGTACCTGGCTGTTTTTCCGCAGGCGCCACGGTCCCCCAGGCACTGGAGAACGTTCAGGAGGCGCTGGCGCTGCATTATGAAGGGCTGGTGGCCGATGGCGCGCCCCTGCCACAGGTGCAGGAAATGGATGCGCATGTGGACAATCCAGAGTATGCAGGCGGCCTCTGGGCGTTGGTGGACTTCGACGCAACGCCGTACCTGGGGACGGCGGTACGGTTCAGTGCGACGTTGCCCAGGAACTTGTTGCAACGAATCGACGATAGGGTGAAGCAGGACAATCGCTACGCTTCACGCTCCGCATTTCTGGCTTCAGCGGCGCTGCGCGAACTGGCTGTGGTGTCCTGAGCCTGCGCGCCCCGGTCATATTCAGACAGGCTCGGCCAAGCGATCGACCAGCACGGCGGCGTACCCCGGCAATGCGCTGAAATCCCGCGAGCAGAGGAGCAAATGGCGATTGGCCCAGTCCTCTCGCAGGGCAACCCAACGCAACGGCAGGACGCCTTCCCAGCGCCGAACCGAGGCCAGTGGCACCACTGCCACGCCGGCCCCGCCCGAGACCATGCGGATCACCCCATCGAACCCTTCCGCACGAACCCGCACCTGCATGCGCCTTCCCTGGCGTAGCGCCTGTTCCTCAAGGTGCAACGCGAGGGCGCTGTTGGCGCCAAGCCCCACATACCCATGGCCCAGACTCGCGTTGAAACCTGCCTCATCATGGGCGTCCAGCGGATGTCCCCGGGGCATTACCAGCACCAGCGGATCATCGCGAAACGGCCGTGTTTGCAGATGTTCGCAAGGCGCGGCGCTGGAAATGATGCCCAGGTCCGCCATGCCCTGGGTGATCGCCTGGACGATGCCAAGGCTCGGCAACTCCTGGATATCAACACTCACCCCCGGGTGCTCGACCAGATAGCTGGCCAGCAGCTCCGGCAGGTACTCGGTCAGTGCTGCCGTGTTGCACAGCAGGCGTACCTGTCCTTGCAGGCCTTGAGCGTACCGCCCCAGGTCGTATTGCAGGCGTTCCAATTGCCGGGCAACCAGCCGCGCATGCTGCAGGAGCGCCTGGCCGGCAGGTGTGGGCTGTACACCACGGCGATTGCGGGTGAGCAGGGGGATGCCCAACGAAGCTTCCATGGCGCGAATGCGGGCACTGGCCGCTGGCAGCGACAGGTGACTGCGTCGGGCACCTTCGGTGATGTTGCCGCTCTCGAGGGTATGCTGGAACAGCTTGAGATCGATCAGGTCGAAATGCATCTGCCTCTGTCCTGGAAAGAGTCTGCCTGAGTATATGGCAGATTTTCAGCGCGCCGGCCGCACGGCAGGATGACGCCATGAATACCTTCCTGGCGTTTTATCAAAGTATCGGGCCTGCAATTTCACTGCTGGTGATCATGAGCTTCTTCCTGGCTGGCGCGGTCAAGGGGGTGATCGGCCTGGGGCTGCCTACCATTGCCATGGGCTTGCTGGGCCTGGCTATGTCTCCGGCGCAGGCAGCGGCGCTGCTGATCGTGCCGTCGACCGTGACCAACCTGTGGCAGCTGGCGGCAGGCGGTCACTTGCTGGCGCTGCTGCGGCGCCTGGGAGGGATGTTGTCGATGATCTTCATCGGCACCCTGTTGGGCAGCGCCTGGTCAGGTATCGACAGTGGCCCGTGGGCAGCCCATGGCTTGGGCGCTGCGTTGCTGATCTATGCCCTTTACGGCCTGGCCGGCCCGGGCTTGCGGGTGGCGCCTGGGCGGGAGCGTTGGCTGGGCCCCGCCTGCGGGTTGCTGACGGGCGTGGTGACGGCGGCCACCGGGGTGTTCGTGATGCCGGCAGTGCCCTATTTGCAAGGTCTTGGCCTGAGCCGTGAGGAGATGGTCCAGGCATTGGGGCTGTCATTCACCGTCTCGACCCTGGCGCTGGCGGTTGGCCTGGCCGGTCAGGATGCCTTGGGTGGCCAGGCCTTGGGCGCTTCGTTGCTGATGCTGGCGCCCGCCTTGCTGGGCATGTTCGCCGGTCAGTGGCTGCGCGGGCGGATCAGCGCTGCGCTGTTCAAGCGCTGCTTCTTCATCGGCCTGGCGCTGCTGGGCACGCACCTGTTGATCAACGGTTAGCGGACGCAGCGCTGAGCATGTCGATCATCTGGATATCAAAGTCGCGCTCCAGGTAATCCATGCGCTTTTCGAAGAACGCCGCCATATGCGGCAGCGCCGAGTGCACGTCCAGCGCCGCCTTGCTGGCCCAGACCTCGAAGAACACGAACAGGCTCGGGTCTTCCTTGTCGCGCAGCATGTGGTACTCGATGCAGCCCGGCTCCTGGCGGCTGGGCTCGACGTAGGGACGGAACAACCGCTCGAAGGCTTCGGCCTGTTCCGGGCGGGTCTTGGCTTTGAGGATGAAGGCGTATTGCTCGCTCATGGCAGATCTCGGTGAGTGAAGAGGGTGAGCAGATTCTAAATCAACAATATGTTTGCCATTCGTGATTAACAGGCAAATGTATTTTGCCCTGAACCCGCTGTTTCCCCGCCCCGTGAGTGCCTAACCTGCCGGCAACTTCACTTACAGGGCTGACCCTCCCATGAAAAAGATCCTCCTGCTCAACGGTGGCAAACGCTTCGCCCACTCCGACGGCCGCCTCAACCAGACCTTGCACGATGCCGCGCTGGCTCACCTGGACCGTGCCGGTTTCGATGTGCGGGAAACTTTCATCGACGGTGGCTACGACGTCCAGGCCGAGGTGGAGAAATTCCTCTGGGCCGACGTGGTGATCTACCAGATGCCCGGTTGGTGGATGGGCGCGCCCTGGACGGTGAAGAAATACATCGACGAGGTGTTCACCGCCGGGCACGGCAGCCTGTACGCCAACGATGGCCGCACCCGCTCCGACGCCTCGCAGAAGTACGGCAGCGGTGGCCTGGTCCAGGGCAAGCAGTACATGCTGTCGCTGACCTGGAACGCGCCGCAGCAGGCGTTCGACGATCCGAGCGATTTCTTCGAGGGCAAGGGCGTGGATGCGGTGTACTTCCCGTTCCACAAGGCCAACCAGTTCCTCGGCATGAGCGGGTTGCCGACCTTCCTCGCCGTCGATGTGATGAAGCGGCCGGATGTGCCGGCGGCGCTGGCGGCGTACGAGCAGCACCTGGATGAGGTGTTCGGCAAGGCCTGATCGCTCGCCTCTGTAGGAGCGGCCTTGTGCCGCGAAAGGGCCGCAGTGCGGCCCCAGGTTTTCGTATACCTGACAACTTCAATGGCGCAGCGTAGCCCTTTCGCGGCACAAGGCCGCTCCTACACGGGGCAAGTTGCTTGCACGTACGTTGATCAACAGCTATCAATCACGGCATTCTCCAATCAGGTCCTTTCGTGTGAAAACTCGCTCCGAAGAACTCCAGGTCTTCGTCGCCGTCATCGACAGCGGCTCGATCTCCGCCGCCGCCGAGCAGATCGGCCAGACCCCGTCGGCCGTCAGCCGCACCCTGTCGCGGCTGGAGGGCAAGCTGGGCACCACCTTGGTCAACCGCACCACCCGGCGCATGGACCTGACCGAGGAAGGGCGCTTCTTCCTCGAACGCGCGCGGCTGATCCTCGAGCAGATGGACGACATGGAAGAGCGCCTGTCGATGAACCGCCAGACCCCTTCCGGGCGCCTGCGCATCAACGCTGCCGCGCCGTTCATGCTGCACGCGATCCTGCCGTGGATCGGTGAGTTCCGTCGGCAATACCCCGGCATCGAGCTGGAACTGAACACCGACGACCTGATCATCGACCTGCTGGAGCAGAGCACCGACGTGGCCATTCGCATCGGCGAGCTGTCCGACTCCAGCCTGCATGCCCGCTCGCTGGGCTGCAGCCCGGTGCAGGTACTCGCCAGCCCCGATTACCTGGCGCGGCACGGTACGCCGCAGAAGGTCGAGGATCTCGACCAGCATTGCCTGCTCGGTTTCAGCTCCCTGGAATCGCTCAACCGCTGGCCATTGCGCCACGCCCAGGGCGACCATTGGGCGATCCGCCCGCAGCTGCTCGCCTCCAGTGGCGAAACCCTGCGCCAGCTGGCCATCGCCGGTGAAGGCATCGTCAGCCTGTCGCACTTCATGACCCATGAGGACATCCGCGCCGGCCGCCTGCAGGTGCTGCTCGGCGAGCACAACAACGGCTATCGCCAGCCGATCCACGCGGTCTACTACCGCAACACCCAGTTGGCGTTGCGGATCCAGTGTTTCCTCGATTTCATCCAGAAGAAGCTGGCCGCCTACGCCTGCTGAGTTGCCTGAACGCGACAGTGTCTGCCCATCGGCGGCGCGATCCTGCAATGGTGTTTGCTTAGTCGGAGGGCTTCGGCCTTAATGACTGATCAACAAAAACAACACCAAGGAAGTGCGCATGCGTATCGTCATGTTCCAGCCGCTGGCCCTCGGGGTCGCGATCCTGAGCTGTTCCTCCGCCTTTGCCGTGACGCTGGAAGGCGGCGCGGTGGCCGCGCCTGATCAATATGGCGCACAGGTGGCCGCCGATATCCTCAAGAAGGGCGGCAACGCGGTGGACGCCGCCGTCGCCACCGCCTTCACCCTGGCCGTGACCTACCCTGAAGCTGGCAACATCGGCGGTGGTGGCTTCATGACCCTGTTCGTCGACGGCAAGCCCTACTTCCTCGACTACCGCGAAGTGGCGCCCAAGGCCGCGACCAAGACCATGTACCTGGACGACAAGGGTGAGGTGATCGAGAACCTCAGCCTGGTCGGCGTACGCGCCGCCGGCGTGCCGGGCACGGTGATGGGGCTGTGGGAGGCGCACCAGAAGTTCGGCAAGCTCAAGTGGAGCGAGTTGCTGACGCCGGCCATCGGCTACGCGCAGAACGGCTTCAAGATCGCCCAGAAGCAGTACCAGTACCGTGACGACGCCCAGGGTCTGTTCAAGACCGCCACCAACTTCAACGACTACTTCGGCCACATGAAGGTCGGCGAGCTGTTCAAGCAGCCGGAACTGGCGCAGACCCTGGAGCGCATCGCCGACAAGGGCGTCAGCGAGTTCTACCAGGGCAAGACCGCCGACCTGCTGGTGGCGCAGATGCAGGCCGACAAGGGCCTGATCACCAAGGATGACCTCAAGGACTACAAGGCCGTGTGGCGCGACCCGATCGCCATTGGCTGGCGCGGCAACGTGGTCTACACCGCGCCGCCGCCAAGCTCCGGCGGCGTCGCCCTGGCCCAGCTGCTGGGCATCAAGGAAGACCGCGCCGCGGACTTCAAGGGCGTCGAGCACAATTCGGCCAAGTACATTCACCTGCTGGCCGAGATCGAGAAACGCGTGTTCGCAGATCGCGCCGACTACCTCGGTGACCCGGCCTTCACCAAGGTCCCGGTCGACCAGCTGGTGGCCAAGGACTACCTGGCCAAGCGGGCCGCCCAGGTCAACCCGAACGCGATCTCCGAGACCGACAAGGTCAAGCCAGGGCTGGAACCGCACCAGACCACGCACTTCTCCATCGTCGACAAGCAGGGTAACGCGGTGAGCAACACCTACACCCTCAACCTCGACTACGGCAGTGGCGTGGTGGTCAAGGGCGCGGGCTTCCTGCTCAACGACGAGATGGACGACTTCAGCGCCAAGCCGGGGGCGGCCAATGCCTTTGGCGTGGTCGGCGGCGACGCCAATGCCATCGCGCCGGGCAAGCGCATGCTCTCGTCGATGAGTCCGAGCCTGGTGACCCGCGATGGCAAGGTGGCGCTGGTGCTGGGCACGCCGGGCGGTTCGCGGATCTTCACCTCGATCTTCCAGGTGATGAACAACCTGTATGACTACGGCATGCCGTTGGAGAAGGCGGTGGCGGCGCAGCGTGTGCATCATCAGTTGCTGCCCAAGGACACGATCTACTTCGACAGCTATGCGCCGCTCACCGGCAAGGTGGCGGACGATCTGAAGAAGATGGGCTACGTGCTGGAAGACCAGGGTTGGGAGATGGGCGATATCCAGGCGATCCGGGTCACCGGGGAGAAGCTGGAGACCGCGTCGGATCCGCGGGGTAGGGGTGTGGGGATGATCGTCAAATAAGGCTGGGGTGAAATGATCGCGGGGCAAGCCCGCTCCCACGACCGGTGGGAGCGGGCTTGCCCCGCGATGCGTTACAGGGTCAGACGCGGAACTGGCTGACCAGTGTCTGCAGGTGACCACCCAGGCGCGCCAGCTCGACGCTGGAGGCGGCGGTCTCGTCGCTGGCCGCGGCGGTCTGCTCCGACACGTCGCGCACGTTGAGGATGCTGCGGCTGATCTCTTCGGCCACGGCGCTCTGCTGCTCGGCGGCGGCGGCGATCTGCTGGTTCATCGACTGGATATTCGACACCGTGCGGGTGATGCTCTCCAGCGAACCACCGGCCTTGCGTGCCAGCTCGACGCTGCTGTCGGTCAGGCTGCGGCTGCCGTTCATCACTTCGGCGACCTGCTGGGTGCCGTGCTGCAGGCTGGCGATCAGGCCTTCGATCTCTTCGGTGGACTGCTGGGTGCGCTGGGCCAGGCCGCGGACCTCGTCGGCCACCACGGCGAAGCCACGGCCGGCCTCGCCGGCACGGGCCGCCTCGATGGCGGCGTTGAGCGCCAGCAGGTTGGTCTGCTCGGCCACCGACTTGATCACATCCATGACGCTGCCGATCTTCTGGCTTTCCTGCTGCAGCAGGGTCATCGCCTCGGTGGAGCGGTGCACCTCATGGGCCAGGCGTTCGATCTGGCTGATGGCTTCACCCACCACCTTGTCGCCAACCCGGGCTTCGTCGTCGGCGTTGGTCGCCGCGTGGGAGGCCTGCTCGGCGTTGCGCGCGACTTCCTGGACGGTGGCGGCCATCTCGTGCATGGCGGTGGCCACCTGGTCGGTCTCGACCTTCTGGCTGTTGGCGCCGGCACTGGTCTGCTCGGTCACCGCCGACAGCTCCTCGGCGGCGCTGGCGATCTGGGTGACGCCGTCGCGGATGCCGGTGATCAGGTCGCGCAGGGTGGTGCCCATGCGGGCGATGCCCTGCTGCAGGGCGCCCAGTTCGTCGCGGCGGGTGACGCGCAGCTCCTGGGTGAGGTCGCCGCTGGCGATGCGGTTGACCACGTCCATGGTTTCGCGCAGCGGGCGGGTGATCTGGCGGGTGATGATGAACGCGGCGAGCACGCCGACCAGCAGCGCCAGGAGGGTGGCGGTGGTCTGCAGGCTGCGGGCCTGGACGCTTTCGGCGTCACGGCGCTCGATCTGGATCTTGTACAGCTCGTCGCTGCGCTTGACGATGTCGGCGCCCTGCACGGTCATTTCAGCGCGGGCCACGCCGATGGCGGCGGTGGCGTCGCGGAACTGGCGCACGGCGTCGCGGTAGGCCAGCACGGCGCTTTCGAACTGCTGGATGCGCGAGGCTTCGCCTGGCAGCTGGCGCTTGAGGCTGTCGATTTCATTCAGGGCGTTTTCCAGCTGGCGCAGGGCAGCCTGCTCGGCTTCGCTGGTCAGGTCGGCGATGTAGCTACGTACATCCAGGCGCACTTGCACCAGCTGCTGCTTGGCCTTGCTGATCAGCAGGTACTGGGCCAGGCGGCTGGCATCGCTCTCGGAGCTGGACAGCACGGCGCCGCTGATCGCCTCGATCGCCTCATTGGCGCGGCCGGCGGCCTGGTTCATCGAATCGCGGGCGGAGAGGGTGGTCTTGTAGCCCTGGCGCATCTTTTCCAGCGAGACGCGATATTCGCTGATGCTCTGGCCCTGCTCGCGCAGCAGCTTGACGTTTTCCGGGCTCTTGAAGGAGTTGACCAGGTGCTGCTGCTGGCTGCCGAAGGCGTCGAGCTTGGCCTGGACGTTGGCCGCCGAGGCATCGTCGCCGTTGGTCAGCATCCACTGCAGGCGGGCCACGCGCAGGTTGGTCAGGTCACTGTTGAGCTGGGTGATGTCGCTCATCCAGTTGCTGCGGTCGATGAGGCTGCCCAGGCTGTTCCAGCCGGTCAGGGCCAGCAGGCCGGTCAGGACCAGGACCAGGCCGAAGCCCAGGCCGAGTTTGAGGTTGACGCTGATATTGGCTAACCAACTGTTCATGCACGCTCTCCCAGAGAATGATTTCGCTCACTTGATCTCAAAAGCTGGGCGTTGTTGTTGTCAGATAGCCCGCAGATTTGTGTAGGACATATCGGCAAAGAGGGGAGAAGCTGAAACGCTTTTTCAGCAAATTTGTAACTTGTTGAATACGTTTGTGTTTTTAATGTGGTCAATCGCGGGTTTGCCCGCAATGCGCACCTGCAGGCGCGCACTGGGGGATCGCGATCTCAAAGGCTACGTGCGCTGAAGGTGTCGCACTGGTTCACGTCGCCACTGGAAAACCCAGCCTTGAACCAACGCTCGCGCTGTTGCGAGGTACCATGGGTGAACGAGTCGGGCACCACCCGCCCTTGCCCCTGCTGTTGCAGGCGATCATCACCGATGGCATTGGCGGCGTTCAGCGCCTCTTCCACATCACCCGGCTCCAGCCAGTTCAGGCGTTTCTGCGCCTGGTAGGCCCACACGCCGGCCAGGCAGTCGGCCTGCAGTTCCTGGCGTACCAGCAGGCCGTTGTCGCCTTCCATGCGCTGGCCATTGCGGCGCGCGGCGTCGACCTTGGCCGAGACGCCGAGCAGGGTCTGCACGTGGTGGCCGATTTCGTGGGCGATCACGTAGGCCTGGGCGAAGTCGCCGGCGGCCTTGAAGCGGGTTTCCATTTCCCGGAAGAACGTCATGTCCAGGTACACGCGCTGGTCGCCGGGGCAGTAGAACGGCCCGACCGCCGCCGAGGCGAAGCCGCAGGCGGAGTTGACCTGGCCACTGAACAGCACCAGCTGGGGATCGCGGTACTGCTTGCCCGCCTGGGCAAAGAGTGCCTTCCAGGTGTCCTCGGTGTCGCCGAGGATCGAGGCGACGAACTCGGCCTGCTCGTCGTTGGCCGGCGGCGCCTTGCTGCCGACGTTGGCCGGAGCGGTCTGCTGCTGCTCCATCTGCCCGGCCAACTGGCCGAGGATCTGCAGCGGGTCCTGCCCGGTGAGCCAGCCGATGCCAACGATCAACAGGATGGCGCCGAGCCCGAGGCCCTTGCCGCCGCCGAAGCGCATGCCGCCGCCACCCCCTTCGCCGCGGGCATCGACCACGTTGTCGCTGCGTCGACCTTTTCGCCATTCCATATGGAGCTCTCCGGTTTGTGAAACATGAAGTCTAAAGATTAGTTCAGCGCTGCCCAGGGCGTCGCCCTGGTCGCTGATGCATAACCAAATGGTTATGTCTAAGACCGCTGAATTCAATATTCATCCCGACTGGCCTGCCGGAAACTGCAAGTCCGCCTGCCACGCCCAGGCGCTCGACAATTCCAAGAGAGGAAACCGGCATGCCCGCCCAGGACACCAGCCGCTTCGTGATCCGTGATCGCAACTGGCACCCCAAGGCCTTCACCCCCGACTACAAGACCTCGGTGGCGCGTTCGCCGCGCCAGGCGCTGGTCAGCATCCCGCAGTCGATCAGCGAAAGTACCGGCCCGGACTTTTCCCATCTGCGCTTCGGCGAGCACGACCACGACCTGCTGCTCAACTTCAACCAGGGCGGCCTGCCGATTGGCGAGCGCATCATCGTCGCCGGCCGTGTTGTCGACCAGTACGGCAAGCCGGTGCCCAATACCCTGGTCGAGATGTGGCAGGCCAACGCCGGCGGTCGCTACCGGCACAAGAACGACCGCTACCTGGCCCCGCTGGACCCGAACTTTGGCGGCGTTGGTCGTTGCCTGACCGACCGCGACGGCTACTACAGCTTCCGCACCATCAAGCCCGGTCCGTACCCGTGGCGCAACGGCCCCAACGACTGGCGCCCGGCGCATATCCACTTCTCCATCAGCGGGCCGTCGATCGCCACCAAGCTGATCACCCAGCTGTACTTCGAGGGCGATCCACTGATTCCGCTGTGCCCGATCGTCAAGTCGATCGCCAATCCTGAGGCGGTCCAGCGGCTGATCGCCAGGCTCGACATGGGCCATGCCAACCCCATGGATTGCCTGGCCTACCGCTTCGACATCGTCCTGCGCGGCCAGCGCCAGACCCACTTCGAAAATCGCTGAGGAGGCCCGTCATGCCTATCGAACTGCTGCCGGAAACCCCTTCGCAGACCGCCGGCCCCTACGTGCACATCGGCCTGGCCCTGGAGGCGGCGGGCAACCCGACCCGCGACCAGGAAATCTGGAACCGCCTGGCCCGGCCCGATGCGCCGGGCGAGCACATCCTCTTGCTCGGCCAGGTGTACGACGGCAACGGCCACCTGGTGCGCGATTCGTTCCTGGAAATCTGGCAAGCCGATGCCAATGGCCAATATCAGGATGAATTCAACCTGGAGAACGCTTTCAACAGCTTCGGCCGCACCGCGACCACCTTCGATGCCGGCGAATGGACGCTGCACACGGTCAAGCCGGGGGTGGTGAACAACGCCGCGGGCGTGCCGATGGCGCCGCACATCAACATCAGCCTGTTTGCCCGGGGGATCAATATCCACCTGCATACCCGGCTGTACTTCGATGACGAGGGCGAGGCGAACGCCCGGTGCCCGGTGCTCAACCTGATCGAGCAGCCGCAGCGGCGCGAGACGCTGATCGCCAGACGTTGCGAGGTAGAGGGAAAGACGGCGTATCGGTTCGATATCCGTATCCAGGGGGAAGGGGAGACGGTGTTCTTCGATTTCTGAAGGCGTTTACGCGATCCCTGTAGGAGCGGCCTTGTGCCGCGAAAGGGCCGCAGAGCGGCCCCGGTGATTGATGTGTAAACGCTGGAATCCAGGGGTCGCTACGCGACCCTTTCGCGGCACAAGGCCGCTCCTACACACACACACAGCGTGCAGGAGCCTGCCCTGCGAGCGTTTCAGCGCCGAACCAGCAGTACGCCGCTTTCCATGTGGTGGGTATACGGGAACTGGTCGAACAGCGCGCAGCGCTCGATACGGTGGGTATCGTGCAGCTGGGCGATGTTCTGCGCCAACGTTTCCGGGTTGCACGAGATGTACAGGATGCGCTCGAAGCGGCGGGTCAGCTCGCAGGTGTCCGGGTCCATGCCGGCGCGTGGCGGGTCGACGAACACGGTGCCGAAGTCGTAGCTTTTCAGGTCGATGCCTTCCAGGCGGCGGAACGGGCGGACCTCGTTCAGCGCCTGGGTCAGCTCTTCGGCCGACAGGCGTACCAGGCGCACGTTGTCCACGCCGTTCTCGTCGAGGTTGTGCAACGCGGCATTGACCGAGGTCTTGCTGATCTCGGTGGCCAGCACCTTGCGCGCGCGGGTGGCCAGCGGCAGGGTGAAGTTGCCGTTGCCGCAGTACAGCTCCAGCAGGTCGTCCTGGCGCTCGCCCATGGCCTCGAAGGCCCAGCCGAGCATCTTCTGGTTCACCGCGCCATTGGGCTGGGTGAAGGCGCCTTCAGGCTGGCGATAGCTGAAGGTGCGCCCGGCGATGTCGAGCTTCTCCACCGCATAGTCGCGGCCGATCACCACGCGCTTGCCCTTGGAACGACCGATCACGCTGACGTTCAGGTCGCTGGCCAGTTGTTGCGCGGCGGTTTCCCAGGCGTCGTCCAGCGGACGGTGGTAGCACAGGGTGACCATCGCATCGCCGGCCAGGGTGGTGAGGAACTCGACCTGGAACAGGCGATTGTCGAGCGCCTCGTTGCCCTGCCAGGCGGCCTTCAGGCGTGGCATCAGTTCATTGATGCGCTCGCTGGCGATGGGGAAATCGTCGATCAGGATCGCCTTGTGCTTCTCGCCCGGGGCGAACATCGCGTAATGGCGTTGGCCGTCCTCGCGCCACAGGCGGAACTCGGCGCGCAGGCGATAGTGCTCGCGAGGCGAGTCGAACAGCGCCGGCTCCGGCGCGCCGAACGGTGCCAGCAGCTCGCGCAGGCGGTCGGCCTTGGCCGCCAGCTGCGCATCGTATTGGGAAGGATCCAGGACAGCACTCATGCGGGGAACCAGCCCAGCTTGATGACGAACAGGATCGACAGGATCACCAGCGCCGGGTTCAGGTCGCGGTGACGACCGGAGATCAGCTTGATGGCGGTCCAGGCGATGAAGCCGAAGGCGATGCCGTTGGCAATCGAATAGGTCAGCGGCATGGCCAGGGCGGTCACCACCACCGGCGCGGCTTCGGTGACATCGTCCCAGTTGATCTCGGCCAGGCCCGAGGCCATCAGCACGGCGACGAACAGCAGCGCTGGCGCGGTGGCGAAGGCTGGCACGCTGCCGGCCAGCGGGGCGAAGAACAGCGCCAGCAGGAACAGCACGGCGACCACGATGGCGGTCAGGCCGGTGCGCCCGCCCGCGCTCACGCCCGCCGCCGACTCGATGTAGCTGGTGGTGGTCGAGGTGCCCAGCAGGGAACCGGCCATGGCGGCGGTACTGTCGGCGATCAGGGCGCGGCCCATCTTCGGCATGTGGCCGTCCTTGCCCATCAGGCCGGCGCGCTTGGCCACGCCGATCAGGGTGCCGGAGTTATCGAACAGGTCGACGAACAGGAAGGCGAAGATTACGCTGATCAGGCCGACGTCGAGGGCGCCGGCGATGTCCAGTTGCAGGAAGGTCGGGGCCAGTGACGGCGGCATCGACACCACGCCATTGAACGGAGTGACGCCCATCGCGATCGAGGCCACGGTCACCGCCAGGATACCGATCAGCACCGCGCCGCGGACCTTCAGCGACTCGAGGGCGACAATCAGGAAGAAGCCGAGGATGGCGAGGATCGGCGCCGGCTTGCTGAGGTCGCCCAGGCCCACCAGAGTGGCCGGGTTATCGACGACGATACCTGCGTTATGCAGGGCGATCAGTGCCAGGAACAGGCCGATGCCGGCAGCGATGGCCGAGCGCAGCGGCAGCGGGATGCTGTTCACGATCCACTCGCGGATGCGGAAGATCGACAGCAGGAAGAACAGCACGGCGGAAATGAATACCGCGCCCAGCGCCACCTGCCAGGTGTGGCCCATGTGCAGGACCACGGTGTAGGTGAAGAAGGCGTTCAGGCCCATGCCCGGCGCCAGGGCGATCGGGTAGTTGGCGATGATGCCCATGGTCACCGAGCCGATGGCCGCGGCAAGGCACGTGGCGACGAACAGCGCGCCCTTGTCCATGCCGGTCTCGCCGAGGATGCTCGGGTTGACGAACAGGATGTAGGCCATGGCCAGGAAGGTGGTGACGCCCGCGAGAATCTCGGTGCGCACATTGGTGTCGTGTGCTTTTAGTTGAAACAGCCTTTCCAGCATGCCTGCTCCCCGGGCGCCCTCGCGCCGTGAATGTATCGACCCCAACAGCAAAGCACAGACCGTACCGGATACCGTGGTTTTGTGTGGGGCGGAAAAAAGCCGCGCATCATACCAGCATGGATGGCGGGGGCCTATGGCCATTGGGGAGAGGGTTTTCTCCAGCCTGTGTCGGCCCTTTCGCGGGCAAGCCCGCTCCCACAGGTATTTCACAGGGCCTGAGGGCGGCGCGATCCCTGTGGAAGCGGGTTTATCGGACCGCCGCACCGCCGCGAAGCAGGCGAGGCGGTGCCTGGCACCGGCTATGCCGGTGTTCGTGGCTGAAGCCGCTCCCACAGCGACCGTGCAGCTCTCAAGCCACGCCTGTGGGAGCAACTGTCTTGCTCAATTTTTAGAATCTGGCGCGATCCCTGTGGGAGCGGGTTTATCGGACCGCCGCACCGCCGCGAAGCAGGCGACGCGGTGCCTGGCACCGGCTATGCCGGTGTTCGCGGCTGAAGCCGCTCCCACAGTGACCGTGCAGCCCTCAAGCCACGCGCCACGCCTGTGGGAGCGGGTTTACCCGCGAAGAGGCCGGCACAGGCAACCGATCAGCTGTTGTGCATCCGGTCCCGATGGGTCAGCGTCGGGAACAGCTTCATCCACACCCCGGTCACCACCAGCGTGCCCACGCCACCGAGCACCACCGCCGGCACTGTGCCAAACCAGTGCGCGGTAACGCCCGACTCGAACTCGCCGAGCTGGTTCGAGGCACCGATGAACAGCCCATTCACCGCGCTCACCCGGCCGCGCATCTCGTCTGGCGTCTCCAACTGCACGAAGGCGCTGCGGATGACCATGCTGATCATGTCCGCCGCGCCCAGCACCACCAGCACCGCCAGGGAGAACCAGAACGAAGTGGACAGGCCGAAGGCGATGGTCGCGACGCCAAATATGCCCACTGCGGTGAACATGGTCAGACCCACCTTGCGTTCCACCGGGAAGCGCGCCAGCCACAGCGACATCAACAATGCACCGACGGCGGGCGCCGAGCGCAACAGACCCAGGCCCCAGGCGCCGGTGAGCAGGATGTCCTTGGCGAACACCGGCAGCAGGGCGGTGGCACCGCCCAGCAGCACGGCGAACAGGTCCAGCGAGATCGCGCCGAGGATATCCGGACGGCTGCGGATGAAGCGGATCCCGGCCAGCAGCGAGTCGAGGTTGGCCCTGCCTGGCTGCGGCGGCTGCCGACGGGCATCGAGGCTCAGGGTCAAAAGACAGGCGATGAGATAGAGGACTACGGTCGGACCGTAAACCCAGGTACTGCCGAGGGCGTAGAGCAGGCCGCCCACCGCCGGGGCGACGATGGTCGCCGCCTGGGACGCCGATGCAGAGGCCGCCACCGCGCGTGGGAACAGCCCGGGGGGTACCACGTTGGGCAGCAGGGCCTGGGTCGCCGGCATCTCGAACGAGCGGGCGGCCCCCAGCAGGAAGGCCAGCACGAAGATCAGTTCGCGGCTGACGTTGTCGGTAAAGCTGCCCACGGCCAGTGCGAGGGCGATCAGCGCCTGCAGGGTCTGGCACAGGGCGGCGACCTTGCGCCGGTCGTAGCGGTCGGCGACATGCCCGGTGTGCAGCATGAACAGCACCCGCGGGGCGAACTCGACCAGCCCGACCAGGCCCAGGTCGAGGACATTGCCGGTCAGTTGGTAGAGATGCCAGCCGATGGCCACGGTGAGCATCTGGAAGCCGCTGGCGGTGAACACGCGGGCCAGCCAGAAGGCGAGGAACGGGCGGTGATGGCGCAGCAATTTCGGGGCGGAATCGGACATCGGGGAGCCTGCGACCTCGGTACCAGAGGGGGCTGAAGAGTAACATCTGTTTGTAACAAATAGTTGCTGAAAGCCGCGTGGATCAACTTTTCACACGCAAAAAAAGAGGGTGAGGCAACCGGTCACGCGGCAATCAACCACACATCCGGATGGGTCATTCGGGACTATGCTTCCATTCAGTCGTTGACCTGGATCAATCGTTCCAGATGCAACGATCTTGGCCCTCGGGCCGGAATCCCCGCGATCGAACAGAACAATTCCAACGCGCCGCACTCGATACCCGTGGGGGCAGTGGGCGACAGGCCATGAGCCCGGTCGCCGGATTACCTGAAGAGGAAGCACCATGTTCGGATTGGAAGCCCTAGAGCTCGCCCGAATCCAGTTTGCCTTTACCGTGTCCTTTCACATCCTGTTCCCGGCCATCACCATTGGCCTGGCGAGCTACCTGGCGGTCCTCGAAGGCCTTTGGCTGAAGACCGGCGACAATACCTACCGTGACCTCTACCACTTCTGGTCGAAGATCTTCGCCGTCAACTTCGGCATGGGCGTGGTCTCGGGCCTGGTCATGGCCTACCAGTTCGGCACCAACTGGAGCCAGTTCTCCGACTTTGCCGGGTCCATCACCGGTCCATTACTTACTTACGAGGTCTTGACCGCCTTCTTCCTCGAGGCCGGTTTCCTCGGCGTCATGCTGTTCGGCTGGAACCGTGTCGGGCGTGGCCTGCACTTCTTCGCCACGTGCATGGTGGCGCTCGGCACGCTGGTGTCGACGTTCTGGATCCTCGCCTCCAACAGCTGGATGCAGACGCCCCAGGGCTACGAGATCGTCAATGGCCAGGTGATCCCGGTGGACTGGTTCGCGGTGATCTTCAACCCGTCCTTCCCCTACCGGCTGATGCACATGGCCACCGCGGCCTTCGTCGCCACCGCGTTCTTCGTCGGCGCCTCGGCGGCCTGGCACCTGCTGCGCGGGCGCGACAACCCGGCGGTGCGCAAGATGCTGTCGATGGCCATGTGGATGGCGCTGATCGTCGCGCCGGTACAGGCGGTGATCGGTGACTTCCATGGCTTGAACACCCTCAAGCACCAGCCGGTGAAGATCGCCGCCATCGAAGGCCACTGGGAGAACAAGCCCGGCGAGCCGACCCCGCTGATCCTGTTCGGCATTCCCGACATGCAGGCCGAGACCACGCGCTTCAAGATCGAGATCCCGGCGCTCGGCAGCCTGATCCTCACCCACAGCCTGGACAAGCAGGTCCCGGCGATGAAGGACTTCCCGCCCGAGGATCGACCCAATTCGACCATCGTGTTCTGGTCGTTCCGGATCATGGTCGGGCTGGGCATGCTGATGATCTTCGTCGGCCTGTGGAGCCTGTGGCTGCGCAAGCGCGGCACGCTGTACAGCTCGCGTCCGTTCCTCTACCTGACCTTGTGGATGGGCCCGTCCGGGTTGATCGCCATCCTCGCCGGCTGGTTCACCACCGAGGTCGGTCGCCAGCCCTGGGTGGTCTATGGGCTGATGCGCACCGCCGATGGGGTGTCCAACCATAGCTACGCGCAACTTGGTTTCACCCTGGTGATGTTCGTGGTGGTCTACTTCGCCCTGTTCGGCACCGGCATCGGCTACATGATGCGCCTGGTGCGCAAAGGGCCGAAGACCGGCGAAGGCGAGGAGCACACCCCGGGTGGCCCTGGCCAGAAACGCACGCCGGCGCGGCCACTGTCCGCCGCCGATGAAGGCCATGAGGCCGACTCCGCCAGCCTGAGCAAGGGGAACTGAGATGGGTATCGATCTTCCGCTGATCTGGGCCGTGATCATCATCTTCGGCGTCATGATGTACGTGGTGATGGATGGTTTCGACCTGGGAATCGGCATGCTCTTCCCCTTCGTCAAGGACGAGCGTGACCGCGATGTGATGATGAACACCGTCGCCCCGGTATGGGACGGCAACGAAACCTGGCTGGTGCTGGGCGGCGCGGCGCTGTTCGGCGCCTTCCCGCTGGCCTACTCGGTGGTGCTGGAGGCACTGTACCTGCCGTTGATCCTGATGCTGGTGGGCCTGATCTTCCGTGGCGTGGCCTTCGAGTTCCGTTTCAAGGCCCGGGCCAACAAGCGGCACATCTGGGACAAGGCGTTCATTTGGGGCTCGCTGGTGGCGACCTTCTTCCAGGGCGTGGCCCTGGGCGCGTTCATCGAGGGCTTCAAGGTGGTCGACCGCAAGTTCGTCGGCGGCACCCTGGACTGGCTGACGCCGTTCACGCTGTTCTCCGGCCTGGGCCTGATCGTCGCCTACACCCTGCTGGGCTGCACCTGGCTGATCATGAAGACCGAAGGGCCGCTGCAGAAGCAGATGCATGACATCGCTCGGCCACTGGCGCTGGTGCTGCTGGCGGTCATCGGCGTGGTCAGCCTGTGGACGCCGATCGCCTATCCGCAGATCGCCGAACGCTGGTTCAGCATGCCCAACCTGGTCTGGTTCATGCCGGTGCCGATCCTGGTGCTGGTGACCTTCTACGGCCTGCTGCGGGCGGTGGCGCGCAATGCCCACTACACGCCGTTCCTGCTGACCCTGGTGCTGATCTTCCTGGGCTACAGCGGGCTGGGTATCAGCCTGTGGCCGAACATCATCCCGCCGTCGATCAGCATCTGGGACGCCGCGGCGCCACCGCAGAGCCAGGGCTTCATGCTGGTGGGCACGCTGTTCATCCTGCCGTTCATCCTTGGCTACACCTACTGGAGCTACTACGTGTTCCGCGGCAAGGTGACCCATGAAGATGGCTATCACTAGGAGCGTATCGTGATGAACGTCGAAGAGAAAAAGCCGCTGTGGCAACGCCTGGGTTGGCTGGTGCTGATCTGGGGGCTGAGCGTGGCGGCGCTTGGGGTGGTGGCTTATGGCATGCGCATGTTCATGAGTGCGGCAGGCTTGAGTACCCACTAGGTTGTGAGGGCTGCGGTGCAGCCCGATCGCGGGACAAGCCCGCTCCTACAGAACCAGTAGGGGCGGGCTTTTCTCGTTTTCTATCGGGTGTTTATTTACGGGCTTTCAACACCACGAACTTCGGCGTCGCAGCCACCTGCTCGACCCCTCGGAACAATCGCGCCAGCTTGCTGTGGTAGCCCAGGTGGCGGTTGCCGACGATGTACAGCGCGCCACCGACCTCCAGCGCCTCCCGGGCCTGCTGGAACATGCGCCAGGCGAGGAAGTCGCCGACCACCTGCTGCTGGTGGAACGGCGGGTTGCACAGCACCACGTCCAGCGATTGTTTCTCCTGACCGGCCAGGCCATCCGCGGCCCTGATCGTCACTTCGCGATCACCCAGCGCCGCCTGCCAGTTCTCCCGCGCCGACTGCACCGCCATGTACGACTCGTCGACCAGGGTGAACTGCGCATCCGGGTTGGCCAGGGCGCAGGCGATCGCCAGCACGCCATTGCCACAACCGAGATCGGCGACACGGGCGCGGCCCAGGTCGCGTGGCAGGTGTGGCAGGAAAGCGCGGGTGCCGATGTCCAGGCCTTCGCGGCAGAACACGTTGGCGTGATTGACCAGCTCCAGGGCCGGGCTGTCCAGGCGGTAGCGGCTGGGGTAGGGCGAGCGCGCGGTCGGGCGTTCGCCGACAGTGGCAATCAGCAGGCGGGCCTTCTTCTGCGCCAGCGAAGCCTGGACCGGGCCGATGTACTTCTCCATCAGGTCGCCGGCGGCGCGGGGCAGGTGCTTGATCATGGCCCCGGCGATCACCTGGGCGCCGGGCGCCAACTGGCCCTGCAGGCGGATCAGCTGTTCCTCGAGCAGGGCCAGGGTCTTGGGCACGCGCACCAGCACGCGTTCGAACGGGCCCTGGAAGGTCTCGCTGGCCGGGATGAAGGGCACGCTGTCGAATGGCTTGCCGTTACCCGCCAGGTTCTTCTCCAGGGCCAGGTGCGCCAGGTGCGAGTCGCCGCTGCTGCTCACCTGCACATGCCCCGCGAGGCTCGCGGCCAGGGCGCCGAAGCTGTCGTTGAGCACCAGCACCTTGCAGCTCGCCTGCGGCGCCTGGGCCGCCAGGTGCTCCAGCAGGTACTGGTCGGCGGCGTCGAAGGCCAGCAACGGGTCGTTGGCCTGGGCCGGCTGGCGGATCAGGTCGAGGTCGGCGAAGGGGCTGTTGAACAGGGGCATGGCGTACGACTCAAGGTGGTGCTGGTCATCGCGGGGCGCGATGGACATGAGGTACGCGATTCTACAGATTCCGAGCCTTTACCTGGGACTGATCTGCTTGGCTTCGACGAGCTTGGCGACCGCCGCTGTCTTGTTGGGAGCATTGGTCTTGTCGATGGCGCTGCGGATATGAAAGTTCACTGTGCTGGTCGATAAGCGCAGGATCTTGGCAATATCCTCGGCAATCTTGCCTTTGGCGCACCAGTCCATCACCTCCAGTTCCCGCACGCTGAGCCCGTAGAGATGGGTCAGGTGATATTCACTGAGCAACGTGTGCAAGGTGTTGCATAGCCACATCGTTGCAGCGCACTTTTCGTAATGTTCGTCTTCGTCGATGGCGCGGGAGCGCCGGGACACGCTCAAGTGGCTTTCGTTATGCCGCAGGTCATGCGTTGACTGGGTCCAGCCGTAGGTCAGCCCGTGCGCATGGGCTTCCTCGCGCAGCTGTGGGACGTCGCGGAAGAGATCGTCGCTCCAGACAAAAGGCAGCTCGCCGAGGTGGCACTTTAATATTGTCGGATCCATACTGATGAAATTCTCGTTCTGGTAACGATCATTCCAGCTTTTGGGATAGTTGTTGTAGAGAATTACCTGCGGAACCTTTGCACAGGCATGCAGATGTAGCGTCAAACCCAGATACTCCATGTCGAGCTTCTGTATCAGGTCTACGGCGCATGCGAAAATCTGTTTGGGCTCGCGCTCGTCCAGCAGCTGCTGGAGATCTTCAGTCTTCCAGTGTGGCATCGATGAAGCTCCCTTCTGCTTCTCGCTGGATCCAATGTAGGAAACGCACGAAGCGAAGTGTAGGAAATCTCCTAACTCTGTGCTGGGTTTTTTTGTTATAGCTGGCGCGTTTTCTTAGCTGATTGCGAGCAGTCCCAGGCGATACCTTACAAACCGACGGTGTTTATCTCCGCTGCTTTGCGCGACACTACGCGCATCTGTTCCATGGAGTCCGTCATGACCGCCAGCGCCGACAAATTCACCCGCCAGACCCTGCTCGACGTCCAGCCCCTGACGCCCAACCTGTTTTCCCTGCGTGTCACTCGCGATGCCGGTTTCCGTTTCCGCGCCGGGCAGTTCGCTCGCCTTGGGGTGAGCAAGGCCGATGGCAGCGTCGCCTGGCGCGCCTATTCCATGGTCAGCGCGCCCCATGACGAATTCCTCGACTTCTTCTCCATCGTGGTGCCGGGGGGCGAGTTCACCAGCGAGCTGAGCCGCCTGGGCGCGGGCGACACCCTGCTGATCGACCGCCAGGCCTTCGGCTACCTGACCCTCGACCGTTTCGTCGGTGGTCGCGACCTGTGGCTGCTGGCCACCGGCACCGGCATTGCGCCGTTCATGTCGATCCTGCAGGACTTCGAGGCCTGGGAGCGCTTCGACAACATCAAGCTGGTCTACTCGGTGCGCGAGGCGAAGGAGCTGGCGTATGTGGATGAGATCGCCGCGCTGGAGCAGCGCGACTACCTGGCGGAGTTCGCGGGCAAGCTGCAGTTCATTCCGGTGGTGACCCGAGAGCCGCATCCGGGCGCGTTGAATGCGCGAATCACCACGCTGATCGAGAACGGTGAGCTGGAAAAGGCGGCGGGGCTGGCGCTGTCGCCGGAGCACTCGCGGATCATGCTGTGCGGCAACCCGCAGATGATCGACGAGACGCGCAAGGTGCTCAAGGCGCGTGACCTGCAGTTGAGCCTGAGCAAGCGGCCAGGGCAGGTGGCGGTGGAGAACTACTGGTAAGGCACAACAGCGCCTGTTGGATCGTCGTCACTGGGGCCGCCGAAAAGCGGCCCCAGTCGTTTTGTGCTTCAGGGCTGGCGGTTCTGCGCCTTGAGCAGGTCGCGAATCTCGGTCAGCAGGGTTTCCTCGGCGCTTGGCACTGGCGGTGCGGTCGGTGCCACGGCCTCTTCGCGCTTGAGGCGGTTGATCACCTTCACGCCCATGAAGATGGCGAAGGCGACGATGATGAAGTCGAGGATGGTCTGGATGAACTTGCCATAGGCCATTACCACGGCTGGCACATCGCCTTCGGCGGCCTTGAGCGTGATCGCCAGGTCGCTGAAATCCACTCCGCCGATCAGCATACCGATAGGGGGCATGATCACGTCGCCGACAAAGGACGAGACGATCTTGCCGAACGCCGCGCCGATGATGATACCTACCGCCATGTCGACGACATTTCCCTTGACCGCGAAGGCCTTGAATTCACTGAGCATGCCCATGCTGTATTCCTTTGTTACGAATGGAGAGGTAAACGCAGTGTAAGCCACTAAAACGCTTCATGCGTGACGTTCGCAGCTACAGACTGTGTTTAGCGCGAATAGTTTTGTCGCCTGCCGAGGCCTCCGGGACACGTCCGTGTTCGGCTATCATGGCGGTTTTTCCAGGAGACCCACCCATGGCCAAGGCCAAGCGCTTGTATGGCTGCACAGAGTGCGGCGCGACCTTCCCCAAATGGGCCGGCCAGTGCGGTGACTGCGGGGCCTGGAACACCCTGGTCGAGACCATGATCGAGAGCGGCGGCGCCGCGGCGCCGAGCGGGCGTGCCGGCTGGACCGGGCAGCAGGCGCAGATCAAGACCCTGGCCGAAGTCAGCGTCGAGGAGATCCCGCGCTTCACCACCAGCAGCACCGAGCTCGATCGCGTGCTCGGCGGGGGCCTGGTGGACGGCTCGGTGGTGCTGATCGGCGGTGACCCGGGGATCGGCAAGTCCACCATCCTGCTGCAGACCCTGTGCAACATCGCCACGCAGATGCCGGCGCTGTATGTCACCGGCGAGGAGTCGCAGCAGCAGGTGGCCATGCGCTCCCGGCGCCTGGGCCTGCCCCAGGAGCAGCTCAAGGTCATGACCGAAACCTGCATCGAGACCATCATCGCCACCGCGCGCCAGGAAAAGCCGCGGGTGATGGTCATCGACTCGATCCAGACCATCTTCACCGAGCAGTTGCAGTCAGCCCCCGGCGGCGTGGCCCAGGTGCGCGAGAGCACGGCATTGCTGGTGCGCTACGCCAAGCAGAGCGGCACGGCGATCTTCCTGGTCGGCCATGTCACCAAGGAGGGTTCGCTGGCCGGGCCCCGGGTGCTCGAGCACATGGTCGACACCGTGCTGTATTTCGAGGGTGAGTCCGACGGCCGCCTGCGCCTGTTGCGGGCGGTGAAGAACCGCTTCGGCGCGGTCAACGAACTGGGCGTGTTCGGCATGACCGACCGTGGCCTCAAGGAAGTCTCCAACCCCTCGGCGATCTTCCTCAACCGTACCCAGGAGGAAGTGCCGGGCAGCGTGGTCATGGCCACCTGGGAAGGTACCCGGCCGATGCTGGTGGAGGTCCAGGCGCTGGTCGACGACAGCCACCTGGCCAACCCGCGACGGGTGACCCTGGGTCTGGACCAGAACCGCCTGGCCATGCTGCTGGCGGTGCTGCACCGGCACGGCGGCATCCCCACCCACGACCAGGACGTGTTCCTCAACGTCGTTGGTGGCGTGAAGGTGCTCGAAACCGCCTCGGACCTGGCGTTGCTGGCCGCGGTGATGTCGAGCCTGCGCAACCGCCCGCTGGCCCATGGCCTGCTGGTGTTCGGCGAGATTGGCCTGTCCGGTGAGGTGCGCCCGGTGCCCAGCGGCCAGGAGCGTCTGAAAGAGGCGGCCAAGCATGGCTTCAAGCGCGCCATCGTGCCCAAGGGCAACGCGCCGAAGGAAGCGCCCGTCGGGTTGCAGGTGATTGCCGTGACCCGTCTGGAACAGGCGCTGGATGCACTCTTCGAGTAATGCTGTTTCTTGCAAGTGATTCTCAATAACCAGTAGCATACCGCCACCTTGCGACCACCCCATGGAGAGCGTGTGGCGGAGTTCGACCTCAAGCGGCTGTTCACAAAGCACGCGAAAAACCTTCAGGGCCTGCTCTCGCGCAAGGTGCGCGACCCGCAGCTGGCGGCCGACCTGGTGCAGGACAGCTTCCTGCGCCTGGCCGAGCAGCAACGTCACGAGCCGATCGACAACGCCCAGGCCTACCTGTACCGCACCGCGCACAACCTGATGATCGATCACGTGCGCCAGCAGCAGCGGCGCAAGACCGACACGGTGCCCCACGAAGCCTTCGAGGCGATCGTCGAGGATGGCCCCGGGCTCGAGGAGCAGGCCGTGCGTGAGCAGCACCTGCGTCGCCTGCAGGCGATCCTCGGCGAGCTGCCCGAACGTACCCGGGAAATCTTTCGCCTCAACCGCCTGGAAGGCATGACCCACGCCGAGGTTGCCCGGCACCTGGGGATCTCCGACAGCTCGGTGCAAAAGCATCTGGCCAAGGCCCTGGCCTATGTGATGCAGTGCCTGCAGGAAACCGAATGACCAACGGTTTACTGACAAATGCCGCTTCAGACGTCAGCCCAGACATAACCAGATCACGAGAGAACCGTGTGAGCAGCCAGAACGAGCAAGCCATCCGCGAGCAGGCCGCCGAGTGGGTGGTGCTGCAGCAGGCCGGTCCCCTGGGCCCGGCGCAGCAGCACGCCTTGGACCAGTGGTGCGCCAGCGATCCCCGGCACGCCCAGGCCTATGGTTTCGCCCAGGCCACCTGGGCTGACCTTGGGCAATTGGCAAGCTTGCCCGCCGTCTCGGCCGTTCGCCCCACGACTCCCCTTCAGGGCAGCCCGGTACGGCGACGGCGACCTCGGTTGCGCCGGGCTGTCGCCAGCGCGGCGGCGCTGTTGCTGGCCGTGCTCGCTGTGCAGCAATGGCCGCAGGCATGGCTAGGCTGGCGTGCGGACTACCTCACGGGTATCGGCGAGGTGCGCCGGGTGACCCTGCCCGATGGCAGCCAGGTCGAACTGGACAGCCGTAGCGCCGTCCAGCTTGCCTTCGACGATCAGGAGCGCCGCGTGCGCCTGTTGTCCGGTGAAGCCATCTTCACTGCCGCACCGGTCACGTCCCGGGACGCACGCCCGTTCGTGGTCGAATACGCCGGGGCTACCAGTCGCGCCCTCGGTACACGCTTCGTGGTTGGCGCGCAGGGTGAGGGGGGCTGGGTCGGCATGTTGGAGCACAGCGTCGCCGTCGAGCTGCAGGCGCCGCCGTTGCAGGGCCCGGCCAGCCAGTTACTGGAGCAGGGCGAGAGCCTGCGCTATGACCAGCGCAAAGGGATACGACCCTGGCCGGGTCACGATCTGCGGCGGGCCACGGACTGGCAGCGCGGCGTGCTGGTGTTCGAACGCCAGCCGCTCGCCGAGGTGGTCGCCCGGCTCAATCGCTACCGTGCTGGCCAGCTGGTAGTCGCCAGTGGCGCACTGGCCCGGCGTGAGGTCAGCGGCGTATTCCGCCTCGACCAGCTAGGCACCGCCCCGGTGGTGCTCGGTGACGAGCTCAAGGCCCGGCTGATCGAGCTTCCAGGCCTGGCCGTGCTCTACTGAACGCGGCTTCGGCAAAAAACTTTCTATTTTAGTTACTGACTTTTCCTGCGTTGCTCGTCTGATTGTTGAGATTGATTTTCATTACTAGAAAGCGCCAACAACGGACGAGCAACCGCAGTGAGCACGCCACGACAACAACCCTTGCGCCCTCTGGGCCGCCTCGCCCTGGCCGGCAGCCTGGTCCTGGGCTGCTGTGCTTTGCCGATGGGGATCGGCATGGCACAAGCCGCCGATTCGCCAAGCACCGCCAACCGCAACCTGGTGCGTTTCGATATTCCGGCCCAGTCGCTCGACAGCGCGGTACTGGCCTACGCCGAGCAGTCCGCTGTGCAGGTGTTCTTCGACAGCCGCAAGCTGGCCGGCCTGCGCAGCGAGGGGCTGCGCGGCAGCTACCCGGCTGAAGAGGGCCTGCGCCAACTGCTGCGCGGCACGCCGGTACGCTACCACTTCAGCGCCGCCGGACAGGTCGGCCTGGAGCGTGTCGCCCAGGACGGCGAGGTCCTGGAGCTGGGCGCGACCCATGTCGATTCTCAGCGCGATGGCGATTGGGTGTACCAGACCCCGCGATCGGTCAGTGTGATTACCCGCGAGCAGATCGAGCAGCGTGCCCCTCGTCATGCCGCCGACCTGCTCGAACAGACCCCGGGCGTGTACACCGCGGTCAACCAGCGTGACCCAGGACTGTCGGTCAACATCCGCGGCGTGCAGGACTATGGCCGGGTCAACATGAACATCGACGGCATGCGCCAGAACTTCAACGTCAACGGCCACCAGCAGCGCAACGGCGTGATGTTCATCGACCCCGAGTTCATCCAGGGCGTCGAGATCGACAAGGGCACCTCGGCCGGCATGGGCGGTGCCGGGGTGATCGGCGGCATCGCCAGCTTCAACACCGTCGATGCCCGTGACCTGCTCGGCCAGGGCAAGGAAATCGGTGGTCGTCTGCGCGCCGGCCACGGTATCGGCGAACTGGGCAACGGCACCTACTTCAATGGCAGTGCGCTGTTCGCCGTCGGCAATGAAGCCGGCGATATCCTGCTTGGCCACAGCGAGCGGCATTTCGGCAACTACCGCAGCGGTACGCAGAACGCCGACAACCTGGGCACGCAGATCCGCGGCAAGCTGGAGAATCGCGAGGCCTGGAAGAGCTGGCTGCATGGCGAAGTGGGGGCGATGGACAGCGTGACCCGCTCCCAGCTGTTCAAGCTCGGCCTCAACTTCGCCGACGACCAGCGCCTGCAGTTCAGCTACATCGAGACCGACACCGACAGCAAGGACGCCTGGACCTACAACGACAGCAACGCCAACCGCTATTACTACCGGGTCACCGGCACCAACGACATCAATGCGAAGAATGCCGCGCTGGACTACAGCTTCACCCCGGACAACGACCTGATCGACTTCAAGGCCAAGCTGTACTACGTGACCACCCGCCAGGACCGCTGGAACGCCGACAACCTGTCCAGCGCCGCCACCGGCAACCGCGTCGAGGCCTACACCGACCGCTTCCAGACCGACACCTGGGGCCTGCAGCTGCAGAACACCTCGCGCTGGTACCTGGGACAGGCCGACACCCTGAGCTTCAACTACGGCACCGAGTTGTTCCAGGACAGCTTCCGCCCCAGCACCGAGCGCGTCGCCGCAGTCAACGAGGTGGAATCGCTACCCTACGTGCAGGGCGCCAACCCCAAGGGCAAGCGAGTGATGGCCAGCCTGTTCGGCAAGCTCACCTACGAGCATGACGACTGGCTCACCCTGGATGCCGGGCTGCGCTACGACCGTTATCGCCTGAGCGGCAAGACCGGTGTCACCACCTGGATGTACCCCGAAGGCGTCACCGAGGTCGGCCTTACCCGCCAGCAGACCCACATGATCTTCGACGAGGACACCGAGGAGGGACGCTTCTCGCCGACCTTCGGCATCGCGCTCAAGCCCGGGCCGGACTGGTTGCAGGTCTATACCCGCTGGGGCCGTGGCTGGCGTCCGCCGGCGGTGACCGAAGTGTTCATGAGCGGCCGCCCGCATGCCGGCGGCAGTGCCGAGATGGTCTACCCCAACCCGTTCCTCAAGGCCGAGGAGTCGCACAACTGGGAGCTGGGGCTGAACATCTTCAAGGAGTCGCTGCTGCGCGACGGCGACCGCTTCGGCGCCAAGGTCGCCTACTTCGATACGCGCATCGACAACTTCTCGTTCCTCGACACCAATGTCTCGCTGCCCGGCAGTAGCGTGGCAGGCATCGCCCTGGGCCGTTCGGCCTACCAGAACAACCTGGAGACCACACGCTTTCGCGGCGTGGAATACAGCCTGGACTACGATGCCGGTGCCTACTACGGCCAGCTCAGCTACACCCACATGATCGGCAGCAACGAGTTCTGTTCCAACCAGTTCTACATGGGTGGCGCACAGCGTCTGGTCAGCGCCGGTACCGTCATGCGCCCGGTGCGGGTGGGCAGCCGCATCATCATGCTGCCGGTGCGCGTATCACGCGCCGAGGGCGCCGCAGACACCAACGCTATCGTCAGTTGCGGCGACATCATGGGCAACGCCTCGTACATGCCCGCCGACCGTGGCGCCCTGACCCTGGGCATGCGCCTGCTCGAGCGCACCCTGGATGTGGGCATGCGCGTGCGTTACAGCGAAGGCAACGGCGAGAACCTCAAGAGCCATACCTACAACCAGATCGATCAGGCCCAGTGGCCGCAGTACACGGTCTACGACCTCTACGCCAGCTACTGGATGACCCCCAGCCTGAACCTGGCCCTGTCGCTGGAGAACGCCACCGACGAGGCCTACTTCGTGGCCATGGGCGACGGCAACAACCTGTCGCTGGCCCGCGGCCGCACCTTGAGCGGCATGCTCGAGTACCGCTTCTGAACCAACCGGGTTTGCCCATTCCGGGCGACGCGAAGGCACGGAACGCGCCTTCGTCATCACTGTGCAACAACGAGGAACCGTTATGACCATCTCCGTTAACTATGACGCTGCCTTCGCCAGCTCGACCGTCGACGACTACCTGGCCTTCTGGAGTGCCGGCTTCGTCACCGCCGGCCATGGCTACAGCAACACCGGCGGCTTCAGCAACGGCACCTTCGATGGCGACCAGTACGCCACCCACGGTCGCAACAACTCGGACTACGCCTTCATTGCCGACAGCGACAGCGCCAACGGTCTGCACTATGTGTTCGACCCGTCCAAGGCCCCGGGCGACAACCTCAACCACTACCTGTGGGGCTCGCTGGACAACGTCTCCCTGGGTGAAGTGCTCGGTGGCGGCAGCGGCAGCGACTTCAGCCTGGGCAACTACGTGGTCAGCTTCAACGGCCTGGACCTGGATGCCGCGCAGGGTGCCGGGCGTGCCGGCAACGAAGTGCAGGGCGTGATCTACGGCCTGATGCAGGGCAACACCTCGGCCCTGGAAGGCGTGCTGGACAACCTGCTGGCCGGTTATGGCGTCTCCACCAACAGCACCTTCGCCGAGATCGGTGCGGCCCTGGCCGCCGGCCCGGCTCACGCCGCTGCCGCCGAAGCGGTCGGCGTGCAGGCGCTGCCCGAGGACCTGGCCCTGGCGGCCTGAGCGCAGGCATGAAAAAGCGAATGGAAGGTCACCCTGCCATTCGCTGATCTGATGCACTTACCCCGCAGCCCGTGTCTTTGCCGGGCCCAGGCTGCGGCGGTGCGAATTCTGTGGCGACGACAGGGCGAATGCAATCACCGGTCGGCGCCTTCTACGAGGTTTCCAACAAATGCGAACCGCTCCCGCCGCGGCCAACGAAGTGCTGCGGGCGCTCAGGGCCTGCCGTGCCGGGCTTGGCAACGTTGCGCTGTTCACTGCGGTGATCAACGTGCTGATGCTGGCCCCGGCGCTGTACATGCTGCAGGTCTACGACCGGGTCCTGTCGTCGCGCAACGAGATGACCCTGTTGATGCTCAGCCTCATGGTGCTCGGGGTGTTCGCCTTCATGGGCCTGCTGGAGTGGCTGCGCAGCCAGGTGGTGATCCGCCTGGGCACGCGCATGGACATGGACCTCAACCCACGGGTGTTCGAGGCCGCCTACGAGGCCAGCCTGGCCGGGCACAAAGGTGCCGCAGGGCAGATGCTTGCCGACCTGACCGCGCTGCGCCAGTTCGCCACCGGTCAGGCCCTGTTCGCGTTCTTCGACGCGCCGTGGTTCCCGGTGTACCTGCTGGTGATGTTCATGTTCAGCCCATGGCTCGGCCTGATGGCGCTGCTGGGGGCGGTGCTGCTGACGCTGCTGGCCTGGGTCAACGAGCGCCTGACCCAGGCGCCGTTCGCCGAGGCCGGGCAGCTGTCGCAGCAGGCCGGCCTGGAAGCCAGCGCCAACCTGCGCAACGCCGAGGTGATCGAGGCCATGGGCATGTTGGCGCCGGTGCGTCAGCGCTGGGCGCGCCTGCACCATGGCTTCCTGGCTCGGCAGAACCTGGGCAGCGAGCGTACCGCGGCGGTCACCGCGCTGACCAAGACCGTGCGCCTGGCGCTGCAGTCGCTGGTGCTCGGCCTGGGCGCCTGGCTGGCCATCGAGCAACTGATCACGCCGGGGATGATGATCGCCGGCTCCATCCTCATGGCCCGGGTGCTGGCACCCATCGACCAGTTGATCGGCGCCTGGCGCCAATGGAGTGGCGCGCGCCTGGCCTATCAGCGCCTCAGCGAGCTGCTGCTGGCCCAGCCGCCGCGTCCGGCGGGCATGCCGCTGCCGGCACCGCTCGGCAAGCTGACGCTTGAGCAGGTGGGGGCGACGCAGCCGGGCAGCAGCCGTCTGTGCCTGAACAACCTGGGCTTCGAACTGCCAGCGGGCGAGTCACTGGGGATCATCGGCCCGTCCGGCTCGGGCAAGTCGACCCTGGCGCGGCTGCTGGTCGGCGCCGTTGCCCCGGCGAGCGGCAAGGTCCGCCTGGATGGCGCGGACCTGAGGGTCTGGGACCGTGGCGCACTGGGTCAGCATATCGGCTACCTGCCCCAGGACGTGCAGCTGTTCGCCGGCAGCATCGCCGACAACATCGCCCGGCTTGGCGCGGTGGATGCCCAGCAGGTGGTGGCCGCGGCGCAGCTGGCGGGGGTGCACGACATGATCCTCAAGCTGCCGGGCGGCTATGACACGCTGCTGGGCGAGGGCGGGCTGGGCCTGTCCGGCGGCCAGCGCCAGCGCATCGGCCTGGCGCGGGCGCTGTATGGGCTGCCGGCGCTGATCGTGCTCGACGAGCCCAATTCCAATCTCGATGAAGCCGGGGAGCAGGCGCTGGTCGAGGCCATTGCCAGGCTGCGCGAGCACAAGCGCACGTTGATCCTGATTACCCACAAGTCCTCGCTGCTGGCCGGCCTGGACAACTTGCTGATGCTCAAGAGCGGCCAGTTGCAGGCCTTCGGCCCCACCGCCCGGGTGCTGCAGGACGCACAACGGTCCGCCCGGCCGGCTCCCTCACCCGTCGCGCCACCCACCACACGCAATCCCATCGGCCTGAGCGTCACCTTCGGCCAGCCAAGAGCCTGACTTCATGAGCGTACACGCCCTCTCCACGCAAAAGACCGAGGCGAGCCTGCTCAGCCTCGACGAACACCGCCCGGGCCGGGTCGGCCGCTGGCTGGTGCTGGCAGGTTTCGGTGGCTTCCTCCTGTGGGCCGCGTTGGCGCCGCTGGACAAGGGTGTGCCGGTCAGCGGCAGCGTGATGGTCGCCGGTAGCCGACAGGCCGTGCAGCACCCCACGGGCGGGGTGATCGAGCAGTTGCTGGTGCGTGACGGCGACACGGTGAGCGCCGGCCAGGTCGTGCTGCGCATGGACCCGACCCTGGCTCAGGCCCAGGTCGGCTCTCTACGGGTGCAGTATGTCAACGCCCGCGCCGCCGAAGCGCGCCTGCTGGCCGAGCGCGATGGCAGGGCTTCGATCGAGTTCCCGCAGGGGCTGCGTGACCAGGCCGGCAGCGCCTGGGTGGCCACGGTGCTGGAGAGCCAGCGGCAACTGCGCAGCAGCCGCGCCCAGGCGCTGGAGATGGAACTCGGCGGCCTGCGCGAGAGCATCGCTGGCGCCGAAGCCTCGCTGCAGGGCCTGCAAGGCTCGCTGACCAGCAAACAGGCCCAGCGTGACGCGCTGGACGAGCAACTGCGCGGCCTGCGCGAACTGGCTCGGGATGGCTACATCGCCCGCAATCGCCTGCTCGACAGCGAGCGGCTGCTGGCCCAGGTCAACGGCTCGATCGCCGAGGACTTCGGCAGTATCGGTCGCACCCGGCGCCAGGTGCTGGAACTCAAGCTGCGCATCGGCCAGCGCCAGCAGGAGTACCAGAACGAGGTGCGCCAGCAGCTCGCCGAGCTGCAGGCCAGCGCCGAGGACCTGGACAACCGCCTGCGCAGCGCCGAATTCGAGCTGGCCCATACCCAGGTGCGGGCGCCCGTAGCCGGCACGGTGGTCGGCCTCAGCGTGTTCACCAACGGCGGGGTCATCGCCAGGGGCCAGCAACTGATGGAGATCGTGCCGCGCGATGCGCCGTTGCTGGTCGACGCCCGTGCCTCGGTGGACATGGTCGACCGCCTGCGCCCAGGGCTGCCGGTGGAATTGATGTTCGTCGCCTTCAACCAGAGCACCACGCCGCGAGTGGATGGCGAGGTGACGTTGGTCTCGGCCGACCGCCTGCTCGACGAAAAGACCCAGCAGCCCTACTACCAGGTGCGCATCAAGGTCAGCGAGCAGGGCCTCGGCCAACTGGCCGGCCTGGATATCCGTCCGGGCATGCCGGTGGAGGCCTTCGTGCGGACCGGCGAACGCTCGATGCTCAACTACCTGTTCAAGCCACTGGCCGACCGGGTGCATGTCGCCCTGGCCGAGGAATAAAAGGATGTCAGTGTTTTTGCGTGCCGCCTGCCCGCTGCTGTTGTTTACGAGTCTGTCGGCGCAGGCCCTGGACCTGGGCGACGCCTATGCCCTGGCCCTGCGCAACGATCCCACCTGGCAGGGCTCCATCGCCGAGCGCGAGGCGGGGCTCGAGAACCTGGCGATCGGTCGTGCCGGCCTGCTGCCCAGGCTGTCGTACCGCTACAACCGCGCCCGTAACGATTCCGAGGTGACCCAGCGCAGCCAGTTCGGCGACGTGACCACCCAGCGCGACTACCGCAGCTACAGTTCGACCCTGACCCTCGAGCAGCCGCTGTTCGACTATGGTGCCTGGAGCGACTACCGCCGTGGCGTGGCCCAGGCCGCCCTGGCCGACGAGCGCTATCGCGGCCGTGGCCAGGAGCTGATGGTGCGTTTGTTCGGCGCCTACAGCGAAGCGTTGTTCGCCAACGAACAGATCGCCCTGGCCCAGGCCCAGCGACGCACCTACGCCGAGCAGTTGACCCTCAATGAGCGCCTGCTCAAGGGCGGCGAGGGCTCCCGTACCGATGTGCTGGAAACCCGCGCCCGCTACGAGCTGGCCCAGGCCCAGGAGATCGAGGCCGGCGACAATCTCGATGCGGCGTTGCGCGTCTTGCAGGCGATCATCGGCGAGCCGGTGGCAGTCGAGGACCTGGCGCCGATGGCCGGCGATTTTCGCGTCCAGCCGCTCACCCCCACACGTTTCGAACCCTGGCGCGACCTGGCCGTCGCCCACAACGCCGAACTGGCCAGCCAGCGCCACGGGCTCGAGGTCGCCGAGCAGAACATCGAGCGGCAGCGGGCCGGGCACCTGCCTTCGTTGAGTGCCTATGCCAGCAAGGGCATTTCCAGTTCCAGCTCCGAGAGCAGCTACAACCAGCGTTACGACACCGACAGCATTGGCGTGCAGTTGAGCGTGCCGCTGTTTGCCGGAGGCGGTGTGCAGGCGTCGGTGCGTCAGGCCCGGGCCCAGCGCGATGCCGCGGGTTTCGAGCTGGATGCGCAGCTGCGCGACACGCTCAACCAGCTGCGCCGGCAGTTCAACCTGTGCGCCAGCGGCACGGCGAAGATCCGTGCCTACGACCTGGCGGTGAAGGCCGCCTCGGCCCTGGTGCAGGCCACGCGCAAGAGTGTGCGGGGAGGGGAGAGGGTCAACCTGGATGTGCTGGACGCCGAGCAGCAGCTGTTCGGTGCCCGGCGCGACCTGGCGCAGGCACGCCATGAGTACCTGCGGGCGTGGTTGCAGTTGCGCTATCTGGCGGGGGTGCTGGAGGCGGGGGATCTGAATGTGTTGAACCGGTACTTCGTGGCGCACGGCTAGGGCGACTCAGCGGATCGAACGTGGGAGCGGGCTTGCCCCGCGATGGCGTCCTGTCATGAAGTGATGTTGTACCGACAGACCGGATCGCGGGGCAAGCCCGCTCCCACAGTGCCCGCATCCCACAGTGCCTGCTTGCGCACATGCTCGAGACGAAAAAAAGGAGCCGACGATGCGCGTCGGCTCCCCCTCGATGACCGTCCTGGTCAGCGATCAGTGTTCGGCAACCGCCTTGCGCCTGGGCGCCTCGTTGCCGTGCTCGTCGAGTTCCAGCACCGGAACCTCGTTACCGTCGGCGTCGAACAGCTTGCCATCCTTGAAGTAATCGCCATCGCGCAGGGCCGAGATGTCCGAGTACTGGATGGTGCGCTCGTAGGCCGCGGCGAACACCGACTGGTTTTCCGAGTTGCCGGTGGTGAAGTGGTTGAAGATCAGGTTCAGCAGGATGGCCATGATCGCCGCCGAGCTGATGCCGGAGTGGAAGATGGTTTCGAACCAGCTCGGGAAGTTGTGGTAGAAGGTCGGCGCCGCGATCGGGATCATGCCGAAGCCCAGCGAGGCGGCGACGATGATCAGGTTGACGTTGTTCTTGTAGTTGACCTTGGACAGGGTACGGATGCCGCTGGCCGCCACGGTGCCGAACAGCACGATGCCCGCGCCGCCGAGGACCGGGGTTGGTACCGCGGCGATGACCCGGCCCATGATCGGCAGCAAGCCCAGCACCACCAGGATCACCCCGCCGGTGGCCACCACGTAGCGGCTCTTGACCCCGGTCACGGCCACCAGGCCGACGTTCTGGGCGAAGGCGCTCTGGGTGAACGAGCCGAAGATCGGCGCCAGGATGCTCGACGCCATGTCGGCGCGCAGGCCATTGCCCAGGCGCTTGGAGTCGACCTTGGTGTCGATGATCTCACCGACTGCGAGGATGTCCGCCGAGGTTTCCACCAGGGTCACCATGATCACGATGCACATCGACAGGATCGCGGCGATATGGAAGGTCGGCATGCCGAAGTGGAACGGCGTGGGGAAGGCGAAGATCGGGCCTTCGGTGACCTTGCTGAAGTCGGTCATGCCCAGCGCCCAGGCAATCAGGGTGCCGGCGACCATGGCCAGGAGGATCGACAGGCGCGAGATGCTCGCGCTGCCCAGCTTGCTCAGCAGCAGGACGATGGCGAAGGTCAGCCCGGCCAGACCGATGTTGGCCACGCTGCCGAACTCCGGCGAGGCGCTGTTGCCGCCCATCACCCAGCGTGCGGCCACGGGCATCAGGGTCAGGCCGATGGTGGTGATGACGATGCCGGTGACCAGCGGCGGGAAGAACTTGGTGATGCGCGAGAACACCGGGGTGATCAGGAATCCGATGAGCGAAGCCGCCATCACCGCGCCCAGCACCGAAGGCAAGCCGCCACCGCTCTGACTGCCGAGGATCGCGCCCATGGTCGCCACGCCGGCGAACGATACGCCCTGCACCAGTGGCAGCTGGCAACCGAAGAACGGCAGGCCGAGGGTCTGCAGCAGGGTGGCCAGGCCTCCCGCGAACAGCGAGGCGGCGATCAGCAGGCCGATTTCCGCCGGGGCCAGGCCGGCGGCCTGGCCGAGGATCAGGGGTACGGCGACGATCCCTCCATACATGGTCAGGACATGCTGCAGCCCGTAGGCCAGGTTGGCGCCAAGGCCGAGATTTTCGTCCTCGGGGCGCGGGGCGGGAGACGTGCTGGGGGACGTGGTCATTGGAGCAGGCTCTCTGTTTATTGTTGTGTCGCTACTGTAGACAACTACCACAAAAAATTGCCACAAAAATTGTATACAAAGTTTTGATCGTAGCGACGGAACGGGTGCGTCCAGGGTGCGTGAAACCTGGATGCAGGTTGCGTTCCAACATGCAGGAGGCTGTTCCAGAGGGGTGTGTACAAACAGGTTGGCGGGTGTAGGAAAGCTGTCTGGCTGGACAGGAAAGCCGTCACAGCCAGATAGATAGCAGGCTAAGAGATATCAATCTTCGATGAGTTCGCGCAGCTCGCGCATCATTTCGGTGCTGTCACCCACGTTCAGCTCCACCAGACGGTGCAGATGGGTCATCGAATCGATATCGATGTGCAGGCAGATGAATCCCAGACGGCTCGGCTCCTCGTGGCGCAGTTCGACCTGCATCAGCACCTGGGTCTTCTTGTCGTTGAGGTGGATGATCGCTTCGAAGTCCTGGGTGAGGTCGGCATTCCAGGGATCGGGGCGCTCGATCAGCAATCCCTTGAGCGACAGGTCGAGCAGTTTCACCGGCCAGCGCCGCTCGCCCTGGCGCAGTTCAGTGGGGGCATCGAAGGCGATGCGTTGAAAGCGGCGGCGTTCGTCGTGGTCGCTCATGGGAAAAGCCCTCGGGGGTTCAACCTGACTATAGTGGGTTATGTTGCCGTATCAGGTACCGCAATCTGGCCGCAGAGGCTCTAGACCAAAGCAAGTGTGGCAATGCGCTTTGACTGGCCCTAGACTCGATGGGCGGTCTTTCCAATCCACCAGCTGGAAGTAAACCATGAACAACAATAATAGCCTGCTACGCCACATTCCGTGGCTGGCGCTGGCAGTCATAGGGGCCTGCGCGCTGGGTGTGGTTGCCCTGCGTCGCGGTGAGGCGATCAATGCCTTGTGGATCGTGGTCGCGGCAGTGGCCCTCTACCTGGTCGCCTACCGTTACTACAGCCTGTTCATCGCCACCAAGGTGATGCAGCTCGACCCCCGCCGGGCCACGCCCGCGGTACTCAACAACGATGGCCTGGACTACGTCCCGACCAACAAGCACATTCTCTTCGGCCACCACTTCGCCGCCATTGCCGGCGCCGGCCCGCTCGTGGGCCCGGTGCTCGCCGCGCAGATGGGCTACCTGCCCGGCACGCTGTGGCTGATCGCCGGCGTGGTGCTGGCCGGCGCGGTGCAGGACTTCATGGTCCTGTTCCTCTCCACCCGCCGCAACGGCCGCTCGCTGGGCGACATGGTGCGCGAGGAAATGGGCCGCATCCCCGGCACCATCGCCCTGTTCGGCTGCTTCCTGATCATGATCATCATCCTCGCGGTGCTGGCGCTGATCGTGGTCAAGGCCCTGGCCGAGAGCCCGTGGGGCATGTTCACTGTGATGGCGACCATCCCGATCGCGATGTTCATGGGCATCTACATGCGCTACATCCGCCCGGGCCGCATCGGCGAGATCTCGGTCATCGGCGTGGTCCTGCTGCTGCTGTCGATCTGGCTGGGGGGCCAGATCGCCGCGGATCCGGTGTGGGGCCCGGCGTTCACCTTCACCGGCGTGCAGATCACCTGGATGCTGGTCGGCTACGGCTTCGTCGCCGCCGTGCTGCCGGTGTGGCTGGTGCTGGCGCCGCGTGACTACCTGTCGACCTTCCTCAAGATCGGCACTATCGTCGGCCTGGCCATCGGCATCCTGATCATCGCGCCCGAACTGAAGATGCCGGCGCTGACCCAGTTCACCGACGGCACGGGCCCGGTGTGGAAGGGCACCCTGTTCCCGTTCCTGTTCATCACCATCGCCTGCGGCGCGGTGTCCGGCTTCCACGCGCTGATCTCCTCGGGGACCACGCCCAAGCTGCTGGACAACGAAACCAACGCCCGCTACATCGGCTACGGCGGCATGCTCATGGAGTCGTTCGTCGCCATCATGGCCATGGTCGCCGCCTCGGTGATCGAGCCGGGCGTGTACTTCGCCATGAACAGCCCGGCCGCAGTGGTCGGTGCCGACGTCGTCTCGGTGGCGCAGACCGTGAGCAGCTGGGGCTTCATGATCACCCCCGAGCAGCTCGAGGCCACCGCCCGCGACATCGGCGAGCACACCATCCTGGCCCGTGCCGGCGGTGCGCCAACCCTGGCGGTCGGTATCGCGCAGATCCTCCACCAGGTGCTGCCGGGTGAGAACACCATGGCGTTCTGGTACCACTTCGCCATTCTGTTCGAAGCACTGTTCATCCTCACCGCGGTGGACGCCGGTACCCGTGCCGGACGCTTCATGTTGCAGGACCTGCTGGGCAGCTTCGTGCCGGCGCTGAAACGCACCGAGTCGTGGACCGCCAACCTGATCGGCACCGCCGGTTGCGTGGCGCTGTGGGGCTACCTGCTGTACCAGGGCGTGATCGATCCGCTGGGTGGCATCAACACCCTGTGGCCGCTGTTCGGCATCTCCAACCAGATGCTCGCCGGCATCGCCCTGATGCTGGGCACCGTGGTGCTGATCAAGATGAAGCGCCAGCGCTACGTTTGGGTCACCCTGCTGCCGGCCGTGTGGCTGCTGATCTGCACCACCACCGCGGGTCTTATCAAGCTGTTCGACCCGAACCCGGCGGTCGGCTTCCTGGCCCTGGCCAAGAAGTACAGCACCGCGCTGGACGCCGGCCAGGTGCTGGCCCCGGCCAAGGACATCGGCCAGATGCAGCACGTGATCTTCAACGCCTACACCAACGCCGGCCTGACCGTGCTGTTCCTGGTGGTGGTATTCAGCGTGCTGTTCTTTGCCGTCAAGGTCGGCCTCGCCGCCCTGGGTCGCAAGGAGCGCAGCGACAAGGAAACCCCGTTCCAGGCCCTGCCTGACGCTTGAGAGGACCGCCGCGATGTTCAACGACCTGGGTCGACTGGGTAAGTACCTGGGGCAGGCCGCCCGCCTGATGGTCGGCATGCCCGACTACGACAACTATGTCGAGCACATGCAGAAGAAGCACCCGGACAAGCCGGTAATGAGCTACGAGGCGTTCTTCCGCGAGCGCCAGGAAGCGCGCTATGGTGGCAAGTCCGGGCCCAAGTGCTGTTGAACCTGATGCCGGCGCGGTCCTTGTAGGAGCGGCCTTGTGCCGCGAAAGGGCCGCGCAGCGGCCCCGGCAATATCTGCTGCGAACCTGCAAATCTGGGGCCGCTTTGCGGCCCTGTCGCGACACAAGGCCGCTCCTGCAAGGGATCGCGGCCTTTCTTTTTTTTCCGCACAGGAGATTTCCGCGTGCAAACGCCGATTCCCGTTACCGTGCTGACCGGCTTCCTTGGCGCCGGCAAGACCACATTGCTCAAGCACATGCTCAAGGCCGAGCATGGCCTGAAGCTCGCCGTGATCGAGAACGAGTTCAGCGAGGCCGGCATCGACAGCCAGCTGCTGGGCGATGAACCGGTGCAGGTCATGACCCTGGCCAACGGCTGCGTGTGCTGCAGCATCCATGGCGACCTGACCCGGGCCCTGTACCTGCTGCTCGAACGGCTGGATGCCGGTGAAATCGCCTTCGATCGGCTGGTCATCGAATGCACCGGCCTTGCCGACCCGGCACCGGTGGCGCAGACCTTCTTCATTGATGAAGAGCTGCGCGAGCGCTATATCCTCGACGGCATCATCACCCTGGTCGACACTGCCCACGCCGAGTTGCACCTGACCCAGGCCATCGCCCAGGCCCAGGTCGGCTTCGCTGACCGTCTGCTGCTGAGCAAGACCGACCTGGTCGAGCCGCAGGTGGTCGAAGCCCTGCGCGAGCGCCTGGCGCGCATCAATGGCCGGGCGGCGATCCGTGTGGTCGAGCACGGCCGCATCGACCTGGCCGAGCTACTCGATGTGCGCGGCTTCAACCTCAACCCGGACCTGGGCATCAGCCCAAAACCCACCTTGCGCCCGGTACTCAAGCCGGCCACCCCTGACCGTATCTCGACGCTGGTGCTGCGCACTGAAACGCCGTTGGACATCGATCGGCTCAGCGACTTCATGAACGAGCTGCTGGAAGAGCACGGCAAGCAATTGCTGCGCTACAAGGGGGTACTGAACATTGCCGGCGAGGACCGCCGCCTGGTGTTCCAGGGGGTGCTGAAGCTGTACGGATTTGACTGGGACGCCGAGTGGAAGGAAGGCGAGATGCGCGAAAGCGTGATGGTGTTTATCGCCGATGAGTTGCCGGAGGAGAAGATTCGGATAGGGTTTGAGGCGTTGAGTCACGAGGGAGTCAGAAGTATCTGACTTGCTAATGCCGCCTTATGGCGGCATTTTTTTACCTCTACTTACTCAAGCGAGGAAGACCGAATGAACCTTCACAAAGGGACGGATTTTGATGACTTCCTTTTGGAGGAGGGCTTGGCTGAAGTGGTATCTGAGGCGGCACTCAAGCAGGTGCTTATCTGGCAATTGATGCAATGCATCAAGAAGATTCACATCGCAAACGACGATGGCGTTCAGGGGCTGGAGCGCGTTGCCAACCAGGCGAGTGACGCCAACCCAGCGCATAACATAACCAGCACAGTGGGACTCGTGCCCACGGAGCTGGATATCAAGTTCGTCAGGGCAGCCAGCAGTTGGTGAACAAGAGCGATCAGTGCCATGGCAGGAGAAGCAGCTCCTGTTGACTGCCTGCTTGCCAGTGACAGACTCACTGGGTATGCCATTCCCTGAGCTACAAGCATCAGGCAATAGGGTAGCCAGATCGCGTAAGCCGAGTTTTTCAACAGTGATGATGCAATAAGCATGATGAGTGCGCCAAGTAACAGCAAAGCGCTCGAAAATCGAAGCATCGTTACTTCGTTGTGACCGGTTGCAAGGGTGCTCGCCAGACGAGTGCCGAGCAGATAGGCAATGCTGATTGGCCATCCCAATAGCCCATATTCCCACATGGACCAGTTGAAGGACTGCTGGAGAAGCAAGGGCGCTGTACTGCTAAATACGACGATGATGGAGTACCCAAAACCTCCAGTAAGCACAGGTAGAATGAAGCGTGGTTGCACAATGAGCTTATGGAGATTGGTGCTCTCATCTGTTCGGCGCGGAAGAACTATGTGCTGGGCTGCGATGTTCCAGCCCTTCAGTGTTGCCATGAGTACACAGGGTATCGCGACGAGCAGCATCGCCATTCGCCAGTTCGTGAGCGTAGCAATCATCGCGCCTATAAACTGGGAGGCTCCTAGGGAAAGCACGAAGCAAAGTGAAAGGCTGCTATAGGCGCGTGTCAGGTCCTTGCCATCATACTGTTCGACCAGCAACGCACGAGCGGCAACTGATATGCCGCCTGCCAGGGCTCCCTGAAGCAGGCGTAGAACAAGAAATGCCCAGGCAACGGGCGATACTGCGAGCAGAAATGTGCAACAGCCGTAGAGGAGTAGCGTCCAGGTCAGCATACGGCTTGAACCGAGAGTGACCCCCAACCGACCCCATAGCATTACGCATGCCCCCATTCCTCCGAGAAACAGGCTCAGGCTGAGTGCGGCGAATTCATCTGTTGCATTCAGATCATCAGCAATGGCCGGGAGCATGGGTAGGTAGAAGGTTATACCCGACTGGCACAACAGTACGGCTAAGCAACTGAAGTAGAGAATTCGCCGTTTGGTCATGGCTGAGTGTTCAGTAAATGGGCGATGGCAGGGTTGCTGTCCAGGTACTCAGCGACACTCCGGCAGAAGCTCTCGATTTCACCAGGCTGCATATCTGCTCTGAGCGTAATGCGCAGTGCTGCAGCATTCTTGGGTACGACAGGAAAGAAGACGGCTGAGGTGAGGAACCCGTTGTTGGCCAGGAAGGTCGACGCAGCAATGGCATCTTCAGCCTCTCCCAGCGGTATTAGCCTGATGGGAGATGTTGATCCAGCATGAGGTGTGGGCAAAAGCCTGTCGAACAGTTCGATGTTGTTTCTCAACTCTTGCTGCAGCGTATTCAGTAGAGGGCTGGAGTGAAGTCGGGCGGAGGCCCGGCCTGCACCGATAGCTGCGGCATTGAGACTTTGGGACCAGTTGGTAGGACCGCCATATCTTTGTACAAGACGTTTCTGTTGGGTATTTGCCAGCATGACCAGGCCACCGCTTGCGGCAAATGCTTTTCCCAAGGACGCTACAATGATGACCCCTTCATCCAGCTCCTGTAGTTGTCCCCTGACAAAGCCCTGCCCAAAAACACCTACCGTAGAAAGGGCATGTGAGTCGTCCAAGTACAAGAACAAACCGTAGCGCTCCTTGAGGTACAGCAAGGCGTCCATGTGTGCCGTCCCGCCCATGCTGTAGTAGCCGTCTGTGACATAGGCAACCCTTCCATGTTGCCTGCAGATGCTCTCGAGCTGGTCCATATCGTTATGGGGAAGCGTCTGGACCTCGGTCTCATCCGCACAAGCTGCTTTGATATGGTTCAGGGAGTAGTGGGCAAACTTGTCGAACACCATATGGGGCGACATTCCATCGGTGAAAATGCCTGCGGCAACAAGAGGCAATACTCCAGAGCTTGCTGCGCTGCATGACAATGTGGCCAGAGACGCGCATCCAAACAGTTCGGACAGTTCAGCCTCATATTGGTCTAGCACTTGAAGCTGGCAGCGATTGCGCGAGTTGGCGATACGTAGGGTGCGCGAATTCTCCAACTCTTCGATCGCCCCTTGGAGGATATCAGGGTGGTAGTCCAGCCCAAGATAGGAGGTCGTACAGAAGTGTTGCAGCGTCCTGCCGTGTTGGTCCTGAAGTAGATTTCTGGCGATGGGCTGCACCTGCAATCCGGAAAGATGCTTGGCATACGATGTCTGCCAGTCCGGCTCGGACTTTTGAATCATGCTCCTGTAATTGGTGAATCGATTTCGAGTGACTGCCATGTCAAACACTTCCTGCAATGGTGTGGAGCAAGCAGTGTGCATTGCAGGAAAGCGTCGGTATGTCCGAAGCCGGGTGTTTTGACCGAGGTAATTCTCCGAGAAGAGCGTCAGAAATACCTTGGTGTGTAGCGGAGAATTAAACAATCATGTTCAAGGTTTTGTAGGATATGCATGCGTCCACACAAGGCACAAAAAAGCCCGGCACATGGCCGGGCTTTTTCACATCAGGCGTCTGCCAATCAGTTGCCGTACACCGGCAGCTTCTTGCAGATGGCCTTGACCTTCTCACGCACGGCGTCGATCACCGCTTCGTTGTTCAGGTCGGCCAGGATGTCGCAGATCCAGCCGGCCAGTTCGCGGCACTCGGCTTCCTTGAAGCCACGGGTGGTGACGGCCGGGGTGCCGAAACGCAGGCCCGAGGTGACGAACGGCGAACGTGGGTCGTTCGGGACCGAGTTCTTGTTGACGGTGATGAAGGCCTTGCCCAGGGCGGCGTCGGCGTCCTTACCGGAGATTTCCTGCTTGATCAGCGACAGCAGGAACAGGTGGTTCTGGGTGCCGCCGGAAACGACGTCGAAACCACGCTCGATGAACACGCTGGCCATGGCCTGGGCGTTCTTCACCACTTGCTGCTGGTAGGCCTTGAACTCAGGCTGCAGCGCTTCCTTGAAGCAGATCGCCTTGGCGGCGATGACGTGCTCCAGCGGGCCGCCCTGGGCGCCCGGGAAGACCGCGGAGTTCAGCTTCTTCTCGATGTCGGCGTTGGCACGGGCCAGGATCAGGCCGCCACGCGGACCGCGCAGGGTCTTGTGGGTGGTGGTGGTGACCACGTCGGCGAACGGAACCGGGTTCGGGTACACGCCAGCGGCGACCAGGCCTGCCACGTGGGCCATGTCGACGAACAGGTAGGCACCGACCTTGTCGGCGATTTCGCGGAAGCGTGGGAAATCCAGGACCTGCGAGTAGGCCGAGAAGCCGGCGACGATCATCTTCGGCTTGTGCTCGACAGCCAGGCGCTCGACTTCGTCGTAGTCGATCAGGCCGTTGGCGTCGATGCCGTACTGGATGGCGTTGTACAGCTTGCCCGAGGAGGAGACGCTGGCGCCGTGGGTCAGGTGACCGCCGTGGGCCAGGCTCATGCCCAGGATGGTGTCACCGGCCGAGAGCAGGGCCAGATAGACGGCGGCGTTGGCCTGGGAGCCGGCGTGCGGCTGGACGTTGGCGTAGTCGGCGCCGAACAGTTCCTTGGCGCGGTCGATGGCCAGCTGCTCGACGACGTCGACGTACTCGCAACCACCGTAGTAACGCTTGCCTGGGTAGCCTTCGGCGTACTTGTTGGTCAGTACCGAACCCTGGGCCTCCATGACCGCCGGGCTGGTGTAGTTTTCCGAAGCGATCAGCTCGATATGCTCTTCCTGGCGCAGGGCTTCTTGCTGCATGGCTTCGAAGAGCTCGGCGTCGTACTTGGCAATGGTCAAATCACGGCTGAACATGGCGGTCCTCAAGGATCGGGCAGAATTGGGGGGGCATTCTAACCGATTGATTCGCCGCTGGCATATGAAGTGGCATCAAGTCGCGGACCAATGGCCCTCATGTTGCAACCCGCGCCGTTTCTGGGCTGGAGTTGACTTTTGGGTCCGCTTTTCCGACGCTGCGCCGTGCCCTTGTAGGAGCGGCCTTGTGCCGCGAAAGGGCTGCGTAGCAGCCCCAGGATTTCAGCGTTGATGCATGGTTAGCGGGGACCGCCTTGCGGTCCTTTCGCGGCACAAGGCCGCTCCTACAGGGCCGTGTGGTTTTGCGATTACTGGAACATGAACAACGTCTCGTTGCTGAACTGCGCCTCGAACTGGTTGGCCGGCATCGGCCTGCCGAACAGGTAGCCCTGCACCTCGTCGCAGCCGTGCTCGCGCAGGAACTCCAGCTGCTCGTGGGTTTCCACGCCCTCGGCGATCACCGCCAGGTTGAGGCTGTGGGCCATGGCGATGATTGCCCGGGCGATCTGCGCGTCCTGCTCGCCCTCGGGCAGGCCGTCGACGAAGGTGCGGTCGATCTTGAGCACGTCGATGGGGAACTGCTTGAGGTAGTTGAGCGACGAGTAGCCGGTGCCGAAGTCATCGACCGCGATGCTCAGGCCGAGGTTCTTCAGGCTGTCGAGGATCTGCATGGCCTCGTTGACCTCGCGCATCAGGATGCTTTCGGTCAGCTCCAGTTCCAGGCAGGCCGGGGGCAATCCGGTTTCCTCGAGGATGGTGGCGATGCGCGTGCCCAGCTGGCCGTCGGAGAACTGCCGGGCGGAAATGTTCACCGACACCTTCGGTACCCGCACCTTCTCCTTGTGCCAGGCCTTGAGCTGGCGGCACGCCTCGCGCAGCACCCAGTCGCCGACGTCGACCACCAGGCCCAGCTCTTCGATCACCGGGATGAAGTCGCCCGGCGGCACCAGGCCGCGGGTCGGGTGGCGCCAGCGCAGCAGCGCCTCGGCGCCGGTCAGGCGCTTGCCGTCGCCGCTGAACTGCGGCTGGTAGTAGAGGATGAACTCGTTCTGCTCCAGAGCATGGCGCAGGTCGCTTTCCAGTTCCAGGCGCTCAAGGGCGCTGGCGTTCATGTCCGTCTGGTAGAACTGGAAGTTGTTCTTGCCGCGTTCCTTGGCGTGGTACATCGCCGTGTCGGCGTTCTTCATCAGCTGGCTGAGCTCGCTGCCGTCCTGCGGGCTCAGGGCGATGCCGATACTGGCGGTGACGAAGAACTCGCGGTTTTCCAGGACGAACGGCGTGACCAGCCCCTCGAGGATGTTCTCGGCGACATGGATGGCCCGGTTGAGCGCCTGCTCGCGGCTGGCCTTGGGCTGCAGCAGCAGGGTGAACTCGTCGCCGCCCATGCGCGCCACGGTGTCGTCGTCGTCGACGCAGGCCAGCAGGCGCTCGGCCATGTCCTTGAGCATGCGGTCGCCCGCGGCATGGCCGAGGGAGTCGTTGATCGGCTTGAATCGGTCGAGGTCGAGGAACATCAGCACCACCCAGGCCTTCTGCCGTTCGGCCTGTTGCAGGGCGGTGTACAGGCGGTCCTGGAACAGTGTGCGGTTGGGCAGGTGGGTCAGGGCATCGTAGTAGGCCAGGCGATGGATGCGCTGTTCACTGGCCTTGCGCTCGCTGATATCGGTGAAGAAGCACACGTAGCTGGCCAGGTCGCCCTCGTCGTCGAGCACTGCGGTGATGCCCACCCATGCCGGGTAGTGCTCGCCGTTGCGCCGCTTGAGCCACACTTCGCCTTCCCAGGTGCCGCGCTGGCTCAGTTGCTTGAGCACATAGCCCAGCTGGGCGCTCTGCTGCTGTTCGACGGTGAGCATGCCGGGCAGCTGGTCGAGCACTTCGGCCACGGCATAGCCGCTGACCCGGCTGAAGGCCTCGTTGGCCTGGACGATATAGCCGGCCGGGTCGGTGATAAGGATCGCCGAGGTGGAGTGTTCGAACACTGTCGCGGCCATGCGCAGGTCTTTCTCGGCGCGGCGCTGCTGGCTGATATCACGGCCCACGCCCAGCACGCCCTCGAAGCGCTCGTGTTCGTCCCACACCAGCACCAGGCGCAATTCGATGGGGATCTTGCGGCCATCGGCGCGCAGGCAGTCGAACAGGAACAGCTGGGTGGGCAGGGTGCTGCGCAACTGGGCCAGTTGCTCACTGTCGCCCAGCACCTTGCTGACCCGCTCCAGCAGGTTGTAGACGCCGCTGAGCTGGGCGGGGTTGGCGACGATCGACTGCCAGCCGTTGGCGAAGATCCAGTCGGCCTGGTAGCCCAGCACCGCCTGCACCGAGGGGCTGACGTAGTTCAGCTGCAGCTGGCTGTCGGTGGAGAAGATCACGTCGCTGATGCTCTCGGCGAGCATGCGGTAGCGCTGTTCGCTGTCGCGCAGGGACTCGCTGGCCTCGATCTGCACGGTGACATCCTTGCCCACGCCGATGATGCGGGTGACCAGGCCCTCGCTGTCGCGGGTCAGCACTTGTTCGCGGATGTCGTAGCAGCGCCAGCCGCCGTCACGGTGGCGGAAGCGCAGCTGGCAGTGCAGCGACTCGCCGTAGCTGGTATCGCGCTGCTGCTGGCGCAGGGCGCGGTAGTGCTCGGCGTCGCCGGGGTGCAGGAGCATCTCCCAGAAACGGTCGCCCATCTGTGCCAGCTCCACGCGGTCGTAGCCCAGGGTCTGGCCGAGGTGGCGGTTGCTGAAGATCATCCGCTGGCTGTTGACGTCCTGCACGTAGAGCTGGTCGGGCACGGTGCGCACCACATCCGACCAGAAGCCTTCGCGCTCCAGCAGCGACAGCTCCACCTGCTTGCGGCTGGTGATGTCGCTGATGCTCAGGATCACCGCCTGGTAGTCGCGACGCTGCTGGGGCAGGCGGGCCATCAGCCACAGGTGCAGCTCGCCGCCCAGCGGGGCGGGCAGGCGCACTTCCAGCTCAAGCTGCTGGCGCTCTTCGATCAGCGCGTCGAGCAACTGCATGCCGACACTGTCGCGGCTGTCGCCGCTGCCTTCGATCAGGCGCTGCCAGGCGCCTTCGTGGCAGTCGACGTTGAGCAACTGGCGGGCCACCTGGTTGATCTCGGTGATCTTCAGTTCCGCCAGCAGTGTGCGTCGCAGCCTGGTGTCCAGCGCCAGGCTCTGCTTGAGCGCGGCGCGGTTGCGCAGGTGATAGCGGTCGAGCTGGCCGGGCAGGCTGGAGAGGTCGAGCACGCACAGGGCCACGCCGGTGCCCTCGAAGATTTCCTGGTAGCGTCGGCGATCTTCCTGCAGGGCGCGCTGGCGCCGGCGCATGTTGATCAGCGCCAGCACCGGCAGCAGGGCGCAGAACAGCACCAGCACGCACTTGCCGATCAGCGCCGGCAGCAGTTTGTCGCGGGCAAGGCCGGCGTCGAACAGGCCGCGCAGTTGCCAGGTGCTGTTGTCGATGAACGCAAGCATCACGCTCTGCAGCGGTTCATCGCTGGTCTGGCGGTGGCCGTGGTGCTCGATGACCTCGCCGCTGCGGCTGTTTTCCAGCAGCCACAGGGGGTGGTTGGGGCCGTCCAGGTGACGGGTCAGCTCTGAGTAGTAGTCCGGGCTCAGGCGCAGCAGCCAGTAGCCGCGGTCCTGTTCGGTCGGCTGGAGCAGCAGCAGGTACACCTGTTTATTGTCGGGGCCGTTGCCATAGAAGAAGGCGCGGCCCTGATTCAGTTGCAGGAGGTCGTCAATCAGCTGACGGTCCGGGGTACCGTCGAGGCTGTCGCTGCGCACCTGCCCGGCGGCGTCCAGCCAGGCCAGGTCGCGCAGGGCCGGCAGGCGCGCCTGCAAGGTAGTGAGCAGGCTCGGCAGGGCGGCGGGCGCCGGTGGTTTGACGTAAGGCTGGACCAGGTTCAGCGATTGCTGGGCCTTGAGCGCCATGTTCAGGCTCAGGTGGTCGGCCAGTTCGGCGCTGGTCGCCAGGCTGTGCTGGCGCAGGTCGGCCTGGGTATGGCGGAATTGGGCGAACAGTTGCCACAGCAGCAAGCCCAGCAAAACCAGGGCGAGCAGGGCCAGCGCCCCCTTGAGCGAGCCACGCAGGTGTGCGCCGGCCGAGGTGTCGGCAGGCCGCAGGGATGACGGTTGCGTGAGATTGGTCAAGCGTTGGGTCCTGCGATTGGGCTGGCGATGGCAGGGGTTGGGTTCTCGCAGCATGCACGGCGCGTGCCGTGGTCGCTGCGCACTATAAGACGCAGGCGAGAAGCCGACTAGCATGCCTTCAAATATGGCAAAGTGCCAGTCCGTGTGTCCGCGGTCTGGTCAGCAGCCGGTCATGTCGGTTCGGCAAGCCCCTGCAACCTGTGCGAGAATGCCGCCCGCTTCATAGTCAACGCAACGGAGATGTACGGTTTTGGTTACCCACTATTCCTCCAACGGCCTCGATTCCGCCTGTGGGCGTAGCAGTCAGACCCTGGTCAGCACGGCCGTGGCCGAGGACGTATCCTGCAAGACCTGCCAGCGTTCGCTGGCCAAGCCGGACACGGCTGCCGTCAGTGCCAACAAGACGCCGTCGCTGGCCGAACTGCGCAAACAGGCCAAGCCTGCGGTCGAGCCCGTCGCCCCGGCGCCTGCCAAGCCTGTTGCCGCGCCCGCCAAGGTCGCGAGCAAGCCCGCCGCCGCCAAGGCTGCTGAAAAACCTGCTCGCAGCGGTGGCTTCAGCGTCAAGGCCGCCTGGGCCGCGCGTCTGTCCGAACAGTCGGACCGTTGCCGTTTGCCGCGTGGCAAGGTAAAGCAAGCTCACGTCTGAGCCTGCTCACCCTATCGCGGGTCAAGCCCGCTCCCACGAAACAATGCCGTGGCGTGGGAGCGGGCTTGACCCGCGATAGCCGCCGAGCGGCCCCGCCATCTACCCCATCTGTGCAACGCCGCGACTTGGCGTAGAATGGCCCACTTTGTTCAACGACACCCCGTAACTACATCCCCCTGGCCCATGCCGGGGCGCGTGTCTTTACCTATCTGATAGAGGGCTTGGTTTTGGCTCAATACGTCTACACCATGCATCGGCTGAGCAAGGTCGTGCCGCCGAAGCGGGAAATTCTCAAGAATATTTCCCTGTCGTTCTTCCCGGGCGCCAAGATCGGCGTGCTGGGCCTGAACGGCGCGGGTAAATCGACCCTGCTGCGGATCATGGCGGGCGTCGACAAGGAATTCGACGGCGAAGCCCGTCCGATGCCCGACATCAACGTCGGCTACCTGCCCCAGGAGCCGCAACTGGACCCGACCAAGACCGTGCGTGAAGTGGTCGAGGAAGCGGTCAGCGTGATCAAGGACGCCCAGGCTCGCCTGGACGAGGTCTACGCCGCCTACGCCGACCCGGATGCCGACTTCGACAAGCTGGCCGCCGAGCAGGCCAAGCTCGAGGCCATCCTGCAGGCCGCCGACGGCCACAACCTGGAGCGTCAGCTGGACGTCGCCGCCGACGCCCTGCGCTTGCCGGCGTGGGACGCCAGGATCGAGCACCTGTCCGGTGGCGAGAAGCGCCGCGTGGCCCTGTGCCGCCTGCTGCTGTCGGCTCCCGACATGCTGCTGCTGGACGAACCGACCAACCACCTGGACGCCGACTCGGTGGCCTGGCTTGAGCGTTTCCTCCACGACTTCCCCGGCACCGTGGTGGCGATCACCCACGACCGTTACTTCCTCGACAACGTCGCCGGCTGGATCCTCGAACTGGACCGCGGCGCCGGCATCCCGTACGAAGGCAACTACTCGGGCTGGCTGGAGGCCAAGTCGGATCGTCTGGCCCAGGAATCCAAGCAGCAGAGCGCCCACGAGAAGGCCATGAAAGAGGAACTGGAGTGGGTGCGCAAAGGCGCGAAAGCCCGCCAGTCCAAGTCCAAGGCCCGTCTGCAGCGCTTCGAAGAGATGCAGTCGCAGGAATTCCAGAAGCGCAGCGAGACCAACGAGATCTACATCCCGGCCGGTCCGCGCCTGGGCGACAAGGTCATCGAGTTCAAGAACGTCACCAAGGGCTACGGCGATCGCGTGCTGATCGACAACCTGTCGTTCGCCATGCCCAAGGGCGCCATCGTTGGCGTGATCGGCGGCAACGGTGCCGGTAAGTCGACCCTGTTCCGCATGCTGATGGGCAAGGAGCAACCGGACTCGGGCAGCATCGAGATCGGCGAAACCGTGCAGCTGGCCTGCGTCGACCAGAGCCGCGAGGACCTGGACGGCAGCAAGACCGTGTTCCAGCAGATCTCCGACGGTTCCGACCAGATTCGCATCGGCAGCTACGAGATCCCGTCGCGCACCTACGTCGGCCGCTTCAACTTCAAGGGCGGCGACCAGCAGAAGTTCGTCAAGGACCTCTCCGGTGGTGAACGTGGCCGCCTGCACCTGGCCCTGACCCTGAAGGAGGGCGGCAACGTCCTGCTGCTCGACGAACCGTCCAACGACCTCGACGTCGAAACCCTGCGTTCCCTGGAGGAAGCCCTGCTGGACTTCCCGGGCGCCGCCATCGTGATTTCCCACGACCGTTGGTTCCTGGACCGTGTGGCCACTCACATCCTGGCGTACGAGGACGACTCGAGCGTGGTGTTCTTCGAGGGCAACTACACCGAGTACGAAGCCGACCGCAAGAAGCGCCTGGGCGACGCCGCTGCCCAGCCGCACCGTGTGCGTCACAAGAAACTGGCCCAGTAAGGCGGTTTCGGTTGCACAAGAATGGGGCCCTTCGGGGCCCCATTTTTGTGCCTGGAATATGCTGTTTGTCTTTGTTTGCGTGGGCGCGGGCTTGCCTCGCGATGGCTCGCGCTCAGGCAATCGCGGGGCAAGCCTGCTCCCACGATTCAGTCATTGATTCTGTATACACTTATAGAAATTGCACCAAATAATTTCATAAAAACGACATTTCGCCCTGTTCCAGTGCGATTGGTTCTTGGTACATTCGGGAAAAAACCAAAAACAATCCCTCTTGGTGAGATGTCTACCATGATCGAATCTGTCGACGATTTCCTGGCCCGGTTGCAGCAGCGTGACCCGGCCCAGCCCGAGTTCCACCAGGCCGTGGAGGAGGTGCTGCGCAGCCTGTGGCCTTTCCTCGAAGCCAATCCTCACTACCTGCAGGCGGGCATCCTCGAGCGCATGGTCGAGCCCGAGCGCGCCGTGCTGTTTCGTGTGTCGTGGGTCGATGATCAGGGCAAGGTCCAGGTCAACCGCGGCTACCGCATCCAGATGAGCAGCGCCATCGGCCCGTACAAGGGCGGCCTGCGTTTCCACCCGTCGGTGAACCTGGGCGTGCTCAAGTTCCTGGCCTTCGAGCAGGTGTTCAAGAATTCGCTGACCTCGCTGCCCATGGGCGGCGGCAAGGGCGGTTCGGACTTCGATCCGAAGGGCAAGAGCGACGCCGAAGTGATGCGCTTCTGCCAGGCATTCATGAGCGAGCTGTACCGTCACATCGGCGCCGACCTTGACGTGCCGGCCGGTGACATCGGCGTTGGCGCCCGCGAGATCGGCTTCCTGTTCGGTCAGTACAAGCGCCTGGCCAACCAGTTCACCTCGGTGCTGACCGGCAAGGGCATGACCTACGGCGGCAGCCTGATCCGTCCGGAGGCCACCGGCTACGGCTGCGTGTATTTCGCCGAAGAGATGCTCAAGCGCCAGGACAAGCGCATCGACGGTCGCCGCGTGGCGATCTCTGGCTCCGGCAACGTTGCCCAGTACGCCGCGCGCAAGGTCATGGACCTGGGCGGCAAGGTCATCTCGCTGTCCGACTCCGAAGGCACCCTGTTCTGTGAAGCCGGGCTGAGCGACGCGCAATGGGATGCGCTGATGGAACTGAAGAACGTCAAGCGTGGCCGCCTCAGCGAGCTGGCCGGGCCGTTCGGCCTGGAGTTCCGCAAGGGGCAGACGCCGTGGAGCCTGCCGTGCGACATCGCCCTGCCGTGCGCCACCCAGAACGAGCTGAACGCCGAGGACGCCCGTACCCTGCTGCGCAACGGCTGCATCTGCGTGGCCGAGGGCGCCAACATGCCGACTACCCTGGAGGCTGTGGATATCTTCATCGAGGCCGGCATCCTCTATGCGCCGGGCAAGGCTTCCAACGCCGGTGGCGTGGCCGTGTCGGGCCTTGAGATGTCGCAGAACGCCATGCGCCTGCTGTGGACTGCAGGCGAGGTGGACAGCAAGCTGCACCACATCATGCAGTCGATCCACCATGCGTGCGTGCATTATGGGGAAGAGGCTGATGGCCGCATCAATTACGTCAAGGGCGCTAATATTGCCGGATTCGTGAAAGTTGCCGATGCCATGCTGGCCCAGGGCGTGGTCTGATCTCGGATCGCAGGGGCCGCTCTGCGGCCCTTTCGCGGCACAAGGCCGCTCCTACAGGAACAGCGCATGGTCGAATCTTTGCGCAATACCTGTAGGAGCGGCCTTGTGCCGCGAAAGGGCTGCAAAGCAGCCCCTCAACCCTCAACCTCGATCCCGGCAATCTCGATCATCTGATCCCCCGCCGGCCTTCGCCACAACACCTCATCCCCAGGCCCCGTCCCCAGCAACGCCCGCCCCAGCGGTGAGCCCCAGTTGATCAGCCCATGCTGCGCATCTGCCTGGTCCTCGCCCACCAGTTGCACCTGATGCTCCTGGCCATTCTCATCGACAAAGCGCACCCGGCTGCCAATCTGTACCTTCTGCGTGGACGTGGCAGTAGGCACCACCTGCGCACTTTGTACGCGGGCGTTGAAGTAGCGCAGGTCACGCTCGGTATCGGCCAATCGCTGTCGGTCGGCGCGCTCGCCCTGCGCTTGCAGCTCGCCGCGTAGCGCATTGAGCGCGGCCAGCCGTTGCTGCAACTGGGCAAGACCGCTGGCAGTGACATAGTTGGGCTGGTCGCTGACGCGTCGCTCCACCGGCTGGCTGGCCTGGGCGGCGGCCTGGTCCTCGTTGACGAATGCTCGGCTCATCAAAGGCCTCCTTGTACTGGAGACCATGGTGGCAGGTTGCGGGTTGCAACGGTTGTCCGTTTGCGACGTCACTTGCGGCGATAGGCGCGGGCGGCGTCCTGGTCCTTTTCCTGCTGCCAGTCGCGGTCGCGCTCATCCCAGTAGCGTTCGCGGTATTCGCGCAGGTCTTCGTTGGACTGCATCGAGTGGCACTGGCGAAAGCCGTCGTCCCAGCCGCTTTCGTACTGGCGATTGCGCAGGTAGCGCGGGACATCCTTGCGAAAGTCGCCGGCCATCAGCCCGGCGGCCTGGCGACCGCTGCTGCAGCCGTCCTGGAAGCCGTCGGCGTAGGCGGGGGGATAGCCTTGATTGACCATCTGTTCGTGGGTGGTCTCGCACCCCGCCAGCAGTAACACGACGCACAATCCCAACCCGTACCGCAACATGGCCACCAGCCCCTCGGAGTGATAGCGCAAAGTCTAGGAGGGGAATTGTCGGCGCGATGTCAAAACGCTGTCGAAGGATTGCACCTGGACCGCTTTGCGGTCCTTTCGCGGCGCAAGGCCGCTCCTACAGTGTAGGAGCGGCCTCGTGCCGCGAAAGGGCTGCGCAGCGACCCCACGGTTTCAATACTGATACCACTTCAGTTCCAGCATCACCTCGTTCTGCGCCGTGGCCAGATGACTGAACTGCCGCGAAGCGCTCAACCTCAGCCCTAGGTCCCGGCTAATCTCCCACTGCTGGTTCAGGCTAACGCTGCGCCGTACCTCGCCATTGGCAAAGTAATCCCCCTTGGCCTCCAGGGTCAGGTTGCCCAGCCCATTGCGCCATAGCAGCCCGCCATTGAACCCGGCCGCCGGCGAGATGAATTCGGCGAAATCATTGTGGTGTTCAACCCGCACTGTACCCAGGGCAAAGCCCAGCAGGTCGTCGCCCAGCTGCCAGGTGCCGCCGGCGCCGCCGTTGACATGGCTGACCAGCACCTCGTCGTCGTGCTTGCCCGGCACCCGCTCCAGGCCCCCGGCGACCTGCCACGACCAGGGCTTGAGCAACTCATTGCGCGGGGTCAGCGAGCGGATGGTGGCCAGGTCCAGGCGCTGCACCTGCCAGTCGTTGCCCTCGTACTGGCGCAGCTTGAGCTGGAGGATCTCGATCTGCGCGCCCAGCGGGAAGCCATACAGGTTGTCGTTGAGGTCGTGATAGGCCATGCGCAGGCCGTACTCGGCATAGGCGCGGTCCTCGCGGCTGCCGACCCCCAGTTGCCAGGTGCGCGACTGGTGGCCGTCCTCGGGCAGGCCTGGACGCTCGATCGCCAGCGGTGGCGGCGGGTTGCGGTTGATCGCCTTGAGCAGTTCGAAACTGCGCGCGGCCTGGGCCGGGTCGCGTTCCTGGCCGTTGGCCCGGTAGCGTTCCAGGCGGTAGGCGGCATCCTGCACCAGCGCCTGGCGCTCGCGGGGCAGGGCGGTGAAGTCAGGACTCTGCAGCTGGGCGGTGTCGGCGCTGATGGCCAAAACCTGCTGTTTCTCCTCATGGTCCAGCGGCTCGGCGCGGGCCAGCAGCTCGCGCTCGCGGGAGGGGCGGTAGCGCACGTCGGAGACCAGCCCCGACTGCTTGACCGCCTTGACCGTGTCGGTGGGAATGGCGGTCAGCGGGAACTGCGAGGTCAGGTCCAGGCTCGGGCGTGCCACCTGCAGCAGTTCCAGCAGGCGGTAGGAGCAGTTCTCGTCGAAGAAGAAGTAGTCGAACTTGATCTGCTTGAGCTCCCACACGTGCTCGACCATGCGTCCGGTCTCCTCGGGCGTCAGGTCCAACTGGTATTCCCACAGGTCGCGGTTTTCCAGGCTGCGGTACTCGGAGAGCTTCTCCTGGTAGGGCATCATCGCGAACAGGCCGGGATAGCCACCCATCAGGCCCTTCCAGGCATAGAGGATGCTGTTGTCGCTGCCTTCGATGTAGGCGCCGAAGTTGATCGCGTAACTCAGCAGCGTGGTGTCGTCGCGGCGGGTGTTGGACTGGTCGATGCGCAGCAGCGTGTGGCCGAACATCGACGACGGGCTGTTGAGGTAGGCCGCCGGGAAGATCAGCGTTGCGCTGTGCGGGTCGATAGATTTGTACCAGGTCTTGAATTCCTGGCAGTCCGGGCTCGGCAGGCCGGTGAGGTCCAGCTGCTCGCGCAGCCAGCGGGTGCGTGCGGGGAACACGCACTGGGCATGCTTGTCGCCCAGGCTGGCCGGGGCGTACAGGGCGGCGACCGTGGCCTGCAGCTCCAGGTCCGGGTGATGGGCGCCATCTTCGGCGAGGAAGAAGCGTCGATCGTCCACATAGCTGCGCCAGCCGCCGAGCTTGGCGGTCTCGTAGTGCCCGAGGGCGATCCAGTAGGGCGTGGCCGCCAACTGCTGGACGCGGGCCGGGTCGAGCTGGGGTGCGGCATGAATCGGTGCGCTGACGATCAGCGCCAGGGAAGCGAGGCGTTTGAGCATGTCGGGCAACTACATCCTGATGATGCCGGAAGGTGAAGCGCCAAACCCGCCCCGCAACCGGGGCGGGAGGCGTGGAACTCAAGCCTCGGTGGCGTACTTGGCCAGTTGCGGGTCGCTCTTGAGCACGGCCAGGGTGTTGGAGTGGACAGTCTCGGCAGTCACGTCGGCGCTGCTGAAGATCTGCTGGAAGTGCTCATGGGTGACGGCGGCGAAGCGCGCGCGGTCTTCAGGGGCTACACCGAGGACCACGGCATAGGTGGTCAGGGCTTCGCCCTGGCCCTGGGCCATGTCTTCGGAGAGCTCGTTCATCATGCCGTTCATGGCGAACCAGGATTTGCCGCCATAGGTGAGCGCGGCCTTGGTCGAGCAGCCGTTGGTGCCCGAGGTCATGCCGAAGGTTGCGTTGCCGGAGGTGCCGTTGGTGGTGGAAGCCAGGAAGTGGGCCGGTGTGCCGCGCTGGCCCTCGAACAGCAGGTTGCCCCAGCCGCAGTTCGGGCCGCCCGGCGCTTCGGCCATGGCGTTGATCGAGACAGCGGCGAACAGAGTACCCAGAAGAATCCGTTTCATAGCGTTGTTCTCTTTCTCAAGTGACGTACCAATGGTCAGGGTTCTGGCAACGCGGTTGCCAGGGCGGGAGGATTTCCATCCCCCTGCGCAGCTTGGAGTTTAGGCACGATCCAAAGGTTGCGTTGTTTATTGCGAAAAATTGCTTGCGCGATCGGCCATGTTGGGCTGTGACATAAAGTCCCACGGAGCCTTGCCGCTGCGCGCTGGCGGCGCCAGAATGCCTTCCATCCGCCCCGCCGAAGTAAGGAAACCCAATGCCCGATTCTGTCGCCTCGCGCCTGCGTCTCGCGCCCGAAGCCCTGACCCGGCGTTTCTCCGCTGAACAGTTCGCTTTCTCCAACACCGACGACCTGGAGCCGTTTCGTGGCGTCCTGGGCCAGGAGCGTGCCGTCGAGGCCCTGCAGTTCGGCGTGGCCATGCCGCGCCCCGGTTACAACGTGTATGTGATGGGCGAGCCCGGCACGGGCCGCTTCTCGTTCGTCAAGCGTTACCTCAAGGCCGAAGGCAAGCGCCAGCACACCCCGGCCGACTGGCTGTACGTCAACAACTTCGAGGACTCCCGCGAGCCCCGCGCCCTCGAGCTGCCGTCCGGCAGCGCCCATGAGTTCATAAGCGACATGAACGGGCTGATCGACAACCTGCTGGCCACCTTCCCGGCGGTGTTCGAGCACCCGTCCTACCAGCAGAAGAAGAGCGCCATCGACCGCGCCTTCAACCAGCGTTACGACCGGGCGCTGGACGTGATCGAACGGGCCTCGCTGGAAAAGGACGTGGCCCTGTACCGCGACAGCAGCAATGTCGCCTTCACCCCCATGGCCGATGGCAAGGCGCTGGATGAAGCCGAATTCGCCCAACTGCCGGAGGCGTTGCGCGAGCGCTTCCACGAGGACATCGCCGAGCTGGAGGAACGCCTGAACGAGGAGCTCTCCAGCCTGCCGCAGTGGAAGCGCGAATCGAACAACCAGTTGCGCCAGCTCAATGAAGAGACCATCACCCTCGCCCTGCAGCCGCTGCTGGCGCCGCTGTCGGAGAAGTACGCGGAAAACGCCGCAGTGTGCGCCTACCTGCAATCGGTGCAGCTGAACCTGCTGCGCACCGTGGTCGAGCAGTTGGTCGATGACAGCAAGACCGACGCCGTGGCGCGCAAGATGCTCGAGGAGCAGTACGCGCCCAACCTGGTGGTCGGCCATCCCGGCAAGGGCGGGGCGCCGGTGGTGTTCGAGCCGCACCCGACCTACGACAACCTGTTCGGCCGCATTGAATACAGCACCGACCAGGGCGCGTTGTACACCTCCTACCGCCAGTTGCGCGCGGGGGCGTTGCACCGCGCCAACGGCGGCTTCCTGATCCTGGAAGCGGAGAAGATGCTCGGCGAGCCGTTCGTCTGGGACGCCCTCAAGCGCGCCCTGCAATCGCGCAAGCTGAAGATGGAGTCGCCGCTGGGCGAACTGGGTCGTGTCGCCACCGTCAGCCTGACGCCGCAGATGATCCCGCTCAGCGTCAAGCTGGTGATCATCGGCTCGCGCCAGCTGTACTACGCGCTGCAGGACCACGACTCGGACTTCCAGGAGATGTTCCGGGTGCTGGTGGATTTCGACGAAGACATGCCAATGGTCGACGAGAACCTGGAGCAGTTCGCCCAGCTGTTGCGCACCCGCACCAACGAAGAGGGCATGGCGCCTTTGACCAGCGATGCGGTGGCGCGCCTGGCCACCTACAGCGCGCGCCTGGCCGAGAACCAGTCGCGGTTGTCGGCACGGATCGGCGACCTGTTCCAGCTGGTCAGCGAGGCGGACTTCATCCGCCAGCTGGCCAACGAGGCCATGACCGATGCCGGCCACATCGAGCGCGCGCTCAAGGCCAAGGCCCAGCGCACCGGGCGGGTGTCGCAGCGGGTGCTCGACGACATGCTCGCCGGGATCATCCTGATCGACACCGAAGGCGCGGCGATCGGCAAGTGCAACGGCCTGACCGTGCTCGAGGTCGGTGATTCGGCGTTCGGCATGCCGGCGCGGATTTCCGCCACCGTCTACCCCGGCGGCAGCGGCATCGTCGACATCGAGCGCGAGGTCAACCTCGGCCAGCCGATCCACTCCAAGGGGGTGATGATCCTCACCGGCTACCTGGGCAGCCGCTACGCCCAGGAGTTCCCCCTGGCGATCTCGGCGAGCATCGCCCTGGAGCAGTCCTACGGCTACGTCGATGGCGACAGCGCCTCGCTGGGCGAGGCCTGCACACTGATTTCGGCGCTGTCGCGCACGCCGCTCAAGCAGTGCTTCGCCATCACCGGCTCGATCAACCAGTTCGGCGAGGTGCAGGCGGTCGGCGGGGTCAACGAGAAGATCGAAGGCTTCTTCCGTCTCTGCGAGGCCCGTGGCCTGACCGGCGAACAGGGCGTGATCATCCCGCGGGCCAACGTCGCCACACTGATGCTCGACGAGCGGGTGGTGCAGGCGGTCGAGGCCGGGCGCTTCCATGTCTACGCCGTCAGCCAGGCCGACGAGGCGCTGAGCCTGCTGGTCGGCGAGGAAGCCGGCGCGGTCGACGACAAGGGCGAATTCGCCGAGGGCAGCGTCAACGCCCGGGTGGTCGAGCGCCTGCGGGTGATCGCCGAGATGATCAGCGAGGAGGAGATCAAGGAGGCCGAGAAGGAGCGCATGGAGGAGGTCATCGCCCAGGCCAAGCCTGCCTGAGTCAATAAACCGGCGCTAGCGGCCATGTGCTACCGTTCAGCGCCGGTTTTCCAACTTTTTCCTCAGCTCGGCTAAAGTGGAACTTAAGGACGTTGTCAGGGTTCAGGATGGAAACAGCCTGAGGGTTTCAGGCTGAACAGGGCTTTACAGAGGGGACGCCGCCATGCGCAACCTCAGCCTCACCCGCCAGTGCCTGGGCCTGGTGACCCGCATCGAATGCAGCATCCGTCCGTTGGCCGGGGACAACGGCATGTGGACCTTGCTGTTCGCCGCCGGCATGGCCGGCGAACAACCCTCGGCGATCAAGGCCCAGGGCCCGTTCCATGGGCCGATGGTGGCCGAGTCGGTGATGAACGCCATCGTCGACAGCCTCACCCTTCATGGTTATCAGGTCGCGGAAGACCCGCAGATCTGGTGCCTGCACCTGCAGGCGCAGTTGCGCCGGATCAACGGTGAGCGTTGCCGCAATCTTGGGGACTATCAGTTCCATCCGGAGACCTGAGCGTCTTTCCTGTGGAACCAGGTTCCCGTGGGAGCGGGCTTGCCCCGCGATAAAGGCCCGGCCTGGCCATTGTGACAAGATGGCTGGCGCCATCGCGGGGCAAGCCCGCTCCCACGAAGTCGGCTCCACAAAGCCCGTTCCCACGTGCGGCAACCAGCCGCAGGCTTTTGCTGTCACAGGTGGCTGGCTATACTCGCGCTCGCTTTTCCAGTCACTTCACGAGTCCCCTACTGTCCATGGAACGTATCCTCGAAAACGCGATGTATGCCTCACGCTGGCTGCTCGCCCCGATCTACTTCGGCCTCTCGCTTGGCCTGCTGGCACTGGCCCTGAAGTTCTTCCAGGAAATCATCCATGTCCTGCCCAACGTCTTCACCCTCGCCGAAGCCGACCTGATCCTGGTGATCCTGTCGCTGATCGACATGTCGCTGGTCGGCGGCCTGTTGGTGATGGTGATGATCTCGGGCTACGAGAACTTCGTCTCGCAGCTGGACATCGACGACAGCAAGGAGAAGCTCAACTGGCTCGGCAAGATGGATTCTTCGTCGCTGAAGATGAAGGTGGCCGCGTCCATCGTCGCCATCTCGTCGATCCACCTGCTGCGGGTGTTCATGGATGCGCAGAACATCTCCACCGACTACCTGATGTGGTACGTGATCATCCACATGACCTTCGTCATCTCGGCGTTTGTCATGGGTTATTTGGATCGCATTACCAAGCACTGATGCCTGCAAGGGCCATTCGCGGGTAAACCCGCTCCCACAGGTTCTCTGCCAACCCTGTGGGAGCGGGTTTACCCGCGAAGAAGGCAATGCGCTGCAACTGACGAGCGGTGCCTTGTCTAATCCAAGGTTCTGTACAAAAAATGAGCACTCATGCGTGGTTCCCGCAGCGAGGTACGCCCATGAACCTGCATCAGCTCAATGCCGAGGCCAGGGCTGGCCATGTCGACGAACTCAACCTGATCGCCATCGAGGGCGGTGACTACCTGCTCGAGGCCCGGGTCAAGGGTCGTCCCCACCCCTTGGCCGATACCCGCGGCCAGCGTCTGCGCGTGCATTCGGTGGAGGATGCGCGGCAGCTTCTGCAATCGCTCCCCTTGCTATCGATGAACCTGGTGCACTGGTCCGTGCAGGATGAGATGTGTGGCCTGGGTCTGCACCCGGAAGAAGACCTCAAGGTCCCGATTTCCCAGCGTTCGGCCTGGTAGCTGCTTCGCGCGGCACCAGTGTGCTAGGCTGCTCGCCCTTTTCATTAGGGCGCGGATGCAGTGCGCCCTTAAGCGGAGCAAGCCAATGTCCGAACTCAACCTGTCCACCGACGAATCCCGCGTCAGCTACGGCATCGGCCGCCAACTGGGCGGCCAGCTGCGTGACAACCCGCCACCAGGCGTCAACCTGAACGCTATCGTTGCCGGCCTGACCGACGCCTTCAACGGCGCCGACAGCCGCGTCAGCGAAGAAGACCTGTCGGCCGCCTTCAAGGTCATCCGCGAAGTGATGCAGGCCGAAGCCGCAGCCAAGGCCGAAGCCGCCGCTGCCGCCGGCAAGGACTTCCTGGCCTTCAACGCCAAGCGCGAAGGCATCGTGACCCTGGCCTCGGGCCTGCAGTACGAAGTGCTGACCGCAGGCGAAGGCGCCAAGCCGACCCGCGAAGACAACGTGCGTACCCACTACCACGGTACCCTGATCGACGGCACCGTGTTCGACAGCTCCTACGAGCGCGGCCAGCCGGCCGAATTCCCGGTCGGTGGCGTGATCGCTGGCTGGACCGAGGCCCTGCAGCTGATGAACGCCGGCAGCAAATGGCGCCTGTACGTGCCGAGCGAGCTGGCCTACGGCGCCCAGGGCGTCGGCAGCATCCCGCCGCACAGCACCCTGGTGTTCGACGTCGAGCTGCTCGACGTTCTGTAATGCCTGATCGCGGGGCAAGCCCGCTCCCACGAGGTAGCAGAGCACCAGTGGGAGCGGGCTTGCCCCGCGATGCCTTTCAGTTCCAATCCGTTCCCCCCGGGCGCAACGCCCGCGCATAGCAGAACAGAAACAGATTCCTCACCAGCTCCTTGAGCACCCCGGGTTCACTCGAATTCAACCCCGTGAGGTCCAGGTCACCCTGGTCACGCAGTTCGTCGAGCGCGTCTTCCTCGAGTACGGCGCACACTTCGCCAGTCTCGCGGTGGAGGATACGCAGGTAGGGGTGGGGGCGGTCGAGCCAGGCGTCGATCAGATAGGTCATGGCTATTCTCCTTGGATAGCGTTTCCAATGAGAATAATTCTTATTATCAAAATAGCAAGGGACTATTGGAAGAAATCTTCCAAATGGTGCAGGCGATCCTGTTGCAGGATCTGTCAGGGCCGCCCGCAGGGCAGCCCCGAGGGGCAGGAGATCAGACCTTGCGCACGAACTCGGACTTGAGCTTCATCGCGCCGATGCCGTCGATCTTGCAGTCGATGTCGTGGTCGCCATCGCACAGACGGATGTTCTTGACCTTGGTGCCGACCTTGACCACCAGGGACGAACCCTTGACCTTGAGGTCCTTGATCACGGTGACGGTGTCGCCGTCCTGCAGGACGTTGCCGACCGAATCCTTCTTCACCACGTCGTCGCTGGCGGCTTCGGCTTCGCCGTTGGCCGACCACTCGTGGGCGCATTCGGGGCAGATCAGTTGGGTGCCATCCTCATAGGTGTATTCGGAGTTGCATTGGGGGCAGGGTGGCAGAGTGCTCACGGCTTTTCCTTTCAAGTACAGGCGGGTAAAGGCGCACATTGTATAAGGTTTTGCCTGGGAAATGTGCTTCGCCTGTGCAAAAGCATTCGCGGGTAAACCCGCTCCCACAGGTAAACCATGCTTTCAAGAGCAGTGGGGTACCTGTGGGAGCGGGTTTACCCGCGAAGAAGGCGACGCGATTTGTTTAGTGGGTGCGCGCGACCGCGAACTCGCTCAGCTCGACCAGGGCATCCCGGTACTCGCTGGCCGGCAGCACTTCCAGGCAGGCGATGGCGCGGGCGACGTAGTCACGGGCCATCTGCGCGGTGTAGTCCAGGGCGCCGGATGCCTCGACGGCGATGCGGATCTGCTCCAGGTCTTCCAGGCCACCTTTCTGGATCGCCTGGCGCACCAGCGCGGCCTGCTCCGGGGTGCCTTCGCGCATGGTGTAGATCAGCGGCAGGGTCGGCTTGCCTTCGGCCAGGTCGTCGCCGACGTTCTTGCCCAGGGTCTCGGAGTCGCCCTTGTAGTCGAGCAGGTCGTCGACCAGCTGGAAGGCCACGCCCAGGTGGTCGCCGAAGGTGCGCAGTGCTTCGCGCTGCTCGTCGGTGGCGCCGGCCAGCGCGGCGGCGCTGTGGGTCGAGGCCTCGAACAGCATCGCGGTCTTGCCGCGGATGACGTCCATGTACACCTCTTCGGTGGTGCTGGCGTCACGCACGCGCGACAGCTGCAGCACTTCACCCTCGGCGATCACCCGGGTGGCCTTGGAGAGGATCTGCATGACCGGCATCGAGCCCAGCTCGACCATCATCTCGAACGAGCGCGAATAGAGGAAGTCGCCCACCAGCACGCTCGGCGCGTTGCCCCACAGGGCGTTGGCGGTGGAGCGGCCACGGCGCATGCCGGACATGTCGACCACGTCGTCGTGCAGCAAGGTGGCGGTGTGCAGGAACTCGATGGTCGCCGCCAGCAGGCGCAGGTCGTCGCCTTCGCGGCCCAGGGCCTTGCCGCACAGCAGCACCAGCAGCGGGCGCAGGCGTTTGCCGCCGGCGGAGGTGATATAGTCGCCGATCTTCGATACCAGCGGGACGCGCGAGGTCAGCTGCTTCTTGATGATCTCGTCGACGGCGCTGAAATCATCAGCTACCGCGCGGTAGAAGGATTGGGGTTGCATCGGCTGCTCCATTGAGGTTGCGCGGCATGCTAGGTCGCGGGTCCCGGTGTGTCAAGGCGCGGTGGCCGTGGCCCCGGGCCGGTACTTGCAAGCATTTATGGGGTTGCGTACAATCGCGCACCCTAACTTCCTGGGCAGCACCTGCCTTACGCAATTGCACCGGGCCGTTCCAGCCTTGTGCAGCCATGCCAGCCAATACTCATCATATAAAGCGCTGGGTGAGCAGGATTATCGGAGAAATACCATGTCTTACGCAGTAATCGTTACCGGCGGCAAGCAGTACAAAGTCGCTGAAGGTGAATTCCTCAAGATCGAAAAACTGGAAGTCGCCACTGGCGAATCCGTGACCTTCGATCGCGTCCTGCTGGTCGCCAACGGTGAAGAAGTCACCATCGGCGCTCCAGTTGTTGCTGGTGCTAAAGTAGTGGCCGAAGTCGTTTCGCAAGGCCGCCACGACAAGGTTCGCATCATCAAGTTCCGTCGTCGTAAGCACCACATGAAGCGCATGGGCCACCGCCAGTGGTTCACCGAAATCAAAATCACCGGTATCCAGGCTTAATCGCCCCGATCCCCTGAATTTATTGGAGAATTGAACCATGGCTCACAAGAAGGCTGGTGGTAGTACTCGTAACGGTCGCGACTCAGAATCTAAACGCCTTGGCGTGAAGATGTATGGCGGCCAGGTGATCAAGCCGGGCAACATCATCGTCCGTCAGCGCGGCACCGAATTCCACGCTGGCTACGGCGTTGGCATGGGCAAGGATCACACCCTGTTCGCCAAGATCGAAGGCGTGATCAAGTTCGAGAAGAAAGGCGAGTTCATGCGCCGTTACGTGAGCATCGTCGCCGCTTAATCGCGACGTCGCTCCAGAAGCCCCGTCATGCGACGGGGCTTTTTCGTTTGTGGTGAGCCTCTTGCAAAGCTGTTTGTCTGGGCTGCCGGCGTTGGTTTCTGATGGTACGGGGCCGCCGCGCTCATTTTTGCAAGAGCCTCATGGTTTTCTGGTTTTCGACTCGTCGTCCGACGAGAGGCGGTTTTGAATGAAGTTTGTAGACGAAGTATCGATCCGGGTTAAGGCCGGTGACGGCGGCAACGGTTGCATGAGCTTCCGCCGCGAGAAATTCATCGAGAACGGTGGCCCCAACGGCGGTGACGGTGGCGACGGCGGTTCGGTGTACATGGTGGCCGACGAGAACCTCAACACCCTCGTCGACTACCGCTACACCCGTCACCACGAAGCCCAGCGCGGCTCCAACGGCGGCAGCACCGACTGCACCGGCAAGAAGGGCGACGACCTGTTCCTGCGCGTGCCGGTGGGCACCACCGTGATCGACGCAGCCACCCAGGAAGTCATCGGTGACCTGATCACCCCGGGCCAGAAGCTGATGGTCGCCCAGGGCGGCTGGCACGGCCTGGGCAACACCCGCTTCAAGTCCAGCACCAACCGGGCGCCGCGCCAGACCACCCCGGGCAAGCCCGGCGATCAGCGCGACCTGAAGATGGAAATGAAGGTCCTGGCCGACGTCGGCCTGCTGGGCCTGCCGAACGCCGGCAAGAGCACCTTCATCCGCTCGGTCTCGGCCGCCAAGCCGAAAGTCGCCGACTACCCGTTCACCACCCTGGTGCCGAACCTGGGCGTGGTCAGTGTCGACCGCTGGAAGAGCTTCGTCATCGCCGACATCCCCGGCTTGATCGAAGGCGCCTCCGAAGGTGCCGGCCTGGGCATCCGCTTCCTCAAGCACCTGGCCCGTACCCGCGTGCTGCTGCACCTGGTCGACCTGGCGCCGCTGGACGGCAGCAGCCCGGCCGATGCCGCCGAGATCATCATCAACGAGCTGGCGCAGTTCAGCCCGGCGCTGGTCGACCGTGAGCGCTGGCTGGTGCTGAACAAGGCCGACATGATCATGGACGACGAGAAGGATGAGCGCGTCAAGGAAGTGGTCGAGCGCCTGAACTGGGACGGTCCGGTCTATGTCATCTCGGCCATCGCCAAGCAGGGCACCGAGAAGCTCAGCCACGACCTGATGCGCTACCTCGAAGACCGCGCCGACCGCCTGGCCAACGACCCGGCCTACGCCGAGGAACTGGCCGAGCTCGACCAGCGCATCGAGGACGAGGCCCGTGCCCAGCTGCAGGCCCTGGACGATGCCCGTACCCTGCGTCGTACTGGCGTCAAGAGCGTGCACGACATCGGTGACGATGATGACTGGGATGACTTCGAGGACGACGAAGACGGCCCGGAAATCATTTACGTGCGCGACTGATCGGTTGCAGTACACTAAACGCCGCTCTCTGGAGCGGCGTTTTTGTATCCACGGTATCTACAGATTCGACATAGGTTGGAAGAGAAGATGCGAAGCAAGGTGACTGGCGCCCAGCGCTGGGTCGTGAAGATCGGCAGCGCGCTGCTGACCGCCGATGGCAAGGGCCTCGACCGCGGTGCCATGGCGGTGTGGGTCGAGCAGATGGTGGCCCTGCGTGAAGCGGGCGTGGAACTGGTGCTGGTCTCCTCCGGGGCCGTGGCCGCCGGCATGAGCCAGCTGGGCTGGACCTCGCGACCGAGCGCGATGAACGAGCTGCAGGCCGCCGCCTCGATCGGCCAGATGCGCCTGGTGCAGGCCTGGGAGTCGAGCTTTGGCGAGCATGGCAAGCACACCGCGCAAATCTTGCTGACCCACGACGACCTCTCCGACCGCAAGCGTTACCTCAATGCCCGCAGCACCCTGCGCACGCTGGTCGACCTGGGCGTGGTGCCGGTGATCAACGAGAACGACACCGTGGTCACCGACGAGATCCGCTTCGGCGACAACGACACCTTGGCCGCCCTGGTGGCCAACCTGGTGGAAGCCGACCTGCTGGTGATCCTCACTGACCGCGACGGCATGTTCGACGCCGACCCGCGCAACAACCCCGAAGCCCAGCTGATCTACGAAGCCCGTGCCGACGACCCGTCGCTGGACGCCGTGGCCGGCGGTACCGGTGGCGCCCTGGGCCGCGGCGGCATGCAGACCAAGCTGCGCGCCGCGCGCCTGGCCGCCCGTTCCGGTGCCCACACCATCATCATTGGTGGCCGTATCGAGCGCGTGCTGGATCGCCTGAAGGCCGGCGAGCGCCTGGGCACCCTGCTGTCGCCCGAGCGCGGCATGCTCGCCGCGCGCAAGCAGTGGCTGGCCGGCCACCTGCAGACCCGTGGCACCCTGGTGCTCGACGACGGCGCGGTGAAGGCCCTGCGCGAATCGAACAAGAGCCTGCTGCCGGTGGGCGTGAAGACCGTGCAGGGTAGCTTCCGCCGTGGCGAGATGGTGGTCTGCGTCGGCCCCGATGGCCTGGAAGTGGCCCGTGGCCTGGCCAACTACAGCGCCCTGGAGGCGCAGAAGATCATCGGCCAGCCGTCCGACGCCATCGAGAGCCTGCTGGGCTACAGCGCCGAGCCTGAGCTGGTGCATCGCGATAACCTGGTCCTGGTCTGAAGGAGATCACCGTGCTGAAAAGGATGTTTGCCGTGGCGGCGCTGCTGCTGCCGATGCTGGCCGGGGCCGAGGAAATCGGCCAGGTGTCCACCGTGTTCAAGTTCGTCGGGCCCAATGACCGCATCGTGGTCGAGGCGTTTGACGACCCGAAGGTCGACGGCGTGACCTGCTACCTGTCGCGGGCCAAGACCGGTGGCTTGAAAGGTGGGTTGGGGCTGGCCGAGGACCGTGCCGAGGCGTCGATTGCCTGCCGCCAGGTGGGGCCGATTCACTTCAAGGGTGAGTTGAAAGATGGCGAGGAGGTGTTCAAGGAGCGCACCTCGCTGGTGTTCAAGACCATGCAGGTGGTGCGGTTCCTCGACAAGAAGCGCAATACGCTGGTGTACCTGGTGTACAGCGACCGGGTGATCGAAGGCAGCCCGCAGAATGCGGTGACGGCGATTCCGATTGTGCCTTGGGCACAGCAGTAACTTCCCGATTTTTGGGAGGCCTTTGGCCTCCTTTCGCGGCACAAGGCCGCTCCTACAGGGGGACGCATATCCCTGTAGGAGCGGCCTTGTGCCGCGAAAGGGCCGCGAAGCGGCCCCATGCACCTAATCAGGCCAGTTCCTCGGCCTCATCCTCGCGCACGATCGCCTTCACTTCGTCGCGACGGCTGATGTACTTCCAGTCCGCCTCGTCGATGTAGATGCCATTCGGCCCGCTGCCGCCTTCCAGGTCGATCGCCACCCGCGCCGACACCTGCGGCTTCACGCTCGCCAGGATCGGCACGAAGCCCAGCTGCTGGCTGGTCTCCAGCAACGCCGCCTGGTTGCGTTCGTCGATGTCCGCCGCCTCGTCGAGGTAGTACGGCAGGCGAATGCGCCCGGCCAGGTCGCGGTCCATCAGGTGCAGCAACAGGTACATGTTGGTCAGCGCCTTGATGGTCATGGTGGTGCCGTTGGACGCAGCGCCGTCGATGTCGGCGTGAATCACCGGCTGGCTGTTGATCTTGGTGATCTCGAAGGCCAGTTCGAACAGGTCCTTCAGGCCCAGCTGGTTGTGGTTGGCCGCCACCAGCCGCGCCAGGTACTCCTTGGCCTCTTCGTTCTTGTGATCCTGCTCGGCGCTTTGCGTGAGGTCGAACACCGACAGGGTTTCGCCTTCCTCGTACTGGCCGGCGCTGTGGATGATCTGGTCGATGTGCCGGAGCGCTTCCTTGTTCGGTGCCAGCACCACGCGGAAGCTCTCCAGGTTCGACACCTGGCGCTTGTTGATCTCGCGGTTGAACAGCGCCAGCTGGTGCTCGAGGCTGTCGTAGTCGCTGCGGATGTTGCGCAGGGTCCGGGCGATGTCGGTGACCGCGGCGCGGCGGGCCTTGGCCAGGGTCAGCGCTTCCTCGGTGCGGTGCGAGTAGGCGTTGATCAGCAGCTGCAGGCGGCGCTCCATGTCGTCTTCGCTGTCGAACTTGGCCACGCCCTTCAGGCGCACCTGGGCGTACAGCGCCTCGATCTGGTTGTCGACGCGCTGCAGCGCCTGCCAGCTGTCCTGGTAGTCGTTGAGCAGCGGCAGCAGGTTGTCCATGGAGTCGTCGATCGCTTCCATGAACGGCGTGCCGAACGGCAGGTCGGCCGGCAGCAGCTGGCGACGGCGCAGGGCGTCCTCCAGGGTGCGCTGCTTGGCTTCGAGGTCGGCGATCTGCCGGCCCACCAGCTGCAGCTTGGCCGACAGCTGCTGGACGCGTTCGGTGAAGGCGTCGCTGGAGCGCTTGAGCTCGTCCTGGGCGGCTTCCAGCTGGCCCAGCTGCTCCATCTTCTCCGGCTCTTCGGCGGCCAGGGTCTCGGTGCGGCGGAAGTCTTCCAGGGCCTTCTGCGCATCCAGCACCTGCTGGTACAGGGCCTCGGTCTGCGCCTTGCTGGCGGCGCGGTCGAGGGCCACGGCCTGCTGGGTCTTGAGCTGCTTGAGTTCTTTTTCCAGGCGCTCTTTCTGGTCGCGCAGGGCGGCGCGGTCGGCCAGGGCCTGCAGCGCGGGTGGGTCGATGTGCGAGATGTCGATGGACAGGCCCGGCACTTCGAAGCGTTCGCCCTTGAAGCGGTCGAGCACGCCTTCGAGGGTCTTCACCCAGACGTCGCTGTCGTCCAGCTCGATGCCACGGTCACCCAGCGGCAGGCTGAACAGCGCACCGTTGAACAGGCGCATCAGGCGGTCGACGTCCTGCTGCGAGAACTCCTCGCGCAGGCGGGCGTAGCTGTTGTTGTCGGCGTGGTCGAGCTGCTGCTTGACTGCCTTGACGCGTTTTTCCAGGTCGCGCACGCGCTCGTCGAGGTCCTCGGCGGAGAACTGTCGCGACTGGGCCAGGGCGCCGGCCAGTTCGTCGTGGGCGTCCTTGGCCGCCAGCAGCTGCTGCTCCAGGACCTTGACGTCGGTGACCAGGGCGAAGCGGTGCTTGAGCACCGACAGCTCACCCAGCCAACGCTGGATGCCGGTAATCTCGCGCTCCAGGCGCATCAGCTCCTGGGTACCGCCGCGCTGGTCGTTCTGCAGGCGGTCCTGCTCGCCACGGTAGTGCTCGGACTGGATCACCAGCTCTTCCTTGCGCGCCATGGCGTATTCCTGCCAGGTGCCCAGCAGGTTGTCGAGCAAGGGCGAGATGCGGTGCAGCTTGCCGCGCAGGATGTCGCGTTGGGCCACGCCACCGGCCAGGGCCTCGACCAGTGGGCCTGCGGCCACCAGGGCGTTGTAGTCGCCCTCCATGCGGCGCACGTCGCGGAAGGCCTCTTCGCAGGCGGCGATGTAGTCGACGCTACCGGAGCGCAGGCTGTGCTCGAAGGCGTCGAGGAACAGCTGCTTTAGCTTGGCGGCGGTGATCTCGCGCATGTGCAGCAGGTTGATGAACAGTGCGCGGAAGGTCTTCAGGCTCTGCTCGCTGGTCGAGCGCAGCGGGATCAGGGTCAGGTCCAGCGGCACCGAGGTGTGGCCGCCGACCAGCAGTCGGCGCAGTTCGTCCGGCTTGAGCTCGTAGGCTTTCAGGCCATGGCGCTCGAGGTTGGTGAACAGCTCCTTCTGGCGCAGGCAGGTGTCGTCTTTCTGGTAGTGGGCCAGGTCCAGCTCGCCCTGGTAGGCGAAGAACTGGTGGCCGAAGCCGCCGCCCGGGCCGCGGCCGACCACGCCGATCACGTGCGGGCCGTGGGGCAGGTTCAGTTCGGTGAGGATGTAGCTGGTGTCGGTGGCGAAGTAGAAGCGCCGCGACTGTTCCAGGCTGTACTTGCCGAAACTCATGTCGGACATGCGCGCCAGGATCGGGAACTGCAGGGCGTTGATCGACGCCGATTTACCCAGGTTGTTGGCGCCGTAGACCGACAGCGGGTGTTCCAGGGGGAACAGGCCGAGGCTGTAGCCGGCGGTGTTGAGCAGTGCGAAGCGGCGGATGCCGTAGCGTTCCTGGCTCATGCGTCAATCTCCTGTTGCTCTTCGCGGATCGCCCGGGCCAGGGCGTCCTCTTCGCTTTCCTCGCCAGCAAATGGGGTGAGGTCGAGCGGGTCGTCGGTGCGGTTGAGTTCCTCGGGGGTTTCTTCCACCACCAGCACGGGCACCGGCAGCGGCAGGTCGCTGTGCAGGGTGGCGGCCAGGTCGCGGTCCTGCTGGACCGACAGGCACACGTCGAGGAAACGGTGCATCGGCGGCATGAAGCGGTAGATGCCGCCCTCTTCGAAGGCGAAGCCCAGCTGGGTCATGCGGCGCATGATCTTTTCTTCGAGCTCGTCGACGGTCTGCACTTCGGCCTGCAGGAACAGGTCGCGGTACTTGTCCAGCAGCGACGGCAGTTCGTCGCGGCCGATGCTGCCACCGTCGAGCACGGCCATCGGGTCGCGGCCCTGGTCGGCCAGGTGCTCGACCAGGATGAAGGTGAACAGCGACAGGCGCTGGGCGGTCTTGTTGACCTGCGCGGCGGCCTGCTCGGGGACGAAGTAGTAGAAGCCGCGGGTGTCGCAGACCAGCTCGAAGCCCAGGGCCTTGAACAGGGTGCGGTACTGGTCCTGGAAGTTCGACAGCTGGGCGTACAGCTCCGGGTCGCGGCGGCTGATGTGGAAGCCCTTGAACAGCTCGCGGAAGATCGGCGCGAGCTGGGACAGTTCGGAAAGATCAAGATGCATGGACGGGGCTCGCGGTGGATTCGGTCGTGGTCGCCGGCTTGTTGTCGCGGCTGGAGGTCAGGGCGAAGGAGCGCAGGCTGACCAGGTGTTCGCGGGTGAGGTATTGCTGGCGATCGAGGCGCTCGCGGCTGAAGCGCTTCTCGCGCGACAGGCGCGAGAACCAGTACAGCAGTTCGTCGGTGGCGCCCTCGGGCTCCTGCTCCAGCAGCCAGACCATCAGGTCCGGCAGCGGCAGGGCGTCTTCGCAGCGTTCGAGCATTTCCTTGACCGTGCGTGGGGCGCGGGGCAGCGGGCCCTTTTGCGTCTTGTGCGCCTTGGGGAAGCGCGCAGGCTTGGGCTCGAAGCGGGCCAGGGCGTAGACGTAGGCTTCAACTTGGCTGGCGCTGCCGAGGAAGGTGCTCTGTGGGCGGGTGAACAGCGGCATGGCGGCCTGCGGCACGGCGTCGATGCCCTTCTTGCGGATCACCGACAAGGCCAGGGCGGCGCCACGGGTCACGGCGTTGTGCCGGCGCGCTTCTTCGCGCAGCGGCAGCAGCAGTTCGCGGGCGTGGCGCAGGGTCAGCTGGGCGCTGGTCTGCATTTCGAGGATGCGCGCATGGGTGCGCAGCAGCATGTCGTCGTCGACCAGGTGGCCCAGGCGCGCCTGCTCGCCCAAAAGGCGCAGCAGCACGGTCTCGACCTTGCGCACGCCCTGCTCGAAGGCGCCGTCGGCGTTGACCAGCTGGATCATCGGTTCGACGTACTCGTCCCAGGTCGCCAGCACTTCGGCGTAGCGCTGGCGCAGGGGGATCTGGCGGTTGCTGGTCTTGGCCCGCTCGGCCACGGCCACCAGCGCCTGTTCGTCGTTGTCGAGCTTCTTCAACACGTCGCGCACGCGCATGTCGAGCAGGCGCAGCTGGCGCGCCAGGTCGTCGCTGTCGCGGTTGTCGAAGGCGTCCTGGATATGCCCGGCGAGGCGTTCCAGGTGGCGCAGGTAAGCCTCGATCTCCAGGCACAGGCCCAGCCGGTGTTCGCGGCGCAGGTAGGCGAGGAAATCGTGGATCTGCGCGTTGAGCTCGAAACGGTTCGGGCTCTTGGCCACCGGGACCAGGATGTCCAGGCGGATCCACACGTCGAGCAGCTGGGTGATGTCCTGCGGGGTGCTTTCCACCTGCTGGCGGGCCAGCTGCTGGCGCAGCTCGACCAGGCTCAGGGTGCCCTGGTCGAAGCGCTCGCACAGCGGCTCGATCAGGGCCCAGTGTTCGGCTAGGGCGCGCAGGACGCGCTTGGGTTCGATCATTGGCGGGTCGACTCGTTGCCAAATAAAAGGGGCGATTGTACTGCATCCGGGGGGGAGGATTTCACCCCTTGGTCTGTTATGGGGACAACCCTGAGGCTCAAGGGGGGATTTACCGGCCCCATCGCGGGGCAAGCCCGCTCCCACACCTGCATTAAGGCGTGGGAGCGGGCTTGCCCCGCGATGGCCGATAATCTGTTGCGGCGCATCCTGGGCAACGGCGTTAGAATGCCCGACTGTTTCGTCTATCCCCGGATACCCGCGCCTTGCTGATCGAGTCCCGCCGCCGCGCCTACCTGTCCGCCATGCAAGTGGTGCACTGGCTGCCGCGCGCCGAACTGCCGTTCGCCGCCCCGTCGCGGCCGGAGCTGCTGTTGCCGGTGGCGCCGGTTGAGGAACTCGACTTCGAAGTACGTCCGGCCGCTCCCGCGCCTGCGCCGAACGCCACCCCGGCGGCCCCTCAGGCACGTGCCGAGCGGCCGAAGATCGAAATCCCGCGCCCGGGCAGCGCGCCGAAACCGGCCGCCAAGCCGGTCGAGGCCGAGCAGGAGGCCCCCGCGCCACGCCCGGCGCCGGTACCGCCACCACGCTTCGCCCTGCAGTTGCTGCGCGCTGGCAGTTGCCTGCTGCTGGTCGAGCTGGCCACCGGCCAGCCGTTCCAGAGCCGCGATCCGTCGTACCTGCTGCTCAAGGACATGCTGCGTGCCGCCGGCCTGCCGGATGCCCCGCAGATCATCGGCGAGCCGGTGCGCTGGCCGTTGCTGATGCGCGGCAGCATGGACCAGGGCCCGGACGCCGCCCGCGACTTCGTCCAGGGTTTCATCGCCGCGCGCCTGGAAGAGGCGCCGTGCACCTGCCTGTGGCTGCTCGGCCTGCCGGCCATCCGCTTCGCCGGCCAGGCCGATGCCGAAGCCTACTACCAAGAACTCGAGGTCGACCTGCTCGGCAACGCCTGGGCCTTGCCCGGCCTTGAACTGTTGATGGACGAGCCGCAACGCAAGGCGGACGTCTGGAAAGCCATGCGCCAGCTGATGGCGCGCTGGAAGAGCCTTGAATGAGTGACTCGATCAGTTTCCGCCCGGCAACCGAGGCGGATCTGGATGCCCTGCTTAAGATCGAATATGCCGCCTTCAGCCACCCCTGGACCCGCGGCATCTTCCTGGATGCGCTGAAGTCCTATGAAGTGTGGTTGATGTTCGTTGGCCAGCAGCAAGTCGGCCATGGCGTGATCAACGTGATCATCGACGAGGCGCACCTGCTCAATATCACCGTCAAGCCGGAAAACCAGGGCAGCGGGTTGGGCCTGCGCCTGCTCGAGCACCTGATGGCGCGGGCCTACCAGCTCAATGGCCGCGAGTGTTTCCTCGAAGTGCGCGCCAGCAACCAGTCGGCCTATCGCCTGTACGAGCGCTATGGGTTCAACGAGATCGGCCGGCGTCGAGACTACTATCCGGTGGCGGGCGGGCGCGAAGACGCGCTGGTGATGGCCTGTACGCTGCTGGAGGACTGAGGCGCGCCGCCGCGGGCACCGGTTCAAGCCAGTGCCAGGCGACGGCTGAGGTTCAGGCGGCGAGAATTAACGCTCGATTGCCAGGGCTACGCCCTGACCGCCGCCGATGCAGAGGGTCGCCAAGCCCTTCTTCGCATCGCGCTTGATCATTTCGTGCAGCAGGGTCACCAGCACCCGGCAGCCCGAGGCGCCGATCGGGTGGCCCAGGGCGATGGCGCCGCCGTTGACATTGACCTTCGCCGCATCCCATTCCAGCTGTTTGCCCACCGCCAGCGCCTGGGCGGCAAAGGCTTCGTTGGCCTCGATCAAATCCAGATCGGCCAATTGCCAGCCGGCCTTTTCCAGGCAGCGCTGGGTCGCCGACACAGGGCCGATGCCCATGATCGCCGGGTCCACGCCGGCGCTGGCGTAGGCGGCGATCTTCGCCAACACCGGCAAGCCCAGGGCCTTGGCCTTGGCGGCGCTCATCAGCAGCACCGCGGCGGCGCCGTCGTTGAGGCTGGAGGCGTTGCCGGCGGTGACGCTGCCGTCTTTCTTGAACGCGGCGCGCAGCTTGCCGAGGGATTCGGCGGTGGTGCCGGGGCGGGGTTGTTCATCGGTGTCGAACACCAGCGGCTCGCCTTTTTTCTGCGGGATGTGGATCGGGGTGATCTCGTCCTTGAAACGCCCGGCCTCGATGGCGGCCACGGCCTTGCGCTGCGACTCGGCGGCGAAGGCGTCCTGTTGTTCGCGGGTGAGGGCGTACTTGTCCACCAGGTTCTCGGCGGTGATGCCCATGTGGTAGTCGTTGAAGGCGTCCCACAGGCCGTCGGTGATCATGCTGTCGATCAGCTGGCCGTGGCCCATGCGCTGGCCGGTGCGCGCCGAAGGCATCACGTAGGGCGCCAGGCTCATGCTTTCCTGGCCGCCGGCGATCACCACCTCGGCGTCACCGCAGCGGATGGCCTGGGTGGCCAGGTGCAGGGCCTTGAGGCCCGAGCCGCAGACCTTGTTCAGGGTCAGCGCCGGGACCTCGAAGGGCAGGCCGGCCTTCACGGCGGCCTGGCGGGCGGGGTTCTGGCCGGCGCCGGCGGTGAGCACCTGGCCGAGGATCACTTCGTCGACATGGGCCGGGTCCAGTTGGGTCTGGGCCAGCAGCTGGCGGATCACGGCGGCGCCCAGCTCCACGGCGGACACGTTGGCCAGGGCCCCCTGGAAACTGCCGATGGCAGTGCGGGTGGCGGCGACGATGACGACTTCGTTCATTGTTGTTCTCCGGGATGCGGGCGTGATCCTGACAGCATCCCCGCCCGGGGCTTATTTGAGAAGTTTGTTTTTCTTTGCCATTGATCTGAAATTCAAATGAATGATTGGTGCGGGTCGGTGCCTTCAATCGGGCAGGGCTAAGCTTGGCTGGTTCCCGCCAACCACAAGGGGTTCGACCATGCGCCATTCAGTGATCGCCATCACCTTGCTGCTCGCCAGCGCCGGTGCGTTCGCCAGGACCGAGTGCACCACCGCCGATCGCGGCACCTGGCAGGATGCCGAGAAGTTCCAGGCCCAGCTCAAGGAACAGGGCTACAAGATCAACAAGTTCCAGATCACCAAGGGCAACTGCTACGAGATCTACGGTTTCGACAAGGACGGCCGCAAGGTCGAGATCTACCACGACCCGGTGACGGGCAAGGCGGTCAAGACCGAGTACCATAAGTGACCGTCAGCGTGCGGCTGTGGGACCCGTTGCTCAGGGTGTGCCACTGGTCGCTCGCGCTGGTGTTCTTCGGCGACTATTTCTTCAACGAGGCCGGTGACGACTGGCACCAGTGGCTGGGTTACTACGCCTGCGTGTGCCTGGTGATACGGCTGACGTGGGGCTTCGTCGGGCCGCGCAGTGCGCGCTGGGCGGACTTCTGGCCGACGCCTGCGCGGCTGCTGGGCCATGCCCGGGCGCTGTGGCGCGGTGAGCGTTATCACCGCCTGGGGCACACGCCGATCGGCGCGCTGGTGATGGTGCTGATGATGACCGGCATCGCCAGCCTGGGCCTGACCGGCTGGATGATGCTGGAGGTGGATGCGTTGTGGGGCGCCGAGTGGCTGGAAACCTTGCACAGCTGGCTGGCCGATGGCCTGCTGGCGCTGGTCTGCGTGCACCTGCTGGCGGCGCTGGTGGAGAGCGTGCGACTGCGCGAGAACCTGCCGTGGTCGATGGTGACGGGGCGGCGCAGGTCTACCGAGGACCCGTGAAAGTGGGGCCGCTTTGCGGCCCTTTCCGGCCGGTCCGACGCCTCGGCAAGGCCGCTCCTACAGGAGATAGCGTTTTCTCTGTAGGAGCGGCCTTGTGCCGCGAAAGGGCTGCGCAGCAGCCCCGGCAATCGTGCCTACACCGCCGGGCACTGGTTGGTCACGCAGTGAATCCCGCCCCCACCCGCCGCAATCGCATCGATATCCAACTGCACCACCTTGCGCCCCGGATACAGCTTCACCAACAACGCCCGCGCCTTCTCGTCGGCACTGCGGTCACCGAACTGCGGCGCGATCACCGCGCCATTGATGACGAAGTAGTTGATATACCCCGCCGCGAAGTCCGGATTGTCCTCGCTGAACTTGCTGCGCCGAGGCTTGAGCGGTGGCGACATCGTGTGCACCTGCAACTTGCGGCCATCGGCATCGGTGGCGTTGCGCAGGATTTCCAGGTGCTCAAGGGTCACTTCGTGATCGTACGAGTCCGGATCGTTGTCCAGGTTCGCCACCACCACGCCGGGCGCCGCGAAGCGCGCGTAGAAGTCCACATGTGCATCGGTGATGTCCTTGCCCTTGATGCCCGGCAGCCAGATGATCTTGCGCAGCCCCAGCCGCTCCTTCAGCTCCGCCTCGACCTGAGCCTTGCTCCAACCCGGGTTGCGGTTGCTGTTGATCCAGCTGCTCTCGGTCATGATCCCGGTGCCATGGCCGTCCACTTCGATACCGCCGCCTTCGCCCACCAGCTCGCTGCGCTGGTGCTGGGCACCGGCCAATTTGGCGACGCGGGCTGCCAGCTTGGCGTCGTAGCGGTGCTGCTGCTTGCCGCCCCAGCCGTTGAAGTTGAAGTCCACCGCGCCCAGCGCGCCATCGTCGTCGACCACGAAGTTGGCGCCGATGTCGCGCATCCAGATATCGTCCAGCTCGGTCTCGACATAGGTGATGTTGTGGCTGCCGCATTCCTCCTCGGCGATGTCGCGCTCGCTGGCGCGGCAGAACACCGTCACCGGCTGGAACGCGGCGATGGCACGGGCGATGCGCCCGAGCGCGGCCTGGACGTCTTCGGTGAAGTCTTCCCAGATGGCGTCCTGGGCGCCGAAGGCGATGTAGGCGCGCTGGTGCGGTTCACCCTCGTCGGGCATGAACCAGCGACCGGCCTCGCTGGCGCGGGCGCTGTTGCTGCCGAACGGCAGGCCAAAGCTGGCGGCGGCGCCGAGGCCGGCGACGACGCTCATTTGCTGGAGGAAGGTACGGCGAGTGGGCATGGGGTCAGTCCTGTGCAGTCTTGAAACGGGTCCAGACGCGCATGCGCGCACGCATGTCGGCCTGGGGGATGTCCTTGCCCGGGATCAGCCGGGTGTAGGTGGCATCGGCGAGGTAGATGTCCGGGTTGTCACGCAGGCGCGCGTCCACCAATGGGCGGGCCTTGGCGCTGGCGGTGGGGTAGCCGGTGAAGTTGCTGATCGCGGCCATGTTCTCCGGGCGCATGACGAAGTTGATGAAACGATAGGCGTATTCCGGGTGCTTGGCGTCGGCGGGGATGGCCATGGTGTCCATCCACACCGTGGTGCCTTCGCGGGGCACGCGGTACTGGAAGTCGATGGCCTTGCCGGCGGCCTCGGCGGTGCGCTGTGCCTGGATCACGTCGCCGCTGTAGCCCAGCGACAGGCAGGTGTTGCCGTTGACCAGCTCGGTGACCGGCTGTGACTGCAGCTTGCGCACATAGGGGCGAATGCCCTTGAGCAGTTCGCTGGCGGCGGCCAGGTCTTCGCGTTTGGCGCTGCGTGGTTCGCGACCGAGGTAGTGGAGGACCACGGCCAGCACTTCGTCGGGCGAGTCGATCATCGAGATGCCGCAGTCGGCGAACTTGGCCGCCAGCTCCGGTTTGAACAGCAGATCGAGGCTGTCCAGCGGGGCGTCGGGCATGCGCTCGCGGATCTTCGCCGCGTCCATGGTCAGGCCGATGGTGCCCCAGGTGTAGGGCACGGTGGCCTGGCTGGCCTTGGGATAGCGCTCGTGCAGCTGGCGCAGACCGGGCTCGATGTCATCCAGCGCGGTCAGTTGCTGGCGGTCCAGCGGCCGCAGGCTGCCGGCGCGCATCAGCCGTTCGGCCACGGTGTCGCCGGGGAACACCAGGTCATAGCCGCTGCGCCCGGACATCAGCTTGGCCTCGAGCACTTCGCTGCCGTCCATGACGTCGTAGATCACCGGGATGCCGGTTTCGGCGGTGAAGCGCTTGAGGGTGTCCTCGGCAAAATAGTCGGCCCAGTTGTACAGGCGCAGGGCTTCCTGCTCGGCCTGGGCAACGCCGGCGCAGGCCACCAGGGCGGCGATGGCGAGCAGTTTCGATGGACGGCTTGGCATGGTTCAGGCCCTCGCGGTTTGTGGGGTACGGCCGTCGAGGGTCATCAGCGGCGCATACATGCTGGGGCGACGGTCACGGTAGATGCCCCAGGTCAGGCGGTCCTCGCGCATGCCTTCCAGGTCCAGGTCGTGCAGCCACACGCCTCTGCTGTCGCGGTCGGCTTCTTGCAGCATGGCGCCTTTGTGGTCGCAGATGAATGACGAGCCGTAGAAGTGCATCGACAGGTTGTCGTCACTACGGGCGACCTCGTAGCCGACCCGGTTGGCGGCCACCACCGGCAGCAGGTTGGCGGCGGCGTGGCCACGCATGGCCATCTGCCAATGGTCGCGCGAATCCAACTCGGCGGCGCCCGGCTCCGAGCCGATGGCGGTGGGGAACAGCAGCACCTCGGCGCCCATCAGCGCCAGGCAGCGGGCGGTCTCGGGGAACCACTGGTCCCAGCAGATGCCGATGCCCAGGCGGCCGAAGGCGGTGTCCCAGACCTTGAAGCCGGTGTCGCCGGGGCTGAAGTACTCCTTCTCCTGATAGCCGATGGCGTTGGGGATGTGAGTCTTGCGGTAGATGCCCAGCAGGCGGCCGTCGGCGTCGGCCACGGTCAGCGAGTTGAAGAAGGCATTGCCGGTGCGCTCATACCAGCTCAGCGGCAGCACCACGCCCAGCTCCTTGGCCAGGGCGGCGAAGCGCTTGAGCAACGGGCTGTCGTGGTAGTCCTGGGCCAGGGCCTGGTGGCTGTGGCACTGCTCGATGCAGAAGTACGGGGTGGCGAACAGTTCCTGCAGCAGGATCACCTGGGCGCCCTGGGCGGCGGCCTCTCGCACCAGCTGCTCGGCACGGTCGAGGTTGGCGGCCAGGTCCCAGCTGCAGGCCATCTGCGTGGTGGCGATGCGCAAGGTGCTCATGGCCGCGCCCCCTGCCACGCTGGCTGCTGCTGGGTGATGCAGTGGATGCCGCCGCCACCGTGGGCGATGTGGTCGATGCGCACCGGCACGACCTCGCGGCCGGGGAAGGCCAGGGCCAGCTGCTGCGCGGCGGCCTGGTCGGCGTCGATGCCGTAGGCCGGCATGATCACCGCGCCGTTGGTCAGGTAGAAGTTGGTGTAGGAGGCGCAGAACACCTCGGCTTCGGTGTCCACGGCCGCCGTGGCCTCGTACAGGTCGAGCAGCTCGAACGAGCGGCCCTGGGCATCAGTGGCCAGTTCCAGGGCGCGGCGGTTCTCGCGGGCCACTTCGGCGTACACCGAACCCTGGTCGTGGGTGGCGTCCACCAGCAGCACGCCGGGGCGGGCAAAGGCGCACACGCCATCGACATGGCCGTCGGTCATGTCGCCGGTGACGTACTGCGGGTCGCCCGGCAGCCAGATGGTCTTGCGGATGCCCAGCAGGCGGGCGAAGCAGTCCTCGAAGTCGGCCTTGCTCAGGCCCGGGTTGCGGTTGGGATTGAGCAGCACCGACTCGGTGGTGATCAGCGTGCCTTCGCCGTCGACGTGGATGGCGCCGCCTTCGTTGCACAGCGGGGTGCTCAGGCCTTCGAGGCCGAGGTGGTCGAGGATGCGCCGGGCCAGGCTGCGGTCCTTGCCATGCTCGGACTTGTCGCCCCAGGCGTTGAAGCGCCAGCTCAGGCCGGCCACGCCCTGTTGCGGGTGGACGAGGAAGGTCGGGCCGCTGTCGCGGCACCAGCTGTCGTCCACGGCCAGTTCGACCAGCTCGATGCCGGGGCCGCACAGTTCGCGGGCAATGGCCATGGCCGAAGGATCGACCACCATCTTCACCGGCTCGAAGCGGGCGATGGCGGCGGCCACGCGGGCATAGTCGCGCTGCACGTCGGCCAGGGTCACGCCCCAGCCCGACTCCCACAGCGGCTTGTTGTGTGGCCAGATCATCCAGGTGGCGGCGTGGCGGGCCCATTCGGCAGGCATGCGCCAGCCGCTGTCGCGGGACAGGGTCATAGTGAACTCCGATCTATTAGGGATTGTTATCAACGAAGCCCGCCGTCGCGGGTGTTGCTGCCCATGTTATGGCTGGGAAAGTGGCGCGACAAACGATAGATTTAGCGTATTTCTGATTAGTCAGGCTTATCAGCATGCTCAAGCATTGGCCCCCGCTCAACGCCCTGCGTGGTTTCGAAGCCGCCGCCCGCCTGGGCAGCTTCCATAAGGCCGCCGAGGCCCTGAACCTCACCCAGTCGGCGATCAGCCAGCAGATCCGCAGCCTGGAAAGCTACCTGGAACAGCCCTTGTTTCATCGCAGCGGGCGCAGTGTCAGCCTGACCGATGCCGGGCATGACCTGCTCAGCACCACCCAGGCCTTGCTGCAGCAGCTGGCGGTGGGGATTCGTCGTCTCGACCAATACCGCAAGCCCAACCAGCTGGTGGTCAATACCACCCCGGCCTTCGCCCGGCATTGGCTGTTACCGCGCCTGGCGGATTTCCACCGGTGTCACCCGGACGTGGACCTGTGGCTGTTCACCAGCTTCGAGGTGCCGGACATGGCCAGCGAGACCATCGACCTGGCGATTCGCGACGATATCGGCCCGCAGGCTGAATGCAGCTTCACTGTGCTACACCAGGACACGCTGTATCCGGCTTGTCACCCGACATTATCCGAGACCGGGCGCACGACCTTGCACGGCGAGCGCGAGATGGACTGGAGCCACTGGCAGCTGGAGGGCGGCGAGGAGGTAGGGCAGCAGGGCAAGGGGCTGAATTTCTCCGACCCGGGGCTGCTGCTGGAGGCGGCGGGCGAGGGGCTGGGGATTGCCCTGGTCAGTCAGCTGCTGGCGCAGCGGATGGTCGACGAGGGACGTTTGCGACCCTTGTCGGCACAGCGTGTACGCGGGCCGGTGTGGAGCTGCCTGGTGCATTGGGAAAGCCAGGAGGATCCGTTGGCGCGGCAGTTCCTGGCATGGTTGCGCGAAGCCTTGCAGCCAGCACCGTCCCTGTAGGAGCGGCCTTGCGCCGCGAAAGGGCCGCGCAGCAGCCCCAGATTTCGGAAGATCGCTGAAATTGCCGGGGCCGCTTCGCGGCCCTTTCGCGGCACAAGGCCGCTCCTACAAAATGTTCGAGGATTTTGAATCACCCCGTAATATGTGTCGGATATCCCGCGAGGGTAGTCTCACCCTCTAGATCAAACGGCAGCGCCCCGAATCCGGGTGCTGCCCCAGCCTAAACCTGACGAGGTACAGACATTGGCCATCATTCATCCCAAGGTTCGCGGTTTCATCTGCACCACGACTCACCCCAAGGGCTGCGAGCTCAACGTCCGTGACCAGATCGAAGCCACCCGCAAGCTGGGCGTGCGCGAGGATGGTCCGAAGAAAGTCCTGGTGATCGGCGCCTCCAGCGGCTACGGCCTGGCCGCGCGCATCACCGCGGCGTTCGGCTTCAAGGCCGATACCCTGGGCGTGTTCTTCGAAAAGCCGGGCACCGAGACCAAGCCCGGTACCGCCGGCTGGTACAACGCCGCCGCATTCGACAAGTTCGCCAAGGCCGAAGGCCTGTACAGCAAGTCGATCAACGGGGACGCCTTCTCCGACGAAGCCCGTGCCAAGGTCATCGAGCTGATCAAGACCGAAATGGGCGGCCAGGTCGACCTGGTGATCTACTCCCTGGCCTCGCCGGTGCGCAAGCTGCCGCAGACCGGTGAAGTGATCCGCTCGGCGCTCAAGCCGATCGGCCAGCCGTACAAGTCGACCGCCATCGACACCAACAAGGACACCATCATCGAGGCCAGCATCGAGCCGGCCACCGAGCAGGAAATCGCCGACACCGTCACCGTGATGGGCGGCCAGGACTGGGAACTGTGGATCGACGCCCTGAACGCCGCTGGCGTGCTGGCACCGCAGGCCCGCACCGTGGCCTTCAGCTACATCGGCTCCGACATCACCTGGCCGATCTACTGGGACGGCGCGCTGGGCAAGGCCAAGCAGGACCTGGACGAAACCGCCCAGCGCCTGGGCAAGAAAGTCGGTGGCAGTGCCAACGTTGCGGTGCTGAAGTCGGTGGTTACCCAGGCCAGCTCGGCGATCCCGGTGATGCCGCTGTACCTGTCGATGGTCTTCAAGATCATGCAGGAGAAGGGTATCCACGAAGGTACCCAGCACCAGCTGGACCGCATGTTCCGTGACCGCATGTACCGTGCGGACGGAGCGCCGGCTGCCCTGGACGACGAAGGCCGCCTGCGTCTGGACGACTGGGAACTGCGTGATGACGTGCAGGAGGCCTGCCGTACGATGTGGCCAAAAGTCACCACCGAGAACCTGTTCGAGCTGACCGACTACGCCGGCTACAAGAAGCAGTTCCTCAACCTGTTCGGTTTCGAGCGCGCTGACGTCAACTATGATGAAGACGTGGCCACCGACGTACGGTTCGACTGCATCGAGCTGTAAGCAAGTCCTTGACCGTGCAGCCGTTGATGACGGCTGCGCGGTTCCCGCCGACGACTTGTTAATATTCTGAAACAAATCCTCCAATGGCCCTTTGCCATGGGCACCCTCCGCCTGATCTATACCCCAGCTATTGGCCTGGCAATTCCGCCGGGGCCGAGGAGGGAGCAATGGGCGCACTGCAAAAACTACAAGAACGCATTCGCCAGAAGGGCCTCAAGCGCACCTTCAAGACCTTGTTCGAACGTTACGTGTTCTTTCACTGGGAATTGTTGTGGATGGAACGCGACCTGATCAGCCCGGTGCCGCCCTACAGCCTAAAGGTCCACACGCCGGTCACCCTGGTGCAGATCACCACCGCCAACGCCGACGCCTTCGCCGCGAATTTCGGCGACCGCGTCGAGACCATGCGTGAACTGGCCGCCGAAGGGCACACCGGGCACATGTACCTGGACGAGCAGGGCGATGCCGTGGCCTTCATCTGGGCCAGCGTGGTCGACTATCACGACAAGCACTACTACGGTTGCACCTTCCCGGTGAAACCGGGCGAGTTCTTCGAATTCGGCGGCGAAATGACCCGGCCCTACTTCGGCAGCGAGCTGTCGGTGACGGCCCAGGTCGACCTGTGGAACGCCATGCGTGCCAAGGGCTGCCATAAGGTGGTGGATGTGGTGGAGACCCACAACGTGCCGGCCATGAAGCTGCACCTGCGTATGGGTTACCACGAGCAGGGTCGGGTGATGCATGTGTATGGCCTGTTTGGCCGCTGGAAGCTGTTCCGCGAGACCCGCTACCACGGCTCGCGCCTGGCGGTGCTGCGCAAGCCGGGTGTGGCGCGAGCCTTGCCGACTGCCTGAAAGCACAGGACCTGTAGGAGCGGCTTCAGCCGCGATGAAACCAACGAGGTATATGGCACCAGCTTCGCTGGTGATCGCGGCTGAAGCCGCTCCTACAAGGAACTCGCGCTGTTCGGGAATTTTTTGCTAGCGTGGGCGCACGACAACAGCCCGTCCGCCAGCATGGCGCGACGCCGCAGGGAGCGCGCCATGAGCAGCCTCACCCAACCCGCCTGTGCCTTTCGTCATGTCGCCGCCGATGGCTACAGCCTCGGCGGATTCCGCTGGCGCCACGCGGAGCCCGATCCCGGGCGAGCGCTGGTGATCATCAACGCCGCCACCTCGGTGCGCTGCCGTTACTACTCGCGATTCGCCGACTACCTGTTCGCCCAGGGCTTCGACGTGCTCACCTATGACTACCGCGGCATCGGCGAATCGCGCCCGGCCACGCTGCGCGGCTTCCAGGCGTCCTGGAGCGACTGGGGGCGGCTGGACTTCGAGGCGATGCTGCAATTGGCCGTCGCCGAGCATCCCGGCCAGCCGGTGCATGTGGTCGGCCACAGTTTCGGCGGCTGGGCGCTGGGGCTGGCGCCTTCGGCGGCGCAGGTGCGCCATGCGGTGCTGGTGGGGGCGCAGTTCGCCTACTGGCGTGACTACGCGGCGGAGCAGCGTTGGCAGCTGTTCGGCAAATGGCATGTGCTGATGCCGCTGTTGACCCGGGTGTTCGGCTACTTTCCCGGCAAGCGCCTGGGCTGGCTGGAGGATACCCCGGCTGGTGTGGTGCACGACTGGAGCACCCGCACGCCGCGCTACGAGCACCGGCCCAGTGGGCGCCTGCTCGAGGCGGCGCCGTTCGAACAGGTGCGGGCGGCGACCCTGGCCGTCAGCTTGACCGACGATCCGTTCGGCACGGTGGCGGCCACCGAGAGGTTGTTGGGGTATCTGCGGCAGGCCGAGCGTCGGCACCTGCGGGTGGCGCCTGTGGATATCGCAGTGGAGGAGATCGGGCATTTCGCGTTCTTTCACGATCGGTTTCGTGAAAGTTTGTGGCCGATTGCGCTGGGATGGCTGCGAGAAGGGCAGTTGCAGGGCCAGGTGCCGGGTCGCGTTATCGGTTGAGGGCCCCATCGCGGGGCAAGTCGCATCGGCGCACCGCCGCTCCCACCAGCAGTGGGAGCGGGCTTGCCCCGCGATGGGCGAGACGCGAAGTCAGGCCAGGCGCGTGAGCGGCTGGGCGGTGAACTTCACGCCGGCCAAACCATGCTTGATCAGCGCACGGATATTGCCATGGTCGCTGCCCTCGGGGGTGGCCACCACGCTGCGGTAGTGCTCGCCGAAGGCCAGCAGTGCTTCCTGGTCGCTCAGCCCTTCCAGCAGCGCCAGGCCCAGGGTCTTGCACGAGCCTTCGTTCTGCCCGGCGGCATTGTGCACGTCGCCGTTGTCGAAGGCCTGGGGCTGGTAGCTGTAGTTCGCGGCGATGAACGCCAGGGTGTCGGCGAAAACGTGTTCGCCGCTGGCGAGGCTGCTGCGCAGGGTGTTCAGGTCAGTCACGGGGTTTTCCTTGTTCGAACGCCGCCTGTTGCTCGGCGCTGGCTTCTTTCTGGTGTTGGGCTTTCCACTCGGCGTAGGGCATGCCGTACACCTGCTCGCGGACAGCGTCCAGGCTCAGCTCGATCTGGCGATCGTCGGCGGCGGCCTTGAGCCATTTCGACAGGCAGTTGCGGCAGAAGCCGGAGAGGTTCATCAGGTCGATGTTCTGCACGTCGGTGCGTTTCTGCAGATGGTCGACCAGGCGCCGGAACGCGGCGGCTTCGAGTTCGAGCTGTTGTTGCGGGGTCATGGGCGGTCTCTTCAGGTCATGCGGTTCTTCAGATGGCGGCCACCGTTGATGACCACCTGGCTACCGGTGCTGTACTGGCTTTCGAGCAGGAACAGCACGGCGTCGATCAGCGGGCGGGCGCCGGGTTCGAATTCGAGCAGGGCCTTTTTCAGGGTCTGCTGGCGGTACTGCTCGTCGCCGCCTTCCTTGAGGATCAACAGGCCCGGCAGGATACCGTTGACCCGCACCTTGGGCGCGTACTTTTCGGCGAACGACAGCACCATGTTCTGCAGCGCGGCCTTGGTCGCGGCGTAGCCGATATGGCTCTTGCTGCCGCGCGAGGAGGTCTCGTCGCAGATGTGGATGATATCGGCCTTGTCCACCTTGTTCAGCCATTCGCCGAGGGCCAGGTTGAGGTGGTAGGGCGCCTCGACGTGCAGGCGGAACATGGTGTCGAGGTTGTCCAGGCCGTCGTCGAGCCACAGCGAGGCGTTGTGGATGATCCCGCGCAGGCCGTCGTAGTGGCCGTGCAGGTGGTCGATCAGGGCCTGACGGTCTTCACTGCGGGTCAGGTCGGCCTGGAACTGCCGGATGTTCGGGTGGGCCGCCTGGGCATGCAGGCTGCGGCTGGCGCTGACCACCGTATGGCCGGCCTGGGCCAGCTCCAGGGCCAGGGCCAGCCCGACGCGCTGGCTGGCGCCGGTGATGAGGATTGGGCTGTTCATGTGCGGGCGGTCTGTTCGTCTGTCCGTGCGTGATGCCCCAGCATACCCGAACTGCGCGGCCTTGCGAGCCCGTGCCTCAGCGGCTGCGCAGCCCCTGGGGGCGGTCGCTCGGGGCCTGCGGCGCGGCGTTCAGCCAGCCGGCCAGCAAACGGGTGGACAGCGGGATGAACAGGTACACCATCAAGGGGGTCAGGGCCAGGGTGCTGAGCAGCACGCGGGGCAGTAGTTCCAGCGCTGCCAGCCAGTGGCCGAACAGCAAGTTGAACAGCAGCGAGACCGGGAAGAACGCCAGCCAGATGGCCGTGGCCTGTTTCCAGCGTGGCGGTTTTTGCACCGTATTGGTGCCGAACCAGTCGTCGATGCCGCTCACACGCCTCTCTTTGGGGCGTTCGAACAGGCCGTCGCCGCGCTCCAGCCAGGTCCGGCGCGAGGCGGAGTGCTCCCAGGCGTGCAAGGTCTGCTCGTCGGTGAAGCGGAAGATGATCTGGAATTCATCGCCCTCGGCCGGCGGCGCGAGGATGCCCGAGCCCAGGTAACCGGGGAAGTCGGTGGCCAGCTGCTCGCCTTCGTGCAGCCAGGCCAGCAGGTCCTGGTAGCGGCCACAGGCGGCGCGGCGCGACACCATCAAGGTGACGGGTGGGGTAGACATCGTGTATCTCCTGGCGACGGGGCTGGCGGGTAGCCGGCCCCTTGGCATGCGGCCCGGGGTGGTGGGCGGCGCAGGCGTGCTTGCAAGAATCGGGCGCAAATTATGCGCGAACACGCATGACCGGTCAGTTTCAGCGGCTGGACGGTCGTCAGAAGGCGGCAGGGGCCTGGGCGTGCAGCTCGGGGTGAGCCTGGCGGTGGGCCTGCAGGATGTATTCGCGCAGGCGTTCGATTTCTTCGGCCGGGCTATGTGACAGGTCATAGGCGGCCAGGCGCGGGCCGATGCGTCGGCGCAGCACGCCGTGCAGGCCGATCGGCGGGATATCCGCGGCGGCGAAGCGCAGCTTGAAGCGGGACGGCGCCTCGCGCTGGCCACGGACTTCCAGCAGCACGCCCTTGAACGAGATGTCCCGCACCCACAGGTCGCTGGCCTGGCCATGGTCGTCGAGCAGGGCGCTCGGCCGCTCCAGCGACAAGCGCCAGGGCCGCAGCATGGGGCCGTCCTCGTAGATGTCCGGCGAGCCCAGTTGCAGGTGCAGGGCGTGGAATTCATCCTCGACCAGTTGCAGAGGGAAGCTTAACTGCTGGTTGTTGAAGCTGGCCTGCAGGGTCACCTGCTCGTTGGCCACCAGGCGGGTGAGCAGGTCCTTCAGACGACGGTCGCCATTGACCAGCAGGCTCGACATGGGGTCGGCCAGGTTCAGCTGGGGCGAATGCTGCATGTCCTGGATGAAATCCAGTTCGTCCTGGGAGAGTAGGGCGTCTGCTTGCATGGTCGAACTCGAAGGGGCGATCGGTAAGGGCGATTTCTTCACGGTGGTGGACAGTGGGCAATACGCTTCGTTCCGGTCATTCGTCGGATAATCCTGAAGTGTGTGACTTCAGGCATAGGCGGCCTTTTGCCACTGTCGAGTGTTAGTATCCTACGTTTTCACTCAGTTTCGGAATCCTCACCCGATGAAAGTCGCCATTATTTCCGGTTCGGTATACGGCACCGCCGAAGAAGTCGCCCGTCACGCCGAGTCGCTGCTCAAGGCCGCCGGCCTTGAAGCCTGGCACGCCGCCCGCGCCACCCTGCAGGACATCGAGGGCTTCGCCCCGGATGCGCTGCTGGCGGTGACCTCGACCACTGGCATGGGTGAGCTGCCCGACAGCCTGATGCCGCTGTACAGCACCATTCGTGACGTGCTGCCGGCGACCTGGCGTGGTTTGCCGGGGGCGGTGATCGGCCTGGGCGACTCGAGCTATGGCGACACCTACTGCGGCGGCGGCGAGCAGATGCGCGAGCTGTTTGCCGAACTGGGGGTGAACGAGGTGCTGCCGATGCTGCGGCTCGATGCCAGCGAGACGGTGACGCCGGAGACCGATGCCGAGCCGTGGCTGGCGGAGTTTGTGGCTCTACTCAAAGGTTAAACGACCCCTGTAGGAGCGGCCTTGCCGAGGCGTCGGACCGGCCGGAAAGGGGCGCGAAGCGGCCCCTGGTTCTGAGCGTCTGCACATAAATTGCTGGGGCCGCTTCGCGGCCCTTTCGCGGCACAAGGCCGCTCCTACACGTTCGTGTCATTCGTTCTGTTCGCGCAACAACGCCAGCCACGCCTGCGCTGCCCGCGACAGGTAAGCCCCGCGCCGCCAGATGAAGGCGATATCCCAGCGCAGATGTTCCGGCGCCCGCAACGGCAAACGCACCACCCCGGACCGCTCCAGCGCCCGCGCGACGATCGCCGGCAGCAACACCACGCCTTGACCGGCCGCCACCAGCGCGGCGAGAAAGTCCGCCTGGCCGCTGCGTCCGCCTTCCCTGGGCGTGAAACCCTCCTGCTGGCAGGCACTGAGCAACCGATCATTCAACACGAAGCTGCGCTGGTACAGCAGGAACGGCGTGTCGGCCAGTTGCGCCAGGGCGACGTCGGCTTGCCCGGCCAGCGGGTGGCCGGCGGGCAGCAGTGCCTCCAGCGGCTCATTGCAAAAGGCTTGGTAATCGAACGCCGGATCGCTCGGCGTCAGGCTGCCGCCCAGTTCCAGCTCGCCGCTTCTCACCGCCTGCTCGACCATGCGGCTGCCGCCTTCGAGCAGTTGGATCGAGATGTTCGGATGCCGCCGCCGGTACTCGGCGAACAACCCGGCGAACAACGCGTCGCTGCCCAGCAGCGGCAGGCCCAGGCGCAGCTCGCCGCGGGCCATCTGGCTGAGGTCGTCCAGTTCGCTCTGCAGCTCCTGGCGCTGGCGCAACAGCGCCTCGCCCCGCTCCAGGACGATGCGCCCGGCGGCGGTCAGCAGCAATTGCGAACCCTGACGTTCCAGCAGGGGCTGGCCGATAGCCTGTTCCAGCTGGGCGACCTGCTTGCTCACCGCCGACTGGCTGATGTGCAGGGTGGTCGCCGCCTGGGTGAAGCCGCCCTTGTGAACGACCTCGATAAAACTGCGCAGCTGTTTGAATTCCATGATCGCTCGATTCCATTCTGGAATGGCTGTCAGTCTAACAATTCGCTTTTGGCCTAGGTGCGCGACTTCTACAATGGGCACGTTGTCGAGGAACCCCGCCATGAATCCTGAATTGCTGAAGAAAACCCTGCGCCTGCTCGCCGAGCTGACGGTGTTGCTGGGCCTGTTCCTGATCGGTGGCCAGCTGGCCGCCTGGCTGGCCTGGCCGATCCCCGCCGGGGTGATGGGCCTGGCGCTGCTGCTGGTGCTGTTCGCGACCGGCGTGCTCAAGCCGGCCACCCTGCAACTGGGCGCCGGCTGGCTGATGGCCGAGATGTTGCTGTTCTTCATCCCGGCGCTGATGAGCCTGCTGGACTACGGCAGCCTGCTGCGCAGCGAAGGCTGGCGCATCTTGCTGGTGATCGCCCTGAGCACGCTGCTGGTTATGGTCGTTACCGCGCTGACCGTGGAACTGGTGTGCCGCTGGAGGTTGCGCCATGAGCCTTGAACCCATGCCGCTGTTCTGGCTGGCGCTGACCCTGGGCGCCTACCTGGGCAGCCGCTGGCTGTACCGGCGCAGCGGGCGCTACCTGCTGTCGCCGCTGATTCTGGTGCCGGCGCTGCTGCTGGCGGTGGCCGTGCCGCTGCACACCGCCTACGCCGAATATGCCCGCAACACCCACTGGCTGATGGGCGTGCTGGGCCCGGTCACCGTCGCCTTCGCGGTGCCGATCTGGCAGCAGCGGGCACTGCTGGCGCGCCACTGGCCGGCGCTGCTGGTGGGCATGCTGGCCGGCAGTGTGGCCTCGATCGGCAGTTCCTGGGCGCTGGCGCACCTGCTGGCGCTGGACGATGCGGTCAGCCTGTCGCTGCTGCCGCGCTCGATCACCACGCCGTTTGCCATGCCGGTGGCCCAGGACCTGGGCGGCGTGCCGGAACTGACGGCGGTGTTCGTGATGTTCACCGGCGTGCTCGGGGCGATGTTCGGCGGCATCCTGCTGCGCTGGCTGCCACTGCGCACGCCGTTGGCGCGGGGCGCGCTGTTCGGCGTCGGCGCCCATGGCGCGGGCGTCAGCCGGGCCCAGGAGGTCGGCCGCGAGGAGGGCTCGGTGGCCGGCCTGGTCATGGTCCTGACCGGGCTGCTCAACCTGCTCGCGGCGCCGCTTTTGATGAAGCTGATCTGACCGTTCGTGCCACTGACTCGCACGGTCATCAGGCTGGCTGCCAAGGCGACTTATCACCTTCGTATAGGCTTCTAGACTGAGCCTCGACATAGAGAGCACATGTATGTGCCGAGGTGACATGCAATGAACGCAGCCTTGCCCTCTTCCGACACTTATCCACCGGGACGACCGTGATGCCACTGGCCGAGATTCCATTGTGCGTCTGGCGCACCCGGAGCCAGGGTTTCACCTTCCGGGGCCAGAGCATCCGCTACTGGACGGCAGGGCAAGGAGAGCCCCTGCTATTGCTTCACGGTTTCCCCACGGCCAGCTGGGATTGGCACTACCTGTGGGCACCCCTGACCCAGCGTTTTCGCGTGGTGGCCTGCGACATGCTCGGCTTCGGCGACTCGGCCAAGCCCGCGGACCACGACTACAGCCTGCTCGAGCAGGCCGACCTGCAGCAGGCGTTGCTGGCGCACCTGCACATCGACCAGCCGGTGCACCTGCTGGCCCATGACTACGGCGGCAGTGTCGCCCAGGAGCTGCTGGCCAGGCACCATGAACAGCGGCTGGAGGTGGCCAGTTGCGTGTTCCTCAACAGTGGGCTGTTCCCCGAGAGTTGCCGCGTGCTGCTGGTGCAAAAGCTGCTGCTCAGCCGCCTGGGCTGGCTGGTCGGGCGCTCGTTCGGGCGCGACGACCTGGTGCGCAACGTCACCCAGGTCTACGGCCCCTGCACCCACCCCAGCGAAAGCGCCCTGGACGACTACTGGAGCCTGATCGCCTCCAACCGCGGCCCACGCATCCTGCACCGGCTCATCAGCTTCCTGCCCGAGCGCAGGGCCCAGCGCGAACGCTGGGTCGCGGCGCTGCAACGCCCGGGCGTGCCGCTGCGCTTCATCAATGGCGCGGTGGATCCTTTGTCCGGCGCGCACATGGTCGAACGCTACCGCGAACTGGTGCCGGAGCCCGACACCGTGGTGCTGCAGGGCATCGGCCATTACCCGCACACCGAGGCGCCGGTGCAGGTGCTGCGCCACTACCTGGCCTTTCGTGAGCAACCGATGAGCTATGTGCCGCTGAAGGTCGCCTGGTCCTGACCGGGCGATCATCGCCGGGCGTTATCGGGCGGCATTCGCCACGGTGCGCTTGATTGCCCGGCCCCGGCGGCTGGCGGAGACTGCGTTGCATCCCTTCATTGCCAGGAGCCTTGAGCATGAGCGAACCAGTACGTCTGCAGGATCGAGTGGTGATCGTCACGGGGGCCGGTGGCGGCCTGGGCCGGGCCCATGCGCTGCTGTTCGCCGCGCGCGGCGCGCACGTGGTGGTCAACGACCTGGGCGGGTCGACCCACGGCGAAGGCGCCAACGCAACGGCGGCCGACCGCGTGGTGGAGGAGATCCGCGCCGCGGGCGGTTCGGCGATCGCCAACCATGACTCGGTCACCGACGGCGCACGTATCGTTGAACAGGCCCTGGACACCTTTGGCCGCGTCGATGTGCTGGTCAACAACGCCGGCATCCTGCGCGACAAGACCTTCCACAAGATGGAGGACAGCGACTGGGAGCTGGTCTATCGCGTGCACGTCGAGGGCGCCTACAAGGTTACCCACGCCGCCTGGCCGCACCTGCGGGCGCAGAACTGGGGGCGGGTGATCTTCACCTCGTCCACTTCGGGCATCTACGGCAACTTCGGCCAGGCCAACTACGGCATGGCCAAGCTCGGCCTTTACGGGCTGACCCGCACCTTGGCCATCGAAGGCCGCAAGCACGGCATCCTGGTCAACGCCATCGCCCCGACCGGCGGCACGCGCATGACCGAGGGGCTGATCCCGCCGCAGGTGTTCGAGCGGCTGCAACCCGAGCTGATCAGCCCGCTGGTGGTGTACCTGGGCAGCGATCAGTGCCAGGACAGCGGCGAGCTGTTCGAGGTGGGCGGCGGCTGGGTCGGCAAGGTGCGCTGGGAGCGCAGCCAGGGCGTGGGGTTCGACCCGCGGGAAGGGTTCACGCCCGAGCAGGTGGCGGACAACTGGGCGCGGATTGGCGACTTCGAGGGTGCCGGGCATCCGCAGGACAGCCTGCAGGCGTTGCAGCAGATGATGGCGAACCTGCAAAAGCATCCGTTGGGTTGAGGCGCGCGTGTCACGGCATGGTCGGATTTGCGTGGGGGCTGGCATGCGTGCGAGCTGGCTTGCGAGCGGGGTATGCGTGGGAGCGGGCTTGCCCCGCGATGAGGCCGGTCCAGGCAACGGCGCCACATGGCACGGGCTTCGCCCGTGATCGCGGGGCAAGCCCGCTCCCACGCAGCCTCGCTCGCATACCCGCTCGTACGCAGCCCGTACCAAGCCCGCTCTCAACCAGCCCATTCCCACCAGATTTTGCCAAGCGATTCTTGCACAAATAAAAAAGGCCGCTGCAATCGCAGCGGCCAATCGAGACGTTAGATCAAGGAGCTTCAAAATCAACGTCGGTGAACCTGAGCGGGCGCGAAAGGCGGGGGGGAGAGCCCTTCGTGCCGGCCAGTGAGATCAGAATAAGCGCTTGAACCCGTGGGAAAAATAGCCGCTTATGACATTCACCTTTACGTTTCGGGTAAAAGTGCAAGGCGAACTATAGCCAGCCTGTGCAGTGAAAATCCGTAATGCTTTGTAAGCCCTTTCACTGATCCGCGCCGTATCCCATCCGCCAGCTGGTGGCCTGGGTGGCGGCGAGCAGGCGTCGGGCGGCCGGGCCGTGCTCGTCGGCATGGAAGATCGAGGTCGGCCCGACCACGGTCATCACCGCGGCGACCTGGCCCATGGCGTTGAACACCGGCGCGGACAGCGCATCCACCCCCGGCATCAGCAACCCGTGCACATGGTGCAGGCCGCGCTGGCGGATCTGCTCCAGCAGGGGCGCATAGTCGTCCGCCTTCTGGCCGAGCGAGGCCAGCTCCTGGTCGCGCAGCTCCACGGTCTCCCGTTCGGGCAGATGCGCAGCGAACACCAGCCCGGTGGACGAACTCAGCAACGGCAGCACCGAGCCGATCTGGGTCACCACGGTCACCGCCCGCACCGCCGGTTCGATACTCACCACGGTCGCGCCCTGGTTGCCCCACACGGCGATGAAGCAGCTTTCGTTGAGCTCGTCGCGCAGCTGCGACAGCGGCAGCGCCGCGACCTTCAGCACATCGATGCTGCCCAGGGCCGCCATGCCTACCCGCAACGCCTCGCGCCCGAGCCCGTAGTGGTTGGTGGCCGGGTCCTGCTCGGCGAAGCCGCTGGCGATCAGTGCCTGCAGGTAGCGGTGCACCTTGCTCGCTGGCATCTCGACATGCTCGGCCAGGCGTGACAGCGAGGTGGAGGGGGAGAGTTCGGCCAGGGCCTTGAGGATGTCGGTGCCGACTTCCGCCGAGCGGACCTTCTGTTTGCCGTTGTCGGCACTGCTGCTGGCTTTGGCCATGGGGGGCTTCTATGCAGATTTCATGGAGTGGCGCCTTTATAGCTTGACGCCTGCGCGCGGGCAAATTACGTTATTCGTAATCTGATTACGATAAAAACAATGCAGACGCGCTGCCGCCCTTGGTGCCGGTTTCAGGATCGGGCCCGCAGCCAGCTGCCCGCAATGGCTCCCAGCAGCCTGGAGGCACCGATGACCCGCGACACTTCCCCTGAACTCGAGTACCTGAGCGGCTTCGGCAACGAATTCGCCAGCGAAGCCTTGCCCGGCGCCCTGCCGGTCGGGCAGAACTCGCCGCAGAAGGCACCCTACGGGCTGTACGCCGAGCTGCTGTCGGGCACTGCCTTCACCATGACCCGCAGCGAACTGCGCCGTACCTGGCTGTACCGCATTCGCCCGTCGGCGCTGCACCCTCGCTTCGAGCGCCTGGAGCGCCAACCGCTGACCGGCGCGCTGGGCGCCATCAACCCCAATCGCCTGCGTTGGAGCCCCCAGCCGATCCCGTCCGAACCGACCGACTTCATTGACGGTTGGGTGCCCATGGTGGCCAACTCGGCATCGGAAAAGCCGGCTGGCGTGAGCATCTACATCTACCGCGCCAACCGTTCCATGGAGCGGGTGTTCTTCAATGCCGACGGCGAGCTGCTGCTGGTGCCCGAGCAAGGCCGCCTGCGCATCGCCACCGAGCTGGGCGTGCTCGTGGTCGAGCCGCTGGAGATCGCGGTGATCCCACGGGGCATGAAGTTCCGGGTCGAACTGCTCGATGCCCAGGCCCGTGGCTACATCGCCGAGAACCACGGTGCGCCGCTGCGCATTCCGGACCTCGGCCCGATCGGCAGCAACGGCCTGGCCAACCCGCGTGACTTCCTTACCCCGGTCGCCCATTACGAAGAAAGCACCGGCCCGGTGCAGCTGGTGCAGAAGTTCCTCGGCGAACACTGGGCCTGCGAGCTGCAGCATTCGCCGCTGGACGTGGTTGCCTGGCACGGCAGCAACGTGCCGTACAAGTATGACCTGCGCCGCTTCAACACCATCGGCACGGTCAGTTTCGACCACCCCGATCCGTCGATCTTCACCGTGCTGACCTCGCCCACCAGCGTGCATGGCATGGCCAACATGGACTTCGTGATCTTCCCGCCGCGCTGGATGGTGGCCGAGAACACCTTCCGTCCACCATGGTTCCACCGCAACCTGATGAACGAGTTCATGGGTCTGATCCATGGCGCCTACGACGCCAAGGCCGAAGGCTTCCTGCCCGGCGGCGCCTCGCTGCACGGGGTGATGAGTGCCCACGGCCCGGACGCCGAGACCTGCGACAAGGCCATCTCGGTCGACCTGGCGCCGCACAAGATCGACAACACCATGGCCTTCATGTTCGAGACCAGCCAGGTGCTGCGTCCGAGCCGCCAGGCCCTCGAAAGCCCGCAGTTGCAGGCCGACTACGATAGTTGCTGGGCCACCTTGCCGAGCACCTTCAACCCGAACCGGAGGTAACCGATGAACCACACCGCCATTGCCCGCAGCTGGGTCGAGCACGCCAACGGGCACCGCGACTTCCCGCTGCAGAACCTGCCCCTGGGCATCTTCAGCCGTCCAGGGCAGGCGCCACGTTGCGGCGTGGCCATCGGCGACGCGATCCTCGACCTCGAGGCCGTGCTGGCCGCCGGCCTGTTTGACGGTGCGGCCAAGGCCGCCGTCGAAGCCACCGCCGGCGGCGCGCTGAACGCTTTCTTCGCCCTCGGCCGGGCGGCCCGTGTGGCCTTGCGCGAGCGCCTGCTGGTACTGCTGGGCGAGGGCAGCGAGCACCAGGCCGCGCTGAAGGCCGCGCTGTACCCGGCCGGCGAATGCCAGCTGCACCTGCCGGCGAAGATCGGTGACTACACCGACTTCTATGTCGGCATCGAGCACGCCAAGAACGTTGGCAAGCTGTTCCGCCCGGACAACCCGCTGCTGCCCAACTACAAGCACGTGCCGATCGGCTACCACGGCCGCGCCTCGACCATCCGTGCCTCCGGCGCCGATGTGCGCCGTCCCAAGGGCCAGACCCTGCCGGCGGGCCAGACCGAGCCGAGCTTCGGCCCTTGCGCGCGCCTGGACTACGAGCTGGAACTGGGCATCTGGATCGGCCAAGGCAATGACATGGGCCAGCCGATCCCGGTGGGCGATGCCGCCGAGCACGTGGCCGGCTTCTGCCTGCTCAACGACTGGTCGGCGCGGGACATCCAGGCCTGGGAATACCAGCCGCTGGGCCCGTTCCTGTCCAAGAGCTTCATCACCACGGTGTCGCCATGGGTCGTCACCGCCGAGGCCCTGGAACCGTTCCGTTGCGCCCAGCCGGCCCGTCCGGAGGGTGACCCGCAGCCGCTGTCGTACCTGCTGGACAAGCGCGACCAGGCCGCCGGCGCCTTCGACATCGAGCTGGAAGTGCTGCTGCTGACCGAGCGCATGCGCGAGCAGAACCTGCCGGCTCATCGCCTGACCCTGAGCAGCACCCGCAGCATGTACTGGACCGTGGCGCAGATGGTCGCCCACCACAGCGTCAACGGCTGCCAGCTGCAACCGGGCGACCTGTTCGGCTCGGGCACCCTGTCGGGCGCCGCGCCGGGGTCGTTCGGCAGCCTGCTGGAGATCACCGAAGGTGGCAAGCACCCGGTGGAACTGGCCAGTGGCGAGGTGCGCAAGTTCCTCGAGGACGGCGACGAGATCATCCTGCGCGCCCGTTGCGTGCGCGAGGGCGTGGCCAGCATCGGCTTCGGCGAGTGCCGCGGCACCATCGTCGCGGCCAACTGAGGGGCAGGGCGATGGAACTGTTCACCTACTACCGCTCCACCTCGTCGTTTCGGGTACGCATTGCCCTGGCGCTCAAGGGCCTGGATTACCAGGCCTTGCCTGTGAACCTGCTCAAGGGCGAGCAGCGCGGCGCGGACTATCTGGCGCTCAACCCCCAGGGCCGGGTGCCGGCCCTGCGCCTGGAGAGCGGCGAGCTGCTGGTGCAGTCGCCGGCGATCATCGAGTACCTGGAGGAAGCCTTCCCCGAAACGCCACTGCTGCCCCGTGGACCTGAAGCCCGGGCCAGGGTGCGCGGCGTGGCGGCGATCATCGGTTGCGATATCCACCCATTGCACAACGTCAGCGTGCTCAACCAGCTGCGTCAGCTGGGGCACGAAGAGGCCCAGGTCAACCAGTGGATCGGCCACTGGATCAGCCAGGGGCTGGCGGCGGTCGAGCAATTGATCGGCGATGAGGGCTTCTGCTTCGGGGCGACGCCGGGCCTGGCCGACGTCTACCTGATCCCGCAGCTGTACGCGGCCGAGCGCTTCAACATCGACCTTGGTGGTTACCCGCGCATTCGCCGGGTGGCCGCCCTGGCCGAGCAGCACTCGGCCTTCCTCCAGGCCCACCCGGCGAGGCAGCCCGACACGCCCGACTGACCACCAACTCATTTTGTTGGCAGGGGCACTGTGGGAGCGGGTTTACCCGCGAATGCAATGGTGAGGCCACCGACGCTTTCGCGGGTAAACCCGCTCCCACAGGTACTGCTTCAGCCCGCAGGAGCTAGCTCCTGCAACGACCATCGCGATCCCGTGGCATAACAATAAAAGACAGGTAACTTGCGATGCACAACCAGATAGCCAGCTTTCGCGCGGCGCTCGACGCGCGCCCGGTGTCACCCTACCAGTGGCGCCTGCTGCTGCTGTTGATCCTGCTGTTGGTCACCGATGGTTATGACGCCCAGGTGCTGGGCTATGTGATTCCCGCGCTGGCCCAGGACTGGGGCCTGGAAAAGGCCGCCTTCGGGCCGGTGTTCAGCGCCAACCTGCTGGGCCTGACGGTCGGCTCGCTGGCGGTTACGCCACTGGCCGACCGCTTCGGTGTGCGTCGGGTGCTGCTGTGCTGCGTGCTGCTGTACGCCAGCCTGACGGTGCTGATGGTGTTTGCCACCTCGCTCGACAGCCTGATGCTGGCGCGTTTTCTCTGCGGCATCGGCATGGGCGGCGCCATGCCCAGCGCCATGGCGCTGATGGCCGACTACGCGCCGCCTCGACTGCGCACCCTGATGGTGACCCTGGCGGCCTGCGGCTTTTCCCTGGGCGGAGCGGCGGGTGGTTTCGTCGCTGCGGGCTTCATCGACCATTACGGCTGGCAGGCGGTGTTTCTCGCCGGTGGCGTGGCGCCGCTGCTGTTGTTCCCGTTCCTGGCCTTGTACCTGCCCGAGTCGCTGCCGCGCCTGCTGCGCGATGCGCCGCCGTATGCCCGGTTGCAAAGGATTGCCACCCGCCTGCTGCCGGGCTGGCAGGTGCCGGCGGCACAGGTCGCCACCGATGAGCCAGCGGACAGCAAGCTCACCATGGTCGCGTTGTTCCGCGACGGTTTCGCCCGGCCGACCTTGCTGCTGTGGGGCACCTTCTTCGTCAGCCTGATCCTGCTGTATTTCATGATCAGCTGGCTGCCGTCGCTGCTGCAGGAAAGCGGCCTGGCGCTGAACCAGGCCAACCTGGTCACTTCGCTGTTCCTGTTCGCCGGCACATTCGGCGCGGTGTGCCTGGCGTGGTGCGCCGACCGTATGAAGAACAAGGCCCACCTGTTGGCCGGCGTATTGCTGGGGGCGGCAGTTTTCAGCGTGCTGGTCGGCCTCAACCACGACGACCCGCGCTGGCTGGTGCCCAGCGTGTTCGCCGCAGGCTTCTGCATCATCGGTGGCCAGCTGACGCTCAATGCCTTCGTCAGCAACTTCTACCCGGCCCAGGTGCGCGCCACAGGCACCGGCTGGGCCCTGGGCGTCGGGCGCTTCGGCTCGATCCTTGGACCGCTTATCGGTAGCTTGCTGCTGACCCTGCACATGCCGGTGGAGCAGATCTTCTTCTTCTGCGCCATCCCGGCATTGCTTGGGGCGCTGCTGGTCAGCCAGGTGCGGGCGCCACGGCCACGTGAAGTGGCGCCCAAGGCTGAAGCGCTAGTGGATTGAGCGCTTGCCGCTGGGCAACTGGCCGATGCGTTCGCTGAGTTTCAGGCGTTGCAGCGGGTCGTCGGTCAGCAGCAGGGCGTGTTCCAGGTCGAAGCGTTCGGCCTGGGGGCAGTCCAGATGCTGGTACAGCGTGGCGCGGGCCAGGTAGTCGTTGACCTGCACCGGACCCAGTTGCATGACCCGTTCGGCATCGACCAGCGCGGCCAGGTCGTTGTCGTTACTGCTGTGCAACTGGCGCAGGTTGCGCGACAGGCGCTGGAGCATCTGCATCGGCGAGGCGCTGCGCAGGTGTTCGGCGGTCAGCGGCATCTGCGGGCCGAACTGGCGGGCGAGCAGTTCGCGGCAGTCGTTGGGGTAGAGGCGACGACCGCCGCAGGGGTCGAGCAGGTGATCGGCGCCGGGCACGCGCAGCAGGAAGTGGCCGGGGAAATTGACGCCTTCCAAGGGAATCGACAGGCGGCGGGCCAGCTCCAGGGCGAGAATGGCCAACAGCAACGGCTGGCCGCGGCGGCGCTGCAGCACTTTGTCCATCAGGGCCGCCTGCGGTCGCAGCGGGTGGTACTCGTCCTGCTGGTAACCCAGGGCGTTGAGCTGGCGCAGCAAGGGCTGGGCCAGCTCGTTGAGCGGCAGCATCGGCAGGTTGGTGCTGACGTCGCGTTGCAGTTCGTGTAGCCGGGCCAGGCCGGCCGCGGGCTCGACGTTGCGGTCATGCTCGGCGGCGATCCACAGGGTGGCCTCCAGCAGGGCGACCGGCTCGCGTTCCAGGCAGGCCAGGCAGGCTTGGCGTGGGTTCATGGGACCTCTCCATCACGCTTAACTTGTAGCCCTGGCGCGGCTTTTCGTCCAGTGGTCCGCCCGTGCGGTGTCCGGCCTCGACCTGTTTATACTGGTAGGAGCACCTCGTTGGGGAGCCCGTCCATGTTCGAGCTCATGCAAAGCACCCGCGCCCAGTCACTGCACCTGTTCATCGACCCACCCACGGGCCTGAAGGCCGTGGTGGTGATTCACAGCGAACAGCTGGGACCGGCCATGGGCGGCTGCCGCTACCTGCCCTATGCCGACGACGAGAGCGCCATGACCGACGCCATCCGCCTGGCCCAGGGCATGAGCTACAAGGCGGCCCTGGCCGGGCTGCCGATGGGCGGTGGCAAGGCGGTGATCGTGCGCAACCCGCACGTGGAAAACCGCGCGGCGCTGTTCGAGGCCTTCGGCCGCTTTGTCGACAGCCTCCAGGGACGCTTCATCACCGCAGTGGACAGCGGCACCTCGACCCTCGACATGGACTGCATCGCCCAGTCTACCCGCTACGTGACCAGCACCACCGCCTCGGGCGACCCGTCGCCCCACGCGGCCATGGGCGTGTTCGCTGGCATCCGCGCCACCTCCATGGCCCGGTTGGGCAGCGATAACCTGGAGGGCCTGCGGGTGGCGGTGCAGGGCCTGGGCAACGTGGGCTATGCCCTGGCCGAGCAACTGCATGCGGCGGGCGCCGAGTTGCTGGTCAGCGACCTGGACCCAGGCAAGGTGCGCCTGGCGGTGGAGCAGTTCAGTGCCCAACCGGTGGCCCATGAGGCCTTGATCAGCACCCCGTGCGACATCTTCGCCCCCTGTGGCGTGGGGCCGGTGCTCAACAGGCAGAGTGTGATGCAGTTGCGCTGCGCGGCGGTGGCGGGGTCGGCGAACAACCAGCTGACCACCTTGGAGGTGGCCGACCAGTTGGAGAATCGGGGGATCCTGTATGCACCTGACTACGTGATCAATGCGGGCGGGTTGATCTATGTGGCGTTGACCCATCGTGGGGAAGCCGCGGGCACCATAACCGCGCACCTGGCGCGAATTCCCACGCGGCTGACCGAGGTGTTCGCCCATGCCCAGGCGGAGAAACGCTCGCCGGCAAGGGTGGCGCAGACATTGGCGGAGCGGTTGCTGTATGGCTGAGGCTCAGACTGGCCGCTTGTGGTGAAGATCGTTCCTCAATACCATCGAAAGGACCTCCGTCTTATTGCGCAGGGCGACTCCGAGCGGTCGTCATCTGTGATGTTTCCAGGTAGACATGAACCCATTACCCACCCTTATCCGCGAAACCTTCCCCGTCGGCCCTTTGCAGTGCAACTGCACCCTGATCGGCGACCCGCTGAGCAAGAAGGCCATCGTCGTCGATCCGGGCGGAGACGAGCAGAAGATCCTCGCCCGCCTGCAGCACCATGGCCTGACCCTGGTGAGCATCATCCACACCCATGCCCACTTCGACCATTTCCTCGCCTCGGGCAAGCTCAAGGAGCTGACCGGTGCCACGCTGCACCTGCACAAGGCCGACCAGCCGCTGTGGGAAAACCTGGAAATGCAGTGCCAGATGTTCGGCATGCCCTACACCCCGGTGCCGTCGCCGGATCGCTGGCTGAGCGATGACGAGGAGCTGGCCTGCGGCTGCGGCGTGGCGCTGCACACCCCAGGGCATACGCCGGGCTCGATGAGTTTCTGGTTCGCCGAGCACAAGCTGCTGATCGCCGGCGATACCCTGTTCCGCCGTGGTGTCGGGCGCACCGATTTGTGGGGTGGCGATCAGCGGGCTATCGTTCGTTCCATCAAGGAACGGCTGTACCGCCTGGATGAGGAAGCCATCGTGGTGACCGGTCATGGCCCGGACACCCGCCTCGGCGACGAGATGCGCGAGAATCCGTTCGTGCGCGCCTGAGGTTTCATGGAATTTTTCCGCTGCGCTGCAATCCAAGGCTGGCATAGATCCGTAGGCGATCCGCTGCACTTTTGAATTTCAGTAGGAGCTTGTCCATGTTCACCATGCGTCGTCTGATTATCGTCGCTACCGCCGCCGCCCTGATGTCCGGTTGTGCCAGCCCCAACCCGTATGACAACCAGGGCCAGGCGCAGGGCTCCACAGGGATGAGCAAGACCGCCAAGTACGGTGGCCTGGGCGCGCTGGCCGGCGCCATCGCCGGTGCCGCCATCGATCACAACAACCGCGGCAAGGGCGCGCTGATCGGCGCCGCCGCGGTGGGCGCCGCCGCCGCCGGCTACGGCTACTACGCCGACAAGCAGGAAGCCGAGCTGCGGGCCAAGATGGCCAACACCGGCGTCGAGGTGCAGCGCCAGGGCGACCAGATCAAGCTGATCATGCCGGGCAACATCACCTTCGCCACCGATTCGGCGAACATTTCCCCGAGCTTCTACTCGCCGCTGAACAACCTGGCCAACTCGTTCAAGCAGTTCAACCAGAACACCATCGAGGTGGTGGGCTTCACCGACAGCACCGGCAGCCGCCAGCACAACATGGACCTGTCGCAGCGCCGTGCCCAGGCGGTCAGCACCTACCTGACTTCCCAGGGCGTGGACTCGTCGCGGGTCAGCGTGCGTGGCATGGGGCCGGACCAGCCGATCGCCAGCAACGCCGACGCCAATGGCCGTGCGCAGAACCGCCGGGTCGAGGTCAACCTGAAGCCGATCCCGGGTCAGCAGTATGACCAGCAGGGGACTGTGCAGCAGTATCCGTAAGTTATAGTTCTGAACTGATGGGGCTGCTTCGCGGCCCTTCGCGGGTAAACCCGCTCCCACAGGGTTTGTGCATGACTTTGGCCTTGCGCGATACCTGTGGGAGCGGGTTTACCCGCGAAGGGGCGCGTAGCGGCCCCATCTGTTTTCAGCGCTCGGTACTGGCCTGGATCGCCGTCAACGCGATGGTATGCACGATATCGTCCACCTGCGCCCCACGGGGCAGGTCGTTGACCGGTTTGCGCAGCCCCTGCAGCATCGGCCCGAGGCTGACGCAGTCGGCGCTGCGCTGTACCGCCTTGTGGGTGGTGTTGCCGGTGTTCAGGTCGGGGAACACGAACACCGTGGCGCGTCCGGCCACCGGGCTCGACGGCGCCAGTTGCCGGGCGATCTCGGGGTTGGCAGCGGCGTCGTACTGCAACGGCCCGTCGATCACCAGGTCGTGCTCGGCCTGTTGCGCCAGGCGCGTGGCCTCGCGCACCTTTTCCACTTCCTCGTCGCTGGCCGCCGAATCGCTGGAATAGCTGAGCATCGCCACCCGTGGCGCGATGCCGAACGACTCGGCGGACTCGGCGCTCTGCCGGGCGATTTCGGCGAGCTCCGCGGCACTGGGGTGCGGGTTCATCACGCAGTCGCCATAGACCAGCACCTGGTCGGGGAACAGCATGAAGAACACCGACGACACCAGGCTGCTGCCTGGCGCGGTCTTGATCAGCTGCAAGGCCGGGCGGATGGTGTTGGCGGTGGAGTGCACCAGGCCGGAGACCAGGCCGTCCACCTCGCCGAGGGCGAGCATCATGGTGCCGATCACCACCGGGTCTTCCAGTTGCTGTTCGGCCATCGGCGCGTTGAGGTTCTTGCTCTTGCGCAGCTCGACCATGGGTTCGACATAGCGGCCACGGATCAGCTCGGGGTCGAGCACTTCCAGGTCCGGCGGCAGGCTGATGCCCTGGGCGCGGGCCACGGCCTGCACGTCCTCGGGCTTGGCCAGCAGCACGCAACGGGCGATGCCACGGGCCTGGCACAGGGCGGCTGCCTGCACCAGCAGGGGCTCGGCGCCCTCGGGCAGGACGATGCGCTTGTTGGCCTGCTGGGCGCGCTGGATCAGCTGGTAGCGGAACACCGCCGGCGACAGGCGCAGTTCCCGTGGCGTGCCGCAACGCTGGTGCAGCCAGGCGGCGTCCAGCTGGCCGGCGACGAAGTCGGTGATGAACTCGGCACGTTCGCGGTCGTCCACCGGGATCTCGCGGTTCAGCGAGTTGAGCTGGTTGGCCGTGTCGTAGGAGCCGGTGCTCACCGACAGGATCGGCAGGCCGGCCTGCAGGGCGCCGCGGCACAGTTCGAGGATGCGCGGGTCGGGCTTGCTGTCGCTGGTCAGCAGCAGGCCTGCCAGGGGCACGCCGTTGATCGCGGCCATGCACACGGCGAGGATGATGTCGTCGCGGTCGCCCGGCGTCACCACCAGGGTGCCGGAGGTCAGCAGCGGCACGGTGTTGGCCACGGTGCGGGCACAGATGATGATCTTGCTCATGCGCCGCTGGTCGTAGTCGCCGGCGTTGAGCACCTGGGCACCGAGCAGCTCGGCCACGTCGCGGGTTCGCGGGGCGTTGAGCTCGGCCTGGTAGGGGATGCAGCCGAGCAGGCGGAAGTCGTTGCCACGCAGCAGCGGCGAATGCTCGCGCAGGCGCGTGGCGAAGTCGGCCATGCTTTCGTCGGTGCGCACTTTGTTGAGAATCACACCGAGCACCTTTGGGTCCCGCGGGCCGCCGAACAACTGGGCCTGCAGCTCGACGCGGCCGGACAGCTCGCTCAGTACCTCGTTCTCCGGCGCCGACACCAGGATCACCTCGGCGTCGAGGCTCTTGGCCAGGTGCAGGTTGACCCGGGCGGCATAGCTGGCGTGGCGGGTCGGCACCATGCCCTCGACCACCACCACGTCCTTGCCGACGCACGCCTGCTGGTAGAGGCGGATGATCTCCTCGAGCAGTTCATCGAGTTGGCCGTCACCGAGCATGCGCTCGACATGCCCCAGGCTCAGGGGCGTGGGCGGCTTGATGCCGTGGGTGCGGGCGACCAGTTCGCTGGAACGCTCCGGGCCGGTGTCGCCGGGGTGCGGCTGGGCGATCGGCTTGAAGAAGCCGACCTTGAGCCCCGCGCGCTCCAGGGTGCGCACCAGGCCCAGGCTGATGGAGGTCAGGCCGACACCGAAGTCGGTCGGCGCGATGAAAAATGTCTGCATGCGTGCTTCTCGAAATAAGCGGTGCAAGGAATTCAGCGGCCAAGGGTATCGCTAACCGCCCCTTGTGCGCACCAGCCACAGGCGAATACCTGGCCGATGCGTCGGGCGCGTTCGTCGGCGTCGAGCACCCAGGGCCGCGCCTGCCACGGCGGCTGGTGGCGCAGGTGCTGGGTGTGGCCGCAGGACAGCTCGACCACCCAGTGGCCCTCCTCGTCGAGGTGAAAGCCGGTGATCCGACTGATGGGCGGCCCTTGGTCCGAGTCGCGTTCGCAATCGGTCGATGCGTTGGTTACACTTGTCCGTTCTACATTCTTTTGCAAAAGGTCTTGCCCCATGCTGATCGCCGCCAACAAGGCTGTCTCCATCGACTATACCCTCACCAACGACGCTGGTGAGGTCATCGACAGCTCCGCCGGTGGTGCGCCGCTGGTCTACCTGCACGGTGCCGCCAACATCATCCCGGGCCTGGAAAAAGCCCTGGAAGGCAAGCAGGCCGGTGACGAGCTGACCGTTGCCATCGAACCGGAAGAAGCCTACGGCGAGTACTCGGCCGAACTGGTCAGCACCCTGAACCGCAGCATGTTCGAAGGCGTCGACCAACTGGAAGTCGGCATGCAGTTCCACGCCTCGGCGCCGGACGGCCAGATGCAGATCGTCACCATCCGCGACATCGACGGCGACGACGTGACCGTCGACGGCAACCACCCGCTGGCTGGCCAGCGCCTGAACTTCAAGGTCAAGGTTGTCGACGTGCGTGACGCCAGCGAAGAAGAAATCGCTCACCGTCACATCCACGGTGAAGGTGGCCATCACCACTGATTTTCTGCGCTAAGCTCAGAGAGTCGCCAGGCGCTCGGGCAAGCCGGACTTGCCCTCCTCAGGAGGGTGGACGGTTTGGCCGCGCGCCTTTTTAGTGGGCGGGATTCGCCCCAGCGGCAATCGGGAACCTGAGAGGGGATTTCATCATGAGTGCATTTCACGACCTGACGTTGAAGGCGTTGAACGGTGAGGACCTGCCGCTGGCCCCGTTCAAGGGCCAGGTGGTGCTGGTGGTCAATGTCGCCTCCAAGTGCGGGCTGACGCCGCAGTACAAGGCCCTGGAGAACCTGTATCAGGATTACCGGGACAAGGGCTTCAATGTGCTGGGCCTGCCGTGCAACCAGTTCGCCGGCCAGGAACCTGGCAGCGAGAAGGAAATCCAGGAATTCTGCAGCCTCAACTATGGGGTGAGCTTCCCGCTGGGCGCCAAGCTCGAGGTCAACGGCCCGCAGCGTCATTCGCTGTATCGCTTGCTGGCGGGTGAAGGGGCAGAGTTCCCTGGCGATATCACCTGGAACTTCGAGAAGTTCCTGGTTGGCAAGGATGGCCGTGTATTGGCGCGTTTCGCCCCGCGTACGGCGCCGGATGATCCGACCGTGGTGCAGGCGATCGAGAAGGCGCTGGGCTGATCTGTACCCACCCCCTGTAGGAGCGGCCTTGTGCCGCGAAAGGGCTGCGTAGCAGCCCCAGAATTTCAGCTACGCAGCCAATATTGCCGGGGCCGCTTCGCGGCCCTTTCGCGGCACAAGGCCGCTCCTACAGGGGGAGGCGTCATGGGCCGTCAGAACGCTACCGACGTCTGCACATACAGCGTCCGCGGCTCGCCCACGTACTTGCCCTTGTTGTTGTCGTCGAACGAGCGGGTGTAGTACTCGCGGTTGAACAGGTTCTTCACTCCCACCGCCACCTTCAGGTTCGAAAGCGCAGGGCCGAAGTCATAGCCGGCGCGGGTGCTGACCAGCATGTAGCCGGGGATGCGCCCGGTGCTGCCGTCGGCGCTCTCGCCGCCGGTGTTGGCGTTGTCGGCGTACTGGCTGCTCTGGAAGCTGCTGTCCAGGTTCAACTGCCACGGGCCTTCGGTGTAGCCGATCCCCAGCGTGCCCTTGTGGCGGGACGAGAACGGTACCTGGTTGCCCTTGTTCGGGCCGTCCTCGCGGATGGTGGCATCGACGAAGGCATAGCCGGCGTGCACGTCGAAACCGACCAGCGCCGGGCTCAGTCCGTCGAGGGCGTAGCGCACGCTGGTCTCGATGCCCTGGTGACGGGTTTCGCCGCGGGCGATCACCGAGTCGTTGGTCTGGTTGCTTTCGTACTGGTTGTCGAAGTTGATCAGGAATGCGCCGATCTCGGCCTGCAGGTCGCCGTTGTCGTAGCGCGTGCCGACTTCCCAGGTGCGCGCCTTCTCCGGTTTCACCTCGCCGCTGCTGACCCGGTTGGGCATCTGGCTGTACTGCACGCTGCCGAACGAGCCTTCGGTGTTGGCGTAGAGGTTCCAGTTGTCAGTGAGGTGGTACATCACGTTCAGTGCCGGCAGGGCGGTGTTGTAGCTGCCCTGGTACTGCTGGCCATTGAGCTTGTTGCTCTGCTCGGAGTCGATCATCTCGTAGCGGATGCCCGGGGTGATGGTCCAGCGGCCGATGTCGATGCGGTCGTCCAGGTAGATGGCGTGGGCTTCGGTGCTGCCGCGGGTGTCACGGTCGTTGCGGCTGGCGGTGGTCGGCAGGGCGCCGTTGACGGGCTCGCGGTAGCGCAGTTCATGTCCGGCCTCGTTGACGTAGCGGTAGCCGATACCCAGCTCGTGCCAGCTGTCGCCCAGGGCCACGCCCTGCGAGAAGCGGGTCTCGATGCCGCGCACCCAGTACTCGCGTGGCGACAGCGAGACGAAGCTGCCCTGGTCGAGGTAGCCGCTGCGCAAGGTCTTGGTGAAGAAGCTGTTGACGCTGAACTGGCGGTCGTCCTGCTTGTAGTCGTAGCCCAGGTTGAACAGGGTGCGGCGGCCCCAGAACTTGTCCTTCAGACGGGTCGACTGGTACGGGTCGGCGTCGAAGGCGGCAGTGCTCAGGCCACCGGGCATCTCGGCTTCACCCTCGTAGTACTGGGCCATGGCATGCAGGCTGTTGGCTTCGTCCAGTTGCAGCTTGCCCTTGAGCATCAGGTCGTCGATCTGCGTGTCGCTGTGTTCGCGCCAGTCGCTGCCGCGGGTGCCGGAGTAGAGCAGGGCGCCGCCCAGGCCGTTGGCATTGGTGCCGCCGATCAGCAGGTTGGCGCTGTTCTTCAGGCCATCCTGGCTGGACGAGGGGCTGATCTGGTTCTGCATCGCCGCCTTGAAGGTGGCTTCTTCAGGGATGGCGCGGGTGACGAAGTTGACGATGCCGCCGACGTTCTGCGGCCCGTAGCGCACCGCGCCGCCGCCGCGCACCACGTCTACGGCGTCCATGTTGCCCAGGCTGATCGGTGCCAGCGACAGCTGCGGCTGGCCGTAGGGGGCGAAGGGCACGGGGATGCCGTCCATCAGCACGGTGGAGCGCGAGGCCAGGCGCGGGTTCAGGCCACGGATGCCGAAGTTCAGCGCCAGGTCATGGCTACCGGTGCCGTTGTTTTCCGGGGCGTTAACGCCGGGGATGCGGTTGAGCACTTCGCGGGCGCTGCTGGCACCGCTGCGTTCGAACTCCTCACGGCGCACCACGTCGCGGGCGCCGGCATGTTCGAAGACGTTGTCCTGGCGGGCCTCGGCCAGCCAGTCGCCGACCACGGTCGAGGCGCCCAGCTCGACCGGGGCGTTGCCGCCCATGGCCGGCAGCGGTTGCAGGCTGTAGGCGTTGTCGGTCTCCTGGCGCGCCTGCAGGCCGCTGTCGCGCAGCAGGGCATCGAGCCCCTGGCCGACCTCGTACTGGCCCTCCAGGCCCGGGCTGCTCAGGCCCTGGGTCAGGCCCGGGCTGAACGAGATCAGCGCGCCGCTTTCGCGACCGAACTGGTTCAGGGCCTGTTCCAGTGTGCCGGGCGCGATGTGGTAGGCGCGGGGCTCTCCAGCCAGGGCGAGCGGGGCGGCGAGGATCAGGGCGTAGGCGAGGGGGCTGAGGCGCAGGGGCATGTGACGGAGGTCCTGTGACAAGGGGTTCTGTCTTCTCTGTCACGCGAGGTTTGGAAAATGGCTCAACTGATTTGAAATAATTTTGGGTTGGAGCCGATAATCGTGGGAGCGGGCTTGCCCCGCGATGGCCATGTCGGTTGCTTGCCTCTCAACCCGTTGACGCAGCCTCGAGCGACACCCAGTACCGGGTGAACCGCCGCACCTTTACCGGCAGTGTCACTTCCAGCATCTCCAGGATCTGCTCACTGTCTGCCAGCGGATACGATCCGGAAATCCGTAGATCGGCCACCCGCTCGCTGCATCCCAACTGCCCGAGTCGATACCGCGACAGCTCGGCGAGAAAGTCACCCAGGCGCATCTGCGACACCACCAGCATGCCCTCCACCCAGGCCGCCCGGTTAGGGTCCAGCGGTGCGATTGCCTGCCAGCCGCCTTGCGCGAAACGTGCCTGATGCCCGGCCAGCAGCGGTGTGCCGGCCACGCTGGCGCTGCCGCTGAACACCGATACCAGGCTGAAACCATCGAACTGACGGACGTCGAAGCGTCCGCTGTGCAGATGCAGCTCGCCCTGGGCCGTGGCCAGGCGCAGCGGACGTGGATCGTTGATCACCTCGAGCAGCAGCTCGCCCTCCTGCAAGCGCACCAGGCGCTGCCGGCCATCGAAGCGCACGTCGGCGGCGCTGCGGGTGTTCAGGTGCAACTGGCTGCCGTCGTCGAGGGTCAGGCGGCGGCGCTGGCCGACCGGGCTGCGGTAGTCGGCCATCAGCCCGGGCAATGGATTGTGCGGGTACAGGCCCAGCCCGGCGGCACTGGCCACCCCTGCCAGCAGCAGCGCCTTGAGGGCACGACGCCTGGCCGGAGAAGGCGGCGCCTGCAGGGTGGCGTGGACCACCGGGGCGGCGACGCCGCGCAGGCGCTGGTTGACCTGCTGGATATGGGCCCAGGCCCGCTGGTGTTCGCTGTCGGCCTGCAGCCAGCGCTCCAGGGCCTGGTGCTGGTCGAAATTGTCGCTCTGCGACTCGATCAGCCAGTGCACCGCCTGTTCGGCGATCTGCGAGGAAAAGGCAGCGTTCACAGGGGCAGCCCTTCCAAAGTGTTGAAAATTGGCGTCCGGTTTGGATTTGCCGGGGCCGCTGTGCGGCCCTTTCGCGGCGCAAGGCCGCTCCTACAGGTGACCGCGCCCCCTGTAGGAGCGGCCTTGTGCCGCGAAAGGGTCGCACAGCGACCCCGGCAATCTTGAATTGGAGCGTTCATATCCAAAAAATCGCAAAAACCTCGAAAGGCAGGATTCACAAGGCGAAATAGCAGCGCAAGGCTGCCTTGTGCAGGTAGCGCTTGACCGTCGCCAGGGAAATGCCCAGCTCGCGGGCGATCTCCCCCTGGCCCAGGCCATCGACCTGGGCCAGCAGGAAGGCACGCTTGACCAGCGGTGGCAGGCTATCGAGCAGGCGGTCGAGTTCGAGCAGGGTGTCGAGGATGATGGCTTTGTCTTCCTCGCTGGGGACCACCTGCTCGGGTAACTGGGCCAAGGCATCGAGGTAGGCGCGCTCCAGCTCCTGGCGGCGGAAGTGATTGCACAGCACGCGCTTGGCCACGGTGGTGAGGAAGGCACGGGGTTCGATCAGCTGCGGTGCCTCGTGGGCCTGGAGCAGGCGCAGGTAGGTGTCCTGGGCCAGGTCGGCGGCACTCTGCGGGCAGCCCAGGCGTCGTCGCAGCCAGCCGGTCAGCCAACTGTGATGGGCGTGGTAAAGGCCTTCGACGGTGGAAGAGAGGGCACTGGACACCGATACGACTCCGGCGCCGCAAAGCGCAACTGGAAGTAAGAATTGTTCGCATTGTATTCATGCCACCGGTGTTCGGCAATCGCTGCCGACGCAAGGCATGCCTACCGCTGGCGCCGGCATGCTTTGCTTATGAGAATTGAAATCATTAGTATTGCAACCCCAATTCCCGGACCCTCGCCATGAAGAGCAAAGCCGCCGGCCTTCCCCTGAGCTACCGCCTGGCCGTGACCTCACGCAGCCTGGCCGCGTTGCTGGGCGGTTACCTGCTGGCGTCGATGGCCAGTGTCTGCATCACCCTGCTCGCGCCGATGACCCAGGCCGACGCGACGATGACCGGGATGATGCTGTCGTTCGTCTTCTACCTGATCGCCTTCATCTGGTGCTTCGCCTGCCGCAGTGCCTGGCGCGCCTGGTTGGGCGTGCTGCTGCCAAGCCTGGCCCTGGGGCTGATCAACGCGCTGGCCTACTGGATGAACCTGCCATGAAAGAAGGCTTCCGCCAGGCCATGGCCTGGCTGCATACCTGGACCGGCCTGATCTTCGGCTGGCTGCTGTTCGCCATCTTCCTTACCGGGACGCTGTCGTACTTCAAGGAAGAAATCAGCCACTGGACCCAGCCCGAGGTGCAGAGCCATCCGCTTGACCCGGTGAGCAGCCTCGGGCTGGCCCAGCGTTACCTGGAATCCAATGCCGGCCACGCCAGCACCTGGTTCATCCGCCTGCCCAGCGAGCGCGAGGCGGCGCTGAGCGTCAGCTGGCGCGACCCGAACGGCGGCGGGCGCCGCGGTTTCACCGACAAGGAACTCGACGCCCGCTCCGGCGAGGCGGTCGAGGCCCGTGACAGCCGTGGCGGCGAGTTCTTCTACCGCTTCCACTTCCAGCTGCAGATGCCCCACCCCTGGGGCCGCTGGCTGTCGACCTTCTGCGCCTTCATCATGCTGCTCGGGCTGGTCACCGGGATCATCACCCACAAGAAGATCTTCAAGGAGTTCTTCACCTTCCGCCCGGGCAAGGGCCAGCGTTCCTGGCTCGATGGCCACAACGCCATCGGCGTGCTGGTGCTGCCGTTCCACCTGATGATCAGCTACAGCAGCCTGGTGATCTTCATGTACATGGTCATGCCGGCCAGCATCCTGGCCAGCTACGGCGACAGCAGCGGCTATTTCAACGATGTGTTCGGCCGCGACGAAGTACCCAAGACGGCGGCTCAGGCCGCGCCGTTGGCACCACTGACCGAACTGTACGCCAAGGTCCAGGAACAGGCGCCGGGTGCGCGCATGGGCTACATCCAGGTGCACAATCCCGGCGACCGCAACGCCCGGGTCACCTTCACCCGCGCCTCGGCCGACAGCGTCGCCTACCAGCGCAGTGCCATCTGGACCTTCGATGGCGTCAGTGGCGAGCTGCTGCGACGTGGCGCGCCGGAAAGCGCGGCGATGACCACCTCCTTCACCTTCGTCGGCCTGCACATGGGCAACTTCGCCGGACCCTGGCTGCGCTGGCTGTACTTCGTCTTCGGCGTGGCCGGCACGGCGGTGATCGGCACGGGGCTGGTGATGTGGCTGGGCAAGCGACAGCTCAAGCATGCCAAGAGCGAGCGAATGCCTGGCGAGCTGCGCCTGGTCGAAGTGCTGAACATCGCCAGCATGAGCGGCCTGTTGCTGGGGGTGGCGGCGTTCTTCTGGGCCAATCGCCTGCTGCCGACGGCCATGGACGGGCGGGCCGACTGGGAGATAAACGCCTTCTTCCTGGCCTGGGGTGCGTCATTGCTCCACGCCATGCTGCGCAGCGGGCGCCGTGCCTGGGGCGAGCAACTGACCCTGGGGGCGCTGGCGTTCGCCGTGCTGCCGGTGCTTAACGCGCTGACCACCGACAAGGGGCTTGATCACTCCATCGCCGCGGGTGACTGGGCGATGGCAGGTTTCGACCTGACGGCGCTGGCCACCGGCCTGTTCCTGGCCTGGGCCGCCGGCAAGATGCTGCGTGCGCCCAAGCCGGTCGCCAAGCGTGCGCCACGCGCCGCCAAGACCGTGGAGGCGAGCTGATGCTGGGTGTCGCGCTGATGGGCTTCGCCGGTTTCGCCGGCCTGTGCCTGGCCATGGAAAAGCACTTCAACGACCTGCTCGGGCGCAAGCCTACGAGCCGGCAACTGCGAGCCCTGAAGGTCGGGGGCTGGGCGTTGTTGTTGCTGTCGTTGATCCTCGCCGTGCACGGGCGCGGCTTGGCCCTGGGCCTGGTGGAGTGGATCGCCGTGCTGATGGCCGGGGTGACGCTGTGGGTGTTCGGCCTGCCTTACCAGCCGCGCCTGCTGCTCGGCGCGGCTCTCGCCAGCCTGGTGCTCGGACCGCTGCTGGCCGTGTTGGCGGTCTAGGCCCTTGAGCGACTCCGAGGCTGGCGGTGGTCGGGCGCGCTTTCTCCAGGTGTTCCTGGCCCAGCGCGCACGCATGGAGGCGCTGGTCAGCCGGCGCGTCGGCTGCCGCGCCACGGCGTCGGACCTGGTCCAGGACCTGTTCCTGCGTTTCTGGCGGCGCCCCGAGGTGAAGGTCGAGGCGCTCGACACCTACCTGCTGCGCAGCGCCAGCAACCTGGCCATCGATTATCTGCGCAGCGAAGGCAGCCGCGACCGGGCCGCCGAAGGCCTGCACGACCCCGAGGAGCCGCAGGGCAGCCAGGCTCCCGAGCAGGCCCTGGAAGTTGACCACGACCTGCAGCGTATCGAGACGGCCCTGCGGGCATTGCCCGAGCGCACGCGGCAGATCTTCCTGCTCAACCGCATCCATGGCTGCACCTACGGTGAGATCGCCAAGGCCATGCAGTTGTCCCAGAGCGCGGTGGAAAAGCATATGATGCGCGCCCTCGAAGCGTGCAAGGCGAGCGTCGCCGAACCCGCGTCCTCACTGCGCCGGCCAGGGAGCGCCCGTCGATGAGTCTTGAACAGCCGATCACTGCCGCCCAGTCCCAGGCCGCCCTGCGCTGGCTGGGGCGCATCCAGCAGCAGCCGGCGCAGGCCGAGGGCGCGGCGTTCAAGCGTTGGTTGCTGGAGAGCCCGGCCCATCGCCAGGCCTATGCCGAGGCCCAGGCGCTGTGGTGCCTGAGCGAAGCACCGGCGGCGCGGCTGGCGGCCGAGGAGCGAGAGGGCCTGCAACAGTACCTGGACGCCATGCGCCGACCCGCGCGCAAGCGGCCGTGGCGCGGCCTGGCGGTGGCGGCGTGTCTTGTGCTGGCGCTGGGATGCGCGGCGGGCTGGCAGCCGCAGTTCTGGCTGCAGGACCTGCGTGCCGACTACACCAGCGGCGCGCAGGTGCGGCAGGTGACCCTGGCCGATCATTCGCGGCTGACCCTGGACGCCGGCACAGCCGTGGCGGTGGATTTCGCCCAGGGCGAGCGGCGCGTGCGGTTGTTGCGCGGCGCCGCATTCTTCGAGGTGACCCATACCGGCGAGCCGTTCCTGGTGGATGCAGAGGGCGGTGAAGTGCGGGTGCTGGGGACCCAGTTCGAGGTACGCGGGCAGGGCGATGGCGCCCAGGTCACCGTGCGCAGCGGCCGCGTGGCGGTGACAGCGGCCGAAGGGCAGGCGGCCCGCGAGCTGACCGCCAACCAGCAACTGGCCTATGCCGACGGTGTGGCTGGTGGGGTCGAGGCGGTAGACAGTGACAGCCGCCTGGCTTGGCGCCAGGGCTGGCTGAACTATTACCAGGTGCCGTTGGCGCAGGTGGTCGAGGACCTTGGGCGTTACTACCCCGGGCGGATCCTGTTGCTTGACGGTGAGCTGGGGCAGCGCAGGGTCAGTGGCAGTTTCCCGGTGGCGGAACCGCTGGCGGCGCTGGATTCGCTGGGCAAGGTGATGGGCTTCTCGCGGCAGACGCTGCTGGGGCGGCTGACCGTCTTGCGTTGACCTGATCCGACGCCATCGCGGGGGTTGCGCGGTCCCTGTAGGAGCGGGCTTGCCCCGCGAAGACGTCGGTGCAGCAAAAATTTTTCGATCAGGTGATGAGGTATCCCCCCACGGCATCCGTGTAGTGAGTGGAAGTGCGATTCATTCGCAAACGATCATCCCTCTCACAGGTCCGCGTCCATGAAGTTCACCCCGCGTTGCGTCCCGCTCTGGTTCGGCCTCTGCTCCCTGCCCGCTATCGCCATCGCGCCCCAGGCCCTGGCCGCGCAGCAGAGCCAGGTCTACAGCTTTGCCCAGCCAAGCCAGCCGCTGGCCCAGGCACTCAACGCCTTCAGCCGCGCCACCGGGCAGAGCGTGGTCTACACCCTGGTCCTGCCGGATGTGCAGGCCCCGGCGCTGAACGGCACCTTCGACGCCGACCAGGCGCTGCAGCAGTTGCTCGGCAACTCGGGCCTGGCCTGGCGCCGCCTCGACGCCCGCACCCTGACCCTGGAGCTGGTCGACAGCTCCGGCGCGCTGAACCTGCAGGCCACCACCATCAACTCGCAACTGGACGACTACAGCTACCAGCCGCCGGCCAGCGCCTCGATCATGCGTGGCCAGGGCGCGACGCTGGACATCCCCCAGGCCGTCAACGTGGTCCCGGCCCAGGTGATCCGCGACCAGGCGCCGCGCAACCTGGACGATGCCCTGTACAACGTCAGCGGCATCACCCAGGGCAACAACTTCGGCGGTACCGCCGACACAGTGATGAAGCGCGGCTTCGGCGACAACCGCGACGGCTCGATCATGCGTGACGGCATGCCGATCGTGCAGGGCCGCGCCCTCAACGCCAGCACCGAGCGGGTCGAGGTGCTCAAGGGGCCGGCCTCGCTGCTGTATGGCATCCAGGACCCGGGCGGGGTGATCAACGTGGTCAGCAAGCGCCCGCAATTGCAGCAGTACAACGCCCTGACCCTGCGTGGCTCGACCTACGGCAGCGGCAAGAACGGCAGTGGCGGCGGCCTGGACAGCACCGGGGCGCTGGGCGACAGCAACCTGGCCTATCGCCTGATCGTCGATCACGAGGACGAGGACTACTGGCGCAACTACGGCGTGCACCGCGAGTCGCTAGTGGCGCCGTCGCTGGCCTGGTACGGCGAGGACACCCAGGTGGTGCTGGCCTATGAGCACCGCGAGTTTCTCTACCCGTTCGACCGTGGCACCGCCTTTGGCAGCGACGGCCACCCGTTGAACATTCCCGTCACCCGTCGCCTCGACGAGCGGTTCAACGACATGGAGGGCCGGTCCGACCTGTACCGCCTGGAGGTCGACCATCGCCTGGCCGATGACTGGAAACTGCACTTCGGCTACAGCTTCAACCGCGAGACCTACGACGCCAGCCAGGTTCGCGTGACCGGCGTGGATGAAAGCAAGGGCACGCTGTCACGCAGCATCGACGGCACCCAGGGCGCCCTGAGCCGCGACCAGTTCGCCACCCTCAGCCTCAACGGCAGCGTTGAGCTGGCGGGCATGCGCCACGACCTGGTGGTCGGTGTCGACCACGAAGACCGCAAGGTCTACCGCGCCGACCTGATCCGCCAGAATAGCCGCTCGACCTTCAGCTACCTGAACCCGGTCTATGGCCGCGAAGTGGAAGGCACCAGCGTGCGCGCCAGCGACAGCGACCAGACCGACAAGCTGCGCACCGATTCGCTGTTCCTGCAGGACGCCTGGCACCTGGACGAGCACTGGATTCTGGTGGCCGGCGGGCGCTTTCAGCAGTACGACCAGTACGCCGGGCGCGGCCGGCCGTTCAACGTCAATACCGACACCAGCGACCAGACCTGGGTGCCCCATGCGGGCGTGGTGTACAAGGTCGATGACCAGCTGTCGTTGTATGCCAGCTACAGCGAGTCGTTCAAGCCCAACTCGACCATCGCCCCGCTGAGCATCGGCGGTGGCCGCACCCTGACCCTGGACTCAGGTATAGCGCCGGAGGAGGGCAAGTCCTGGGAAATCGGGGCCAAGCTCGATGTGCCGGGGGCGCTGACCGGTACCCTGGCGTTGTTCGACATCACCAAGCGCAACGTGCTGGTGGCCGATGGCGACACCCAGCCGGGCACCATTCTCTACAGCAACGCGGGCGAAGTGCGCTCACGGGGCGTCGAGCTGGACCTGACCGGCCAGCTCAGCGAGCGCTGGAGCCTGATCGGCGCCTACGCCTTCACCGACGCCGAGGTGACCAAGGACCCGCAGCTCAAGGGCAATCGCCTGCAGAATGTCGCCCGGCACAGTGGTTCGCTGTCGGCGGTGTATGACTATGGCAGTCTGTTCGGCGGCGATCGCCTGAGACTGGGGGCTGGTGCGCGTTATGTGGGGGAGCGTGCGGGGAACGCCACCAATGATTTCGACCTGCCGGCGTACACCGTGGCCGATGCCTTTGCCAGCTACGAAACGAAGTTGGACGAGCACAAGGTGCGCTTGCAGTTGAACGTGAAGAACCTGTTCGACAAGGTGTATTACAGCTCGGCGGTGAACCGGTATTTCGTCGCGGTGGGGGATGCTCGGCAGGTGAGCTTGTCGAGCACCTTGGAGTTCTAGATCGCCGGGACCGCTTTGCGGTCCTTTCGCGGCACGAGGCCGCTCCTACAAAGTACGCGGTCTCCTGTAGGAGCGGCCTCGTGCCGCGAAAGGGCCGCAACGCGGCCCCAGGATTCAACCGGCAAACGCCGCCCGGTACTCCCCCGGCGTCGCCCCCAGCGCCTGCCTGAACCGGTTGCTGAAATGGCTGGCACTGGCAAACCCGCACAACAACGCCACCTCGCCCAGGGGCAACGTGCCCATGCGCAGCAACCGACACGCCCGCTGCAGCCGCCGGGCCAGCAGGTACTGATGCGGCGGCAAGCCGAAACTCGCCCGGAACATCCGCGCGAAGTGGTATTCGGACAGGTTGCAGCGCAGCGCTAGCTCCCCCAGGGTCAGCGGTTGGTCGAGGTTGGCCTCGATGAAGTCCACCAGTTGCCGACGCTGGTGCGGTGCCAGTCCGCCCTTGAGTTTCAGCCCCTGGCGCAGGCCGACCTGGTTGAGCACGGCGTGGTCGATGATGTCGTGGGCCAGGCTGCTGGCCAGCAGGCGTTCGCCGGGCTCGGCCCAGTCCAGGCCGATCAGCTCGCGGAAGCGCCGGGCCTGTTGCGGGTCGTCGAGGAAGGTCGCCTCGCGTAGCTGCATCTCCCGCGGCTCGCGGTCCAGCAGGCGGGTGCAGCCAAGGGCGAACTGTTCCTCGCTGATATACAGGTGGGCCAGACGGATCGAGCCGTTGATCACCCAGTTCGACTCGTGGCCGGCGGGCATCACGCACAGTTTGTCCGGTGCGCCGCGATCGCCAGGGCGCTGGCGACGGAAGGTGCCGGTGCCGTCGGCGATGTAGCACGACAGCGTGTGATGGCTGGGCGCCTGGTAGTCGCGGGCATCGTCGCGGTTGCTCCACAAGGCCGCCGCCAGCCCGTCGCCCAGTTGCGCGCTCAGCTCCAGCCTGGCGTGGGGCGAGGCGTTCAGGACGTTGAAGACCTGCAGGTGATCGAGTGGGGGCATGGGCGGTTCCTCTGCTGGCCATCGTACTGCGCCGGCACCGGGATGGCAGCTACCCGGGGAGGAAAAGCGCAAGTTTATGCAAGCGCCGAACAGCAATGGCGCAAGAAACTGGGCTCATGGGGTTTTCATCGCGGGGCAAGCCCGCTCCCACCGAGGTCGCATGCGCCCTGTGGGAGCGGGCTTGCCCTGCGATAGGCCTGATACCTGTCGAGGGAGTCCATCATGAACCTGTCGCTCTACCTGCTCACCGTCCTGATCTGGGGCACCACCTGGATTGCCTTGAAATGGCAGTTGGGCGAGGTCGCCATCCCGGTGTCGATCGTCTACCGCTTCGCCCTGGCCGGGCTCATCCTGTTCGCCTTCCTGCTGCTCACCCGTCGCCTGCAACCGATGAACCGGCGTGGTCACCTGGTTTGCCTGGCCCAGGGGTTGTGCCTGTTCTGCGTCAACTTCATGTGCTTCCTCACTGCCAGCCAGTGGGTCGCCAGCGGCCTGATCGCCGTGGTGTTCTCCACCGCCACCTTGTGGAATGCCATCAATGCACGGATCTTCTTCGGCCAGAAGATCGCCGCCAATGTGCTCGGTGGCGGCGCCCTGGGCCTGCTCGGCCTGGGCTTGCTGTTCTGGCCGGAACTCTCGCACCACGCCGCCAGCCGCGAGACCTTGTACGGCCTGGGATTGGGCCTGCTCGGCACGCTGTGCTTCTCGGCCGGCAACATGCTCTCCAGCGTGCAGCAGAAGGCCGGGCTCAAGCCCATGACCACCAATGCTTGGGGCATGCTCTATGGCGCCTCGATGCTGGCGGTGTACTGCTTGGCAAAGGGCATCCCCTTCGACATGGAGTGGAGCGCCCGCTACATCGGCTCGCTGTTGTACCTGGTGATCCCGGGTTCGGTGATCGCCTTCACCGCCTACCTGACCCTGGTCGGACGCATGGGGCCGGAGCGGGCAGCCTATTGCACGGTACTGTTCCCGCTGGTGGCGTTGAATGTGTCGGCATTCGCCGAGGGCTACCAATGGACGGCGCCGGCATTGCTGGGCCTGGTGGCGGTGATGGCGGGGAATGTGCTGGTGTTTCGCAAGCCGAAATCCAGGCCGGTCATAATGACGGCCATGGCCAAGTAGGGCGCTAATCTTCACTGTTTTCTTCGCGGGTAAACCCGCTCCCACACGGCTTGCACAGTCCCTGTGGGAGCGGGTTTACCCGCGAAGAGGCAGAACGGTTGGCAGCAACCTTTCAGTGTTTCCACACCTGCGGATTCACCAGATCTCGCGGCCGCTCACCCAGCAACGCCGCCCGCAGGTTGTCCAGCGCACGGTTGGCCATGGCCTCGCGGGTCTCGGCGGTGGCCGAGCCGATGTGCGGCAGGGTCAGGGCGTTGGGCAGTTTGAACAGCGGCGAGTCGGCGAGCGGCTCTTTCTCGTAAACATCCAGCCCGGCGCCGCGGATCGTGCCGTTCTGCAGCGCCTCGACCAGCGCCGCTTCGTCCACCACCGGCCCCCGGGCGATATTGACCAGAAATGCGCTGGGCTTCATCAACTGCAGTTCGCGGGCGCCAATCAGCTTGCGGGTGGCGTCGGACAGCGGCACCACCAGGCAGACGAAATCGGCTTCGCCCAGCAGGGCGTCCAGGCTGCGGAACTGCGCGCCCAGTTCCTGTTCCAGCGCGGTCTTGCGGCTGTTGCCGGTGTACAGCACTTGCATGTTGAAACCGAAGCGGCCACGACGGGCGATGGCCGCGCCGATGTTGCCCATGCCGACGATGCCCAGCTTCTTGCCGTGCACATCGCAGCCGAACTGCGCCGGGCCGACGGTGGCCTGCCAGTGGCCGGCCTTGGTCCAGGCATCCAGCTCGGCGGTGCGCCGGGCACAGCCCATGATCAGGGCGAAGCCCAGGTCGGCGGTGCTTTCGGTGAGCACGTCGGGGGTGTTGGTCAGGGCGATGCCGCGTTCGTTGAAGTAGTCCAGGTCGTAGTTGTCGTAGCCGACCGAGACGCTGGACACCACCTCCAGCTTGCCCGCGCCTTCGAGCTGCGCCCGGCCAAGCTTGCGGCCGACGCCGATCAGGCCGTGGGCCTCGGGCAGGGCTTCGTTGAACTGGGCGCTGATGTCGCCGAGTTTCGGGTTCGGCACGATCACGTTGAAGTCTTGTTGCAGGCGTTCGGCCATGGCTGGCGTGATGCGGCTGAAGGCCAGGACGGTCTTTTTCATCGGGCTGCTTCTCTGCAAGGCGTGGGGTGGACTCGGGCAGAAGAGCGGGGCCGCTGTGCGGCCCTTTCGCGGCGCAAGGCCGCTCCTACAAGTGCCGGGTAACCCTGTAGGAGCGGCCTTGTGCCGCGATGGAGGGCGCAGCCCTCCCATGGCCCTGTCTGCCAGACACTGGAATCGATGGTTAGCAACCTACCATTGTCCCCACCCCCAATGCAGCCGCTTTTTTCAGTTGGCGATCAGCAGCTCATGAGTCTTCAGGTCGGCCTCATGGGCGGCAAGAATCTCCGGCAGCGAATTGCGCAGGTACTCGACCCAGGTCTTGATCTTGGCATCCAGGTACTGGCGCGACGGGTAGATCGCGTACAGGTTCAGCTCCTGCAGGCGATACTCCGGCATGATCCGCACCAGGCTGCCGTCGCGCAGGCCGTCGATGGCCGAGTAGATCGGCAGCACGCCTACGCCCATGCCGCTGCGGATCGCAGTCTTCATAGCGTCCGCGGAGTTGACCTGGAACGGCGAGGTGGTGATGTTGACCATCTCCTGGCCTTCCGGCCCGTCGAACAGCCACTTCTCCAGCGGTATTACCGGGCTGACCATGCGCAGGCAGGCATGCTTGAGCAGGTCGGCCGGCTTGTGCGCGCTGCCGTGGCGGGCCACGTACTCGGGCGAGGCGCAGACGATGCTGTAGGTGATGCCCAGGCGTTGCGAGACGAAGCCCGAGTCCGGCAGCTCGCTGGCCAGCACGATGGATACATCGTAGCCCTCGTCCAGCAGGTCGGGCACGCGGTTGGCCATGGTCAGGTCGAAGGTCACGTCCGGGTGCGACTCGCGGTAGCGGGCGATGGCATCGACCACGAAGTGCTGGCCGACGCCGGTCATCGAATGCACCTTCAACTGCCCAGCGGGGCGGGCGTGGGCGTCGCTGGCCTCGGCCTCGGCTTCTTCCACATAGGTAAGAATCTGTTCGCAGCGCATCAGGTAGCGCTTGCCGGCCTCGGTCAGCGCGATGCGCCGGGTGGTGCGGTTGAGCAGGCGGGTTTGCAGATGGGCTTCCAGGTTGGAGACCGCCCGCGACACGTTCGCGGTGGTCGTATCCAGTTGCGCCGCGGCAGCGGTGAAGCTGCCGAGCTGGGCCACGCAACTGAAAGCACGCATGTTTTGCAAGGTGTCCATGGGTCACTCTCGGTTTAGAGGACAAAATTGTGACATGAAGTAACGGAGTTTCGCCTCCGACTAAAGCCGGATTATCGCTGTTTTGGTAACAAAGATTCGCAGGATTATGCGCTTATCGCCAGTGCGGGCGGCCCCTAGAATTGCTCGGCCCCTCCACCTCTTCCTCGGGAAATCGCAGCTGTGCCGCGTCGCCACATCAGAGCGCTCCATGCGTTCAGTGCCTGTGCCCTTTGTCTCACCTTGAGCGGCTGTATCGGAACCTGGGGCATCGCCCCGCAAAGCAAGACCCTCCAAGCCAACCAACTGACCACCGACGCCGCGATCCGCGAGGCCGCGCGCGACGCCCACTGGCCGGCCCAGCAATGGTGGCGCGCCTATGGCGACCCGCAGCTCGACGCCTGGATCGCCCAGGCCCTGGCCGGCAGCCCGAGCATGGCCATGGCCGCCGCCCGGGTGCGGGAAGCCAAGGCGATGGCCGGCGTGGTCGAGTCGGCGGAAAATCTGCAGGCCAACGGCAACGCCACGCTCAAGCGCCACAACTGGCCCGAGGATCAGTTCTACGGCCCGGGCGCGTTGTCCGGCGCCAACACCTGGGACAACAACGCCGCCATCGGCTTCAGCTACGCCCTGGACCTGTGGGGCCGCGAGCGCAATGCCAGCGAGCAGGCCGTGGACCAGGCGCACGTGAGCGTCGCCGAGGCGCGCCAGGCCCAGCTGGAACTGGAGAACAACGTGGTGCGCGCCTATATCCAGCTCAGCCTGCATTACGCCCGGCGCGATATCGTCCAGGCCGAGCTTGCCCAGCAGGAGCAGATCGTCGGCCTGGCCAAGCGCCGCCTGGACGGCGGCATCGGCACCCATTTCGAGGTCAGCCAGGCCGAGGCGCCGCTGCCGGAAACCCACCGCCAGATCGACAGCCTCAACGAAGAAATCGCCCTGACTCGTAACCAGCTGGCCGCCCTGGCCGGCAAGGGGCCAGGGGAGGGCGCACAGCTGCAACGCCCGACCCTGACCCTCGGCGCGCCGCTGAAACTGCCGTCGAACCTGCCCGCCGAACTGGTCGGCCAGCGCCCGGACGTGGTTGCCAGCCGCTGGCAGGTGGCGGCCCAGGCCCGTGGCATCGACGTGGCCCACGCCGGTTTCTTCCCCAACGTCGACCTGGTCGGCGGCCTTGGCTTCATGGCCACCGGCGGCGGCCCGCTGGAGTTCCTCACCGGGCGCAAGTTCAACTACAACGTGGGGCCGGCCATCAGCCTGCCGATCTTCGATGGCGGCCGCCTGCGCTCGCAGCTGGGCGTGGCCTCGGCCGGCTATGACGTGGCCGTGGCACGCTACAACCAGACGGTGATCGGCGCGCTGAAAAACATTTCAGACCAGCTGATCCGCCGCGAGTCGATGAAGGAGCAGGCGCATTTCGCCGCCGAATCCGTGGCCGCCGCGCAGAAGACCTACGACATCGCCACCGTCGCCTTCCAGCGTGGCCTGACCGATTACCTCAACGTGCTCAACGCCCAGACCCTGCTGTTCCGCCAGCAGCAGGTGCAGCAGCAGGTGCAGGCCGCGCGCCTGACCGCCCACGCCGAGCTGGTCACCGCCCTGGGCGGCGGCCTGGAGGCGGGCAAGGATGTCCCTGAGCAAGAGCGCCAGGCTGCACCGAAAACGCCGGCCACCCTGGCCATCTTCGACCAGCCGGACCACGCCGAATGAGCACATCGAGCTTGCCCTTGCGCTGGCTGCGGAGCCTGGAGTGGCGCCGGGGCTTCTTTGCCTGGGCGCGCACCGACGGGGTCACCTGGGTCTACATCTTCAAGGTGCTGGCCGCCGCGTTCATCACCCTGTGGCTGGCCATGCGCCTGGAGTTGCCGCAGCCGCGCACGGCGATGATCACCGTGTTCATCGTCATGCAGCCGCAGAGCGGCCATGTGTTCGCCAAGAGCTTCTACCGGGTGCTCGGTACCTTGGCCGGCTCGGCGATGATGGTCGCGTTGATGGCAATCTTTCCGCAGAACACCGAGCTGTTCCTGCCCAGCCTGGCGCTGTGGGTCGGCCTGTGCTCGGCGGGCGCCATGCGCTACCGCACCTTCCGCGCCTATGGTTTCGTGCTGGCCGGTTACACGGCGGCGATGATCGGCCTGCCGGTGCTGCAGCACCCCGACCAGGCGTTCATGGCGGCAGTGTGGCGGGTGCTGGAGATCGCCCTGGGGATTCTCGTCTCGACTTTCGTCAGTGCCGCGATCCTGCCGCAGTCGGCCAGTGCCGCCATGCGCAACGCCCTGTACCAGCGTTTCGGCGTGTTCGCCGGGGTGGTGGTCGAGGCCCTGCGCGGCGACAGTCAGCGCGACCGCTTCGAGACCAGCAACGTGCGCTTTGTCGCCGAGGCGGTGGGCCTGGAAAGCCTGCGCAACGTCACCGCCTTCGAAGACCCGCATATGCGCCGGCGCTCCGGCCGCCTGGTGCGCATGAACAGTGAGTTCATGGCCATCACCACGCGCTTCAACGCCCTGCACCGGTTGCTCGAACGCCTGCGCGCCCGTGGCCCGTTGCAGATCGTCAGCGCCATCGAGCCCGGCCTGGACACCCTGGCCGAGCTGCTGCGGCCCTATGTCGGTCGGGCACTGACCGATGCCGACGCGCTGCGCCTGGCCCTTGAACTGGGCACCTATAAGGAAGGCCTGCAGGCCCAAGTGCGCGGCTTGCGCGCCGAGTACCTGGAGACCAGCCCGAGTGAGTCCGACCTGCTCGATTTCCACACCGCCTTCGAGCTGCTCTACCGCTTCGTCGACGAGATGTACAGCTACGCCGAGACCCACGCCTCGCTGGCCGTGCACAAGCACGAGCGCGAGCAGTGGGACGAGCACTACGTGGCCCAGACCAGCTGGCTGGTATCACTGGCGGCCGGCGTGCGCGCCTCGGCGGTGCTGCTGTTGCTGGGCAGCTACTGGCTGCTCAGCGACTGGCCCAGCGGCGCCATGATGACCCTGATCGCCACCGTCACCGTGGGCCTGTCGGCGGCCTCGCCGAACCCCAAGCGCATGTCGTTCCAGATGGCCTGCGGGACGGCGATCGGCGCGTTCATCGGGTTCTTCGAGACGTTCTTCGTGTTCCCCTGGATCGACGGCTTCCCGCTGCTGTGCATGGTGCTGGCGCCGGTGTTCGTGCTCGGCGCGTTCCTCGCCTCGCGCCCGGCCTATGCCGGTTACGGCCTGGGCCTGCTGGTGTTCTTCGCCATCGGCTCGGTGCCGAACAACCTGACGGTCTACGACCCCTACACCTTCATCAATGACTACATCGGCATGGTCATCGGCATGTTCGTCTGCGCCGCGGCCGGGGCGATCATCCTGCCGCCCAACAGCCGCTGGCTGTGGAGCCGCCTGGAGCAGGAACTGCGCGAGCAGGTGCTGTTCGCCATCGGCGGGCGCCTGCGCGGTTTGGGCTCGGCGTTCGAGAGCCGCACCCGCGACCTGCTGCACCAGGCGTATGGGCTGGCAGCGGGCAAGCCGCAGGTGCAGAGCGAGCTGATGGGCTGGATGTTCACCGTGCTGGAGGTCGGCCACGCCATCATCGAGCTGCGCAAGGAGCAGGATCGCGCGCCGATCCACCCGGCCTACGCCGAGTCGCAGCCCTGGCGCCAGGCCATCCGCGTGATGGGCCGGGCCCTGGCGCGGCTGTTCCTGCAACCCAGCGCCAGCAACCACGAGCGCGCGCTGGTGGCGGTGGACCACGCCATCAGCCGCGTGCAGGCCACCGACGAACCCTTCGCCCGGCACTTTGACACCTCGGTGCTGCGCCGGGCGCAGAGCTACCTGCACTTCATCCGTTCCTCCCTGCTCGACCCACAGTCGCCGCTGGCACCGGCGAAAGGAATGCACCATGCCCCGTGAGATCGCCTTCCATGGCGTGTACATGCCCACCATGACCTTGATGTTCCTGTTCGCCCTGGGCCTGGCCTGGGGGCTGGACCGGTTCATCGCAAGCGTTGATGGCTATCGCTTCTTCTGGCACCCGGCGCTGCTGCGCCTGTCGCTGTTCGTCTGCCTGTTCGGCGCCCTGGCGCTGTCGCTCTATTGGTGAGAATCCTGCAATGAAAAAGTTCTTCAGCCTGATCGCCACCCTGCTGGTGCTGGTCGCTGCCGTGGCGATCGGCCGTCAGCTGTGGCTGCACTACATGACCACGCCGTGGACCCGTGACGGCCGGGTGCGCGCCGACATCATCAACGTCGCCGCCGATGTGCCGGGCTATGTGGTGGACGTGCCGGTCAAGGACAACCAGCGAGTGAAGAAGGGCGATGTGCTGATCCGCATCGATGCCGAGCACTATCAGCTGGCGGTGGACCAGGCCAAGGCACTGGTGGCCTCGCGCAAGGCCACCTGGGAAATGCGCAAGGTCAACGCCAGGCGCCGCGCCGATCTGGACAACCTGGTGATCTCCAAGGAGAACCGCGACGACGCCAGCAACATCGCCAGCTCGGCACTGGCCGACTACCAGCATGCCCAGGCCCGGCTGGCGGCCGCCGAGCTGAACCTCAAGCGCACGCAGATCGTCGCCACCGTCGATGGCTACGTGACCAACCTGAACATCCACAAGGGCGACTACGCCCGCACCGGCGAGGCGGTGATGGCGGTGGTGGATGAGCAGTCGTTCTGGGTGTACGGCTTTTTCGAGGAGACCAAGTTGCCCCATGTGAAGGTGGGCGATGTGGCCGAGCTGCAGATGATGAGCGGCGAGCGGATCAAGGGGCATGTGGAGAGCATCGCCCGGGGCATCTACGACCGCGACAACCCGCAGAGTCGTGAGCTGATCGCCGATGTGAACCCAACCTTCAACTGGGTGCGCCTGGCGCAGCGGGTGCCGGTGCGGATCCATATCGATGAAGTGCCGGAAGGATTCCTGCTGGCGGCTGGGACGACCTGTACGGTGGTGGTTAAACCGAGCGAGGAATGATCCGGTTCTTGCGCTGACGCCGTTGATGGATTGGTGGGCAGGTGTCAGCGCTTGAGGGTGGCGTTGAATCGAGCTGTTGCCGCGGTCGCTTCCTGCAACAGTTGGTCCCAGTCATCAGGAGGGTGTCCGCTGCCCAGCATGCGACGGAACACTCTGTAGGCATCGTCACTGCTTTCGTAAGCGTGTTTGCTGTCGTCATCGTTCACCCACGCCAACACGATGATCTTGCTGGAGGCGTGATAGCGATAAAACAAGCGGTATTGCTGGAAGAACTTTGCACGAAACCAGTGCTTGTGTTCCGCGCCCAGTGTGCCGCCCATTCGATGGTCAGCGTTGCCAGGCGCCTGGGCAATGACGTCGAAGGCCAAGCGTCTGACGGCCTTCAATCGTTTTGCCGCATTTTTCTTTACGTAGCCGACCGGATCCTTCTTCTGAAGCACTTCGACTTCATCGATGAGTGCCTCCAGTTTGTCGAGAAAGAGGGGGTGGGCGAACACGCTCCAGCCATGCACGCAAAGAGGTTTGCGCCTCGTTTCAGTCATTCATCATCCGCCGAGAGAGGTTGATCGAGATCGATTTCAACGTCGCCCACCAGTGCATCCAGGCGAGCGACGAGCTCTGCATCGACAACCTTCAATCGTTGCGGATTCGTGGCGATATCCCGGGCCAGGAAATCCAGGAACTGCCCCACGGCGGGGTCTTCCTCGGCTGTCTCTGCGCGGGTCAGTATTACCGCTCCGTCAGGGCGGATCGAGTAGTGAATCTTGTCACGTTTTTTCAGGCCCAAGGCACGGCGAACGGTTTCGGGGACCGTCGTCTGGTAGCGCTCGGTCAGGGTCGACTCGGCTTCGAAGGTAGTGGCCATGATCGTAGGTCCGCGAGGGGTAATATCGATCAAGGTAATGCGAGTGCATTACCTGGTCAATGCAGTTGCATTACCTGGTGTGTCCTGCCTGATCAACGGCTTTCCTGGCTCAAGCGGCCCCAACCAGCACTGGGACTTGTACCCGGTCGATCACCTTGGCACTGATTGACGGATCCAGCAGCCTTCCGACCCGCGACAGGTGGCGGTGGCCAATGATGATCAGCTCGCATTCAAGCTCTCGGGCCTTGGTGATGATCGCCTCCACCGGCTGGCCGGCCACCATGCAGCCCAGGCTGTCGAACCCGGCTTCGCACAGGGTGCCCACGGCGCTGTTCACGGCGTGCTCGGCCAATTGCTGTTCGTCGCAGGCGGCGGGGTATTCCTCCAGCTCTTCTTCGGTGTAGGCCGTACGGTGGTCGTGCACGGCAAAGGTAGAGTCGATGGCCAGCAGCACGTGCAGGGTGTGTTCGCCCGGGCGGCAGTAACGACGGGCGAGGTCGAGCAGGGCGTGGCTGGCGGGGGAGGCGTCGATGGCGATCAGGACCGGGCGGGGCATGGGGGTTCCTTGGGCAAGGCTGGCGGGGTGTGTTAGCTGTGCTGGCCTCTTCGCGGGCAAGCCCGCTCCCACAGGTTCACTGCTGTCCTCGGACCTGTGGGAGCGGGCTTGCCCGCGAAGAGGGCGACACCATTCTTGATGCATTCCTCTATTGAATAAATGGCTCCTCACGCACGGTGCCATTGCGCCTGACGCAATCCACCAACCTGATACCATCGCGTTTCCCACAGCTGTCACGGAAAACGGCCATGCAACTCCCGGACATGAACCTGCTCGTCGCCCTCGACGCCCTGCTCGACGAAGGCAGCGTGGTCGGCGCTGCCCAGCGCATGAACCTGAGCCCGGCGGCCATGAGCCGCACGCTGGGGCGCATCCGCGAGGCCATGGGCGACCCGATCCTGGTGCGCGCTGGCCGTGGCCTGGTACCGACGCCCCGGGCACTGGCCCTGCGCGACCAGGTACGGGCGCTGGTGGAGCAGGCCGGTCTGGTGTTTCGCAGTGGTGACGAGGTCGACCTGCCGAACCTCGACCGGGCCTTCAACATCCGTACCAACGACCTGTTCATCGCCCTGTACGGTGCGCGCCTGCTGCACATGATGCTCGAACAGGCACCGAACACCGTGCTGCGCTTCGTCCCCGAGCACCAGGGCGACGACGACCTGGTGCTGCGCCACGGGCAGATCGACCTGGTGGTCAGTTCGAGCATCGACATGGGACCGGAGATCAAGGTGCAGAGCCTGTTCGACACCTGGTTCGTCGGACTGGCCCGGGCCGACCACCCGATCTTCGACACCGAGATCACCCCGCAGCGCTTTGCCCGCTACCCGCAGATCAGTGTGTCGCGGCGCGGGCGGGCCAATGGGCCGATCGACGTGGAGCTGGGCGCCCATGGCGTGCAGCGCAGGGTGGCGCTTATCACGCCGAGCTTTCATTCGGCGATGTTCTCGTTGCCGGAGTCGGACCTGATCCTGCCGATGCCGGCGAACATCCTTGGCAGCGTGACCAAGTTCGGCCTGCCGCTGCGCTCGTTCGAGATCCCGGTGCCGCTGGAGCGGGTGCGGGTGATGCAGGCCTGGCATCCGCGGTTCGACAACGACCCGGCGCATCGCTGGCTGCGCCAGACCATGCGCGCCTGCTGCGCGGGCGAGCCCACGCCAGCCTCAAACCCTGCGCGTTCTCGGTAGGAGCGGCCTTGTGCCGCGAAAGGGCCGCATAGCGGCCCCGGATTTCGGCGTTAACGCAAAAATCGCTGGGGCTGCTTTGCAGCCCTTTCGCGGCACAAGGCCGCTCCTACAGGGGATGCGCATTTTTCATGGATTGCGTCTGACGCAACATAAACCTGCCAACAAGTCAGTTTTCGTCAGCATTCGACCTTCATAGACTTGCTCCAGCCCTGAATTTGTTGCTGGAGATGTCTATCCATGAGTTCCCTGACCGCGCCTACTGCCGCGCTGGTCGCCCCTGCGCAGACGGCGTTCGGCCTGCGGGTGGTGGTCGGGCTGTTCGGCGTGTTGCTGGCGGTGCTGTGCGCCGGGCTCAACGAGGCGGTGACCAAGATTTCGCTAAGCGACATCCGTGGTGCCATGGGCATCGGCGCTGACGAAGGCGCCTGGCTGCTGGCGGTGTATGCCGCCGCCTCGGTCTCGGCCATGGCCTTCGCGCCCTGGCTGGCCACCACCTTCTCGTTGCGCCGCTTCACCATGAGCGCCGTCGGCCTGTTCGCCGTGCTTGGCCTGATCCAACCCTTCGCCCCCAACCTGCACAGCCTGATGCTGCTGCGCGTGCTGCAGGGCTTCGCCTCGGGCGCCTTGCCGCCGATGCTGATGAGCGTGGCGCTGCGTTTCCTGCCGCCGGGCATCAAGGTCTACGGCCTGGCCTGCTATGCCCTGACCGCCACCTTCGGACCGAACCTTGGTACGCCGTTGGCGGGCCTGTGGACCGAATACGTCGGCTGGCAGTGGGCGTTCTGGCAGATCATCCTGCCGTCGCTGCTGGCGATCGCCTGCGTCGGCTGGGGCCTGCCCCAGGACCCGCTGCGCCTCGAGCGCTTCAGGCAACTGGACTGGCGTGGCGTGTTGCTCGGCCTGCCGGCGATCAGCTGCATCGTCCTCGGCCTGTCGCTGGGCGATCGCTGGGGCTGGTTCGATTCGCCGCTGATCTGCTGGCTGCTCGGCGGCGGCGTGTTGCTGCTGGTGCTGTTCATGTTCAACGAATGGTCCGAGCCGCTGCCGTTCTTCCAGTTGCGCATGCTCACGCGGCGCAACCTGAGCTTCGCTCTGGTGACCCTGGCCGGGGTGCTGATCGTGCTTTCGGGGGTGGGCAGCATTCCGTCCGCCTACCTGGCGCAGATCCAGGGCTATCGCCCGGCGCAGACCAGCCCGTTGATGATGCTGGTGGCCATGCCGCAGCTGATCGCCCTGCCGTTGACCGCAGCGCTGTGCAACATCCGCGCGGTGGACTGCCGCTGGGTGCTGGCGACGGGCCTGGCCATGCTGGCGGTCTCGTGCGTGGGCAGCAGCCTGCTGACCTCGCAGTGGATCCGCGGCGATTTCTATCCGTTCTACCTGCTGCAGGTGTTCGGCCAACCCATGGCGGTGCTGCCGCTGCTGATGCTTTCCACCAATGGCATGACCCCGCAGGAAGGCCCGTTCGCCTCCGCCTGGTTCAACACGGTCAAGGGCCTGTCGGCGGTGATCGCCGGCGGTCTGCTCGACGCCCTGGGTACCCTGCGCCGGCATTTTCATTCCAACCACCTGGTCGACAGCCTGGGCAACGCGCCATTGATCGACGACAACACCGTTGGCCTGGCCAAGCGCATCCATGAACAGGCCCTGGTGCTGACCTCGGCCGACCTTTACCTGGTGATGGCGGGCATCGCTGTCGCCCTGATCTGCCTGATCCCCTTCGTGCCTACCCGGATCTTCCCGCCGCGTGCGGTGGCCTGAATCCGTGGATGAATCCGAGACCTTGAAATGACCAACAACCGCAAGACAATCCTTATCGGCTCGGTGCTCGCCGTGGCCGTGCTGGCCGCCATCGTCGGCCCCTGGATGTTCGGCAGCGACCACCGCCAGAGCACCAACGACGCCTACGTGACCGCCGACTACACCGTGGTCGCGCCGAAGGTGGCGGGCTTCATCAAGGAAGTGCTGGTGGAGGACAACCAGCAGGTGAAGGCCGGGCAGTTACTGGCGACCATCGACCCACGGGACTACCAGACCGCCCTCGACGCGGCCCAGGCCCAGTTGCTGGTGGCCAGGGCGCAGAGCCTGGATGCCCGCGCCACCCTCGAGCGCCAGGCAGCGCTGATCGCCCAGGCCGAGGCCGCGGTGAAGGCGGCCCAGGCCGAGGCCGCGTTCGCCGATCACGAAGTGACCCGCTACAGCCGCCTGGCCGAGCAGGGCGCCGGCACCGTGCAGAACGCCCAGCAGGCGCGCAGCGGCGTTGACCAGGCCCGTGCCCGGCTGGCCAACACCCAGGCGGCGCTGGTGGCGACGCGCAAGCAGGTGGATATCCTCGACGCCCAGGTGGCCAGTGCCGATGGCCAGCTGAAACGGGCCGAGGCCGGCCTGGAGAAAGCCCGGCTGGATCTGTCCTACACCCGCATTGCTGCGCCGGTGGACGGCATGGTCGGTGAGCGCGCCCTGCGCGTCGGCGCCTACGTCAATCCGGGCGCACGACTGTTGTCGGTGGTGCCGCTGGAGCGCGCCTACATCGTCGGCAATTTCCAGGAGACCCAGCTGACCCACGTTCAGCCGGGCCAGCCGGTGAGCATCAGCGTCGATACCTTTTCCGGCGAGAAACTCCACGGCCGCGTCGAGAGCATCGCCCCGGCCACGGGGGTGACCTTCGCGGAAGTGAAACCGGACAACGCCACCGGCAACTTCACCAAGGTGGTGCAGCGTATTCCGGTGAAGATTGTCTTTGACGATGGCCAGCCGTTGTTGGAGCGCCTGCGGGTGGGCATGTCGGTGGAGGCGGTCATCGATACCCAGGGCGACAAGCTGGCCGTTAAAGAGGTGACGGCGCGATGAGCAATGTGGTTGAAAAAATTGAGAGTGCCGGGGCTGCTGCGCAGCCCTTTCGCGGCACAAGGCCGCTCCTACAGGCGACCGCGATCCTTTGTAGGAGCGGCCTTGCGCCGCGAAAGGGGCGCGCAGCGGCCCCCTTGCTGCTGGCCGCGATGCTGGCCGGCTGCACCCTCGGACCGGATTTCCAGAGCCCGTCCAGCGAAGCGCCTCGGGATTGGGCCTCGTTGCAAAGTGAGGCAGCGGCCAGCCAGCCGGTAGCCGAACCGCTGGAACTGCGCTGGTGGGACAGCTTTCACGACGCCCAGCTGAGCGCGTTGATCCAGCAGGTCGCCGAACGCAATCTCGACCTGCAGATGGCCAGCGCCCGCCTGCTGCAAAGCCGCGCCTTGCGCAGCACCGTGGCGGCCGACGAGATGCCTTCGGTGGATGCAAACGCAGGCTACAGCCGGGCGCGTAACAGCGCCGAAGGATTGAACGACCCCTCCGGCAAGGCCGGCAAGTCGGCGTATAACTTGTGGCAAGGCGATCTGGTCGCCGGTTGGGAACTGGACCTGTGGGGGCGTGTGCGCCGTCAAGTCGAGGCCGCCGATGCGACCGTGGCGGTCGCCGAGAACGATCGCCGTGGCGTGCTGCTGGCGCTGCTGTCGGAGACCGCCGGCAACTACATCCAGCTGCGCGCCGTGCAGCACACCCTGGACATCACCCAGGACAACCTCAAGGTTGCCCGGCACAGCCTGAAGCTGTCCGAAGGCCGCCAGGCCGAAGGTGTCGCCACCCGGCTCGACGTCGCCCAGGCCAGCGCCCAGGTGGCGTCGATCGAGGCGCGCCTGCCGACCTTGGAGGCCCGCCGCGACGACCTGATCAATGCCCTGAGCCTGCTTGCCGCCGAACCGCCGCGCAGCTTGCAGGCCCAGCTGCTGCAGGGCGGCGAATTGCCCGCGCCGCAGCAGCGCTTTGCCATCGGCGTGCCGTCGGAGCTGGCCGAGCGCCGTCCGGATATCCGCCAGGCCGAGGCCCGGTTGCATGCGGCCACCGCCAGCATCGGCGTGGCCAAGGCCGATTTCTATCCGAGCATCCGCCTGTCCGGAAGTGTCGGTTTCCAGGCCATGCAGTTGTCCGATTTCGGTGCCTGGGATTCGCGCAGGTTCGCCTTCGGGCCGCAGCTGTCGTTGCCGATCTTCGAGGGCGGACGGCTCAAGGGCCAGTTGGAACTGCGCGAGGCCCAGCAGCAGGAAGCGGCGCTGAACTACCGCAAGGTGGTGCTCGGCGCCTGGCATGAGATCGACGATGTGCTGCGCCTGTACAACGCCAGCCAGTTGCGTCGCGATCACCTGGCCGAGGCGGTGCGGCAGAACCGCATCGCCCTGGAGACCGCGCAGCGCCAGTATGTGGAAGGGGCGGTGGACTTTCTCAACGTGCTGACGGTGCAGTCGGCGTTGCTGGCCAGCGAGGAGCAGTGGATCGACAGCTCGGCGGCGGTGTCGCAGGCGCTGGTGGGGCTGTACAAGGCGCTGGGCGGTGGCTGGCAGGCGTTCGACCAGGTCTGAGCAGTATCGCGGGGCAAGCCCGCTCCCACGGGGGCTCCCAGGTATGCGTGGGAGCGGCGGTGCGCCGATGCGACTTGCCCTGCGACGACGTCAGAGCGGTCGCAACAATCCGAAGCGCTTGCGCAATACCCAATCCAGCAGGCGCTGTGGCAACAGCCGGGCCATCAACGGCAGGGCCGTGCTGCCATTGCCGATACGCACCAGTGCAGGCACAGGCGATTTGCGCGTCGCCGCCAGCAACCCCTGGGCGAACACTGCCGCCGACGTCGGTCGATCCTGCGACGCTCGCGCCCGCGCCTGTACCTGTTCGCGCAAGGGCCACCACGGCGAACCGCTCGCCAGTACCTGTTCGGCCTGCTGCTGCGCATTGCTGGCGAACTGCGAGGCGATCGCGCCCGGCTGCACCTCCATGACCCTGATTCCGAAAGGCGCCAGCTCCAGGCGCAGGGCATCGCTCAGCCCGTGCACGGCGGCCTTGGACGCACAATAGGCACCGGCGAAGGGCGTCACCAGCACACCCGACACACTGCCGATGTTCACCACCAGCCCACGGGAACGGCGCAGCAGCGGGAACAGCGCCTGGGTCACGCCGACCAGGGCGAAGACGTTGGTTTCGAACTGCTGGCGCATGGCTGCGACCCCGCCGTCGAGCAGCGGGCCCATGGCGCCGTAGCCGGCGTTGTTGATCAGGATGTCGAGGCTTTGCAGCTCCTCGGCCAGGCGGGCGAGGGCTTCGGCGTCGTTCACGTCCAGTTGCCGGGCATTGAAGCCGGCAGCGGCCAGTTGTTCGACATCCTGTGCCTTGCGGGCGGTGGCCCAGACTTCATGGCCGGCATCGCGGAAGGCGTCGGCCAGGGCGCGGCCGATGCCGCTGGAACAACCGGTGATCAGGACGGTGGGCATGTAAAGGGCCTGTGATCGATAGATGGAATGGGTCGTCTGTGCCGACCTCTTCGCGGGTAAACCCGCTCCCACAGGGATCACCACAACCCTGTGGAAGCGGGTTTACCCGTGAAGAGGCCAGATCGGGCAACGAATCAATTGGCGAATGTACCTTGCAGATGCTCGGCACGAAACTCCAGGGTTTGTGGCCGATAGCCCGAGCGCAGTGGCGGCAATGGCAGGCAATCGCTCCATTCGGCGCCCGGCTGCAATTCGCCGGGGCCACGATAGCGCGGGGCGGCGTAGGTGTTCTCGGCCAGGTTCACGGTATCGCCAGGCGCATAGGCGCCGACGCGCCAGCGCAGTTCGCTGAGCGGGGCCTTGTTGCCGTTCTTCATGCGCACCTGCAGGACGCGGTCGGCGGGGCACTGCTCGGGGGCGTAGGCCAGGCGGATATCGAGGCGGGCCAGTTGCGAGGCTTCGCGGGTGTCCTGCCAGACCACGTAGAGCGCCACCAGCCCCAGGCCACAAACGGCGGCCATGGAAATCGGCAGGGCCTTGGCCGGGTAGCGCAGCAGCAGGACCAGCCAGGTGAGGACGAGCAGGGCGCCGATGATCATGGTGGGGCAGGCCTTGGTGGCGGGGGTTCGATCATCGTAGCGGGAAATGGGGATTGGCTCAAAAGCGGGAGGGCTTTGCCCTCCTTTCGCGGCACAAGGCCGCTCCTACAGAGGGAACGCAACCTCCTGTAGGAGCGGCCTTGTGCCGCGAAGCGGTTCCAACGTTTTACTGCGCGATGGTCTTCACCGAAACCCCACGTTCCACCGGCGTTGAAGTCCGCCCATACACATCCTCGAAGCGCTCGATATCATCCTCGCCCAGGTAGCTCCCGGACTGCACCTCGATGATCTCCAGCGGGATCTTGCCCGGGTTGCGCAGGCGGTGCACCGAGGCGATGGGGATATAGGTGGACTGGTTCTCGGTGAGCAGGAACACGTTCTCGTCGCAGGTCACCTCGGCGGTGCCGGACACCACGATCCAGTGCTCGGCGCGGTGGTGGTGCATCTGCAGCGACAGGCTGGCGCCGGGCTTGACGGTGATGTGCTTGACCTGGAAGCGCCCGCCCATGTCCACCGAATCGTACGAGCCCCACGGGCGGTACACCTCCAGGTGGTTCTGGGTTTCCGTGCGGCCCTGGGCGTCGAGGGTGTTGACCAGCTGCTTGACCCCCTGAACCTTGTCCTTGTGGGCGATCATCATGGCGTCCTTGGTCTCGACCACCACGATGTTCTCAAGGCCAATCACCGACACCAGCTTGCCGTTGCCGTGGATCATGCAGTTGCGGCTGTCCTGCACCACCACGTCGCCCTTGGTGACGTTGCCGTCGGCGTCCTTCTCGTGCACGTCCCACAGCGACGACCAGCAGCCGACGTCGCTCCAGCCGGCCGACAGCGGCACCACGCAGGCGCGCTGGGTCTTTTCCATCACCGCGTAGTCGATGGAGTTGTCCGGGCAGCAGGCGAAGGTGGCTTCGTCGATGCTCAGCGCATCGGCGTCCTCCTGGCTGCGTTCCAGGGCCAGCAGGCAGGTGTCGTAGATGTCCGGGTCGTGCTTTTTCAGCTCTTCGAGGAAGCGGCTGGCGCGGAACAGGAACATGCCGCTGTTCCAGAAGTAGCCGCCGGCGCGGACGAACTCGTTGGCGCGCTTCTCGTCGGGTTTCTCGACGAACTGCGCGACCCGCGCCACGCCTTCGGGCAGCAGCGCGTCCTGGCTCGAGCGGATGTAGCCGTAGCCGGTCTCGGGTTTGGTCGCCGGCACGCCGAACAGCACCATCTCGCCGCGTTCGGCGGCCACGGTGGCCAGGGCCAGGGCGCGCTGCAGGGCCTTCTGGTCCTCGATCACATGGTCGGCCGGTAGTACCAGCATCAGCTCGTCACGGCCTTCGTTGACCAGTTTCATTGCGGTCATGGCCACCGCCGGCGCGGTGTTGCGGCCGAACGGCTCCATGAGGATGGCCTGGGTTTCCAGCTTCAGCGCGTTCAGCTGCTCCTGGACGATGAACTTGTGGTCCTTGTTGCAGACCACGATGGGGGTGTCCATGCCGTCGAACACCAGGCGCTGGATGGTCTGCTGGAACAAGGTGTGCTCGCCGGTCAGGGCCAGGAACTGCTTGGGGAACTGCTTGCGCGACAGAGGCCACAGACGCGAACCGCTACCGCCAGAAAGAATTACCGGGATCATGATGTTTCTCCAATAAGGTCGTAAGGGGCAGGAATCAGTTGGTGGCTACGGGACGGGTGACCCACACCGGCGACAGGCTGCTGCCGCTGCCGGTGACGTACAGCACGGCGGCTTCGCCGCGCGCCAGGGCGACGGGTTTGACGTCGCCGACTTTCTTGTCGCCTTGATACAGGGCCAGGTTGACCTTGACCGGATTGATCTCGCGCTCGCCACGGCCCTTGGCGGCCACGGGGCTGACCACTTCGGTCTTGCCATCGGCGGTCTTCAGGGTCAGCGACTGGTCGCTGAGGTTCTGTACCCGCACCAGGGCCTTCTGCTTGTTCTTGAACGGCGGTTCCTCGATCAGCTGAGGGTTGCCGCTGGCGCTGTTGACCAGGGTGTAGTACTTGTCGGCGGCGAGTTTCACCGGGACGCTCTTGCCGCCGACCTGGGCGGTGTAGTCACCGCCGGGCAGGAAGCTGAAGTCGCTGCTGGCCTGGGCGCCGACCTGCTTGATCTGGGTGTTGCCGACCGACGCGGCGGCGGGGCTGCCGGCGGCGTTGTACAGGCGCACGAAGGTCGAGCCCTTCGGCGCGCTTGGGCCATAGAGGGCGGCATCGGCGCCGGCGAAGGCCTGCAGCGAGGCCAGGGACAGGCCGGCGGCGAGGGTGAGGGCTTTGGCAATGGAAGTCTTGGTGGTCATGTGCGTATTCCTCTCTATCTTCAGTGGTCCGTCCGATTGGACGACAGGGCCAGGTTTTCTTCGGATTGACGGGAGTTCTTCAGCTGCGCGATCCACTGCGGATCGAAAGCGCTGAGGTCGTTCTTCATTGGCAGATACCGTTCGGGGAATTCCCACACCACGACCTGTGGCGGGGCGTTCTTGAAAGCGTCGCTTTGCAGGTACTTGAGCATCGGCAGCAGCGGGCCATGGCCGTCCTCGGCGTAATTGGCGACGTCGCTGCGCAACGCCTGCTGCAGGGCGCCGAGGAAGTTCCAGTGCGGGTTGGCGCTGTAGCTGGTGCCCACCAGCGCCACCGGGATCCGGTTGTCGGCGAACAGCGCGTCATCGCCTTCGGCCTGCACCGGGTGAGTCTTGCGCTGCTGCAGGTTGTCCGGGGACGGCAACAGGTTGCTGAACAGCGGGTCCAGCGGCAGGAAGTTGGTCAGGTCGCCCTTGTACGGCGCGGTGGCGCCGGCCTCGGTGATGAACGCCTGGGGTTCGCTGTCGAGCAGGTTCTGGCGGCTGACTGCTTCGGCGATGGACTGCGCGACCACCTCGGCGCCCATCGGCGTCCAGTGGGTGTCGGTACGCAGGAACACCTGGCCGCGGGCCTTGGCCTGCTCCAGCGGCGCCAGCAGGTCGGGGGCGAACACATTGGCCTGGCGCGCCTGGGCGTGGAAGCGGTTGAACAGCTCGTCGTGCAGGCTGGCCGGCGTCTCCTTGCCGATGTACTCGGCGTACAGGCGCGCCTTGGCCGGCACGATCGCCAGCACCAGCTGGCTGCCGTGGCGTTGCAGGGCGTCGCGGATGCCGCGCACCAACGCCAGGTTGTCCTGCATCAGCTGCTCGGCGCCGGCGGTGGGCTTGAACTCCTCGTCGCTGAACAGCCACTGGTCGCGGCCCAGCACCACGCCGGGACGGCCTTCGTTGAACAGCTTGAAGTCCAGCGCGGCCCACAGGTTGGTGCCCAGACGCTTGATCGGGAACTGCTCGTCGTAGTGGGTCTCGGCGGCCTTGGCCAGCTTGCCGTCGAGCAAGGTCATCTGCCCTGTGCGGTTGAAGCTTTCCAGCCCGCCGAGCGAGGCCACTCCCAGGCCGACCAGCAGGCCCATGAACGACAGCGAATAGGTGATGCGAAGTGTCCGGTTCATGATCGGGGCCTCAGAACTGGAAGTAGAGGAACGGTGAGTAGCTCTGCGCCGAGAGCTTGAGCACCGAGGCGGTGAACAGCAGCAGGACCAGGGCGCGGGTCATGATCCGCGTCCAGTCCAGGCCTACCGAGCCGTCGGCGTTGACCTGCACCGGGGTGGCCTTGGGTGCTGGCGTTGCGTTGCGGTAGAAGTCGCGCAGGCCGAAGAACGCCAGGGTCAGGTAGGCGACGATCAGCGTGGCCACCTGCAGGCCGGTGAGGTTGGCGCGGTTGAGCTCCGACAGCTGCCAGTCGCCGAAGCTGAACATGGCGCCGTACATGCGTGCCGCCACGTGCAGGTTCTCGGCGCGGAAGATCACCCAGCCGACCACCACCAGCAGGAACGTGAAGGCCCATTTCACCGGGTTGAAACGCTGCGGGTTGGTGTCCAGGCCCAACGCCCGCTCGATCGCCAGCCACATGCCGTGCCAGGCGCCCCAGATGATGTAGGTGAAGTTGGCGCCGTGCCACAGCCCGCCCAGCAGCATGGTCAGGAACAGGTTGCGGTAGGTGTTGAAGGTGCCTTTGCGGTTGCCGCCCAGGGTGATGTACAGGTAGTCGCGCAGCCAGGTCGACAGGCTGATGTGCCAGCGCCGCCAGAACTCGGTGATCGACTGGCTGATGTAGGGCTGCTTGAAGTTCTCCATGAAGCGAAAGCCCATCATCAGGCCCAGGCCGATGGCCATGTCGCTGTAGCCGGAGAAGTCGAAGTACAGCTGCGCGGTGTAGGCCAGGGCGCCGAGCCAGGCGTCACCGGTGGTGGGGCTCTCCAGGGCGAAGCAGTGATCGGCGACCACCGCCAGGGTGTCGGCGATGAACACTTTTTTGATGAAGCCCTGCATGAAGCGGGTGCAGCCTTCGGAGAACTTGTCCAGGGTGTGGGTGCGGTTGTTGAACTGGTCGACCAGGTCCTTGAAGCGCAGCACGGGGCCGGCGATCAGGTGCGGGAAGATCGCCACGAAGGCGGCGAAGTCGATCAGGTTGCGGGTGGCCGGGGTGTCGCCGCGGTACACGTCGATGATGTAGCTGATCGACTCGAAGATGTAGAACGAGATGCCGATCGGCAGCAGCACGTGGGTGAGGATGAACGGCTCCAGCCCCATCGAGGTCATGATCGCGTTGAGGCTGTCGACGCCGAAGTTGGCGTACTTGAAGTAGCCGAGGATGCACAGGTCGACACCCACGCCGAGCAGCAGCCAGCGCTGCGCGGGCTTGGTGCGCACGCCGGCGGCGCCGACCTTCAGGCCGATCCAGTAGTTCCACAGGGTGACCCCGGCGAACAGGGCGAGGAAGTCCACCCGCCACCAGGCGTAGAAGATGTAGCTGGCAACCAGCAGCAGCAGGTTGCGATAGCGGTTCCCGCTCACGTAGTACAAGCCGAGGAAAACCGGCAGGAACAGGAACAGGAACACGTTGGACGAGAAGACCATCCCGGTTCTCCTTGTTGTTCACAGCATCCGGGGCACAGCGCCCCCCAAACCCCCCACCAAAAAAGTGGGAGATACCTAGGTCCCTGTGGGAGCGGGTTTACCCGCGAAGAGGCCGGCACAGGCACCGCACATGGCAGGTCTGGCCCTTTCGCGGGTAAACCCGCTCCCACAGGGTTGTCTATTTCTTCAAAGCAGCGCTCGGGTCATAGACCCGGGTCACATCCCCACCCAGCCTGAAGCTGTTGAACGGCTGCATGTCATGCTTGCGCTCGAGGGTGTCGCCGACGCACTGGTACAGCGCGCACCACGGCTCGAGCCAGGCGTACTTGCTGTCGATCTTCAAATCCTTCAGGTCCTGCTTCACGCCGGCGCGGGTGTTGAAATGAACAGGATCGCGGGCACCGGCCAGCACGCCTTCGCCGAGGCGTTGCAGGGCGAAGTTGTTTTCCTTGCGCAGGTCCACGCCGTTGGCCTGGGCGAAGCTGGCGATCATCGCCAGCGGCGGCAGGGCGTAGTTGTGGTAGGCCAGGGCACGCTGGCGGCGCTTGAGCTCGTTGGGCAAAAAGCCCTGCTCATCGACCTGGTTGGCGCCGACCTTGTATTCCTTCACCGCCCAGTCGAAGAGGTCCTGGCGGTCGGTGGCCACCGCGGTGGCCATCACCGACCAGGCCGCCCAGTAGCTGTGGTTGTTGATCTTCTCCAGCGGCAGGTCGCTCCAGTCACGCACGGTCTGCCGGGCCAGGCGCACGAACCATTTCTCGATCTGCTCGGCCTCGGCCCGGTGCGCAGCCAGTGGCTGCGAGTTGGAGAACTTCAGGCGCAGCCACGACCCGCTCATGCTGCCCAGCGCCCATTTGCGCATGGACTTGCCGGTGTGGTTGTAATCGGTGGACATCAGCGCATCGGCGCGCGCCCAGGTGTCGAGCCAGGTCAGTGCGCAGTCCAGTTGCGCCGGGCGGCCATCGCGCATGTACTGGCCGACCATCTTGCTCACGCCCTTCTCGAGGGTGGTGATGTCCTCGGTGGATTTGCGAAAGGCTTTTTCCGAGGCGGCATTGAGCGTCGCCCGGGCCTTGTCCGAGCCTTCGTACTTGCTGCGGAACACCAGCGCGCCGGTATAGGGCTTGGGTGCGGCCTCGCAGCGGAAATTGCCGTCGCCGGTCTTGAGTTTCTCGATGCCCTCGTAGTAACCCTGGGGCGGTACCAGCGCGGCCTGCGCCGCACCGCCGAACAGGGCGAGGGCGAGCAAAGCGGGTGCGGTCTTGCGGTGGATGGAAGTCATGCTTGCCTCACTGGCCGGCCTGCGCGGTGTGCTGCGCGGGGCTGGCGAAGTTGTTGCGTTTGCAGAGTTTGGCTTCGACTTTCTGCGTGCCGCTTTCCGGCCCCTGGACCTCCAGGGCGAGCAGGTTCTGGCCTGCCCAGTCTTCGTCCTCGCGCATCTGGAAGACGAAGCGTCCATCGGTGTCGGAGGTCTCGGGCTTCTCGATCTTGATGTCCTCGTGGCGGCCGTTGAGGTACCACAGGGTGGCCTGCAGCACTTTCACCGAGGTGTCCTCGAACTTGATGTCGAGCTGGTGGTTGCGGTTGACCAGGTCCTTGATCACGCCATTCTTGCCGTTGACCATCAGCTCGTTCTTGCCGGGCTTGAGGGTGGCGCTGGCGCTCATCTGCGCGGGACGGTCGTCGCAGCCGTCGTCGAGCAGGCCGAGGATCTGCCGCCAGATGGTTTCCTGGTCGAGGCGGTAGAGCGGGGAGAACTCCCAGACCAGGATCTTCGGCGGGTTGTTCTGGAACTCCTCGCTGCCCAGGTACTGGATCATCGAACCTTCCAGACCGCCCCCGGGGAAGGCGACGTTGAGCACATCGGCGCCAATGTACTGCTCGAGGAAGCCCGAGAAGTTGTAGTTCTTGCCGCTGTGGCTGGTGCCCACCAAGGTGATCTGCGCGTTGCCCGAATCACCGAACAGGTCGTCGCCGCCGCTGGCGCCGCCCTTGGGCTCGGTGGCGAACTGGTCCATGTACTGCACCGCGTAGCTGGTGCCGCACAGCTGGCCGGCGACGTTGTGCAGGGTGCCGGTCTTGCCCATGCGTCCGGACTTCCTGGTCTCGAATTCCTTGCGCGGGATGCCTTCGAAGGCCGGCATCTGGTGCACGGTGTCGGCGACGATTTTCGCCGCGCGCTCGGCGCCGTAGGGCGTCCAGTGCTGGTCGCCGCGGAAGTAGAAGTCCTTGCCCTGGTCGGCCGCGGCCAATTGCTCGTTGGTCAGCGGCGACAGGTCGGGCACGTTGTAGCCCATCTTGGCGAAGCGCTGGAGCATGGCCTGGTAGTTGCGCAGTGCCTTCTGGTAATCGAAGGCGGCCTTTTCCTCGGGGTTGAGCATGTTGCGGTTCACCAGGCCGCGAGTCGGCTGGTACACCACCACCAGCTCGACGCCGCGCTTCTTGAACGCGTCGTGCACCTGCTGCAGGCGCTTGTAGCCGCCCGGGGTGGTGTCGAATTCGGTGCGCAGGTCTTCGCGGGTACGGAACAGCCAGTCGCCCTGGGCCTGCACCAGAGTGGTGAAGTTCTGCTGGTAGCGCGTGGTGTAGCGGCTGGCGTCGTGGGCTTCGGGGCACAGCTGGCAGCAGGGCTCGGCGCTGAAGGTCGGCGCCTTGACCTCGTCGGCGCGCACGCCCTGGCTGATGGCCAGGAGGGCGGCGGACAGGCCCAGCAGTTTCATCAGGTGTGGAGTCATGGTCTGGGCTTCCTTAGTCGATCATTTCGGTCTGGCGTTCGACCGGGTCGATCAGCACGGCCTTCTGCTGGCGCACCAGCAGGTCGAGGATTTCGTCCTGGCGCTCGCCGAGCACGCCGTTGAAGCTGATGCCGTTGGCCTTGCGCGGCATCAGCATCGACACCTTGTACAGCTCCACCGACAGGGGCGAATCGATCGACAGCGGGCCGGAGCCGTTGGCCGCCAGCTCGCCGCCGACCACGATCAGCGACACCTTGGTGTCGAACGGGTCGAGGGCGATGTCGCGGTCGGTGTCGGAGAGGTCCTTGATGTGTCCGTACACGCCCACCAGACCGTTGGCCATGGCGACGTTCTCGTACAGGCGGATGTTCACGCTGTTGCGCACGCGGATGCCGTGGCGGCGGTTGTTGATCAGCTTGTTGCCCCAGATCAGGTTGTCGCCGCTCTCGTACAGGGTGATGCCGTCGGTATGGTTGCGGTAGATCTCGTTGTAGGCGATCAGGTTGTTGACGCTGTTGCGGTCGATCACCACGCCCGAGAGCTTGTTGTCGTAGCTCTTGTTGTTGATGATCCAGCTGTCGTTGACCTCGCGCGAAACGATGATCCCGTGCTTCTTCTTGGTGCCGTACACGGTGTTGCCGGCGATGATCAGGCGGTGCGAACGGTCGTGGGGGTCGATGCCGTAGACGATGTTGTCGCGGTAGGTCGAGTCCTTGATCACGAAGTCCTGGGTCTCGTAGCAGTAGAAGCCGTACCACATGTCGCTGAACTCGGAGCCGATGATCCAGCCGGTGGGTTCCGGGCGGCCCATCTGCTTGGCCATGTTCGGCGTGTACTGCGAGATGCTCACGCCGTACGACTTGGACTTGGCGTAGCCGAAGCTGGCCATCTTGCTGTTGACGATATAGGTCTCGGTGCCGCCCCAGCTGAGCAGGAACGGGCGGAACTCATCGGGCTTGCGGAAGGTTGCCGGGCCGTTGGCCTGCTCGCGCCAGCCGGTCACCCGGGTATCGCTGACGAACAGCTTGCCGTCGTTGACGATGAACGAGCCGGCCTCTTCGGACAGGCGCAGCTCCTTGACCTTGCCGTCGATCTCCAGCACGCCCTTGCGCCCGACCACGATCGGCAGGCGGGCGAGGTAGACCCCCGGCGCGGTCTCGCGCAGGTACTGGTCGGGCACCTTTTTGCTCAGTTCCACCAGGTCGACATGCCCGTCATCGACGAAGATCGCCTGGGGAATGCCGTGCTGGCGCCGCACCCACTCGGCGCCCTTATTGTCGCCGCCGATGAACTCCTTGAGGGTGTCCTCCTGGAGCATGCGGCGCACGCTGACCTTGCCCTTGTGGCGGCGGTCGATCTTCTTCTGCACGGCTTCGGCGGTGTAGCCGGAGAGGTCGGGCAGCTTGGGCGGGTCCATCAGCAGTGGCTCGATCGGCGCACTGGCAACGGTGTAGGTCTTGGCCTGTTGCAGCCCCTTGGCCATTTCCGGCTCGGCGGCCTGGGCCAGGCCTGCGGCCAGCAGCAGGGCGCTGGCCAGCAGGCTGTGGCGAAGGTTCGGGTGCAGGTTCATGTCAAATCCTCTCCCGGCCTCAGTAGCGCCAGATCACGTCGACGAAGGCGCGGTGCATGTACGAGTCGGCCTCTTTGCCATAGGCGTCGCCCGGCTTGAACACGCCGGCGCGCAGGCGCACCAGGGCCGACGGCTCGTCGATCGACTGGCTGATCGAGGCCGGCAGCAGGCCTTGCTTGAAGTACTTGGTGACGACCACGTCCATCTCCTGGCCGAGGTCTTTCTCACCCTGCACCAGCGGACGGTTGATGCCGCCGTCGTCGACCACCGCGTTGATGCCACTGGAGCCGATGTTCTGCTTGCCGTCGACGCGCCAGAACTTGTGGTAGATGAAGCTGGCGTCGTAGTCGTCGCGCAGCTGCCAGGAGGCGAACAGGGTGGCGGCCTGCAGGTTGCCCAGCTCGCCGCGGAACGCTTCGCCGAAGCGGTGCACCCGCGAGCGGGTGCCGGTGAAGTTGGAGCGGTTGCTCTCAAGGCCGGTCTGCTCGAAGTTGTTCGAACCGTCGCTGCCGCCACCGCCGCTGCCCCGGGCATAGGCCGCGCCGACCTGCCATTGCGGGTCCAGGCGCAGGCGGATGCCGAGGTCGGTGGCCCAGGCGTTGACGTCGCCGCTCTGCTTGCCGGTGGCGACCTGGTCGTTGCCCACCGCCTGGCTGCTGAGGGTGTCGCGATCGCCGGTCAGCCAGGTGACGCTGCCCCAGTAGTTGACGGTGTGGTCGTTGCGCCAGTTGTAGGCATCGCTGTTGGCCTCCAGGCCCAGCCAGGTGAGATCGCCCGTGCGAGTCTTGTCGAGGGCGTCGACGGTTTCGCCTGGGCTTTTCAGGCTGCCGCCGTCATGAGTGTGGTGGGCGCGCAGGCCGACCCAGTGGCCGGGTGTCCACTGCGTGGCGACGTTGCCATAGACGTGGGTGCGGTCCTTGTCCTCCGGGGCCAGCTCGGTGAGGTCGGTGCGGTATTCGCTGAAGCGCTGGGCCACGCCCAGGTCGGCCTTGAGCAGGGTGGTGTCGAAGGTCCAGTTCAGCGCCTCGATGTTGGTGTCGCGCCACATGCCGTCGTCGCTGCGCAGGCGCTGGCGGCCGAAGCGCAGCTGCTCGCCGGGGTAGGGGGTCAGGCCGCTGTAGCCGATCCAGAACTCGCGCATGGCCAGGTAGCTCTTGTCCGGCTTGCGGCTGTCGTCGCCGTTGTCGCTGGTGGTGCCGTCGTCGTTCTGGCGCAGAGTGTCGGTCTCGATGATGTCGGTGGCGGCCACCGCCTGGCCCATGGCGAAGGCGCTCCAGTGGCCGCGCTCACCGTACACCCAGGGTCGCAGGTCCAGGCCCAGGCCGTTGACGTCGCCGCCGGAGCGGGTGCCCAGGTCGCGGTCGTCCTCGGACTGGCCGGTGATCTTCACGTCGAGGCCGAAGTTCTTCTGCGCGGTTTCCGCCGCCAGGGTCGGCATCGACCACAGCAGGGCGAAGCCCAGGCCGATGCCGGCTTTCACGAAGGGGTTGAGCGTCATAGCGAATCCTCGGCGTCTACGTCGTCTTTCTCGTCCTGCAGTGCTTCGATGGCCAGGGTGCTGTTGGCGCCCTGGGTCATGCTGCCGCGTGCCCGCTTCTCCTGCGCCAGCAGGTCCTGCGCCTGGTTGCGCTGGTCGGGCGTGAGCTGCTGGTCGAGCTGTTGCAGCAGTTCGGTCGACTGCGGGGTCGGGTTGACCTGTGACAGCTGGGCGAACACCCAGGCATTGGTCGGTGCCGGGCGGATGCCGTGGCCTTCGCTGAACAGCTGGGCCAGGGCGTAGTCGGCGCTGTTCTGGCCGCCGCGGGCGGCGGCGAGCAGGTGGTCCACGGCTTTCTGCGGCTCGACCTGGCCCAGGTAGCCACGGCGGTAGAGCTGGCCGAGGTAGTAGTCGGCGCTGACCTCGCCGGCGTCGGCGGCGGCCTGCAGGTGCTCCTGGGCCTTCTGCGCGTCGGCGGGCACGGTCTTGCCTTCGTAGTAGAGGCGGCCCAGCAGCAGTTCGGCGCGGGGTTGCTCGGCCTCGCGGCCCTTGTCGATGTAGGCCATCAACTGGTCTGTGTCGCCCAGCTCGGGGAAGTCGTAGAGCAGTTGCGCCAGGCTCACCCACGAGGCCGGGTTGGCCGGGGCGATGTGCTCGAGCAGGTCCTTGGCGGTCTTCTCGTCGGTCTGGCCGAGGCTGCGGTCGGCCAGCACCCGGGCGACGCTGTCGACCCGGGTGGCCGGCACGGCGCCACGGGCATGGGCGGCTTTCAGTTGTTCGAGCAGGGCGGCCTGCTGGTCGGGCTGGGCGCGTTTCTGGTAGACGGTGGTCAGCTCGACGTAACAGATGTCGGTGCTGGTCAGTGCCGCCTTGCAGATCTTCTCCACATCGCCCAGGTGCTGGTCGTAGGTGCCCTGGGTGCGGTACAGCAGGACCTGGGCAAGGCCCGCCTCGGGGTTGCCGGCGGCGCGCCACTGGTCGATCTGCTGCTGGGCGTTGACCTTGGGGAAGCTCTGCGGGTACTGCAGGTAGAGCATCGCCAGCGGGATCAGGGTGTTGCTTTCGCCCTGTTGTGCGGCGTGCTTGAGCAGGGTTTCGGCCTCCTCGCGTTCGGCCTGGGTGCTGTCGGGCTTGGCCACCAGCAGGCGGCCGAGACGCGCCTGGGCACGGGGCGAGGTGGCGGCGGCGGCGCGGTAGGTGGCTTCGGCCTCCTTGAGTTTCGCCGGGTCGCGGGTGGCGACCTGGATATCGGCCAGGCCTACCTGGGCATCGCTGTAGCCGAGGTCGGCCAGGGCCTTGTAGTTGCGCTCGGCGGTGGCGGTGTCGCCGCGCTTGAGCGCTTCATTGGCCAGGCGCTGGTCGGGCAGGCCGGCGCAGCCGGCCAGGGTGATGGCGGCGGCCAGGGCGCACCATGCCAATGGGCGGGCGCTGCGCACCCGATCGCGGGGCAAGCCCGCTCCTACAGGGTGCGGCGCGGTCCCTGTAGGAGCGGCCTTGTGCCGCGATCCAGGCGACGCCACTCCAGCAGGAGAAAAACCATTCAAAGGTTTCATCGTCCGATCCTCTTACAACCCACGAGCCACGGCCTTGTCGATCAGCCAGTTCAGCGACGGACCACGATCACTGTTGACCGCGGCCGGGCGCCCGGCGAGCTCGGCCGGCAGGCCGCCGTCGGGCTTGATCTGCACGCGGATGTCGGAGGCCAGGTTGTCGGTGTCCAGGCTCGAGCTGCCGGTGATCCGCCCGGTGCGCACTTCGTCCTCGCCGGCGATCTGGAAGTTGACCCGGGTACCCGGCTTCACTTCGTCGAACTGGCGATAGCTGAAGCGCGCCTCGATGGTCGGGACGCTGGTGCGCGGGATCAGCGCGAACACCGGCTGGCCCTTGCTGGCGTACTGGCCGTCATCCACTAGCTGGCGCGAGACCACGCAGTCGCATGGGCTGGTGAGGGTGCCGGAGAGCTGCTTGCCGAACAGCTCCTCGACCTTGGCCGGCTCCAGCTGCGAGTCGTCCAGGTGGCCCTTGAGCAGGTCGAGCATGCTGGTGTTGAAGGTCGCCAGCGGTGCGCCCTTGGCCACGCTCGCGCCGCTTTCCACCAGGCTCTGCAGACTGCCGTCGCGGGGCATGGTGACGTTGGTGGTGGGCACCGCGACCACGCCGGCCTCGGCATGGCTGACGAAGTACAGGCCGTACAGCGACTTGGCGACGAAGCCGAAGGCCACCAGGCCGACCACGAACACCCCGGCGGTCACGGTGACCGCGCGCAGGCGGCCAAAGGCGGAAAGGCCCGAGCCTCCGTCCTTGTGCTTGCGCGCCTTGGTGAAGTTGTCGCGCTGCAGGGTACTGAGCACGTCGCCGACGCTGATCAGCTCGCCGGACAGGTGGCTGGTGATGATGTGGCGCAGGGTGGCGATGTCGCGCGGCTCGAGGTTCTGGAACTCGGCGCCGGTGCGGGCGGTCTCGCGGCTGCTGGTGCGCACCAGCAGTTCGACGTCCATCGACAGGCCGAGGTTGTCGACCACGAACTGCAGGCGACCGCGCAGCACTTCGCCTTCAGGCAGAGGCTTCTTGGCGTGGAAGGACAGGCCCCCGGCGGACAGGTCGTCAACCTTCACCTCGTGCGCTTCGCGGTTGCCGTCCAGGTAGCGCAGCTTGGCGGGGATGCGCACCCGGGCGTGCTGGCGCTGCGCTTCGGATTCATGCACGACATTGACGTTCACGGCGGTATTCATGGCGATATTCGTTCCTGTTGTCCGATCCGGGGGCTCACACGACCATGAACAGCACGGCGACGAAGATGCTCGCGGCCGAGAAGGTCATGGTCCGCGAGGACCAGGTGTTGAACCATTGTTGAAAACTTGCGAGGTCGCGTTTGAGGGCAGTGGGCTGGCGGGTCCAGGACTGCCTGTCGAGGCGGAAGAACACGTAGATCTTCATCACCGCGCCGACGATCTGGTTGTAATAGAGGATCAGCGGGTAGGCCGGGCCGACGTTGTGGCCCGAGCACAGCAGCATGATGGTGAGGATCAGGCGGGTGATGCCGATCCACAGCAGGTACACCAGCAGGAACTGCAGGCCGAACTTGAAGCTGGCGATCACCGCCACGGTCAGGCCCAGCAGGCTGGTCCACATCGACACGCGCTGGTCGAGCAGCACGATGCTGGTGAACAGCCCCAGGCGCTTGAGACCCAGGCCCAGGGCGCGGGAGTTCTGCCGCAGGTTGTTGCCGTACCAGCGGTACATCAGCTTGCGGCTGGCCTTGACGAAGCTCTTCTCTGGCGGGTGCTCGACCGTGTTGATCGCGGCATCGGGCACGTAGAAGGTGTCGTAGCCCAGGCGCATCAGGCTGAACCAGCTGGACTTGTCGTCGCCGGTGAGGAACTTGAAGCGGCCCAGGCGCCAGTGCATCAGCGAGTCGCTTTCGACGTCGGCGATGAACTCGGGGTTGGTCACTACGCTTGCGCGGAACATCGACATGCGCCCGGTCATGGTCAGCACGCGCTTGGACAGGGCCATGGAGCACATGTTGATGTGGCGCTGGGCGAAGCGCAGCTTGTGCCACTCGCTCATGATGTAGCCGCCGCGCACTTCGCAGAACTCGTTGGTGGTCAGGCCACCGACGTTGGGGTACAGGCGGAACCATGGCACGGTCTTGCGCACCACGCCCTCGGCCAGCACGGTGTCGCCGTCGATCACCGCCACCACGGCGTTTTCATCCGGCAGCATCCGCGAGATGGCGCGGAAACCATAGGCCAGGCCGTCACGCTTGCCGGTGCCGGCGATACGCACGATGTCGAGGGTCACGTGGGACGGCGGGTTGTACTTGGCCCACAGGCTTTTCACCAGCAACTCGTCGGACTTCTCCACCAGCGAGCAGACCACGGTGGTGGGGAAGCCGCAGTCGATCGCCTCGCGGATTACCGAGCTGTACACCTGGGCGGTTGTCAGGGCCTCGATGCGAAAGCTGGTGACCATCAGGTACACGTGCGACGGGTCGGCGTCCTTGCCAAGTTTCTGCACCTTGCGGCGCAGGTAGGGGTAGACGATGTACAGGAAGATCATGCCGCGGATGAAATGGGTGGCGCCCATGGAGTAGCGCCAGATGCCGACGGCACCGACCAGGAAGATGAAGTGCTTCGACTGCGAGTCGAAGATATCGCTGGGCAGGGCCAGGGCGATCAGCATGAGCAGGCTCATGTAGAGCAGCCAGCCGGCGCATTGCAGCAGCATGGTCTGGAACCTTTGCATGTTCGGCATCCGTCGAGAATTCGGGGGAGGGCGGGCGGCGCGCTGGGGAGGGACGCGCCGCCCGGCCGGGTTTACCAGCAGATACCTTCGGTGCGGCTGGTGGCGCAGGTCGGCTTGCTCATGAAGCCGACCAGGTCGATCACCTGCTTGCCTTCCGGTGCCTGCTGGGCCAGGGCGCGGAACTGCTCGTCACGGTTGCCCAGGATGATGATCTCGGCGTTGTCCACCACCTGCTCGAAGTTGGCGTTGAGCAAGGAGGAGACGTGGGGGATCTTCGACTCGATGTAGTCCTTGTTGGCGCCGTGGACACGGGCGTACTCGACGTTCTGGTCGTAGATGTCGAGCTGGTAGCCCTTGCCGATCAGGCGTTCGGCCAGCTCCACCAGCGGGCTTTCGCGCAGGTCGTCGGTGCCGGCCTTGAACGAAAGGCCGAGCAGGGCGACCTTGCGCTTGTCGTGGCTCTCGATGATGTCGAAGGCGTTCTGCACCTGGGATTCGTTGCTGCGCATCAGCGAGTCGAGCAGCGGCGCGCGCACGTCGAGGCTGGCGGCGCGGTAGGTGAGGGCGCGCACGTCCTTGGGCAGGCACGAGCCACCGAAGGCGAAGCCCGGGCGCATGTAGTACTGCGACAGGTTCAGCGCCTTGTCCTGGCAGACCACGTCCATCACCTCGCGACCATCGACGCCGACGGCCTTGGCGATGTTGCCGATCTCGTTGGCGAAGGTGACCTTGGTCGCGTGCCAGACGTTGCAGGTGTACTTGATCATCTCGGCCACTTCGACCGGCTTGCGGATGATCGGCGCGTCGAGTTCTTCGTACAGGGCCTGCAGCACGTCGCCGCTGGCGCTGTCCAGTTCGCCGATGACGGTCATCGGCGGCTGGTCGTAGTCCTTGATCGCGGTGCTTTCGCGCAGGAACTCCGGGTTGACCGCGACGCCGAAGTCGACACCGGCCTTCTTGCCCGAACAGTCTTCCAGAATCGGAATGACCACGTTCTTCACGGTGCCCGGCAGCACGGTGCTGCGCACCACCACGGTGTGACGGCTGGCCTTGTCGCGCAGCACGTAGCCGATCTCGCGGCACACCGACTCGATGTATTCCAGGCCCAGGTCGCCGTTTTTCTTGCTTGGCGTGCCGACGCAGATCATCGACACGTCGCTGGCGCGGATGGCTTCGGCGAAGTCGGTGGTGCCGCGCAGGCGGCCGTTGGCGATGCCTTGTTGCAGCAGCTCTTCGAGGCCCGGTTCGACGATGGGCGACTTGCCCTTGTTGATCAGGTCGATCTTGGTGCTGGAAACGTCCACACCAATCACTTCATGGCCTCGTGCCGACAGGCAACCTGCACAGACTGCACCCACATAACCCAAACCAAAGATGCTGATACGCATCGCATTCACCTCGTGTGTTTATCACGCCAGCCCTTCAGCGAAGAGCCGACCGGGTTGATTGACCAGCAGTATTCGGGCGCACGGATCCATGGCGAATTGACACTTCACCGAACGCAGGCATGAATAAATCCGGAGCGCAAAAAGTTATGCACTCAAAGTTGGCAGTCATAGGCCAGTATTTAAAAAGGCGTGCCCTGAAATGCAGCCGTCTTTATTGCAATTCACCGTTGGTGAAGTGCTGTGCTTGTTTTTTCAAGTGGATAAATCCTTTGAAATCAACCACTAGGACGAATTTTAGGGGCGCTTGTCTCCTGCATGGATCATGGCTTTTGGCACTTCCTGTACCGCCGTTGAAGTTTTTTGGGCCGGTTGAGAATGGCGGCCCTTTGTCATCTGTAAGTCATTTCTCACGCCGGGCGCTTGAAACTCGTTACGGGTGCTATGAGCCATCTCCCTTGGCAGAAGTTCCGGGGGCGGTTTCGTCACGATGAAAGATTTCTAAATATTTTTTCAGAGGGAAATACTTTCAATCTGATAGCACACGGCAGTTTCGTCCCCGTATATAAAGGGCGAAATCGCAGGGGGATGGTTATAGGCCAGCATGCGAAAATTTTTTTCAATTTTCGTCAAAAAACTACGAACGGTCTTATGGCGTTTTGCAATAAGGATAGGGTGGTTGGTTTTTTGGCGTCTGTTATTTGGCGAATTCGAGGGTGAAAGCGTGCCCCGTTGCAGGGCAAGGGTGGGATGGGGCTGCTTCGCAGCCCTTTCGCGGCACAAGGCCGCTCCTACAGAGAACAGCGCGGTCCCTGTAGGAGCGGCCTTGTGCCGCGAAAGGGGCGCAAAGCGCCCCCGGGGCCATCAGCCCTCAGCGTGATCGCGCAGGAACACCAGATGATCCGGCTTCGACTGCTCGGCGCTGTAGTAGTAACCCTGCACATCAAAGCGCTTGAGCTGCTCCGGGTCGCTGATCCGCTCCTGGATCACAAAGCGGCTCATCATCCCGCGGGCCTTCTTGGCGTAGAAGCTGATGATCTTGTACTGGCCGTTCTTCAGGTCCTTGAAGTCGACATTGATCACCCGCGCCTTCAGCGCGCTCTTCTTCACCGCGCTGAAGTACTCGTTGCTGGCCAGGTTCAGCAGCACGTCGTCACCCTGGTCGGCCAGGGCCTGGTTCAGCCATTCACTGATGCGCGTGCCCCAGAAGGCATACAGGTCCTTGCCGCGGGCATTGGCCAGCTTGGTGCCCATTTCCAGGCGGTAGGGTTGCATCAGGTCCAGCGGGCGCAGCAGGCCGTACAGGCCCGAGAGCATGCGCAGGTGGTCCTGGGCGTAGCTGAAGTCGTCCTCGCCCAGGCTCTCGGCGTCGAGCCCGGTGTACACGTCGCCCTTGAACGCCAGCAGCGCCTGCTTGGCGTTGGCCGGGGTGAAATCCGGGGTCCAGCTGCCGAAGCGGGCGGCGTTGAGGCCGGCGAGCTTGTCGGAGAGGTGCATCAGCTCGGCGATCTGCGCCGGCGCCAGTTCGCGCAGTTGCACGATCAGTTCCTGGGAGTCGTCCAGGTACTGGGGCAGGGTGTGGCGCTGGGTTACCGGCGGGGTGTCGTAGTCGAGGGTCTTGGCGGGGGAAATCACCGTCAGCATCGGGTCGGCTCCTGGAATCGTCGGGCGAATTCTACGGGGCCGCTGGCACAACGCCAAACTATGGCGACGATAGTCACCGAACATCGCCACATTAAACCGCGGGCGGTCGCGCTATAGTGCGCGCCATGCCTTCAAGGAGATTGCTCATCGTGCGTATCGCGTTTGCCCTGTTCGCCGGGCTGCTCAGCCTGGGCGCGCAGGCGGCCCCGGCGGATTTCGTCAGTTTCGACCGTGAGCTGTGGCCCGAGCAGCTGGACAGCCCGACGCTGTTCGACGTGGCGTCGCGGGCGGAGATCCTGTCGTTCGCCCGGGTGCTGCACGAAAGCGAGATGCTCGACGAGCAGGCGCTCAAGACCCGGCTGGGCTTGCGCCAGATCAACCTGCCCGTCGTGCGGGCCGTACGGGCACGTCTGTGGCAGCGCCTGTGGACAAGTTATCAACAGGCGCAGAAGAGTTGCGAGCAGGATGCCTCGTTCTGCTATCCGGTCGAGTCCATGGCCGATCTACGCACGCAGTCTGCTGTTTTCGCCGAGGATGTAGGCACGTTCTATACCGGATGGGTCGACCCCAGTCATCAGTTCCACACTCGATACCTGGATGAACAGTTGCGCAAGGCCGCGCTGTTCCCGCAGACCACCAGCGAGGTGGCCAAGCTGTCCAACCGCGAGCGCAATGGCGAGGAGTTCAACGACCGGATGTTCCTCCTGACCTTCGCCGGCGGCCCGGGGCCACAGGGCGGCAGCACCGATGCGGTGGCCGACTACCTGCGGCGGCAGAAGCTCGACGGGATTTTCTTCGTGCTCGGCAATCGCCTGCAGCAACGGCGCGACGCAGGCCCGGTGAATGAGCTGTATGCCGGCCAGTGCGTGGGTATCCAGGGTTGGGAGTACCGCTCCCACGCCCAGTGGCAGGACTGGCAGGACTCGCTGCGGCGTAGCCAGGCGCGGGTCCAGGCCGACCTGGCGGAGCAGTATGTGCCCTTGTTCCGCCCGCCCTACGGCCAGCGCCGCGCCGATGGCGAGGCATTCATGGACAGCCAGCAGTTGCGGGTATCGTTGTGGGACATCGACGCCCAGGATGACGGACCGCTGACCGCCGAAGCCTCGGCACAGCGGGTGCTGACGCTGATGCTGCTGTGGCGCAAGGGGGTGATCCAGTTCCGCGACAATCAGCCCAAGACGCAGCCGGCGCTGGAGTGGCTGTTGCAGCACACGGCCCAGAGCGGGATCGGTTGGGAGGATTGTCGGGAGTATGCCCGGCGGGAATAAAGGAGATCGGGCGGCTCAGTGCGCCAAGGCGCCGCATTGCGCCTCCCGCTGCATCGACTCCAGGTTGCGTTCGATCGTTTCGCAGATCGTGTCCATCGGAATCTGGTGCTCGCTGAAGCGGAACGGGCTCTGCAAGTCCGTGCCGATCCGCTCGATGGCCAGCAGCATGAAGCCGACCACCGTCGAGGCCAGCGGCGTGAACCAACCCAGCGACTCCACCAGCCCCACCGGCACGATCAGGCAGAACAGCGTGATGAACAGCCGCGGGAAGTACACATAAGGATAGGGCAGCGGCGTATTGGCGATCCGCTCCATCCCGCCCTGGGCGTTGGACATGTCCACCAGGGTCGATTCCAGCCGCGCCAGGCGAATGCTGTCCAGTCGCCCGGCCTGGTACTCCTGGGCCAGCAAGGCCGCCGAGCCGCCGAGGATATCGTTGGCGAAGTTGTTCGAACGATTGCGCCGCTCGAACTCCCCGGGCGGTATGAAGGCCATCAGCTCATCCGGGCACTGCTCGCCCTTGAGGTGCGCCGCCAGGCAGTTCACGTAGGCAATATGCCTGCGCAGCAAGGTCGCCTTCACCGGGTTCGGCCCGTCGGCCGGATCGTCGACCAGCGTCAGCACCTGCCGGGCGAAGCTGCGTGAACTGTTCACCAGCGCGCCCCACAGCGTGCGCGCCTCCCACCAGCGATTGTAGGCGCTGCTGTTGCGAAAGCTCACCAGCACCACCAGCGCCGAGCCCAGCAGGGTGAGCGGGATCAGCGGCAGGCTGAACTTGCTGTTGAAGAACAGCATGAAGTCGATGGTGACCAGCACGTCCCAGATCAGCAGCCAGAACAGCGACCAGCCGATGTAGCCGAAGGTCTTGACCACCAGGCGGTATTTGCGGGCGAGGAGGGCTTTCACGTGGGGGAACCTCGATGCGGGGGATGCAGGTTCCGACGTCGCGGGAAGGGCAAGGTTCGGTGGGATTCGTCGCAGGGTGTTACGTGGTTTTTCTGGTTAGAGTTAAAGAAGAGGCCTACAGCAAGCGGTAAAGCTTCCCTCGAGGCTATGGTTTAGGCTCGTCACCATTCACATTGCGAGGTAGTCGAGCATGGCCAGTGAACTGACGCCATTCAAGATTGCGGATTTACTGGATTCCGAGGCAGCGATTCAGGAGTACCTGCCACAGGTCCTGGCCGAAGGTGACGCTGATGAAATCATTCGAGCACAGTCCCATGTCCAGGCCGCGCGCTTGCGCAATACAGAAGGCTAGTCCAGCCCACCCAGCCCTATGTACAGCGCTTTGGCGCGATGAGCAAAATTGCAAGCATCGCCAGCGTGGGAGCGGGCTTGCCCCGCGATGGGCTGCAACGCAGTCCCAATCAGGGCCGCACCGCACACCCGTAAATCACCTCACCCTCAGCTCAACACCTGCTTCATCTGCACCAGTGCCACCCGGCTTCCATCCGGCGCCCGTCGCTCCTCGATCCCGAACGGCACAAAACCCAGCTGTGGATAAAGCAGCAACCCTGCGGTGTTGTGATTGAAACACGACACCCAGACCTCCCGCGCGGCGAACTCTTGGCGAGCCAAGTCGATCATGCACTCCACTAGGTAACGTGCCACGCCCTGACCCCGCGCAGTCGGCGCCACCACCACATTACCTAGCGCGCAGACGCCGTCATATTCAGCTTTATAGAAATTGGCGAAACCAACGATCGCCCCGTCAGCCTCGATCACCGTCGAACCGCTGCGCTGGGCGATGGCTTCGCTCAGTTGCGCGGATGTGAGCGGGTAAGTGGCTTTGGGGAACATATAGAAGAGTTCGTCCGCGCTTTGAGGGAAGCTACAGAGCGTGGCGATGTCGGCAGGTTGGACAGGGCGATGGCTTAGTGGCACGGGGAATGTTCCGATGAGGCTAGAAGCTACTTACCCTGTGCGGCCGGTGACATGAAGTCAATGCTGTGGCTCTACAGTAAATTGCACTAAGTGTGATTTTCTGTGCAGTCAGGAGTGTCGCAAAGGCTTGGCTAGAGGCGGTAATGCAGCTCGAAAGGCATTAACGCGTAGACGGGCGAGCCCACTCCCATAGGGCTTTATCGAGCGTGTGGGAGCGGGCGCAGCCTATTTAGACGGTAGACGTTGGGTCAGGGCTATTCAGTCGAGCCCCGTTGGCGACCCAGTTCCACATCATCCATCACCGCCTTGGCCATATCGCTCATCAAGTGTGCTCCCCAGCCAAGGTTGACCTCGCCATCAGTCGCTGCAAGCAATGTCATGCGCTTCACGCAGGCCATGATCGCAGATGCTTGCTCCATGGCTGACTTTCCGTCCTGCCCCGGTTCGACCCGGAACAGTGGTTGCTCGCCATCGCCATAGCCGAATCCGGTCACGCCGGCAGTCTTGTCGTTCATCGTGTTTTCTCCCTGTTCAGTGCTTGATCTGAAGCTTGCTCAGTGCCAGTTCCACCAGCCAGCGGGCGGCCTCGATTTCGTGCATCGTTGCCATGGACATACCGTGCGCTGTGCTGGTGACCTGGGTGAGGGCGTTCTGGTGGGTGACGGAGAGGGCGCAGAACAAGCGTTCTGAGATCTGGATGAGCAGGTCTTCGAGCGAGTGGGTTGTTTCGGGAGAAAGCGGTGGATCGGGGACAATCTTCAACATGGTGTACTCCTAGCTTCGAAAGGAGCCATCACCACCTGCTGTCAAACAAGAGGGTGGCGGCAGTACGTGGGTTGACAGACCGAGGAAGCATAGGAACCCGGCGCACTCGAAAGTGCCCCACGCACAACCGCCATAAAGCCAGCTGTTGCGTTGGTAGCTTCTGGTCGGCCTGTCAAAGCCGGTCGCTGATTTGGCAGCGACGGATCGAGACTAGAGGCCGATCCAGACCATCGCAATGGCTTGAAAGGGGTTGGGAGTATGTTTGGGAAATGGACTACAGGGAATGGGGAAAGTCTTAAAGGACTGGGCGTGAAACGAGCTTGAAGTCGTAGCATTTGCCAGGGGCGCAGGTAGGAGCGGTACAAGACCGCTCCTTGGGGAGCGAGTAAGTCGAGCTAGCTGGTGTGGCAAGGATTACAGCAATAGTAACAACCATTAATCCTTAGGGTGGGGTTCGCAACTCGAGCGGTATTGACAGCACCGGTACACGATAGGTGGTTCCCGAGAGGTACCTGATTTTCCGGCTGCGGCATGTAGCGGCAGCCAATCGTAGTGTTGTGCACTTCGTAGTCGCCGTTCGCTTGAACGTTTCTGTTAACGATAAATGATTGCATATGCTAGTCCTTGCTTCCGTGTGTCGGATCGGTAATGACTTAACATCTATGCGCGGGTGATATGCTGTTTGTGCTGCGAAATCACCAAGCATCGAGGAGGTTAGCTTGATGATGGCAAAAAGCAATCGAAAGGGAGCGTTAGTCATCCTGTGACTGCTTGAGGGGGTGGGATCGGAACGCACACTGTCTTGACCTGCTGAAGCTGAACCAGATGTTTGTTGGTCGAAAGTGTTGGATATGAACTGGTGGAGGTTGCACCGTTGTCGTGTCGTTCGCTTACGGTCTGCCGCGCAAAAAAACTTCCAGCAGATCCTGCCGCCCGGGCTGAACCTGCCCCGGGGAGCGAAATGGGACCAGTCTGACAGCACAACGAGGCCTGTCAGCAGCGAACGGATGCGGACGGCAATTGGCTACGCGAGACGTACGGGAAGTTCTAGGGCAAGGCGATCAAGCGTGAAGTTGAGCCGCTGGCCAACCGCGAGCAGCTCCAGAGCCATATCAGGAACGTGGACGACCACTCGACCGAGACAGTGGGCAGGGTGAAGAAGGTCGAGGCGCTGGGCGCGCTTAAGCTGCTGTCCGGCGGATCTGCGAGCCTAGCCGCAGTCGATACCTGCACCAGGCACCGGGCGCAACCTAAACCTGGTAACGGCGCGGAGGCTAAACGCGATGATCGGCGGCAATGTCCAGGAGCGCATCGAGGGCATGTGCACGAGCATCACGACAGGTAGCTAGCGTTTACAGGCATCGAAGACTTGGCTGGAGTCGGAGGGTGTGAACGTGCTGCAGGTGCTGTGTGACCAGCTCGACCTGATTCAAGAGATGAATACTCAGCTGGTTGAGCATGTTCACGGACCTACCCCCCCCTCCCACCAAACAACAAACTAATTTTCACCGCATCAGCAAATCACGCATTGCTATTGGGCTCATCCTTGAAGTCCATCACCCGATAGTTACTTCTTATCACCGCTTTTCTTCCTGTTTTCGTCCGAGACAATTCCCCGTAACCCAATAAAACCTGGAGATTTGAAATGCAATTCAAGATCAGCCATATCCATTATGGTTGCTTCCGTGTGACTTCTAGATACCAAAGGAAAATTGACCACCAGTGCTTTATCTTCATTAATATAGAGTACCTTCCACTCTCTCTTATCCTTGCCGACAACATAAGCAAGTTCCGAACCGTAGGTCTTTAAAATATACAACCCATCTGCCTTGCCAGCATAAATGGGGACACATGCAAATAAAAGAATGGCAATCGTGGGGACAACCAGCCTTAAAACTTCATGAGCAAACATGATTTGGGGGGCGGCTAAACACAGTGAAACAACCATAGGAAAGTAAAACACGGAAACCCGACGTGCGACACTTACAGACTCGATAGCCACGTCCATATCCCCCCACCCACTTTGCTCTACACTTGTGTAGACCGTACCCAAAAATCCGGTCATGAACACAACCACAAAAACGGCGAGCCATCGTGTCACCTCTGAAGCTTTACCACGCACGCTAAAATAAAAGCCCGCAAACATCAAAAGCGCGCCTGAAAAATATATAGCCGCCACCATGGAAAAATATGAAGAAGGGAGAAACTGCACATACCATTTCAGTCCAAGGATATCGTACTTGGATGATATATACAGATAGCCATATGCAAAAGAGGCAAAGTAAATTAACGCAGCGCCCGCGCCAATTTCTCCGACCAGCTTACCAACATCTTTCATCGTGAAGAATCTCGTATAATTTACTGCATGCAGCAAACTTTAAACTTTCGACTAGACCCACATGGGCACTTTTCGTTCCGCCCAATCTTTGGAGCCACACCATCAGGACAGAAGCTAGTAAAAGTTACGTCATTTAAAATATCATCTTCCTTCATAAATTTGGCAGCCAGCACACGTTCCTCTGCTCCAAGGGGAATTTTGGCATCGACAACAATTATTGTTTCGGACTGCCCACCGCTACCTTTGGTCATAGCTCCAAACACAACTATCTGTTCTGTTTTCGGCATCTTATATTGAGCGACCAACGCGTAAGCATGCATACAAGCCAAACGATCATCGCGATAGGCCTGATAGTTTTCATAATTGTCGTCCCAAGGAAAGAAAACAAAAATGAAAATTTTATTATTATGACACAGTGAAGGTACAACCCTTGCAGAGCGCCCACCAACGGGCACTGACTCATATTTTTCAAACAAATATTTTGAAAGGTGTGATCTCGAATAAAGATTTTCATTGGCAAGAGAGTGAAGGGCTTGTGCATGAGTTAGCAAGGGCTGGTGCATTCCCTCTCCCACATCGCCTTCTATAATACAATCAGAAAATCTCGTTAATATTGCATTACAGCCTTCAGAATTCTTTCTTCGCCCATAATGGAGAGCATAGGGAACTGACTCCCTATACATTTTCCACTGATGCTCACCGATCCCGAATTCTTCTCCACTAAGATTATGGATTGCACCAAACCCAAACTTACCCTCACTAAGCAAATAGTACCCTAGAAGCTCCTCCTCCCCCATTGTAGAGGTTAATCCCCCTTGCCTAATCGCAAACTCTTTGCTTTCAAGGTAATTGATAAAGTCTGTCGGAGTGGGAAGCTCCCTAAGCAAAAGCTCGAGCCCCTCCTCATCTAACACGTGCACAAATGTTTTCTTGGGGTCAACATCTGTCACTGTAAAAGGAATTCCAGAAACTTGTTGCTCCGATAGTTTGTAATACGAAACTAGGGTTCCGCGGCTCCCTTGGCCGAACTGATCAAAATACTTTCTCGCATGTTCGCTGATCCCCCGAGTTACAGCAATCAAATGAACCTTGACTTGTTTGCCTGACAAATCGAAAGGAAACTTATCCTTACATTCTTTATTCAGATAAACTCTTCCGGGGTGTCGCTTAAGAAAGCTCTCCGCTGCATAAAGCTGCTTCGCAGATTCTTTTACAGCAGCTCGGTACCACCTCGACCACGCCAATTTAATTTCATTTTGATGTTGGTACTTCACCTCTCCCTTATCGGAAAAGAGAATGACGGTGTCACCAAAATACACAGTTAGATCGATTAACTCCTTTCCACCTCCCACGTCGCGATAAAGGCTTGGATAGCTCCATAAACTCAGGAAAGTTTTTTGAGCCACTCTCTCTAAAATTCTTTCGCTCTCGTTAACGCCTATCTCTTTAATTGTCGGTTTAAGCATGGTATCCATCCACCCTCAGCAATGGCAGTCCGCCACCACGTATACAATCTCAAGAAGGAAAGAAAATCCACATCAAAATTCACTTATCCCCTCCCGCCGACGCGCTTTGCCTCGCGAAATAGTGCAAACCAGCGGTGGGGTGCAATGCCTGCTGCAGGCCCCGCCGTTTCTGGGCTCTTGCTAGGGGGCGGCCATTTCACACTGTGAAAGAAAATGAAGGGTTGTGCAGCCGTGGTCGCACTATTCGGCGGAGGTAGTGGGGCGGGGCGGGTAGGCTGTAGGCCACGGAATCCGTGAGGGAGGAACTGAAAAATCCCGAATGTGCCGGGTTTTTCATTTTGGACAAGGTCATTTGAACCGGTGCAGATCGCACCAGGTGCAGAACGCCGATGCGCCTGGAGCCCCCGAACGATGGGGGCCGGCGCTTCTTCAGCGTTGCACAGCGTTTCAGTCCTGCTCAGCTGCCACCAAGCGGAGGTGCGGAAGGTTGGCTTCCTTCTTAAGGCGCTGGAACTCCTTGGCGACGACTGGGGTTAGCAGGCGATCCAGGGCGTGACGCAGCTGGATGGCCTGAGCCTCAGTCAAGCGCTTCACGGATCCTGTACGAGCGCTTGCACACGCCACCTTCTCATGTGAGATTCCGATCGCGTCCATTGCGTCATCGATGTAGCCGTCTAGGTACTCGCGGCGCTTGAATAGGTTCGAGCTCTCGGGCGCTTCCTGGTAGTCCCAATGCACCTCCCATGCCTTGCCGGACTGGATGACTTCGATGATGGGCAGTGCCGCTTGGGTTGCTGGTTTGCGCATGCTGATGCTCACGATCAATTCGCTACGCGGGGCAGTCTTAAGGATAGCTTCGGGGTACCCCATGAAAGGTTTTTCAGGCTGGCCCCCAAATCCCTGTCAGAACATGGATATCTGTCAGGAAATCGGCTGGAGGCCGCGTATTTACTAGGTTTGCGACCTGACAACGAACTGGGAAATTCGTGGCAAATCTGACAGACCAAAATAAAAAAACTTATAAATCAATGAATTGAGAAAGCTGAATCTGACACAGTGGTTCTGTCAGGTTCTGACACCACGCTGACACCTTTCTGACACTACATGAAAACGCTGTATGCCTTGAGATAGAAGGGTTAGACAGAGGTAAGAATATCTATCTGACAAATCTGACAGGCTTTTTTAGGGGGCAACCTAAGTTTTGATTTGCTACGTGCAGGGGGGGTGAGAGAACCGGCCTAGCACAGCGCGATACTGCTACTGCTACTGCTCACTCTTCGCAATTGGTATGCGAAACAACCCTTTGGCGTTCATTGCGGCCGTCCTTGTGTAGACCGCCGTTGACCGGTTGGGTAAAGATCATTCGAGTGCTTCGACTTGCAGGTTCTTTGGATGCTTGCGTCGGAACAGGTACAGAGAAATCGATCCCATAGCCATGTAGATGACTCCCATTATCATCGCTGCATGACTTGGCTGATTAAGGTTGAACGCCATAAGCGCGTTGAGCGTCTCAGGGCTGGCGAACAACGCTATCAGGATGAAGGCACCCCCAAACAAGAGCGGAACCCAGGTGATCACCTTGCTGGCCATGATTGAGGCCAGGCGGCTTGGACCAGCCCGTTTGAGGATGTTCGGTGTTCGGGTGATTCGGCCTACAGACTTCAAGCCTTTCGGCAGGCGTCGGAGTGTTCCCTCGAGATCAGGTTGACGGCATTGGCTGGTATGAAGAATTTCTACGACCACCCCGTCCCCAGAGTCGAAGTAGTTGAACTCAAATATTGCTTCGTTTGGAGCGTGCGGAGAGGGGGGCCTGATCTTGAAATCGTTTACCGAGCGTGTCTCCTTGATAACCGATGCCGAAAGAATTTCGCCATCACTTCCGACACAGACTCGTAGTGGATCGGCATCGACCACATCCGAACCCAATATCGTATTCTCGCCACTGTTCCAGAGGACGACCATGGATCGGGTCAAGCGAGGAATATCCGCTCCCTGGTACTGCACGCTTATCCCATGGGGCAGGCTGGCAGAATCGCTACCTAGCAGATGCTCCCCAAGATACGCAAAGCTTAAGCGCGTACGATTTCGCGACTTTATGTAGACGATGGGGATAGCAATCAGACCCACCAGTCCTATCAATGAACCTACCCAACCAGGTGAAAGGAAGGTAGCAGCGTTTTCAAGCCATGCCATGGGCGTGATCCCTACGCTTATATTGTCGAGTGGTTGACCAAAAAGGCCTGCATTCCTGCAAGCCCTTCTGTTCTAAGGTGTCGGTACCAGTAGTCGACCCCGGCCGACTTACGCCAGGATTACGCCATAGGCATAAAAAAAGCCTGTAGATCAGGGATCTACAGGCTTTGTCTGGTGCCCCGAGGGAGACTCGAACTCCCACTCCTTTCGAAAACGGATTTTGAATCCGCCGCGTCTACCAATTCCGCCATCAGGGCTTGTGGCGCCGCAGTATAGAGAGGTGCCTTGGGTCGGTCAATCGGCTTTCATGGTCAATTTTCACGCATTGGGCTAAACTTTGCGGCCCTGTCGAACCGAACATCATCATGCGCGTCGCCGATTTTTCTTTCGAACTCCCCGATTCCCTGATCGCCCGCCATCCGCTGGCCGAGCGCCATGGCAGCCGCCTGCTGGTGCTCGATGGCCCCAGCGGCACGCTGGCCCACAAGCAGTTCACCGACCTGCTCGAGTACCTGCGCCCGGGCGACCTGATGGTGTTCAACAACACCCGGGTGATCCCGGCGCGCCTGTTCGGCCAGAAAGCCTCCGGCGGCAAGCTGGAAGTGCTGGTCGAGCGTGTGCTCGACAGCCACCGCGTGCTGGCCCACGTGCGCGCCAGCAAGGCGCCTAAGGAAGGCGCGCAGATCCTCATCGACGGCGGTGGCGAGGCCGAGATGGTGGCCCGCCATGACACGCTGTTCGAACTGCGCTTCAGCGAAGAGGTGCTGCCGCTGCTCGAGCGCGTCGGCCACATGCCGCTGCCGCCGTACATCGACCGTCCCGACGAGGGCGCCGACCGCGAGCGCTACCAGACCGTCTACGCCGAGCGCGCCGGCGCCGTGGCCGCGCCCACCGCCGGCCTGCATTTCGACGAAGCGCTGCTGGCGAAGATTGCCGCCAAGGGCGTCGAACGCGCCTTCGTCACCCTGCACGTGGGCGCCGGCACCTTCCAGCCGGTGCGGGTCGACAAGATCGAAGACCACACCATGCATAAAGAGTGGCTCGAAGTGAGCCAGGATGTGGTCGACGCCGTCGCCGCGTGCCGTGCCCGTGGTGGCCGGGTGATCGCCGTGGGCACCACCAGCGTGCGTTCGCTGGAGAGCGCGGCGCGCGATGGCGAGCTCAAGGCCTTCAGCGGCGACACCGACATCTTCATCTTCCCGGGCCGGCCGTTCCATGTGGTCGATTGCCTGGTCACCAACTTCCACCTGCCGGAGTCCACGCTGCTGATGCTGGTCTCGGCCTTCGCCGGTTACCCCGAGACCATGGCCGCCTACGCGGCGGCGGTCGAGAACGGGTACCGCTTCTTCAGTTACGGTGATGCCATGTTCATCACCCGCAATCCGGCGCCACGCGGCCCAGAGGATCAAGCATGAGTCGCACCTGTCGAATGTCGTTCGAACTGCTGGCCACCGACGGCAAGGCCCGTCGTGGCCGGCTGACCTTCCCCCGTGGCACCGTCGAGACCCCGGCGTTCATGCCGGTGGGCACCTACGGCACGGTCAAGGGCATGCTGCCGCGTGACATCGAGGCCATCGGCGCCGAGATCATTCTCGGCAACACCTTCCACCTGTGGCTGCGCCCGGGCACCGAGGTCATCAAGAAGCACAACGGCCTGCACGACTTCATGCAATGGAAAGGCCCTATCCTCACTGATTCCGGTGGTTTCCAGGTGTTCAGCCTGGGCGCCATGCGCAAGATCAAGGAGGAAGGCGTGACCTTCGCATCGCCAGTGGACGGTTCCAAGGTGTTCATGGGCCCCGAGGAGTCCATGCAGGTCCAGCGCGACCTGGGCTCGGACATCGTGATGATCTTCGACGAGTGCACCCCGTACCCGGCCGAGCACGACGTGGCGCGCACCTCCATGGAGCTTTCGCTGCGCTGGGCCCAGCGCTCGAAGAACGCCCACGGCGACAACACCGCGGCGCTGTTCGGCATCGTCCAGGGCGGCATGTACCAGGACCTGCGCATGCGCTCGCTGGAAGCGCTGGTCAACATCGACTTCGATGGCCTGGCCATCGGCGGCCTGTCGGTGGGCGAGCCCAAGCACGAGATGATCAAGGTGCTGGACTACCTGCCGGCGCAAATGCCTGCTGACAAACCTCGTTACCTTATGGGGGTAGGCAAGCCGGAAGATCTTGTAGAGGGTGTGCGCCGCGGCGTCGACATGTTCGACTGCGTGATGCCCACGCGCAATGCGCGCAACGGCCATCTGTTCGTCGACACCGGGGTGATCAAGATCCGCAACGCGTTCCATCGCCATGATGAATCGCCGCTGGATCCGACCTGCGATTGCTATACCTGCACCAACTTCTCCCGCGCTTATCTGCATCACCTGGACAAGTGCGGCGAAATGTTGAGCAGCATGCTGAATACCATCCACAACTTGCGCCATTACCAGCGCTTGATGGCCGGTTTACGCGAGGCTATTCAACAGGGTAAATTGGCCGCCTTTGTCGACGCCTTCTACGCCAAGCGCGGACTTCCTGTGCCGCCCTTGGACTGACTGTTCGCATCCATTATTAGAAAACATTCATTAGGAGTGCCCAATGAGCTTCTTGATTCCCGCCGCCTACGCGGACGCAGCAGCCCCAGCCGCCGGCCCAGCCGGTACCGGTTTCGAGTGGATCTTCCTGGTCGGTTTCCTGGTCATCTTCTACCTGATGATCTGGCGCCCGCAGGCCAAGCGTGCCAAAGAGCAGAAAAACCTGCTGAGCAACCTGCAAAAAGGTGACGAAGTGGTCACCAACGGCGGCATTGCCGGCAAGATCGTCAAGGTCGCCGACGACTTCGTGGTCCTGGAAGTGTCCGACAACGTCGAACTGAAGTTCCAGAAGGGCGCCATTGCCGCGACCCTGCCGAAAGGTACGCTCAAGGCTATCTGAGTTACCGGTTTCATTTTTCCAGTCGGGGCGCGCAAAGCGCCCCGCGTCTTGAACGGGCGGCGTGATGCTGAACAAATACCCTCTGTGGAAATACCTGCTGATCGTGGTGGTACTGGCGGTCGGCTTCATTTATTCCGCACCCAACCTCTACCCGGATGATCCGGCGGTGCAGATCAGCGGCGCCAGTTCCGCCCTGCATGTCAGCCAGGCCGACCTCGATCGCGTGACCAAGGCGCTGACCGATGCCGGCATCGCCGTCAAAGGCAGCAACCTGGGCGAGAAGGGCAGTGCGCTGGTGCGCCTGACCAACCAGGAAGCACAGCTGCCAGCCAAGGATGTGGCGCGCAAGGCCCTCGGCGACGACTATGTCGTGGCCCTGAACCTGGCCCAGACCACCCCGCAGTGGCTGCGCAACCTGGGTGCCAGCCCGATGAAGCTGGGCCTGGACCTGTCCGGTGGTGTGCACTTCCTGCTGGAAGTGGACATGGACAAGGCCATGACCGCTCGCATGAAAGTCTACGAAGGCGAGGTCAAGACCTTGCTGCGCAAAGAGCGCGTCCGCTACCGCAGCCTGCCCCAGCAGGACGGCGGCATCATGCTGGGCTTCGCCGACGATGCTACCCGCGAACAGGCCCGCAGCCTGATCCGCAAGAATTTCAATGACTTCGACCTGACCACCACCGAGCGCAACGAGCTCGCCGTGCTGCGTCTGGCGCTGACCCAGGCGAAAGTCGCCGAGATCCGCGAATACTCGATCAAGCAGAACCTGACCACCGTGCGTAACCGGGTCAACGAGCTGGGCGTGGCCGAGCCGCTGGTCCAGCGCCAGGGTGCCAACCGCATCGTGGTCGAGCTGCCGGGCGTGCAGGACACCGCCGAAGCCAAGCGTATCCTCGGCAAGACCGCCAACCTGGAGTTCCGCTTCGGCGCCGAGCCGGGTGCGTCCAAGGCTACCACCGAGGTGTTCGAGTTCCGCGAAGGCGGCCGCTCCGCCCCGGTCGAGCGCGGCCTGATCATCACCGGTGACCAGGTCACCGACGCCCAGGCCAGCTTCGACGAGCACGGTCGCCCGCAGGTGAACATCCGCCTCGACGGCCACGGTGGCGAGCTGATGAGCCGCGCCACCCGCACCAACGTCGGGCGCAGCATGGCGGTGATCTTCATCGAACAGAAGCCGGTCACCCGCTACCAGAAGCAGATGGTCGATGGCGTCGAGAAAGAAGTCGCGGTGCAGACCTTCCAGGAAGAGAAGAAGATCATCAGCCTGGCGACCATCCAGTCGCCGCTGGGCAGCCAGTTCCGCATCACCGGCCTGAACGGCCAGGGCGAGTCGTCCGAGCTGGCCCTGCTGCTGCGTGCCGGTGGCCTGGCCGCGCCGATGTACTTCGCCGAAGAACGTACTATCGGCCCAAGCCTGGGTGCCGACAACATCACCAAGGGTATCGACGCGTCCCTGTGGGGCATGCTGTTCGTCTCGCTGTTCATCATCGCTATCTACCGCGCCTTCGGCGTGCTGGCGACCATCGCCCTGGCGGGCAACATGGTGCTGCTGCTGGCGTTGATGTCGCTGCTGGGCGCTACCCTGACCCTGCCAGGTATCGCTGGTATCGTGCTGACCATGGGCATGGCGGTGGACGCCAACGTGCTGATCTTCTCGCGTATCCGCGAAGAGATCGCCGCCGGCATGTCGGTGCAGCGCGCCATCCACGAAGGTTTCAACCGCGCCTACTCGGCGATCGTCGACGCCAACCTGACCACTCTGCTGGTCGGCGGCATCCTGTTCGCCATGGGTACCGGCCCGGTCAAGGGCTTCGCGGTCACCATGTCCCTCGGGATTTTCACCTCGATGTTCACCGCCGTCATGGTGACCCGCGCACTGGTCAACCTGACCTGCGGCGGGCGTGACATCAAGAAGCTGTGGGTTTGAGGGAGCTGCGATGAAAACCATCAACTTCATGGGCGTGCGCAATGTCGCGTTCGCCATCACCGTGCTCCTCACCGTGCTGGCGCTGTTCAGCTGGTGGCACAAGGGTCTGAACTTCGGCCTGGACTTCACCGGTGGCACGCTGATCGAGCTCACCTACGAGCGTCCGGCGGACCTGGAAAAGGTCCGTACCGAACTGGTCGGTTCCGGCTTCCACGACGCCGTGGTGCAGAGCTTCGGCGCCACTACCGACCTGCTGGTGCGCATGCCGGGCGATGACCCGCAGCTGGGCAACCGCGTGGCCGAGGCGCTGCAGAAGATCGGCGGCGACAACCCGGCCACGGTCAAGCGTGTCGAGTTCGTTGGCCCGCAGGTGGGCGAGGAGCTGCGTGACCAGGGCGGCCTCGGCATGCTCCTGGCCCTGGGCGGCATCCTCATCTACCTGGCCTTCCGCTTCCAGTGGAAGTTCGCCGTGGGCGCGATCATCTCGCTGATCCACGACGTGGTGGTCACCCTGGGCATCCTGTCGTTCTTCCAGATCACCTTCGACCTGACGGTGCTGGCGGCGGTGCTGGCGATCATCGGCTACTCGCTCAACGACACCATCGTCGTGTTCGACCGGGTGCGCGAGAACTTCCGCGTGCTGCGCAAGGCCTCGCTGATCGAGAACATCAACATCTCGACCACCCAGACCCTGCTGCGGACCGTCGCCACCTCGGTGTCGACCTTGCTGGCCATCGCCGCGCTGCTGTTTTTCGGCGGCGACAACCTGTTCGGCTTCTCCCTGGCGCTGTTCATCGGTGTCATGGCGGGTACCTACTCGTCGATCTACATCGCCAACGTGGTGCTGATCTGGCTGAACCTGAGCAGCGAAGACCTGATCCCGCCGGTCAAGACCGAGGGTGTGGACGAGCGTCCGTAAGGCTTGTTCCGCGCCATTTGGCGTAAAGAGAGGCGCGAGTGTTGAACTCGCGCCTTTTTTTTTGCTCCAAGGCAGGGAGAAGGCGGGCCGGAGCCCGCGGGTACGATCAGGAGGTTCACGTGAACAAATCAATGCTGGTGGGTGCGGTTCTGGGTGCTGTCGGTGTGACTGCCGGAGGTGCTGTGGCGACCTACAGCTTGGTGAACAAAGGGCCTGAGTACGCCCAGGTCACCGACGTGCAGCCGATCAAGCAGCAAGTGAAGACGCCGCGTGAGGTCTGCAAGGATGTCACCGTGACGCGCCAGGCGCCGGTCAAGGACCAGCACCAGATTGCCGGTACGGTGGTCGGTGCCATCGCTGGTGGCCTGCTGGGCAACCAGATTGGCGGCGGTACCGGCAAGAAGATCGCCACCGTGGCCGGTGCGGTCGGTGGCGGCTATGCCGGCAACAAGGTGCAGGAAGGCATGCAGGAGCGTGATACCTACACCACCACGCAAACCCGCTGCAACACGGTCAATGACATCAGCGACAAGGTGGTGGGTTACAACGTGACCTATTCCATCGGTGACCAGGTGGGCAAGGTGAAGATGGATCACGAGCCGGGCTCGACCATCCCGCTGGACAAGAATGGCAAGTTGGTCCTGGGGCAGAACCAGCCGGGGCAGTAAGCGGCAAGTGCCCCCCCTGTAGGAGCGGCCTTGTGCCGCGAAAGGGGCGCGAAGCGGCCCCGGGATCTTCGGCATATATCAAGATTGCCGGGGCTGCTTCGCAGCCCTTTCGCGGCACAAGGCCGCTCCTGCAGGCCATCGTGCAGGCACAAAAAAAGCACCTCGAGAGGTGCTTTTTTTGTGCTCGGCAATCGGTGCTTAGCGCTTCATGTGCTCCGGCAGGTGCGGCTGGATAGCAGTCAGCACAGCCTTGAAGCACTTGATGTTGCCCGCGACGATGTGGCCCTTCTCGAGGAAGTCGTGGCCACCGTTGAAGTCGCTCACCAGGCCACCGGCTTCCTGGATCAGCAGCACGCCTGCGGCCATGTCCCACTCGGACAGGCCCGACTCCCAGAAGGCGTCGAAGCGGCCGGCGGCTACATAAGCGAGGTCCAGGCTGGCGGAGCCGGCGCGGCGGATGCCGGCGGTCTGGCCGGTCAGGGCGCGGAACATGCCCAGGTAGTTGTCCAGGTCGGCCATCTGGTTGTCACGGAACGGGAAGCCGGTACCCAGCAGCGCGCCTTCCAGGCTGGTGCGCGAGCTGACGCGCAGGCGGCGGCCGTTGATCTGGGCGCCACGGCCACGGCTGGCGGTGAATTCTTCCTGGCGAACCGGGTCGACGATCACGGCGTGCTCGAGGCGACCGCGGTATTTACAGGCGATGCTGACGGCGAAGTGCGGAATGCCGCGCAGGAAGTTGGTGGTGCCGTCCAGCGGATCGATGATCCACAGGTAATCCTTGCCTTCTTCACCGCTGCCTGCATGCAGGCCGGTCTCTTCGCCCTGGATCGAGTGGTTCGGGTAGGCCTTGCGCAGGGCCTCGACGATGACCTTCTCGGCGGCGCGATCAACCTCGGACACGTAGTCCTTGGACTGCTTTTCGTCGACTTTGATGCTATCCAGGCGTTCGATGGAGCGGAAAATCAGTTCACTGGCGCTGCGAGCCGCGCGCAGGGCGATATTCAGCATAGGCTGCATGGGAAGGTCACCTGGAGATGTTAAAGAGGAAAGCCGATCATTCTAGCAGAAATCTTTGACGACAGAAGTGTCACATTTGCTTTCATGGCGTTACGCTGGTCGGTTCTGTAAGATCGAACCCTCCTGTTTCCGCATCCGAGAGCACGACACCTTGCTGCAAAATATTCGTGTTGTTCTGGTCAATACCAGCCACCCCGGCAACATCGGCGGCGCTGCGCGTGCCATGAAAAACATGGGCCTGTCGCGCCTGGTGCTGGTGCAGCCAAAAGAGTTTCCGGCCGCGGACGCCAGCGCCCGCGCCTCGGGCGCCGACGACGTGCTGGACAACGCCCAGGTGGTCGACAGCCTCGAGCAGGCGCTGGTCGGCTGCAGCCTGGTCATGGGCACCAGCGCCCGTGAGCGCAGCATCCCCTGGCCGTTGATCGACCCGCGCGAGTGCGGGGCGAAGGCCGTGGCCCAGGCCATGGGCGGCGAAGAGATCGCCCTGGTGTTCGGGCGCGAGCACGCCGGCCTGACCAACGAAGAACTGCAGCGATGTCACTTCCACGTGCACATTCCCTCGAACCCCGACTTCAGCTCGCTGAATCTGGCCGCCGCCGTCCAGGTGCTCTCCTATGAGGTGCGCATGGCCTGGCTGGCAGGGCAGGGCGCGGCGGCGAAGGTCGAGAAGGTCGAAGCCAGCGAGCTGGCGACCATGGACGAAATGGAGCTGTTCTACGACCACCTGGAAAAGACCCTGGTGGACATCGGCTTCCTCGATCCCGAGAAACCCAAGCACCTGATGGCGCGCCTGCGCCGGCTGTATGGGCGAAGCTCGGTCGAGCGTCCGGAAATGAGCATTTTGCGCGGCATTCTTACCGAGACCCAGAAGGTCGCACGGGGCGAGCCGCATAAAAGGAAGGACTGACAGATGTTCGAGCGTCTGCGTGAAGATATCCAGAGCGTTTTCCATCGTGACCCGGCGGCGCGCAACGCCTTCGAGGTCCTGACCTGCTACCCGGGGATGCATGCCATCTGGCTGCACCGCCTGGGCAATGCCCTGTGGCGGCGCGATTTCAAATGGCTGGCGCGGCTGGTGTCGAACTTCGGTCGCTGGATGACCGGTATCGAGATCCACCCGGGGGCGACCATCGGCCGGCGTTTCTTCATCGACCACGGCATGGGCATCGTCATCGGCGAGACCGCCGAGATCGGTGACGACGTGACCCTGTACCAGGGCGTAACCCTCGGTGGCACCAGCTGGAACAAGGGCAAGCGTCACCCGACCCTGGAAAACGGCGTGGTGGTCGGTGCCGGGGCCAAGGTGCTGGGGCCGTTCACCGTCGGCGCCGGGGCCAAGATCGGCTCCAATGCCGTGGTCACCAAGGCGGTGCCGGCCGGCGCCACGGCGGTGGGGATTCCGGGGCGGATCATCGTCAAGACCGAGGATGACGCCGTCGAGGCCAAGCGCAAGGCCATGGCCGAGAAGATCGGTTTCGACGCCTATGGCGTCAGCGGCGACATGCCCGACCCGGTGGCCCGCGCCATCGGCCAGATGCTCGACCACCTGCAGGCCGTCGACGAGCGCCTGGAGGGGATGTGCGGCGCGCTGACCCGGATGGGCAGTGACTACTGTGCCAAGGAGCTGCCGGCGCTGCCCGACGACGACTTCGCCGCGGCCTGCGCCGAACTGAAGCAGGGCGACACTCAGTCGCATTGATTGCGCTCTGCCGACACAAGGGGCGTGTGCTTGCGCCCCTTGTCTGCTACACTCGCGCCCGCCTCCCGCATGCATACCCGACTAAAGCACTAGGTCTAATAGTTGACTTAAATGCTCGGGAATCGCATACTCGCACACATCCTGTAACTCCCGTGGTACCCATACGCCATGCGACTGACTACCAAAGGCCGATACGCCGTGACCGCCATGCTCGACCTGGCGTTGCACGCGCAGCATGGGCCGGTGTCTTTGGCCGATATTTCCGAGCGCCAGGGCATCTCCCTCTCTTATCTGGAACAGCTGTTCGCCAAGCTGCGCCGCAGCAGCCTGGTCTCCAGCGTTCGCGGTCCGGGCGGCGGCTACCAGCTGTCGCGGGGCATGGAAACCATCCAGGTGGCCCAGGTCATCGACGCGGTCAACGAATCGGTCGATGCCACCCGTTGCCAGGGCCTGGGGGACTGCCACGCCGGTGATACCTGCCTGACTCACCACCTGTGGTGCGACCTGAGCCAGCAGATCCATGAATTCCTCAGTGGCATCAGCCTGGCCGACCTCGTCATGCGCCGCGAGGTGCAGGAAGTCGCCCAGCGCCAGGACCTGCGCCGCGTCGCAGGTCGAGTTGCCCAGCTGGACAAGATTGAGACGTCCGCCGTCGACTGAAACCGCAGCGACGAGCGACGCCACCGCCTGATAGGAGATACTCAATGAAGTTGCCGATCTACCTCGATTACTCCGCGACCACGCCGGTCGATCCCCGTGTCGCCCAGAAGATGGCCGAGTGCCTGCTGGTCGACGGGAACTTCGGCAACCCGGCCTCGCGCTCCCACGTGTTCGGCTGGAAGGCCGAGGAAGCAGTCGAGAACGGCCGCCGCCAGGTCGCCGAACTGATCAACGCCGACCCGCGCGAGATCGTCTGGACCAGCGGTGCCACCGAGTCCGACAACCTCGCCCTGAAGGGCGTGGCGCACTTCTATCAGACCAAGGGCAAGCACATCATCACCTCCAAGATCGAGCACAAGGCGGTCCTGGACACCGCTCGCCAGCTCGAGCGTGAAGGTTTCGAAGTCACTTACCTCGAGCCCGGCGAAGACGGCATCGTCACCCCGGCCATGGTCGAAGCCGTGCTGCGCGACGACACCATCCTGGTCTCGCTGATGCACGTGAACAACGAAGTCGGCTCGATCAACGACATCGCCGCCATCGGTGAACTGACCCGCTCGCGCGGCGTCTTGTTCCACGTCGATGCCGCCCAGTCGGCCGGCCGCGTCGAGATCGACCTGCAGAAGCTGAAGGTCGACCTGATGTCGTTCTCCGCGCACAAGGTCTACGGCCCGAAAGGCATCGGCGCGCTGTACGTCAGCCGCAAGCCGCGCGTGCGCCTGGAAGCCATCATTCACGGCGGTGGCCATGAGCGCGGCATGCGTTCGGGCACCCTGCCGACCCACCAGATCGTCGGCATGGGCGAAGCCTTCGCCATCGCCAAGCAGGAAATGGCCGCTGAAAACGTGCGCATCAAGGCCCTGAGCGACCGCTTCTTCAAGCAGGTCTCGGACCTCGAGGAGCTGTACGTCAACGGCAGCCAGACCCAGCGCGTGCCGCACAACCTGAACCTGAGCTTCAACTACGTCGAGGGCGAGTCGCTGCTGATGTCGCTGAAGGACATCGCCGTTTCGTCCGGTTCGGCCTGCACCTCCGCTTCGCTCGAGCCGTCCTACGTCCTGCGCGCCCTGGGTCGCAACGACGAACTGGCGCACAGCTCGATCCGCTTCTCCTTCGGCCGCTTCACCACCGAAGAAGAAGTCGACTACGCCGCGCAGGAAGTCTGCAAGGCCGTGAACAAGCTGCGTGAATTGTCGCCGCTGTGGGACATGTACAAAGACGGCGTCGACATCTCCAAGATCGAGTGGGCCGCCCACTAAGCAGTCGCCGGCAAGAGCGGCTCCCTGATGAGGAAGGAATTGCACCATGGCATACAGTGAAAAGGTCATCGACCACTACGAAAACCCACGCAACGTCGGCAAGATGAATGCCGAGGATCCGGATGTCGGTACCGGCATGGTCGGCGCTCCAGCGTGCGGCGACGTGATGCGTCTGCAGATCAAGGTCAACGAGCAAGGCATCATCGAAGACGCCAAGTTCAAGACCTACGGCTGCGGTTCGGCCATCGCCTCCAGCTCCCTCGCCACCGAGTGGATGAAGGGCAAGACCCTGGACGAAGCCGAAACCATCAAGAACACCCAGCTGGCTGAAGAGCTGGCACTGCCGCCGGTCAAGATCCACTGCTCCGTGCTCGCCGAAGATGCCATCAAGGCCGCTGTTCGCGATTACAAGCAGAAGAAAGGCTTGATCTAAGTCGACTGTCGCGAGGTAAGGAGTTCCGATGGCTATCAGCATGACAGAAGCCGCCGCCAACCACATTCGCCGCTCCCTCGACGGGCGCGGCAAGGGTGAGGGCATTCGCCTGGGCGTGCGCACCACCGGCTGCTCGGGCCTGGCCTATGTGCTGGAGTTCGTCGACGAGCTCGCCGCCGAAGACCAGGTGTTCGAGAACCATGGCGTGAAGGTCATCATCGACCCGAAAAGCCTGGTCTACCTCGACGGCACCGAGCTGGACTTCGTCAAGGAAGGGTTGAACGAAGGCTTCAAGTTCAACAACCCCAACGTGCGCGGTGAGTGTGGCTGCGGCGAAAGCTTCAACGTCTGAGGCTGGCCGTGGGTACTCCTTGTCATTTCGCCCTGTTTGAGCTGCAACCCGGTTTTCGCCTGGACCTCGACAAACTGGCTGTTCGCTACCGCGAGCTGGCCCGCGAGGTCCATCCGGACCGTTTCGCCGACGCTTCCGAGCGCGAGCAGCGCGTAGCCCTGGAAAAGTCGGCGGCCCTCAACGACGCCTACCAGACCTTACGCAGCGCGCCGCGCCGGGCCCGCTACCTGCTGGCCATCGGCGGCCACGAGGTGCCCCAGGAAGTCACCGTGCACGACCCGGACTTCCTGTTGCAGCAGATGCAGTGGCGCGAAGAGCTCGAAGAGCTGCAGGACGAAGCCGACCTCGACGGCGTCGCCGTGTTCAAGAAGCGCCTCAAGGTCGCCCAGGACACGCTGAACGAGGATTTCGCCGCCTGCTGGGATGTTGCTGCAGAGCGTGAGCAGGCCGAGCGCCTGATGCGCCGCATGCAGTTCCTCGACAAGCTCGCCCAAGAAGTGCGCCAACTCGAAGAGCGCCTCGACGATTAACCCCGGCGTTGCCCGTGATGACGCCTAAGGTACTCAGATAAGCATGGCCCTACTGCAGATCGCCGAACCCGGTCAGAGCCCCCAGCCGCACCAGCGCCGCCTGGCGGTGGGCATCGACCTGGGCACCACCAATTCTCTCGTCGCCGCCGTGCGCAGCGGGCGCAGCGAGCCGCTGCCCGATGCCCAGGGTAGTGTCATCCTGCCGTCCGCCGTGCGTTATCTCGACAACGCTGTCGAAGTCGGCCTGGCCGCGCGCGAGGCTGCCCCCAGCGACCCGCTCAACAGCATCCTGTCGGTCAAGCGCCTGATGGGGCGCGGCCTGGCGGACGTCAAGCAGCTGGGCGAGCAACTGCCGTACCGTTTTGTCGGCGGTGAATCGCACATGCCGTTCATCGACACGGTCCAGGGCCCGAAAAGCCCGGTGCAAGTGTCGGCCGATATTCTCAAGGTGCTGCGTCAGCGCGCCGAGCAAACCCTAGGTGGCGAGCTGGTCGGCGCGGTAATCACCGTGCCGGCCTATTTCGACGACGCCCAGCGCCAGGCCACCAAGGATGCGGCCAAGCTGGCCGGCCTCAATGTCCTGCGCTTGCTCAACGAACCGACCGCTGCTGCCGTGGCCTATGGCCTGGACCAGGATGCCGAAGGCGTCGTGGCGATTTTCGACCTGGGCGGCGGCACCTTCGATATCTCCATCCTGCGCCTGACTGCCGGTGTCTTCGAGGTGCTGGCCACCGGTGGTGACACCGCCCTGGGTGGCGATGACTTCGACCATGCCATCGCTGGCTGGATCATCGAGCAGGCCGATTTGTCCGCCGACCTCGATCCGGCCACCCAGCGCCTGCTGCTGCAGACCGCTTGCGCGGCCAAGGAAGCCTTGACCGACAGTGACGCCGTCGGCGTCCAGCATGGTGCCTGGCAGGGCGAGCTGACCCGTGCCGCCTTTGAAGCCATGATCGAACCGATGATCGCCCGCAGCCTCAAGGCCTGCCGCCGCGCCGTGCGCGACAGCGGCATCGAGCTGGAAGAGGTCGGCGCGGTGGTCATGGTCGGTGGTTCGACCCGCGTGCCGCGTGTGCGCGAGGCGGTCGGCGCGCTGTTCGGCCGTACCCCGCTGACCTCGATCGACCCGGACCAGGTGGTGGCCATCGGCGCTGCCATCCAGGCTGATACCCTCGCCGGCAACCGCCGCGAAGGCGGTGAGCTGCTGCTGCTCGACGTCATCCCGCTGTCCCTGGGTCTTGAGACCATGGGCGGGCTGATGGAGAAGGTGATCCCGCGCAACACCACCATTCCGGTGGCCCGCGCCCAGGAGTTCACGACTTACAAAGATGGCCAGTCGGCCATGATGATCCACGTGCTGCAGGGCGAGCGCGAGCTGATCAGCGACTGCCGTTCCCTGGCGCGCTTCGAGCTGCGCGGCATCCCGGCCATGGTCGCGGGCGCGGCGAAGATCCGCGTGACCTTCCAGGTCGACGCCGACGGCCTGCTCAGCGTCGCGGCCCGCGAACTGGGTTCGGGGGTGGAGTCGAGCATTCAGGTCAAGCCGTCCTACGGCCTGACCGACGGCGAGATCGCCCGCATGCTCAAGGACTCCTTCGAGCACGCCGGCTCCGACAAGCATGCGCGCCAGCTGCGCGAGCACCAGGTCGATGCCGAGCGCCTGCTCGAGGCGGTGCAGGGCGCCCTGGACGCCGATGGCGAGCGCCTGCTCAGCAGTGACGAGCGCGACGCGATCGAATTCCAGATGCAAGAACTACGTGATTTGCTGACCGGCACCGATGGCGCCGCCATCGAGCAACAGACCAAGCGTCTGTCGCAGGTGACCGATGCATTTGCCGCCCGTCGCCTTGATTCGACGGTCAAAGCCGCACTGGCCGGGCGCAACCTGAATGAGATCGAGGAGTAACCGATGCCGCTGGTGACATTCCTGCCGCATGAGAAGTTCTGCCCCGAGGGGTTGACCGTGGAAGTGCCGACCGGGACCAACATCCTGGAACTGGCCCACGACCATCACATCGAGATGGAAAGCGCCTGCGGCGGCGTCAAGGCCTGCACCACCTGCCATTGCATCATCCGCAAGGGCTTTGACTCCCTTGAAGAAGCGGACGAGCTCGAAGAGGACATGCTGGACAAGGCCTGGGGCCTGGAGGCGCAGTCGCGCCTGGGCTGCCAGGTGGTCGTCGGCGATGAGGACCTCACCATCGAGATCCCCAAATATTCGCTCAACCACGCCGCCGAAGCGCCGCACTGAGGGCCTGTACATGAGTCTGAAATGGGTTGATGTACTTGAGATCGCCATCCAGCTTGCGGAAAGCAAGCCCGAGGTCGATCCTCATTACGTGAATTTCGTCGATCTGCGCGCGTGGGTCATGGCTCTGCCGGACTTCGATGACGATCCGTCGCGTTGCGGCGAGAAGGTTCTCGAGGCCATCCAGGCGGCCTGGATCGAAGAAGCCGACTGAGCGCACGCCGCAGGTTAGGCAATCCCCTGGAACCCGCGTATAATTCGCGGGTTTAATTTTTCGCAACACTCATATTTCTGGAGTTTTCCATGGCTGTTCAACGTACTTTCTCGATCATCAAGCCTGACGCCGTCGCTAAAAACGTCATCGGCAAGATCACCACTCGCTTCGAAGAAGCCGGCCTGAAAATCGTCGCTTCGAAAATCAAGCAACTGTCCAAGGCCGAAGCCGAAGGCTTCTACGCCGAGCACAGCGCTCGTGGCTTCTTCGGTGACCTGGTTGCCTTCATGACTTCGGGCCCTGTCGTTGTTCAGGTTCTGGAAGGCGAAAACGCCATCGCTCTGAACCGTGAGCTGATGGGCGCCACCAACCCTAAAGAAGCTGCTGCCGGCACCATCCGTGCTGACTTCGCCGAGTCGATCGACGCCAACGCCGTTCACGGTTCGGACTCCGAAGCTGCCGCTGCTCGCGAAATCGCTTACTTCTTCGCTGCTACCGAGGTAACCACTCGCTAAGCGAAAGCTTACGGGTGAGGGTGAATCCATGACGACATCGACTGACAAGATCAACCTGCTGGGGCTGACCCTGGCGGAAATGGAACAGTTCTTCGACTCAATCGGGGAGAAGCGCTTCCGTGCCGGTCAGGTGATGAAATGGATTCACCATTTTGGCGTCGATGATTTCGCCGCCATGACCAATGTCGGCAAGGTCTTGCGCGAAAAGCTCGAGGCCGTTGCCGAGATTCGCGGTCCGGAGGTGGTCAGTGAAGACATTTCCGCCGACGGTACCCGCAAGTGGGTGGTCCGCGTTGCCTCCGGCAGCTGCGTCGAGACCGTCTACATCCCCACCGACGATCGCGGCACCCTGTGCGTGTCGTCGCAAGCCGGCTGTGCCCTGGACTGCAGCTTCTGCTCCACCGGCAAGCAAGGCTTCAACAGCAACCTCACCGCCGCCGAAGTGATCGGCCAGGTGTGGCTTGCCAACAAATCCTTCGGGACCGTCCCGGCCAAGATCGACCGCGCCATCACCAACGTGGTCATGATGGGCATGGGCGAACCCCTGCTGAATTTCGACAATGTCATCGCCGCCATGAAGATCATGATGGAAGATCTGGGCTATGGCATTTCCAAGCGTCGCGTCACCCTGTCCACCTCGGGCGTGGTGCCGATGATCGACGAGCTGGCCAAGCACATCGACGTGTCGCTGGCCCTGTCGCTGCACGCGCCGAACGACGAACTGCGCAACAAGCTGGTGCCGATCAACAAGAAGTACCCGCTGAAGATGCTGCTGGAGTCGTGCATGGGCTACATGTCCACCCTCGGCGGCAAGCGCGTGCTGACCATCGAGTACACCCTGCTCAAGGATGTCAACGACCAGCCCGAGCATGCCGCGCAGATGATCGAACTGCTGCGTGATGTGCCGTGCAAGATCAACCTGATCCCGTTCAACCCGTTCCCGCATTCGGGCTACGAGCGACCGAGCAACAATGCCATCCGTCGCTTCCAGGACCTGCTGCACCACGGCGGCTTCAACGTGACCACCCGCACCACCCGCGGTGACGACATCGACGCCGCCTGCGGTCAGCTGGTGGGTCAGGTCAACGACCGTACCCGCCGCAGCGAGCGCTACATCGCCGTACGTCAGCTGGCTGCCGACGAGCCGCAAGACAGCGCTGCGCGCCCCTGACGAGCACCTGCCCCATGAGCCTGCGCGCCGCGCTGTCGATCCTGACGCTTTCGCTGCTGGCCGGCTGCGTGTCCGGCGGCGCGGGCGACCCCCTGGCCAGCCGCCAGGGGCGTGAGGCGGCGGGGCAGGCCTACGTGCAGTTGGGGCTGGGGTATTTGCAACAAGGTTTGACCGAGCGCGCCAAGGCGCCGCTGGGCAAGGCCCTGGCCCTGGACGCCCGTGACGCCGAGGCTCATGCAGCACTGGCCCTGGTGTTCCAGGCCGAGGATGAGCCCGCATTGGCCGGCGAGCACTTCGCCAAGGCCTTGGCCATCCGCCCGGATGACACACGAATCCGCAACAATTACGGCAGTTTCCTATATGCTCAGGGCCGTTTCGACGAAGCCCGGGCGATGTTCCTCCAGGCTGGGGCCGATACCCTGTATCCTGAGCGTTCCCGCGTGTACGAGAACCTGGGGCTCACCGCCCTGAAGCAGGGGCAGGGTGATCAGGCGCGTGCCTACCTGGAAAAAGCCCTTCGGCTCAATCCGCGGCAACCGAAGGCATTGCTCGAAATGGCTGAGTTGTCCTACGAAAACAGGCATTATGTGCCGGCCCGGGATTACTACGATCGATTCAGCCAGCTGAGTGACCAGGATGCCCGCAGCCTGCTGCTCGGCCATCGCCTGGCACTCGCCCTCGACGAACAGGGCACCGCGACCCGTTTGGGCCAGCAATTACAACGACTTTATCCCGGTACGCCGGAATATCAGCAATACCTGTCGGAGCAACGATGAAAGCCGCGCACACTGAAGTAGCAGCAGCGACTCGCCAGAACCCCGGTGATGTCTTGCGCCAGGCCCGCGAAAAACGCGAATGGAGCCAGGCCGAGGTCGCTCGCAAGCTCAACCTCACGGTATCTTCGCTGAACAACCTGGAAAACGGCGCCTTCGACAAGCTGCCCGGGCACACCTTCGCCCGTGGCTACATCCGCGCCTACGCCAAGCTGATGGACATGGACCAGGCGCCCCTGGTCGAGGCCTTCGACCAGATCACCGGCACCCACGCCCAGGGCAGCGAAGTGCACGCCCTCGGCCGCATCGAAGAGCCGGTACGCCTGTCGCACAATATCCTGCGGGTGGTCAGCCTGTTGCTGCTGGTCGCGGTGGTCGGCGGTGGCTTCTTCTGGTGGCAGGACCAGAGCAGCCTGCGCGGCAAGGACCTGGCCAAGATCGCCCTGGAGCACGTCGAGGTCGAGAGCGCCGACGGCACCACGCAGATTCATCCGCTGGACGAGCCGGAAGACCAGGCCGTGAGCGAAGGCCAGCAGCCCGAGGGCCAGGCCCTGCCACTGGAGCCGAACGCTACCGAGCAGGCGCCGGTCACCGAGGCCCAGGCGCCAGTTGCGCCTGTGGCACCCGCTGCGCCAGCCACCAGCGCCGCACCGGCACCGACGGTCGCCGCACCTGTGGCACCGGTTGTCGCGCCAACCGCTCCTGCAGTGGCCGCGCCTGTCGCCGCCGCGCCAGCCGCCCCCGTCGCTTCGAGCGCACCGGCTGCGCCCGCTGAAGTCGCCCCGGCCGGCAGCGCCAAGGTTCATATCCAATTCACCGCCGATTGCTGGACCCAGGTCACCGACGGCAACGGCAAGGTGCTGTTCAGCGCCATCAAGCGCAAGGGCGACAACCTGGAACTGACCGGCAAGCCACCGTTCGCGGTGCGCCTGGGCTTCGCCCGCGGCGCCCAGGTGAGCTACAACGGCCAGGCGGTCGATGTCGCCCCGTTCACCAGTGGCGAAACCGCTCGCCTGAAGTTGGGACAGTAAGTCATGCACGGCGAATCTCCGATCAAACGTCGCGAATCCCGCAAAATCTGGGTCGGCAATGTGCCGGTGGGTGGCGATGCGCCCATCGCGGTGCAGAGCATGACCAACACCGACACCAACGATGTCGCCGCCACCGTGGCGCAGATCCAGCGCCTGGTCGATGCCGGCGTGGACATCGTGCGGGTCTCGGTGCCGGACATGGACGCCGCCGAGGCGTTCGGCAAGATCAAGAAGCTGGTCAGCGTGCCGCTGGTCGCCGACATCCACTTCGACTACAAGATCGCCCTGCGCGTGGCCGAACTGGGCGTCGACTGCCTGCGCATCAACCCGGGCAACATCGGCCGTGAAGACCGTGTGCGCGCCGTGGTCGACGCGGCCCGCGACCGCGGCATCCCGATCCGCATCGGCGTCAACGCCGGTTCCCTGGAAAAGGACCTGCAGAAGAAGTACGGCGAGCCCACCCCGGCGGCGCTGGTCGAGTCGGCGCTGCGCCATGTCGAGCACCTCGACCGCCTGGACTTCCAGGACTTCAAGGTCAGCGTCAAGGCCTCCGACGTGTTCATGGCCGTCGAGGCCTACCGCCTGCTGGCCAAGCAGATCATCCAGCCGCTGCACCTGGGGATCACCGAAGCCGGCGGCCTGCGCTCGGGGACGGTGAAATCCGCCGTCGGCCTAGGTATGCTGCTGGCCGAAGGCATCGGTGACACCATCCGCATCTCCCTGGCCGCCGATCCGGTCGAGGAAGTGAAGGTCGGCTACGACATCCTCAAGTCGCTGCACCTGCGTTCCCGTGGCATCAACTTCATCGCCTGCCCGAGCTGCTCGCGGCAGAACTTCGATGTGGTCAAGACCATGAACGAACTGGAAGGGCGCCTGGAAGACCTGCTGGTACCGCTGGACGTGGCGGTGATCGGCTGCGTGGTCAACGGCCCGGGCGAGGCCAAGGAATCGCACGTGGGCCTGACCGGCGGCACGCCGAACCTGGTCTACATCGATGGCAAGCCATCGCAGAAGCTGAACAACGACAACCTGGTCGACGAGCTGGAAAAGCTCATCCGCCAGAAAGCGGCCGAGAAGGCCGAGGCCGACGCGGCGCTGATCGCCCGCGGCTGAGACACAGATTCGTAAGGACTACTCGTGAGCAAATCGCTGCAAGCCATTCGTGGCATGAACGACATCCTGCCCGACCAGTCGCCGCTGTGGCGCTATTTCGAGGGCACCGTGGCCGGCTTGCTGGACAGCTACGGCTACAGCCAGATCCGCACGCCGATCGTCGAGTTCACCGAGCTGTTCAAGCGCTCGATCGGTGAAGTCACCGATATCGTCGAGAAAGAGATGTACACCTTCCAGGACAACAAGGACTCGCTTACCTTGCGTCCGGAAGGCACCGCCGCTTGCGTGCGCGCAGTGCTCGAGCACGGCATCATCGGTAATGGCCAGGTGCAGAAACTCTGGTACGTGGGCCCGATGTTCCGCCACGAGCGCCCGCAACTGGGACGCTACCGCCAGTTCCACCAGATCGGTGTCGAGGTGTTCAACCTGGCCGGCCCCGATATCGACGCCGAACTGATCATGCTCACCTGGCGCCTCTGGGCGTTGCTGGGTATTCAGGACGCGGTGACCCTGGAGCTCAACAGCCTGGGCACCAGCGAAGCCCGCGCGCGCTATCGTGATGCACTGGTCGAATTCCTGTCCCAGCGCATTGATCAGTTGGACGAAGACAGTCAGCGCCGCCTGAAGAGCAATCCGCTGCGTATCCTCGACAGCAAGAACGAAGGCACCCAGGCCGCCCTGGTAGGCGCGCCGAAGCTCGAAGAGTACCTGGACGAAGAGTCCCGCGTGCACTTCGATGGCGTGAAGGCCCGTCTTGACGCTGCCGGCATCCCGTTCGTGATCAACACCAAGCTGGTGCGCGGCCTGGATTACTACAGCAAGACCGTGTTCGAGTGGGTCACCGACAAGCTCGGTGCCCAGGGCACGGTCTGCGCCGGTGGGCGCTACGATGGCCTGGTCGAGCAGATGGGCGGCAAGCCGACCGCCGGCGTTGGCTTTGCCATGGGGATCGAGCGTCTGCTGCTGCTGATCGAAACCCTGGGCCAGGTGCCTGAGTCGATCAGCCGTACCATCGACGTTTACCTGTGCGCCTTTGGCGAGCAGGCGGAGCTGGCTGGTCTGAAGATCAGCGAGCAACTGCGTGATCGTCTGCCGAACCTGCGCCTGGCAGTCAATGCCGGTGGCGGCAACTTCAAGAACCAGTTCAAGAAAGCCGACAAGAGCGGCGCGCTGTTCGCGCTGATTCTGGGCGACGACGAGCTCGAGAAGCAGCAGATCGGCCTGAAGCCCCTGCGTGGCCAGGGCGAACAACAGAACATTGCCTGGGATGCGCTTGCCGCGCACCTGGAAACCGCGATCGCCCAGGCGTGACGCGGTCTGACAACGAATAGGCGAATAGGAGTATTGGGGTGTCGAGTACCGATGATGAGAGCCTGGCAGCAGCCAAGGACTGGTGGAACCGCAACGGCAAGCCGCTGCTGACCGGCGCCCTGCTGGCCGGCGTGGTGGTGTTGGGCTGGCAGACCTGGCACAAGTACCAGGCCAACCAGTCCCAGGGCGCCTCGGTGCTGTATCAGGCGCTGCTGGAAACCTCGTTGACGCCTGACGGCAAGCCCGACGCGAGCAAGGTTGCCGAGCTTTCCGGCAAGCTCAAGAGCGAGTTCGGCGGTACCGCCTACGCCCAGTACGGCAGCCTGTTCGTGGCCAAGGTCGCGGTCGAGAGCGGCAAGCTGGACGATGCGGCCAGCGAGCTCAAGGGCGTGCTGGACAAGCCGGCCGACGCCACCCTCGGCGAGATCTCGCGCCAGCGCCTGGCCCGCGTGCTCGCGGCCCAGGACAAGGCCGAGGACGCGCTCAAGCTGCTCGACGGCGACACCGACAAGGCCTTCCTGGCCAGCCGCGAAGAACTCAAGGGCGACCTGCTGGTACAGCTGGGCCGCGCCGACGACGCGCACAGCGCCTACGAAAAAGCCAAGGCCGCGCTGTCCGACGACGCCGCGATCGGTGGCCTGCAACTGAAGCTGGATGACCTGGCCAAAGGGGACGCCTGAAGTGAAGGGTTGGAAACAAGCAGCAGTGCTCACCCTCGCCGTGCTGGCGGCGGGTTGCAGCAGCAACAGCAAGAAGGAACTGCCCCCGGCCGAGCTGACCAAGTTCACCGAGGAAGTGGTGCTGAAGAAGCAGTGGAGCCGTTCGATCGGTGACGGCCAGGGTGAGACCTACAACACCCTGGTACCGGCCATCGAGAACGACCGCATCTACGCCTCCGACGTCAACGGCGAGGTCTTCGCGCTGAACCGCATCACCGGCGACGTGGTGTGGAAGAAGGACCTCGAGCTGCCGGTTTCCGGCGCCGTGGGCGTGGGCTACGGCCTGGTCATGCTGGGTACCCTCAAAGGCGAGGTCATCGCCCTGGATTCCAGCACCGGCGAGGAGCGCTGGCGCTCGCGCGTCAGCAGCGAAGTGCTGGCGCCGCCGGCCAACAACGGCGACGTGGTGGTGGTACAGACCCAGGACGACCGTCTGGTCGGCTTCGACGCCGCCACCGGCGACCGTCGCTGGATCTACGAGAACAGCCCGGCCGTGCTGACCCTGCGCGGCACCGGCGCGCCGGTGGTGACCAACCGCCTGGCCGTGGCCGGCCTGTCCACCGGCAAGGTGGTGGCGGTCGACATCAGCAACGGCGTGCCGGTGTGGGAGAGCCGCGTGGCGATTCCGCAGGGCCGTTCCGAGCTGGACCGGGTGGTGGACATCGACGGCGGCCTGCTGCTGTCCGGTGGTACCCTGTACGTCGGCACCTACCAGGGTCGCGTCGCCGGCCTGGAGCTGGAAAGCGGTCGCGTGCTGTGGCAGCGCGATGCCTCCAGCTACGTGGGTGTCGCCCAGGGCTTCGGCAACGTCTACGTAAGCGAAGCGTCGGGTACCGTGCAAAGCGTCGACGAGCGTTCCTCCAGCTCGCTGTGGAGCAACGACTCGATGGCTCGCCGTCAGCTGTCGGCGCCGGAAGTGTTCTCCAGCTATGTGGCGGTGGGCGACTTCGAAGGTTACCTGCACCTGCTCAGCCAGGTCGATGGCCGCTTCGTCGGCCGTGAGCGTATCGACAGCGATGGCCTGCGCGCCCGACCCCTGGTGGTCGGCGACACCATCTACGTCTTCGGCAACAGCGGCAAGCTCGAGGCACTGACCATCCGCTGAAGCTATGCTTGAGCTCGCTCGCGGGCTCAGGCCGCGGCGCATGAAGCGCCGCCCGAACTCCGGCCGCTGCCTTGCAGCGGCCTTTGCATTTTCAAGAATTCAAGAGTGGAGAGCCGCATGGTTCCCGTAATCGCCCTGGTGGGCCGGCCGAACGTCGGTAAATCCACCATGTTCAACCGCCTGACCAAGACCCGCGACGCCATCGTCGGTGACCTGTCGGGCCTGACCCGTGACCGCCAGTACGGCGATGCCAGCTGGCAGGGTCGTTCGTACATCCTCATCGACACCGGCGGTATCACCGGTGACGAAGTGGGCATGGACGAGAAGATGGCCGAGCAGTCGCTGATGGCCATCGAGGAAGCCGACTACGTGCTGTTCCTGGTCGATGCCCGTGCCGGCATGACCGCCGCCGACCAGATGATCGCCGATCACCTGCGCAAGCGGAACAAGGAAGCGATCCTGGTCGCCAACAAGATCGACAACATCGACCCCGATATCGCCCGCGCCGAGTTCTCGCCGCTGGGCATGGGCAACGCCATTCCGGTGGCGGGCTCCCAGGGCCGTGGTATCAACGCCCTGATGGAGTCGCTGCTCGGCCATATTCCCCGTGATCCCGAGGAAGAAGCCCTCGACGAGGATGTCGCCGAAGGCGAGGAAGCCACGCGCATCCCCGGCCCGAGCGAGAAAGACGGTATCAAGATCGCCATCATCGGCCGCCCCAACGTGGGCAAGTCGACCCTGGTCAACCGCATGCTCGGCGAAGAGCGCGTGGTGGTGTACGACCAGCCGGGCACCACCCGCGACAGTATCTACATCCCGTTCGAGCGTGATGGCGAGAAGTACACCTTCATCGACACCGCCGGCGTGCGCAAGCGCGGCAAGATCCACGAGGAAGTCGAGAAGTTCTCGGTGGTGAAGACCCTGCAGGCGATCAAGGACGCCAACGTGGTGATCTTCGTCATGGACGCCCGCGAAGGCGTGGTCGACCACGACCTCAACCTGCTGGGCTTCGCCCTGGACGCCGGCCGCGCCGTGGTCATCGCCCTGAACAAGTGGGACGGCATGGAGTCGGGTGAGCGCGACTACGTGAAGACCGAGCTGGAACGCCGGCTGTTCTTCGTCGACTTCGCCGACATCCACTTCATCTCGGCGCTGCACGGCACCGGCGTGGGCCACCTGTACAAGTCGGTGCAGGCCGCGTTCAAGTCGGCGGTCACCCGCTGGCCGACCAGCCGCCTGACACAGATCCTCGAAGACGCCATCAGCGTGCACCAGCCGCCGCTGGTCAACGGTCGCCGGATCAAGCTGCGCTATGCCCACCTCGGTGGTGCCAACCCGCCGCTGATCGTGATCCACGGCAACCAGACCGACAAGATCCCCAACTCCTACTCGCGTTACCTGGAGAACACCTACCGGCGGGTGCTCAAGCTGGTCGGCACGCCGATCCGCATCGAGTACAAGGGCGGTGACAACCCGTTCGAGGGCAAGAAAAACACCCTCACCGATCGTCAGGTCAACAAGAAGCGTCGCCTGATGTCGCACCACAAGAAGGCCGAGAAGAAGCGTCGCGACAAGCGTTAACAACCGCTTGGCGTGCCTTCCCAGGCCGTGCGCCCCCTGTAGGAGCGGCCTTGTGCCGCGAAAGGGCTGCGTAGCAGCCCCAGGGTTCAGAATGCGCTGCAAGGAAGCCGGGGCTGCTTTGCAGCCCTTTCGCGGCACAAGGCCGCTCCTACAGGGATGTGCGTAAATCCTGATCTCCCCCTACACGTTGACCCACCGCAATCCCCCTATTGTTTCAACCTTTTTCCTGACTGCTCGATCCGCTATGCTCGGACCCAACCCCGTGCCGGACAAACCCCAGGAAAGAGGGCTCCATGATCCGCAGCAAACTGCCGAACGTCGGCACGACCATCTTCACCACCATGTCGCAACTGGCCATGCAGACCGGTGCGCTCAACCTCTCCCAGGGCTTCCCTGACTTCAACGGCCCCCAGGCCTTGCTCGATGCCGTCGGTCGCCATGTGGCCGCCGGGCACAACCAGTACTCGCCCATGACCGGCCTGCCGGCACTGCGTCAGCAGGTGGCGGCGAAGATTACCCGGCTGTACGGCGCGAATGTCGATGCCGACCAGGAAGTGACCATCACCCCCGGTGCCACCGAGGCGATCTTCTGCGCCATCCAGGCGGTCATCCATGCCGGCGACGAGGTGATCGTCTTCGACCCCAGCTACGACAGCTACGAGCCGTCCGTGGAACTGGCCGGCGGGCGCTGCGTGCATGTGCCGCTGACCGACGGCAGCTTCGGCATCGACTGGCAGAAATTCAGCGATGCCCTGAGCCCGCGCACGCGCATGGTCATCCTCAACTCGCCGCACAATCCCAGCGGCGCGCTGATCAGCCGCGACGACCTGGACCAACTGGCCAGGCTGATCGGTGACCGCGATATCTACCTGATCAGCGACGAGGTCTACGAGCATCTGATCTACGACGGCGTGCGCCATGCAAGCGTGCTGGCCCACCCGCAGCTCTATTCGCGGGCGTTCGTGGTCAGCTCGTTCGGCAAGACCTACCACGTCACCGGCTGGAAGACTGGCTATGTGGTTGCCCCGCCGGCCCTCAGCGCGGAACTGCGCAAGGTGCACCAGTACGTCAACTTCTGCGGCGTGACCCCCTTGCAGTGCGCCCTGGCCGACTTCATGGCCGAGCACCCCGAGCATATCGACGAGCTGCCGGCCTTCTACCAGGCCAAGCGCGACCTGTTCTGCGACCTGCTGCAGGCCTCGCGTTTCACCTTCACCCGTACGCCGGGCACCTATTTCCAACTGGTGGACTATTCGCAGATCCGGCCCGACCTGAACGATGTCGACATGGCCCTGTGGCTGACCCGTGAGCATGGCGTGGCCAGCATCCCGGTGTCGGTGTTCTACCAGCAACCCATCCCCGAGCAACGCCTGGTGCGCCTGTGCTTTGCCAAACGCGAGGAGACGCTGCGCCAGGCAGCGGAGAAACTATGCGCGATCTGAGCCAACTGCCGAACCTGAAAATCGCCCTGGTGCAGACCACCCTGGCCTGGCACGACCGCGAGGCCAACTATGCGCACTTCGAGGAACTGATCGGGCAGGCCGGCGAGGTGGACCTGGTGGTCCTGCCGGAAATGTTCACCACCGGTTTCTCGATGGAGTCCGAAAGCCTGGCGGAGCCGGAGAACGGCCCGACCTACAAGTGGCTCAAGGCCCAGGCGAAGAAAGCCAACGCGGTGATCACCGGCAGCGTGATCATCCAGGCCGCCGACGGCAGCCACCGTAACCGGCTGCTGTGGGCACGGCCCGACGGTGAGATCCTGCACTACGACAAACGCCACCTGTTCCGCATGGCCGGCGAGCACAAGCACTACACCCCGGGCGAGCGCCAGGTGCAGTTCGAGCTCAAGGGTTGGCGGATCCGCCCGCTGATCTGCTACGACCTGCGCTTCCCGGTGTGGAGCCGCGACGCCCAGGACACCGACTTGCTGCTGTACACCGCCAACTGGCCGGCGGCGCGGCGCCTGCACTGGAACCGCCTGCTGCCGGCGCGGGGCATCGAGAACCTGTGCTTCGTCGCGGCGGTGAACCGGGTGGGCACCGATGGCAAGGGCTTCGCCTATTCCGGCGACAGCCAGGTGCTGGACTTCCAGGGCGAGAGCCTGCTGAGCGCGGGTGAGGCCGACGGGGTGTTCACCGTGGTGCTGCGGGCTGCGGAGCTGGCAGCGTACCGGGCGCGGTTCCCGGCGAACCTGGATGCCGATACCTTCGAGTTGCATTGATCATCGGTGTCGCCTTCTTCGCGGGTAAACCCGCTCCCACAGGATCTTCGAAACCCTGTGGGAGCGGGTTTACCCGCGAAGTAGGCGACGCCGTTGTGTGATCAATAGACGTCTCGCCGATATCGCCCATCCTCGATCAACTGCTGCACGACAGCTTCACCCAGCATCCCCTGCAACGCCGCATCCACCCCGGCAGCCATCCCTTGCAGGCTCCCACAGACATACACGCAAGTGCCGTCATCCACCCAGCGCTTGAACTCGGCGGCCTGCTGCAACAGCACGTCCTGCACATAGATTTTCTCGGCCTGGTCCCGCGAAAACGCCAGGTCCAGTCGTTGCAGATCGCCGCTTTCCACCCAGCCTTGCAGTTCCTCACCGCACAGCAGATCGTGCGCCCGGTTGCGTTCGCCGAACAGTAGCCAGTTGCGCTGTTCGCCCCCGGCAATCCGGGCCTTGAGCAGGCTGCGCAGACCGGCCAGGCCGGTGCCATTGCCGATCATTACCAAGGGCGCCGACTCGGCGGGCAAATGGAAACCGCTATTGCGACGCAGGCGCGCGCTGACGCTGCCTTGCAGCGGCAGGTATTCGGTCAGCCAGCCGGAGCCCAGGCCGAGGTTGCCATCGGCGTGGCGTTCCTGTCGCACGATCAGCTCCAGCACGCCATCGCTGGCGATGGAGGCAATCGAGTATTCACGGGCGGTGAGCGGGATCAGGGCATCGACCAGTGCCTGGGCATGCAGTCCGACCAGGTGTTCGCGGCTGACCGGCAACTGGCGGGTGGCCAGGGCCTGCACCAGGGTTTCCTGCAGGTCGTCGAGCTGCACCGGGCTGCCTGGGTCGAGGCCCAGGCCGGCAAGGAAGGCATCGACACGAGGCTGGCCGTTGCGCGGCAGGACCTCGATCAGGTCGCCGGCTTCCCAGGTCGCGGGCGCTTCTGCCTGCAGGCCCAGCAGGTACACCGGCGCCCCCTGGCTGCCCGGGTTGATCCGTTCGCGGCGCAACAGTTGCCAGTTGCCGAAGCTCGGCGGCTGCCAGGCGGCGACCGGGCGGGCGCCAGTGAATTGCGTCAGTTCCTGTTGCCACAGCTGCAGGGCGGCGGGGTCGGCGTTGTCCACCTCCACCGGGCTGAAGGCGCAGGTGGCGCCGCGTTCGCCGAGCCAGGCCTGGAGCCGGCGGGCGAAGCCGCAGAAGTGCGGGTACTGGCGGTCGCCCAGGGCCAGCAGGGCGTAGTCCAGGTGATCCAGCGGCCAAGGTTGGCCGAGCACCTTGCGCTCGAATCCACGGGCGCTGTCCGGGGCCTCGCCGTCGCCGAAGGTGCTGACCACGAACAGCACGCGGTTGGCCTGGCGCAATTCGGCCTCGCCCAGTTCGGCCAGCGGGCGTACCTGCACCGGCAAGCCGGCGGCTTGAAGTTGGCCGGCGCTCTGCCAGGCGAGCTGCTCGGCAAAGCCGCTCTGGCTGGCGAAACCGATCAGCCAGCGGTCGCCGTCATTCGACTGCGGGGCCAGCGCGCCACGGGCGGTGCGGACCTGGCGCTTCTTGCGCCGGCGGTCGAGGTACAGCAGCCAGCCGGTGACGAAGAACAGCGGCATGGTCAGGCTGGCGAGGGTGACGATGATTCGCCCCGGCAGGCCGAAGTAGCTGCCCACGTGCAGGGCATAGACACTCTGCAGCAACTGGGCCTTGAACGACTTGTCGGTGTAGCGCTCGTGACGCTTGACCTGGCCGGTGGCCGGGTCGAGGGTGAGGGTGTTCAGGGCGCGCTCGTGGTCGGCGCCCTGCAGCAGGTAGAACAGGGTCGCCGGTTGCCCGCCGGCCGGCGGCAGGCGCAGGTTGTAGGTGGACAGGCCGGGGCCTGCCGCGGCCTTGAGATTGGTCCAGATGGCGTCATAGTCGACCACCAGTGGCGGGGCGTTCTTGTCGGCCTTGGGCGGCCCATGGCGACCGCCACGGCCTTCGCCACGCTTCTGTTCGCCCGCCGCAGGCTGGTCGGCCAGCAGGCGATTGAGGCCTTCGCGGTACCACTCGTAGGACCAGAACAGCCCGGTCAGGGCGAACAGCAGGTAGAACAGCAGGCACCAGGTGCCGAACACCGCGTGCAGGTCCCAGTTGAAGGCACGGCCTTTCTTCGCCCAGTCCAGCGTCAGCCAGGTCCGCCAGTTCAGTGCCTTGCGCGGCCAGCGCAGGTACAGCCCGGAGAGGCAGAAGAAGATCAGCATCAGGGTGCAGGCACCGGTGATCTGCCGGCCTGTGTCGCCCATGGCCAGGAACCGGTGCAGGTTGAGCATGAGGTTGAAGAAGCCCAGCCCGGCTACATCACCTTTGAGCTCGCCGGTGTACGGGTCGGCGTAGCGCAGCGCACCGCGTCGCTCGCCGGGGGCGGGGGTGAAGAAGATCCGTGCGGCGTTGCCCTCGCGGGTATCGACCCAAAGCATGGAGACCTTGTCGCCTTGCGCGGCCTCGACCCGGCGCACCAGCTCGGCCGGCGGCAGCACGCCTTCCTGGCGTACCTCGACCTTGAGCATCTCGGCGTTGAACGCGCGCAGCAGTTCTTCCTGGAACGACCAGATCGCGCCGGTCACGCCCATCAGCGCCAGCACCAGGCCGGCGGTGATGCCAAAGAACCAGTGCAATTGGAACAGCGTCTTCTTCACCACATCGATCACCTTGTATTGCCGCCAGCAACTGCGCGGCGTGCATTATGCCTTGGTACGCAAACGCCCCGTTCACGGGAATGAACGGGGCGGGGTGTCCTGTGCCGGCCTCTTCGCGGGCAAGCCCGCTCCCACAGGTACAGCACTGACCTTCAGAGCGGTGGCGAACCTGTGGGAGCGGGTTTACCCGCGAAGAGGCCGGTGCAGGCGCCGCTTACATCAGAAGTGCACGCTGGTGGTCAGCAACGCCGTGCGCCCCGCCGCCTGGTTGGCGAAGTGGGTGGAGTAGGCCTTGTCGTAGTAGACCTCGTTGGTGAGGTTCTGCACGTTCAGCTGCAGGTCGATGTTCTTGGTCAGCTTGTAGGCGGCCATGGCGTCGTAGCGTACGTAGCTGTCGACCATGGTGGTGTTGGCCACGCTGCCGTAGACGTCATCGACATAGAAGGCGCCGCCACCGACGGTCAGCTTCGGCGTCAGCTGGTAGGTGGTCCACAGGCTGGCGCTGTTGTTCGGCGTGTTGGGCAACTGGTTGCCGTCGTTCGCCTTGCCCAGCGGGCCACCGTCGATCTGGCGGGCCTGCATGTAGGTGTAGCCGGCGAACACCTGCCACTTGTCGGTCAGCTTGCCGCTGGCCGACAGCTCGATGCCCTGCACACGGGTTTCACCGACGTTCTCGTAGGTGTTGGTGTTGACCTGGACCCGGGCGTTCTCCTTCTCGGTGCGGAACAGCGCCGCAGCCAGGGACAGGCGCTGGTCGAGCAGGTCCCACTTGGTGCCGAGCTCGTAGTTGGTGGTTTCTTCCGGCTCCATGTCACTGCCCAGCAGGTTGCCGGAACGGTCGGTGGTGTTGCCCAGCGGGTTGCCTTCGGTGCCCTCGCCGAGCATGGCGCCAGGCGGCGTGGCGGAGGTGGCGTAGGACACATAGATGCTGCCGTTGTCCGCCGGTTTCCACACCAGGCCCAGCTGGCCGGTGATGAACTCGCTGGTGTCCGAGCCTTTGGCGGGTACGCCCTTGCTGCTCACCGCGGTGCTGCCGTCGGCATTGTAGCCACGGTAATCGGTGTCGAAGTGGTCATAGCGCAGGCCCATGTTCAGCAGCCACTGCGGGGTCAGCTCCAGGGTGTCGAACACATAGAGTGCGCGAGTCTTGCTGTTGGTCCTGGTGCCGGCGTAGTTGCGCGTGACGGTGCCGACCCAGTTGTCGTCCGGGTTCGGGTTGTCCAGCGAGGTGCAGCTGCCGCCACTGCCCGGGCCGGTGCAGGTGAGCTTGCTGTTGGGGGTGACGGTGTAGCTCTGGCGGTCGGACTCTTCCTTGGTGAACTCGACGCCGGTGGAGAAGCTGTTCTTCAGGCCGCCCAGGTAGAACTCGCCGAACAGGTCGGTCTGGTTGGTGGTGGTGGCGGTGTTGCCCACACGGCTGTTGGCGCGACGCCAGACGCCGTTGTTGTTGACGTTGCCGGCGCTGTCGTCGGGCTGGGTCAGCACGTAGTCCTGCATGCTGTTGCCGTGGCGCAGGGTGTTCTTGATGGTCAGCGTGTCGGTCAGGTCGTGCTCGATGGCGAAGGTCGCGATATCGACGCGGGTCTTGCGGAAGTCGCGTCCGGTCAGACCGTAGAAGTTGTCGCTGTCGCCACCGTCGACTGGTTTGTCCGGATGCGCCGAAGTCCGTGCGGTGCTGCCTGCACGGGGCACGCTGTAGGGGATGCCGGAGTCCGGCAGGTCGTCGCTTTCCAGGTGGTAGTAGTCGAGGTTGACGCGGGTCGGCGTGCCCAGGCCGAAGGCCAGCGAGGGGGCGATGCCCCAGCGGTCGTAGTTGACCTTGTCGCGACCGGCGACATTGCTTTCGTGGGTCATCAGGTTCAGGCGCCCGGCAACGCTGTCGCTGAACTGGTAGTTGCCGTCGAAGGTGTAGCGTTGAGTCTGGTCGCTGCCCCAGGTCCAGGCGCCGTCCAGCGAGTTGCCCAGGTGCGCGCGCTTGCTCACCAGGTTGATGGTGCCGCCTGCGGCGCCACGGCCACCGACCGCCGAGTTCGGCCCCTTGGCCACTTCGACAGACTCGATGGCGAAGATTTCGCGGGTCTGGGCACCCGTGTCGCGCACGCCGTCCAGGTAGGTGTCGCCCTGGGCGTCGAAGCCACGGATGAAGGGACGGTCGCCTTGCGGGTTACCGCCTTCACCGGCACCGAAGGTGATACCCGGCACGGTGCGCAGAGCATCCTGCAGGGACATGGCGTTGGTGTCCTTGATCACCTGCTGCGGGATCACGGTGACCGACCGTGGGGTGTCCACCAGCGGCGCGGTGTACTTCTGCGACGAGGCCTTGTCGACCTTGTACTCGGTGCTTGCCTGTTCGGCCTTGCCATTGACGCTGGTGGCGTCCAGGGTGATGGCGGTATTGGCGGCCGGGTCGGCGGCATAGGCCGAGGTGGCGGTGATCGCCATGCCGATGGCGGAGGCGAGCAGACGTGGTGAACTCACAGCAGATGGCACGTGACGCATTGTTGTAGACCTTCCCCAAGGTATGAAGGCCGCGGAGCATAATGTAAGTGATTGTAACGAACAATTGAGAAGCGTTTCCATTCGCCATAAATTTACATTCTTTACAATTTCACCTTACGGTTTTTACGGTCTCATCCGTCGTGCCATGGATAAAGGGCTTGTGGTAGGTAAAAGGGAATCAATATCATTGGCGCTCCTTCAGTCATACCTGGTGCCGCCGCCATGCTGCTTCATATTCCCGGGCTGTTCGACGCCGACGAGATCTCGCGCATTCGCGAGGCCCTGGAGCAGGCCGACTGGGCAGACGGCAAGATCACCGCGGGGTACCAGTCGGCCAAGGCCAAGCACAACCTGCAGTTGCCCGAGGGCCATGCGCTGGCCAAGGAGATCGGCAGTGCGCTGATCGAGCGGCTGTGGCGCAACCCGTTGTTCATGTCGGCGGCCCTGCCGCACAAGGTGTTCCCGCCGCTGATCAACTGCTACCGCGAAGGGGGCAATTTTGATTTCCACATCGACAACGCCCTGCGCCAGCCCAAGGGCAGCCCGGAGCGGGTGCGCACCGACCTGTCCTCGACGCTGTTCCTCAGCGATCCGGACAGCTACGACGGTGGCGAGCTGGTGATCCAGGACACCTTTGGCATGCGCGAGGTCAAGCTGGCCGCCGGCGACCTGGTGCTGTACCCCGGCACCAGCCTGCACAAGGTCAACCCGGTCACTCGCGGGGCGCGCTATGCGGCGTTCTTCTGGACCCAGAGCCTGGTGCGCGAGGACAGCCAGCGCACCTTGCTGTTCGAGATGGACAACGCGATCCGCCAGCTCACCGCCGATGTGCCCGAGCATCCGTCGCTGCTGCAACTGACCGGTACCTATCACAATCTGTTGCGCCGCTGGGCCGAGGTCTGAGCCGTGTCCTATCAGTTGCGTCGTGAAGAGGTGGTGGATGTTGCCGGGTTGCAGGCGATGCTCGAACACAGTCCAGGCCAGGCCGCCCAGGCGATCCTGGCGGCGGCGGGGCAGGGGGTGGTCGAGGCGCAATTGTTGCTTGGGCAGATCCTGCTCGATGGGCGCGGTATCGAAGAGGATGCCGGCGTGGCCCGCCGTTGGTTCGCCATCGCCGCCCAGGGTGGCAGCGCCATGGCGCACAACATGCTCGGCCGTTGCCTGGAGCACGGCTGGGGTGGCGAGGTGGAGCTCGCGCAGGCGGCCATTCACTATGCCCGTGCGGCCGACGCCGGCCTGGACTGGGGGATGTACAACCTGGCCAACCTGTTGGCCACCGGGCGCGGGGTGCCGGCCGACCAGGCCCAGGCGTTGATGTGCTACGAGAAGGCCGCGCAGCTGGGGCATGCCAAGTCGATGAACCTGTATGGGCGCTACCTGGAGCAAGGTATTGCCACTGCGCCAAGCCCTGCCCGGGCCGTGCGCTGGTATCGGCGCTCGGCCGAGGCCGGGGATTTTCGCGGGATGTTCAGCCTGGCGCTGGTGCTGGTCGAGCGCGGGGAAATCGGCGAGGCCGGGCCTTGGCTGGAGCGGGCCAGGGTCGAGGGCAACCTGAGTTTCCTGCGCAGTGCGCTGGTGACGTTGCAGGGGGCGGGGCCGGCGCTGATGGCCCATGCGGCGCGCTATGCCGAGGAGATCGAACGAAGGCCGGCGCCACCCCTGTAGGAGCGGCCTTGTGCCGCGAAAGGGCCGCGCAGCGGCCCCAGGTTTTCAGCGTTGACGCATCAATCGCCGGGGCCGCTGCGCGGCCCTTTCGCGGCACAAGGCCGCTCCTACAGAGTGGGGCAGGGCGGCAAATGAAAACGGGGCCTTGCGGCCCCGTTGTGCATTACAGGTAGTAGGCCTTCAGCGGCGGGAAGCCGTTGAACTCCACCGCGCTGTAGCTGGTGGTGTAGGCACCGGTGGACAGCCAGTACAGGCGGTCGCCGATGGCCAGGTTCAGCGGCAGGCCGTACTTGTAGTTCTCGTACATGATATCGGCGCTGTCGCAGGTCGGGCCGGCGATCACCACTTCCTCGGTCTCGCCTTTCTTCTCGGTCCAGATCGGGAACTTGATCGCCTCGTCCATGGTTTCGATCAGGCCGGAGAACTTGCCCACGTCGGTGTAGATCCAGCGCTCGACGGCGGTACGCGACTTGCGCGCCACCAGCACCACTTCACTGACCAGGATGCCGGCGTTGGCGATCAGCGAACGGCCTGGCTCGAGGATGATTTCCGGCAGGTCGTCGCCGAAGTCTTCCTTGAGGAAGCGGATGATTTCTTCGGCATAGGTCTCGAGGCTGTTGGTGCGGGTGATGTAGTTGGCCGGGAAGCCACCGCCCATGTTGATCAGCTTCAGTTCGATGCCGTCTTCTTCCTTCAGGCGCTCGAAGATCACCTTGACCTTGGCGATGGCCGCGTCCCACACGCTGATGTCGCGCTGCTGGGAGCCTACGTGGAAGGAGATGCCGTAGGGTACCAGGCCCAGGTCGCGGGCGAGGATCAGCAGGTCCATGGCCATGTCGGTCTGGCAGCCGAACTTGCGCGACAGCGGCCAGTCGGCGGTGGTGGAGCCTTCGGTGAGGATGCGCACATAGACTTTCGAACCCGGCGCGGCCTTGGCGATGTTGCGCAGGTCCGCTTCGGAGTCAGTGGCGTACAGGCGCACGCCCTTCTCGAAGAAGTAGCGGATGTCCTTGGACTTCTTGATGGTGTTGCCGTAGCTGATGCGATCGGCGCTGACGCCACGGCCCAGCACCTTGTCCAGCTCGTAGATCGAGGCGATGTCGAAGCTCGAGCCTTTTTCCTTGAGCAGGTCGATGATCTCGACCGCCGGGTTGGCCTTGACCGCGTAGTAGACCTTGGCGAACTCGAAACCGGCGCGCAGGTCGTCATAGGCCTGGCTGATCATCTGGGTATCGATGAGTACGAACGGGGTTTCCTGCTTGTCGGCGAACGCCTTCATTTTCTGGAAGGTGTCACGCGCAAAGTAGTCTTCGACCTGGATCGACATGCTCAAGGGCTCCATGGGCAAACTGAAAAGATAAGTGGCAGCAAACTGAACGTCCTCCGTATCCCCACTTTGGTTCGCCTACTTCCCAAGGCATGTCGCCGAAAGCAAAAAGGTCAACCGTGCCGGAAAAGGGCGGCGGGTGACCTTGCTGTCTCGTCGTCAGTACTTGAGCCGGATGGATCGTTTCCAGCATGGACGTTCGGCGCGCACTTTAGGGCGTGAAAACCGCAAGATCAACAGGCGAACCCGGTGGTTTCGCCGTGGATCGATGAGCTGTTACCTGAGTAACCGACCCTCATGGCTGGTAGATGTTCCCCAGGCTTTGGCAAGCGTAAATAATTGTGGAATGGACTGTACTGACCCCTTCGCGGGCAAGCCTGCTCCCACAGGGGGTGGGCGTTTTTCTGTGGGAGAGGGCTTGCCCGCGAAGGGGCCCGGAGTGTTCATATTTATGGCCACGCAGGACGCCCGTCTTTTTTTTCGAAATCGCCATAAATTTTTTGTTACCGACACCGGAAACCACCCTTGGTCGGCTCAGGACTGGGCCGATTGCCGTCATTGATGAGAAGAATTACTATTCGCGACCTCATCTGCCTCCCTGACGACCCCGAACGTGTCCGGACACAAAGGCTTCCTCGACCACTACCATGAGCTGATCGGCACCTGGACGCGCAAGTTGCGCAGTCGTCAGCAGGCCGAGGACCTCGCTCACGACGCCTTTGTCCGGGTTCTGGAAAACCCCAACGAGCAGGTCGAGCAGCCGCGTGCCTACCTGCACCAGACCGCCCGCAACATCGCCGTCGATGGCTTTCGCCGCGAGGACCGTCGCCAGGCGCTGGAACTTGAGGCGTTCGCCGACGGCGCCGCCAATGGCAGCGACCCGGAGGCCTACGTGCATGCCCTGGAACTGGCCGACAGCGTCGAGCGGGCGCTGGCCGAACTGCCGCTGAACTGCCGCCGGGTGTTCATCTGGCAGAAGCTCGAGGGCCTGACCCAGGCAGAGATCGCCGAGCGCATGGGTTTGACCAAGAACATGGTCGAAAAGTATATGATCCGCACGCTCCGACATCTGCGTGAGCACCTGGATGTGTCGGCCAGATGAGTCAGGAGAGCCCATTGATCAGACAGCATGCGCCCGATCCCGTGGGCGAGCAGGCGGCCAGCTGGTTTGCCCGGGCCCAGGAAACGCCGCATGACAGCGCCGTGCAGCAGGCCTTGCAGGCATGGCTGGCGCAGCACCCACGCCATCGCGAGGAATACCAGCGCCTGGTGCAGCTGTGGCGCGCCGCCGATTTCATCCCCCGACAACGCCTCGAAGCGCTGTGCCAGCCCGAGCCGGTGCGCCAGCTCCCACGCCGCCGCCTGCTGCGCCAGGCATTGGCGGCCGGCGTGGCGGTGGTCGCGCTGGGGCTGGGCTGGACGGGTTGGCAGTATCAGCAGCTCAACCATCAGGACACGTTGACTACAGCCCTGGGCGAGCGGCGTCCGGTCGAGCTGCCGGACGGATCACGGCTGGAACTCAACAGTGCCACCCAGGTGCAGGTGATGTTCTCTTCGGGGCGTCGCCATGTGCGCCTGGCTGCGGGCGAGGCGATGTTCATCGTTGCCCACGACAGTGGCCGACCATTCGTGGTGAGCACCGCACAGGGCGAGGTCACCGTCACCGGCACCCGCTTCGATGTGCGCCAGGAGCCGACCAGCACCCGCGTGGCGGTGGAGCAGGGTTCGGTGAAGGTGCAGGGCGCGGCCGAGTCGCTGGCGCTGCTCGGTGCCGGGCAGGGTTCGCACATCGACGCCCAGGGCAAGGTCGCCGCGCCCTATGCAGTCGACGCCAACGCCGTGACCGCCTGGCGCCAGGGCAAGCTGGTGTTCGACAACGCGCCGCTGAGCGAGGTGGCGGCGGAGGTCTCGCGCTATCGCGCCCAGCCGCTGCATGTGGCACCCGGCAAGGCCGCCGCGCTACGCCTGTCGAGCACCTTCAGCACCGATGACCCGGACGCGCTGCTGCGGGCGTTGCCAAGCATCCTGCCGGTGCAGGTGAACACCCGTCCGGATGGCTCCAGCGAAATTGTTCTGAAATAAATTCAGGTTTTTTTCCGTTCGTTCGTCTTCCCCGCCAGCTGCAACTGCCAAGCATTTACATTTGCATGCGGTTGGCGTTTATCCCGACTCTCAGGACCTCTCGAAGACGTGAACAACAATAAGCCCCTTCTCCAGCTGCGCCGCCTGGCGCTTGCCCTGGCGGTCAGCGCCGCCGCTGGCAACAGCTACGCCGATACCATCCAGATCCAGGCCCAGCCGCTGGCGGGCGCGCTCAAGCAGCTTGGCCAGCAGACCAACCTGCAACTGTTCTTCAGCCCCGAGCTGGTGGACGGCAAGCAGGCCCCGGCGGTGTCCGGCAACCTGGCGCCGGAGCAGGCCCTGCAGCAACTGCTGCAAGGCAGCGGGCTGACTTTCGAGCAGTCCGCGGACACCGTGGTGGTCAAGCCGGTCCAGGCCGCCGGCAGCCTGACCACCGGCAGCCTGGAGCTGGCGCCCACCGATGTGAAAGTGGTCGGTGACTGGCTGGGCGACGCCCAGCAGAGCGTGGTGCAGAACCATCCTGGCGCGCGCACCGTGGTGCGCCGCGAAGCGATGGTGGAGAAGGGCACGATGAACGTGCGCGACGCCCTGCGCGGCATTCCGGGCGTGCAGGTGCAGGACTCCAACGGCACCGGCGGCAGCGACCTGTCGCTGAACGTCGGCGTGCGCGGCCTTACCTCGCGCCTGTCGCCGCGTTCGACCGTGCTGATCGACGGCATCCCGGCGGCCTTCGCCCCTTACGGCCAGCCGCAGCTGTCGATGGCGCCGATCTCCTCGGGCAACCTCGACAGCATCGATGTGGTACGCGGCGCCGGTTCCGTGCGCTACGGACCGCAGAACGTCGGCGGGGTGATCAACTTCGTGACCCGGGCGATTCCCGAGAAGGCGACCGGCGAGTTGTCCACCACCCTGGAGACTTCCCGCCATGGCGGCTGGAAACATACCGAATCGGCCTTCGTCGGTGGCACCGCCGATAACGGCATGGGCGTGGCGCTGCTGTACACCGGCGTAAACGGTGACGGCTACCGCAGCAGCAACAACGACAACGATATCGACGACGTGATGCTCAAGACCCACTGGGCACCGACCGATGTCGACGAGTTCTGGCTCAACTTCCACTACTACGACGGCCGTGCCGACATGCCTGGCGGGCTGACCCAGGCCCAGTACGACCACGACCCCTACCAGTCGGTGCGTGACTACGACTACTTCAGCGGTCGACGCAAGGATGTGTCGTTCAAGTGGCTGCGCCAGATCGACGACGCCACCCAGTTCGAGGTGCTGACCTACTACACCGACAGCTTCCGTGGCAGCGCCATCGCCGCGCGCGACATGAAGACCCTGTCGTCGTACCCGCGCAACTACCACACCTTCGCCATCGAGCCACGCCTGTCGCGGATCTTCTTCGTCGGCCCGACCACCCAGGAAGTCAGCGTCGGCTATCGCTACCTGAAGGAAGCCATGCGCGAGCAATCCACGCGCCTGGCCCTGGTCGACAATGTGCCCACCGTCACCCCGACCTCCGACGGCCATGTGTTCCAGGACCGCAGCGGCGGCACCGAGGCCAGCGCCTACTACATCGACGACAAGATCGACGTCGGCAACTGGACCATCACCCCGGGCATCCGCTTCGAGCACATCAACACCGACTGGCGCGACCGCCCGGTGCCGGACGCCAACTACCGCCCGGTGCCGGAGAAGAATCGCAGCATCACCAGCAACGAACCGCTGCCGGCGCTGAGCGTGATGTACCACATGTCCGACGCCTGGAAGCTGTTCGCCAACTACGAGACCTCGTTCGGCAGCCTGCAGTATTTCCAGCTGGGCCAGGGCGGTACCGGCAACAGCACGGCCAATGGCCTTGAGCCGGAAAAAGCCAAGACCTACGAAGTGGGTACGCGCTACGACAACGGCGGTTTTGCCGGTGAGCTGACCGCGTTCTACATCGACTTCGACGACGAGCTGCAGTACATCAGCAACGATGTCGGCTGGACCAACCTGGGGGCGACCAAGCACCAGGGCATCGAGGCCTCGGTGCGCTACGACCTGGCCGGGCTCGATCCGCGCCTGGAAGGCCTGTCGGTCAATGGTGGCTACACCTACACCCGCGCTACCTATGAAGGGGAGATTCCCGGCTTCAAGGGGCGCGACCTGCCGTTCTACTCGCGCCAGATAGCCACCGCCGGGCTGCGTTACGCCGTCAACCGCTGGACCTGGAACCTGGATGCCTACGCCCAATCCAAGCAGCGCGCGCCGGGGACCGGGATCAATGCCAACGGCAGCTTCAACGGTGACTACATCACCGAGCCGAGTGCCGACGGGCAGTATGGCGATATTCCGGGGTACGTGACCTGGCATGCCCGTGGCGGCTATGACTTCGGGCCGCAGCTGTCGAACCTGAAGCTGGCGGCGGGGGTGAAGAACCTCTTCGACAAGCAGTACTTCACCCGTTCCAGCGACAACAACGCCGGGATCTATGTGGGTGAGCCGCGCACGTTCTATGTGCAGGCCAGTGTAGGATTCTGAATGGGACCGCTTTGCGGTCCTTTCGCGGCACAAGGCCGCTCCTACAATGGAATGCGGTCCCCTGTAGGAGCGGCCTTGTGCCGCGAAGGGGCGCAAAGCGCCCCCGGCTTTCTATCAGGAGGCCACTGCTTCAGCCGGCGACACGATACTGGTCTTGCCACCCCGCGAGCGTCCAGAACTCAGGTACGCCGCAATCGACTCCTGCGTCACCTCCCCCAAGAACATCCCTTCGGCATCCAGCACCGGCAACCATGCCCGGTTGAACTCGTACATCCGCGACAGCAGGATGCGCAAGTGCTCGTCATGGGCCGCGGTGGCATTGAACGTCCGCAGGAAATCCCCGCACGTCCCCTGCTGGCGGTGCATGTCGCGCCTGCGCACATAGCCCAACGCCTTGTTCTGCCCATCGGTGACCACCACGTATCGGCGGTCATGCTCGTCCAGCAGTTCCAGCGCGTCGCTCACCGCTGTTTCCGGGCTCACCGATGGCGCGTTGTCCGCGGCATCCTCGGCGCGGACCAGCAGCAGGCGCTTGAGCGTGCTGTCCTGGCCGACGAAGTTGCTGACGAAATCGTCCACCGGATGGGCCAGCAAGGTGTCCGGGTGATCCAGCTGAAGCAACTTGCCTGCGCGGAAGATGGCGATCTTGTCGCCCAGCTTGATGGCCTCGTCGATGTCGTGGCTGACCATGATCACGGTCTTGTTCAGTGCCCGCTGCATCTCGAAGAACTCGTTCTGGATCATCTCGCGGTTGATCGGGTCGACCGCGCCGAATGGCTCGTCCATCAACAGCACCGGCGCCTCGGCGGCCAGGGCGCGGATCACGCCGATGCGCTGCTGCTGGCCACCGGAGAGTTCGCGTGGGTAGCGCTGCAGGTACTGCTTGGGCTCGAGCTTGATCATGTGCATCAGCTCGCGGGCGCGGTCGTGGCAGCGCTGCTTGTCCCAGCCGAGCAGGCGCGGGACCACGGTGATGTTCTCTTCGATGGTCATGTTGGGGAACAAGCCGATTTGCTGGATCACGTAGCCGATATGACGGCGCAGGGTCACTTCGTCCAGCGCGCTGGTGTCCTCGCCATTGATGAACACCTGGCCGGCGGTCGGGGTGATCAGGCGGTTGATCATCTTCAGCGTGGTGCTCTTGCCGCAGCCCGAGGGGCCGAGGAACACGCAGATTTCCCCTTCGTTGACGGTGAGGCTGACCGCGTCGACGGCTTTGACGTCCTTGCCGTTGACGTTGAAGGTCTTGCTGAGGTTCTTCAGTTCGATCATGGGCGCAGTCCTTCCGGAGTCAGGGCACGTTGCAGGGTTTGCAGGAGCAGGTCAGCGATGATCGCCAGCAGGCTGACCAGTACGGCGCCGACCAGCAGCATCGACATGTCGCTGCGGCTGATGGCGGTGAGGATGAGCACGCCCAGGCCGCCGGCGCCGATGGTCGCGGCGATGGTCATCACGCCGATGTTCATCACCACGGCAGTGCGCACGCCGGCGAGGATCACCGGCACGGCGATGGGCAACTCGACCATGCGCAGGCGCTGGCCGAAGGTCATGCCGATGCCGCGTGCGGCCTCGCGGATGCCCGGTTCGACGTTGGTCAGGGCCAGGTAGGTGTTGCGCAGGATCGGCAGCAGTGAATAAAGGAACACGGCGGTGATCGCCGGCAGCGGTCCCAGGCCCTGGCCGAACTTCGAATAGAACGGCAGCAGCAGGCCGAACAGGGCAATCGAGGGGATGGTCAGCAACACCGTGGCGCTGGCCTGCAGGGGGCCGGCGAACACCGGGAAGCGGGTCATCAGGATGCCCAGCGGCACGCCGACGATGATGGCCAGGCTCACCGCGATGCCGACCAGCATGATGTGCTGCCAGGTCAGTTGCAGGACCTGCGCCCAGTCGAGGTGGGCAAAGGTGTCGAGCAGGTTCATGGTTGTACCTCGCCGAGTGAATGCTCACGCAGGAATGCCGCGGCGACCACGGTCGGGCTCTGATGCTCGACATCGACCTGGGCGTTGAGCTTGCGCATGGTCTGGTCGTCGAGCTGATTGGCCAATGGCTCGAGCAGGGTGGCCAGTTGCGGGTGGGCGTCGAGCACCGCCTTGCGCAGCACGGGCGCTGCGGTGTAGTCGGGGAAGTAGTGCTTGTCGTCTTCCAGTAGCTTGAGGTCGAAGGCGTCCAGGCGCCCATCGGTGGTGTAGACCAGGCCGGCGAACACCTGGTTGTTGCGCATTGCGGTGTAGACCAGGCCGCCATCCATCTGGCGGATGTTGCGCCGGTCCAGGGGCAGCCCGTACATCTCGCGCAGGCCGACCAGGCCATCGGGGCGGTTGGCGAACTCGGTGTCCAGCGCCACCAGGTGGTTGCGGCCGGGCTCGTCACGCAGTACCTGGTTGAGATCGCTGATGGTGTTGACCTGCGGGTAGGTCGCAGCGACCTGCCTGGGCAGCCCCAGGGCGTAGGTGTTGCTGAATTTCGACGGAGTCAGCCAGACCAGTCCTTTTTCTGCGTCGAGTTTTTTGACCCGGGCGTAGGTGGCCTCGGCGCTGGGCATGCGTTCGTCGATATGGTTGTAGGACACCAGCGAGACCCCGGTGTATTCCCACATCAGGTCGAGCTGACCGGTTTCCTGGGCCTGGCGGGCGATGTTGCTGCCAAGGCCGGCGGTCACCCGCACGTCGAAGCCGTTGGCGCGCAGGTACTGGGCGGTGATTTCGGCGAGCACGGTCTGTTCGGTGAACACCCGCGCGCCGATGCGGATCAGCGGTTTTTCCGCCGCCTGGGCAAAGCCTGCGCATAGCAGGACCGCGCCCAGCAACAGGGCGATTGTCTTCTTCATGGTTTCCCTCTCGTTATCGGGCCAGGCCACGTTCCAGCCAGCGCTTGCTGGAGAAACTCACCAGCGCGTCGAGCGCCAGGGCCAGCAGCGCGGTACACGCGGCGCCCAGCAACAGCTGCGGCTGGTTGTTCAGGGCGATGCCGGGGAAGATCAGGCTGCCCAGGCTGTTGGCGCCGATCAAAAACGCCAGCGGCGCCGTACCCACGTTCAGCGCCAGGGCCACGCGCACGCCGCCGACGATGATCGGCACGGCATTGGGCAGTTCCACCTGCCACAGCTGCTGGCGCGGGGTCATGCCGATGCCGGTGGCGGCTTCCTTGAGCGAGGCGGGGACGTTTTTCAGGCCCTCGTAGGTATTGCGCACGATGGGCAGCAGGGAGGCGAGGAACAGCGCGAAGATCGCAGGACCCGCGCCGATGCCCAGGATACTCAGGGCGATGGCCAGGACGGCCAGGGGAGGAATGGTGTTGCCAACGTTGAAAAACTGCATGAAGCGCTCGGCCTTGTCGACCCGGTGCGGTCGACTCAAGGCAATGCCGGCGGGGATGCCCACGGCCAGCGCCGCCGCCATCGAAGCCAGCACCAGGACCAGGTGCGCTTGCAGGTAGAACCCAAGATCGTCGCGGTAGCGGTCGATCGTGTCGATGCCGATCCAGTGGACCAGCAGGGCCAGGATGACGAGCACGGCGGCCCATCCCAACAGCCCTTTTCCGTAGCGTGCAGCCACAGGCGGACTCCTTTTTTATAGTCGGCGATCACACCCCCGTGTGGCCGGCCATTCCTGGCGGCGGGCAGCGTGGTCGCGAGCAGCAGCCCGATGCGCGGCATCAGGCCATGAGCCGAACCCCGTCGGGCTCGTGAAGCAGGTGAAACCAGCCCTGAACCGAAGCGGGTTGCAGGGGAGTGGACGTCTCCGTGGAGGGAAAGGTTCCCATCTGGGGCGGCGTTTGGCCAGTGCTAATCACTGGGCTGTAGGAAATTTCACGCGAAAATCAAGCGTAAATATTACGTTGAGACGTTGAAGTACCTGCTATCGAGGCATCTTGCAGATGTTCAGGATTTCTTCTCGAAGAATCTTGATATGCGCTTGAGGGAATATTCCCTTAGAGGTATTTTAATGGGGTGGTCTATTGGAATGTGCCGGGAGTTCAATGCCGAGCTGCAGGTGTTGACCGAGGTGGTACAGAATGAATTGCTGGCGCAGCTCCATCTGCTCAAGCATTTTGGCCCCGCATTGGGGCGTCCACATGTGGACACGCTGAAGGGCTCGAGGCATTCGAACATGAAAGAGTTGAGGTTCAACGCAGATGGCGGTGTATGGCGAGTCGCATTCGCTTTCGATCGTTCGCGCTCCGCGTTGCTGCTCGTTGCGGGGGACAAGGCTGGCATCAATGAGCGTAGATTTTATGGAAGCCTGATTACCCGTGCCGATGAACGGTTTGATCGACATTTGTCCAGAGGTTGATAAATGTACAAGACACTTGAAGACGTGATGAACGAGCTGACGCCTGAGCGCAGGGCAAGAATCGAGGAGCGTGGTCGCGAACTGATTCGTGAGGAAATGACGCTTCAGGCCTTGCGTAAACAACTCGAGATCACCCAGGAAAGCATGGCCGAGCGCCTTGACGTTCGTCAGGGCAATGTTTCCAGGTTCGAGAACCGTAGCGATATGTTGATCTCTACGTTGCGTGACTATCTGGAAGCCATGGGGGGGAGACTGGAGCTGGTCGCTCATCTGCCTGGCCGCGCTCCTATAACCATCGAGGGGCTTGCCGGCGATTCGCTTGTCGATGGTTAACCAATGCGGCAGGGGCGAATTGGGTCGAACCGTTGGGGCTTGTTTTGGCCTGACGCCCGACTTCAGGTATGATATCGCCCCTTTTTGAATCCCCAGTCAGGCGATTTCCCATGACCAACCAGGCCGCCGAAGTCGCGAAGCGCCGCACTTTCGCAATCATTTCCCACCCCGACGCCGGTAAGACCACCATCACCGAAAAGCTCCTGCTGATGGGCAAGGCGATCGCCGTCGCGGGCACCGTGAAGTCGCGCAAGTCCGACCGCCACGCCACCTCCGACTGGATGGAAATGGAGAAGCAGCGCGGTATCTCCATCACCACCTCGGTGATGCAGTTCCCCTACCGCGAGCACATGATCAACCTGCTCGACACCCCCGGCCACGAGGACTTCTCGGAAGATACCTACCGCACCCTGACCGCGGTGGACTCGGCGCTGATGGTGCTCGACGGCGGTAAGGGTGTAGAGCCGCGTACCATCGCCCTGATGGACGTCTGCCGCCTGCGCGACACGCCCATCGTCAGCTTCATCAACAAACTCGACCGTGACATCCGCGACCCGATCGAACTGCTCGACGAGATCGAGGCGGTGCTGAAGATCAAGGCCGCGCCGATCACCTGGCCGATTGGTTGCTACCGCGACTTCAAGGGCGTGTACCACCTGGCCGGCGACTACATCATTGTCTACACCCCGGGCCACGGCCATGAGCGTACCGAGGCGAAGATCATCGAGAAGCTCGACTCCGATGAAGCCCGTGCGCACCTGGGTGACGAGTACGATCGCTTCCTCGAGCAGCTGGAGCTGGTACAGGGTGCCTGCCATGAGTTCGATCAGGACGAGTTCATCAATGGCCAACTGACGCCGGTGTTCTTTGGTACCGCACTGGGCAACTTCGGAGTCGACCATGTGCTCGACGCCGTTGTCGACTGGGCGCCGCGCCCACTGGCCCGTGTCGCCCACGAGCGTACCGTGGAGCCGGTGGAAGAGAAGTTCTCAGGCTTCGTGTTCAAGATCCAGGCGAACATGGACCCGAAACACCGCGACCGTATCGCCTTCATGCGCATCTGCTCGGGCAAGTACGAGAAGGGCATGAAAATGCGTCACGTGCGGACCGGCAAGGACGTGCGCATCGGTGACGCGCTGACCTTCTTCTCCTCCGAGCGCGAGCAACTGGAAGAAGCCTATGCCGGCGATATCATCGGCCTGCACAACCACGGCACCATCCAGATTGGCGACACCTTCACCGAAGGCGAGGCGCTGGGCTTCACCGGTATCCCGCACTTCGCCCCGGAGCTGTTCCGCCGCGTGCGCCTGAAGGATCCGCTGAAATCCAAGCAACTGCGCCAGGGCCTGCAGCAGTTGGCCGAAGAGGGCGCGACCCAGGTGTTCTTCCCCGAGCGCAGCAACGACATCATCCTTGGCGCGGTCGGCGTGCTGCAGTTCGACGTGGTCGCCAGCCGCCTGAAGGAAGAATACAAGGTCGAGTGCGCCTACGAGCCGATCACCGTCTGGTCGGCGCGCTGGATCAGCTGCGACGACAAGAAGAAGCTCGAGGAATTCCAGAACAAGGCCGTGGAGAACCTGGCCATCGACGGTGGCGGTCACCTGACCTACCTGGCCCCGACCCGGGTCAACCTGGCGCTGATGGAAGAGCGCTGGCCGGACATCAAGTTCCGCGCGACCCGCGAGCATCATTGATTCCGCAGGCCTGCACTTGACCCTGTAGGAGCGGCCTTGTGCCGCGAAAGGGCCGCAAAGCGGCCCCAGAGATCTTTGCCTAACACTGAACCCTGGGGCCGCTACGCGGCCCTTTCGCGGCACAAGGCAGCTCCTACAGGGGGCGCGTAATGCCTGCAATCAATTCCCGGCCTTGATACTGGTCCAGATGCGTGTGCGAATGCGGTCGATCTTCGCCGGCATCGCCTCCAGCGCATACAGCTTGCCCATCACATCCGCGCTCGGGTAGATCATCGTGTTGCCCTTCATCGCCGGGTCCACCAGCGTGTCAGCTTGCTGGTTGCCATTGGCGTACTGCACGAAGTTGCTGATGTTCGCCATCACCTGCGGCTGCAACAGGTAGTTCATGTAGGCGTAGCCGGCCTTCTCGTTGGGCGCATCGGCCGGCATGGCGACCATGTCGAACCACATCGGCGCGCCTTCCTTCGGGATCGAGTAGCCCACCTTCACCCCGTTCTTCGCCTCCTCGGCACGGTTCTTCGCCTGCAGCACGTCACCCGAGAAGCCCACCACCAGGCACACGTCGCCATTGGCCAGGTCGCCGGTGTACTTCGAGGAATGGAAGTAGCTGATGTACGGGCGCACTTTCATCAGCAGTGCCTTGGCCTTGTCGTAGTCGGCCGGGTTCTGGCTGTGGTGCGGCAAACCCAGGTAGTGCAGGGCGATCGGCAGCAGCTCGGGGCCATTGTCCAGCACCGCCACGCCGCAGCTCTTGAGCTTGGAAAGATATTCGGGCTTGAAGAAAAGGTCCCACGAATCGATGGGGGCGCTGTCGCCGAGCACCGCCTTGACCTTGTCGATGTTGTAGCCGATCCCGGTGCTGCCCCACAGGTACGGGAAGCCGTACTGGTTGCCAGGGTCGTTCACCTCCAGGGCCTTGAGCAGCACCGGGTTGAGGTTCTTCCAGTTCGGCAGCTGCGACTTGTCCAGTTTTTTCAGGGCCTTGCCCTGGATCTGCCGGGCCATGAAGTGGTTGGAAGGGAACACCACGTCGTAGCCGGAGTTGCCGGTCATCAATTTGCCGTCGAGGGTCTCGTTGCTGTCGAACACATCGTAGGTGGGCACGATGCCGGTGGTTTGCTGGAAGCTCTTCAGGGTGTCCGGGGCGATATAGCTCGACCAGTTGTAGATCTTCACCGAGTCGGCGGCGCCAGCCACGCCTGCGGCCAGCATCAGAGGAGCGATAAGGAGCGTGCGCATGTCGGGGTTACCTTGCTTTGTCTGTTGTTATCGAAGGCAGGCGATCAGCGGATCAGAAAATCAGTACGTAGGTCTTGCGCACGGTCTCCTGGATATCCCAGGTGCCGAGGCTGTTGGCCGGTAGCATCAGGGCGTCTCCGGCTTCTATGAATAGTGGCTCGCCACCGTCCGGGGTGAAGGTGCAGCGGCCCTTGAGGAAGTGGCAGAACTCCTGCTGCACGATCTGCCGCCGCCAGCGCCCCGGGGTGCACTCCCAGATTCCGGTCTCGACGCCGTCACTGCGTTCGACGCAAGTGACCGAGGTGACCGCGACCGGCTCGCCGAGGGGCACGGCGACCGGGGTGGAGCTGTCCAGAATGGCGCTGTCGGTGTGCTTGAACTGGGTGATGCTCATGACCGGTGGATCCTGTGTGGTGATGAAGGGAAGTCAGTGCATGAAACCTTCCATGAAGTCGGCCAAACCGCTGGCCAGGCGCCGCCGCCAGGGGGCGCTGGCCGGGTTGGCGAGGGTCCGGTCCTCGTGGACGAAACTCTGGATGATTGCGTTGTAGCCCAGCCAGCGGCAGGGCTCCGGTGGCCAGCTGGCCAGGCTCGACAACGGGCGGTTGTCGTGCACCCAGGGCTGGGCCGTGAGTTCGTTGTGTTGGCCGAGGATCAGCGCGGCCAGGGTGCGCCCGCCCAGGTTGGTGGCGCCGACGCCTTCGCCGCCGTAGCCACCGGACAAGGCGATGCCGCGCTGGCGGTCACACAGCATATGTGGGCGAAAGCGCCGGGCCATGCCCAGGTTGCCGCCCCAGGAGTGGGTGATGCGCACATGCTTGAGCTGCGGGAACAGTTCGCCGAACAGGTAGCGGCGCAGTTCGACCTCGTTGTCGGTGAGGGTGAAGTCTTCGCGCAGGCGACCGCCGAAGCGGTAGCCGCCGCGGGCGCCGAACACCAGGCGGTTGTCGGCGCTGCGCTGGCCGTAGGTGACCTGGCGGCTGTTTTCGCTGAAGGCCTGGCCCTGGCTCAGGCCGATCTGTTCCCAGGTCGACTCGGGCAGCGGCTCGGTGGCCACGAGCAGGCTCTGCACCGGCAACTGGTGCCGCCCGAGCGGTGGCAGACTGGCGGCGTAGCCTTCGACGGCCGGCACCACCCAGTGGCTGCGGATACGCGCCAGCGGGGTGCGCACTTCGCCGGTCTGCCAGTCGATGGCCGGGGTGTTCTCGTAGATCGGCACGCCCATGGCCTCGACCGTCCGCGCCAGGCAGCGCACCAATCTGGCCGGTTGGATCGTGGCGACATGCGGGCTGTAGAGGGCACCGTAGGGATTGCTCACCTTCAACTGGGCATCCAGCTGTTCGGGGCGCAGCCAGCGGTAGTCGTCCTCGTTCATGCCCTGGCGGTAGAGATCATCGAGCCAGGCGCGCAGGCTGCGCTCCTGTTCCGGGTAACGTGCGGCGCAGTAGAGCACGCCGCCTTTGCGGAAGTCGCAGGCGATACCTTCGCGCAGCAGCACGTCGTGGACTTCGTCGGGGATGCCGTGCAGCAGGTCGATGCTCTCACGCCGCTGTTGCGGCGAGAGCGTGGCAAGCAGGCGGTCCTCGCCCAGCAGGTTGCCCATCAGCCAGCCGCCGTTGCGCCCGGAGGCGCCGAAGCCGGCGATATTGGCTTCGATCACGGCGATGTTCAGCTGAGGTGCCTGGCGCTTGAGGTAGTAGGCGGTCCACAGGCCGGTGTAGCCGGCGCCGATGATGCACACATCGAGGTCCAGGTCCTGGTGCAGTGCGGGGCGTGCGCACAGGGGCTCGTCGAGCTGGTCCATCCACAGGCTGATCGTGCGCAGGGGTTGCATCGGGTCGGGCTCCACATCCGCTGGGGTCTGTGGGCGATCCTAGTGAAGCGCGGGCGGGGCTGTCTTACGTGCGTGCACGCAGGGAAATTTGCTTCAGATACGCCTTGGGCGACAGGCCGGTGTGTTCGCGGAAGCACTTGTAGAAGGCCGACAGCGAGTTGAAGCCGGCATTGAACGCCAGTTCGTCGATGGGCGTGCGCACACTGCCGTCGCCTAGGCTGGCCATCAGGTGTTGCAGGCGCGCCTGGTTTACGTACCGGTAGAAACTCTGGCCGAGCACCTGGTTGAGCAGGTAGGAGATCTGGTTGCGGCTGTAGCCGCTTGCGTCGGCGACATGCTGCAGGTCGAGTTCCGGGTCGAGATAGGGGCGTTGGGCCTGGAAGTAGTGCTCCAGGTCCTGGGCCATGGTCGACAGCTGGCGCGGTGACAGGCCCAGGCGGCTGGTGGCCGGACGCGGGCCGTCCGGCAGGCTGGCGTTGCCGCCCTGGCGTACCAGGGTGGCGTATTCGTTGACCCGCCAGATCAACCCGTCCCTGACCGTGATCGCCTCGCTGGACTGGAACGCCACCAATCCCTCGCCACCCTGGACCGTGACCTGGTACTGGATGAACGCGGTGCAGCCGTCGACGCGGATACGGTCGCTGTGGACGATGTCCTCGCCGGCTTCATGGGGCAGGCAGGCGCGCACGTAGTCGCGCAGCTCGTCGAAGCCGAGCACGCGGTTCTGGAAGAAGTCGTGGTACTGGACATGTGGGTGGTAGAGGGCCATCACCCCGTCCAGGTCGCGATGCTTCCAGCACAGGTGGTAGCGCATGACGGTGTCGGCGGTGAGCGGGGTCTGCCCGGGGCCGTCGGGGAGGGGAGTGGCGGTCATGGGCTTGATAGTGCATTGCAGAAAACCCAGGCGCAAGGCCACGGATCCGGCATTTTGCACGGTTTCTGCAAGCGGTTACCGGCTAAGGCTTTGATTCATATGCGTGTAATTTTTTGATACAGCTGGCATGCAGGGTGCACCTCTTTTGTTCAACACCGAACGAGGAGAACGGCCATGCGCTCGATACTGCTGTGGATGATTGGGGTGCCGATTCCGGTGATCATCCTGATCTGGTTCTTTATGCATTGAGAGCCCAGGGGCCGCCTTGCGGCCCTTTCGCGGCACAAGGCCGCTCCTACAGGGGGTTGCGTTCACCTGTAGGAGCGGCCTTGTGCCGCGAAAGGGCTGCGAAGCAGCCCCAGCTATCTAGAGGAACTGCTCGGCATAGTGGCAAGCCACCTGCCGCGTACTCACCTGTCGCAACGCCGGCACTTCCTTGGCACAACGCTCGGTGGCATACGGGCAACGTTTGTGGAACGCGCAGCCATCCGGCGGATTCAACGGGTTGGGCAGTTCGCCGGCAATGCGGATCTTCGGCTTCAGAGGATCCGGATGGATCGCCGGGGTCGCCGACAACAGCGCCTGGGTGTACGGGTGCAGCGGCTTCTCGTAGATATCCTCCTTCGGCCCCATCTCCGCCGGCCGCCCGAGGTACATCACCAGCACCTGGTCCGCCACATGGCGCACCACCGCCAGGTTGTGGGAGATGAACACGTAGGCGGTGTTGAACTCCTTCTGCAGGTCCATGAACAGGTTCAGCACCTGGGCCTGGATAGACACGTCCAGCGCCGAGGTGGGTTCGTCGGCCACCAGCACCTTGGGTTGCAGCATCATCGCCCGGGCCAGGGCGATACGCTGGCGCTGGCCGCCGGAGAACATGTGCGGATAGCGCTGGTAGTGCTCGGGGCGCAGGCCCACCTGCTCCATCATCTTCTGCACTTTCTCGCGGCGCTCGGTCTTGCTCAGCGAGGTGTTGATCAGCAGCGGCTCGGCGAGCTGGTCGCCGATCTTCTGCCGTGGGTTGAGCGAGGCGTAGGGGCTCTGGAACACCATCTGCACGTCGCGGCGCAGTTGCTTGCGCTGGTCCTTGCTGGCGCCCTTGACCTCGTGGCCGGCGATCTGCAGCGAGCCGGAGGAGGGTTCCTCGATCAGGGTCAGGGCCCGGGCCAGGGTCGATTTGCCGCAGCCGGACTCGCCGACCACGGCCAGGGTCTTGCCGGCCTCCAATTCGAACGACACACCATTGAGCGCGCGGACCAGCGCATGGCCCTTGAACATGCCGCGGGAGACTTCGTAGTGGCGGGTCAGCTCACGAGCGGAAAGAACGACGGCCATCACGCCACCTCCTGGTTCAGCGGATAGAAGCAACGCACCAGGCTGTGAGCCTGGGGATCGAGGGCCGGGCGCTGCCGGCGGCAGTTTTCCTGCACATAAGGGCAGCGCGGCGACAGCAGGCAGCCCTGCGGCCGGTCATAGCGACCGGGGACGATGCCGGGCAGGGTGGCCAGGCGCTCGGCGCCGATGCTGTGCTCGGGAATGGCCGCCAGCAGCGCTTCGCTGTACGGGTGGGCGGGGATGTCGAACAGCTCCGGCACCTGGCCGACTTCGACGGCCTGGCCCGCGTACATCACGCACACGCGCTTGGCGGTCTCGGCAACCACCGCCAGGTCGTGGGTGATGAGAATGAGCGCCATGTTGCGCTCTTTTTGCAGGTTGACCAGCAGCTCCATGATCTGCGCCTGGATGGTCACGTCCAGGGCGGTGGTCGGCTCGTCGGCGATCAGCAGTTTCGGCTCGCCGGCAATGGCCATGGCGATTGCCACGCGCTGGCTCATGCCGCCGGACAGCTGGTGCGGGTAGGCGTCCAGGCGGCTTTCGGCGGCTGGGATCTCGACCTTCTTCAATAGCTCCAGGGCACGCTGGCGCGCGGCCTTGCCCTTCAGACCGAGGTGCTGGCGCAGCACTTCCTCGATCTGGTAGCCCACGGTGTAGCTGGGGTTGAGCGCGGTCATCGGGTCCTGGAAGACCATGGCGATGTCCTTGCCCACCACCTTGCGGCGCTGGCGGCCGCTGAGCTTGAGCATGTCGATGCCGTCGAAGTTGAGCACGTCGGCGGTGATGCGCCCGGGGGCGTCGATCAGGCCCATCAGGGCCATCATGGTGACGGACTTGCCGGAGCCGGACTCGCCGACGATGGCGAGGATCTCGCCGGCGTCCACGCTCAGCTCGAGGCCGTCCACCACGGGCACGGCATTGGCGTCGCCGAAGCGCACGTTCAGGTTGTTGATCTGCAACAGTGACATGGCGTTCTCCTCAGGCGGCGTTCTTGAGTTTCGGGTCCAGCGCGTCGCGCAGGCCGTCGCCCATCAGGTTGATTGCCAGCACACTGAGCAGGATCGTCAGGCCGGGCAGGCTCACCACCCACCAGGCGCGCTCGATGTAGTCGCGGGCCGAGGCCAGCATGGTGCCCCACTCGGGGGTCGGCGGCTGGACGCCAAGGCCAAGGAAGCCCAGGGCGGCGGCGTCGAGGATCGCCGAGGAGAAGCTCAGCGTTGCCTGGACGATCAGCGGCGCCATGCAGTTGGGCAGCACGGTGACGAACATCAGGCGTGGCAGGCCGGCGCCGGCCAGGCGCGCGGCGGTGACATAGTCGCGGTTCAGCTCGCCCATCACCGCGGCGCGGGTCAGGCGCACGTAGGAGGGCAGCGAGACGATGGCGATGGCGATCACCGTGTTGATCAGGCCTGGGCCGAGGATGGCGACGATGGCCACGGCCAGCAGCAGCGACGGCAGGGCCAGCATCACGTCCATCAGGCGCATGATCGAGGGGCCGAGGATCTGCGGGAAGAAGCCGGCCAGCAGGCCCAGCAGGATACCCGGGATCAGCGACATCACCACCGACGACAGGCCGATCAGCAGCGACAGGCGGGCGCCCTGGATCAGCCGCGAGAGCAGGTCGCGACCCAGTTCGTCGGTGCCGAGGATGAACTGCCAGGTGCCGCCTTCGAGCCACACCGGCGGGGTGAGCAGGAAGTCGCGGTATTGCTCGCTGGGGTTGTGCGGCGCGACCCAGGGGGCGAACAGGGCGCAGAACACCACCAGGGTCATGAAGGCCAGGCCGGCCACCGCGCCCTTGTTGCGCGAGAAGGCCTGCCAGAACTCTTTGTACGGCGAGGGATAGAGCAAGCTTTGGTCAACCACGCTGGGCGGGGTGACGGATTTCGGAATCGGGCTGGTCATGGCGGAGTCCTCAGCGCTGATGACGGATGCGTGGGTTGGCCAGGCCGTAGAGGATGTCCACGACGAAGTTGACCAGGATCACCAGGCAGGCGATCAACAGGATGCCGTTCTGGACCACGGGGTAGTCACGGGCACCGATGGCTTCGATCAGCCATTTGCCGATGCCCGGCCAGGAGAAGATGGTTTCGGTGAGCACGGCGCCGGCCAGCAGCGTGCCGACCTGCAGGCCGAACACGGTCAGTACCGGGATCAGCGCGTTGCGCAGGCCGTGGATGAACACCACGCGCGACGGCGACAGGCCCTTGGCGCGGGCGGTACGGATGTAGTCCTCGCGCAGCACTTCGAGCATCGACGAACGGGTCATCCGGGCGATCACCGCCAGCGGGATGGTGCCCAGTACGATGGCCGGCAGGATCAGGTGCATCACCGCGTCCTTGAACGCGCCTTCCTCGTCGCTGAGCAGGGTGTCTATGAGCATGAAGCCGGTTTTCGGCTCGATGTCGTAGAGCAGGTCGATGCGCCCGGAGACCGGTGTCCAGCCCAGGCTTACCGAGAAGAACATGATCAGGATCAGGCCCCACCAGAAGATCGGCATCGAGTAGCCGGCCAGCGAGATCCCCATCACCCCGTGGTCGAACAGCGAGCCGCGCTTGAGCGCGGCGATCACCCCGGCCAGCAGGCCGATGACCCCGGCGAACAGCAGGGCGGCCATGGCCAGCTCCAGCGTTGCCGGGAACAGGGTGAGGAATTCGTTCCATACGCTTTCACGGGTGCGCAGGGATTCGCCCAGGTCGCCCTGGGCGAGCTTGCCGACATAGTCCAGGTACTGGGCCGGCAGCGGTTTGTTCAGGCCCAGGCGCTCCATGGCCTGGGCGTGCATTTCGGGGTCGACACGGCGCTCGCCCATCATCACCTCGACCGGGTCGCCGGGGATCAGGCGTATGAGCGCGAAGGTCAGCAGGGTGATACCGAAGAAGGTCGGGATCAGCAGGCCCAGGCGTCGGGCAATAAAACTCAACATTGTCAGGGGTACCTCATCAGCCGGTAACGGCGCGCCGCCGGGGCCTCTTGCACAAGGTCCGGCGGCTGTTGTTGTTCTACTTCACCTGGGTGGTGGCGAAGTTGTTGTTGGTCAGTGGGTTGATCACATAGCCTTCGACGTTCTCGCGCATGGCGGTGAACATCTTCGGGTGGGCCATGCTGATCCACGGCTGGTCTTCATCGTACACCGCCAAAGCCTCGTTATAGAGCCTGGCGCGTTCGTCGTTGTCGATCACTTCGCGGGCGCGGGTGATCAGGTCCTGGAATTTCTGGTTGCACCAACGCGCGTAGTTTTCGCCGCTCTTGACCGCATCGCAGCTGAGCATCGGCGTGAGGAAGTTGTCCGGGTCGCCGTTATCGCCGGCCCAGCCCGCCGACACCAGGTCGGCCTCGCCCTTCTTGGCGCGACGCAGCATCTCGGCCCATTCCATCACGCGGATGTCGAGCTTGATGCCGATCTTGGCCAGGTCGGACTGGAGCATTTCGGCCGACAGGCGCGGGTTGGGGTTGGTCGGGCCGCCGCCGTTGCGGGTGAACAGGGTGATCACGGTGCCTTCCGGCACGCCGGCTTCCTTGAGCAGGGCGCGGGCCTTGTCGAGGTCGTGGGGCGGGTTCTTGTTGTCGGTGTTGTAGCCGATCATGGTCGGCGGGTACGGGTTGACGCCCGGCAGCGCGTTGCCCTTGCCGAACAGCTGGTCGACGTGGGTCTGGCGGTCGAAGGCCATGTTGATCGCCTTGCGCACGCGCACGTCGCTCAGGTACTTGTGCTGGGTGTTCATCGAGATATAGCCGGTGACCAGCGCCTCGATCTCGGCAACTTTGAGTTTCGGATCGGTCTTGATCCCCGGCACGTCGTCAGGCTTGGGGTACAGGGCGATCTGGCACTCGTTGGCGCGCAGTTTCTGCAGGCGCACGTTGCTGTCGGTGGCGATGGCGAAGATCAGCCCGTCGGCCGGCGGCTTGCCGCGGAAGTAGTCCGGGTTGGCCTTGTAGCGAACCTGGGCATCCTTGCTGTAGCGCTGGAACACGAACGGGCCGGTGCCGACCGGCTTGCTGTTGAGGTCGCCGGTCTTGCCGGCCTTGAGCAGCTGGTCGCCGTACTCGGCGGAGTAGATCGAGGTGAAGGCCATGGCCAGGTCGCGCAGGAAGGGCGCTTCCGGGCGGGTCAGGGTGATCACCACGGTGTGGTCATCGGTCTTCTCGACCGACTTGAGCAGGTCCTTGAAGGCCATGCTCTCGAAATAGGGGTAGCCGACGCTGGTCTTGTCGTGCCACGGGTGGTCTTTCTTCAACTGGCGGTTCAGGCTCCACAGCACGTCATCGGCGTTGAAGTCGCGGGTCGGCTTGAAGTAGTCGGTGGTGTGGAACTTGACGCCTTCGCGCAGGTGGAAGGTGTACACCAGCCCGTCGGGGCTGACCTCCCAGCTCGTGGCCAGGGCCGGCTGGATCTCGGTGGTGCCGGGCTTGAAGTCGACCAGGCGGTTGAAGATGGCCTCGGCCGTGGCGTCGGCGGTGACGGCGGTGGTGTACTGGACGATGTCGAAGCCTTCCGGGCTGGCTTCGGTGCACACCACCAGCGGCTTGGCCGCCAGATTCGATGCGGCGCCCAGGATGACGGCTGCCAAGGCAGCACGTAGCGGTAGCATTTTCATGGAACCTCCCTGCAGTGCTAGTTCCAGCGTAGCCGCCACGGCCCGTGGGGAGGCGGGCCGTGGCGCCAACGGTCAGAGGATGTTGAACGGAATGGTGGTGACGACGCGGAACTCGTCGAGGCTGCCGTCGCTCTGTGCCTTGCTGGCACGGTGGGCGGTATAGGTGGCGCGGATGGTGGTGTCCTTCAGCATGCCGCTCTGTACTGCGTAGCTGGTGCCGATGCCCCACTCGTAGTGGTTTTCGCCGTCCTGGCCACGGACGTCATAGGCGGTGCCCTTGTAGTGGGTACCGTCGATGTCCCAGCCGCGGGCGTTGTAGACGTTGAACTTCAGGCCCGGCACGCCATACGGCGCCATGTTCAGCACATAGCTGATCTGCAGGGATTTCTCGTTCGGGCCGTTGAAGTCCGACAGCAGGGAGTTGGCCAGGTAGATGCCGTTGGTTTCGTGCAGGTAGTCGAAGTACTCGTTGCCGTTGACCTGCTGCCAGGAGGCGGTGAGGGTGTGGGCCTGGTGGGTCAGGCCGAACGACAGGCTGTAGGTGTCGTTATCGATCTCGCCCATCTTCTTGCTGCCTTCGTCCACGGTCTTGTAGTAGTTCAGACCGGTGGTCAGGCTCAGCACCGCGCTGTCGCCCAGCACGTGGTTGGCGCCGAAGTAGTACTGGTTCCAGAAGTCCTCGACCTTGGTGGCGTAGAGGCTGGTGGTCAGGCTCTTGAGCGGCTGGTAGTTGATGCCGACGGTGCTGGCGCGGTCGGTTTCCACACCGTTGCCGTATTCGCTGCGGAACTTGCTCAGGCTCTGCTCGGTACGCGGCGAGACGCGGTCGAAGGTACCCACATCGAACGACAGGTTCTCGAATTCGGCGCTGTGCAGGAACGCACCCTGGAAGCTCGAAGGCAGCGCACGGTTGCCGATATAGGCGATCATCGGCGTGTCCACCGACTGGCGGCCCACGGTCAGCGTGGTGTTGGAGATGCGCGCCTTGACGTTGCCCAGGCCCATCTTGCTCCACTGGCCGATGGGATCACCATCGCTGTGGGTCAGCGTACGGTTGTTCGGGCCGGCCACGGCGGCGCGGCCTTGCTCGAGGGCGATGGCGTTGTAGGCTGCGGCCTCGACGGCGAAGCCCACGGTACCTTCGGTGAAGCCCGAGCTGTAGTTGAGGATGGTGCCCTGGACCCAGTTGTCACGGCTGTGGGTGTCGTGGCGGGTGCCGTCGCTCTTGGTGTACTTCCACAGCGGCGCGCGGGTGGCGCGTTCGCGGGCGTACCAGTTGCGGGTGCTGCCGGACAGGCTCTGGCCATCGATGAAGCCCTTGGCTTCGGCCTGCTCGCTGCTGGATTTGAGCGCGATCGGCACGAAGTCCTGGCTCATCGGTTCGGCCTGGGCGAGGGCGCAGAAGGCGCCCACGGACAAGGCCAGTGCGGTGGTGGTGGTACGAATCAACATGAAAGCTCCCTGATATTTTTTTAGTTATCACCCGACCTCGTGGGCCGGGCTTGTCACGGTGACGCGGTACTGCAGTGTCTGCCTTGGGGTTGCCAGGCAAATCCGGGCTGCACGCGGGCGCGGGAGTGGGTCGCACTCCCGGCCGGGCAATGCAGGGTCAATCGATGCTGACGCCGGAAAAAACGTTGCGTCCGAAGGGGCTGACCTTGAAGTCTTTCACGCTGATGCTCAGCGGCTGGTTGACCGTGGAGTGCGCGACCGGGGTGATCGGCACCTGTTGCTTGAGACGTTGCTGGGCTTGTTCGTAGAGGCTGGTGCGCTGGTCGCGGTCGGTGACCTGCTTGGCTTTCTTGACCAGGGCGTCGTACTGCGCGTCGCACCACAGCGAGTAGTTGTTGCTGCCGATGGCGTCGCAGCTGAACAGCGTGCCCAGCCAGTTGTCCGGGTCGCCGTTGTCGCCGGTCCAGCCGATCAGGGCGATGTCGTGCTCGCCGTTCTTCATGCGCTTGAGGTACTCGCCCCACTCGTAGCTGACAATGCGCACCTTGAAGCCGAGCTTGCTCCAGTCGGACTGGAGCATTTCGGCCATCAGCTTGGCGTTGGGGTTGTAGGGGCGCTGCACCGGCATGGCCCACAGGGTGATCTCGGTACCTTCCTTGACCCCGGCCTGCTTGAGCAGCTGCTTGGCTTTTTCCGGGTCGAAGGGCGCGTCCTTGATCGACTTGTCGTAGGACCACTGGGTCGGCGGCATGGCGTTCGATGCGGCTTGGCCGGCGCTCTGATAAACCGCGCCGATGATGGCTTCCTTGTTCACCGCCATGTCCATGGCCTGGCGCACCTCCAGCCGGTCGAATGGCGGGTGCTGGGTGTTGTAGGCGATGTAGCCGAGGTTGAAGCCAGGCTGGGTCATCACCTGCAGCTGCTTGTCGGTCGAAAGCGCTGGCAGATCGGCGGGGCGTGGGTGCAGGGTTACCTGGCATTCGTTCTTGCGCAGCTTCTGGATACGTACCGAGGGGTCGACGTTGATGGAGAAGATCAGGTTGTCGATCTTCACCCGGTCCGGCGCCCAGTAGTCCTTGTTGCCCTTGAAGCGGATCTGCGAATCCTTCTGGTAGCGCTGGAACACGAACGGGCCGGTGCCGATCGGCTTCTGGTTGATGTCGCTGGCCTTGCCGCCGGCCAGCAGATGATCGGCGTACTCGGCGGAGAGGATCGCGGCGAAGGCCATGGCGATGTTCTGCAGGAACGCGGCGTCGACCTTGTTGAGGGTGAAGACCACGGTCAGCGGGTCGGTCTTCTCGACGCTGGCGATGTTCTTGTCCAGGCCCATGCTGATGAAGTACGGGAACTCGGTGGGGTAGGCCTGGCGGAAGGGGTGGTTCTTGTCGAGCATGCGGTTGAAGGTGAACAGCACGTCGTCGGCGTTGAAGTCGCGGGTGGGCTTGAAGTCCTTGTTGGCGTGGAACTTCACCCCGGGTCGCAGGTGGAAGGTGTACTTCAGGCCGTCCTCGGACACCTGCCAGTCGGTGGCCAGGCCCGGCTGCACGGCGGTGCCGCCACGCTCGAACTCGACCAGGCGGTTGTAGATCGGCTCGGCGGCGTCGTTGTCGGTGGCCGCGGTGTACTGGGCGGTGTCGAAGCCCGCCGGGCTGCCCTCGGAGCAGAACACCAGGTTGTTGGCGAGGCTCGCCGGGGCCTGGCTCAGCAGGCCGAGGGCAAGCAGGGTGGAACACAGTGTGGTCAGGCGCATGGCAGATCCTTTGTCCGTCTTTTTCGTGCCGCGACAGGCAAAACGCGGCTGCAACATCCCGGTCCTGACGATAGGTGCGCCAGAATGTGGGAGCCAGGGTTCGCTACTGATTTGGGTGCGGGAGCGTTCCGGCGAGCGTGAGGGAATTGCCCTACGTATCGCCCGTTTGTGTCATCGTCCCGCCGGCAAGCCCGGCGGGACGATCACGGCCGTTACTTGCTCACGCTGACCCCGTAGAAGGAGTTCAGGCCGAAGGGGCTGATCTTGAAGTCCTTCACGGACGTGCTCATTGGCTGATACACGGTGGAGTGGGCGATCGGGGTGATCGGCACCTGCTCCTTGAGGATGTGTTGCGCCTGCTTGTACAGCTCGGTGCGCTTGGCCTGGTCGGGGGTGGCCTTGGCCTGCTTGATCAGGTCGTCGTAGGGCTTGAAGCACCACTTGGAGAAGTTGTTGCCGCTCATGGCGTCGCAGCTGTACAGGGTGCCGAGCCAGTTGTCCGGGTCACCGTTGTCGCCGCTCCAGCCGATCAGCATGGCGCCTTGCTCGCCGCCCTTGGAGCGTTTGATGTACTCGCCCCATTCGTAGCTGACGATCTTGGCCTTGATGCCGACCTTGGCCCAGTCGGACTGGAGCATTTCGGCCATCAGCTTGGCGTTGGGGTTGTAGGGGCGCTGCACCGGCATGGCCCACAGGGTGATCTCGGTGCCTTCCTTGACGCCGGCTTCCTTGAGCAGCTGCTTGGCTTTCTCAGGATCGTACTTGGCGTCCTTGATGGTGGTGTCGTAGGACCATTGGGTCGGCGGCATGGCGTTGACCGCCAGCTGGCCGGCGCCCTGGTACACCGACTCGATGATCTGCTGCTTGTTGACGGCCATGTCCAGCGCTTCGCGCACCTTGAGTTGCGACAGCGGGTTGGCGTCGTTGCTGCCCTTGACCTTGTCCATCACGTTGTAGGCGATGTAGCCGAGGTTGAAGCCGGCCTGTTCAGGCATCTGCAGCTTCTTGTCTTCCTGCAGCGGCTTGATGTCGGCCGGGCGCGGGAACAGGGTGACCTGGCATTCGTTCTTCTTGAGCTTCTGCATGCGCACCGAGGCGTCGGTGCTGATGGCGAAGATCAGGTTGTCGATCTTGACGTCCTCGGGCTTCCAGTAGTCCTTGTTGCCCTTGTAGCGGATCTGCGCGTCCTTCTGGTACTTGCTGAACACGAACGGGCCGGTGCCGATCGGCTTCTGGTTGATATCGGCGGCCTTGCCCTGCTTGAGCAACTGGTCGGCGTACTCGGCGGACTGGATCGAGGCGAAGCTCATGGCCAGGTTCTGGATGAACGCGGCGTCGACGTCGTTGAGGGTGAACTTCACGGTGTGCTCATCGACTTTCTCGAGCTTGGCGATGTTCTTGTCCATGCCCATGTCGGTGAAGTACGGGAACTCGGTGGGGTAGGCCTTGCGGAAGGGGTGGTCCTTGTCGAGCATGCGGTTGAAGGTGAACAGCACGTCGTCGGCGTTGAACGCACGGGTCGGCTTGAAGTACTCGGTGGTATGGAACTTCACGCCTTCGCGCAGGTGGAAGGTGTAGGTCTTGCCGTCATCGGAAACCTCCCACTGGGTGGCCAGGCCCGGAATGACCTTGGTACCGCCGCGCTCGAACTGGGTCAGGCGGTTGAACATGGTTTCGGCGGAGGCGTCAAAGTCGGTCCCGGTGGTGTACTGGCCAGGGTCGAAACCGGCCGGGCTGCCTTCGGAGCAGAACACCAGGTTGGTCGCGGCGTGGGCGAACGGTGCGCCGGCTAGCAAGCCTGCACCTACCAGGAACGGAATGACTGCGTGTTTGAGCATGGTGGCCTCATTGTTGTCATTTTTCGAATTGAGGCGGCCTCGTGAGCCGACCTGCGGATACTTATGCAGGGGGTGTTCCCAATGCAACACTCAGCGGGATGGTTGGCGCCAATTTTGTGGTACGGACGTACATGGATGTCGCATCCATATAACTTTGGCGAATGTTGATCGTTTGCGCGGGAGAAAAGGGCGAAAATTACAAGATATTTCGCACTTTATGTGACAAGCAGACGCACCCGTTTGGTGCGTAGGAAAGGTCTGAAACTGCTGTCCGAGACGCTTTACGCGACTCGGACATCCAGTTGGAGGGGTCAGGGGACCTGGACTTCGATCAGGCCATCGGCACTCATGCTGACTTCGCTGGTGCCCGCCTCGATATCCGGCGCTGGCGCGGCCTCGTCGGCGGCGCCCTTGGCCATCATCGCCATCGGTGCGCTGCGCAGGTACGGACGTGGGTAGCCGCTGCTGTTGAGGTTCAGGCTGACCACCTTGTAGCCTTTGCCGCCCAGGGCCTCGGTGGCCAGCTGGGCGCGGGCCTTGAAGGCGGCGACGGCGTCCTTGAGCAGCTCGTCCTCATTGGACTTGCGCGTGGTCGGGGCGATGGAGAAGTCCATGCCGCCCATTTTCAGGTCTTGCAGGAGCTCGCCGGTGAGCTTGGACAGGGCCGGGAAGTCGGCGCCTTCCAGGCGCAGCTCGGCGCGCTCGCGCCAGCCGGTGATCTTCTGGCCCTTGGTGTCGTAGATCGGGTAGCTGTTGCGGCTGCCCTGGCTGATCTTCACGTCCTTGACCTGACGGGCCTGCTGCACGGCCTTGTTCATGGTCTCGGTGATCTCCTTGGCGAGCTTGCCCGGGTCGCTGTTCTGGGCTTCGCTGTACAGCGTCACGACCATCAGGTCGCGCGCCACTTCCTTGCTGACTTCGGCGCGCAGCGACACCTGGTTGTAGCGAGGCTCATCGGCGGCCAGGGCCGGCAGACTGGCGAGCATGCCGCAGGACAGGGCAACGGCGGCGGCGCCGCGACGGGAAATGTGCATGTGGAGCTCCTTGGCAAGGTAAGGCGTGGATGAGGACATCCGTTCCACGCATGGCCGATCAGACCGGCAACAGTGTAGTGGGTTCAAAAATGCCATCATGAGTCTGTGACAAACTGTGGCGCTTTGCCGCATCGCTGCAGCGAGGCGCCCGGCTTCGGTATACTCCAGCCGATTTTCCTGGAGCACTCATTGGGAGAGCTCATGCTCGCCGTCGCACAACCGTTGTCCGCTACACGCCAGAACCTCTGGCGCCTGACCTTCATCCGCATTCTCGTGCTGGCGGCCCAGGCCGGCTCCGTGGGCGTTGCCTACTGGACCGAACTGCTGCCGCTGCCGTGGTTCTCGCTGGCGGTGACGCTGGCCCTGTCATCGTTGCTGTGTGCGTTCACCGCCCTGCGCCTGCGCCTGTCGCTGCCGGTCACCGAACTCGAGTACGCCCTGCAGCTGGCCTGCGACCTGTTGATCCACAGCGCCCTGCTTTATTACTCGGGTGGATCGACCAACCCCTTCGTCTCTTATTACCTGGTACCGCTGGCGATCGCCGCGGTCACGCTGCCGTGGCTCTACTCGCTGGTGCTCTCGGGCATTGCGCTGGTGGCCTACAGCCTGCTGCTGGTGCAGTACTATCCTCTGGAGACGCTGCCGCTGGCGCGTGACACCATGCAGGTCTACGGCATGTGGCTGAGTATCGCCCTGGCCGCCGGGGTGATCACCTTCTTCGCCGCGCGCATGGCCGAGGAGCTGCGTCGGCAGGAAAACCTGCGCGCCGAGCGTCGCGAAGAGAGCCTGCGCGACGAGCAGTTGCTGGCAGTGGCCACCCAGGCAGCCGGCGCTGCCCATGAACTGGGCACACCGCTGGCGACCATGAGCGTGCTGCTCAACGAGATGCGCCAGGATCACGCCGACCCCCTGTTGCAGGAGGACCTGCAGATCCTTCAGGACCAGGTCAAGCTGTGCAAGGAAACCTTGCAGCAACTGGTGCGCGCCGCCGAGGCCAACCGACGGCTGGCGATCGTCGAGCAGGACGTCACCGCCTGGCTCGACGAGGCGCTCAACCGCTGGCACCTGATGCGCCCCGAGGCCAGCTACCGCTTCCAGCGCCTGCGCGACGGCGTGGTGCCGCGGCTGACACCGCCGCCGGACCTGACCCAGGCCCTGCTGAACCTGTTGAACAATGCCGCCGATGCCTGCCCGGACGACCTGGAGGTGCGCCTGGACTGGGATGCCCACGACATCGTCATCAGCATCCGCGACCACGGCCCCGGCGTGCCGCCGGCCATCGCCGAGGCGATCGGCAAACCCTTCATTACCACCAAGGGCAAAGGCTTCGGCCTGGGCCTGTTCTTGAGCAAGGCCAGCGTGACGCGTGCGGGCGGTTCGGTGAAACTCTATAGTCATGAGCAGGGTGGCACCCTGACCGAATTGCGCCTGCCCCATGGCAAGCGAGGAGATGCAAGATGAGCGAAGAAAACCAGGTCGAAGGCGAAGAACTGCCGCACCTGCTGCTGGTGGATGACGACGCCACCTTTACTCGGGTGATGGCCCGGGCTATGTCGCGTCGTGGGTTCCGTGTGAGCACCGCGGGTTCCGCCGAGGAAGGCTTGAAACTGGCCGAGCAGGACTTGCCCGACTACGCCACGCTGGACCTGAAGATGGAAGGCGACTCGGGCCTGGTGCTGTTGCCCAAGCTGCTGGAGCTGGACCCGGAGATGCGCGTGGTGATCCTGACCGGTTACTCGAGCATCGCCACGGCGGTCGAGGCGGTCAAGCGCGGGGCTTGCAATTACCTGTGCAAGCCGGCGGACGCCGACGATGTGCTGGCGGCGCTGCTCTCGGAGCACACCGACCTGGACACCCTGGTGCCGGAAAACCCGATGTCGGTGGATCGCCTGCAGTGGGAGCACATCCAGCGGGTGCTGGGTGAGCACGAAGGCAACATCTCCGCTACGGCGCGGGCGCTGGGGATGCACCGGCGCACGCTGCAGCGCAAGTTGCAGAAGCGCCCGGTTCGGCGCTGACGCATATTCCTGTAGGAGCGGCCTTGTGCCGCGAAAGGGCTGCGCAGCAGCCCCTATCTCGGTGGAACGCTGAAACCGCCGGGGCCGCCTTGCGGCCCTTTCGCGGCACAAGGCCGCTCCTACAGGGATTGCGCATGATCTGATGAGAGGCCCGGCCTTGTATCAGGCTTTCACCCCCGAACGATCAACCCGCACCGCCAGCTGTCCTGCCCCCGATGGCGCCTCGAACGCCACCTGTCCCCCTGCCGGCACTTTCGCCCGGCCAATCACCTTGCCGGCACGCAGCAACTCCAGCGGCATGCCTTCCATCGACTGGCCCGAAGCCAGTTCCAGTTTGACCTTGATATTCATCGGTGACCTCCTTGTCACGCGTTGCGATCGATATAGAGCGTGGTCTTGCCGTCCAGGCTGGCGATCAGTTCCGGTGAACCGCCGCGGAACTGGCGGAACAGGTTGCGCCCGCGCTGCTTGCCGTCCGCCGGCACTTGCACGCTCGGGTGGAACTGGTCGGTCAACTCGACATAGGCGCTCCACGGGCCGATGTACGACTCGTTGAGTTGGTCGGTGACGCTGAAGGCGTAGCGCACCGCGTTGCCGCGCTGCCAGTTCAGGCCATCGGGCTCGCGGCGCTCCCAGCCGGTGATCGCTGGCGAGGTGGCCGGGGCATCGATGAAACCGGTGGGCTTGTTCGGCTTGTAGTCCTTGAGCAGCAGGTAGGTGCTCCAGCCCCACCAGTCGCCGATGCGGTTGCGGTCGTTGAGGTCGTTGACGTCCTTGCGTCGCAGCACGGCCTTGCCGTCCTGGACGTACAGCGGGGCGAAGTTGCCGGGTACCAGGTCCTGCTCGGCGGCCCGCAGGTCGGGCGCCAGGCGCAGCGCCGCGAAGTCCTTCGCCGCTGGCGCGCGGCCTTCGGCGAAGGTCTGGAACACCTCGTCGGCCGAACGTTGCACGGCGCGGCCCACCTGGCGACGGTTGGCCACATCGACGCTGTCGAAGTAGCGCTTGTCGCCGTAGGCGCGCCATTGCTCGCCTTCGGCATTGCGCACGGCCAGGCCGTACTTGCTGTCCTCGTCGTGCATGAAGCGCGAGATCAGCGAGCCGACGTCACTCGGCGTGACGGTATCGGCCAGGGCCTTGCGCGGCACCCGCAGGTGGCCGGCGGAGAACAGGTCGGTGAGGAAGTGGTCGGCGAAGGCGTTCATCGCATAGGCCAGTTGCAGGTCGCGCTCCTCGCCGCTGGCGCGGGCTTTCAGCGCCTGCTGCAGGGCGGCGGCGTGGCCGGCCTGGTAGGCCGCCAGCGCCCAGGGGCCGAAGTGGTCCCAGTTGCTGGCGGCCAGTTTCAGGTAGCGGCCCAGGGGGAACAGGTCGGATGCGAAGCTGCCGCCACCGGTGATGCGGTTCCAGCGTGCCGACAGGCTGTCACCCAGCGCGTCATAGGCCTCGTGGGGCTGGCGGCCTTCCTTTATGGCCTGGTTGGCGGCGCCGATTTCTTCCTGCATGACCGCGAGGATCTGTGCCGCTTCCGCCTTGGCCGCCGGCAGGCGCGCCAGGGAGTCGAAGGCCTGGGTAAAGCGTTCGATCCGCTCGGCGTCGTTGGCGCCATCGGCGATCGGGCGCTCGGGCAAACCGTAGAAATCGCCGCCCAGGGCGATCACCTGGCCATAGGTCAGGCTCAGGCCGTTGGGCAACGGCAGCGGCGACTGGTGGGCGGGGATACCCGGTTGACCCGCTTCAAAGCGCAGCAGGGTGTTGTCGCCGATGGCGGTATGTTCGCCGCCTTCAAAGAACAGCTCCGGCCCGCGCCGTGCGGATGGGCCGCGAGCCGGTGGCGGCGCAAGGCGGTGGTACTTGACGGTGTGGTGGCCATGCATGACCAGCATCAGATGGCTGTCGGTGCCGGGCAGGGCGACGCCCTGTTCCTCGAACAGTTGCTCGAGGTCGGCGACCACCAGTGTTGCCTGGGCCTTCGCGGCCGCAGGCAGAGTGTGCATTCCTGACATGATTTGCTCCTTGCGATGTCCGGATAATCCATTTTTTTACTGTACATATATACAGTAATCCTTACTATATTCAGGAAAATTCCTACGTCAAGATCTCTTTGTGCGGGTATCTGGCGGCTGTGGCGGGCGCAACTCCCCGGCACTCACGTATGATTGCGCCCTTGACGGCATTTCCCGGGAACACGTTGCATGCTTGCCCTTCTTATCCAGACACTGAACATCACGGCCCCTGTGTTCGCCATGCTGTTCATGGGCGTGCTGCTCAAGCGCATCCGCTTGATCGACGACAACTTCAACCGGGTCGCCTCGAAGCTGGTGTTCAACGTGTGCATGCCGGCGCTGCTGTTCCTCGGCATCTACCACGCCGACCTGGCGGCGGCGGTGAAGCCCGGGGTGATCCTCTACTTCGTGGTCGCGACGCTGGCGTGTTTCGGCCTGGCCTGGGGCCTGGCGATCTGGCGCTGCCCGCGGGCGGACCGGGGCGTCTACACGCAAGGCGCGTTTCGCGGCAACAACGGCGTGATCGGCCTGGCACTGGCGGCCAGCCTGTATGGCGACTACGGTATATCCCTCGGCGCGGTGCTGGCCGGGTTGGTGATCCTCATGTACAACTCGCTGTCGGCGGTGGTCCTGGCGGTGTACAGCCCGGACCTGAAGTCCGACCCGTGGAGCATCTGCAAGAGCATCCTCAGCAACCCGTTGATCATCAGCGTGCTGCTGGCCACGCCCATGGCCTATGGTCAGGTGCCGTTGCCCAACTGGCTGCTGACTTCGGGGGATTACCTGGCGCAGATGACCCTGCCGCTGGCGCTGATCTGCATCGGCGGCACCCTGTCACTGGCGGCGTTGCGCGACAGTGGCCGGCTGGCCTTCGACGTCAGCCTGGTGAAGATGGTCTGGCTGCCGGTGCTGGGAACGCTGGGCGCCTGGTTGTGCGGTTTTCGCGGTGCGGAGCTTGGCATCCTGTTCCTCTACATCGGCAGCCCCACCGCGGCGGCCAGTTATGTGATGGCGCGGGAGGCCAACGGCAACCATGAACTGGCGGCGTCGATCATCGTGATCACCACGCTGATGGCCGCCGTCACCACGAACATCGGGATTTTCTTCTTGCAATGGGGTGGATGGATCTAGTCGATTGCAAGCAAAACCAATAACACTGCCTCACCTAAAGGACACTTCATGCAAGACCAGAGCACGCCCGAGCGCTTGCAGCGCGGGCTGAAGAATCGCCATATCCAGCTGATCGCGCTGGGCGGAGCCATCGGCACCGGGCTGTTCCTGGGCATCGCCCAGACCATCCAGCTAGCCGGCCCGTCGGTGCTGCTGGGCTACGCCGTCGCTGGCCTGATGGCCTTCCTGATCATGCGCCAGCTGGGCGAGATGGTGGTCGAGGAGCCGGTCGCCGGCAGCTTCAGCCACTTCGCGCACCAGTACTGGAGCGAGTTCGCCGGTTTCGTCTCGGGCTGGAACTACTGGGTGGTGTACGTGCTGGTCGGCATGGCCGAGCTCACCGCAGTGGGCATCTACGTGCAGTACTGGTGGCCGGATTTCCCCACCTGGGCCACGGCGGCGATCTTCTTCGTGGCGATCAACGCCATCAACCTGACCCAGGTGAAGGTGTACGGCGAAATGGAGTTCTGGTTCGCCCTGGTCAAGGTGGTGGCGATCGTCAGCATGATCGGTTTCGGCGCCTGGCTGCTCACCAGTGGCCATGGCGGACCGGATGCCAGCGTCGCCAACCTGTGGCAATACGGTGGCTTCTTCCCCAATGGCGTCACCGGGCTGATCATGGCCCTGGCGGTGATCATGTTCTCGTTCGGCGGCCTGGAGCTGGTGGGCATCACCGCCGCCGAGGCGGCCAACCCGCGTGAGAGCATCCCGAAGGCCACCAACCAGGTGGTCTATCGCATCCTGATCTTCTACATCGGCGCGCTGGCCGTACTGCTGTCGCTGTATCCGTGGCAGAAGGTGGTGCAGGGCGGCAGCCCGTTCGTGATGATCTTCCACGAGCTGGACAGCGACCTGGTGGCGACGATCCTCAACATTGTGGTGCTGACCGCCGCGCTGTCGGTCTACAACAGCTGTGTATACGCCAACAGCCGCATGCTGTTCGGCCTGGCCACGCAGGGTGACGCGCCGCGCCAGCTGCTCAAGGTCAGCCGTCGTGGCGTGCCGCTCACCGCACTGGGCGTATCGGCCTTCGCTACCGGCTTGTGCGTGCTGATCAACTACCTGATGCCGGGCGAAGCCTTCGGCCTGCTCATGGCCCTGGCGGTGTCGGCGTTGGTGATCAACTGGGCGAGTATCAGTATTACCCACCTGAAGTTCCGCAAGGCCAAGCTGGCGGCGGGTATCCAGCCGTTCTACCGGAGCCTGGGGCATCCGCTGACCAACTACCTGTGTCTGGCGTTCATCGTGTTGATCCTGGTGGTGATGTACCTGACGCCGCCGATTCGTATTTCGGTGATGTTGATTCCGGCGTGGATTGCTGTGTTGTGGGTGGCATTCCGGATCAAGAAGGCGCGGCAGGCCTGATTTTATCTAGTTCGGTTTCGGGATGTTCATGGCGTCCTGAAACCGAGCAGGCTTGGATGGCGTATTATGGTCCTTCAAGTTTGTTTTCAAACTCTCGGTTGCCATCGCAGGCAGTTAACACATTGCCAATGATCTAACCTCCAACTTCGCATCTCTTGATCGTGATCGTGATCGTGATCTTGATCTTGATCTTGATCTTGATCTTGCTGTTGCTTCTAAGTGCGCGATAGTTCAGGCGACGCCAATTGCGACTTCAGGAGGCCGAGCGGAGTTCTTGCGAAGGGAGGTGACGGGCATGGATGCCCGTCAAGCGCTGCGCCCCAGGATGGGGCGTTCAGCGCGGTCCTCCCGGGAGCAAGAACGGAGCGAGGGGACCCCGGAGCGAAGCGTAGGGGCCGGATGAATGGAGCGAGGATTTTTTGGTTCCTTTTTGATCCTTCAAAAAGGGACCCGCCGTAAGGGCGGAAAGGTGACTATGCGTCGCCATCGCAAATGAATGCGCATATAACTTTCAAAACACACGCTCTGAAAGTCAAAGTCAAAGTCAAAGTCAAAGTCAAAATCGGTCGGCGCGGGTTTCTACAGGTGCAAGCGCATTCATTTACGATGTCGACGCATAGTCACCCTTTCGCCCCCCGTGAACTGACCCCCGAAAGTTGGACGCCTGACCCCAACCGGAGGGTGTTCCATGACGAAATACAATCTAGCGCTCAAGCAGGCACTCATCGAAGAGTGCCTTTCTGCACGGAGTGTTCATGAGGTAGCACTGAAGCATAGCCTGAGTCCATCGCTGCTACGCCGTTGGATCAAAGGCTATGAGCAACACGGTGCAGCAGGTCTGACTACCAAGTACAGCTACTACGACGCCCAGTTCAAGTTGACGGTTTTGCAGTGCATCGAGCAAGACGGACTGTCAGCCCAGCAAGCCTGCATACGGTTTGATATCCGCGGCCCGAGTAGCATCAGGCAGTGGAAAAGGCTGTACGATGAAGGTGGACTAGAAGCACTTCACCCGCATCGTGCCCGAGAATCCCGCATGCCCCGCAAAGTATCAAAACAACCCAGCGTAAGCCCAGCTACCCCTGCAGATACTGAGCTGACACCTGAGCAGATGCTCGAAGAGCTGGAATATCTGCGTGCGGAGAATGCCTATCTAAAAAAGCTCGATGCCTTGATCCAAGCGGATCCACGCACTGCGCAATCAAGAAAGCGCAGGCTGTCCAAGGATTGAGGCATGAACATCGACTGGCTCTGCTGCTACGTGCTGCAGGGTTGGCACGCAGTACCTTCTATTACCAAAGCAAAGCATTGGTTACCGACAAGCATGCGGCCCTCAAAGAGCGCATCAATAGCGTCTATCACAGGCATAAGGGGCGGTATGGCTATCGCCGCATCACCGCAGTGCTTGGGCGCCATGGCGAGGTGATCAATCACAAGAAGGTGCAGCGGTTGATGCAGTTGATGGATCTAAAATCGCTGGTAAAAGTGAAGAGATATCGCTCCTACCGAGGTTCCGAAGGGCTTGTTGCATCTGATCTGCTCAAACGTGAATTCAAGGCAGACGCCCCTAATCAGAAATGGGTAACCGACGTGACAGAATTCAAGGTTAAAGGGCAGAAGCTGTATCTTTCGCCTGTGATGGACCTGTACAACGGCGAAATTCTTGCCTATCAGGTCAATCCGCGCCCTGAGTTCAAGATGGTCTCGACGATGTTGGAGCAAGCTTTCGAGCGGCTGAACCAAGATGACAAACCGATATTGCACTCCGATCAAGGTTGGCAATACCGACAGCCTGCTTATCGACATATGCTAGCCGGAAAGGAAATCCAGCAGAGCATGTCGCGTAAGGGTAACTGCCTGGACAATGCCGCGATGGAAAGCTTTTTCGGCACACTCAAGAGCGAGTTTTTCTATTTGGAATCGTTTGAGAGTGTTGAGCAACTGGCATCAGGGCTAAAGGACTACATCGCCTACTACAACCAAGAGCGTATCAGTCTAAGACTGAATGGCTTGAGTCCGGTACAATTTCGGACCCAAGCGCTGACCCCATAGCGTGCCCCGTCCAACTTTCGGGGGTCAGTTCACCGGCGAGTCACTTTTTGTCAAACGCGACAAAAAGTAACCAAAAAACGCTGCGCTCCATTCATCCGGCCCTCCGCTTCGCTCCGGGTCCCCTCACTCCGGCCTTGCTCCCGGGAGGACCGCGCTGAACGCCCCATCCTGGGGCGCAGCGCTTGACGGGCATCCATGCCCGTCACCTCCCTCCGCAAGGCCTGCGTTCGGCCTCCTGAAGTCGCGAAGGTACGGGCGGCGCCTGGGCTGGCGCAGCTGTCGCTAGTGGACGGGGTGGTTAATCTTCTGATCGCCAAGCTGTATGGATCACCCACATGGGTTACACAGTAGTTCACCCACATAGGTAACAGTCCCGAGGCCAGGGCACCCGCCCTTAATCGCTAGAACTCGCCTGATAACTATCAATGACTTCCTGCGCCGCCCGAAACGCATCGATCGCCGCCGGCACCCCGGCATACACCGCGCAATGCAGCAGCGCCTCGCGGATCTCCTCAACGCTGCAACCGTTGTTAAGCGCCCCGCGTACGTGCCCCTTGAGCTCCTGCGGGCACTTGAGCGCGGTCAGGGTGGCCAGGGTGATCAGGCTGCGGGTCTTCAGCGGCAGCCCGTCACGGGCCCAGACACTCCCCCAGGCATGTTCGTTGACGAAGTCCTGCAGCGGTTGGGTGAACGCGGTCGCGTTGCCCAGGGCGCGATCGACGAAGGCATCGCCCATCACCTGGCGACGAATGCTTTCGCCGGTCTGTTTCGTGTCAGCCATGTTGTTTTCCTTAGTGTTGGCGGCGCCAGGCGCGGGCCGTGGTGTACAGCAGCGCGACCCCGAGCACGGGCATCACATAGAACAGCATCAATCGCTCAAGGCGTCCGGCCAGCGGCATCCCGGTGGTGAAGGCCACCACGTGCAGGCCGTAGGCCAGGTACAGGCACAGGAACACCAGGCCTTCGGCGCGGGTGACCCGGTAGCCGGAATAGAACACCGGCAGGCACAGGGCGGCGACGCCGAGCATCACCGGCAGGTCGAAGTCCAGGGCGTTGGGTGAGATCGACAAGGGATCGGGGGTGATCACTGCAGTGAACCCCAGCACTGCCAGCAGGTTGAACAGGTTGCTGCCGATCACCGTGCCCACGGCGATCTCCCGTTCACCACGCAGGGCCGCGATCAGTGCGGCGGCAAGCTCCGGGAGCGAGGTACACACGGCAACAACGGTCAGTCCGATGATGCGCTCGGACAGGCCCAGGTCGGTGGCCACCTCGACCACGGCCTCTAGCAGCAGGTGGCCGGCCAGGCTCAAGAGGCCCAGGCCCACGACAATCTGCAGTACTGTCCTGCTCCAGAACCGCAGCGGGCTGGCATGCGTGGTGCTCGGCGCGGGGTAGGTACGGGCGTAGTGGCGCGACTGATGCCAGAGCATGGCCAGGTAGCCCAGCAGGCCAAGCAGCAGCAGGGCGCCTTCCAGGCGCCCGAGTTGGCCGTTGAGCGCGAGCAGGTACACCAGGGCGCTGGCCAGGATCATCAGTGGGATGTCCAGGCGCACCAGCTGGCGCGACACGCGCAGCGGAATGATCAGTGCCGCCAGGCCGAGGATCACCAGCACGTTGAAGATATTGCTGCCCACGACACTGCCCACCGCCACATCCGGCGCGCCCTGGTAGGCGGCCTGCAGGCTCACGGTCAGCTGTGGCGCGGTACTGCCGAAAGCCACCAGGCTCAGGCCGATGATCAGTGGGCGCACATGCAGGCGGCCGGCCAGGCGCAGGGCGGCGCGCACCAGCAGTTCGGCGCCGATGATCAGCAGCATGAGGCCCAGGCCCAGTTGCAGCAGGCTGAAGGCGGGGAGGGTGGCCAGGTCGAAAATGGCGAGGGCTCCAGTCAGGTCAATCGCTCAGACCTTGTACCCGGACTCGCGCGGTTCCGCTACGGAGCATGCCGATTTTTTCTGCGGCGGCCCGTGACAGGTCGATCAGTCGGCCACGGGTATGCGGGCCACGGTCGTTGATGCGCACCACGACGCTGCGCTGGTTGGACAGGTTGGTGACCAGTACCCGGCTGCCGAAAGGCAGGCTGCGGTGGGCGGCGGTGAGGCCGTGCTGGTTGAAGGGTTCGCCGCTGGCGGTGCGTTTGCCGTGGTGGCGGGCGCCGTAGTAGGAGGCGGTGCCGGTCTGGTCGTAGCCGCGCGGGTCGATGTCATGGCTGGCGCAGCCGGCCAGGAGGGAGAAGAGGGTCAGGGTGGTGAGGGAACGCTTGATCAAGTCGAATGCTCCGATTCAGGCACTGGGACCGCTACGCGGTCCTTTCGCGGCACAAGGCCGCTCCTACAGGTGCAGCGTGAACCTGTAGGAGCGGGCTTGCCCCGCGATCGGGATCATCCTTCGAGCTTGGCCTTGAGCAATTGGTTCACTTGCCCCGGGTTGGCCTTGCCTTTGGACGCCTTCATCGCCTGGCCGACGAAGAAGCCGAACATCTTGCCGCGCTTGGCCTCGTCGGCGGCGCGGTACTGTTCGACCTGTTCGGCGTTGGCGGCGAGCATCTCGTCGAGCATCTTGTCGATCGCGCCGGTGTCGGTGACCTGCTTGAGGCCGCGGCTGGAGATGATGCCGTCGGCATCGCCTTCACCGGCGGCCATGGCTTCGAACACGGTCTTGGCGATCTTGCCGCTGATGGTGTTGTCGCGAATGCGCAGCAGCATGCCGCCGAGGTGCTCGGCGCTGACCGGCGACTGGTCGATCTCGACACCCAGCTTGTTCAGCAGGCTGCCCAGCTCGACCATGACCCAGTTGGCGGCCAGCTTGGCGTCGCCGCCGATCTTCACCACCTGCTCGAAGTAGTCGGCCTGCTCGCGGCTGGAGGCCAGCACGTTGGCGTCGTAGGCCGACAGGCCGTACTGGCTCTGGAAGCGCTCGACCTTCTGCGGCGGCAGCTCTGGCAGGGCGGCGCGCACGCTGTCGAGGAAGCTCGGTTCGATGACCACCGGCAGCAGGTCGGGGTCGGGGAAGTAACGGTAGTCGTTGGCTTCCTCCTTGCTGCGCATGGAGCGGGTCTCGTCCTTGTTCGGGTCGTACAGGCGGGTTTCCTGCACCACCTTGCCGCCGTCCTCGATCAGGTCGATCTGGCGCTGGATCTCGCTGTTGATCGCCCGCTCGATGAAGCGGAACGAGTTGACGTTCTTGATCTCGCAGCGGGTGCCGAACTCGGTCTGGCCCTTCGGGCGGATCGAGACGTTGCAGTCGCAGCGCAGCGAACCTTCGGCCATGTTGCCGTCGCAGATGCCCAGGTAGCGCACCAGGGCGTGGATGGCCTTGACGTAGGCCACCGCCTCTTTGGCGCTGCGCATGTCCGGCTCGGAGACGATCTCCAGCAGCGGCGTGCCGGCGCGGTTCAGGTCGATGCCGGTGGCGCCGTTGAAGTCTTCGTGCAGGCTCTTGCCGGCATCCTCTTCAAGGTGCGCGCGGGTCACGCCGATGCGCTTGATGGTGCCGTCTTCCAGGGCGATGTCCAGGTGGCCCTTGCCGACGATCGGCAGGTCCATCTGGCTGATCTGGTAGCCCTTGGGCAGGTCGGGGTAGAAGTAGTTCTTGCGCGCGAATACGTTGCGCGGCCCGATTTCGGCATCGATCGCCAGGCCGAACATGCACGCCATGCGCACGGCTTCCTGGTTGAGCACCGGCAGCACGCCGGGCATGCCCAGGTCGACCAGGCTGGCCTGGGTGTTCGGCTCGGAGCCGAAGGTGGTGGCGCTGCCGGAGAAGATCTTCGACTGGGTGGCGAGCTGGGTATGAATCTCCAGCCCGATCACAACTTCCCATTGCATGTGTGAACTCCTCAGAAGCCGTTGGGGGCGCGGGTGTGCCAGTCGGTGACTTGCTGGTAACGGTGCGCGATGTTGAGCAGGCGGCCTTCCTGGAAGTACGGGGCCAGCAGTTGCACGCCCACCGGCAGGCCGTCGACGAAGCCGGCCGGCATCGACAGGCCTGGCAGGCCCGCCAGGTTGGCGGTGATGGTGTACAGGTCTTCAAGGTACTCGGCGACCGGATCGCCGGCCTTGGCGCCGATCTTCCAGGCCGGGTTCGGCGTGGTCGGGCCGATGATCACGTCGACCTCGGCGAAGGCGGCCATGAAGTCGTTCTTGATCAGGCGGCGGATCTGCTGCGCCTTGACGTAGTAGGCGTCGTAGTAGCCGGCCGACAGGGCGTAGGTGCCGACCATGATGCGGCGCTGCACTTCGGCACCGAAGCCTTCGCCACGGGAACGCTTGTACAGGTCGGTGAGGTCCTTGGGATCCTCGCAACGGTAGCCGAAGCGCACGCCGTCGAAACGCGACAGGTTGGAGGAAGCCTCCGCCGGGGCGATCACGTAGTACGCCGGGATGGCGTGCTGCATGTTCGGCAGGCTGATTTCCTTGACCACCGCGCCGAGCTTTTCCAGCTCCTTGACGCTGGCCTGGACCAGGTCGGCGATGCGCGGGTCGAGGCCGGCGCCGAAGTATTCCTTCGGCAGGCCGATGCGCAGGCCTTGCAGCGAGGCGTTGAGGTTGGCGCTGAAGTCCGGCACCGGCTCGTCGACCGAGGTCGAGTCCTTGGCGTCGAAGCCGGCCATGCCTTGCAGCAGCAGGGCGCAGTCCTCGGCGGTGCGGGCCAGCGGGCCGCCCTGGTCGAGGCTCGAGGCGTAGGCGATCATGCCCCAGCGCGACACGCGGCCGTAGGTCGGCTTGAGGCCGGTGAGGTTGGTCAGCGCCGCCGGCTGGCGGATCGAGCCGCCGGTGTCGGTGCCGGTGGTGACCGGCAGCAGGCGCGCGGCCACGGCGGCGGCCGAACCGCCGGACGAGCCGCCCGGCACGTGCTCGAGGTTCCACGGGTTCTTCACCGCGCCGTAGTGGCTGGACTCGTTGGCCGAGCCCATGGCGAACTCGTCCATGTTGGTCTTGCCCAGGCTGACCATGCCGGCCTCGGCGAGCTTGGCGACCACGGTGGCGTCATACGGGGCGGTGAAGTTGTCGAGCATCTTCGAGCCGCAGCTGGTGCGTACGCCGTTGGTGCAGAACAGGTCCTTGTGCGCGATCGGCGCGCCCAGCAGCGCGCCGGTCTCGCCGGCGGCGCGACGGGCGTCGGCGGCGCGCGCCTGCTCCAGGGCCTGGGTTTCGGTGACGGTGATGAAGCTGTTGAGCTGCGGGTCGAGCTGCTTGATGCGCGACAGCAGGGCGCCGGTCAGTTCTTGCGAGGAGAACGACTTGTCGGCGAGGCCACGGGCGATCTCGGCCAGAGTGAGTTGATGCATGGCAGGCGCTATCCCTTAATCGATGACTTTCGGAACCAGGTACAGACCGTTCTCGGTCGACGGGGCGACGGCCTGGTAGCGGTCGCGCTGGTTGCTTTCGGTGACCTGGTCGGGACGCAGGCGCTGGGTGGTCTCCAGCGGGTGGGCGAGGGGTTCCACGCCGGTGGTGTCGACGGCTTGCATCTGGTCGACCAGCCCTAGAATACTGTTCAAGGCATCGGTGGTGCGTGGCAATTCGCCTTCATTCAGGCCCAGGCGGGCCAGATGGGCGATCTTTTCCACGTCGGAGCGTTGAAGCGCCATGGGGATCTCCAGGAAAACGACAGACGGAATGAGTCCGCAAATGAGGAACATGCTGGGATTCTGGCGGTCAAAGGGCCGCGATCATCGGCAGGCATGCTCGGAAAAACAGCCAATTTAACATATTGGCTCCTTGCCCAAAATCCCTGCCATTGTTAGAGTTTGCCGCACTTTTTTACCCACGCTTTCCCCAGGGTCACTTTCCCATGTTCAAGAAACTGCGTGGCATGTTTTCCAGCGATCTGTCCATCGACCTGGGTACTGCCAACACCCTTATTTACGTGCGTGAGCGCGGTATCGTCCTGAATGAGCCCTCGGTGGTTGCCATCCGCACCCACGGCAACCAGAAAAGCGTCGTCGCAGTCGGTACCGAAGCCAAGCGCATGCTGGGCCGTACGCCTGGCAACATCGCGGCCATTCGCCCGATGAAAGATGGCGTGATCGCCGACTTCAGCGTTTGTGAAAAAATGTTGCAGTACTTCATCAACAAGGTGCACGAAAACAGCTTCCTGCAGCCCAGCCCTCGCGTGCTGATCTGCGTGCCGTGCAAGTCGACCCAGGTCGAGCGCCGTGCCATCCGTGAGTCGGCCCTTGGTGCCGGTGCCCGCGAAGTATTTCTGATCGAAGAACCAATGGCCGCCGCCATCGGTGCCGGCCTGCCGGTTGAAGAAGCCCGCGGCTCGATGGTCGTCGACATCGGTGGCGGTACCACCGAAATCGCCCTGATCTCGCTCAACGGCGTGGTCTACGCCGAGTCCGTTCGCGTCGGCGGCGACCGCTTCGACGAAGCCATCGTCACCTACGTGCGCCGCAACTACGGCAGCCTGATCGGCGAGTCCACCGCCGAGCGCATCAAGCAGGAAATCGGTACCGCCTACCCGGGCGGCGAAGTGCGCGAAGTCGACGTCCGTGGCCGCAACCTGGCCGAAGGCGTGCCGCGTGCCTTCACCCTGAACTCCAACGAAGTGCTCGAAGCGCTGCAGGAATCCCTGGCGACCATCGTCCAGGCGGTCAAGAGCGCCCTGGAGCAGTCGCCGCCCGAGCTGGCCTCGGACATCGCCGAGCGCGGCCTGGTGCTGACCGGCGGTGGCGCGCTGCTGCGCGACCTCGACAAGCTGCTGGCCCAGGAAACCGGTCTGCCGGTGATCGTCGCCGAAGACCCGCTGACCTGTGTCGCCCGCGGCGGTGGTCGTGCGCTGGAGATGATGGACAAGCACGCCATGGACCTGCTCTCCAGCGAGTGATCGCTGTGCAGTAGCATCCTCAGGTTTACAGGTGGCACGCACAGTGCTACCTGTATGCGCTGTGCTGGCGCCCGCCCGGGCGCCGTTTCCGTCAACCCGCAGCAGGCCGGTGCATTGCCCCATGTCCCATGACCTCCTGAGTCGTCCACGAGGAACGGCCCATTAAACCGCTTTTCTCCAAGGGCCCCTCGCTGGGCGTTCGCCTGCTCGTGCTGGTAGTGATGTCGGTCGCGCTGATGGTGGTCGATTCGCGCTTCGACCTGCTCAAGCCGGTGCGCAGCCAGATGGGCCTGGTGCTGATGGAATCCTACTGGATCACCGACCTGCCGCAGCGCATGTGGCAAGGTGTGGCCGGCCAGTTCGGCAGCCGCACCGAGCTGATCGCCGAGAACGAGAAACTCAAGACCGAGGCCCTGCTGCTGCAGGGGCGCCTGCAGAAGCTGGCGGCCCTGACCGAGCAGAACGTGCGCCTGCGCGAGTTGCTCAACTCCTCGGCGCTGGTCAACGAGAAGGTCGAGGTCGCCGAGCTGATCGGTGTCGACCCCAACCCCTTCACCCACCGCATCCTGATCAACAAGGGCGAGCGCGACGGCGTGTTCCTCGGCCAGCCGGTACTCGATGCCCGTGGCCTGATGGGCCAGGTGGTCGAGCTGATGCCGTACACCTCGCGGGTGCTGCTGCTCACCGACACCACCCACAGCATTCCGGTGCAGGTCAACCGCAACGGCCTGCGCGCCATCGCCAGCGGCACCGGCAACCCGGAGCGCCTCGAACTGCGCCATGTGGCCGACACCGCCGACATCAAGGAAGGCGACCTGCTGGTCAGCTCCGGCATGGGCCAGCGTTTCCCGGCCGGTTACCCGGTGGCCACGGTCAATGAAGTGATCCACGACTCCGGCCAGCCGTTCGCCATCGTCCGTGCCATTCCGACCGCCGCGCTCAACCGCAGCCGCTACATGCTGCTGGTGTTCAGCGACCGGCGCACGCCGGAAGAGCGCGCCACCGAGGCGGCGATCGCCCAGGAAGAGGCCGACCGCCAGGGCGCCGGCCACACTCCGCCGGCGGCCACGCCCGCACCGGCCCATGCCGCGCAGCCTGCGCCTGGCACCGCTCCTGCGGCTGCGCCTACGACGACCAGCCCGGCGCCGGTCCAACCGGCTGCCGCGCCCGCTCAACCCCGGAGACAATAATGGCCAGCACCCGTAGCAGAAACGGCTGGGCCATCTGGCTGACGTTCGCCATCGGCCTGTTGCTCAGCGTCTCGCCCATGCCGCAGTTCATGGAAGTGTTCCGGCCCATGTGGCTGGCCCTGCTGCTGGCCTTCTGGACCCTCGCCGTGCCCGGCAAGGTCGGCATGACCACGGCATTCCTGCTCGGCCTGGCCGAGGATGTGCTGTACGGTACCTTGCTTGGCCAGAATGCCCTGATTCTCACCCTGATCACCTTCCTGGTGCTGTCGTTGCAGCAGCGCCTGCGCATGTTCCCCATGTGGCAGCAGAGCCTGGTGATCCTGGTGATCTTCGGCATCGCCCAGTTGATCCAGCTGTGGCTAAGCGCGCTCACCGGCAATCGCCTGCCGACCCTGGCCCTGGTCTGGTCGGCGGTGATCAGCGCCTTGCTCTGGCCCTGGGTCAGCTTCGCCCTGCGCGGCCTGCGCGTTCGCCTGCACATTCACTGACGACCCGCCGCCACTGACAGGGAGATGTCCATATGACTCAGCTGTACCTGGCCTCCGGTTCGCCGCGCCGGCGTGAACTGCTGACCCAGATCGGCGTGCCGTTCACCGTTGTCAGCGCACCCATCGATGAAACCCCGCTGCCGGGTGAAGCCCCGGCGGCCTATGTCGAACGTCTGGCCCAGGCCAAGGCCGTGGCGGGCTTCGCCCACACCGACGGCGCCGGAGTGGTACTGGGCGCCGACACCACCGTGGTGCTCGATGGCCAGATCCTCGGCAAACCGGAGAACCGCGAGCAGGCGCTGGCCATGCTTGGCGACCTGTCCAAGCGCGAGCACCAGGTGCTCACCGCCGTCGCGCTGACCGACGGCCAGCGCAGCATCAGCCGCTGCGTCAGCACCACCGTGCGTTTTCGCACCATCTCCTTCGAGGAAGCGCTGCGCTACTGGGACAGCGGCGAACCGGTCGACAAGGCCGGCGGCTATGCCATCCAGGGCCTGGGCGCGGTGTTCGTCAGCGCTATCGAGGGCAGCTACTCGGCGGTGGTCGGTCTACCTTTGAGCGAGACCGCCGAACTGCTCGAGCAGTTCGCCATCCCCTGTTGGCAACAGCAAGAGGACACGACACCGCGCTAGGGCCTTTACATTTCGTATAGTGCCTAGCCAGCCATCCCGCAGCGATCCATCATTACCCGAGACCTTTGACGAGAGCCTGCCATGAGTGAAGAGATCCTGATCAACATCACCCCGATGGAGTCACGCGTGGCGGTGGTGGAGAACGGCGTCCTGCAGGAGGTGCACGTTGAGCGCACCCAACGCCGTGGCATCGTCGGCAATATCTACAAGGGCAAGGTGGTGCGGGTCCTGCCGGGCATGCAGGCGGCATTCGTCGACATCGGCCTGGAGCGGGCGGCGTTCATCCACGCCTCGGAGATCTCCCAGCGCGAAGGTTCGGCGGTGGAGAACATCACCGCGCTGGTGCACGAAGGCCAGGCGCTGGTGGTGCAGGTCACCAAGGACCCCATCGGCAGCAAGGGCGCGCGCCTGACCACCCAGCTGTCGATTCCGTCGCGCTACCTGGTGTACATGCCGCGCAGCAGCCATGTCGGCATTTCCCTGAAGATCGAGGAAGAAGCCGAGCGTGAGCGCCTCAAGCAGGTGGTCACCGACTGCATGGCCCAGGAAGACATGAAGGACGCCGGCGGATTCATCCTGCGCACCGCCGCCGAGGGCGCCCGTGCCGAGGACATCCTTCAGGACATTCGCTACCTGCGCCGCCTGTGGGAGCAGATCGGCTCGCAGATCAAGACCTGCGGGGCGCCGGTGGTCATCTACGAGGACCTTGGCCTGGCCCTGCGCACCTTGCGCGACCTGGTCAACCCCAAGATCGAGAAGATCCGCATCGACTCGCGGGAAACCTTCCAGAAGACCACGCAGTTCGTTGCCGAGCTGATGCCGGAGATCGCCGATCGCCTGGAGCATTACCCTGGCGAGCGGCCGATCTTCGACCTGTATGGCGTGGAAGACGAGATCCAGCGCGCCCTCGAGCGCAAGGTGCCGCTCAAGTCCGGCGGCTACCTGGTGGTCGACCCGGCCGAGGCGATGACCACCATCGACGTCAACACCGGGGCGTTCGTCGGCCATCGCAACCTCGAGGAGACCATCTTCAAGACCAACCTCGAGGCCGCCACCGCTATTGCCCGGCAACTGCGCCTGCGCAACATCGGCGGGATCATCATCATTGACTTCATCGACATGGAAGACGAGGAGCACCAGCGCCAGGTCCTGCGTACCCTGGAGAAGCAGCTCGAACGTGACCATGCCAAGACCAACATCATCGGCATCACCGAGCTGGGCCTGGTGCAGATGACCCGCAAGCGCACCCGCGAAAGCCTTGAGCAGGTACTGTGCGAACCCTGCGCGGCGTGCCAGGGGCGCGGCAAGCTGAAGACCCCCGAGACGATCTGTTACGAAATTTTCCGCGAGATCCTGCGCGAGGCCCGTGCCTACCAGGCCGAGGGCTATCGGGTACTGGCCAACCAGAAGGTGGTGGACCGCCTGCTCGATGAAGAGTCGGGCAACGTCGCCGAACTGGAGACGTTCATCGGGCGAACCATCCGCTTCCAGGTGGAGTCCATGTACTCCCAGGAACAATACGATGTGGTGCTGCTCTGACCCGCGCTAATGGCGGTCGCCCCATGGACGGGCTGGCAAAGCGCTATTCACCGGCCATAGTTAAGGGACGACTTGGAGGGCCATGGCCATGGAACGTCTGACCCGCGTTCTGGGCGCCTTGACCCGCTGGGGGCTGGGAATCTGCGCCCTGCTGGCGGTGCTGGTGGCGCTGTATGTCAGCCTCGGTCGGCAACTGGTACCCCTGGTCGCCGAATACCGAGCCGACGCCGAACTCAAGGCCGAACAGGCCTTGGGCATGCCCGTGCACGTCGGTGCCCTGGAGGGGCGCTGGAGTGGCCTGGCGCCGGTGTTGCGCGTACGCGACTTGCAGCTGGGCGAAGGCAAGGCGGCCTTGCGCCTGGACGACGTCAAGCTGGTGCCCGACCTGTGGGCCAGCCTCAAGGCCCGCGAAGTGCGCCTGGCGCGCATCCAGCTCAGCGGGCTGCAACTGATCCTGCGCGAGAGCGAGCAGGGCGCCTGGACCCTCGAAGGCCTGCCGCAGAAGGATGATGCGCCGCTCGATCCGGCCGATGCGCTCAAGCGCCTGCGCCAACTGGGGCGGATCGATGTGTTCGACAGCCAGGTCACCCTGCATCCCTGGCAGCGTGATCCGCTGACCCTCACCTATGTCAGCCTGGGATTGCAGGCCGGCGCGTCGCGCCAGAGCGTCGACCTGCGCGCCACGCTGCCCGATGGCCAGCCCCTGGCCCTGAGCCTGAACAGCCGCGCCACCGCCAAGGCCTGGCGCGACGGTCGCGTGCAGGCCTACCTGAGCCTGCCGCAAAGCGATTGGGCGCGCTGGCTGCCGCCGCGGCTGCTGGGCCAGTGGCAGGCCGACACCCTGCGCGCCGGTGGCGAGTTCTGGATCGACTGGAACAAGGGGCAGTTGCAGCAGGCGATGGTTCGCCTCAACGCCCCGCAGCTCAAGGGTGCCTACACCGGACGCAAGGCCATCACCCTGGACAACCTGGCCCTGTCGGCCTGGTTCCAGCGCCAGGACCAAGGTTTCGACGTCGTTGTCGACTCCCTGGGCATGAGCCTTGGCAAGACCCGTTGGGAGTCCCATCTGCAACTGGCACAGCGCCCTGGTCAGAGCCCGGCCGAGGAAAGCTGGCAGGTGCAGGCCGATCGCCTCGACCTGACCCCGCTGACTCCGGTGATCGACGCCTTGGCGCCGTTGCCGGACAAGCTGATGACGGTGGTCGACGCGCTCAAGGTGACCGGCGCCCTGCGCAACGTACGCCTGGATATCCGCCCCAAGGCCGAGGGCGACCAGCGCCTGCAGTTTGCCGCCAACCTGGAGAAAGTCGGCTTCGACGCCTATCACGGGGCGCCGGCCGCCGGCAACGTCAGCGGCGCCATCAGCGGTGACCTCGGGCACGGCGAGCTGCGCCTGGATACCCAGGCCTTCATGCTGCATCTGTATCCGATCTTCGGCAAACCCTGGCATTACCCGAAAGCCAACGCACGGCTGACCTGGACCCTGGACAAGGAAGCCTTCACCCTGGTCGCCCCTTATATCAAGGTGCTGGGCGACGAGGGCAAGATCGCCGCGGACTTCCTCATCCGCATCCACCTGCAACCGGGCCACGAAGACTACATGGACCTGCGCGTAGGCCTTACCGAGGGCGACGGTCGCTACACCGCCAAATACCTGCCCGAGGTGCTCAGCCCGGCCCTGGACGAATGGCTGCGCAGTGCCATCGTCAAGGGCAATGTCGACGAGGGCTACTTCCAGTACCAGGGCTCGCTGCATCACAACGCGCCGCCCCATGCCCGCGATATCAGCCTGTTCTTCAAGGTCCACGACGCCGCGCTGGATTTCCAGCCGGGCTGGCCGCAGGTGCAGCAGGTCGACGGCAATGTCTACATCGAGGACACCGGCGTGCGCATCCAGGCCCGCAAAGGGCTGCTGCTGGATACCCAGGTCAGCGATGTCAGCGTCAACATTCCCCATGTCGAGGGCGATCAGCACAGCCACCTGTTCCTCGATGGCGACTTCGACGGCAGCCTCGGCGATGGCCTGAAGATCCTCAAGGAAGCGCCCATCGGTACGGGCGAGATCTTCGCCGGTTGGGAAGGTGAAGGCCCGCTTGAGGGCAAGGTCAAGCTCGATATACCCCTGGCCCATGGGCAGCGGCCCAAGGTGCTGGTGGACTTCGCGACCCGCGACGCGACCCTGAAAGTGGCGCCGCCCAGCCTGGAACTGACCCAGCTCAAAGGCGACTTCACCTTCGATTTCGACAAAGGGCTGAGCGGCAAGGACATCAGCCTGCACGCCTTCGGCAAGCCGGTGACCGCGCAGATCACCGCCGAAGGGCAGGGTGGGCAGATTCAGACCCGCATCAACGCCAATGGCCAGGTCGGCCTCAAGGCCCTGACCGACTGGTTGCAGTACCAGCAACCGCTGCCGGCCTCCGGTGAGCTGCCCTATCAGTTGCAGGTGACACTCGGCAGTCGCGACAACCGCTTGAGCGTCAGTTCTTCGCTCAAAGGATTGGCCATCGACTTGCCGGCGCCTTTCGGCAAGGCTGCCGGGGAAACCCGCGACAGTCGTTTCGGCCTGACCCTGCAAGGCCCCGAGCGGCGCATCGATGCCAGCTACACAGACCTTGCCCGCTTCGCCTACGCCGCGCCGGCCGACAAGCTGGCCCAGGGGCGTGGCGAGCTGCTGTTGGGCACGGGCGAAGCCAGCCTCCCAAGCGGCCAGGGCCTGCGCGTGCGTGGCCGGCTCGAGGCCTTGGACCTGGCACCCTGGCAGCAGCAGATGGAGCGCTTGGCCGGCAAGGATCCGGGTGGCAGCGCCCGGCAGAACCTGCAGAGCGTGGACCTGAGCATCGGCCAGCTCAAGGCCTTCGGCATGGACCTCAACCAGGCGGTGATCCGCCTGATGCGCGGCGGCCCGGCCTGGGACCTGCGCCTGGACAGCCAGGAAATCATCGGCAACGCCCGTATTCCCGATGCCAAGGCCACGCCCATGACCGTCCGCCTGCAGAGCCTGCGCCTGCCGCCGGCCGACCCGGATGAAGCCCAGGACGAGAACGCGCCGGACCCATTGGTCGGGGTCGACCCGCGCAAGGTGCCGCCGCTGGACCTGACCATCGACAAGCTGTACCGCGGCGACGACCTGTTCGGCAGTGTCAACCTGAAACTGCGCCAGACCGCCAAAGGCATGGCCATGAGCGATGTCGACCTGGACCTCAAGGGGCTGCACATTGATGGCAGCGGTGGCTGGGAAGGCGAGCCGGGCAGCAGTTCGAGCTGGTACAAGGGGCGGCTGGACGGCAAGAACCTGGGCGATGTGCTCAAGGCCTGGGGCTTCGCGCCCACCGTCACCAGCCGCGACTTCCGCATGGACGTGGACGGCCGCTGGCCGGGTTCGCCAGCCTGGGTCAGCCTCAACCGTTATTCCGGCAGCCTCGACGCGGCCCTGCGCAGCGGCCAGTTCGTCGAGGTCGAGGGCAGCGCCCAGGCCTTGCGGGTGTTCGGGCTGCTCAACTTCAACTCCATCGGCCGGCGCCTGCGCCTGGACTTCTCCGACCTGTTCAGCAAGGGCCTGGCCTATGACCGGGTCAAGGGCCTGCTGGTGGCCAGCGAAGGGGTCTACGTGACCCGTGAGCCGATCACCGTCACCGGGCCGTCGAGCAACTTCGAGCTCGACGGCACCATGGACTTCGTTCGTGACCGGGTCGATGCCAAGCTGCTGGTGACGCTGCCGGTGACCAACAACCTGCCGCTGGCCGCGCTGATCGTCGGCGCGCCGGCGATCGGCGGCGCGTTGTTCCTGGTCGACCGCCTGATCGGTGACCGGGTCGCGCGTTTCGCCAGTGTGCACTATCGCGTCGAAGGTCCGGTCAAAGAGCCTAAAATCACCTTTGTGAAACCTTTCGACAAATAACCCGGGGTGGTCATGACGTCAGCTGTGATCCAGATGGTCAGCCAGGACGATGTGCTGGCCAACCTGCAACGTGCCACGGCACTGCTCGAACAGGCCGCCGCCGGTGGCGCGCGCCTGGCGGTGCTGCCGGAGAACTTCGCCGCCATGGGCCGACGCGATGCCGCGGCCATCGGTCGGGCCGAGGCGCTGGGCGAGGGGCCAATCCTGCCCTGGTTGAAACGCACTGCCCGCGACCTCAGGTTATGGATAGTCGCGGGTACCTTGCCGCTGCCGCCGGTCGGCCAGCCGCATGCCAAGGCCCACGCCTGCTCGTTGCTGGTCGATGAGCACGGCGAGATCGCCGCCCGCTACGACAAGCTGCACCTGTTCGATGTGGACGTGGCCGACAACCGTGGCCGCTACCGCGAGTCGGACGACTACGCCCACGGCAGCCAGGTGGTGGTGGCTGACACACCCGTTGGCCGCCTGGGCCTGTCGGTGTGCTACGACCTGCGCTTCCCCGAGCTGTACAGCGCCTTGCGCGCCGCCGGGGCCGAGCTGATCAGCGCGCCGGCGGCGTTCACCGCGGTGACCGGAGCGGCGCATTGGGAAGTACTGATTCGCGCACGGGCCATCGAGACCCAGTGCTATGTATTGGCGGCCGCCCAGGGCGGCGTGCATCCAGGGCCGCGGGAAACCCACGGCCAGGCGGCGATCGTCGATCCCTGGGGGCGGATCGTCGCGCAACAGGCGCGGGGCGAAGCGGTATTGCTCGCCACGCGCGACAGTGAAGAACAGGCGTCCATCCGGGCGCGCATGCCGGTGGTCACGCACCGGCGCTTTTTCTCGCAGGACGCCTTGCGGCCTGCGCACACCTCGGAGTGACTATGAGCGAGATTTTATCCACCGTCAGCGAGCAGCTCCTGGCCCCGGGCGGTCTGACCCTCGAAAGCCTGCAGACGGTGCTGGGCGAGCTGGCCGGCCCCGGCATCGATGCCGCCGACCTGTATTTCCAGGGTCAGATCTCGGAAACCTGGGCGCTGGAGGACGGCATCGTCAAAGAGGGCAGCTTCAACCTCGACCAGGGCGTGGGCGTGCGCGCCCAGTCCGGCGAGAAGACCGGCTTCGCCTACAGCAATGCGATCAACCTCGAAGCCCTGACCTCGGCGGCCCGCGCCGCCCGCTCGATTTCCCGCGCCGGGCAGGACGGCAAGGTGCAGGCGTTCCGCAGCCAGGATGTGACCGCCCTGTACGCGTCTTATAACCCCCTGGATGTGCTGAGCCGCGCCGAGAAGGTCGACCTGCTCAAGCGCGTCGATGCCGCCACCCGCGCCCTCGATCCGCGCATCCAGCAGGTCAGCGTAAGCATGGCCGGGGTCTGGGAGCGGATCCTGGTCGCCGCCGCCGATGGCAGCCTGGCCGCCGATGTGCGTCCGCTGGTGCGTTTCAATGTCAGCGTGATCGTCGAGCAGAATGGTCGTCGCGAGCGTGGCGGGCAGGGCGGTGGTGGGCGTACCGACTACCGCTTCTTCACCGAGGAGCGGGTGATGGGCTATGCCCGCGAGGCGCTGCGCCAGGCCTTGGTCAACCTCGAGGCTATTCCGGCACCTGCTGGCACGCTGCCGGTGGTGCTTGGCCCGGGCTGGTCCGGCGTGCTGCTGCACGAGGCGGTCGGTCACGGCCTGGAGGGCGACTTCAACCGCAAGGGCAGTTCGGCGTTCAGCGGGCGTATCGGCGAGAAAGTGGCCTCGAGCCTGTGCACCATCGTCGACGACGGGACCCTGGAGGGCCGCCGCGGCTCGCTCAGCATCGACGACGAAGGCACCCCGACCGAGTGCACCACACTGATCGAGAACGGCATCCTCAAGGGCTACATGCAGGACAAGCTCAACGCCCGCCTGATGGGCATGGCGGTCACCGGCAACGGCCGGCGTGAATCCTACGCTCACCTGCCGATGCCGCGCATGACCAACACCTACATGCGTGCCGGCGACAGCGACCCCGAGGAAATCATCCGCTCGGTGAAGAAGGGCATCTACTGCGCCAACCTCGGTGGTGGCCAGGTGGACATCACCAGCGGCAAGTTCGTGTTCTCCACCAGCGAGGCCTACCTGATCGAGGACGGCAAGATCACCGCGCCAGTGAAGGGCGCGACCTTGATCGGCAATGGTCCGGAGGCGATGCGGGGTGTGTCGATGGTCGGCAATGACCTGGCGCTGGACAGCGGCGTGGGCACGTGCGGGAAGGATGGGCAGTCGGTGCCGGTAGGCGTTGGCCAGCCGACCCTGAAGCTGGATGCGATTACCGTGGGCGGTACAGGGGCTTGATGCCGGCAGGGACCGCTTTGCGGTCCTTTCGCGGCGCAAGGCCGCTCCTACAGGTGTGCGCGTTCCCTGTAGGAGCGGCCTTGTGCCGCGATGGGCTGCGTAGCAGCCCCAGGATGTCGGGTTTAACGCAGACCGCGCTGGACCTCGTCGAGGTCGCGGATGTACTTGAACACTTTACGCGCAGCCGCAGGCGGCTTGTTCCGCGCCTTCTCGTGCTGGGCATGACGGATCAGCGAGCGCAGGTGCTGGCGATCGGTGTCGGGAAACTCGTTGACGAAGCGTTCGAGGTCCTCGTCGTTACCGTCGATCAGGCGGTCGCGCCAGCGCTCGAGGCCGTGGAAGCGCTCGTTGTACTGGCGGCTGGAGCTGTCGATCTGATCGAGCACGGCATGAATGGCGTCCAGGTCCTGGTCGCGCATCAGCTTGCCGACGAACGACATGTGGCGTTTGCGGGCACCGTGTGCAACGTGCTTGCAGGCCTCGGCCAGCGCCTTGCGCAGCTCGTCGGTCAACGGCAGGCGGGCCAGGGTGTCGGCCTTGAGGGTGGTGAGGCGCTCACCGAGCTCGACCAGCGCATGCAGCTCGCGCTTGATCTGGGTTTTGCTTTTTTCGCCATCGAAGGCGTCGTCGTAAGAATCAACCATGGGGGCAGTCCGCAGGAAATCGCCGCCATGATAACCAGTCGGGGGCCGCTTGTCCGGCCCGGTCGTAGAATGACCCAAGCCGTACGCAGAATTTTCAGTGGAGAGAACCATGAGTGCAGTCCAGAGCGTAGGCCCCAAGGACCTGCCGGCGTTGCAGGAACAGGTCGAGGCGATCGTCGCCGAGGCGCGCCGTCAGGGCGCCAGCGCCTGCGAAGTGGCGGTGTCGCTGGAGCAGGGCCTGTCCACCACGGTGCGTCAGCGCGAAGTCGAGACGGTCGAGTTCAACCGCGACCAGGGCTTCGGCATCACCCTCTACGTTGGCCAGCGCAAGGGTTCGGCCAGCACCTCGGCCAGTGGTCCTGAGGCGATCCGCGAGACCGTCGCGGCAGCCCTGGCAATCGCCAAGCACACCTCCGAGGACGCGTGTTCGGGGCTGGCCGATGCCGCCCTGATGGCCCGCGAGATCCCTGACCTTGACCTGTACCACGACTGGGACATCGAGCCGGAGAAGGCCATCGAGATGGCGCTGGCCTGCGAGGCGGCGGCGTTCGACGCCGACAAGCGCATCCTCAACGCCGATGGCACCACCCTCAATACCCACCAGGGCGTGCGGGTCTATGGCAACAGCCACGGCTTCATCGGCGGCTACGCGTCCACCCGGCACAGCCTGAGCTGCGTGATGATCGCCGAGGCCGACGGGCAGATGCAGCGTGACTACTGGTACGACGTCAATCGCCAGGGCAACCTGCTGGCCGACCCGCGCAGCATCGGCCAGCGCGCCGCGCAACGCGCCGCCAGCCGCCTCGGCGCGCGTCCGGTGCCGACCTGCGAGGTGCCGGTACTGTTCTCGGCGGAGCTTGCCGGCGGCCTGTTCGGCAGCTTCCTGTCGGCGATTTCCGGCGGCAACCTGTACCGCAAGTCGTCGTTCCTCGAAGGCACCCTCGGCCAGCGCCTGTTCCCCACCTGGCTGACCCTCGACGAGCGGCCGCACATCCCGCGCGCGCTGGGCAGCGCGGCATTCGACGGCGACGGCCTGGCCACCTACGCCAAGCCGTTCGTCGACAAGGGCGAGCTGGTGTCCTACATCCTCGGCACCTATTCCGGGCGCAAGCTGAGCCTGCCGAGCACCGCCAACGCCGGGGGCGTGCACAACCTGTACGTCAGCCATGGCGTGGAGGACCAGGCGGCACTGATTCGCCGCATGGGCCGCGGCCTGCTGGTAACCGAGCTGATGGGGCATGGCCTGAACATGGTGACCGGTGACTATTCCCGTGGCGCTGCGGGCTTCTGGGTCGAAAACGGCGAGATCCAGTTCCCGGTCCAGGAAGTGACCATCGCCGGCAACATGAAGGACATGTTCCAGCAGATCGTGGCGATCGGCAGCGATATCGAGACCCGCAGCAATATCCACAGTGGCTCGGTGCTGATCGAGCGGATGACGCTGGCTGGCAGCTGATCGGCGCTCTGTCATCAGCAGGGGAGTAGGGGAGCGTGGGAGCGGGCTTGCCCCGCGATATTCTTACCTGCAATCGCGAGGCAAGCTCGCTCCCACGCTGCCCTGCTCATGCCTTGCAAAGGACCCGGCCATCGCGCCGGGTTTCTTTTGCCCATCGTCTAGCTTGAACTGATTCTATTTCTCACATAATAATGAATATCATTATCCAGCAACCCGGCGATGATGTTCATGAAACCCGTCCTCCACGAACTGCCCTACCTGGAAAACTGGCGCTGGCTCAGCCGGCGCATCCGCTGCGCGCTCGAACCCGACGAGCCGCGTCTGATCGAGCATTACCTGGCCGAAGGGCGCTACCTGGTGTGCTGCACCGAAACCTCGCCCTGGACCGTGGCGCTGACCGCCTTCCGCCTGCTGCTGGATACCGCCAACGATCGCATGCTGCCGTGGCATTGGCGCTGCCTGTGCCTGGACCAGGCCTGGCGGCCCTTGCTCGACCTGCGCAACCTTGATCGCCGCGAACAAAACCTGCGCTGGCAGCCCTACGCGATGCAGCTCGCCAACAGCGTGCTGCTGCCGTCGATTTCTCCCGAAGAACTGATGCAAGGACTTGAAGATGAGTGATACCCGTATCGAGCGTGACAGCATGGGCGAACTGCAGGTGCCGGCCCAGGCCCTGTACGGTGCCCAGACCCAGCGCGCGGTCGACAACTTCCCGGTCAGCGGCAAGCCGATGCCGGCCCAGTTCATCCGTGCCCTGCTGCTGGCCAAGGCGGCGGCGGCCAAGGCCAACGTCGAGCTGTCCCAGCTGAGCGCGGGGCAGGGCGAGGCCATCGTCAAGGCGGTCGAGCAACTGCTGTCCGGCGACTTTATCCAGCATTTCCCGGTGGATGTGTTCCAGACCGGTTCCGGCACCAGCTCGAACATGAACGCCAACGAGGTCATCTCCACCCTGGCCAGCCGCGTGCTGGGCGAGCCGGTCAATGCCAACGACCATGTCAACTGTGGCCAGAGCAGCAACGACATCATCCCCACCACCATCCACGTCAGCGCCGCCCTGGCTCTGCACGAGCAGCTGCTGCCGGCCCTGCGTCACCTCACCCAGGTGATCGAGGCCAAGGCGCTCGAAGTGCACAAGCATGTGAAGACCGGCCGCACCCACCTGATGGATGCCATGCCGGTGCGCATGAGCCAGGTGCTCGGTGGCTGGGCCGCGCAGGTCAAGGGCGCCCAGGCGCATATCGAAGCCACCCTGCCGAGCCTGCAGGCGCTGGCCCAGGGCGGTACCGCCGTGGGCACCGGCATCAACGCCCATCCGCAGTTCGCCGCAGGCTTTGCCCGCCAGTTGAGCGGCCTGACCCAGGTCGAATTCACTCCTGGCGAGAACCTGTTCGCCCTGATCGGCTCCCAGGACACCGCCGTGGCCTTGTCCGGGCAGCTCAAGACCGCCGCCGTGGCGCTGATGAAGATCGCCAACGACCTGCGCTGGATGAACTCGGGCCCGCTCGCCGGCCTCGGTGAAATCGAGCTGCAGGGCCTGCAGCCGGGCTCATCGATCATGCCGGGCAAAGTCAATCCGGTGATCCCGGAAGCCACCGCCATGGTCGCCGCCCAGGTGATCGGCAACGATGCCACCATCGCCGTGGCCGGGCAGTCGGGCAACTTCGAGCTCAACGTGATGCTGCCGGTGATTGCCCGCAACCTGCTGGAAAGCATCGAGCTGATGGCCAACGTCAGCCGCCTGCTGGCCGACAAGGCCATCGCCAGCTTCAAGGTCAACGAAACCAAGCTCAAGGAAGCGCTGTCGCGCAACCCGATCCTGGTTACCGCGTTGAACCCGATCATCGGCTACCTCAAGGCCGCCGAGATCGCCAAGACCGCCTACAAAGAGGGCCGCCCGATCATCGACGTGGCGCTGGAGCACTCCGACCTGTCGCGTGATCAGCTCGAGGCGCTGCTGGATCCGGAAAAACTCACCGCCGGCGGCATCTGAGCCCGGGCCGCCCAGGAGACACGTCATGCAGCACTGGAAACGCACCACGCAAGACGCCAACCGCCTGTTCGAGCAGGGCGAGCTGGTCGATGCCCGGGAACACTACCTGCAAGCCCTGGCCCTGGCCCAGGTGCTGTTCGAGCGCTGGCATGACGTCGACGAGGCGGTGGCCGCACTGGTCATCGCCCATCACAACCTGGCCGATCTGCACCTGCGCCTGAACCAGCCGCACGAAAGCGCCGACTACCTCTGCGCGGCACACCAGCGGCTGCTCCAGGCCAGCCAGGATCAGCGCCTGCCCCAGGCCCTGCGCGACGCCGCGTTGCGCCACAGCGGGCGCACCTACACCGAGTTGCTGAGTTTCATCGCCGAATACGGCCAATACCCGCGTACCGAGCGCCTGCTCAGCCGACAGGCCCCGGTGGCCAGCGAGCTGGTCGCGCATACGGATATCACTGATCGCACACCTGCCTACGGAATCCACTGACATGCCGCATACCTTGCCTGCGTTGCCCTATGCCTACGATGCGCTGGAACCGCACATCGACACCCAGACCATGGAGATCCACCACAGCAAGCATCACCAGACCTACATCAACAACCTCAACGCCGCCATCGAGGGCACCGAGTGGGCCGAATGGCCGGTGGAACAACTGGTGGGCGCGGTCAAGCAACTGCCCGAGAAGCTCCAGGGCGCGGTGATCAACCAGGGCGGTGGGCATGCCAACCACACCCTGTTCTGGACCGTCATGTCGCCCAAGGGCGGCGGCCAGCCGGCAGGGCAGGTGGCCAGGGCCATCGACGCGCAGCTTGGCGGCTTCGAGGCGTTCAAGGAGGCCTTTACCAAGGCCGCGCTGACCCGCTTCGGCAGCGGCTGGGCCTGGTTGAGCGTGACCCCGCAGAACACTCTGGTAGTTGAGAGCAGCGGCAACCAGGACAGCCCGCTGATGCACGGCAACACGCCGATCCTCGGTCTGGACGTGTGGGAGCACGCCTACTACCTGAAGTACCAGAACCGTCGTCCGGAATACATTGGCGCCTTCTACAACGTGGTCGACTGGGCCGAAGTGGAACGTCGCTACCTTGAAGCCCTGAAACGAGTCTGACCGGTATGCGCTCCGAGGTGATGTCTGTCAGCAGTGTGCGCCTGTTCCGCCTGGCGCTTGGGACCTTGCTGTTGCTGGTCGGCACCGCGTTGCTGGTGGCGCGGGGCATCGCCTGGCTGGACCTGGAACCGCGCATGTTGCGTGCCCTTGAGGGCGGCGCATTGTGCGCGCTGGGGACGGCGTTGGGCGCGGTACCGGTATTGGTGATCCGCAACATGCCGGTGGCCGTGGCCGACACCTTGCTCGGCTTCGGCGCCGGGGTGATGCTGGCGGCCACCGCGTTCTCGCTGATCATTCCCGGGCTGGATGCGGCACAATCCATCGGCTTCAGCCCATGGGGCGCCGGTGGGGTGATCAGCAGCGGCCTGCTGTTCGGCGCGTTGTGCCTGTTCCTGGTCGATCTCAAGGTCTCCGGCGCTTCGCCAGAGGCCTTGGTCGGCAGCGATCAGCAACCGGTGATCGCTGCACGGATCTGGTTGTTTGTCATCGCCATCATTGCCCACAACATTCCCGAAGGCATGGCCATCGGCGTGTCCGCGGGCGGTGGCATGCCCGATGCCGACAGCCTGGCCATGGGCATCGCGCTGCAGGATGTGCCGGAGGGACTGGTGATCGCCCTGGTGCTGGCTGGGGCGGGCATGTCGCGGTTCAAGGCGTTCCTGATCGGCGCGGCGTCTGGGCTGGTCGAGCCACTGGCCGCGGTGATCTGCGCCTGGCTGGTGAACATCGCCGAACTGCTGTTGCCGCTGGGCCTGGCCTGCGCGGCGGGGGCAATGCTGCTGGTGGTGACCCAGGAGATCATTCCCGAATCGCGCAGCAACGGGCATCACCGCCTGGCGAGCCTGGGGCTGTGTGTCGGGTTCTGCCTGATGATGGTGATGGACACGGCGATGTCCTGAGCCCGGCACGGTCCCTGTAGGAGCGGCCTTGTGCCGCGAAAGGGCTGCATGGCAGCCCCTGGTTTTCAGCAACATTGCTGCATTGCCGGGGCTGCTACGCAACCCTTTCGCGGCACGAGGCCGCTCCTACACGAAGCGTGCGCAGTCGCTAGCGGCGCTTACTCGCCTTCGTCGAAGAAATTGTTGATCAACGCGACCAGTGCATCCATGGCCTCACCGTCCTGCTCGCCCTCGGTGTGCAGGTGCACCGGCGTGCCCTTGCCCGCGGCGAGCATCATCACCGCCATGATGCTCTTGCCGTCCACCAGCTTGTCCGGCGCGCGACCGACCCGTACCTGGCAAGGGAAGCGACCGGCCACGCCGACGAACTTGGCGGCCGCCCGCGCATGCAGGCCCAGCTTGTTGATGATGGTGATTTCGCGGGCGGGCATCGTGGGGCGGATCCTGTGGGCTATAGGTCGCGGTGGCGGACCTGGACGTTTTTCAGGGATTGCTGGAGCAGTTGGCCAAGCCGTTCGGTGATGTACACCGAGCGGTGGTGGCCGCCGGTACAGCCGATGGCGATGGTGACATAGGCGCGGTTGCTGGCGGCGAAGCGCGGCAGCCACTTGAGCAGGTAACCGGAGATGTCCTGGAACATTTCCTCGACGTCCGGCTGGGCGGCCAGGTAATCGATCACCGGCTGTTCGAGGCCGGAATGCTCGCGAAGTTCCGGCTTCCAGTATGGATTGGGCAGGCAGCGCACATCGAACACCACATCGGCGTCCACCGGCATGCCGCGCTTGAAGCCGAACGACTCGACCAGGAACGCGGTGCCTGGCTCGGGCTGGTTGAGCAGGCGCAGCTTGATCGAATCGCGCAGCTGGTAGAGGTTCAGATTGGTGGTGTCGATCTTCAGGTCGGCGAGGTCGGCGATCGGCCCGAGCAGCTCGCTTTCCACGCGGATCGCCTCGGCCAGCGAGCGGCTGTCGTTGGTCAGCGGATGGCGGCGGCGGGTTTCCGAGAAGCGCTTGAGCAGGGTGTCTTCGTCGGCGTCCAGGTACAGCACGTCGCACTGGATATGCCGCGAACGTGCCTCATCCAGCAGTTCGGGGAAGCGCGACAGGTGGCTGGGGAGGTTGCGCGCATCGATGGATACCGCGACCTTCGGTTGCAGCAACTCGGTGTTGATCAGCGCGTTTTCCGCCAACTGCGGCAACAACCCGGCAGGCAGGTTGTCGATGCAGTAGTAGCCGTTGTCTTCCAGCACGTCGAGGGCGGTACTCTTACCGGAGCCGGAGCGGCCGCTGACGATGATCAGGCGCATGTTCAGTGCTCGTTCTGTACGTCCAGGACGACCTGGTAAAGGGTCTCGCTGCTGTCGGCGGCACGCAGGCGATCGCGGACCTCCTTGCGATCGAGCATGCTGGCGATCTGGCGCAGCAGTTCAAGGTGGGCATCGGTGGCGGCTTCCGGGACCAGCAGGACGAACAGCAGGTCGACCGGGGCGCCATCGATGGCATCGTAATCGATGGGGGCATCCAGGTGCAGCAGGGCGCTCACTGGCGCGGTGCAGCCTTCGAGCCGGCAATGGGGAATGGCGATGCCATTGCCAAAACCGGTGGAGCCCAGCTTTTCCCGAGCGATGAGCTTGTCGAAGACATCTTGCATCCCCAGCTCGGGTACTTGCTCGGCGATCAGGTTGGCGACCTTTTCCAGGGCGCGCTTCTTGCTGCCGCCCGGCACGTTCACGAGGGAACGGCCGGGGGTCAGGATGGTTTCAAGTCGGATCATGGATGAGGGGGATCAGCGGGCGGCTGCGCCTTGCAGCAGGCTTTGCTGTTTTTCCTTGTGTTTTTTCAGTTGGCGATCAAGTTTGTCTGCCAAGGCGTCGATCGCCGCATACATGTCTTGATGTTCGGCGTTGGCGACGACTTCGCCACCGGGAATCTGGAGTGTGGCTTCCACCTTCTGCTGCAGCTTCTCGACCTTCATGATCACCGTCGCATTGGTGATCTTGTCGAAATGACCCTCCACGCGGGCGAGCTTCTCAAGCACGTAATCGCGCAGTGGTTGGGTGACTTCTACATGCTGTCCACTGATGTTGACTTGCATACAGCTTCTCCTTTGTTGCCCGTGCATAAAGAGGCAGGTATTGCACCTGCCACTGAAACGCTGTGGCACATCCCGGGGCTACATCAGTCGCTTGCGCTCGCTCGACGGGGCGATGCCCAACGATTCGCGGTACTTGGCGACGGTGCGACGGGCTACCTGGATGCCTTGTGCCTCCAGTAAACCAGCGATCTTGCTGTCACTCAATGGCTTTTTCTGATTTTCCGCCGCCACCAGTTTCTTGATGATCGCGCGGATCGCCGTGGACGAGCATTCGCCGCCTTCGGCGGTGCTCACGTGGCTGGAGAAAAAGTATTTCAGTTCGTAGATGCCGCGCGGGGTGTGCATGTATTTTTGCGTGGTCACCCGGGAAATGGTCGACTCGTGCATGCCCACCGCCTCGGCGATATCGTGCAGCACCAGTGGCTTCATGGCCTCGTCGCCGTGGTCGAGGAAGCCGCGCTGGTGCTCGACGATCTGCGTCGCCACCTTCATCAGCGTCTCGTTGCGGCTCTGCAGGCTCTTGATGAACCAGCGCGCTTCCTGCAACTGGTTGCGCATGAAGGTGTTGTCGGCGCTGGTGTCGGCGCGGCGGACGAAGCCGGCGTACTGCGGGTTGACCCGCAGGCGCGGTACCGCTTCCTGGTTGAGCTCGACCAGCCAGCGCTCGCTGTCCTTGCGCACGATGACGTCAGGCACGACGTACTCGGGCTCGCTGGACTCGATCTGCGAGCCGGGCCGCGGGTTGAGGGTCTGCACCAGTTCGATGACCTGGCGCAGTTCGTCTTCCTTGAGCTTCATGCGGCGCATCAGCTGGCTGTAGTCGCGGCTGCCGAGCAGGTCGATGAAGTCGGTGACCAGGCGCTGGGCCTCGCTCATCCACGGTGTCGAGGCCGGCAGCTGGCGCAGTTGCAGCAGCAGGCATTCGCCCAGGGAACGGGCGCCGATGCCGGCAGGTTCGAACTGCTGGATGCGGTGCAGCACCGCCTCGACCTCGTCCAGCTCGATGTCGAGCTCCGGATCGAAGCCTGCGCAGATCTCCTCGAGGGTGTCTTCCAGGTAGCCCTGGCTGTTGATGCTGTCGATCAGGGTGACGGCGATCAGGCGGTCGGTGTCGGACATCGGCGCCAGGTTGAGCTGCCACAGCAGGTGGCTCTGCAGGCTCTCGCCGACCGAGGTGCGGGTGGTGAAGTCCCACTCGTCGTCATCGTTGCTCGGCAGGCTGCTGGCGCTGGTCTGGTAGATGTCTTCCCAGGCGGTGTCGACCGGCAGTTCGTTGGGGATGCGCTCGGCCCATTCGCCGTCTTCGAGGTTTTCCGCGGTGCTGCTGGTACTGGTTTCCTGGAAACTGTTGTCCTGGACTTCGGCGGTCGGCTTGTTCTCGGCGTTGTCCGCCATCGGATCGCTGTTGTCGAAGTCCTCGCCGTCTTCCTGACGTTCGAGCATCGGATTGGACTCCAGCGCTTCCTGGATTTCCTGCTGGAGGTCCAGGGTGGAGAGCTGAAGCAGACGGATGGCCTGTTGCAACTGCGGGGTCATCGTCAGTTGCTGGCCCATTTTTAGGACGAGCGATGGTTTCATGGCTGGGGCTTGATACCTTGTTGCCGGCGCGCATGCGCCATCCACTACACGGAGGGCGCCTGGGCGCCGATTTTAAGCAAGTTGTATGCCTGAAATTGCAGCGTTTGCCTAGAGCACTGTAACAACTTAAGCCTCGAACAGGCGCTTGCGCCAGTGCTCCGGGCAGGCCGGGGTCAGAGTCGGAACTCGTGCCCCAGGTACACTTCCTTGACCAGCTGGTTGGCCAGGATGGTCTCGGCGTCGCCTTCGGCGATCAGCTGGCCATCGTTGACGATGTAGGCGGTCTCGCAGATGTCCAGGGTCTCGCGAACGTTGTGGTCGGTGATCAGTACGCCGATGCCCTTGTTCTTGAGGTGGTGGATGATCTGCTTGATGTCGCCCACGGAGATCGGGTCGACACCGGCAAAGGGTTCGTCCAGCAGGATGAACTTGGGCGCGGTGGCCAGGGCGCGGGCGATCTCGACGCGGCGGCGTTCACCGCCGGAGAGGCTCATGCCGAGGTTGTCGCGGATGTGGCTGATGTGGAATTCCTGCAGCAGGCTTTCCAGCTCCTTGCGCCGGCCGTCGCGGTCGAGGTCCTTGCGGGTCTCGAGGATGGCCATGATGTTGTCGGCCACCGACAGCTTGCGGAAGATCGAGGCTTCCTGCGGCAGGTAGCCGATACCGGCCTGGGCGCGGCCGTGCATGGGCTGGTGGCTGACGTCGAGGCTGTCGATCAGCACGCGACCCTGGTCGGCCTGGACCAGGCCGACGATCATGTAGAAACAGGTGGTCTTGCCGGCGCCGTTGGGGCCGAGCAGGCCGACGATCTGGCCGCTGTCGATGGACAGGCTGACGTCGCGAACGACCTGCCTGCCCTTGTAGCTCTTGGCCAGGTGCTGGGCTTTGAGGGTTGCCATTTACTCGGCCTTTTTCTTCGGTTGAATGACCATGTCGATGCGCTGACGTGGTGCAGTCACGTTGCCACCGCGACCGGCGGTAGCCACCTGGGTCTTGGTGTTGTAGACGATCTTCTCGCCTTCGGTGGTGTTGCCTTCGTTCTCGACCTTGGCGCGGTCGGTAAGGATCACCGTGTCTTTCTGCGCCTGGTACTGGATAGTCACGGCCCAGCCTTTCATCTTGTCGGGCTTGGCGGCGCTCTGCTGCTGCTCGAAGTAGGCCAGGTTGCCCACCGAGGTGACCACGTCGATGTCGCCGGAGGCGGAGCGGGTCATGGTCACGGTGTTGCCTTTGATCATCATCGAACCTTGGGTGATGATCACGTCGCCGGTGTAGGTGGCAACGCCCTGCTTGTCGTCCAGGTGGGCGTTGTCCGCCTGGATGCGGATCGGCTGGTCACGGTCGTTCGGCAGGGCGAAGGCGCTCGCGCTTCCCAGTGCTACGCCCAGGCTGAGCAGAAGGGGGATGGTTTTAACGAGCCTCATACTGTCCTCTTACGTTAGAGAGCAGGTCCATCCTGCCTTCTTTCAAATACGCTTTCATTCCTTTGCCCGTAGTCGTGCCACCGGCGCCGTCGATTCTAACGGCTTGCTCGGTCTGCGCATATTGCTTCTGCGGGAACACGGTCATGCGTGTGCTGGTGATGATGGTTTCACGTTGCTTGTCGTCGGTGCGCGCCACGCGCACATCGTCGATCAGTTCGACCTCGGTGCCGTCCGGGTTGACCTCGGCGCGCTTGCTCTGCACGTGCCAGGGGTACTCGGTGCCGCGGTACATGTGCAGGTCGGGCGTGGTCACCAGGGTGACCTCGCTGGCCTTGAGGTGCTCGACCTTGGCGGCGGTCATCTCGTACTGCAGCTTGCCGTCGGGCAAGAACTGCAGGCTGTGGGCGTTGATCGCGTAGTAGTCGATGGCACTCTGGTCGACCTGGGCCTGCGGCTGGTCGAGGAAGGTCTCCGGGCTGATGTTCCAATAGCCTACCGCAACCAGCACGGCGGCGATCCCGCCTAGCAGCGCGACATTTCTGATCTTCTTGCTGAGCATGGGCAGCCTTACAGGTAATGGGCGTTGGCAGCGTCCAGGGTGCCCTGGGCCTGCATGATCAGTTCGCAGAACTCGCGGGCGGCGCCTTCGCCGCCGCGAGCCAGGGTGACGCCGTGGGCGTGCTGGCGAACGAATGCCGCGGCGTTGTGCACCGCCATGCCCAGGCCCACGCGGCGGATCACCGGCAGGTCGGGCAGGTCGTCGCCGAGGTAGGCGACCTGTTCATAGCTTAGATTGAGTTCGGCGAGCAGGCCGTCGAGCACCACCAGTTTGTCCTCGCGGCCCTGGAACAGGTGCGGGATGCCGAGGTTCTTCGCCCGGCGCTCGACCACCGGGGTCTTGCGCCCGCTGATGATCGCGGTGGTCACGCCCGCGGCCATGAGCATCTTGATGCCGTGGCCGTCGAGGGTGTTGAAGGTCTTGAACTCGCTGCCGTCCTCGAGGAAATACAGGCGGCCGTCGGTGAGCACGCCGTCGACGTCGAATACCGCCAGCTTGATGGCCTTGGCGCGTTGCATCAGGTCCTGGTTCATTTACATCACTCCGGCGCGCAGCAGGTCGTGCATGTTCAGGGCGCCGGTCGGGCGGTCTTCCTGATCGACCACCACCAGCGCGCTGATCTTGTGGTCTTCCATGATCTTCAGTGCCTCGGCGGCGAGCATCTCGGCGCGGGCGGTCTTGCCGTGCACGGTCATGACCTCGTCGATGAGGGTCTTGTGCACGTCGATGTTGCGGTCCAGGCTGCGGCGCAGGTCGCCGTCGGTGAATACGCCGGCAAGCTTGCCGTCGTCACCCAGGACCACGGTCATGCCCAGACCTTTGCGAGACATTTCAAGCAGCGCGTCCTTGAGCAGGGTGCCGCTCTTGACCACCGGGAGTTCTTCGCCGGCATGCATGACGTTCTCGACCTTCAGCAACAGGCGGCGGCCCAGTGCGCCACCGGGGTGGGAGAAGGCGAAATCCTCGGCGGTGAAGCCGCGGGCCTCCAGCAGGGCGATGGCCAGGGCGTCGCCCAGCGCCAGCGCCGCAGTGGTGGAGGAGGTCGGCGCCAGGTTGAGCGGACAGGCTTCCTGGGCGACGCTGGCGTCGAGGTTGACCTCGGCGGCCTGGGCCAGGGGCGAGTCGGGGTTGCCGGTCAGGCTGATCAGCTGGATGCCCAGGCGCTTGATCAGTGGCAGCAGGGTGACGATCTCGGCGGTGCTGCCGGAGTTGGACAGGGCAAGAATGACATCGTCCCGGGTGATCATGCCCATGTCGCCATGGCTGGCTTCGGCCGGGTGCACGAAGAACGCCGGAGTGCCGGTGCTGGCCAGGGTGGCGGCGATCTTGTTGCCGATGTGCCCCGACTTGCCCATGCCCACCACCACGACCCGTCCCTTGCTGGCCAGGATCAGTTCGCAGGCCTTGACGAAGTCACCGTCGATGCGGGCCAGCAGGGCTTCCACGGCCTCGAGTTCGAGGCGCAGGGTGCGCTGGGCGGATTGGATCAGCTCGCTGGATTGGGTCATGTCGAAACGCAATGCCTGATGAAAAGGCGGCGATTATAGCCGCAATGTGTGAAAGGCTCATCCTTCGAATGTCATATGGATGCCGCGCCAGCCTGTCTGTGCCCTGAACGAGTGCGGGGACGCCCTTGGGGCGGGCCTATCAGCGGTGCTATAGTTCGCCGCTATTCGGCCCGCCGGGGACCTGTGTGCCTTCAAGATGAAGGCAGGCGTCCACATGACGAGGCTGCACTAGCAAGGAGTCTAGATGAGTGTGGATAGCGCCTACGCGGTCGAGTTGAAGGGTGTCACCTTCAAGCGCGGTTCGCGCAGCATTTTCAGCAACGTGGACATACGCATTCCCCGCGGCAAGGTCACCGGCATCATGGGGCCTTCGGGGTGCGGCAAGACCACCTTGCTGCGCCTGATGGGCGCGCAGTTGCGCCCGTCCGGTGGCGAGGTCTGGGTCAACGGGCAGAACCTGCCCGCGTTGTCGCGCAGCGACCTGTTCGATGCGCGCAAGCAGATGGGCGTGCTGTTCCAGAGCGGCGCGCTGTTCACCGACCTGGATGTGTTCGAGAACGTGGCCTTCCCGCTGCGGGTGCATACGCAGCTATCGGACGAGATGATCCGTGACATCGTGCTGATGAAGCTGCAGGCCGTGGGCCTGCGCGGCGCCATCGACCTGATGCCCGACGAGCTGTCCGGCGGCATGAAGCGCCGCGTGGCACTGGCCCGGGCGATCGCCCTCGACCCGCAGATCCTCATGTACGACGAACCGTTCGTCGGCCAGGACCCGATCGCCATGGGTGTGCTGGTGCGCCTGATCCGCCTGCTCAACGATGCCCTGGGCATCACCAGCATCGTGGTGTCCCACGATCTCGCGGAAACCGCGAGCATCGCCGACTACATCTATGTGGTCGGCGACGGCCAGGTGCTGGGGCAGGGCACGCCGGACGAACTGATGGGCTCGGACAATCCGCGCATCCGCCAGTTCATGAAAGGCGACCCGGACGGCCCTGTACCCTTCCACTTCCCTGCGCCTGACTACCGCGCCGATCTGCTGGGGACGCGTTGATGCGCAGAAAATCCTTACTCGAACGTATCCGTCTGTTCGGCCGTTCGGCCATCGATGTGCTGGCCGTGCTGGGACGCTCGTGCCTGTTCCTCGGCCATTCGCTGGGCGGGCGCAGCGGCATCGGTGGCTTCCAGCTGCTGGTCAAGCAACTGTATTCGGTGGGCGTGCTGTCGCTGGCGATCATCGTCGTGTCCGGCGTGTTCATCGGCATGGTGCTGGCCCTGCAGGGCTACAGCATCCTCGCCAGGTACGGCTCGGAGCAGGCCGTGGGGCAGATGGTCGCCCTGACCCTGCTGCGCGAGCTGGGGCCGGTGGTCACCGGTTTGCTGTTCGCCGGCCGCGCGGGCTCCGCGCTGACCGCCGAGATCGGCAACATGAAGTCCACCGAGCAGCTGTCGAGCCTGGAGATGATCGGCGTCGACCCGCTCAAGTACATCGTCGCCCCGCGCCTGTGGGCCGGCTTCATCTCGCTGCCGCTGCTGGCGCTGATTTTCAGCGTGGTCGGCATCTGGGGCGGCTCGTGGGTCGCCGTGGACTGGCTGGGCGTCTATGAGGGTTCGTTCTGGGCCAACATGCAGAACAGCGTTTCGTTCAGCGACGACGTGATCAACGGGCTGATCAAGAGCCTGGTGTTCGCCTTCGTCGTCACCTGGATCGCCGTATTCCAGGGGTACGACTGTGAGCCCACTTCAGAAGGGATCAGCCGTGCCACCACCAAGACCGTGGTCTATGCCTCGTTGGCAGTCCTGGGTCTGGACTTTATTCTGACCGCCTTGATGTTTGGAGATTTCTGATGCAAAACCGCACCCTGGAAATCGGTGTCGGCCTGTTCCTCCTGGCCGGGATCCTGGCGCTGCTGCTGCTGGCCCTGCGTGTCAGCGGGCTGTCGGCCAGCCCGAGCAGCGACACGTACAAAGTTTATGCGTACTTCGACAATATCGCCGGTTTGACGGTCAGAGCTAAAGTGACCATGGCCGGTGTGACCATCGGCAAGGTCACGGCCATCGATCTGGACCGCGATTCCTACACCGGTCGGGTCACGCTGCAGCTGGACAAGCATGTCGACAACCTGCCGACCGACTCCACTGCCTCGATCCTGACCGCAGGCCTCCTGGGCGAGAAGTACATCGGCATCAGCGTGGGCGGCGAGGACGCGGTACTCAAGGACGGCAGCACCATCCACGACACCCAGTCGGCGCTGGTGCTGGAAGACCTGATCGGCAAGTTCCTGCTCAACTCGGTGGGCAAGGAACCGAAAGAAGCGCAACCGGCTAATTAAGGAGTTTCCATGATTTCGATCCTGCGACGTGGCCTGCTGGTTCTGCTGGCGGCCTTCCCCCTGCTGGCCCTGGCGGCGCCGGGGCAATCCGCCCGTGATGTGATCCAGGGCACCACCACGCAGCTGCTCAGCGACCTGAAGGCCAACAAGGAGCAGTACAAGGCCAACCCCGAGGCGTTCTACAACGCGCTCAACAGCAATCTCGGCCCGGTGGTCGATGCCGATGGCATCTCCAGGAGCATCATGACCGTCAAGTACTCGCGCAAGGCGACGCCCGAGCAGATGCAGCGCTTCCAGGAGAACTTCAAGCGCAGCCTGATGCAGTTCTACGGCAACGCCCTGCTGGAGTACAACAACCAGGGCATCACCGTAGACCCGGCCAAGGCCGAGGACGGCGACCGCACCAGCGTCGGCATGAAGATCACCGGCACCAACGGCGCGGTCTATCCGGTGCAGTACACCATGCAGAAGCTCGATGGCGAGTGGAAGGTGCGTAACGTCATCGTCAATGGCATCAACATCGGCAAGCTGTTCCGCGACCAGTTCCAGGACGCCATGCAGCGCAACGGCAACAATCTGGACAAGACCATCGACGGCTGGGCTGGCGAAGTGGCCAAGGCCAAGGCGACCGCCGATACTTCGCCGGATAAGGAAGTCAAATGAGCGACGCCGCCGTGAGCATGGCCGAGCCGGGCGTCCTCGCCCTGGCCGGCGTGCTGGACTACCGCAGCGGTCCGGCCCTGCGCAAGCAGGGCAAGGCGTTGGTCGCGGCGTGCCGCGAGCAGCGCCTGGTGCTCGACTGCACCGCGGTGGTGAAGTCGAGCAGTGTCGGCCTGTCGTTGTTGCTGGGCTTCATGCGCGATGCCCAGGCGGCCGGCAAGACCTGGGAACTGCGCGGTATCCCCGAGGATATGCGGGAAATTGCCGGGGTCTATGACCTCGATGAAGTGTTGGCAGGCTGATGCCCTGCCGTTCGGGAAAGGCCCCTCGGTCAGCGCGCCTTGTCATGGGCTTCGCAGGCGAGGGGCTTTTTTGTATGATGGCCGACCCGCGCGCGTTGGGCGCCGATCGAGGTTGAGCATGCAGGCCGTAGAAGTCAAAAGCTTTCTGGAAGAGAAATTGCCGGGAACCCGGGTCGAAGTTGAAGGCGAAGGCTGCAACTTCCAGTTGAACGTGATCAGCGACGAGCTGGCCGGCCAGAGCCCGGTCAAGCGTCAGCAGGCGATCTATGCTCACCTCAATCCGTGGATCGCCAACGGCAGCATTCACGCGGTAACCATGAAATTCTTCAGCAGCGCAGCCTGGGCTGAGCGCACCTGAGCCAACTTGGCGGCGAGATACGTATGGACAAACTGATAATTACTGGCGGCGCGCGCCTCGACGGCGAGATCCGCATTTCCGGCGCGAAGAACTCGGCGCTGCCGATTCTCTCGGCCACCCTGCTGTGCGATGGTCCGGTCACGGTCGGCAACCTGCCGCACCTGCACGACATCACCACCATGATCGAGCTGTTCGGTCGCATGGGCATCGAGCCGGTGATCGACGAGAAGCTCTCGGTGGAAATCGATCCACGCACCATCAAGACCCTGGTCGCTCCCTACGAGCTGGTCAAGACCATGCGCGCCTCGATCCTGGTGCTCGGCCCAATGGTCGCCCGTTTCGGTGAGGCCGAAGTGGCCCTGCCGGGCGGTTGCGCCATCGGTTCGCGTCCGGTCGACCTGCACATCCGCGGCCTGGAGGCCATGGGTGCGAAAATCGACGTCGAAGGCGGCTACATCAAGGCCAAGGCGCCTGAAGGCGGCCTGCGCGGCGCGCACTTCTTCTTCGACACCGTCAGTGTTACCGGCACCGAGAACATCATGATGGCCGCCGCCCTGGCCAAGGGCCGCAGCGTGCTGCAGAACGCCGCCCGCGAGCCGGAGGTGGTCGACCTGGCCAACTTCCTGATCGCCATGGGCGCGAAGATCCAGGGCGCGGGCACCGACACCATCACCATCGATGGCGTCGAGCGTCTGCAGCCGACCACCTATCGCGTCATGCCCGACCGTATCGAGACCGGCACCTACCTGGTCGCCGCTGCCGTGACCGGTGGCCGCGTCAAGGTCAAGGACACCGATCCGACCATCCTCGAAGCCGTCCTCGAGAAGCTCAAGGAAGCCGGCGCCGACATCACCACCGGTGAAGACTGGATCGAGCTGGACATGCACGGCAAGCGTCCGAAGGCCGTGAACCTGCGTACCGCCCCGTACCCGGCGTTCCCGACCGACATGCAGGCGCAGTTCATCTCGCTCAACGCCATCGCCGAAGGCACGGGCGCAGTGATCGAGACCATCTTCGAAAACCGCTTCATGCACGTCTACGAGATGCACCGCATGGGCGCACAGATCCAGGTCGAGGGCAACACCGCCATCGTTACTGGCGTCAAGGCGCTCAAAGGTGCTCCGGTAATGGCCACCGACCTGCGCGCTTCCGCCAGCCTGGTGCTGTCGGCGCTGGTCGCCGAAGGCGATACCCTGATCGATCGCATCTACCACATTGACCGTGGCTACGAGTGCATCGAGGAAAAACTGCAGATGCTGGGCGCGAAGATCCGTCGCGTACCGGGCTAGCAGTCATCACGGCGCAGGGACGCGCCAGCCGAATCGTATGCGGTCGGGCTCACGGGCCCGGCCGGCAGTAGACGCTTAAGGACCGACGTTCCAATGTTGACCATCGCGCTATCCAAAGGCCGTATTCTCGACGATACCCTGCCACTGCTGGCCGAAGCCGGCATCGTGCCGACCGAGAATCCGGACAAGAGTCGCAAGCTGATCATCCCGACCACCCAGGATGATGTCCGCCTGCTCATCGTGCGTGCCACCGACGTGCCGACCTATGTCGAGCATGGCGCCGCCGACCTCGGAGTGGCCGGCAAGGACGTGCTGATGGAATACGGCGGCCAGGGCCTGTACGAGCCCCTGGACCTGCAGATCGCCCAATGCAAGCTGATGACCGCCGGCGTAACCGGCGCGCCCGAGCCCAAGGGCCGCCTGCGCGTGGCCACCAAGTTCGTCAACGTAGCCAAGCGCTATTACGCCGAACAGGGTCGTCAGGTCGACATCATCAAGCTGTACGGTTCCATGGAGCTGGCCCCGCTGATCAACCTCGCCGACAAGATCATCGACGTGGTCGACACCGGCAACACCCTGCGCGCCAACGGCCTCGAACCCCAGGAACTGATCGCCACGATCAGCTCGCGCCTGGTGGTCAACAAGGCCTCCATGAAAATGCAGCACGCCCGTATCCAGAGCCTGATCGACACCCTGCGCAACGCCGTCGAATCGCGACACCGCGGCTGACCTCTGCGCGCGACCTCCGCTGTCGCGCCCGTCTATCCGCGTCATAGCCAATTTTCTCAGGTGCCCGCGCGGATGGAGTGGTAGCTTTAGGGCGCCTGAACATCCGCTAATAACGAGGCCCTCGCCATGACCGTGTCCACTGCAATTGCCCGTCTCAACGCCGCTGACCAGGATTTCGCCCGACATCTGGATCATCTGCTGAGCTGGGAAAGCGTGTCCGATGACGCGGTCAACCAGCGCGTGCTCGACATCATCAAGGCTGTGCGCGAGCGCGGTGATGCGGCGTTGGTGGAGTTCACCCAGCGTTTCGACGGTGTCGATGCCACATCGATCAATGATCTGATCCTCGACCGTGCCCGCCTTGAGCTGGCCCTGACCCGCATCACCCCGGTGCAGCGCGAAGCTCTGGAGAAAGCTGCCAGCCGTGTGCGTATCTACCACGAGCGGCAGAAGCAGGACTCCTGGCAGTACACCGAGGCCGACGGCACCGTGCTCGGCCAGAAGGTCACTCCGCTGGACCGCGCCGGCCTGTACGTGCCGGGTGGCAAGGCATCGTACCCATCGTCGGTGCTGATGAATGCGATTCCGGCGAAAGTGGCCGGCGTGGCCGAAGTGGTAATGGTCGTGCCGACCCCGCGTGGCGAGGTCAACGAGCTGGTGCTGGCCGCGGCCTGCATCGCCGGGGTCGACCGGGTATTCACCGTCGGTGGCGCCCAGGCAGTCGCGGCTCTGGCCTATGGCACCGAAAGCGTGCCGCAGGTGGACAAGATCGTCGGCCCGGGCAACATCTACGTGGCCACCGCCAAGCGTCATGTATTCGGCCAGGTCGGTATCGACATGATTGCCGGCCCTTCTGAGATCCTGGTGGTGTGCGACGGCCAGACCGATCCGGACTGGATCGCCATGGACCTGTTCTCCCAGGCCGAGCACGACGAAGACGCCCAGGCCATCCTGGTCAGTCCGGACGCCGAGTTCCTCGATCGCGTGGCCGCCAGCATCGACAAGCTGCTGCCGACCATGGAGCGCGCCGAGATCATCGAGAAGTCGATCAACGGCCGTGGCGCGCTGATCCAGGTGCGTGACATGCAGCAGGCCATCGAGGTGGCCAACCGCATCGCTCCCGAGCACCTGGAACTGTCGGTGGCCGACCCGCAGGCCTGGTTGCCGCAGATTCGCCACGCCGGCGCGATCTTCATGGGTCGCCACACCAGCGAGGCGCTGGGCGACTACTGCGCCGGTCCCAACCACGTGCTGCCGACTTCCGGCACCGCGCGCTTCTCTTCGCCACTGGGCGTGTATGACTTCCAGAAGCGTTCGTCGATCATCTTCTGCTCCGAGCAGGGCGCGTCCGAGCTGGGTCACACCGCTTCCGTGCTGGCCCGGGGCGAATCGCTGACCGCTCACGCGCGCAGCGCCGAATACCGCATCCTCAACGAGAAGGGGAACTGAGCATGAGTCGATTCTGGAGTCCCTTCGTCAAGGACCTGGTGCCTTACGTGCCGGGCGAGCAGCCCAAGCTTGCGCGGCTGGTCAAGCTGAACACCAACGAGAACCCCTATGGCCCGTCGCCCAAGGCGCTGGAAGCCATGCGTGGCGAGCTCAACGACAACCTGCGGTTGTATCCGGACCCGAACGGTGACCGGCTCAAGCAGGCGGTGGCCGAGTATTACGGCGTGACGCCGGCGCAGGTGTTCGTCGGCAACGGCTCGGACGAGGTGCTGGCGCACATCTTCCACGGCCTGTTCCAGCATGACTGTGGGCCGCTGCTGTTCCCGGACGTGAGCTACAGCTTCTACCCGGTGTATTGCGGTCTGTACGGTATCGCGTTCGAGCAGGTGGCGCTGGATGAGCAGTTCCAGATCCGGGTTTCGGACTACAGCAAGCCCAATGCCGGGGTCATCTTCCCCAACCCCAATGCGCCGACCGGTTGCCTGTTGCCGCTTGAGGCGGTCGAGCAGCTGCTGCAGGCCAACCGGGATTCGGTGGTGGTGGTCGATGAGGCCTACATCGATTTCGGTGGCGAGACGGCCATCAGCCTGGTCGATCGCTATGACAACCTGCTGGTGACCCAGACCTTGTCCAAGTCGCGTTCGCTGGCGGGGCTCAGGGTTGGCCTGGCGGTGGGGCATCCTGATCTGATCGAGGCGTTGGAGCGGATCAAGAACAGTTTCAACTCCTACCCATTGGATCGCATGGCGATTGTCGGGGCGGCGGCGGCGTTTGATGACCGTGCGTATTTCGATGAGACCTGTCGCAAGGTTATCGATAGCCGAGAGGTGCTGGTTGCCGAATTGGTGGCGCGTGGGTTCGAGGTGTTGCCTTCGGCGGCGAACTTCATCTTTGCCCGGCATCCCGGGGAGGATGCTGCGGGGATCGCGGCGCGGTTGCGTGAGCAGGGGGTGATTGTTCGGCACTTCAAGCAGGAGCGGATTGCGCAGTTCCTGAGGATTACCGTTGGGACGCCGGAGATGAACCAGGCTTTGCTTGATGCTTTGAATTGATTTCAGAGGTTTGGCTGGGGGCGGATTGGAAGTGGTTGTTCTGACTTCTGATTTGCCCCTTGTTGTTGTTGTTGTTGTTGTTGTTGTTGTTGTTGTTGTTGTTGTTGTTGTTGTTGTTGTTGTTGTTGTTGTTGTTGTTGTTGTTGTTGTTGTTGTTGTTGTTGTTGTTGTTGTTGTTGTTGTTGGGTGGTTTTGGAAGTTGTATGCGCATTCATTTGTGATGTCGACGCTTATTCACCTTTCCGCCCTTACGGCGGGTTACTTTGGTCTTGGCCAAAGTAACCAAAGCCGCTGCGCTCCATTCATCCGGCCCTACGCTTCGCTCCGGGTTCCCTCACTCCGGCCTTGCTCCCGGGAGGACCGCGCTGCAGGGCCCATCCTGGGCCCCAGCGCTTGACGGGCATCCATGCCCGTCACCTCCCTCCGCAAGTCCTGCGTTCGGCCTCCTGAAGTCGCGCAAGTTACGGGCGGCGCCTGGGGTGGCGCAGCTGTCGCTAGTTGAAAGTTTAATTAATCTCTCGATCGCATCGCGGGGCAAGCCCGCTCCTACACGACAGTCGCCGTTATATAAATCCCTGTAGGAGCGGGCTTGCCCCGCGAATGGGCCGGAACAGCCAATACATAACTAACTGTAAAACAACTAACTTCGCATTTCTTGCTCTTGCTCTTGCTCTTGCTTCTAAGTGCGCGGTAGCTCAGGCAACACCAATTGCGACTTCAGGAGGCCGAGCGGAGTTCTTGCGTAGGGAGGTGACGGCCATGGATGGCCGTCAAGCGCTGCGCCCCAGGATGGGGCGTTCAGCGCGGTCCTCCCGGGAGCAAGAACGGAGCGAGGGAACCCCGAAGCGAAGCGTAGGGGCCGGATGAATGGAGCGATGTACGGGTCACCCACATGGGTTACACAAAAGTTCACTCACATAGGTGACAACACCTTGAGTGTTACATAACCATCAGTGGCATCTCGCACATCGACCCTGCCAAGGATGATGGGACCGAAAATAACATCCCAGACGCCATCCCCAACCTGCTCCAGGCCAATGGTCTGGTGCTTGAGCACATAACCTACGTAGATCCTCAAGCCGCGGCGGTTGATGATGCCGCAGCTATCCGCTGGCAAGCTCTCAATATGGCTGGGATAGGTCATCTCGGGGAGTTTTTCAGGGAATGGGCGCGGCGAGGGTTGGTAGCAAGACGCCGGTGTTTTCTGCTTCAACGCTTCATGCAAGCGCTCGTGATTGTAGTGCTGCCGGAAGCGATCAAAGTGCCGTTGTTGAGCCTCCCAGGCCACTGCCGGCGGCGATGGTAGCGTGCTTTTGAGCGTCCGATGCATGCGTTCGTGGCGGCCATTTTGTTCAGGCCGACCAGGCGCAATGCGCTCGGGAATGATGCCTAGACGCAGCCACCAGATCGACAGCTGGGAAAGTCCCGCACGCCCCTTACTGGCAAACGGCACACCGTTATCGGTACGAATCCGCTCAGGCAGGCCATTCTCCCGGAACACTTGGGTGAAAACGGCCTGCGTTTCCAGAAGATTGGTGTTGGGCATGCTGTGGCAGGCGAGCAGGAAGCGACTGGCGTGATCCATGATCGTCAGCGGATAGCACCAGACGCCTGCACCTGTCAGAAATTGGCCTTTGTAGTCCGCACTGAACAGTTGGTTAGGCGACTCTGCCTTCTCCAGGGGCTTGGGATAGACCGCTACCCGCTGACGTAAGCGGCGTGGTTTGACCAACTCGGCCTTCTTGAGGATGTTGTAGATCGCTGTCTTCGACGGCGGCGCCTGATCAGGGAAACGCTCCTGCAGCGCAGCCTGGATCTTTTTCGGACCCGGTTCCGTTTCGCCTCGACTGCGCAGTTCGATAATGGCTTCGCGAACTGCAACAGGCACGATCCAGTCCTGGGTCAACCGGCGGCGGCTGCGTTCTTCCAGCCCCGAAGGCCCCTCTTTCTCATATCGCTCGACCCATTTGTAGCCGGTCTTTCGGCTGATCTCGTAGGCCTGGCACAGGGCGCTGAAGCTGGGCGCCCCCTGTAGGTAATCCGCGATGAAAAGCATTTTCAGGTCCATAGGTTTCAGCTCTCGCCAAGGCATGGTCAGATCCTCGAAAACCGACCCTGCCAGTTAAAGACTGTTACCTATGTGCGTGAACTGATTTGTAACCCATGTGGGTGAGTCATACCGCGAGGATTTTTTGGTTCCTTTTTGATCCTTCAAAAAGGGACCCGCCGTAAGGGCGGAAAGGTGACTATGCGTCACCATCGCCAATGAATGCGCATAAAAAAATAAAAACAATCATCCCCGAACCCGAACCCGAACCCGAACCCTTGCCCAATCCCCCACCAACCGCTATCGTCCAACCCAAGAAAATTCATCCGATGACTGGACGTACCCACCCCATGACCCCGCTCATCAAACGCTCCCTGGTAGAACAAGCCGTAGACCAGCTCCGCGACCGCATCGCCAAGGGCACCTGGTCCATAGGCCAACGCCTGCCCACCGAACCGGAGCTGGCCAGCGACCTGGGCATCAGCCGCAACACCGTCCGCGAGGCCATGCGCGTCCTGTCCTTCAGCGGCCTGGTAGAAATCCGCCAGGGCGACGGCAGCTACCTGCGTACCGCCGTCGACCCCTTGCAGGCCGTGCAGGTCATGTCCCGCTGCGCAGTCGAACACGCCCGCGAAACCCGCCATATCCTCGAAGCAGAAGCCATTGGCCTGGCCGCCGTGCGCCGCACCGACGCCGACCTGCAGGCCCTGCGCGAGGCCCTGCAGCACAGCGCGGAGCACTTCCATGGCGACGTCGACGCCTACGTCGAATGCGACCTGGTGTTCCACCAGCGCCTGGTGGACGCCGCCCACAACCCCGCCCTGAGCGAGCTGTACCGCTACTTCTCCAGCGTGGTCCGCGCCGCCCTGCAGCACAACATGACCACCGTCCCCCGTTGCCAGGCCGTGTTCGACCTGCACGGGCAGATCCTCGACGCCCTCGAACAACGTGATCCGGAGCGGGCCAAGCACCTGAGCCGGACCCTCATCGAATCCTGATAACGAGAAGGCCATGGCCGAACAACTGACCCGCAACACCGCTCCCCGCGAGGCGGAGCTCGAAGAACTGCTGATCGATGCCGAAGCCGACGACGAGCAGGTCCAGCAACAGCCCGTGGTGCTGCGCAGGCCCTGGCTGTTGCTGCTGGGCCTGGTGCTGGTGGCGCTGAACCTGCGCCCGGCGCTGTCGAGCATGTCGCCGGTGCTCGGCCAGGTCTCTGAAGGGCTGGGGCTCAGCGCATCGCAAGCCGGCCTGCTGACCACCTTGCCGGTGCTGTGCCTTGGGCTGTTCGCGCCACTGGCGCCGATCCTGGCGCGACGCTTCGGTAGCGAGCGGGTGATCTTCGGCATTCTGCTGACCCTGGCGCTGGGCATCCTGGTGCGCAGCACACTGGGCGCCACTGGCGTGTTCCTCGGCAGCCTGATGGCGGGGGCGAGCATCGGCATCATCGGCGTGCTGCTGCCAGGTATCGTCAAGCGCGACTTCCCCCAGCACGCCGGTACCCTGACCGGCGTCTACACCATGGCGCTGTGCCTGGGCGCCGCGATGGCCGCCGGGGCCACGGTGCCCTTGACCCGGCACTTCGATGACAGCTGGGCGCTGGGGCTGGGTTTCTGGCTGCTGCCTGCCTTGCTGGCGATGCTGGTCTGGCTGCCCCAGTCCCGTCAGGGCCATGGCATGCACAAGGTGGCCTACCGGGTACGTGGCCTGTGGCGCGACCCGCTGGCCTGGCAGGTGACCCTGTACATGGGCCTGCAGTCGTCGCTGGCCTACATCGTGTTCGGCTGGTTGCCTTCGATCCTGATCGGCCGCGGGCTGAGCCCGACCGAGGCGGGGCTGGTGCTGTCCGGTTCGGTGATCGTGCAACTGATCAGTTCCCTGAGCGCGCCCTGGCTGGCCACGCGGGGCAAGGACCAGCGCCTGGCCATCGTGGTGGTGATGCTGGTGACCCTGGGCGGGTTGTTCGGTTGCCTGTATGCGCCGATCGAGGGGCTGTGGGGCTGGGCGATCCTGCTCGGCCTGGGGCAGGGCGGTACCTTCTCCCTGGCACTGACCCTGATCGTGCTGCGCTCCAAGGACGCCCATGTGGCGGCGAACCTGTCGAGCATGGCTCAGGGTGTGGGCTACACGCTGGCCTCCATGGGGCCGTTCGCGGTTGGCCTGGTGCATGATCTGACCGGAGGCTGGAGCGCGGTGGGCTGGATCTTCGCGGTGCTGGGCGTCGGGGCGATCCTGTTCGGTCTCGGCGCCGGGCGGGCGCTGCATGTGCAGGTCAGCAGCGAGCACGTTTAAGGCGCTGACTTGACCCGCGATCGTCATTCACGACGCGAATGGGCATGGTGTTGCTGGCATCCAGGCAGTATCTTGCGGGTTTCGCACCTTGCGCAGGAACAGTCCATGAGTGATGCCAACAGCGCCCTGATCACCCGTTTCTACCAGGCCTTCCAGCGCCTGGACGCCGAGGCCATGGTGGCCTGCTACAGCGATGACATCGTTTTCAGCGACCCGGTCTTCGGCACCCTGCGCGGGCGTGACGCGGGTGACATGTGGCGGATGCTCACCGCCCGCGCCAAGGACTTCACCCTGACCTTCGACGACGTGCGCAGCGATGGCGCGCACTGGGTGGCGACCTACCTGTTCAGCCAGACCGGGCGGGTGGTGGTCAACGATATCCAGGCGCGCTTCGTGATTCGCGACGGGCTGATCTGCCAGCACGACGATACCTTCGACCTGTGGCGCTGGGCGCGTCAGGCGCTGGGCACGCCGGGTGTGCTGCTGGGCTGGACACCGATGCTGCAGAACAAGGTGCGCCAGCAGGCGTTCAAGGGGCTTCGCGCATTCCAGCAGGCGCGCTGAGGCGTTAAGCTGGCGGCCTTCTTCCGTTGCACCGAACCGAGCCGTGAGCGAAACAGCGACTTCCCCCGACTGCAAACCCTGGTACGTCTACCTGGTGCGTGCCGCCAATGGCTCGTTGTACTGCGGTATCAGCGACGATCCGCAGCGGCGTTTCATCAAGCACCAGAAAGGGCAGGGCGCGCGCTATTTCAAGACCAGCCCGGCGCAGGCGCTGGTGTATGTGGAGCAGTGGCCGGACAAGGGCGAGGCCTTGCGCCAGGAGCGGTTGGTGAAGAAGCTGCGCAAGGCGGCGAAGGAGGCGTTGGTGGCGTCCTATGCCGGACTCGGGGGGTAGTGTCCTCGCCAGGGCACCCGAGACGGGTTGCGGCGCCTTGGCCCTGCACACCTATGGCGCCGCCTTGTTCCCTGTTCAGTGCTTCATGCCGAGCTCGGCATCATCCATCAATGCCTTGGCCAGGGCACTCAGGTAATACGAGGCCCAGAGTAACTGGGGCTTTTCCTCCATGATCCCGGTGATGGTCAGGTCGCGTACGCAGCCCATCAGTTCCGAGGCTTGGTCGCGGGCGTGCTGGCAGGGGATGCCGGGTTCGATGCAGAACAGCGGGTCGGTCATGCCTTCGCCCTGGTAGAACTTGGTCTTGCCGACGGTGGTGGGGGTATCTTCTGTAGTCATAATTCTCTCCCTGAAATGGTCGGTGCCTGTGCGGGCCTCTTCGCGGGTAAACCCGCTCCCGCAAGTACAGCGCTGGCTCCAAGGCACAGGTGATTCTGTGGGAGCGGGTTTACCCGCGAAAGGGCCCGCACAGGCAACACATGCATCGCGGCCTAGTGCAACGTCGGCATCTGCGCTGGCATCTGCACCTGGATCAACGCCGCTTCGAGCAACACGCGCAGCGACTCCATTTCATGCATCGACGCCATCATCAGCACGGCAGCCGGCGACCTGGGTTTGAGCTGCACGGCATGATGGGCCACGGTCAAGGCGCACAGGGCGTACTCGGTGGCCTGGATGAGGGTGTCTTCGAGGGAGTGAGGGTTGTGGGGTGGATCGGGGACGATCTTTAGCATTGGCTTGGCTCTCTCAGAAGGGCCGCCACCAACTGCTGTCAAACAAGTGGGTGGCAGCTATACGTGGGTTGACAGACCGGTGAGAGAACCTGACCCGGCGCACACGAGGTGCCCCACGCACAGCCGCCATAGAGCGAAATCCATGCGGAAGGTTCTCAGCGGCCTGTCAAAGCCGATCGCTGAATGTGCAGCGACTGCCCGAGACTAGAGGCCAACCCAGACCACCGCAATGGCTTGAAAGGGCTTGGGAGTATGTTTGGGAAATGGACTACAGGGAATGGGGAAAGTCTGATGAATCGGTGATCCGTTCGAGATCGCTGGGGCTGCTTTGCAGCCCTTTCGCGGCACAAGGCCGCTCCTACAAAGGGAGCGCGATTCCTGTAGGAGCGGCCTTGTGCCGCGAAAGGGGCGCAACGCACCCCCGGCGATTTCAGTCCTTGCGTCGCTTCAACTGGTCGATCAGTTGCGTCGGCAAGCCCTTGATCACCAGCGTCCCCGCTTCTTCGTCATACTCCACCTTCGAGCCCAGCAAATGCGCCTCGAAACTGATCGACAACCCCTCGGCACGCCCAGTAAAGCGGCGGAACTGGTTGAGGGTACGTTTGTCGGCGGGGATCTCCGGCGACAGCCCGTAGTCGCTGTTGCGGATATGGTCGTAGAACGCCTCGGGCCGATCCTCGTCGATCAGGCTGGAGAGCTCTTCCAGCGTCACCGGCTCGCCCAGCTTGGTCTGGGTGGTGGCGTAGTCGACCAGGGTCTGGGTCTTCTCCCGGGCGGACTCTTCCGGCAGGTCTTCTTTCTCGACGAAATCGCTGAAGGCCTTGAGCAGGGTGCGGGTCTCGCCCGGGCCGTCGACGCCTTCCTGGCAGCCGATGAAATCACGGAAATAATCCGAAACCTTCTTGCCGTTCTTGCCCTTGATGAACGAGATGTACTGCTTGGAGTTCTGGTTGTTCTTCCACTCGGACAGGTTGACCCGCGCCGCCAGGTGCAGCTGGCCCAGGTCCAGGTGGCGCGACGGGGTGACGTCGAGTTCGGCGTTCACCGCCACGCCTTCGCTGTGGTGCAGCAGGGCGATGGCCAGGTACTCGGTCATGCCCTGCTGGTAATGGGCGAACAGCACGTGGCCGCCGGTGGACAGGTTGGACTCTTCCATCAGCTTCTGCAGGTGCTCGACCGCGATGCGGCTGAAGGCGGCGAAGTCCTTTTCCTCATCCAGATACTGCTTGAGCCAGCCACTGAACGGGTAGGCGCCGGACTCGCCGTGGAAAAAGCCCCAGGCTTTGCCTTGCTTGGCGTTGTAGCTGTCGTTGAGGTCGGCCAGCAGGTTCTCGATGGCGTCGGAGGCTACCAGTTCGCTGTCGCGCGCATGGAGCACGGCGGGGCTGCCATCGGGCTTCTTGTCGATCAGGTGAACGATGCAATGACGGATTGGCATGGAATTCTCGGTGGTCTGAGCGGTGAAAAGCCGCGCTGCAAAAGTCGCTCAGTTTACCTCAGGGTAGGGGTGATGCAGTGGCCAGATATTGGCACAAATGCCGGTTGTTCGTTTTTTGCTCATTTTTTTGCGATTTTTCCGAAAACCCCCGAAAAACCTGCACAAAATCAATGTCGACAGCGGATATTTCTCGATTCCTGTGGTAGCTTTGCGCGGTCTTGCGCCCCTTGGGTGGCGCATTGCTGGCAGATCGCTTGCGCGGTGTCGAACCAAACGCCGATTTGCGTATCTACATACGCGATCGACGCGGCCTCTGGATTGTCCCGGGCTGGCCCGACCACCGACCAAGCATGCTGCACAACCTCTGATTTGATAGGGAAGGAACACCACCATGGCACTGACCAAAGACCAACTGATTGCCGACATCGCTGAAGCTATCGACGCGCCGAAAACCACCGCGCGTAATGCACTGGAGCAACTGGGCCAGATCGTTGCCGACCAACTGGAAAACGGCGCCGAAATCACCCTGCCAGGCATCGGCAAGCTGAAAGTCTCCGAGCGTCCTGCCCGTACCGGCCGCAACCCTTCGACTGGCGCCGCCATCGAAATCGCTGCCAAGAAAGTCGTCAAGTTCGTTCCAGCCAAAGTGCTGACCGACTCGATCAACAAGTAATTGTTGATGCGTTGACGAAACCGCGCCCGGCTTGCCCGGGCGCGGTTTTTTCATGCCTGTGATTTGCGCGCGGCATGCCATTGCTGGCGTGCGCTGTCGTCCTGGAAACTCCAGGCGACCATGCGACTCTGCTTCTGCCCCTGGCCCATCTCGACGATGCGCAGGGCCTTCACCCCGGCCTTCTTCAAGGCCGCCTCGATACCCGGCAGGTTGCTGGCCTTGGACACCAGGCTGGTGAACCACAGTACCTGGGTCGCGTACTGGGCGCTTTCGGCGACCAGTTGGCTGACGAAGCGGATCTCGCCGCCTTCGCACCACAGTTCGTTGTTCTGCCCGCCGAAGTTCAGTACCGGCAATTTGCGCTTGGGGTCCTGTTTGCCGAGGTTCTTCCACTTGCGCTGGCTGCCGCGGGTGGCTTCCTCGCGGGAGGCATGGAACGGCGGGTTGCACAGGGTGACGTCGAAGCGTTCGTCGGTCTGCAGCAGGCCACTGAGGATATGCCTGGGCTGAGCTTGCTGGCGCAGGCTGATGGCCTTGTCGAGCTTGTTGGCCTGGACGATGGCCTTGGCCGAGGCCAGGGCCACACCGTCGATGTCGGAGCCGGTGAAGCGCCAGCGGTAGTCGCTGTGGCCAAGCAAGGGGTAGATGCAGTTGGCGCCGACGCCGATATCCAGGGCGCGTACCTGGGCGCCGCGGGGGATCTCGCCGGCATTGTCCTCGGCCAGCAGGTCGGCCAGCACGTGGATGTAGTCGGCCCGGCCGGGGATCGGCGGGCACAGGTAGTCGGCCGGAATATCCCAGTGCTGGATGCCGTACTGGGCCTTGAGCAGGGCGCGGTTGAACACCCGCACGGCCTCGGGGTTGGCAAAGTCGATGCTGGGCTTGCCGTAGGGGTTGGTGATGGTGAAGCGGGCCAGGTCCGGGTGCGCCTTGATCAGGGCGGGGAAGTCGTAGCGGCCCTGGTGGCGGTTGCGTGGGTGCAGGGTGGGTTTTTCGGTCATTGTCGGATCCGGTGTTGCCTTGCTGGTCCAGGGGCCGCTTTGCGGCCCTTTCGCGGCACAAGGCCGCTCCTACAGGAAAGCGCAGGCCTGTGAGCCATGCAATTCCCTGTAGGAGCGGCCTTGTGCCGCGAACGAGGGCGAAGCCCTCGCCGGTCAGTCAGCGATGTAGATGATTACAGCGCAGCAATCCGCGCATGCTGCTCGGTGAAGTTGGCCAGGGCCTGCTCCGACTCGGCCAGCTTGGCGCGTTCCTTCTCGATCACCGCAGGCGGTGCCTTGTCGACGAAGGCGGCGTTGGACAGCTTGCCACCGACGCGCTGGACTTCACCCTGCAAACGCTGGATCTCTTTGCTTAGGCGCGCAAGTTCGGCGTCCTTGTCGATCAGGCCGGCCATCGGCACCAGCACCTGCAGATCACCCACCAGCGCGGTGGCCGACAGCGGCGCTTCGTCCTGCTCGCCCAGCACGGTGAACGACTCGACCTTGGCCAGTTTCTTCAGCAGGGCTTCGTTTTCCTGCAGGCGACGCTGGTCGTCGGCGTTGGCGTTCTTCAGGAACAGCGGCAGCGGCTTGCCCGGGCCGATGTTCATCTCGGCGCGGATGTTGCGCAGGCCCACCATCAGCTCCTTGAGCCACTCGATGTCGCCTTCGGCGGCGGCGTCGATGCGGCTTTCGTTCGCTTCAGGCCACGGCTGCAGCATGATGGTCTTGCCTTCGATGCCGGCCAGCGGCGCGATGCGCTGCCAGATCTCTTCGGTGATGAACGGCATGAACGGGTGCGCCAGGCGCAGGGCGACTTCCAGCACGCGCACCAGGGTGCGACGGGTGCCGCGGGCGCGCTCGACCGGGGCGTTCTCGTCCCACAGCACCGGCTTGGACAGCTCCAGGTACCAGTCGCAGTACTGGTTCCAGATGAACTCGTACAGGGCCTGGCTGGCCAAGTCGAAGCGGAACTGCTCGAGCTGACGGGTCACTTCGGCTTCAGTGCGCTGCAGCTGCGAGATGATCCAGCGGTCGGCCAGCGACAGCTCGTAGGCCTCGCCGTTCTGGCCGCAATCCTCGCCCTTGTCCAGCACGTAGCGGGCGGCGTTCCAGATCTTGTTGCAGAAGTTGCGGTAGCCTTCGACGCGGCCCATGTCGAACTTGATGTCACGACCGGTGGAGGCCAGCGAGCAGAAGGTGAAGCGCAGGGCGTCGGTGCCGTAGCTGGCGATGCCTTCGGGGAACTCGGCCTTGGTCTGCTTGGCGATCTTCTCGGCAAGCTTGGGCTGCATCATGCCGCTGGTGCGTTTTTCCAGCAGGGCGTCGAGGGTGATGCCGTCGACGATGTCCAGCGGGTCGAGGACGTTGCCCTTGGACTTGGACATCTTCTGGCCCTGGCCGTCGCGGACCAGACCGTGCACGTAGACGGTCTTGAACGGTACCTGCGGGGTGCCGTCCTCGTTCTTGATCAGGTGCATCGTCAGCATGATCATCCGGGCGACCCAGAAGAAGATGATGTCGAAGCCGGTGACCAGCACGTCGGTGGAGTGGAATTTCTTCAGGAACTCGGTCTGCTCCGGCCAGCCGAGGGTGGAGAAGGTCCACAGGCCCGAGCTGAACCAGGTGTCGAGCACGTCGTCGTCCTGGCGCAGTTTCACATCGGCGCCCAGGTTGTGCTTGGCGCGCACTTCGGCCTCGTCGCGGCCGACATAGACCTGGCCGGCCTCGTCGTACCAGGCCGGGATGCGGTGGCCCCACCACAGCTGGCGGCTGATGCACCAGTCCTGGATGTCGCGCATCCAGGAGAAGTACATGTTCTCGTACTGCTTGGGCACGAACTGGATGCGGCCGTCTTCCACGGCGGCGATGGCAGGTTCCGCCAGTGGCTTGGTAGAGACGTACCACTGGTCGGTCAGCCACGGCTCGATGACGGTGCCGGAACGGTCGCCTTTCGGGACTTTCAGGGCGTGATCGTCGATGCTGACCAGCAGGCCTTGGGCGTCGAGGTCGGCAACCATCTGCTTGCGCGCGACGAAGCGGTCGAGGCCGGCGTACTGGGTCGGCAGCGAGGTGTCGAGGCTATCGTTGACGCTGCCGTCGAGGTTGAACGCCTGCACGGCGGCCAGCACGGTGGCGTTCTTGTCGAAGATGTTCAGCAGCGGCAGGTTGTGGCGCTTGCCGACTTCGTAGTCGTTGAAGTCGTGGGCCGGGGTGATCTTCACGCAGCCGGTGCCGAACTCGGGGTCGCAGTAGTCGTCGGCGACGATCGGGATACGACGGCCGACCAGCGGCAGTTCGACGAACTTGCCGATCAGTGCCTGGTAGCGCTCGTCGGCCGGGTTGACGGCGACGGCGACGTCACCGAGCAGGGTTTCCGGACGGGTGGTGGCGACCACCAGGTGGTCCTTGCCTTCGGCGGTCTTGGCGCCGTCGGCCAGCGGATAGCGCAGGTTCCACAGGTGGCCCTTCTCGTCGTGGTTCTCCACTTCGAGGTCGGAAATCGCCGTGTGCAGCTTGGTGTCCCAGTTGACCAGGCGCTTGCCGCGGTAGATCAGGCCGTCTTCGTGCAGGCGCACGAAAGCCTCTTTGACCGCTTCCGACAGGCCGTCGTCCATGGTGAAGCGCTCGCGGCTCCAGTCCACCGACGAGCCCAGGCGGCGGATCTGGCGGCTGATGTTGCCGCCCGATTGATCCTTCCACTCCCAGACCTTCTCCAGGAACTTGTCGCGGCCCAGGTCATGGCGATTCTGGCCCTTGGCCTCGAGCTGGCGCTCCACCAGCATCTGGGTGGCGATACCGGCGTGGTCGGTGCCCGGCTGCCAGAGGGTGTCGCGACCCTGCATGCGGCGGAAGCGGATCAGCGCGTCCATGATCGCGTTGTTGAAGCCGTGGCCCATGTGCAGGCTGCCGGTCACGTTCGGCGGCGGGATCATGATGGTGTAGGACTCGCCTGCACCTTGTGGAGCGAAATAGTTCTCGGACTCCCAGGTGTTGTACCAGGAAGTTTCGATGGCGTGCGGCTGGTAGGTCTTATCCATGCGCGGCGGGACCCTTAGGCATTAATTCGGGAAAGCCGGGAAGTATAACCAACGTGGGGGGTTGAGGCGACAGGCGCTGGGGCTGCTTTGCAGCCCTTTCGCGGCACAAGGCCGCTCCTACAGGAGATCGCGTTCCCCTGTAGGAGCGGCCTTGTGTCGCGAAAGGGCCGCGAAGCGGCCCCAGAGAGTCACTCGGAACGCTTGAGCAACCGCTCCAGCCGCGCATCGAGGCGTCGCTTGATCTCGGTCTCGATATGCGGGGTGAAGTCGTTGATCACATCCTGCATGATCAGTTGCGCGGCGGCGCGCAGTTCGGCGTCCAGGTGCAGCAGGGTGTCCTGGCGGCGGGCCTGGGCATCTTCTTCAGGTGCCGGGGCCGCTACCGGCGCTGCCTCGGCGACGGGCGGCGCGGCGGCAGGTTCGTCAAGCAGCAGGGGAATCTGCTCCACCGTCTCGGTCAGCAGCGGCGGTTGCAGGTCGGCGTCGCCCAGCAGCTCGCGGATCGATTCAAGATCGTCGAGCAGGTGGGCGGAATGGGTCAGGGAGTTCAGCTGCTTGTCCATCGTCGTCAGAGTCGCTGTAAGCGGTGATCTTGCAGAGCATAGCCCTGTTCGCGGTAGAAACGGAATCGCTCGCGTGCGGCCAGGCGGATGGCCGGTTCCTCGACGACGATTTCGGCGACCCGCTCGAACTGGCCGACGAAGGCGGGAACATCGCCGCCCAGGTTGATCAGCAGGTCACGGTGTTCGCCGGCATCAGTGCCGACACCCAGCGCGACAATGGCGTCCGGGTGCTGTTCGGCGTGGTCGTGGGGCACGAAGGCCTCGCCCTTGAACTGCCACAGGCGCAGGTCGAGCTCGTTGCGTTGCGCCTCGTCCTGGCAATGCAGGTAGACCCGGTGGCCGAGGCGCCAGGCCTTTTCACACAGCTTGCAGGCGAAATCCAGCCGCACCGACAGTGAGTCGCTGGGCAGGATGTAGAAATCGACTTTGCTCATGATCGTTCAGTGCCGGCCGGTGGCGCGTGAGCGCCACCGGCCATGCGCCATCAGGCGCCGGCGCGGTCCAGCAGGTACTGGGTGAGCAGCGGTACCGGGCGGCCCGAGGCGCCCTTGTCCTTGCCGCCGCTGATCCAGGCGGTGCCGGCGATGTCCAGGTGGGCCCAGTGGTAGGCCTTGGCGAAGCGCGACAGGAAGCAGCCGGCGGTGATGGTGCCGGCCTTCGGGCCACCGATGTTGGCGATGTCGGCGAACGGGCTGTCCAGTTGCTCCTGGTACTCATCGAACAGCGGCAGCTGCCAGGCGCGGTCGTCGGCGCGCTTGCCGGCGTCCAGCAGTTGGCCGACCAGCGCGTCGTCGTTGCCCATCAGGCCCGAGGTATGGCTGCCCAGGGCGACGATGCAGGCGCCGGTCAGGGTGGCGATGTCGATCACCGCCTGCGGCTTGAAGCGCTCGGCGTAGGTGAGGGTGTCGCACAGCACCAGGCGGCCTTCGGCGTCGGTGTTGAGGATCTCGACGGTCTGCCCGCTCATGGTGGTGACGATGTCGCCCGGACGGGTGGCGCCGCCGCTCGGCATGTTCTCGGCGCAGGCCAGCAGGCACACCAGGTTGATCGGCAGCTGCAGCTCGAGCACGGCACGCAGGGTGCCGAACACGCTGGCCGCGCCGCACATGTCGTACTTCATCTCGTCCATGCCGGCACCGGGCTTGAGGCTGATGCCGCCGGTGTCGAAGGTGATGCCCTTGCCGACCAGCACGAACGGTTTTTCGCTCTTCTTGGCGCCCTGGTAGTTGAGCACGATCAGCCGCGGCGGCTGGTCGCTGCCCTGGCCCACGGCGTAGAACGCGCCCATGCCCAGGTCCTTGATCTTTTTCTCGTCCAGCACCTCGACCTTGAGGCCTTTGTGCGCCTTGCCCAGGTCCTTGGCCTGCTCGGCGAGGAAGCTTGGGTGGCAGACGTTCGGTGGCAGGTTGCCCAGGTCGCGGGTGAAGGCCATGCCGGTGGCGATGGCGCTGGCGTGCTTCACGGCGCGCTCGGCCTCGGCCTGGCCGGCCTTGGCGGTGAGCAGGGTAGCTTTCTTCAGGGCGCGGGGTTCGGCCTTCTGGCTCTTGTAGCGGTCGAACACGTAGTTGCCGTCGAGCAGGGTCTCGGCCAGCAGGCGGTACTTGCCGTAGTGGCCGTCGCGGCCGGTGACGGCGATGTCGTCCAGGGCCAGCACGGCGTCGCCGCCGCCCAGACCCTTGAGCACGCCGGCGACGCTGGCGACCAGCTTGCGCCAGGCGCGATCGCCGAGGGCTTCGTCCTTGCCGCTGCCGACCAGCAGCACGCGCTCGGCCTTCAGGCCCGGCAGGTTGTGCAGCAGCAGGGTCTGGCCTGGCTTGCCGGCCAGGTCGCCACGCTTGAGCAGCGCGCTGATTGCGCCTTCGCTGGCCTGGTCGACGGCCTTGGCCGTGGCGCCAAGCTTGCGCCCTTCACCCACGGGTACGACCAAGGTCGCGGTCTTGACGGATACAGCGGCTACGCTCTTTACAACCAATTCCATGTCTGGGGTCCCCGAATGATCTGTCTGTCAGTGGGCGCTGTCTTTCGCAAGCGCTCGGAACACGCGGCTGGCGGGCGATGCCTGCCAGCGGAAAAGCTGCCAGTTTGAGCCTGCCGCGACCACGATGACAACCCCGATATGCGCCATGCTGCGCGGCCAAGTGACAGGCGCCGTCAATCACAGGATAATGCGCGCACTTTTACATGGAGGTTCGCCTTGGCGAACCGGCATTGGTCTTGGCTGTCCGAATCGTTCGTTTGGCTTTCCGCCCCTGACAACCCAGGAGTGTCTGGTTTGATCGTCTTTCGTTATCTGTCCCGCGAGGTCCTGGTGACCTTGAGCGCCGTCAGCGCCGTGCTGCTGGTGATCATCATGAGCGGGCGCTTCATCAAATACCTGGCCCAGGCGGCCCAGGGCGCGCTCGATCCAAGCGTGCTGTTCATGATCATGGGGTTTCGCCTGCCGGGCTTCCTGCAACTGATCCTGCCGCTGGGGCTGTTCCTCGGCATCCTGCTCGCCTATGGCCGGTTGTATCTCGAAAGCGAGATGACCGTGCTGTCGGCCACCGGCATGAGCCAGCAGCGCTTGCTGACCGTGACCATGGTGCCGGCGGCGCTGGTCGCCCTGCTGGTCGCCTGGCTGAGCCTGAGCCTGGCGCCTCTGGGCGTTGCCCAGGTGCAGAAGATCATCGCCCAGCAGGATGCCCTGACCGAGTTCGACACCCTGGTGCCGGGCCGTTTCCAGACCCTGCGCGACGGCTCCCGGGTGACCTACACCGAGCAGCTGTCCGATGACCGCATTAAGCTCGGCGGGGTGTTCATCTCCGAGAAGCGCTTCAACCAGGACAAGACCAAGGACCGCGCGCCTTCGGTGCTGGTCGCCGAGAAGGGCCACCAGGAAGTGCAGGCCGACGGCAACCGCTACCTGGTGCTGGAGAACGGCTACCGCTACGACGGCAATCCGGGCCAGGCCGACTACCGGGCGATCAAGTACGACACCTATGGCGTGCTGCTGCCCAAGCCGGAAGTCGCCGAGGAAGTCACCGACCGCGAAGCGATCCCGACGTCCGAACTGTTCGGGCATGAAGGCATTCGCGAGCGAGCCGAGCTGCAATGGCGCCTGTCGCTGCCACTGCTGGTGTTCGTCGTGACGCTGCTGGCGGTGCCGCTGTCGCGCGTCAACCCACGCCAGGGCCGCTTCCTCAAGTTGCTGCCGGCGATCCTTTTGTACATGGCCTATCTGACGATGCTGATTTCCGTGCGTAGCGCCCTGGAGAAGGGCAAGCTGCCCATCTCGCTGGGTATGTGGTGGGTCCATGGCCTGTTCCTGCTGATCGGCCTGGCGCTGATGTACTGGGAACCGATGCGCCTCAAGCGCGCCGCCCGTCGTGCGGAGGTGGCCCGTGGTTAAACTGGACCGCTACATCGGCAAGAGCGTGTTGCTGGCGATCGCTGCCGTGCTGGGCATCATCCTCGGCCTGGCCTCGCTGTTCGCCCTGATCGACGAACTGAACGACCTGAGTGCCACCTATACCTTCATGGATGCTGGCAGCTTCGTCCTGCTGACCGCGCCGCGCCGTCTCTACGACATGCTGCCGATGGCGGCCCTGATCGGTTGCCTGATCGGCCTGGGCAGCCTGGCCAGCAGCAGCGAACTGACCATCATGCGCGCCGCCGGCGTGTCCATCGGGCGCATCGTCTGGGCGGTGATGAAGCCGATGCTGGTGCTGATGCTGGTCGGCCTGCTGATCGGCGAGTACGTGGCCCCGGTGACCGAGAACAAGGCCCAGGCCGACCGATCGCTGGCCCAGGGCGGCGGCGAGGCGCAAAGCTCCAAGCGCGGCATGTGGCACCGCCAGGGCGAGGAGTTCGTGCACATCAACTCGGTGCAGCCCAATGGCCTGCTGCTGGGCGTGACCCGCTACCGCTTCGACGCCGAGCGCAAGATCCAGACTTCCAGCTTTGCCCGCCGGGCGCAGTATGTGGAAGGCAAGTGGATGCTCAACGATGTCTCCACCACCTACTTCCGCGGCGACCACACCGAAGTGGTCAAGAGCCCTGAAGAGGTGTGGGACGTCTCGGTGACGCCGGAGCTGCTCAACACCGTGGTGCTGGCGCCGGAGTCGCTGTCGATCACCGGGCTGTGGGACTACATCCACTACCTGGCCGACCAGGGACTGAACAACTCGCGCTACTGGCTGGCGTTCTGGACCAAGGTCCTGCAACCGCTGGTCACCGCGGCGCTGGTATTGATGGCGATCTCGTTCATCTTCGGCCCGCTGCGTTCCGTGACCCTGGGGCAGCGCGTGTTCACCGGCGTGCTGGTGGGCTTCGTGTTCCGCATCGCCGGGGACCTGCTGGGGCCATCGAGCCAGGTGTTCGGCTTCCCGCCGTTGCTGGCGGTGGTGATCCCAGCGGGGATCTGTGCGCTGGCGGGCTTGTGGTTGATGCGCCGGGCGGGTTGATGGCCTGAGCTGCACAAAGAAGCCGACCCTGGGGTCGGCTTTTTTGTGCGTAACGGGATGATCAGGATTAACTCATCCTATTGTAGGAGCGGCCTTGTGCCGCGAAAGGGGCGCGAAGCGGCCCCAGGGTCTGCGCCACAAGTCAGATTGCCGGGGCCGCTTCGCAGCCCTTTCGCGGCACAAGGCCGCTCCTACAGGGTGGTCGTCGCTCGGGCTATTTCTTGCGTTTGGGCACGCGCACCAGCTGCGTCTCGGAATAGATGTCGTGCCAGCTGCGCTGGCGCTTGTCGATCAACGACCAGAAGAACCCCAGCCCCAGGCACAGCCATGAGGCGATCGACACCACGAAACGCAGCAGCGCCTGCCACAGGCTGATGGCGCTGCCGTCGGCGTTCTGCACGCGCATGCCCCACACTTGCATGCCCAGGGTCTGGCCGCCATGGGTCCAGAATTTGGCGAAGAAGCCGAACAGGGCGAACAGCAGGATCGTCGAAAGCAACGGATCGCCATCCAGTGCGCCGGCCTCGGTCAGCTCACGCATGCGCGCCTCGCCGATGATCGCCATCTGGATCATCTTGTAGGCGCCGGCGGTGACGATCAGCAGGGCGGTGCACAGCAGGAAGTCATAGAACATCGCGGCCAGCCGGCGGCCCAGGCCGACGGGGGGGAAGTCACCCTGGGGTGAGAGCAGGGGCTTGGACATGCAGGACGGCTCCGAATGGCGAAGCCGCTATTCTACGGGTAAAAAAAAGCCCCTGCACTTGGCAGGGGCTTTTTGAATTCGGGTAATCGCTTAGGCGACAACCTGAACTTTGTCAGCCTGCAGGCCTTTCTGGCCTTGCACGGCTTCGAAGGTGACTTTCTGGCCTTCTTTCAGGCTCTTGAAGCCGTTGCCTTCGATGGCACGGAAGTGAACAAACAGATCAGCACCGCTCTCAGGGGTGATGAAGCCGTAACCTTTCTCGTCATTGAACCACTTGACGGTACCGTTCTGACGCTCAGCCATTGTCTTATTTCCTATGAAACTTGAATTTTGATGACAGTTTCTTTCACGCTTTTGTAAGTGAAAGACTACTGGGCTGGGTTGCAGGAAAGTAAGAGACGTCGAACGGGTTGTAGCAGATTGCGGCTACTGGCCCAGGTCACGAACTGTTGCGACCCATGCAAACACAGTGCGATGACTCTACGCCAACTGCCGAGCGAAAAACAAGCCCTTGCGGGGGGTGAAAATCAGGGTTTTCCCGATAACCGAACGATTTGTCGGAAACGGCGTGGCGCCTGGGCTGGCGCTATGTTCAGAAGTTATTGGACAGGTTCGAAAACGAATATGTCGAACCCGTCCAAACCACTCATTCAGCCACGGTAGTAACGTTGTGCCACGAAAGGCATTTTGCTGACCTTAAGGGCAACTTGCTTGCCGCGGACCACAGCAAACAGAGCGGTATCCAGTGCGGCATGTTCGCTATCGACATACCCCATTGCCACCGGGGCGCCGAGCGTCGGACCAAATCCACCGCTGCACACCTGGCCGACAATTTTGCCGGTGCCGTCGACAATCTCGGCACCCTCGCGCACCGGGGTGCGTTCCTGCGGCAGCAGGCCTACGCGCTTGCGTGCAACTCCTTGTTGCTGCTGGGCGAATACGGCTGCGGCGCCGGGGAAACCACCGGCACGTGCGCCGTCGGCACAGCGCACCTTGGAGATCGCCCACAGCAGGCTGGCCGCGATCGGCGTGGTGGCCGTATTCATGTCGTGGCCATACAGGCACAGGCCAGCTTCCAGGCGCAGCGAGTCGCGTGCCCCCAGGCCGATTGGCTGTACCTCCGGCTCGGCCAGCAGGCGGCGGGCCAGGGCTTCGGCCTTGTCGGCCGGCACGGAAATCTCGAAACCGTCCTCACCGGTGTAGCCCGAGCGGCTGACATAGCAGTCGGCGCCGAGCAGTTGAACGGGCTGGAACTGCATGAACGTCATCTTCGCCACTTCCGGGGCCAGGCGCTCCAGCACCTTGACCGCCGCCGGGCCTTGCAGGGCGAGCAGGGCGCGTTCCTCGAACAGCGGCTGGATCTCGCAGCGATTGCCGATATGCTTGCGCAGGTGCGCCAGGTCCTGGTCCTTGCAGGCGGCGTTGACCACCAGGAACAGGGTGTCGTCACCGAGGTTGGCGACCATCAGGTCGTCGAGGATGCCGCCCTCGGCGTTGGTGAACATGGCGTAGCGCTGCATGCCCACCGGCAGGTCGATGATGTCCACCGGTACCAGGCTTTCCAGGGCCTGGGCGGCGTCGCTGCCGCGCAGGATGATCTGGCCCATGTGCGAGACGTCGAACAGGCCGGCCTGCTCACGGGTGTGCAGGTGCTCCTTGAGCACGCCCAGCGGGTACTGTACCGGCATGTCGTAGCCGGCGAAGGGCACCATGCGCGCGCCCAGTTCCAGGTGCAGGGCGTGCAGCGGGGTCTTGTGCAGTGTTTCGGACATCGGTGACTCCTCGTTTTTTTGTTCGGGTCAACATTCGATGATGTTGACGGCCAGACCGCCGCGGGCGGTCTCCTTGTATTTGCTTTTCATGTCGGCGCCGGTCTGGCGCATGGTGCGGATGACCTTGTCGAGCGAGACGTAGTGCTGCCCGTCGCCGCGCAGGGCCATGCGCACCGCGTTGATCGCCTTCACCGAGCCCATGGCGTTGCGCTCGATGCAGGGCACCTGGACCAGCCCGCCGATGGGGTCGCAGGTCAGGCCCAGGTTGTGTTCCATGCCGATCTCGGCGGCGTTTTCCACTTGCTGCGGGCTGCCGCCCATCACTTCGCACAGGGCGCCGGCGGCCATCGAGCAGGCCACGCCGACCTCGCCCTGGCAGCCGACCTCGGCACCGGAGATCGAGGCGTTTTCCTTGTAGAGGATGCCGATTGCCGCGGCGGTGAGCAGGAAGCGCACCACGCCGTCCTCGTTGGCGCCAGGGACGAAGCGCATGTAGTAGTGCAACACCGCCGGAACGATGCCGGCGGCGCCGTTGGTCGGCGCGGTGACCACGCGCCCGCCGTAGGCGTTTTCCTCGTTCACCGCCAGGGCATAGAGGTTGACCCAGTCGAGTACCGACAGCGCATCGCGCAGGCTGGCCTCTGGATGACGGCTGAGCTGGCGGTACAGCGCTGGTGCGCGGCGCTTGACCTTCAGGCCACCCGGCAGGATGCCCTCATGCCTGCAACCCGCCTCGACGCAGTCCTGCATCACCTGCCAGATGCGCAGCAGGCCGGCGCGGGTTTCGGCCTCCGGGCGCCAGGCGGCTTCGTTGGCCAGCATCACCTGGCTGAACGACAGCTGCTCGGTGGTGCAATGGGCCAGCAGTTCCTTGCCGGTCTTGAACGGATAGGCCAGCACGGTGCTGTCCTCGACGATGCGGTCGTGGCCTGCCGCGTCTTCATCGACCACAAAGCCGCCGCCCACCGAGTAGTACTCGCGGCTGCGGATCTGCAGGCCGGCGGCGTCGAAGGCGCGAAAGATCATGCCGTTGGGGTGGTATTCCAGCGGCTTGCGGATCATCGCCAGGTGCTGCTTCTCGACGAAGGCGATTTCGTGCTCGCCGAGCAGGCGCAGGCGGCCGCTGTCGCGAATCGCCTGCAGGCGGGCGGGGATGGTTTCGGTGTCGACGGTGTCGGGATGTTCGCCTTCCAGGCCCAGCAACACGGCCTTGTCGCTGCCGTGGCCCTTGCCGGTGGCGCCGAGCGAGCCGTACAGCTCGGCCTTGACGCTGACCGTGCCGGCCAGCAGGCCGTCACGGCGCAGGCCTTCGGCGAAGCGCGCGGCGGCGCGCATCGGGCCGACCGTGTGCGAGCTGGAGGGGCCGATGCCGATCTTGAACAGGTCGAAGACGCTCAGGGACATGGTGATCTCCTAACCGGCTCTTGGGGTTGATGGTGACCTTGTGGGAGCGGGTTTACCCGCGAATGCGTCGGTGAACTCACTATCGCATTCGCGGGTAAACCCGCTCCCACAGGGGCCGAGGCCCGCCTCACAGGTGTGGGCAGGCCTGGAGCTATCAGACGTCCTGATAGCTCTCGATCGACGGGCAGGCGCAGACCAGGTTGCGGTCGCCGAACACGTTGTCGACCCGGCCCACCGGCGGCCAGTACTTGCCTTCCACCAGGCTCGGCAGCGGGTACACCGCCTGCTCGCGGCTGTAGCCGTGGGTCCATTCGCCGGCCAGCTCCGCCGCGGTGTGCGGGGCGTTCTTCAGCGGGTTGTCGTCCTTGTCCAGGCTGCCGTTCTCGACGGCGCGAATCTCCTCGCGGATCTGGATCATCGCGTTGCAGAAGCGGTCCAGTTCCTCTTTGGACTCGCTTTCGGTCGGTTCGATCATCAGCGTGCCGGCCACCGGGAAGGACATGGTCGGGGCGTGGAAGCCGAAGTCGATCAGGCGCTTGGCCACGTCGTCGACGCTGATGCCGCTGGTGTCCTTGAGCGGACGCAGGTCGAGGATGCATTCATGCGCCACCAGACCGTTGCTGCCGGTGTACAGCACAGGATAGTGCTCTTCCAGGCGACGGGCGATGTAGTTGGCGTTGAGGATCGCCATCTGCGAGGCGCGCTTGAGGCCGGCGCCACCCATCATTCGAATGTACATCCAGGTGATCGGCAGGATGCTGGCGCTGCCGAACGGCGCGGCGCACACGGCGCCCGTGGTGTTCTCCAGCGTCGCGTGGCCGGGCAGGAACGGCGCCAGGTGCGACTTGACGCCGATCGGGCCGACGCCCGGGCCGCCACCGCCGTGGGGGATGCAGAAGGTCTTGTGCAGGTTCAGGTGCGAGACGTCGCCGCCGAACTTGCCCGGTGCGCACAGGCCGACCATGGCGTTCATGTTGGCGCCGTCGATGTACACCTGGCCGCCATTGTCGTGGATGATCGCGCAGATCTCGCCGATGGCTTCCTCGAACACGCCGTGGGTCGACGGGTAGGTGATCATGATCGCCGCCAGGCGCTCGCGGTGCTCGATGGCCTTGGCGCGCAGGTCGTCGATGTCGACGTTGCCGCGGGCGTCGCAGGCGGTGACCACCACGCGCATGCCGGCCATGTGCGCGGTGGCGGGGTTGGTGCCGTGGGCCGAGGACGGGATCAGGCAGATGTCGCGGTGGCTGTCGCCACGGCTGCGGTGGTAGGCACGGATCGCCAGGAGGCCTGCGTACTCGCCCTGGGAACCGGCGTTGGGCTGCAGCGACACGGCGTCATAGCCGGTGGCGGCGCAGAGCATGGCCTCCAGCTCGGTGGTCATCTGCAGGTAGCCCTGGCTCTGCTCGGCCGGGGCGAACGGGTGCAGGTTGCCGAACTCGGCCCAGGTCACCGGGATCATCTCGCTGGCGGCGTTGAGCTTCATGGTGCACGAGCCCAGCGGGATCATGCTGCGGTCCAGCGCCAGGTCCTTGTCGGCCAGGCGGCGCAGGTAGCGCATCAGCTCGGTTTCGCTGTGATAGCGGTTGAACACCGGGTGCTCGAGAATGGCCGACTGGCGCAGCAGGCCAGCCGGCAGGCGCACGGCGACAGTGTTGGCCAGGGCGGCGAAGTCCGGGGTGGCCTGGCCGTCGGCGAACAGCTGCCACAAGGCCTCGACATCGGCCTGGCTGCTGGTTTCGTCCAGCGACAGGCCCAGATGGGCGGCGTCGACCTGGCGCAGGTTGATGCCCTGGGCGCGGGCCTTGTCGTGCAAGGCGCTGGTAGCGCTGCCGGTGGCCAGGGTCAGGGTATCGAAGAAGTCGCCGGTGACCACTTTCACGCCCAGTTTGGTCAGGCCGGTGGCCAGGATCGCGGTCAGTGCGTGGGTACGCTCGGCGATGCGCTTGAGGCCGGCCGGGCCGTGGTACACGGCGTACATGCTGGCGATGTTGGCCAGCAGCACCTGGGCGGTGCAGATGTTGCTGGTGGCCTTCTCGCGGCGGATGTGCTGCTCGCGGGTCTGCATGGCCAGGCGCAGGGCGCTCTTGCCGAAGCGGTCGATCGATACGCCGACCAGGCGCCCCGGCATGTCACGCTTGAACGCGTCGCGGGTGGCGAAGTAGGCCGCGTGCGGGCCACCGAAGCCCAGCGGCACACCGAAGCGCTGGGCGCTGCCGATGGCCACGTCGGCGTCGAATTCGCCCGGCGGGGTGAGCAGGGTCAGGGCCAGCAGGTCGGCGGCCACGGCCACCAGGGCGCCTGCGGCGTGGAAGCGCTGCACCACTTCGCGGTAGTCGAACACGTCACCGTTGCTGGCCGGGTACTGCAGCAGAGCGCCGAAGAAGGCGCTGACATCGCCCAGTTCACGCTCGTCGCCCACCACCACCTCTATGCCCAGCGGCTCGGCACGGGTGCGCAGCACGTCGAGGGTCTGCGGGTGGCAGTGCGCGGAAGCGAAGAAGGCATGGCTGGCCTTGTTCTTCGACAGACGCTTGCAGAAGGTCATGGCTTCTGCGGCGGCGGTGGCTTCGTCGAGCAGGGAGGCGTTGGCGATCGGCAGGCCGGTGAGGTCGCTGATCAGGGTCTGGAAGTTCAGCAGCGCTTCCAGGCGGCCTTGGGAGATCTCGGGCTGGTACGGGGTGTAGGCGGTGTACCAGGCCGGGTTTTCCAGCAGGTTGCGCAGGATCGGCGCCGGGGTGTGGGTGTTGTAGTAGCCCTGGCCGATGTAGTTCTTGAACAGCTGGTTCTTGCCGGCGATGGCTTTCAGCGCGGCGAGGGCGTCGGCTTCGCTTTGGCCGTCTTCGTTGCCGAGCACGCTGGTGCCCTTGATGCTGTCGGGGATGACCGCAGCGGTCATCGCCTCCAGCGAGTCGAAGCCCAGGGTGGTGAGCATGGCCTGCTCGTCAGCGGCGCGCGGGCCGATGTGACGGGCGATGAATTCGTTGGCGGTGCCGAGGTTGATGGTCATGGTGCGGTACCTCAGGCGTCGTCGTTGGCTTTGAGCAGGCGGTCGTAGGCGGCCTGGTCGAGCAGGGCGGCCACTTGGCTCATGTCGGCGGGGATGAAGCGGAAGAACCAGCCTTCGCCCAGCGGGTCCTCGTTGACCAGCTCGGGGCTGTCGTTCAGGCCATCGTTGACCGCGACCACTTCACCGGTCAGCGGCATGTACACGCCGCTGGCGGCTTTGACCGACTCCACGGTGGAGGCTTCGGCGCCCTTGTCGTACTGCTGCAGTTCCGGCAGTTGCACATAGACCACGTCGCCGAGGGCGTTCTGGGCGTAGGCGGTGATGCCCACGGTGACGCTGCCGTCGGCTTCGACGCGCAGCCATTCGTGATCTTCGGTGAAACGCAACTCGCTCATGGGAATTCCTCGGGAAGCAGGGGGCGTTGGGCGCGGTAGGCTCCGCGCTCTTAAGGTTGGAATTCCCTTAGCAATAATGCGGCCAGATAATAAAAATCCTTATTAATCAATAAGTTAATTATGTTCTGTAAGTTTTCTGTCACTCATCTGGAACGAAATCGATACAGATGGGCAGGGATTCAAAAGCGTTGCAGGATCAAACCCTTGCAAAGGCGCATGCAAATGGATGTGTATCGATATCGATACGTTGTAATGAAATCGATACGGTTGGTGTAGCCTGAGTCAACCTCGGGTTGGAATTCCGTACTTGCGCAAGCGCTGGGCGATGGCCGTGTGCGAAGTCTGCAAGCGTCCGGCCAACTGCCGGGTCGAGGGGTAGCTGGCATACAGGCGCTGCAACAGTTCGCGCTCGAAATCCCCCACCGCCTGTTCCAGGCTGGCCACCTCGCCATCCTGCCCGCGTGCCACCGAGGTGCCAGCGATGTCCAGGTCATCGATATCCACCAGGTTGCTTTCACAGATGGCCGCGGCGCGGAAGATCACGTTCTGTAGCTGGCGCACGTTGCCCGGCCAGGGATTGGCCAGCAGTGCCGGATGCGTGGCAGGCGCCAGCCGGCAGGCTGGACGCTGGATCTGGGTGCAGGCCTGCTGCATGAAGAACTGCGCCAGCGACAGGATGTCCTGGCCGCGATCGCGCAGCGGCGGGACCTGCAGGTTGAGCACGTTGAGGCGGTAGAACAGGTCTTCGCGGAAAGTGCCTTCGCCGACCATGCGCTCAAGGTCGCGGTGGGTGGCGCTGATGATGCGCACGTCCACTTTCACCTCGCGGTCGCCGCCTACCCGGCGGAAGCTGCCATCGCTCAGAAAACGCAGCAGTTTGGCCTGCAGGTACGGCGACATTTCGCCGATCTCGTCGAGGAACACCGTGCCCTGGTTGGCCAGTTCCATCAGCCCGGGCTTGCCGCCACGTTGCGCGCCGGTGAAAGCGCCGGGGGCATAGCCGAACAGTTCGCTCTCGGCCAGGCTCTCGGGCAGCGCCGCGCAGTTGAGCGCCAGGAACGGTGCGGCATGGCGGCTGCTTATGGCATGGCAGGCGCGGGCCACCAGTTCCTTTCCGGTACCGGTCTCGCCGTGCACCAGCAGCGGTGCGTCGAGGGTGGCCACGCGCAGGGCGCGGGCCTTGAGGGTGCGGATGGCCGGGGAGTCGCCGAGCATGGCGTCGAAACCTTCGGCATGGTCGTGGTGCAGGGCCGACAGGCGCTCACCCATGCGGTTGGGCGGGTACAGGGTCAGCAGGCCGCCGGCGTGGGTGATCGGCGTGGCGTCGAGCAGCAGGCTCTGGCCGTTGAGCTGCATCTCGCGCATGGGCAGGTGGAAGTTGTTGTCCAGCAGGGCCTGGAGCAGGTCGGGATCGCCGAACAGCTCGCCCACCGAGCGCCCGGCTGACTCGCGCCCGCACAGGGCGATTAGCGCCGGGTTGGCCAGCAGCACCTTGCCTGCGCTGTCCACCGCCAGCACCGGGTCGCTCATGGCGGCGAGCAGGGCGTCGAGTTGCAGGTGGCGGCGCTGGCCGGGGAGGATGTCGACCACTTGCACCGACTGTACGCCGCGCACCTCGAACAGGGCGTCGTGCAGCTCTTCGAGCACGGCGGGGCTCAGGGTCGGGGCATCGATGTAGACGTTCGGCGGGACCATCTCCACGGCATCGAGGTTGAGGTTGCGGGCACCGAGCAGGGCCAGGACTTCCTGGGTGATGCCGACGCGGTCTATGAAGCTGACGTGGATGCGCATGATGAGCGAGGCTTTGGCCGGGATGGGCGTCAGTATGCCTTGCGATGTCGTTCTAGCCCACTATTGCCGGGGCTGCTGCGCAGCCCTTTCGCGGCACAAGGCCGCTCCTACAGGTGCGTTCGATCCCTGTAGGAGCGGCCTTGTGCCGCGAAAGGGCCGCGCAGCGGCCCCGAGGATCACTCCAGATGCTCTGGCTTGATCGGGTCACCCGATTTCACATCCAGCTTGGTGCGAATGTCTTCGAACATGTAGTCATACAGTTTGTGCGGCGAACCGAGGTTCTCGAACTTCTTCGGTGGCGGCAGGAACGACTGGGCCTTGCGGCTCAACTGCATCAGAAAGCTCGGCAGCACCTGGTCCTTGGCCAGGAAGAACTTTTCGTCCACCGCCTTGCCTTCGATCTTGCCATGCATGCGGAACTGGATGCCGCGGCCTTCACTCGGGTCCGACACGGCCTCGTAGTCGATGCACAGGTCGTAGCTGTGGTCGTTGGTGTTCAGCGCGGTGCGCTCGATATGCACGTGACCAGGTTGATACTGGGCCATGGCGAGTCCTCCGGAAGGTTGAAAACGGCGGGTGCCAGGCACCCGCCAACTGCATTCAACGGTAGCTGATACCGGGCTTGGCGGTGGAAACCCGCGTGCCGGCGGTGCCCTTGACGATGTCCTCGATGTTCTCCAGCGAGCTGATCACCGCCACCTTGCCGGTGTTGCGCGCAAAGTCGCAGGCGGCCTGGACCTTCGGCCCCATGGAGCCGGCGGCAAAGCCCAGTTTTTCGAGCTCGTCCGGATGAGCCTGGGCGATGGCTTTTTTCGTCGGTTTACCGAAATCAATGTACGCCGCGTCGACGTCGGTGGCGATGATCAGCAGGTCGGCTTCCAGTTGTTCGGCGAGCAGCGCCGAGCACAGGTCCTTGTCGATCACCGCCTCGATGCCCTTGAGCTTGCGGTTCTCGTCATACATGGTGGGGATGCCGCCGCCGCCGGCGCAGATCACGATGCTGCTCTTCTCCAGCAGCCACTTGATCGGGCGGATCTCGAAGATGCGCTTGGGTTTCGGGCTGGCCACCACGCGGCGGTACTTGTCGCCGTCGGGCTTGACCACCCAGCCTTTTTCCTTGGCCAGGCGTTCGGCCTCGTCCTTGGCGTAGACCGGGCCGATGAACTTGGTCGGGTCCTTGAACGCCGGGTCGTTGGCGTCCACTTCCACCTGGGTGAGCAGGGTGGCGAACGGCACCTCGAAGGCCAGCAGGTTGCCCAGCTCCTGTTCGATCATGTAGCCGATCATGCCTTCGGTCTCGGCGCCGAGCACGTCCAGCGGATAGGCTTCATCCGGCTTGTACGACAGCCCCTGCAGCGACAGCAGGCCGACCTGCGGGCCGTTGCCGTGGGCGATGACCAGTTCGTTGCCGGGGTGGATCTTGGCGATCTGCTCGGTGGCGGTGCGGATATTGGCGCGCTGGTTGTCGGCGGTCATCGGTTCGCCGCGGCGCAGCAGGGCGTTGCCGCCCAATGCAACAACGATACGCATGGGGAATGTCCTTTAAACGGGGAGTGACGATCCTGTGGGAGCGGGTTTACCCGCGAATGCGTCAGCAGGGCCAGCGATGTCGTCTGGGCTGGCCCTTTCGCGGGTGAACCCGCTCCCACAGGGATCGAGGATGGCCTTAGAGGTCAGCCAGGGTCGACACCAGGATCGCCTTGATCGTGTGCATGCGGTTTTCCGCCTGCTCGAAGGCGATGCACGCCGGCGACTCGAACACGTCATCGGTGACTTCGATGCCGTTGGCCAGGTCTGGATACTGCTCGGCGATCTGCTTGCCGACCTTGGTCTCGGAGTTGTGGAACGCCGGCAGGCAGTGCATGAACTTGGTCCGTGGGTTGCCGGTGGCCTTCATCAGTTCCTTGTTCACCTGATAGGGCTTGAGCTGTTTGATGCGCTCGCCCCAGGCTTCGATCGGCTCGCCCATCGACACCCAGACGTCGGTGTGGACGAAGTCCACGCCCTTGACCGCGGCTTTCGGGTCTTCGGTCAGGGTGATGCGCGCGCCGCTTTCCTCGGCGTACTTGTGGCAGCGCTCGACCAGGTCGTCATGGGGCCACAGGGCCTTGGGCGCGGCGATGCGCACGTCCATGCCGAGTTTGGCGCCGATCAGCAGCAGCGAGTTGCCCATGTTGTTGCGGGCGTCGCCCAGGTAGGCGTAGCTGATGTCGTGCAGCGGTTTGTCGCTGTGCTCGCGCATGGTCAGCACGTCGGCGATCATCTGGGTCGGGTGGTATTCGTCGGTCAGGCCGTTGAACACCGGCACGCCGGCGAACTTGGCCAGTTCCTCGACGATCTCCTGCTTGAAGCCACGGTACTCGATGGCGTCGTACATGCGCCCGAGCACGCGGGCAGTGTCCTTCATGCTCTCCTTGTGGCCGATCTGCGAAGAGTTGGGGTCGATGTAGGTGACGTTGGCGCCCTGGTCGTAGGCGGCGACTTCGAAGGCGCAGCGGGTGCGGGTCGAGGTCTTCTCGAAGATCAGGGCGATGTTGTTGCCCTTCAGGTGCTGCTGCTCGGTGCCGGTGTACTTGGCGCGCTTGAGGTCGCGGGAAAGGTCCAGCAGGTAGCGCAGCTCGCGGGTGCTGTGGTGTTCGAGGCTGAGCAGGTTGCGGTTGTGGATATTGAACGCCATGACGGTTCTCCTTGGATTCGGTGAGGTGCCCGGCCGCTGCCTCGTGGGCGCGGCCGGTTTCGATGGGCGTTAGTAGTCGATAGGGTCGCGCACGATCGGGCAGGTCATGCAGTGGCCGCCGCCGCGGCCCCGGCCCAGCTCGCCGGCGCTGATGGTGATGACCTCGATCCCGGCCTTGCGCAGCAGGGTGTTGGTGTAGGTGTTGCGGTCGTAGCCGATGACCACGCCGGGCTCCACGGCCACCACGTTGTTGCCGTCATCCCATTGTTCGCGTTCGGCGGCGAAGCTGTTGCCGCCGGTCTCGACCACGCGCAGCTTGACCCCCAGGTGCTCGCCGACCACTTCGATGAACGACTTGTTCTCGCGGCGCACGTCCATGCCATATGGCTTGCTTTCGTCCGGACGGATGATGAACGGCACGATCTCCTTGACCACTTCCGGGAAGACCGTGACCAGGTCGCGGTCGCAGAAGCTGAACACGGTGTCCAGGTGCATCGCGGCGCGGGATTTCGGCAGGCCGGCGACGATGACTTTCTCCACCGCGCCCTTGGCGAACAGGTTCTGTGCCAGTTGGCCGATGGCCTGGCGCGAGGTGCGCTCGCCCATGCCGATGAGCACGACGCCCTTGCCGATCGGCATCACGTCGCCGCCTTCGAGGGTGGCGTTGCCGTGGTCCTTGTCCGGGTCGCCGTACCAGACCTGGAAGTCGGCGTTGGTGAACTCCTTGTGGAACTTGTAGATGGCGGTGGTCAGCAAGGTTTCCTGGCGTCGCGCCGGCCAGTACATCGGGTTGAGCGTCACGCCGCCGTAGATCCAGCAGGTGGTGTCGCGGGTGAACTGGGTGTTGGGCAGCGGCGGCAGGATGAAGCTGGAGTGGCCCAGGTAGTCGTTGTACATCTTGACCACGCTGGCGCCTTCGCTTTCCGGCAGGTCCTGGCCGGCCACGCCGCCGATCAGGAATTCGGCCAGGTGGCGTGGCTCGAGGCCTTCGAGCCAGCTGCGCACTTCATTGGTGAGGCCGACGCCGACGGTATCGGAGGTGATCTTGCGGTCGAGAATCCACTTCAGTGCGTCGGGCTGCTGGACGATGTCGGTCAGCAGGTTGTGCATCTCCAGCACATCGACGCCGCGCTCGCGCATCTTGGTGACGAAGTCGAAGTGGTCGCGCTTGGCCTGGTCGACCCAGATCACGTCGTCGAACAGCAGTTCGTCGCAGTTGCTCGGGGTCAGGCGCTTGTGCGCCAGGCCCGGGCTGCAGACCATCACTTTGCGCAGCTTGCCGGCTTCGGAATGGACGCCGTATTTCTGTTTCTCAGTGGACATGGTGAATCCTCCTGTAAAGCGAAGACGTGGGGTTCAGAGAGTCAGGAAGCCGTCGTACAGGCCGTAGGCCGCCACCAGGGCGCCCGCGACCACGGCGGCGAAGATCAGTTTTTCCACGCTGGTGAAGATCGGTTGGCCGACCTCGCGCTTGGCCTTGGCGAACAGGATCGCGCCAGGGGCGTAGAGCAGGGCCGAGAGCAGCAGGTATTTCACGCCGCCGGCGTACAGCAGCCAGATTGCGTAGAGCAGGGCGATGCCGCCGATGATCAGGTCTTTCTTGCGTTCGGCCAGGGCCTGTTCGTAGGTCTCGTTGCGCCAGGCCAGCAGGAAGGCGTAGGCCGCCGACCACAGGTAAGGCACCAGGATCATCGAGGTGGCGAGGTAGATCAGCGACAGGTAGGTGCTGTTGGAGAACAGGGTGATGACCAGGAAGATCTGCACCATGGCGTTGGTCAGCCACAGGGCGTTGGCCGGCACATGGTTGGCGTTCTCGCGGCGCAGGAACTCCGGCATGGTGTGGTCCTTGGCGGCGGCGAACATGATCTCGGCGCACAGCAGCACCCATGACAGCAGGGCGCCCAGCAGCGAGATGATCAGGCCGACGCTGATCAGCACCGCGCCCCAGTGGCCGACCACGTGTTCCAGCACCGCGGCCATCGATGGGTTCTGCAGCTTGGCCAGCTCCGGTTGGGTCATCACGCCGAGCGACAGCACGTTGACCAGCACCAGGAACAGCAGCACGGTGACGAAGCCGATGACCGTGGCCTTGCCGACGTCGGAGCGTTTTTCCGCACGGGAAGAGAAGATGCTCGCGCCTTCGATGCCGATGAACACCCACACGGTGACCAGCATCATGTTGCGCACCTGGTTCATCACGCTGCCCAGGTCCGGCGTGCCGACGGCCCAGATGTCCGCGGTAAACACATCGAGCTTGAAGGCGAACAGGCAGATCAGCGCGAACAGCGCCAGCGGCACGACCTTGGCCACGGTGGTGACCAGGTTGATGAAGGCGGCTTCCTTGATACCGCGCAGCACCAGGAAGTGCACCGCCCACAGCAGAACGGAAGCACCGATCACCGCCGCGGGAGTGTTGCCTTCACCGAATACCGGGAAGAAATACCCCAAGGTGCTGAACAGCAGCACGAAGTAGCCGACGTTGCCCAGCCAGGCACTGATCCAGTAGCCCCAGGCCGAGGAGAAACCCATGTAGTCGCCGAAGCCGGCCTTGGCGTAGGCGTATACCCCGCCGTCAAGGTTTGGCTTGCGGTTGGCCAGGGTCTGGAAGACGAAGGCGAGGGTGAGCATGCCCACCGCGGTGATGGCCCAGCCGATCAGCACGGCGCCGACGCCGGCGCTGGCGGCCATGTTCTGCGGCAACGAGAAGATCCCGCCACCGATCATCGAGCCGACGACAAGTGCAACAAGTGCACCTAGTTTTAGTTTTCCGGGAGAATCAGACATTTAACGACTCCGTACCAGGAGAAAGTTGACCTCAGAATAAATCTGACGCCTGGATCATTCGCTGACTTAGATCAGTTCATGCCCGCATGAAGATCAGAAAAATCCTTCACGCGCCTCCTGGAGGATGCCGACAGCTCTGACGCAGGCCTTGTGCGCTGGCACCTCCATGTCCTTCTAGAGCAAACGCTCCGTTTCGCCTGCGAACTGAGAAGTTAGTCCGTTTTGCGGTTTTCGCAAATTTTTCACAGCAAATAGCGACGGGTTTAGACGATCCGCAAAGTAGTCGACTAATGTGATTTTTATTAAGGTGTCGCTATAGACAACATGGTTATGAGTGCTATAGGTTTAATGGCTTTATTTGATAAAAAACTTGTAACAATAATGTCGGCCAATACGTTCACGCGCGCCCGCGCACGAGGAGCCCCATGAGCGAACCGGGACAGAAACTGCGTCTAGGGGCGCTGATCGCGCTGGTGGTCGGCTCGATGATCGGTGGCGGGATCTTCTCGTTGCCGCAGAACATGGCCGCCCGTGCCGATGTCGGGGCGGTGCTGATCGGCTGGGGCATCACCGCGGTGGGGATGCTGGCGCTGGCCTTCGTGTTCCAGACCCTGGCTAACCGCAAGCCGGAGCTGGACTCCGGGGTGTATGCCTACGCCAAGGCCGGCTTTGGTGATTACATGGGTTTCTCCTCGGCTTGGGGCTACTGGATCAGCGCCTGGCTGGGCAACGTCGGCTACTTCGTGCTGCTGTTCAGCACCCTCGGCTTTTACTTTCCAGTGTTCGGCGAAGGCAACACGCCGGTGGCCATCGGCTGCGCCTCGCTGCTGCTGTGGGCGGTGCATTTCCTGGTGCTGCGCGGCATCAAGGAAGCCGCCTTCATCAACCAGGTGACCACCGTGGCCAAGGTCGTGCCGCTGCTGATGTTCATCGTCATCGCCGCCTTCGCCTTTCGCGCCGACATCTTCACCCGCGACATCTGGGGGCTGAGCAATCCGCAGTTCGGCAGCGTGCTGGAGCAGGTGCGCAACATGATGCTGGTGACAGTGTTCGTGTTTATCGGTATCGAGGGCGCGAGTGTCTATTCGGGGCGGGCGCTGCACCGCTCGGACGTGGGCAAGGCCACCGTGGTCGGTTTTCTCGGCGTGCTGGCGCTGCTGGTGTTGGTCAACGTGCTGTCGCTGGGGGTGATGACCCAGCCGGAGCTGGCTGGCTTGCAGAACCCCTCGCTGGCCTCGGTGCTGGAGCATATCGTCGGGCCCTGGGGGGCGCTGTTGATCAGCATCGGCCTGGCGGTGTCGCTGCTTGGGGCATTGCTGTCGTGGGCGCTGCTGTGCGCCGAGATCCTCTATGCCACCGCCCGGGACAAGACCATGCCGCGCTTCCTGGCGCGGGAGAACGCCAACCAGGTGCCGGCCAACGCGTTGTGGCTGACCAATGTGATGATCCAGGGCTTCCTGCTGATCACCCTGTTTTCGGCGGGGACCTATACCAGCCTGATCTACCTGGCGTCGTCTATGATCCTGGTGCCGTATTTCTGGTCGGCGGCCTACGCCGTGCTGCTGGCCTGGCGTGGCGAAGGCTACCAGGGGCAGGTGGGGCTGAGGCGCAAGGACCTGCTGGTGGCGGCGATCGCGCTGCTGTACGCGGTCTGGCTGTTGTATGCCGGTGGGCTCAAGTACGTGCTGCTGTCGGCGCTGCTGTATGCACCCGGGGTGATCCTGTTCGCCCGGGCCAAGCGCGAGCAGGGGCAGGTGCTGTTCACCGCCTGGGAGAAACTGATCTTCGCGGCGGTGCTGGCGGGGGCGGGGCTGGCGGCGTATGCCCTGTATTCGGGGTTGTTGAGCCTGTGATCAGGCCGGGCGTCGGCCCTGTAGGAGCGGCCTTGTGCCGCGAAAGGGACGCGCAGCGGCCCCTGGATCTCAGGAATGCCTCAGGATTGCCGGGGCTGCTACGCAGCCCTTTCGCGGCACAAGGCCGCTCCTACCGGGTATCCGGCAGTCACCACTGGGCAGGTGCGGAGCCAAGCTCGCAGGCTCCCCGCGCCCAGCTCATGGTGGCCTCACCCACCTTCAACGGCGCCCTGATCCGCTGTGCTTCGCCCCAAGGTGTGTGTTCGATGTGCGGATCGATGTCCAGCGCCGACTCCGCGGCCAATGCCAGGTCCTCTTCCACGGTGCCTCGTTCGATCAGCAATGCCGCCGTGCGTGCCAGTGACAGCCTGGACCGGCATCCCTCGCCTCGTCCCAACGCCCGTATCACTTCGGCCGCCGTCAGGTATCCGGTGGCGTGATCCAGCGCCTGCACCGGTAGTGGTACGGGCCGATCCGCCTGGCGCCAGCGAGCCCGTTGCAGTACATCCGGCGCCGCAGCGCATATGAATCAACCTTGCAGTTCGACAGCGCCGGGTGGCGTCGGACGTTCCGGGCGTGACCAGATCCACAGGTTGCCCAGGGTCATGCCGGCGATGGCGAGGAACACCGGCCAGTGGTGTTCGAGCACGGTCAGCATCAGGCCGGCGCACAGCAGCATGCTGATGGTCGCGCTGACCTTGGCGCGGCGCTGGATCACCTTGCCGTTGCGCCAATTGTAGAGGATCGGGCCGAACAGCCGGTGGTTCTCCAGCCAGGCGGACAGGCGCGGCGAGCTGCGGGTCGCGGCCCAGGCGGCGAGGAGGATGAATTCGGTGGTGGGCAGCCCGGGAATGACGATGGCCACGAGGCCAATGCCCAGGCTGACATAGGCCAGGATCGCGTAGAGCAGGCGGGACAGTTTCGAGCGGGCGATTCGGGTCATGGTCTCACTGCAACGGTGTGGCCGCCCGCAGGCGGCCGGGTAAAGCGTGTCAGGCCAGCGCGGCGTCGGCGGCGTAGGCATGCTTGAGCAGCTCGGTGAAGCGCTCGAAGGCGGCGACCGCGCCACGCTCGGCGGCGGCGTCTTCCTCGGGCGACAGGTCCAGGCTGTCGAGGATGCGGGTGAACTGCTTCCAGCCTTCGGCACGGCCACCGGCCGGTTCGCCCAGGTGACGGGCACCGAAGGTCTCGGACAGCTCCAGGGCCACGGCGCGCTTGATCAGGAACGCGGCGCCCAGTTTGGAGCCTTCGGAGACGAAGATCCAGCCCAGGGCCTCGCCCAGGCTTGGCTTGCCCAGGGCGCCGGCGAAGGGCGCGGGCACTTCGGTGTCGAGGTCGGCCAGGTCCAGGCGGGCCTGTTCGGCGCGGCAGCGCGCGGCCAGGTCCGGCACGATGGCGATCAGTTGCGGATCGGTGTACAGCGCCTGCAGCTCGGACTGGAACAGGTACTGGGCAACCACGAAGCGGGCGAAGCTTTCACGGCTGTCGAACGGCTTGTGCGATTTGACCAGGGCGTCCAGCTCGGTGTGCGGGGCGTGGGTGACCTGGTTCAGGCGCTGGGAGCGCAGGGCGGCGCGTTCGGTGGAAGGGGCGGTCATGGGGGCATCCTTGGAAAATGGGGCTGTCTAGTGACAAGACGAAAAGGAAGACGCGGGACAGTAAAAAAACCTCACCTGCAAAGTGAAATCATTCGCAAAACGTGTTTGCTGCTATTCGCGGGTAAACCCGCTCCCACAGGTCTTGCGAGCGACGCGGAACCTGTGGGAGCGGGTTTACCCGCGAAGAAAACAGCGACGGTGTTGGGTCCAGGCCTCAGATATCCCACACCAGGTTGATGGCGAAGTTGCGCCCCGGCGCGGTCAGGCGGTCCAGGTTGGCCGGCTGGGTGACGGCAGCTTCGCCCACACCGTTCTGGTCACCGACCATGGCGTACTTGCGCACGTCGTCCCACTGCCAGTACTTCTTGTCGGCCAGGTTGTACACGCCGCCGTTGAGGGTCAGGTCGTCGGTGATCCGGTAGAAGCCGGTCAGGTCCAGCACGCCGTAGCCGGGCGTGCGGAAGTTCGAGCTGGAACCGTCGGGGGCGAAGAACTTGGTATCGTCCACGCGGTTCTTGCGCTTGACCACGGTCCAGCTGAGCTGGGTGCCATAGTCGATCTGCTCGTAGCCCAGGCCGAACACGCCGGTCAGCGGGTTGACGCTGTTCAGCGGTTGGCCGGTGTCGTCGTTGCGCCCGTAGGCATAGGCGATGGAGCCGACGGTGTACAGGCCTTCAGGTGCGCCGAAGCGGTCCAGGTTGACGCGGCCCTTGACTTCGGCGCCCTTGATGGTGGCGTGCTTGATGTTGTTGGCTTGGAAGGAGGTCCCCAGGTTGGTCGACTGCACGGCCTCTTCGTTGATGAAATCGCGGTACTTGTTGTAGAACACCGCGACATCGAAGTTGCCGGCGTCGAAGTTGCCACGCAGGCCGGTTTCGTAGCTCTTGCTCTTCTCCGGCTCCAGCCCCGGGTTAGGCTCGACCACATAGCCGCCGGCGAGGTTTTCGAAGCGGCCCCAGATCGCCTTGGCGCTCGGCGTGCGGAAACCTTCGGCGTACTGCCCGTACCAGGTGTAGTTGTCGTTGAAGGCATAGGTCACGCCCAGCTTGGGCGATACGCGGTGCCATTTCTTGTCGTCGTCGTTCAGACGGCTTTGCCCGGTGGGGCTGGTGCTCTGCACGCCGCGCAGGTATTCGGCGGTCATCTTCGGATCGATGCGGGTGTAGTCGTAGCGAGCGCCCGGCAAGAAGGTCCAGTTGTTCCAGCGGATCTCGTCCTGGGCGAACAGGCTGTAGGTGTTGACGGTCGGATCCGGGAAATCGCTGACCGGTGCCGGGGTGTCGGCCGGGCTGATCTGGCCGATGAATCGGCAGGCGCCGCCCACCACCAGGCAGGTGCCCTTGCCGGTGCGCAGGCCGGTGATCTTTTCGTGCTTGAGCGTGGTGCCGTAAGTGAGCAGGTGGTCGGTTTCACCGATGCGGAACGCCTTGTCCAGCTGGGCATCAAGCACCCATTGGCGGTCCTTGTAGGTGGTGTCGCGTTCGCGCAGCACCGTGCGGCTGAACGGGAAGTAGATTTCCGAGGTTGCCTGGTCGGTCTTGGCGATCTGGTAGTTCAGGCTCCACTTGACGTGGTCGGCGACCAGCGAATCCAGGCCGAATTCATGATTGATGCCGAAACGCTCGCGGGTGACGGTATCGTTGCCGGTGCGGCTGCGGTACATGCCCAGGGGCGAGCCGCCGTTGAACGGTCCGCCCACTGCGCTGAGGATGTTCTGGTCGCGATCATCCTTGTAGTGCTCGTAGGTCAGCCCGAACCGCGCGTCGTCGGCGTAGTTCCAGCCCAGCTTGGCCAGCACGTTGGTGGTGCGAACGTCTTCAGGGTTGGCTTTGGTCCGGTTGATGCCGGCACCACCATGCCCGCCATAGGACTCGGTCTCGTGGCCGTTGCGCTGGCTCAGGTGCAGCAGGCCGTCGAAGTCACCCTGGCGGCCCGCGACGGTGGCCGAGGTCAGCCAGCTTTCGTCGGCGGAGCTGTAGCCGGTCTTCAGGCGTGCGCCGACATCCTTGCCTGGCTTGATGATGTCTTCCGGGTCGAGGGTGTAGTAGCTCACCGCGCCGCCGATGGCGTTGCTGCCGTAGAGTACGGAGGCCGGGCCGCGCAGGATCTCCACGCGCTTGACGATCTCGGGGTCGACATAGTTGCGCTGGGTCTGGGCGTAGGGGCCGTTGAAGAAGCTGTCGGGAATCGACACGCCGTCCACCTGGGTCAGCACCCGGTCGCCATCGATACCGCGGATGTTGTAGCCGTTCAGGCCGCTGCGCTGGCCGGTGCCGGACACCGACACGCCGGGCTCGTAGCGCACCAGTTGCTTGATGTCGTTGACGTTCTGCCGATCCAGCTGCTCGCGGGTCTGCACGCTGACGGTGCTCGGCACCTGGCTGACATCCTGGGCGCTGCGGGTGGCGCTGACGGTCACCTGTTGCAGGGCGATGGCGTTGCCGGCGGACTGGCGCTCAAGCACCACGTTGCCGTTGCCGATCTTGCGGTAGCCCAGGCCGGTGCCGCGCAGCAGGCGTTGCAGCGCCATCTCCGGGGGCAGCGAGCCCTGCACGCCCGGCGAGGCCACGCCGTCGGCCAGCTCGGCGCTGAAGCCGACCTGCCAGCCGGTCACCTTGCTGAAGGCGTTGATGGCCTCGACCAGCGGCTGCTGGGTGATGGCGAAGCGGTAGTCGCCCATGCGCGGGCTGCTCGCCTGGGCTGGTTCCACGGCCAGCGCCGGCAGGCTGCAGGCGCCGCTGGCGAGCAGGGCCAGGGTCAGCAGGGACAATTGCCCGCGACGGCGGGTAGAAGTGGACGGGCGGGTCTGACCTGTGGGCATCGAAAGCGCTCCCTGTCGCGCGTGAGTTATAGGCGGTGCTTGTTCTCGTTTTCGAACGAGAATCAATCGTATTGGCTATAACGAGACGGGCGAGGCAGGGCGATCGCGTAAAAAAACTTACCGGGTCAGTTGAGAATCACCACGGCTGGGTACTCGTGCAGTTGCGCCGAGGTGATATGGGCGAGGGCGCGCAGGGTTTCCAGCGGCTGGTCGAGGCGGTAGTTGCCGGTGACCGCGACCTGCTCCAGGTGAGCGTTGCGGTTGATGATAAAGCCCGGGTAGTAGCGGCGGACTTCGGCGAGCACCTGGCTCAGCGGGCAGTTCTCGAACACCAGGCGGCCTTCGATCCAGGCCAGGTCCTTGCTCATGTCGGGGCGCTGGCGCTGGCCGAAGCCCTTGGGGCCGACGCTGATGCTGTCGCCGGCGCTCAGGCGGATGCGCTGGTCGCTCGCGGCCTGCAGGTCGACATCGCCGCGTTGCACCCGCACCTGGGCCTCGCCATCGAGGTAGCGCACGGCGAAGTCGGTGTCGCGCACGCTGGCGCGCAGCGGGCCGGCCTGGACTTCCAGGGGCGGCTGGCTGGTGTTGGACACCTGGAAGTACGCCTCGCCCTGCAGCAGGCGGGCGACCTTGCGGCCTTCGCGTTCGTCACTGGCGAAGGCCGAGTTGGTGTTGAGCAGCACCTTGGCACCCGGGTCCAACTCCAGGCGCTGTCGCTCGCCGACCACGGTCAGGTGGTCGGCCTGCAGGCGCACCGGCAGGTTGCCGAAGGTGAACAGCCCGACCAGCAGCACGGCGGCGGTGGCCAGCGGTTTCCAGTGGCTGCGCAGGCGCCCGGCGAGCGAGCGCTTGCGGCTGTGCTGCAGCTGGCCGGCGGCCTGGCGCAGCGAGGCGCCGTTCCACAAGGCCTCGGCTTCGACATAGGCCTCGGCGTTCTCCGGCTCCGCTCCCAACCAGTGCTCGAAGGCGCGGGTATCGTCTTCGCTGGCGCACTGCAGGCGGATCAACCAGTCCAGCGCCTCCTCGCGGGCACGGGCGCGGGCATCAGGCTCGGCGGGTGACGGGCGAGGCGTGGGGCGGTCGGTCACGGGGGATCCTTGCTTCGGGCATTTTTTGCGCATGATCAATGCAGACCCCGCCCATGGCAAGGGCTTTGCGCAGGCCAGCGGCGAGCGGTCGCGTCACTGGTGACGATCGGCCACGCCCATGCAGATGGCCATGATCAGTTTCAGTTCCTTCTGCACCGTGCTGGCCGAGACGCTCAGTTGCTCGGCGATTTCCAGGTAGCTGGCGCCGTGCAGGCGGCTGAGGATGAAGATGCGCTGCTGGCGCTCGCTGAGCTGGCCGAGGCTGACGCTCAGGTGCTTGAGCAACTGCTCGGCGTGGGCGGCGTCCTCGCTGCTGGCGGCGGGCGCGGCGACATTGTGCAGGATCTGCTCGGGTACATCGTCGACCAGCGTGCGCGCCTGTACGCGGCGTGCACGCAGGTGGTCCAGGGCCAGGTTGCGGGCGGTCTGGAAGACGAAGGGTTCGAGGTGCTCGATCGGCCGCTCGCCCAGGGCGCGGGTGACCCGCAGGTAGGTTTCCTGCAGCAGGTCCTCGGCGGTGCTGGGGTTGCCCACCATGCGCTGCAAGGTGCGCAGCAGGGAGAGGCGCTGGGTGAGGAACACTGAGTTGAACCGGGACTGACTCACGGGGAAACCTGGTCGCTTTTCGGGTGAATGATAATGCTTATCATCCATGCTCGAGGTCAAGCGCAGAAATGTCACGATCAGGTAAATATTGCGGCTAGCGCGGCCCGTGTAGGAGCGGCCTTGTGCCGCGAAAGGGCCGCGAAGCGGCCCCAGGATTTCAGAGTCGATGCAACAAGAGCTGGGGCCGCTTTGCGGCCCTTTCGCGGCACAAGGCCGCTCCTACAGGAGATCGTGCAAAACTTCACCTGGCGTTGAACAACGCCAGGCAGTTGTCCAGCATGCGGTTGGAGAAGCCCCATTCGTTGTCGTACCAGGCCAGCACCTTGAGCATGCGCCCATTGGCGCGGGTGTGGTTGGCGTCGAAGATCGACGACAGCGGGTTGTGGTTGAAGTCGCACGACACCAGCGGCAGGGCGTTGTAGCCCAGCACGCGGGAGTGGCGGCTGGCCTCGAGGAACAGCTGGTTGACTTCGTCGGCGCTGGCCTCGCGCCTGAGGTTGACCGTGAGGTCGACCAGCGACACGTTGATCACCGGCACCCGCACGGCCATGCCGGTGAGCTTGCCGGCCAGTTCCGGCAACACCAGGCCCACCGCCTCGGCGGCGCCGGTCTTGCTTGGGATCATCGACTGGGTGGCCGAGCGGGCGCGGTACGGATCGCCGTGGTAGACGTCGGTGAGCACCTGGTCGTTGGTGTAGGCGTGGATGGTGGTCATCAGGCCTTGCTCGATGCCGAACTCGCGGTGCAGCACCTGGGCGATCGGCGCCAGGCAGTTGGTGGTGCACGAGGCGTTGGAGATGATCTGGTGCGAGGCGCGCAGCACATCGTGGTTGACCCCGTACACCACGGTGGCGTCGGCGCCCTTGGCCGGCGCGCTGACGATCACCTTGCCGGCACCGGCCGTCAGGTGCGCGGCAGCCTTGGCGCGTTCGGTGAACAGCCCGGTGCATTCGAACACCACGTCGATGGCCAGGGTCTTCCAGGGCAGTTCGGCGGGGTTGCGGATGGCGCTGACGGCGATGCGGTCACCATTGACGGTGAGGCTTTCATGATCGGCCTCGACGCTGGCGTCGAAAATACCGTGGACGCTGTCGTACTTGAGCAGATGGGCGTTCATCGCGCTGTCGCCCAGGTCGTTGATGGCGACGACCTGCAGGTCCTGGCGGTAGCCCTGCGTGTACAGTGCGCGCAGGACGTTGCGTCCGATGCGGCCGAATCCGTTGATGGCGATGCGTAGGGTCATGGCGTTACCTCTGGCAGTCGGGTGAAGCCTGTGGCACAAAGAGCAGCTTCACTGAAACGGTTTTGTTGTTGGAATTACAAGATTATTCACCGAGAGATAGAAAACAAGCCTTTTTGCTGGCAGTATTTTGTTTAAACATACAACGAGTGGTTGGCAGTGCCGTCGCAAACGGACCAGAAGCCTCTATCCAGAGCCTAGGTCGCAATCGTTTGGAGGGACAGTCCCTGGTAAAACCGCCCTTACCGTTAGCCTGGAGTCCAGTACATGCATCCGCGCATCCTTGAGGTCACCGAACGGCTGATCGCCCGCAGCCGCCGTACCCGTGAACGCTACCTTGAGCTGATCCGTGGGGCAGCCAGTGACGGACCCATGCGCGCCAGCCTGCAGTGCGCCAACTTCGCCCATGGCGTGGCCGGATGTGGCGGCGAGGACAAGCAGACCCTGCGCCTGATGAACGCCGCCAACGTGGCCATCGTCTCCGCCTACAACGACATGCTCTCGGCGCACCAGCCGTACCAGCACTTTCCCGAGCAGATCAAGCAGGCCCTGCGCGAAGTCGGCTCGGTCGGCCAGTTCGCCGGCGGCGTGCCGGCCATGTGCGATGGCGTCACCCAGGGCGAGCCGGGCATGGAGTTGGCCATCGCCAGCCGCGAAGTGATCGCCATGTCCACCGCCATCGCCCTGTCGCACAACATGTTCGACGCCGCCCTGATGCTGGGCATCTGCGACAAGATCGTCCCCGGCCTGATGATGGGCGCGTTGCGCTTCGGTCACCTGCCGACCGTCTTCGTGCCAGGCGGGCCGATGGTCTCGGGCATCTCCAACAAGGAGAAGGCCGATGTGCGCCAGCGCTACGCCGAGGGCAAGGCCACCCGCGAGCAACTGCTCGAATCGGAAATGAAGAGCTACCACGGCCCGGGCACCTGCACCTTCTACGGCACCGCCAACACCAACCAGCTGGTGATGGAGGTGATGGGCCTGCACCTGCCGGGCGCTTCGTTCGTCAATCCCTACACGCCGCTGCGCGATGCCCTTACCGCCGAGGCCGCGCGCCAGGTCACGCGGATGACCAAGGCCAGCGGCAATTTCATGCCCATCGGCGAGATCGTCGATGAAAAGGCGCTGGTCAACTCGATCGTCGCCCTGCACGCCACCGGCGGCTCGACCAACCACACCCTGCACATCCCGGCCATCGCCCAGGCCGCCGGCATCCAGCTGACCTGGCAGGACATGGCCGACCTGTCCGAAGTGGTGCCGACGCTGTCCCATGTCTATCCGAACGGCAAGGCCGACATCAACCACTTCCAGGCCTCCGGCGGCATGGCGTTCCTCATTCGCGAGCTGCTCGACGCCGGCCTGCTGCACGAGGACGTCAACACCGTGGCCGGGCATGGCCTGCGCCGCTACACCCAGGAGCCGTTCCTCGAGGATGGCCGACTGGTGTGGCGCGAAGGTCCGAAGGACAGCCTCGACGAAAGCATCCTGCGCCCGGTGGCGCGGCCGTTCTCCGCCGAGGGCGGCTTGCGGGTCATGGAGGGCAACCTGGGGCGCGGCGTGATGAAGGTGTCGGCGGTGGCGCCGGAGCATCGCGTGGTCGAGGCGCCCGCCCGGGTGTTCCACGACCAGCAGGCGCTGGCCGATGCGTTCAAGGCCGGCGAGCTGGAGCGCGACTTCGTCGCCGTGGTGCGCTTCCAGGGGCCGCGCTGCAACGGCATGCCCGAGTTGCACAAGCTGACACCCTTCCTCGGCGTGCTGCAGGACCGCGGCTTCAAGGTGGCGCTGGTCACCGACGGGCGCATGTCCGGGGCCTCGGGCAAGATCCCGGCGGCCATCCACGTGTGCCCGGAGGCTTTCGACGGCGGCCCGCTGGCGCGAGTGCGCGATGGTGATATCGTGCGCGTCGATGGTGCCGAAGGCACGCTGCGGATCATGGTCTCGGCCGAGGAACTGGCCAGCCGTGAGCTGCCCGAGCCGCCCACCGGCAACGACCTGGGCTGCGGGCGCGAGCTGTTCGGCTTCATGCGCGTGGCGTTCAGTTCCGCCGAACAGGGCGCGAGCGCCTTCACCTCGGCCCTGGAGAACCTCAAATGAAGGCCTTGCTGGTCGGCGACATCGGTGGCACCAACGCACGTTTTGCCTTGTGGCGCGACAACGAGCTGCAGGCGGTCCAGGTGCTGGCCACCGCCGACTACACCAGCCCCGAGCAGGCCATCGAGGCCTACCTCGCCGACCAGGGCATCGCCCGTGGCGGCCTGGCGGCGGTGTGCCTGGCGGTGGCCGGTCCCGTGGACGGCGACGAATTCCGCTTCACCAACAACCACTGGCGCCTGAGCCGCAGCGCGTTCTGCCAGACGCTGCAGGTCGAGCGCCTGTTGCTGATCAACGATTTTTCCGCCATGGCGCTTGGCATGACCCGGCTGCGCGACGGTGAGTTCCGCGAGGTCTGCGCAGGCCTCGCCGACCCGTCGCGTCCGGCGCTGGTGATCGGCCCCGGCACCGGCCTGGGCGTGGGCAGCCTGCTGCGCCTGGGCGAGCACTGGCTGGCGCTGCCGGGGGAGGGCGGGCATGTCGACCTGCCGGTGGGCAATGCCCGCGAGGCGGCGATCCATCAGGAGATTCACCGGCAGATCGGCCATGTCAGCGCCGAGACGGTGCTCAGCGGCGGTGGGCTGGTGCGCTTGTACCAGGCGATCTGCGCGCTCGATGGCGCCACGCCGACGCACAAGACCCCGGCGCAGATCACCGACGCGGCCCTGGCCGGCGAGCCCCGGGCGCTGGCGGTGATCGAGCAGTTCTGCCGCTTCCTCGGGCGGGTGGCGGGCAACAACGTGCTCACCCTGGGCGCACGGGGTGGGGTCTACATTGTCGGCGGGGTGATTCCGCGTTTCGCCGAGTTGTTCCTGGGCAGCGGATTCGCTGCGAGTTTCGCCGATAAGGGCTGTATGAGCGGCTACTTCGCCGGGGTGCCGGTATGGCTGGTGACGGCGGAGTTTTCCGGGTTGCTGGGGGCCGGGGTGGCCTTGCAGCAGTCACTGGATCACTGATCCCTGTGGGAGCGGGTTTACCCGCGAATACCGTAGTTGCTTCACCGACGCATTCGCGGGTAAACCCGCTCCCACAGGGCCCCGTACAGCAGGCATGAAGACCTGCGTTTACAAGAGGACTGACCATTGTGACCACTGCCGGCAAATCGATCCTGATGGTCGACGACGACCAGGATATCCGCGAACTGTTGCAGACCTACCTGGCCCGTTGCGGCCTGCAGGTCCATGCCGAACCCGACGGCCAGGGCTTTCGCCGCGCCCTGGACGCCAACCCCTACGACCTGGTGATCCTCGACGTGATGCTGCCCGACGAGGACGGCTTCAGCCTGTGCCGCTGGGTCCGCCAGCACCCGCGCCAGGCGCGGGTGCCGATCATCATGCTGACCGCCAGTTCCGACGAGGCCGACCGGGTCATCGGCCTGGAGCTGGGCGCCGACGATTACCTCGGCAAACCCTTCAGCCCACGTGAACTACAGGCCCGCATCAAGGCCCTGTTGCGCCGCGCCGATTTCGGCCAGGCGGCGCCGGCCAGCGCGGTGCTGGCCTTCGACGACTGGCGGCTGGACACGATCAGCCATCGCCTGTTCCACCGCGATGGCGAGGAGGTGATCCTCTCCGGCGCCGACTTTGCCCTGCTCAAGCTGTTCCTCGACCACCCGCAGCAGATCCTCGACCGCGATACCATCGGCAACGCCACCCGTGGTCGCGAGCCGATGCCGCTGGACCGTATCGTCGACATGGCGGTCAGCCGCCTGCGCCAGCGCCTGCGCGACACGGAAAAACCCCCTCGGCTGATCCGCACCGTGCGCGGCAGCGGCTACCTGCTGGCGGCCAATGTCTGCCCGGCCTAGCGAGCGCCGCTGGCGCCTGCTGCCGCGCTCGCTGCTGGGGCGCATGCTGCTGCTGACCTTGTTGGTGGTGTTGCTGGCCCAGGGGCTGTCGAGCCTGATCTGGGTGGCGCAACTGCGCGCCAGCCAGCTGCAGGGCCTGCGTGCCAGTGCCGGCAGCCTGGCCCATTCGATGAGTGCCAGCGTCAGCTACTTCCGTTCGCTGCCGGTGGCCTACCGGCCGATGGTCCTCGACCAGTTGCGCAGCATGGGCGGGACGCGCTTCTTCGTCTCGCTCAACGTCAAGCCGCTGGAGATGCCGGTGCTGCCGATCACCCCGCGCAAGCAGGCGGTGATCGACGTGTTCCAGCAGGTGTTGCACGAGCGCCTGGGCCAGCAGTTGGAGATCTCCGTCGAATTCGTCAGCCCCGACGACCTGCGGATCTTCAACAGCGGCCTTAAGCTCGATGAGCTGCCTCGCTCCTGGGCGCACTACTCGTTGACCCTGGAGCCGCTCAACCCGCCGGTGCTGGTGACCCAGATCCGCCTGGGCGAGGGTGAGTGGCTGTACATCGCCTCGCTGCTGCCCGAGCCCTACACCAGCCTCGAGGCCGAGCGCCTGCCGCGTCAGCAGATCGGCTTTATCGCCATGACCACCGCCCTGCTGTTGCTGTTCATCGGCTTGCTGGTGCATTGGCAGAGCCGGCCGCTCAAGCGCCTGGCGCGAGCGGCGCGGGAAATGTCGCTGGGCGCCGACGTGGCCCCGGTGGCCGAGGGCGGCGGCAGCGAAGTGGTCGAGGTGGGGCGGGCGTTCAACAGCATGCGCGAGCGGATCAGCCGTTACCTCACCGAACGCTCCCAGTTGTTCAGCGCCATCTCCCATGACCTGCGCACACCGATCACGCGCCTGCGCCTGCGGGTCGAGCTGCTCGAGGACGAGAAGCTGCAAGCGAAGTTCAGCCGCGACCTCGACGAGCTGGAACTGCTGGTCAAGGGGGCGCTGCAATGCGTCAAGGACACCGACATTCACGAGAACATCGAGCCGATCGACCTCAACCAGGTGCTGGAGATGCTCGCCGAACCTTATATCGGCGACGGCCGCATCACCCTCGAAGGACAGGCGCTGGCGCCGTACCCCGGCAAGTCGCTGGCCCTGCGCCGTTGCATCGGTAACCTGATCGACAATGCCATCAAGTACGGCGAGCGGGCGCACCTGCGGATCCTCGACAGTGCCGAGAGCTTCGTCCTGCAGGTGGACGACCAGGGCCCGGGGGTGCCGGAGCAGCGTCTGGAGCAGGTGTTCGAGCCGCACTTCCGTCTGGCCGGGCAGCAGCAGGGGTATGGGCTGGGGCTGGGAATCGCGCGCAACATCGCCCACAGCCATGGCGGCGAGGTGAGTCTGTTCAACCTGCGTGAGGGTGGGTTGCGGGTGACTTTGTACCTACCCCGTACAGCCGAATGACACGATCCCCTGTAGGAGCGGCCTTGTGCCGCGAAAGGGCCGCAAAGCGGCCCCAGGGATCTGAAATTGCTGGGGCTGCTTCGCAACCCTTTCGCGGCACAAGGCCGCTCCTACAGGGGACTGATGTCACTACATGGTGACAATTCGGCAGGCCTTCGTGACATGCCAGCCAGGACGGCTGACTAGAATCGGCTGACAACAACAAGGAGGGTGCACCCATGGCCAACCGCTGGATCGACTCCCCGACACACCATGCCTGGCTCGACGCTGAGGCCCTGCGCCTGCTCGCCTTCGCCAGGGCTTCGCGGCTGCCCCAGGGTTTCGGCAACCTCGACGACGAAGGCCGCCTGCCCCGTTGTGCCCTGGCCGAGACCATGAACACCGCGCGCATGACCCACAGCTTCGCCCTGGCGCATATCCAGGGCGTTCCGGGGTGCCGCGAGCTGGTCGAGCATGGCGTCGAGGCCCTGCTCGGTCCGTTGCGCGACCAGGAGGACGACGGCTGGTACGCGCAGCCCGAAGGCCACGGCGACACCGGCAAGGCCGCCTACCTGCATGCCTTCGTCGCCCTTGCCGCCAGTTCGGCGGTGGTGGCGGGTGTCACACCGGCCCAGGCACTGCTGGAGGCCGTGGTCCGGGTCATCGAGCAGCGCTTCTGGTGCGAGGAGGAGGGCGTCCTGCGCGAGTCGTTCTCCCGTGACTGGCAGCAGGCAGAAGCCTACCGTGGCGCCAACAGCAACATGCACGGCGTCGAGGCGTTTCTCGCCCTGGCCGACGTGACCGGCGACACGCTGTGGCTAAGCCGTGCCCTGCGGATCGTCGAACGCTTGATCCTGGCCCAGGTGGCTGCCGATGGTTTCCGGGTCACCGAGCATTTCGACGAGCACTGGCAGGCATTGCCCGACTACAACCGCGACAACCCCGCCGACGGCTTCCGCCCCTACGGCACCACGCCTGGCCATGCCTTCGAATGGGCACGCCTGGTGCTGCACCTGGAAGCGGCCCTGCAACGGGCGCAACTGCCCGCGCCGGAGTCCTTGCTGGCTGCCGCCAGGGGACTGTTCGACAGCGCCTGCAAGCATGCCTGGCAGGCCGATGGCGTGCCGGGGTTGGTCTACACCCTGGACTGGCGCAACCGCCCGGTGGTGCGCGAGCGCCTGCACTGGGTGCATGCCGAGGCCAGCGCCACCGCCGCGGCCCTGTTGCGGCGTACCGGCGAGGCGCAGTACGAGCAGTGGTACCGCTGCTTCTGGGACTTCATCGTCAGCCATTTCATCGACCGCAGCCACGGCAGCTGGCACCACGAGCTGGACCCGGCGCTGCTACCCAGTGCACGGATCTGGGGCGGCAAGCCCGACCTCTACCATGCCTACCAGGCCCTGTTGCTGCCGCGCCTGCCGCTGGCGCCGAGTTTGGCCACGGCCCTGGCTATGTAACCAGATGATGACATTCGCGCATCCGTTCGTTACCTGAAGGCTGGCGCGAGCTCCCTACACTCCATGCCATGCAAGCGACAGTCTTGCCTCGCATAACAACAAGAAAGGTATCCCCATGCATTCGACGCTTCGTCTCGCCGCCGCGATTTCCTTCGCTTCCCTGTTCTCCCTCAGTGCCCAGGCCGCCGACTCCAAAGGCAGCGTGGAAGTCGTCCATTGGTGGACCTCCGGCGGCGAAAAGGCCGCGGTCGATGTGCTCAAGGCCCAGGTCGAGAAGGACGGTTTCATCTGGAAGGACGGCGCCGTGGCCGGCGGTGGCGGTGCCACGGCCATGACCGTGCTCAAGAGCCGCGCCGTGGCTGGCAACCCGCCTGGCGTGGCGCAGATCAAGGGCCCCGATATCCAGGATTGGGCCGCCACCGGTCTGCTCGATCCCGATGTGCTCAAGGACGTGGCCAAGGAAGAGAAGTGGGACAGCCTGCTCGACAAGAAGGTCGCTGACACCGTGAAGTACGACGGCGACTACGTGGCCGTGCCGGTGAACATCCACCGCATCAACTGGTTGTGGATCAACCCGGAAGTGTTCAAGAAGGCCGGCATCGACAAGGCGCCGACCACCCTCGCGGAGTTCTACGCCGCCGGCGACAAGCTCAAGGCTGCCGGTTTCATTCCGCTGGCCCACGGTGGCCAGCCGTGGCAGGACAGCACTGTGTTCGAGAGCGTGGTGCTCTCGGTAATGGGCGTAGAAGGCTACAAGAAAGCGCTGGTCGAACTGGACGAAAAGGCCCTGACCGGCCCCGAGATGGTCAAGGCGCTCACCGAGCTGAAGAAAGTCGCCACCTACATGGACCCTGACGGCAAGGGCCAGGACTGGAACCTGGAGGCGGCCAAGGTCATCAACGGCAAGGCCGGCATGCAGATCATGGGCGACTGGGCCAAGAGCGAATGGACCCTGGCCAAGAAGACCGCCGGCAAGGACTATCAGTGCGTGGCCTTCCCCGGCACCGACCAGGCCTTCCTCTACAACATCGACTCGCTGGTGGTGTTCAAGCAGAAGGACAAGGGCACCGCGGCGGGCCAGCAGGACATCGCCCGCAAGGTGCTGGGCGAGGAGTTCCAGAAGGTCTTCAGCATCAACAAGGGCTCGATCCCGGTGCGTAACGACATGCTCGCCGACATGGGCAAGCATGGCTTCGACAGCTGCGCCCAGACCGCGGCCAAGGACTTCCTGGCCGACGCCAAGTCCGGCGGCCTGCAACCGAGCATGGCGCACAACATGGCCACCACGCTGGCGGTGCAGGGGGCGTTCTTCGATGTGGTGACCAACTACATCAACGATCCGAAGGCCGATCCTGCGGATGCGGCGAAGAAGCTGGCCGCAGCAGTCAACGCCGCCAAGTAGTCAGGCGCCTGTGTAGGAGCGGCCTTGCGCCGCGAAAGGGCTGCATAGCAGCCCCTGCAATCCTGAAGGGTGCCAAGACCCTGGGGCCGCTTCGCAGCCCTTTCGCGGCACAAGGCCGCTCCTACACGGTTATCTGCCTTTCTCGAAACGAGATCTGAACCATGACCACAGCAACCGCCCGCCTGCGGGCCTCCCCCCTGGATGCGCTGCAGCGCTGGCTACCGAAGCTGGTGCTGGCGCCGAGCATGTTCATCGTCCTGGTGGGCTTCTATGGCTACATCCTGTGGACCTTCGTCCTCTCGTTCACCACCTCGACCTTCCTGCCCACCTATAAGTGGGCGGGCCTGGCGCAGTACGCCCGGCTGTTCGACAACGACCGCTGGTGGGTAGCGAGCAAGAACCTGCTGCTGTTCGGCGGCCTGTTCATCGGCATCACCCTGGCCATCGGCGTGTTCCTCGCCGTGCTGCTCGACCAGCGCATCCGCCGCGAAGGATTCATCCGCACCATCTACCTCTATCCCATGGCCCTGTCGATGATCGTCACCGGCACCGCCTGGAAGTGGCTGCTCAACCCCGGCATGGGCCTGGACAAGCTGCTGCGCGACTGGGGCTGGGAAGGCTTTCGCCTGGACTGGCTGATCGACCCTGACCGCGTGGTCTACTGCCTGGTGATCGCCGCCGTGTGGCAGGCCTCGGGCTTCATCATGGCGATGTTCCTCGCCGGCCTGCGCGGTGTCGACCAGTCGATCATCCGCGCCGCCCAGCTCGATGGCGCCAGCCTGCCGCGCATCTACTGGACCGTGGTGCTGCCCAGCCTGCGCCCGGTGTTCTTCAGCTCGCTGATGATCCTTTCGCACATTGCCATCAAGAGCTTCGACCTGGTGGCGGCGATGACCGCCGGCGGCCCTGGCTACTCCTCGGACCTGCCAGCCATGTTCATGTACTCGTTCACCTTCAGCCGCGGGCAGATGGGCATGGGCTCGGCCAGCGCGATCCTGATGCTCGGCGCCATCCTGGCGATCCTGGTGCCGTACCTGTATTCCGAATTGCGGGGCAAACGCCATGACTAGCCTGACCGACAAACCCGCACTGAACCTCAGCCGTATCGCCATTCATGCCGTGCTGCTGCTGGCCGTGCTGCTGTACCTGGTGCCGCTGGTGGTGATGCTGCTGACCAGCTTCAAGACCCCCGAGGACATCGGCAGCGGCAACCTGCTGAGCTGGCCGACCGAATTCACCGCCATCGGCTGGAGCAAGGCCTGGGCCACGGTCAGCGGCTACTTCGTCAACTCGATCCTGATCACCGTGCCGGCGGTGCTGATCTCCACCGCCATCGGCGCGCTCAACGGCTATGTGCTGTCGATGTGGCGCTTCCGTGGCTCGCAGCTGTTCTTCGGCCTGCTGCTGTTCGGCTGCTTCCTGCCGTTCCAGACCGTGCTGCTGCCGGCCTCGTTCACCCTCGGCAAGCTGGGCCTGGCCAGCACCACCAGCGGGCTGGTGCTGGTGCACGTGGTGTACGGCCTGGCCTTCACCACGCTGTTCTTCCGCAACTATTACGTGAGCATTCCCGAGGCGCTGGTCAAGGCGGCGCGCCTGGACGGCGCCGGGTTCTTCACCATCTTCGGGCGGATCATCCTGCCGATGTCGACGCCGATCATCATGGTCTGCCTGATCTGGCAGTTCACCCAGATCTGGAACGACTTCCTGTTCGGCGTGGTGTTCTCCAGCGGCGACTCGCAACCGATCACCGTGGCCCTCAACAACCTGGTCAACACCAGCACCGGGGCCAAGGAATACAACGTCGACATGGCCGCGGCGATGATCGCCGGGCTGCCGACGCTGCTGGTCTATGTGGTCGCGGGCAAGTATTTCGTGCGCGGGCTGACTGCCGGCGCGGTCAAGGGGTAAGTCATGGCAACACTCGAACTTCGCAATGTGCACAAGACCTACGGCGTGGGCCTGCCGGACACGCTCAAGGACATCCAGCTGGCGATCAAGGACGGCGAGTTCCTGATCCTGGTCGGCCCCTCGGGCTGCGGCAAGTCGACGCTGATGAACTGCATCGCCGGCCTGGAAAGCATCAGCGGCGGGGCGATCCTCATCGACGACGAGGACGTCAGCGGCATGAGCCCCAAGGACCGCGACATCGCCATGGTGTTCCAGTCCTACGCGCTGTACCCGACCATGAACGTGCGCGACAACATCGCCTTCGGCCTGAAGATCCGCAAGATGCCCCAGGCCGCCATCGACGAGGAGGTGGCGCGGGTCGCCAAGTTGCTGCAGATCGAGCACCTGCTCGAGCGCAAGCCCGGGCAGCTGTCCGGCGGCCAGCAACAGCGCGTGGCCATGGGCCGGGCGCTGGCGCGCCGGCCGAAGATCTACCTGTTCGACGAGCCGCTGTCGAACCTCGACGCCAAGCTGCGGGTGGAGATGCGCACCGAGATCAAGCTGATGCACCAGCGCCTGAAGACCACCACGGTGTACGTCACCCATGACCAGATCGAGGCGATGACGCTCGGTGACAAGGTGGCGGTGATGAAGGACGGCATCATCCAGCAGTTCGGCACGCCACAGCAGATCTACAACGACCCGGCCAACCTGTTCGTCGCCAGTTTCATCGGTTCGCCGCCGATGAACTTCATCCCGGTGCGCCTGACCCGGCAGGACGGCCGCGTGCTGGCGCTGCTCGACAGCGGCCAGGCGCGCTGCGAGCTGCCGCTGGGCGTGGCGGCGGACGAGCTGGAAGGCCGCGAGATCATCCTCGGCGTGCGCCCGGAGCAGATCACCCTGGGGGCGGAGCAGGGCAATGGCCTGCCGGGCATCCGCGCCGAAGTGCAGGTCACCGAACCCACCGGCCCGGACCTGCTGGTCTTCGTAACCCTCAACCAGACCAAGGTCTGCTGCCGCCTGGCGCCGGATGTGGCGTGCCGGGTCGGCGACAGCCTCAACCTGCAGTTCGACCCGGCGCGGGTGCTGCTGTTCGACGCCGGCAGCGGCGAACGCCTGGACCTATCTGCCACCGCAGTAAAGGACAACGTGACGCGTTTCAAAGGCCGTTAAGGACGGCGGTCGTACCCTGTAGGAGCGGCCTTGCGCCGCGAAAGGGCTGCACAGCAGCCCCAGCAATGCTGAAGGATGCCAAGACCTGGGGCTGCTTCGCAGCCCTTTCGCGGCACAAGGCCGCTCCTACAGAAAAGACCTGGCCGTTAATTCGTTCTGTTAATAACAAGAAAAGAGGACGCAAAGGGATGGAACATCGCAATCGCATCAGGACGCTGGGCTCACTGGCACTGCTGGCCGTGGTCGGCAGCAGCGGGGCCCAGGCCGCCGAGGCTTTCTCGTCGGAATCGAAATGGATGACCGGCGACTGGGGCGGCACCCGCACCGAGTTGCTGGAGAAGGGCTACGACTTCACCCTCGACTACGTCGGCGAGGTGGCCGGCAACCTTAATGGCGGCTACAACGACGACAAGACCGCGCGCTACAGCGACCAGTTCGCCCTCGGCGCGCACCTGGACCTGGAGAAGATCTTCGGTTGGAAGGACACCGAGTTCAAGCTGGCGATCACCGAGCGTAGTGGCCGCAACCTGTCCAACGACCGCATCAGCGACCCGCGCGCCGGGCAGTTCAGCTCGGTGCAGGAAGTCTGGGGCCGGGGCCAGACCTGGCGGCTGACCCAGATGTGGATCAAGCAGAAGTACTTCGACGGCGCATTGGACGTGAAATTCGGCCGCTTCGGCGAAGGCGAGGACTTCAACAGCTTCCCTTGCGACTTCCAGAACCTGGCGTTCTGCGGCTCGCAGGTGGGCAACTGGGTCGGCGGCATCTGGTACAACTGGCCGGTCAGCCAGTGGGCGCTGCGGGTCAAGTACAACATCACCCCGGAATTCTTCGTCCAGGTCGGCGCCTACGAGCAGAACCCGTCGAACCTTGAGACCGGCAACGGCTTCAAGCTCAGCGGCAGTGGCACCAAGGGCGCGATCCTGCCGGTGGAGGCGGTGTGGTCGCCGAAGGTCAACGGCCTGCCGGGTGAGTACCGCCTGGGCTACTACTACAGCACCGCCAAGGCCGACGATGTGTATGACGACATCAACGGCAACCCGCAGGCGCTGACCGGCGCGGCGTTCAAGTCGCACTCCAGCAAGCACGGCTGGTGGGTGGTGGCGCAGCAGCAGGTCACCGCCCATGCCGGCGACGTCAATCGCGGCCTGAGCCTGTTCGCCAACTTCACCGTGCATGACAAGGCCACCAACGTTGTCGACAACTACCAGCAGGTCGGTCTGGTCTACAAGGGCGCCTTCGACGCTCGGCCCAAGGACGACATCGGCTTCGGCATCGCCCGCATCCACGTCAACGACGACGTGAAGAAGCGCGCCGAGCTGCTCAATGCCCAGAGCGGTATCAATGACTACGACAACCCGGGCTTCAAGCCGCTGCAGCGCACCGAGTACAACGCCGAGCTCTACTACGGCTTCCACGTCACCAACTGGCTGACCGTGCGCCCGAACCTGCAGTACATCAAGAGCCCGGGCGGTGTCGACCAGGTGGATAACGCGCTGGTCGCGGGGTTGAAGATTCAGTCGTCATTCTGAGAAAAATTGTTGTAAATTTACGCCATCCATCTCGACCTCCCGCTAACCACTGGCCAGCAGTGGTTAGCGGGCACGGGCCGAGACAGCGCTATCTCGAACAACAAAAGAGCTTGGAACCATGCCTGAACATCCGCTACATCGCTTCTTCACTTCGCAACGGCCCAGGCCAACCTTCGAGTGGGAGCGTTACCAGCAGCGCGATGTGCTGATCATCGACCACCCGTGCTGCCAGGCGGTGTTCAGCCGCCAGGGCGCGCAACTGCTGCATTTCCAGCCGGCCGGCGAGAAGCCCTGGCTGTGGTGCGCCGAGCAGTGGCCGCAGGTGGGCGCCATCCGCGGTGGCGTGCCGGTGTGTTGGCCGTGGTATGGCCGTCATCCCAGCGAGGACCTGTGGCCGGCCCACGGCTGGGCGCGCCTGCTTGACTGGAAGCTGGTGGACAGTCGTGAGGACGAGCAAGGCGTGACCCTGAAGTGGCGCCTGGACCTGTGCGACTGGCAGGTCGACCTGCACGCCCGGCTCGGCGCGAGCATGGAGCTGAGCCTGAGTACCGAGCACCAGGACAGCGAGCCCTGCCAGTTGAGCCATGCGCTGCTGGCCTACTGGCGAATCAGCGACGTGTCGAAGATAGCGCTGTCCGGACTCGAGGATATCCAAGGCTACGATCGCCTCAATCGCCAGGCCTGCCGCGAGGATGGCGCGCTGACCCTCAAGGGTGGCTGCCAGAAGGTCTACCCCGGTACACCCAAGGTGCAGTTGCAGGATCCGGCCTGGCAGCGCGAGCTGTGCATCGACACCGGCGACAGCGACGACACCGTGGTCTGGCACCCAGGCAATCGCCCGTTGATGGGCGTGACCGGGCGCGAATGCCAGGGCTTTGTCTGTGTCGAGGCGGCCAGCGGCAGTGGCGAGGGCTTGAGCCTGGCGCCGGGCGAGCGGGCGCACCTGCGGCTGCAGGCGCACCGGCTCAGTTGAGGTCGTCGTCCTCGATCGGGTAGCGACTGGCGTTGAGGCTTTCCTTGATCTTGCGCAGGTGCGGCTGGAAGTCCACGCCGCGGCGCAGGGTCATGCCGGTGGCGAGCACGTCGAGCACGGTGAGCTGGATGATCCGCGAGGTCATCGGCATGTAGATGTCGGTGTCTTCCGGCAGCGGAATGTGCAGGCTCAGGCTGCAAGCCTGGGCCAGGGGCGAGCCGGCGGCGGTCAGGCCGAGCACCGAGGCGCCGTTTTCCCGGGCCAGGCGCGCCACCTCGACCAGTTCGCGGGTACGCCCGGTGTAGGAAATGATCACGAACAGATCGCCGGTGTGGGCCACCGAGGCCAGCATGCGCTGCATCAGCACATCGGCGTGGGCCGACACGGCAAGGTTGAAGCGGAAGAACTTGTGCTGGGCGTCGAGGGCCACGGGGGCCGAGGCGCCAAGGCCGAAGAAGTGGATCTGCCGGGCCTGGATCATCATGTCCACGGCGCGGCTGACCTGCTGCGGGTCGAGCGCCTGGCAGGCGCTGTCCAGCGAGGCGATGGCGCTGCCGAAGATCTTCTGGGTGTAGGCGGCCGGATCATCGTCGGCCTCCACCGCGCGGCTGACATAGGCGGCGCCGCTGGCCAGGCTCTGCGCCAGCTGCAGCTTGAGCTCGGGGTAGCCGCTGACGCCGAACGAGCGGCAGAAGCGGTTGACCGTCGGTTCGCTGACCTTGGCCGCCTGGGCCAGGGCGGCGATGCTGAAGCGGGTGGCCTGTTGCGGGTTGAGCAGGATGACTTCGGCGACTTTGCGTTCGGCCTTGTTCAGCTCGTCGAGGCGGCCCTGGATCTGTTCCAGGAGGTTACGCACGCGGTCCATGGTGTGTCCTTGGGTCGGGAAGCAGGCTTTTTGCGCTGGCGTGTATCGTACTGTCGGTAAGATTGTCACACCACTTGTCTGTAATGGCTGTATTCGATGTTGTGGTTTTTACTACATTAACCCTTGAAAAGCAGGGTTGAAACCGGTATTCCTAGTCCAACATTTATAAAAGAACCAACATCATGGCCGCGATCAGTGTCGAACCCTGCACCTTCGCCCTCTTTGGCGCCCTCGGCGACCTGGCGTTGCGCAAGCTGTTTCCCGCGCTCTACCAGCTCGACCGCGCCGACCTCCTGCACCCGGACACCCGCCTGCTGGCCCTGGCCCGCGAGCCGGGCAGCGTGCAGGAACACCTGGACAACATCGAAGCCCATCTGCGTCGGCATGTGCCGGAGGCGGAGATCGATGCCGCTTCCCTGGGGCGCTTCCTCGGGCGCCTGAGCTACCTGCACCTGGACTTCGTCGAGCCCGAGGGCTACCAGGCCCTGGCCGAACAGGCGCCGAGCGGGCAGCCGCTGATCGCCTACTTCGCCACGGCGGCGGCAGTCTACGGCGCGATCTGCGAGAACCTCGACAAGGCCGGCCTGGCCTCGCGCACCCGGGTGGTGCTGGAAAAGCCCATCGGCCATGACCTGGAGTCGTCGCGTCGGGTCAACGACGCCGTGGCGCGGTTCTTCCCCGAGAGCCGGGTCTACCGCATCGACCACTACCTGGGCAAGGAAACGGTGCAGAACCTGATCGCCCTGCGCTTTGCCAACAGCCTGTTCGAAACCCAGTGGAACCAGAATTCCATCTCCCATGTGGAGATCACCGTGGCCGAGAAGGTCGGCATCGAGGGCCGCTGGGGCTACTTCGACAAGGCCGGCCAGCTGCGCGACATGATCCAGAACCACCTGTTGCAGCTGCTCTGCCTGATCGCCATGGACCCGCCCAGCGACCTGTCGGCCGACAGCATCCGCGACGAGAAGGTCAAGGTGCTCAAGGCACTGGCACCGATCACCGGCGAAGGCCTGAGCACCCATGTGGTGCGCGGCCAGTACATCGCCGGCTTCAGCGACGGCAAGCCGGTGCCGGGCTACCTGGAAGAGGACAACGCCAACGCCCAGAGCGACACCGAGACCTTCGTCGCCCTGCGCGCCGATATCCGCAACTGGCGCTGGTCGGGGGTGCCGTTCTACCTGCGCACCGGCAAGCGCATGCCGCAGAAGCTGTCGCAGATCGTCATCCACTTCAAGGAAACCCCGCACTACATCTTCGCCCCGGAACAGCGTTTGCAGATCGGCAACAAGCTGATCATCCGCCTGCAACCGGACGAAGGCATTTCGCTGCGGGTGATGACCAAGGAGCAGGGCCTGGACAAGGGCATGCAGCTGCGCAGCGGCCCGCTGCAGCTGAACTTCTCCGACACCTGGCGCAGCGCGCGGATTCCCGACGCCTACGAGCGTCTGCTGCTGGAAGTGATGCGCGGCAACCAGAACCTGTTCGTGCGCAAGGACGAGATCGAATACGCCTGGAAATGGTGCGATCAGCTGATCGCCGGCTGGAAGACCAGCGGCGACGCGCCCAAGCCCTATGCGGCCGGTTCCTGGGGGCCGATGAGCTCGATTGCATTGATCACTCGCGATGGGAGGGCCTGGTATGGCGATATCTGAACTGCAACTGCCGGCGACGGTGAGGGCGCATCAGCTGGCTGATGCGAAAACCCTGGCGGCGACCCTGGCCCATGATGTGGCCGAGCGCCTGCGCCAGGCCATCGCCAGCAAGGGCCAGGCCTGCGTGGTGCTGTCCGGCGGCCGCAGCCCGGTGCCGTTTCTCGAGAAACTGGCGGCAGAGGTGCTGGACTGGTCGAAAGTCACCGTGAGCCTGGCGGACGAGCGCTGGGTGCCGGTGGCGCACGACGACAGCAACGCCGGCCTGCTGGCTCGTCACCTGTTCAAGGGCCCGGCGGCCAAGGCGCGTTTCATCGGCCTGTACCAGAGCGCCGCGACCCTGGAGGCCGCCGCCGAGCAGGCTGACCAGGTGCTCGCCGACCTGCCGCCGATCGATGTGCTGGTGCTGGGCATGGGCGACGACGGCCACACGGCCTCGCTGTTCCCGGCCAGCCCCAACCTGCGCCAGGGCCTGGCCAAGGTCGGCGAGCGTCGCTGCCTGCCGATGCTGGCGCCGAGCGTGCCGCACCAGCGCCTGAGCATGACCCGCGCGCTGCTGGCCAGCGCCGGCTTCATCGCCCTGTCCGTGCAAGGCGCGGGCAAGCTCGCCACCCTGCGTGCCGCCCTGGCGGCCGAAGATCCAACCGAAATGCCGATTCGCGCCTTTCTTCACGACCCCCTGGACATCTACTGGTGCCCATGAGCCAAGGACCCATTGTCATGACCACCCTCGAACGCCCACAGCCTTTGCTCTCGATGGCCGACAAAGCCGCGCGGATCGACGCGATCTGCGACAAGGCGCGCATCCTGCCGGTGATCACCATCGCCCGTGAGGAAGACATCCTGCCCCTGGCCGACGCCCTGGGCGCCGGCGGCATCCGCACCCTGGAAGTGACCCTGCGCTCGCAGCACGGCCTGAAGGCCATCCAGGTACTGCGCGAGCAGCGTCCGGAACTGTGCGTCGGCGCCGGTACCGTGCTCGACCGTGGCATGTTCGCCGCCGTCGAGGCCGCGGGCGCGCAGTTCGTCGTCACCCCGGGCATCACCCAGGACATTCTCGAGGCGGGCGTGGACAGCGACATTCCGCTGCTGCCGGGCATCAGCACGCCGTCGGAGATCATGATGGGCTATGCCCTCGGCTACCGTCGCTTCAAGCTGTTTCCGGCGGAGATCAGTGGTGGCGTGGCGGCGATCAAGGCCTTTGGCGGCCCGTTCGGCGACATTCGCTTCTGCCCGACCGGCGGGGTGAACCCGGCCAACGTGCGCAACTACATGGCCCTGCCCAATGTGATGTGCGTGGGCGGCACCTGGATGCTCGACAGCAGCTGGATCAAGAACGGCGACTGGGCGCGGATCGAGGCGTGCAGCGCCGAGGCGATGGCGCTGCTGGACTGACAGATTTCGTTGTGTGCTACACGGCTTGTGGGGCGCTTGGTCGGCGCCCCTTTTTTTCGCCTGCAGTTGCGCCTTGCAGGGTGGCCGATCGCCCTGTAGGAGCGGCCTTGTGCCGCGAAAGGGGCGCGCAGCGGCCCTGGTTTCAGTGTTCATGCAAAGATCGCTGGGGCCGCGTTGCGGCCCTTTCGCGGCACAAGGCCGCTCCTACATGGGCGGACGCAGGCCAAAGCAACAGGCATGAAAAAGCCCGCATCATGTGCGGGCTTCGTTCATCGGCGATGGCTTACGCCGCCTTCGCCTGCTGCTGGCTCAGCGAGCGGTTCAGCGCGCTGAACAGCGCCTTGAAGCTGGCGGTGGTGATGTTCTCGTCGATGCCCACGCCGTGCACCGGACGCCCGCCGGCCACGCGCAGTTCGATGTACGCCGCCGCCTTGGCGTTGGTGCCGGCGCCGATGGCGTGCTCGTTGTAGTCCATGATCTCCACGCTGACCGGCAGGCCGGCCACCAGTGCTTCCAGGGCGCCGTTGCCCTTGCCGTGCCAGTGCAGGGTGGTCTCGCCTTCACCGGAGACTTCCACCTGCACGTGGCTGCTGCCGTTCTCTTCCTGCAGGCGGTGGCTGACCAGTGCATACGGCGCGTTGGCCTGGAGGTATTCCTTCTGCAGCAGTTTGTAGATCTGTTCGGCGGTCATTTCCAGGCCGAGACGGTCGGTCTCGCCCTGGACCACCTGGCTGAACTCGATCTGCATGCGGCGCGGCAGGCTGATGCCGTACTCCTGCTCGAGCAGGTAGGTGATGCCGCCCTTGCCCGACTGGCTGTTGACGCGGATCACCGCCTCGTAGCTGCGGCCGATGTCGGCCGGGTCGATCGGCAGGTACGGCACTTCCCACAGTTCGCCGTCCTGCTGCTTGGAGAAGCCCTTGCGGATGGCGTCCTGGTGCGAGCCGGAGAACGCGGTGTGGACCAGGTCGCCGACGTACGGGTGGCGCGGGTGTACCGGCAGCTGGTTGCACTCTTCGACGACCTTGCGCACGCCGTCGATGTCGGAGAAGTCCAGTTGCGGGTCGATGCCCTGGGTGTAGAGGTTCAGCGCCAGGGTCACCAGGTCGACGTTGCCGGTGCGCTCGCCGTTGCCGAACAGGCAGCCTTCGGCGCGGTCTGCGCCGGCCATCAGGCCCAGCTCGGTGGCGGCGATGCCGGTGCCACGGTCATTGTGGGTGTGCAGGCTGATGATCACGCTGTCGCGACGGTTGATGTTGCGGCAGAACCATTCGATCTGGTCGGCGTAGACGTTCGGCGTGGCGACTTCGACGGTGGCCGGCAGGTTGAGGATGATCTTGTGCTCGGGGGTCGGGTTCCACACCTCGATCACCGCGTCGCACACTTCCTTGGCGAACTCCAGTTCGGTGGCGCTGAAGGTTTCAGGCGAGTACTGGAAGGTCCACTGGGTATTTGGTTGCTGCGCGGCGTACTTGACGAACAGCTTGGCGGCGTTGACCGCGATGTCCTTCACGCCCTGCTTGTCCTGGTTGAAGACGATGCGGCGGAACGACGGGCAGGTGGCGTTGTACAGGTGCACGATGGCCTTCTTGGCCCCACGCAGGGACTCGAAGGTACGGGCGATCAGGTCTTCACGGGCCTGGGTCAGCACCTGGATGGTGGTGTCGTCCGGGATGTGGCCGTCTTCGATCAGGGTGCGCACAAAGTCGAAGTCGGTCTGCGAGGCCGACGGGAACGACGCTTCGATTTCCTTCACGCCCACCTGCACCAGGGTCTTCCAGAACCGCAGCTTCTTCTCCGAGTCCATCGGCTCGATCAGCGACTGGTTGCCATCACGCAGGTCGGAACTGCACCAGATCGGCGCCTGGGTGATGGTCTTCGACGGCCAGGTACGGTCGGGCAGGTCGATGGTCGGGAACGCGCGGTACTTCTTCGATGGGTCTTTGAGCATGGTCATGAAAGCAATCCTTTTATGTGCGGCCGTGATCGGGCCTGCCAAACGAAAACGAGAGAAAAAGGCGAGGCGACGCGATTCACCCTGGTAGTCGGGCGCTGACCAGGCAGAGGCTGCGATGTTGTCGGAGCAGGGTGCTGAAGATGTTCATAGGCTCAACCCTAACCAGTGGGTTGGGGGATGGCAAGCACTGCGGGGAAATTGAGAGAAATGCTTAAAAAATGCTATTTCTCGAGATTTTATGGCTGATATTTTTGTTCGGTTTCTTTAATGTTGCGCAGTATTTTTCGATGGCGCAACACAAAGTGATTGATGTTGGCCGTGCCGGCCCCTTCGCGGGTCAACCCGCTCCCACAGGTACAGCGCAATTCCTGTGGGAGCGGGTTTACCCGCGAAGAGGCCGGCCCAGATGGCACAGGTCTCAGGGCTGGAACGCGCCGATGAAGATTGCCGGATCCACCCGCGCATCGTTGAGGCTGACGTTCCAGTGCATGTGCGGCCCGGTCGCCCGGCCGGTGGAGCCCACGCGGCCGACCACCTCGCCACGGCGCAGTACCTGCCCCGGCTTCACGTCGATCTTCGACATGTGGCAGAACATGCTGATGAAGCCCTGGCCATGGTCGACGAACACCGTGCGGCCATTGAAGAAGTAGTCGCCCACCAGGATCACCTTGCCATTGGCCGGGGTCTTGATCGGCGTGCCGGCGGGCACGGCGAAATCCAGGCCGGCATGGGGGTTGCGCTCCTCGCCGTTGAAGAAGCGGCGCACGCCGAACTTGCTCGACAGCGGGCCGTTGACCGGCTTGTCGAGGATCAGGTTGCTCGGCAGGGTCGGGCTGAAACTGCGGTAGGCCTTGATCTGCTCGGCCAGCTCGCGGTCGATGCGCTTGAGGTCCTCGGGCTCGGGGTTGACCTGGCGCTTGTTCTTCAGGGTGATGTGCTGTTCGGGGTATTTCTTGCTGCCCACGCTGAAGCGGATGTCGCGCCCAGCCTGGCTGAGCACGGCGCTGCCGGGCTTCTGGGTGAGCGGGATGCCGACAATGGCCAGCCATTTGTCCTGTTCCTTCACTACCAACACCGGCTTGCCGTCGAAGCGGGCCGTGGGGGCGCTGGTGGAGGGGCCCAGGTCGATCACTGCCACGCCGCCGGGCACCGGCTTGTCGAGGGTGCGGGTGATGTAGCTGGCCTGGGCCGCGGTAAGTGGCAGCAGCAGGGCAAAAGCGAGCAGGGGCGCGAACAGGCGGGGCATGTGTCAGTCCAGTAGCGAGAGGGTGACCGGAGTCTGGTGGTTGTCCTCGACCCGCACCTTGAGCTCGCCTTCGTTGAGACGGGCGGTCAGGCGCTGGCCGTTGTGGGTCTGCGCGGCGCTGCGGATGGCCTGGCCGCGCTCGTCGAGGAGGATGCTGTAACCGCGGGCGAGGGTGGCCAGTGGGCTGACCACCTGCAACGTCTGCAACTGCGCCTGGAAGCGTTGGCGGCGATCCTTGATCACCTCGCGCATGGCCCGTGGCAGGCGTTCGGCCAGGCTGTCCAGGCGTTGCTTGAGCAGTTTCAGGTTGCGTCCCGGGTGTTGCGCGGCCAGGCGCATGTCCAGGCGGCCGAGGCGTTCGTGGCGTTGGCTCATGGTCAGCGCGAAGGCGCGGCGCAGGCGCATGTCCAGATCGTCCAGGCGCTGGGCCTGCTGGCGCAGGCGTTCGCCCGGGTGGCGCAGGCGTCGGGCCAGGCCCTCGACGCGCAGGCGGTCATGGGCCAGGCGGCTCTGCATGCGCAGCAACAGGCGCCGCTGCAGGCTGTCCAGGCGCTGTTGCAGGCCGCTGCTGTCGGGGGCGAGCAGTTCGGCGGCGGCCGAAGGCGTGGGGGCGCGCACATCGGCGACGAAGTCGCTGATCGACACGTCGGTCTCATGGCCCACGGCGCTGACGATCGGCGTCACGCAGGCGGCCACGGCACGGGCCACGGCCTCTTCGTTGAAGCACCAGAGGTCTTCCAGCGAGCCGCCGCCACGGGCCAGGATCAGCGCGTCGAAGCCCTGCCGGTCGGCCATCTGCAGGGCACGGACGATCTGTGCGATGGCCTCGCGGCCTTGCACGGCGGTAGGGATCAGATTGAGTTCGACCTGCGGCGCGCGGCGGCGGAACACGCTGATGATGTCGCGGATCACCGCGCCGGTGGGCGAGGTGACGATGCCGATGCGCTGCGGGTGGGCCGGTAGCGGCTGCTTGCGTTCGGTGCTGAACAGGCCCTCGGCGCCGAGCTTTTCCTTCAGTGCCTCGAAGGCCAGGCGCAGGGCGCCGTCACCGGCCGGTTCGACGGTGTCGAGGATCAGCTGGTAGTCGCCGCGGCCCTCGAACAGCGAAACCTTGCCGCGCACCTTTACCGCCAGGCCGTCACGCAGGGCCTGACGCACGCGGGCGGCGTTCTGCCGGAACAGCGCGCAGCGGATCTGCGCGCCGCTGTCCTTGAGGGTGAAGTACATGTGGCCGGAGGCCGGGCGGGCGAGGTTGGAAATCTCGCCTTCCACCCAGACGCTACGGAACACGTCCTCGAGCAGCACGCGGGCGCGGCCGTTGAGCTGGCTGACGGTGAGGACCTCGCGGTCCAGGCCGAGTCGTTCGAAGGGGTCTCTGATCATGGCGGGCATCATAAAGGACATCGGTCCCGGTTGTCTGTTCCTGGCCCGGTCGTCGCGGCATGGCGCGATCATTGTAGGAGCGGCCTTGTGCCGCGAAAGGGCTGCGATGCAGCCCCAGTTCTTCAGCGTTGCCGTAGAGATTGCCGGGGCTGCTTTGCAGCCCTTTCGCGGCACAAGGCCGCTCCTACAGGGTGTTTGCGCCGAGACCTCACTTTTTCATCGCCGCCACAAACTGCTGCACCAGCTCCCCGGCATCCCGCCGACAAGCCAGCGCCACGGTACTTTGGCACGCCTCGGCCAGCGGCACGAAGGTGACCGAGGGCGGGGCGATCTCGCGCATGCTTGCCGGCAACAAAGCTACCCCGAACCCGGCCTGGATCAACTGCAGTTGCGTGGTCTTGCGCGACACCACCTGCGCCGCCTGGGGATAGAATCCCTCGTTCATGCACAGCGACGCCGACAGGTAGCTCAGCCCGCCGCGCTGACGATGGGGAATGGAGATGAAGCGCTCCTCGCGCAGTTGCCCCAGCCGAACACTGCCCGCCGTGGCCAGTGGGTGGTTCGCCGCCACCGCCAGCAGCAGGGGCTCGTCGAACAACGCATGCAGCTCCACGCCCTCGTGCTGGCGCAGTACTGGCAGGCGCAACAGGCCGATCTCCAGCCGTCCCTCGGCGATGTCCTCCAGCTGCGCTTCCGACGATTGCTGGGCGATTTCCAGGGATACGCCAGGGTTAGCCTCGAGGTAGGTGCCGAGGCGCTGCAGCAACTGCCCGGTCAGCGGCACGGTGCTGGAGTGGTTCAGACGCAAACTGCCGCGCAGGCCTTGGCCAACTTCGCGGGCCAGGCGTTCGGCCTTGTCCAGGTCGGCCAGCAGGCGCCGGGCGCGGTCGAGGAAGGCCAGCCCGGCGGCGGTAAGCCGTGGCTGGCGAGCGGTGCGCTCGAACAGTGCGGACCCCAGGTGCAGCTCCAGCTCCTTGATCTGTCGGCTGAGGGCCGACTGGGCGATGTACAGCCGCTCGGCGGCGGCACTGAAGCTGCCGGCCTCGGCAATTTCGACGAAATAGCGCAGCTGACGGATCGAAGTCATGTCATGCCTTTTCCAGATGGCTCATGGCGTAAAGGCATATTAGTCGGCATGGCTTGTCGCTGGCTAACCTTCAGTGGTCTCCCGAGGAACTGTCGCGATGCTCGCTCAATTGTCGTTTTCCACGCTCGACTGGCTACCCATCCTGCTGGGTGTGGGGGTGGCCTATATCGTCTTCGGCATCGCCGGCTTCGGCACCGCGCTGGTCGCCGGCCCCGTGCTGATCCACTTCATGCCGTTGTCGCGGATCATTCCGTTGCTGGTGTTGCTGGACTTCGTCGCCGCTTTCGGCAACCTGCTGCCGTCGCGGCGTGACGTGGTGCGCGGCGAGTTACTGCGGCTGCTGCCGTTCATGGCCGTGGGCTGCACGCTGGGCGTGGTGTTCCTGCTGCGCCTGAAGTCGGATGTCCTGCTGTTGCTGATGGGGCTGTTCGTCACTGCCTACGCGGTCTATGGCCTGGCGGTGAAGGTGCGGCCGGCGAGCTTGTCGGCCGCCTGGGCGGTGCCCATGGGCACGGTGGGCGGGTTGTTCGGCGCCCTGTTCGGCAGTGGTGGCTTTTTATACGCGATCTACCTCAGCGCACGGCTGGAGGCCAAGGAGCAGGTGCGGGCGACCCAGGTCGCACTGATCAGTTGCAGCACGGTGGTGCGCCTGTCGCTGTTCCTGATCGCCGGGGTATATGCCGACGTCAGCCTGTTGCTGCTGGCCGCCTGCCTGTTGCCGGTGATGTTCGCCGGTACCTGGCTGGGACGGCGGCTGACCCTGAGGCTATCCCGCGAGGCCTTCGTGCGATTGATCACCTGGCTGGTGCTGGCCAGCGGCCTGGCGTTGATCGGTCGCTACCTGAGCGCCTGAGCAGACGGTAGAATTGAGTGATTACCGCAGTTCGCAGGCCCGCCCCAAGCATGAACACCCAGAGCATCATCGTCCCCAAGCTGTCCACCGTGCCGGTTCACGAAGCCCGTGCCCGCGCCATCCTGCGCTGGCTGGTGCGCGAGAAGATCGTCGAGGAGCAACTGAGCACCTGCGGTCGCACCGGCAATCGTATGGGCCATGCCCTGGCCGAAGGGGCGCGCAAGGTGGCCCTGCACCCCGAGAAGCTGCCGTTCGGCGCACAGGTCAATGGTCTTGAGGTGATGCTCAAGCGCTGCATCTATACCCCTACCGACGGATTTCTCGAGGAGGCCGGCTGCCCGGAATGCCGGCGGGAGGTGGGCGAGCCGCTGTTCGAGAGCCTGGAGGAATGGATGCCGGGGGTGAGCGACAACTTCACCTGCCCGCTGTGCGGATTCGAGGACGACATCAATGGCTTCCTCTACCTGCAGCCGTGTGCCTTTTCCAACCTGGGGTTCATCTTCAACAACTGGGGCGAGGCCGGGTTCACCCAGGCCTTCCTCGACAGCTTCGCCGACTGGCTGGACCAGCCGGTGGCGGTGGTGCAGGTAAAACTGCCGCAAGGCTGACCGAAGGCCCTTATTTTGCATTGAGCGGCGCGCCATGGATGGGTATAATGGCGCGCTTCCATTTTTCCCCTTCCGGGAGCCCCCGCGATGCTGCGTATCAGCCAAGAAGCCCTGACCTTCGACGATATCCTCCTTGTACCTGGCTACTCCGAGGTACTGCCCAATGAAGTCAGTCTCAAGACCCGTTTGACTCGTGGCATCGAGCTGAACATTCCCCTGGTCTCCGCCGCCATGGATACCGTGACCGAAGCGCGCCTGGCCATCGCCATGGCCCAGGAAGGCGGCATCGGCATCATCCACAAGAACATGACCATCGAGCAGCAGGCCGGCGAAGTACGCAAGGTCAAGAAGTTCGAGGCCGGCGTGGTCAAGGACCCGATCACCATCGACGCCGACGCTACCGTGCGCGACCTGTTCGACCTGACCCGCCTGAACAACATCTCCGGCGTTCCGGTACTGGCGAACGGCGACCTGGTCGGCATCGTCACCTCCCGTGACGTGCGCTTCGAAACCCGCCTGGACGCCAAGGTCCGCGACGTGATGACCCCCAAAGAGCGTCTGGTCACCGTCCGCGAAGGCGCCGACAAGAACGAAGTCCGCGAGCTGCTGCACAAGCACCGCCTGGAAAAAGTCCTGATCGTCGACGACAAGTTCGCCCTCAAGGGCATGATGACCGTCAAGGACATCGAGAAGGCCAAGGCCTACCCGCTGGCCAGCAAGGACGACCAGGGTCGCCTGCGCGTCGGCGCCGCGGTCGGCACCGGCAAGGACACCGGCGAGCGCGTTGCCGCCTTGGTGGCCGCCGGCGTTGACGTGGTGGTGGTGGACACCGCCCACGGTCACTCCAAGGGCGTGATCGACCGCGTTCGCTGGGTCAAGGAAACCTACCCGCAAGTGCAGGTCATCGGTGGCAACATCGCCACCGGCGCCGCCGCCAAGGCCCTGGCTGAAGCCGGCGCCGACGCGGTCAAGGTCGGTATCGGCCCAGGCTCGATCTGCACCACCCGTATCGTCGCCGGTGTCGGCGTGCCGCAGATCAGCGCCATCGCCAACGTCGCCGCCGCACTGGAAGGCACTGGCGTGCCACTGATCGCCGACGGCGGCATCCGTTTCTCGGGTGACCTGTCCAAGGCCATCGTCGCTGGCGCCTCGTGCGTGATGATGGGCTCGATGTTCGCCGGTACCGAAGAAGCACCGGGTGAAGTCGAACTGTTCCAGGGCCGTTCCTACAAGGCCTACCGCGGCATGGGCTCGCTGGGTGCCATGGCACAGGCGCAAGGCTCCTCCGACCGTTACTTCCAGGACTCCTCGGCCGGTGCCGAGAAGCTGGTACCGGAAGGCATCGAAGGCCGTGTGCCATACAAGGGCGCCCTGGCCGCGATCATCCACCAGCTGATGGGCGGCCTGCGTTCGTCCATGGGCTACACCGGCAGCGCGACCATCGAAGAGATGCGCACCAAGCCGGAGTTCGTGCGCATCACCGGTGCCGGCATGGCCGAGTCCCATGTGCATGACGTGCAGATCACCAAAGAAGCCCCTAACTACCGCGTAGGCTGAGGCTTCCAGCAATAGCAAGCGGGGCTGTCATGACAGCCCCGTGTCGTTTCCGATTTCCACTGACGAGATTGAGTCATGGCCCTCGACATTCACGCTCACCGCATCCTGATCCTCGATTTCGGTTCCCAGTACACCCAGCTGATCGCCCGCCGCGTGCGCGAGATCGGCGTGTACTGCGAACTGCACCCGTTCGACATGGACGATGAAGCGATCCGCGAATTCAACCCGCGCGGCATCATCCTGGCCGGTGGCCCCGAGTCGGTCCACGAAGCCAACAGCCCGCGCGCCCCGCAGGCCGTGTTCGACCTGAAGGTCCCGGTGCTGGGCATCTGCTACGGCATGCAGACCATGGCCGAGCAGATGGGCGGCAAGGTCGAAGGTTCCGACCTGCGCGAGTTCGGCTACGCCCGTGTCGACGTGGTCGGCAAGAGCCGCCTGCTCGACGGCATCGAAGACCATGTCGATGACGACGGCGTGCTGGGCCTGGACGTGTGGATGAGCCACGGCGACAAGGTCACCCAGATGCCGGGCAACTTCAGCGTACTGGCCAGCACCCCGAGCTGCCCGATCGCCGGCATGTACGACGACGCCCTGGGTTACTACGGCGTGCAGTTCCACCCGGAAGTGACCCACACCAAGCAAGGCGGTCGCATCCTGTCGCGCTTCGTCCAGGACATCTGTGGCTGCGAAGCCCTGTGGACCGCCTCGAACATCGTCGAGGACGCCATCGCCCAGGTGCGCGCACAGGTCGGTTCGGCCAACGTCCTGCTGGGTCTGTCCGGCGGCGTCGACTCCTCCGTGGTTGCCGCGCTGCTGCACCGCGCCATCGGCGACCAGCTGACCTGCGTGTTCGTCGACAACGGTCTGCTGCGCCTGCACGAAGGCGACCAGGTGATGGCCATGTTCAAGGAGAACATGGGCGTCAAGGTGATCCGCGCCGATGCCGAGAAGCAGTTCCTCGACAACCTGGAAGGCGAAGCGGACCCTGAGAAAAAGCGCAAGATCATCGGTCGCACCTTCATCGACGTGTTCGATGCCGAAGCCAGCAAGCTGGACAACATCCAGTTCCTCGCCCAGGGCACCATCTACCCCGACGTGATCGAGTCGGCCGGCGCCAAGAGCGGCAAGGCCCACGTGATCAAGTCGCACCACAACGTCGGTGGCCTGCCGGAGGAAATGAACCTCAAGCTGGTCGAGCCGCTGCGCGAGCTGTTCAAGGACGAAGTGCGCAAGATCGGCCTGGAACTGGGCCTGCCGTACGACATGGTCTACCGCCACCCGTTCCCGGGCCCAGGCCTGGGCGTGCGCATCCTCGGTGAAGTGAAGAAGGAATACGCCGACATCCTGCGTCGCGCCGACCACATCTTCATCGAAGAACTGCGCAAGGCCGACTGGTACCACAAGACCAGCCAGGCGTTCGTGGTGTTCCAGCCGGTCAAGTCGGTCGGCGTCGTCGGCGACGGCCGTCGCTACGCCTGGGTTGTGGCCCTGCGTGCCGTCGAGACCGTGGACTTCATGACCGCGCGTTGGGCGCACCTGCCGTACGAGCTGCTGGAAACCGTCAGCGGCCGTATCATCAACGAAATCGACGGTATCTCGCGCGTTACTTATGACGTGTCGAGCAAGCCGCCGGCCACCATCGAGTGGGAATGATAACGTAGCTTGCTACTGAACGGGCGCTGTACCTCTCTGGGAACAGCGCCCGTTTGCGTTTAGGGTGGCCATGTTTTAAAAAGGCGATACCCACTGGACCGAAGGGAACCGTATGCTCACGCGCCTCGAAATAGATGGATTCAAGACCTTCGAGAATCTTCAAATTGATTTGACACCTTTTACTGCGATCGTCGGAAATAACGCAGCCGGTAAAAGTAATCTGTTCGATGCGATTCAGCTGCTCTCTAGTCTCGCGGTGCGTGATGTTGCCGAGGCTGTTAAAGAAATGAGAGGTGAGCCGCTCGAGCTATTTCGCCAGACTCCAAGTGGTAGGGCTAAGCAAATTCGATTGGCTGCTGAGGTGCTTGTCGATCCTGTTGTACGTGACCCGTGGGGTAGCGAGGTAAAGCTAACTCATACCCGTATGCGCTATGAGGTTACTCTTGAGCGGCGTGAGATTCGAAATGGTATCGAACGTATTCAGGTGGCGCATGAGGCTGTTCGCCCGATTATGCGAAAAGACGATCGATGGGCTGACGCGGTAAAACCATCGAAGGGCTTTCGCGCTGCGTATTTGAAGTACCTCCGCAGCAAACCTTGGTTAACAACGGAAGAGCGAGCAAGCGGTCCGACATTCGATATACATCAAGATGGTAAGCAAGGACGCAATCGGCCTGCCAGCGCAGCAGAAGCGACGGTTCTCTATAGTATTACTAATGCGGAGTTTCCACATCTCTTCGCATTGCGAGAGGAAATGCGTCACTGGAGGCTTTTGCAGCTAGATCCGACACTTTTGCGTAAGCCGGTGGCTGTAACTGCGTCAGATACTCTAAATTCTGATGGCGCTAATTTGGCTGCCGTGTTAGCTCAGTTGAAAATGGAAACACAAAGCGCCGCACGGCCAAACGGCGTTTTGAGTGATATAGCGGCAGAACTGAATAATCTTATCCCAGGAATAAAAAAGCTAGATGCCGAGCTGCATGATGCCAGCCGCGAATACCGAATCGAATTGACAATGCGTGATGGGCTGCCTTTCTCTTCTCGTGTGGTGTCGGATGGTACTTTGCGAGTTCTAGCACTACTCACCCTGTTGCACGATCCTCGTCATCGTGGACTTATTTGCTTTGAAGAGCCGGAAAATGGTGTTCACCCTGCCAGGGTGAAACTATTGGTGCAGCGCTTAAGGGATATGGTTAGTCAACCTGACGATTTTGAAGTTGGAGAGGAAGTAGCTCCACTCAGTCAGCTTCTGTTGAACAGTCACTCTCCTGTGGTGCTCTCGGCATTGATTGACAAGAGCTATCACGCAATCGAAGGAGCTGTGCTTTTCGCCGACACATCCACGGTCAGTGATCCATCAATCGGTGAAAGTAGACGGAAAACACGACTTCGCCCTGTTCGTACGCGTCCTCAGGGTGATCTTTTTGACGATGAAAGCAATCGAGATTTTGTATCAGATTTCGAAGTCAGAACAGTGTTGGAAACTGCGAGTGCGGAGGGCTGATTCATGCGGTATTTGGGGTTGGCTCTTTTTGCGGAAGGTTCCACTGACTACTATTTTCTTCGACCGTTACTCCAGCGCCTATGTGAAGATATCTGTGCGCATGATGCCGCGTATCCCATTGAGGTCAGTGAGGTCTTGGGACTAGATGACCCAGAGACTAAAGACCGCTTGCCACGCGTAGAACGTATAGCGCAATCCGCTGCCATGGCGAGAGGTGCCTGGAATATCTTATTTGTTCATACTGATGGTGCCAATGATCCGCAGAGGGCTCGACAGCAGCTCGTTCAGCCAGGACTCGACCTTGTTCACGACACCATGGGTGGTGAAGGGGCGGGAGTGGGAGTGGTACCGATTCGTGAAACTGAGGCTTGGGTCATAGCTGATGGTAACGCGCTCCGATGTGCATTTGGCACAGAACTTACTGATCAGCAACTGGGCTTGCCAGCTGTTCGAAATGTTGAAGGTGTAGCCGATCCGAAAGCCATTTTACGAGGAGCGTTTACATCTACGAATCCACCGAGTAGGCGTTTGCGGCAGGGTGTGTCCCCCTATCTCAATACGTTGGGTGAGCAAGCGTCGCTTGAAGTGTTGCGAAATTTGGCTAGTTTTCAAGCGCTGGAAACTGAGCTGCGGTTGGCGCTGCGGAAATTGGGTTTTTTACGTTAACATCGCAATGAGCTTGCAACGCATTTTTATGAGCAGCTGTATTGAGCGTTGATTAGCAATGTTCCCGATGACGCCAGCAGAGATAGCCCTTGTTGTGCTGAATGGTGCTGTTTAATTGCCACAATACAGGTGAGATAGGGCTGGTATGTCCTCCTGGTAGCGTAAAATGGAATGATTTGGCCGGCGGAGACGGTTGTTCACAGATGCAGCAGGCGCTTTTGGTCACGCTGTCTCCCGTATCGTGAGAGGCGCATGGATGGCACTGCAGATAGGCATTTCCTAGGTCGTAGGCGGCGGTGTCCTCGGGGGCCAGGCATTAGGCGCAGGCAGTCGGCGCCTTAACAACCCTGCGACAAGACTTCACTTAATCTTTCGCAAATGCAGGTGTATCGTATTCGCCCCTCATCGCCAGCCGCTGCTGGCAGACTGATTGCGCAGAACACGAGGTACCCGCACCGATGTCCTTTACCCGTCGACAAATGCTCAAGGGCCTGACCGGCCTCGTAGTGGTAGGCCTGGGCGCCGGAGGCGCGGCACGCTACTGGTTGGGCAAGGTCGAGGACGACAACGCCGGGCACGACTATGAGCTGATCGCAGCGCCCCTGGACGTCGAGCTGGTGCCGGGCTTCAAGACCGAGGCCTGGGCCTTCGGCCCGTCGGTGCCGGGCACCGAGCTGCGGGTGCGTCAGGGCACCTGGCTGCGGGTGCGTTTCATCAACCATCTGCCCGTCGAGACCACCATTCACTGGCATGGCATCCGTCTGCCGCTGGAGATGGACGGTGTGCCCTATGTCTCGCAGTTGCCGGTCAAGCCGGGCGAATACTTCGACTACAAGTTCAAGGTGCCGGACGCCGGCAGCTACTGGTATCACCCGCATGTCAGCAGCTCCGAAGAGCTGGGTCGCGGCCTGGTCGGGCCGTTGATCGTCGAGGAGCGCGAGCCCACGGGCTTCCGGCATGAGCGCACCCTGAGCCTGAAGAACTGGCACGTGGACGAGCAGGGCGCCTGGCTGCCGTTCAGCATCCCCCGCGAGGCGGCCCGCAACGGCACGGCTGGGCGCCTGATCACCATCAACGGCCAGGCTGATTCGGTTACCGAGCTGCCGGCCGGGCAGGTGGTGCGGGTAAGGCTGCTGAACTTGGACAACACCTGGACCTACCGCTTGAACCTCAAGGGCAACTGCGAGGCGATGATCTACGCCCTCGATGGCAACCCGATCACTCCACGGCCGCTGGACGACGAGTACTGGCTCGGGCCGGGCATGCGCATCTGCCTGGCGATCCGCATCCCCGAGGCGGGTGAAGAGATCTCCCTGCGTGATGGCTTCGTGCGCCTGGGCACCTTGCGCTCGGTGGCCAGCAGCGAGGCGCCCGGCGACTGGCCCAAGGCCCTGCCGCCCAACCCGGTGGCCGAGCCGGACCTGGAGAACGCCGAGAAGCTCAACTTCAATTTCGAATGGGTCGGCAAGGTCTCGGTGAACACCGAGAACGGCAAGCCGCCGAGCCTGTGGCAGATCAACGGCCAGGCCTGGGACATCACCGACAAGACCTGTGCCGACCGGCCGATCGCCACGCTGCAGAAGGGCAAGAGCTACATCCTCGAGCTGAAGAACATGACCCAGTACCAGCACCCGATCCACCTGCATGGCATGAGTTTCAAGGTGATCGCCTCCAATCGGCGCAAGATCGTCGAGCCGTGGTTCACCGACACCTACCTTCTGGGCAAGAACGAGCGGGCGCAGGTGGCGCTGGTGGCGGACAACCCGGGTACCTGGATGTTCCACTGCCACGTCATCGACCACATGGAAACCGGCCTGATGGCCGCGATCGCGGTGGTCTGATGCGACCGCAGATCATCGATCGCAGCCGCGACCAGGAATTCATGCGCCTGGCCCTCGATTTGGCGGCCCAGGGCGCGGCCCTGGGCGAGGTGCCGGTGGGGGCGGTGCTGGTGCAGCATGGCCAGGTGATCGGCCAGGGCTTCAACCGGCCGATCATCGACAGCGACCCCAGCGCCCACGCCGAAATGGTGGCGATCCGCGCTGCGGCCAAGTCGGCCAGCAACTACCGGTTGCCGGGTAGTACCCTGTACGTGACCCTGGAGCCATGCAGCATGTGCGCGGGGTTGATCGTCCATTCGCGGGTGGCGCGGGTGGTCTATGGGGCGCTGGAGCCCAAGGCGGGGATCGTGCAGAGCCAGGGGCAGTTCTTCAGCCAGGGGTTCCTCAACCATCGGGTGATGTTCGAGGGTGGGGTGCTGGCAGAGGAGTGCGGAACGATCTTGAGTGAGTTCTTCAAGGCGCGGCGGGCGAAAGCCTAGCTGACACGATCCCTGTAGGAGCGGTCTCGTGCCGCGAAAGGGCCGCAAAGCGGCCCCAGCGATCTTTGCTCAACTCTGAAATCCTGGGGCCGCTGCGCAGCCCTTTCGCGGCACAAGGCCGCTCCTACAAAGGACGGTGGCGTGTCACATCGGCGGCGATTGTTCCGCCGGCTTGTCCTTGTTCACCGCCGGCACATGCAGGTTGCCCTCGGCCACCTGGCCTTCGAGCTGCGGCTGCGTGACCCAGGTGAGGATGTCGTAGTAGCGGCGGATGTTGGCCACGAAGTGCACCGGCTCGCCGCCGCGGGCGTAGCCGTACTTGGTCTTGCTGTACCACTGCTTCTGCGACAGGCGCGGCAGCATCTTCTTCACGTCCAGCCACTTGTTCGGGTTCAGGCCTTCGCGCCTGGCCAGGGTGCGGGCGTCTTCCAGGTGGCCGCTGCCGACGTTGTAGGCGGCCAGGGCGAACCAGGTGCGGTCCGGCTCCTTGATGCTGTCGTCGAGCTGGTCCTTGACCAGCATGAAGTACTTGGCGCCGCCCTGGATGCTCTGCTTGGGGTCCAGGCGGTTGGACACGCCCATGGCCTGGGCGGTGCGCTGGGTCAGCATCATCAGGCCGCGCACGCCGGTCTTGGAGGTGACCTCGGGCTGCCACATCGATTCCTGGTAGCCGATCGCGGCGAGCAGGCGCCAATCGACCTGCTCGACCTTGGAGCTGGTCTTGAAGTGCTTCTCGTACTTGGGCAGGCGCTGCTGCAGGTGCTGGGCGAAGGTGTAGGCGCCGACGTAGCCGAGGACATCGACGTGGCCGTAGTAACGGTCCTTCAGGCGCTGCAGGGTGCCGTTCTTCTGCGACTTGTCGAGAAACTCGTTGATCTCGTTGAGCAGGCTGTTGTCTTCGCCGGCAGCCACCGCCCAGCGCTGGTCGCGGGTGTCGCCCAGGTCGAAGGCCACGCGCACATTGGGGAAGTACACCTGGTTCATGGCCAGCTCGTTGGAATCGACCAGGGTCAGGTCGATCTGGCCCTCGTCGACCATGCGCAGCAGGTCGACCACCTCGACGGCGTCGGACTCCTCGTACTCCAGCCCCGGGTTCTGCTTTTTCAGCTCGGCGAGCTGGTCGGCGTGGCTGCTGCCCTTGAGCACCATGATCTTCTTGCCCACCAGCCCTTTGGCGCTGGTCGGCCGCGAGCGGCCATTGCGATAGATGACCTGCGGGGTCACTTCCAGGTAGGGGTGGGAGAACTTCGCCTGGGCGGCGCGGCGCTCGCTGCTGACCAGGCCGGCGGCGGCCAGTACCGGGCCGGACGGCTTGCCCAACTGGTCGAACAGCTCGTCGAGGTTGTCGGCGGTCTCGATCTCCAGCTTCACGCCCAGGTCGTCGGCGAAACGCTTGACCAGTTCGTATTCGAAACCGGTTTCGCCGTTGCGGTCCTGGAAATAGGTGGCCGGGCTGTTACGGGTAATCACGCGCAATACGCCATCCTCCTTGACGCGTTCGAGGGTGCTGGGTTTTTCAACGCAGGCACCGAGCATCAGGAAGAGTCCGGTTGCGAGGAGCCATTTGGCGCATCGCTGGCGCAAAGCAGTGTGGGCGAACATAGGGTGCAGTATACGCAAAGGACCGGCGGCGCCATATCTCGACAATGGTTGGCAGGTCTGCTAGCGGGTTTTGTGCAGAAGCGGCTCGATTCCTTTGTAGGAGCGGCCTTGTGCCGCGATGGGCTGCGTCAGCGGCCCCCAAGGGTTTTCCCAGCACAGCAGTGAATTTGGGGCTGCTGCGCAGCCCATCGCGGCACAAGGCCGCTCCTACAGGGATCGCGCGAAGCCGGTGGTTTTTTTGACCCCTGGGTCCGGTTCCACCGCCCGGCAGCATTGGCTTTGAGCGGGTGCCGAAAGCCTGCGAATTAGGCTAGAATGCACGGCCTCTAAGCACACCCCTTCCTGAGGCTGTCCCGACGATGTTGATCCTGCGCGGCGCTCCTGCCCTTTCTGCCTTTCGCCACGGTAAATTACTCGAGCAACTGAGCCAGAAAGTCCCCGCTGTTACTGGTTTGTATGCCGAATTCGCCCACTTCGCCGACGTCGACGGCGAGCTGACCGCCGACCAGCAGCAGGTGCTGGGCCGTCTGCTCAAGTACGGCCCGAGCGTGCCGGTGCAGGAGCCAGCCGGCCGCCTGTTCTTGGTCGTGCCGCGTCTGGGCACCATCTCGCCCTGGGCATCCAAGGCCAGCGACATCGCCCACAACTGCGGCCTGCAGTCGATCCAGCGCCTGGAGCGCGGTATCGCCTACTACGTCTCCGGTAACCTCAGCGACGCCGATGCTCAAACCATCGCCGCCGAACTGCATGACCGCATGACCCAGCGCGTGCTGGCCCAGCTGGAGCAGGCTTCCGACCTGTTCAGCCACGCCCAGCCCAAGCCGATGACCTCGGTGGACATCCTCGCCGGTGGCCGCGCCGCCCTGGCGCAGGCCAACATCGACCTGGGCCTGGCCCTGGCCGAAGACGAGATCGACTACCTGGTCAACGCCTTCCAGGGGCTCAAGCGCAACCCCAACGACATCGAACTGATGATGTTCGCCCAGGCCAACTCCGAGCACTGCCGCCACAAGATCTTCAACGCCAGCTGGGACATCGACGGCCAGGCGCAGGAGAAGAGCCTGTTCGGCATGATCAAGAACACCTACCAGATGCACAGCGAAGGCGTGCTGTCTGCGTACAAGGACAACGCCTCGGTGATCGTCGGCAGCGTCGCCGGCCGCTTTTTCCCGAACCCTGAGACCCGCCAGTACGGCGCGGTGCAGGAACCGGTGCATATCCTGATGAAGGTCGAGACGCACAACCACCCGACCGCCATCGCCCCGTTCTCCGGCGCCTCCACCGGCTCCGGCGGCGAAATCCGCGACGAAGGCGCCACCGGCCGTGGCGCCAAGCCCAAGGCTGGCCTGACTGGCTTCACCGTATCCAACCTGCGTATCCCGGGCTTCGAGCAGCCATGGGAGAAACCGTACGGCAAGCCTGAGCGTATCGTCGACGCCCTCGACATCATGATCGAAGGCCCACTGGGCGGCGCCGCGTTCAACAACGAATTCGGCCGCCCGGCGCTGACCGGCTACTTCCGCACCTTCGAGCAGGGCATCAACACCCCGCACGGTGAAGAGGTGCGTGGTTACCACAAGCCGATCATGCTCGCCGGCGGCATGGGCAATATCCGTGAAGACCACGTGCAGAAGGGCGAGATCACCGTCGGCGCCAAGCTGATCGTGCTCGGCGGCCCGGCCATGCTGATCGGCCTGGGTGGCGGCGCCGCCTCGTCGGTGGCCACCGGCGCCAGCTCCGCCGACCTGGACTTCGCCTCGGTGCAGCGCGAGAACCCGGAAATGGAGCGCCGTTGCCAGGAGGTCATCGACCGCTGCTGGCAGCTGGGCGACAAGAACCCGATTGCCTTCATCCACGACGTCGGCGCCGGTGGTATTTCCAACGCCTTCCCGGAACTGGTCAACGACGGTGGCCGCGGTGGCCGCTTCGAACTGCGCAACGTGCCCAACGACGAGCCGGGCATGGCCCCGCACGAGATCTGGTCCAACGAGTCGCAGGAGCGCTACGTGCTGGCGGTCAGCGCCGAAGATTTCGAGCGCTTCCAGGCTATCTGCGAGCGCGAGCGCTGCCCGTTCGCCGTGGTCGGTGAGGCCACCGAAGAACCGCACCTGACCGTTACCGACAGCCACTTCGCCAACACGCCGGTGGACATGCCGCTGGACGTGCTGCTGGGCAAGCCGCCGCGCATGCACCGCTCGGTCACCCGCGAAGCGGAGCTGGGCGATGAGTTCGACCCGAGCACCCTGGAACTCAAGGACTCGGTCGAGCGCGTCCTGCGTCACCCGGCCGTGGCCAGTAAGAGCTTCCTGATCACCATCGGCGACCGTACCATCACCGGCCTCGTGGCCCGCGACCAGATGGTCGGCCCATGGCAGGTACCGGTGGCCGACTGCGCCGTCACCGCCACCAGCTTCGACGTCTACACCGGTGAAGCCATGGCCATGGGCGAACGCACGCCGCTGGCCCTGCTCGACGCCCCGGCGTCCGGGCGCATGGCGATCGGCGAGACCCTGACCAACCTGGCGGCCTCGCGCATCGAGAAGCTGTCCGACATCAAACTGTCGGCCAACTGGATGTCCGCCGCCGGTCACCCGGGCGAAGACGCCCGTCTGTACGACACCGTCAAGGCCGTCGGCATGGAACTGTGCCCTGAGCTGGGCATCACCATTCCGGTCGGTAAAGACTCGATGTCGATGAAGACCCAGTGGAGCGAAGCGGGCGAGCAGAAGAGTGTCACCTCGCCGATGTCGCTGATCATCACCGGCTTTGCCCCGGTCACCGACATCCGCAAGACCCTGACCCCGCAGCTGCGCATGGACAAGGGCGAGACCGACCTGATCCTGATCGACCTGGGCCGTGGCAAGAACCGCATGGGCGCCTCGATCCTGGCGCAGACCCACGGCAAGCTGGCCGCCCAGGCGCCGGACGTCGATGACGCCGAAGACCTCAAGGCGTTCTTCGCCGTGGTCCAGGGCCTGAACGAAGACGGCCACCTGCTGGCCTACCACGACCGTTCCGACGGCGGCCTGCTGACCACCGTGCTGGAAATGGCCTTCGCCGGCCATTGTGGCCTGGAGCTTGAACTGGGCACTCTGACCAGCAAGCGCGAGAAAGTCGCGGCCATCCTCTTCAACGAAGAGCTGGGCGCGGTGATCCAGGTCCGTCAGGACGCCACGCCGGATGTACTGGCGCAGTTCAGCGCCGCTGGCCTGGGCGAGGATTGCGTCGCCGTGATCGGCCAGCCGATCAACAACGGTGAAGTGCTGATCAACTTCGAAGGCGAAGAACTGTTCAACGGCGAGCGTCGCCTGCTGCAGCGCCAGTGGGCCGAGACCAGCTACCAGGTCCAGCGCCTGCGCGACAATGCCGATTGCGCCGACCAGGAATTCAACGCCCTGCTCGAAGAAGACAACCCGGGCCTGTCGGTCAAGCTGGGCTACGACGTCAACGACGACATCGCCGCGCCGTACATCAAGAAGGGCGTGCGCCCGCAAGTGGCGATCCTGCGCGAGCAGGGCGTCAACGGCCAGGTCGAGATGGCTGCGGCCTTCGACCGCGCAGGCTTTGCTGCCATCGACGTGCACATGAGCGACATCCTCGCCGGCCGTGTCGACTTTGAAGCGTTCAAGGGCCTGGTGGCCTGCGGCGGCTTCTCCTACGGCGACGTGCTGGGTGCAGGTGAAGGCTGGGCCAAGTCGGCGCTGTTCAACGCCCGTGCCCGCGATGCCTTCCAGGCCTTCTTCGAGCGTACCGACAGCTTCGCCCTGGGCGTGTGCAACGGTTGCCAGATGATGTCCAACCTGCACGAGCTGATCCCGGGCACCGAGTACTGGCCGCACTTCGTGCGCAACCGCTCGGAGCAGTTCGAAGCTCGCGTGGCCATGGTCGAGGTGCAGAAATCCAACTCGATCTTCCTCCAGGGCATGGCCGGTTCGCGCATGCCGATCGCCATCGCCCACGGCGAAGGCCATGCCGAGTTCGCCAGCGAGGAAGCACTGCTGGAGGCCGACCTGTCCGGTTGCGTGGCCCTGCGCTACGTCGACAACCACGGCAAGGTCACCGAAGCCTACCCGGCCAACCCGAATGGCTCGCCGCGTGGCATTACTGGCCTGACCAGCCGCGACGGCCGCGTGACCATCATGATGCCGCACCCAGAGCGTATGTTCCGCGCGGTGCAGAACTCCTGGCGCCCGGATGAGTGGCAGGAAGACGCGGCGCTGATGCGCATGTTCCGCAATGCGCGGGTGTGGGTGAACTGAGGGTGTACAAGCTCGCCTTCTTCGTCCCCGACAGCCATGTCGAGGTGGTCAAGGCCGCCGTGTTCGCCGCCGGTGGCGGACGCATCGGCGACTACGACCACTGCGCCTGGCAGACCCTCGGCCAGGGCCAGTTCCGCCCGTTGGACGGCAGCCAGCCGTACCTCGGGCAGACCGGCCAGGTCGAGGTGGTTGAGGAGTGGAAGGTGGAGCTGGTGGTGGCTGATGCGCTGATCGGCCAGGTGGTTGCTGCGCTCAAGCAAAGCCACCCGTATGAAACGCCGGCTTATGAGGTCTGGCCGCTGGCTGACTTCTAGAACGGCGTCGAATGTCATCGCGGGGCAAGCCCGCTCCCACGAGGTTTATCAAGTGCCTCGTGGGAGCGGGCTTGCCCCGCGATGCTTTTCAGCCCTGTAAGGCAGTGCCCAGTGCTGGCGCCTTGCTGCCCACCAACAGATGCCACACCCCACCCGCCTGCGGACTAACTCCCTGGCAGCCCAAGGCGGCCAGGCGTTCCTGCTCTACCTTGCCCTCATCCCTGACTCGCACCCGCACCCGGCTCGAGGCCACGCACTGCGCCTCCAGCACATTCTCGCGCCCGCCCAGGGCCTGCAGCCATTCATCCGCAACGACCGTCTCGGTGACCACGGCGGCCTTCTCGGCAACCGGTGCCGCCACCCGCGCATGAGGCAGTTCTGCGCGAATCTCGTCGGCCAGCGCATCGGCCATCGGCCCCACCACCACCTGCAGGCTGCCACCGGTACCGGGACGCACCACCGCGAGGGCGCCGAGGGCTTTCAGGTCCTGGTCACGGGCCAGGTTACGGTCAGCCAGTACCAGGCGCAGGCGCGTGGTGCAGGCATCCACGCCTTGCAGGTTGGCCGCGCCGCCGAGGGCGTCGATGTAGCGTCGGGCCCGTGGCGCATCGCTGCCCTCGGCCTGGCTGGCCGCCTGTTCTTCGCGGCCAGGTGTCTTCAGGTCGAAACGGCGGATGCAGTAGTCGAACACGAAGTAGTAGACCAACCCATAGAGCACGCCCACCGGGAACACCAGCCAGCCGTTGCTCGAGCGTCCCCAGCCCAGGGCCATGTCGATGCCGCCGCCGGAGAAGGTGAAGCCCAGGCGGATCCCCAACAGGTCGCAGATGGCCATGGACAACCCGGTCAGCAGTGCATGGATCATGTACAGCAGCGGCGCCAGGAACATGAAGGCGAATTCGATCGGCTCGGTCACTCCGGTCAGCGCCGAGGTCAGTGCCATCGACAGCAGCACCCCGCCGATCAGCTTGCGCCGCTGTGGCAGGGCGTGGCGGTACATGGCCAGGCAGGCGGCGGGTAGGCCGAAGATCATCACCGGGAACATGCCGGTCATGAACTGCCCGGCGTCAGGGTCGCCGGCGAAGAAGCGCGCCAGATCGCCGGTGACCACCTGGCCGCTGGCCGCCTGGAAGCTGCCGAAGACGAACCACACCAGGTTGTTGAGGATATGGTGCAGGCCGGTGATGATCAGCAGCCGGTTGAGCACGCCGAAGAAAAACGCGCCGATGCTGCCGCTCTCCAGCATCAGCTGGCCGAGTTCGTTGATGCCGTGCTGGATCGGCGGCCAGATCAGGCCGAACAGCAGCCCGAGAAACACCGCCGATACCCCGGTGGCGATCGGCACGAAGCGCCGGCCGCCGAAGAACGCCAGGTAGTCCGGCAGCTGGATGTCCTTGAAGCGGTTGTACAAGCCGCCGCCGAGCAGGCCGCAGATGATGCCGGCGAGCATGCCCATGTCGATCTTCGGATCGATCACCTTCAGCGTCGCCACCAGCACCAGGTAGCCGATGGCGCCGGCCAGGCCCGCGGTGCCGTTGTTGTCGCGGGCGAAGCCGACGGCGATGCCGATGGCAAAGATCAGCGCCAGGTTGGCGAAGATCGCTTGCCCGGCGTCATGCACCAGGGCGATGTCGAGCAGGTCAGTGTCGCCCAGGCGCAGCAACAGGCCGGCGATGGGCAGGATGGCGATGGGCAGCATCAAGGCGCGGCCGAGCCGCTGCAGGCCCTGGATGAAGTGCTGGTACATGGTGCGCTCCGATTATTGTTGTAGGGCCACGGGGGCCGCAGGTTGGGCGTTGGGTTGCGCGGCGAAGTCACGGCAGGCCTGGCGTACCGCACCGGCGCTGGCCAGGCCCAGCAGGCCCTGGCTGAAGCGGCGGCAGGCACTGGCATCGAGCTGGCGGACCAGAGCCTTGATCTCGCCGATCTGCGGCGCGCTGACCGACAGCTCGGCCACGCCCAGGCCGACCAGCACGGGCGTGGCCAGCGGATCGCTGGCCAGCGCGCCGCACACGCCGACCCAGCGCCCGTGTTTCGCCGCACCCTGGCAGGTCAGCCCGATCAGGCGCAGCAGTGCCGGGTGCAGGGCATCGACCCGCGCGGCCAGCCCGGCATGGTCACGGTCCATGGCCAGGGTGTACTGGGACAGGTCGTTGGTACCGATGGAAAAGAAGTCTGCGTGCTCGGCCAGACGCTCGGCGAGCAGCGCCGCGGCCGGCACCTCGATCATCACCCCCAGTTCGGCGCGAGTCGTCACGCCCAGCTCGGCGGCCAGCCGGTCGAGGCGCTGGCGGATGGCGATCAGCTCGTCGACCTCGGTGACCATCGGCAGCATGATTCGGCAGCGCCGCTGCGGGCTGACCTGGAGCAGGGCGCGCAGTTGCTGGTCGAGCAGCTCCGGGCGCACCTGGCCCAGGCGGATGCCGCGCAGGCCCAGTACCGGGTTGGCCTCGGCCGGCAAGGGCAGGTAGTCGAGCTGCTTGTCGCCGCCGACGTCGATGGTGCGGATGATCACCGGGCGCTCGGCCATGGCGTCGAGCACCGCCTGGTAGGCGTTGCGCTGTTCGGCCTCGTCCGGTGCGGTGGGGCGGTCGATGAACAGGAACTCGCTGCGCAGCAGGCCGATGCCGTCGGCGCCCTGGGCGAGGGCCTGGGCGGCCTCGTCGGCGCTGGCGACATTGGCCGCGACCTCGATCAGCTGGCCATCGCGGGTACGCGCGCTTTCCTGCGCGGCAGCCTGCTGGCGCTGACGGATCTCGCGGCGTTGCTGCAGGTGGCAGTGGACCTCGGCCAGGCGTTGCGGGGCGGCCTGGGTTTCCAGGCGGCCCTGGTCGGCGTCCAGCACCAGCGGCGTGCCGGCGGGCAGGTCGAGTAGCGCTTCGCCCAGGGCTACCAGGCATGGCAGGCCGCGGGCACGGGCGAGGATGGCGACGTGCGAGGTGGCGCCACCGGCGGCCATGCACAGCCCGGCGACATCGTGGCGGGCGAGCAGCAACAGGTCGGAGGGGGTCAGTTCGTGGGCGACGATGATGGCTGCCGGCGGCAGGCGCAGTTGCCGGGTTTCGCCGAGCAGGGCGCGCAGTACTCGTTGCTGCAGGTCGTACAGGTCGTTGGCGCGCTCGGCCAGCAACGGATTGCCGAGGCTGCGCAGGACCTGACACTGGGTCTCGATGGCGCGGCTCCAGGCATGGCTGGCGGCGACGCCGCCGGCGATATGCTGGCGGGCGTCGCCGAGCAGGGCCGGGTCGTCGAGCAGGGCCAGGTGGGCCTCGAGGATCGCAGCTGCGTCCTCCTGGCCGCGAGGCAGGTGGCGCCAGTCGCGGTCGATGGCATGGCGGACCTCGGCCAGGGCAGTGTTCAGTGCCTGGTGCTGTTCGGTGGGGTCGTTGTCGCCGCTGTCCGCCGGCAGGCTGATGCCGTCCAGGCGCGCCAATGGCCCGAGGGCGAGGCCGGGGGCGGCGCAGACGCCGTTGAGCACGCCGGGCTCGGCATTGGGTTTGGGCGTGGCGGCGCTGGTGGGCGCATGGGTGGTACGGCGCTCACCGGCCGAGGCGGTCTGCACCGCGGCGATTAACGCCTGCAGCGCGGCCTGGCTGTCCGGCCCGGTGCAGATCAGTTCGACTTCGGCACCTTCGCCAACGCCCAGGCCCATGACCGCCACCAGGCTATTGAGGTCGGCCTCGCGCTCGGCGAAACGCAGCACGGCATGGCACTGGAAACCCTGCGCGGTCTGGCGCAGCAGGGCGGCGGGGCGGGCGTGCAGGCCGCCGTGATGGGCGACCCGGGCATGACCGCGTGCGCACTCATGGCTGACCGGTCGTGCCTGCGCTTCGCTGCCCGTGGCCTCGACCTCCAGCAGCGCCGCGCCCAGGCGCGCAGTGCCTGTCTCCAGCCGCATCAGGCCAAAGCCCGGGCCATTGCTGACCAGCATCACGGTGACCAGGCTGACGCAGTGCTGGGCCACCAGGTCCATGTCGAAGCGCACCAGCGGTTGTCCCAGGGTCACCTGGTCGCCCAGCGCCACCAGCGGCGAGAAGCCGCGCCCCTGCAACTGCACGGTGTCGACACCGATATGCAAAAGGATTTCCGCACCGTTGGCCGCGCGCAGGGTCAGCGCATGGCCGGTGCGCGCCAGTTGCACCACTTCGCCGGCGCAGGGCGCGTGCAGCACGTCGTTCAACGGGTCGATGGCGACGCCGTCGCCCAAAGTGCCGCTGCTGAACACCGGATCCGGTACCTGGTCCAGCGGTACCTGCGGTCCGGCGAGCGGGGCATGGAGGATAATCTTGTTATTGTCGGGCATGCGCTGTTCCTCGCGGCTTCACTGCGTGCAGGTCACTTTGCTCAGGTGACGCGGTTGGTCGGGGTCGAGGCCGCGGGCCTCGGCCAGGGCCGCGGCCATGATGTAGAAGCTCTGGATCGCCAGCAGCGGGTCCAGGGCCGGGTGTTCGGCGCAGCTCAGGGTGAGGTCGCGCCCGGCGATATCGGCCGGCGCCGCCAGCAGCACGCGGGCGCCGCGCTGGCGCATGTCGGCGGCCAGTTGCAGCAGCCCGGCCTGCTCGACGCCACGGGGGGCGAACACCAGCAGCGGGTACTGGGCATCGATCAGGGCCATCGGGCCATGGCGCACTTCGGCGCTGCTGAAGGCCTCGGCCTGGATCACCGAGGTTTCCTTGAGTTTGAGCGCGGCTTCCTGGGCGATGGCAAAGCCCGCGCCACGGCCGATCACCATCAGGCGCTCGCTGTCACGCAGGGTGTCGATGACCGGGCTCCAGTCCTGCGCCGCGGCCTCGCGCAGCTGCGCGGGCAGGGCCAGGCCGGCTTCCAGCAGGGCGCGGTCCTGGCCCCAGTGGGCGACCAGGCGGGCGCCGGCAGCCAGGGTGGCGACGAAGCTCTTGGTCGCCGCCACCGACAGCTCAGGGCCTGCGCACAGCGGCAAGTGGTGCTGGCAGGCCTGCTCCAGGGGCGAGCCTTCGGCGTTGACCAGCGAGACCGTGGTCGCCCCGCACTGGCCCAGGCGCCGCAGGCTGTCGACCAGGTCCGGGCTCTGGCCCGACTGCGAGAAGCCCAGCGCCACCTGGCCACGCACCCGCAGCGGTGCCTGTTGCAGGGTCACCACCGACATCGGCAGCGAAGCCACCGGCAGACCCAGCTGCTGCATGGCGATGTAGGCGAAGTAGCTGGCGGCGTGGTCCGAGCTGCCCCGGGCCACGGTCAGCGCCACTTGCGGATCGAGCCGGCGCAGCTGTTCGGCCAGGGTTTGCAGGCGTGGGTCCAGCGTCTGCGTCTGGCGTTCGACGACCTCGGCGCAGGCGCGGGCTTCTTCGAGCATCCTTGAACTCATGCGGTTTCTCCTTCGATCATCACGGCGGTCAGGTTCAGTTGGCGGTCCAGCAGCACCGCATCGGCCCAGGCGCCCGCTTGCAGGCGGCCACGGTCGGCGATGCCGAGATAATCGGCGGGATGGAGTGACAGGCGCTCGGACGCTTCGGCCAGCGGCAGGCCGATCTTCACCAGATTGCGTAGCGCTTGGTCCATGGTCAGGGTACTGCCGGCCAGGGTGCCGTCGGGCAGGCGCACGCCGCCCAGGCACTTGGTCACGGTGTGGCTGCCCAGGCGGTATTCGCCATCGGGCATGCCGGCGGCGGCGGTGGAGTCGGTCACGCAGTACAGGCAGGGGATCGAGCGCAGGGCCACGCGCATGGCGCCGGGGTGCACGTGCAGCAGGTCGGGAATCAGTTCGGCGTAGCGGGCGTGGGCCAGGGCCGCGCCGACGATGCCCGGCTCGCGGTGGTGCAGCGGGCTCATGGCGTTGTACAGGTGGGTGAAGCTGGTGGCACCGGCCTCCAGCGCCGCCACGCCTTCTTCGTAGCTGCCCAGGGTGTGGCCGATCTGCAGGCGGATGCCGCGCTGGCTCAGGGCCTGGATCAGCGGCAGGTGGCCGGCGACTTCCGGGGCGATGGTGATGACCTTGATCGGCGCCAGGGCCAGGTATTGCTCGACCTCGTCGAGCAGCGCCTGGTGGGCGAAGTTCGGCTGTGCACCGAGCTTGCCGGGGTTGATGTACGGGCCTTCCAGGTGCACGCCGAGGATGCGCGCGCCCTGGCGCGGTTGCCTGAGGTGTTCGCCCAGTTCGGCGAGCACGCGGGTCAGCTCCTCGCGGGGCGCGGTCATGGTGGTGGCCAGCAGCGAGGTGGTGCCGAAGCGCCGATGGGTGCGGGCGATGGTGGCGAAGGCGTCGCCGCCCTGCATGATGTCGCTGCCGCCACCGCCGTGCACGTGCAGGTCGATGAAACCGGGCAGCAGGTACGGCAGGTCGTTGGCCTGCGGGTCGCACGGCGTGCCGTCGATGGCCCGGATGCGGCCGTTTTCCAGGTGCAGTTGTCCGCGCACCCAGCCGTCGGGGGTGAGGATATTGGCGATTTCCATGGGGGCTCCGGTCAGCGTCGCAGTTCGGCGACGAAGTCGTAGTAGTCGTTGCGGCAGTAGGTGTCGGTCAGCTCGATGGCGGTGTTGTCGTCGAGGTAGCCGATACGGGTCATCAGCAGCATGGCGGTGCCGGGGGCGATGCCCACCTGGGCGGCCAGCTCTTCGCTGGCGTTGATTGCGCGGATGTGTTGCAGGGCGCGGACCACCGGACGGCCGAGCCGGTCGAGGTGCTGGTAGAGCGAGTCGCCGATGGCCTGCGGGTCGCCAAGAAGGCGGGCGGGCAGGGTGCTGACCTCCACCGCCATGACGATGTCGTCGGCCTTGCGCAGGCGCTTGAGGTGGACCACCTGGTCGGTGGGCGACAGGCCGAGGCGGATCAGTTCGTCGTTGCTCGGGGTGCCGATGCTGCGCTCGAGCCACTGGGAGCTGGGCACGAAGCCTTTCATGCGCAGCATTTCGCTGAAGCTCGACAGGCGTGACAGGGGTTGTTCGAGGCGTGGGGTGATGAAGGTGCCGGAGCCCTGGATGCGATGGATCAGGCCTTGTTCGAGCAGGACCTCGAGGGCCTTGCGCGCGGTGACCCGGGAGATGTCCAGGGTTTCGCTGAGGGTGCGCTCCGAGGGCAGCGCCTGGTCGGCGGTCCATTGGCCGGCGTGGATGGCCTGCTCAAGGTTGCGCGCCAGCTGCAGGTAGAGCGGGGTGGCGCTGGTGTCGTCGGGGCGCAGGGCCGATAGAGGACGCATGGGCGGTGTCCGGTATTATTGTTGGGTGGAAATTAATACCACTTTAATACCAGGTCAATACCACTGGTCAGGTTATCTGTCGTAATCCCTGGGGGCGCCTTGCGCCCCTTTCGCGGCACAAGGCCGCTCCTACAGGGATGCGCGTACTCCTGTGTAGGAGCGGCCTTGTGCCGCGAAAGGGCTGTGAAACAGCCCCAGCGATCTCAAGAACTGTCAGATATTTCCGAATCTGAAACCAAATGCTTCAGCCAACAAAGCTTGGGAACTATCCTACGCGCTTGCCGGAAGCCGCCGCGTTGTCGGGGAAATACCCCAGGGATAACTTCATCGGGTCGCCAGATTTGGTGACCAGGGTGTGAGAATCCTGGAGTACAAGTTTTTCGGCAGTCCCTTCATGGCAGCCGTGCACGGGCAGACTTCGGTCTGACCGGGTTTCTTGTGCCCCGGATTCTCACCCCGTTCACGGCTGCCACCCTTTGTCTTGTGAGAATTGCCATGGGATGGCGCTTCCTTGGAACGCACAAGAGTTGGACCTATGAAAAAAATCGTCCCCGATCCACCCCGTCTCGCACCCTTCATCAGTATCCGTTCCACGCTCACCCGCGAGGAGGCGATGGCCGCTGCTGTCGAGGTAGCCACCGCCATCTCCGATGTGCTCGATATCTACTTCCAGACCGAACCCGGAGAAGCCCAGGACCGCCTGTTCACCGCCAGCGACTACCTAGGCCAACTGGCCTGCGCCCTGCTCGAACACAAGCCGCAGGTCCGACCATGACTCGCGGACACACCGCCGGTCGCACGGTCTGCCTGGACCTGTTCAAGGTCGAGCCGGGTGTTTCCTTCGAGGACGCCTTCAGCGAGTTGTCGGTGCTGCTCGGCTGCATCCGCCACCTGACCTGCGAGGCGGAAATGGAGGGTGACCTGTTGGCCGGCAGCTCGGCGCGGATCCTCAGTGCCATGGCCAAGGCGTTGATCGATGACATGGAGGTGGGGTTGAACCGTTCCGGTTGAGCCGATGGCCCTATCGCGGGGCAAGCCCGCTCCCACGCAGAGTGTGCAAATGTGCGATTGGCGTGGGAGCGGGCTTGCCCCGCGATAGGGCCGGTACAGTGTTAGACCGCCCGCCGCACCAACCCACACGCCAGCAACCCCACCTCGAACAGCACCCACATCGGCACTGCCAGCATGGTCTGGGAAAACACATCCGGCGGCGTCAGGATCATCCCCACCACGAAACACCCGACGATCACATAGGGCCGGCTGCGCCGCAGCGTGGCCACGTCGGTCAACCCTGCCCAGACCACGATGACGGTCGCCACCGGGATCTCGAAGGCCAGGCCGAACGCCAGGAACAGCGCCATGATGAAGTCCAGGTACAAGCCGATGTCGGTCATCATCGCTACCCCGTCGGGGGTCACGCTGGCGAAGAAGCCGAACATCATCGGGAACACCAGGAAGAACGCGAACGCCATGCCGCCGTAGAACAGCAGGATGCTCGACACCAGCAGCGGCAGGGCGATGCGTCGTTCACGGCGGTACAGCCCCGGGGCGATGAAGCCCCAGGCCTGATGCAGCAACAGCGGCATGGCGACGAACAGCGCGCACATCGCTGTCAGCTTGAACGGTGTGAGGAACGGCGAGGTGACGCTGGTGGCGATCATGCTGGCGCCTTCGGGCAGGTAGCGGCGCAGCGGTTCGGAGATCTGCGTGTACAGCGTCTGGGCGAAGGGGAACAAGCCGCAGAACACCAGCGCGACCACCAGCAGGCAACGCACCAGGCGCTTGCGCAGGTCGCGCAGGTGGTCGGTCAGCGGCATGCGCGCCGCCTGTTCGAGGGCGAGGGACATCAGGCGCTCTCCTTGGCGTGGGCGACCGGAGTCGCATCATTGGCCGGCGTCGCGTCGAGCTGGATACCCTGGCGGATCTCTTGTTCCAGGCGCTGCAACGGCACGGCATCCAGGGCGGGTATGTCGATCTCCCGCTCCACCTGCGCCTTCAGCGCATTCAACGCCCGCCGCGCCTGGCCCAGCCTACGGCCGAGGGTACGCGCCGCCACCGGCAGGCGCTCGGGGCCGAGCACCAGCAGGGCGACGATGCCGACCAGCAGCAGTTCGGTGAAGCCTATCTCGAACATCAGGCCTGGCGATCCGTCTGCGCCTGCTGTACCGGCTGATTGTTCAGCACCTGGGGTTGCTGCTCGACGCCATTGTCGGCAGTACCGCCCATGGACTTGCGAAAGCCCTGGATCGCTTCACCGACATCGCTGCCGAGCCCCTTGAGACGCTTGGTGCCGAACAGCAGGAAGACGATCAACAGCACGATCACCAATTGCCAGATTCCGATGCCACCCATGTAAGACCACTCCTGTCAGGTCAAAGAAAAAGGAAGGCCAATCCTGCCCTGCGCAGATGACGGGCACATGACTGCCATCTGACTGCAACAACGGGCGTGTTGACTGGCGCTTTTCAGCGGCCACAGGAAGACAGGGATGGGGCGCAGGCGACAACAGGGCGCGGCACTGCTGATGGTGTTGGTGGTACTGGCGATGCTCGCGGCGGGGCTGGCCTGGCTGGTGGAGGATGGACGGCGCCAGGTGGATGAGGTGCGCCTGCTGCACCAGCGGGTGCAGGTACGGGCCATGGAGCAGGCTGGGCTGGCCTATGCCTCCCAGGCCCTGCGCGATCCGGCCTGGCGGGCCAGCCCGCTGTTCTGGCAGGCCCTGCGCGGGCAGCCGCTGGCCTACGACTTCGGCGCCGGCAAGGCGCAACTGCGGGTGATCGACCAGCATGGTTGCTTCAACGTGAATGCGTTGTTGGGCGAGGATGGTCCGCGGGCCGAGCGCCAGCTGCGCCACCTGCTCGGCGACGACATGGCCGCCGAGCGGCTGGTCGATGCCCTGGCTGACTGGCTGGATGCCGACAGCGATGCCCGCTTGCAAGGGGCCGAGAGTGCCCAGTATCTGCGCCAGCAGCCACCCCGGCTGGCGGCCAACCAGCCGATGCTCGACACCAGTGAACTCAACCTGCTGCTGGAGCCCGACAGTGGCCGGCAAGGCCGCTACCGAATGCTCTGCGCACTGCCATCGACCGGCGGCTGGCGACTCAATGCCAACGCCCTGGGGCTGGAGCACCTGCCGTTGCTGGAGGCCTTGTACGAGGGGCAGTTTTCCCGTTCGATGCTCAGCCGCATCATCAGCGGCCGGCCGGCGGCGGGCTATGTGGATGCCGCGGCATTGCGCCAGGCGCTGGGGGCGGTGGATGACGAGACCTTCGCCCGACTCAGCGAAGGGTTGTTGCTCAACAGCGGCCATTTCGTGCTGCAGCTGTCGTTCGAGGAAGAGGGACGCACGCTGCGCAGCCAGTTCCAGATCGAGGCGCTGGGCGTGGTGCAGTGGCATGCGCGGGTGCCGGCGCAGCAGGTGCGGGTCAGGGGGCGGGAGCCCGTAGCCTGGTAAAGCTTTGTTACTGATGGTTGGAAATTCGCTATGTATCGTAGGAAATGTCGGATGAGTTGATCCGTTCAGCATGGGCGGTGACGTGGGCGGCTAAGCTACCCGCCGACCACATGTTCTACTGGGTATTCACCTCTCATGCTGAACACCACCCGCCCCAACTGGGGCGAGAAAACCCTCCAGGCCCTGAGTGATGGCGTGGCCATTGACGGGCGTTTCCGGATAGGGCTCTCGAAGTGCTTTGCGTCTGCCGCCGGGTCGATCTTGCTGGCAGTGTTTTCTGTCGGCAGTGCGGGATTCGTATCGATCTGCAGCACTCCGATCCTCGAACAGTGCAAGTACCTGATCGATGACACATCGCTCCCTGTACCTGAAACCTACGCGCACTCCATTATCGCGCTCTGCCTGACCGTGGTTGCGCTTGTGCTGGTGTGGCTGCGCGAATTGGGTTTGACGGATATCGCACGTCGCAAGGAGGCCGACCTGGAACGTCAACGCCGCGAGATGGAAGGGCGTCTGACCAATCTGCCTCCTCGGCAGTTCATCAATGACTATGTGGATGCGCTGAGGACAATCGGCGAGTTGCGTCAGCTGACCAAGCACGAGGCTCGTACGCTCAGCCCGGAAACGATCGTACAGCGCATTCGAACCATCATGTCGATCATCCTGAGCCTCACCAGGCTGTGGGATGGCGTCTCGGCATCCAACCGTTTCGTCACTTACCATGCGAATATCATGCGGGTCCTGTACCGGGACGAAATTTCCCTGACACCGGTACGTGACCTGGCCTTGGGGGATGATGCGCAAGCCTTCGTCAACCAGGACTCATACGCATTGCAGGACTGGTTGCTGCAATACGAGTTCTTTCTGCACAACCAATCCTATGACGTGGTGATAGAGCGCTGCTCGGGCATCCTGTTCATCCAGGACACAGGGCTATCCGTCAACTCATCATGCCCCGGGCGTCCCGATGGGTCGGCCGAGCAGATCTGCCTGCCATTCACTCGAACGGCGTGCTATGACCCCTCGTTCCATCATCCAAATCTCCCGGGGCCGGCGCGAGCGGCGGCGACCGGTCAACCTGGCTATGTACCGAACATCAATGAAACCATGGCCCTGTGGTTCGCCAATCAGAAAATCATCAACAGCGAAATCAATCCCAGATACGAGCAACAGGTAAAGGATTACTACCGCAAGCTTGATCATGCGAAATCGCTGATCAGTCTGCCCCTCTTTCATCAGGGGGCATTGATGGGCGTCTTGAACGTCAGCAAGAATGCCGAGAACATGCTGATGAATGCGGACCGTGCAGACCTGTTCGTGCAGTTGATGAACCCTGTCTGCTACCATTTGGGCAAGATGCTAGCCTCGCCTGAGGCAGGCCACGCTGGCGCGCAAGGCGTGCCCTGCGACAAGGAGCATGAATATGAGAATTGAGTTGCGTACACCACTGGTTCGCAAACCAACCCCCGCCAACACTGCGAAGAAGCGTGAGATGACGGGCGAGGAGTTGTGCAAGGCAATGGCCGAGCGGGCAGAGAAGATCCTCAAAGGGGAACCTGTCGAACCAGTGGGCTGGAACCTCGAGGTCTACTGAGCCTCAGTCGAATCGAAAGAAGCCGCCCATGGGCGGCTTTTTCGTTTGTCACTGTGGGAACACCGGTCGACTCGATCAGGCCGTGCCGATCTCCCCGCCATCGTTACGCTGGATCACCACCGTCGAAGCCCGTGGCCGCACCGAGGTGCCGGTCGGCGTGACGTCGGTGGCCTTGTCGGTGGTCGGCCAGTTGTCCGGGTGCTGGATGTTGACGAACATCGTCTTGTTGTCCGGGGTGAAGGCGATGCCCGTCACCTCGCAACCGTTCGGGCCGACGAAGAAGCGGCGCAGGGCCGCCTGGTTGGTGGCGTTGACCGGGATCTGCTTGCCGTTGGCGTCCACCAGGTCGGTGGGGATCACCGCCAGCAGTTGGTCGTTGGTGTAGCTGGTCAGGGTAGCCTCACCGTTGTCGGTCTCGAACCACAGCACGCCGCGGCTATCGAAGCTCATGCCGTCGGGGCTGGCGAACTGGTTCAGTTCGGTCAGGCCCGAGCGGTTGATGTCCGGGGCGCCGGCGGCGTTGGCGCCGAACACGAAGATGTCCCAGGTGAAGGTCTTGTGGTCGTCGCTGTCGTGCCAGCGGATGATGTGGCCATGGCGGTTCGGGCCGCGCGGGTTGGCCGCGTCGACCTTGGCGGCGGTGCGCGCGCTGTTGTTGGTCAGGGTCAGGTAGACGTCGCCGTTGAGCGGGTTGACGGCGGTCCACTCCGGGCGGTCCATGGGCGTGGCGCCCACGGCGTCGGCGGCGCCACGGGTGTTGAGGATGATGCCTGGCAAATCGGTGAACAGCGCGCCGAGGGTGCTGCCGCCGGTGGTCGGGGTGGCGACGTCGAGCAGCAGCCAGGCGCCGGTGCCGTTGGCGTCGAAGCGGGCCACGTAGAGCTTGCCCTTGTCCAGGTACTTGGCGCCGGTGGCCAGGCGGTCGGCCGGGTTGGCGTCAGCCGGGTCCCATAGCGCGTCGGAGACGAACTTGTACAGGTACTCGTTGTTGGAATCGTCGCCGGTGTACCAGACCAGCGGCTTGCCGGCCACCGGCAGGCCCGGGCAGCAGCCTTCGTGGCGGAAACGGCCCAGAGCGGTGCGTTTCACTGCCAGGGTGTTGCTGGTGTACGGGTCGATCTCGACGATGTAGCCGTAGGTGCTGGCTTCGTTGCGGAAGTCGTCGGTGGCGCTGGCGCCGGTGGGGGTGATGTCGAAGCGGGCGAACTCGCCGGCCACTTCGCTGGCGTCACCGGCCGCGGTTTCCCATTTGTACTGGCCGCTGCTGGTGGCGACGCCGATACGCACCTGGTTGGCCGGGCGCGTGCCCTTGTTGACGAAGATGCCGGGCCAGTTCTCTTCGCAGGTCAGGTAGGTGCCCCACGGGGTGTAGCCGTTGCCGCAGTTGTTGTTGGTGCCACGGCACTGGGTGCCGGTGGGCGAGAACTTGGTCTTGACGTGGTCGGTGCCGCGCAGGGGGCCGGCAATGTCCATCAGCGAGACGGTGGTGAAGCGGCGGTTGAGCGGGTCGTTGTCGACCACCTGCCAGCGCCCGGCGACCTTGCTGATACGCACCACGCCCGCGCCATGGGCGTTGATCTCCTTGCGCACCTCCTCGACCGGGCGCTTGCCGGCGACGGTGGTAGGGCCGGCCGGGTGCAGGGCGGCGGTGTCGATGTACTCGAAGTTGATCGCCAGCAGGCCATCGCTGGAGCTGCCGTTGATGGGGAAGAAGTGCATGCCGTCATGGTGCATGCCCATGGCGTTGGCCTGGTCGGTGGAGGTGTTGCTGCCGTCGGCCTTCCATGGGTTGGCGGTGGCGTTCAGCGGCGTGCCCCAGGGCGCCAGCACATAGGCGCTGTAGCCGGCGGCGACCACGCAGGCATCGGTGCGCGAGCCTGGGATTGAATTGAAGCCCAGCTTGAGTTTCGGTTTCTCCGGCTGGGGCGCCGGATCGTCGTTGTCGGAACCGCCGCCGCCGTCGAAGCAACCGGTCAGGCCGGTGCCGGCGATCATGGCGATGGCGGCGCCGAGGCTGCCGCGCACCACGGCGCGACGGCTCAGGTAGGTGTCCATGACACTGGCCATCGGCAGGTTGCCGCTCAGGTTCCGGTCCAGGTTATCGCCGGTATCTCGACTCATCAGGGTGTCCTTTTATTAGCTGAGTTGAAGGAAACCGCGACTGTAGACGGCAAGTATGTCGATTGATTGGCAGAAATGTTAAAGGGCGTTTAAAACGCGCTGCTATTACTAAAGGCCTAATCAAGTCTGTTTTGGAATTAGCAGCGGATTTCTGCCATCAAACTGTCACGCCAACGCCGCAATATCCGGAGCCCAACGTGAACAGGGATGGCGGAGTCGATGGCAAGCAGTGTGGGCAGGCGCGAGGTGATCGGGTGGATGGGCGTCGGTGCGCTGGCGCCGTTGCTCGGCGCCTGTTCCGCGCTACCGGGGCCGCGTGGCGGCAGCGACCGGGCGCTGGACCTGCTGTATGTGGCCGACACCCTCGATGCCCGCCAGCCGGGCCAGGCCGTGGTGCCGGCCACCCGCCTGGGGCCGGTGAGCCACCTGGGCCGCGCGCCGTGGATGAGTGGGCCCAATGCCAGTGCCGGGCAGCCGGAACTGGCGCCGTTGCTCGACGCCGGCCTCAGCGGGCAAGCCCGTACCGGTGGTTACGCGGTACTCGCGGCGTTGCTCGAGCAATTGCGCGTCGAAGCCGGCAGCGAGCAGTGCCTGACCCTGGAGAACGGCCAGTGCTGGAACGGCAGCGGCCTGGCCTACCTCACCCAGGGCGAGAGCGGCGTGCAGGGCAGCCAGTTGCTCGGCAGCGAGGTGCGGGTCAGCAGCGACGAGCGGGTGCTGTGGCCGCAGCGCAGCGCCGGGCTCTATCGCCAGTCTTCCTCTATTACCCTCGGCGCCGGCCTTGCCGACACCCAGGCCAAGGCGCTGGGCGTCGAAGGCGTCAAGGTGTTCCTGCGCGGCGGCGTGCGCATTGCGGTGGTGGGTGTCACCGACCCTTACGCCCAGGACCAGAAAGCCTCGCTGAAACAGTGGTACCAGTCGCTGCAACCGAGCTTCCAGCAGGCCCGGCGCGAGGCCGACCTGGTGGTGGCGCTGGCGGATGTCGGTACCGGCCCCGGACTGTGGCTGGCCGAGCGGGTGCCGGAAGTGGATGTGCTGCTGTGCGCCCGCGGCCAGGACCTGTGGCCCGCGCCGGTACTGGCGAGCCAGGCCAGTGGCCGGCGGGTGCCGGTGCTGTTCGCCGGCTGCCGGGCCAGCGGCGCGTTTCGCCTGCGGTGCCGCCAGGCCGGTGGCGAGTGGCAGTTCGAGGCGCGGTTCTTCCCGGCCTTCGAGCACAGCCTCGGGCCGCAAGCCCAGGCCCGCGCCAGCCAGCTGCGCGGCGAGCTGCAACGCCAGCGCAGCGGCCATGCCGCCTGGCTCGACCAGCCCCTGGCCCGTGCCCCCGAGGCGCTGTGGCGCCGCGATACCCGTGGCGGCAGCTGGGACCGATTGCTGCACCAGGCCCTGGCCGACGATTCGAGCATGCCGGTGCTGCTGCCCGGCCTGCGTTACGACTACCCGCTGCAAGCGGGCGAGCCGATTACCCGCGAACACCTGATCAGCCTCACCGGCGGTTACCCCGCGCCGGTGGTCGAAGCCCCGGCGCGTCAGGTCGAACAGGTGCTGGAGAACGCCGCCGAGCAACTGTTCGGCGACCCGCTGCTGCTGGACAACAGCCAGGACCTGCCGCGTTGGCAAAGCCAGGGCTGGCAGGTGAGCTACAGCCCCAACGGCAAGCGCATCATCGGCCTGCAACCGGTCGAGGGCCTGTGCCGCACCTTCGGCCTGCACTTCGACGCCCAGGCCGGTGTACCGCTGTGGCAGACCCTGGAAGCCTGGCTGACCCGGCAGACGCCGGGCTGGGCGCTGGCAACACTGCAATTGCCGGCGGTGCGCTACGTCCAGGGCCATCCGGGCTGGCACCCGCACCAGGTGGCGGCGTGACTTCGCGCCTGGCCACCTTCGCCTTGCTGAGCCTGGCCGGCTGGCTGGCGGCGCAATGCGTGCTGCTGCTCAGCCGCCAGCCGCTGCCGGCCAGCGCACCGGTTCAGGCGGATGTCGCGCTGCCGGGCCTGCTGGTGGAGCACTGGCAAGCCCCCGTCGATGACGGAAGTATTCCCATCACCCGCCTGCCCCTGGCTTACCTGGGCGGGCTCAAGGCCCAGCCGCTATCGGCCAGCGTGGTGGTGCTGCGCCACGGCCAGCAGGTGCGCACCCTCGGCCGTGGCCAGCGCCTGGCGCCGGGCATCGTGCTGCAGGACATCGACGTCGATGGCCTGATCTTCGACAACAACGGCCGGCGCGAGCGCCTGCCCTGGCCGCCACGCCCCGCCGTGACCGGCTTCAAGCGCCAAGGGTGAATGATGATTGCAAGGTACTGTCTGGCCGGGCTGCTGATGCTCGGCATGTCCCTGGCCCGGGCCGAAGAGCCGGAAGTGTTCGCCGACGACGGCACGCCGCTGTACGAGGTCAATTTCGTCGACACCGAGCTCGGTGAGTTCATCAACAGTGTGTCACGCATCACCGGCACCACCTTCATCGTCGACCCGCGGGTGCAGGGCAAGGTCACCGTGCGCACGGTCGATCGGCATGACGCCGACGCCATCTACGATATCTTCCTGGCCCAGCTGCGGGCCCAGGGCTTCGCCGCCGTGGACCTGCCCAATGGCAGCGTGAAAATCGTCCCCGACCAGGCCGCGCGCCTGGAGCCGGTGCCGGTGGAAAGCGCCGGCAAGAAATCCGAGGGCAGCGATGGCGTCGCCACCCGTGTGTTCAATGTGCGCAACGCCGCCAGTGAGCAGATGCTCGGCATCCTCAAGCCGCTGATCGACCCACGGGTCGGCGTGATCACGCCGTACCCGGCCGCCAACCTGCTGGTGGTCACCGACTGGCGCAGCAACCTGGAGCGCATCGACAGCCTGCTGCGCCAGCTCGACCAGGTCAGCGACGAGCCGTTGCAGGTCATCCCGCTCAAGCACGCCAGCGCCGCCGACACCGCGGGCCTGGTGACCCGCCTGCTGGCCCGCGAGCAGGGCGGCGATGCCGCCCAGGTGGTCGCCGATCCGCGCAGCAACGCCTTGCTGGTACGCGGCAGCGCCGACAGCCGCGAGCGGGTGCGGGCCTTGCTGGCCCAGCTCGACCGGCCCGGCGACAACCTGCGCAGCAGCAATACCCAGGTCATGTACCTGCGCCATGCCAACGCCGCCGAGGTGGTCAAGGTGTTGCGCGGCCTGAGCCAGGCCGGCGCGGTACCGGCCGCCGAAGGCGAGGGCAAGGACGCGGCGCCGGTGCCGGCGGCCAGCGATTCGGGGATCCGCCTGGAATACGAGGAGGGCACCAACGCCGTGGTCATGGTCGGCCCGGACAGCGAGCTGGCCGCCTTCCGCAGCATCGTCGAGCAGCTGGACATCCGCCGGGCGCAGGTGGTGGTCGAGGCGATCATCGCCGAGGTGTCCGACAGCAGCGCCCAGGAGCTGGGCGTGCAGTGGTTGTTCGCCGACGAGAAGTTCGGCGCCGGCATCGTCAACTTCGGCGGCAACGGGGTGAACATCGCCAGCATCGCCGGGGCTGCCAGCAGCGGCGACAACGAAAAACTCGGCAAGCTGCTGTCGGCCACCACCGGCGCCACCGCCGGCATCGGCCATATCGGCGGCGGCTTCAACTTCGCCATGCTGGTCAACGCGCTCAAGGGCAAGAGCGGCTTCAACCTGCTGTCCACGCCGACCCTGCTGACCCTGGACAACGCCGAGGCGTCGATCCTGGTCGGCCAGGAAGTGCCGTTCGTCACCGGTTCCGTCACCCAGAACAACGCCAACCCCTACCAGACCATCGAGCGCAAGGAGGTGGGGGTGAAGCTGCGCATCAAGCCGCAAGTCAACGTCGACAACAGCGTGCGCCTGGACATCGTCCAGGAAGTGTCGTCGATCGCCGATTCCAGCGCCGCCAGCGACGTGATCACTAACAAGCGCGAGATCAAGACCAAGGTGATGGTCGAGGACAACGGCCTGGTGATCCTCGGCGGGCTGATCAGCGACGAGCTCTCCACCAGCAACCAGCGCGTGCCGCTGCTCGGCGACATTCCCTACCTGGGCCGGCTGTTCCGCTCCGACGCCAGCAAGAACACCAAGCAGAACCTGATGGTGTTCATCCGTCCGCGCATCCTGCGCGACGGCGAGAGCCTGGCCGGATTGAGCCAGCAGAAGTACCAGAGCCTTCAGCAGAACACCCCGCTCAAGCTGCCGGCTCTGGCCGAAGGCCTGCCGCTGCTGCAGGTGTTTCCCTCCAGCCGGGCACGCCTCGAAGGCGGTGACTGGTGATGCTGCCCTATCGCCTGGCGCGCCAGAGCGGCGTGGCCATGGCGCCGACCGAAGGCGGCTGGCAGCTGTGGCTGCGCAGTGACGCCGACAGCGACCAGTTGCAGGAGCTGCTGCGCGTGCATGGCCAGCCGGTGGGCGTCGAGCACCTCGACAGCGCGAACTTCGACGAGCGGCTCGGCCAGCTCTACCAGGCCGGCGAGGCGGCGAACGAGGCCTTGATCGAAGGCATCGGCGAGCAGGTCGACCTGGACAGCCTGATGAGCGAGATGCCGCGCATCGAGGACCTGTTGGAAAGCGATGACGAAGCCCCGGTGATCCGCCTGATCAACGGCCTGTTCGGCCAGGCCCTGCGCCTGCGCGCCTCGGACATCCATATCGAGACCTTCGAGCAGAGCCTGGTGGTGCGCCTGCGCGTCGACGGCCACCTGCGCGAAGTGCTGCGCCCGCCCCGGGCGCTGTCGGCGATGCTGGTGTCGCGGATCAAGGTCATGGCCCGGCTGGACATCGCCGAGAAGCGCCAGCCCCAGGATGGCCGCATCACCCTGCGCGCCGCCGGGCGCGAGGTGGATGTGCGGGTCTCGACCTTGCCCGGGATCCATGGCGAGCGGGTGGTGATGCGCGTGCTCGACAAACAGGCCAGCCTGCTGGCGCTGGACAACCTGGGCATGCCCGCCGCCGTGCTGCGCGGCTTGCGCTCATGCCTGGCGCGGCCCAACGGCATCGTGCTGTCCACCGGCCCGACCGGCTCGGGCAAGACCACCACGCTATACGCCAGCCTCAACAGTCTGAACGACGGCAGCCGCAACATCCTCACCGTCGAGGATCCGGTCGAGTACGCCATCGCCGGCATCGGCCAGACCGCCATCAACCCCCGCGCCGGGCTGACCTTCGCCAGCGGCCTGCGCGCGATCCTGCGCCAGGACCCGGACGTGATCATGCTCGGCGAAATCCGCGACCAGGAAACCGCGCAGATCGCCGTGCAGGCCAGCCTCACCGGTCACCTGGTGCTGTCCACCCTGCACACCAACAGCGCCGTGGGCGCGGTGACCCGCCTGCGCGACATGGGCATCGAACCCTTCCTGATCGCCTCGTGCCTGCGCGGCGTGCTGGCCCAGCGCCTGGTGCGGCGGCTGTGTGCCTGCGCGGTGGCCCAGCCGCTGCAAGGCGCCGAGCGCGAACTGTGGCCGGAGCTGGGCAGCCTGCGCGAGAGCTATCACCCGGTCGGCTGCGAGCACTGCCAGGGCAGTGGCTATGTCGGTCGGCTGGGGCTGTACGAATTCATCGAGCTGGATGCCGGGCTGGTCACCTTGCTCTACGACGGCGAGAGCGAGCTGGCCATGCAGGCCTACCTGGATGGCCGCCGGCAGAGCCTGGTGGCTGAGGCCCGCGACTGCCTGGCCCGTGGCGAGACCAGTTTGGCCGAAGTGCTGCGCGTGGTGCAGGGCTGAGCATGCCGACCTATCGCTACCAGGCCGTGGATCTTGCCGGCAAGGCGCACAAGGCCAGCGTGCAGGCCGACAGCGAGCGGCATGCGCGCCAGTTGCTGCGTGAGCAGGGCCTGTTCGCCCGGCAGTTGCAGCGCCACGACAGCGCACAGCCCCGCCGCCAGCGCCTGACCCGCGCCCAGCTGTGCGAGCTGACCCGGCAGCTGGCGACCCTGGTCGGTGCCGGTATTCCACTGGTCGATGCCCTGGCCACCCTGGAGCGGCAGCTGCGCCAGCCGGCCCTGCATGCGGTGCTGGTGACCCTGCGTGGTTCCCTCGCCGAAGGCCTGGGGCTGGCCCGCAGTCTGGCTCGCCAGGGCGCGCCGTTCACCGGGCTTTACTGCGCGCTGGTCGAGGCCGGCGAGCGCTCCGGGCGCCTGGGCCAGGTGCTGGCGCGCCTGGCCGATCACCTGGAGCAGGTGCAGCGCCAGCGTCACAAGGCCCGCACTGCGCTGATCTACCCGGCGGTGCTGATGGGCGTGTCGCTGGCGGTGGTGGTCGGCCTGATGACCTTCGTGGTGCCCAAGCTCACCGAGCAGTTCGCCCATTCCGGGCAGAGCCTGCCGTTGATTACCTCGCTGCTGATCGGCATCAGCCAGGGGCTGGTCCATGCCGGGCCGTACCTGCTGGCGCTGGCGATCGGCCTGACCGTGGCTGGCGGCTGGCTGCTGCGCAAGCCGCACTGGCGCCTGCGTCGCGACGACCTGCTGCTGCGCCTGCCGCGTGTCGGCGCGCTGCTGCAGGTGCTGGAAAGCGCGCGCTTGGCGCGCAGCCTGGCGATTCTCTGCGGCAGTGGCGTGGCCCTGCTCGAAGCCCTGCAGGTGGCCACCGAGACGGTCGGCAACCTGCGTATCCGTGCCGCCATGGCGCAGGTGCGCCAGCAGGTGCAGGGCGGCACCAGCCTGCACCGGGCGCTGGATGGCGCCGGTCAATTCCCGCCGCTGCTGGTGAACATGGTCGGCAGCGGCGAGGCCAGCGGCACCCTGGCCGACATGCTCGAGCGGGTGGCCGATGACCAGGAACGTGGCTTCGCCCGCCAGGTGGACACCGCTATGGCGTTGTTCGAACCGCTGATGATCCTGGTGATGGGCGCGGTGGTGCTGTTCATCGTGCTGGCGGTGCTGCTGCCGATCATGCAGCTCAACCAGGGATTGCAACTGTGACAAGGAGACCTTTCATGCAACAACGACGCAACCGCCAAGGTGGCTTCACGCTGATGGAAATCATGGTGGTGATCTTCATCATCGGCCTGCTGATCGCCGTGGTCGCGCCCAGCGTGCTGGGCAACCAGGACAAGGCTATGAAGCAGAAGGTCATGGCCGACCTTGCGACCCTGGAGCAGGCGCTGGACATGTACCGCCTGGACAACCTGCGTTTCCCCAGCAACGAGCAGGGCCTGGCGGCGCTGGCGAAGAAACCGACCCAGGAACCGCTGCCACGCAGCTGGCGCAGCGATGGTTACATCCGCCGTCTGCCGGAAGATCCGTGGGGCACGCCATACCAGTACCGCATGCCCGGCGAGCATGGCCGGGTCGATGTCTATTCGCTGGGGGCCGACGGCGTGCCGGGCGGCGAAGGGCTCGATGCCGACCTGGGCAATTGGGCGCTCTGAAATGCCTGCCCGAAATGAGCGCAACTGCGTGGGAGCGGGCTTGCCCCGCGATGGCAATGTTGGCCATGCCACCGCCATCGCGGGGCAAGCCCGCTCCCACGCTGTCCCGATCCAACAGCGCGGCTTCAGCCTGCTCGAACTGCTGGTGGTGCTGGCCATCGCCGCGCTGATGACCAGCCTTGCGGTGGCCTGGCTCGACAGCGGAAGGAGCAGCGTCGACCAGACCCTCGACCGCCTGGCCGCCGCCACCGTGGCCCAGGCCGACCTGGCACGTCATGCCGGGCAACTGCGGGGGATTCGCTGGAACGGCCAGCGACCTGAGTTCGTGCGCCGCCAAGGTGATCAATGGCAGGTGGAAACCGTGGCCTTGGGCGATTGGCCCAAGGGCCTGCGCCCGGACTGGCCGGCCAGCCAGACGCCCGCGCTGCTGTTCACCCCCGATGGCTGGGCTCGCCCGGGCACCGTGCGCTGGCGCTGGGCCGAGGGCGGCCGGCGCTGGGACTGGGACCGCAGTGGCCAGTTGCGCGTGAGCGTGATGCCATGAAACGCGGGCAACGGGGGTTCACCTTGCTCGAAGTGAGCGTGGCCCTGGGCATCGCCGCGGTCCTGGCGGTGATCACCAGTCAGGTCCTGCGCCAGCGCCTGGCTGTGCAGGACACCGTGCAGCAGCATCGCCTGGGCCTGCTGTGCGCCCGCGAGCTGCAGGCACGTTTCGCGGTCGAGCAGTACTGGCCGGTGGCCAACCAGGACAGCGGCGTGCTGGTCGAGGGCGGGCAGGCCTGCCATTGGCAGCTGCAGCTGCGCCGTACCGGCGTGCGCGACCTGCGCCGTGGTGAGTTGCTGCTGCATGCCGACCGCGACCAGCGCCTGCCGCTTGGGCAGTACACCGTGTTCCTGGAGCGACCATGAAGCGGCGCCAGGCGGGCATGACCCTGATCGAGCTGCTGGTGGCCCTGGCTCTCACCGCCTTGCTCGGGGTGATGCTGTCGGCGCTGGTCAACGGTTGGCTGAAGGTGCGCGAGCGGCTCGACGAACAGGTACGCGAAACCGGCGTGCTGGATTTCTGCCTGGCGCTGGAGCGGCGCTTCGACAGCCCGGTGTTGCGCCGTGTGTATGAACAGCGCCTGCCGCTGGCGCCGCGCTGGCTCGACTGGCAACCCGACCGCCAGCAGTTGCTGTGGGTGGCCGCCGCAGCCTGGCCCCAGGCCGAGGGCGGCTCGCGTCTGCAACGCCAGCGCCTGCGTTTCGAGCCCCGCGAACAACGCCTGCTGCTGGAAACCTCGGCCGACCTGTATGCCGCCGCGGCCCCGCAGTGGGTGATGCGCGAACGGCTGGAGCGGGTCAGCGCGATGAACATCCTCTACCACCAGTCCGGCCGCTGGCTGGCCTGGCCTTCCGAACAATCGGCGCACCCCGGGCGGGGTGTGCGCGTGGAGCTAGTGCGTGATGGAGCACCGTTTACCTGCACCTTCGTTCTGCCCTGGGGGCGCTCATGAAGCTTGAATGGCGCCGCCGGGCGTCGGCACAACCCTGGCTGCTGCTGCGCCCAGGCGAGGTCTGGGAGTGGCTGCTGGTAATCCAGGGACGCCCCGTGCGCGAGGGTCTGGGGGAACCACCGCCAGGGCTCGAGGCGCGCATCGCCCTGATCGTCCCCGGCGAGCATTGCAGCCACTTCCAGCTGGCCGCGCCACCCGGGCTCAAGCGCGAAGAGTGGCCGTTGCTGGTCGAGGATCGCTTGCTGCAAGGCGTCGATGAGGTGCTGTGTGCCTGTATCGGGCGTCACGCGGGGCAGGTGCAATTGCTGGTGGTGGCGCGGGCGAGGCTGGACGAATGGCGTGCTCAGTGCGCCACTTGGGCATTGCCGGTGGAGCGTTGCTGGGCTGAGTTCCAGCTGCTGCCCGACAGCGTGGGCGCGGCGGGTTGGCATTGGCGACGAGGGACGACGAGCCTGTACAAAAGCCAGGCGCGTTGGTTGGCCTGGCCGCAGGCGCTCGGCCTGCCGCCGGCGTTGGACGGGCTGGCCGATGACGCCGAATGCATCGAGGGCCCATGGCCAGAGGTGCTGGCGCCGCTCGATGGCCTGCCGGGGGTGTTCGAGGCGCGACGTGCCCGCTCACGCCCGCGTTTGCAGGGCGGGCAATCGCGCCTGGCCGTCGCCTGCCTGGCGCTTGCCTTGGCATGGGGCGGGCTGTGGTGCGCGCAACAGTGGCGACAGGCCCAGGTCTATCGCGCCCAGGTGCTGGCGGTGACCGGTCCCCAGGCGACACCACGCCAGGCGGCGGTGGCGCTCAAGCGCCTGTGGGACGACGCCGGTGAAAGCCAGGTGCGCCTGCGTCTGCTCGACGCGGTGCAGGCGCAGGTCCATGCCTGGTTGAGCGATCACCCTGGCTGGCAGGTGCGGGCGGTGCGGTACGACGGCCAGCGCTGGCACCTGGAGCTGGAAGGCGAGGGCGACGTCGCGCCCTGGCACGACATGGCCACGGCGATCGGCGTGCAGGTCCAGGTGGAAGACGAGGCGCGTCGCGTGGTGTTCGACCTGGGGAGCGCAGCATGAACCGCGAATGGTTGCAGCAGCATCGGTTATCGCTGGCCTGGGGCGCCGTCGCGCTGTTGGTTGTGCTGCTGGCGCTGCGCGAGGGTAACGCCTACTGGCGCGAACAGGCGCAGTGGCGGGCGCTGGCCGAATCGCTGACGGCGCCAGCACAGCAACCCGCATTGACCCTGGAAGAGTTGCACCAGTCGGCCCAGGCGCGACGCATCGAGCTGGCCGAGGTGCAGCCCGAGGACGAAGGTTGGCTGGCGCGTGGCAAGGTGGCCGATGCCCAGGCGCTGCAAGGCTGGTTGCAGGCCCTGCGCGATGATGGCGCGCAGCCTTTGCAGTGGGGGCTGGAGCGAGACACCGAGGGGCTGCGCTTTACCGTGCGGCTGCGGCCATGAACCGGCGGGCTGGGCTGTGGGTGGCCCTGGTGTTCTGCCTGACACTGTTGACCGAGCTGCCGGCACGCTGGCTGGTCGCGGGGGTTGGGCTACCGGCCGAGGGCGTGAGCGGCAGCCTGTGGCAAGGGCAGGCCGTTCGGCTGGGTGCGGCAGGCCCGGTGCAATGGACGTGGCGACCGTGGCAGCGCGACCTGCAGGTGCGGTTGGGTTTTCAAGGCCAGGGTTGGCAAGGGCGCCTGAGCGGCTGGCCGTGGCGTTGGCAGGCCGGGCTGCAGGCAGTGGGCTCGCAGCCCAGCGCTGCCCTGGGATACCGCCTGACTGGGCAGTGGCAAGGGGGCATCAGCCTGCAAGGCTCGGGGCAGCGTTGCCTGGCCGCTGAAGGGCGGATCACGGTGGCCGATCTGGCCTTGAGCGCCCCGTGGTCCCTGGGATTGGGGCAGGGGACGCTGGAAATGGACTGCCGCCAGGGCTGGCGGCTGGCTGCGGGGCTGGTTCGCCAAGGTCAGCACCAGCTTGGCCTGGAGGCCGACCTGGTGGCACGGCGGGCGCAGCTCGACTTCGCAATGTCGGCTGACGCCGGCCTGACACCGGTGCTGCGCGGCCTGCAATGGTTGGGGCCGCAAGACCGCGTAGGGCAGCGCCGGCTGAGCTGGTAGCTCAGAGGTTCAGGGACCACTGCGCGACCCAGAAGCCTTGCTCCAGCGCCTTGCGTGGTCGATCGCTGGCATACAGCCCGCGCTGGTAGTCCAGGCGCAGCTGGCTGTGCGGCAGGCTCAGTTCGACGCCTGCCGAGGCACCGACCAGGCGCTGCGACGGGCTGGTGCGTGCGTAGCGGGCCCAGCCCAGGTCCAGGCCTGCGGTGGGGCGCACCTGTACCGGCAGCGGCAGTGGCTGGCTGAAGGTATTGCGCCAGGCGCCGGCACTGGCGCCGGAGACGTTGTGCTGGCGGAAACCACGCACGGCCGAATGGTCGCTGAGTGACATCTGTTCGACGGCAGGCAGCACATGGGTGCTGTATTGCAGCGCCAGTTCGCTCTGCCAGCGCCACGGCCATTGGGCGGGGCCCTGGCGCAGGTGCAGCAGGTTGGCGCGGTACTTGGTGAAATCCGGTCGTGGCGCCTGCTTGTGGGCGAATGGGCGGTCGGCGCCGAGCCAGTGCATGCCCTGGCTCAGCCCCAGGTAGGCGTTCCACAGCCCGCCTTCGAGCCACAGCAGGTTGAGCCCGGCCTCGACGGTGGCCAGGGTCGGGCTCTGCAGGGCCAGCACGGCGGGGCCGAAACGGTTGACCAGTTGCTTGCGGTCCAGCCGGGCGCTGGCGCTGAGCATGCCCTGGTGATTGCGCCACAGCACGCGCTCGGCGCCGAGGCCGAAGAACTCGCTGCGGCCGTTGCTGGCATAACGGGTGTTCGGGATCGGCGCGCGGTAGCGCATGCGGCTGGCATTGAGGGTGAAGGTCCAGCGGCCGTGGGGCAGGCTGTAGTACAGGCTGGTCCCTTTGCTTTGCCCGGGCGCGCCGAACACCACCGAGCTAAGCGACAGGCGCAGGTCGTCGTTCAGCCCCAGCGGGCTGTCCAGGCCAAGGCCCAGGTTGAGGCGGTGGCGGCCGGTGAGCTCACCGCCGCGGTTGTCGAGGAGGGCATCCAGATGCACGGGCGAGGCGGCCCGTCGTGGTTCGATCATCACACGGGTGCCACCGCGCAACTCACCTGGCAGCAGGGCCATCTCCAGGTCATAGGCGCGCAGCCGGTTGAGCTGGTCCAGACCCTGTTCGAGGTCCGGCAGATACAGCGGCTGGCCAAGCTGGCCGGGGAACGCGCCGTGCAGCGAGAGTGGCAGGTCGGCGCCAGCGAGCTCGATCGACTCGATGAAGCCTTCGACAATGACGATGTCCAGTGGCGCGCCGTGCTCGGGCGGGCTGGCCACATAGGGGCGGCTGGTGGGGTAGCCGGCCTCGACGTAGTGCTGGGTCAGGTGCTTGAGCAATCGGTCGATATCGGCGACGCCCATGCATGAGGAAGACACTGCGCGCACGCTCGATTCCAGCTGCCGCGTATCGAGTGTGCGGTTTCCAGCCAGACGCACGCCGCTGATTGCCCAGCAGTGCTGATCGGGCGCAGTTAAGGTTGAGTCGGTGGCCTCCAGGGCGGTGGAGGGCTGGGGACGTTGCCAGCGATCGAGGCGCTGTTGCTGTTCCAACTGCCGCAGCTTCTGCTGCTCGTTGCGCAGTTGCTGACTGGCCGGATCGGCCTGGGCCAGGGGCATTGCCAGTGCGAGGCAGGCGAGCAGCAGGTGAATGATGTGTCGTGTTTCGACGGTTGAGTGGAGTCTTTGTCTGGTCATTGGCATCTGGTCTGGTCACGGAGCCATTGTGCAGGAATCGGAGTTCGCAGGTAGTCCGCGCACCCTGTAGGAGCGGGTTCACCCGCGAACACCGGCGGAGCCGGTGCCAGGCACCGCGTTGGATTCTTCGCGGGTAAACCCGCTCCCACAGGATCAAGCTAAATCAATGGGTTATGCGTTTTTCCATAGGGGCTGGCTCAGTGCCTGCGACCCTCCTCGATCTTCGAGACGTACTCGACGCTGCGGTCATGCCCGCTGGTGCGGACCAGACCGAGATCGAGTGGCTTGTCACCGTTGTCGGCACCGTCATTGCCCGTGACCTTGTCCTTGATGAACGAGAACAGGGTGCCTGCCAGGTCGACCGGCGAGAACGAGGCATCGACCTTCACCTTTCGCTCATGGTCACGACCGTTCAAGGTCTTGCGCGAAACGCTACTTTCGCCAAGCTCGACCTGGCCTTCGCTGGCGCGCAGCGTGGCGCCGACCAGGCGGGTTTCGCCGCCGACTTCCAGGTCGATGCCGTGCGTTGCGGACAGCGTGGTTTGCTGGTTGACGGTGTCGTTCTTGCGCTGGGCGTACTCGGCCTTGAGGGACGGTGTGAACTTCGCGGTGATCTTGCTCCAGAGCGCACCAGCAATTTCCCCGAGGTTGCCGCTTGCGAGCGTCTCCAATGGGCTGCTCGACTCGTCAGTGCCTTGCGTGGATGCCTTCTGGGTCAGGCTGGCGTCGATGTCGAGGACCAGGCTGTCGACCTGATCCTGGCGGCTGGCGACCAGCAGGTCACCGCCGACCTTGCCTTCGATCCGCTTGGCCTGCACCTGGGCACCTTCGACGCGGGTATCGCCCTGGCTGCGCAGGTCTACCAGGTCGGCGCGCAGGTTGCTGTCGTGCCAGGTGGTGTTGTTGCGCTTGTCCAGCTTCAGGTCGACCTGGCCGTTGATGCCGCCCAGATCCAGGGCCGCCAATTTGAGGCCGCCGCCGACTGTGACGGCGAGATTGTCGTGATGCTCGGTGTTCCTGGCCGCCTCGATCAGCAGGCCACCATTCTGGGCATCCAGGCCAATCCGCTCGGCACTGGCCTGCAGCCCTTGCACCTGCAAGGCGACATCTTCGCGGGCAAGGCTGGTGAGCTGCACCGCGCCCTTGCCGGTGAACTGCGCGCCAATAGCCATGCTGGCCTGTTCGTTGACCCAGCCAAAGGTGCCGTGGCCACCCAGGGCACCACCGGTGGCGCTACCTGTGACATCCAGGCCGCCACCCCAGGTCTTGCCCTCGCTTTTGCGGGTGTCGTGGGCAGCGGTCACTTTCAGCACGCCGTCGCTGTGCAAGCGGATATCGCCTTCACGGCTGTCGATACGGGTGCCTTGCAGGTGCATGTCGCCTGTGCTGGACAGCTCGATCGTGCCCTTGCCGTCGATCTGCGCCACCCTTGCCTTTTCGGTGTGTTGCGTGAGTGTGCTGTGCTTGAGGTTGCCGTCCAGCCCGCCGTTGGGGCCGAGCAGACCGGTACCACCTTTGGCTGCCAGACCGGCCTCGAATTTGGTGCTGCTGCTGGAGGTGTGATCCTGGGCTGCGGCAAGGGTCAGGTCGCCGCTGCTTTCCAGGCTGACCGCACCCTCTTCACTGGCGACGTAGGTGCCTTGGTAGTGGCCTGCGCGTTCAAGCTGCACCTCGATGCCGCTCTTGCCACGCAGGCTGCCGACACGGGCGAGCGATGCTTCCTCTTTTTGTGTCAGGTTGGAGCCTTTGCCTTCGAGCCTGGCGTTGATGTCCGTGGCCAGGGTGGTGTCCACCCGCAGGCTGCCGCCCCCGGTGATGTACTTGACCTCACGGGTCTTGCGGTCGTTGGCGGCCAGTGCCTGGTGCTCTCCGGCCTCGATTCGCAGGCTGCCGGTCCTGGCGTTGTAGTCGGTGCCCTCGTCCTTGATGTGGTCGGCCTTGACCCGGACATCGGCGCCGTTGAAGGTGCTGACCTGCGCGGTACTGTCGATGTCTTTCTGCAGGCGGGTCTGGTGCCCGATGGCCAGTTTGGCGCCGGTCTTGGGCAGGGCCAGTTTGTCGATCACCGTAGAGGGACGTGCACTTTCGGCTTGCTTGCCGGTGAACAGCCGTTCGATAGGGCGGGTGATGCGCTGGTAGTCGGTGCTGATGCCGAGGCTACCGTCCCATTGGTTCAGGCTGGTTTCGGTTTCCCGGATATTGGCGACCGCGCGATTGTCGATACGCTCGGCGTTTACGTGCAACGTACGGCTCGCTTGCACATTCGCCGCCTCGGTGGTCAGTTGCCGGGTATCAAGTCGCAAGTCGCCGCTGGCCTGCAGGGTGCTGCGGCGCACGTTGCTTTCGCGTTCGATCAGGCCGGCTGGGCCACGGTAGGCATCGATACCCAGGCCCAGGCGGTCCATGCCGCCGGTGACGGCCAGCGCGGCGCCGGTGCGGGTGTCGACGGTCTGTCGGGCCACGCTGTCGTGGGCTGCGGCGAGTTCGATTTCGCTGGCCGAAACCTCAAGGTTGCCGGCGTTCGCCTTTACCTCGGAGCCACTCACAGTCAGTTTCTGTCCACTGCGCACGGTTACGGCGGCGCCACTGATGTTGCTGGCGACCTGGCGTGTGGCCGAGGTCTGCTCGTCGCTGTGCAGGGCTTCGTAACCCACGCTCGCGGTGTACTGGCCCGAGCCTGGCTGGCCATCCTGCCCGGCCCTGGCAGTGAAATTGCGCTTGCCGGTGGACCGCTCGGTACGGGCGTTTTCCTCGGCGCTTTCGATGGTCAAGTCACCGTTGGCGTCGAGCGCGATTGTCTTCTCGGCCTCGAGCCTGGCTGCGCGCAGTTGCAGGTCGCCGCCGGCACTGGCAACCAGGGTGTCGGCCTTGAGCGTGCTGGATTTTACTTTCTCGGAGTAGGACTTGCTGTCGATGCCCGTATTGTTCAGGTAGACGCGATGGTTGAGCCGCTCATCGACCTGCTCGCTGTCCACGCCGGCATCAATGGTCATCGTGCCGCCACTGCGCAGCTTTAGCCCGTTATCTGCATTCAACTGCACGGCGGTCAGGTGCAGGTCGCTGCCAGCTTGCAGGTTGATGCTGTCTTCGGCGCGCAGCCGACTGCCCAGTTGCTCGCGGCGGGTCGTTTTGGTATTGCCGTCGAACGCTTCGGTAGTGATGAACGCCCACTCTTTCTTCCAGCTGGTAGGATCGTCCAGCACCTTCTCCCGGGTGACGGTGTCCAGGGTCAGTTTCTTGCCGGCATTGACCTCGATCTGCCTGGCCTTGCCCTGGGTGGCGGTGAGCCGCAGGTCGCCGGCGGCGTTCAGGTCGAGCTTGCCGGTATTGCTGGTGAGGCTGGCCTGGCGCCTGTCGCTGCCCTGCACATGCAGGTCTCCGGCGGAGTGGATGATCAGGTCACGGTCCGCCAGCAGGCTGGCGTCACCGACCTGCACACCGGCGCCTTCGGCAGTGCTGACGATACGAATGCGACCGCCTTGCATGGCGCCGAGTAGCTTGGCATCGATGGAGGCACTGGCGGCGGGCAGGTGCTCGAGCACTTCGCGGTTGCCGGCATCGATCCGGTTACGACCAACGGTCAGGTTCAACTGGCCCTGGGCCAGGAGTGGCCCCTTGCTGTCAATGCGTGGGGCGATCAGGTCGAGGGCGCCCCTGGCGTTGCTCTGGCCGCCTCCCAGTACCTGCAGGGTGGCGCTGGCTTCGCGGCTGTCGAGGTGCTTGAGCTGGCCGTCCTGGATGTCGACATTGCCGACCAGGAAGCCGGCGCGGGTGGTGTTGATGAAGCTGCCACCGTTAAGCGTGATGCCATTGGGGTTGGCGAGCAGGTAGTCGGCCTTCTGGCCGAAGATTTCCTGCGCGCCTTCGATCCGCGAGGCGTTCTGGCTGACCACCTCGTTGAGGATGGTCGAGGCGGCCTGGCCCTGGAACTGCGGGTTGGCGCCCAATTGACCGGCCAGTTGCGATTGCCCGGCCTGCAGGGCGTTGTTCAGTACCAGCCCTTGCTTGCCAACGTTGTAGTCGAGGAACTGGTTGTGCGACAGGCCGCCGGCATTGGGCGCGACGATGTCGATCACCGGCACGCCGTGGCCATTGTCGATGATCGGCGTGCCACCCGGGCCGGGCGTCGGCGTCAGGGCGCCCTGCGCCTCGACCTGGGTGCTGCCCAGCAGGGCGAGAAAGACGGCCCAGCGTAGGGTGTCAGGCCTGGTCTTGGGTGTAGGGATTTGCATGTGAACCTCGCAAGTGATGTATGAAACAGAGAAATCATTTGCGGGAATTTTAAGAATGCCGGTGATGGCATTTGTATGGCTCAAAGCCATCGCCTTGTGGGAAGGAAGGCTATTGTGTGCGTAGGAAAAGTGAGCGGTTATGCGTCGAAAGGGAATATCGGCGGTGAAAGACAAAGGCCTGCCCCGCGTGAGCGGGGCAGGCCTTTGTTGTAATCGAAAGCTGTCGAGGGTGGTTCAGGGCCGGATTTCAATCAGCGTGCCGTCCTTGACCATGCTCCATACCTCACGCATGTCGTCGTTGCGCATGGCGATGCAGCCCTCGGTCCAGTCGAGGGTGTGGAAGTACCACTCTGGGTACTCCTCGTTGATCGGCGTGCCGTGGATCATGATCATGCTGCCGGCGGCCACGCCTTCGTTGCGGGCCTTGGCGGCATCGGTGATGTTCGGGTAGGAGATGTGCATGGCCAGGTTGTAGCGGTCGCTGACCTTGCGCCAGTCCAGCCAGTACAGGCCTTCGGGAGTCTTCTTGTCGCCCTCGCGCTCTTTGGCACCCTTGGGCTGCTTGCCCAGGGAGATGCGGTAGGTCTTGAGCGGCTCGCCACGGCTGATCAATTGCAGGCGGCGTTCGGACTTGATCACCAGCACCTTGTCGATCAGTCGCTCCTGCTGAGCGCTGCCAGCAGCGGGCTGGACCGGCGACGGCACGGCCGACGGCGTCTTGCGGATGATGGTCTCGGTGAAGGCGGCTTGCGACACCGAGGCGACACTGAGGCAGAAGAGGGCAAGCAGCCAGCGCATGAAACCGTATCCCTGAAGACTTAAGTGGTGGACGACGAAACGTTCATCGGCGGCAGGTATTCATGGCCTATCGGGTAGTGCTGCCTGATGCGGTCGCGATAATAGCATTCTAGTGTGCGTGTGACGGTGCGGAAAGCCAGCTCGCCCCAGGGGATCTCGTGCTCCTCGAACAGGCGCACCTCCAGGCTCTCGACCCCCACGGCAAAGTCCAGGTCGGCCAGTTCGGCGCGGAAGAACACGTGCACCTGATTGATGTGCGGCAGGTCGAACAGCTGGTACAGGCTCATCTCGGCGACCCGGGCGCAGGCTTCCTCGACGGTTTCGCGACGGGCGGCGGCATCCAGGGTCTCGCCGTTCTCCATGAACCCGGCGGGCAGGGTCCAGAAGCCCCGGCGCGGCTCGATGGCGCGGCGGCACAGCAGCACCTGGGAGCCCCAGGTGGGCAACACCCCGGCGACGATGTTGGGGTTCTGGTAGTGGATGGTCTGGCAATGGTCGCAGACATACCGCAGGCGGCTGTCGCCTTCGGGTATCCGCTGGGTGACCGGTTGGCCGCACGCGCTGCAGAATTTCATGCTTACATTCATTCCAATGGGGTCGGACTATCTTGGCGCGCCCGGCCCGCCCACCGCAAGCGGCCTGCGGGCGGGGCTTGGGTGCCTCGCGGCTTTGGTGCATCATGCACGGCAGGCCTTGGACACGAGAGTGCGTAATGCTGGACGAGCTTCTTCGCCGAATGAGCAACCATACCCCCGCGTCACTGGAGACGGATCGTCGTTTCCCCGAAGCGGCGGTGCTGCTGCCCATTACCCGCAGCGAAGAGCCGGAGCTGGTACTGACCCTGCGCGCCAAGGGCCTGTCGACCCACGGCGGCGAAGTTGCCTTCCCTGGCGGGCGGCGCGATCCGGAAGACCCCGACCTGGTGTTCACCGCCCTGCGCGAGGCCGAGGAAGAAATCGGCCTGCCGCCGGGGCTGGTCGAGGTGATCGGGCCGCTCAGCCCGGTAATTTCGCTGCACGGCCTGAAGGTGACACCGTTCGTCGGTTTGATCCCCGACTATGTCGAGTACCGCGCCAACGACGCCGAAATTGCCGCGGTGTTCACCGTGCCGCTGGCGTTCTTCCGCCAGGATCCTCGCGAGCACACCCACCGCATCGATTACCAGGGGCGCAGCTGGTACGTGCCCAGCTACCGTTACGGCGACTACAAGATCTGGGGGCTGTCGGCGATCATGATCGTCGAGCTGGTCAACCTGCTGTTCGATGCCGGCATCAGCCTGCACCACCCACCCGAGCGTTTCATCAAGAACTGAGTGGGGCACACCCCGCCGGCTTCAAACCGTGAGGAGCGATACATGAAATTCCGCCTGGGCGACCTGCGGGTCGATACCCATCCTGAGAGCTGGACCGCGCCCAACGCCACGCTGATCGGCAAGGTGCGCCTGCAGGCCCGCGCCAGCGTGTGGTTCGGCGCGGTGCTGCGCGGCGACAACGAGCTGATCGACATCGGCGAGGACAGCAATGTCCAGGACGGCACGGTGATGCATACCGACATGGGTTCGCCGCTGAACATCGGCAAGGGCGTGACCATCGGCCATAACGCCATGCTGCATGGCTGCAACGTGGGCGACTACAGCCTGATCGGCATCAACGCGGTGATCCTCAACGGGGCGCGTATCGGCAGGCACTGCATCATCGGCGCCAACGCGCTGATTCCCGAAGGCAAGGAAATTCCCGATGGTTCGCTGGTGATGGGCTCGCCGGGCAAGGTGGTGCGTGAGCTCACCGAGCAGCAGAAGCGGATGCTCGAGGCCAGCGCCGCGCACTACGTGCACAACGCCCAGCGCTATGCGCGCGAGCTGGTGATCGATGAAGACTGACGAACGGCCTGTGGCCTCGCCCTGCGTCAGCATCTGCGCGCTGGACGAGCAGGATATCTGCACCGGGTGCCAGCGCACGGTGGACGAGATCACCCGCTGGGGGCGGATGGACAACGAGCAGCGCCGGGAGGTGCTGAAGAAGTGCCATGAGCGGGCGCTGGCGGCGGGCTTGGTGATCGGCCTGTAGAATCGCTATCGCGGGGCAAGCCCGCTCCCACGTTCTGATGTACTGATGCGTATGGCGTGGGAGCGGGCTTGTCCCGCGATGGGGCCGGCGCTAATCTGTGCGGCTGGCCCACCGAACACAAAGACCATGTTCTATCTCATCGCCTACATCAGCAGCGTGGTGCTGATCAACTACGCCTTCTCCAGCGCGCCGCACCTGGACGTGATCTGGTCCGCCTGGGGCGGATTGGTGTTCATCCTGCGCGACATGGTGCAGACCCGCTACGGCCACGGCGCGCTGCTGGCCATGCTGGTGGCGCTGGTGCTGTCCTATGCGACGTCGGAGCCGGCCATCGCCCTGGCCAGCGCCACCGCGTTCTTCGTCTCCGAGCTGATCGACTGGCTGGTGTTCAGCGTCACCCGCCGGCCCCTGCGCGACCGCCTGTGGCTGAGTTCGGCGCTGAGCATTCCGGTGGACACCTTCATCTTCTTTGGCATGATCGGCGCGTTGACCCCCGCAGTGATCGGCACAGCGCTGGCCTCGAAATTTGCCGGGGTGACGGCGGTGTGGTTGATCATGGCCTGGCGGGCACGGCGCGCGGCGCTGGCCGGCTGATCATCGTCGCGGCTATCGCGGGGCAAGCCCGCTCCCACGGAATCTTGTAGAATAGCGGTCCATTTTTCAGCGGGCGGCAGCCAGCGTGGCGCGGCCCCGGACGCCTTCGAGGACCTGAAATGACCCGTATCGGAACCCCATTGTCGCCCACCGCGACCCGTGTACTGCTGTGCGGCTGCGGCGAGCTGGGCAAGGAAGTGGTGATCGAGCTGCAGCGCCTGGGTGTCGAGGTGATTGCCGTGGACCGTTACGCCAATGCGCCGGCCATGCAGGTCGCGCACCGCAGCCACGTGATCAACATGCTCGACGGCGTCGCCCTGCGTGCGGTGATCGAGGCCGAGAAGCCGCACTACATCGTGCCCGAGATCGAGGCCATCGCCACCGCCACGCTGGTCGAGCTGGAAAACGAAGGCTTCAACGTGGTGCCCACCGCTCGTGCCACCCAGCTGACCATGAACCGCGAAGGCATCCGCCGCCTGGCGGCCGAAGAGCTCGACCTGCCGACTTCGCCGTACCACTTCGCCGACACCTACGAGGACTACGCCAAGGCCGTGGCCGACCTGGGCTACCCGTGCGTGGTCAAGCCGGTGATGAGTTCCTCGGGCAAGGGCCAGAGCCTGCTGCGCGGCGACGATGACCTGCGCAAGGCCTGGGACTATGCCCAGGAAGGCGGGCGCGCCGGCAAGGGCCGGGTGATCATCGAGGGCTTCATCGACTTCGAGTACGAGATCACCCTGCTGACTGTGCGCCATGTGGGCGGCACCACCTTCCTCGCGCCGGTCGGCCACCGTCAGGAGAAGGGCGACTACCAGGAGTCCTGGCAGCCCCAGGCCATGAGCCCCAAGGCGCTGGCCGAGTCGCAGCGCGTGGCCCAGGCAGTCACCGATGCGCTGGGCGGGCGTGGCCTGTTCGGCGTGGAGCTGTTCGTCAAGGGCGACCAGGTGTGGTTCAGCGAGGTCTCGCCGCGTCCGCACGACACCGGCCTTGTGACCCTGATTTCCCAGGACCTGTCGCAGTTCGCCTTGCATGCCCGGGCCATTCTCGGCCTGCCGATCCCGGTGGTGCGCCAGTTCGGCCCGTCGGCTTCGGCGGTGATCCTGCCGGAAGGCCAGTCACAGCAGACCAGCTTTGCCAACCTCGGCGCCGCCCTGAGCGAGCCGGATACCGCTATTCGCTTGTTCGGCAAGCCGGAGATCAACGGCACCCGGCGCATGGGCGTGTGCCTGGCGCGCGACGAGTCGGTCGAGGCGGCCCGGGCCAAGGCGACCCGTGCTTCGCAGGCGGTCAAGGTCGAGTTCTGATCTGAAACGATCGCGGGGCAAGCCCGCTCCCACGCCAGTATCAGTCTGGCGTGGGAGCGGGCTTGCCCCGCGATTGATTCAAAGTTCGGTATTACGCGTCTCTTTCAGGCACAACACGGCAATCAGACTGATCACCGCCGCCACCGACACATACCCCCCCACCCAGCTCAATCCCCCCATGCTCACCAGCTTCTGGGCAAAGAACGGTGCCGCCGAGGCGCCGACGATGCCGCCCAGGTTGTAGGCCGCCGAGGCGCCGGTGTAGCGCACATGGGTCGGGAACAGCTCGGGCAGCAGCGCGCCCATCGGCGCGAAGGTCACCCCCATCAGGAACAGCTCGATGGCCAGGAACAGCGCCACGCCGGTGGTCGAACCCGAGGTCAGCAGCGGTTCCATGGTGAAGCCCGAGGCGATCGCCAGCAGGCCGCCGACCACCAGCACCGGCTTGCGCCCGTAACGGTCGCTGAGCCAGGCCGACAGGGGCGTGGCCAGGGCCATGAACACCACCGCGAAGCACAGCAGGCCGAGGAAGGTCTCGCGGCTGTAGCCCAGGGTGGTCACGCCATAGCTGAGCGAGAACACCGTGGAGATGTAGAACAGCGCGTAGCACACCACCATGGCCGCGGCGCCCAGCAGGGTCGGCAGCCAGTAGCGGGCGAACAGGTCGACCACCGGCATCTTCACCCGCTCATGACGGGCCACCGCCTTGGCGAACACCGGGCTTTCCTCCAGCTTCAGGCGCACGTACAGGCCGACCAGCACCAGCGCCGCGCTGAGCAGGAACGGAATGCGCCAGCCCCATTCGCGGAACTGCTCGTCGCTGAGCACCAGGGCCAGGGTGAGGAACAAGCCGTTGGCGGCGAGAAAGCCGATCGACGGGCCCAGCTGCGGAAACATGCCGAACCAGGCACGCTTGCCCTGCGGGGCGTTCTCGGTGGCCAGCAGCGCCGCGCCGCCCCATTCGCCGCCCAGCCCCAGGCCCTGGCCGAAGCGCAGCAGGCAGAGAATGATCGGCGCCCAGACGCCGATGCTGTCATAGCCGGGCAGCACGCCGATCAGCGTGGTGGACACGCCCATCAGCAGCAGCGAGGCGACCAGCGTCGACTTGCGCCCGATACGGTCGCCGAAGTGGCCGAACAGCGCCGAGCCCAAGGGGCGGGCAAGGAAGGCGATGCCGAAGGTGAGGAAGGCCGCGAGCATCTGCGCGGTGCCGGAGCCGGACGGGAAGAACACCGGCCCGATCACCAGCGCGGCGGCGGTGGCGTAGACATAGAAATCGTAGAACTCGATGGCGGTGCCGATGAAGCTGGCAGTGGCCACCCGGGCCGGTGAATTGACCGGTGTTGCCGAGGCAGGTTCGGCGTAGGTGCTGCTGGTAGTCATGCGAAGGTCCCTGACAGTCATGCTCCATGGGGCACGGCCCATGTGACGGGCACACGGGAGCCGGAGCGTATTGTTGTTGGTCGCGCGACTGACGATAGCCCAGGGGATAGGCAGTGAGCGGTTGCTGTTCGGGGTGCTGAAGCAGGACCGCGGGGCGTGTCAGTGGTGCGGACTGGCCGTCGGACGCCGGGTGCGGGTAGCGGGCGAGACGGCAGGGCTGGGTAAGCGTGACCCGAGTATAGCTAGCGAGTCAGTGTCCAGACCAGTACCTTGCTTGCGCAATTATCCTCGGTTTCGAGGATTTCCAGCCGATATCTGCCAATTTTAAGGCATACAGCGCTTGCCGGGATGCTTTCCAAGGCCTCGGTGACCAGGCCGTTGAGGGTTTTCGGCCCGCCGTCGCAGGGCAGGTGCCAGCCCAGGGTGCGGTTGATCTCGCGCAGCGAGGCCGTGCCTTCGATGACGAAGCGGCCATCGGGCTGGGGATGGACATGAGGGTTGTCCAGGCTCTGCTCGTCCTCGAACTCGCCGACGATCTCCTCGAGGATGTCCTCCAGGGTGACGATGCCGAGCACCTCGCCGTATTCGTCCACCACCACGCCCATGCGCCGCTGCTGCTTGTGGAAGTTCAGCAGCTGCATCTGCAGCGGTGTGCTTTCGGGGACGAAGTAGGGTTCGTAGCAGGCTGCCTGAAGCTTCTCCGGGGTAAGTTCGGCCCGTGGCAGCAGGTGGCTGATCAGCTTGGTGTTGAGTACCGCTTCGACCTGGTTGATGTCGTTGTGATAGACCGGCAGGCGGGTGTGACGGCTGACGATCAGTTGCTCGATGATGCGCTCGATGGGGTCGTCGAGGTTGATGCCGTCGACTTCGTTGCGTGGTACCAGGATGTCGTTGACGGTGATCTTGTCCAGTGCCTGCAGGCCTTCCAGCAGGCCGTGGCGGGCGCTGTCGACCGGGCCGTCTTCGTCGAAGTCGTCGTCTGCCTGCGGGTGCAGGGCCACTGCAGTGGGCTGCACGCGGAACGGGCGCAGGATCAGCCTGGCGCAGCCATCGAGCAGGCAGCCCAGCGGCTGCAGCAGCGCCAGCGGCCATTTCAGCAGGTTGCCGCCCAGGCTCAGGAAGGCGTGCGGGTCGCGGCGGGCCAGGCGGCGCGGCAGGTAGTCGGCGAGCACCAGCAGGGTGAAGGTGGCACCAAGGCCGGCCAGCCAGAAACCGTGTTCACCGTCGTAGCGCTGGCCGATCAGGCAGGCCAGGCCCAGTACCAGCAGCTTGCCGAGGCTGGCGCCAAGCACCAGGCCCTGGGCGGGGAGGGGGGAATCGCCCTGGCCGTTGGCTTGCTGGCGGGCGCTGTCGACCGCGGTGAACAGCGCCGACCACAGCAGCGCCAGTGCGATGATGCCGAGCAGCGGGGCGTACGGCAGGGTGTCCATGGGCGGCCGTCAGATATGCAGGATGAATTCGCGGACCAGCTTGCTGCCGAAATAGGCCAGCATCAGCAGGCAGAAGCCGGCCAGGGTCCAGCGGATCGCCTTGTGACCGCGCCAGCCGAGGCGTGTGCGGCCCCACAGCAGCACGCTGAACACGACCCAGGCCACGCAGGCCAGCAGGGTCTTGTGCACCAGGTGCTGGGCGAACAGGTTGTCGAGGAACAGCCAGCCGGAGATCAGCGACAGCGACAGCAGCACCCAGCCGGCCCAGAGGAAGCCGAACAGCAGGCTTTCCATGGTCTGCAGCGGCGGGAAGTTGCGGATCAGCCCGGACGGGTGCTTGTGCTTGAGCTGGTGGTCCTGCAGCAACAGCAGCAGGGCCTGGAACACGGCGATGGTGAACAGGCCGTAGGCCAGGATCGACAGCAGGATATGCGCGAGGATGCCGGGCTCTTCGTTGATCAGCGGTACCGTGCCAGGTGGGGCGAACTGGGCCAGCAGCGCGGTCACCGCGCCGAGCGGGAACAGCAGCACCAGCAGGTTCTCCACCGGGATGCTCAGGCAGGCGAGCAGGGTCAGGCCGATCACCGCCACGGCGATCAGGCTGGCGGCACTGAAGAAGTCCAGGCTCAGGCCCAGGGGCGTGATCAGCTGGAAGAACAGGGCGCCGCCCTGGGCGACCACCGCCAGCGTGCCGAGCAGGCCCAGCAGCCGTTTGTCGGCACGGGCGCCTCGGGCCAGTCCGGTGGCCTGGTAGACGGTCGCGGCCAGATAAAGGAAGGCGGCGAGCAGATTGGGGATGAGGCTGGGTGAAGAGAACATAAGTCCTGGCAGGCAAGCCCTAAAGGGACGGAGTTTGGCATAGATCGCGGTGGGCAAGGAAGACCAGCAAGCCTTGCTCCGGTGCCTGGCGAGCGACTTGTACCCCATATGCCGGCCTCTTCGCGGGTAAACCCGCTCCCACAGGGGCGTGCGCGATCTCTGTGGGAGCGGGTTTACCTGCGAAGAGGCCGGCATGGTCACCGAATATCCAGAGGGGCTGCTCCAAGGTGTGCGTCGCCGCCGCTCTCCGCTATAATCGCCGCCTTGCTCTGCCCGGCGCGTGTACATGTTCACCTGGGCATCTGAAAAACCTCGGCTCCACTGGGCCTGAAAGGATCACCATGTTCGAAAACCTGACCGACCGCCTGTCACAGACGCTGCGCCATGTCACCGGCAAGGCCAAGCTGACCGAAGACAACATCAAGGACACGCTGCGCGAAGTGCGCATGGCCCTGCTCGAGGCCGACGTTGCCCTGCCGGTGGTCAAGGATTTCGTCAACAGCATCAAGGAACGCGCGGTCGGCACCGAAGTGTCGCGCAGCCTGACGCCAGGCCAGGCCTTCGTGAAGATCGTCCAGGCCGAGCTGGAAAGCCTGATGGGCGCGGCCAACGAAGAGCTGACCCTCAACGCCGCACCACCCGCCGTGGTGCTGATGGCCGGCCTGCAGGGCGCCGGTAAGACCACCACCGCCGGCAAGCTGGCGCGCCACCTGAAAGAGCGCAAGAAAAAGAGCGTGATGGTGGTGTCGGCCGACGTCTACCGTCCGGCGGCGATCAAGCAGCTCGAAACCCTGGCCAATGACATCGGCGTGACCTTCTTCCCGTCCGATATCAGCCAGAAGCCGGTGGCCATCGCCGAGGCGGCGATCCGCGAGGCCAAGCTCAAGTTCATCGACGTGGTGATCGTCGACACCGCCGGCCGCCTGCATGTCGACGCTGACATGATGGACGAGATCAAGGCGCTGCATGCTGCGGTCAAGCCGATCGAAACCCTGTTCGTGGTCGACGCCATGACCGGCCAGGACGCGGCCAACACTGCCAAGGCCTTTGGCGACGCCCTGCCGCTGACCGGCGTGGTGCTGACCAAGGTCGACGGCGACGCCCGTGGCGGTGCCGCGCTGTCGGTACGCGCCATCACCGGCAAGCCGATCAAGTTCATCGGCATGGGCGAGAAGACCGAGGCCCTGGAGCCGTTCCACCCGGATCGTATCGCCTCGCGCATCCTCGGCATGGGCGACGTGCTCAGCCTGATCGAGCAGGCCGAGCAGAACATCGACAAGGCCAAGGCCGACAAGCTGGCCAAGAAGCTGAAGAAGGGCAAGGGCTTCGACCTCGAGGACTTCCGCGACCAGCTGCAGCAGATGAAGAACATGGGCGGCCTGGGTGGCCTGATGGACAAGCTGCCGAGCATCGGTGGTGTGAACCTGTCGCAGATGGGCAATGCCCAAGGCGCGGCCGAGAAGCAGTTCAAGCAGATGGAGGCGATCATCAACTCCATGACCCCGGCCGAACGTCGCGACCCTGACCTGATCAGCGGTTCGCGCAAGCGCCGCATCGCCCTTGGTTCCGGCACCCAGGTGCAGGACATCGGCCGCTTGATCAAGCAGCACAAGCAGATGCAGAAGATGATGAAGAAATTCTCCGCCAAGGGCGGCATGGCCAAGATGATGCGCGGCCTTGGCGGGATGCTGCCGGGTGGCGGCATGCCAAAACTGTAAAAGAATCCGGTGGGCCTCTTTATATGAGGAAGCCCGCCAGACCCCCGCTCCGGCGGGATCATGGCCGCCGCGAGGTGGCCCAAACCGGCAGGACTGAGCGGCAGGCCCCGGCATTGCCGAAAAAGGCATTTGCAAATGTCCGTGTATTCCCCGAGAATATGCGGCCTTTTGGGCACCCGTGTGCCCATTGGGCATTCAGTTTTGCAGCACCGACTATAGGAACGATGTTCACATGGTAACCATCCGTCTGGCCCGTGGCGGCTCGAAAAAGCGCCCATTCTACCACCTGACCGTGACCAACTCGCGTAACGCCCGTGACGGCCGTTTCGTTGAGCGCGTTGGCTTCTTCAACCCGATCGCATCGGGCGCCGAAGTCAAGCTGTCGGTCAACCAAGAGCGCGTCACCTACTGGCTGAGCCAGGGCGCACAGCCGTCTGAGCGCGTTGCTCAGCTGCTGAAGGAAGCTGCCAAGGCTGCAGCCTGAGCAGTATGAACGCGACGCCAGAAAAGGCTGACGACCTCATCGTCGTTGGCAAGATTTTTTCGGTTCACGGCGTTCGCGGCGAGGTGAAGGTGTATTCCTTTACCGATCCGATTGAAAACCTGTTGGATTATCCGCGCTGGATGCTTCGGCACGAAGGCAAGGTAAAGCAGGTCGAGCTGGTCAGCGGTCGTGGCTCCCAGAAGGGCCTGGTCGTGAAACTCAAAGGCCTCGATGATCGTGATGAAGCCCGTCTTCTGAGCGGTTACGAAATCTGCATTGCGCGGAGCCTTTTGCCCAACCTGGCAGCCGACGAGTACTACTGGTACCAGTTGGTGGGCCTGAAGGTCATCAATCAGGACGAACAGCTGTTCGGCAAGATCGATCACCTGTTGGAGACCGGCGCGAACGATGTAATGGTGGTCAAGCCCTGCGCAGGCAGCCTGGATGATCGCGAGCGTCTGTTGCCCTATACCGGGCAGTGCGTGCTGGCAATCGACCTGGAAGCAGGCGTGATGCGGGTTGAGTGGGACGCGGACTTCTAGACGATGGGTAACCTTCGCGTAGACGTCATCACGTTGTTCCCCGAGATGTTCTCGGCCATCACGGAGTACGGCATTACCAGCCGCGCGGTGAAACAGGGGTTGCTGCAAGTGACCTGCTGGAACCCGCGGGACTACACCACAGATCGCCACCACACCGTGGATGATCGGCCGTTTGGCGGTGGTCCGGGCATGGTGATGAAGATCAAGCCTCTGGAAGACGCCCTGGTTAGCGCCAGGCAGGCGACCGGAGCATCGGCAAAGGTGATCTACCTTTCGCCACAAGGCCGCAAGCTGACACAGCAGGCGGTCAAAGGCCTGGCCGAACAGGAATCGTTGATCCTGATCGCCGGTCGTTATGAAGGCATCGACGAGCGCTTTATCGAGGCTCATGTCGATGAGGAGTGGTCGATTGGCGACTATGTGCTTTCCGGTGGCGAGCTGCCGGCCATGGTACTGATCGATGCGGTTACACGGCTGCTGCCCGGAGCTTTAGGGCATGTGGACTCGGCGGAGGAAGACTCTTTCACCGACGGTCTGCTGGATTGCCCGCACTACACCCGACCTGAGGTGTATGCGGATCAGCGTGTTCCCGACGTGTTGCTAAGTGGCAACCATGCACATATCCGGCGTTGGCGGATGAAGCAGTCCCTTGGTAGGACCTTCGAACGACGCGCCGATCTTCTGGAAAGTCGCTCGCTTTCTGGAGAAGAGAAGAAGCTGCTCGAGGAATACATCCGCGAGCGGGACGATAGTTAAACGTATCGATGGTGGATCAAGTATCCATCTTAGGAGCACAGCATGACCAACAAGATCATCCAGCAGCTCGAAGCCGAGCAGATGAGCAAAGAGATCCCGACCTTCGCACCAGGCGACACCGTTGTCGTCCAGGTTAAAGTGAAGGAAGGCGACCGCTCGCGTCTGCAGGCGTTCGAAGGCGTCGTTATCGCCAAGCGTAACCGCGGTCTGAACAGCGCCTTCACCGTGCGCAAGATCTCCAGCGGCGTTGGCGTAGAGCGTACCTTCCAGACCTACAGCCCGCAGATCGACAGCCTGGCCGTGAAACGTCGTGGTGACGTGCGTAAAGCCAAGCTGTACTACCTGCGCGACCTGTCCGGCAAAGCCGCTCGCATCAAGGAAAAACTGTCCTGAGTACAGTTTGCCTGGCGGCCTAGGTCGCCTTGCGAGAAAAAAGCAGCCTTCGGGCTGCTTTTTTGCATTTTGCGATTTGTGTTGGCTGCTTCGCGGGTAAACCCGCTCCCACAGGTTCATCGCCTTCTGTGGGAGCGGGTTTACCCGCGAAGCAGGCGACCTTGCTTTCAGACTTTGCGAGGTGAATCCCATGACGACGCCCCGAGACCAGGAAATCCAGCGCCGCACCGAACTGTCGGTGACCCGCGTGACCAAGGCGGTGTTCCCCAACACCACCAACCACCACAACACACTATTCGGCGGCACCGCCCTGGCATGGATGGACGAAGTGTCGTTCATCGCCGCCACCCGATTCTGTCGATTGCCCCTGGTGACCGTGTCCACCGATCGTATCGATTTCAAGCACCCGATCCCGGCCGGTTCGATCGTCGAGCTGGTGGGCACGGTGATCAAGGTCGGCAACACCAGCCTGCAGGTGCAGGTGGATGTGTTCGTCGAGAACATGTACCTCGACGGCCGCGAGCGGGCGATTCATGGCGTGTTCAGCTTCGTCGCCATCGACGAGGACAAGCGCCCGGTACCGGTGCTGCCGCTGGCTTGATTGCCCTCACGTGGACCCTGTAGGAGCGGCTTCAGCCGCGATCACCCGCAAGGCGGGTGCCAGGCTCCGCGACGCCTGCATCGCGGCCAAAGCCGCTCCTACAGGTTAATGCGCCACAGGCTGCTCGGTCAGCTCCGGCTCCACTAGCGCCACCAGTGTCCAGCCAGGCTGCGGCTTGAGCGGATTGTCCGGGCTGGCCACATGCACCCAGCCTTGCCCGTCCCGGGCGAACAGCAGCGTGGCCCGCGGACCATGCAGTTGCTGGTAGTCGCTCCAGCCGAAGGCCTCGGTCAGCGTGGTGCTGTACAGCTCGGCACCCTGGTGCAGCAGCTTGGCCAGCTGGCCATAGGTCATCGGGCTCGACCCGAGCAATTGCCCGCGATGCTCCTCGCTGGCCCGGTGCTTGTCGCTGCGCTGTTTTTCCAGGCCGCTGGCCAGCACGAACAGCCGGGCCTGGCCGAAGTCATGACGAAAACGCGCGCAGGCCAGGGCATTGAGCTCGCCTGCCGGTGACAGCCCCAGCAGGTGGCCCAGGCCGACCAGGTCGAGGTGGGCGTCGGCGTGCTGCGAGGCGGGGTTGCCGAAGTAGGTCGGCAGGTTGTCCATGCGCGCGGCGCGGATGTTCTCCCAGCTCGAGTCGGTCAGCAGCACCCGGCAGCCCAGTTGCTGCAGGGCCTTGGCAATGACCCGCGCAGGCGGGTTGGCGCCGACCACGAGAAACCCGCTCGGCGCCGGTTCCGCCACCTTCAGCAGGCGCGCCAGGGGCCTGGCGGTGGCACTTTGCAGCACCACGGTGCCGATGATCACGGCGAAGGTCAGCGGCACCAGCAGCAGCGCGCCGTCGTGCCCGGCCTGGTCCAGGCGAATGGCGAAGATCGCCGACACGGCCGCGGCCACGATGCCCCGTGGCGCGATCCAGGCCAGCAATGCCCGCTCCCGCCAGCTCAGCGGCGAGCCCAGGGTCGACAGCAGGACGTTCAGCGGCCGTGCCAGCAACTGGATCACCAGCAGCAGCGCCAGCACCGCCGGCCCCAGGGCCAACAGCGCGTGCAGGTCGAGCCGCGCGGCCAGGAGGATGAACAGGCCGGAGATCAGCAGCACGCTGAGGTTTTCCTTGAAATGCAGGATCTGCCGCACGTCCACGCCGGGCATGTTGGCCAGCCACATGCCCATGACCGTGACTGCCAGCAGGCCCGATTCATGGACGATCTGGTTGGCGGCGATGAAGATGCCCAGCACCGCCGCCAGCGAGGCCAGGTTGTGCAGGTATTCCGGCAGCCACTGCTCGCGCATGACCTGACCGAGCAGCCAGCCACCGGCAACGCCCAGCGCACTGCCGCAGAAGATCACCCCGGCAAAGGTCGCCAGGCTGTGGCTCAGGCCTTCACCGGCGGCGCTGGCGATGATGAAGCTGTACACCACCACCGCCAGCAGCGCGCCGATCGGGTCGATGACGATACCTTCCCAGCGCAGGATGTTGGCGATCGCCGCCTTTGGCCGCACCACCCGCAGCATGGGCACGATCACCGTGGGGCCGGTGACCAGGGTCAGGGTGCCGAACAGGATCGCCAGGGGCCAGTCGAAACCCAGCAGCCAGTGGGTGGCCAGGGCAATCACCAGCCAGGTGCTCAGCGCGCCGACGGTGACCAGGCGATGCACCACGCTGCCGATCTCGCGCCATTGCGACAGGTGCAGGGTCAGGCTGCCTTCGAACAGGATCAGCGCCACCGCCAGCGACACCAGCGGCATCAGCAGCGGGCCGAACAGCGCCTGCGGCTGCAGCCAGCCCAGCACGGGCCCCGCGAGGATGCCGCACAGCAGCAGGAACAGGATCGCCGGCAGCTTCAGGCGCCAGGCCAGCCATTGGCAGAGCAGGGCGGCAGCGCCGATGCCACCGACACTCAAAAGAATCTGTTGTTCGTTCACGCGGGCTCCCTCTGCATGCCGTGTTATGAAAGACTAAGCGTCATTTCGTCGTTTGCCACCGAGTCTTCATGCCTGCACTGGACCACCCCCTGATCGACCAGTTCCTCGATGCCCTCTGGCTGGAGAAGGGGCTGTCCGACAACACCCGCGCTTCGTATCGCAGCGACCTGGCGCTGTTCAATGGCTGGCTGCAGGAGCATGGCGTGGCACTGCCCGATGCCGGGCGTGAGCTGATCCTCGACCACCTGGCCTGGCGTTTCGACCAGGGCTACAAGCCGCGTTCGACCGCGCGCTTTCTTTCCGGGGTGCGCGGGTTCTTCCGCTACCTGCTGCGCGAGCGGCTGGTCGCAGTCGACCCGACGCTGCAGGTGGACATGCCGCAACTGGGCCGGCCCCTGCCCAAGTCGCTGTCGGAGGCCAATGTCGAGGCCCTGCTGCAGGCACCGGACCTCGGCGAGTCCATCGGCCAGCGCGACCGTGCCATGCTCGAGGTGCTCTATGCCTGCGGCCTGCGCGTGACCGAGCTGGTCAGCCTGACCCTGGACCAGGTCAACCTGCGCCAGGGCGTGCTGCGGGTTATGGGCAAGGGCAGCAAGGAGCGCCTGGTGCCGATGGGCGAGGAGGCGGTGGTGTGGATCGAGCGCTACCTGCGCGATGGTCGCGCCGAGCTGCTGGGCGGGCGCCCTAGCGACGTGCTGTTCCCCAGCCAGCGCGGTGAGCAGATGACGCGGCAGACCTTCTGGCACCGCATCAAGCACCAGGCGCGGGTGGCCGGCATCGACAAGCCGCTGTCGCCGCACACGCTGCGCCACGCCTTTGCCACGCACCTGCTCAACCATGGCGCCGACCTGCGCGTGGTGCAGATGCTGCTGGGCCACAGCGACCTGTCCACTACGCAGATCTATACCCATGTGGCCAAGGCCCGGCTGCAACAGCTGCACGCCGAACACCACCCACGTGGATGAATGCTTTTCATGTTCCGCCGACCGGTGCCTGAGTACCCCTACTGCGCCAGTTTGTTGTGGTAGGCTTGGACGGTTTGTTGCAAGGGCCGAATGTTCGCTACCCGCCAGGGTCAAGCAACGCCCCCACGGCCCCGTCCGCCTTCAGGAGTACCCCATGCGCGTGACCCAGATTTTCGCCGCCGCCGCCCTGGCGTTGGCCAGTACCTTTGCCGTCGCCGCGGCCACCGATGCCAATGCCGGTGCCGAGCAGGCGATCCGCAAATCCTTGCAGAACCTCGCGCTGGAAGTGCCGGTCGAGAGCGTCAGCAGCAGCCCGCTCAATGGCCTGTACGAAGTCAAGCTGCAGGGCGGCCGCGTGCTGTACGCCAGCGCCGACGGTCAGTTCGTCATGCAGGGCTACCTGTTCCAGATCCAGGACGGCAAGCCGGTCAACCTCACCGAGAAGACCGAGCGCCAGGGCATTGCCAAGCTGATCAACGGCATTCCGGTCGGCGAGATGGTGGTCTACCCGGCCAAGGGTGAAACCAAGTCGCACATCACCGTGTTCACCGACACCACCTGCCCGTATTGCCACAAGCTGCACGCCGAAGTGCCGGAACTCAACCGCCGTGGCATCGAAGTGCGCTACGTCGCCTTCCCGCGCCAGGGCCTGGGTTCGCCGGGTGACGAGCAGCTGCAGGCGGTATGGTGCTCCAGCGATCGCCGCGCGGCGCTGGACAAGATGGTCGACGGCAAGGAGATCAAGGCCGCCAAGTGCGCCAACCCGGTCAGCAAGCAGTTCCAGCTGGGCCAATCGATTGGTGTAAATGGCACGCCGGCGATCGTTCTACAGAATGGCCAGGTGATTCCGGGTTACCAGCCGGCGCCGCAAGTGGCCAAGCTGGCCCTGGCCGAAAGCAAGTAATCAATTCAGTACGCCGTCGTCATGGGGTGACGGCATGTTTCACGGTCGGCGCAGGTGCCGGCCGTTCTATGGGGAGTTCACAGTGAAACCGGTCAAAGTAGGCATCTGTGGGTTGGGGACCGTCGGTGGCGGAACCTTCAATGTACTTCAGCGCAACGCCGAGGAGATCGCCCGCCGTGCCGGGCGCGGTATTGAAGTGGCACAGATTGCCATGCGCTCGCAGAACCCGAACTGCCAGATTACCGGTACCCCCATTACCGCTGATGTGTTCGAAGTCGCGAGCAACCCCGAGATCGATATTGTCATCGAGCTGATCGGCGGCTACACCATCGCCCGCGACCTGGTGCTCAAGGCCATCGAAAACGGCAAGCACGTGGTCACCGCCAACAAGGCGCTGATCGCCGTGCACGGCAACGAGATCTTCGCCAAGGCCCGCGAGAAGGGCGTCATCGTCGCCTTCGAAGCCGCCGTGGCCGGTGGCATCCCGGTGATCAAGGCGATCCGCGAGGGCCTGTCGGCCAACCGCATCAACTGGCTGGCCGGGATCATCAACGGCACCGGCAACTTCATCCTCACCGAGATGCGCGACAAGGGCCGCGCCTTCCCCGACGTGCTGGCCGAAGCCCAGGCGCTGGGTTATGCCGAGGCCGACCCGACCTTCGACGTCGAAGGCATCGATGCCGCGCACAAGCTGACCATCCTGGCGTCCATCGCCTTCGGTATCCCACTGCAGTTCGACAAGGCCTACACCGAGGGCATCACCCAGCTGACTACCGCCGACGTGAACTACGCCGAGGCCCTGGGCTACCGTATCAAGCACCTGGGCGTGGCCCGTCGCACCGCCGACGGCATCGAGCTGCGCGTGCACCCGACGCTGATCCCCAACGATCGCCTGATCGCCAACGTCAACGGCGTGATGAACGCGGTGATGGTCAACGGCGACGCCGCCGGTTCCACCCTGTACTACGGCGCTGGTGCCGGCATGGAGCCGACCGCGTCGTCGGTGGTCGCCGACCTGGTCGACGTGGTCCGCGCCATGACTTCCGACCCGGAGAACCGCGTGCCGCACCTGGCGTTCCAGCCGGACGCGCTGTCGGCCCACCCGATCCTGCCGATCGAAGCCTGCGAAAGTGCCTACTACCTGCGCATCCAGGCCAAGGACCACCCGGGCGTGCTGGCCCAGGTCGCCAGCATTCTTTCGGAGCGCGGCATCAACATCGAGTCGATCATGCAGAAGGAAGCCGAGGAGCAGGACGGCCTGGTACCGATGATCCTGCTGACCCACCGTGTGGTCGAGCAACGCATCGACGACGCCATCGTCGCCCTGGAAGCGCTTCAGGACGTGGTCGGCAAGGTCGTGCGCATCCGCGTCGAACAGCTCAATTAATTTCGGCGGCGGGCCGCGACGGCGGCCCGCGCCCAGCATCGAAGGTTTGCACCCATGCGCTATATCAGTACCCGCGGCCAGGCTCCGGCCCTGAACTTCGAAGACGTCCTGCTGGCTGGCCTGGCCAGCGACGGCGGCCTGTACGTGCCCGAGAACCTGCCGCGCTTCACCCAGGAAGAAATCGCCTCCTGGGCGGGCCTGCCGTACCACGAACTGGCTTTCCGGGTGATGCGCCCGTTCGTCGAAGGCAGCATTGCCGACGCCGACTTCAAGAAGATTCTCGAAGAGACCTACGGCAACTTCGCCCACGCCGCCGTCGCGCCGCTGCGCCAGCTCAACGGCAACGAGTGGGTGATGGAGCTGTTCCACGGCCCGACCCTGGCCTTCAAGGACTTCGCCCTGCAACTGCTCGGCCGTCTGCTCGACCACGTGCTGGTCAAGCGCGGCGAGCGCGTGGTGATCGTCGGTGCCACCAGCGGTGACACAGGTTCCGCCGCCATCGAAGGCTGCCGCCGTTGCGACAACGTCGACATCTTCATCCTGCACCCGCACCAGCGTGTGTCGGAAGTGCAGCGCCGGCAGATGACCACCATCCTCGGCGACAACATCCACAACATCGCCATCGAAGGCAACTTCGACGACTGCCAGGAGATGGTCAAGGCCAGCTTCGCCGACCAGTCGTTCCTCAAGGGCACCCGCCTGGTGGCGGTGAACTCGATCAACTGGGCGCGGATCATGGCCCAGATCGTCTACTACTTCCACGCCGCCCTGCAGCTCGGCGGCCCGGCCCGTTCGGTGGCGTTCTCGGTGCCGACCGGCAACTTCGGCGACATCTTCGCCGGTTACCTGGCGCGCAACATGGGCCTGCCGATCAGCCAGCTGGTGGTGGCGACCAACCGCAACGACATCCTGCACCGCTTCATGAGCGGCAACCAGTACGTCAAGGACGCCCTGCACCCAACCCTGTCGCCGTCGATGGACATCATGGTCTCGTCCAACTTCGAGCGCCTGCTGTTCGACCTGCACGGTCGTAATGGCGCCGCGGTCGCCCAGCTGATGGACACCTTCAAGCAAGGCGGTGGCTTCAGCGTCGAGCAGGATCGCTGGACCGAGGCGCGCAAGCTGTTCGATTCGCTGGCCGTGACCGACGAACAGACCTGCGAGACCATCGCCGAGGTGTTCAAGGCCACCGGTGAAGTCCTCGATCCGCACACCGCGATCGGCGTCAAGGCCGCCCGCGAGTGCCGTCGCAGCCTGGATACGCCGATGGTGGTGCTGGGCACCGCGCATCCGGTCAAGTTCCCCGAGGCGGTGGAGAAGGCCGGTGTCGACAAGGCCCTGGAACTGCCGGCGCACCTGAGCGACCTGTTCAGCCGCGAAGAGCGTTGCACGGTGCTGGCCAACGACCTGAAGACGGTGCAGGCCTTCGTCAGCCAGCATGGCAACCGCGGCAAGCCGCTGTAAGCCGAGCACTACGCGAAAAAGCCCGTCCTAGACGGGCTTTTTCATGTCCACGACACAGGGTTTGGATCTTTCAGACTTTTCCCATGTAGTTCGATACATACCCCTACTAAAGTGGTCGCTCCAACCTACACGCCACACTGTTCCGGGGGAAGCTCATGCGTCAGCTCAATGTTCTTATCCACCAGGCTCGGCCCTACCACCAGATGCTGCTGCATCAGGCCTTCAATGCCCAGGGCGTCTACAGCGTCCGGGTCACCGATGACGTGCCGACCGCGACGGCGCGGCAGCGCCCGGTGGATGTACTGGTGCTCGACCAGCGCATGCCCAGGGGCTATGCCCGGCGCCTGTTCAAGTACCTGGTGCAGGCTTCCTGCGCGGGGGGATTGCTGTTCGTCGGGTGTGCTGGCGCGGGGGAAATGGATCTGGCGCTTGAGGCCCGCCAGTACGGTTTGAATGTGCTGGCAGAGTTGCCATGGCCGATGTCGATGGTAGGCCTGGAACAGGTGTTGGAGCGCCTCTGATCAGACGCTGGGTGGGCGCATCGAAACTGTCATGTTGTCCGCGCATGCTCGCGGTAACGGGCCACGGCGAACTTTCCGTCGGGCCCGATGGTCAGTTTCCTCGAACCTTAGCCAGCGAGTGATCCGGATGGAAAGAATCTGCAGACTGCTCAACGACGCTCTTTCCCCATACCAGGCCGAGCTTGGTACGCCCGACAGCCTTGGCAGTCGCCAGTTGACACTCTATGACGAGCACGGGGTGCGGATCCTGCAGCGCGGGGTCTGCACTCGTCAATTGGCGGAGCAGCAGTTGCTGGTTGATCTGGTCGATGGCCTGCACCGTGACTTGCAGATCGCCGAAGGCCGCCTGCAGCCCTGTGTGATCGCCGCCCTGCAACATCAGCGGCAGATACAAGGAACCTTTGCCTGACAGACCCATCAGATTCAGCAAGGGCCGTCTGATGGTGCTTTGCTCCGGTACCGTGCAGATTGTCACTGGAAGTCCCAAGGGCTTTCGCTTGACCCCGGTCGTCCTCCCCAGCGGCCGGGGTTTCTTTTTGCCCCGACTTCAAAACGCCCCTGTGCCATCGACTTCAGGGCGCTTCAGCGCGGCGACGGTTCACCCTGCTCGAAGAAGTGCCTGGCCTGCTCCAGGTAATCCTCCTGCAGCCCAGGGTCCAGCCAGTGGGCGTAGAGCTCGGGCAAGGTATCGCGACGCAATGCCGGCAGCAGTTGGTCGATATGGGCGATCGCCTCGCGCCCCAGCGGAGTATCCGAACAGCCTACATGCAGGAACTGGTAACGGTTCACGCCAAGGATGGGGTGGAAACTGTAGTCGTCCAGCGAGCCATTTTGCTGCTGGATCAGGTAACGCATCTCGGGCCAATAGCCGAGCACCAGTTGCAGGCGCCCCAATTGCTGCATCTGCAGCAGGCTGGCCGTGGCATCGTTGCCATAGTGTCGGCTGAACGCGGTATCAGGCAGTTGCCTGAGGACCTCATCGACCTGCACGCTGTAGCTGCGCTCGGCGACGATGCCCAGCTTCAGGCGGGTCTCGGCCAGCAAGCGCTGCAGGTCGACCTGCTGGCCCTCCAGGTAGGGCGCCAGCAGCGCCTGGTCTTGCTTGCGTACGATCAGGCCACTGCTCAGTACGCCCAGCGATGGTTGGGAGAAATGCACGTATCTGGCGCGGTCGGGGGTCCACAACAGGGTCGGGTCGCAGGTGAAACTGGGCTCCTGGAGCATCTGGATACCCCGGGCCCGGTTGACCCGGACGATGCTGTGGTCGTACTCGGGCATCCGGGCGATCAGCATCGGCAACAGCTGGTCGATCACCCCCTGGCCCTTGGCCGGCCCTTCGAAGATGGTAAACGGCGGCAGGTCGCGCACCAGCCATAGCAGGCGCTCCCTGGCCTCGACCGCCTGCCCCGCGAGTGCGGTCAGCAACAGGCAGAGCACGATGGGCAGATGGCGGATACGCATGGGGCCTGGGTCAGACCGTACCGGCCGCGCGCAGGCGGGCTATGGTGGTTGCGTCGTAGCCCAGGCTGGCCAGCACCGTGGCCGTGTGTTCGCCCAGGGCGGGGCCGACCCACTCGGCGGAGCCCGGCGTGTCGGACAGCTTGGGCACGATGCCCGGCATCTTGAATGGCTTGCCGTCCGGCAGTCGGGCCTGGAGGAACATCTCGCGGGCGAGGAACTGCGGATCGCCCAGCATGTCCTCGGCGGAGTAGATCCGGCTGGCTGGCACCTCGGCATCGTTCAGCGCCTGCATCACCTCGGCCAGTGGCAGGCTGTTGGCCCAGCGGTCGATGACCCCGTACAGCTCGTCGCGGCGCGCATCGCGACCGTCGTTGGTGGCCAGTGCGGCATCGTTGGCCAGGTCGTCACGGCCGATGGCCTGCATGAAACGCTTGAAGATCGCATCGCCATTGGCGCCGATCTGCACGTGACGGCCATCGGCGGTGGTGTGGATGCAGGAGGGGGTGATGCCCGGCATGATGTTGCCGGTGCGTTCGCGGATGAAGCCGAACACGTCGAACTCCGGGACCATGCTCTCCATCATGGCGAAGATCGCTTCGTACAGCGCCACGTCCACCACCTGGCCTGCGCCACCGTTGACCTCGCGATGACGCAGGGCCATCAGCGCACCGATTACACCCCACAGGGCGGCGATGGAATCGCCGATGGAGATCCCGGTACGAACCGGCGGGCGGTCCTCGAAACCGGTGATGTAGCGCAGCCCGCCCATGGACTCGCCGACCGCGCCGAAGCCCGGTTGGTCTTTCATCGGCCCGGTCTGGCCGAAGCCCGACAGGCGCACCATGACCAGACGCGGGTTGAGGGCGTGGAGCACGTCCCAACCCAGCCCCAGTTTCTCCAGCACGCCAGGGCGGAAGTTCTCGATCAGTATGTCGGCGTCGGCCAGCAGGCGCTTGAGCACGTCGAGGCCTTCCGGGTGCTTGAGATTGAGGGTCAGCGACTGCTTGTTGCGGGCCTGGACGAACCACCACAGCGAGGTGCCCTCGTAGAGCTTGCGCCATTTGCGCAGCGGATCGCCGCCATCGGGGGATTCGACCTTGATCACCTCGGCGCCGAACTCGGCGCAGATCCGTGAGGCGAACGGGCCGGCGATCAGGGTGCCGAGCTCGATGACTTTCAGGCCGGCGAGGGGTTTGCTGGGCGTAGGCATGGGGCATCCGTGGCGGCTGGGCGTGAGCGCAGGTTGTATCACAGCTCGGCGGTGGCAGGTATATCGGCGTTGTCTGATCCGGCGCAGATGGCCTGGATCGGTTAGACTGTGCGACTTTTCCCCCGCAAGAAGCCCAGCGCCCATGGCCCAGCCGTCCACCACCTACAAGTTCGAACTGAATCTGACCGACCTCGACCGCGGCGTGTACGAGAGCGTCAAGCAGACGATCGCCCGCCACCCTTCGGAAACCGAAGAGCGGATGGCCGTGCGCCTGCTGGCCTATGCCCTCTGGTACAACGAAAACCTGTCCTTCGGCCGGGGCCTGTCGGATGTCGATGAAGCGGCGGTGTGGGAAAAGAGCCTGGATGACCGCATCCTGCATTGGATCGAGGTTGGCCAGCCCGATGCCGATCGCTTGACCTGGTGCTCGCGTCGTACCGAGCGCACCAGCCTGCTGGCCTATGGCAGCCTGCGGGTCTGGACGACCAAGGTGCTGGGCGCGGTGAAGGGGCTGAAGAACCTGAACGTCGCCGCCGTGCCGCAAGAAGTGCTGGAAACCCTGGCCACCGATATGCCCCGTGCCATCAAGTGGGACGTGATGATCAGCGAAGGTACCGTATTCGTCACCGACGACCGTGGCCAGCACGAAGTGCAACTGGAGTGGCTGCTCGGCGAGCGCGGCTGACCCGATTCACACTGGATTATCGAAGACCCCATGCGTATCGAACCTCGTCCCCTGCCGTCGCCCCTGCCATTGCTGGGCAACCTGCCACCCCTGTTGACCCGCCTGTACGCCGCCCGTGGCGTGCAGTCCGAGGCTGAACTGGACAAGAGCCTGGCGCGCCTGCTGCCGTTCCAGCAGCTCAAGGGCATCGAAGTGGCGGTGGACCTGCTGGTCGAGGCGCTCGACCAGCGCCAGCGCATTCTCATCGTCGGCGACTTCGACGCCGACGGCGCCACCGCCAGTACTGTCGGTGTGCTTGGCCTGCGCCTGCTGGGCGCGGCGCATGTCGACTACCTTGTGCCCAATCGCTTCGAGTATGGCTATGGCCTGACCCCGGAGATTGTCGAGGTCGCCCTGCAGCGCCAGCCGCAGTTGCTGATCACCGTGGACAACGGTATCTCCAGCGTCGACGGCGTCGCAGCGGCCAAGGCTGCCGGACTCAAGGTGCTGGTCACCGACCACCACTTGCCGGGCGAACAGTTGCCCGCCGCCGATGCCATCGTCAACCCGAACCAGCCGGGCTGCGGGTTCCCGAGCAAGTCCCTGGCCGGCGTGGGGGTGATCTTCTACGTGCTGATGGCCCTGCGCGCGCGCCTGCGCAGCCTGGGGCGCTACGAGGCGCAGCCGCAGCCGAACATCGGCGAGCTGCTCGACCTGGTGGCGCTGGGCAGCGTCGCCGACGTGGTGCCGCTGGATGCCAACAACCGCATCCTGGTGCACCAGGGGCTGGAGCGCATCCGCGCCGGCCGCGCTCGCCCCGGGCTCAAGGCCATCCTCGAGGTGGCGCGGCGCGATCATCGACGCATTACCTCCACCGACCTGGGCTTCATCCTCGGCCCTCGACTCAATGCCGCCGGGCGTCTGGACGACATGAGCCTGGGCATCGAGTGCCTGTTGTGCGATGACGCGGCGCTGGCGCTGGACATGGCCCAGCAGCTCGATGGCCTGAACCAGGATCGCAAGTCCATCGAGCAGGGCATGCAGCGTGAGGCGCTGGCCCAGCTCAAGGACCTGCCGGTCGAGTCCATGCCCTATGGCCTGTGCCTGTTCGACGCCGACTGGCACCAGGGGGTGATCGGTATCCTCGCCTCGCGGTTGAAGGAGCGTTACCACCGTCCGACCATTGCTTTCGCCGATGCGGGGGAGGGGATGCTCAAGGGGTCGGCGCGTTCGGTAGCGGGGTTTCATATCCGCGATGCGCTGGATGCCGTGGCGGCGCGGCATCCGGCTTTGATCAGCAAGTTTGGCGGGCACGCGATGGCGGCGGGGTTGTCGCTGCCGGCCGAGCACTTCCCGGCGTTTGCCGAGGCGTTCGATGAAGAGGTGCGGCGGCAACTGCGTGAGGATGACCTGACCGGTCGGCTGTTGTCCGATGGCACCCTGGCGGTCGAGGAGTTTCACCTGGACCTGGCGCGGGCATTACGCAATGCCGGGCCGTGGGGGCAGCACTTTCCCGAGCCGTTGTTCCATGGGGTGTTCCAGCTGGTCGAACAGCGGGTGGTCGGGGAGCGGCATCTGAAGGTGGTGCTCAAGAGCGAGTGTGGGGCGGTGCGGTTGGATGGGATTGCGTTTGGGGTTGATCGGGAGGTTTGGCCGAACCCTACTGTGCGGTGGGTGGAGTTGGCTTACAAGCTGGATGTGAATGAGTTTCGGGGGAATGAGAGTGTGCAGTTGATGATTGCTCACATGGAAGCTCGGTGATTTTGTTTTGATTGGTTAACTGGTTGTTTTGAGGGTTGTATGCGCATTCATTTGTGATGTCGACGCTTATTCACCTTTCCGCCCTTACGGCGGGTAACTTTTTGAAGGATCAAAAAGTCACCAAAAAATCCTCGCGGTATGACTCACCCACATGGGTTACAAATCAGTTCACGCACATAGGTAACAGTCTTTAACTGGCAGGGTCGGTTTTCGAGGATCTGACCATGCCTTGGCGAGAGCTGAAACCTATGGACCTGAAAATGCTTTTCATCGCGGATTACCTACAGGGGGCGCCCAGCTTCAGCGCCCTGTGCCAGGCCTACGAGATCAGCCGAAAGACCGGCTACAAATGGGTCGAGCGATATGAGAAAGAGGGGCCTTCGGGGCTGGAAGAACGCAGCCGCCGCCGGTTGACCCAGGACTGGATCGTGCCTGTTGCAGTTCGCGAAGCCATTATCGAACTGCGCAGTCGAGGCGAAACGGAACCGGGTCCGAAAAAGATCCAGGCTGCGCTGCAGGAGCGTTTCCCTGATCAGGCGCCGCCGTCGAAGACAGCGATCTACAACATCCTCAAGAAGGCCGAGTTGGTCAAACCACGCCGCTTACGTCAGCGGGTAGCGGTCTATCCCAAGCCCCTGGAGAAGGCAGAGTCGCCTAACCAACTGTTCAGTGCGGACTACAAAGGCCAATTTCTGACAGGTGCAGGCGTCTGGTGCTATCCGCTGACGATCATGGATCACGCCAGTCGCTTCCTGCTCGCCTGCCACAGCATGCCCAACACCAATCTTCTGGAAACGCAGGCCGTTTTCACCCAAGTGTTCCGGGAGAATGGCCTGCCTGAGCGGATTCGTACCGATAACGGTGTGCCGTTTGCCAGTAAGGGGCGTGCGGGACTTTCCCAGCTGTCGATCTGGTGGCTGCGTCTAGGCATCATTCCCGAGCGCATTGCGCCTGGTCGGCCTGAACAAAATGGCCGCCACGAACGCATGCATCGGACGCTCAAAAGCACGCTACCATCGCCGCCGGCAGTGGCCTGGGAGGCTCAACAACGGCACTTTGATCGCTTCCGGCAGCACTACAATCACGAGCGCTTGCATGAAGCGTTGAAGCAGAAAACACCGGCGTCTTGCTACCAACCCTCGCCGCGCCCATTCCCTGAAAAACTCCCCGAGATGACCTATCCCAGCCATATTGAGAGCTTGCCAGCGGATAGCTGCGGCATCATCAACCGCCGCGGCTTGAGGATCTACGTAGGTTATGTGCTCAAGCACCAGACCATTGGCCTGGAGCAGGTTGGGGATGGCGTCTGGGATGTTATTTTCGGTCCCATCATCCTTGGCAGGGTCGATGTGCGAGATGCCACTGATGGTTATGTAACACTCAAGGTGTTGTCACCTATGTGAGTGAACTTTTGTGTAACCCATGTGGGTGACCCGTACATCGCTCCATTCATCCGGCCCTACGCTTCGCTCCGGGTCCCCTCACTCCGGCCTTGCTCCCGGGAGGACCGCGCTGCAGGGCCCATCCTGGGCCCCAGCGCTTGACGGGCATCCATGCCCGTCACCTCCCTTCGCAAGACCTCCGTTCGGCCTCCTGAAGTCGCGAAGTTACGAGCGGCGCCTGGACTGGCGCAGCTGTCGCTAGTTGGAAATTAATTGATCTCTCGACTGTATCGCGGGGCAAGCCCGCTCCCACGCAATAGTCGCCGTTATATATAACCCTGTAGGAGCGGGCTTGCCCCGCGAAAGGGCCGGAACAGCCAATTCATAAATAGCTGTCAAACAACTAAATTCGAATTTCTTGCTCTTGCTCTTGCTCTTGCTCTTGCTCTTGCTCTTGCTCTTGCTCTTGCTCTTGCTCTTGCTCTTGCTCTTGCTTCTAAGCGCGCAATAGTCCAGGCGCCACCAATTGCGACTTCAGGAGGCCGAGCGGAGTTCTTGCGGAGGGAGGTGACGGGCATGGATGGCCGTCAAGCGCTGCGCCCCAGGATGGGGCGTTCAGCGCGGTCCTCCCGGGAGCAAGAACGGAGCGAGGGAACCCCGAAGCGAAGCGTAGGGGCCGGATGAATGGAGCGAGGATTTTTTGGTTCCTTTTTGATCCTTCAAAAAGGGACCCGCCGTAAGGGCGGAAAGGTGACTATGCGTCCCCATCGCCAATGAATGCGCATAAAAAAATCAAAACTATCATCCCCAAACCCAAGCCCCCCAGAACACCCCCCACCCCATGGTCTAGTCTGAAACCTACCGGTACCGGCCCACCCCCAAACCACAAAAGCCGGCCCGGAAACCATTGGAGTCCCTGGGAGGTGCCCCATGAGCCTGCTGCTCGAGCCATACACCCTGCGTCAGCTGACCCTGCCCAACCGCATCGCCGTATCCCCCATGTGCCAGTACTCCGCCGTAGACGGCCTGGCCAACGACTGGCACCTGGTCCACCTCGGCAGCCGCGCGGTCGGTGGCGCGGGTCTGGTGATCAGCGAGGCGGTCGCGGTCACCGCCGACGGACGTATCACCGCCGAGGACCTCGGCTTATGGACCGACGACCAGATCAAACCCCTGCAACGCATCACCCGTTTCATCACCGCCCAGGGTGCCGTCCCCGGTATCCAGCTGGCCCATGCCGGGCGCAAGGCCAGCACCCACAGGCCATGGCTCGGCAAGCAGGGCAGCGTCAAGATCGAGGACGGCGGCTGGCAACCGGTCGGGCCATCGAAGATCGCCTTCGACCCACAGCACACCGCGCCACGTGAACTGACCAAGGACGAGATCCAGGACGTGGTCGCCGCGTTCGTCGCCGCCACCGAGCGGGCATTGCAGGCCGGCTTCAAGGTGGTCGAGATCCACGCCGCCCACGGCTACCTGCTCCACCAGTTCCTCTCGCCCCTGAGCAACCAGCGCCGCGATGAATACGGCAGCTGCTTCGAAAACCGCATCCGCCTGACCCTGCAGGTTGCCGAGGCGGTACGCAAGGCCTGGCCGCAGGAGCTGCCGCTGTTTGTGCGGGTATCGGCCACCGATTGGGTCGAGGATGGCTGGAACCCGGACGAGACCGTCGAGCTGGCCCGTCGCCTGCGCGCCCTAGGTGTCGACCTGATCGACGTGTCGTCAGGAGGCACCTCGGTCAATGCCGAGATCCCCACCGGCCCCGGCTACCAGACCCGCTTTGCCGAACGGGTACGCAAGGAGTCGGAAATCGCCACCGGCACCGTCGGCATGATCACCGAACCAGCCCAGGCCGAGCATATCCTGCGCACCGGTCAGGCCGATGTGATCTTCCTTGCCCGCGAGCTGCTGCGCGACCCGTACTGGCCATTGCATGCCGACGACGACCTGGGTGGCAACAAGGCGACCTGGCCGGCGCAGTATCAGCGGGCCACCAGCCGGGCCAACCCCATCCACGAGTCGGACCTGCGCGACTGACTCAGCGACAGGCTGCCTGGCTGAGAATGTCGCTGACCCACTGGTTGATACTCTTCTGCGCCAGCTCGGCCTTGGCCGCCACGCTGGCGTGGAGGGTGGGCTCCAGGCGCAGGCTGAGTTTTCCGGAGTAGGTCTTCTGCGGTTCGCGCCCCAGGCGCTGGCAGGTTTCGAGGTAGTCATCGACGGCTTCCTCGAACGCCTGGCGCAGTTCGCTGATCGATTCGCCATGGAAGCCGATCACATCGCGGATGCCGGCGACATGGCCAACCAGCAGCTGGTCTTCGTCGCTGTATTCGATGCGGGCCGAGTAGCCGCGGTAGTTCATCACATTCATGGGGTAACTCCTGCCTGCTCCAGGAACTGGCGGGCATCGCGCACCTGATAGGGCTTGGCGTGCCGGTCGGGGTGAGGGCGATGGAAGGTCGCGACCTCGCCATTGAGCTCGAACCGCACGCGTGAACCCCTGCCTTCGATCACCCGAGCACCGAGCGAAACCAGCAGGGACTCCAGGCGCGACCAGTCCAGCGTTCGTGGAACGGGCTTCTTGAAGGCGAGTTCGAGTAACGCACGTTGATGATTATTCATGGTATCATTCTGTGATACCAGTACCGCAAAGCTCAATAGATCAACGGTAGGGCGCCGCAGGGGCAATTCGTGGGAAATGTCGCGCGGTTGTGCGGAAAAACCGCTGCGCCATGGTAACGCTCCCTACTGGAAGCAACTGGCGCAGCCAACAAACCAAGCTGGGCAACATCTGGATGCAAATGCGTTAAGCGTGGCTTCAGCTAGCCGGCCTACTCTGGAGCCCTACCTACTTTGGATGCTTGCGAGGTCTGCCAGATGAACACCCGTGGTCTGCTCGATCAGCTGTTGAAAACCGGTCAATCCATGCTGCAGAACCAACAGGGCAAGGGCACCAGTCACAAGGGCTCCGGTAGCCTCGGCAGCCTGCTGTCCGGTGCCGGTGGTGGCGCATTGGCGGCGGGAGCCATGGGCCTGCTGCTGGGGAACAAGAAGGCGCGCAAGTACGGCGGCAAGGCGCTCACTTACGGCGGATTGGCCGCGCTTGGCGTGCTGGCCTACAAGGCCTATGGCAACTGGCAGGCGCGCCAGGGCGCGGGCAATCACGAGCCGCAGACCCTCGACCGCCTGCCGCCGGCCCAGGCCGAGCAGCATAGCCAGGCCGTGCTTCGGGCGTTGGTGGCAGCGGCCAAGTCCGATGGCCATATCGACGAACGCGAGCGGGCGTTGATCGAGGGCGAGTTCACCCGCCTGGACAGCGACCGCGAGTTGCAGCACTGGCTGCATGCCGAACTGAACAAGCCGCTGGACCCGGCCGAGGTCGCCCGCGCCGCGCAGACCCCGGAAATGGCCGCCGAGATGTACCTGGCCAGTGTGATGATGGTCGATCAGGAGAACTTCATGGAGCGCGCTTATCTCGATGAGTTGGCCCGCCAGCTGCGCCTCGACCCGAACCTGCGCCAGGAGCTGGAGAACCAGGTCAGGCTTGCCGCGGGTCAATGAACCGGCATTTGGCCACCTGAACGGGCACGGACGCCTGAATACCGCCACATTCAGCCGCAATTGAACGGGAAGCCTGGGCTATACTTCGGCGATTTTTCCCGCTCGTATCGAATTCCTGAGGGCTGAATGTGAAGAACTGGACCTTGCGCCAACGGATCCTGGCAAGTTTCGCCGTGATCATCGCCATCATGCTGCTGATGATCGTGGCCGCCTACTCGCGGCTGGTGGCGATCGAGTCCAGCGAGGAAGCCGTGGGGTCCGACAGCATCCCCGGCGTCTACTACAGCTCGATGATCCGCAGTGCCTGGGTCGACAGCTACGTCACCAGCCAGCAACTGGTGGGGCTGTCCAACCACCGCGAGATCACCACGGCCGATCTTGAGTTGTTCAAGGGCTTTGATGATCGCCTCAAGAAACATATGGCCAGCTACCAGGCGACCATCCGCGACGCGGCCGACCAGGCAGCTTTCGATGACTTCACCCGTCTGGAGGAGGAGTACGTCAAGCTCGTCGACCAGGTCCTGGAGACCTACCGCCAGAAGAACTACCCCGAAGCCCAGCGCTTGATCATGGATGTGCTCACGCCAGCCTGGAAGGAAGGGCGCCAGCATTTGAACGAAGTGATCGAGCGTAACCGCGAGTCCGCCGACAAGGCCACCAACGACATCGTCAGCGCGGTCAACACCGCCAAGGGCAGCATGATCGTCTCGTTGCTGCTGGCCATCATCGCCGCCGTTGTCTGCGGCCTGCTGCTCATGCGCGCGATCACCGCACCCATGCTGCGAATCGTCCATGGGTTGGACGGCCTGCGCTCCGGCGATCTGAGCATGCGCCTGAACCTGGACCGCAAGGATGAGTTCGGCGCGATCGAGGGGGGCTTCAACGAGATGGCCGAGTCGCTGGCCAACCTGGTGGCCCAGGCCCAGCGCTCGTCGGTGCAGGTGACCACCTCGGTCACCGAGATCGCCGCCACCTCCAAGCAGCAACAGGCCACCGCCACCGAAACCGCCGCCACCACCACCGAGATCGGCGCCACGTCGCGGGAAATAGCCGCCACCTCGCGGGACCTGGTGCGCACCATGACCGAAGTCACCAGCGCCGCCGACCAGGCTTCGAGCCTCGCTGGCTCCGGCCAGCAGGGCCTGGCACGCATGGAAGAAACCATGCACCAGGTGATGGGCGCCGCCGACCTGGTCAATGCCAAGCTGGCGATCCTCAATGAGAAGGCCAGCAACATCACGCAAATGGTGGTGACCATCGTCAAGGTCGCCGACCAGACCAACCTGCTGTCACTTAACGCCGCCATCGAGGCGGAGAAGGCCGGTGAATACGGTCGCGGTTTCGCCGTGGTCGCCACCGAGGTGCGGCGCCTGGCCGACCAGACCGCCGTGGCCACCTACGACATCGAGCAGATGGTGCGCGAGATCCAGTCGGCGGTGTCGGCCGGGGTGATGGGGATGGACAAGTTCTCCGAGGAAGTGCGCCGCGGCATGTTCGAGGTGCAGCAGGTCGGTGAGCAACTGAGCCAGATCATCCACCAGGTGCAGGCGCTGGCGCCGCGGGTGCTGATGGTCAACGAGGGCATGCAGGCCCAGGCCACTGGCGCCGAGCAGATCAACCAGGCACTGGCCCAGCTCAGTGATGCCAGCACCCAGACCGTCGAGTCGCTGCGTCAGGCCAGCTTTGCCATAGACGAACTGAGCCAGGTGGCCGCCGGGCTGCGCGGTGGTGTGTCGCGGTTCAAAGTCTGACGAAGATGAACGACATGTCCCCCCGCGAGGCGCGCGCCACCACTGAAAAGGGTGTGCTGTACCTGCAGTTTCGCATCGCCGACCAGCGTTTCGCCCTGGATGTGCGCGAGGTGATCGAGGTCCTGCCGCATCGTGCGCTCAAACCCATTGCCCAGGCCCCGGCCTGGGTGGCCGGCGTGCTCGCCCATCGCGGTGCGCTGGTGCCGGTGATCGACCTGTCGGCGCTCAGTTTCGGCTCGCCGGCGCAATCGCGTAGCAGCACGCGCCTGGTGCTGGTGCATTACCGCGTCGATCCACAGCGCCCGCAGTTGCAGTTGGGGCTGATCCTGGAGCAGGCCACCGACACCCTGCGCTGCGCGCCCGACGACTTCCAGCCCTACGGCCTGGACAATGCCGAGGCACGTTACCTCGGGCCGGTGCGCCAGGATGCACGGGGCTTGCTGCAACGCATCGAGGTGGACGACCTGCTGTCGGACGCGGTGCGCGAGTTGCTGTATCCGCTGGAGCCAGGGCAGGTGCAGGCATGATTGAGCAACGTTTCTTTCGCTTCCTGCAGGAGCGCATCGGCCTGGACGTCGAGTCGGTCGGCGCGGCAATGGTCGAGCGTGCCTTGCGCCAGCGCTGCACCCTCGTGCAGGCGGTAAACCTGGACGACTACTGGCTGCGCCTGCAGCAGTCGACCGATGAGCAGCAGGCCCTGATCGAGGCAGTCATCGTTCCGGAAACCTGGTTCTTCCGCTACCCCGAATCCTTCACTGCGTTGGCGGGGCTGGCCCACAAACGCGTGGCTGAACTGGCCGGTGCCCGGCCTCTGCGTATCCTCAGCCTGCCGTGCTCCACCGGCGAGGAGCCGTATTCGATCGCCATGGCGTTGCTCGACGGCGGGCTGAGCCCCGGGGCATTCCGTATCGACGGCATCGACATCAGCCCCAGCTCGGTGGCCAAGGGCGAGCAAGGTGTTTATGGCCGCAATTCCTTCCGCGGCAGTGAGCTGGCCTTCCGCGAGCGGCATTTCACCGCCGTCGACGAGGCCCATCGCCTGGATGCGCGGGTGCGCCAGCAGGTCAGCCTGCAGGTGGGCAACGTGCTCGATCCGGCGCTGCGGGCGCGTGAAGGCCTCTACGATTTCGTGTTCTGTCGTAATCTGCTGATCTATTTCGACGTGCCGACCCAGCAGCGGGTGTTCGAAGTGCTCAAGCACCTGACCCATGCCCAGGGCGTCCTGTTCATCGGCCCGGCCGAGGGTAGCCTGCTGGCGCGCCTGGGCATGCGACCGCTGGGGATCGCCCAGTCATTTGCCTACGTGCGTCAGGATGAAGCGCCGCCGGTCGTCATTGCCAAGCCGGCGCCGGTGGCCCGCCCAGCAGTCGCGCCACCCGTGCCACCGCGGGTCGTTGCGTTGCCGTCACGGATCGGCAGGACGAGCGCCGCGCCAGTCGCCAAGGCGATGCCTGCCGAGGATGAGGCGCAACTGCTGGCCCGCATCGCCCAGCATGCCAATGCCGGCGACAGCGCCCAGGCCAGGGAAGGCTGCGAGCGCTATCTGCGCAAGTTCGCGCCCAAGGCACAGGTCTATTACTGGCTGGGGTTGCTCAGCGACACCGAGGGCGATGCCGCGCAGGCCATCACCCATTACCGCAAGGCCCTCTATCTCGAACCACAGCATCCAGAGGCGCTCATGCACCTGGCCATGCTGCTGGCCGCGCAGGGCGACGAGGCGGGCGCGCGGCGCCTGCAGGAGCGTGCTGCTCGGGCTGGCCGGGAGTCTGAACGATGAGCGGCGGATACCATATGCAACTGATCGCCCACGATGACGAGCAGATCGATGACTGCTGGAACCGTATCGGGGTGCATGGCGACAAGCAGTGCCCCTTGCTGCCACGGCATGTGCACTGCCGCAACTGCGAGGTCTATGCCGAGGCGGCCACGCGCCTGCTCGACCGTTATGCGCTGATCCAGGATGAACAGCTCGAGGCGCCAGTCGTGCAGGAAGAGGCGATCGGCCGCTCGATGCTGCTGTTCCGCCTGGGCGAGGAATGGTTGGCCCTGGCCACCGCCTGCCTGGCCGAGATCGCCCCGTTGCAGCCGGTGCACTCGTTGCCTCACCAGCGTTCGCGGGTGCTGCAGGGGGTCGCCAATGTGCGCGGTGCACTGGTGCCTTGCTTGTCGCTGGCCGACCTGCTGGGCGTGCTGATCGAGGCGGGCAGTGAGCGCGGCGGGCGGAGCATGCCGCGCATGCTGATCCTGGCGGCCGAAGGCGGGCCGGTGGTGGTGCCGGTGGACGAGATCGACGGTATCCATCGCCTCGACCCGGCGAGCCTGGACAATGGCCGCGATGCGGCGCACTTCACTGCGGCGGTGCTGCAGTGGCGCGGGCGCAGCGTGCGTGTGCTGGATGAACAACACCTGATGTCAGCCGTGAAGCGGAGCCTCTCATGACCCCGGAGCAAATGCGCGATGCGTCGCTGCTCGAGCTGTTCAGCCTGGAGGCCGAGGCCCAGACCCAGGTGCTCAGCGCGGGCCTGATGGCGCTGGAGCGCAACCCCGCGCAACCCGATCAGCTCGAGGCCTGCATGCGTGCGGCGCACTCGCTCAAGGGGGCGGCGCGGATCGTTGGCATCGACGCCGGGGTCAGTGTCGCCCACGTCATGGAAGACTGCCTGGTAGCAGCCCAGGAGGGCCGCCTGCTGCTGCGCCCCGAGCATATCGACGCGCTGCTACAGGGCAGCGACCTGCTGATGCGTATCGCCACGCCGGGCGATCAGGACAGCGAAGCCGCCGTGGCGGTGTTCCTGGCGCAGATGGCGGCTTTGCTCGACCCCTCGGCGCCAATGCTGGCCAACGCGCAGCCGAGTGCACCGAGCCTGCCGCCTGTCGTCCAGCCCGCACTGCCGGAGCCCGAGCCCCTGCCGCCACCGGAGCCCGACGTCGAAGCGGAACCGATGCCTGCCCGCAAGGCCGGAAAACGCGGTGGCGAGGGCGGCGAGCGGGTGTTGCGGGTCACCGCCGACCGACTGAACAGCCTGCTGGACCTGTCGAGCAAGTCGCTGGTCGAGACCCAGCGTCTGAAGCCTTACCTGGCCACTCTGCAGCGCCTGAAGCGCATGCATGGCCAGGGCATGCGGGGGCTCGACGGGCTGAAGGCCCAGCTGGAGGAGAGCGGCCAGGGGCCGGAGGTGCTCGAAGCCCTGGCCCAGACCCAGCAATTGCTGGCCGAGACTCAGCAGATCCTGTTGCAACAGGCCGCTGACCTGGACGAGTTCGGCTGGCAGGCCAGCCAGCGTGCGCAGTTGCTGTACGACACGGCACTGGCCTGTCGCATGCGTCCGTTCGCCGATGTGCTGACCGGGCAGAGCCGGATGGTCCGCGACCTTGGCCGCTCGCTGGACAAGCCCGTACGCCTGCTGATTGAAGGCGAGAAGACTCAGGTCGACCGCGATGTGCTGGAAAAGCTCGAGGCGCCGTTGACCCACCTGCTGCGCAATGCGGTCGATCACGGCATCGAGCTGCCCGAGCAGCGCCTGCTGGCCGGCAAGCCAAGCGAGGGCACGGTACGCCTGCGTGCTTCGCACCAGGCCGGATTGCTGATCCTCGAATTGTCCGATGACGGTGCCGGTATTGATCTGCAGCGTCTGCGCCGCAGTATCGTCGAGCGTGCCCTGTCGCCGGCCGAGACCGTGGCGCAGATGAGCGAGGCCGAGCTGCTGACGTTCCTGTTCCTGCCGGGCTTCAGCCTGCGCGACACGGTCACCGAGGTGTCCGGTCGCGGTGTCGGGCTGGACGCGGTGCAGCACATGGTCCGCGACCTGCGCGGGTCCATCGAGTTGACCCAGGTGGCGGGGCAGGGCTGCTGCTTCCACCTGGAAGTGCCGTTGACCCTGTCGGTGGTGCGCAGCCTGGTGGTCGAGGTGGGCGGCGAGGCTTATGCCTTCCCCCTGGCGCATATCGAGCGCACCGTCGAAGTGCCGGCCGAGGCCATCGTGCAGATCGAAGGCCGTCAGCACTTCTGGCACGAAGGGCGGCATATCGGCCTGGTGGCCGCCAGCCAGTTGCTCAACCGACCGGCGGCCCAGGGCGATGAACAGAGCCTTCGGGTAGTGGTGATCCGCGAGCGCGATCAGCTCTATGGAGTGGCGGTCGAGCGGCTGATCGGCGAACGGGTGCTGGTGGTGATGCCGCTGGACGCGCGCCTGGGCAAGGTCCAGGACATTTCCGCCGGCGCCCTGCTCGATGATGGCTCGGTAGTGCTGATTGTCGATGTCGAGGACCTGCTGCGCTCGGTGGACAAACTGCTCAGCACCGGCCGTCTGGAGCGTATCGAACGGGGCGGACGGGGCGGCAAGGGCGTGACACGCAAGCGCATCCTGGTGGTCGACGACTCGCTCACGGTACGCGAGCTGCAGCGCAAGCTGCTGGGCAACCGCGGCTATGACGTGGCGGTGGCTGTCGATGGCATGGACGGCTGGAACGCCCTGCGCAGCGATGATTTCGACCTGCTGATCACCGACATCGACATGCCGCGCATGGACGGTATCGAGTTGGTCACCTTGGTAAGGCGCGACAATCGCCTGCAATCGCTGCCGGTGATGGTGGTGTCCTACAAGGATCGTGAAGAAGACCGGCGTCGTGGACTGGATGCCGGCGCCGACTATTATTTGGCCAAGGCCAGCTTCCATGACGATGCGTTGCTGGAGGCGGTCGTGGAGCTGATCGGAGGTGCCCAGGGATGAGAATCGCCATCGTCAACGACATGCCCATGGCCGTGGAGGCCCTGCGCCGTGCGTTGGCATTCGAGCCCGCGCATCAGGTGATCTGGGTGGCGGGCAATGGCGCCGAGGCGGTGCGCCTGTGCGCCGAGCAGACCCCGGACCTGATCCTCATGGACCTGATCATGCCGGTGATGGACGGTGTCGAGGCCACCCGGCGGATCATGGCCGAGACTCCCTGCGCCATCGTCATCGTCACGGTGGACCGCAAGCAGAATGTGCACCGGGTATTCGAGGCCATGGGCCATGGCGCCCTGGATGTGGTCGACACACCGGCGCTGGGCGCGGGCGACGCCCGGGAGGCGGCCGCGCCGCTGTTGCGCAAGATCCTCAACATCGGCTGGCTGATCGGGCAGCAGCGTCCAAGCGCTGCCCGGGCGGTGGCCGCGCCGCTGCGCGAGGCGTCGCAGCGGCGAGCACTGGTGGCCATCGGTTCTTCGGCGGGAGGGCCGGCGGCGTTGGAAGTGCTGCTCAAGGGCCTGCCGCGCACTTTCCCGGCGGCCATCGTGCTGGTCCAGCATGTCGACCAGGTGTTCGCCGCTGGCATGGCCGAATGGCTCAGCACCGCGTCCGGCCTGCCGGTGCGCCTGGCCCGCGAGGGTGAGCCTCCGCAGCCGGGGCAGGTGCTGCTGGCCGGCACCAATCACCATATCCGCCTGCTGAGGAATGGCGAGCTGGCCTACACTGCCGAGCCCGTCAACGAAATCTACCGGCCCTCGATCGACGTGTTCTTCGAGAGCGTGGCGCGCTACTGGTCTGGCGATGCGGTGGGCGTGCTGCTTACCGGGATGGGACGCGATGGCGCCCAGGGCCTGAAACTGATGCGCCAGCAGGGCTTCCTGACCATCGCCCAGGACCAGCAGAGCAGCGCGGTATACGGCATGCCCAAGGCTGCCGCGGCGATCGACGCGGCGGTGGAAATCCGTCCGCTGGAGCGAATTGCCGGGCGACTGATGGAAATCTTTTCGAAATGACGATATGTATTGAGGCGCGCCGCGTGGCCGGCGGTCAACGGGTGACTACGGATGAATGATCTACCGATCGAAGGTTTCACGACCATCAACGAAAGCGCGGCGATGGTCCTGTTGGTCGACGATCAGGCGATGATCGGCGAAGCCGTGCGCCGTGGTCTGGCCCACGAAGAGAACATCGACTTCCACTTCTGCGCCGACCCGCACCAGGCGGTGGCCCAGGCCATGCGCATCAAGCCCACGGTGATCCTTCAGGACCTGATCATGCCGGGTCTCGACGGCCTGACCCTGGTGCGCGAGTACCGCAACAACCCGGCCACCCAGGACATCCCGATCATCGTCCTGTCGACCAAGGAGGACCCGCTGGTCAAGAGCGCGGCCTTCGCCGCCGGGGCCAACGACTACCTGGTGAAGCTGCCGGACACCATCGAGCTGGTGGCGCGTATCCGCTATCACTCGCGCTCGTACCTGACGTTGTTGCAGCGCGACGAGGCCTATCGCGCCCTGCGGGTGAGCCAGCAGCAGTTGCTCGACACCAATCTGATGCTGCAGCGGTTGATGAACTCGGACGGTCTCACCGGGCTGTCCAACCGCCGTCACTTCGACGAGTACCTGGAGCTTGAGTGGCGCCGGGCTATTCGTGAGCAGCAGCAGTTGTCGTTGCTGATGGTCGATGTCGATTACTTCAAGGCGTTCAACGACAGTTTCGGCCACCTGGCCGGTGACGAGGCCCTGCGGCAGGTGGCCGAGGCCATACGTGGCTGCTGTTCGCGGCCGACCGACCTGCCGGCGCGATACGGCGGCGAGGAGTTCGCCCTGGTGCTGCCCAACACTTCGCCTGGTGGTGCGCGGCTGGTGGCGGAAAAGCTGCGCCAGACCATCATGGGCCTGAAGATCGCCCACACCGTGCCCGAGGCGGCCTCGCACCTGACTGTAAGTATCGGTCTGGCGACCTTGACGCCGAGTGTCGGCAGTCATTGTCGGCAATTGATTTCGGCGGCGGACAAGGGGTTGTATCTGGCCAAGAACAGCGGGCGTAATCAAGTCGGGATTGCCTAAGTGAGTTCCCGCGGGGTGTTAGTGTTTTCAGAACTTACTAACCCTGCGGGACCGGCTTGTCGGCAGAGGCCATAAATTACAATTGCTGGCTAAAACCTAAACTCCAATTTCTTCGCTCTTCGCTCTTCGCTCTTTGCTCTTTGCTCTTTGCTCTTTGCTCTTTGCTCTTTGCTCTTTGCTCTTCGCTCTTCGCTCTTGCTTCTAAGTGCGCGGTAGATCAGGCAACACCAATTGCGACTTCAGGAGGCCGAGCGGAGTTCTTGCGAAGGGAGGTGACGGGCATGGATGCCCGTCAAGCGCTGCGCCCCAGGATGGGGCGTTCAGCGCGGTCCTCCCGGGAGCAAGAACGGAGCGAGGGGACCCCGGAGCGAAGCGTAGGGGCCGGATGAATGGAGCGAGGATTTTTTGGTTCCTTTTTGATCCTTCAAAAAGGGACCCGCCGTAAGGGCGGAAAGGTGACTTTGCGTCACTATCGCAAATGAATGCGCCTATAACTTTCAAAGCTCATGCTTTAAAAGTCAAAGTCAAAGTCAAAGTCAAAGTCAAAGTCAAAGTCAAAGTCAAAGTCAAAGTCAAAGTCAAAGTCAAAGTCAAAGTCAAAGTCAAAGTCGGTCGGTGCTGGTTTTAATAGTTGTAAGTGCATTCATTTTCGATGTCGACGCATAGTCACCTTTTCGCCCTTACGGCGAGTTCCTTTTTGAAGGATCAAAAAGGAACCAAAAAATCCTCGCGGTATGACTCACCCACATGGGTTACAAATCAGTTCACGCACATAGGTAACAGTCTTTAACTGGCAGGGTCGGTTTTCGAGGATCTGACCATGCCTTGGCGAGAGCTGAAACCTATGGACCTGAAAATGCTTTTCATCGCGGATTACCTACAGGGGGCGCCCAGCTTCAGCGCCCTGTGCCAGGCCTACGAGATCAGCCGAAAGACCGGCTACAAATGGGTCGAGCGATATGAGAAAGAGGGGCCTTCGGGGCTGGAAGAACGCAGCCGCCGCCGGTTGACCCAGGACTGGATCGTGCCTGTTGCAGTTCGCGAAGCCATTATCGAACTGCGCAGTCGAGGCGAAACGGAACCGGGTCCGAAAAAGATCCAGGCTGCGCTGCAGGAGCGTTTCCCTGATCAGGCGCCGCCGTCGAAGACAGCGATCTACAACATCCTCAAGAAGGCCGAGTTGGTCAAACCACGCCGCTTACGTCAGCGGGTAGCGGTCTATCCCAAGCCCCTGGAGAAGGCAGAGTCGCCTAACCAACTGTTCAGTGCGGACTACAAAGGCCAATTTCTGACAGGTGCAGGCGTCTGGTGCTATCCGCTGACGATCATGGATCACGCCAGTCGCTTCCTGCTCGCCTGCCACAGCATGCCCAACACCAATCTTCTGGAAACGCAGGCCGTTTTCACCCAAGTGTTCCGGGAGAATGGCCTGCCTGAGCGGATTCGTACCGATAACGGTGTGCCGTTTGCCAGTAAGGGGCGTGCGGGACTTTCCCAGCTGTCGATCTGGTGGCTGCGTCTAGGCATCATTCCCGAGCGCATTGCGCCTGGTCGGCCTGAACAAAATGGCCGCCACGAACGCATGCATCGGACGCTCAAAAGCACGCTACCATCGCCGCCGGCAGTGGCCTGGGAGGCTCAACAACGGCACTTTGATCGCTTCCGGCAGCACTACAATCACGAGCGCTTGCATGAAGCGTTGAAGCAGAAAACACCGGCGTCTTGCTACCAACCCTCGCCGCGCCCATTCCCTGAAAAACTCCCCGAGATGACCTATCCCAGCCATATTGAGAGCTTGCCAGCGGATAGCTGCGGCATCATCAACCGCCGCGGCTTGAGGATCTACGTAGGTTATGTGCTCAAGCACCAGACCATTGGCCTGGAGCAGGTTGGGGATGGCGTCTGGGATGTTATTTTCGGTCCCATCATCCTTGGCAGGGTCGATGTGCGAGATGCCACTGATGGTTATGTAACACTCAAGGTGTTGTCACCTATGTGAGTGAACTTTTGTGTAACCCATGTGGGTGACCCGTACATCGCTCCATTCATCCGGCCCTCCGCTTCGCTACGGGTTCCCTCACTCCGGCCTTGCTCCCGGGAGGACCGCGCTGCAGGGCCCATCCTGGGCCCCAGCGCTTGACGGGCATCCATGCCCGTCACCTCCCTCCGCAAGGCCTGCGTTCGGCCTCCTGAAGTCGCGAAGGTACGGGCGGCGCCTGGGATGACGCAGCTGTCGCTAGCGGGTTATGGGGCTAGACTCCTGATCGGCAACGGCAACGGCAACGGCAACGGCAACGGCAACGGCAACGCCGGAAATAGGGCGTAATGGGGATTGCGTCCAGACCGCCCGGCGGGTCTGCCGCCAGCCCCCAGACTCGGTTATACTCGCGGGCTTTTCACCGAATTCGCACGAGAGCTGCCCGCCCATGGAAATCCAACCGATCCTGAACACCATCAAGGACCTCACCGAGCGTTCCCAGTCCATTCGGGGGTATCTTTGACTACGATCACAAACATGATCGTCTGGTCGAAGTAAACCGCGAGCTGGAAGACGCCGCCGTCTGGAACAAGCCCGAATACGCCCAGGCCCTGGGCCGCGAGCGCGCCATGCTGGCGCAGGTGGTCGAAACCCTCGACAAACTGTCCAATGGCCTTGGCGACTGCAAGGACCTGCTCGACATGGCCGTCGAAGAAGGTGACGAAGGCGCCGTCAGCGATGTCGTGACCGAGCTGCAAGGGCTGGAGGAATCCCTCGCCCTGCTCGAGTTCCGTCGCATGTTCAGCGGCGAGATGGACCCGAACAACGCCTACCTGGACATCCAGGCCGGCTCCGGCGGCACCGAGGCCCAGGACTGGGCCAACATCCTGCTGCGCATGTACCTGCGTTGGGCCGACAAGCGTGGTTTCGACGCCACCATCATCGAACTGTCCGAGGGCGAAGTCGCCGGCATCAAGGGCGCCACCGTGCACATCAAGGGCGAGTACGCCTTCGGCTGGCTGCGCACCGAGATCGGCGTGCACCGCCTGGTGCGCAAGAGCCCGTTCGACTCCGGGGCCCGTCGCCACACCTCGTTCTCGGCGGTGTTCGTCTCGCCCGAGATCGACGACAAAGTCGAGATCGAGATCAACCCGTCCGACCTGCGCATCGACACCTACCGCTCCTCGGGCGCCGGTGGTCAGCACGTCAACACCACCGACTCGGCCGTACGTATCACCCACGTACCGACCAACACCGTGGTGGCCTGCCAGAACGAACGTTCGCAGCACGCCAACAAGGATACCGCCATGAAAATGCTGCGGGCCAAGTTGTACGAGCTGGAAATGCAAAAGCGCAACGCCGCCTCGCAAGCCCTGGAAGACAGCAAGTCGGACATCGGCTGGGGCCACCAGATCCGCTCCTACGTACTGGATGACTCGCGCATCAAGGACCTGCGTACCGGCGTCGAGCGCAGCGACTGCAACAAGGTGCTCGACGGTGATATCGACGAATACCTGGAAGCGAGCCTCAAGCAGGGCCTGTAACCCGTACACCACCGCCGCGATACCAGGCCCGACGGGCCGGTATCGCCTGCCCTGCCCGACAGGGGCAACGAACACCTGATGGAAAGAATGACGACATGAGCGACCTCAAGACCGAAGCGCAAGACCTGCAACAGGAAGAAAACGCCCTGATCGCCCTGCGCAAGGAAAAACTTGCCGCCGAGCGCGCCAAGGGCAATGCCTTCCCCAACGACTTCCGCCGCGACAGCTACTGCAACGATCTGCAGAAGCAGTACGCGGACAAGACCAAGGAAGAGCTGGAAGCAGCCGGCATTCCGGTCAAGGTCGCCGGTCGCATCATGCTCAACCGTGGCTCGTTCATGGTCATCCAGGACATGACCGGTCGCATCCAGGTCTACGTCAACCGCAAGACCCTGCCAGAAGAAACCCTGGCTGCGGTCAAGACCTGGGACCTGGGCGACATCATCAGCGCCGAAGGCACCCTGGCCCGTTCCGGCAAGGGCGACCTGTACGTCGAGATGACCAACGTGCGCCTGCTGACCAAGTCGCTGCGCCCGCTGCCGGACAAGCACCACGGCCTGACCGACACCGAGCAGCGCTACCGCCAGCGCTACGTCGACCTGATGGTCAACGAGGAAACCCGCCACACCTTCCGTGTGCGTTCGCAGGTGATCTCGCACATCCGCAAGTTCCTCATCGAGCGCGACTTCCTCGAAGTCGAAACCCCGATGCTGCAGACCATCCCAGGCGGCGCCGCGGCCAAGCCGTTCGAAACCCACCACAACTCCCTGGACATGGCCATGTTCCTGCGCATTGCGCCGGAGCTGTACCTCAAGCGCCTGGTGGTCGGTGGCTTCGAGAAGGTGTTCGAGATCAACCGCAACTTCCGTAACGAAGGCGTTTCGACTCGTCATAACCCCGAGTTCACCATGCTCGAGTTCTACCAGGCCTACGCCGACTACCGCGACAACATGGACCTCACCGAGGAACTGTTCCGCGAGCTGGCGCAGCTGGTACTGGGCAGCACCGACGTGCCGTACGGCGACAAGGTGTTCCACTTCGGCGAGCCGTTCGTGCGCCTGTCGGTGTTCGACTCGATCCTCAAGTACAACCCGCAGCTCACCGCCGCCGACCTGCAGGACGTCGACCGTGCTCGCGAGATCGCCAAGAAAGCCGGCGCCAAGGTGCTCGGCCACGAAGGCCTGGGCAAGCTGCAGGTGATGATTTTCGAAGAGCTGGTCGAGCACAAGCTGGAACAGCCGCACTTCATCACCGAGTACCCGTTCGAAGTCTCGCCGCTGGCCCGTCGCAACGACGACAACCCGGCCGTGACCGACCGCTTCGAGCTGTTCATCGGTGGCCGCGAAATCGCCAACGCCTACTCCGAGCTCAACGATGCCGAAGACCAGGCCGAGCGCTTCCTGGCCCAGGTGGCCGAGAAGGACGCCGGTGACGACGAGGCCATGCACTATGACGCCGACTTCGTTCGTGCCCTGGAGTACGGCATGCCGCCGACCGCCGGTGAGGGCATCGGTATCGACCGTCTGGTGATGCTGCTGACCAACTCGCCGTCGATCCGTGATGTGATCCTGTTCCCGCACATGCGCCCACAGGCCTGAGCGATCTGAACAAGCCGCCTTTCGAGGCGGCTTTTTCATGCCTGAAGCTCTATGTTGTCAGTGCTGGCCTCTTCGCGGGTAAACCCGCTCCCACAGGGGAGTCGCACTTAACCTGTGGGAGCGGGTTTACCCGCGAAGAGGCCGGCACCGGCAACCCACTGTTCATGAGGTACCTCCAGTGACCCCCGCAATGCCCCACCAGGGCGCCGCCGGCATCGCCACCGCCGTCGCCGAGAGCGTGCAGTACCAGGGCCGCAAGACCGCCCGCCAGGGCAGCGAACAGCGCCGCCAGCAGATCCTCGACGCTGCCATGCGCATCGTCGTGCGCGATGGCGTGCGCGGCGTGCGCCACCGCGCCGTGGCCGCCGAGGCCGCTGTACCGTTGTCGGCCACCACCTACTACTTCAAGGACATCCAGGACCTGCTGGCCGATACCTTCGCCCAGTACGTCGAGCGCAGCGCGGCCTACATGGCCAAGCTCTGGACCAACACCGAAGGCGTGCTGCGCCAGTTGCTGGCCCAGGGCGACGGCAGCCCCGAGGCCCGGGCGCACCTGGCCGATGAAGTGGCGCGCATGCTGGCAGACTACGTCCTGCGCCAACTGAACAACCGCCGCGACTTCCTCATGGCCGAGCAAGCCTTTCGCCAGGAGGCGCTGCTGTGCCCACGCCTGGCCGAACTGGTGCAGGCCCACGAGCAGATCCTGCTGCATGGCGCGCGGCAGATCCTGCAGGTGGTTGGCTCGCGCCAGCCCGAGCAGGATGCCCAGATGTTGACGGCGATAATCGAGCAGATGGAATATCAGGGCCTGCTCAAGGATGCGAATGCGCAGGCCGATGAGCAGATGCTCGCTATCCTTGTCCGATACCTGCAGATGGTGCTGGCCTCGGCCTGAGTGGCGAACGACTTTTCAAGGAGAACCTGATGAAAGCCTGGCGTGTGGTGTTGTTGACCTTGTCATTCCTCCTGCTGGGCGGTTGTCTGGTGACGTTTGACGAGCCGCTGCCGGCCAACCAGCCGGCGCCTAAGGCCCTGCTCGGGCAGTGGAGCAGCAAGGATGCCTGGGGCCAGCCGCTGAAGCTGAGCATAAGCCGCGCCGGCGGCAACACCTACAAGGCGGTGGCCCGCGCCCAGGGCAAGGCGCCCGATGAGTACGTGTTCACCGTGGCCCGGCATGGCAACCGCTGGTACCTGTCGGCCGGCGTGCCCAAGCGCCTGGGCGGCAACTTCCTGATCGGCGGGTTCGAGGTGATCGACGGCAAGCAGCTGGTGGTCTACAACCTCGATGTTGAGCAGGTGCAGCAGGCCGTCGCAAAGAAAGAACTGAGCGGGCGCAATACCGAAGTGCCGGAAGATAACGGCGAGGGCGTGCTGATCGACAGTCCGACCGAGCGGGTGCTGGCGTACCTGGACGATCCCGCCAACTCCGATCTGTTCGTCGAGGTGGCGCGCTTCCAGCGTGTTGGCAAATAGTGGCGACAGTGTGTGCCTTTTCGCGGGTAAACCCGCTCCCACAGGCACTGCGCAGCTTTGCCGACGGTGCTGAACCTGTGGGAGCGGTTTTACCCGCGAAAAGGTCTGGCACGTATCTGAACCGTTAAGGAGTCCCGCGTGGACGAGTACCAGCAGACCATACGCACGTTGTCCGACCGCATCGTCGCCACCCAGACCCCGATCCGCGTGCTTGACGCAGTGAAATGGGACGACGGCATCCGCCAGGGCTTCCTCAAGGCCAAGGGCAAGGAGCCTCCGGCGGTGGACCGTGCCTACTACCAGAGCCGCCCGCTGTCGTTCGACTCCAGCGCGGTGAAGGCCGAATTCCAGAGCATCGAGCGCGACATCACCCGGCAGTTGGGCCAGTTCAACCCGGTCGGGCAGATCATGCGGCGGATGTGCAAGGAATACCGCATGGTGGTGCGCATGCTCGAGGCACGCGGCACCGAGGACTTCGGATTGATCTCCCAGGAGCTCTACGGCGCCGCCTCCGATGCTTTCCACGCCGGTGATCCGACCCTGGCCGACCTGGGCCTGATGCTCTCGGACTACCTGAACAACATCGACGGTCGCGGCGACCTGAAGGACGAACCGAAGAACCTCACGGCCAAGGAAGCGGTGGCGATCCTCCAGCGTCGCCTGAACAAGGTGTTCGGCGAAGCCGAGGAGACCATCCGCGTGTTCGAGTCCGACGGCATCGTCGCTGACGCCGCGGCCGGCGCCGACTACATCAAGGTGCGCGCCGACGCGATGTTCAACAGCCGCGACGTGCGCGCCCTGGAAGTGCATGAAGGCCTGGTGCACGTCGGCACCACCCTCAACGGCCTGAACCAGCCGATCTGCACCTTCCTGGCCAAGGGCCCGCCCTCGTCGACGGTGACCCAGGAGGGCCTGGCCATCCTCATGGAGGTGATCGCCTTCGCCTCCTACCCCAGCCGTCTGCGCAAGCTCACCAACCGCACCCGTGCCATCCACATGGTGGAGGAGGGCGCCGACTTCCTGCAGGTCTTCGAGTTTTTCCGTGGCCAGGGCTTCGAGATGGGGCATAGCTACAGCAATGCCAGCCGGGTGTTCCGTGGTTCGGTGCCCAATGGCCTGCCATTCACCAAGGACTTGTCCTACCTCAAGGGCTTCATCATGGTTTACAACTACATTCAGTTGGCCGTGAAGAAGGGCAAGCTCGAGCAGATCCCGTTGCTGTTCTGCGGCAAGACCACCCTGGAAGACATGCGCACGCTGCGCCAGCTGGTCGAGGAAGGGCTGGTCGAACCGCCCAAGTACCTGCCCGAGCAGTTCCGCGACCTCAACGCGCTGTCGGCCTGGATGTGCTTCTCCAACTTCCTCAATCACCTGAGCCTGGACCGTATTGAAGCCGACTACGCGAACATTCTCTGACGCCTGCCGTCACCTCGCCTTCGGCCTCGGGTTGCTGCTGTTGAGCGGCTGCAGCAGCCTGCTGTTCTACCCTGAGCCCGGCCAGCCGTTCACCCCGGAAATGGCCCACCTGCAGTACCAGGACCTGACCCTCAACGCCGCCGACGGCACGCGTCTGCATGGCTGGTGGCTGCCTGTGCCGCAGGGTGTCGAGGTCAAGGGCACGGTGCTGCACCTGCATGGCAATGGCGGCAACCTGGCCTGGCACCTGGGCGGCAGCTACTGGTTGCCGAAAGAGGGCTACCAGGTGCTGATGATCGACTATCGCGGCTATGGGCTGTCCCAGGGCAAGCCGACATTGCCTGACGTGTATGGCGACATCGGCGCGGCGCTGGACTGGCTCGACAAGGCGCCCCAAGCCAAGGGCAGGCCGCTGGTGCTGCTGGGCCAGAGCCTCGGCGGGGCCATGGCCATCCACTACCTGGCCCAGCACCCCGAGCAGCGCCGACGCTTCAGCGCCCTGGTGTTCGATGGCGTGCCGGCCAGCTACCGGGCGGTGGGGCGTTATGCCCTGAGCACTTCGTGGATGACCTGGCCACTGCAAGTGCCGCTGTCGTGGCTGGTGCCGGACGGCGACAGTGCGATCAACTCGATCGCCCGCCTGGACAGCCCGCCGAAGCTGTTCTTCCACAGCATCGACGACAACCTCGTGCCGTTGGACAACGGACTGCGCCTGTACCGCCAGGCGCCGCCGCCCCGGGTGCTGCAGCTTACCCGAGGCGACCATGTGCAGACTTTCGCCGACCCGACCTGGCGCCAGGTGATGCTGCGCTTCCTGGAAGACCCTACCCATTTCAACGGCCTGCGCCGCCTGGCCGAAGTACCCAACTACCCTGACGAGAAGAACAAGCAATGAGTGAAGAACGCAACGCCATCCCGCTGATCCTGACTGGCGTCGGCAGCATCATCGTGACGGTGGGAGCCCTCTGGTACTACGGCTACCTGCATTTCGCCAAGCCCGAGGATGCGCTGTTGCTGCAGGATTTCACCATGCTCAAGACCATTCCGGGGGAAGACTACAAGGTCTCGCTGACGCCAGCGCCACAGGTGGCACAGTGCATCGATGGCGTGCTGGTGCTGTTCGACACCGAGCAGAAGGGCCTGACCGGGGTGCTGGTGGACAACCGCAAACGCGCGGTGCGCTGCATGGGGCAGGAGACGCCGCAGCAGGTGCAGTGAATGATGGGGCTGCTGCAATGCGGCCCGATCAGTTCAATCGCGCGCTGGCGACTGAATAGACATCGCATCTTTCACGTTTGCCGATCGCGATGACAAGCACTACCACGCGCTGATCAATCACCTGGTAGACCAAGCGGTAGCCGGCTGATCTCAATTTGATCTTGTAGCAATCAGCCATGTTATTGAGCCGGTCTTTTTCAACTCTGGGTCGAGCCAGTCGGGCCTTGAGTTTCTTGGCAAGCTGCAGGCGCAATGTGGGTTCGAGCTTGCGGTACTCCTTGTGCGCTCGTGAATCAAACTCAAGGTTGTAGCTTGCTGTCGCGCTCTGCGTCGGCGATGAGCTCATCAATATCCACCCTCACGGTAGGCCCGCCAAGCCGCTGGCGTACCAGCTCGGCCAGTTGGATATCGTCAATCAGATCCATCATCGCCTCGTAGCGCTCTGGTGGTACTGCGTAGAAGGCGGGCTCGTTCCGATTGAGGATCACCACGGTTTCACCGTGCGCTTGGCGAATGGTGCCCATTGGGTCTTTCTTAAGGTCGGTGATGGATGCTGCCAGATCGGCGAGGACAGGGTAGGTCATAGTTGTATCAACCCATTTGTCGAGAAGGATGGATGTCTCAGTGTAGTGCCTTTAAAGGTGTCTTTAAAGGTGCTTTGACGAAAGGTCAAGCATGAAAAAACCCGCCATCAGGCGGGTTCTTTCATTCAGACAGCAGCCCTTATTGGACTTGGCTCACCGCCCGCGGCGCCACTGGCTGGTTGTCGTTGGAGATAGTCACCTCCACCCGACGGTTCTGCGCGCGGCCCGAGTTGCTGCTGTTGTCGGCCACCGGGTACTCCTTGCCGTACCCCTGGGCGACGATGCGCGCAGGATCCACGCCGGCACGTACCAGTGCCATGCGCACGGCACCGGCGCGGCGCTCGGACAGGGTCTGGTTGTAGTTGGCCGAGCCGACACTGTCGGTGTAGCCCTCGACGATCACCTTGCGCTCAGGGTTCTCCTGGAGGAACTGGGCCAGCTTGGTGACGTTGGGGTAGGCGCTGCTCTTGAGCACGGCCTTGTTGAAGTCGAACAGCACGTCACCGAAGGTCACCAGGGTGCCGCGGTCGGTCTGCTTGGCGTTCAGGCTGTCCTGCAGCTTCTTGATCTGCGCGTCGCGGGCGTCCAGCTTGGCCTGGGCGCGCTGGGCGGCGGCGTTCTTGAGCTCGGCCTCGGCGCCGCGCAGGGCGATGGTCTGCTTGGCCACTTCGACACGCTGGTTGGTCAGGTAGGCGAGCTGGTCGACTTTCTTCGAGTCCTCGCGCTCCATGTAGGCCTTGTCGGCCTTGTTCAACCAGTCCTGGGCGTCCTTGGTCTCGAGTGCGGCCACCTTGCTCGATTGCGGGTCGCTCTGCAGGGCGGAGAAGTTGGTGCGGGCCGACTCCAGGTTGGCGTTCGGGTCGTGGGAGCAGGCGGCGAGGCCCACGCTCAGGGCCAGCAGGGCGGGAATCATGACGTAGTTGCGCATAGTGTTCATCCTTTGATCGTTAACGAAGGCTCATGAGGCTGGGCAGGGCTCATTCGGCGCTGCGCAGGCCTTCCTCGCGTACATCGTTGATACCCTGGCGGGCATCCTGCACGGCCTTCTGGGCCTTGGCCGCCTGGGCCTTGCGCTCGGCGACGCGGGCGTCCCACTCAGCTTGTTCGGCCAGCAGCTTGGCCTGGTCGTACTGCTTGTCGTGCATGGCGATCTCGGCCTTCTTGAACTTGTCCTGGGCAGCCTTCATTTCCACTGCGGCGAACTCGGTGCCACCGGCACTGACCGCCGAGTTGACCGCCGATTGGGTCACGGCGTATTGCTCGGTCGGCGGTTTGCCCGCGCAGCCGGCCAGCACCAGGCTGCTGCCCAGGGCCAGCGCGGCCAGCTTGAGCCCGCGCAGGTGAGTGGAGGAAGGTTGTGCGATGCGGGTCTTCATGGTGGTCAACTCCATTGGGTCACTCCTGTTAAACGACGATGCCACGTGGTGGCTATCGCTGTTCCCCTGTGGCCAGCGTCGGGCGCAAAGGCCCGTGTTTACAGGGTTTTGCCGTGATGGCTATTGGCTGTGACCGAGGCGTTTTTTGAATAGTTCAGAAAAATTTGCACGCTAAAGGTATTTTTTTCTGACTAATCAGTCAGCGGGATTTCCATGGAACTTCCGCTGTGGATGACGGTATGCCGGGTCTTGCCCGGCACCCGGAAAGGCTCAGTGCGACTGCTCTTCCCGCACCCGGCCAAGGGCCTGCAGGTGGCGCCGGGAGAGGGCCAGGAAGCGCGGCGTAGGGCCGATGTCCTCGTACAGCGGGTCGCCTTCCTCGTCGGTGGCGATCACCTGCTGGCCCTTGATGTAGGGGAAGCTGGTCTCCAGTTCCTCGAGCGCCGCCGCCACCAGTTCGCCCAGCAGTTCCTCTGGGCTGCGCTTGGGGTACATGTCGATCAGCGCGGCCAGGCGCGCTTCGGCTTCCATTTCCAGGTGCAGGACATGGCCGGTGGGGCTAAGACGGCCGGCGGCGTTCTGTTCCCAGTGCTGGGCAAGTTGGCGAATTTTCATGATGACCTCTGTCAAAGCCTGGTAATGGCATTGCTTCGGATGTCCTGTGTTCACTTTAGTTGCTCTGGCCGCTTCTGGCTTGCCAGGCGCAGGCACGAGTGGGCACTCTTGGGCGCATGCGGTTTCCTGGAGTGGAGAAGGCTGATGAGTGATATCGATCTGCGCTTGCGCGAGGATGTGCACCTTTTGGGAGAACTGCTGGGCGAGACCATCCGCCAGCAGCATGGCGAGGCGTTCCTGCAGAAGATCGAGGACATCCGCCACAGCGCCAAGGCCGACCGGCGCGGGCAGGGCGAGCGACTGAGCTCGACCCTGGGTGACCTGGCCGAGGAGGACCTGCTGCCGGTGGCGCGGGCGTTCAACCAGTTTCTCAACCTGGCCAACATCGCCGAGCAGTACCAGCTGATCCGGCGTCGCGACGCCGACCAGCCCGAGCCCTTCGAGGCGCGGGTGCTGCCGGAACTGCTGGCGCGGCTGAAGACGGCGGGCCACGGCAACGATGAGCTGGCCCGGCAACTGGCCAGGTTGAACATCGAGCTGGTGCTTACCGCCCATCCCACCGAGGTAGCCCGCCGCACCCTGATCCAGAAGTACGACGCCATCGCCGCGCAACTGGCCGCGCAGGACCACCGTGACCTCGTTCCCGGCGAGCGCCAGCAGGTGCGCGAACGCTTGCGCCGCCTGATCGCCGAAGCGTGGCACACCGAGGAGATCCGTCGCACCCGGCCGACCCCGGTGGATGAAGCCAAGTGGGGCTTCGCGGTCATTGAGCACTCGTTGTGGCAGGCGATCCCCAACCACCTGCGCAAGGTCGACGCGGCCTTGTTCGAGGCCACCGGGCTGCGCCTGCCGCTGGAGTCGGCGCCAGTGCGCTTCGCCTCCTGGATGGGCGGTGACCGCGACGGCAACCCCAATGTCACGGCGGCGGTCACCCGCGAAGTCCTGCTGCTGGCGCGCTGGATGGCCGCCGACCTGTTCTTGCGCGATATCGACGGCCTGGCCGCCGAACTGTCCATGCAGCAGGCCAGCGCCGCCCTGAAAGACAAGGTCGGCGACAGCGCCGAGCCTTATCGCGCCCTGCTCAAGCAACTGCGCGACCGCCTGCGCGCCACCCGCGCCTGGGCCCATGCCTCGCTGACGAGCACGCAGCCGGCCAGCGCCGCGGTGCTGGTGGACAACCGCGAGCTGATCGCGCCGCTGGAGCTGGCCTACCAGTCGCTGCATGAATGCGGCATGGGTGTGATCGCCGACGGCCCGTTGCTCGACTGCCTGCGTCGGGCGGTGACCTTCGGCCTGTTCCTGGTGCGCCTGGACGTGCGCCAGGATGCCGCCCGCCACCGCGATGCGCTGTCGGAAATCACCGACTACCTCGGCCTCGGTCGCTATGCCGAGTGGGACGAGGAGCGACGCATCACTTTCCTTCAGGCTGAGCTGAAAAACCGTCGCCCGCTGTTGCCGGCGCACTTCCAGCCCCAGGCCGAGACGGCCGAGGTGCTCGCCACCTGCCGCGAGATCGCCGCCGCGCCGGCGGCGTCGCTGGGGTCGTACGTGATCTCCATGGCCGGCGCGGCCTCCGATGTGCTGGCGGTGCAGTTGCTGCTGAAGGAGGCCGGGCTGACCCGGTCGATGCGCGTGGTGCCGCTGTTCGAGACCCTGGCTGACCTGGACAACGCGGGCCCGGTGATGGAGCGCCTGCTCGGTTTGCCGGGTTACCGCGCCGGTCTGCAAGGGCCGCAGGAGGTGATGATCGGTTATTCCGACTCGGCCAAGGACGCCGGCACCACAGCAGCGGCCTGGGCCCAGTACCGCGCCCAGGAGAACCTGGTGCGCATCTGTCGCGAGCATCAGGTCGAGCTGCTGCTGTTCCATGGCCGGGGCGGCACGGTCGGGCGCGGCGGCGGCCCGGCCCACGCGGCGATCCTGTCGCAGCCACCGGGCTCGGTGGGCGGACGTTTCCGCACCACCGAGCAGGGCGAGATGATCCGCTTCAAGTTCGGCTTGCCGGGCATCGCCGAACAGAACCTCAACCTTTACCTGGCCGCCGTGCTGGAGGCGACCCTGCTGCCGCCGCCACCGCCGGAGCCGGCCTGGCGCGCACTGATGGACCAGTTGGCCGCCGATGGCGTCAAGGCCTACCGCGGCGTGGTGCGCGAGAACCCGGACTTCGTCGAGTACTTCCGCCAGTCCACCCCCGAGCAGGAGCTCGGTCGCCTGCCGCTGGGCAGCCGCCCGGCCAAGCGCCGCGCCGGGGGTATCGAGAGCCTGCGGGCGATCCCGTGGATCTTCGGCTGGACCCAGACAAGGCTGATGCTGCCGGCCTGGCTGGGCTGGGAAACGGCGTTGAACAATGCCCTGGCACGCGGGCAGGGGGCGCTGCTGGCGCAGATGCGCGAACAATGGCCGTTCTTCCGCACCCGTATCGACATGCTGGAAATGGTCCTGGCCAAGGCCGATGCACAAATCGCCGAGGCCTACGACGAACGTCTGGTGCAACCCGAACTGTTGCCGTTGGGTGCGCACCTGCGCGACCTATTGTCGCAGTCGTGCCGGGTGGTACTGGGCCTGACCGGGCAGCCGGTGCTACTGGCGCACAGCCCGGAAACCCTGGAATTCATCCGTCTGCGCAACACCTACCTGGACCCGCTGCACCGCCTGCAGGCCGAGTTGCTGGCACGCTCGCGCAGCCGTGAAGCCGCTCTGGACAGCCCGTTGGAGCAGGCCTTGCTGGTGACCGTGGCGGGGATCGCGGCAGGTTTGCGCAACACCGGCTGAGGTTGTTCGAGGCCGGTCGTGGTCATTAGCCGGGCTGGCCTCGACCCAACCCCCGACGGCCGGTTGCGCCGGGCGCAACCAGTGCCCCGGCCAGCGGCGGGCGGCCCGTTCCTGGCACTTTTGGACGCTTGTCGGGGGGGCGGGCGCTGTGTATCTTGAGCAGCCTTTTGACCGATTTTACGGTCTCGTCCGATTTTCCGGAGTTGGCCTTGTGCGCCGAATCCGTTGATTTGCAAAGAAAAATATGAGGAGCACAAGATGCGCGTAATTCTGCTGGGAGCTCCCGGGGCCGGTAAAGGTACTCAGGCAAAGTTCATCACCGAGAAGTTCGGTATTCCGCAGATCTCCACCGGTGACATGCTGCGTGCCGCCGTCAAGGCCGGCACCCCGCTGGGCCTGGAGCTGAAAAAGGTCATGGATGCCGGCCAGCTGGTCTCCGACGAGCTGATCATCAGCCTGGTCAAGGAGCGCATCGCTCAACCGGACTGCGCCAACGGCTGCCTGTTCGACGGCTTCCCGCGTACCATCCCGCAAGCTGAAGCCATGGTCGCTGCCGGTGTCGACATCGACGCCGTGGTCGAGATCGCCGTGGACGACGAAGAGATCGTCGGCCGCATGGCCGGTCGCCGCGTGCACCTGGCCTCGGGTCGCACCTACCACATCCAGTACAACCCGCCGAAGGTGGAAGGCAAGGATGACGTTACCGGCGAAGACCTGATCCAGCGCGACGACGACAAGGAAGAAACCGTGCGTCACCGCCTGTCGGTCTACCACAGCCAGACCAAGCCGCTGGTGGACTTCTACCAGAAGCTGTCGGCGGCCAACGCCGGCAAGCCGAAGTACAGCCACATCGAAGGTGTCGGCTCGGTCGAGTCGATCACCGCCAAGGTACTGGCAGCCCTGAGCTGATCCGTCGACCTTGTCCGACAACGGCCCGCTTGCGGGCCGTTGTCGTTTATACTGCCGCTCTTTTTCCCCTGTTGCCTGGATACCTCGTTCGATGACCACCTTGCTGGCCCTGGATACCGCCACCGAAGCCTGTTCCGTCGCCCTGCTGCACGACGGCAAGGTGACCAGCCACTACGAGGTGGCCCCACGCCTGCACGCGCAGAAACTGCTACCGATGATCAAGCAGCTGCTGGCCGATTCGGGTGTGGCGCTGAGCGCGCTGGACGCCATCGCCTTCGGTCGCGGCCCGGGCGCCTTCACCGGCGTGCGTATCGCCATCGGCGTGGTCCAGGGGCTGGCTTTTGCCCTCGAGCGTCCGGTGCTGCCGGTGTCCAACCTGGCGGCCCTGGCCCAGGGCGCGCTGCGCGAGCGAGGCGTGCAGCAGGTGGCCGCGGCCATCGATGCGCGCATGGACGAGGTGTACTGGGGTTGCTACCGCGCCGAGCAGGGGGAGATGCGCCTGATCGGTCAGGAAATGGTCCTGCCACCCGAGCGGGTAGCGCTGCCGCAAGACTTGGATGGCGAGTGGTTCGGCGCCGGTACCGGCTGGGGCTACGCCGAGCGCCTGGCGGTGCAGGTCGCGGCGAGCGACGCCGTTGCCTTGCCCAGCGCCCTGGACATCCTTGCCTTGGCCGGCTTCGCCTGGGCCCGGGGCGAGACGGTCGCCGCCGAGCAGGCGCAACCGGTCTATCTGCGCGATAATGTGGCTACGCCCAAGGCGCGTTGAATGCAGTTCGTCGGCTATCGCCGTTCACGATAAAACCTTTTGCGTGTTCTGTGGTCCAGTTATCAGTTCGGGCATTAGCGAAGGATTCCTGATGCTGCTAAATTGCCATCATTGGTCCTGAGTGCTCCTGTCATGCGTATCGACGGCTTCTCCTCACAGAGCTACCCCATCAAGCGTACGCCTCGCAAGGCGCCAGCGCGTGACGAAGCCATCGACGAAGCCGATGCCGAGATCATCGAGGACATCGACGCACAGGTCAGCCGTGCCAGCCGTCGCGGCGAGAACCTGCCGGCCCGCCAGCAGGACCTGATCTACCCCCGCGCCCGCGACCGGCGTACCTCCACGGCCCTGGCCAGCTACCTGACCACTGCCGGCTTCACCGACTGGGAGATGGAAGTACTGGGGCTGGACCTGTACATTTGATGGATGACGCCATCACCCCTCCCTTATTTCCTCGGTTGCCCGTCCTGGGCTGAAAACGCCTGGCGCGAGTACCTGTACCCCGCCGACGCTCGCACCAGCGAATTCCTCGGGCTGTACAGCCAGGTATTCAACGCCGTCGAAGGCAACACCACCTTCTATGCCCGTCCCGCGCCAGCGACGGTCGAGCGTTGGGCGCAGATCATGCCGATGGGGTTTCGCTTCACCGCCAAGTTTCCCGGGGATGTCAGCCACGCGGGCGACCTGCGCGAACAGCTCGACTCGGCGCTGGACTTCACCCGACTGATGGCCCCCTTGGGCGAGCGCGTGTCGCCTTACTGGCTGCAATTGCCGGCGATGTTCGGCCCGGCGCGCCTGGGCGAGCTTGCGTACTTCCTCGATGAGATCGGCGTGCCGGTGGCGGTGGAGGTGCGCAACGACGCATTCTTCGCCCGTGGCGAGGAGGAGCGCCAGCTCAACCGGCTGTTGCATGAGCGTAGTGTCGAACGCATCTGCCTGGATCCGCGTGCGCTGTTCAGCTGCGCTTCGCGCGAGCCCGCCGTGCTTCATGCCCAGGCCAAGAAGCCCAAGGTACCGCCGCGCCCGGCAGCCTTTACCCAACACCCGCAGGTGCGCTTCATCGGCCATCCCGAGCTCGAGGCCAATGAGCGCTTTCTCACGCCCTGGGTGGACAAGGTCGCCGCCTGGATTGAAGAGGGGCGCCGCCCCTACTTATTCCTGCACACCTCGGACAACCGCCTGGCTGCGGCACTGGCGCAGCGTTTTCACCAGCGCCTGATGACCCTGTTGCCAGGCTTGGCGGCGCTGCCTGAATTGCCGCGCGCCCCTGAGGTCGAACAACTGGGATTACTGTGATCTGACTGTCGGAGGTTGAACCATGGATGTGCAAACCCTGCGAGCCGAAGCCTTCAAGGCACTGCATGAGCGTGATGGCGCGTTCGTCATTCCCAACCCGTGGGATGGCGGCTCCGCACGGTTGCTGGCCAGCCTGGGTTTCGAAGCGCTGGCCACCACCAGTGCCGGGTTGGCGTTCAGCCTCGGACGGCCGGATGCCGAAGGCGCGCTGACGCTCGAGGAGACCCTCGCCAATGCCCGCGCCATCGTCGATGCCACGCCGTTGCCGGTGGCGGCGGACCTGGAAAACGGCTTCGGCGATCTGCCGGAAGACTGCGCGCAGACTATCCTGCGCGCTGCCGAGGCGGGGCTGGTGGGTGGTTCGATCGAGGATGCCAGCGGTCGCAACGATGCGCCGATCTACGATTTCGAACACTCCGTGGCACGGGTGCGTGCCGCCGTTACGGCAGCCCGCAGCCTGGCCTTCCCCTTCACCCTCTGTGCCCGCGCCGAGAACCTGCTGCACGGGCGCCTCGACCTGGACGACACCATCCGCCGGTTGCAGGCTTATGCCGAAGCCGGAGCGGACGTGTTGTACGCGCCGGGTCTGCGCAGTGTCGATGAGATCCGCGCGGTGGTGCAGGCCGTGGCCCCCAGGCCTGTGAATGTGTTGATGGGCATGGCAGGCGTGCCCTTGAGTGTGAACCAGTTGCAGGACCTGGGGGTGAAGCGCATCAGTGTCGGCTCCTCGCTGGCGCGGGCGGCGTTGGGCGCTTTCCAGCGGGCTGCGCTGGAGATCCGCGGGCAGGGCACCTTCGGCTATGGCGAGCAGGCCCTGCCTTTCGCCCAGCTCAACGATCTGTTCCGTCGCTGAGGTCGCATGCGCAGAATGTTCACCCTGCTGGGCGGCCTGTTGCTGGTTGTGCTGCTCGCCTGGTTGTCGGGCTGGCGTCTACCGGATGCCTGGAATCCCTGGGCTGCCCTGGATGTGCGGCATCCTCCGAATCTGCTGACGCCCTACAAGCTGTCGCGCCTGCGCGACGATCCCGAGCTATGCCGCCAGGCGTTGCAGACCACCCCGCTGCGGTATCGACCGCAGAGTGACAGCCCGCCGCAGGCCGCTTGCCCGTTGCGCAACGTCTGGCGGGTTGAAGGTGGGCAGGCGCGCTTGAGCAGCAGTTTCCTCGCCAGTTGTCCGCTGGCGGTGGCCTATGCGCTGTTCGAAGCGCATGGATTGCAGCCGGCGGCGCAGCGGGTGTTCGGTCAGCCGGTGGTCCAGGTCGATCATCTGGGCAGTTTCGCCTGCCGCAATGTCTACCACCGCAAGCAAGGCCGGCTCAGCCAGCATGCCACGGCCAATGCGCTGGATATCAGCGGTTTTCGCCTGAAGGATGGCCAGCGCATCGTACTGGCGCAGGACTGGCGGGGAGAGGGCCCCAAGGCTGACTTCCTGCGGCAAGTTCAGGCGGCGGCCTGCGAGAGCTTCAGCACGGCTTTGGGGCCGAACTACAACGCCGCGCACCACAACCACTTTCACCTGGACATGGGTTTCTGGCAGATCTGCCGTTGAACTCAGGCGTGTACGCGCACGTTGTTCAGCACCACCGGGCGCGCCCAGTGGATATCGAACTCCAGGTCGTTCTGCTGCTTGGCCAGCGTCTGTTCGTCGAAGGGTTCGGGCGCAGGGTCGAGCAGGTTGGTCTCGAACTCGGCGATCGGCAGGAACAGCGGCCGTGGCGATGGGCCGGGGCCGGGCTCGGCGGTGGGGTGGCCCTGGCTCATGACCACAGGGCGCAGCCAGCTGTTGCTGATATCGAGCTGGCGCTGTTGCTCGATCAGTTCGACGGTGTCGAAGGGCTCGGGGGCGGGCGGCAGCAGCTTGGCTTCCAGTTCTGCCTTGGGCAGGAACAGCGGCTCAGGCGGAGCCACTTCGGTGTCGTGAACAGGCAGGGTGCGCTGGGCATCGATCAGGGCCAGGGCGCGGGCGCCGCCGACCGGTTCGCCGCTGTCCTGGTCGCACTGCATCAGCGCCTGGCTGAAGGTGTCGACTTCGCCTTGCGATTGCTCTGCCATGGCCTGGGCGAAGAAATCCTGCCACAGGTGGCTGACGCCACCCAGTGCCTGGGTATTCTGTCGACCGTAGTTGCCGACGGGCGACAAGTAGGTCAAGCCGATGGGAAGAGTGTCTGACATGGCAGTCGCGGACGTTGAGCTCTGGCAGAATAGCGGGATATTGCCTGTATCGGCTCTGGCCGGGGTTTCATTAATTTATTTCGAGTGCGGGAACGGATGGTAGATCAGCAGCAGGGCGCAGGTATCAGGGTCGAGGCACTGGCCCCGCAGTTCCAGGCACAGGCCGAGGCATGGGCCGAGCGGCTGGGCTTGCCGTTGGTCGATGAAACCGCGGAGTTCGCCGTGCAGCTGGGGGGCGAAGGGCTGCAGATCCAGCAGCTCGGGCCGCAGGCGCCGGGGCCGGTGCGGGTGGATTTCGTCGAGGGGCAGGCGGCGCACCGGCGGTTGTATGGGGGTGGCAACGGGCAGATGATCGCCAAGGCCGTGGGCATCGCCCAGGGCGTGCGGCCGCAGGTGCTCGACGCTACTGCGGGGCTGGGCAAGGATGCGTTCGTGCTGGCCAGCCTGGGGTGCCAGATGACCCTGATCGAGCGCCAGCCGTTGATCGCCGCGTTGCTGGAGGATGGTCTGGCGCGGGCGCGTGGAGATGAGGAGATCGGACCGATCGTTGCGCGCATGCGGTTGCTGACGGGCAATGCCATCGAGCGGATGCGGGCTTGGGAGGGGGAGGCGCCGCAGGTGATCTACCTGGATCCGATGTTTCCGCATCGGGACAAGAGTGCGTTGGTGAAGAAGGAAATGCGGGTGTTTCGGCCTTTGGTCGGCGATGACCTGGATGCGCCTGCTTTGCTCGAGGCGGCTTTGGCGTTGGCCACGCACCGGGTGGTGGTTAAGCGGCCGCGCAAGGCGCCTATTATCGAGGGGGCCAAGCCGAGTCATAGTCTGGAGGGGAAGTCTAGTCGGTATGATATATATCCCAAGAAGGCTTTGAAGGCTTGACTGTTGGTTGGGGTGTTTGTTTTTGAAGTTGTAGGCGCATTCATTTGCGATGTCGACGCTTATTCACCTTTCCGCCCTTACGGCGGGTAACTTTTTGAAGGATCAAAAAGTCACCAAAAAATCCTCGCTCCATTCATCCGGCCCTGCGCTTCGCTCCGGGTTCCCTCACTCCGGTCTTGCTCCCGGGAGGACCGCGCTGTAGGGCCCATCCTGGGCCCCAGCGCTTGACGGGCATCCATGCCCGTCACCTCCCTCCGCAAGACCTCCGTTCGGCCTCCTGAAGTCGCGAAGTTACGGGCGGCGCCTGGACTGGCGCAGCTGTCGCTAGTTGAAATTTAATTGATCTCCCGATCGCATCGCGGGGCAAGCCCGCTCCCACGCAATAGTCGCCGCGATATATAAACCTGTAGGAGCGGGCTTGCCCCGCGAAAGGGCAGGAACAGCCAATACATAATTAACTGTCAAACAACCAACTTCGAATTTCTTGCTCTTGCTCTTGCTCTTGCTCTTGCTTCTAAGCGCGCAATAGTCCAGGCGCCACCAATTGCGACTTCAGGAGGCCGAGCGGAGTTCTTGCGGAGGGAGGTGACGGCCATGGATGGCCGTCAAGCGCTGCGCCCCAGGATGGGGCGTTCAGCGCGGTCCTCCCGGGAGCAAGAACGGAGCGAGGGGACCCCGGAGCGCAGCGCAGGGGCCGGATGAACGGAGCGGAACGGTTTTGCCTACTTTTCCCTAGAGAAAAGTAGGTCGCCGTAAAGGCGAAAAGGTGACTAAATGTCGACATCGCCTACGAATGAGCATGCAAAAATCAAAACAACCACCCCCGAACCCGATCCCGATCTACCCCCGAAAAGCCCGAACAAAAACCCCAACAGCCTCCCGTACATGCGCCTCAGCCTCATCCCCACTCAGCGCCTGCGCACACCCCAGCAACAACCGATAATCCGGCGCCCCCTTCACCAGGCAGAAGAAATGCTCCGCCGCCCGCAACGGGTTGTCGATCCGCAGCAACCCCCGCTGGTCGACACAGTGCAGCAGCGCCGCCATCCCGGCCATCACCCGCTTCGGCCCCGCCTCGTAGAAGTACTGCCCAAACCCCGGATCCTGGCTCCCGAGGGCAAAGATCAGGCGACTCAGCTTGACCGCCTCGTCACTGCTGATCAGCGCCTGGAACCCACGGGCAATGTTCAGCAGCACATCCTCCACCGCCACCCCTTCCGGATACTCGAACATCAAGTCAGGCAATTGGTTCTGGCAGGTGGACATGACCGCCGCGCCAAACAGCGTCTGCTTGTCGGTGAAATGGCTGTAGACGGTGAGCTTTGAAACACCTGCCGCCGCCGCGACCGCATCCATGCTGGTGTTGGCATAGCCAAGGCTGAGGAACAGGTGCTTGGCGGCTTCGAGGATGGCCTCGCGCTTGGCCAGGTCCTTGGGCCGGCCTGGGCCGATGGGTGCGTCGTTGGACATGAGGGACCGCATTCAGTGTGAAAGGGGCACATCTTACCGGGTCGTGAAGCCGTCGGCTGCAGCATACGTCGCAACGCAAATATGAGTTTTCTCTGAAACGCCCGCTTCCCCGGCAAGGTTCGCTGACTTAATATACTCGCCAGTATAAATATTCGATGCACCCTCTGCCAAAGGTCATTCATCATGTTGCGTCGTGCGTTGTCCCTCGCCCTGCCGGCAGCCGCCGTGCTCCTGCTTTCCGCCTGCGGCCAGGAGGCCGCGCCACCTGCCGCGCCGCGGCCGGCGCTGGTGGTCCAGCCGCAACCCGCGCAGGCCTCGGCCGACAGCTATCCGGGCGAGGTGCGCGCGCGCTTCGAGCCCGAACTTGCGTTTCGCATCGGTGGCAAGGTCAGCAAGCGCCTGGTGGAAGAGGGGCAGCGGGTCAAGGCCGAGCAGCCGCTGGCCGAGCTCGACCCCCAGGATGTACGCCTGCAACTGGAGGCCAACCGCGCCCAGCTGGCGGCGGCCGAGGCCAACCTGGCGCTGGTGCGCGCCGAGCGCGACCGCTACCAGAAACTGCTGGACCGGCAGATGGTCAGCCGCTCCCAGTTCGATAACGCCGAGAACCTCTACCGCGCCGGCCAGGCGCGCCTGAAACAGGCCAAGGCCGAGTTCGAGGTGGCCGGCAACCAGGCCGAGTACGCGGTGCTGCGCGCGCCCCAGGCCGGGGTGATCGCCAAGCGCCAGGTCGAGGTGGGCCAGGTGGTAGCCGCCGGGCAGACCGTGTTCACCCTCGCCGCCGACGGTGAGCGCGAAGTGGTCATCGGCCTGCCGGAGCAGCAGTTCGCCCGCTTCGCCGTCGGCCAGACGGTGAGCGTGGAGCTGTGGTCGCACCCGAACCGACGCTTCGAGGGCCGCATTCGCGAGCTTTCCCCGGCGGCGGACCCGCGTTCGCGGACCTTTGCCGCACGCATCGCCTTCACCTCCAACGACACGCCGGCCGAGCTCGGCCAGAGCGCCCGGGTGTTCATCGACCATGCCGAACGCTCGCCGCTGGCGGTGCCGCTCTCGGCGGTGACCGCCGAGGCTGGCCAGGCCTATGTCTGGAAGGTCGGCAAGGACAACCGCCTGGAGCGCGCGCAGGTGCGCCTTGGCGCCTATGGCGCCGACAGTGTGCCGGTGCTCGAAGGGCTGCAGGCCGGCGATTGGGTGGTCGCCGCGGGCGGCCATGTGCTGCGCGAGGGACAACAGGTGCGGCCTGTGGACCGCAGCAACCGTGAAGTGAACCTGGCGGCCAAGGAGTAAGTCCCGATGGGTTTCAACCTTTCCGCCTGGGCGCTGCGCAATCGCCAGATCGTGTTGTTCCTGATGATCCTGCTGGCGGCGATCGGCGCCATGTCCTACACCAAGCTGGGGCAGAGCGAGGATCCACCCTTTACCTTCAAGGCCATGGTCATCCGCACCCTGTGGCCCGGGGCGACCGCCGAGGAAGTGTCGCGCCAGGTCACCGAGCGCATCGAAAAGAAGCTGATGGAGACCGGCGAGTACGAGCGGATCGTCTCGTTCTCGCGGCCCGGTGAGTCCCAGGTCACCTTCATGGCCCGCGACGCGATGCATTCCAAGGACATCCCCGAGCTGTGGTACCAGATCCGCAAGAAGGTCGCGGACATCAAGCACACCCTGCCGCCCGAGGCGCAGGGGCCGTTCTTCAACGACGAGTTCGGCACCACCTTCGGCAACATCTATGCCCTGACCGGCGCCGGCTTCGACTATGCGGTGCTCAAGGACTACGCCGACCGTATCCAGATCCAGCTGCAACGGGTCAAGGACGTGGGCAAGGTCGAGCTGATCGGCCTGCAGGACGAGAAGGTCTGGATCGAGCTGTCCAACGTCAAACTGGCCACCCTGGGCATACCGCTGGCCGCCGTGCAGCAGGCGCTGCGCGAGCAGAACGCGTTGAGTACCGCAGGCTTCTTCGAGACGCCCAGCGAGCGCCTGCAACTGCGGGTCAGCGGGCGCTTCGACAGCGTCGAGCAGATTCGCCAGTTCCCCATCCGCGTAGGTGACCGCACCTTCCGTATCGGCGACGTCGCCGAGGTGCAGCGCGGTTTCAATGACCCGCCCGCGCCGCGCATGCGCTTCATGGGCGAGGATGCCATCGGCCTGGCGGTGTCGATGAAGGACGGCGGTGACATCCTGGTGCTTGGCAAGGCCTTGGAAGGCGAATTCGCCCGCCTGGCGCAAAACCTGCCGGCGGGCATGGAGCTGCGCAAGGTGTCCGACCAGCCGGCGGCGGTAAAGGCCGGGGTCGGCGAGTTCGTGCAGGTGCTGATCGAGGCCCTGGCGATCGTCCTCTTGGTGAGCTTCTTCTCCCTGGGCCTGCGCACCGGACTGGTGGTGGCGCTGGCGATCCCGCTGGTGCTGGCCATGACCTTTGCCGCCATGTACTACTTCGGCATCGGCCTGCACAAGATTTCCCTGGGGGCGCTGGTGCTGGCCCTGGGCCTGCTGGTGGACGACGCGATCATCGCGGTGGAGATGATGGCGATCAAGATGGAGCAGGGCTACGACCGGCTCAAGGCAGCGAGCTACGCCTGGACCAGCACGGCATTCCCGATGCTCACAGGTACCCTGATCACCGCCGCCGGTTTCCTGCCGATCGCCACGGCGGCTTCCGGCACGGGGGAGTACACCCGTTCGATCTTCCAGGTGGTGACCATCGCCCTGCTGACCTCATGGGTCGCCGCGGTGGTGTTCGTGCCCTACCTGGGTGAGCGCCTGCTGCCGGACCTGGCCAAGCTTCACGCGGCCCGCCATGGCGCCAACGGGCATGCCCCCGATCCGTACGCCACGCCGTTCTACCAGCGCGTCAGGCGGGTGGTGGAGTGGTGCGTGCGGCGTCGCAAGACGGTGATCGTCCTGACCATCGCCGCGTTCGTCGGCAGCATCCTGCTGTTCCGCTTCGTGCCCCAGCAGTTCTTCCCGGCCTCCGGCCGGCCGGAGCTGATGGTCGACCTGAAACTGGCCGAAGGTGCCTCGCTGAACAACACCTCCGAACGGGTCAAGCAGCTGGAGGCGCTGCTCAAGCAGCAGGATGGCATCGCCAACTACGTCGCCTACGTCGGCACCGGCTCGCCGCGCTTCTACCTGCCGCTGGACCAGCAACTGCCGGCGGCGAGCTTTGCCCAGTTCGTGGTGCTGGCCAAGTCGCTGGAGGACCGTGAGCGTCTGCGCAGCTGGCTGATCGGCACCCTCGACCAGCAGTTCCCCGACTTGCGCTCGCGGGTCACGCGCCTGGAGAACGGCCCACCCGTGGGCTATCCGGTGCAGTTCCGCGTCACCGGCGAGCACATCGAGAAGGTCCGCGCCCTGGCCCGCGAGGTGGCGGCCAAGGTGCGCGAGAACCCGCATGTGGTCAACGTGCACCTGGACTGGGAGGAGCCGAGCAAGGCGGTGTACCTGGACATCGACCAGGACCGCGCCCGGGCCCTGGGGGTGAGCACTGCGCACTTGTCGAGCTTCCTGCAGAGCTCGCTGACCGGCAGCAACGTCAGCCAGTACCGTGAGGACAACGAGCTGATCGAGATCCTCCTGCGCGGCACCCCGGAGGAGCGCCGCGAGCTGGGCAGCCTGGGCAGCCTGGCAGTACCTACCGACAACGGCCAGAGCGTGGCCCTGTCGCAGGTGGCGACCCTGGAATACGGCTTCGAGGAAGGCATCATCTGGCACCGCAACCGCCTGCCCACCGTCACCGTGCGTGCCGACATCTACGACAAGGAACAGCCGGCGACCCTGGTCAAGCAGATCCAGCCGACCCTGGCCCAGATCAAGAATGAGCTGCCCGATGGCTACCTGCTTGAAGTGGGCGGCACGGTGGAAGACTCCGAGCGTGGCCAGCGCTCGGTGAACGCCGGCATGCCCCTGTTCATCGTGGTGGTGCTGAGTCTGCTGATGATCCAGCTGCGCAGTTTCTCGCGGATGTTCATGGTGTTCCTCACCGCGCCCCTCGGGTTGATCGGCGTGACCCTGTTCCTGCTGGTGTTCCGCCAGCCGTTTGGTTTCGTCGCCATGCTCGGGACCATCGCCCTGGCGGGGATGATCATGCGCAACTCGGTGATCCTGGTGGACCAGATCGAACAGGATATCGCTGCGGGGATGGCGCGTTGGCAGGCGATCATCGAGGCCACGGTGCGGCGCTTCCGGCCGATCGTGCTGACCGCATTGGCGGCGGTGCTGGCGATGATTCCGCTGTCGAGGAGCGTGTTCTACGGGCCGATGGCGGTGGCGATCATGGGCGGCTTGATCGTCGCCACGGTGTTGACCCTGCTGTTCCTGCCGGCGTTGTATGCGGCGTGGTTCAGGGTCAGGAAGGACTGAAAACCGCAGGGGAGGGCTGTGCCCTCCGTTCGCGGCACAAGGCCGCTCCTACAGGGATACGCAATCCACTGTAGGAGCGGCCTCGCCGAGGCGTCGGACCGGCCGGAAAGGGCTGCAAAGCAGCCCCCATGGCCCTCAAAGCGCGCCGAACACCTTCTTGGCCAGGCTGGTCGCGGCACCGGCCGGGTTCTGGCGAATGCTTTCTTCCTGCTTGGCGATCATCTCGAACAGCCCGTCCAGGGCTTTCTCGGTCACGTAGCTCTCGATGTTGGCGCTCTTGGCGTCGACCACGCCCAGGCCTGCGGCCTGCCCGGCGAAGTTGTTGTACTGCTGGGCCAGGCCGACCTTGTCGGTGGCCTGCTTGACGATCGGCAGGAACTTGGCGCGGATCTGCTCGCGGCTGCTCTTGTTCAGGTACTGGGTGGCCGAATCCTGGCCGCCGCTGAGGATGCCCTTGGCATCGGTCACGGTCATCTTCTTCACCGCGTCCACCAGGATCGCCTGGGCTTGTGGCACCGCAGCCTCGGCGGCCTTGTTCATGCTGGATTCCAGGGCTTCGACCTGTTCACCCTTGCCGAACATCTTCATGGCCTTGGCGGCCTTGCCGAGGTTGCCCGGCAGCTCGATGCGCACGTCGGGGTTGTTGCTGAAACCGCCGGGGGTGCTCAGTTGCTTGACGGCGATCTGCGCGCCTTGGGTGAGGGCGTCCTTCAGGCCGCCGGAGGCGTCGCTCTGGGACAGGTCGCCGAGCGACAGGGCCAGGGCGTTGGCCGACAGCAGCAGGCCGGCGCACAGGGTGGTGAAGCGCAGGGAGGAGCGGATCATGGGGATTTCCTTATGGGCAGAATGGTGCAGGTTCAGCGTATCGGGTAGACCGGGATCGGGCCAGTTCACTCAACCGCCACAGGTTCCGGTGTTTCATCGCGGTGCAAGGCTACCTGGCGAATCGACAGACGCAGCTCTGCCGACAGTACCCGCTTGGCCACGCCCTCGGCCAGCTCGGCAAGCTTGTCGTGGTAACCCAGCTTGCCGTTGTCGTCCGGCTGCAGCACGCCTTCGCGCACCAGGGTCTGGATGAAGTGGCGGAACAAGGTCTTGTCGAAGAACTCCGGGGCGTTCAGGCCATGCAGGATCGACAGGCGCTGGGCCATCATCACGCACAGCTCCTCCAGCTCTTCGGCGCTCAGTGTGTGCTGGCCGCTGTTGAGCAGCAACGAGGTGGCCATGTAGAAGCGCTGCAGGGTCTGGGTGATGGTGCGTGCCAGCAGTGTCAGCAGGACGAACTGCCGCGAGCTGGGTGCTGGACGCATGTAGATGTCCTGCTCCCTGCGCAGCAGCCCCTGCTCGACCAGCGCCGTCAGCCACTGGTCGATCACCTCGTCCAGTTGCTCGGGCGTCCAGCGCAGGAACAGCTCGGCCTGCAGGTACGGATACAGCGCCCGCACGTACTGGCCCAGCAATTCGCGGCTCATGCGCGAGCTGCTGAGGAAGAAGCTCGCCAGCAGCCCCGGCAGGGCGAAGATGTGCAGTACGTTGTTGCGGTAATAGGTCATCAGCACCGCATTGGCTTCGTCCAGGTAGAGGATGCGCCCCAGCGCGTCCTTCTGCTCGGCCAGCAGGTCCATGCCCAGCACGTGGTCGATCAGCGCCTTGCCGTCGCCATCGGGCAGCGTGGTATGCGGCGAGTAGGGCACCTGGCGCAGCAGGGCCAGGTACAGGTCGAGCACGCGGGTCAGGGCGCGTTCGTCCAGGGCCAGGCGGCTGGTCGACAGCAGTGCCAGCGCCACCAGGTTGACCGGGTTGATCGCCGCGGCTTCGTTCAGGTGACGGGCGACCGTCTCGCCCAGGCGGGTGGTGGTGTCGTTGAGCCAGTCCGGGCGGAACTGCGGGCCGAGCGGCTGATCGCGCCAGCCGGGCTGCTGTTCGTCGAGGAAGCTGTTGAGGCGGATCGGTTCGCCGAAGTTGACGTAGACCTGGCCGAAGCGCTGCTTGAGCGCGCCGATGACCTTGAAGATGTCGAAGATCGATTCTTTCTTCTTGCTGGCGCCGCGTAGTTCGCCCAGGTATGTGCGGCCTTCGAGCACCCGCTCGTAGCCGATGTACACCGGGACGAAGACGATCGGCGTGCGCGAGGAGCGCAGGAAGCTGCGCAGGGTGATCGCCAGCATGCCGGTGCGCGGCTGCAGCATGCGCCCGGTGCGCGAGCGGCCGCCCTCGACGAAGTACTCGACCGGGAAGCCCTTGGTGAACAGGGTGTGCAGGTACTCGTTGAACACTGCGGTGTACAGTGGGTTGCCCTTGAACGTGCGGCGCATGAAGAAGGCACCGCCGCGGCGCAGCAGGCCGCCGATCACCGGCATGTTGAGGTTGATGCCGGCGGCGATGTGCGGCGGCGTCAGGCCGTTGCGGAACAGCAGGTAGGACAGCAACAGGTAGTCGATGTGGCTGCGGTGGCAGGGTACGTAGATCACCTCGTGGCCGGGGGCGATGCCCTGCACCTGCTCGATGTGGTTGACCTTGATGCCGTCGTAGATCTTGTTCCAGAACCAGCTGAGCACCACTTCGAGGAAGCGGATGGCGGTGTAGGTGTAGTCCGAGGCGATCTCGTTGCCATAGTGCAGCGCCTTGGCCTCGGCCTTGGCGTAGGGGATCTTCTCGCGATCGGCCTCGTCGCTGATGGCCTGGCGCACCAGCGGGTCGTGCACCAGGCCCTTGACCAGGTTGCGTCGGTGCGAGATGTCGGGGCCGATCACCGCGGTCTTCAGGTTGCGGAAATGCACGCGCATCATGCGCTGGGCCATGCGTACAGTGCGTTCGTGGCCCTTGTTGTGCTGCACCAGCTCGCGCAGGTGGATCGGCGCGGAGAACTGCACGCGGGTCTTGCGCCCCAGGATCAGTACGCTGAGCAGGCGGCGCAGGCGGCCGGTGACGGCCCAGCTGTCGGCGAACAGCAGCTTCCACGGGCTCGACTCGCTGGCGGGGGTCTGGCCCCAGAAAACGCTGACCGGAATGATCTGCGCGTCTTCCTCGGCGTGCTGGCTGATCGCCGCGACCAGGCGCTCGAGCGTCGGTGGCGCGCCGCGTTTGTCCTGGCGGCCGAGCCAGTCAGGCTCGGGGGTCAGGTAGAAGAACGCCGCGGGCTCCTGCAGCGGGCCGACGGCCACCGGCAGCACCGGACGTGGCAGCCCCGCCTTGGTGCACTCGTGGTCGATCACGGCCAGATCGGTGAGCGACGGCGAGGAGAGGGCGTAGAACACCGGTCGGCTGCGGTCGAGCTTGAGCGTCAGCGAGGACTGGTTGATGGTTTCGGAGCGCACCCACAGGTAGAGAACGCGACGCAGGGCGCCGAAGATGAGGCGGCGCAGGGGGGAACGGGTCATGGGGTGGGGCCCTGGGTGAAAGTTTTCGTGTTTTACTGCCCGTTAGTCTGCCGTATCTGTGTAAGTTCAGCAAAATTCGGCCAAAAATGACCCTGTCATGAATTTTTTTTGTTCCCTGTCATATACTCGGCCTGCCGCTTGCAGGATATTCGTGCAAGCTGCGTCGGCGCGGACGGTGAACCCGCGCCAGCAAGGCGATCTTCAAAATAAAAATCCGGAGTAGTTCAGATGTCGTCTCGTGAGACTGGGAATGTGAAGTGGTTCAACGATGCCAAGGGTTATGGCTTCATTCAGCGCGAAGGTGGTGCGGACGTGTTCGTCCACTATCGGGCTATCCGCGGTGAGGGGCATCGCACCCTGGTCGAAGGGCAGCAGGTCGAGTACGCCCTCGTGCAAGGCCAGAAAGGCCTGCAGGCCGAGGACGTGGTAGGGCTCTGAGCCTCGCGGCTGTACGCTCAAGCTGCAAGTTGACCGTGGAACTTGCAGCCTGATGCGAACGCCTTCAGTTCGTGCGCCAGGTGATTTCCTGTTCACCGTCGGCGCTGATGCGGATCCAGCGATCGGCATCTTCTTCCCCGTCTTCCTCCGCCCAGCTGCCAGGCGCACAGCGCACTTCGACGTTGAGCGCGGCGAATGCCGCACGGGCGCAGGCGATGTCGTCGGCCCACGGGGTCTGGTCGCTTTCCAGGTACAGGCTGTTCCATTTCCCCACAGCTTTCGGTAACCAGGTGACCGGAATGTTACCGGCCATGCACTTGAAGGTCTGGCCTTTCTGCTTCCATTCGCTGCACGGGCCCAGGGCCAGGGCGAGCCAGTCGGCGATCTGCTTGTGATCGACGTCGTCGTCCTTGAGGTAGATCTCGATATCGGGTTGACGCATGGGGGGCTCCAGTGTGCTCAGTCTTGGCGCACGAAATAGTCATAACGCATGGAAACGGTGACCTCAAAGGGTTCGGGCTGGTCGATCACCCGTGCGCGCTTCTCGGCGCTGGCACGCCAGCCGTGCGGGGTCATGGCCAGCAGGTCGGCGCGGGCCTTGGCGTCGGCCAGGCTCAGGCGGAACTCGAGGATCTCGCCGTGGGCGTGGGCCATGCCCTCGGGGACCAGGGCCAGGTGCTTGTCGTCGGCGTACGGGCGCACTTCATCGTAGAGCACCTCGCGCAGTTCCATCAGGTGGCCGCTGGTCGGTCCGACCCGCATCAGGCCGCCGCCGGGGGCGAGCAGGCGCCTGGCCTCCTGCCAGTCGAGCGGGCTGAACACGCTGGCGATGAAGCCGCAACTGGCATCGGCCATGGGCACGCGGGCCATGCTGGCGACCATCCAGGTCACCTCGGGGGCGCGGCGGCAGGCGCGCTTGACCGCTTCGCGGGAGATATCCAGGGCGTAGCCGTCGGCGGCCGGCAGGGCCTGGGCGATCTGCGCGGTGTAGTAGCCTTCGCCGCAGCCGATGTCCAGCCAGGCCTGTGGCTGGCGCTCGGCAGCCAGTTGCGCCAGGCGGTGCGCTACCGGGGCGTAGTGGCCGGCGTCGAGGAAATCGCGGCGGGCTTCGACCATGGCCTGGTTGTCGCCCGGATCGCGGCTGTTCTTGTGCTGCACCGGCAGCAGGTTCAGGTAGCCCTGGCGGGCGCGGTCGAAACGGTGGCCGGCGGGGCAGGCCACGCCATTGTCGAGTTGCGCCAGCGGCGCCTGGCAGAGAGGGCAGGCGAGCATCAGGCGAGCAACCGTACCAGGGTCTGGTAGTAGATCTCGGTCAGCAGGTCGAGGTCGCTGGCCAGGATGCGTTCGTCCACCTGGTGGATGGTGGCGTTGACCGGGCCGAGCTCGACCACCTGGGTGCCCATGGTGGCGATGAAGCGGCCGTCGGAGGTACCGCCGCTGGTCGATGGGCGGGTTTCGCGACCGGTGACCGCCTTGATGCTCGACGATACCGCATCGAGCAGGTCGCCCGGCTCGGTGAGGAACGGCAGGCCCGACAGCGCCCAGTCGATGTTCCATTCCAGCTGATGCTTGTCGAGGATTGCCGCGACGCGCTGCTGCAGGCCTTCGACCGTCGATTCGGTGGAGAAGCGGAAGTTGAACAGCGCGGTCAGCTCGCCCGGGACCACGTTGGTGGCGCCGGTACCGGAGTTGAGGTTGGAGATCTGGAAGCTGGTCGGCGGGAAGAACGCGTTGCCTTCGTCCCAGTGCTCGGCGGCAAGTTCCGCCAGGGCCGGCGCGGCCAGGTGGATCGGGTTGCGCGCCAGGTGTGGGTAGGCCACGTGGCCTTGCTTGCCGCGCACGGTCAGCTTGGCGCCAAGTGAGCCGCGACGGCCGTTCTTGACCACGTCACCGAGCAGGGTGGTGCTGGACGGTTCGCCGACGATGCACCAGTCCAGGCGTTCGTTGCGCGCCTTGAGGCGCTCGACCACGGCCTTGGTGCCATGGTGGGCCGGGCCTTCCTCGTCGCTGGTGATCAGGAAAGCGATCTTGCCGCGGTGATTCGGGTAGTCGTGCACGAAGCGCTCGCTGGCCACCACCATCGACGCCAGGCTGCCCTTCATGTCGGCGGCGCCGCGGCCGCAGAGCATGCCGTCGGCATCGATCAGCGCCTCGAACGGTTCATGCTGCCACTGTTGCACCGGGCCGGTGGGGACCACGTCGGTGTGGCCGGCGAAGCACAGCACCGGGCCGTCCTGGGTGCCATGGCTGGCCCAGAAGTTGTCGACGTCCTCGATGCGCATCGGCTCGAGCTGGAAGCCGACGGCGCCCAGGCGGTTCATCATCTGGGTCTGGCAATCGGCATCGACCGGGGTGACCGAGGGGCGACGGATCAGGTCGCAGGCCAGTTGCAGGGTAGGCGAGAGCTCGGCTGGGGCCGTCATTGAAGGACTCCGGGGCAAGGCAAGGCGGGGAAACTGAGGGGCGTTATCTTATATCAAACCATGGTGGAATGGGGCCGCGTTACGGCCCTTTCGCGGCACAAGGCCGCTCCTACAAAGACCGCGCTGCCTGTGTAGGAGCGACCTTGTGCCGCGAAAGGGGCGCAACGCGCCCCCGGCGATCTCAAGCCTGTTGTGGCTCTGCAACCTTCTCGGCGGGCTTGGGTAACGACGACAGCAACGCCATCACCAGCGCCGCCAGGTACGGCAACGACTGCACCAGCAGCATCGCCACCCAGAAGCGCATGTCCGAACTCGGCAGCCCCTGCACCAGGTAGATACCCAGCGCCGCGCCCCACAGCAGCAACATGATGAACAGCTCTTCGCGGGCTTCGGAGATCGCCACCAGCACACCGTGGCTGTCGGCATTCTTCGGTGTGCGGAAAAACGGCATGCTGCTGGTGAAGAAACCGTACAGCACCGCCTTGGCAATGGTGTGCGACAGCGCCAGCCCCGCCAGCGCTGCAGCGAAGGCATCTTTCATGTTGACCCCCACCGCGCGGCGGTAGAGGAAGACGATCTTGCCGACCTTGAAGAAAAACAGCGCCAGCGGCGGAATGGCGAACATCATCAGCGGCGGGTCGACCCGGTGCGGCACGATGATCATCGCCGCCGACCACAGCAGCGCGCCGACGGTGAAGAAGATGTTCATGCCGTCGGCGATCCATGGCAGCCAGCCGGCCAGGAAGTGGTAGCGCTGGCCGCGGGTCAGCTCGCTGCCCTTGCCGCGCAGCAGGGCGCCGGCGTGGTGCTTGATGATCTGGATGGCGCCATAGGCCCAGCGGAAACGCTGTTTCTTGAAGTCGATGAAGGTGTCGGGCATCAGGCCCTTGCCGTAGCTGTTATGGGCATAGGCTGCCGACAGACCCTTCTCGAACACGCGCAGGCCCAGCTCGGCGTCCTCGCAGATGCACCACTCGGCCCAGCCCAGCTCCTCGAGCACGCTGCGCCTGGTCATGGTCATGGTGCCGTGCTGGATGATCGCGTCACGGTCGTTGCGGGTGACCATGCCGATATGGAAGAAGCCCTTGTATTCGCTGTAGCACAGCTTCTTGAAAGCGCTCTCGTGCTGGTCGCGGTAGTCCTGGGGCGATTGCACCACGGCGATCTTCGGGTCGGCGAAGTGCGGCACCATGTGCTTGAGCCAGTTGCGATCGACACAGTAGTCCGAGTCGATCACCGCGATCACCTCGGCGTCCTTGGCCGTATGCGGGATCAGGTAGTTCAGCGCGCCACCCTTGAAACCGGCCAGCGGCGCGACGTGGAAGAACCTGAAGCGCTCGCCGAGCTTTTCGCAGTGGGCCTTGAGCGGCTCCCACACGGCCGGGTCCTTGGTGTTGTTGTCGATCACCAGCACTTCGTAGTCCGGGTAGTCCAGCGCGGCGAGGGCGTCGAGGGTCTGCTTCACCATCTCCGGCGGTTCGTTGTAGCACGGCACGTGCACCGAGACCTTGGGCCGGTAGGCGCTGTCGCCCTGCACGGGCAGGAACTCCCGCCGTCGCTTGTGAATCCACACCGCCTCGGCCAGTTCATGGGCCTCGGTCAGCAGCACGATGAACACCCCGAGGGCGCCCAGCGCCAGCAGCACGCCCACGGTGAGGCTGAACCAGGTGCTGTACTGCTGGCTGTAGTCATAGGCGATCCACACCAGCACCGACCCGCACAGGAAGGTGATGAAGGTGAGGAAGGTGCGCCCGCGCTGGCGCAGGGCCGAGCCGTCGATCAACAGGATGGCCAGGGCGATCATCGCCAGCACCACCGAGGCCACGGCCAGGGCGCGCCATTGCGGGATCGCCACGATCGGGCCCTCGAAGTTGAATTTCTGCTGGCGCTCGGCGTTGTACACGCCCCAGTAGGCGCCCACCGAGCCTTCGTCGCTGGCCTTCCACGGCTGATCGTAGGCTTCGATGACGAAATAGTTGTAGCCGCGGCGGTTGAGGGTGTTGACCAGGGTGCGCAGGTAGATGGCCTGGTCGGCCTGGGTGGCGTCGGCGCCGCCGCGCATGCGGCCGTTGCTTGGCCAGCCGACCTCCGAGAGCAGCAGCGGCTTGCGCGGGAACTGCTTGCGCAGCTCGCGGGCACGGTCGAGGACGAACTGCACCGAGTCCTTCATGGGCACGAACTCCCAGTAGGGCAGGATGTGCGCGGCGACCAGGTCGACGTGTTTCGCCAGTTCCGGGTGCTCCTTCCAGATGTGCCACTGCTCACTGGTGGTCACCGGCACCTTGACCGCGGCGCGGACCCGGTCCAGGTAGCCGATCAGTTGCTCGGCGGTGACTTCCTCGCGGAACAATGCTTCGTTGCCGACCACTACCCGCACCACGCTGCGCGAGGTGTTGGCCAGGCCGATGGCCTTTTCGATCTCCCGCTCATTGCGTTCCTGATCGTTGCTGATCCAGATCCCCAGGGTGACACGCAGGCCAAGCTCTTCGGCCAGGCGCGGCACCTCGGCCTGGGTACCCTCGACGGTGTAGATACGGATGTTGTCGGTCAGCTTGTTCAGTTGCTCGAGGTCCTGGCGGATCTCGTCCTCGCTGGGGTATTGGCCCTTCTGTGGGCTCTGGCCGAGACGGAACGGCGAGTAGGAGAAACCGGAAATCTGTTCCGGCCAGGCGGGGGCGGATACCGGGCGGTTGATCAAGGCCCAGAACCCGGTGAACAGCGCGGCGATGGCCAGGACCACCACCAGGTTGAGACCGAATTTACGTGATGACATAGGTGTTCGAGGTTCCGAAGAGGGGAGCGAGGCGTCGCCGCTGGGGCGTGGGTCCTACGGATTCCGGGGAAGGTAATCCGTTGGATTGTCGACAGAGGATGTAGTTCTCAGTCCGCCTGGCTGTCGTCCAGATATAGTTGCTTGATAGGACATTAAAGCAGGCATGGCAGGATTTTTTCCAATCCGTGGCCGCTCTGGCACGCCCAGGTGGCGTGATCGGGCCGTGCGCTATGCCCGCGAGCCCATGGCTTGGCCTATAATGCGCGCCGGTTTTTTCGGGGTATCAGCATGAGCACAGAAGATCCACGCTTCGCCGGCGTCGCCCGGCTCTACGGCGACGACGGCTTGCAGCGCCTGAGTCAGGCCCATGTGGCCATCGTCGGCATTGGCGGGGTTGGCTCGTGGGCGGCCGAGGCCCTGGCCCGCAGCGGCGTGGGCGAGATCAGCCTGTTCGACCTGGACGATGTCTGCGTGAGCAACACCAACCGTCAGGCCCATGCCCTCGAAGGCCAGGTCGGCCGAGCCAAGGTCGAGGTGATGGCCGAGCGCCTGCGGGCGATCAACCCAGCCTGCACGGTGCATGCGGTGGCCGATTTCGTCACCCGCGAGACCATGGCTGAGTACATCACCGAGCAGATGGACTGCGTGATCGACTGCATCGACAGCGTGATGGCCAAGGCGGCGCTGATCGCCTGGTGTCGCCGTCGCAAGATCGCCATCGTCACCACCGGTGGTGCCGGCGGGCAGATCGACCCGACCCAGATCCAGCTTGGCGACCTCAACAAGACCTTCAACGACCCGTTGGCTTCACGGGTGCGCTCGACCTTGCGCCGCGACTACAACTTCTCGCGCAACACCAGCCGCAACTATGGCGTGCCATGCGTGTTCTCCAGCGAACAACTGCGCTACCCCAAGGGGGATGGCAGCGTGTGCCTGCAGAAGAGCTTTGTCGGTGAAGGCGTGCGCCTGGACTGCGCCGGTGGATTCGGTGCGGTGATGATGGTGACCGCGACCTTCGGCATGGTCGCGGCGAGCAAGGCCGTGGAGAAACTGGTGGCCGGCGCACGCCGGCCTTCTGAGCGGATCAAGCCTGAATAAATGGGGCCCTTCGCGGGTAAACCCGCTCCCACAGGTCTTGCACACTTCCTGTGGGAGCGGGTTTACCCGCGAAGAGGGCAGCACCGATTCAACGGTTAGACACCAGCTCCGCCATCTTCAGCAACACCGCATGCAGCCCATTGCTGCGTGACGGCGACAACTGCCGCTCCAGCCCCAACTGGGTAAACCAGGCGCTCAGGTCCAACCCCATCAGTTGATCGCTGGCCAAGCCTTGCACCCGCACCAGCAGAAGCGCCAGCAAGCCCCGCAGCATCCGCGCATCGCTGCCGGCCTTGAACCGCCATTGGCCGTCATCTTGCACCGCCACCAGCCATACCAGGCTTTCGCAACCGTGCACGCGGTTGTCCTCGGTCTTCTCCGCATCCGTCAAAGGCTCAAGGCGATCCCCCCACTGCATCAGCAACCGCGCCCGCTGCTCCCACCCGCGCGCCTGCTCGAAACTCTCCAGCGCCTGGCTGGCCTCGGCCGACAGGCTCATCGCAGCAGCTCCAGGCCCTGGTCGAGCGCCTCGAAGAAACGTTGCAGTTCGTCGCTGTCGGAATAGAGCCCCAACGACACGCGGATCGCGCCGTCCAGGCCCAGGTGCCTGAGCAGCGGCATGGCGCAATGATGCCCGGCGCGCACGGCGATGCCCTGTTCGGTCAGCAGGTGGGCAATATCGGCGTTGTGCACCCCATCGATGACGAAACTGGCCAGCGCCACCTGGGGCGCGCCGAGCAGACGAACCCCCTCGCGATCAGCCAGACCGCGTACCAGATGCTGGTGCAGGGTGGCCTCATGGGCAACCACCGCGTTGGCATCGAGGCTGGCCAGGTAATCCAGGGTGGCGCCCAGTCCGATGACACCCGCGATCGGCGGCGTGCCGGCTTCGAAGCCCAGCGGTGCCGGGCGGAAGCTGGCCTCCTGGTAGTCCGCCAACTGCACCATCTCGCCGCCGTACTGCCAGTGGCGCAGCAGTGCCAGCGCCTGCTGGCGGCCGTACAGCACGCCCACGCCATCCGGGCCGTAGAGCTTGTGGCTGGAAAACACATAGAAGTCGCAGTCCAGTTGCTGCACGTCGTGGCGACCATGGACCACGCCTTGCGCGCCATCGACCACGCTCAGCGCGCCTTGGGCTCGGGCATGGGCCAGCAACGGTGCCAGCGGCTGCCAGGTTCCCAGCACATTGGACAACTGGCTGATCGCCAGCAAGCGGGTGCGCGGGCCGATCAGTTGCAGGGCCTGTTCCAGGTCGACATGCCCCAGGTCGTTCACCGGCAGGATCACCAGGCGCAGTTGACGTCGATGCGCCAGTTGTTGCCAGGGCAGCAGGTTGGCGTGGTGTTCCAGGGCGCTGACGGCGATTTCGTCACCGGCCTCGAAGCGGTGCTCCAGGCCATAGGCCAGAAGGTTCAGGGCCGAGGTGGCGCCGTGGGTGAAAACGATCTGCCGCGAGTCGGCGGCATTGAGCCAGGCGGCGACCTTGTCGCGGGTACCCTCGAAGGCCTGGGTGGCCAGGGCGCCGGGCAGGTGCTGGGCGCGGTGCACGTTGGCGGCGCCATGGCCATAGTAATGGCTCAGGGCATCCAGCAAGGCCTGGGGCTTCTGGGTGGTGGCGGCGCTGTCCAGGTAGGTCTGGTGCTGCCGTTGCAGGGCGGCGATGGCGGGGAAATCGGCGCGCCAGGGAGAGGGCTGGAACATGTTAGCGGGGCCTGGAATAAAAATCGGGTCTGCCCACAAGCAACGCCTGGGAGCAGACCCGATCTTATCACTTCAAACCCGGGCAGGTTCTCAGTTGTGCGCGTGCAGCGCCTCGTTCAGTTCGATGGCCGACTTGTGGGTCTTGCACTCCACCGCGCCATTGAGCGAGTTGCGACGGAACAGCAGGTCGGTCTGGCCGGCCAGGTCGCGGGCCTTGACCACCTTGACCAGCTGGTTGTTCTCGTCCAGCAGGTTCACCTTGGTGCCAGCGGTGATGTACAGGCCGGCCTCGACGGTGTTGCGGTCGCCCAGCGGGATGCCGATGCCGGCGTTGGCGCCGATCAGGCAGCCTTCGCCGACCTTGATGACGATGTTGCCGCCACCGGACAGGGTGCCCATGGTCGAGCAGCCGCCGCCCAGGTCCGAGCCCTTGCCGACGAACACGCCGGCGGAGACGCGGCCTTCGATCATGCCCGGGCCTTCGGTGCCGGCGTTAAAGTTGACGAAGCCTTCGTGCATGATGGTGGTGCCTTCGCCGATGTAGGCGCCCAGGCGCACACGGGCGGTGTCGGCGATGCGCACGCCGGCCGGCACGACGTAGTCGGTCATCTTCGGGAACTTGTCCACCGAGAACACTTCCAGCAGTTCGCCTTTCAGGCGCGCTTCCAGTTGCAGCTCGGCCAGCTCGGCCAGGTCGACCGCGCCCTGGTTGGTCCAGGCGACGTTCGGCAGCAGCGGGAAGATGCCGGCCAGCGATACGCCGTGCGGCTTGACCAGGCGGTGCGACAGCAGGTGCAGCTTGAGGTAGGCCTCGGGGGTGGAGGTCAGCGCGCCGTCTTCGGCCAGCAGGGTGGCGACCAGCGGCTTGTGGCTCTCGGCCAGGCGGGTCAGCAGCGCGGCCTGGGCGGCATCGACGCCCTTGAGCGCGTCGGCCAGCTGGGCGGCCTGGGCGGTGGTGAAGGCGATGGCCTGGTTGCCCCCTTCATAGCCCAGTACCGGTGCAACGGCCGCGACCAGTTCGGCGCAGGGCTTGAGCACAGGCTGTGCGTAGAAGACTTCCAGCCAGGCGCCCTGGCGGTTCTGGGTGCCGACACCGAAGGCCAGGCTGAACAGCGATTGAGACATGCGATTACCTCGTACGAAATTGGGATGGAGCGTAATGCGGGATCAGGTCAGCGCCGCGGCGTACAGGTCGGGCTTGAAGCCGACCAGCGTGCGCTCGCCGAGGTCGAGCACCGGGCGCTTGATCATCGACGGTTGGGCGAGCATCAATTCGACGGCCTTGGCCTGGTCGAGATCGGCCTTGCTGGCGTCATCGAGCTTGCGGAAGGTGGTCCCGGCGCGGTTCAGCACGACTTCCCAGCCGTGCTCGTCGCACCAGCGGTTCAGGCTGTCGCGGTCGATGCCCTGGGTCTTGTAGTCGTGGAAGTCGAAGCCGATGGCCTTGTCTTCAAGCCAGGTGCGGGCCTTTTTCATGGTGTCGCAGGCTTTGATGCCGTAGAGAGTGTAAGCCATTGAATGCCTGGGGCAGCCTGGTCGGGCCGGGCGTCCCCGATGCTCCTTGAAGATTGGGTGGGCCGATTATGCGGCATCGATGGGGCTGGCGCCACGGCTGCGGGCTGGAAGGCCACGCCGATGTGTTTCACCGCTTCTCGCGTAGCATTGTGTTACATATTCACGGCCAGGCTGCGACTATCGTGCAGCGGTCCACGATAGCGCGTCCTCGCTAACATATTGTTTCAATGGCGATGTTTCGCCTCGCTGTGGTTTCTCCGATCAAACAGGAAGCTTGCCGATGCAGTCAGCCTATACCGTCCTTATCCTGCTGATGCTGGTGAGCGTGTCAAAACTGGTCGGGCGGGTGCTGCCGCTGCCCTTGCCGCTGGTGCAGATCGGCGCCGGCGCCTTGCTGGCCTGGCCGACCCTGGGGCTGCACGTGGCGCTGGACCCTGAGCTGTTCCTGTTCCTGTTCCTGCCGCCGCTGCTGTTCGCCGACGGCTGGCGCATGCCCAAGCGCGAACTGTGGCGCATCCGCGGACCGGTGGTGGCGCTGGCGGTGGGGCTGGTGCTGTTCACCGTGGTCGGGGCCGGCTACTTCATCCACTGGTTGCTGCCGAGCATTCCGCTGGCGGTGGCCTTCGCCCTGGCGGCGGTACTGTCGCCCACCGACGCCGTGGCCGTGTCGGCCATCGCCCAGGACCGTCTGCCGACACCGCTGATGCACATGCTCCAGGGCGAGGCGCTGATGAACGACGCCTCGGGCCTGGTGACCTTCAAGTTCGCCCTGGTGGCGGCGATCACCGGGGTATTCTCGTTGACCGAGGCCAGCCTGACTTTCGTCCTGGTCGCCCTTGGTGGCCTGGCGGTGGGGGTGGCGTTGAGCTGGCTGGTCGGGCGCCTGCGCATGTGGATGATCACCCGTGGCTGGGACGACCCGGCCACCCACGTGGTGTTCATGCTGCTGCTGCCCTTTGCCGCCTACGTGCTCGCTGAGCGCCTCGGCGTGTCCGGCATTCTCTCGGCGGTGGCCGCCGGGATGATGCAGAGCTGGCTGGACCTGCTGCCCCGGCAGACCAGCACCCGCCTGCTCAACCGCAGTGTCTGGTCGCTGCTGGAGTTCGCCTTCAACGGGCTGATCTTCCTGCTGCTGGGCCTGCAACTGCCGGACATCATCAAGGCGGTGGTGAGCGACGAGGCTGCCGTGTGGTCGACCCTGGCCTGGCGCTGCCTGGATGTGGTGGCAATCTTCGCCGCGCTGGTGCTGTTGCGGTTCATCTGGGTGCAGAGCATCTGGCGAGCTATCGGCGTGGTTAGACGCTGGCGTGGCAAGCCCGCGCTGGTGCTGATGCCGACTGCGCGCTCGTGCTGGTTGCTGACCCTGGGCGGCGTACGCGGCGCGGTGACCCTGGCGGGCGTGATGTCGGTGCCGCTGCTGATCGGCGCGGGCAAGGCGTTCCCCGAGCGCGACCTGCTCATCTTCATCGCCGCCGGGGTGATACTGCTGTCGCTGGTCAGCGCCTGCATTGCCTTGCCGATCCTGCTGCGCGGCGTGACCAAGAGCCCGGACGAGCGCTTGCACCAGGAAGTGCAGGAGGCCTGGCGACGCACGGCAGAGGCGGCGATCCATGCGCTCGAGGCCGAGGAGGTGATCGATGCCAACGCGCCGCAGGATGCCGCCCAGGCGACTCTGGCCACCGAGCTCAAGGCGCGGCTGATGGCCGAGTACCGCGATGAGCTGGACAGCTACAACGACAGCGCCGAGGCCAGGGCGCTGGCCGAGCAGATGGATCAGCTGGAGCGTCGTTTGCGCCTGCGCGCCCTGCGTGCGCAACGGCTGGAACTGTACGAGCTGCATCGCCAACACTTGGTGGGGGACGAAGTGGTGCGCCAGGTGCTGGGCGAGCTGGACCTGAGCGAGGCCAATCTCGGGCAGGTCCGCTAGTTACTTGCACGAAGCCGGATAGACCAGGCGCATGAAGCGCTTGTCCTTCTTGCTTATTTTCAGGTTATGGCTGCGCTTGAAGCCATGGTGCGTGAGCTTCTGCCTGATGCGGTAATGCATGATCGACTGGCTGTCATAGGGCAGGATGAGCAGGTCGCCGTTGTCGGGCAGTGGCAGGAACTGAGTGGCGAGGTCCTCTTCGATCAGCTCGTCGAGGTCATCCGGGTTGTTGGCCTCGTCGACCAGGAGCACGGCCAGCAACTGGCGCAACGCGTCCAGGTCCCAGGGGATGTTGGCTTGTGGGTGCTGGTGCTCGTGCTCCATGCCCAATGCGTGCCCGAACTCATGCAATACGTACGACTCGAACAACGGGTCCGACAGCTTGACCCCCAATGCCATGGTGGCGCCGTCCACTTCCAGGGCCTGGTTGCCCAGGAAACTGAAATTCACGCCTTCCTGCACATCGGTCTGGATGCGGATCTCGGCTTCGTTGACGTTGTTGTCGAGGAGTTCGAATGTCAGGTTGGCGTATTTCAGCCATTGGCACGCGGTGTCGAAGATCGCTTTCTTGAGCCACGGGCAGGGCGTACCGATGAACGAGATCCTCAGCGTCTGGCCTGGGCGCCAGAACACGGAATGATCGGCCACCGAGCGCTTCTTGCGCGGCTTCATCGCTTGGGGCAGTTGCAGCTTCTGGCGTAGGCGGTAGGTCGCGTTTGCCACGAGAACATCGGACATCGTTGTGCACCTTCAGGGGTTGGGAGGTGCCAACTATCGGTCGCCAGCGTTCTGCACCGACGGTACTTAATGCTTGCCTCGATTGAGATTGCACCCCCCTGTGAGGAGGGGCGCCTGCCATCAGCGGCCCAGGAACGCGCGAATCCGCTCGGCCGCCTCGATGCACTCGGCCAGCGGCGCGACCAGCGCCATGCGCACGCGCCCAGCGCCCGGATTGACCCCGTCCACTTCGCGGGACAGGTACGAACCCGGCACCACGGTCACATGCTCGGCCTCGAACAGGTCGCGGGTGAAGTCGGCGTCGCTGCCTGGCACCTTGGCCCACAGGTAGAAGCTGCCGTCCGGGCGTTGCACATCGAGCACTGGCTGCAGGATGTCGAGCACGGCATCGTACTTGGCGCGGTACTGGTCGCGGTTGTCGCGCACATGGGCCTCGTCCTGCCAGGCGGCGATGCTGGCCAGCTGGGTCTGCACCGGCATGGCGCAACCATGGTAGGTGCGGTACAGCAGGAACGGCTTGATGATCGCGGCGTCGCCCGCGACGAAGCCCGAACGCAGCCCCGGCAGGTTGGAGCGCTTGGACAGGCTGTGGAACACCACGCAGCGCTTGAAGTCATGACGGCCCAGCTGCGCGCAGGCGCTGAGCAGGCCCGGTGGTGGCGCGTCCTCGTCGAAGTACAGCTCGCTGTAGCACTCATCGGCGGCGATCACGAAGTCGTGCTCGTCGGCCAGGGCGATCAGCTTTTTCAGGGTGTCCATCGGCACCAGGGCGCCGGTGGGGTTGCCCGGGGAGCACAGGAACAGGATCTGGCAACGTTTCCAGACTTCGGCCGGCACGGCGTCGAAGTCGGGGTTGAAGCCATTGTCTTCCAGGCAGGGTAGGTAGTGCGGGGTGGCGCCCGCCAGCAGGGCCGCGCCTTCGTAGATCTGGTAGAACGGGTTGGGGCTGACCACCAGGCCATCTGCCGAGCGATCGACCACGGCCTGGGTGAAGGCGAACAGCGCCTCGCGGGTGCCGTTGACCGGCAGGATATGGCGGTCGGCGTCCAGCCAGCCGGCCGGCACGCTGAAGCGCCGTTCGCACCACTGGCCGATGGCCTGGCGCAGGGCCGGCAGGCCCAGGGTGCTGGGGTAGACCGCCAGCTTGTCGAGGTTGTCAGCCATGGCCTTGGCGACGAAGGCCGGCGATTCGTGCTTCGGCTCGCCGATCGACAGGGCGATCGGGCGTTTGTCCGCCGCCGGCTTCACGCTCCCCAGCAGGGCACGCAGTTTCTCGAACGGGTAGGGCTGGAGCTGGGTCAGTGCTGGGTTCATTGGCGCAAGGTCTCGTTATCGTCAAAAGGTCATGCGGGTGGGGCTGGCATCGCTGGCCTGGCCGGCCTGCAACTGCTGGACGATGGCCTCCTGCAGGCGGCTGCACAGCTGCGGGTCGGACAGCGGCTGGTTGTCGGCGTCGGTGATGAAGAACACGTCCTCCACGCGCTCGCCGAGAGTGGCGATCTTGGCGTTCTGCAGCGAGATGTCGAACTCCAGGAAGATCCGCCCGATCCGCGCCAGCAGGCCGGGCCGGTCCGGGGCGGTGATCTCGAGGATGGTCACCGGGCGCTGGGCATCGTTGAGAATGGTCACCTGCGGTGGGAAATCGAAGTGCTTGAGCTGGCGCGGGACCCGGCGCTGGATGATCGCCGGGTAGTCCTCGGGGGTACGTAGCGCTTCGGTCAGGCCATCGCGGATCTGCCTGACCCGCTGTGGGTTGTCGCCGATCGAGCCGCCGTCGTTGTCGAGCACGATATAGGTGTCGAGGGTGAACTGGCTGCTCGAGGTGATGATCCGGGCGTCGTGGATGTTCAGGTTGAGCTGGGCCATGGCGGCCACGGTCACGGCGAAGAAATCGTGCTGGTCGGGGGCGTAGATGAAGATCTGCGTGCCGCCCTCGAACTCGCGCTGGGTGGTTTCCTTGATCAGCACCAGCGGCCCGCCGTCGGCCGGCTGCTGGAGGATCGCGTCGCTGTGCCAGGCCACGTCGGCAGCGTTGTGCTTGAGGAAGTAGTCGTCACCCAGTTGCGACCAGAGTTGCTCGACGTCGTCCGGGTCGGTGCCTTCGCGCACCAGGATGTCGAGTGCGGCGCTCTGGGTCTGGCGGATCTGCTCCTCGCGGTCCAGCGGGTTTTCCAGACCCCGGCGCAGGGCGCGCTTGGTCTCGGTGTAGAGCTGGCGCAAGAGGCTCGCCCGCCAGGAGTTCCACAGGCTGGGGTTGGTGGCGTTGATGTCGGCCACGGTCAGCACGTAGAGGTAGTCCAGGCGCGTCTCGTCGCCCACGTGCAGGGCGAAGTCGTTGATCACCTGCGGGTCGGAGAGGTCCTTGCGCTGGGCAGTGGTAGACATCACCAGGTGGTTCTGCACCAGCCAGACGATCAGCCGGCTGTCCCAGGCCGGCAGCTGGTGACGCGCGCAAAAGGCTTGTGCGTCCACTGCGCCCAGCTCGGAATGGTCGCCCTGGCGACCCTTGCCGATGTCGTGGTAGAGGCCGGCCAGGTAGATCAGCTCGGGCTTGGGCAGGCGACCCATGAGCTTGCTGGCCAGTGGGAATTTCTCGGAAACCGGGGTGTACTGCAGCTTGCGCAGGTGTTTGATCAGGTTGAGGGTGTGCGCATCGACTGTATAGATGTGGAACAGGTCGTGCTGCATCTGCCCGACGATCAGGCCGAACTCCGGCAGGTAGCGGCCGAGGATGCCGTAGCGGTTCATCCGTCGCAGGTTGCGGTGGATGCCGATCTCGCATTTGAACAGCTCGATGAACAGGCTGGTGTTGCGGATATCGTTGCGGAACTTGTCGTCGATCAGGTGGCGGTGCTCGCGCAGCAGGCGCACAGTGTCGGCGCGCACCCCCTTGATCTCGGGGTGCTGCGCCATCAGCACGAAGATTTCCAGCATGGCGAACGGGGTGCGCCGGAAAACATTCGGGTTGACCGCTTCTATATAGCCGTCGTGCAGGCGGAAGCGCGCGTTCAGTGGCTGGGTGGCGCCACTGTCATCATCGGCGAGGATCACTTCCTCGAAGTGCTGGATGATCAGGTCGCACAGCTGGCTGATGCTCATCACCACCCGGTAGTACTGCTGCATGAACTGTTCGATGGCGCGCTTGGGGTTGTCGTCGGTGTAGCCCAGCAGCGCGGCGATGCTGCGCTGGTGGTCGAACAGCAGACGGTCCTCGGCACGCCCGGCGAGCATGTGCAGGGCATAGCGCACGCGCCAGAGGAAGGCCTGGGACGAGGCCAGCAGTTCGTTCTCGCTTTCCAGCAGGAAGTCCTCGCCGGCCAGGGCGTGCAGGTTCAGGGTGCCGTACTGGCGCCGGGCCACCCAGAGCACCGTCTGGATGTCGCGCAGGCCGCCCGGCCCGCCCTTGACGTTGGGCTCGAGGTTGTACTCGGTGTCGTTGTACTTGTGGTGGCGGGCCTTGAGTTCGGCACGCTTGGCCAGGAAGAACTCCTTGCTCGGCCACATGTGCGCGGTGCTGGTGGCGTCGAGCATGCGCCGACGCAGCGACTCGGGGCCGGCAATGGTGCGGCTTTCCATCAGGTTGGTGATGACCGTGAGGTCGGCCCGGGCCTGTTCGGCGCATTCGTCGATGGTGCGCACGCTCTGGCCGACTTCCAGGCCAATGTCCCACAGCAGCGTGAGGAAGCGTTCGATGGCGTCGCGGTACTGCTCGTGCTCGGCGGCGTCGAGCAGGATCAACAGGTCGATGTCCGAGAACGGGTGCAGCTCGCCACGGCCGTAGCCGCCCACCGCCACCAGGGCGATGCCGTCTGGCGTGCCCCAGCTGAACTGGTGCCAGGCCTGTTGCAGGATGTTGTCGACGAACCAGGCGCGGTCCTCGATCAGCCGGCGGATCTCGCGGCCTTCACGGAAACGCTTGTCGAGCACCTCGCCGGCCATGCGGATGGCCTTCTTGAAAGCGGCGATGGGGCTTGCCTTGAGGGCCAGTTCCGCCTGGAACTGGCCGCGGTCGAACAGCTCGGGATCCACCTGGGGCATCGAGTCGCGTTCCTGTTAGTCAGTATCAGGCCGAGGTGCGCGGGATGGTGTCGTCCTTGCGCAGGGTGAAGATCTCGTAGCCGCTGGCGGTCACCACCAGGGTGTGCTCCCACTGGGCCGAGAGCTTGCGGTCCTTGGTGATGGCGGTCCAGCCGTCGCCCAGCACCTTGGTGTCGGCCTTGCCCTGGTTGATCATCGGCTCGATGGTGAAGGTCATGCCTTCCTTGAGTTCCATGCCGGTACCGGCGCGGCCGTAGTGGAGGATCTGCGGCTCTTCGTGGAACACCTTGCCGATGCCGTGGCCGCAGAACTCGCGGACCACCGAGAAACCGTTCTTCTCGGCGTGCTTCTGGATCACTTCGCCGATGTCACCCAGGCGGCAGCCGGGCTTGACCAGCTCGATGGCCTTGTACAGGCACTCCTGGGTGACCTTGGACAGGCGCTCGGCCCATGGCGCGACGGTGCCGACATGGAACATGCGGCTGGTGTCGCCGTGGTAGCCGTCCTTGATCACGGTCACGTCGATGTTGATAGTGTCGCCGTCCTTGAGCGCCTTGTCATTGGGAATGCCGTGGCAGACCACATGGTTGATCGAGGTGCAGATCGACTTGGGGAAGCCCTTGTAGTTGAGAGGGGCGGGGATCGCCTGCTGGACGTTGACGATGTAGTCGTGGCACAGGCGGTCGAGCTCCTCGGTGGTGACGCCGGGCTTGACGTGCTCCTCGATCATTTCCAGCACTTCGGCGGCCAGGCGGCCAGCGATGCGCATCTTCTCGATGTCTTCTGCAGTCTTGATGGTGACGGTCATGAACAGGCTCTCTACGGCGCCCTGTGTGGCGCGAACAAACGGGAAAGACCGGATTCTACCAGAGCGCGGCGGCGATCTGTCGGGAGAGTCCCGTGGATCCGCTGGTCTATTGAAGGCATTCTGGCCGCAAAGCACGGGTGCTGCAAAAACCGCTGACGGACGAAGCATGATCCGGGTTCCGTTCGCGCTCGGCCTGTGGTATAAAATGCGCCGCTTTCGGGGGATGTCCTCCGTCAGCTCAAACCCACACACGTGTCGACACGATGGCCTGGGTGCCCGGTTTCCCTGGAAACACGGGTTGGTCATTGGGATACGTGGAGGCCCAACCCGACTTATCAAGGAACTATCATGTCCCAAGTCAACATGCGCGATATGCTGAAGGCCGGTGTGCACTTCGGCCACCAGACCCGTTACTGGAACCCGAAAATGGGCAAGTACATTTTCGGCGCGCGTAACAAGATCCACATCATCAACCTGGAAAAAACCCTGCCAATGTTCAACGAAGCTCTGTCCTTCGTAGAGCGCCTGGCCCAGGGCAAGAACAAGATCATGTTCGTCGGCACCAAGCGTTCCGCCGGCAAGATCGTCGCCGAGCAAGCTGCTCGTTGCGGTTCGCCATACGTTGACCACCGTTGGTTGGGCGGCATGCTGACCAACTACAAGACCATCCGCGCCTCGATCAAGCGTCTGCGCGACCTGGAAACCCAGGCCGAAGACGGCACCTTTGCCAAGCTGACCAAGAAAGAAGCCCTGATGCGTTCGCGCGATCTGGAAAAACTGGACCGCAGCCTGGGTGGTATCAAGGACATGGGCGGCCTGCCTGATGCCCTGTTCGTGATCGACGTCGACCACGAGCGCATTGCCATCACCGAAGCCAACAAGCTGGGCATCCCGGTCATCGGCGTTGTCGATACCAACAGCAGCCCGGAAGGTGTTGACTACATCATCCCAGGTAACGATGACGCCATCCGCGCCATCGAGCTGTACATGACTTCGATGGCTGACGCCGTCATCCGCGGCCGCAACAACGTTGCCGGCGGCACTGAAGTCTACGCTGAAGAAGCGGCTGCACCTGCTGCTGAGTAATTGACGCCTGGCGTCTACTTGGCACGCAAAAAGGGGGCTTGGCCCCCTTTTTGCCACCTTGAAATCCTGCTGTCAGCAACGGCCCCGCATCATGGGCGAGCTGATATAAAGGCAGCGATTTGCAGAATTTAACGCCCGTGACGAGCGGGTGGAATGGTTGAAAAACTTTCCAAGAGGATTTTGAAATGGCAGCAATTACTGCGGCGCTGGTCAAAGAACTGCGCGAGCGTACTGGCGAAGGCATGATGGATTGCAAAAAGGCCCTGGAAAAGGCCGGCGGCGACATCGAGAAAGCCATTGACGACATGCGTGCCTCGGGCGCCATCAAGGCCGCCAAGAAGGCTGGCAACGTCGCTGCTGAAGGCGCTATCGCCGTCAAGACCGACGGTAAATCCGCCGTTCTGCTGGAAGTGAACTCGCAGACCGACTTCCTGGCTCTGCAGGACGACTTCAAGAACTTCGTTGCTGAAAGCATCGAAGAAGCCTTCGCCCAGAAGCTGACCGACGCAGCTCCGCTGATCGCCTCGCGTGAAGCCGCTCGTGAAGCCCTGGTTGCCAAGTGCGGCGAGAACGTCAACATCCGTCGCCTGGTGCGCGTTGAAGGCGACGTTGTCGGTGCCTACCTGCACGGCAACAAGATCGGTGCCGTTGTTGTCCTGAAAGGCGGCGACGTCGACCTGGCCAAGAACATTGCCATGCACGTTGCAGCCTCGAACCCAGAGTTCCTGGATGCGTCGGAAATCTCCGCCGAGGCCATCGAGCGCGAGAAGAACGTCTTCCTGCAGCTGAACGCCGACAAGATCGCCGGCAAGCCGGAAAACATCGTTGAAAACATGATCAACGGTCGTATCTCCAAGTTCAAGGCCGAAGCCTCGCTGAAAGAGCAAGCCTTCGTCATGGATCCGGAAGTCAAAGTCGGCGCGCTGGCCAAGAAAGCCGGTGCTGAAATCGTTTCCTTCACCTACTTCAAGGTCGGCGAAGGCATCGAGAAGCCGGTTGACGACTTCGCTGCCGAAGTTGCCGCCCAGGTAGCTGCCGCCAAGCAGTAAGACGGATTCGTCTGTCGCCCCGAAGAGGCTGCCCGCTTACGCGCGCAGCCTCTTTGTCAAAGCGGGAGCGGTTCACGAGACCGTTGTTCGCTGACGCATGAATTGCGTCACGCTAGAGTTACGCGCAGGCTGAAACAGCCCGCCAGATTTTTACAAACGCCGCAGGAGAGATTCGCAATGGCTCAGCAGGGCAGTGGTCATCAGGCTCGCTATAAACGCATTCTACTCAAACTTAGCGGCGAGGCCCTGATGGGCTCGGAAGAGTTCGGGATCGACCCCAAGGTCCTGGATCGCATGGCGCTGGAAGTCGGCCAGCTGGTCGGCATCGGCGTTCAGGTCGGCCTGGTGATCGGTGGTGGCAACCTGTTCCGTGGCGCGGCGCTCAGTGCAGCCGGCATGGACCGCGTTACCGGCGACCACATGGGCATGCTGGCCACCGTGATGAACGGTCTGGCCATGCGCGACGCGCTGGAGCGGGCGAACATCACCGCCATCGTCATGTCGGCCATCTCCATGGTAGGCGTGACCGATCACTACGATCGCCGCAAGGCCATGCGCCACCTGAACTCCAAGGAAGTCGTGATCTTCGCTGCCGGTACCGGCAACCCGTTCTTCACCACCGACTCCGCCGCTTGCCTGCGCGCCATCGAAATCGATGCCGACGTGGTATTGAAGGCAACCAAGGTCGATGGTGTATACACTGCAGATCCATTCAAGGACCCGCATGCCGAGAAGTTCGATCATCTGTCCTACGATGAAGTGCTGGATCGCAAGCTGGGCGTAATGGACCTGACGGCAATCTGCCTTTGCCGCGATCACAAGATGCCGCTGCGCGTCTTCAACATGAACAAGCCCGGCGCCCTGCTGAACATCGTGCATGGCGGCGCGGAAGGAACTCTGATCGAGGAAGTTCAAAAATGATCAACGAAATCAAGAAAGACGCCCAGGCGCGCATGCAAAAGTCGCTGGAGTCGCTGATCCACGCATTTGGCCAGATCCGCACCGGCAAGGCGCATCCGAGCGTCCTGGGCAGCGTGATGGTGCCTTACTATGGCTCCGACACCCCGCTGACCAGTGTCGCCAACGTGACCGTCAAGGACAACCAGACCCTGCAAGTCGTGCCTTTCGAGCGCAACATGCTGGGCGCCATCGACAAGGCCATCGGCAGCGCCGGCTTGAATCTCAATCCGACCAACCTGGGCGAGTTGCTGCTGGTCAATATGCCCCCGCTGACCGAAGAAACCCGCAAGGGCTTCACCAAGCAGGCTCGCGCCGCGGCCGAAGATGCGCGCGTTGCCGTGCGCAACATCCGTCGTGACGCCATGGGTGACCTGAAGAAGCTGTCCAAGGACAAGGAAATCAGTGAAGACGAAGAGCGTCGTGCCAGTGCCGACATCGACAAGCTGATCAAGGATATCGAGGCGCAGATCGCCAAGGCCACCGAAGCCAAAGAAAAGGACCTGATGGCCATCTAAGGGTCAGGACGCCTTCATGGAAAAGACCAAGCAGACTGTGCCCTCCGTGGTGCCGCGTCACGTGGCGATCATCATGGATGGGAATAATCGCTGGGCGAAGAAACGCTTCATGCCCGGCGTTGCCGGGCATAAAGCGGGTGTCGATGCGGTGCGCGCCGTGATCGAAGTGTGCGCCGAGGCGAAGGTCGAGGTGCTCACGCTTTTTGCGTTCTCCAGTGAGAACTGGCAGCGACCGGCGGACGAAGTCAGTGCCCTGATGGAGCTGTTCTTCAAGGCGCTGCGCCGCGAGGCCTCGCGCCTGAACGACAACAACATCAGCCTGCGCATCATTGGCGACCGCTCGCGCTTCCATCCTGAGCTTCAGGCGGCGATGCGCGAGGCCGAGGCCGCGACCGCAGGCAGCAACCGTTTCATCCTGCAGATCGCCGCCAACTACGGCGGCCAGTGGGATATCGCCCAGGCTGCCCAGCGCCTGGCGCGTGAGGTTCAGGCCGGTCATCTGCGGCCGGACGACATCACACCGGAGTTGTTGCAGACCTGCCTTGCCACCGGCGACCTGCCGTTGCCCGATCTGTGCATCCGCACCGGCGGCGAGCACCGTATCAGCAACTTCCTGCTGTGGCAGCTGGCCTACGCCGAGCTGTACTTCTCCGACCTCTATTGGCCGGACTTCAAACACGAGGCCATGCGCAACGCGCTGGCCGATTTCGCTTCGCGCCAGCGCCGCTTCGGTAAGACCAGCGAGCAGGTCGAAGCCGGAGCCCGTGCTTAATGCTTAAACAACGCATCATTACCGCGCTGATCCTGCTGCCGATCGCGTTGGGTGGTTTCTTCCTGCTCAACGGTGGAGATTTCGCCCTGTTCATCGGCTTCGTGGTGACGCTCGGTGCCTGGGAGTGGGCGCGCCTGGCCGGCCTGGTCGCGCAGCCGCTGCGCATCGCCTACGCCGCGGTGGTGGCGGGCGGCCTGATGTTGCTCTACCTGATGCCCGATCTTGCGCCCTGGGTGCTGGGCGCCTCGGTGATCTGGTGGGCCCTGGCCACCTGGTTGGTGCTGACCTACCCGCGCAGCGGCGAGCTGTGGAGCAGCGCCGCCTGTCGCCTGCTGATTGGCCTGTTGGTACTGCTGCCTGCCTGGCAGGGCCTGGTGCTGCTCAAGCACTGGCCGTTGGGCAACTGGCTGATCCTGTCGGTGATGGTGCTGGTCTGGGCTGCCGATATCGGCGCGTACTTCTCCGGTCGGGCCTTCGGCAAGCGCAAGCTGGCGCCGCAGGTCAGTCCGGGCAAGAGCTGGGAGGGCGTCTATGGCGGCCTCGCGGTCAGCCTGCTGATTACCCTGGCCGTGGGTTTCTCCCGCGACTGGAGTGTCGGCCAGGTGCTGCTGGGCCTGCTGGGGGCTGTCGTTGTAGTGATGTCCTCGGTGGTCGGCGACCTGACCGAAAGCATGTTCAAGCGCCGTGAAGGCATCAAGGACAGCAGCAACCTGCTGCCGGGTCATGGCGGCGTGCTCGATCGCATCGACAGCCTGACCGCGGCGATTCCGATGTTTGCCGTGCTGCTGTGGGCGGCTGAGTGGGGTGTGATGTGAGTGCCGTGCAACGCATAACCGTGCTGGGGGCCACCGGCTCCATCGGCCTGAGCACGCTGGATGTCATTGCCCGCCACCCCGACCGTTACCAGGTGTTCGCCCTCAGCGGCTATTCGCGCATCGACGAACTGCTGGCCCTGTGCGAGCGTCATCGTCCGGCGTTCGCCGTGGTGCCGAGCGCCGAGGCGGCCATGCGCCTGCGTCAGGGGCTGGCCGCGGCGGGCTGCGCCACCGAGGTGCTCGAGGGTGAGGCCGGGTTGTGTCAGGTGGCCGCTGCGTCCGAGGTGGATACCGTGATGGCGGCTATCGTCGGCGCCGCCGGCCTGCGCCCGACCCTGGCCGCGGTCGAGGCGGGCAAGAAGGTGCTGCTGGCCAACAAGGAGGCCCTGGTGATGTCCGGGGCCCTGTTCATGGATGCGGTGCACCGCAGTGGTTCGGTGTTGCTGCCGATCGACAGCGAGCACAACGCGATCTTCCAGTGCATGCCCGGCGATTACGCCCGTGGCCTGGGCGCTGTCGGCGTGCGCCGGATCCTGCTGACCGCCTCCGGCGGGCCGTTCCGCGAAACCCCTGCTGAAGCATTGCTGGATGTAACTCCGGAGCAGGCCTGCGCGCACCCGAACTGGTCCATGGGTCGCAAGATCTCGGTCGACTCGGCCAGCATGCTGAACAAAGGCCTGGAACTGATCGAGGCCTGCTGGCTGTTCGATGCCAAGCCGTCCCAGATTGAAGTGGTGGTGCACCCGCAGAGCGTCATTCACTCGCTGGTGGATTACGTCGATGGCTCGGTGCTTGCCCAGCTGGGCAACCCGGACATGCGCACACCGATCTCCAACGCCCTGGCCTGGCCGGAGCGTATCGATTCGGGCGTCGCGCCGCTGGACCTGTTCGCCATCGCCCGTCTGGATTTCCAGGCGCCCGACGAACAGCGCTTCCCATGCCTGCGCCTGGCACGTCAGGCTGCCGAGGCGGGCAACAGCGCGCCGGCGGTGCTCAACGCCGCCAACGAAGTGGCTGTCGAGGCGTTTCTCCAGCGGCGTATCCGCTTCCCGGAGATCGCGGGTATGATCGAACAGGTGCTCGACCAGGAGCCCGTGGTGGCATTGCCCACCCTCGAGGCGGTGTTCGCCGCCGACCAGCGTGCCCGGGAGCTCTCCCGGGAATGGCTGCGACGCCACGGCCGCTGAAGCCTGCGGCCGACTCCGCCGAATGTCACCCGGAGATTGGACATGACTGCGCTCTACATGATTGTCGGCACCCTGATTGCCCTGGGTGTGCTGGTTACCTTCCACGAGTTCGGCCACTTCTGGGTGGCGCGGCGTTGCGGGGTCAAGGTCCTGCGTTTCTCGGTGGGCTTCGGCACGCCACTGGTGCGTTGGCATGATCGCCACGGCACCGAGTTCGTCGTCGCCGCGATCCCCCTGGGCGGCTACGTCAAGATGCTCGACGAGCGCGAGGGCGAGGTCCCGCCAGCGCTGGTCGAGCAGTCGTTCAACCGCAAGTCGGTCCGCCAGCGCATCGCCATCGTGGCCGCCGGCCCCATCGCCAACTTCCTGCTTGCCATCCTGTTCTTCTGGGTGGTGGCCATGCTGGGCTCGCAACAGGTGCGTCCGGTCATCGGTGGCGTCGAGGCCGGCAGCCTGGCAGCCAGCGCCGGTCTGAGCGTCGGCCAGGAAATCGTCTCCATCGATGGCGAACCGACCAATGGTTGGTCGGCGGTCAACCTGCAGCTGGTGCGCCGCCTCGGCGAGAGCGGCACGCTGCGGGTCGGGGTGCTCGACGAGGGCGCGACCGCCGAGCGCCAGCTCGATGTTTCCCTGAATCAGTGGCTCAAGGGCGTCGACGAGCCGGAGCCGATCCAGTCCCTTGGCCTGCGCCCTTGGCGCCCGGCGGTGGTGCCGGTGCTGGCCGAGATCGATCCGAAGGGGCCAGCGGCGGCGGCCGGGCTCAAGACCGGTGACAAGCTGCTGGCGCTCGACGGCGTCGAGCTGGCCGACTGGCAGCAGGTGGTCGACGCGGTCCGCGCGCGTCCCGAGAAAAAGGTCGGCCTGCGCATCGAGCGCGACGGCGCGCCACTCGAGGTTGCCGTCACCCTGGCGCGCAAAGGTGAGGGTCAGGCTTCTGGCGGCTATCTGGGCGCCGGGGTCAAGGCCGCCGAGTGGCCGGCGAAGATGCTCCGCGAGGTCAGCTATGGTCCGCTGGAAGCAGTCGGCGAGGGGCTTTCCCGCACCTGGAGCATGAGCGTCCTGACCCTCGAATCGCTGAAGAAAATGCTGTTCGGGGAGCTCTCGGTAAAAAACTTGAGCGGACCGATAACCATTGCTAAAGTGGCGGGCGCTTCAGCCCAGTCGGGCGTTGGGGATTTCCTGAATTTCCTGGCCTACCTGAGCATAAGCCTGGGGGTTCTGAACCTGCTGCCCATCCCGGTACTGGATGGGGGGCATTTGCTGTTCTACCTGATCGAGTGGGCGCGCGGTCGTCCGCTCTCGGATCGGGTGCAAGGTTGGGGGGTCCAGATCGGTATCAGTTTGGTCGTCGGGGTGATGTTGCTCGCCCTGATCAATGATCTGGGTCGACTATAAAAGCTTCGCTCAATCGCGAAAACCTGCCGCCTTGTCGCGGCAGGTTGTTTATTGCCAGTTGGAATAAAAGGACTTCATGAAACGTCTGCTGCTAACTGCGGTGCTCTCCGCACTGATGATCGCTGAAGTTCACGCCGAGTCCTTCACCATCTCCGATATTCGTGTCAACGGCCTGCAGCGGGTGTCCGCCGGCAGCGTGTTCGGCGCGTTGCCGCTGAACGTCGGTGACCAGGTCGACGACCGCCGTCTGGTCGAGTCGACCCGCTCGCTGTTCAAGACCGGCTTCTTCCAGGACATCCAGCTGAACCGCGACGGCAATGTCCTGATCATCAACGTGGTCGAGCGCCCCTCGGTGTCGAGCATCGAGATCGAAGGCAACAAGGCGATCAGCACCGAAGACCTGATGAAAGGCCTGAAACAGTCGGGCCTGGCCGAAGGCGAGATCTTCCAGCGCGCGACGCTGGAAGGCGTGCGTAACGAACTGCAGCGCCAGTACGTGGCCCAGGGCCGCTACTCCGCCGAGGTCGACGCCGAAGTCGTGCCGCAGCCGCGCAACCGCGTGGGCCTGAAGATCAAGATCAACGAAGGCACCGTGGCCGCGATCCAGCACATCAATGTGGTGGGCAACACGGTCTTCGACGACGAGACCCTCGGCCAGCTGTTCGAGCTCAAGACCACCAACTGGTTGTCGTTCTTCAAGAACGACGACAAGTACGCCCGGGAAAAACTCTCCGGTGACCTGGAGCGCCTGCGTTCCTACTACCTGGACCGCGGCTACATCAACATGGACATCGCGTCCACCCAGGTGTCGATCACCCCGGACAAGAAGCACGTCTACATCACCGTCAACATCAACGAGGGCGAGAAGTACACCGTCCGCGACGTGAAGCTGTCCGGTGACCTGAAAGTGCCGGAAGACCAGGTCAAGTCGCTGCTGCTGGTGCAGCCGGGCCAGGTGTTTTCGCGCAAGGTGATGACCACCACCTCCGACCTGATCACCCGTCGTCTGGGCAACGAAGGCTACACCTTCGCCAACGTCAACGGCGTGCCGCAGCCGAATGACCAGGACCACACCGTCGACATCATGTTCGTCGTCGATCCGGGCAAGCGTGCCTACGTCAACCGCATCAACTACCGCGGCAACACCAAGACCGAAGACGAAGTGCTGCGCCGCGAAATGCGCCAGATGGAAGGTGGCTGGGCTTCGACCTACCTGATCGACCAGTCCAAGACCCGCCTTGAGCGCCTGGGCTTCTTCAAGGAAGTCAACGTCGAGACGCCGCCGGTGCCGGGCACCGACGACCAGGTCGACGTCAACTACAGCGTCGAAGAGCAGGCCTCCGGCTCGATCACCGCCAGCGTCGGTTTCGCCCAGAGCGCCGGCCTGATCTTGGGCGGCTCGATCAGCCAGAACAACTTCCTCGGTACCGGTAACAAGGTCTCCATCGGCCTGACCCGTTCCGAGTACCAGACCCGCTACAACTTCGGCTACGTCGATCCCTACTTCACCGCCGATGGCGTGAGCCTGGGCTACAACGCCTTCTACCGCAGCACCGACTACGACGACCTCGACGTCGACGTGGCCAGCTACGCGGTGGACAGCCTCGGTGCCGGTGTCAGCCTCGGCTACCCGATCAGCGAGACCTCGCGCCTGACCTACGGCCTGACCGTGCAGCAGGACAAGATCAAGACCGGCCGCTACACCGTCGACGAGATCTTCAAGTTCCTCCAGGACGAGGGCGACAACTTCCTGAACTTCAAGGCGTCGATCGGCTGGTCCGAGTCGACCCTGAACAAAGGCGTGCTGGCTACCCGCGGTCACTCCCAGAGCCTGACCCTGGAAACCACCGTGCCTGGCAGCGACCTGTCGTTCTACAAGCTCGACTACCGCGGCCAGCTGTTCAAGCCGATCAACAACGAGTACACCCTGCGCCTGCACACCGAACTGGGCTATGGTGATGGTTTCGGCTCGACCTCCGGCCTGCCGTTCTATGAAAACTACTACGCGGGCGGCTTCAACTCCGTGCGCGGCTTCAAGGACAGCACCCTGGGTCCACGCAGTACTCCGAGCCGCGGCGCCGCGGTGACCGGCAACCAGGGCACCCTGGCCGACCCGGACCAGGATCCGCTGCCGTTCGGTGGCAACGTCCTCGTCCAGGGTGGCGTGGAGCTGCTGTTCCCGCTGCCGTTCGTCAAGGATCAGCGTTCGCTGCGCACGTCCGTGTTCTGGGACGTGGGTAACGTGTTCGACACCAACTGCGGCTCCAAGCCCGATTGCACCAAGGTCGGTTTCTCGGACATGGCCAGCTCGGTCGGTCTGGGTGTGACCTGGATCACCGCGCTGGGCCCGTTGAGCTTCAGCCTGGCGATGCCGATCAAGAAGCCGGACGACGCCGACACGCAAGTGTTCCAATTCTCTCTGGGCCAGACCTTCTGAGGTCGGCCCTTGCATAACGACAACGGATTATCCAGGAGTGCATCGTGCGTAAGTTGACCCAACTGGCCCTCGTGGCCGCGGCGCTGGTCGCCACCCCGGCTTTCGCCGAAATGAAAGTTGCCGTGCTGAACTATCAGATGGCCCTGCTGGAATCCGATGCGGCCAAGAAGTACGCCGTTGACGCCGAGAAGAAGTTCGGCCCGCAACTGACCAAGCTCAAGGGCCTGGAAAGCAGCGCCAAGGGTATCCAGGACCGCCTGATCAAGGGCGGCGACAAGATGCCTCAGCCTGAGCGTGAACGCCTGGAACTCGAGTTCAAGCAAAAAGCCCGTGACTTCCAGTTCCAGTCCAAGGAACTCAACGAAGCCAAGGCCGTGGCCGACCGCGACATGCTCAAGCAACTCAAGCCGAAGCTTGACGGTGCTGTCGAGGAAGTGATCAAGAAGGGCGGTTTCGACCTGGTTCTGGAGCGTGGCGCGGTCATCGATGTCAAGCCGCAGTACGACATCACCCGCCAGGTCATCGAGCGCATGAACCAAGCTCGTTGATATGACCGTGACCATGACGCTCGGCCAGCTGGCCGAGGCCCTCGGGGCCGAACTCAAAGGCCCCGAAGCGCTGCAGATCACCGGGCTGGCCACCTTGCAGGAGGCCGGTTCCGGGCAGTTGAGCTTCCTGGCCAACAAGCAGTACCGCAAGTTCCTGGACGATTCCTCGGCCAGCGCGGTATTGCTCAAGGCCGAGGACGCCGAAGGTTTTGCCGGCAACGCCCTGATCGTTCCCGACCCTTACCTGGCCTATGCACGCATTTCGCACCTGTTCGATCCAAAGCCCAAGGCTGTGGCGGGAGTCCATCCCAGCGCCGTGGTTGCCGAGGATGCCCAGGTGGATGCCAGCGCCAGCATCGGCCCGTTCGCGGTGATCGAGAGCGGTGCGCGCATTGGCGCCAATGTAACGGTTGGCGCGCACTGCTTCGTCGGTGCCCGCTGCGTCATCGGCGAGGGTGGCTGGCTGGCTCCGCGGGTCACGCTGTATCACGACGTGACCATCGGCAAGCGCGTGGTCATCCAATCCGGCGCGGTGATCGGCGGCGAGGGCTTCGGCTTTGCCAACGAGAAAGGTATCTGGCGCAAGATCGCGCAGATCGGCGGCGTCACCCTGGGTGATGACGTGGAGATCGGTGTGAACACCGCGGTAGACCGCGGCGCGCTGTCGGACACCCGCATTGGCGATGGCGTCAAGCTCGACAACCAGATCCAGATCGCCCACAACGTGCAGGTCGGCGACCACACGGCGATGGCGGCCTGCGTCGGGATTTCCGGCAGCACCCGGATCGGCAAGCATTGCATGATTGCCGGTGGCGTCGGGATGGTCGGCCACATCGACGTCTGCGACAATGTCTTTGTCTCCGGCATGACCATGGTGACCCGTTCGATTACCGAGCCGGGTGGCTATTCATCCGGTACGGCCATGCAACCCTTGGCCGAGTGGCGCAAGAGCGCCGCTCGCATTCGCCAGCTGGACGAGATGTCCAAGCGTCTCCAGCAGCTGGAAAAGCGTGTCGACACCGTGACCTCAGGTGGCCAGCCGGCATCAGAAGGCTGATACCATTTACTGAGCAAGCGCTACAGTCGCTAGCTGGCTCCTCTTTGGATCTGCAAAAGGAGCGTGTGGTCAGCACCTGCGCTCCCTATTCTTATACAGGCTTCCCCCCGAAATGATGGACATCAACGAGATTCGCGAATACCTGCCTCACCGTTACCCGTTCCTGTTGGTGGATCGTGTGACGGACCTGGACTTCGAGGCCCAAAGCATTCGTGCCTACAAGAATGTCAGCATCAACGAGCCGTTCTTCAATGGCCACTTCCCGGCGCATCCGATCATGCCGGGCGTGCTGATCATCGAGGCGATGGCCCAGGCGGCCGGGATTCTCGGATTCAAGATGCTCGACGCCAAGCCGGCGGACGGCACCCTCTACTACTTCGTCGGCTCCGACAAGCTGCGCTTCCGCCAGCCGGTGCTGCCGGGCGACCAGCTGGTGCTGGAAGCCAGGTTCCTCAGCCGCAAGAGCATGATCTGGAAGTTCGAGTGCCGCGCCCTGGTGGACGGCAAGCCGGTCTGCTCGGCCGAGATCACCTGCGCGGAACGCTCCCTATGAGTTCGATTGACCCAAGGGCGATCATCGACCCCTCGGCCAAGCTGGCCGAGGGCGTCGAGGTCGGCCCCTGGTCGATCGTAGGCCCCGATGTGGAAATCGGGGAGGGCACCGTCATCGGTCCGCACGTGGTGCTCAAGGGGCCGACCCGCATCGGCAAGCACAACCGTATCTACCAGTTTTCATCTATCGGTGAAGACACCCCTGACCTGAAGTACAAGGGTGAGCCGACGCGCCTGGTGATCGGTGACCACAACGTGATCCGCGAGGGTGTCACCATCCACCGCGGCACCGTCCAGGACCGTTCGGAAACGACCCTGGGCGATCACAACCTGATCATGGCCTATGCCCACATCGGCCACGACAGCGTCATCGGCAACCACTGCATCCTGGTCAACAACACCGCGCTGGCGGGCCATGTGCATGTTGGCGACTGGGCGATCCTGTCCGGCTACACCCTGGTACACCAGTACTGCCATATCGGCGCCCACGCGTTTTCCGGCATGGGCACCGCGATCGGCAAGGACGTACCGGCCTACGTCACCGTGTTCGGCAGCCCGGCCGAGGCGCGCAGCATGAACTTCGAAGGCCTGCGCCGTCGCGGTTTCAGCGACGAAGTACTGCACGCCCTGCGTCGCGCCTACAAGATCGTCTACCGGCAGGGCCTGACCGTCGAAGAGGCGCTCAAGGAGCTGGATGAACTGGTAACGCAGTTCCCCGAAGTCGACCTGTTCCGCCAATCGATCGCCAATTCCGCACGCGGCATCACCCGCTGACATGGCCCAGCTCTGCGTGGCGCTGGTCGCGGGCGAGGCCAGCGGCGATATTCTTGGTTCCGGCCTGATGCGCGCCATCAAGGCACGTCATCCCGATGTACGGTTCATCGGTGTTGGCGGTCCCTTGATGGAAGCCGAGGGCATGACCTCCTACTTTCCGATGGAACGTCTGGCCGTCATGGGCCTGGTCGAGGTGCTCGGGCGCCTGCGCGAGCTGCTCAAGCGGCGCAAGGAACTGATCCAGACGCTGATCGGCGAAAAGCCCGACGTGTTCATTGGCATCGACGCCCCCGATTTCACCCTCAATATCGAACTCAAGCTGCGCCAGGCCGGGATCAAGACGGTGCATTACGTCAGCCCGTCGGTCTGGGCCTGGCGGCAGAAGCGCGTGCTGAAGATTCGCGAGGGGTGCGACCTGATGCTCACCCTGCTGCCGTTCGAAGCGCGTTTCTATGAAGAGCAAGGTGTGCCGGTGCGTTTCGTCGGCCATCCGCTGGCGGACACCATTCCCCTGGAGGCCGACCGTGGCGCGGCGCGTGCCGAGCTCGGCCTGGGCGAAGGGCCGGTGATCGCGCTGATGCCCGGCAGCCGGGGTGGTGAGGTGGGACGCCTGGGTGCCTTGTTCCTCGATGCCGCCCAGCGCCTGTGCGAGCTGGTGCCCGGCGTGCGCTTCGTGCTGCCGTGCGCCAATGCCGCCCGGCGCGCCCAGGTCGAGCAGATGCTCGAAGGGCGCGAGCTGCCGCTGACCCTGCTGGACGGCCGCTCGCACCAGGCGTTGGCCGCCTGTGACGCGGTGCTGATCGCCTCCGGCACCGCCACCCTTGAAGCGATGCTGTACAAGCGACCGATGGTGGTGGCCTACCGCCTGGCGCCGCTGACCTACTGGATCCTCAAGCGCATGGTCAAGAGCCCGTACGTGTCGCTGCCCAACTTGCTGGCCCAGCGCCTGCTGGTGCCGGAGCTGCTGCAGGACGCCGCCACCAGCGAAGCCCTGGCGCAGACCCTGGCGCCGCTGGTCAAGGACGGCTCGCAACAGACCGACAGCTTCGACCAGATCCACCGCACCCTGCGCCGCGACGCCTCCAACCAGGCGGCCGACGCGGTGCTCGCCCTGTTGAAGGACAGCTGACATGCAGATGGGACTGGATTTCAACCTGGTTGAAGAGCTGGTGGCCGGCGTCGATGAAGTGGGTCGCGGCCCGCTGTGCGGCGCGGTGGTCACCGCAGCGGTGATTCTCGACCCGCGCCGGCCGATCCTCGGTCTGAACGACTCGAAGAAGCTTACCGAGGCCAAGCGCGACGCGCTGTTCGACGAGATTCGCGAAAAGGCCCTGAGCTTCTTCATCGCCCGGGCCGAGGTCGAGGAGATCGACCGCCTGAACATCCTCCAGGCCACCATGCTGGCCATGCAGCGCGCGGTCGAAGGGCTGCACATCACGCCGAAACTGGCGCTGATCGACGGCAACCGTTGCCCGAAGCTGGCCGTGCCGGCGGCGCCGGTGGTCAAGGGCGACTCCCAGGTGCCGGCGATCGCGGCGGCTTCGATCCTGGCCAAGGTTACCCGTGATCGCGAGATGAGCGAGTTCGAGCTGATCTACCCGGGGTACGGGATCGGCGGGCACAAGGGCTATCCGACCCCGGTACACCTCGAGGCCCTGGCACGTCTTGGGCCGACGCCCATTCATCGGCGCTCGTTCGCGCCTGTTCGGGCCGCATGGGAAGCCCGTGAAGGTATATCCACCTCGCTGATCTGATCGGCGCCATTCATCGCGGGGCAAGCCCGCTCCCACGCCAAGCCTGCACTGGAATCGGCTGCGTGGGAGCGGGTTTGCCCCGCGATGCATTCTGCAACCAACCGCTGACCTGCAGGCGAGGCAAGCGAAGAGCAATACGCTACAATCCCGCCCTTGTCGTTCAGCACTGCTACAGGATCCTCCATGCCGGTCTCCTTCGTTCACCTTCGCGTGCACTCCGAATTCTCCCTGGTCGACGGCCTGGTGCGGATCAAGCCGCTGGCCAAGGCCCTGGCCGGGATGAACATGCCGGCGGTGGCGATCACCGACCAGAGCAACATGTGCTCGCTGGTGAAGTTCTACAAGACCGCCATGGGCGCCGGCATCAAGCCGATCTGCGGCGCCGACCTGTGGCTGGCCGGCGCCGACCCCGAGGCGCCGCTGTCGCGCATCTGCTTCCTGGCCATGAACCCCAAGGGCTACCGCAACCTCACCGAGCTGATCTCGCGCGGCTGGACCGACGGCCAGCGCAACGGCCTGGTGATCATTCAGCGCGACTGGATCGCCCCGGCCAGCGAGGGGCTGATCGCCCTGTCCGCTGGCAAGGAAGGTGATATCGGCGTGGCCCTGATGGCCGGGCGCCAAGACGAGGCCCAAGCCCTGCTCGGCGACTGGATGGGCCTGTTCCCGGATCGTTTCTACGTCGAGCTGCAGCGCACCAACCGCGCCGGTGACGAAGAGTACGTGCACGCCGCCGTGGCCCTGGCCGACAAGTTTGGCGCGCCGCTGGTGGCGACCAACGACGTGCGCTTCATCAAGCAGTCGGACTTCGACGCCCACGAGACCCGCGTCTGTATCGGCGAGGGCTGGACCCTCGACGACCCACGCCGCCCGCGCGGCTACAGCGACCAGCAGTACCTCAAGTCGCCGGAAGAGATGGCCGAGCTGTTCAGCGACCTGCCGGACGCCATCGCCAACACCGTCGAGATCGCCAAGCGCTGCAACATCACCGTGCAGCTGGGCAAGTACTTCCTCCCCGACTTCCCCACGCCCAACGGCATGGGCATCGACGACTACCTGCGTCACGTCTCCCACGAGGGCCTGGAGGAGCGCCTGGCGGTGCTCTGGCCTAAGGAGACCACGCCCAACTACGAAGAGAAGCGCCAGGTCTACCTGGACCGTCTGAAGTTCGAGCTGGATATCATCATCCAGATGGGCTTCCCCGGTTACTTCCTGATCGTTATGGACTTCATCAAGTGGGCGAAGAACAACGACGTGCCGGTTGGCCCGGGCCGGGGATCGGGTGCCGGCTCCCTGGTGGCCTATGTATTGAAGATCACCGACCTCGACCCGCTGGCCTATGACCTGCTGTTCGAGCGCTTCCTCAACCCTGAACGTATTTCCATGCCCGACTTCGACGTCGACTTCTGCATGGATGGCCGCGACCGGGTGATCGACTACGTGGCCGAGGCTTATGGTCGCAACGCGGTGAGCCAGATCATCACGTTCGGCACCATGGCTGCCAAGGCGGTGGTGCGCGACGTGGCGCGGGTACAGGGCAAGTCCTACGGTCTGGCCGACCGCCTGTCGAAGATGATCCCGTTCGAAGTGGGCATGACCCTGGAGAAGGCCTACGAGCAGGAAGAGATCCTGCGCGACTTCCTCAAGGGCGACGAGGATGCCCGCGAGATCTGGGACATGGCCCTCAAGCTCGAGGGCGTTACCCGCGGTACCGGCAAGCACGCCGGTGGCGTGGTGATCGCGCCGACCAAGCTTACCGACTTCTCGCCGATCGCCTGTGACGAAGAGGGCGGCGGCCTGGTGACCCAGTTCGACAAGGACGACGTCGAGGCGGCGGGCCTGGTGAAGTTCGACTTCCTCGGCCTGCGGACCCTGACCATCATCAAGTGGGCGATGGAGATCATCAACCGCGAGCAGGCCAAGAAGAACCTGCCCGACGTCAACATCGACTTCATCCCGCTGGACGACCGCAAGACCTACGAGCTGCTGCAGAAAGCCGAGACCACGGCGGTGTTCCAGCTCGAATCCCGTGGCATGAAGGAGCTGATCAAGAAGCTCAAGCCCGACTGCCTGGAAGACCTCATCGCACTGGTGGCGCTGTTCCGTCCGGGCCCGCTGCAATCGGGCATGGTCGACGACTTCATCAACCGCAAGCACGGCCGGGCAGAGCTGGCCTACCCGCACTCCGACTACCAGTACGAAGGCCTCAAGCCGGTACTCGCGCCTACCTACGGCATCATCCTGTACCAGGAACAGGTGATGCAGATCGCCCAGGTGATGGCCGGCTACACCCTCGGTGGCGCCGACATGCTGCGTCGGGCCATGGGTAAGAAAAAGCCCGAGGAGATGGCCAAGCAGCGCGGCGGTTTCATCGAAGGCTGCGTTGCCAACAACATCGAGGCGGACCTGGCCGGTAACATCTTCGACCTGGTAGAGAAATTCGCCGGCTACGGCTTCAACAAATCCCACTCCGCCGCCTATGGCCTGGTGTCGTACCAGACCGCCTGGCTGAAGACCCACCACCCGGCGCCGTTCATGGCCGCGGTGCTGTCGGCGGATATGCACAATACCGACAAGGTGGTGGTGCTGGTCGAGGAAGTGCGCAGCATGAAGCTGCGCCTCGATGCGCCGGACGTGAACTTCTCGGACTTCAAGTTCACGGTCAATAACGATGGCCGCATCGTCTATGGCCTGGGCGCGATCAAGGGCGTGGGCGAGGGGCCGGTGGAGGCGATCGTCGAGGCACGTGCCCAGGGCGGCCCGTTCAAGGACCTGTTCGACTTCTGCGAGCGGATCGACCTCAAGCGGGTCAACAAACGTACCCTTGACGCGCTGATCCGCAGTGGCGCGCTGGACCGCCTGGGGCCGCACTTCCATGACGAGATCAAGGCCTACCAGGCCAACATCGACATCAACCGTGCAACCTTGCTGTCGGCGCTGGGCGAGGCGGTCAAGGCTGCCGAGCAGGCCGCTCATACCGCGGACAGTGGCCACGTCGACCTGTTCGGCGGCATGTTCGACGAGGCGGATGTCGACGTCTACGCCAACCATCGCAAGGTTCGCGAGCTGACGCTCAAGGAACGCCTCAAGGGCGAAAAGGACACCCTCGGCCTGTACCTGACCGGCCACCCGATCGACGAATACGAGACCGAGATCCGCCGCTTCGCCCGCCAGCGCATCGTCGACCTCAAGCCGGCGCGAGATACCCAGACCATTGCCGGCATGATCATTGCCCTGCGGGTAATGAAGAACAAGAAGGGCGACAAGATGGGCTTCGTCACCCTGGATGACCGTTCCGGGCGCATCGAGGCCTCGCTGTTCGCCGATGCCTTCATGGGCGCCCAGGCCCTGCTGCAGACTGACGCCATGGTGGTGGTGGAAGGGGAGGTGAGTAACGATGACTTCTCCGGCGGCCTGCGCCTGCGGGTCAAGACCGTGATGACCATGGAGGACGCCCGGACCAAGCTGGCCGAGAGCCTGCGCCTGAAGGTCGGCCACGACGCGCTCAAGGGCGATCGTCTGAAGTGGTTGGGCGAGCTGATCACCCGCCATCGCGGTGGTTGCCCGATCACCCTGGAGTACACCGGCAGCGACGCCAAGGCCATGCTGCAGTTTGGCGACCAGTGGTCGATCGATCCGGCCGATGGGCTGATTCAGGCACTGCGTGACCAGTTCGGGCGTGAGAACGTCTTCCTGCAATACCGTTGAAACGACGAATTTTAATCTCGACCTTTATGCGCCTGATCCCTTAAGGTAGGGCGCCAAACGGATCAACCGGCCGGCCGCCTGGCCGTAGACCCAAGACGGAAGCCTATGAACCCGAATTTCCTCGATTTCGAACAGCCGATTGCCGACCTGCAAGCCAAGATCGAAGAGCTGCGCCTGGTGGGCAACGACAACTCGCTGAACATCAGCGATGAAATTGCCCGTCTGCAGGACAAGAGCAGCACCCTGACCGAGAGCATCTTCGGCAACCTGACCAGCTGGCAGATCGCTCGCCTGGCCCGTCACCCGCGCCGCCCTTACACCCTCGACTACATCGACCACATCTTCACCGAGTTCGAGGAGCTGCACGGCGACCGTCATTTCGCCGACGACGCCGCCATCGTCGGTGGTACCGCGCGTCTGAACGACAAGCCGGTCATGGTCATCGGTCACCAGAAGGGCCGTGAAGTGCGCGAGAAGGTGCGCCGCAACTTCGGCATGCCGCGCCCTGAAGGCTACCGCAAGGCCTGCCGCCTGATGGAAATGGCCGAGCGCTTCAAGATGCCGATCCTGACCTTCATCGACACCCCGGGCGCCTACCCGGGCATCGACGCCGAGGAGCGCAACCAGAGCGAGGCCATCGCCTGGAACCTGCGTGTGATGGCGCGCCTGAAGACGCCGATCATCGCCACCGTGATCGGTGAAGGCGGTTCCGGCGGCGCACTGGCCATCGGCGTGTGCGACCAGCTGAACATGCTGCAGTACTCGACCTACTCGGTGATCTCGCCGGAAGGTTGCGCCTCGATCCTGTGGAAGACCGCCGACCGCGCAGCCGATGCCGCCGAGGCCATGGGCGTGACCGCCGAACGTCTGAAGAGCCTGAACATCGTCGACAAGGTCATCGCGGAGCCGCTGGGCGGTGCTCACCGTGATCCGGCGAAGATGGCGGCCAATGTTCGCGCCGACCTGATCGAACAGCTGGACATGCTCGGCAAGCTCGACAACGACGCGCTGCTCAAGCGCCGTTACGATCGCCTGATGAGCTACGGCCTCTGATCGTAGTCTGACGCCCTCGATCGCGGGGCAAGCCCGCTCCCACGTTCTGTAGCGTGGGAGCGGGCTTGCCCCGCGATGCGATTTGAAGAGGGACTACTATGCTCGACCTCACTGCGCAACTCTCTCCCTGGCTCAACGCCCCCGCCTGGCACGTCGCCTTCTCAGGCGGCCTGGACTCCACCGTCCTCCTGCACCAGCTCGCCGAATACTCCCGCAACCATTCAACGCCGCCCCTGCGCGCCCTCCATGTCCATCACGGCCTGCAAGCCGCCGCCGATGCCTGGCCCGATCACTGCCGAGCGGTGTGCGCTGCCCTGGGTGTCGAACTCGACGTAATCCCTGTCCAGGTCGCCCCCGGCGCCAGTCTCGAACAGGCGGCCCGCAATGCTCGCTACGGCGCCTTCGAAAAACGGCTGGGCGCAGGCGAAGTGCTGTTCACCGGCCAGCACCGTGACGATCAGGCTGAAACCCTGCTGTTGCGTCTGTTGCGCGGCGCTGGCCTGCGTGGGCTGGCCGCCATGGCGCAACAGCGTCCGCTGGGCCAGGGCAGCCTGGTGCGTCCGCTGCTGGGGCTGTCGCGCCAGCAGTTGCAGGCCTACGCCGACAGACACGGGTTGGTATGGGTCGACGACCCTTCCAATAGCGATACGGCCTTTGCCCGCAACTTCCTGCGCGGCGAGGTCTTCCCAATCCTGCGCCAGCGCTGGCCCCAGGCCGAAGCCAATCTGGCGCGCAGCGCCGAACACCTGGGCGAGGCACTGGGCCTGCTGGACGAACTGGCCGCCAGCGACCTGGCGGTCGCCTGCGACAATGCGCCGCTGTCCTGGCTGAGTTTGGATTCACTCAGCCTCGAGGCGCTCACCGCACTGTCCCCGGCGCGTCAACGCAACGCCTTGCAATTCTGGCTCAGCCAACGCACCCGCCTGCCCGACAGCCGCCACTGGGCCGGCTGGAGCGACCTGCGCGACGCGGCGGCCGATGCCTGCCCGGTCTGGCGTCTGACCGACGGCGAACTGCATCGCAGCCATGGACGTATCTGGTGGCTGAGTGGCGATTGGCTGGCTGCGGTGTCGGGCGTTTACCCCTGGCTGGACAGCGGGAAACCGTTGCGCCTGCCGGGTAATGGCAGCGTTCGCCTGATGTCGGGCCTGCCAGGTGAAGGCCTGCATATCCGCTACCGCCAGGGCGGCGAGGTCATGCAACTGCCCGGCCGCGGCCGGCGCGATCTCAAGCGCCTGCTCAACGAGCTGCAGGTCCCGCACTTCGTGCGCCCGCGCCTGCCGCTGCTGTATCGTGGCGAGCAGTTGCTGGCGGTGGCCAACCTGCCCGAGCGGGTGCAGGCAGATTGCCAGCTGCACTGGCAGCCGCCGACGAACGTGCAAGGTTTGAGCTGAAGGGTACATTCCGGTAGACTACCCTCCCTTCTTGATACAACTTCTGTGGGTTGCGCAAAAACACAGGAGTTGCCGATTACCAAGCAGTTTTTTGCTGGGCTGATTTCTTAAAATGACGAGCGAGCTCCATGCCGGGGATACCCCTGGTCTGTACAGACGCGGCAGTTTTTCGAGATGCACTGTGATTGACGCAGGTGATCGGGGGCTTCGGCCTTCCTTCGCTTTCTCCGGCGGCGCTGGCCGCCTTAACGCAGACTTCTAGGGTTTTTCATGACGCGCTACATATTCGTCACGGGCGGTGTTGTTTCTTCATTGGGGAAAGGCATTGCCTCGGCTTCCCTGGCGGCCATCCTGGAAGCGCGGGGGCTCAAAGTCACCATGCTCAAGCTGGACCCGTACATCAACGTCGACCCGGGCACCATGAGCCCGTTCCAGCACGGTGAAGTATTCGTCACCCACGACGGCGCCGAGACCGACCTCGACCTGGGCCACTACGAGCGGTTCATCCGCACCACGATGACCCAGAACAACAACTTCACCACCGGCCGTATCTACGAGCACGTGCTGCGTAAAGAGCGCCGTGGTGATTACCTGGGCGCGACCATCCAGGTCATCCCGCACATCACCGACGAGATCAAGCGCCGCATCATCAAGGGCGCCGGCGATGCCGACGTCGCGCTGGTCGAAATCGGCGGCACCGTGGGCGACATCGAGTCGCAACCGTTCCTCGAGGCGATCCGCCAGCTGCGCGTCGAAGTGGGCTCCAAGCGCGCCATGCTGATGCACCTGACCCTGGTCCCGTACATCGCCACCGCCGGCGAGACCAAGACCAAGCCGACCCAGCACTCGGTGAAGGAGCTGCGCTCCATCGGCCTGCAGCCGGATGTGCTGATCTGCCGCTCCGACCACCCGGTCGATGCCTCGTCGCGTCGCAAGATCGCGCTGTTCACCAACGTCGAAGAGCGTGCGGTGATCTCGCTGGAAGACGTCGACACCATCTACAAGATCCCTGGTGTGCTGCACGCACAAGGCCTGGACGACTTCGTCGTCGAGCGCTTCGGCCTGCAGTGCAACAGCGCCGACCTGTCCGAGTGGGACAAGGTCGTCGACGCCAAGCTCAACCCTGAGCAGGAAGTGACCATCGCCATGGTCGGCAAGTACATGGAGCTGCTGGATGCGTACAAGTCGCTGATCGAAGCGATGAGCCACGCCGGCATCACCAACCGCACCAAGGTCAACCTGCGCTACATCGACTCCGAAGACATCGAGAACCAGGGCACCAGCCTGCTCGAAGGCGCCGATGCCATCCTGGTCCCGGGCGGTTTCGGCCTGCGTGGCGTGGAAGGCAAGATCACCGCGGTGCAGTACGCCCGTGAGAACAAGGTTCCGTACCTGGGCATCTGCCTGGGCATGCAGGTGGCCGTGATCGAGTTCGCCCGTAACGTGATGGGCTGGAAAGACGCCAACTCCACCGAGTTCGACCGCAACAGCGGCCACCCGGTCGTCGGCCTGATCACCGAGTGGGCAGATGCCACCGGCGCGGTCGAGACCCGTACCGAAGCCTCCGACCTGGGTGGCACCATGCGCCTGGGCGCGCAGGACTGCCAGCTGGCGGCTGGCTCCAAGGTCCACGACTGCTACGGCAAGGACGTGATCACCGAGCGTCACCGTCACCGCTATGAAGTGAACAACAACCTGCTGCCGCAACTGGTCGATGCCGGCCTGGTGGTGTCCGGTCGTTCCGAAGACGGCGCGCTGGTCGAAGTGGTCGAGTCCAAGGAGCACCCATGGTTCGTCGCCTGCCAGTTCCACCCGGAATTCACCTCGACCCCGCGTGACGGCCACCCGCTGTTCAGCGGCTTCGTCAAGGCTGCCCTGGCACAGAAGAACAAGGCCTGATCCATGACTCAGAAGATCATTCGCGTCGGTAACATCGAGATCGCCAACGACAAGCCGTTCGTCCTGTTCGGCGGCATGAACGTCCTGGAGTCCCGTGACCTGGCCCTGAAGGTCTGCGAGGAGTACGTGCGGGTGACCGAGAAGCTCGGCATCCCATACGTGTTCAAGGCGAGCTTCGACAAGGCCAACCGTTCGTCGGTCAACTCGTATCGCGGCCCCGGCATGGAAGAAGGCCTGAAGATCTTCGAAGAGATCAAGCAGACCTTCAACGTGCCGGTGATCACCGACGTGCACGAGCCCTACCAGTGCGAGCCGGTGGCCAAGGTGTGCGACATCATCCAGCTGCCGGCCTTCCTGTCGCGCCAGACCGACCTGGTCGTGGCGATGGCCAAGACCGGTGCCGTGATCAACATCAAGAAGGCGCAGTTCCTGGCGCCCCACGAGATGAAGCACATCCTCGCCAAGTGCGTCGAGGCCGGCAACGATCAGCTCATCCTCTGTGAGCGCGGTTCGAGCTTCGGCTACAACAACCTGGTCGTGGACATGCTCGGCTTCGGCATCATGAAAGAGTTCGAGTACCCGGTGTTCTTCGACGTGACCCACTCGCTGCAGACCCCGGGTGGTCGCGCCGACTCCGCCGGCGGCCGTCGCGCCCAGGTCACCGACCTGGCCAAGGCCGGTATGAGCCAGGGCCTGGCGGGCCTGTTCCTCGAGGCCCACCCGGATCCGGACAACGCCAAGTGTGACGGTCCGTGTGCCCTGCGCCTGGACAAGCTGGAGCCGTTCCTGGCCCAGCTCAAGCAACTGGACGACCTGGTGAAAAGTTTTCCGACGGTAGAAACCGCGTAAAGCTCGTTTCTCGGGTAAAGTACCGCCCGTTCCACCCCTGACCTTTCGGTCAGGGGCTCCCTTCGCCAGGCCTGCCCGTGCCATGTCGCCTGGTGAACGGCAAGAATTCCCAAAAGCTGCGTTGTTTTCGTCAATTCTGGAGTGCTTACAACAATGGCAAAGATCGTCGACATCAAAGGTCGTGAAGTTCTCGATTCGCGTGGCAACCCCACCGTGGAAGCCGATGTACTGCTCGACAACGGCATCATCGGCAGCGCCTGCGCGCCGTCGGGTGCTTCCACTGGCTCGCGCGAAGCGCTGGAGCTGCGTGATGGCGACAAGAGCCGTTACCTGGGCAAGGGCGTGCTGAAGGCCGTCGGCAACATCAACGGCCCGATCCGCGACCTGCTGCTGGGCAAGGACCCGGCCGACCAGAAAGCCCTGGACCGTGCCATGATCGAGCTGGACGGTACCGAGAACAAGGCCAAGCTGGGCGCCAACGCCATCCTCGCCGTGTCCCTGGCCGCCGCCAAGGCCGCCGCCCAGGACCTGGATCTGCCGCTGTACGCGCACATCGCCAACCTCAATGGTACCCCGGGCCAGTACTCCATGCCGGTGCCGATGATGAACATCATCAACGGCGGCGAGCACGCCGACAACAACGTCGACATCCAGGAGTTCATGGTGCAGCCGGTTGGTGCCAAGACCTTCTCCGACGGCCTGCGCATGGGCACCGAGATCTTCCACCACCTCAAGGCCGTGCTGAAGGCCCGTGGCCTGAACACCGCCGTCGGTGACGAAGGTGGCTTCGCCCCGAACCTTGCGTCCAACGAAGACGCCCTGGGCGCCATCGCCGAAGCCGTCGAGAAGGCCGGCTACAAGCTGGGCACCGACGTGACCCTGGCCCTGGACTGCGCGGCTTCCGAGTTCTATGAAGACGGCAAGTACAACCTGTCCGGCGAAGGCAAGTCGTTCGACGCCGAAGGCTTCGCCGACTACCTGAAGGGCTTGACCGAGCGCTTCCCGATCATCTCGATCGAAGACGGCCTGGACGAGTCCGACTGGGCCGGCTGGAAGATCCTGACCGACAAGATCGGCGAGAAGGTCCAGCTGGTCGGCGACGACCTGTTCGTGACCAACACCAAGATCCTCAAGGAAGGCATCGAGAAAGGCATCGGCAACTCGATCCTGATCAAGTTCAACCAGATCGGTTCGCTGACCGAGACCCTGGAAGCCATCCAGATGGCCAAGGCCGCCGGCTACACCGCGGTGATCTCGCACCGTTCCGGTGAAACCGAGGACTCGACCATCGCCGATCTGGCCGTGGGTACTGCTGCCGGCCAGATCAAGACCGGTTCGCTGTGCCGTTCCGACCGCGTCAGCAAGTACAACCAACTGCTGCGCATCGAGGAGCAACTGGGCGCCAAGGCCGTATATCGCGGTCGTGCCGAGTTTCGCGGCTGAGCAAGAGATGGTAAAAAGGCAGCAGCCGGGGCCGGCTGAACGTTCGTACTGATCGTTCGGTTGTCTCCACGGGTTTCTGTCGACGAAGCCTGGCCTCGGCCAGGCTTCGTGCTATCGGAAGCTCGCTGCGGCGGCCTTTTTTACCCTGGATATCTTCATGCGCAGTCCCTATTGGTTGTTCCTCGTCCTGCTCCTGCTGCTCGGCGGCCTGCAATATCGCCTTTGGGTAGGTAATGGCAGCCTGGCGCAAGTGACCGAACTCAAACAGCAGATCGCCGACCAGCATGCGGAAAACGAACGCCTGCTGGAGCGCAATCGTGTGCTCGATGCCGAGGTCCTGGAGTTGAAGAAAGGTATGGAGACCGTGGAAGAACGGGCTCGTCATGAGCTGGGGATGGTCAAGGAGGGCGAAACCCTCTACCAGCTGCCGCAGAAATGACAAACGAACTGCCGGCCTTCTGGGCCGTGATTCCCGCCGCGGGCGTTGGTGCCCGCATGGCTGCCGACCGTCCCAAGCAGTACTTGCAACTGGGCGGGCAGACGATTCTCGAGCACAGCCTCGACTGTTTCCTCGACCATCCCATGCTCAAGGGCCTGGTGGTCAGCATTGCCGAACAAGACCCTTACTGGCCCGGCCTGCGCTGCGCCAACGATCCGCGCATCCAGCGCGCCCCGGGCGGTCGTGAGCGCGCCGACTCGGTGCTCAACGCGCTGTTGCTGCTGCACGCCCAGGGCGCGGCGGATGACGACTGGGTGCTGGTGCACGACGCCGCGCGGCCGAATCTGGCGCGCAGCGATCTGGACAAGTTGCTGTCAGCCCTGGCTGAAGATCCCGTCGGCGGATTGCTCGCCGTTCCAGCCCGGGACACGCTCAAGCGTGCCGACGGCGAGGGCCGGGTGGCGGCCACGGTTGATCGCAGCACCGTCTGGCAGGCCTATACCCCGCAGATGTTCCGCCTTGGCATGCTGCACCGGGCGCTGGCCGAGTGCCTGGTGTCCGATGTGGCGGTCACCGACGAGTCGTCGGCCATCGAATGGGCCGGTTATGCGCCGCGCCTGGTCGAAGGGCGCAGCGACAACATCAAGGTGACCCGGCCAGAGGACTTGGAGTGGCTGCGCCAGCGCTGGGCCGGGCGCCGCTGAGCGCCGACCTGGCACTGTCCCTGTAGGAGCGGGCTTGTCCCGCGAACACCGGCAAAGCCGGTGCCATGCGACGCGGCGCCTGCTTCGCGGGGCAAGCCCGCTCCTACAGGGGAGTGCTGCTATATTCTGGCAACTGCGCCAACCCTTCCTTGAGATAGTCCACCAATCGCCTCACCTTCGGCGACAGATGCCGCTGCTGCGGATACAACGCCCACACTGCCGTATTCGGCGGCTGATGCCCCTCCAGCAACGACACCAGCGCCCCGCTGTGAAAATGCTCGAGCACGTAATAGTCCGGCAACTGGCACAGCCCCATCCCCTGCAGCGCCGCGTCCAGCACCGCCTGGCCGCTGTTGCAGCGCCAGTTGCCCTGCACCCGCTGGGTGATCTCGCGACCCTCCTGCTGCAGTGCCCACAGGTCCGAACTGCCCACCAGGCAGTTGTGCCGCGCCAGCTCCGACAGGCTGTGCGGCCGCCCATAGCGCTCCAGGTAAGCCGGCGACGCGCACAGGTACATGCGCCGTGGCGCCAGGCGCGTGGCCACCAGCCGCGAGTCCTGCAAACGCCCCAGGCGAATCGCCAGGTCCATGCCTTCGTGCAGCAGGTCGAGGGTACGGTTGCTCAGCTCCACTTCGACCCGCAACTGCGGATACTGCGCCATGAAGCGCGTCACCAGCGGCACGATGAAGCGTTCGCCATAGGCCACCGCGCAGGTCATGCGCAGCAGGCCCTTGGGCTCGCTGGCCAGGTCGCCCATGGCGCGCAGCGCCTCCTCGCGGCCATCCTGCAGGCGCTGGCAGTGCTGGAGAAAGGTCTGCCCGGCTTCGCTCAGGGTCACCCGTCGGGTGCTGCGGTACAACAGGCGAGTCTGCAGGCGTTCTTCCAGGCGGGCGATCTGCCGGCTGATGTGCGAGGACGACACCCCCAGGCGTTCGGCGGCGGCGGTGAACTGGCCCGATTCGGCCACCGCGACGAACTCGTCGATGCCCTCCCAGCGACTGCTCATGGATTATCCCTGCATAGCAATAATGTTTTGTGAATGGCTGGATTATTCATCAAAAGGCGGTGAATTACACTGACCGCCAGTAACCGACATCCTTCTGGAGACCTTTGATGATCAAGTCCCGCGCTGCCGTCGCCTTCGAGGCCAAGAAACCCCTGGAAATCGTCGAAGTGGACGTGGCCATGCCCAAGGCCGGCGAAGTGCTGCTGCGCGTCGTCGCCTCGGGTGTCTGCCACACCGACGCCTACACCCTGTCCGGCGCCGACCCGGAAGGTATCTTCCCGTCGATCCTCGGCCACGAAGGCGGGGCGATCGTCGAGGCGGTGGGCGAGGGCGTTACCTCGGTGGCGGTCGGTGACCATGTGATCCCGCTGTACACCCCCGAATGCGGCCAGTGCAAATTCTGCCTGTCGGGCAAGACCAACCTGTGCCAGGCCATCCGCGCCACCCAGGGCAAGGGCCTGATGCCCGACGGCACTACCCGCTTCAGCTACAAGGGCCAGCAGCTGTTCCACTACATGGGCACCTCGACCTTCTCCGAGTACACCGTGCTACCGGAAATCTCCGTGGCCAAGATCCAGAAGGAAGCTCCGCTGGAGAAGGTCTGCCTGCTCGGTTGCGGCGTGACCACCGGCATCGGTGCGGTACTCAACACCGCCAAGGTCAAGCCGGGTGACACCGTGGCCATCTTCGGCCTCGGTGGCATCGGCCTGTCGGCAGTGATCGGCGCGGTCAAGGCCAAGGCTTCGCGCATCATCGCCATCGACATCAATCCGGCCAAGTTCGAGATCGCCCGCCAGTTGGGCGCCACCGACTGCATCAACCCGAAAGACTACGACCGCCCGATCCAGGAAGTGATCGTCGACCTCACCGACGGCGGCGTCGATTTCTCCTTCGAGTGCATCGGCAACGTGCAACTGATGCGCGCGGCGCTAGAGTGCTGCCACAAGGGCTGGGGTGAGTCGGTGATCATCGGCGTCGCCGGTGCCGGCCAGGAGATTGCCACCCGTCCGTTCCAGCTGGTCACCGGTCGCGTCTGGCGCGGTTCGGCCTTCGGCGGCGTGCGTGGTCGCAGCGAGCTGCCGAGCTACGTCGAGATGGCCGAGAAGGGCGAGATCCCGCTGGACACCTTCATCACCCACACCATGGGCCTGGAAGACATCAACAAGGCCTTCGACCTGATGCACGAAGGCAAGAGCATCCGCAGCGTGATCCACTTCTGAGGGCCTCGCCATGACCCTGGAAAACCTCTCCTGCCAGAAAAGCTTCGGCGGCTGGCACAAGCGTTACCGGCACACTTCCAAGGTGCTTGGCTGCGACATGGTGTTCGCCGTGTACCTGCCGCCCCAGGCCGAGCAGGGCGAGAAGCTGCCGGTGCTGTACTGGCTCAGCGGCCTGACCTGCACCGACGAGAACTTCATGCAAAAGGCCGGCGCCCAGCGTCTGGCCGCGGAGCTCGGGCTGATCATCGTCGCCCCGGATACCAGCCCGCGTGGCGAGCAGGTGCCGGGCGATCCGGATGGCGCCTGGGACTTCGGCCTGGGCGCCGGGTTCTACCTCAATGCCAGCCAGCAGCCGTGGGCGCAGCATTACCGGATGCACGACTACGTGGTCCAGGAGTTGCCGCTCCTGATCGAGGCGCACTTCCCGGCGTCCGACCAGCGCAGCATCAGCGGTCATTCCATGGGCGGGCACGGAGCGCTGGTCTGCGCCCTGCGCAACCCCGGGCGCTATCGTTCGGTGTCGGCGTTCTCACCGATCAGCAATCCGATGGATTGTCCCTGGGGCGAGAAGGCGTTTTCCCGCTACCTGGGCGAGGATCGTGCGCGCTGGCGCGAGTGGGACGCCAGCGTGCTGCTGGCCGAGGCCGGGCAGTGCCCGCCTTTGCTGGTGGACCAGGGCGATCGCGATGACTTCCTCGACAAGCAGCTCAAGCCGCAGGCGCTGGAGCAGGCGGCGCGCAAGGGCGGCCATGCGCTGACCCTGCGCCTGCAGCCGGGTTATGACCATAGCTACTACTTCATCGCCAGCTTCATTGATGAACACCTGCGTCATCATGCGGTGGCGTTGGGCAGGGTTTAAAGGTCGATGGCTTTTCGTCTGTAGGCGCGGCCTTGTGCCGCGAAAGGGCCGCGAAGCGGCCCCAGGATGTCAGCGTCACCGCCAGTCCCGCCGGGGCTGCTGGTAGCCCTTTCGCGGCACAAGGCCGCTCCTACAGCGCCGCCCAATACTGCATGAAAGCAGGTAGAATCACGCCCTGACTCAATCAGGGCGTTTTTCTATGCGTATTGGCCACGGCTACGATGTCCACCGTTTCTGCGACGGTGATTTCATTACCTTGGGCGGGGTGCGTATCCCCCACAAGTTCGGCCTGCTGGCCCACTCCGACGGCGACGTGCTGCTGCACGCCCTGAGCGATGCCCTGCTTGGCGCGGCGGCGCTGGGCGACATCGGCAAGCATTTCCCCGACACCGACCCGCAGTTCAAGGGTGCCGACAGTCGCGTGCTGCTGCGCCATGTGGTCGCTGTCGTGCGCGACAAGGGCTGGAAGGTCGGCAACGTTGACGCCACCATCGTCGCCCAGGCGCCGAAGATGGCCCCGCATATCGAAACCATGCGCCAGCAGATCGCCGCAGACCTGCAGGTCGAACTCGACCAGGTCAACGTCAAGGCCACCACCGAAGAAAAGCTGGGCTTCACTGGTCGCGAGGAGGGCATCGCCGTGCACGCGGTCGCCCTGCTGCTGCCAGCATGACCGAACTGGAACTGCTGGGCCCACGGGCCTCGGGCGATGCATTGGGCACCGCAGTGCTCAAGGCGGTGGCCGAAGACTTCCAGGTCGATGAAGTCCTTGATATCCCGCTGTCCGGCCAGGGCGAGCACCTGTGGCTGTGGGTCGAGAAGCGCGACCTCAACACCGAGGAGGCGGCCCGCCGCCTGGCCCGCGCCGCCGGCGTGCCGGTGCGCGCCATCAGCTATGCCGGCCTCAAGGACCGCCAGGCCCTGACCCGCCAGTGGTTCAGCCTGCACCTGCCGGGCAAGGCCGACCCCGACCTGTCCCGCGCCGAGGACGACACCCTGCGGGTGCTCAAGCAGGTGCGCCACCAGCGCAAGCTGCAGCGTGGCGCGCACTCGGCCAATGGCTTTACCTTGCGCTTGACCGCGCTGCAGGCCGACCGCCCGGCCCTCGATGCCCGCCTGGAGCAACTCAAGCTGCAGGGCGTGCCCAATTACTTCGGCAGCCAGCGTTTCGGCCATGGCGGTGGCAATGTGCATGATGCTCAGGACTGGGCCGCACGCCAGGCATTGCCCGAGCAGCGCAATGTGCGCTCGCGGTTGTTGTCGGCCGGGCGCAGCTACCTGTTCAACCAGGTGCTGGCCGCCCGGGTGGCAGACGGCAGCTGGCAGCGCGCCCAGGTCGGCGACCTGCTGGCGTTCACCGACAGCCGCAGTTTCTTCCCGGCAGGGGAGGCCGAGTGCAGCGATCCGCGCCTGGCCATTCTCGACCTGCATCCCACCGGCCCGCTGTGGGGCGAGGGGCAATCGCCGTGCGCTGGCGCGACCCAGGCGCTCGAGAGCGAAGTCGCCGCCCGCCATCCGGCGTTGTGCCAATGGCTGGCGCGAGCGGGCATGGATCACGAACGGCGCATCCTGCGGCTCCCTATTGGGCGTCTGTCGTGGCATTATCCCGAGCCTGATATCCTGCAACTGGAATTCGTCCTTCCGGCCGGATGCTTCGCCACCGTGGTGGTGCGCGAACTCGTCGATCTGGTGCCGGCAGGGCAGACGGACAGCCCATGCGTATTCTGATTTCGAATGACGACGGTGTTACCGCACCCGGCATCGCCGCGCTGCATGAAGCGCTGGCGGATTACGCCGAGTGCGTGGTGATTGCCCCGGATCAAGACAAGAGCGGCGCCAGCAGTTCGCTGACGCTCGACCGGCCGCTGCACCCGCAGACCCTGGCCAACGGCTTCATCAGCCTCAACGGCACGCCCACCGACTGCGTGCACCTGGGGCTCAACGGCCTGCTGCCGGAAACCCCCGACATGGTGGTGTCCGGCATCAATCTGGGTGCCAACCTGGGGGATGACGTGCTGTATTCCGGCACGGTCGCCGCCGCGCTGGAAGGGCGTTTCCTCGGCGGCACCTCGCTGGCCTTCTCGCTGCTTTCGCGTCTGCCCGACAACCTGCCGACCGCCGCCTATATCGCCCGACACCTGGTCGAGGCGCAGTCGCGCCTGGAGCTGCCACCGCGCACCGTGCTCAACATCAACATCCCCAACCTGCCGCTGGAGCACATCCGCGGCATCCAGCTCACCCGCCTGGGGCACCGGGCGCGTGCTGCGGCGCCGACCAAGGTGGTCAACCCGCGGGGCAAGGAAGGTTACTGGATCGCCGTGGCCGGCGATGCCGAGGATGGCGGGCCGGGTACCGATTTCCATGCGGTGATGCAAGGCTACGTGTCGATCACGCCGTTGCAGCTGGACCGTACCTTCAACGATGCCTTCGAGCGCCTCGACGGCTGGCTGGAGGGCGTGCTCTGATGCGCGAACAGGACGATCTGCAGCGTCGCGGCATCGGCATGACCTCCCAGCGTACCCGGGAGCGGCTGATCCAGCGCCTCTACGAAGAAGGCGTGTCGAACGCCAAGGTACTCGAGGCCATTCGCCGCACCCCGCGCCACCTGTTTGTCGATGAAGCCCTGGCCCATCGAGCCTACGAGGACACGGCGCTGCCGATCGGCCACAACCAGACGATCTCCCAGCCGTTCATGGTCGCGCATATGAGCGAGCTGCTGCTGGAGGCCGGGCCCCTGGACAAGGTGCTGGAGATCGGCACCGGTTCTGGCTACCAGACCGCGATCCTGGCCCAGCTGGTGGAGCGGGTGTTCTCGGTGGAGCGGATCAAGGTTCTGCAGGACCGGGCCAAGGAGCGCCTGGTCGAGCTCAACCTGCGCAATGTGGTGTTCCGCTGGGGCGACGGCTGCGAAGGCTGGCCGGCGCTGGCGCCGTACAACGGCATCATCGTTACCGCGGTCGCCCCGGAAGTGCCCCAGGCACTGCTCGACCAGCTGGCGCCGGGCGGGCGCATGGTGATCCCGGTCGGGCCGGCGGGGGAGACCCAGCAGCTGATGCTGATCGTGCGCGAAGAACATGGCTTCTCGCGCCGGGTACTCGGGGCCGTACGCTTCGTACCCCTGCTCAACGGCCCACTGGCCTGACCTGCGCAACGGAATATTTGCGCCGGCGACGAATTCTTGCGTCTGGCCCCTGTCTATCTGGCGTGGCGTTTTTCGTACACCGGTCAGGCCAACAGCGAGTCACCCCAAGGTGGGTGGCTCGGTTATAATTGAAACAATATTGCATTTCGTATCGTCATTTTTGACAGCATGAGGGGAGCGCGGGTGGGTCACACAGGCATGCGGCAGCGCAAGGAACGGTCGGTATTGAAGCTTCTGGTGATTGCGCTGGCCATGGGGACCCTGTTGGCTGGCTGTTCCAGCACCAGCTCCAACGGCGCCCGCGTGGTCGACCGCAACAACGCCGCGCCCAAGCGCCCGACCGTCACCTCGGGGCAGTACATCGTCAAGCCCGGCGACACGCTGTTCTCCATCGCCTTCCGCTATGGCTGGGACTACAAGGAGCTGGCGGCGCGCAACAACATTCCCGCCCCCTACACCATCCGTCCGGGCCAGCCGATTCGTTTCAGCAGCGGCGCGGGGGGCAGCACCACGGTTGTCAGCAGCCCTTCTTCGTCGAGCAAGACCACCGTCATCCGCCGACCGGTCGGCAGCACCGCGCCGACGACCAGTAATGGCAAAAGTGCCACTACTGCCTCTTCCACCACCTCGCAAACGGTTGCCCAGGTGCCCGCCGCAGAGCGCGCCGTCGGCGGTTGGACGTGGCCGGCGAGCGGCGTGCTGATTGGTAAATTCGCTTCAAACGGTAGTTTGAATAAAGGCATTGATATCGCCGGTGATTTGGGACAGCCTGTTTTTGCTGCGTCTGATGGAGCGGTGGTCTACGCCGGCAGTGGCTTGAGGGGCTATGGCGAGCTCATCATCATCAAACACAGCGATACCTACGTCAGTGCCTACGGTCACAACCGCAGGCTTTTGGTTCGGGAGGGGCAGCAGGTCAAGGCAGGGCAGACGATCGCAGAAATGGGGTCCACGGGCACTGATCGGGTGAAGCTGCATTTCGAGATTCGCCGCCAGGGCAAACCCGTCGATCCTCTCCAGTTCCTGCCACGCCGTTGATCATTGTCCCGGCCTGTTCCTTGGATGTAGAGGGGACAGGCTCCAGCGCTGCCATGGAAGGGTGACGCTCGAGTCTGAGTTCGAACTCAGCAAAGGACTATAACAATGGCTCTCAGTAAAGAAGTGCCGGAGTTTGACATCGACGATGACCTCCTTCTCATGGAGACGGGCATCGTTTTGGAAACGGATGTGGTGTCAGACGAACCTGCTGTACCTTCGGTTCGGACCAAGTCGAAACAGGGCGCATCGCTCAAGCAGCACAAGTACATCGACTACAGTCGCGCACTTGATGCTACTCAACTGTATCTGAATGAAATCGGCTTCTCGCCCCTGCTTTCGCCAGAGGAAGAAGTGCATTTCGCGCGCCTGTCGCAAAAAGGCGACCCGGCCGGTCGCAAGCGCATGATCGAAAGCAACCTGCGCCTGGTGGTCAAGATCGCCCGCCGTTACGTCAATCGTGGCTTGTCGTTGCTCGACCTGATCGAGGAAGGCAACCTGGGACTGATCCGTGCGGTGGAGAAATTCGACCCCGAGCGGGGCTTCCGCTTCTCGACCTACGCGACCTGGTGGATCCGCCAGACCATCGAACGGGCGATCATGAACCAGACCCGCACCATCCGCCTGCCCATCCACGTGGTCAAGGAGCTCAACGTCTACTTGCGCGCTGCCCGCGAGCTGACGCAGAAACTCGACCACGAGCCGTCGCCGGAAGAAATCGCCAGCCTGCTGGAGAAACCGGTGGCCGAGGTCAAGCGCATGCTCGGCCTGAACGAGCGGGTGTCCTCGGTGGATGTCTCGCTCGGCCCTGACTCCGACAAGACGCTGCTCGACACGCTCACCGACGATCGCCCCACCGATCCGTGCGAACTGCTGCAGGACGACGACCTGTCGCAGAGTATCGACCAGTGGCTGGGCGAGCTGACCGACAAGCAGCGCGAGGTGGTGGTGCGGCGTTTCGGCCTGCGTGGGCATGAAAGCAGCACCCTCGAGGATGTCGGCCTGGAGATCGGCCTGACCCGCGAGCGCGTGCGGCAGATCCAGGTCGAAGGCCTCAAGCGTCTGCGCGAGATTCTTGAGAAGAATGGCCTGTCCAGCGAGTCGCTGTTCCAGTAGTCACTGACGTGCTTAGGCGAACGCCCCGACTTGTTCGGGGCGTTTGCGTTTTAGATCGGCTGAATCTGACGTCATCGCGGGGCAAGCCCGCTCCCACGCTGCTTTTGGGGGCTGGACGCGAAACCTGTAGGAGCGGGCTTGCCCCGCGAAGGCGTCCTCAATACCAACCCCATAGCCTGCTCCCCTGCGAAGTATTTATTTCTCCACCCTCGTAGCATCGCATGTAAGCATTCGCTTACTCGTCATGTAAGTGATCGCTGTAGGGATCAGTAAATCAATGTCGTTTCCAACGGCGTACTTTTTCTAACTAACTGATATTTATGACTTTTATAAATATCAAAAGATGTGTCACCTGAATCATCCTGAGATATTCGCTGCTTGTTCCCTACCGGGGAATCGCTAGTATTCGAACTGTGTCAAGGGACAGACACAGGCCTTCAAGGATGACGGCCAGGGACATCGCGGGACGCGATTCATCAGGATGATGATTGGGACATACAGGGACTACGGAAAAAATGTGGGCGGGTCAAACCGCCCCTTTTTTTTGCCCGTCGGAAATGAAAAAAGGCCCTTTCGGGCCTTTTTCGCAACTGGGCGCTATCAGCGCTCCAGGTCGGCAATCTTGCCCGTCTTGCCATCCCACTCTTCGGCGTCCGGCAGGGCGTCTTTCTTCTCGGTGATGTTCGGCCAGATCTCCGCCAGCTCGGCGTTCAGCTCGATGAAGTTCTCCATGCCGGACGGCACTTCGTCTTCCGAGAAAATCGCCTGGGCCGGGCACTCCGGCTCGCACAGCGCACAGTCGATGCACTCGTCCGGGTGAATCACCAGGAAGTTCGGGCCTTCGTAGAAGCAGTCCACCGGACAGACTTCCACGCAGTCGGTGTACTTGCATTTGATGCAGTTGTCGGTGACGACGAAGGTCATTTCTAATTCTCTCCTCAGGCGACGGCAGCTTGCCCTTCCTTACCAGGGCAGCGCGGTTCACGGTGCTGGCTGCAGGCCAGGCTAATAACCTGCAGTGCTCGCAAACCGCGCCGGATTCTACCAGCTTGCGCGGTGGGCCGTTATAACAGGTTTTTCAGTTGATATAGCATTTCGATAGCTTGGCGAGGCGTCATGTCGTCCAGGTCCAGCTTGCCCAGCTTCTCGATGGCTGGGTGTGGCAGGCTGGCGAACAGGTCGCTCTGGTGCGGCACGTGAGGCATGTTGTCGCGGGCTGGCGTGACCGGCGCTTCGTGGGGCAGGCTGGCGGTCTCCAGCCGGCCCAGGTGCTCGCGGGCGCGCTGGATCACCGCCGCCGGCACGCCCGCCAGCTGCGCCACGGCCAGGCCATAGCTCTGGCTCGCCGGGCCCGGCAGGACGTGGTGCAGGAACACGATGCGTTCGTTGTGCTCGGTGGCGTTCAGGTGCACGTTGGCCACCAGCGGCTCGGTGTCCGGCAGCACGGTCAGTTCGAAGTAGTGGGTGGCGAACAGCGTGTAGGCGCGCAACTGGGCCAGGCGCTCGGCGGCGGCCCAGGCCAGCGACAGGCCATCGAAGGTACTGGTGCCGCGGCCGACTTCGTCCATCAGCACCAGGCTGCGGTCGGTGGCGTTGTGCAGGATGTTGGCGGTCTCGCTCATTTCGACCATGAAGGTCGAACGCCCGCCGGCCAGGTCGTCGCTGGAGCCGATACGGGTGAAGATGCGGTCGACCGGCGACAGTTCGCAGGCGGCTGCCGGGACGAAGCTGCCGATATGCGCCATCAGCACGATCAGCGCGGTCTGGCGCATGTAGGTCGACTTACCGCCCATGTTCGGGCCGGTGATGATCAGCATGCGCGTGCTGTTGTCCAGGCCCAGGTCGTTGGCCACGAATGGCGTGGTCAGCACCTGCTCGACCACCGGGTGACGGCCCTGCTCGATGCGCAGGCACGGCTCTTCGACGAAGCTTGGGCAGTTCAGGTCCAGGTTCAGGGCGCGCTCGGCCAGGTTGCTCAGCACATCCAGTTCGGCCAGGGCGGCGGCGCTGTCCTGCAGCGGCGCCAGGTGTTCGATCAGGGTTTCGAGCAAGGCATCGTAGAGCATCTTCTCGCGGGCCAGGGCGCGGCTCTTGGCCGACAGTGCCTTGTCCTCGAAGGTCTTGAGCTCGGGGGTAATGAAACGTTCGGCGCCCTTGAGCGTCTGCCGCCGGATGTAGTCGGCGGGTGCCTGCTCGGCCTGCTTGGTCGGCAGTTCGATGAAGTAGCCGTGCACGCGGTTGTAGCCGACCTTGAGGTTGGCCAGGCCCGTGCGGGCCTTCTCGCGGGCTTCCAGGTCGATGAGGAACTGGCCGGCGTTCTCGCTGATCGCCAGCAGCTCGTCCAGTTCGCTGTCGTAGCCGGTCTTGAGCACGCCACCGTCGCGGATCACCGCCGGTGGGTTGTCGATGATCGCCCGCTCCAGCAGGCCGGCCAGCTCCGGATAGGTGCCGGTGATCGCGGCCAGGCGCGCCAGGTGTGGCGCCTCCAGCTCGGTCATGGCGTTCTGCAGCTCGGGCAGGGCGCCGAGGGCGTCGCGCAGGCGCGCCAGGTCACGGGGACGGGCGTTGCGCAGGCCGATCCGCGCGAGGATTCGCTCGATGTCGCCGATTTCCTTGAGCTGCGGCTGCAGCTTCTCGAAACGGTAGCCGTCGAGCAGGCAGCGGATCGAATCCTGGCGGGCCTTGAGCACCTTCAGGTCGCGCAGCGGACGGTTCAGCCAGCGGGTCAGCAGGCGGCTGGCCATGGCGGTCTGGCAACGGTCGATGACCGATTGCAGGGTGTTGTCGCGGCCACCGGCCAGGTTGATGTCCAGCTCCAGGTTGCGGCGGCTGGCGGCATCGAGGATGACCGTGTCGTCCAGGCGCTCGTGACGCAGGCTGCGCAGGTGGGGCAGGGCGGTGCGCTGGGTTTCCTTGGCGTAGGTCAGCAGGCAGCCGGCGGCGCCGATGGCCAGGGTCAGCTTGTCGCAGCCAAAGCCCTTGAGGTCCTGGGTGGCGAACTGCTGGCAGAGGCTCTTGCGCGCCGTGTCGCGGTCGAAGTCCCACGGTGCGCGGCGACGGGCGCCGGGGCGCTTTTCGGCCGGCAGGCCCTGCGGCCAGTCGTCGGGGATCAGCAGTTCCACCGGGTTGATGCGTTCGAGCTCGGCCAGCAGGTTCTCCCAGCCCTTGATTTCCTGCACGGTGAAGTTGCCGCTGGTGATGTCCAGCACCGCCAGGCCGAACAGGCGCTCGTCACCCAGCAGGGCGGCGATCAGGTTGTCGCGGCGCTCGTCGAGCAAGGCCTCGTCGCTGATCGTGCCCGGGGTGATGATGCGCACCACCTGGCGCTCCACCGGGCCCTTGCTGGTGGCCGGGTCGCCGATCTGCTCGCAGATGACCACCGACTCGCCGAGCTTGACCAGCTTGGCCAGGTAGCCTTCCAGCGAGTGGAACGGAATCCCGCACATGGGAATCGACTGGCCCGCCGACTGCCCGCGGGCGGTCAGGGTGATATCCAGCAGTTTCGCGGCTTTCTTCGCATCTTCGTAGAAGATCTCGTAGAAATCGCCCATGCGGTAGAACATCAGCTGGTCTGGGTGCTGGTTTTTCAGCTTCCAGTACTGCTGCATCATCGGGGTGTGTGCGGAGAGATCAGACATTCAGGGCCTTACAGCGGGTGGTCTGGTGGCAAATTTCGAAACCGCTAATGGTACAGGCTTTTTCCAGCCGACGCAGGCCGGATGGGTAGGACAAATCTGCGCAGGCTGCCTGTGGCGGGCGTCAGCGCGGGTGGCCGAAGAACTGGTTGAGGAACATCAGTTCCATGATCACGACCAGCACGCAGAACATCACGAAACCCCGGGTGAAGACGCGTCGTGGCCGTTCAAAGGAAGGTAATTCCTGGATGTTCAGCGCGACCATGATCGCCACGATCAACCAGGTCAGCAGTTGCGTGGGCCAGCGGCGTCGAGGCGAAAGGTCCATGCCTTGTTTCGATCCTTGGTCGGGGAAACCGCGACGATAGCGATGGCCTCGGGGTGGGGCAATCTTTCTTTTCCCGTTGCAGGGGCCATTGCATTTCCGTTTCCGCGGTTGCATTATGCGCATTATGCAAAAACGCAACGTAGCCTCCGTACTCAGAGAACTGCTCGCCCGCCACGGCCTGTCCCCTACAGAGCTGCATCGGCGCACGGGTGTGCCTCAATCCACACTGTCGCGGATTCTCAGCGAGAAGATCGTCGATCCTTCGGACAAGCACGTCTCGAAGATCGCCGAGTACTTCGGCGTGAGCACCGACCAGTTGCGCGGCCGCGTCGAACTGGGCGAGTCCCGCGACGCGGCCCCGCTCGCCCAGGGCCACGCAGCCCTGAGCGATATCAGCCTGTGGGACGATGAAACCCCCGTCGAGGACGACGAGGTGTCCGTTCCTTTTCTTCGTGAGGTCGAGTTGGCAGCAGGATCAGGAAGATTCGTCATCGAGGAAAGCGAGAACGCTCGCTTGCGCTTCGGCAAACGCAGCCTGCGCCACAATGGCGTGCAGTTCGACAACGCCAAGTGCGTGACGGTGCGCGGCAACAGCATGCTGCCGGTACTGCGCGATGGCGCCACGGTCGGGGTCAATACCGGTAAAAGCACCATCGGCGATATCATCGACGGTGACCTTTATGCCATCAACCACAATGGCCAGTTGCGGGTGAAACAGGTGTACCGCCTGCCTACCGGCATTCGCCTGCGCAGCTTCAACCGCGACGAGCACCCCGACGAGGACTACAGCTTCCAGCAGATGCAGGAAGAACAGATCAGCCTCCTTGGCCACGTCTTCTGGTGGGGCATGTACGCCCGTTGATCCCCAGCCCTCGATAAAAACCCGCCTCGGCGGGTTTTTTTTCGCCCTCAGAAAACCCCTACAGCCACGTCAGATCAGGCCTCCATGCATAGAAGCAAAAGCTGATGCATAAAAATTTGAATTTGTGCATTGACTGCATATGCATGAATGCATAAAATGTATCCCAAGCCGGACGCAAACCGGTTGAGATACAGGCAGCGATGAACAGGCCTCGACTGTTCAGAGGGTTGGCAACTGGCCCGGGTGTGCAGCGTAAAGCACCACGATCAGTTATCCGGCGGGCAGGCGGCCGCGGTCGGAGTCACCAATTTGAAGCGCAACCGCACGGCGTCACCAGTCGTGGCCGGCGGTTACACCGCGCATTACTGAAAAGCCTGCAGGGCGGGCTTTTTGGAATGCCGAGTCAAGCCAATCACGATCCGCCGGCATGTCGCCGGCGGGCAACACACAGGAGGCAGGAACGTGACGAACGAGCAACAGGCGTTGCTGGAGATGCCGCTCTGGCTGGTGATCCTCCTGGCATTGCTGGGCGGGCTTTCCGGCGAGATGTGGCGCGCCGACAAGGCCGGCGCCCGCGGCTGGGGGCTGCTCAGGCGGCTGGCGCTGCGCTCCGGAGCCTGCATGGCCTGCGGGGTATCGACGGTCATGCTGCTGTACGCCAGCGGCATGTCGATCTGGAGTGCCAGTGCCTTTGGCTGCCTCACCGCCATGGCTGGCGCCGACGTGGCCATCGGTCTCTATGAGCGCTGGGCCGCGCGCCGGCTGGGGCTGGACGACCAGCCCGCAGTGGCGCGCCAGGACGAAGAATGAACGCGGTAACAAGGAAGAAAGCGGATGTTCAACGAGTTTCGCTGCGGTAAATGCAACCGCTTGCTGGCCCGCATCGGCGGGTCGGCGCTGGTCCAGATCAAGTGTTCGCGCTGCGCGACCTTGAACCACATGAAGGCCACGGGCCTCGACAACGTGCCACCGAGCGATCAGGACGGGCCGCAGAGCCCAGCTCCCCTTCAATCGATCCAGTAGGAGAAACACCATGGCAGGTCGTACCCGCATTCCTTTCAACGGCGTCGGCACTTCGGTGCTGCCCGCTTACCAGACCCTTTCGGCGGGCCAGTACCTGCTGTCGCCCAACCAGCGCTTCAAGCTGCTGCTGCAGGGCGATGGCAACCTGGTGATCCAGGACAACGGCGCCACCGTCTGGGTCGCCAATGAACAGCAACCCTTCAGTTCGAGCATTCCCCTGCGCAACAAGAAAGCCCCGCTGGCCTTCTACGTGCAGTACGGCGCATTCCTCGACGACTACTCGCGGCGCCGGGTGTGGCTGACCAACAACAGCACCTTCACCAGCAACGACCAGTGGAACCGCACGCACCTGGTGCTGCAGGACGACGGCAATATCGTGCTGGTCGACTCCCTGGCGTTGTGGAACGGCACGCCGGCCGTCCCGCTGGTGCCTGGCGCCGTCGACTCGCTGCTGCTGGCGCCTGGCTCCGAGCTGGTACAGGGCATGGTATACGGCGCGGGCGCCAGCAAGCTGGTGTTCCAGGGCGACGGCAATCTCGTGGCCTATGGCCCGAACGGCGCGGCCACCTGGAACGCCGGTACCCAAGGCAAGGGCGCCGTGCGCGCAGTGTTCCAGGGCGACGGCAACCTGGTGGTCTACGGTGCCGGCAACGCGGTGCTGTGGCATTCGCACACCGGCGGCCATGCCAGCGCGGTGCTGCGCCTGCAGGCCAACGGCAGCATCGCCATCCTCGACGAGAAACCGGTGTGGGCGCGCTTCGGCTTCCAGCCGACCTATCGCCATATCCGCAAGATCAACCCTGACCAGAAGCCAATCGACATCTGGACCTGGCACTTCTGAGCCGGGCGCCGGGCCTTCGCGGGCCCGGCCTTCGCCGAACCGAGCGTTCAAGGAGCACAAGCATGAGCGAACTGGCCCAGTTGTACACGGCCGTCACCTCCACCCTGCGGGCGGCGTTGCCGGCCTTCGCCACGGTCGCCACGGAGGGCGACGACATTCCCGAGCCGGCTCTGCCGGCCCTGGTGCATGGCGTGTTGCGCATGCGTGGCGACGAGGCGCTGCGTGATGGTCGCTCATTGCTGATGGCGACCTTCGAGGCCCGCGTCACCGCCCAGGGCACCCCCGCGCAGGCACGGACGCAGGCCGGTGTGCTGGCGGCGCAGCTGATCGATGTGCTGCGCCAGCAATCCTGGGGGCTCGATTATGTCGAGGGCGCACGGGACATCCTTGCCGAAGCCGAAGGCACCACCTGGCGGGTGCAATGGGAGCAACCGGTCCTGCTGGGGACTGTCCACTGGCCCTGGCCCGACCAGCCGGCGGGCAGCCTGATGCTGGGCTTCGCCCCGGACACCGGGCCCGGCAACCAGGACAAGTACCTGTCACCGGAGGACCTGGCATGAGCTACGCCAGCGCCATGCACGATCGCATGCTGGCCAGCCTGTTGATCCCCTGTCGGGTGGTCGCGGTCGACCTGGCCGCGGCCCGGGTGCGGGTGTCCGACGGCGGCGGTTGGACCAGCGCCTGGGTGCGCTGGCATGCCCAGGCTGCCGGCAAGGCCCGCCACTGGCGAGTGCCGAGCCTGGACGAGCAGGGCGTGCTGATCAGCCCCAGCGGCGAACCGGCCCTGGGCACCTTCGTCCCGGGGCTGTACGGCAATGCCGGGACGGCGCCGGACAACCGCGACCATGTCGAGGTCTGGCGCTTCGACGATGGCGGCTCGCTGGCCTACGACTGGCAGGCCAAACGCTATGACATCCAACTGCCCAGCGGCCAGGCCACGGTCAAGGTCGGCGCCAGCACCCTGGTGGTCAGCGACAACGCCATCACCCTCGACTCTGCGTCGATCACCCTGACCGGCACGGTTGCCATCAATGGTCCGCTGACGGTCAGCGGCGACATCAACGGCGGTGGCCGGATCATCGACACGGCCGGCAACACCGCCAACCACAAGCACTGAACAATGGCCTGGAGCCCAGCAAGATCGCCATTGAGCGACATGAACGCGGTGAGTGCCGCGCCCCCTCATTTCGACTCAAAAGGTAAAGCAACATGGAAGCAGTAAAAGTCGGCAAGCATTTCTTCAACGCCCACCCAACCGCCGTCAGCCAGGTTTTCAGCGCGGCGGACAACAAGGATGGCGTGTACCTGCGCACCGCCACCCTGTGCACCGGCGGCGGCATCCTCAACCTGTACACCGGCCCGAAGGCGCCGGCCTACATTGGCGACATGAGCGTCCACGCCATCATGGGCGGGATCAACGGCGGCATCGATTCGCAGTACACCCTGCCTTATCCGCTGTTCATCCCGGCGGGTTACGGCCTGTGGACCGTCGCCAACAACGCCACGGCGGCCATCGCCCTGACCTACGACTTCGTCTCCTGAAGCGGCTGCCCGGCTTGTCCGGGCAACTCACTCCTGCCTGCGAGGTGATAACCATGCGCTATCCGAACAGGCTACCTGGAGCCTCAATTCCAGGAGGTGCCCCATGATCGGCATGGACCGCCGCAGCGGCCAGCCCCTGTCGGGCGTGGCCCACCTGCGTCAATCCATCGAGGATATCCTCACCACGCCGCTGGGCAGCCGGTGCATGCGCCCGGAGTACGGCAGCCAGCTGCGCCGCTACGTCGACCTGCCGGTCAACGAAGGCTGGAAGAGTGCGGTGCAGGCCGAGGTGGCCCGAGCCCTGGGGCGTTGGGAGCCGCGTCTGAAGCTGGAGCGGGTCAAGGTCGTCGCCGTGCTCGACGGCCAGGTCAGCCTGGCCTTGAGCGGCCGTTATCTGGGGGATGACGCCCTGGTGGAGGTGACCGTATGAGCCAGGTCGACCTGTCGAAACTACCCGCTCCGCAACTGCTCGAAGACCTCGACTTCGAGGCGTTGTACCAGGAAGACCTGGCCAGCTTTCGCACCCAGTTGGGTGACGGCTGGGCCGCCAACCTGGAAAGCGACCCGGTGACCAAGCTGCTCGAGGTCGGCGCCTACCGCAAGCTGCTCAACCGGGCACGGATCAACGACGCAGCCAAGGCCCTGTTGCTGGCCTATGCCCAAGGCAACGACCTCGACCAGCTGGCGGCCAACGTCAGCCTGCAACGCCTGGTGATCCAGGCCGCGGACCCGGGCACGATCCCACCGACCGAGGCCGTGCTCGAATCCGACGACGCCCTGCGTGAGCGGGTGCAACTGGTCTACGAAGGCCTGACCACCGCCGGCCCGCGCAACAGCTACATCCTCCATGCCCGCAACGCTTCGGGGCGGGTCGCCGACGCGACCGCCGAAAGCCCTTCGCCGGCGGTGGTGGACGTCACTGTGCTGAGCCTGGACAACGACGGTGTGGCCAGCCCCGAGCTGCTGGCGCAAGTAAACGCGTACCTCAACGACGATGATATCCGTCCGGTCGCCGACCGGGTCAATGTGCGCAGCGCCGAGGTGTTGCCGTACCGCGTCGAGGCGGTGCTGCACATGGCCGACAACGGCCCGGAGTTCGAGGCGATCCTCAGCGAGTGCCGGCGCCGTCTCCAGGCCTGGGTCAATCCACGCCGACGCCTCGGCGTCGAGGTTGCCCGCTCGGGGATCGACGCACAGTTGCACATCGATGGCGTGAGCCGCGTCGAGCTGGTCGGCTGGAGCGACATTCGCCCGAGCAAGGCCCAGGCGGCCTGGTGCACCGGCATCGAACTGCGGCGGGGTGGCTGACATGCACAGCCTTCTGCCGCTCAACCGCACGCCGCTGGAGCGGGCCATCGAGGTGGCGGCCGACGAGGACCTTAAGGTCTCGTTGCGTAGCCTCTACAACCCCGACACCTGCCCGGCGCACCTGCTCTACCAGCTGGCCTGGGCCTGGTCGGTGGACCGCTGGGACGACAGCTGGAGCGAGGCGATCAAGCGCTCGGTGATCCGCTCGGCGTTCTTCGTCCATGCCCACAAGGGGACCCTCGGCGCCCTCCGGCGGGTGGTCGAGCCGTTCGGCTACCTGATCGAGGTGCAGGAATGGTGGCAGGCCCAGCCTGCCGGGGTGCCGGGAACGTTTGCCCTGAAGGTCGGGGTGGCGGACAGCGGCATCGACGAACAGACCTACCAAGAGTTGACCCGCCTGATCGAGGACGCCAAGCCGGTTAGCCGGCATCTGGTCGGCCTGGACATCAGCCTGGAAACCCTCATCCCCGCGTATCAGGCTGTCGCTCTCTATGAGGGTGAACTGCTGGAGGTGCATCCCTGGCAGGCATCGGACATCGATGTGCATGTGGGCGCCTACAACCTGGTAAACGACCAAACTCTGGACATACTGGACATCTACCTCAATGGCTAACTCAACCACGCAATTCGGTGGGTTCCTGACCAACGTGGGCATTGCCCAGCAGGCCAACACCGCCGTGCTGGGGCTGCCCTGGAACATCACCCACATGTTGATCGGTGATGCCGGTGGCGAGCCTTCGCAAACGCCGGACCCTACACCGAAACCTACCCAGACCGCGCTGGTGCGCCAGGTCTACCGGGCGCAACTGAACGCCCTCTATCAATCGCCTGCCGATCCCGGCGTGCTGGTCGCCGAGCTGGTCCTGCCGCCGGAAACCGGCGGCTGGTGGATCCGCGAGCTGGCGCTGGAGGATGCCAACGGCAACTTCATCGCCGTGGCCAAACCGGCGCCCAGCTACAAGCCACTGCTGGCGCAAGGTTCCGGACGTACCCAGACCATTCGCATGCACGTGGTGTTCGGCAACCTCGCCAATGTCACGCTGAAAGTCGACCCGAGCATCGTCCTTGCGACACGTGACTATGTGGACAAGGCCCGCGAAGCGGCCGAGCTCTACGCTCGCAACCAGCTCAAGGCGCACGTGGAGGCCGCCGACCCGCACCCGCAGTACCTGCGCCGCGCCGATGCGGCCAAGGACGTCGGGCCGCTGGCGTGGATGGGGGGCGCCACTGGCACCGCCGATGCCCTGACGCTGAAGCTCAAGAGCGGTGAGTCGGCCCTGGCGGCCTACGTCGCTGGCCAGCGCTTCCAGTTCCAGGCCAGCGCCACTAACACCGGCGCCGTGACGGTGCGTATCAATGGCTTGGCCGCCGTGGCAGTGAAGAAGTCCGGCAATGCCGGCCTGGTCGACCTGGTAGGCGGGGACATTCGTAGTGGCGTCCTGTACGACCTGAACTACGACGGGACCTGCTTCCAGCTCGGCGGTGGTGTCGGTGCCAGCAAGGCGTTCGAGCGTTTCTCGTTCGAGGCGTCGGTCGGCCAGACCGTCTTCAACCTGGCGCACACCGTCGGCAGCACCATCGTGCTGCGCAATGGCCGTGAGATCACCGACTACCTGTCCGACGGCCAGAAAATCACTTTCAAGGCGCCCTGCAGCCTGGGCGAGGCCGTGGAGATCCTGGCCTTCAGTTCGTTCTCAGCGGCCAACACCTACACCAAGGCCGAAATCCAGACGCTGCTGACTACTGCTTCGGCGCTGCCAGTGGGCAGTATGTTGCCGTTCCCCAAGGGCACGGTGCCGCCGGGGTTTCTGGAGGTTGACGGCAGCGTGCAGAGCGCGACGGTTTACCCAGACTTGGCCGCTTATCTGACCGGCTCGTTCAACAAAGGGGATGAGCCGGCGGGTTACTTCCGACTGCCGGACTCGCGGGGCGAGTTCCTGCGCGGCTGGGACCATGGGCGGGGGGTCGATCCGGGCAGGGGTGTAGGGAGCTGGGCAGCCGACTCTCTGCTCGACCACTACCATGCGGTGTATTCCGCCGAGCCAGGCTTTGGGAAGCTGCCGATTGACGCCAATGTCGTCGGAAGTGCGGGGGATCTGGGGTCGATCGTCAAGCCCGCTGGCAGCTCCGTTCTCGATGCGACTCTCACCTCGAACGTGTTCCTCCCAAATGCCGCGAAAGGCGGTAAGGAAACTCGCCCCCGCAGCCTGGCAGTCATGTGGTGTGTCAAGGCCTGGAACGCGCCGGTGAACCAGGGGCAGATCGATGTTTCAGCGCTCGCTACGCAGGTACAGGCACTTCGCCAGGAGCTTTCCGGCGCGTTGCCATTAGCCGCCCTGGACTATCCGACAGTCGGCACCACGGATGGTCGTCTCGCCGTTACCTCTGCTGCAGTCGCAGGAAGCGGCGGTACTGTGTCGATTCCTGCTGGAGTCGCGATTGCTTTGGTCGAGGCGGACGAACTCGTCGAACTGGGAAGGTCGCGCTCACTGAAGACATACGTCTGGACCAGTAGTCCGTTGGCTGTTAATACCACGCTGTACCTTCGCGCAACAATCAAAGGCAGCGCGCTGTACTTCTATGTTGCACCTGGCTCAGACGCTGACGTTGTGCCTCCCACCCTGCGTTCCGCATCTGGGCAGAATGCGTCAGGATTCGACTCAACCGTAATCGATGTGCTGTTGGCAAAAATCATGACTGGCGCGGCTGGTACTACCCCCAGTGTGTTGCCACTGGCTAATCGCAAGCGCCTGGAGGCTGTGGCGTTCTGGTCTGGAGCCGCTGGTACTTATACGCTCGCTCTCAATTGGGCGCGTGCCCCGCGTGCCTACATTGCCAGTTTTGCGGATTACGATGACAACACCAAATCCGACTATGGAATCTTTGCCGAGCCAGTCGGGAACAATTCCCGTGGAACTGTCATCGGGGGCGCCACAGGGTTCAGTGATCGCTACACCGGTAGAGTTGGGATTACCTCCTTTATACCAACCATTACAACAGGTGAAGGCAAGATCAACGCACGCGTACGCTGGGAGGCATGATGAAAGCATTGATTCACGACGGTGTTGTTGTCGGCTTTGTAAGCGGCGATGCGTTCGGCGAGTGTTTGCCCGATGCGCTACCTGTAAATGTTGGTTGGCGCTTTGAGAACGGCGAGTTCTTTGCGCCCGCAGAACTGACGGCATCTGATCTCATATCGAAGGAGCGAGCATGGCGCGACATCGAGCTGGCGAGGTTGGTCTGGTTACGTGACCGTCACCGCGACCAGTTGGAGGTCGGTATGGACACTCATTTCACTCAGACACAGTTCACTGAGCTTCTGCAATACCTTCAGGCACTGCGCGACTGGCCCCAGTCTGCCGTCTTCCCTGAAATTTCGGCGCGCCCCGTGCAGCCAGCATTTCTTTTGTCGGAGAGGGTTGAGCAATGAGTCGTGCGGACATTCTGGCGGCAAATGATAAGACCGTGCAGGACTTTGTATTGGAGGGTGAAGTCAGCGAGGCAGAAGTTTCCGCAAGCGTTGTTCAGACGCGCAAGTGGCTCAGTCTGCGGCGCCTGCGCCTAGGTTTTTCAGTAAGTTTTGCGGTCAACGGATATGTGATTTTCCCGGTTTGGTTGGGCGGAGTCATAATTCAATGGGGGCGCTTCAACGGTGGAGCTCATGATCCAGCCATCGCATTTCCGATTGCGTTCCCGTCTGCATGCTTGGTCGTGGTACCTGGTCCGAACGAAGACAATGGGTCGGTCGCGGTTTCCGCTGTGTCGGCAAATGGATTCAATGCCTCTCAACTCGATGGCAAGGCAGTATTGAACTCTTCATCTCCGTTCTACTGGTTAGCGCTAGGCCATTAAGGAGTAGCCATGCAACGCTTCTATTGTGAACGAACTCGTACTACCTATCTGGAAGGCATCCACAAGATTCCAGCAGATGCATTAACTATCAGCGATGAGTGCTATTTCAGCGTTATTGCCAACCCCGAGTCCGGCAAGATTCGCGTGCATGAAAAGGGTCTACCGATACTGATCGATCCACCTCCGGCATCGTCTGAAGAGCAGGCTAAACTGGAACGCAACTGGCGCGACAGTGAGTTAGATGCCGTCATCTGGTTACGTGATCGCCACCGGGACCAATTGGAGATTGGTGCTGATACCACGCTGACTCTCGAGCGTTTCAACGAGCTGTTGATCTATATGCAGGCACTGCGCGACTGGCCTCAGTCCGGAGACTTTCCTGATCTAGGGCACCGTCCCTCGGCGCCACTCTGGCTAGTCGAGCAAACTCAATAACGCCCCGCACCGTCGGGGCGATTTTCTGCACGCCCGAAACCTTACAAGGCCCCGCACTCGCGGGGCCTTTTCATATCTGAACCTGGAGTAGACCTACATGAGTGGATTCTTCCACGGCGTCACCGTGACCAACGTCGACACCGGCGCCCGCAGCATCGCACTGCCGTCGTCCTCGATCATCGGCCTGGTCGACACTTTCACCGAAGGCCCGGGCGTCACCGCCAAGGCCAATGACCTGATCCTGATCACCAGCGAGCGCGAAGCGGTCGTGGCCTTCGGCCAGGACGCGGCGATCACCAAGGCCTGCCGCGCCATCTACAGCCGCGCCAAGGCGGTCATCGTCGCCTGCGGCGTGGCCAAGCTCGAAGACGCCGCCGAGCAGACCTCGGCGATCATCGGCAACGTGCTGGCCGACGGCAAGCGCACCGGCCTGCAGGCGCTGCTCGACGGCAAGAGCCGTTTCAACGCCCAGCCGCGCCTGCTGGTCACCCCCAAGCACAGTGCCACCCAGGCCGTCGGCACCGCCCTGGTGGCCCTGGCCGACAAGCTGCGCGCCATCGCCATCATCGACGGCCCCAACACCACCGATGAAGCGGCCATCGCCTACGCCAAGAACTTCGGCGCCAAGCGCGCCTTCCTGGTCGATCCGGGCGTGCGCTACTGGGACAACGCCGAGGAGGCCACCATCGACGCGCCGGGTTCGGCCTGGGTCGCCGGCCTGTTCGCCTTCACCGACCGCGAGTACGGCTTCTGGGCCTCGCCTTCGAACAAGGAGTTCGTCGGCATCACCGGCACCACCCGCGCCGTGGAGTTCCTTGACGGCGACGACACCTGCCGCGCCAACCTGCTGAACAATGCCAACATCGCCACCATCATCCGCGACGACGGCTTCCGCCTGTGGGGCAACCGCACCCTGTCGAGCGACCCGAAATGGGCCTTCGTCACCCGCGTGCGCACCATGGACATCGTCATGGACGCGATCCTCTACGGCCACAAGTGGGCTGTCGACCGCTCCATCACCGCCACCTACGTCAAGGACGTCACCGAGGGCCTGCAGGCCTTCATGCGCGACCTGAAGAACCAGGGCGCGATCATCAACTTCGAGGTCTTCGCCGATCCGGAGCTGAACACCGCCAGCCAGCTGGAGCAGGGCAAGGTGTACTGGAACATCCGCTTCACCGATGTGCCGCCTGCCGAAAACCCCAATTTCCGCGTCGAAGTCACCAACCAGTGGCTGACCGAAGTCCTCGATTCCGCCGCTTAAGGAGCGCATCCACATGGCAATGATTCCCGAAACACTGGCCAACCTGAACCTGTTCGTCGATGGCGTCAGCTTCCAGGGCGACGTGCCCAGCCTGACCCTGCCCAAGCTCACCCTGAAGATGGAAGAGCACCGCCCCGGCGGCATGGACATGCCGGTCGAGATGGACCAGGGCATGGAGAAGCAGGAAGCCGCCTTCACCACCACCGGCGTGCGCCGCGAGTCGCTGAAGTTCTTCGGCCTGGCCGACGGCACCGCCTTCAACGGCACCTTCCGCGGCGCCTTCAAGGGCCTGAAGGGCAAGATCAATCCGGTCATCGTCACCCTGCGCGGTTCGCTGAAAGAGATCGACATGGGTGACTGGAAGTCCGGCGACAAGGCCGAGATCAAGCACAGCGTCGCCGTCACCTACTACAAGCTCGAAGTCGATGGCCGCCTGGTCTACGAAATCGACGCCCTGGGCATGAAGCGGGTGATCGACGGCGTCGACCAACTGGCCGCCCAGCGCGCCGCCCTGGGTCTTTAAGGAGAACGCTCGATGGCTCAAACGAAGAAACTTCCACAATGGCTGACCGTCGACGCCGAGCGCGTGACCGTGCGCCTGTCGCGCCCCAGCGAAGCCAACGGCGTGCAGGTCGACAGCCTGTCGCTGCGCGCACCGACCGTGCGTGACATCCGTAACGCCCAGGTCGGCGGCGTGGCTGACGACGAGCAGCGCGAACTGAACCTGTTCGCCTCGCTCGCCGAAGTTGGCGTCAAGGACCTCGAGGGCCTGGCCCTGAAGGACTACAGCCGCCTGCAGACCGGCTATTTTCGCCTGGTGCAGGACGACGAGGTTTGACCCTGCCCGGCAGAAGGCCGCCGCCAGGCGGCTGGCCAAGGAGCTGAACTTTTCCGCCAGCGAGATCATGACCATGTCGTACAGCGACATGGTCTGGTGGCTGGCTGAGTGACAAGGAGCAAGCCATGGCGAACACACAGGTGTTCACCCTCGGCGTCACCAGCGACCAGGCATTGGGCAGGTCCGTCGACAGCTTGCGTGGCCAGGTCGAGCGCCTGCGCAGGCAAGCGGACGGGACCCGGCTCGGGCGGTTGATCGGCGAGGTCATCCGCCTGGGGCTCGAGCTGGACAAGGTGGGCCAGGCCGAAAGGCAGCTGGATGACGACCAGGCGCGTGCCCATGAGGCGCAGATCGATCGATTGCGCCTTGAGGGGAACGAGGTCGAGCGCTTGCGCAGGTTGTACCTGTCCCTTGGGCGCAAGCCGTTGGAACTGCGTGCGATGGTGGTGGCCTCGAGTGCGGCCGCCGCCAAAAAATCACCAGTCCCCACGTTGGAGCAGCGCAAGGCGGCCTTGCTGGAGGGGACGAGCCCCGCGCCACGGCCGGCCCGGGGTGATCCGCCCGAGGCGCGCAGTGTGGAGCAGGGGCGTGTGCCTCTGGAGTCGGCTAATGCAGGTTTGGCGGTGCTCAAGGCTGGAGCGGTCGGCGTCGGTACTGTTGCTGTAGCCGCTGGCACTGCCTGGGGAGCACGTTCGTATTATCAAAGCCGAACGCCCGAAGGACAAAGCGAGATCACCAAGGGCCTGAAGGAGAACGGCGGCAAGGCTGCCGCCAAGGGTGTCACCAAGCTTGGCTTGGCCATGCTCAAGGACAAAGGCGAGGACAAGGCCGAGGCTGCAGGCGCAGCCCTTGGAGGCGTACTCGGCAACCTGGGAGCGGAGCTCCTGGGTGGCCTGACCAAGAACAAGCAGATCCAGAAGTACGGTGGTGAGATCGGCGAGATGATCGGCGAAGGTGTCGGCGGATTTATCGGCAAGACAGTCTTCGGCTGGTTCTCCGATACGCCCGCCGCCAACGACGCTTCAGGCAAGGACAAGGCTGCGGCTGACGCTTCAGCGCAACGTTCTGCCGATGCGCCCGAGGGGGCCGCCACGCCGCCTGGAGAGGCCCGAAGCGCCGCACCCGAGAGCGCTGCTGCAGTTCAAGAACGCCCCCCCGAGGGGCCCGCCAATGGCGCTCGGGAGATCATGAAGGGCGGATTGATCGCGGCAGGCGCGCTGGGTGGTACCGCGTTTGCCGCCTGGGGCGCGCGGAGCTACCAAGGACAATCTCCCGAGCGACGCACCGAGATCACCAGCGGTCTCAGGGAGAACGGTGGCAAGGCCGCCGCCAAGGGCGCCACCAAGCTTGGCCTGGCGGTGCTCAAGGACAAGAGCGAGGACCAGGCCGAGGCGGTGGGCGCCGCTTTCGGGAGCGTACTGGGGAGCCTTGGGGCGGAACTGCTTGGAGGTGTGACCAAGAACAAGCAGATCCAGAAGTACGGCGGTGAGATTGGCGAAATGATCGGTGAAGGTCTCGGCGGCCTAGCTGGCAAGACGCTCCATGGATTGTTCTCCGACAAGCCCGCCGCCAACGACGCTCCTGCCGACAAGGCCAAGACTTCCGCGACTGCCGCTCGCATGCCGAAAGCGGGTGACGATGACGAGGAGCCGGAGGAAGAGGAGGAGGAAGAAGAGGTCGACGAAGCCGAGGACGAGGCGGCCTTCTTCGAGGCCCAGGAAGCTGTCCAGGACAGCCCGCCAGCCGCCGCATCGGCAGCCAGCGCGGTCGGACTCGCCGGTACTGTATTCACGGGCCAGGTGGGTAGGGCGGTGGCCGGCAATACCGGCGCTTCGGTGGCAAGGCGAGTGTTCAGGCGCATTCCTGGTGCCAACTTGCTCGACACCGGTATGCAACTTGCCGAGACCTACAACAGCGATGCCACCCCCGAGCAGAAACTCGAGGGTTATGGCACCGCCGTCGGAGGCCTGGGGGGCGGCCTGGCCGGTGCTGCGGCAGGTGCCGCCATCGGGTCGGTGGTACCGGTGATCGGCACCGCGATTGGCGGCCTGATCGGTGGCGTGCTGGGCAGCATGGGAGGTGAAAGCATCGGTGGCTGGCTGGGCAAGGCGCTGGGGTCGGGCAAGGAAGAGCCCGCTGCCAAGCCAGGCCTGGGTGAAGCGGTGCGGGCAATGGATAGCCCCGCAGCACAGCCGCCGCTTCCCGCGCCATCGGTAGCGACGGCGACGCCAGCGCCAGCGGTCCCGCCCGCGCCGATCAACCAGCAATTTACCTTCACCGCCAACATGCCAGTCACGTTCAGCAACAGCCTCGATGACCCTTCGGTGCTGCAACAGCTGGAGGCCATCGCCCGTCGCCAGCTCGAGGAGCTGATGCGTCAGGCCCGTTCGGCGCAGTTGGCCGACACCCCACATATCGCACTTTAAGGAGGATCCATGACCTATCTGGAGCAGCTGCAAGCCACGCTGCACGCCCTGGTCAAGGCGGGAGAGGCAGGGCGTCGGCGTGCCGACGCCATGCTCGATCCGATGAACGACGCGATCGTCCATATACAGGGCGCGGTGGGTGAGCTGGAAGGTTTGCCGGTGGTCGGCCCAATCATCGGCGCCAAGCTCCAGCGAACCATGCGTGCGATCACCAATGCCCAAGCCCGGGTCGCCAAGGTGGTGGCCAAGTACGACCAGACGGTGGCGGTGGTGCGCCAGGTGCGCGATCGCATCGACGGTTTCGCCACCCACGCCGCCAAGGCTGGAGCAGCGATTCGCCGTGTGGTGGGGGAGGTGCGCTCGACCGTCAATGGCGTGCTGTCGACGCTGGGCTTCGCGCCCGAGGCGACGCCGGCCGCCGAAGCGGTCAAGCCGTTCCCGCACTTGCTGGTGCTGCAACCGCTCAAGGCGGGCGCGGCGCCGTACTACTTCAACCTCGACACCGCCGCCTTCGACCAGTTGCGTCGGCAGACGCGTTTTCGTTGGGCCGGGCAGGAGCGCTTGAGCCGCGAGAGCGCCCAGCAGGCGGTCAGCCTGGGCGAGGAGAGCATCAACATCCGTGGCGCGATCTTCCCCGGCTTCAAGGGCGGCCTCGGCCAGTTGCAGACGCTGCGCAGCATCGGTCGCCAGCTGCTGCCGCTGTCGTTGACCACAGGCTACGGCGAGGTGCTCGGCACCTGGTGCCTGACCAGCATCGAGGAAGAGCAGAGCGTCCTGCTGGCCGGCGGCATTCCGCGCAAACAAGGGTTTTCACTGGAGTTCGTGAGCTATGGCCAAGACCTGCACAACGTCTGAGGGTGATCTGCTCGACACCCTTTGCCAGCACTACTACGGCCATCTGTCCGGCACGGTCGAGGCCGTGCTGGATGCCAACCAGGGCCTGGCTGACGAGGCGCAGCCGTTTCGCGCCGGGGTGAGGATCCTGTTGCCGGAACTGCCGATGACGACCAGCACCAGCCTGCAGCTGTGGGATTGACCACTCGCCCCAGTACCGTGGGAGCGGGCTTGCCCCGCGATGGCGCCGTCGCGGGGCAAGCCCGCTCCCACGCCGTCCTCGCTACACCAATACAGCGGAGCCCCAACCATGCAACCTCAATTTCGAATCATCGCGGACGGCCATGACATCACCACGCTGCTTAACGACCGCCTGTTGCTGTTACGCACCACTGATAAACCAGGTATGGAGTCCGACGAGTTCGAACTGCGCCTCGATGCCCGCGACGGTGCCCTGGCCTTGCCAGCCAGGGGCGCAGTGGTCGAGGTGCACCTGGGTTACGCCGGGCAGCCGCTGAACCGCCTGGGCCGCTACACCGTGGACGAGGTCGAGCTGTCCGGCCCGCCGGACACCCTGGTAATCCGCGGCAAGGCCAGTGACCTGCGCGGCAGCGGCAAGACCATTCGCAGTGGCAGTTGGGAGAACGCTACGCTGCAGCACATCGTCGCCGAGATCGGTGCCCGCAATGGCTGGCAGGCCGTGTGCCCGTTGGCTGTGCAAGTGCCGCGGGTCGACCAGTACAGCGAGTCGGACTTCAACTTCATCACCCGCCTGGCGCGCCTGCATGACTGTACCGCCAAGCTCGCCAACGGCCAGTTGCTGGTGTTGCCGCGCCAGGGCGGCCAGAGCGCCAGCGGCAAGCCCCTGGGGGTGGTTGTCATTGCCCGCAACGAGGTCAGCCAGTGGCAGTTTCGCCTGGCCGACAAGAGTACCCACAAGGCCGTCAGGACCCGCCACCAGGACAGCGCCAGCGGGCGCCTGCAGGCGGTGGAACTGGTCAATGGCGATGCTCCGGACGGCCTGCAGCCGGTCTACACCGACCGCCACCTCTACCCCAACCGCGCGGCGGCGGAACAGGCCGCCCGCGCCCGGCTGGCCAGCTTCAACCGCGACACCGCCAGCGTGCGCCTGGACATGCCCGGGCGCACCGACCTGTTCGCCGAGCGCGCCATCGATGTCCAGGGCTTCCTGGCCGGGCTCGATGGGCACTACCTGATCGAGTCGGTCGAGCAGGTGTTCACCAGCAGCGGCTGGCGCACCACCGTGCAGTGCAACGGCGGCCGTCAGGGCAAGGCTAAGGCCAAGGGTTCCGCGCCTCGGCGGACGGGTTCGCTAAAGGCTTGAAACGGGGCGGTGAGGGTTTCCCGATGCCTGCCGGCGGCGGTGCTCCCTATAGTCGCTGCTTGCCGGTTCGCATCACCCTGTTTCCGAGCTCCAGATCAGGTGCGGCGCTCGCCACGCCTTGACTCCTGTGAAAGCCACGCGCTTCGAGCCATCGCCCATGAGCGAGCCACAGGCGGCACCGGCCGCCTTTCGATCAGACCGCAATGGAGAATGCACCGATGCCGCTCACCGAACAGCAACTCAAGCAGATCTACCCGCTCGCCGGCCAGCGCGCCGCCGCTTTCCTGCCGGCGTTGAACACGGCCATGGCCAACTGGGAAATCGACCACCCCAAACGCATTGCCGCGTTCCTGGCCCAGGTCGGCCATGAGTCCGGTCAGCTGCGCTACGTCAAGGAACTGGGCGGCGACCGCTACCTGGCCCGCTACGACACCGGCAGCCTGGCCCTGCGCCTGGGCAACACGCCTGAAGCCGACGGTGATGGCCAGCGCTATTGCGGCCGTGGCCTGATCCAGGTGACCGGGCGCAACAACTACCAGGCCTGCAGCCGTGCGCTGTTCGGCGACGAACGCCTGCTGGCGCAACCGCAGATGCTCGAGCAGCCGCGCTGGGCCTGCGAATCGGCGGCCTGGTTCTGGCACTCGCGCGGGCTCAACGCCCTGGCCGACCAGGGGGAATTCAACCGCATCACCCGGCATATCAACGGCGGCCTGAACGGCTTGTCGGAGCGCCTCGAACTGTGGGCGCGAGCGCGGGAGGTGCTGTGCTGAGCCGCCTGCAACTGGCGCTGTGCCTCGGGCTGATGGCGTTGTCCGCGGTGCTGGCCTGGCAGCTGCAAGGCTGGCGCCTCGGGCGTCAGCTGGCCGAGCAGGAGCAGGCGCTGGTGCAGCAGCGCCTTGACCAGGCCGAGGCGCTGTACGGCCTGCTGCTCGCCGAACGCGATCAGCGCCAGGGCCTCGAACAACGCCTGCACGACAGTGAAACGAAGCATTTCCAGGAGCTGACCGATGCCCAACAGACTCAGGCTCGCCTGCGTGACCGCCTTGCTACTGCCGATCTGCGCCTGTCGGTCCTGGTCGAGCGCGACCCCACCTGTGCCCCAGTGCCTGCCGCCGCCGGCACCGGCGGCGTGGATCATGGCCCCGTACGCGCCCGACTTGACCCGGCGCATGCTCGACGAATTATCGCCATCACCGACGACGGCGACCGCGGACTGATCGCCTTGCGGGCGTGCCAGGCCTATGTGCGTGCGCTGTCGCGCTGATCTGTATTTCTTATCTTTTGTCCATGGCCGGCCTCACTTTCGTGGGGCCGGCCATTTTTCAAGCAAGCCAATTCAAGGAGTAGAGAATGGGCGAAAAGAACATCATCGTGGACCGTGGCATTCCCCCTTCGGGTTCCTCAGGTGGAGGGGGACGCGGTGGAAGTTCAACGGGAGGCATCACTATCCCTTTGGGTGTCAATGGTGAACCCTCCCACCATGCACTCAACGTTGCCGCGCTGATGAACGGCGCAGTACTGGAAGCGGTGCTGGAGGGGCAGGGTTGGCCAAGCCCGGATGCCTACTATGACCTGGGCGTCGATATGTGGGGCATGTTGCCCTATCAGATCTTCGAGATGCGTAATGAACTGAGTGACAGCTACCTCAGAAAGGAGCGTAACCTGCCGGCCAGTCTCAATGCCGAGTTGGCTGCGGCTGAAGCCGCCGCAGGTAGCACTGCGGCGCTGCCGGACTCGAAGAAAGCCGAGCGCTCCATTGGGATCATCAAGTCGTTGATGGCCACCCGCGACCAGCAGATCGCATTCAATCGCGGGCGACTGGCCACGGAGCAGGGCGGTCGTTTCGATGACCGCGATATCAAGGAACTGATCGACGAATTGCGCAAGCTGGACGATTACGACGTGCCGGCGGCATTGGATGTCGAGCTTTCCCTCTATACGGCAGCCCTGGCCTTGTATGTCGATCTGAAGGCTCAGGAGCAGTTGCGCGAAAAGCTCGATGCCCTGGAGAAGGCGCGCCGCGATGCGCTGGAGAAAGAGTCCTACAAGGACGCGGCCACCTACGCCAGTGACACTGGCAAGGAAATCGCCAATCGCTTTGGCAACCAGGTGGCGCAGGCCGCCAACGACATGCAGAAGGGCATCGCGGGCAAGCGCATAGGCAGCTACCAGGAGGCCTTGAAGGCCTTCGAAAAGCTGTCGCAAAACCCCGGCTTGCGGCTGAACGCCAAGGACTCGGCGGCGGTTGCCCAGGCACTTGAGGCGCTGGACAAGGCCACGCTTGGCGATAACATGCTGCGTTTGGGCAAGGCCTTCGGTGTGACCGGTGGCGTCATTCAGGCTGCCGGGCTGGTTGACTCGGCAGTGAGCGGTTTCAAGACCGGTGACTGGAAACCCTTTCTTCTGGAACTGGAAAGCGCTGTCGTCGGCAAGGTGGCGGGCAGTCTGGCGGGCGCCATGGCTGGCATCGCCCTGGGCTTGCTGGTTTCCGCCCCCGCTGCCGCAGTAGCGGGAACCGTTGTGGCGGCCGTCTTCATCGGGGCTGCCAGCGCATACTTCGATACCGAGAAGGTCGACCAGATCAATCAGTGGGTCATGGGCGCAGTAGCACCCTGATACCCTTGCACCGGGAGCGCACAACGTTGCTCTCGGTGCTTAGGCTCTGTACGAAATGTATCTGCACTCGCCCATACTGCGTTGAAACGGGGCTCGGAATGCTCATGTACTCCAGTACACTGCGCTTGCTCCCCCCGTTTCGCCTTGTCTGGCCTTCGCGCAGACACATTTCGTACAGGCCCTAGCAACCTGTCTGTGCAAGGAGTTGTGACGTTGAACGCGAAGCACACGGCCAGTCACTGGCCGTTGTATCTGATCACGGTCTCGAGCCTGGTGCCGGTGTTCCTGCTGGCCTGTTGGGTGCCGACGCTGAGTCAGGAACAAGCCTTGGTCCTGGATCGCCTGCTTGACCAGCATCTGCTGGGGCAGGTGGGTGTCTGGTCGTCCAATTTTGCGCTGATGTCCAAGGCGGTCGCCAACTATGTCGCGATCGCCGCGCCGTTGTGTTCAATCGGCCTGGCGCTGCTGGTATGCCGCCATCATCTACGTCCCTTGGAGCAACTGCCGGTGCTGTCATTGCGCCGCCAGTTGTTTTTCCATGTCGGTTGGGTGGTGGTGGTTGGGGTGCTACTTGCCCAGAACTACTTCGGTTACACAGATTTCGCCCACCATCGTGCGAAGTTTCGCTGGGTGGGCAATCACCCAGGTTTGTATCCCTTTTTTGCCAGCATGATGTTGCTTGCGCTCGAATTCGCGTTCGTCTTCAGCTATGTCGTGCTGGTGCATTACCCATTGCTGCGCCTGGCCCGTCGGCGCAAGGCGAGACAGGACTGAGCCTGGCTTGAGTGGTAGGGTATGGCGGTCGCAACGAGGAGCCGCCATGGACCCGATCACCGTACTTTCCACTCGCCTGGGCGAACACCTGCGGCGCTTCAACGCCCAGGTGAGCACCGCTGAATCCTGCACCGGTGGCGGCATCGCCGAGGCCATCACCCGCATCCCCGGCAGTTCGGCCTGGTTCGAGGCAGGATACGTCACCTATTCCAATGCCCAGAAAACCCGCCAGTTGGGCGTCCCCGAGGCGTTGTTCGCCCAGGTGGGGGCGGTCAGCCAGGAAGTGGTCGAGGCCATGGTGCGGGGCGCCCAGGCCGCCAGCGGAGCGCGCTTCGCGGTGGCGGTCAGCGGCGTGGCCGGGCCAGACGGCGGTTCGCCGGCCAAGCCGGTGGGCACGGTGTGGCTGGCCTGGGCTGACGGAACCCACGTGAGCAGCGAGCGCCGGCACTTCGACGGCGACCGCGAAGCGGTGCGCCGACAGACGGTGATCGCCGCGTTAGACGGCTTGTTACAGCTTGGCGCGGAGTAATTCGCCCGACGGGGGTTTGCGGAAACGAATCGCTGTGGAATAATACTGGCTACTTATACAGTTATTCCGGCCGTCAGGGCCAAGTCGAACACGTGAGGATTTCAATGGACGACAACAAGAAGCGCGCCTTGGCTGCGGCCCTGGGTCAAATCGAACGCCAATTCGGCAAGGGCGCGGTCATGCGCATGGGCGACCACGAGCGCCAGGCCATCCCTGCCATTTCCACCGGTTCCCTGGGCCTGGACATCGCCCTGGGCATCGGCGGCCTGCCGAAAGGCCGTATCGTCGAGATCTACGGCCCGGAATCCTCGGGTAAAACCACGCTGACCTTGTCGGTCATCGCCGAAGCCCAGAAGAACGGCGCCACCTGCGCCTTCGTCGACGCCGAGCACGCCCTCGACCCTGAATACGCCGGCAAGCTGGGCGTCAACGTCGACGACCTGCTGGTCTCGCAGCCGGACACCGGCGAGCAGGCCCTGGAAATCACCGACATGCTGGTGCGCTCCAACGCCGTCGACGTGATCATCGTCGACTCCGTGGCCGCCCTGGTCCCGAAGGCCGAGATCGAAGGCGAGATGGGCGACATGCACGTCGGCCTGCAGGCTCGCCTGATGTCCCAGGCACTGCGCAAGATCACCGGTAACATCAAGAACGCCAACTGCCTGGTCATCTTCATCAACCAGATCCGTATGAAGATCGGCGTAATGTTCGGTAGCCCGGAAACCACCACCGGTGGTAACGCCCTGAAGTTCTACGCCTCGGTGCGCCTGGACATCCGCCGTACCGGCGCGGTCAAGGAAGGCGACGAAGTGGTCGGCAGCGAAACCCGCGTCAAGATCGTCAAGAACAAGGTTTCGCCACCGTTCCGTCAGGCCGAGTTCCAGATCCTCTACGGCAAGGGCATCTACCGCAACGGCGAAATCATCGACCTGGGTGTGTCCCAAGGCCTGGTGGAAAAATCCGGTGCCTGGTACAGCTACCAAGGCAACAAGATCGGTCAAGGCAAGGCCAACGCCGCCAAGTACCTGCAAGAGAATCCGGCCATTGGCAGCGAGATCGAGAAGCAGATTCGCGACAAGCTGCTGACCGCTGGTGCTGCCGCCGCTGCAGCAGCGGCCGCCAAGGCTGGTGCAGCCGAAGCCGATGCCGACGACCTGGCTGACGCCGACGCCGGTTATTGATTGGCCCCATGTCCGTCGTACTCGACACCCCCGTCGCCGTTCGGCGGACAGCCATGGACCTGCTCGCACGCCGCGAGCATGGTCGCGTCGAGCTGACGCGCAAGCTGCGTCAGCGTGGCGCACCGGACGAGCTGATCGAGCCTGCGCTCGATCGGCTGGCCGAAGAAGGGCTGCTCAGTGAAGCCCGCTATCTGGAAAGCTTCATTCGCTACCGGTCCAGTGCCGGCTACGGCCCCGCGCGAATTCGCGAGGAGCTCGGCCAACGCGGCTTGAACCGCGGCGATATCGACCAGGCCCTGCGCGACAGCGAAGTGGACTGGGCGACGCAACTGCGTGATGTCTGGCAGCGCAAGTTCGCCGGGCAACGCCCGCAAGACCCACGCAGTCGGGCGCAGCAGACGCGTTTTCTCGCCTACCGTGGTTTCCCCATGGACATGATCGGCCGGCTGCTCAGCGGTCGCGACCTGGATGACTATTGATGCCCTGTACGGCTGACGCCCATGCGTGTCAGCTGTACAGGGCATTTTGCGTTCAGCTGACCCGCAAGGCTTCCCGGGCTCGCTGGGTGGTGTGCATCGGCTGGGGCTTGGCCCAGTTTTCCGGCAGGTTGATGAAGTCCACCAGTTCGCGCAGACGGCCCTGGTCGCGCCCGTTGAAGGCGAAGGTCAGGCGTGTCAGGTGGCTGAAGTTGCCTTCCTCGTGTTCGGCGCCACTGTCCGCTTGCTGGTGGTACCTACCGCTCAGGCGCAGGTCGGCGAAGCCTTCCTCCACATCATGCAGGGCTGCCTCGCTCAAGGGGTGGTGCATGCGGATCACGAACTGGTTCTTCAACCAGCGGCTGGAGTGGTAGTTGCTGTAGAACTGGTTGATCTCCTCGACCGCTTCGTCGGCATTGTGCACCAGGCGCACCAGCTTGAGGTCGCTGGGCAGGATGTAGCGGTTCTCTTCTAGCTGGCGACTGATGAAGGCCAGGGCGTCCTGCCAGAAGCTGCCGCCGGGTGAGTCGAGCAGCACCACCGGTACCAGCGGGCTCTTGCCGGTCTGGATCAGCGTCAGCACCTCCAGCGCCTCGTCGAGGGTGCCAAAACCACCAGGGCAGAGCACCAGCGCGTCGGCCTCTTTGACGAAGAACAGCTTGCGGATGAAGAAAAAGTGGAACGGCAGCAGCTTGTCGGTGCCATTGACCGTGGCATTGGCGTGCTGTTCGAACGGCAAAGTGATGTTGAAACCCAGGCTGTGATCGCTACCGGCGCCTTCGTGTGCGGCGGCCATGATGCCGCCGCCGGCGCCGGTGATGACCATCAGGTCCGAACGTGCCAGCGTCGCACCCAACTCCCGGGCCAACGCGTACATGGGGTGTTCCAGTGGTGTGCGTGCCGAGCCGAACACGGTGACCTTGCGCCGCCCCTTGTAGCGCTCGAGGGTACGGAACGAGTGGTCAAGCTCGCGCAGGGCCTGCAGGGTGATCTTGGCGTTCCAGCGGTTGCGGTCGTCGTGGGCCATGCGCAGCACAGTCAGCAGCATGTCGCGATACAACGGCAGGTTGGGGCTGTTCGGCGCGACCAGTTGCAGTTGCTCATCGATCTTGCTCAGGTCGATGCCGTTGTCCCTGAAATGGTTGAACAGCAGCTCGTTCGATTGGTAAGGCATTCAACGTCTCCTTCTGCAGCAAAACCTCTGACCGGGTCGATGGCGTGTCCCGGCCGCGACACTGCGTGTGTCGCTGGCTGCTGTGGCTCGAGTGTGCCCCCCGAGCGTTGCAGTGGGCCTTCAAGGCCATGTTGCAGTGGCAATTCCATCGCGTTGTCGTTGTTATGGGTACTCGATATCAATCTAGACCCTGGCGCGGTTTCGTGCCGCCACAGGCGCGCGCTACCGCCGGTCAGACGGGATACAGGAATGACCGGGCTTTGGTTAACTGGGGGCAGAAGGGCAAGGCAGCGAGGTGGCGGTATGCACCGGCTGGAGATCGAAGTGGATGGGCAACTGTTGCAGTTGCTCGAGCACGAGGCCAAGGTTCATCACCTGAGCCTGGAAGGGGAGTGCCTGCGCCGCCTGCAGGGGGCCGAGGCGCATTCGCGTTACCTGCAGGCCCTGCTGGCCGAATTGCGCGCCGATGATGAGCAGCGGCGCGCCAGAAACAGCGATCAGTTGGCCTGAATCACTTCTTCTTGTTGCCGGCCGCGCAGCTGGCTGCGTCGAAGGCCTGGTCCATGACCGGCTGGTTGGTCTTGTAGACAGTGAAGCGGTAGACCATCACGGCGCCCTTGGACATCAGCTGGCGGTAGCCGTTATTACGGCACACGCTGTCGCCCAGCTGGCTGCGGACCTGCGCGGGATTGCCCTGCATGCGCTGGGCATGCTCCTGGCGTACGCTCAGGTGATTGACCAGTGCCTTGCCTTCGACGGTGTAGCCCTGGTCGAGAATGTCTTCGTTGATGGCCCGCGGGGTACCGACGCTGCTTTCCTTGGCGACCTTCTGCAGCATCTGGTTCAGCTCGTACTCCTGCTTGGACGCGGCCTGGGCGGCCAGCGGCAGGGCGAGCAGCAGGCTCAGGGTCGGGACGATAAGACGCAGCATGGATCTCTCCTGGTTCGATGACTGGCGCTTTGACCAGCGCCGGCGGGCGGCGTTCCATGAAACCGCAGGGTTTCCAGGCCGCCAGAAACTACGATTATAAAGGAGCGGCGTCGTTGGCTGCACGGCAAATGACGTGGGCTCTGGTAGACTGGGCACCTTGTTTTCATCGAGTTGTCGCCGTGCCCCTCCCACTTCCCTGCCAAGGCCTGCTGCCATGAGCCACGCGGTAGCGCGCCTGCGCGCCGAGCGCCTCGCGCGCAGCATCAAACCCTTTGTCGCCCGAGGCTCGCGCGCCGAGCGCTGCCCGGATTGCCGGGTGATCGCCACGCACTGCCTGTGCGCCTGGAAACCCCGGGTGCCGGCCGAGTCCGGCATGTGCCTGCTGATGCACGACACCGAGCCGTTGAAACCGACCAACACCGGCTGGCTGATCGCCGATGTGATCGAGGACACCTCGGCCTTCGGCTGGCTGCGCACCTCGGTGGACGAGGGGCTGCTGGCGCTGCTGGACGACCCTCGCTGGCAGCCCTACATCGTCTTTCCGGGCGAGTTCGTCAAGGAGGAGCGCGTGGTCAGCGAAGTCGCGCGCGAGCCGGGCAAGCGCCCGTTGTTCATCCTGCTCGACGCCACCTGGACCGAAGCGCGCAAGATGTTCCGCAAGAGTCCCTACCTCGATCGCTTTCCGGTGCTGAGCCTGCAACCCGAGCAGATGTCGCGCTACCGCCTGCGCCGCTCCAAGCGTGATGACCACTTCTGCACCGCCGAAGTGGCCGCCATGTGCCTGGAACTGGCCGGTGACGGGCAGGCCTCGCAGGCTCTGGACGCCTACCTGGACGTCTTCAGCCTGCACTACCTGAGCGGCAAGCGGCGCCTGCCGCTGGACGAGCAGGATGAGGTCCACCAGCGTTTGCATACCTTCCTATAGTCCAAGGGGCAGGCGCGACGGTTTGGTTCATACTGTCGGGGCTGGCAGCCGGGGTAGGCGGGTTCGACCGGGCAATTGGCTTGACCACCCGGGGCGTGCTCGGCATCCTTGGCGCCGCTTCGGGCACGACGAAGCTGCTGTTACCCCGGACTTCGCCGTGCCATCCCGGCCGGCGGCCCTGCCGTTCGCGCCATGAGTTGCCCGCCAGGCGTCTCCCGTATCCCCTGCGCCTGGCACAGAACAGGATCCATAGATCGATGGCCACATACGAAATCCTGATTGCCGATGACCACCCGCTGTTTCGCAGCGCACTGCGCCAGGCCGTTACCCTCGGCCTGGGCCCGGACGTGCGCCTGGTCGAGGTGGCGAGCATCGCCGAACTGGAAACCAGCCTCACCGAGAAAGCCGACTGGGACCTGGTCCTGCTGGACCTGAACATGCCCGGCGCCTACGGTTTCTCTGGTTTGGTCCTGCTGCGCGGCCAGTACCCGCAGATCCCGGTGGTGATGGTTTCGGCCCAGGAGGAGGCGGCCGTCGTGGTCAAGTCCCGCGAATTCGGCGCCAGCGGCTTCATTCCCAAGTCCAGCGAGCTGAGCAAGATCCAGGAAGCAGTGCGCAACGTGCTCGACGGCGATGTCTGGTGGCCGCCGCAGGCGTTCGACAAGGTTGATGTGTCGGCCGAGGCCAAGGCCGCCAGCGAAGGCCTGGCCAGCCTCACCCCGCAGCAGTTCCGCGTGCTGACCATGGTCTGCGAAGGACTGCTGAACAAGCAGATCGCCTATGAACTGAGTGTTTCCGAGGCGACCATCAAGGCCCACGTGACGGCGATCTTCCGCAAGCTGGGGGTGCGCACGCGAACCCAGGCGGCGCTGCTGCTGCAACAACTTGAATCGGTTTCGGCCAGCTAAGTACCCGTGCATTCACGCTTTTTTGACTCCGACTGGACTAGTGTCCTGTCTCGGAAATAGGCTGTTCACTTTTGGCGGCGTCTTGGGCGCCCGGCCGGCGTTGCCACTCCTCGCCATAGCCCTGCTATGACTCGTCGCGGCGCCTTGGCCGGACACCCAAGCCACTCGCCAAAAGAGAACGTATTTCCGAGACAGGGCACTAGCCTGCCGACCTTATCTCCGGTGAAGTGACGGACACACATGTCGCCATTCAAAGGCCAGACCGGCCTCAAACGTATCGTCAACGCCGCCGGCTATTCGCTGGACGGCCTGCGCACCGCCTTCAAGGGCGAGGCCGCCTTCCGCCAGCTGGTGCTGCTCAACGTGCTGCTGGTGCCGCTGGCCTTCTGGCTGCCGGTCAGCCGCGCTGAGCGGGCGATCCTCATTGCCGTGTGCCTGCTGGGGCTGATCGTCGAGTTGCTCAATTCGGCGGTGGAGGCGGCCATCGACCGCATCTCGCTCGACCGCCACCCGCTGTCGAAGAACGCCAAGGATATGGGCAGCGCCGCGCAGCTGGTGGCCATGAGCATGGTCGCGGTGGTCTGGGGCGTGATCCTGCTCGGTTGAGCGCTCAGGCGATCGGCGGCAGCACGATCTCGTCGCTGCGCCGCACGCCGGCGGTGAAGCTGCGGCACAGCTCGAGGAACTCGCGCATGGCCGAGGTCTGGTACTTCTGCTTGTGCCAGATGAAGTAGAACTGCCGCGCCAGATCCAGGGCCGGAGTTTCCACCGGCACCAGGCTGCCGCGGCGGAAGGCATCGCGCAGGGCCAGGCGTGAGATGCAGCCGATGCCCAGGCCCGACTCCACGGCGCGCTTGATCGCTTCGGTGTGTTCCAGCTCCAGACGGATATTCAGGTTGGCGCGGTGATGGCGCATGGCCTGGTCGAAGGTCAGGCGCGTGCCCGAGCCCTGCTCGCGCAGGATCCAGGCTTCATGGGACAACTGCTCGATACCGGCATGACCGACCTTGGCCAGGGGATGCTGGGGCGCGCAGAACACCACCAGTTCATCCTCCACCCAGGGTTGCACCTCGAGATCGGGGTGGTTGCAGTCGCCTTCGATTAGACCCAGGTCAATTTCATAGTGGGCGACCTGTTGCACGATATGCGCAGTGTTCTGCACGTGCAGCTTGACCTGGCTTTCCGGGTGCACCTGCATGAAGCTGCCGATCAGCAGGGTGGCCAGGTAGTTGCCGATGGTCAGCGTGGCGCCGACGGCCAGCGAGCCGAAGCCCGACTTGCCGTTGAGCAGGTCTTCGATTTCCTTGGCCTGGTCGAGCAGGGCCACGGCCTGGGGCAGCAACTGGTGGCCCAGAGCGTTGAGGCTCAGGCGCTTGCCGGCACGGTCGAACAGCTGGCAGCTGGACTGGCGCTCCAGTTCGGTGATCGATGTACTTGCCGCAGATTGCGACAAGGCGAGGACGCCGGCGGCCCGCGACACGCTCTGGTGCTGGGCGACGGCGACGAATACCTGGAGCTGACGGAGTGTGAATCGCATATCTATATAACCGATAACACATATCTTGATAATTCAGTTAACAGATATTGTCGCTGCCCCTAAACTATCGCGCAACTGCGCGTCTTGCGCGCGCCGCGTTTTCCTTCAGGAGCCCCATCGATGAGCAACATGAACCACGAACGTGTCCTCAGTGTGCACCACTGGAATGACACCCTGTTCAGCTTCAAGTGCACCCGCGACCCGGGCCTGCGCTTCGAGAACGGTCAGTTCGTGATGATCGGCCTGCAGCAGGACAGCGGCCGTCCGCTCATGCGCGCCTACTCCATCGCCTCGCCGAACTGGGAAGAGCACCTGGAGTTCTTCAGCATCAAGGTGCCGGACGGCCCGCTGACCTCGCAGTTGCAGCACCTGAAGGAAGGCGACGAGATCATCATCAGCAAGAAGCCTACCGGTACCCTGGTGCTCGACGACCTGAACCCGGGCAAGCACCTGTACCTGCTGAGCACCGGCACCGGCCTGGCGCCGTTCATGAGCGTCATCCAGGACCCGGAGACCTACGAGCGCTTCGAGAAAGTGATCCTGGTTCACGGCGTGCGCTACGTCAACGAAGTGGCCTACCGCGAGTTCATTACCGAGCACCTGCCGCAGAACGAGTTCTTCGGTGAGTCCGTACGTGACAAGCTGATCTACTACCCGACCGTGACCCGCGAGCCGTTCGAGAACCAGGGCCGCCTGACCGACCTGATGCGCAGCGGCAAGCTGTTCAGCGACATCGGCCTGCCACCGATCAACCCGCAGGACGACCGCGCGATGATCTGCGGCAGCCCGAGCATGCTCGACGAGACCAGCGAAGTGCTGGACAGCTTCGGCCTGAAGATCTCCGCGCGCATGCGCGAGCCGGGTGACTACCTGATCGAGCGTGCGTTCGTCGAGAAGTAAGGCGAATCGTAGTAACGAAAAACGCAGACCTGAGTCTGCGTTTTTTTATGCCTGCAGGATCGAGATTGCCAGTGCCGGCCTCTTCGCGGGTAAACCCGCTCCCACAGAGTTTGCGAAGCCTGTGGGAGCGGGTTTACCCGCGAAGAGGCCTGGCCTGAAAACGAAAGAGCTTCAGCTTTCCCGCACCACTTCCAGCACCCGGATCCGATCCGGTTGCGGGTAGTGCCACCTGACTTGCACATCCCAGAACTTTACCCCGTAGACCCGCTCCGCAGGCGGTACCTGGTAGGCCGGTCGCGGGTCCTGCGCAAGACACTGTTCGATCAGCTCCACCAGTGGCTGATCCAGGCGCAGTGCATGGTCGCGGGCTTGGGGCAGGGCGCTTTCGCTCCATTCGACGGCAATCGCCTCTGGTGCATCATTGGCCATCAGGTTGCTCGCGCCGGCAATGCTGTCCGCATAGGGCACATAAGGCTTGATATCCAGCACCGGGGTGCCGTCCAGCAGGTCGATCCCCGACAGCAGCAGACGCCCCGGCTCGACGCCTTCCAGGCGCACCACCGACTGACCGATGCCATTGGGCCGGTGGGTGGCCCGGGTGGCGAACACTCCCATGCTCTTGTTGCCGCCCAGGCGCGGTGGACGCACTTTCAGGCGTGGCTTGTCTTCCAGTGCCTGGTGGAACAGGAACAGCAGCCACACATGGCTGACCTGCTCCAGCCCTTCGACGGCATCGCCCTGGTCAAAGGGCGGCAGCAGCTCCAGCACGCCACGGGCGGCCGGCGCCAGCTGGGGCTGGCGCGGGATGGCGAACTTCTCCTTGAAACAGGAGCGGACAATGCCGACCGGCGAGACGGTATGCTGCATCCTGGCTCAGCCGCGCACGCGAAGGGTCAGGCCCTTGAGGAAGTTGCGCAGCAACTGGTCGCCGCAGGGGCGGTAGTTGTCGTGGCCGACCTTGCGGAACAATGCGCTGAGCTCAGGTTTGGACACCGGGAAGTTGACTGACTTGAGCACCGCGTGCAGGTCGTCTTCCTTCAGCTCGAAGGCCACCCGCAGCTTCTTGAGCACGGTGTTGTTGGTCACCGGCACTTCGATCGGCTGCGCTGGACGGCTGTCGTCACGGCCGCGACGGTGGATTACCAGGCCGTCGAGGAAGTGCGCCATGACCTTCTCCGGGCAGAGCACGAAGCCGGGTTCCTCTTCCTTCTTGACGTAGCCGGCGATGGCCTCGACCGAAACCTCCAGGCCCGAGAGCTTGATGATCTCGGCCAGCTTCTGGTCGTTGGCCTTGAGCATGTAGCGCAGGCTGCGCAGTACATCGTTGTGGTTCATTGCAGCGAATCCTGTTCTGTTGCCGTGTCAGTCATTGCGCGGCGGTAATGCTAGGCTCTGTACGAAATGTATCTGCACTCGCCCATACTGCGTTGAAACGGGGCTCGGAATGCTCATGTACTCCAGTACACTCCGCTTCCTCCCCCCGTTTCGCCTTGTCTGGCCTTCGCGCAGACACATTTCGTACCGACCCTAGAAACGTTCGGTGGCGGCCACATAGCGCCACTGGCCCAGCGGCAGCTTGCCCATCGACACGCCACCCAGGCGAATGCGGCGCATCGCCAGGACCTTGAGGCCGGCGGTCTCGCACAGTTGTTCGATCAACCCGGGCTGCGGGTTCTTCAGGACCATGCGCAGGTGTTGCTCGTTCTGCCAGCTGGCCTTGGCCTTCGGCAGTTCGACGCCCTTGCGCTCGACACCGCGGGCCAGGCGCTCGAGAGCCCCCGGCTTGGCCTGGCCGCTGACCTGGACAATGTATTCCTGCTCCATGCGGCGCAGGTCGGCGTCGAGCTTGCGGGTCACCCTCCAGTCCTGGGTGAACAGCTGCAGGCCGCTGGCGCCGGGCAGTAGCGGAGCGACACAGGCCTGGCGGACGAAGTGCCCGTGCAGCGCGCGCACGCCTTCGCGGTGCGCTTCACTGAGGCTGGCCATGCTCATGCCCGCCTGGGCGCTGGCGGTGTCCTGCCCAAGCGGCTGGTTGAGCAGCAGGGTCACTGGCTCCAGCGCTTCGGCGCGAGCACCCGGGAGCAGTTCGACGCGTTGCCCGGCGATCTTGAACTGCGGCTGCTCGACCACCTCGCCATCGACCGTGACCCAGCCTCCTTCAATGTACAGTTCGGCCTCTCGGCGAGAGCAGCCAAGCTGTTCGATGAGGTGTTTGGAAAGACGAATGGGTTCGGACATGGACACGGGCATCACGCGGCAGGGAAAGCTTTCATTGTACCTGCCTGCGCGGGGCAGCGGCTGCAAATCGATGTCATTTCCGCCATTTCGGAGCGGGGTGGTGGTTTCCTTGGCTTGCGTCCTAGGACGTTGTACGAACAAGCCTCATGTGCAGTAGGGGATAGGGCTGTCCCAGGCCGTCGGTTTCCGAGCGCCCGTACACCTCGAAGCCTTCGTGCAGATAGAAGCCCAGGGCCTGCGGGTTCTGTTCGTTGACGTCCAGGCGTTCGGCATTGAGCTCGCTTACCGCATGCCGCAGCAGGCGCTGGCCGATACCCTGGCCACGGTACTGCGGCGCGACGAAGAGCATGTCGACACGGCCGCTGGCCACGCCGGCGAAGCCGAGGATGCGTCGCCTGGCATCCTTGCAGCAGACCAGCATCACCGCGTCGAGGTACTTGTGCAGCACATGCTCGCGCAGCAGCACGATGTAGCCGTCGGGCAGGAAGTCGTGGGTGGCGCGCACCGACGCCTCCCACACCCGCACCAGTTCGGGGTAGTCGCTCAGGTGGGGCGTTTGCAGCGTGACGGTGGGCGACATCCTGTGATCCTCGGGGTCATTGAGGAAAACATAGATGTAAAAGGCTGCCCCGCCAGTGGGCTAATGCCAGTCAGTTAGCGCTTCATCGCACTTATTGGGGCTGCTTTGCAGCCCTTCGCGGGTAAACCCGCTCCCACAGGATCGCGCAAACGCTGAATCGAGCGCTGTACTTGTGGGAGCGGGTTTACCCGCGAAGGGTCGCGCAGTGACCCCTATTGGCTTAACTGACTGGCATTAGCCAGTAGGCGGGGTATCTTCAGGCGAGCATCGATCAGAGGGGCTCGGCCCACATGTCGTACTCGTCGGCATCGACGATGCGGCAGCGGACCTTGTCGCCCGGCTTGAAGCCGTGGTCGCCGTCGATGAACACGCTGCCGTCGATTTCCGGCGCGTCGAAGAAACTGCGGCCGACCGAGCCCTGCTCCTCGACTTCGTCGATCAGCACCTCGATCTCCTTGCCGATACGCTGCTGCAGGCGCGCGGCGCTGATCGCCTGCTGGTGCGCCATGAAGCGATCCCAGCGCTCCTGCTTGACGTCGTCCGGCACTTCATCGAGGCCCAGGTCGTTGGCCGGGGCGCCTTCGACCGGCGAGTACTGGAAGCAGCCGACGCGGTCGAGCTGGGCTTCGCTCAGCCAGTCGAGCAGGTACTGGAAGTCCTCTTCGGTCTCGCCGGGGAAGCCGACGATGAAGGTCGAGCGGATCACCAGCTCAGGGCACTGCTCGCGCCAGCTCTTGATGCGCGCCAGGGTGCGGTCTTCGAAGGCCGGGCGCTTCATCGCCTTGAGCACCTTGGGGCTGGCGTGCTGGAACGGGATGTCCAGGTACGGCAGGATCTTGCCGGCGGCCATCAGCGGAATCACGTCGTCGACGTTCGGGTACGGATAGACATAGTGCAGACGCACCCAGGCACCCAGGCTGCTCAGGGCCTCGCACAGCTCGAGCATGCGGGTCTTGACCGGGCGGCCGTTCCAGAAGTCGGTCTTGTACTTGACGTCGACGCCGTAGGCGCTGGTGTCCTGGGAGATCACCAGGATCTCCTTGACGCCGGCCTTGACCAGACGCTCGGCCTCGCTCAGCACTTCACCGACCGGGCGGCTGACCAGCTTGCCGCGCATCGACGGGATGATGCAGAAGCTGCAGCTGTGGTTGCAGCCTTCGGAAATCTTCAAGTAGGCGTAGTGGCGCGGGGTCAGCTTGATGCCCTGGGGCGGTACCAGGTCGATCAACGGGTTGTGATCCTGGCGTGGCGGTACCACCTCGTGCACGGCGTTGACCACCTGCTCGTACTGCTGGGGGCCGCTGACCGACAACACACTCGGGTGTACGTCGCGGATATTGCCTTCCTCGACACCCATGCAGCCGGTGACGATGACCTTGCCGTTCTCCTTGATCGCCTCGCCGATCACTTCCAGCGACTCGGCCTTGGCGCTGTCGATGAAGCCGCAGGTGTTGACCACCACCACGTCGGCGCCATCGTAGGTAGGCACGACTTCATAGCCTTCCATGCGCAGCTGGGTCAGGATGCGCTCGGAATCGACCAGGGCCTTTGGGCAACCCAGGGAAACGAAGCCGACCTTTGGGGTGGCGGGAGTGGTGGACATGGCTAACCTCGGTATTGAATACAGGTCGCCCGGCTGGAAACGGGGGCGATCCTGGCGGACGCTTTTGGCGCCTCTGATCAAAAAGTGCGCAATTCTAGCGAGCACAAGGTCGCTTTACCAGTAGAAAAGCGACGAACGCTGCGGCGCCGGGAGGGAAATCCCGATCTCGTGCGGCACGGTTACGGTGAGGTGCTCAATCCTGGGGGCCGTTGGCCAGCCGGGGCGTGACCTTGACGCCGCACCAGCGCTCGACGATGTCCTGGAGCTTGGCAAACCGGATGGGTTTGCTCGTGACCCCATCCATGCCTGCATCGATGCAGCGTTGCGCATGTTCGCTTCCGGTGGAGGCGGAGATTGCGATGATGGGGCAGGCAGGCAAGCCGTTTTCCGCTTCGTAGGCGCGCAATGCCCGCGCCAGCTGGTAGCCATCGGCACCGGGCAGGTCGCAGTCCATCAGCACCAGGTCATGGCGGCCGAGGTGGAACTCACGCAAGGCCTGCTCACTGTCACCTGCAACGACAACGTCACATCCCAGCCTTTGCAGCTGGCTCTGAAGCACGTACTGGTTCGCGGGAATGTCCTCTACCAGCAGGACTGCCAGGCGCACCTCGTTTCCGGGATTCGCGACCATTCTGCCCGGCTCGCTGGTCAACGCTGGGGTGTGGATGTCGACAGGCAGCTCCAGGGTGACGGCCGTTCCCTGGCCCGGCGCGCTGCGCAGGTTGATGGTGCCTCCCATGCTGGAGACCAGTTCCCGGCAAATCAGCAAGCCCAGGCCTGTGCCTGTCGACGGTGTTCTGGAACCATGCGCGGCTTGGGCATAGGGTTGAAACAGGGTTTGTTGGGCACGTTCCGTGATTCCGACGCCGGTATCGATCACGCTGATCTGCAGCAGGCCCCAGTTTGCGCAAGCCCCATCACGTGAAAAATCAACCTGGATGTCGACATGGCCACTGTCGGTGAATTTGAGCGCATTGGAGATCAGGTTGTGCAGGATCTGATTGATCCTCGTTGCGTCCAGCATCAACCTGGTGCAGGTTTGCGGTACCTTCAGCATCAGGTCGACTCCTTTCTCCGCTGCCGTCAATTCATGAAGGGCAAGTACTTCGCGCGCCAAGGCCGGGACGTCTGTCGGCTCAGGTTCCAGGACGAACTTCCCGGCCTCGAGCTTGGACAAATCGAGCACATTGTCGAGCAGGCGCAACAGGGCACCGCCGCAGCTGTTCGCCAGCCCGACAAGGTGCCGTTGCCGTTCATCCAGTGGGGTGTCCTGGAGCAGCTCCAGCGAGGCCAGCACCGCGTTCATCGGTGAGCGTATCTCATGGCTCATCACCGAAAGAAACATCGCCTTCTCCCGTTCGCTCTTCAAGGCGCGCAGGTAGTCGCGACGGGTGGTGTAGACCAGGTACCCCAGCATGAGGAGTGTCGCCAGAATCAACGCGCCCTGGATGCCATAATGCTGGATCAGGACCCTGACCGGCGGCGCGCCGAGGTCGATGGAGTTGATCCAGGAGCGGCGCATCTGGGCTGTCTGTCGAGCGTGAAGGGAGTGCAGCGATTTTTCCAGGATAGCGTGCAGGACGGGCCGCTTGTCACTGACCGCCATGGCGATTTCCACGGTCATTTTCGGCATGGAGCCAGAGAGTCGCAGCATGCCTTCGTAGCGCCGCTGATAATAGGGCAGGATGAACACGTCAGAACCCACTGCGGCATCCGCCTTGCCCTGCGCTACCAGCTCAAGGGCAGCCTGGGCACTGCGCCTGAAAATCAGCTTGGCGGTAGGCACTTGCTGCTGCACCTGCTGGGTAAATGGCCCATCTTTTGGCATCACGACGGTCTTGCCGGCCAAGTGCTCCCATTCCCGGATGATCCGTTCCTTGGCGCGAGTGACCACCAGCGTCACCCCGGTTTGATAGGGGCTGGTGAACAACATCCCTGGGGTCTTGGTGAAAAGTTCGGAATTGCGGGGAATCATGGACAACATGTCCACGGTGCCATCCTGCAACCAGGCAATGCGCGTCTGAGTATCCGGTGCCGGCTTGAAGCTGAACTTCAGCCCCGTACGACGCGAGATTTCCGTCAGAAACTCGATGGAAAGGCCATGCAGGTCACCGTGATCGATGTATTCGATGGGCCTGGTGTCCTGCATCACACCCACGGCCACGACTGGGTGCGCGACGATCCAGGCACGCTCTTCATCGGTCAGGTCCAGGTCCAGGGACTGAGTGACTTCTGGCGGTTGCGACGAGGCGAGTATGCCTGTCGTAAACAGTGCGCAGAAAAGCGTGGTCGAGAGGCTGACCAGCCAGCTGCGCAGTGTGGGCCGCAAACAAATCGAGCCAGCCAAACTGCGTAGGGTCATTGATGCTTTAACGGGCCAGTACATGAGGGGGTCATCCGTCGAGCATCATCGAGGATGACACCTGCCGATTGAACGCCTGGGTCAAGGCTTCAAGCAGCCGATTCGCCTCGTCGATGTCCATGTTGTCCTGTGCGCTCGCCAGTGTCTCGAGGTCGGCGCAGTACTGTTCCAGAGGCATCAAGCCAAGGGTGATGCTCGCTCCGCGCAGTCGATGGGCGAAATGACGAGTTTCTCGAGCATCTCTTTTTTCAACGGCTGCATGCAACGCCCGCAAGTCTTCCAGCAAAGATTCGCGTACGAAATCCGAGGTAATGGAGGGCGCCTGCGCGATGCCACAGGGGTGTTCGTCATCCTGTTCGATCAACGTCGTCACGCACCAGGTTTCTATGGTGTCCTGCAGTTTCGCAAGCCCGATGGGTTTGCTGATAACGCCGTCCATGCCCGCGTCCAGGCAGCGAAAGGTATGTTCGCTGCCGCTGGTCGCCGAGATCGCGATGATCGGGCAGGGGGCAAGGCCATGCTCGATTTCATGGGCGCGGAACTCTCGCGTCAGCTGGTAGCCGTCCTTGTCGGGCAGGTCGCAATCCATCAGCACGAGATCGTAGCTGGCGTTCAGGAACGCCTGCCACGCTTGCAGGCCATCGCCCGCCAAGTGCGTATCGCAGCCCAGACTGCTCAATTGCTCCTTGATCACGTACTGGTTGGCCGGTGTGTCTTCCACCAGCAATATGGATAAACGTGGGCCACCTGGTTGAAGCTTGGGCACTTCCTTTTGTCGTGTGGCAGCCGGTGCCTCGTCAGTCGCCTTCGTCACAGGCAGCGACAAGGTCACTGTCGTGCCGATACCCAGGGTGCTGCGCAAGGTGATGTCGCCGTGCATATGCGTCACCAGTCCTCGGCAGATCAGCAAGCCCAGTCCTGTACCGCGTACACCCTTTCTCGCGGACTCAGACACTTGTGAATAGGGTTGGAACAGGGCGCCTTGCGCTTCATCGGCGATACCGATGCCGGTATCCGCCACCGCGATCTCCAATATGCCGTCGACTGCGGACGTCTTGCCCGGCAGCAATCCAACCGTCACGGAAACGCTACCTTCGGGGGTGAACTTGATGGCGTTGCTCAGTAGATTGTGCAGGATCTGGCGCATGCGTATCGGATCCAGCATCAACCGGCCGCAGTCGGCGACCGTGGCGGACAATCCGAGGCCCTTGGCCTGTGCCTGTGGCAGATAGAGATCGATCATCTCTGCGATCAAGGCCGAGATATCGGTCGGCTGGCAATCCAGGGTGAACTTCCCCGATTCCAGCTTGGACATGTCCAGCACGTCATTGACCAGGCGCAGCAGCGTGTTGGAGCCGTCATAGGACAGCGTGGTGAGGCGCTGTTGTGCTTCATTCAAGGGCGTTCGCTGCAGCAATTCCACCGAGGCGAGGACGGCGTTCATGGGCGATCGGATTTCATGGCTCATCACCGCGAGAAACATGGCCTTTTCCCGCTCACTCCTGACTGCCCGCCGGTGTGCGCGGCGTGAGCTGTACGCCAGCAAGGCCAGCAACAGCAGCGTTGTTCCCAGCAGCAGGCCATGCGTGGTGAAGTACCGAACCAGGACCTTCAGCGAAGGCGAGCCGAATTGCGCATCGGTCAGCCAGCCCTGATTCATCTTGTGGGCCTCATCGGCAGTGATGCTCTGGAGTGCTTTCTGGACGATCGCGTACAACATCGGTTGTCTGGCCGAAACCGCCATCGACAACTCTGCGGTTGCCGAGCTGATCACACCACAGATCTGCAGGGTTCCCTCATAGCGACTGGTCACGTAGGGACGATAGAAACCGTCCAGGCCAACAGCCGCGTCTGCTTTTCCCGACGCCACCAGGTCGAGAGTGTTCTGTGCGCTGTCTCCATAAAGGATGCGAATGTTCGGCACCTTCTCCCGCAACACCCGCTCGATCAGGTTGTACTGAGACATGGCAACGGTCTTGCCGTCCAGCTCGGCCAACTCGTCCATGAAGGACGCGCCGTCGGGGCTGATGATGACGGTCGTGTTGAGGTAGTACGGCAAGGTGAAGAGTATCCCGCGCGCGTCGGACAGCGGACCGATATTGCGGATCGCCATTGGATAAAGATCGACAGTCCCATCCTGTAGCCAGCCGGACTCGGAGAGCATGTTGTCCTTGGCCTGCTTTATCACGAACTTGAGACCGGTCAATCGTGCGACAGCCCTCAGATACTCTCCGGCCAGTCCTTTTACCTTGCCATCCTCGACGAATTCGAATGGTCGCAGATCCGACCTGACACCGACCGCGACGACCGGGTTGGCGGTGATCCAGGCGCGTTCCTGCTCGGTCAGCTCCAGTGGCCCGGCTGCGTGGGCGAGGTGAGCAATACCCGCCAAGCCCAAGCCAAGGCACAACGAACCGAGCCGACGCATCCAGCCAGGCAGGGTGGTCATAACGAATCGATGAGGTTCCGGATCTTGAACAGGCCGTTGTTCGATGTGACGCCGAGCTTGCGGAAGGCAGCGGCTTTCTGGCTACTGATGGTCTTCAGGCTTCGATTGAACTTCAGCGCGATTTGCGTCACGGTCATGCCATCCAGGAAGCAGCGGATGACCTCACGTTCCCGCGCCGATAAGGCGCTGCCTTGGCCAGCCCTCCCGGTAGCGTCATCCGGCGCTGTCTGCAAATGTGCCGTGGCGTCGGAAACGCGAAACATCATTTCGGACTCCAGATAGACCGCTCCACGGTCGACGACCCGTATGGCCCGCGCAACCTCTGCGATATCCTGCGTTTTCGACACGAAACCCCTCGCGCCGGCGCGAAGGGTCAACGCCACCGTGGCCGGATCGCCGTGGGCGGAGAGGACGACGATACGCGAGTCCGGAAATTTGACCCGCAACGCGCGAATCAGAGAAACGCCATCGATCTCGTCGGGGCCCAGTGCGTAGTCGATCAGCAAGATATCCGCAGGCTTGCTGGCAAGGCCCGCGACCATCGCCTTGCCGCTGCCGTATACCCCGACAATGTCGAAGCCGCCCTCGGCATGCAGGTGTGCCACCAGACCGTTACGAACGACCGCATGGTCATCCAGGATCGCCACGCTGATGGAATGAACATGATTGCTAACCATGGTGTTGGCACTCACATGTAAACGATGGCATTCCAAGGAAACAGGGAAATCGTTCTGGCACTCGGATCATAGTTACTACCTGCTTACATTCAAATCAATTTTGTTCAGAAATGCGAGGGTGGTCATGACACCCGGCTGGCGCAGGCCAGTCGAACGATCCGGTCATTGGCCGAGGGGTGCTTTTTCGTCGATGGGCTGGTGAACGCTTCGATTCCGTTTATGTTGAGTTCGAAACGTAGGGCGTAGCAGGCGATCTGATAAGACTTCGCTAGAACTGGACTCTATAGAGGGTGTATCCCTGACGGAATAGGAGTGCTCCTAAAGGCGTGGGCGGTCGCTGGGAGCATCCCCGATATCCTGTGTCTGCCCCATACCAAGTGGATCCATTGTGCTGCCTGGTGTGCCAACCCTGCCGGTGATGCGCTGTCGGATGTTCAGGACTTTTCGTCCCAATCCGATTTCTCTGCTCTGGGGACTTTTCTAGAGTCCGGGCCTCAGCGTTCATCTTGGAAAGTCGTGTTGAAAACTATAGAGATGGAAAATAGCCCGGTTGCGGATTTGAAGTTGCTACGTCTCGCACTGATGGAAAGTCACCCTGGCCGCGATCGCAGTGTAGTGGGCACCTTGAGTGCCTTGGGTATCGAGCACCTGCAGCGGGTCAGCACGTTGGTCGAGATGGAATGCCTGCTCAGGCGCGAAGCCGTGGATATCGTGGTGTGTAACATTCAGCCCGGAAACGATGCCGGATTCATGTTGCCCAGCCTGTTGCAAACGCTTAACAGGGAGCGTAACGGCATCGCCATCGCGCGAATACTGTGGATGGGGGAGGCACTGACAGATACACCTGCTCTGCCTCTTCATGCCGCTTCGCAACGCTATGAGCCGCTTGTCGACGGCGCCGGGCTGACAAGCATCGGGGGCATTCCCCTGAGTGCGTTGGAATCCCACGCGCGATTGGCACGACGAGCCGGCATCATCGTGGATATTGCGCGGAGCAACGATGCGATGGGCGTTGCCGAGGCACTCCGTGCGCTCATGTATGCGCAGGCACACCTGCTCGAGGCCCCCGTGCCTCAGGACGAGCTCCCGCTGGAAGATGACTTGATTGCCGCAGTGACGGGCAGCCAGGGTCTACGCATTGTCTTGCAGCCGCAGTTCGACTTGTGCAGCCGCAAGATAGTGGGGGCGGAGGCGCTGGTCCGCTGGGTTCATGCCGTGCACGGCAATATTTCGCCCACGGTGTTCATTCCGATGGTCAATCGATTGGATCTGAACCTCATGTTGTTCAGCTTCGTGAAAAAGAGGGTGATCGATACCCTGGTCGAGTTGACCCGTCGAGACATACATATACCCATCGCCGTCAATGCCTCGGTGAGAACGGTCTGTACCAAAGGGCTGACTCGCCTGCTGGCCGAGAAGATGGAGGCGGCCGGCCTGCCAACCAACCTGTTGAAAATCGAACTGACCGAGGAACTGCCGGTAGACGATCCCCTGCTGTTGTCTGCCTCTCTGAACGCGCTGCGGGCGCAAGGCTTTCAGACGTCCCTGGACGACTTCGGCTCCGGTTCAGCGACCATGAACCTGCTGGCGACTATGCCGTTCGACGAAGTGAAGATCGACGGCTCCTTCGTGCGGGAAATTGATCAGAAATCACCCTCACGCGGTGTAATTGCCACGGTTGCGGCGCTGGCCAGCCTTCTCAACATGAGTCTGGTGGCTGAAGGCATAGAAGATGAAACCAGCATCGCGACATTGCGCCGGCTGGGATGCGAGAAAGGACAGGGCTATGCGTTGTCGGTGCCCTTGGAGGTCGAGCACTTCCTTGATCTTTGTGTGATGGCTGGCACCGCAGGCGCGAAGGGCGAGTAAGCTGACGTGGCCGTCTCTTGCGAGTGCGCGTGGTCGGGCACTGATCGATTGGCGGCCTGTTGGCCACTTAGCGTAACTCTTGCTCCGGCTGATTAACGAAAATCAACGCACCAAGGATGATGCCACTGAACATGAAGGAAGTGGCTTGTCCATTCCAGTGCTCCGATTGCCATAGCAAAAAGCGCTCGGTACCGATTACCAGGAACCCGATAATCCAGATCACGAACCCCAGGGTAGCGCCGGTGATCATCCATTTTTTGGCTGCGTCGAACTGCGCTGCCGAGGCGCCGCGCGCTGCCCACATCGATCGGGCACCACAGAGCAGCAAGATGCCGGTCAGTCCCTTGCCTGCAATAATCAACCAATAACTCGCATGCCAAAACGTGGGCCAGGTGAGTGTGCGATACAGGACGTGGTCGGTGTTATAGACCGTGTCCATGCTGAGAAAACTCTGGCTGTATGCGAAATTAGAAAGGTAGTCCGTGATATTGTTATAGGTTGCAAGGAGTGCCGAGCACGCGATCATGAGTGTGACAGCCAGCTTTGCAGTGCGCACGGTTAGCATTGAGCGTGTGTCCGTTTATTGGGTTTGATATTGGTCTGAAGGCAGCATGAGGGAGCCCGTTGCAATAACACTCCCGCTGGCGTGCAGTTGCATTCCGAATCAGGTTGGTGATATTTCCTGATTGTTTGCAAGTATTGAGAGGGGCTCCGCACAGGTTGATAAGGGTTGACGCGAACCAATGATTATCGAGATCTGATAGGCCTCTTCAGGGGGCTGTTTCAAATGACTTGTTAATATTGCCTACTGATAGGTCATGATGAACATCAGCGCCGAACTTGCACTACCGGCTGTCACGCTGGCAGCGGTCTGGTACAGCGCGGCCGTCAACGGAATCGTGTATGAACCTCCTGTCGAACCGTTGTAATTGCCCAGCGTGTACTGCGAGTTGTATTTCAACGCAGTACCGTTTTTGTCCATGAGTTGTACGCCAATCCCATCGGCGGTAGATCCCGCGGAAAGCCCCACTACGCCATTGCTCTCGTCGACCATGCCAGTGATCGGGGTGAACTGGTACTGGATGGACTTCAGGCCTGCAGGGCAATTGTTTAAGCCGATGTTGAATGCCACGGCGGGGGAGGTCGAGCCGATACCTGTGAAGCGTGACTGTCTGTGCGAACCCAGATCGACGGTCACGTTCGGGGTGCTGCACGACGCTACGTTGATGGCCGTGCTGCTTAGCGAGAATGACACGCGGCCTGAAGTGGCGGCGGTGTAGGTGGAGCTGCCAAGGTCTCTCATCATCGCAGTAGCCTCCAGCAATAGGCCGCCTGTTACGGTGCCGGCGTTTACAGGGCCTGTCTTCACCAGTGCGGCCTCCACTTGCCCGCCATTGAGGACCGGTCCAGTCTGGCTGCAGGCTTGGCCAACCCAAGGGCTTGGAAAGAAGCTCGACCCTGTACCAAGGTCGGCCCAAGCCACCCAGCCGCATCCGGTTAAAAACGTCCTTACACCGATGGCTATGCCCACGCCGGGCACGTTGGTGTTCCAGACTGTATAGGAAGCGCCACGAGGGCTGGTTACTCGCAGACCCGCGACACGGCTCAGCGACAACGGTTGGAATCCGCTGCCAGATGCCCCGTTTGCCGGCACTGTGCAGTTGAAATAGTTGGTGGCTGCCGCTGAGGATACCCACGTGCTCAGCACCGTGCCGTTCACTGCATCGCGCGGTATCGTGATCGATGGCGGCATCGAGATCGGAATGGTTTGTGCCGTGCTCTGGCAATAGTTGTTTTGTGCAAACGCCGTATGCACACCGATAACAGGCATTGGCAGCACGCACAGCCTGAGCCAGAGCGAAATATGTCGGTGTGCGGCGCGGGCGTCTTTGTACTTGTCGGATTTTTTCATTTGTATCTTCCGCTCCAGGTCCACATCGCTGTGGTGGGGCTCCATGGTCGCTTGCTCGCAGGATTTCGAATGTAGGTTCGAGTCAGCGACATCCGGTCGATGGCAATTACTGATAGGTCATGGTGAACGTCAGCACTGCGTTCGCGCTGCCGGCGGTCACGGTGCTGGAAGTCTGGTAGTACGCTGCCGTCAACGGGATCGTGTATGAGCCACCTGTCGCGCCGTTGTAGTTGCTTAGCGTGTACTGCGTGTTGTACTTCAACGCGGTGCCGTTTCTGTCTTTGAGCTGTACGCCGATACCCTTGGCGGTCGAACCGCCCGACAGCCCCAGTACGCCATTGCTCCCGCCGACCAGGCTGGTGACCGGATTGAACTGGTACTGGATTGAATTCAGGCCTGCGGGGCAGTTGTTGACGTTGACGCTGAACGAGACAGCAGGGGAGGTCGAGCCAACGCCGGTAAAGCGAGACTGTTTGTGCGAGCCCAGGTCTACCGTCACATCGGGTGTGCGGCAGGACGCCACATTGATGATCGTGCTGCTCAGCGAGAACGACTGTCGGCCCGAGGTGGCTATGGCATAGGTGCCATTGAGACTCATGGCGGTGATCGAGGTGCCCTCGAGCAGTACACCGCCCGTCACTGTGCCGGTCGCTATGGAACCGGTCTTCACCAGCGCCATCTGCACCTGCGCACCGTTGGTGATGGGCGGATTCGACGCGTTGCAGGCGCTGCCTCTCCACGGGCTGCCCAGGAAACCTGACGGTGTGCCAAGGTCCGCCCAGGGTTGCCAACCACAGCCATTCGCATGGACACGAACCCCCACAGCGAGGCCGATACCCGGCACATTGGTGTTCCAGACCGTATAGGAGGCACCGTTCGGTCCTGGCACGTTCAGGCCGGCCTTGGTCAGGGACAGCGGCTGAAAAGCCATCCCCGTGGAGGGCTGTACGCCATTCGCTGCAGTTACGGAGCATTGGTAATAGTTGTTTTTTTGCGCCGAGGTTACCCAGGAAGTCAGAACCGTACCGTTGGCCGCGTCTCGTGGAATGGTGATTGAGGCCGGCATCGAGACCGGGGTGGTCGATGCCTGCAACTGGCAATTCGCGCCAGGGTTTTGCGCAAACGCTACGGGCGAGCCGATACCCAGCATCCCCAGTATGACCAGTTTGAACCAGAGCGCGCTGCATTTCAGGCAGCTACCCTGGAGCATCACTGACTTTCCGATTACTTCGTGCATACCGACTCCGCGTTGATCCACCGTTCATTGCTGGCCTTGTTCGCAATTGGCAACGCATAGGGCATCGAGCAGGCCTCGCCGGTCGACTCGCCCCACGTCGCGTGCAGCGTGCCGGTATCGGTCTTGAGCCCGCGCAGCACGATGCGGCCTTCCTGGGCCACGGTGCCGACGTTCTGCCCCTGCCCATCGCTTACCTGGGCGCCAAAGGGCAGCGGTTGGCCGTTTGCCAGGCGTGCCCGCAGGATCACCGAGCGCCCGCCGCCTTCGGTCTCGAATCTCAATCGGACCACCGCACCTGCCGTGGGCGCCACGTGCTGGGTGCTGGACTTGAGCTCGACACTCATCGGCAACCCCTTCGGATCGATCTCCACCTCGTTGGTCGAGAACGGCGTCAGGTTCGACACCAGTGCGCGACCAAACGGGTCGATGCGCAGGCCGCTACCGGCCGTCACGCGGGCCCCGCTGGCGTTCTTGGCTTCGACGATTGCCACGGTCTCGCCCATGGTCGGTGTGAAGGCCACACCATCCGCATACGCCACCATGCCGCCGGAAATGCCGCCGCCGTACTGGGTCGTGCCGCTGCTCTTCGACGCGTTGGCGGTGACGGTCGCGTAAGGCGACTTGTAGGCCACATTGCCACCCACGCTGCGGGTCGCGTCCGTACCGTTGCTGCTGGTACGGCCGACGTTGACGCCGTAGCTGAATGCGTTGTCGACGCCCTCCGAGCCGGTAAGCGACTGCTGCATCACGCTCGAACCGTTGCTATCGCGCTGCAGGCTGGTCGATGAATACACCGTGCGTGAGCCGAAATTCAGCGGGATCGAGAGGTTGAGCATGAAGCGGTTGTCCCAGCGGTTCTGCGTTACGTCGAATTGGCGGGAAACCGACACCCCGTAGTTGAGGTGCTTGAAGTTGTTGTTGTAACCGGCCTGGAACTGCGTGTCGTTACTGGAGCGATTCCAGTAATTGACGGTCGAGCCGGAGAGGTAGAACGAGCCCCAGCCCTGTGGCAGGCCCTGGTTCAGGGTGACCTGGAACTGTCCGCGGCGTATCGCGCTTGCCAGCAGACCGTTGACACCCCCCTCCTGGGTGTCTCTCAGGCGCATCGCGTCAGGGAGCCCGAGATAACCGCTGCTCGAGTAGCGGTAGGCCGCTACCGTGACATTGGTGTTGGTCGGGTCGATCAACTTGCTGTAGGAGATCTTTGCACTCTGGCCGTTGCGTCTGCCCTTGTCCGGCAGTTCGGTACTGGCTGCGGTGACGTCGAACGCGAATGCTCCAAGCCCGGTATTGAGTGCCGTGCCAATGACCCCGGCCTGGTAGCCGCGGGCGGCGGTCACCCCGCTGTAGCCGGTGAGCAGATTGGTGAAGCCGTGCCGGAGGGTGGATTGGAACAGGGGCGGCTCGCTCGAGAGCAGCGGGTTGCGGTATTGCCCGGCGGTCACGCTGAAGCGTGTGATACCAGGGCGCAGCGAACCGACCGCCGAAGCGTAGGGCACCTTGAAAGTATGGACCTTGCCGTTGGCCTCGGTCACCGTGACGTCCAGGTCGCCGCCATATCCGGTCGGGTAGAGGTCGTTGATTTCGAAGGGGCCCGCCGCGATGTTGGCGCTGTAGATGATGTTGCCGTTCTGGCGAACCTGCACCAGCGCGTTGCTGTTGGCGATGCCGCGGATGGTCGGCGCGTAGCCACGCTGTGACTCCGGATACATGCGCTCGTCGCTGGCGAGTTGGATACCGCGAAAGCCGACGCTGTCGAACATCAGGCCCTCGGTGAACCCGTCGCCAAGAACCAGCTGCGATTGTCAGGGGGCGATCGAGCGCTGCAGGTTGGTCTGTACGCCTTGATAATCACGGCCACCCAATGAGTCATAGGTGTAGTTGCCGTTGTGGCGAAAGCGCCAGGGGCCGAGGTTGAGACCAGCGTTCAATCCCAGGTAGGCCTGCGTCGACGAGGCACCCTCGTAGTCGGCGCGGTAGACGTTGCCGTTATAGGACAGCAGTGCGGCCGGAACGCCATCGTCCCAGAAGCGTGGATTGACGTAACCGCGTGCGTCGCGGCTCAGCGAGGCCTGGGGGATGCTGACGTCCAGGCGCTGCTCACCGTTGTCGAAAGTCGCGAACGCCTCGGGAATCAGGGCATCGATGGTTGTACAAGCCTGGCGCTCGCCAGCCAGCCGCTCTGTCGCTTCAGGCGACAGCTTCATGATGTCGACGCCGACCTGTTGCAGCAGCTCGCGATCGAAACAGGCCTGAACGTTGTTTGCATCGCCTTGTATCTGGCGCAACGTGACCTGTGCGCGGCCAATCCAGTTGGTGTTGACGAACAGGTCGGCGCGATAGGTGCCTGGCAGCGCCACGTTACCCTTGTCGAAACGGCTCACATCCACACGTGCCTTCCCGGGGCGTTGCAGGAACAGGTCGTTGAACTCTACCTGAGCTACTTGCCGGGTATCCGGAGGGGCTGCCATTACACTTGTCGAGGCGAACACCGACAACGCGAGCAGGCAACATGGGCGTTGCGGCCACGGTGTCGGCGGCGGGGGGCTTGAGGTGCGTTGGGTCACGATAGATTGCCAGGGCATGGGCAAAGTCGTGCCCTGCCCTGATAACGAGCATGCCCGACCTTACGGTTGTAGATGCGTGGCGCGTAACGCGTATCTCGCGCAACGGGAGAGGTTCAGTTGCCTGTCTCGGTGCTAGGGCGCCGTTCTGCCGACGTCCAGTGGCGCCTTGTTGGCGACGGCGCCGCCGTAGTCGCTGAGCGACGTGTAGTGCACGCTGGCGCCTGGCAGGGTGGGGACTTCGCCCTCGAGCGTGAAGGCTTGCGTCTGGCCAGGGCCAACCATGCCGCCGGTGTCGAAAGTTGCGCTGCGGCCGCCCGACTGAACGCGGATTTCGGTCAGCGATACGTGGAACGGGGTCGGGTTGTGTGCCTCGATGGCGAGCTTGCCGTCGAGTCGGGTAAGGCGCCAGGCAAGCTGAGCCGGCGCTTCGGCGGCGGAGCCCTTGAGACCTTCCGGGCGAAAGAACAGTTTGATGCGCGAACGGAACGCGAGCTGGATCCGGTTCATGTCCGCCTCGTTGGTGCCTGGCTTGGGTGGGACTTCCAGCACGTTGAGCCAGAATACGGACTCGCGATTCTGCGGCAGGGGTTCGCCGGTATAGACGATGCGCAGGGTCTGCGCCTTGGTCGGATCGATACGCGAAATCGGTGGCGTGATGGTAAACGGCACCGCGATATCGGACGGCGCGCCACGCACGTCACCGTCATCGACCCACGATTGCACCAAGGCGGGTGCCGGTCCTTCGTTTGACAGCTTGAGGGTGACTTCGGATTCGTTCGATCCATAGATCACGCGTGTGCTGCCAATGACCACTGCGGCGTTGGCGGTTGCCACAGACAGGCCTATCCATGCAGCACAGGTGGCGGCTGTTGCCAGAGCTTTTCGAAACTTCATGGTAATGATCGATGCAGGTAACGTACGGGCGAGGAGGGGCGCACCTGAGTCCGCCCGTTCCGTGTCGGATGGGATACCAGTGTTACTGGTACGCGAGCGTATACATGACGCTCGAGTTAGCAACGCCAGCCGTTGCGGTACCGGTCGCAAAGTACTGCGCGTAGAACGGCAGGGTGGCGGCTCCGGTAGCGCTGATCGCCACCGACTTCGAGTTCTGCGAGGCGTCCGCGGCGCCGAGCTTGATCGCCGTCAGATCGGCGTTGAGCAAGCCGATCTGAACGTTGCTGGCGCCGCCGCTGGCCAGTATCAGGTTGCCGGTGCTGGTATCCACGGTCGGGCCCGGTTCGAAGTAGACACGGACGTTGCCCGATGCCGGCGTGCACGCTGTCAGCGCGATGTTGAACGGCGTGCGACCGGCGGTTTGGCCGGCGCTCGCCAAGGCGCTGGTCGATACTGTCGGCAGCGTGACCGTGAAGTTGTTCGAGCTGCTGCCGTTGCCGTTGATCGTGCAAGTCTGCGCGGTGACATTACCGGAGAAGGTGATGGTGCCGTCGGCGGCGGAGGCGAATTGCGTGGCCGTGGCTGCGCCAGCAAGTACCAGGGTGTAAATAAGCTTGGTTTGCATGTTGACTGATCTCAAATACTTTTCAAGGAGTACATGGGCGACAACTACAGACACTTCGATACTGTCGCCCTGTTCCAGTTGGGAACTCAGGCTGCCGTGCTGGGGCACTGGCGGTTGTTACCTGGACCTGACTGGATGTCATTAGGCTACCCAGCAGTAAATAAGGGGCAAATAGGCGCACTCCTATTTTCGGGGCGCCGAGGGCTGTCGGAATGCCCCATGCCTGTTGCGTCAGGGTATTGTCATCAGTGGGCTCGTTGAGGTGCACTCCCAGATGGACCTGCTTACGCTGGATGGCGAGCGGGGCGAATGAGCTGAAGTACACAGCGTTTAACTCTATGTTTTTCCTAATTATTAAGTTCATCGATGACTGGCCAGAGCGAGTGCATTTCAGAGACAGATCACTCGACATGCCGTTTGATGCCCGTTGAAGTGTTTGAAAGCCAGGTGGCTTCAAGAATCGCTCTCGAGGAGGCGGGCGCGCCGTACATGGCTAACCTCAATACACATCGTGCGATCCGTGATCGAAGGGTTTAGATGGGGATACGGCGCCATGGAGCGCACTGTCGCTCTACCAGCAGAAATACAATCAGCGCTGCGCTATGCTTCGCGCCGATGCGCCGGGAGATCCGCGATGGTCTGGCGCGGGTAGGAATTCAACCGGTCTAGATGGCCTTCTGCGGGAGTGGTCGATGGTTCAGGCAAGCAGTCACGCCGAAGGCGGGCACGAGGGCAAGCAGGGGGCGGCGAAGTCGCTGGGGCTGCTCGTGGCAGCTGTTGGGGTGGTCTATGGCGATATCGGCACCAGTCCGCTGTACACCCTCAAAGAGGTCTTCACCGGTGGTTACGGCGTGCAGGTCAATCACGACGGGGTGCTGGGCATCCTGTCGTTGATCCTCTGGTCGCTGCTCTGGGTGGTGTCGTTCAAGTACGTGATGTTCATCCTGCGCGCCGACAACCAGGGCGAGGGCGGGACCATGGCGCTCACCGCGCTGGCGCGGCGCGCCACGGCTGAATACCCGAAACTGCGGGCACTGATGGTCGGCTGTGGCCTGGTCGGTGCCTCGCTGTTCTATGGCGACAGCATGATCACCCCGGCGGTGTCGGTGCTGTCGGCGGTGGAGGGCATGGGCCTGGCCTTCGAAGGCATCGACCACTGGGTGGTGCCGATCTCGCTGGTGGTGCTGGTGGCGCTGTTCCTGGTGCAGAAGCACGGTACCGAGAAGATCGGCAAGCTGTTCGGCCCGATCATGGTCACCTGGTTCGTGGTGCTGGGGGCGCTGGGGGTACACGGCATCTCGCAGAGCCCGGAAGTGCTCAAGGCCTTCAACCCAGGCTGGGCGCTGAATTTCTTCATCGTTCATCCGGGCATGGGCGTGGCCATTCTCGGCGCCGTGGTGCTGGCGCTGACCGGTGCCGAGGCCCTGTACGCCGACATGGGCCACTTCGGCCGCAAGCCCATCGCCCGCGCCTGGTTCGCCCTGGTGCTGCCGGCGCTGGTGCTCAACTACTTCGGCCAGGGCGCGATACTGCTGCAGAACCCCGAGGCCGCGCGCAATCCGTTCTACTTGCTGGCGCCGAGTTGGGCGCTGCTGCCGCTGGTCGGCCTGGCAACCATGGCCACGGTGATCGCTTCCCAGGCGGTGATCTCGGGTGCCTTCTCCCTGACCCGCCAGGCCATCCAGCTGGGCTACGTGCCGCGTATGCAGATCCAGCACACCTCCAGCGACGAGCAGGGGCAGATCTACATCGGCGCGGTGAACTGGACGCTGATGGTCGGCGTGGTGCTGCTGGTGATCGGCTTCGAGTCGTCCGGCGCCCTGGCGGCGGCTTACGGCGTGGCGGTGACCGGCACCATGCTGATGACCACCATCCTGGTCTCGGCGGTCATGCTGCTGCTGTGGAAGTGGCCACCGGTGCTGGCGGTACCGCTGCTGGTGGGCTTCCTGTTCGTCGACGGGCTGTTCTTCGCCGCCAACGTGCCGAAGATCGTCCAGGGCGGTGCCTTCCCGGTGTTGGCGGGGATCGTGCTGTTCGTGCTGATGAGCACCTGGAAGCGTGGCAAGCAGATCCTGGTCGAGCGCATCGACGAGGGCGGGTTGCCGTTGCCGGTGTTCATCGGCAGCATCCGCGTGCAGCCGCCGCACCGGGTCGAGGGCACCGCGGTGTTCCTCACCGCCCGGCCTGATGCCGTGCCTCACGCGCTGTTGCACAACATGCTGCACAACCAGGTACTGCACAGCCAGGTGGTGCTGCTGACGGTGGTCAGCGAAGACCGGCCGCGGGTGCCGGAGCAGGAGCGGTTCGAAGTGGAGGCCTATGGCGACGGGTTCTTCCGGGTGCTGTTGCACTTCGGCTTCATGGACGAGCCGGACGTGCCGGCGGCGCTGAAGCTGTGCCATCTGGACGAGCTGGACTTCAGCCCGATGCGCACCACCTACTTCCTCAGCCGGGAAACGGTGATCGCCTCGCGCCTTGAAGGCATGTCGCGCTGGCGCGGGAACCTGTTCGCGTTCCTGCTGAAGAATGCCAACGGCAACCTGCGATTCTTCAACCTGCCGCTCAATCGGGTGATCGAGTTGGGGACGCAGGTCGAGATTTGAGGGGCACCCCTTTCAAGGTTCTTGCGTTTTTTGGGGGTATGACCGCTCCAGTTCAAGATTGCCGGGGCTGCTTTGCAGCCCATTCGCGGCACAAGGCCGCTCCTACAGAGGGACGAGGTCGCCTGTAGGAGCGGGCTTGTCCCTTTTCCTATCATTTCTCAGCGACGTTGGCCTTTCCCTGGCGGGTCTCGATCTCGCCGATCAGGCGCTTGGCCAGCGCCGGGTAGTTCTCGTCGAAGTGATGGCCGCCCGGCAGCTTCATGCGCTCGCCCACGGCGGTCTTGTCGGTGCAGCCGCTTTCGTCGGTCTCTTCCACACCGTAGATGCACACCACCTTCGCTGCCGGCAGCCTGGCCATCTCCGGCCCGGTCGGCGCCTCCTGACCTTCCTTGCCCAGCCAGCCCTCGACCTCGATCTCGAAGCTGCCGCTGCGGGCGAAGGCCAGCAGGATCACCGCGTCGATGCGCTTCTGGTCTTCCTCGGAGAGGCGGTTGTAGATGGCCGGCAGCACGTCGGCGCCGAACGAGTAACCGGTCAGCACGAAGCGCTTGGTGCCCCATTTCTGGCGGTAGTGCTGCATCAGTTCAGAGAGGTCGGCGGCGCTCTGTTCCGGAGTCTTGTGCTGCCAGTAGTAGCGCAGGGTGTCGATGCCGACCACCGGGTAGCCGAGTTTGGCCATCTCGCCGGCCACGTCGCGGTCCAGGTCGCGCCAGCCACCGTCGCCGGAAAGGAACAGGGTCACGGTGTCGGTGGTCTGCCCAGCCGGGACTTCCACCACCGGAATCGCCAAGGCGTTGCCGTCGTGGCCGACCAGGGCCTGGGTCAGCTGGGCCTTGAGCACCTGGGGCAGGTGGATGTCGTAGTCGGCGATGCTGGTCTCGGCGTTGGCCTGGTCGCGCACGAAGGCGGCGCTGGCGTCATCCGGGTTGTCGTTCCAGGCCACGTTCCAGTGGCCGTGGGCGGCGGACTTGGGCAGGGCGGCCTGGCAGCCGGGTTGCTCGAGGGTGAAGTCCACCGAGATCGCCCGGGCCTTGTCGTCGCCCTGCGCGGCCAGCCAGCGCCAGGCCTGGGCTGCGCCCGGGCCGATGCCGGCGACCAGGGTCGGCTTGTCGGCCAGGCGGGTGAGGGCCTGGTCCATCGCCGCCTGCTGCTTGGCGCAGTCGGCGGGCGGCAGGATCACCTGCACCAGCTGGGCCTCGCCGGCCTGGCTCAGGTCGAGCAGCTGCTTGTCGGTCAGGGCCTGGTCCTGGGGCACGCCGATGGCCACCCGGGCCTTGGCATGCACGCCGGGGGTGGCGCGGGTCAGGGCGCTGCCGTCGTCGAGGGTGAGGTGTTCCAGGCGCGCCTCGGGCGCCGGCCGGGTCCACAGCCAGAAGGCCGCGCCGCCGGCCAGCACGGCCAGCAGCAGGGGAATCAGTACGTACAGCCAATAGCGTCGGATCATCAACGTTTCACCAATCCAGTCAGGCCGCCAGCGATCAGGGCGGCGGTGTCAGCCAGTGCCACCAGCGGGTCGAGCCCGGCCGGCACGGCCATGTAGCGGGGTTCCCAGTCCGGCTGGAACTTGTCCTTGAAGCGCCGCAGGCCCTGGAAGTTGTAGAGCTGCTCGCCGCGCTGGAACACCATCGAGCCCAGGCGCTGGGTCAAGGGGGCGCCACGGCGCGGCTGCAGCCCGGAGAGGGGGACCATCCCCAGGCTGAAACGGCCATAGTCATGGCTCTTGTAGTGCAGGATCAGGCCGACCATCATGAATTCCATGGTCAGTTTCGGCGCCTCCGGGTGCGCGCGCATCAGGTCGAGACTGGCCAGCTCGTTGCTGTGGGTTTCCAGCAGGTTGGCGAAGGCCACCGGACGGCCCTGGAAGCGGATCAGCGCGATGCGGAAATGCTGCAGGTATTCGGGGCTGAAGCGGCCAAGGGAGAAACCTTTCTCGCGCACGTTCTTGCCGCCGAGCCAGGCGTCGGAGATTTCCTTGAGCTCGGCCAGTGGCGCCTGGCCGGGTTCATGGATCTCCAGGCTCAGGCCGTCGCGTCCGCCTCGGTTCCAGGTGTAGCGCAGGTCCTTCATCTCCTTGCCCTTGGCATCGATGTCGAAGCGCCGCAGGTCGACCCGGGCCTCTTCGCCGAGCTTGATCGCGGTCAGGCCGATGTCCATGTAGAACGGCAGGTTCTCCGCGCGCACCTGGTAGAACACCGGGCGCGCATGGTGCAGGTCGCACAGGTCGCGGAACTGCCAGATCATCTCGGCGCGCTCCTGGGCCGGGCCGATCGGATCGTACAGGGCCACCAGACTACGACCGCGGCGGGCATACATGAGGAAGGCGTTGTCGTTGGGGTGGAACAGCAGCGCCTTGTCGCCGGTCAGGGCCAGGCCGCCATCGGGCTGGTCGGAGGCCAGCAGGATGCGGTTGGCGCGTTGCAACTCGTCCTCGGTCGGCAGGTGGATGACCGGGCGGGCGGTGCGCAGTAGCCAGGTCAGGGCGACGATCACCAACAGCACGGCGCTGCCGAGGGCGGCACGCAGGCCGCGCGGCGCGTCGGCGTCGAGGGTGAACTGCCACCACAGCTTGTGGGTATAGGGCACGTCCTGGTAGGCGAACAACAGCAACCACACCGAGGCGCCGACCACGCAGGCGCTGGCCACCAGGTACACCGGCGAGAACGGCAGCTCCAGCAGGCGGCTGGGGCGGTAGAACGAGCGGCGGAACAGGGCGAGCAGGGCAGCGGTGAAGCACATCAGGCTGGCTTCTTCCCAGTCGAAGCCCTTGAGCAGCGACAGCACCGCGCCCACCAGCAGCAACACCGTGGTCAGCAGCCAGGCGGCCGACAGGCGCCGACGCAGACCCTGGGCGAGCAGCAGGCAGAGCACGCCGATCAGGCTGGCGCCGAAGTGCGAGGCATCGATCAGGCGGTGCGGAATCAGGAAGCCCATGTGTTCCAGGCGGCTGTCGATTTCCGGGGTGGCGCCGGAGAACAGCAGCACCACGCCGGAGAGGAACACCAGGATCGCCAGCACCGGCGCGGCCAGCCCCGAGGCGGCGCGGATCGCCTGTTGGGTGACCATCAGGCGGCGGGCCTCGTTGGCCAGCAGCAGCACACAGGCCACCAGCAGCGGCATGACCACATAGATCAGCCGGTACAGTAACAGTGCGGCCGCCAGCGGCGCGGCACCCAGCTGGTTAGCGAAGGCTGCCAGCAGGATCGCCTCGAACACGCCGACGCCGCCCGGCACATGGCTGAGCACGCCGGCGGCGAGGGCGAGCAGGTAGACCAGCACGAAGGCGCCGAACGGCGGCGCTTCTGGCAGCAGCAGGTAGAGCACGGTGGCGGCGGCGGCGACATCCAGCGCGGTGATCAGCAGTTGCAGCGCGGTCAGGCGCGCACCCGGCAGGCGCAGGGTGCGTCGGCCGAATTGCACCATCAGGTTGTCGGCCAGCGGTTGTTCAGGCAGGCGCCGGCGATACAGGCCCATCACCAAGGCGGCGGCGGCGACCAGCACGGCGATCGCGATACCGCCCAGCAGCGGAGCGGGCAGACGCAGCGCGGTCGCCGCCGCAGACAGGTCGCTCAACGTGGCCAGTGCCGCCAGTGGCGGGAGCGCGCAGCCCAGCGAGAGGCTGGCGAATACGGTCATGCGCGCGACTTCCGCGGCGCCCAGACCCTGGCGCGCATAGAGGCGATAACGGACCGATCCGCCCGACAGCATCGACAGGCCAATGGCGTTGCCGATGGCGAAGGCGCTGAAGCCGCCCAGCACCAGGGTGCGGGGCGGCAGTTGCACGGCCGCGTAGCGACTGGCCGACCATTCATAGCCCAGCAGGATCACGAAACCGACCACGGTGGCCAGGACCGCGCCGAGCAGTGCATTGGCCGGCACGCTGAGCATGGCCTCGTGCAGGGCATAGATGTCCAGTTCGCTCAGCAGGTGGCGACAGGCGATCAGGCCCATGGCGAACAGCACCAGGGTCACTGCCAGCCCCAGTGGTTGGCGGTACTTGCTCAGGCGCTCCAGCCAGGGCAGGCGCTGGGCAGCCGTGGGCAGGGCCGCCGTCAGCGGTGCCTGGGTTTCGGGAGTGGGGGCGGTCATGGGGTGCCTCGTGCGGTCAGCGCGAGGTGCAGGCAAGGTACGGCCAAGTGAAAGTCCCTTTGGAAAAACGTATCCGAATATTACTCCGGGCCGACGGCTTAATCTGTTTCAGGATAGTTAAAGATAGTTCATTCAGCCGCAGGGGCGCGGCAAGGGAGGCAGGTAGCGGGGAAGGGGCAATTGGCTTTTACGGGGCCGGAATGCAACAAACCCCGCACTATCTTGCGATAGGCGGGGCTTGTTCTGACGAATATGGTTGCGGGAGCCGGATTTGAACCGACGACCTTCGGGTTATGAGCCCGACGAGCTACCAGGCTGCTCCATCCCGCGTCAGAGGGGCGCATTCTACGGATTCACCGTACGTTGTCAAGTGTTTATGATGATTTCGTAACCATTTGGCTGAACAGCAGGCAATAAAAAAGGCCACTGTCGAAACAGTGGCCTTTTTTTGAATCTGGTTGCGGGAGCCGGATTTGAACCGACGACCTTCGGGTTATGAGCCCGACGAGCTACCAGGCTGCTCCATCCCGCGCCTGTGGGATCGAATTCTACGGATTTCGTACTGAGTGTCAAGCGTTACTATTTGATTTCTCGAAAGTTTTTACTGATCGAGAATCTAAAGGCAATAAAAAAGGCCACTGTCGAAACAGTGGCCTTTTCTTGAATCTGGTTGCGGGAGCCGGATTTGAACCGACGACCTTCGGGTTATGAGCCCGACGAGCTACCAGGCTGCTCCATCCCGCGCCTGTGAGATCGAATTCTACGGATTTCCTTCGTGGTGTCAAGTATTTAGTTCAAAAAAACCTTTTTTGTTCAAACCCTTAGCGCTTCAGATCGGGGTGCGCCTCAGTCGCGACGGGGCTTTCAGGCCGATCGTCCTGCACAGACTGTTTAGTGGTGGGGGCATGGGATACTATCTGTATGAATTTACAGTAGTGGCTGTCGTCCATGTCCCTGCGCAAGATCATCCATATTGATTGTGACTGTTTCTACGCCGCCATCGAGATGCGTGACGACCCGCGCCTGGTCGGTCGCCCCATGGCGGTGGGTGGCCAGCCGGGGCAGCGCGGGGTGATCGCCACCTGTAACTATGAAGCGCGTGCCTATGGCGTGCGTTCGGCGATGGCGTCCGGACATGCCATGAAATTGTGCCCGGACCTTGAGATCGTCAAGCCGCGCTTCGAGGCCTATCGCGAGGCGTCGCGGGAGATCCACACGATCTTTCGCGATTACACCGAGTTGATCGAGCCGTTGTCCCTGGATGAAGCGTACCTGGATGTCAGTGACAGCCAGTGGTTTGCCGGCAGCGCCACGCGGATTGCCGAGGACATTCGTCGGCGGGTGGCCCAGCAACTGCACATCACGGTGTCCGCCGGGGTGGCGCCGAACAAGTTCCTGGCCAAGATCGCCAGTGACTGGCGTAAACCCAACGGGCTGTTCGTCATCACTCCGGATCAGGTGGAAGAGTTTGTTTCCCACCTGCCGGTGGCGCGCTTGCACGGGGTTGGCAAGGTGACGGCGGACAAGCTCTCGCGCCTGGGGATCGACACCTGCCTGTCGCTGCGCGACTGGTCGCGGCTGGCGCTGGTTCGCGAGTTCGGCAGTTTCGGCGAGCGGCTGTGGGGGCTGGCGCGGGGGATCGACGAGCGTGCGGTACAGAACGACAGCCGGCGGCAGTCGGTGAGTGTCGAGAACACTTACGACCAGGACTTGCCTGATCTGAACAGCTGCCTGGAAAAACTGCCGGAGCTACTGGTCAGCCTGAACGAGCGGATAGCGCGGATGGACAGCAGCTATCGGCCCGACAAGCCCTTCGTCAAGGTCAAGTTCCATGACTTCAGCCAGACCACGATGGAGCAGGCGGGGGCGGGAAGGGATCTGGAGAGTTACCGTCAGTTGCTCAGCCAGGCGTTTGCCCGGGGTGGCAAGCCGGTGCGGTTGCTGGGGGTGGGGGTGAGGCTGCGTGATCTGCGCGGGGCGCATGAGCAGTTGGAGTTGTTCGACGATAAATAGAAGAGGGGCCGCCTTGCGGCCCATCGCGGGGCAAGCCCGCTCCTACAAAGCCAACACAGGACCTGTAGGAGCGGGCTCGCCCCGCGATGGGCTGCAAAGCAGCCCCTTTTCTGTTTACTGCACGCCCGGATCGGCTACCAGGCGCCCGGTGGCCTTGGTCAGGGTCTGCAGGAATTCCTGCTGCAGTTCCGGATCGTTGCGGGTCAGCTCGATCAGGCTCTGCTCCAGTTCACTGGCTTCTTCTTCCAGTCCCAGCTCCGACAGGCGCTTGACCCGGTGCACCCACTGGCCGACATCATCGTCCTCGAGATCGTCGAAGATCAGCTCGTGAGCCTCGAGCAGCTTGCCACGCAGGTTGCCACTGACCAGCAGGCTGGCGTCGCCGCGCACCTGGTTTTCCTCGTCGGCCACCTGCAGGTGCAGGGTGCCGATATGGTTGAGGTTCTGCTCGGAGAACGGGCTGTCGAGCAGGTTCAGGCGCAGCACACCGTTCTTGTCGGTGGTCAGCTCGTGGGTCATCTTGCCGGCTTTGACCTCAACCAGGCGCTCGTTCCACGGCAGGCTGATGGACTCCTCGCGCTTGCCCTTCTCGACCTCGTCGATACCGGCCAGGTTCTGCTGGGCGCGACCGTTGGACGGCACGTTCATGAACGGGTTGACGCCTGCCACGCCATAGCTGAGCCAGTCGTGGGTGACGCTGTCCGGCAGGTTGCCCAGGGCGAACACGTTGACCACATTGGCGCCGATACCGGCCACCACCGCTACCGCGCCAAGCGGGATCTCGTAGATCTCCCGCCAGGGTTGGTAGGGGGTGTAGCGGTCGTAGCGGCGGGTCACCTCGAACTCGGTGACCTCGAAGCGCTTGAGTTCATGGATGCGTACACGCCGTTGCGGAAGCTCCATCACCTTCGGCTCGCCGACGTCGATCTGCAGACTGTGCTCGAGCAGCTTGCGCTCGACGCGCTCCTCGTGGTCGCTGCGCTGGGACATCTGGTTGGCGCAGCCGCTGAGGAACAGGGCGCCGCACAGTGCGGCGCCCCCCAGGGTGTAGGTACTTCGCTTGGACATGATCACTCGCGTAACGGGTTATCAGCGGCGGATTTGGGCCTGCAGGAAGGACAGCGCGTCCGCGAGCGGCAGTGCCTGGGCCTCCGATTCGGTGCGGTGCTTGTACTCCAGGTTGCCTTCGGCCAGGCCGCGGTCGCTGACGACAATGCGGTGCGGAATGCCGATCAGCTCCATGTCGGCAAACTTGATGCCGGGGCTGGTCTTCTTGTCGCGGTCGTCCAGCAGCACTTCGAAGCCGGCAGCGGTCAGTTCGGCATACAGCTTGTCGGTGGCTTCGCGGACCACATCGGTTTCGTAGCGCAGCGGTACCAGAGCGATCTGGAACGGTGCCAGGGCGTCGTTCCAGATGATGCCTTTTTCGTCATAGCTCTGCTCGATGGCGGCAGCGACCACGCGGGACACGCCGATGCCGTAGCAGCCCATGGACAGCACGACAGGCTTGCCGTTCTCACCCAGCACCTGGCACTTGAGCGCCTCGCTGTACTTGGTGCCGAGCTGGAAGATATGGCCGACTTCGATGCCGCGCTTGATTACCAGGGTGCCCTGGCCGTCCGGGCTCGGGTCGCCTTCGACCACGTTGCGCAGGTCGGCAACTTGTGGAACCGGCAGGTCGCGCTCCCAGTTCACACCGAAGTAGTGCTTGTCGTCGATGTTGGCGCCGATGCCGAAGTCGCTCATCAGGGCGACCGAGCGGTCGATGATGCACTCCAGCGGCAGGTTCAGCGGGCCGAGGGAGCCTGCGCCGGCACCGATGGCGGCGCGCAGCTCGGCGTCGGACGCCATCACCAGCGGGTCGGCGACCTGCTCCAGCTTGGCGGCCTTGATCTCGTTGAGTTCGTGGTCGCCACGGACGATCAGGGCGACCAGCTTGCCTTCCTCGGCGCCATGCACGATCAGGGTCTTGACGGTCTTCTCGATCGCCAGGCCGAAGTTTTCCACCAGTTCGGCGATGGTCTTGGCATTCGGGGTGTCGACCAGGCGCAGCTCTTCGGTCGGGGCCGGGCGCACGGTTTCACGCGGGATGGCCTCGGCCTTCTCGATGTTGGCGGCGTAGTCGGAGCTGTCGCTGAAGATCACGTCGTCCTCGCCGGAGGAGGCGAGCACGTGGAACTCGTGGGAGTAGCTGCCACCGATGGAGCCGGTGTCGGCCTGCACTGGACGGAAGTCCAGGCCCAGGCGGGTAAAGATGTTGGAGTACGCCAGGTGCATGCGGTCGTAGGTTTCCTGCAGGGAAGCCTGGTCGGCATGGAAGGAGTAGGCGTCCTTCATGATGAACTCGCGGCCGCGCATCAGGCCGAAGCGCGGACGGATCTCGTCACGGAACTTGGTCTGGATCTGGTACATGTTCAGCGGCAGCTGCTTGTAGCTGGACAGCTCGTTGCGCGCCAGGTCGGTGATGACCTCTTCATGGGTCGGGCCGACGCAGAAGTCGCGCTGGTGGCGGTCCTTCAGGCGCAGCAGCTCGGGGCCGTACTGCTCCCAGCGGCCGGATTCCTGCCACAGTTCAGCCGGCTGGATGCTCGGCATCAGCACTTCGAGGGCACCGGCGGCGTTCATTTCCTCGCGGACCACGGCTTCGACCTTGCGCATCACCCGCAGGCCCATCGGCAGCCAGGTGTACAGGCCGGAGGCCAGTTTGCGGATCATGCCGGCACGCAGCATGAGCTGGTGGCTGATGACCACTGCATCGGCAGGGGTTTCTTTCTGGGTGGCGAGCAAATATTGACTGGTGCGCATGGTGGGCCGTGTCGATTGCCTGAATGTGAAATGACCCCGCATTGTACGGGGGCGAAACGAAAGCGTACAGAATGCAGCAGTCAGGCCTTTCTGTCAGCCAGGAAAAAGCCCGGCGATTGCCGGGCTTCTTCATTTGCAGAGCAATGCAAGCGCGGGCTTACAGGATGCTCAGCGGGTACTCGACGATCAGGCGCAGTTCGTCCAGCGAGTTGGAATAGACCGCGTCGGAGGAGCGATAGGTGGCCTGGCGGACACGGAAGCTCAGGTCCTTGGCAGGACCTTCCTGCAGGACGTACTTGACGTCCACGTCGCGTTCCCATTCCTTGCCGTCGTTGGTGTCGGCAGTGTGGGCGCCGGTGCCGCGGACGTAGCGGGTCATGAAGGTCAGGCCTGGCACGCCGAATTCGGCGAAATTCAGGTCGTAGCGGACTTGCCAGGATTTCTCGCCTTCGGCGTTGAAGTCCGAGCGGGCCACCGAGTTGGCCAGGAAGATACTGCCGCCACCGTCGATGCCGTATGCATATTCGCCGTCACCGGTGACTTTCTGGTAGGCCAGGGTGAAGGTGTGGGCGCCGATGTTGTAGGCGCCGGAGAAGCTGTAGGCGCGGTTGTCGAGCTTGTCGCCATCAGCGGCGGCGCGGTACAGGTTGTCGCCTTCGCCCTTGGTGTCATAGATGTTGAAGTCAAAGACCAGGCCTTGCTTGTCCGAGATCGGCAGCGCCCAGTTGACGTTGGCGTAGTACTTGCGCCAGTAGTCCTCGACCTTGGAGTAGTAGAGGCTGGTCGACAGACTGTCGGTGAAGGCGTAGGAGCCACCGAATACGTCAGCTTCCTTCAGGCCGCGGCGGCCGAGGCCGTCACTGATGCTGTCGCGGTCAGTTTCGGACTGGGCGGTCATGCTGGTGAAACGGCCGGCGTGCAGGGTCAGGCCCTTAATCTCGTTGCTGGTCAGCAATGCGCCTTCTGCGGTTTCAGGCAGCAGGCGGCTGTCGTCGGTGGCGAAGACCGGCAGCGCGGTGAACTGGTCGCCGACTTTCAGCACGGTGTCGGAAATGCGGAACTTGATGGCGGCGCCGCCCTTGGAGTAATCGTCCTGGGAGCGACGGTCTTCACCGGTAGGGAACAGGCCAGTGCCCGAGTAACCGCGGCCGCTGTCAAGTTTGAGGCCCAGCAGGCCGATGGCGTCGACGCCGACACCGACGGTGCCCTGGGTGAAGCCCGACTCGAAGGTGCCGATGAAGCCCTGGCCCCATTCGCGCTGATCGTGCCGCACGTTGGCCAGCCTGTTGGCGTTCGACTCAGTGTTGCGATAGTCACGGCTGAAGTACAGGTTACGCATCTTGACATTCAGCTTGCTGTCTTCGACGAAACCTTTCGATTCATCCTGCGAAGAGGCGACAGCCAGTTGCGAGGTCCCTGCCGCTACGGCCAGGGCGATCATGCTCCACTTCATCACGCGCATCGTGATTTGCTCCTTTGGTTTTTAGGAAGAGTACCGCCGCACCCGGGTATTTTAATTATGGGGCCGGCTCTTTCTTGTTATGTCGGCGAAAATGTATATCACGCGGACTATTCTTGGCGATATGGGCAGAAACAACCTTTCGGTAACTTTATGGCCATGTCGCTGTTGGTTGTCTCCATGTCGCAAATCACGCCTGTCATATAAGGGCGTACAACTCCAGCGCTGTCTCGAAACCGTCATATTTGTATAAATACAAAGTACGGCTTGTGAAACTCCCTGGTTTATCCGATGCCGCTGTTGTTATTTGTCGCGTTCACCCTGCGATGCAGGGGTCGTGCCGACTTGGCGTGAAGCGAATGCAACAAGCGTGCTCAAAATCACGAACGCTTGATGAAATTTTCACATTTGCCTCGAAAAGACCTGGGAAACCTCCGCAAACACGGGCTGCGGCCGGTATGTCGGTGGGTCGCGATCCTCCCTTGCGTTTGCCTGTGAAGCTGCCTTCCAAGTCAAGGTGTTACCGTCGATTGTTTATCCTGGCTGTTTTATGTGAAGGATGTGTGGCGCAGGCCTGACGAGCGGCATCATTTTGGTGCGAAAAGTAGCGCAGTGTTACCGAAGCGGGGCGTCGATGTTGTCATTCGCGTGCCACAAGTGCTTTGGGTCGACGTCGGCGGGTGTGGCGGCGGTCGAAGCGGAGTATCCTTGCGCACTTGTGCCCGACCGCTCGGGAGGGCTGTATCACTTGTAAGGAGGTTTGCCGTGTTTACCCTCGATTCGCGCCTGCAGCAGGATTCCCTGGTACTGGGCGATCTGCCGCTGTGCCGCCTGCTGCTGAGCAAGGATGCCAACTACCCCTGGTTCATCCTGGTGCCGCGTCGCGCCGATATCACTGAAGTGTTCGAGCTTGATGAGGCGGACCAGCAGCAGCTTTGGGTCGAAACGAGCGCCCTGGCAGAAGCGCTGAAGGATGCCTTCGCCGCAGACAAGATGAATATCGCGGCCTTGGGCAACGTGGTCAGTCAGCTACACATGCATGTGATCGTGCGTCGCCAGGGCGATGCCGCCTGGCCTGCCCCGGTGTGGGGCAAGGTGCCGGCCATCGGCTACACGCAGGAGCAGATCGACGGTATTCGCCAGCAAGTGCGCAAGCTGCTGGGCGAAAGCTTCAAGGAGACGTGAGGATGTCTCAGGAGCTGGAAATGCGCATGATCGAGCTGGAGACCCGCCAGGCGTTCCAGGATGACAGCTTGCAGGCGCTCAATGACGTGATTGTCGAGCAGAGCCGGGCGATCGAACGCTTGCAATTGCAGATGGCGGAGCTGATCAAGCGCTACGAGGAGATGGCCGGCCAGCAGGGCGGCGGGGGGGAGGAAGCGCCGCCGCCTCATTATTGAACGCGGCGGCGGCAAAGGGTCAGCGGCGCGCGACGGCGACCACGTCTTCGGCCTGCAGGCCCTTGTCGCGGTGCATCACCGAGAACTCCACGCGCTGGCCTTCGACCAGGACCCGGTGGCCCTCGCCGCGGATGGCGCGAAAGTGCACGAAGATATCGTCACCGGAGTCGCGGGAGATGAAGCCGAAGCCCTTGGAGGTGTTGAACCACTTCACGGTGCCGGTATCGCGATTGCCTGCGTCATGCGAGGTGCCCTGGGTGGAGCGGGCCTTTCGCGTGCCGCGAACGAAGCCGGCAATCAGGTGCAGGACGCAGGCCAGGACAGCACAGGCCAGGGCTGGCAGGTTGCCCAGCTCCGGGCGGGCCAGCAGGGTGACGGTCTGCAGCACCACGGCCAGCACCAGCAGCAGGCTGGCGGCGTGTTGCAGTTGCTGGCGCAGGCCTTTGTAGTACTGCGGCAGTACCGGGGCGATGACCAGGTTGATGAGCCCGAGCAGCGCCAGGTAGACGGCCTCGGGTTGTTGCAGGAAGGGTGTTGCGTCAGCTTTCAGGCTAGGTATGAGCGATAGCAGCAACGCCGCCAGGCCCGTCACCAGATGGACGATCTTGAACATTGGTTTGGCTCACATTGATAAGGCCGATCACAGGATGAGCTGGTCGCACGGTGCGCGTGAACGAGTAGGCGCGAAAACGTGGCGGGCCAGCCTATGCACCCGGCACTGACAATCCGCACGGGTGGCACAGTGCCTATTTAACAGCAAAGACGCAGGCTTCTCAAACCGGCTGGCACGGGCGGTCCTGTGCCGCATGCGCCAGCCGGAAACTCTTGTTAGAGTGTTTACTGCCCGCTTGATGATCAAGCCTTATGGAAAGGGGAGCTTCATGGCAATCGATATCGGTATCAGTGAAGAAGATCGCAAGTCCATCGTCGATGGGTTGTCCCGCCTGTTGTCGGATACCTACGTGCTGTATCTGAAAACCCATAACTTCCATTGGAACGTCACCGGTCCGTCGTTCCGCACCCTGCACCTGATGTTCGAGGAGCAATACAACGAACTGGCCCTGGCGGTCGATTCGATTGCCGAGCGCATTCGCGCCCTGGGCTTCCCGGCGCCGGGTTCCTACGCCTTCTATGCCCGCCACTCCTCCATCAAGGAAGAGGAGGGGGTGCCGCCCGCCGATGAAATGATCCGCCAGCTGGTGCAGGGGCAGGAGGCGGTGGTGCGCACCGCGCGCAGCATCTTCCCGGTGGTGGACAAGGTCAGTGACGAGCCGACCGCTGACCTGCTGACCCAACGCATGCAGGTCCACGAGAAAACGGCGTGGATGCTGCGAGTCCTGCTCGACGGGAACTGATTGCCGGTTGCTTGTCGTTCTACCCAGTGAATCCGGGCCCGATACCGCCAGCGGTATCGGGCCCGCGTGTTTGCGGGGAAGGGTTTGCCGCTGCTATCGGCCTGGCCGGTGGCGCTTCATGACGGTCATGGACCCATTCGGCTGACGAACGGGGTGTGGTTTCGTGACGATGGAGCGGTGCGATGGGCGATCCGATGCGTGGTATCGATGGTAATGCAAGGCAGGGGGGTGGCAACCCTCGTCTCGACCCGTTCAGGCGGGATTTCGACATGGCCCAGGCCGGGCCCGTGTCGCGCTCGGTGCGGCTCAACGGCTTTGCCACCTGCCTGCGCCTGGAAGTGGTGTACTGGCGCATCCTGGAGCGTATCGCCCAGGCCAACCGCTGTTCGGTGAGCGCCGTGTTGTCCTATGTGGATCGCGAGGTGCACCTGCGCCATGGCGGGGTGAGGAATTTCAGCGGCCTGGTCCGGGTGATCTGTGTCACTTGGCTGCAGGAAGCGCGAGACGCGCACTGATCGCCGGGCTGCGCTGCTCTCCTTTACCATATATAATCCCGCTCTTTGCTGCCTTGGGCAGCGTGCGATGTGGTTGACGAGAGACACCCATGCCCCTGTACGACTATCAATGTGCATCCTGCGAACACCAAATGGAGGTGTTGCAGAAGATCAGTGCCGCGCCGCTGACCGATTGCCCGGCGTGCCAGGCGCCGGCATTGAAGAAGCTGCTGTCGGTCCCCGGCTTTCGCCTGAGTGGCAACGGCTGGTACGAGACCGACTTCAAGACCGGGGCGAAAAAGAATCTGGCAGGCGGCGACAAGGCCGACTGAGTTGAATTGCACCCGCCAGGTCTTGCAGTATTAGCCCCTTGGGCGGCCAAGACCTCCACCGAACACACGAATCACGAGAAGCGAAACCACGATCATGATGCGCAGCCATTATTGCGGCCAACTGAACGAGTCCCTGGACGGCCAGGAAGTCACCCTTTGCGGCTGGGTCCATCGTCGCCGCGACCACGGCGGGGTGATTTTCCTCGACATCCGTGACCGCGAAGGCATGGCCCAGGTCGTGTTCGACCCGGATCGCGCCGAAACCTTCGCCGCCGCCGACCGCGTGCGCAGCGAATATGTCGTGCAGATCACCGGCAAGGTACGCAAGCGCCCTGACGGCGCGGTGAACGCCAACATGGCGTCCGGCGCCATCGAGATCCTCGGCTACCAGTTGAAGGTGCTCAACGAAGCGGAAACCCCGCCGTTCCCGCTGAACGAATACTCCGACGTCGGCGAGGAAACCCGCCTGCGCTATCGCTTCATCGACCTGCGTCGTCCGGAAATGGCCGACAAGCTGCGCCTGCGTTCGCGCATCACCAGCAGCATCCGTCGCTTCCTCGACGAGAACGGCTTCCTCGACGTCGAAACGCCGATCCTGACCCGTGCCACCCCTGAAGGCGCGCGTGACTACCTGGTGCCGAGCCGCACCCACGCTGGCAGCTTCTTCGCCCTGCCGCAGTCGCCGCAGCTGTTCAAACAGCTGCTGATGGTCGCCGGCTTCGACCGCTACTACCAGATCGCCAAGTGCTTCCGTGACGAAGACCTGCGCGCCGACCGCCAGCCGGAATTCACCCAGATCGACATCGAGACCAGCTTCCTCGACGAGTCCGAGATCATGGGCCTGACCGAAAGCATGATCCGCAAGCTGTTCAAGGAAGTGCTGGACCTGGAATTCGGTGAGTTCCCGCACATGACCTTCGAAGAAGCCATGCGCCGCTACGGTTCCGACAAGCCGGACCTGCGTATTCCGCTGGAACTGGTCGACGTCGCCGACCAGCTGAAGGATGTCGACTTCAAGGTCTTCGCCGGTCCCGCCAACGATCCGAAGTGCCGCGTCACCGCCCTGCGCCTGCCGGGCGGCGCCAGCATGCCGCGCAGCAAGATCGACGAGTACACCAAGTTCGTCGGCATCTACGGTGCCAAGGGCCTGGCCTACATCAAGGTCAACGAGCGCGCCAAGGGTGTCGAGGGTCTGCAGTCGCCGATCGTCAAGAACATCCCCGAGGCCAACCTCAACAACATCCTCGACCGCGTGGGCGCCGTGGATGGCGACATCGTGTTCTTCGGTGCCGACAAGTTCAAGATTGTCAGCGAGGCCCTGGGCGCGCTGCGTATCCGCCTGGGCCACGACTTCGAGCTGCTGACCTGCGAGTGGGCGCCGATGTGGGTCGTCGACTTCCCGATGTTCGAAGAGAACGAAGACGGCAGCTTCACCGCGCTGCACCACCCGTTCACCGCGCCGAAGTGCACCCCCGAAGAGCTGGAGGCCAACCCGGCCACCGCGCTGTCGCGTGCTTACGACATGGTCCTGAACGGTACCGAACTGGGTGGCGGTTCGATCCGTATCCACCGTAAAGAGATGCAGCAAGCGGTATTCCGCCTGCTGGGCATCGAGGCGGCGGAACAGGAAGAGAAGTTCGGCTTCCTGCTCGACGCCCTGAAGTTCGGCGCGCCGCCTCACGGTGGCCTGGCCTTCGGCCTGGATCGCCTGGTCATGCTGATGACCGGCGCCCAGTCGATCCGTGAAGTGATCGCCTTCCCGAAAACCCAGAGCGCCGCGTGCGTCATGACTCAGGCCCCAGGCCTGGTCGATGCCAAGGCCCTGCGTGAGCTGCACATCCGTCTGCGCGAGCAGACCAAGGTCGAGTGATCGACCGGGGCGCCTCGGTCACGGGGTGCCCCCGCGCTTGAGGCGCAGGATTCTTCACGTTCCGCCCTTCGGGGCGGAACCTGTTTCTGTTTCAAGGATTCGGAGTCGTTATGGCTGGTCATTCCAAGTGGGCGAACATCAAGCACCGCAAAGAGCGCCAGGATGCAAAAAGAGGCAAGATCTTCACCAAGTGGATCCGCGAGCTGACCGTCGCGGCCAAGCAAGGGGGCGGTGACCCGGCCTCCAATCCGCGTCTGCGCCTGGCGCTGGACAAGGCCCTGGGTGCCAACATGAGCCGCGACATCATCGATCGCGCCGTGGCCCGTGGTGCTGGCACCAACGAAAGCGACAACGTCGAAGAGCTGAGCTACGAGGGCTATGGCCCGGGCGGCGTGGCGATCATGGTCGAGGCCATGACCGACAACCGCAACCGTACCGCCGCCGCCGTGCGTCATGCCTTCACCAAGTGCGGTGGCAACCTGGGCACCGACGGCTCGGTGGCCTACCTGTTCGAGCGCAAGGGGCAGATCAGCTTCGCCGCTGAGCTTGCGGTCGACGAGGACGCACTGATGGAAGCCGCGATGGAGGCCGACGCCGACGACGTGGTGGCCAACGACGACGGCTCCTTCGAGGTGTTCACCTCGTTCAACAGCTTTTATGCCGTGCGCAATGCGCTCGAAGAGGCTGGCTTCAAGGCCTCGGACGCCGAGATCGTGATGCAGCCGACCACCAGTGCCGAGCTGGACAAGGATGGCGCGGAGAAGGTGCTCAAGCTGATCGACATGCTCGAGGACCTGGATGACGTGCAGAACGTCTACTCCAATGCGCAGATCTCGGATGAGATCATGGAAACGCTGGGCTGATAAGCTTTCGGCTACCTGTGCGCCTGTATTGGCGCAATCGCGGGGCAAGCCCGCTCCCACGAGACCGGCAAATGCTGGCGTGGGAGCGGGCTTGCCCCGCGATTGCGTCCAGCAAAACCTTATGCATCGACGACTGACTGCACACGCTATGACTCTGATTCTTGGTATCGACCCCGGCTCGCGCATCACCGGCTTCGGCGTGGTCCGCCAGACCGCCCGTGGTTGCGAATATGTGGCCTCGGGCTGTATCCGCACCGGCGGCGGCGAGCTGCCCGAGCGACTGCAGATCGTCTTTCGTGGCGTGAGCGAGATCATCCGTGAGCATGGCCCGGTGACCATGGGCATCGAACGGGTGTTCATGGCGCGCAATGCCGATTCGGCGCTCAAGCTGGGCCAGGCCCGGGGCGCGGCTATCGTTGCCGCGGCCGAGGCGGGCCTGGAGATCGCCGAGTACAGCGCCAGCCAGGTCAAGCAGGCCGTGGCCGGTACCGGCGGGGCCAATAAGGAACAGGTGATGATGATGGTCATGCACCTGCTCAAGCTGACCCAGAAGCCGCAGATCGACGCCTCCGACGCCCTGGCCATCGCCCTGTGCCATGCCCATACCCGTTCCAGCCTGATTCCCCATGGGCTGGCGACGGCGCGGCGGCGCGGCGGGCGCTTGCGTCTGTAACCGCTTCATGCGCTGATACACATTTTGTCCGGGTGGCGCGCGCTCCCGGCGCATTTGCTGATAGGGTGGACCGGTTTTCGACCGGCGCCCGAGAGGAAGGAACGGAACGTGATTGGACGTTTGCGTGGCACCCTGGCGGAAAAACAGCCGCCGCACCTGATTATCGACGTCAACGGCGTGGGCTATGAGCTCGAAGTGCCGATGACCACCCTGTACCGCCTGCCCAAGGTCGGCGAGGCAGTGACCGTGCACACCCACCTGGTGGTACGCGAAGACGCCCACCTGCTCTATGGTTTCGCGGAAAAGCGCGAGCGCGAGCTGTTCCGCGAGCTTATCCGCCTGAACGGCGTAGGGCCGAAGCTGGCGCTGGCGCTGATGTCCGGCCTGGAAGTGGACGAGCTGGTGCGCTGCGTGCAGGCCCAGGACGCTTCGGTCCTGGTGCGCGTGCCCGGTGTTGGCAAGAAGACCGCCGAACGCCTGCTGGTCGAGCTCAAGGACCGCTTCAAGGCATGGGAAACCTCCCCGGCGATGTTCACCCTGGTCTCCAACGGCCCTCTGCCGGCTGCCAGTGAATCCTCGGCCGAGGCCGACGCGGTCAGTGCCCTGGTCTCCCTGGGCTACAAGCCGCAGGAAGCGAGCAAGGCGATTGCCGCGATCAAGGACAAGGCCGGTCTGAGCAGCGAGGAACTGATCCGTCGCAGCCTTAAAGGGATGATTACCAAGTGATTGAGACCGACCGCCTGATCGCCGCCAGTGGGCGCGACCGCGAAGAAGTCCAGGACCGCGCGATCCGCCCGCTGCGCCTGGACGACTACATCGGCCAGCCGGTGGTGCGCGAGCAGATGGCGCTGTTCATCCAGGCCGCGCGCGGGCGCAACGAATCCCTCGACCATACGCTGATCTTCGGCCCGCCCGGCCTGGGCAAGACCACCCTGGCCAACATCATTGCCCAGGAGATGGGCGTGTCGGTCAAGAGCACCTCGGGCCCGATCCTCGAGCGCCCGGGCGACCTCGCGGCAATGCTGACCAACCTCGAGCCCCATGACGTGCTGTTCATCGACGAGATCCACAGGTTGTCGCCAGTGGTCGAGGAAGTGCTCTATCCGGCGATGGAAGACTTCCAGCTGGACATCATGATCGGCGAAGGCCCGGCCGCGCGCTCGATCAAGCTCGATCTGCCACCGTTCACCCTGGTCGGCGCCACCACCCGTGCCGGCATGCTGACCAATCCGTTGCGTGACCGCTTCGGTATCGTCCAGCGCCTGGAGTTCTACAGCAACAAGGACCTGGCAACCATCGTCAGCCGTTCGGCTGGTATTCTCGGGCTGCCGATGGACGACAAGGGTGCCTTCGAGATCGCCCGTCGGGCGCGGGGCACGCCGCGGATCGCCAACCGCCTGCTGCGGCGGGTGCGCGACTTTGCCGAAGTGCGTGGCAAGGGCGAGATCACCAAAGCCGTGGCGGACATGGCGCTGAACCTGCTGGATGTCGACGAGCGTGGCTTCGATCACTCCGACCGGCGTCTGCTGCTGACCATGATCGAGAAGTTCGACGGCGGTCCGGTGGGGCTCGACAACATTGCTGCGGCGATCGGCGAAGAGCGCCACACCATCGAGGACGTGCTCGAGCCCTATCTGATCCAGCAGGGCTACATCATGCGTACCCCGCGAGGCCGCGTGGTGACCCGACACGCCTACCTGCATTTCGGCCTGAACATCCCCGGGCGCTTCTGCGAAGGTGGCGAATATGCCGCCCAGGACGACGAATGACAGATCGAATCGGGAATTTCGTGGTCCTAGCGCTGGCACGCCGCAGGCTCGCTGGCAATAGGACATTATTGATGAAAAAACAGTTACCGCGGCGGATTGGCAAGTTCAGGAGTAACCACTAGAGTATGCGCGCGCAAAATGGGCTGGAACCGTTCGCACACCGCTGTCGCGTCTATTACGAGGATACCGACGCCGGTGGCGTGGTGTATTACGTCAACTACCTGAAATTCATGGAGCGCGCCCGCACCGAGCGGCTGCGTCACCTGGGGTTCTCCCAGGCCCAGCTGGCGCAGGACAACCTGCTGTTCGTGGTCCATTCCAGCGAGGCGCGCTACCACGCGCCGGCCCGCCTGGACGATGAGCTGCGGGTGACCGCGCAAGTGCTTGAACTGAATCGTGCCAGCCTGCGCTTCGTGCAGCAGGTGTGGCGAACACAGGATGAAGTGCTGCTCTGCGAGGGGCAGTTCCTGGTGGCCGCCGTGCGCGCCGACACTTTCAAACCCCGGGCCATTCCCCCAGAACTGCGCGACGCATTCCTGGCGGACGGCGCGGGTACTCAATCGAACGCAGGAGAATAAGCGTGGAAGCAAACGTCGTCGACCATACCTCCATGTGGAGCCTGGTCGCCAATGCCAGTGTCGTGGTTCAGCTGGTAATGCTGACCCTCGTGGCAGCCTCGGTGACCTCTTGGATCATGATCTTCCAGCGCAGCACCATGCTGCGCGCCGGTCGTCGTGCACTGGACGCTTTCGAAGAGCGCTTCTGGTCGGGCATCGACCTGTCCAAGCTGTACCGCCAGGCAGGTAGCAACCCTGATCCGGACTCGGGTGTCGAGCAGGTGTTCCGCGCCGGCTTCAAGGAATTCTCGCGTCTGCGCCAGCAGCCGGGTGTTGATCCGGACGCGGTCATGGAAGGTGTCGGTCGCGCCATGCGCGTGGCGATCTCCCGTGAGGAAGAAAAGCTCGAGCAGAGCCTGCCGTTCCTGGCCACCGTCGGTTCCACCAGCCCGTACATCGGCCTGTTCGGTACCGTGTGGGGCATCATGAACTCGTTCCGCGGCCTGGCCAGCGCCCAACAGGCGACCCTGGCCACCGTGGCTCCCGGTATCGCCGAGGCCCTGATCGCCACCGCGATCGGCCTGTTCGCCGCGATCCCGGCCGTTATCGCCTACAACCGTTTTGCCGCGCGCAGTGAAGTGCTGATTGGCCGCTACTACACCTTCGCCGACGAGTTCCAGGCGATCCTGCACCGCAAAGTACACACCAGCGAAGAGTGATCAGGTAGAAACCCATGGCCCGAGTTCGCCACAAACGCAAGCCGGTCGCCGAGATGAACGTGGTGCCCTACATCGACGTGATGCTGGTACTGCTGGTCATCTTCATGGTGACCGCCCCCATGCTCAACCAGGGCGTGAAGGTGGATCTGCCCAAGGTTTCCAGCGAAGCCCTGCCGCAGGACAACAACGTCCAGGTCCTGACCATCTCGATCAAGGCCGACAAGACCTACTACTGGAACCTTGGTAGCGAAGTAGACACCGACAAGCAGATGGACAAGGCCATGACCTTGCCGGAAATGACCGGTGCGGTGACCAAGATCATCGCCGCCGGCCGTGACCAGGGCAAACAGACCCAGGTCTTCATCCGTGGCGACAAGGCCGTCGACTACGGCGCGGTCATGGGCGCCATGGGCGGGTTGCAGAAGGCCGGTGTCGGTAACGTTGGCCTGATTACCGAGGCGCCCTGATGCAGCAGCGAGAGCCATCCGCCTCGGAAAGCTACTTCTGGCCCAGTGTCTGGGCCATCGGCCTGCATGTGCTGGTGTTCGGCATGCTGTTCGTCAGCTTTGCCATGACGCCCGAGCTGCCGCCGTCCAAGCCCATCGTCCAGGCCACGCTCTACCAGCTCAAATCCAAGAGCCAGGCGACCACCCAGACCAATCAGAAGATTGCTGGGGAAGCGAAGAAAACCGCCTCGCGCCAGACCGAGGTCGAGCAGCTGGAGCAGAAGAAGGTCGAGCAGGAGGCCGTGAAGGCCGCGGAACAAAAGAAAGCCGACGCCGCTCAAAAAGCCGAGGAGGCTCGCGAAGCCGCCGAGGCGAAGAAGGCTGAGGCCGCCGAGCAGAAGAAAGCCGCCGAGGCCAAGAAAGCCGAGGAAGCGAAGAAGGCCGCTGAAAAGCAACAGGCTGACATCGCCAAGAAGAAGGCTGAGGAAGAGGCCAAGAAACAGGCCGACGAAGAAGCCAAGAAACAAGCTGCGGAAGAGGCGAAGAAGAAAGCCGCCGAAGACGCGAAGAAAAAAGCTGCCGAGGACGCCAAGAAGAAAGCGGCGGCCGAGGACGCGAAGAAGAAGGCAGCTGAAGAGGCCAAGAAAAAGGCCGCGGCAGACGCCCAGAAGAAAAAGGCACAGGAAGCGGCCCGCAAGGCGGCGGAAGACAAGAAGGCCCAGGCGCTTGCCGAGCTGTTGTCCGACACCACCGAGCGGCAGCAGGCGCTGGCCGACGAGCAGGGTGACCAGGTGGCCGGCGACTTCGACGACCTGATCCGCATGCGCGCGGCCGAAGGTTGGGCGCGTCCGCCATCTGCGCGCAAGGGCATGACGGTAGTTCTGCAGATCAACATGCTGCCGGACGGCACCATCACCAACGTGAGTGTGGCCAAGTCCAGCGGTGACGGCCCGTTCGACAGCTCGGCCGTGGCCGCGGTGAAGAACATTGGTCGGTTGACCGAAATGCAGGGCTTGAAGCCGAGCGATTTCAATCCGTATCGTTCATTCAAGATGACATTTACACCTGAGGATCTAGCGTTGTGATTAAACGTCTGAGAGGACTCCTGGTCTTGCTCTGCTGCGTGGCAGGCATGGCCATGGCAGAGGAAAAGAACATCCTGGTCACCAGCGGTAGCGACCGGGCAACCCCCATTGCGGTAGTACCGTTCGGCGTGCAGGGCGGCAGCGTGCTGCCCGAGGACATGGCCGACATCATCAGCAACGACCTGCGCAACTCCGGCTACTATGGTCCGATCCCGCGGCAGAACATGATCAGCTTGCCAACCCAGGCCAGCGAAGTGATCTTCCGTGACTGGAAAGCCCTGGGCGCCCAGTACGTCATGGTCGGCAGCATCGTCCCGGCAGGCGGTCGCCTGCAGGTGAGCTATGCGCTGTTCAACGTCGCCACCGAGCAGCAAGTGCTGACCGGCAGCGTTGCCGGCGGCGTCGACCAGCTGCGCGACATGGCCCACTACATCGCCGACCAGTCGTTCGAGAAGCTCACCGGTATCAAGGGTGCGTTCTCGACCCGCATGCTGTATGTGACTGCCGAGCGTTTCTCGACCAACAACACCCGCTACACCCTGCAGCGTTCGGACTACGACGGTGCCCGTGCAGTGACCCTGTTGCAGTCGCGTGAACCGATCCTGTCGCCGCGTTTCGCGCCGGATGGCAAGCGTATCGCCTATGTCTCGTTCGAGCAGAAGCGCCCGCGCATCTTCATCCAGCACATCGACACCGGTCGTCGCGAGCAGATCACCAACTTCGAGGGCCTGAACGGCGCCCCGGCCTGGTCGCCTGATGGCACCCGCCTGGCGTTTGTGCTGTCCAAGGACGGCAACCCGGACATCTACGTGATGAACGTGGCTTCGCGCCAGATCACCCGCGTGACCGCAGGCCCTGGCATCAATACCGAGCCGTTCTGGGGCAAGGATGGCAACACCCTGTACTTCACCTCCGACCGTGGCGGCAAGCCGCAGATCTACAAGCAGTCGGTTGGTGGCGGTGGCGCCGAGCGCGTGACATTCGTGGGTAACTACAACGCCAACCCGAAACTGTCGGCGGACGAGAAGACCCTGGTGATGATTCATCGCCAGCAGGGTTTCACCAACTTCAAGGTGGCCGCTCAGGACCTGCAACGTGGAAGTGTAAAGATTCTCACCGAGACCAGTCTTGATGAGTCTCCCACTGTTGCGCCAAACGGCACCATGCTAATCTACGCCACCCGCCAGCAGGGCCGGGGAGTCTTGATGCTCGTGTCGCTTAACGGCCGCGTGAGGCTCCCACTTCCTACCGCTCAAGGCGAAGTCAGAGAACCGTCCTGGTCCCCTTACCTGAACTGATTGCGGCGTAACACGTTTTGCTTAACACACTGGGGTTTCATTAGGAGTTTCACGATGGAAATGCTGAAGTTTGGTAAATTCGCTGCGCTGGCTCTGGCCATGGCTGTAGCTGTAGGTTGCTCCTCGAAAGGCGGTGACAACGCTGGTGAAGGCGCTGTTGATCCGAACGCTGGCTACGGTGCCAACACTGGCGCTGTTGACGGCTCCCTGAGCGAAGAAGCCGCCCTGCGCGCAATCACCACCTTCTACTTCGAATACGACAGCTCGGACCTGAAGCCAGAAGCCATGCGCTCCCTGGACGTTCACGCCAAGGACCTGAAGTCCAACGGCAACCGCGTTGTCCTGGAAGGCAACACCGACGAGCGCGGCACCCGCGAGTACAACATGGCTCTGGGTGAGCGTCGTGCCAAGGCCGTTCAGCGCTACCTGGTTCTGCAGGGCGTTTCCCCTGCTCAGCTGGAACTGGTTTCCTACGGCGAAGAGCGTCCAGTTGCCACCGGCAACGACGAGCAGTCCTGGGCTCAAAACCGTCGCGTAGAACTGCGTAAGTAAGTTCTTATGCGTATGTGCCGTCGTGCTGTAACCGTCCTCGCACTCAGCCTGCCCCTTTCGGCGTGGGCTGCGGTTCCCGTAGTAGATGACAACGCGGGTGGCTATCCACCCGCGGGTTATGGCACGAGCGGCGCCTATGCCGGAGCAGGGGCTTCGGCCCCTGCTTCTGCAAATGGCCAGCTGTTCATGCAGCTGCAGCAGATGCAGGACCAGATTTCCCGCCAGCAAGGCATCATCGAAGAGTTGCAGAACGATGTGTCGCGCATGAAGCAGGAAAACCTCGAGCGCTACCAGGATCTCGACCGCCGCCTCAGCAGCGGTGCCGCGCCTGCCGCGACTCCAGACAATTCCTCCACCGGTGGCGCGAACAACGCAGCCACGGGTGCCGCTGCCGGCGCCAGCGCCGCGCAGCCACCGGCCGCCAGCAGCGAGCCGGGTGATCCGGCGAAAGAGAAGCTGTATTACGACGCCGCTTTCGACCTGATCAAGCAGAAGGACTTCGACAAGGCCAGCCAGGCCTTCAACGCCTTTCTGCGCAAGTACCCCAACAGCCAGTACGCCGGCAATGCCCAGTACTGGCTCGGCGAGGTCAACCTGGCCAAGGGCGACCTGCAAGGCGCCAGCCAGGCGTTCGCCGAAGTCGGCCAGAAGTACCCGAAACACAGCAAGGTGCCGGATTCGCTGTACAAACTGGCCGATGTCGAGCGCCGCATGGGCCACACCGACAAGGTCAAGGGCATCCTGCAGCAGGTCATCACCCAGTACCCCGGCACTTCCGCCGCACAACTGGCCCAGCGCGACCTGCAGAAGCTCTGAGCGACCCGTTGATGAAGAAACCCGCGCCTGTCGCGGGTTTTTTCGTTAGAATCACTGCCCTTTTTTCTTAAACACGCTGCCGCGGATAACGCCATGTCGAGTCCGCGACAGTGCCTGACGGAGGCGGACAGCCTGTTCAGCTGTCACGCCCGTGGCGATCATGCAAGACACATTACGCATCACCGAAGTGTTTTACTCGTTGCAGGGTGAAACGCGAACGGCCGGGCTGCCCACGGTTTTCGTGCGCCTGACCGGTTGCCCCCTGCGCTGCCAGTACTGCGACAGTGCCTACGCCTTCAGTGGCGGCACTATTCGCACCCTCGATTCGATCCTCGAGCAGGTTGCCGGCTTCAGGCCGCGCTACGTCTGCGTGACCGGTGGCGAGCCACTGGCCCAGCCCAATGCGCTGTCGTTGCTGCAGCGCCTGTGCGATGCCGGTTACGACGTGTCGCTGGAAACCAGCGGCGCCCTCGATATCAGTGGTGTCGACACCCGGGTCAGCCGCGTGGTCGACCTCAAGACCCCGGGCTCGGAAGAATCCCATCGCAATCGCTACGAGAACATCGAGCTGCTGACCGGCAATGACCAGGTCAAGTTCGTCATCTGTTCCCGCGAGGACTACGATTGGGCGGTTTCCAAGCTGATTCAGTACAACCTGGCCGAGCGCGCCGGGGAAGTGCTGTTCTCGCCCAGCCACCATCAGGTGAGCGCCACCGACCTGGCCGACTGGATCGTCGCCGACAACCTGCCCGTGCGTTTCCAGCTGCAGCTGCACAAGCTGCTGTGGAACGACGAACCCGGACGTTGAGGAGAAAAAAGACATGACTGACAAACGCGCGGTAATCCTGCTGTCCGGTGGCCTGGACTCGGCCACCGTGGTGGCCATGGCCAAGGCCGACGGCTACCAGTGCTACACTATGAGCTTCGACTACGGCCAGCGCCACCGCGCCGAGCTCAATGCCGCAGCGCGGGTGGCCCGTGACCTGGGCGTGATCGAACACAAGGTGATCGGCCTGAACCTCGACGGCATCGGTGGCTCGGCCCTGACCGACAGCAGCATCGATGTGCCCGAGGCGCCGAGCGAGGGGATTCCGGTCACCTACGTGCCGGCTCGCAACACCGTGTTCCTGTCCCTGGCCCTGGGCTGGGCGGAGGTGCTCGAAGCCCGTGACATCTTCATTGGTGTCAACGCCGTGGACTACTCCGGTTATCCGGACTGCCGCCCGGAATTCGTCGAGGCCTTCGAGCGCATGGCCAACCTGGCCACCAAGGCCGGTGTGGAAGGGCAGGGCTTCCGTATCCAGGCGCCGTTGCAGAACCTGAGCAAGGCGCAGATCGTCCAGGCGGGCATCGCCCGTGGCGTGGACTACAGCCTGACCGTCTCCTGCTACCAGGCTGATGACGACGGGCGTGCCTGCGGCAAGTGCGACAGCTGCCGTCTGCGTGCCGACGGCTTCAAGGCGGCCGGCATAAAGGACCCCACCCGGTATTTTTGAATTTTTTGCGATGGGGTGTTGATTTCCTCTGAGAAATCAGTAATATACGCGCCATCCAACGGGTCGTTAGCTCAGTTGGTAGAGCAGTTGGCTTTTAACCAATTGGTCGTAGGTTCGAATCCTACACGACCCACCATATGCAGTACGAAAGAGCCCGCCTTCATGGCGGGCTTTTTCATGCCTGTCGAAAAGTGCCCTGGCCCACTGTCAACGATTCAACCGCCGCGCATCGAAGGCATCACGCGCCTGGTAGGCAGTGTAGGTGGCCTGCGCGGCCACCAGGCCGGCCAGGCCGAAGGTACGGGCGAGGCCGAACTGGCTGAAACCGCTCGGGATCGGCAGGCGACGGGCGATGGCGTCCGCCAGCACTTCGCCGGCGACCGTGGTCGGGGCCATGCCGTGGCCGCCGAAGCCAACCGCGTGCCAGATGCCATTGTCGTCCTGGCCGATCTGCGCCATCTGGTGGCGTCCGTAGCTCATCAGGCCGCCCCAGGAATACTCCAATTCCACGTCCTCGAGTTGCGGGTAGACGCTTGCCAGGTCGGCCTTGAGCAGCCTGGCGATGGCCTGCGGCCCGCGATCGAGAATGGAGATGCGTCCCCCCCAGAGAATTCGGGTGTCTTTCAGCGGGCGGTAGTAATCGAAGGCGAAGCGTGTGTCGTAGATGGCCGACTGGCAGTTGATGGCCTCCGACAGGCGATCGCCCAGTGGTGGGGTGGTCACCACGTAGGTGGCGATCGGCAGCACGGCGCGTTCGATCGGGGCATAAACGCCGCGGCTATAGCCCCCTCCGGAGAACACCACTTCCTCGGCATGGACTTCGCCCTGGCCGGTGCGCACGATGTAGCCGCCAGCCTTCTTCTCGATGCCGGTCACCGGCGACTGCTCAAAGATCGTCACCCCGGCCTGGGACGCGGCCTGGGCGAGGCCGCAGACGTACTTGAGCGGGTGGAAGTGGAAGGCGTTGCGCTCCAGCAACCCGCCGTAATAGCGCTCGGTCCTGAGCTGTTCCTTCAGCTCGCCGGGTGCGATGTATTCCCAGTCGACGCCATAGGCCTGCTTCATCAGCTGGCGCGGTTTCTCCAGGCGCGACGGGTCGTTGAACCAGTTGGCGAGGATCACGCCCTGGTCGACCAGGTCGCAGTCGATGGTGTAGCGGCGGGTGCGTTCGCGGATCAGGTCGACGGCGTCGAGTGTCAGCCGATACAGCTTGCGGGCCTCGTGGGCGCCCAGCGCCGATAGCAGGTCGGCGTTGCCGAGGCTGTAGCCGCCGAAGACGAAGCCGCCGTTGCGTCCCGAGGCGCCATGGCCGACACGTTGCGACTCGAGCAGGGTCACATCGCTCACTCCGCGCTCGGCAAGCCCTATCGCGGTCGACAGGCCGGCCAGGCCGCCACCCAGGATGCAGACGCGGGTATCGGTGCGCCCACTCTGGGTGGGGTAGAAGGTTCTGCTGGCGGTGGCTTCGTAGTAGGAGTCGAAGGTGCTGTTCATCAGGGTCCCGGAGCAGTGGTGGGCGGACCGGAGCGGGTCCGCCAATGGAGTGTTCAGGCGGGCTGCTGGCTGGCTGCGAGCGCATCGCCGGCGGGCTCTGCCTTGCTGCGTTCGGCCTTGCGCATCTCGATGCTGGAGAAGTCCATTTCCCTGTAGCGCACCACCCTGGAACCTGTCATCAGCTTGTGCCCGAACCAGACCACCACGAACAGCACCAGACCGACGTAGGTGGCGAAGGCGCCGATCCAGTCGATCTGCCCGCCGATGAATGCCTGGTAGTTCTGTCCGAGCATCACCACCATGCACAGGCCGAAGGCGAACAGTGGGCCGAACGGGAAGTACTTCGACACATACGGCAGTTTCGCCAGGTCGTTGCCATGGAACAGGTAGCCGCGGCGGAAGCGGTAATGGCTGATCGCGATACCCAGCCAGGCGATGAAGCCAAGCATGCCGGAGGTGTTCAGTAGCCACAGGTAGAGCTTGCCGGGGCTGAACAGGAAGCTCAGCAGGCACAGGCCGGCGACTGCGGCGGTGGCCAGCAGCGCCCAGACCGGCGTGCCGCTGCGAGTTACCCTGGCGAAGATGGCCGGCGCCTTGCGCTCCAGTGCCAGGCTGTAGAGCATGCGCGAGGAGGCGTACATGCCCGAGTTGCCGGCGGACAGCACCGAGGTCAGGATCACCGCGTTCATCACGGCGGCGGCGGCAAGCATGTCGGCCTTGGTGAAGATCAGGGTGAACGGGCTAATGGTGACGTCCGACAGTCCGTCCTTGAGCAGCCGTGGGTCGGTGTAGGGGATCAGCAGGCCGATCACGACGATGGTCAGCACGTAGAACAGCAGGATGCGCCAGAAGATCTGGCGTACGGCCTTGGGAATATTGCGCCCCGGGTTTTCCGTTTCGCCGGCGGCGATGCCCACGAACTCGGTGCCCTGGAACGAGAAGCCGACGATCATCGCCACGCCGATCAGCGCTGGCAGGCCGCCGGCGATGGGCGCGTCGCCGATCTGCCAGAGATGGGCGCCGCCGTCCTGGCCGCCTTCGAGGATGCCCAGCAGCATCAGCACGCCCACGGCGATGAAGATGATGATGGTGATGACCTTGATCAGGGCGAACCAGAACTCGGCCTCGCCGAAGAAGCGCACCGAGGCGACGTTGAGGGCGAACAGCAGTACCAGGAAGGCCGCGCTCCAGATCACCCCGGGGGTGTCCGGGAACCAGTAGAGCATGATGATCTGCACGGCCACCAGGTCCACGGCGATGGTCACGGCCCAGGAGTACCAGTAGTTCCAGCCCAGGGCGAAGCCGAAGCTTTCTTCGACGTAGCGCGAGGCATAGGTGGAGAACGAGCCGCTGACCGGCATGCACGCGGCCATTTCGCCGAGGCTGGTCATCAGGAAGTAGACCATTAGGCCGATCACCGCGAAGGCCAGCAGCGCGCCGCCGGGGCCGGATTGGGCGATGGTGGCGCCGGAGGAGACGAACAGGCCGGTGCCGATGGAGCCGCCGATGGCGATCATGTTCAGGTGGCGGCTGGTGAGCGTGCGTTTGAGGTGTCCGGAAGGCGGGGTTGCGGCAGTCAAACTTGCGTTGTTGTTCGAATGGGTCATGGGCAACCTATTGGATCTGCATTCGGGTGAGTTGTTGTTTTTGTTGTGATCTGACCACTTCCAGTTGCAGTTGACGGGCGCGGTTTGGGCGCCGGTCGGCCGGCGGCTTCTCCAGTGCCGCGGCGGTCGCGATTGCATTGATTGAAATCAGTATTGGCGTTGAAAGGTGTTCGCAACAAACGACAATTAGTTGCTACATCATTCCGTTTTGGAATGTTTGATTTCGTCGTTTTGATGATGTGCCAATGCGGGTGTTTGCACGTACTCATTTGAATTGCCCATTATTACTGGGGTGTATTGACGTCATTGTGGAGTGGAATATTGTCGTTTTGTAATTGTCATGAAATGTACGAAACAATATGGCAGAAATTTATTCATCATTGATGCAGCAAAAAACCGATACCTGGGGGCCAGATATCGGTTCTTGGGGGGGGCGTGTCCCTTCAAGCGGAGGGACTGGTGTGAGGGGCGGCCTTGTCGCGGGCTGTCAGCCTTCGTCAGGGCGAACCGTGCTGCTGCTGGCGGTCCGCTGTTGCTGTTTCGCCCGGGTGTCGGGAAGGTTGTCGAACGCGTGCAGCCCGTTTTTCGCGTACGGGTCGCCGATCCAGCGTGGGCTGGCGGTGAACGCTTCGTTGACCAGGCTCTTGGCCGGCTCGTAGCGGTCGTAGCTCAGGCCCGCCAGGTCGGACAGGGTGTGGATCAGGTGTGCGCTGCTATAGGGGCGGTTGGTCATCGACTGCAGGTCGCGCGGGTGCCCCGCCTGCCAGCTGGGCGAGGTCCAGAGCAGGAAGGGGATGGTGTACATCGGCCGGGTCGGGGCGGCCTCGTTGCGGCCGAGGCGATCATGATTGCCGGAGCTGTAGACGTCCTCGCCATGGTCGGAGAGGTACAGCAGGAAGCCGTTCGGTGTGCTGGCCGAATAGCGCTTGATCAGGTCGGACACGACGAAGTCGTTGTAGCGCACGGCGTTGTCATAGAAGTTGTAGGTTCGTACCTGGTCGGGGGACAGCGCCGCCGGCGCGCCGGTGTTGTCCTTGAAGTGGTCGAAACCGGCCGGATAGCGGTAGCGGTAATCCATGTGCGTGCCGAGCAGGTGAACGATGATCAGCTTCTTGCCGGCCGGGTCCTGCAGGGCTTTTTCGAAGGGCTCCAGCACCACGCTGTCGTACTGGCTGGCGTTCTGGTTGCGCTGGTTGTTCAGGTAGACCGGCACGTCCGTCTGTTGCGAGAAGGTGGTGAGCATGGTGTTGCGCTTGGTCATCGTCTGCTGGTTGGTGATCCAGAAGGTCTTGTAGCCGGCCTGTTTCATCAGGTTGATCAGCGACGGGTCGGTGAGGAAGCGATCAGGATGCTGTTCATCGCCGAACGTCAGGATTTGCTGCATCACTTCGATGGTGTACGGACGTGGCGAAACGACGTTGCGGAACACGGTGAGGCCCTTGTCGCTGGCGGCCAGGGCATCGAGGTTCGGCGTGGTGTCGCGGTCGTAGCCGTACAGGTGCATGTGCTCGCGGGTGGTGGACTCGCCCAGTACCAGCACAAGTGTGCGTGGCGCGTCGCCGCTGTTGTCCTTGAGGTCCTGCAGCGGCGGCAGGGCGGCATTCTGTTCCAGCAGGGCCTGCATGTTGTCGAGCTGCTGGCGGTACTGCCGGTAGCCGACCACCAGTTGCCAGGGCACCGCGGCCGCCATGCGCTGTTCGACCTTTTCCTGGGCGTCGGCGAAGCTGCGTTGCTGGGAGACCATCTGTTTGTAGAACGGGTAGCCCAGGGTCGCTGTCAGCAACAGGACGACCACCGGCAGGCGGCTGTACCGTGGCAGGGTGACCGGGCGTATGCGTCGCCACAGCAGCACGGCGATCGCGCTGTAGAGCAGCAGCCCCAGGCACAGCCAGATACTGAAGTACTGGCTGAAGTATTCCCCGGCTTCGGCGGTGTTGGACTCGAACATCACGAAGATGACGCTTTGCGAGAACTCCTGGCGGTAGATGCCGAAATAGCTCAGGCCGACCAGCGAGCTGGCCCACAACACCAGCCCGATCAGCGCGGCGAGGGGGCGGGTCAGGCGTGGCAGCAGCAGTACTGGGGCCAGCCACAGGCTGCTGAGGAACAAGGCGTCGCGAAAGCCGGCAAAGCCGGTGGTGCCGCTGAACAGCAGCAGGGCCTGGGTGACGCCGGAGAAGTACCAGAAGAACAGCAGGAGCCAGCCGAGGCCAGACCAGTCGATGGATTTGCTAGCGGGGGGAGTTGTACGGGACACGTGTGCCTCAGAGAGCGGTTGCCTGCCGGATCGGTTGGCAGGCGACGCTAAAGGGGGGAGCGTGAAAAGATCGTCAACAATTCATGAAAGTCCCGGAGAGACCGACGAGTGAGATACAAGTAACTTGCTCTTGTTGTTCGCTCTTGTTGTTCGCTCTTGTTGTTCGCTCTTGTTGTTCGCTCTTGTTGTTCGCTCTTGTTGTTCGCTCTTGTTGTTCGCTCTTGTTGTTCGCTCTTGTAGTTGCTGTTTGCTTTTGCTTCTAAGCGCGCGGTAGATCAGGCAACACCAATTGCGACTTCAGGAGGCCGAGCGGAGTTCTTGCGAAGGGAGGTGACGGGCATGGATGCCCGTCAAGCGCTGCGCCCCAGGATGGGGCGTTCAGCGCGGTCCTCCCGGGAGCAAGAACGGAGCGAGGGAACCCCGGAGCGAAGCGTAGGGGCCGGATGATGGAGCGAGGATTTTTTGGTTCCTTTTTGATCCTTCAAAAAGGGACCCGCCGTAAGGGCGGAAAGGTGACTATGCGTCACCATCGCAAATGAATGCGCATATAGATTTCAAAACAGACTATTTAAAAGTCAAAGTCAAAGTCAAAGTCAAAGTCAAAGTCAAAGTCAAATGCGGTCGGCGTCGGTTTTAATAGTTGTAAGTGCATTCATTTGCGATGTCGACGCATAGTCACCTTTTCGCCCTTACGGCGAGTTCCTTTTTGAAGGATCAAAAAGGAACCAAAAAATCCTCGCGGTATGACTCACCCACATGGGTTACAAATCAGTTCACGCACATAGGTAACAGTCTTTAACTGGCAGGGCCGGTTTTCGAGGATCTGACCATGCCTTGGCGAGAGCTGAAACCTATGGACCTGAAAATGCTTTTCATCGCGGATTACCTACAGGGGGCGCCCAGCTTCAGCGCCCTGTGCCAGGCCTACGAGATCAGCCGAAAGACCGGCTACAAATGGGTCGAGCGATATGAGAAAGAGGGGCCTTCGGGGCTGGAAGAACGCAGCCGCCGCCGGTTGACCCAGGACTGGATCGTGCCTGTTGCAGTTCGCGAAGCCATTATCGAACTGCGCAGTCGAGGCGAAACGGAACCGGGTCCGAAAAAGATCCAGGCTGCGCTGCAGGAGCGTTTCCCTGATCAGGCGCCGCCGTCGAAGACAGCGATCTACAACATCCTCAAGAAGGCCGAGTTGGTCAAACCACGCCGCTTACGTCAGCGGGTAGCGGTCTATCCCAAGCCCCTGGAGAAGGCAGAGTCGCCTAACCAACTGTTCAGTGCGGACTACAAAGGCCAATTTCTGACAGGTGCAGGCGTCTGGTGCTATCCGCTGACGATCATGGATCACGCCAGTCGCTTCCTGCTCGCCTGCCACAGCATGCCCAACACCAATCTTCTGGAAACGCAGGCCGTTTTCACCCAAGTGTTCCGGGAGAATGGCCTGCCTGAGCGGATTCGTACCGATAACGGTGTGCCGTTTGCCAGTAAGGGACGTGCGGGACTTTCCCAGCTGTCGATCTGGTGGCTGCGTCTAGGCATCATTCCCGAGCGCATTGCGCCTGGTCGGCCTGAACAAAATGGCCGCCACGAACGCATGCATCGGACGCTCAAAAGCACGCTACCATCGCCGCCGGCAGTGGCCTGGGAGGCTCAACAACGGCACTTTGATCGCTTCCGGCAGCACTACAATCACGAGCGCTTGCATGAAGCGTTGAAGCAGAAAACACCGGCGTCTTGCTACCAACCCTCGCCGCGCCCATTCCCTGAAAAACTCCCCGAGATGACCTATCCCAGCCATATTGAGAGCTTGCCAGCGGATAGCTGCGGCATCATCAACCGCCGCGGCTTGAGGATCTACGTAGGTTATGTGCTCAAGCACCAGACCATTGGCCTGGAGCAGGTTGGGGATGGCGTCTGGGATGTTATTTTCGGTCCCATCATCCTTGGCAGGGTCGATGTGCGAGATGCCACTGATGGTTATGTAACACTCAAGGTGTTGTCACCTATGTGAGTGAACTTTTGTGTAACCCATGTGGGTGACCCGTACATCGCTCCATTCATCCGGCCCTACGATTCGCTCCGGGTACCCTCACTCCGGCCTTGCTCCCGGGAGGGCCGCGCTGCAGGGCCCATCCTGGGCCCCAGCGCTTGACGGGCATCCATGCCCGTCACCTCCCTTCGCAAGGCCTGCGTTTGAACTGGCCTAATGATTTTGGACACCTTCATCGGGCGCTATGATGGCGCCCAATTGGAGGCAAAATCAGTGCGTAAATCTTATTCAAGAGAATACAAAGTCCAAGCTGCCGAAATGGTGCTGGACGGTGGGCAGTCAGTTCCTGAGGTCTGTGCCGCCCTTGGGCTGGGCCCTACCGCGCTTCGCCGCTGGGTTGATCAGGTGCGTGAAGAGAGAGCCGGTAAGGTACCTGCTGGAGCCAAAGCGATCACACCCGAGCAGCAACGAATTGAAGAACTCGAAGCGCTGGTTCGGCAAAAGGATCGGGATATCGAAATCCTAAAAAAGGCCAGTGCTCTCCTGCTTCGGGACTCCAAAGATCGTTCTCGCTGATCAACGAGCTGAGTGAGCAATACCCTGTTGTCGACTGCTGCCGCGTGCTTGGGGTTAAGCGCAGCAGTTTCTATGCGTGGCGCAAACGGCAAGGACGTGAAAACCCGGCCAGAGATGCGCTACGCCTGCTGGTAATCAAGCACTTCAACGCATCGCGAAGTGCTTCTGGCTCGCGAACCCTGGCGCAGGAATTGCGGCACGAAGGCCATGAAATAGGACGATACAAGGTGCGTGCGCTAATGCGTGAAGCTGGCCTGAAGTGCAAACAGCGCAGGCCGCACCGCTATCGGTCATCAGGGGCAGAAGCGTTGATCGCCGAGAATCAGCTGAAGCGCAATTTCAAGGTTTCGGCGATCAATGAGGTTTGGTGTGGCGATGTGACCTATATCCAGGTTGGCAGGCGCTGGCTGTACCTAGCCGCCGTGATTGACCTCTATGCCCGTCGCGTAGTGGGTTGGGCATTCTCGATGATTGCAGATGCCAACTTAGCTTGTAACGCCCTGCGCATGGCCGCTGAATCGCGGGGTAGGCCGGCGGGCGTAATGTTTCATTCAGACCAGGGCTGTCAGTACACCAGCCATAAATTCAGAGCCGCGCTCGATGAGTACAACTTGAACCAGAGCATGAGCCATCGAGGCCAATGCTGGGATAACGCTGCCATGGAGCGATTCTTCGGAGCATTGAAATCAGAATGGGTGCCGGCAGAGGGTTACGAGACCGAAGCGCAGGCACGAGTGGATATCCAGGCTTATCTGATGCGCTACAACCTCAAGCGCCTCCACAGCTACAACGGCTATGAAACGCCAGTAGCCATGGAGGAAAAGCTCAAGGCAGCGGCATGAACCTTAACCGGTGTCCAAAATTACTTGACCAGTTCAGTTCGGCCTCCTGAAGTCGCGAAGTTACGGGCGGCGCCTGGGCTGACGCAGCTGTCGCTAGTGGGGAAGGGGTTAACCTTGCGATCAAGATCAAGATCAAGATCAACCAACGGCTACACTCGGAACTGCTCCATCAATACCTGCTGCTGGTTGGCCAAACGGTTCAGTGCCTGGCTGATCCGCGCCGATTCGTCGGCCTGACCTGCCAACGACTCGGTCACATCACGTATCCCCGCCACGTTGCGGTTGACCTCCTCGGCCACGGCGCTCTGTTCCTCGGCCGCCGAGGCGATCTGCAGGTTCATGTCGGTGATCACCGCCACCGCCTCGCCGATCCGCTGCAGTGCCGGCAACGTCTGCTCCATCTGCGCGGCGCTGTCCTGGGCCTGACGCTGGCCGGCGTGCATCGCGCCGACCACGTCCTGGGTACCTTGTTGCAGCCCCTCGATCACCTGGCGGATCTCCTCCACCGAGACCTGCGTACGCTGGGCCAGGTTGCGCACCTCGTCAGCGACCACCGCGAAACCACGCCCGGCTTCGCCCGCGCGGGCAGCCTCGATGGCGGCGTTGAGCGCCAGCAGGTTGGTCTGCTCGGCGATGGCGCGAATCACCTCGAGCACCGAGCCGATCTGCTCGCCACGGCTTTCCAGGGCGCGGGCCTCGTCCATGGCCGCATTCATGCCGCCGGCCAGCTCGCCGATCGCCTCGCGGGTGGCGGACACTCGCGCCAGGCCATCACGGGTTGCCTGGTCGGCGCCGCGCGCCGCTTGTGCCGCCTGGGCGGCATTGTGGGCGACGTCGTGGGCTGTGGCGCTCATCTCGTTGGCGGCGGTGGCCACCTGCTCGATCTCGCGGTGCTGTAGCTGCATGCCGTCACTGGTCTGGCTGGCGATCAGCGCCGACTGGTCGGCGGTGCCGCGGGCCTCCTGCAAGGAGCCCTTGAGCTGGGCGATCACCGGCTGGAGCTTGTCGAGGAAACGGTTGAACCAGCCGGTCAGCTGGCCCAGTTCGTCGTTGCGGGCGTAGTCCAGGCGCCGGGTCAGGTCGCCTTCGCCACTGGCAATGTCCTTCAGGCGCGCGGCCACGGCCAGGATCGGCCGGGTCACGCCACGGGCGGTCAGCCACACCAGCAGCAGCCCCAGCACGGCAGCGCCCAGGCCGATCAGCAGGCTGACCAGGTTGGCGCTCTGGTTCTGGCTGTCCAGGCGTTGGTTGAGGGCGACGGCGGGGGCCTGCAGCACCTGTTCGGGCAGCTCGAGCAGGACCTGCCACGGCGCCGCGCCGGGGATCGGGGCGAAAGGCCGGGAAATGCGCATGGTGCCGCCGTCCAGACGCTCGACCGCCTGCCCGGCGCGCAGCGAGTCGGCCAGGGCGGCGGCGCTGGCGCCGAAGGCCTGCTGCACGGTCTTGCTCAGCTGGCTGGCGTCCTGGCTGTGGCCGGCGAGCAGGCCTGAAGGGCTGACGATGCTGACCTGGCCCTGGCCATCGAACAGCTCCTGGCGGCCGGCCAGGCTCAGTCGCTGCAGATTGTCCAGGCCGATGTCCAGGCCGACCACGCCCACCACCTTGCCGTTTTCCAGCAGCGGCAGGGCGATGCTGGTCATCAGCACCTGGTGGCCGTTGACCTCGTCGAAGTACGGGTCGAGCACACAGGCCTTGGCGGTCTCCAGCGGGCAGGTCAGCCAGCGGTTGTAGGGCGAACCATTGGCGCCGATGCTGGTGTCGGCAAGCATCGACTCGGGCATCGCCTCCATCTCGAGGTTGCCGGTGCCGGGCTGCGACCAGTACAGGGAGAAGCGGCCGCTGTCGTTGCTGCCGTTGTCGACCTGGCCGACGAAGCGAGCGTCCTGCTGGTCCAGGGCGTTGGGTTGGAACACCAGGTACAGACCGATCAGGTCGGCGTTGCCAGCCAGGGCGGCGCGCGCCTCGCGGCTGAGTTCCGCGCGCAGGTCGGCGCCGCCGCGGGCCTTGAGCGCCTGCACCAGGCGGGCGAAGCCGTTGCCGTACTGGTAGGCGTCCATGAAGTAGCGCTGGATACGCAGGGCCTGGGTCTCGCCGTGGGCCTGCAGGCGCAGGCGGGCGCTGTGGTCGAGCAGCTCGGTGTTGGCCTGGAACACCTGCTCGGCGCTGCGCCGGGCCTGGGTGAGCGAGGTGGCCACCAGCAGGGCGACGATGGCCAGCAGGCACAGGCCGGCAAGCAGGGTGATCTTCCACTGGATGGAGAGACGGCGCAGCAACATGGGCTTTTCCTTCTCGGGCAAACAGGACGCCCGCGGTCAGGCGGGCGTCGGCGGGGTCAGTCGGCGATGCAGTTCGGTGGCGCTACCCTGAAGGCCTTGGTCAGCCAGGCCAGGTAGAGCACGCCAAGCAGGGCCCAGACACCGCCGAACAACAACGAGTGTTCGTTCAGGTCCAGCCACAGCGAGACGATGATGCAGAAGCCTATCGTCGGCGCCACCAGATACTTGAGGTTGTTCGTCAGGCCCTTGTTCCGGCCCTCGCGGATGTAGCAATGGTTGATCACCGACAGGTTGACGAAGCTGAATGCCACCAGTGCGCCGAAGTTGATCACCGAGGTGGCGGTGACCAGGTCGAAGAAGATCGCCGACAGCGAGATCAGGCCGACCACGGCAATGTTCAGCACCGGGGTCTTGTAGCGCGGGTGCAGGCGGGCGAATACCCCGGCCGGGATCACGTTGTCGCGGCCCATCACGTATAGCAGGCGCGACACGCTGGTCTGCGAGGCCAGGCCCGAGGCGATGGTGTTGATCACCGTGCAGGCGATGAACACCGATTGGAACAGCTTGCCGCCGACGTACAGGGCGATTTCCGGCAGGGCCGCTTCCTGGTCATGGAAGCGCGCCATGGTCGGGAAGTAGGCCTGGATGAAGTAGGACACGCCGATGAACACCACGCCGCCGATCAGCGCGGTGAGGAAGATCGCCCGGGGGATGGTCTTGCCCGGGTCGCGGGTCTCTTCCGACAGGCAGGTCACCGCGTCGAAGCCCAGGAACGAGAAGCACAGGATGGTCGCGCCGGCGGCCAGGGCGGCGAACTGGGTCTGGTCGTCGGCGAACGGCACCAGGTTCCAGGCGGTGCCCAGCCCTTCGCCGTGGTCCAGGCCACGCCAGCACAGGTAGATGAATACACCGATGATCGCCACCTGCACGGCGACGAACAACAGGTTGAAGTGCGCCACCAGGTTGACGCTGCGCATGTTGATCAGGCTGATCAGGGTGACGAAACCGGCCACCCACACCCAGGCCGCTACCTCGGGGAACATCGCCGAGAGGTAGAGCTTGGCCAGCAGCGCGTTGACCATGGGCAGCAGCAGGTAGTCCAGCAGCGACGACCAGCCCACCAGGAAGCCCACGTGCGGGTTGATGGCGCGCTGGGTGTAGGTATAGGCCGAGCCCGATTGCGGGAAGCGCCGCACCAGGGTGCCGTAGCTCACGGCGGTGAACAGGATACCGGCCAGGGCCAGGAGGTAGGCGCTGGGCACGTGCCCGGCGGTGATGCCGGAGACGATGCCGAAGGTGTCGAACACGGTCATCGGGGTGAGGTAGGCCAGGCCGATGATCACCACATGCCAGAGACGCAGGGACTTGCGGAATTGGGCGTTGCCGGGGGCGCTGTGGTCAGGCTGCATGCGGGCGCTGCTCCTTGATCGAAACAACGGGCACGGCGTATGACGGGCACGACAAGGTCGAGCGGATGGGCTCCATGTTGTTCACCTTTTATGTTGGAGCTGCGGGGTGCGCGAAATAAACAACGATGGTCGTTTGAGTGTCAAGTTAAACATGACAGAGTGCCAAGTGGATGGAAGGTGAATCGGTTTATTTGGCCGTTATGCATTGCTTTTGGCCGATTGAGCAGATCGTAAGTCGATTTTGATGTTCGTAAAAATTGACAATTTTTCTTTGGCAAACCAAGTGCCCGGCTGTGCGTCGACACACAAAATGCCTCACGCATTACCGCGTGGGCCGGGTGCCAATGGTATTCTTGCCATCTGCGCGCGGCCTCGTTTCCGTGGACCGCTCAAACGACCTCCTTATGGACAGCAATCGGTTCTATTCATGAAGAAATCAGTAGGCATCCTTTCCGGTCTGGCCGTGGCCATCGCCGTCGCAACCACCACTGGCGCCTGGTACACCGGCAAGCAGTTGCCCGCGGAGCTGGAGCGTTCCGTCGCCCGCGGCAACGAAGAGCTGAAGAAAGCCCTGGCCGGCAACGGCGGCAGCATGACCATCGAGCTGGTCTCGCTGGACCAGCACTTCTTCACCAGCACCGCGCACTACCGCCTGAAGGCCGAGAATGTGCAGCTCGGCGAAGCCGAGGCATTGAACTTCCAGGTGGGCGTGACCGACCAGATCGAGCACGGCCCGTTCCCCTGGTCGCGGGTCAAGGCCTTCAAGTTGATGCCGGTCATGGCCACCAGCAACAGCACGCTGGACAAGGATGACTTCACCAGCGGTTGGTTCGCCGCCGCCGGCGACAAGCCGCCGGTCACCGCCCAGGTCAGCCTCGGCTATGGCGGCAGCGTCGACAGCGACATCCGCCTGGCGCCAGTCACGATCAAAGAGGACGGCGGCAATGTCCTGGACTTCTCCGGCCTGCAGCTCGCGCTGCGCGGCGACCGCGAAGGCAAGGCAGTGGAGATCCACAGCAGCGCCGAGCACCTCGAGCTGAACTTCGTCGACGAGCAGCAGGCGCCGGTGAAGATCCTGCTCAACGGCTTCAAGGCCGGTGGCAAGCTCACTGAGACCGCCCACGACATGGTCTATGTCGGCAACTTCGACCTGGCCCTGGCCGACACCCAGGTGACCTTCGGGCCGAAGCAGGAAGTGCTGGTGCTCAAGGGCCTGCAGCAGAACAACTTGTACAACGCCGAGGGCGAGGCCAAGGACAAGCTGGCCGGGCGCCTGGAATACAAGGTCGACGACATCAGCTACGCCGGCCGCAAGGTGGGCAGCGCAGAGATGGTCCTGACCATGAAGTCCATCGACATTCCGGCCATGCAGGCGCTGATGGAGTGGTACCAGACCCAGCTGCCGCAGATGCAGCAGGCCGCCGCTGATGGCGAGGCTCCAGCGCTGGAGATGAGCCCCGAGGAGCAGGCCAAGGTCCAGGGCGACCTGCAGAAGCTGCTGGTGGCCAAGCCGCAGGTGGCGGTGGAGAAGCTGGCGTTCAAGACCGCCAATGGCGAGAGCCACTTCAATCTGGCGATGGATTTTGCCAGCCCGAGCTCGTTCGACCTGCCGCCTGACCAGTTGGGCAAGCAGCTGCTGACGCAACTGAAGGCCAAGCTCAGCGTTTCCAAGCCGATGGTCGCCGACCTGGCCACCTTGCAGGCGCTGCTCGAGGGCGAGACCGATGCCCAGGCCATCGCCCAGCAGTCCAGCCAGGCCGGTGAGATGGTCGGCATGATGGCGCTGCAGAGCGGCATGGCCACGGTGCAGGGAAGTGATGTGGTGTCGAGCCTGCAATACGCCGACGGCATGGTCGACTTCAACGGCAAGAAGATGACCGTCGAAGAGTTCGCCATGCTGATCAGCGGCCACCTGGCGGCACTCCAGCCGCAGGGCTGATCGCTGGCTCGCGGTCCCTTTCGCGGGGCAAGCCCGCTCCCACGAAGTCGCCATGAACTGGATGGCTTCGTGGGAGCGGGCTTGCCCCGCGACTGCATTGGGGCGGCCAACGCAAAAACCCCTTTTGCATCCCTCCGATTGCCTGTAGCCTTCGCGTCCGATAAGAATCCGCGCCCGCAGAGGGGCCGAGACGCTGGCCGTCCGGCACCATTAGCCGATCTGCCAGGGCCGGGTGATACACTCGACTGACGCGCTCAAGCGCCCCGCAGGTCCAGCGATCATGACCCAGATTTCCGAACGCCTGTTGGTCCAGGCCCACCTCGATGCCAAGCAGCCCAACCCGCTGACGCCCGCGCAGGAGGCCGAATACCGTGCGGCCATCGCCGCCGAGCTGAAAAAGCAGAACGCCGTGCTGGTGGCCCACTACTATTGCGACCCGGTGATCCAGGCCCTGGCCGAGGAAACCGGCGGCTGCGTGTCCGACTCGCTGGAGATGGCGCGTTTCGGCAAGAACCACCCGGCGCAGACCGTGGTGGTGGCGGGTGTACGTTTCATGGGCGAAACCGCGAAGATCCTCACCCCGGAAAAACGTGTGTTGATGCCCACCCTGGAGGCGACCTGCTCCCTCGACCTGGGCTGCCCGGTCAAGGAGTTCTCGGATTTCTGCGACCAGCATCCCGAGCGCACCGTGGTGGTTTACGCCAACACTTCCGCGGCGGTGAAAGCACGGGCCGACTGGGTGGTGACCTCCAGCTGCGCCCTGGAGATCGTCGAAAGCCTGATGGACAACGGCGAGACCATCATCTGGGGGCCGGACCAGCACCTGGGCCGCTATATCCAGAAGCAGACCGGGGCCGACATGCTGCTGTGGGACGGTGCCTGCATCGTTCACGAAGAGTTCAAGTCGCGCCAGCTGGCCGACATGAAGGCGCTGTACCCGGACGCGGCGATCCTGGTTCACCCGGAGTCTCCGGAAGCGGTGATCGAACTGGCCGACGCGGTGGGTTCCACCAGCCAGCTGATCAAGGCGGCGCAGACCCTGCCGAACAAGACCTTCATCGTCGCCACCGACCGCGGCATCTTCTACAAGATGCAGCAGCTGTGTCCGGACAAGGAATTCGTCGAGGCGCCGACCGCCGGCAACGGCGCGGCCTGCCGCAGCTGCGCGCATTGCCCGTGGATGGCGATGAACACCCTGGAACGCACGCTCGACTGCCTGCGCAAGGGCAGTAACGAGATCTTCGTCGAGCCTGCGCTGATTCCCAAGGCGATCAAGCCGCTGAACCGCATGCTCGACTTCACCCAGGCGGCGCGGTTGAAGTTATCAGGCAACGCCTGACATCACCTTGTAGGAGCGGCCTTGCGCCGCGAAAGGGCCGCAGAGCGGCCCCAGGATGTTCAGGGTCACGCAAAAAACAGGGGCCGCTCTGCGGCCCTTTCGCGGCGCAAGGCCGCTCCTACAGGGTTATCGGTTCTGACGCCTAGCGGCCCATCATCTCCTTGACCATCCGCTGCTGCTCCATGATCTCGCGCTGGCGCTGGTCGATCTGCGAGGCCAGCGGGAAGTTGCTGCCCGAGCGGCGCTTGGCGTAGTCGAGCTGCTGGATCGCCTGGTCGAAGTCGCCAACCAGGGTGAAGTACTCGGCGCGGGCGCGGTGCAGGCCGATGGTGTTGCCCGACAGCCCTCGCACTTCGGCGACGTCGTACCACACGTCCGGGTCGTCCGGGCGGTTCTTGACCAGGTCGTCCAGCACCTTCTCCGCCTCGGCCGGCTTGTTCTGCTTGATCAGCAGGTCGGCGCGCACCTGTTTCAACGGATAGTTGGCCGGGTACAGCGCCTGCATGCGCTGGGCGCGTTGCTGAGCGTCGGCCAGGCGGTTGTTGGTGATGTCCAGGTCGATCTGCGCGAGGTTGTAGGTAATGTCGTTGGGCGCCTTGGCCAGCAGCGGCTTGAGGTTCTCCCGCGCTTCGTTGAGCTGGCCACCCTTGATCTGTGCCAGCGCCAGGCCATAGCGCGCGGCGTCCATCTGGGGATTCTCGTCGAGCTGGGCGCGGAAGCGCTTGGCGGCCAGGCCCGGGGTGCCTTCATAGGTGAGCTGTACCCGTGCACGAATCAGCTGGTAACGCAGGCTGTCCTCGACGCCCCCCTTGGGCGCCTGCTCGGCACGGTTACGGGTATCGGCTACCCGCGACTCGGTCACCGGGTGGGTAAGGAGGAATTCAGGCGGCTTGGCGTCATAGCGGTACTGGCGCGCCAGGCGTTCGAACATGCTGGGCATGTTGCGTGGGTCGTAACCGGCCTTTTCCAGGTTCTGGATACCAATACGGTCGGCTTCCTGTTCGTTCTGTCGGGAGAAGCGCCGCTGCTCCTGGATCGCCGCCGCCTGGGTGCCGGCAATCACACCGATGCCGGCATCGCCGCCACCGCCGGCGGCCAGGACGATACCGGCAAGCAGCGCGGCCATCATGGGCAACTGCATGCGCTGCTGGGCTTCGACGCCACGGGCGAAGTGGCGCTGCGACAAGTGCGCCAGTTCGTGAGCCAGCACCGAAGCATACTCGCCTTCGGTCTGCGCATTGAGGAACAGACCGCCGTTGACCCCGACGATGCCGCCGGGCGCGGCGAAGGCGTTGAGTTCCTTGCTGTCGATGAGGATGAACTCCAGGCGCCGGTCCTGCAGCTGGCTGGTCTCGGCCAGTTTGTACACGCTGGTCTCGACGAAGTCTTTGAGCTGCGGGTCGTTCAGCTGGTTGACCTGGCCGCGCAACAGGCTCAGCCAGGCGCGACCGAGCTGGTGTTCCTGTTGCGGCGAGACGATCGCGGAGCTGGCGTCGCCCAGTGACGGCAGGTCGTCGGCGTGGCCGGGAAGGGCCATCAGGCAGGCCAGCGTCAACAGGGTAGGGCGCAGTAGATTCATGCAGAAGCTCGCGTCGGTCAAAAGCCTTACTGTAGCCGGGTCGCGCGATGCCGACCAGTGGCGGTATCCTACCAGACCTTTCTGTCCATACCCCGGAGACGCGCCCGATGAGTGACACCCCGACCAGCGACGCCGAGCTCGACGCCAGCGGGCTGAACTGCCCGTTGCCGCTGCTCAAGGCCAAGATGGAACTCAATCGCCTGGCCAGTGGCGCGGTGCTCAAGGTGATCGCCACCGACGGCGGCTCCCAGCGCGACTTCCGCACTTTCGCCCAGCTGGCCGGTCATACGCTGCTGCACGAAACGGCCGAGGCCGGCGTGTACACCTACTGGCTGCGCAAGGCCTGAGTCTTTCCCAAGGATCGTCAATGTTCAAAGTGCTTCGCGACTGGATGCAGCGCTACTTCTCCGACGAGGAGGCCGTGGTGTTGGCGGTCCTGCTGTTCCTGGCCTTCACCGTGGTGCTGACCCTGGGCGGCATGCTCGCGCCGGTGCTGGCGGGCATGGTCCTGGCGTTCCTCATGCAGGGGCTGGTCAATGCCCTGGAGCGCTTGAAGGTGCCCTCCAGGCTGGCGGTCTGGATGGTGTTCGCCCTGTTCATGGGCGCCCTGGCGGTGTTCATGCTGGTGCTGGTGCCGCTACTCTGGCATCAGCTGATCACCCTGTTCAACGAACTGCCGGGGATGCTCGGCAAGTGGCAGTCGCTATTGTTGCTCCTGCCTGAGCGCTATCCGCACCTGGTGTCGGACGAGCAGGTGCTGCGCGCCATCGAATCGGTGCGCGGCGAGATCGGCAAGTTCGGCCAATGGGCGCTGACCTTCTCGCTGTCGAGCCTGCCGTTGCTGGTCAACGCCATGATCTACCTGGTGCTGGTGCCGATCCTGGTGTTCTTCTTCCTCAAGGACCGCGAACTGATCGGGCGCTGGGTCAGCGGCTATCTGCCGCGTGAGCGCACGCTGCTCAACCGGGTGGGCGATGAGATGAACCGGCAGATCGCCAACTATATCCGCGGCAAGGGCATCGAGATCCTGATTTGCGGGATCGCCACCTATATCGCCTTCATCAGCCTGGGCCTGAACTATGCCGCCTTGCTGGCGCTGCTGGTGGGCCTGTCGGTGGTGGTGCCCTATGTCGGCGCGGTGGTGGTGACGGTGCCGGTGACGCTGATCGCGCTGTTCCAGTGGGGCTGGGGTGACCAGTTCATCTACCTGATGGCGGTGTACGCAATCATCCAGGCGCTCGATGGCAACGTGCTGGTGCCGCTGCTGTTCTCCGAGGCGGTGAGCCTGCACCCGGTGGCGATCATCTGCGCGGTGCTGCTTTTCGGCGGGCTGTGGGGGTTCTGGGGGATCTTCTTCGCGATCCCGCTGGCGACGCTGTTCAAGGCAGTGCTGGACGCGTGGCCGCGGCAGGACAGGTCTGTGGCGCCGATGTTGTAGGTCTGGGGCTGCTTTGCAGCCCTATCGCGGCACAAGGCCGCTCCTACAGGGGAACGCGATTCCTGTAGGAGCGGCCTTGTGCCGCGATAGGGCGCAAAGCGCCCTCAAGATCTCAAGCCTTATCGAGATTCTGCGCCGCCGCCAACACCGCATCCACATGCCCCGGCACCTTCACCCCACGCCATTCCTGGCGCAGCACACCGTCCTTGTCGATCAGGAAGGTGCTGCGGTCCACGCCCAGGTATTCCTTGCCGTACAGCTTCTTCAGCTTGATCACGTCGAACAGTTGGCACAGCGCCTCGTCCTTGTCGCTGATCAGCTCGAAGGGAAACGCCTGCTTGGCCTTGAAGTTCTCGTGCGACTTGATGCCATCGCGCGACACGCCGAACACCACGGTGTTGGCGGCCCGGAACGCCGCGTGCTGGTCGCGGAATCCCTGGCCCTCGGTGGTGCAGCCCGGGGTGCTGTCCTTGGGGTAGAAGTACAGCACCACCTGCTGGCCCTTCAGGTCAGCCAGGCTGACGGTCTGGCCGCTGGTGGCCTGGACCTGGAAATCGGCGACGGGTTGGTCGAGTGCTACGGCCATGGGGGTTTCCTTACATGGGGTTCTGTGGGCGCCACGGTTCGATCAGCGCGTCCAGGTTCAGAGCGTCGGCGAAGTCGAGGAACTGGTCGCGCAGCCAGCTGATCTGGGTGCCGGCCGGCAGGATCACGGTGAACTGGGCGTTGAGCATGCTGCTGCCGGTTTGCGGCGCGAGGTAGGTGTCGCAGGTCATCGCTTCGAGCTCGACGCGGTGGTCGAGGAAGAACTGGCACAGCTCGTTGATGATGTCCGGGCGATAGGCGGCGCTGACGTAGGCCACGTAGGGCAGGGCCTGCGGGCGCACTTCCTGATCGGCGCTGCGCACCACGTCCAGGGTCAGGCCGTGCTTCTTGCCCAGGCCCGGCAGGGTGGCTTCGAGGCGGGCCAGGGCATCCCAGCTGCCGCCGACCTGCAGCACCAGGGCGCTGGTCTCGCCGTGGCGCGACAGGCGCGAGGTGACCACCGCACAGCGGTTGTCGAAGGCCGCGCGGCTGAGAACGTTGGCCAGCTCCATGGGGTTGGGGCCCAGGGCGCTGATGACGAGGAATTGTTCGCGAACGGTGGGGGTGGACATGCAGCATTCCTAAAGCGATGAGCGGTCGATGCAGGACGGGGGCAAAGCCTCCTTTTTCAGCAGGGCCCGGGCCGGTTTTGGCGGCTGTGGACGCAGGCCGGGAGCACTGTCGACGGCCCGGCGGGCCGTGCTGCACCGATCAAAGGATCAAGGGTAGCGAAAAGCGGCGCGAAGGGGAATGCTCCGCCCGCCTGCTTCGCTTGTGCAAGGCCGATGGCGCCAGTACCATTACCGCTCTCTTTTTCCGGCAGGAGCAGTTACATGATTGCGGGCAGTATGGTGGCATTGGTCACTCCCATGGATGCACAAGGGCGTCTGGACTGGGACAGCCTCGACAAGCTTGTAGACTTCCACCTGGAAAACGGCACCCACGCGATCGTAGCTGTCGGCACCACCGGCGAGTCCGCCACGCTGGATGTCGAAGAACACATCCTGGTCATCAAGCACGTGGTCGAGCGGGTCAAGCACAGCAAGAAGCGGATCCCGGTGATCGCCGGTACCGGTGCCAACTCCACTGCCGAAGCCGTGCACCTGACCAAGAACGCCAAGAATGCCGGCGCCGACGCCTGCCTGCTGGTGGTCCCGTACTACAACAAGCCGACCCAGGAAGGCCTGTACCAGCACTTCAAGCACATCGCCGAAGCCGTCGACATCCCGCAGATCCTCTACAACGTGCCCGGCCGCACCTCCTGCGACATGCAGGCCGACACCGTGATCCGTCTGTCGAAGGTCAAGAACATCATCGGCATCAAGGAAGCCACCGGCGACCTGGTCCGTGCCAAGGCCATCCTGGACGGCGTCGACAAGGACTTCATCGTCCTGTCCGGCGACGATCCGACCGCCGTCGAGCTGATCCTGATGGGCGGCAAGGGCAACATCTCCGTCACCGCCAACGTCGCCCCGCGCGAAATGGCCGACCTGTGCGAGGCCGCCCTTGAGGGCAATGCCGAGAAGGCCCGCGCGATCAACGAAAAACTCATGCCGCTGCACAAAGACCTGTTCTGCGAAGCCAACCCGATTCCGGTGAAATGGGCGCTGGTGCAAATGGGCCTGATGCAGCAGGGCATTCGCCTGCCACTGACCTGGCTGAGCGAAGGCTGTCACGAAAAAGTCCGTACTGCCTTGCGCCAGTCCGGCGTACTGGTTTAATCGAGGAAGTACACCGCATGAAGCGACTGGCTGGTCTTTCCGCTCTCGCCCTGATCATCTCCAGCACCAGCGGGTGCGGCTGGCTGTGGGGCGAGGATGGCTATTTCCGCGACCGTGGCAGCGACTACCTGCAGGCGCAACCGACCGCGCCGATGCAGCTGCCGCCGGACGCCAGCAACGTCAAGCGCCTGGATCCGCTGCTGCCGATCCCGCGCAACGTGGCCGACGATCGCGCCACCGGCGAGTTCGAGGTACCCCGTCCACAGCCGCTGTCGGCCACCGCCGACATCAGCGATTTCAGCCTGCAGCGCAGCGGCAACAGCCGTTGGGTGCTGGCCCAGCGCTCGCCCGCCGAAGTCTGGCCGGTGACTCGCCAGTTCTTCGAGGACAACGGATTCCGCATTGCCGAAGAACGTCCGCAGACTGGCGAATTCAACACCACCTGGCAGCGTTTCGACGAGCTGTCGGCCTCCCTCGGCCAGCGCCTGGCCAGCACCTCCAGCAGCCCGGACAGCGAAGTCCGTGTGCGTGTGCGCATGGAACCCGGCGTGCAGCGCAACACCTCCGAGGTGTATGTGGTCAGCGTCGAACGTCCGGCCGGCAGCACTGCCGAGCCTGACTTCCCGTCCGCCTCCAGCAACACCGGCACCGACGCCCTGCTGGTCGACGAAATGCTCGCCAGCATGAACCGCAGCGCCGAGAAGGGCGGTTCGGTCTCGCTGCTGGCCGCGCGCGACTTCGATGCCCCGAGCCAGGTCAGCCTGAGCGAGGACGGCAGCGGCAACCCGGTGCTGTTCCTGGGTTCCGACCTGGACCGCGCCTGGTCCGGCGTCGGCCGCGCCCTGGAGCAGGGCGAGTGGCGTGTCGAGGACATCAACCGCAGCCTGGGCCTGTACTACATCAACCTGTCCGAGAAACCCGACGACAAGCAGAAGGAGCCTGGCTTCTTCAGCCGCCTGTTCGGCAGCGAGCCGAGCAAGGAAGAGCGTGAAGCCCGTGCCGAGCGCTACCAGGTGCGCCTGAGCAAGGTCGGCGACAACGTCCAGGTGACCGTCGAGAAGAACATCAACACCGTGGCTCCGGCCGATGTCGCCCGCCGCGTGCTGAGCGCGATCCAGGACCACTTGGGCTAAGTGCGCTTCGCGGTTCTAGGAAGCGGTAGCCAGGGAAACGGCACGCTCGTCGCCAGTGGTGAAACCTTCATCCTGGTCGACTGCGGCTTCTCCCTGCGCGAGACCGAGCGGCGCCTGGCGCTGCTCGGGGTATCGGCCGCGCAGCTGAGCGCGGTGCTGGTGACCCACGAACATGCCGACCACGTGCATGGGGTGGGGTTGCTCTCGCGCCGCTACAATGTACCGGTCTACCTCAGCCAGGGCACGTTGCGCGGCATGCGCAAGCCGGTGGAGGTGACCGGTTTTCTCGGTTGTGGCGATGTGCTGCAGATCGGCGATCTCAAGGTCAGCGCGGCACGGGTCGAGCATGACGCCTACGAGCCGCTGCAGTACGTGATCAGTGATGGTCGCCGGCGTTTCGGCATGCTCACCGACCTGGGCAGTTACGACGCCCGGCTGTTGGAGCGCTATCAGGGGCTCGATGCCCTGCTGATCGAGGCCAACCACTGCCGCGACCTGCTGGCCCGCGGGCATTACCCGCACTTTCTCAAGCTGCGGGTCGGCGGCAGCCAGGGACATTTGAACAACCACCAGGCCGCGAGCCTGGTGGCCGAGTTGGGCTGGCAGAACCTGCAGCACCTGGTGCTGGCCCACCTCAGCAGCAAGAACAACCTGCCACATCTGGCCCGCCAGTGCTTCGTCGACGCCCTCGGGTGCGATCCGGACTGGCTCCAGGTGGCGAATCAGGAACATGGGCTCGACTGGCGCCAAATCGCCTAGCCCACCCACTCAAGCAAGCGGAGCCCATCATGGAAAAACGCGACGAACTCTACCGCGGCAAGGCCAAATCGGTTTACCAGACCGACGACGCCGACCGCTTGATCCTGCTGTTCCGTAACGACACCTCGGCGTTCGACGGCAAGCGCATCGAACAACTCGACCGCAAGGGCATGGTGAACAACAAGTTCAATGCCTTCATCATGCAGAAGCTCGAAGAAGCTGGCGTGCCGACCCAGTTCGACAAGCTGCTGGGCGACAACGAGTGCCTGGTGAAGAAGCTCGACATGATCCCGGTCGAGTGCGTGGTGCGCAACTACGCCGCCGGCAGCCTGGTCAAGCGACTGGGCGTGGAGGAGGGCATCAAGCTGGAGCCGTCCACCTTCGAGCTGTTCCTGAAGAACGACGAGAAGGGTGACCCCTTCATCAACGAATCCCACGTTGTCGCCTTCGGCTGGGGCACCGCCGAGCAACTGGTCGAGATGAAGAAGCTGTCGCTGAAGGTCAACGAAGTGCTGAGCAAGCTGTTCGACGACGCAGGCCTGCTGCTGGTCGACTTCAAGCTGGAGTTCGGCGTGTTCCACGGCCAGATCGTTCTGGGCGACGAATTCAGCCCGGACGGCTGCCGCCTGTGGGACAAGGAGACCCGCAAGAAGATGGACAAGGACCGCTTCCGCCAGGGTCTGGGTGACGTGATCGAAGCCTACGAAGAAGTTGCCAAACGCCTGGGCGTGCCGCTGTAAGCGGCGCGTTCACGCAAGCGCCTGATACCACGCGAATTTTTTTCAAAAAAGGTTTGCCAGAAACGAAATCGCTGGTATGATGCGCGCCATTGGAGAGATGCCGGAGTGGTCGAACGGGACGGATTCGAAATCCGTTGTACTGGCAACAGTACCTAGGGTTCAAATCCCTATCTCTCCGCCATATGCGAAGTAGTCGGAGCCCCCGAAAACGTTGAGTTTTCGGGGGCTTCGTCGTTTCAGGGGGGCGCATGAAGGCAGTTTTAGGGCAGATGGAGCGGTTTGCCTTTACTCGTCGGCAGCGATGTGAACTGAGGCGGGGGCCTCTATCGCAAGTGACGACAGGGGCGGGATAGCGATGTCGCCTTTACCTGTTTGATAGAACGTCACGCTCAGAGCCGCCACCGTTACGCCCAGCGCAACAGCGGTAAGCATGGCTCCCCAGATATTCAGCTTCAGACTCCCCAATCGATCGATGTCGCGGCGCACACCTGCGATCGAGTCGTCCAAGCGCTTGTCGCGCTCACTCTGGGCAACGAGAAAACCATCGATTTTCGACGCGATGGCTTCTACCCGCGCGTCCATCTTGATCTCGATGGTCTCGAGCTTGGCGTTGAGTTCGTCACGGGGCAGGTCATTCATGGTTACGGTATCAATCTTCTCTGATGGCGAGTCATGTCTACCCAGGCTCATGCCTGCTGCATAAAGCCGTTGAAAATAGTTGGCCCAGGGCGCCTGCAGCCGGCTGTCTGGCATATCGTTTTGAGACATCTACGCCCTCCGCTTCGAATAGCGCCTGAAGCACCACGCTCTGCTCGTCCATGGTCTTCGATGCTGTTGGGCATCGTCCATACGGCTTGTGGGGCATCTGCAATGTTCTTGATGGTGCTGTCGATGTGGCAGCGATGAACAGAGCCTAGAGCGGTACCTGGTCAACGGCAATGCTTCGGCGGGCCTGGAAGCCCGATTCGGAAATGGACTACTCGCAACAGGGCGATAGGCTGTATAGCCAAATGCCACCGTTTGCGTACCTGCCGCGCCTTGTAGAGAATCGCACCCTTTGCCTCGAAAGGATGCGTGCAATGAAGTTCGAAGGGACTTTCCAATACATGGGCAATCACGGGATCGTCTTCAACGTCTCGCAGATCACCCTGACCGACAGTGAGCGCGGACGCCTGCGCGAGCTGCATTTCGGTGAGGCGAGAAGCGCCCATTACGAGGTCAACAGCAAGGTCGTCGAGACTTACGACAGGATGCTGGCCAAGGGGCTGCCCTGCGTGATGAAGATCGGTATCTCCAAGCCTTTGACCCGCCAGCAGGGCGATACCCTCAATGCCCAGCGCACCAAGGTCGCCAACCTTGCCGCCTCGGCGTTCGCCGCCGCCGCGAGTTCTGTGGCATCGCCCTATGTTGGCGTGCCGGTGGGCGCTGGGGTGCGCGCCTATGCCAATGATGTCCTGCCTACCTACCATGCCGGTGATGTATTGGTCAGCATCGAGGCGCAGGTCAATGGCGGCATCGGGCCACAGCACACCACTTCGACCCTGATCATCAAGACCTGAGGGAGACGCCTGTGTCCGAAATTACCTATGCGGTCATCGCTCTGGTGCTCTACGGCTTGCTGGATCGGTTTCTCAGGCCTTACGCGCTGCGCAAGTGGCTCGGGGTGGCGTTGGCGGTGGTTGGTGTCGTCGGTTGCATCCTTGTGAGCCAGATCCGTTCGTTCGGGTTGGACCTGGGATTGCTGTCGGTGCTTGCCACGGGGGTGGGCGTGGGCCTGTTCGTGAGGCGGCGGCGATTCGAGCAAGTTGGGTGATGCGATCAAGGTCCTTGCAGGTATCTTGGCTGAGGTTTTTCAAGGTGTTCGACGTTAGCGTTGCATCGCCTATCAGATCGAGCGCCGCCCGCGCGGCGCATCGCGGATGAATCCGCTCCTACATCTATGGTTACCCCCATTTCTGCAATACTGTACTGAGATGTGCGTGAGTTTGGTTTGCGTCAATCTATACGGCGTCGTGTGGGAGGTTGGTCCCGCGCCTCGATGAAAATCGCGCCCGACGAGCCTAGATATTTGTTCGGCTTCTGAAGCCGAGTAGGAGCTCAGGTTGATCGCCAGGCCGGTATACCGTTCACGTCATCTGTGTGCAGCATCGCAAAACCAGGTGGGTTGTTACTCGTGTGTCTGCAGGGTCAAGCGTTCATGGCGCTTGACCCTGCATCAAATTCGCTGTGGTGTGCCGTGATGGCCCAGGCGATTCGGGCCAGTTTGTTGGCGATAGCGCACACCACCAGGTTGGGGTGGTGAACACGTAGCAAGCCACGTACCCAGTCCGCCAGCTTGCCGGTTTTGCGCTCCAGCCCAATCAGATAGACCCTCGCGCACTGGATCAGCAGTCGTCGCTGATTGCCGTCGCCCCGCTTGCTGATTCGCCCCAGGCAAGGTTTGCCGCCTGTCGTGTGCTGCCTGGGAACCAGGCCTATGGAGGCTGAATAATTTCGCCCACAGCGGAACTGCTTACCATCACCCAATTCCGCAGCCAGGGCGGTAGCGGTGATCGGGCCAATACAAGGTATCGACATCAAACGGGAAGCAAGATCATCGCTAACGGCCTGGCTATGCACTTCCTTGTCCAGAGCCTTGATCCGATCATCGAGATAGCGGAAGTGGGCATGTAGGTCCAGCAACAGCTTCTTGATCAACGGTGAGAAGGTACTGTCGTCCAGCAGAATGGGGAGCTCCCGGACCGCCTTGAAGGTGGGTGCCAAACTGACCCCCACCTCGAGCAAATAAGCGTGGATGCGGCTCATGGTGGCAGTACGGTCTCTGATGAAGCTGTCGCGCAGTGAATTGAGCATCGCCAGCGCCTGCTGGGCCTCGGTTTTGGGAGGCACGAAGCGCATCTGATCGCGGGTTGCCGCCTCACCGATAGCGGCAGCATCGGCAAAGTCATTCTTGTTGCTTTTCACGTAGGGGCGAACGAACTGTGCGGGAATAAGTTTGGGCGTATGACCCTGTCTCGTCACCTCTCGCGCCATGAAATGAGAGCCACCACAGGCCTCCATCGCCACCGTACAGGGCGCAAGATTGGCAAGGTGGCGGATGAGTGACTCACGGTTGAACCTGCGGTGATAGAGCTCATGACCCCGATCATCCTGAGCGTGTACATGGAAGCTCAACTTTCCCAGGTCGATGGCGATGATGGCGACAGTGTTCATGGCGTTGCACTCCGATAGGCACCCTGTGAAAGCTTAGAGGGCTGACACAGGGTGGGGCGGGGGTAGCCATTTCATTATTTGTTGCAACGTGCCGAACCTGTAAGGCCATGGTTGCCCGCCTTGGTGCATGTCTTGAGATAGGTGGAGCGGCAGTGGTGCCCACACTGAGACCGCGTCGTACCCACAGGGCGGGCCCGGTAATGGCGCAGGATTGACTGGCCCGAAACAGATGTAGGAGCGGATTCATCCGCGATGCGCCGCGCGGGCGGCGCTCGATCTGGTAGGAGCTGCAAGGGGCGCGGCGGTTACCTGGTGGCCCTCACTCGGTCAAGCGCTCTTGCGCCTAAAGACCTTGAAATTGTTCCAGGGCATAGTCCATGGGGTGGCCTGCAACGACCTGAAATAGTGGGGTTTCGTTATCGATTTCACCACTTTCGCCAAAGCTGCCGATGCCGACGATGGTGATGCGCTTGTCTTGCGTCATGCCGGTACTCCTTGTTGTTGTCAGGGCGCTATCAATGCCTTGCCTGTACACGGCTCAAGGCCATTTCGACCAAGCTGCGTGCGTTGTCGATTTCATGCGCGGCGGTCAGGGCCATGACCTGGCCCGGCGGTTTGCTGTGGATCATGGCGGCGTGTTGGGCGGCGGTGAGGGCGCAGACGAGGTACTCGGCGATTTGGACGAGCAGATCCTCTAGGGTATGAGGCGAGTCGGATGCTTGTAGCGGAGGGTCGGGGACAATTTTTATCATGGTAGTAACCTGAGCAATTTGGGGCGTCCACCACAAGCTGTCAAACCAATGGAGGCAGCTGTACGTAGGTTGACAGACCGAGGCTCAGGTTCCCGGCGCACACGAATGTGCCCCACGCACAACTGCCATGAAGCAGCCATTGCGTTCTGAGCTTCGGCCTGTCAAAGCCGGTCGTTGAGTTGGCAACGACGGGTCGAGACTAGGCCGCGAACCGAGTAGCTGCAATGGCTTGAATGGGGAAAAAGTGTGCTTGGGAAATGGACTACAGGGAATCAGGAAAGTCTGATGAAAATCTGTAGGAAGCTGAAAGGAATTGCCAGCAAGTTGGTCTTCTCAATCCTCAGATCACTTATTGGCTCTTTGCGGGAAACTCCGTTTTCACTTCATGCTATCGCCTGTTTATCGGCTTCTCTTGCTGTAGAGGTTGCCGGACTCGAGCGGCCTTACTGTCAGCTCTACACCTAGTGCAAGCATCAGCTTCTGGACGGTAGCGAAGCGCGTCTTGTCCCCTCCCTTGAGCGTTTTATAGAGTGACTCGCGGTTAACGCCTGCATCTTGGGCAAACTGATTCACACCGATGGCCTTGGCAACTTCACCGATGGCCTGCATCAGCGTCTGGGCATCGTTGCTGTGCATGGCTTCTGCCAGGAAGGCAGCAATGGTTTCGGGGTTGTCGAGGAAGCGGGAGGCCTCGAAGCGGTTGGTGTTGCTCAGTTCCAGGTCAAGGATCGGCATATCGCCAGACTCGGCTTTTCTACTCATCTTCTTTTACCTCGCAGGGCATCGAGAATGTCCTTCGCTCGCTTGATGCCTCTGTCTTGATCAGTCTTGTCACTGCCGTAGAGCATCAAATAGCGCGCCATGCCTGTCCGCACATAGTAGATGCGGTAACCAGGCCCGATGAACACGCGCATTTCGCTGACACCGTCGCCGACGGGTTCGGTGTCACCGAAGTTGCCACCTTCTGCGCGGAGAATCCGTCCGGCGATCGCACCTTTGCCGATGGGGTCCTTGACGCCATCGAGCCAGGATTCAAATTCCGGCGTTGTGTCGATCAGGTTACTCATGCATGAAAGTAGCCTACTGGCTACTCCTTGTCCATGTGGGTGGTATTTTCGGATCAGGCGCCAAGCCGGACGACGCTCGATTCAGCGCAGTGACGGCCTGAGGCTAGAGAGCGATTCGGGCGGTTGCAATGCTTTGAAGGAAGGGGACATCCGACTGGGAAAAGGACTACGGACAGAGGGAAGTCCATGCTTTTCACTCGGGATAGGCATCAGTCCCAGGGAATCGAGCTATTTCCGGTAAGGGCGATCTGTGCGAACCACGCCAACCTGTAACGTTTTAGCAAGTAGTTCATTACACTTAGTTACCGTGCCGACAACTTGTTAGTTGACCCCCGTCAACTAGTGCATCTGTACTAACACCTTTCGCTCACACCCCCTTTTCCCGTATGATCCGCGCGCCATCAGTTTGATGGTGGATCATGGACTAAAGGATTTTTATGAAAAAGCTGATCAAAGCTACTGTCGCTGTTGCTGTCGTTTCGGGCGTTGCCCTGCTGTCCGGCTGCACCGGCCAGGTCTACAACCAGCCTAAGAACTGCTCGTACGACTACCTGTTCCACCCATCGGTTTCCATCTCCAAGATCATCGGCGGCTGCGGCCCGATCGATAAACTGCCTCAGCAGCAGTAATCTTGGAAATACCCTGATCGGGTCGTTCACGGCCTGATCCAAGACCCCCGGCCATGGATGTGGCCGGGGGTTTTTGTTTTCCGGGGCGTGGTGGCTTGTCGCGTGGCAACCTGTCGTCTTGACGCCCTGGCGCGCGTTTGTTTGTGCTGGCAATTCGGTTACAATCCGTAAATCGTTTCAGCCTTGTCGGTCAATCCGACCAAAGGCTGGCGCGTCCAATGTCTCTCTGGCTGCTGAACAATGATCACAACAAGCCTGCGCTGAAGAACATGGAATACCTGGGCCAGCCACAGGCCCACCCTCCGTTCTACTGACTGGAATCGATCAATGTTCAAGAAAGCTGGCAAGACCTTGCTGGGTCTGGCAGTCGCGGCGAGCTTCATGCAAGCGCACGCCGAAGACACCAAGAAAGTCGACGTGCTGCTGGTTGGCGGCGGCATCATGAGTTCCACCCTGGCGGTCTGGCTCAACGAGCTGGAACCGAGCTGGTCGATGGAAATGGTCGAGCGCATGGACGGCGTCGCCGAAGAAAGCTCCAACGGCTGGAACAACGCCGGTACCGGCCACTCCGCGTTGGCCGAGCTGAACTACACCCCGATGGACAAAGATGGCAAGGTCAACATCACCAAGGCCATCGAGATCAACGAGTCGTTCCAGATCTCCCGCCAGTTCTGGTCCTGGCAGGTACGCCAGGGCGTGCTGAAGAACCCGCACTCGTTCATCAACACCACCCCGCACATGAGCTTCGTCTGGGGCGATGACAACATCAAGTTCCTGAAGCAGCGCTACGACGCCCTGCAGGCCAGCCCGCTGTTCCGTTCGATGCAGTACTCGGAAGACCACGCGCAGATCGCCAAGTGGGTCCCGCTGATGATGGAAGGCCGCGATCCAAGCCAGAAGCTGGCCGTGACCTGGAGCCCGATCGGCACCGACGTCAACTTCGGTGAGATCACCCGTCAGTTCGTTGGTCACCTGAAGACCAAAGAGAACTTCGACCTGAAGCTGTCCAGCGAAGTGCAGGACATCACCCGCAACGAAGACGGCTCCTGGCACGTCGAGTACAAGAACCTGAAGGATGGCACCGAGCACGCCACCGACGCCAAGTTCCTGTTCATCGGTGCCGGCGGCGGCGCGCTGAAGCTGCTGCAGAAGTCGGGCATCCCGGAAGCCAAGGAATACGCAGGCTTCCCGGTGGGCGGCTCGTTCCTGGTGACCGAGAACCCGACCGTTGCCATGCAGCACATGGCCAAGGCCTACGGCATCGCCTCGACCGGCGCGCCACCCATGTCGGTTCCGCACCTGGACACCCGCGTGCTGGACGGCAAGCGCGTGATCCTGTTCGGGCCATTCGCCACCTTCTCGACCAAGTTCCTGAAGAACGGCTCGTACCTGGACCTGCTGAGCAGCACCACCACCCACAACGTCTGGCCGATGGCCCGTGTCGGCATCGATCAGTACCCGCTGGTCGAGTACCTCGCCGGCCAGCTGATGCAGTCCGACGACGACCGTTTCGCCGCCCTGCAGACCTACTTCCCGAACGCCAAGAAGGAAGACTGGAAACTGTGGCAGGCCGGTCAGCGCGTGCAGATCATCAAGCGTGATGCCGACAAGGGCGGCGTGCTGAAGCTGGGCACCGAGGTCGTGGCTTCCGAAGACCGCACCATCGCCGGCCTGCTGGGCGCCTCGCCAGGTGCCTCGACCGCCGCGCCGATCATGCTCAACGTGCTGGAAACCGTGTTCAAGGAGAAGGTCGCTACCCCTGAGTGGCAGGCCAAGATCAAGGAGATCGTCCCGAGCTACGGTACCAAGCTGAACGATTCGGCCGCCGCCACCCAGAAAGAGTGGGACTACACCGCCGAAGTCCTGCAGCTGGAGAAGCCGCCGGTGATCGACCAGAGCGTCAAGACCAGCGTGGCGCCAGCCGCACCGGTCGAGAGCAAGCCTGCGAACGACATGGCGCTGTAAGGCCAGACGGTTGCCGGACTTGCCCGGCAACACCCACCACGAGCGTCGCCACCGGCGGCCTCGTGGTTTTTTTATGCCTGAGAATCGGGCAAGGGATTGACGCCTACCCCTGTAGGAGCGGCCTTGTGCCGCGAAAGGGCTGCGAAGCGGCCCCAGCATCTCGGCGTTGAGCAACGATCGCCGGGGTCGCAATGCGGCCCTTTCGCGGCACAAGGCCGCTCCTACAGGGATTGCGCAAGGCTTGAGGTTGGCCTGGCCGGGTGCACCTCAACGCTGCTCGAGAATACTGCCCAGCAACCCCGGAAAGCGGCTTTCGAGTTCTTCGCTGCGCAGCGAGTTCATATGCGTGGTGCCGACATTGCGGGTGTGCACCAGCCCGGAATCGCGCAATACGCGAAAGTGATGGGACATGCTCGACTTGGGCCGGCCGCCGTCCAGCTCGCCGCAGCTGGCTTCGGCGACACCGGCCAGGCGACGGACGATTTCCATGCGCACAGGGTCGCTCAGGGCGTAGAGCAGGCGCTCCAGCGTCAGGTCTTCGGGGTTGGGGTGGGTATAGGCTCGCATGGACGACATGATAACGGGGGTTTCACAAATTGCCATAGTTCGAATATGATCGAACAATCGTATCCAACCCCCGTCCCTGGAGTTACCTCATGGCCGCCTTGTTCGAACCCTATACCCTCAAAGATGTCACCCTGCGCAACCGCATTGCCATTCCGCCGATGTGCCAGTACATGGCCGAGAATGGCCTGATCAATGACTGGCACCAGGTGCATTACGCGAGCTTGGCCCGTGGTGGCGCCGGCCTGGTGGTGGTCGAGGCCACCGCGGTGTCCCCGGAAGGGCGCATCACCCCCGGCTGCGCCGGCATCTGGAACGACGCCCAGGCCCAGGCCTTCGTGCCGGTGGTCAAGGCGATCAAGGCTGCCGGTTCCGTGCCAGGCATCCAGATTGCCCACGCCGGCCGCAAGGCCAGTGCCAATCGCCCCTGGGAAGGTGACGATCATATCGCCGCCGACAATGCCCGTGGCTGGGACACCATCGCCCCGTCCGCCATCGCCTTTGGCGGCCACCTGCCGAAAGTGCCCAAGGCCATGACCCTGGACGATATCGCCCGGGTCAAGCAGGACTTCGTCGATGCCGCGCGCCGTGCCCGCGATGCCGGCTTCGAGTGGATCGAACTGCACTTCGCCCATGGCTACCTGGGCCAGAGTTTCTTCTCCGAGCACTCCAACCAGCGTACCGACGCCTATGGGGGCAGCTTCGACAACCGTACGCGTTTCCTGCTGGAAACCCTCGCTGCGGTACGTGAAGTGTGGCCGGAGCACCTGCCGCTGACCGCTCGCTTTGGCGTGGTGGAATACGATGGCCGTGACGAGCAGACCCTGCAGGAGTCCGTTGAACTGGCCCGTCGCTTCAAGGCCGGCGGCCTCGATCTGCTGAGCGTCAGTGTCGGCTTCACTATTCCCCAGACCAACATCCCATGGGGCCCGGCATTCCTGGGGCCGATCGCCGAGCGGGTGCGCCGCGAGGCGAAGCTGCCGGTGACCTCGGCCTGGGGCTTTGGCACGCCGGAGCTGGCCGAGGGCGCGTTGCAGGCCAACCAGCTCGACCTGGTGTCGGTGGGGCGTGCGCACCTGGCCGACCCGCACTGGCCGTATGCTGCAGCCAAGGCCCTGGGCGTGGACAAGGCGGCGTGGACGCTGCCGGCGCCTTATGCGCATTGGTTGGAGCGTTATCGCTGATATCGCATGGGGCCGCTCTACGGCCCTTTCGCGGCACAAGGCCGCTCCTACACGGAACGCATCCCCCTGTAGGAGCGGCCTTGTGCCGCGAAAGGGGCGCAAAGCGCCCCCCGGCAATCTCAGAACCGATCCAACCGGTATGCCTGTTCCACCTCGGCCCCCCCAGCCAACCGCCCCACCCACTCCGCCGTCACCGCCGCCTGGGTCAACCCCAGGTGCTGATGCCCGAACGCCAGCAGCACCTTGCCATCGGCCACCCGGTCGATCACCGGCAGCGAATCCGGCAACGAAGGCCGGAACCCCATCCACGGCGTTGCCCCCTCGGCATCCAGCTCACGCCGGAACAAGCCCTTGCTCAACCGATGCAGTTGCCATGCCCGCTGCATGCTCGGCGGCGCCTCGAGCCCGGCGAATTCCACCGTGCCGGCCAGGCGCAGGCCGTCGGCCATGGGCGTCATGATGAACTTGCGCTCCAGCGAGGTGACGGCGAATGGCAGGCGTTGATGCTCCGCTGGCAGCATCAGGTGGTAGCCGCGCTCGGTATCCAGTGGTACCTGCCGACCGGTCAGGGCGGCCGTGAGCCTGGCCGAATGTGCGCCTGCGCTGATCAACACCTGGCGGGCCTCGAGGTTGCCCTGGTCGCTGGCGAGGCTGATGCCCTGGCCATGCACCCGGCCACCATCGACCTCGGCGCGCAGGAAGCGCACGCCGCTGGCCCTGGCGGCGCTGAACAGTTCGCAGACCACCTGGTAGGGGTCGAGGAAGTGACCGGTGCGCGGGAAGAACAGGCCGCCCAGGATCGACGGACTCAACTGCGGCGCCGCTTCGCTTACCGCCTCGGCCGACCACAGGTCCACGGGCACGGCCTGTGCCTGCAGGCGGGCGCGCAATGCCGCGAGCGCCTGGCGCGATTCGTGGCGTTCGAACACCAGCAGCGAACCGTCTTCCTTGAGCAGGTGGCTGCGGTCGATGGATGCAAGCAGCCGTTGCCAGGCGCCGAGGCTGCTTTCGTTCAACGTTCGAAGGCCTGCGACGCTGCGCTGGAACGGCGCCGGTCGCAGGTTGAGCAGCAGGCGGGTGAACCAGGGCAGGGCCCGTGGCAGGTACTTCCAGTCCAGGCGCAACGGGCCCATCGGGTCCAGCAGCATGGCCGGCAGGCGCTTGAGAATCGTCAGGTCGGCGATGGGAAACACCTGCTCGGTGGCCAGGTGCCCGGCATTGCCAAACGACGCACCGTGGCCCGGCGCCTGGCGATCGATCAGCAGCACCCGGCGGCCCTGGCGGGCCAGTTGCAGGGCGCAGGCGACGCCGACAATGCCGGCGCCGACCACGGCGATGTCCGTGTCAGTGGCGGTCATGGTTCAGCCTTCCCGTCGGCCATCGAGCAAGCGGCGCAGTTGCAGCGGGTTGCCCTGTTGCAGCGCATCGGGCAGCAGTGCATCGGGGAAGTCCTGGTAGCACACCGGGCGCAGGAAACGCAGGATCGCCGCAGTGCCTACCGAGGTGCCGCGGGTGTCGGAGGTGGCCGGGAACGGGCCGCCGTGGACCATCGCGTCGCACACCTCGACCCCGGTCGGCCAGCCGTTGACCAGAATCCGCCCGGCCTTGCGTTCGAGGGTAGGCAGCAGCTGGCGGGCGCAGTCGAGGTCGGCGGCGTCCAGGTGCAGGGTGGCGGTCAGCTGCCCTTCCAGGTGTTCGGCGACTTGGCGGACCTGTTCATCGCTGTCGCAAGCGACCAGCAGCGAGGCGGAGCCGAATACTTCGGCCTGCAGTGCCGGGTCGGCGAGAAACGCCTGGGCCGAGGTAACGAACAGGTGCGCCCGGCATTGGTTCGGGCCTTGATGGGGCTGACCGCTGGCGATCTGTCGGGCATTGCGGTTCTCAGCCAGTGCGGCGACGCCATTGGCATAGGCGCTGGCAATGCCGGGTGTGAGCATGGTCTGCGCCGCGGTTTGCCGGACATGCTCGGCGGCAGCATTGATGAAGCGTTCGAGGGCCGGCCCCTGACGGGCGATCAGCAGCCCGGGGTTGGTACAGAACTGGCCGGCGCCCTGGGTCAGTGAAGCGACGAAGGCTTGCGCCAGAGGTTCCGCTCGGGCTTGCAGGGCGGCTTCGAAGAGGAACACCGGGTTGATCGAGCTCATTTCGGCATAGACGGGGATTGGCTCCGGACGTGCCTGGGCGGCCTGGCACAAGGCGAGGCCGCCGCTGCGCGAGCCGGTGAAGCCGACGGCCTTGATGCGCGGGTCGCTGACCAGACCGATACCGGCCTCACGGCCGGCGCCGTACAGCAGTGAGAACACGCCTTCGGGCAGCTCGCACTGCGCGACCGCCCGAGCCACGGCCTGGCCTACCAGTTCGCTGGTGCCGGGGTGCGCGCCATGAGCCTTGACCACCACCGGACAACCGGCGGCCAGTGCCGAGGCGGTGTCGCCGCCGGCCACCGAGAAGGCCAGCGGGAAATTGCTGGCGCCGAACACCGCCACCGGGCCCAGGGCAACCTGTCGTTGGCGCAGGTCGGGGCGTGGCAGTGGCTGGCGCTCGGGCAGGGCGTTGTCCACCCGTACATCCAGCCATTCACCGGCCCGCACCACGCGAGCGAAGGTGCGCAGTTGCGCGCAGGTGCGGCCGCGCTCGCCCAGCAGACGCGCCTTGGGCAGGCCGGTCTCGGTGTTGGCGCGGTCGATCAGGGCATCGCCCAGGGCTTCGATCTGCTCGGCGATGGTGTCGAGAAAGTGGGCACGTTGTTCGAGGGTGGTTTCGCGGTAGGCATCGAAGGCTGCCCAGGCCAGGGTGCAGGCCTGGGTTACCTGCTCGGCGCTGGCGCCGGCGTAGGCGGGTTCTAGGGCCTGGTTGCTGGCCGGATCGATGGCGCGGATCGGTGCTTCGGTGCCGACCACGGAGCGTTGGCCGATTAGCAGGTTGCCGGTGAGGGGCATGAGGACATCCTTTGGAATTAAATTCAGACTCAAGGGCGTACCGCAGCCCTGCGGGAGCGGGTTTACCCGCGAAACAAGCAACTCGGTGCATGGCACCGGCCTTGCCGGTGTTCGCGGGTGAACCCGCTCCCACAGGGGGGCGGGCTGTCCTCGATATCAAGCCTGGTTCTGCTCGGCCGACCAGCTGGCGTACCAGGTGCGGAACAGCGCGTACTGCTGTTCGGCGTAGTGGCGCTGGGCGTCGGTGAGGGCGTCGGTTTCGTTGAAGTGCAGGCGGTACTCGGTGTCGCCGTTGAGCACCATCAGGTGCTTGTAGTACAGCACCAGGTCGCAGCCTTCATCGAACGACGACAGCACCGCCAGCGCCGATTCCAGCTCCCGGGCCTGGCGTCGGGCCTTGGCATCACCCTTGGCGGCGCGCTTGCTCAAGCTGACCAGTTGCAGCACTTCGCGCGGCAGCGCGTTGCCGATGCCGGTGATGGCGCCGGTGGCGTTGCAGTTGACGAAACCATGCACCACTTGCGTGTCGACGCCGACCATCAGGGTCACGTCATCGTCCTGGGAGGTGATGTGTTCGGCGGCATAGCGCAGGTCGGCGGCGCCGCCGAACTCCTTGAAACCGATCAGGTTGGGGTACTCGCGACGCAGGGCGAAGAACAGGTCGGCGCGGGTGGCGAAACCGTAGTAGGGGCTGTTGTAGATCACCGCCGGCAGCTTCGGCGCGGCGGCGAGAATGGCCGAGAAGTGATGCTGCTGGGCGGTCAGCGAGGCGCCGCGGGACAGCACCCGGGGGATGACCATCAGGCCGGCGGCGCCGACCTTGGCGGCGTGGGCAGCGTGGGACACCGCTTCACGGGTGTTCACCGCGCCGGTGCCGACGATGGTCGGGATGCCGGCGGCCACCAGGCGCGCCACGCCTTCCTGGCGCTCGGCCTCGGTCAGCAGCGGCCAGTCGCCCATCGAGCCGCAGTACACCACCGCGCTCATGCCGGCGTCGATCAGTTCGCGGCCCTTGCGCACCAGGGCGTCGAAGTCCGGCTTGCGCTCGGCGGTGCAGGGGGTCATCAGGGCGGGCATGGTGCCGGTGAAGATGTTGTCGGTCATTGTTGTCACTCCTGGCGGTATTCAGTGGGAAATGAAGGGGTCAGATGCCCCAGGCGAACGGATCCTGCTCGTCGATCAGCAGGGTGCTGTCGGCGGTCATGTGGGCGCGGCCGGTGATGAACGGGCGAATGCGTTCACCGTCGCGTTCGTAGCGGCCGTGGAACTGGCTGCCGGTGATGCTGGCCTGGACCCAGGTCTGGCTTTCGGCGAGCTTGCCGTCGGCGGCCAGGCACGCCAGCTTGGCGCTGGTGCCGGTGCCGCAGGGCGAGCGGTCGTAGGCCTTGCCGGGGCACATGACGAAGTTGCGGCTGTCGGCGTTGGCGTCGTCGGCGAACAGCTCGACATGGTCGATCGGGGCACCGTGTTCGCCGGTGATGCCCTGGGCCTCGAGGGCCTTGAGCAGGGTCCAGGTGTAGTCGGTGAGGGCTTCGCGGTTGTCCAGTTCGATGCGCTGGCCGTGGTCGGAAACCAGGAAGAACCAGTTGCCGCCCCACGCGATGTCGCCATGCACCAGGCCATGGCCCGGCACGTCCACTGCCACCTGCCGGCGGTAGCGGTAGGACGGCACGTTGCCGACAGTGACGGCGCCGTCGTCATGCAGGGTGGCGCTGACCTGGCCGACCGGCGTGTCGATCTTGTGCACCCCCGGTTCGATCAGGCCCAGGTGGTGCAGCGAGGCGACCAGGCCGATGGTGCCGTGGCCGCACATGCTCAGGTAGCCGGCGTTGTTGAAGAAAATCACCCCGCAGGTGGCATCCGCAGAGATCGGCGGGCAGTACAGCGCGCCCACCAGCACATCGTTGCCGCGAGGCTCCAGCAGGCAGGCGCGGCGCCAGCGGTCGTGCAGCTCGCGCAGTTCGTCGCGTTGCTCGGCCATGCTGCGGCCGTGCAGGGGCGGGAAGCCTTTCATCACCAGGCGGGTCGGTTCGCCGCCGGTGTGGGAGTCGATGACGTGAATCTCTTTCATAGGTCAGTTCATTCCAAAGTGTGGGGCAATCGTGGGAGCGGGCTTGCCCCGCGATGAGGTCGCTTGCCCTGAATCGCGGGGCAAGCCCGCTCCCACGAGTTCCCGTCAGTTCTCAGGAGGCCAGTGCAGCCGGCTCGTGCCCGCGATTGGCTTCGGTACCCGCTTCGCTTTCATCCTCGCCATCGAGCCGCACCAGCCGGGCCGGCACGCCGGTGGCCGCGCCCCAGTAGTAGATGCCCAGGGCACTGGCGGCGACGATCACCGTGTCCAGCGGATGGCCGATCACACCCAGGCCGCCGAAGCTGCCCAACCAGGAGAGGAAAATGGTCACGGCGTAGAAGCCGATCAGCCAGGCCGACGAGCGCACCTGTTGGCCCAGCGACAGGTGTTCGGTGGGCACGAAGCGGCGGCACAGCAGGTACAGCACGAACATCACGATCTGCAGCGCCAGCAGCCAGGACACGGTGTTCCAGCCCGACCAGTAGACGATCAGCGCGGCGATGATGAACGACAGCGGGCCGAGCACGCCCATGCCCATGACCCGGAACGGCCGGGCCATGTCCGGGGCATTGCGGCGCAAGGCGGCGACCGACACCGGGGCCACCGCGTAGCTCAGCACCAGGGCGGCGGACACCACGTTGATCAGCGCTTCCCAGGACGGGAACGGCAGGGTCCAGAACACCGCCAGGCCGAAGGTCAGCCACAGCGCCGGGCGCGGAATGCCGGACTGCTCGTCGATGCGGGTGAAGTACTTGAAGAAGGTGCCGGTCTGCGCCCAGCCATAGATCACCCGTGGGGTGGCATTCATGTAGATGTTGCCGCAGCCGCTGGGCGAGATCACCGCGTCGGCCACCACCAGGTAGGCCAGCCAGCCGACGCCCAGGGCCAGGGCGATGTCACGGTAGGGCAGGGCCAGCTCCTTGGTCACTCCGGCCCAGCCGTTGGCAATCATCTCGGTCGGCACGCTGCCGAGGAACGCCAGTTGCAGCAGGGCATAGATCGCGGTGGACAGCAGCACCGAGAGAATCAGCGCGATAGGGATGGTGCGCTGCGGGTTCTTCACCTCGCTGGCCACCGAGATGATCGGCGTAAGCCCCAGGTAGGCGAAGATGATGCCGCCGGCCGACACCGCCATTTCCACGCCGGACAGGCCGAACGGCGCGAAACCCTGGACCTCGAAGTTCTCCGGCTTGAAGACGGTGAACAGCACGCCGATCACCAGCAGCGGCACGATGAACTTGAACACGCTGACCAGGTTGTTGGCCTTGGCGAAGGTCTTCACGCTGCGGTAGTTGAGCAGGAAGAACAATCCGAGCAGGGCGAACTGCACCAGCCAGCCGAGCACCGTCGGGTCGCTGGAGCCGGTCTTGGTCAAGGCCGGGAACCAGGCTGCGGCGTACTGGCGCGAGGCGACCACCTCGATGGCGATCAGGCTGGAGAAGGCGATCAGGGTAATGAAACCCATCAGGTAGCCCAGCAGCGGGCCGTGGGAATACACCGGGTAGCGCACCACGCCGCCGGCCCGTGGCAGGGCGGCGCCGAGCTCGCAGTAGACGATGCCCAGCAGCAGCACCGCAAAGCCGCCGAGGAACCAGGAGAGGATGCCGGCCGGGCCGGCGATGGCCGAGACGTGGCTGGCGGCGAACAGCCAGCCGGAGCCGAAGATGGCGCCCAGGCCGATGAAGGTGAGGTCCAGCAGGGACAGCTGTTTCTTGAATTTGCCTGACATGGTTGCGCCTTTTTGTAGGTTTTGGATAGGCAGGTCTGATGTCACGATGCGGCGGCATGCGCCGCGTTCTAGTAAGTCATGGGGCGGCTTGCGTGGGGCATAGAGTGGACCGATCGGGGCGTCGGTTCTTGATGGTTTTCTGCAAGGTGGGTGACGAAATCGGCACAGTTGAAGAAAAGGCTGGCGAGATTGGGCGGTGGCTGGATAGGCTGGATCGTATAGCCGGCAAGGGCTGGAGAGATGCAGTGGCAATACCGGCCTCTTCGCGGGACAAGCCCGCTCCTACAGGTATTGCGCGTGCTTCGAGATCGGCGCGATTCCTGTAGGAGCGGGCTTGTCCCGCGAAGAGGCCGGCCCTGCCACCGGAGACCTGATTGAATGTCACACGACTCACTGGCAACCCTGTACCAGACCCTCGACCAGCACCGCCCCGAATCCCTCGAGGCCCTGCTCACCGGTGTGGTCTGGCTGCTGCCCATGCTCGACGTGATCGCCAATGCGGCGATCTTCATCAAGGACGACCAGGCCCGCTACGTCCTGGCCAACCGCACACTGGTCCAGCGCTGCGGCCTGAAACACCTGCAACCGCTGCTGGGCAAGACCAGCGCCGAGGTGTTCCCGGCGCGCCTGGGCCCCGGCTACACCGAGCAGGACCGACGGGTGCTGGAGCAGGGCCTGGTGCTGGAGGACCAGCTGGAGTTGCACCTGTACGGCAGCCGCGAACCGGGCTGGTGCCTGACCCACAAGCGTCCGCTGTACGATCCGGCGGGGACGATCATCGGCCTGGTGGGCATTTCCGTCGACCTGCAGTCAGCCGCCGACACCCACCCCGCCTACCAGCGCCTGGCGGCGGTGGATGCGCATATCCGCGCGCATTTCCACCAGCCGATCAGCATGGGCGAGCTGACCCGCATCGCCGGGATCTCGGTGGCGCAGCTGGAACGCTACTGCAAGCGGGTGTTCCACCTCACTCCCCGGCAGATGATCCACAAGGCCCGCCTGGAGCATGCGCACCAGTTGTTGCACAGCGACCTGCCGATCATCGAGGTGGCCCTGCGCTGTGGCTACACCGACCACAGCGCCTTCAGCCGGCAGTTCAGGCAACTGACCGGTTTCACGCCGCGGCAGTACCGCCAGGCGACAGCTCAGGAGGGTTGAAACAGAGCGCGGGCCTCGTCGAAGCACTGCTCGGCGATGGCCGAGCGCGGCTCGCTGCGGCGCAGCAGCAGGCCGACCGGGCTGTGGATGCTGGCTTCCTGCACCGGGATGATGCGCATGTGCTTGCTGAGGTCTTCCAGGCCGCAGTCCAGCGGCATGATCGCGCAGCACACGCCGGTGTTGATCGCCTGGATCAGCTGGAAGGTCGAGTCGCTCTCGAGCACGGCATTGGGCGCCAGGCCCCGGCTGCGCAAGCTCAGGTCGAGGGACTGGCGGTAGTGCATGCCCTTGCTCAGCAGGCCCAGCGGCAGCTCGCCGAGGTCTTCCCAGCGCAGGCTATCGGCCTCGAACTGGAAGTGCCGGGTGTCGTGCAGCAGGCCCATGGTGGTGGTGCTCAGCTCGATCACTTCGAAGAAGCTGGTGTTAACCTGGTCGAGGTAGCAGATGCCCAGGTCGAGCTGGTTGCGGCTCAGGCCGTCGATCACCTGCTCGGAGCTCAGCGACGACAGCTGGAAGTGCAGCTCGGGGTACTTCTCGCGCAGCGGCATCAGCAGTTGCATGGGGTTGAAGCTGGCCAGCGGCACGGTGCCCAGGCGCAGGCTGCCGACCACCTGGCCGCGGCAGCTGGCGGCCTCGGCCTGCAGGCCGTCATGGGCGGCGAGCAGGGTGCGGGCCCAGGCCAGGATGCGCTCGCCGGCTTCGGTGAAACCTTCGAAGCGCTGGCCGCGCTTGACCAGCACCAGGTCCAGTTCGTCCTCGAGGTTGCGCAGGCGCATGGACAGGGTCGGCTGGGTAATGTGGCACAGCGCCGCGGCCTGGCCGAAGTGGCGGGTCTGGTCGAGGGCGATGAGGAACTTGAGCTGTTTGATGTCCATGGTGCGGCCTGGGGTTGCGGGGTGGGTAGACCTTAACCAAGAGTGAAGCACCTGGCTAATCCTTGATGTACATTTCACCGACCCGGTCGTGGGGCCGATAGCGGCGATAGAAATCGTCGATCATCCGGTACGTCCTATCGATTGGACGCTGCCGGGGCTTGTCTCTACCGTGGCCGCGAAGCCAATCCTGGAGCAAAGGCCATGAGCGTGAAACCGGACGCGGTGTTCGTACCGCTGAACATCGCGGTGCTGACCGTCAGCGACACCCGCACCTACGACACCGACACTTCCGGCGAGCTGCTGGCCAGCCGCGCCGTCGGCGTGGGCCACCGCCTGGTGGCGCGGGAGCTGCTCAAGGACGACCTTTACAAGATCCGCGCCCAGGTCGCCACCTGGATTGCCGATGACCAGGTGCAGGTGGTGCTGATCACCGGCGGCACCGGTTTCACCGGACGCGACAGCACGCCGGAGGCGGTGGACTGCCTGCTGGACAAGCGCATCGATGGGTTTGGCGAGCTGTTCCGCGCCCTGTCGATCCTCGATATCGGCACCTCGACCGTGCAGAGCCGGGCCTTGGCCGGCATGGCCAACGGCACCCTGGTGTGCTGCCTGCCGGGCTCGACCGGCGCCTGCCGCACGGCCTGGGAAGGTATCCTGGCCGAGCAGCTGGATGCGCGGCACCGGCCGTGCAACTTTGTCGCGCACCTGAAGCCGATCGCGGCCTGCGAAAGTCGCAGTTAATCTCCAGGACCTATCGCGGGGCAAGCCCGCTCCCACGCCAATACAGATCAGTGTCTTATTGGCGTGGGAGCGGGCTTGCCCCGCGATGGTTTTTCAGCTCAGTACATGATCCACCGGCACCAACGCCGGTGGCAGCGGCTCATGCCCCAGCGCCGCCAGGACATCGCGTTCGACGGTGCGCACCATCGCATCGGTCGGCAGGTCGTTCTCGTCCCGGCCGAACGGGTCTTCCAGTTCGTTGCCGATCGCATCCAGGCCAAAGAACGTGTAACTGACAATGGTGGTGAACAACGGTGCCAGCCAGCCCAGCGGTTCTGCCAGGGCAAACGGCAGCAGCAGGCAGAAGATGTAGATGGTGCGGTGCAGCAGCAGGGTGTAGGGGAACGGCAGCGGCGTGCCCTTGATCCGCTCGCAGGTAGCCTGCACGTCCGACAGGCCGGCCAGGCGCTGTTCGAAGAGGGTGTAGCGGAATTCGCTGATCGCGCCGTCCTTCGCCAACCGTGAACACTGGGCACCGATATCGCGCAGGATGCCATCACACACGTTGTGCGCGGTGATCGGCGCACCCTCGGCCAGCCAGGTGCGTGCCAAGGGCAGTTCGTCTTCGTTGCGCAGTCGGGCATTCAGGGCATGGGCGAAGCCGCACAGGCCCCGCAGCATCTGCGCGCGCAACTGCTGATCCTCGATCGCCACGCTTTCGCGCACGAACGAGCGCACCTCGATGATCATCCGCCCCCAGGCCTTGCGACCCTCCCACCAGCGGTCGTAGCAGGCGTTGTTGCGAAAGCTCATGAAGATCGACAGCGACAGCCCCAGCAGGGTGAAGGGCGTGGCGCTGACCGGGTAGAACAGCGCCGGATAGTGCCGCTCGATCAGCACGATCAGCGCCGCCAGCAAGGTCACCGCCAGGCAGCGCAAGGCGATGCGCTGGACGATCGAGCCCTTGAGGGTGAACAGCACGCGCAGCATGTCGGGGCGTGAGTGGACGATCAAGACGGTTCCAGAGGCGGCCGATCAGCCGCCGGTCATGTTCATGAAGCGCAGGATCTGCACCTCGCCGCCCACTTCGAAGTGGTGGCGGTAGGGCTTGAGCTGCATGGCGTCGCGCAGGGTCTTTTCCAGGCGGGCGCTGTCGCCGGGGTGTTGGCGCAGGACCTGCTTGAGGTCCTCCGAGTGCTCGTTGCCCAGGCACAGCAGCAGGCGGCCTTCGACGGTCAGGCGCACGCGGTTGCAGGTGGCGCAGAAGTTGTGGCTGTGCGGCGAGATGAAGCCGACCCGGGTATCGGGGGCTTCGGCCAGGCGCCAGTAGCGCGCCGGGCCCTGGGAGGATTCGGCTGACTCGACCAGGGTGAAGTGCTCGGCCAGGCGGGCGCGCACGTCGTCGCTGGAGCAGAAGGACTCGCCGCGCTCGTGCTCGCTGATGACGCCCAGAGGCATTTCTTCGATAAAGGAGATGTCCAGCTCGCGGTCGATGGCGAAGCGCACCAAGTCGACGATTTCGTGGTCGTTGCGGCCCTTGAGCACCACCGCGTTGAGCTTGGTGCGGCGAAAGCCCGCGGCGCGCGCGGCATCGATCCCCGCGATCACCTGCTTGAGGTCGCCAGTGCGGGTCAGGGCACGAAAGCGCTCGGGGTCAAGGCTGTCGAGGCTGATGTTCAGGCGCGAGACGCCGGCATCGAACAGCGGCTGGGCCAGGCGGCCGAGCTGCGAGCCATTGCTGGTCAGGCACAGTTCGCGCAGGCCGGGCAGGGCGGCGATGCGCTCACACAGCCCGACGATGCCCTGGCGCACCAAGGGCTCGCCACCGGTCAGGCGGATCTTGCGGGTGCCCAGGGCGACGAAGCGCTCGGCGACCAGGTACAGCTCCTCGAGGCTGAGAATCTGCTGGCGCGGCAGGAACTGCATGTCTTCGGCCATGCAATAGACGCAACGAAAATCGCAGCGGTCGGTGACCGACATCCGCAGGTAATCGACTTTGCGGTTGAAACCGTCGATCAGGGCCTGGGGGTTCTTTTCCACGTTCGCGCTCGACCTGTGCAGTGGCTGGGGGCGGCGAAAGGCCGCAGACAAGGTTCAAGCTATAACCTGCGCCCAGTGACGTCAAATTGCTTTCCCCGACCGTTCGATCAGTCTCGTCTATCACGGCTGCAGGCCACGGAGCTCAAGGGCTATACCGGGTGATCGAGACGGTTTATCACGCTGTCATTTATTTCGATTGGACGCACTGGGAGCGGCTTCTTAGGCTGGAAAAAACACCGTGCGGAGAAGCGCAGCATGAGCCAGGACGAACACATCAGGGACTACAAGGGGCCGGCCGCCGGCTGGGGCGCGCTCAAAAGCGTGACCAAGAGCTGGCTGGGCAGCGAGAACGCCTTCAAGAACCTGCGGGCCATGCTCAAGACCAACCAGAACGGCGGTTTCGACTGCCCGGGCTGTGCCTGGGGCGAGTCGCCGGAAAGTGACATGGTCAAGTTCTGCGAGAACGGCGCCAAGGCGGTCAACTGGGAGGCCACCGGCCGCTCGGTGGATCCGGCGTTCTTCGCCCGCTACAGCGTCAGCGCCCTGCTCGAGCAGACCGACTACTGGCTCGAATACCAGGGCCGCATCACCCACCCGATGCGTTACGACGCAGCCACCGACCATTACGTCGAAACCAGCTGGGACGAGGCGTTCGCCCTGATCGCCCGGCACCTCAACGGCCTCGAGTCGCCGGCCCAGGCCGAGTTCTACACCTCGGGCCGGGCCAGCAACGAGGCGGCGTTCCTCTACCAGTTGTTCGTGCGCGCCTATGGCACCAACAACTTCCCCGACTGCTCGAACATGTGCCACGAGGCCAGCGGCGTCGGCATGGCCGAAACTCTCGGCGTGGGCAAGGGCACCGTGGTGTTCCATGACCTGGAGCTGGCCGATGCGATCTTCGTCATCGGCCAGAACCCTGGCACCAACCACCCGCGCATGCTCGAACCGCTGCGCGAGGCGGTCAAGCGCGGCGCCCAGGTGGTCTGCTTCAACCCGCTCAAGGAGCGGGGCCTGGAGCGCTTCCAGCACCCGCAGCACCCGTTCGAGATGCTCAGCAACGGCTCCGAACCGACCAACACCGCCTACTTCCGTCCAGCACTGGGCGGCGACATGGCGGCCATGCGCGGGATCGCCAAGTTCCTCCTGCAGTGGGAGCGCGAGGCGCAGTTGAACGATGAGCCACCCGTGTTCGATCACGCATTCATTGCCGAGCACACCAGCGGTGTCGAGGATTACCTGACGCTGGTTGATACCACGCCGTGGGAACACATCATCGAGCAGTCTGGCCTGAGCAAGGCCGAGATCGAGCTGGCCGCGCGCATGTACCGCAAGGCCGAGCGGGTGATCATGTGCTGGGCCATGGGCGTGACCCAGCACCGCCATTCGGTGCCGACCGTGCAGGAAATCGTCAACCTGCAGCTGTTGCGCGGCAACGTCGGCAAGCCAGGTGCCGGCCTGTCGCCGGTGCGTGGCCACAGCAACGTGCAGGGCGACCGCACCATGGGTATCGACGAGAAGCCCAAGGCGGCGCTGCTCGATGCACTCGAGAAACGCTTCCAGTTCAAGGTACCTCGCGAGCATGGCCACAATGCGGTGCTGGCGATCCAGGCCATGGAGGAGAGACGGGCCAAGGTGTTCATTGCCCTGGGCGGCAACTTCGCCCAGGCGACTCCGGACACTCCGCGTACCCACGCGGCGCTGCGCAACTGCGAACTGACCGTGCAGATTTCCACCAAGCTCAACCGCTCGCACCTGGTGACTGGGCGTGATGCGTTGATCCTGCCGTGCCTGGGCCGCACCGAGATCGACATCCAGGCCGAAGGGTCGCAAGGCGTCACCGTGGAAGACACCTTCAGCATGGTGCATATCTCCCATGGCCAGCTGAAACCGCGCTCGCCGCTGCTGCGCTCGGAGCCGGCCATCGTCGCCGGCATGGCCAAGGCCACCTTGGGCAGCAAGCCGATTGACTGGGACTACGCGATTGCCGACTACGCTCGCATCCGCAGCATGATCGCCGACGTCATCCCGGGCTTCAGCGAATTCAACGAGCGCCTGCAGCATCCGGGTGGCTTCCACCTAGGCAACAATGCTGCGGACCGTAATTTCCGCACCGCCACCGGCAAGGCGCGGTTCACCGCGAACGTGCTGCCCGAGCAGTTGGTCAACGCCCAGGTGCTGGCCCGTGGCGACAAACCCGACCTGATTCTGCAGACCCTGCGTTCCCACGACCAGTACAACACCACGTTGTACGGGCTGGACGACCGCTACCGTGGGGTGTTCGGCCTGCGCGAGGTGGTGTTCGTCAATGAGGCGGACATCCGCCGGCTGGGCTTCGAGCCGGGCGAGCAGGTGGACCTGGTGTCGCTCTGGGAGGATGGTCGCGAGCGGCGGGTCTCGGGGTTCCGCCTGGTGGCCTATGACGTGCCGCAAGGCCAGGCGGCGGCCTACTATCCGGAGACCAACCCGCTGGTGCCGCTGGAGAGTTATGGCGAGGGGACCTATACGCCGACCTCGAAGTTCGTGGCGATCAAGCTGGAGAAGGCCAGGGCCGGGAACCGGATCGAGGCGATCACCACGGAGGTGTAGGAGCGGCCTTGTGCCGCGAAAGGGCTGCGTAGCAGCCCCGACAATCTCACATGATGCCGAAAACCTGGGGGCGCTGCGCGCCCCTTTCGCGGCACAAGGCCGCTCCTACAGAAGAGGGGCGCGCTGTTGCACTTTCAGCGACGTACCGGATACGCCGTGGTGTACTTCATCTGCTCCATGGCAAAGCTGGAGGTGATGTTCGACAGCCCGTCGGTGCTGGTAATCAGCTTCTTGTAGAAGCGGTCGTAAGCGGCGATGTCGCCCACCACCACCCGCAGCATGTAGTCCCAGTCACCGGACATGCGGTACACCTCCATCACCTCCTCGAATGCCGTCACCGTGGCGGCGAACTGCGCCAGCCAGGCGCTGTCGTGGCGCTGGGTCTTGAGCTGGACGAACACCGTCAGGCCCAGGCCCAGGCGCTCGGGGTCGAGCAGGGCGACGCGGCCGCGGATGTAGCCTTCCTCTTCCAGGCGCTTGACCCGCTTCCAGCACGGCGTGGTAGACAGGTTGACCGCCTCGGCCAGGTCCTTGAGGGACAGCGACGCATCACGTTGGAGCAGGGTGAGGATGTGCTGGTCGAAATTGTCCATGGCGTCATCTGGCAGGTTTGAGGGAAAGTTTTCCAAGGTTAGCCGTACGAGGCGAACGTTGAAAGCCTTTCGGCTGGTTCTTCGACAGCAACGTTCTGTTGGCGCCCGGGCCTTGCGGATATGAGATAGTGGCGGTTTTCCATCCTCAGTCAATGGACCCGACCATGTCCGACAAACCGCGCAATTTCGCCACCCGCACCATCCACGCCGGTGAGCAGTCCAGCGTCGCCGACAACGCCATCTTCCCGGCCATCGTCACTTCCAGCTCGTTCATCAAGCGCGGCCTGGACGACAACCCCGAATACGCCTACAGCCGTGTCAGCAACCCGACCCGGCACGCCTACGAGACCTGCGTGGCCGCACTGGAGGAGGGCGTCGGCGCGGTCGCCTGCGCCTCGGGCGTCAGCGCCACCGCCACGGTGCTCGAGCTGCTGTCCAAGGACGCCCACGTGGTGGTGATGAACGGTGTCTACGGCGGCACCTTCCGCCTGCTGGAAGACTACCGCGGGCGCACCTCGGGCCTGACCACCACCTATGTCGACCTCAACGACGTCGAGGCCGTGGCCGCGGCGATCCGCCCGGACACGCAACTGATCTGGATCGAGTCGCCGACCAACCCGCTGCTGCACCTGGTGGACATCAAGGCGGTCTGCGACCTGGCCCGCGCCCGTGGGGTGATGACCTGCATCGACAACACCTTCTGCTCGCCCTGGAACCAGCAGCCGATCACCCTGGGCGTGGACCTGGTGATGCATTCGGCGAGCAAGTACATCGGCGGCCACTCCGACCTGACCGGTGGCGTGGTGGTGGCGGCCAATCACGAACTGCTGGGCCGTTTGCGCAAGATCAGCATGGCGGTCGGCGCGATCCAGGGGCCGTTCGACTGCTACCTGGCGCTGCGCGGGCTGAAGACCCTCGACGTGCGCATGGAGCGCCAGAGCGCCAACGCCCTGCGCGTGGCGCAGTTCCTCGAACAGCATCCGCAGGTCGAGCAGGTCTACTACCCGGGGCTGGAAAGCCACCCGCAGCATGAGTTGAGCAAGCGCCAGATGCGCACCGGCGGTGCGGTGGTGGCGCTGCGCATCAAGGGGGATCGGGCCGCGGTCAACCGCCTGGTCGAGGCGCTGTCGATCTTTGTCCTGGCCGATTCGCTGGGTGGGGTGGAGAGCATGATCAACCACTCCTGGAGCATGTCGCACAACTCCCTGAGCCCGGAGCAGAAGGGCGTGATGGGGATCAGCGAGAATCTGGTGCGGTTGTCGATCGGGATCGAGGATTACCGGGACCTGATCGAGGACCTGGACGCGGCGCTGAAGGCTTCAGCTTCCGTGTGATGGCTGCCGGCCCATTCGCGGGTAAACCCGCTCCCACAGGTACTGTACTGATTTCAATGTGGGTGGTGGCCCTGTGGGAGCGGGTTTACCCGCGAAGAGGCCGGCAAATGTTCTGGTTCAGTCAGGATTTGGGCGGATGGACGATCCGTTCGATCTCTTCCTTGATCAGAGCGCGTTCTTTTCGAAGTCGATTGAGGTTGTCATCCGTAGTGAGGCCGGTTTTCTCAACGTTCTCAATGTCATGATCCTTCTCGGTGTAGCGTTTCTTCAGCTCTGCGAGTTTGTGGTTTTCCTTCGCAAGCGCATTGAAGTCATCTTCCTTTACGCCAAGGTCTTCAAATAGATTGTGCGGAACTGGCATTTCTCCACCTCTCTCAGGGTTGGTAAGCGAACCTGAACCAAGAGGATAGTCGCCTTTGCCGCATTGCGGGACTGGGTTAGGCTGTCGCCCATCCCTGCGTAACCGGAACCTGCGCCATGCCTCACTTGAACCTGGAATACAGCGACAACCTGCGCGAGCTCAATGTCGACGTGCTGCTGCTGCGCCTGAACCACGCCCTGGTCGGCAGCGGCCAGTTTGCCGAAGAGCTGGACATCAAGAGCCGTGCCCAGGCCTTCGCCCAATACCGGGTCGGTACCGCGCCGGGCGAGCGGGCCTTCGCCCATGTGCGCCTGGCGATCCTCAGCGGGCGCACGCCGCAAGTTAAACAGCAGCTGTCCAACAGCCTGCTCGAGGTGCTGCGCGAGGCGATCCCCGGCCAGCCCGGCCTGGACATCCAGCTGTGCGTGGAGGTCCTGGATATCGATCGCGAGCCGTACGCCAAGCTTCGCCTGCCTGGCTGAATGGCAGCTGAATGAAAGTTGTTTAATGGATGAAAGACGTCGGCATACTAATTGTTGGCGTCTTTTTCACAAAAAATTGATGCTAGGCTTTCTAGAGTTCGGCCAACTTCCCAACCTGCCCGTCCGGGCGTGTTGGCCGCTGATGAACTCTTGTTGCGAACGCCATGCTGAAACTCAAATCCCTGCGGACCGAATGGGTCACGTTGCTGGCCAGCCTGTACCTGTTGATCGGCTTCAATAGCTTGCTTTGGCAACACCTGGAATCCATCGTGCCGCCGGGCATGGTGGGGCTGTGGCTGAGCCTGGCGTTCGCCGTGCTGATGCTGTTCGCCTTCAATCTCATACTTACCTTGCTGGCGTTTCGTTATGTCCTGAAACCGGTATTGATCGTGTTGTTCCTCAGCGGTGCAAGTGTCGCTTACTTCATGAATCAATATGGTGTGCTTATTGATGCCGGCATGTTCCGCAATGTTGCCGAAACCAATGTGGCAGAAGTACGCGATCTGCTCTCGCTGAAGTTTGCCCTGTATATCCTGCTGCTCGGTGTGCTGCCGTCAGTGCTGGTGTGGAAGGCCAGGATCGCCTATCGCCCCTGGCACCGCGAACTGCTGGGCAAGCTGGTGGTGAGTGGGGCCTGCGTCGCGGCCCTGGGCTCGGTGGCGCTGGTCAACTACCAGGGGTTGGCGTCGTTGTTTCGCAATCACCATGAACTGCGCCTGATGCTCACGCCGAGCAACATTGTCGGGGCCTCCATCGGTTATGTCAGCGAACAGGTGGGCAGCGCCACCCGGCCATTTCAGCGCTATGGCGAAGATGCCCGTCGCGATAGCGCCTGGCAGCAGCATGCGCGCAAGTCGCTGACCGTGCTGGTGGTCGGCGAGAGTGCCCGGGCGGACAACTTCGGCCTGCTCGGCTATGCCCGCGACACCACGCCACGACTGGCCAAGGAGCAGGGCCTGCTGAGTTTCACCGACGTCCACTCCTGTGGCACCGAGACCGCCGTGTCGGTGCCCTGCATGTTTTCCGGCATGCCGCGCAAGGACTACGACGCCCGCGTGGCCAAGAACCGCGAGGGCCTACTCGACATCCTCCAGCGCGCGGGCCTGGCGGTGCAGTGGCGTGACAACCAGTCCGGCTGCAAGGGCACCTGCGACCGGGTGCAGTTCATCGATGTGAGCAACCTCAAGGACCCGGCGCTGTGCGCCAGTGGCGAGTGCCATGACGAGATCCTGCTGCAGGGCCTGGCCGAGCTGCTGGACAACCTCGACCAGGACACCGTGCTGGTGCTGCACCAGATGGGCAGCCATGGCCCCGAATACTTCAAGCGCTACCCCGCGGGCAACGAACCCTTCTCCCCGGTGTGCCGCAGCAACGCCCTGAACCAGTGCAGCCAGCAGGAGATCGTCAACGGCTACGACAACACCCTGGCCTACACCGACAAGGTGCTGGCCACCCTGATCGATACCTTGCGCAGCCGGCAGGACAAGGTCGACACCGCGATGATCTATCTTTCAGACCATGGCGAGTCGCTGGGCGAGTACAACCTGTTCCTGCACGGCACGCCCTACATGATCGCGCCGGACCAGCAGAAGCACGTGCCACTGCTGGCCTGGTTCTCCGACAGCTACCGCCAGGACTTCGGCCTGGACACCGAATGCCTGGGCAAGCTGCGCGATGCGCCGTTGTCCCAGGACAACCTGTTCCACTCGATGCTCGGCCTGCTGCAGGTGCGCACCGAGGTCTACCAGCGATCGCTGGACATGTTCGCCAGCTGCCGGCCGTGGCTGGCGGCCAAACGCTGAGCGGTCGACCGCCCGGCACCATGGATGGCGCGAGGTTTCACCCCCAGGGGCCGCGCCGTATATAATGCGCGCCAATGTTAGTGGGAGAGCCTCGTGGCCATCGAAATACACTGGATCCGTGACGACCAGACCCTGGCCGAACACTGCCGAAGCTGGCGCGAACAGCCCTTCGTGGCCCTCGACACCGAATTCATGCGGGTCGACACCTTCTACCCCAAGGCCGGCCTGATCCAGATCGGCGTCGGCCAGTGCGCCTATCTCATCGACCCCCTGCTGATCCGCGACTGGCAGCCGCTGGCCGGGCTGCTCGAGGACAGCGGCGTGGTCAAGGTGCTGCATGCCTGCAGCGAAGACCTGGAAGTATTGCTGCGACTGACCGGCAAGCTGCCCCAGCCGCTGTTCGACACCCAGCTGGCCGCCGGCTACCTGAACATCGGTTTCTCCATGGGCTACTCGCGCCTGGTGCAAGAGGTGCTGGGGCTCGAACTGCCCAAGGGCGAGACCCGCTCGGACTGGCTGCAACGCCCGCTGTCGGACACCCAGGTGAGCTACGCCGCCGAAGACGCCGTGCACCTGGCCGAACTGTTCGACGCCCTGCGCCCGCGCCTGTCGGATGACAAGTACGCCTGGGTGCTGGAAGACGGCGCCGAACTGGTCGCCGCGCTGCGCCGCGAAGTCGAGCCCGAAACCCTGTACCGCGACGTCAAGCTGGCCTGGAAGCTCGGTCGCCAGCAACTGGCCGTGCTGCGCGAACTGTGCGTCTGGCGCGAGCGCGAGGCCCGCCGCCGCGACGTGCCGCGCAACCGCATCCTCAAGGAACACTCGCTGTGGCCCATGGCCAGGAGCCAGCCAGACAGCCCGTCGGCGCTGGCGAAAATCGACGAGATGCACCCGCGCACCATCCGCCAGGACGGTGAGCAGCTGATCCAGCTGATCAAGCGCGCCGCCAGCCAGCCCCAGGAGCAGTGGCCCGAGCCGCTGCCCGAGCCTCTGCCGATCGAAGCCGCCGGCATTCTCAAGCGCCTGCGCGCCATCGGCCAGGCCGAAGGCGAGCGGCTGGGCATCGCCCCGGAACTGATGCTGCGCAAGAAAGCCCTCGAAGCCCTGCTCAAGAGCGGCTACCCCGACGGCCCCTATCAACTGCCCGATGCGCTGCGCGGCTGGCGTCGCGAGCGCATGGGCCAGGCCCTGCTGGACGACCTGGCGGGCGCCGGAGATTCCCGATGAAACGTATCTGCTCGATCTACAAGAGCCCACGCAAGAACGAAATGTACCTCTACGTGCTCAAGGCCGAGGGGCTGGAGCGTGTGCCTGAGGCGCTGCTGCCATTCTTCGGCAAGCCGGTGCATGCCTTCGACCTGGTGCTGACGCCTGAGCGCACGCTGGCCCGCGAGGACATCGCCAAGGTGCTGGAGAACCTCGACAAGCAGGGCTACCACCTGCAGATGCCGCCGCCGGATGACGACTACATCGAGCACCTGCCCGAAGAACTGCTGCGCCGCAACGACCCGGCCTGATCCAGGCACGGTCCCCTCTCTGATTGCGGCCCGCCTGGCGGGCCGCTTCCGTTGTTTGCCAAGGTTGTGTTTCACATGCGCGTTCTGATCGCTGAACAGGATCATGCCAACTATGCTCGCCTGCTGGGCGAGGCGGCGCCGGACCTGGAGGCCCTGACCAGCGGCGACTCCGCCGAACTGGCGCGCCTGGCCCCCGACTGCCCGGTGTGGCTGGGCCAGCCGGACCTGCTGGCCAGTCTGTTGCGCCAGGGCCACAAGCCTCGCTGGATGCAGTCGACCTGGGCTGGTATCACCCCGTTGCTGGCCGACGGCCTGCCACGCGACTACCGCCTGACCCGGGCGGTGGGCATCTTCGGCCAGGTGATGGCCGAGTACATGCTGACCTACATGCTCGGCCATGAGCGCGATGTGCTGTCGCGCCTGGTCAGCCAGGTCGAAAGGCGCTGGGATGACCGTCCTGGGCGGACCCTGGAGGGACGGCGGGTGCTGATCGTTGGTACCGGCGACATCGGCCAGCGCGTGGCGCAGTTCCTCGTGCCGTTCGGTGTTATCCTGCAAGGCGTGGCCAGCAGCGCCCGCGAGCAGGCACCCTTCGTCGAAGTGGCGGGCCTCGACCAGTTGCCGCGCCTGGTCGGCCAGGCCGACTACGTAATCAACCTGCTGCCCGATACCCCGGCCACCCACGACCTGTACGATGCGGCGCTGTTCAAGTGCTTCCGCCCCAGCGCCTTGTTCATCAATGCCGGGCGTGGCGTGGCGGTGGTCGATGCCGACCTGGTCGAGGCGCTCAAGCAGGGCCACCTGGCTGGCGCGGTGATCGATGTCTGTCGCCAGGAACCCTTGCCCCAGCGCCATCCGTTCTGGACCGCCTGGGGGCTGCTGCTGACCGGACACAGCTCGGCGCCGACCTCGCCGACGGCGATGGTGCGGTTGTTCGTCGCGAATGCGCGGGCGTATGTGGCGGAGCAGGCACTGCGGGGCGAGGTGGATTTCCAGCGAGGCTATTGACCTGAACCGGCCTCTTCGCGGGTAAACCCGCTCCCACAGGGATATCACCGCTCACAAGAGCAGTGACACACCTGTGGGAGCGGGCTTGCCCGCGAAGAGGCCGGCCCAGGCGACAGAGAATTACAGGCTGAACTCACCCTCGGCCGCCAGCTCGCTCAGCGGCCGGCGCGGGCTCGGCACTTCGCGGGCCTGCAGGCCTTCGGCCAGGGTCGCCTTGTCACCCAGCTTGCCGATCGCCACCATTGCATGCAGCGCGTAGCCCTCGGGAATTTTCAGCTCGCGGCGGGCCAGGTCCTGGTCGAAACCGGCCATGCCGTGGCTGTGCCAGCCGCTGATGCTCGCCTGCAGCGCCAGATGGCCCCAGGCCGAACCGGTATCGAAGGTGTGCCACAGCGCAGGCTTCTCTTCATCGGAGCCGGGCGCGGCGAAGGTGGTCTTGGAGATGATCAGCACCAGGGCCGAGGCGTGCTGCGCCCAACTGCGGTTGAACTCGTTGAGGATGCCCAGGTAGCGCTCCCAGCTTGGCGTATCGCGGCGGGCGTAGAGGAACCGCCACGGCTGCGAGTTGTAGGCCGAAGGCGCCCAGCGCGCGGCCTCGAGGAAGCTCAGCAGGGTTTCCTGGCTGATCGGCTCGGCGGTGAAGGCGCGGGGCGACCAGCGATTGATGAACTGCTCGTTGATGGCATAGTCGGCGATGCGTGGGGTGGCGCTCATGGGTGCTCCTGCAAGGGCGGGGGGAAATACCGCACGCTACTGCGTCCGGTGAGCACTGACAAGCGGTCTGGCGTTGCCGTCGGACTGCCTCTAGACTGGCGCCGCCGCGCGCCGCGGCTTGACGTTGACTGCAGGAAACCGTGTGATGATCGCCGATACCGCGCCCTTCTGGCGGCGCAAGACCCTCGACCAGCTCGATGACCAGGAGTGGGAGTCGCTCTGCGACGGCTGTGGCCTGTGCTGCCTGCAGAAACTCGAGGACGAGGAAGACAACAGCGTCTATTACACGAGCATCGCCTGCAAGCTGTTGGACCTGCAGACCTGCCAGTGCAGCGACTACCCCAATCGCTTCGAACACGTTCCCGACTGCATCCAGCTCACCCCCGGCAAGGCCGACCAGTTCAAGTGGCTGCCGCCCACCTGCGGCTATCGCCTGGTCAGCGAAGGACAGGACCTGCCGGCCTGGCACCACCTGATCAGCGGTGATCGCCAGCAGGTGCACGAGCAGCGTATTTCCCGGTCGGGGCGCATGCTCAGCGAAAACGACGTGGATGAAGACGACTGGGAAGACCATCTGATCTTCCGCGCGGGTTGAGTGTCCGGGAAACAAGGAGTTTTTTATGCCTCGCCCGTTGTTGCTGATTGTCGGCCTGCTGGCCAGTTCGCAGGTCCTGGCGAAGAAAGTCGACCTCGATTATCAGGTGCGCCTGCTGCCGCAGAGCGGCCAGGCCGAGGTGCGCCTGACCCTGGCCGACGGCAGCGCGGTGCGCAGCCTGGACTTCGACCTGGGCAAGCCCGGTGCCTACAGCGATTTTCTCGCCGATGGCCAGTGGCAGGTGCAGAACGGGCGTGGCGTCTGGCACCCGGCGGCGGGCAAGACCAGCCTCAGTTACCGTGTGCTGCTCGACCAGCAACCCCGAGGCGCCGCCCATGAGGCACGCATCACGCCGCACTGGGCGCTGTTTCGCGGCGACCAGCTGGTGCCGCCGGCGCGCCTCGACCAGCAGGACGGCACCGAACTGGTCTCGCGGCTGACCTTCGACCTGCCGGCGGGCTGGAAAAGCGTCGAAACCGCCTGGCCACGCATCGGCCGGCAGAAATTCCGTATCGACGATGTGTCGCGGCTGTTCGACCGCCCCACCGGCTGGATGCTCGCCGGCAACCTGGGCAGCCGTCGGGCGCGCCTGGGCGACACCGAGGTGACCGTGGCCGCGCCGCAGGGCCAGGGTATGCGGCGCATGGACACGCTGACCTTGCTGACCTTCGTCTGGCCGCAGTTGCAGGCGGTGTTCCCGCGCAACCCGCCGAAGCTGCTGCTGGTCGGTGCCCGGGACGAGATGTGGCGGGGCGTGCTGGCTGGCAACAACTCGCTGTACCTGCACAGCACGCGCCCGCTGGTCAGCGAAAATGGCTCCAGCCCGGTGCTGCGCGAACTGGTGCAGTTGTTCGCCCAGATCAACGACCGCGACGGCAGCGACTGGCTGGGCGAGAGCCTGGCCGACTACTACGCCACCGAGCTGCTGCGCCGCGCTGGCGGCATGAGCGATGATCGCTACGAGGCGCTGCAGGCCCGTCAGCACAAGCTGGCGGCCAAGGTGACCCACCTGAAGGGTGCCAAGGCCGATGCCGCGCAGGTGGCCCGTGGCGTGCTGCTGCTCCAGGCGCTGGATCGCGAGATTCGCTTGCACCACCACGACAAGCGCTCGCTGGACGACGTCGCCCGCGCGCTGATGCGCCTGTCGAGCGTCAGCACCGAGGAGTTCGTGCAGATCAGCGAGAACGTGCTCGGGCGACAGTCCGAGGTGCTGCAGAGCAAGGTGCTGCGCTAGTACGCTCCGCTGTAGGAGCGGCCTTGTGCCGCGAAAGGGCTGCAAAGCAGCCCCAGGTTTTCAGCGTCAAGGCAGAAATTGCCGGGTCCGCTGCGCGGCCCTTTCGCGGCACAAGGCCGCTCCTACAGGGGGGGGCAAGGCGCGATGGTTACTTGAACTTCGGCCCCGAGCGGGTATTCAAGCCTTTGGCCATGCGGTCGTACAGCACCACATTCACCGTCGCCGCCAGGTTCATGCAGCCTTCTGTCGGGATGTAGATCGTCTCTTCGCACCAGCCCCGCACGTCTTCACTCAACGAGCCATCCTCGGGCCCGAAGATGTAGATCGCCCGGTCCGGGTGGGTGTACTCAGGCAATGGCCGTGCGCCTTCCACCAGCTCCACGGCCACCGGGGTGCAGCCCAGGGGAATGATGCGCTGCAGGTCGTCGATGCCGATCAGCGGGATGTCGTAGTGCACACGCTTGGTGTCGGTGACGAAGTCGCGGGCGCGCTCATAACGCTTGCCGGTGTAGAACACCGAGTTGACGCCATAGCAGCCCGCGGCGCGCATCACCGAGCCCACGTTTTCCGCGGATTTGGGGTTGAACAGGCCGATGCAGCTGTACCGTTTGTTCGCCACGTGTCGGGGCCCTTCGCAAAAAAAGAGCGCGATTATACGGGCTTGCCGGCACGCCGGGGGCGCGAATCGACGTTCAGTCCTTCTTCATCAGCGCGGCCAGGTTGGCGAACGGGTTGTGGGTGGCCACGGCGACTTTCGGCGTGCTCAGCGAGCCTTCGCTGAAATACTGCTGGTCGGTGTAGCGGGCGTGCTCGTTGTCGTGGCAGTACAGGCACAGCAACTCCCAGTTGGAGCCGTCCTGGGGGTTGTTGTCGTGGTTGTGGTCGCGGTGGTGCACGGTCAGTTCCGACAGGCGCTTGCCGGAGAACTCGCGGGTGCAACGACCGCAGACGTGGGGATACATCTTCAGCGCCTTGTCGCGGTAGCCCATTTCCTTGTCGCGCTTGGCGTCGGCGAGGATGCGGTCGAGGCGGGCGGTGGCGTCGGAGGTGGAGCTCATGGTGTTACCTTTTTTCTGATCAGGGCAATGACGGTTATGCCTTTGAGTCTAGCGCGCCTGTGGGGCGGGCGGACAGGCAAAATCACGCCATTGGGCGTAGCCTGTAGGGTCTGTACGAAATGTGTCTGCGCGAAGGCCAGACAAGGCGAAACGGGGGGAGGAAGCGGAGTGTACTGGAGTACATGAGCATTCCGAGCCCCGTTTCAACGCAGTATGGGCGAGTGCAGATACATTTCGTACAGAGCCTAGGAAGGTTTCTGACAGGAGGCTGCCGATGTTGCATGCGATCCTCGCCGCGCTGTTGCTTGGCGCTGTATCCACGGCCGACGCCGCGGGCCAGCAGCGGCCGCTCACGACGGTCCCCGGGGCACCCGGCACCGCGACGCCGACACCTTACCCGCAGATCACCCCGAGCACGCCGCCCAAGGCCGGCGCCAACCGGCCGGGCGCGCCGCTGTTGCCGCCGATGCCGCTGCCGGGCCCACCCAAGGACCAGCCGTTGCCCGGGTTGAGCCAGGACCCGCCGAAGCCGCCTGACAAGGGGCGCTAGACCTGCTGCGCCAGGCGCTGGCCATCCTGCATGCGCAGGCGTTTTGACAAGGCCACGGCGAGGGCGCGGATGATCCGTGCGGCGATGCGCGGCGCTTCGTTGAGCATCTTTTCCAGCGCGTCCTTGCCCAGGGTCAGCAGTTGGCAGTCGCTGGCCGCCACGCAGGTGGCCGAGCGGCGTTCGCCATCGAGCACGGCCATCTCGCCGAAGGCCCGGCCCTTGCGCAGGGTGGCGATCTCCACCTGGACGCCGTTGCCGTCGGTCTTGCGCACCGAGACCACGCCGCGATGGAGGATGCACATGAAAGTGCCGGCGTCGCCTTCGCTGAACAGGGTCTGGCCCTGGGCGACGGCGGTGAGGCTGAAGTAGCCGGCGGCGGCGAGGAAGTCACCGGGCTGCAGGGTGTCGAACAGGCCGCAGTCCATGAGCATGTCGCGGATCTCGGCGTTCAGGTGCTGGGTGTCGGGCATGTGTTGTTCTTCTTCGAATGTCTGGAAAGCGCCACAAACTGCTGGGTAGGTAGTGAGGCATCGTGGGAGCGGGGCAAGCCCGCTCCCACGTCAGCTTGACGCTATGACAACGAAAATCGCGTTTTACGCCACGCCCAGCTCATTGAAGACGAACGCATACTCCAGCGCCACGTCGCGCAGCCCCTGGTAGCGCCCGCTCATGCCGCCGTGGCCCGCGCCCATCTCGGTCTTGAGCAGCAGCAGGTTGTCGTCGGTCTTGCGCGTGCGCAGGCGCGCCACCCACTTGGCAGCCTCCCAGTACTGCACGCGACTGTCGTTGTAGCCGGCGACCACCAGCAGCGCCGGGTAGGCCTGCGCCTTGACGTTCTCGTAAGGGGCGTAGGCCTTGATCCGTTCGTACACCTCAGGCTCCTCGGGGTTGCCCCATTCGTCGTACTCGGTGACGGTCAGCGGCAGCTCGGGGTCGAGCATGGTGTTGAGCACATCGACGAACGGCACTTCGGCGATGGCACAGCGGAACAGCTCGGGGCGCAGGTTGAGCACTGCGCCCATGAGCAGGCCACCGGCACTGCCGCCGCTGATCGCCAAGCGCTCGCGGCTGGTCACGCCTTCGGCGACCAGGTGTTCGGCGCAGGCGATGAAGTCGTCGAAGCTGTTGTGCTTGTGCTCCTGCTTGCCGGCCCGGTACCAGGCCTCGCCCAGCTCGCCGCCGCCGCGCACATGGGCGATGGCGAAGGCCACGCCACGCTCCAGCAGGCTCAGGCGAGCGTGGGAGAACCACGGGTCAAGGCTCTCGCCGTAGGCGCCGTAGCCGTAGAGGTAGAGCGGCACGCACTTGCCCTCGTCGACACGGCGGCGCACCAGGCTGATCGGCACCCGCGTGCCATCCTTGGCCACCGCCCACAGGCGCTGGCTGACGTAGTCGTCGGCGTCGAAGGCGCCGAGCACCGGGGTCTGCTTGAGCACCTGCTGGTCACCCGTGGCCAGCTCCAGCTGGCGCACCTGGGCCGGGCGGTTGAGCGCTTCGTAGCGCAGGCGGATGCGCGTGCTGGCGAATTCCAGGCTGTCCTGCACGTAGAGGCTGTAGGCGGCGTCTGGCAGTTCCACGCGGTAGGCCGGCAGGCCTTGCGGGTGCACTTCGATGATCGGCAGGCCGCCTTCGCGCAGGCTCAGGGACAGCGCCGTGGCATTGAGGCTGAGCCCTTCGAGCATGACGTCGTCGCGGTGCGGTACCAGTACCTGCCACTGCGCGCGGGTCGGCACGCTGTCGGCCGGCGCGTGGTACAGGGCGAAGTTGATGCCGTCCTGGTTGCTGCGCACGAACCAGCGCCACTGGCCGTCGAGCTGGCCGTGGTCGGGGAAGTATTCATGGCCTTCGACCCGCGGCGCCAGGCAGGTGAAATCAGCCTGTGGCGTGGCGGCATCGAGCACCCAGGCCTCGCTGGTGGTCTTGCTGTTGAGCAGCAGCACCAGCTGGCGCTCGGAGCTGGCGCGGTAGCAGTGCAGGAAGAAGCGTCCGTCGGACTCCTCGAACACCGTGATGGCGCCAGCCTCGCCCAAGGTGTGGCGGCGCAGGCGCCAGGGGCGGTGGGTGTCGTCCAGTTCGGCGAAGAACAGCGTCTGGCTGTCGTTGGCCCAGGTCATGCTGCCGTCGCAGTCGTCGAAGGGCAGGGCGCTCAGCGCGCCGCTGGCCAGGTCCTTGACGTACAGGGTGTAGATCTCGTCGCCGCTGCTGTCCAGGCTGTAGGCCAGCAGGCGGTGGTCGGGGCTGACGCTGAAGGCGCCGAGGGAAAGAAAGCCGCCATTGGCCAGGGCGTTGGGGTCGAGCAGCAGCTCCTCGCAGCTTTCATCGACGGTGTTGCTGTCGTCGGCCGGGCGCGGGCAGCGGTAATGACGCGGGTATTCGTCGCCCGCGGTGGTACGGGTGTAGTAGAGGTACGGGCCCCAGGGCGAGGGCAGCGACAGGTCGGTCTCGAGGATGCGGCCCTTGATTTCTTCGAACAGCTGTTCACGCAGCGGCGCCTGGTCGGCGAGGACGGCTTGCTGGTAGGCGTTTTCCGCTTCCAGGTAGGCCAGGACCTCGGGGGTGTCGCGCTGCTGCAGCCACGCATAGGGGTCGGTGCCTTCGGCCTGGCGGGCGATGGGGGGGCGGGGGGCATTCGGCATGGGAGATCTCTTGGTTGGGGCCTCTGGCCTCTTCGCGGGTAAACCCGCTCCCACAGGTAAAGTGTTAGCCTGTGGGAGCGGGTTTACCCGCGAAGAGGCCCTGACAGGCTAGGGGCAGCCTGCGCCGGGAAAAGTGTTTATCATAGGCATCTCTTTGCCTGGCTTGCACCCACACCATGACCGAACACGACTATACCCTCGCCTGGGGCCTGTACGCCGTTGCCGCCCTGGGCTGCCTGCTGGTGGGCTTCAAGCTGACCGGCTGGATGTGGCGCTGGCTGCGCGAGCCGCTGCGGGTGATCATCGCCGTATTGCTGTTCTCGCCGACCATCGTCGACCCGGTCAAGGAAAGCTTCGCCCCGGCCATCGCCATCACCGCGCTGGACGTCGCCTTCAAGGTCGGCAACAACGCCTGGCGCGCCGCCTCCGACCTGGCCATGTACGGCATGCTCGCCTTTGCCCTGTACATCGTCTTCGTGCTGATCCGCTGGCCGCTGGAAAAGCGTGCCCGCGAGCGCCGAGCCCAGCGTGAGGCCGCCGCCCAGCGCCAGGCCAAGGAAGAAGACGAGGTCGTGGCCGAAGCGTCCCTGGCCGCCAACCGTCAAGACCGCTACCGCGACGATCCTCCGCCCGCCCCAGTACGCCGCTCCGGCCCCGGGCAGGGCCGCGTCGAACCCCGTCTGTAAACCAGGAGCCGCAACATGTGCGAACTGCTGGGCATGAGCGCCAACGTCCCCACCGACATCGTCTTCAGCTTCACCGGCCTGATGCAGCGCGGCGGGCGCACCGGCCCGCACCGCGATGGCTGGGGCATCGGTTTCTACGAAGGGCGCGGCCTGCGTCTGTTCCAGGATCCGGCGGCGAGCAGCGAGTCGGAAGTGGCCAACCTGGTGCAGCGTTACCCGATCAAGAGCGAAGTGGTCATCGGCCATATCCGCCAGGCCAACGTCGGCAAGGTCTGCCTGTCCAACACTCACCCGTTCGTGCGTGAGCTGTGGGGCCGCAACTGGTGCTTCGCGCACAACGGCCAGCTGGGCGATTTCAGCGGCCAGCGCACGTTCTACCGGCCGATCGGCGACACCGACAGCGAAGCGGCCTTCTGCGACCTGCTCAACCGCGTGCGCGAAGCCTTCCCCGAGCCGGTCGAGGTCGAGCAGTTACTGCCGGTACTGGTCGAAGCCTGTGCCGGTTACCGTGGCCAGGGCGTGTTCAACTGCCTGCTCAGCGACGGCGACTGGCTGTTCTGCTTCTGCTCGACCAAACTGGTGCACATCACCCGCCGCGCACCGTTCGGCGCGGCGCGGTTGAAGGATGTCGACCTGATCGTCGACTTCCACACGCAAACCACCCCCAACGACGTGGTCACGGTGATCGCCACCGAGCCGCTGACCGAGAACGAGACCTGGAACCGCTACGAGCCGGGTCAATGGGGGCTGTGGCGGCATGGCGAGTGCATTGCCCACGGCCATAGTTAAGGACGCTCCATGTTCAGAAGTTACCTGCGTTTGCTGTTGTTCACCTTCGGCCTGCTGGCCGGTCTCCAGGTGCCGGGGCTGGTCAAGGACTACAGCCAGCGCGTCGAGGCGCACTTGCTCGAATCGCGCCAGGCGCTAGACGGCTTCCGCCAGACCGCGCAGCGTTTCTTCAACGGCGACCTGCAGGCGCTGGTGCGGCATTACCGGGGCAGCGACGATCCTGTGTTCAACAGCGATGCCAACAGCATCGAGAGCCTGTTGATTCGCAACCAGTTGCTTGAGCATGAATGGCAGGCCCTGCAAGGCTCGTGGGTGAGCCGCACCTGGCATGTGCTGGTGCAGCCGGAGCCGGCACTGCGCGAGGAAACGCTCAAGGGCTACAGCTATCAGATTCTGCTGGTACCGGAGGCGATCGGCTGGGGGATCGGCAGCGGGTTCGTGCTGGCGTTTGTGGTCGAGAGCCTGTTGCTGGTGATTGGTTGGGTGATTCTTGGCGGGCGGCGCAAGGTGGTGAAGGAAAGCTGGCGCTAGTTTTTCCGGCCCTGCGGCAGCGTTTCTCAGATCAGCACAATCCGCTGCCCGCCCACATCCCGCGCATAGCGCTCCAGCACCTGCCGGCACACGCCCACCACCTCGTCCACCAGCGCCACACCGGTCTGCCAGGCCACCACCAGCTCCAGGCTCGGCGGTGGCTGCAAGCCTTCCAGCAACACCAGCTCGCCACGGCTTAGTTCGCTATCCACCAATGCCGGCGGCAATGCGCCAATACCGAAGCCGTCGCGCAGCAGGCGGGTGATGGCCGCCACCGAGTTCACGCAGTTCAGGCGCGGCGCCTCGGCTCCGGCGGCCTGCAGCAGGCCGAGCACTTCCTGGTGCGGCCGCGAGTTCTTCGAGAAGGTGACGATGCGCTCGCGGGCCAGCTCCGCCAGCGAGGCGTAGGTACGGTGGTGCGGCGAGCCGGCGGCGACGATCCAGCCCATCGGGTAGCGCGCCAGGTCGTGGCTGCGGATCGACTGCTCGCGCAGCAGGTCGGTCTGCAGGATCACGTCGAGAAAACCCTTCTGCAGCTGTTCGCGCAGGTTCAGCGCGGTATCGGCCACCAGCTCGATCTCCACCTGCGGGTAGCGCTCGCCCAGCTCCGCCACCAGGGCGCTCATCCAGGTGTGGATGACCGTGTCCATCACCCCCAGGCGGATGCGCCCGGTCTTGGCCCGGTCGCTGTCCAGCGACTGTTTCATGGCCTTGGCGGTGTCGAGCATGCGTTCGGCGTACTCCAGCACCTTGGCGCCCTCTGGCGTCAGGCTGACCCCGCGGGAGTCGCGCAGCAGCAGTTTCACGCCCAGGTCGGCTTCCAGCGCGGCGATGCGGCTGGACACCGAGGCCTGGGTGGTGAACAGCTTCTCGGCGGTGAGGCGGAAGCTCCTGAGCCGGGCGACCCAGACGAAGGTTTCGAGGAAACGAAGGTTCATGATCAGTTTTTCTTGTTCCAGACCGGCGGTTTTTCTCGTTGGACGCAGGCGACGCGGCCTCTGAACATGAAGCCCAGGCCGCGACGCCCGACGTCGCCCATAGAACAATACCAACAAGCCGAGGCAACCATGAACCCGACCGGCGTGCAGCAGCAGGCCCCCGCCCGAACCTCGAGCGGCCCCTTCGCCTGGTACCGCGACATCGACTCCCAGCAACGACGCACCTTCTGGAGCTGCAAGATCGGCTACGGCCTGGACGGCATGGATACCCAGATGCTGAGCTTCGTCATCCCCACCCTGATCATGCTGTGGGGCATCAGCACCGCCGAGGCCGGGTTGATCCACACCAGCACGTTGATCGCCTCGGCCCTGGGCGGCTGGATCGCCGGCATCCTCTCCGACCGCATCGGGCGAGTGCGCACCCTGCAGCTGACGGTGCTGTGGTTCGCCTTCTTCACCTTCCTCTGCGGCTTCGCCCAGAGTTACGAGCAACTGCTGATCGCCCGCACCCTGATGGGCTTTGGTTTTGGCGGCGAATGGACCGCTGGCGCGGTGCTGATCGGCGAGGTGATCCGTGCCCAGGACCGCGGCAAGGCGGTGGGCATGGTGCAATCGGGCTGGGCCATCGGCTGGGGCCTCACGGCGATCCTCTATGCCCTGCTGTTCTCCTGGCTGCCGGCCGAGCAGGCCTGGCGCGCGCTGTTCCTGCTGGGCCTGCTGCCGGCGATCTTCGTGATCTTCGTCCGGCGCCTGGTCAAGGACCCGGAGATCTACCGTCAGGCCAAGGCCGTGGAACAGGCCGAGGCGCCTGCGCAGTTCTACGAGATCTTCGCCCCCGGCATGCTCTGGACCACGATCCGCGCTTCCTTGCTGACCACCGGTGCCCTGGGCGGCTACTACGCCATCACCTCGTGGCTGCCGACCTTCCTCAAGAACGAGCGCGGTCTGAGCGTGCTGGGCACCGGCGGCTACCTGGCGATGGTCATCGTCGGCTCCTACATCGGCTACGTGGTCAGCGCTTACCTGTGCGACCTGCTGGGGCGCAGGAAGAATTTCATCCTGTTCGCCGTGGGCTCGTTCGTCATCGTCCTGCTCTACACGCAGATGCCGGTCAGCGACGGGGTGATGCTGTGGCTGGGCTTCCCCCTGGGCTTCTTTGCCTCGGGCATCTTCAGTGGCATGGGCTCGTTCCTCACCGAATTGTTCCCGACCCGGATCCGCGGATCGGGGCAAGGCTTCTGCTACAACATCGGCAAGGTGGTCGCCGCCATGTTCCCGCTGCTGATCGGCCTGCTCGGCGAGAAAGTGCCGTTGGGCCTGGGAATTGGCGCCTTTGCCGCGGTGTCCTACGGTGTGGTGATCGTGGCGGCCCTGAGCTTGCCGGAAACCCGCGGCAAAGCACTCCAGGCGCGCTAAGGTAGGCACCATGAACATTGATACGGAGGTCCGCCAGGTGAAACGCCTGCTACTCAATTGCGACATGGGCGAGAGCTTCGGCAACTGGCGCATGGGCCAGGACGCCAAGGTCATGCCATTCATCGACTGCGCCAACATCGCCTGCGGCTACCACGCCGGCGACCCGGGCACCATGCGTCGCACCGTGGCCCTGGCCCTGGAGCACCGGGTGGCCATCGGCGCGCACCCGGCCTACCCGGACCTGATGGGCTTCGGCCGCCGCTCCATGGCATGCAGCAGCGACGAGATACGCGACCTGCTGCACTACCAGATCGGTGCCCTGGACGGCATCTGCCGGGTGCTCGGCGGCCGGGTGGCCTACGTCAAGCCCCACGGCGCGCTGTACAACGACATGATGGCCAACCCGGACATCCTGCGCACCGTGCTCGAAGCGGTGGCGGCGTTCGACAGCGGTCTGCCGCTGATGCTCATGGCCACCGCCGACGACAGCGCCGCCCAGGCCCTGGGCGATGAAGTCGGCGTACCGCTGTGGTTCGAGGCCTTCGCCGACCGTGGCTACACCGCCAGCGGGCACCTGATGTCGCGGCGCCTGCCGAACGCGGTGCACCACGATCCGGCGCTGGTGGTCGAGCAGGCCTTGCGCCTGGCCAAGGGCGAGGCCCTGGTGGCTGACGACGGCAGCGACGTGCGCTTGAACGCCAGCACCCTGTGCGTGCACGGCGACAACGACGGCTCGGTGGCCGCCGTGCGCCAGATCCGCCAGGCCCTGGATGCACTGGAGCAAGCATGACGCCACGTATCGAGGTGGTGGCCATCGACAGCCTGATGGTGCGGCTGTTCGATGCCATCGATGAAGGCAACATGCCGTGGATCCTCGCCGCCAGCCAGCGCTTGCGGGAGGCTTTCGGCCAACAGTTGATCGACCTGGTGCCGTCCTACACCACGCTGATGGTGCAGTTCGACCTGGCGCCGGGCGAGGCGCGCCAGCGTATCCAGCACGCGCTGGAGGGCCTGCGGCCGGATGCCGGCCAGGCCGGGCGTCGGCACGAGATCCCGGTGTGGTACCACGCCAGTGTCGGCCCCGAGCTGCCGGTGCTGGCCGCGCGCGGCGGGATGAGCGAGGCCGAGGTGATCCGCCTGCATTGTGCTCGCGACTACCCGGTGTTCGCCCTGGGTTTCGCGCCGGGCTTCGGCTTCATGGGCCTGGTCGACGAACGCCTGGCCACGCCGCGCCTGAGCACCCCGCGCAAGCGCGTGGCAGCGGGCAGCGTCGGCATCGCCGAACGCCAGACTGCCGCCTATCCCGCCGTGTCGCCGGGCGGCTGGAACCTGATCGGTCGCACGCCGGTGCGCCTGTTCGACCGCGAGCGCGAGGGCTACAGCCTGCTGCAACCTGGCGATCGGGTGCGTTTCGTGGCCGTCGAGCGGGCCGAATTCATCAACCTGGGCGGTGACGACAGCCCGCTGGAGGCCCAGGCATGAGCCAGTTGCGAGTCGAGGCCAGCACCGCGCTGTGTCTGTTGCAGGATGCCGGGCGTTTCGGTGTGCGGCACCTGGGCGTGACCCAGGGTGGCGCGCTGGACTGGGTGGCGATGCGCTGGGCCAACTGGCTGTTGGGCAATGCCCTGGACAGCGCCGTGGTGGAGATCGCGCTTGGCGGCTTCAGCGTGGTTGCCGAGCAGGACTGCGTGCTGGCGCTGGCCGGGGCCGACCTGGATGCGCAGGTCGACGGACAGGCCGTGGCGCCCTGGACCAGTTTCAACCTGGGCAAGGGCCAGCGCCTGACGCTGCGTCAGCCTCGTCAGGGCGTACGTGCTTACCTGGCGGTGCCGGACGGGTTCGTGGGGGAGTCGGTGCTGGGGAGTTGCGCCACCGTGGTACGGGAAGAGCTGGGCGGGGTAGATGGCCAGGGCCGGGCGTTGGTGAAAGGGGAGGTACTGCATGCTGCTGGATCCATCGCGGAAGTAGCCCGCTCCCACGTGCCCGAAACGCTGCGGCCGGTGTATGCCGAGAAACCGGTATTGGACCTGGTGATGGGCGCGCAGATCGGTGACTTCAGCGGCATCAGCCTGTTCGAGGTGTTCAACCGTGACTGGACGCTGGACAGCCGTGCCGACCGCATGGGCATTCGCCTGCTCGGGCCACAACTGGTCTACCAGGGCGCGCCGATGATCTCCGAGGGGATCCCCCTCGGCGCCGTGCAGGTGCCGCCGGATGGACAGCCGATCGTGTTGCTCAATGACCGGCAGACGATCGGTGGATATCCGCGCCTGGGGGCGTTGACGCCGTTGGCGCTGGCGCAGCTGGCGCAGTGCATGCCGGGGAGTGCGGTGCGGTTTCGGGCAGTGGTGCAGGATCTGGCATGGACCGAGCTGAAAGCTTATAGCGAGCGCTGGCGGTAATCGCTGAGTTGACAGCGGCAAGGATTGCTTTCAGGTAACTGGTAGTTTTGTCAGTTGTAGCTCCCTGGGCCTCTTGTCAGCATTTACCAATACCACTCAGGTGTGATCGGAACGGGAGGCAGCCGATGGCTGCGCGATGCAAGATTGAGCTGTTAGCTGTCGACAGGTCCCGCTCGATAATGGCTGGCCAGCCAGCAGCTAGGCAGCCTGCATACAGTGCGTACGGCTACTGCGCAGATGCCGGGGAGGCAGCTTTTCTTGCGTTCAATGGAGAGTATTGGGACGTAGATACCGAGGGTTACCTGCTGGGTAACGGGTACCGTTTGTACAGCCCTTCCTTGTTGCGTTTTTCATCTGCGGATGAGATGAGTCCATTCGGCAAGGGGGGGATCAATGCTTATGCCTATTGTGGTGGGGATCCGATAAATAACGTCGACCCCTCCGGCCGAGGGCTTTTGCCGGTGAAGTGGGCTCATGCAATCAATTCAAAGGCGCAAAGAACCCTTTTTAATGCGGGGACGTTAACTCCGTTCAGAAATCTGGGTATGGCTGAAACTGTTGATCCGTACCGACTGAAGGGGAGCTTCAAACGAGGTAATGTAGGGGCAGTAGTCGAGCAGGTGGGTATAGGTTATTTTCATAACTTACTGGATAAATTTCCGGGACAGACAAAAAATGTCCTCATTCACCTTACTGAAACTGCACTTGATTTGGTAGTGAGAGGCAATGCTGCTGTTAAATCTGGAAAGCCAATCAATCTCAAGAAACAAGGGCCTTATGGCATCGCAGCTGAGGATGCAAAGGTCCTGGCTTCGCTAGCTAATCAACTCAAGGATTCGTCTCAGAGGGCAGGGCATGTGTCGCTGGAGGAGAGCACGGTCAACGACCTGAACCCTGGGGAAAAAGTCCAGGCCGTACTTGAGCTGAGACTGGAGTCTCTTAGGGCGGGAAAGGATATTATTGCCAACGACTGGTATGCCAGTGAGTTCAACAGTTTAATGAGGCGAGCAGGGCCTTGAGCTTTTAAGTTAGAAAGGGGGTGCTACCACTTCCAGTGGCTAGCGCAGCGCCCCCTTACTTGGACAGGTAACGCATCCCGTCCTCCAACCCCTGCAAGGTCAGCGGAAACATCCTGTCCTCGATCAGGTCCCGCACCAGATGGGTCGAAGCGGTGTATTCCCAGGCCTGCTTCGGATACGGGTTGATCCAGATGATCTTCCTGAACTTCTCCATGAAGCGCTGCATCCACACATACCCGGCCTCTTCGTTCCAGTGCTCGACGCTGCCACCCGGCTGGGTGATCTCGTAGGGCGCCATGGCCGCGTCGCCGACGAACACCACCTTGTAGTCGTCACCGTACTTGTGCAGCAGGTCGAAGGTGGAGAAGCGCTCGGAAGTCCGGCGCAGGTTGTTCTTCCACACCGACTCGTAGATGAAGTTGTGGAAGTAGTAGTACTCCAGGTGCTTGAACTCGGTCTTGCAGGCCGAGAACAGTTCCTCGCAGACCTTCACGTGGGCGTCCATCGAACCGCCGATGTCGAACAGCAACAGCAGCTTGACCGTGTTGCGTCGCTCGGGGCGCATCTGGATGTTCAGCAGGCCTGCGTCACGGGCGGTGTGGTCGATGGTGCCGTCGATATCCAGCTCCTCGGCGGCGCCTTCGCGGGCGAACTTGCGCAGGCGGCGCAGGGCCAGCTTGATGTTGCGCGTGCCCAGCTCGACCTGGTCGTCGAGGTTCTTGTACTCGCGCTGGTCCCACACCTTCACCGCCTTGCCCTGACGCTTGCCGGCCTCGCCGACGCGGATGCCCTCGGGGTTGAAGCCGCCGGAGCCGAACGGGCTGGTGCCGCCGGTGCCGATCCACTTGTTGCCCCCGGCGTGGCGCTCCTTCTGCTCCTCAAGGCGTTTCTTGAACTCCTCGATCAGCTTGTCCAGGCCGCCCAGGGACTGGATCTGCGCCCGTTCCTCGTCAGTCAGCGAGCGCTCGAACTCCTTGCGCAGCCAGTCGTCGGGAATCAGGGCCTCGATATGCCGGTCGAGGTTTTCCAAGCCCTTGAAGTAGGCGGCGAATGCGCGGTCGAACTTGTCGAAATGGCGCTCGTCCTTCACCAGGATGGCCCGGGCCAAGTAGTAGAAGGCGTCCATGTCGGCGAACACCACGCCCTTCTGCAGGGCATGGTGCAGGTCGAGCAGCTCGCGCACCGACACCGGTACCTTGGCCGCGCGCATTTCATTGAACAGGTTGAGCAGCATGGCCCGGCTCCTGTCAGCGGTTGCCGCGCCGGCTCATGAAGGCCAGGCGCTCGAGCAGTTGCACGTCCTGCTCGTTCTTGACCAGGGCACCGGCCAGCGGCGGGATGGCCTTGGTCGGGTCGCGTTCGCGCAGCACGGCCTCACCGATGTTGTCGGCCATCAGCAGCTTGAGCCAGTCGACCAGCTCGGAGGTGGACGGTTTTTTCTTCAGGCCCGGGACCTTGCGCACGTCGAAGAACACGTCCAGTGCCTCGCTGACCAGCGACTGGCTGATATTCGGGTAGTGCACGTCGACGATCTGCTGCAGGGTGGCGCGGTCGGGGAAGGCGATGTAGTGGAAGAAGCAGCGGCGCAGGAAGGCGTCGGGCAGTTCCTTCTCGTTGTTGGAAGTGATGATGATGATCGGGCGTTGCTTGGCCTTGATGGTCTCGTCGATCTCGTAGACGTAGAACTCCATCTTGTCGAGTTCCTGCAACAGGTCGTTGGGGAACTCGATGTCGGCCTTGTCGATTTCGTCGATCAGCAGGATCACCCGCTCGTCGGCCTCGAAGGCCTCCCACAGCTTGCCCTTCTTCAGGTAGTTGCGCACGTCGTGGACCTTGTCCACGCCCAGCTGCGAGTCGCGCAGGCGGCTGACCGCGTCGTACTCGTACAGGCCCTGGTGAGCCTTGGTGGTGGACTTGATATGCCAGGTGATCAGGCGGGCGCCGAAGGAGGCGGCGAGCTGCTCGGCGAGCATGGTCTTGCCGGTGCCCGGCTCGCCCTTGACCAGCAGCGGGCGCTCCAGGGTGATGGCCGCGTTGACCGCCAGCTTCAGGTCGTCTGTGGCGACGTAGTCGCGGGTGCCTTCGAACTTCATGAACCGATCCTCTGGGTGGCTGGGCCCGACTCATCGCGGGGCAAGCCCGCTCCCACAGGATTTGAGCGCAACCTGTGGGAGCGGGCTTGTCCCGCGATGAGGGCGGTGCAGCCAACGCATGTTTATTGATGTGTCAGCGACTATAACCCCGCACCCGTCGCCTGCAAACGCAGACCGGGTATTCAGTCCCTGAGTGATGGTCCACAATTCGACTACTGAATTTTGCTACAGTGCACGCCGCCCAAGGGTTCCAGGGCAGTGGGCGTTGGGGCACGTACAGCCAAATCTCACCATCAGCCCCGAGCACGCGCCGGGGACACGTGCACCATTGGAGACAGCATGTCCTACGTCACCCGCCGCGACTGTCGCTACTTCTATCGTCGGCGGTTCCCCGCTGATGTCGCTGCCATTGTGGGCAGAGCGGAGTTCCGCAAGGCGCTGGGTACTGCCGACCGCAAGGAGGCACTACAGCTTGCCCGTATGGTATCGGTGGAGTTCGACCGGACCTGCGCCGAAGCCCTGGCGGGGAGCGCCTGCGGTGGCGGTACAGGGGCGACGCAGGCGCAGGGTGAACCTGCCCCAAGGGTCACGGCAGAGCGCATTCTAGAGCGCCTACGGGGCGTTGTAGACGTTGCTACCCGGTCGGCTATCGAAGCCCTGGAACCGAGCCAACGGCAGGCCCCGACCTGGGCGGCAGAGATGGTGTGGCGCAAGGCCGCGCTCCAGGCAATTGCAGAGGGGAAACACCCCGGCGCTGCTGACTACAATCCTGCCGAAGCTTTGGCCGCACTGCGCGCCCTTGAGAGCCTGGAGAGGGGAGAGGTGCCGAGCCTGAGCCAACCCCCCAGCGCACCAGAGAGGCCCGCGAACGCGGCCCCTGGCGCCCCCGCTAGCAGCCCGGATACGCGTACAGCTGGGGAGTTCGCCGGGGCCCTGGACGGGTATTGTTCCAGGGTCAGTGAAGGCCGTGCAGGCATCGTGCGCTCGCTGGCGGCAAAGGTGCTGCGCTGGCCATCCACGCAGGATGAACAGGTACAACGGATCATGCAGTTTGCGGAGGAGCGACTGAGCGCGGGTGGCAAGGCGAGTAGCGTGCACAACCAAGCCGCTGGGCTCATCACTGTGCTGCGGGAGCTGCCGGGCTGGGAACGCGTTGCCCTGCCGCGTAACGGCGCTGTAGCTCGTGCCGTTCGCCAAGGTGGCCAGCTCCAAGCCGACGCTAGGGACTCGATGCCATTGGCGGTAGTGAGTGATGTACTGCAAGCCTTCGATGCGCGCGGCGATGCCGTGGATGCCGCCGCCGCCCGGTTACTCGTGCGCTACGGCTTGCGACCGCTGGAGTTGTTGCAGGAAGGTCCCGAGGCGCTGGTCATCCGGGAAGACATTCTGCACAACAAAGAGCTGGTGTTTCACGCTGGCTTGTCCGGTGCCAAGAACAGCGCCAGTCGGCGGAGCCTGCCGGTGCATGCCGATGACGCGGAGTTGTTCCGGTTGGTACTGGGCGACCGAGGCGCGGCGGATGCGAAGCGCGCTAGGGCTAGGGTCAAACGACTAGGGGACGCGATGCGAATTGCCCTGCGCGGCAGGTCCGGCAAGCTCTCGCTCTACAGTCTTCGACACACTTGCGCGGACCTGCTCCGGGCTGCTGGCGCTACGCCGGACGAGGTGGGTGGAGTCCTCGGGCATACGGCCAAGGGCAGCAAGGCGACCAGCATATACGGCGGCAAGGCACCGCTACACCGGCCTAGGGCATTGCTGGCACAAGTCCGCGAGCTGCTGGAGCATGGCGCCGAACTCGAAAGCCCTGCGGCCTAAATTTGTTGTGGTTGCGCGAGGGGAGGGTCTGACCCGAGCGCGTCCAGAATCCCCCATGGGGCTTTCGCAGCCGGGTGGGGAGTGGCCCGAGCGGGGAATGCAACGGGCCCTGCTCAATACTACTTGCGCAGACGGTCGTAGTCGTCGTCCCCAATGACGGGCGCATTCGGTCCCTGCTCTTTGAGCAAGCTGATAGCGTGCTCGCAATCCGTTAGGTTTTGGTAGCTCTCAGAGCTAACGGCAATGGTCTTGGAGTTCTTTGCGACAAACTTCCAACGCCATTCCTTTGCAGCATCCTTGTATATCTTGAAGTACGCAACGTCGGCCATCGGTGACTCTCCATTTGCGATTAGGAGTGCTGACGCTAGCAATTGGCCATGGCTCCTGTCTACTGTCGCCAGTCATGGAAGGGCATTTAACAAACCCTTGTCACCGATCATAACAATCCATTGACGAACGACAATGGTATGTTAATACTGATTCCAAGCCCCCCAGCAAGGAGTCACCAGCATGCATGTCGTCGCCTACTACCGCGTGTCCACTGAGAAGCAAGGGCGCTCCGGTCTGGGCCTGGAGGCACAACGAGAGTACGTCCAGGCTGCTGCCGAGAGTGAGGGGTGGGAAGTGATCGCCAGCTTCGAGGATCACGCCAGCGGCACTATCAGCCCTGCCGACCGGGAGCAGTGCGCCAAGGCGCTGGAGCTGTGCAGGCGGACAGGCGCCGTGTTGGTGGTGGCTAAGCTGGACCGCCTGAGCCGCGATGTTGCAGATATTGCGGGGCTGATGAAGGTGGCCGATTTCAAGGTGGCGACGATGCCTCAGGCGGATAAGTTCCAGTTGCATATCTATGCCGCCCTGGCGGAGCAGGAACGCACGTTCATCAGCCAGCGCACTAAGGCAGCTCTGGCGTCTCTCAAAGCGCGTGCCGATGGAGGGGACGCTGATGCCCAGGCCAAGGTAGAACGCCGCTCTATGGGGCGCGTAGCGGGCCAGATGGCGGGGCAAGCCGCTGCTGTAGATGCGGTTAAGGCAAAGGCTGATCGCTGGGCCGAGAGCATGGCCTCCCACGTCAAAGCTGGGATGTTCGATGGCTGCCGCACATTGGCAGCCATGGCCGCTTGGCTGAATGCCAAGGGGCATCGCACTGCCCGTGGGGCTGAGTTCAATCCGATGCAGGTTAAGCGCCTGGTCGAGCGCCTGGGGATTGCCTTCCCGTGAGCTGGTGCCGTCCTGCACTCTCGGCCTGATCCGCGCGGGCCTCGCGCCTGGCGGCCTCTCCTGGCCCTTCCTGGACCACCTGCCGCCAGCCCTTGCGCCATGGGCCTTTGGCTATTCCTGGGGATCGTTCCCGGAAACTGTCACATTCTCAGAAGACAGATAGGCACACGCCAACCCTATCGACCGGTGTTGTACGTTACACCTACGTGTTTGTGAGGCCCGCCGCCCCAGCAGGTCTCACACTTTTACCCTGTATCGAACTTCGTCGTTGTCCGCCCGGCCATGCAACGGCCAGGGCATACGAGCCCACCTTTGGCGATTTCTGAGATACCGAACGGGGCTCGTTGTCTTCTTGGATAGGTTCGATAGCAACACCCTGCACACCGCGCCGCTCTTGGCGTTTCCCTTTTTGAATAACGCGACCAGCATCCTGTTAAGGAGGATTCACCGTGTCCGATCTGTATAAGCGGCGAGGCCGCAAGCCCTTGGCCGCTGCCCGTATCGTCGAGGTTATGCGCCGTTTGGCAACCCAAAATGCACCGGTTACCACCGCTGTGCTGCGCAAGCATCTGCCCGACCTTCCAGCGTCAAGTCTGCTCCGTGCTGTGCAGTGGCTGCGCGATGAGGCTGGTCTGTTCGTCCGAAACATCAATGGCACCAACGTGCGCGAGTACCTACTTGGCACGCAGCACAGAACCTGGGCGATCAACCTATCGCCTGAGCAAGTGCGGCAGTCCGCTCGTGTCGAAACGACCCTACTCATCGTGCTCCAAGATGCCGAGCGGAGTAAGTCCTGATGGCCCGTAGAAAGAAGATTGACCTCGACAGGCTGGGTCTTGAGCTGCTCGCCGAGACGATTGAAGGCACCAAGAAACGATACGCAGATGCGAAGGCAGAAGGTTACCCAGTGGACGCTGCCACGATTTCGGCGAGTGTGTCGTTGTTAAAGCTGATCGAGGCGACAAAGGCGGCTCGGGAGATTGATACCGCCGCAGAGTTGGAGCGCCTTCGCGAACAGTTCAAACGTCCGCCAGCCAGCCAACCCGTTGGCCCTGCATTAGCAATCCAGCATGAACCAGCCAGCCGCGCAGCACTTCTTGCTGAATATGGCTTGGCCGATCCCGATTCCCCAACCTGATACACGCCGATGCGACGGAGGGCTACTGCCTGAAACCTTCGGCACGATATGCGAGGACCGTATGACCACCGCACGAATCCCGGCGCGCTTTGCTGCCGCCATTGAAACGACTCACCTGCTGTATGCCGTGCACGCCCTGTTGCCGCTCAAAAGCCAACGCCAGGTAGCCGCAGAGCTGGGCATTAGCCGCCGCCGTGTTGCGGTGCTGGCGCAGTTGCCCGCACCGCTGGATATGAGCGCCACTGCCGACCCAACCGCTTTCTGGACTTCGCAAGAGGTAGCCCCGACCATGAAACGTACCGATGCTGTAGACGCTATCCTGGCCCTGGCCACCCGCCCCGAGGGCGTCCGATACCATGAGTACGCAGACATCCTAACGGCGCTGTTTGGCGTAGCTGCTGACGGCTCGTTGAGCATGCAGGAGCCCGAGCACCGTAGCCTGCGTGCCGACGTGAAGCGCAAGGCCAAGGGCCGTGGGCAAACTGCCCTGTTCGTGCCTGCCTGGATTGCTGCCCATGATCCACGAGGCAGCCACCGCGCCATGCTGGACGCTGCTCAATCTGTCTTTGAAGCCATTGAGCATGCCGCCTTGGCGTTTGCTCAGAGCTTCCCAGGCGTGCCGCACCAGTCGGTTATGCATGAACTACGTTGTATGGCGATTCCCGGTTTCAGCAATGAGCCCCTCGGCCAGCGCCTGGACCGTACCGCCGCCATCGTGAACCACCTCGCGAGCCATCCCATTACTATAGTGCAGCAAATGGCCCGCCCAGTATCCATGCGGGTTCCAGGGGGGGCAGTACCCGAAGTGGCCCAAGATGATTCCGAACTGGCCCACCTCTGCATCTGATTAATAAACGACCAGCTCACTAAGGCCGCCACAGGCCCATATAGCGCGTTTCAGCGCACCCACCAGCAAACCTACCCACCGCCTAGCCGATGAGCCAAGGACGCTCAGGCGCAGCCGTGGGCGCGATTCAAGGAGAACACCATGACCACCCGCTATACCCGGATTGTGAAGGAAGATCCCACCGCCAGTATGACCCTCGACCACAAGGCTTTGGCCGTCGTCCTGAGCATGATGACCCGCGACAAGGTGCGCGGCATGTCGCTGACTAAACGCCTGACCTGGGTGGCCCACGTTCAGCGCAACGGTGTGCTGTATCAAAAGGAGTTCCCGTTCGGGGAGAGGGCTCAGGCGATTGCCTGGCTGCTTTGCACACGCGCCCAGCTCCAGCTTGAGGGCAACGATATCAACCAGCGCGGCAGGTGGAAGCGCTCGCCAGCGGTGGCCGCATGATCCACCAACTGATCCAAATGATCCAATCGGTGCAGCACACGCCCAATGCGGAGGTAGCCAGTACCGAAGTACAGGCCAGGCGGCAAGGTGGCCTGACCGAAGCCGACTTGGCGAGCCTGTCGATGTCGGCCTACCAGTTGAGGCAAGCCCGCGAAGCTGCGCTGGCCAGCGCGCAGTCGGCCCAAGCCCGTGCATCTGTCGAACAGTACACCCTTGAGGTTGGAGCAGGCAGCAACGCCGCAAGCACTCGCCGCCAGCACCCAGGCTCCTCGCTCGGCATCAATACCTGACTGCCTGCACCCAATCCAAATCCAGACCTAATACACGAACCCGCACCGGAGAGAACACAATGAGCAAACCCAACAATCAAGTCATCAATGCAACCGTATCGTCGCGCACCCAAGCCTTGCTTGGCGCCCTCCGAACCGCCATTACCCTGGACCGTATCGACGTGCCGGATTTGGCCGCGCCCGCTGTCCCCAGCAACTATGCTGACGTGAAGGCCGGGCTCAGTAGTATGGCTGAACACTTCATCGACCCGGCCCGAGCCGAAGGCAAACGTACTGGCGCGGATGACGTGGCAAGGGAGTTGGGCGCTGTGCTCGCACAGGCTGCGCGTTCCGGCATGCCGCTGGCTGACCTACCCGCCGCTCTGGACTATGACGCCGCGATGCAGCAATACCGGGGGCAGCAGGCCCACTACCTTCGATCCAGCGACGAACACGCTGCCCGCCAGGCTGAGGCGGTCCAGGCCTGGCTGGCTGACCTTCTGGCTGTGCTGAGCGTTCGTGGTGTGCTGGGCGATGACGTGGTGCAGGATGCCGCTGGCGCCGGTAACAAGACCATGGCCGCAACCGCGCTGGACCTCGTGGCCCGCGAGAAACTGAACACCGCTGGTGCCGCCGACCTGCCTGTCATGGCCGCCGGTCGTGGCCTGATGGTACTTCTTGCCGCTGGCGTTGATCCCGCTGAACTGGTGCTGACCGACCTGGAAGTACTGGTGGCGCTGGCGGGGATCGAGATCATCCCGGCCACCTTGCCCGGTGCTGGCCTGTCCGCTGCGGACCTTTCGTTCCGTGCCGGTACGTCGCTGGTGAAGGTGAGCACCCGTGGTGCCGTCCTCTATCGTGAGGCCGAAACCCAAGGTGGCCGTGTCGTTCTGCCACACAGTGTCCTGGTGGCGGTGAGCCCGGATGCCATGGAGCAGTTGCAGGCGGAGGTAGGCGAGCGTCTGGCTCGCACACCGCATCGCTTCCAAGAGGCCGCCGTGGGCAATAGCTCCCTGGACCGTAGCCGCCGCGTAGTACATGGCGGTGGCCTGAATGCCTTTGCAGCTAGCATCGGCTGATTGCTCAGCGGGTGTAGGACTTCTCGAAGGTATCCAAGTCGAGTGCGATACCTTCCTCTACCAGACCATTGAGCATATCCGCGTAGGCCTGCATTCGTGGTTGATCACCGAGCCGGGAAGCAATGCGGATATTCTTGAGCAAGTTCTCGGTGACTACATGGCGTGGGAAGGTGCGCAGCGTGAACATGCAGTTGCGCGCCTCCCGCTCGATATCCGCCAGCCTTGCAGGTGGTAAGTAGCTCCCGGTCGGTGTCTTGTTCCGGTTCACTTCCTCTAGCAGATTCGCCAATTTGGTCATTGCGCGTCCTGCTTTAAACGATGCTATCCAGCCCATTCGCCACCTCGCCAAATTCCCGTGCGGGAAGTATTGGCGAGAAGTCTGGGTCTGTCATAGCTTACCGCCACCAATGCTTGGTAGGGTTTGCGTTCACGTGGGGCACACGCTTCGGCCCCATGCCCACAGCATGCGTTTCGGTAAGCCTGGAAGCCCCGTATTTAAAGGCTTTGTGCAAAATTCACTTGTTAGTCCCTGAATGGTCCGTCACCCCCGGTAACAGAGCGGGCTTTACGCCCCACCCCGGCAGGCTTACCCTTTTAGGTCCACCTGCCAGCCCTGCATTCAAGGACCCCTGCCATGAGCCGTATCTACGCCGACAACGCACATTCCATCGGCAACACGCCGCTGGTGCAGATCAACCGCATCGCCCCGCGCGGAGTGACCATCCTGGCCAAGATCGAGGGGCGCAACCCGGGTTATTCGGTGAAGTGCCGGATCGGCGCGAGCATGATCTGGGACGCCGAGGACAGCGGTAAGCTCAAGCCAGGCATGACCATCGTCGAGCCCACCTCGGGCAACACCGGCATCGGCCTGGCCTTCGTTGCCGCCGCCCGTGGCTACCGCTTGGTGCTGACCATGCCGGACTCGATGAGCCTGGAGCGGCGCAAGGTGTTAAAGGCTCTGGGCGCCGAGCTGGTGCTGACGGACAAGGCCAAGGGCATGAAGGGGGCCATCGAGAAGGCTAACGAAATCGTTGCTTCCGACCCTGCCAAACACTTTCTGCCGGGCCAGTTCGACAACCCGGCCAACCCGGCCATTCATGAGAAGACCACCGGCCCGGAAATCTGGAACGACACTGATGGCGCGGTTGACGTGCTGGTGGCCGGGGTCGGCACCGGCGGCACCATCACCGGGGTGTCGCGCTACATCAAGCACACCCAGGGCAAGCCGATCCTGTCGGTGGCTGTGGAGCCGGTGAACTCGCCGCTGATCAGCCAGACCCTGGCCGGTGAGGAACTCAAGCCCAGCCCGCACAAGATCCAGGGCATCGGTGCCGGTTTCGTGCCGAAGAACCTCGACCTGTCGATCGTCGACCAGGTCGAGACCGTCACCGAGGACGAGTCCAAGGCCATGGCCATCCGCCTGATGCAGGAGGAGGGCATCCTCTGCGGCATTTCCTGTGGCGCGGCGATGGCGGCGGCGGTGCGCCTGGCCGAGAAACCGGAGATGCAGGGCAAGACCATCGTGGTGATCCTGCCGGACTCGGGCGAGCGCTACCTGTCGAGCATGCTGTTCAGCGACATGTTCACCGAGCAGGAGAACCAGCAGTAAGTCTGGGGCTGCTGCGCAGCCCATCGCGGCACAAGGCCGCTCCTACAAGGACGCGATTGCCTGTAGGAGCGGCCTTGTGCCGCGAATGGGGCCCGGGATATACGGGCCACCGCTGATCCGGCGCAATGTCGGTCTCTCCCGTTTATTGCACAATCCTTGACACTGCGATCCGGCACCGGTTGTTTTTACCCGGCCCGGATGGGTTTATGATGTCCGGCTATCTGGGGATGGCCAGATTTCCCCTCCAAGGAGTGTTGCATGACCTTTTCCTTCGTCGCCAAGGCAGGTGTCCTGCTGGTGTTCTTCGCCAGCGTGCTGTTCGTGCACCTGCGCGGCAAGGCACGCCTGCCGGTGTTGCGCCAGTTCGTCAACCATTCGGCGCTGTTCGCCCCCTACAACAGCCTGATGTACCTGTTCTCCGGCGTGCCTTCCAAGCCCTACCTGGACCGCCAGCGCTTCCCCGAGCTGGACGTGCTCAAGGACAACTGGGAAGTGATCCGCGAAGAGGCCATGCGCCTGTTCGACGAGGGTTACATCCGTGCTGCCGAGAAAGACAACGACGCCGGCTTCGGTTCGTTCTTCAAGAAAGGCTGGAAGCGTTTCTACCTGAAGTGGTACGACAAGCCGCTGCCTTCGGCCGAGGCGCTGTGCCCGAAGACTGTCGAACTGGTCAGCAGCATCCCCAACGTCAAGGGCGCGATGTTTGCCTTGCTGCCCGGTGGCAGCCACCTGAACCCGCACCGTGACCCGTTCGCCGGCTCCCTGCGTTACCACCTGGGCCTGTCCACGCCGAACTCGGACAACTGCCGCATCTACGTCGATGGCCAACCCTACGCCTGGCGTGACGGCGAGGACGTGATGTTCGACGAGACCTTCGTGCACTGGGTCAAGAATGAGACCGAGGTCACCCGCGTGATCCTGTTCTGCGACGTCGAGCGCCCGCTCAACAGCCCGCTGATGACCCGCATCAACCGCAAGGTCAGCGCCTTCCTCGGCCGCGCCACTGCGCCGCAGAACACCGATGACGAGCGCGTCGGCGGGATCAACCAGGCCTACGCCTGGAGCAAGCGCTTCAGCAATGTCATCAGCACCCGGGTCAAGCAGTTCAAGCGCGCCAACCCCAAGGCCTACCGCGTGCTGCGGCCGGTGCTGGCGGTTGTCGTCGCCTATGCGCTGTACCGCTGGCTGTTCTGATCGGGGCAGGCATCTTCCCGGGCAGGTCCGGCCTTTTCGCGGGTACACCCGCTCCCACAGGTACTCCATGGCAGCTAATCCAGCGAGATACTTGTGGGAGCGGGTTTACCCGCGAAGAATCCACCGCTATAGTCCAGTCCATTCACTTTCCAGAAGACCTGTTCATGCCCGCCATCCCTTCCACCACCGCTTACGTTCTCGCGCCTGTCGCGGGCGTGGTCGTGCGTGGCAGCCAGCAGCCGGCCATGATCAGTCACTACCCACCACCTGTCAGTGGCGTCGTAGGCGGCGTAGCTCCGCCTCCTTGCGCAGTCGTGGTGCTGGGCTGATCGGCCGCAGGCCGCTCCCCACCGCACTCGCAACCTACTGAACACGGTCGGCTATCCCCGCAAGACGCGATAGGCCCTCCGTACGGCTCATTTGCCCGTATACAGGTGGCAATACATGTCTGTTTTCAACAAAGCATCCGTGGCCTCGGCGGCCACCACCAGCCTGTTCGTCCTGCTGTGGAGCAGCGGGGCGATCGTTTCCAAGCTCGGCCTGGCCCAGGCCAGTCCCTTCGCCTTCCTGCTGCTGCGCTCGGCCCTGGCGCTTTTCGGTCTGTTGTTGATCGGACCGCTGCTCGGCTTGCGCTGGCCACGTACCCGGGGCGGCATTGTTCGCGCTTTGGGGACCGGCTGCGTGTTGCTGGGCGCCTACCAGATCTTCTACCTGCTGGCACTCAATACCCATGTCACCCCCGGCGTCATGGCCACGGTCATGGGCGTGCAACCGATCCTTACCGTGGTGCTGATGGAGCGCCAACGCTCCTGGAGCCGGCTGTTCGGCCTGGGCCTGGGGCTTGGCGGCCTGGTGATGGTGGTCTACCAGGGCATCAACCTTGGCGGGGTATCCCTGACGGGCATGCTGTTCGCCCTGCTGGCGTTGGCCAGCATGACCTTCGGCTCGATCCTGCAGAAGCGCATCACCGACAACCCGATGGGCACCTTGCCGCTGCAGTACCTGGCCGGTTTTGCCCTGTGCGCGCTGTTCGCGCCGTTCCAGCCGCTGCAGGTCGAGTGGAACGCCAGCTTCGTCGGCGCGCTGCTGTGGATGGGGCTAGTGGTTTCGCTGCTGGCCACGCTGCTGCTGTACCGGCTGATCGCCCGTGGCAACCTGGTCAATGTCACCAGCCTGTTCTACCTGGTGCCGGCGGTGACGGCGGTGATGGACTTCGCCATTTTCGGTAACCGCCTGGCGCCGCTCAGCCTGCTGGGAATGGGGTTGATCGTGGTCGGGTTGCTGTTCGTGTTCCGCAAGCCGGCGTTGCGCGCGGCCGAGGCCTGAGTAAAGAAATGCTGGGAGCGGGGCAAGCCCGCTCCCACATCACGACCGTGCAGGGCGCAGCACCAGCCAGAGCGCCGCGGCGATCAGCAGGCCGCCGTACAGGTGCGCCATCGACAGCGGCTCATCCAGCAGCCACGCCCCCCACAGTACGCCGAACACCGGGATCAGGAAGGTCACGGTGCTGGCCTTGACCGGCCCGATTTCGTTCAGCAGGCGGAAGTACAAGATGTAGGCGAACGCCGTGCACAGTAGCCCCAGGCCCAAGAGCGACAGCCATACCTGCCAGCCGCCCCAGCTGGCAGGCGGCTGGGTCAGCGCGCTCCAGGCGAACAGCGGGCTCAGCAGCAGGGTGGCGCCGAGCATGCTGCCCAGGGCAGACAGACGGCTGTCCAGCGTTCCCACCCAGCGCCGCGCGAGGAAACCCGCGAAACCGTAGCAGGTGGTCGCCGCCAGGCACGCCAGGGCGCCTTGTACCAGGGCCATGTCCAGCGCCACCGGGCCGGCGCCGCTGAGGATGCCTACGCCGAACAGGCCGAGGAAGATCCCGCAGAGCTTGGGCAGGGTCATCGCCTCGCGGAAGAACAAGGTGCCGATCAGCACGCCCATCAGTGGCGTGGTGGCGTTGAAGATCGCCGAGTAGCCCGCCGGCAGCACCTGCGCCGCCACGGAATAGAACGTGGCCGGAATGCCGGAGTTGATCATGCCCAGCACCAGGCAGGCACCCAGCTTGCCCTCGAAATTCCAGCGCACCCGGGCGGCGGCGAGGATGGCGATCAGCCCCAGGCAGGCGATCGACACGCGGAAAAAGGCGGTCGGCACGGTGCCGAGCTCGGGAGCGATGATGCGCATGAACAGGAAGCTGGCACCCCAGACGGCGGCAAGGGTCAACAGACGGGCAAGGGCGATGGGGCTCACGGGTGGTCTCCGGCGGTGGGGCAGGGGCGCGAGTGTACGTCAGTGGGCAAGCGGGATTCTTGTGCTTTCTTGCTGTGTAAGCCTTATCGCGGGGCAAGCCCGCTCCCACGTGTGGAACACTGGCGGCGTGGGAGCGGGCTTGCACCGCGATAAGGTCCACACTGCCTGCGAGCCGCTTACGGACGACTAAGCTATCTAACTCAACTTGCCATGAGATCCCGCGCATGACCCAACCCTGGCCCGCCGCCGACATCGCCCGGATGATCCTCGATGGCTTCGACGACTACCGCGAGCATTTTCGCCGCATCACCCTCGGTGCCCGCGAGCGTTTCGAGCAGGCGCGCTGGCAGGACATCCAGCGTGCCGCGGCGGCGCGGATCAACCTCTATGAAGAGAAGGTCGCCGAGGTCAACGGCTGGCTGCGCCAAGGCTTCGAGACCTCCCAACTGCTGGACGTCGAGCAGTGGCCATTGGTGAAGAACGCCTACATCCGCCTGATCGACCCGCGGCTGGACGATGAGCTGTCCGAGACCTGGTACAACTCGCTGTTCTGCAGCCTGTTCAGCCATGACCAGATCAGCGACGGCTGCATGTTCATCCACACCACTCGCCCGTCCATGCGCGGCCACGAGCGCGCGGCGCAGACCCGCACCTATGCGCTGGACGGTGGACTGAAGGGGCTGTTGCGGGCAATCTTCGCCGATTACCGCTTCAACGTGCCCTACGGGGACCTGGAGGGCGACCTGTCGCGGTTGCAGGACCAGCTGCGTGAATGCCTGCCCGACTGGGTGTGCAAGGACCCGGCGCTGGCAGTGGAGCTGTTCACCCCGGTGCTCTACCGCAACAAGGGCGCCTACCTGGTCGGGCGCCTGTACACCCCCGACGAGCAGTGGCCGCTGGTGATCCCGCTGCTGCACCGCGAAGGCCATGGCATCGAGGCCGATACGCTGATCACCGATGAGGCGGAGGTGTCGATCATCTTCTCCTTCACCCGTTCGTACTTCATGGTCGATGTGCCGGTGCCGGCGGAGTTCGTCAACTTCCTCAAGCGCATCCTGCCGGGCAAGCACATCGCCGAGCTGTACACCTCGATCGGCTTCTACAAACACGGCAAGTCGGAGTTCTACCGCGCACTGATCAACCACCTGGCCAACAGCGACGACCGCTTCATCATGGCGCCGGGGGTGCGCGGGATGGTGATGAGCGTGTTCACCCTGCCGGGCTTCAACACGGTCTTCAAGATCATCAAGGACCGTTTCTCGCCGTCCAAGACTGTTGATCGCGCCACGGTGATTGAGAAATATCGCCTGGTGAAGAGCGTGGATCGCGTCGGACGCATGGCCGACACCCAGGAGTTCGCCGATTTTCGCTTCCCCCGCGCCAAGTTCGACCCCGACTGCCTTGCCGAGCTGCTGGAAGTGGCGCCCTCCACCGTGGCGCTGGAGGGGGACACGGTACTCATTCGTCACTGCTGGACCGAGCGACGCATGACCCCGCTCAATCTCTACCTTGAACAGGCCAGCGAAGCCCAGGTGCTGGAAGCGCTGGAGGACTACGGGCTGGCGATCAAGCAGCTGGCGGCGGCCAACATCTTCCCCGGTGACATGCTGCTGAAGAACTTCGGCGTTACTCGCCATGGCCGGGTGGTGTTCTACGATTACGACGAGATCAGCTACCTCACCGAGGTCAACTTCCGCCATATCCCGCCGCCGCGCTACCCCGAGGACGAGATGTCGGGCGAACCGTGGTACTCGATCGGGCCGCACGACGTGTTCCCCGAGGAGTTTCCACCGTTCCTGTTCGCCGATATCGGCCAGCGCCGCTTGTTCAGCCGACTGCATGGCGAGTTGTATGACGCCGATTACTGGAAAGGGCTGCAGGAGGCGATCCGCGCGGGGAAGGTGATCGATGTTTTTCCGTATCGGCGCAAGGGGCGCTGAATGGCGCCCAAACATGTAACCCTGTAGGAGCGGCCTTGTGCCGCGAAAGGGCCGCAACGCGGCCCCGGCATTTTCGCTGCGAAGCTGAAATCCTGGGGCTGCTTTGCAGCCCTTTCGCGGCACAAGGCCGCTCCTACATGGGGGGTATGGCTTGAGCAGCCCAGCTAACTTCAACCTCTCAGGCACTTGAGCTCACTGAAATCCGCCCGCACCTTGCCCAGGCGCTGCTGCAGGAACTGCTTCTGCGCAAGGCTGCTTTGCTTCATCAAGTCGACCAGCAGGCTGCGCGCCTGCTGTTCACTGTTCTCATAGGCCTGGCGGTACTCCGCCGTCCACAAACTTTCCTTGCGCTGCAGCAGTTGCGCCAGGCGCGGTTCGAAGCCGGGCGTGGCGCGCTGGTCCATTGCCAGCACCAGCTGCTGCTGCCAGTGCGCGCGATTGGCGATCGACTGGCGGTTCTGGTCGCCCAGGGCCTGGGACCAGCTCATCACCCGCAAGCGTTGCTGGGCGCTGAGTTCACCCAGCCAGGGTTCCAGGCGCTTCTGCATGCGTGCGGCGCGTTGTTCGATCTGTTTGGGCAGCGGGGTTTCGTCATAGGTTTTGCGGCGCTTGTCGATGTCGGCGCGAAACGCCAGGCGCATCTCGGCGACCTGGGTGTCGCTCATCCCGCGCAGCAGTTCGGTGGCCGAGGGGGTGATCGCCGTGGCCACCCGGCCGATGGCCTGGCGGGCTTCGAGGGTGCGTTGCTCCAGGGCCTGGTCGGTGACTGCGTCTTCGGCCACCATCAGCCGCACCCGGTCGAGCCAGTCGAGGTAGCCGGGCAGCTGCGTCTTGCAGTGCCAGGCCAGTTGTTCTCTGAGCCGTTCGTCGAGCAGCTGTTTCTGCTCGCGGTTCATGTCCAGGTAGTCGTCCAGCGACCAGGGCACCAGGCGGTCAAGGTTGCGGTAGGCCAGGTCGATGCGGCTGCAGGCCACAAGGGCCAGGGCGAAGCCAATGACGAGCAGCAGGGTTTGGGGCAGGCGTCGGGGCATGAGCGAATCCTTGCACAGGCTGGCCAGGCGGTGGACGCAAGGTGGGCCCGAGGGTTCCGGCGCATGCGCGCTCGGGCGGACGGGCGGGTCAAGTGTTAGAATAGCCGCCTTGTCTTGAGGATCTTCGGAAATGGCTCTGCTTGGGCGTTACAACAGTTTGCAAATCGTGAAACACGTGGAATTCGGCCTGTACCTGGACGGCGGTGCCGACGGCGAGATCCTCCTGCCACGGCGCTACTTCCCCAAGGATGCCGAACTCGAGCTGGACGACTGGCTCAACGTGTTCATCTACCTCGACAGCGAGGACCAGCTGATCGCCACCACCGAGAAGCCGAAGATGCAGGTGGGCGAGTTCGCCAGCCTCAAGGTCAAGGACATCAACGGCGCGGGCATCTTCCTCGACTGGGGCCTGTCCAAGGACCTGCTGATGCCCTACTCGGAAGAGTCCCGGCCACTGAAGATCGGTGACTACTGCGTGGTCCACGCCTACCTGGACAAACGCACCCGGCGCATCACCGCCACCGCCAAGCTGGACCGTTACCTGGACCGCACCCCGGTGGACTACCAGGTCGGCCAGCCGGTCGAGCTGCTGGTGGCCGGCGAGACGCCGATGGGCTTCAAGGCAATCATCAACAACCGCCACTGGGGCCTGATCCACAAGAACGAAGTGTTCAAGTTCCTGCGTTCGGGCATGCACGAGAAGGGCTTCATCAAGGAAGTGCGCGCCGATGGCAAGATCGCCCTGAGCCTGCAGCCGGTGGGCCAGGCCCTGGCCGACGGCTTGTCCGAGCAGATCATGCAGCGCCTTGAAGCCAATGGCGGCGTGCTGGCGGTGTGCGACAAGAGCGATCCGGCGCTGATCAGCCAGATGTTCAATGTCAGCAAGGGCAACTTCAAGAAAGCTATCGGCGCACTGTTCAAGCAGGGCCGGATCGTCATCCATGACGATCGCATCGAGCGGGCCTGATCAGGCCTGCACGAAGGTGCTGAAGTCCAGCTGCTCGCCACCCGGGCGGCTGTCGCGCAGCAGCGAGTCGCGGTCGGCGCTCAGGGCCAGGCTGATGGTCGAGCGGCGTTTACCGGCGTTGCGCACTTCCATCTGCTCCTGGTGAGCGCGCAGGAAGTTGGTCGGTACCTTCAGGTGCTGCAGTTCATCGGTTTCCGGGGTGTGCAGCAGCAGGTTGACCCAGTCTGGCTGGCCTTTGCGCAGCAGCGCCACCGGCACCTCGAACCACCACAGGTTGCGCTTCTTGTCGAGGATGGCGAACATGGTGTTGTCGCGGTTGAGCACCGGCCGGGTCAGTGCTTCGTTGCGGCGAGCGATGGCGGTGGGTTTGTCGAGTTTCATGCAGGTTCCTGCGGGTTGACGCTAGATTGGCCTGATATTGTGCGGGTGGGCTCATCGCGGGGCAAGTCGCATCGGCACGCCGCTGCTCCCACGGGGAAAACGCGAGGCCGTTGGGCTGGGACCAGGCAAACTAATTGAAACTCCTGCGAGCGGCCGTGGGTCGATCAGGTGTCGACACGATTTCCCGTGTCTTTCCGGCAAGGAGACATCCCATGAGCGGCACCAAGGATAAAGCGAAAGGCCTGGCCAACGAGGCCGTGGGCAACATCAAGCAGGGCGTCGGCAAGGTGACCGACAACGACAGGCTGCGCGCCGAGGGCAAGGCCCAGGAGTTGAAGGGCGAGGCGCAGCAGGCCGTGGGCAAGGTCAAGGATGCCGTGAAGAAACCTTGATCGCAGTGGCATAGTCGCGGGGCAGTGCGCTCTCACGCGGTGGGAGTGGGCTTGCCCCGCGATTGCTTTGTGCGTTCGGCAACGCGCCAGCGAACAGCACGCTCGCCGCCTGGTCTATTAGACTTGTTGCATTGCCAACCCGATCAAGCGGCGAAAGGAGACGCTATGATTTTCCCCGACCTGCGCGGCCTGCCCCTGCACCGCGTGCTGGTGCGCACCGTCAAGGAGTTCCTCGACGACGAGATGTCCACCTATGCCTCCGCGCTGGCCTACCAGATGCTGTTCTCGCTGTTTCCGTTCCTGCTGTTCCTGATTGCCCTGATCGGTTTCCTGCACCTGCCGGACTTCTTCTCCTGGCTGCGCCTGCAGTCCGAGCTGGTGCTGCCGCCCCAGGCCCTGGAGCAGGTCAACCCGGTGATCGACCAGTTGCAGCAGTCCAAGGGCGGACTGCTGTCGGTGGGTATCGTGATCGCCCTGTGGACCGCCTCGGCCGGCGTGCGCCTGATGATGAGCGCGATGAACGCCGCCTACGACGTGCCTGAAGGGCGACCGGTGTGGAAGCGTATCCCGCTGTCGATCATCTATACCGTCGGCGTCGCCGGCATGCTCCTGGCGGCCGCCGCGCTGATGGTACTGGGGCCGCAGGTCATGGAGTGGATCGCCTCCCAGGTGGGTCTGGAAGAGGCGGTGGTGGTCGTCTGGACCATCCTGCGCTGGCCGGCGATCATCATCCTGATGATGGTGGCGGTGGCGCTGATCTACTACGTGATGCCCGATGTGAAGCAGAAATTCCGCTTCATCACCCCGGGCTCGGTGCTGGCGGTAGTGGTGTGGATCGTCGCGTCGCTGGGTTTTGCCTACTACGTGAAGACCTTCGCCGACTACAACGCCATGTATGGCAGTATCGGGGCGATTATCGTGCTGCTGCTGTATTTCTACATCTCCGCCGCGGTGCTGCTGCTGGGGGCCGAGATGAACGCGGTGATCGAGCACATGTCCGCTGAGGGCAAGAACCCCGGCGAAAAGGAGTTCGCCCAGGACAATCCGCAACAGAGCATCACCGTGCTCGGGCATGAGCACCCGGTGACACCCGAACCCCAGACCCGCGAGCCGAATACCTGATGATCCGCGACATTCTCAAGATGGGCGACGAACGCCTGCTGCGCATCGCCCCGCCGGTGCCGGAGCATATGCTCGGCAGCCCCGAGCTCAAGCAACTGATCGACGACATGTTCGAGACCATGGCCCATGTCGGTGGGGTAGGCCTGGCCGCGCCGCAGATCGGCATCGACCTGCAACTGGTGATCTTCGGCTTCGAGCGCAGCGAGCGCTACCCGGACGCCGAGCCGGTGCCGCGGACCATCCTGCTCAACCCGGTGATCACGCCGCTGGCCACGGAAGTCGAGGACGGCTGGGAAGGCTGCCTGTCGGTGCCGGGCCTGCGCGGCGTGGTGCCGCGCTACAAGCACATCAGCTATTCGGGCATCGACCCCCAGGGCAACCCGATCAACCGCTTTGCCGATGGCTTTCATGCGCGGGTGGTGCAGCATGAGTGCGATCACCTGATCGGCCGGTTGTACCCCTCACGCATCCAGGACTTCAGCAAGTTCGGCTACACCGACGTGCTGTTCCCCGGGCTCGATGTGGCCGACGACTGATCCCGCACCAGCGCCACCAAGGGCTTGCTGCGCTGGTAACGGGCCAGGCGCGAGGCCAGGGCTTCGGGCAGTGTGGTGGCGGGCGTGAAGGCCAGGCGCTGGTAGAAGGGCGTCAGGTCCGGATGGCAGAACAGCCAGGTCGCGCAGGTGCTGTCGGCCAGCGCGGCCTCCAGCATCTGTGAAGCGATCTTCTGGCCACGCCATTGTGGGGCGACGAACAGGCCGGTCAGCCAGTAGCCGCCGTCTACGGGTGACAGGTTCATCCCGCCGACGATGTCACCGCTGCGCGCCACCCACTGCTCGCCATCACCGGCGGCGCGCATGCGCGAGCCGTGCTGGCGATAGAACTGCTCCAGCAGGCGGCGCTGGATTGGTGGCAGTCGGGCGTAGATCAGGGCCGGCATGCTGGCTCTCGGGGCCGCTATGCGGCCCAATCGCGGGACAAGCCCGCTCCTACAGGATCGACGCAAACCTGTGGGAGCGGGCTTGTCCCGCGATTGGGCCCGAGCAGGCAAAATTCATGGCTGCGCTTTGTCGCAGATTGTTGCAAATCCGGCAAGGGTGAATAACCGACCCAGGGGTTCAACTATTCTGACTGCGGAGTAGACTTTCACTCATCCCCCCGGCAGTACGATAAAGCGGGATCGGTACTTCGTGTCATCTTCGCAGTCGATGACAACTTCTCCGCGCCATTGACGGCATCAGAAGTCACGCGATCAGCTTGATAGCCATCAAGGTCGTTATCCATGAAAGCCTTACTGATTCTTGCATTGGTCGGTATGTCCTCGCTCGCCTTCGCGGACCAGGTCAAGACCGCAGACACCCAACCCGTGGTCGAGCAGTACGACTATTCCACCAACCTCGACATCAAGCGCGTGATCAGCCTGTCGACGATTCCCAACGTCTGTGAAGTGGTGCCCGCCACCATGACCTACGAGGACCATCAGGGACAGGTGCACACCCTTCAGTACCGTGCCCTGGGTGAGGGTTGCCGGCTGAACTGAGCCGCGCACAATCCCTGTAGGAGCGGCCTTGTGCCGCGAAAGGGCCGCAAAGCGGCCCCGGCGATCTTTGCGCCAACACTGAAATCTGGGGCTGCTGCGCAGCCCTTTCGCGGCACAAGGCCGCTCCTACAGGGGCAGGTGTAAATCCCGGACGAGCTCCAGCCCCTGCTTCAACTGCGCGCGGCTGTGCGCCGCCGACAGGCTGACCCGCACTGCCCGCACACGCTCCGTGCCCACCGCGAACACACTGGCCGGCACGATCTCCACTCCTTGCGCCCGACACCGGGCAACCAGCGTCTCGGCTTCTGCAGACGTGGTCAGCCAGGCATGGGGCGAAGGCACGCCGTCCACCTGCAGTGCATTACCCAGCAACGCCCGCGCCAGGCGCCAGCGCTCGGCCAGCTCCTCCCGCTGCCAGGCCAGTCGCCGTGCGGCGGTCCCGTCCGAAATCCACTGGCAAGCGATGTGCAGGTTCAATGGCGACACCGACCAATGGGTGGCCTGGGCATAGGGGTCGATCTGCTCCAGCAACGCTGGCCGGGCCACGATCCAGCCCAGGCGCAGGCCGGCGGCCACGGTCTTGGACAAGCTGCTGATCAGCACGCCGCGGCCTTCGAGCAAAGGGTAGAGTGGCGGCCGGTCGGTCAAGGCGCCGTACACGTCATCCTCGATCACCAGCAAGTCGTGGCGCCTGGCGACTGCCGCCAGCGCCTGGCGCCGGGCCTCGCCCATGCAGGCCCCGGTCGGGTTGTGCAGGGTCGGGGTGGTCACCAGTACCCGCGCGCCACTGGCCCGCACGACGCGGTCCAGTTCGTCCGGGCGCAAACCCTGTTCATCCAGAGCCACCCCCTGCACCGGCAGGCGCAGCTGTCGACAGGCCGCCTTGATGCCCGGGGCGGTCAACGCTTCGACCATCACCGGCTCGCCTGCCTGGCACAGTGACTGCAGCACCAGGATCAAGGCCTGTTGGGCGCCACCGCAGAGCAGCACCTCCTTGGGCCTCAGGTCCAGGCCGCGATTGGCCAGCCAGCGGGCGCCCTGGATCCGCCCCAGTAACAATTGCTCCGGCCCCAGGTAATGGTCGAGCAGGGTGGTTTCACCCTGTTCGAGCAGTCTGCGCAGGCTGTGTTCGAGGTCAAGATTGTGCGGATCGGCCACTGGCACGTTGGTCGACAGGTCGATCACCGGGTGCTGGCGGTCGGGCTGCTTGAGGCGGAATAGTGTCGCCTCCTTGCTGCTGGCCAGCACGTAGGTGCCGCGCCCCACTTCACCGGACACCAGGTGCCGCGCCGCAGCCTCGCGGTACGCCTGTTGCGTGGTGCTTGGGTTCAGGCCCAGCGTCCAGGCCAGGCGACGCTGGGGCGGCAGGCGTTCGCCGGCTTTCAGCTCGCCCTGTTCGATGGCGCCGGCAATGGCTTCGACCAGCGCCAGGTAGCGCGGCTGGTCGTTGTCTGGCAGGGAGGGAATCCACACGAAATTGCTACCCATGCAATATATGTTTGGACCCATACAATGACCGGCGCTTAGGATCGGATCAAGCCCTACCGATGAAGGAAGATCGCCATGTTCGACTTGCCCGCCCTGCGTGAAGCCGCCGACTTTGTTCACCAGCACGTTCCGCCGACCCCGCAGCATGCCTGGCCGCTGCTGGCCGAGCGGCTAGGTTGCCAGCTCTGGGTCAAGCATGAGAACCATGCCCCCACCGGTGCCTTCAAGGTGCGTGGTGGGCTGGTCTACGTGCGTTCCCTGCAGGCCGCTGGCGAAGTCCCCCGCGGGCTGGTCACCGCCACCCGCGGCAACCATGGCCAGAGCATGGCCCTGGCGGCGCGCCAGGCGGGCTTGCCGCTGGTGATCGTGGTGCCTGAAGGCAACTCGCGAGAGAAGAATGCCGCCATGCGCGCCCTGGGCGCGGAACTGGTGGAGCACGGCGTGGACTTCGACGTTGCCCGTGAAGAGGCGGCGCGCCTGGCCGAGGAACGCGGCTACCAGATGGTCCCATCGTTCCACCCGGAGCTGGTGCGCGGCGTGGCCACCTACGCCTTGGAGCTGTTCGAGGCGGTGGCCGACCTGGATTGCGTGTACGTGCCGATCGGCATGGGCTCGGGCATCTGCGGGCTGATCCAGGCGCGCAACCTGCTGGGGCTGGACACCGAGATCGTCGGCGTGGTCTCCAGTGCTGCGGATGCCTATGCCCAGAGCTTCGAGCGGGGTCGCATCGTTACCACCGCCAGCGCCGACACCTTCGCCGACGGCATGGCTTGCCGCGTGCCGCACCCCGATGCCTTCGCGCTGGTGCGCGAGCATGCCGCACGCATCGTGCGGGTGAGCGACGACGAGATCGCCGAGGCCATGCGCCTCTATCACGAGACCACCCACAACACCGCCGAAGGTGCCGGTGCCGCTGCCCTGGCCGCATTGATGCAGGAGCGTGGGCGTCAGGCCGGCAAGCGTGTGGCGGTGGTGCTCAGTGGCGCCAATGTGGATCGTGGGCGTTATGCGCAGGTTCTGATGGGGAATGAAAAATCCTGAATGAATGTTGGCAGTGGAAGTGCTATCTTTATTTGATAGCATTTTCCAATGAACACTCGATATCGCAAGATTCTGGAGTGCATCTTCAGAACACCGACCACGCCTACATTGCCGTTCGCCGAGATCGAGGCCCTGGTGCTGCACCTTGGCGGCCAGATCCACGAGCGCCAGGGATCCAGGGTCAAGATCCTGCTGGCTGGGCAGTGCTGGCGGTGTCATCGCCCACATCCTGGCAAGGAGGCCAGGCGATATCAGATAGAAGAAGCCCGCGAATTCCTGCTGCGGGCGGGAGTCCGACCATGAGCTGCATGCGATACAAAGGGTACGCCGCCCGCATCGAGTACGACGCGCGTGACGACATTTTCGTCGGCCGCGTACTTGGCCTGCGCGATATCATCAGCTTCCACGCCAGCTCCGTGCCCGCGTTGCACGAGGCGTTCCGCGAGGCACTCGACGACTACCTGGCCGACTGTGCCGAACAAGGTATCGCCCCAGAGAAGCCGGCCTCCGGCAAGGTCATGTTGCGCATCCGTCCCGAAGTCCACGCCGCCGCGAGCATCGCCGCCAGGGCTGCCGGCAAGAGTCTCAACCAATGGGCCGACGAGGTCTTCGAGCAGGCGGCAATGGCCTGAGCGGGCGCAAATTTTTCCTATACGCCTGTGGGCCGGCCACGGTTGAATGGCGTTCCCTTTCCCGGCTTCGAGTGCAGCATGCCTTTCTCCAACGGTTTTCTCCTCAGTCTTTCCCTGTGCCTGGACATCGGCATGGCCAATATAGCGATGATCACCCTGGCCATGCAGCGTGGGTTTCTCCAGGGTTTCTGGCTGGGCCTGGGTACGTGCGTCGGCGACCTGGTCTATGCCATCGCCGCACTGGCCGGGATGGCTGTGCTGCTGCAGTTCGAGGCCGTGCGCTGGACCTTGTGGCTGGGCGGCTCGGCGCTGCTGGTGTGGTTTGCCGTGAAGATGTTGCTGGCGGCCTGGCGCGGCGGGCACCTGGAGTCGCGGGGCGAAGTGGTGGTGGAGTCGGGCTGGCGTGAGTTTCTGCGCGGGATCTTCCTGGCCATGTCCTCGCCCAGCGCGATCCTCTGGTTCGCGGCGGTGGGTGGGGTGCTGATCTCCAGGTCCGGTGGCGGCAGTCTGCTCGACGCGGGACTGTTCCTTGGGGGCTTCTTCGCTGCCGGGTTGGCCTGGTGCGTGTCGCTGTGCGGCATCGCCAGCCATGGTGGGCGCTTGCTCGGTGATCGGCTGCTGACGTGGTCCTACCTGCTGTCGGCGGCCATTTTCTGCTATTTCGCGGTGTATGTGATTCTCTCCGGTTACCGTGAGTTCATCTTGCCTGCACCCGTTTGAGTCTGGTCGATCGCGCCATTCGACTGAATTATTTCCAGGCGGCTGTCGATCTGCCGTTTTCCCGTTCGACCAGTGTTGAAAGCGTCACTACCAACCCTGATGAGTCTTCGGAGGAAACACCGATGAACACTGCAGCCGAGCGTGAACTGGAACAACTGATCGAGCATTGGATGCAAGCCGTGCGCAAGCGTGATGTGGACCGTATCGTTGCCCCCTACGCCGACGATATTGTCGCCTTCGACGCCATCCAGGCCCTGCAATTCAAGGGCAAGGCCGCCTACCGCGCTCATTGGGAGATGTGCATGGGCATGTGCACCGGGCCGATGGTGTTCGAATTGGCGCAGCTGACCGTGCATGCCGACGGTGACCTGGGCCTGGCCCACTGGCTCAATCGCTGCGGGCCGTCCGACGATGAGAGCCAGTGCGGTTTCATGCGCGCCACTGTCGGCTACCGGCGCAGCGGCGGCCAATGGCAGGTCATCCACGAACACTGGTCGGCACCGTTCGACATGGAAACGCAAAAAGCGCTGTTCAACCTCAAACCTTGAACACCCTCGACCGCCTATCGCCACCTTGCCCCGGAGACGATCATGAAATACCTGTGCCTGGTCTATTGTGATGAAGCGCTGTTGCACAGCCTGCCCGACAGCCCCGAGGACGCCGAATGCATGGCCTACGCCGAGTCCATCCAGGGCTCCGGGCGGATGATCGCCGCCGAGGCGCTCAAGCCCGTGCAGACGGCCACCACGGTACGCGTGCGCGCCGGACACATGAGCCTGACCGACGGTCCGTTCGCCGAGACCAAGGAGCAGTTGGCCGGGTTCTACCTGGTCGATGCCCGCGACCTCAATGAAGCGTTGAACATCGCCAGGGGCATTCCGGCGGCGCGGGTCGGCAGCGTCGAGGTGCGTCCGGTGCGTGAGTTGCAACCCTGACCCAATAAGGAGAGCACGATGACCCAGGTATCGCCGGGCTGATGAATAGCGAAGGGCAAATCCGGGATGAAGTGGCGGCGGTCTACCGCCGCGACTCCCGGCGCATCCTGGCCACCCTGATCCGCCTGCTGGGAGACTTCGACCTGGCCGAGGAGGCCCTGCATGACGCCTTCTTCATTGCCGTCGAACGCTGGCAGCGCGATGGCATCCCGGACAATCCGCGGGCCTGGCTGGTCTCCGCCGGCCGTTTCAAGGCCATCGACGCTTTGCGCCGCCGTGCCCGCTTCGACCGCTCCCAGGCGGACCTGATCATGCTGCTGGAGGGCGAGGCCCAGGACCCGGGCGAGCAGGAGCTGCTGGTCGATGACCGGCTGCGCCTGATCTTCACCTGCTGCCACCCGGCCCTGGCCTTCGATGCCCAGGTACCGCTGACGTTGCGCGAGGTCTGCGACCTGACCACCGAGCAGATCGCCCGCGCCTTCCTGCAGAGCCCGGCGACCATCGCCCAGCGCATCGTGCGCGCCAAGGCCAAGATCCGCGATGCGCAGATCCCCTACCAGGTACCGGAGCTGGGCGAGTTGCCGGAGCGGCTGGAGAGTGTGCTGCGGGTGATCTACCTGGTGTTCAACGAGGGCTATTCGGCGTCGTCGGGCGAGGATGTGACCACGCGCGCGCTGACCGACGAAGCTATCCGCCTGGGCCGGTTGCTGGCGCAGTTGTTGCCGGATGCCGAAGTGCTGGGGCTGCTGGCGCTGATGCTGTTGCAGGCCTCGCGGCAGAACGCGCGCAGCGATACCGACGGCGAGCTGGTGCTGCTCGACGAACAGGACCGGAGCCTGTGGGACCGGACACAGATAGAGGAGGGCAGCCAGTTGGTGCGCCAGGCACTGAGCAGCCGGGAGTTCGGCCCCTACAGTGTGCAGGCGGCGATTGCCGCGCTGCATGCCGAAGCGCCCAGCGCCGAGGCCACCGACTGGGACGAGATCGTCGGCCTGTACGACGTGCTGCAGCGCCACTGGCCGTCACCGGTGGTGGAGCTGAACCGGGCGGCGGCACTGGCCCGGCGTGATGGCGCGCAGGTCGGGTTGCGGGCGGTCGAAGCAATTCTCGAGCGGGGCGAACTGGGCGAATACCACCTGGCCCATGCCGCACGGGCCGAACTGCATCGGCAGCTGGGCAATACCGAACAGGCCCGCGAGGCCTGGCAGCAGGCATTGACGCTGACCCGGCAGGGGCCGGAACGCCGCCATATCGAGCGGCGCTTGCGCGAGCTGGGGTGAGGTCATACCTGTAGGAGCGGCCTCGTGCCGCGAAAGGGCTGCGTAGCAGCCCCGGCGATCTATGCATGGACGCTGAAATCCAGGGACTGCTGCGCAGCTCTTTCGCGGCACGAGGCCGCTCCTACAATGACTGTGAAAGTCGCTGTATCAGCCGGCAACGAACTCCGGCGGGCTCACCAGCTCGACGGTCTGTTGCTTGCGCGGCGCGAGGATCTCGGCTTCGCCGGCGACCACCAGCTCGTCGTTCTGGTTGTACACGTTGGTGGCGATGCGCACCTTGAACTTGGGCAGCTTCTCGAGGATTTCCAGGCGCACGGTCAGCTCGTCGCCGATCTTCACCGGCTTCTGGAAGCTCATCTGCTGGCCCAGGTAGATGGTGCCCGGGCCAGGCAGGGTGCAGGCCACTGCGGCGCTGATCAGCGCGCCGCTGAACATGCCATGGGCGATGCGTTCCTTGAACATGCTCTTGGCGGCGAACTCGGCATCCAGGTGCACCGGGTTGTGGTCGCCGGACATGGCGGCGAACAGCTGGATGTCGCGTTCTGCCACGGACTTCTTGTATTCAGCTTTCTGGCCGACTTCGAGGGCTTCGTAAGGCGTGTTGGTGACCTGGGTCATCAGGGGCTTCCTTGTGGAACGGACGAGGCTGCCGATCATTCACTGCGGGCAGGGCGGCCAAGGGCCAGCGCCTGCTCCAGCCAGCCGATGATCTCGGCGGTGACCTCGTCGCGATGGGTTTCGTTGAGCACTTCGTGGCGTGCGCCGGGGTAGATGCGCAACTGTACATGACGGTTGCCGGTCGCGCGCAGGGCGTCGGCCAGGTGGGTGAGACGCTTGCCGGCACTCACCGGATCACATTCGCCGCCCAGCACGAAGATCGGCAGGTTCGGATCGATCTGCGCCAGGTTCTTCTTCTGACTGATCTGCGCCAACCCCTGCAGCAGGTCGAGCCACAGCTGGTTACTGCAGCGAAAGCCGCACAGCGGATCGGCGATGTACTTGTCCACCTCCGCGGCATCACGGCTGAGCCAGTCGAAAGCGGTGCGGTTGGGCTTGAACGCCTTGTTGAACGAGCCGAACGACAGCCAGTCGATCAGCGCGCTCTTGCCCAGCGGGCCCTGGCGCCAGGCCTCGAGACGGGCAATCAGGCGCGCCGCGCGGTACAGCGCCACCGGCTGGAAGTTCGAACCGCTGAGGATCGCGCCCTGCAGGCTGGCGCTGTGGTGCAGCAGGTAGGCCTGGGCGATGTAGCTGCCCATGCTGTGGCCGAACAGGAACAGCGGGGTTCCCGGAAACTGCTGGCCGATGTGCTGGGCCAGCAGGCCCAGGTCGTTGAGCACGGCATTCCAGCCATTTTGCCGGGCGAACAGGCCCAGGCTGCCCAGTTCAGCGGTGCGGCCGTGGCCGCGCAGGTCGGGGGCGAGCAGCCCGTAGCCGGCCGCGTTGAGCGCATGGCCCAGGCGCTGGTAGCGCCCGGCATGCTCGGCCATGCCATGGGCCAGCAGCACCACGGCCTTGACCGGTGTGGCCGGCAGCCATTGGTGGACATAAAGGCTGCAATGCTCGCTGGCGGGGAGCCAGAAGGCGTCGTGGGGCATGGCGGGTCCTTGCGCGCGGAGGTTGCCCAACAGTGTATGCGCAAAGCCATCGATTGCAGGAAGGGCGGAAAAGAGATTCACAATGTTAATGGCGGCACTTGGCGTATTTGCCACCTTCGACAGAGCTGCTAACGTCGGCTGAACACCTTTTTGCCAGCAGGCGAACAGGTCAGGAATGTCCCGGTAGAGGAACAACAATAAATGCAAGCCGATTTCTGGAACGACAAGCGCGCCGCGGGCGTACCTTCCACCATTGACATGAATGTCTACACGTCCGTCGTCGACGTCTTCGAGCGCTGCTGCAAACGCTTCGCCGACCGCCCGGCGTACAGCAACCTCGGGGTCACCCTTAGCTATGCCGACCTCGAGCGTCATTCGGCCGCCTTCGCCGCCTGGCTGCAACAGCACACCGAACTGGTGCCGGGCGACCGCATCGCGGTGCAGATGCCCAATGTCCTGCAATACCCCATTGCGGTGTTCGGCGCCATGCGCGCCGGCCTGATCGTGGTCAACACCAACCCGCTGTACACCGAGCGCGAGATGCGCCATCAGTTCAAGGACTCCGGCGCCCGAGCCCTGGTGTACCTGAACATGTTCGGCAAGCGCGTGCAGGAGGTGCTGCCCGATACCGGCATCGAGTACCTGATCGAGGCGAAGATGGGCGACCTGCTGCCGACGGCCAAGGGCTGGCTGGTCAACACCGTGGTCGACAAGCTGAAGAAGATGGTGCCGGCCTACCAGTTGCCCCAGGCCGTGTCGTTCAAGCAGGTGCTGCGCCAGGGGCGCGGGCTCACTCACAGGCCGGTGGCACAAACCCTGGAGAACATCGCGGTGCTGCAGTACACCGGCGGCACCACCGGGCTGGCCAAGGGCGCCATGCTCACCCACGGCAACCTGGTGGCCAACATGCTCCAGGTGCTGGCCTGCTTCGGTCAGCACGGCCCCGATGGCCAGCCGCTGATCAAGGAAGGGCAGGAGGTGATGATCGCGCCGCTGCCGCTGTACCACATCTATGCCTTCACCGCGAACTGCATGTGCATGATGGTGACCGGCAACCACAACGTACTGATCACCAACCCCCGGGATATTCCCGGTTTCATCAAGGAACTGGGCAAGTGGCGGTTCTCGGCGCTGGTGGGCCTGAACACGCTGTTCGTCGCGCTGATGGACAACCCGGGCTTCAAGTCGCTGGATTTCTCCGCGCTGAAGATCACCAACTCCGGTGGCACCGCGCTGGTCAAGGCCACCGCCGAACGCTGGGAGGCCCTCACCGGTTGCCGCATTGTCGAAGGCTACGGCCTGACCGAAACCTCGCCGGCGGCCAGCACCAACCCCTATGGCCAGCTGGCGCGCCTGGGCACCGTGGGGCTGCCGGTGCCCGGCACGGCGTTCAAGGTGATCGACGATGAAGGCCACGAGCAGCCGCTGGGCGAGCGTGGCGAGTTGTGCATCAAGGGGCCGCAGGTGATGAAGGGTTACTGGCAGCAGGTTGAGGCCACCACCCAGGTCCTGGATGCCGAAGGCTGGCTGAAGACCGGCGATATCGCCGTCATCGATCCGGACGGTTTCACCCGCATCGTCGACCGCAAGAAGGACATGATCATCGTCTCGGGCTTCAACGTGTATCCCAACGAGATCGAGGATGTGGTGATGGGCCATCCGCAGGTGGCCAGCTGCGCGGTGATCGGCGTGCCGGACGAGCGCACCGGCGAGGCGGTGAAGCTGTTCGTGGTGCCGCGTGCGGGTGGGGTGAGCGTCGATGAGCTCAAGGCGTTCTGCAAGACCAACTTCACCGGCTACAAGGTGCCCAAGCACATCGTGTTGCGCGAATCGCTGCCGATGACTCCGGTGGGCAAGATCCTGCGCCGGGAGTTGCGCGATATCGCCTGACGGTGGCTAATCCAATCCTGTGGGATCAGCACAACGCCGTTCCCGCAGGCCCTCTCTAGGGCAGGGCTTTCAGGCGGATTCGCGACATTTTGTATAATTACTCTAAAAATGACCTGTATTGTTCATTGAGTCATTTTTGTGACCTGTCGGCCCATTTCGACCTCTAGGCGACCCCTTGCAAAGCTGTTACTCTCGGCGCGCTTTCAGAGGATCCGGTTTGCAATGAGCCGGCCTCTCATATCAATAATAAGCGCATCGACGCGTACCGAATTCGCTGTTGCTGAAGGAGCGGGCTTCCATGATCGAACATTTTTGGAAGGATAAGTACCCAGCCGGGGTCACGGCGGACATCAATCCTGACGAATTCCCCAATATCCAGGCGGTACTCAAGCAATCCTGCCAACGCTTTGCCGACAAACCTGCCTTTAGCAACCTGGGCAAGACCATCACCTACGGCGAGCTGTACACCCTGTCCGGCGCCTTCGCCGCCTGGCTGCAGCAGCACACCGACCTGAAGCCGGGTGATCGCATCGCGGTCCAGCTGCCCAACGTCCTGCAGTACCCCGTCGCCGTGTTCGGCGCCATGCGCGCCGGCCTGATCGTGGTCAACACCAACCCGCTGTACACCGCGCGGGAGCTGGAGCACCAGTTCAACGATTCCGGGGCCAAGGCCCTGGTATGCCTGGCCAACATGGCGCACCTGGCGGAAAAGGTGGTGCCCAAGACCCAGGTCAAACACGTCATTGTCACCGAAGTGGCCGACCTGTTGCCACCTCTCAAGCGCCTGTTGATCAACAGCGTCATCAAGTACGTGAAGAAAATGGTGCCGGCCTACCACCTGCCGGGCGCCGTGCGCTTCAACGACGCGCTGGCGCTGGGCAAGGGCGGCGCGGTGACCGAGGCCAACCCGCAGTCCGGCGATGTCGCCGTGCTGCAGTACACCGGCGGTACCACCGGCGTGGCCAAGGGCGCGATGCTCACCCACCGCAACCTGGTCGCCAACATGCTGCAGTGCCGCGCGCTGATGGGCTCGAACCTGCACGAAGGCTGCGAGATCCTCATCACCCCGCTGCCGCTTTACCACATCTACGCCTTCACCTTCCATTGCATGGCCATGATGCTCATCGGCAACCACAACGTGCTGATCAGCAACCCGCGCGACCTGCCGGCCATGGTCAAGGAACTGGGCAAGTGGAAGTTCAGCGGCTTCGTCGGCCTCAACACGCTGTTCGTCGCCCTGTGCAACAACGAGACGTTCCGCAACCTCGACTTCTCGGCGCTGAAGATCACCCTGTCCGGCGGCATGGCCCTGCAACAGAGCGTGGCCGAGCGCTGGAAGACGGTGACCGGCTGCGCCATCTGCGAAGGCTACGGCATGACCGAGACCAGCCCGGTGGCGGCGGTCAACCCGACTTCGGCCAACCAGCTGGGAACCATCGGCATCCCGGTGCCGTCCACCCTGTGCAAGATCATCGACGACAACGGCCAGGAATTGCCCCTGGGCGAGGTGGGCGAGCTGTGCATCAAGGGGCCGCAGGTGATGAAGGGCTACTGGCAGCGTGAAGATGCCACCGCCGAGATCATCGACAGCAATGGCTGGCTGAAGACTGGCGACATCGCCCTGATCCAGCCGGACGGCTATATGCGCATCGTCGACCGCAAGAAGGACATGATCCTGGTGTCCGGCTTCAACGTGTACCCCAACGAGCTCGAAGATGTGCTCGCCGCGCTGCCGGGCGTGCTGCAATGCGCGGCCATTGGCGTCCCGGACGAAAAATCCGGCGAGGTGATCAAGATGTTCATCGTGGTCAAGCCGGGCATGACCCTGACCAAGGAGCAGGTGATGGAGCACATGCGCGCCAACGTCACCGGCTACAAGGTGCCCAAGGCCATCGAGTTCCGCGACGCGCTGCCGACCACCAACGTCGGCAAGATCCTGCGCCGCGAGCTGCGCGACGAAGAGCTGAAGAAGCAGGGTCTGAAGAAGATCGCCTGATCCGCAGCGTGCGCGATCGATGTAGGAGCGGCCTTGTGCCGCGAAAGGGGTGCGAAGCACCCCCATCGATTGATGCGTTGCCGCTGAAATCCTGGGGCTGCTTTGCAGCCCTTTCGCGGCGCAAGGCCGCTCCTACAGAGAGGTTGCGGCTCAGCGCAGCTTTTCCTGCATCTGGTAGTACCACATCCCCGCCGCCAGCAGCGGATTGCCCAGCAGGTCGCCCATCGGCACCTTGATGTGCCTGCACCCGGCAAAGGTATCGAACTTCTCCAGCGTCCCGGTCAGCGCCTCGGCCATGATCTCCCCCATGATATGGCTGGTGGCGATGCCGTGCCCGGAATACCCCTGGCAGTACCAGACGTTGTCCGACAGCTTGCCCAGCTGCGGGATGCGGTTGACCACGATGCCCATGGCGCAGCTCCATTGGAACTCGATCGGCACGCCCTTGAGCGCCGGGAAGGTGCGCTCGATGCACGGGCGCAGCTCACCTTCGATGTCCCGCGAGTCGCGCCCGGAGTAGTTGGCGCCGCCACCGAACAGCAGGCGCTTGTCGGCGGTCAGGCGGTAGTAGTCGAGGACGAAACGGCAGTCGTACACCGCCAGGTCCTGCGGGTTGATCTGCTCGGCCAGCTCGCCCAGCGGCGCGGTGGTGACGATGCCGCCCATGGCCGGGAAGATCTTGCCCTTGAGCTGGCGCTTTTCCAGCTTGTGATACACGTCGCCGGCCAGCATCACCTGGCGCGCCTCGATCCGTCCCTGGGCGGTGACCACCGCCGGCCGCGGACCGTGGACGATCTCCAGCACCTCGGAGTTTTCGAACACCAGCGCACCCAGCCCGTGGGCGGCGCGGGCTTCGCCCAGGCACAGGTTGAGCGGGTGCAGGTGCAGGTTGCGGCGGTTCTTCAGCGCGCCGAGGTACAGCGGGCTCTGCAGGTGGCGTTGCATGGCGCTGCGGTCGAGCAGTTGTACCTGGTCACCCATCCCACGGCGCTGGGCCTCGGCCTCGAAGGCGCGCAGCTCGTGCATGTGCGACGGTTTCATCGCCGCGTGCAGATGGCCGTGCTTGAGGTCGCACTGTATGCCGTAGCGCTCGACGCGCTGCTCGATGATCTGGTGGCCGCGCCAGCGCAGGTGCCAGATGAAATCGTCCACCTCGGCGCCCAGCCGGTCGCGCATCTGCGTGCGCATGGCCTCGTCGCCCGACAGGCTGCCGGTGACCTGGCCGCCGTTGCGCCCGCTGGCGCCCCAGCCGATGCGGTTGGTCTCGACGATGGCCACTTTCAGGCCGCGCTCGGCCAGTTCCACGGCGGTGGCCACGCCGGTGAAGCCGCCGCCGATGATCGCCACGTCGACCTGCACCGTGCCCTTGAGCGTGGGGTATTCGGTGGTGTCGTTGAGGGTGGCGCTGTAATAGGACGGCGCGCGCTGGGCCGGGCCGTTGTTCACTGCTGCGTTCATGGTTGTTCCTTCTTGTAATCTCGTGGGCATCAGGCCTGGTGCAGGTACCAACGCCAGTCCTGCTCGCCGACCTCGGCCATGAACTGGCGGTACTCGGCGCGCTTGACCTTCAGGTAGACGCCGAGGAAGGCTTCGCCCAGCGCCTCCCGGGCCCAGCTCGAATTTTCCAGGGCCTCGAGGACGGTTAGCCAGTCGGTGGGCAGGTGTTCGCCGGCCTGGGCATAGCCGTTGCCCTCGACCGGGGCGCCGGGATCGAGTTGTTCACGGATGCCCTGGTGGGTGGCGGCGAGAATCGCGGCGGCGGCCAGGTAGGGGTTGGCGTCGGCGCCGCAGATGCGGTGCTCGATATGCCGGCTGTTGGCCGGGCCACCGGGTACGCGCAGGCTGACGGTGCGGTTGTCCACACCCCAGGTCGGTGCCAGCGGTGCATAGCTGTTGGCCTGGAAGCGGCGGAACGAGTTGGCGTTGGGGCAGAACAACAGCAGCGATTCACGCAGGTGACGCAGCATGCCGGCCACCGCCTGGCGCAGCAGCGGGGTGCCGGCCTTGTCTTCGCTGGCGAACAGGTTGTTGCCGGCGGCGTCGGCCAGGCTCAGGTGCATGTGCATGCCGGTGCCGGCCAGCTGGGCGAACGGCTTGGCCATGAAGCAGGCCTGCATGCCGTGGGCGTTGGCGATACCCTTGACCAGACGCTTGTAGCGCACGGCCTGGTCCATCGCCTGGAGCGCGTCACCGTGCTCCAGGGTGATCTCCACCTGGCCGGGCGCGTATTCGGAGATCGCCGTGCGGGCCGGGATGCCCTGGGCCTTGCAGGCGGCATAGAGGTCGGCGAGGAAGGGTTCGATCTGCTCCAGCTCGCGCAGGCCATACACCTGGGTACCGCGCGGACGTCCTCCGTCGCTGTCCAGCGCTGGCTGCGGCCGGCCCTGGGCGTCGCGCTGCTGGTCGAGCAGGTAGAACTCCAGCTCGCAGGCCATCACCGGGTGGAAACCATCGGCCTTGAGCGCGTCGATCACTCGCAGCAGCACATGACGCGGGTCGGCCACGCTGGCCGGCAGGCCTTCGCTGGGGTGCATGCTGACCTGCACGGCGGCGGTCGGCACCCGGCGCCAGGGCAGGCGCACCAGGCTGCCGTCCAAGGGGTAGGCGCGGCAGTCGATGTCGCCGACATCCCAGACCAGGCCCGAGTTTTCCACGTCGTCGCCATTGAGGGTCAGGCCGAGGATGGTGCTGGGCAGCGGGCGGCCGCTTTCGAACACCGCCAGCAGCTCCTCGCGGTGCAGCAGCTTGCCGCGGGGGACGCCGTTGGCGTCGAGGATGAACAGCTCGATCAGGTCGATATCGGGGTTGTCGGCCAGGAAACGCCTGGCTTGCTCTGCGGGGGCAAAGTGCATGGTGGATTCGCTCTGGGGCACACGTGACCGCCGCGCAGGCGAGCGGTCAGGCTGAGTCAATCGGCCAGTGGGGCGGCCGGGTCGGGTCAGGAGTGCGTGAGCGACGTGTCCGGTGGGCGCGCGTGACGGCAATGCCACAGCGCCCAGAACGCCATGATGATATGGACCAGCGGATTTTCACCGGCACGGGCCCGGGCCTTCGGCAGCGAAGGGTAGGGCAGCGGGCGGGCAATCATCGGGTCGAGAAGCATCCCTGGATACTCACATGGCCTGTAAGGTTGATTAAAGCAGTGAATGGCGACGTTCATTCCGGTGGCAGCTAAACATTGGCAAGGTCTGCCCGCCGCGTTGCAGCAGCTTAGGAAGCTTCCCACAGTTTTATCGGACCTAGGCTAGTTGGCAGGTGGCGCGCCAGCGGTGAAAGTCCCTTTCTTTGTAAGAATGGTCAGGGATCGCCATGCAAGCGCAAAGGACTTATCAGGTAATCGCCCATCACGCGATCGTCTTCGATGTCAGCGAGTTCATCATCCAGCCAGGAGAATGTTGCCAAATCCGGCAAACGGGCCTGCCATGGGTGCATGCCGGGCACTATCGGGTCGTTGAAAAAATGGCGGAGCTTTACGACCGGATGCTGGCAGGGCAGCGGCCTTGCCTGATGACGGTTGCGGTATCGCGGCCGTTAACTCGCCAGCAGGGGGACAGCCTCAATCAGCAGAGGTACAGGGTTTCGGGCATTTTCAGTACCGCAGCGGGTAAAGCGACGGCGGATGTCGCGCTAGCAATGGCAGGTGGGCCTGCGGCGGCGGTCGCAGGGATCGCCGCCACCGGAGCTGTGGCGTGGTTGATTCAGAATAAGATTCCTACTTTTCATGCTGGGGATGTACTGGCATCGCTGTCAGCAACCGTGAAAGGCGGTATTGGTCCCCAATCCAGCAGCCTGATGCTGATTATCTGAAGGGGAGCGGATATGTGGGTACTTTATGGTATTTGCTATGCCCTCGTGGTCGGCACGTTGGTCGACTGGGCATGCCGGTCAAGGTGCATCAGGTTTCTTCTCTATATCGTCTTCAACGTCACGGGGATTACCGCCTGTAATCAACTGGGTGAAGAGCAGTTCCTGCAACTTGATGGTATTGGCTGGTCAGCTTTTTTCGTGGCAATTGCTACCCCGTTGTTGTTCAAGCGCTCCCGCTATTTCGAGCGTGACCGCGACTGAACGGCGGGCACAGGCAGCATCGATTTCGCAAATCTGCGACAATCCTGCCTCTTACGCCTGCCGATCATGAAAAAGCAGCACTCGCCTGCATCATTAAAAAGCCCCATGACAGACCACGCCATCGACCAACTGCTGAAGAACCTCGACCACGCCATGATCGCCGACCGCCATCGGTTGCGCCGGCAATTGCACGAGCTGCGCAAGCGCCCCGACGAGGGCAAGCTCGCGCAGTGGGTGGAAAAGGTCCAGGCCTCCTGCGCCCAGGTCACCGCGCGCCAGCAGAGCCTGCCGAGCATTCGCTACGACGACAACCTGCCCATCGCCGCCAAGCGCGACGAGATCAAGAAGGCCCTGGCCGAGCACCAGGTGCTGGTGATCGCCGGCGAGACAGGTTCCGGCAAGACCACCCAGCTGCCGAAGATCTGCCTGGAGCTGGGCCGCGGCAGCCATGGCCTGATCGCCCACACCCAGCCCCGGCGGATCGCCGCGCGCAGCGTGGCGGCGCGGGTCGCGGAGGAGCTGGGCACGCCGTTGGGGGCGCTGGTCGGCTACCAGGTGCGCTTCGAGGACCAGAGCGATTCGAACACCCTGGTCAAGCTGATGACCGACGGCATCCTGCTGGCCGAGACCCAGCACGACCGCTTCCTCGAGCGCTACGACACGATCATCGTCGACGAGGCCCACGAGCGCAGCCTGAACATCGACTTCCTGCTCGGCTACCTCAAGACCCTGCTGCATCGCCGCCCCGACCTGAAGCTGATCATCACCTCGGCGACCATCGACCTGGAGCGCTTCTCCAAGCACTTCGACGGCGCGCCGATCATCGAGGTGTCCGGGCGCACCTACCCGGTGGAAACCTGGTACCGGCCGCTGACCAGCGAGCACGACGAGGAGGGCAACCAGGTCGAGGAGGACCTGTCCGTCGACCAGGCGATCCTCGCCAGCCTCGACGAGATTGCCCAGCACGAGCGCAGCCAGGGCAAGGGGCCGGGCGATGTGCTGGTGTTCCTGCCCGGCGAGCGCGAGATCCGCGATGCCGCCGAGATCCTGCGCAAGGCGCAGTTGCGCCACACCGAGATCCTGCCGCTGTATGCGCGGCTGTCGCCGGCCGAGCAGCAGCGGATCTTCCAGTCCCACAGCGGCCGGCGCGTGGTGCTGGCGACCAACGTCGCCGAAACTTCGCTGACCGTGCCGGGCATCCGCTACGTGATCGACAGCGGCACCGCGCGCATCAGCCGCTACAGCTACCGCGCCAAGGTCCAGCGCCTGCCCATCGAGGCAGTGTCCCAGGCCAGCGCCAACCAGCGTAAAGGCCGCTGCGGCCGGGTCGAGCCGGGCATCTGCATCCGCCTGTACAGCGAGGACGATTTCAACGGTCGGCCGGCGTTCACCGACCCAGAGATCCTGCGCACCAACCTGGCCGCGGTAATCCTGCAGATGCTGCACCTGCGCCTGGGTGCGATCGATGCCTTCCCGTTCATCGAGCCGCCGGATGGCAAGGCCATCAGCGACGGCTTCAACCTGTTGCAGGAGCTGTCGGCGGTCAACCGCGAGAACCAGCTGACGCCCCTGGGCCGCCAGCTGGCGCGCCTGCCGATCGACCCTCGTTTGGGTCGCATGTTGCTCGAAGGCGCCCGCCAGGGCAGCCTGCAGGAAGTGCTGATCGTCGCCAGCGCGCTGTCGGTGCAGGACCCGCGCGAGCGCCCGCCGGAGCGCCAGCAGGCCGCCGACCAGGCGCACGCGCAGTGGAAGGATGTCGATTCCGACTTCGCCGCGCTGGTCAACCTGTGGCGCGGCTTCGAGGAGCAGCGCCAGGCGCTGACCGCCAGCCCGCTGCGCAACTGGTGCCGCAAGAACTTCCTCAACTACCTGCGCCTGCGCGAGTGGCGCGACGCCCACCGCCAGCTGGCGCTGATCTGCCGCGACCTGCAATTGGCGGTGAACAAGGACGCCTGCGACTACCAGCCCCTGCACAAGGCGATTCTCAGCGGCCTGCTCAGCCAGATCGGCCAGAAGACCGAAGAGGGCGACTACCAGGGCGCGCGTCAGCGGCGCTTCTGGGTTCACCCCTCTTCAGGCATCGGTCGCAAGCGCCCGCAGTGGGTGATGGCTGCCGAGCTGGTGGAAACCACCAAGCTGTATGCGCGCATGGTGGCCAAGATCGAGCCGGACTGGATCGAGCCGCTGGCCACCCACCTGATCAAGAAGAACCACTTCGAACCGCACTGGGAGAAGAAGCGCGGCCAGGTGGTGGCCTACGAGCAGATCACCCTCTACGGGCTGATCCTGGTCGGTCGCAGGCCGGTGCATTTTGGCCCCATCGACCCGGTCACTTCCCGTGAGCTGTTCATCCGCGACGGCCTGGTCGGTGGCGAGATCCAGTCCCGGGCCAAGTGCCTGGCGGCCAACAAGCGCCTGCTCGAGCAGCTCGACGAGCTGGAGGCCAAGGCCCGCCGGCGCGACATTCTTGCCGACGAGGAGACGCTGTACGCCTTCTACGAGGCGCGCCTGCCCGAGGAGATCCACCAGACCGCGACCTTCGACAGCTGGTACCGGATGAACAGCCAGAAGGATCCGAACCTGCTGATCATGCGCGAAGAGGACGTGCTCGCCCGCGAGGCCAGCGAGGTCACCGCCGCGCAGTATCCCGACCACCTGCAGGTGGGCGAGCTGCGCCTGTCGCTGAGCTATCACTTCGAGCCGAACCACCCGCGTGACGGCGTGACCGTGCGGGTGCCGGCGCCGTTGCTGCCGAACCTGCCGGGCGAGCGCCTGGAATGGCTGGTGCCCGGCCTGCTGGAGGCCAAGTGCATCGCCCTGGTGCGCAACCTGCCCAAGGCCCTGCGCAAGAACTTCGTGCCGGTGCCCGACTTCGTCAAGGCGGCCCTGTCGCGCCTGGCGTTCGGCCAGGGGGCATTGCCGCAGGCGCTGGGCCAGGAGTTGCTGCGCATGACCGGGGCACGGGTATCGGACGAGGCCTGGGCGGAAGCGGCCGGGCTGGTCGAGGGCCATCTGCGCATGAACATCGAAGTGGTCGACGCCCAGGGCAAGTTCCTTGGCGAAGGCCGCGACCTCGCCGAGCTGACCGCCCGCTTCGCCGCCGCCAGCCAGGCGGCGCTGGCCCTGCCGCGCAGCGAGAAGGCCGAGCAGCCGGTACAGGCCAAGGCCTTCGCGCAGGTGGCGCAGACCGCCCAGCAGAAGATCGCCGGGCTGTCGATGACGGTCTACCCGGCGCTGGTCGAGGACAACGGCACGGTACGCGAAGGGCGTTTCTCTACCCAGGCCGAAGCCGAGTTCCAGCACCGTCGCGCCTTGCAGCGCCTGTTGCTGCAGCAGTTGGCGGAACCGGCCAAGTTCCTGCGTGGCAAGCTGCCGGGGCTGACCGAACTGGGGCTGTTGTACCGTGAACTGGGCCGGGTCGAGGCGCTGGTCGAGGATATCCTCCTGGCCAGCCTCGACAGCTGTGTGCTGGAAGGCGAAGAGCCACTGCCGCGTGATGGCGCGGGCCTGGCCTCGCTGGCCGAACGCAAGCGCGGCAACTGGACCGAGCACGCCGAACGCCTGGCCCGCCAGACCCTGGAGGTGCTGAAGCTGTGGCATGGCCTGCAGAAGCGCTTCAAGGGCAAGATCGACCTGAGCCAGGCGGTGGCGCTCAACGACATCAAGCAGCAGCTGGCCAACCTGGTGTACCCGGGCTTCGTGCGGGAGACGCCGGGTGCCTGGTTCAAGGAGTTGCCGCGTTATCTCAAGGCGGTGGAACTGCGTCTGGAGAAGCTGGGTTCGCAGGTGCAGAAGGACCGGGTGTGGAGCGCCGAGCTGGCCAATTGCTGGGCGCAGTACCAGGCCCGCGCCGACAAGCATGCCCAGGAAGGCAAGCGCGATGAGCAACTGACCCTGTACCGCTGGCTGCTGGAGGAATACCGGGTGTCGTTGTTTGCCCAGCAACTGGGGACGAAGGTGGCGGTTTCCGACAAGCGACTGAGCAAACAGTGGAGTCAGGTGGAAGCCTAAGCTCCCAAAGTTGTGGCAAACTTGCAGGAATTTGCGGCCGCTGTGCGGCCGATCGCGGCACAAGGCCGCTCCTACAGGAGAACGCCGATTCTGTAGGAGCGGCCTTGCGCCGCGAACGAGGGCTCAGCCCTCGCCTCAAAATTGGTACCAAGGTGCCATTAAGTTGCCCTTATTCCGGCCAGCGCCTTGTGGCGATGGCCCCAGACCAGAGGAACGACCGTGCACAACGTCGTCATCAGCGGCACCGGCCTGTACACCCCGGCCCAAAGCATTTCCAACGAAGAACTGGTGGAATCCTTCAACGCCTGGGCACAGCGTTTCAACCGTGACAACGCCGCCGCCATCGAGCGTGGCGAGGTCGAGGCGGCGCCGCTGTCCGACGCCGCCTTCATCGAGAAGGCCTCGGGTATCAAGAGCCGCTTCGTCATGGACAAGGTCGGCATTCTTGATCCGCAGCGCATGAAGCCGCGCCTGCCTGAGCGCGGCAACGACGAACAATCGATCCTCTGCGAGATGGGCGTGGCCGCCGCCCGCCAGGCCCTGGAGCGTGCCGGGCGCACCGCCGCCGATGTCGACGGGGTGATCGTCGCCTGTTCCAATCTGCAGCGCCCATACCCGGCCATCGCCATCGAAGTGCAGCAGGCACTGGGTATCCAGGGCTTCGCCTTCGACATGAACGTGGCCTGCTCGTCGGCCACCTTCGGTATCCAGACCGCCGCCAACAGCGTGCAGTTGGGTCAGTCGCGCGCCGTGCTGGTGGTCAACCCGGAAATCTGCACCGGCCACCTGAACTTCCGTGACCGCGACAGCCACTTCATCTTCGGCGATGCCGCCACCGCCGTGCTGGTCGAGAGTGCCGACCTGGCCACCTCCGAACACCAGTTCGACATCGTCAGCACCAAGCTGCTGACCGCGTTCTCCAACAACATCCGCAACAACTTCGGCTTCCTCAACCGCGCCGCGGAAGAGGGCATCGGTGCCCGCGACAAGCTGTTCGTGCAGGAAGGCCGCAAGGTGTTCAAGGAAGTCTGCCCGATGGTCGCCGAGCTGATCGGCCAGCACCTGGCCGAGAACGACCTGCAACCGTCGGACGTCAAGCGCTTCTGGCTGCACCAGGCCAACCTGAGCATGAACCACCTGATCGTCAAGAAGCTGCTGGGGCGTGAAGTGGCCGAGGAAGATGCGCCGGTGATCCTGGATCGTTATGCCAATACCAGCTCGGCGGGGTCGGTGATTGCCTTCCACCTGTATCAGGATGACCTGGTCAAAGGGTCGCTTGGCGTACTGAGTTCGTTCGGTGCTGGCTATTCGATTGGTAGTGTGGTGCTGCGCAAGCGCTGATTATCAGTTCGAGAAAGCTGGGGCCGCTTTGCGGCCCTTTCGCGGCACAAGGCCGCTCCTACAGGGGACCGCATTTCCCTGTAGGAGCGGCCTTGTGCCGCGAAAGGGCTGCAAAGCAGCCCCCAGCTTTCTGACAGGCAAAAAAAGCGGGAAATGCCGGATGGGGTCGGCATTTCCCGCTTCAGGGTGGAGCAAGGGAGCGTAGCGCTTAGAACTTGGCTTCCAGGTCGACCTGCAGGGTATCGACGTCAGCATTGTTGTTCGGCAGCTGCGACAGGTCGGTCTTGGCCATCAGGTAGGCCGCGCCCAGCGAGAAGTTCTTGTCGATCTCGTAGCCGACCTTGAACTTGTGGCCACGCGAACCGGTAAAGCCGGCGCCGAAGTCGGAGTCGGTGAACAGGCTGACCACGGCGTTGCGCTGCACGTCGCGGTAGTTGTAGTCCAGGCTCCAGGCGCCCAGCTTGGTCTTCAGACCCGCCAGCCAGGCCTTGTCCTCGCCGTCGGTGCTGTCGGTGTTCTTGACGAACTGGCCATAGGCCGACAGCGGGATAGCGAAGCCGGTGAAGTCCACCTGGCCAAAGCCTTCAGCCAGGTTGAACTCGGTGGTGGTGTTGCCGAAGCTGCGCAGCACGGCCGACTTCTTGTCGTTGTCGAAGCCGTAGAGGCTGCCGCCGACGGTGACCTTGACGCTGTCAGCCAGGTTGAACTTGGTGCCCAACTGGCCGTGGTACAGCTGCGCGTCGTGCTTGAACTGCACGCCGTCGCCGTCGACGTTGTCCTTGAGGGTGTAGTGACCGGCGCTGCCGAATACTTCGGCGCCGCCCAGGTTGGTCTTGTAGGTGACGGCCACGCCTTCCGGGTTGATGTCGCTGTCCCAGATGATGTCGCCCATGCTCACCCACGGCTGCAGCATCTTGCCGCCGATCAGGTGCAGGTTCGGCACGGCGGTCGGGTGCCAGTCGAGGTAGGCAAGGTCCACCCACAGCGATTTCTTGTCGAAGTAGTTGTCCAGGCTCTGGTTGGTCGAGCGGGCGTCCGAGCTGCTGCCGGTGGCCACGCGAATGCCGGCGTCGACCTGCGGGTTGATCTCGCTGTAGAAACCGACGCGGGCACGCACACGCTCGCGGTCCTGGTTGCCACTGCGGCTGTTGGGGTTGTCGACGTTGACGTCTTCGTAGCGCAGGCGCACGTCACCCTTGATCTGGGTCTTGGCGGCCCATGCCACTTTTTGTTCGAAGGAGCTCAGGCGCTCGGACTGGGCTTTCTGGTCGGCCTTTTCCTTGGTTTCCTTTGCCAGGTCGCCCTGCAGTTCGGTGTACTGCGCCTGGTTGATCGAGCCGTTGGCGCGGAGTATTTCGAGCAGCTTGGCGTCGACAGCAGCACTGGCCGGAGTACTCAGAGCCAGCATCATGCCGGTGAGGCTCACTCCGGTAAGTGTAGAAACAAGACGCATAAGGTTCTCCCTGTTGGAAAAGTGGGGAGGCTCAAGCGCCCGCCCCCGAGTTGGCATGTCTTCGGAAAGGGCCTGACTAGACAGGTTCTGGGGTTCCGGAAAACAGGCGCAAGTATTGCGGGGGGGAATGACAGAATAATGTCTGAATAGTGGCACTGTTGTTAAGTAAACAGGCCGTCATTTGTGTGTCACGGCGGCTTTGGCAATACTGGCGCCCTGTCCATAGCGAGTTGCAACCGTGATCAGCCTTCACAGCCTTGCCCACCTGCGCGACCTGCCGGCGACCACCTGGGACGCGCTGGTGCCCGACGGCCAGCCGTTCCTGCGTCACGCCTTTCTCAGTGCCATGGAAGACAGTGGCAGTGTGGTACCCGACACCGGCTGGGCCGCCGAACACCTGGTGCTGGAGCGCGATGGCGAGGTGCGGGCGCTGCTGCCGGCGTACCGCAAATGGCATTCGTTCGGCGAGTATGTGTTCGACCATGGCTGGGCCGATGCCTGCGAGCGGGCGGGCATCGCCTACTACCCCAAGCTGCTCGGCGCGGTGCCGTTCAGCCCGGTCGCCGGGCCGCGCCTGCTGGCGTCCGACCCTGCTGATGGCCTGCTGCTGTTGCAGGCGATACCCGAGTACCTGGACAAGGGGGGGCTGTCGGGGGCGCACATCAATTTCACCGACAGCGTGCTGGACGCGGCCATTGCCGGCCAGCCGGGCTGGCTGGAGCGCCTGGGCTGCCAGTTCCACTGGCGCAACCGGGGTTACCGGGACTTCCAGGATTTTCTCGACACCCTCAGCTCACGCAAGCGCAAGCAGATGCGCAAGGAGCGCGAGCAAGTGGCGGGGCAGGGGATCGACTTCGCCTGGTACCGCGGTGATGAACTGAGTGAGGCGCAGTGGGACTTCGTCTACCGCTGCTATGCCAACACCTACGCTGTGCGACGCCGGGCGCCGTACCTGACCCGCGAATTCTTCAGCCTGGTGGCCGAGCGCATGCCCGAGGCGATTCGCGTGGTGATTGCCCGGCAGCAAGGGCGCGAGGTGGCGATGGCCTTCAGTCTGGTGGGAGGCGACAGCCTGTATGGCCGCTACTGGGGTTGCCTGGACGAATTCGACCGCCTGCATTTCGAGACCTGTTTCTACCAGGGCATGGACTTCGCGATCGGTGAAGGCCTGCAACGCTTCGATGCCGGTGCCCAGGGCGAGCACAAGCTGATTCGCGGGTTCGAGCCTGTGATCACGCGGTCGTGGCATTACCTGCTGCACCCGGGGTTGCGCCGGGCGGTCGCGGACTTTTTGCGTCAGGAGCGCGAAGGAGTGATGGCCTACGCCGACGAGGCGCGGGAGATGTTGCCGTATCGCCAGGTTTGAAGTGACTGGCCACACGCTATCCCTGTAGGAGCGGCCTTGTGCCGCGAAAGGGCCGCAAAGCGGCCCCGGCGATCTTTGCGTCAACGCTGAAATCCTGGGGCTGCTACGCAGCCCTTTCGCGGCACAAGGCCGCTCCTACAAGGGACCCCTTCAACTCAGTCGACGCCGACAAAACCCCCGGTCTGGTGATGCCACAACCGCGCATACAACCCGCGCTGTGCCAGCAACTCGGCATGGCTGCCGCTTTCGACGATATGCCCCTTGTCCAGCACGATCAGCCGGTCCATGCGGGCGATGGTCGACAGGCGGTGGGCGATGGCGATCACCGTCTTGCCCTGCATCAGCGTCTCCAGGCTTTCCTGGATTGCCGCCTCGACCTCCGAATCCAGCGCCGAGGTGGCCTCGTCCATGATCAGGATCGGCGCGTTCTTCAGCAGCACCCGGGCGATAGCGATACGCTGGCGCTGGCCGCCGGAGAGCTTGACGCCGCGTTCACCGACATGGGCGTCGAAGCCGGTGCGGCCCTGGGCATCGGACAGCTGCGGGATGAACTCGTCGGCCCGGGCCCGGCGCACCGCCTCCCAGACCTCCTCGTCGCTGGCCTGCGGCCGGCCGTACAGCAGGTTGTCGCGGATCGAGCGGTGCAGCAGCGAGGTGTCCTGGGTGATCATGCCGATCTGCGCGCGCAGGCTGGCCTGGTTGACCTCGGCGATGTCCTGGCCGTCGATGAGGATGCGCCCGCTGTCGATGTCGTACAGGCGCAGCAGCAGGTTGACCAGGGTCGACTTGCCGGCGCCGGAAGGGCCGATCAGGCCGATCTTCTCGCCAGGGCGGATGTCCAGGTTCAGGGCATCGATCACCTTGCCGCCCTTGCCGTAGTGGAAATCGACATGGTCGAAGCGCACCGCGCCGCGGCTGACCTTGAGCGCCGGGGCATTGGGCCTGTCGCTGACGGTGACCGGCTGGGCGATGGTCTGCAGGCCGTCCTGGACCATGCCGATGTTCTCGAAGATGCCGTTGACCACCCACATGATCCAGCCGGACATGTTGACGATGCGGATCACCAGGCCCGTGGCCAAGGCGATGGCGCCGACGCTGATCAGCGACTGGCTCCACAGCCACAGGGCAAGGCCAGTGGTGCTGACCACCAGCAAGCCATTCAGCGAGGTGATCACCACGTCCATGCTGGTGATCACCCGTGAGGCCAGCTGGGTCTTCTCGGTCTGCTCGCTGATCGCCTCGCGGGCGTACTGCTGCTCGTAGTCGGTGTGGGCAAACAGCTTGAGCGTGGCGATGTTGGTGTAGCCGTCGACGATGCGCCCCATCAGCTTGGAGCGGGCGTCGGAGGAGATCACCGAGCGCTCCTTCACCCGTGGCACGAAGTAGTACAGCGCACCGATATAGCAGGCGATCCACACCAGCAGCGGCAGCATCAGCCGCCAGTCGGCCTCGGCGAACAGCACCAGCGCACTGATGGCGTAGATCAGCACGTGCCACAGCGCGTCCACCGCCTGCACCGCCGAATCGCGCAGGGAGTTGCCGGTCTGCATGATGCGCTGGGCGATGCGCCCGGCAAAGTCGCTCTGGAAGAAGTTCAGGCTCTGCTTGAGCACGTAGGTGTGGTTCTGCCAGCGGATCAGGCTGGTCATGCCCGGGCTGATGGTCTGGTGCACCAGCAGGTCATGCAGGCCGAAGAACACCGGCCGCAGCACCAGCACCACCACCAGCATCCAGATCAGCTCGCCGCTGTGCTCGCTGAAGAAATTGGCGTTGGGCGTGCCCTGGGCCAGGTCGATGATCCGGCTCAGGTAGCTGAACAGCGCCACTTCGATCAGCGAGGCGATCAGGCCGACGATCAGCAGGGCGAGGAAGCTTGGCCACACCTGGCGCAGGTAGTAGAGATAGAAGGGCCAGACCTTGCCGGGAGGCGCCTCGCTGGGCGCCTCGCGGAAAATGTCGATCAACTGCTCGAAACGACGGTACAGCATGGGTGACGACACTCCTGTTCGACCCGACTCACGTCCCTGTGTGGCGCGGGATCAGTCGATGCGTTTGGCCGACTTGATGTAGACCGGATCCGCCGGTACATCGCGCATGCCTTTCTTGACGGTGGTCGGCGAGTTGACGATCTGGTCGACCACCTCCATGCCCTTGGTGACCTTGCCGAACACCGCGTAGCCACGGTCGCGACCCGGGTTGAGGAAATCGTTGTCGGCGACGTTGATGAAGAACTGGCTGGTGGCCGAGTTCGGGTCGGAGGTACGGGCCATGGACAGGGTACCGCGAGTGTTCTGCAGGCCGTTGCTCGCCTCGTTGCGGATCGGGTCCTGGGTGCTCTTCTGCACCATCTGGTCGGTGAAGCCGCCGCCCTGGACCATGAAGCCCGGGATCACGCGGTGGAAGATGGTGTTGTTGTAGAAGCCGCTGTCTACGTACTGGAGGAAGTTCTTGGTACTGATCGGCGCTTTTTCTGCGTTCAGCTCGATCTCGACCTTGCCAAAGCTGGTGACCAGCTCAACGTGCGGGGTCTTGTCGGAGGCCATGACGCTGGTGGCGAAGGCGACCGAGCAGGCAGTGAGCAGAAGTTTTTTCAGCATGGGCTCAAAGATCCTTGAGAGGTGGAAGCGGCTGCGAGGAACTGCAGCACGGTACGGTTGAAGACTTCAGGTTGATCCAGGGGCGTAGCGTGCCGCGAATCGTCGATGACCGCCAGTCTGGCATTGGGCATCAGGGCGACGTAACGCTCCTTCAGTTGTATCGGTGTGTAATCGTGGTCGGCGGCGATCACCAGGGTGGGACAGCGGATCTGGCCGATGCGTTCCTGCACGCCCCAGTCGACGATGGCGTCGAAGCTTTTCAAATAGGCACGTTTGTCGTTGCGCGCCCAGCGCTCGGCCATCTTGCGCCGCAATTCGGCCTGCTCCGGCTTGGGGAACAGCCGTGCGGCCAGGCCCTTGCCGACGGTCTCGACGCTGAGCAGGCGCGCCAGGCTCCAGCGCTTGAGCCACCAGATCCAGTCGCTACGGGTGCGGCGCTTGACCTCGGGGGCGCTGTTGACGATGCACAGGCTGCGCAGCCAGTCGGGGTGGTCGACGGCGAACTGGAAGCCGAGCATGCCGCCCATGGACAGGCCGACGAAGTGCACCGGGCCGGTGTCCAGATGGCGCAACAAGGCCAATAGATCCTCGCTGAAGGTCTTTATCTGGTAGCCCTTGCGTGGCTTGGACGATTGCCCGTGGCCGCGGATGTCCATGAGGATCACCCGGTACTGGCGGCTGAGCTCGGGTACCTGCAGTTCCCAGTCCTGGCTGCTCGAGCCCAGCCCGTGCAGCAGCACCAGGGGCTCGCCCTGGCCGTGTTCCTGGTAATGCAGCAGGCATCCGTCATGTTCGAAACAGGCCATGGGCGCGGTCCTCTCAGGCTTGCGGGGGGGCTGCGAAGGGCACGTCCAGCGGCGCGGTGTCGAAGTTGCGCAGCAGTTCGATGAGGATCTGCGTGGCCGGGCCCAGGGTCTTTTCCTTGCTCGAGTAAAGGTAGAACAGTGGATGGCGGCTGCCACCCTGATCCAGCGGCAGGGGCTTGAGCACGCCTTCGCGCAGCTCGCGCTCGATCATGTGCCGGGGCAGCCAGGCAAAGCCCAGGCCGCTGCCGACGAAGGTCGCCGCAGTGCCCAGGCTGCCGACCGTCCAGCGCTGCTCGGCGCCGAGCCAGCCGACATCGCGCGGCTGGGCCCGGCCGGAGTCGCGGATCACCACCTGCAGCTGGCTTTCCAGGTCCTGGAAGGTGATCTCGCGGCCCATGCGGTGCAGCGCGTGCTCGGGGTGGGCGACGGCGATGAACTCCACCGGGCTCAGCTCGGTGCCCAGGTAGCCGCCGATGTTGAAGCTGCTGATGGCAAGGTCGGCGATGCCTTCGTGCAGCACTTCCTCGACCCCGGACAGCACCTCTTCGCGCAGGCGTACCCGGCAGCCGCGGCTCTGCGGCATGAAGGCGGCCAGAGCGCGCACCAGGCGGGCGCTGGGGTAGGCGGCGTCGACCACCAGGCGCACTTCGGCCTCCCAGCCCTGTTCCATGTGGTGGGCCAGGTCTTCCAGCTGGCTGGCCTGCTTGACCAGTTGCCGCGAACGGCGCAGCAGCACGCTGCCGGCCTCGGTCAGCACCGCCTTGCGTCCATCGATGCGCAGCAATGGCACGCCCAGTTGCTCCTGCATCCGCGCCACGGTGTAGCTCACCGACGACTGCGAACGGTGCAGGGCCTCGGCGGCCTGGGCGAACCCGCCGTGGTCGACCACTGCCTGCAGGGTCCGCCACTGATCCAGGGTAACGCGCGGTGCTTTCATCCAGGGCTCCTGTTGTCCTAAGCTGCGCTCTTCCCAAGGAGAGCGCCCGTATGAAGAAATGTTGTGCGGCTTTGCTGTTGTGCCTGCCCCTCGGGGCCATGGCATACCCGATCGATGTGGAAAAGGACCTGACCGGGGTCAAGGTCGACTACACCGCCTACGACACGGCCTACGACATTGGCTCGATCAGCCTCAACAACTATGGGCAGGTGCCGGCGGCGTGCAAGGTCACTTTCCGCAACGGCCCCGAGGCGCCACGGGTGCGCCGGGTCAATGTGCCCGCCGGCAGGAGCGTGGATGTCACCGCCAAGTTCAACCGGCAGATCATCAAGCTGCGCATCGTGCTCGACTGCAAAGCGCAATAAAACAGATTAATCGATAGGTTGATCCCACTTTTTACGCTTTTTTATCGATAGGTCAACCACTAATCTCACCTCCATCGAATCGCCACCCCTTACCGCCGATGGAGGCACCCCATGTCCCGCGTACTGATCATCGAAAGCAGCGCCCGCCAGCAGGATTCCGTTTCCCGTCAACTGACCCTGGACTTCATCCAGCAATGGCAAGCGGCGCATCCGGCTGACGAGATCAAGCTGCGCGACCTGGCCGTGAACCCCGTGCCGCACCTGGACGCCAACCTGCTCGGCGGCTGGATGAAGCCCGAGGAGCAGCGTAGCGCCGCCGAGCGTGACGCGCTGGAGCGTTCCAATGCGCTGACCGACGAACTGCTGGCTGCCGACGTGCTGGTGATGGCCGCGCCGATGTACAACTTCACCATCCCCAGTACCTTGAAAGCCTGGCTGGACCACGTGCTGCGCGCCGGCATCACCTTCAAGTACACCCCGACCGGGCCGCAGGGCCTGCTCAACGGCAAGCGCGCCATCGTCCTGACCGCCCGCGGCGGCATCCATGCCGGTGCCAGCAGTGACCACCAGGAACCCTACCTGCGCCAGGTGATGGCTTTCATCGGCATCCATGATGTGGACTTCATCCACGCCGAGGGCCTGAACATGAGCGGCGAGTTCCACGAGAAGGGCCTGAACCAGGCCAAGGCCAAGCTGGCCGCGGTGGCCTGAGCCGCGACGAATTCCCAACCCTGACACCTTGTTGCTCCTTTGGGTGTGCCTGCCCGGCCAAGTGATGGCCGGGCTTTTTTATGCCTGTGAGGACGGCACGCCTCCTGTAGGAGCGGCCTTGTGCCGCGAAAGGGCCGCAAAGCGGCCCCGGCGATTTCTGCTCGATACTGAAATCCTGGGGCCGCTACGCAGCCCTTACGCGGCACAAGGCCGCTCCTACACGGGGAAGCGCGCGAAGAGAAAGGGGAGACGTCCACGAGCACCCCAAAAATCCCATGGTTGAACTGCCCAGGCCCAACCCGCTAAGGTCCCCGCCTTGATCCACGAGGGCCAACCATGGGCTACCTGATAATCGTCGCGCTGATCCAGGCGTACTCCTTCAACCTGATCGGCGAATACCTGGCCGGCCACGTCGACAGCTACTTCGCCGTACTGGCCCGCGTTGTCCTGGCCGGCCTGGTGTTCCTGCCGCTGACCCGCTGGCGCCAGGTCGAGCCGCGCTTCATGCGCTCGATGCTGCTGATTGGTGCGCTGCAGTACGGCATCACCTATGTCTGCCTGTACCTCAGCTTCCGCGTGCTGACGGTGCCGGAGGTGCTGCTGTTCACCATCCTCACCCCGCTGCATGTCACCTTGATCGAGGATGCCCTGAACCGGCGCTTCAACCCCTGGGCGCTGCTCGCCGCCCTGGTGGCGGTGGCCGGCGCGGCGGTGATCCGCTTCGACACGGTCACCGGCGAGTTCTTCATCGGTTTCCTGTTGCTGCAACTGGCCAACTTCACCTACGCCGCCGGCCAGGTGCTGTACCGCCACCTGGTGGCCCGTCACCCCAGCGACCTGCCGCACTACCGCCGCTTCGGCTATTTCTACCTGGGCGCGTTGCTGGTGGTGTTGCCGGCCTTCCTGCTGTTCGGCAATGCCCAGCACCTGCCGAGTACCGACACCCAGTGGCTGGTGCTGCTGTTCCTGGGCCTGTGTCCGACGGCGCTGGGGCTGTACTGGTGGAACAAGGGCGCCTGCCTGGTCTCCGGCGGTACCCTGGCGGTGATGAACAACCTGCATGTGCCGGTGGGCTTGCTGCTCAACCTGCTGATCTGGAACCAGGACGAACCGCTCGGGCGCCTGGCCATTGGCGGTATGGTGATCCTCGCGTCGGTGTGGTTGAGCCGTTTGGGCGGTCCGCGTGCAGGGCTGCCGGGGGCCGCCTCGTCGCGCTGAGGTATCTGCGCAAGACGAAGGCGCCCGCATGGGCGCCTTCGTCATTCACGGGGGCAATACCAAGGCAGGCTTTGCCCGGCCGACGGTGGCAGGCAAGATGGACGCAGGCGGCTCAAGATCGCCCGTTCCGACAATGGATTTGCCTGACACTACAAGGAAGAGACCGTGAACCTTGACCTGACCGACCTGAAACTGTTCATCAAGATCGCCGAGTCCCCCAGCCTGACCCAGGGCGCCAAGCGTGCATGCCTCTCGCCTGGAGCCGCCAGCATGCGCATCAAGTCGATGGAAGCCGAGCTTGGCGAGGGGCTTTTTCATCGCCAGCACAAAGGGCTGGTGCTGACCCTGGCAGGTCAGCGGTTGTTGATCCATGCCCGCAAGATCCTGCGCCAGCTGGAAGTGCTCAAGGCCGAATTCGACCACCGCGAAGAGCCTGACGGAGCAAGCATGCGCATGTATGTCGCAGGCTTCAGCGCATTCGAGTCGACCCAGCGCCGGCTGGTACGCTATCTCGCCGATCACGCCAATGTCGCCATCGACCTGCAGCAACGCACGGCCGGGGATATCGTTCGCGGCATTCGCGAGGGCGCCGTTGACATGGGCGTGGTGCTCGGCAGCGACCCTGTGGAGGGTTGCGCCTCGATCGCCCTGCCAGTGCTCAACTACGTGGCGGTGCTGCCCAGGCATCATGCATTGGCCGCCAGCGCCTCATTGCGCCTGGGCGACGTGCTGCGCCACCCGCAGGTCGGGTTGGCGACCGACAGTGCACTGTGCCGTCTGATCGAGCAGCAGGCCGATATCGATGGTGTCGCGGTCCAGTTCAGGATCAAGGTGTCCGGCGCCGAGTCGCTATGCCGGATGATTGCCGAAGGCGTCGGTATCGGTATCGCATCGGATGCGGCGGTGCAGCCTTATCTCGATGGCTGTGGCCTGGTGGCCCGACGCCTCGATGAAAGCTGGGCGCGCCAGCAGCACATGATGCTGGTCAGGCATTTCGAGCGCATGCCGCGGCATGTCACCGAACTGGTTTCCTACCTGAGCGCCGCCTGAGCAAACCCGGCAAAGGGGCCGCGTTGCGGCCCCGATGGGTCGGTCATCGTGTGCCGGGCACCAGGCTGAGGATTTCATCGATGGGCATGCAGGCCGGCTCGATCTCGTAGGCCCGGTCGTGCTCGAGGATGCTGGTGGCGACCTGGCGCATGGCCGAGTAGGCGCCGCGTAGCATGTGGTTGGCGTAGATCACCGCATTGAAACCGGCATCGGCCAGGCACGAGAAGGTCAGTTGCGGGTAGCTGGTCGGCACGCAGACCAGGGGTGTGTGCGGATGGGTCTGCTTGAAGCGGCGGGCGAATTCGAGGATCTCCTCGCCCGTGCTCTTGCGGCTGTGGATCATGATGCCGTCGGCGCCGGCCTCGGTGTAGGCGCGACAGCGTGCGAGGGCGTCATCCAGGCCTTTTTCCAGGATCAGGCTCTCGCAGCGGGCGAAGATCATCATCGAGCCCCCCAGGCGATGTTGGGTGCCGACCCTGATCTTGTCGCAGAAGTGCTCCATGGTTTCCTGCTCCTGGTGCACGCTCAGGCCCAACAGCGAGTTTTTCTTCAGCCCGCATTTGTCCTCGATGACGATCGCCGACACCCCGGCGCGGGCCAGCCACTGCACATGGATGGCGAAATGCTCGATCTTGCCGCCGGTGTCGGCGTCGTAGATCAGCGGCAGGTCACAGATTGCGAGGATTTCGTTCAGTCGTTCCAGGCGGTCGCTGGGCGAGAGGATCTCGATGTCCGGCAGGCAGCGCTGGGTCGAGTCGGTCAGCGAGCTGGACCAGATGGCATCGTAGCCCAGGCTGCTGTCGCCGGCGCCGAGGCGCACGCTCTTGGCCAGCATGGCCGAGATCGGGCTGTGTGCCTCGAGTACCCGCAGGCAGGCTTTTTCACTGAACAACTGGCGCAGGTCGATGCGCGCGTCACGCTTGATCACGTTCATATGCCTTATCCCTGTTGTGAGGTGTTCGTCAGGCGGCGAGCACCGACTCCATCTTGTCCAGGTGCTCGCAGGCTCTTTTCACGTATTCGCAGGACAGCGCCTCGATGCGCGCGTGGTCCAGTGGCTGGCGCGTGGCGCGGCAGTAGAGTTCGAGGGCGCTGGTGGCATGGAAGAAATGCTGCGCCTCGACCGCGCCGCAATGCACGCTGAGGAACGAGGCGATGCGATGCGCCTCACCTGGGGTCTTGCCTTGCGCCTCCTTGAGCCAGTCCTTCCACAGGGGCGTCATCACGTTGTATTCCCCGGTATTGAACAGCTCGGTCATCGCCATCATCTCGATGGCCTCGACCAGTTGCGGGGCGAGCGGCCGCTTGCTGCCCACCCAGGTGGAGAATTCCTTGGTCACCGGGTTCAGGTAGCGGTCCTGCAGGCGCCAGTCCTCCGAGCCGCAGATGGCGGTGGCCATGCGCGCATACAGCTTGGAGTGGTGCGGGTGGCCGTGCATCTCGCCCAGGCCGATGTCCTCGACGATGATTTCGCCGCAGTGACGGGCGGCGTCCTGCAACAGCAGCCGGGCCTGGGGATCGTCGATGGCCTCGGACTCCTGCAGCAAGCGCACGATGATGCTTGATACCGCATGGGCGGCACCGTCCGGGCTGCGCCAGCCACAGAAGAAGGTGCACAGGCTTTCCCGTGACCAGGGTTTGGCGGTGATGCGCTGGTAGGTATCGAGGTAGTCCTCCAGCAGGTCGGCGTGCACCTCGAAGCCTTTTTTCAGGGCGCTGGCCAGCCGTTTGTCCTGCACATCGGTCAGGGCCTGGTCGACGAATGACAGCATGAAATCCGTTTTCTTCATGTCATGTTCTCGCGGGTTTTGGAAAGTCCGGGGTCAGGCAAGCGTTGCAATGAAGTCGGTGAAGCGGCCCAGGCCCTCCTCGAGGTCCTGCGGGCTTACCGAGTAGGACAGCCGCACGGCGCTCGGGTCGCCATTGCTGCAGCCGGGCACCAGGGCGATGCGCGCCTCGGTCAGCAACAGCTCGCAGAGGTGACTGGCGTCGCGGATCGCCTCGCCCTGGTAGCGTTTGCCGAGCAGGCGGGTGATATCCAGGTAGAGGTAGAACGCGCCCTGTGGTGGCGAAAAGCGGATCGCCTCGAGCTTGCCGAGCAGCGCCGTAGCGATGGCCAGCTGCCGATCGAGCTGGGCATTGACCTGGGCACCGAACCGCCGCGCGCCATCGCCATCCAGGGCGTTGAGCGCCGCGTACTGGGCCAGGCTGCTGGGATTGGAGGTGGTGTGGGCCTGCAGGTTGTGCATGGCCGCGACCACCGCCTTCGGCGCACAGGCATAGCCCAGGCGCCAGCCGGTCACTGCCTGGCTCTTGGAGAACGAGTCGATGATGATGGTCGAGGCCTTGAGCTCGGGCAGCAGCGTGACCAGGTTGTGGTGTTGCTGGCCGTTGCGCAGCAGGCTGCGGTAGCACTCGTCGAAGATCACCCAGAGCTTGTGCTCCAGGGCCAGCTCACCGATGGCGAGCAGTTCCCGTGGGTCATAGACCACCCCGGTGGGATTGTTGGGGGTGTTGATGATGATCGCCTTGCTGCGCGGCGACAGCGCGGCCTTGACCGCCGCGCCGCGCAGGCTGTGGTGGTCGCTCTTGGTGTCGACGAACACCGGACGTGCACCGGCCAGTTCGACCTGGGTGGGGAAGGTTTCCCAGTAGGGCCGCGGGATGATCACTTCATCACCCGGATCGAGCAGCACCATGGCGCTGTTGAACAGGGCTTGCTTGGCACCGCTGGACACCGCGATCTCATCGGCGCCGTAGTCGACGCCCAGGCGCTGGCTGACGCTGCTGGCCAGGGCTTGGCGCAGCCGCGGATTGCCCAGGGGCGGGGTGTAGCGGTTCCACTGTTCGTGGACCGCCGCGATGGCGCCGTGGCGCATGTCCGGAGCGGCGTCGCTGGACAGCTCGCCGGCGGCGAAGTTGATGACCTTGATGCCGGCGTCACGCAGGGCGTTGGCCTTGCTGCGCATGCTCGAGGTGCCGGGCGCGCTGATACGCGCGGATCGTTGCGACAGTCCGTTGCTCATGGTTGACGTCCTTGTTGTTCTTGATCTGGAGCGATGTTGCGGATCAGCGGCGCGGTAGTCCCTTCATGCCGTTGTAGATCACCAGGCACAGCGGCAAGGTCAGCAGCAGCACGCAGGCCAGCACTACCAGGCCTTCGACGACACCGGCCTGGTCGGATATCGCGCCGATCAGCACCGGGGCGAGGGCGCCACCACCCACGGTCCCGGTATAGAACCAGGCGAATACCCGGTCGCGCCGGTCCCGTGGGGCGAAATCCGGAACCAGGCCGCCAAGTACCGACGAGGTGCCGTTCAGCGCCACGCCGATCAGCGGCATCACCAGCATCAGGGCGCCATAGGGCAATACCAATGCCAGCAGGATCAGCAGCGCGGTCAGCACTTCCGTGCAGATCACCGTGCGCACCGGCCCCAGGCGTGCGCCGAGGTAGCCGCAGAACAGCTTGCCGAAGGCGCCGCCGATGAACAGCAGGGCCAGGGCCAGGCCGATGTGCTCGGTGTTGGCGCCCTTGCTCTGCAGCAGGAACGGCAGGAAGGTCAAAAAGCCCATGCGCACGCCGCTGTCGATGCTGCCGGTGGCGATCAGCGCCATCAGGCCGGCTGGCGTGCCGGTCGCGTCGGCGACCTTGGTCTTCTTGCTGGCGGTTTCGTGGGCCTGGTTCTTTGGCATCAGCCACCACAAGGCGAAGGCGGCGGCGATGCCGAGCACGCCAAGCAGGGTGGCGTTGGTCTGCCAGGAGATGTAGACCAGCACCAGCCCGGTCAGGCCGGGGATGACCGCCTTGCCGATATCCCCGGCGAAGTTGTACTGGGCCAGCGCCTGCTTGACCCGCCCGCTACCTTCGTAGGCGTCGGATACCAGCGCCGAAGCCAGCGGGTGCTGGGTGCTGGCGCCGAGACCACCGATCATCAGCGCCAGCAGCAGCAGATTGATATCCGTGGCCTGGGCCGCCAGCAGGTAGGCGAAGCCGGCGAGGGCGGTGCCCCTGACAAGCAGGGTTTCGCGCCCCCATTTGCGTGCGCCGCGGCTGGCCAGCAACTGGAAGCCGGCCATCATCCCGGCGTAGGCGCCGCGCAGCAGGCCGACCTGGGCATAGCTCAGGCCGAAGGCGGCCTGCCAGATAGGCAGCAGCACATAGATAACGTCGGTCAGGCCATCGTGCACGCCATGGGCCAGGCTGCCGGCGGCCAGTGCCTTGCGGCGGTTGGCCGGATCGCTGCGGTCCGGTTCGTCGAGTGGTTTTTCCAGGGAGATGTCCTGACGCATCGCTTGCTCGCAGTCCTTTGGCCGATACCGTGCCGCCTGTCATTGGGGCGACCTGTTCGCTGCAGGTTAGGAGAAGCGGGGAGAGGCGGGTATTCGTATTTCTCGAAGGCTGGCGTTTAATAATTCTGAAATACTTGTAACTAATTGTTTCTTTGTGCTTTGTGAGAACACAAGGCCATTGTGCACAGCTGAAAAAACTTTCCGTTCGTCAGCGATCCGTGGGAGCGGGCTTGCCCCGCGATGGCAGTGCCAGCCTTTTCGCGGGGCAAGCCCGCTCCCACGCATCCCTAAATCAGGCTTCGTCGAATTCCCGCATCGAGGTCACCAAAGGTGGCCTGGCCGCCAGCCCCGCACGCATGTCGTTGCCACTCGGCTGCTGGTACAGGCTCAGCCCGAACTCCGGCAGCACCGCCAGCAGGTAGTCGAAGATATCGCCCTGGATGCGCTCGTACTCGGCCCACACCGTGGTGGTGGTGAAGCAGTAGATCTCCAGCGGCACGCCCTCGGCGGTGGTCTGCATCTGGCGGACCATGCAGGTCATGTTCGGGTGCACGTTGGGGTGGTTCTTCAGGTAGGCCAGGGCGAAGGCGCGGAAGGTGCCGATGTTGGTCAGCTGGCGGCGGTTGGCCGAAAGCTCCGCCACCGGGCCCAGGGCCTCGTTCCAGTGATGCAGTTCCTGGCGCTTCTGCGCCAGGTAGTCGCCCAGCAGGCGTACCTGGCCCAGGCGCTGTTCTTCGTCCGGGCTGAGGAAGCGCACGCCGGCGGCGTCGATGAACAGGCTGCGTTTGATCCGACGCCCGCCGGACTGCTGCATGCCGCGGTAGTTGCGGAATGACTCGCTCATCAGGCGCCAGGTGGGGATCGAGACGATGGTCTTGTCGAAGTTCTGCACCTTGACCGTGTGCAGGGTGATGTCCACCACATCGCCGTCGGCGCCGGCCTGGGGCATCTCGATCCAGTCGCCGACGTGCAGCATGTCGTTGCTGGTCAGCTGCACGCTGGCGACGAACGACAGCAGGGTGTCCTTGTACACCAACAACAGCACCGCCGACATGGCGCCCAGACCCGACAGCAGCAACAGCGGCGAGCGGTCGATAAGGGTGGCGACGATGACGATGGCGGCGAAGATCCACAGCATCATCTTGGCCAGCTGCATGTAGCCCTTGATCGAGCGGGTGCGGGCGTGCTCGCTGCGGGCGTAGATGTCCAGCAGCGCGTCGAGCAGGCAGGACAGGGCGCGGGTCATGAACAGCAGGGTCACCGCCAGGGCGACGTTGCCGAGGAAGTGCTGGGTGGTGGCCGACAGCTCCGGCACCAGCTTCAGGCCGAACTGCACCACCAGCGACGGGGTGGTCTGTGCCAGGCGGTGGAACACCTTGTTGTGGCGCAGGTCGTCCAGCCACCTGAGTGCCTGTTGGCGGCCGAGCAGGCGGGTGGAGTGCAGGATCAGGAAGCGTGCGAGGCGGCCGACCAGCAGCGAGACCACCAGCAGCACGATCAGGCCGAGGGCGGCGTGCAGCAATGGGTGTTGGTCGAGCGTGCCCCAGAGGTCGAGGGCGTCGCGCCAGAAGCGTTGGATGTCCATGGGCGTGGAAGCGGTCTGTGTTGCGGTATGAAGGGGTATTAGAGCGTGGATCGGCGCAAAGTTGCCAAAAGAAATTCGGTTCTGGCCACGGAAAACGTTACCCTATGCAACTGAATTTTTCGCACTTGCCCGAGGTTACCCCCGTGTTTTCCCAATTCGCCCTGCACGAACGCCTGCTCAAAGCCGTGGCCGAGCTGAAATTTGTCGAGCCGACGCCGGTGCAGGCAGCGGCCATTCCCCTGGCCCTGCAAGGGCGTGACCTGCGGGTGACGGCGCAGACCGGCAGCGGCAAGACTGCCGCCTTCGTGCTGCCGCTGCTCAACCGCCTGGTCGACCGCAAAGGTCCAAGCGTGGAGATCCGTGTGCTGATCCTGCTGCCGACCCGCGAGCTGGCCCAGCAGACCCTCAAGCAGGTGCAACTGTTCTCCCAGTTCACCTACATCAAGTCGGGGCTGGTCACCGGCGGTGAAGACTTCAAGGAGCAGGCCGCCATGCTGCGCAAGGTGCCGGACGTGCTGATCGGCACCCCCGGCCGCCTGCTCGAGCAGCTCAATGCCGGCAACCTGGACCTGTCGCACGTGGAAGTGCTGATCCTCGACGAAGCCGACCGCATGCTCGACATGGGCTTTGCCGAAGACATGGAGCGCCTGTGCAAGGAGTGCGAGAACCGCAAGCAGACCCTGCTGTTCTCGGCCACCACGGGCGGTGCGGCCCTGCGCGATATCATCGGTAAAGTGCTCAAGGACCCTGAGCACCTGATGCTCAACAGTGTCTCGCAACTGGCCGAGGGCACCCGTCAGCAGATCATCACCGCCGACCACGACCAGCACAAAGAGCAGATCGTGCAGTGGCTGCTGGCCAACGAGACCTACCAGAAGGCAATCATCTTCACCAACACCCGTGCCCTGGCCGACCGTATCTATGGTCACCTGGTGGCCAAGGAGGTCAAGGCTTTCGTCCTGCACGGCGAGAAGGACCAGAAGGACCGCAAGCTGGCCATCGACCGCTTCAAGGATGGCGGTTCCAAGGTCCTGGTGGCCACCGATGTCGCCGCCCGCGGCCTGGACATCGACGGCCTGGACCTGGTGATCAACTTCGACATGCCACGCAGCGGTGACGAATACGTGCACCGTATCGGTCGCACCGGCCGTGCCGGTGGCGAAGGCCTGGCGATCTCGCTGATCACCCACAACGACTGGAACCTGATGTCGAGCATCGAGCGCTACCTCAAGCAGCAGTTCGAGCGCCGCGTCATCAAGGAGGTCAAGGGCACCTACAGCGGGCCGAAGAAGGTCAAGGCCTCGGGCAAGGCTGCCGGCAGCAAGAAGAAAAAGGGTGAGAAGAAGGCCGGTGCCGACAAGAAGGGCGCGGCCAAGAAAAAGCCTACCGCCAAGCCGAAGGCCAATGCGCCTCTGGCCAGCTCCGACGGCCTGGCACCGCTGAAAAAGCGCAAGCCGGCGGCTGAGTAAGCCCCTCCGGTCATGAGCCCGCCACTGCAACGGTGGCGGGTTGCTTCACCTCTTTCCCCAGGGCGCGTAGCCCGTTTCCCAAACCGTATTCCAGCCCGGGCATTTTGCCGCCCGACCGCCACACTCCTCTGGCATCTGCAGTCAAGGAGGAGTAGTGTATGTACAGCTGTAAATACGATTGTCCCGTGCGATTTGAATGGGACGAGGACAAGAACCTGCTCAACATCCGCAAGCACGGTATCGACTTCAATGACGTGCCCGAGATGTTCCGCCAGCCGATGCTGGCGTTGCGCGATGAGCGATTCGAGTACCCGGAGGCACGCTGGATAGGCATGGGCTGGATCAACGCCTGGGTCAGCGTGGTCGCCTACACCGAACGGCAGGGTGATGTGATCCGCATCATTTCCGCCAGAAGAGCCACACGACGTGAGGTAACGCGCTATGTCGAAACCGTCCAGAAGCTGTGAGCAAGACCAAGCCCCGTTCGATACCTCGGACATCCCCGAACTCGACGATGACTTTTTCCGCCGCGCCGAGCTGCGAGTGCCGGCCAAGCAAACGGTGACCATCCGCCTGGACGCCGACGTGCTGGCCTGGTTCAAGGAACAGGGGGCCGGCTACCAGACCCGCATCAACCAGTTGCTTCGCCAGTACATGCAAGCCCAGCAGCGGCGCTGACACTGGCGCGGTCAGGTTTTCCTTTCCGCTTCTTTAAGCTCCTGGATGCGCTTGTCGATCAACTGGCATTTGTCCGGCAAGTCCTTGCTGGCCGTTCCGAGCTGCATGTGCTGGAGCTCGTCGTTTATCTCCTTGGCCTTGCGCGGGTTCTGTTCGGTCAACTGGCTGACCAGCCCTGCCAGTTCTTCTCTTTTCTGCGTGGCCTCTTCCGGTGTGCAGGCCCAGATGGGCTGTGCGCAGAGCAGGGTGGCCGCGCAGATAAGGCATGGCAACGGTTTCATCCCTCGACTCCTTGTTACCAGTGGATTCAGTCCGGTGGAGGCGTCTGGCTGCCTGGAAGTTCAGTCCAGGTGATTGCTGGAAGGGTCCTTTGACGATTTCACGGTTTTTTGACGATATTAATTTGACGCCATGATGATGGCCAAATAATATCCCGCGCTCTTTTCCGTGGTCCAGGGACTGGATGATGTCTATGCGTTTTAACCGGGGGCGAGCTTGCATGCTTGCCGCCTTGCTGGCCTGCACGACCATGGGTACGGCCCGTGCTGCCTCACCCGGCGACCAGGACCTGATCCGCGACCGCCAGGACCGTCTGCTCGAAGAGCAGCAGCGCCGCCTCGAAGAGCTGCGCAACCTGCCCGGCAAGGCCGCTGAACCCGGTGAGTCGCAACCGGCGACCGACAGCCGCTGCTTCACCATCCACACCATCGAACTCAAGGGCGCCGACAGCCTGTCCGCCGCCGACCGCGACCGCCTGCTCAAGCCCTTCATCGACCAGTGCCTGGGCGTCACCCAGCTCAATGCCCTGCTCAAGGCCATCACCGACCATTACCTGGGCCGCGGCCTGGTCACCAGCCGCGCCTACCTGCCGCAGCAGGACCTGTCCTCGGGCCACCTGCAGGTACTGGTGGTGGAAGGGCGCCTGGAAGGGCTGCGCCCGGACCCGAACAGCGGCTTGAGCGACCGCGAACTGGCCATGGCCTTCCCCGGCGATATCGACCAGCGCCTGAACCTGCGCGAGATCGAGCAGATGGTCGACCAGCTCAACCGCCTGCCGTCGAACAAGGCGCAGATGGAGCTGACCCCGGGCAAGGCCGTCGGCGGCAGCGAAGTGCTGGTGCGCAACACCCAGCAGAAACCCTGGCGTGCCTCGCTGTCGCGCAACAACGAAGGCCAGCGCAGCACCGGCGAGCAGATGCTCAACCTTGGCCTGGAATGGGACAGCCCGCTGGGCCTGGCCGACCAGCTGATGCTGCGCGGCGGTCATGACGTGGTCAGCGACCATACCCAGGGCTCGAAGAACGGCGTGCTGTTCTACAACCTGCCGTGGGGCTGGTGGAACTTCACCTACAGCTACAGCGAGAGCGAATACCGCTCCCTGGCCCAGGCCAACGGTTTTGCCTTCAAGCAGACCGGCGACAGCCAGAACCACCAGCTGCGCGCCGAGCGCGTGGTGCACCGCGACGCCACCAGCAAGACCTCGCTCAATGCCGGCATGGCCCACCTGCGCACCAACAACTACATCGAGGACAGCCGCCTGGCCGGCAGCAGCAACCGCCTGAGCGAGGCGCAGTTCGGCATCAACCATGGCCGGCGCCTGGGCAATGCCTTCGTCAACCTCGACCTGGGCACCCAGGAGGGCATCGGCGCCTTCGACGCCCAGGACAACGGCCATCCACGCCCGGGCCAGCCGGTGGCGCGCTACCGCAAGTACAGCGCCACGCTCAGCTACGTGCAGGGTTTCCAGCTCTTCGGCGAGCGCCTGAGCTTCAGCAGCCTGGCCACCGGCCAGCGCAGCGAGGACGTACTGTTCAGCCCGCAGCGCATCAGCCTGGGCGGGCTGTCGTCGGTGCGCGGCCTCAAGGACCAGTCACTGTCCGGCGACAGCGGCGGCTACTGGCGCAACGACCTGCGCTGGACCCGCCCGGTGAACTGGCCGCTGCTGCAACCGCTGGTGGCCGAGTACGGCCTGGGCCTGGGCTACGACCTCGGGGTGATCCGCAACGATCGCTACAACGGCGAGTACCACGGCCGTGCCAGCAGCCACTCGCTGGAGCTGTTCGCCCGCGGCCAGCACATGGCCGCCAGCGTGACCTTCGCCCACAGCCTGGAACGCCCCGACGTGCTGACCGACAAGGAACGCCCGGTGTATTTCCGCCTGGATTTCTTCCTCTGATCCACCTGATCCCCTGACTTACGAGACCTGACATGGACGTCCGCCTGTTCGCCTTCCTGGCCCGCCAACGCTCGGCCGCCATTCAGCCTCGTGAGCGTTTCTGCGGGTTGCCCAAGCGGGGCCTGGCGTTCCTGCTGGCCAACGCCATGTTCTGGCAGCCATTCTGGGCGCAGGCCGCCGAAGGCGTGGTGGTCAGCGGGCCGGGCACCCGGCTGGACCAGGCGGGCAATGGCGTGCCGATCGTCAACATCGCCGCGCCCAATGGCAGCGGGCTGTCGCACAACCAGTTCAGCGACTACAACGTCGGCCAGCAGGGGCTGATCCTCAACAACGCCACCGAGCGCACCCAGGCCACCCAGCTGGGCGGGATCATCCTTGGCAACCCCAACCTCCACGGCCAGGCGGCCAATGTCATCCTCAACGAGGTCAATGGCGCCAACGCCAGTCAGTTGCGTGGCTATACCGAGGTGGCCGGGCATGCGGCGCATGTCATCGTCGCCAACCCCCACGGCATCACCTGCGATGGCTGCGGTTTCATCAATACGCCACAGGCCACGCTCAGCACCGGCAAGCCGGTGATCGAGAACGGCCAGCTGACCCGTTACCAGGTCGACCAGGGCCACATCGCCATCGAAGGCGCGGGGATCAATGCCAGCAACGTCGACAGCTTCGAGCTGATTGCCCGCAGCACCAAGATCAATGCCGAGATCCAGGCCCGCAACCTGGCCATCGTCGCCGGGCGCAACGATGTCGATGCCCGCACCTTGGCGGCCACCGCGCGTGCTGACGACGGCAGCGCCAAGCCGAGCCTGGCGATCGACTCCAGCGCGCTGGGCGGCATGTATGCCGGCGCGGTCAGGCTGGTCGGCACCGAGGCCGGTGTCGGTGTGCGCCTCGACGGGCGGATGATCGCCAGCGGTGGCGATATCCAGCTCGATGCCAATGGCCAGCTGAGCATGGCCCAGGCCAGCGCCGGGGGCGATGTGCGCATCCGGGCGACCGGTATCGAAACCCAGGGGCCGGTGCATGCCGGCAAGCAACTGCAGGTGGAAAGCCGTGGTGACCTGGTCAACCGTCAGGGGCTGACCGCGGCAGGTTCGGTGCAACTGGACGCGGCAGGTCAACTGAGCAACCTTGGGGGCATCCAGGCCGGCATCCAGGCCGATGGCAGCCGCGCGGCCGATGCCGACCTGAAGATCAACGCCGGAGCCGTGGACAACCGCAACCAGCGCCTGATCGCCAGCGGTGACCTGACGCTGACCACGGGTGGCCGCCTGGATAACCAGGGCGGCAGCCTCAGCGCCGGGCGCCATGTCGACATCAACGCCGCAACGCTGGACAACCGCCAGCAGGGCAAGGTTGTCGCGGACGGGCGCATGACCCTCACCGGCGGGCAACTGCTCAACAGCGACCGTGGCCAGATCATCAGCCAAGGGGCACTGAACGCCACCTGGGCGCACCTCGACAACCAGGCCGGTGAGTTGTCCAGCTTCGATGCGCTGACCGTGCATCTCGACCAGGCGCTGCTCAATGTCGATGGCGTGGTTTCTGGTGCTGGCATGGAGATCCATGCCCTGACGCTGAACAACCTGCGTGGCGTGGTGTCCAGCAGTGCCGGCCTGGAGCTGGTCAGTGGCGCCGATATCGACAACCAGCACGGTGAGATCTCCAGCGCCGGTGCTAGCCAGCTGCGCGCCGCCAGCCTCGACAACCGTGGCGGCAGGCTCAGTGCCGATCAGGCGCTGACGCTGACCGTCGGCCAGGCTCTGGATAACCGCAAAGGCGTGCTGGCCTCGGGTACGGCGCTGACGGTGAGCGCCGCCAGCCTCGACAACCGCGAGCAGGGCAAGCTGCTCAGCGATGGCACACTGACCGCCAAGGTCAGCGGCGTGCTCGACAACCAGGACAAAGGCTTGCTCAGTGGTACTGGCGCGACGCACATCGAGGCCGGCCAGCTGGACAACCGCGGCGGCCGACTGGTTGGCAAGGACTTGCTGACCCTGCAAGGCCAGCGCTGGGACAACCGCGGCGGCAAGATCGAGGGCGATGGCGCGATGACGCTGACCCTCGACCAGCTCGACAACCGTGACCAGGGCCTGGTCAGCGGCCAGGCCGGGGTGCGCTTCGATGGCACCGAACTGCTCAACCAGCTCGGCATCTTCGGCGCTAAGGGCAATCTGGATCTGGTCGCTGCGCACCTGGACAACAGCGGTGGCAGCCTGACCAGCGGTGGTGATCTCGATGGCCAGGTCACGCGCCTGGAACAGCTCGGCGGCAAGCTGTCCGCCGACGGCAAGCTGACCCTCAAGGGTGATTCGCTGGTCAACCGCCAGGGCGCCGTGCTGGGCGCCGGGCAGGGCATGCGCCTGACCGTGGACAGCGTCGACAACCGTGGTGGTGAACTGTCCGCGGCCAAGGCGTTGAGCCTGACCGGCCAGCGCCTGGACAACACCGGCGGCCAGGTCCTGGCCGAAACCGACCTGTCGCTGACGGTGGTCGAAGTCATCAACCAGGCCCAGGGCCTGCTGCGTGGCAAAGGCCAACTGACCCTCGACGGCCAGACCCTGGACAACCGCGACGGGCGTGTTTCCGGCGAGCAGGGCGCACGCCTGCGCTTGGGTCAGGCGCTCGACAACGGCAAGGGGCTGCTGACCAGCGAGGGTGACCTCGATATCGGCGCCGCCAGCCTCGACAACAGCGACGCCGAGCTGAGCAGCGCCGGCAAGCTCATCCTGGCCACCACTGGCAAGGTAGACAACCAGCGCGGTTCGATCACCGCCGACGGCACCCTCGACCTGCGCAGCGCCAGCCTGGACAACCGTGCCGGCGAGATCGGCGCCCAGGGGGCCATGGATATCGCCACCGGCACGCTGGACAACCGCGACAGCGGGCACGTGGTCGGCAACGACCGCCTGACCATCAAGGCCGGCCAGGTCAACAATGCCGGCAGCGATAGCCGCATCGACAGCGATGGCGCCATGCAGCTGACCGCCACGGGCTTCGACCAGCAGGCCGGGCGTCTGCTGAGCAAGGCCTCGATCACCCTAGACCTGGGCCAGGGCGCGTTGGTCAACCATGGCCTGATCAAGGCTCCGCTACTGGTGCTGAATAACCTCGGCAGCGTCGACAACCAGAAGGGCGAGATTTCCAGCCCGCAAGGTTTCACCCTCGTCACCACGACGCTGGACAACCGCCAGGGCAAGCTGATCAGCGACCAGGCGTTGACGGTGCGTATCGCCCAGGCACTGGACAATACCAAGGGGCTGGTCTCGGCCAAGGGCCTGGACCTGCGTGCCGCCAGCCTGGACAACCGCGAAGGTGAAGTCAGCAGCCGCTCCAGCCTGGTCGTGGCTATTGATGATCGCCTGGACAATCGCCAGGGCACATTGGTAGGCGACACCTCGCTGAAGCTCGACGCCAAGACCCTGGACAACAGCAAGGGCAAGATCTCCGGCAAGGGCCGCGGCGAGATCGAGGCCGCCACACTGCTCAACACTGCGGGTTCGCTGGTCAGCCTGGAGCAGTTGCGGATCAAGGGTGGCGAGCTGGACAACCGTGAGTCAGGGCTGCTCGGCAGCAACGGCGCCCTGACCCTGGACGTCGATCGGATCGACAACCGTGGCGGCGAGATCACCGGCAAGGCCGCTGTCGCGGTCACCGGCACCTCGCTGGACAACAGCGACGGCGGCCTGCTGGTGGCCGGCACGGGCATGACCCTCGCACTGCAGGCACTGCTCAATCGCAACAAGGCACGTATCGAGGCCCAGACCGGCCTGACCCTGACCGGTCTGACCCTGGACAACGACGGTGGCCGCCTGACCAGCCAGCGGGACATGACCCTGACCTTGACCGGCGCGGCGCTCAACCGCCTCGGCCTGATCAGCGCCGAGGGCCAGCTGGTGATGGCTGCGCAAAGCTTGGACAACAGCACTGGCAAACTGGATAGCGCCGGCAGCTTGAAGCTGACCACGGCAGGCGCGCTGCTCAACAAGGGTGGCGAGTTGCTGAGCGACGGTGACATCACCCTGGCCAGCGCCAGCCTGGAAAACACCGACAAGGGCGTTATTGCCAGCAAGGGCGCGCTGGCCATTACCACCGGCCACCTGGACAACAGCCGCCAGGGCAGTGTCAGCAGCAACCGCACCCTCGACCTGCACGCCGGCCAGCTGGACAACCGCGACGGCGGCCGCGTGGGCAGCCGCGAAGCACTCAGCGCGACGGTTACTGGCCTCGACCAGCAGGGCGGCAAGCTGTTCAGCGACACTTCGGTGAACCTCGACCTGGGCCATGGCCACCTGGACAACCGTGGCGGCCTGATCAACGCCCCGTCGCTGCTGCTGAACAACCTCAAGACCGTGGCCAACCAGGGTGGCGAGATTTCCAGCGCGCAAGCGTTCACCGTCGCCGCCGAGCAACTGGACAACGGCAACGGCCGCTTGCTCAGTGACCAGGGCCTGCTGCTGCGGGTCAGCCAGCGCCTGGACAACCTCAAGGGCCTGATCGGTGGCCAGTCGCTGGAGGTTCATGCCGGCGTGCTGAGCAACCGCGACGGTGGCCGCATCGAAGCCAAGGACGCACTCACACTCACCAGCAAAGGCGTGGACAACCACGGCGGCAAACTGCTCGGCAGCAGCCTTGCACTGGACGTGCTCGGCGCCGACCTGGACAACGGTGCCGGCCTGATCACCACCGCAGGCTCACTGACCCTCGCCAACCTGGCCAAGCTCACCAACCAGGGCGGCGAGATCTCCACCGCCCAGGCCCTGCGCCTGGACCTCAGCGAACTGGACAACCGTGACGGCAAGCTGATCAGCGAACAGACCCTGGCCATCACCAGCGGCGCGATCGACAACCGCAACGGCCTGGTCTCGGGCTGGCAGGGGCTGACCGTTACCGGCCAGAGCCTGGACAACCGCCAGCAAGGCACGCTGTCGAGTCGCTCCGGTGCCGTGCAGGCGACCGTGGCCGGCGCCCTGCGCAACAGTGACGGCGGCGCGCTGGTCGCCCAGCAGCGCCTGGACGTCAAGGCCGACAGCCTGGACAACAGCGCCAAGGGCATCCTGTCCAGCGGCAGCGGCCAGCAACTGACCATCACGGCGGCACTGGACAACCACGAGGGCGGCCTGATTGATGCCGGTGAAAAGCTGGTCATCAGCGCTGGCGCCCTCGACAACCACGGCGGTCGCGTGGCCACCCGCCAGGACCTGGGCCTGACCGCCGCGAGCCTGAACAACAACGACGGCAACCTCGCGGCCCAGGGCGCCCTGACCCTCGATCTGCTCGCCGACCTGCTCAACCGCAAGGGCACGCTGTTCGCCGGCAAGGACCTGCTGATCCAGCGCGCCGGCCTGGTCGACAATCAGGCTGGCCAGATCGCCAGCCAGGGCCTGCTCAAGGTGCTGGCCGGCAGTATCGACAACAGCCAGCGCGGCACCCTGGCCGCCAATGGCGCGCTCGTGCTCAACAGCAGCGGGGCGCTCAGCAACACGAGCGATGGCCTGATCTACAGCCAGCAGGGTGAGGTAGGCCTGCAGGCGGCAAGCCTGAACAATGCCAAGGGCACCGTGCAGGCCAAGGGCGCGATCAGCGTGCAGGCCAACGGCGTGCTCGACAACCAGGGCGGCAAGCTGATCGCCCAGGAAGGCGTACTGAGCGTGACCGCCGACACCCTCGACAACCGCGGCGGCATCCTTGCCAGCCTCAAGCAGTCGCTGGGTGTGCGCACCACCGGTGTACTGCGCAACGGCAGCGACGCCAATGGCCAGCGCGGCGTTCTCCAGGCCCTGGGCCTCGATGTGCAGAGCGCCAGTCTGGACAACCACGGCGGGCGCATCGCGGCGTTGGGTGGTGATGCACTGATCCGCACCGGGCAGCTGGATAACCGCGACGGCGGCATCTCCGCCAGCGGCCTGCTCAAGGTCAACGGCGCCAGCCTGCTCAACGGTGGCGACGCGCGCGGCGAAATGGTCGGCCAGCGTATCGACATCGGGCTGAGCGGCGCGCTGGACAACCGTGGCGGCATCGTCGAAAGCGCGAGTACTTTCGCCATCACTGCCGCCAGCCTGGATAACCAGGGTGGCCAGTTGCGTGCCGTGGGCAGCACAGGCAAGAGCCAGTTCGCCATTGGCGGCCTGTTCGACAACCGCACCGGGCTGGTGGAAGTCGGTAATACCGACCTGACGCTCGGCGTCGGCGTGTTGCAGAACGTCGGCGGCAAGGTGCTGCATGCGGGCAAGGGCGTGTTCGACATCGACACGCTCAACCTGACCCGCGCTGGCGGCAATCTGATCACCCGTGGCGGTCTGACCCTGACCGCCGACAGCTGGACCAACGCCAGCGTGATCCAGGCCGGGCGCCTGACGGTCAACGTCAACAACCTCACCCAGACCGCCGGCGGCCAGTTGCTGGCATTCGACAGCCTGGTGGGCAACGGCGGCAACTGGAGCAACGATGGCCTGATTGCCAGTGACGGTGATCTCAGCCTGAACCTGGGGGGCACTTACAGCAGCGCCAATGGGCGGGTGAACAGCCTGGGTACGCTGGGCGTGAGCGCGGCGCAGATGAGCCTGGGTGGCAACGCCAGCATCACCGGCGTGGGCAACACCACGGTCAACGTGGCGGGCCTGCTGACCAACCAGGGGCGGCTGAGTGCGGCAGGTGATCTGCTGGTCAATGCCGGCAGCCTGAACAACCTGGGGACCCTGGGAGGCAACCAGCTGGTGCGCGTGACCACCGGCAGCCTGCGCAACGATCGCAGCCTGTTGTTCAGTGGCGGGGACATGCAGCTGTACACCGGGACCCTGACCAACTTCTATGGCGACGTCTACAGCCTGGCTGGGCTGACGGTGGCGGGCAATGCCGCAGGTGGGCTGGCGAGCAAGGTGGAGAACATCTCCGGCAGCCTGGAAAGTGCCGGGGACATGCGCCTGAATGCGCAGACGATCGAGAACCGCAAGGAAATCTTCAAGACCACGGGGGCCCCGACCTGGAGCTCGATCGGCATGCGTCAGACCGGTCCGGGCGGCGGTCATATGGTGCTTGAGGAGTACTACGAGAAGAAGGTCGAGATCGACTCGCCCGCCGGCGCCATCCGTGCTGGCCGCGACCTGTTCGTGCTCGGGGGGCGGCTGGAGAACTCGGCTTCGGTGATCACCGCACAGCGTGATATCACGGTCAATGTGCAGAACTTCCTCAACAAGGGCGAGGCACTGGGCACCTATTCGGTATTGAAGTCGTTCACCCTGTCAGGCGTGGACAAGGTCAAGTACGCCATGCCGTATTTTGCTGCGGTGATGCGCTACAACGCAGCCAATGACCCGCAATACACAAGGGCCAACAGTAACGGCGACAGACACCTCGTTGGCACATTGCGCATGTGGGATGCCAACTGGAACGAGTCACGCATCACGCCCTACACCCGACTTGGCGGTACCGCGAACTTCAACACCATCGCGGTCATCGGTTGGAAGAGCTGGTTCGACGGCTTCTCGCTCAGTGCGCTGAACATTGCGCCGGCATACAACCCGAATGTGAGAGCGCCTCTGCCCGCGCAGATTCAAGGCGTCACGTTCTACGACCAGCGCACCATCGAGCACGGCACCCAGGTCGGTGCCGCGAATGCCGTGGTACAGGCGGGTGGCCGGGTAAGCATCAATGCCACCCGGGACGTGATCAACAGCGTCATCCAGGAAGGGCTGACGGTCAGTGGTCCGGCAGGCAAGGCGTTTGACCCCAAGCTGCCGGGCGCTGCCGGTAACACGGTTATCCGTATTCACGCCCAGCTTCCCCCTGACCTGGCGCAACAACAGGTCAACCCCCTGGCTTTGGGCGGCTTCACCTTGCCCACCGGCCAGAACGGACTGTTCCGCCTGAGTGGCCAGGGGGGCAGTACCGCGGGTGCCTCGCCGCAGGGTTGGACACTGGGAACTGCCGAGGTTTCGAACCAGGGCCGCCAGGCGCTGGCACCAGGCGGTCAGCCCGGCGCGCTGCAGGCCATGGACGCCAGTGCGGGGAGCCAGAGCCATCAGGACATCGACCGCATCGCCCACCAGGGCGGTGCCGTGGGCGGCAACGCAAGTGCCATCGGTGTCTACGCACCGGGCGGTGCGCCGGTTGACGCCACCCCTGTGCCGCGCCATCCCGGTACCAACGGCAACCCGTGGAGCAACTCACGTCCCGACATTGCGGGTGTCACCCGTATGCCGGACAGCCAATACACCAGCAAGCCACACAAGTACCTGATCGAGACCAACCCGGTCCTGACCGACCTCAAGCAGTTCATGAGCTCCGACTACCTGCTCGGCAACCTGGGCTACGATCCGGACCAGAGCTGGAAGCGCCTGGGCGATGGCCTCTACGAGCAACGTCTGATCCAGCAGGCGGTGGTGGCCCGTACTGGCCAGCAGTTCATCGATGGCCAGACCTCCGGCGAGCAGTTGTTCAAGTACCTGATGGACAATGCCCTGCGCAGCAAGGACCAACTGCAGCTCAGCCTGGGCGTGGGCCTGACGGCTTCCCAGGTGGCGGCGCTGACCCATGACATCGTGTGGATGGAAAAACACCAGGTCAACGGCGAGGAAGTCCTGGTGCCGGTGCTTTACCTGGCCCAGGCCAACAATCGCCTTGCCCCCAACGGCGCGTTGATCGCCGGCCAGGACGTGGAACTGATCGCCGGCGAGAACCTGACCAACGTCGGGACCTTGCAGGCCAGCCGCAACCTGTCTGCCACCGCTGGCAACAACCTGGTCAACACCGGCCTGGTCCAGGCCGGAGAGCGCCTGGAACTGCTGGCCGGCAACAACCTGAGCAACAGCGCCGGCGCCATCATCACCGGGCGCGACGTGAGCCTGACCGCGGTCAATGGGGACATCCTCAACCAGCGCGACCAGGTGCGCGCCGTCACCAACTTCGGCGGCACCAGCCAGCACAAGGACTACCTGGATAACGCCGCCCGTATCGAAGCCGGGAACAGCCTCAGCCTCAAGGCGGGCCAGGACATCAACAACGTCGCCAGTGTGATCCAGAGTGGCGGCGACCTGTCCCTCAACGCCGGGCGCGATGTCAGCCTGCTGTCGGTCGAGGAGCGCGAAGGCTTCTACAGCAACCGCCAGCGCAACAACACCGTGCAGCAGCATGGCGCGACGGTTACCGCCGGTCGCGACCTGAGCATTGGCGCGGGCCGTGATCTCACCGCGGTGGCCAGCCAGATCGATGCGGGCCGCAACCTGTCCCTGGCCGCGGGCGAAGACCTGAACCTGACCTCCGCCGCCAACGAAGCCCACAGCTTCAGCCGCAGCAAGAAGGTCACCCAGTCCAAGGACCAGGTCACCCAGGTCTCGACCACGGTCAAGGCCGGTGGTGACGTGTCGCTGTCTGCCGGCCAGGACATGGCCATCGTCGCCAGCCAGGTCAAGGGCAAGGGCGATGTCGACATCGACGTCGAGCGCGACCTGACCATCGCTTCCGCCCAGGACGAAAGTGCGTCCTACTACCTCAAGAAGAGCAAGGGTTCGTTCGGTCGCAAGAGTTCGAACCAGAAGGAGAGCTACCACAGCACCAACGTCGCCTCGGTGATCGAGGCCGGTGGTGATCTCACCGTCAACGTCAGCAAGCAGGACTATGGCGGCATCTCCCTGGATGGCGGCCGCGATGTCACGGTGATCGGCAGCCAGCTCAAGGCCGGCGGCGACCTCATGATTGGCGCGACGGGCGATGTGGCGGTGCTGTCCGGCGTCGAAGAGCATGGCGAGTTCAGCAAGAAGACCAAGTCCGGCTTCCTCGGCCTGTCGAAGAGCGGCAAGAGCCAGCTCAAGACCAGCGCCACCCAGGTGGGCAGCGAGCTCGATGCCGGCAACGACATTGTCCTGGCGGCGGGGAGCGACGTGCGCCTGCGCGCGAGCAAGGCCAATGCCGGCAACGATGTGGAACTGCGCGCCGGGTTGGTGGATGACGAGGGCGATGTCAACCTGGTATCGGCCAACGACACCGCCTATAGCCGCAGCGAGGAGTACAAACAGAAGCTCAAGCTGTCGCTTTCGGCCAAGGACATGCTGTCGCCGACAGCGCTGATGCTGCCGGGCGTGCAAAACGTCTCGATCCCCTCGGTCTCGATTGCGTCGGCAAAGACCTCCGGGCATGAAGCGCGCAGCAGCACCAGTGTCGGCAGCCAGGTGGTCGCCGTGCGCGACGCTACCCTGGAGGCGGAACGCGATATCAACGTGCTCGGTAGCGGGATCAATGCCGGACGCAATGTCAGCCTGAACGCCGGGCGTGACGTGAATATCACTGCGGCGCAGAACCAACGTGACGATACGCAGTGGTCCAAGTCGAGCAGCGTCGGGCTGCATTCGGACACCGACGACAACGGTACCAATTTCTTCGCCGGCGTTGAAAAAGAGAAAGCCAAGGACCGCCTGCGCGAGCAGTTGGCTGCCGGCAGTCGCATCCAGGCTGGCAAGGACCTGGATATCAATGCCGGGCGTGATATCAACCAGACCGGTTCGGACTTGCTGGCAGGGCACGATATCAGCCTTGGCGCCGGACGAGACATCAACATCGATGCCGGCCGCGACACGCGGATTCAGGAGCAGGAGCGCGAATATGAGAGCCAGGGGGTCAGTGGCTCGATCAAACACAACGCCGGCAGTACCAAGGATGCGATAAGCAATACCGGCAAGGGCGAGGATGGCGTCAGCAAGGGTTCCAGCACCTTGCAGACCGTGGACGCCATCGGCCAGTTCTTCTCCGGCCCCACCGGAGACGGCAAGATCGGTACCAGCAAGCAGACCAGCAGCCAGCAAAGCGTGGAGCAGAGCAATCGGTCTTCGACGCTGGAGGCCGGCAACGATGTGAAGATGCAGGCCGGCAACGACGTCAATATCAAGGGCAGCAAGGTCCAGGCCGGGCGAGACATCGATATCAAAGGCCGGGATATCAACATCGATGTCGCCAAGGGCAGCAGCAGCCAGGAAAGCAACCAGTCGCAGAGCTGGGGTGGCGTGCATGGTGGTACCAGTGGCGGCTTCAAGGTCGGCATCGGCGGCAGCCATGGCACTGCCAGTGCCGATGGCCAGCAGGGCACCTCCACGCCTTCGCAGCTGGAGGCCGGCGGCAACATCAAGCTCGACGCCAGCAATGACCTGAACATCGTGGGCAGCCAGGTCAAGGCCGGCCGCGATGTGGAGTTGAATGCCGGCAATGAGCTGAACATCGTCGCTGCCAAGAACGACAGCCAGCAAGAGCAGAACCGTCATAGCGGCGGTGGCGAGGTCGGCCTGACCTTCGGCTCGGAAGGTGTGGGCGTCTACGCCAGCGTCAACATGGGCAAGGGCGACCTGGAGCGTGAAACCCAGCGTCATCAGCAAGCCTATGTGTATGCCGGTGACCAGCTGAAGTTCACCAGTGGCAAGGACACCAACATCAAGGGCGCCCAGGTACGCGGCGACGAAGTGATCGGCCGTGTCGGTGGCGACCTCAACGTGGCCTCGGCCATCGACACCGGCAAGGTCAAGGGCAAGGAGTTCGACATCAATGCCACCGTCACCGTGGGCCCGGGCGCCGGTGTCAGTGGCTCGGTCGGCTATGGCAAGACCACCGGCAAGACCGAGTGGGTCGAGGACCAGACGCGCATCACCGGGCGTGACAAGGTCGATATCCGCACCGAGAACCACACCCAGCTCGACGGTGCGCTGATCGCCGCCGACAACGGCAATCTCAAGCTCGATACCGGCACCCTGGGCTTCAGCGACATTGCCGGCAAGGACAAGGAGCACGGTTACTACCTGAACGTGGGTGGCAGCTGGAAGAAGGGGTCGGCCAGTGCCGAGCAGGACCCTTCCAACGGCAAGGTCACCGCAGACGCGGGCAACGGCGAGAAGGGTTCGAAGAACCAGACCAGCTGGAGCGTCAGTGGCTGGGAGTATGAAAAGGACCGCGAGCAGACCGTCCGCGCCACCGTGGGTGCAGGTGATATCACTGTGCGCAAGGACGCCGAGACCGGCCAGGACTCCACAGTCGGGCTGAACCGTGACCTCGACAAAGCCTACGAAATCACGCGGGACAAGGAGTCGCGCACCGATCTCTATGTGACCGACAGCTCGCTGCACGATGTGCTGAATCCCAAGGAGACGCTGCAGAAATGGAGCGATGGGCTGCTCGACTACGACAAGACGGCGCTGAAGAACTTCGAACAGGCCGGCAATGCCCTCAACGCCCTGGTCAATCGTTACCAGCGCATGACCGGGCGGCCAATGGACAGCGGCGCTGTTGCGGTCGCGGGCCGGGCGCTGGCGGAAAACACCCTCGAGTCGCTGATCCTGGCAGGGATGTCGCCACGCGATGCCATGGCCTTGATGGGCAAGGAAGACTTCCAGACCCAGGTATTGCAGCAGCTCAACAACCTTGAGCATGTGTTCGAGCAGTCGCAGGATTTCACCCGCGAGCTTGAGCGAAATCTGGGGGCTCTGCAGCTAGACACGACACATGTCACGGCGGAGCGCGACAGCGTCCAATGGACGCTGACCTATGTCTCGACCATCAACGAGTACCTGGACGCGCATCCGGATGGGGCCGAGGCGGTCACCGTGGCACTTGCCATGCTGCAAGGCCCCAAGGCTGTCATCCAGTTGGCTGTCAGCCAGGTGATCGACCAGACGGAGCTGGGCAAGGACTTCAATGCCAAGGTCGAAGAGGCCGTGGCGAAGGTTGGCAAGTACATTGCCGAACGCATGGAAGGAGAGGACGACCTCGACAAGAAGGAAGGTGGCGACTTCCTGATTGGCGGTGGCAAGTTGATCACCAGCGTGATCATGGGCGCCATACCAGGACGCAAGGGCGGCACCCACCATGAAGGGAGCAATGGGCCGGGATCTCATCTGGATGTGCCGGACACCCGCAAGCCGCACGAGCCGCCTGCCGGCGATGTGCCGCCCAAGGGGCCGACATCGGCGTTCACCCAGCTTTCCAGCCAGGCACGGCGTTATCTCAATGAGCTGGAGGCGCACACGGGCCTCAAGGTCACCGCCGAGCAACGCGACAACCTGGCAAATGCCTTGCGCGAAAAGAACTACACCAAGCTCACGCCCAAGGAAACCCAGAAACACCGACGCGAGTTCAACAAGGTCAAGGACGAGCTGATCGGCCAGTGGGAAACCAAGACGGGCCAGACATGGCCCCGCTACACCGAGAACGTGATGAGCAAGGATGGAACAAAGGTGGTGCGCAAGGCCGGACAGCCCTACGATGCGCACCACATCATCGAAAGTGGGTTCGGCGGACCTAACGAATGGTGGAACATGCACCCGGCACGCTTCCCCGACCAGCATCAAGGCGGCATCCATGGGAAAGACAGCGTGAGCAGGGAAATCTTCACATCACGATAAGAGGGCAGGGTGAATGGGAATGTATGACGATCTGCAGCCGGACAAGGTGTCCGGCCCCCTTTCCAAACTGACGACAGCCGAAGCGCAGATGCTCTCGGCGCTGGCTGGCCCCCATTCGCAGGTGCCGGCCGATTACCTGGCGTTCATCAGGGAGCTTGGATGGGGGGAAGTGGGTGAGGCGGCCTATATGTTGTACGAAGGCCTGCTCACGCCTGACCAGGTCTACGATGAGGACGGGGACAACGCCCTGGAAGGCATACTGTTGTTCGGCGATGACCTGCAGGGTTACTGCTCAGGGTTCGACACGAACAATGGCTGGGTGGTTGTCGATATCGACCCGGTGAGCCGTGAGGCTCATCAGGTGGCGGACAGTTTCTCCGAGTTCATACGCGAACTGTTGGGTGACTTGTAGTCCGTGTGAACTGCAAGGGCCGGGAATCACCAGGCGGTGTCTCCCGGTTTCGATTCGCGGGTCCTTGCTGGCCGCTGCGGCCAGTTCTTCTCTTCTCTGTGTGGCTTCTTGCGGTGCGCATGCCCAGATGAGGCATGGCACCGATTTCTTCCCTTCCGACGTCCTCGATAGCCCTGGATGCAGTGCGCTGGTGGCCTCTGGCTGCCTGGAGCTTCAGCTTGGGTGGCTGCTGGAACAGGCAGTAGATGGTTTCACGGTTTTTTGACGATATTTATTTGACGTTTCCGTGATGGCAAAATAACATCTCGCGCTCTTTTTTCGAGGGCCAGGCACTGGATGATGCCTGTGCGTTGTCGGCGGGGGCGAGCTTGCGTGCCTACCTTCGCCCACAGCCTGAAACGCCCCGACATGCTGACCGACAAGGAATGCCCGGTGTACTTGCGCCTGGACTTCGTCATCTGACCGCCTGATTCACGAGACCTGACATGGACGTTCGCCTGTTTGCCTTCCTGGCCCGCCAACGCTCGGCCGCAATTCAGCCCCGCGAGCGCTTCTGCGGGCTGCCCAAGCGTGGCCTGGCGTTCCTGCTGGCCAATGCCATGTTCTGGCAGCCGCTGTGGGCGCAGGCCGCCGAAGGCGTGGTGGTCAGCGGGCCGGGCACCAGCCTCGGCCAGGCGGGCAACGGCGTGCCGATCGTCAACATCGCCGCGCCCAACGGCAGCGGGCTGTCGCACAACCAGTTCAGCGACTACAACGTCGGCCAGCAGGGGCTGATCCTCAACAACGCCACCGAGCGTACCCAGGCCACCCAGCTGGGCGGGATCATCCTTGGCAACCCCAACCTCCACGGCCAGGCGGCCAATGTCATCCTCAACGAGGTCAATGGCGCCAACGCCAGCCAGCTGCGTGGCTATACCGAGGTGGCCGGGCATGCGGCGCATGTCATCGTCGCCAACCCCCACGGCATCACCTGCGATGGCTGCGGTTTCATCAATACGCCACAGGCCACGCTGAGCACCGGCAAGCCGGTGATCGAGAACGGCCAACTGACCCGTTACCAGGTCGACCAGGGCCACATCGCCATCGAAGGCGCGGGGATCAATGCCAGCAACGTCGACAGCTTCGAGCTGATTGCCCGCAGTACCAAGATCAATGCCGAGATCCAGGCCCGCAACCTTGCCATCGTCGCCGGGCGCAACGATGTCGATGCCCGCACCTTGGCGGCCACCGCGCGTGCTGACGACGGCAGCGCCAAGCCGAGCCTGGCGATCGACTCCAGCGCACTGGGCGGCATGTATGCCGGCGCGGTGAGGCTGGTCGGCACCGAGGCCGGTGTCGGTGTGCGCCTCGACGGGCGGATGATCGCCAGCGGTGGCGATATCCAGCTCGATGCCAATGGCCAGCTGAGCATGGCCCAGGCCAGCGCCGGGGGCGATGTGCGCATCCGGGCGACCGGTATCGAAACCCAGGGGCCGGTGCATGCCGGCAAGCAACTGCAGGTGGAAAGCCGTGGTGACCTGGTCAACCGTCAGGGGCTGACTGCGGCAGGTTCGGTGCAACTGGACGCGGCAGGTCAACTGAGCAACCTTGGGGGCATCCAGGCCGGCATCCAGGCCGATGGCAGCCGCGCGGCCGACGCCGACCTGAAGATCAACGCCGGAGCCGTGGACAACCGCAACCAGCGCCTGATCGCCAGCGGTGACCTGACGCTGACCACGGGCGGTCGCCTGGATAACCAGGGCGGCAGCCTCAGCGCCGGGCGCCATGTCGACATCAACGCCGCAACGCTGGACAACCGCCAGCAGGGCAAGGTTGTCGGTGACGGGCGCATGACCCTCACCGGTGGGCAACTGCTCAACAGCGACCGTGGCCAGATCATCAGCCAAGGGGCACTGAAGGCCACCTGGGCGCATCTCGACAACCAGGCCGGCGAGCTGTCCAGCCTCGATGCCCTGGCCCTGAACCTCGGTAGCCTGGACAACCGCAATGGCAAGGTCCTGGCCAACCGGGGCATTACCGTCACCAGCCAGGGCCTGGTCGACAACCGGACCGGCCGGATCGCCAGCCAGACCTCCCTCGACCTGACCGCCCAGGCCCTGAACAACGGCCAGGGTGGCCATATCAGCGGCAACCAGGCGGTCAGCGTCAATGTCGGGCGGCTCGACCAGCAAGGTGGCCATCTGAGCAGCGTCACCGAGCTGACCCTCGACCTGAACCATGGCCGGCTGGACAACCGCGACGGCGAGATCGTCGCCAACCAGCTGCATCTGCGGCAGATGGCCGATATCGACAACCAGCGTGGCGAGATCTCCAGCAAGAGGGCCTTCACCCTGACGGGTCGCAGCCTCGACAACACCGGTGGCAAGTTCTACAGCGAGCAGGCCCTGACCGTGCGCCTCGACCAGTTGCTCGACAACCTGGATGGCCTGGTCTCGGCCGACGGCCTGGATATCCAGGCCCTGGCGTTGCACAACCAGGGCGGCGTGGTCACCAGCAAGTCCGGCCTGGTGTTGACCACCCGCGCAGCCATCGACAACCAGCACGGCGAGATCTCCAGCACCGGCCACGGCCAGGTAAAGGCGGGCAACCTCGACAACCGTGAGGGTACGGTCACGGGTGGGGCGCTGGAACTGGTGGTCGCCCAGGCGCTGGACAATCGCCAAGGTGTGCTGGCTGCCGGCAAGGCACTGACGCTGAACGCCGCCAGCCTCGACAACCGCGAGCAGGGCAAGCTGCTCAGCGATGGCACGCTGACCGCCAAGGTCAGCGGCCTGCTGGACAACCAGGCCAAGGGCCTGGTGAATGGCCAGGGTGCCACGGATATCGACGCGGGGCAGTTGGACAACCGTGGTGGCCGGTTGCAGGGCAAGGACCTGCTGACCCTGCATGGCCAGCATTGGGACAACCGCGGCGGCAAGATCGAGGGTGATGGCGCGATGACGCTGACCATCGACCAGCTCGACAACCGCGACCAGGGCCTGGTCAGCGGCCAGGCCGGGGTGCGCTTCAATGGCACCGAACTGCTCAACCAGCTCGGCATCTTCGGTGCGAAGGGCAACCTGGACCTGGTCGCTGCGCACCTGGACAACAGCGGCGGCAGCCTGACCAGCGGTGGTGATCTCGATGGGCAGGTCACACGCCTGGAACAGCTCGGCGGCAAGCTGTCCGCCGACGGCAAGCTGACCCTCAAGGGCGATTCGCTGGTCAACCGCCAGGGTGCCGTGCTGGGTGCCGGCCAGGACATGCGCTTGACCGTGGACAGCATCGACAACCGTGGCGGTGAACTGTCCGCGGCCAAGGCGCTGAGCCTGACCGGGCAGCGCCTGGACAACACCGGCGGCCAGGTCCTGGCCGACACTGACCTTGCGCTGACGGTGGCCGAGGTCATCAACCAGGCCCAGGGCCTGCTGCGCGGCAAGGGCCAGCTGACCCTCGACGGCCAGACCCTGGACAACCGCGACGGGCGTGTTTCCGGCGAGCAGGGCGCGCGCCTGCGCCTGGGCCAGGCGCTCGATAACGGCAAGGGGCTGCTGACCAGCGAGGGTGACCTCGATATCGGCGCCGCCAGCCTCGACAACACCGACGCCGAGCTGAGCAGCGCCGGCAAGCTCACCCTGGCAACCACCGGCAAGGTAGACAACCAGCGCGGTTCGATCACCGCCGATGGCACCCTCGACCTGCGTAGCGCCAGCCTGGACAACCGTGCCGGCGAGATCGGCGCCCAGGGGGCCGTGGACATCGCCACCGGCACGCTGGACAACCGCGACAGCGGGCATGTGGTCGGCAACGACCGCCTGACCATCAAGGCCGGCCAGGTCAACAATGCAGGCAGCGATAGCCGCATCGACAGCGATGGCGCAATGAGCTTGACCGCCACCGGCTTCGACCAGCAGGCCGGGCGCCTGCTGAGCAAGACTTCGATCACCCTCGACCTGGGCCAGGGCGCATTGGTCAACCATGGCCTGATCAAGGCTCCGCTGCTGGTGCTGAATAACCTCGGCAGCGTCGACAACCAGCGCGGCGAGATAGTGAGTCCGCAAGGCTTCACGCTGGCCGCCGGTACGCTGGACAACCGCCAGGGCAAGCTGATCAGCGACCAGGATCTGACGGTCCGTATCGCCCAGGTACTGGAGAATACCAAGGGCCTGGTCTCGGCCAAGGGCCTGGACCTGCGCGCCACCCGCGTGGATAACCGCCAAGGCATTCTTGTGGGCGACACCGCCCTGAATATCGACGCCGGCACTTTGGACAACCGCCAGGGCAAGGTCTCCGGCAAAGGCCGTGGTGAGATCCAGGCTGGCACATTGCTCAACACTGCGGGTTCGCTGATCAGTCTGGAGCAGTTGCGGATCAAGGGCGGCGAGCTGGACAACCGCGAGGCGGGCCTGCTCGGCAGCAACGGCGCCCTGACCCTGGACGTCGATCGGATCGACAACCGTGGCGGCGAGATCACCGGCAAGGCCGCTGTCGCGGTCACCGGCACCTCGCTGGACAACAGTGACGGTGGCCTGCTGGTCGCTGGCACCGGCATGACCCTCGCCTTGCAGGCACTGCTCAACCACAACAAGGCACGTATCGAGGCCCAGACCGGCCTGACCCTGACCGGCCTGACCCTGGACAACGACGGTGGCCGCCTGACCAGCCAGCGGGACATGACCCTGACCTTGACCGGCGCGGCGCTCAACCGCCTCGGCCTGATCAGCGCCGAGGGCCAGCTGGTGATGGCTGCGCAAAGCCTGGACAACAGCACCGGCAAACTGGACAGTGCCGGCAGCCTGAAACTGACCACGGCAGGCGCGCTGTTCAACAAGGGTGGCGAGTTGCTGAGCGACGGTGACATCACCCTGGCCAGCGCCAGCCTGGACAACACTGACAAGGGTGTTATTGCCAGCAAGGGCGCGCTGACCATTACCACCGGCCACCTGGACAACAGCCGCCAGGGCAGTGTCAGCAGCAACCGCACCCTCGACCTGCACGCCGGCCAGCTGGACAACCGCGACGGCGGCCGCGTGGGCAGCCGCGAAGCTCTCAGTGCGACGGTTACCGGCCTCGACCAGCAGGGCGGCAAGCTGTTCAGCGACACTTCGGTGAAGCTCGACCTGGGCCATGGCCACCTGGACAACCGCGGCGGCTTGATCAACGCGCCGTCGCTGCTGCTGAACAATCTCAAGACCGTGGCCAACCAGGGCGGCGAGATTTCCAGCGCGCAAGCGTTCACCCTCGCTGCCGAGCAACTGGACACCAGCAATGGCCGCTTGCTCAGTGACCAGCGCCTGCTGCTGCGGATCAGCCAGCGCCTGGACAACCTCAAGGGCCTGATCGGTGGCCAGTCGCTGGAGGTTCATGCCGGAATGCTGGACAACAGCGGCGGCACCCTGAGCAGCCAGAGTGGCTTGCAGGTGACCGTAGATGGCTTGCTGAGCAACCGCGACGGTGGCCGAATCGAAGCCAAGGACGCGCTCGCACTCACCAGCAAGGGCCTGGACAACCATGGCGGCAAGCTACTCGGCAGCAGCCTTGCACTGGACCTGCTCGGCGCCGACCTGAACAACGGCGCCGGCCTGATCACCACCGCCGGCCCACTGACCCTCGCCAACCTGGCCAAGCTCGTCAACCAGGGTGGCGAGATCTCCACCGCCCAGGCCCTGCGCCTGGATGTCAGCGAGCTGGACAACCGTGACGGCAAGCTGATCAGCGAGCAGACGCTGAGCATCACCAGCGGCGCCATCGACAACCGCAACGGCCTGGTCTCGGGCTGGCAGGGGCTGACCGTCACCGGCCAGAGCCTGGACAACCGCCAGCAGGGCACCCTGTCGAGCCGTTCCGGCGCCGTGCAGGCGACCGTGGCCGGCGCCCTGCGCAACAGTGACGGCGGCGCCCTGGTCGCCCAGCAGCGCCTGGAGGTCAAGGCCGACAGCCTGGACAACAGCGCCAAGGGCATCCTGTCCAGCGGCAGCGGCCAGCAGCTGACCATCACGGCGGCACTGGACAACCACGAGGGCGGCCTGATTGATGCCGGTGAAAAGCTGGTCATCAGCGCTGGCGCCCTCGACAACCACGGCGGTCGCGTGGCCACCCGGCAGGACCTGGGCCTGAACGCCGCGAGCCTGAACAACAACGACGGCAACCTCGCGTCCCAGGGGGCCCTGACCCTCGACCTGCTCGGCGATTTTCTCAACCGCAAGGGCACGCTGTTCGCCGGCAAGGACCTGCTGATCCAGCGCGCCGGGCTGGTCGACAACCAGGCTGGCCAGATCGCCAGCCAGGGCCTGCTCAAGGTGCTGGCCGGCAGCATCGACAACAGCCAGCGCGGCACCCTGGCCGCCAATGGCGCGCTCGTGCTCAACAGCAGCGGGGCGCTCAGCAACACGGGCGATGGCCTGATCTACAGCCAGCAGGGCGACGTAGGCCTGCAGGCGGCCAGCCTGAACAACACCAAGGGCACCGTGCAGGCCAAGGGCGCGATCAGCGTGCAGGCCAACGGCGTGCTCGACAACCAGGGCGGCAAGCTGATCGCCCAGGACGGCGCGCTGAGCGTGACCGCCGACACCCTCGACAACCGCGGCGGCATCCTTGCCAGCCTCAAGCAGTCGCTGGGCGTGCGCACCACCGGTGTGCTGCGCAACGGCAGCGATGCCAATGGCCAGCGCGGCATCCTCCAGGCCCTGGGCCTCGATGTGCAGAGCGCCAATCTGGACAACCACGGCGGGCGCATCGCGGCGTTGGGTGGTGATGCGCTGATTCGCACCGGGCAGCTGGACAACCGCGACGGCGGCATCTCCGCCAGTGGCCTGCTCAAGGTCACCGGCGCCAGCCTGCTCAACGGTGGTGACGCGCGTGGCGAGATGGTCGGCCAGCGTATCGACATCGGACTGAGCAGCGCCCTGGACAACCGCGGCGGCATCATCGAAAGCGCCAGCACCCTGGCCATCGCAGCCGCCAGCTTGGACAACCAGGCGGGGAAACTGCGTGCCCTGGGCAACAGCGGCACAACGCGATTCCAGATTGGCGGGGTGCTGGATAACCGAAACGGAACCGTAGAAACCGCCAACACCGATCTTGCCCTGGTCATCGGCGATCTGGTGAACACCGGGGGCAGCATCGCACACGTCGGCAATGGCGATTTCGGTGTCAGCAGCCAGCAGGTCATGGCGGCGGGAGGTCGCCTGTTGACGCATGGCACCCTGAATCTCAGTGCCGACAGCTGGGTCAACAGCAGCGTGCTGCAAGCCGGCACGCTCAACCTCAATGTCAACAACTTCAGCCAGACCTCGAGCGGGCAGTTGCTGGCGACCAAGGCGTTGCTGGGCACGGGCGGCAACTGGCTCAATGACGGGTTGATTGCCAGCGATGGCACATTGAACCTGACCTTGGGTGGTGCCTATTCGGGCAACGGCCGATTGACCAGCCTGGGGAACATGACCCTGACTGCGGCGCAGATGAGCCTGGGCACCGCCACAAGCATCGCGGGTGGTGACAGCATTGTGGTCAACGTCGGCAACCAGCTGAGCAACCTTGGGCGCTTGTCGGCGGCCAATGACCTGACGATCAACGCGGGCAGCCTGTCCAACTACGGTGCATTGGCGGCGTCGCGCAACCTGAACTTGATCGCCCAGTCCGTCCACAACGACCAGGCTGCCGACGGGAGTCGAGGCTTGCTGTTCAGTGGGCGGGACATGACGATTAGCACCGCCGATTTCAGCAATCGCTACGCGGATGTGTACAGCCTGGGCAATCTGCTGGTTGCCGGCGTCACCGCGGGCAGCACTGCGGCAACCTTCCTCAACAGCTCCGGGACTGTCGAGGCGGCCGGTGACATCAACCTGCAGGCATCCAGTTTCGTCAACAAACGCGACAAGTTCAGGGCCAGCCACCAGATCACCGATGGCTACATGACCATCTACTGCGTCCAGCATTGCAAGGGATCGCGGTGGGTGAGGGGCCCGGTGCATATCTACAAGACCCTCGAGACCGTGATTCACGAGGACTCGCCCACGGCAACCCTGGTTTCCGGGCGTGACCTGACCATTGGCGCAGGCAGTGTGCTCAATGCTCGAAGCGTCATCTCGGCGGCCAACGATCTCACCATCACTGCCGGCAGCATTGACAACGAGGGCGAGCGTTCCAGGTCGGGAACCGTCGGAAGGGAAGTGGGGCCTGGGGTCAAGGTTCCCACGGGCTATTTCTTCCAATTGATCAACGAAGTAAACGCCTACAACCAGGCCCACCCACGTTCCGGGCCGTTCGACGAAGCCGCCTTCAACACATTGGTCGCGAAGTTCGACCCCGGGGTATTTTACGGCATCGATGCAGAGCCCGTGGTCCAGCCGGATCAGAAGTTCATCGCCCCGGCGGTCATCCAGGCCGCCGGTACGGCCAAGCTCACTGCCGCAGGCAGCATCAGCAATATCGTTGTGAACAGGGCGGCAGCGGCTACCAGCAATCGCTCGTTCGATACCCAGGTATCCAGCGTGACGCAGCCCACGGTGGTCAACCTGAATGCGCAGTTGCCACCTGATCTGGCCCAGCGACAGGTCGATCCCACCACCCTGCCAGGCTTCAGCCTGCCAGCCGGGCAGAACGGCCTGTTCCGCCTGAGTGGCAAAGGCAGCGACGCAGCCATTGGCACCGCCCAGCGCTGGACATTGGGCAACGCCACTGTCACCTCGCATGAGCGTGAGGTGCTGGCCAGTTCCCGACCAGGCTCGATCCAGGCAATGGATGCGTCCGCGTCCAGAGGAAGTGAGCAGGCAATCGATCGCGTTGCCCACCAGCGTGTCGAGTCGGCTGCCAAGGCCAGTGTCATCGGGGTCAATGCGCCTGCGGGCGAGGTCGTGGATACCTACGTTCCCCCACCGAGCGCAGGTGCGCAGTCCGCCGAGCTGGTGGCGCAGGAGCCGGGTATCGGCGTTCGCCCCTGGATTGCGGGCGTCACTCGCCTGCCGGATAACCTGTACACGAGCAAGCCGCACAAGTATCTGATCGAAACCAATCCGGTGCTGACCGACCTCAAGCAGTTCATGAGCTCCGATTACCTGCTTGGCAACCTGGGCTTCGATCCGGACAAGAGCTGGAAGCGTCTGGGTGACGGCTTCTACGAGCAACGCCTGATCCAGCAGGCGGTGGTGGCTCGCACCGGCCAGCAGTTCATCGATGGCCAGACCTCCGGCGAGCAGCTGTACAAGCACCTGATGGACAATGCCATCCGCAGCAAAGACCAGCTCAACCTGAGCCTGGGTGTCGGTTTGACCTCCGCCCAGGTCGCGGCGTTGACCCACGACATCGTCTGGCTCGAAGCACGCGAGATCAATGGTGAGCAGGTACTCGCGCCAGTGCTGTACCTGGCCCATGCCAATGGCCGACTGGCGCCTGACGGTGCGTTGATCGCGGGGCAGGACGTCCAGTTGATCGCCGGGGAGAATCTCGACAACGTAGGCACGCTGCGTGCCACGCGCAACCTCAGCGCCACCGCCGGCAAGGACCTGACCAACACCGGCCTGGTCCAGGCCGGCGAGCGCCTGGACCTGCTGGCCGGCAACAGCCTGGTCAACAGTGCCGGTGGCATCGTCTCCGGTCGTGACGTCAGTCTGACCGCCATCAACGGTGACCTGATCAACCGACGCGACCTCACGCGCACGGACATCGTTTACGGCGGCGTGCGTGAGCAGAAGGATTATCTTGAAAGCGCCGCGCGTATCGAGGCCGGCAACAGCCTCAGCCTCAAGGCCGGGCAGGACATCAAGAACGTCGCCAGCGTGATCCAGAGCGGCGGCGACTTGTCGCTCAGTGCCGGTCGTGATGTGAGCCTGCTGTCGGTCGAGGAACGTCAAGGCTTCTACACCGATCGCCAGCGCAGCAGCACGGTGCAGCAGCACGGCGCCACGGTCAGCGCCGGCCGCGACCTGAGCCTCGGCGCCGGCCGCGACCTCACCGCCGTGGCCAGCCAGATCGACGCGGGCCGCAACCTTACCCTGGCCGCCGGCGAGGACCTGAACCTGACCTCCGCCGCCAACGAAGCGCACAGCTTCAGCCGCAGCAAGAAGGTCACCCAGTCCAATGACCAGGTCACCCAGGTCTCGACCACGGTCAAGGCCGGTGGCGATGTCTCGCTGTCCGCGGGCCAGGACATGGCCATCGTCGCCAGCCAGGTCAAGGGCAAGGGTGCTGTCGACATCGACGCCGAGCGCGACCTGACCATCGCCTCCGAGCAGAACGAAAGCGCTTCGTACTACCTGAAGAAGAGCAAGGGTTCGTTCGGTCGCGGCAGCTCCAAGCAGCAGGAGAGCTACCACAGCACCAACGTCGCCTCGGTGATCGAGGCCGGTGGCGACCTGACCGTCAACGTCAGCAAGAAGGAGGGCGGCGGCATTGCCCTGGACGGTGGTCGCGATGTCTCGGTGATCGGCAGCCAGCTCAAGGCCGGCGGCGATGTCATGCTCGGTGCCACCGGCGATGTGGCGGTGCTGTCCGGCGTCGAGGAGCACGGCGAGTACAGCAAGAAGACCAAGTCCGGCTTCCTGGGCCTGTCGAAGAGCGGCAAGAGCCAGTTGCAGACCCGCGCCACGCAGGTCGGCAGCGAGCTGGATGCGGGTAACGACATCGTCATCGCCGCAGGCAGCGATGTGCGTCTGCGCGCCAGTGAGGCCAATGCCGGCAAGGATGTCGAGCTGCGTGCGGGGTTGATCGACAAGGCGGGTGACATCAACCTGGTGTCGGCCAATGACACGGCCTATAGCCACTCGGAGCAATACAAGAAGAAGACGGGGCTGTCGGTGTCGGGCGGCTTCGTTTCCGTGGCTTCGGCAAAGAAAGCCGGGCAGGAGGCGCAGAGCAGTACCAGCGTCGGCAGCCAGCTTACGGCCAGGCAGGACGCGAGCCTGAGTGCCGAGCGCGACATCAACGTCATCGGCAGCGGTATTTCGGCCGGGCGTAACGTAAGCCTCAACGCCGGGCGCGACGTGAACGTTGCCGCTGCGCAGAACGAGCACAGCGAGCACCAGTGGTCGAGCGAGAAACGCACAGGCTTCGGCGTCTCCGGCGATGACAATGGCGTCAGCGTGTTCCTCGGCAGCGAACAGCAAAAGGCCAAGGACCGCCTCGAGCAGCAATTGGCGGCGGCCAGCCAGGTCAAGGCCGGGCAGGACCTGGGTATTCGTGCTGGACGAGATATCAATCAGACCGGCTCCGACCTCAAGGCTGAGCACGACATCAACCTCGATGCCGGCCGCGATATCAACATCGATGCCGCCCGCGAGCGTTTGCTGGTGGAGCACGAGCGTGAGCAGAAGAGCCAGGGGCTTGGGGTCACGATCAACCATAACCTGGGTAGAACCAAGGATGCGCTCGAAGGCGCCGGCAAAGGTGAGAACGGTGTCAGCCAGACCTCCAGCACCTTGCGTGCAGTCGATGCTGTCAGTCAGTTCTTTGCCGGGCCTACCGCCGATGTGAAGCTTGGCACCACCAAGCAAGGCAGCCGCGAGCGAGTGGTCGAGGAGAGTCAGCGTGGCTCCACCCTGGATGCCGGGCACGACGTCAACGTCAAGGCCGGCAACGATGTCACCATCAAGGGCGGGCAGTTGCAGGCGGGCCGGGATATCAGCATCAGTGGTCGGGATATCAACCTCGATGTGGCCAAGGGCAGCTTCAGCCAGGAGAACCAGCAGACCCAGAGCTGGGGCGGTATCCATGGCGGAACCACTGGCGGGATCAAGCTGGGGGCGGGCGGCAGCTATGGCGTTGCCGACCAGGACAGTGTCCAGGGTACTTCGACAGCGAGCCAGCTGAACGCAGGTCGTGACGTCAAGTTTGATGCCCGCCGTGACGTGAACGTGATCGGCGGTCAGGTCAGTGCCGGGCGCGATATCGATATTGCCGCGGCCAATGACATCAACATCCGTTCGGCGCAGAACGACAGCAACAGCCAGAACACTCGCCATAACGGTGGCGGCGAGGCGGGGTTGGCGTTTGGCGAGGGCAAGGTCGGCTTCTACGCCAGCGTCGATATCGGCAAGGGCGACCTGAAGCGCGAAGCCGAGCAGCAGCAACAGGCGTTCCTGTATGCCGGGGACCAGCTGAAGTTCAGCAGCGGCAAGGACACCACCATCGCCGGCGCGCAGATGCGTGGCGATGAGGTGATCGGCCGTGTGGGAGGCGATCTCAAGGTTGCTTCCGTAGCGGATACCGGCAAGGTCGAGGGCAAGGAGTTCGACCTGAGTGCAACGGTATCCGTGGGTGTCGGCGCCAGTGTCAGCGGTTCGGTGGGCTACGGACAGACGACCGGCAAGACCAACTGGGTCCAGGACCAGACGCGCATCACCGGTGGGAACAAGGTCGACATTCGCACCGAACACCACACCCAGCTCGATGGCGCGTTGATCGCCGCCGACAACGGCAACCTCAAGCTCGATACCGGCACCCTGGGCTACAGCGATATCGCTGGCAAGGACAAGGAGCACGGTTACTACCTCAACGTCGGCGGCAGTTGGTCGCAGCCAAGCGGCGGCAAGTCCGAAACCCACGGCAACCTTAGTGGCTGGGAGTATGAAAAGGACCGCGAGCAGACTGTCCGTGCCACTGTGAGTGCTGGTGAGGTCACCGTGCGCCAGGATGCGGAGACTGGCAAGGACTCGGTAGCCGGGCTGAATCGGGATCTGGACAAGGCTTACGAGATCACCCGGGACAGTGAGTCGCGCACTGATCTGTATGTCTCGGATACTTCTGTCAAGGCGGTACTGAGCCCGAAGAAAACCCTGGAACAGTGGCAGAAGAGTGCGGCCAGGTATGGTGAGAACAGTGAAGAGGCCTTGCAGAAACTGGGTGATCTGTTCCTGACTGTGAAGGCATTGGGCGCAGGGGCTGATGCCGATGCGGTGAGTCTTGCCGTGGGCATGGCTGCATTCACTCGTCAGTTGGGCAGTCGCAACGAAGAAACACGTAGCGCGGTGGTTAATACCGTTCTGGGCAGGATTACCCAGGGCTCATCGGGTAAAGAGTTCGATGCGGTTGCCCAGCGCCTGGTCGACTTGGCAGGTAACGACCCACAAGCGGCACTGAAGGCGCTGGCCGCCCTGGATTCCGCCAATCATCAAAAAGACGGGCGAACGAACTTCGTGCCCGTTGCTGCATTGGGTGCGGCCCTGGTTGCGGGGCTCGGTGTGTCACTGAGCCTGAGTCAGGGCTCGCCAGAGCGTCAGGCGGATATGCGCGCCGCCGCATCAAGCATGTTCGATGCCATCGAGGCATCCACTACGGACATGAGCAAGAGAGCGGAGTTGATGGTAGTGCTCTCCGGTCTTGTCTTTGGGAGTACGGTCTTACCAATCCATGAGCTTGACCCGCGGGCGAAAATATACGAAGGGATGCTGGCTGAGAAAAATCGCCAGAACCCATCGAGCGGAGGATATGCGGAAGGTGGGCAGGTGACTGTGACTCCGCATACCGGAGGCAAACAGCTTGATGGGCAGACGACTAGCGGAAATTACGAGACGCCAGGGCACCAGTTGAACCCAGGGGCAATATTTAATGAGGTTTTACCACCGTCGGGAAATGAGTCAAAAAAATTTGGAGATACTGCGACCCAGCCGTACACAGACGGACAGCTGATCAGTCATGCTGGACGTGCTGTTACAAAGCATCCAGAATATTTTGGGTTTGACTCGACTGAGGCGCTTAGAAAGACGTATAGATCAGATGCTCAACTGAATGAGGTGGGCAGTGCGGCTGTAGACGAAATACTCAAAGGGGGTACTAGGAGTTCGGGGGCGGGAGGTCGCTACCCAGCAGGTTGGGTGACTTATACGTTGCCAGATGGTAGAGCTGCAAGTTGGGAGCCGGGTGGTAAGTTTATTGGGTTTAGAGGAGTGAAGCCATGAGCAGTTTGGTGTTTGAGAAAGTTGGTGATGTAAATAGTAATTTTCCTTATCTGTGCGTATACAAGGAGGGCGGTGGCGAGCCGTTTATGGAGATTTCCGTAAATTCAGACAGAGAGTTGGAGTTTGTATTTTATTCAAGTTCTAATGGTGTTTCACTCACGGCCGAGGAATGGAGGGAGATTTTTGTGCGTGGGGAAAAATTTCATCCGGAGGCATTAGAGAATGGTGATTGAGTTGGTGAAAGCTAAAAAATATGGGGTTATTTGTTGTGCTCAAATTCTGTAGTTTATTTTTAATGTCGAGATGGTTGACGGTGCAGGGGGACGTTATTGGCAAGAATGAAGGGCGCCAGATTTTAGACATTATGGCGAAAAAGGGGGCAGATTTTTTTCCTGCTCTAGTTTCGATCCTGTAGTGGAGAAGGGGTCGAACAGTCATGCAGGGCAGGTCGAAACTAGAGTATAGAAAATAAATCTGTCCCCTTTTGCGTGATATGAAAATCACAACGCCGTAGCAGCTTCCACCTGCGCTGCAACCCGGAAGAACTATTGAATGATGTGGATATGATTGTTCGAGAAATTGGGCGGGCTGAGCCTGTGCAGGTATTTGGGATCTACTGGGTAGGAAATGAGCGCTTTTACTGGGTTATTCCCTATGAAGGTTACGGTGGTCTTATGGCACTTAGTGATCGAGAGGTCAATATTGTGGACTCTACCTTATCAGATGATCTCATCATCTGCAAAGCAGGGGGTGGGGGAGACATGATTCTGCACTGGGCAGCCGAAGATCTGATTGAAGAACTTGCGGAGCGCGAGCCGCAAGCGATGGCCGAGTTTATGAGGCGCATAGAAACCTGATGATGCAAAAGGAGCTATAGAAGTAGATAAGTTCTGGTGTTGCCAGGGGCGGGAAGGGTGTAATTAATGGTGTGAAAGGCAATAATGTCGAGGTCAAGCTGTCGATCTTTATGCGTTGGTCCGGGCCGATGGCGTAAAAATAAATTTGCGCAATGGTTCAAGCTCTACTGCAGAGTCCGGCGCCCAATGGACGATTGATATAGTTGGGCATCCAGGAGTGAAAGCTCCAAAGTTAGAGGTGAGATTCAAATGATTTCATGCTGTCGAGACTCAGAAGAGTTCAGGAAGATTGTGGAGTGGAGTCAAGGTTTAGCCGTTGATGCATTGTGGTTAAGCGTATGCAAGATATACTCGGATGAGGGTTATAATGACCGTAAGCATATTTTCTTAGAAGTGCTGGCTACCCTACTTCTAGAGGGTAGGGTATTTCTCGCTAGTGGGGAACCATTGGTCGGAGCTGTTGCTGAACAAATTGCTGCATTTGATTTGGCTTGGCCTGCAGAAGAAGACATCGACGAAGCGCTATTTTGGGTTACCAAAGATGGAAATAGTTGGGTGCCCGGAGGCCTCGTTTGGATTTACGAGGATGGTACGGAGATATGGACATAATCAGTATGCCTCGCGTCGGTGTGGCTTGAGTAAAGTAGTTGACTTTGTTTTGAGGAAAAGGAGGTGGATCTATTTTTTCTACAATAGTTTCGATTCCTTTAGGCGAAGGTGTCTAGCGGTTACAGAAAATGAAAAAGGGGACAGATTTATTTTTCCTGCTCTAGTTTCGATCCTGTAGTGGAGAAGGGGTCGAACAGTCATGCAGGGCAGGTCGAATCTAGAGCAGGAAAAATAAATCTGTCCCCTTTTGCGTTTTTTTGCGTTACATAGGCAGGCTATTAATAGCTTGTTAGGGAGATAAAATGGCTAAGTTTCTATGTCGTTGCACTCATGTCATTAGCTTGGTTAGTTCTCCTGTTTCAGAGGAGTTCACTCTCGTTCCAAATAAGTTGTTGTATGAGTTGGCGGGGCGAGCTGATAAAGGAAGAATCCCTTTTGATGAGTTTTTTTGATCGTATAGATGTAGTTGGTAAAGAGGCTATTACTTGTCCTGCGTGCGGTCGAGTTTGGATAAGAAGGGATGAAGGGGCAGAATATTGGCCCTATCTTGAAGAAAAGGAATAGTATGCCATCCGGGGCAGATGTATTTTTACTGCTCTAATTTCGGTTCCTGGTGGCGAAAAGCGAAAAAGGGGACAGACTTATTTTTCCTGCTCTAGTTTCGATTCTGTAGTAGAGAAGGGGGCGAACAGTCATGCAGGGAAGGTCGAATCTAGAGTGTAGAAAATAAACCTGTCCCCTTTGCGCTACTTTAGTGATAAAGGTGTTCTCTGATAAAACCGGTAACTTGATAAGTGCCTTCCCGGTTAAGGTGATGAACTAATGAGGTCTCTCCCTGTGCATGTGTGGCGTGAGCTTCAGTTGGCTGTGATGCTGCTTAGTGAAGAGTCATCGTTAAGAGATGTTCTTGGGGTTATTCTTTTGTGGGTCAGAGGTAATTATAAGTATTTTACTGTTGAGCCGTTTTTGAGTTATGGGGTCGATGAGTTTTCGAATGTAAATGAAAGTTTGATGCCTGTTGATTATTCGTCATTTTTACCTAGTGATATAACACGCTTCAAAAAGGTCATTCTGGGACATCAGGCTAAGGACGTTGAGTCTATAGCGCGGTTTCTACGCGATACAATCGAGGCCTTGATAACTGTTGAAGTTGATAAACAATGCCCTAGGTGTGAGTCTACTGGGCTGCGCGTCTTTATAGGTAGGCATAACGGGTTACTGGCTTACCAATGTGACGTTTGTGGTCATTCCCATTACATAGACGGATCCAAGGTGGAAGCTGGTGGGTTAGAATTTGTAAGTGAGGGAGTGTTGCGAAATATTGGCATGATTTAATGGTGTAAAAAGGAAAAAGGGGACGGATTTATTTTTCCTGATTTATTTTTCTTGCTCTAGTTTCGATCCTGTAGTGGAGAAGGGGTCGAACAGTCATGCAGGTAAAATGGGACAGCTTTATTTTCCCTGCTCTAATTTCGGTCCTAGCAGTCATGCAGGGGCGGTAAAAATTAGAGTGGGGAAAATAAATCTGCCCCCTTTACTGGTGCTTTTTTACTGATGGATACTAGGCTTATATGGAAATAGTCTTCTTCTGGAGTGGCGAAGGTAGCGACCGCGAGCCAGGCTGTCGGTCTGATGTGCTCGGTCGTGATGGAATAGATTTCTTAGCGTGCTTGCTGACTGATCATGGCGGACAAAAATATGAAAGCACGATAGCTTGGCTGGATGAAGGGCTATCTAGAGTCGGCTTGGTAAGGTCTGGAACTATTGGTAGTTGCGATTGGAGTCGTGATAGTTGGGGGGTGGAGCTCAAGGGTAAAGTTGCAAAGATATATTCGCTATGTGATGAAGGCTGTTGTTTTGTTTTGAGTATTAATGATTTTGAGAAGGCGCTCTTAGACTGGAAGAAATTTATTATGACTGTCTGAAAGTGAAAGGTCGCAGGTGCCTCGCTGGACAAAGACCGGAAAGTGGTAGGTCTATTTTTTCTACTCTAATTTCGATCCCTTTAGATGAAGGTGTCTAGCGGTCATGCAGGGGGGATAGAAGTTAGAGTAGGGGGGTGAATTTGTCCCCTTTTATCGTACCATTTTATACTTGGCTCAGTTCGTGCGGCAGATACGACCAGCCGTTCTAGCTGGAGAGTCGGTAAACTATTGGGCTATTCTTATCTACTCAGGCAGCAACCTAATGCTGACTGGCGTGACGTTGACCGCTCGAGACTCCATCGGTTTACAATGTGGATATATCCAGCCCTAGCATCAATGGAATCAAGTAATGCTTGCCGACCTAATGAAGCTGTTGCCTCCACCGGCTTCTCCTGCCTACTCGAACCCTGACTGGGCAAGAGTGGAAAATGACCATGGCATCCGATTGCCTGCTGACTACAAGGCTTACATCGAGCGTTTTGGGGCGGGGTGCATAGACGATTTTTTATGGGTAATCGATCCATTCTCCAGCAGTAGTGATCTGAATATCTATAAAGGTGATTACTTTCGTGAATCTTATGCGGTGATGAAAGCTGAGTTCCCTGGTGACTATCCTAGGCCAGCCTACCCAGCTCAGGGGGCGTTTTGGCCTTGGGGATTCACTGAAAATGGCGAGACGCTGGTGTGGATTGTTAACGATGAACCAGACTCTTGGTCCGTTGCGCTTCATAGTGTGGACCAGGGGGAGGAAGATCTAATCGCCTGTGGTTGTGTTGAGTTTTTATGTAAGCTGCTCAGAAGTGAGATCCACTCACGTATCTTACCGGAGGATTTCCCCAGTGGAGGAGGATCTCCTTATCGTTTCGTGCCTTTCAAGTAGTCGCTATATGTTGTGGGGCTGAGTTTGTCCGCTTTTGTACGGCTTCCTGAATGTTTGATAGCAAAAGGTGGTTGGGAGAATTACATTGAATTAACAAGTGGCGGCGGAGAAAATAACGCTGGGCAATTGAAAGGGTTAGATGATGGATGTGAGTGCAACGCATGAAGGGCGCCAGATTTTAGATATTGTTGAGTGTTTGGGAAGGACCGAGTGGCGTAAAGGGTCTACCAGTACGTATGTTGTAAAAACACATGCGGGGTTGTCTCTCAGGAGTCAGATTGAATATCCTCCATCAGTTTGTTTTCGTTTCGTTAAAGAGGATGTTGCGGTTGTTGCTGAGTTGATTAGGTGCGTGGATGTCTATCAGGGGCATTTGAAGTGGGCAATGATCGGCGAGGGCAGGGAGGATGGGCGACATAGTTGGGTTATTGCTCCTCAACGTTTGTTTGATGTGGAGGAGCAGGCGAATCGGGACGATGAAACTGCGAAGCAGTTTCTGGCTAAAAATGATCCTGACTTCGGAAAGCAGGCATATGAAGATATGGCGGGGCTTACTGCACATATGAAAAGTTATTTTGGAATGGGCTAAGGTTTAATGTGGCGGATATATTTTTGCTTCTTTGATTTCTGCTGTTGTGTGGCCAGAGTGACGGCGAAGTCTGGTGCTTAAGTTGCCAGTGAAAGCGTCGAGTGCTGGAAGCGGAGTATCGAAGTGATCGCGTGAAGAATAGATCTGTCTTCCTTTGTACCTGTTTGTTGTGTGGGGTGCTCCGTTAGGTGAATAATGTGCTTGCTCGGTTTTAAGAATGCCGAAGTGATGCCAGATTTCTCGGTTGAGTTCCGTCGTTGGGTAGTATTATGGAAAAGATTGAGTTAATTCGTGCTTTGATTAAAGCGGGCAGGGGCGATGATCTTCTTGCTTTTGTCGAAGGAGAGTCTCCCTATCTGACTGATGCCTCACAGGGGGTGCCGGAATCACCTTGGCTGAGAAGAATCTGGGTGCTTGTTGTAACGCATCTCAGATTTGTCACGCGATATGGAGAGGTGACGAAGCCTCAGATCGCTGACGGCCAAGTGCTGTCACCCTATCCTGCAGAGTTCCAGCTGTGGTTGGCGGCAGGTGCACCGGGTATAGCACTCGAGGATTTGCAGGCCTATGTCAGAGAACATCCATTGGATTGACAAAGCTTTTCTCTTTGATTTTTCTTTGCAATGATATTTCCCAGGGGTATGGGGTCGCTGGGTGGTGCTCCCATCACCGATATGGGTGAGGTCAGAGAGCAGGCTAAGTGAAAAATCAGTTGAAATGGCTAGGCGGGCGACGAAGTGCAAAATGATTGACGGTATTACTAAACAACGGGTCCAGGTTCTCATGGATCCCCGTTATGGGCCTTATATCAGAGTTTTTTCATTTCAGGACAGTGGGGCGCTCCGGGATCTGTTTGATGATGAATTCAATGTGCTCTACTGGTTGGGCCCTTGCCCGGACCTTAGTGTTCATGGGGGGAGCGAGTACTATTTCGGTACCGTCGCCGACCCTGTAAAACTTCAGGCACTGCTCGACAGCATCGAGCTATAGGCGTTCGCCAAGGTTTCAAGAGAGAGGGTAAGTCACTTATGATCGATTCTGTAACCGGTGAGCGGGTTCAGGTTCATCTGGACCCTGAGCAGGGACCTTTCGTTTATATTGTGGGGGACGAGGACTGCAAACGGCTGGAGTATCTGTTGGATGCTGAGTATTTTGTTCCCTATCTGAAGGTGAAATCGCCAGATCTCTCTCTACCAGTAGCGTGGATTTATTCCTTCGGCAGCATTGCTGATCCACGAAAGCTTCAGGCGCTTCTGGATGGTATTTGAACGTATGCTTCGCGGAGTGGGCTTATGGACCCTAAGGCACCCAATGCAGGTGTAGATATTGACACCGTATCAGATTATATTTCATGCCTTTTTAGTGATAGTTTAAGTAGTGCAACCTGGCGGAGGCACGCTTCGATAGACCAGGCAGCGGAAAAAGCAGAATGCCAAAGTTTTTGTGTAGATGTGGGTATGTCATGAATTTGTCGCAGGGATGGTCAGATCATGAAATGACATTGATGCCTGAGTCAGTGATCGAGCGGGTTGCAGAGCGCCTGGAGGTGGGGCCAATGTCTTCGGAGCAATTCTATGAGGCGATTGAAGTGACTGCCATGACAGTTTACCGTTGCCCCCAATGCAAACGATTGTATTTGGAGGAAGGTAAGAATAGTTTCACGGCCTATGCCGTAGAACAGGTAGGGTCTTGAGGGTTGGTGGCGAGTTGTTCGGAAAGTAGAATTGGGTTGAACGTGGCCGGGTTAAGTCTGTTTTTGGAGGCATGGCGATGGGGCTGAATGAAAAATGGGTTCCAGGTTTTGGAGAGGTATTCACTTGGTTCGCCATGGATAAATTCGGTCGAATTGCAGTCATGGTGAATAATTGCTACGGGGCCATTCCCGAGGTACTGCTGAGGCTGGAAGGGGTAGAGCAGGTACTGGACTCGATAAGCGAGTTTGTTTGGCAGGAGTCCCAGGAATATTCTGATTACCCGCCAGCAAAGCAGGGTGGCTTTGCAGTGGATCTTTACTCAGCTTGGCGCTGGCAAGGCAAGTCGAAAGCCAGTGTGGCAAGCACACTGCAAAATGACCTGGAAGAACGGCTGAACTATAGCGAGGCGAACCTTGCCTTTAACAAGGGATTATTCGTGTATCACGCCGTGGAGGGTAGCCGTGCGGGTGAGGACTACCCCGAAGGGTATGCTGGGGATACTGCGATGGGTGATTACTTCAGGTTTTTAGTGCCAGGAGAGTACGCCACGCTTGAGGATTTTCCCGTTGGGCTGAGGCGAGGGCTGGTGGTGTCTGATAGCTTGGACTTTTCTTTGCTCCAGGTGCTGGAGAGTAGGCTTGTCAGCCAGCATTTTTGTTCGTTGTACCAGGCGTAGGCAGCGCAGGTTGTACGCTCAGGCTGTTTCCCAGGCGCTCGCAAAGGTCGCCGGACGCGATAATCATTGGATGGGCCGAGATGATCTCACTGTGCTTTGAAACGGGAGAGTGCAGGGTGTTTGACCAAGACAATTTGCCCGGCGCCAACCTCGATGGACTGTCATTGCACCGGGCGCAGTTCGACGGCCTGGATGCCAGGGCGACTACATTCATAGGTAGCGATCTCAGAAACGCTTCGTTCATCGAGGCGGATCTGACCGCTGCCGACATGCGAGGAGCGACGTTGGCCAATGCCCTGTTCAATGGCGCCCGGCTGTGCAATGCCGATCTTTCTCGGGCGCTGGCCGCCTCTGCCGACTTCAGCGGGGCCGACCTGCGCGCTGCAAACCTGGCAGAGGCGGATATCGGAGGGGCTGTATTCAAGGGCAGCAATCTATGCGGTGCCGATTTACGCGCGCGCAGGATCGAGAAGGCAGAATTCCAGTTGGCCATGTTCAACGACAGTACCCGGTGGCCAGCGGGATTCGATCCTGTCGCTCAAGGCGCAGTCCGGCAAAGCGATGATTCTGCTTTTGAAGTGCCTTCTGAAGAGATCCTATGATCGGCTGACACGGTGATTGGGGGGCGTATGGCGCTCAGTTCAACCCGAATAAATGGGCTTGATGCATCGATGCCCAGAGGCAAGCCTGCGTATCTCCCGTCGAGGGATGCCGGCAAGAAAACCTGTACGCCCCTGATTACTCAAGCCTTCGCCATGACACGGACCGGAGACGGGACAATTTAGACTGGCATCGCCAAGGCCGGTCACCCGATAATCGGGATCCATTCTCACTGCCGAGCCTTGCCATGTCGTTCAACCCGCTGAGGGGCCGCCCATGACTGCGGTCCGCAAGAACCCCGACGCCTTCGCCTTCCAGGTCATGCTGGGGCTGTGCCTGATCTGGGGCTGCCAGCAGGTGCTGATCAAATCCGCTGCCGTGGACATTGCACCGGTCATGCAGGCGGCGTTTCGCAATGGCATCGCCGCGCTGCTGGTGGGGCTGCTGGTCTGCTGGCGAGGTGGCTGGAGCCAGGTGGGCAGCACCTGGCGCGCCGGGTTGCTGGCCGGCGCGCTGTTCGGCCTGGAGTTCCTGTTCATCGCCGAGGGGCTGAAGCTGACCTCGGCGGCGCACATGTCGGTGTTCCTCTACACCGCGCCGATCTTCACCGCCCTGGGGCTGCATTTCATGATGCCCAGCGAACGGCTGCGGCTGTTGCAGTGGCTGGGCATCCTGCTGGCCTTCGGGGGGATTGCCCTGGCCTTTGCCGGTGGCGTTTCCCTCGAACACCTCGATGGGCGCATGTTGCTGGGCGATGCCATGGCGATCCTGGCGGGCCTGGCCTGGGGCGCGACCACGGTGGTGGTGCGCGGCTCGCGCCTGTCCGAGGCGCCGGCGACCCTGACCCTGTTCTACCAGCTGGCGGTGGGGTTTGTCGGGCTGGTGCTGATCGCCCTGGTGAGCGGGCAGATCGCCGATTTCTCGCTGACCCCGCTGGCGGTGGGCAGTGTGCTGTTCCAGGGGATCGTGGTGTCGTTCGTCAGTTACCTGACCTGGTTCTGGTTGCTGCGCAAATACCTGGCCTCGAACCTGGCGGTGTTTTCCTTCATCACGCCGTTGTTCGGGGTGACCTTCGGCGTGCTGCTGCTGGATGAGCCGTTGAGCTTGAACTTCGTGATCGGCGCGGTGATGGTGTTGCTCGGGGTGGTCATGGTCAGCGCCGAGGCGTGGGTGTGGCAGCAGTTGCGCAAGCTGGTGGGATGACAGGACAGAAGCAAATGCCGGCCCTTGAGTGGCATTAGCCGCCAAGGGGCCGGCAAGGTATTTCGTTTGTCGGTCAGCTCACGCCTTGCTGGACCAGGTGAGGTCTGGCAGCCATGTCTATTCCCAGCGCTTTCATCACAGTCAGGAACGACTTGAGCGTTGGATTGCCGTGTTCACTGAATGAGCGGTAAAGCTGTTCGCGAGACAGGCCTGTTTCCTTTGCCAGTTCACTCATGCCCCTGGCGCGAGCCACCACGCCCACAGCTTTTGCCACGTAGGCTGCATCCCCTGTCTCCAATGCATCGGTCATGAACTGCGCGATGGTTTCCGGGGAAGTCAGATAGGCGGCGGCGTCGAACTCATGGAACGTTTCAGTCATTTTGTATCCTCCACGACTGCAGGATCTGTCGGGCTGCCTTGATGTCCCGCTGCTGGCTGCCTTTGTCGCCGCCGCAAAGCAGGATGATCAAGGTATCGCCGCATTGGTGAAAGTACACCCGATAGCCTGGGCCGTAATGGACTCTCAGCTCACTCATACCATGGCCGACCGGTGAAACGTCACCCGCTAGCCCTTCCTTGAGCCGGTTGATACGAGCGACGATTCTGGCCCTTGCCGTGGTATCCCTAAGCCCGATCAGCCAACGCCTGAAACTGCTGGATTCGATGGTTTTCATCGGGTCAATGTAGTTTATAAAATACAATGGGAAAGGCCGCAAATGGTTTCTGCCTTTTGCAGCCAGGGTTTTCCCTGTCAGGCCATTCGGGTTCCCGGTGGGCAGCCCTGCAAGCTGCGGTTTCCCGTGATGACCAACATGCCCGCCACCACTAATCCTGTTGCTGCGAGCATCAATGCTGGCTGCAGGCTGGCGCTGTAGTGGTTGCTCAACGCCGCCAGCAACGGCCCGCTCAACTGCCCCAGGGCAAAGCACGCAGTCAGCAACCCGGCATTGCGCTGTGTGGCATGGGGCGCCAGCTCTCGCGAGCGCTGCATCACCAGTTGCATGCAGGCCAGGAACGGCCCGCCGCACAGCAGCACGCCCAATGCCAGACCGATGCCGCCACCGAGCAGGCAGGCCAGTACGCCGAGCCCTTGCAGCCACAGGGTGGTGGTCAGCCAGGCAGAGGTCCGCCCCGGGCGGCGCAGGCTGACGATGGCCACGCCAAGCGCCGATGCCAATCCGAACGCGGGCCAGAACAGGTCGGCCTGCCACTGTCCGAGGAACTGCTGGCTGGCCATCTGCGACAGGAAGGTGGCCGGCAGGATGTAGCCGATCCCGTAGAGCGCATAGACCAGGCCCAGGCGTCCGATGCCGGTGCCGCGGCCTTGTTCGTTGACGGCCGCAGGCGTGGCGGCGGGTTCCAGCGCTCGTGGCAGCCACGGCAGCACCGCCAGCAGCATGACCAGCGCGGCGACGCCATAGACCAGCCACAGGGCCGCCGAATCCAGCCCCAGCAGGTGCGCGCCCAGGGCCAGCACGCCCGTCACCGCGATGCCGACGCCGGGCCCGGCGAACACCAGCGCGCCGAGGCGCTGGCGGCCATGGGCGCTGGCCAGTTGCTGGCTGAGGCTGGCAATCATCACCAGCACCCAGGCGCTGGCCACGCCGGTGCCGAAACGCAGCAGCAGGTGGCTCCAGAAACCGTCGGCAGCCCACGAGGCCAGGGTCAGCAGCACGCACAGCCACAGGCCTCCATGCAGGCGCAGGCGCACCTGGGCGGGCTGACGGGCGAACATGGCGTCCACCGCGCCGAGGAAGTAGCCCAGGTAGTTGGCGGCGGCGACCAGGCCGCCGGCGGTGAGGTCGAACTGGCCCTCGGCGATCAGTCGGGGCAGTTGCGGCGTGAGGGCAAAGCGGCCGATGCCCATGGCCATCATCAGCGCCACGGCGCTGGCCAGCAGTTGCACGATGGGTGACATGGAAAGTCTCCTGCACGAAGGGATGCGATGGATGGCAGGTTAGGGTTCATTGACTTTCAATAAAATTGAATAATGATGATCAAGTTGTTCTGTTTTGGAGAATAAGATGGAGTTCAGCCAACTGCGCATCTTCCAGGCCGTGGCCGAGGAGGGCTCGGTGACCCGCGCCGCCGAGCGATTGCACCGGGTGCCGTCGAACCTGTCGACGCGCCTGCGCCAGCTTGAGGAGCAACTGGGGGTGGAGTTGTTCCTGCGCGAGCGCCAGCGCTTGCAGCTGTCGCCGGCCGGCAAGGTGCTGCTGGACTATGCACATAGGCTGTCCAACCTGCGTGACGAGGCGTTGGCCGCGGTGCAGGGCGGCCAGCCGGCGGGGGACTTCGTGCTGGGCACCATGTACAGCACGGCGGCTATCCACTTGCCGGCGTTGCTGGCGCGCTACCACCAGGCCTACCCGGCGGTGAACCTGCAGGTGCAGGCGGCGCCCAGTGCCGAGCTGCTGGAAGGGGTGCTCAGCCATCGGCTGGACGCGGCGCTGGTGGACGGCCCGCTCAATCTGGCAGGGCTGGATGGCGTGCCGTTGTGCGAGGAGACCCTGGTGCTGATCACCAGCCCCGAGCACCCGGCGGTGCACAGCGCCAGGGATGTCGCCGGCAAGGCGGTGTTCACCTTCCGCCAGGGCTGCTCGTACCGCATGCGCCTGGAAGCCTGGTACGCCCATGCCCACACGCCCATGGGGCGGGTCATGGAGATCGAGTCGTACCAGAGCATGCTGGCCTGCGTGATCGCCGGGGCCGGGGTGGCGTTGATGGCGCAGTCCATGCTCGACAGCCTGCCGGGCCGCGAGCAGGTGCGGGCGCATCGGCTGCAGGCACCGTTCGACCAGGCGATGACCTGGCTGATGTGGCGCCAGGGCAAACGCGGGGCGAATCTGCAGGCCTGGATCGACTTGCAACAAAGCGAAACGATTGACCGACTGTCGGAAGCTGCCGTCTGCGCTTGATCCGGGTCAGAATCGGCCCTATGTGTAGGAACAGAGGCATGCGCAATACAGGACATCGGGCTATGATCTGTATGACGCACCGCAGGATCGATTGACCAAGAGGCTGACCCGTCAAGGGGGCATTATGAACGAACGCATGTATAACTGGCTCCACGACCTCGCCGTCGCCTTGGGCTTGCTCCCGCCACCGTTGCAGCCGGTGCCGATCCCGACCGACGAAGAACAGCGCAAGCGCCAGCCGCGTCGGCGCTGACAACTGACAAAAAGGCCGCTGCATCCGAGTGATGCGGCGGCCTTTTGCGTTTTACCGGCTTGAACCTCTCATCCCTGTAGGAGCGGCCTTGTGCCGCGAAAGGGCCGCAAAGCGGCCCCGTCGGATTCAGCGCTTAGCCGAGACAGGGGCCGCTACGCAGCCCTTTCGCGGCACAAGGCCGCTCCTACAGGGGATGGTGTGGAAGTGGCCTCAGGCCAGGTTCACCGTCGCCACCGGCTTGCGCGAAGCCAGGCTGACTACCACGAAGCTCACCAGGCCGACGGCCAGGCTGTAGTAGATCGGCGTGTTGGCCTCCAGGCCGTCCTTGAACATGAACAACAGCGCGGTGCTAAAGCCCAGCGACATGCTGGCGATGGCCCCCGCGGTGGTCGCGCGCTTCCAGAAGATCGCGCCGATCAGCGGGATCAGCATGCCGCCCACCAACAGGTTGTAGGCCAGGGTCAGGGCGCTGATCACATCGTTCACCGCCAGGGCGATACCCAGCACCACCAGGCCGGTGAGCAGGGTGAACAGGCGGTTGATGCCCAGGCTCGACTGCTTGCCGCCGCGCAGCTTGGGCAGCAGGTCTTCGGTCAGGGTGGTCGAGGCGGCCAGCAGGCCCGCGCTGGCGGTGGACATCATCGCGGCCAGGGCGGCGGCCATCAGCAGGCCACGGATGCCCTCGGGCAGCTGGCCCTTGATCATCTCGGCGAAGGCGTTGTTCGGGTTGGCCAGGTCCGGCATCAGCACATGGGCGGCCATGCCGATCAGGGCGCAGGCCAGGCCGTACAGCACGCAGTAGACACCGGCGGTGGTGCCGGCGCGCTGGCAGACCTTCTCGTCACGGGCGGTGAACACCCGCTGCCAGATGTCCTGGCCGATCAGGATGCCGAAGAAGTAGATCAGGAAGTAGGTGATGATGGTGTCCCAGCCGATGGTGGTCCAGCTGAAGCTGGCCGCCGGCAGCTTGGCCACCAGGGCGTCCCAGCCGCCGGCCTTGTACAGGCACACCGGCAGCAGGATGAACATCAGGCCCACGGTCTTGATGACGAACTGGACGATGTCGGTCAGGGTCAGCGACCACATGCCGCCGATGGTCGAGTACACCACCACCACGCCGCCGCCGAACAGCAGGGCCATCCAGAACGGCACGTCGAGCAGCACCTGCAGCACGGTGCCCATGGCCAGGGTTGAGGTCACCGCGATCATCAGCGCGTAGGCGAGCATGATCGCCGCGCTGGCCTGGCGGGCCATCGGGTTGTAGCGGCGTTCCAGCACCTGGGTGACAGTGAAGATCTTCAGGCGCAGCAGCGGCTTGGCCAGGAACAGGTTGAGGGCGATGATCCCCAGGCCCAGGGCGGCGCACAGCCAGAAGCCGGAAATGCCATGGACGTAACCCAGGCGCACGGTGCCGACGGTGGAGGCGCCGCCGAGCACGGTGGTGGCCATGGTGCCCATGTACAGGGTCGGGCCGAGGTTGCGCCCGGCCACCAGGTAGTCTTCGTGGGTCTTCGCGCGCCGCATGCCGTACCAGCCGAGGGCGAGCATGCCGGCGGCATAGATCAGTACAACGATGATGTCCAAGGCCATTGGGGGTCTCCCGATTATCTTTATTATGGCGAGATCGGCCGTCTGGACGCTGCAAGGCGCCCGGCGGTCCTGTCATGTGTTGGCGGGCCTCTATGGCCCTCCCGAATGGCTCCTGCCGGGGTCAAGCAATCGCTTGCAGCGCAACGCCCTGTGTGTAGGAGCGGCCTTGTGCCGCGAAAGGGCTGCAAGGCAGCCCCGGCGTTCTCTGCGAAAACGCTGAAAACCGGGGGCGCTGTGCGCGCCTTTCGCGGCGCAAGGCCGCTCCTACAAACAGGCGGTGCTTGACGGCTAGCGACGTACCACGCCCGGCAGCACGCAGAGCATTTCGAACAGCAGGTTGGCGCCCAGCAGCGAGGTGTTGCCGGTGGTGTCGTACGGTGGGGAGACTTCGACCAGGTCGCAGCCGATCAAGTCCAGGCCGTGGCAGCCGCGGATGATCTCCATCGCCTGGATGGTGGTCAAACCGCCGATTTCCGGGGTGCCGGTGCCGGGCGCCCAGGCCGGATCGATGCCGTCGATGTCGAACGACAGGTACACCGGGCCGCCACCGACTTTCTCGCGCACTTCGGCCATCAGCGGCTCCAGCGACTTGTGCCAGCACTCTTCGGCCTGGACCACACGGAAGCCCTGGCGACGGCTCCAGTTGAAGTCGTCGGCGGTGTAGCCCTGGGCGCGCAGGCCGATCTGCACCACGCGATCGCAATCGAGCAGGCCCTCTTCCACGGCGCGGCGGAAGGTGGTGCCGTGGGCGATTTTCTCGCCGAACATGTGGTCGTTGACGTCGGCGTGGGCGTCGATGTGCACCAGGCCGATCTTGCCGTGCTTCTTGTGCAGGGCGCGCAGGATCGGCAGGGTGATGGTGTGGTCGCCACCGAGGGTCAGCGGGATGACATTGTGCTCGACGATCTCGTCGTAGGCTTCTTCGATGATGCGCACGGCGTCCAGCAGGTTGAAGGTGTTGATAGCCACGTCACCGATGTCGGCCACCGACAACGAGTCGAACGGGGCGGCGCCGGTGGCCATGTTGTACGGGCGGATCATCACCGACTCGGCGCGGATCTGCCGTGGGCCGAAGCGGGTACCGGAGCGCAGCGAGGTGCCGATGTCCAGGGGCACTCCGATGAACGCGGCGTCGAGCCCTTCGGCGCTTTGCAGGTGGGGGAGACGGAGCATGGTGGCGATGCCGCCGAAACGCGGCATTTCGTTGCCGCCCAGTGGTTGGTGGAGAATCTTGTCCACGGTGGGCCTCATCAGTCGGTCGATTGTTCTGTTTGTTCGAACCTGTGCCGCCGCGCGCCTCGTTGCTATGGTCATGTCGGCGGGCAGGGACATTTCGCCGCAGTCTGCGCAAAGTAGTGCCCGGGAAGAATCGCTACCGACAAAAACTTACTTCAGGAATTTCTGAACTATCGGTGTGCGGCCGGGTTAGACTCTGGCCATTTCCAGCCCACGGACCCGTTGCCCCATGGCCTCATCGCTGCCCGACCTGAAACTGCTGCGCATCTTCGCCAGCGTGGTGCGTCACCAGGGCTTCGCCAATGCCCAGCGCGACCTCAACCTGTCGACCTCGGCCATCAGCACCTACATGAGCCAGCTGGAAAGCGCCCTGGGCATCGTGCTCTGCCACCGTGGCCGTGGCGGTTTCAGCCTGACCAGCAAGGGCGAGCTGTTCCACCAGGAGACCTTGCGCCTGCTGGGGGAGCTGGATGGCTTCGAGCAGTATGCGGCGGCACTCAAGGGCGAGTTGCGCGGCACCCTCAACCTGGGGGTGATCGACTCCACCGTGGGCGACCGCGCCTTGCCGCTGGCCGAGGCCATCGGTGCCTACAGTCAGGAACACCCGGCGGTGCACCTGCACCTGTCGGTGTCCAGTCCGTACGAACTGCAACTGGGCGTGCAGGACAACCGCCTGGACCTGGCCATCGGTGCGTTTTCGTCGCGCATGAGCGGCCTGGTCTACCAGCCGCTGTACCGCGAGCAGCACTGGCTGTATTGCAGCAGCCGCCATGCGCTGTTCGGCGAGCGACGGATCCCGGAGCCGGTGATTACCCAGCAGCGCATGGTCGGGCGTGGCTACTGGAGCCAGGCGGAGCTGGCCCGGCACGGTTTCAAGCACAGCGCCGCCACCGTGGAAAGCATGGAGGCGCAGCTGATTCTGATTCTCTCCGGCGCCTACATTGGCTACCTGCCCGAGCACTATGCCCAGGCCTGGGTCGACAAGGGTGATCTGCGCGTGCTGTCGCCGGCGACCTTCGGCTATCAGGCGCCGTTTTCCCTGATCATCCGCCGTGGTCGGAGCCGGGAACCCTTGATCCAGACGTTCCGCGACCTGCTCAAGAGCCAGCTCAACGTGGGCTGAGCTGGGCCGTGTTCAGCACATTCCGTCAGGTCGAGTAAATTTCCTACAAAACTTGACCGCTGACGTGATGGCCTTCTGCTAAATATCTACTTGCTTTGATGATTTTCCCACTCATCTGGATAAGCAAGGGATCGCCAACGATGCGCATGAATTTGCCCGTCACCGAGCATGAAAGAACCTTTCCCCAAGACCAGCGGCTGATCTCCACCACCGACCTGAACAGCCGCATCACTTACTGCAACGACGCATTCGTGGCCATCAGCGGTTTCACCTACGACGAACTGGTCGGCCAGCCCCATAACCTGGTGCGGCATCCCGACATGCCACCGGCGGTCTTCGGGCATATGTGGGACACCATCAAACAAGGCAAGCCCTGGATGGGCGTGGTCAAGAACCGCGCCAAGAACGGCGACTTCTACTGGGTCAGCGCCTACGTCACGGCGGTGTACGAGAACGGCCGCATCAGCGGCTACGAGTCGGTGCGCTCGGTACCGACCCGGGAGCAGATCCGCCGGGCCGAGAACTTGTACGCCCGCTTGCGGGCAGGGCGCTCGCCGGTACCGCTGGCGGCGCGACTCGGTTATGGAGTCGGCCATGGCTGGCCGTTGATCGGTGCGGGATTGCTGTCGGCCGCCGCCTATCTGTTGCTGCCCCCCTATGCGGCACTGGGTGTGCTGATGGCCAGCCTGCTGGCGGCCTGGTACGTGGTCGAGCACCGGCAGAACCAGTCGATCCGGCGCACCCTGCAGGAGCACCCCAAGGCCTTCACCAGCCCGCTGGTAGCGCTGACCTACAGCGACAATCCCGGGCTGCAGGGCCAGCTCGACCTGGCGATCATCAGCGAGGAGGCGCGCCTGCAGACCGCCCTGACCCGTCTGGTGGACGCCGGTGTCGGGGTCAAGTCGCGGGCTGCGCAGTCCGCCGACCTGTCCGATGCCCAGGCGCAGATGCTCGACCGCCAACGCAGCGAGACCGACCAGTCGGCCACCGCCATCGCGCAGATGGCGGCGACCATCCAGCAGGTCACCCACAACGTGCAGAGCACCGCCCACGCCGCCAGCGACGCCGACCAGCTGGCCCAGCAGGGCAGCGACCTGGCGCAGCAGAGCCTGCGCGCGATGGGCAGCATGAGCGAGGCGGTGAGCGACATCGGCCAGGCGGTCAATGCCCTGGCCGAGCAAACCCAGTCGATCGGCAGCGTGGTGGATGTGATCACCTCGATCGCCGAGCAGACCAACCTGCTGGCGCTCAATGCCGCCATCGAGGCGGCGCGGGCCGGCGAGCAGGGCAGAGGCTTCGCCGTGGTGGCGGACGAAGTGCGTTCGCTGGCGCAGCGCACCCGCGCCTCGACCGAGGAGATCCACCACATCATCTCCACCCTGCGCTCCGGTGCCGACCGCGCGGTGGCCAGCGCCAGTCGCGGCCAGCAGATCTCCAGCGACAGCGTGCACAGCGTCGAGGCGGTGCAGGCGGCGTTGTCGGGGATCGCCCAGGCGGTTAGTCGCATCACTGGCATGAGTCAGCAGATGGCCACGGCGTCCGAGCAGCAGAGCCATGTCGCCGAGGACATCAACCAGCAGATCGTGCGCATTGCCCATCTGTGCGACGAGAGCGCGGGACAGGCCAGGCAGGGGGCAGAGATCAGCCAGGACCTGGAGCGCATGGCGGAGTACCTGCACAGCCTGGCGGAGCGGTTCAACCGCTGAAGCTGTAGCGGGTAACAGTGGGGGCGTGGGAGCAACCCGGGAATGGCAACCCTGTGGCAAACTACCCGCCCCAAGGAGCCCCCCATGCCCAGACCCCGCTGCGAGCGTTGCCAGCGCCCGCTCACCCATTGCCTTTGCCCACTGATCCCGCACCTCGGCAGCCGCACCCGCGTGGTCGTGCTGCAGCACCCCAGCGAGACCGCCCACGCCCTGAACACCGCACGCCTGGCGGCCCTTGGGCTGGTCAACGCCGAGTTGCGGATCGGCGAGGTGTTCGACGACCTGGACGCGCTGCTGGCAACGCCAGGTTACCGACCGGCGCTGCTGTTCCCCGGTGACGAGGCCGAGGTCCTGCAAGGCTATGGTCAAGACGTCGACCTGCCGCTGCTGCTGATCGTGCCGGATGGCACCTGGCGCAAGGCGCGCAAGTTGCTGTACCTGAACCCGCTGCTGGAGAGTCTGCCACGGGTGACGCTCGGCCATGTCCAGCCCTCGCGCTATCGGTTGCGCAAGGCACCGGAACCGGGTGCCCTGTCGACGCTCGAGGCGGTGGTGCAGGCGTTGAATGTGCTGGAGGCTCCGGCAGCGTTCGATGAGTTACTGCGCCCGTTCGAGGCGCTGATCGAAGGGCAGATCGAGGCCATGGGAGCGCAGACATATCAACGCAATCATGGGCAGGTTTGAATCGGAGCCCGCCCCTTCAAGGTGTGATAGTAGGCGCCCGGCCTGGAGTTGCCGGGGCTGCTTTGCAGCCCTTTCGCGGCACAAGGCCGCTCCTACTGGGCACGCGTTCTCCTGTAGGAGCGGCCTTGTGCCGCGAAAGGGTTGCAAAGCGACCCCGGCAATCTTGAATTGGAGCGGCCCTTTCAAGGGGTGAGCCTGATCGCGTAACAAGCCCACCATGCGACGGGCTAATGATCAGTGGGAGCGGGCTTGCCCCGCGATTGCACTGCCATGCTGGCGATCACCGCTCGCGCAACGCCTCCGTCCGCGCCTTCAGCACCGGTTTCAACAGATAGTCCAGCACGCTCTTCTGCCCGGTGATGATATCCACCGTGGCCACCATCCCAGGGATGATCAGCAGCGGTTTGTTGTCCCCACCCAGGTGGTTCTTGTCGGTGCGCACCTGGATCAGGTAGAACGCGTTGCCCTTGTCGTCGGTGACGGTATCCGCGCCAATCAGCTCCAGCTTGGCCTTGAGCCCGCCGTAGATGGTGTAGTCGTAGGCGCTGAACTTGACCATCGCCGTCTGTCCCGGGTGCAGGAACGCCACGTCCTGGGGCCTTACCTTGGCCTCGATCAGCAGGTTGTCCTCGATCGGCACGATCTCCACCAGGTCGCTGCCGGGCTGGACCACGCCGCCGATGGTGTTGACCTTGAGCAGCTTGACGATGCCGCGCACCGGCGACACCACGGTGGTGCGGTTGACCCGGTCGTCGATGGCGATGCTGGTGGCGGTGATCTTCGACAGCTCCGTGCGCTTGTCGTTGAGCTCCTTGGCGGCGTCGGAGCGGAAGCTGGCGTCGGATTCCTGGATCTTGCTGCGGATCTCCGCGATCGCCGCCTCGGCGCGGGGGATCGCCAGGTTGGTGGCATTGAGCTGGCCGCGCGCCTCGACGCTGCGCTGCTTGAGGCGCAGGATCTCCACGGGGGAGATGGCGCCCTTGCTCACCAGTGGCGAGGACATGTCCAGTTCCTGTTGCAGCAGGCCCACGGCCGAGCGGTATTGATCGACCTTGGAGCGGAACTCGGCCAGCTCCTGGGTCTTCTGCCGCAGTTGTTCGTTGAGGGTCTGTTTCTCGCTGGCCAGACGGCGCTGGCGCGAGTCATACAGCGCGGCTTCGTCCTCGGCCACCTGTGGTGCCTTGGCGCGGACTTCGTTCGACAACACGAAGGGCCTGCCCTCGGACTCGGCCGACAGGCGCTCGACCTGGGCGGTGAGCGCGTAACGGTCGGCTTCACTCTCGCCCTTGTTCGACTTGAAGCGGGTGTCGTCCAGGCGCAGCAGGGTCGCGCCCTTGTCGACCATTTGCCCTTCACGCACGAAGATCTCGGTGACGATGCCGCCCTCGAGGTTCTGCACCACCTGCACCTTGCTCGACGGAATGGCCTTGCCCTCGCCGACGGTGACCTCGTCGAGCACCGCGAAGTTGGCCCAGACCAGGGCCACCAGCAGCAGGATCGCCGCCAGCCACACGGTCAGGCGTGACAGGCTGGGCGACTCCTGCAAGGTGGCGCCGGCCAGCTCCGGCATGTAGTCGCGTTCGGCGCGCTTGTCGGCGCCCTGGAGGTAGCTGCGCACGCTGTGGCTGAAGGGCATACATTACCTCCTAGAAAACTGGCCCCCTGTAGGAGCGGGCTTGTCCCGCGATCACGGGCATAGCCCGTGCCAGGCACCGCGTTGCCTTGATCGCGGGACAAGCCCGCTCCTACAGGGGTGGTGGTCGTGTCACAGCGCCGCGCCGATACGACCCTTGCGCAGCGCGTCGATGACCGCGTCCTTCGGCCCGTCGGCGACGATCTTGCCGTTGTCCAGCACCAGCAGCCGATCCACCAGGCTGAGCATCGAGGTGCGGTGGGTGACCAGCAGCAGGGTCTTGCCCGGCACCCAGTTCAGCAGGCGCTGGCGCAGTTGCTCCTCGCTGCTGTTGTCCATGTGGCTGGTGGGTTCGTCGAGGATCAGGATCGGCGGTTCCAGCAGCAGCGCCCGGGCCAGCAGCACGGCCTGGCGCTGGCCACCGGACAACAGCTGGCCGCGTTCGCCCACCGGGCGGTCGAAGCCTTGCGGGTGCTGGCGGGCCAGTTCGCTGACCCCGGTCAGCTCGGCCACTTCGAGCATGCGCGCATCGCTGACATGACGGGCGCCGAGGGTGAGGTTGTCGCGCAGGCTGCCGGCCAGCAGGGGCAGGTCGTGGGCCACGTAGCCAACCTGGCTGCGCAGGTCGGCGATGTCCAGCTGGCGCAGGTCGAGGTTGTCCAGCAACACCTGGCCTTCGTCAGGGTGATGAAAGCCCATCAGCAGGCGGGCGAGGGTGCTCTTGCCCGAGCCGCTGCGGCCGATGATGCCGATGCGCTCGCCTGGCTTGAGCGTGGCACTCACATCGTTGAGTGCCGGGGCCGCTTGCCCGGCATAGCGGAAGGTAGCGTGGTTGATGCTGATGCCACCCAGCAGCGCGGTGTGCTCCAGGGCCTGGTGCTCGGCTTCGCGTTCCTGGGGCAGGCTCATCAGCGCATCGGTGCTGCGCATGGTCAACTGCGCCTGCTGGTAGCGGGTGATCAGCCCGGCAATCTGGCCCAGCGGCGCGAGGACCCGGCTGCCGAGCATGTAGCTGGCCACCAGCGCGCCGACGCTGAGGTTGCCGGCGATGATGCTGTACACCCCGGCGACGATGGTGGCCATGCCGCAGAACTGCTGGATGAACAGCGTGCCGTTGCTGGCCAGCGAGGACAGGTTGCGGGCATGGGCGTCGAGGCGGGCGATGGCGCCGTTGGTGTGTTCCCACTGGTATTGACGCTCGCTTTCGGCGCCGCAGGCCTTGAGGGTCTCCAGGCCGCCGAGGGTCTCGATCAGCAATGCCTGGCGCACCGCGCCGAGGCTCAGGCTCTTCTGCACCGTGTCACGCAGGCGTACCTGGATGAACAGCGCCAGGCCCACCGCCAGCGGAAAGGCGATCAGCGGGATCACCACCAGCCAGCCGCCGAGCAGGCCGATCACCAGCAGCATCAGCGCCACGAACGGCAGGTCGATGATGCTGGTCAGGGTGACCGCGGTGAGAAATTCGCGCAGTCCCTGGAAGTCATGGATGCTCTGGGCGAAGCCGCCGATGGTGGCGGGCCGGGCCTTCATGCTCATGCCGGTGATGCGTTCGAACAGGGTGGCCGAGAGAATCAGGTCGGTCTTTTTACCGGCCTGGTCCAGCAGGTGGGCGCGGACCATGCGCAGCACCAGCTCGAAGGCGGTGCCGATGAACAGTCCGGCCACCAGCACCCACAAGGTGGACAGCGCCTGGTTGGGCACCACGCGGTCGTAGGTCTGCATGACGAACAGCGGCACCATCAACCCCAGCAGGTTGATCAGCAGGCTGGCCAGCAGGGCATCGCCATACAGCCAGCGGGAATGCCGCAGGGTGTCGCGGAACCAGGCATTGACCCGTGGGATCAGCGGGGCACGCACGTCCTCCAGGGTATGGCGAGGACGGGCGAACAGGACCTGGCCGCTGTAGGCCTCGGCCAGGACTTCGCGTTCGACCCACTGCTCGCCGCCTTCGGCTTCGCACGGCAGCAACAGGGCCCGGCCATTGTCCCCCCAGCGTTGCAGCACGGCGCTGCGGCCGTCATTGAGGATCAGCAGAACCGGCAGGTTGAGTGGCGAGATGGCGTCCAGGTCACGCTGCAGGACCCGCGCCTGCAACCCCGCACGCGCCGCGGCGCGGGGCAGCAGGGCCAGGGGCAGGCGCTGCTCGGCCAGCGGCAGGCCGCTGCCCAGGCTGGCACGGCTGGCAGGGCAGCCGTGCAGCTTGCACAGGATCAGCAGGCCATCGAGCAACGGATCATCAACATCCAGGCGCGGTTGCGCGCTTTGCATACTGGTCACGATGGCCTACTCCTGCCGCGGTGGACGGGAAATGGGCGCTGGCGAAAAGTCCCTTGTCTCGTCAGAACCTAACGCATGTCGGGCAGTTTCGCCTCGTTGCGCACTTCGGTCTTGGCGATGGCCTCGGGCGGCAGCGAGATGTGCTGCTTGCTCAGCAACTCACCCATGGTCGCCAGGACCCGGTACATGGAGAACTCTTCGGTGTAGCGCACTTCGGTATAGCGCCGGTTGGCGTTGTACAGCTCGTTCTCGCTGTCGAGCACGTCGAGCAGGGTACGCTGGCCCAGGCCGAACTGGTCCTGGTAGGCGGCGCGCACGCGCTGGGTGGTTTCGGCGTACTCGCGGGCGCTCGGGGTTTGCTTGCGGGCGTTGTTCATCGCGTTCCAGGCCAGGCTGAGGTTTTCGTTCAGCTCGCGCAGGGCGTTGTTGCGGATGTCCATCGCCTGGTTGATCTTGTGCGCGTCGGACTGCAGGCGGGCCTTGTCGCTGCCGCCGCGGAACAGGTTGTAGCTGAGCTCGACGCCGGCCTGCCAGTCGTTGTTGTCGTGGCCCTTCTGGCCGCCGATGTTGTTGTTGGCACCGGTGGCCAGCACCGCGTCCAGGCGCGGGTAGAAGGGCGACTTGGCCACTTCGTATTGCTGCTCGGCGGAGCGCACGTCAGCCTGCGCCGACTTCAGGTAGGGGTTGTTCTCCAGCATGCCCTGGCGGGCATTGAGCAGGTCACCCGGTACTTCGCCCTTGATCGTGACCGGTGTTTCCAGCTCGTCCGGCATGCGCCCGACTACGCTGTAGAAGTTGGCCTCGGCGTCGGCCAGGTCGACCTCGGCGGTGTCCAGGTTGTTCTCGGCCAGGGCGCGACGGGCGCGGGACTGGTCGAGGTCGGCGGTGCTGCCCACGCCACGTTCGCTGCGCAGGCCGATCTGGTCGTTGACTCGCAGGTGGGCCTGCAGGTTGTTCTTGGCCAGGGTCACCAGTTCGCGGCGCTTGAGTACCTCGAGGTAGACCTCGATGGCACGCAGGGCGATGCTCTCGGCGGTGGCCTGGGTGTAGTAGGCGCGCGAGGTGGCCACCGCTTCGGTGCGGGCGACCTCGTTGGAGGTGTTGAAGCCATCGAACAGCATCTGCCGCAGGCGCAGTTCCGACTGGGTGTAGTTGAGGGTTTCCTTGTTGTGGTTACGCGTGCCGTCGGGGTTGAAGCCGCGGGTATTGGTGTTGTCCGAGCGTTGCCGGCCGTAGCCTGCGACCAGATCGACGGTTGGGTAGTACCCCCCGCGGGCGAACTTCACATCCTCGTCGGCCGACAGCCTGCTGTTGCGGCTGGCGCTGATCTCGGGATGCTGGTCCACGGCGTTCTGGACAGCCTCGGTGATCGACATCGCCTGACTGTTGGCACACGCCATGGCCAACAAAATCGCACTGGTGATGGGGGTTAAAGCGCGCATGGGGTACATCTCCCTGGTCTTGAATAATGTCCTGCTAATCGCCAAAAAAATGACGAAAAATTAGAATCAAACCGTTTCAGGTTTGTAACAACAGAGCTAAGAACATTTATCGGGCGAGCTAAGAAGATTTTTTCATAAGATATATGCGAAAAAAAACTTATGCGGTCTAAGGAATCCGCGACATTGTTTCATTCAGGCGGTTACGGGAATTGGCTGGGACAGGCGATTTTCGGGCCTTGGTGAAAGTTCCAGATTTTTTGCAGCTAAGGAGACAGGGGAGGAAGGCGAAAGCGGAATTTGGCGACAGAAAAATGGCACTCGATAATGGCCATTCGCCCTCTTCGCTATCGTGGCAGTCGTCACAAGGAGCGTGGTTTCTCACGAACGTGACAGCAACGATCCACCAGCCATGGCACTCGGAACGTTGCGCACATTACCCGGCACGCCTTGATCTGCGAAAAGCCCATCGGCAGGGGAGGCGTACGCTCATGGCTAAATTAGTCGGTGTAGTCGGCAAGGTGATCGGCCAGGTATTCGCGGTGGGCGACGATGGTCATCGCCGCCTGTTGGTGGAAGGCGACCGGTTGTTCGTCGGCGAACAGCTCGAGACCGGCAACGAGGGCGCCGTGGCGGTGCGGCTGCAAAATGGTGCGCAGCTGACCCTGGGCCGCGGTAGCAGCCTGGAGATGACCACCGACCTGCTGGCCAATCGCGCGCCCCACGTGCAGGCGCCGGACGCGCAGCCCAGCGACGCCCAGCTCAGTGATGTCGAGCAACTGCAAAAAGCCATTGCCGCTGGCGCCGACCCCACGCAGGAAGCCGAAGCGACGGCGGCGGGCGGCAACCCGTCAGGCGTGTCGGGGGCGCTCGGCGGGGGTCACAGTTTCGTGATTCTGACCGAGGTGGCCGCCCGGGTGGATCCCACCATCGGCTTCCCCACTGCAGGATTCAATGGTTTCCCACTGCTGGCCAATCTCGAACTCGGTGGCCTCGACGGCAACGATGACGGGCCGGTGTTGGCCGATACACCAGCGATCGACAATCCGGTCAGCCTCAATGGCCTGGATATCAGCCCCGCCGAATTGACCCTGGACGAGGCCAACCTGCCCCAGGGCTCGGCCAGCAATCCGGCGGCCCTGACCCAGTCCGGCAGTTTCACGGTGGTGGCCGCCGACGGCGTGTTCAACCTCAGTGTCGGCGGCATCAATGTGGTCACGGCGGGCGTGGTCACCGGCGTCGGGCAGTCCATCGTCACCGGGCTCGGCAATGTGTTGACCATCACCGGCTACAACCCGGCCACGGGTGTGGTGAGCTACAGCTACACCCTGACCGGTGCCGAGCATCACCCGGACGGTGCGGGCAGCAATACCCTGGGCGAACAGTTCCCGGTGCTGGTCAGCGACACGGATGGCGACGTGGCCAGTGGTACGCTCGACGTGATCATCCGTGACGATGTGCCACGGGCGGTGAACGACACCAATGCCACCGCCGCCACCGAGCAGCATGTGGAACTCAGCGGCAATGTGCTGGGCAACGACATCCAGGGGGCAGACCGCATCCCCAGCGGCCCGGTGGTAGCCGGTACCTTCGTCGGCACCTACGGCACCCTGGTCCTGGCGGCGGACGGCTCCTACACCTACACCCTCAACACCAACGACCCCGACTTCAAGAACCTGCAAGGCGGTGGAAATGGGGTGGAGACCTTCACCTACACCCTGAAGGACGCCGACGGCGACTCCAGCACCGCGACCCTGACCCTGAACGTCAGCAACCTCGACGACCCGGTGACCCTGGGCGGTCTGGACGTGAACGGTGGCGAGCTGACGGTCTACGAGAAAAACCTGGCCGACGGCAGCGCGCCGAACCCGGGCGCCCTGACCCAGAGCGGCACGTTCACGGTCAGTGCACCGGATGGCCTGCAATCCTTGAGCGTCGGCGGTATCAGCGTGGTCAGCGGTGGCGTGGCGGCAAGCTTCCCGCAGTCGATCACCACGGCGTTGGGCAGTACCCTGACCATCACCGGCTACAATCCGGCCACGGGCGTGATCAGCTATAGCTACACCTTGCTGGACAATGAGAGCCACGCCAACGGCGACGGCGCCAACAGCCTGTCCGAGCACTTCACCGTCACGGCCACGGACACCGATGGCAGCACGGCCAGCGGCTCGCTGGATGTGAACATCGTTGATGACCTGCCCAAGGCCAATCCCGATTCGGCCAGTGTCGTCGAAGGCGGCACGGTCAGCGGCAACGTGCTCGACAACGACACCTCAGGCGCCGACGTGCGCGCCGATGGCAAGTACGTGGTCGGCGTGCGGGCCGGCTCCGATACCTCGACCTCGGCCAGCGGCCAGTTGGGCACTCAGGTCCAGGGCCAGTACGGCTACCTGACCCTGGACGCCCAGGGCAACGCCACCTATCACGCCAATCCCAACGCCGTGGCACCTGCCGGGGCCACAGACGTGTTCGTCTACACCGTGCGAGACAGTGACGGCGACGAAAGCACCACCACCATCACCATCGACGTACGTGATTGCTCGCTGATCGCCGGCGCCGACAGCGAGGTCACGGTCTACGAGAAAGCGCTCGACCTGACCAAGGATGGCAACGACCTGGCTGCGGGGAACGTGGTCGGCAGCCAGCCAGGTTCGACCGCCGAGACGGCCAGCGGCTCGCTGGTCAGCTCCATCAGTGGCGGAACAGGGGCGCTGACCTTCACCCTGGTCGGCAATGCCACCGGCCAGTACGGCCAGATCCAGCTGAACGCCGATGGCTCCTACACCTATACCCTGACCTCGGCGCCGAATTCGCCGAATCACGTCAACGACGGGCCGAACGTGCTGACGGAAACCTTCACCTACCAGGTGAAGGACTCGCTCGGCAACTCGACCACCAGCACCATCGTGATCAGCATCGTCGACGACGTGCCCAAGGCTCACAGCGATTTCGCCAATGTCTACGAAGGTGGCACCGTCAGCGGCAACGTGCTGGTCAACGACGTGATCGGCGCTGACGTGCCGGCTGATGGCAAGTATGTGGTCGGCGTGCGCGCAGGCAGCGACACCTCGACCTCGGCCATCGGCCAGCTGGGCAGCAATGTCGTTGGGCAATATGGCTACCTGACCCTAGACGCCCAGGGCAACGCCACCTACCACGCCAACCCCGACAGCGTGGCGCCGGCCGGTGCCACGGACGTCTTCGTCTACACCATCCGCGACGCCGATGGCGACGAGAGCACCACCACCATCACCATCGACGTGCACGATATCTCGCTGGTCGCCTGCCCCGACGACACGGCCAAGGTCTACGAGAAAGCCCTGGACCTGACCAAGGACGGCAACGACCTGGCCGCAGGCACCGTCACCGGGAGCGATCCGCACGCCACCACGGAAACCACCAGCGGCTCGCTGGCCGGTTCGGTCAGTGGCGGCATCGGTGCCCTGACCTTCACCCTGGTCGGCAATGCCGCCGGGCAGTATGGCCAGATCCAGCTGAACAGCGATGGCACCTATACCTACACCCTGACCTCGGCGCCGAACTCGCCCAACCACGCCAACGACGGCCCGAATGTGGTCACCGAGAGCTTCACCTACCAGGTGAAGGATTCGCTCGGCAATACCACTACCAGTACCATCGTGGTCAGCATCGTCGACGACGTGCCCAAGGCCCATTGCGACGTGGCCTCGGTCAAGGAGGGCGCCAGTGTCAGCGGCAACGTGCTGGACAACGATGTGGTCGGCGCCGATGTACGTGCCGACGGACAATACGTGGTGGGCGTGCGCGCAGGTTCCGACACCTCGACTTCTGCCATTGGCCATGTGGGCGACACGATCATTGGCCAGTACGGCTACCTGACCCTGGACAGCCAGGGCAACGCCACCTACCACGCCAACCCCGACAGCGTGCCGCCCGCCGGGGCGACCGACAGCTTCGTCTACACCATTCGCGACGCCGATGGCGACGAAAGCACCACGACCATCCGCATCAACGTTCAGGACAGCAAACTGGTGGCGTGCGAGGACAACGACGTCACCGTCTACGAAAAGGCCCTGGACCTGCACAAGGATGGCAACGACCTGGCCGCCGGCAACGTGACCGGCAGCGATCCTGGCTCCACCGGCGAGACCGCCTCCGGCAGCCTGGTCGGCTCGGTGCATGGCGGCGTCGGTGCACTGACCTACAGCCTGGTCGGCAACGCCGTGGGCCAGTACGGACAGATCCAGCTCAACGCCGACGGCTCCTATACCTACACCCTGACCTCGGCGCCGAAGACCGCGGGTGGCGCCAACGATGGGGCCAACACCGTCAACGAGTACTTCACCTACAAGGCCACAGACGCCCTGGGCAACAGCGTCACCAGCACCATCGCCATCAACATCGTCGACGATGTGCCGACGGTGCAGTGCGCGGTGCGCAGCATCACGCCCGGCCAGGTGGACTCCAACATCCTGCTGGTGGTGGACGTTTCCAGCAGCATGGCCGCAAGCTCCGGCGTGCCGGGGCTGACCCGCCTTGAACTGGCCAAGCAGGCCATCAATGCCTTGCTCGACAAGTACGACGAGATGGGCGACATCAAGGTGCAGATCGTCACCTTCGGCACCGGCGCCGAGATCAAGACGCCGGTGTGGGTCTCGATCAGCGAGGCCAAGAGCCTGATCGCCGGGCTCAATCCCGGCGGCTCGACCTATTACGACTCGGCGGCCACCAAGGCCCAGGAAGCCTTCGCCACCACCGGCAAGCTGGTGGGGGCGCAGAACATCAGCTACTTCTTCTCCGACGGCGAACCCACCAACGGCCACGCGATGACGGCGCCGCGCGAGACCGCCTGGGAAACCTTCCTCGACAACAACGGCATCAAGTCCTACGCCATCGGCATGGGCAGCGGCGTCAACGAGGGCAACCTCAACCCGCTGGCCTACGACGGCAGCAGTCATACCGACACCAACTCGGTGGTGGTCACCGACCTCAGCCAGCTGAGTGCGGTGCTCTCCGGCACGGTGCAGGGCGCGCCGATCACCGGCAGCCTGATGAGCGGCGGCGACTTCGGGGCCGACGGCGGCTTCATCAAGGCGCTGCTGGTGGACGGCACCACCTACACCTACGATCCAAAGGCCAATGGCGGGCAGGGCGGCTATGCGGTCAGTGGCGGGGCGGACAAGGCTTCGTTCGACACCGTGAGCAACAGCCTGAACATCAAGACCGGCTTGGGCGGCACCCTGGTGGTGAACATGGACAGCGGCGAGTTCACCTACACGCCGCCGAAGGACAATGGCAGCGGCCAGGCGGAGAAGTTCGGCTTCACCGCCAGCGACAACGACGGCGATACCCGCAGCGCCAGCCTGACGGTGAACATCAACAGCAACGGCGCGCCGGTCGCCGGCGCCGACCACATCATCACCAACATCAAGGGCGCCACCCTGAGCGTGCCGGCAGAGGCCTTGCTGGCCAATGACAGCGATCCGGATCACGACACCCTGAGCGCCGCGCCGACCACCTTCAATACCAACTTCGCCGACAAAGGCGCGGGCTTCACGGCGGGCACGCAGGCACAGACCATTACCTTCAACGCCACCGCCAACAAGGCCGAGAACCAGCTGCGCGAGCTGGCCCGCAGCGAGTTCACCAGCCTCAACGGCAGCATGACCGCCGCCCTGGTGGTGGCTGGTTACCTGGGCTCGATCAGCACCGGCAATGCCAACGACGAGGACACCCTGACGGTCACTCTGCGCAAGGGCGAGACCCTGACCCTCGATCATGACCGGCCCGCCGGCAACCTGCTGATGGAGCGGAAGGATGCCAGCGGCAGCTACCAGACCATCGCCGATGGCGGCAGCTTCACGGCCACCCATGACGGGGTGTACAGCATCCACGTGATCAATACCGAGAACGCCTCGGGCAACAGCAAGGCCGCCGAGAACTACAAGCTGAGCCTGGTGGTGGACTACAGCAACGCCAGCAACGACGACTACCACGGCAGCTACACCGTCAGCGACAACCATGGCGGCACGGCGAACGGGGCGGTGGACATCACCTACCAGGCCGGCAATACCCTCACCGGTACTTCAGGGGACGATGTACTGCTGGCCGGAGCGGGCGACACCCTCCTGCACGGTGGTGCCGGCAACGATGTACTGGTGGCCGGCGCAGGCAACAACAGTCTGTACGGTGGCGACGGCAACGACTTGCTGATTGGCGGTCCGGGCAATGACCTGCTCGACGGTGGCGCCGGCAACGACACCGCCAGCTATGCCAAGGCAAGCAGTGGAGTGACCGTCGACCTGGGTCATGTCGGCCAGCAGAATACCGTCGGCGCGGGGCTGGACACCCTCACCGGCATCGAGAACCTGGTCGGCTCGGACTACAACGACACCCTGACCGGCAACGACGGCGACAACCTGCTCAACGGCGGCGCGGGCAACGATGTGCTCAGGGGCGGTGGCGGCAACGACATCCTGATCGGCGGACGCGGCGATGACACCCTCACCGGTGGCAGCGGCAACGACACCTTCGTCTGGCAGAAGGGCGACACCGGCCACGACACCGTGACCGACTTCACCCCGGGCAGCGATCGGCTGGACCTGTCGCAATTGCTGCAGGGCGAGAACGCCACCAGTGCGTCGCTGGACGACTATCTGCACTTCAAGGTCAGTGGCAGCGGCGGCAATGTGGTGTCGACCATCGAAGTCAGCAGCGTCGCCGGCGCGGCACCGACCCAGACCATCGACCTGGCCGGGGTGGACCTGGCGCAGCACTACGGGGTCGCGGCCGGGGCGGGCGGGTTGATTGCGGCGGGGCATGACACCGCGACCATCATCACCGGCATGCTCAATGACCATTCGTTGAAGGTGGATACGGTGTAAGCCGAGGCTTGCATTCCCCTGTAGGAGCGGCCTTGTGCCGCGAAAGGGGCGCAAGGCCCCAGGATTTCAGCATTGATGCAAAAATTGCAGGGGCCGCTGCGCGCCCCTTTCGCGGCACAAGGCCGCTCCTACACGGGGGTTGCGCTTGGCCATCTGGCTCAATTCGGTCGCTGCAAGGTCTTCTGTTTGAGGATGTAGAGACTGACCAGCACCGCGCTGGTCAGCATGAACACCCGTGCCCAGAACAACGGCACCAGGTAGCAGGACAGGCCGATGCTGGCCCACATCAGGCCGATCGCATAGACCTTGCCCCGCAGCGGAATCCCCTCGCCGCTGAGGTAGTCGCGGATCCATGGCCCGAGTTTCGGGTGATTCACCAGCCAGTGGTGAAAGCGCGGTGAGCTGCGGGCGAAGCAGGCCGCCGCCAGCAGCAGGAACGGGGTGGTGGGTAGCACCGGCAGGAAGATCCCCGCCACCCCGAGCGCGACACTGAGCCAGCCGGCGGCCAGCAGCAGGTAGCGCACCACGTCGATCAGTGGTGGCGCGGCTTGAGCAGGGCAGGCTTCTCTTCAGGGGCGTGCAGCAGCAGGAACAGCGCGCTCAGTGCCTCGGGGATCTGCACGATCATGTCGTCCTGCAGGTTGGCGTTGCCGGCGATGTCGGCGAACTCCGGCTGCTCGTCGAACAGGCCCGAGCCGACCATGATCGGCAGCAGCATTTCGCTGACTTCTTCCTCGGCGTTCTCGAACCAGGCCTCTTCACGCAGGAACACGCCTTCCATGAAGCCGATGCACCAGCCGCGCAGGTCGGAATCGTCCGGCTCTTCGGTCAGGTCCAGCTCGCAGGGTAGGTCGAATTCCTCGTCGCTGGCCAACTGGCGAGCGATGTGGCCCTTGAGCCCGATCAGGGTGGCCTCGATCTCTTCGCGCTGTGCTTCGCTGGCGTAGTGGGGCTCCTCGGCGAACAGCGCGTCGATCCACTCACGGTCTTGAACTTGCTCCGAGCAGATCGACAGCGCGGTCAGGTAGCCGTGTGCGGCGACGTAGTCCAGCGCTTCTTCGTGCAGCTCATCGGCGTCGAGGAAGGCTTGCAGGCGGGTCAGTTGCTCGGCGAAGGACATTACAGGGCTACCTTGGGGAATAAACGATAGTGAATTCTAGCACCTTGCGGCGGCTGCGGGGCAAAGGGAACGTCTGTCCGCGGGGCATGCCGGGGGTGGGGCAGTCGGGTATACTCCGCAGTTTTTCGTGCTCCGGTGGCGTTTTCCCGTCATCTGGCAAAAACCGCTTACGCATTCGATGTGTGCGCGGCGGATTTATCGTCCAGCCTGAGTCCAGGATGGTACGGCGATTTTGGAGTGGCAAATGCTCGAACAGGCTCAGCGCGTCCTCAAGGATGTCTTCGGTTACGACAGTTTCCGTGGGCGCCAGGCAGCGATCATCGAATGTGTGGCAGGCGGAGGCGACGCCCTGGTGCTGATGCCAACCGGTGGCGGCAAGTCCCTGTGCTTCCAGGTGCCTGGCCTGCTGCGCCCGGGCCTGACCGTGGTGGTGTCGCCGCTGATCGCGTTGATGGACGACCAGGTCGCCACCCTCGACGAGCTGGGCGTGGCCGCCGCGGCGCTGAACTCCACGCTCAGCGCCGAGCAGCAGCGCGACCTGGCCGGGCGCCTGCGCCGCGGCGAGGTGAAGATGCTCTACCTGGCCCCCGAGCGCCTGGTGCAGCCGCGCATGCTGGACTTCCTGCGCGGCCTCGACGTTTCCCTGTTCGCCATCGACGAGGCCCACTGCGTGTCGCAATGGGGCCACGACTTCCGCCCCGAGTACCTGCAACTGGGCCAGCTCGCCGAGCTGTTCCCGCATGTGCCGCGTATCGCCCTGACCGCCACCGCCGACATGCGTACCCGCGAGGAGATCGTCCAGCGCCTGCACCTGCAGGGCGCCGAGCGTTTCCTCTCGAGCTTCGACCGGCCGAACATCTTCTACCGCATCGTGCCCAAGGAGTCGCCGCGCAAGCAGCTGATGGCGTTCCTCGGCGAGCGTCGCGGCAACGCCGGCATCGTCTATTGCCTGTCGCGCAAGAAGGTCGACGAGACCGCTGCCTTCCTTTGCGAGCAGGGCTTCCCGGCGTTGCCGTATCACGCAGGCCTGGCCGCCGAGACCCGCGCCGCCAACCAGCACCGCTTCCTCAACGAGGAAGGGCTGATCATGGTCGCCACCATCGCCTTCGGCATGGGCATCGACAAGCCCAACGTGCGCTTCGTCGCCCACCTCGACCTGCCCAAGTCGCTCGAGGCCTATTACCAGGAGACCGGCCGCGCCGGCCGTGACGGCCTGCCGTCTGATGCCTGGATGGCCTACGGCCTGCAGGACATGGTGATGCTCAAGCAGATGCTGCAGAACTCCGAGGGCGACGAGCGCCACAAACGCATCGAGCAGCACAAGCTCGACGCCATGCTGGCCCTGTGCGAGGAGACCCGCTGCCGCCGCCAGTCGCTGCTGGCCTACTTCGACGAAGTGCTCGAACAGCCGTGCGGGCATTGCGACAACTGCGTCGACCAGGTGCAGACCTGGGACGCCACCGAACCTGCCCGTCAGGCACTATCGGCGGTATTCCGCACCGGCCAGCGCTACGGCGTCGGCCACCTGGTCGACGTGCTGTTGGGCAAGGACACCGAGAAGGTGCGCAATTTCGGCCACGAGAAGCTCTCGGTGTTCGGCGTCGGCAAGTCGCTGGCCGAAGCCGAGTGGCGCTCGCTGTTCCGCCAGTTGGTGGCGCGCGGCCTGGTGGACATCGACCTGGAAGGCTACGGCGGCCTGCGTCTGTCCGACAGCTGCCGGCCGTTGCTGCGCGGCGAGGTGAACCTGCAGCTGCGCCGCGACCTCAAGCCGCAGACCGTGGCCAAGTCCTCCTCCAGCGGTGGCGGTAGCCCGGCCAGCCAGCTGGTGCGGGCCGAGGAGCGCGAGCTGTGGGAGGCGCTGCGCACCCTGCGGCGCAAGCTGGCCGAGGAGCACAGCGTGCCGCCCTATGTCATCTTCCCCGACTCCACCTTGCTGGAGATGCTGCGCAGCATGCCCACCAGCCTCAGCGACATGGCCCAGGTCAGCGGCGTCGGTGCGCGCAAGCTGGAGCGCTACGGCCAGGCCTTCCTCGAAGTGCTCAACGGCGCCGGTGGCACCGAGGAGGCGCCGAAGGTGGTGCTCGACTTGCGCCACGAACTGGTCAGCCTGGCCCGCGCCGGCATGACCCCGGCGCAGATCGCCGGGCAGCTGAACTGCACCGAGAAGAACGTCTACAGCCTGCTGGCCGAGGCCATTGGCCGCCAGGAACTGAGCCTGGAGCAGGCGCTGGACCTGCCGGAAGAGCTGATGATGGAAGTGCAGGATGCCTTCCTCGACGGCGAGGGCGAGTTGCCGCCGGTGTCCGGCGTGGCGCCGCTGTTCGGCCAGCGGGTGCCGGAAGGCGTCCTGCATTGCGTACGGGCGGCGCTGGCGCTGGAGTTCGGCCTGTGATCGCCGGCATTTGCGCCAATTGCTGACCTTTGTCATACCCTTACATGATTATCAGCCATTTGCGCGGCATCGAACCTTGCCTGATTGGCCGGGCCATGATTAGCTGGCTAATAATTAGTTCTATTCATTGAGTTGCTTATGCCCCTGACCGACAACCAACACCGCTTCGGCATGCAGCTGGCCCAGATGTCCCGGGGCTGGCGTGCCGAACTGGACCGCCGCCTGGCCGGGCTCAACCTGTCGCAAGCCCGTTGGCTGGTGCTGTTGCACCTGGCCAGGTTCGACGAGGCGCCGACCCAGCGTGAGCTGGCCCAGAGCGTGGGCGTCGAGGGCCCGACCCTGGCGCGCCTGCTCGACAGCCTCGAGAGCCAGGGGCTGGTGCGCCGCCAGGCGGTGATGGAAGATCGCCGGGCCAAGAAGATCCTGCTGTGCCCGCCGGCCAAGCCGCTGATCGACCAGATCGAGACCATCGCCAATGCCCTGCGCCTCGAGCTGTTCACCGGCATAGACGAGGCCGACATGGAAGTGTGCATGCGCGTGCATGCGAAGATTCTCGATAATCTTGAGAAGTCCTGAACCCTTCATCAATCGCGGGGCAAGCCCGCTCCCACGAGTCTGATCCCACAATTGGCTGCATGACTTGTGGGAGCGGGCTTGCCCCGCGATCATTTCTAGAAGGTATGCCCCAGGTTCAGGTACACCGCCTTCTCATGGGCATCGTTGGCCCCATAGCTCAGGTTCAACGGCCCCAGCGGCGTTTCCAGCCCCAGGAAGATGCTCGCCGCATTGATATAGCCACTGTCGAACTCATTGTCATTGTTCCATGCCCGGCCGCGCTCCAGCGAGCCGCCCAGGTACAGCGGGAAGTCCAGGGGCAGGTAGGCCCGAGGCGTCAGGCGACGGTAGTAGACCATGCGCAGCAGGCTCATGTTTTGCCCGGAGATCGAATCCTGGCGGAAACCTGACAGCTGCCGGGCGCCACCGAACACGAAGCTCGAAGTGACTACCTCGGCGTCATCCAGCGTTCGTCCATACCTGCCACCCAGCACCAGGGTGTTCGGCCCGCTGCTGAAGGCCTTGTCCAGGTTGAACAGCCACTGCCGGTAGTTCTGGTCCGAGTCCAGTGACTTGTCGTACTTGCGCACGGTCAGGCCGATATCCTCGCCGCTATGGGGGAAGTAGACGTTGTCGAAGGTATCGAACGAGTACTTGAGCTCGTAGAACCCCTCGTTGAAGCTGACCTTGGGCAGGTCCTGGTCGCCGATGCGCACCTCGGCGTTGCCCCAGGCCTTGCCCACGCCCAGGCGCACTTCGCCATAGGTGCCGATCTGCCGGCCGACGTTGAGCCCGAAGCCATAGCGCTCCAGGCGGTATTCGGCCACCGGGTCGTTGTCCAGGGTCGCCTCGACGTTCTGCGAGCCCAGCGCCAGGTAGGGCGCGATGAAGTAGCGCGAGCCCACGTCCAGCGGCTGGTAGAACTCGCTGTACAGTTCCTGCTCGTCGCCGATCTGCGCGCGGGTCAGCCATTCGCCGCCAAGCCGGTTGATGCCGTTGACCCGGTAGCTGGCGCCGAGGTTGAAAGCGCTGTCGCCGCGCAGGTCGTCCGACAGGTTCAGGCCCAGGCGCAGGTAGTCGGTGCCGCCACGCCGACCACGGGCGTTGATCACCAGGGTATGCTCGTCGCCCTTGTGCGCCACGCGGTACTGCACCTGGTCGAAGTAGTCCAGGCCGTAGAGGGTGCCCATGTCGGTCTGCAGGCGGCCGAGATCCAGCGGTTCGCCGACAGGCTGGCGAATGTAGTAGCGGATCACGTCGTCGCTGACCTTGGAGTCGTTCTCCACGCGGATGGCAGTGATGATCGGCGTGCGCTGTTTCGGTGAGCGCGCCACCGCCAGGTTGCTGTCGCCCTCGGGCTGGCGCAGCGCCGCCAGGCGCGGGTCGAGGGCGCGGGTGGCGCGGTAGCCGGCGTCGATCATGTCCTGGGCGCGGCCGAAATCGGTGACGCCGAAGGCCGACAGCGGCGGCTGGACGAGGATGTCCTCGCGACGCAGGCTGGCCAGTTGCTCCTCGGAGTTGCGCCGGGTCATCAGGGTGATCGACTGGTTGAGCACATCCACCACGGTGGCCAGCTGCTTGCGGTTGCGCAGCGGGGTGCCGATGTCGACGACAATGGCCAGGTCCACGCCCATCTCGCGCACCACGTCCACCGGGATGTTGTCGGTCATGCCGCCGTCCACCAGCAGCCGGCCGTCCAGCTCCACCGGGGCGAACACCGCCGGGATCGACATGCTGGCGCGGATCACCTGGGGCAGGTGGCCGCGGCGGAAGATCACCTTCTCGCCGCTGGTGATGTCGGTGGCCACGGCGCGGAAGGGAATCGGCAGCTTGTCGAAGTCGCGGATGTCAGCGGTGTGGGCCAGCTTGCTTTCCAGCAGCAGGGCCAGGTTCTGGCCCTGGATCACCCCCAGCGGCAGGCCCAGGCTGCCGTCGTCGCGAAAGCTCAGCCTCTGCTTGACCAGGAAGTCGCGGTCGTCCTGCTTGCGCCGAAACGGCACATCCTTGCGCGGCGGCGCATCGGACAGCGCCTGTTGCCAGTCCAGCGTGGTGGCCAGTTTTTCCAGTTCGGCGATGCTGTAGCCCGAGGCGTACAACCCGCCGACCACCGCGCCCATGCTGGTGCCGGCGATGGCGTCGATGCGCACGCCCTGTTCCTCCAGGGCCTTGAGCACGCCGATATGGGCCAGGCCGCGGGCGGCGCCGCCCGACAACACCAGGCCGATCTTTGGCCGTGCCGCTTCGGCGGCCAGCACGGTGAAGGAGGTGAGCATCAGCAGGAGGCAGTACAGCAGGCGGCGCATCGTGAGTCTCAAACCAGAGGATAAAGACCGCTAGTATAAGCGGCCCTTCCTACGGAGTTTCCCTACATGGCAGACAGCAAGCCACAAATCGTCATCACTTATTGCACCCAGTGCCAGTGGCTGCTGCGCGCTGCCTGGCTGGCCCAGGAACTGCTCAGCACCTTCGCCGATGATATCGGCCAGGTAGCGCTGGAGCCTGGCACCGGTGGGGTGTTCCGCATCACCTGCGACGGCGTGCAGATCTGGGAGCGCAAGGCCGACGGCGGCTTCCCCGAGGCCAAGGTGCTCAAGCAGCGGGTGCGCGACCAGATCGATCCGCAGCGCGACCTGGGCCACAACGATCGCTGATCAGGCGCTTTCGGGCTGTGGCTGGCGGGCCGGTTGCTCGGCGGCCAGGCGGCTGGACAGCACGATGGCGAAGATGATCAAGGCGCCACCGGCGAGCATGCGCAGGGTCGGCTGTTCGGCGAACACCACCCAGGCCACGGCGATGCCGTAGACCGGTTCCATGCCGAACACCACCGCGGCGGTGCGCGCCTTGATCACCGCCAGGCTGGCGACGAACAGGCTGTGGGCGACGCCGGTGCAGAAGACGCCGAGCAGGGCGATCCACAACCAGTCCAGCGGCGCCACCGCGCCCAGGCCGGGGGCCGCGAACGGCAGCAGGCACAGGCTCACCACCAGGTTCTGCCACAGCGCCGCCTGCACGGCGGGCAGGCGCCCGGAACCGGCGCGGTTGGTCAGCGACAGCAGCGAGAACAGCAAGCCCGAGAGCAGCGCCCAAAGCAACCCGCCGGTGGCCTCGCTGGCCAGGTCGAATGCCGGGGTGACCAGCACCAGGCCGATGCTCACCAGCAGCACCAGCAGCGCTTCGTTGCGGCGGATGCGTTCGCGGAACAGCAGGCCCTCGAGGATCACGGTGAAGGCCGGGAAGCTGGCGAAACCGAGGGTGGCGATGGCCACGCCGGCGACCTTGACCGCAATGAAGAAGCTCACCCAGTGCCCGGCCAGCAGCGCGCCGCCCAGCAGCAGGCGGCGCAGGTCCTGGCCGCGTAGCGGTTGCCAGGCCTGGCGCGCCAGGCTGGCGAACAGGGCCAGGGCCAGCACCGCGAACAGGGCGCGGCCGAAGACGATGATCGAGGGGCTGGCGCTGGCGGCCAGCTTGCCGAAGACGCCGGTCAGGCCGAAGAACAGCGCGCCGATGTGCAGGGCGCCGAGGGCGGTGCGGTGGTTCATGGTGGTCCTTTGCATTCGCAGGTTCCTGTGCCGGCCTCTTCGCGGGTAAACCCGCTCCCATAGGTCAGTGCGAATCCTGTGGGAGCGGGTTTACCCGCGAAGAGGCCAGCACAGGGAGAGAAGATCTAGGCGCTCAGTGTAAGAGCCCGGTCTGCCCGTGTCTGTCGCGCATCTCGCGTCAGTTGTCGCCAGACTCGCGCCGCAACGCCAGCGGCGTACAGCCGAACGCCCGCATCACCGCCGCGCTGAAGGCGCTCTGCGAGCCATACCCCACCCGCGCCGCGACCTCTCCCACCGGCAACAGCGTCTCACGCAACAATCGTCGCGCCATCGACAGCCGCCGCTGGCGGATGTAGTCCATCGGCGTCATGCCGCACTCGCTGGCAAAACGCGCGTGCAGTCGCGCGCTGGACAGCCCGGCCAGGCGTGCCAGGTCGGCGACCTGCAATGGATAGGCGGCGTGCTGCTCGATATGCCGGTCGAAGGCGGCATAGGGCAGGCGCCTGCTGGCCAGTAGCGGAGCGCCGGCCTGCGGGTTGAGGCTGGCCAGCAGCAGCACCGCGCCCTGGCGGGCAATCAGCGGGTCGTCCACCGGGCTTGCCGCCAGCCAGTCGACCAACTGCTGCTGGCGGCTGTTCAGGCCCAGGGGGCCGGGGCGGTCGAGCAGGCGGCGGCTGTTATCGGCGTGTTCGCCCAGATGGTCACCGAGCCAGTGCCCGCCCGGCACGTCCAGCACCAGGCAGTGGCTGCCCTCAGGGCTGCCGCAGGTGTGGTGGGCACCGGCAGGCACCACCATCAGGTCCTGGCGACCGACCCGGCCGCCGTGGCCATTCACCTCGAAGTCCAGGCGCCCGCCCAGGCCGAACACCAGCTGCGGGTGGTCGTGACTGTGGGCGATCAGGTCGTGGCGATAATGGCGCAGCGAAAGCAGGGGGCCGGCGGTCATGGTGAGTCCTCACGAAGCAGGTGAAGAGTGTACACCTCAAGGCGGGCGCAGGATGGTCATGTGCCTGCCACCAATCTGTCACCTGTGCCTGCCAGTCTCCAGCAAACAGCGCCGGAGCCTGCCCATGACCCACGCCGAACCTCTCCGCCCGTCACGCAAGCAGCGTGTCCGTACCCTGTGGATTTCCGATGTGCACCTGGGCACCCGGGATTGCCAGGCCGAACACCTCGCGCACTTTCTCAAGGGCTACCAGGCCGAGCGCATCTACCTGGTCGGCGATATCATCGACGGCTGGAAACTGCGCGGCGGCATCTACTGGCCCCAGGCCCACACCAACGTCATCCGCCGCCTGCTGACCCTGAGCAAGCGCGGTACCGAAGTGATCTATGTCACCGGCAACCACGACGAGTTCCTGCGCCGCTATTCGAAACTGATCCTGGGCAATATCCAGCTGGTGGACGAGGCCGAGCACCTTACCGTCGATGGTCGGCGGCTGCTGGTGATCCACGGCGACCAGTTCGACGTGATTACCCGCTACCACCGCTGGCTGGCGTTTCTCGGCGACCGGGCCTACGAGTTCACCCTGGTGCTCAACCGTTGGCTCAACCACTGGCGCGCCCGTTATGGCTATGGCTACTGGTCGCTGTCGGCGTACCTCAAGCACAAGGTCAAGGGCGCGGTGAACTTCATCAGCGATTTCGAGGACGCCATCGCCCACGAGTGCACCCGGCGTGGCTTCCAGGGCGTGGTGTGCGGTCATATCCACCATGCCGAGATACGCCGGGTGGGCGAGGTGGAGTACCTCAACTGCGGCGACTGGGTGGAGTCGTGCACGGCGCTGATCGAGCACTGGGACGGGAGGATCGAACTGTACCGGTTCGCCGATGCTCAGGCGCGCGAGGCGGCGTCGCGGTTGGCGGAGCTGGGTGAGCCGGCCTAGGTCGCCTTCAGCCCTGTAGGAGCGGCCTTGTGCCGCGAAAGGGGCGCGCAGCGGCCCCAGGATCTCGGGTATGTCTCAAGATCGTCGGGGCTGCTGCGCAGCCCCTTTCGCGGCACAAGGCCGCTCCTACAGGTGGCGGGTAGCTGGAATCAGGCCGACGCCTTCAAGGCCGCCTTGTAGATCGACTGCCTGGGCTGGGCGAACAGCCGCTCCATCATCGGTTCGAAGAACGACAGCGGCAGGCTCGGGTACTCGGGGTCGAACGCCGCCGCGTCGTAGCGTGCGCAGAATTCGATGGTCCGCTGGTACTGCGGGTGATCGCTGAACTGCTCGCGCAGGTGGCGATCCATGCCCAGGTGGTGGAAGAAGTAGTAGCCCTGGAAGATCCCGTGCTTTTCGATCATCCACAGGTTCTCGGTGCTGACGAAGGGCTTGAGGATCGCCGCGGCGATATCCGGGTGGTTGTAGCTGCCGAGGGTGTCGCCGATGTCGTGCAGCAGGGCGCAGACCACGTATTCCTCGTCGCGGCCGTCACGGTAGGCGCGGGTGGCGGTCTGCAGCGAGTGGCTCAGGCGATCGATGGGAAAGCCGCCGAAGTCGCCATCGAGCAGGCGCAGGTGGGCGACGATGCGTTGGGGCAACTGCCGGGCATAGGCGCGAAAGTCGTCGGCGATGATCGCCCAGTCCTGGGCGGTGCCGTCGCGCATGTGGCTGAAGTTCGCTTGCTTGTTCATCGCCGCGGGCCACTCGTGTCGGGGACATGTCTGGCAGTGTTGGCCAGGACACGGGCTTTGGCAGTGGCCGGCCGGGACGCGAACCTGGCCTTGCGGGCCGATTCAGAGGCTGAGGCGGCCCAGCAGGATGTCGCGGAACATGGCGAAGTCGCCGACCAGGCTGTACCAGGGGTGGGTGAAGGTGGCCGGTCGGTTCTTCTCGAAGAAGAAATGCCCGGCCCAGGCAAAGCCGTAGCCGGCCAGCGGCACGGCCAGCAGCAACAGCCACTGGCCGCTGCCGATGCTGTAGGCGAGCAGGGCGATCACCAGGCTGGTGCCGACGAAGTGCAGGCGGCGGCAGGTGGCGTTGCTGTGCTCGCCCAGGTAGTAGGGATAGAACTCGGCAAAACTGCGGAACTGCGCTGTGCGGGTCATGGCGGGTTTCCGGATCTGCGGGTCGTGCTTACAGGATACACGGCGTGGAGCCTGAATCGAGTCTAGAGTCACTGGGTGCAGTGGCCAGTGACAATAGGCGCCAATTGAGTATCCTTTCGGTTCACCGCAGGAGCGGTCAGCACAAGAGCCTGTCATGAGTGAGAGAACCACGTCAGCCAGCTGGGCATCAGGGATCGTCAAGGCACTCGAGCTGGAAGGGCTCGATTGCCCGGCCATGTTCAAGCAGCTCGGGCTCGACTTTTCCGCCCTCGACGACCCCGATGCGCGATTCACCCAGGATTCGATGACCCGGCTGTGGCAGCTGGCGGTCGAGTTGTCGGGCAACGAGGCCATCGGCCTGAACATGGCCCGGGTGGTGCGACCGGCGTCGTTCCATGTGGTGGGCTATGCGCTGATGTCCAGTCGCACCCTGGCCGAGGGTTTCGAACGCCTGGTGCGCTACCAGCGGATCATCGCCGAGAGCTCGGACCTGAGCTTTCGCCGCGAGCCCGACGGCTACGCCCTGGTGCTGACCGTGCATGGCGACCACCTGCCGCCGACCCGGCACAGCGCCGAGGCGTCCCTGGCCTGCGCCCTGGCCCTGTGCACCTGGCTCAGCGGGCGGCCGATCCAGCCGCGGCGGGTGCTGATCCAGGGCGGCCAGCCGAAGAATGTCGAGCCGTACAAGGTGGCCTTCCATGCGCCGCTGGTATTTGGCGCGCCCCATGACGCGCTGGTGCTCGAGCGTGCCGACATGGAGGCGCCGCTGCCGACCGCCAACGAGGCGATGGCGGTGCTGCATGATCGCTTTGCCGGGGAATACCTGGCGCGCTTCTCGGAAAGCCGCGTGACCCACCGGGTGCGCCAGGTGCTGTGCCGCATCCTGCCCCAGGGCGAGCCCAAGCGCGAGACCGTGGCCCAGGCCCTGCACCTGTCGCAGCGCACCTTGCAAAGGCGTCTGCAGGACGAGGGCACCAGCTTCCAGACCCTGCTCGACGACACCCGCCGCGAACTGGCCGAGCAGTACCTGGCGCAGCCCGGCACCACCTTGCTGGAGACCGCCTACCTTTTGGGTTTCGCCGATCCGAGCAACTTCTACCGGGCGTTCCGCCGCTGGTTCGACACCACGCCGAGCGAGTACCGCACGCGGCTGTCGGTCAGTGACGCCAGAACGCCGGCATGCACAACACCAGCACCGTGATGATCTCCAGGCGGCCCAGCAGCATGCCGCCAGCGAGGATCCACTTGGCCGCGTCCGGCAGGCTGGCGTAGTTGCCGGCCGGGCCGATCACCTCGCCCAGCCCGGGGCCTACGCCCGACACCGTGCCGGCGGCGCCGGTCAGCGCGGTCATCCAGTCCACGCCCAGCAGCGACAGCAGCAGGGCGATGATGCAGATGGTGATGGCGAAGAAGAACGAGAAGGTCAGGATCGAACGCACGATCTCTTCGTCGAGGCGATGGCCGTTGTACTTCTGCTTGATCACCGCCCGTGGGTGGATCAGCTGGTTGAGGTTGGCCTTGAGCAGGATGTAGGCGACCTGGAAGCGGAAGATCTTGATACCGCCGGCGGTGGAGCCGGAGCAGCCGCCGACGAAGCCCAGGTAGAAGAACAGCATCAGCGAGAAGTTGCCCCACATGCTGTAGTCGCCCAGGGCGAAACCGGTGGTGGTGACCACCGAGGTGACGTTCAGCGCCACGTGACGCAGGGCGTCGAGCCAATGCAGGTCAGTGGTGGCCCAATACCAGGTGCCGAGCACCAGCCAGGTGGCCACCAGCATGGCCAGCAGTCCCTGCACCTGCTGGTCCTTGATCAGCGCCTTGCGGTGGCCGCGCAGGGTGGCCACGTACAAGGTGAATGGCACGCTGCCCATGATCATCACCACCACCGCGACCCAGTGCACCGCGGGGATGTCCCATTTGGCCAGGGACTGGTCGGACGTGGAGAAACCGCCGGTGGAGATCGCCGACATGGCATGGTTGATCGCGTCGAACGGGCTCATCCCCGCCCACCAGAACGCCAGGCTGCCGAGCACGGTAATGCCCACATACACCGCGACGATCGACTTGGCGACCATGTGCGAGCGCGGCATGACCTTTTCCGAGCGGTCGGAGGACTCGGTCTGGAACAGGCGCATGCCACCAATGCGCAGCAGTGGCAGGATCGCCACCGCCATGCCGATGAAGCCGATGCCGCCCAGCCAGTGCAGCATCGAGCGCCACATCAGGATGCCCGGCGACATGTTGTCCAGGCCGCTGAGCACGGTGGCGCCGGTGGCGGTGATGCCGGACATGCTTTCGAAGAAGGCGTCGGTGTAGCTGATGTGCTGCGTCAGCAGGAACGGCAGGGCGGCGAACACGCAGACCACCAGCCAGCTGCTGACGGTCAGCAGGTACATGTCGCGTGGGCGCAGGTGCACGTGCTCGGGGCGGCCGGGGATGACCAGGCCGAGCCCGGCGAGGAAGGTGATCAGGCTCGACCAGAGGAACGACGGCATGTCGCCGGTGCGCTCGAAGACCACCAGGGTCGCCATGGGCACCACCATGCTCACCGCCAGGGTGATCAGGAAGATGCCGATGATGAAACCAATGATCCTTAAGGTCGGCAACGCCATGTGATCTGCTCTGACTCGCTACGGAAAGGGCGCCATTCTACCTGTGCACCGGGGCTTGTAAACGAACGATTGGCTGGGGCATGGTAGCGGGCTTGCACCGCGATACCTACCGGGTCGATGCCATCGCGGGACAAGCCCACTCACATGTTGCCTTCTGGTTAGTGCAGAATGGCCGCACTTTCAATCTGCCAGGAGGTAAGCCCATGGAGGCTCTCGACGCATTGCTCAACCGTGTTTCCGTGCCACGCCTGACCGAACCGGCGCCCAATGCCGCCCAGCGCGAGGCGCTGTTCCAGGCCGCGCTGCGTGCGCCGGACCATGGCCAGCTGCGTCCCTGGCGCTTCCTGACCATCGAGGGACAGGGCCGCGAGAAGCTCGGCGAACTGTTCGCCGAGGCGGTGCAGGCCAAGGGCGATGCCACCCCGGCCGCGCTGGACAAGGCCCGGGCGATGCCGCTGCGGGCACCGTTGCTGATTGTGGTGGTGGCCCGGTTGCAGGAGCATTTCAAGGTGCCGAAGATCGAACAGCGCCTGGCCGCCGGCTGCGCCGCCCACGGCATCCTCGTTTCCGCCCACGCCCAGGGTATCGGCGCGGTGTGGCGCACCGGTGACATGGCGTATGACGTCCATGTGCACGAGGGCTTGGGTCTTGAGGCGAATGAAGAGGTGATCGGCTACCTGTATGTCGGCACGCCGATGGGCGAGCCGCGCACGGCGCCGGTCCTGGAGACGGCCAAGTACGTCAGCGCCTGGGGAGAGTGATGTGAGGCGGGGCCGCTCTGCGGCCCATCGCGGCACAAGGCCGCTCCTACAGGCGATCGCGGATTCTTGTAGGAGCGGCCCCGCGGTCTGTCAGACTGCACTGATATTGCAGGGAATCTCCAGCGTCGCAATAAACCCACTCTGCGGATGATTGCCCAACACCAGGCTGCCGCCATGGCGCTCTGCCGCCTTGCGCGCAATCGCCAGCCCCAGTCCATGCCCAGGTGCGTCCTGCCCCGGCGCCCGGAAGAACGGCTCGCCCAGTTGCGCCAGGTGCTCTGCCGCCACCCCCGGCCCATGATCGCGCACGCTCAGCACGATGCGATCCTGCTCCCGACGGGCATGCACCTCGATCGGCTGCCCGGCCGGATTGAAACGCAGGGCATTGCGCAACAAATTGTCCACCGCCCGTTCGATCAAGGTCGGCCAGCCGTGCAAGGTCAGGCCTGCCTGCGCTTCCAGTCGCACTTCCTGTTCCGGCGCCGACAGCTGGGCGTCCTTGCGCACGCCGCCCAGCAAGGCATTGAGGTCCACGGGTTCGGCATGGGCCTGGTCGGCATCGACCCGGGCCAGCACCAGGATCTCGCTGATCAGGTCTTCCAGGCGATCGCACTCGCGGGTCAGGCGCGGCCACAGGGCCTGGCGCTGCTCCGGCTCGGCGCGCTCGGCCAGGGCCAGGGCGATGCGCAGCCGCGCCAGCGGCGAGCGCAGTTCGTGGGACACGTCACGTAGCAACTGGCGCTGGCTGCCGATCAGACTCTGCAAGCGCGCCCCCATCTTGTTGAAGTCGTTGGCCAGCACGCCGAACTCGTCGCGGCGCACTGCCAGCCGCGCCAGGCTGTTCTGCTGGTAGCTGGTCTGCCCCAGGTCGTGCACCGCGCCGCGCAGGCGGCTGAGCGGGCGGGTGATCGACAGGGTCACCAGCAGGCTGAACAGGGTCAGTACCACCAGGGCGATCCCCAGGGCGCTGAGCGGCCAGATCAGGCTCTCGCGGTGCCAGGCGGCCAGTTCGGGGTGGGGGATGCGGTAGATCAGCAGGTAGGTCTCGCCGCTGGTGGGGCTGGTGTATTCCTCGGTCAGGCGGCGCCAGGGTAGGCGCCGCTCGTCGTTGTGCTGGCGCGCCTCGAAGGCGGCGGCGCGGCGCGGAAAGGTGCCGGGCACCACGGCGTCGCCGCTGTCATCGAGCACCTGCACGTCGATCTTGTAGCGCTGCTTGCGTCTTTCCAGGAAGCGCTGCGACGACTCCAGGCCGTCCTGTTCATAGTGCTGGGCCCAGTGGCTGGCCAGGTTGTTCAGGCCCGGATGGCGGCTGAGGATCCAGGTGTCCTGGTTGAGCATGTGCCCGAGCAGGATCGACAGCCCGGCGACCAGGGCGATGGCCAGCCAGAAGCTGGCCAGGATGCGCCAGAACAGTGAACGCAAGACGAGCACCTCCGAGAAATGGCGAAAGCCCGGCCCGCGGGGGTGCGGGCCGGGCATCGGGCTGACAGCTTACTGGGCCTTGCCGGCTTTTTCAGCCTTCCAGGCCTGGAACTCCTGCCACTCGGCCTTGCGCGCGGCGCGTTCCTTCTGCAGGTCGTCGAACTTCTTCTGCTGCTCGGGCTTGAGCAGGGCGCGGATCTGGCCGTCGGTCTTGTCGTGGCTGGCCTTGAGTTCGTCCTTCATGGCTTTCTGCTCGGCGGCCGGCAGCTTGGCCATGTAGCGCTCGGTGATGTCGCGGCGCTGCTGCATCTGCTCGCCCATCAGCTTGCCGATCTGCTGGCGCTGGTCGCGGCTCAGGTCCAGCTGGGCGAAAGGCGCGTCACCGCGATGATGCGGGCCGTCGTGGCGCGGGCCGCCGTCAGGCATGGCCATGGCCACGGTCGGCAGGGCGGCGGCGAACATCAGGGCGATCAGGGTCTTGCGCATGGTGTCTCTCCTTTCAGGGGCCGGTGGTTACCGGATGAGCCCAGTCTAGGGAGATCAAGGTCAAGGGCGGTCAGGTGAGGGTAAAGGGAGGGTAAAGTTGGCGGTAGCCGTCGTGCGGATCCTGTGGGAGCAACTGTCTTGCTGAGATCTTTCAACTGGCGTGATCTCTGTAGGAGCGGCCTTGTGCCGCGAAAGGGCTGCGCAGCAGCCCCGGGATTTCAGCGGTTTTGCAAAGATCGCCGGGGCCGCTTTGCGGCCCTTTCGCGGCACAAGGCCGCTCCTACAGGGTTCTAGTCGCTGTCAGAGGCTGTAGTAGTAGCCGCGGCTGCGCAGCGCGACGATGCGCGGGCGGCCGTCCGGGTGCGGGCCGATCTTCTTGCGCAGGTTGCTGACGTGCATGTCCAGGCTGCGGTCATAGAGCGTGAGTTTGCGACCCAGGCCGATCTGCGCCAGCTCCTGCTTGTCCAGCGGTTCGCCGGGCTGGCGCAGCAGCGCCTCGAGGATGCGGCTCTCGGACAGCGTGAGGGTCATCTCGCGCTCGTCGATGCTGACCACGCCGCGCACCGGACTGAAGGTCAGGTCGCCGATCTCGACCTGGCTGCTGGGCGCGCTGGGGTGGCTGCGGCGCAGCACGGCGCGCAGGCGGGCGGTAAGTTCGCGGGGGTCGCAGGGCTTGGCCAGGTAGTCGTCGGCGCCCAGCTCAAGGCCGAGTATGCGGTCCAGCGGCTCGCCACGGGCCGAGAGCATCAGCACCGGCAGGTCGGTGTGCTCGCTGCGCAACTGTTTGAGCAGTTCCAGGCCGCTGCCGTCGGGCAGCATGACATCCAGCACCACCGCCGCCGGGGCGTGGCTGGCCAAGGCCTGGCGCGCACTCTGGCCATCGTGGCAGGCGCGCACCGCAAACCCTTCCTGGGTCAGCCAGCTGCCGAGCAGCTCGCACAGTTCCTGGTCATCATCAATCAGTAACAGCTCGCTCATGTCTCACTCAATTCAACCATTGCCGGCGTCTTCTGTGTCCGCCGCTGGCTAAGATACCGCAGACTGCCGACAACAGTGCAACGACCGAGCCGATCAGGAACCACTGCTGCTGGTCGGTGAGCAGGCGCTGGGGGGCGCTGCTGGCGGCCTGCAGTTCCTTGACCGTCAGTTTCAGGCGCTGGTTGTCCTGGCGCAGGCGCGAGAGCTGGGCGCTTTCGCGTTCGCTGTCCTGGTTCTGCAGTTGCAGGGTCAGCGCGTCGCGCTGTTTCTCGCTCTCTTCCAGGCGCTGCTGCAGCTCGGTGATCCGCGCCCCGGCTTCCAGCGACAGCGGCTGCTCGGCCGCGGCGAAAGGGGACAGCAGTAACAGGCAAAGCAGCAGGGACATCGGACCTTGACGCATTGGAACTCCTGATTCGTATCGATTCAGGAGGTTGTCGGCCAGTTGTCGGAATTTATGAATAGTGCCGCGTGGGGTGTAGCTGGGAGCGGCTTTGTGGGAGCGGCGCACCGCCGCTCCCACAAAGCCGCTCCCTCAACAGCCTGTTACGGCAGGACTTGCTTGAACGGCTTGACCACGACCTTGTCGTAGACGCCTGCGGCGATATACGGGTCGGCGTCGGCCCAGGCCTGGGCGGCGGCCAGCGAATCGAACTCGGCGACGATCAGGCTGCCGCTGAAACCGGCGGCGCCCGGGTCGTTGCTGTCGATGGCCGGGTGCGGGCCGGCGAGGACCACGCGGCCCTCGGCCTTGAGCTGCTGCAGGCGCTCAATATGGGCGGGGCGGGCGGCCAGGCGTTTTTCCAGGGAGTTTTCGACGTCGCTGGCGATGATGGCGTAGAGCATGTCAGTCCTTGGGTTTGGAGGTGGAAGGATCGGCATCGTGCAGGTGGCGCGACAGATAGACACCCTGGGCCACCAGGAACAGCACGGTCATGCCGAGGCTGCCGAACACCTTGAAATCGACCCAGATGTCCTGGAAGGTGAAAGCGACAAACAGGTTGGCGGCGCCGCACACCAGGAAGAAACCGATCCACGCCAGGTTCAGGCGGGTCCAGACTGTTTCAGGGAGTGTCAGGGCGTGACCCATGATGCGCTTGATCAGCACCCGGTCACCGATGAAGTGGCTGCCGGCGAAGGCCAGTGCGAACAGCCAGTTGACCACCGGTGCTTTCCACTTGAGGAAGGTCTCGCTGTGGAAGGCCAGGGTCAGGCCGCCGAACACCAGGCAGGCGACCAGGGTCAGCAACTGGCCCTTTTCCAGCTTGCCGTGGCGCAGGAACAGCGCGCCGTAGACCACCACGGAGCTGGCGATCAGCATGGCGGTGGCGCTGTAGATCCCGCCGAACTCGAAGCTTTGACCGGCGAATTCGACCGGGCGCGGGTCCAGTTTGTAGACGATGAAGAACAGCAGCAGCGGGATGAAATCGATGAATTGTTTCACAGTGGCAGCCAGAAGCGGGATGTGACGGCATAATAACAAACATCGATTCCTGCGAAAGCGCTCCTCCATGAATGTTGATCTGCACTGTCACAGCACGGCCTCCGACGGCGCCCTGTCGCCCACGGCACTGGTCGCCCGGGCCCACGAGCACGGGGTGCGGACGCTGTCGCTCACCGACCACGACACCCTCGAAGGCCTGCCCGAGGCCCGCCAGGCCTGCCTGGACAACGGCATGCAGTGGGTCAGCGGGGTAGAGTTGTCGTGCACCTGGGGCGGCGCCACCATCCATGTGCTGGGTTACGATTTCCCGCTCGATGCCCCGCCCTTGCTCGAAGCCATCGGCAATCTGCATCGCGGCCGCTGGCTGCGCGCCGAGGAAATCGACCGCAAGCTGGCGGCCAAGGGCATGCCCGGCGCGCTGGACGGTGCGCGGGCCGTGCAGCAGGAACTGGGTGACAGCGGCAACGCCCCGGCGCGCCCGCATTTCGCCGAATTCCTGGTGCGCGCAGGCTTCGTCAAGGACCGTGGCGAGGCCTTTCGCAAGTGGCTGGGCGCCGGCAAGCTGGGGGACGTCAAGCTGCACTGGCCGACGCTGGAGGAAACCGTCGCCACGTTGCGCCAGTCCAATGCCTGGGTGAGCCTGGCCCATCCCATGCACTACGAACTGACCCGCAGCAAGCGCAGACGGCTGATTGCCGACTATATTCAGGCAGGGGGGCAGGCGCTGGAAGTGGTCAATGGGATGATGCCGCCCGAGCAGGTGGGGACAATGTCGATCCTCACCCGTGAGTTCGGCTTGCTGGCAAGCGCCGGCAGTGACTTCCACGGCCCCGGCACCTGGGGCGAGATCGGTGCCTACCGGCCATTGCCCGAGGACCTGCCACCTCTGTGGCGTCGATTCCGACATGAACAGTCTATGGCGGTATGAACAGGACGACTACGTGAGCCAATTTTTCCAGATTCATGCGGAAAACCCGCAGGCGCGCCTGATCAAACAGGCCGTGGAGATCATCCGCAAGGGTGGGGTGGTGGTCTACCCGACCGACTCGGCCTATGCGATGGGCTGCCAGATCGGCGACAAGGGCGCCATCGAGCGGGTGCGCCGCCTGCGTCAGCTGGACAAGAACCACAACTTCACCCTGTTGTGCTGCGACCTGTCCGAGATGGGCACCTTCGCCAAGATCGACACGGCGACGTTCCGCCTGCTCAAGGCGCACATTCCGGGGCCCTACACCTTCATCCTCAACGCCACCCGTGAAGTGCCGCGCCTGTTGTTGCACGACAAGCGCCGCACCATCGGCCTGCGCGTGCCGTCCAACCCCATTGTCCTGGCGCTGCTCGAGGAGCTTGGCGAGCCGCTGATGAGCGTCAGCCTCATCCTGCCGGGCGACGACGAGCCGATGACCGACCCTTACGAGATCCGCCAGCGCCTGGAGCATCATGTCGACCTGATCATCGACGGCGGCTTCGGTGACCTGAAGGCTTCGACCGTCATCGACCTGTCCGGTGACGAGCCGGAGCTGATTCGTGAAGGGTGCGGGGATCCGACGCCGTTCCTGGTCAACGCATGAGCCAGATGGAAACGCCCGAGGCGCCGACCGAACAGGCCGATGCCCCCCAGCAGTTGCAGCTGGCCCTGGTCTATGGGGAGGTGCTGACCGAGCTGCCGGTGGACCTGTACATCCCGCCGGACGCGCTGGAAGTGATCCTCGAGGCCTTCGAAGGCCCGCTGGACCTGCTGCTGTACCTGATCCGCAAGCAGAACATCGATATCCTCGACATCCCGGTGGCCGAGATCACTCGTCAGTACATGGGTTATGTCGAGCTGATGAAGAGCGTGCGCCTGGAACTGGCCGCCGAGTACCTGGTGATGGCCGCCATGCTCGCCGAGATCAAGTCGCGGATGCTGTTGCCGCGCTCCAGCGAGGTCGAGGAAGAGGAGGGCGACCCACGCGCCGAGCTGATCCGCCGCCTGCAGGAGTACGAACGCTTCAAGGCTGCCGCCGAAGGTATCGATGAGCTGCCGCGGGTTGGCCGCGACGTCGTCGTGCCGCGTCTCGAGGCCCCTCAGGCCAAGGTGCGCAAGCTGCTGCCGGAGGTCGCCCTGGAGGAGATCCTGCTGTCCATGGCCGAGGTCATGCGCCGCAACGACCTGTTCGAGAGCCACCAGATCACTCGCGAGACCTTGTCGACCCGCGAGCGCATGAGCGAGGTGCTCGAACGCCTCAAGGGCGGTGGCTTCGTGCCCTTCGTCGAACTGTTCACCCGCGAGGAGGGCAAGCTCGGCGTGGTGGTGACCTTCATGGCGATTCTCGAACTGGTGAAGGAATCGCTGATCGAACTCGTGCAAAATGAGCCTTTCGCCCCGATCCACGTCCGTGCCCGGGCAGAGTGACCTGACGACTACCGATGAACCTGAACGAACCCCGCGAACTGGCGTCGCTGATCGAGGCCTTCCTGCTCGCCTCGGGCAAGCCGCAATCCCTGGAACGCCTCTACGAGCTGTTCGAGGAGGCCGAACGCCCGGCCCCAGCCGTTTTCAAGAAGGCCCTGGACGTGCTGGGCAAGTCCTGCAATGGCCGCGCCTTCGAGCTCAAGGAAGTGGCCAGCGGCTATCGGCTGCAAATCCGCGAAGACTATGCACCCTGGGTCGGCCGCCTGTGGGAGGAGCGCCCGCAGCGCTATTCCCGTGCGCTGCTGGAAACCATGGCGCTGATCGCCTACCGCCAGCCCATCACCCGGGGCGAGATCGAGGACGTGCGCGGCGTGGCGGTCAACAGCAACATCATCAAGACCCTGATGGAGCGCGAGTGGATCCGCATCGTCGGCTACCGCGAGGTGCCAGGGCGTCCTGCGATGTTTGCCACCACCAAGGCGTTTCTCGATCACTTCAACCTCAAGAGCCTCGATGAACTGCCGGCGCTGGCCGAGTTGCGCGAGCTGGAGCCGGAACCGCTGCTCGACCCGGACGAGGCGCCGGTGCCCGCTCACCTGCAAGCCCTGGCCGATGCCAGCCTGGGCGAGGAGGGTGAGGAAGCGGAGCCCAAGGATGAGACCAGCTTCCGTTCGCTGCTGGTGGAGCTGGATGCGATGGAAGAAGGGCTCAAGACCGATTTCGATGATTTGCGCGATGAAGAAGAGCCTGAGGCCTCGGAGCAGGACGAGGGCAAGCTGCAGTCTTGATTTAACTACTGCCTGTGCCGGCCTCTTCGCGGGTAAACCCGCTCCCACAGGGGTATCACAAGCTGTGGGAGCGGGTTTACCCGCGAAGAGGCCGGCCCTGATCAGACAAAGGCCATTTGGCAGAAAAACACTTCCAATTCCACAAAACACTCTACTCTCCAGTGCGTTGCGCGTATGATGCGCGCCCGCTTTCACTACTACACCGGGAGGTGCCCAGATGAGTGACAAAGACCTGCAAGACCAACAACCCACCCCGCCGTCCGGCGAAAAACTGCAGAAAGTACTGGCGCGTATCGGCGTCGGCTCGCGTCGTGACGTCGAGGCCTGGATCGGCCAGGGCCGTATCAAGGTCAACGGCGTCGAGGCCACCCTGGGCCTGCGCGTCGACCTGCACGACGCCATCACCGTCGACGGCAAGCTGATCAAGCGTGTCGAGGCCGCCGAGGCGACCCGCCGCGTGATCATGTACAACAAGCCCGACGGCGAGATCTGCACCCGTGACGACCCGGAAGGCCGCCCGACCGTGTTCGACCGCCTGCCGCGCCCGAAAGAGGGGCGCTGGATCAACATCGGCCGCCTGGACATCAACACCACCGGCCTGCTGTTGTTCACCACCGACGGTGAGCTGGCCAACCGCCTGATGCACCCGTCCTATGAAATGGACCGCGAGTACGCCGTGCGTGTGCGCGGCGAGGTCGACGACGACATGGTCGACCGCCTCAAGGCCGGCGTGGTGCTCGAGGACGGTCCGGCCAAGTTCACCGATATCCAGAAGGCACCGGGTGGCGAAGGCTTCAACCACTGGTACCACTGCGTGGTGATGGAAGGCCGCAACCGTGAGGTGCGCCGCCTGTGGGAGTCCCAGGGCGTGGTGGTCAGCCGCCTGAAGCGCGTGCGTTTCGGCCCGGTGTTCCTCAACTCCGATCTGCCGATGGGTCGCTGGCGCGAAATGAGCCAGGGCGAGATCGACATCCTCGCCGCCGAAGTCGGCCTGCAGCCGGTGGCGCTGCCGGAGATGAAGCTCAAGGCCAAGGACAAGCTCGAGCGCCTGCAGCGCAAGTCGACCCGCCCGCTGGGGCGTGGCGAGCGTGTGCGCACCCTGCGTCCGGCCGCCGAAGGGCAGGGCGAGCGCCCGGCGCGCGCGCCGCGTGAAGAGGCTGCACCACGCAAGGGCAGCCGCGGCAGCGCGGTGGCCGAGCGCCCGAGCGAGATGCGCAAGCGTCCAGCCCGTCCCGAAGGCGACAAGCCAGCCGGTCGTGGTCGCGGCAAGCCGCGTGGCTGATCTGGCCCGGTAACGAAAGAGCCAGCCTTCGGGCTGGTTTTTTTGTGCCTGTTGAAAAGGAAGTCCCTCGATACGCATCCCAGTGTAGGAGCGGGCTTGCCCCGCGATGGGCCGCAAAGCGGTCCCAAGTACCTGAACAGACAGAATTTTTCCCGACCGGTGGCAAATTTTCAAACCACCTTGTAAAGAAAACTATACGATTCTGGGCCTTTTCCCCGGCTTGCCTGTGCTTCCCCACTCTTCGTCACAAAATCTTTCCAAGACTTGCGCGCCAGAGCCTCCCCGGTCCCCTTCACCCCCTTCCCAAACCCCCGCCCAAACGTTGAGATAGCGCCATTGCCGTGTGCAGAGCCAGGCAGGATAGCCAGGCATCGAAAACAACAAAATGGAGGCGCCATGTACGCCGATCACTCCGCCTTTTCAGGCCTTCACCCCAGGACCGGTGCGTTTTTTCCACAGGAAACGATGCAACGCGTTGACGCCTGCGCGTTTGCAGGGGTATACAATGCGCCGCGTTTTACCTGTGACCCCCTTGCGTACCGCGCACGCTTGCTGACACCCGGTTGATCCGCACCTGGCTACCAAGGCCACGAGCGACTTCCCGTCACAAGTATCCAAGGTAACCACCTTGCCCATTCCGCTGCGCCACGAGTGCGGTGGGTCCGATTCCGTCACAGATAAAAACAAGCAGGTGACTTCGTTCATGAGTGGACATAATTCACAGTCTGGCGAACTCAAGCGTGGCTTGAAGAACCGCCATATCCAACTGATCGCCCTGGGTGGCGCGATCGGCACCGGATTGTTCCTGGGCTCGGCCGGCGTGATGAAGTCCGCCGGTCCGTCGATGATCCTCGGCTATGCGATCTGCGGTTTCATCGCCTTCATGATCATGCGCCAGCTCGGCGAGATGATCGTCGAGGAGCCGGTGGCCGGCTCCTTCAGCCACTTCGCGCACAAGTACTGGGGCGGTTTCGCCGGCTTCCTGTCGGGCTGGAACTGCTGGGTGCTGTACATCCTGGTGGGCATGTCGGAGCTGTCGGCAGTGGGCAAGTATGTCCATTACTGGTGGCCGGAGATCCCGACCTGGGTCACCGCGGCGGCATTCTTCCTGCTGATCAACGCCATCAACCTGATGAACGTGAAGTTCTTCGGTGAAGCCGAGTTCTGGTTCGCGATCATCAAGGTCGCCGCCATCGTCGGCATGATCGGCCTGGGCGCCTACCTGCTGACCAGCGGCAGTGGTGGCCCGGATGCGTCGGTGACCAACCTGTGGGCCCATGGCGGTTTCTTCCCGCATGGCGTCAGCGGCCTGGTGATGGCCCTGGCCTTCATCATGTTCTCCTTCGGTGGCCTGGAAATGCTCGGCTTCACCGCGGCCGAGGCCGACAAGCCGAAGACCGTGATCCCCAAGGCGATCAACCAGGTCATCTACCGCATCCTGATCTTCTACGTGGGTGCCCTGGTGGTGCTGCTGTCGCTGACCCCGTGGGACAGCCTGGTGGCCAGCATCGACGCGTCCGGCGGCAGCTATGGCAGCAGCCCGTTCGTCCAGGTCTTCTCGCTGCTGGGTAGCGACGTGGCCGCGCACCTGCTGAACTTCGTGGTCCTGACCGCGGCGCTGTCGGTGTACAACAGCGGTACCTACTGCAACGCCCGCATGCTCCTGGGCATGGCCGAGCAGGGCGATGCCCCGGCGGCGCTGGCCAAGGTCGACCGTCGCGGCGTGCCGGTACGTTCGATCCTGGTGTCGGCGGCCGTGACCCTGATCGCGGTGCTGCTCAACTACCTGATGCCGCAGAACGCCCTGGAGCTGCTGATGTCGCTGGTGGTAGCGACCCTGGTGATCAACTGGGCGATGATCAGCTACTCGCACCTGAAGTTCCGCCAGCACCTCGACCGCACTGGCCAGAAGCCGCTGTTCAAGGCGCTGTGGTACCCGTACGGCAACTACCTGGTGCTGGCCTTCGTGGTGCTGATCCTCGGCATCATGCTGCAGATCCCTGGCATCCAGGTGTCGGTGTACGCCATGCCGGTATGGCTGGTGGTGATGTATGTGTTCTACGTGCTCAAGAGCAAGCGTGGGGCGCAGGCCAACGGCGCTGCCGGTAGCGTGGCCAAGTAAGCGTCGAGGCGCTTCGGCAAAACCCGATGCCGGGTGACTGGCATCGGGTTTTTTGTTGCCTGTGCCGGCCCATTCCCGGGTAAATCCGCTCCCACAGGAGGCGCAGAACCTGTGGAAGCGGGTTTACCCGCGAATGGCCGGCTCTGGCAATCGATGACTCAGATCTGTTCCAGCAACCAGCCACGAAACGCCCGCAACGAAGGCAATGCCTCATTCCTTGGCGGGTAGATCAGGTAATAACTGCGCTGGCTGGCAAACGGCGCCCCCGGGCTGAACAGCTCGCCACTGGCCAGTTCCTCCTCCACCAGAATCCTGGGCACCAGGCCAATCCCTATCCCCGCCCGCACCGCCTGGATCAGGTGCGACGTCAACTCGAAACTCGGCCCCAGGCGCATCGCCCGGTGGGGCAGGGCGTGGTGGGAGAACCATTCTCCCCAGGCATGGGGGTTGTTGGCGACGTTGAGCAGCACCTCTTCGCTGATCCGCGACGGGCTCCAGTCCTGGCCGTCGCGAGCGCAGTCCGGCGGGAGGATCACCAACAGTTCCTCGGCGTGCAGGCGATGGCAGACCAGCCCGGGCAGGTCGTGGGTGGCCACGCCGATGGCCGCGTCGATCTCGCTGGTGTCGAAGTTGATCGCTTCGATACGAGAATGAATGTGCACCAGCATGCCCGGATGAGCGCCATAGAACGCATGCAGGCGCGGCAGCAGCCATTTCGAGCCGAAGGTCGGTAGGGTCGCCAGGCGCAGGGTACCGACCCCGGACTGATAGGCCAGGGCTTGCAGGGTGGCGCTGCGGATACGCCCCAAGGCTTCGCTCAGCTCGCGCTGGTAAAGACGGCCCACGTCGGTCAGTTGCACCTGGCGCCCCTCGCGGCGGAACAGGGTGAGCCCCAGTTGCTGTTCCAGCGCCTGCACCTGGCGACTTACCGCGCTCTGGGTCAGCGACAGCTCGGCGGCGGCGCGGGTGTAGCTTTCATGTCGCGCGGCGGCCTCGAAGGCCAGTAGCAGCGACATCGAAGGGGTGAGGTGGCGGTAATTCATTCATAAAGCTCATCGATAGCGGCAGGAATATCCGTTTGCCCCTGGCGCGAAACTACAGGAACATGGGCGTATTCGTCATGCGGTATAGATCATTCATACCGTAGTCGCAGGAAATACAACATCTCGTGGGAGCGGGCTTGCCCCGCGATGGCGCCATCGCGGGGCAAGCCCGCTCCCACGAGATGTTGCAATGCCTGGAACCCGTGAACTAGCCAATATCGAATAGAGGCCATCCTTCGATGATCGCCCAGCTGCCGCCCCGCGCGCCCGCCGCCCATTACCCTGAATTCCTCGAAGCCCTGAAGAACAGCGGCTTCCGTGGCCAGATCAGTGCCGACTACGGCACCCGTACCGTGCTGGCCACCGACAACTCCATCTACCAGCGGCTGCCCCAGGCGGCGGTGTTCCCGTTGGATGCCGACGATGTGGCGCGGGTTGCCACGCTCATGGCCGAGCCACGCTTTCGCGACATCAAGCTGACCCCGCGTGGTGGCGGCACCGGCACCAACGGCCAGTCGCTGACCGACGGCATCGTCGTCGACCTGTCGCGGCACATGAACAGCATTCTCGAGATCAACGTCGAGCAGCGCTGGGTGCGGGTCCAGGCGGGCGTGGTCAAGGACCAGCTCAACGCCGCGCTCAAGCCCCATGGGCTGTTCTTCGCGCCGGAGCTTTCGACCTCCAACCGCGCCACCGTCGGCGGCATGATCAACACCGACGCCAGCGGCCAGGGCAGTTGCACCTATGGCAAGACTCGCGACCACGTGCTCGAGCTGCACAGCGTGCTGCTTGGTGGCGAGCGCCTGCACAGCCTGCCGATCGACGACGCGGCCCTGGAGCAGGCCTGCGCCGCGCCCGGCCGGGTCGGCGAGGTGTACCGCATGGCCCGCGAGATCCAGCAAACCCAGGCCGGGCTGATCGAAAGCACCTTCCCCAAGCTCAACCGCTGCCTGACCGGCTACGACCTGGCGCACCTGCGCGACGAGCAGGGCCGCTTCAACCTCAACAGCGTGCTGTGCGGTGCCGAAGGCTCGCTGGGCTATGTGGTCGAGGCCAAGCTCAATGTGCTGCCGATCCCGAAGTACGCGGTGCTGGTCAACGTACGCTACACCAGCTTCATGGACGCCCTGCGCGACGCCAACGCGCTGATGGCGCACAAGCCGCTGTCGATCGAGACCGTTGACTCCAAGGTGCTGATGCTGGCGATGAAGGACATCGTCTGGCACAGCGTCGCCGAGTACTTCCCGGCCGATGCCGAGCGCCCGACGCTGGGCATCAACCTGGTGGAGTTCTGCGGCGACGAGCCGGCCGAGGTCAATGCCCGGGTCGAGGCGTTTGTCGCGCACCTGCAGCGCGACACCAGCGTCGAACGCCTGGGACATACCCTGGCGGAGGGCGCCGAGGCGGTCACCAGGGTCTACACCATGCGCAAGCGTTCGGTGGGGCTGCTGGGCAACGTCGAAGGCGAGGTGCGGCCACAGCCGTTCGTCGAGGACACCGCCGTGCCGCCGGAGCAACTGGCTGACTACATCGCCGACTTCCGCGCGCTGCTCGACGGTTACGGCCTGGCCTACGGCATGTTCGGCCATGTCGATGCCGGCGTGCTGCACGTGCGCCCAGCGCTGGACATGAAGGATCCGGCCCAGGCCGCGCTGGTCAAGCCGATCTCCGATGCCGTGGCGGCGCTGACCCAGCGCTATGGCGGCCTGCTCTGGGGCGAGCATGGCAAAGGCCTGCGCTCCGAGTACGTGCCGGAATACTTCGGCGCGTTGTACCCGGCACTGCAGCGCCTCAAGGGCGCCTTCGATCCGCACAACCAGCTCAACCCGGGCAAGATCTGCACCCCGCCGGACAGCGCCGAAGGCCTGACCCCGGTGGATGGCGTGACCCTGCGCGGTGACCTTGACCGCAGAATCGACGAACGCGTCTGGCAAAGCTTCGGCAGCGCCGTGCACTGCAACGGCAACGGCGCCTGCTACAACTACGATCCCAACGACGCCATGTGCCCGTCGTGGAAGGCCACCCGCGAACGCCAGCACTCACCCAAGGGGCGCGCTTCGCTGATCCGCGAATGGCTGCGCCTGCAGGGCGAAGCGAACATCGATGTGCTCGCCGCCGCCCAGCGCAAGGCGTCCTGGTTCAAGGGGCTGCCGGCGCGCTTGCGCAACAGCCGTGCGCGCCAGGAAGACTTCTCCCACGAGGTGTACGACGCCATGGCCGGCTGCCTGGCGTGCAAGTCCTGCGCGGGGCAGTGCCCGATCAAGGTCAATGTGCCGGACTTCCGCTCGCGCTTCCTCGAGCTGTACCACGGCCGCTACCAGCGTCCGCTGCGCGATTACCTGATCGGCTCGCTGGAATTCACCATCCCGTACCTGGCCCATGCACCGGGCCTGTACAACGCGGTGATGGGCTCGAAGTGGGTGAGCAGGTTGCTGGCGGACAAGATCGGCATGGTCGACAGCCCGCTGATCAGCCGCTTCAACTTCCAGGCCACCCTGACCCGTTGCCGCGTCCAGGTGGCGAGCGTTCCGGCCCTGCGCGAGCTGACCCCGGCCCAGCGCGAACGCAGCATCGTGCTGGTGCAGGACGCCTTCACCCGCTATTTCGAGACGCCACTGCTGGCCTCGTTCATCGAGCTGGCCCATCGCCTGGGGCACAAGGTATTCCTCGCGCCTTACAGCGCCAACGGCAAGCCGTTGCACGTGCAGGGTTTCCTCGGTGCCTTCGCCAAGGCGGCGATCCGCAACGCCACCCAGCTCAAGACCCTGGCCGACTGCGGCGTGCCGTTGGTGGGGCTGGACCCGGCGATGACCCTGGTCTATCGCCAGGAGTACCAGAAGGTCGATGGCGTGGAGTGCCCGTCGGTGCTGTTGCCCCAGGAATGGCTGATGAACGTGCTGCCCGAGCAGGCGCCGGTCAAGGCCGACAGCTTCCGCCTGATGGCCCACTGCACCGAGAAGACCAATGTGCCGGCCAGTACCCGGCAGTGGGAGCAGGTGTTCGCCCGCCTGGGGTTGAAGCTGGTCACCGAGGCCACCGGCTGCTGCGGCATGTCCGGTACCTATGGGCATGAAGCGCGGAACCAGGAAACCTCGAAGACCATCTTCGAGCAGTCCTGGGCGACCAAGCTGGACAAGCAGGGCGAGGCGTTGGCGACCGGTTATTCGTGCCGCAGCCAGGTCAAGCGCATGACCGAGAAGCAGTTGCGCCATCCGCTGGAGGTGGTGTTGCAGTACGCGCAGCGCTAGTCAATTGCTGGGGCCGCTTTGCGGCCCTTTCGCGGCACAAGGCCGCTCCTACAGGAGATCGCATTACCCTGTAGGAGCGGCCTTGTGCCGCGAAAGGGGCGCAAAGCGCCCCCCCCCGGCTTTTAGCGCTCACGTTGCAGTCGCGCTTGTCGGTACAGATAGCAGCTCAACACCAACCCACACCCCGCTGCCGCCGCCGCGAACAGGAACATCGAGGCAAATCCGAACCCCGCCGCCACCGCGCCCACCAGCGGCCCGGTGATCCCCAGCGACAGGTCGATGAACAGCGAATAGGCCCCCACTGCAGCGCCGCGGTTGGCTGCCGACACCTGGTTCACGGCTTCCACCCCGAGTGCCGGAAACACCAGCGAGAATCCAAACCCGCTCAACGCCGCGCCGGCCAGGGCCATCTCGGCGCTGGGCGCCAGCCACAGCATCAGCAACCCCAGGGTTTCCACCGACAGGCAGGCAATCGCCACGCGGAAACCGCCGATGCGGTTGATCAGGTTGCCGAACAGCAGGCGCGCGCAGATGAAGCTGGCGCCGAACAGGCTCAGGGTCAGCGCGGCGTTGGGCCAGTCGCGGCTGGCGTAGTACAGCGTGATGAAGGTGGCGATGGTGCCGAAGCCGATCGAGCCCAGGGCAAGCCCCGAGCCATGGGGAAAGACCTTGCCCAGCACCCGCAGGAACGGCAGGCGCACGCCGGCGACCACCGGCGCGGCGCGCTTGGGCCAGGCCAGCAGCAGGCCGATGACGCCCAGCAGGATGATGCTCGCGCCCATGCTCCACAGCCCGAGCTGCTTGACCATCAGTACGCCGAGTGGGGCGCCGACGGCCAATGCGCCATAGCTGGCGATGCCGTTCCAGGAGATGACCTTGGCGGTATTTTCCGAGCCGACCCGGCCGATGCCCCAGCCGATCGAGCCCGAGCCCACCAGGCTCTCGGCGCTGCCCAGCACCAGGCGGCCGATGAACAGGCAGGCCAGGCTCAGCCAGGGCAGGTGGGTAAGAAAGCTGCAGGCCAGCATGAACACGCCGCTCAGGCCGCAGCCGAACAGGCCGTACATGACCGCCTTCTTGCTGCCGAGGTTGTCGATGATGCGGCTGGCGGTAGGGCGGCTGAGCAGGGTGGCCAGGTACTGCACGCTGATCACCAGGCCTGCGACCACGGCGCTGAAACCCAGGTCGGAGTGCACGTAGCCGGGCAGCACGGCCAGGGGAATGCCGATGTTCAGGTAGCCGATGAAGGTAAACAGGACGATAGAAACGACTTGCAGGGTGACCGCAAGGGGGCGCGGTGAGTCGGGCATGAGGGTCTTCGGTAGAGGTTCTGGACGGTGTGAAAACGCGATGACGGGGATGTCCCGCAGGTCAGCCGTTTTCACACAGTCGGGTGGGGTGCGCGATTATTCCTGGTCGGCGCTGGATTGATCGTCACCGTCCTGGTCGACGGCGGGCGTCGGTTCGGCGTGGGCGGCAACGGATTGCTCTTCGGGGTTCAGGCTTGGGAAGGGAAGATTCGGGATTTCATGCATCTCGTCGTTCCTCGCAAGTGTGAGTGAAAAGGCGGCGCCAGGGCGCATGTGTGGCTTCGAAAAGCTCGGGCAGGATACAGCAGTCTGGATGACAGTTTGAGATTTTTGCCGGGCGCCGGTCGGTTTTAGCGGGCGATCAGCGCACCGCCGACTGTGTTCGGGCGCCGGAAACACTGTGGGAGCAACAGTCTTGTACTGCCTGCGTTCGATTCATCGCAGGCTGCGCTCCCCCACAGTTACAGCGCTTGATGTCGAAGCGGCGCGTATCCTGTGGGAGCGGGTTTACCCGCGAACACCGGCGAAGCCGGTGCCATCCACCGCGTCGCTTGCTTCGCGGCTAAAGCCGCTCCCACAGGTACTGCGATATCAGCGACAGACGTCGGCGATGGCCGCTGCCAGCTTCTCCAGGCGCTGCGCATCCGCCCCGGCGATGTTCGCCCGGCCGGTACCGACCATGTACACACTGTGCCGTTCACGCAGCAGGCGCACTTGCTCGGGGTTCAGCCCGGTGTAGGAGAACATCCCGCGTTGCGCGGCGATGTGCGCGAAGCGCTCGGCCAGGCCGTGTGGCGCCAGCGCCTGCACCAGGCCCTGGCGAAGCTCGGCAATGCGCTGACGCATGGCGTTCACTTCCTCGACCCACAGCGCCTTGAGCGCCGGATCACCGAGGATCTCGGCGACCACTGCGGCACCATGGTCCGGTGGCGTCGACCACAGGTTGCGCGCAATGAACGCCAATTGGCTGCGCACATCCAGCAGTTTCTCGGCATCGTGGCTGCACACCAGCAGGGCGCCGGTGCGATCGCGGTACAGGCCGAAGTTTTTCGAGCAGGAGCTGGTGACCAGCAGTTCCGGCAGTTCGGCGGCAAACAGGCGCACCGCCCAGGCGTCTTCCTCCAGGCCGTCACCGAAGCCCTGGTAGGCAAAATCGATCAGTGGCAGCAGGTTGCGGCGCTTGACGATGTCGAGTACCGCGCGCCAGTCGTCCTGGCCCAGGTCGAAGCCGGTCGGGTTGTGGCAGCAGGCGTGCAGCAGCACCACGTCGCCTTCCGGTGCCTGTTCCAGCGCGGCGAGCATGCCGTCGACGTTAAGGCGGTTGTCCTTGCCCACGTAGGGGTAGTGGGACACCTTGAGCCCGGCGCCGGCGAAGATCGTCTCGTGGATCGGCCAGGTCGGGTCGCTCAGCCAGATGCCACGCCCCGGCAGGCAATGGGCGATGAACTCCGCCGCCAGGCGCAGGGCGCCGGTGCCGCCCGGGGTCTGGGTGGCACCGGCGCGCTGGCTGGCCAGCAACGGCGATTCGCTGCCCAGCACCAGTTCGCTGATCAGGCGCCCGAACGCCGCGTCACCATGGCCACCGATGTAGCTTTTGGTGGCCTGGCGTTCGACCAGGCGCTGCTCGGCCTGCTTGACCGCTGCGGGAATCGGCGTCAGGCCCTGGGCGTCCTTGAACACGCCGACCCCCAGGTCGAACTTGGCCGGATTGTCGTCGCGGGCGTAGGCCTCCATCAGCCCCAGGATCGGGTCGCCAGGGACCCGTCCGATGGCCGCGAAGTGCATCACTTGCGCCCTTCGGCGGTTTTGGCGACCTCGTCGGTGCGCGCGCACATGATGAAGTCGTTGCGGTGCAGGCCCTTGATCGAGTGGCTCCACCAGGTCACGGTGACCTTGCCCCACTCGGTCAGCAGGCCCGGGTGATGGCCTTCGGCTTCGGCGATCTCGCCGACGGCGTTGGTGAAGGCCAGGGCGTGCTTGAAGTTCTTGAACAGGAACACGCGCTCGAGCTCCATGTGGCCGTCGCGGGTTTCGATGTTCCAGTCCGGGATCTGCCGGATCAATACCGGCAGTTCCTCGTCGCTGACTTTCGGCGCATCGGCGCGGCAGGCTTCGCAGTGGGCTTGGTTCAAGGCATTCATGGGTGTTTTCCGGTTTGAGTTGTTATCGACAGGGGCGCTCAGGCGGCGACCTTGGGTGGAAACTTCGGTGCGTGCAGGCCCAGCTGCATGGCCTGGTGGACCATGGCCATGATGTCTTCGTGGGCCAGGTCGAACAGGCGTTTCATGTTCGGCAGGACGAAGTACAGGGGCTGCAGGATATCGATGCGGTACGGCGTGCGCATGGCCTCGATCGGGTCGAAGGCCTGGTGCTCCGGCTCGCCGGACAGGCTGTAGACGGTCTCCTTCGGCGAGGAGAGGATGCCGCCGCCATAGATCTTGCGACCCTGCGCGGTCTCCATCAGGCCGAACTCGATGGTCATCCAGTACAGGCGCGCCAGGTACACACGCTGTTCCTTGGTCGCCGCCAGGCCCAGCTTGCCGTAGGTGTGGGTGAATTCGGCGAAGAAGGGGTTGGTCAGCAGCGGGCAGTGGCCGAAGATCTCGTGGAAGATGTCGGGCTCCTGCAGGTAGTCCAGTTCTTCCGGGGTGCGGATGAAGGTGGCGACCGGGAAGCGCTTGCTGGCCAGCAGCTCGAAGAAGGTCTGGAAGGGGATCAGCGCCGGCACGCGGGCGACCTGCCAGCCGGTGGTGGCGCCCAGCACCTTGTTGATTTCGCCGAGCTGGGGGATGCGGTCATGGGGCAGCTTGAGCTGCTCGATGCCGTCCAGGTATTCCTGGCAGGCCCGGCCTTCGATCACTTTCAGTTGGCGAGTGATCAGGGTGTTCCACACCGCATGCTCTTGCTGCGGGTAGTCGATAAAACCATGCGCATCGGGCTCGCGTGCCACGTATTGCGTCTGTTTCATGTGGCTCTCCTGGTGAGGGCGTTCTTGTTATGTACAGGACATACCTTAGGAATATCCCTACAAACGCTGCTTTGCACTGGGGTGAAGGGCAGTTAATCGTCGCCGCTCATCCTGAATTCGTAACGATAATTTTACAAAAATACCCTTATCCCGGAAAATCACGGGTGTCGAGCTGGGCAGAAGGTTGATTTTGTCAGCTTATCTTTACGACTTTTCCGCGCGCCCGGTAAAAACCTGGCCGCTTCGAGAGCCTTCATGCGTATCAAAGTGCACTGCCAGAACCGCATCGGCATCCTGCGGGACATCCTCAACCTGCTGGTGGAGTACGGCATCAACGTGCTGCGCGGCGAGGTGGGGGGGGATCACGGCAACGCCATCTATCTGCATTGCCCGAATCTGATCAACCTGCAGTTCCAGGCCCTGCGGCCGAAGTTCGAGTCGATCGCCGGGGTGTTCGGGGTCAAGCGCGTCGGCCTGATGCCCAGCGAGCGCCGGCACATGGAACTCAATGCGCTGCTGGGCGCGCTGGACTTCCCGGTGCTGTCGATCGACATGGGCGGCAGCATCGTTGCCGCCAATCGTGGCGCGGCGCAGTTGCTCGGGGTGCGGGTGGACGAGGTGCCGGGCATTCCGTTGTCGCGCTATGTCGAGGACTTCGACCTGCCGGAGCTGATCCGCGCCAACAAGTCGCGGATCAACGGCCTGCGCATCAAGGTCAAGGGCGATGTGTTCCTCGCCGATATCGCGCCGTTGCAATCTGAGCATGACGACAGCGAGGCGCTGGCGGGCGCGGTGATCACCTTGCATCGTGCCGATCGCATCGGCGAGCGCATCTACAACGTGCGCAAGCAGGAGCTGCGTGGCTTCGACAGCATTTTCCAGAGCTCGCGGGTGATGGCCGCAGTGGTGCGCGAGGCGCGGCGCATGGCGCCGCTGGATGCGCCGCTGCTGATCGAGGGCGAGACTGGCACCGGCAAGGAATTGCTGGCGCGCGCCTGCCACCTGGCCAGCCCTCGTGGCCAGGCGCCATTGATGGCGCTCAACTGCGCCGGCCTGCCGGAGTCGATGGCCGAGACCGAGCTGTTCGGCTATGGCCCGGGGGCGTTCGAAGGCGCGCGGGCCGAAGGCAAGCTGGGGCTGCTGGAGCTTACCGCCGGTGGCACGCTGTTCCTCGATGGCGTCGGGGAGATGAGCCCGCGCTTGCAGGTCAAGCTGCTGCGCTTCCTGCAGGATGGCTGTTTCCGCCGGGTTGGCAGTGACGAAGAGGTGTACCTGGATGTGCGGGTGATCTGCGCGACCCAGGTCGATCTGTCCGAGCTGTGCGCCCGGGGCGAGTTCCGCCAGGACCTCTACCATCGCCTCAACGTGCTGTCGCTGCACATTCCGCCGCTGCGCGAGTGCATGGATGGCCTGGAGGGGCTGGTGCAGCACTTCCTTGACCAGGCCAGCCGGCAGATCGGCTGCCCGATGCCGCGCCTGGCGCCGGCGGCGATGGACAAGCTTGCTCAATATCATTGGCCAGGCAACGTGCGCCAGCTGGAGAACGTGCTGTTCCAGGCGGTGTCGTTGTGCGAGGGCGGGGTGGTGAAGAGCGAACATATCCGTTTACCGGATTATGGCGCGCGCCAGCCATTGGGCGAGTTTTCCCTGGATGGCGATCTTTCGCAGATTGTCGGGCGGTTTGAAAAGGCGGTATTGGAAAGTTTGATGAGTGAATTTACAAGCAGCCGGGCGCTGGGGAAAAGATTGGGTGTTTCCCATACGACTATTGCCAACAAGTTGCGGGATTATTCGCTGAACAAGTCGGTGGAGTGAGGGTGGCTAACTACCTTGAAAGTTACACTTGTCCCTGTAGGAGCGGCCTTGTGCCGCGAAAGGGCCGCAAAGCGGCCCCGACGATCTTGGCATGCTGCTGAAAACCCGGGGCCGCTACGCAGCCCTTTCGCGGCACAAGGCCGCTCCTACAGGGATCGCGCAAGGCTTGAGGTTGGCGCGGTCGGAGTGGGAGCGGGCTTGCCCCGCGATATACCTATGGCCTCAGCCGTTGGAACAACCGTTCCCCATCACGCGGTATTCGAGAATGTGCTTCTGGCCCTGGGAGTCCTCGTAGGTCATGCGGGCCGGCACCACTTCACAGACGTTCGGCACTTCGCTCATGGAGATGACGCGGGCGATGTCCAGGTGCTGCGAATAACTGTACTGTTCAACCGGAATCTGCTCGACATCTTTTGCTTCACCGGCCAATGCCGCGCCGCAAAAACCGCCAAGTACCAATACCAGTAAAGCTTTCATTTTCAAGTTACCTGTCTAAGGTCGTGAGGGGGCACGCGGCGCTTGTGGCGCCGCGAGTACAGCAAGTTTCAACTATCGGGATGAGGTACGGATTAACGCTGCCTGCGTGGGGGCTGTTACCAAGTTAATCGCGTTGCCGTTGCTGGCGAGATGAATTTTAGGGAGGCGCCCACGGCTGAAACAGAGGGGGTTTTGATAAAGTCTTTTGACAGAATCTGTAACAATCCCCGTCGAAACCCTGTCTTTTCCTCTCGGAGATGGCTGCATGCCATGTACTAGAGCGGTCGCGCCTGATTGGTGAGTCGACGGCCCGTCGTGTTACTACCAACGTCGAATGGCCTTGGCCGCTCTGGTACAGTTACAAACGGTTCCATACAAAAACAACTATTACACCGAGGTAACACAGATGAGTGCGGCTCCACTGTATCCCGTTCGTCCCGAGGTTGCGGCCAGTACCCTGACCGACGAGGCCACCTACAAGGCCATGTACCAGCAATCGGTGATCAACCCGGACGGCTTCTGGCGCGAGCAGGCCCAGCGTCTGGACTGGATCAAGCCTTTCACCAAGGTCAAGCAGACCTCGTTCGACGACCACCATGTCGATATCAAGTGGTTCGCCGACGGCACTCTGAACGTTTCCTACAACTGCCTGGACCGCCACCTCGAAGAGCGCGGCGACCAGCTGGCGATCATCTGGGAGGGCGACGACCCTTCCGAACACCGCAACATCACCTACCGCGAGCTCCACGAGCAGGTCTGCAAGTTCGCCAACGCCCTGCGTGGCCAGGACGTGCACCGCGGCGACGTGGTCACCATCTATATGCCGATGATTCCCGAGGCAGTGGTCGCCATGCTGGCCTGCGCCCGCATCGGTGCGATCCACTCGGTGGTGTTCGGCGGCTTCTCGCCGGAGGCGCTGGCCGGTCGCATCATCGACTGCAAGTCGAAAGTGGTGATCACCGCCGACGAAGGCCTGCGCGGCGGCCGCCGTACCCCGCTCAAGGCCAACGTCGACCTGGCCCTGACCAACCCTGAAACCAGCAGTGTGCAGAAGATCATCGTGTGCAAGCGCACCGGTGGCGACATCGCCTGGCACCAGCATCGCGACATCTGGTACGAAGACCTGATGAAGGTTGCCTCCAGCCACTGCGCGCCGAAAGAGATGGGCGCCGAGGAGGCGCTGTTCATCCTCTATACCTCCGGCTCCACCGGCAAGCCCAAGGGCGTGCTGCACACCACTGGCGGTTACCTGGTGTATGCCGCGCTGACCCACGAGCGCGTGTTTGACTACCGTCCGGGCGAGGTCTACTGGTGCACCGCCGACGTGGGCTGGGTCACCGGTCACAGCTACATTGTCTACGGCCCGCTGGCCAACGGCGCCACCACGCTGCTGTTCGAAGGAGTGCCGAACTACCCGGACATCACCCGGGTGTCGAAGATCGTCGACAAGCACAAGGTCAATATCCTCTACACCGCGCCAACCGCCATTCGCGCCATGATGGCCGAAGGTGAAGCGGCGGTGGCCGGTGCCGATGGCTCCAGCCTGCGCCTGCTGGGCTCGGTGGGCGAGCCGATCAACCCCGAGGCCTGGAACTGGTACTACAAGACCGTCGGCAAGGAGCGTTGCCCGATCGTCGATACCTGGTGGCAGACCGAGACTGGCGGTGTGCTGATCAGCCCACTGCCAGGCGCCACCGCACTGAAGCCTGGCTCGGCGACCCGCCCGTTCTTCGGCGTGGTGCCGGCGCTGGTGGACAACCTGGGCAACCTGATCGAGGGCGCCGCCGAGGGCAACCTGGTGATCCTCGACTCCTGGCCGGGCCAGTCGCGCTCGCTGTACGGCGATCATGACCGTTTCGTCGACACCTACTTCAAGACCTTCCGTGGCATGTACTTCACCGGTGACGGTGCCCGTCGCGACGAAGACGGCTACTACTGGATCACCGGTCGCGTCGACGACGTGCTCAACGTCTCCGGACACCGCATGGGCACCGCCGAGATCGAGAGCGCGATGGTGGCGCATCCGAAGGTCGCCGAAGCGGCGGTGGTGGGCGTGCCGCACGATATCAAGGGGCAGGGCATCTATGTCTATGTCACCCTCAATGCCGGCGAGGAGTCGAGCGAGCAACTGCGCCTTGAGCTGAAGAACTGGGTGCGCAAGGAAATCGGCCCGATCGCCTCGCCGGATGTGATCCAGTGGGCGCCGGGGCTGCCGAAGACCCGTTCGGGCAAGATCATGCGCCGCATCCTGCGCAAGATCGCCACCGGCGAGTACGACGCGCTGGGTGATATCTCCACGCTGGCCGACCCAGGGGTGGTGCAGCACCTGATCGACACCCACAAGGCGATGAGCCTGGCCACCGCCTGAGTCGAAGCGTCGCGGCAAGTCGGCTCCTGAAGGTCGTGGGAGCGGGCTTGCCCCGCGATCAGACCATCAGTAAAAGCCCCGCCCACACCCGGCGGGGTTTTTGCTTTACTGATGCAGACTGTTACTCCGACATTCATCGGTAACCCTGGCTGTCACCGATTTCGCCCAAATGCGGGGCTTGTGGAAACATTCATGTGCCATTTGAGTGCATTCCTGCGAGCATTTTGTGCAGGGTCGCACGCTGCGCTTGCCGGAATACAAGGCTTTGCCAATAATGGGCCCGCTTATTGCTTTGGGTATAGGTTATTTCTCTTTTGCTCTTGCATATCTCGCAGGAGCTGTCAATATCGCCCGCCGCGGTTCCTGGCGCTTCTGTAATTAGTTGTCGCTTTGAAGAAATATCGACCATCGGGCTGTCGCTAGAATGCCACTCACTCGCTCGTGGTCTGCGACCTTGGTCGAAACCTGCGCGGCTCGCGCTGTACCCATTCGCATATCGGGCAGCCGTTACAACTGCCTTGTATTGCCCCGTACCGATGGAGTTACCTGATGAAGAAGCTCGCACTGCTTGGCGCCCTGGCGCTTTCCGTGTTTTCCCTGGTATCGCAGGCCGATGAAAAGCCGTTGAAGATCGGTATCGAGGCCGCCTACCCACCCTTCGCCTTCAAGCAGCCTGATGGCAGCCTCGCCGGCTTCGACTACGACATCGGCAACGCCCTGTGCGAAGAGATGAAAGCCAAGTGCACCTGGATCGAGCAGGAGTTCGACGGCCTGATCCCGGCGCTGAAAGTGCGCAAGATCGACGCCATCCTGTCGTCCATGTCGATCACCGACGATCGCAAGAAGTCGGTCGACTTCACCAAGCGCTACTACCTGACCCCGGCGCGCCTGGTCATGAAGGAAGGCACCACCGTCAGCGACAGCCTGGCTGAGCTCAAGGGCAAGAAGATCGGCGTGCAGCGCGGCTCGATCCATGATCGCTTCGCCAAGGAAGTCCTGGGCGCGCAAGGCGCCACCGTCGTGCCTTACGGCACCCAGAACGAAATCTACCTGGACGTCGCCGCCGGTCGTCTTGACGGTACCGTGGCCGACGCCACCCTGCTCGAAGACGGTTTCCTGAAAACCGACGCCGGCAAGGGCTTTGCCTTCGTAGGCCCGGCCTTCACCGATTCCAAGTACTTCGGTGACGGTATCGGCATCGCCCTGCGCAAGGGTGACAAGGCCAACGCCGACCGCATCAACGCCGCCATCGACGCGATCCGTGCCAACGGCAAATACAAAGAGATCGAGAAGAAGTACTTCAACTTCGACATCTACGGTCCAGACTCGAAGTAAGCCATCGAGTTTCACCTGTGCAATGGTGCAAACAGCAGAAGCTCTGAGGTTTGCACCATTTTTCATTCCCAAGCCCTGAGGAATTCGAATCATGTTGAAAGGCTATGGGGCAGTCATCCTCGACGGAGCGTGGCTGACGCTGCAGCTCGCCCTGTCGTCGATGGCCCTGGCCATCGTCCTCGGCCTGATCGGCGTGGCGCTGCGCTTGTCGCCGGTGCGCTGGCTGGCCTGGCTGGGGGATCTGTATTCCACGGTGATCCGTGGCATCCCTGACCTGGTCCTGATCCTGCTGATCTTCTACGGCGGCCAGGACATCATCAACCGGGTGGCGCCGCTGCTCGGCTATGACGACTACATCGACCTGAACCCCCTGGTCGCCGGCATCGGCACCCTGGGCTTCATCTTCGGTGCCTACCTCTCGGAAACCTTCCGCGGCGCCTTCCTGGGGATTCCCAAGGGGCAGGCCGAGGCGGGTGCGGCCTACGGCATGAGCGGTGTCCAGGTGTTCTTCCGGATCATGGTGCCGCAGATGATCCGCCTGGCGATCCCGGGCTTCACCAACAACTGGCTGGTGCTGACCAAGGCGACCGCGCTGATTTCGGTGGTCGGTCTGCAGGACATGATGTTCAAGGCCAAGCAGGCGGCGGACGCCACCCGCGAACCCTTCACCTTCTTCCTCGCGGTGGCGGCGTTGTACCTGGTGCTGACCAGTGTCTCGCTGCTGGCGCTGAAGTATCTCGAGAAGCGCTACTCGGTGGGCGTCAAGGCGGCTGAACTATGATCTTCGACTACAACGTCATCTGGGAGGCCCTGCCGCTGTACCTGGGCGGCCTGCTGACCACCCTCAAGCTGCTGGCGCTGTCGCTGCTGTTCGGCCTGCTGGCGGCAATTCCGCTGGGCCTGATGCGCGTCTCCAAGCAGCCGCTGGTGAACATGAGTGCCTGGCTGTACACCTACGTGATCCGCGGCACGCCGATGCTGGTGCAGTTGTTCCTGATCTACTACGGCCTGGCCCAGTTCGAGGCAGTGCGCGAGAGCTTCCTGTGGCCGTGGCTGTCCAGCGCGACCTTCTGCGCCTGCCTGGCCTTCGCCGTCAACACCAGTGCCTACACCGCCGAGATCATCGCTGGCAGCCTCAAGGCCACGCCCCATGGCGAGATCGAGGCGGCCAAGGCCATCGGCATGTCGCGCATGAAGATGTACCGCCGCATCCTCCTGCCTTCGGCGCTGCGCCGGGCGCTGCCGCAGTACAGCAACGAAGTGATCATGATGCTGCAGACCACCAGCCTGGCGTCGATCGTCACCCTGATCGACATCACCGGTGCCGCGCGCACGGTCAACGCCCAGTACTACCTGCCTTTCGAGGCCTACATCACGGCGGGCGTGTTCTACCTGTGCCTGACCTTCATCCTCGTGCGCCTGTTCAAGATGGCCGAACGCCGCTGGCTCGGCTACCTGGCGCCGCGCAAGCACTGACCGCTCTGTGAGATCCGACAGCATGTACAAACTTCAAATCCAAGACCTGCACAAGCGCTACGGCAGCCATGAGGTGCTCAAGGGCGTCTCCCTCGAAGCCAAGGCAGGCGACGTGATCAGCATTATCGGCTCCAGCGGCTCGGGCAAATCGACCTTCCTGCGCTGCATCAACCTGTTGGAGCAGCCGCACGCGGGCAAGATCCTGCTCAACAACGAAGAGCTCAAGCTGGTGGCCGGCAAGGACGGCGCGCTCAAGGCCGCCGATCCGAAACAGCTGCAGCGCATGCGCTCGCGCCTGTCGATGGTGTTCCAGCATTTCAACCTGTGGTCGCACATGACAGCGCTTGAGAACGTCATCGAAGCGCCGGTGCATGTGCTGGGCGTGAACAAGAAGGAAGCGCTGGAGAAGGCCGAGCACTACCTGGCCAAGGTCGGCGTGTCCCATCGCAAGGATGCCTTCCCCGGGCACATGTCCGGCGGCGAGCAGCAGCGCGTGGCCATTGCCCGCGCCCTGGCCATGGAGCCTGAGGTGATGCTGTTCGACGAGCCGACCTCGGCGCTCGACCCGGAGCTGGTGGGCGATGTGCTCAAGGTCATGCAGTCGCTGGCCCAGGAAGGCCGCACCATGGTGGTGGTCACCCACGAGATGGGCTTTGCCCGCGAGGTGTCCAACCAGCTGGTGTTCCTGCACAAGGGGCTGGTGGAGGAGCGCGGCTGCCCGCGCGAGGTGCTGGTCAATCCGCAGTCCGAGCGCCTCAAGCAGTTCCTTTCCGGCAGCCTGAAGTAATCGCTGCAAATTTGCACCATAATGGGGCATGCTGCGCCATCCGCGCGGCATGCCCTGGCGCCACAAGCGCGAACCCTTCCTTCCAGGTTTCGGACCACGCCCTATGACCACCCAGCGAATCGGATTTCTCATCTGGCCAAGCACCAAGCCGCTGACCCTGGCGTTGGCCGAAGAGGTGCTGCAGGTGGCCCAGCGGGTGCATCCGGACGTGGTCTACGAGCTGGCCTATCTGCAGGCCGAAGCCGTGCAGGAGGGTGCCTGGCGCCTGCCGGGCGAGGCCTGGAACGGTCGTCTGGAGGGTTGCCACAAGCTGTTCCTGCTGGCCGACGAGCCGCCGACGGCCATCGGCTCGTCGCTGTCCGCCGCGCTCAAGCAGCTGGCGCGCAGCGGTTGCATGATCGGCGGCCTGTCTGCTGGGGTGTACCCGCTGGCGGCGCTGGGCCTGCTTGATGGCTACCGCGCCGCGGTGCACTGGCGTTGGCAGGATGATTTCGCCGAGCGCTTCCCCAAGGTGATCGCCACCAGCCACCTGTTCGACTGGGACCGTGATCGCCTGACTGCCTGCGGCGGCATGGCGGTGACCGACCTGCTGCTGGCGGTGCTTGCGCGCGATCATGGCGCGGAGCTGGCGGGCGCGGTGTCGGAAGAGCTGGTGGTCGAGCGTATCCGTGAAGGGGGCGAGCGCCAGCGCATTCCGCTGCAGAATCGCCTGGGCTCCAGCCATCCCAAGCTCACCCAGGCGGTGCTGCTGATGGAGGCCAATATCGAGGAGCCGCTGACCACCGACGAGATCGCCCAGCATGTGTGCGTGTCCCGTCGCCAGCTGGAGCGGATCTTCAAGCAGTACCTCAATCGCGTGCCCAGTCAGTATTACCTGGAGCTGCGCCTGAACAAGGCACGGCAGATGCTGATGCAGACCAGCAAGTCGATCATCCAGATCGGATTGTCCTGCGGTTTCTCCTCGGGGCCGCATTTCTCCAGTGCGTACCGCAATTTCTTTGGCGCCACACCGCGTGAAGACCGTAACCAGCGGCGCAGCAGCAGCCCGTTCGAGCTGAGTTCGGCGCCGGTCGAGCGGGGCTGATTTCTCTAGTGCCTGTGCCGGCCTCTTCGCGGGTAAACCCGCTCCCACAGGTAATCTGCTGTTTTCAGGTACGGTGCCATCCTGTGGGAGCGGGTTTACCCGCGAAGAGGCCGGTGCAGGCAACCTCTTTTCATATGTGAACGGTCGTTCACCCGATTCCTATCTCCCGTTACACTGCGCGATTGCGACACTGTTTGTCGCATTGCCGAAAACCGCGTGAAAACACGGTTTGGCGCTGTAACAAGTTGTCGCCTGGCAGCAAGGACAGGCGCCGATCAGTCCTTACAATCCCTTCATCGCTCGCCACTTCCAGGCCAGCGTTCCTCTTCAGGAGACTCAGATGTCCGTTGAGCAAGCCCCGGTGCAACGTGCCGATTTCGACCAGGTCATGGTTCCCAACTACTCCCCGGCGGCGTTCATTCCTGTGCGAGGCGAGGGTTCCCGAGTCTGGGACCAGACCGGTCGCGAGCTGATCGACTTCGCCGGCGGCATCGCGGTTAATGCCCTGGGCCACTGCCATCCGGCGCTGGTCAAGGCGCTCACCGAGCAGGCCAACACCCTCTGGCACGTCTCCAACGTGTTCACCAACGAGCCGGCCCTGCGCCTGGCGCACAAGCTGGTGGACGCGACCTTCGCCGAGCGTGCGTTCTTCTGCAACTCTGGTGCCGAGTCCAACGAGGCCGCCTTCAAGCTGGCCCGTCGCGTCGCCCACGACCGCTTCGGCCCCGAGAAGCACGAAATCATCGCCACCGTGAACAGCTTCCACGGTCGCACCCTGTTCACCGTCAGCGTCGGTGGCCAGCCCAAATACTCCGACGGCTTCGGTCCGAAGATCACCGGCATCAGCCATGTGCCGTACAACGACCTGGAAGCGCTGAAAGCGCAGATTTCCGACAAGACCTGCGCCGTGGTCATTGAGCCGATCCAGGGCGAGAGCGGCGTGGTCCCGGCCGACCAGGCCTACCTGGAGGGCGCGCGCAAACTGTGCGACGAGCACAACGCCCTGCTGATCTTCGACGAAGTCCAGACCGGTGTCGGCCGTACCGGCTCGCTGTACGCCTACCAGCACTACGGCGTCACCCCGGACATCCTCACCAGCGCCAAGAGCCTGGGCGGCGGCTTCCCGATCGGCGCCATGCTGACCACCAGCGACCTGGCCAAGCACCTGGCCGTCGGCACCCACGGCACCACCTACGGTGGCAACCCGCTGGGCTGCGCCGTTGCCTGCGCGGTGCTGGATGTGATCAACACCCCGGAAACCCTGGCGGGCATCAAGGCCAAGCATGAGCGCTTCAAGACTCGTCTGGAGAACATCGGCCAGCAAACCGGCCTGTTCACCCAGGTGCGTGGCGTCGGCCTGCTGATCGGCTGCGTGCTGAGCGAGGCCTGGAAAGGCAAGGCCAAGGACATCCTCAACGCCGCCGAGAAAGAAGGCGTGATGGTCCTGCAGGCAGGTCCCGACGTGGTGCGCTTCGCCCCGAGCCTGGTGGTCGAGGATGCCGACATCGACGAAGGCCTGGATCGTTTCGAACGCGCCGTGGCAAAACTGATCAAGGGCTGATCGCCCTTCGCCGGCCCCGAGAAGGGGCTGGCGATACCCGAATTCCAGTGCGGGCACCTGCTTGCAGGTGGTGGCGCGTGCCCGCCGTTTTTCCGTGCCGATGTGATCGGCCCGCTTTCCCGAAAGGAGTGACACCATGCTGGTGATGCGCCCCGCGCAAATGGCTGATCTGAACGAAGTGCAGCGCATGGCTGCCGACAGCCCCATTGGTGTCACCTCGCTGCCGGATGACGCCGGCCGCCTGGGCGACAAGATCGCCGCCTCGGAAACCTCGTTCGCTGCCGAGGTCAGCTTCAATGGCGAAGAGAGCTACTTCTTCGTGCTTGAGGACAGCGCCACCGGCAAGCTGGTCGGCTGCTCGGCCATCGTCGCTTCGGCCGGCTACTCCGAGCCGTTCTACAGCTTTCGCAACGAGACCTTCGTGCACGCCTCCCGCGAGCTGAAGATCCACAACAAGATTCACGTCCTGTCGCTGTGCCACGACCTCACCGGCAACAGCCTGCTGACCAGTTTCTACGTGGTGCCGGAACTGGTGAGCAGCGCCTTCGCCGAGCTCAACTCACGGGGCCGCCTGCTGTTCATGGCCGCGCACCCCGAGCGCTTCGCCGAGTCGGTGGTGACCGAGATCGTCGGCTACAGCGACGAGCAGGGCGAGTCGCCGTTCTGGGACGCCATCGGCCGCAACTTCTTCGACCTCAACTACGCCGACGCCGAGCGCCTGTGCGGCCTGAAGAGCCGCACCTTCCTCGCTGAACTGATGCCGCACTACCCGATCTACGTGCCGCTGCTGGCCGACGAGGCGCAGGAGGCCATGGGCCAGGTGCACCCGCGGGCGCAGATTACCTTCGACATCCTCATGCGCGAAGGCTTCGAGACCGAGCATTACATCGACATCTTCGACGGCGGCCCGACCCTGCACGCCCGCGCCTCGGGCATCCGCTCCATCGCCCAGAGCCGGGTGGTGCCGGTCAAGCTCGACGAGACGCCAGTCAAGGGCGGCCGTCCGTACCTGGTGTGCAACGGCCAGTTGCAGGATTACCGCGCCGTGCTGCTGGAGCTGGACTGGGTGCCGGGCAAGCCGGTCAGCCTGAGCGGCGAAGCCGCCGAGGCCCTGGGTGTCGGCGAAGGCGCCAGCGTGCGCCTGGTCGCGGTCTGAACCGCCGGAACAGAGAGTTTCGCGGCAGGCACAGACCGCCGCACAAGGAGATAGCATGATCGTTCGTCCTGTACGCAGCAGCGATTTACCCGCGCTGATCGAATTGGCCCGCAGCACCGGCACCACCGGCCTGACCACGCTGCCGGCCAACGAGGAGCGCCTCGGCCAACGGGTCGGCTGGGCCGAGAAAAGCTTTCGCGGCGAAGCCGAGCGCGGCGACACCGACTACCTGTTCGTGCTGGAGAACGACGAAGGCATGGTGGTCGGCATCAGTGCCATCGCCGGTGCCGTCGGCCTGCGCGAGCCCTGGTACAACTACCGGGTCGGCCTGACCGTCAGCGCCTCGCAGGAGCTGAACATCTACCGCGAGATCCCCACGCTGTTCCTGGCCAACGACCTGACCGGCAACTCCGAGCTGTGCTCGCTGTTCCTGCGCAGCGACTACCGCAGTGGCCTCAATGGCCGTCTGCTGTCCAAGGCGCGGATGCTGTTCATCGCCGAGTTCCCGCAGCTGTTCGGCAACAAGATCATCGCCGAGATGCGCGGCATGTCCGACGAGGCAGGCCGTTCGCCCTTCTGGGAGAGCCTGGGCCGGCACTTCTTCAAGATGGAGTTCAGCCAGGCCGACTACCTCACCGGCGTGGGCAACAAGTCGTTCATCGCCGAACTGATGCCCAAGTTCCCGCTGTACACCTGCTTCCTCTCGGAAGCGGCGCGCAACGTCATCGGCCGCGTGCACACCGACACGGAGCCTGCGCTGGCCATGCTCAAGCGCGAAGGCTTCAACTACCAGGGGTATGTCGACATCTTCGATGCCGGCCCGGCCATCGAGTGCGAGACCTCGAAGATCCGCGCCGTGCGTGACAGCGAGACCCTGGTACTGGCCGTCGGCACCCCGGGTGACGACGCCACCCCTTACATCATTCACAACCGCAAGCGCGAAGACTGCCGCATCACCGCCGCACCGGCGCGCCTGGCGGCAGGCACCCTGGTGGTCGATCCGCAGACCGCCAAGCGCCTGCGCCTGGGCGCCGGCGACAATGTCCGCGCCGTGCCGCTGTCCGCCGGTCGGGAGGCCCAGTAAATGAACACGCATTACATCGCAGGCCACTGGCTGGCCGGCCAGGGTGAAACCCTGCAGTCGCTCAACCCCGTCACCCAGGCGCTGATCTGGCAAGGGCAGGGCGCCGACGCCGCCCAGGTCAAAACCGCCGTGCAGGCCGCCCGCCAGGCGTTCCCGGCCTGGGCATCGCTGAGCCTGGAGGCGCGCATCAGCGTGCTGGAGGCCTTCGCCGAGAAGCTCAAGGCCAATGCCGAGGCGCTGTCGCGCTGCATCGGCGAAGAAACCGGCAAGCCCCTGTGGGAGTCGGCCACCGAAGTGACCAGCATGGTCAACAAGGTCGCCATCTCGGTGCAGAGCTACCGCGAGCGCACCGGTGAGAAGAGCGGCCCGCTGGCCGATGCCACCGCCGTGTTGCGGCACAAGCCCCATGGCGTGGTGGCGGTGTTCGGCCCGTACAACTTCCCCGGCCACCTGCCCAACGGCCATATCGTTCCGGCGCTGCTGGCCGGCAACTGCGTGGTGTTCAAGCCCAGCGAGCTGACCCCCAAGGTCGCCGAGCTGACGGTGCAGTGCTGGATCGAGGCCGGCGTGCCGGCCGGCGTGCTCAACCTGGTCCAGGGCGCCCGCGAAACCGGCGTGGCGCTGGCTGGCAACCCGGGTATCGATGGCTTGTTCTTCACTGGTTCCAGCCGCACCGGCAACCTGCTGCATCAGCAGTTCGCCGGCCGCCCGGACAAGATCCTCGCCCTGGAAATGGGCGGTAACAACCCGCTGGTGGTCGACGAGGTCAAGGATCTGGACGCGGCGGTGTACACCATCATCCAGTCGGCTTTCATCTCCGCCGGTCAGCGTTGCACCTGCGCCCGCCGTCTGCTGGTGCCGCAGGGCGACTGGGGTGACGCGCTGATCCAGCGCCTGGTCGAGGTGAGCCGCAGCATCAGTGTCGGTGCCTTCGATCAGCAGCCCGCGCCCTTCATGGGTTCGGTGATTTCGCTGCAGGCCGCTCGCGCACTGCTGGCGGCCCAGGCCGAGATGCTCGACAAGGGCGCCGTGGCATTGCTGGAGATGACCCAGCCGCAGACCGGCGCTGCCTTGCTCACGCCGGGCATCATCGATGTCAGCGCCGTGGCCGAGCGCCCGGACGAAGAGTTCTTCGGCCCGCTGCTGCAGGTGATCCGCTACGCCGACTTCGACGCGGCGATCGAGGAGGCCAACAACACCCAGTACGGCCTGGCTGCTGGGCTGCTGTCGGACTCCAACGCCCGCTACCAGCACTTCTGGCTGCGCAGCCGCGCCGGCATCGTCAACTGGAACAAGCAGCTGACCGGCGCCGCCAGCAGCGCGCCGTTCGGTGGCGTCGGCGCCAGCGGCAACCACCGCGCCAGCGCCTACTACGCGGCGGACTACTGCGCCTACCCCGTGGCTTCGCTGGAGACCGCGAGCCTTGCACTGCCGGCGACCCTGACGCCGGGCGTCACCCTATAACAACAGGTCTCGGAGCCTTGCCGATGAAATCCTTTGAAGTGAATTTTGATGGCCTGGTGGGGCCGACCCACAACTACGGCGGCTTGTCGTACGGCAACGTGGCCTCGCAGAGCAACAGCCAGCAGGGTTCCAACCCGCGCGAGGCGGCGCGCCAGGGCCTGGCGAAGATGAAGGCGCTGATGGAAATGGGCTTCCAGCAGGGCGTGCTGGCCCCGCAGGAGCGTCCGGACGTGGCCGCGCTGCGTCGCCTGGGCTTCACCGGCAGCGATGCCGAAGTGATCCAGCGTGCGGCCAAAGACGCAATGCCGCTGCTGGTCGCCAGTTGCTCGGCCTCGAGCATGTGGGTGGCCAACGCCGCCACCGTCAGCCCCAGCGCCGATACCTCCGATGGCCGCGTGCATTTCACCGCCGCCAACCTCAACTGCAAGTACCACCGCAGCATCGAGCACCCGACCACCAGCCGCGTGCTGGGCGCCATGTTCAGCGATGACAAGGTCTTCGCCCACCATGAGGCGCTGCCGGCGGTTGCCCAGTTCGGCGACGAAGGCGCGGCCAACCACACCCGCTTCTGCCGCGCCTATGGCGAGGCCGGCGTCGAGTTCTTCGTCTATGGCCGCAGCGCCTTCGACAGCCGCTATCCCGCGCCGCAGAAGTATCCGGCGCGACAGACCCTGGAAGCCTCCCAGGCCGTCGCTCGCCTGCACGGGCTGAGCGATGAAGGCGTGGTCTACGCTCAACAGAATCCGGCGGTGATCGATCAGGGCGTGTTCCACAACGACGTGATTTCGGTGGGCAACGGCGAGGTGCTGTTCTACCACGAGGACGCGTTCCTCGAGACCGACGCCGTGCTCGGCCAGCTGCAGGCTAAACTGGCCAGCAAGGGCGGCAACTTCCAGGGTATCTGCGTGCCGCGCGCGGCGGTGACGGTGGAGGACGCGGTGCGTTCCTACCTGTTCAACAGCCAGCTGCTCAGCCGCGAAGACGGTTCGATGCTGCTGGTGGTGCCGGAGGAGTGCCGCAACAACGAGCGCGTCTGGGCTTATCTGAGCCAGCTGACCAGCCAGGGCGGCCCGGTGAAGGAGGTCAAGGTGTTCGACCTCAAGCAGAGCATGCAGAACGGTGGCGGCCCGGCTTGCCTGCGTCTGCGCGTGGCATTGAAGGAAAACGAACTGGCGGCGGTCAATCCAGGCGTTATCATGACCGCCTCGCTGTACGACACCCTGGTGCAGTGGGTCGACAAGCACTACCGCGATCGCCTCGGCGAAGCGGACCTGGCCGACCCGCAGCTGCTGGTGGAATGCCGCACGGCCCTGGATGACCTGACCCAGATCCTCAAGTTGGGCTCGGTGTATCCGTTCCAACGCCAACTTTGATAGAGAGAAATTGCAATGTCCGACGCCCTGCGCCTGATCCTGGAAGATGAAGACGGCACCCAGCTGGAAACCTCGTGCACCCGTTTTGCCGTGGTCTGGCAAGGCAAGGAAGTGTGGATCCAGCAGGACGGCCGCGGCCAGCTGCTGATCGGCGTCGATGTCGAGGAAGACGACACCGAGTACGCCAACCTGCTGCTGCGCCCGATGGCCACCAACCTGGTCAGCCTGCAACTGGAAATGGAACCGGCCGACGTCGCCGGTGACGACGACCACGTCCACGGCCCGGACTGCGGCCACCACCACTAAGGAAGCGCCTATGCTCGCCCTCGGCAAACTGCTTGAGCTGACCCTGACCGATCACGAACCGGCCGAGAAGACCCAAGTGACCACCGGGGGCGTGCGTTTGCGCTGGCTGGGGGAGGGCGCGCTGGAAGTGCGTCCCCCCGAAGGTGAGGATTGCGGGCTTGACCTGCTGCTGTCGGCCGGTATCCACGGCAACGAGACGGCGCCGATCGAGCTGCTCGAAAGGCTGCTGCACGGTGTGGCCAGCGGCAAGATCAAGCCGCGTGCGCGGGTGCTGTTCCTGTTCGGCAACCCGGCGGCGATCCGCAAGGGCGAGCGCTTCATCGAGCAGGACATCAACCGCCTGTTCAATGGCCGCCACGAACTCTCCAGCGGCTTCGAGGCGCTGCGCGCCGCCGAGCTCGAGCAGTTCGCCCGGGTGTTCTTCAGCAAGCCTGAGCGCACCCGCCTGCATTACGACCTGCATACCGCCATTCGCGGATCGAAGATCGAACAGTTCGCGCTGTACCCCTACAAAGAAGGTCGCCGACACTCCCGTCGCGAGCTGGCTCGTCTGGCGGCGGCCGGCATGGAGGCGGTCCTGCTGCAGAGCAAGTCGTCGATCACCTTCAGCGCGTTCACCTACGAGCAGCTCGATGCCGAAGCCTTCACCTTGGAGCTTGGCAAGGCTCGTCCCTTTGGGGAGAACGCAGAGGTCAACCTCGACAGGCTCAAGAAACGCCTGATTCAGCTCATCGAAGGCACCGAGCCGGAAACCGAGCAGTCCCTGGATGGCCTCAAGCTGTTCAGCGTCGCCCGCGAGATCATCAAGCACAGCGACAGCTTCCACCTGCACCTGCCGGCGGACATCGAGAATTTCTCCGAGCTCAGCAAGGGCTACCTGCTGGCCGAAGACCTGGCCGAGACGCGCTGGGTGGTGGAGGAGGAGGGCGCGCGAATCATCTTCCCCAACCCCAAGGTGAAGAACGGGCTGCGCGCCGGCATCCTGATCGTGCCCGACTCGGGCCAACGGCTGGCTTAAGCCTTGCGCGATCCCTGTAGGAGCGGCCTTGTGCCGCGAAAGGGTCGCAAAGCGGCCCCGGCAATATCTGCTTTGTTGCTGAGATCCTGGGGCTGCTTTGCAGCCCTTTCGCGGCACAAGGCCGCTCCTACAGGAACGCTCAGCGCTTGGCCGGTTTTGGATCCCTTTGGTGATGAAATTCTTTTAATTCACCAACCTGTTAATTTTCCCCGTCCCGGGACCGTAATTGGCTTGCCAGTAGCGAAACGCTGGCTTTAGCATCGCGGTCATGCCGTTTTCAATTGCTGTAGTCCGACAAACCGTCCAATCGACGGTTTCTATCGCATAAACACACTGCACCGAGACTGCAGGACCGATATAATGCGGCCCTTTGCCGTCGTTTCGTCGATTCGACGTGTGGCCGCCGTTTCCGTGGAAGAACCTATGAAAAGCGCAGAAATCCGTGAAGCCTTCCTCCGCTTCTTCGAAGAGCAGGGACATACTCGCGTTGCCTCCAGCTCCCTGATCCCGGGCAATGACCCGACCCTGCTGTTCACCAACGCCGGCATGAACCAGTTCAAGGACTGCTTCCTCGGCCAGGAAAAGCGCGCCTATACCCGCGCCGTGAGCAGCCAGAAGTGCGTACGCGCCGGTGGCAAGCACAACGACCTGGAAAACGTCGGCTACACCGCCCGTCACCATACCTTCTTCGAGATGCTGGGCAACTTCAGCTTCGGCGACTATTTCAAGCGCGATGCCATCACCTTCGCCTGGACCTTCCTGACTTCGGACAAGTGGCTGAACCTGCCGAAGGAAAAACTGTGGGTCACCGTCTACGCCAGCGACGACGAGGCCTACGACATCTGGACCAAGGAAGTCGGCGTGCCGGCCGAGCGCATGGTGCGCATCGGTGACAACAAGGGCGCCCCGTACGCCTCCGACAACTTCTGGACCATGGGCGACACCGGTCCGTGTGGCCCGTGCACCGAGATCTTCTACGACCACGGCGCCGACATCTGGGGCGGCCCACCCGGCTCGCCGGAAGAAGACGGCGATCGCTACATCGAGATCTGGAACAACGTCTTCATGCAGTTCAACCGCACCGCCGATGGCGTCCTGCACCCGCTGCCGGCGCCGTCGGTGGATACCGGCATGGGCCTGGAGCGCATCAGTGCGGTGATGCAGCATGTGCACTCGAACTACGAGATCGACCTGTTCCAGAGCCTGCTGGCCGCTGCCGCCAATGCCATCGGTTGCGCCAATGACGACCAGCCGTCGCTGAAAGTGGTCGCCGACCACATCCGTTCCTGCGGCTTCCTGATCGCCGACGGCGTGCTGCCGTCCAACGAAGGCCGCGGTTACGTGCTGCGCCGCATCATTCGTCGCGCCTGCCGCCACGGCAACAAACTGGGCGCCAAGGGCAGCTTCTTCCACAAGATCGTCGCCGCGCTGGTGGCCGAGATGGGCGAAGCCTTCCCCGAGCTCAAGAGCCAGCAGGCGCACATCGAACGCGTGCTCAAGACCGAGGAAGAGCAGTTCGCCAAGACCCTCGAGCAGGGCCTGCGCATCCTCGAGCAGGACCTGGCCCAACTGCAGGGCCAGGTCGTGCCGGGCGACGTGGTGTTCAAGCTGTACGACACCTACGGCTTCCCCATGGACCTGACCGCCGACATCGCCCGCGAGCGCGAGCTGACCATCGATGAAGCCGGCTTCGAGCGCGAGATGGAAGCCCAGCGTGAGCGTGCCCGCTCCGCCAGCGCCTTCGGCATGGACTACAACAGCCTGGTCAAGGTCGACACCGCCACCGACTTCCTCGGCTATGACGCCACCGAAGGTCAGGGCAAGGTCATCGCCCTGTACAAGGACGGCCAGGCCGTCGAGCAACTGGCTGAAGGCGAGGAGGGCGTCGTGGTCCTCGACCGCACCCCGTTCTACGCCGAGTCCGGCGGCCAGGTCGGTGATTGCGGCTACCTGCAGGCCGGCGCGGTGCGCTTCGACGTGCGCGACACCACCAAGACCGGTGGTGCCTTCCTGCACCACGGCGTGGTCACCAGCGGCGCGCTGACTGTCGGTGCCGCAGTTGATGCCCGCGTCGATGCCGAGGTGCAGCACGCCACCTCGCTGAACCACTCCGCCACCCACCTGCTGCACGAAGCCTTGCGCCAGGTGCTGGGCGAGCACGTGCAGCAGAAGGGCTCGCTGGTCGACAGCCAGCGCCTGCGTTTCGACTTCAGCCACTTCGAGGCGGTTACGCCTGCGCAGATCAAGGCCCTGGAAGACATCGTCAACCGCGAAGTGCGTCGCAACACCGAGGTACAGACCGAGCTGACCGACATCGAGACCGCCAAGGCCAAGGGCGCCATGGCGCTGTTCGGTGAGAAGTATGGCGACACCGTGCGCGTGCTGAGCATGGGCGGTGACTTCTCCGTCGAGCTGTGCGGCGGCATCCATGCCAAGCGCACCGGCGACATCAGTCTGTTCAAGATCATCAGCGAAGGCGGTGTGGCCTCTGGCGTGCGCCGTATCGAAGCGATCACCGGCGCCGCCGCGCTGGCCTACCTGAACACTGCCGAAGAGCAGGTCAAGGAAGCCGCGCAGCTGGTCAAGGGCAATCGCGACAACCTGATCGACAAGTTGTCGGCTGTGCTCGAGCGCAACCGCCAGCTGGAAAAGCAGCTCGAGCAGCTGCAGGCCAAGGCCGCCAGCGCCGCCGGGGATGATCTCTCCAACGCGGCCGTTGAGGTCAAGGGTGCCAAGGTCCTCGCCGCCCGCCTGGATGGGCAGGATGGCAAGGCGCTGCTGGCGCTCGTCGATCAACTGAAGAACAAGCTCGGCCACGCAGTGATCCTGCTGGGCAGCGAGCATGAGGGCAAGGTCGTGCTGGTGGCTGGCGTGACCAAGGACCTCTCCAGCCAACTCAAGGCTGGCGACCTGATGAAACAAGCTGCTGCGGCGGTCGGTGGCAAGGGCGGCGGTCGTCCTGACATGGCCCAGGGCGGTGGCGTCGACGTCGCCGCGCTGGACCAGGCGCTGGCCCTGGCCGTGCCGTTCGCCGAGCAGGGACTTTGAGATGGAGGGGGCGCCGGTCTAGTCGGCGTCCCCGCCATGTTGGATTGTTTTTTGGGGCCCTTGAGGGCTGAGGCACCTTTGAAATGGCGTTGATCGTACAGAAATTTGGCGGTACCTCTGTCGGTTCCATCGAGCGGATCGAGCAGGTTGCCGACAAGGTCAAGAAATTCCGCGAGCAAGGCACCGACCTGGTGGTTGTGCTGTCGGCGATGAGCGGTGAAACCAATCGCCTGATCGACCTGGCGAAGCAGATCACCGACAAGCCCGAACCCCGCGAGCTGGACGTGATCGTCTCGACCGGCGAGCAGGTCACCATCGCCCTGTTGTCCATGGCCCTGATGAAGCGCGGCGTGCCGGCGGTGTCCTACACCGGCAACCAGGTGCGCATCCTCACCGACAGCGCGCACAACAAGGCGCGCATCCTGCAGATCGACGACCAGAAGATCCGCGCCGACCTCAAGGCCGGCCGTGTCGTGGTGGTCGCCGGTTTCCAGGGCGTCGACGAGCACGGCAACATCACCACCCTCGGCCGTGGCGGCTCCGACACCACCGGCGTGGCCCTGGCGGCGGCACTGAAGGCCGACGAGTGCCAGATCTACACCGATGTCGATGGCGTCTACACCACCGACCCGCGTGTCGTGCCCCAGGCCCAGCGCCTGGAGAAGATCACCTTCGAGGAGATGCTGGAAATGGCCAGCCTCGGCTCCAAGGTGCTGCAGATCCGCTCGGTGGAGTTCGCCGGCAAGTACAACGTCCCGCTGCGCGTGCTGCACAGCTTCAAGGAGGGTCCGGGTACCCTCATTACCATTGATGAAGAGGAATCCATGGAACAGCCGATCATTTCCGGTATCGCCTTCAACCGTGATGAGGCCAAGCTGACCATTCGTGGCGTCCCGGATACCCCAGGCGTCGCCTTCAAGATCCTCGGCCCGATCAGCGCCGCCAACATCGAAGTCGATATGATCGTGCAGAACGTCTCGCACGATAACACCACCGACTTCACCTTCACCGTGCACCGCAACGAGTACGAGAAGGCGCTGAGCGTGCTGGAGAACACCGCCCGCGAAATCGGCGCGCGTGAAGTGATCGGCGACACCAAGATCGCCAAGGTGTCGATCGTCGGCGTCGGCATGCGCTCCCACGCGGGCGTTGCCAGCCGCATGTTCGAGGCCCTGGCCAAGGAGAGCATCAACATCCAGATGATCTCCACCTCCGAGATCAAGGTCTCGGTAGTGATCGAAGAGAAGTACCTGGAGCTGGCCGTACGCGCGCTGCACACCGCGTTCGAACTCGATGCGCCTGCCCGACAGGGTGAGTGACACGCTGCCTGGAGGGGCGCGGCTTGCCGCGCCCTTCGCGTTTCTGGCCGCTGCGGCTGTCCCTGTCCAGGCAGCCGTGGTGGTCGATCCGGGCCAGTGCCGTCGTCCCCGGCCAGGCCCTGCTTTTCAAAGACTGTTGTCCCTGAAGATTCATGTGAGGAGAAAACTATGCTGATTCTGACTCGTCGGTGCGCCGAGAGCCTGATCATTGGTGACGGTGAGATCACCGTGACGGTCCTGGGTGTCAAAGGCAACCAGGTGCGTATTGGCGTTAGCGCGCCCAAGGAAGTGGCTGTTCACCGCGAGGAAATCTACCTGCGGATCAAGAAAGAGAAGGACGAGGAGCCAAGCCTTTAATTTTTTTGAAGTTTTTTTCAAAAAAAGGGTTGCAAACGAGGAAGGGTGTGTTTAATATTCGCCTCGTGTTGCGGTGAGGTGGCCGAGTGGCCGAAGGCGCTCCCCTGCTAAGGGAGTATACCTCATAAGGGTATCGGGGGTTCGAATCCCCCCTTCACCGCCATTATTTGCCTGGAGCGCTTAAAGCGATCCGAATGGCACAGCAAGACACGGACTCATAGCTCAGCTGGATAGAGTACTCGGCTACGAACCGAGCGGTCGGAGGTTCGAATCCTCCTGAGTCCGCCACTTTTGAAGTGGCTTTGCCTGCAAGGCTGCTTCAATCCACCAGTGGTAATCTGGTCTAAAACTACCCCACGGACTCATAGCTCAGCTGGATAGAGTACTCGGCTACGAACCGAGCGGTCGCAGGTTCGAATCCTGCTGAGTCCGCCACTTTTGAAGTGGTTTTGCTTGCAAAGGCACTTCAACAAGCCAGTGGTAATCTGGCCTAAAACTACCAACCACGGACTCATAGCTCAGCTGGATAGAGTACTCGGCTACGAACCGAGCGGTCGCAGGTTCGAATCCTGCTGAGTCCGCCACTTTTGAAGTGGTTTTGCTTGCAAAGGCACTTCAACAAGCCAGTGGTAATCTGGCCTAAAACTACCACCACGGACTCATAGCTCAGCTGGATAGAGTACTCGGCTACGAACCGAGCGGTCGCAGGTTCGAATCCTGCTGAGTCCGCCACACATCAAGAAGCCCGCTCGTTAGAGCGGGCTTTTTGTTTTTCTGGCGCGCTGAATTGTCACGGATGTCCATCTACGCTGTTCTGTAGATGTTCCCGAAAGGGGCCAGGCGCCGCAAATCGAACCAGCGCAAGACGAATGTGCTTTTCACGCCAGAGCGACCGTCGCACTCATGGCTTCGAGCGTTGTCACAGCTTTAGCGCGCAAACGATTGTTCTGGCCAAAAATTTAAGCGATCCGACAGCTTGCACAGTGTATGATTGCGCCCGTCAGCCCCGCCGGGGCTTGTGGAATCCCACCATGGACTTACCCAGTAGTTACTCGCCAACACGCTTCATACAGCCAGATCTGACCGATTGATTCTCCCGGCGTGCTCCGCTGCTGGGAGTGGAGTTCGCCTATGACCGAAATCGAAGTAAAGAAAGCCCAAGACAGCCTGCAGGATCGCCTGGCCCAGGTGATCGAGCTGCTGCAGCGCCAGCGGGTGGTCGAGGACCTGACGCACCGTCAGGAAGGTCACCACCATGACCTGGTGGAAAACCTCGTCCACCGCCAGAACCTCGTCGAACTGCAGCGCAAGCTCGACGACCTGCACCCCGCCGACATCGCCTATATCCTCGAAGCCTTGCCGCTGGACGACCGCCTGACGGTCTGGCAGCTGGTGCGCTCGGATCGCGACGGCGACATCCTGCTCGAAGTCTCCGACGCCGTGCGCCAGACCCTGATCGCCGACATGGACGATCACGAGTTGCTGGCCGCCGCCAAGGAAATGGACGCCGACGAACTTGCCGACCTGGCGCCGGAGCTGCCCCGCGACGTCGTCCACGAGCTCATGGAAACCCTCGATGCCCAGCAGCGCGAGCGTGTGCGCTCGGCCCTGAGCTATGACGAAGAGCAGGTCGGTGCGCTGATGGACTTCGAGATGGTCACCATCCGCGAAGACGTCAGCCTCGAGGTGGTATTGCGCTACCTGCGCCGGCTCAAGGAGCTGCCAGGGCATACCGACAAGCTGTTCGTCGTCGATTACGATGGCATTCTCAAGGGCGTGCTGCCGATCAAGCGGTTGCTGGTCAACGACCCGGACAAGAAAGTCGCGGAGGTCATGGCCAATGACCCGGTGACCTTCCACCCCGAGGAAGATGCCTACGACGCCGCCCAGGCCTTCGAGCGCTACGACCTGGTTTCCGCCCCGGTGGTGGACAAGAACGAGCGGCTGATCGGCCGTCTGACCATCGATGAAATGGTCGACCTGATTCGTGAAGAGAGCGAGAGCGAAGTGCTCAACATGGCCGGTCTGCGCGAGGAGGAAGACATCTTCGCCTCGGTCTGGCGCTCGCTGCGCAACCGTTGGGCGTGGCTTGCCATCAACCTGATCACCGCATTTGTCGCCTCGCGGGTGATCGGCCTGTTCGAAGGCTCCATCGAAAAGCTGGTGGCGCTGGCGGCGCTGATGCCGATCGTGGCGGGTATCGGCGGCAACTCGGGCAACCAGACCATCACCATGATCGTGCGCGCCATGGCCCTCGACCAGGTGTCGCCGGGCAATACCAGCCGCCTGATGCGCAAGGAGCTTGCGGTGTCGCTGCTCAATGGCCTGATCTGGGGTGGCGTGATCGGTGTCGTGGCGTTCTGGCTCTATGGCAGCTGGTCGCTGGGCCTGGTGATGACGGCGGCAATGACCCTGAACCTGTTGCTGGCCGCCTTGATGGGCGTGCTGATCCCGATGACGTTGACGCGCCTGGGGCGTGATCCGGCGATGGGGTCGAGTGTGATGATTACGGCGGTCACCGACAGTGGCGGCTTCTTTATCTTCCTCGGCCTGGCCACGCTGTTCCTGCTGTAAGCGTTGGGTTCAGGCCATGCGCACCCCCCCCCTGTAGGAGCGGCCTTGCGCCGCGAAAGGGCCGCAAAGCGGCCCCGGCGATCTTTGCATCAACGCTGAAATCCTGGGGTCGCTATGCGACCCTTTCGCGGCACAAGGCCGCTCCTACAGGGGGGCGTGTGTGACCCCGCCGTCATCCTGCAATCACCAGATGCAAAAAAGCCAGCTTGCGCTGGCTTTTTTGTGTGCGGTGTCGCTGCCTGGATCAGGACGCGTCGGCGGCCATTTCCACATCGTGAGCGATGAGGGCGACCAGGGCATTCTGCTGGCGGTGGGACAGTTGGCGGAAGCGCTGCAGCAGTTCACGTTCGTGGAGGCTGAGCTCTGGGCTGTCCAGGCGCATGCTCAGTTCATCACCCAGGGCGCCTTCCTGGATAAGGCTCTGCTCCAGGCGGGCGATGATCTCGGAGTTCATGCTGCGGTGGTGGTTGCGCGCTACCTCGGCAATGCGCTCACGCATCCCGTCTGGCAGGCGGACGACAAACTTGTCAGCGGTGCGGCTCGAATAGATAGCCTGTTTCATTGGGCGCATATAAATTGACCGGTTGTTCTGGTTCAGGGGGAGCGGTTCGCAAATTGGCCGCACGGTGGAAGTACGACCGCGGCGACGACAAAATGTTCAACCGTGATGTGATTTTGGTTCTTCATCTTGCCTCAGGGTCGCCGTTTCCTTGGCGTCAATTCTGTGACAAATAGTGATCTCGATAAAGGCTTTTTGCCAGTACCAATTATCAGAAATGAGCACTGGTTTGAAAAGTTTCACATTCATCGAATTACACCGGTGTCAGACAAATGCCGTCAAAATCTGGTAAAAGACGGTAAAGGCCTAGGGAAAATCCTGGAATACGCTGGTTTCCCATACATTGAGCATAGTGGCTATGCAATATGACGCAAGCGGTGGGGCAACCTCAAGGGGGCGCCTTGTATTCCTCATGGGACCGTCGGGTTCGGGAAAAGATTCCCTGATCGATGCGGCGCGTGAGCGATTGTTCACCCTAGGTGTCGAAGTCGCCCGGCGGGTCATCACGCGCTCAGCCGAGGCCAAGGGCGAAGCTGCCCTCGGAGTGAGCGTCGAGCGCTTCGAGGCGATGCGCGAGGCGGGGGCCTTTGCCCTGGACTGGCAGGCTAACGGCTTGAGCTATGGCATTCCTGTACAGCTGGACGCATGGCTCGCTGCGGGTCGGTCGGTGCTGGTCAATGGTTCGCGTGCCTACCTGGCCAATGCCCGGCAGCGCTATCCCGACCTGGTGGCCGTGGGGCTGACCGTTTCACAGCGTGCGCTGCGCCAGCGTCTGCTGGCCAGGGGGCGGGAGAGCAACGAAGAGATCGAGCAGCGCCTGGCCCGCAACTTCAGGTTGCAGGCGTATGATCCCGGCGTGCATGTCGTGGACAACTCCGCTTCGCTGGCCGGTGCGGTCGAGGCGTTGCTCGCGCTATTGCGCAACGAAGGCGTGATCGCCGACGCGCAGGGGAAAAAGCCGACGTGCAAAACGCCCGATTGATACATGACAAATGCCTGCACGCTGGTTAACATGCTCGCCGTCCCCGCCGCACAGCGTCTGTTGTCGGCTTCAGTGTCTCAGTAGCTCAATTGGATAGAGCATCCCCCTCCTAAGGGGAAGGTTGGCAGTTCGAACCTGCCCTGGGACGCCATTTCCCCATTCCCCTTGTCTTCTTCACCGTACCTGAACGCTTGCCTGCGGCTGTTGGGCCGTGCGGCTGTAGCTCAGGGCGAAGTGTGCCGCCAGCCCGAAGATCAGCCCCCAGAACGCGGCGCCAAGACCGAGCAGGCTCATGCCCGATGCGGTGACCAGGAAGGTGATCAGCGCCGGCTCCCGCTGTTTCTCGTCACTCATGGCGCCCGCCAGGCCGTTGGCAATGGCACCGAACAGTGCCAGGCCGGCGAGGGCGGCGATCAGTTCCCTCGGCAGGGCGGCGAACACCGAGGCCAGGGTGGCGCCAAAACTGCCCATCAGCAGGTAGAAGGCACCACAGGCCATGCCGGCGATATAGCGTTTATCCGGGTCCTCGTGGGCCTCGCGGCCGGTGCAGATGGCGGCGGTGATCGCCGCCAGGTTGACGCCGTGGCAGCCAAACGGCGCCAGCAGCAGCGAACCCAGGGCGGTGACCGAGACGATCGGGCGTGCCGGCACCTGGTAGCCGGAGGTGCGCAGCACGGCGATACCGGGCACCGACTGGCCGGTGAGCGATACCAGGGCCAGGGGCAGGCCGATATTGACGATGGCCTGCCAGCTCCACTGCGGGCTGGTCCAGGTCGGGATGGTCATTTCCAGCACCAGGGCCTGGGTGTCCAGCTGGCCCAGGCCGGCGGCGAGGCCGCAACCGACGATCAGCACCGAAAGAATCGCGTAGCGCGGCGACAGGCGCTTGAACAGCAGGTAGCTCGCCAGCATCGACAGTACCAGCAGGGGCTGCAGGCGGATCGAGCTGAACAGTTCGGCGCCGAAGCGGAACAGGATACCGGCCAGCATCGCCGCGGCAATGGCCTTGGGCAGGCGATTCATCAGCTTGTCGAAGGCGCCGCTCAGGGCGATCACGGCAATCAGCAGCGAGGCAACGATGTAGGCGCCCACCGCCTGGGCCAGTGACACGCTCGGCAGCATCGACACCAGCAGCGCCGCGCCGGGCGTGGACCAGGCGATGATCACCGGCACCCGCAGTTTCCAGCTCAGCAGCAGGCCGGTCAGGCCGCTGCCGATGGAGATGGCCCAGATCCACGAAGCGGTCGCTGCGTTGTCCAGACCTGCCTGGTCGGCGGCCTGGAACACAATGATCAAGGGGCCTGCGTAGGAGATGATCACGGCGATCAGGCCGGCGACCAGGGCGGAGAGAGAAAAATCCTTTCTGAGGTTGTCCATGGCGAGTCCAGGTGAGTTAATTGATTCGATTGAGTCGATTCAAATTGAATCTATACGGTAACGAGACCTGAATTCAAGTGGGGCTGCTCTCCAGCCCATCGCGGGCACGTTCACTCCTCCTGGTGCAAGCTGTAACTTGTTGATTCAGTGAGTACCTGTGGGAGCGGGTTTACCCGCGAAGCATTCGGCGCGGTGGATGGCACCGGCTCCGCCGGTGTTCGCGGGCAAGCCCGCTCCCACAGAGGGACAATTTCATCCGTGATTTCATGGCAGGAAGGCACAACTTGAATCGCTCGGAGGATCGACTCAAGTCGGCCTGTGTGTTCAAATTTCAATCATTTTCAGCCCGGTAGCCGTCTCATGTGGGTTCCACGGATCAGCGAAAGCAATCAGCCTGTCTACCTGTCCATCGCCGATGCGCTGGCGCATGACATTGCCAGCGGCGCGCTGCGGCGTGGCGAGCGCTTGCCGACGCTGCGCGAACTGGCGCAGGCGCTGGATGTCACGCCCGGCACCATCAGCCGCGCCTATACCGAGGCGTCGCGCCGTGGCTTGACCCAGGGCGAGGTGGGGCGTGGCACCTACGTCCTTGACCGGATCGCCGAGACGGACGAGGCCCCCGTTGCCGCCCGTGCTGCCCCCGCGGTCCGCAGCGAAGTACTCGACCTGTCGATCATCAAGCCCTACGGTGAAACCCTGCAGTACTGGTTGCGCAACGCCTTGACCGAGCTGGCCAATACCTCACGGCTGGAGCAGGTGCTGGACTACGCCCCCGACGGCGGCCATCCGGCGCATCGCGAGGCGGGCGCGCAATGGTTGCGCCAGTGGCTACCGGGTGCGCAGTGGCAGCAGGTGGTCATCACCAGCGGTGCCCAGCATGGGCTGATGGTGGCGATCAGCGCCCTGACCGGGGCGGGCGACCTGATACTGTGCGAGTCGCTGTGCTATCCGGGCATCATTTCCGTGGCCCATGGCCTGGGCCGCCGTCTGCGTGGCGTGCCGATGGACGAGCAGGGCATCATCCCCGAGGCCTTGCGCGAGATCTGCCAGCGAGAGCGGCCCGCCATGCTGGTGTGCGTGGCGACCTGCCAGAACCCGACCACGGCAATCATGTCCAACGAGCGGCGCGCCCAGATCGCGGCGTTGGCGGAGGAGTTCGACTTCCTGCTGCTGGACGATGACATCTACGGCTTCCTTGCCACCGACCCGCAGACCCGGCCGCTGGCGACCTTCGCCCCGGAGCGTTCGATCTACCTCACCAGCCTGTCCAAGTCGGTCATGCCGGCGCTGCGCATCGGCTACCTGTACAGCCCGCCGAAGCTGCTGTCGCGCCTGACCGCCATGGTGCGCAGCACGGTGTGGATGCCTTCGCCATTGACCGCGCAATTGGCCAGCCATGTGATCGGCGAAGGGTTGGACAGCCAGTTGATCCGCATGCACCGCGCCGAGGCGGCGGCACGTCAGGCCATCGCCCGTGAAGTCTTCGGCAGTGCGTCGCTGCAGAGCCAGTCGCACTGCTATCACCTTTGGCTCAACCTGCCCGAGCCGTGGCGCAGCGACGAGTTCGCCCTGCTGGCGCGGGCCAATGGCGTGGTGGTCATGAGCGCCAGCCAGTTCCAGGTGGAGCGCACGGGCGATCCACGTGGCGTGCGGGTCGTGCTGATGGCGCCGACCAGTCGGGAGGAGTTGCGCTTCGCCCTGACCCAGTTGGCCAGCCTGCTTGAGTCAGGGGATCCGCAGCGCTTTTACTGACGGATGCTCAGGGCTACAGCTTGGCGGTGTACTTACGCTCGGTGTCCCTGTCATCTGCCGAGGTCATGGCGCCCTGGGCGCGCTGCGCCTTCTGATCGCTTCATCTCGGTCTCCTCCTGCATGCGTTGGGCGATCTGTTGAGTGATCGCGGTGATAAGCATGATGGCTCCCGGGATGGATCTGAAGACACGACGAAAGGGGCAAAAGCAGTACCAGTAGTGGTACCGGGGCGAAATAGGCCGTCAGGGCTATTCCGGCAGCCTGTTGCTCGGAATATGCTTGCTCGGCATAGGAACAGGATTGCCGCTTGCGGCAAATACAAGCATGTGTCGGCAGCACCGGATACGGGGCGCAGTTGCTGGACAACAGGGAGCGCGTCCATGAGTCAGGCAACAAAGCCGCTACCGGCTGGCTTCACCGAGCAGCAATTGCACACCTTGTTCGATCTGATCAGCGACGGTATCTGGGACTGGGATGCCAACAGCGGCTATGTCTACCGCAACCCGGGCTGGTACGCGATGTTGGGCTACGCCAGCCATTCGCTGGACAATTCCGTGCTGACCTGGGAAAGCGTGATTCACCCCGAGGATTACCCGCGGGTGATGGCGCATTTCGAGGCTTACATCAACCAGCGCAACGAGCGTTATCTCATCGAGTACCGTTGCCGCTGCCAGGATGGCAGCTATCTGTGGATCGAGGACAGCGGCCATGTCATCGCCCGCAACACCGACGGTTCGGTGGCGCGGATGCTCGGCGCCCACCGCAACATCGACGCGGGCAAGCGCCTGGTCGCCGAACTCGAGCAGCGCAACCTGTCCCTGGAAAGCCTGGTGGCCGAGCGCACCCGCGAACTGTCTTGGGTCAACCAGCAGTTGCAGCGCCAGCTCGACGAGAATCGCGAGTTGGCCGAGCGCGACGCCCTGACCCGTACCGCCAATCGCTATCGCCTGGAAAAGACCCTCGAGGAGGCGTGCGAGCGTGCCCGGCGCTTCCGTGAACCGCTGGCGTTGATCGCCATGGACCTGGACGACTTCAAACCGATCAACGACCTGCACGGCCACGCCCGTGGCGATGCCGCACTGGTCGAGGTTACCGAACGGATTCGTCGGTGTCTGGGCGAGCAGGACTTGTTGGCACGTTGGGGCGGCGATGAATTCGTGGTGGTCTTGCCGCGAACTTCGCAGGAGCAGGCACGTGAAGCGGCGCAGCGAATCCAGGAGGCCTTGGCCAAAGTGCCGCCGATAGGCCAGTGCCAGCTGACCATGAGCTATGGCGTGGTGCAGTGGCGCGAAGGGGAGGACCGTCAGGGGTTGCTGGGCCGTGCCGACAAGGCGCTGTACCGGGCCAAGGCAGCCGGCAAGAACGTCGTCGCCGAGTGAAAAAAAGACCCGCTGCGCCAGGGGCGTAGCGGGCCAAATACGGCGATTGCCGCTTCAGTGTCAGGTCAGATGTGCAGGGCGTGGCCCAAGGCGCGCAATGCCGCTTCCTGCACCGCCTCGCCCAGGGTCGGGTGGGCGTGGATGGTGCCGGCGATGTCTTCCAGGCGTGCGCCCATCTCCAGCGACTGGGCGAAGGCGGTGGACAGTTCCGACACCGCCACGCCCACGGCCTGCCAGCCGAGGATCAGGTGGTTGTCACGGCGGGCCACCACGCGCACGAAGCCGGTCTTTGATTCCAGGCTCATTGCCCGGCCGTTGGCGGCGAAGGGGAACTGCGCGACGATGCAGTCCACGCCCTGCTGGCTGGCTTGTTCCGGGGTCTGGCCGACCACCACCACTTCCGGGTCGGTGAAGCACACCGCGGCGATTGCGCTCGGCTCGAAGCGTCGGCTCTTGCCGGCGATGATCTCGGCGACCATCTCGCCCTGGGCCATGGCCCGGTGCGCCAGCATCGGCTCGCCGGCCACGTCGCCGATGGCCCAGACGTTGCGCATGCTGGTCTGGCAGCGCTCGTCGATGGCGATGGCCGCGCCGTTCATCTTCAGATCCAGGCTTTCCAGGCCGAAGCCTTTGGTACGAGGGCGACGGCCCACGGCCACCAGCACCTGGTCAGCCTCAAGGCGCAGCTGGCCACCTTGGCCATCGCTGGCCAGCAGGCAGCCGTCGGCATAGCCTTCGACACTGTGGCCCAGGTACAGGGCGATGCCGAGTTTCTTGATCGAGTCGGCCACCGGCGCGGTGAGTTCGGCGTCGTAGGTCGGCAGGATGCGTTCGCGGGCTTCCACCACGCTGACCTTGGCGCCAAGCTTGCGGTAGGCGATGCCCAGTTCCAGGCCGATGTAGCCGCCGCCGACCACCACCAGGTGCTGAGGCAGCGCCTTGGGCGCCAGGGCCTCGGTGGACGAGATGATCGGCCCGCCGATCGGCAGCATCGGCAGTTCGACGCTGTTCGAGCCGGTTGCCAGCAGCAGGTGCTCGCACTGGATGCGCTGGCCATCGACCTCGACGCTCTTGCCGTCGAGGATCTTCGCCCAGCCATGGATCACCTTCACGCCGTGCTTTTTCAGCAGGGCGGCGACGCCGCTGGTGAGGCGGTCGACGATGCCGTCCTTCCACTCGACGCTGCGCGTGATGTCCAGGCGCGGCGAGGATACGCTGATACCCAGCGGCGAAGGTTCGGTGAAGCGACTGGCCTGGTGGAACTGCTCGGCCACATGGATCAGCGCCTTCGAGGGAATGCAGCCGATGTTCAGGCAGGTGCCGCCCAGGGCCTGGCCTTCGACCAGCACGGTGGGGATGCCCAGTTGCCCGGCGCGGATGGCGGCCACATAACCGCCGGGGCCGCCGCCGATGATCAGCAGGGTGGTGTTGATGAGCTCTTGCATGATCACTCCACGAACAGGCAGGCAGGCTGTTCCAGCAGGCCGCGCACGGCCTGGATGAACAGGGCGGCATCCATGCCGTCGACCACGCGGTGGTCGAACGAACTGGACAGGTTCATCATCTTGCGCACGACGATCTGGCCGTCGATCACCACCGGCCGTTCGACCATGCGGTTGACGCCGACGATCGCCACTTCCGGGGTGTTGACCACCGGGGTGCTGACAATGCCGCCCAGGGCGCCGAGGCTGGTCAGGGTGATGGTCGAGCCGGTCAGCTCTTCGCGGCTGGCCTTGTTGTTGCGCGCGGCGTGGGCCACGCGGGCGATCTCGCCGGCGTTGCTCCACAGGTTGCCGGCCTCGGCATGACGCAGTACCGGCACCATCAGGCCGTTGTCGCCCTGGGTGGCGATGCCGACGTGCACCGCGCCGTGGCGGGTAATGACCTGGGCCTCGTCGTCGTAGGTGGCGTTGATCTGGGGGAAGTCGCGCAGGGCGACGACCATGGCGCGCACCAGGAACGGCAGCAGGGTCAGCTTGCCGCGGCTGTCGCCGTACTTGGCGTTGAGCTGCTGGCGCAAGGCTTCCAGGTTGGTGACGTCGATTTCCTCGACGTAGCTGAAGTGGGCGACGCGACGCTTGGCGTCCTGCATGCGCTGGGCGATCTTGCGGCGCAGGCCGATCACCGGTACCTGCTCGCTGTCGGTGCGCTTGCCGTAGCCGCCCGGTGCCTGGCCGGCGCCGGTCTGCGGCTTGCTGATGAAGGCGTCGAGGTCTTCATGCAGGATGCGCCCGGCCGGGCCGCTGCCATGTACGTAACGCAGCTCGATCCCGGCGTCCAGGGCGCGCTTGCGCACGGCCGGGGACGCCAGTGGCTTGTCGTGGGCTTCGCGCGGCACGATAGGCGCGGCGGCATGGGCCGCAGCAGCCTGAGGTTGTGCCTCGATGCGTGGCTCGGGCTGGGCCACGGCCTTGACCGGCGCGGCTTCCGGCTCAACCGGCTTGGCCTGTGGCGCGTCGACATGGTTGCCACTGCCTTCGACCTCGATGCGGATCAGCTCGCTGCCGACCGCCATCACTTCACCCGGCTGGCCGCCCAGGGCCAATACCTTGCCGCTGACCGGCGAGGGAATTTCCACGGTGGCCTTGTCGGTCATGACATCGGCCACCACCTGGTCCTCGGCGATCATGTCGCCGACCTTGACGAACCATTCCACCAACTCGACTTGCGCGATGCCTTCACCGATATCCGGCATCTTGATGACGTGCGTGCCCATTCAGACCTCCATGACCCGTTTCAGTGCCGCGCCTACCCGCGAAGGGCCGGGGAAGTAGGCCCATTCCTGTGCGTGGGGGTAGGGCGTGTCCCAGCCGGTGACGCGCTCGATCGGCGCCTCGAGGTGATGGAAGCAGTGCTCCTGGACCAGCGACACCAGTTCGGCGCCGAAGCCGCAGGTACGGGTGGCCTCGTGCACGACCACGCAGCGACCGGTCTTCTTCACCGAGGCGACGATGGTCTCCAGGTCCAGCGGCCAAAGGCTGCGCAGGTCGATGACCTCGGCGTCGACGCCGCTCTCCTCGGCGGCCACTTGCGAGACATACACGGTGGTGCCGTAGGTCAGCACGGTGACGTCATTGCCTGGGCGGGTGATCACCGCCTTGTCCAGCGGCACGCTGTAGTAGCCATCAGGCACTGCGCTGTGCGGGTGCTTGGACCACGGCGTTACCGGGCGGTCGTGGTGGCCGTCGAACGGGCCGTTGTACAGGCGCTTGGGCTCGAGGAAGATCACCGGGTCGTCGCATTCGATCGAGGCGATCAGCAGCCCCTTGGCGTCGTACGGGTTCGACGGCATCACGGTGCGCAGGCCGCAGACCTGGGTGAACATCGCCTCGGGGCTCTGGCTGTGGGTCTGGCCGCCATAGATGCCACCACCGCAGGGCATGCGCAGGGTCAGCGGCGAGATGAACTCGCCGGCCGAGCGATAACGCAGGCGGGCCATCTCCGAGACGATCTGGTCGGAGGCGGGATAGAAGTAGTCGGCGAACTGGATCTCGACCACCGGACGCAGGCCATAGGCGCCCATGCCCACGGCGGTGCCGACGATGCCGCTCTCGGAGATCGGCGCATCGAACACGCGGGACTTGCCGTACTTGGTCTGCAGACCTTCGGTGCAGCGGAACACGCCGCCGAAGTAGCCAACGTCCTGGCCGTAGACCACCACGTTGTCATCGCGCTCGAGCATGACATCCATGGCCGAGCGCAGGGCCTGGATCATGGTCATGGTGGTGGTGGACATGGCGTTTTCCAGATGGATGCTGTTGTTGTGATCGTTCATCTCAGACCCCCAGTTCCTGGCGCTGACGGCGCAGGTGGTCGGGCATTTCCTTGTACACATCCTCGAACATCGAGGCGGCGCTGGGGATATGGCCATTGCTCAGGGTGCCGAACTGCTCGGCGTCCTTCTGCGCCTTGATCACCTCGGCCTCGAGCTCGGCGGTGACCGCCTGGTGCTCTTCCTCGGACCAGTGGCCGAGCTTGATCAGGTGCTGCTTGAGGCGGGCAATCGGGTCGCCCAGCGGGAAGTGGCTCCAGTCGTCGGCCGGGCGGTACTTGGACGGGTCGTCCGAGGTCGAGTGCGGGCCGGCACGGTAGGTGACCCACTCGATCAGCGTCGGGCCCAGGCCGCGGCGGGCGCGTTCGGCGGCCCAGCGCGAGGCGGCGTAGACGGCGATGAAGTCGTTGCCGTCGACCCGCAGCGAGGCGATGCCGCAACCCACGCCACGGCCGGCGAAGGTGGTCGACTCGCCACCGGCGATGGCCTGGAAGGTCGAGATCGCCCACTGGTTGTTGACCACGTTGAGGATCACCGGGGCGCGGTAGACGTGGGCGAAGGTCAGGGCGGTGTGGAAGTCGGACTCGGCGGTGGCGCCGTCACCGATCCACGCCGAGGCGATCTTGGTGTCGCCCTTGATCGCCGAGGCCATGGCCCAGCCGACCGCCTGGACGAACTGGGTGGCCAGGTTGCCGCTGATGGTGAAGAAGCCGGCTTCGCGCACCGAGTACATGATCGGCAGCTGGCGGCCCTTGAGCGGGTCACGGGTGTTGGACAGCAGCTGGCAGATCATGTCCACCAGCGACACCTCGCGGGCCATCAGGATGCTCTGCTGGCGGTAGGTGGGGAAGCACATGTCGCTGCGGTTCAGGGCCAGGGCCTGGCCGCTGCCGATGGCTTCCTCGCCCAGGCTCTGCATGTAGAAGGACATCTTCTTCTGGCGCTGGGCAACCACCATGCGGCTGTCGAAGATGCGCGTCTTGAGCATGGCGTGCATGCCCTGGCGCAGTACCTGCGGCTCGATGCCCTCGGCCCAGGGGCCGACGGCGTCGCCGTGCTCGTTGAGCACGCGCACGAGGCTGTAGGAGAGGTCCGCCGTGTCGGCAGGCTCCACATCGATAGGGGGTTTACGGACTTGACCGGCGTCGTTCAGGCGCAGGTAGGAGAAATCGGTCTGGCAGCCTGGCCGGCCTGTAGGCTCGGGCACATGCAGACGCAGGGGGGCGTACTCGTTCATGCTTTTTACGCTCGCTCGAATGTTGTTTTTGTGAGCTTTGAAGCGGCCGCCGCTGACTGCCGGCTCGTGACTGGCAGGTCAGCGTCTTTTTACATCATAGGGGGACGGCAGGAGAATTTTTCTCTCAAGTTCATTGCCTTTGTCCGGCGGCGCAGATAAACATTCCGTACAAACACAAAAACCAGGTCAATTTCTCTCATGCGTAAACTGGATCGAACGGATATCGGCATCCTCAACAGCCTGCAGGAAAACGCCCGGATCACCAATGCAGAGCTGGCGCGCTCGGTCAACCTGTCGCCCACGCCGTGCTTCAACCGGGTCAAGGCCATGGAGGAGCTTGGGGTGATCCGCCAGCAGGTCACGCTGCTGTCGCCCGAGGTGCTGGGGCTGGATGTGAATGTGTTCATCCACGTCAGCCTGGAAAAGCAGGTGGAGCAGTCGCTGCACCGCTTCGAGGAGGAGATCGCCGAACGGCCGGAGGTGATGGAGTGCTACCTGATGACCGGGGATCCGGACTACCTGCTGCGGGTGCTGCTGCCGAGCATCCAGGCGCTGGAGCGCTTCCTCGATTACCTCACGCGCTTGCCCGGGGTGGCGAACATTCGTTCCAGCTTTGCCTTGAAACAGGTGCGTTACAAGACCGCGTTGCCGCTGCCGGCCAATGGCATGACGCTGCGCGAGCAGTAACCTGGGCTGGCCCTTTCGCGATTAAACCCGCTCCCACAGGTTCACCTTTGCCCTGAAGGCTGGCCAGGTTCCTGTGGGAGCGGGTTTACCCGCGAAGAGGGCGCCACGATCCCTGGGGTGCTTGATATTTTAAACACCCCCGGCCTATGTTGTGTGCGTCGCCATTCCCGGCATGCGAACACAACAAGAAGGACAGCGTCATGACGACCGAAGGCCCGCGCAACCAGGCAGCGTTCCTCAAGGGCATCGATGAAATCGAGTGCGTCACCCCCGACCTCAACGGCGTGCCCCGCGGCAAGGTGATGACCGCCGAGGGCTTCCTCGAAGGCCGCCGCCTGCAGATGGCTCGCGGCGTGCTGCTGCAGTGCATCATGGGCGGCTACCCGGCGGCCAAGTACTATGGCAGCGACGACGGCGACCTGGCACTGGTGGCCGAGCCTTCGCAGATCCACCGCCTGCCCTGGAGCGACGAGCCTCGGGCACTGGCCATCTGCGATGCGGTGGAGCTCGATGGCACGCCCTCGGGCCTGTCCAGCCGTGGCCAGCTCAAGGCGGTGATCGCCCGCTATGCCGAGCGCGGGCTGGCGCCGGTGGTGGCGACGGAACTGGAGTTCTTCGTGTTTGCCGCCAACAGCGACCCGACCCAGCCGTTCCAGCCGCCACTGGGCAAGGACGGTCGTCGGGAAATGGGCCACTCGGCCTTCAGTGTCAGCTCCAACAACGGCCTGCGTCCGTTCTTCAACGATGTGTACCGCTGCATGGCGGCGTTGGGGCTGCCGCGTGACACCTTCATGCACGAGATGGGCGTCAGCCAGTTCGAGATCAACCTGCTGCACGGTGATCCCTTGCTGCTGGCTGACCAGACCTTCCTGTTCAAACACCTGCTCAAGGAGGTCGCGCTCAAGCATGGCCTGACCGTGGTGTGCATGGCCAAGCCCCTGGCGCACACCCCCGGCAGTTCGATGCATATCCACCAGAGCCTGGTCGACAGCGCCAGCGGGCGTAACGTGTTCAGCGACGAGCAGGGCAGGGCGACCGACACCTTCCACCATTTCATCGGTGGCCTGCAGGCCTGTCTGGCCGACTTCACCGTGCTGTTCGCGCCGAACGTCAACTCCTACCAGCGCCTGTGCCACCCCTATGCGTCGCCGAACAATGCCTGCTGGTCCGAGGACAACCGCGCCGCTGGCCTGCGCATCCCGGCCAGTTCGCCTGCGGCGCGGCGGGTGGAGAACCGCCTGCCGGGCGCCGACGCCAACCCCTACCTGGCCATCGCCGCCAGCCTCGCCGCCGGCCTGCATGGCATCGAGCGGCAGATCGCGCCGACGCCGGCGATCCAGGGCGAGTTCGAGGTGCCCGAGCACCTGAGCCTGCCCTGCACCCTGCACGCCGCGCTGGAGCGCCTCAAGCGCAGCAACCTGGCGCGGGAACTGTTCGGCAGGGAGTTCATCGAAGGCTACATCGCCACCAAGACCCTGGAGCTGAGCGATTTCTTCGATGAGATCACGCCCTGGGAGCGCCGCGTGCTCGCCGCGCAAGCCTGAGCGCGACACGACCGCTACTGGATGCGCCCCCGGCGGCCGATTTCGCCGTCCGGGGCCTGCGCCGCGATGGATTTGCTTTTATGCTTGGCAGCAACCCCGCGCCACCAGATCAAGGAGCTTGACGGGACGTATGCGAAATATCTGGAAGCCGTTTCAGTCGTTGTACTTCGCCGCCCTGATGATGCTGATCGGTTCGGGCCTGCTCAGTACCTACCTGGCCCTGCGCCTGGCCGCCGACCATGTCGACAGCCTGTGGATCGGTGCGCTGATGGCGGCCAACTACTTCGGCCTGGCGGTGGGCGGCAAGGTCGGCCACCGGCTGATCGGCCGGGTCGGGCATATCCGCGCCTACGCCACCTGTGCCGGCATCGTCGGCGCGGCGGTGCTCGGGCACGGGCTGACCAGCTGGCTGCCGGTGTGGATCGGGCTGCGGATGATCGTCGGCCTGGGGATGATGTGCCAGTACATGGTCATCGAAAGCTGGCTCAACGAGCAGGCCGATGCCAAGCATCGCGGCGCAGTGTTCAGCGGCTACATGATCGCCTCGTATCTTGGGCTGGTGCTTGGCCAGTTGATCCTGGTGGTGCATCCGCAGCTGGGGCCTGAGTTGCTGATGCTGGTGGCGATGTGCTTTGCCCTGTGCCTGGTGCCGGTGGCCATGACCCGGCGTATCCACCCCGCGCCGTTGCGGCCGGCGCCGATGGAGCCGAAGTTCTTCATCAAGCGCGTGCCGCAGTCGTTGTCCACGGTGCTCGGCTCGGGTCTGATCGTCGGTTCGTTCTATGGTCTGGCGCCGCTGTATGCGTCCAGCCAGGGGCTGTCCACCGAGCAGATCGGTCTGTTCATGGGCAGCTGTATTTTTGCCGGCCTGCTGGTGCAGTGGCCGCTGGGCTGGTTGTCCGACCGTTATGATCGCGCCGTGCTGATCCGCAGCGTGGCGATCGGCCTGGCGCTGGCCTCGGCGCCGCTGGCGATTCTGCCGGGCGTGCCGTTGGCGCTGTTGTTCGGTATCGGCTTCGTCATATCGCTGTTGCAGTTCTGCCTGTATCCGCTGGCGGTGGCGTTTTCCAATGACCATGTGGAAAGCGAGCGGCGGGTCTCGTTGACCGCCATGCTGTTGGTCACCTATGGCGTGGGTGCCTGCATCGGGCCGCTGGCGGCGGGGGTGCTGATGAAGCTGCTGGGCGCGCAGATGCTGTACGCCTTCTTCGTATTCTTCGCCCTGGTGCTGGTCTGGCGCATTCGGCCCAAGGCGGTCACCGGGCTGCACCAGGTCCAGGATGCGCCTCTGGGGCACGTGGCCATGCCGGCGGCGGGCTCGCCCTTGTCGGCGGCCCTTGACCCTCGGGTGGATGAGCAGACCGTGCAGGAGGTGATGCAGGCGCCGGTGGCGGCGGAGGATACCGAAGAGGAGGCCGGCGCGGAGCGGGAAAGCGAGATGAGCAAATCCTAGCCAGTCAGTTAAGCCAATTGGGGTCGCTGCGCGGTAAACCCGCTCCCACAGGATCGCGCAGACGCTGAATCGAGCGCTGTACCTGTGGGAGCGGGTTTACCCGCGAAGGGCTGCAAAGCAGCCCCAATAAGTGCGATCAAGCGCTAACTGCCTGGCATTAACCCGTGGGGTGGCGTTTTCGTGCCCTGCTGACGCTCAATAGTCGTCTTTGTCGAACCGCCGCGCCTCGCGCTGCAGCTGATAGACGAAACTCTCGATCTTGCGCTGCGCCTGACCGTTGAGGTTATGGAAGCGCACCCCGGCGAAGGTGGTGTTGATGCGCTCCTCGAAGTGCAGGTGGCGCAGTTCGACCAGGGTGTCGGTCAGCCCCAGTGGGTTGCTGGCCTTGAAGCGCTCGTAGACCTGGCCCAGTTGCAGGCGGTCCTCGACGTTGCCGTCGAAGCGCAGCTTGCAGCCGGTGGCGGAAATGTCCAGCAGCTTGCCGCGCAGGGCGCCGTTGCCCTTGAGGTGGGCGCCGTCGAGTACGATGTCGACCAGTTGCGACAGCTTCAGCGCGGCGCGGAAGGCGTTGCGGCGCTGGTGGTAAGTCACTTCCTCGGGCAGCGGGCCACGGTAGCAGCGGTGGCCGTCGATCTCGCCGATGGTCAGCGCCGTGTTGGATTCCCAGGCGATACGCACACCGTCATGGAAGCCTTCGACACGGAACGGTTCGCCGTTCTCGATGTACTTCTCGCCGTCGCGAGGGATCATTTCATCCAGTGCCAGGACGCCGCTGTCCCGGTCGACATGCACCACGTAGCTTTGAAACCGCTGGCTGCGCTCATGGAAGCTGATGATCAGCGGGTCGTGGCTCTCCAGCAGCTGGCGCAAGTTGGCCGTGATCTCCAAAGGGGTGGTCAGCACCTTTGGTGGCTGGGGAGCATCGGTTTCATTGAACACGGGTAATCAATCTCCAGGCGAATACGGCACACGCAAGTAACGGCATTATGCCAGTATGTTCCGTGCCTTGATCAGGGTCAATCAGACTTGGCCGATGGCCCTGGGCTTGTCCATTGGCGAGGTGGCGCCGCGGCTGTCATAGAGCGACGGCGAGTCGCCGCCCATGAGGATTCTGATCTGGTTGGCCGTGGCGTATTGCTGCATCTGGATGATCCGGCCATTGTTCTCGTTGACCTTCTGGCAGGCATCCATCAGCTGGGTGAGCTCATTGAGCTGCTGCATGATGAGTTCGCCGTTGGGCGACTGGTCGGCCACTGCCTGCACGCCCGCGCGGTCGGCGCTGAGGCCGAGATCGATGAGCAACTGGTTGCGCCGCAGGCCCTGCTGTTCGAGCAGCACGACCAGCGACTGCTTGCGGGCAAGGATATGCTCCAGCGCCATGATTTCCCGGCCATGCAGGGAAACTGCCTCCTTTTGCAGAAGGTCGAGCAGTTCCTGGGTCGGCGCGATGTCGTCTTCGATCAGTTGCAGCAGGGTGATGTCGTGCATGGCTAACTCTTGGCGAATTGCGTCCTTGAAGTCAGCGCCCCTGGGGGTCAGCGCTGGGCTTCGAAATCAAGCAGTTTGCTGGCGACCCGGTCGGCATCGACCTTGTAGCTGCCGTCTGCGATGGCCTGTTTCAACTCGGCCACGCGGGCGCTGTTGACGGTCGGCTGATCGCGCAGCTTGTCGCTGATCTTCTGCAATTGCTGGGCCTCTGGGCTCAGGTGTACCGCTTCTCCGCTGACACTGGCGTGCTTGGGCGCTGCGCTGGCCTCGCCGGCTTTATCGGCGTTGCCTGGCGCGGCATTGCCGCGAACGCCGCCCGTGACGGACGGAGAGTTGTTGAGACGACTGAAGTCGATGACCATGTTCAGAACCCCTGGGAATTAGGACGCATGCCTTGCTTTCGGCCTACCCGAGCAAAACTTTAGGCGTGAATGCATCACCGCCTCTCGGCACACGTGCGCAACCCGATCTGTGACACAGTTTAGGGGGCGCGGTTCCACATCGCCAGCGTTGCGTCACTATCCCGACGCAGTGCAGTCCTACATGGCCACCTCGACCTGCCCCGGGCCCGTGACGCGGGCCTTGACCACGCGTTTGGAGTTCAGGTTGCGCACCCGGATCTGCGTCTGCAGGCCGCCCTTGTCCAAGGCCTCGCCGGGCATGCGCACGCTCAGGCTGCCGCTGCGGGCGATGATCACCACGTGATCGCCCTTGCGCACCACATCGGCCTGCTCCAGGTGCTGTTGCGTCAGCACCTGGTCGAGCACAGTGGGGCGCAACAGCTTCAAGCCCACGGCCTGGTCAAGCTGGGTCAGGTAGCCGACGCCGAGGGTGCCCACATCGCGTTCGCGCAAGGCCACATCGCCTTCACCCACCACGCTTTCACGTTTCAGGGGGCGAGTCATGACCACCACGTCGCGCATCAGGCGCACCTGGGCTGGGACGAATACCGTCCAGGGCGCCGTGCCGTCGCAGCGGACCCGTACCGTAACCCGCCCCAGGGGCGTCGAACCTTCCAGCGAGGCGTCCAGCTGCTGGCTGCACAGCGGCATGCGCAGGCGTGGGTCGAGGTTGTTGACCTGGATCTCGTAGCGGCCCGGGGTCTGGGTGGTCGCCAGGTAGTCCTCCACGGTGAATTCAAGAAACCCCTGAGTGACACCGATAAGCTGTTCAGGCAAGGTAAAAGAGTCCGCCAGCGTACGAATGCCGGGTGCCAGCAGGCACAGGGCGGCCAGTGAGCCGGTCAACAGGCGCGTCAGTCGTCGGAAATTTGTCGTTTTCGTATACATGGCGTTCAAAAAAGCAAAGCCCGTGCCGATTCGGTACATAGGCAATCGTTGAAGGAGTCTGGCATGGCTGGAGTGATGGATTCGGTCAACCAGCGCACGCAACTGGTGGGGCAGAATCGCCTGGAGCTGCTGTTGTTTCGCCTCAATGGCGATCAGCTCTACGGCATCAATGTGTTCAAGGTACGGGAGGTGCTGCAGTGCCCGGACCTGACGCTGCTGCCCAGGTCCCATCCGGTGGTGCGCGGCGTGGCTAACATTCGGGGGGCGACCATCCCGATCCTGGACCTGTCGATGGCCACCGGCCTTCCGCAGCTGAAGGAAGAAACGCGCAACAGTTTCGTGATCATCACCGAATACAACACCAAGACCCAGGGCTTCCTGGTGCATTCGGTCGAGCGCATCGTCAACATGAACTGGGAAGAGATCCATCCGCCACCCAAGGGTACCGGACGCGATCACTACCTGACAGCCGTGACCCGGGTCGACAACCGCATGGTCGAGATCATCGATGTGGAGAAGGTGCTGGCCGAGGTGGCGCCTTCGTCCGAGTCGGTGTCCGATGGCGTGATCGATGCCGAGGTGCAGGACAAGGCGGTGATGCTGCGGGTGCTGACGGTCGATGACTCGTCGGTGGCGCGCAAGCAGGTGAGCCGTTGCCTGCAGACCGTGGGGGTCGAGGTGGTGGCGCTCAACGATGGTCGCCAGGCCCTGGATTACCTGCGCAAGCTGGTGGACGAGGGCAAGCGTCCGGAGGAGGAGTTCCTCATGATGATTTCGGATATTGAAATGCCGGAAATGGACGGCTATACCCTCACGGCGGAGATCCGCAGCGATCCGCGCATGCAAAAACTGCACATCTGCCTGCATACTTCGCTGTCCGGGGTATTCAACCAGGCGATGGTCAAGAAAGTCGGTGCCGATGACTTCCTGGCCAAGTTCAGGCCGGATGACCTCGCCCAGCGCGTGGTCGACCGGATCAAGGCAAGTCATTGAAACGGCCGGGGCCCGTCCCCGGCGCTAGCGATTTAAGAAGAGGCGGCAGCATTGTCTACGGGTAATTTGGATTTCGAACAGTTCCGGGTCTTCCTGGAGAAAGCCTGTGGCATCCTGCTGGGCGAGAATAAGCAGTACCTGGTCTCCAGCCGTCTCAACAAGCTGATGGAGCAACAGGGCATCAAGTCGCTGGGCGAGCTGGTGCAGCGCATCCAGACCCAGCCACGCAGTGGTCTGCGCGAGCAGGTGGTCGATGCCATGACCACCAACGAGACGCTGTGGTTTCGCGACACCTACCCGTTCGAGGTGCTAAAGAGCAAGGTGATCCCGGAGTTCATCAAGAACAACCCGGGCCAGCGCCTGCGCATCTGGTCGGCGGCCTGTTCGTCCGGTCAGGAGCCGTACTCGATCTCGATGTCGATCGACGAGTTCGAGCGCACCAACCTCGGCCAGCTGAAGATGGGTGCGCAGATCGTCGCCACCGACCTGTCGGGCGCCATGCTCAACAACTGCAAGACCGGCGAGTACGATAGCCTGGCCATCGCCCGCGGCTTGTCGCAGGAGCGTCTGCAGCGCTACTTCGACCCCAAGGGTCCGGGGCGCTGGGCGATCAAGTCGCCGATCCGCAGCCGTGTCGAGTTCCGTTCGTACAACCTGCTCGACAGCTATGCGCCGCTGGGCAAGTTCGACATCGTGTTCTGCCGCAACGTGCTGATCTACTTCTCGGCCCAGGTCAAGAAGGACATCCTCATGCGCATTCACGGCACCCTCAAGCCCGGTGGCTACCTGTTCCTGGGGGCGTCCGAGGCGCTCAACGGCCTGCCTGACCATTACCAGATGGTCCAGTGCAGCCCGGGGATCATCTACCAGGCCAAGTAAGGCTGGGCGAAAAAAGGCCGGTATCCTGCGATACCGGCCTTTTTGTTTTCAAGGTCATCCCTTTCAAGGTCTTTGGGTGCGAAGATTATTGACCGAGTGAGGGCCACCAAGTGTTCGCCGCAACCTTTGCAGCGCCTATAAAATCGAGCGCCGCCCGCGCGGCGCTCGGTCTGATAGGCGCTATAGCTCTGGCGTCGAACACCTTGAAAGGGTTGGTTTTCAAGGTGGAATAGTCTGCGATGGCGTGTCAGAACGCGTAGCGCAACCTGGCCGAGAACACGTCGGCATCGAAGCCCGACTTGCCCGCGTAGTCATAGCTGACGCCGACGCTCACCGCTCCCAGCTTGTAGTCAGCACCCAGCCCGGCCTCGTAGCTGTTGCGCGCCACGCTGGCACCATGGCTGACAAACGGCGTGGTGCCCAGCACGAAGGTCGCGGTGTTCTGCACAGGATCCGCGGCAAAGTCGTGGTAGGCCATGACTTTCAGCTGCGGTTCCAGGATGCCGGCGCCAAGCGGCAGTTGGCTGGCCACGCGCACGCCGGCGCCCAGTTCGATGGCCTCGTAGCGCTGCGCCTCGACCTTGAGTGCGGCCGACGAGCCTTTCTCGTTGAAGCTGTCGATGTCGACGCGGCTGTAGCGCGCCGCCAGGCGCGGCTCGACCAGCAGTCGCGGATCCGGCTGCCAGCTATAGCCGCCCACCAGGTTCAGGCCCAGCAGGTTGCTGTCATAGTCCGACTTGGCCCGGGTGCCGGCGATCTCGCGCTTGCCTTGGTTGTCGTTGAAGCCGTAGGTCAGGCTGGCATCGACGAAGTAGTTGTCCAGGGTGTAGCTGCCATACAGCGAGAAGGCGTGGCTCTGTACCTGGGTCTTGTTGCCGCGTTTGCCGTTGATGTCGGTGTCGATGAAGCTGTAGGCCGCGCCGAGGGTGAGCTGGTCGTCCAGCTGGCCATCGGCACCGACCGCCACGCCGCGGCTGTAGGCGTTGTAGCCGGCAATGCCGTCGCGTTGTTGCTGGCTGGCGTCGCTGTACAGCGACTGCATCCACACGCCGGAGGCGCGGCGTGCCTCGTCGGCGCGAGGGGCGCGCAGGCTGCTGGAGCGGTTGTCGATGGCGTTGCCGATCAGGCGCTGGCTGGCCAGGGCGGCCTGGCGCGCGCCGTCGCTGACGTCCGGCGCCAGTTGCTCGGCGAGCCTGGTCAGTTGCGCTTCGTCGGCGCTGGCGGCGGCGAGGAACAGTGGGTCCTGGTTGCCCAGGCGTGCCAGCAGGCCGGCTTCGGCCAGGTTGCCCAGGGCACGCTGTGCATTGCTGTCGCCACCCTGTTGCGCGACGATCTGCTCAAGGTCCTCGGTCGGCTTGGTGCTGACGGTGACGTAGACCTTGTTGTCATCGAGCGTGCTGCTCAGCACGTTGAGCATGGCCGAGGTGCTGGCGACCTGGGGCTTGGCGTTGACCTGCAGGCCTTTGGCGTCGAGGACCTGCACCTGGCCGGCCTCGAGCAGCAGGTAGCGGCTGCCGCTGGCCTCGAAGTCGGTGTCCTCCGGCTCCAGCAGGATTCGCGCGTTCTGGGCGAACTCGGCGATGCCGCTGACCTTGAGCACCGCCGTGTTCGGGTCGGTACTGCTTGCCAGCCACAGGCCCAGCGCCGAGTTGTCGGCAATCCTCAGGTTGCCGTCGAGAGTGGTGTGAAGGCTGTGCAGGGTGAAGGTAGTGGGTGGCTCGCTGCTGTCGCCCACATCGATCCAGCCACCGTTTGCCAGGCGGATGCTGTTGCTGCCGGGGGGACCGTAGGCGACGCCATAGGTGCTGTCGCCTTCGACCTCGATGTTGGCCAGGCCGACAAGGTCGCCGTAGACCTTGCTGCCCTGGCGCAGGATCAACTCGACCGGGCGGTTGCTGGCGGTGGCGTCGATGGCGGTGTTGCCCCAGATCGTCCCGCTGTTGAAGATGTTCAGTGCGCCGTTGGCCTTGTACCAGGCCGACAAGCCTGTGTCGTCGAAGGCGGTGTTGCCGATACGGATGGCGGTTGTGGTGGCTGTGATCCTGCCGCTGTTGACCAGGTGGCGGTCCATGCTGTCGACCAGGGTGGCGCCGTCGAGCGCGATGGCCTGGTCACTGGCGAAGATCCGACCGGTATTCTCGATGCCGGCCAGGATGGTGGGCCGGTTGCTGGTGCCTGCAGTGGCACTGATGGCAACGGCGCCAGGGCCGGATACATCGATGTTGCCGCGGTTGACGACCTTGCCTTCCAGGCTGGCGCCCGCCAGGTTGATGCCGCGTGCATCCCTGCCTTCGACGGTGATGCTCGCGCCATCGGCGTTGATCACATCGCCGTGCAGGACAGTGGCGCCGCTCGGGCTGGACAGGTCGATGCCGTAGGTCGGCCCGCCATTGAAGTAGGAGATGCCGGTGCCGACCCTGAGGCTTCCCTCGTTGGTGAGATCGCCGTCTACCAGGGTGCCTTGCAGGCGCAAGGCCGCGCCATCGAGGCTGGTGGTTTTCACGTTGCCGCGATTGTACAGGTAGCCGCCGATGCTGCTGTTGGCCAGGCGGATGCCGTCGCTGCGGTTGACCATGTCGACCGTGCGCTGGTCGTTGTCGTTGATGGCACTATTGAAGACCAGGTCGCCCATCACGCGGGTATTGGCGAGATTGATCGCGTCACGTCGCAGGCCGGTGTAGCTGCCAGTGAATTCGAGGTCTGCGGGGTGGCTCTGGTTCTGCTCGGCGTGGCCGGCATCGGTCAGTTGAATGGTCTCGGCCAGCGAGGGCAGGGGGCTGGCGCCGATCAAAAGGGCCAGGAGGGTCTTGCGTGCGTTAAGCGGTGGCACGGTTTCGTTCCTTTGAAATCGTAGAGCAAGCAGTGCGCATCCATGCGGGCGTATGACCGTAACGGCTGGGGCTTTTCGCCACGACAATGCGCGGGGGGGGCGAATGCTACCGTGGATGATGGCAGATTGGCATTGTTGTTTGACGTCAATTTTTTGTTTTGCCGCTTTTGCCGCCTGCCAATTGCCGCTTGGTGGTGGTGTGGCGGAAGCACTTTGCCGCTTTTCTGGCATCACCAGCGCCCTGATACCTGGGTAGCCCCCGGTTTACTGGGGTTGCGCTGGTTGGCACAGCCCTTGCTAAAGCCTAAGCCAACGAAACTCTGGTCAACCTTTGAAGGTTTCCCCGATATGAGCATCAGCTTCGACAAGGCGCTTGGCATCCACGAAAAGGCATTGGGCTTCCGCGCCCAGCGTGCCGAGGTGCTGGCCAATAACATCGCCAACGCCGACACGCCCAACTACAAGGCGCGTGACATGGACTTCTCGTCGGTACTCGCCGCCGAGGCCGACAAGCAGCAGAAGGGGCGCATCGCCCTGGACCGTACCAACAACCGCCACATCGAGGCCGAAGGCCTGGCGATGATGGACGACACCCTGCAGTACCGTACGCCGATGCAGCCGTCGATCGACCAGAATACCGTGGATGCGCAGATCGAGCAGTCGAACTACGCGGAAAACGCCGTTGGCTTCCAGGCCAGCTTCACCCTGCTCAACAGTAAATTCAAAGGGCTGGTATCGGCCCTGCGTGGAGAGTGACCATGTCCCTTGCCAGTGTCTTCAACATCGCCGGTAGCGGCATGAGCGCGCAGAACACGCGCCTGAACACCGTTGCCTCGAACATCGCCAACGCCGAGACGGTGTCCTCGAGCATCGACCAGACCTACCGCGCCCGCCATCCGGTGTTCGCCACCACCTTCCAGAACGCGCAGAACGGCATGGGCCAGTCGCTGTTCGAGGAGCAGGGCGAGGCCGGGCAGGGCGTCCAGGTCAAGGGCATCATCGAGGACCAGAGCAACCTCGAGGCCCGTTACGAGCCCAATCATCCGTCGGCGAACAAGGACGGCTACGTCTACTACCCGAATGTCAACGTGGTCGAGGAGATGGCCGACATGATCTCCGCCAGCCGTGCGTTCCAGACCAACGCCGAGCTGATGAACACCGCCAAGACCATGATGCAGAAAGTACTGACCCTGGGTCAGTGATAAGGAATCCCGACCATGGCAGTCGAAAACCCCAGCGTGAACCTCAATGATGTGCTGACAAAATCCGGGGTCAGCACCGGCACCAAGAAAACCACCACCGAGCCTGTCGACAAGAATGCGCTGGGCAAGGATGCGTTTCTCAAGCTGCTGGTCACCCAGATGCAGCACCAGAACCCGCTGGATCCCCAGGACAACGGTCAGTTCATCGCCCAGCTGGCGCAGTTCAGCAGCCTGGAAGGCATCCAGACCCTGAACAGCTCGGTCAACTCGATCATCAGCGGCATGGGCTCGTCCCAGGCGCTGCAGGCCTCCTCCCTGGTAGGGCGTTCGGTGATCGTGCAGAACGACAAGGCCCTCTTCGATCCGAAGGAAAGCCTCAATGGCCAGGTGGTCGTGCCGCAGAACATCACCGACGGCAAGGTGACCATCAAGGACAAGGATGGCAACGTGGTCAAGACCATCCAGTTGGGCGAGCAGAAGAAAGGCACCGCCGATTTCATCTGGGACGGCACCAACGACAAGGGCGAGAAAGTCGAGGCGGGTACCTATACCTTCACCGCCACCACCACTGTCGACGGCAAGTCGCAGGAGATGTACACGATGCTGCCGGCCAAGGTCACCAGTGTCAGCTTCCAGAACGGCGGCGAGATGATGCTCAACCTTGCCGGGATCGGCAAGCTGGGCATCTCCAAAGTACAAACCATCGGAATCTAAGGCCGCTAGCACGGCATAAGGAGTGAATGCATGTCTTTCAATATCGGCCTTAGCGGTCTGTACGCAGCCAACAAGAAGCTGGACGTCACCGGCAACAACATCGCCAACTCCGAGACCGTCGGCTTCAAGTCGTCGCGCGCCGAGTTCGCCGACGTCTACGCTGGCGCCAACCGCCTGGGCGTGGGCAAGAACCAGGTCGGCAACGGCGTGCGCCTGGCCACGGTTTCCCAGCAGTTCGGCCAGGGCGACGTCAACAACACCGGCAACGTGCTGGACATGGGCATCCAGGGCCAGGGCTTCTTCGTCCTGTCCGACAACGGCTCGCTGAGCTATACCCGCGCCGGTGCGTTCCAGACCAACAAGGACGGCTATGTCGTCACCTCCGATGGCCTGGGTCTGCAGGGCTATGGGGTCGATGCCAATGGCAAGATCATGAAGGGCGTGCTGACCGACCTGCGGATCGATACCTCGGCAATGGCGCCGAAGGCGACCACCCTGATCGATCAGGGCATCAACCTGAACTCCTCGGCCCCCGACATTCCGCTGCAGGTCCCGGACAACTCCACGCCGCCCGTGATGGTGCCGAACAAGCCGTTCGATCCGAAGGATCAGAGCACCTACACCAAGTCGTTCCCGACCAAGGTGTACGACAGCCAGGGCAACGAGCACGTCATGGAGCAGTTCTACCGCAAGACCGGCGAGAACCAGTGGACCATGTACACCCTGGTGGAAGGTCGCAACCCTTACGATCCGAGCAAGACCACGCCGCTCATTGGCAACATCGACTTCAACCCCGATGGCAGCGTCAAGGCCATGACCGCCAGCCCTGACAACGTGCCGACCACGCCGGTGGGAGCGTTCGACTGGAGTGTGGTCAACAACACCTTCACCATGAAGGGCTGGATCCCGGCCGCCAAGGACGCCGCGGGCAACTGGGGTTCCAACGGCTCGGTGGGTAACGCCGACGGTATGCGTCTGTCGATGAACAGCACCACCTCCTACAACCTCGAGACCGCGCGCAGCTCGCAGTCCCAGGACGGTTATGCCACGGGTGTCCTGTCGAACCTGTCGATCGACTCCACCGGCGTGATGTTCGCCAGTTTCAGCAACCAGCAGTCCCGCGCCATCGGCCAGGTAGCCATTGCCAGCTTCGCCAACGAGCAGGGCCTGCAGCAGGTCGGCGGTACCCGCTGGAAGGAAACCTTCTCCTCGGGTATTCCAGGTATCGACGCGCCAAAAACTGGCACCCTGGGCTCGGTGGAGTCCAACTCGCTGGAGGCTTCCAACGTCAACCTGACCAAGGAGCTGGTCGAGCTGATCAAGGCGCAGAGCTTCTACCAGGCCAACGCCAAGACCATCTCCACTGAAAGCACCATCATGCAGACCACCATCCAGATGACCTGATGGTCGCTGGCTGAGCGTTTGTCGACGAACCCCTTTGCACGAAGGGGTTCGTCGTTTTCGAGGAGAGGCTCCATGAAAAAGCTGGTCGCTGCCGCTGTTGCGGCGCTCTGCCTGCTCCAGGCGCAGGCCGCGATGGCCCCCTGGTGGCGCTGGGAGAGCCAGGCCGATGGGCGTCTGGTGTGTTCGCAATGGTCACCTGGCGAGGGCTGGAAACGCTTTGCCGGGCCGTTCGACAATGCCGGTTGCAGGTCGTTTTGACCCAAGGCAAAAATTGATGGCTTGAGGCCATCGATTGGCGGATTTGCTTCAGGTATGATCCGCGTCATTCCACTCGTTCGAGTGGCTGGCAAGCGTCATTTTCCAAGGATCGGAACTCTTGAAAAGCAGTAAGGATACTGGCGCGCGCGTGCTGCCGGCGCCGCTTCGCGTGGCCTTGAAAAAGGGCCTGGTCGGCGCAGCCCTGTTCTCTGGCGTGATCAACCTGCTGGCGTTGATCGGCCCCCTGTTCATGCTCGAGGTCTATGACCGGGTCATCCCCAGTCGCAGCCTGCCCACCTTGGTGGCGCTGGGGCTGCTGGTGGCGGGTGCGTACCTGGTGTTCGCCGTGCTCGACATCATTCGCTCGCGGGTCATGTCGCGTATCGCTGGAGCTGTGGACGGAGCGCTTTCGACGCAGGTGTTCAGGATCATCGCCGGCACGCCGCTGAAGATCGCCCTGGACCAGGATCCGCTCAAGCCCGCCCAGGAACTCGAACAGATCCGCGCCTTCATCGCCGGCCCCGGGCTCATGGCGTTCTTCGACCTGCCGTGGATGCCGGTGTACCTCGCGGTCAGCTTCTACATCCATCCATCACTGGGCTGGCTGGCGTTGGGCATGATCGTGCTGATGGTACTGCTGACCTGGCTCACCGACCGTGGCACGCGCCGGGCCATGCGTGACAGCGCGGTACTGGCCAGCCAGCGCAATCGCCTGGGCCAGCAGGCCCATGTCGGCGCTGAAGTGCTCGCCGCGATGGGCATGACCGAGCGTGCCGCTGCACGTTGGCAGGTGCTGCAGGAGCAGTACGCCACGTTGCAGCGGCGCAGCGCCGATGTCGGCAGCTTCTATGGCGGGATCACCAAGGCCCTGCGCCAGTTGGTGCAATCGGCGTCCCTGGGTGTGGGTGCCTGGTTGGTGATCGGGGGCGATCTCAGCGGCGGTGCGATTGTCGCCGCCTCGATCATCGTTGCCCGCACCCTGGCCCCGGCCGAGCAGATCATTGGCACATGGCGCAGCCTGGTGTCCGCGCGATTTGCCTGGCAGCAGTTGCGCGGCGTGCTGGCGATCTTTCCGGCGCCCGCGCACAGGACTGCGCTGCCGACTGCTCGCAGCCAGCTGCTGGTGAGCGGCCTGTGTGTGGCGCCGCCGGGCGTGCAGCGGCTGGTGCTGCAAGGGGTGAATTTCAGCCTGGCTGCCGGCGGCTCGCTGGCGGTGATCGGCCCCAGCGCCTCGGGCAAGTCGTCGCTGGCGCGGGCCTTGGTCGGCGCGTGGCCGGCGCTGCGCGGCCAGGTCTGCCTGGATGGCGCGGCACTGGAGCTCTGGCCGGATGCGGCGCGGGCGGTCATGACCGGTTACCTGCCGCAGAGCGTCGATCTGTTCGAGGCGAGCGTGGGGCAGAACATCGCGCGTCTGGATCCGCAGGCCGATGCTGCGGCGATTGTCGCGGCGGCGCGTCAGGCCGGCGTGCACGAGTTGATCCTGCAACTCCCGCAGGGCTACGACACGCCGGTCGGCGAGGGCGGCGTCAATCTTTCGGCAGGGCAGCGCCAGCGTATCGGCCTTGCCCGCGCGTTGTATGGCGAGCCGTTCCTGGTGGTGCTCGACGAGCCCAATGCCAACCTTGATGCCGAGGGCGAACGGGCGTTGGCCCGGGCGATCGAGGGCGTCAAGGCGCGCGGCGGGGTGGTGGTGGCCATCGCCCACCGTTCCGGGCTGCTGTCGGTGATGGACCAGGTGCTGGTGCTTGAGCAGGGGGCGCAGGCGGCATTTGGCCCGCGCGATACCGTGCTGGCGCGACCGGTGACGCTCGCCGAGCCGCGAGTGGTCAAGGGAGGTGTGCAGGCATGATGCGGATCGATGATGAGCAGGGGCTGCTGCGTTCGCTGCGTGGCCACCTGTGGGCCGGTGCCGGGGTCGTGGTGGTGTTGCTGGGCGGCGCGCTGACGTGGTCGGCCGTCACTGAACTGGCCGGTGCGGTGATTGCGCCGGGGGCGGTGGCGGTGCAGGACAGCGTGAAGAAGGTCCAGCATCCCAGTGGTGGCGTGGTGGCGCAATTGCTGGTTGGCGAGGGGCAATCGGTGCAGGCCGGTGACGTGTTGCTGCGACTGGACGCGACCTTGCAGGAGGCCAGTCATGCCATCGTCGCCAAGGCCCTTGACCAGGCCTTGGCGCGTCAGGCTCGGCTCGAGGCGGAGCGCGATGGCCTGGCGCAGGTGGACACGCCGTCACGGCTTGTCGCGCGCGAGGGTGAGGCACAGGTGCAGGCGGTGCTGGCCAGTGAGCGGCAGTTGTTCGTCGACCGCCGCCAGTCGCGGGATGGGCAGAAGCAGCAATTGCGCGAGCGTATCGAGCAACTGACCCAGACCATCGCCGGTCATGACCTGCAGCAGCGCACCAAGGGCGAGGAAATCCGCCTGATTGACGAGGAATACCAGGCCGTCAAGATCTTGCAGAAGAAGGGCCTGATGACCCTCGACCGGGTCAATGCCCTGGCCCGCGGCATCGCTCGCCTGCAGGGCGAACGTGGCCAGTTGGTCGCGGCCATCGCCGAGGCGCGGGCGCGCATTGCCGAAACCCGTCTGGAGCTGTTGCAGGTGGACCAGCGGTTCCGCGAACAGGTTTCCGGCGAGCTGCGTGACCTGATGGCGCAGCAGGGCGAATGGGTGGAGCGCGAGGTCGCTGCGGCCGACCAGCTCAAGCGCATAGAAGTGCTGGCGCCCAGTGCCGGGCGGGTCCAGCAGTTGGCGGTACACACCGTGGGCGGTGTGATCTCGCCGGCCGAGACCCTGATGCAGATCGTCCCGCTGGACGACGAGCTGTTGGTCGAGGCGCGCATCAGCCCGCAGGACATCGATCAGGTCGTGCTCGGCCAGGAGGCGTTGCTGCGCTTCAGTGCGTTCAATCGCGCGACCACCCCCGAAGTGCTCGGGCGGGTGGTGCGTCTTTCCGCTGACCTGGTAACCGACCCGCAGAGCGGGCTCGGCTTCTACCGCGCCGGCATTCATATCGACAAGGCCGAGCAGCGCAAGCTGGACGGCCTCACGCTGGTGCCGGGCATGCCGGTGGAATCGATGATCCAGACGGGTCATCGCACCGTGCTGTCCTATCTGCTCAAGCCAGTAGGCGACCATGCGCAACGGGCATTCAGGGAAGGATGAGCGCCGACCGGAGGGTGGGCGTAGTCATGCAGGGATTGTTCAACCATTGGCAAGGAATCAGTAGACATGGCTGTTATCCAGGGAACCGAAGGCGCCGACAATCTGGTCGGTACCAGCGCGGACGATCAGATTTTTGGCAAGGGTGGCGATGACATCATCAATGGCGGTGATGGTAATGACACGCTATACGGTGGCGCGGGTGCCGATCGCTTCATCGGTGGTGCGGGCAACGACACCGTGTCGTACACCGATGCCAGTGCCGGCATTACCCTGAACTTCAAGACCGGCGTGCATACCGGTATCGCCGCTGGCGATACCTTTGAAAGCATCGAGGTGTTCCAGGGTTCGAACTACGCCGACACCTTCATCAGCGATGCGCGCGCGCAGACCTTCAATGGCGGTCTGAACGACACGATGGACTATTCGCTGTCCGACCAGGGGGTGACGATCACCATCGATGGGGCTGGTGGCGCCGGCCAGGGTGGTGATGCGCAGGGCGACAAGTTCACCGGCATGTACAGTGTCATCGGCAGCAGCCAGAACGACACCTTCATCATGCAGGCGACGGGGTCGAGCAAGAGCTTCGCCGGTGGTGCCGGCAACGACGTGTACTACCTGCATGGCGCGGCCGGCGTGTTCGAGCAGGCCGGTGGCGGCATCGACGAGGTGCGCACCTCCCTGGCCAGCTACACCCTGACCAGCGAGGTGGAAAACCTCACCTACATCGGTAGCGGCAACTTCACCGGTGTCGGCAACGCCAGCGACAACATCATCACCGGCGGCAGCGGCAACGACGTGATGCGCGGCGGTGCCGGTGGCGACCGCTTCATCGGCGGCGCGGGCAATGACACCGTGTCGTACACCGATGCCAGCGCCGGTATCACCCTGAACTTCAAGACCGGCGTGCATGGCGGCATCGCCGCTGGCGACACCTTCGACAGCATCGAGGTGTACCAGGGCTCGAACTATGCCGACACCTTCATCAGCGACGCGCGCGCGCAGACCTTCGATGGCGGCCTGAACGACACGATGGACTATTCGCTGTCCGACCAGGCGGTGACGATCACCATCGACAACACCGGCGGCAAGGGCCAGGGCGGCGACGCCGAAGGCGACAAGTTCACCGGCATGTACAGTGTCATCGGCAGTAGCCAGAACGACACCTTCATCATGCAGGCGACGGGTTCGAGCAAGAGCTTCGCCGGTGGTGCCGGCAACGACGTGTACTACCTGCATGGCGCTGCCGGCGTGTTCGAGCAGGCCGGCGGCGGCATCGACGAGGTGCGCACCTCCCTGGCCAGCTACACCCTGACCAACGAAGTGGAAAACCTCACCTACATCGGTAGCGGCAACTTCACCGGTGTCGGCAACGCCAGCGACAACATCATCACCGGCGGCAGCGGCAACGACGTGATGCGCGGCGGCGCCGGTGGCGACCGCTTCATCGGCGGCGCGGGCAATGACACCGTGTCGTACACCGATGCCAGCGCCGGTATCACCCTGAACTTCAAGACCGGCGTGCATACTGGCATTGCTGCCGGCGATACCTTCGACAGCATCGAGGTGTACCAGGGCTCGAACTATGCCGACACCTTCATCAGCGATGCGCGCGCGCAGACCTTCGATGGCGGCCTGAACGACACGATGGACTACTCGCTGTCCGACCAGGCGGTGACGATCACCATCGACAACACCGGCGGCAAGGGCCAGGGCGGCGATGCCGAGGGCGACAAGTTCACCGGCATGTACAGTGTCATCGGCAGTAGCCAGAACGACACCTTCATCATGCAGGCGACGGGTTCGAGCAAGAGCTTCGCCGGTGGTGCCGGCAACGACGTGTACTACCTGCATGGCGCTGCCGGCGTGTTCGAGCAGGCCGGCGGCGGCATCGACGAGGTGCGCACCTCCCTGGCCAGCTACACCCTGACCAACGAAGTGGAAAACCTCACCTACATCGGTAGCGGCAACTTCACCGGTGTCGGCAACGCCAGCGACAACATCATCACCGGCGGCAGCGGCAACGACGTGATGCGCGGCGGTGCCGGTGGCGACCGCTTCATCGGCGGCGCGGGCAATGACACCGTGTCGTACACCGATGCCAGCGCCGGTATCACCCTGAACTTCAAGACCGGCGTGCATACTGGCATTGCTGCCGGCGATACCTTCGACAGCATCGAGGTGTACCAGGGCTCGAACTATGCCGACACCTTCATCAGCGATGCGCGCGCGCAGACCTTCAATGGCGGCCTGAACGACACGATGGACTACTCGCTGTCCGACCAGGCGGTGACGATCACCATCGACAACACCGGCGGCAAGGGCCAGGGCGGCGACGCCGAAGGCGACAAGTTCACCGGCATGTACAGTGTCATCGGCAGCAGCCAGAACGACACCTTCATCATGCAGGCGACGGGTTCGAGCAAGAGCTTCGCCGGTGGTGCCGGCAACGACGTGTACTACCTGCATGGCGCTGCCGGCGTGTTCGAGCAGGCCGGCGGCGGCATCGATGAGGTGCGCACCTCCCTGGCCAGCTACACCCTGACCAGCGAGGTGGAAAACCTCACCTACATCGGTAGCGGCAACTTCACTGGTGTTGGCAACGCCAGCGACAACATCATCACCGGCGGCAGCGGCAACGACGTGATGCGCGGCGGCGCCGGTGGCGACCGCTTCATCGGCGGCGCGGGCAATGACACCGTGTCGTACACCGATGCCAGCGCCGGTATCACCCTGAACTTCAAGACCGGCGTGCATGGTGGTATCGCCGCTGGCGACACCTTCGACAGCATCGAGGTGTACCAGGGCTCGAACTACGCCGACACCTTCATCAGCGACGCGCGCGCGCAGACCTTCGATGGCGGCCTGAACGACACGATGGACTACTCGCTGTCCGACCAGGCGGTGACGATCACCATCGACAACACCGGCGGCAAGGGCCAGGGCGGCGACGCCGAAGGCGACAAGTTCACCGGCATGTACAGTGTCATCGGCAGTAGCCAGAACGACACCTTCATCATGCAGGCGACGGGTTCGAGCAAGAGCTTCGCCGGTGGTGCCGGCAACGACGTGTACTACCTGCATGGCGCGGCCGGCGTGTTCGAGCAGGCCGGCGGCGGCATCGACGAGGTGCGCACCTCCCTGGCCAGCTACACCCTGACCAACGAAGTGGAAAACCTCACCTACATCGGCTCTGGCAATTTCACCGGTTATGGCAATGCCGGCAACAACGTGATTGTCGGTGGCGCTGGCAATGACACCTTGTTTGGCGGTGCCGGTGCCGACCGTTTCGTCGGCGGCGCGGGTATCGACACTGTTTCGTATGGCGACAGCACTGCCGGCATTCTCCTGAATCTCAAGACCGGCGTGCATGGCGGTATCGCCGAGGGCGATACCTTCGAGGGCATCGAGAAGTTCGTCGGCTCGTCGTCGGGCGATGTCTTCGTGGCCAACGACCAGCCCAACGACTTCAATGGCTCGCTAGGTGTCGATCTGTTGACGTTCGCCGGCGAGGGCGCTGGGGTTACGCTCGATCTGAACGCTACCGGTAATGACCTGTTCACCAGTATCGAGAGTTTCGAGGGTACGGCGTTCAACGATACGTTCGTGGGGACCACTGCGAACGAGAACTTCATTGGCGGTGCTGGCGCGGATGTGATCAATGGTGGGGCCGGTCGGGATTCGGCCTGGTACATCTCGAGCAATGCCGGCGTGTCGATCGATCTTGCCGCAGGTACTGTGGCTGGCGGGCATGCCGAGGGTGATGTGCTGAGTGGAATCGAAGGGCTGGCGGGCTCCGCGTTCGCCGATGTGCTCAATGGCGATGCCGGTGCGAACACGCTCTATGGCGCCGAAGGCGACGATGTCATCAATGGCGGTGCGGGCAATGACATCCTCTACGGGGATGGCATCTACTCCACCGATTTCGGTGCCCTGGCGCGCCCGGCGAACACCCAGGTCGCGCAGGCGGATGTCGTCAATGGCGGTGACGGCGACGACACCATCACCGGTGCGCTGAACGACACGGGGTCCGTCTACCATGGTGATGCCGGCAACGACACCATCCAGACCACCAACGGCAAGGCGTATGGCGATGATGGCAACGATCGCCTGGTTGGTAACGGTTTTGCCTACGAACTCTATGGTGGCGCCGGCGCCGATCGCCTGGACATGATGTCGGCCGGCTACGCCTTCGGTGGCGAGGGCAGCGATGTCTACACGATCTACTCCAAGGCGGGCGTGGTGATCCAGGATACCGGTAGCGCAGGTGTCGACGTGGTGGTGCTGAAGAACATCCAGACCTTCCAGGATGTCGTGGTGCAGAACGATGGCGTCAATGCCTTCATCTTCTCCAAGGCTGACTGGAATGCCGGCAACCTCGATTCGGGGGTGATGCTCAGCAACTGGTACGCCGGCTCGAACACCATCGAGTCGTTCCAGACCAACAACGGCGACACCTTCACCATCACCTGACAGGCAAGCGGCGTCTGACAGCGTCCGCAGGCGGCCAAGCCTTGCCGCTGTCAGGCACCCGCCGCCGAGATTTTGTCTCTCTGACAGCGTGCTTTTCGGCAAAGGCCCCGTAAACCGGGGTCTTTGTCGTTTCTGTGGTAATTGGCGCGAAACTTGCTCGAAGCTTCGTACAGCCACGGCGACCGGCAATCGATCGCCCGTGCAGCGGAGGATGACTGTGGACAAGATGCTTTACGTGGCCATGACCGGCGCCAGCCAGAACGCGCTGGCGCAGAAGGCCCATGCCAACAACCTGGCGAACGTTTCCACCAACGGCTTCCAGCGTGATCTGGAGCAGGCCCGTTCGATGCCGGTGTTCGGCGACAGCTTTCCGGCGCGCGCGTTTGCCATGAGCGAACGGCCGGCCACCGATTTCAGTGCCGGTCCGCTGGTGGAAACCGGTCGCGAGCTGGACGTGGCGGTCAGCGGCAACGGCTTCATTGCCGTGCAGGCCCCCGATGGCAGCGAGGCCTACGTGCGCACTGGCGGCCTGAACATTGACGCCCTCGGTGTGTTGCGCGCCGGCAACGGCATGGCGGTAATCGGCAATGGCGGTCCGATCGCCATACCACCGGAGCAGAAGGTCGAGATCGGCGATGACGGCACCATCAGCATCCGCGCCATGGGCGAGGACCCGCGGGTGATGGCCGAGGTCGACCGAATCAAGCTGGTCAACCCTGACATCAAGGGCATGATCAAGGGCCAGGACGGGCTGATCCGTACCGCCAGCGGCCAGCCGGCCGACATGGACGTGAACGTGCGCGTGGTGTCGGGATTCCTCGAAGGCAGTAACGTCAATGCCGTGGAGGAAATGACATCGGTGCTGGCGCTGTCCCGACAGTTCGAGTTGCACGTCAAGATGATGAAAGCGGCCGAGGAAGGCGATCAAGCCATGGCTCGGGTTTTGCAGATCGGCTAATCACATTTGAACGGGTGCCGTAAAACAGGCGCACGAGGAGAACACTAAATGCTTCCGGCTCTTTGGGTCGCTAAAACCGGCCTTTCCGCCCAGGATACCAACCTGGCGGTCATCTCGAACAACCTGGCCAACGTCTCGACCACTGGCTTCAAGCGTGATCGCGCCGAGTTTCAGGACCTGCTGTACCAGATCAAGCGCCAGCCCGGTGCGCAGTCCACCCAGGACAGCGAGCTGCCTTCGGGCCTGCAGGTCGGTACCGGTGTACGTATCGTCGGCACCCAGAAGAACTTCCAGACCGGCAGCCTGCAGACGACCGAGAATCCGCTGGACATGGCGGTCAACGGTCGTGGCTTCTTCCAGGTGCTGCAGCCTGACGGCACCGTCTCCTATACCCGTGACGGTACCTTCCACCTGAACTCCGACGGCCAGGTCGTCACCGCCAACGGCTTCGCCCTGGAACCTGCGGTCGTCGTACCGCCGGATGCCCAGACCTTCACTGTCGGCCAGGACGGCACGGTGTCGATCACTACCCCTGGCAACCCGGCCGCGCAGGTCATCGGCAACATCCAGACCGCCGACTTCATCAACCCGGCGGGCTTGCAGGCCATCGGCGGCAACCTGTTCCTCGAGACCGCCGCCAGCGGTGCGCCGCAGATCGGCACGCCTGGCCTGAACGGTTTCGGCCCCACCCTGCAGAAAACCCTGGAGGCGTCCAACGTCAGCACCGTGGAAGAAATGGTCAACATGATCACCACCCAGCGCGCCTACGAGATGAACTCCAAGGTCATCTCCGCCGCCGACAAGATGCTGTCGTTCGTCACCCAGCAGCTGTAAGCCCTGGCGGTCCGATCAAGGCGGGCCGCTGATCATCCGCTCGCTGTTGCAGCGCCTGTTTCACCATGAGGTAAGTGTCATGAGCCGTCTGTTGTCCGTATTCGCCCTGGGGGGGGTGGTGTTGCTGGCTGGTTGCGTTGCGCCGACGCCCAAGCCAAACGACCCGTATTATGCGCCGGTCTTGCCGCGCACCCCGTTGCCGGCGGCGGCCAACAACGGCTCGATCTACCAGGCCGGTTTCGAGCAGGGTCTGTACACCGATCGCAAGGCGTTCCGGGTCGGTGACATCATCACCATCACCCTCAACGAGCGTACCTCGGCGAGCAAGAACGCCGGTTCCCAGATCCAGAAGAACAGCAAGGCCGATATCGGCCTGACCTCGCTGTTCGGCACCGTGCCCAACACCAACAACCCGCTGGGCAGCGGCGACCTCACGCTCGAAGCCGGTTACAGCGGCGACCGCTCCACCAAGGGCGACAGCAAGGCCACCCAGGGCAACACCCTGACCGGCTCCATCACGGTGACCGTGGCCGAGGTGCTGCCCAACGGCATCATCGCCGTGCGCGGCGAGAAGTGGATGACGCTGAACACCGGCGAGGAACTGGTGCGCATTGCCGGCCTGATCCGTGCCGACGACATCGCCACCGACAACACCGTGCCGTCCACCCGCGTGGCCGACGCGCGCATCACCTATTCGGGCACCGGCTCGTTCGCCGATGCCAGCCAGCCCGGTTGGCTGGACCGTTTCTTCATCAGCCCGCTCTGGCCTTTCTGAGTACGGATGACCATGTTCAACGCTAGGCGGTTGATTGCCGCGACCCTGCTTCTGTCCTGTGCGTTCGGTGCTCACGCCGAGCGCCTGAAGGATATCGCCAGCATTTCCGGCGTGCGCGCCAACCAGCTGATCGGCTACGGCCTGGTGGTGGGCCTCAACGGCACGGGTGACCAGACCACCCAGACACCGTTCACCCTGCAGACCTTCAACAACATGTTGTCGCAGTTTGGTATCAAGGTGCCGCCGGGGTCGGGCAACGTGCAGTTGAAGAACGTTGCCGCCGTGTCGGTGCATGCCGACTTGCCGGCATTCGCCAAGCCCGGCCAGGTGGTCGATATCACCGTGTCTTCCATCGGCAACTCCAAGAGCCTGCGTGGCGGCAGTCTGTTGATGACGCCGCTCAAGGGTATCGACGGCAACGTCTACGCCATCGCCCAGGGCAATCTGGTGGTGGGTGGCTTTGATGCCGAAGGTCGCGACGGCTCGAAGATCACCGTCAACGTTCCGTCGGCCGGTCGCATTCCCGGCGGGGCCTCGGTCGAGCGCGCGGTGCCGAGCGGATTCAACCAGGGCAATAGCCTGACGCTCAATCTCAATCGTCCGGACTTCACCACCGCCAAGCGCATCGTCGACAAGGTCAACGAGCTGCTCGGGCCGGGCGTGGCCCAGGCCGTCGATGGCGGTTCGGTGCGGGTCACCGCGCCGATGGACCCGAGCCAGCGCGTGGACTACCTGTCCATCCTCGAGAACCTCGAGATCGACCCGGGCCAGGCGGTGGCCAAGGTCATCATCAACTCGCGCACCGGGACCATCGTCATCGGCCAGAACGTCAAGGTGTCGCCGGCGGCGGTTACTCACGGCAGCCTGACCGTGACCATCACCGAAGATCCGATCGTCAGCCAGCCGGGGCCGTTCTCCAATGGTCAGACCGCGGTGGTGCCGCGTTCGCGGGTCAACGCCGAGCAGGAAGCCAAGCCGATGTTCAAGTTCGGCCCGGGCACCACGCTGGATGAGATCGTCCGTGCGGTGAACCAGGTCGGCGCGGCGCCGAGCGACCTGATGGCCATCCTCGAAGCGCTGAAGCAGGCCGGTGCGTTGCAAGCCGACCTGATCGTGATCTGAGGACGCCAGGGATGAATTCGAAGAGTCTTGTTTCCAGTCAGGCCGACAGCGGCGCCTACACCGACCTCAATCGCCTGGGCTCGCTCAAGCGCGGGGATCGCGACAGCGAGGGCAACATCCGCAAGGTGGCCCAGGAGTTCGAGTCGTTGTTCATCAGCGAGATGCTCAAGGCGTCGCGCAAGGCCAGTGATGTGATGGCTGACGAAGACAGCCCGATGAACAGCGACACGGTCAAGCAGTACCGCGACATGTACGACCAACAGATGGCCGTGAGCATGTCGCGCGAAGGGGGTGGTATCGGCCTGCAGGACGTGCTGGTGCGCCAGCTGTCGAAGAACAAGGCCGCGCGTCCGAACACCAGTCCGTTCCCACGGATCGAAGGGCAGGCGCCGGCGTTGTGGGCCTCGAAAGTGGCCGAGCCCGCGCACATGGTCGAGAGTGCCGCTACGCGTAACGATGTGGCTGCGCTCAATGCACGGCGCCTGGCGCTACCTGGCAAGCTCACCGATCGCTTGCTGTCCGGCATCGTGCCGTCCGCTGGCAATGCCGTCGCCAATGCCACGGCACTGCCTGGGCGTGGCGATATCCCGCCCGGTGGCGTGGCGGTCGGCGACTGGGAGCCGGCCCGTAGCTTCGCGGCGCCAGGTGGCAACCTGCAGATTCTCGGTCGGGCCGTGGCCCAGCCGCCGCTGGCACCGAAAAAGGCCTTCGCCGACAGCGACGCCTTCGTCGCCACCATGCTGCCGATGGCCGAGCAGGCCGCCAAGCGCATCGGTATCGATCCGCGCTATCTGGTGGCCCAGGCCGCGCTGGAAACCGGCTGGGGCAAGTCGGTCATGCGCAACCCCGATGGCAGCAGCAGTCACAACCTGTTCGGCATCAAGGCCACCGGCAGCTGGCAGGGCGGCGAGGCGCGGGCGATCACCAGCGAGTTCCGCAACGGCCAGTTCGTCAAGGAGACCGCGGCGTTCCGTTCCTACGACAGCTACCAGGACAGCTTCCACGACCTGGTGAGCCTGTTGCAGAACAATTCGCGCTATCAAGATGCAGTGCGGGCGGCCGATAAACCAGAACAGTTTGTGCGGGAGTTGCAGAAGGCCGGTTACGCCACCGACCCCAACTACGCCAGCAAGATCTCGCAGATCGCAAAACAGATGAAGTCGCAGCAGAGCTACGCAATGCTCGGTACCACCACGAAACTTTAAGGGCAGGAAACCATGGCGAGTTTGATCAATATCGGTATGTCTGGCCTGGGCGCCGCCCAGTCCGGGATGTACACCCTGGGTAACAACATCGCCAACGCCGATGTGGAAAGTTACTCTCGCCAGCAGATCGTCCAGAAGACCAAGGGTGGCCAGCAGGTCGGCCAGGTGTTCATCGGTACCGGCACCACGCTGTCCGATGTGCGCCGGGTGTACAACGCCTTCCTCGAGAACCAGCTGCGTTCCACCACGTCGCTGTCCAGCGACGCGAACGCCTACCTCAACCAGATCGGCCCGCTGAACAATGCCCTGTCCAGCGCCGATACCGGTATCACCGCGGCGCTCAAGAGCTTCTTCAGCGCAATGCAGGACGCCTCGGCCAAGCCCACCGAGGATGCCTCGCGGCAATTGCTGCTGACCAGCGCCCAATCGCTTGCCAAGCGTTTCAACAGCCTGTCGGCGCAGTTCAACCAGCAGAACAGCAACATCAACACCAACATGGCGGCGACGGCCGACCAGATCAACAAGCTGACCGCGACGATCTCCGAGTACAACCAGCAGATTGTCAAGATGACCGCCATCACCGGCAAGCCCAACGACCTGCTCGACCAGCGCGACGGCGCGGTGCGCGAGTTGAACAAGCTGATCGGCGTGGACGTGGTCGAGCGTGACGGCAACTACGACATCTACCTGAAGAACGGCCAGTCGCTGGTGCTGGGCAACACCACCCAGACCCTGGGCGTGGAGCCTGCGGCGACCGACCCGTCGCGGATGAACCTGGTGCTCAATCGCGGCTCGACCAAGATGGACATCACCGACAGCACCACCGGCGGCGAGCTGGGCGGTCTGCTGCGCTACCGCAAGGACACCCTGGACCCTGCGCTCAACGAGCTGGGCCGTGTGGCCCTGGTGGTGGCCGATGCGATCAACAGCCAGCTGGCCCAGGGCATCGACAAGAACGGCGAGTTCGGCGCGACCCTGTTCGGCGACATCAACAGCGCCGCCGCCATGGCCGGGCGCAGCGTGGCCAAGCTGGGTAACAGCCCCGGTTCCGGCAACCTCGATGTGAACATCAAGGACACCGGCAAGCTGACCACCAATGACTACCAGGTAACGTTCACCAGCGCCAACGAGTTCACCGTACGCCGCCTGCCCGACAACACCGAGATGGGCAAGTTCGACATCACCGCCAATCCACCACCGGTGATCGACGGCTTCAGCCTCAATTTGCGCGGTGGCACGCCGATCGCCGGCGACAGCTTCAAGATCACCCCCACCCGCAATGCCGCGGCCAGCATCGAGACGGTGCTCACCGATCCCAAGCGCCTGGCGATGGCCAGCCCGCTGACCGCTACCAGCGGCTCGGGCAACAAGGGCACCGGGCAGATCGGCCAGCCCACGCTGACCTCCGAGCTGGACATCTACGATGCCGCCCAGCGCGCCGACCTGCAGACGGGGCTCAAGTACTCGACGCCGGTCAAGCTGGTGTTCGGTGACGAGAAGACCTCGCCCCAGACCTACACCATGTTCGATGCCAAGGGCAGCCCCATCGGCAGCGGCACGATCATCCCCGGCCAGGAGAACAAGCTGCAGCTGTCCGTGCCGATGGTCGATGGCAGCGGCAACCCGATCAACGACGCCAGCGGCACGCAGAAGAAGTTCACCTTCGAGATGACCGTCGCTGGCGCCCCGAAGGGCGGTGACAACTACACCGTCTCGCTGACCGGTGCCGGCTCGGCCGACAACCGCAACGCCCAGTCGGTGATCAACCTGCAGACCAAACCCACCGTCGATACCGGTGCCGACGGCAAGGGCATCAGCTTCACCGATGCCTACGCCAAGCTGGTGTCCAACGTCGGTGGCAAGACCAACCAGGCCGAGATGGACAGCAACGCCACCCAGGCGCTGCAATCCTCCGCCCTGACCAGCCGCAACTCGAGCTCCGGCGTGTCCGTGGACGAAGAGGTCGGCAACCTGGTCAAGTTCCAGCAGTACTACACCGCGTCGTCGCAAATCATCAAGGCGGCCCAGGAAACCTTCGCCACTTTGATCAACAGCCTTTAAGGAGCCGTAGACCGTGCGCATCTCCACCCCGCAGTTCTACAACAGCAGCAGCGCCAACTACGAGCGCACCTTCGGCAACGTCAACAAGACGACGCAGGAAGCCAGCGACTTCATTCGCGTGCGCACCGCCGCCGACGATCCGGTCGGCGCCGCGCGCCTGTTGCAGCTCGAGCAGCAGCAGAACATGCTCGACCAGTACAAGGGCAATATCACCAACGTGCGCAACGCGCTGGGCAGCAGTGAAAGCACGCTCAACGCCATCGGTTCGATCCTGCAGCGCGTCAACGAACTGGCTGTCAGCTCCGGCAACGCCAGTTTCACCGACGCCGATCGCAAGGCCAACGCCTCCGAACTGGCCTCGCTGGAAGACCAGCTGTTCTCGTTGATGAACAGCAAGGACGAGAACGGCAAGTACCTGTTCTCCGGCTCCAAGGGCGATACTCAGCCTTACGTGCGCAACTCCGACGGCACCTACAGCTACCAGGGCGACCAGAGCAACCTGATGCTGCAGGTCGGCGACATGCTCAGCCTGGCCGCCAACGAGACCGGCTACAGCGCCTTCGAGCAGGCGCTCAACACCAGCCGCAGCGAGACCCGCCTGACCGCGCCGGCCACCGATGACGGCCGGGTCAGCCTGTCTAACGGCCAGGTGTCCGGCAACACCACCTACAACGACCGTTTCCGCAGTGGCGAGCCCTACAGCGTCCAGTTCACCAGCAGCACCGAGTACAAGATCCTCGATGCCGGCGGCAACGATGTGACCCTGGAAGCCAGCCAGGGCGGCAAGTTCGATCCCAAGGGCACGAACATGGCCATCAGCTTCCGCGGTGTCGACCTGCGCCTGAAGATCAGCTTCCAGCCGGGTGACGAAGCCAACCCGGATGCCGCCATCGCCGGTCACAGCTTCAATCTGAGCTCCAAGGCCGATTCGATCGCTGGCACCCGCAGCCCGGGCAACACCTCGTCGGCGCAGATCACTGATGCGACCATCAGCGACCCGACTGCCTACAAGGCTGCGTTCCCGGGGGGCGGCGCGGTGCTGAAGTTCACCAGCGCCACCGATTTCGAGCTGTATGCCTCGCCGATGACCGCCGACAGCCGTCCGATCTCCAGCGGCACGCTCAGTGGCACCACGGCCACCGCGGCCGGTGTGACCTTCGACCTGGCAGGCGCTCCGAATGCCGGCGACTCGTTCGCGGTCAAGGCGGACACCCATCAGAACCAGAACATCCTCAACACCATCAGCCAACTGCGGACCGCGTTGAGCACTCCGCAGGACAACGACCCGGTGGCGCGGCAGAACTTCCTCGCCGCGCAGGACGCGGCGCTGGGCAATATCGCCAGCGGCATGAACCAGGTGTCGTCGTCGATCTCTGCCATCGGTGGTCGTGGCCAGGCCCTGGATGTACAGGCTGAAACCAACGAGGCGCTTGCTGGCGAGAACACCAAGACACAAAGTTCGATCCGCGAGAGCGATCCGGCCGAAGTGATGCTGCGCCTGGAAATGCAGAAGAACATGCTGCAGGCCTCGATGCAGTCCTTCGCCAAGATCGCCGGCCTGTCGCTGGTCAACTACATCTGATCCACGAAGCCGTCTCGTCCGTCCTTCGGGAGGGTGAGGCGGCTCCTCGAAGGTGCCATGGGCCTGACCAGACGCCCGGCAGGGCATCCAGCCCTGTCAGCGAACCTTTGCCTTGAGTGAGTACCCGTGAGCGCACAACCCCTCGTCAGCATTGCCATTCCCGCGTTCAATCCTGAGTTTTTCCGCAGCACGTTGGCCAGCGCGATTGCCCAGGATTATCCGAATCTGGAAATCGTCGTGTGTGACGACAGCCCCGGGAGCGAGATCGAGGCGATCTGCGATGAACTGCGGGTCACTTCGCCAGCTCCCTTGCGCTATGTACGCAACCCGGTGCGCCTTGGATTCGCCCGCAACCTGCTGGCTTGCCTGACGCACGCCTCGGGCGAGCTGATCAAGTTCCTCTGTGACGATGACACGCTGTTTGCCGGCTGTATCAGCCAGCAGGCCGGTGTGCTCAGCGAGTCGCAGCAGATCAGCATGGTCATCTGCCAGCGCCTGTTGTGCGCCGCCGATGATGTACTGTTGCCTTCACGCGCGCTGAACTTCGTTATTTCCGTGCACAGTGCAGTGCTGCATGGCACCGACCTGCTGGAAAGCGTCGCCGATGATGCACCCAACCTGTTCGGTGGCTTGAGCCACGCCTTGCTGCGCCGTGCCCAGGTCGAAGCGTATCTGCCCACCCTGGTGCAGGATGGGCAGGGTTTTTCCGCTCGCCTGGACCTGGCGCTCTACGCTTGCGTGCTGCGCCGGGGACAGCTGGCCAGCCTGGAGCAGGTACTGAGCATGGAGCGGGTGCATCCGGGGCGTCTTAGCCATCAAGGCACCATGGTCGAGGCGTACAAGAGCGACACCCAGTGGCTGCTGCAGATGCTCGCCGAACGTAATGCCGAGCCGGCGCCCGCCCACGGCTGGGTACGCTACATGCCGTTGGCGGACTACCTGGAAAACCCCCAGCAGAAGTGGGATGAACTCGATCTGCGGCGCTTCTTCGGGGCGCAGATGGCCAACTTCAACCAGCAGATCGGCACCCACAGCCTGAGTTTTGCCGAGCTGTACGCTGAATGGCTCGAACATCGCCGGCTATCCTCCGGGCAGGAGCGGCTCTTGCCCAAGCGTGTGGAGCAATGGCCAAGCCAGCCTGGTATCGCGGTGGTGGTGTTCTGTGAGGCAGGCGATGAAAAGGTGCTGCGTGCGACGTTGGACAGTCTCTGGCAGCAATCCTACCCGGCCCAACAAGTCCTGGTAGTGACGCCTGAAGGGTTCGAGCGGCCGGTGCAAGACCGTGTTCGTTACCTGGTGCGCGGCGATGCCGAGTTTATCTCGCTCAACCATTGGCTGGCTGATGGTCCACCACTTGACTGGTTGTTCCTGCTGCGTGCTGGCGACTGCCTGCATACCCATGCACTGGTGATCATGGCCGAGCGCATGGCGCTGCGTGGTGACAGCCTGTGCCTGTACATCGATGAGGGTGCCAACGACAGCCTCGCCGCGTCGGCACCGATCTTCAAGCCGGACTTCAACCTCGACCTGATGCGCAGCCTGCCCTACGTCGGGCGCCTGTTGGCATTCAACAATGCGGCGGTGCGTGAGCTTGGGGGCTTTGACGTCGGCTTCGAAAGCCTGGCGCCTCACGACCTGCTGTGGCGAATGATCGAGGCTCACGGCCTGCAGGTGGTCGAGCATATCCCAGAGGTGTTGGTGCAGTGCCGACACGGCTATGCCGAATGGCTGGCCGACACTGCAGGCCACGTCCAGGCGCCGCGGGTGCTGGAGGCACACCTGCGGCGCCTGGGTGTGGAGGCGCAGGTGCAGGGTATTGCTGGCAGCCTGATGACCCGGGTCACCTACCTGCACCCCCAGGTCGCGAGCGTGTCGATCATCATTCCTGCCATTGGCGACCTGGCGGTGCTGGTGCGGTGCGTCGAGTCTGTGCTGGCCAGTACCGCGCATCCCGATTTCGAGGTGGTGCTGGTCGCCAGCGTCGGGACGCCGGATGATGTGCGTGCCTGGCTCGACGGCTTGCGGGATCTGGGTAGTGAGCAACTGCGGGTACTCGAGAGTGCCGCCCAGGGTCGAGCGCAGAGTTTCAACGAGGGCAGTGTATACGCTCGGGGCGACTACCTGTTGCTGCTGGATGCCGGCTGCGTGCTGTTCGAACCGCAGTGGTTGTCCGAGCTCCTGCAGCTTGGCCAGCGTCCCGAAGTCGGGATGGTCGGGCCCAAGTTGTTCGACAACAGTGGGGCCGTGGTCTCGGCGGGCCTGGTCCTGGGGATGCAGGCCACGGCGGCCAGTCCATTCCTGGGCTGCCCGGTGAACGAAGACGGCTACATGAACCGGCTGAGCCTGGTACAGAACTGGAGCGCACTGAGCCTGGACTGCCTGTTGGTGCGGCGTGAACTGTTCGCCGAGCTTGGGGGGCTGGACACGGCCGTGCTGCAGGCATCGCTGCACGACGCCGACCTGTGCCTGCGGGCGCGGGCCGCAGGTTATCTGTCAGTGTGGACACCGTTCGCGCGGGTGGCCAAGCTGGGCGCCCAGGCGGTCGAGGAAGACTCGCCGCGAAGCTGGCAGGACGACCGTGATGCCTTGTATGCGCGTTGGCTGGCCTGGGTGGCGAATGACCCGGCCTACAACCGCAACCTCAGCCTCAAGTTGCCGAACTTCAACTTCGACCCCGGGTTGCGGGGCGGGTGGGATCCGTTTATCGCGCGGGCCATGCCATCTGTCCTGGCGCTGCCCAGCAGCACCTCGGCGGTCGGACACTATCGAGTGGTCCAGCCGTTCAATGAGCTGGAGCGGTCGGGCTGGATCCAGGGGCGTATCGACTACAGCGCGCCGGGGCTGATCGACCTCGAGCGGGAAAAGCCCGATGTGGTGATCCTGCAGTGCCGCTACCTGCCCGCGAATGTCCGGGATATCGAACAGTACAAGCGCTTTTCCAGTGCGCGGCGGATCTACGAGCTGGACGACTACATCATCGATCCGCCGAAGAAGAACGACCATGCGCGCAACATGCCGAGCAACATGCGTGAGCTGGTCAGCAAGGCGATTTCCCTGTGCGACCGGGTGGTGGTCTCCACCGAGCCACTGGCCGACGCGCTATCCAGCATGCATCAGGACATCCGGGTCGTCCCCAACATGCTCGCCGCATCGCTATGGAGCGGGCTGAGCAGCCAGCGCCAGACCAGCGTGCGTCCGCGTGTGGGTTGGGCAGGGGGTACCAGTCACCGCGGTGATCTGGAATTGATGCTGGATGTGATCAAGACCTTGGCCAGCGAAGTCGACTGGGTGTTCTTCGGCATGTGTCCAGAGGCGCTGCTGCCCTACGTCAAGGAGTTTCACCCGGGGATCTCGTTCGCGGACTATCCGCGCAAACTGGCCAGTCTCAACCTGGACCTGGCGGTGGCGCCGTTGGAGCAGAACCTGTTCAACGACTGCAAGAGCAACCTGCGCCTGTTGGAATATGGCGCGTGCGGCTTCCCGGTCATCTGCACCGACACCAAGGCATACGCAGGCTACCTTCCCTGCACGAGGGTTCGCGAGAACACCACCGAGCAGTGGCTGGATGCAATCCGCATGCACCTTGCCGACCCGATGGCCAGCTACCGCCAGGGCGATGCATTGCGCGAGGCGGTCCTGCGAGACTACGTACTGAACGAACACCATCTGCAGCACTGGGCCAACGCCTGGCTGGCTGACTGAATCCTGGCGCCTGGCCAAGCCAGGTGCCGAACCCCTTGAACAGGTGCCCAATGAACGAAATTACACTCGGATCGCGTGATGAAGTGACCGTCGTCCTGCTCGGGCATGAGCAGGCGGATCACCGTGCTCGTGCGGCGCACTACTACCGTCGCTCCGGCGTGCCGTGCCTGGGCCTGGCGTCGTCGGCGGTGGTCGATGCCGCAGCTTTGGTCGAGTTGCTGGCACAGGTGACGACGCCGTTCGTGTGCCTGGCGCTGGATGCCGACTTTGTCCTGGGTGCCGCGCTGGACAATGCGGTGCGGTACCTGCGTGCTCAGCCGGGGGTAATGGCCGTGCAAGGTCACGCCCTGGCCTATGCGCCCGGCAATAGCCAACTGACCTACCACAAGGTGGGGGAAGCTTTTGCTGCGCATCCCGGGGAGGGTGTGCTGGATCGCTTGCGACACTACGCGGACGCTGAACAGCAAGCCTGGCGTGCGGTAATTCGTACGCAGGCGCTACGGGCCGCACTGGTGTCGCTGCCAGAAGGGCTCGATGCTGCAGGCTGGCGGGTGGCATTGTCCTGCGCAATCCTGCTGCGCGGGGCAGTTGCCCATCTGGAGCAGACCGATGTGATCTGCGAATCGCAGCCTGAGAAGCTGTCCTCTGCCGTGCGCGAGGAGCGTATGGTCCAGACTGTGCGGGCTTTGCGTCAGTGGGGCGGCGGGCATGACGCGGGCGTCCTGTGCGCTGATGACGGCTTCGAGGCGCTCAATCGCTTCGTACGCAAAACCTGGTGCCAGGGCGAGCAGCCGCTGCTCTTCACCTCGCGCTGGACCAGCGTGATCGATGACCCGGTGCGTTCGTTCGAGCCCGACCAGCATGTGGAACTGCCTTATTACAATCGCCCGCTGTTTGATCGGTTGACCGAGGTGGAGTTCCTCTGTCATGCATGGCCGACTGGCAAGAGTCATCGGCATGCCCTCGAGGGCGCCTGGGTCCGTCAGCGCGACCTGCTGGTGACGCACCCCAATGACACCCGTGAGAGCCTTCAGGAGCGTTACTGGAAGGCGCTGGGCCTGGGCCTGTTCAATGTCCAGGTGTGCCGCTCCCTCAATCAGGTGCTGACCGGTGAGGACAACACGCACCATGCCCGCGAGATGGGTGACTGGATGGCACGGCTGCTCGGGGTACCGCACAGCGAGACACGCCATTCCCTGCTCGACACGCCATCGGGGCAGGTGCTCGCCGCGATCGATGCAGCCACTCCGGATGAAGCTGCGCGTAAGCGGGTGCTGGCCCATCTGGCCGAGCACCCGGCGCCGCAGATCGCTTTCGTCGTGCTTGACCTGAACAACGACGACCTGGCCTTGCAGGCAACCTTCGACAGCCTGTTGGCCAGCGGCGTGCGCAATTTCAAGCTGGTGGTGCTCAAGGCCGGCAAACCGCCGGCGATTACCACCGCGCGGGACACCTTGCACTTCATCCAGGTCGCAGAGGGCAACTGGGTCTCGCATCTGAACCAGTTGATGCGCCAGTTGCCCAGCGAGTGGCTGCTGTTGCTCGAGGCCGGTGATGTGCTTCTTGCTGGCGGGCTGATGCGCCTGGCGACAGAGCTTGCCCAGGCCCCGGCTTGCCAAGCCATCGCTGCCGACGAAGTCCAGCGTGACAGTGATGGGCGCCTGTTTGCCGTACGCCGACCGGGCAGCGATCTGGACCTGTTGCGTAGCCAACCGGGGCTCATGGCGCGGCACTGGCTGGTACGTCGCCAGGCCGTGCTCGACCTGGACGGTTACAACGGTACCGACCCGCAGGCCCTGGAATATGACTTGCTGTTGCGCCTGGTCGAGCATCACGGTATGGCCAGTCTGGCGCACATGGATGACTACCTGGTGGTCAGCCAGCAACCTTCCTCGGCATCCACCGAGGAGGCGCGCAAGATCCTCAATCGCCACCTCACCCAGCTGGGCTATCGACCTCAGATCAGTGAGCAAGGGGCAGGAGGGCTGGCAATCGAGTTCCGCCATAGCGCCACACCGCTGGTCAGCATCGTACTGGCGGGCGAGGTCGAGCCTGCGTGGTTGGCCGGCATTTTCCAGCGAACCCGCTACCCGCGCTACGAAGTGGTACTGGCGCTTCCCGGGCAACCTTCAGCGGCCCAGGTCGATGCGTTCCAGGCATTGGGTGGCCGACTGCGAGTCGTTACCGGTGAAGTCGGTGCGACGCATCGGCAACTGCTCGGCTTGGCGGCCGGCGAGACGCGTGGCGATTACCTGGTGTTGTTGTCGCCGCATTGCCAGGTCATTACCCCGGCCTGGATCGAATCGCTGTTGAACGAGGCGCAGAGGCCTGAAGTAGGGGTTGTCGGTGCCAGCCTGTGGGCGGCTGACGGTACGTTGGCGCACGCAGGCTATCAGCTGCTGGCCGGCCCCAGAGTGCATGCCCCTTGGCGGCAACTGTCGCTCGAGGATGCCGCCAAGGCCCGCTGGCCGCTGTCGGTGCGCAGTTGTTCCGCGGTATCGGATGGCTGCCTGATGGTGGGCCGTGAAGCCTTCGTGCACTGCGGTGGCCTGCCAGTCGTAGGGGATGTCGGTGTCGGCTTGAGCCTGGCGGTCGCCCAGGCTGGGTTGATGGTGGTCTGGACGCCTCGCGCGCAGTTGCTTGCCACGGACCTGCCGGTCCTGGGTGATGAGGCGTCTTCGCAATTGGCGGCGCATTGGCCTGAGGCTTTCCAGGGGGATGGGCAACTGGATTCCCTTGGTGCGGGTGAAGCGTCACCGTCCAGCAACTGGATCGCTCAGTTGGGATAATTCAACGCTATTGCGTCTAGTGGTAGATGCATGGTTGTGGACTGTTCCTGACAACCGACTTGCCAAGCATGGCCGCCTACGGGGAGTGCAGTTCTCCGAGGCGGCCATGTGTCGTTTTGAGGGACGGCGGCGCTTCTGAAATTAGCGACCATTGCGCGTATCTCGACGTTGGCGCGGGGGGCTTCGCTACCCGTCCAAGTCCCTTTGATAATGGTCGAAAAAGGACGGGGAGGGCTGCGGCTCCCATCAAATTCCATTCTGTGACTGAATCCACGAGCGTCATCAAGGGAGCAAGGTGCTCCGTGCTTCCAGTGAGGCACGAGCTGGCTCGGGATTTGCAAAAGCCGGGTTACAAGCCCGGCTTTTTCTTGCCTGGCGGCGATTTATTGACAGGCAGAATGCAGTGCCTGTGCTGTGCCTATGAGGTTCGGGATGCAAAAGAAAGTGGCGGTGGTGCAATCGAACTACATCCCGTGGAAGGGGTACTTCGACCTGATTCGCAGTGTTGATGCGTTCGTTTTATATGACGATGTCCAGTATACGCGTCGCGACTGGCGTAATCGCAATAAGATCAAGACCGCCCAAGGTGAGCACTGGCTTAGTGTTCCGGTAAAGAACCGCGGTCGATACGAGCAACTGATCAACGAAGTCGAGGTCAGCGAGCCGGATTGGGCGGCCAAGCACTGGAAGACAATCGAGATGAACTATCGGCGAGCCGCCTGCTTCGATCAGATGGAGCTCCCAGTTCGCACGCTTTACGAGCAAGCCTCCGAGGTCACTCGTCTGTCCTCCATCAACCAGCTTTTCATCACCGGCCTGTGCGCTCTGCTCGGTATCGATACACCGCTGTATCGCTCCGAGGAGCTGGGGCGCTGCAGTGAAGGTAAGAACGAGCGGTTGATACATCTTTGTCAGGCCCTTGGGGCGACCGAGTACCTATCGGGACCGGCAGCCAGCAGCTATCTGGACGAGGCTGCGTTCGCCGCAGGCGGCCTTGAAGTCTCGTACATGAGCTATGCCGGCTATCCGGAGTATCCGCAGTTGTTCGGTGGGTTTGAGCATGCGGTCAGTGTCCTCGACCTGCTGTTCAATACCGGTAGTGAAGCAGCGACCTTTCTGGAGCGTCATCCATGAGCACAGATATCTTGCAGGGTGTGGCGGATTACTATTCGTCGCGTATTCGTACGCACGGCGCAACTCCAGAGGGAGTCGACTGGAATGGCAGCGCTTCCCAGCAACAGCGTTTTGCCCAGTTGCTTAAACTGGTGCCTGTTGAAGAGCAGCGTGCGGGCTTCAGTCTCATCGATGTCGGGTGCGGCTACGGCGCGTTGCTGACCTGGATGCGTGAGCAGGGCATGGCTGTGGATTATCACGGCTATGACCTGTCCGAGCAGATGATTGCCGCAGCCAGGCAGCAGCATCCGGCTGATGACGCAGTGCGCTTCGAAGTGGCCGAAAGTGCGTCGCGACAGGCGGACTATGCAGTGGCCAGTGGCATATTCAACGTTTGTCAGAACACTGCTCGCGACGCGTGGGAAAGGTACATCGCCGACGTATTGCGTGCGATGGATGCCTGCAGCCGCAAAGGCTTTGCCTTCAATTGCCTTACCTCGTACTCAGACCCGCCCTTCATGCGTGATTACCTGTATTACGGTGATCCCTGTTTCTATTTTGATCTGTGCAAAAGAACCTACTCCAGAGAGGTGGCACTCTTGCATGACTACGGCTTGTACGAGTTCACCTTGCTTGTGCGCAAGTCTTCCTGACGCGCCGTCCTTATCCCTCTTTGCCTGGAGAACACCATGCTCAAAAGCGGTTCCACTTCTGTCACTCAATCCAGCGATAGCCAGCTCGACGCGCGCGAGCAGCTTTGGCAGGCGTTCGCGAATGCACCTCTTGATGATGCTGAGAAAGAGCGAAATCTTGGTTTGTTCATTCGTTCTGCGTCCTTGGCACGAATGCTGGCAATTTCCGATCTGTACCGGGACATCGTTCGCCTGCCCGGCTCGGTGCTCGACTTCGGAACCTGGCGTGGGCAGAACGCCGTGCTCTGCGAAAACCTGCGTGCCATCTTCGAGCCCTTCAACAAGCAGCGACGTATTGCCGCGTTTGACACGTTTGCGGGTTACCAATCCCATGCCGGCGATGGCAAGGTTGCCAACGTCAATTTCCAGGATGGCTGCTATGACACCGGCAACGGATATGCCGACTATTTGCGGCACTTGCTGAGCTTGCATGAAAGCATCAATGCATTGCCACAGGTGTCCGGCGGGCACCAGGTCGTTGAGGGTGACATCAAGGATACCCTTCCGCGGTTCATCGAAGAACAGCGGAACTTGCTGGTGGCGCTGGCCTTCTTCGATATGAACCTTGAAGGGCCGACGCGTTTTGCCCTCGAGCAGATCCTGCCGCGTTGCCTGCCGGGCTCGCTGCTGGTGTTCTTCCAGTTGCAGCGCGATTTCCTGCCGGGTGAAGGCTATGCCTATGTAGCCGAAGTACTGGGGAAAGTGCGCCACGAGATCAAACGATCGGAAACCTATCCGTCGCTGTGCATCGTCAAGCTTCTGTAAGGGGGTCACCATGTTTCTGATTGTTGGTAATGGCATGGTCGCCCTGGCTATCGCCGCAGGTTTGTCGCGTAGTGTTCCGGGCGAGTGCATTCAGGTTGTGGGCCCGGCAGCGCGCCCTTACAGCGCCTCCATGGCGGCTGCGGCAATGCTCAACTCTTTCGCCGAACTCGAGCCTGGCGCACTCGACCAGCCGCGTGATCGTCTGAAGTTCGAGTTAAGTCAGGCATCTGCTCGTCTGTGGGGCGATTTCGTAAAAGAATTCGATATTCCCGCTGAGCACTACCGTCTGGGTACCGTGCTGATAAACAACAACGCATCCAACCGTTTCGAAGATGCCGCATTCGATGCCATCGCCGGTTATCTTGATGAGTTCGACGAGCCTTATGAGCGCGTTGATCCGCAGTTGGAACCCGCCTATGTGCCGGGTGAGAGCTATCGTACGCGCCAGGCTTTGTTCCTGCCGCGCGAGGGCGTGCTCAATCCGGACGGTGTGATCCATGCGCTGCAGGCCACGCTGGAAAAACGTGGTGTGCGCTTTGTCGATGGCGTGGTGAAGTCGCTCGACAAAGTCGCCGGTCGGACGCGTGGCGTAATCCTCGAAGACGGGCGCGTGCTGAGCGCCGAGCGGGTTGTGTTGGCCAACGGCAGCATGGCCACGCGCCTTTGGGATGAGGAAGGCTGCATTCGGGTGATCAATGGCGTCGGCGCCACGGTGGTGTTGAAGAACCCAGGAATACAAGGGCGCTATGTCCTGCGCACGCCAAATCGTGGCGGTGCTTGCGGAATCTACCACGCGCCCTACCAGGGTGATCAGTTCGTCGTCGGGGCCACCAATCTGGTGACCACTGCCGATGAGCACTTCCCTCGCGCAGAGTCGGTGGCCGCGCTGATAAACGGTGCGATCAACCAGGTCAACCATCTACACCGTACCAGTGGTTTCATTCGTTACAACTTTGGCTATCGTCCGCTGAGTCTCGATGGCTACCCGGTCATCGGCCAGCTTAACGACAACACCTTCATTGCCTCCGGCACTCGTCGTGATGGGTACCATTTTGCGCCATGGTTGGCCGACAACCTTGCCGCCTTGCTGCTGGACAAGTCGATTTCGTCGCAAGCCGATAGCTACTTCGAATTCACCCGGCCGCAGCGTAGCGCGTGGCTCGACCAGTCGGTGGAGGCATGCTGCCGCAAGTACGCGGCAGTCAAATGCTCGGCACTGTCGCAGCACGGCTTGGATGCGGGACATACCGACGCCGATCAGGCGCTGGAGCAGTATTACTACCAGCGGGCGCGCGCCTTCTTCGACAAGCATGAGCTCGAGCGAACAGTTCAGGTCGACTTCCTGGATGCGCTGCTGGGTGGCTACCTTTCCCTGTCGGACTTCGCCTGAGGCGTGGATACCGGAGACATGAACGTGAACAAGCAGATCATTCCTTTCAATAAGCCATTTGTGGTTGGCAAAGAGCTGTTCTATATCGCCCAGGCGGTGATGAATGGTGGTATCGCCGGCGATGGTCAGTTCACGCGCTTATGCCAGGAATGGCTCGAGGTCAACCTGGGATGTCCCAGGGCGCTGTTGACGCATTCGTGCACGGCAGCCCTCGAGATGGCGGCGATCCTGGCGGATATCGGGCCGGGAGATGAAGTCATCATGCCGTCGTTCACTTTCGTGTCTACTGCCAACGCTTTCGTTCTTCGCGGCGCGGTGCCGGTTTTCGTGGATGTGCGCGAGGATACCCTCAACCTGGATGAGCGCCTTGTCGAGGCCGCTATCACGGAGAAGACCAAGGCGATTGTCGCGGTGCATTATGCGGGGCAGCCTTGCGATATGGCTGCCTTGCTGCACCTGTGCGACAAGCATGGTCTGATTCTCATTGAAGATGCCGCCCAGGCGATCCTCGCCCGGGAAAAGAATCGCGCACTGGGGACCTTTGGGCATCTGGGATGCCTGAGTTTTCATGAAACGAAGAATGTGATCAGCGGTGAAGGGGGGGCGCTACTCATCAACGATCCCAAGTTGATCGAGCGGGCTGAAATCATCTGGCAGAAAGGTACCAATCGCAAAGCCTTTTCCCGAGGCGAGGTGAGCAAGTACACCTGGGTGGATGTGGGGTCGTCTTTTCTTCCCAGCGAGCTGACGGCTGCTTTCCTGTATGCCCAGTTAGAGCAGGGAGAGAGTATCAATGTGCATCGCCGCGCTTTGTACGAGTCCTATTACCACCAATTAGAGCCTCTTGAGGCTGACGGTTGCTTGACCTTGCCTTGCGCACCGGGTGGCAAGCCGGCCAACGCCCATATCTTCTATGTATTGATGCGTAGCAACGAGGCGCGTGGAGAGTTGATCGCGTTTCTTCGCGAGCGGGGTATCTATGCTGTGTTCCACTACGTGCCCTTGCATGATTCCCCGGCAGGCCTGCGCTACGCGCGCAGTGTCGGTCAGTTGCCTGTCACTCAGGAAGTTTCTGCAAGCCTGCTGCGCCTGCCGCTCTATTCCGACATGACCATCGAGCAGGTCACCGAGGTGTGCGAGGCGATCTTCCAATTCTTCGCAGGTACGCAGAAGGCTTGACGGCCTTGGCTCGGCGACTGTTCAGCAGATTTCTGGAGTTTTTACCCCATGTCGAATTCCGTGCAGGTGGGCGCGGGCCTTGAGCAGGCCATGAAGCGTCTTCGGTTGATGTATGCCCGGCCGGAGCACCCGTACTACATCATGGCGCCGGATTACCGGGAAACCTCATCGGGGATTGCCTCGCTTCATTACCTCTGTCACCTGCTCAACCTCAACGGGCGAGAGGCCTACATCCTGGGCGGCAAAGTGGTGAACCCGGAGCTTAAGACGCCGTTGCTCGATGATGCGGCCAGCGAGCGTCACAGGCTTGCTGGTCGGGTACCAATCGCGGTCTACCCCGAGGTCACGGTGGGCAACCCCTTCCATTGTTCGGTCGTGGCACGCTTTCTGTTGAACTTCGAAGGTTTCATCAGTGGGCGAGGAATGGAGGCGGCTCCCAGTGACCTGTGTTTCTACTCAGGCAAGCTGATCGCGCAAGACCATGGTCGTCCGGATGGTGACCTGTTGTGCCTGCCTACCATCGATGTGGACCTGTTCTGTGCCGGAGAGCCAGTTGATCGGCGTGAAGGCCGGTATCTGTATCAGAATCGCCATCCGCTCGATGCCATTGACTATTCGATACTGCCAGAGGATATCCGCCTGCTGAGCATGGCGAACGCTCTGACGTTGTCGGAGCTGGCGCAGCTGCTTCGCCGGGCGGAGGTGATGTATACCCATGAATGGTCGATGACCTGCGTAATCGCGGTGCTTTGCGGGTGCCCGGTCATTTTCGTACCTGGGCACGGTATCGACCAGGCCTTCCTCGATGCCAGCTTTGTCGGCAGTGCCGGGTTCGCCATGCTGGATCGCGAAGATGCGTTGGCACATGCCCGTGGTGGCCTGGATGGTGCGCTGCAGCGTTATGTCGAGCGAACGGCGCCGTTCTGGACTCAGCTTGAAGTGTTCATCGCCAAGACTCAGGCTGCCGCCCGTCGTGAAGCCGTGGGTGATAGGTTGGGAGGGCGTGGCTGGCTGCGTCAGCGTTATCCCCGGCCGCGGCAGATGCAGGTGATTGATGAGTATCTGGCCAGGGCTGCTGCTGTGCGCTTTGTCGTGCTGGTAAAGGACCATGGTGACGATGTAGCGCTGGCGGTTACCTTGGATAGCCTGGCTCGCGGCCTGTATAGGGAGGTACGGACCTGTGTGCTGGATAGGGAGGGTTCCCGGACGGGGTCGGCCACGGCCATTGATGCCTGCCTGAATGGGAGCTCCGATGAATGGTTCATGCTGGTCGATGCAGGCACCGAGTTTACCGCCAGTGGTTTGCTGATGACGGCGCTCGAGCTGGTTCGGGTCTCGTCGGACTGCCTGGCTGTCTACGCTGACGAGGCCTTGTGTCAGGCGCAGGGCGTAGTCGAGACCGCCTTACGCCCTGATCTGAATCTGGATATGTTGCTGGCTTTCCCGGAGAACCTGTCGCGACATTGGCTATACCGATGCGATGCCTGGCGTCAACTAGGCGGTTTCAACGAGGCTGCTGGTCGTGCGCTCGAGCTGGATTATCAGTTGCGTTTGATCAGTGAGCGCGGGTTGGGATGCGTTGGTCATGTCAGTGAGCCGTTGCTGATTGGCAATGCGCTGCTGCTACAGCCGTGTGAAGACGTTTGCGCGGTCATCGAGGCGCACCTGCAGGGGCGAGGATATGTCGGCGCTAGGGCGTTGCCATTGACCGCTGCTCCTGGTCGCTATCGCATCGAGTATGCGCATCAACAATCGGCCTCGGTCAGCATCATCATCTTCCTTGAAGGGCAGCTGGTGAGCTTCCAGCGTTGTCTGGAGAGCTTGCTGAAGCAGACAGCTCACGTCGAGTACGAGGTTTTGCTGGTTGAGCCAGGTGGCGATGATGAGGTGCTGTTGGACTGGCTGGCGATGGTCGGGCAAATGGGGGAGGGACGCTTCAGGGTCCTTCGCTTCGAGCCCGGCCATGCACGCGCGGCCATGTGCAATGCGGCAGCCGAGCAGGCTCGTGGCGATTATCTGCTATGGCTGGATGCTGATAGCGTGGTGCTTGATGATGATTGGCTGCCCACGTTGCTCAATCATGCCCAGCGTCCGGAGGTGGGGGCGGTTGGTTGCAAGCTGTTGTCCCGCGATGGTGCTATCCATCAGGCAGCCCTGGTGCTGGGGCTGGGGGGCGGGGTTGGGCGTGCCTTCGAGGGGCGGTCGGTACAGGATCCGGGTTACATGGGGCGCCTTGGGCTGGAGCAGGATTGTTCGGCTGTCGGTGGTGAGTGTCTCATGGTGCGCCGCTCGCTGTTTGTCGAGCTTGGTGGCTTCGATACCGATCCGTTGTATTCCCGCTGGACGGCTGTGGACCTGTGTCTGCGGTTGGTTCAGGCAGGTTATCTGAATGTCTGGACGCCTCATGCGAGGGTATTACTGGATGCTCCACCGCCTGCGCCAGCCAGTGCCGAGCAGGAGGAAGCGTTGTATGCGCGCTGGTTGCCGCAGTTGGCGCATGATGCATCGTACAACGTCAACTTTTCGCTGAGTGCCGGTGAGGAGTTCGCCGTCCAGGGCTGTGAAATGAGTTGGCGGCCGTTGCAGGGGGTGGTGCCAAGCGTGCTGGCCTTTGTGGCCGATCAGGAGCAGGCAGCACCCTCGCGGCTGCTGGAACCCCTGGAGTCCTTGCGTGAGGCAGGTCGTCTGGAGGGGGCAGTGATCGCCGGGACGTTGTCTGCCGTGGAAATTGAACGCTTCAATCCCTCAAGTGTTGTCCTGCAGGGGGCGCTGGGTGAGGCTGGGTTATTGACCTTGCGTAGGCTGCGAGCTTTCTCGCAGGCGTTCAAGGTCTACGATCTGGATCGTTATCCGCAGGACCTGGGCGGTGCGCAGTTGCTTCATGCCGAAGATCTGGAGCGGCGTATCCGGCCCGCAGTGATGCAGGCTGACAGGGTGCTGGTTGCAACTGCCGCCGCAGCCGAGAGGCTGCAGGGCTGGCATGACGATGTCCGGGTGCTCGAAAATGTGCTGCCAGCTTCGTGGGGACGCTTGCAAGGGGGGCGGCGCGCAGGAGAGAAGCCCCGCGTGGGATGGATCGGGTGTCGTGATGCGTACCTGCTCGCCGAAGTAGTGCCGGTGCTGGCGGGCGAGGTCGACTGGGTTGTGCTGGGGGATTGTCCTGCCAGCTTGTTGCCCTATCTCAAAGAGCATCATCATGCCGTGGATGCGCAATCCTTTGGCGTCAACCTGGCTGCCTTGGATCTGGACATCGCCCTTGTGCCGATGGGCGAGTCTGAGGTCAACGCATTTTCCAGTGATATGCGCGTGCTCCAGCATGCGGCGTGCGGTCAGTCGGTAATCTGTAGTCGGGTGGCTGGCTTCGCCGGTGGCGATACCTTGCCATTGTCGAGGGTGAGCAATCAGGCCTGCGACTGGATTCGGGCGATACGTCTGCATCTTGATGATCGTGATGCATCTGCGGCCCTTGGCAGCGCCCAGCAGGCGATGGTGCGCAGTGATTGGCTGCTCGAGGGGCAGAGGCTGGAAGCCTGGCGGCGCGCCTTGCTTGCGGGTTGATCGTGAATGCGATGAGTAGGTGAATTGACAACAAGGGCGCCAGGAGTGGCGCCCTTGTTGTTTATGTGGGCCTGCATGGGCTGGAGGGACCCATGCGGGGCAGTATCAGCAAAAGCTGATATTGTGCTGCTGGCTTCCGTAGACCACACGCGCTGCGGTGATCAATTGGTAGGGGATTTCGACGTAGGGGACATCCGAGTTGGTCAGGGCCATATCCATCAACTGAACGAGCATGGAATTCTTCCTGACCAGGATTACATCCGACCAGTCGGTATTGGTCATGGCGACCGGGATGAAATCAGAGCGTTTGATGAAGCTGCCCAGTGCTTCGAGCACGCCCAGGTTCTGTTTGGTGCCATTCGGGCTGTGGCAGCAGTCGTTGAGCATGATGAAGCCGTCTTCGGCGACCAGGTCCTGGTAGTACATCAGGTCGCGCAGGATATATTCGTACTGGTGGTTGGCATCGATGTACACCAGATCGAACTTGCTGATGTCGGTTTCCTGTCGGATTTTTTCGATGGCGCCGATGGTCTCGGAACGGATAATTGTCACTTCCGGCAGGTGGGTAAAGCGTTCCCGGCATTCTTCGTACAATTTGTCCCAGGTCTGCTGGTCGTGAAGGGAGCCCCCGTAGTAATAGGCATAGGTATCGACGGGAGCGACCCAGGGCGGCAGTTGATCGAAAGGGCTGTACGCATCGTTGGCCGCTTTGCTCCAGCTGTCGATGAGCACCATCTTTTCCGGCAACAGCGCCGAGTGGATTTTAAGTGCGTTTTCTCCGCGCAGAACCCCAAGCTCGGCGACGATCGGGCGTTTTTCCATTATTTGGAAAAGTGCGCCCAGCAGCGTGTACAGATTTTCCCGATGGGTGTGGCAGACCTTCATTGAGCTGTCCTTTATCGTTGGGTGGTCTTGCTTGCTGAGGCCGAATCCGCACAGGTTAAATTCGCTTCGGCTCGCCCCGGCATTCTGGATCTGGGCTAGCTAACGCAAGATATGTGCCGCTGGCGTGCCTTCCATGTGGCTGTGTAGGCGGGAGAAATGCATCATTGCGTGACTTGGCAGTCGAAACGTGCATCTTTAATCTATTGAGTCAGCGGGCAGCCTCGTCGATGCGGTAGGCAGGGTGCATGATCTTGGTCGCGAAGCCCGCGAATTTTCGCCATTTCCATCGGGAAGCCACAATGATTGGCATCAAAAGCATCGCCAGTTACGTACCTGTAGAGGGTGTCGACAATTACGCCCAGGGTGCGAAATTCGGCAAGGATCAGGATTTCATCTTCGGCAAGATCGGTTCGACCTTCCTGCCGCGCAAGGGTGTTGATCAGGAAACCTCCGACCTGTGCGTCGAGGCCGCTCGGGCACTGTTTGCTGGCAACCCGGCGCTCGATCCGGCGTCCATCGATGTGGTGATCGTCGTTACCCAGAACGGCGATGCCGAAGGCCTGCCGCATACCGCGGCGATCGTCCAGAACAAGCTGGGGTTGTCCACCGCCATCGCTGCCTTCGATATCTCGCTGGGCTGTTCCGGCTATGTCTATGGCCTGTATGCCATGAAGGGCTTCATGGACGCCGCGGGGCTGAAGAATGGCTTGTTGATCACCGCAGATCCCTATTCGAAGATCGTCGACCCTGAAGACCGCAACACCACCATGCTGTTCGGTGACGCTGCAACGGCTACCTGGATGGGTGAGGGGGCTGCCTGGCAGCTGGGCAAGTCGCTGTTTGGCAGTGATGGGGCGGGTGCCGAGCACTTGCGCACCACCGAAGGCACGTTCTTCATGAATGGTCGTCAGGTCTACAATTTTGCGCTGGTCAAGGTGCCGGCGCACCTGCAGCAGTTGCTCGAGGCCAGTCAGTTGAAGGCTGAGGATATTGACTTGTACTGCCTGCATCAGGGGAGCGCGGCGATCGTCGATGCGGTCTCGCAGCGCTTCGACGAGGGGCGTCAGCGCGAGAAGTTCGTCAAGGACATGGTCGAGACTGGCAATACCGTGTCCTCGAGCATTCCGCTGCTATTGGAAAAGCATGTGATCGGCTCGCAGTGCAGGCGTGTCGCACTCAGTGGTTTCGGCGTCGGTCTGTCATGGGGCTCGGCAATCATCGAGCGCAATGGCTAAGCGTCGCGTGCCTATATAGAAGAAGCGCTGTCCGTTATCGGTCAGCGCTTTTTTGTTTTTCGGCTGTTGGTAATTTGGCGTCAAACCCCTGATTTCATTGGGGTGGCAGGATGCCAGTAAAAAAATTGGGAAATCGCCCTAAAGCAAACTGCCCTGGCGACGATAAACATTACGAAGGTTCTCTAGGCCACCTACCCGGCGAATTGCCAAGGCCGGAAGCCGTAGTACCCAATCCAACGAGGAATTCGTCATGGCTTTGACTGTAAACACTAACACCACCTCTCTGGGCGTTCAGAAGAACCTGAACCGTGCTTCCGACGCACTGAGCACTTCGATGACCCGTCTGTCCTCCGGCCTGAAAATTAACAGCGCCAAAGACGACGCCGCCGGCCTGCAGATCGCTACCCGCATGACCTCGCAGATCCGTGGTCAGACCATGGCCATCAAAAACGCCAACGACGGTATCTCCATCGCCCAGACCGCTGAAGGCGCGATGCAAGAGCAGACCAACATCCTGCAGCGTATGCGCGAACTGGCACTGCAATCGCGTAACGACTCGAACAGCTCGCAAGACCGCGACGCACTGGACAAAGAGTTCCAGTCGATGCTGCAAGAGATCGACCGTATCGCTGACTCCACCCAGCTGAACGGTAAGAACCTGCTGGACGGTACCGGCGGCCAGATGGTCTTCCAGGTTGGTTCGAACGTTGGTGCTGCCAACCAGATCACCATCAGCCTGAGCGCTGCGATGAAAACCACCGGTGCCGGCGCAGCCCTGACTGCCCTGGCCGGCAAGAGCATCACTGGTGCTGATAGCACCGCCGCTCAGGCCACCTTCAGCGCCGCTGTCAGCGCTATCGATGCTGCTCTGCAGGCAATCAACACCTCGCGTGCCGACCTGGGTGCTTCGCAGAACCGTCTGACCAGCACCATCAACAACCTGCAGAACATCAACGAGAACGCCGAAGCCGCTCGTGGCCGTGTACAGGACACCGACTTCGCTTCTGAAACTGCTCAGCTGACCAAGCAGCAGACTCTGCAGCAAGCTTCGACCTCGGTTCTGGCCCAGGCCAACCAGCTGCCATCGGCAGTCCTGAAGCTGCTGGGCTAATCTGCCTGATAGCTGATGGCGGGGGAGTGCTCTCCAGGCGCTTCCCCGCCTTTTCATTGTGAGGTGCTGGACATGGACATGAGCGTCAAGCTAAACCTGTCTTACCCGGCTGCACGCACGGCCGAGCAGGTTGCTGAAAAACCGGTTGCGCGGTCGACAGGCACTTCCGGTGACGGCGAGAAGCAGCAGGATCCGGGCAAGGTGCAGGGCGCCGACAAGGTGCAGGCTGCAAATGATGTCAAAGGCGCTGTCTCGGAAATCGAGAAGTTCCTGAAGGAAACACGGCGCAATCTGGAGTTCGTCACTGACGAAGAGTCCGGTAAGATCGTGGTCAAGGTCATCGCCAGTGAAACCGGTGAGTTGATTCGGCAGTTGCCCTCGGAAGAGGCCCTGCGGATCGCTCATAGCCTGAGTGATGTCAAAAGTATTCTGTTCGACGCCAAGGTCTGATTGGCGGCGAACGCAAATATGTGATTCAAGTCGACCTTGCAGGAGCGGGGCCGGCTCATCGAAGAGAGGAGCGACAGCATGGCAAGCCCGATTACTACCAACACGGGTGCGGGCTACGGGCTCGATATCAAGAACATCGTCAGTGTGTTGGTGAATGCCGACACCTCGGCCAAGGCCAACCAGATTGCTCGGCAGACGAGCAACAACTCCGCGATGATCTCCGGTATCGGTTCCCTGCGCAGCGCCTTGACGGCGTTCCAGGACGCCATGAAGAAGCTCAACGACAAGAACGCCCCTTCGTTCAATGCCTACGCCGGCACTTCCGCTGACGAAAAAGTGGTCAAGATCAAGTCGAGCAATTCGGCGGTCGCTGGGACCTACGATATCAAGGTCGACAAGTTGGCCACCGGCTCCAAGGTCGCCAGCAAGCAGTTCGTGGGTGGTGCCAGCACGGCGATCGGCGCCGGTGAGCTGACCATCAGCCAGAACGGCAAGGACTACAAGATCAACGTCGCCAGCGGTGCCACGCTGCAGAGCGTGCGCGACCAGATCAACAAGGAAATGAGCGCCAACGGCATCACCGCCAACATCATCAATGAGGCCGGTGGCTCGCGCCTGGTGTTCGGTTCCACCACGACCGGCAAGGGTAGCGACATCTCTGTCAGCGGTATTCCGGAGCTGGCCATCAACGGTACTCAGCCAATTGCTGGGAGCGGCGCGGGTTACATCAGTGGGCTGGCCCAGGACGCGGAATTTTCCATCGACGGGCTGGCACTGAAAAGCCCGAAGAATACCGTCGACCAGGCTATCAGTGGCCTGACGCTCGAGCTCACCGGTGTCTCCACAGGCGGTAATCCCACGAAGGCGACTGTTGCGCTGGACAACGAAGGCCTGAAGAAATCGGTGCAGTCGTTCGTCGATGCCTATAACACCCTGCAGAAGGCTGTTACTGCACTGGTCACGCCTGAGAAGGATGCCAACGGCAACGTCAAGAGCCTTGGTCCGCTGACCAACGACCCGACTACCCGCTCGTTGCTGGGCGATGTGCGCAAGGTCCTGACGGAAGTCGGTGCAGGAGACAAGCTGACCACGCTCAGCCAGTTGGGTATCAACACCCAGAAAGATGGCACCCTGGAGTTCAACAGCACCAAGTTCACCTCCGCATTGAACGACAAGAAGCTGGGTTCTGAGATCCAGGAGCTGTTCACGGGGACCAATGGTCTGTTCGAGCGGATGAACAAGGCCATCGATCCATACAACTCGACCGGTGGCATGCTCGATTCCCGCAAGACGAACCTCGACAAGGCGGCCAAGAATCTGGAAAACCAGCAGGCGGCGCTGGATCGTCGTACCGAGCTGCTGACCGCGTCGTTGACCAAGAAGTTCTCCGCCCTCGACACTGCCCTGGCCAAGATGAAGAAGCAGGGCGAGCAGATCACCTCGATCTTCGAGGCAATCAACGCCCAGGCCAAGAAGTCCTGATCGATCGCGCATGACAAAAGCCCGGCGGCGCCTCACAGGCGTGCCGGGCTTTGTCTTTTCCGGCTAAAGTTTTTTGACGCGGCGGCGATACAAGAGGTATATGCACCTTTTCGCTGCAACGAGGTAGATCCATGAACCCGATGTTGGCCCTTCGGCAATACCAGAAAGTCAATGGCGTGGCACAGACTTCCGAGGCCAGTCCGCACCGCCTGGTGCAGATGCTCATGCAGGGTGGTCTCGACCGCCTGGCCCAGGCCAAGGGCGCCATTGCCCGCAAGGATATCGCCCAGAAGGGCATTCTGATCGGCAAGGCCATCGATATCATCGGCGGTCTGCGCGAGGGTCTCGACCTGGAGAACCACGCCGACAGCCTGACCGACCTGGACAACCTGTACACCTACATGAGTCGTCGCCTGGTCGAGGCCAACGTCAAGAGCGACCCTGCGATCATTGACGAAGTCGCGCGTCTGCTGATCACGGTCAAGGAAGGCTGGGACGCGATCGGCGAACAGCAGCCGGCGCCCTGAACCAGGAGGTTGTCATGAGTGAGGTGATCGAGCGTATCGACCAGACCCGCGAGCTGCTGCTCGCCGCCCTGGCCAGTCGCGACTGGGAGGCGGTTGGCGAGCTGGATCTGGAGTGCCGCCTGTGCGTCGACGATGTGCTGGCCGAGGCGTTGTCGAACGAGGATGAGGTGCGTGCCAGCCTGGAGCAGCTGCAGGCTGTCTATCGGCAGCTAATCGAAGTTGCAAGTGGCGAGCGTCAATCAGTGGTCGACGAGATGGCGAAGATACGTCAGGCAGAAAACGCGACAAAGGTATACCATTTGTTCACCTGACCACAGGTTACACAAAAATCAGCGCGCCATAAATTTGACTGTGTGCCGTTTTTTGACTTTACTAGTGGCTGTTTTCGAAATTCAGACGTCCGAACACTGACCATTCAGTCGGAATGATGTCGTGCACGCCTTCGGGCGCCGATATGACTAGGGAAGTTGCTATTGCATGTGGCGTGAAACCAAGATTCTCCTGATCGATGACGACAGCGAACGCCGCCGCGATCTGGCGGTGGTCCTGAATTTTCTCGGCGAAGAAAACCTGTCCTGCTCCAGCGACGACTGGCAGCAGGTGGTCGAGGGTTTGTCTTCCAGCCGTGAAGTGCTGTGTGTCCTGATCGGTACCGTAAATGCCCCGGCCAGCGTGCTGGGGCTCCTTAAGACAGTGGCCGGGTGGGATGAGTTCCTTCCGGTTCTGCTTCTGGGTGAAATTTCTTCCGCGGACTTCCCCGAGGACCTGCGCCGCCGTGTGCTGTCCAACCTCGAGATGCCGCCGAGCTACAGTCAGTTGCTCGACTCCCTGCACCGTGCCCAGGTCTATCGCGAGATGTACGACCAGGCCCGCGAGCGTGGTCGCCAGCGCGAGCCCAACCTGTTCCGCAGCCTGGTGGGCACCAGCCGTGCCATCCAGCATGTGCGGCAGATGATGCAGCAAGTGGCCGACACCGATGCCAGCGTGCTGATCCTTGGCGAGTCGGGCACCGGCAAGGAAGTGGTGGCGCGCAATCTGCACTATCACTCCAAGCGTCGCGAGGCACCGTTCGTGCCGGTCAACTGCGGAGCGATCCCGGCGGAGCTGCTCGAAAGCGAACTGTTCGGTCACGAAAAGGGCGCCTTCACCGGGGCGATCACCAGCCGTGCCGGGCGTTTCGAGCTGGCCAACGGCGGCACGCTGTTCCTCGACGAAATTGGCGACATGCCCCTGCCGATGCAGGTCAAGCTGCTGCGCGTGCTGCAGGAGCGTACCTTCGAGCGGGTCGGCAGCAACAAGACCCAGAGCATCGATGTGCGCATCATCGCCGCGACGCACAAGAACCTCGAGACCATGATCGAGGACGGGACCTTCCGCGAAGATTTGTATTACCGGCTGAATGTGTTCCCGATCGAGATGGCGCCATTGCGTGAGCGGGTCGAAGACATCCCGTTGCTGATGAACGAGCTGATCTCGCGCATGGAGCACGAGAAGCGCGGCTCGATCCGCTTCAACTCGGCGTCGATCATGTCGTTGTGTCGCCACGGCTGGCCGGGCAACGTCCGCGAGTTGGCCAACCTGGTGGAGCGCATGGCGATCATGCACCCGTACGGGGTGATCGGCGTGGCGGAGCTGCCGAAGAAGTTCCGTTATGTGGATGACGAGGATGAGCAGCTGGTCGACAGCCTGCGCTCCGATCTCGAGGAGCGCGTGGCGATCAATGGCCATGCGCCGAACTTCGCCAGCCACGCCATGCTGCCGCCCGAGGGGCTGGACCTCAAGGACTACCTCGGCAGCCTCGAGCAGGGGCTGATCCAGCAGGCGCTGGATGATGCCAACGGCATCGTTGCCCGGGCTGCCGAACGACTGCGCATCCGGCGTACCACGCTGGTGGAGAAGATGCGCAAGTACGGCATGAGCCGCCAGGGTGGCGAGGAACAGGCGGACGACTGATCCCGTCTTGCCTGGACGCAATGGTCGGGGGCTGTGACAGTCCCGGCCATTGCCTTCGATCAACGATCCTGCAGTCGATTATCCCCATCTCCGGCACGGCTATTGCTACAGCGCAGGCAACATACCGTTTTTATGACGGTCAGCCATGCGAGAGAGCACGATGCCCCAGGCCGCCCACCGTTCCCATGCCGCCGATCCGCGCGGGCACACCCCGCTCGAGCAGGAAAGCCGGCAGGGTCTTGAACAGGCGTTCGCCCTGTTCGATCAGGTTTCCAGCCAGCTGAGCCAGTCCTACACCATGCTCGAGACGCGGGTCAGCGAGCTCAAGGGCGAGCTGGCGGTGGTCAGTGCGCAGCGCATGGCCGAGCTCGATGAGAAGGAGCGCCTGGCCAATCGCCTGCAGAACCTGCTCGACCTGCTGCCGGGCGGGGTGATCGTGATCGACGCCGAAGGGTGCGTGCGCGAAGCCAATCCGGCGGCCTGCGAGTTGCTTGGCGAGCCATTGATCGGCATGCGCTGGCGCGAGGTGATCGCCCGCAGTTTCGCGCCGCGTGACGATGACGGCCATGAGGTCTCCCTGCGTGACGGGCGTCGCCTGTCCATCGCGACGCGCTCTCTGGATGCCGAGCCGGGGCAGTTGGTGTTGCTCAACGACCTGACCGAAACCCGCCGTATGCAGGATCAGCTGGCGCGGCACGAGCGCCTGTCCTCGCTGGGGCGCATGATCGCGTCCCTGGCGCATCAGATCCGCACGCCGCTCTCGGCGGCGATGCTCTATGCCAGCCACCTGGCCGAACCGCAGCAGGTATTGACCGACGAAACCCGGCTGCGCTTTGCCGGCAACCTCAAGGAGCGTCTCCACGAGCTCGAACACCAGGTGCGTGACATGCTGGTGTTCGCCCGCGGGGAATTGCCGCTCAATGACCGGATCAGCCCGAAGGCGTTGTTCCAGGCGCTGCAGCAGGCGGCTCATGCCCATGTCGAGGGGCATGCGGTGCGCTGGCAGTGCGACAGTCGTCTCGGGGAGTTGCTGTGCAACCGTGACACCCTGGTCGGCGCCTTGCTCAACCTGATCGAAAATGCCCTGCAGGCCAGCAGCGGGCCGGCGAAACTCAAGGTGCACCTGTCGCGTCGCGACGACAATCTGCGCGTGTGCGTCAGCGATGCCGGCAGCGGTATCGACGAGCAGCTGCTGGCGCGCCTGGGGGAGCCATTCGTGACCACCAAGGCGACCGGCACCGGCTTGGGGTTGGCGGTGGTCCAGGCGGTGGTGCGCGCGCACCGCGGCACCCTGCAGCTACGCTCCAGGCTTGGCCGTGGTACCTGTGTCACCGTGCTGCTGCCGTTGATCGACGGCCGTGGGGAGGTAAATCAATGAGCGTCAAGGTACTGCTGGTCGAGGATGATCGGGTCCTGCGTCAGGCGTTGGCCGATACCCTGGAGATCGGCGGTTTCTGCCACCGTGCCGTCGGCAGTGCCGAGGAGGCCTTGCTGGCGGTGGCTGAAGAGTCGTTCAGCCTGGTGGTCAGCGACGTGAACATGCCGGGCATGGACGGTCATCAACTGCTCGCCCAACTGCGTCGGCAGCACCCACAGCTACCGGTGTTGCTGATGACCGCCCATGCGGCGGTGGAGCGGGCGGTGGAGGCCATGCGCCAGGGGGCTGTCGATTATCTGGTCAAGCCTTTCGAGCCCGGAGCGCTGAACGGCCTGGTGGCGCGTCATGCCGTCGGCAGCGCTGCCGGCAGCGATGACGAGGGGCCGGTGGCGTGCGAGCCGGCCAGCCGGCAATTGCTGGAATTGGCGGCACGGGTTGCGCAAAGCGACTCCACCGTGCTGATCTCCGGCGAGTCGGGAACCGGCAAGGAAGTGCTGGCGCGCTACATCCATCAGCAGTCGCGGCGGGCGGATCAGCCCTTCGTGGCGATCAACTGCGCGGCAATCCCGGACAACATGCTCGAGGCGACCCTGTTCGGCCATGAAAAGGGCGCCTTCACCGGGGCGATCGCCGCCCAGGCCGGCAAGTTCGAGCAGGCCGACGGCGGCACCTTGCTGCTGGACGAGATTTCCGAGATGCCGCTCGGCTTGCAGGCCAAGCTGCTGCGGGTGCTGCAGGAACGCGAAGTCGAGCGCGTCGGTGGGCGCAAGCCCATCGCCCTGGACATCCGCATCCTTGCCACGACCAACCGCGACCTGGTGGGGGAGGTGGCGGCCGGCCGTTTCCGTGAAGACCTGTACTACCGCCTTTCGGTGTTCCCCATGGCCTGGCGCTCCCTGCGCGAGCGTCCTGCCGATATCCTGCCGCTGGCCGAGCGCCTGCTGGCGCGCCATGCCCGCAAGATGCGCCATGCCCAGGTGTGCCTGTCCAGCGAGGCGCGGGCGTGCCTGCAGGCGTATGCCTGGCCGGGTAACGTGCGGGAGCTGGATAACGCCGTGCAGCGGGCGCTGATCCTGCAGCAGGGCGGTGTGATCGAGGCGGCGGATTTCTGTCTGGCTGGCGCCATTCCATTGTCGGCGCCGAAAGTGGCCACTATTGAGCCATTACCTGCTGAGCCGGTTGTCGAGGTTGGGGGGCTGGGCGACGACATGCGTCGTCATGAGTTCCAGATGATCATCGACACCTTGCGTGCCGAGCGCGGCCGTCGCAAGGAGGCTGCCGAGCGCCTGGGGATCAGTCCGCGCACCTTGCGCTACAAGCTGGCGCAGATGCGTGACGCGGGCCTGGATGTCGAGGCCAGCCTGTTCGGTTGATGCGTCGTTTTGAATGATTTTCGGGTTGGCTGGCACTCCTCTTGCTAGTTCCAACCCATTCGCTGCACGAGTGTCAAAAAAAGTGCGGCAGCCGGAGAGAGAAGTCCATGACCCAAGGTGTTGAATTCAATCGTCTGATGTTGGACATGCGTGCCATGCAGGCCGAAGCCATGTCCCAGCCCAAGGCTGTCGCCGCGCCTGAACTGGCGCCAGGCCAGAGCAGCTTTGCCGACATGCTTGGCCAGGCCATTGGCAAGGTGCATGAAACGCAGCAGGCCTCCTCCCAGCTGTCCAACGCTTTCGAGATCGGCAAGAGCGGAGTCGACCTGACCGACGTGATGATCGCCTCGCAGAAGGCCTCGGTGTCGTTCCAGGCCCTGACCCAGGTGCGCAACAAGCTGGTACAGGCGTACCAGGACATCATGCAGATGCCGGTATAAGGGCGAGAGTGAGTCATGGCCGAAGCAGTCGTCGATAACGCCCCCGCCAAGAGTGGTCCGCCAGCGGCCAAGCCGCCGCTGTTCGGCATGGCATTCCTGGAAAACATCTCGCAGATGCCCATGCTGCGTCAGGTCGGCCTGCTGGTCGGCCTGGCCGCCAGCGTGGCCATCGGTTTCGCCGTGGTGCTGTGGTCGCAGCAACCGGACTACCGGCCGCTGTACGGCAGCCTGGCGGGCACCGACACCAAGCAGGTGATCGATGCCCTGACCGCCGCCGATATCCCCTATCGCGTAGAGCCGAACTCCGGCGCCCTGTTGGTCAAGGCCGACGACCTCTCCCGTGCGCGCCTGAAACTGGCCTCCGCCGGTGTAGCGCCAAGCGATGGCAACGTCGGCTTCGAGTTGCTCGACAAGGAGCAGGGCCTGGGCACCAGCCAGTTCATGGAAGCCACCCGCTATCGCCGCAGCCTGGAAGGCGAACTGGCGCGTACCGTGTCGAGCCTGAACAATGTCAAGGCCGCCCGCGTGCACCTGGCGATCCCGAAAAGCTCGGTGTTCGTGCGTGACGAGCGCAAACCCAGCGCCTCGGTGCTGGTCGAGCTGTACCCGGGCCGCGCCCTGGAGGCGGGCCAGGTCATGGCCATCGTCAACCTCGTGGCCACCAGCGTTCCGGAGCTGGACAAGTCCCAGGTGACCGTGGTCGACCAGAAGGGCAACCTGCTTTCCGACCAGTTGCAGGACACCGCCCTGACCATGGCGGGCAAGCAGTTCGACTACAGCCGCCGCATGGAAGGCATGCTCACCCAGCGCGTGCACAATATCCTCCAGCCGGTGCTGGGCAACGACCGCTACAAGGCCGAGGTGTCGACCGACGTCGACTTCAGCGCCGTCGAGTCCACCTCCGAGCAGTTCAATCCAGACCAACCGGCGCTGCGCAGCGAACAGTCGGTCAACGAACAGCGTGCCAGCAGCCAGGGCCCGCAAGGTGTGCCGGGCGCCCTGAGCAACCAGCCTCCGGCCGGCGCCTCCGCGCCCGAAAACGCCAAGGCCGCCGCCACGCCGGCCGGCGCCATCCAGCCTGGCCAGCCGCTGGTGGATGCCAACGGCCAGCAGATCATGGACCCGGCCACCGGCCAGCCGATGCTTGCGCCGTACCCGAGCGACAAGCGTCAGCAGAGCACCAAGAACTTCGAGCTGGATCGCTCCATCAGCCACACCCGTCAGCAGCAAGGTCGCCTGACCCGCCTGTCGGTGGCCGTGGTGGTGGACGACCAGGTCAAGCTCGACGCCGCCACCGGTGAAACCACCCGCACTCCGTGGGGTGCCGAGGACCTGGCGCGCTTCACTCGCCTGGTGCAGGACGCAGTGGGCTTCGATGCCAGCCGTGGCGACAGCGTCACCGTGATCAACGTGCCGTTCGCCGCCGACCGTGGCGACGAGCTGGTCGACATTCCGTTCTACTCGCAGCCGTGGTTCTGGGACATCGTCAAGCAAGTGCTGGGCGTGCTGTTCATCCTGGTGCTGGTGTTCGGCGTGCTGCGTCCGGTGCTCAACAACATCACAGGTGGCGGCAAGCAGGCTGCCACGGACAGCGACATGGAGCTGGGCGGCATGATCGGTCTGGATGGCGAACTGGCCAACGACCGCGTCAGCCTGGGTGGCCCGACAAGCATTCTGTTGCCGAGCCCGAGCGAGGGTTACGAGGCACAGCTCAACGCAATCAAGGGCCTGGTGGCCGAAGACCCGGGCCGCGTGGCCCAGGTCGTGAAAGAGTGGATCAACGCCGATGAGTGACAATCGAGCCATTACCGCCAAGCTGAGCCGCGTCGACAAGGCGGCCATCCTCCTGCTCTCGCTCGGCGAGACCGATGCCGCGCAGGTCCTGCGCCACATGGGGCCCAAGGAAGTGCAGCGGGTCGGTGTGGCCATGGCGCAGATGGGCAACGTCCATCGCGAGCAGGTCGAGCAGGTGATGAGCGAGTTCGTCGAGATCGTCGGCGACCAGACCAGCCTGGGCGTCGGTTCCGACGGTTATATCCGCAAGATGCTCAACCAGGCCCTCGGCGAGGACAAGGCCAACGGCCTGATCGACCGTATCCTGCTCGGTGGCAACACCAGTGGCCTGGACAGCCTCAAGTGGATGGAGCCGCGTGCCGTGGCCGACGTCATCCGCTACGAGCACCCGCAGATCCAGGCCATCGTGGTCGCCTACCTCGACCCCGACCAGGCCGGCGAGGTACTGAGCAACTTCGACCACAAGGTGCGCCTGGACATCGTCTTGCGCGTGTCGTCGCTCAACACGGTGCAGCCGGCGGCGCTCAAGGAACTCAACCAGATCCTCGAGAAGCAGTTCTCCGGCAACTCCAATGCCGCGCGCACCACCCTGGGTGGCATCAAGCGCGCCGCCGATATCATGAACTTCCTCGACAGTTCCGTGGAAGGCGCGCTCATGGACTCGATCCGCGAGATCGACAGCGACCTGTCGGAGCAGATCGAAGACTTGATGTTCGTCTTCAACAACCTGGCCGACGTCGACGACCGTGGCATCCAGGCGCTGCTGCGCGAGGTGTCTTCGGACGTGCTGGTGGTGTCGCTCAAGGGCGCCGACGAGCGGGTCAAGGACAAGATCTTCAAGAACATGTCCAAGCGTGCGTCGGAGCTGTTGCGCGACGACCTGGAGGCCAAGGGGCCGGTTCGGGTCAGCGACGTGGAGACGGCGCAGAAGGAAATCCTCACCATCGCCCGTCGCATGGCCGAGGCCGGCGAGATCGTGCTGGGCGGCAAGGGCGCCGAGGAAATGATCTGATCAGCGGGGCGACGCGGTCCCCTGTAGGAGCGGCCTTGTGCCGCGAAAGGACAAGGCTGCCCCGACAATTTTGCGGTGACATCGATATCGAGGGGCTGCTTTGCAGCCCTTTCGCGGCACAAGGCCGCTCCTACAGGGGCGCGTTGGTTGCAGATGGCTTTTGAGTACCTGAAAACATGTCCACCACCGAACACCCCAGCGACCTGATCCGTGCCCGCGACCTCGAGGGCGTGGATGTGTGGGCGCTGCCCAGCTTCGACCCCGAGCCCGAGCCGCAACCCGAGCCGGAGCCTGAGGTTATCGAGGAAGAAGTCGAAGAGGTGCCGCTGGAGGAAGTCCAGCCGCTGACCCTCGAAGAGCTCGAGGCCATCCGCCAGGAGGCCTACAACGAAGGCTTCGCCACTGGCGAGCGCGAAGGCTTCCACAGCACCCAGCTGAAGGTTCGCCAGGAGGCCGAAGTGGCCCTGGCGGCCAAATTGGCCAGCCTCGAACAGGTCATGAACCATCTGCTCGAGCCCATCGCCGAGCAGGACACCCAGATCGAGAAAGCCCTGGTGCAACTGGTCGCCAGCATGACCCGCCAGGTCATCGGTCGCGAGTTGCGCAGCGATTCGAGCCAGATCACCCACGTCCTGCGTGAGGCGCTGAAACTGCTGCCGATGGGTGCCGACAACATCCGTATCCACCTCAACCCGCAGGATTTCGAGCTGGCCAAGGCCTTGCGCGAGCGTCATGAGGAGAGCTGGAAACTGCTTGAGGATGAGTCGTTGCTGCCGGGCGGCTGCCGGATCGAGACCGCTCACAGCCGTATCGACGCGACCATGGAGACTCGCATCGAAAAGGCCGTGATGCAGTTGTTCGACCAGTCCCACGATCAGGCCCTGCATCCTGCTGCGCCGGATATATCCGTCGAGCTGGACGTGCCGGCGGGTGAAGCCGATGCGCCTTGACCGTACCAGCTTCGGCAAGCGCTTGGAGGGCTACGCCGACGCGGTGAAGCTGCCCGACCAGCCGATCGTCGAAGGGCGCCTGCTGCGCATGGTCGGTCTCACCCTGGAGGCTGAAGGCCTGCGCGCTGCGGTGGGCAGCCGCTGCCTGGTGATCAACGACGACAGCTATCACCCGGTGCAGGTGGAGGCCGAAGTCATGGGCTTTGCCGGCAGCAAGGTGTTCCTGATGCCGGTCGGCAGTATTGTCGGCCTGGCGCCCGGTGCCCGCGTGGTGCCGCTGGACGACAGCGGCCGCCTGCCCATGGGCATGAGCATGCTTGGCCGGGTGCTCGATGGCGCCGGTCGCGCGCTGGACGGCAAGGGTGGGATGAAGGCCGAGGACTGGGTGCCGATGGACGGCCCGATCATCAACCCGCTCAACCGTGATCCGATCAGCCAACCGCTGGATGTCGGTATCCGCAGTATCAATGGTTTGCTCACTGTCGGCCGCGGCCAACGCCTGGGCCTGTTCGCCGGTACCGGTGTCGGTAAGTCGGTGCTGCTGGGCATGATGACCCGCTTTACCGAGGCCGAGATCATCGTGGTCGGCCTGATCGGCGAGCGGGGTCGGGAAGTGAAGGAATTCATCGAGCATATCCTCGGAGAGGAGGGGCTCAAGCGCTCGGTGGTGGTCGCCTCGCCAGCGGATGACGCGCCCTTGATGCGTCTGCGCGCAGCGATGTATTGCACGCGCATTGCCGAGTATTTCCGCGACAAGGGCAAGAATGTCCTGTTGCTGATGGACTCGCTGACCCGTTTTGCCCAGGCCCAGCGCGAAATTGCCCTGGCCATCGGCGAGCCGCCCGCCACCCGCGGTTATCCGCCGTCGGTGTTCGCCAAGCTGCCCAAGCTGGTGGAGCGGGCTGGTAATGGTGAACCGGGCGGTGGCTCGATTACCGCGTTCTACACGGTGCTGTCCGAAGGCGACGACCAGCAGGACCCGATCGCCGATTCGGCGCGGGGCGTGCTCGACGGCCACTTTGTGCTGTCCCGGCGCCTGGCCGAGGAAGGGCATTACCCAGCCATCGACATCGAGGCCTCGATCAGCCGGGTCATGCCCCAGGTGGTCGACCCCGATCACCTGCGTCAGGCGCAGAAGTTCAAGCAGCTGTGGTCGCGCCTGTCGCAGAGTCGCGATCTGATCAGCGTCGGCGCCTATGTGGCTGGTGGCGATCCGGAGACGGACCTGGCCATCGCCTTGCAACCCAGGCTGGTGGACTTCCTGCGCCAGGGTCTGGATGAAAACGTCGGCATGGCGCAGAGCCGTGAAGAACTGGCCGCGGTGTTCGCGCCGCCGGCGGGCTGATAGGCCATGGCCCAGCCCAGCCGAGCGGCACGCCTGGTGCCGGTGGTGGACATGGCCGAGGAGGCCGAGCGCAAGGCTGCCCAGCGCCTGGGGCATTTCCAGAGGCTGCTCAGCGATGCCCAGGCCAAGCAGGCCGAGCTTGAGAGTTTTCGCGAGGCCTATCAGCAGCAATGGATCAATCGCGGCAGCCAGGGTGTCGACGGCAACTGGCTGGTCAACTACCAGCGCTTCCTCGGGCAGTTGGAAGCGGCAATGACCCAGCAGCGCCAGAGCATGGCCTGGCACCAGAACAACCTGAACAACGCCCGCAACACCTGGCAGCAGGCCTATGCCCGGGTCGAAGGGCTGCGCAAGTTGGTCCAGCGTTATATGGACGAAGCGCGCAGGGCCGAGGACAAGCGCGAGCAGAAGCTGCTCGACGAGCTGTCCCAGCGCCTCCCGCGCCAGAGCCACCCCTGATCGGCGGACCTCGCCTTGCACCCGCCGCCAGCGGCTGCTAAACCTTCAGAAGTCGTATTCGCCATCATCGAAGGAATCGCTCGCATGGCAGTCGAATCTTTTTTTTCTCCGGACGAGAAAAAGCTGACTATCAAGATCAAGGGTCGCTTCGATTTTGGTCGGCATCAGGAATTTCGCAACGCCTATGAAAAGCAGCCCAAATCCGCAGATACGGTAGTGATCGATCTCAAGGAGGCGACCTATCTGGATAGCTCTGCGTTGGGGATGTTGTTGCTACTACGGGATTACGAAGGTGGGGAGGATGCCTGCATCAGCGTGATCAATACCAGTTCAGACGTGCGCAAGATCCTGGCTATTTCCAACTTCGACAAACTGTTCGACATCAGTTGACTGTCGTCATGTCCGCCGATCAGCCGTTGACCGTGCTGGTAGCCGAAGACGGCGCCGCGGACAGGCTATTGCTGGCGCAGATCGTCCGGCGCCAGGGGCATGAGGTGGTCACTGCCGAGAACGGCGAGCAGGCGGTGGCGCTGTTTGCCGAGCGGCGGCCGCAGCTGGTGCTGCTCGATGCGCTGATGCCGGTGATGGATGGCTTCGAGGCGGCGCGGCGGATCAAGGCGCTGGCCGGCGAGGCGCTGGTGCCGATCATCTTCCTGACCTCCCTTAATGAAGAGGAGGGGCTGGTGCGTTGCCTGGAGGCCGGGGGCGACGATTTCATGGCCAAACCCTACAGCGCCGTCATCCTGGCGGCGAAGATCCGTGCCATGGACCGCTTGCGTCGCCTGCAGGCGACGGTGCTGGAGCAGCGCGACCAGATCGCCCGCCATCACCATCACCTGCTCAACGAGCAGCGGGTGGCCAAGGCGGTGTTCGACAAGGTCGCCCACTCCGGTTGCCTGGGTGCCTCGAACATCCGCTACCTGCAATCGCCCTACGCGCTGTTCAATGGCGATCTGTTGCTGGCGGCGTTTACCCCTTCGGGCGACATGCATGTGCTGCTGGGGGATTTTACCGGCCATGGCCTGCCGGCCGCGGTCGGCGCCATGCCGCTGGCGGAGGTGTTCTATGGCATGACCGCCAAGGGCTACGGCCTGGTCGAAACGCTGCGGGAGATGAACGCCAAGCTCAAGCGCATCCTGCCTGTGGACATGTTCTGTTGTGCGCTGTTGCTCAACCTGAGTTTCCAGCGAGAAACCGTGGAGCTCTGGAACGGTGGCATGCCGGATGGCTATCGGTTGTCGGCGCAAGGCGAGGTGCTCGAGGTGTTGCCTTCGCGTCACCTGCCGCTGGGCATCCTGCCGCCCGAGCAGTTCGACGATACCACCGAGGTGAGGCCGCTTGCGGCGGGGGAGCGACTGTTCCTGTTGTCTGATGGCGTGGTCGACACCGGGGATGCCCGGGAATGCCTGTTCGGTGTGGAGCGCCTGTTGGCGGTGCTGGCGGCCAACCGCGATCCGGTGGTGTTGTTCGACGAGGTCATGCAGGCACTGGCGGGCTTCGGCGGCCAGTCTCGTGACGATATCAGCCTGTGCGATATCCGCATGTTGGCGCCTGAACATGTAGTACCGCAGGCGGTGGTGTACTCCGACAGTGGTCGTTCCAGTCCGTTGGACTGGTCGATGCAGTTCGAGTTGCGGGGCGAGAGCCTGGGGCGCTTCAACCCGGTCCCTTATCTGGTACAGCTGTTGCAGGAAATCCACGGCCTCAGGCCCAGCAGCGGCAAGTTGCACAGTGTGCTGAGCGAGCTGTACTCCAATGCGCTGGAGCATGGTGTGCTGGGGCTGGACTCGGCGCTCAAGCGCGACGCCGAAGGCTTCGCCGAGTACTATCGCCAGCGCGCCGAGCGCCTGGGGCGAGAGGTGCACGGCAGCGTCGGTATTGCCCTGCGGGTGGAACCTCAAGGTGCGGGTGGGCGTCTGATCATCGAGGTCCGCGACAGCGGCGCGGGCTTCGACGTGGAGCGCCTGTCGGCCGCCACGCCAGTGGAACAGGGCTTCAGTGGGCGAGGGGTGGGCCTGGTGCGGCGGTTGGCCGGCAATGCCCAGTGGTTGGAGGGTGGACGCTTGGCGCGGGTGGCGTTTCAATGGTGAGCCGGTTTGCGCGGCTCGGGCCTAATCAGGCTTGATCAAGGAGTGAACAAGTGGCGGACATGCATATTGATCAGAAGGTGCTGAGTGATTTGCGGGAGGTCATGGAAGATGGCTACCTGCAGTTGCTGGAAACCTTCCTGGAAGACTCCGAGCGGCGCCTGAACCAGCTGCACGAGGCCAAGGATGCCGACGAGCTGGGCCTTGCCGCACACAGTTTCAAGGGCAGCAGCAGCAATATGGGGGCCGTGGGCCTGGCCGCGCTGTGTCAGCAGCTCGAGGAACGAGTGCGTCAACAACCCTTGTATGGCATCGAGGACCTGATCAACCGCATCGACCAGGAGTACCTGGAGGTACAGCGCTTTTACCGTGGCGAGCGTCAGCGAATCGCCGCCGAGTAAAGCTGGCGCGAGTTTTGCTTTTCTTCGCACAGATGCACTTTACCAGTTCTGCTGCGGAGACCTTTCAATGCCTGTCGCATCCAATCCATTGTTGCAAGCCGGCCTCGTCAATACGGCGTCGCGGCCGGCTGCCGGAGTGGCGGACAAGCCGCTGCAAGCCCCGGCCAGCCAGGGCGGTGGCTTCGACCAGGTCATGGCTCGGCAGGGTCGCGACAATACCCCTTCCCGTGATGTCAAGGTTGCCAAGGACACCGCCCCGGCCAAGCCCAAGGAGCAGGCAGCCCCCGCCAATGGCGGCAAGCCGGCGGATGCCAGCAAGCCAGCGGTTGCCGATGACGGCAAGAACTTGCCTGCGACGGCTGACACCAAGCCGGCCGGCGAAACGGACGAGTCGGCTGATAGCAGTAATACTCCCTCCCTCGATGCCAATCTGGTGGCAGGGCAGATCACCGATGCCCAGGCCGGCGCGCAGTTGATCCAGGCCCAGGCCGAAGCGGTCGCGCCGGTTTTGCAGGCGGCGGTACAGACGCCGCAACCCGCCGTGCCGGCTCCGCCGGTCGGTGAGGAGGTCCTCAAGGACGCAAACTTCGATCCGGAGGCCGACCCATTGGCCGATATGCCGACCTTGCGTCTGGCGTTGGAGCACGAGGCCCAGGCCAAGGGTACGACTTCGGCGCATGCCGCCAGCGCGCGCCCGGAAAATGGCCAGGTACCGGCCGACCCGGCCGCGACTGCCGTCAATACCTTGGCGAATGTGACAGAGAAGGCCGAGTCCGAGGCCGGGCACTCCGAGCGTGGCGACAAGGCGTTCGCCGGGCTGATCGACGATGGCCTCAAGGACATCAAGGAAGCCAGCAGCGACACGCGTGTGGATGACTTCGCCAATCGCCTGGCAAACCTGACGCAAGCGGCGACGCCCAAGACCGCCAACGCCGTGCCGGTAGCGCCGAACCCGCTGCAGCAGCCGCTGGCGATGAACCAGGGGGCCTGGACCGAAGGCCTGGTGAATCGGGTCATGTACCTGTCCAGCCAGAACCTGAAGTCGGCGGATATCCAGCTTGAACCTGCCGAGCTGGGTCGCCTGGACATTCGTGTCAATGTCGCGACGGATCAATCCACCCAGATTCACTTCGTCAGCGGTCACGCCGGGGTGCGCGATGCCCTCGACAGCCAGGCCTACCGTTTGCGCGAGCTGTTCGCCCAGCAAGGCCTGGCGCAGCCGGACGTCAGCGTGGCCGATCAGTCCCGCGAGCAGCAGCAACAGCAGCAGGCGCAGCAGGGCGGGTCGAACCTGTCCGGCGTCGCGGCCCGGCGCGCCGAGGCGGACGGGGAGGGCGGCGAACTGGCCGATGCTGCGCGTCCCGTCGAGCAGCAGGCGGTGATCGGCAGCAGCATGGTCGACTACTACGCCTGATCTTCCCCCGGCCCTGGCCATGCCCCGTCGGGCGGGTACTTTCCCGCGACGGGGCTGGTACTTTCCGACGCGGGCAGATTTGGCATAACACTTGCTCAAGCCACGTCATCCTTCCTTGAAACCCCGATGGACGACGGATTATTGGCATGGCGAAGAGTGACGCAGTGAAAGACCCCGCCACTAAAGGCAAACTCAAGTTGATCCTGCTGCTGGTGCTGGCCCTGCTCCTGGCGGTCGGCCTGTCGGTAGGCGCTACCTGGTTCTTCATGCATAAGAGCGAGTCGGCGCCAGCGCCTGACGCCGCGCAGAGCAATGTCAAGCTGCCGGCGATCTACGAGCCGCTGGCACCGGCCTTCGTGGTCAACTTCAACCAGAATGGCCGCCAGCGCTACATGCAGGTGAGCATCACCATGCAGGGGCGCAGCCAGGCCGATCTTGAAGCGCTCAAGGTGCACATGCCGGTGATCCGCAACAACCTGGTGATGATGTTCTCCGGCCAGGGCTTCGACACCCTTGCCGCCAGCCCCGTCGGGCAGGAGATGCTGCGCCAGAAGGCCACCGCGGTGGTGCAGGAAGTGGCGCAGAAGGAAGTCGGCAGGCCGGTCGTCGACCAGCTGCTGTTCACCAATTTCGTATTGCAGTAGGAGCACATAGATGGCCGTGCAGGACCTGCTGTCCCAGGATGAGATCGACGCCCTGCTGCATGGGGTGGACGATGGGCTGGTACAAACCGAGAGCGCTGGCGAGCCCGGCAGCATCAAGAGCTACGACCTGACCAGTCAGGACCGTATCGTGCGGGGTCGCATGCCGACCCTGGAAATGATCAACGAGCGTTTCGCCCGTTATACCCGTATCAGCATGTTCAACCTGCTGCGTCGCTCCGCCGACGTGGCGGTGGGCGGCGTGCAGGTGATGAAGTTCGGCGAGTACGTGCACTCGCTTTACGTACCCACCAGCCTCAACCTGGTCAAGATCAAGCCGTTGCGCGGTACCGCGCTGTTCATCCTTGACGCCAAGCTGGTGTTCAAGCTGGTGGACAACTTCTTCGGTGGCGATGGCCGTCACGCCAAGATCGAGGGTCGCGAGTTCACCCCGACCGAGCTGCGCGTGGTGCGCATGGTCCTGGACCAGTGCTTCGTCGACCTCAAGGAAGCCTGGCAAGCGATCATGCCGGTCAACTTCGAGTACATCAACTCCGAGGTCAACCCGGCCATGGCCAACATCGTCGGCCCCAGCGAGGCGGTGGTGGTCTCGACCTTCCACATCGAACTCGATGGCGGTGGCGGCGACCTGCACGTGACCATGCCCTATTCGATGATCGAGCCGGTGCGCGAAATGCTCGACGCCGGCTTCCAGTCCGACCTGGACGACCAGGATGAGCGCTGGGTCAAGGCCCTGCGCGAAGACGTGCTGGACGTCAACGTGCCGGTGTCGGCCACGGTCGCCCGTCGCCAGCTGAAGCTGCGCGACATCCTGCACATGCAGCCGGGTGACGTGATTCCGGTGGAACTGCCGGAGCACCTGGTGCTGCGCGCCAACGGCGTGCCGTCGTTCAAGGCGCGGCTGGGTTCGCACAAGGGCACCTTGTCGCTGCAGATCATCGACCCGATCGAACGCCGCTGACGGCGTGCCGGTCGCTCCAACGTATTGAATGCCTGTCGAGGAAATCATGGCTAACGAAAACGAGATCAACTCTCCCGAGGAACAGGCCCTGGCCGATGAGTGGGCTGCCGCCCTGGAAGAGACCGGTGATGCCGGTCAGTCCGACATCGACGCGCTGCTGGCAGCCGACGCCGCTTCGGCCGGCGCCGGCCGCCTGCCAATGGAAGAGTTCGCCAGCTCGCCCAAGCCCAACGAGCATGTCAGCCTCGAAGGCCCCAACCTGGACGTGATCCTGGATATCCCGGTGAGCATCTCCATGGAAGTGGGCAGCACCGAAATCAGCATCCGCAACCTGCTGCAGCTCAACCAGGGCTCGGTGATCGAGCTCGACCGCCTGGCCGGCGAGCCGCTGGACGTACTGGTCAACGGCACGCTGATCGCCCATGGCGAGGTGGTGGTGGTCAACGAGAAGTTCGGCATCCGCCTGACTGACGTGATCAGCCCCAGCGAACGTATCAAGAAGCTGCGCTGAGTGAAGGGCATGCTGCGGAGCGTCACAGCCTTCGGTGCGTTGCTGGTCAGCGAGGTGGTGATCGCCGCCGCCGAGCCTGCTGCTGCCTCGACGGCGACGCCCGGTGGAATGGGCGCGCAACTGGCGCAAACGGTGATCGGCCTGCTGCTGGTGGTGGGGCTGATCTTCTTCCTGGCCTGGCTGCTGCGACGCATGCAAGGCAGCGCACAGCAGGGAGCCCAGGTGATCGAGGTCATCGGCACCCGGGCCATCGGTCCGCGTGATCGGCTGCTGCTGGTGCAGGTTGGCAAGGAGCAGATCCTGATCGGCCATACCCCCGGCAGCATCGAGGCCCTGCACGTGCTGGCCGAACCCGTGGATGTGCCCGCCTCGGCGCGCCAGGCCACGCCGGAATTCGCCCAGCGGCTGCTCGAGCTGATGGGCAAGGACCAGAAGGACAAGAAGTGATGAGCGGCGCAGTGCGCTTTCTGTTGACCCTGGCGCTGCTGCTGGCCGCGCCGCTGGCCCTGGCCGCCGATCCGTTGTCGATTCCGGCCATCACCCTGTCCAGTGGGGCGGACGGGCAGCAGGAGTATTCGGTCAGCCTGCAGATCCTGCTGATCATGACGGCGCTGAGCTTTATCCCGGCGTTCGTCATCCTGATGACCAGCTTCACCCGCATTATCATCGTTTTCTCGATCCTGCGTCAGGCCCTGGGTCTGCAGCAGACTCCTTCGAACCAGTTGCTTACCGGCATGGCGCTGTTCCTGACCATGTTCATCATGGCGCCAGTGTTCGATCGGGTGAACAAGGACGCCTTGCAGCCCTACCTGGCCGAGCAGATGACCGCCCAGCAAGCGATCGACAAGGCCCAGGTACCGTTGAAGGACTTCATGCTGGCACAGACCCGGCAGAGCGATCTCGACCTGTTCATGCGCCTGTCCAAGCGCACCGATATCGCCGGGCCCGACCAGGTGCCGCTGACGATCCTGGTGCCGGCGTTCGTCACCTCCGAGCTCAAGACTGCATTCCAGATCGGCTTCATGATCTTCATCCCGTTCCTGATCATCGACATGGTGGTCGCCAGCGTGCTGATGGCCATGGGTATGATGATGCTGTCGCCGTTGATCATCTCGCTGCCGTTCAAGATCATGCTGTTCGTCCTGGTCGATGGCTGGGCGCTGATCATGGGCACCCTGGCCGGAAGTTTCGGCGGTGTCTGACGCCGTCAAGGAGAGCCTCGCATGACACCTGAAGTCGCCATCGACCTGTTTCGCGAAGCGTTGTGGATGACCACCATGATGGTCGCCATCCTGGTGGTGCCGAGCCTGCTGGTGGGCCTTGTGGTGGCCATGTTCCAGGCGGCGACGCAGATCAACGAACAGACCCTGAGCTTTCTTCCGCGCCTGCTGGTGATGCTGGTCACGCTGATCGTCGTCGGTCCGTGGCTGACGCAGAAGTTCATGGAGTACTTCATCGGCCTCTACACCAGCATTCCGCAGCTGGTCGGTTGACGCCACGATGCTGGAATTGACCGACACGCAGATCGGCACCTGGGTCGCCACCTTCATCCTGCCGTTGTTCCGGGTGACCGCCTTGCTGATGACGATGCCGATCATCGGCACCAAGATGCTGTCGGCCCGGATACGCCTGTACGTTGCCGTTGCCATCACCGTGGTGATCGTGCCGGCCCTGCCACCGCTGCCTGAAATCGACCCGTTGAGCCTGCGTGGCGTGCTGTTGTGCGCCGAGCAGGTGATTGTCGGGGCATTGTTCGGTTTTTCCCTGCAGTTGCTGTTCCAGGCCTTCGTGGTCGCAGGGCAGATCGTCGCGGTGCAGATGGGCATGGCCTTCGCCTCCATGGTCGATCCGGCCAACGGCGTCAACGTCGCGGTTATCGGTCAGTTCATGACCATGCTGGTGAGCATGCTGTTCCTGCTGATGAATGGCCACCTGGTCGCGTTCGAGATACTCACCGAGAGCTTCACCACGTTGCCGGTGGGGCACGCGCTGGTGGTCGATCATTTCTGGGAAATGGCCGGGCGCATGAGCTGGGTGCTGGGGGCCGGGTTGTTGCTGATCCTGCCGGCTATCGCCTCGCTGCTGGTGGTCAACATCGCCTTTGGCGTGATGACCCGCGCCGCCCCGCAGTTGAACATCTTCTCCATCGGTTTCCCGCTCACGCTGGTGCTGGGCATGGTGATCTTCTGGATCGGCCTGGCCGATATTCTTTCACACTATCAGGCACTGGCCAGCGAAGCGCTGCAGTGGCTGCGTGAGCTGGCACGGGCGCGCTGAACATGGCGGAAAGCGAAAGCGGTCAGGACAAGACAGAGGAACCCACCGACAAGCGCAAGCGCGACGCGCGGGAAAAAGGTGAGGTCGCCCGCTCCAAGGAATTGAACACGGTGGCGGTGACCCTGGCTGGCGCCGGGGGACTGCTGGCCTTTGGTGGGCACCTGGCTGAAGAATTGATGGCGCTGATGCGCATGAACTTCAGCCTTACCCGCGAGGTGGTGGTGGACGAGGGGAGCATGGCGGCGTTCCTGCTGGCCTCGGGCAAGATGGCCATCTGGGCGGTGCAGCCGGTGCTGATCCTGCTGTTCGTGATCGCGTTCGTCGGCCCGATCGCGTTGGGCGGCTTCCTGTTTTCCGGAAGCCTGCTGCAGCCCAAGTTCAGTCGCATGAACCCTTTGTCGGGGATCAAGCGCATGTTTTCGATGAATGCGCTGACCGAGCTGCTCAAGGCGCTGGCCAAGTTCTTCGTGATCCTGATCGTGGCACTGGTGGTGTTGGCCGGGGATCGTCAGGCACTGCAGGCGATTGCCAACGAACCGCTCGAGCAGGCGATCATCCATTCGGTTCAGGTGGTGGGTTGGAGCGCGTTGTGGATGGCGGCTGGGTTGTTGCTCATCGCTGCGGCCGATGTGCCGTTCCAGCTGTGGCAGACCCACAAGAAAATGAAGATGACCAAGCAGGAAGTGAAGGACGAGTACAAGGACAGCGAGGGCAAGCCTGAGGTCAAGCAGCGTATTCGCCAGCTGCAGCGCGAGGCGTCGCAGCGCCGGATGATGGCGGCGGTGCCGGATGCTGATGTGATAATTACCAACCCGACCCACTATGCCGTGGCCTTGCAGTACGACCCCGAGAAGGGCGGCTCGGCGCCGCTGCTGGTGGCCAAGGGTACCGATTTTGTCGCCTTGAAGATGCGGGAGATCGGGGTCGAGCATAACGTGCAGATACTTGAGTCGCCGGCCCTGGCGCGGGCTATCTATTACTCTACCGAGATGGAGCAGGAGATTCCGGCGGGGTTGTACCTGGCGGTGGCGCAGGTGTTGGCCTATGTGTTCCAGATTCGGCAGTATCGGGCGGGCAAGGGGAAGGCGCCGGAGCCTTTGAAAGAGGATTTGCCGATTCCTGATGATTTGCGGCGGGATAGTTGAGTTTGGTTGTTTGCTGTGGTTGTGGTTGTGTTGAAAGTTGTATGTGCATTCATTTGTGATGTCGACGCTTATTCACCTTTCCGCCCTTACGGCGGGTAACTTTTTGAAGGATCAAAAAGTCACCAAAAAATCCTCGCGGTATGACTCACCCACATGGGTTACAAATCAGTTCACGCACATAGGTAACAGTCTTTAACTGGCAGGGTCGGTTTTCGAGGATCTGACCATGCCTTGGCGAGAGCTGAAACCTATGGACCTGAAAATGCTTTTCATCGCGGATTACCTACAGGGGGCGCCCAGCTTCAGCGCCCTGTGCCAGGCCTACGAGATCAGCCGAAAGACCGGCTACAAATGGGTCGAGCGATATGAGAAAGAGGGGCCTTCGGGGCTGGAAGAACGCAGCCGCCGCCGGTTGACCCAGGACTGGATCGTGCCTGTTGCAGTTCGCGAAGCCATTATCGAACTGCGCAGTCGAGGCGAAACGGAACCGGGTCCGAAAAAGATCCAGGCTGCGCTGCAGGAGCGTTTCCCTGATCAGGCGCCGCCGTCGAAGACAGCGATCTACAACATCCTCAAGAAGGCCGAGTTGGTCAAACCACGCCGCTTACGTCAGCGGGTAGCGGTCTATCCCAAGCCCCTGGAGAAGGCAGAGTCGCCTAACCAACTGTTCAGTGCGGACTACAAAGGCCAATTTCTGACAGGTGCAGGCGTCTGGTGCTATCCGCTGACGATCATGGATCACGCCAGTCGCTTCCTGCTCGCCTGCCACAGCATGCCCAACACCAATCTTCTGGAAACGCAGGCCGTTTTCACCCAAGTGTTCCGGGAGAATGGCCTGCCTGAGCGGATTCGTACCGATAACGGTGTGCCGTTTGCCAGTAAGGGGCGTGCGGGACTTTCCCAGCTGTCGATCTGGTGGCTGCGTCTAGGCATCATTCCCGAGCGCATTGCGCCTGGTCGGCCTGAACAAAATGGCCGCCACGAACGCATGCATCGGACGCTCAAAAGCACGCTACCATCGCCGCCGGCAGTGGCCTGGGAGGCTCAACAACGGCACTTTGATCGCTTCCGGCAGCACTACAATCACGAGCGCTTGCATGAAGCGTTGAAGCAGAAAACACCGGCGTCTTGCTACCAACCCTCGCCGCGCCCATTCCCTGAAAAACTCCCCGAGATGACCTATCCCAGCCATATTGAGAGCTTGCCAGCGGATAGCTGCGGCATCATCAACCGCCGCGGCTTGAGGATCTACGTAGGTTATGTGCTCAAGCACCAGACCATTGGCCTGGAGCAGGTTGGGGATGGCGTCTGGGATGTTATTTTCGGTCCCATCATCCTTGGCAGGGTCGATGTGCGAGATGCCACTGATGGTTATGTAACACTCAAGGTGTTGTCACCTATGTGAGTGAACTTTTGTGTAACCCATGTGGGTGACCCGTACATCGCTCCATTCATCCGGCCCCTGCGCTTCGCTCCGGGGTCCCCTCGCTCCGGCCTTGCTCCCGGGAGGACCGCGCTGCAGGGCCCATCCTGGGCCCCAGCGCTTGACGGGCATCCATGCCCGTCACCTCCCTCCGCAAGACCTCCGTTCGGCCTCCTGAAGTCGCGAAGTTACGAGCGGCGCCTGGACTGGCGCAGCTGTCGCTAGTTGAAGCTTAATTAAGCTCTCGATTACATCGCGGGGCAAGCCCGCTCCCACGCAATAGTCGCCGTTATATAGATCCCTGTAGGAGCGGGCTTGCCCCGCGAAAGGGCCGGAACAGCCAATACATAATTAACTGTCATATAACCAACTTCGAATTTCTTGCTCTTGCTCTTGCTCTTGCTCTTGCTTCTAAACGCGCGATAGTTCAGGCGCCACCAATTGCGACTTCAGGAGGCCGAGCGGAGTTCTTGCGTAGTGGGGCGACGGCCATGGATGGCCGTCGAGCGCTGCGGCCCAGGATGGGCCGTACAGCGCGGTACCCACGGGAGCAAGAACGGAGCGAGGGGACCCCGGAGCGAAGCGTAGGGGCCGGATGAATGGAGCGATGTACGGGTCACCCACATGGGTTACACAAAAGTTCACTCACATAGGTGACAACACCTTGAGTGTTACATAACCATCAGTGGCATCTCGCACATCGACCCTGCCAAGGATGATGGGACCGAAAATAACATCCCAGACGCCATCCCCAACCTGCTCCAGGCCAATGGTCTGGTGCTTGAGCACATAACCTACGTAGATCCTCAAGCCGCGGCGGTTGATGATGCCGCAGCTATCCGCTGGCAAGCTCTCAATATGGCTGGGATAGGTCATCTCGGGGAGTTTTTCAGGGAATGGGCGCGGCGAGGGTTGGTAGCAAGACGCCGGTGTTTTCTGCTTCAACGCTTCATGCAAGCGCTCGTGATTGTAGTGCTGCCGGAAGCGATCAAAGTGCCGTTGTTGAGCCTCCCAGGCCACTGCCGGCGGCGATGGTAGCGTGCTTTTGAGCGTCCGATGCATGCGTTCGTGGCGGCCATTTTGTTCAGGCCGACCAGGCGCAATGCGCTCGGGAATGATGCCTAGACGCAGCCACCAGATCGACAGCTGGGAAAGTCCCGCACGCCCCTTACTGGCAAACGGCACACCGTTATCGGTACGAATCCGCTCAGGCAGGCCATTCTCCCGGAACACTTGGGTGAAAACGGCCTGCGTTTCCAGAAGATTGGTGTTGGGCATGCTGTGGCAGGCGAGCAGGAAGCGACTGGCGTGATCCATGATCGTCAGCGGATAGCACCAGACGCCTGCACCTGTCAGAAATTGGCCTTTGTAGTCCGCACTGAACAGTTGGTTAGGCGACTCTGCCTTCTCCAGGGGCTTGGGATAGACCGCTACCCGCTGACGTAAGCGGCGTGGTTTGACCAACTCGGCCTTCTTGAGGATGTTGTAGATCGCTGTCTTCGACGGCGGCGCCTGATCAGGGAAACGCTCCTGCAGCGCAGCCTGGATCTTTTTCGGACCCGGTTCCGTTTCGCCTCGACTGCGCAGTTCGATAATGGCTTCGCGAACTGCAACAGGCACGATCCAGTCCTGGGTCAACCGGCGGCGGCTGCGTTCTTCCAGCCCCGAAGGCCCCTCTTTCTCATATCGCTCGACCCATTTGTAGCCGGTCTTTCGGCTGATCTCGTAGGCCTGGCACAGGGCGCTGAAGCTGGGCGCCCCCTGTAGGTAATCCGCGATGAAAAGCATTTTCAGGTCCATAGGTTTCAGCTCTCGCCAAGGCATGGTCAGATCCTCGAAAACCGACCCTGCCAGTTAAAGACTGTTACCTATGTGCGTGAACTGATTTGTAACCCATGTGGGTGAGTCATACCGCGAGGATTTTTTGGTTCCTTTTTGATCCTTCAAAAAGGGACCCGCCGTAAGGGCGGAAAGGTGCCTATGCGTCACCATCGCCAATGAATGCGCATAAAAAAATCAAAACAGTAATCCCCGAAGCCCCCGAAAACCCCCACCCCCAGAAAAGTTGGAAAGCTTCTTGCAAAGGCAGCGCCAGCCGCCACACAGGCGTCAAAGTTTTGCTTGAAGAGGAATCGCGGTGGATCGCACTCAGTTAATCAGCAACGCCCGCAACAACCTGGCCGGTCTCGGCCGGGGCAACCTCGGCGTGCCGCTGCTCCTGCTGGTGATGCTGGCAATGATGATGTTGCCGATCCCGCCGTTCCTGCTCGACGTGTTCTTCACCTTCAACATCGCCCTGTCGATCGTGGTCCTGCTGGTCTGCGTCTACGCCCTGCGTCCCCTGGACTTCGCCGCGTTTCCCACCATCCTGCTGGTGGCAACGCTGCTGCGCCTGGCGCTGAACGTGGCCTCCACCCGCGTGGTCATGCTCCATGGCCAGGAGGGCCATGGCGCCGCGGGCAAGGTGATCCAGGCCTTCGGTGAAGTGGTGATCGGCGGCAACTACGTCGTCGGTGCGGTGGTGTTCGCCATCCTCATGATCATCAACTTCGTCGTGGTGACCAAGGGCGCCGGGCGCATCTCCGAGGTGAGCGCGCGCTTCACCCTCGACGCCATGCCCGGCAAGCAGATGGCCATCGACGCCGACCTCAACGCTGGCCTGATCGACCAGGCCCAGGCCAAGTCGCGCCGCGCCGAGGTCGCCCAGGAAGCCGAGTTCTACGGTTCCATGGACGGTGCCAGCAAGTTCGTCCGCGGTGACGCCATCGCCGGCCTGCTGATCCTGTTCATCAACCTCATCGGTGGCATGCTGATCGGCATGCTGCAGCACGGCATGACCTTCGGCGACGCCGGCAAGGTCTACGCCCTGCTGACCATCGGTGACGGATTGGTGGCGCAATTGCCATCACTGCTGCTGTCCACCGCCGCTGCGATCATGGTTACCCGGGCCTCGGGGTCCGAGGACATGGGCAAGCTGATCAATCGGCAGATGTTCGATTCGCCCAAAGCCCTGGCGGTCTCCGGTGCGTTGATGATTGTCATGGGCCTGGTGCCCGGCATGCCGCACATCGCCTTCCTCGGCCTGGGCGGGTTGGCCTGTGGTGGCGCCTACCTGGTGTGGAAGAAGCAGCAGAAGGCCAAGGTCGTGGCTGAGCAGGAGGCCCAGCGCCAGCAGGACCTGCTGCCGTCGCCGCAGCGCGCCATGGACACCAAGGAGCTGGGCTGGGACGACGTCACGCCCATCGACATGATCGGCCTTGAGGTCGGCTATCGCCTGATTCCGCTGGTGGACCGCAACCAGGGTGGCCAGTTGCTGGCGCGGATCAAGGGCGTGCGCAAGAAGCTCTCCCAGGACCTGGGCTTCCTCATGCCGACCGTGCACATTCGCGACAACCTCGACCTGCAACCCAGCGCCTACCGCTTGACGCTGATGGGGGTGATCCTGGCCGAGGCCGAGATCTACCCGGATCGGGAGCTGGCGATCAACCCGGGCCAGGTGTTCGGCTCGGTCAATGGTATCGCCTCGCGGGATCCGGCCTTCGGCCTGGAAGCCGTGTGGATCGATGTCGGCCAGCGCGCCCAGGCGCAATCGTTGGGCTATACGGTGGTGGACGCCAGCACCGTGGTCGCCACCCACCTCAACCAGATCCTGCAGAAGCACTGCCACGAGCTGATCGGGCACGAGGAGGTGGTGCAATTGCTGCAGGTGCTGGCCAAGGTCTCGCCGAAGCTGGCCGAGGAGGTGGTGCCGGGTGTCATTTCCTTGTCGGGCCTGCTCAAGGTCCTGCAGGCGCTGCTCGCCGAGCAGGTACCAGTGCGTGACATCCGCAGCATTGCCGAAGCCATCGCCAACAACGCGGCGAAGAGTCAAGATACCGCCGCGCTGGTGGCGCTGGTGCGCGTCGGTTTGTCCCGCGCCATCGTGCAAAGCATTGTCGGCGTTGAGTCCGAGCTGCCTGTGATTACCTTGGAGCCAAGGTTGGAACAGATCTTGCTCAATAGTTTGCAAAGGGCCGGGCAGGGTCAGGAAGATGGTGTTCTTCTTGAGCCGAGCATGGCCGAGAAGCTTCAGCGTTCGCTGATCGAGGCGGCCCAGCGTCAGGAAATGCAGGGCCAGCCGGCCATCCTCCTGGTCGCCGGCCCGATCCGCGCCATGCTGTCGCGCTTCGGTCGCCTGGCTGTACCGAATTTGCATGTTTTGGCGTATCAGGAAATACCTGACAACAAGCAAGTCACCATTGTTGCCACCGTGGGCCCCAACGGCTGAGGTAGTGGGTTATGCAAGTTAAGCGTTTTTTCGCCGCCGATATGCGTCAGGCCATGAAGCTGGTCCGGGATGAGCTCGGCTCCGACGCCGCCATCATCGGCAACCGCCGCATCGCTGGCGGTGTCGAACTGACGGCCGCGCTGGACTACAAGCTGTCCGCCCTGGCCCCACGCGTGCCCAATGCGGAGCTCGAGGACGAGTTGCGCAAGACGCAGTCGCGCATCGTCACCGCCCAGGCCGAATTGACCGGGCGCGGTGATGCCGTCGAAGGCGGCAACCGGCAATTGTTTGCCGGCCAGTCGCTGACTGCGTCCGAGCCGTTGATCGAACCGCATGTCGATGAGCCGGTGGTCGCGGCTGTGCCGGCAGCGGCCCCCGTCGATCCGCGTCTGTTCGATGCCATGCGCTCCGAACTGACCGGCCTGCGCGAGCTGCTGGAAGTCCAGCTCGGTTCGCTCGCCTGGAGCCAGCTGCAGGGCAGCAAGCCACAGCAGGCCAACCTCTGGCGCCGTCTGCAGCGCCTCGGCCTGTCCGGTGGCCTGGCCCGCGAGTTGCTCGACCTCACTGCCGAAATCGAAGACCCACGTCATGCCTGGCGCATGGTCCTGGCACACCTGGCGCGGATGATCGAAGTGCCCGAGATCGAACCGATCGAGGAGGGCGGGGTCATCGCCATGGTCGGCCCGGCCGGCATGGGCAAGACCACCACCCTGGCCAAGCTGGCCGCCCGCTACGTGCTCAAGTACGGCGCGAACAACCTGGCGCTGGTCAGCATGGACAGCTTCCGCATCGGCGCCCAGGAGCAGCTCAAGACCCTGGGGCGCATCCTCAACGTGCCGGTCACCTATGTCGACCCGGGCGAGTCGCTGGCCCAGGCGCTGGAACCACTGCTGCGCAAGCGCGTGGTGCTGATCGACACCGCCGGCCTGCAGGCCAGCGACCCGGCGCTGCGCATGCAGCTCGAGACCCTGGCCGGGCGCGGCATCGCCGCCAAGAATTACCTGGTGCTGGCAACCACCAGCCAGAAGCAGGTGCTCACCGCCGCCTACCACAGCTACAAGCGCTGCGGCCTGGCCGGTTGCATCCTGACCAAGCTCGATGAAACGGCATGCCTCGGCGAAGTGCTGAGCCTTGCCATCAGTCATGAACTGCCGGTGGCCTATCTGACCGATGGGCCGCGCATTCCTGACGACCTGCAACTGCCGCGCAAGCACCAACTGGTGAGTCGCGCGGTCAGCGTGCAGTTGCAGGACGAGCCCAGCGACGAGGCCATGGCCGACATGTTCGCTGATCTCTACCACAACCCTGGCAAGCGTGCGGGTTGAGGGTGAATACTGTGCAAAGTACCTACATCATGGGGTTGCCCGGCCGGACCGTGGCCTTGAACGTTCAGCCCCTCATGTGGCCTGGGTCCAAGCGAGACAAGGTAAAGAACAGACATGGGTAGCATGCATCCCGTACAGGTGATCGCCGTGACCGGTGGCAAAGGTGGCGTCGGCAAGACTAACGTTTCAGTGAACCTGTCCCTGGCGCTGGCCGAACTCGGTCGCCGGGTCATGTTGCTGGACGCCGACCTGGGCCTGGCCAATGTCGACGTTCTGCTGGGGCTCACGCCCAAGCGCACCCTGGCCGACGTCATCGAAGGCCGCTGCGAGCTGCGCGATGTGCTGCTGCAGGGCCCCGGCGGCGTGCGTATCGTCCCGGCGGCTTCCGGCACCCAGAGCATGGTGCACCTGGCGCCCGCCCAGCACGCCGGCCTGATCCAGGCCTTCAGCGAGATCGGCGACAACCTCGACGTACTGGTGATCGACACCGCTGCGGGTATTGGTGACTCGGTGGTCAGCTTTGTCCGCGCGGCCCAGGAAGTGTTGCTGGTGGTGTGTGACGAGCCCACCTCGATCACCGACGCCTACGCCCTGATCAAGCTGCTCAACCGCGACTACGGGATGAATCGGTTCCGCGTGCTGGCCAACATGGCCCAGAGCCCGCAGGAAGGGCGCAACCTGTTCGCCAAGTTGACCAAGGTCACCGACCGCTTCCTCGACGTCGCCCTACAATACGTCGGCGCCGTGCCGTACGACGAGTGTGTGCGCAAGGCCGTGCAGAAGCAGCGGGCGGTCTACGAGGCTTTCCCGCGCTCCAAGTGCGCGCTGGCGTTCAAGGCCATCGCGCAGAAGGTCGACAGCTGGCCGTTGCCTGCCAACCCGCGCGGGCACCTGGAATTCTTCGTCGAGCGCCTGGTGCAGCCCACCAGTGCAGGGCCAGTGTTATGAACGCGAGTGGTTTCAAGATGTACAGCAAGGCCGCCAAGGACGCTCAGTACGAGCTGATCGAACGCTACGCGCCACTGGTCAAGCGTATCGCCTACCACCTGCTGGCGCGCCTGCCAGCCAACGTCCAGGTCGAGGACCTGATCCAGGCCGGGATGATCGGCCTGCTGGAAGTGGCCAACAAATACGATGCCAGCAAGGGCGCCAGTTTCGAGACCTATGCCGGTATCCGCATCCGCGGCGCCATGCTCGACGAGGTGCGCAAGGGTGACTGGGCGCCACGCTCGGTGCACCGCAACACGCGCATGGTCAGCGACGCGATTCGCTGCGTTGAAGCAAAGACGGGGCGCGACGCTAAAGATCACGAGGTTGCTGCCGAACTCCAATTGAGTCTCGATGATTACTACGGGATTTTGAACGACACCCTGGGCAGTCGCCTGTTCAGTTTCGACGACCTGCTGCAGGACGGCGAACACGAGGGGCTGCACGAGGATGGCGCCAGCAACCAGCTGGAGCCGGCGCGGGACCTGGAGGACGAGCGCTTCCAGGCCGCATTGGCCGAGGCGATCGCCAACCTGCCGGAACGCGAGCGCCTGGTGCTGGCGCTGTACTACGACGAAGAGCTGAACCTCAAGGAAATTGGTGAGGTGCTGGGGGTCAGCGAATCGCGTGTCAGCCAGTTGCACAGCCAGTGCGCGGCACGTCTGCGCAGTCGCCTGGGTGAATGGCGGGCGCGTTGAGCCAAGGTTCGATGCAGTCGTTTTTTTGTGGTGCCGAATTGATTGAGTGCGCGCTCGGCGCCGAGCGCGTTTAAGACTGCTTGGAGGTCTAATTGAACAAAGACATGAAAATCCTCATCGTTGACGACTTCTCGACGATGCGGCGGATCATCAAGAACCTGTTGCGTGATCTGGGTTTCACCAACGTCAAGGAAGCCGATGACGGCAACACGGCACTGCCGATGCTCACCAGTGAGCACTTTGACTTCCTGGTAACCGACTGGAACATGCCGGGCATGACCGGTATCGACCTGCTGCGCGCGGTCCGTGCCGACGAGCGCCTCAAGCACCTGCCGGTGTTGATGGTCACCGCCGAAGCCAAGCGCGAGCAGATCATCGAAGCTGCCCAGGCCGGCGTAAACGGCTATGTGGTCAAGCCTTTCACCGCCCTGGCGCTGAAAGAAAAGATCGAGAAGATCTTCGAACGCGTCAACGGCTGAGTCACGTCTGGGGGGCGCAATGGAGTCAACCAACAACTCTTTGGGTGAGTTTGAATCAACCCTGAAGAAGCATGCCCAGGAGCTGGTCGAGAGCCTCGAGCGCGGCCGGTTCGGTGATGCGGTGCAGCTGATCCACCAACTGAACCAGACCCGCGACCGCGGGCTGTACCAGGAGGTCGGCAAGCTCACCCGTGAACTGCACAGTGCAATCGTCAACTTCCAGATCGACCCGTCCATGCCGCAGGCCGAGGAAGTGTCGCAGATTACCGACGCCGCCGAACGCCTCTCCTACGTGGTTCGCCTCACCGAAGGTGCGGCCAACCGCACCATGGACCTGGCGGAGGCGTGCACCCCGGTGCTCAACGACCTCGCCGCCGAGGCCCAGAGCCTGTCCGCCGACTGGCAGCGCTTCATGCGCCGCGAGGTGGCAGCGCCGGAATTCCGTGAGCTGGTCAAGCGTGTGGACAGTTTCCTGGCGCACAGCGCCGAAGGTAACCAGAAGGTCGCCGGCCATCTCAACGATATCGTCCTGGCCCAGGATTATCAGGATCTCACCGGCCAGGTGATCAAACGGGTGACCGCGCTGGTCACCGAAGTCGAAAGCAATCTGCTCAAGCTCGTGCTGATGGCAAGCCAGGTCGACCGCTTTGCCGGGATCGAACATGACCACCAGCAGCTGCGCGCTGAAAAAGATCAAGAAAAACATCCGACTCGGGGTGAAGGTCCGCAGATTCATGCCGATAAGCGTGAAGACGTCGTGTCCAGCCAGGACGATGTCGACGATCTGTTGTCCAGCCTGGGTTTTTAAGGAGCACGTTTAATGAGCTTCGGCGCCGATGAAGAAATCCTTCAGGATTTCCTGGTAGAAGCCGGCGAAATCCTCGAGCAACTGTCCGAGCAATTGGTCGAGCTGGAAAGCCGGCCCGATGATGCGGACCTGCTCAACGCGATTTTCCGCGGTTTCCACACTGTAAAAGGGGGCGCCGGCTTCCTTCAGCTCAATGAGTTGGTGGAGTGCTGCCACATTGCCGAGAACGTGTTCGACATCCTGCGCAAAGGTGAGCGCCGGGTTGACGCGGAACTGATGGACGTGGTGCTCGAGGCCCTCGACACGGTCAACAGCATGTTCGGCCAGGTGCGCGAACGTACCGACGTCACGCCGGCCACGCCGGAGCTGCTGGCGGCGCTGTCGCGCCTGGCCGAGCCCGGTGGCGCCGAAGCGCCGGCCCCGGTGGTCGAAGCCGCGCCCGTGGTTGAAGCTGCGGCTGCCGAGCCCGACATCACCGATACCGAGTTCGAGCAGCTGCTCGACTCGCTCGATGCGGTCAAGGCCGAAGCCCAGGCTCATGAGCAACTGCAGGGTGAAGAAATCAGCGGCGGTGGTGACGAGATCACCGATGCCGAGTTCGAGTCACTGCTTGACCAGCTGCACGGCAAGGGCCAGTTCTCGGCCGATGCCGCCGTCAGCGCGCCTGCGGCAGCCGCCCCGGCCAGCGATGAGATCACCGACGACGAGTTCGAATCGCTGCTCGACCAGCTGCACGGCAAAGGCACCTTCGCCGTCGACGCACTGCCAGGCGCCGCCGCGCCAGCGGCCAGCGCGGCATCCGCTGCGGGCGACGAGAGCATCAGCGAACACGAATTCGAGGCCCTGCTCGACCAGTTGCACGGCAAGGGCAAGTTCTCCGGTGACGCAGTCACCGCCGAAGCGCCTGCCGCTGCCGTTGCCGCACCTGTCGCGGCCAAGGCCGAGGTCAAACCAGTTGCCAAGCCGGCACCGGCCGCCGCGCCCGCCGCAGCTCCGGCTGCCGCCGCCAAGCCTGCCGCACCGGCCCGCGCTCCGGCGCCTGCCGCCGAGAAGCACGGCGCCAGCGAGGCGGAAACCACCGTGCGGGTCGATACCGCGCGCCTGGACGAGATCATGAACATGGTCGGCGAACTGGTGCTGGTGCGTAACCGCCTGGTGCGCCTGGGGCTCAACAGCGGCGACGAGGCCATGTCCAAGGCCGTGTCCAACCTCGACGTGGTCACCGCCGACCTGCAGACCGCGGTCATGAAGACCCGCATGCAGCCGATCAAGAAAGTCTTCGGCCGCTTCCCGCGCCTGGTCCGCGACCTGGCCCGCCAGCTCAAGAAAGAGATCAACCTCGAGCTGGTCGGTGAAGAGACCGACCTCGACAAGAACCTGGTCGAGGCCCTGGCCGACCCGTTGGTGCACTTGGTGCGCAACGCCGTCGACCATGGCGTCGAGATGCCCGATGAGCGCGAGGCCTCCGGCAAGTCGCGCATGGGCCGGGTGGTGCTGTCCGCCGAGCAGGAGGGCGACCACATCCTGCTGTCGATCTCCGACGACGGCAAGGGCATGGACCCGAGCATCCTGCGCGCCAAGGCCGTGGAGAAGGGCCTGATGGACAAGGACGCGGCCGATCGCCTGAGCGAGTCGGACTGCTACAACCTGATCTTCGCCCCGGGCTTCTCGACCAAGACCGAGATCTCCGATGTATCCGGCCGTGGCGTCGGCATGGACGTGGTGAAGACCAAGATTTCCCAGCTCAACGGCTCGATCAACATCTTTTCGGCCAAGGGCCAGGGCTCGAAGATCGTCATCAAGGTGCCGCTGACCCTGGCGATCATGCCGACCCTGATGGTGATGCTGGGCAACCAGGCGTTCGCCTTCCCGCTGGTCAACGTCAACGAGATCTTCCACCTCGACCTGTCGCGCACCAACGTGGTCGACGGCCAGGAAGTGGTGATCGTGCGCGACAAGGCGCTGCCGCTGTTCTACCTCAAGCGCTGGCTGGTCCAGGACCACGAGCACGAGGAGCAGCACGAAGGCCATGTGGTGATCCTGTCGGTCGGCACCCAGCGCATCGGCTTCGTCGTCGACCAGCTGGTCGGCCAGGAAGAGGTGGTGATCAAGCCTCTGGGCAAGATGCTGCAGGGCACCCCGGGCATGTCCGGCGCGACCATCACCGGTGACGGCCGGATCGCGCTGATCCTCGACGTCCCGAGCATGCTCAAGCGTTACGCCGCCCGGCGTATTTGATTTCGGTGGCGCGCCCTGGCGGGTGCGCCGCCTAATGGAGTGTTTATGGCAGTCAAGGTCCTGGTGGTGGATGATTCCGGTTTCTTCCGCCGCCGTGTCTCGGAAATTCTCTCGGCGGACCCGACGATCCAGGTCGTGGGTACCGCGACCAACGGCAAGGAAGCGATCGACCAGGCGCTGGCGCTCAAGCCCGATGTCATTACCATGGACTATGAAATGCCCATGATGGACGGCATCACCGCGGTGCGGCACATCATGCAGCGCTGCCCGACGCCGGTGTTGATGTTCTCCTCGCTGACCCACGAAGGCGCCCGCGTCACCCTCGACGCCCTGGACGCCGGCGCGGTCGACTACCTGCCGAAGAACTTCGAGGACATCTCGCGCAACCCGGAAAAGGTCAAGCAGATGCTCTGCGAGAAGGTCCACACCATCTCGCGCAGCAATCGCCGTTTCAGCGCCTATTCCAGCCCGGCGCCGACTGCCGCGCCAGCTCCAGCCAGCAGTCATGCGCCGGCCAGCAGCTTCGCCAGCACCGCACCTGCGCGCACGACCGCCCCGGTGCGTACCGCGGCACCGGCCACCGCGCATTCGCCGGCGCCCAAGCGCAAGCCGTACAAGCTGGTCGCCATCGGCACCTCCACCGGTGGTCCGGTGGCGCTGCAGCGGGTGCTGACCCAGTTGCCTGCCGGATTCCCGGCGCCGATCGTGCTGATCCAGCACATGCCGGCGGCGTTCACCAAGGCCTTCGCCGAGCGCCTGGACAAACTGTGCAAGATCAGCGTCAAGGAAGCCGAGGACGGTGACGTGCTGCGTCCCGGCCTGGCGCTGCTGGCCCCGGGTGGCAAGCAGATGATGGTCGACGGTCGTGGCACGGTGAAGATCCTGCCGGGTGACGAGCGCCTGAACTACAAACCTTGCGTCGACATCACCTTCGGCTCCGCCGCCAAATCCTATGGCGACAAGGTGCTCTCGGTGGTGCTCACCGGCATGGGCGCCGACGGTCGCGAAGGCGCGCGCCTGCTCAAGCAGGGCGGCAGCACCGTGTGGGCACAGGATGAAGCCAGCTGCGTGATCTATGGCATGCCCATGGCCATCGTCAAGGCCAACCTAGCCGATGCCGTGTACAGCCTGGACGAGATCGGCAAGCACCTGGTCGAGGCCTGCGTCTGATGGATGTGTTGAGCCTTATCGGCCTGATCCTCGCCTTTGTCGCCATTGTCGGCGGCAACTTCCTCGAGGGTGGCCACGTCGGTGCGCTGATCAACGGCCCGGCGGCATTGATCGTGCTGGGCGGTACCCTGGCAGCGGCGTTGCTGCAGTCGCCGCTGTCGTCGTTCAAGCGCGCGCTGCAGATCGTGCGCTGGATCTTCTTCCCGCCGCGGGTGGACCTGCCCGGTGGTATCGACCGGGTGGTGAACTGGAGCCTGACCGCACGCAAGGAAGGCCTGCTGGGGCTGGAGGGCGTGGCCGACGCCGAGCCCGATCCCTATGCACGCAAAGGCCTGCAGCTGTTGGTCGACGGCGCCGAGCCCGAGGCTATCCGCAGCATCCTTGAAGTCGACTTCCTGACCCAGGAAGCCCGCGACATACAGGCCGCCAAGGTGTTCGAGAGCATGGGCGGCTACGCGCCGACCATCGGCATCATCGGTGCGGTGATGGGCCTGATCCACGTGATGGGCAACCTGGCCGACCCGTCGCAGCTGGGCAACGGCATTGCCGTGGCCTTCGTCGCCACCATCTACGGTGTGGCCAGCGCCAACCTGATCCTGCTGCCGGTCGCCAACAAGCTCAAGGCCATCACCCTGCGGCAGTCGCGTTACCGCGAGATGCTGCTCGAAGGCCTGCTGTCGATCGCCGAAGGCGAGAACCCACGCTCGATCGAGCTGAAGCTGCAAGGCTTCATGGAGTAAGCCATGGCCCGTCGTCGCAAGATCGAAGAGCACGAGAACCACGAACGCTGGCTGGTCTCGTATGCCGACTTCATCACCCTGCTGTTCGCCTTCTTCGTGGTCATGTACTCGATCTCGTCGATCAACGAGGGCAAGTACAAGCAGATTTCCCAGGCACTGATCGGGGTATTCAACGACCCCGAGCGCAGCATGAAGCCGATCCCCATCGGTGACGAGCGGCCGTTGAGCGTCAAGCCCGCCGAGCCGCTGATCAAGGACAGCGAGCAGACCGATGCGGGCCTGGCCCAGACCAGCGCCGACCCGCTCAAGACCATCACCGACGATGTCCGCGACGCCTTTGGCGACCTGATCAAGTCCAACCAGATGACCGTGCGCGGCAACGAACTGTGGGTGGAGATCGAGCTCAACTCCTCGCTGCTGTTCGCCAGCGCCGACGCCATGCCCAGCGATGTCGCCTTCGAGATCATCGAGAAGGTGGCGAAGATCCTCAGGCCGTTCGCCAACCCGGTGCACGTCGAGGGCTTCACCGACAACCTGCCGATCCGCACCGCCCAGTACCCGACCAACTGGGAGCTGTCGTCGGCGCGGGCGGCGAGCATTGTCCGGCTGCTGGCCATGGAAGGGGTCAGCCCGGGGCGCATGGCCTCGGTGGGGTATGGCGAGTACCAGCCGGTGGCTGGCAACGACACCGCCGAAGGCCGTGCGCGCAACCGCCGGGTGGTGCTGGTGATCTCGCGCAACCTGGAGGTGCGCCGCAGCCTGACTGGCAGCGGCAGCGCCAATGCCACCCCGGATGCGGCGATGCGTCGGGCTGGCACACAAAGTGCACCAGCCTCGCCAGCGCCGTCGACCGGGGGCTGATTTCGTCAAATCCCCGTCACTGAATTTCACACCGTTCCCGGCAGGGCAGGCGGCCATACCGGGAGGAAGCAACGCACGATGAGAGTCTGGGCAGTAGCCAATCAAAAAGGTGGTGTCGGCAAGACCACCACCACCATCGCCCTGGCCGGCCTGCTGGCCGAGGCGGGCAAGCGCGTGGTCGTGGTCGACCTCGACCCGCACGGCTCGATGACCAGCTACTTCGGGCACAACCCCGATGCGCTCGAGCACAGTTGCTACGACCTGTTCCTGCACAAGGGCACGGTGCCCGAGGGCCTGCCGGGCCAATTGCTGCTGCCGACCAGCGACGAACGTATTTCGCTTCTGCCGTCAAGCACCGCACTGGCGGTGCTGGAGCGCCAGTCGCCGGGGCAGAGTGGCCTGGGCCTGGTGATCGCCAAGAGTCTGGCGCAGCTGTGGCAGGATTTCGACTTCGCCTTGATCGACAGCCCGCCGTTGCTGGGCGTGCTGATGGTCAACGCCCTGGCCGCCAGCCAGCAGTTGGTGATCCCGGTGCAGACCGAGTTCCTTGCGGTCAAGGGCCTGGAACGCATGGTCAGCACCCTGGGCATGATCAACCGTTCGCGCAAGCAGGCGCTGCCCTACCAGATCGTGCCGACCCTGTTCGACCGCCGCACCCAGGCGTCGCTGGGCACCTTGAAGGTGCTGCGTGACACCTATGGCGACCAGGTCTGGCAGGGCTACATTCCGGTGGACACGCGCCTGCGTGACGCCAGCCGCAATGGCGTCACGCCTTCGCAGTTCGACGGCAAGAGCCGTGGCGTGGTGGCCTACCGGGCGCTGCTCAAGCATATGCTCACCTACCGTTCCGCATTGCAGGTGGCGTGATGAACCAGGCACGGCACATCACCACCAAGCCACAGATGGCCTTGCAGTCCTATCTCGATGGGCTGTTGCAGGAGGCCACCGAGTCGTTCGAGCTGCCGGCGGAGCTGGAGGCACCTGTCGAGGAGCCTGTCGAGCAGGCCCCCGGCGATGACTTCGAAGCCGCGGTCCGCGAGGAACAGGCTCGTGACGCCCAGCGTCAGGTGGCCCCGGTCCTGCCTGCGGCGCGGCCCTTTGCCGAGCCGCAGGCGAAGGTCCTGCCGACCGTGCTGCCGCCTGCCGCGCCGGTGGTGGAACCGGTGGTCGCCGTGGTCGAGACCGAGGTGGTGGCTGAAGCCAGCATCCCGGTCCTGAGTGAAACCCAGGCCATCGAGCCCGTGGCGCCGCTGGTGGAGCTCAATGTGACGGTGGCACCCGCCGCGCCTACACCGCCGGCCAGCGTCGATGGCCGTCCGGATTGGGCCGCCGAACCGTTCGAATGCCTGTTGTTCGATGTCGCCGGGCTGACCCTGGCGGTACCGCTGGTGTGCCTGGGCTCGATCTATACACTGGCCGGGCAGGAGCTGACACCATTGTTCGGCCAGCCGGACTGGTTCCTCGGCATCCTCAGCTGCCAGGCGGGCAACCTCAAGGTGCTCGACACGGCCCGTTGGGTGATGCCGGATCGCTACCGCGACGACTTCCGCCAGGGCCTGCAGTACGTGATTTCGGTCCAGGGCTACGAGTGGGGGTTGGCCGTGCACCAGGTCAGCCGCTCGCTGCGCCTGGACCCGAACGAGATCAAGTGGCGCAGCCAGCGCGGCCAACGCCCGTGGCTGGCCGGCACGGTGATCGAACACATGTGCGCGCTGCTCGATGTCGCCGAACTGGCCGAGCTGATCGCCAGTGGCGCGGTCAAGCAGATGAACACCAAACACAACTGAATCAACGCCGCTACTGCCGCGGCAACACAGAGCACACCGCCGATGGCGGATTTTGAGGGCTAGGGGAATGAAAAAGTCGTCTGCACAAGGTTCCGAAGATCCGATCCTGCAGTGGGTAACCTTCCGTCTGGACAACGAGTCCTACGGCATCAACGTCATGCAGGTGCAGGAAGTCCTGCGCTACACCGAGATCGCTCCGGTTCCGGGCGCACCCAGCTACGTGCTGGGCATCATCAACCTGCGCGGCAACGTGGTGACGGTGATCGACACCCGCCAGCGCTTCGGCCTGATGCCGACCGAAGTCACCGACAACACCCGCATCGTCATCATCGAGGCGGACAAGCAGGTGGTCGGTATCCTGGTCGATAGCGTCGCCGAAGTGGTCTACCTGCGTCAGTCGGAGATCGAAACCGCGCCGAACGTCGGCAACGAAGAGTCGGCCAAGTTCATCCAGGGCGTCTGCAACAAGAACGGCGAACTGCTGATCCTGGTCGAGCTGGACAAGATGATGACCGAGGAAGAGTGGTCCGAGCTGGAGAACATCTGAGTTGATCTTCGAGGTTGCTGTCATCTTCCTGGCGCTGCTCTGGGCGCTGAGCCTGTGGTTCTTCCTCAACTACAGCAAACGCCAGCGCGAGCTGGCCGCCCAGCAGGCCCAGGGCGATGCGCTGCGTGACCAGCGCATCAAGGACCTGGCCAAGCGCCTGGACGACTACCAGAACGGCACCGTGCGCATGGGCGAGGCGATCCATGAACTGCGCGCGGTGGTCGCGCCGTTGCCCGAGAAGCTCCAGCAACTGGAGCAGCGCGACCCCAACAGCGTCACCTTCGCCCAGGCCGCCAAGCTGGTGGGGATGGGCGCGAGCGTCGAGGAGCTGACCCAGACCTGCGGGTTGACCCAGGCCGAGGCGCAGTTGATGAGCAAGCTGCACCGCGGCGAGTGATGATCCGGGCGACGCAAGTCGCCCGGCTTGTATCAGGGTTTCGCCCACGAATTGTTGTTGCCTACCGTCACAAGGTCTCTCAGCGCCTGGTCGCCACGCTGCGCCTCGGAAATGCCGGCGTGGGCTGGACTTGTGAGGAAGGTGAAGTCTTTCTGAGGGACTGACTCCAGCTTGGTGATTTGTCGCAAGATACGCAGCCTGGACAGATCCTCGTAGTCCTCATCGTCAATCACATCGTTGAGGACGCCAGGACCGGTCATCTCGTTCAGTTTCTTGGCGTAGGTCTCATGATCGGGGGCGCCATACAACGGTCTGCTGTCATAAAAGTTCGGGTTGTCCTCGAAGCGTTTGAGTATCTCATCGGAGATAGCGTCCAGCGTATCGTTCCCCGCATGACTGCCAATCAAGCTGTTCGAGTAGGCGCAATGCATGCCCAGGCGTGCATTGTCCATCGGCGCGCCCAGCACAAGACCATTTTGCGTCGCTTTCAAGGGCGTCGAGGCGATCATTGCATCGGCGTCCGGATGATCGCCAAGGGTGCGCAGGGTGTCGTCGATGTCTATATAAACGCCGCCTTCGCTGTTGAGTAGTTGGTAGCGAAGCACGTCGCAGGCCGAAGCATAATTTCCACCTTTGATGGCCTTCTCGTATTGCCCAAAGTAAGGACTGTCCTGGAAGTCATCGTAGAAGGCTTGCTCTTCCAGCGGCAGTATCTGCAGATTCTCAGCATGCTTGAGCAGCGCGGCATGGTTGATGCTGTATACATTCGAATCGGCAGTGGACAGGTATATCCGGTAGGAGGTTCTGGAATGCAGCAACCCCCTGGCGTTGGCTTCCACGGTCTTCAGCAGATTGTCGGGGATGATTTTGTCACCGACCCAGATATTCAGGATCTGCTTGGGAAGTTCGAACATTTCGCTGGAGGGCGTTGGGATTTTGATGGGCAGTTGCAGGTCGACGCCCAGTGCGCGCAATGTCCTCATGCGCATGGCGTCAGTGACTGGGCGGTTTGTGACATCGATGACTTCCAGGCCGTTGCTCTGCTCGGAAACCTGATAATAGGTTGGCGATTCATTCTTGCTATTCGGCCTGCGGACGAATGCATCGTGTTCACTGTCGTAGCGTACTTCGAACCTCGCTTCTTCCAGGGTTGCCTCCATATGCTTTACGCCATTGCCATCAATGAATCGAGTGATCCAGTTGCCTAGATGGCTATCTTGTGGAAGTGCTATTGGCTCTGGAGGTGGGGCGAAGAATTGCGCGGCCCCCTCTTCGGGTAGCCTGGGCGGATCCATGGGGCTAAGAGGGTAACCCACCTGATCGTTCACTCGCGTTGGCATGACGAATCGTGGGCTTTTGCCAGGGAACAGGATTTTCACGCGAGTCGCTTCTCGCAAGACCAGCGGGACGGCATTGAGCAGGCCGAACTCGATGTTGCTTACGCCGTCGGCCTTGTCCTCCAGTGTCTTGCCGTTGATTGCCTGGTCGATCCCCAGGCCAAATTGCGCGATGCCACCGACGGCCAGCAGTGGTATGAGTTCGGGCACCACCAGCGCCAGGGGCGCCAGCAGATTGATCGAGGTCACCAGGTAGTCACGCCAGTGGGCCTTGGTCACTTGCGTCCTGCTGGTGATGAGAAAGTCGGCGTCGGCATAGCTGCGTTTGCGCTGGCGCAGCGTGAGGGCTTCGAACAAGTCGCCTTCTATCAATGGGCTGTACTTGTGGGGCTTGTAGTTGACGTAGTCCCTGGGAGGCCATGGACCATCGACGGTGAAGCCTGGCCGGTTGGGCGATCGCGTGTGGAAGCGCGGGAAGGTGCCAAGGCCATCCAGCGCGGTATCCAGCCCGCTGAAGTCCAGGCCGTCGGGGGTGTCTGCCGCTTTGAAATACTGACGCAGGCGCTGGCGTTTTTCGCTGGTGCGGCACTGTTCAGCGAACCAGTCCTTCAGGGCATTCATGCCGTCGAACTCATGGAAGGGTGATGAATTTCCCGGCAGGTACAGCAGTACTGGCTGATGTGCTGGGTCAGCAATCTGGATGATGTCGGTGGCGGCGTAGCCATAGACATTCAGAGGCCTGATTTCCAGGCCGGAAGCTCTCGGCATGAGTCCCGCCGCTTGCCAGGCCAACTGACGGCCAGCGTCACTCAGGGAACCTTCCTGGACCTGTTTGTTGCAGGCTGCGATAAAGCTTATTTGCAGAGACTGTGGATGGGTTTTGCTGGTCTTTTGCCAATACTCGTCCAGCATCGAGACGAAGCGGGTGTGAACGTCCAGATCCCAGATGAACCGCTGCATGGCCTCGACATCCACTGGCAGGTGCGTGGTGCTGTCGTAGCGGGCCGGGGTGGACCTGCGGAAGACACCGTTGAAGACCGAGAACCGTGCGCTGTTGTCGAGCGGTCCGAGCGCTGGCAGATGTTCGACAATGGTCAGCGGGCCGTCTGGCAAGGTACCTGCCCAGTTACCCGGGAATAGCTGGCCAACCAGGTCCTTGTTGTTTTCACCTTGCCAGTTCGAGAGCACCGCCTGGGTGAGTGAAAGGCGCTGGGCAATCATGACCTGATTGCCACGGTAGTGCAGGGTGACGACGTCGGTCTGGTCGGGGTCGAGTTGATGTTGCTCTTGTCCAGCCCATTCACGGATTGCCTTGGCGGCAAACAGGCTAGGCCTGGGAATATGCTGCAGGTGGCGGCGGATGAACTGTTCGCCCGCGTTATTTACGAAAGTGGAAGCCATTGGAATCGATCCGTGTGGATAAATGAGGCCCCACGGTAGCGACGGCGATGCTCCAAGCTTGCGTATATGTTTACCACCTGATGTAACAAGGGCGGCCGTCAGGCCGCCCTTGTTACATCAGGGCTTGGCCCACGAGTGGTAGTTTCCGACTTCGGCTACCTGGTTGAGCGGAATGTCGCCGGTCGCGGCTTCCCGCAAGGCCTGTTCGATCGGGGTCACCAGGTACATCGGATTGTGTTGCGGCAAGGCGTGCAGGTTGATGATCCGCCGTAGTGCCCGCAGCCGTGGCAGGTGCTGGTCGATGACATCGTTCAGCAGGCCGGGCCCGGTCATGTGGCTCAGGCGCAAGGCATAGGCATCGAATTCGGGGCCCTTCACTACTGGCCTGTTGCCGTAGAAGTCACGGTTGGCCAGGTAGCGCTCGTGCATGGTGTCCGAGATCGCCTGCAGCGTCGGGTTGCCGGCATGGCTGGCGATCATGTTGGTGTTGTACTGGCAGTACATCCCCAGGGCGTCGTTGTTCATCGGGCCACCTAAAATGAGGCTGTCCGGTGTGGTGGCCAGGGTCACCGAGTCGATCGCGGCGCGGTTGGGATTGTCCGGATGAACCGGGTCGGCAAGCAAGGTATCGTCGACGTCCAGGTACAATCCGCCTTCCTCGGCGAGCAGGGGATAGCGCAGGATGTCGGATGCCGAAGAGAAATTTGCACCTGCGCCGCCAACGGCATCTTGATACTGCTCGAAGTATTTGGTTTCGCGCAACCTTGCGAAGAACGGCTGCTCCTCAAGGGTCAGCACATCGAGATGCGGTGCGTGTGCGGCCAGTAGCCTCAGGTTCGCGCCGAAGGCCTGGGCATTGGCGTTGGACAGGAACAGTCGGTAGGCATACTGGCTGTTCGTCAGGCGTTGCTGATTGCGGACCAGCGTGGTCAACAGTTTGGGTGCGATCACCTTGTCGCCTACCCAGATGCTCGAGATCTTCCGTGGGATCGGCTGGCGCAGGTGTGCCTCGAAGGGCGGGATTTCCAAAGGCAGTTGCACATCCACGCCCATGGCTCGCAGGCTGCTTATGCGCATCGGGTCGGTGACTGTGCGTGCGTTCAGGGGCATCTCGACAAGCCCATGGCCTTCTGGCGATACCTGGTAGTAGCTTGGCCTTATCTCGTTGGCCTCGGACTCAAGGATGAAAGCATCATGTTCACTGTCGTAGAGGACCAGTGTGTTGTAGCCATTCAACAGGGATTGAAGCTGCGCTTGCGAGTCCGCAGAGACCGGCACGTGCGCCAGCCATTGGGCAATGGCGGTGTCGCCGCCGGGCAAGGGGGGGACTGTCGAGCCGAACAGACCGGCCAGCTGGCGTTCGGGCAGTGCCGGGGGCGTCATCGGGCTCAATGGGTAGCCCAGTTGGTCGTTCACCCGACTGGGGAAGATAAAACACCTGTCTTTGGCGGGGTACAGCACTCGCGCTCGCGCCAATGGGCGCAAGGCAAGTGGTGCAGCGTTCATTAGCCCGAACTCGATGTTCGTCACGCCATCGGCCTTGTCTTCAAGTGACTTGCCGTTGATTGCCTGATCGATCCCAGCCGCGAACTGGGCAATGCCACCCAGAGCAAGCAGCGGCGCCAGTTCTGGCAGTACCACGGCCAAGGGGGCCAGCAGATTGATGGTATTGACCACATAGCCGCGCCAGCGCGCCTTGTTCACCTCCTGATTGCTGGTAACGATGAAGTCAGCGTTGGCATAGCTGCGCTTGCGCTGACGCAGGCTCAGGGCTTCGAACAGATCGCCGTCGAGCTTCGGGCTGTATTTGTCCGGACGGTAGTTGACGTAGTCCCTGGGTGACCAGCGGCCGTCGGTGGTGAATCCCGGTCGGTTTGGCGAGCGATAGTGGATGCCCGGGTAGGCGCCCAGGCCTTCGAGGGCGGTGTCCAGGCCGCTGAAGTCCAGTCCATCTGGCGTGTCGGCCAAGTTGAAATGCTGGCGCAGGCGCTGACGTTTATCGGGGTTCTGGCACTGTCTGGCGAACCAGTCCTGAAGCGCCGCCATGTTGGCGAACTCGTGAAGGGGGGAGGCGTTGCCTGGCAGGTAGAGCAGGGTGAGCGGTTGGGATTTGTCGGTGATGCACAGCAGATCGGTGGCACTGTAGCCGTAGACGTTCAGTGGCCTGATTCGCAGGCCAACCGCCCGAGGGGCCAAGCCGGCAGCCTGCCAGGCCAGCTGGCGTGCTCCATCGCTCAATGAGCCTTCGCTTACCTGCTTGTTGCAGGCGGTGATGAAGCTGATCCGCATGGACAGCTGGTGGCCATGCAGGGCGCGCTGCCAGTAGTTGTCCAGCATGGCGGTGAAGCGGGTGTGGAAATCCAGGTTCCAGATGAAGCGCTGCAGGGCTTCGACATCCACGGCAAGATGCGTTGTGCTGTCGTATTGGCCGTTACCGGTCCGGCGGAACAGACCATTGAATACCGAATGATCGGCACCGTTCGCCCATGGCTCGCGAGCAGGCAATCGATCGACGATCTGCAGCGGGCCGGATGGCAGGGTACCGGACCAATGACCCGGGAGCAGTTGGCCGATCAGGTTCTTGTCGGTCTCGCCTTGCCAGTTCGAGAGCACCGCTTCGGTCAGTGACAGGCGCTGGACGATGACGGCCTGGTGGCCTCGGTAGTGCAGGGTGACGACGTCGGTCTGATCCGGATCCAGGTCCGATCCCTGGCGTTTGGCCCAGTCACGGATGGCTTGTGCGGCGTGCTTGTCGGGGCGGGGGATGGTCTGCAGGTGATCGCGAACGAGCTGTACGCCCAGGTTGGTGATGAAGGTTGGAGGCATGATTGAGTCGACCTGTGTGGAGAAACCAGGCACAACGGTGACTCAACCCTTATGTCGGGGAGCGGTAATGAATTATCGCGCAAGCATGGCATTGCCCCTTTGGGAGTGGTGCCACACGCAGGGTCAGCGTGTATCCACGCCTGCCGGCAGGAACAGCTGCTCGGGCGTGATATCCCGTGGCGGCGCAGGCTGGTCGTCGAAGCCCACCGGCACTTTGCCGCGCAATTGCCAGGCGAAGGCGATGATCTCGGCGATGGTCAGGTACAGCGCCTCGGGGATCTGCTCGCCCAGTTCCAGCCTGGCCAGCAGGCGTACCAGCTCGGCGTTCTCGTAGATCGGCACTTCATGTTCACGGGCCAGGGCGAGGATGGCCTCGGCCAGTTCGTCGTCGCCCTTGGCGCTCAGGGTCGGGGCCTGCTGGCCGTCGTAGCTCAGGGCAATGGCCTGGCGTGGCTGCTTGTGCTTCATGCGGTCTCATCCACCCAGCGTTGTTCGAGGCGTGTGCGGGGGCCTTGCGGTGGCGTGCCGGGGTGGCACTCCAGGTCGCCGACATCCAGGCCGCGTGCCAGCAGGCGCTCGCGCAGCGTGCCGAGCTGACTGTCGATCAGGCGGGCGGTCTGTTCCTGCTCTGCCCACAGCTGTCCCGACAGACGTCCTTGCAGCAGTTGCGCCTGGACCTGCAGCGGACCGAGTGGTGACAGGTCGAAGGCCAGTTCGATCCGCCATATGGCCTCCAGCGGATCACGCCCTTCACGTTCGCGATCGGCTTGCTGCTCCGGCGTTTCCTCGCGCTGCAGCTTGACCTGCAGGGGAATGAACTCCTGGCCATGGCGGATGGGGATCTCGGTCTGCCAGGTGGTCTGTTGGTTGCCGTTCTCCAGTGGTCCGGATTGCTGCAGGCTGGACAGCGCATGGCTCTGCAGGCGCGAGATGGCGGCGGCGGCCAGGCGCAGCAATTGCTGCAGGTCGCCTTCGTTTTCCAGGCTCTGCAACAGCCGCGAGGGCAGGGGGAAGGCTCCAGGTTGCGGGCGCGGGCTGACCTGGCCGAGCATGCCCAGGGCGCTGCGGGCGAAACCGGGCAGGGCATGGGCCAACGTACTGGTCTGTGCGGGCGTGAGCATCTGTCCCGTGGGAGGATTGGGCAACTGTGCGATCAGCCTGACCAGTTGCGTCTTCAGGTCGGGCGCCACGCCGCTTGCCAGGCCACCCAGCAGCTTGGCTTCAAGGAAGGCGCCACTGTTGTTCAGGGCCTGGGCCAGATTTTTCGCATCACCCAGTTGGCGGGCATCGGGCAGGCTGGCCAGCAGGCGTTCGGCGCTGGCGCGCAGTTGCGTGCCAGCGTCGCCGGAGGTGGCGACCTGCTGCAGGGCATTGAGCAAGCCAGGCAGCGAGGCCTGGCGGCCTTGCTGGGCCACCAGCTGCTGGGCAATGGCCAGTTGATCCTGGCGGCCGCTCAGGGGAACGAAGCGCAGCGACTGGTCACCTTGTACCAGCGCGCTGAGCAGGCTGCCGATCGGCAGTGGCCGCGGGCTGTCGATGGCCAGGGTGGCGCCGGCCTGGCTGCTGTTGAGCAGGCTTACCAGCGAGCGGAAACTGGCGATCTCGCCGGCGTTCTGAACCAGGGGCTGGCTGGTCAGGACCTTGCCTTGCAGCAGTGTGCCGACTGGAACCTGGCTGGTGTCCAGGCGGGTGAGGGTAGTGATGTTGTTGGCGTTGACCTGCTGCACCATGACCGCCAGGCGGTTGCTTTCTGTCTGCGTGACCGTGATCTGGCTGCCCTGGGGCAGGGGTTGGCTGGCATTGGCCTGCAACTGGGTCTGGTTGCCGTTGCCCTGGGTCAGGCGTAGCAGCAGCTGGAAATCCACGCCGACCTGGCGCATCGACATGACCTCGGCACGTGCCGTCTCGCCCGGGGCCAGCAGGCCGGGTTGCGCTTGCAGCAGGCGCAGCAGCTCGCCGGTCATGGCCGCCTTGGCCGCCTGGGGGCCTGGCACGGTTTGTGCGCCGAGACTATTGATTTCAGTCATGATTGTATACAACCTGTCGAACTCGGCCTCTTGGCAGCGCGGTGACGCGTGTAATAATGCCGACCGCCCATTGTTGCCAGTATAACGGCAGCGCGGCGGGCGACTTGAGACATAGGGGCTTTGGAGCGGCGTTGCCTGCTTCGCGGGTGAACCCGCTCCCACAGGGTCTTGTGCAGCATCTGAAAGCTGCGCCGTACCTTGTGGGAGCGGGTTTACCCGCGAAGCAGGCAACACCGCCCCGAAGCCCTACAAAGATAAGGCGAAACCGTGACCCTTCACCTCCAAGCCGCAGGCCTGGCCTGCGAGCGCGACTGGCGCTTGCTGTTCGAGCAGCTCGATTTCGAGCTGGGCGCTGGCGACATGCTGCAGATCAGCGGCCCCAACGGCAGCGGCAAGACCAGCCTGCTGCGCCTGCTGGCCGGGCTGATGCAACCCACCGCCGGGCAGATCCTGCTCGGCGGCCAGCCATTGGCCGAACAACGCCATGCCCTGGCCAGCATCCTGCTGTGGATCGGCCATGCCGCCGGGATCAAGGACCTGCTTACCGCCGAAGAGAACCTCGCCTGGCTCTGCGCCCTGCACCGACCGGCTGGTAGCGAGGCGATCTGGCAGGCACTGGAGGCTGTCGGCTTGCGCGGTTTCGAGGACGTGCCCTGTCACACCCTGTCCGCCGGCCAGCAGCGCCGGGTCGCCCTGGCACGGCTGTACCTGGACAGCCCGCCGCTGTGGATCCTCGACGAACCCTTCACCGCCCTCGACAAGCAGGGCGTGGCCCAGCTGGAAGCTCACCTCGCGGCCCACTGCGAGCAGGGCGGCACCGTGGTGCTGACCACCCACCATACGCTCGAGCGCAAGCCATCCGGCTACCGTGAGCTGAACCTGGGGCAATGGGCGGCATGAGCGTATTCCTTCTGCTGTTGCGCCGCGAGGCGCGCCTGTTGTTCCGCCGCCCGGCGGAGCTGGCCAATCCGCTGGTGTTCTTCGCCATTGTCGTCGCCCTGTTTCCGCTGGCGGTCGGTCCTGAGACACAATTGTTGCAAACCTTGTCGCCGGGACTGGTCTGGGTCGCGGCCCTGCTGGCGGTGTTGCTGTCGCTGGACGGGCTGTTCCGCAGCGATTTCGAGGACGGTTCGCTCGAACAGTGGGTGCTTTCGCCGCACCCGCTGGCCCTGCTGGTGCTGGCCAAGGTGCTGGCGCACTGGATCTTTTCCGGGCTGGCGCTGGTATTGTTGGCGCCACTGCTGGCGCTGATGCTGGGCCTGCCGAGCGCCTGCCTGCCGGTGCTGCTCGCCTCCCTGCTGCTGGGCACGCCGGTGCTGAGCCTGCTGGGCGCGGTGGGCGCGGCGCTGACGGTTGGTCTGAAGCGCGGTGGCCTGCTGCTGGCGTTGCTGATTCTGCCGTTGTATATCCCTGTATTGATCCTGGGCAGTGGTGCGTTGCAGGCGGCGTTGCAGAATATGCCGGCCACCGGCCATCTGCTCTGGCTCGCCAGCCTGACGGCCCTGGCGGTGACACTGGCACCCTTTGCGATCGCGGCCGGCCTGAAGATCAGCGTCGGCGAATAACGAGTCTCGGGCACCGCAGCCCGGCCAATACCCTGGATGTACCCTGATGAAAATGAGTTGGACGTGGTTCCACAAGCTGGGTTCCCCCAAATGGTTCTATGCCATCAGCGGCCGCATGCTGCCGTGGCTGACCGTTTCCTCTGTTGTGCTGCTGCTGGTCGGCATCACCTGGGGCCTGGCCTTCGCCCCCCAGGACTACCAGCAGGGCAACAGTTTCCGCATCATCTATATCCACGTGCCGACGGCCATGCTCGCCCAGTCGTGCTACGTGATGCTCGCGGTGGCGGGGGTGGTGGGGCTGGTGTGGAAGATGAAACTGGCCGACGTCGCGCTGCAGTGCGCGGCGCCCATCGGCGCCTGGATGACCGCGGTGGCCTTGGTTACCGGGGCGATCTGGGGCAAGCCCACCTGGGGTAGCTGGTGGGTCTGGGATGCGCGCCTGACGTCCATGCTCATCCTGCTGTTCCTGTACTTCGGCATCATCGCCCTGGGCCAGGCCATCAGCAACCGCGACAGCGCGGCCAAGGCCTGTGCGGTGCTGGCGATCGTCGGCGTGGTCAACATCCCGATCATCAAGTACTCGGTGGAGTGGTGGAACACCCTGCACCAGGGCGCCACCTTCACGCTGACCGAAAAGCCGGCCATGCCGGTGGAAATGTGGCTGCCGCTGCTGCTCACCGCGCTGGGTTTCTACTGCTTCTTCGGCGCCGTGCTGCTGCTGCGCATGCGCCTCGAAGTGCTCAAACGCGAAGCCCGCGCCAGTTGGGTCAAGGATGAGGTGCTGGGGCAACTCGGACGGGAGGCGGTACGATGAGCTTTGCGTCCTTCAGTGATTTTCTCGCCATGGGCCACCATGGCCTGTACGTCTGGTCGGCCTATGGCATCTGCCTGGCGGTGCTGGCGCTGAATGTCGCCGCGCCCCTGCTGGCCCGTCGCCGCTACCTGCAAGAAGAGGCGCGTCGTCTGCGCCGGGAGAGCAAACCGTGAATCCGCAGCGCAAGAAACGCCTGTTCATCATCCTCGGCCTGCTGGCCGGCGTCGGCGTCGCCGTGGGCTTTGCCCTGAGCGCGCTGCAGCAGAACATCAACCTGTTCTACACTCCGACGCAGATCGCCAACGGCGAGGCGCCGCTGGACACCCGCATCCGCGCCGGCGGCATGGTCGAGAAAGGCTCGGTGCAGCGCTCGGCCGATTCGCTCGACGTGCGCTTCGTGGTCACCGACTACACCAAGTCGGTGCCGATCACCTACCGCGGCATCCTCCCCGACCTGTTCCGCGAAGGGCAGGGCATCGTCGCCCTCGGCAAGCTCAACGCCGACGGCGTGGTGGTGGCCGACGAGGTGCTGGCCAAGCACGACGAGAAATACATGCCGCCGGAAGTCACCAAGGCCCTGAAGGAAAGCGGCCAGGCCGCCAGCGACGCGGGAGCCAAGCCATGAATGCGGCCCTGGTAATCCCCGAACTCGGCCAGCTGGCGATGATCCTGGCGATCTGCTTCGCCGCCGTGCAGGCCACTGTACCGCTGCTCGGCGCCTGGCGCGGCGACAGCCTGTGGATGGGCCTGGCGCGGCCGGCGGCCTGGGGGCAGTTTGCCTTCCTGGCCTTCGCCTTCGCCTGCCTGACCCACGCCTTCATGACCGACAACTTCTCGGTCGCCTACGTCGCCAGCAACTCCAACAGCGCCTTGCCTTGGTATTACAAGTTCAGCGCCGTGTGGGGCGCCCACGAAGGCTCGCTGCTGCTGTGGGCGTTGATCCTCGGTGGCTGGACCTTCGCCGTGTCGATCTTCTCGCGTCAGTTGCCGCAGGTGATGCTGGCGCGCGTGCTGGCGGTGATGGGCATGATCAGCGTGGGCTTCCTGAGCTTCCTGATCATCACCTCCAACCCGTTCTCGCGCCTGCTGCCGCAGGTGCCGGGCGATGGTCGCGACCTCAACCCGCTGTTGCAGGACTTCGGCCTGATCGTCCACCCGCCGATGCTGTACATGGGCTATGTGGGCTTCTCGGTGGCCTTCGCCTTCGCCATCGCCGCCTTGCTCGGCGGGCGCCTCGATGCCGCCTGGGCGCGCTGGTCGCGGCCCTGGACCATCGTCGCCTGGGCCTTCCTCGGCGTGGGCATCACCCTTGGCTCGTGGTGGGCTTATTACGAGCTGGGCTGGGGTGGCTGGTGGTTCTGGGACCCGGTCGAGAACGCCTCGTTCATGCCTTGGCTGGTGGGCACGGCACTGATCCACTCGCTGGCGGTCACCGAAAAGCGCGGGGTGTTCAAGAGCTGGACCGTGCTGCTGGCCATCGCCGCGTTCTCCCTGAGCCTGCTGGGTACCTTCCTGGTGCGCTCCGGCGTGTTGACCTCGGTGCACGCGTTCGCCGCCGACCCGTCGCGCGGTATCTTCATCCTGATCTTCCTGCTGTTCGTGGTCGGTGGCTCGCTGACCCTGTTCGCCCTGCGCGCGCCGGTGGTCAAGAGCCAGGTGGGCTTTGCCCTGTGGTCCCGTGAAACCCTGCTGCTGGCCAACAACCTGGTGCTGGTGGTGGCGGCCTCGATGATCCTGCTGGGCACCCTCTACCCGCTGGTGCTCGACGCCCTGACCGGGGCCAAGCTGTCGGTCGGCCCGCCTTACTTCGACGCCCTGTTCCTGCCGTTGATGGCGCTGCTGATGGTGGTGCTCGGGGTGGGCGTGGTGGTGCGCTGGAAGGACACTCCCGGCAAATGGCTGGCCGGCATGCTGACCCCGGTGCTGGTCGGCAGTGCAGTGCTGGCGCCGGTCGCCGGGCTGATCGTCGACGACTTCGACTGGCCGGCCCTGAGCGTGTTCGCCCTGGCCGCCTGGGTGGTGCTCAGCGGCGTGCGCGACATCCTCGACAAGACCCGTCACAAAGGCCTGGTCAAGGGGTTGGCGGGTCTGAGCCGCAGCTACTGGGGCATGCACCTGGCGCACCTGGGCCTGGTGGTGTGCGCCCTGGGCGTGGTGCTGTCGAGCAACAACAGCGCCGAGCGCGACCTGCGCATGGCGCCGGGCGAGACTGTCGAGCTGGGGGGCTATCACTTCCTGTTCGAGGGCGCCAAGCACTTCGAAGGCCCGAACTTCATTTCCGACAAGGGCACCGTGCGGGTTTCGCGCGATGGCCGCGAAGTGTCCGTGCTGCACCCGGAAAAACGCCTGTACACCGTGCAGCAGTCGATGATGACCGAGGCCGGCATCGACGCCGGTTTCACCCGCGACCTGTATGTCGCCCTGGGCGAGCCGCTGGAAAACGGCGCCTGGGCGGTGCGGGTGCATATCAAACCCTATGTCCGCTGGATCTGGCTGGGCGGTCTGCTGACCGGTCTGGGCGGCTTGCTGGCGGCCTTCGACCGACGCTACCGCGTCAAGGTCAAGACCCGGGTGCGTGAGGCCCTGGGCGTGTCTGGAGCAACTGCATGAAGCGTTGGATCATGGTGGTACCGCTGGCGGTGTTCCTGCTGGTGGCGGTCTTTCTCTACAAGGGGTTGTTCTTGAAACCCGACGAACTGCCTTCGGCGATGATCGGCAAGCCGTTCCCGACGTTCGCGCTGGCGAGCGTGCAGGGCGATCGCAGCCTCACCCAGGCCGACCTGATCGGCCGCCCGGCGCTGGTCAACGTGTGGGGCACCTGGTGCCCGTCGTGCAAGGTCGAGCACCCGTACCTGAACCAGCTGGCCGAGCAGGGCGTGGTGATCCACGGGGTCAACTACAAGGATGACAACGCCGCCGCGCTGAAGTGGCTGGCTGAGTTCCACAACCCATACCAGCTGAACATCGCCGACCAGCAAGGCTCGCTGGGCCTGGACCTGGGCGTATACGGCGCGCCGGAAACCTTCCTGATCGACGCCAAGGGCATCATCCGCTACAAGCACGTGGGCGTGGTCGATGCCACGGTGTGGCGCGAGCAGCTGGCGCCGCTGTACCAGGGCCTGGTCGACGAGGTCCGGCCATGAGGCGCTGGCTGGCGGCCGCCGTGCTCGGCCTGAGCCTGGCCGGCGTGGCCAAGGCGGCCATCGACACCTACCAGTTCCGCGACGACGCCGAGCGCGAGCGCTATCAGCAACTGACCAAGGAACTGCGCTGCCCCAAGTGCCAGAACCAGGACATCGCCGATTCCAACGCGCCCATCGCCGCCGACCTGCGCCGCGAGATCTTCCGCATGCTGGGCGAGGGCAAGGACAACCAGCAGATCGTCGATTTCATGGTCGATCGCTATGGCGACTTCGTGCGCTACAAGCCAGCGCTCAGCGGGCGCACCTGGCTGCTCTGGTTCGGCCCGGGGATCCTCCTGGGCGCAGGCTTCGTGGTGCTGGCGCTGATCGTGCGCCGCCGCCGTGGCCAGGCCGTGGCCGGCAATACCGAACTGTCCGCCGACGAACGCGAGCGTCTGACCAAACTGCTGGATAAAGAACGTACCCATGACTGAATTCTGGCTTAGCGCGGGCCTGCTGCTGCTCGCCGCCCTGGCTTTCCTGCTGTTGCCGATCCTGCGCGGTCACCGCCGCAAGCAGGCCGAACAGGATCGTACCGCCCTCAACGTGGCGCTCTATGAAGAGCGCGTTGCCGAACTGGTTGCCCAGCAGGCGGCCGGCGTTCTTGATGAACAACAACTGGCCAATGGTCGTGACGAGGCCGCCCGTGAGCTGCTGGCCGACACCGAGCGCGGCGAGGTGACGCGTCAGGGCCACCTGGGCAAGGCCGTGCCGCTGCTGGCGGCGGTGCTGGTGCCGGCCATGGCCCTGGGGCTATACCTGCACTTCGGCGCCGCGGACAAGGTCGAGCTGACCCAGGAGTTCGCCAGCGCGCCGCAGTCGATGGCGGAAATGACCACGCGCCTGGAGCGTGCGGTGCAGGCCCAGCCCGACTCGGCCGAAGGCCTTTACTTCCTCGGTCGTGCCTATATGGCCGAGCAACGGCCGGCCGATGCGGCCAAGGCCTTCGAGCGCGCCGTGGCCCTGGCCGGGCGTCAGCCCGAGCTGCTCGGGCAGTGGGCGCAGTCGCTGTACTTCGCCGCCGACAAACAGTGGTCGGCGCAATTGCAGGCACTCACCGATGAGGCGCTCAAGGCCGACCCGCAAGAGGTCACCAGCCTCGGCCTGCGTGGTATCGCCGCCTTCGAGGGCGAGCGCTACCAGGAGGCCATCGACTACTGGCAGCGTCTGCTGGCGCAGTTGCCGCAGGGCGACGCGTCCCGCGACGCGCTGCAGGGCGGCATCGACCGCGCCGCCGACAAACTCAAGGCCGGTGGCGGCAAGGTGGCCGAAACAGCGCGCCTGAAGGTGCGGGTGGAGCTGGCCGCGGCGCTCAAGGACAAGGTGCGTCCCGACGACACCGTGTTCATCTTCGCCCGCGCCAGCAATGGCCCGCCCATGCCGCTGGCGGCCAAGCGGGTGACGGTGGCGCAGCTGCCGATCGAGGTGGAGTTGTCCGATGCCGACGCGATGATGCCGCAGATGAAACTGTCGGACTTTGCCGAAGTCCAACTGGTTGCCCGAGTCTCGCGCGCCGGGCAGCCCACCCACGGTGAATGGAAGGGCCAGAGCGCCCCGCTGGCCACCGGCACCCGGGGCATCCAGCATGTGACCATCGACAGCCCCGACTCATAAGAGAGCACCCCCATGAACAGCACCGTCCGCCTGACCCTAATCACCCTGGCCCTGGGTCTTTCCGCGTGTACGGTGCATCAGCCCGGGGAGCGTGAGCCGCTGCCGCCGATCGAGACCACGCCGCCGCACAAAGGACCGGTGGTCAAGCCCTTGCCGGGTGGCCAGCCCGGCACCCAGCCGAGCAAGCCGGCGGCGATTCCCAAGCCGATGCCACGCACCTCCGCCAGCTTCGCGCCGCCGCCGGGAGGCGCCAGCCACTGGGACCCGAAGCTTGGGGTCTATGTGCTGGAGAAACAGCCCAACACCTTCTACCGCCAGCGCACCTATTACCGTTGGAACAACGGCTGGAGCTGGTCGCTGAGCCCCAACGGGCCGTGGCAGGACACCGACAGCAGTGGTGTGCCGGGCGGGTTGGGCAGGGCGTTTGGGCAATAATTGCCGTTGAGGCCTTATCGCGGGGCAAGCCCGCTCCCACGCCAGTAATGCTCATCGTCAATTGCGTGGGAGCGGGCTTGCCCCGCGATAGGGCCGGCCGCGCCAACAGCTGGCATAATCCCCCTTCGCATTCAACCGGAGGGTGGCATGAGCAAGACAGTCCTGGTGCTGGTGGAAACCGTCGATGACTACCTGCCGTTATTGGAACGGGCCGGCTACCGCCTGATCCGCGCACCGTCGCCGCAACTGCGCGCCGACGCCATCGCCCGTCATGCCGGGGAGATCGATGCCGTGCTCACTCGTGGTCCGCTTGGCCTGACAGCCGGCGAAATCGCCACATTGGTCAACCTGCGGATCATTTGCGTGATCGGTGCCGGCTACGAACAGGTCGACCTGGCCGCCGCTGCTGCCCGTGGCATCACCGTCACCAATGGCGCCGGTGCCAATGCCGCCGCCGTGGCCGACCACGCCCTGGCCCTGCTGCTGGCCCTGTTGCGCGACATTCCTCGTGCTGATGCCAGCACCCGCCGTGGCGAATGGCAGCGGGTGATCAGCCCGTCGGTGAGCGGTAAACGCTTGGGCATCCTGGGGCTGGGCGCGGTGGGGTTGGCAATCGCCAAGCGTGCCAGCCTCGGCTTCGACATGCCCGTCAGCTATCACAGCCGTACCCCGCGCAACGATGCGCCCTACACCTGGTACGACAGCCCGCTGCACCTGGCCGATGCCGTCGATATCCTGGTCGTCGCCACCCCGGGCGGGGCCGGCACCCAGCACCTGGTCGACGCGCAGGTGCTTGACGCGCTGGGCGCCGAGGGCTACCTGGTGAATATCGCCCGCGCCAGCGTGGTCGATACCCAGGCGCTGGCCGCCGCCCTGGCTCAGGGACGGATTGCCGGCGCCGCGCTCGATGTGTTCGATGACGAACCGGGCGTGTCCGATGCCCTCAAGGCCCTCGGCAATACCGTGCTCACCCCTCATGTCGCCGGCCAGTCCCCCGAGGCCGCCCGCGACACGGTCAGCCTGGTGCTGCGCAACCTGCAGGCGTTCTTTGCCGGAGAGCCGGTGCTCACGCCAGTACACGAATAGCCTTTGCTTTCACTTATCCAAGGAGTGCTGCATGCAACTCGAGATCTTCCAGGTCGATGCTTTTTCCGCCAAGCCGTTCGGCGGCAATCCAGCGGCGGTGATCCCTTTGGACAGCTGGCTACCCGATGCGCTGCTGCAGCGTATCGCCGAAGAAAACAATCTGTCCGAAACTGCCTATTTCGTTCGCAACGGTGAAAGCTACGACCTGCGCTGGTTCACACCGACGGTCGAAGTTGATTTGTGCGGCCACGCCACCTTGGCGTCGGCCTGGGTGCTGTTCGAGCAGTTGGGCGAGCAGCGCGAAGAGCTGCGCTTCAACACCCGCAGCGGTGAACTGCGGGTCAGCCGCGGCGCCGAGGGCCTGCTGGCGATGGACTTCCCGGCCAAGCAGCCGCTGGCAGTGGAGATGCCAGCGGGGTTGCTGGAGGCCTTGGGCTTGGCCAGTGCGCGAGGCTTGTATCGTACCGACGACTACATCGTGGTGATCGATGATCCAGCGGAGCTTGCGGCCTTGCAGCCCGACTTCGTGGCCTTGTCTCGCTTCGACGTGCGTGGCATCGCGGTGACGGCGCCAGGGGGAGGGTTCGATTTCGTCACACGTTGGTTCGGGCCTCGGGTCGGGGTCAATGAAGATCCGGTCACCGGCTCTGCGCATACCTCGTTGGTCCCTTACTGGGCCGAGCGGCTCGGGCAGGCACGGCTTCATTGCCAGCAGGGGGGTGCGCGCAAGGGGCAGTTGGTCTGTGAGTCACCGGGCAATGGCCGGGTAATCATCTGCGGTCATGCTGCATTGTATTTGCGCGGTATAGTGAATCTGTAACGAAGAGGGCGTACCCCCGAAGGGGTACGCTGATGGTGCAAGCTTGCCATTGTCTACTGTAGTCAGGACTTGTTTTCAGGCTCAGCGTTATCGCCGCGGGTGTCGACAATCACCAGAGGAGTCGTGGTATTTGACACAAGGCCAGATTCATTTCTCGCGGTCCATGTGGCATGGATATGGCAAAAGTCATTTGGGAACAACAGGTGATGTGCCGGGATTTCAAACTCTGTTGCCGTGTCTTTATCGTCTTCACCAACGGTTTTCAAGAAGGAGTATCTGCTCCCTTCGATAGGCGTTTCGCCATCGTCGTGTTTACCCTCAACGGCCTGGTACAGCTCGATCGAAATAATGTCACCCGGCTCCTTTTTTTTATAGTACGGTGTAATGAACTTGACCCCTCGATTGATCTCGTCCTTTGTGATTCTGCCGGAGGCATTGAGAGGGTCATATTTGCCATCGTCGAGGCTTCCTTCACCCGGAAGCTCATCGTTTCCGTGCACTGTGATCGGTTGTTCATAGGACCGCGAAGTATTCTCCTTCCCCCCTGTGATCGCTCGGGTTACCAAGAAGTGGAGCGGTTTTGTACCAGAGCCTTCTAGCGCGATCTGGGCGGCAGTCAGCGGAAACCGCAGATCGTCCGTGCCGTTCGCTTCCAGTTCAGTGACGGTACGTGCAGGGAACTTTATTGCACCATAAACGACGGAGACCTTGTCGTCCTTCTCCAAGACCTTCTTGGGTGGGAATTTTCGATCGTACAACGGTATGTAGATCGTGGCGTCCTGGTCGAATTCCTCACTGGGGATTTCATTGTATTTTTTGCTTGCGGTCTCCAGGTAAGGGGGGCGCAGGTTCGGATGCACTGGATCTTCCGGATCTGGATTTGGATCGCCCCCAACCTGGAACAAGTTAACCGCCACTGTGGTGATCTGTGAGGTGCCGGCAACAATACCGTTTCGAATAATGCGGTAGAACACCTCGATACTGGCGACTTGGTTGGCACCTGCCGTTGCCTTCTTCCACGTATCGTAGAGGGCTGCATAGGAGGGATACAAAGTCTGCGGGTTGCCTTCTTCGCCACCAGGGATAGACACCAGTTCATGCACGGCGTCACCCCACACCAGTTCGATCTTGTCACCTGGCGGGATACCCGGCGTGCCAGTATGGGCGGGTACGACCAGTTTCAGAGGCTCGCGTGCCTCCGCATCGATGATGAGACCGTCATCGTGTGCAGCAATCAGCGGCGCGAGTAGGCCTTTCAGTTCCCCCTTGAGGAGTACCTTCAGCGTCAGTGGGAGGGACGTCTCTGAAACATTGCCTGCCCGATCCGTGACTTCGTAGGTGAAAACGAGGGTGCCATCCCCCAGGGCCTCGATATCTGCCCGTAGGAAGCGCAGCGTCAATCCGTCCTTGGGACGACGACGCATGCTCCCCCGGGCTATGCGTCGAGAACGTAACGTGCTGCTGATCGTCCCCTCGATGATGTCGCCGGGCGCTAGGCCGCCATAGCCGGCAAGGGTGCATTCCAGGTATTGCTCGCCGTCCTCTTCCTTGAGCTTGTCCGAGGTCAGCCCGTTCGTTTTGATTAGCTCATCAACAATCAACTCAGCCAGCAAGGGTTCGCCAGGTTTGGTCAGGTCGACAATGAAGGATTGTGCTGGGCCGCTCTCTGTCCCTCCGCCGGAGTATTTGACTCGGTAGAAGATCGTGTGGGTGCCTTCCGTGCGAACAGCTGCAGGCAGGTCGATTTCAAAGGGGTCCCCAGGTTCTTTACCTGTGAACGTGACGGCCGGATCCAATGGAGCACCATCTACTATCAGTTGCACGCTATCGCCGTCCGGGTCCTTGATCGAGTCCGGCACTGGAAATGTGAGCTTGAGCGGGTCGGAGCTGACGCTTGCCAACAGTAAATTGTCTGCAATGCCGGACGGCGGCAATTCCGCCAGGGCGTTTGCCGGGAACACCAAGGGATCAGTAAAACCCAGTATGCCTGGCGACCGTTTGCGTGTTGGCTTGTAGAACATAGGGCACTTGCAACGCCCGGAGTGGGTAATGGATTGGCTTGGCACCTTGCCGGGTGTGTGCACGTCGATGCGAGAAGATTGGTCAGACATGGTTGCATTCCAGTGGCTAGGGGATTCACAGGGTTGCTGCTGGGCGACGTGCCCCGTCAGGCATTGCCACAGCAGTCCTACTGGCTGTCCCGGTACCTGGCGCAGCCGATGCGATCGCAGAGTCATGGTCGGAAAAAAGCGCGCGCTTGTAACCTGACAGAATTGCCAGGTCGCCACTGGCGGGTGTCTATCAACGAAGGGGGAGGCGCAAGGAGAGTGCGCTCATCGTGCGTGTTGTGGGGCCCTCGGCGTCAACCGAAGGGCCCATTGGAGGAGAGCTCGTGCACTTTGCAGTGCTCACTGAGTACCGCGGGAGTCTACGATCAGCTTGGCGGTGGTGTCGTTCTTCACCGTTTTCCCATTTCTGGTAACTTGCCATATGGAATGAATATGGCAACGTTTCTTGGGTGCGAGCAATTTGGCCGTTTCAAGGGGGAATTTGTACGCCTCGGTCTCCTCACTGGCATCGAGGACCGTATATGCCATGGTGATTCTTGACTCCTCCAAGGGCGACTCGTTATCTGTGTGTTCGATACCCTCTACCTGGACCAGATCGATTTCAATCAGGTCGCCACTTCGCTTGTGCTTGTACGGCGGCGTCACGAAATACACGATCTTGCCATCCTCGAGATCAGCCGGGATGATGCAGCAGGCGGACTTGAGGGGCGCGTACTCACCTTCTCCCAGGTCGCCATCGCCAGGCAGTTGCTCATCAGCGTCCACGAGCACTGGTTGGACCGGCCCCTGTGACGTGTTGTGGGTCGGGCCTTGGACAGGGCGCTCCACCTCATAGACCAGGGCTTGTGTGCCACCCGCTTGTTCTGCGATCAGGTCGGCCGTTAGGGCAAATTCGAGGTCAGCCTTCTTGCCGACGTCAGCGTCGCTGACGGTCCGTGGGGGAAACGCATAGGTACCGTAGCTGAGCCGGACCACATCGTCCTCGATCAGCACCGGTGCCGTCGGTGAGTGCCGGTCGAACCATGGCACGAAGAGCCTGGCGTCCTTGGCATAGTCATCTTTGGGGATGTAGTTGAGCTGCCCTGACCAGGACATCAGCACGGCTGGACGCAGGTTCGGGTGGGTCGGTACCTCTGGCTCTGGATCGCCACCCACCTGGTGCAGGTTGATGACCACGTCCAACCCTGCGGAGGTGCCGGCCACCATGCCTTCGCGAATGATCCGGTAGCTTACGGTGATGCGGGCGGTTTCATCGCGCCCCTGCGATTGCGCCTTCCAGGTGTCGTAAAGGGCTGCATAGTCCGGGTAGATCGGCAGGCGAGCACCTTCCTGGCCATCGGGGATGGGTAGTGGTTCGTGGTGGGCATCGCCCCAGATCAGCTCGATCGCGTCGCCTGGCAGAATGGGTTTGTCCGAATAGGCGGGGATGATCACTTCCAGCGGTTTGCGCGCCTCTTCATCGTTGATGATGCCATCGGCGCTGTCTGCCACTTCTGGTGCCGGAAGATTGGTCAGCTCGCCGTCGAGCAGTACCTTGAGAGTCACGGGGCGCGAAGGGAGCGAAATATTGCCGGCGCGGTCGGTGACGGTATAGGCGAATGTTTTAAGGCCATCCCCTGCACGTTCGATGTCCTCCCTCAGGAACCGCAAGATGATCTCGTCTCCAGGCCCGTATTCTTGCTCGACATCCGTTGTGCTGCCGAACCCGTCGAGGTCGGCGATCACGCCACGGATCCTGTCGCCTATTCCAAGGCCGTTGTAGCCATTGAGGGTCGTTTTGAGATAGTGCTTGCCATTGTGGATTTCGAGGGTGGCCGAGGTGACCCCGCCTTTGATGATGTCGCTATCGACGTTCAATTCGGCCAGTGACGGCAGGCCAGGTGCAGTCAGATCGACCTTGAAGGATTGGAGGGGACCGTCCTCCGATCGATTGTTCGAGTAATGTATGCGGTACTGGATCGTATGGATGCCTTCTTGGCGAGCGCTGGCGGGCAGTTCGATGGAAAAGATGTCCCCCGCCTTGTAGCCCTCGAAGGTGATGGGGATGCTGAACGCGCTCCCGTCCACGAGAAGCAGTACGGCATCCCGGGTTGGGTCGACAACCTTAGCCGGGATTCTGAACCGTAGCGTGATAGGGTAGTTCCTGAAGTCTGCCAGCAACAGGTTGTCTGCCTCGACACCCGGGAGGGTCGGAGCGAGCGCATCCTTGGGAAACACCAGTTCCTCATCAAAGCCCCACGTGGCGTTAATGCGAGCAGGTTTTCGAACCGCCTTGTAGGCGTGCCGGCTATGGCAACCACATTGCGAGGCAATGGATTTGGCCGGCAGGGTGGCAGGCCGATACTCGGCGATGAAATAACGTTCAGACATGGTTGTTTTCCTGTGCTGTCAGGGCTTCAGGTTTGGGGCTGGCGGTGACGGGCCTCGGCAGTGCTCCAAGTCGTTCCGATACCGAGTACGGTGCAAACGAACGCAGGTTCATAGTCGGGAAAAAGCGCGAACTTGTAAGCTGACAGAATTACTAGGTCGGGCTGGCGGGAGGGGGCATGCGTCGGTTTGGCCGACGCATGCCCAGGCGATCAGAAGGACAGGCGCACGGCCAGTGAAGCCGCGGTGTCGGAGAAGTCGTTGCTGCCCACTTGCTGGGCCAGCGACGCGGTGATCGTGAGGTCGCGGTTGATGCGACCTTCCGCGCCGACCTTGAATTCGGCGATGTTGCGGGTGCCGGCCTGGGTCACGCTAACGCCGTCGAGGTTGACGCCGGCCTGGCGATTGTTGTGAATCCAGTTGGTTTCGACGAAGGGCTTGAAGCTGTCGGCCAGGGTGTCATCGCCGGTGTAGTTCAGCTTGAGCGAGGCGCGGGCGCCGACACTGACGCTCAGGGTATCGCTGCCTTGGGTGGAGACGACGGTGCCGTTGTCTTCGCGGTGATCGTCGGGGGTCACACCCGACCAGACCACCTTGGCCTTGGGTTGCAGGTACCAGGCATCGCCGTCTTCGAAGCGGTCGCTGAACACATAGCCGGCTTCCAGTGACGTGGAGACGCCCTTGGCACTGTAGCGCTCGGTGGCCACGTCGTCGCCGGAGACCTGGGCGTCGAACCAGCTGTATTGCAGCACAGCGTCGGTGTACAGGCCCTGTTCGCTGTTACCGTTGGCAAACCAGGTGCCATAGACACCGGTGGTATAGCCCTTGACCTGACTGCTGGCGGAGTGATTGGTCAGCTGCGAGGTGCTGTTGCCATGGCTGTTGCCGTAGCCGGCAAAGACCCCGGTGCGCCAGGCGCCGCCGGCACGGGTCGAGCCGCCGGCCAGGTCGGCGCCGAAAAGCGTGGCGTTGCGGCTGACGTGGGTGTTGAGTTGCCCGCTGCTGTCGGTGCTGCGCTGGTGCCCGCCGCTGTGCTTCATCCACAGGTTGGTCGAACGCCCGTCGGCCGCCAGGGTGTCGGCACGTTCGGTGTCGCCGCCGCGCTGGCCGACACTGGCGTCGAACAAGGTGCTCATCGCGTACAGGTTGGCCGCGTAGGCGCCGCCTTCGGGACGGACGATCAGGATCGGCGCGTCAGGGTTGCCCGGATCGATCAATTCATTTCGCAGGTACCAGTTGCCGCTGTTGTCGCCTTCACCCCGTACCAGTTGATAGTCGTAGGCTCCGGCAACGATACGACCTGCCTGGGTGAATTCCCCGTTGGAGGCGCCGCCGACGGTGATCAGTTCGATACCATTCAAGGTCTTGGCACCGGACCCGCCGAGGTTGTTGACGCTGACTGACGTGGTGCCGCTGGTATCGCCTTCGATGATCAACCTGTCGGTTACCGAGGCATCGCCCTCCAGCTTGGTGTTGAATTCTATGCTGCCGCCATCGCCGACATAGTCGCCATGCACGGTCAGAATCCGGCCGGCTTCGTCGCCTTCCCTATCGCTTTGAAAGGTGATCCTGCCACTGTTGGTGAGAAGCTCGTCGATGGAGGAGTCAGCGGTGACGATCCATTGCGCGGAGGCACCAACATCGAGCTGGTCCACACCCTGCATTGCGCCACGCAAGATGGCTTTTTCACCGAGTGCCACATGGGTCATGGCGGTGTCGGCAGAGATGATATCGCCTTCGATTTCGCTGGTCTTGATGGTCAGGAACACGCTGGCGTCGTCCTCCACCTCGAGCAGGGTGCCATTGTTCGCATGCACCACGGTGCCATCGCGCAGGGTGATATGGGCTGTTGGGGCAATCGGCTCCGCGTCGAAGGCCTTGCCGACATGGATGGCGCTGCCGGTGGTCGAAATCAGCTGGCTGCCGGCGATATCCAGGGTGGCCACTTGATCACCGGCGTTGTCGCCCCGGCTGTCCGAGCTGATGGCAATCGCGTGGCGGGCACCATCGAGCACCGAGCCCACGACGGTGCTGGTGCCGCCGTACATCTCCAAGGCGACGCCGGACAAGGCACTGGTGCCATCATCGGTGGCGGTCACACGGCTGCCGACCAGGGTCACGTTGCTGTCGTTGTTGAGAATCGCACGCCCGGCGGCACTGATGGTGGCGCCCGTGGCGTTGAGGTGGCCGCCTTGGGTCAGTGTGATCGCGACTCCCGAGAACGAGTCCGAGGCATCGGCCTGGCTGCCTGTGTTCATGTTCAAGGTGGCGCCATTGTGCACTTGCCAGGACTCTGCAGGGCTGCCGGCCTCGACAGTAGCCTGTTCACTGCGGCCATCGAGGACGCCCGCTGTGGCCAGGGGCGTGCAGCCGAGCAGCAGGACACAGGTAAATCGATACGGTCTGCGGAAACGCAGGCGCAGGTCTTTTTTCATCGTGGACTCCGACGCGAATAAGTAAGTGGGACAGGCATTCGGGGAGCGCTGAAGAGTGCGGGAAGAAGTAAACTGAGGCTGTAGGAAAAGTCTGAGCATGGGGCGGGAAAAGGTGAACATTGGTGTCACTTCCTGGCTCATGCGTGCGGGTAGCTTGAGCCAAGGGTGATGGGAAGTAACCTGACAAAAATGCTAGTTTTCAGGTGCCAGGAAATCGGCATGGGGTACCAGGGCCCGGCTTGGGCCCTGGTTGGTAGTTCAGAGCTGAATGAGCCCGGGAGGTGAGAAGAGGAAGGTCGTATCCTTGTCGCGCCGGATACCGTAGTTGAACAAAACGGCGCCGCCTCGGTTTTCAGCTATCCAGGAGTCTAGTGCCAGAATTGTGGCTCTTTCAGGTTCATCAAATCGCTGATAACCAATGGAACGCTTTGCCACTCGTCCATTAATTATGAGGTTAACCCTGTCGCTATCTTCCCAGTCTGGGAACTCGATGTCGGCAGTGTACTTATCACCATCAGAGGTGATCTTGATGGCCGGAGTCTCCACCGCTTGAGGCTCAACGGCCACCCTGCGTGGTGTGGAGGCTATGCCATTTACAAAGCTGGTCACGGAGACCTCACTCGAGTAGCCCCCCATTGCCAGCGAATCCGGCAGCAAGAAATTCAGTGTCTCCGGTGAACGGACTGTTTTCTCCTCGCTGCGCCATTCAACAACGCCCGTTGCCTTCCACACTACAGTGACCTTTTGTCCAGCTCGCATGCCGGGGTAAGGCTCCACGTCGACCTTGAGATGCTGATCGGGTTGCACATCACGTAGGTAATCCAGCTTGTCGTTCTTGGCTTGGGGAAGTTTTGGGGCTGCAATGACGGTGTGGGTGACCGGCCGGAAAGTACTTTTCGAGAGATGTTGACCGTCCACGTGGTAGGCGACACGGATCGAACCCTTTACCAATGCTTTTACGAAGCCATTGGGAATCTTGAACAACATGTCCTCAACCGGAGAGCCGACGTTCTGGGGTTCACTTGTAAAAGGCATGTCTTCGCCGTCGGTGTTCCGACCGTATGCCTCGACGATGACAGCTTGTCCCGGCTGCAGATTCTCATTCGCAGGCACCACCACCGCCAGGTCGGCGGTCAACAGGTACCTCATGTCGATCTCTTCGTCTTCATGTCCATCGACAAGAAGGCGCGGCGCGGCGGGCTGTTCGGGATAGTCGAAGTCTACATCCACCGTCGTGGACGGAGCCAGGAGGGAGTAATTGCCTGCATCGTCGGTAATACTGTAGCGCAGCGAAGTTCTACCGCCAGGGATCTTGGATTGCAAGTCGTCGAGGACGATCACCGTGTCGTTATCGGTATCATCAATTCGGATGCTGCATTCATATCCGGACCAATGTATCGTCAAGGTGTCGTAGCCGGATTGATAAGTCCATTTGGGGACCGTTATGGTGACCTTCTCGGTGTCTCCTGCCAGCCATTCAGGGACGATTGAGGCTTTTTCCAGCTTGTAGTTTTCTTCTGGGAACGGCAGGTCTTTATCAGGGTCCCCGGGGATCGTGGTCTTGATGAGTAGTGCGGTTTCATCCGAGGGGAATTCTATTCCGCCTGGGAAACTTATGAACTTGTACCAGAGTCCATGCAAGCCTTCTTTTGTATTTATAAAATGTTCTGCAGTAGGTTCTAACACTATGACGCCGGTCTCGTCTTTTTTGACGAATCGACTGTATATCATGGTGTTGTCCAGAAATAACTGGATGTCATCGCCATCCTCTACGTCGAGGTACGGGCCAACACGCGTTTCAAGAATCTTCTTCGGATTGTGCAACAAATCATAATAACCGAGTCCACCATTCCCCTGGCCATCGTCGTCGGCATCCACCATTTTCGGAGGCATCAAGTTGGCGTAGGGAGTGGGGTTGGTGCTGGTGTAATTTGTGGTGCTTGTAGTTGTAGTTGTAGTTGTAGTTGTGGTTGGTGTTGACGTCGTTGTCGTTGTCGTTGTGATATGAGTGGCGGATGTTGTAGTGTTTTTCGCGGGTGTATTGGACGTGCTGCTCATAGGTGCTTCTCCTGGCCGGCGCGGGGGACAGGCATTGCCGGAGCTTCCAAGTTAGGAATTGTGCTGCTATGTAACAACTGGCAAAAATGCTAGGTCGAATGGGCACGAGCGGGCCTGAATTATCCGGGGTACGGCCACGCACACTTGCCTACGAGCGCCTGGCCAGGATGCTGGGCTGAGGCAGGGTGATGCCGGACATGCCTGGAGCCTGCGCCTATACTGCAACTCCCCGGAACAACCGCAAGGAGCCCTAAGATGCCCGTGGAAAAACAAGGCAGTTGCCTGTGTGGTGCAATTCACCTGAGTGCAACAATCGACAACACCCATGTCAGCGCCTGTCATTGCAGCATGTGCCGAAAATGGACCGGTGGCCCGCTGCTGGCGGTCCATTGCACCGAGCCCCCGAAATTCGAGGGCCCAACCCCGAGCGTCTATGATTCCTCCCCCTGGGCCCAGCGCGGCTTCTGCGGCCGGTGCGGTACGCACCTGTTCTACCGCTTGAAAGAGGGCAACCTCTATGTCGTGCCGGTCGGCCTGCTGGACGGCACGGAAAACTGGACCTTCACCGAGCAGATCTTCATCGACGAAAAACCCGCCTGGTATTGCTTCGAGAACGAGACCAAGAACCTCACCGGCCAACAGATCTTCGAACAGTTCGCCCCGTCCTGAGCCGACCCGCCTTGCCAAACTCAAGCATTCCTGAGAAAAGGGCGCCCACCAAAACCGTCTCGAGGAACCTGCCATGAGCAGTGAGCTGCAAGTCATCGATCTACACGAAGGCGACGGCAAGTCCGTGGTCAAGGGCGCGCTGATCACCACCCAGTACCGCGGCACCCTGGCCGACGGCAGCGAGTTCGATTCGTCCTGGTCGCGCGGCAAGCCGTTCCAGTGCGTGATCGGCACCGGCCGGGTGATCAAGGGCTGGGACCAGGGCCTGATGGGCATGCGCGTGGGCGGCAAACGCAAGTTGCTGGTGCCGGCGCACCTGGGCTATGGCGAGCGCTCGGTCGGTTCTATTCCACCGAATTCGGACCTCACCTTCGAGATCGAGTTGCTGGAAGTACTGACCCGCGACGATTGAGGCGCGCGATGGCAGGGAACCGGGTGATGGAGACCTTGCGCTGTAGTATTAGCTGCTTGATCTGGGAAATTTCCTACCTGTTTGTCAGGTGTTGGCTGGCATATGGAGCGGTATTTCCACAGGTATCGTCCCAGGTTCTCCTGGCTCTTTGTCCAGAGCCTTACTGCCCGAGAGCCACTGATGTACGAGGATCCTGTTCAGATCGCCCTGTCGCTGTTCATAGGCTTTGCCATTGATCGCTGGTTGAGGTCACCCCGGCTGCGTACCTGGCTTGGCGTGAGTCTTCTCACTATTGGGGGGCTCGGTATGCTGTTCTTGCACCGTGAAACGCTCAATGGTGCTGATGTGGTGCTGTGGAAGTCTTTCGCTATCGTGCTGGGTGTATGCCTGATTGTATTCAGAGATCGCTACGAGGATGCGACGTGACGTTGCTCTCTCAACGCTTTGACTCAAGCCTTTGGGGCTCACCGGTCTTGCGATAGACCGGAACTGTGCTGACCCGCGACGATTGAGCCGCGAGCAATAATTCAGCAACACACATGCGTTAACGTGGCCTTTGTCCATGGAACGGCATGTGCGCCCAGGGAGGAACCAAACGGGTCGAAGGCACTCTGAGCCTCACTCGCTGCCACGGATGGCATTCACGACAGGGACGACCAGCAGCCAAGGCTGCCGGACCATGTGGCGGGGCAACCCAGTACCCCTTGCCACAAGAGTCCGTCCCAGATGAAGCTGCCCACCTTCCTTCGCCGTCGTCGTCACCTGTTGTTGAGCCTGACGCTCGCCGCTGCGGCTGTGCCGCTGGCCCTGGATGTGGTCGAAAGCCGCGCGCAACCCGTGGATGGCACCCAGACCCTGGTCTTCCTGCGCCACGCCGAGAAGCCCGGCGAGGGGCTGGGGCAGTTGAACTGCCAGGGGCTCAACCGCGCCCTGGACCTGGCCACCTTGCTGCCCGAGCGTTTCGGCAAGGCTGACTACGTATTCGCCGCCAACCCTTCGCGGGGTGTCGAGGAAGGTAGCCAGGATGAGCGCTACAGCTATATCCGCCCGCTGATGACCATCAGCCCCAGCGCCATCCGCCTCGGCTTGCCGGTGAACATCGACTATGGCGCCAACGACACCGAGGATCTGGCGGACGAGCTGCTTAGTAGCAAATACCGCAATGCGACGGTCTACACCGCCTGGTCCCGCGGTTATCTCCCGGAACTGATCAACACCGTGGCCGGCAAGGCCCTGGGCGAAGAGCGGGTGCTCACCGAAGACTGGCATCGCGACGACTTCGATACCTTGTACGTGCTCACGCTGACCTGGCGCGATGGCAAGGCGACCCTGCTCAGCCGTAACCTGCGCCAGGGGCTCGATCACGGCGAGTCTGGCTGTCCGACCTGACCTGCTGTTACTGTCTGGCCATCAGGCCTGGACGGGAACGGATGCATGAACCAGCGGGTGACAGTGATCGGCGGCGGGGTGGTCGGCCTGGCGACGGCTTATGCGCTGGTGCGCGACGGCTGGCAGGTCGACCTGGTCGAGGCCCGCGACAGCCTGGCCAGCGCCACAAGTTTTGCCAACGGCGGGCAGCTTTCGTACCGCTACGTGGCGCCACTGGCCGATGCCGGTGTGCCGTGGCAGGCGCTTGGCTGGTTGTTGCAGGGGGACTCGCCGTTGCGCCTTCGGTTGCGTCTGGACCCAGCGCAGTGGCGTTGGCTGGCGGCTTTCGTCATGGCCTGCCGTACCTCCGTCAATCGCCGTAATGCCGCTCGGCTGCTGAGTCTGGCGCTCGAAAGCCAGGCGGCTTTGCAGCGCTGGCGCGAGCAGGACGGCCTCGATGATTTCGCCTGGCGGCGCAATGGCAAGCTGGTCGCATTCCGTACCCAGCGTGCATTCGACCACGGGCGCCAAAACTTGCTTGATCCCCACAGCCAGCGAACACTGGATGCCGCCGAACTGCGCGAACTCGACCCGGCGCTTTTCGATGCACCGTTCGTTGGCGGCGTGTTCACCCCGGACGAAGAGGTCGCCGATTGCCACCGTTTTTGCCTGCGTCTGGCCGAGCGCCTGGAGGCGTCGGGACAATGCAGGTTGCTGTTGGGGCGACCGGTGACACGGCTGATAGCGCACGATGATCAGGTGCTGGCCCTTGAGCTGGGCAACGAACGGCTGGAAGTGCAGCACCTGGTGCTCTGCGCCGGGCACCGTAGCGCCGGCCTGGCATTGCCGGGCTTGAATTTGCCGGTCTATCCCTTGAAAGGCTACAGCCTGACCGCGCCGATTGGCGCCGCGCATCGGGCGCCCGATGTGAGTATCACCGACTACGAGCGCAAGATCGTCTATGCCCGGCTGGAGGATCAGCTGCGTGTGGCGGCGATGGTGGACATCGTCGGTTACGACGAGTCGGTGGATGCCGGCAGGCTCGCGAGCATGCGACGGCTGGCGCGCGAGACCCTGCCGGAGGCCGCTGATTACAAGCAGGCGGTGGAGTGGGCTGGGATGCGGCCGGCGACGCCGACCGGAGTGCCGATCATCGAGGCCACACGGTATCGCAACCTGTGGCTGAACCTGGGGCATGGTGCGCTGGGGTTCACCTTGGCGTGTGGCAGTGGCGAGCGGCTGGCGAGGCTGTTGCGCTGACCTTGTTGGCCTCATCGCAGGGCAAGTCGGGTCGCCGCATCGCCGCTCCCACGGGTTGCTTTTGACGCCAGGGGAGTGGGCTTGCCCTGCTACGGGCGCGCTGCTGGTAGATCAGTGCCCGAAGCGCATCGGCCAGCCCACCACCTTCTTCGCCCGCGGCGTGGCGTAGGTGCGCACCTTGGAGGTGCTCAACCCCAGCCTCACCAGTGATTCGGCAATGGTCACCGCCGCGCTCACACCGTCCACCACCGGCACCCCGGTGCGCTGGCGGATCTGCTCGTCGAGTCCGGCCATGCCGCCGCAACCCAGGCAGATCACTTCGGCCTTGTCCTCGCGCACGGCGCGCTCGGCCTGCTCGACGATGGCTTCCACCGCGCGCCGTGGGTCGCTTTCCAGCTCGAGCACCGCCAGGCCGCTGGCGCGCACCGAGGCGCAGCGCTCATACAGTCCGGAGAGCTTGAGGCGGTCCTCGATCAGCGGTACGGTGCGGTCCAGCGTGGTCACCACCGAGTAGGCGTGGCCCAGGTACATGGCAGTGCTGGCGGCGGCATCGGTGATGTCCACCACCGGCACGTCCAACAGCTCCTGCAGGCCTTCGCGGCCATGCTCGCCGTAGCCGGCCTGGATCACGGCATCGAAGGGTTGATCGTAGGCCAGCACCCGGTCCATCACCGCGATGGCGGCCAGGTAGCTCTCGAAGTTGCCCTCCACCGACTCGGCGCCGAACCACGGGGTCAGGCCGACGATCTCGGTACCGGGCGCGGCCACGCTGCGCGCTTGCTCGGCAATGGCTTCGGTGATGGCTTCGGTGGTGTTGACGTTGGCGATCAGAATACGCATGACGGATCTCCCTGAAATCAGTGGCTGCTGTGGTCGACGGCGATGCATTCGCCGCTGACATCGAGGTATTGGCGGTTGCGTGGCGCGATCAGCAGGTAGACGGCGGCGGCGATACCGGCACCGATCAGCCAGGAGAACGGCGCGATGCCGTGGAAGTTGGGCACCAGGGCCAGGACGATGGCCAGCAGCGCGGCCGGGATGAACGCGGCCAGGGCGCGCAGGTTGATGCCGCGGGTGTAGTGGTAGGCGCCGGCGGGGTTCTCGCTGTACAGCTCGGGCACGTTGATGCGGCCCTTACGCAGCAGCCAGTAGTCGGCCATGATCACGCCGTATAGCGGGCCGAGCAGGGCACCCAGGCCCGAGAGGAAGTACACGATCACCAGCGGGCTGTTGTACAGGTTCCAGGGCAGGATCAGCACCGCCAGGGTGGCGCTGATCAGCCCGGCGCGGCGGAAGTTCAGGTGGCGCGGCGCCAGGTTGCTGAGCACGAAGGCCGGGGCGACGAAGTTGGCCATGATGTTCACCGCCACGGTGACGATCAGGAAGGCCAGGCAGCCCAGTACCAGGAATGCGGTGCTGGGGATGCTGGCGACGATCTGCGTCGGGCTGTCGATGACCTGGCCGTTGATCTGGAACTGCGCGCCGCACAGCACCACGGTGATCGCCGCGAACACCAGGATGTTCACCGGCAGGCCCCAGAAGTTGCCGACGCGTATGGTCCTGCGGCACGGCGAGGAACGGGCGAAGTCGCAGAAGTTGAGCACCAGGGTGCCGTAGATCGCCAGCCACAGCGCGCCGCCAGCGAAGATGTTGCGCCACATCTCGTAGCCGCTCAGGGGCTCGGCGACCGACCAGGCGATGCGCGCATCGGCCTTGAAGTACATGAACACCGCCAGGCTGGCCACGGTCAGCAGGATTACCGGCCCGGCGAAGGCCTCGTAGCGGCGCACCATCTCCATGCCGTAGGCGAGGATCACCAGCTGCACTAGCCAGATCGCCACGAAGCACACCCAGCCCAGGCTCGACAGACCGAGGATGCTGTCGTGGTCATAGGCGGCCACCTGCGGCCACACGGCGGTCAACAGCACCCGCAGCACCACCGAGGCCAGGTAGGTCTGGATACCGAACCAGGCGATGGCGATCACCGCGCGGATCAGCGCCGGGATCTGCGCGCCATGGATGCCGAAGGCGATGCGGCTGATCACTGGGAACGGCACGCCGGTCTTCTGCCCCATGTAGCCGGACAGGTTCATGAAGAAGTACACCAGCGCCGCGCCGATCGCCAGCGACAGCAGGATTTGCCAGCCGCCCAGGCCGAGGGCGAACAGCCCCATGGCGAAGGAGTAGTTGGCGATGTTGTGCACGTCGTTGGTCCACAACGCGAAGATGCTGTAGCCGCCCCAGCGGCGGCCTGCCAGTTTGGTCGGGGCGAGGTCGCGGTTATGCAGGCGCGGGCTCAGTTCGAGATCGGCCGGAAGGCCTTCGAGGGCGGTGGTCGAGGGATGGGTGCTGGCAACGGAAAGTTCAGGGGCAAGGGGGAGGCTGCTACTCATTCCGGCGGCTCCTGATGCGTGTGACTGCGATGAGCGGGCGCTGGCGCACGGGCTCGCCATCTCGTCGGTGCAGGCGTTGGCATCACTGGGTTCTGGGCGCAACGGTCACCGGAGGGGTGACGCTGCGGGTTCTTGTGTATTTATGTTTCGTCAAACTTGTATACAAAACGCAAACACATAAAAGCCAGTTCCATGCCAGCGATCAACTCGCTTTCAGGTTGCTACTATTTTGAATCTATCTATTTGAAAGATAAGTGGATGAAATAAAGGAAATATAAGCTGACCAAATGAACAGGTAATATTTTTGCTCGACATTTTAGTTGATCGAATGGTCAGATTTAGTTGATTGGAGTATGTAACTTAATGGGGCGTTACCGGTCAAAAGTGCACACAAAAATGGCACTTATGGTGACATTCATGTGTACAAGTTTTGGCCGGGCCGACTGCGTGGGAGCGGGCTTGCCCCGCGATAAGGCCTGCAACTGCAAAACCTCCCTCACGCCATCGGCGGCAACCGCCGCTTCACCGGCGTCTTCTTGATGATCGCCGTATTGGTCTCGGCCAGCACGTTGAGGCGGTCGAGCAGCGTGTCCAGCTGCTCCATCGAGCGCACATGCAGGCGGGCGATGAAACAATCCTCGCCGGTGACCTTGTCGCACTCGGTGAACTCGGGAATGGCGATGATCTGCCGCTCCACCTCCTGCAACTGCCCCGGCAGCGGGCGAATGCGCACGATCGCCTGCAACTGGTAGCCGAAACAGCGCGGGTCCACCTCCACCGTATAGCCGCGCAGTACGCCGCGCTCTTCCAGGCGGCGCAGGCGCTCGCTGACGCTGGGCGCCGACAATCCGCTGATCTGCGCCAGGGCCTTGAGCGAGCGGCGCGAGTCTTCCATCAGGGCGTTGATCAGCAACTGGTCGATGGCATCAGTCATGGCAGCCTCGTTAGGTGATTTTCAAGATATGCCTTGATAGTAAAGGCGCAAGCACAGATATGCCTTGGTTATCCGCTGGAAGGTCGCCCTCGACCCTCCGCATACTGTGCCCATCGTCGACAGGAGGTGTGAGATGGACAATTCGCTGCGCCGTGGCTCGCTGGAAATGATCGCCGCCATGCTGATCTCCGGGACCATCGGCTGGTTCGTGCTGGTATCCGGGCAGCCGGTGCTGGAAGTGGTGTTCTGGCGCTGCGTGTTCGGCGCCGGCACCTTGCTGCTGATCTGCGCGGCCATGGGCTTTCTCAAACCGGGTGTGCTGACCCGCGCCACCTTCCTGCTGGCGGTGGCCAGCGGCGTGGCGATCGTCGGCAACTGGGTGCTGCTGTTCGCCTCCTACTCGCGGGCTTCGATCGCCATCGGCACCGCGGTGTACAACGTCCAGCCGTTCATGCTGGTGGGGCTGGCCGCGCTGTTCCTCGGCGAGAAGATCACCCCGGCCAAGCTGACCTGGTTGAGCGTGGCGTTCCTCGGCATGCTGGCCATCGTCAGCGCCCATGGCGCGGGGCAGGCCAGTGGCGACGAGTACCTGCTGGGCATTGTCCTGGCATTGGGCGCGGCGTTCCTGTACGCCGTGGCGGCGTTGATCATCAAGCGCCTGACCGGCACGCCACCGCACTTGATCGCGCTGATCCAGGTGAGCACCGGCGTATTACTGCTGGCGCCCTGGGTGAAGCTCGGTGGACTGCCGGGTGAACTGCCGGCGCTCGGCAGCCTGGTGACGCTGGGGATCGTGCATACCGGTTTGATGTACGTGCTGCTGTACAGCGCCATCCAGCGCCTGCCCACGGCGTTGACCGGGGCGCTGTCGTTCATCTACCCGATCGCGGCGATCCTGGTCGACTGGGTGGCCTTCGACCATCGCCTGGCGGCGGTGCAGTGGCTGGGGGTGGGGCTGATCCTGCTGGCGGCGGCGGGCATGCAGCAGGGCTGGTGGTTCCGGCCGGCCAGCGGCCGCGGCGTGGCAAGGCCTGAATGAGGTTCAGTTTGTAAGATCGGCGTGGTCTTGGCGTGTAACAGCCTCAAGGTGTTGAAGTCGTCCGGAGTCGGTATTCGGCTTCAACCGCCGGGGCTGCGAGGCAGCCCTTTCGCGGCACAAGGCCGCTCCTACAGGGGGATGCGCTTCCTGTAGGAGCGGCCTTGTGCCGCGAAAAGACCGCAAACGCCGACTGCTCAGTTCAACCAGCTCAACGCCGGCCCCTGGGGCACGATCCGGGTCGGGTTGATGTGGTTGTGCGAGTAGTAGTAGTGCAGCTTGATATGCGCCATGTCGATGGTGCGGTAGATCGCCGGGATCTGCGTCAGGCGTACCAGGTACTGGTACAGCGCCGGGTACTCGGCCAGGGTCTTGTGGTTGGTCTTGAAGTGCACGTAGTACACCGCCTCGTAGCGGATCAGCGTGGGCAGCAGGAACAGGTCCGACAGGCTCAGCTTGCCGCCCACCAGGTACGGCTGCTTGCGCAGCCGGTGCTCAAGGGTGTCCATGGCCGCGAAGAATTGCTGGAAGGCCTGGTCGTAGCTCTCCTGGTCCGGGGCGAAGCCCATGTGGTAGACCATGCGGTTGATGTTGGTGTGCAGCCACTGGTTGAGCTCGACGATGTCGCAGCTGGAGCGGTCGGGCACCAGGTCGATCGGGGTCTTGGCCAGGGGCAGCAGGCGGGTCGCCATCTGCAGCGCCAGCTCCGCCGAATCGTTGTGCACGATACGGTTCTGCTGACGATCCCAGAGCACCGGCACCGACTGGTTGCCGGTGAAGCCCGGGCGCGAACGCTCGTACAGGCTCGACAGCAGGGTGACGTCCTTGTGCAGCGGGTCCTGGTCGTGCTCGTCGAACTCCCAGCCCTGGTCGTGGCGGCGGGCCGCCACCGAGGTGACGTCCAGCGCGTCTTCCAGGCCCAGCAGGCTCTGCACCAGGTGCACCCGGTGCGAGAACGGGCAGGCGTGGGAGATGTACAGGTGGTAGCGATTGGGCTCGGCCACCAGTTCGCTGAGGAACAGTTCCTGGACCGACGGGTTGTCTTGGCTGCGGGTCATCTTACCTCCCTACGGCGGTGGCCAGGCTTGGGCATGGGCGCTCGCCGAGGGCGGCGATGCTGTGCTGGATCTTCAGGTTGGCGGCGGCCAGGCCCGCGGCCAGGCTCTCTTCGCCCATGCCCAGGCCTTCGGCGTAGATGAACTCGACGCTGTTCAGGCCGACGAAGCCCAGGGTCTGCGACAGCCAGCCGGCCAGGGTGTCGGTGCCCTGGCTGTAGACGCCGCCGCTGGCGTTGAGCACGTGCACTGGCTTGTCATCCAGCAGGCCGACCGGGGCGCCGTCGACGTAGGTGAAGGTAACGCCGCCGCGCACGATGTAGTCGACCCAGGTGTGCAGGATCGACGGTGCGCCGAAGTTGTAGCGTGGCAGGCCGATCACCACGCGGTCGGCTTCCTGGATCTCTTCGATCAGCTCGTTGGACAGCTTCAGCGCCGCGGCCGCCTCGATGCTGCTGGCGTCACCGCCGAACAGGGCGTCCATGGTCACCGCATTGAGGTGCGGGATGGGCTGGGCGTGCAGGTCGCGTACCGCCACCGAAGCTTCGGGGTTGACCTCTTTGAGCTGCTTGAGGAAGTTGTCCACCAGTTGGCCGGAGAAGCCGCCATCGGACTTGATCGAGGAGCGGATGACCAGGACCTTGTGATTCATTGCGAGAATCCTTTCAGTGATGTGTGTGACAGCCAGTCTTGAGCAATCGGGCGGGAGTGAAAAGCGCAGATAATCAGGGTATTACCCTTAAGGTTGTCATGTATCGCCAGGGGCTCTGTGCTGAAACGATCGCAGGGCAAGTCCGCCCCCACATATCACGTGGGAGCGGGCTTGCCCCGCGAAGAAGGTGATGGGTGATTACGCCGTCACCACTCCCGCTTGAGCCTGAACTTGCTCAGCTGCGCGCTGGCGATGCGCGTCTGGCTGCCGTCGGCGTTGACCCGCCAGGCCTCGGCCTGGGTGAACATCAGGTTGCGTCCATCACGGATCACCTTGGCGTGGAACAGCACCTCGGTGTCCCGCGGTGTGGCCGACAGCAGCAGGGTGTTGAAACTGTTGGTCAGGGCGTACTCGTCCGGCCCCAGCAAGGGCAGGGTGGCGAGCATGCTGGTGACGTCGAGCATCGAGTAGATCACCCCGCCGTGCAGGGTCTGGCTGAGGTTGTCGATGGCATCGGTGACGGTCAGCCGGCAGGTGCATTGGCCGGGGGACTGTTCCAGCATCTCCAGCCCGCAGTAGCGCTGGTAGGCGTGTTCGAGCAGCGCGCGCGAGTGCGCGGCGGCGTGGTCGCTGATGGTGCTCATGGTGTGATCCTTCACAGGTGCCGGGCAATGATTTCCAGCATGATTTCGTGGGTGCCGCCGCCGATGGCCAGCAGGCGGGCGTCGCGGTGGATGCGTTCGACCAGCGAGGGCTCGACGCAGCCGTGGGCGCCATGCAGCTGCACGGCGTCGCGGGCCAGGGTTTCCAGGGTCTGTACGGCGCTGTTCTTGGCGATGGCCACCTGGTGTGGGTCCAGGGTGCCTTCGGCCTGGCGGGCCACGCAGGTGTCGACGAACTGGCGGCTGACCGTCAGCTGCGCGTAGTGCTCGGCCAGGCGCTGGCGGATCACCGACTTGTCGAACAGCGCCTTGCCGCCGACCTGGCGGCTCTTGCACCAGTCGATGGCGGCCTGCAGGGCCATGTCGGCGCTGGTGATGGCCATCACCGCCAGGTTCAGCCGCTCCTGCTGCAGGCTGGCCTGCAGCAGACGGCCGACACCGCCCTTGCCGGTCAGGCGCAGCGCTGGCACGTCCACAAGCTCCAGGTCGGCCAGCGGCAGGCAGCGCCAGCCCAGGGCCTGGCGCGGGGTGTGGCGGATGCCGGCGGCGGAACCCTCGACCAGGAACAGCGCCAGGCCGTCCTCGCAGTGGCCGACCATCAGCAGCCAGTCGGCACGGGTGGCGTTGCAGATGAACGCCTTGTGCCCGTTCAGCCGGTAGCCGTCGGCCTGACGCGTGGCCCGGCACTCCAGGGCGCGCAGGTCGGAACCGGCCTGGCGCTCGGTGATCGCCAGGGCGATGCTCTGGCGGCCATCGAGCACTGCCGGCACCAGATCATGGACGATCGGGTGGCCGGTGGCTTGCACCGCCTTGAGGCTGACGAAGTGCGAGCCCAGGCCCATGGTGATGCCCTGGGCGCCGCTGCGGGTCAGTTCCTCGATCATCACCGCCACGGCTCGCGGGTCGTCCGGCAACTGGCGGTGGTCGTGGCCCAGGCCGAGCAGGCCGGCGGCGCCGGCCTCGCGGTTGAGCGTGGCCGGGTAGGCGCCGAGCTGCTCCCAGGCCGCCACGTTCGGCGTGATGCGCTCGCTGACGAAGGCCTGCAGGCGCTGGCGGTATGCGTCACTCATGGCGATCTCCTCAGAACACCGTGGTCAGGGCCAGGTCGTGGAAGCGCTCGACGATCGGCCGGATCCGCGAGGAGGTCATGGCGCTGTCCTCCTCGAAGTAGTACAGGTCGGTCATGTCGCGCATCACTTCCAGCATCACCCGCGAACGCTCGGCGGCGCGGATCTCGTAGCGCTGCAGGGCGCTGTCGAGGCGCTCGTCGCAGCAGCCGACCAGGGCCTGGGCGAGCATGAAGGCGTTCTCCAGGCCCAGGGTCAGGCCGTAGCCGAGGGTCGGCAGCATGGCGTGGATGCTGTCGCCGAGCATCACCACGCAGCCGTTCTGCCAGCAACCGGCGCCGGTCAGCGCCATCATCTTGTGGGTGAGGATCTGCTCGTGCTCGGTGGCTTGCATCATCCGCACCACGTCCGGCGGCAGGTCGGCAAACAGCTGTACCAGGCCGTCACGGTCGAGCAGCGGCTGGTTGCGGTGCTGGTAGGCGGCGAACCAGTAGCGGTACGGGCGGTCGGCGGCCAGCGGGTAGGTGACCACCCGCGAGAACTCCGAGGCGAAGATCTGGCAACGGTCGGGCAGCAGCAGCGGCGAGTCGAACTCGACCATGCCGCGGCTGGCCACCAGGCCCGTGTCGTAGGGCGTCAGGCCCGGCTCCAGGCACTGGCGCACGGTGGAGCCGACGCCGTCGCTGCCGATCACCAGGTCGAAGTCTTCCTGTTCGCCGTTGCTGAAGGTGACCCGCGCCTGTTCGCCGACCTTCTCCACCTTCTCGCAACCCATCTGGTAGCGGATCTGCCCGGGGGCCAGGCGTTCGCGCAGCAGGCCGAACAGCTCGGGACGCGGGAACATCACCGCCGGCGCCGGGATCCCCAGGCCGTCCGGGCGCACCGGCTGGCTGTGGATCAGGCGACCGTCGCGGCCATGGGTGTCGAGGAACTCGATGGCCTTGCCGCGGCCGATGAAGCCGGTGTCGTTGAACAGGAAGCGCAGCACCTGCACGCCTTGGGGCCAGACGTAGATGCCGGTGCCCGAGTCGCGCGGGCCATGGGCCCGCTCGTACACCGTGGCCTCGAGGCCGAAGCGCTTGAGAATCAGGGCGCAGGCCAGGCCATTGAGGCCGGCGCCGATGATCGCGATCTTCATGCGGCCACCTCGCTCAAGGTGTTCCAGCTCTGGCCGCTCATGCGGTAGCGGCGCTGCAGCAGGCACAGGCTGGTCAGCTCCATCAGCATCGGGTCGAGCAGGCCCTGTTCCTGGGCGCTGAGGGTCGGCAGCTGCTTGAGCAGGGTGCGTACCTTGGCCGCGTCGAAGAACGGCAGGGCGTCCAGGTCACGGCTGTGCAGGGTGTCCTGCACCAGCTGCCACAGGCGGCCTTGCTGCTGCAGGGTGGCCGGCGGGGCGCGGAAGTAGTGCTTCTTGCGCTCGTACAGGGCCTTGGGCAGGTAAGGGCGCATGGCTTCGCGGAACACGTACTTCTCGGTGGCGCCGCGCACCTTCATCCACACCGGCAGCTGGCAGGCCAGTTCGACCACGTGGTGGTCGAGCAGCGGCACGCGGCCTTCGATGCTGTTGGCCATCTCCATGCGGTCGCCCAGGGTGGTGAGGACGAAGTTCGGCAGGTACGACTTGGCCCACAGGTACATGGAGTTGTGCACCGGGTCGCGGTCGGCGAGCTTGCCATGGTCGAGGCGGTCGAAGAACTGGCGGTACGGGTCGACACCGGCGAAGTGATCGCGGAAGTCGCCGCGGTACAGGCTCTCCAGGGCCTTGAACCAGCCGGCCTGGTTGTCCAGCCACGACACGCCGTGCTTGAGTTGATCGACCATCCAGTGGATGTCGTGGGGCATGTGCGCGTTGGTGTAGCCCTGTTCGTTGGCCTGGATGCGCTGGCGCAGCAGGTCGATGACTTTCGGGTCCTGCTGCTCGTTGTTGTACAGCAGCATGTCGCGGCGGAAGTGCGGGTAGCCGGCGAACACTTCGTCGGCGCCTTCGCCGGTCAGCACCACTTTCAGGCCGGCCTTGCGCACTTCCTTGCTGAGGATGTACTTGGCCACGCCGTGGGCGTTGAAGAATGGCGTCTCGTTGTGCCACACCGCCTGCTCGAAGTTGTCCGCCAGGTCGTCCTGGGTGATCTCGATGGTGTGGAAGCGCGCGCCATTGTGCTCGGCGGCCATGCGCGCGAAACGGTTCTCGTCGTAGTCGTCCATGTCGGTGAACGACAGGTTGAAGGCGTCCAGCGGCTCGCCCTTGAGGGCGGTGGCCATGCCCAGCATCGCCGAGGAGTCGATGCCGCCGCTCAGGTAAACGCCCATCGGCACGTCGGCGCGCAGGCGCAGGCGCACCGCTTCCTCGATGGCGGCGCGCACGGATTCGATCATGCCGGCCTCGTCGCTCGGCGCCGGGGTGTCGCGGCGGGCGAATTCCATGTCCCAGTAGCGGCCGCTGTGCAGGCCGCCGTGGTCGACCATCACCCAGCAGCCCGGCTGCACGCTGCGCACGCCTTCGAACAGGGTGTGGTCGCGCAGGTAGAAGGCGCGGCTGGCGTAGGCGTTCTCGTCCCAGGTCGGGTTGACGCCGGCGGCCAGCAGGGCCTTGATCTCGGAGGCGAAGTACCAGTTGCCTTCATGCTGGGTGTAGAACAGCGGCTTGATGCCCAGGCGGTCGCGTACCGCCAGCATCAGGCGACGACGGCGGTCGAACAGGACCATGGCGAACTCGCCGCGCAGCTCCTTGAGCCCGGCCATGCCGGAGCGGCGGTACAGGTGCAGGGCGATCTCGCTGTCCGAGGCGGTCTTGAAGATCGCGCCTTCGGCCTGCAGTTCGGTACGGATGCGTTCGTGGTCGTAGAACTCGCCGTTGACGATCACCGCCAGGTCGCCTTCATCGGCGACGATCGGCTGCATGCCGTTGTCCAGGCCGATGATGCTCAGGCGGGTGTGGCCGAGCACGGCGCGCTCGCCCGGGTCACGCCACAGGCTGTGCTCGTCGGGGCCGCGGTGATTGATGGCGGCCAGGGCGTCGAGGATCGACTGGTCGCTGATGCTGTTGCGTTTGGACTGGTAGACACCGATGAAACCACACATGGCAAAATCCTTTTCTCATAGGTCGGGCGTCGTCGGCGACGCCGGAACGGCGCGGGCTTCGTGGTCCGCGCACCCAGGGTTCATTGCGCCCAGTCGGGGCGGCTGCGTTCGAAGAAGGCGGCAAGACCGTGCTGGCCCTCGCTGGAGGTGCGCAGGCGGGCGATCAGCTGCAGGTTGCAACCCTGCTCGTCGAGCAGGTGGTCGCGGCCTGCCAGGCGCGCCAGCATCTGCTTGATCTCGCGACTGGCCTGGGGGCCGGTCTGCAGCAGGGTGGCCAGCCAGCGGTCGCGGGCCTGCTCCAGCTCGGCGGCGGGCACCAGGCGGTGGACCAGCTGCAGGCGCAGCGCATCCTCGGTGCCGAACACCTCGGCCGAGAGCATGTAGCGCCGTGCCTGGCGCACGCCCATGGCGCGCACCACGTAGGGGCTGATCAAGGCCGGGGCCAGGCCCAGGCGCGCCTCGCTGAAGCAGAAGCGCGCATCCTCGGCGGCCAGCACGTGGTCGGCGCAGCACAGCAGGCCCAGGGCCCCGCCGAACACCGCGCCGCGGGCCAGCATCAACACCGGCACCGGGAAGTCGTCCAGGCGCTGCAGGACGTTGGCCAGCAGGCTGGCGTCCTCCAGGTTGCGCGCATGGTCGAAGTCGCGGCTGCGGCGCATCCACTCCAGGTCCGCCCCGGTGCACAGGTGCTCGCCGGCGCCGTCGAGCACCAGGGCGCGCAGCCCCGGGTGCTCGGCGAGGGCCTGCAGCTGCTCGTGCAAGGCCCCGAGCAGGGCCTCGTCGAGGGCGTTGCCGGCATGCGGACGGTTCAGGGTCAGGCAGGCGACCGCGGGTTGCGGCCAGCTCAGCAGCACGTCGCTCATGGTCGTCAGCTCGCCATCTTCAGGGACAGGGCGGTGCTCTCGTACTGACGGCGATAGCCCTCGCAACCGCCGTAGCGGAACGCGCCGCCGGTGACGTACGGCGTGCTGTAGTCGGCCACGGCCGGGTGGTTGTCGCCATAGAACCAGCTGCTGTACTGCTCATGGCCCAGGCGGGTGCGGCTGGCCAGCATGCGCGCATGCGCCTTGCGCCGCGAATGGGCCTGGTAGCCCGGCACCACGGTGGCGCTGAAGAACTCGCCGACGCTGCCCGAACCGTAGCTGAACAGGCCGATGTTGCGGCCGGTCAGGTCCTCGTCGCTGTTGTCCAGCAGCGACAGCAGGGCGATGTACAGCGAGGCGGTGTAGCAGTTGCCGATGGCCTTGCCGTACAGCTGGCTGGTGGAATAGGCCTTCTCGCCCAGGGCCTTGGCTGCTTCAGGCTCGATCGCCTCGAACACCGAGAAGGCTTTCTTCGCCATCTTGGTGAACGGCTGGTGGAAGCACAGGAAGCTCATGTCTTCCAGGCCCAGGCCGCCGTCGGCGCGGTAGCTCTGCCAGGCGTTGCGCAGCGACTCCAGGTAGACCTCGATCGACAGCTTGCCGTCGACCAGCGCGGTGCTGCGCAGGTTCGGCCGCCAGAAGTCCGAGACGTCCAGACTGTAGCGGCCCTGGTGCGGGTGCAGCTCCAGCAGGCGCGGGTTCTCGGCCACGATCATGGCCACGGCGCCGGCGCCCTGGGTGCATTCGCCCTCGGAGTTCTGCTCGTAGCGGGCGATGTCGGTGGCGATCACCAGCACCTTCTCGTGAGGGCGCTGGGCGACCAGTGCGCGGGCCATCTGCAAGCCGGCGGTGGCGCCGTAGCAGGCCTGCTTGAACTCCACCACGCGGCAGTCGGCGCGCAGGCCGAGCAGGCTGTGGACGAACAGGCCGGCGGCCTTGGACTGGTCGATGCCGCTCTCGGTGGCGAGGATCACCGTGGCGATCGAGGCGCGGGTGGCGTCATCGAGCAGTGGCAGGGCAGCGTTGGCCGCCAGGGTCACGATGTCTTCGTCCGGTGCCGGCACGGCCATGAACTCCTGGCCGATGCCGACCAGGTATTTCTGCGGATCGATACCATGCCGTTCGGCAAGCTCTTCCAGTGCGAAAAAGTGTTGCGGTACAGACAGCCCAATATCATCAATGCCGATTTTCATGTGTATGCCCAATTATTTTTCACTGTTGAAAAAATCCCAAAATACACAACCGGTCTTGTTGTTCCGGTGCCAGGCCCTGCTGGCCATTTAATTATTGCGGCTGAAGCTTTTGGCAAAAAAAGCGAATAATTCCGATGGGATTGATGACGCCAGTTCATGGTTTTTTGAGGGTGGAAAGTTCGGCGTTTATTTATCGCGCACAGGCGTGCGCCCCGTGATTCCACGCGGCTTGTGCAAAGGGGGGATGAGCGGATTGTCGAACAATTGGGCAATTAAAATTTTCAATTGTTTTAATATGAAAATTTTATGGCGGTGTTATCGCCTGATTGACCTGTTGTTTTGGCTATATATTTATGCCGTATCGCTTGTGCATATCTGCATGGTCGGGACTTCCTTGTCCATTATTCATCCATTAGTGCCGGGCACCGTGAGGGAGGTTGTTGTCGCACGAACCGCGCCGGGCGAATAGTGACAAAAAGTGCGTGCATCGCGGCATGGTCTTCATGTGTCGTACGCAGCTGTGGTACAACGCCGCAGGACAAAGGATTCGTCGCCCGGCTTTCGGGTACACAAGGAGGTAGTGGTGTTTTCCAAGATCAGTCTCGATCAGTGGCGCGCGTTCGTCTGCACGGTCGAGTGCGGCGGTTTCCAGCAGGCCGGCGAGCACATGTACAAGTCGCAGTCGGCCATCAGCCACTCGGTCAACCGCATGGAAATGCTCCTGGGCCAGGAGCTGTTCATCATCGAAGGCCGCAAGGCCGTGCTCACCTCCCTGGGCAAGGCCCTGCTGCCCCAGGCCAAGCACCTGCTGGGGGCGGCGCAGAAGCTCGAGCACCTGGCCAACCAGTACCAGCCCGGGCTGTTCACCGAGCAGGCGCTGGCGGTGGATGTGCTGTTCCCCATCGAATTGCTGCAGCAGGCGTTGCAGGAGTTTGCCCTGGAGTACAAGGATCACCGTATCCGCCTGTACGAAACGGCGTTGTCCGGGGCCCGCGAGCTGCTCGAAGACGGCAAGGTCGAGCTGGGTATCGCCAGCAGCCTGCCTTCCGGTTACCTGCAGGAGTTCCTGCTCAATGTCTCGCTGGTCTGCGTGGTGGGGGCCAGCCACCCGCTGAGCGAGGCGCAGGGGGAGTTGAGCCTGGACGACATGAAGAACCACCGGCAGGTGGTGATCCGCGATTCCGGCACGCGCAATTCGCAGAACAGTGGCTGGCTGGGGACCTCGCAGCGCTGGACGGTGAGCAGCCTGGCGGCGGCCGAGAGCTTCGTCGAACGGGGGATGGGCTTTGCCTGGTTGCCGGAGCATCGGGTGCAGCAGGGGTTGGCGCAAGGGCGGCTGGTGCGGGTCAACCTGCAGCATCAGCGGGAGCGGGAGGTGCCGATGTACATGGGGTATCCCGAGGAGTACCGGCACAGTCCCGAGGTGCGGTTGCTGGCGCAGATATTGCGGGAGCGGTGTCGGGAGTATCGGCCGGGGTGATTGTTGGGGCGTTAGCCGGGGCTGCTGCGCAGCCCTTTCGCGGCACAAGGCCGCTCCTACAGGATATGCGCCAGTTTTGCCATTCCCTGTAGGAGCGGCCTTGTGCCGCGAAAGGGCCGCGCAGCGGCCCCAGCTATTTCAAAGACTGTCAGATCTTTCCGAACCTGAAACCAAATGCTTCAGCCAGCAAGGCTTGGGAACTATCCTACGCGCTTGCCGGAAGCCGCCGTGTTGTCGGGGAAATACCCCACGGATAACTTCACTGGGTCGCCACACCAGGTGACCGGGCGTGAGAACCCGAGGCGTAAAGTATCGGCAATCCAGTTATGGCAGCCGTGCCCGGGCAGACTTCGGTCTGGCCGAGTTTCTCTTGCGCCTCGGTTTCTCACCCCGTGCACGGCTGCCACCCTTTGTCCCGTGAGAAAGGCGCCGGAGGGCAGCATTCTTGAACTGCGCAGGAGTGTTGACCATGAAAAAGATCGTCCCAGACCCACCCCGTCTAGCCCCCTTCATCGCTATCCGCCCGACCCTCACCCACGAAGAAGCCATGACCGCCGCCGTCGAAGTGGCCACGGCCATTTCCGATGTCCTCGATATCTACTTCAAGACCGGCCCCGGCGAAGCCCAGGACCGCCTGTTCACCGCCAGTGACTACCTCGGCCAGCTGGCCTGTGCCTTGCTCGAACACAAGCCAGGGGTGCAGCCATGACCAACGCACGTACCGCAGGCCGGACCCGTTGCATGGACCTGTTCAAGGTCGAGCCGGGCATTCCCTTCGCGGATGCCTTCAGCGAATTGTCGGTGCTGCTTGGCTGCATTCGCCACCTCACCTGTGAGGCCGAGATGGAAGGCGACCTGATGGCGGGCAGCGCAGCGCGCATGTTGAGCGCCATGGCCAAGGCGTTGATCGATGACATGGAGCTGGGATTGAACCGGTGCGGTTGATCCGATGGCCCTTTCGCGGCACAAGGCCGCTCCTACAGGTGACCGCGCGCCCCTGTAGGAGCGGCCTTGTGCCGCGAAAGGGCTGCAAAGCAGCCCCGGCAGGCCCAAGCCGGATGCCAATTCTCAATACCTTGAAAGGGATGGCGCTGAACACGCTGTCGTGTGAGCGGCCCCCGCGATTGCCAATACCTTACCCCCGCAGATCACTCGGCAAGAAATCCCGCTCCGGCTCGTAATCCAGCTTCAGATACCCCGCCAGCTCGCGCAGGTCATCCGGGCTCAGGCTGCCGGCCTGCTGCTTGAGCCGCAGGCTGTCGACGATGTACGCATAGCGCGAGACGTTGTAGTCGCGCACCGCGTTGTACAGGTCGCGCTGCGCATCGAGGATATCGACGATGTTGCGGCTGCCCACCTCATACCCCGCCTCGGTCGCCCGCAAGGAGCCCTGGCTGGAGATGATGCTCTGGCGCCGCGCGCGCACCTGCTCGACATCACTGACCACCGCGCGGAAGGCGTTGCGCGAACCTTCCAGCACCTCGCGCTCGAGGCTGGTGCGACCGTACTCGGTGCGCGCCAGCTCATGGGTGGCCTGGCGCACCCGCGCGCTGGTGCCGCCGCCGCTGAACAGCGGCAGCTTCATCTGCACCATCACCGAGCTGTCGCGCTGGTTGCCGGGGCGCTGGCCGAAGTGCGCGCTGGAGTCCATCAGGTCGCTGTCGCCCTCGGCGTAGCCCATGGCCAGGTTGAAGGTCGGCAGGTGATCGGCCTTGCTGCTGCGCAGGGTCTGGCCGGCCTGGCTGACGGCGGCCTGGCTGGCGCGCAGGCGCAGGTTCTGCGCCATGGCCTGCTCGACCCAGGCGTCGGCGCGCTCGGGCACCGGCGCCTGCACCGGCAGGCTGTGGCGGATCCCGGCCAATGCCGGTTGCGCCTGGCCGGTCAGGCGCATCAGCGCCTGGTAGGCGTCTTCGCTGCGGCGCTGGCTGTCGATCAGGTTGGCGCTGGCGCGGTCGAAGCTGGCCTGGGCCGAGAGCATGTCGTTCTGATCCGACAGGCCGGCGTCGTAGCTCAGCCGGGTCTGCTGCAACTGGCGGTCGAAGGCGCGCAGCTCGGCCTTGGCGGTGGCCAGGTTGTCCTCGGCCAGCAGGGTGTCGAAGTAGCTGCTGGCGGTGTCGAGGATCAGCTGTTGCTGGAACGCCGAGAAGTCCAGTTCGGCCTGTTCGTTCTCGGACTGCGCGGCCTTGAAGTCGAACCAGCGGCTGAGGTCGAACAACGGCTGGTCGAGGCTCAGGCGGTACAGGCTGCCGCTGCGCTGCTCGACCTGGCGGCGGTCGCTGCGCACGTCGCCGGCCTCGGCATCCAGGGCCACCTGCGGCAGCAGGCGGGCGCGGGCCAGGGGCACAGCCTCACGGCGGGCCAGGTAGTTCTCGCGGGCGGCGGCCATGTCGCTGTTGTGCTCGACCACCTGGGCGTACACCGACATCAGCGTCGCACGCTCGGCGGCAACGGCCTGGGCCAGGGGCGCCAGGAGCAGCAGGGGCAGAAGGGTCTTACGTAGCATGTCGTTTCTCTTAATTCGGGCCGGCCGCTCCCAGGGGCAGCCGATCACGGCTGCCACAGAGGAGGGCGGGCGAAGGGGTCAGGCCGGCTGGGTGTAGGCGGCCAGTTCCTGCAGGCGTGGGTCTTCGCTGGCGCGGTGGTCCTTGGCCAGCAGCGAGTACACGGTGGGCAGGATGAACAGGGTGAACAGCGTGCCGACCAGCATGCCGATGACGATCACCAGGCCCAGGCTGAAGCGGCTGTGGGCACCGGCGCCGCTGGCCAGCAGCAGCGGGACCAGGCCCACCACCATGGCCGCGGTGGTCATCAGGATCGGCCGCAGGCGAATCTGCGCGGCGCGTTCGATGGCCGTGCGGCGGTCGAGCTGGTCGGCCTGCTGCAGTTCGTTGGCGAACTCGACCATGAGGATGCCGTGCTTGCTGATCAGGCCGACCAGGGTCACCAGGCCGATCTGCGTGTAGATGTTCACCGTGGCGTAGCCCAGGTACAGCGGGATCAGCGCGCCGCACACCGACATCGGCACGCTGACCAGGATCACCAGCGGGTCGCGCAGGCTTTCGAACTGCGCCGCCAGCACCAGGTAGATGACCAGGATGGCGAAGATGAACGTCACCACCAGGGCGCTGCCTTCCTGGACGAACTGGCGGGCATCGGACAGCCAGTCATGGCTGAAGCCGGTGGGCAGGGCATTGGCCTGGGCGGCGAGGAACTGCACCGCGTCGCCGATGCTCACGCCCGGTGCCGGCACCGCCTGCAGGGTGGCGGAGTTGAGCTGGTTGAACTGGGTCAGCTTGTTGGGCTCGATCGACATGTCGAAGCTAACCAGGGTCGACAGCGGCACCTGGGCGCCGTTGGCGGCCTTGACGTACTGGCCGACCAACATTTCCGCCGACAGGCGCTGGGCCCGTGCCACCTGCGGGATCACATCGTAGGAACGGCCGTCGAGGGCGAAGCGGTTGACGTAGTTCTCGCCCACCAGCACCGCCAGGGCGTCGCCGATGGCCTGCATGCTGATGCCCAGGTCGTTGGCCTTGCTGCGGTCGATGTTGATGTTGACCAGCGGGCTGTTGAAGTCCAGGTCGGAGTCGACCACGGCGAACAGGCCGCTGGCCATGGCCGCTTGCTTGATCTTGTCCATGGCGTCGAACACCACGCGGTGGTCCTGGGAGCTCTGGATCACCATCTGCACCGGCAGGCCGCCGGTGGAGCCGGGCAGCGGCGGCAGCTGGAAGGCGAAGATGGCCACGCCCTCGATCTCGCCGACGGCTTTCTGGATCTCGGCCTGCAGTTGGTCGGCGCTGCGCTGGCGCTTTTCCCAGGTGCTCAGGTTGGCGCCGCCGAACGCGGTGCGCGGGCCGTCGTTGCCGTTGACCACCCAGGTGATGTCGGTTTCCGGGAAGGTGGCGAACAGGCGGTCCATGCGGTGCGCGTACATCTCGGTGTAGTCGATGTTGGCGTACTGCGGTGCCTTGGCCACTGCCAGCACCTGGGCCTGGTCCTCGACCGGCGCCAGTTCGCGCTGGGCGCCGAGGTAGAGGATCGGCAGGCTGACGAACACCGCCGCGGCAATCGCCAGGGTCAACCAGCGGTGGTGCAGGGACACGTCCAGCACACGCCCGTAACCCTTGCCCAGCCACTGGAAGAAGCGCTCGGCGCCACGGGCCATCGGCCCTTCGCTGGCCTGGCGGTTGAGCAGGAAGGCGCTCATCACCGGCGACAGGGTCAGCGCCACCACGCCGGACACCACCACGGCGCCGGCGAGGGTGAAGGCGAACTCCTTGAACAGCGCGCCGGTGAGCCCGCCCATCAGGCCGATGGGTGCGTACACCGCGGCCAGGGTCAGGGTCATGGCGATCACTGGGCCGGCGATCTCGCGGGCGCCGACCAGCGCCGCCTGCAAGGGCGACTTGCCTTCCTCGATATGGCGGTGGACGTTCTCCACCACGACGATGGCGTCGTCCACCACCAGGCCGATGGCCAGGACCATCGACAGCAAGGTCAGCAGGTTGATACTGAAACCGAACAGACTCATGATCGCCGCCGCGCCGATCAGCGACAGCGGGATGGTCACCAGCGGGATCAGCACGCTGCGCAGCGAGCCGAGGAACAGGAAGATCACCACGGCGACGATCACCACGGCCTCGACCAGGGTCTTGACCACCTCGTCGATGGACGCCTGGATGAAGCGCGCCACTTCGAACACGATGTTGGCGGTCATGCCCGGCGGCATGGTCTCGCGGATCTGCGGCATCATCTCCTGCACCGCGCCGACGATGGTCAGCGGGTTGCCGGCGGGGGTGGCGTGCAGGCCGATGAACACCGCCGGCTCGCCGTCCATGATGCCGCTGGTGTCGTAGGAGGTGGCGCCGAGCTCGGCGGTGCCGATGTCGCTCAGGCGGATCAGCGTGTCGCCGTCGCGGCGCACCACCATCTGGCGGAACTGGTCGACGCTGGTCAGGTCGGTGTTGATGTTGATGTTGGCCGAGACGTACTGGCCCTTGGTCTGCCCGGGGGCGGCCTGGAAGTTGTTCTGGCGTATGGCCTCGGCCACGTCGCTGGCCGACAGGTTGCGCGCGGCCATGCGCGCCGGGTCCAGCCACAGGCGCATGGCCAGTTTCTGGCCGCCGAGGATCTGCGCCTCGGCGACGCCGTCGATGGCCGCCACGCGTGGCTGCACCACCCGCGAGATGTAGTCGGTGATCGCCGGCAGGCCGATGTCCTTGCTCGAGAAGCCGATGTAGATCACCGCCGTGCCTTCACCGGAGGACTTGGCCACCACCGAGTCGTAGGCGCCTTCGGGCAGGCGGTACTTGACCTGGTTGACGGCGGCCATGATCTCGGTGAGGGCCTTGTTGGAGTCGGCGTTGAGCTTCAGGCGCACGCTGATGACGCTCTTGCCCTGGGTCGAGGTCGAGCTCAGGTAGTCGACACCGTCGACCGAGGCCACGGCTTGCGAGATGGGCTGGGTGACGAAGCCCTGCATCAGCTGCGAGCGGGCGCCGGGGTATTCGGTGGTGATGGTGATGGTCGCGCTTTCCAGCTGCGGGTACTGGCGGATCGGCAGGTTCAGCAGCGCCAGCAGGCCAAGCATGACGATCATCGCGCAGACCACCAGGGTCAGTACCGGGCGGCGGATGAACAGGTCGGTGAATTTCATGGTGCTACAGGTCCTTTTCAGTGGCACGCAAACCCATTACTGCTGGGCCAGGTCCGGCTTGCGCGTGGTGCTGGCGGCCAGGGTGTCGTCGGTGACCCGCACCGGCATGCCATTGCTCAGGCGGATCTGCCCGGACACCACCACGCGGTCGCCCGGTGTCAGCGCATCGAGCACCACCACGCGGTCGTCGCGGCGGGCGCCGAGCTTGACGAACACCTGCTCCACGCGCAGCGCGCCGTCCTTCTCGCGCAGCACGTACAGCGAGTTGCCGTAGGCGCTGTAGCTGATCGCCGTTTCCGGCACGCTGAGCACGTCGGCGTGGCTCGGCAGCTCGATGCTGACGTTGGCGAACATGCCCGGCTTGAGTTGCTGGCCGGGGTTGTCGAGGGTCGCCTGCACCAGCATGGAGCGGGCGCCCGGGTCGATCTGCGGCTCCAGGGTGGTGACCGCGGCGACAAAGCGCTGCTGCGGCCAGGCATCGACCTTGAGGGTGATGGCCTGGCCGGCCTGCAGGGCGGCGGCGGACTGCTCGGGCAGCGGGAAGTTGACGTGCAGGCGCGACAGCTCGGTGAGGGTCACCAGACTGTCGCCGGGGCTGACGTACTGGCCGAGGTTGACCTTGCGGATGCCCAGCACGCCGGCGAACGGGGCGCGGATGGTCTTCTGCGCGATCTGCGCCTGGACCTGGGCGATCTCGCCAAGCAGTTGGTCGTAGTTGGCCTGGGCCTGATCCAGCTGGGCCTGGGTGGAGGCCAGCGGCAGCACCTTGCGCGTGCGCTCCAGGGCCAGCTTGGCGTTCTTGGCCTGGGCCTGCAGCTTGGCCAGCTCGCCGCGCTCGGGCGCGTCGTTGAGCTTGACCAGCACTTGGCCGGCGGCCACGGCCTTGCCGGCGGTGAACTCCAGCGCGGTGATGCGCCCGCCGACTTCCGGCGAGACATTGACCTGGTGCACCGCCTCCAGGGTGCCGACGGCGCTAAGCACCTGCGGCATGGGGCCGGACTGCACCCGGGCGACCGCCACCGGGGTGGCGTTGGCCTGGGCGGCGGGGGCGTCGTTGGCCATCACCGCCGGGGCGGGCAGCAGGGCCATGGCCAGTAGCGACAGCGAGGTGCCGGCGGCGATCCAGTAGCGATTGTTCATTGTGCGGCTCCTTGTGCCTGGTTCTGGTTGGCACGGACCTGGATGAAGGTCTGGCGCAGTTGCTCGAGGCTCAGGGCGCCGGGGACCAGGTAGCGGCCATCGATCACCAGGCTGGGTACCGAGCTGATGCCCAGGCGGCGGCCCAGGGCCAGTTCTTCATCGAGCATCTGCGGGGCCTGTTGGTCGAATGCCGTGGCGAAGGCCTGCGGGTCGAAGCCGGCCTCGGTGGCGACCGCCAGCACGGTGGCGCGGTCGCCAATGTTGCGGGCCTGCACCAGGTGGGCTTCCTGCAGGCGGTCGAACATGCGCTCGTGGCCTTCGTTGCCGCCCAGCGCCTTGGCGGTCTGGCAGGCGAGGCCGGCGAGCAGGCCGGTGGGGTATTCGAAGTCCTGCTGGCGCATGGCTTCGATGTTGATGCGCTTGACGTCCTCGGCGCGCGAGCACGACAGCCAGTGGCTGAGGATGGTTTCCTTGGCCTTGGGCATCGAGCCGAAGCGCTCGACCATCGCCTCGCGGCTGGTCTGCAGGATGAAGCTGCGGTGCTGGATGTCCAGGTTGAGTTCGTCCTGCAGCTGCTTGAGGCGCGGGGCGAGGACGAAGCACCAGCCGCAGACGACATCGTGGAAGAATTCGACTTTCAGGGGTGACATGGCAGTGATCCGGTTTCAGGGAGGGATGGCCGCACTATCCACAGCGCCCCGGCAAGAAAAAAGCGACAAAAGTGCCGCAAACCCTCTCATCCCCTTCATCGATGGCCGCCCGGCCCGGCCGCGAGCAGGTAGAATGGCGCTTTTGCCTGACCGTAGCCGACATGAGCCCAGCCATCGCCACCCTTGAGCAGCACCTGCTCGCCGCCCTCGATCCCGCCCCCCTGGAGACCCGCCGCCTGTTCCATGGCCGTGGCCGTTGCTGGCCGGGGCTCGAGCAGATCACCGTCGACTGGCTCGATGGCGTGCTGCTGGTGGCGCTGTTCCGCGAGCCGCCCGAGGGCCAGCTGGCAGAGCTTGAAGCCATGCTGATGGCGCTGGCCGAACGCCCGCAGTGGACCGGCCAGGCCATCCTGCTGCAGCACCGCTACCTGCCGGACAGCCCCGGCCAGTGGCTGTGGGGCGAGCCGTGCCAGCAGCGCGAGGTGGTCGAGGATGGCTTGAAGTACCTGCTCGACCTGGGCGTGCGCCAGAACAACGGCCTGTTCCTCGACATGCGCTATGGCCGACGCTGGGTGCGCGAGCAGGCGGCCGGCAAGCGCGTGCTCAACCTGTTCGCCTACACCTGCGGTTTTTCGGTGGCGGCGATCGCTGGCGGCGCCGAGCAGGTGGTCAACCTGGACATGGCCAAGTCGGCGCTGTCCCGGGGCCGCGACAATCACCGGCTCAACGGTCATGACGCCTCGCGGGTGGCGTACCTGGGGCATGAGCTGTTCAAGTCGTGGGGCAAGGTGCGCAAGTACGGGCCGTACGACCTGATCATCATCGACCCGCCGACCTTCCAGCGCGGCAGCTTCGTGCTGACCCAGGACTACGCCAAGATCCTCCGGCGTTTGCCGGAGTTGTTGAATGAAGGCGGCACGGTGCTGGCCTGTGTCAATGACCCGGGGATCGGGCCGCAGTTTCTCATCGAGGGGATGGCCGAGCAGGCGCCGGGGCTGGCGTTCGTCGAGCGGCTGGAGAATCCGCCGGAGTTTCCGGATGCGGATCCGGAGGGTGGCCTGAAGGCGCTGGTGTTCCGCCAGCAGGCCTGACCCTTATTGATACTGGAAGGTGCGTGGGAGCGGGCTTGCCCCGCGATGGGGCCAGCCCAGACAACACTTTCGTTGCCACTATCGATATCGCGGGGCAAGCCCGCTCCCACGAGCCGCTCCCACAGAACCGCTCTCTTAGGGCTGCCCCTGCTGAGAGCGGTTACTTGTTGGTATAGATCTGGTCGAACACGCCACCATCATTGAAGTGGGTCTTCTGCACGGTGCGCCAGTCGCCGAAGGTCTTCTCCACCGACAGGAAGTCGACTTTCGGGAAGCGGTCGGTGTACTTGGCCAGCACCGCCGGGTCACGCGGGCGCAGGTAGTTGTTCGCGGCGATCTCCTGGGCCTCGGGCGACCACAGGTACTTCAGGTATTCCTCAGCCACAGCACGGGTCTTTTTCTTCTCCACCACCTTGTCCACCACGCTCACCGGCGGCTCGGCCTCGGCGGACACGCTCGGGTAGATCACCTCGAACTGGTCGCGACCGAACTCGCGGGCGATCATCTCGGCCTCGTTCTCGAAGGTCACCAGCACGTCGCCGATCTGGTTGGTCATGAAGGTGGTGGTGGCGGCGCGGCCTCCGGTGTCCAGTACCGGTGCCTGCTTGAACAGCTTGCCGACGAAGTCGCGGGCCTTGGTTTCGTCACCGCCCTGCTTGAGCACGTAGCCCCAGGCCGAAAGGTAGGTGTAGCGGCCGTTACCCGAGGTCTTGGGGTTGGGCACGATCACTTGCACGCCGTCCTTGAGCAGGTCCGGCCAGTCCTTCAGCGCCTTGGGGTTGCCCTTGCGCACGATGAACACGGTGGCCGAGGTGAACGGCGCGCTGTTGTTCGGCAGGCGGCTCACCCAGTTGTCCGGCACCAGCTTGCCGTTGTCGGCCAGGGCGTTGATGTCGGTGGCCATGTTCATGGTGATCACGTCGGCCGGCAGGCCATCGATCACCGCGCGCGCCTGCTTGCTCGAGCCGCCGAAGGACATCTGCAGGTTGACCTTCTCGTTGTGCTCTTTCTCCCAGTGCTTCTGGAACGCCGGGTTGTAGTCCTTGTAGAAGTCGCGCATCACGTCGTAGGAGACGTTGAGCAGGGTCGGGGCGGCCTGGGCGAGGTTACCCAGGGCCAGGCCCGCGGCGAGCAGCGAGGCGCTGAAGAGTTTTTTCACTGGGGGCATTCCTTGTTCTGGTTCAAAGGGTTGGCGCTTTGCCAGCGACTATAGCGGGTGGCTTTGCGTGGGTTAAAGAACAAAACGGTCTTTGGTTATGTCGTTGTCAGTGCCGGCCTCTTCGCGGGTAAACCCGCGAAAGGGCCAGCACAGTCAGCCTCACTGCTTGGGAAACAACGCATTGCCACACCGCGAACAAAACGCCGCGCCATGCTCGTGGTGATGCTTGGCGCAGGTCGGGCAGTCATGCTGCAACTGCTCGCCGCGCAGGGCATTGGCCAGTTCGGCGGTGAAGATGCCGGTGGGCACGGCGATGATCGAGTAACCGGTGATCATCACCAGCGACGACAGCACCTGCCCCAGCGGCGTCTTCGGCACGATATCGCCGAAGCCTACCGTGGTCAGGGTGACGATGGCCCAGTAGATGCCCTTGGGAATGCTGGTAAAGCCGTGCTCCGGCCCTTCGATCACATACATCAGCGTGCCGAACACCGTGACCAGGGTCGACACGCTGACCAGGAACACGATGATCTTCTGCTTGCTGCCCTGCAGCGCCGCCAGCAGGTAGTGGGCCTGCTTCAGGTAGGGGCTGAGCTTGAGCACGCGGAAGATCCGCAGCATGCGGATCACCCGGATCATCAGCAGGTACTGGGCGTCGCTGTAGTACAGGGCGATGATCCCGGGCACGATCGCCAGCAGGTCGACCAGCCCGTAGAAGCTGAAGGCATAGCGCAGCGGCTTGGGCGAGCAGTACAGGCGGGTGATGTATTCGGCGAGGAAGATCGCCGTGAAGCCCCACTCGATACCGGCCAGCAGCCCGGCGTAGTTCTGGTGAACATCGTCGATGCTGTCGAGGATCACCGTGACCAGGCTGGCGAGGATGATCAGCAGGAGGATCTTGTCGAAGCGTCTTCCAGCGACCGTGTCGGTCTGGAAGACGATGACGTAGAGCCGCTCGCGCAGGCTCGAAGGGTTGTCCATGGGCGCGTTCCATTGTGCGAATGGGCAGAGCCTAGGGGCTGTGTTTCAGCTGTGCAAGCGAGGCGCGTTACGGCGCTGGTTGACCTGGGCCAGGTGGTTGCCCAGGTGCATCAGCCAGCAGGCGGTGACGAACGGCGCGGTCAGCCCGGCGATCGGCAGCAGGTTGAACAGAGGTTGCAGCACCAGGGCGCAGGCGATGGCGAGCAAGGTCACCCAAGGCTTCTCACCCTGGCGGCTGAAGGCCAGCGCGGCCAGTGCCGCATTGAAACCGTACAGCCCCAGCCAGGCCCCTTGTGCCTCGCCCGCCAGCAGCGCGACACCGCCACCGATGGCCGAGCCGATCAGCGCCCAGGTGGCGGCATAGGGGTTGGCGAAGTACATGCCGATGACGATCAGCAGGCCGGCCATGGGCTTGTCGAGCAGGAAAATCTGCCCCACGCCGCGCAGCAGGGCATATACAGGGTCTGCCTCGACAAAGCTGCTGATCGAGGGCTCGGCCAGCAGCAGGGTGGCCCAACCCAGCAGCACGAAGGGCGCGGTATAGGCGACCAGCAGCTTGCCGCCACGCTTGCGCCACTGGTGGGTGAGCATGCTCGACAGGCCGCCGGCGGCAATGATCAGTGGCGGCAGGATCGCCGACCAGGGCAGCACGGCGCTGATCAGGATGCCGATCAGCACGCCGTTGTAGCAGTACAGCCCGGCCTGGCGATCGGCGCGGTCGTAGCCGCGGCGCTGGGCGGTGAGCAGGCCGGCGAGGGCGCCGAGCAGGGCGCCGCCGACCAGGTCCGGCGCGGTCAGCAGGATGGCCAGCAGGCAACACAGGCCGCACAGGGGATTGCGCAGCAGCAGCACCTGGCTGAAGCCGTTGAGCAAGGCCGTGGCCCAGTCGGGGCACGGGTTGACGAAGTTCTTGGTGTACATGGGCAGTCGGCAAGGTGAGTGGGGGAGCGGTGGGCCTCTTTGGGCCTCGGTTTTCCGCGGGTTCGGTGCATCGGGAGGGCTTTGCCCTCCTTTCGCGGCACAAGGCCGCTCCTACAAGGGATCGCGGTCTCCTGTAGGAGCGGCCTTGTGCCGCGAAAGGGGCGCAGGGCGCCCCAGGCGATCTCAAACCAAGGTCTCGATCCGCAAGGTGTTAGTCGAACCCGGCTTGCCGAAAGGCACACCGGCGGTGATCAGCAGCGTGTCGCCACGGCTGGCCATGCCTTGCGCCTGGGCGATTTCCAGCGCCGTGGAGATCACCTCGTCGACCTGGCGCAGGCGGTCGTTGACCACCGAATGCACGCCCCAGGCCACGCTCAGGCGGCGTGCGGTGTTGAGGTTCGGCGTCAGGTTGAGGATCGGCGCCCGTGGCCGCTCGCGGGCGGCGCGCAGGGTCGAGGCCCCCGACTCGCTGTAGTTGACCAGCACCGCCACCGGCAGGATGCCGCTGATGCGACGGATCGCGCAGCTGATGGCGTCCGACACCGTGGCCTCGGCCTTGGGCCGGCCGACGTCGAGCTGGGCCTGGTAGTCCGGGCCGTTTTCCACCTGGCGGATGATCTTGCTCATCATCTGCACCGCTTCCAGCGGGTAGTCGCCCGAGGCGGTCTCGGCCGACAGCATCACAGCATCCGCGCCTTCGGCCACGGCGTTGGCCACGTCGGTGACTTCGGCGCGGGTCGGGGCCGGGGAGAAGCGCATCGATTCGAGCATCTGGGTTGCCACCACCACTGGCTTGCCCAGCTGGCGGCAGGTGCCGATGATGCCTTTCTGGATCTGCGGCACGCTTTCGGCCGGCACTTCCACGCCCAGGTCGCCACGGGCGACCATGATCGCGTCGGACAGCTCGGCGATGGCCTGCAACTGCTCGACCGCCGAGGGCTTCTCGATCTTGGCCATCAGGTAGGCGCGGTCACCGATCAGCTGGCGCGCCTCGACGATGTCTTCGGGGCGCTGGACGAACGACAGCGCCACCCAGTCCACGCCAAGCTCCAGGCCGAAGGCCAGGTCGCGGCGGTCCTTCTCGGTCAGCGGGGAGAGGTCAAGCACCGCCTGGGGCACGTTGACGCCCTTGCGGTCGGACAGCTCGCCACCGGCCAGCACTTCGGTGTCGATGGCGTCGCCGTGCTTGGCGGTGACGCGCAGGCGCAGCTTGCCGTCGTCCAGCAGCAGGTCCATGCCCGGCTCCAGCGCGGCGATGATTTCCGGGTGCGGCAGGTTGACCCGGCGGCTGTCGCCCGGGGTTTTGTCCAGGTCCAGGCGCAGGGCCTGGCCGCGTTGCAGTTGGACCTTGCCGTCGGCGAAACGGCCGACGCGCAGCTTCGGCCCCTGCAGGTCCATGAGGATGCCCAGCGGATAGTTGAGCTGCTGCTCGACTTCGCGGATCCACTGGTAGCGCAGGGCGTGGTCGGCGTGTTCGCCGTGGCTGAAGTTGAGGCGGAAGATATTTACCCCGGCCTCGACCAGCTGGCGTATGTCATCGATGCCTTTGATCGCAGGCCCGAGGGTGGCGAGGATTTTGACTTTTTTATCAGGCGTCATGATTGCGGAGTCTCGAGGATCAGGATGGCACGGAAGTCGTTGACGTTGGTGCGGGTCGGCTCGGTGACGATCAGCGCGTCGAGGGTGGCGAAGTAGCCATAGCCGTTGTTGTTGTCCAGCTCATCGCTGGCCGACAGGCCCAGGGCCTCGGCGCGAGCGAAGCTGTCCGGGGTCATGAAGGCGCCGGCGTTGTCCTCGGAGCCATCGATGCCGTCGGTGTCGCCGGCCAGGGCGTACACGCCGGGCAGGCCCTTGAGGCTTTCGGTGAGGCTGAGCAGGAACTCGGCGTTGCGCCCGCCACGGCCGTTGCCGCGCACGGTGACGGTGGTCTCGCCGCCGGAGAGGATCACGCAGGGTGCCTTGAGCGGCTGGCCGTGCAGGACGATCTGCCGGGCGATGCCGGCATGCACCTTGGCCACTTCGCGCGACTCGCCCTCCAGGTCGCCGAGGATCAACGGGCTGAATCCGGCCTGGCGGGCTTTCACCGCGGCGGCCTCCAGCGACTGCTGGGGCCTGGCGATCAGCTGGAAGTGGCTGCGGGCCAGGGCCGGGTCATCGGCCTTGACGGTCTCGGAGGCCGGGTTGTTGAGCCAGTCGATGACGGCCTTGGGCGCGTCGATGTTGTAGCGCTTGATGATCGCCAGGGCGTCGGCCGAGGTGCTCGGATCGGCCACGGTGGGGCCGGAGGCGATGACCGTGGCGAGGTCGCCGGGCACATCGGAAATCGCGTAGGTGTAGACGGTGGCCGGCCAGCAGGCCTTGGCCAGGCGGCCGCCCTTGATCGCCGAGAGGTGCTTGCGCACGCAGTTCATCTCGCCGATGGTGGCGCCGGATTTCAGCAGGGCCTTGTTGATCTGCTGTTTGTCGGCCAGGGTCAGGCCTTCGGCGGGCAGGGCCAGCAGGGCCGAGCCGCCGCCGGACAGCAGGAAGATGACGCGGTCGTCTTCGCTCAGGTTGCTGACCAGGTCGAGCACCCGCTTGGCCACGGCCAGGCCGGCGGCATCGGGGACCGGGTGGGCGGCTTCGACCACCTCGATTTTCTGGCAGCTGGCGCCATGGCCATAGCGGGTGACCACCAGGCCGGAGACTTCGCCGTGCCAGCTTTTCTCGACCACTTCGGCCATGGCCGCGGCGGCCTTGCCGGCGCCGATGACGATGACCCGGCCGCTGCGGTCGGCGGGCAGGTGAGGTTCGAGGACCTGGCGGGGGTGGGCGGCGGCGATGGCTGTGTCGAACAGTTCGCGCAGGAGTTTTTGTGGATCGACCGACATGGCAGGCTCCCAGATTCTTGTTGTTCTGCAAAATCGAAAACGCCCCTGGAACTGCCTCCGTGCAGGCCGAACCAGGGGCGGGTGTTGCTCGGTTTCACCTGATGGGCCTGGGGTTGCAGGTTCATCGGTGTTGGCTTCTTCGCGGGGCAAGCCCGCTCCTACACGGACCACGCATTTCTGTAGGAGCGGGCTTGCCCCGCGAAGAGGCCGGTACAGGCTTACTTGTCGTCGCGGATCGAGAAGTTGGCCATGTGCTCCAGGCCCTTGATCAGCGCCGAGTGGTCCCAGTTGCCGCCGCCCAGCGCCACGCAGGTGCTGAACACTTGCTGGGCGTTGGAGGTGTTGGGCAGGTTGATGCCCAGCTCCTTGGCGCCTTGCAGGGCCAGGTTCAGGTCCTTCTGGTGCAGGTTGATGCGGAAGCCCGGATCGAAGGTGCCCTTGATCATGCGCTCGGCGTGCACTTCAAGGATCTTCGACGAGGCGAAGCCGCCCATCAGCGCTTCACGCACCTTGGCCGGGTCGGCGCCGTTCTTGGCGGCGAACAGCAGCGCTTCGCCAACGGCCTGGATGTTCAGGGCGACGATGATCTGGTTGGCCACCTTGGCGGTCTGGCCGTCGCCGTTGCCGCCGACGCGGGTGATGTTCTTGCCCATGGCTTCGAACAGCGGCAGGGCGCGCTCGAAGGCTTTCGGGCAGCCGCCGACCATGATGCTCAGGGTCGCGGCCTTGGCGCCGACTTCGCCGCCGGACACCGGGGCGTCCAGGTAGGCGGCGCCGGTGGCCTTGATCTTCTCGGCGAAGGCCTTGGTGGCGGTGGGGGAGATCGAGCTCATGTCGATCACCACCTTGTTCGGACCGACGCCTTCGACGACGCCGTTCTCACCGAACAGCACGCTCTCGACCTGCGGGGTGTCCGGGACCATGACGATGATGAACTCGGCTTCCTGGGCCACTTCCTTCGGGTTGGCCAGGGCCACGGCGCCGGCGGCGATCAGGTCGGCCGGTGCGGCGTCGTGGTGGGTGGAAACGAAGATGCTGTGACCTGCCTTTTGCAGGTTCTGGGCCATGGGCTTGCCCATGATGCCGGTGCCGAGGAAACCGATTTTAGCCATGAGAGTTCTGCCTCTTTGTATTTGTATGAACAGGCGACCAGGCCCCTGTAGGAGCGGCCTTGTGTCGCGAAAGGGGCGCGTAGCGGCCCCACGATCTCAATCACGCCGGTAGATTGCCGGGGCTGCTGCGCAGCCCTTTCGCGGCACAAGGCCGCTCCTACAAGGGGCCGGCGTGTGTCTCAAATTGCGTTGTGGGTCTTCAGCCAGCCCAGACCGGCTTCAGTGGTGGTCTTGGGCTTGTACTCCGCGCCCACCCAGCCCTGGTAGCCGATGCGGTCCAGGTGCTCGAACAGGAAGCGGTAGTTGATCTCGCCGGTGCCCGGCTCGTGGCGGCCCGGGTTGTCGGCCAGCTGCACGTGGTTGATCAGCTTCAGGTTGGTTTCCAGGGTGCGGGCCAGGTCACCTTCCATGATCTGCATGTGATAGATGTCGTACTGCAGGAACAGGTTGTCGCTGCCCACCTCGGCCTGGATTTCCAGGGCCTGCTTCGTGGTGTTCAGGTAGAAGCCCGGGATATCGCGGGTGTTGATCATTTCCATGACCAGGCGGATCCCGGCGCCCTTGAGCTTGTCGGCGGCGTAGCGCAGGTTGTCGACGAAGGTCTTGCGCACGGTGGCGCAGTCCAGGCCTTCGGGGCGAATGCCGGCCAAGGCATTGACCTGGGTGTTGCCCAGCACCTTGGCGTACTCGATGGCCTTGTCGACGCCAGCGCGGAATTCTTCGACGCGGTCGGGGTGGCAGGTGATGCCGCGCTCACCCTTGGCCCAATCGCCGGCCGGCAGGTTGAACAGCACCTGGGTCAGGCCGTGGGCGTCAAGCTGCTGCTTGATCTCGGCGGCGCTGAAATCGTACGGGAAGAGGTATTCGACACCGCTGAAACCAGCGTCGGCGGCGGCCTTGAAGCGGGCCAGGAAGTCCTGTTCGGTGAACAGCATGGACAGGTTGGCGGCGAAGCGAGGCATAAGTCGTCTCCTTGCGTTGAAGACCCCCGCGCAATGCGCGGGGGCGTCAGGCGATCAGTCCAGCAGCGAGATGGCGGTTGGCGCGTCGTTGCCGACCAGGGCGAGGTCTTCAAATTCGTTGACCGCGTTGATCTCGGTGCCCATGGAAATGTTGGTCACGCGCTCGAGAATCACTTCGACCACCACCGGCACGCGGAACTCTTCGGCCATCTTCTGCGCCTTGAGCAGGGCAGGGGCGATGTCGGCCGGTTCGAACACGCGAAGGGCCTTGCAGCCCAGGCCTTCGACCACGGCGACGTGATCGACACCATAGGTGGCGGCGTCGGTGGAATTGATGTTCTCGAAGGCCAGTTGTACACAGTAATCCATGTCGAAGCCACGCTGGGCCTGGCGGATCAGGCCGAGGTAGGCGTTGTTCACCAGCACGTGGACGTACGGCAGGTTGAACTGCGCGCCTACCGCCAGCTCTTCGATCATGAACTGGAAGTCGTAGTCACCGGACAGCGCGACGACCTTGCGTTTCGGGTCGGCCTTGACCACGCCGAGGGCGGCAGGGATGGTCCAGCCCAGCGGGCCGGCCTGGCCGCAGTTGATCCAGTGGCGTGGCTTGTACACGTGCAGGAACTGTGCGCCGGCGATCTGCGAAAGACCAATGGTGCTGACGTAGCAGGTGTCCTTGCCGAATACCTGGTTCATCTCTTCGTACACGCGCTGCGGCTTGACCGGCACATTGTCGAAGTGGGTCTTGCGCTGCAGGGTGGCCTTGCGCTGCTGGCAGTCTTCCAGCCAGGCTTTGCGGCACTTGAGTTTGCCGGCGGCTTTCCACTCGCGGGCCACTTCCAGGAACACATCCAGCGCCTTGCCGGCATCGGAAACGATACCCAGGTCAGGGGTGAATACGCGGCCGATCTGGGTTGGCTCGATGTCCACGTGGACGAACTTGCGGCCTTCGGTGTAGACGTCGACGGAGCCGGTGTGGCGGTTGGCCCAGCGGTTGCCGATACCGAACACCAGGTCGGACTTGAGCATGGTCGCGTTGCCGTAGCGGTGCGAGGTCTGCAGACCGACCATGCCGACCATCAATTCGTGATCGTCCGGAATGGTGCCCCAGCCCATCAGGGTTGGCACTACCGGCACGCCGGTCAGTTCGGCGAACTCGACCAGTTTGTCGCTGGCGTCGGCGTTGATGATGCCACCGCCGGCTACCAGCAGCGGGCGCTCGGCGTCATTGAGCAGGGCGAGGGCTTTCTCGGCCTGGACGCGGGTGGCGGCTGGCTTGTTGATCGCCAGTGGCTCGTAGGCGGCGATGTCGAACTCGATCTCGGCCATCTGCACGTCGAACGGCAGGTCGATCAGCACCGGGCCTGGGCGGCCGGTACGCATTTCGTAGAAGGCCTTCTGGAAGGCGTAGGGCACCTGGCCCGGCTCCAGGACGGTGGTCGCCCACTTGGTCACCGGCTTGACGATACTGGTGATGTCGACGGCCTGGAAGTCTTCCTTGTGCAGGCGCGCGCGCGGGGCTTGGCCGGTGATGCAGAGGATCGGGATGGAGTCGGCCGAGGCGCTGTACAGGCCGGTGACCATGTCGGTGCCGGCAGGGCCGGAGGTGCCGATGCATACACCGATGTTGCCCGGGTTGGCGCGGGTGTAGCCCTCGGCCATGTGCGAGGCACCTTCGACGTGGCGAGCGAGGACGTGATCGATGCCACCGACTTTCTTCAGGGCCGAATACAGCGGGTTGATGGCAGCCCCCGGAATGCCGAACGCGGTATCTACACCTTCACGGCGCATGACCAGAACGGCTGCATCGATTGCTCTCATTTTGCTCATGGTTTGTGCCTCATCGATTTTGTAATTGTATACAACTTGTGTTGCGGCAGAGTGTATTCATGCTCGGCGCAAAAGGTCAATCCATTTTCGTCGGCGGCGTTGACTGAGCGGTCATTGGGCGATGAGGCGGCATTTCGTCGCACTTGGCAAGATTGATTCAAATAATTGTATACAAAGCGTGTCTTCGTTGTGTTCTATTCTGTCTACTGGTTTTCAACTGCCCTCAGGGCTTCTCACAACAAGAAGAGGACCTTTTCATGAACGCATTGACCCTCAAAGATGCTGTCGGCGTGGTGAACGCCGCGCTGGCCGCGGGCCGCAAGATCAACGCCGCGCCGCTGACCGTGGCGGTGCTGGATGCCGGCGGGCACCTGCTGGCGCTGCAGCGCGAGGATGGCGCCACCCTGCTGCGTCCGCAGGTGGCCATCGGCAAGGCCTGGGGTGCGGTGGCCCTGGGCAAGGGCTCGCGCCTGCTGGCGCTGGATTCGCAGCAGCGGCCGGCGTTCTATGCCGCGCTGAACGGGCTGGGCGAGCGGCCGGTGGTGCCGGTACCGGGCGGGGTGCTGATCCGTGATCGGGACGGCAAGGTGCTGGGGGCTGTCGGGATCAGCGGGGATACGTCGGATATCGACGAGCAGTGCGCGATCAGTGCGATCGAAGAGGTGGGGCTGACGGCGGATGCTGGAGTGGCAGCTTAAGGCTCAAGGTGTCGGGGCCGCCTTGCGGCCCATTCGCGGCACAAGGCCGCTCCTACAAGGGATAGCGGTCTCCTGTAGGAGCGGCCTTGTGCCGCGATGGGCTGCGTAGCAGCCCCGTTGGCTCGGTCAGGCCGCCTCGGGCTCGCAGCCCTTCAATACCAGGCGGATGATGGTCTCCGCCGCCGCGTCGTAATCGCTGTCGGCCAGCTTGGCCTTGCCGGTGACCACGGCGATCTGCCAGTCGAAATCCGCGTAGGTCTGCGTCGCCGCCCAGATGCTGAACATCAGGTGGTGCGGATCGACGTGGGCGATCTGGCCGCGCTCGATCCAGCGCTGGATGCACTCGATATTGTGCCGGGCCTGCTCGTTGAGCTGCTCGACCTGGCGCGGCGACAGGTGCGGCGCGCCATGCATGATCTCGCTGGCGAACACCTTGGAGGCGTGGGGCAGGTCGCGGGAGATGCGGATCTTCGAGCGGATGTACGAACTGAGCACCTCTTTCGGATCACCGTCGGCGTTGAACGGCGTCGAGGCCTGCATGATTGGCGCGATGATGCTCTCGAGCACCTCGCGGTAGAGGTTTTCCTTCGACTTGAAGTAGTAATACACGTTCGGCTTGGGCAGGCCGGCCTTGGCCGCGATATCGCTGGTCTTGGTGGCGGCGAAGCCCTTGTCGGCGAATTCTTCACTGGCCGCGCGCAGGATCAGTTCCTTGTTGCGCTCGCGAATGGTGCTCATTGTCGGGGATCGTCCTCGTGTCTGGCCGCCTCAAAGAGGGATCGGGCATGGTAGCACCGGCGCAGATGAGCGCTCAAGGCAGCCGCTTTCGGCTAGAATCGCAGCCTTTGAACCCCTCTGGATAAAGAACATGGCAGGAAGCAGTCTACTGGTACTGATCGACGACATCGCCACGGTGCTCGACGATGTCTCGGTGATGACCAAGGTCGCGGCAAAGAAGACTGCGGGGGTGCTGGGCGACGACCTGGCGCTCAACGCCCAGCAGGTCACCGGGGTACGCGCCGAGCGCGAGATCCCGGTGGTGTGGGCGGTGGCCAAGGGCTCGCTGGTGAACAAGGCGATCCTGGTGCCGGCGGCGCTGTTGATCAGTGCCTTCATTCCCTGGGCGGTGATTCCGCTGCTGATGGTCGGCGGCGCATACCTGTGCTTCGAGGGCTTCGAGAAGCTGGCGCACAAGTTCCTGCACAGCAAGTCCGAGGACGACGCGCAGCACGAGGCGCGCAAGGCGGCCGTGGCCGACGAGCAGGTCGACCTGGTGGCGTTCGAGAAGAGCAAGATCAAGGGCGCGGTGCGCACCGATTTCATCCTGTCTGCTGAGATCATCGCCATCACCCTGGGCACCGTGGCCGATGCGCCGCTGAGCCAGCAGATCATCGTGCTGTCGGGCATCGCGCTGGTCATGACCATTGGCGTCTATGGCCTGGTGGCAGGCATCGTCAAGCTCGATGACCTGGGGCTGTGGATGACCAAGAAAGCCTCGGCGCTGAGCCAGGCGGTGGGCAACGGCATCCTGCGCGCCGCACCGTACATGATGAAGAGCCTGTCGGTGATCGGCACCGCGGCGATGTTCCTGGTCGGCGGCGGCATCCTGGTGCACGGCATCGCGCCGCTGCATCACGCCATCGAGGCGTTCAGCGAAGGGCGGGGCGGGGCGTTGACCGGGGCATTGCTCAATGGTGTGGCGGGGGTGATTGCGGGGGCGGTGGTGCTGCTGGTGGTGAGCGTCGTTGGCAAGCTGTGGCAGGCGGTAAAACCGGCAAACTGAGGCGCTTACCTGTAGGAGCGGCCTTGTGCCGCGAAAGGGCCGCGAAGCGGCCCCAGGTTCTCGGCATCATGCAAAATCGCCGGGGCCGCTGCGCAGCCCTTTCGCGGCACAAGGCCGCTCCTACAGGTTATGCACTGACCTCAGATCAGAAGTGCACTTTCACCAGGAAACTCATGGTGTTCTGATCGGTGGTAAAGGCATCGCTGTCCTTGATACCGTACTTGTTCTTCCAGTAGTCGTACTCGATACCCACGTACAACTGCTTCTCGCCCAGGTGCAGCGCCTTGCCCAGGTCGTACTTGACCTGCGGGTTGAAGTGCAGGTTCGCCTGGTAGGTGCCGCGACGGTTCTCGTCGTTGTCGACCACCCAATCCATGAAACCGTCGATCAGGATGTCGGACGAGCCCACAGGGATGGTGTACGACCAGACCGGGGTGATCTGCCAGACATTGTCGCCCGGACGGCTGCCGTCGGTGGTGCGCTGGTAGAAGTTCAGCTGGAAGTAGTCGAAGCCGGGGATGGCCAGGTCGAAGCCGGGGCCGATCAGGTAGGACTCGGTGTCACCCTCGCCGAACTCGTAGGTCATGGCCAGGAGCACGTCTTTCACCGGGCCGAACTCGAGCTTCTGGTCGAAGATCTTGCCGAACGACAGGCGCGGGCTGAACTCGCCGTAGTAGGTGTTGGGGCCGTTGCTGGCGTCCTTCTTGCCCTGGTAGAAGATCTTGTCGAAGAAGAAGAAGTTGTCGCCGTACTTCCACGCATCGGCGTGCTCGAAGGTCACGGTCTGCTGGATCTCGGGGTTGACCTTGAAGTTCTTGCCCCACAGGTAGGTCAGGCTGTTGTTCTGCCATTGCAGCAGGTCGCCGGCTTGGCTGGCGCCGCAGGCCAGCAGGCCACCGGCGAGGATCAGGCTATTGATGGTACGCATTGCGAGTGTCGCTCCCTTGATTGGATCTGTTGTCAGCGCTCGGGCGCTGTTCTTGTCTTTTGGGTCAGCTTTTTTCAATTGGCCACAGCTGTTTGGCAAGAGCTGCGCCAACTTTTCCACGTTGGGCACAACTATCCTGCTCGACGTCTTTCTGAACGGATGAAATGGGTATTTCACGCTGGCAACACGTTGGCCAACCGCCCGGAAACATTGACTGAGCGGTCAGCAAACGCGGGCGGGATCCTTCCCGCCCCGATCGAGGGGGCGCGCAGATTACTCACTTGCGCGCCGGGCCTCAAGTGCTCCGTCCTGGAGCACAGTGGTGCAAATTTGGGCGTTCGGTCAGTTTTTCAGAAATGCACCTTCACCAGGGCGCTGGCCACGCTCTGGTTGCTGTCGACGTTGCCGCGGCTGTCGATGCCGTACTTGTCCTTCCAGTAGCTGTATTCGAAGCCGACATAGAGCTGCTTGGCGCCCAGGTTCAGGGCCTTGCCCAGGTCGTACTTGACCTGCGGGTTGAACTGCAGGTTGGCGTGGTAGGTGCCGCGACGGGTCTGGTCGTTGTCGACCACCCAGTCGATGTAGCCGTCGATCAGGATGTCGGACTTACCCACCGGGATGGTGTACGACCAGGCCGGGGTGATCTGCCAGACGTTGTCGCCGGGGCGGCTGCCTTCGGTGTTGCGCAGGTAGAAGTTCAGGGTGAAGTAGTTGAAGCCGGGCACGTTCAGGTCGAAGCCGGGGCCGATCAGGTAGGCCTCGTTGTCGCCCTCGCCACGTTCGTAGGTCATGGCCAGCAGCACGTCCTTGATCGGCCCGAAGGCCAGGTTGCGCTCGAAGATCTTGCCGAATGACAGGCGCGGGCTGAACTCGCCGTAGTAGGTGGTCACGCCTTTGCCGGGGTCGGCCTTGCCGTTGTAGAAGATCTTGTCGACGAACAGGAAGGTGTCGCCGTACTTCCACTTGTTGGCATGTTCGAAGGTGATGGTCTGCTGGATGTCGGGGTTGACCTTGAAGTCCTTGCCGTACAGGTAGGACAGGCTTTCGCCGTGCCATTGCAGCCATTCGCCGGCGTGGGCGGGGAGGGTGGCCAGCAGGCTGCTGCCCAGCAGGACGGACGTGGTGATGCGCTTCATGTTGTGATTCCCGGACTTATTGTTTTTATGTGGGTGTTGCCTTCTCGCGGGGCAAGCCCGCTCCCACGTGCGGGCGTGTATCCAGCGTGGGAGCGGGCTTGCCCCGCGATAGGGGACTTCAGTGCTGATGACAGGCGTCGTTATGCGCGGCGCGGTCGGCGCCGCCGAGGATGTTGAACAGCAGGTTCAGCACCAGGGCGCTGAGGGTGGCCATGGCGATGCCACTGTGGGTGATGGGTTCCATCCACTGTGGCATCTGTGCGAAGAACTCCGGCCGCACCACCGGGATCAGGCCGAAGCCGACGCTGACCGCGACCAGCAGCTGGTTGCGCCGGTCGGCGATGTCCGCTTCCTGGAGGATCTTGATCCCGGTGGCGGTGACCATGCCGAACATGGCGATGGACGCGCCGCCCAGTACCGCGGGCGGGATCGAGGCGATCAGGAAGGCCGCCTTGGGCAGCAGGCTGAGCAGGATCAGCAGCGCGCCGGCCATCACCGTGACGTAGCGGCAGCGAACCCCGGTCATCTGCACCAGGCCGATGTTCTGGGCGAACGAGGAGTGGGTGAAGGTGTTGAAGAAACCGGCGATGAACGACGCGCCGGCATCGCACAGCAGGCCGCGACGCAGCATGCCGGGCGTGACTTCGCGGTCGGTCACCTTGCCCAGGGCGAGGAACATCCCCGTGGACTCGACGAAGATGATCACCACCACCAGGCACATCGACAGGATCGGCGCCAGGCTGAAGGTCGGCATGCCGAAGTGCAGGGGGGTGACCACCTGCAGCCACGGCGCCTCGCTCAGGCCCGACAGGTCGACCATGCCGATGGAGCCGGCGAGCACGTAGCCCAGGCCCATGCCCACCAGTACCGACACATTGACCCAGAAACCGCGCATGAAGCGGTTGATCAGCAGGATCACCGCCAGCACCAGGCCGGCGACCATCAGGTAGATCGGCGCGCCGAAGGCTTGCGCCTCATGGCCGCCGCCGGCCCAGTTGACCGCCACCGGGAACAGCGACAGGCCGATGGAGGTGATGACCGTGCCGGTCACCAGCGGCGGGAAGAAACGCACGACCTTGGACATGAACGGCGCGATCAGCATGCCGAAGAAGCCGGCGGCGATGGTCGCGCCGAAGATCCCCTGCAGGCCGACGCCAGGCATGCCGGCCATGGCCACCATGCTGCCGACCGCGGCGAAGCTGGCGCCCATCATGACAGGCATGCGGATGCCCACGGGGCCGATACCGAAGGATTGGATGATGGTGGCAACGCCGGCGACCAGCAGGTCGGCGTTGATCAGGAAGGCGACTTCTTCGCGGGACAGGCCCGCCGCCTGGCCGATGATCAGCGGCACCGCGATGGCGCCCCCGTACATCAGCAGAACGTGTTGCAGACCCACCAGGATCAGCTGGAACAAGGGCAGGGGCTGTCGTGGCGGCGCAACAGGGATGTACGCCTTGGGTGACTCGGACATGCAGCACCTCGAGTTTTGTTTTTATTCTCGGATCCAAGCGGGCGGCTTCAGGCGGAAGATTCCCGCCTGAAGTCGAACGCTCGATGCTTGCTTGTTGCGTAAACCTTGAAACAGAGGCCGGGTCTGCCGGCCTCTTCGCGGCGCAAGGCCGCTCCTACAGTCTTTGCACGCCGTGTCGGTCAGTTGACCTGCGCGCCTTTGGCGATCCAGTCGCCGACCAGCTTGCGTTCTTCAACGGTCATTTGGGTGATGTTGCCCAGCGGCATGATCTGGCTGGCGACGGCCTGCGCCTGGATGCGCGCGGCCTGGGCCTGGATCTGCTGCGGGGTGTCGAACATCACGCCGCCAGGGGCGGCGCTGAACAGCGGGCTGGTCGGCTTGGCCGAGTGGCACACAGTGCAGCGTTCCTGGATGACGGTGTGGATCTTGTCGAAGCTGCCGGTGGCCGCCTGGGCCGTGGCCTGGGCAGGCTCTGCGGCCGGTGCCTGGGCAGGCTTGGCGGCCTCCTCGGCGCGCAGCTCGGCGGCGGTCTTGCCACCCACGGCAGTGGCCGGCAACGGCTGGTACTCGACCTTGGCGGCGGCTTGTTCCGGGGCGGTCGGCAGCGGCTTGGGACCGGTCACGTAGGCCAGGCAGATCATCGCCAGGGCGCCGACGGGCAGGGTCCAGGCGTACTTGTTGCTGTCGTGGCGGGTGTTGAAGTAGTGACGGATCAGTACCGCGGCCACCGCGATCCCGGCCAGGATCAGCCAGTTGTACTGGCTGCCGTAGGTGCTCGGGAAGTGGTTGCTGATCATGATGAACAGCACCGGCAGGGTGAAGTAGTTGTTGTGACGCGAGCGCAGCAGGCCCTTGGCCGGCAGTACCGGGTCGGGGGTCTGGTTGTTCTCGATCGCCGCCACCAGCTGGCGCTGGGCCGGCATGATGATGCGGAACACGTTGCCGACCATGATGGTGCCGATGATCGCACCGGTGTGCAGGTAGGCGCCACGGCCGCTGAACACCAGGCTGAAGCCCCAGCAGGCGGCGATGATCAGCACGAACAGCACGCCGCCCAGCAGGGCCGGTTGCTTGCCCAGGGGCGAGTCGCACAGGAAGTCGTAGATGAACCAGCCGGCAACCAGCGAACCGATCCCGATGGCCACGCCTTCGGCACCGCTCAGGGTGCTGCCGGGCGCCAGCAGGTAGAGGCTCGGGTTCCAGTAGAACACCACGCACAGCAAGGCGATCCCGGACATCCAGGTGAAGTAGGCTTCCCATTTGAACCAGTGCAGGTTCTCGGGCATTTTCGGCGGCGCGAGCTTGTATTTCTCCAGGTGGTAGATACCACCACCGTGAATGGCCCAGAGGTCACCCGACAACCCATCGCGCGGGTTGCTTCGATTCAGGTGGTTCTCCAGCCAGACAAAGTAGAACGATGCACCGATCCAGGCGACACCGGTGATCATGTGAACCCAGCGAATGCTCAGGTTCAGCCATTCGTGAAGGTGTGCTTCCACAGTATGTACCTCTCGCCAGTCACCACATCGATGACCGACCCTTTCTTATTGGTGGGGATTGAGGATCAACATCTGTTCCTCGGGGAAGTAATGCTCATCGCAGTTGTTGCCAGAACCACTGCGATCAACCACCAGGAAGTCATCCCGCTTTTCGATCGTCAGCACCGGGTGGTGCCAGACGCCGCGATGGTAATTGACGCCCTGCCTGCCATTGCTGCGGAAGGCTCGGACCAAGCCTGATACAGGTGCATCGCCAACCGGCGCGACCACGATCAGAAAGGGGTTGCCGAGCAGCGGGATGAAAGCCTGGCTGCCCAGCGGATGGCGTTCCAGCATGCGTACGGTCAGCGGCATGTCCAGCGCGTCGGCGCGGAAGATGCTGATGATCGCCTTGTCCTCGGGCTCGGCGGTCTCGACCGTGGCGAGCTTGTGGAAGCGCATGGTCGAGCCATTGTTGATCATGAAGTGGTCGCTGCCGTCGGTTTCGATCACGTCACCGAAGGGGGCGAAGGCTTCTTTGCTCAGGGGCTCGATCATCAGGGTGCGCATGCGGGTCTCTCTTATATGTTCGTTGTACTGAAAAGTTCGGCTGTCGCTTACAGCTGCAGCAGGCGGAACAGGGCGATCAGGTTGATCTGCGCCAGGGCTTCCTTGAACTCGGCATCCTGGTCGTTGTGGATGCGTTTTTCGAAGGCGGCGAGGATCTGGTGCCGGTTGCTGCCCTTGACCGCCATGATGAACGGGAACTGGAACTTGGCCTTGTAGGCGTCGTTCAGCTCGGTGAACCGGGCGAACTCCTCGGCGGTGCACTGGTGGATGCCGGCGCCGGCCTGTTCATTGGTGCTCGATTCGGTCAGCTCGCCCTGGATGGCGGCCTTGCCGGCCAAGTCCGGGTGAGCGTTGATCAGGGCCAGTTGCTCTGCGTGGCTGGCGCTGAGCAGGATGTCGCTCATGCGCTGATGCAGCGCCTCGATCTCGTCCAGCTCGGCCAGCTGGCCCAGGTCGTAGGCTTTCTCGGCGACCCACGGCGAGTGCTCGTAGATGTCGGCGAAGGCGGCGACGAAGGCGGCGCGCTCGAGGGTGGAAGGCTTGAGGGTCTTGAAGGCGGTCATCAGGCGTTCTCTTTCTTGTACGGGTGGGTGGCGTGCCAGTGGCGGGCGATGTCCACGCGACGGGCGAACCAGACCTGCTCGTGGCTCTTGGCGTAGTCGACGAAGCGCTTGAGCGCGGCCAGGCGTGCCGGGCGGCCGACCAGGCGGCAGTGCAGGCCGATCGAGAGCATCTTCGGTGCCTCGGCACCCTCGGCGTAGAGCACGTCGAAGGCGTCCTTCAGGTACTGGAAGAACTGCTCGCCGCAGTTGAAGCCCTGCACCTGGGTGAAGCGCATGTCGTTGGTGTCCAGGGTGTAGGGGATCACCAGGTGCGGCTTGTCGGTGGGGTTGTTCGGCTCCCAGTAGGGCAGGTCGTCGTCGTAGGTGTCGCTGTCGTAGAGGAAACCGCCTTCCTCCATCACCAGGCGCCGGGTGTTCGGGCCGGTGCGGCCGGTGTACCAGCCCACGGGGCGCTCGCCGGTAATCTCGGTGAGGATGCGGATGGCCTCGAGCATGTGCTCGCGCTCTTGCGCTTCATCCATGTACTGGTAGTCGATCCAGCGGTAGCCGTGGCTGCAGATCTCGTGGCCGGCCTCGGCCATGGCACGGATCACGTCGGGGTGGCGCTGGGCGGCCATGGCCACGGCGAAGATGGTCAGCGGCACGCCGCTGTCCTTGAACAGCTTGAGCAGGCGCCAGACGCCGGCGCGGCTGCCGTATTCGTAGAGCGACTCCATGCTCATGTTGCGCGCGCCCTGCAGCGGCTGGGCGGCGACCATTTCGGAGAGGAACGCTTCGGACTCTTTGTCGCCATGCAGGATGTTGCGCTCGCCACCTTCTTCGTAGTTGAGCACGAAGGACAGCGCAATGCGGGCATTCCCCGGCCATTGCGGGTGAGGTGGGTTGTTGCCGTAACCGATCAGGTCGCGAGGGTAGTCAGCGCTCACTGCAGTCTTCCTTCTTGTACGTTAATGCGGGTGGTGGGCGGGCCGCGTCGGGATGTCGCACCACCGGATGGGCTGATTGTATACAACTTCTGAAATCTTTTGTAAGCCTGTTTTTCCGCATTTCTTCCCATTTGTCGCGTAAGAATGACTTGCAAGAAACCTGCCTGATTGGTCAGGTAATGCCAAGGATGGCTGCATGGCGCGTGTCTTTGCGACTGGCGGCCTGTTCTGTGGAGGTTGCGCGGGAGGGGATAAAAAATTGTGTACAATTTATCGGTAAACTGTCTTAATGGCTTCATTCCCGCACGCCGCAGGCCTCGTGCCCGGTGATTGCCGTGTATTTTTTGCCCACGCATACGACAAGAGGCGACAAGCAAATGGGACGTTTGACCACACATGTACTGGACGCCGCGCATGGCTGCCCGGGCAGCTCGATCAAGGTCGAGCTGTACCGCGTCGAAGGCCAGCAGCTGGAGCTGGTGAACACCGCACTGACCAACAGCGACGGCCGCGTCGATGCGCCGCTGCTGCAGGGCGACGACTACCGCACCGGCGTCTATCAACTGCAGTTCAGCGCCGGTGACTACTACCGCGCCAAAGGCGTGAAGCTGCCGGACACCGCGTTTCTTGACGTGGTCGTGCTGCGCTTCGGTATCGACGAGCAGCAGGAGCACTACCACGTGCCGCTGCTGATCTCGCCGTACAGCTATTCGACCTATCGTGGAAGCTAGTTGGTCGCTAGAAGAATCTTCGTAGGTCCTTGGCCCGCTCTCACACTGGCGGGCTTTTTTTCGTCTGTTGTTTTTACACTTCGGGCGCGACCTGCCCTGTAGGAGCGGCCTTGCGCCGCGAATGGGCTGCGTAGCAGCCCCTGGATCTCAGCGTCTACGCATGGATTGCCGGGGCCGCTGCGCGGCCCATTCGCGGCGCAAGGCCGCTCCTACAGGGGGATCGTCATGAGCAGGCAAAAAGAAAGGGCGCCGAGGCGCCCTTGGTTGTTGCAGCCGGGTCAGAGGAATACAAACTTGGCAATGAAGATCAGGCACAGCACCCACAGGCTCGCCGAGATCTCCTTGTACTTGCCAGTCCCGGCCTTGAGTGCCACATAGCTGATGAAGCCCAGGGCAATGCCGTCCGCCACCGAGAAGGTCAGCGGCATCATGATCACCGTGACGATCGCCGGAATGCTGTCGGTGGCTTCGTCCCACTCGATATGCGCCATGCTGCCCATCATCAGCATCGCCACATAGATGAGTGCACCGGCGGTGGCATAGGCCGGGATCATCCCGGCCAGCGGGGCGAAGAACATCGCGGCAATGAACAGCACGCCCACCACCACGGCCGTCAGGCCGGTACGCCCACCCGCCGCCACACCCGCGGCACTTTCCACATAGCTGGTCACTGGCGGCACGCCGACCACCGCGCCGAACACGCTGGAGGTACTGTCGGCCTTCAGCGCCCGCGACAGGTTCTCGATGCGTCCGTCAGGCGCCACCAGGTTGGCGCGCTGGGCCACGCCCATCAGCGTGCCGGCGGTGTCGAACATGTGCACGAACAGGAACGCCAGCACCACGCTGATCATGCTGACGTTGAACACCCCGGCCACGTCCATGGCCATCCAGGTCGGCGCCAGGCTCGGTGGCATCGACATCACCCCGCCGAACTTGACCAGGCCCAGGCCCCAGCCGGCCAGGGTGACGCCGATGATGCTGATCAGGATCGCGCCGAACACCCGCTTGTAGCTGAGGATAGCGATCGACAGGAAGCACACGGCCGCCAGCAGTGGGCCGGGCTCATGCAGCGAGCCCAGCTTGACCAGGGTGGCCGGGCTGTCGACGATGATGCCGGCGGTCTTCAGGCCGATCAGCCCGAGAAACAATCCGACGCCGGCCCCCATGGCATGGCGCAGGCTTACCGGGATGCTGTTGAGCAGCCACTCGCGCACCCGCGAAACGGTCAGGAACATGAACAGCACGCCCGAGACGAATACCGCCCCCAGCGCCGTTTCCCAGTTGTAGCCCATGGTGCCGACCACGGTGTAGGTGAAGAAGGCATTGAGGCCCATGCCCGGCGCCAGGCCCACCGGCCAGTTGGCGTACAGGCCCATCAGCAGGCAGCCGAGGGCGGCGGCGATGCAGGTGGCGACGAATGCCGCACCGTGGTCGATGCCGGCGTCGGCCATGATGTTGGGGTTGACGAAGATGATGTAGGCCATGGTGATAAAGGTGGTCACCCCGGCGATCAGTTCGGTCCTGACGGTAGTGCCATGTCGCTTGAGTTTGAAAATCCGCTCCAGCCAGCCCGTTTCGAGCGGTGGGGCGAGATCCAGCGTAGGTGCTTCGGATTTGCGGCTTTCCACAGCGAGTACTCCTCAAGTCTTTCTTGTTGTTCGAAGCCTGGTCCTGAGCTGATGCACTTGGGGGCTTCGCGAGGGAGGGTGTGGCAGACGTCCGACCATTTTGTTGACTTCTGGGTCAGGAAGTTGCTCGCAGGATTATGCTTTTGTGTACAAATAAAGCAAATAATGTTTTATCTTTTGTGCGTACAAACGGTCGTACAACGGCTATATAGGTAAAAGGCCACCTGCAGAATCGGGTCAGCCTGTGTACAATGGCGCCATACCTTGGCCCTTCATCTTCATTTCCGGACTTGCCATCCCCCCGTCGACAGGCAGTACAGTCACGGTCCGACTGGCAGATCCCCTGTGCTCGAGCGCCCATGAACGAACAGCTGCAACCTCTGAAAAAACCTGTGCGCACTGGCAAGGCCGGCCGCAGCGGTACCCAGGACGACATCGTCTACGCGCACATCTTCGAGGCGATCCTCGAGCAGCGCCTGGCTCCGGGGACCAAGTTGAGCGAGGAAGCACTGGGCGAGATCTTCGGCGTCAGCCGCACCATCATCCGCCGCGCGCTGTCGCGCCTGGCCCACGAAAGCGTGGTGCTGCTGCGGCCCAACCGCGGCGCGGTGGTGGCCAGCCCGACGGTGGAAGAGGCGCGCCAGGTGTTCTTCTCCCGGCGCATGGTCGAGCGCGCCATCACCGAACTGGCCGTGCAGCACGCTACCGTCGAGCAGCTCAACGAACTGCGCCAGATGGTCCGCGAGGAGCGCGACAGCTTCTCCCGTGGTGACCGTGGCGCCGGCATCCGCCTGTCCGGCGAGTTCCACCTCAAGCTGGCCGAGGCGGCGGGCAACGCGCCGCTGGTGAGCTTCCAGCGCAGCCTGGTGTCGCAGACCTCGCTGATCATTGCCCAGTACGAGAGCGGCAACCGCTCGCACTGCTCGTACGACGAGCACATGCAACTGATCGACGCCATCGAGGCGCGTGACGCCGAACAGGCGGTGAGCCTGATGATGCACCACATGGACCATATCGACAGCAAGCTCAACCTCGATGAGGAGAGCGCCTCGGACGATCTGCACGCGGTGTTCTCGCACCTGCTGAAAAAGCCCAAGGCCACCGCCAAGGGTTGAACGTTTGCCTGCCTGACTCAGGGCCCTTTCGCGGGCAAACCCGCTCCCACAGGAAATGCGTTGCCATCAAGCAGGGCATTGTCCCTGTGGGAGCGGGTCTACCCGCGAAAAGGGCCTTTGTCGTTTCTGGCCACTTGTCAAAGCTCTGCTAGATTTCTCCTCAGCAAACCTTCATCAAGCAGTTGGGCTTGCGCAGTCGTTGCGTCCAATTACTTGAGGAATGCTCCATGAGTTCGTCCCTGGGTGTACGCATGGGTGCCGAGTTGGTCGGCACGTTCTGGTTGGTCCTTGGCGGGTGTGGCAGCGCGGTGCTGGCGGCCAGCTCCCCGGTCGGCATCGGGGTCCTCGGTGTCGCCTTCGCCTTTGGCCTGACGGTCCTGACCATGGCCTTCGCCATCGGTCATATCTCCGGTTGTCACCTCAACCCCGCCGTGTCGTTCGGCTTGGTGGTGGGCGGGCGCTTCCCGGCCAAGGAATTGCTGCCCTATGTGATCGCCCAGGTGATCGGCGCGATCCTCGCCGCGGCGGTGATCTACTTCATCGCCAGCGGCAAGGCCGGTTTCGAGCTGGCCAACGGCTTGGCCTCGAACGGCTACGGCGAGCACTCGCCCGGTGGCTACAGCTTGGCGGCAGGCTTCACCAGCGAAGTGGTGATGACCGCGATGTTCCTGGTGATCATCATGGGCGCCACGGATGCCCGGGCGCCGGCGGGGTTCGCGCCGATCGCCATCGGCCTGGCGCTGACCCTGATCCACCTGATCTCGATCCCGGTGACCAACACCTCGGTGAACCCGGCGCGCAGCACGGGGCCGGCGTTGTTCGTCGGTGGCTGGGCCGTGCAGCAGCTGTGGCTGTTCTGGCTGGCACCGCTGATCGGCGCGGCGATCGGCGGGGCTTTGTACCGCGGGTTGGCGAAGCAGCCCTAGCTGCCTATCGCGGGGCAAGCCCGCTCCCACGGAGCCCCGCGATCTTGTCAGCGCTGGTGCACGCAGCGCCCGGCGGCGTAGGTTTCGCGCACGGTGCGGTCGTCGCCCAGGGTGGTGAGCACGAACAGGGTCTCCTCGATGTTCTTCGACTGCTGCAGGCGGTAATCCAGCAGCGGGGTGGCCTTGTAGTCGAGCACCACGAAGTCGGCGTCATTGCCCGGGCGCAGGCTGCCGATGCGGTCGTCCAGGCGCAGGGCGCGGGCGCCGCCGAGGGTGGCCAGGTACAGCGACTTGTAAGGGTGCAGGCGTGCGCCTTGCAGCTGCATCACCTTGTACGCCTCGTTCAGGGTGTTGAGCAGCGAGAAGCTGGTGCCCGCGCCGACGTCGGTGCCCAGGCCCACATTGACCTTGAAGCGCTCGGCCTGAGGCAGGTTGAACAGGCCGCTGCCGAGGAACAGGTTGGAGGTCGGGCAGAAGGCGATGGCCGAGCCGGTCTCGGCCAGGCGCTGGCACTCGTCGTCGCACAGGTGCACGCCGTGGGCGAACACCGAGCGCTCGCCGAGCAGCTCGAAGTGGTCGTAGACGTCCAGGTAGCCTTTCTGCTCGGGGAACAGCGACTTGACCCAGTCGATTTCCTTGAGGTTCTCCGACAGGTGGGTATGCATGTACACGCCCGGGTGCTCCTTGAGCAACTGGCCGGCCACGCTCAATTGCTCCGGCGTGCTGGTCGGCGCGAAGCGCGGGGTGACCGCGTAGTGCAGGCGGCCCTTGCCGTGCCAGCGCTCGATCAGCGCCTTGCTGTCGCGGTAGCTGGATTCGGCGGTGTCGGTCAGGTAGTCGGGGGCGTTGCGGTCCATCATCACCTTGCCGGCGATCATGCGCAGGTCGAGGCGCTCGGCCTCCTCGAACAGGGCGTTGACCGACTCCGGATGCACGCTGCCGAACACCAGGGCAGTGGTGGTGCCGTTGCGCAGCAGTTCCTTGAGGAAGATTTTCGCCACCTGGTCGGCGTGGCCCTTGTCGGCAAACTGCTTCTCACAGGGGAAGGTGTAGGTGTTCAGCCAGTCCAGCAGTTGCTCGCCGTAGGAGCCGATCATGCCGGTCTGCGGGAAGTGGATGTGGGTGTCGATGAAGCCCGGGGTGATCAGGGCGTCCTGGTAGTGTTGCACCGGGATGTCGGCGTCGAGGGTCGGCAGCAGCTCGCTGGCATGGCCCAGTGCACTGATGCGGCCGTTGTCGACCACCAGCAGGCCGTCTTCATAGTATTCGCAGGACGCCTCAAGGCCGACCTCGGCGGGGTCGGCGATGCTGTGCAGGATGGCGGCTCGGTAGGCTTTGCGGGTTGCGCTCATGGGGCTCTCGTCAAAGGGTCTGGCTGCGTCGCGAGGACGGCAGCAACTGGGCGATGGGGCCTGAATTGGCGGCAGCGTCGTGCTGGCCGAAGCAGGCGTTGTAGGTGGCAATGATCTCGGCGGCGATGGACACGGCGATCTCGATCGGCAGCTTGCCCTTGACCTCGGCCAGGCCCATCGGGCAGCGCATCCGCGCCATCAGCGTGTCGTCGAAACCGCGCTCGCGCAGACGGTGCTCGAACTTGACCCGCTTGGTCTTCGAACCGATCAGGCCGAACCAGGTGAAATCGTTGCGCTTGAGGATCGCGGCGGTCAGTTCCAGATCCAGCTGGTGGTTGTGGGTCATGACGATGCAGTAGCTGCCGGCGGGCAGGTCGGCGACTTCGTCGACCGGCTCTTCGCTGACGATCTTGCTCACCCCGTTGGGGATGGCGTCGGGGAACTCCTGCTCGCGCGAGTCGATCCAGCGCACCCGACAGGGCAGCGCGGCGAGCAAGGGTACCAGAGCGCGCCCGACATGGCCCGCGCCGAACACGGCGATCTCGGCCTGCACGCCGGTCATCGGCTCGAACAGCAGCACGGTGGCGCCGCCGCAGCACTGGCCCAGGCTGGCGCCGAGGCTGAAGCGCTCCAGGTGCGGGGTGTTGCGGTGTTCCTCGAGCATCTGCCGGGCGATGTGCAGGGCCTTGAACTCCAGGTGGCCGCCGCCGATGGTGTCGTACAGCGCGCTGGCGCTGACCACCATTTTCGAGCCGGCGTTGCGTGGCGTGGAGCCGCGTTCCTCGATGATGGTCACCAGGACGCAGGGTTCGCCGCGGGCTTGATGGTCGGCGAGGGCGTTGATCCATTGGTGCATGTCTTCAATCCTCCTCGATCCCTTGTGTAGGAGCGGCCTTGTGCCGCGAAAGGGCTGCGCAGCAGCCCACAAATCTTCATTGCGGCACAGATCCAGGGGCCGCTGCGCGACCCTTTCGCGGCGCAAGGCCGCTCCTACAGAGGGGCGCGCTGTCAGTGCGTCACCGGTTCCAGTTCCTGTTCCACAGGCTGCTGCGCAGCCACCGCCTTGCGCATCTGCTCGCACCCCCACAACACCCGCTCCGGCGTCGACGGCGCGTCGATCTCGGGCTGCACACGGTAGTCGGCGATGCTCGCCACCGCGTCCTTGATCGCGCACCAGGCGGCGATACCGAGCATGAACGGCGGCTCGCCCACGGCCTTGGAATGGAACACCGTGTCCTCGGGGTTCTTGCGGTTTTCGACCAGCTTCACACGCATGTCGATCGGCATGTCGGCCACCGCCGGGATCTTGTAGCTGGCCGGGCCGTTGGTCATCAGCTTGCCCTTGGCATTCCACACCAGCTCCTCGGTGGTCAGCCAGCCCATGCCCTGGACGAAGCCGCCCTCGACCTGGCCAATGTCGATGGCCGGGTTCAGCGAGTCGCCGACGTCGTGCAGGATGTCGGCGCGCAGCATCTTGTACTCGCCGGTCAGGGTGTCGACGATCACCTCCACGCACGCCGCGCCGAAGGCGAAGTAGTAGAACGGCCGGCCACGGGCCTGGGAGCGGTCGTAGAAGATCTTCGGCGTGCGGTAGAAACCGGTGGTCGACAGCGACACCTGGGCGAAGTAGGCCTGCTGCACCAGTTGCTCGAAGCTGACGATCTGGTCGCGCACGCGCACATGGCCGTTGCGGAACTCGACGTCCTCCTCGGTGACGTTGTAGTGCCGGGCGGCGAACTCGGTCAGGCGCTTCTTGAGGATCTCGGCGGCGTTCTGCGCTGCCTTGCCATTCAGGTCGGCGCCGCTGGAGGCCGCGGTCGGCGAAGTGTTGGGCACCTTGTCGGTGTTGGTGGCGGTGATCTGGATGCGGTCGAAGTCGACCTGAAACACCTGGGCCACCACCTGCGCAACCTTGGTGTTCAGGCCCTGGCCCATCTCGGTGCCGCCGTGGTTGAGGTGGATGCTGCCGTCGGTGTAGATGTGGATCAAGGCACCGGCCTGGTTGAGGAAGGTGGCGGTGAACGAGATACCGAACTTCACCGGGGTCAGCGCCAGGCCCTTTTTCAGTACCGGACTGTTGGCGTTGAAGCGGCGGATCGATTCGCGGCGCTCATGGTAATCGCTGCTCGCCTCGATCTCGGCGGTCATCTCCTCGAGCATGTTGTGCTCGACGGTCTGGTAGTAGTGGGTGACGTTGCGCTCGGTCTTGCCGTAGTAGTTGGCCTTGCGCACCGCCAGCGGGTCCAGCGCCAGGTGGCGGGCGATATGGTCCATCACCTGCTCGATGGCGACCATGCCTTGCGGGCCACCGAAGCCGCGGTAGGCGGTGTTGGAGGCGGTGTTGGTCTTGCAGCGGTGGCCGTGCACCGTGGCGTCGCCCAGGTAGTAGGCGTTGTCGGAGTGGAACATGGCGCGGTCGACGATCGAGCCGGAAAGGTCGGGCGAGTAGCCGCAGTTGCCGGCCAGGTCGAAGTTGATGCCGTGCAGGCGGCCGCTGTCGTCGAAGCCGACGTCGTACTCGACGTAGAACGGATGGCGCTTGCCGGTCATCATCATGTCTTCGACGCGGGGCAGGCGCATCTTGGTCGGCTGGCCGGTCAGGCGCGCGATCACCGCGCACAGGCAGGCCGGGCTTGCGGCCTGGGTTTCCTTGCCGCCGAAGCCACCACCCATGCGGCGCATGTCGACGACGATCTTGTGCATCGGCACGTCGAGCACCTCGGCGACCAGCTTCTGCACCTCGGTGGGGTTCTGCGTGGAGCAGTAGACGATCATGCCGCCGTCTTCGCTGGGCATCACCGAGCTGATCTGGGTCTCCAGGTAGAAATGCTCCTGGCCGCCGATGTGCAGGCTGCCCTGGATGCGGTGCGGGGCGCTGGCCAGGGCCGTGTCCGAATCACCGCGCTTGTGGGTGTGGCTGTCGAGCACGAAGTGCTTCTTGCGCAGCGCCTCGACCACGTCGAGCACCGGTTCCAGGTCTTCGTACTCGACGATCGCCGCCATCGCCGCGCGGCGCGCGGTGTCCAGGTCGCGGGCGGCCACGGCGAGCACCGGCTGGCCGAAGAACTCGACCTTGTCGATGGCCAGCAGCGGGTCGCCGGCCACCACCGGACCGATATCCTTGAGCCCCGGGATGTCCTCGTGGGTGATGGCGATGCGCACGCCTTCGAACTGATAGCAGGGCGTGGTGTCGATGCGCAGGATGCGCGCATGGGCGCGGTCCGCGGTGCGCGCATAGACGTGCAGCTGGTTGGGGAATTCCAGGCGGTCGTCGATGTACACCGCCTCGCCCGCCACGTGCTTGTCGGCGCTGTCGTGCTTGAGGCTGCGGCCGACCCCGGTGGTCAGGTCCTGGCTGAACAATGCGGCCATCTCGGCCTGGCTCTTGACGGCGTGATGATTAGACATAGGCGGTCACCCGGGTTTCGATGTGCGGCGTTTGCAGTTCGATGAAGTACTTGCGCAGCAGGTTCTGCGCGGTCAGCAGGCGGTACTCGCGGCTGGCGCGGAAGTCGCTGAGCGGGGTGAAGTCCTCGGCCAGGGCCTGGCAGGCACGCTCGATGTTGGCCTGGTTCCACGGCTTGCCGCGCAACGCGGCTTCGCAGGCGCGGGCGCGTTTCGGAATCGCCGCCATGCCGCCGAAGGCGATGCGCACGCCGCTGACCACGCCGTTCTCGATGCTCAGGTTGAACGCCGCGCACACGGCGGAGATGTCGTCGTCCAGGCGCTTGGACACCTTGTAGGCGCGGAACGCCCAGTCGTTGCTGGCGCGCGGCACGATGATCTTCTCGATGAACTCGCTGTCCTGGCGCGCGGTGATGCGGTAGTCGATGAAGTAGTCTTCCAGGGCCAGGGTGCGCTGGCGCTCGCCCTGACGCAGGACGATCTGCGCGTCGAGGGCGATCAGCAGGGGCGGCGAGTCGCCGATCGGCGAGGCGTTGCCGATGTTGCCGCCCAGGGTGCCCTGGTTGCGGATCTGCAGCGAGGCGAAGCGGTGCAGCAGGTCGCCGAAGTCGGGGTATTCCTCGTTGAGCGCGGTGTAGCAGTCGGTCAGCGGGGTGGCGGCGCCGATCTCCAGGTGGGTGGCGGTCTTGTCGATGCGCTTGAGCTCGGCGACATGGCCGACGTAGATCATCACCGGCAGGGTGCGGTGGAACTGGGTGACCTCCAGCGCCAGGTCGGTGCCGCCGGCCAGCAGGCGCGCCTCGGGGTGCGAGCTGTACAGGTCGGCCAGGTCGGCCACGGTCAGCGGCACCAGGCAGCGCTTGTCGCCGCTGTTGAGTTCGCCGGTCTGTTGCGGGGCGATGGCCTTGAGGCGGGCGATGGTCTGCGCCTGCTGGGCGTCGAACTGGTCGCGGCAGGGGCGGGCGCAGCTCTGCTCGGCGGCTTCGAGGATCGGCCGGTAGCCGGTGCAGCGGCACAGGTTGCCGGCCAGGGCCTCCTGGGCCTGGTGCAGGTCGTGGCCCTCGCTGTTCTTCTGCAGGGCGAACAGCGACATGACGAAACCGGGGGTGCAGAAGCCGCACTGCGAACCATGGCAGTCGGCCATGGCTTTCTGCACGCTGTGCAGTTCGCCCTGGTGCTTGAGGCCCTCGACGCTGATCAGCTGCTTACCGTGCAGGGAGGACACGAACGTCAGGCACGAGTTGAGGCTGCGGTAGCGGATGGCGTCGCCGCCCTGGTCGTTCTGGACGAGTTCGCCGACGACCACGGTGCAGGCGCCGCAGTCGCCGCTGGCGCAACCTTCCTTGGTGCCGGGTTTGCCCAGGTGCTCGCGCAGGTATTGCAGCACCGTCATGTTCGGGTCCAGGGCGTGCTCGTTGCGCAGCTCCTGGTTGACGAGAAACTGGATCACGGGGGAGGGCCTCGCAATGGTTTTATTGTTGTTCGGGCGGACTCTAAGCAACGCTTGACCCTGAGGTCAATAATTTTCTGACTCAAAGGTCAAGATTTCGTCCAGAGGCCTTCCGAACCGCTTCATCGAGCCTTTCTCCAAGCATAGTTCGCGCCGAGTGGGAAAGTTGACCCGCCAGTCGCACAAAGCGCGTCGCGCCGCTGCGCGGGCACGGGACAAGTGCGCTACAATCGCGCCCTTGTGCACAGCTACCCAGATCGCGAAGGAAAACCATGACGTTCAAGGCGCCGGACAGCCTCTCCGAGCAAATTGCCCACTACCTGGCCGAGCGGATCATCCGCGGCGAACTCGCACCCGGCGAGCGCATCCAGGAGCAGAAGGTCACCCAGGCCCTCAACGTCAGCCGCGGCTCGGTGCGCGAGGCGCTGCTCATTCTCGAACGCCGTCACCTGGTGGCGATCCTGCCGCGCCGTGGCGCCCATGTGACCGAACTGGACGAAAACAGCGTGCGCAGCCTGTGCACCCTGATGGGCGAGTTCTACATCCTGCTGGGCAACGCTGTTGCCCAGCATTGGCGCAGCGACAGCGACCTGCGCCCATTCCTGGACATCCAGCAGCGCCTCAAGCAGGCCCATGTCGCCAAGGACATCAAGGCCTTCGTTGGCGACAGCTTCGCGGTGATGCGCGCCGCCTACCCGTTCGCCAACAACCCGTACCTGCAGGAAACCGTCGAGAACCTGCAGCCGGCCATGAGCCGCGCCTACTACCTGGCCCTGGACCAGCGCCAGGCCAACATGGTCGACTACCTCGAGCTGTTCGCCCGCCTGCTCGAAGCCGTGGTCGCCCGCGACCTGCCGCGCATCCGCGAGGTGCTCACCGCCTATTGCCAGCGCAGTTGCGAACTGGTGCTGGCGGCGCTGGCGCGGGTCTGACCGATGCGCCTGAAGTGCATCCGCCTGGCCGGATTCAAGTCCTTCGTCGACCCGACCACGGTCAATTTTCCCAGCAACATGGCGGCCGTGGTCGGTCCCAATGGCTGCGGCAAGTCCAACATCATCGACGCGGTGCGCTGGGTGATGGGCGAAAGCTCGGCCAAAAACCTGCGCGGCGAGTCGATGACCGATGTCATCTTCAACGGCTCCACCAGCCGCAAACCGGTCAGCCAGGCCAGCATCGAACTGGTGTTCGACAACAGCGACAACACCCTGGTCGGCGAGTACGCCGCCTACGCCGAGATCTCGATCCGCCGCAAGGTCACCCGCGACGGGCAGAACACCTATTACCTCAACGGCACCAAGTGCCGGCGCCGTGATATCACCGATATCTTCCTCGGCACGGGCCTGGGGCCGCGTAGCTACTCGATCATCGAGCAGGGCATGATCTCCAAGCTGATCGAGGCCAAGCCCGAGGAGCTGCGCAATTTCATCGAGGAGGCGGCCGGCATCTCCAAGTACAAGGAGCGCCGCCGCGAGACCGAGAACCGTATCCGCCGCACCCAGGAGAACCTGGCGCGCCTGACCGACCTGCGCGAAGAGCTGGAGCGCCAGCTCGAGCGCCTGCACCGACAGGCCCAGGCCGCCGAGAAGTACCGCGAGTACAAGGCCGAGGAACGCCAGCTCAAGGCGCGCCTGGCGGCCCTGCGCTGGCGCGACCTGGACCAGCGGGTGCGCCAGCGCGAGGCGGTCATCGGCGACCAGGAGATCGCCTTCGAGGCGCTGGTGGCCGAGCAGCGCAATGCCGATGCCAGCATCGAGCGCCTGCGCGACGGCCATCATGAGCTGTCCGAACGCTTCAACCAGGTGCAGGGCCGCTTCTATTCAGTGGCCGGCGATATTGCCCGGGTCGAGCAGAGCATCCAGCATGGCCAGCAACGCCTGCGTCAGTTGCACGACGACCTCAAGGAAGCCGAGCGCAGCCGCCTGGAAACCGAATCGCACCTGGGGCACGACCGCACCTTGCTGGCGACCCTCGGTGAAGAGTTGACCATGCTCGAACCCGAGCAGGAACTGACCCTGGCTGCGGCCGAGGAGGCCGCCGCGACCCTGGAGGAGGCCGAGCAGGGCATGCACGGCTGGCAGGAGCAGTGGGACAGCTTCAACACCCGCTCCGCCGAGCCGCGCCGCCAGGCCGAAGTGCAGCAGGCGCGCCTGGCGCAGCTGGAGGCCAGCCTGGAGCGTCTGGCCGAGCGCCAGCGCAAGCTGGGCGAAGAGCGTGACCAGCTCGGCGAGGATACGCAGGATACCGAGACCAGCGACCTGGGCGAGCAGGTGGCCGGCAGTGAGTTGCTGCTCGAGGAACTCCAGCTGCAGGAGCGGCAGGTGGTCGAGCAGCTGGATGCGTTGCGCGAGCAGATGCAGCAGGCCAGCCAGGCGCAGCAGCAACAGCAGGGTGACCTGCAGCGCCTGGGCGGGCGCCTGGCGTCCCTCGAAGCCTTGCAGCAGGCCGCGCTGGAACCGGGTGTCGGGGCCGCCGACTGGCTGCGCGCCCAGGGCCTGGAACAGCGCCCACGGCTGGCCGAGGGGCTGCGGGTCGAGCCCGGCTGGGAGCTGGCGGTGGAAACGGTGCTGGGCGCCGATCTGCAGGCAGTGCTGCTGGATGATTTCGCCGGCCTGGAGTTCGCCGCGCTGGAGCAGGGCGAACTGCGCCTGCTGATGGCGGGGGGAGAGGGCGCGACCGTCGCCGGCAGCCTGCTCGACAAGGTCGAAGGGCGCGTCGACCTGTCGCCCTGGCTGGGCCAGGTCATGCCGGTGGACACCCTGGAGCAGGCCCTGGCCCGGCGGGCGTCGCTGAACGATGGGCAGAGCCTGGTCAGCCGTGACGGCTATTGGGTCGGGCGACACTTCCTGCGGGTCAGCCGAGGAAGCGAGGCCCAGGGTGGCGTGCTGGCCCGTGGCCAGGAGATCGAGCGCCTGGGGCAGGAACAGTTGGAACAGGAGGCCTTGCTCGAACAGCTCGACGAACAGTTGCAACGCCTGCGCGAGCAGCAGCTCGACCTGGAGGAGCAACGCGAGCAGCTGCGTCGTCGCAGTCAGGACGAAGGCCGTCAGCACGGCGAGCTCAAGGCGCGCCTGTCCGCCGGCCGTGCCCGTGCCGAGCAGCTGGAGCTGCGCCGCCGGCGCCTGCAGGAAGAACTGACCGAGCTGCAGGAGCAGCGCGCCCTGGAGCACGAGCAACTGGGCGAGGCGCGCCTGTTGCTGCAGGAAGCCCTGGAACTGATGGCCCAGGACACCGAGCAGCGCGAGCTGTTGATGGCGCGCCGCGACACCCTGCGCGAAGGTCTCGACCGCATCCGCCAGGAGGCCCGCCAGCACAAGGACCACGGTCACCAGCTGGCCGTGCGCCTGGGCTCGCTGCGCGCCCAGCATGACTCGACCCGTCAGGCCCTCGAACGCTTGGAACAGCAGGCCGCACGCCTGGGCGAGCGCCAGGAGCAGTTGAACCTGAACCTGGAGGAGGGCGAGGCGCCGCTGGAAGAATTGCGCCTCAAGCTCGAAGAGCTGCTGGAGCGACGCATGAGCGTCGACGAGGAAATGCGCCAGGCGCGCCTGCACATGGACGAGGCCGACCGTGAGCTGCGCGATGCCGAACGGCGCCGCACCCAGGCCGAGCAGCAGTCGCAACTGTTGCGCGGCCAGCTGGAGCAGCAGCGCCTGGAGTCCCAGGGCCTGGACGTGCGACGCAAGACCTTGCAGGAACAACTGCTCGCCGACGGCTACGATCTTCAGGGCGTGCTCGCCACGCTCGAGGCCGATGCCAGCGAGCAGGGTACCGAACAGGCATTGGAGCAGATCGAGGCGCGCATCCAGCGCCTGGGCGCGATCAACCTGGCGGCCATCGAGGAATACGAACAGCAGTCCGAACGCAAGCGTTACCTGGACGCCCAGGACGCCGACCTGGTTGAGGCGCTGGAGACCCTGGAAAACGTCATCCGCAAGATCGACAAGGAAACCCGCAACCGCTTCAAGGATACCTTTGATCAGATAAATGCCGGATTACAGGCACTTTTCCCAAAAGTTTTCGGTGGCGGCAGCGCTTATCTGGAACTGACGGGCGAAGATCTACTCGATACAGGGGTGACGATCATGGCGCGTCCACCGGGCAAGAAGAACAGCACCATCCATCTGTTGTCCGGCGGCGAGAAGGCACTGACGGCCCTGGCCCTGGTGTTCGCCATCTTCAAGCTGAACCCGGCGCCGTTCTGCATGCTCGACGAGGTCGACGCGCCGCTGGACGACGCCAACGTCGGGCGCTATGCCCGCCTGGTCAAGGAAATGAGCGAGACCGTGCAGTTCATCTACATCACCCACAACAAGATCGCCATGGAAATGGCCGACCAGCTGATGGGGGTGACCATGCACGAGCCGGGTTGTTCACGTCTTGTTGCAGTTGATGTGGAAGAGGCAATGGCCATGGTCGATGCGTAAGGGGTAAAGAATGGGTGTGAACATGTAGGCAAAAGCCTCAGCAGATGCGACAGACGGTGTAAAGTTGCCTTTGGTCGTGCTAGCTTAATGTCACTTGTTTTTTGCGTGGGTAAAACGCCTGTCAGAACATAGAGTTGGCGCCACGTGTTAAAGGCCTTTGAAGCCTTTGTTTTCAAGCATATTTTTTATAGAGGCACGGGATTACATGGAAATCGGTCTGCGCGAGTGGCTGATCGTCATCGGCATCATTGTCATCGCCGGTATTCTTTTCGACGGCTGGCGCCGCATGCGCGGCGGCAAGGGCAAGTTGAAGTTCCGTCTGGACCGTAGCTACGCCAACGCCCCGGACGACGACAGCGGCAGCGCCGAGGTGCTCGGCCCTGCGCGTGTGCTGGATACCCATAAAGAGCCCGAGCTGGACGAGTCCGACCTGCCGTCGGTGAGCGTCCCTGCGCGTGAACGGGAGCGCGAGCGCGAACCCAAGCCGGCCAAGGCCAAGCGCGGCAAGCGCAACCACAGCGAGCCGCAGCAGGGTGACCTGAACCTGGCCGCCGAGCCCCGCGAGCCCGACCTGTTCGAGGGTGGCGACGACGATTTCGCCGCCGACAACACCCGCGCCAACGGCTTCACCGCGCCGAGCACGCCGGCCAAGGAGCTGCCGCCGGCCGAGGAAGTGCTGGTGATCAGCGTCATTTCCCGTGACGAAGGTGGCTTCAAGGGCCCGGCGCTGCTGCAGAACATCCTCGAAAGCGGCCTGCGCTTCGGCGAAATGGACATCTTCCACCGCCACGAGAGCATGGCCGGCCACGGCGAAGTGCTGTTCTCCATGGCCAACGCGGTCAAGCCCGGCGTGTTCGACCTGGACGACATCGACCATTTCAGCACCCGTGCGGTGAGCTTCTTCCTCGGTCTGCCTGGCCCGCGTCATCCCAAGCAGGCCTTCGACGTGATGGTGGCCGCCGCCCGCAAGTTGGCCCACGAGCTCAACGGTGAGCTCAAGGACGACCAGCGCAGCGTGCTGACCGCCCAGACCATCGAGCACTACCGCCAGCGCATCGTCGAGTTCGAGCGCCGCGCCCTGACCCAGAAACGCTGATGTTTACGAGCGGGCGGATCCTGCCTCGATCCGCGCCGCGATGATTCAAGCAAAAGAGCAGCCAGGGGCTGCTCTTTTGCTTTGCAAGAGAAGACAAGCCATGAACGCCGAATCCCGAATCCATGCCCTGCGCGCCGAACTCGACCAGCACAACTACCGCTACTACGTGCTCGACGAACCCAGCGTGCCCGATGCCGAATACGACCGCCTGTTCAACGAGCTCAAGGCGCTGGAGGCCGAGCATCCGCACCTGGTGACCCCGGACTCGCCGACCCAGCGCGTCGGTGGTGCGGCGCTGGCGGCTTTCAGCCAGGTCCGCCACGAGGTGCCGATGCTCAGCCTGGGCAACGCCTTCGAGGAGGATGACCTGCGCGATTTCGGTCGCCGCGTCGTGGAGGGCCTGGACCTGCCGGGCGGTGATCAGGCCGCGGTGGACTACAGCTGCGAGCCGAAACTCGACGGCCTGGCGGTGAGCCTGCTGTACCGCGATGGCCAGCTGGTGCAGGGCGCCACCCGCGGCGACGGCACCACCGGCGAGGACATCAGCACCAACGTGCGCACCGTGCGCAACATCCCGCTCAAGCTGCAGGGCGAGGGCTGGCCGGCGGTGCTGGAAGTGCGCGGCGAGGTGTACATGAGCAAGGCCGGTTTCGACCGGCTTAACGCCGCCCAGGCCGACGCCGGCGGCAAGACTTTCGCCAACCCGCGCAACGCCGCGGCCGGCAGCCTGCGCCAGCTGGACTCGAAGATCACCGCCAGCCGCCCGCTGGAATTCTGCTGCTATGGCGTCGGCCAGGTATCCGAGCCTTTTGGCGACAGCCATATCGGCATCCTCGAAAAGCTCAAGACCTGGGGGTTGCCGATCAGCCGCGAGCTGCGCCATGCCGCCGGCATCGAGGAGTGCCTGGCCTACTACCGCGATATCGGTGCCCGTCGCAATGGCCTGCCCTACGAGATCGACGGTGTGGTGTTCAAGGTCAACAGCCTGGCCTCCCAGCGTGAGCTGGGCTTCCGCGCCCGCGAGCCACGCTGGGCGATCGCCCACAAGTTCCCGGCCATGGAAGAGCTCACCGAGGTGCTCGACGTCGAGTTCCAGGTCGGTCGCACCGGCGCGGTGACCCCGGTGGCGCGGCTCAAGCCGGTCAAGGTGGCCGGCGTGACCGTGTCCAACGCCACCCTGCACAACATGGACGAGATCGCCCGCCTGGGCCTGCGCATCGGCGACACCGTGATCATCCGCCGCGCCGGCGATGTGATCCCGCAGGTGATGCAGGTGGTGCTCGACCGCCGTCCGCAGGACGCCCGGTCGGTCGAGGTGCCCACGCAGTGCCCGGTGTGCGGCTCGCAGGTCGAGCGCACCCAGCTGGTCAAGCGCAGCAAGGGCAAGGAAACCACCAGCGAAGGCGCGGTGTACCGTTGCGTGGGGCGCCTGAGCTGCGCTGCCCAGCTCAAGCAGGCGATCATCCACTACGTATCGCGCCGGGCCATGGACATCGACGGCCTGGGCGAGAAGAGCGTCGAGCAGCTGGTCGACGAGAACCTGATCCGCTCACCGGCCGATCTCTACCGCCTGACCTTCGACCAGGTGGTGGCGCTGGAAGGCTTTGCCGAGGTGTCGAGCAACAAGCTGCTGGCCGCCATCGAGGCGAGCAAGCGCCCGAGCCTGGCGCGCTTCATCTATGCGCTGGGCATCCCCGATGTCGGCGAGGAGACCGCCAAGGTCCTGGCCCGCTCCCTGGGCAGCCTGGCGCGGGTGCAGGTGGCGTTGCCGCAGGTGCTGACCTATCTGCCGGACATCGGCCTAGAGGTTGCCCACGAGATCCACAACTTCTTCGAGGACGCGCACAATCGCGAGGTCATCGCGCAGTTGCTGGCCAGCGGCATGCAGTTGCAGGACGAGGGCGAGCTTGCCGCCGAGTTCGCCGCCAGCACCACGCTGGCCGGGATGCTTGCCAAGCTCGACATCCCCTCGGTCGGCCCGACCGGCGCCGAGAAGCTGGTGGACAAGCTGGGTACGCTGGACAAGATCATCGCCGCCGATGGCATCGATTTGCGCCAGGCCCTGAATACCAAGGCCGCCGACGGGGTGCGCGAGTTCTTCAAGGTCGAGGCCAACCAGCAGCTGGCCCACGCAATCGAGGCCCAGTTGCTGGAATTCGGCATGCACTGGTCGTGTGAGAAGAAAACCGCCGAGGGCTTGCCGCTGGCCGGACAGACCTGGGTGCTGACCGGCACCCTGGAACGCATGAGCCGCGATATCGCCAAGGAGAAGCTGGAAAGCCTGGGGGCCAAGGTGGCGGGTTCCGTGTCCGGCAAGACCCACTGCGTGGTCGCCGGTCCCGGCGCCGGCTCCAAGCTGGCCAAGGCCGCTGAGCTGGGCGTGGCGGTGATGGACGAGGAGGCGTTCGTGGGCTTCCTGGCGGAGCGCGGCATCAGCGTCTGACTCCGCCGTAAATACGGATCAGGTTCCCTGTGGGAGCGGGTTCACCCGCGAAGAATCCAGCGCGGTGGATGGCACCGGCTCCGCCGGTGTTCGCGGGTAAACCCGCTCCCACAGGGGGCGTGGAGCACCTGAGTACTCAGCTTCCTGCGAGCCAGCGCAGCCCGACCCGAGACCGCGTCAAAACCACAAGTCCTTGAGAAATGATGGTTTTTTCACGATCAAAGGTTGTAACTTCGCCCCGGCGCTGTACAATGGCGCGGCTCGTCAGCTGACGAGCCGTCGTGGTGGCCCCATCGGTCCCCCCGCATTGATTACCCGTTAACCTGGTCAGGCCCGGAAGGGAGCAGCCATAGCGGGAACATCGAGTGCCGGGGTGTGGCTGGTGGGGCCGCCTCCATTTTGGGCGCAGGGGTTTTCCGGCGTACCTGTCAGGCGTCGCCCATCAGACGCTTTTCTTTACACCCTCGCACTGTTTTCCGCCTGCACGATCCCGCGCAGCGCCTTATCATGCATCCCATCGTGTCAGCCCATTCGGCCAGGAGATAGCGACCGTGGAACATGTCGACGACCTCACCCGCCAGAAAATCCGTGAGTGGCAGATGCGCCGCCTGGAAATCAAGGACCAGATGGCCGCCAGCCCCGAGCGTGTGCTGGAGTTGTCGCAGGTGCTCGACCAGATGGAAGAAGAGCATGAGCGCATCCTCGAGGAAGCGGCTGCCCCTGTGGCAGTGACGGCTGACGCGGCGGCCTTCGCGTTGCAGGTGCAGGTGTCGGCGCACTCGGTGCGTGACTTGCGCAAGTTGCTGGAACTGGCCCTGCATGAGCTCGATGGCGTACTTGATGCGCCGCAGGCGGGTATCAGCTATCCCGGCGACATGGCGGGGTCGTTGGGAGCCTACCGCTTCGAACTGGTGGTGGGGCAGGCCGCTGAATCCGACAACCCTTGAGTGATCCCCGGACCCGTACCGATATGCAGCCCGAGCACTTCGACTTTTCCCATCCGGTGTACCTGCCGGTCAGCGCAGAGGTATGCCAGGCCTTGCTGCAGGCCGAGGGCGCGCCTGCGCTCGACGCCTTGGGCGAGCCGGAGCTGGCAGCAATACTGGTGATCCAGAACCTGGCCCAGACACCGGGCCAGGTCGATGCGCGGGCGGCGGAAAAGGTCCTGGGCAAGCTGCTGGCGTGGGCGGTCGATGGCGCGCACTCGCCTGGCGTGGGCTTGCTGTCCGAGGCCCGTCGGCTGTTCGATGCGCGCAAGCTCTATTTCGGCCTCGAGGTGATCAAGGGCTCGAAACTGCGCCTGCTCGATGCCGAACAGGTGCAGGCGCGGGAGTACCTGCTGGCGGATGGCAAATGGGATTTTGACTACCGCATCCGCCTGCATCACAGTGACAACCCGTTCAGCCAGCGGGTGACCACCGGCTTCGACAGCGAGCGCTGGCTGACCGTCGAGCAGGACAAGCTGCTCAAGGTCATCCAGGCCAACCTCGACGAGGATATCCACGTGCAGGGCTATGCCGGGATCGGCAAGAGCTACCTGCTCGGCGCCCTGATGGAATGCCTGCCGCGTGGCCGGGTGCTGGCCCTGGCGCGCACACCGGCCAAGCTCGGTACCCTGCGTCGGCGCATGGGGCTGGATGCCCAGGCCAAGGTCGGCATGACCTTCGGCCAGTTCGCCCGGGCCCTGCTCAAGGATAACCGGCCGGTTTCCGCCCGGGCGGCGCCGCGCGGCCCCGGCAAGCGCCGGCTGGCCGAAGAGCTGGGGGTCGTCGGGCTGCGCCAGTACGACGCCGAGCACGCCCTGGATATCTGCCTGGAAGTGCTGCGCAACTATTGCGAGTCGCGGGACTACAGCCTGTCCAACCGCCACCTGCCGCACTTTCGCCAGGCGCTGTCCAGCCTCGATGCCCAGGTGCTGCTCGAGTACGCCAGCCGCCTGTGGCGTTACCTGGAGGCGCAGCCGAGCTGGGGTACGCAGACCGGGTTCGAGGCGTTGCTGCTGCTCAAGCGCGCCAGCCTGGGTGGCTGCAGCGTGCCCGGGCGCTTCAGCCATGTGATCATCGACGAGAGCCAGGATGTGCCGGCCTCGCTGCTGCAGGTCATCGAGCGTGGCCGCCAGGTGCTGATCACCCTGGGCGACGAATACCAGAAGGCCAGCGGCGAGGTGGTCAGGCGCGAGCGTCAGGTGCGCCAGAAGGACATGGCCTTCGCCGTGCGCTCCGGGCCCAAGGTGGAGCGCCTGATCAACCCGCTGATCGGTGTGCACTCGAAAAAATCCAAGGTCGCGTTCGAGGCGGCGCGGCATGTCGATGTCGGCATCGAGCACTTCCCCGAAGGTTTTGTCCCGCCCGAGGGCTGCGTGGTACTGACTGCCTCGCGCTGGGACACGATGCGCTGGGCCATGGAGATGGCCGAGTCCAACTGCCTGCTGAACTTCCCCGACTGGCCAGATATGCGGCGGTTCATGGTCACAGCGATTGGCCTGTTCAGGTCGGCGTTCTATGCGCCGGGGCAGGACGCCGAAGGGCCGCATGGGTACTTCGCGCACCTGCTCGACTGGCAGCAGGTGCGCGAGTCCGAGCGTTTCGATGCCGCGTTTCAGTGGGTCGAGGCGCGGCTGGAGGCGGGTTTCAAGCTTGCCGACCTGACCGGTCTGGATGCGCGCGTCGCCGTGCAGCCCACCAGCCTCACACTGTTGATGGCTGAGGAGGCCGGTGGCCTGGAGTTCGATCAGGTGCTGTTGACGCCGGAGCTGATGACCACCCAGCGCTTCAAGGACGCCTACGCCTTCGATGCGCGGATCTGCGCGGTGTACATCGCCCTGTCGCGGGCGCGGCGGCAGTTGTACCTGCCCTATGACGTGGAGGAGTGGATCAACTACCACAAGGGCCAGCCGTTCCGCGAGTTGCACGGCTACTGAACCCGTCGCCGTGCTCTGGTCTGGTGGGCCTCATCACGGGGCCAGGCGACTCCCACGCTTGCCCCTGCTGGCCGACACTTGCATCAATCGCTGGAAGGTCGGGCACTGCAGGTGGTTCTCCTCGGGGCACACCGCCGCATGCCGCAGCCCTTTGCTCATCGCCTGCAGGCGCTTGATCTTCTGCTCGATCTCATCGGCCTTGGCCAGCAGCAGCGCTCGGTCGACCCGTTGCTCGTCCAGCATCGCCGCCACCTCGTCCAGCGAAAATCCCGCCGCCTGGCCCAGGGCGATCAGGGCCAGGCGTTCGGGCGTATCCGCCGGGAATTGCCGGCGCTGGCCGCGGCCAGCGAGTGATGTGAGCAAGCCCTTGTTCGCGTAGTAACGCAATGTCGACGCCGGCACTCCGGTGCGCCTGGCGACATCGGCAATGTCCATCGCGGCTCCCTTGACTTGAAGTTGACTTCAACTTGCATGCTGCTCGGCATCGACCTTTCCGTCAATCTGCCAAGGGCTTTTGTCATGAGCGTTTCTTCTCTCGTATTTTCCATTCTGCTGATCGGCATCGGCGCCACCCTGGTCATGGACCTGTGGACCCTGCTGCTCAGGCGCCTGGGCATTACCACCCTGAACTACGCGATGGTCGGGCGCTGGGCGGGCCACCTGTTCGCGGGGTGCTGGCGGCATGCGGCGATCGGCAAGGCTGCGCCGGTCAGGGGGGAACTGGCGTGGGGCTGGTTGCTCCATTACGCCACGGGGCTGGTGTTTGCGGCGCTACTGGTGGCAATTGCAGGGGAGGGGTGGTTGCAGGGGCCGCTCCTGTGGCCCGCGTTGCTGTTCGGGGTGGTCTCGGTGCTGGTGCCGTTGTGTGTGGTGCAGCCTGCGTTTGGGGCGGGGTATTTTGCCAGCCGTACCCCGACGCCGCTCAGGAGTTGCCTGCGTAGCTTGGCCACGCATGGCGTGTTCGGTTTTGGGTTGTTCCTGAGTGCGGTAGTGCTGGCAGGGGTTCGGGGAGGGGTGGCAGGTTAAACAGGTGTGTTTGGACCAATGGAGCCTGCCTTATGCTTGCCTTGGGTGAGGGCCTCCAGATGTCCGCCGCAACCCCTGCAGCGCCTATCAGATCGAGCGCCGCCCGCGCGGCGCATCGCGGGACAATCTATGGTTACCCCCATTTCTGCAATACTGTACTGAGATGTGCGTGAGTTTGGTTTGCGTCAATCTATACGGCGTCGTGTGGGAGGTTGGTCCCGCGCCTCGATGAAAATCGCGCCCGACGAGCCTAGATATTTGTTCGGCTTCTGAAGCCGAGTAGGAGCTCAGGTTGATCGCCAGGCCGGTATACCGTTCACGTCATCTGTGTGCAGCATCGCAAAACCAGGTGGGTTGTTACTCGTGTGTCTGCAGGGTCAAGCGTTCATGGCGCTTGACCCTGCATCAAATTCGCTGTGGTGTGCCGTGATGGCCCAGGCGATTCGGGCCAGTTTGTTGGCGATAGCGCACACCACCAGGTTGGGGTGGTGAACACGTAGCAAGCCACGTACCCAGTCCGCCAGCTTGCCGGTTTTGCGCTCCAGCCCAATCAGATAGACCCTCGCGCACTGGATCAGCAGTCGTCGCTGATTGCCGTCGCCCCGCTTGCTGATTCGCCCCAGGCAAGGTTTGCCGCCTGTCGTGTGCTGCCTGGGAACCAGGCCTATGGAGGCTGAATAATTTCGCCCACAGCGGAACTGCTTACCATCACCCAATTCCGCAGCCAGGGCGGTAGCGGTGATCGGGCCAATACAAGGTATCGACATCAAACGGGAAGCAAGATCATCGCTAACGGCCTGGCTATGCACTTCCTTGTCTAGAGCCTTGATCCGATCATCGAGATAGCGGAAGTGGGCATGTAGGTCCAGCAACAGCTTCTTGATCAACGGTGAGAAGGTACTGTCGTCCAGCAGAATGGGGAGCTCCCGGACCGCCTTGAAGGTGGGTGCCAAACTGACCCCCACCTCGAGCAAATAAGCGTGGATGCGGTTCATGGTGGCAGTACGGTCTCTGATGAAGCTGTCGCGCAGTGAATTGAGCATCGCCAGCGCCTGCTGGGCCTCGGTTTTGGGAGGCACGAAGCGCATCTGATCGCGGGTTGCCGCCTCACCGATAGCGGCAGCATCGGCAAAGTCATTCTTGTTGCTTTTCACGTAGGGGCGAACGAACTGTGCGGGAATAAGTTTGGGCGTATGACCCTGTCTCGTCACCTCTCGCGCCATGAAATGAGAGCCACCACAGGCCTCCATCGCCACCGTACAGGGCGCAAGATTGGCAAGGTGGCGGATGAGTGACTCACGGTTGAACCTGCGGTGATAGAGCTCATGACCCCGATCATCCTGAGCGTGTACATGGAAGCTCAACTTTCCCAGGTCGATGGCGATGATGGCGACAGTGTTCATGGCGTTGCACTCCGATAGGCACCCTGTGAAAGCTTAGAGGGCTGACACAGGGTGGGGCGGGGGTAGCCATTTCATTATTTGTTGCAACGTGCCGAACCTGTCAGGCCATGGTAGCCCGCCTTGGTGCATGTCTTGAGACAGATGAGGCGGCAGTGGTGCCCACGCTGAAACCGTGTCGGACCAACAAGGCGGACCAGGTAATGGCACAGGATTGACTGGCCCGAAACAGATGTAGGAGCGGCCTTGCGCCGCGATGCGCCGCGCGGGCGGCGCTCGAACTGATAGGCGCTGCAACACTAACGTCGAGCACCTTGAAAGACCTGGCCGTCGGTATACCGCTGGACAATCCGCTGCATCTCCCCGGACTCCTTGATCCGCACCAGCGCCCTGAGCACACCTTGGGTCGGTAGTTGGGGATCATTGCGCACCATGCAGCCCAGCGCTTGCTCTTCCAGCACGGCCAAGGCTTGCAGGCGTTGCCCCGGCGGCAGGGAGCGGTTGTACCATTGCAATGACAACTGGTTGCTGATCGCGTGGCGAAAGCGTCCGGCCTGGAGCTTCTGCAGGGCCAGCAACTGGTTGCGGCTGTCCTCGCGTTGCAGGCGGCCCTGGCTGAACAGGGGTTCGAGGGTGGGGTAGGTGTAGCCGAGTACAGTGCCGATGGCCTGCGGCGGCAGTGCTTCCGGGTGGGTGGGGCCGCTGTCGCCGGGGCGGCCGATCAGCAGGTCACGCTGTTCGATGACGGGGATGCTCCACAGGAAGTCGCCCGGCCGGTCGGTCAGCCACTGGGTGGAGACGTAGCAGCGCACGTCGATTTCGCCGGCCTGCATCGCCTCCTGCAGGCGCAGGCGGGCCATCACGTGGTATTGCGGGCGGGCGTCGACCTCCCGGGCAATGGCCTGCATCAGCTCGAAAAGGATGCCTTCCACCGGTTGCTGGTCCTCGGTGCGCATCAACGGCATGCTCCAGCTTTCGGCGACGGAAAAGCGCAGCACCGGCGGGTGCGCCAGGCTTTGGGTGGTCCACAGCAACAGGATAGCCAGGACTCGCCGCACGCCTCATCCTCCCTGATCCGCCGTCCGTGTGCCCGCTACTGAGCTTAGTCGAGATCGGCAGGGTGCAATTTCGGCCCCGCTCCGCTAGCATTAGCGCTCTTTCCGCCCGCTCCGGTCACGATGGTTTTTTGATGAGTTATCAGGTTCTTGCACGTAAATGGCGTCCGCGCTCGTTCCGCGAAATGGTCGGCCAGACCCATGTGCTCAAGGCTTTGATCAACGCCCTGGACAACCAGCGCCTGCACCACGCCTACCTGTTCACCGGTACCCGGGGCGTGGGCAAGACCACCATTGCGCGGATCATCGCCAAGTGCCTGAACTGCGAGACTGGCATCACCTCCACGCCGTGCGGCACCTGTTCGGTGTGCCGGGAGATCGACGAGGGCCGATTCGTCGACCTGATCGAGATCGACGCCGCCAGCCGCACCAAGGTCGAGGACACCCGCGAACTGCTCGACAACGTGCAGTACGCGCCGAGCCGCGGACGCTTCAAGGTCTACCTGATCGACGAAGTGCACATGCTCTCCACCCACTCGTTCAACGCCTTGTTGAAGACGCTGGAAGAGCCGCCGCCCTACGTCAAGTTCATCCTCGCCACCACCGACCCGCAGAAGCTGCCGGCGACCATCCTGTCGCGCTGCCTGCAGTTCTCGCTAAAGAACATGAGCCCGGAACGGGTGGTCGAGCACCTGACCCATGTGCTGGGCGCCGAGAACGTGCCGTTCGAGGACGACGCCCTGTGGTTGCTCGGTCGCGCCGCCGATGGTTCGATGCGCGACGCCATGAGCCTGACCGACCAGGCTATCGCCTTCGGCGAGGGCAAGGTGCTGGCCGCCGATGTGCGGGCGATGCTCGGCACTCTCGACCATGGCCAGGTGTACGGTGTGCTGCAGGCGTTGCTCGAGGGCGATGCCCGGGCATTGCTGGAGGCGGTGCGCGATCTGGCCGAACAAGGTCCGGACTGGAACGGCGTACTGTCGGAAATGCTCAACGTGCTGCACCGGGTGGCGATTGCCCAGGCCCTGCCCGAGGCGGTCGACAACGGCCAGGGCGACCGTGAGCGCGTGCTGGCGCTGGCCCAGGCCCTGCCGGCCGAGGATGTGCAGTTCTACTACCAGATGGGCCTGATCGGCCGACGCGACCTGCCGCTGGCGCCGGACCCGCGTGGTGGCTTCGAAATGGTCCTGCTGCGCATGCTGGCCTTCCGCCCGGCCGACACCGACGATGCACCGAAGCCGGTACTAAAGCCGGTGGGGATCAGCCAAGCCACAGCTGATCCGGCCCAACCGGTGGCAGCGGCGCCTGCGGTCGTGGCGCCGCCCGTTGCCGCCAGCCCTGTCGCTGAAACGGTCGCGCCGGAGCCCGTGGCTGAGCCATCTGTACAGCCAGAGCCGCCAGTCGTCGAAGTGCCGGCCGTTGCCGAGGTTATCGAGGCACCGCAACCGCAATCGGAACCAGAGCCCGAGCCGCAGCCCGTCGAGGAGGTCATCGACCTGCCTTGGGAGGAGCCCGTTGCCGCGCCGGCGCCGGTTGCGCCCGAGCTGCCGCCCGAGCCTGCACCTGCGGTCGAAGCCGCCAACCCGCAGCCGGACTACGACGAGCCGCCATTCGATCCGTCGGCCTACAGCCCGGCGGGCATGGAGCGCGACGACGAGCCGCCGGCGGACGAGGACTACTACACGCCCGACAGCGACCCGGCCGGCTTCAGCTACCTGGACGAGTTGGCCGAGCACGTGCAGGAAGAGGCGCCCGCCCAGGCGCCGGAGCCGCTGCCGGCGGCCATGCCCGCGAGCGGCCTCGCCCTGCAATGGCTGGAATTATTCCCACAGTTGCCTGTCTCCGGTATGACAGGCAACATCGCCGCAAACTGTACGCTGATCGCCGCCGATGGCGATGACTGGCTGTTGCACCTGGACCCGGGGCAGGGCGCGCTGTTCAACTCGACGCAGCAGCGCCGCCTGAACGACGCGCTCAACCAGCAGTTGGGTCGCGAGATCCGCCTGAAGATCGAGTTGATCCGCCCTGAGCAGGAGACCCCGGCCCAGGCCGCCTCGCGCAAGCGTGCCGAGCGTCAGCATGATGCGGTTGTGTCGATCGAGCAGGATCCGCTCATCCAGCAGATGATCCGGCAGTTCGGCGCGACGGTCAGGCAGGATACTATTGAGCCTGTAGACGCCCTGGCCAGCCAGGGCCAATGAACGGATAACCATGTGGCCCGCCTGTGCCGGGCCGCATCACATGACCCAATCGAGGTATACCCCATGATGAAAGGTGGCATGGCCGGCCTGATGAAGCAGGCCCAGCAGATGCAGGAGAAGATGCAGAAGATGCAGGAAGAGCTGGCCAACGCGGAAGTCACCGGCCAGTCCGGCGGCGGCCTGGTCAGCGTGGTGATGACCGGTCGCCACGACGTCAAGCGCGTCAGCATCGACCAGAGCCTGATGTCGACCGACGCCGACGACAAGGAAGTGCTCGAGGACCTGATCGCCGCCGCGCTGAACGACGCCGTGCGCAAGATCGAGCAGAGCAGTCAGGAAAAGATGGGCGGCATGACCGCTGGCATGCAGCTGCCGCCTGGTTTCAAGATGCCGTTCTGATCGGCTTCTGGCTTCAAATGGGGAGCAACGACCCGACGGTCGTTGCTCCCTTGTTCATTCTGTTTCCTGAATTGGCAGGCCTGCACACATGAGCTTCAGCCCCCTGATCCGCCAACTGATCGACGCCCTGCGCATCCTGCCCGGCGTCGGTCAGAAAACCGCCCAACGCATGGCCCTGCAACTGCTCGAACGCGACCGCAGCGGCGGCACGCGCCTGGCCCAGGCCCTGAGCCAGGCCATGGAGGGCGTTGGCCACTGTCGACAGTGCCGGACCCTGACCGAGCAGGAGCTGTGCCCGCAGTGCGCCGATCCGCGCCGCGACGACAGCCAGCTGTGTGTGGTGGAGGGGCCGATGGATGTGTACGCGGTGGAGCAGACCGGCTATCGCGGTCGCTACTTCGTGCTCAAGGGGCACCTGTCGCCGCTCGATGGCCTGGGGCCTGAGGCCATCGGTATTCCGCAGCTGATGGCGCGGATCGAGGAGCAGGGCACCTTCAGCGAGGTGATCCTGGCCACCAACCCTACGGTGGAAGGGGAGGCGACGGCGCATTACATCGCCCAGCTGCTGGCCGAGAAGGGCCTGGCTGCCACGCGTATTGCCCATGGCGTGCCGTTGGGCGGGGAGCTGGAGCTGGTGGATGGCGGGACGCTGGCCCATGCTTTCGCGGGGCGCAGGCCGATTTCGTTGTAAGACCAAGCCCTTTCAAGGTGTCGATATTTGGCGTTCGGCTTGGATGTGCCGGGGCTGCCTTGCAGCCCTTTCGCGGCACAAGGCCGCTCCTACAGGCGACTGTGCCCCCCTGTAGGAGCGGCCTTGTGCCGCGAAAGGGTCGCAAAGCGACCCCGGCAATCCTGAGTTGGAACGGTCATATCCAAAAAATCGCAAAACCTTGAAGGAGGCTGGCTGTAAGCCCTAGCAAAGCATCGCCAACGCGAACTCAGTATTCGCTCAGGGAAAACTCGGTCAGGCAGAAGGTCGGCACCCCGGCCGCTTGCAGGCGGCGCGAACCTTCCAGCTCCGGCAGGTCGATGATTGCCGCCGCCTCGAACACCCGGGCGCCGGTGCGACGCACCAGGTTGGCCGCGGCCAGCAAGGTGCCGCCGGTGGCGATCAGGTCATCGAAGATCAATACCGAGTCGCCATCGCACAGGCTGTCGGCGTGCACTTCCAGGAAGGCCTCGCCGTATTCGGTCTGGTAGCCCTCCGACAGCACGTCGGCCGGCAGCTTGCCCTGCTTGCGGAACAGGATCAGCGGCTTGTTCAGCTGGTGGGCGATGATCGAGCCGATCAGGAAGCCCCGCGCGTCCATGGCGCCGATATGGCTGAACTCGGCCTCGACATAACGCTCGATGAACTGGTCGGCGACATAGCGCAGCCCGCGCGGCGACTGGAACAGTGGGGTGATGTCGCGGAAGATCACGCCCGGCTTGGGAAAGTCCACTACCGGGCGGATCAGGGCTTTGAGGTCGAAGGTGTCGCTGTGCATGGGCGGGTATCCTGGAAAAACTCGGCGCCAGTATACCCCGTCCGCAGGGCGATCAGGCGTCCAGCGCACCACCGGCCAGCGCGCACAGCTGGATCGGATCGAGGATGTGCACTTCCTTGCCTTCTGCCTTGAGCAAACCGTTCTGCTGGAAGCGGGTGAACACCCGCGACACGGTTTCCACCGCCAGGCCCAGGTAGTTGCCGATCTCGTTGCGCGACATGCTCAGGCGGAACTGGTTGGCCGAGTAGCCGCGGGCACGGAAGCGTGCCGACAGGTTGACCAGGAAGGTGGCGATGCGCTCGTCGGCGGTCTTCTTCGACAGCAGCAGCATCATCTGCTGGTCGTCGCGGATCTCGCGGCTCATCACTCGCATCAGCTGGCGGCGCAGCTGCGGCAGCTGCACCGAGAGTTCGTCGAGGCGCTCGAAGGGGATCTCGCACACAGAGGTGGTTTCCTGGGCCTGGGCCGACACCGGATAGGCCTCGGTGTCCATGCCGGACAGGCCGACCAGCTCGCTGGGCAGGTGGAAACCGGTGATCTGCTCTTCGCCGGCATCGCTGAGGCTGAAGGTTTTCAGGGCGCCAGAGCGAACCGCGTAGACCGAGCCGAAATTGTCACCCTGGCGGAACAGGAACTCGCCTTTCTTCAACGGGCGGCCGCGTTTGACGATTTCATCCAGTGCATCCATGTCTTCCAGGTTCAGGGACAGGGGCAGGCACAGGGGGGCCAGGCTGCAATCCTTGCAGTGGGCCTGGTTGTGTGGGCGCAGTTTTACTGGCTCGGACATTTCTTTCGATCCTTGTGGGAAAGCACACATAAGCCGTAAGGATAACCTGCGGCATGGGCTGTAGGCCAGTGTGCGCATTTTTGGTGCACGCTAGCGGCGGTGCGGAAGGGGTGTTCCGCTACCGTTCAACTGTCCATAGTGTGCCCCGAAAGGCGGGCTGTCCATGCGGTGAAACGCCTCAATCGCCTCAGATCACCCGGGAGAAACGCTGGCGATTCTGCTGCGCGAGGTAGGCGTCGAACACCATGCATACCGAGCGCGCCAGCAGGCGACCGGCTGGCAGGATGCGGATGCCTTTGCTGTCCAGGCTGATCAGGCCGTCGCGCTGCATGGCTTGCAGCTGTGGCCACAGCTCCTTGAAGTAGCCACGAAAATCGATGGTGAAGGCCTGCTCGAACGCCTCGAAATCCAGTTCGAAGTGGCAGATCAGTTGCTGGATCACCGCCCGGCGCAGGCGGTCGTCCTGATTGCAAAGAAGGCCGCGCTGGGTCGCCAGCTGGGCGGTGGAGAGCGTGTCCTGGTAGGTATTGAGGTCGCTGCTGTTCTGGCAGTACAGGTCGCCGATCTGGCTGATCGCTGACACGCCCAGGCCGATCAGGTCGCAGTGGCCATGGGTGGTGTAGCCCTGGAAGTTGCGCTGCAGGGTCCCTTCTTCCTGGGCAATGGCCAGCTCGTCGTCGGGCAGGGCGAAGTGGTCCATGCCGATGTAGCGGTAGCCGGCGGCGGTCAGTTGGTCGATGGTAGCGTGGAGCATTTCCAGCTTGGCCGCCGGCGCCGGCAGGTCGGCGCTGTCGATACGCCGCTGGGGCATGAAGCGCTCGGGCAGGTGTGCGTAGTTGAATACCGACAGACGGTCGGGCTGCAGGCGGATCACTTCCTCGACGGTGCGGGCAAAACCTTCCGGGGTCTGCTTGGGCAGGCCGTAGATCAGGTCGAGGTTGATCGAGCGAAATTGCAGGGTGCGCGCCGCCTCGATCAGGGTGCGGGTCTGCTCCAGGCTCTGCAGGCGGTTGACCGCGCGTTGCACGGCCGGATCGAGGTCCTGCACGCCGAGGCTGACGCGGTTGAAGCCCAGCTCGCGCAGCAGGCCCATGGTCGACCAGTCGGCCTCGCGCGGGTCGATCTCGATGCCGTAGTCGCCGGAGTCGTCGTCCAGCAGGTGAAAGTGCTGGCGCAGGGTGGCCATCAGCTGGCGCAGTTCCACGTGGCTGAGGAAAGTCGGCGTGCCGCCGCCGAAATGCAGCTGCTCGACCACCTGTTTCGGGTCGAGGTGGCAGGCGATCAGCTGGATTTCCTGCTCCAGGCGCTGCAGGTAGGGCGCGGCGCGGCCACGGTCCTTGGTGATGACCTTGTTGCAGGCGCAGTAGTAGCAGATGTTGGCGCAGAACGGCACGTGCACGTACAGCGACAGCGGGCGCGTGGCGCGGCGGCTTTCGCGCAGGGCGTGAAGCAGGTCGAACGAGCCCACTTCGCCGTGCAATTGCACGGCGGTCGGATAGGAGGTGTAGCGTGGCCCGGCCAGATCGTAGCGACGAATCAGGTCGGCGTCCCAGCGTAGGTCGTCGAGCATGTGGGTGGTCCCCGGATAGAGCTGCAGTGTCCGGAGTCTAGGGGCGGATGTAAGAAGTCGTGTTGATTTGTATCAAGGTGAGTTGGCGGCCGTCGCGGGGCTGGCGTGGGAGCGGGCTTGCCCCGCGATCAATGCCCCATCAACCAATGCTGGTGAGGTCCGGGCAGTGTCCACAGGCCAAAGAGGATCACCAGCACGCCGCCGGCCATGCGCACCCCGCGCTTGCGCAGCAGGCGACCCACGCGCTCGGCGGCAAGCCCGGTGGCCAGCAGCACCGGCCAGGTGCCGACGCCGAACGCCAGCATCAGCGCCGCGCTGTGCAGCGCATCGCCCTGGCTCGCCGCCCACAGCAGGGTGCTGTACACCAGCCCGCACGGCAGCCAGCCCCACAGGGCGCCCAGCAGCAGGGCGCGAGGCAGGCTGGACACCGGCAGCAGGCGGGTGGCGATCGGTTGCACATGGCGCCACAGGCCGCGGCCGAGCGCCTCGATTCGGGTCAGGCCGCTCCACCAGCCGGCCAGGTACAGGCCCATGGCGATCAGCAGCAGTGCCGCGACAACGCGCAAGCCGATGGCCAGCGGGCTACTGGCCAGCGCCACGCCGGCAAGGCCCAGCAACAGGCCGGCGGCGGCATAGCTGAGGATGCGCCCGAGGTTGTAGGCCAGCAGCAGGCGCAGGCGGCGGCCGCGCTGTTCAGCAGGGATGGCCAGGGTGAGGGCGCCCATCAGGCCGCCGCACATGCCCAGGCAGTGGCCGCCACCAAGCAGGCCCAGGACCAGCGCCGAGCCCAGCAGTGGAATCAGTTCAGGCACGTGGCGCGGGGTCCTTGTCGTCGGGCTGTTCGTCCCCGGGCTTCACGGCGGCCTGGTGGCGCGGGTCCTGGTCATCGAACAGGATGCTGTGGGCCGGGCCTTCGAGGTCGTCGTACTGGCCGCTGTCCACCGCCCAGAAGAAGATGTACACGGCGACGCCGACCAGCAGCAGTGCGGCGGGGATCATCACGTAGAGGGCGGGCATAGCGGTTTCCTTTCGAGCGACGTCGGCTCGCGCGCGCCCGGCGCCGCCTCGGCGGGCAGCCGGGTCAGGCGCAGGGCGTTGAGCACCACGATCAGCGAACTGACCGACATGCCGATCGCCGCCCACACCGGGGTGATCCAGCCGAGCGCGGCGAACGGCAGCATGAGGCCATTGTACAGCGTCGCCCAGAGCAGGTTCTCGACAATGTTGCGGCGGGTCCGGCGAGCCAGGTCGAAGGCCTGCACCAGCGCCTGCAGGCGGTTGGACAGCAGCACCGCGTCGGCGCTGGTCTTGGCAAGGTCGGTGGCGCTGCCCATGGCGATGCTGATGTCGGCGGCGGCCAGTACCGGCACGTCGTTGACGCCGTCGCCGAGCATCAGCACCTTGCGTCCTTCGCCTTGCAGGGCCTTGAGGCGGGTCAGCTTGTCGTCCGGGCGCAGGCCGCCGATCGCCTGCTCGATGCCCAGTTGCGTGGCCACTTCAGCAACCATTGGCGAGCTGTCGCCGGACAGCAGCAGCGTTTGCCAGCCCCGGGCCTTGCAGGCGGCCACCAGATCCTGGGCGTCGTCGCGCAGGCGGTCGTCCAGTCCGAACCAGGCCAGCGGCCCTTGCCGGTCGCCCAGCAGCAGCCATTGCCCGCGTGGCTCCGGCACGGCGGGGACCTCGGCGCCGCTGAGGGCGCAGACGAAGGCGGGCTGGCCGATGCGCAGGCGCTGGCCGGCCAACTCGCCTTCCAGGCCCAGCCCCGGCATGGTGCTGACGCTTTCGGCGGCCTCGGCGGCGCGGCCAAAGGCGCGGGCGATGGGGTGCTCGGAGCGGTTCTCCAGCGCGGCGGCCAGCGCCAGGCACTGGTCGCCGTCCAGCCGGCCCAGTGGGCGCACGCTGCGCAAGGCCAGGCGGCCCTCGGTGAGGGTGCCGGTCTTGTCGAAGATCACCGTGTCGATCTGGTTCAGCCCCTCCAGTACATGCCCGCGGGTGACCAGCAGGCCGAGCTTGTGCAGGCTGCCGGTGGCGGCGGTAAGGGCGGTCGGCGTGGCCAGCGACAGGGCGCAGGGGCAGGTGGCGACCAGCATGGCCAGGACGATCCAGAACGCCCGGGGCGCATCAAGCTGCCACCAGACCACACCGATCACGGCGGCCGCCACCAGGGTGAACAGCAGGAACCATTGCGAGGCGCGGTCGGCGATTTCCGCCAGGCGCGGCTTTTCCGACTGGGCACGCTCCAGCAGACGGACGATGGCCGACAGCCGCGAGTCCTGGCCCAGGGCCTGGACTTCGACCGTGAGGGTACTCTCGACGTTGAGGGTGCCGCCGGTCACCCGGTCGCCGGCGCGGCGGGCCAGGGGCAGGTATTCGCCGGTGAGCAGCGACTCGTCGACGCTGGAGCGCCCGTCGACGATCAGCCCGTCGGCCGGGATCACCGCGCCGGGCAGCACCTGCACCCGGTCGCCGCACTGCAGTTCGCCAAGCAGGATGCGCTCGCCCTGGCCGTTGGCGTCCAGGCGCAGGCACGAGGCCGGCAACAGGTTGACCAGTTGCGCGGTGGCCGCCGCAGTGCGCTCGCGGGCCCGGCGCTCCAGATAGCGGCCGGTGAGCAGGAACAGGGCGAACATGCCGACGGTGTCGAAGTACAGCTCGCCGCTGCCGGTGATCGCGGTCCAGATCCCGGCGCAGTAGGCCAGGGCGATGGCCAGCGACACCGAGACGTCCATGGTCAGGTGGCGGGTACGCAGGTCGCGGGCCGCGCCCTTGAAGAACGGCGCGCAGCTGTAGAACACGATAGGGGTGGTGAGGAACAGCGCGACCCAGCGCAGGATGGTGTGCAGCTCGGGCGACAGGTCGATGTTGAATTCCGGCCAGGTGGCCATGGTCGCCATCATCGCCTGGAACCACAGCAGCCCGGCCACGCCCAGGCGGCGCAGGGCGCTGCGGTTTTCCCGGGCCAGCTGTTCGGCGGCCTGGTCGGGTTGGTAGGGGTGGGCGGCGTAGCCGATCTGGCGCAGCTCGGCCAGCAGCCTGGACAGCGGCAGTTGCTGGTCGTCCCAGCTGACCAGCAGGCGGTGGTTGGACAGGTTCAGGCGGGCGTCGTCGACGCCGGGAAGGTTGCGCAGGTGCTTCTCGATCAGCCAGCCGCAGGCGGCGCAGCTGATGCCCTCGACCATCAGGATGGTTTCGGCCAGCTCGCCTTCATGGCGAACGAACGTCTGTTGCACGTCGCTGCGGTCGTACAGCGCCAGTTCATCCTGGAGCTGGCGGGGTAGGGCTTCGGGGTTGGCGCTGGTGTCGCTGCGGTGCTGGTAGTAGTGCTCCAGGCCGCCGGCGACGATGGACTCGGCCACTGCCTGGCAGCCGGGGCAGCAGAACTGTCGCGGCTCGCCGAGGACCACGGCGGTGAAGCGGTTGCCGGCGGGGACGGGCAGGGCGCAGTGGTAGCAGGGGGTGGGTTGGGTCATCTTGGGTCTGTCTTTTGGCTTGGAATGGCCGGGGGCGCTTTGCGCCCCTTTCGCGGCACAAGGCCGCTCCTACAGAAGCACGCGTTCCCCTGTAGGAGCGGCCTTGTGCCGCGAAAGGGCTGCAAGGCAGCCCCGGCGGTGCGGCGGTTCATTGCTGGTGCTCGGCACCTTGCAACGCCTCATCCCCCAGCTGCAAGGTCACCCCATGCTCGACCTTCTCCTCCTCGAACAACCGCCACACATGCTCATCCTGGCTGCCCAGCAGTTCGACGAAGCGCCGCCCCTGGACCTTGTCGTCGAGCTGGCCGACATAGCGGCCCTGTTCGGCGCGGATCAGCGGCACCTTGCGGTCCTTGTCCGGCTGGGTCGGCGAGATCAGGTTCAGCTCCAGCGTCTGCGGGTCGCTGTTGCCGGTCAGGCGTACTTCCACTTCGCCGGTCAGCTCGTCCAGGTGCACGCTGGCCTTGAGGTTGAGGGTCTGGGCCAGCAGTTCGCGGTCCAGCGAGCGGTTGATGCCCTTGCCGGCCTCGTAGTAGTTGTCGTTGACCAGGTTGTCCGGGTTGCGCACGGCAATGCTGACCATGGTCAGGCTCAGGCACACCGAGGTGGCCAGGATGCCGATGATGATCCAGGGCCAAAGGTGCTTGTACCAGGGGCTGGCGGCGGTGGCTGCAGGCATTGTTGGTGTTCTCTCTCAGCGGATCTGTGGGCCGATGAAGCGGCTCTTGGCTTCAACCTGGCTGGCGCTGTCGTCGGCGTCCTTGAGGATGAAGGTGATTTCGTTGGTGGTCGAGGGCAGTTGTTCCGGGGCGACCGACAACTGCACCGGCAGGTTGACGATGTCGCCGGCGCTCACGCGGATCTCACGCTGGCCTTCGAGCTTGAGGTCGGGCAGGCCGGCGGCGTCAAGCACGTAGACGTGGTCGCGCTGGTCCTTGTTCATCACCTTCAGGCTGTAGACGTTCTCGATCCGGCCCTGGGCGTTCTCGCGGTACAGCACGCGGTCCTTGGCCACGTCGAAACCGATCAGCGAACGGGTGGCGAAGGCGGTGGCCAGGGCGCCGATCATCACCAGCAGCACCAGGGCATAGCCGATCAGGCGCGGGCGCAGCATGTGGGTCTTCTGCCCGGACAGGTTGTGCTCGGTGGTGTAGCTGATCAGGCCCTTGGGATAGTTCATCTTGTCCATGATGCTGTCGCAGGCGTCGATACAGGCGGCGCAGCCGATGCACTCGATCTGCAGGCCGTCACGGATGTCGATGCCGGTGGGGCAGACCTGCACGCACATGGTGCAGTCGATGCAGTCGCCCAGGCCCTTGGCCTTGTAGTCGATGTCTTTCTTGCGCGGGCCGCGGGTCTCGCCGCGGCGCGGGTCGTAGGAGACGATCAGGGTGTCCTTGTCGAACATCACGCTTTGGAAGCGCGCGTACGGGCACATGTAGATGCACACCTGCTCGCGCAGCCAGCCGGCGTTGCCGTAGGTAGCGAGGGTGAAGAAGCCGACCCAGAAGTAGGCCCAGCCATCGGCTTGACCGGTAAAGAACTCGATGGCCAGCTCGCGGATCGGCGAGAAGTAGCCGACGAAGGTCATGCCGGTGACGAAGCCGATCAGCAGCCACAGGCCGTGCTTGGCCAGCTTGCGCAGGAACTTGTTGGCGCTCATGGGCGCCTTGTCCAGTTTCATGCGCTGGTTGCGGTCACCCTCGGTGACTTTCTCGCACCACATGAACACCCAGGTCCACACGCTCTGCGGGCAGGTATAGCCGCACCAGACCCGCCCGGCGTATACGGTGATGAAGAACAGGCCGAAGGCGGCGACGATCAGGATGCCCGAGAGCAGGATGAAGTCCTGGGGCCAGATGGTGGCGCCGAAGATGTAGAACTTGCGTTCCGGCAGGTTCCACCAGACGGCCTGGTGGCCGCCCCAGTTCAGCCAGACGGTACCGAAGTACAGCAGGAACAGCACCGCGCCACCGACCATCCGCAGCCTGCGGAAGATGCCGGTGAAGGCGCGGGTGTAGATTTTTTCGCGCGAGGCGTAGAGGTCGACGGAATCCTTCCCTTTGCTGGCAGGCGGGGTGACGTCATGTACCGGAATTTGCTTGCTCATCATCAAGTCCCACGGCAGTGGAGAAATGCCGCGGCCAGTGCGTGCCGGCCGCAGTCTCGCGCGTTCTGCTAGCGCTCTGCGGCCCATGATACGCCTGAGATGGCGCGTGCGGGGCGCGCTGCGACCTTTAGTCGCGTTGGGTTCGTGGCGTGAATCGTGTTATGGCGGGTGTCAATTGATTCAGGTCATGAGGCCTGCAGGAATTGTGCTGTCAGTGCCGGCCTCTTCGCGGGTAAACCCGCTCCCACAGGTTCAGTGAAGTACCTGTGGGAGCGGGTTTACCCGCGAAGAGGCCAGGCCTGCCTTACTCGGTCTTGGCCGGTTCCGCCTGATGCGACAAGCTGTACACATAAGCGGCCAGCAAGTGCACCTTGTCATTACCCTGCATCTGCGCCTGGGCCGGCATCTGCCCCTGGCGGCCATAGCGGATGGTCTGCTGCAACTGGGCGAAGCTCGAGCCGTAGATGAATGCCTGCGGATGGGTCAGGTTAGGCGCGCCCATGGCCGGGGTGCCCTTGCCTTCAGGCCCGTGGCAGGCCACGCAGTTGGTGGCGAAGATCTGCTGGCCCTTGGCCGGGTCGGCCTTGGCGTCCTCGGGCAGCTTGCGACCGTCAAGGTTGGTCAGCACGAAGGCCGCCACATCCGCCACGCCCTGCTCGCCGATCACCGTGGCCCAGCCCGGCATCACGCCGTGGCGACCGTTCATGATGGTGGTCTTGATGGTCTCCGGCTCACCGCCCCAGCGCCAGTCGCTGTCGGTCAGGTTGGGGAAGCCGTAGGCGCCGCGGGCGTCGGAACCGTGGCATACCGAGCAGTTGGAGGCGAACAGGCGCGCGCCCATCTTCAGGGCCTGCGGGTCCTTGGCCACATCCTCCAGCGGCATGGCGGCGAACTTGGCGAAGATCGGCCCGAAACGGGCGTCGGCCTTGGCCATTTCCTTTTCCCACTCGTGCACGCCGGTCCAGCCGGCCTGGCCGTTGGAGAACTCGGTCTTCTTGTCGTTGTCGACGTAGGCGTAGCCCGGCAGGATGCCTTTCCAGTTGCCCAGGCCGGGGTACAGCACCAGGTAGCCGAGGGCGAAGACGACGGTGCCGACGAACAGCCAGAACCACCATTTCGGCAGCGGGTTGTCGTACTCCTCGATGCCGTCGAAGGCATGGCCGACGACTTCGTCGGTAATCTCTTCGCGCTGGCCCTTGCGGGTCGACAGCAGCAGCCAGGTCAAGGCGAAGATGGTGCCCAGGGTCAGGACGGTGACGTACAGACTCCAGAAGGTTGTCATTGTTGTTTGCTCCTAGAAGCTTTTGCTTGCTCGACGTGCCGGGTGGCGTCTGGATCGTCCGCGAACGGCAATTGCGTCGCTTCGTCGAATTCCTGCTTGCGCCGCGGGCTGAACACCCACAGCGCCAGGCCCACGAAGGCCACCAGCACCACGACGGTGCCCAGGCCGCGAATCATCCCGATATCCATCAGCGTCACCGTTTGCTTTTGATGAGGGTGCCAAGGCCTTGCAGGTACGCGACGATGGCGTCCATTTCGGTCTTGCCCTTGACCGCGTCGCGGGCACCGGCGATGTCTTCGTCGGTATACGGCGTGCCCAGGGTGCGCAGCACTTCCATCTTCTTGGCGGTGTCCTTGCCGTCGAGCTTGTTCTCCACCAGCCACGGGTACGACGGCATCTTCGATTCCGGTACCACGTTGCGCGGGTTGTACAGGTGGGCGCGGTGCCAGTCGTCCGAGTAGCGGCCGCCGACCCGGGCCAGGTCCGGGCCGGTGCGCTTGGAGCCCCACAGGAACGGGTGGTCCCACACGCTTTCGCCGGCCACCGAGTAGTGGCCATAGCGTTCGGTCTCGGCGCGGAACGGCCGGATCATCTGCGAGTGGCAGCCCACGCAGCCTTCGCGGATGTAGATGTCGCGGCCTTCGAGCTCCAGCGCGGTACGCGGCTTCATGCCCTCGACCGGCTTGTTGGTGACGTCCTGGAAGAACAGCGGGACGATCTGGGTGAGGCCACCGACGCTGACGGCGATGACCATGAAGAAGGCCATCAGGCCGATATTCTTCTCGACTTCTTCATGCTTCATCAGTGGGCTCCCACGACGACGATCTTGGCGGCTTCCTCAGCCTGAACCGGGTTGGCGGCGCGCACGGTACGGAACACGTTGTAGGCCATCAGCAGCATGCCGGAGGCGAAGAACGCACCGCCCAGGGCGCGGACGATGAAGCCCGGGTGGCTGGCCTGCAGGGCTTCGACGAAGGAGTAGGTGAGGGTGCCGTCGTCGTTGATGGCGCGCCACATCAGGCCCTGGGTGATGCCGTTGACCCACATCGAGGCGATGTACAGCACGGTGCCGATGGTGGCCAGCCAGAAGTGCGCGTTGATCAGGCCGACGCTGTGCATCTGCTCGCGGCCGTAGAGTTTCGGGATCATGTGGTAGACCGCGCCGATCGAGATCATCGCCACCCAGCCGAGGGCGCCGGCGTGGACGTGGCCGATGGTCCAGTCGGTGTAGTGCGACAGCGAGTTGACCGTCTTGATGGCCATCATCGGGCCTTCGAAGGTGGACATGCCGTAGAACGCCAGTGAGACGACCAGGAAGCGCAGGATCGGGTCGGTGCGCAGCTTATGCCAGGCGCCCGACAGGGTCATCATGCCGTTGATCATGCCGCCCCAGCTCGGCGCCAGGAGGATGATCGACATCACCATGCCCAGCGACTGCGCCCAGTCCGGCAGTGCGGTGTAGTGCAGGTGGTGGGGACCTGCCCAGATGTACAGGGTGATCAGCGCCCAGAAGTGCACGATCGACAGGCGATAGGAGTAGATCGGGCGTTCGGCCTGCTTGGGCACGAAGTAGTACATCATCCCGAGGAAGCCGGTGGTGAGGAAGAAGCCCACGGCGTTGTGCCCGTACCACCACTGGATCATCGCGTCGGTGGCGCCGGCGTAGGCCGAGTAGGACTTGAACAGGCTCACCGGCAGCGAGATGTGGTTGACGATGTGCAGCATCGCGGTGACCACGATGAAGGCGCCGTAGAACCAGTTGCCGACGTAGATGTGCTTGGTCTTGCGCTTGACGATGGTGCCGAAGAACACCAGGGCGTAGGTGACCCAGACGATGGCCAGCAGGATCGCCAGCGGCCACTCGAGCTCGGCGTATTCCTTGGTGGTGGTGAAGCCCATCGGCAGGGTGATCAGCGCGCCGACGATCACCGCCTGCCAGCCCCAGAAGGTGAAGGCGGCCATGCTGTCGGAGATCAGGCGGGTCTGGCAGGTGCGCTGCACCACGTAGTAGCTGGTGCCGAACAGGGCACAGCCACCGAAGGCGAAGATCACCAGGTTGGTGTGCAGCGGGCGCAGGCGGCCGAAGCTCGTCCATGGCAGGTCCAGGTTGAGCTGGGGCCATACCAGTTGCGAGGCGATGAAGACGCCGAGCCCCATGCCAAGGATCCCCCAGACCACCGTCATGATGGCGAACTGGCGGACGACCTTATAGTTATAAGCAGTCGGACTGATTGCAGTGCTCATTCTAAGGTTCCACGGTTTGGGTGTTCTTGTTGGTTGGTAAATCGGCGCCAGTATCGATAACCACCAGGGTTATGGCAACGCAAGGAAACCTGCGCCGACCCGTGTCCAGACCCTTTTCACCGCCGTCCCGCGGCTCTTGGGCTGGATGATTGTACACAAATAAATATTTGTAATGTGTACCGTTTTCCATGTTTTTCTGATCGTTCGGTCAAGCTTTTTAATCGGGGACGGGCACGCAAGGCGTCATCCCAAAGCCGCAGGCTCGTGAGCGTGGAGTCGAGGCGTGATGTCAGGCTGTGCACCACGTCTGTTCCGGTCGCTGCGAGCGGAGCCACTGTGGCAACAAGCTTAGTTGTGTTCGGAGGGGGTGCAAGGCGTAGGGGCGGGGCGGGATTTGCGCTAGAACCTGTAGGAGCGGCCTTGTGCCGCGAAAGGGCTGCGTAGCAGCCCCGGGATTTCAGTATTTAACAAAGATCGCCGGGGCCGCTTTGCGGCCCTTTCGCGGCACAAGGCCGCTCCTACAGGGGTCGCGCATGAAGTTAGCGCGGTCGAGTGAGGCTTGCCCCACGAGGTATTACTTGGCGGTTACGGTTTCAGGCACTTGCTCCTGCGACAGGCTATACACATAGGCCGCCAGCAGGTGGACCTTGTCGTTGCCCTGGATGTCGTGCTGCGCCGGCATCTGGCCCTGACGGCCATAACGGATGGTCTGCTGCAGCTGGGCGAAGCTCGAGCCGTAGATGAACGCCTGCGGGTGGGTCAGGTTCGGCGCGCCCATGGCCGGGGTGCCCTTGCCTTCTGGCCCGTGGCAGGCCACGCAGTTGGTGGCGAACAGCTCCTTGCCCTTGGCCGGGTCGGCCTTGGCATCAGCCGGCAGGGTGCGACCGTCGAGATTGGTCAGCACGAACGCCGCCACATCGGCCACGCCCTGCTCGCCGATCACGGTGGACCAGCCCGGCATGATGCCGTGGCGGCCGTTCATGATCGAGGCCTTGATGGTCTCCGGCTCGCCGCCCCAGCGCCAGTCGCTGTCGGTCAGGTTGGGGAAGCCGTAGGAGCCCTTGGCGTCGGAGCCGTGGCACACCGAGCAGTTGGAGGCGAACAGCCGGCTGCCCATCTTCAGCGCTTGCGGATCCTTGGCCACTTCCTCCACCGGCATGGCGGCGTACTTGGCGAAGATCGGGCCGAACTTGGCGTCGGCCTTGTCCATCTCTTTCTGCCACTCGTCCACCTGGGTCCAGCCATTCTCGTAGCCGGGCAGGATGCCTTTCCAGTTGCCCAGGCCCGGGTAGAGGATCAGGTAGCCGACCGAGAACACCAGGGTGCCGACGAACAGCCAGAACCACCATTTCGGCAGCGGGTTGTCGTACTCCTCGATGCCGTCGAAGCTGTGGCCCATGGTCTGGTCGGTGGTGTCGCTGCTCTGGCCCTTGCGGGTGGCGAGCAGCAGCCAGGTCAGGCCGATCAGGCTGCCGATGGTCAGTACGCTGATGTACGTACTCCAGAAGGTGGTCATTGCCGGGTACTCCTCATTGCAGCAGGTTCCTGCCCGGCGGGGGGCAGGCGGTCGTCGACGAAGGGCAGCAGGCGCGCTTCGGCGAAATCACGGTCGCGGCGACGGTTGAACACCCAGAGCGACAGGCCGATGAAGGCGATCATCACCACCAGGGTGCCCAGGCCGCGGATCATGCCGATGTCCATTTCCATCGCACTCACCTCTTGTTCTTGATCGCGGTGCCGAGCACCTGCAGGTAGGCGACCAGCGCGTCCATCTCGGTCTTGCCCTTGACCGCGTCCTTGGCACCGGCGATGTCGTCGTCGCTGTAGGGCACGCCGAGGCCGCGCAGGACGCGCATCTTGACGTCGGTGTGGCTGTTGTCGACCTGCGCGGCCACCAGCCACGGATACGACGGCATCTTCGACTCCGGCACCACGTTGCGCGGGTTGTACAGGTGCGCGCGGTGCCAGTCGTCCGAGTAGCGGCCGCCGACGCGGGCCAGGTCCGGGCCGGTGCGCTTGGAGCCCCACAGGAACGGATGGTCCCACACGCTCTCGCCGGCCACCGAGTAGTGGCCGTAGCGCTCGGTCTCGGCGCGGAACGGCCGGACCATCTGCGAGTGGCAGCCCACGCAACCTTCGCGGATGTAGATGTCGCGGCCTTCGAGCTGCAGGGCGGTGTAGGGCTTCATGCCCTCGACCGGCTTGTTGGTGACGTCCTGGAAGAACAGCGGGACGATCTGGGTCAGGCCGCCGATGCTGACGGCGAACACCATCAGCAGGGCCATCAGGCCTATGTTTTTCTCAACGACTTCATGGTTCATCAGGCTCTACTCCTCAAGCCAGCTGGGCGTTGGCGGTGGCTTGCTCGGCGGCCGGGGCGCGCACGGTACGCCAGGTGTTCCAGGCCATCAGGAACATGCCGCTGAGGAAGATCACGCCGCCGACGAAGCGCACGACGAAGCCTGGGTGGCTGGCCACCAGGGTTTCGACGAACGAGTAGGTCAGCGTGCCGTCGCTGTTGACCGCGCGCCACATCAGGCCCTGGGCGATGCCGTTGACCCACATCGAGGCGATGTAGAGCACGGTGCCGATGGTGGCCAGCCAGAAGTGCGCGTTGATCAGCCCGAGGCTGTACATGCGCTCCTTGCCGAACACTTTCGGGATGGTGTGGTACAGCGCGCCGATCGAGATCATCGCCACCCAGCCGAGGGCGCCGGCGTGGACGTGGCCGATGGTCCAGTCGGTGTAGTGGGACAGGGCGTTGACCGTCTTGATGGCCATCATCGGGCCTTCGAAGGTGGACATGCCGTAGAACGCCAGCGAGACGACCAGGAAGCGCAGGATCGGGTCGCTGCGCAGCTTATGCCAGGCGCCCGAGAGGGTCATCATGCCGTTGATCATGCCGCCCCAGCTCGGGGCCAGCAGGATCAGCGACATGATCATGCCCAGCGACTGCGCCCAGTCCGGCAGCGCGGTGTAGTGCAGGTGGTGGGGACCGGCCCAGATGTACAGGGTGATCAGCGCCCAGAAGTGCACGATCGACAGGCGATACGAGTACACCGGACGTTCGGCCTGCTTGGGCACGTAGTAGTACATCATCCCCAGGAAGCCGGCGGTCAGGAAGAAGCCCACGGCGTTATGGCCGTACCACCACTGCACCATGGCATCGGTGGCGCCGGCATACAGCGAGTAGGACTTGGTCAGGCTGACCGGCACTTCCAGGTTGTTGACGATGTGCAGGATCGCCACGGTGAGGATGAAGGCGCCGAAGAACCAGTTGCCCACGTAGATGTGCTTGGTGTTGCGCTTCATCAGCGTGCCGAAGAACACCACGGCATAGGCCACCCAGACGATGGTGATCAGGATGTCGATCGGCCATTCCAGTTCGGCGTATTCCTTGGTGCTGGTGTAGCCCAGCGGCAGGCTGATCGCCGCCAGCAGGATCACCAGCTGCCAGCCCCAGAAGGTAAACGCGGCCAGGCGTGGCGCGAACAGGGTGGTCTGGCAGGTGCGTTGCACCGAATAATAGGAGGTGGCGAACAGGGCACAGCCGCCGAAGGCGAAGATCACCGCGTTGGTGTGCAAGGGTCGCAGGCGGCCGAAGCTGGTCCACGGCAGGTCGAGGTTGAAGGCGGGCCAGGCGAGCTGGGCGGCAATGAAGACGCCGAGCCCCATCCCGACGATGCCCCACACCACCGTCATGATGGCGAATTGGCGGACCACCTGGTAGTTGTAGGCGGTACTGCTGGTTGTGTTCATGTATGGGTTCCCATCCACGGTTATAGGCAGGCTAAACAGCGAGGCAAGCATGATTAATGGGCAAAGTGCCGGTATTGACGGGGATCAATGGGCGAAGATCGGAAATGTCCCAGGCTTGCGCTGCGATCCTCCGAAAATGGCGGAGGATCGCGGCATTTCCAGCTGCCTGATCCTGGCCCATGGCGCCGGTGCGCCAATGGACAGCGGGTTCATGGAGGACATGGCGCAAAGGCTGGCAGGGCAAGGGGTAGGGGTGGTGCGCTTCGAGTTTCCGTACATGGCCGAGCGGCGCCTGAACGGTGGCAAGCGACCGCCCAATCCGCAGAAGGTGTTGCTCGAATGCTGGCGGACTGTATACGACCAGCTGCGACCATTGGTCGCAGGGCGGTTGGCTGTCGGCGGCAAGTCCATGGGCGGGCGCATGGCCAGCTTGCTGGCAGACGAACTGGGCGCCGATGCGCTGGTCTGCCTGGGGTATCCGTTCTATGCCGTGGGCAAGCCTGAGAAGCCACGGGTGGAGCACCTGGCCGGGCTACGCACGCGCACGCTGATCGTGCAGGGCGAGCGGGATGCCCTGGGCAATCGTGAGGCGGTGCAAGGATATGAGCTATCGCCGGCGATCGAGGTGAGCTGGCTGGTGGCGGCCGATCATGACCTCAAGCCGTTGAAGGCGTCGGGGTTCAGCCATGAGCAGCACATGCAGGCGGCGGCGCAGCGGGTGGCGGCTTTCCTGAAAGATTGATGCAGCCTTCTTCGCGGGTAAACCCGCTCCCACAGGGACGGTGCAATGCTCGAACCCTGTGGGAGCGGGTTTACCCGCGAAGAGGCCGGTGCAGGCTATCGCTTAGTCGCGGTACTCGCACAGGTAAGCGGTATCCACGGCGACCTTCAGCTGGAACTTGCTGTCGGCGGCCACGTTGAACTTGTCGCCAGCATTGAAGGTTTCCCAGTTGTCGCTGCCCGGCAGCTTCACGCTCAGGGCGCCGGAGACCACGTGCATGATCTCGCGCTTGGCGGTGCCGAACTCGTATTCGCCCGGGGCCATCACGCCCACGGTGGCCGGACCTTCCTTGCCTTCGAAGGCGATCGACTTGACGGTGCCATCGAAGTACTCATTGACCTTGAACATCGGGCGACTCCTGAAAAAGGACTGAAAAAAGGGCTGGCCAGTATGCCCAAGGCCCGCCCCTGCGTCATCTGTTTCAGGCGCTGCCCGGCGGCAGGCTCAGGGGCAGCAGGCGTGCGGTGTTGCGGGCGTCTTCCAGGGCCCGGTGCTGTTGCCCGGAAAACTGCAGGCCGGCCAGTTGCAGGGCGCTGTTCAGGCCTGCCGGGCGCTGCAGGTGGCGGGCCTTGGCGAAGCGTTGCTTGAGGTTGATGTGCGGCAGTTGCTCGAGCAGGCTGCGCACATGGTGCGCCTGCCATTCCTGCAGCAGCTGCTTGCGATCGTAGTCGCCCCAGCTGACCCAGGCCTGCAACTGTGCCTGGTGATGGCCCAGCCAGCGTTCGAACGCGGCCCAGACCTCGGGGAAGGGCGCAGCCGCATCGACCTCGGCCTGGCCGATGTGGGTCAGCTCGCAGCAGAAGGGGGTCAGCTGCGGCCGCCGCCGGGGCCGTACGAAGCGCTGGAAGTGGTCGACCTCGCGCCCATCGCGGGTGACCAGGCTTGCGCCGATTTCAATGATTTCCATCTCCGTGACCGGCCAGCCGCCGTCGTCGGTGGTGGCTTCCAGGTCGATCACCAACCAATGGCCCATGCCAGGCTCCCTATCAATGCAGAAAAGCCTGCGCGCTCGCCGGGGCGCGTGCGCAGGCCAGTAGAGCGTAGCCAAACTCGAGGCCCACGACATCCCCTGGCACTTTGGCATATTCGGCGGTTGTGCCTGTGCGGGAAAACGCCTAGCTTAGGCGCATTCAGGCCTTTACCCGTGATGAGTGTCCCGACTTGACTCCACTGCCCAATGCCAAGCTGTCGTCCGCCCTGTTGCTGTTCGCGACGGTTTTGCTGAGTGCTGCGGCGCAGGCCGAGGTGGTGCGGGAAGTGAAGATTGGGGCGGCGCATTTCCCGCCCTACACCGTGCGCCCGGAGCAGGGTGCCGATACCGGCCTGCTGCCGCAGTTGGTGGAATCGCTCAATCGCTCGCAGTCCCTGTATCGTTTCGTCCTGGTGCCCACCTCGATTCCCCGGCGTTTCGGCGATTTCCAGCAGGGCCGCACCGACATGGCGATCTTCGAGAATCCGCAGTGGGGTTGGCAGGAGATCGAGCACAAGGCGGTGGACATGGGCCTGGAGGATGCCGAGATCTTCGTCAGCCGCCAGCAGGCCGGGCGTGACCAGCATTACTTCGACGACCTCGAGGGCAAGCGCCTGGCGCTGTTCAATGGCTACCACTACGCCTTCGCCGATTTCAACGCGGACCCGGCCTGGCTGAAGAAGCGCTACCGCGCCACGCTGACCTATTCCCACGACAGCAACCTGAACATGGTCGAGCGCGGGCGTGCCGACATCGCCCTGGTCACCCGCTCGTACCTGAGCGACTTCCTCCAGCGCAACCCGGACAGCGCCGGCCAGTTGTTGGCGTCGCAACGGGTCGATCAGGTCTACCATCACTACGCGCTGCTGCGCCCGGGTGCGGCCATCAGCCCCGAGGCCTTCGCCAGCCTGTTGCGCCAGCTGCGGGAAAATGGCGAACTGCTGCGCATCTTCAAGCCCTACAAGATCACCGTCGAAGCGCCGCACGACTAAATTTCGGCGAAGTTGCCGCGTATTCAGTAATGAGCGTGCAGGATTCTGCAGTGCCCGAGGCAAAGGCGTGCTCCTGTGGGAGCGGCTTCAGCCGCGAACACCGGCGCAGCCGGTGCCAGGCGCCGCGTTGGATTCTTCGCGGGTAAACCCGCTCCCACAGGGTCCAGCAGAATCGATGGAGAACAGCTCAGCCCAGGCGACTGCTCTTGCGGCAATGGATCAGCGCATCGCGGATCATGAAGTTGACCAGCGTCGGCGACACCCCCAGCTCCTTGGCGATGTCCTTCTGTGGCACGCCATGCAGGCGGTACATCTCGAAGGCGTAGCGGGTGCGCTTGGGCAGTTCGTCGAGGGCGTCGGCGATGTGCTCCAGGGCGGCGAGATTGATGTGGGTGGCTTCAGGCGAGGCGTTCTGGATGACCACGTTCATCCCTTCCTCTTCGCTGCCGGTGTATTTCAGCTCCATGGCCTGCTTGCGGTAGTGATCGATGGCCAGGTTGCGCACGATCTGGAACAGGTAGCTGAGCTGGGCCTTGAATGAAGAGGTGATCTGCGGGGCGGCGCTGAGCCTGAAGAAGGCGTCCTGCACCACATCCTCGGCGCGGGAGCGGCAACCGGTGATGCGCGCCGCGATCTTCACCAGGATGCTGCGGTTGTCGACGAATGCCTGGAGTAATGGTGAATCGCACTTACTTGTGGATAGTTGTTCCGCCATGGAAATCACCTTGTCTCGAAGAGGAGTGGGAGCGCACCCCTGAGGGAGGCTTCCTACGACGTGCGACAAACTATTCGTAATGATAATGATTGTCAAATACGAAAGTTAATGAGTTTTGATCCATTTTGATTCTAAGCTCCAGGCTGTGAACGGCTTCACTCCATCCCTCTGCGCCCGGCCTTCCCGGGCCGTCCGACGGGCCTAATTTCTTCCCAGGCCCATCCGTTCCCCTGTGTACATCTCGGCTGCCGAACACTGCCCGCCTGTCGTGCGCGGGCCAGTCAGGCGCGACTCACCCAGACACTGGCAGGAACATTCCATGACGGACGCCTTCGAACTCCCGCACTCGCTGGTCCAGGCCCTGGCGCAGCGCGCCGCCCAGACCCCTGAGCGCATTGCCTTGCGCTTCCTGGCCGACGCGCCCGGCGAGCAGGCGGTGCTCAGCTACCGGGACCTCGACCAGCGCGCGCGGACCATCGCCGCGGCGTTGCAGGCCCGGGTCGGGTTCGGCGAGCGCGCCGTGCTGCTGTTCCCCAGCGGCCCGGACTATGTCGCGGCCTTCTTCGGCTGCCTGTATGCCGGGGTGATCGCCGTGCCGGCGTATCCGCCGGAGTCTTCGCGTCAGCATCACCAGGAGCGCCTGCTGTCGATCATCGACGACGCCGAGCCGCGCCTGCTGCTGACGGTAGAAGCGCTGTGTGACAGTTTGCAGGGCCTCGAAGCCCTGGCAGGGGCCAACGCCCCGGGCCTGCTGGCAGTGGATCGCCTGGACCCGCAGTTGGCCGGGCAGTGGCGCGAGCCTGAGCTCAAAGGCAATGACATCGCCTTCCTGCAGTACACCTCCGGCTCCACCGCGCTGCCCAAGGGCGTGCAGGTCAGCCATGGCAACCTGGTGGCCAACGAGCAACTGATCCGCCAGGGCTTCGGCATCGACCTGAACCCGGACGACGTGATCGTCAGCTGGCTGCCGCTGTACCACGACATGGGCCTGATCGGCGGCCTGCTGCAGCCGATCTTCAGTGGCGTGCCCTGCGTGCTGATGTCGCCGGGCTACTTCCTCGCCCGGCCGCTGCGCTGGCTGCAGGCGATCAGCGAATACGGCGGCACCATCAGCGGCGGCCCGGACTTCGCCTACCGCCTGTGCAGCGAGCGGGTCAGCGAGGCCGCAATCGCCGGCCTGGACCTGAGCCGCTGGCGCGTGGCCTATTCCGGTTCCGAGCCGATCCGCCAGGACAGCCTCGACACCTTCGCCGAAAAATTTGCCGCCTGTGGCTTCGACGCCAGCAGTTTCTTCGCCAGCTACGGCCTGGCCGAGGCCACCCTGTTCGTCAGCGGCAGCCGCCGTGGCCAGGGCATCGGCGCCCTGGAACTGGATGCCGAGGCCTTCGCCGCCAACCGTGCCGAGCCGGGCAAGGGCAGCGTGCTGATGAGCTGCGGCTATCCGCAGCCGGACCACGCGGTGCGCATCGTCGAGCCGCAACAGCTGCAGGTGCTGGCTGACAACCAGGTGGGCGAGATCTGGGCCGGTGGCCCGAGCATCGCCCTGGGTTACTGGCGCAACCCCGAGGCCAGCGCCCGTACCTTCGTCGAGATGGACGGCCAGACCTGGCTGCGCACCGGCGACCTGGGCTTCATGCGCGACGGCGAGGTGTTCGTCACCGGGCGCCTGAAGGACATGCTCATCGTCCGTGGCCAGAACATCTACCCGCAGGACCTGGAAAAGACCCTGGAGCGTGAGGTCGAGGTGCTGCGCAAGGGGCGTGTGGCGGTATTCGCCGTCGACGACCAGGGCGAGGAAGGCATTGGCGTGGCGGTGGAGATCAGCCGCAACGTGCAGAAGGCGCACACGCCCGAGGCGCTGATCAACACCCTGCGCCGGGTCATCGCCGACGCCTGCCGCCAGGCGCCGGCCGTGGTCCTGCTGCTCAACCCCGGCGCGCTGCCCAAGACCTCCAGCGGCAAGCTGCAGCGCTCGGCCTGCCGCCTGCGCATGAACGACGGCAGCCTGGATATCTATGCGCGGTTCCCGACGGCGCAAACGGAGCAGGGTAATGGCGTGGCTGGGGACGACCTGCAGGCACGGATCGCTGGCATCTGGCGTGAGCTGCTCAAGGTCGAATCGGTGGCGGCGGACGATCACTTCCTGCTGCTGGGCGGTAACTCCATCGCCGCCACCCAGGTGACGGCGCGCCTGGGCGACGAGCTGGGCCTGCAACTGAGCCTGCGCATCCTGTTCGAAGCACCGACCCTGGCCGAGTACAGCGCCGCCGTGGCGGCCATCCTCGCCGAAGGCGGCAGCGCCGCCGGCGTCATCCACAACCAGGACCGCGACCAGGCGTTGCCGCAGTCCCTGGCGCAGAATCGCCTGTGGCTGTTGTGGCAACTGGAGCCGCAGTCCGCCGCCTACAACATCCCCGCCGGCCTGCACCTGCGCGGCGAGCTGGACGAAGCGGCGCTGCTGGCGAGCTTCCAGTCCCTGGTCGCCCGCCACGAATCCTTGCGCACGCTGTTCGACGAGGTCGACGGCCAGGCCGTGCAGCGCATCCTGCCGGCCCCGTCGTTCACCCTGCGCCATCTGGACCTCGAAGGGCTGTCGCCCGCCGAAGTGGCCGCGCGCCGTGAGGACGAGGCGCAGCAGCCGTTCGACCTGCGCCAGGGCCCGCTGCTGCGGGTGACCCTGGCGCGCCTGGACGACGAAGAGCACCAGCTGTGGGTGACCCTGCACCACATCGTCGCCGACGGCTGGTCGCTGAATATCCTTCTGGATGAGTTCGCCCGCCTGTACGCCGCCCAAGGCCAGGCCGTGCAACTGCCCGAACTGACGCTGGGCTACGCCGACTACGGCCAGTGGCAGCGCCAGTGGCTGGCCGACGGCGAGAGCGCCCGTCAGCTCGACTACTGGAAGAACACGTTGGGTGATGAACTGCCGGTGCTCGACCTGTGCACCGACCAGCCCCGCGCCAGCCAGCAGCACACCCGCGCCGCGCGCCACAGCCTCAAGGTGCCGGCGGCGCTGACCAGCGCCCTCAAGGACCTGGCCCGCGACCAGCAGGCCAGCCTGTTCATGGTCCTGCTGGCCGGCTGGCAGGCCCTGCTGCACCGCTACAGCGGCCAGGGCGACATCCGCGTCGGCGTGCCCAACGCCAACCGCCCGCGCCTGGAAACCCAGGGCATGGTGGGCTTTTTCATCAACACCCAGGTGCTGCGCGCCGAACTCGACGGCCGCCTGCCGTTCGCCGGGCTGCTGGCCCAGGCGCGCCAGGCTACCCTGGAAGCCCAGGCCCATCAGGACCTGCCGTTCGAGCAACTGCTCGAAGCGCTGCCGCAGGCCCGTGAACAGGGCCTGTTCCAGGTCATGTTCAACCACCAGCAGCGCGACCTGTCGGCCCTGCGCCGCCTGCCCGGGCTGCTGGCCGAAGAGTTGCCGTGGCACAGCCGCGAGGCCAAGTTCGACCTGCAGCTGCACAGCGAGGAAGACCACCAGGGCCGCCTGACGCTGGCCTTCGACTACGCCGCCGGGTTGTTCGAGGCGGCCACCGTCAAGCGCCTGGCCAGCCATCTGCTGGCCTTGCTCGAGCAGGTCTGCGCCGAGCCGCAACTGGCCCTCGGCGAGGTGCGCCTGCTCGACGAGCAGGGCCGCGCGCAACTGCTCGGCTGGGGGCAGGCGCCGATGGCGAGCGCGCCGCGGCTGCTGGTCGAGCAACTCAATGAACAGGCCCGCCTGACCCCCGAGCACACCGCGCTGGTGTGGGAGGGCGGCCAGCTCAGCCATGCCGAGTTGCACCAGCAGGCCAACCGCCTGGCCCATTACCTGCGCGACAAGGGCGTCGGCCCGGACACCTGCGTGGCCATTGCCCTCGAGCGTTCGCCGCAGTTGCTGGTCGGTCTGCTGGCCATTCTCAAGGCCGGCGCCGCCTATGTGCCGCTGGACACCGACTACCCGGCCGAGCGCCTGGCCTACATGCTGGCCGACTGCAAGGCCGGCCTGCTGCTCAGCCACGCCAGCCTGCTCGACAAGCTGCCGCAGGTGGACGGCGTCAGCGCCATCGCCCTTGATCAGCTGCACCTGGACAGCTGGCCGAGCCAGGCCCCGGGCTTGCACCTGCACGGCGACAACCTTGCCTACGTGATCTACACCTCCGGCTCCACCGGCCAGCCCAAGGGCGTGGGCAACACCCACGCGGCCTTGGCCGAACGCTTGCAGTGGATGCAGCAAACCTACGCGCTGGACGCCAGCGACGTGCTGATGCAGAAGGCACCGATCAGCTTCGACGTGTCGGTGTGGGAGTGCTTCTGGCCGCTGGTCACCGGTTGCCAGCTGGTGCTGGCCGGCCCCGGCGAGCACCGTGACCCGCAGCGCATCGCCCAGCTGATCCAGCAACACGGGGTGACCACGCTGCACTTCGTGCCGCCGCTGTTGCAGGTGTTTGTCCAGGAGCCGCTGGCCGCTGGCTGCACCAGCCTGCGCCGGCTGTTCTCCGGTGGCGAGGCGCTGTCCGCGGCCTTGCGTGACCGCGTGCTGCAACTGCTGCCGCAAGTGCAACTGCACAACCGCTACGGCCCGACCGAAACCGCCATCAACGTCACCCACTGGCACTGCCAGGCGAGTGATGGCGAACGCTCGCCGATCGGCCGCCCGCTGGGCAACGTGCTGTGCCGGGTGCTGGACGACGAGTTCGAGTTGAGCGCGCCGGGCGTGCCCGGCGAGCTGTGCCTGGGGGGCGCGGGCCTGGCCCGTGGCTACCTCGGCCGCCCGGGGCTGACCGCCGAGCGTTTCGTGCCCCAGCCCGATGGCGACGGCGCGCGCCTGTACCGCAGTGGCGACCGTGCCCGCTGGCATGTGCAGAGCCAGGCCCTGGAGTACCTGGGCCGCCTCGACCAGCAGGTGAAGGTGCGCGGTTTCCGCGTCGAGCCCGAGGAAGTGCAGGCGGTGCTGCTGGCCCAGCCGGGTGTTGCCCAGGCCCTGGTGCTGATTCACCAGGACGCCGTTGGCGCCCAACTGGTGGGTTACTACAGTGGCATCGAGCAGAGCGACGCGCTGCTGGCCGCGCTGGCGGAGTGCCTGCCGGCCTACATGGTGCCGGCCCAGCTCATCCACCTGGCGCAGATGCCCCTGGGGCCGAGCGGCAAGGTCGACCGCAGGGCGCTGCCGGCGCCGGTCTGGCAGCAACGTGAGCATGTCGAGCCGCAAAGCGCGCTGCAGCAGCAGGTCGCGGCGATCTGGCGCGAGGTGCTGAACCTTCCGCAGGTTGGCCTGCAGGACGATTTCTTCGCCCTCGGCGGCCACTCGCTGCTGGCCACCCAGATCGTCTCGCGTACCCGCCAGGCGCTGGATGTCGAGCTACCGCTCAAGGCCCTGTTCGACGCCAGCGAACTGGGCGCGTTCTGCGCCGAGATCGCCCGCCTGCAAGGCAGCGGCGAGCGTAACCGGCAAGGCGTCATCGCCCGTGTCGACCGCCGCCAGGCCGTGCCACTGTCGTACTCGCAGCAGCGCATGTGGTTCCTCTGGCAGATGGACCCGCACAGCCCCGCCTACAACGTCGGCGGCATGGCCCGCTTCCAGGGACCGCTGCACGTGGACGCCTTCGAGCGTGCCCTGCAGGCGCTGATCGTGCGCCATGAAACCCTGCGCACCACCTTCCCCAGCATCGACGGCAAGCCGTACCAGTGCGTGGCCGATGACAGCCACCTGCAACTGCACTGGCACGACTTCAGCGCCCTGGCCGACGAGGCCCGCCAGCAACGTCTGCAGCAACTGGCCGACGACCAGGCGCACCAGCCGTTCGACCTGGAGCGTGGCCCGCTGCTGCGTGCCTGCCTGGTCAAGGCCGGCGAGCGCGAGCACTACTTCGTCCTGACCTTGCATCACATCGTCACCGAAGGCTGGGCCATGGACATCTTCGCCCGTGAACTGGGCGAGCTGTACGAGGCTTTCGTCGACGAGCGCGAGTCGCCGCTGGCGCCGCTGCCGGTGCAGTACCTCGACTACAGCGTCTGGCAGCGCCAGTGGCTGGAAGGCGGCGAGGGCGCCCGTCAGCTGGCCTACTGGAAAGACCGTCTGGGCGAGGAGCATCCGGTGCTGGCGCTGCCGGCCGACCGTCCGCGCCCGGCAGTGCAGAGCCACCGCGGCGAGCTCTACCGCTTCGACCTGGATCCTGCGCTGGTCAAGCGCGTGCATGCCTTCAACAGCCAGCGCGGCCTGACCCTGTTCATGACCATGACCGCCACCCTGGCCACGCTGCTGCACCGCTACAGCGGCCAGCGCGACCTGCGCATCGGCGCGCCGGTGGCCAACCGCATCCGTCCGGAAAGCGAAGGGCTGATCGGCGCCTTCCTCAACACCCAGGTGCTGCGCTGCGAGCTGGACGGGCAGATGAGCGCCGGCGCGTTGCTCGACCAGGTGCGCCAGACCATCATCGACGGCCAGTCGCATCAGGACCTGCCGTTCGAGCAACTGGTCGAGGCCCTGCAGCCGCCGCGTTCGAGCGCCTACAACCCGCTGTTCCAGGTGATGTGCAACGTGCAGCGCTGGGCCTTCCAGCAGAGCCGTGAGCTGGTGGGCATGCAGGTGGACTACCTGGTCAACGACGCCAGCGCCACCAAGTTCGACCTGTACCTGGAGGTCACCGACCTCGATGGCCGCCTGGGCTGCTGCTTCACCTACAGCCGCGACCTGTTCGACGAACCGCGTATCGCCCGCATGGCCGAGCACTGGCAGCAACTGCTGGTGGCGTTGATCGACGACCCGCAACAGCGCCTGTGCGAACTGCCGATGCTGGCCGAGGCCGAACAGCAGGTGCTGATCGGTCAGCTCCAGGGCGAGCAGGACTTCGAGCTGAACCAGACGCTGCACGGGTTGTTCGCCGCCCAGGCCGAGCGTACCCCGCATGCCCTGGCCCTGACCTTTGCCGGCCAGCACCTGAGCTACGCCGAGCTCGACCAGCAGGCCAATCGCCTGGCCCGCGCCCTGCGCGAGCGCGGCGTAGGCCCGCAGGTGCGGGTAGGCCTGGCGCTGGAGCGCTCGCTGGAGATGGTGGTGGGCCTGCTGGCCATTCTCAAGGCCGGTGGCGCCTACGTGCCGCTGGATCCGGAATACCCGCTCGACCGCCTGCGCTACATGATCGAGGACAGCCGCCTTGGCCTGCTGATCGGCCAGCGGGCGCTGCTCGACACCTTGGGCGAACTGCCGCCAGGTGTCGCGCGCTGGAGCCTGGAGGACGATGCCGCGAGCCTGTCCGCCTACAGCGACGCCGCCCTGGACAACCTCAACCTGACGCAGCACCAGGCTTATCTGATCTACACCTCCGGCTCCACCGGCAAGCCCAAGGGCGTGGTGGTCAGCCACGGTGAAATCGCCATGCACTGCAAGGCGGTGATCGCCGAGTTCGGCATGCGCAGCGACGACTGCGAGCTGCATTTCTATTCGATCAACTTCGACGCCGCCAGCGAACGCCTGCTGGTACCGCTGCTGTGCGGCGCCCGCGTGGTGCTGCGCGCCCAGGGCCAATGGGGCGCCGAGGAAATCTGCCAGCTGGTACGTGAACAGCAGGTCAGCGTGCTCGGCTTCACCCCGAGCTACGGCAGCCAGCTGGCCCAGTACCTGGCCGGGCAGGGCGAGCAGTTGCCGGTGCGCCTGGTGATCACCGGTGGCGAGGCGCTGACCGGCGAACACCTGCTGCGCATCCGCCAGGCTTTTGCCCCGCAACAGTTCTTCAACGCCTATGGCCCGACCGAGACCGTGGTCATGCCGCTGGCGTGCCTGGCGCCGGACACGCTGCCCGTCGATGCCGGCAGCGTGCCGATCGGCCGGGTGATCGGCGCCCGCACAGCCTATATCCTCGACGACGACCTGGCCCTGTTGCCGCAGGGTGGCATCGGTGAGCTGTACGTGGGCGGCGCGGGCCTGGCCCAGGGGTATCACGACCGCCCAGGCCTGAGCGCCGAGCGCTTCGTCGCCGACCCGTTCAGCCATGACGGTGGCCGCCTGTATCGCACCGGCGACCTGGTGCGCCTGCGCGCCGATGGCCTGGTGGAATATGTCGGGCGTGCCGACCAGCAGGTGAAGATCCGCGGCTTCCGTATCGAGCTGGGCGAGATCGAGAGCCGCCTGCAGGAGCACGCCGACGTCGAGGAGGCGGTGGTCCTGGCCCTCGACCTGCCGGGCGGCAAGCAGCTGGTGGGCTATCTGGTGTGCCCGCAGGCCGGCGCCGACGCCGAGGCCCAGGCCCTGCTGCGCGAGGCGGTCAAGGCCGATGCCCGCCAGCATCTGCCGGACTACATGGTGCCGGCGCACCTGGTGCTGCTCGACAGCTTGCCACTGATGGGCAACGGCAAGCTCGACCGCCGCGCGCTGCCGGCGCCGGACCTGGAGCAGGCGCGCCAACACTACCAGGCCCCGGCCAATGAGCTGGAAAGCCAGCTGGCGCAGGTCTGGCGCGAAGTGCTCAACCAGTCGCGCATCGGCGTGCAGGACAATTTCTTCGAACTGGGCGGCGACTCGATCCTGTCGATCCAGGTAGTCAGCCGGGCCCGCCAGCTGGGGTTGCAGTTCACCCCGCGCGACCTGTTCCAGCACCAGACCATCCAGACCCTGGCGGCCGTGGTGACCCGCAGCGAGGCGCCGAGCAGCATCGAGCAGGGCGCGCGCGAGGGCCACAGCGGCCTGACGCCGATCCAGCACTGGTTCTTCGACAGCGAAGTGCCGCAACCGCAGCACTGGAACCAGGCGGTGCTGCTGCAGGCGCGCCAGCCATTGCAGGCGGAGGCGCTGGAGCAGGCCCTGGCCGCGCTGGTCGAGCACCACGACAGCCTGCGGCTGCGCTTCGACCAGGCCAACGGCCGCTGGCGGGGCGAGTACGCCCAGCAGAGCGCCCAGCCGTTGCTGTGGACCGCGACGGTGACCGACTTCGAGGACTGCCAGGCGCTCTATACCGATGTGCAGCGCAGCCTCGACCTTGCCGAGGGGCCGCTGCTGCGTGCCTTGCTGGTCAGCGACGGCCAGGGTGCCCAGCGCCTGCTGCTGGCGATCCATCACCTGGTGGTCGATGGTGTGTCCTGGCGCGTCCTGCTGGAAGACCTGCAGGCGCTGTACCGCGGTGAAACGCTGGCTGCCAAGACCCATGCCATGGGCGACTGGGCGGCGCGCCTGGCCAGCTATGCCGGCAGCGATTCGCTGCGCGACGAGCTGGGCTGGTGGGAAGCCCAACTGGGTAGCGCCCGCCGCGAACTGCCCTGCGATCATCCCCAGGGTGGCAACCTGCACCGCCATGCCCGCAGCATCGCCATCGAACTGGACGTCGAACAGACCCGTCAGCTGCTGCAACAGGCGCCGGCGGCCTACCACACCCAGGTCAACGACCTGCTGCTGACCGCCCTGGCGCGCACCCTGTGCCAGTGGAGCGGCGACCAACAGGTGTTGGTGCAACTGGAGGGCCATGGCCGCGACGGCTTGTTCGAGGATATGGACCTGACCCGCAGTGTCGGCTGGTTCACCAATACCTACCCGCTGAGCTTGAGCCCGCAGATGGGTGAGGGCGAATCGGCCCGTGCCGGCTCGATCAAGCGCATCAAGGAGCAGCTGCGCCAGGTGCCGCACAAGGGGCTGGGTTATGGCGTGCTGCGTTACCTGGCCGACGAGGCCGGGCGCGAACGCATGGCCGCGCTGCCCCAGGCGCGCATCACCTTCAACTACCTGGGCCAGTTCGACCAGCAGTTCGACCAGGCGGCGTTGTTCCAGCCGCTGGACGCCCCCGCAGGCCTGGCCCATGACCTCGACGCGCCGCTGCCGAACTGGCTGAGCGTCGATGGCCAGGTGTACGGTGGCGCGCTGCAACTGCGCTGGAGCTTCAGCGCCGAGCGCTACGACGAAGCGACCATTGCCCGCCTGGCCGAAGCCTACCGCCAGGAACTGCTGGCCCTGGTCGGCCGCTGCCTGGCGGACGGCAACGGCAGCTTCACGCCGTCGGACTTCCCGCTGGCGCAACTGACCCAGGAGCAGATCGACGCGCTGCCGATCCCGGCCGCCGAGATCGAGGATGTCTACCCGCTGACGCCGATGCAGGAAGGCCTGCTGCTGCACACCCTGCTCGAGCCGGGCACCGGCATCTATTACATGCAGGACCGCTACCGCATCAACAGTGCCCTCGACCCCGAGCGCTTCGCCCAGGCCTGGCAGGCCGTGGTGGCGCGCCACGAGGCGTTGCGTGCGTCGTTCAGCTGGAACGCCGGCGAAGCGATGCTGCAGATCATCCACAAGCCCGGCAAGACCCCGGTGGACTACCAGGACTGGCGCGGCCTCGACGAGACCGCCCAGGAAGCGCGCCTGCAGGCCCTGCACAAGCAGGAGCGCGAGGCCGGATTCGAACTGCTGCGCGAAGCGCCGTTCCACCTGCGCCTGGTGCGCGTCGACGACGCACGCTACTGGTTCATGATGAGCAACCACCACATTCTCATCGATGCCTGGTGCCGCTCGCTGCTGATGAACGACTTCTTCGAGATCTACCAGGCCCTGGGCGAAGGGCGCCAGGCCCAGCTGCCGGTGCCGCCGCGCTACCGTGACTATATCGGCTGGCTGCAGCGCCAGGACCTCGACGAGGCGCGCCAGTGGTGGCAGGCCAACCTGGCCGGCTTCGAACGGGCCACGGCGATCCCCAGCGACCGACCGCTGCGCCACGATCACGTCGGTGACGGCATGGTAGTGGGTGATTGCTACACCCGCCTCGAGGTGAGCGAGGGCGCGCGCCTGCGCGAACTGGCCCAGGCCCACCAGCTGACGGTCAACACCTTCGCCCAGGCGGCCTGGGCGCTGACCCTGGCCCGTTACAGCGGCGACCGCGACGTGGTGTTCGGCGTCACCGTGGCCGGGCGTCCGGTGAGCCTGCCACAGATGCAGCGCACGGTCGGCCTGTTCATCAACAGCATCGCCCTGCGCGTGCAGATGCCGCAGCCCGGCGAGCGACGCAGCGTGCGTGACTGGCTGCAAGGCCTGCTCGACCGTAACATGCAGCTGCGCGAGTACGAGTACCTGCCGTTGGTGGCGATCCAGGAGTGCAGCGAGCTGCCCAAGGGCCAGCCGCTGTTCGACAGCCTGTTCGTGTTCGAGAACGCCCCGGTGGAAACCACCGTACTCGACCACGCCCAGCACCTGGACGCCAGCTCCGACTCGGGCCGCACCCACACCAACTTCCCGCTGACCGCGGTGTGCTACCCGGGCGATGACCTGGGCCTGCACCTGTCGTTCGACCAGCGTTACTTCGACTACTCGACCGTCGAGCGCCTGCTCGCCGAGTTCAAGCGCCTGCTGCTGGCGCTGGTCGAGGGCTTCAATGGCGAGGTGGATGAGCTGGCGCTGCTGGGTGCCGACGAGCAGCGCTTCCTGCTCGAGGACTGCAATCGCACCGAGCACAGCTACGCCCTGGAGCAGAGCTACGTCGAGCTGTTCGAGGCGCGGGTCGCCGCGCACCCGCAGCGCACCGTCGCCCGCTGCGAGGCGGCCGCTTACGACTATGCGGGCCTGAACGTGGCGGCCAACCGCCTCGGCCATGCCCTGGTCGCGGCCGGCGTGGCCATCGACCAGCCGGTGGCGCTGCTGGCCGAGCGCGGCCTGGCGCTGTTGGGCATGATCGTCGGCAGCTTCAAGGCCGGCGCCGGCTACCTGCCGCTGGATCCGGGCCTGCCGTCCGCGCGCTTGCAACGCATCGTCGAGCTCAGCCGCACGCCGGTGCTGGTGTGCAGCGCGGCCTGCGCCGAGCAGGCGCGCCAGCTGCTTGACGAAGTGGCGGGCGCGGCGCGGCCGAAGCTGCTGGTCTGGGAAGAGCTGCAGGCGAGCAACGTGGCCAGCCACAACCCCGGCATCCACAGCGCGCCGGACAACCTCGCCTACGTGATCTACACCTCCGGGTCCACCGGCCTGCCCAAGGGCGTGATGGTCGAGCAGCGCGGCATGCTCAACAACCAGCTGAGCAAGGTGCCGTACCTGGCCCTGGACGAGCAGGACGTGATCGCCCAGACCGCCTCGCAGAGCTTCGACATCTCGGTGTGGCAGTTCCTCGCCGCGCCGCTGTTCGGGGCCAAGGTGCAGATCGTGCCGAACGCCATCGCCCATGACCCGCAAGGCCTGCTGAGCCATGTGCAGGCCACCGGCATCACCGTGCTGGAGAGCGTGCCGTCGCTGATCCAGGGCATGCTGGCCAACGACCACCAGGCCCTCGACGGCCTGCGCTGGATGCTGCCGACCGGCGAGGCGATGCCGCCCGAGCTGGCCGCCCAGTGGCTGCAGCGCTACCCGGCCATCGGCCTGGTCAACGCCTATGGCCCGGCGGAGTGCTCGGATGACGTGGCGTTCTTCCGCGTCGATGCCGCGTCGACCCAGGGCAGCTACCTGCCGATCGGCACGCCGACCGACAACAACCGCCTGTACCTGCTCGGCGAGGACCAGACCCTGGTGCCGCTGGGCGCGGTGGGCGAGCTGTGCGTCGCAGGTACCGGCGTGGGCCGTGGCTATGTCGGCGACCCGCTGCGCACGGCGCAGGCCTTCATCCCGCACCCGTACGGTGCACCGGGCGAACGCCTGTACCGCACCGGCGACCTGGCTCGCCGTCGTCCGGACGGCGTGCTGGAGTACGTCGGGCGTATCGACCATCAGGTGAAGATCCGCGGCTACCGCATCGAACTGGGCGAGATCGAGGCACGCCTGCACGAGCAAACCGAACTGCGCGATGCCGCGGTGGGCGTGCAGGAAGGCGTCAACGGCAAGCACCTGGTCGGCTACCTGGTGGCGCACCAGGGCGTCGCCGCCGACGCCGCGCTGCTCGACCAGCTCAAGCAGCGCCTGCGCGCCGAACTGCCGGAGTACATGGTGCCGCTGCACTGGGGCTGGTTCGACAGCCTGCCGCACAACGCCAACGGCAAGCTCGACCGCAAGGCGCTGCCGGCCATCGAGATCGGCGGCCAGCACAGCCAGGCCTACCTGGCGCCGCGCGACGAGCTGGAGCAGACCCTCGCCGGCATCTGGGCCGATGTGCTCAAGGCCGAACGGGTGGGAGTGCGCGACAACTTCTTCGAGCTGGGCGGGCATTCGCTGCTGGCGACACAGATCGCCTCGCGGGTGCAGAAGGCCCTGCAGTTGAACGTGCCGCTGCGGGCGATGTTCGAGTGCAGCACGGTGGAAGAGCTGGCGGACTATGTGCGCGGGCTGCAGGACAGCGCGCTGGATGACGCCAAGGTCGATCGGTTGAGCGACCTGATGGCGGAGCTGGAGGCGTTGTAGCCGCATTGCCTTCAGCGCGGGGCGTGCCTGTTCCCACAGGATCAGGCAGGCCCCGCGCTGACGCGCCGATGTGGCGTATGGCCACCCTGTAATCCTCACCCTTGCCGGTGCTACGCTGCACACAGTGCGCAAGGATTTCACGGGTTTCATGGACGATAGCCTGCATGCCGCCCGCATGGGCGATCTCATACTTCATCCCCCGCTGATGGCCGAGCTGGTCAGTGGCCTGGTCGAGGCCGCCGTCTATGCGGCGGCGGTCGCCGCGGTCGGTGCCGCCATTGGTGGCGCGGTGGTCGCGGTGGTCGGTACCGGCGGTGCCGCCGCCGTGCTCACGCCGTTGATCGCCGGGGTCATGGTCAGTGCCGCCGCCATGCTGCCGGCCGGTGAAGACAAGAGCATTGGCGACCATATCAGCGACTTCAGCAACTGGGTCGGCAATTCGCTGTTTCCGCCCGAGCCGTACGGCTCGATCAGCAGTGGCTCGCACAATACCCGCATCAACGGCATCCTCGCGGCGCGCGCCGCCGGGGTGAGTGGTGGCCCGGTCGAGGCGCCGGGCCCAGCCGATGAACCGTCGATCCTCGAAAACATCGGGGCCTACGCCATGGTTGGCGCCTCGATGGTATTGCCGGTGATCGGCTTGGCGCAGGAGATCAACAGCATCTTCAACCCGCCGGTGACCACGCCAGCCGCGCCCGGATCGATTCCCAAGCCCGAGGACAAGGCGGTCTGCAGCAAGCATCCTCCAATGCCCGAACAGTTCGTTGCCCAAGGCTCGGACAAGGTGTTCATCAATGGCCAGCCGGCAGCGCGGGTCGGAGACAAGACCACCTGCGACGGGCCGATCGGCATGACCTATTCGCCCAATGTGCGCATCGGTGGCGGCACCACCACCGTGCGCGACATCCACGACGGCAAGAGCGCTGCGGCGAAAATCATTGGTCTGATTGCCGGGATGCTCATCAGTCGCCGGGGCATGCTCAAGGGTCGCCGCTGCGGGGTGGGCAACCCGGTGGCTCCAGCCATGGGCAGCAAATTCCAGGATGGCCCCGAGGATGTGGATTTCAAACTCGCGGCGCTGGTCCCGATCACTTGGGCGCGGCGCTATGACAGCAACGACCGACGTAGCGATGGCCTGTTCGGCATAGGTTGGAGTGTGCCCTACGAAGTGCGCCTGGAGCGTGTCGCGCACCCTGAGGGGGGCGAGTTGTGGATCTACGTCGATGATGAGGGCGCCAGGCTGGAGCTCGGGCGTCTGCAGGTCGGCAGTGCCTTCGTCAGCATTCTCGATGGCCTGGCGTTTTTTCATCAGGACAACGGCTTCACCATCGTCGAGGACATCAACAGCGGGTTGTACCAGGTGTTCCATACCGATCCATTGGACAGTCGGCGGTCGCGCCTGGTCAAGGTCGGTGATCGTAACCTCAATTGCCTGGAGCTGTTCTACGACGAACAAGGCCGATTGCAGTTCCTCGGCGACAGCTCGGCCCGGATCTTCATCGAACTGCGCTTTGCCGACGGGCAACCGCGCCGGGTAGCCGAGATACACAGATTGTACTTGCGGGCCGGTCGGGCCTTTGCCGTCGAGCAGCGCGAATGCCTGGTGCAGTATCGCTACACCTCGGCAGGGCAATTGGAGGTTGTCGCCGATGCCGAAGGGCAATTGCTGAGGCAGTTTACCTACACCGACCAAGGGTTGCTGGCCAGCCATACGCTGCCCATGGGGGCTACGCGGTACTACGAGTGGGCCCGCTTCACGCCACCGCCGGCGCGCCAACCGTGCAGTCTGGATGGCACGCCTTACGCCATGCCCGCGCTGTTGGAGCTACAGCCCGAGCATGAATGGCGCGTGGTTCGGCACTGGGGCAGCGACGGCGAGGACTATCGCTTCATCTATGACCTGGAGCATGGCCATACCCAGGTCATCGATGGCCTGGGGCGTGAGGAGCACTATCACTGGGGCGCGCTGAACGAGGTCCACACCTACATCGATGCGCTGGGATACTGCTGGCGGCACGACTATGTCGATGGCCTGTTGCGGCGCACCCTCGATCCACAAGGTGGCGAGTGGTCCTATAGCTACGATGCGCTCGGGCGCGTGGTTGCCACTGCCGACCCGTTGGGGCGTCGTGAAAGCATCGGTTACACCGAACATTGGGCCTTGCCCACCCGTATCGTCGACGGAGCAGGGCATGAGCGTCGTTATACCTATGATGCTCGGGGCAACCTGTTGTCCGAGGTCGATCCGCTCGGGCAACTGACACGTTACGACCACGATCGTCAGGGACGTATGGTGCGTAGTGTCGATGCCATAGGCAAGGAACGTTCGTTCAAGTGGAACGGGCGTGGCCAGCTGACTGCCTCACGCGATTGCTCGGGGCAACAGACTCACTATCGTTACGACCTGCGTGGGCACCTGAGCGAGGTGCACAATGCCGAGGGCGGCGCCACGCGCTATCGTTTCAATGTGCGTGGCCATCTGCAGCAGCGCGAATTGGCCGATGGCCGGGTCGAGCACTATCAGATCGATGCCGCCGGTCAGTTGGCCCGCCATGTCGACCCAGCGCAGCGCATGACCCAATGGCAATATGACGGCAGCGGTCGACTGCTGCAGCGTACTGATGCACTGGGGCACACTGTGCGGTTGCACTGGGATGCCTACGGCCGCTTGCAGCAGTTGGAAAACGAGAACGGCGAGCACTATCGCTTCCAGTGGGATGCGCTAGACCGGTTGGTTGGTCAGCGTAACCTCGATGGTGGCGGTTTCAGTCTGCTTTATGATGCCCTGGATGCGATCACCCAACGCACCGTGCATCCATGCCGCGAAGCGGAGCCCGTGTTGCCGGGCAGCCCGGATGAGCCCGAAGTGTTTGCACAGGTTCACCACCATGAACACGATGCGGTCGGTCGTCTGCTGTGCAAGCGGACCGACGATGGCGAGACGACCTACCGCTACGATGCTGCTGACAATCTGCTGGCGATCCATTTCACTCACCGTAGTGGGCAGGTCCAGCAGTTGGACTTCACCTACGACGCCATGGGGCGATTGCTGAGCGAAAGCCAGGGTCCAGGGCAACTCGGTTACACCTATGATCCCCTAGGTAACCTGCAGACCTTGACGCTGCCTGACTCCCGCCGGATCAACTACCTGTGCTATGGCAGCGGACATCTGCACCAGATCAATCTCGACGGGCGGGTGATCAGCGACTTCGAGCGCGATGCGTTACACGACGAGGTCTTGCGCAGCCAGGGTGCATTGCTTACCAGAACCCGTTATGACAGTACGCGGCGCCTGCTGCGCAAGGCTGTGGAATATCAGGATGGCGAGCGCACCCGCATGCCCTTGCTGCAGAAGGACTATGAGTACGATGCGGCGGACAACCTTGTCGGCGAGGTACTGACCCAGACCCAGCGCGCTGGTAGCGGGCTGGGGGTGGAGCTTGAGCATCTGGTCGGTCGTTTCCAGGCCGGTGCCGGTGGGCGTGGCAGCTACCAGGGGCGCATAGGTTATGACTACGGGCCCACCGAGCGAATTCATGGCGCGTCACGCCAGTTGCCTCAGCAACAGCCGATGGTCGAGCACTTTGGCTACGACCTTGCCGGCAACCTGCTGGAGGGATATCAGGTCAACGGTCGGGTACGGCACAACCGAGTCAAGGTGTTCCAAGATAGACGCTATCGCTACGACCGCTTTGGTCGGCTCGAGGAGAAGCGCTCCGGCAATCGTCTGCTCCAGCGCTTTGAATACGATGCAGAGCATCGGCTGGTCTGTATCCGTCAGCGGCGTGGGCCGCTTCGCGAACGGATCGAGTTTGCTTACGACCCCTTGGGCAGGCGCATCGACAAACGAGTCTACCGTGACGACCTGGACGCGCCGGTCAGTCGAACCGAGTTTCAGTGGCAAGGCCTGCGTCTGTTGCGAGAAGTTCAGGACGGCAAACCGAGTCTTTATCTGTACGCAGACGCGGTGGGCCATGAGCCGCTGGCCAGGGTAGATGGGGTGCCTGGGCATGAGCAGGTTTTCCACTTTCATACGAATCTGGTCGGCCTGGTAGAGCAACTGACCGACGAACACGGGATAACTGCCTGGCAGGGGCAGCACCAGGTATGGGGCAACAACTGCGAGGAATGGCATGCGCCGGAGCAGGTCAGTCGGCAGAATGTGCGTTTTCAGGGGCAGTACCTGGATCGGGAAACTGGGCTGCACTACAACACATTCAGATTTTATGACCCGGATATCGGGCGATTTACCCAGCAAGACCCGATAGGCTTGAGGGGCGGGATCAACCTCTATCAATATGCGCCTAATCCTCTGTCATGGATCGATCCGTTAGGCTTGGAGGTGGTGCGTGTTTATCATTACACGAGCAAGGAAGGTTATAAGGGAATCATGGGGACAGGCGTGATTAATCAAAGTGACCCCGGCGCCAGGGGGCGAGGCGCTATTCAAGGCAAGCCCAAAGGTGTCTACGTGACGACACTAACGCCTGAGGAAATGGAGAGCACCAATGTAAGAGGTAAAATGGGGCTGACCAAAGAGAAAAGTACCCATTTTGTTTCATTTGAAGTTGATAGCGGGAAAGTTAAAAAAGTGGATCGGCAGAATGCTTATCTAAGGCTCTACATACAAGAAGATATTCAGCTCCGGGACGCTAATAGAAGACTTCGTGCTGATGTCAGTCACGGTGCTTCCGGATGCAAGCTATAGGAGACAGTGGGATGGCTGATTGGTCGGGTGTCATGTATGGCTTCTATACCGATACGTCGCTGGAACTGGGGCTCGCGGCATTGATGGAAAAAGCAGCACGTTTGGGGTTTCAGTCACAGCAGGAGTGCATTCGGGGAGAGGAGTTTGTTCTTTTCTATAAAGATGAGGGGATGCTGAAGGCCCACCTTGAGCAAGGTTACAACCTGGGGGCGACGGGCGAGGGGTGCTTTGGCGTTGAGGCAAAGCCAGCAGCGTTGAACGGGATCGCTACGCTATTCGAGTTTGAAGGTGATTCGGATTTCGAACCCTACGATATCAATTTGCGCTTCAATCGAATTTTTTACTATGTATTGGTGTTGCCGGACAGTGTCGATGAATCAGATTTCTGCCGGCGTATACACACTATGTTTTCCGAGACCTTGATGGATTGAGCCACGATCAAGGTCGAGGGTGAAGCGGGCGTATCAATGAGCCTGAAAAGGACGGCTCCGGCCTGGCGACCGTAACTCCTTGTCCACGACTGTTTGGTCGGCTGAAGGAGAACCGCCGCCTGGATACACGCTACTGCAAGCTGGAGGAAAGCTCTGCTGCAATGGTCACGCTGGCTTGCTGGCGGCGGTGTCTACGACATGATTTTGCGTACAGTGCCTAGGCTTTGTACGAAAAGTGCCTGATCGCCGCTCGGCTACTTTTCGTACAGTGCCTAAGCGAACGCAAAGCGCTCTGCGACCCATCAGGATCGCTGGGCTTGAAGCGCTATCTGCTGGTTGGTTACGACAGCCATGTCGAGGTATTCGCCAAAGGCTATCGTTGCACCTTCAGATAGACTGCGGTTTAACGCTTGCCGAGTATCCTCCCCAGCATCTCCGGCCGCGGCGCGCCTTGCTGGCTCTGCAACTGCCCCTTTTCATCCTGATAGAAGATCGCCGGGGTTGCGGCCAGGCCCAGTTCTTCCATCAGGGCCAGGTTCGCCTCGAGCTTCTTCTGCACCGCCTCCGGCACCTTGTCCAGCGCCTTGAGCGTGCTGGCCTTGCCGGCCTTCTCGTGTTCCTGCAAGGCCTTGGCCGGGTCCTTGGCGGCGAGCAGCGCGGCGGACTTGCCCGGGCTGTCCTCGCGGATGATGCCGACCATGATGTGACGCAGTTGCACCTTGCCCGACTCGACCCAGGGCCGGGCCTGCTGCCAGAACATGTTGCAGTAGGGGCAGTTGGGATCGCTGAACAGGTAGACGGTGCGTGGTGCGTCCACCTTGCCGTCCTGGATCCAGGCGGATTTTTCCATCTTCGCCCAGACCGCCTTGCTCATCGGTGCGTACACCAGCTTTTCCAGCGGCTCGGCGCTGAGGTCCTTGCCTTGTTCGTCGAACAGGCTGCCCACCAGCACGTGCTTGCCGTCGGGCGTCAGGTACAGGGCGATGCCGTTGTTGTGGTACTCGGCGGCGTAGCCACGCAGGCCGTTGGGAGCGTCGAAGCTGCCCTTGATCACGGCGCCCTTGGCCTGCAGTTGCTGGATCGCCTTGGGTAGCTCTTCGGCGTGCAGCGGGGGCGCAGCGAGCAGGGTGAGGGTCAGGGGCAGCAGTGCATTCAGTCGCATGTCAGTTTCCTTGTGGGGCGGGCGCATCGGCGCGTTCGAAGGGTTCCAGGGCGTGGCGCAGGCTGGCGCGCGACAGTTCGCCCAGGTGGCTGCCGACCAGCCGCCCTTCGGCGTTGTAGAACAGGGTGGTGGGCAGGGCCATGGAGCCGACCTTGCGGGCCAGCTCGCCGGTGCCGTCGAACAGCACGTGGGACAGAGTCAGGCCGGTGGTGGCCATGAAGGTGCTGACGTTCTCCGGGGTTTCTCCCTGGTTGACGAACAGGAAGGTCACGTGGGGATAGTCGTCCTCGGCTTGTTGCAATACCGGCATTTCGCGCCGGCAGGGCGGGCACCAGGTGGCCCAGATGTTGATCACCAGCGGCCGCCCGCGGTAGCTGTGCAGGGCCACCGCCTGGCCACGGTTGTCGCGCAGGCTCATGTCCGGCAGCTCGGTGCCCTTGCTGTACAGGTGGCTGGCCAGGCTGCCGAGGCCCCAGAACAGCGCGCCGCTGAACAACGCCCAGCCCAGGGGGCGGCGCAGACCGGGGCGCCGCCAGCCCTGCCACAGGGTGCCGAGGACGAGGCCCAGCAGGCCGCCCCAGAGCAGGAAGCCGCCGTCGCGGATATCGATGACCTGCAGCGGGTCGTCGCGGTACATCGGCCAGTAGGCCAGGACGAAGCCCAGGCGGGCGAACAGCAGGCCCAGCAGGAACAGGTTGAACAGCGCCGACTCTGGGTTCTCGCCGCCGCGCCTGGCCACCCGCCAGCCGACCAGGCTGGCGATGCCCAGCGCCGCGAGCAGCAGCAGGTGGTTCAGGGCCATGGTCAGCGGCCCGAGGGTGACGGTCAGCATCAGCCTTGGCTCCTGGTCTGGGCCCAGTGTTGCAGGAAGCCGGCGGCATCGATCTCGCCGGTGATGCGGCGGGCGCGGCGCTCGTCGCCTTCCGGGCCGATCCAGATCAGGCTGGGCGGGCCTGGTACCTGGTAACGCTGCAGCAGTTCGCGGCTGGCCGGGGAGTCGGCGGTCACGTCCAGGCGCAGCAGGTGCACGCCGGCCAGGCTGGCCTGGACATCGCCACGGCCGAACACCTGCTTTTCCATGACCTTGCACGACACGCACCAGTCGGCATAGTAATCCACCAACACCCATTGACCACGGGCCTTGGCAGCGTCGAGTTCAAGCTGCAGGTCGGCCGGTGCGCTCACGGTGACGAAGGCGTCGTGGGCGTTGGCCGGAGCTTGCGCGGTGCCCTTGCCGGCGAAGGGTTGCAGGGGTTGCCACAGGTCGCTGCCCCCGGCTGCGGCGCCCACCAGCAGCAGGCCACCCCACAGGGCACCGAGCAGGGGAATGGCGCGCAAGGCGGGCAGGCGCTGCAGGGCCGGCCAGGCGGCCCAGCCCAGGGCGATCAGCCAGGCACCGGCCAGGGCCAGCACCAGGGTCTGTGCCAGCAGGCCACGCACCGTGTACAGGGCCATGGCCAGGAACACGAAGCCGAACAAGCCCTTGACCAGGTTCATCCAGGCCCCGGGGCGTGGCAGGTAGCGGTTGCCCAGGGTCACCAGCAACAGCAGGGGCACGCCCATGCCCAGCCCGAGGGTGAACAGCACCAGCGCGCCTTGCACCACGTCACCGCTCTGGGCGATGAACAGCAGGGCGCCGGCCAGCGGCGCGGTCATGCACGGGCCCAGCAGCAGGCCCGACAGGGCGCCCAGCAGTGCCGCACCGTACAGGTTGCCGCCACGGGTGCCTTGCCCGGCGCGGTCCAGGCGGTCGCGCAGGGCGGCCGGCAATTGCAGTTCGAAGGCGCCGAACATCGGCAGGGCCAGGAGCACGAACAGGCCGGCCAGGCTGCCCAGCAGCCAGGGCTGTTGCAGCCAGGCCTGCAGGCTTGCCCCCAGCAGCGCGGCGATCACGCCGAGGGCGGCGTAGACCAGTGCCATGCTCAGCACATAGACGCCGGCCAGCCACCAGCCGCGCCGGGCACTGGCGCCATTGCCCATGACCAATCCGGCGAGGATCGGCAGCATCGGCAGCGAGCACGGGGTGAAGGCCAGCAGCAGGCCCAGGCCGAAGAATGCCAGCAGGCTCCAGGCCAGGCTGTCCTGTTGCAGGGTACCGGCCAGGGCCTGGTCGCTGGCCTGGTCGGCAGCGGCGGGTGGCGCAGCGCTGCCGCCCAGGGCGATTGGCGTGGTCTGCGGCGGGTAGCACAGGCCGGCGTCGGCGCAGCCTTGCCAGCCCAGGCGCAGCTCACCGCTGGCGTTGGCCGGGAGCAATAGCTCAAGCTCGGAGCGGTAGACCGCGCTGTCGCCGAAGAACTCGTCATGGTGGTTTTCGGCCTGGGGCAGCGATGGATGCTGCTCGGGAGGCAGGCCGTCGAACTTCAGGCGCTTCTGGTAGAGGTAGTAACCGTCCTTGATCTGGAAATGCAGGCGCATCTGGCCGTTTTCCAGGCGATCGTGGGTCAGGGCGAAGGCCTCGTTGACCGGCAGGAAGTCAGGCTTTACCGCAAAGGGGTTGGCCTGGAGGGGGCCGGCGAGCAGGAATGTCAGGAAGAGCAGGAGAACACGCATGTCGACGCCTTGGCAGAGCTTTGAAGAGCGCCATGCTGGCCTTGGCTTATTAACTGAAGGTTAAGTTGGTCCTAGGACCAGGCCTTTCAAGGTGTTCGCCATGAGCGTTGTGGTGCCTGTGAGACCGAGCGCCGCCCGCGCGGCGCTCGGTCTCACAGGCGTAGCAAGGCTGCGTCTGGCCCTGTTCGCCTCGATGCTATCAGCCCGACGAACATCTCCAAACCCGTTCATAATCCCCCCTTAATCGCCACCCTGTGCAATGCCAGCTTCCCCACCCAGGAGATCCCTTATGCACGTTCTGCTCTGCGAGGACGACGACCTGATCGCCAGCGGCATCTGCGCCGGCCTTTCGGCCCAGGGCCTGACCGTGGACCGGGTGGCCAGCGCCTCGCAGGCCCGGCAGATGCTCGGGACCGCGAAGTTCGACGTGATGATCCTCGACCTGGGCCTGCCCGACGAGGACGGCCTCAAACTGCTGCGCCGCCTGCGCCAGCAGGGCGAGACCCTGCCGGTGCTGGTGCTCACTGCCCGCGACGCGGTCACCGACCGGGTCGACGGCCTGCAGGCTGGCGCCGACGACTACCTGCTCAAGCCCTTCGACCTGCGCGAACTGGCCGCCCGCCTGCACACCCTGCTGCGTCGTGTGGCCGGGCGGGCGGTGAATATCATCGAGCACGGTCCGCTGCGCTATGACCCGAGCAGTTGCGCGGCGACCCTGGCCGGCCAGGTGGTGGATCTATCGCGCCGTGAGCAGGCGTTGCTTCAGGCCTTGCTGCAGAATCCGGGGCGGGTACTGTCCAGCGAGCAGCTCAAGGACTGCGTCTACGGTTTCAGCGACGAGGTCGAAAGCAATGCGTTGAACGTGCATATCCACCACCTGCGGCGCAAACTGGGCAACAGCATCGTCGAGACCGTACGCGGCCTTGGCTACCGCCTGGGGCCGGCCCAGGCACCGGAGGAGCGCGCGTCATGAGCCTGCGGGTTCGCCTTTCACTGATCCTCGGCAGTGTGTTCATCGTCATCTGGGCGCTGGCGGCTGCCTGGATGCTGCGCGACCTGCGCCAGCAGATGATGTTTTCCCTCGACCAGCGCCTGGTGGCGTCGGCGCGTATGGTCGCGGGGCTGATCGACCAGTTGCCGCAACCGTTGACCGCCAAGGGCCAGGACGCGCACTTTTCCGCCGACCAGTTCAGCGTGCCGGACGGCATGGCCTGCCAGGTCAGCTCGCTGCGTGGCGAGATCCTCGCCAGCAACCACAAGCACGATGGCACCATGGACGACGAGCGCAGCGGCTTCCGAGACCAGACCATCGACGGCGCTTCCTGGCGTACCTTCACCTACAACCATGGCGATGTGCGCATCACCACCGCTGACCGTCACCAGGAACGCGAGGCGCTCAATCAGTCGATTCTGCTGGCGGCCTCGGCGCCGGTGCTGATGGCCTTGCTGGGCAGCCTCGGGCTGTTGTGGATCGGTCTGGGCAAGGGGCTGGAACCACTCAATCGCATGCGTGACGCCTTGCGCAGGCGTCGCGCCGACAGCGTCGAGCCCTTGCAGGTGGCCGGCTTGCCCAGCGAGCTGCAACCGCTGCTCGACACCCAGAACCAGCTGTTCCTGCGTATCGCCCAGACCATCGAGCGCGAACGCCGCCTGACCGACGACGCTGCCCACGAACTGCGCAGCCCGTTGACGGCCATCAAGACCCACCTGCAAGTGGCGCGGATGACCGATGGCGCCGTGCGCGAACAAGCGCTCGAGCATGCCGAGCAGGGCACCGACCGCATGCACCGCACCCTGGAGCAGTTGCTGATGCTGGCGCGGGTCGAGGGCAGCCTGTCGTTCGACGATGGCGTGCAGTGCAGTGCCGAGCAGGTCGCCCGGCAGGCCATCGAGGACGCCGGCGGCGGTGACAACCGGCGCATCCACCTGCGTTTGCCCGAGGCCGCGGCCAAGGTCTACCTGAGCATGCCAGCGCCGCTGGCGGTGGCGGCGCTGCGCAACCTGCTGGACAACGCCCTGCGCCATGGTGGCGATGCCGCCGTGGAGCTGGAGGTACAGGCGCAGGACGGGCAGGTGGACTTCCTGGTGCGCGACCATGGGCCGGGCATTGCCCAGGAAGATCTCGAGCACCTGACCGAACGTTTCTGGCGCAACGGCCAGAGCGGTGGTTGCGGCCTGGGGTTGGCGATCGTCCAGGCCATCGTCCAGCGCTGCGCTGGCAGCCTGCGATTCGACAGCCGGGCCGATGGCTTGCGGGTGAGCCTGCAGGTGCCGGCACGTTCGGGGAGTTGAGTTCGGCGTTGTACCCATCGCGGGGCAAGCCCGCTCCCACGCAGCCCTCTTCTGCCGAGTCGGTGCATGAGCCCGTGGGAGCGGGCTTGCCCCGCGACAGAGGCCGCACATCTACAACAAATCCCACGGCAACCGCTAAATCCGCACCTCGCTGAAGCGTTTTTCAAACGATAAGAACCCGACACACATCCGGTTACAGGGCGCGTGGCGGGCACATTCGCTTGCTTGCGAGGGTTTTTCCGATGTCGACCGCTTCCAGCCTTGCCCAGGTGCTGCCGGCCACTGCGCCGCGCCCCCTTTACGAATTCGAGGATTCGCCCTTGCTGCTGCGCCAGCAACAGCAGGAATCCAATGCCCGCAGCTACCCGCGGCGCATCCCCCTGGCGCTCAAGCGCGCCCGTGGCCTGTACGTCGAGGACGTCGAGGGCCGCCAGTTCATCGATTGCCTGGCAGGCGCCGGCACCCTGGCCCTGGGTCACAACCATCCGGTGGTGATCGACGCGATCCAGCGCGTGCTGGCCGACGAGCTGCCGCTGCACACCCTGGACCTGACCACGCCGGTCAAGGACCAGTTTGTCCAGGACCTGTTCGCCCTGCTGCCCGAGGGCCTGCGCCGGGAGGCGAAGATCCAGTTCTGCGGCCCGACCGGTACCGACGCGGTCGAAGCGGCGCTCAAACTGGTGCGCACGGTCACCGGGCGCAGCACCGTGCTGGCGTTCCAGGGGGCCTACCATGGCATGACCCAGGGCGCGCTGAGCCTGATGGGCAGCCTGGGTCCGAAAAAACCGCTCGGCGCGCTGCTGAACAATGGCGTGCAGTTCCTGCCGTATCCCTATGACTACCGCTGCCCGTTCGGCCTCGGTGGCGAGGCGGGCGTGCGCGCCAACCTGCACTACCTGGAAAACCTGCTGTGCGATCCGGAGGCCGGCGTGGCGCTGCCGGCGGCGGTGATCGTCGAGGTGGTGCAGGGCGAAGGCGGCGTGATTCCCGCCGATATCGAATGGCTGCGCGGGCTGCGTCGGATCACCGAGCAGGCCGGGGTGGCGCTGATCGTCGACGAGATCCAGAGCGGTTTCGCCCGTACCGGCAAGATGTTCGCCTTCGAGCACGCCGGCATCGTGCCCGACGTGGTCACCCTGTCCAAGGCCATCGGCGGCAGCCTGCCACTGGCGGTGATGGTCTACCGCGACTGGCTCGACCAATGGTCGCCGGGCGCCCATGCCGGCACCTTCCGTGGCAACCAGATGGCCATGGCCGCAGGCTCCGCGGTGATGAAGTACCTGGTGGAGCACCGCCTGTGCGAGCACGCCGAGGCCATGGGCGAGCGTCTGCGCGGGCATCTGCAACGGTTGCAGCAGGACTATCCGCAGCTTGGCGACATCCGTGGCCGTGGCTTGATGCTGGGGGTGGAGCTGGTGGATCCGGCGGGCAAGCACGACGTCCAGGGCCATCCGCCGGCCTGCCGCAAGCTGGCGCCGAAGGTGCAGCGTGAATGCCTGCGTCGTGGCCTGATCCTCGAGCTGGGCGGTCGTCACGGAGCGGTGGTGCGCTTCCTGCCGCCGCTGATCATCAGCGCCGAGCAGGTTGATGAAGTGGCTGCAAGGTTTGCCGAGGCCGTCGCGGCGGCGGTGTCGGCTGGCTGAGACTCCAAGGCCGGACGCAAACCCTGTGTAGGAGCGGCCCCGACGATCTTTGCATTAACGCTGAAATCCTGGGGCCGCTTCGCGGCCCTTTCGCGGCGCAAGGCCGCTCCTACAGGACGCAGGTACTAGTCGAAGGTGCGTCCGGCACGCCAGTAGCCCATCAGCGTCAGGCTTTCCCTCGGCAATCCGCGTTCCTTGATCAGATGCCGGCGGATATCCATGACGGTCCCCGATTCCCCGGCGATCCAGGCATGGAAGTCGCCATGCTCGCCGCTGGCCTGTTCCCACAGGATACGCTCGTCTATATCCACGTCCTCCAGCTCGACCGTCGACGCACCGCGCACCGCCGGCAGGCTGGCCAGCTCGCGCACGGCGTGCTGCATGCCCTGGCCGTGCTCGCTGCGCAGCAGGTCGCGCGGCAGCCAGTGCAGGCGGGTGGCCGGGCTGTGGCGCAGGTCGAGGCAGTCGGCCTCCAGCGGCACTTCGATGAATGCCTCCACCAGCAGTTCCGGCGCGCTCGCGGCCAACTGCTCGAGGATGCCGGCGATGGCCGGCAGGGCGGTTTCATCACCGATCAGCAGGATGCGCCGGGCACTGTGCGGTGGCTTCCACTCATAGCCGCCGGGGTCTTCGGCGTAGGCCAGGTTGGGGGCGACCATCTGCAGGCGGTCACCCGGGCGGGCGTGGGTGGCCCAGGCCGAGGCCGGGCCATTGACGCCGTGCAGGACGAAGTCCACATCCACCTCGAGGGCATCGCGGCGCAGGGCGCGAATGGTGTAGGTGCGCATGGGTGGCATGTCCTGCGCTGCCAGCTCGCGCCGGGCCTGTTGCCATTGCTCGTGCTTGGGCAGGCTCGGCGGCGCTCCGGCGGGCGTCGGGAATAGCAGCTTGACGCGTTGGTCGGGGGCCAGGGTGGTCATCTGCGCCACGTCCTCGCCGGTGAAGATGAAGCGGCTCAGCGAAGGACTCAAGGGTTCGATGGCCTTGAGGTCGAGGTCGAAGACCCGGTAGGGCGTGGCCTTGACCGGTTGGGTCAGGCGATCGAGCAGGGAGGTCATGGCTATGCCTCTGTCAGCGGGAGATACCCAACAGACGAGCGCGCCGGTTGGTTAATTAGAAGGCTAAATTTCCCCGGTCCGCCTACGTCCTAGCTTGGATAGAAGTCGCGGCACGCGAAGACGGATTGAGGCGCAATGACAATTTCCCGACGAGGATTCATCGCTGGCCTGGCTGTGGCGGGCGCCACAGGCACGGCGGCCTATTACGCGCACAAGCAACTGACCCACGACCCTGAAGACGATATCGTCACGCCCGGCGAAGCCAGCGTGGAGCTGGCCGACTATGCCGGGCAGGTCCTGGCGGACCAGCTGCGCGGCGTTTGGGAGATTCGCTTCGACGGTGCCGAGCGTGGCCTGGACGGCCTGCCCGTGCAGGGGGTCGAGATGTTCCTCGACGTTGCCACCAAGGGCCGTGGCCTGCGCGGATATGTCGATACCGGCGAGGGGCTGCGTGGCGTCGCGGAGCCTGCCTACCGTGTGCTCGGTGACCTGGTCGGTGCCAGCAGCGCCGAGGTGCGTTGGCGCCTGGTCAACCAGCACGGCGGGCCGGGTTATGAGTGCGTGGCCAGCCTCGACGAGGTCTGGGCCGAGTTTGCCAACGCCGGCAGCGGTACGTTGAGCGGCCGCGTGCAGCGCCTGGACCGGCCACTGACCCTGCCGCTGCCTGACAGCCGTTTTGTCGCGGTCAAGCGGCTGTTCCCCGAGGCCCGCGAGCGTCTGCCGTATACCCCCGAAATGCGCGAGTGGGTGATCGGCGCTGAACATCGCCTGTTCCACCAGCTCTGGCACGCCACCCGCGACAAGTGGCACAAGCTGCCGGAGAAAAAGCAGGATGCCCTGCGTGGTCTGGGCTGGCAGCCGGGGCCACGGGACCGTGAGCGCGACGCCCGTGGCCCGCGCAAGCACCGTAATGGCTCCGGTGTCGATTTCCTGTTCATGCACCGGCACATGCTGATGTATGCGCGCACCTTGCAGGACCTGCCTTCCTGGCAGCGCTTCCCGCTGCCGCAGCCGAGCGTCGAGTTCGATCGGGCAGGTTTCGCCCGCTACTTCGACAACCACGACGGCTGCTGCGTGCCGCCAGGCTGGCAGGCCCCGGGCGATGACGCCTATGGGCAGTGGGTCGGGGCGATCAAGGCAGGAGAAACCTATTGCAGCAATTTCCAGGTATGGGAGTCGCAGTACCAGGACCCGGTGTACCTGTCGAAACTGACCCTGGGCGCCTTTGGCTCGGAACTGGAGATGAACCTGCACGACTGGCTGCACATGTGCTGGGCATCGGTGCCGCGCGACCCCAACAATGGCGCACCGGTACCGTTCGCCCGCGACCAGGCGGATTTCGCCGCGCGCTGGTTCGAGCCTGAGAACGACTTCCTCGGTGATCCGTTCTCATCCCATGTGCACCCAGTGTTCTGGGGCTTCCATGGTTGGATCGACGACCGCATCGACGACTGGTTCCGCGCCCATGAGCGCCACCACCCCGGTCAGGTGCGACGTCTGGAAGTCAATGGCGTGCCGTGGTTCGCCCCGGGGCGCTGGGTGGAGGTCGACGATCCGTGGCTGGGCCCGGATACCCATGGTTGCAGCACGCAGCCAGGCATGCGCCTGGGCAAGTCGGTGGAGATGGATGTGGAGACCATGAAGCTGGCCTTGCGCATCACCTTCGGCGCCGACGACAAGATCGAAAACCTGTTGCGCAAGGTGCCGCAACGGCCTTGGTATGCGCGGCACCTGTCAATGAAGAATATTGTCTCCTGAAGCGCCCCTGTAGGAGCGGGCTTGCCCCGCGAAAGCGCCAGACCTGAAAGCATCGTTGTCTGGTCTGGCGCTTTCGCGGGGCAAGCCCGCTCCTACAGGTTTTGCGGCGCCTGCCAGCCTCCGCCCAGTGCCTTGTACAACGCCACGCTCCCGCGCAACTGCTCCAGGCGCAGCTGCGCCTGCTGGTCCTGGGCCAGGTACAGTGTGCGCTGGGTCTCGAGTACGGTGAGCAGGGTCTCGGCACCGGCGGCGTAGCGTTGCTGGGCCAGGTCGAAGGCGATGCGCGCCTGTTCCACTTCCTGGTCCTGCCAGCGGCGCTGGCGCTCCACGCCGGCGATGGCATTCAGGGCTTTCTCCACATCCGAGAACCCGGCCAGGATGCTGGCGCGGTACAGCTCCAGCAGCTCCTGCTGTTCGGCACTGGCCACGTCCCGGGCGGCACTCAGCCGACCGTTGTTGAAGATCGGCGCGGTGAGCCCGGCGGTGAGGGTGTAGTAGGGGCTGTCGAAGATATTGGGCAAGGTCCGGGCGCCACTGCCCAGGTCCGCTCCCAGTATCAGGCGCGGCAGCATCGCCGCCCGGGCCACCTGGATATTGGCGCTGGCCGCCGCCAGGCGGGCCTCGGCGGCGGCGATGTCCGGGCGGCGGCCGAGCAGTTCGCTGGGCACGCCGCTGCCGATGGCCGGCCACTGCACGTTGCCGATGGTTTCGCGGGTGGCGGGCAGCGCCTGCACCGGATCGCCCAGTAGGGTGGCAAGGACGATGCGATTGTCCTGGCGGCGCTGTTCGAGCAGCGGCAGCTGGCGCTCCTGGGCGGCTACCAGGCTGCGCTGCTGGGCCAGTTCCAGGCGGGTGGCCGAGCCCGAGCGTTCGCGGGCTTCGACCAGGCCCAGCACATCGCGGGCGTTGTCCAGGTTCAAGCGGGCGATGCGCAGTTGCTCGTCGAATGCCAGGCCCTGCAGGTAGCTGTCGGCCACGGCGCTGACCAGGGTCAGTTCCACGGTCTGGCGGTCGAAGCGGCTGGCGTCGAGGCTGCGCAGGGCGCTGTCGCGGGTGGCGCGCAGGCCGCCCCAGAAGTCGATCTCGTAGCTGGCGCTCAGGCGGGTGCCGAACGAGGTGCTGGTGCGTTCGCTGCTGCTGGCGTCGAGCTGGCTGTTGCCGTCGCCGCGCAACAGGCGCTGGCGGCTGCCGTTCAGACCCAGCTTCACCTCGGGCAACAGCGGTGCACCGGCGATCACCGCGCTGGCCTGCGCTTTGCGCACCCGCGCGGCGGCCGCCGCCAGGTCGTGACTGTTCAGGCGGGCGCGCTCGACCAGACGGTCCAGCTCGGCGCTGGCAAAGGCGCGCCACCACTGGCTGTCGGGCAGGGGCTGGGCCGTGGTCGGCCCCTGCCAGGCGGGTGGGGTGTCGATGTTCGCCGCCGGGGGCGGCGGGCTGCTGCAGGCGGCCAGGCAAAGGCTCAGGGTCAACAGGCTGATGCGGCTGGGGATCGTCATGAACTATTCGCTGGTAAGGGCCTTGACCGGGTCGAGGCGGGCGGCCTTGCGGGCCGGCATGAAACCGAACACCACGCCGGTGATCACGGCGCAGGCGAAGGCGCCGAGGATGGCGGGCAGGGCGAAGGCCACGGCGATGTCGGCCAGCAGCAGGCTGGCGCCGATGGCCAGGGCCAGGACAATGCCGGTCACCCCGCCGACCATCGACAGCATCACCGCCTCGGTGAGGAACTGGCGCAGGATGTCACGCTGGCGTGCGCCGGTGGCCATGCGGATGCCGATCTCGCGGGTGCGTTCGCGCACGGTCATGAGCATGATGTTCATCACGCCGATGCCGCCGACCAGCAGCGAGATCGCGGCGATCGCCCCGAGCATCAGCGACAGGCTGTTCTGGGTGCGGGCCTCGGCCTGGATCAGTGCGGCGTCGTTGGTCAGGACGAAGTCATACTTGCCCTGGTGACGCTGCAACATGAGGCGTTCGATCGCCTGCTCGGTTTCCTTCACGCGGCTGGAATCCTGGGCGGCGATGGTGACGTACTCCGGATCGCGGCTGCCAAACAGGCGAATGGAGGCGGCGGAGTAGGGCACCACCACGCGCTCGTCACTGTCTTCGCTGCCGGAGCTGGCGCCCTTGCCCTGAAGCACACCGATCACCTGGAACGGCACGTTGCCGATCAGCAGGTACTGGCCGAGCGGGTTGCTCCCCACGCCAAACATCTTCTCGCGCACCTTCTGGCCGATCACGGCCACGGCGGCGGCGTTGGCTTCGTCGGCCTCGCTGTAGAAGCTGCCTTCGACCACCGGCCAGTTGAAGATCTCGGGGAACCCGGTGTTGTTGCCGCCGACATAGAACTGCTCGCCCTTGTTGCCGTGGCGCACCATGAGCTTGTCGCCGATGACCGGCATGACGCGCTTGACCTGCGGCAGTTCGCCGATGGCGTCGACATCGTCAAGGGTGACGATGCCCATCAGTTCCTCGGAGGAGTGCTTGCCGTTGAGGTAGAGGATATTCGAGCCGAAGGCGGCCATCTGCGCCATGACCTGGCGCTTGCTGCCTTCGCCGACCGCCAGCATCACCACCACCGAGGCCACCCCGATGATGATGCCGAGCAGGGTAAGGGCGGTACGGAAGCGGTTGATCCACATCACCCGCCAGGCGGCCTGCAGGGACTCGACCAGCTCGCCCTTCCAGGCACCGCGCTGGGTGGCACCGAAGTCCAGGCGCTGGCGCAGGTCGTCGGCCTGCAGCTGTCGGGGCGGTGCATCGACCGAGGACGGGGTGGCCGAATCGCTGACCACCTCGCCGTCGCGCACCTCGATGATCCGCTGGGCGCGGGCCGCGACTTCACGGTCATGGGTGATGAGGATGATCACATGGCCCTGGCTGGCCAGTTCGTCGAGCAGGGTCATCACCTCGGCGCCGCTTTGGCTGTCGAGTGCGCCGGTGGGCTCGTCGGCGAGGATGATGTGCCCGCCGTTCATCAGCGCGCGGGCGATCGACACCCGCTGCTGCTGGCCGCCGGACAACTGGTGCGGACGGTTGCCGGTGCGGCTGGCCAGGCCCAGGCGCTCGAGCAGGGCGTGGGCGCGGGCATGGCGTTCGGCGGGCTGAGTGCCGGCGTAGATGGCCGGCATCTCGACGTTCTCCTGGGCCGAGCCGGAGGGGATCAGGTGATAGCCCTGGAACACGAAGCCGAAGGCTTCGCGGCGCAGCCAGGCCAGCTCGTCGCTGTCCAGCTCGGCCACGTCCCGACCGGCAAAGCGGTAGCTGCCCGAGGTGGGGCGGTCGAGGCAGCCGAGGATGTTCATCAGGGTCGACTTGCCGGAGCCCGAGGCGCCGACGATGGCGACGAATTCTCCGGGGTGGATGCTCAGGCTGATGCCGCGCAGCACCTCGACCCTGGGCGAATCGACACCGCCGTAGACCTTGCGGATGTCGCACAGCTCGATCAGGGGCGTGGACATATCAACCCCCACTGGCGGCGGGTAGGCCGATGACCAGGCGCTCACCTTCGTTCAGGCCCTCGAGGATCTGCACCCGCAGGCGGTCACTCAAGCCGGTGCGCACCTGGCGCGCCTCGATCTGGCCCTTGTTGTTCAGCACCTGTGCCAGACGCACGCCGTCGCCAGGGGTGTCGTCGAGCGCGGCCAGGGGCGCGCTGAGCACCTGGCTGGCCTGGCCGGCGACGAAAAACACCTGGGTGGTCATCTCCGCCATCAGGGCGCCGTCGGGGTTGTCCACGTCCAGCAGCACGGTGTACTGGACCACCTTGGTGCCAGTGGTGCCGGCCGTGGCGCTGGCCGGGCTGCCCCCGCCCTGGCTGGATTGGTCCAGCGGCTTGGGCGGCACCGGCAGGATCTGCCGGACGGTGCTGGTCCAGCGCCGCTTGCCGCCGGCCAGGGTGTTGAAGTAGGCGGTCATGCCCGGTTTGACCTTGCCGATGTCGGCTTCGGACACCTGGGCCCATACGGTCATCGGCGACAGCTTGGCGATGCGCAGGATCAACGGTGTCTGCTGCTGGGCGTTGAGGGTCTGGCCCTCGCGGGCGTCCACCGCCACCACGGTGCCGCTCATGGGCGCATAAATCCGCGTGTAGCCCAGCTCCGCTTCGTCGCTGCGAAGGCTGGCCTGGGCCTGGCGGATCTGCGCCAGGTACATGTCGATGCGGGCCTGGGTCACCTTCAACTGCGCCGCGGCCGTTTGCAGGTCTTCCTGGCGGCTGGCGCCGGTGGTGGCCAGATCCTGCTGGCGCTTGTACTGCTGCTGGGCGAGCAGGTACTGCGCCCGTTGTTCGGCCAGCTGGGCCTTGAGGTTCTCGATCGAGAAGCGTCCGGCATCGAGCTTGGCTTGTTGTGTTGACGGATCGATTTCAACCAGCAGTTGGCCCTGACGCACCTCGTCGCCGGCTTCCACATGCAGCTTGCGGATCTGCCCCGAGGCCTGGGCGCCGACATCGACATAGCGGCGTGGTTGCAGGGTGCCCAGGGCAGTGACGCTGCTCTCGATATCGGCGCGGGTCACTGGCACGGTGCTGACCGGTGCGCCGCCCAGAGGCAGCGCCTGCCAGGCCACCAGGCTGCCGAGGCCGGCCAGGCCCAAGGCGCCGATCAGCACTCGGCGGCGGGTATTGGATGTGCGTGTCATGCGGGCTTCCAGCCGGAGATAGTGGCCGAGTGCCGCGACGGGGCATGCGCTCGGGGGTCCCAGTTAAACGAATGATCTTGATGACGATTTAGCGCAGCGCGGGGGTGGTCTGCGTGTTGCTGCGAATAATTATAATTTGTAAGATCGCACGCTGACATCATCCAGAACACTGCCCCTGACTACCAACGCTTGAGCAGGGAGACGCCAGGTGCCGTCGTGGAACATTACTATCGCGAATTGGTGAGCTTCCTGTCCGCCCGACTCGGTAATCGCCAGGCGGCCGAAGACGTCGCCCATGATGCCTACATCCGGGTGTTGGAGCGCACGGAGGGCGAGCATATCGAGCATCCACGCGCCTTCCTTTATCGCACGGCCATGAATCTCGTGGTCGATCATCATCGTCGACATCTGGTGCGTCAGGCCGAGCCGCTGGAGGTACTGGACAGCGATGAGCGCTGGCATACCCCTGCTCTGACGCAGAGCATGCAGCTCGACCAGCGCCTGGCGCTGATGCAGCAAGCCCTGGGCGAACTGAGCGGGCCTTGCCGCGACAGCTTCCTGCTGCGCAAGCTCGATGGCCTGTCGCATCAGCAGATCGCCGAGCGCCTGGGTATTTCCCGCAGCCTGGTGGAAAAGCATATTGTCAATGCCATGAAGCATTGCCGCGTGCGCATGCGCCAGTGGGAGTCCTGAGCGAGCCGTCCGTGGAATGTGAAAATTCCGTGAGTTGGCGACTTGATTTCTCCCGGGTTCACGACAACTATCAATAAAGACCCCCCGCTCAGGCGTCCCGTCTGACGTTGCCGTTGCCGGCGCAGTATGGTCATGGAGCCACCGTCACCACCCAACTGCCCAGGTTCGGACGATGCCTAACAAATCCATGCGCATCCTCATCGCCGATGAGCACCCCGGCCAGCGCCTGCAGCTGGAGAAGATGCTCAATGGCCTGGGTTATTACCGGATCGCCCCGGTGGAGAGTTTCGACGACCTGCAGCGTCTGGTGCACAGTGCCCTGGAACCCTTCAACCTGCTGGTGGGCAACATCGAGCTGGCCAGCCATGCCGGGGTCGACCTGGCGCGTTTTTGCCGGGTCAGCTCGCAGATCCAGCACGCGCTGCTGTACCACTCGCCACACCTGAAAGTGCCCGCTGTACCGCCCAACGATCGCCACGCCGTCAGCATCAGCCTGCCCCATGCCCCCGACAGCGAGGCACTGGAATCCTTCATGGCAATCATCGATATGCCGGTGCTGGTCGGGCAGTTGCCGCTGCCGCCGGGGCTGGCGGGGGCGTCGAACCATGCCCGGCGGCGCACCAACCTCGCGCAGACGGTGTTCTGTCGTAACCCCTGAGCAGGGGGTGGATTTGCTATCCTCTGGCCTTTTGCCTCGTTGCGGAAGCTGCCATGACTGCCATCGATACCACCCGTCCGCCACGGTTCAGCCGTCGCGATCACCGGACCCTGGGGCTGGCCGCGCTGGGTGGCGCCCTGGAAATCTACGATTTCATCATCTTCGTGTTCTTCGCGCTGACCCTCAGCCAGCTGTTCTTCCCGCCTGAAATGCCGGAGTGGCTGCGCCTGCTGCAGAGCTTCGGGATCTTCGTCACCGGCTACCTGGCCAGGCCGCTGGGTGGCATCCTCATGGCCCATTTCGCCGACCACCTGGGGCGCAAGCGGGTGTTCAGCCTGAGCATCCTGATGATGGCGCTGCCGTGCCTGCTGATCGGGGTGATGCCGACCTACGCCGACATTGGCTACGCCGCGCCGCTGATCCTGCTGGCCCTGCGCATCCTGCAGGGTGCGGCGGTTGGCGGTGAGGTACCCAGCGCCTGGACCTTCGTCGCCGAACATGCGCCGTCAGGTCGTCGCGGTTATGCGCTGGGCTTCCTGCAGGCCGGGCTGACCTTCGGCTACCTGCTCGGTGCGCTGACCGCGACCTTGCTGGCGCAGCTGTTCACGCCCCAGGAGATCCTCGATTACGCCTGGCGCTATCCTTTCCTGCTTGGCGGCGTGTTTGGCGTGATCGGTGTCTGGCTGCGTCGCTGGCTGAGTGAAACCCCGGTGTTCCTGGCCCTGCGGGCGCAGCAGGAGCAACCGGTGGCCTTCCCCCTGCGACGGGTGCTGGGCACTCATCGACGGGCCTTGATTCCAGCGGCGCTGCTGACCTGTGTGCTGACCTCGGCGGTAGTGGTGCTGGTGGTGATTACCCCGACCGTGATGCAACAGCGGTTCGGCATGACAGCCGGGCACACCTTCGCCCTGAGCAGCGTGGGTATCGTCTTCCTCAATATTGGCTGCGTGCTGGCCGGCTTGCTGGTGGACCGTATCGGTGCCTGGCGGGCGCTGATGCTCTACTGCCTGCTGCTGCCGTTGGGCATCGGCGCCTTGTACGCCAGCCTGGTGGGCCAGTGGGGGCAGCTCTGGGCGGCCTATGCATTGGCTGGCCTGTCCTGTGGCGTGGTAGGGGTGGTGCCGTCGGTGATGGTCGGGCTGTTCCCGGCCGAGATCCGGGTGTCGGGCATCTCCTTCACCTACAACGTCGCCTACGCCCTGTGGGCCAGCACCACGCCGCTGGCGCTGATTGCCCTGATGCCCTGGAGCCCATGGGTGTGTGTCGGTTTTTGTCTGGTCATGGGCATGGTCGGATTGCTGACGGCGCTCTATTTCGGACGCCGCGAGCCGTTGGAGTTCGCTGCGCAGCCGCTGGCGCTCATGTGCGGTGACAAATGAGGCGGTAATGACTGCTGGGCAGTGAGGCAGACTTCCGGGTGGGGGTTATTAAAATAACCTATTGGCCAAGAATAACCTTAAAGGTTAATTTCTCATGGAAAAGAGAACGCCGCACTGCCCGCTGGAAAGGGTGCGAATGTTGATGAGCCAGGGCCGGGTCAGGCCCACCCGGACAGCTATCCAGGACTGTGATGCGCTCGGGCTGAGCCCTCGCCAGATGCTTGAAGTCGTTCGAGGCTTGTCGGCACACGATTTCTACAAAAGCATGACGACCTATCACGATCATCGGATCTGGCAGGATGTCTATCGTCCCCGAACCGTCTTTGGCGATCTCTACATCAAGCTGACGGTGGTCGATGACGTGCTGATCGTGTCATTCAAGGAGCGTTGAAATGAAGTGTCCCGTGTGTGGTGGTGCTGAGCTGGTCGCCCAGGCTCAGGACATGCCTTATCGATACAATGGCCATTCGACGGTGATCCGTGATGTCTTCGGCGATTATTGCCCTGTTTGCGGCGAGGCGGTGCTGAGCATGGCTGAAGCTGAGCGCCTCGGTGATCTGATGCTGGCCTTCAAGCGACAGGTCAATGCCGCCGCTGTCGACCCTGCCTTCATTGCCAGCGTTCGGCGCAAATTCGACCTCGATCAGCGTGAGGCGGGCGAAATCTTTGGCGGCGGGGTCAATGCCTTTTCCCGTTACGAGAACGGCAAGACCCAACCACCGGTCGCACTGATCAAGCTGTTCAAGCTCCTGGATCGTCATCCGGAACTGTTCGAGGAAGTCAGGACTGCCTGATGCGTCCAGGCAGTCAACAGGTCCTACAGGCAGGGTAGGGATTTTGAGCGTCGGCAGCTCTGCACCCCTACAGCGCCTTCGAGGTTGTGCACGTAATTTCGACTGATCGTTGACGGACCCTTCCGTTCATACAGTCAGGAGAAATATGCATGTCCAGTTTCAACATCACCTGGATGACGCGGGCCCAGCTGCCTGCGTTTCCGCCACAGATGAGCTTTTCGGCTGCCAATCCCGCCAGCACGAAACCGGATGATCAGGCCAGGACTCCGGTTATCCGCTGGGGCCGTAGCCTGGCCTGCGTGCTGGAGTCCCGTCACCACCACGACCAGGCCTGGGTGGTGGTCTACGGTGATGGCAAGCAATTGACCGGCGTACACCCGCTGCATGACTTTCGCCATATCAGCCGTATCCAGCTGGCCGCCAACAGCCATGCCGTACTGTTGACCGACAGTGCGCAGCGCCAGCAAACGGTCGAATTCATCCAGCTGAAGGCACTGGATGGCAGTGGTGGTGCCGGGGACCCCGTGAACGGCCTACCCAGCGGTATCCCGTTCATGCTTACCAATGGTCGTGATTACCTGATGGCGGACGAGGAGGGCGTGTGCCTCGCCGTGAACCCGGATCCCAAGGCCATGCAATGGCTCTACAGGGACGGGCAACTGGTCAATGTCACCACCGGGCAGGCCTTGGGGCTCGGGATCTGCGGCAAGGCGAGCGCAGCCTCGGGAGATCGCTGGCGGCTGTCTTCCAAGGGTGAGCTTCTCTATGGCGATGGCACCCGTACCTTGTGCAGTGCTCCGATTTCGGGTGAGGTCTGGCTGCAGCGACGAAGCGAGGTGCTGCCTTCCGACGCCTGGCGGGTGCAACTGCCCCAGCTCCCCCGCCGGGGGCAGGCGCCGAGCATGGTCGTAGACAAACTGAGCGTGTGCCTCGCTGTCTCTGCCGACTACAGTGCCGGAACAGGCGATACCCTTTCGTTCTCGATCAATGGCAGCGAGCACCGCCAGCCGTTGGCCGGCAACTTCGAGCGTGGGGCGCACTTCAAGGTCGAGGTCGACCTGGCCAAGATGTTCCAGCGCAGCGTGATCTATGCCGATGAGCTGCGCTCGGTCGAGATCTACCAGGCCAGTGCCGGGGGGTACGGTCCGGCCTGGAAGATGCAGTCGCTGGACCTGAAGGTCAATGACCAACTGAACAACCGCGTGGTAGGGAGTGACAACCGCTGGATCGAGGCCAGGGACGGCGTGGCATGGCAAGGCCGGGTGAACTGGCTGGACTGGCGCAAGGCCGATATCTCGGCGCCCCTGGACTTTGCCGGCTACACCTACCCGGTGCAGTTGCAGCAATGGCTGATCGACGTGCTGAAATGGCGCAGCTATCAGCCTGAAACCCTCGATGGCGTCTGCCAGCTGATCGGCGAGGAGCGCGGCCAGATACTGGCGTATGAGCTCAAGAGCGGCAGACTGACCTATCTGCGCCCCAATACTGCCCAGGATGCCTACACCTGGGTCTATACCCCGCAAAAAAGCATTCTGGTCAAATTCTGGGACCAGTCCCTGGACCGTACGCGCTATACCCGGCACAGCCAGCTTGGCGGTGGCCAGCCGGTGGTGTGCGCCGGAGAAATGCGCATCGACCGCAAGACCACCAGCAATGCGGTGAGCGACATCCTTGGTCTGGTCAATGATGCCTCCGGACACTACAAGCCCGATGGCGGGCAGTGCCTGGGGCATGTCCTGGAACGGCTCGAACAACTGGGGCTGGACACCACGCACACCGTGGTTTCGTACAAGGGATAGCGACCATGAAAAAGCCCCCGGGTCTCACGACCAGGGGGCTTTTGCTTGCCGCCAGGGCAGGGCTTACATGTTCGGGTAGTTCGGCCCGCCGGCGCCTTCGGGGGTGACCCAGGTGATGTTCTGGGCCGGATCCTTGATGTCGCAGGTCTTGCAGTGCACGCAGTTCTGCGCGTTGATCTGGAAGCGCTTGTTGCCGTCTTCCTGGGTGACCACTTCGTACACGCCGGCCGGGCAGTAGCGCTGTGCTGGTTCGTCGTACAGCGGCAGGTTGCTGGCGATCGGGATGTTCGGGTCGGTCAGCTTCAGGTGGCAGGGTTGTTCCTCTTCATGGTTGGTGCTGGAGAGGAATACCGAGCTGAGCTTGTCGAAGCTGAGCTTGCCGTCCGGTTTCGGGTAGTCGATCTTCTGCGAGTCCGCCGCGAGCTTGAGGCAGGCGTAGTCCGGCTTGGTGTCATGCAGGGTGAACGGCAGCTTGCCGCCGAACCAGTTCTGGTCGATGTAGTTGAACGCACCACCGAGCAACGGGCCGAACTTGTGCAGCGCCGGGCCGAAGTTGCGGCTGGCGAACAGCTCTTCATGCAGCCAGCTGGCCTTGAAGGCGCTGACATAGCCGTTGAGCTGGTCACCGCCTTCGCTGCCGGCGATCAATGCGTCGGCCACGGCTTCGGCGGCGAGCATGCCGGACTTCATCGCGGTGTGGCTGCCCTTGATCTTGGAGAAGTTCAGGGTGCCCAGGTCGCAGCCGATCAGCGCGCCGCCATTGAAGACCATCTTCGGCAGCGAGTTCAGGCCGCCCTTGCAGATGGCGCGGGCGCCGTAGCTGATGCGCTTGCCGCCTTCGAGGTACTGGGCCATCACCGGGTGGTGCTTCAGGCGCTGGAACTCGTCGAACGGTGACAGGTACGCGTTGGAGTAGGACAGGTCGACGATCAGGCCGACCACCACCTGGTTGTTTTCCAGGTGATAAAGGAAGGAGCCGCCGGTGTTCTCGGCGCTCATCACGTCCAGCGGCCAGCCGGCGGTATGCACCACCAGGCCCTGCTCGTGCTTGGCCGGGTCGATTTCCCAGATTTCCTTGAGACCGATGCCGTAGTGCTGGACGTCGGACTCGTTGTCCAGGTCGAAGCGCTTGATCAGCTGCTTGCCGATATGGCCACGGCAGCCTTCGGCGAACAGGGTGTACTTGGCGCGCAGCTCCATGCCCGGGGTGTACAGGCCTTCTTTTGGCTGGCCTTCGCGGTCGACACCCAGGTCGCCGGTGACGATGCCACGCACCACGCCGTTTTCATCGAACAGTGCCTCTTGCGCGGCGAAGCCCGGGTAGATCTCGACGCCCAGGTTCTCGGCCTGCTGGGCCAGCCAGCGGCACAGGTTGCCCAGGGAGATGATGTAGTTGCCGTGGTTGTGCATGGTCTTGGGCACGAACAGGTCGGGGACCTTGGTCGAGCTGTCGGCACTTTTCAGCACATAGATGTCGTCGCGCTTCACTTCGGTGTTCAGCGGCGCGCCGAGTTCTTTCCAGTCGGGGAACAGTTCGTTCAGGGCGCGTGGTTCGAACACCGCGCCGGAGAGGATGTGGGCGCCGACTTCGGAGCCTTTCTCGACCACGCAGACGCTGATCTCGCTACCGGCTTCGGCGGCCTTCTGCTTCAGGCGGCAGGCGGCGGACAGGCCCGCCGGGCCTGCGCCGACGATGACCACGTCGAATTCCATGTATTCGCGTTCCACAGGTTCTCTCCTACTCAAGGCTCATCGCGTTGCTTGTCTTTTATGGGTGTTCACGGTCACGTGCGGCGTGCAGAGGCTGTAGCTTCGCAGGTGATGGACTACACCGTTTTGTCTTGGCCGCGCATTATATCTACACCACTTGGCGGGTCCAATACAAACGTTTGTTTGAATTTGCCGGAGGCCCGTAGAATCGCAGGTAGGCGGCTGGAGGCTGGCCAATTTGCCGTATTGACCGGATTGGGTGTTACGGTCAAGATACGAGCGCTTTCGCGTTCGCCGTAGGCTGACCGTCGGGCGCAGGTGCACCCCTAAAGACCAGGCGTGGAGCAGGGTTTACGGGCCGAATCAGGTTTTGTAGTGGAGTCTACACGCCACGACAGAAAATGACCCGCGGGTTTTGTCCCTGAAGGTCGCAACAAGACTGATTGGTCAACTGAACTTTGTCGGCGTCGGAACGTTTTTAGAGGTGCCCTTGTACCCACGCGCATTCGCCGGGCAGTCCCCAGGCGATCTTCTTTTCACCGGAGAGTAACGAGGAATCCATGAAGGTTCTTGTAGCTGTCAAACGAGTGGTCGACTACAACGTCAAGGTTCGCGTCAAGGCGGACAACTCCGGCGTCGACCTTGCAAACGTCAAGATGTCCATGAACCCCTTCTGCGAAATCGCCGTGGAAGAAGCCGTCCGCCTGAAAGAGAAGGGCGTGGCGAGCGAAATCGTCGTTGTCTCCATCGGCCCGACCGCCGCCCAGGAGCAACTGCGTACCGCCCTGGCCCTGGGCGCCGACCGTGCCATCCTGGTCGAGGCCGCTGACGAACTGAACTCCCTGGCCGTGGCCAAGGCGCTGAAAGCCGTTGTCGACAAGGAGCAGCCGCAGCTGGTCATCCTCGGCAAGCAGGCCATCGACAGCGACAACAACCAGACCGGCCAGATGCTGGCCGCGCTGACCGGCTTCGCCCAGGGCACCTTCGCCTCCAAGGTCGAAGTCGCCGGCGACAAGGTCAACGTCACCCGTGAAATCGATGGCGGCCTGCAGACCGTTGCGCTGAATCTGCCAGCCATCGTCACCACCGACCTGCGCCTGAACGAGCCGCGCTACGCGTCGCTGCCGAACATCATGAAGGCCAAGAAGAAGCCGCTGGAGACCATCACTCCAGACGCGCTGGGCGTGTCCATCGCCTCCACCAACAAGACCCTCAAGGTCGAAGCGCCTGCCGCCCGCAGCGCCGGTATCAAGGTCAAGTCGGTGGCCGAACTGGTCGAGAAGCTGAAGAACGAAGCGAAGGTAATCTAAATGACTATCCTGGTTGTCGCTGAACACGAGAACGGTGCCGTAGCCCCGGCCACCCTGAACACTGTCGCCGCTGCCGCCAAGATCGGTGGTGATATCCACGTGCTGGTCGCCGGCCAGAACGTCGGTGGCGTCGCCGAGTCCGTCGCCAAGATCGCCGGCGTGGCCAAGGTGCTGGTCGCCGATAACGCCGCCTACGCCCATGCCCTGCCGGAAAACGTCGCGCCGCTGCTGGTCGAGCTGGCCAAGGGTTACAGCCACGTGCTGGCCCCGGCCACCACCAATGGCAAGAACATCCTGCCGCGCGTTGCCGCGCTGCTGGACGTCGACCAGATCTCCGAGATCATCGCCGTTGAATCCGCCGACACTTTCAAGCGTCCGATCTATGCCGGTAACGCCATTGCCACCGTGCAATCGAGCGCTGCGGTCAAGGTCATCACCGTGCGTACCACCGGCTTCGACGCCGTGGCCGCCGAAGGTGGTTCGGCCGCTGTCGAAGCCGTCGCTGCCGCCCACGACGCCGGCAAGTCGGCCTTCGTTGGCGAAGAGCTGGCCAAGTCCGACCGTCCTGAGCTGACCGCCGCCAAGATCGTCGTTTCCGGTGGTCGCGGCATGGGCAACGGTGACAACTTCAAGCACCTGTACGCCCTGGCCGACAAGCTCGGCGCCGCCGTCGGCGCCTCGCGCGCCGCGGTCGACGCAGGCTTCGTGCCGAACGACATGCAGGTCGGCCAGACCGGCAAGATCGTCGCGCCACAGCTGTACATCGCCGTCGGTATCTCCGGCGCGATCCAGCACCTGGCCGGCATGAAGGACTCGAAAGTGATCGTCGCGATCAACAAGGACGAGGAGGCGCCGATCTTCCAGGTCGCCGACTACGGCCTGGTCGCCGATCTGTTCGAAGCGGTTCCGGAGCTGGAAAAGCTGGTCTGATCCGCCTGCTTCACTTATAAAGAACCCGGCCCGCCCTTGGCGGTCCGGGTTTTTTCATGGATTTTTTCAGGGGCGGGGAGAGGTTGCATGGCGTTTCGCTGGAGCAAGGGGGGGCTGGCCTGCGTGCTGGCGCTGCTGTCGACGCAGGCCCTGGCGGTGGGCAAGTGCGAGCGTCTGGTGGCCACCGGCAGCCCGGATGCGCCGCCGTACTCCTGGCAGGATCCGCAAGACCCGAAACACCTGATCGGCGCCAATGTCGACCTGCTGCGCCAGGTGGCTGCCGAGCTTGGGGTGAAGGTCGAGGTGCTGCACGCCGGCAAGCGCGAGCAGGCTCTGGAGGAGGTGCGCAGCGGGCGCATGGACCTGTTGCTCGACACGCCGATGCAGGTCACCCAGCTGACCAGTCTGGATTACATCCATCCGGCCTTGCAGCTCAACGAATACCTGGTCTGGACCCGCCATGACGCCACCCTGGTGTTCGATGGCCCGGCTGACCTTGCCCAGTACCGCGGCGCCCTGTCCGAGAAGGCCCGCCTGACCCCGGCCTTCGATGCCTTTGCCAGGACCCAGCTCAAGCTGGAGCCGGCGCAGAACCTGACGCAGGCCTTCCAGAAACTGGTGCTCGGCCAGGTCGACTATGTGCTGGCTGGGCGCTACTCGGGCATGGCCATGGCGCAGAGCCTGGGCGTGGGCAATGACCTCATCGCCCGGGGTTTGCCGGTGGATCGTCCGGGGCTGTACCTGGCGGTCTCGCACAACTCGGCGTGCAACGACAGCTGGTTGCGCGGACAACTGGCGAAAAAACTGACAGAATTGCCGATCTCCGGGGCGAGCGAAGCTGTGCTGCAGCGCAATGTCGAGCGTTGGAAGGCGCAGATGCAGGCGTCGCAGGGTGCCCCCAAACAGTAGGAAGCGTGAGTGAGAATCCAACCCTTGATGCTTGCCCTGGCCGTGCTCGGCCTGGTCGGCTGTGCCAACGACCCGGCACCCAATGAACAGCTGCGCCTGTCGGAACAGGCCTTGGAGCAGGCCAAGGCGGTCGGCGCCAATGAGCAGGTGCCGGAGTTCAAGTTGGCCGAAGACAAGCTGGCCCGGGCCAAGAGCAACATGCTCGGCGAAAGCCACCGCGATGCGCGCATGCGCGCCGAGCAGGCCGAGCTCGATGCGCGCCTGGCCGAGGCGCGGGTGCTGAACCAGAAGAGCGAGGAGCAGCTGCAGGCGATGCAGTCGCGGATCAAGCGCCTGCGTAAGCAACTGGAGGTGCAGCCATGAAGTCTCTCAAGCCCATGGCGGCCCTGGCCTTGCTGGCCCTGGTCGGTCTGCAGGGCTGCGCCAGCCAGCGCAGCGAGTCGGCACTGGACGATGCCAGTGCTGCGTTCCAGAAGGTCAAGGACGATTCCGACGTGCTGCGTAGCGCGCCTCGCGATGTGATCCGCGCCGGCGAGTCGTTGGCGCGCGCGGAGCGCCTGGCGGGCTATGTCGGCACCGGCAGCGATGTTCGTCATTACGCCTACCTGAGTCAGCGCTACAGCGAGATTGCCAGCGAGCATGCCAAGCTGGCGTTGAACCAGGAGCGCCTGGCCAAGCTCGACCTGGAGCGCCAGCGCCTGCAGTTGGCGCTGCGCGAGGCCAAGCTGGCCAGCGTCCAGCAGCAGGGCAAGTTCGTCGAAGCGCAGATTGTCGCGCTGGCGTCGGAGCAGACCGATCGCGGTCTGGTCATGACCCTGGGCGATGTGCTGTTCGATACCGGCCAGGCTGATCTGAAGAACTCGGCCAGCCGTACTGTATTGAAGCTGGTGCAGTTCCTTCAGCTCAATCCACGGCGCGTGGTGCGGATCGAGGGTTATACCGATAGCACCGGTGCGGCGGAGGAGAACCTGAAACTGTCCCGTGATCGTGCGCAGTCGGTGGCCGATATGCTGGTTGATCTGGGGGTGGACGAGAAGCGGATCCAGGTCGAGGGTTATGGTGACCAGTACCCGGTTGAGGCCAATGCTTCGGAGCGGGGCAGGGCGCAGAATCGTCGGGTCGAGATCGTCTTCTCCGATGACAAGGGTAAGCTCGCGCCAGCGCGTTGAATTCTGTTTTGATTTCGAGCAAGCCCGTTCCTGCAAGAAGTTATACATAACTTGTGGAAGCGGGCTTGCACACGATAGGCTTCATCCAGTCAATTCATAGCCAGCCGGCTAACTACCACTTCGCATTTCTTGATCTTGATCTTGATCTTGATCTTGATCTTGCTGTTGCTTCTAAGTGCGCAATAGTTCAGGCGCCGCCAATTGCGACTTCAGGAGGCCGAGCGGAGTTCTTGCGCAGGGAGGTGACGGGCATGGATGCCCGTCAAGCGCTGCGCCCCAGGATGGGGCGTTCAGCGCGGTCCTCCCGGGAGCAAGAACGGAGCGAGGGGACCCCGGAGCGAAGCGTAGGGGCCGGATGAATGGAGCGAGGATTTTTTGGTTCCTTTTTGATCCTTCAAAAAGGGACCCGCCGTAAGGGCGGAAAGGTGACTTTGCGTCACCATCGCAAATGAATGCGCATATAACTTTCAAAACTCATGCTCTAAAAGTCAAAGTCAAAGTCAAAGTCAAAGTCAAAGTCAAAGTCAAAGTCAAAGTCGGCTAGTGCTGGTTTTAATAGTTGTAAGTGCATTCATTTGTGATGTCGACGCATAGTCACCTTTTCGCCCTTACGGCGAGTTCCTTTTTGAAGGATCAAAAAGGAACCAAAAAATCCTCGCTCCATTCATCCGGCCCTCCGCTTCGCTCCGGGTCCCCTCACTCCGGCCTTGCTCCCGGGAGGACCGCGCTGCAGGGCCCATCCTGGGCCCCAGCGCTTGACGGGCATCCATGCCCGTCACCTCCCTCCGCAAGGCCTGCGTTCGGCCTCCTGAAGTCGCGAAGGTACGGGCGGCGCCTGGACTGGCGCAGCTGTCGCTAGCTGGGTGTGGCGCTAGACTCTCGATCGGCAACGGCAACGGCGGGCAGCGTCACCACTCTGTGCGTTCGTCGGCGCGCCGACTCAAACATCGATCGTTTCTCTGTCACGCAACTGTATTGTTGACTATCCTGCGATCTGTCCCAGTACACTTCGCAACTGTTACGGTATTCTGCCTCGGCAGTGAGTCGCACAAGAACAACGATCCCGTCCGCGCTTCGAGAACACGCCATGACCAACCTGCTGCTGTACCAGCGTATCGCCCAGCAACTGGCCGACGACATCCGCCGGGGTGTCTACCAGCCGGGCGAACGGGTGCCGTCGGTACGCAAGATGAGCGCCCAGCTCAATGTCAGCCACGCCACCGTGCTGCAGGCCTATGCCAATCTCGAGGACCAGGGCCTGATCCGTGCCCGCCCGCAGTCGGGCTACTATGTCCACCAGACTCCGGCGCTGACGGCGCAGACCCCGGATATCGCCCGGGTCGAGCGCCCCGGGCTGGTCACCCGGGCGAGCATTATCCAGCAGGTACTGGTTGAGGCGCGCCGCGATGGCGTCTTTCCCTTCGGCGCGGCGGTGCCCCATGTCGACTACTTGCCCGTGCGCGCCCTGCACCAGCAGTTGGCCAAGGTGACGCGCTTCCATAGCCCGCGTGCCTTCAGCTACATGTTCAGCCCCGGCTTCGAGCCGCTGCGCCGGCAGATCGCCATCCGCATGCGCGATGCTGGTGTACTGGTCGATCCCCGTGAAGTGGTGGTGACTCATGGTTGCGTCGATGCCCTGCAGATGTCGCTGCGGGTCCTGACCCGGCCGGGCGACCTGATCGCCGCCGAATCGCCTACCTACTATGGGCTGCTGCAACTGGCGGACCTGCTCGGGCTCAAGGTCATCGAAATCCCCAGCGATCCCTCCACCGGCATCAGCCTGGAGGCCCTGCAACTGGCCGCCAACCAGTGGTCGATCAAGGCCCTGGTGCTGACGGCGCGGTTGAGCAACCCGCTGGGTGGCACCATTCCCGAAGAGCGGCAGAAACAGTTGCTGCGCCTGGCCTCGGATTTCGACATCCAGATTGTCGAGGATGATATCTACGGCGAGCTGATGTTCGAGCAAGGGCGCACCAAGTCGCTCAAGGCGTTCGATCGGCTGGACCGGGTGATCTACTGCTCGAGCTTCTCCAAGACCTTGTCGCCGGGAGTGCGGGTCGGCTGGATGATCGCCGGGCGCTATCAGGACGAGATCCAGCGACTGCAGACCTTCACTACCCACTCGGCGTGCAGCGTCACGCAGATGGCGGTGGCCGCCTACCTGGAGAATGGTGGCTACGATCGGCATTTGCGCTTCATCCGACAGGAATACCGCAAGAACCTCAGCGCCTACCAGCTGGCGGTGCAGCAGCACTTCCCGGAAGGCACGCAGATGACCCGGCCCACCGGTGGCTTCATTCTCTGGGTCAGTCTGCCGGGGCGGGTCAATACCCAGGAACTGCATGTGCGGGCGTTGGAGCAGGGCATCAGCATTGCCCCCGGGCTGATCTTCAGCAATACCGAGCAGTTCAACCACTGTATCCGGCTCAATTGCGGCATTCCCTGGAATCGGGAGGCTGAGCGTGCAGTGATGACGCTGGGGTTGCTGGCCCAGCAATTGTGCCGGGAATCGAACGGCATGCTGTTGTAGGCTTGTCAGACGAGCCGGGAACAGGGAGCATACGCGCTTTACTGCTTGCGTTCCTGGTACCCATGAATCTGTTTCGTCCTCTCGTCATCGCCCTGTGTTTCGCCTTGCCCTGGCTGTCGGTCGGTGCGGTGCAGGCTGCCGAACCGGCGGCCAAGGCGCAGGGTGTGCACAAACCGGCGAACAAGGCGTCCAGCAAGGCCCCTGCCAAACCGCAGGCCAAGCCGGTAACCAAGGCGAAGCCCAAGCCCAAGCCGAAGGCCAGGGCTGTCAGCAAGGCCGTCGCCAAACCGCTGCCCCAGCCGAAGATCGACCTGAGCCTGCCCAGGGACATGGTCAAGCATCTCGAGCCGGACCTCGGCGACGGGCCGGTGGTGCGCAAGCCGCTGTTGCCCTCGATGTTCCCCACCAAGCCCGAATCCGACAGCAGTCCGTTCCAGCTCAACGGCCGGCTGATCAGCAACGAAATGCAGTTGCAGCTGCGCAACGACAGTCGGCGGGACGTGGAGGGCGCAGCCATCGAATTCGAATTCCGCAACTGACTGCCGGGTCATGGGTGATTTCATCCGTCCGGCAATTTCAAACATATGTTTGAGCGGTTAGTATCCAGGGACGTTCGTCCCGTTTTGCTCCTGGGAGACCTGTTGTCATGAAATGCCGCGAGGGCTGCGGTGCCTGCTGCATCGCCCCGTCCATCAGTTCGCCGATCCCTGGCATGCCGCAGGGCAAGCCGGCCGGCGAACGCTGCCTGCACCTGAATGTCGAAAACCTCTGTGCGCTGTTCGGCAGGCCCGAGCGGCCGCAGGTGTGTGGTGGCTTCAAGGCGGAAGCGGACATCTGTGGCAACGATCGTGACGAGGCCATCCGTATCATCGGGTGGCTGGAGCAGATGACGGCGGCGTGACAGGTTGGATCTTCGACAACAAGGAACAAGATGATGAGATCGATCAAAGGTATTGCACTGCTGTGTGGCATGGGCGTCCTGCTGGCACCGACGGCCTGGGCCGAGAACTGGCAGGTGGCCAAGGACGAGGAGGGGATCAAGGTTTCCCTCAGCGAGGTGGCCGGCTCGAAGTACAAGGCCTATCGCGGCGTGACCGTGATCAAGGCGCCGCTGGCCAAGGTCAAGGCGCTGCAGGAAGACGTGGTGGGGGCCTGTGCCTGGATCCACGAGTGCAAGTCGCAGAAGCTGCTCAAGAGCGAAGGCGACCAGAGCTGGACCTACACCCAGTTCAACACGCCCTGGCCGGTGACGCCGCGGGATTCGATCCTGCATGTGACCACGGTCCAGGAGGCTGATGGCAGCCTGACCCGCAAGCTCGAGGGGCAGCCCAAGTACCTGCCTGAGACCGATGGTTTCGTGCGGGTGGCCCAGGTGCAGGGTTTCTGGAAACTGGTGCCCAAGGGTGACAGCACCGAGGTGATCTACCAGGTGCACACCGAGCCGGGTGGTAGCGTGCCGGCGATGGTGGCCAACAAGTTCGTGGTCGATGCGCCGTTCAATACCCTGAAGGGGTTGAAAGAGCGCGCGGAGAAGAACTAAAGGCTGGCTGGCCTGTTCCCTGTAGGAGCGGCCTTGTGCCGCGAAAGGGCTGCGTAGCAGCCCCGGCGATTCTGAGTCTGACACGAGATCCTGGGGCTGCTGTGCAGCCCTTTCCGGCCGGTCCGACGCCTCGGCAAGGCCGCTCCTACACAGGGGAAGGGTATATAGGCCGGAACAAAAAAGGCTGCCCGAGGGCAGCCTTTTTGCGTTCAGCCAAGAGGCTTACTTGCGGTCCTTCAGCTCAACGATGTCACGCTGCTCGTAACCGGTGTACAGCTGGCGCGGACGGCCGATCTTGTACGGGCTGGAGAGCATTTCCTTCCAGTGCGAGATCCAGCCCACGGTGCGTGCCAGGGCGAAGATCACGGTGAACATGCTGGTCGGAATGCCGATGGCCTTGAGGATGATGCCCGAGTAGAAGTCGACGTTCGGGTACAGCGAGCGCTCGACGAAGTACGGATCGGTCAGGGCGATCTCTTCCAGGCGCATGGCCAGTTCCAGCTGCGGATCGTTCTTGATGCCGAGTTCGCTGAGGACTTCGTCGCAGGTCTGCTTCATCACGGTGGCGCGCGGGTCGCGGTTCTTGTACACGCGGTGACCGAAGCCCATGAGCTTGAACGGGTCGTTCTTGTCCTTGGCCTTGGCGATGAACTTGTCGATGTTCGAGACATCGCCGATTTCATCGAGCATGGTCAGTACCGCTTCGTTCGCGCCGCCGTGGGCCGGGCCCCACAGTGCGGCGATGCCGGCGGCGATACAGGCGAACGGGTTGGCGCCCGAGGAGCCCGCCAGGCGCACGGTGGAGGTGGAGGCGTTCTGCTCGTGGTCGGCGTGGAGGATGAAGATCCGGTCCATTGCCTTGGCCAGCACCGGGCTGATCGGTTTGATCTCGCACGGGGTGTTGAACATCATGTGCAGGAAGTTCTCCGCGTACGACAGGTCGTTGCGCGGGTACATCATGGGCTGGCCCATGGAGTACTTGTAGACCATCGCGGCCAGGGTCGGCATCTTGGCGACCAGGCGCACCGCGGAGATTTCGCGGTGCTGCGGGTTATTGATGTCCAGCGAGTCGTGATAGAACGCCGACAGGGCGCCGACCACGCCGCACATCACCGCCATCGGGTGGGCGTCGCGGCGGAAGCCGTTGAAGAACGACTTCAACTGCTCGTGAACCATGGTGTGGTTCTTCACGGTGCTGACGAACTGGGCCTTCTGCTCGGCATTCGGCAGTTCGCCGTTGAGCAGCAGGTAGCAGGTCTCGAGGTAGTCCGACTGTTCGGCGAGCTGTTCGATCGGGTAGCCGCGGTGCAGCAGGATGCCCTTGTCGCCGTCAATATAGGTGATCTTCGACTCGCACGAGGCGGTCGCCATGAAGCCGGGGTCGAAGGTGAAGTGGCCGGATGCCCCCAACCCGCGGACGTCGATAACATCGGGACCAACGGTGCCGGTTAAAATGGGCAGCTCGACGGGGGCAGCGCCCTCGATGATCAACTGCGCTTTTTTGTCAGCCATGTGGCCTCCTATTAATGCTTGAAATCATCAGACAGACCCCCCACGCAGGGCCCGCACCACTATAGAGGGATAAATTCGAATGTCAATTTGCCTAAAGGCTGGTTGAAACGCCCCTTGAAGCCTGGTTTTTCACGAAATTCTCGCCCGTTTACGCCTTTTGTTCACTAAAGGCAATGCGCTATTTGGGCGAGCCCCTCACGTTGTCATAAGCAGCCTAACTGTCTATACTCGGCAGCCGACTCCCAGGGGCTTTCAAGCCCGCCCTGCTGGGTGTCGTCGCTCTCCTGGGTGGTGGGTACCTGACCAGTACACTTACCAACAACTTTGCCCTGTTAGCTAGGGGCTCTTCAGTGTGAAAAAAGCCGTGAAAAGCCAACGACCTGTAAACCTAGACCTAAGGACCATCAAACTCCCGATCACCGCGTACACGTCCATTCTTCACCGTATCTCCGGCGTCATCCTGTTCCTCGGCCTTGCCATCATGCTTTACGCACTGGGCAAGTCGCTGGGTAGCGAGGAAGGCTTTGCCGAGGTGAAGGCGTGTCTGACCAGTCCGCTGGCCAAACTGGTGACCTGGGGCCTGCTGTCCGGCCTGCTGTATCACCTCGTGGCAGGTGTGCGCCACCTGATCATGGACATGGGCATCGGTGAGACGCTGGAAGGCGGCAAGCTGGGCTCGAAAATCGTGATCGTCATCTCCGTGGTGCTGATCGTTCTGGCAGGAGTTTGGGTATGGTAACTAACGTCACGAACCTGTCGCGTTCGGGCCTCTACGACTGGATGGCGCAGCGCGTCTCGGCGGTCGTTCTCGCGGCTTACTTCATCTTCCTGATCGGCTACCTCGCCGCCCACCCGGGCATCGACTACGCCCAGTGGCACGCTCTGTTCACCAACAACGCGATGCGCATCTTCAGTCTGCTGGCCCTCGTTGCCCTGGGCGCCCACGCCTGGGTCGGCATGTGGACCATTGCCACCGACTACCTGACGCCGATGGCGTTCGGCAAGTCGGCGACTGCGATTCGTTTCCTGTTCCAGGCGGTATGCGGCGTAGCGATGTTCGCTTACTTCGTCTGGGGTGTGCAGATTCTCTGGGGTATCTGATTCATGGCTAACATTCCTACGATTTCCTTCGACGCCATCATTATCGGTGGCGGCGGCGCTGGCATGCGCGCAGCGCTGCAGCTGGCTCAAGGCGGCCACAAGACTGCCGTAGTCACCAAGGTGTTCCCGACCCGTTCGCACACCGTTTCCGCCCAGGGCGGCATCACCTGTGCCATCGCTTCGGCCGACCCGAATGACGACTGGCGCTGGCACATGTACGACACCGTCAAGGGTTCCGACTACATCGGTGACCAGGACGCGATCGAGTACATGTGTCAGGAAGGCCCGGCCGCGGTCTTCGAGCTGGACCACATGGGTCTGCCGTTCTCGCGTACCGAGACCGGTCGCATCTATCAGCGTCCGTTCGGTGGCCAGTCCAAGGACTTCGGTAAAGGTGGCCAGGCCGCCCGTACCTGCGCCGCTTCCGACCGTACCGGTCACGCGCTGCTGCACACCCTGTACCAGGGCAACCTGAAGGCAGGCACCACCTTCCTCAACGAGTACTACGCCGTCGACCTGGTGAAGAACCAGGACGGCGCCTTCGTCGGTGTGATCGCGATCTGCATCGAAACCGGCGAAACCATGTACATCAAGTCCAAGGCCACCGTGCTGGCGACTGGCGGTGCGGGCCGTATCTATGCCTCCACCACCAACGCCCTGATCAATACCGGCGACGGTATCGGCATGGCGCTGCGTGCCGGTGTACCGGTGCAGGACATCGAGATGTGGCAGTTCCACCCGACCGGCATCGCCGGCGCCGGTGTACTGGTAACCGAAGGTTGCCGTGGTGAAGGTGGCTACCTGATCAACGCCCACGGCGAGCGCTTCATGGAGCGTTATGCGCCGAACGCGAAAGACCTGGCTGGCCGCGACGTGGTTGCCCGTTCCATGGTCAAAGAGATCATCGCCGGCAACGGCGTGGGCCCGAACAAGGACCACGTGCTGCTGAAGCTGGATCACCTGGGCGAGGAAGTGCTGCACAGCCGCCTGCCAGGTATCTGCGAGCTGTCCAAGACCTTCGCCCATGTCGACCCTGTGGTCGCGCCGGTCCCGGTCGTTCCGACCTGCCACTACATGATGGGCGGCGTTGCCACCAACATTCATGGCCAGGCCATCACCATGGACGCCGAAGGCAAGGACCACATCATTCCGGGCCTGTTCGCGGTCGGTGAGGTGGCGTGCGTATCGGTCCATGGCGCCAACCGCCTGGGCGGCAACTCGCTGCTCGACCTGGTGGTGTTCGGCCGTGCCGCCGGCCTGCACCTGGAAAAGGCGCTGACCGAAGGCGTCGAGTACCGCGATGCCAGCGACACCGACGTCGATGTTGCCCTGAACCGCCTGAACAAGCTCAATGAGCGTACCAGCGGTGAAGACGTGGCAAGCCTGAAGCGCGAACTGCAAAGCTGCATGCAGAACTACTTCGGTGTATTCCGTACCGGCGAATACATGCAGAAGGGTATCGAGCAGCTGGCTGGCCTGCGTGACCGCATCGCCAACGTCAAGATCAACGATAAGTCCCAGGCCTTCAACACCGCGCGTATCGAAGCGCTGGAGCTGCAGAACCTGCTGGAAGTCGCTGAAGCGACCGCCATTGCCGCTGAAGCCCGTAAAGAGTCCCGCGGCGCGCACGCCCGTGAAGACTTCGAAGACCGTGACGACGAGAACTGGCTGTGCCACACCCTGTACTACCCGGGTGAGAAGCGCGTTGCCAAGCGTGGCGTCAACTTTGCGCCGAAGACAGTTCCTGCCTTCGAACCAAAAGTCCGGACTTACTAAGGGTGGCTGCTATGTTGAAAGTCGAAGTTTATCGTTACAACCCCGACACCGACTCGGCGCCCAAGATGGAGTCGTTCGACGTCGATACCGGCGGCAAGGACCTGATGGTTCTGGACGTGCTGGCGCTGATCAAGGAAAAGGACGAGGGCTTCTCGTACCGTCGCTCCTGCCGTGAAGGCGTGTGCGGTTCCGATGGCATGAACATGAACGGCAAGAACGGCCTGGCCTGCATCACCCCGCTGTCGGGTGTGGTCAAGGGCAACAAGCTGGTCCTGCGTCCGCTGCCTGGCCTGCCGGTCATTCGTGACCTGGTGGTCGATATGAGCATCTTCTACAAGCAGTACGAGAAGGTGAAGCCTTTCCTGCAGAACGACACGCCGGCCCCGGCCATCGAGCGTCTGCAGTCGCCGGAAGATCGCGACAAGCTGGACGGTCTGTACGAGTGCATCCTGTGCGCCTGCTGCTCGACCTCCTGCCCGTCGTTCTGGTGGAACCCGGACAAGTTCCTGGGCCCCGCCGCGCTGCTGCAGGCCTACCGCTTCCTGGCCGACAGCCGTGACACCAAGACTCAGGAGCGCCTGGCGTCCCTGGATGACCCGTTCAGCGTATTCCGCTGCCGCGGGATCATGAACTGCGTGAACGTTTGCCCGAAAGGTCTGAATCCGACCAAGGCAATCGGCCACGTACGTAACATGCTGCTGCAAAGCGGCACCTGATTCAAAGCGTTGTACCTGCAGTAAGCCGAGGTGCGGGTGGTGAGCCCGCACTGAGGTAAAACCCGAGCAAGGGCCCAAAAAGCCCGCGCTCATTACCTATGAAGATATGAGACCAGCAGGGGCTTCCGGGCTGGTACCCGGAAAATCAGCAGGATCCAGGTGGCGTGGTTCAGTCGCTGTGTTCGGACTTTTCCAGGTTTGCTGTGGCTCTCGCCGATCAGTCCCCTAACCGAGGGTGACCAAGCATGCAAGAAAGCGTGATGCAGCGCATGTGGGATAGCGCCCACCTTTCAGGTGGTAACGCTGCATATGTGGAAGAGCTTTATGAGCTCTACCTGCACGACCCTAACGCTGTGCCAGAAGAGTGGCGCACTTACTTCCAGAAGTTGCCCGCCGACGGCAGCACCGCTACCGATGTATCGCACTCGACGATCCGCGACCATTTCGTACTGCTGGCAAAGAACCAGCGCCGCGCCCAACCGGTATCCGCCGGGAGCGTGAGCAGTGAACACGAGAAGAAGCAGGTTGAAGTGCTGCGACTGATCCAGGCCTATCGTATGCGCGGCCATCAGGCTGCCAAGCTCGACCCGTTGGGGTTGTGGCAGCGTCCTGCGCCCGTAGACCTGTCGATCAATCACTACGGCTTGACCAATGCCGATCTTGATACGACCTTCCGTGCCGGCGACCTGTTCATCGGCAAAGAGGAAGCGAGCCTACGCGAAATCTTCGAAGCGCTGCAGAAGACATATTGTCGCACCATTGGCGCCGAGTTCACCCACATCGTCGATTCCGAGCAGCGCAGCTGGTTCCAGCAGCGCCTGGAAAGCGTACGTGGCCGTCCGGAATTCTCCGCCGACGTGCAGGCTCACCTGCTCGAGCGCGTCACGGCCGGTGAGGGCCTGGAGAAGTACCTGGGCACCAAGTACCCGGGCACCAAGCGCTTCGGCCTCGAGGGTGGCGAAAGCCTGATCCCGATGCTGGACGAAATGATCCAGCGCTCCGGTTCCTACGGCACCAAGGAAGTCGTGATCGGCATGGCCCACCGTGGCCGCCTCAACGTGCTCGTCAACACCTTCGGCAAGAACCCGCGCGAGCTGTTCGACGAGTTCGAAGGCAAGAAGATGAACGAGCTGGGCTCCGGTGACGTGAAGTATCACCAGGGCTTCTCCTCCAACGTGATGACCCCTGGTGGCGAAGTCCACCTGGCCATGGCGTTCAACCCCTCCCACCTGGAAATCGTCTCGCCAGTGGTGGAAGGTTCGGTTCGCGCCCGCCAGGATCGCCGCAACGACACCGTTGGCGACAAGGTTCTGCCGATCTCCATCCACGGTGACGCAGCGTTCGCCGGCCAGGGTGTGGTCATGGAAACCTTCCAGATGTCGCAGACCCGCGGTTTCAAGACCGGCGGCACCGTGCACATCGTGATCAACAACCAGGTCGGTTTCACCATCAGCAACCCGCTGGACGCGCGCTCCACCGAGTACGCCACCGACGTTGCCAAGATGATCCAGGCGCCGATCCTGCACGTGAACGGCGATGATCCGGAAGCGGTGATGTTCGTCACCCAGCTGGCCATCGACTACCGCATGCAGTTCAAGCGTGACGTGGTCATCGACCTGGTCTGCTACCGTCGTCGCGGCCACAACGAGGCCGACGAGCCGAACGGCACCCAGCCGCTGATGTACCAGCAGATCAGCAAGCAGCGTACTACCCGTGAGCTGTACGCCGAGCAGCTGATCAGCGCCGGTCGCATCGACGCCGAGCGCGCCCAGGCCAAGATCGACGAGTACCGCAACGCGCTGGACAACGGCCTGCACGTGGTCAAGAGCCTGGTCAAGGAGCCGAACCGCGAACTGTTCGTCGACTGGCGTCCGTACCTGGGTCACGCCTGGACCGCGCGTCACGACACCCGCTTCGACCTCAAGACCCTGCAGGAGCTGTCGGCCAAGCTGCTCGAGCTGCCTGAAGGTTTCGTCGTCCAGCGCCAGGTCGCGAAGATCTACGAAGACCGTCAGAAGATGCAGGCCGGTGGCTTGCCGATCAACTGGGGTTATGCAGAGACCATGGCCTACGCCACCCTGCAGTTCGAAGGTCACCCGATCCGCATGACCGGCCAGGACATCGGCCGTGGCACCTTCTCGCACCGTCACGCGGTGCTGCACAACCAGAAGGACGCCAGCACCTACGTGCCGCTGAAGAACCTGTTCCCGGGCCAGCCGCGTTTCGACCTGTACGACTCCTTCCTCTCGGAAGAAGCGGTACTGGCCTTCGAATACGGCTACTCGACCACCACGCCGAACGCGCTGGTGATCTGGGAAGCCCAGTTCGGCGACTTCGCCAACGGTGCGCAAGTGGTGATCGACCAGTTCATCACCAGCGGCGAGCACAAGTGGGGCCGCCTGTGCGGTCTGACCATGCTGCTGCCGCACGGCTATGAAGGCCAGGGTCCGGAGCACTCCTCCGCGCGTCTGGAGCGCTACCTGCAGCTGTGCGCCGAGCACAACATCCAGGTTTGCGTGCCGACCACCCCGGCACAGATCTACCACCTGCTGCGTCGCCAGGTCATCCGCCCGCTGCGCAAGCCGCTGGTCGTGCTGACGCCGAAGTCGCTGCTGCGCCACAAGCTGGCCATCTCGACCCTGGAAGACCTGGCCGATGGCTCGTTCCAGACCGTGATCCCGGAAATCGACACCCTGGATCCGGCCAAGGTCGAGCGCCTGGTCCTGTGCGGTGGCAAGGTCTACTACGATCTGCTGGAAAAACGCCGTGCCGAAGGCCGCGAAGATATCGCCATCGTGCGTATCGAGCAGCTGTATCCGTTCCCTGAGGACGACCTGGTCGAAATCCTCGCGCCTTACACCAACCTCAAGCACGCAGTGTGGTGTCAGGAAGAGCCGATGAACCAGGGCGCCTGGTACAGCAGCCAGCACCACATGCGCCGTATCCTGGGTCGCCACAACAAGGCGCTGGTCCTGGAATACGCCGGTCGCGACGCTTCCGCCGCGCCAGCCTGTGGTTACGCATCGAAGCACGCCGAACAGCAGGAAAAACTGCTGCAAGACGCCTTCACTGTCTAACGCCTCGCGCACCTGAAACCGAATTTAAGGAAACACAGATAATGGCTATCGAGATCAAAGCCCCAACCTTCCCGGAATCGGTTGCCGATGGCACCGTTGCCACCTGGCACAAGCAGCCGGGCGACGCCGTCAAGCGTGACGAGCTGATCGTCGACATCGAGACCGACAAGGTCGTCCTGGAAGTCCTGGCCACCGCCGACGGCGTGCTGGGCGCCATCGTCAAGGGCGAGGGCGACACCGTCCTGTCCGACGAAGTCCTGGGCTCGATCGTTGAAGGTGGCGCCGCCGCCGCAGCTCCGGCTGCCGCGCCTGCCGCTGCTGCTCCGGCCGCCGCTGCCGCCGATGCTGGCGAAGACGACCCGGTCGCCGCTCCAGCCGCGCGCAAGCTGGCTGAAGAGAACGGCATCGACCTGGCTACCGTTGCCGGCACCGGCAAGGGCGGTCGCATCACCAAGGAAGACGTCGTCGCTGCCGTCGCCAACAAGAAGTCGGCCCCTGCCGCTGCACCGGCTGCCAAGCCGGCCGCCGCTGCCGCTGCCCCGGTCGTCGTCGCCGCTGGCGACCGCACCGAGAAGCGCGTGCCGATGACCCGCCTGCGCGCCAAGATCGCCGAGCGTCTGGTCGAAGCACAGTCGAACATGGCCATGCTGACCACCTTCAACGAAGTCGACATGACCGAAGTCATGGCCCTGCGTTCGAAGTACAAGGACCTGTTCGAGAAGACCCACAACGGCGTGCGCCTGGGCTTCATGTCGTTCTTCGTCAAGGCGGCCACCGAGGCGCTGAAGCGCTTCCCGGCGGTCAACGCCTCGATCGACGGCAACGACATCGTCTACCACGGCTTTGCTGACGTCGGCGTCGCCGTCTCCAGCGACCGTGGCCTGGTGGTACCGGTGCTGCGCAACGCCGAATCGATGAGCCTGGCCGAAATCGAGAACGGCATCGCCACCTTCGGCAAGAAAGCCCGTGACGGCAAGCTGTCGATCGAAGAGATGACTGGCGGTACCTTCACCATCACCAACGGTGGTACCTTCGGCTCGATGATGTCGACCCCGATCGTCAACCCGCCGCAGGCCGCGATCCTGGGTATGCACAACATCATCCAGCGCCCGATGGCCATCAATGGCCAAGTGGTGATCCGCCCGATGATGTACCTGGCGCTGTCCTATGACCACCGCCTGATCGACGGCAAGGAAGCGGTAACCTTCCTGGTGACCATCAAGAACCTGCTGGAAGATCCGTCTCGCCTGCTGCTGGACATCTAATCAACTAGCCGCGCGCCGCCGGCCCCGCTCTTCGCAAGAGGCGGGGCCGTGCGGTAGGCGGCCTGTAGCTTGTAGCTGATAAGGAATCTTTTATGACCCAGAAATTCGACGTAGTGGTGATTGGTGCAGGTCCTGGCGGCTATGTTGCCGCCATCAAGGCTGCCCAACTCGGTCTGAAGACTGCCTGTATCGAGAAATACACCGACGCCGAGGGCAAGCTGGCCCTGGGCGGCACCTGCCTGAACGTGGGTTGCATTCCGTCCAAGGCGCTGCTGGACAGCTCCTGGAAGTACAAGGAAGCCAAAGAGAGCTTCAACGTGCACGGTATCTCCACTGGTGAAGTGAAGATGGACGTTGCCGCGATGGTTGGCCGCAAGGCCGGCATCGTCAAGAACCTGACCGGTGGCGTCGCCACCCTGTTCAAGGCCAACGGCGTCACTTCGATCCAGGGCCACGGCAAGCTGCTGGCCGGCAAGAAAGTCGAAGTCACCAAGGCTGACGGCACCACCGAAGTCATCGAAGCCGAGAACGTGATCCTGGCCTCCGGTTCGCGTCCGATCGACATTCCGCCGGCCCCGGTCGACCAGAACGTCATCGTCGACTCCACCGGCGCCCTGGAATTCCAGAGCGTACCGAAGCGCCTGGGCGTCATCGGTGCCGGCGTGATCGGCCTGGAGCTGGGCTCGGTATGGGCTCGCCTGGGTGCCGAAGTCACCGTCCTGGAAGCCCTGGACACCTTCCTGATGGCTGCCGACACCGCCGTGTCGAAAGAAGCCCAGAAGACCCTGACCAAGCAAGGCCTGGACATCAAGCTGGGCGCTCGCGTCACCGGCTCGAAAGTCAACGGCAACGAAGTCGAAGTCACCTACACCAACGCCGAAGGCGAGCAGAAGATCACCTTCGACAAGCTGATCGTCGCGGTCGGCCGTCGTCCGGTGACCACCGACCTGCTGGCCGCCGACAGCGGCGTGACCATCGACGAGCGTGGCTACATCTTCGTCGATGACCACTGCGCCACCAGCGTTCCGGGCGTCTACGCCATCGGTGACGTGGTGCGCGGCATGATGCTGGCGCACAAGGCCTCGGAAGAGGGCATCATGGTCGTCGAGCGCATCAAGGGCCACAAGGCCCAGATGAACTACGACCTGATCCCGTCGGTCATCTACACCCACCCGGAAATCGCGTGGGTCGGCAAGACCGAACAAGCCTTGAAGGCCGAGGGTGTTGAGGTTAACGTAGGCACCTTCCCGTTCGCGGCCAGCGGCCGTGCGATGGCAGCCAACGATACCGGTGGTTTCGTCAAGGTCATCGCCGACGCCAAGACCGACCGCGTCCTGGGTGTTCACGTGATTGGCCCGTCGGCTGCCGAACTGGTACAGCAGGGCGCGATCGCAATGGAATTCGGCACCAGTGCCGAGGATCTGGGCATGATGGTCTTCAGCCATCCGACCCTGTCCGAAGCGTTGCATGAAGCAGCGCTGGCGGTGAATGGCGGTGCCATTCACGTCGCCAACCGTAAGAAGCGTTAATTATAAGAAACCACGGCGGTCTGCCCGTCGTGGGTCTTGCGTGCAAGACTCACCGCGGAACGTCCGCCGGACCGGATCACATGGGAAAACCCGGGGTCAACGGTCACAGGTGGTGCGGCGCCAGTAATGGCGCAGCGCCGAAGCGCAGTACCTAACGAAGACGGTAAAAAGCATGAATCTTCACGAGTATCAGGGTAAGCAGCTGTTCGCTGAATACGGCCTGCCAGTTTCCAAGGGTTTCGCAGTCGACACCCCTGAAGCTGCAGCAGAAGCCTGCGACAAGATCGGCGGTTCCGAGTGGGTTGTAAAAGCCCAGGTTCACGCGGGTGGTCGCGGTAAAGCGGGCGGCGTCAAGCTGGTTCGCAGCAAGGAAGACGCCAAGGCGTTCGCTGCCCAGTGGCTTGGCAAGAACCTGGTTACCTACCAGACCGACGCCAATGGTCAGCCAGTTTCCAAGATCCTGGTCGAATCCTGCACTGACATCGCCAAAGAGCTGTACCTGGGTGCTGTAGTCGATCGTTCGAGCCGCCGCATCGTGTTCATGGCTTCCACCGAAGGTGGCGTGGACATCGAGAAAGTCGCTCACGACACTCCTGAGAAGATCCTCAAGGCCACCATCGATCCGCTGGTCGGCGCTCAGCCGTTCCAGGGTCGCGAGCTGGCGTTCCAGCTGGGCCTGGAAGGCAAGCAAGTTCAGCAGTTCGCCAAGATCTTCGTAGGCCTGGCCAAGCTGTTCAAGGATCACGATCTGGCCCTGCTGGAAGTGAACCCGCTGGTGATCAAGGCCGACGGCGATCTGCACTGCCTCGATGCCAAGATCAACATCGACGCCAACGCCATGTACCGTCAGCCGAAGCTGAAGACCTTCCACGACCCGTCGCAGGACGACGCCCGTGAAGCCCACGCCGCCAAGTTCGAACTGAACTACGTTGCCCTTGAAGGCAACATCGGCTGCATGGTCAACGGTGCCGGCCTGGCCATGGGTACCATGGACATCGTCAACCTGCACGGCGGCAAGCCAGCCAACTTCCTCGACGTGGGCGGCGGCGCTACCAAAGAGCGCGTTACCGAAGCGTTCAAGATCATCCTGTCCGACAGCAATGTCGCGGCCGTCCTGGTCAACATCTTCGGCGGCATCGTTCGCTGCGACATGATTGCCGAAGGCATCATCGGCGCTGTGAAAGAAGTCGGCGTCAAGGTTCCGGTTGTCGTTCGCCTCGAAGGCAACAACGCCGAACTGGGCGCTAAAGTACTGGCAGAAAGCGGTTTGAACATCATTGCGGCAACCAGCCTGACCGACGCTGCTCAACAAGTTGTCAAAGCTGCGGAGGGCAAGTAATGAGCGTCCTGATCAATAAAGACACCAAAGTCATCTGCCAGGGCTTCACCGGCTCGCAGGGTACTTTCCACTCCGAACAAGCCATCGCCTACGGCACCAAGATGGTCGGCGGCGTCACCCCGGGCAAGGGTGGCACCACCCACCTGGGCCTGCCGGTGTTCAACACTGTGAAAGAAGCTGTAGAAGCCACCGGCGCTGACGCGTCGGTCATCTACGTACCGGCTCCTTTCTGCAAGGACTCGATCCTGGAAGCCGCCTTCGGTGGCATCAAGCTGATCGTCTGCATCACCGAGGGTATTCCTACCCTCGACATGCTGGACGCCAAGGTCAAGTGCGACGAGCTGGGCGTGACCCTGATCGGCCCGAACTGCCCAGGCGTGATCACTCCGGGCGAGTGCAAGATCGGCATCATGCCGGGTCACATCCACCTGCCAGGCAAGGTCGGTATCGTTTCGCGTTCCGGCACCCTGACCTACGAAGCTGTGAAGCAGACCACCGACGCCGGCTTCGGCCAGTCGACCTGCGTCGGCATCGGCGGTGACCCGATCCCGGGCTCCAACTTCATCGACATCCTGAAGCTGTTCCAGGAAGATCCAAAGACCGAAGCGATCGTCATGATCGGTGAGATCGGCGGTTCCGCTGAAGAAGAAGCCGCGGCCTACATCAAGGCCAACGTGACCAAGCCTGTCGTTTCCTACATCGCCGGTGTTACCGCACCTGCGGGCAAGCGCATGGGCCACGCTGGCGCCATCATCTCCGGTGGCAAGGGTACTGCGGACGAGAAGTTCGCCGCCCTGCAGGACGCCGGTGTTAAAACCGTGCGTTCCCTGGCTGACATCGGCAAGGCCCTGGCCGAGCTGACTGGCTGGGAAGTCAAGAAGTAAGTAACACGCAGTACCCCCCACGCGCACAAAGGCCACCTTCGGGTGGCCTTTGTCGTTGTTGCGGCTGTGCCGGCCTCTTCGCGGGTAAACCCGCTCCCACAGGGCATCACACAACCCCTGTGGGAGCGGGTTTAGCCGCGAAGAGGCCGGCACAGGTGATGGGGAAAATTCGATCACCTCAATCAGGATTTTCAACCAGACATCTACCCAAATGAGCAATAAATTGTCGCCTAACACGTTCAACCAGACGACAAACACATACGCACATCGGACAAGCAGCACTGTGCCAGTGCGTTTGTCAGGCAAAACAGGTAGGCTACGCGTTCACTCTGTGCCCGTACCCCAAAAGGGAACGACACGCTAAACGGGTCTGGCTCACCAAGCCGGGCAGCATTTCCCTTCATCCTATGGGAAATCCCCTCCGACTCCCGATTTCAGCAGTGTGGTATTTCCTTAAATGAAAGTGTTAAAAGGCCAGGATATCCTGGCACTTGGCTTTATGACGTTCGCGCTGTTCGTCGGCGCCGGCAACATCATCTTCCCGCCCATCGTCGGCCTGCAATCCGGCCCGAACGTATGGATGGCCGCACTCGGCTTCCTGGTCACCGCCGTAGGCCTGCCGGTCATCACCGTCATCGCCCTGGCCAAGGTCGGTGGCGGCATGGACGCCCTGAGCAGCCCGATCGGCAAGTTCTTCGGTGGCCTGCTGGCGGCCGTGTGCTACCTCTCCGTCGGCCCGCTGTTCGCCACTCCGCGTACCGCGACCGTGTCGTTCGAAGTGGGCGTTGCACCGCTGACCGGCGAGAGCCCGACGGCGCTGCTTATCTACAGCATCGTGTACTTCGCCGTGGTGCTGGCCGTGTCCATGTACCCGGGCAAGCTGCTCGACACCGTGGGCCGTTTCCTCGCGCCGTTGAAGATCATCGCCCTGGCGGTGCTGGGCATCGCGGCCTTCGCCCTGCCGGCCGGCACCATTGGCGAGGCCCAGCCTGCCTACGCCGCCGCTGCGTTCTCCAAAGGGTTCTCCGATGGCTACCTGACCATGGACACCCTGGGCGCCCTGGTCTTCGGTATCGTCATCGTCAACGCCATCCGCTCACGTGGCGTCGAGTCGCCGAAGCTGATCACCCGCTATGCCATCATCGCCGGCCTGATTGCCGGTGTCGGCCTGGTGCTGGTGTATGTCAGCCTGTTCCGCCTCGGCGCGGGCAGCCATGACATCGCCGCCGACGCCACCAACGGCGCGATGGTCCTGCATGCCTACGTGCAGCACACCTTCGGTTCCCTGGGCAGCGGCTTCCTCGCCGTGCTGATCGCCCTGGCCTGCCTGGTGACCGCCGTTGGCCTGACCTGCGCCTGCGCCGAGTATTTCAGCCAGATCCTGCCGTTGTCGTACCGCACCCTGGTGGTGATCCTGGCCGGCTTCTCGCTGGTGATCTCCAACCTGGGCCTGACCAAGCTGATCATGTTCTCGATTCCCGTGCTGACGGCGATCTACCCGCCGTGCATCGTGGTCGTGGGCCTGAGCTTCGTGAAGGACCTGTGGAATTCGCCAACCCGCATCCTGGCCCCGGTCATGCTGGTGTCGCTGGTGTTCGGCGTTGTCGATGCGATCAAGGGCAGCAGCTTTGCCCACGTACTGCCTGACGCCTTGGCCCATCTGCCGTTCAGCAACGAAGGCATGGCCTGGCTGGTGCCTTCGGTGGTCACCCTGGCCGCCGCCGTGGTCTTCGACCGCATGTTGGGCAAGCCGCGCGAGGCGCTGGCCTGATGGATTGAAACCTGAAGGGCAGGGCGCTGGCCACAAGCCGAAGGGCGCCTGACCAAGGTGGATATCGAAACCCCGCTTCCTGTGAAGGAGCGGGGTTTTTTATTACCTGTGCCGGCCCTTTCGCGGGTAAACCCGCTCCCACAAGCACCGTGCGATCCCTGTGGGAGCGGGTTTACCCGCGAAGAGGCCAGTGCAGGAAAAGCCAAAAATGGCGCACATGTGTCTTATGGCGAATCCGGACGTCGAAAACCGGTCTGTTTCTCTTTCACGGGATTCCTGCATGAGCTTCATCCAAAACAACCTGGGCAACCTCCTGGCCGCCTGCTGGTTCGCCATCTGCTGGGGCGGCTACACCCGCTACGCCATCTGGAAAGGTCGCGACACGGCGTGCCTGGCCAGCGTGCTGCACTTGTACCGCGAAGACTGGATGCGCCGCATGCTGCTGCGCGACAACCGCATCGCCGATGCCAGCGTGATCGGCAACCTGGAGCGCAACGCGTCGTTCTTCGCCTCCAGTACCCTGATCATCCTCGCCGGTATCCTCACCGTGCTCGGTGCATCGGATCGGGCGCTGTCGCTGCTGGCCGACCTGCCATTGGTACAGCAGGCCTCGCAAGGCATGTCGGAAATCAAGCTGCTGTGCCTGGCAACGGTATTCGTCTACGCCTTCTTTACCTTCAGCTGGTGCATGCGCCAATACAACTTCGCCGCGGTGCTGGTGGGCTCGGCCCCGATGATCGGCGAGCGTCTGGTCAACGAACTCGAACGCAAGGCTTTCGCCTCTCGGGCCGCACGAGTACTGTCGCTGGCCGCCAACCAGTTCAACCTGGGGTTGCGTTCGTATTACTTCGGCATGGCCATGTTGAGCTGGTTCATCAGCCCCTGGTTGTTCATGGTCATGAGCGTCGGCGTTGTATTCATCCTGTATCGCCGCGAGTTCCATTCCCATGTGCTGGAAGTGATGGTGTTCACACCGACCGAAAGTGTGTCGGTAGAGCCAGGCAAGGACACTTCCGGTATTGCCGGCTGAAGCCTTTCAGCGTTAAACGCAGGTACAAAAAAACCCGACATTGTCGGGTTTTTTTGTACTGCGCGATTACTGCTTGGCAGGTTCGGCAGGTGCAGTGGTCGGCGCTGGGGTAGTCGGCGCGGCTTCCTCGGCGGCCTTCTGCTGCGCTTCGGCCTGATCTTTGGCGGCTTCGGCGTTTTCCTTGGCGGCTTCGTTCATCTTATCCTGAGCTTCGCCCATCTTCTCTTGGGCTTGCTCGGCGTGTTGCTGTGCGTCCTGGGCTTTGTCTTCGCTCGCTTTATCGCAAGCAGCCAGGCCCATGGCAGCGGCCAGCATCAGAGCAAAAGCAAAAGGTTTACGCATGGGGTGTTTCTCCTGGGTGGAATAACTTTACTTGTACCTTCGAGTTCGCCGGGTACGAATAAGTTCCACAAAGGTTACAGATATATAACTGCCCGACCTATATAGACTTTTTATCCATTTTATGCAGCGAGGGACAATGAACGAGACGCAGTTGATGGCGATGGCCGAGCGTTTTCTCTCGGCGCTGAAACATTGCCAGGTATTGCAGATGCGCGTGCACCACGCCGATGCCGACGGCATGACGCTGGTGCTGCCCTGGCAGCCGGCGATTGTCGGCAATCCGCAGAACGGCGCGGTGCATGGCGGCGTGCTGACCACGCTGATGGACACCACCTGCGGCATGGCCACGCTCTGCGCGCTGCCCCGTTTCGAAGTGTGCCCGACCCTGGACCTGCGCATCGATTACATGCACCCAGCCGAGGCGGGCAAGGATATCTACGGTTACGCCCAGTGCTACCGGGTAACCCGCGATGTCATCTTTACCCGTGGCACCGCCTACCAGGACGACCCTGCGCAGCCGATCTGCCAGGTGGTCGGTACCTTCATGCGCCTGGGGCAGGACGTCAAGGGTGGCATCCGCTTCGGCAACAGCCTCAAGGAGGGCCGCGCGTGATTCCTGCCGACATCCGTCAACAGCTGAACCAGGCCCATGCCCGCGGCGACTACCAGCCCCTGCTGGCGTTGATCCCGTATGCCGGGCTGATCGGCATCGAATGCGAGCGCCAGGGCGACGACCTGCTGTTCCGCCTGCCGGCCAACCCCGACAACATCGGCAATCCGTTGCTGCCGGCGATCCATGGTGGCGTCATCGCCGGGTTCATGGAGCTGTCCGCGGCGCTCTACCTGCTGATCTACAGCGAGAGCGCGAGTATTCCGAAGATCATCGATTTCTCCATCGACTACCTGCGCGCCGGGTATTTTCGCGACACCTATGCCCAGTGCCAGCTGTGGCGCCAGGGGCGGCGGGTGACCAACGTGGCGATCACCGCCTGGCAGGGCGATCGCGACACGCCGATCGCCACGGCGCGCGCGCATTTCAAGATCGAACCGGAAAAGCCCTTGAAATAGTCGGGGCTGCCCCCATCTGTTGGACATCCGCCATCAAAAGCAGGCCAGACGGCCGCCAGGCGCCAACAACCAACAGATTGGAGTTTTGAAGACCATGAGTGTGGAGACTCAAAAACAAACCCTGGGCTTCCAGACCGAGGTAAAGCAGCTGCTGCACCTCATGATCCATTCCCTGTATTCGAACAAGGAGATCTTCCTGCGCGAGCTGGTCTCCAACGCCTCCGACGCCGTCGACAAGCTGCGTTTCGAGGCCCTGGCCAAGCCTGAGCTGCTCGAAGGCGGCGCCGAGCTGAAGATCCGCGTGAGCTTCGACAAGGCCGCCAATACCGTGACCCTCGAGGACAACGGTATCGGCATGAGCCGCGAAGACGTCATCGCCCACCTGGGCACCATTGCCAAGTCCGGCACTGCCGACTTCATGAAGAACCTCACCGGTGACCAGAAGAAGGACTCGCACCTGATCGGTCAGTTCGGCGTGGGCTTCTACTCCGCGTTCATCGTCGCCGACAAGGTTGATGTGTTCAGCCGTCGCGCCGGGCTGCCGGCCGCCGAAGGCGTGCACTGGTCGTCCAAGGGCGAGGGCGACTTCGAAGTTGCCACGGTCGACAAGCCAGAGCGCGGCACCCGCATTGTCCTGCACCTGAAGAAGGGCGAGGACGAGTTCGCCGATGGCTGGCGCCTGCGCAACATCATCAAGAAATACTCCGATCACATCGCCTTGCCAATCGAGCTGCCGAAAGAGCAGGCAGCGGCCGCCGAAGGTGAAGAAAAGCCGGCGCAGGAGTGGGAAACCGTCAACCGCGCCAGCGCCCTGTGGACCCGCCCGCGTACCGAGATCAAGGACGAGGAATACCAGGAGTTCTACAAGCACATCGGCCATGACTTCGAAAACCCGCTGGCCTGGACCCACAACAAGGTCGAAGGCAAGCTCGAATACAACTCGCTGCTGTACGTGCCGGCCCGCGCGCCGTTCGACCTGTACCAGCGTGAAGCGCCACGCGGCCTGAAGCTGTACGTGCAGCGCGTGTTCATCATGGACCAGGCCGAGTCGTTCCTGCCGCTGTACCTGCGCTTCATCAAGGGCGTGGTCGACTCCAACGACCTGTCGCTGAACGTTTCCCGCGAGATCCTGCAGAAGGATCCGATCATCGATTCGATGAAGACCGCGCTGACCAAGCGCGTCCTGGACATGCTGGAGAAGCTGGCGAAGAACGAGCCCGAGCAGTACAAGGGCTTCTGGAAGAACTTCGGCCAGGTGCTGAAGGAAGGCCCGGCCGAGGACTTCGCCAACAAGGAGAAGATCGCCAGCCTGCTGCGCTTTGCCTCCACCCAAGACGACAGCGGCGAGCAGAGCGTCGCCCTGGCCGACTACCTGGCCCGCGCCAAGGAAGGCCAGGACAAGATCTACTTCCTGACCGGCGAATCCTATGCCCAGGTCAAGAACAGCCCGCACCTTGAAGTCTTCCGCAAGAAAGGCATCGAAGTGCTGCTGCTGACCGATCGCATCGACGAGTGGCTGATGAGCTACCTCAGCGAGTTCGATGGCAAGGCCTTCGTCGACGTCGCCCGTGGCGACCTGGACCTGGGCAAGCTGGACTCCGAAGAGGACAAGAAGGCCCAGGAAGAAGTCGCCAAGGACAAGGAAGGCCTGGTCGAGCGCCTCAAGGGCGCGCTGGGTGACAGCGTGGCGGAGGTGCGTGTCTCGCACCGCCTGACCGACTCGCCGGCAATCCTGGCCATCGGCGAACAGGACCTGGGCCTGCAGATGCGCCAGATCCTCGAAGCCAGCGGGCAGAAGGTGCCGGAGTCCAAGCCGATCTTCGAGTTCAACCCGACCCACCCGCTGATCGAGAAGCTCGATGGCGAGCAGAGCGAAGATCGCTTCGCCGAGCTTTCGCACATCCTGTTCGACCAGGCGGCCCTGGCGGCCGGCGACAGCCTGAAGGATCCGGCGGCCTATGTGCGTCGCCTCAACAAGCTGCTGGTCGAGCTGTCCGCTTGATCTGACGCAGACAAAGCCCGCTTCGGCGGGCTTTTTCATTTCTGGCGGGGGCAAGCCCGCTCCCACGAATACATCTATCATGTGCTGACCCGTGAAGCCCAAGGAGAGCTGAATGAGCAAGGTCATCGTCGAATCGCTGGTCTATCACCTGTCAGGCAAAGCCTACGAGAGCCGTCTGGTTTACACCCAGGGCGCGCTGCCGCAGCCGGGGCTGGTGATGGCGCCGAACTGGATGGGTATCGGCGAGGGCGCCGAACGTATCGCCAGGGAAGTGGCCGAGCAAGGCTATGTGGTGCTGATCGCCGACCTGTACGGCCAGTCGGTACGTCCGTCCAATGCCGACGAGGCGGGCGCGGCGATGATGCCGCTGAAGAACGATCGCGCCGAGCTGCGCAAGCGCATGCAGGAGGCGCTGGCGCAACTGGTGGGGCAATCGAAGGCCTTGCTGGAGCCCGGCAAGGTGGCTACCTTCGGCTTCTGCTTCGGCGGCTGTTGTGCCCTGGAGCTGGCCCGCACCGGTGCCGACCTGAAGGCCGCTGTTTCATTCCATGGCACCCTGGATACGCCAAACCCCGAGGATGCCAAGCGTATCAAAGGCTCGGTGCTGGTCCTTCATGGCGCCTCCGACCCGCTGGTGCCCAAAGAGCAGCTACCGGCCTTTGAGGAGGAGATGAACGCCGCTAAAGTCGACTGGCAGTTGCTCAGCTACGGCGGTGCGGTGCACTCGTTCACCGACCCGAATGCCAATGTGCCGGGCAAGATGCAGTATGACCGGCGTACGTCGGAGCGGGCGTTCCGCTCGATGCATAACCTGCTCAAGGAAGTGTTCCAGCGCTGATACCGCAGGGGGACGCTTCGCGGCACAAGGTGAACTGGCCTAATGATTTTGGACACCTTCATCGGGCGCTATGATGGCGCCCAATTGGAGGCAAAATCAGTGCGTAAATCTTATTCAAGAGAATACAAAGTCCAAGCTGCCGAAATGGTGCTGGACGGTGGGCAGTCAGTTCCTGAGGTCTGTGCCGCCCTTGGGCTGGGCCCTACCGCGCTTCGCCGCTGGGTTGATCAGGTGCGTGAAGAGAGAGCCGGTAAGGTTCCGGCTGGAGCCAAAGCGATCACACCCGAGCAGCAACGAATTGAAGAACTCGAAGCGCTGGTTCGGCAAAAGGATCGGGATATCGAAATCCTAAAAAAGGCCAGTGCTCTCCTGCTTCGGGACTCCAAAGATCGTTCTCGCTGATCAACGAGCTGAGTGAGCAATACCCTGTTGTCGACTGCTGCCGCGTGCTTGGGGTTAAGCGCAGCAGTTTCTATGCGTGGCGTAAACGGCAAGGACGTGAAAACCCGGCAAGAGATGCGCTACGCCTGCTGGTAATCAAGCACTTCAACGCATCGCGAAGTGCTTCTGGCTCGCGAACCCTGGCGCAGGAATTGCGGCACGAAGGCCATGAAATAGGACGATACAAGGTGCGTGCGCTAATGCGTGAAGCTGGCCTGAAGTGCAAACAGCGCAGGCCGCACCGCTATCGGTCATCAGGGGCAGAAGCGTTGATCGCCGAGAATCAGCTGAAGCGCAATTTCAAGGTTTCGGCGATCAATGAGGTTTGGTGTGGCGATGTGACCTATATCCAGGTTGGCAGGCGCTGGCTGTACCTAGCCGCCGTGATTGACCTCTATGCCCGTCGCGTAGTGGGTTGGGCATTCTCGATGATTGCAGATGCCAACTTAGCTTGTAACGCCCTGCGCATGGCCGCTGAGTCGCGGGGTAGGCCGGCGGGCGTAATGTTTCATTCAGACCAGGGCTGTCAGTACACCAGCCATAAATTCAGAGCCGCGCTCGATGAGTACAACTTGAACCAGAGCATGAGCCATCGAGGCCAATGCTGGGATAACGCTGCCATGGAGCGATTCTTCGGAGCATTGAAATCAGAATGGGTGCCGGCAGAGGGTTACGAGACCGAAGCGCAGGCACGAGTGGATATCCAGGCTTATCTGATGCGCTACAACCTCAAGCGCCTCCACAGCTACAACGGCTATGAAACGCCAGTAGCCATGGAGGAAAAGCTCAAGGCAGCGGCATGAACCTTAACCGGTGTCCAAAATTACTTGACCAGTTCAAGGCCGCTCCTACAGGGGGCGCGTATTTCTGTAGGAGCGGCCTTGTGCCGCGAAAGGGCTGCAAAGCAGCCCCAATTCAGCGGGGTAACTCGATTCTCGAAGTTTCCCCCAGCACCGTCGGCCAATCCCCCGCAGCCCACTTGGCCCGCGCTCGCTCGATCAGTTCCGGATCACTGGCCACGAAATTCCAGTTCATCCGCCGCGGCCCATCCAGCGCCGCACCACCGATCAGCACCAGCTGGCACGCTTCTTCGGCGTACAGCACCACATCTTCGCCCTCCGGCAGCACGACCAGGCTGCAGGCCTCCGCGCGCTCGTCGTTGAGCGACAGTTCACCGTCCAGCACATACAGGGCGCGTTGCTCATGCTCGGCTGGGACTGTCAGCGTCGTGGCCGATTGCATGTGCACGTGGGCATACAGGGTAGGGGAGAGCACCGGCACTGGCGACTCCAGGCAAAAACCATTGCCGGCAATCATGCGGATCTGCACGCCCAGGCTGTCACTGACCGGCAGGCTCGCCGCCGGATGATGGCTGTAGCTCGGCTTGCCCTGCTCGTGCTCGCGAGGCGACGCCAGCCAGACCTGCAGCCCGTGCAGTCTTGAACCCTTGGCCAGCAGATCGGCTGGCGTGCGCTCGACATGCGCCACACCCGCCCCGGCAGTCATCCAACTGACGTCCCCGGGGCCCACGCGCTGGTCCGAACCCAGGCTGTCCTTGTGCTGGATTTCACCCTCGAACAGGTAGGTGAGGGTGGACAGGCCGATATGCGGATGCTGACGAATGTCCATGCCATGCCCCGGCGCGTAGTCGGTTTCCAGCATATGGTCGAAGAACACGAATGGGCCGACGCTGCGGCACTGCGCCGAGGGCAGCGGGCGCAGGATCGGCTGGCCCTCGACCGATTCGGCGCGTGGGCGGATGACCAGGGGACTGCTCATGGCGACACTCCTTGAGGGATGCCTGCAAGCATAGCGTTTCGCCGCCCGTGGCTGAACCGTCGCGGGCGCTGTCCGGTCTACTCTTGCGGGACCGGCAAAGGAGGCTCCGATGATCGCCCGCACACTGGCTTGCCTGCTGCTGAGCACAGGCCTGTTCGACACCGCGCAGGCCCGCGACTACCGCTACAGCGACGCGCACCTGCACTACGTGGACTTTTTCCAGGAAACCGAGGGCATGCCGGCGCTGCTCAAGGCCATGGATGCAGCTGGGGTTGAACAGTCGATGATTTCCGGCATCCCGGTGGCGAAGAAGTGGCATGAGGACGAGCCCAAGCGCCCGCGCTATTACGCCGGAGATGACGCCGACGCCTACTGGTACAGCGCCACCGACCTGTACGTCGCCGACGCGTTGCAGAAGCTGCCAGCGCAGCAACGCCGTCGCTTCCACCCATTCCTCACCGGCTTCAATCCGGTGGACAAGAACGCCGTCAACCATATCGAGCGCATGCTCGAGCTTTATCCGGGGCTGTGGCAGGGCATCGGCGAAGTATTCACCCGCCACGACGACCTCACCGCCTTGACCAGCGGCGATACGCCGCGGGCCAACAACGAAGCCATGACTCGCATCTATCACCTGGCCGCCGAGCGCGATTTGCCGGTGCTGCTGCATTCGAACATCACCTCCAAGCGCGAGCGCAACCCGCTGTACCTGGCCGAGATCGAGGAGCCGCTGCGCAACCACCCGCATACCCGCTTCATCTGGGCCCACGCCGGCAGCAGCCTGGAGATCCACCGCCACCAGGAACAGATGGATTTTCTCCTGCCGGTGCTGACCCGGCTGCTGGAGGACTACCCGAACCTGTATGTCGACCTGTCCTGGAGCGTCCTCAAGCCCTACCTGCTCGACTCGCAGGGTGTGCCGCGCCAGGACTGGGTGACGTTGGTGAAGCGCTTCCCGCAGCGTTTCGTACTCGGCTCCGACCTGGTGGGGCGGTTTGACAGCCTGGGTGAGCAGATGCACGGTTTCGACCCCTTCCTCGATGCCTTGCCGGCAGCGGTGGCGGAGCAGGTGAGTCGGACTAATTTTGTCAATCTGCTGCCAAAAGCGGCGAAGTAGCGCGTTTTAGCAGTAGATAGCTTTTTGATATCGCCTTTTCGTCTTACGCAATTTTCAGGCGGCCCGATACCTTCATTAAGCGACGGAACAACGCTTTTGGGAGGGATCCTGGAAATGAGCCTGAGACGCTTGAATATCGCCCCGCGCGCGGGCCTGGGTTTCGGCATCATGGCGCTGCTGGTGGTGGCGCTGGGCGGCTTCGCGCTGCAGCAGATGACCAGCATGCGCCAGCAGTCCGAGCAGGTCGACAACAACTGGCTGCCGAGCGTGATCTCGGTGGGCCGCATGACCCAGGACATGCTGCGCATCCGCGCCTTGACCCTGCGCCTGCTGGTCAACACCGACCCGGCGGCCCAGCAGCAGAACCGTGCCCGCATCGAAGAGATCAAGGGTGGCTTGAGCAAGGCCCAGAACCACTACGATGGGTTGATCGTGCTGCCTGAGGAGCGGACCTTGTTCGACCGCTACCAGGTCCTCGAGCGCCAGTACATGATCTTGCAGGGGCAGGTGGTGCAGTTGGCCACCGATGGGCATGTCCAGGCGGCGGCGGCGCTGGTCAACGGCGAGATGAACCAGCTGGCCGACCAGATGACCGCCACGCTCAACGAGCTGATCGAGCTGAACAACCACCAGGCCAACTCCGCCACCGACCTGGCCGAGGCCGTGTACAACGGCGCGAAGGTCTGGGTCGGCGTGCTGCTGGTGATCGCCCTGAGCCTCACCGTGGTGCTCGCCCTGGCCCTGACCCGTAGCATCGTGCGGCCGCTCGGGCAGTCGCTGAAGGTCGCCGAGACGGTCGCGACGGGCGATCTCACACCGCAGATCACCGTGCAGGGCGACGATGAGCCGGCGCGCCTGCTGGCGGCGCTCAAGAGCATGCAGCAGAGCTTGCGCGAGACCATCGGGCGGATTTCCGACTCGGCCAGCCAGCTGGCCTCGGCCTCCGAGGAACTGAGCGCGGTCACCGAGGACGCCACCCGCGGCCTGCAGCAGCAGAGCATGGAAATCGAGCAGGCGGCGACCGCGGTGAACCAGATGACGGCGGCGGTGGAGGAGGTGGCGAGCAATGCGGTGGCCACCTCGGAGGCTTCCCGCGAATCCGACCAGATTGCCCGTCGCGGGCGTGAGCAGGTGCAGGCCACGGTCACCGCCATCGAGGCGCTGGCCAATGGCGTGGCGGGCAATGCCGAAGAGGTGGGGCAGCTGGCCCAGCAGGTACACGACATCAGCAAGGTGCTGGATGTGATCGGCTCGATCGCCGAGCAGACCAACCTGCTGGCGCTCAACGCCGCCATCGAGGCGGCGCGGGCCGGAGAGGCCGGGCGCGGGTTCGCCGTGGTCGCCGACGAGGTGCGGGCGTTGGCCCATCGCACGCAGTCTTCGACCCAGGAGATCGAGCAGATGATCGTCGCCATCCGCAGCGGCGCCGAGCGAGCGGTGCAGGGTATGCAGCACAGCGATGCCCAGGCCCGTTCGACCCTGGATGGCGCCCATGCCGCCGGCCAGGCGCTGGAGGCGATCGCCGCGGCCATCGGCCAGATCAACGAGCGTAACCTGGTGATCGCCAGTGCCTCGGAGCAGCAGGCCCAGGTGGCGCGGGAGGTGGACCGCAACCTGACCACCATCCGCGATTTGGCGCACCAGTCCTCGGCCGGGGCCGAGGAAACGTCTGCCGCGAGCCAGGCGCTGTCGCGTTTGGCGGTGGACCTGAACACCCTGGTGCAGCGTTTCTCCGTGTAAAAGGCCTGACCCGTGTAGGAGCGGCCTTGTGCCGCGAAAGGGCCGCAAAGCGGCCCCGGAATATCGACCTCACAGATGAATCGCCGGGGGCGCTTTGCGCCCCTTTCGCGGCACAAGGCCGCTCCTACAGGTGGGCGTGCTTCGTCTGGCAGCACAAACAAAAACGCCCGGACCAAGGTCCGGGCGTTCTCGTTCAGCAGATCAAGCGATCACTTGCCAGTCCAGCGCTTGAGCACCAGGGTGGCGTTGGTGCCGCCGAAGCCGAAGCTGTTGCTCATGACCGTGTCGATCTTGGCGTTCTCTTCGGTCTTGCGCAGTACCGGCAGGTCGGCGACTTCCGGGTCCAGCTCGTCGATGTTGGCGGAGCCGGCGATGAAGTTGTTCTCCATCATCAGCAGGCAGTAGATCGCCTCGTGCACGCCCGCGGCGCCCAGCGAGTGGCCCGACAGGCTCTTGGTCGAGCTGATCTTCGGTGCCTTGTCGCCGAACACTTCACGCACGCCCTTCATTTCGGCGACGTCGCCGACCGGGGTGGAGGTGCCGTGGGTGTTCAGGTAGTCGATCGGGGTGTCGACGGTGGACAGCGCCTGCTGCATGCAGCGGATCGCGCCTTCGCCGCTTGGGGCGACCATGTCGTAGCCGTCGGAAGTGGCGCCGTAGCCGACGATCTCGGCGTAGATCTTGGCGCCACGGGCCAGGGCGTGCTCGAGCTCCTCGACCACCACCATGCCGCCGCCGCCGGCGATGACGAAGCCGTCACGGTCGGCATCGTAGGCGCGCGAGGCCAGTTCCGGGGTTTCGTTGCGCTTGGTCGACAGGGCGCCCATGGCGTCGAACAGGAACGACTGGCTCCAGTGCTCTTCTTCACCGCCGCCGGCGAAGACGATGTCCTGCTTGCCCCACTGGATCTGCTCCAGGGCGGTGCCGATGCAGTGCGCGGAGGTGGCGCAGGCCGACGAGATCGAGTAGTTGATGCCCTTGATCTTGAACGGAGTGGCCAGGCACGCCGACACGGTGCTGCCCATGGTGCGGGTGACGCGGTACGGGCCGACGCGCTTGACGCCTTTTTCGCGCAGGGTGTCCAGGGCTTCCATCTGGTTCAGGGTGGAAGCGCCGCCGGAGCCGGCAACCAGGCCGGTACGCGGGTTGGAAACCTGCTCTTCGGTCAGGCCCGAGTCCTTGATCGCGTCCTGCATCGCCAGGTAGGCGTAGGCCGCGGCGTGGCCGACGAAGCGATAGACCTTGCGGTCGATCAGCTCTTCGAGGTTGAGGTCGATGGAACCGGAAACCTGGCTACGCAGCCCCATTTCCTTGTATTCCGGGTTGTAACGGATACCCGGACGGCTGTTGCGCAGGTTTTCGGTGACGGTAGCTTTGTCATTGCCCAGGCACGATACGATGCCCAGACCAGTGATCACGACGCGGCGCATGCGAATAACCCTTAGAAATTGTCAGTGGAGGTGAACACGCCGACCCGCAGGCCTTCGGCGGTGTAGATCTCGCGACCGTCGACGCTGACCGAGCCATCGGCGATGGCCATGTTCAGCTTGCCCTTCAGGACGCGCTTGATATGAATGTTGTAGGTGACTTTCTTGGCGGTAGGCAACACCTGGCCGAAGAATTTCACCTCGCCCGAACCCAGGGCGCGACCACGGCCCGGCAGGCCCTGCCAGCCGAGGAAGAAACCGACCAGCTGCCACATGGCGTCCAGGCCCAGGCAGCCCGGCATCACCGGATCGCCTTCGAAGTGGCAGGCGAAGAACCACAGGTCCGGATTGATATCCAGCTCGGCGACCAATTCACCTTTGCCGAACTTGCCGCCTTCCTCGCTGATATGGGTGATGCGATCGACCATCAGCATGTTCGGGGCGGGCAGTTGCGCATTACCGGGGCCGAACAGCTCACCGCGACTGCAGCGCAGCAGGTCTTCCCGAGTAAAGGCGTGTTGTTTGGTCATGCGAGCTCCTCAATAACCCCCTGCGGCAGGGGATGAATCTTCCCGGCCGGCCCAAAGCGCTTGGCATTCGAGGCGGCAGCCTACAGGTAGACTATTGCGTTGTGGTGAAAGTCACAGCGCACCTGGCAAAAGAAGTACAGGTGTGCACTGAAATGTTATTTTCCGGCCCTGAGGCGGTCCTGTCCAGTCCTTAAGACTGCCGCACTTTAGCATTTATCGCCAGTCGCGGCTGTCCGACCCGGCAACCAGCGCTGCAGGATGCGCTGCAGATCGGTGCGTTTGAACGGCTTGCTCAGGTAATCGTTCATTCCGGCGGCCAGGCAGCGTTCGCGGTCGCCCTGCAGCGCGCTGGCGGTCAGGGCGATGATCGGCAGGCCCTCGGTGCGCGGCAACTGGCGGATGCGCCGGGTCGCCTCGTAGCCGTCGACATTCGGCAGGCGGCAATCCATCAGCACCGCGGCAAAGCGCTGCTGGCCGACCAGGTCGACCGCCTGGGCACCGTCCATGGCCAGGCTCACCTCAAAACCAAGGCTGCGCAGCATCGCCTCGATGACGCTCTGGTTGACCGGGTTGTCTTCCACCAGCAGGACTCGCCCGCTGCCTTCGCCCACCGTGCTGGCCTGGGGCGTCGCGCCGGGCAAGGTGGCAGGAGCGCTGGCCAGGGCCAGCGGCATTTCCAGGGTGAAGGTCGAGCCCAGCCCCTCGCGGCTCTCGCCGCGTAACTGGCCGCCCATGCGCTCGGCCAGGGTGCGGGCGATCGACAGGCCCAGGCCGGTGCCGCCGTAGCGCCGGGAAATGGTGTTGTCGGCCTGCTGGAAGGCCACGAACATCATCTCCAGGCGGTTGTTGTCGATGCCGATGCCGGTGTCGCGTACGGTGCAAGTCAGCCAGATCAGCTGGCGGTCGAGCACCTGCCAGCGGGCCTCGATGGCCACCTCGCCGCGCTCGGTGAATTTCAGCGCATTGCCTACCAGGTTCAGCAGGATCTGGCGGATGCGCGTCGGATCACCCACCACCTGCAGCGAGTTCATGCCCGCTGGCAGCTGCAGGCGCAGGTCCAGGTTGCGCTGCTGGGCGCTGTGCTGGAACGACAGCACGCTGCTGGTGATCAGCTCGCCGAGGTTGAAGTCGATATGTTCCAGCTCCAGGGTGGTGCGCTCGATCCGTGAGAAATCGAGGATGTCGTTGATCACCTTGAGCAGGTGGCCGGTGGATTCGCTGGCCACCGCTGTGTAGTCGGCCTGCTCGCTGGTCAGCTCGGTGGTCTCCAGCAGTTGCAGCATGCCCAGCACGCCGTTCATGGGCGTACGCAGCTCGTGGCTCATCATCGCCAGGAAGTCCGACTTGGCGCGGTTGGCCTGCTCGGCTTCCTCGCGGGCCTGGATCAGCTGGCCCATGGCCTGTTGCTGTTCATGGGCGGCCTGGTCGAGGGCGCTGGCCAGGTTGTTGATGTGCCGGGCCAGGTGGCCCAGCTCGCTGTCGTCGACCACCGGCAGCGGCGCGTTGAAGTCGCCCTGCTGGATCGCCCGGACCGCGTGGCCCATGTCACTGATCGGCTTGGACAGGCTGGTGGCCAGGCGCCGGGCCAGCAGGAAGGTGAACAGCAGGGCGAACAGGGCGAGGATCGCGGCCTTGATCACGATCTCCTGCTGGCGCTGACTGAAGGCGTCGTCGGACATGCCGACGATTACTCGACCCAGATAGTCGTCGCCAATGTTCGGCGCTGGCGCCTTGCCCTGCAGGAAGTCATTGTCCAGGCGGATCTGCTGCAGGCGGATCGGAGCCTGGAACACCTCGACGCGTTGGGCGCGGCTGTGGCTTTCGTCGGGTTGCTCGACGTACACCAGGATATGGTTGCGGCTGTCCTGCACCTCGAGGAAACGCACGTGGGGAATGCTCAGAGTGGCGCGCATCAGGCTCTCGAGCACTTCATTGTTGCCCGAGATCACGCCGTACTCCGAGGCCGGCGCCAGCTGGTTGGCGATCAGTTGCCCGGTGTGGTTGAGTTCCTGGCGCAGGTCCTGGATCCGCACGAAGGTGAAGAAGCTGATCAGCAGCAGGGTCAGCAACAGGGCGGGGCCAAGGCTGATGATCTGGGTGCGGGTATGGATGTCCCAGCTCAGGCGCTTGCTCATGGGGTGGAGGCTCCTTCGGCAAGGGCCAGGGCGGCGGCGACCGGGTCGATCGCCTCCAGGCCCAGGGCGCGGGCCACCTGCTGGTTGCCGCTGACACCGAAGTGCGCGGGGTAGAGACTGCGCGGCCAGCGGATCGGTGGCAGGTCGAGCAGTTGCCCGAGCACCGCCAGCCAGTCGTCCTGGTCGCTATAGGTGCTGGCCAAGGCGCCGGCGCGGACGAATCCGACGTTCGGCCCGATCAGCGCCATCTGCCGGCCATAGCTGCTGAGCAGCACGTTCTTGGCCGACTTGGAGTTGTACAGGTCGGGATCGTCCAGGCCGAGCAGTACGTCGCTGTTGCCCAGCAGGTCTTGCAGGGGACGGCTGTCGCGCAAATCGGGCCAGTCCTGGGCGACGATTTCCAGGCCCAGTGCACTGGCGGCCTGGCGCAACTCGTCGAGCAGGAAACGGCTGTGTTCGCCATAGAGCACGCCGATACGCCGCGCCTGCGGCAACAGGTAGCGGGCCAGGCGCAGCTGCCGGGCCAGGGGCGGATCGCTCCACAGCAGGGTCAGGTAGGCAGGGCGCGAGGTGCCCAGGCGCTGTTCGATCTGGACCCGGCTGACCCGCAACGCCAGCGCCGCCGGCCCTGCGGATTCAGCCAGGCGCCACTCCAGGGCCGAGGTGTCGAGGAGGATCAGGCGGGTGTCGGCCTTGAGCTTGGCCGGGCTTGGCAGCTGCTCGACGGTCTGGAACCGCACCTGGTCGTTGGGACGACGTTTTTCCAGGGCCGTGACGAAGCTGCGGATGCCGGGCTGGTCCTCGGCGCCGACCAGCAGGATTTCGCTGGCGGACAGCGATCCCAGGGGCCAGAGGCACAGCAGCAACAGGCGCAGCAGACGGACCATCAGAATTCCAGCTCCGCACTGACGCTCAGGCGGTGGCGGCTGTCGTAACGGTTCTGTTCCAGGGTGATCGGCTCGTCATCCAGGCGCTGCTGCCACAGCGCGGCCAGCTCGAGGTTGCTGCCTTGCACTTTGAAACGCTTGGCCAGGCGCAGGTCGACCCGTTCGTAACGGTAACCATTGAGGGCGTCGTCACCGTAGTAGAAGAGGGCGCTGGACCAGCCTTCGCCCCAATCGCGCAGCCAGCCGGCCGAACCGCTGTTGCGGGCGCTCAGGCGCCGGTCGTTGGGGTTGCTGGCCCAGGCGTCGACGTAGGCGTAGGTCAGACGCAGGCGGTCGCGCTGGGTGGCGTGCCAGTCGAACTGCGCCTCGCTGCCGCTGAAGCGGGCCTTGTTGGCGTTGCTGGCGATGTACTGGTTGTTCTTCAACGGTTCGCTGATCATCCCGGTGATCTCGTCGTAGAACAGTTTCACGTCCATGCTCAGGTCGAGGTCGGTGAAGTAGCCGTTGTAGCCAAGCTCACGCGAGCGCATGCGCTCCTGGTCGAGGTTACCCGGGCCGCGGGTCTTGACGAAATATTCGCCGTTCTGCAGGCCGTAGCGGTTGGGCGTGAGGTTCTTGACGGTGTAGCTCCAGTTGACATTGTTCTCGAACATGTCCGGCGAACGGATCGCCTCGGAATACACCGCGCGCAGGCCATGGCGCGGGGTGATCAGGTAGTTCACCGCCACCCGCGGGGTGAGCGAGTTGCCCGACAGCTGCGAGTGCTCGTGCATCGCCCCGCCCTGGACGATCCAGTGCTCGTCGATGCGCCACTCGAGCTGGCCGAACAGGCGCCAGGTCTGGTCGTCGATGCTGCCGTTGAAGTAGGTCTGCGAGTCGGCCTTGTCGTAGCGGTAGTTCATGCCGGTGACCAGGCGCAGGCTGTCGGTCAGGCTCAGGGTGTCCTGGATTTCCAGGTCGTAGCGGGTCTCGCGGGTGCTTTGGTCGACGTCGCCGCAGATCGTGTTGCGGCCACCGTTGGCCCATTGGTCTTGTACCTGGCCCATCAGCGAACCGAGCTCGGGGTTGCTGGTGGTGGGCAGGTTGCCGGTAAACAGATTGCGCGCGACCTTCTCGGCGAAGTTCGGGTCGAGCTGCCACAGGCGGGTCAGCTCCGGGCTGAAGGCGATCGCCGCATCGCAGGCGCGCCACACCTGCTGGCGGTCGAAGTGCTGGGCCGAGCCCTGCACATACAGGCTGTGCTCGGGGTTCAGGTCGAGGTTCCAGCGCACCGAGCCTGCGTAGTCCTTGGCGTTGACGTCGGCGTTGTCGCCGGCCCGGTAGTTGCCGAACACCGGCTGGTAGGTATAGGGCCGCTGGTTGCTGCCTTCCTTGGCCGCCAGTTGCCATTCCAGGGTCTGGTTCGGCGCCAGGGTGTGGCTGGCGTTGAGGTTGACGCGGTTGAGCCGGCGGCTGTCGCGGTAATCGCGACCGAACTGGTCGTGGTCGAAGCCATCGTCCTGCTGGCCGGAGAGCGACAGGCGCAGGTCGCCGCTGTCCCAGCCAAAGCCCTGGCTCGCGTAGTAATCGTTGATGCCATCCTGGCCACGGGTCAGCTTGACCCGCGAGCCGTGGCTGTCGGCCGGGTTGCGGGTGAGGATGTTGACCACCGCCATCAGCGCGTTGGCGCCGTAGCTGACGGTGTTGGGGCCGCGGAACACCTCGATGCGCTCGATGTCCTCGATCGCCACCGGGATATCGCTCCAGTCCACCGTGGCCAGGCCTGCGCGGTACACCGATCGACCGTCGATCAGCACCTGCATGCGCCGGGCGTCGCTGACATTGCTGCCATGGTAGTTGACCGTCGGCTGGTTGCCGGCGCCGTAGCCGATCATCATCCCTGGCACCAGGCGCAGCAGTTCGGGGATGTCGCGGGCGCCGCTGGCGCGGATCAGCTCGTTGTCGAGCACAGTCATGCTGCCCGGGACCGCCGCCGGGGATTGTTTCAGGCGCGTGGCGGTCAGAACCTGCGGCAGGTCCTGGTTGTCGATGAACAGGTCGTCGGCCACGGCCGGGCCGCCTAGCAGGGCAGTCAGCAACAGCAGGCGTGGATAGGGAGGCGTGCCAGGGAACACGAAACGGCCTTGTTTCACAAATGAATCAGGCATGTTAACCGACCGTACGGCTTTTGCCAGTGATCGACGGATGGCCTATTGCCGCATCGCACCACCTGAACTTTCTCTTGATTGTGTCCGGGTGCGTGGGAGCGGGCTTGCCCCGCGATGCATACGCACTGGTTCTGTCGCAACGGCACCGTATAATGCCCCGGTCGCCACTTACTTTTATTGGTTAACGGATTGGATATGACTGAACAGCAACCTGTTGCGGTTCTTGGAGGCGGCAGCTTCGGCACCGCCGTGGCGAACCTCTTGGCCGAAAACGGCCATCCGGTGCGGCAGTGGATGCGCGACCCGGCGCAGGCCGAGGCGATGCGCGTCGATCGCGAGAATCCGCGCTACCTCAAGGGCATTCGCCTGCACGACGGCGTCGAGCCGGTCAACGACCTGCTCGCCACCTTGCAGGGCAGCGCGTTGATCTTCGTTGCCTTGCCCTCCAGCGCCTTGCGCAGCGTGCTCGCGCCCCATGCCGAACTGCTGCGTGGCAAGGGCCTGGTCAGCCTGACCAAGGGCATCGAGGCGCACACCTTCAAGCTGATGAGCCAGATCCTCGAAGAGATCGCCCCCCAGGCGCGCATCGGCGTGCTGTCGGGCCCTAACCTTGCCCGCGAGATCGCCGAGCATGCGCTGACCGCCACCGTGGTCGCCAGCGAGGACGAGGCGCTGTGCCAGCAGGTGCAGGCCGTGCTGCATGGCCGTACCTTCCGCGTCTACGCCAGTGCCGACCGTTTCGGCGTCGAACTGGGCGGCGCGCTGAAGAACGTGTACGCCATCATCGCCGGCATGGCCGTGGCCTTGGGGATGGGCGAGAACACCAAGAGCATGCTGATCACCCGCGCCCTGGCCGAGATGACCCGCTTTGCCGTGAGCCAGGGCGCCAACCCCATGACCTTCCTGGGGCTGGCCGGGGTCGGCGACCTGATCGTCACCTGCTCCTCGCCCAAGAGCCGCAACTACCAGGTCGGCCACGCCCTTGGCCAGGGCCTGAGCCTGGAGCAGGCGGTCAGCCGCCTGGGCGAAGTGGCCGAGGGCGTCAACACGCTCAAGGTGCTCAAGGCCAAGGCCCAGGAAGTGGGCGTGTACATGCCGCTGGTGGCGGGCCTGCACGCGATCCTGTTTGAAGGGCGCACGCTCAACCAGGTGATCGAGCACCTGATGCGTGCCGAACCCAAGACCGATGTCGATTTCATTTCCACCAGCGGTTTCAACTGAAGGAGCGACCCATGAACGATACTCCCGAGCGCGCCCAGCGCGAGTCGATCATCCTGCGGGTGCTGTGGATGCTGGTATTCCTGGTGGCCTGGCAACTGGCCGAGCTGCTGCTTGGCGGCCTGGTGCTGGTGCAACTGATCTACCGGCTGATCTACGGCGCGCCCAGCGCCAGCCTGATGAACTTCGGCGACAGCCTCAGCCAGTACCTGGCACAGATCGGCCGCTTCGGCACCTTCCACTCCGACCAGAAGCCCTGGCCGTTCGCCGACTGGCCGACGCCGCGCACCCCGGAAGGCGAGGCACCGCATGCCGTCACCCCGGCAGCGCACCCGGTGCGTGATGAGGAGCCGAAGCTGTGAAGCTCTGGGTGCTGCGTCACGGCGAGGCGGAACCCCGGGCCAACAGCGACGCCGAGCGCCGCCTGACCGGCCACGGTCGCGAGCAGGTGCTGCGCAGCGCCGCGCACCTACTCGGCCAGCCGTTGCAGGCGATCATCGCCAGCCCCTACGTGCGCGCCCAGCAGACCGCCGCCCTGGTGCACGGCGCGCTGGGCTTTGCCGAACCGGTGCGCACGGTGCCCTGGCTGACGCCAGACAGCGACGTGCAGCAGGTGATCGGCGAAGTCGAGCGCCTGGGGTTCGAGCACGTTTTACTGGTCAGTCACCAGCCGCTGGTGGGAACCCTGGTCGGCCTGCTCGAGCACGGCCACGGCCAGCAGCCGGCGCCGCTGAGTACGGCCAGCCTGGCGGAGCTGGAAGGGGATTGGCCGCTGGCCGGCCTGATGACCCTGTGTAGCCTGCGTCATTCCGGCTGAGCCCTCAGCCCTTTCAAGGTTTTGCGATTTTTTGGATATGACCGCTCCAACTCAGGATTGCCGGGGTCGCTTTGCGACCCTTTCGCGGCACAAGGCCGCTCCTACAGGAGCACGCGGTCGCCTGTAGGAGCGGCCTTGTGCCGCGAAAGGGCTGCAAAGCAGCCCCGGCAAGTCCAAGCCGGACGCCAAGTATCAAGACCTTGAAAGGGCTGGGCTGAGCCCTGGCAACTGGCATTTCTGTCAGTTGCCAGCCGGGAGGCGGCCCAAGTAGCGTGGCGCGGTGAATGATTCATGGGGCCGACAGGCACAGGGAGTGATGAGTGAGCCGTTATCGCATGGCGCTGGTGCGCTCGGTCGACCCGCAGTGGCTGCTCGACAAGCTGACGGACGATGGTCGGCTGGATTTCGCCGAGTATCGCCTGATGCAGGACATCGCCGATGCCAAGCTTGATGAGCTGATACGCCGGTTCGAAGGCCAGCATGAGTTCGAGCAACTGCGCCAGGCCAGCATCCGCATGGCGCACCTGCTGCAGACCAGCTGCCTGGCCCTGCGCCGGCTGGCTGACAATGAGAACGACTGCAGCCTGGGCCGCCAGGCCCTGGAGTGGCAACTGGGCTACATGCAAGCCTGCCTGCACCGTTCGCTGGCCAGCCTCGAGCGCTGCTGAATGACCTGATCGCCACCGGCGATGACCTTTCCGAACGTTGCCGCCAGGGTCCGGCTTGCCGACAATGGGCTATCCATCCCTCGTGCAGAGCAGGCGGCCATGTCGCAGCAGATCTTCTTCGCCCACGCCAACGGCTTCCCCTCGGCCACCTACGGCAAGCTGTTTGCCGCCCTGGGGCCGGACTACGAGGTGCATCACCTGGCGCAGCACGCCCACGACCCGCGTTTTCCGGTCAACGACAACTGGCAGAACCTGGTGGACGAACTGCTGCATCACCTCGAGCAGCAAGAGGCGCCGGTCTGGGGTGTCGGCCACTCTCTGGGCGGCGTGCTGCACCTGCATGCGGCGCTGCGTCGTCCGGAGTTCTACCGCGGGGTGGTGATGCTCGACTCGCCAGTGCTGACCCGTGCCGATGAATGGCTGATCCAGGCCGCCAAGCGCCTGGGCTTCATCGACCGCATCACCCCGGCCGGGCGCACCCTGGGCCGGCGCGAGGCATTTCCCGACCGCGACAGCGCCCGCCGCTACTTCGCCGGCAAGACCCTGTTCCGCCACTTCGACCCGGACTGCCTGGAAGCCTACCTGGAACATGGCCTGGAGCAGGGCGAGGAGGGCCTGCGCCTGCGCTTCGACCCGGCCACCGAGATCAGCATCTACCGCAGCATTCCCCATGTCAGCCCGGCCCGGCCACGCCAGTTGCAGGTGCCGCTGGCGATGGTACGCGGCGCCCAGAGCCGGGTGATCCGCAAACACCACGCCCTGGCCGTGCGCGCCATGGCCAAGGGCGAGTACCACAGCCTGCCGGGCGGGCACATGTTTCCGCTGGAGCGGCCCACCGACACCGCTGGCCTGATCAAGGGCCTGTTCGACCGCTGGAGCCAGGCATGAGCGCCCAGGTCGAGGAGATCCGCCTGACGCTGGGCCATATCGAGCTGGCCGCGCACCTGTTCGGCCCGGCCGACGGCCTGCCGGTGATCGCCCTGCATGGCTGGCTGGACAACGCCAACAGCTTCGCTCGCCTGGCGCCGCAACTGAAGGGGCTGCGTATCGTCGCCCTGGACCTGGCCGGGCATGGCTACTCCGAGCATCGTCCGGTCGGCGCCGGCTATGCCCTGGCGGACTACGCCCATGACGTGCTGCGGGTTGCCGAACAACTGGGCTGGAAGCGCTTCGGTCTGCTCGGTCATTCGTTGGGCGCAATCATCTCGGTACAGCTGGCCGGGGCCTTGCCCGAGCGGGTCAGCCACCTGGCGCTGATCGACGGGGTGATTCCGCCGACGCTCAGCGAACAGGACGCTGCCGAGCGCTTGGGGCTGGCGCTGCAGGCGCAACTGCGCCTGGAGGGCAAGCGCAAATCGGTGTACGCGACCCTGGAGGCGGGCGTCGAGGCGCGCATGAAGGGCATGGTCGCGGTCAGCCGCGAAGCTGCCGAACTGCTGGCCCAGCGCGGCCTGATGCCGGTGCCCGGCGGCTACAGCTGGCGCAGCGACAGCCGCCTCACCTTGCCCTCGCCAACCCGCCTGAACCAGGACCAGGCCATGGCCTTCGTCAAACGCATCGCCTGCCCGGCCTGCCTGGTGGTGGCCGCCGACGGCATGCTGGCGCGCCACACGGAATTGCTGGAGCAGCTACCCTTCGAGCGGGTGACCCTGCCGGGCGGCCACCACTTGCACCTGAACGACGCCGAGGGCGCGGCCCTTGTCGCAGACTGTTTCAATCGCTTCTTTGGCATTCCTTGACTTGCACCGGACAAGTGTCGAGGCTTGGCGGGTTGAAAGGGAGACAACCATGTACATGCCAGACATCCACGCGCCTTGCCCCGCCACCTGTGAGGGCGGTCGATGAGCGCACCTGTTTTCGTTCGCGGCGCCATTGCCGCCTGCTTCGCCATCGCCAGCCCCCTGTTGTGGGCCGGCAGCCTGCCGGTACCGCCTGACGCCAAGGTGGTCGACCAGCGCCCGGCGGTGGAGCAGGAGCGGGTCTACCCCATGGGACCGCTGCGCAAGATCAGCGGCCGCCTGCGGGTCGACGACAAGGTCGAGAGCCGTGGCCAGGTCAGCTCGGTGACCTATGAGCTGCCGGTCGAGCGCAGCGCCCGCGAAGCTTTCACCAGCGCCCGCGAGGCCCTGCAGCAGGAGGGCGGCTATCCACTGTTCTGGTGCCAGGGCCGCGATTGCGGCGAGGCCAGCCTGTGGGCCAACGACGTGTTCGCCAATGCCCGGCTCAATGGCGGTGACGAGCAGCAAGCGTTCATCCTGCTGCGTCGCTCAGCCGAGGAAGCCGACACCCTGGTGGCGCTGTACAGCGTGACTCGCGGCAACCGCCGTGCTTATCTGCATGTCGAGGAGTTCGTCGCCGGCAGCCCGCTGGGCGAGCTGCTGCCCACTGCCGCCACGGTGCTGCGCGAACTGCGCGATACCGGCAAGCTCGACTACCCTGATCTGGCCGAGCCCCAGGCTACCTGGGCAACGTTGCTGGCGCGTAGCCTGAACCTCGACAGCACCCTGCGCGTCAGCCTCAGCGGCAAGGGCGCCGAGGCCTGGCGCGAGCAGCTGGTCAAGGCCGGCGTGCGCAGCGCGCGGCTGGAGGTCGGTGACGCCCCGACCGAGGGCCTGCACCTGGAACTGATCCGTTGAGTGAGCGCCACCATGGCCAACAATGACCGCCTGTTGATCCAGATCCTGCTGCTGACCCTGCTGGGGGCCGCGCTGTGGGTGATGGCACCGTTCATCTCGGCGCTGCTGTGGGGCGCCATCCTGGCCTTTGCCAGCTGGCCGCTGATGCGCCTGCTGACCCGTGTGCTGGGTGGGCGCGAAACCCTCGCCGCGAGCCTGCTGACCACGGTGTGGATCCTGCTGGTGGCGCTGCCGCTGGTGTGGCTGGGTTTCAACCTGGCCGACCATGTGCGCGATGCCACCGCGTTCATTCGCGACGTGCAGGTCGATGGCCTGCCGGACGCGCCCGCCTGGGTGGCGGGCATTCCGTTCGTGGGCGAGCGCCTGGTGAGCTGGTGGGAATCCTTCGACCAGCAGGGCGCGGCCTTGTTGGCCTCGGCCAAGCCGTACCTGGGCCAGGTCGGCAACTGGTTGCTGGCGCGCAGCGCGCAGATCGGCGGCGGGGTGCTGGAGCTGACCCTGAGCCTGGTGTTCGTGTTCTTCTTCTACCGCGACGGGCCACGCTTGGCAGCTTTCGTCCATCGTCTGCTGCAACGGCTGGTGGGCGAGCGCGCCGAGTACTACGTCGACCTGGTGGCCGGCACCGTGCAACGGGTGGTCAACGGCGTGATCGGTACCGCCGCGGCCCAGGCCCTGCTGGCGCTGATCGGCTTCCTGATCGCCGGCGTGCCGGGGGCCATCGTGCTCGGCCTGGTGACCTTCATGCTCAGCCTGATCCCCATGGGTCCGCCGCTGGCCTGGATCCCCGCCACCGCCTGGCTGGTATGGAAGGGTGACTACGGCATGGCGGTATTCCTGGGGGTGTGGGGCACGTTCATCATCAGTGGCGTGGACAACGTGCTCAAACCCTACCTGATCAGCCGGGGCGGCAACCTGCCACTGGTGATCGTGCTGCTGGGGGTGTTCGGCGGCCTGATTGCGTTCGGCTTCATCGGCCTGTTCATTGGGCCGACGTTGCTGGCGGTGGGGTACAGCCTGCTGCTGGACTGGAGCCGCAATTCGGTGCAGCAGACGCCGCAAAGTTAAGTGGTGGGCTGCAACCGATAGTGGACCAGGTGGACTTGGCTGCGTCCCAACCGCGTGGGGACGCAAGATGAAGCAAGGCCTCAAGTCGCGTCCGTGTGGCTGACCATGCCCTCGATCTCCGCCGCAATTGTCGGCCAGCACTTCCGGAACCACTTGCGCGGTGAGTACTTCTTCGAAATGCGGCTGCCGCCAAGAGGTTGTCCGGGCTTTGCTCTGCGGATATGCAAATACCCTTGGCGGCAAGTCTGCGCCGCCAGTGAGGGTGTTAGGGTCTGTACGAAATGTGTCTGCGCGAAGGCCAGACAAGGCGAAACGGGGGGAGGAAGCGAAGTGTATTGGAGTACATGAGCATTCCGAACCCCGTTACAACGCAGTAAGGGCGAGTGCAGATACATTTCGTACAGAGCCTAGGGTGAAACGATCCAATGCCTATTGCAATCACACCAAGCTGAAAGAGTATGCCACTAAGTGCTGCGTGCTTCAGGCTTGCTCCGCTCTGTCGCGTCAGTATTGGCAGCCAGTTCGTTGGCAAATAGATAATGACCAGCCCCGTGAAAGTGGTCAGCCACATCACGCGCGTGCCGCCTTGGCCATTGCGTAGGGTCTACTTGGGGGCAGCGTCTTGCATATGCTGCCTGCACCGGCGTTGCGCACAACTTGATGGCAAGCCTGGCTTCACAAATATAACGGGGATTTTTTTTGGACCTGCGGGGCCGATGATCGCAACGTGAGTGTCAGTGTCAAGATAAACAATAGACAAAGAAAGCCGACAAGGTCTTTGGTTTTTATTGGAGTTTTCTTCCGTTGTAAGTCTGTTCTGTATTGTCATGCAGAAGTTTCTGCGTAAGGGGTGTGTTGTTATATTCGTATGTAACATTGTTTTTCTTGGTGGTATTTATGTGTTTTATTTTTTGTTTTTCTGCGTATGCTTCGTGTGCTGTCAACATTCTGGCAATTAAAGGTTTGAGGGTAATATGAAGAGGTTTGTCAAAGCCGCTGCGGCTACTGTTGTTATTTCTGCTGTTGCTCTTTTGTCGGGCTGTGCTGGTCAAGTTTACAACGAGGCCAAGAACTGCTCGTACAACTACCTGTTGCACCCGGCGCTCTCCGTTTCGAAGGTTGTCGGTGGCTGCGGTCCAGTGGGTAAATTGTCCCAGTAATCGAAGTGATTTTCGCGCCGGCATCCTCATTGAGCGGGCCACCTACTGTTTGACCCAAACCTCGGCCAAGGATCCGGTCGAGGTTTTTGGGTCCGAAGCCTCAGTCTTTACGCATTCTTTATGCCCCGCCCCCAGCCCTGATCTCGCCCCTTTACGCCCCTCCCTCGGACAATTTCCCCAAAGCGGCCCTCACGCCGCACCAAGGGGAGATTCACTCATGTACATGCTCGACGGGCTGTCACTGCTATTGGCGGTGGCGTTGGCGGTTTACCTGCTGGTGGCGCTGCTGCGCGCCGACCGCGGCTAAGGGGCGACCATGCACAGTTACGATTACCTGCTGCTGCTGGCGTTCTTCGCCATCGTGCTGCTGCCGGCGCCCTGGCTCGGTCGCTTCTACTACAAGGTGATGGAAGGCCAGCGCACCTGGCTGACGCCGATTCTCGGCCCGGTGGAGCGGGGCTGCTACCGCGTGGCCGGCGTGCGCGCCGACCAGGAGCAGAGCTGGAAACAGTACACCCTGGCCCTGCTGGCCTTCAACCTGGTCGGTTTTTTGATGGTGTTCGGCGTCCTGCAACTGCAGGGCAGCCTGCCACTCAACCCGCAGCACCTGCCGGGCCAGGAATGGTCGCTGGCGTTCAACACCGCGGTCAGTTTCATGACCAATACCAACTGGCAGGCCTACAGCGGTGAAGCCTCGGTCAGCTACCTGAGCCAGATGATCGGCCTGACCGTGCAGAACTTCGTCAGCGCCGCCACCGGCCTTGCCGTGCTGGTCGCCCTGTGCCGGGGTATCGCCCGTCGCTCGGCCACCACCCTGGGCAACTTCTGGGTCGACCTGACCCGCGCCACCCTCTACGGCCTGTTGCCGCTGTGCCTGGTGCTGGCGCTGCTGCTGGTCTGGCAGGGCGTGCCGCAGACCTTTGCCGACTACGTCCACGCCGTGACCCTGCAAGGCACCGACCAGACCATCCCGCTGGGCCCGGCCGCCAGCCAGATCGCCATCAAGCAGCTGGGCACCAACGGTGGCGGCTTCTTCGGTGTCAACTCGGCGCACCCGTTCGAGAACCCCACGGCCTGGAGCAACCTGTTCGAGGCGGCCTCGATCATCCTGATTCCGGTGGCCCTGGTGTTCACCTTCGGCCATTACGTCAAGGACCTGCGCCAGAGCCGCGCGATCATCGCCTGCATGCTGGCGCTGTTCCTGATCGGCGGCAGCACCGCGCTGTGGTCGGAACATCAGCCCAACCCGGCCCTGGAAAGCGCCCAGGTACAGCAGAGCGCGCCGCTGGAAGGCAAGGAGAGCCGCTTCGGCACCACCGGCTCCGTGTTGTGGACGGTGACCACCACCTCCGCCTCCAACGGTTCGGTCAACGCCATGCACGACAGCCTCAATCCGATTACCGGCATGGTGGCGATGGTCAACATGATGCTCGGCGAAGTGATCTTCGGCGGCGTCGGCGCTGGCCTCTACGGCATGCTGCTGTTCGTGCTGATCGCGGTATTCCTGGCCGGCCTGATGATCGGCCGCACCCCGGAGTACCTGGGCAAGAAACTCCAGGCCCGTGAAGTGCAACTGCTGGTGGCGAGCCTGCTGGTGATGCCGGTGGGCGTGCTGATCCTCGGCGCCATCGCCGCCAGCCTGCCGGGGCCGGCCGGCGCGGTGACCAACCCCGGCGCCCACGGTTTCAGCCAGCTGCTCTACGCCTACACCTCCGGCACCGCCAACAACGGCTCGGCCTTCGCTGGCTTCGGCGCCAACACCGTGTACCACAACGTGATGATCGGCCTGGCCATGCTGATTGGCCGCTTCGGCTACATCCTGCCGGTGCTGGCCCTGGCCGGCAGCCTGGCGGCGAAGAAGAGCGCACCGCAAGGCCTCAACAGCTTCCCCACCCACGGCCCGCTGTTCACCACGCTGCTGCTGGTGACCATCCTGCTGGTCGGTGGCCTGACCTTCCTGCCGACCCTGGCCCTGGGGCCGATTGCCGAACACCTGAGCCTGGGTTTCTGAGGAATACACAATGAACATGCCCATTCCCGAAGTGAAGGCGCGCCAAGGCGCCAAGGACCAGACCCGCTTCAGCGCGTTGTGGCGTCCGGCGCTGGTACAGGCTTTCGTCAAGCTCGACCCGCGCCAGCTCAAGCGCGCCCCGGTGATGCTGGTGGTGGCCCTCACCGCCGTGCTCACCACCGTGCTGTGCCTGGTGCCCGGCAGCGGCGTGAGTACCGGCGTGGCGGTGCAGATCGCCGTCTGGCTGTGGTTTACCGTGTTGTTCGCCAACTTCGCCGAAGCCCTGGCCGAGGGCCGCGGCAAGGCCCGCGCCGACAGCCTCAAGGCCGGCAGCCAGGGCCTGACCGCCAAGCGCCGCAAGAGTGACGGCAGCTTCGAGAGCGTCGCCGCCACCCAGCTGCGCAAGGACGATGTGGTGCGCGTGGTGGCCGGCGAGATGATCCCCGGCGACGGCGAGGTGCTCGAAGGCATCGCCGCGGTCAACGAGTCGGCGATCACCGGCGAGTCCGCCCCGGTGATCCGCGAGTCCGGCGGCGACCGCTCGGCGGTCACCGGCAACACCCGCCTGGTCTCCGACTGGCTGCTGATCCGCATCACCAGCAACCCGGGCGAGTCGACCCTGGACCGCATGATCGCCCTGGTCGAAGGCGCCAAGCGCCAGAAGACCCCCAACGAGATCGCCCTGGACATCCTGCTGATCGGCCTGACCCTGATCTTCCTGATCGTGGTGGTGACCCTGCAGCCGTTCGCCCGCTTCGCTGGTGGCGAGCTGCCGCTGATCTTCCTCGCTGCGCTGCTGGTGACCTTGATCCCCACCACCATCGGCGGCCTGCTGTCGGCCATCGGCATCGCCGGCATGGACCGCCTGGTGCGCCTGAACGTGATCGCCCGCTCCGGTCGTGCGGTGGAAGCAGCCGGCGACGTGCACACCCTGATGCTCGACAAGACCGGCACCATCACCTTCGGCAACCGTCGTTGCAGTGCCCTGCATGCCGCCTCGGGCGTGACCGCCAAGGAGCTGGGGGAGGGCGCCTTGCTCGCCTCGCTGGCCGACGATACCGCCGAGGGCAAGTCGATCGTCGAGTACCTGCGCCAGCTGCATGACTTCGCCGAGCCTTCGGTCGAGCAGTACACAGCCATCGCCTTCAGCGCCGAGACCCGCCTGTCGGGCATCGATTTCCAGCAGCGCCGCTACCGCAAGGGCGCCGTCGACGCGGTGCTGGCCTTCTGTGGCTTGCAACGCCTGGAGCTGCCCGCCGCCCTGGCCCGTGAAGTGGAGCGCATCGCCCAGAGCGGCGGCACTCCGCTGCTGGTGTGCGTCGACACGCACCTGCTCGGCGTGATCCATCTCAAGGACGTGGTCAAGCCCGGTATCCGCGAGCGCTTCGCCGAACTGCGCAAGCTCGGTATCCGCACCGTGATGGTCACCGGCGACAACCCGCTGACCGCCGCCGCCATCGCCGCCGAGGCCGGCGTGGACGACGTGCTGGCCGAAGCTACCCCCGAGAAGAAGCTGGCGCGCATCCGCCAGGAGCAGAACGACGGCCGTCTGGTCGCCATGTGCGGTGATGGCGCGAACGACGCCCCGGCGCTGGCCCAGGCCGATGTGGGCATGGCCATGAACGACGGCACCCAGGCCGCCCGCGAGGCTGCCAACATGGTCGACCTGGACAGCGACCCGACCAAGCTGCTGGACGTGGTGCAGGTGGGCAAGGAACTGCTGGTCACCCGCGGCGCGCTGACCACCTTCTCCATCGCCAACGACGTGGCCAAGTACTTCGCCATCCTGCCGGCGCTGTTCGCCGCCATCTACCCGCAGCTGGGCGTGCTCAACCTGATGCACCTGGCCAGCCCGCAGAGCGCGATCCTTTCGGCCATCGTGTTCAACGCGCTGATCATCATCGTGCTGATCCCTCTGGCCCTGCGCGGGGTGCGGGTGCAGGCCGCCAGCGCCGCCCACCTGCTGCGCCGCAACCTGCTGATCTACGGGCTGGGGGGCATCGTTGTGCCGTTCGCCGGGATCAAGCTGATCGACATGCTGCTCACTGCGCTGCACCTGGTCTGAGGAGACTGACATGACCGCTTATGTACGCCCGGCCCTGAGCCTGGTCCTGCTGATGACCGTGGTCACCGGCGCGCTGTATCCCCTGGCGGTGACCGGCATCGCCCAGGTCGCCTTCCCTGACCAGGCCAATGGCAGCCTGGTGCGCGATGACCGCGGCGAGGTGCGCGGTTCGGCGCTGATTGCCCAGGAGTTCAAGGGCGACGCCTGGTTCCAGTCGCGGCCTTCGGCGGGTGCCTATGCCACCGTGGCCAGCGGCGCCAGCAACCTGGCGCCGAGCAATCCGGCATTGGCCGAGCGGGTCAGGACCGATGCCGCCGCGCAATATCAGGCACAGCAGGGGCCGGTGCCGCAGGCGCTGCTGACCACCTCGGGCAGCGGGCTGGACCCGCACCTGCCGCCTGAGGCGATTGCTTACCAGCTGCCGCGTGTGGCGGCGGCGCGGCAGGTCTCGGAGGAGCGCTTGCAAGCGCTGGTGAATGAGGCCACCCTGCGACCACTGGTCGGGCCACCCGTGGTGAATGTGCTGGCGCTGAACCAGGCGCTTGAGCGTCTGGCACCGAGCCATTGAAGTCGGGGCCGCTGTGCGGCTCTTCGCGGGTAAACCCGCTCCCACAGGTACTGCGCTGACCTTCAGAGTTGTGCCGAACCTGTGGGAGCGGGTTTACCCGCGAAGGCCTGCGTAGCAGGCCAAAATTGGTAATTAGTGAAGGATGAAGCATGAGTGACTCCGCCCGCGCCGACGCGTTGTTGGCGGGCCTGCCCCGGGAAGGCCGGGGCAGGCTCAAGGTATTTCTCGGCGCCGCGCCCGGGGTCGGCAAGACCTTTTCCATGCTGCAGGCCGCCCACGCCCAGCAACGCCAGGGCGTGCGCGTGGTGGCCGGGGTGGTCGAGACCCACGGCCGCGCCGAGACCGAGGCCCTGCTCGGCGGCCTGACCCAGCAACCGCTGCTGCGCAGCGAATACCGCGGCGTGATGCTTGAGGAAATGGACCTCGACGGCCTGCTCAAGGCCGCGCCACCTCTGGTGCTGGTCGACGAACTGGCCCACACCAACGCCCCCGGCAGCCGCCACGCCAAGCGCTGGCAGGACGTGCAGGAACTGCTCGCCGCCGGCATCGACGTATACACCACGGTCAACGTCCAGCACCTGGAAAGCCTCAACGACAAGGTCCGCGACATCACCGGCGTGCAGGTGCGCGAGACCCTGCCCGACTGGGTACTGCAGGAAGCCTTCGAGCTGGTACTGATCGACCTGCCGCCCCGCGAGTTGCTCGAGCGCCTGCGCGAGGGCAAGGTCTACGTGCCCGAGCAGGCGCGGGCGGCCATCGAGGCCTATTTCTCCCAGACCAACCTCACCGCCCTGCGCGAGCTGGCCATGCAGACCGCCGCCGCCCAGGTCGACGCGGACCTGGCCAGCGGCTACCGACAGCGCGGCCAGGAAGCCCCTGCCTTGCGTGGGCGCCTGCTGGTGGGCATCGATGGCGACGATCAGGCCGAACGGCTGGTGCGCCACGCGTGCCGCGTGGCCCAGCGCCGGCATCTGCCGTGGAGCGTGGTGCATGTGGACAACGGCCGCCTGCGCGACGAAACCGCCCGCCATCGCCTGCAGGCGGCCCAGCAACTGGCCGAGCGCCTGGGCGGCGAAGTGGTGCTGCTGCGTGCCGGGGAAGTAGCGCGGACCCTCATCCAGCACGCCACCGAACGCCGGGCCAGCCTGGTGCTGGTCGGCCAGTCCCGCGACCTGCTGCGCCGGCGTTTCTTTGGTGCCGGCGTCGCCGCGCGCCTGCTGCGCGAGAGCCACGGCCTGGAGATCAACGTCCTCGATCGCGACGCCCAGCCGCAAACGACGCGGGCGGCGGTCAAGCGTGTGTGGGTGTGGCGTCACTACCTGCTGGCGCTGTTCGCCACCGTGCTGGCCACCGGCCTGGCCTGGGCCGTGTCGAGCATGCTGGCGCTGCCCAACATCTCCCTGGTGTTCCTCGCCGCCGTGCTGCTGGTAGCGGTGCGCAGCAGCCTGGGCCCGGCGCTGGCCTGCGCGGCGTTGTCGTTCCTGACCTACGACTTCCTGTTCATCCCGCCGAACTTCTCCTTCGCTATCCAGCGCGAGGAGGATGTGCTGACCCTGGTGTTCTTCCTGTTGATGGCGGCGCTCACTGGCAACCTGGCCGCCCGCCAGCGCCGCCAGCTGCAGGCCCTGCGCGAGACCCAGGCGCAGACCAACCAGCTGCTCGACCTGTCGCGGCGCCTGACCGTGGCCACCGACCGCCAGGCCGTGTTCAGCGCCGCCGGCCAGCATATGGACGGCTGGCAGGACGTGCAGGTGTGCCTGCTGGAGCGCAGTGCCGATGGCTTGCTGCAAGTCGCCAGCGGTGGCAACCATGCCTTCACCGACAACGAGCGCGCCGCCGCCGAATGGGCCTGGCAGCATGGCCAGGCCGCAGGCTTTGGCAGCGATACCTTGCCTCACGGTCGTTGGTGGTGGTGGCCGTTGGCCGTGGAAGAGCAACCCCTGGCGCTGCTCGGCATACGTCCCCGCGATGGCGAGCCGCTGAGTGCCCAGCGCCGCCGTCTGCTCAAGGCCCTGGCGCAACCCCTGGCCCAGGCCCTGGCCCGCGCACGCCTTGGCGAGCAACTGGAAGCCGCGCGCCTGCATGGTGAAACCGAGCAACTGCGCAGCGCCTTGCTCGCCTCGGTATCTCACGACCTGCGCACCCCGCTGACGTCCATGCGCGGCAGCATCGACAGCCTGCTGGCCCTGGGCGACGCGATTCCCCCGGACGACCGCCGCGAACTGCTCGAAGGCACCCGCAACGAAGCCGAGCGCCTGGATCGCTACATCCAGAACCTGCTGGACATGACCCGCCTGGGCCACGGCACCCTCAAGCTGGCCCGCGACTGGGTGGCCCCGGCCGATATCGTCGGCAGTGCCCTCAATCGCCTGCGCGTGGTGCTGGCGCCCCTGCGCGTGCACACCGAAGTGCCGCCCGAGCTGCCGCTGCTGTTCGTGCACGCGGCGTTGATCGAGCAGGCGCTGATCAACGTGCTGGAGAACGCCGCCCGTTTCTCCCCGCCGCAGGGCCGCCTGGAGCTGCAGGTCTCGGTGCGCGACGAGCAGCTGTGCTTCGCCGTCGCCGACGAAGGCCCCGGCATTCCTCCGGACGAGCGCGAAAAGATCTTCGATATGTTCTACACCGCCGCCCGCGGCGACCGCGGCGGGCAGGGCACCGGCCTGGGCCTGGCGATCTGCCAGGGCATGATCGGCGCCCATGGCGGCCGCATCCTGGTCGATGACGGCATCGATGGTCACGGCACCTGCATCACTCTATGCTTGCCGCTGCCGACCCAACCCGATACTGAAAGTGAAGCCCCATGAGCCAAGCCGCCACCCTGCTGGTCATCGACGACGAGCCGCAGATCCGCAAGTTCCTGCGCATCAGCCTGGCGTCCCAGGGCTACAAGGTGCTCGAAGCCGCCACCGGCAGCGAGGGCCTGGCCCAGGCCGCGCTGAACAAACCTGACCTGGTGGTGCTCGACCTGGGCCTGCCGGACATGGACGGCCAGCAGGTGTTGCGCGAGTTGCGTGAATGGAGCACGGTGCCGGTGATGGTGCTGTCGGTACGTGCCAGCGAGGTGCAGAAGGTCGATGCACTGGATGGCGGGGCCAACGACTACGTGACCAAGCCATTCGGCATCCAGGAGTTCCTCGCCCGGGTGCGGGCCTTGCTGCGCCAGGCGCCGCAGGTCGGTAGCGCGACGTCTGCCTCGAGCTTCGGGCCATTGGTAGTGGACTTCGCCTTTCGCAAGGTCACCCTGGATGGCGTGGAAGTGGCGCTGACGCGCAAGGAGTATGCGCTGCTGGCGCAACTGGCCGGGCACCCGGGGCGGGTGATCACCCAGCAGCAGCTGCTCAAGGACATCTGGGGGCCGACCCATGTGGACGACACCCACTACCTGCGCATCGTGGTGGGGCACCTGCGGCAGAAGCTGGGCGACGATCCCACCGCGCCACGCTTTATCATCACCGAGGCCGGTGTGGGGTATCGGTTGGTGGCGCCCTGACGCGCAAGTGCGGAGCGTGGGTTTTTAGCTGTCGGCCCGGCTACGGGTGTCGATCTGGAACAGCAGCGCGTCATGTAGGGTCATGATCACCTCCTCGAGGTTCGCGGCCAGTGGTTCCAGTTCCTCGGTCGAGGCCCCTGACCGGCAGGCGTCCTCGAACGCCTCGCAGTGCCGCACGATCTCGTTTGCGCAGACGATCTTGGCAGCCCCCTTGATCTTGTGCGCGATATCCTTGAGACCATTGCGATCACCGTCGAGTTTGGCGTGCAGTTCAGAAATGTCTTTCTCGTTTTCCAGGATCAGCTCGTGTAGCAGTTCATTTGTGATGAAGTCCACCGGGGCGGGTTGCCTGCTATCGCTGCACGGCTTGGAGCAGGTGACGCTGTGCTTGATGGGGTCGAGTTTCTCGGCCAAGTCGACCAGACGGGTGGGTTTGAACAGACAGTCGTTCATGCCTGCCACCAAGCAGCGCTCGCGTTCATCGGCCTGGGCATTGGCAGTAAAGCCGAACACCATGCAGCGGGGACGCTGCTGGGCCGTTTCGGCCGCGCGGATGGCACGCACCAGGTCATAGCCGGTCATCTCGGGCATGTTGCAATCGGTAATCACCGCGTCCACCCGATGCGCATTCCACAGGGCGAAGGCGTGTGCACAGGTGCTGGCTTGCAGTACGCGGTGGCCCAGGTAGCTGAGCTGGCGGTCGAGCAGAGTCAGGTTCGCAGGGTGGTCGTCGACGATCAGTACGGTCAGGGCCCGCTTGGGCTTCTCGGTGAGCAGGTCGGACACCTGTGGAATCGGCGGAAGCTGCTCAAGGGTCGGCAAGACCAGGCGAATTGTGACACAGGTGCCCTGGTCAGGTTCGCTGCTGAGCGTCAGCCTGCCACCCATCAGTTCGGCCAGGGTCTTGCAGATCGACAACCCCAGCCCGGTACCTTGCTTGCGAGTGCTCTGGCTATCGTCCACCTGCACGAAGGGCGCGAAGATGCGTTGCTGGTCGGTGACGTGGATGCCGACGCCAGTGTCGCTGACACTCAGTTCCACCGTCAGATGATTGTTCGGCGCGTCGGGCAGTGAAACGGCCTGCAGGCGAATCAGCACACTGCCTTTGTCGGTGAACTTGATGGCGTTGGCCACCAGGTTGGAGAGAATCTGTTTGAAGCGCACCGTGTCGACCAGCACATCGGTCTGAATCGCCGGGTCCAATTCCAGCTTGATGGCCAGGCCTTTCTGCCGGGCGAGTCCCTCGAACACCCGGAATACCGAAGTGGCGATGGTGCTCAGGTTGCCGCGCGAGGGCGCCAGGGCCAGATGCCCGGACTCGACCTTGATCACATCGAGGATGTTGCCGATCAACTCAAGCAGGCCATTGGCCGAGTCGTAGGCGACTTCGATGGCAAATCGGTCCAGCTTGCCCTGGTCTGCTTGTTTCAATGACATTTCCAGCATACCGATCACGGCGTTCAGCGGCGTCCTGATCTCGTGGCTCATTGTGGCCAGGAAGGTGGTCTTGGCCTTGTTGGCGATGTCGGCCTGTTCCTTGGCGGCCAACAGGCTGATTTCCAGGACCTTGCGCGCGGTGATGTCGACCCAGCCACCGACGATACCCTGGATCTCACCCTGGTTGTCTCGATAAGGCAGGATCCAGTGGTAGATATCCCGCGTCTGCCCGCTGTCCTTCAAGCGTATGCGTCGGTCTGCGATGATCCGCGCGCCTTCGCTGATGACCCGTGCGTAATCCTGCAGGTAGCGTTCTTCTTCGTCGAGTGTCGCGGAGGGGGCCTGGTCGAGGTTGTTGCCGATGACCTCGTGGCGCTGCACCGACAACGCCTCGAGGTAGGAGGTATTGCAATGCAACAGGATGCCTGCCTTGTCCCTGATATAGATGGGGTTGGGCGTACCATCGATGAGGCTGCTCATGAAACCCAGTTGATCGCCGAGGGCCCGTTCGGCCTCTCTGCGCTTGATGATCTGGCGTCGCAGATGCAGACCCCAGCCGAGAGAGACGGCCAGCAGCAAGCTGATGATCGATCCCAGCTGCAGCAGCATCGTCTTGTTGCGTATCCAGAACGACGGCCCGTCACGAGGGCCGTCGGTCCAGTGATCGTTGATCGCGTCGATCTTCTGGGCAGGTGTGGCGAGCAACGCCTTGTCGAGGATAGACGCAAGGATGTCGTTGTCGTGCAGGCTGGCGAATGAAACGGTCTCGGAGGTATCACCGACCACCGAGGCGATACGCAGTGCGTCGAAACCATTGCGTATCTTGTATTGCGCCGAAACCAGCACGTCGATGGCGGCATCGGCCTTGCCGTTCTCCACCCGTTTGAACGCCTCGCCGATCGTGTTGACCTTGACCAGCCTCACGTTCGGGATGTCCTTGAGAATGCGCGTGCTGGCTCGGCTGTCTTGGATTGTCGCCAGCCTCTTGCCGGCCAGGGATGACACCGAGGAAATGCTGGGGTCGTCCTTGCGCGCCACCAGCACCAGCGTACTGACCAGGTAGGGCCGTGAGAACGACACTTTCGGGTTCTGTACCAAGTCAGGGTTCAGCGCGCCCACCAGGTCGAATTCACGCCGCGCCAGGGCATCTACAAGCTGCTGCTCGGTCATCCCTTTGCTCGGCAACAACTCGAAGGACAGGCCCGATTGGGCACTGATCACATTGAGCAGATCGTTGACGATGCCTTCGACCTGGTCCTGCTTGAGCGCCTTGGACAAGGGTGGGTCATCGGCGTCGACCATGACGCGCACCTTCGGGTGGGTCGCTATCCACTCCAGTTCGGTTTGCGAAAACTGGACACGCTGGGCGCCGAAGATATAGCTGCCGTTGACATCCCAGCGTCGGATGATGGGCATGCTGTCGCTGGGCGTGATCGAGAGCAGGGCGGTGTCCACCAGGCGCTTCAAGGGGGCGTCGGTGTTCTTCATCGCAAAGGCGAAGTTCGCCACGTGGATGGCCGAGAAGTTGGCGGCGCGCAAATGCCTGAACGAACTGTTGCCCGCCCAATGCCCGGTGCTGACCAGATCGCCCAGGTAGGCGTCGGCCTGGCCGAAGGCTACCGCACCGATGCCGCTCGCTGTCGAGGGGAACAGTTGCACGGTGGCCTCCGGGTAGAATTCATGTACTGCGCTCACCGGGAGGTAATGGTTCAACATGGCGATCCGCTTGCCTGCCAGGCGGGTGTTGACAGAGGCTTCCTCGCCCACTCGGGTCAGCAGTACGGGCTGATCGTCCAGGTACGGAATACTCAGTTGCAATGCGGGGTCGGCCGCCTCGAAGCTGTTCGCGCTGCCCAGCAGGTCGATCTCGCCGTGCTTGAGTGCTTCGATTGCACGAGCCCGCGAGGGGAACTGGCGTATTTGCACGGCGACGTCAAGGATCTTTCCGATCAGGCTTGCATACTCGGCGGTTATCCCGTCGTACATCTGACCATTGATGCTGATGTCCAGAGGTGGATAGTCCGGCGCGGACACCCCAATGCTCAGTACGGTCTTATGGTTCAGCCACCCTCGGTCTTCGTCGCTCAGGGCAACGGTAGAGGAGGTATAGGCGCGTTCGACCAGTTTCAGAGGTCTGACGGCCAGACGCTGCTCCTCGCCGAAGCTGAAGGTGCTGACAGCCAGGCAGCCGACCAAGGCCACCTGCAGGCGAAAAAGGGAGGGCACCGATGTCATGCGATCAGGTCTCGCCGGGCGATGTCGAGCAGGTCCACGAAGGTATTGACCTGCAGTTTGTCCATAATTCTGTGCTTGTAGCTGCTGATGGTCTTGTTGCTGAGCATCATGGCATCGGCGATTTCCTTGTTGGTCGCGCCTGCCGCCAGTTGCCTGAGTACTTCGATCTCGCGCCCGGTCAGGCAATTGATGCCTTTCCTTTCCTTCGGCGTCGTGACCACGCTGCTCAATGGCAGGTTGGGGAAGTACGAATAGCCGGCCTTGATGGCTGCCAGGGCACCGCTGAATTCACTCAGGTCACCGGCCTTGCAGACGAAGCCCGCCGCGCCTGCCCACATGCAGCGCGGGGAAAACACAGCGGCCGGTTGCGAGGTGAAGACCAGCGTCTTGGTCAGGCTGCCTTGCAGTTTCAGGCGTTGGATGACGGCGAGGCCGTCGATCTCGGGGATGCCGATATCGAGGATCAACAGGTCGGGCATCAGTTCACGGGTAAGCTGGATCGCCTCTTTACCGTTGCTGGCCTCGCCGACGACGGTGTAACCGCTGTTTTGCAGGACGGTTTTCACAGCCATCCGAATGACGGGGTGATCATCGATGATAATCGCGCGTTGCATGTTGTTACCTCGCTTGAACAAGGATTGTGAGTCAGGATGGGTCTTGGTTGTCGGAAGTCCGTCCGCCGTGTTTCCGACGCTGGTCGCGCCGTCGGCAGCAACCGGCGATCAGGTCGATGGCGCTGCTTGCGGCGGTGGGACCCATGTCTTGTATGAAGTCGCAACTCAATTCGCAAAGTTGCGAAATATCGCGAGGAACAGCGTCAACCACGCCAATGACCGTTATACCCAAGCTGCGGGCGTAGCTCACAATGCTCCAGCTGGCCAGGGTGTGCACATACACCGCAGGAGTGCGTGCAGGACCGGTCGCACATTGCAGCTCGAGGCTGATCGCGCTGATGGGCAGGCGAGACATCCAGTCTTTTATCTGGGCAGTTTCGAGGCTGTTGCAGCTCAGGCAGATGCCAAAACCCATACGCCTGAGCTTGAGCAAGCTCAGCTGCGCCGTGGTGGCGTCGGTATTGAGTGCGTCGCTCTGGATCTCGAAAATTATACCAATCGGATTGACGCCATAGCGCAATGCCAGGCCGGCAATCGTGCGCGGCAGGTCGGGGTTGAGGAGCGTTGCTGAAAACACCGTTAGTGTAATTGTTACACGGTGCTGCTCGTCTGTCAGCGTGCGCTGTAAGGAGAACACTTGGCTGGCCGTGCTCACGAACAGCTGGTCGAGGTGCTGAGAAGTATCGAAGTATTTCAAGAAGTCAGACTCCGCCATGAGTGTACGGTCGGCGCGGCGCCACAGGATCTCTGCCCTGGCCCGTACCCGGTCGGTGGCGCCCATGTCCAACTGGGGCCGGTAATGCACGATGAAACGGCGCTGTTTCAGCGCTTTGTCCAGCTCCTCTGGGTCGAAGGCGGCCGAGTGGCCTGTGTAGCGTGCATGCCGACGGTGGATGAGGTACTCCTCGATGAGCGCCTGCCAGGCAGTAGGTGCGGGCGGCGGCGGTACTTCTCCGAACAGGTGCAGCCCCATGCGCCGACCAGTCGCCAGGATGGCGCCCAAGGTATCGACCGGCAGTTGGTCGCTACGGATAATCGCGCAGAAGACCTGCTGCGGGCGCATCCAGCGCATCACTCGCAGGCCGTCCAGGCCGACCAGCAACGAGGCCTCGCACAGCGCCAACGACAATGGGGCCGGCCTGGGCAGCGCAGTCAGCCCTCGAGTGTCGGATCGCTCGACGACACTGCCGAACCCCACATTTCGCAACAGTTCCACGGCATGACGGCGCAGCGCCTGATCGACCACGATGACCCAGGCACTGGCGTGCCCGAGGCTCTGGGTTCTCGCTTTGTTCATCATCCGGTACCTCCTCCGTCACCGATGGGCAGGTCGTCCCGGGCCTGCCTGGTCTTGCTTACGGTACGTTCGCTTCCAGCTCGATGCGCCCGCTCAGCGTCTTGCGGTCTCGGCTGACCAGCTCATCGAGCGGTAACGTGGTGCTGATCGCCATTTGCACGGTCAACTGGCTGCCGCGGGCCGGTTGACCGGCCTGCATCGGTATCACGCGCTGCCCAGGCAGTACCTGTACACGCGGCGCGCCGGCGTTCGATGCCGCCGGTAGCTGGTCTGTGGCTTGCAGCATCACCGGGCGGCCGTCGAGCAGGGCGTCGAAGACCTGCATATTCAACGCGCCGCGCTCGGCGAAGCGCACGCCATCGGCCTGACGTATGCCACGCAGCATGAGGTTGAGCGGGGACTCGGCGACGCAGTGGAGCTGAACAGTGATCTGGCGGGTGCCGAGCTCGTGCGGCGCGTCGATCGCATGTCCGGGGGCGACTCGGGGGTAGGTGAGGTTGCCTAGCGCGATGCTGGGTTGCGACACCGACAGGGCGCAGGGTTCCGCCTGGGCCAGACCACCCCAGGGCAGGACTGCGCCAAGCAGCAAGCAGGTCAGCCAGAGCGAATGGGCAGTACGAGTGGGAGGGGGGGCGGTCATGTCGGTGTCACCTTTGCGTGAGATCAGAGGGGTGTGCATACGGCCAGGGCTTTCTCGAAATAGGCGTCCAGCTCAGGCTTTTCCGGCAGCATGAAATCGAGGTTGCACAGGCCTCCATTGGCCATGCGCAGCGTCAGGGGTTTTTCGATGTCGTGGTTGGTGATGAAGGCCTTGCCGCCTTCCACGGTCGTGGTGACGAACCGATCGGTTTCGCCGAATACAGGCGCACCTTTGCCCAGTGCCGCGCCGTTGGGGTCGACGATAGTCAGTAGTACACGGCGTGAGGTAACCACCGGGAAGTCGATGGTTTGCACCGAGCCGCGCCCGGCCATGACTGTCTTGTACCCGTTCTGCAGATCGAGGTTGCGTGGCAGGCTATTGGTGCGTACTTGCACATTGCTGCGTTGGTAGGCGGGCAGTTGAGCGACCACGGCACGCCCAGAGCCATCGGTCCACACCGGGCCGCTCGGGGTGTCAAGCCTGACGCCCGGGATATCACCGACCGAGGCCACGGCGAAGGTATCGTTCAGCGCGTAGGGCGAGAAGGTCACGCCGGCGCTGTGCAGCGCGACGCCACCTCGCAATTGGCCGTTGTAGCTGGTGCTTTCGTTGCCGCTCTGCGAGTAGCCCAGGTTCACGCTGGTGTAGTGCGGCAGCAGGTTCACGTTGGCCGAAAGATCGTCGCGCTTGGCCTGTAGGTTGCGTTCGGCCGATAGGCTGTAACCGGCGAATTCGTTACTGTTGTCGTTGAAGGTCGCGCCCATGCGGGTCACGCCATCGCGCTTGTTGGCATAGCTGCGCAAGCTACGGTTGCCGCCCAGAGGAATGCTGGCGCTCAGGTAAATCGCGGTCTCTTCGCGGTAGGCCCGGCTACCTTGGCGGTCGTTCTTCGAGCGGCCCTGGTTGCCGAGCGCATGCTGGACATTGGCGCTGACGCTCAAATGCTCGAAAGCCTTGTTCCACGAGGCATTGAGGTAATCGGATTTATTGCCCCCGGCGGAGACCGAGGTGCTGTAGCCCAGGCCGAAGCCACCAAGCAGTGGGTTGCTCCAGGCCAATCCCACGCCATACTGATCGAGACGACGGTCATGGTAGCGTTGGCTGTTCAGGGTATAGGTGGTGTCCTGCAGGTCGCGATAACCGGTCGAGCGGCGAGTGGCGTTGACGTTACCGCTGAGCCTGTCGGTGAGCTGGGTCGACAACGCCGTGCTGATTTCATGGCCCTTGGCCTGCTGCCGACCAGCATGGGACAGCGTATTGCGCAGGTTGAGACTGGTGCCTGCAGTCAGCTGCGAGCCCAGCGACCAGGCGACGGCCTTATAGTCGTTTTCCGCCAGCATCACCCCGGCGGAGAGCAGGTTGGCGGGCGTCACCGACCAGCCGCCGGTGCCGGTGGCCACCATCGGTGCAAGCATGCCTTTGCTGTTGAAGGTCCGCACCTTGCCCGCTGCGAACGAATAGCCTGGCGCGCTGCTGTTGAAGCGTACCAGCGAGGCGGCGGGAACGTTGAAGCGATGGCTTTCGCCGTTGGCTTCGATCACCTGCACATCGAGATCCGTGTTGCTGTTGAGCAGTGGAATGTCGGGCAAGCTGAACGGTCCGGGGGGCACCAGCGTGGTGTAGATCAGCGCCCCGGCCTGGCGCACTTCCACCCGGGCCTGGCTCTGGGCGATGCCGGTCACCGTGGCCCCTTGTCGATTCTTGTCGCTCAGTGCCTGTTCGGGAAACACCTGGAGGCCAGTGATCGCAGCACCGGTGAACACCGAGTTGGCAATGTTGATCTCACCGGCTTGCACCAGCGCTTGATGGTCGACGAATGTTTTCTGCACATAGGTGTACAGGTTTTGGAACGTGCGCCTTTCGTTCTGCACACTGTAGTTTTGACGGCTGCGCACGATCCAGTCGTTGGCGTTCAGGCCCAGCTCCGTGCTGGCGGATAAATAACGCTGGCGGTCACCGGAGAACTCGCTGGTTTGCCCGAGCAAGTCATAGTTGACCAGGCCAGCCACGCCGCCTTGATGATAGAGCGCTGTGTCCTGCTCGGTACGTAATGCTGCGGAAGGCACTACCAACTCCACTTCTTCGCGTGCAGGGCGCAGGTTGAGTTGCGCCTGTGGGTTGTGGGCCAGGAAATCGTAACAGTCACCGTTGGCCAGGCCGGCCTCGGGCAGCTTGAGCCCAGCCTGATTGAGCAGCGCCTTGTCGAAGCACAGCTGGCCTTCGCTGTCGAAACGGGCGTCGACGTTACCGCGTGGGTTGCCATTGACCTGCAGCGAGACACGGCGGACACCGGTGACAAAACGCGGCGCCTGACGAAAGTAGTCGGCCACTCGCGGGTCGATGCCGCGGCTTTTCAGCAGGCCTGGGTCGAAGCTGGCAAAGGTTTCGCCGTCGGACGGTGCGCGCGCGTCGGCTGCATTCACAGCATCGCTGCCGTAGGCCAGCAGGGCGACGATGAACAACTGCGGTTGCAGCGCGCGGTGCTTTGCCGTCCGGAGATTGTCAGTGGCAGTGCGAGAGGGTAGGAAATATTGTGTTGGGCCGGGCATCTAAAGCGCCTTATTCCGGATGTACCGAAGCAGTTCCACTAGAAAGTGAGCGGGGCGTCGTAAGGTTCCACCTGTGCTCCATACAGGCTTGCCGGGTAGATTCGGACCTTGTTCCTGGCGGTCACTTCCTTGCCTGCCGGCAGCTCGAGGTGGTAGGTCTCGCCGGGCAGCAGGTAAGTGCGGGACAGACTCAGTGGCAGCTTCTCCGGCAGCAGCTCCAGTTGCTCGTTGAGCCGCACGACATAACGGCTGTCGTTGTTGACGATCAGCTCGCGGCCCTTGGCCGTCCATTTGAGCAGGGTCCAGGGGTCGCTCTTGCTGGCAAGGCCCTGCGGGTTGATGATCAGCGGAAGGTTCTGGCGCACGTTGATGCTGACCGTGTTCTTGCCCCCGTCCGCTTGCGGGATGCCTTCGAACGTCACCCGCTTCATGCGCTGCGTGGTGATCGGCGCGGCGGCCTGGACGATGAACCGCACCCGCTGTTTTTCACCTGGTTCGACCCGACTGATGGGCGCGGTGACGATTACCAGTTCCTCGGTGTCCTCGGGTAAGTCCTCTACATGAACATAAAGCAGCGCCACGCTTTTATCGGAGTTGGCGACATCAATGCTGCCTTCGCCGATGGCGGCATCAATCAACACGATGGAGGTGTCAGGCACCATACCGGTCGCGTTGGCGGGTAAGTTGGTGAACAGCGAAAGCGCCACGGCAGAGAGCGCGAGGCCGTGCTGGCGAAGACGAGTAGGCGTCATGAAGCATCTCCATCCTTTGCAGGCAAGGTGATTGCAAAAAAGTCAACGTGCTGGAGTGGGTGAAACCTCGGGGTAAAGAAGCTTCACCCCGAGGTTTGAGTGTCAGAGGTACTTGAGCGTGAAGGTCAATGTCTGGGCGGCGGTGATTTCGCCTTTGGAGAAGTCCACCTTCGGAATCTCGTGGAACTTCGCGTTCAGATCGAACGAGGCATTGGTGATGGCGGAAGGCGTGATGCCCCCAGCGGCAGGGAAGAAGCTTATTCTGGTGTTCGTAGCGGCGGCGGATGTGGGGATGAAGTTGTTGGGGTCGAGAGTGGACCAGGAGTCGCCGGTATTCGAGCTCGAGTAGAACAGACTTCCGTTTGCACCATCCACGGTCACCCTCATAGGCAGCAGCCAGAATGCCGAAAGATCTTTGCCTCCCTGGCTCCAGGCGGCTGGTACGACCGGATTGCCTGTCATCGCTCCACTGGTGGTGACGCCGATGTTCATTTGGGTAGGGGCCGCACAGGTCACGCTCACCGTGCCCAGGGGACGAATGATTTCCGGGACTTTTCCGGTAGAGTCTGGTTGGATGCCACCCAGGTCGAGTTTTGTCTGAGAGGCCACGATACCGCAGGCCGTCGGGACGACGTTGCCGACGATCTCGATACTGGCCGTCATGGCGGCGAATGCACTGCTTGCAGCGCTCATGGCAACTAAAAACGCTAGAGGTTTCATGGTAGGCATGTCATTTGCTCGGTTGAGTGTGAATGAGTTTGGTGTTCATATCTGAGGTTTCTCTCTCAGATGTGAAAAGGCTATCACCTACCCAAATGGGCTTTGAGTAGAGCGGTTTTATTTTTCCTTGAAGAATTACTGCAATGGTGTGAGGAAATTTCTGCACTCAATGAGGGGCTGCTATGTGCGGTGGGCTGGATTGGCCAAGTACGCAAGGTGGGAGCATGCATTGTTGTGAAACTTCCAGGTGGGAGTCACGCCTCGGGAGAAGTGGATTTGAGCAATTTCAATGTGTATTGCATTAAATATCGACACGTCCTGGCGAGGTGGCCACTGCATCCACACAGCCGCATGGTGACGTCGGTCGGCAATAGGAGGGGGAGTCCGCACCTGGCACGGTGTAGAGATAGGGGTGAGGAAACTCACCCCCAAAGCCATTGATCTCAGAGATACTTGAGCTCAAAGGTCAGCGTCTGGTTGGCACGGATCGGACCGTTCGAGAAGTTGGCCTTTGTGATTTCCGCGAATTTCGCGCTCAGCTCGACTACGGCAGTCGTCATCGCTTGTGGGGTCGTGCTGGTTGTGTTGGAAAAGGACAACCGGTTGCTTAGGTTGGACAGTGGAATGTAGTCGGTGGTTGAGACAGTGCTCCATCTGTCTCCAGTAGCGTTAGGTGAGTACAAAAGAGCGCCAGCTACATTGTCAACCGTCGTCTTGCTTGGCATTAACTGCATGTTGGCAATACCCTTGCCATCTTGGACCCAGCCGGCGGGTAAAAGGGCGTTGCTGCCGACGGGTGCGGTATTGGTGTAGCTGAGCTGCATGCGAGTAGGGGCGGCACAGGTTACGGTCAAAGTGCCAAGGGCGCGTGTAATTTCCGCAACTTTTCCATTGTTGTCGGGCTTGATGTCGCCCAAATCGATTTTTGCCTGTGATGCCACGATACCGCAGGCGGTGGGGATGACTTTACCGGCGATCTCGACGTTGGCTGTCATGGCGGCGAATGCGCTGCTTGCAGCGCTCATGGTGATTGCGAAAGCCAAATAATTTTTGATGCACATGTCAATATCCCTCGCAGGTTTTAGAGGTTGGGTTTTACTGTTCTCTGCATCTGAAGTGTTTCTTTCAGATATTGAAATGCTATTGTTCGTTGAGAGTGGGTGCTAGAAGAACGGTTTCATTTTCGGTTAAATAAGTTCTGCGGCTATATGCAGGGATTGCTGCACTCGATGGTGCTGCGCTTGCGGGGTTCTGAGCGGGTGGGAAGGCTCTTTCATCTCCTGGGAACTCTTGGCGTCAGTGATATCAGGGTGTGTACGAGAAGTCGCCGCGCAAGTGCTTTTCGTACAAGGCCTAGTCTGCGTCCTTGGCCTATGTGTGGGTTCGCAACTATCACCCTGTATCAAGGCCAGCACTTCTTCGTCTTTCTTGCAGATCAAAAGCTTGTTAAATAAGTGTCGTTCGTGTCAGAGGTATTTGATTTCAAAAGTGATCGTCTGGTTGGCGATGATGTCGCCCTTGGAGAAATCGGCTTTGGCAATTTCATCCAGCCTGAAATCGAGGTCAATGCTTGCAGTCGAGATGCCCAGTGGCACGATGCTGCCCGCTTTGGCAAAGGAAACGATGTAGTCGCCGCCGGCAAGTGGTATTGGCTGGTCGGCGTTGATCCCGGTCCACACGCCGCTCATGCCCCTGATGAGGGTGCCGTTATCGTTATTCGCGGTGGTCTTGGTGGGTACTATCCTTGAGTTTGCCAGGCTGGTACCTGCCTGGTGCCAACCTGTCGAGTAGTTCTTGCTGCTGCCTGCGGGTGCTGTGCTAGTCACGGCGAGCGTGAGTGGGGTGGCTGCCGAACAGGTGAGGCTCAGCGTACCCATGGGTTGGCTCACGGAGGCCACTTTGCCGGTAGCGTCCGCCAGCACGTTGCCCAAGTCGAGCTTGGCTTGGCTGGCCGTCACGCTGCAGACAGCGGGTACCGCCTTGCCAGTGATCTCGATACTGGTCGAGGTGGCGGCGGATGCGCTGCCAGCGCAGCTCATCGCAAGTGCAAGTACCCAATACTGTTTGGCGGGCATGTAAATTCTCCTGGCTATCCATATTTCGTGCTTGCTTGAAATTTTCGTCTGAAGTTTCACGAACAGACGGCCCATGGTATCGCTTGTCTAAAATCGGGAAGAACAAGGCGCGCCTGAAACTGTTTTGAGACAAGCTTGCAAGCGTATGGGGATAATGCCGTGGCTTTAGGAAAGGTCCGTATTGGGTGTGCGGAAAAGTCTGCGTTTCAGGTAAGGAAGCGGGGGGGGGCGGGTTGGGATATTGATGACAGGGTTTGGCGTTTTGCGGCACAAAGACGGGGGCAGGAGTATGGCGCTCACGGTGCAGCCGCTCTTCGTGCAAAGCCTGAGGGCATTAGTTGCAGGGGGGCAGTGCGCTGAAGGCAAGCGCGACAGCGTGGGCGTCGCGGTGGGGTGAGAAAGTCTCACCCCGAAGGTTGCACCTGTCAGATGTACTTGATTTCGAAGGTCAGTGTTTGGTTGGCGCTGATATCGCCTTTTGCGAAGTCTGCTTTGAGGATTTCATCCAGTTTGAAGTCAAGGTCGATGCTGGCGGTCGTAATGCCCAGCGGCACGAGGGTGCCTGTCTTGGCGAAGGAGATCGTGTAGTCGCCACCGGCAAGTGTGATGGCTTGGCCGGCGTTCATTCCGGTCCAGACACCGTTCAGGCCGTTGATAAGAGTACCGGACTCGCTATTGACCATGGTCTTGGTTGGCACCACCCTGGCGTTCGCAAGGTTTGTACCAGCCTGATGCCAGCCTGACGAATAGTTCTTGCTGCTGCCGGCGGGTGCCGTGCTGGTTAACGAAAGGCTCAGCGGAGTGGCTGCCGAGCAGTTGAAGTTCAAGGTGCCCAGGGATCGACTAATGGCGGCCACTTTCCCGGTAGCATCTGCCAGCACCTCGCCCAGGTCGAGTTTGGCCTGACTGGTCGTGATGTTGCAGACGGCAGGGATAGCCTTGCCAGTGATCTCGATACTCGTCGAAGTGGCGGCGAATGCGTTACCTGCGCAGCCCAGTGCAAGTGCAAGTGCAAGGTACTGTTTGGCACCCATGTTAATTCTCCCTCTATCCATGTTCCATTTTTCAAGCTTGGTGTGGTTGGTGCCTGACGTTGCTTGTCAGGCACACCAAGGCTATCGCTCGCCTGGAAATGGGTAGAACAAGCCGGGGCTGATCTTCGTTTGAGGCAGGCTCCAAAATATTTGGCGAGAACTCCTTGGTGCCGAGAAATGTACACGGCCGGGCTGCGGAGAGTTCTGCATTGGCGCGTGTCGTGCGCGGGCCTTATACCTCCAGCTCCAACGCCAATAGCTCCTCCACGCGTTGACGACGACGGATCATCCTCATTCCGTTGTTTTCCAGCAAGAACTCCGGCAGCAATGGCCGGCTGTTGTAGTTCGACGACATCGACGCGCCATAGGCTCCCGCATCGTGAATCACCAGCAGGTCACCCACCTTGGCCTGCGGCAGCGTCTGGGGTGTCAGTTCCTGGTCGTCCTGGGTGAACACATCCCCCGACTCGCACAGCGGCCCGGCCACCACGGTCGGTTGCAGCGGACGGCTCACTGGCCGGCCCACGGCATCGAACAGGCTCATGCGGTGGTAGGCCCCGTACATCGCCGGGCGCATCAGGTCGTTGAAGCCGGCATCGACCAGGATGTAGTGCCGGTTGCCCATCTGCTTGACGGCGCGCACCTCGGTCACCAGGCAACCCGACTCCGCCACCAGGAAGCGGCCCGGTTCGATCTCCATGCGCACGGGGTGGCCGAGCATGGCTTCGATCTCCGCCCGTGCCACCGCCCAGGTGCGGGCGTAGCGTTGCAGGTCTACCGGCTGGTCGTCGCTGCGGTACGGCGTGGACAGTCCGCCACCGATGGAGAAGGCCTCGATATCCATGCCCAGCTTGCCGATCAGCCCGACCATGGCGCCGGCCACCTGTTCCAGGTGCGCGTAGTCCACCCCCGAGCCGATGTGCATGTGCACGCCCACCAGGTGCAATCCGTGCTGCTTCACGCAGGCCAGCGCCTCGGGCAGTTGCTCGTGCCAGATGCCGTGCTTGCTGTTCTCGCCCCCGGTGTTGGTCTTGCGGCTGTGGCCATGGCCGAAGCCCGGGTTGATGCGCAACCAGACCCGGTGCCCACGGGAGTGCTCGCCCAGCTGACGGAGCATGTCGATGGAACCGGCGTTCACTTCGATCTTCGTCTCTACCACTCGGGCCAGGGTCGGCTGGTCCAGCACGTCGCAGGTCAGCACCACGCCGGCCGGGTCACCGTCCACCGTCGCCCCGGCCGCGAAGGCCCGCTCCATTTCCCCCAGCGACACGGCATCGAGCACCAGGCCACGTTCGCGCATCAGGCGCAGGACGTGCAGGTTGGGGTTGGCCTTCTGGGCGAAGCGGACCGTGTCGAAGTGCTGCTGCAACTGGTCGATGCGTTGGTGGATGGTCTGGGCGTCATAGGCCCACAGCGGGGAGCCGTGTTGGCGGACGGCCTGGGCCAGGAGGGTGGTGGTCATGGTGGTGTTCCTTGTAATGGATGCACCGATATTGAGTGAGTTGGATGATTCATAAAAATAGATAATTTTCAGAAGGTCATCCGTATTTGATATACATTCGACTGCTGTAGGAGCGGGCTCGTCCCGCGAACACCGGCAAAGCCGGTGCCATCCACCGCGTTGCCGGTGTTCGCGGGACAAGCCCGCTCCTACAGGTCCCTGCCAAACGTTCAGGTGTTGCATGCCCCCATGAAACTCTCCATCCGCCACATCGAAGTGTTCCGCGCCATCATGGCTGCCGGCAGTGTCACCGGCGCCGCGCGCCTGCTGTTCACCTCGCAGCCCACCGTCAGTCGCGAGCTGGCGCGCATGGAGCAGGTTACCGGTCTGAACCTCTTCGAACGCGAAGGCGGGCGCCTGGCACCCACGGCCCAGGCCTTGCTGCTGATCGAGGAGGTCGAGCGCGCCTTCGTCGGCCTGGAGCGTATCGATCGCTTCGCCCAGGCCATCCGCAACTTCGAACAGGGCCGGCTGGCCATCACCTGCCTGCCACTGTTCTCGCAAACCCTGCTGCCCAAGGCCTGCAAGGCGTTCCACCAGCAACACCCCGGCGTGAGCGTGAGCATCACCGCGCAGGAGTCGCCGCTGCTGGAGGAGTCGCTGGTGGCCCAGCAGCACGACCTCGGCCTGACCGAAACCGCGCAGGTGCCACGGGGCGCGGTCGGGGAGCTTCTGTTCAGTGCCGACATGGTCTGCGTGCTGCCCGAAGACCACCCATTGCAGGCCAAGCCGGTGCTGGCGCTGCAGGATTTCCACGAGGTCGACTTCATCAACCTGGCCAGCCTGGACAGTTACCGGCAACAGCTTGACCGGCACTTCCGCGAAGCCGGGGTGAACCGCCGCACGATCATCGAAACCACCAGCGCGGCGTCGGTATGCGCGATGGTCCGGCAGGGACTGGGCGTGGCGATCATCAACCCGCTGAGCGGGCTGGAGGCAGCGCAGGGCGGGCTGCCTATGCGGCGTTTGAGTCTCTCGGTACCGTATCAGGTGATGCTGATCCGACCGGAACTGCGCCCGGCGTCGGCGGTACTGGAGCCATTTTGCCAGGCACTGCGCAGGGAGGCACGGGAGATGGAGGCCGCGCTGGCGACAGTCTTCTGAACACGCCTGGAAGGAGGCTTGAGAGGCTTGGGAGCGGGCTTGCCCCGCGCTCATGGCGTCCGGTATTGCTCCAGGTGGTCGCACAAAGCCTCGCCAATTGCCTCAAAGGACCTGGCAATCCGCTGGTGCCTGCGCAGGTCATTATGCATCGCTATCCACACCTCGACGTCGAAGCCAAACACGTCCGGCAGCACATGAACCAGCCCATGCGTTCGGGCGATGTTGGCCGGACACAGGCCAAATCCCAGCCCCGCCTTGAGCGCCGCCAACTGGGCCAGGTGGTTGTCGGTGGCAATGGCGAATGCCTGGTCGGCCTCGCACAGCCCGGCCTCGACCAACCGACGCAGGTCGGCTGTACGCCGGTCGGGGCCGATCAGTGGCCCGCGGCGCACGGCCTCGAGGCTGTCCGGCCGGCCATGACGCGAGAGGCAGGTGGCGCTGGCATGGATCCCGACCTGCAGGTGGCCGACGCACCGGGCGACGATGTCGGCTTCGGTAGGCCGCGCAAGGCGCACGGCGATATCCGACTGCTGCCTTGCAATGTCCTCCAGGGCGTCATTGATGCTCAGTTCGAACTTCAGCCGGGGATGGCGATACTGGAATTCGCTCAGCAGGCCCGGCAACACCTCCACGCCCAGCAGGTCCCCGCAGGTCACCCGCACGCTGCCCATATCCGTCGCTGTCGCGGCGCTGGCCATGCGGTTGAAGGCCTGTGCGGCGATATCCATAGACTCCACATGCTCGGTCAACTGACGGGCGCAAGGGGTAGGGGTCAGGCCGTTCGGGGTACGGGTGAACAGGCTCAGGCCCAAGGATCGCTCCAAGGCATCCAGCCGTCGCCTGGCCGTGGCTTGGGCGATGCCCAGCAGCCTGGCCGCCCCACTGAGGCTGCCGGAACGCAGCACCGCCAGAAACACCCGTTGGCTTTCCCATTCCAGTGCGTTCATACATTCCTTACCAGCAGCTGCTGCATTTGCAATCTTCTCTCCGGTGAGCCGAGCAGGGATCATTTGCCTGTCATTTTTGTCGCACGTCATTGTAAGGAGCAACACCATGCAATTCACCGGTTACTGCCGCTGCGGGCAGCTCAGGCTCGACATCGAAGCGCCAGCGCTTCCTCCTGTGTACGCCTGCCATTGCCTGAGCTGCCAGCGCTGGAGCGGCAGTGCGTTCGCCTTGCACATGCTGTGCGCCGCGCCCTCGGTGCATGTGACTGGGGAGGCGGCGATCCACGAACACGGGCAGGACGGCCAGCGTTCAACCCAGTACGCCTGCGCGAAATGCTTCACCCGGCTGTTCAACGAGACGACTGCCGCCCCCGGCATGCGCGTGGTACGTGCCGGTGTGCTGGAGGGGGCCGCGCAGCTGGCGCCCGTGGCGCATATCTGGGTACGACGCAAGCACCCCTGGATAAGCTTGCCGGCGCACGTTGCGCAGTGGCAGGAGAGCCCGACGCCGGAGGCGTTCGCCCGCGTGGTGCTTGGCTGAACAGGCGTGTGAGAAAACCTGAACGATCCGATTCCCCTCAGGGTCAACCCTCCAGCAGTGAACAAAAAGTCCACAGCATGAGGATTGGCCATGAGCACCCTGACGATCGAAGGCTGGTGCAAAGCTGACGGTGACCGCCGGTCCACCCCGGTGGGCGACATTCACTTCGACATCCAGGGCCCGGCCCATACGGCGCTGGAGCAGGCCGAGGAGCGCTTGCAGCAAAGCCACGAGCGCGAAGCGATGGTGGATGTCGACATGGACTCGCTGAACCTGGTCTTGCCCGAAGGCTATGGCCCCTTGTCCGACTGCCGCCTGCGTGTCTACCTGAGCGACGACGAGCGGGGCCAGTTCCACCTGGTCGGGCATCGGGCCAGCGACGGCAGCCTGATCTACACCAATGCGGTGCTGATTGCGCAATTGAGCTGAGCCTCAGCTGCACTCCAGCTGTGCGGCCACCTCCTTGGCCAGCCTCAGGAAGGCCTGCGCCGCCGCTGTCTGATAGACACCCCTGCGCTGCATGAGCACGGCCGTGCGTTGCAGGCGCAAGGGGTCGAGGGCGATGGCGGTCAGGTCGTCATGCGCCAGGACGATGTTGGCGGGGAGCAGCGTCGACAGCGTCGTCCTGCGCACCACTTCGATGACCGCGCCGATAGCATTGGCCTCCATCCGCACCTGCGGGCGTATGCCGTGCTGCCGGCAATAGCGCTCGATCTGCTCCCGAGTGGCGAATTCGGCGCTGAGCAGGATCATCGACTCGTCGTTCAGCGCCTGTAGCCCGATGGCGCGTGCATGGGCCAATGGGTGCTGGCTGCCGACCACCAGCGCCAGTGTCTCGACCAGCAATGGGTAGGTGTCGATGTCCTGGGCGTGGGGCTCATCGAAGGCGATACCGACATCCAGTTCGTCCGCCAGCAGCAGTTCCTCCATGTGCTCCTGGGCGATTTCGCGCAAGTTCAGGGTGATATTCGGGTACCGGCTGTGGAAGGCCTCGACCAAGGGGCCGACCAGATAGCTGGTAAAGGTCGGCGTCACCGCCACCCGCAATGACCCTCGGCTGAGGTCGCTCACATCATGGATCGCGCGCCTGGCCTCCTGCAGTTCCTGCGACGCCCGTTTCGCATAGCGCAGATAGACCTCGCCGGCATCGGTCAGCCGAGTCGTGCGCCCCGAGCGATCGAACAACTGCGCCCCCAGGCTTTCCTCCAGTTGCCTGACCTGCTGCGAAAGCGCGGGCTGGGAGACGTGCAGGGCTGCCGCCGCCCGAGTGAAGCTATGGTGTTGCGCGACCGCGAGAAAGTACTGGATGTGCCGGGCGAGCATTTCACGCTCCATAAGATAATCTGATGACATGCATCATAAATGAGACTTTTACCTTATGTAACGCGAAGCCTAACCTTTGCCTCACACACCGCGACACTGAGGCATCAGCCATGCAAGACATCATCGACGGCTTCCTGAAGTTCCAGCGCGACGCTTTCCCCGAGCGGGTCAAGCTGTTCAAGGACCTGGCCACCCAGCAAAGCCCGCGGGCGCTGTTCATCTCCTGCTCCGACAGCCGCCTGGTGCCCGAGCTGGTCACCCAGCGCGAGCCGGGCGACCTGTTCGTCATCCGCAACGCCGGCAACATCGTGCCGTCCTACGGCCCTGAACCCGGCGGGGTGTCGGCCTCGGTCGAGTATGCCGTCGCCGCCCTGCAAGTGGCCGATATCGTCATCTGCGGTCACTCCGACTGCGGCGCCATGACTGCCATCGCCACCTGCAAGTGCCTGGACCACATGCCCGCCGTGGCCGGCTGGTTGCGCTACGCCGACTCCGCCCGTGTGGTCAACGAAGCCCGCCCGCATCAAACCCCTCACGCCAAGGTCGAGGCCATGGTGCGAGAGAACGTGATCGCCCAGCTGGCCAACATCCAGACCCACCCCTCGGTGCGCCTGGCCCTGGAAGAGGGCCGCGTGGCCCTGCATGGCTGGATCTACGACATCGAGAGCGGCCGCATCGACGCCTTCGACGGACGCACCGGCCAGTTCGTATCCCTGGCGGACAACCCAGGCGTCCGCGCTGTTTCCCACGCTTCCCGGCACGTTGCCTGAACCCGATTTTCAACCCAAGGAGACACTCCCATGATCCAGTCGCAAATCAGCCAGAACGCCCGTCTTGCCCTGAGCGAGGTCATCCTCCTGGCCAAGGCCCGCAAGGACCTGTCGTTCGCCCAGATCACCGATGGCACCGGCCTGTCCGAAGCCTTCGTCACCGCCGCGCTGCTGGGCCAGCACCCGCTGCCGGCCAGCGCCGCCCAGGTGGTGGGTGACAAGCTCGGTCTGGACGCCGACGGCATCGCACTGCTGCAGACCATCCCACTGCGCGGCAGTATCGAAGGTGGCGTGCCGACCGACCCGACGATCTATCGCTTCTACGAGATGCTGCAGGTGTACGGCACCACGCTCAAGGCGCTGGTCCACGAGAAGTTCGGCGACGGCATCATCAGCGCCATCAACTTCAAGCTGGATGTGAAGAAGGTCGATGATCCGGAAGGCGGTTCCCGCGCTGTGATCACCCTGGATGGCAAGTACCTGCCGACCAAACCGTTCTGATTCGCCCATAGGGACATGGCCCGGTCTCCACAGGGTGGCCGGGCCATTTCTACAGACGATATTGGCCCCCTGTAGGAGCGGGCTTGCCCCGCGAACACCGGCAAGGCCGGTGCCATCCACCGCGTTGTCCAACATCGCGAGTACAGGGTGTCGACCGTAATGACTGATTACGAGAAACGACGGCATGGACCTGATCATCAGAAATGTCCGCATCGACGATGCAAAACCCTTGATGGATGTGGCCGTGCACAACGGCAAGATCACTGAAATCGCCCCGACGATCACCGCAACGGCAACCCAGGAAATCCAAGGCAATGGCAATGTCCTGATCCCAGGCTTCGTCGAAGGCCACCTGCACCTGGAAAAAGCCAATGTCATGCAACGCAAGGCCAACCGCTCCGGCACCTTGAAGGAAGCGATCGCCGTCACCGCCGAGCTCAAGCCCACGCTCACCCGCGAAGACATCCGCGAGCGCTCGACCCAGGTGTTGCGCGCGCTGGTGCAGGCCGGCACCACCCATGTCCGTGCCCACGCCGAGTTCGACCCCGCCCAGGGTTTTACTGGCCTGGATGTGGTGCTGCAGCTACGGGAAACATTCCGCGATGTCATCGATATCCAGGTGGTCGCCTTTCCCCAGGAAGGCATCCTCAAGTTGCCCGGCATGAAAGCGATGATGGTCGAGGCGATGGAGAAGGGCGCCGATGTGGTCGGCGGCATTCCCTACAACGACGTATCGCCCCACGAGCACATTGATTTCGTTTTCGACCTGGCCAGGCGCTACGACAAGGACATCGACCTGCATCAGGATTTCGCCGATGACGCCGAGCAGATGACCATCGAATACGTGGCCCGCCGGACCATCGCCGAGGGTTACCAGGGGCGGGTGTGCGTCGGCCACCTCACCAGCCTCGCGGCCGTCGAGCCCGAGCGGCAGGCACGTATCGTCGCGCTGCTGCGCGAGGCCGGTATCAGTGTGATGTGCCTGCCGGCCACCGACCTGCACCTGGGCGCCCGTGGCGACAGCCACAACGTGCGCCGTACCCTGACACCGGTGCGAGCCTTGCGCGATGGTGGGGTGAATGTCTGCCTGGCCACCAACAATATCCGCAACGCCTTCACCCCTTATGGCACGGGCGACCTGCTGAACATCGCGCAACTGGCCATCCCTGCCTGCCACCTCGGGGGGGCGGATGACCAGGCCACAGTGCTGTCGATGCTCACGACCAACCCGGCCAGGGCCTTGGGCTTGCGCGACCATGGCCTGGCCGTGGGCAAGGATGCGGATCTGGTGTTGCTGGATACCCAGCGCGTCAGCGATGTGATCCTCGACCTGCCGGCGCGATTGGCGGTGCTCAAGCGTGGGCGGGTGGTGGCGACGGCCGAGCATCGCCGGTCGGTGGTGTTCTGAGCGGTTGCTACGGTTCCTGCCCCAGATGCGCTGCCACTGCTGCTTCCAGGATGAGCACAAGCTCAGGATCCATGTATTGGAAGTCGTCGGGAATGTCGAGCACATGCAGCCGTTTGTGTTCAAGCAAGCGTGCGAACTGAGCTAGCAAGCGTTGCTGGTGTTTGCGCTCCATCACCAAAATGACGTCGGCCCAGCGAATGTCCGCCGGGCTGACAGGCTTGCGTGCATTCGGGCTGGTGCCCGCCGACCGGGCGGCAAAGCCCGGGCGACGGCGCCAGATCATCTCGGCGGTGGGGCTGCGCCACTGGTTGCGGCTGCAGACGAACAGGAGATTGGTCACGCTTGGTCCAATAGTTGGCGAGTGCTGCGGATGGGGTAGCTGAAGCCGAGCTGGCGCGCCCTTGCCAGCTTCGAGGCGCGGGTGTAGAGCAGCTTCCAGTTCTTTTCTGGCTTGAACACCTGTGGGCACACCGCAGGATGGTGAGCATGTTTGCGGGCCTGGGAGCGTCGCCAGGCGCGAGATCTTTTCATGGGAGATTCCTCGTGGATAACCGGGTTCAGCAGCCACGGCAATACGAGTGGGGAGAAGGTTACACGTTAATCGGGAGGGTGGCCAGATAGTGCCAAATCCCAAGTGCCAATCGTGTTTATCCGCAGCAAAGCCACCGTGATATCAGGCGGCAGGCCGAAAGTGGTGAAAGGAGACAGAAGCGCACGTCATGGCCGCAGTGAAAGGTTTGGCTATCGTCCGCTATCAACGCGATCAATGTTGGCAGACGTGCTTTGCCATCTCCCTCTAGTTTGCGCAGGGCGTGCTGGAACCCCGAACAACAATAACGAGGGACCCGACTATGCCCACCGCCATCCAAGCGTCCAACGCCTGGCGCATTCTGTTCCTGCTGTTCCTGGCCAACCTGTTCAACTTCTTCGACCGCACCATCCCCGCCATCGTCATCGAGCCGATCCGCCTGGAGTGGCACCTGAGCGACTTCCAGATCGGCATCATCGGCACCGCCTTCACCCTGGTCTATGCCATCGCCGGCCTGCCGCTGGCGCGCATCGCCGACACCGGCTCGCGCAGTCGACTCATGGGCTGGGGCCTGCTGGCGTGGAGCGGGCTGACGGCGGTCAACGGCATGGTCGGCAGTTTCTGGAGCTTTTTGCTGGTGCGCATGGGCGTGGGCATCGGCGAGGCCAGCTACGCGCCGGCCGCCAACTCGCTGATCGGCGACCTGTTCCCCGCCGGACGGCGGGCGCGGGCGATGGGCATCTTCATGCTCGGCTTGCCGCTGGGCCTGCTGCTGGCGTTCTTCACCATCGGTGCGATGGTCCAGGCCTTCGACAGCTGGCGCGCGCCGTTCTTCATCGCCGCCGTGCCTGGCGTGCTGCTGGCGCTGTTCATCTTCATGATCCGCGAGCCCGCGCGCGGCGCTGCGGAGACGGTGGCCACCGCCCAGGCCCCGCTGGACCGCCCCCTGCGGCGGGTGCTCAGCGTGCCCACTTTCGCCTGGCTGGTGCTGGCGGGGCTGACCTTCAACTTCGCCTCGTATGCCTGCAATTCGTTCATGGTGCCGATGTTGCAGCGCTACTTTGCGCTGGCGCTGCACGACGCCGCGGTGGCCACCGGGATGATCGTCGGCCTGAGCGGCCTGGTGGGGCTGACCCTTGGCGGCTGGGTGGCCGACAAGGTGCACCAGCGTTTTGCTAACGGCCGTCTGGTGTTCGCCGCGCTGAGCATGTTGGGCGCTACCTTGTGCACCGCCTGGGCGCTGCATGCCGGGCGCATCGAGTTGGGCGTGTTTGTGGCGGTGTTCGGGATCGGCTGGTTGTTCTCGTACAACTTCTACACCTGCGTGTACACCGCCATCCAGGATGTGGTGCAGCCGCGCCTGCGGGCCACGGCCATGGCGCTGTTCTTCGCCGGGCTCTACCTGCTGGGTGGCGGCCTGGGGCCAGTGGTGGTCGGTGGGCTGTCGGACCACTTTGCCGGAGCGGCCATGGCGGCGGCGGGCGAGGTGGCGATGAGCGAGGCGTTCAAGGCCCAGGGGCTGCATGACGCGATGTACCTGATCCCTGTGGCCCTGTTGCTGACCATGGTGTTCCTGCTGGCGGCCTCGCGGTGTTTCAGTCGGGATGCGCAACGGATGCGCGAGGGTATGGTGCTGGATGGGGCAGAGGTGGCGGGGCAGGCCGCACAGGCCTGAACCCCCGTAGTTTGGCCAGATGTCGCGGCTCGATCATCATCGGTTTCATCGTGGCTGATGCCGAGCCAGCCATTGATCATAGGCCGCCGTCATTGTTCGCCACGTGGTGCCGTCGGCCGGCACCAGGTGTTCGATGCGCAGCGAAGCCACGGTGATGTCCTGTGGCATGCCGAAGGTGGTGAAGGTGGACAGAAACCTCAGCTCACCTTCGCCAGACCGCACCCGCGTCAGCACCACCGGTGACAGCGGCGTGTCCGGCATTATGGCGGGAGGTACGGGCAAGCCTTGTAGCCGCCGCGCCAGGTCACGATTGCCCATCGCCTCCCTGGCCGCCCGCTGCCAGGCGATCGCCCGTATCTCATCGGCATTGACCAGATGATCCCCCAGTCCGCCCGGGCGCAGCAGTGTGTCCAGCAGGTTGAGGCCCGAGGTGCTGCTCGTCGGTACCCCGGCCATGGTGAACAGCAACCCGGCACTGGCATTGGCCGCAGTGATGTCCCAGTTGCTGGCGATGACGATGGCCGGTGCGGGGTTGTTGGCCTGCAGGATGTGCTCCAGCGCGTCGAGCACCATCTTCATGGCCGGAGCGTCGGGTGCCGTGGCTGCGTAGCGCGGTGCGTAGCCTGCCGCAAGGAACACATCGTTGCAGTGGTCGAGCGGCACTTCCAGTGCGCTGAGCAGGGCGTGCAGCGTGCTTGGGCTGGCCTTGGCGCGGCCAGTTTCCACGCAGCTCAGGTGGCGTTGCGACAGGCCTGCCAACAGCGCCAGGTCGAGTTGGCTGAGGCCGGCCTGGCGGCGCAGTCGGCGCAGGTGCTCTCCTGCATCGGTGATGGCAGGTGTTTGCGTGGAATGAAAGGGAGAAGGGCTCATGCTGCGACTCTGGCTGTCCTTGGCTGATGCGTCCATGACCTGCGAGGTCATTGAGGCGGGGACGACTCTATCACTACCGTGAAAGCAAGATCGCGTTCATCGAACAAAGCACAACTCTTAGATTTTACTGGGGCTGCGGGGGAGCGGGCTGGTCCCGCGATCACCCGCGTAGCGGGTGCCAGGCTCCGCGGCGCCTGCATCGCGGGGCAAGCCCGCTCCTACAGGTCCCTGCCAAGGAGTCGGACAATGAAAGCTGAATGGATCGCGCTACCAGTGTTGCTGCTGTTTACCCTGTACACCGGCTGGACCCTGATGATTGCGGATCAGTCGCTCATCGCCTTTGGCCTTGACCTGATGTCCCGACCCGATACGGCCCAGGTCGTTATCGACCTGTATGTGATGGCCGGGCTGGGCTGTGTGTGGATGGTAAGCGACCAGCGCCAGCGAGGCGGATCGTTGCTTGGTGTCTTGCCCTATCTGCTGCTGACGGCGGTGTTTGTCTCCCTGGGGCCGTTGCTGTACATCGTGGTCAGGGGCTTTGCGCAGAGGCGCGGGGCATGAGCGGCGCTCTCGCGGTCTATGCCTGCTGCGTGGCGGTGCTGGTCATCGATGGGCGGTGTTCGGCGCAGGGTTCAGCAAGCGCAATTGGGGCTGCTGCGCAGCCCATCGCTGGCAAGCCAGCTCCCACAGGACCGTGCTGCTCCTGAGGATTGCGCTGTACCTGTGGGAACCGGCTTGCCGGCGATGGGCCGCAAGGCGGCCCTGCTAGCACTCGTGCCCGAAGGCCGGCTGTGCTAGCGTGCGCCGCCCAGCCACGAGGCTGCGGGCCGTTGGTTCTCGAATGACAAGGACAGTCGATATGAGCGATACCCCTTCCGTACTCAGGAAACTGGCCATTCGGCTATTGGGGTTGGTCGTGGTGCTGCCCGTGTTTTTGGTAACGGGATACTGCACCACATTCGCCGTGTTCTTGCTCCCGGGGATGATCTATAACGGGTTCAATGACCCTTGGGGCTATCAACTGAATCGCATTGGGTTGGTCATTGTGTTGATCGTAGGCCTTGTCGGCGTGAACACAGGGCTAAAGCTGTACCGGCACTTCCTGCGCAGCACCCGGGCGCCGGAATGGATCGGCTCGGCCTGGGCGGGGCTGGGCTGCGGGGTCGTAGCGAACCTGGCGATCATGTGCTGGTTTCCAGGGTCGCCGTGGTTCAAGGTGTTTCTGGGATGGCCATTGCTGGGCTGCGCGGTGTTTGCCCTGTTGTTGCTGCAAAGCACCGGATGGACAGGGAGCAGCGTCAGTCAAAAAGCCTGACTTCAACGGGTACAGAATGCATCCGGCTTGGGCACAAAGAACCGAGCAAACAATTCAGACTGTGACTTGATGTTCAACTTGGCGTAAATGTTCCGGCGGTGCACTTTCACCGTTTCCGCCGAGAGCGAGAGTTTTCCGGCAATCTCTTTGTTGGAGAAGCCGCTCAGCAGCAGCCTAAGTACATCGCTTTCACGGGTGGTGATCTGCGCGCCCAGCTGGTTCAGTGTTTCCTGCCAGGGCGGTGCCTCGGCAAGGTCCTTCTCGACGTCCACCTCGAAGGCCATGCGCTGGTGCATCAAGGCCGTCACCCAGGGCTTGATGAGGTCGAGGATGGTGATTTGCTCCTGGCTGAAGCGCGCCTTGCTGCCAATGGAGATGCACAGCGTGCGGTCAGCGTCGAGTTGAACGTTGTACTGCGCCTCATCGGCCGAGATGTAGTGCGCGAAATACTGATGGTAGTACTCGGTTTCGAGAAAGTACTCCGGCGCGATATCCAGCAGGTGGAAGAAACCGCTCTGCGGGTTTTCCCGGTTGGCGATGTAGAACGGGTCCAGCAGGTAGAGCCCCTTCACATAACGATGGATAAAGGCGTTGACCTCTTCGGCATCCGCCACCTCGGGCAGGCTCACCACTTCCACTTGCTGGTTGGCGAAGATCAGCACCACCCAGTTGTCGATCTGCACGTACTCGTTCAACACCCGAACCAAGGAGCTCCAGAACGCCGGACGGTCCAGCTGCATGATCAGCTTGCCGATCGATCGGTGCCAGGCCAGGCTTTGCAGGTCGAACGGCATTATCTACCCCTTTTGGGTTAGGCATTCGCGGGTCAGAGGTAAGTATTCCGAGGTATTTACTATCCGGTCCTGCCCGGTATAGTCGCTCACTGGGCCTAGGATGGCCGTGAAGATACATCGATTCGATAAGGATGTTGCATGACAAGGTCACGTTTGCGAACCCTTTTTTCGGCCTCGCTGCTTTGCGCAGGGATCAGCACATCGGTGCTGGCCGCCGAGCCCGGGATGCACCTGTACAACTGGTTCGGGCTGCTTGCGCCGGAGACGCCGAAGGCGTTCGAACAGGAAACCGGCACCCGCGTGCACATGGACGCGTTCGACAGCGCCGACATCATGCAGAGCAAGGTCATGGCCGGGCGCACCGGTTACGACGTGGTGGTGGCGACCTCCAATGTGCTGCCCAGCCTGATCGCCGCGGGCGTGCTGCAGCCGCTGGACCGTGCGCAACTGGGCAACCTGTCGCATATCGACCCCGATATCCTCGCCCAGCTGGCGGTCAACGACCCCGGCAACCGCTACGCCGTGCCCTACCTGTGGGGCACCACCGGCATCGGCTACGACATCGACAAGGTCAAGGCCGCGTTGGGCGACCAGGCGCCGGTGGACAGCTGGGACCTGATCTTCAAGGAAGAGAACATCAGCAAGCTCAAATCCTGCGGCGTGGCGATGCTCGACTCGCCCAGCGAGATCATCTCGATTGCCCTGAACTACCTGGGCCTGCCCAGCAACAGCAGCAACCCGGCGGACTACCAGAAGGCGCAAGACCTGCTGATGAAGATCCGCCCGTACGTGCTGTATTTCGACTCGTCGCGCATCGACACCGACATGGCCGACGGCAATATCTGCGCGGTGGTCGGCTGGGCCAACGGCGCCCTGGCCGCCCAGGCCCTCAACGAGAAGAACAACACCGGGCGGCGGATCGGCTACAGCCTGCCGCGCGAAGGCGCGCTGGTGTGGTCGGAAAACCTGGTGCTGCTCAAGGATGCGCCCCATCCCAAGGCAGGCATGGCGTTCATCAACTACATGATGCGCCCGGAAGTGATCGCCAAGACCTCGAACCACACCCTGTACCCCAACGCCAACAAGGACGCCACCCAGTTCGTCGAACAGGCGCTGCGGGACAACCCGTGGATCTACCCCGACAAGAAGACGGTTGCCACGTTGATCCCGCTCGAGCCGCTGCCGTTGAAACTGGAGCGGATCCGCACACGGGTCTGGACCAAGGTGAAGAGTGGCGTTTGACCTGAATTGACGTGTCGCCCGCTGCCCGGTGCAAGGGAGTACCGGACAACGCGTTGACCAAGGTTGCCTGCGGCCGATTGCTTCAAGCACCAGCGAACACCATCGTCTCGCGGTATCCGGCTGCCCAGCCGAGGCGGTCGATGGACTTGCGCACCTGATTTCATCTTGAGCCGGAGGAGAACAGTGGATGTTCAGCCCAGCCCATAAGACACACTTGAACTTGACGATCGAAGGTGTGGAGCACGATTTCCAGGTGCTCGGCTACACCGGGGAAGCGGTGGCCAACAGGCCTTTCTTTTTCAACGTGGAACTGGCCAGCGAATGGCCTGACCTGAACCTTGAACGCTTCCTCGACCACGAGGCGTTCTTCAGCTTCGACATGAACGGCAATGGCATCCATGGGCGGATCTACCACATCGCACCGATGGGGCAGGCCCCGTGTTCGGCGCGTTACAGGTTGACCCTGGTGCCGCATTTGTCCTACCTGCGTCACCGCATCAACCAGCGGATCTTTCAACAGTTCTCGGTGCCCAGGATCGTCGCGTTGATATTGGAAGAGCATGGGATCGTGGGAGACGCCTATCGCTTCGAGCTGAGTGCGAGCTACCCCGAGCGCGACTATTGCACCCAATATGGCGAAACGGATCTGCACTTCGTCCAGCGCTTGTGTGAAGAGGAGGGCATCCGTTTTCACTTCCAGCACAGTGCCCAAGGCCATGTGCTGGTGTTTGCCGATGGTCAGGCGGTGCTGCCGTGGGGCGTGCTGTATCGCCCGCCCCTGGTTCATGCCAAACCACGGGTGGTGGAGAACCAGACCGCCGTGGTCATTGCCGTGGAGGATGACGAGAGCCGGTGTGATCGGCGCCTTGCCCGGATTCAGGTCAAATTTCCCTGGGATCCTGAGGACAGGTTTGACGATAAGAGCTGTTGCTGGCTGCCGGTGGCTTCCGATTGGTGTTGTGCGGTCACGCCTCCGCGAGCGGGGATGGAGGTGATGGTCTCGTTTCTCGGAAACGATCCTGACCAGCCGCGGGTCAGTGGGTGCCTGTGTTGCCGATAGCCTCATTCCGGCCACGGCAGCTTTATCCGAAATTATTCCAGGCCGATAATTATTGGCATCCCATAATTGCGAATAAACCCATGGCTGACGATTCCCTGCCCCCCGGTGGTGCGCACCGATGAACATCGACTCTCGATATGGCGTGATTACCGTCGTTGACGAGCCCACCTACACGTTCGACTCCACAGACAATATCCGGTGTTATGCGCGGGAAATCATCCTGGGCGACGATGGCGTGTCATCGGTTCATGGCGTAATGCTGGGCGACACCGGCCTGCTGGTGGTCGGTGCCGGCGGGGGCGGGGCAGGAGTACATGCACAGTCGGCGCTGGTGATCGACGACAAGCTGCTATTGGCCGTGGGCAACCAGGTTGCCTGCGTGTCGCTGACCCCTCCCCATGACCTGCTTTGGTCGCGCAAGGTGGATCTGGCGACGTGTTTCGGTCTCTATTGGGCAGCGCGGCAGCGTGCTCTGATTTCGCACGGCGAGCTGGAAATCACAGGTTTGTCTCTTGAGGGCGACGTTATCTGGAAGGCCATGGGTGCCGACATCTTCACCGGGCGCTTTCAGCTGGCGCCTGATCATGTGGAGGTCGTGGATTTCTACGACACCATCTACCGTTTTGATGTGGTGACGGGGGAGGCATTGAAAGGCAGTTGATGCATGGAGCCGATTGTACGTCCCCATGCAATCCTTCTGCGTCCTGCCCTGTCGTGTTCTCCTTTAATCGATAACCAGCTCCCATATACCACTGGCATGCTCGATCCGCTCACCCGGCAACCGGATGCGCTGGTTGGCGCTGTAGTCATGGAAGGCGCGGGCCTTTCCGATCAGCGACAGGTCCAGGGTCACGCTATGCCGTGACTCGCCGCGCCCGGCCTCGAACAACGTCCGGCCATACGGGTCCACCGCCAGGCTCGCCCCCACGAACACGCAGCCATCCGGCCCATCGCCCACGCGGTTGGCGACCACGGCGAACACCTGGTTCTCCATCGCCCGGGCCATCACCGACACCCGGTGCACATGATCCTCCGGTTCGGCCAGGCCATCGGTGATCAGCATCAAATGCGCGCCCAGGGCCTTCAGTGCCCGCGCCGTCTCGGGGAATTCGCTGTCGTAGCAGATCAGCAGGCCCAGGCGCACGCCGCGCCATTCGACGGTGGCGAAGCGGTCGCCCGGTACCACGATGCCGTGCTCCGGCAACCACAGGTGGGTCTTGCGGTAGGTGAGCAGGATGCCTTCGGGGGCGATGAACAAGGTGGTGTTGTAGAAGGTGCCGCCGTCGTTCTCGTACAGCCCCAGCACCACCGCGACATTGTGCTGGCGCGCCGCCGCGACCACTGCCTGCACGGCATCGCCGTCGATGGCCTCGGACAGCATGCCGACATCGTCCGCGGTGAGGAAACCGGTCAGGTGCGACTCGGGGAACAGCAGGATATCGGTGTCCGGCGCGCACTGGGCCAGGGCCTCGAGGATGGCGCGCAGGTTGTGGGCGGTGTCGCCGTCGCGGGTTGTCGTCTGTACCACTTCGATCTTCATGGGCAATCCGTCTCGCTGGGCCCGACCCTTCCGCGGGCGAGTGACATTTGCGAAGGGTGGTGCAAGTATGAAAACAATCACTGGCAAAACAATCACTTCGACGGGTTAACCCGGGGGTAGGGCATGAGCTTGAGCCTGCAGGATCTTTCGTGGCACCAGGGTGTGGGCCAATGCATCGAACACCTCGACCGGCCGAGCTTCTGGCGCACCCTGGCGACGCTGCTCGGCGACTTCGTCGAGGTGGATACCTGGGTGGCGCTGCTGTTCAGCCACGACAAACCGCTGATCTTCGACCAGAGCCCTTACGAGCGCGAGGGCATCGACCCGCTGGTGAGCGAGTACGCCAACGGCCTGTACCTGCTCGACCCGTTCTACATCAGCAGTCGCGAGCGGCCACTGACCGGCCTGGTGCGCCTGGCCGACGTAGCCCCGGAGCAGTTCCAGCAGACCGACTACTACCGCCTGTACTTCACCCACAACGTGGTCGCCGACGAGGTGCAGTTCAACCTGGCCCTGGGCGATGGGCGTACGCTGTGCCTGTCGCTGGGCGGGCGCTCACGTTTCGACGCCCAGGCCATCGCCCAGCTGGAGCTGGTGCGCCCCTGGCTGATCGGCCTGCTGCGCCAGCGCCTGCACTTCGAGCAACTGCCCGAGCGCGCACCGGCCAAGCCCGCGCTGGGCCTGGCCCAGGGGCGCGACGAGGCACGGCGGCAGCTGGAGTCGGTGCTCACGGCGCGGGAGCTGGACGTGGTGCGGCTGATCCTGTCGGGGCATTCGAACAAGGAGACGGCCATCAAGCTCCAGCTGTCGGCCGAGACGGTGAAGGTCCATCGACGCAACGTGTACCGCAAGCTGGACGTGAACTCCCAGAGCGAGCTTTTTTCGCTGCTGTTCCTGGCCGGCGAAGACCTCGCCAGCCTGCAACCGGCGCCGTGATTCCCCCGCGCCATTACCCCCAGGTTAATCCTTCGACGTTATAGGAATCCGCACCGGGATCCGCATACTGGCCCTGCACCTTGTAGGCGCGGGCTGGCCCCGCGATCACCGGCAAAGCCGGTGCCTTCCCCCGAGTAACTTGCTGTGCACGCCGTCCCTGCGCCCGCGCGCAGCCAGACCGGCTGGGCAATTTCCTAGAACAATCACAAGAGGATGACCCATGGCTCATTTCGCTCACGGCCTGGCCCGTGGCATCGCCCCTGCGCGCCAGGAGGCCACCCATGCCTGACGCCACCCCCGCAAAACTTTCCCTGACCTCCCTGACCGTCTTCGGCCTGGCCTACATGTGCCCGAGCCTGGCCATGGTGATCTTCGGCGTGATCTCCGAGCGCAGCGACGGCATCGCCCCCAGCGCCTTCCTGCTGGCCACCGGCGCCATGCTGCTGTCGGCCCTGAGCTACGCCAAGCTGTCGCGCCTGTTCCCGGTGTCCGGCTCGGCCTACTACTACGCCAAGCGCCTGCTCGGCCCCGGCTGCGGCTTCGTGGTCGGCTGGGCGGTGCTGCTGGCCTACCTGTTCATGCCCGTGGTCGCCTGGCTGCTGCAGTCGGTGTTCCTCAACGCCCAGTTCCCGCAGGTGCCCACCTGGGGCTGGCTGCTGATCAACATCGGCCTGACCACGGCGGTGACCGTCAGCGGCATGACCCTGACTGACCGCCTGAACAAAGTGCTCACGGTCTTCAGCGTGGCCCTGGTGCTGCTGTTCATTGGCTACTGCCTGCGCTATGTGGCCGGCCAGCCCCAGGTCGGCTTCACCCACCCCGTATGGAACGAACACAGCACCTTGACCGGCCTTACCGCCGCCGCCGCCATCGCCGCCTATTCGTTCCTCGGTTTCGACGCTGTGACCACCCTGGCCGAGGAGGCCGAACAGCCCAAGCGCGACATCCCCCGGGCGGTGCTGCTGGTGATCAGCGTGGGCGGGCTGCTGTTCACGGCGGTGGCCTACCTGATGCAACTGAGCCACCCCGGTGGCCAGTTCGCCGACCCAGAGACCGCGACCTACGCACTGTCGATCAAGGTGGGCGGGCAGTTCTTCGCCGACTTCGTCAATCTCGGCGGCATCGTCGCCGGCTTCGCCTCGTGCCTGGCGGTGCAGGTCAGCGCCAGCCGCTTGCTGTACTTCATGGGCCGCGAAGGCGTGCTGCCGCCGCGTTATTTCGCCAAGCTGCAGGGCAGGGCGCGCACGCCGGTGTTCAACCTGCTGCTGATTGCCGGGCTGGGGTTGATCGGGATCGGCGCGGATGTGAGCTCGGCCGCTTCGCTGATCAACTTCGGCGCGTTTCTGGCGTTTGCGGCGGTGAATGTCTGCGTGATCGCCTACTACCTGCGTGAGCGGCGCAAGCAGCGGTTGAGTGGGGTGGGGTTCGTGGTGTTTCCGCTGCTGGCGATTGGAGTGAACCTGTATCTGCTGTCGCTGTTGAGCACGGTGGTGATACTGGCCGGGGTGGCTTGGCTGGTGTGTGGCGGGTTGTACCTGATGTGGCTGACGGCGGGGTTCAGCAAGCCCACGCCGGGGCTGATGGAGGTCGAGACCTGAAAGGGCGGTGCGGCCGAATGCAGGTAATTTGTCGATTCCGGCACGGTCTTCGACCAAGGCGTGCCAATCATTCAATAGCGAGGTGTCGTACGGGCACCCCGCTCCCGGTGCTGCGCTATACGGCTATTGTCCGTACGACCTTGACTCGTTGGCGGCGTACGGCTATCATCCGTATCAGTTGTCAGCGTTTGTCTGGCAGCGCTAAGTACTAAACGTGCAAAGGAGGATAACAAGAGTTTAATAAAGTATTTCAGACTAAATATATTGCAGATTTTATATATTGAGATGTTATACCCAGCAAGGGTAATTATATGATGATTTTGGATGGTATATATATTCGTTTTGTGTTTGTAACATGTGCCCAATGAGCTAAGGAGAGTGGATAGGAGAAGATAAATGACCAATAGAGTGTTGGAAAGAACCACCAAGACCGCCCGCGTTGAGTTGAAAACCAGCGATGAGGCAAAAGACACCATCCGCCAAGCTGCGGCGGCCTACGGGCTTGACCTGAGCTCTTTTATTCTTTCCGCTGCTATCGAGCGAGCAGAGATGGTACTGGAACGTCAAAGGCGGCGAGAGCTGTCTGAGGCGGGATGGACCAGATTGAATGAGGTGCTCAATAGTCATTCCGCGCCGACCCCAGCATTGGTTTCACTGATGCGAGGTAAATCGAAGAATGAGCGCAACACCACAAGAGAAAGACGCCGAGAGCACTAAGCGCTGCGAGCCCGTCGAAGTCACCTATGGTCGCTTTGACCCCAGCGTTAGTTACGGCGCTCAAAAGAAGTTTGACTGCGGGAACCCGATCATTAACGGGTATTTTCAAAACGGTCTCAAACCTGCCGTGAAAAAAGGCGACTGTGCGTGTATTGTCGCCACGGGGACTGATGGCCTGTTTATTGGTGCATGCACCTTTTCGGCTTACAGCTTGCATCGTGAGAAACTCAAGGGCAGCTACGAGCGGAGCTTGCCGTCGGATGTTTCGGTCATGCGGCTGATCATGCTGGGTGTGCGTGCCGATTACCAGAAGCGGGACATCGGAAAAGAGCTGATGGCCAATTTCCTCGAAGCTGTCGCCCACGCTCATGCGCATGTGCCATTTCGTGGGGTTTACCTCGACTCGCATCCTGATGCAGTGAAATTCTACAAGAGCTTGGGGTTTCAGCCGTTGGAGGCGCCTTCTGGCCCTGAAGGCGAAGTGCCCATGCTCCTGAAGATCGAAGACATTTTTGCTGCCTTCGATTAAGTAATGGTCCAAGTGCTACAGGCTAAGGGACGGGCAGAGCCCGTTCTTGGTCTGTATCAAGCTGTTGTTGTTGCTACGGCCATCGGCGGTTTCCGATGACGGGGTTGTCAGGCGTCGAGCGGGACATACAACGGAGCAGGGGAGAGGGTGGATATCCAACTGCCTCATTCGTAGTCCATTCTCAATGCCTGCCCCTGGACCGCCAGCTCATTTATCGCAGCCCGGCTGATATCGTCACGCTTGTTCTTGTAGGCAATCAGGTCAGAGAACAAGATGTATCGTTTTTCGTTAGTGCCGGTATGAGATATCGCACCCTCATCCAACAGCGTCATCAAATGCTGGCAAGAAACGTTGAGGGCATGGGCGGCTTCCTGAATGGTCAACGTGGATTTCTCCATGATGATGGTGCGTTCCACGCCATGGAATTCATCACGAAGCTTCTGATACCCCAACCGTGCATAGAAGCCTTGGGCAGTGATGGATGAAGGAACGCGCAGTGCCGTGACCCCCGCCCTGATCGCCGCTGCATGGATGGCCTCCATCAGCAGTCTGCCAATACCCATCCCATGATGGGTGGGCGCGACAAACACTGTCCTGACCACCTCGCCATCGAGGCTTGCCGTTCCTAGCAGATTGTCCTGGTTGACTGCCACGAATACCACTCGGCTATCGAGCAATGCACTGACCGCTACAGGTGAAAAGTTCTGTTCTACCTGGGCGATCGCCTCTGCCGGGTAATCCTGCGAGTTGGATTCGCGCAGCGCCGCGATCACGATCCGGCTGATGGCTTCTGCGTCTTCGCGCTGAGCGCGGCGGATATGACATTCCATGGACGTATCCCTCTGCTCCAAGGCGTATCGCAATCCCTTGTAGGAGCGGCCTTGTACCGCGAAAGGGCCGCAAAGCGGCCCCAGATTTCAGCATCATGCACCATTGCCGGGGCTGCTACGCAGCCCTTTCCGGCCGGTCCGACGCCTCGGCAAGGCCGCTCCTACAGAGCCCGCATGTACCTGGAGGTCAGTGCTTCATCCCCAACTCCGCATCATCCATCAGCGCCTTGGCCAGCGCACTCAGGTAATACGATGCCCAGATCAACTGAGGCTTCTCCTCCATGATCCCGGTGATGGTTAGGTCGCATACGCAGCCCATCAACTCCGAAGCCTGTTCTCGTGCGTGCTGGCAAGGGATGCCGGGTTCGATGCAGAACAGCGGGTCGGTATGCTTTTCACCCTGGTAGAACTTGGTCTTGCCCACCGTGGTGTGGGGCGTGGTGTCGTCTGTGCTCATTGCTCAATCTCCCTGAAGTTGTTGGCGCCTGGTCTGGACTTTTCGCGGGCAAGTCGCATCGGCGCACCACCCACACAGGATCATCGCGGTCTTCCAGAATGGCGCTGTGCCTGTGGGAGAATCTGTCTTGCTTAGATTCTTCAATTTGGTGCGATCCCTGTGGGAGCGGGCTTGCCCGCGAATGCGTCAGTCCAGGCAATACCTGTCTCGCAGATTAGTGTTGTGTCTGCGGCTGCGCCGACAGCATCTGCACCTGAATCAACGCCGACTCGAGCAGCACCCGCAGCGCCTCCATTTCATGCATCGCGGCCATGACCAGGATCGACACGGGCGACTTGGGATGCAGCAGAACAGCCTGATGCGCCACGGTCTGCGCGCACAGGGCGTACTCCGTGGCCTGGATGATGGTGTCTTCGAGGGAGTGGTGGTTGTGGGGTGGATCGGGAACTATCTTCAGCATGGTTTTGTGCCCTTTGATGGGGCCGCTACCGGACTGCTGTCAAACAGGTAGGTGGCAGCTATGCATAGGTTGACAGACCGGCGGACACAAAAACCGGCGCACGCAAGCGTGCCCCATGCACAGCCGCCATAGAGGGCAAGCAGTGCAGGTGTCGCGTCGCGGCCTGTCAAAGCCGATCGCTGATATGCAGCGACCTGCCGAGACTAGAGCGCTGGCAGGGCGATCGCAACGGGAAATAGGAGGTCGGAGTATCTTTGGGAAATGGACTACAAGAAATAGGCTAAATCTGAGTTTTTCTTGTAGAGGTAGGTTATAGTAAGACTTTTCCGGATACGATTTTACCTTCGCGCCCGATCAGCGGGAAGTCGAGGTTTGGAGCATAAATCTGCTTGTTCGCTGAATACGCCATTCTTGCATTTAGAGTGGCAATAAGTTTCTGGCCGGCTTGAAGAGTTCTTGATTTGTCGGAAAAGTTGCCAAGAAGCGAAACGTTTTTGGCGATCGGAAAATATATGAAGGTGTTTTTTAGGCCGAAGCCGGGAGAGTTTCGGAAGAAGGGTGGTACTTTGTCCGGTTCATGGTAATCAAGGAGGACTGGTCGGTCGGTGGTGATTATCGCTCCTGAATCGGTGTTGGCTCTAATTAAAGACCAGTCGCGCATCATAAGCAAAGAGACGACGGGTTGCAGCATTTTCATCTCTACTTGGATATGGTGCTCTCTGGCTACTTCAATGGTGTAGGGTTTTTCTTTGTGAAATTTCACCATGTCTTCATAAGTAATGTTGTCAGACAGCGTGCCCCCGTTTTTTCGAACTTGCTCAATTTGAGACTGCCAGCGCTCTTTGGTTGCCAAAGATATGCTCATGATGCGCTCAACTATTTCAGCTTCGATCTGGCGCATGTTTTCACGCATCTGTGGGGATCGTATAGCTAGCAAGCCAATGAGCGTAAGAATGGTATCTTTCTCTTTTCCTGCAAAGCTAGCCCCTTCGGTGACGGCTTTTAATGATATTGCTGCGTCGCTCTCAAAATCTGCCAAGGATTTTTCAAGAATATTTTGGTCCACACCTTCAATGTCAATTCGGTTGAAGTCACGTGCTCCGCCAACATTTCTAGGTGTGGTTTCAAAATGTTTTTTCTGGGAGAGATCGATAACTGTCAGTTTGGAGTTCTTGCTGCCATTGTTTGTGAACCCTCGGAGGTAGCACTGTGAAAGAAAGTGATGCTGCCTGGCAGTCATTTTGCCCTCCTGGCTTTGGGCGTTCGACGAAAATTACGAGGGTTTCCTTAATGTCAAACAGTTGGTGTCGCTTCTAAAAACGCCGCCTCCAACAACTGCCTCGTATACCCATGCTTCGGCTCATGAAATATAGCCCCCGCATCCCCCTGCTCCACCACCTGGCCATGCTTGATCACCATCAACTGATGACTCAACGCCTTGACCACCGCCAGGTCATGACTGATAAACAGATAAGTCAGGTTGTACTTAACCTGCAAATTCCGCAAAAGCTCCACCACCTGCCGCTGCACCGTCCGATCCAGCGCCGAAGTCGGCTCATCCAGCAGAATCAGCGCAGGCTTCAACACCAACGCCCGAGCAATCGCAATCCGCTGCCTTTGCCCCCCAGAAAACTCATGGGGATACCGATGCCGCGTCCTCGGATCCAGCCCCACTTCCTCCAACGCCGCAATAATCGCCGCTTCCTGCTCAGCCGGCGTGCCGATCTTGTGAATCCGTAAACCCTCGCCGACGATATCCGCCACGCACATGCGCGGGCTCAGGCTGCCAAAGGGATCCTGAAACACCACCTGCATCTCCCGCCGCAGCGGCCGCACTTCCTTCTGATTCAGCCCTTCAAGATTCTGTCCATGGAAGCGAATCCCTCCCTGGCTGGAAATCAACCGCAAGATGGCCAACCCCAAGGTCGACTTGCCCGATCCACTCTCGCCAACGATCCCCAGCGTCTGCCCCCGGGGCAGGCTGAAGTTCACCCCATCCACCGCCTTCACATGGTCCACGGTCCGGCGCAGCAGCCCCTTCTTGATCGGGAACCACACCTTCAGGTCCTTCACCTCCAGCAACGGCGCCCCTTCGGCATTCGCGGCGGGCGCGCCGCTGGGCTCGGCGTTGATCAGCATCTGCGTATACGGATGCTGCGGCTTGCTGAACAGCGTGGCGCAGTCGGCCTGCTCGACGATCTTGCCGCACTGCATCACGCACACGCGGTGGGCGATGCGGCGCACCAGGTTGAGGTCGTGGCTGATCAGCAGCAGGGCCATCCCGAGGCGCGCCTGCAGCTCCTTGAGCAGGTCGAGAATCTTCAACTGCACGGTCACGTCGAGCGCAGTGGTGGGCTCGTCGGCGATCAGCAGTTCGGGCTCGTTGGCCAGGGCCATGGCGATCATCACCCGCTGGCGCTGGCCACCGGACAGCTCATGGGGCAGGGCTTTCAGGCGTTTCCTGGGCTCGGGAATGCCGACCAGCTCCAGCAGCTCCAGCGTGCGCGCAGTGGCGGCCTTGCCGGTCAGCCCCTTGTGCAGCAACAGGATCTCGTTGATCTGCTTCTCGATGCTGTGCAGCGGGTTCAGCGAGGTCATCGGCTCCTGGAAGATCATCGCAATGCGGTTGCCGCGAATCCGCTGCATGGGCTTTTCGCCCAGGTGCAGCAGGTCCTTGCCGCCGTACTGGATGGTGCCGCTCGGATGCCGGGCCAGCGGGTAGGGCAGCAGGCGCAAAATCGAATGCGCGGTCACCGACTTGCCCGAGCCGCTTTCGCCCACCAGGGCGAGGGTCTCGCCCTTGCGGATGTCGAAGCTGATGCCGTCGACCACGCGGTTGACCTGCTCGCCAGTGACGAACTCCACCGCCAGGTCGCGGACTTCGATCAGGGTGTCTTGGCTCATGTCATTTCCTCGGGTCGAAGGCGTCGCGGGCGGATTCGCCGATGAATACCAGCAGGCTCAGCATCACCGCCAGCACGGCGAAGGCGCTGATGCCTAGCCACGGGGCTTGCAGGTTGGATTTCCCTTGGGCGACCAGCTCGCCCAGCGACGGCGAGCCGGCAGGCAGGCCGAAGCCTAAGAAGTCCAGGGCGGTGAGGGTGCCGATGGCGCCGGTGAGGATGAACGGCATGAAGGTCATGGTCGAGATCATGGCGTTGGGCAGGATGTGGCGGTACATGATCGGGCCGTTGCGCATCCCCAAGGCGCGGGCGGCGCGTACGTACTCGAGGTTGCGCCCGCGCAGGAACTCGGCGCGCACCACGTCCACCAGGCTCATCCACGAGAACAGTAGCATGATGCCCAGCAACCACCAGAAGTTGGGCTGCACGAAGCTGGCGAGGATGATCAGCAGGTACAGCACCGGCAGGCCGGACCAGATCTCCAAAAAGCGCTGGCCCGCCAGGTCGACCCAGCCGCCGTAGAAGCCCTGCAAGGCGCCGGCGATCACGCCGACGATGGAGCTGGCGATGGTCAGCGTCAGGGCGAACAGCACCGAGATGCGGAAACCGTAGATCACCCGGGCCAGCACGTCGCGGCCCTGGTCGTCGGTGCCCAGCAGGTTGTCGGTGGAGGGCGGCGCGGGGGCCGGCACCTTCAGGTCGTAGTTGATGCTCTGGTAGCTGTAGGGGATCGGCGCCCACAGCACGAAGGCGTCTTTTTTCTCCAGCAGCTCGCGGATGTACGGGCTCTTGTAGTTGGCCTCCAACGGGAACTCGCCGCCGAAGGTGGTCTCGGGGTAGCGCTTGAAGGCCGGGAAGTACCATTCGCCGTCGTAGCGCACGGCTATCGGCTTGTCGTTGGCGATGAACTCGGCGCCCAGGCTGAGCACGAACAGCACCAGGAAGATCCACAGCGACCACCAGCCGCGGCGGTTGGCCTTGAAGCGCTCGAAGCGCCGGCGATTGAGGGGGGACAGGGCCATGTCAGTGCTCTCGGCTGGCGAAGTCGATCCGCGGATCGACCAGGGTGTAGGTGAGGTCGCCGATCAGCTTCACCACAAGACCGAGCAGGGTGAAGATGAACAAGGTGCCGAACACCACCGGGTAGTCGCGGTTGATCGCCGCTTCGAAACTCATCAGGCCCAGGCCGTCGAGGCTGAAGATCACCTCAATCAATAAGGAGCCGGTGAAGAAGATGCCGATGAACGCCGAGGGGAAGCCGGCGATCACCAGCAGCATGGCGTTGCGGAACACATGGCCGTAGAGCACGCGGGTGCGGCTCAGGCCCTTGGCCTTGGCGGTGACCACGTACTGCTTGTTGATCTCGTCGAGGAAGCTGTTCTTGGTCAGCAGGGTCATGGTGGCGAAGTTGCCGATCACCAGCGCGGTGATCGGCAGTACCAGGTGCCAGAAGTAGTCGAGCACCTTGCCGGTGGTGGAGAGCTCGTCGAAGTTGTTGGAGGTCAGCCCGCGCAACGGGAACCAGTCGAAGTAGCTGCCGCCGGCGAACAGCACGATCAGCAGGATGGCGAACAGGAACGCGGGGATGGCGTAGCCGACGATGATCGCCGAGCTGGTCCAGACGTCGAAGTGGCTGCCGTGGCGCACGGCCTTGGCGATCCCCAGGGGGATCGACACCAGGTACATGATCAGCGTGCTCCACAGCCCCAGCGAGATGGACACGGGCATCTTCTCGGCGATCAGGTCGATGACCTTGGCGTCGCGGAAGAAGCTGTTACCAAAGTCCAGTTGGGCGTAGTTCTTGACCATGATCCACAGCCGTTCGGGCGCCGACTTGTCGAAGCCGTACATGCGCTCGATTTCGGCGATCAGCGCCGGGTCCAGGCCTTGCGCACCGCGGTAGTTGGAGCCGGCCACCGACACTTCGGCGCCGCCGCCGGCGATGCGGCTGGTGGCGCCTTCGAAGCCTTCGAGCTTGGCGATCATCTGCTCGACCGGGCCGCCGGGGGCGGCCTGGACGATGATGAAGTTGATGATGAGGATGCCGAACAGGGTCGGGATGATCAGCAGCAGGCGCCGCAGGATATAGGCCAGCATGTCAGTTGACCTCTTCCGCGGCGGGGGCTTCGCTCACGGCAGGCGTGACGTCGGGCTTGATCCACCAGGTGTCGATGCCGATGTCGTACTTGGGCGACACGGCGGGGTGGCCGATGTGGTTCCAGTAGGCCACGCGGGAAGTCTTGATGTGCCAGTTGGGGATCACGTAGTAGCCCCACAGCAGTACCCGGTCCAGGGCACGGCAATGGTCGATCAGGCTCTGCCGGGAGTCAGCGTTGATCAACTGCTCCACCAACTGGTCGATGGCCGGGTCACGCAGGCCGATGAAGTTGCGGCTGCCGGGGTTGTCGGCGGCGGCGCTGTTCCAGTATTCACGCTGCTCGTTGCCGGGCGAGTTCGATTGCGCGAAACCGCCGACGATCATGTCGTAGTCCCGCGAGCGCAGGCGGTTGATGTACTGCGATACGTCTACCCGGCGGATCTCGAGGTTGATGCCCAGGTCCGCGAGGTTGCGCTTGAACGGCAGCAGTACGCGCTCGAACTGGGTCTGGGCCAGCAGGAACTCGATGCTCACCGGCTTGCCGTCCTTGTCGACCATCTTGTCGTCGACGATCTTCCAGCCGGCGTCCTGCAGCAGCTTGTAGGCCTGGCGCTGCTGGTCGCGGATCATGCCGCTGCCGTCGGTGACGGGGTTGCGGAAGGCGCCGTTGAACACCTCGTCGGGCACCTCGGCGCGCAGTGGTTCGAGGATCTTCAGCTCGGCGGGCGAGGGCAGGCCGCTGGCGGCCATCTCGGAGTTCTCGAAGTAGCTGCCGGTGCGGGTGTAGGCGCCGTTGAACAGCTGCTTGTTGGTCCATTCGAAGTCCATCAGCAGGCTGATGGCGTGGCGCACGCGGATGTCCTGGAACACGGGTTTGCGCAGGTTGAAGATGAAGCCCTGCATGCCCACCGGGTTGCCGTTGGGGATCTCTTCCTTGATCAGGCGGCCGTCGCGCACGGCGGGCACGTCGTAGGCGGTGGCCCAGTTCTTCGCGCTGACTTCCAGGGCGTAGTCGAACTGACCGGCCTTGAGGGCTTCGAGGGCGACGGTGTTGTCGCGGTACGAGTCGAAGGTCATCACGTCGAAGTTGTAGAAGCCGCGGTTGATCGGCAGGTCCTTGGCCCAGTAGTCCTTGACCCGCTCGTAGCGGATCGAGCGGCCGGCCTTCACCTCGACGACCTTGTACGGGCCGCTGCCCAGTGGGATCTCCAGGTTGCCGCGGTTGAAGTCACGGCCCTCGTACCAGTGCTTGGGCAGCACCGGCAGCTGGCCGAGGATCAGCGGCAACTCGCGGTTGTTGGTGTGCTTGAACTTGAACAGCACCTTGAGCGGGGCTTCGGCGACCACCTCGGCGACGTCGGCGTAGTACTGGCGGTACAGCGGCGCGCCGTCCTTGATCAGGGCGTTGAAAGTGAACACCACGTCCTCGGCGCGCATCGGCTGGCCGTCGTGGAAGCGTGCCTCGGGGCGCAGGTAGAAGCGCACCCAGCTGTTGTCGGGGGCCTTTTCGATTTTGCCGGCCACCAGGCCGTATTCGGTGAAGGGCTCGTCCAGGCTCTGGCGCATCAGGGTGTCGTAGATGCTGCCGACGTTGTCGGCGGGCACGCCCTTGTTGATGAACGGGTTGAGGCTGTCGAAGCCGCCGAAGCTGGACTGGCGGAAGGTGCCGCCCTTGGGCGCGTCAGGATTGACGTATTCGAAGTGCTTGAAGTTGGCCGGGTATTTTGGCGGCTCGTCGTACAGGGTCAGGGCGTGCTGCGGGGCGGCCACGGCCGGGAGCGTGAGGCAGGCCAGCAACAGGCTGCCGGCCAGGCGGCGCAAGGTGGGCGTCATTTGGCTTTCTCCGAAGTCTTCTTGATCCACCAGCTGTTCAGCCCGAGGGTGTAGGGCGGCGTGGTGACGAAGGCGAACCGGTTGCGGTAGGCCAGGCGGTGATTGTCGAGGTACCAGTTGGGGATCATGTAGTACTGCCATGAGAGCACGCGGTCCAGGGCACGCGCCGCGGCGATCTGGTCATCACGCGTGCGGGCGGCGAGCAGGGTGTCGAGCAGGTGGTCGACCACCGGGTCCTTGACCCCAGCATAGTTCTTGCTGCCCTTGGTGGCGGCTTGGCTCGAGTGGAAATACAGCCACTGTTCGAGGCCCGGGCTCAGCGTCTGGTTCAGGGTCATCAGGATCATGTCGAAATCGAACTGGTCGAGCCGTTGTTTGTACTGGGCACGGTCGACGGTACGCAAGCGCGCATCGATGCCGATGCTCGCCAGATTTTCGACATAAGGTTGCAGGATGCGTTCGAGGTTCGGGTTCACCAGCAGCAGTTCCATGCGCAACTGCTGGCCCTTGTTGTCCACCAGGCGCTGGCCGTTGAGCTTCCAGCCGGCCTGGGCGAACAGGTCGAGGGCCTGGCGCAGGGCCGGGCGGCTGATGCCGCTGCCGTCGGTGTGGCTGACCTGGTAGGGCTGGGTGAACAGCTTCTCGGGCAGTTGGTCGCGGAACGGTTTGAGCAGCAGCCATTCCTTGCCGGTGGGCAGGCCTGTGGCGGTGAAATCACTGTTGGGGTAGTAGCTGGTGGCGCGCCGGTAGGCGCCGTTGAACAGCGCGCGGTTGGTCCACTCGAAATCTAGCATCAGGCCCAGCGCCTGGCGTACCCGCGGGTCGCTGAAGGTGGCGCGGCGGCTGTTCATGAACAGGCCTTGGGTCTGTGTCGGGATCTTGTGCGGGATCTGCGCCTTGATCACCTCACCGCGGCGCACGGCGGGGAAGTTGTAGCCGTTGGCCCAGTTCTTCGCCTGGTGCTCGATGTAGAGGTCGAACTCGCCGGCCTTGAAGGCCTCGAAGGCCACGGTGGCGTCACGGTAGAACTCGTATTCGACGCGCTTGAAGTTGTACTTGCCGCGGTTCACGGCCAGGTCCTTGCCCCAGTAGTCCTTCACCCGCTCGAACACCAGCCGGCGGCCGGGTTGCACCTCGGTGATGCGGTAGGGGCCGCTGCCCAAAGGCGGCTCGAAGGTGGTGGCCTTGAAGTCGCGCTTTTCCCAGTAGTGCCTGGGCAGCACCGGCATCTCGCCCAGGCGCAGGATCAGCAGCGGGTTGCCGGCGCGCTTGAACACGAAGCGGATGCGCAGCGGGCCGAGGATGTCGACCCGGGCCACTTCCTGCAGGTTGGTGCGGTAGATCGGGTGGCCGTCCTTGAGCAGGGTGCGGTAGCTGAAGGCGACATCGGCGGCGGTGATCGGCACGCCGTCGTGGAAGTGCGCCTCGGGGCGCAGGTTGAACACCACCCAGCTGCGGTCCTCGCTGTACTCGACGGAGCGGGCGATCAGGCCGTAGCTGGAGGTGGGCTCGTCGCCGGAGGGGTCGTACATGCCGGTGCCGACCATCAGCGGCTCGTTGAGCTCGTTGATGCCGTACTGCAGGAAGTTGGGCGTGGTGACCGGGCTCGAGCCCTTGAAGGTGTAGGGGTTGAGCGTGTCGAAGGTGCCGAAGGCCATGGCCCGCAAGGTGCCGCCTTTGGGGGCTTGCGGATTGACCCAGTCGAAGTGGGTGAAGCTGGCCGGGTACTTGAGCGTGCCGAACTGCGCGTATCCGTGGCTTTCGCTCACCATCGCGACGGCGGGGAAGCTCAAGGCCAGGCTGAGAGACAGCAGGAGGGGACGTATCAAGTCGGCATCCGATCCAGAAGGCGTTGGGCTTGGTTCGGGGTACAGTAACAGCTTGTCTGGAATGGAAAAAGGGTGCGAGCCGGTCAGATGGATGTGGCTGATTGGGGCTGCTTCGCAGCCCTTTCGCGGCACAAGGCCGCTCCTACAGAGTCTGCGTAATCCCTGTAGGAGCGGCCTTGTGCCGCGAAAGGGGCGCGAAGCGCCCCCGGGATTCACATCAACGCGACAGGTAAACGGTCAGCGTCTGCCCCGGCTTGAGCGCATGCCCGCTGCGCGGGTTCCAGCGCTTGAGGTGTTTCATCTCGACGTTGAAACGCTTGGCCACCAGGTAGTACGAGTCGCCCTTGCGCACCTTGTACTGGGTGGAACGCTGCTTGGCATCGGCCACGCGGTTGGCCGCCGCGCTCGGCGCGTTGCCGCCACGCAGGGCCAGCACCTGGCCGACCTTGAGGCTGTTGCCGCGCAGGCTGTTCCAGCGCTGGATGTCCTTGACCGCGACGCGGTTGGCCTTGGCGATGCTGCCCAGGTTGTCGCCGCGCTTGACCCGGTAGCTGCGCGCCGCCGGCGCCTTGGCATCGGCCAGGGCGGCCTGGAACACGGCCTTGTTCGGCTGCAGGGCGACCAGTTCCTCGGGCTTGAGGTTGGACATGCGGTCGCTCAGCAACTGTGCCTTGGCGGTAGGCACCAGCAACTGCTGCGGGCCGTCCACGGTCATGCGCTTCTTGAAGGCGGGGTTGAGCTGGATCAGCTCGTCTTCGTCGATGTCGGCGAAGGCCGCGACGCGCGACAGGTCGAGGCGGTCGTTGATGGCGACGGCTTCGAAATAGGGTTCGTTGGCGATCGGGTTCAGGTTGATCCCGTAGGCGGCCGGGGTGTTGACCACCTGCGACAGGGCCAGCAGCTTGGGCACGTAGTCGCGGGTTTCCTGCGGCAGCGGCAGGTTCCAGTAGTCGGTCGGCAGGCCCAGGCGCTCGTTGCGCTCGATGGCGCGGCTGACGGTGCCTTCGCCGGCATTGTAGGCCGCCAGGGCCAGCAGCCAGTCGCCGTTGAACATGTCGTGCAGGCGGTTCAGGTAGTCCAGCGCCGCATTGGTCGAGGCGGTGACGTCGCGACGGCCATCGTAGAAGTTGGTCTGGCGCAGCTTGAAGTGGCGCCCGGTGGACGGGATGAACTGCCACATGCCGGCGGCGTGCGCGCGGGAGTAGGCCATCGGGTTGTAGGCGCTCTCGATGGCCGGCAGCAGGGCCAGCTCCAGCGGCATGTCGCGTTCTTCGAGGCGCTCGACGATGTAGTGCAGGTAGAGGCTGCCGCGCTCGCCGGCGTTCTCGAGGAACGACGGGTTGCTGGCGAACCATAGGCGCTGCTGTTCGATGCGCGGGTTGACGTCCATGCCATCCTGCAGGGCGAAGCCCTGGCGCATGCGCTCCCAGACGTCCTGGGGCGGCGCTTCCTTGGGCTTGACCACCAGTGGCGCGGGCTTGTGCTTGATCCGCGCCTGGTAGTTGTGCGCGCGAACGCTGTCGGATTCGTCGAGCTGACGGGTGCTCTGGCAGCCGACCAGGGTGGCGGCCAGCGCCAGTGCACTGATCTGTGCCAGTCGCGTCAGGGCGACCGAATGAGCGGTTCTGCGGCTAGGGGAAGACATCGGCTGGAACGGTTATCCGGGCAAAAAAGTTGGGCGATTCTAGAAACCGGCCCCGGCCGGGTCAACCTTTGGGCTTGTGTCACGATATATCTTGAGGTTATCAGAACACGTCCTTCCAAGACCTCAAGGCAGCAAAAACAGTGGCTTGGGTGGGGTTGGAATGTCCCTTCCATTCGTCTGCTTTTTGTTTAACGAATGTTTCAGCGGTACGCAAAAACGGGTTGGTCAGGCGCTCCAGGCCGATGGTGGAGGGCAGGCTGATGCGATTGTCGGCGCGCAGGCGGGTAACGTCTTCGAACCGTTGCAGAACGTGCAGGTTTTCCGGTTCCACGGCGCGGGCGAAGCGCAGGTTGCTCAGGGTATATTCGTGGGCGCAGTACACTTCGGTCTCGGCGGGCAGGGCGGCCAGGCGCTGCAGCGAATGGTGCATCTGTTCAGGCGTGCCTTCGAACAGGCGACCGCAACCGGCGGCGAACAGGGTGTCGCCACTGAACAGTAGCGGCGTGGGCGATTGCGCAGTGTAATAGGCGATATGCCCCAGGGTGTGGCCGGGCATGGCCATGACTTCGAACGTCAGGCCCAGGGCTTTGACCTGCGCGCCATCCTCCAGGGCGACGTCGCGGGCCGGAATGAGCTCGTTGGCCGGGCCGTAGACGGTGGCACCGGTGGCCTGCTTCAGGGCCTCGACGCCGCCGACATGGTCATGGTGGTGGTGAGTGACCAGGATCGCCTCCAGCGCCCAGTCGCGATGCTGGCCCAGCCAGGCCTGCACCGGCCTGGCATCGCCGGGATCGACCACTGCGCAGCGGCGATTGGCAGTATCCTGTAACAACCAGATGTAGTTGTCGTTGAAAGCGGGTAGGGCATCGATCTGTATCATGTGCGGATCCGTATCGCCAAGCCTGGACATTGAGGGCATCTTAGCCGCGATGGCGCGGCCGGAGAACCTTCGAGGGAGAATGCAATGACCGACCAAGCCTTCGCCCAGGCCGACCCCGACTGGGTCGAACTCATCAGCCTGGCCCGCGACTGGTTCAATGGCCCCCTTGGGCAGTTGATGCTCAAGGAAGAGGAAAAGTTGCTCGAAGAAGAGCTGCGGCGCTTCTTCGGTGGCTACCTGGTGCACTACGGCCCCTGCGCCGAACCGCCGCCCAACGCCCCGCAGGTGCAGCGCAACGTGCGCCTGGGCGCGCCGTTGCCGGGGGTGGAGATCGTCTGCGAGGAGCAGGCCTGGCCGCTGTCGGAACATGCCGCCGACGTGGTGGTGCTGCAGCACGGCCTGGACTTCAGTCTCTCTCCCCACGGATTGCTCCGGGAGGCGGCCAGCGCGGTGCGCCCGGGCGGTCACCTGCTGATTGTCGGCATCAACCCGTGGAGCAGTTGGGGGCTGCGGCATTTCTTCAGCCAGGGCGCCTTGCGCAAGGCCCGCTGCATCTCGGCGTCGCGGGTCGGCGACTGGCTCAACCTGCTGGGCTTCGCGCTGGAGAAACGCCGCTTCGGGTGCTATCGTCCGCCGCTTGCCTCGCCGGCCTGGCAACAGCGCCTGGCCGGTTGGGAGCGGGTGGCCGGGGGCTGGCAGGGCGCCGGTGGCGGTGTCTACCTGCTGGTGGCGCGCAAGATGGTGGTCGGCCTGCGGCCGCTGCGCCTTGAGCGCCGCGAGCCGATGGGCAAGCTGCTGCCGCTGCCGTTGGCCAAGGTCAATCGCAGCGCCACCCACCCCGATTCCGAAAAGCACTGAACACGAGTGGTACATGAGCGATAGCGTCGAGATCTACACCGATGGTGCCTGCAAGGGCAATCCCGGCCCGGGCGGCTGGGGCGTCCTGATGGTTTTCAAGGGCGTCGAGAAGGAACTGTGGGGCGGCGAGCGCGAGACCACCAACAACCGCATGGAGCTGATGGCCGCGATCGAGGGCCTGAAGGCGCTCAAGCGCGAGTGCGAGGTGGTGCTGACCACCGACTCCCAGTACGTGATGAAGGGCATCAACGAGTGGATGACCAACTGGAAGAAGCGCGGCTGGAAGACCGCCGCCAAGGAGCCGGTGAAGAACGCCGACCTGTGGATGGCCCTCGATGAACAGGTCAACCGGCACAAGGTGACCTGGAAGTGGGTGCGCGGGCACATCGGCCACCCGGGCAACGAGCGGGCCGACCAGTTGGCCAATCGTGGGGTCGATGAGGTGCGGGCTCAGCGTTGAGCCAACTGGGGCTGCTGCGCAGCCCTTTCGCGGCACAAGGCCGCTCCTACAGGATTTACACGGTCCCAGTAGGAGCGGCCTTGTGCCGCGATGGGCCGCAAAGCGGCCCCGATTCCGGTATACTCCCGCCTCGAATTCAAGCCCCGCAAGTTGGAGTCACCCGTGGAGCAGCAGCAAGACAAACGGTTCGTCATCCTCGACACCGAGACCACCGGCATGCCGGTGGCCGAAGGCCACCGCATCATCGAGATCGGTTGCGTCGAGGTCGTGGGCCGGCGCCTGACCGGGCGGCATTTCCATGTCTACCTGCAGCCCGACCGCGAGAGTGACGAGGGTGCGATCAACGTCCACGGCATCACCGACGCCTTCCTGGTGGGCAAACCGCGCTTCGGCGATGTGGCCGAGGAGTTCTTCGACTTCATCCAGGGCGCCACCCTGGTCATCCACAACGCGGCGTTCGACGTCGGCTTCATCAACAATGAGTTCGCGCTGATCGGCCAGCAGGACCGCGCCGACATCTCGCAGCACTGCCCGATCCTCGACACCCTGATGATGGCGCGCTCGCGCCACCCGGGGCAGCGCAACAGCCTCGATGCGCTGTGCAAACGCTACGGTATCGACAACTCTGGCCGTGAACTGCACGGCGCATTGCTCGACTCGGAACTGCTGGCCGACGTCTACCTGGCGATGACCGGCGGCCAGACCAGCCTGTCGCTGGCGGGGGATGGCGCGCAGGGCGAGGATGGGCAGGGCAGCACCGGCAGTGAGATCCGTCGGATTACCGGTCGTGCGGCGGGTAAGGTGATCATGGCTAGCGAGGAAGAGCTCGAGGCCCATGTCGAGCGTTTGGCGGCCGTCGCCAAGTCGGCGGGTGGGCCGGCGATGTGGCAGGTGCTGACAGAGGCACCTGCCAGCTGATCTACCAGCAGTACTGGCCCTTTCGCGGGTAAACCCGCTCCCACAGGCAACCCCCCCGAACCTGTGGGAGCGGGTTTACCCGCGAAGAGGCCGGCACTGACGACACCAGCCTCAACTACCCTGAGGGGGAAGCCCCCGCAGAGGTAGCCGCCCGATGTACAAGGACCTCCAGTTCCCCATCCTCATCGTCCACCGGGCGATCAAGGCCGACAGTGTCGCCGGTGAACGGGTGCGTGGCATTGCCGACGAACTGGCCAGGGACGGCTTCGCCATCCTCGCCGCCGCCGACCAGGCCGAGGCGCGCCTGGTGGCCGCTACCCACCACGGCCTGGCCTGCATGCTGATCGCCGCCGAGGGTGTCGGCGACAATAGCCGCCTGCTGCAGAACATGGCCGAGCTGATCCGCCTGGCCCGGCTGCGCGCACCCAACCTGCCGATCTTCGCCTTGGGCGAGCAGGTCACCCTGGAGAACGCCCCGGCCGAGGCCATGGGTGAGCTCAACCAGTTGCGCGGCATTCTCTACCTGTTCGAAGACACCGTGCCCTTTCTCGCCCGCCAGGTGGCGCGGGCCGCGCACACTTACCTCGACGGTTTGCTGCCACCGTTCTTCAAGGCCCTGGTGCAACACACCGCGCAGTCGAACTACTCCTGGCACACCCCAGGCCACGGCGGCGGCGTGGCCTATCACAAGAGCCCGGTGGGGCAGGCCTTTCACCAGTTCTTCGGCGAAAACACCCTGCGCTCGGACCTGTCCGTGTCGGTGCCCGAGCTGGGCTCGCTGCTCGACCATACCGGCCCCCTGGCCGCCGCCGAGGCGCGGGCGGCGCGCAACTTCGGCGCCGACCATACCTTCTTCGTCATCAACGGCACCTCCACCGCCAACAAGATCGTCTGGCACGCCATGGTCGGGCGCGGTGACCTGGTGCTGGTGGACCGCAACTGCCACAAGTCGGTGGTGCATGCGATCATCATGACCGGCGCCATCCCCCTCTACCTGTGCCCGGAGCGTAACGAGCTGGGCGTCATCGGGCCGATCCCGCTCAGCGAGTTCACCCCGGCGTCCATACAGGCAAAGATCCAGGCCCACCCGCTGGCCCAGGGGCGGCCGGCGAAGATCAAGCTGGCGGTGGTCACCAACTCCACCTATGACGGCCTGTGCTACCACGCTGGCCTCATCAAGCAGACCCTCGGTGCCAGTGCCGAGGTGCTGCACTTCGATGAGGCCTGGTTCGCCTACGCCGCCTTCCACGAGTTCTTCACCGGCCGCTATGCCATGGGCACGCCGCGCGGCGATGAGGGCCCGCTGCTGTTCAGCACCCATTCCACCCACAAGCTGCTGGCTGCCTTCAGCCAGGCATCGATGATCCATGTGCAGGACGGCGCCGCCCGCCAGCTGGACCGCGACCGCTTCAACGAAGCGTTCATGATGCATATCTCCACCTCGCCGCAGTACAGCATCCTCGCCTCGCTGGACGTGGCCTCGGCGATGATGGAGGGCCCGGCCGGGCGCTCGCTGCTGCAGGAGATGTTCGACGAGGCCCTGAGCTTTCGCCGGGCGCTGGCCAACCTGCGCGAGCACATCGCCGCCGACGACTGGTGGTTCAGCATCTGGCAGCCCCCGCTGGCGCAGGGCGGCGAGCGCCTGGAGGCGGCGGACTGGCTGTTGCAGCCGGGGGCCGAGTGGCATGGCTTTGCCGAGCTGAGCGACGACTATGTGCTGCTCGATCCGCTCAAGGTCACCCTGGTGATGCCGGGAGCCGGTGGTGGGGCGGGCGAGCACGGCATTCCGGCCGCGGTGGTCGGCAAGTTCCTCTGGGAACGGGGGCTGGTGGTGGAGAAGACCGGTCTGTACAGCTTCCTGGTGCTGTTCTCGATGGGCATCACCAAGGGCAAGTGGAGCACGCTGCTGACCGAACTGCTGGAGTTCAAGCGCCACTACGACGCCAATACCGCGCTGGCCGACTGCCTGCCCAGCGCGCTGACGCCGCAGCCGTCACGCTACCAGGGGCTGGGGCTGCGCGACCTGTGCCAGCAACTGCATGCCTTCTACCGCGGCAATGCCACGTCCAGGCAGCTCAAGCTGCTGTTCACCCGTTTGCCCGAGGTGGCGATGACCCCGGCCGAGGCCTATGACCGGATGGTGCGCGGGGAGGTGGAGGCGGTGCCGATCGAGCAGCTGCTGGGCCGGGTCGCGGCGGTGATGCTGGTGCCGTATCCGCCGGGGATCCCCTTGATCATGCCGGGCGAGCGCTTCACCGAGGCGACCCGCTCGATCCTGGTCTACCTGGAGTGCGCCCGGGCCTTCGACCAGGGCTTCCCGGGTTTCGTCGCCGACGTGCATGGCCTGCAGCGCGAGGGGACGCTGTACACCGTCGATTGCGTCAAGGAATGCGGATGATCTCGACGCCGGTCTGGGCCAGCTCGAAGCGGTCGTCGCCCAGGTGGTTGACGCGGTCGCCGATGGCCAGCCGATAGCTGGTGACCGGCGCGCCGAGGGTGCTGCCGTCAGCCTGCAGGGTGGATTCCTGGAATTCGTGGACGGGGTAGATACGGCCTTCGGCGTCGCGGGCGTGGAACTGGCCGACCATTACTGCTGCCATTTAGGTGGAAACCTCTGAATCGTGTAGGAAATGTCTGTAGGCATAGACCAGTGAAACGCCCGGGAAGTTTTCAGCCAAATGGAAAAAAAACCGGGAGCCGAGGAACGGTCATCTATAACTAACAGGTCCCATTCCCAGAGCAGAGGTTGCAAAACGCCATGAGCCAGGTCTATTCGGTAGCGGTTGTCGTCGGCAGCTTGCGCAAGGAGTCCTACAACCGCAAGGTGGCCCGCGCGCTATCTGAGCTGGCGCCATCCAGCCTCAAACTGCGGATCGTCGAGATCGGCGACCTGCCGTTGTACAACGAGGATGTCGAGGCCGAGGGCGCTCCCGAGGCGTGGAAGCATTTTCGCGACGAAATCCGCCGCAGCGACGCGGTGTTGTTTGTCACCCCGGAGTACAACCGTTCGGTGCCGGGCGGGTTGAAGAACGCCATCGACGTGGGTTCGCGGCCCTATGGGCAGAGCGTATGGAGCGGAAAGCCGGCGGCGGTGGCCAGCGTGTCGCCGGGGGCGATCGGCGGGTTCGGCGCCAATCATGCGGTGCGCCAGTCGCTGGTGTTCCTCGACATGCCGTGCATGCAGATGCCCGAGGCTTATATCGGTGGGGCGGCGACGCTGTTCGATGATAGCGGCAAGCTGAACGACAAGACCCGGCCCTTCCTGCAGGGCTATATCGACCGGTTCGCGTCGTGGGTGAAGTTGAACCGGGCAGTCTGATGGTTCTCGGTTGTCTGCTCTGACGCCTTCGCGGGTAAACCCGCTCCCACAGGAAAATCACCGACTTCCAAGGCAGTGATATCTCTGTGGGAGCGGGTTTACCCGCGAAGAAAGTAACACCGACCTGTCAGGAGGCCTGCGGCATCTCCCCCTTGGCCAACCGCCGATTGATATCGGCAATGACCTCGGGCAGCTCGTTGATGGTATCGATCAGGTAGTGCGGGCGGGAGCTGGCAAACATCCCATGGATCCGCTTGCGCTCGCTCTCCAGCTTCTCCGTGCTCAACGCCCGGTAGCCTTCCCAGGTCAGCCCCAGGGCATTGCCCGAGCACACGAGCGCCACGGTCCACATCCCGGCGCGGCGGCCTTCGAGAATCCCCGGCACGGTGTCGTCGACCTTCACGCAGGCAGCCACGTCATCGATGCCCAGGGCAATCACGTTGGCCAGCGCCTGGGCCGGCCACGGGCGGCCGTTCGGCGTCTCGTCGGTGGCCACCACATGGTCGGCCACGTAGCCGTTCTGCGCGGCCAGTTCGACCACCTTGTCCATCACCACCTTCGGGTAGCCGGAGCAGGAGCCGATTTTCAGGCCGTCCTTGCGCAGCCCGGTCAGGGTGTCCAGGGCGCCTGGGATCAGCGCCGAGTGCACGGCGATCTTCTCGATCTGCAGCGGCATGAAGCGCTCGTAGATGGCGGTGACATCGTCGTCGGTGGGCGTGCGGCCGAACACCTTGCGGTAGCGCTCGGCGATTTCCGGCACGTCGCACAGGGTGCGGATATGGTCCCACTTGCCCATGCCCATCGGGCCACGGGCTTCTTCGATGGACACCTGCACGTCGAACTCGGCGAAGGCTTCGACGAAGATCTGGGTCGGGGCGAAGGAGCCGAAGTCGACCACGGTGCCGGCCCAGTCGAGGATGGCGGCTTGCAGCTGGGTGGGGTTGCTGTAGTTCATGTGCGCGTTTTCCTTGAATTGGGTGGGCAGAGGGTCAGATGTCCAGCACTTCCATTTCCCGCAGCACCTCGGCCACGGCGTTCACGGCGGCCTGCATGCCATCGGCGCCAACCACGCCGATGCAGCCGACGCGGAAGGTCTCGACCTGGGTCAGCTTGCCCGGGTAGAGGATGAAGCCCTTGGCCTTGACCCGCTCATAGAAGTCCTTGAACTGGTAGCGCGGATCCTTCGGCGCGTGGAAGGTGACGATGATCGGTGCCTGGATGTCGGCGGGCAGGAAGCTCTTCAGACCGATCTTCGCCATGCCGTCGAGCAAGGTCTTGCAATTGTCGGCGTAGCGTTGGTGGCGAGCGGGCAGTCCACCTTCTTCGTTGTATTGCTGCAGCGCTTCGTGCAGGGCGGCGACCACGTGGGTCGGCGGGGTGAAGCGCCACTGGCCGGTCTTGGCCATGTAGGCGTGCTGGTCGTGCAGGTCCATGGCCAGGGAGTGGGCGTTGCCCTCGGCGGCGGCCAGGGCGGTTTTTTCGGCGAAGACGAAGCCCATGCCCGGCACGCCTTCCAGGCACTTGCCGGAGGCGGCGATCAGCGCTTCGAAGGGAATTTCACGAGCATCGATCGGCAGCGCACCGAACGAGCTCATGGCGTCGATGATCAGGCGCTTGCCGTGGCGCTGGATCACCTGGGCGATCTCGGGCAGCGGGTTGAGGATGCCGGTGCTGGTCTCGCAGTGGATCAGCGCCACATGGGTCACGGCGGGGTCGGCGGCCAGCAGGCGGTCGACGTCGGCGGCGGTGGTCGGCTGGTCCTCGGCGGTCTCGAAGGTGCTGTAGGCGCGGCCCAGCACCTTGCAGATCTTCGCCAGGCGCTGGCCGTAGGCGCCGTTGATCAGCACCAGCACCTTGCCGTCACGGGGTACCAGGGTGCCGATGGCGGCCTCGACGGCGAAGGTGCCGCTGCCTTGCAGGGGCACGCAGTGGTGGCTGGCGCTGCCGTCGATGATGGCCAGCAGTTGTTCGCACACGCTGGCGGTCAGCTGGTTGAAGTCGCGATCCCACGAGCCCCAGTCCACGAGCATGGCCTGGCGGGTGCGGATCGAGGTGGTCAGGGGACCGGGGGTCAGCAGGATCGGGGCGTTGCTCATTCCGGGGTTCCTCACTTGCGGTGGGCTGGAAACTTAGTGGGGCTAGGTTGCAATTCGCCGTGTCATCAATCAAATTGTTTGTAGATATGCCAGCCATAAGTCAGGCCGATAGATATGAACCTGTTCCAGCTCCGCGCCTTCGACGCCGTCGCCCGCGAGGGCAGCTTCACCCGCGCCGCCGAGCGCCTGTTCATCAGCCAGCCGGCGGTGACCGGGCATGTGAAGGCGTTGGAGGAGCACTACCAGATCACCTTGCTGCGCCGTACCGCCCGGCGGGTCGAGCTGACCGAGGAGGGCACGCGCCTGGCGGCCATCACCCGGGCCATGTTCGGCCTGGCCGAGGAAGCCCAGGCCATGCTCGAGGCCAACCGGCAGTTGCTGACCGGGCGCCTGGAGGTGGCGGCGGACGGCCCGCACCGGGTGATGCCGATGCTGGCGCAACTGCGCGAGCGCTACCCCGGCATCACCGTCAACCTGCGCCTGGGCAATGCCCAGGAAACCCTGGCCGCGTTGCTGTCGGAACATGCCGATGTGGCCGTGCTGACCGAGATCGAGCCGCGCAAGGGCCTGCACCTGCAGGCGTTATGCGAATCGCGGTTGTGTGCACTGTTGCCGGTGGGGCATGCCTGGGCGGGTGCCGGGGGTGACTTGCCGCTGGCCGAGCTGGACAGGCAGATCATGGTGCTGCGCGAGCCCAGCTCGACCACCCGGCGCACCTTCGACAAGGCCTGCGCCGACGCTGGCGTGCAACCCCGGGTGCTGCTGGAACTGGACAGCCGCGAAGCGGTCACCGAGGCGGTGGCGGCGGAGCTGGGCATCGGCGTGGTGTCCTCCACCGAAGTGGCCCATGACCCGCGGGTGGTGGCCCGCCCCCTGGGCGGCCAGGGTCTGGTCAACCAGCACATGGTCGGTTGCCTGGAGCGCCGCCGTGAGTTGCGCCTGATCCAGGCGTTCCTGAGCCTGGCCGCCGGTCAGTGATTGGCGGCTGACGTTTTCCCCATGGCGGCCTAAGATGGCGGCCACAGCGCAGACTGGATTGTCGATGAGCGAGAAGGACACCATTTCCATGCAACTGGTGCGCGAAGCCCTGTTGCAGACCTGCCCGGCCGGCGAGCCCGACGCCGGGCTGCTGGCGCGTGCCGGGATCGCGGCCGAGCAGTTGGACCTGCCCGAGGCGCGGGTCACGGCGGAGTCCTACGCCCGGCTCTGGCGCCTGTTGGCGCGCCGTTGCAACGACGAGTTCTTCGCCATGGACCGGCGCGGCCTGCGCAGCGGCAGCCTGGCCTTCATGGCCCGCAGCGCCATGGCCCAGCCGACCCTGGGCGCGGCCCTGGACAACCTGCTGGCGTTCCTGTCGCTGATGCTCGAAGACCTGCAGCCGGGCCTGGTGCGCCAGCAGAGCCTGGCCGAGATCGTCATCAACGAACCCGGCGATACGCCGCGCCGGGCGTTCACCTACTTCACCTTCTGGATGATCGTGCACGGCCTGGCCTGTTGGTTGGCCGGGCGGCGCATCCCGATCCTGGCCATCGACCTGCGCTGCGCCGAGCCGCCGTTTTGCGACGACTACCGGGTGATGTTTTCCGAGAACCTGCAGTTCGAGCGCCCGCGCACGCGGATGATCATCGCCGCCGAATGCCTTGAACTGCCGGTCAGACGCAGTGACGAGGAGTTGCAGCGCTTCCTGGCCGAGGCCCCGGGCAACATCCTGGTCAAGTTCCGCGACCCGGCCAGTCTGGCCCGGCAGATCCGCCACCGCTTGCTGGAAATGCCGCCGGGGGGCTGGCCGGACGCCGAGCAGGTGGCCGCCACCCTGCACATGTCGGTGTCGACGTTGCGCCGGCGTCTGTCGGAAGAGGGCCAGAGCTACCAGGGCATCAAGGATGGCGTGCGTCGGGAGCTGGCCATTGCCTGGCTGGCCGAGGCGCAACTGGGGTTGGGCGATATCGCCGAACGTCTGGGCTTTGCCGACAGCAGCTCGTTCTACAAGGCGTTTCGCAAGTGGTTCGGCTGCAACCCGGGGCATTACCGTTCGCTGGTCATGCAAGAAGGCGGCGTACCGGGTGGGTGAGCCTTCCCGCTGAAGCGCCGCCGAGGGCTTGTGCATTGTGAGGCACCTCCAAGCACAAGGTCCCTACAGCATGAACGCCAACACTCTCCAGCCAACTGAAGCGGGCAGGAACGCGCAACTGCGCGTGCTTCTGGACAAGTTTATCGGTGCAAAGCTGCCGGACTGGTTTACGCAGGTTCCCGTGGAGCGCCTGAGGGCGCTGCATAACGCATTCCAAGGCCATGAAAAGAGTCGCCAGCGCCTGGTGCGGGCGACGGTGGGGCTGGTCTCGGCGCAACAGTTCGCCGAACAGCATTTCCAGCCGATGCTCAAGACCATGTTGCCCGAGGGAGTCGCGCTGGATGCGCTGGAATGGGTCGACGCGTGGTACGGGCTGACGCCGATCCTGTCCACGCCAGGTGTCGAACCACGCGAACTGCGTTCGCCGGCACGGTTGCGGTTGATGCAGAACTTCCCCTCGGCAGCTTCGTTCTTCGTCGCCACAGGTCTGGTGAGCAGCGGCACTTCGGCGGTCCTGGCCAGCCCGGAGGGCGTTGCCGGTGCCTGCCGCAAGCTGGATCTGGGCAAGCAGTACCAGGCACTGGTTGCTCAGGTGCTCAGCCCGGCCAGTCGCACATTGCTTGCTGAACACAAACGAGCCGCGTTTGTCCTGATGTGCGAGCTGGCCCTGTGCCGCGCGCAGATCAGCGCCGAAGAGTACATGGCCCTTGACCAGCTATCGAGCGGCAAGGCAGATCAGCCAGGCCAACAATGCTTCGCTGGCGCCGGCGAACTGCGCATGCTGGGATTCACCGTCGAGAACGCCTTGAAAATCCAGTTGCGCGATGCGCAGGGTACGGACAAGGGCGTGATCCTCTACGTGCCCGACGACGGCCAGAACTCCCTGCGCCGCTTCGATTCGGTCCAGCGGATGGAGCAGACGCTGGCAAGTGAGCTGGAAAACGCGAATATCCGCCGCGACTTTCGCGAGCGGATTCGCCTGCGTGACCGTGCTGCCTTCAGTCAGTTGCTGGACAAGCGCCTGAGTGATGATGTGCCGGACCTGCAAATGGTCGGTGCCGCGTCCGGGCAGGATATCTTCATCACCCTGGCCATTACCCAGGTCGAGCGGTTCAAGGATGACGGCAAGCTGCTGCTGGTCTCGAATGCGGACGCTGATCAGCGGGTGGCCAACGAGCGTCTGGCCGTCTGGTCCGAGATCGGTCTCGGAGTGCTTGGCCTGGCCGGCCTGGGTATCCCGATCGTCGGTGTCGCGTTGTTCGCGACCTTGGTGGTGGACACCCTCGCGCATGTCTATGAGGGCGCCGTCGACTGGAGCAAGGGACATCAGCATGAAGCGCTCGAGCACCTGTTCGCTGTTGCCGAGACTATGGCGATAACTGCTGCCGTCGCCGCAGGTGCCACGGCGCTGGCGAGCGTGTTGAAGCGCAGTTCATTTGTCGACCTGCTGGATCCGGTCAGGACAAGCCTTGGGGCACGCCTGTGGCAGGCGGACCTGCAGGTGTACGAATCGGACCCGGGTGCCGCGCGGCTTTTGGATAATGGTCTGTATGGCGAGGGCCGTCGACGCTGGTTGCGTGCCGACGACAAATACTACGAGTTGCAGCGGGAGGCGCCAGACAAACCCTGGCGCCTGCGCCATGCCGAACGCGGGAACGCTTACGGGCCGCCGGTCGACTTCAATGGCGAACGTTGCTGGCGCATACGTCTGGAGCGGCCTCTGGAGTGGAATGACAGCACGCGGATGCTCAACCGTCTGTGGCCGTTGGACCCACCGCTGTGCGCCGAAACGGCCGGACGGATCCTGCAGGTGGCCGGGGTCGACAAGGAGGCGTTGCGTGGGGTGCTGGTGGAAAATCGTCAGGCACCGATCGCTCTGCGGGATACGCTCAGACGCTACATGGCGGCGAGTCGGGTTTCGGCGCTGTTCAGCGCCCTGGAGAAGCCCGGCGTAATCCTGAAGGACACCCAGGTGCTGGCCTGGTGCAGGGGCAGCGCGGATATGCAAGCGCTGGATGACCAGGCCATTGGCAGGCAGTTGTTGACGCGACGGTACGAGCTGCGTGAGGCGTTGCAGAGCCACCTGGCGGAAGACCTGCTGCTTGCCGAGGATCCCCTGGAGGCATTGCCGGACGATGAACCTGCTGCAGACGCGCTGCTGCAGCAGTTGCAAAGCGAGTTTCCCGGCTTGCCCCTGGCCTACGCCACCGAGGCGCTGCAAAACGCAGACTCGATGCTGCGGCGGGTGGCCATCAGCGAGTCTCGGTTGCCGATGGCAATCCTCAAGCATGCTCGCTCGCTGCTTGGGCAAGCGCGGCTGACACGGGCACTTGAAGGTCTTCTGCTGGACACCAGCTACAACGATGGGACTGGCGAGCTGGTGCTGGCCTTGCTGCCCAGGCTCGCCAAATGGCCTGCGTCGTTGAATCTGGAACTGCGCGAAGGTTCGGCGTTTGGCCGACGGATCAGTGTGCTGGACCCTCAAGGTCCGAGCGAGAAACGCACGGTACTGGTCTGGCGCTCGGGCCAGTTCCACCTCTACGACCACCGGGGGCTGGCGCTGGAGCAGGACATCGACGCGCCGGGCGGGCTGTTCCAGGCCTTGGTGAGCTTGCTCGGGCAGGAGGGGAGGCAGGCCCTCAGACTGACCGGGCAGTTGCCGGCCGAACAGCTGCGCCAGGTAATCATCGGCGAGCTGCCGAAAACTCGGGACGCAATCATCAACCGTTTAGGCTGGCGGGCGGAGGCTCCCAGGTTCAACCCTGGCAGGCGTTTGCCCGATGGGCGAGTCGGCTACACCCTTGGTGGCTCTTTCTCCAGGCGCTCGGGGACCATGGATACCCTGAGGCTGCGGGTTCGGGCGCTGTATCCCTCGCTCAGTGTCATCGAGGTGGACAGGATGATTCAGGAGTGGCAGTTGCGCACAGGGGATGCCATTGAGGCGCTGTTGTCCCAGGAAACCAACTTCACATACCTGGACGATACCCTGAGCACTTGGGAGCGCGAGCCGCGCAGCCGCGGGCTGCGCAATCGGCGCCGGCAGTTCTCCAACCGCCTGCGCAGCGCCTGGCGTTATGAGGGGGAAGCCATTCGCAGCAGCGAGGAGCGAGTCGGGCGTATCCTGAGCATTGACGGGTGGCGCATCGGCTCGTTGCCAGACCTGCCAGCGGAAGTCGACATGGGGCACATCTATGAGTTGCGCATGTCCGGCATGGACTTGATGAGCATGTCGCCGATGTTCCTGGGCTGTTTCGATTCCCTGGAAACGCTGAGCCTGAACAACAACCTGCTGACTTCTGTGCCAGAGCAGATCGCCCAGTTGCCCAGGCTCAGGCGGCTGGAGATGAGGTCGAACCGGATCCAGATGAATGCCTCGGGCGTCGAGACCTTGTCCAGCCTTGAAGGTTTGGAGACATTGGTGCTCGATTTCAACCCGCTGCGTTCGCTCGATCTGGATTTCTCCCGTCTTCCCGGATTGCAGTTCCTCAGGGTGAACCGATGCTCCCTGAGAAGCGTGCCGACAGGTATCGAGCGATGTACTCAACTGATCCTGGCCGATCTACGCTTCAACCTGATTACCACGATTCCCAATGGCCTGATGGCCACCTCACGCCCCTTCAGGCGCCGTGTGAACCTGGATGGCAATCCGTTACCGTTGCAAACCCTGACCGCGTTCATGGCCGGGGACGCCGAGGAACCTGTCGATGCTCAGCTCCCTGAGGTTGTCGACCCTCTGCAACGCTGGCTTGAAACATGCGAACTGCAAGGGCGCACCGAGCGACGCACCATGTGGCAGCGCGTGCAGCAACTCGAAGGCAGCGCGCAATTGTTCCGGTTGTTGGCCAGTCTCACCAGGACCCAGGATTTCCTCCAGGCCCCCGAGTATCTGGGCGACCAGGTCTGGCAGTTGATCGAGGATCTCGACACCGACAGCGTGTTGCGCGATGACCTCTTCACCCATGCCGGTATCCAGCTCACCTGCCATGACAGTGTCGCGGAACGCTTCAGCAGGCTGTGGATGCGGGCGTTGGTTCACCATGCCGAAGTAGAGGGCAAGGTAGGAAGCAATGGTGACGAACTGTTGAAACTGGGGCGGGCCCTGTTTCGCCTGGACCGTCTCGACGAGTTCGCCAGGCAGGAGGTAATTCTGCGCGAGGCGGCGGGGCAGGAGGTCGATGAACTGGAGGTCGTGCTCGGCTTGCGGGTCGAGCTGGCCGACACGCTGGGTCTGATCGGGCAGCCCAGGTCGATGTTGTATGGGGCTGTAGCGGATATCACGCCTGCGTTGAAGGAGCGGGCGGTCGATGCGGTGCTGGCGGATGAGACGGATGGGCACCTGGTGCGGAGTCTGGTGAACCGCGAGTTCTGGCGTGATTACCTGAAAGTGCGGCATGACGAACTCTTTGCCCAGCATGACGAAGAGTACGTTGAAAAGCTTGCCGCGCTGGACGAGCAAGCCTTGAGCAGCGATGCCTATCTGAAGGCCTGCAATGCCGTGGCGGCTGAGCGTGAGGCCAGTGAGCGCACCATGCTGGTCACGCTGACCCAGGAGGTGCTCGACCTTGAGGCGGTGGGCGTCAAGCTCGGCCCGGAGGATGGCGAATCCGCTCAGCCGGATTGACAGCTTTGGCCATTGCCGGTTGCGCCTGGCGGCGCGAACATCGTCAGACCGATGGTGCACTCCAACAATAAGAAACCAGGAGTCTGACGATGCGCGATTACGCCGAGGCCGCCCGTTCGTTCGACCATGCCCGGGCCGCCGCCGCGGCGCTGCATGGCAACCTCGAGGCCCTCAACGCCTGTGTCGAGTGCTGCGACCGCCACACCGGCAGCAACAAACCCGCCCTGGTCTGGGAGGACCGGGATGGCAACAGCGGGCGCTACACCTTCGATCAACTGCAGGCCCTGGCCGCACGCTTTGCCAACGTGCTCAAGGCCCAGGGCGTCGAGGCCGGCGACCGGGTCGCCGGGCTCATGCCGCGTACCCCCGAATTGCTGGTGACCATCCTTGCCACCTGGCGCCTGGGCGCGGTCTACCAACCCCTGTTTACCGCATTCGGCCCGAAGGCCATCGAGCACCGCCTCGAGCAGTCCCACGCCAAGGTGGTGATCACCGATCGCAACAACCGGCCCAAGCTCGATGAGGTGGCGGACTGTCCGACCATCGTCACGGTCGCCGCCGTCGAGGGCGAACTGGACTTCCATCGCAGTCTCGAGGCCGCCGCCGGCGATTGCGCGCCGGTGATGCGTACCGGCGACGATCCTTTCCTGTTGATGTTCACCTCGGGCACCACCGGCCCGGCCAAGCCGCTGGAAGTGCCGCTGCGCGCCATCGTCGCGTTCCAGGGCTACATGCGTGACGCCATCGGTCTGCGCCCGGACGACAACTTCTGGAACCTGGCCGACCCCGGTTGGGCCTATGGCCTTTACTACGCGGTCACCGGACCGCTGTCGCTGGGCCATGCCACCACCTTCTACGACGGCCCGTTCAGCGTCGAAAGCTGCGCGCGGGTCATCGACAAGCTGGGCATCACCAACCTGGCAGGCTCGCCCACGGCCTACAGGCTGCTGATCGCGGCGGGCAGCGCATTCTCGGCGCCGATCAAAGGGCGCCTGCGGGTAGTCAGCAGTGCCGGCGAACCGCTCAACCCGGAAGTGATCCGCTGGTTCGCCGACGAGCTCGGGGTGACCATCCACGACCACTACGGCCAGACCGAGCTGGGCATGGTGCTGTGCAACCACCATGCGCTGGCGCACCCGGTGCACCTGGGTTCGGCCGGCTTCGCCATTCCCGGCCACCGCATCGTGGTGGTGGACGAGCAGGGCAACGAACTGCCTGTCGGCCAGCCTGGCATCCTCGCGGTGGATCGCGAGCAGTCGCCGCTGTGCTGGTTCGCCGGCTACCACGGGCTGCCGACCAAGGCCTTTTGCGGTAAGTACTACCTGTCCGGCGACACCGTCGAGCTCAACCAGGATGGCAGCATCAGCTTCGTCGGTCGCAGCGACGATGTGATCACCACCTCCGGCTACCGGGTCGGCCCATTCGATGTGGAAAGCGCCCTGATCGAGCACCCGGCAGTGGTCGAGGCGGCGGTGATCGGCAAGCCCGACCCGGAACGCACCGAACTGATCAAGGCCTTCGTGGTGTTGGCCCAGGGTTACCAGGGCAGCGCCGAACTTGAGGAAACCCTGCGCCAGCATGTACGCCAGCGCCTCTACGCCCACGCCTACCCGCGTGAAATCGAATTCGTCGGCGAGCTGCCCAAGACCCCGAGCGGCAAGCTGCAGCGCTTCATCCTGCGCAACCAGGAAATCGCCCGACAACAAGCCGCGCAGCCGATCGCTGCGGGCGCCTGAAGGAAGACCGACATGCACATCACTCAAAAGAATTTCATCGTCAGCGGCGCGGCCTCGGGCCTGGGCGCCGCCACCGCGCAAATGCTCATCGAGGCCGGCGCCAAGGTCATGCTGGTCGACCTGAACGCCGCGGCAGTCGAAGCCAAGGTCGCCGAACTGGGCGCCAATGCCCGCTTCGCGGTGGCCGATATCAGCGACGAGGAGGCCGCCAAGGCAGCGGTCGATGCCGCGGTCGGCGCCTTCGGCAGCCTGCACGGGCTGGTCAACTGCGCCGGCATCGTCGGTGCCGAGAAGGTCCTGGGCAAGAACGGCCCGCACGCCCTGGGCAGCTTCGCCAAGGTCATCAACGTCAACCTGATCGGCAGTTTCAACCTGTTGCGCCTGGCCGCCGCGGCCATGGCCGAAGGACCGGCGGACGAGGGTGGCGAGCGGGGCGTGATCATCAATACCGCCTCCATCGCCGCCTATGACGGCCAGATCGGCCAGGCCGCCTATGCCGCCTCCAAGGGCGCCATCGCCAGCCTCACCCTGCCGGCGGCCCGTGAGCTGGCGCGCTTCGGCATCCGCGTGATGACCATCGCTCCCGGCATTTTCGAAACCCCGATGATGGCCGGCATGACCGACGAAGTCCGTGCCTCGCTGTCCGCCGGCGTGCCGTTCCCGCCACGCCTGGGCCGCCCGCAGGAATACGCAGCACTGGCCCGTCATATCATCGAGAACAGCATGCTCAACGGCGAGGTGATCCGCCTCGACGGCGCGCTGCGCATGGCTGTCAAGTAAGGAGAACCGAACATGACCCTCGCCAATGATCCGATTGTCATCGTCAGCGCCGTGCGCACGCCCATGGGCGGCCTGCAGGGTGACCTCAAGAGCCTGACCGCGGCGCAGCTGGGCAGCGCGGCGATTCGTGCCGCCGTCGAGCGCGCCGGTATCGATGCCGCCAGTGTCGAGCAGGTGCTGTTTGGTTGCGTGCTGCCGGCCGGGCAGGGCCAGGCACCGGCACGCCAGGCGGCGCTGGGTGCCGGCCTGGACAAGCACACCACCTGTACCACCCTGAACAAGATGTGCGGCTCGGGCATGCAGGCCGCCATCATGGCACATGACCAGCTCCTGGCCGGCAGCGCCGACGTGATCGTCGCCGGTGGCATGGAAAGCATGACCAACGCCCCCTACCTGCTGGACAAGGCCCGTGGCGGCTACCGCATGGGGCACGGCAAGATCATCGACCACATGTTCATGGACGGCCTGGAAGACGCTTACGACAAGGGCCGTCTGATGGGCACCTTCGCCGAGGACTGCGCGCAGAAGGGCGACTTCAGCCGCGAGGCCCAGGACGCCTTTGCCATCGCTTCGCTGACCCGCGCCCAGGACGCGATCAAGAGCGGCCGCTTCGCCGCCGAGATCGTTCCGGTGGAAGTCACCGAGGGCAAGGAAAAGCGCATCATCAAGGACGACGAGCAGCCGCCCAAGGCGCGTCTGGACAAGATCCCGCAGCTCAAGCCGGCTTTCCGCGAGGGCGGCACCGTCACCGCGGCCAACTCCAGCTCGATTTCCGACGGCGCCGCCGCGCTGGTGCTGATGCGTCGCTCCGAGGCCGAGAAACGCGGCCTCAAGCCGCTGGCGGTGATCCATGGCCACGCGGCCTTCGCCGACACCCCGGCACTGTTCCCCACCGCGCCCATCGGTGCCATCGACAAGCTGCTCAAGCGTACCGGCTGGAACCTGGCCGAGGTGGACCTGTTCGAGATCAACGAGGCCTTCGCCGTGGTCACCCTGGCGGCCATGAAACACCTCGACCTGCACCACGACAAAGTCAATATCCACGGCGGCGCCTGCGCCCTGGGCCACCCGATCGGCGCCTCGGGCGCGCGCATTCTGGTGACCCTGCTGTCGGCCCTGCGCCAGAACAACCTGCGCCGTGGCGTGGCGGCCATCTGCATCGGCGGTGGCGAAGCGACGGCCATGGCGGTCGAGTGCCTGTACTGAGGTGAATCATGCTGGTAACTGAAGAGCAACAACAGATCGCCGACGCCGTGCGCGACTTCGCCCAGGAGCGCCTGAAGCCGTTTGCCGAGCAATGGGACAAGGAACACCGTTTCCCCAGGGAGGCCATCGAGGAGATGGCCGGCCTGGGCCTGTTCGGCATGCTGGTACCGGAGCAATACGGCGGCAGCGACACTGGCTACGTGGCCTATGCCATGGCCCTGGAAGAGATCGCCGCCGGTGACGGCGCCTGCTCGACCATCATGAGCGTGCACAATTCGGTGGGCTGCGTGCCGATCCTCAAGTTCGGCAGCGAGGCGCAGAAACAGCAGTTCCTCGCGCCATTGGCCAGCGGCTCGATGCTCGGCGCCTTCGCCCTGACCGAGCCCCAGGCCGGCTCCGACGCCAGCAGCCTGAAGACCCGCGCCCGCCTGGACGGCGACCATTACGTGCTCAACGGCAGCAAGCAGTTCATCACCTCCGGGCAGAACGCCGGGGTGGTGATTGTCTTCGCCGTGACCGACCCGGACGCCGGCAAGCGCGGCATCACCGCCTTCATCGTGCCCACCGACTCACCGGGTTACCAGGTGGCACGGGTCGAGGACAAGCTCGGTCAGCACGCCTCCGACACCTGCCAGATCGTCTTCGACAATGTGCGGGTGCCGGTAGCCAATCGCCTGGGTGAGGAAGGGCAGGGCTACAAGATCGCCTTGGCCAACCTTGAAGGCGGCCGCATCGGCATCGCCTCGCAGTCGGTGGGCATGGCCCGCGCCGCCTTTGAGGCAGCACGCGACTACGCCAACGAGCGGCAGACCTTCGGCAAGCCACTGATCGAGCACCAGGCCGTGGCCTTCCGCCTGGCCGACATGGCAACGAAGATTGCCGTGGCCCGGCAGATGGTGCTGCACGCCGCCGCCCTGCGCGATGCCGGGCGTCCGGCACTGGTGGAAGCGTCGATGGCCAAGCTTTTCGCCTCGGAAATGGCCGAAAAGGTCTGTTCGGACGCCTTGCAGACCCTCGGCGGTTATGGCTATCTGAGCGACTTCCCGCTGGAGCGGATCTACCGCGACGTGCGGGTCTGCCAGATCTACGAAGGCACCAGCGACATTCAGCGCATGGTCATTGCGCGCAATCTTTGAAGGAGCAGACTGCATGGCATTCGAAACCATCCTGTTGGACATCCACGGCAAGGTCGGCCTGATCACCCTCAACCGCCCGCAGGCGCTCAACGCGCTGAACGCGCAGATCGTCGGCGAGATCAACCAGGCCCTGGACCAGCTGGAGCGTGACCCGAACATCGGCTGCGTGGTACTGACTGGTTCCGCCAAGGCCTTTGCCGCCGGCGCCGACATCAAGGAAATGGCCGAGCTGCAATACCCGCAGATCTACGTCGAGGACCTGTTCAGCGATTCCGATCGCATCGCCAACCGGCGCAAACCGATCATCGCCGCGGTGTCGGGCTTCGCCCTGGGCGGTGGCTGCGAGCTGGCGATGATGTGCGATTTCATCCTGGCCGCCGACAACGCCAAGTTCGGCCAGCCGGAAATCAATCTCGGCGTGCTGCCGGGCATGGGTGGCACCCAGCGCCTGACCCGCGCCGTGGGCAAGGCCAAGGCCATGGAACTGTGCCTGACCGGCCGCCTGATGGGCGCCGAGGAAGCCGAGCGCGCCGGCCTGGTGGCGCGTATCGTGCCGCAGGCGGAGCTGGTGGAAGAGGCGCTTAAAGTGGCCGCGACCATCGCCAGCAAGTCGATCCCGGTGAGCATGATGGTCAAGGAAAGCGTCAACCGCGCCTTCGAAGTCACCCTGAGCGAGGGCGTGCGCTTCGAGCGCCGGGTATTCCACGCTGCATTCGCTACCGAAGACCAGAAGGAAGGCATGGCCGCGTTCATCGCCAAGCGCGAGGCGCAGTTCAAGGACCGTTGATGTCACGCGGGCGCCGTTTGTACGGCGCCCCATGTCACTACAGGTTGAAGAAGTAGCGCTCGGCTGCGGCGCTGGTGATGGGCGCCCGGTAGACCTCAACCTCCTTGCCGCTGGCGTCGGTATGGCGCCCGCCGGCGGCATGGCGCTGGGCAGCAGTCTTCAGGTGGCCGGCGGTGAAGTCGGCCTTGGCCGTGTCCGCTGCCGGGTAGTGGAAGTGGGCGTACCACAGCGCCTGGCCACCCCGGCTGATGCTGTATTCGTCCAGGTAGTCGACGGGGCGGCCCTTGACCTTGGCCAGGCGGGTGCGGCCACCGACCAGGGCGATCCGCACTTCGCCTTGCTCCAACAGGAACTGCACCTCGCCCATCCTCGGTTGACGCGCCACGGCGGCGTCCATACGCATCCGGGTCGCCTGGCGAGCCATCTCTGCGGCCAGATCGCGCAGGTGCCTGGCCACCCTTTCGGCATCCTTGCCCTGGCTCGCCTCGTCGGTTTCATTGTCCGCTGTCAGACGCGCCTCGATGTCCTCGACCCGTTCCAGCAGGCGGTCACGCTGGTGCAGCACGGACTCCTCGATCTCCACTGGCAGGTAGCTGTCCGAGGCCCGTTGCAGGCGGGCCACTTCCTGCGCGGTTTCGGCGATAAGCCCGTCGCTGCCCTTGAGCAGGCGCTTGAGGCTCAGGCCTGACGCACGGTTGACCACAATCGCCGGTGCGACCTCGACCCATTCACCGTGCTTGAGATGGTAGGTCTGGCCCGGGGTCTTGCTGTCGGGGCCCGGAATGTCCACGGTGCTGGCGTCGTTCGTGCGGGGCTCGGCCAGCAGCAGGCCATGTTCGGTGGTTTCGATCAGGCCGGGAACCTTGCTGCGCAACTGCTTGAGGGAGCTGACCGGTGGGTAGTCGGGCAAATTGCCCAGGTCCTGGGCAATCAGGCCCTGGATGTGCTCCAGCTCGTCGCGCAGGCGTTGCAGGGTCTGTTGCGCGGCCTCGCCGGGCACGCGCTCCGCGAGGTTGCCCAACTGGCGCGCGGCGGCCTGGAAATGCCCCTGGATGCTGCGCAGCAAGCGCACCGACACTTCCTGATCGGCATCGGCCAGCTTGTACAGTTCGCTGCGCTGGATGATGCCGAGCTGGAAGCTGCGCCAGAAGCGGTCGCGCCAGTAGGCGGTATCGTTGCTCAGACCATGGACCAGGGTCAGGCGGTTGAGCAGGCTTTCGAGGTGCAGGAAGCGCAGGAACAGGTCCTTGTTCGCGGTGGCGGAGGGGACGGCCATCAGATCGCGCCAGTGGACGATATCGGGGTGTCGCTGGCCGGCCAGCCGGGTCAGTTCTTCCTGGCGTTGGCGTAGCAGGGTGTTGTTGTGGATCATCTGCTCGAGCAGCGGTTGCATGGTGTCCAGGCGCTGGGTCGCGATGCGGATGTCGGCGCGGCTGAGCTCCTCGCCGTCCTGGTCCTGTTGCCGGGCGATCTGCGCCAGTTGCTCGCGGATGGGCTGGTAGCGTTTTTGCAGCAGGGTACGCAGGAGCTGCTGGCAGGAGCAGTCCTGGTACAGCGCGAATGCATGTACCTTGCGAAAGTCTTTCACCGGTTGCATGGCGTTGCGGGTCCTGAGGTGTTCTATATGGGTGGTCCAGAATGCCGACAAGGCCTGCACCTTGCCCTGGCAACGCTCCAGGGTCGCATCATCGAGGGCAGTGGCGGCCAGCTTGTCGATGGTGCTCAACTCCCGGATCCTGTCCGTCATCAGTGCCTTGTCCGCCATGATCGCCTCATTGGCCGCCTGCATGGCCGTCTCCTTGTCCAGGCGCATCCGGCGGATCTGCTCGGACAACGGCATGCCGCCCTTGAGCCCCAGGCGCAGGTCCAGTTGCCAGCGGCCGATCTCGTCGCGGTGCAGCCATGGGCCCTGGGTGAGGTCCGGGCCGATGATGCGCAGCCGCTGCGGCACCACCAGTTCCACCTCGTAGACATTGCCGTCCTGCAGGGTGAAGAAGCGGGTGTCCTGCAGATAGAGCCCACGCAGCCTGCCGTTGGGTATCGGCGCTCCCAGCGCGCTGGCCTTGACCGTTGCCTGCAACGCCTCGAGCGCGTCGCGTTGGGTGTCGTTGAGTCGCCGATCAGGGCGGGCCCAGGTGAAATCCAGCTGGGTGAAGGGCACTGCTGCCGCGACAGGCAGGAGGGGGCCGGTTTCGGAGGCGTGGGGTGGTGTCAGCCCGACGGGCGACCGAGGTGTCATGCCCTGCTCCAGTTGCAGCCGTATGAGCGAGTGGGAGAACAGCAGCAGGGCGATGTTCAGCAACAGGTTGACCAGGGCCAGTTCGTGCCCGGTGGGGTTGCGTTCGGCATCGGATTCGACGAACTCGGCCAGGGCCACTTCCATCTGGACCAGCCAGGCTACTTTGCCCAGGGTGCCGCCGGCCAGCGGCAGCAAGGTGTTGAACAGCAGCCAGCCCAGTTCTTTCCAGCTGTTCCAGCGGGTCTGCGCGCTGGTGCTGGCCTGGGCCTCGAAGCGCTGGATCGACTCGGTCACACAGCCGTCGTACAGGGCCTGGTCGACATGGGCGACAGCATCCTCGATGGACAGGCTGACAGGCGCAGGCGTGCTGAATGGCACGGCGCTGGTGTCGTCCAGCGGCACGAACAGATGCGGTTCGAGGAAGCCGCCGTGGGCATAGAAGCGACGGTCCTCGGCCGGCAGGCGTTGCAGCAGGTCGTCCTGCAGCGGCCCCGTTGCGCTGATCGCGACGAACAGCGCCATGCGATCGGCGAAGTGCACCAGTGGCTCCTGATGCAGCGGGCGGTACAACAGGCAGCCTGCGCTGCCCGGATCGTCAGGCTCGATCAACCAGGTGTTGAGGGGATGGTCCGGCGCCGAACCGGGTGTCTTGATGAACCCCAATGGCCGCAGGATCCAGCGTGGTAGCAGCCCATCGGGGCCGGAGGCGAACACCTGGGCGACATGTCCTGGAATCGTCGGGTCCTGCAGGCTGCCGCGCAGGTAAAGCTCCATGGCCAGGGCCGGGAGCTGGGCCCGCAGTTGCTGGTACAGCAGGTGCTGGCGCTGCTGCCGGCGGGGCGGATCATCCAGCAGTTTGCCGCGCAGCATGGCCGGGTAGGCGCTGGCGATGTCCAGTTCGCTGACCAGGCGACGCAGGTAGGGTTCGTCCAGCCATTGCGGCAGGGCATCCCCGCTCGTGCTGCTCAGCACCACGCGTCCGGGCCTGAGCAGCCCGAGGTTGCCGATGGCCAGTTGGGCGAGGGTCAGCACCACCGGCGTGACCTCGCCCGAGGTGATGATCATGTCCTGGCCCGCAGCGGCGGCGGCGATGGTCTGGTAGTTGGTGAGGCGAATGGTTTCGGGCGCGGGCGCGTCGGCGGGATGATCGCTGGCCATGCGGGCGGCGAGGCGGCGATTGGCGAATGCTTCGGCATCGTCGATGCCGTCGAGCCAGAACTGCCCCTGGGTGTCTCGATATTGCTGGGCGACATCGATCAGCAGTTCGCTGTAGTGCATCAGTGAACGGCTGTCGGCATTGCGCAACCAGTCGGGTAGCTGTTCACTGAGTGTCTTGCGCTGGGCAGTCTCGACCTCGTCGCACAGGTCGATCAGCGAGGTCAGGCGATCCAGGTCACGGTTCATGGCCATGGCATCGAACTCGCCGTGGTAGCGTCCGGCGAGGTGTTCCACCAATCGCAACTGCTGCTCGAGCAGGCCCAGGGCCTGGACCTGGAACACCGGGTCGGTGGAGGCCGCTATTTCGATCTGGCGTTGACCGGATCGCACGACCTTGGCCAGGGCGTGGTCGATGTCTTCAAGCATGACCTGGCGGGAGTTGAAGCGCAGCAGCTTGCCGGTCAGGGTAAAGAGCAGGGTCAGCGCGCGTTGTGGATCGCCGTCGTCATGCTCGATCAGCACGGCGCTGGACAGGTCGGCATCGAGCTTGTTGTCGGCGCTCAGGTCCACGCCCAGGTTGAGTACTTGCAGGCCCTTGGTATTGGACCAGTCGCTGCGCTGGGCCGGTGTCGGATAGTCATGCACCAGGCGCACGATGGCCTGTGCGAAGCCGGGCAGGGTCTGGGTTCTGGCCTGCAGGAACTGGTCCTTGAGGTAGCTGGAATACCAGCTCCAGGGGGTCTGTCCGCTGCTGTCGTGGCGGCCCCAGTAAGCCACCAGTGCCTGCCGGTAGCCATCCACGAGCAGCGGGCCTGCTTCGTCGATCAGCAACTCGACGGCATGCAGGTCGAGGTCCACCTGCCAGGCCGGATCGCTGTCCTGACGGGTGCTGAGAAAGTCCTCGCCGACGGTCAGGTTGAGGGTGGCGCGCTGGCAGTAGCGCTCCACCAGGACCTGGGAGAGCGGTCGGATCCAGGGTGTGGTGGATTGCGCTCGGGCACTGACAAGGTACAGGCCTAGCGGGTCATGGGCATTGCCCAGTTGTCGCTGCCGCCATTGATCACGCAGGATATCGTCGGCGGCGTCGAGCAGGGTGGGGCGGTCGTTGAAGCGTTTGGCGACCTTGCAGTCCAGGTTGCTGAAGCTGGCCAGGCGTTGGTGCAGGTTGTCGTTCATGATGGGGCTTCGGGTCGTTGTGAGGGCCGCTATCAAGCGCGTTTTCCTGCTGTTTCGTGCGCTAGCTGGCTACTACCCGAGAGAACCATTATTATTTCGGCATATTACCCAATGGCGTCTTGCAGGCGCGCAATCCGTACTATTCCACGGTGCCAGTCAGCGGATTCCCAACCTGTTTCGGCCAAATCCGCCGTCATTTCTGTTGCCCACTCGGGCGCGGCACCTTAGACTGCCGCCCCCTGTAAAAGAGTGCCGGTTGGCGCTTGAAGAATTCCGCGGCCGACGAAGCTTCGTCGGCGGCACCCGAATCGCCCAATGCACATTTTTTCATAGAGAAATCGATGACCAAGGAACAGTTGCTGGCCATGTCGGCCGATGACTACATGAACGCCGAACAGCTCGCGTTCTTCACCAAGCTGCTGCAAGCGATGAAAGTCGAAACGCACGAGCGCATCGAACTCAGCCGCACCTCCATCGAAAGCCTGGACAGCCCCTCGGATCCGGCTGACGTGGCGTCGGTCGAGGAAGAACGCACCTGGCTGGTCAACGCCATCGACCGCGACCAGCGCCTGCTGCCGCAGCTGGAGATGGCCCTGGACCGCATCGCCGACGAAAGCTTCGGCTGGTGCGACGACAGCGGTGAGCCGATCGGCCTGAAGCGCCTGCTGATCAGCCCGACCACCAAGTACTGCATCGAAGCCCAGGAGCGTCACGAGCAGCTCGACCGCCACCAGCGGCAGATCTGATCCAACGCCTTGCGCAAGGCCCCACGGAGCGATCCCTGGGGCCTTCGTGTTTTCTTGCCCTGTATCAACGGGTGGCCGGCTGCATCCAAGTGAGCGTGGATAATGGCGTTATAGTGGCGTTTAATGACGTCACAATAACGACATGCGGATGGACCACGACAATGATGCGAGAAGGATCTCTGCCGGCCGGCGCAGCGCCGCAGGCCACCCCGACCCGTGCGGGGGCCGCCGTCGCCCTGTTGCAGGGCGTCGCGCTGTGCGCGGTGTTGGCGGCCATGGCGTTCACCGGGCTGCCCTTGTACCTGGCCTTGCCGATGGCGCTGGCGGTGCTGTGGCTGCCGCGTGGGCGCAAGGTGGCCGCCGTGCAGCCGGTATCGACGCCGGCCCAGGACGGCACGCTGCTCCAGGAACTGGCCCGCGGCACCAGCCACAATGCTTTGTCGGCCGCCGCAGTGGCGCATTCGGTGCAGCAACTGGCGGCCCGGGTGCAGTCGCAACTGGGGGCTGCCCAGGAGATCGTCGGCAGTGCCGAGATCATGATCACCACCGAGGAGCAGACTGCCCAGCTCAGCCAGCAGGCGCTGCAAGCCGCTCGTTCCGCCCACGGCAGCAGCGTGGTCGGCAGCGAGGTGCTGGCCGAGTCCATCCAGTGCATGCGCGAGCTCAGTGTGCGCGCTTCGGCCAGTCGCGAGCTGATCGAGGCCCTGCATCAGCGCAGCGAGGATATCGCCCGGGTCACCCTGGTGATCCAGGGCATTGCCAGCCAGACCAACCTGCTGGCGCTCAACGCCGCCATCGAGGCGGCGCGGGCCGGCGAGCATGGCCGTGGCTTCGCGGTGGTGGCCGACGAGGTGCGCGGCCTTGCCGGGCGTACCGCCAGTGCCACCGAGGAGGTCGGCCAGATGGTTGCGGACATCCAGGCGCGCACCGCCCAGGTGGTGGCGCAGATCCGCACGCTGGCCGAGGACCTGGGCAAGGGGGTCGGCCAGGTCGAGCAGGCTGGCGGGCAACTGGCGCAGATTGCCAGCCTGGCGGCCAGTGTCGAGGGGCAGGTGAGCGAGATCGCCGGGGGCACGCAGGTCAACCAGGCTCAGCTCGACACCCTGTTCCAGGCCGTGGCCCAGGTGCGCGGCGACTTGGAGGTCAGCGACCAGCAGACCCGGCGCCTGGCCAAGGCAGCGGTGCAGATGGAGGGCCAGGTGGAAAGCCTGAGCGAACGGCTGGCCGAGGTCGGCCTGGACGCCTACCACCAGCGGGTATTCGAACTGGCGCAGGCGGGCGCGCGGCAGATCGGCGAATGTTTCGAGACGGATATCGAACAGGGGCGCATCGGCCTGGACGATCTGTTCGATCGCCAGTACCGGCCGATTGCCGGCATGCAGCCACCACGTTTCAGTACGCGCTTCGACCACTACACCGACACGGTGTTGCCGCAGCTCCAGGAGCCGTTGCTGCAGCACGACGGTATGGTCTACGCCATTGCCTGTACCCAGCAGGGCTACGTGCCGACCCACAACAATGCGTTCAACCAGCCGCTGACCGGCGATGCCGCCCATGACACGGCGCACAACCGCAGCAAGCGCATGTTCGATGATCGTACCGGCGCTCGCTGCGGCAGTCACCAGCAGCGGGTGCTGCTGCAAACCTACACGCGAGACACCGGTGAGCTGATGCACGACCTGTCGGTGCCGATCTTCGTCGCGGGACGACACTGGGGTGGCCTGCGCCTGGGGTACCGGCCTGAACCCGGGCTCGATTGAGGCGATTTGTTGCCTGGAGTGCAACACTGCTGTACCGCCTTGCGCTTTATTCGTGGGGTACCCAGGTCGTATCATGCGCACATCGTTAGGTTGCTAATTAAATTCCGGAGGGGATGATGACTAGCCGAGTCGATGTGGCCGTGATGATCGGCAGTGGTGTGCCACGGTCCTTGCAGGCCCTGGGCAAAAGGGCGTGCTGGGTGGTACTGGTTGACGGCGAACGTCGTGGCACGGCCTTCGCCAGCCGTGATGAGGCCCTGGAGTGCCAGGCTGCATGGCAACAGCAACTGGGCAGGAGCCAGGCGGCGTGAAGCTTCAGCGCTCCAGGTAGCGTGCAAGCTCCCAGGCGTCCTGGTAGCGCTGGCGGAATCCGCGGACCTTGCCAGAGGTGATTTCAGTGATGTGAAAGAAGCCGATACCGGCGGCCACAACGCTGTATCGGGATGTGCCTGGCATAGCCGTACGCCAAGAAATGTTACTTGCCTCTCGACGGAATTCGGTGTTTTCGTGCATATTCCTGTACCTGTAATGCGCGACGAAGGGTTGGGGCACACTCATGCTGAAGTGTCGCCCTCAGTAGTCGCATCTTCCTGACCCCTTTGCCGTCAGGTTATACGTTTCCTATTTGCGGATAGTTTGCCGAAGCACGCCGGATGTTCCAGCGGGGAAGTGTTCCCTGCTTGGCGTATCGTTCGTGTGCGTGGATCTTCGCTTATTGAATCCATGGTCCTTTGGACTTCGACTTTGTGTGGCTGCCACCCCAACGCCCAGCGGCGTGTGCGGTGCGGCTTGCTGTAATTGATGTGAGGAGCTTTTCATTGGCAGTCAGTACTCTGGATACCCATGCGTTGTTTGCCCTGGGCGATTTGCGCGCCAAGCTGGTCAAGTTGTTCCAGGGGCGCTTCGTGTATGTCACCGAGCAGAACCCCGACGGCCTGTACATGGCCGAGATCGATACCGATGACGCCATGGTGGTCGATGACAAACAGCGCCTTGAGCTGAAAGTGGGTGACCACTTCCGCGCCGCGGTGCTGCCCAGCCGCGAAGGCGGCAAGCTCGAACTGCGTTTTCGCGAGATCAAGTTCAATGTGTACGGGCAGGGCGACTACGCCTTCGTTTCGGTGCCGGAAGGCGAGGCCATCGTGTTCCGTGAAGGGCAGGGCGTGATGCTGGTGTTCGCGGCCCAGCAGCAGGTCCAGGAAGGCCTGGGCAAGCTGCTCAAGGCGGTGACCGGCAAGGTCGCCAAGTGGCGCAAGGGCGAGCTGACCACCTTCAAGGCCAGCGAGTGAGCGACGAGGACACACCCGCCTCGCGGGCCGACTTCCACCGTGAGCATCAGGCCCGGGCCCTCGAGCAGGCCGAGCGCCTGCTGGCGCGCCGGGATGAACTGCAGGGGGCGTGGCTGGGCTGGGTGGCCGGCGAGCTCTACCAGATGAGCCCACCGCCCTTCGTCGCCATGGTGCGACGCGAGCTGCAGCGCTTGAGCCAGGCCTGACGGTTGGGGTTGCGCATTCCCCTGTAGGAGCGGCCTTGCGCCGCGAAAGGGCTGCAAAGCAGCCCCGGCAATTTATGCGTCAACGCTGAAACCCTGGGGCCGCTTTCCGGCCCATTCGCGGCGCAAGGCCGCTCCTACAACGGGCGTGCGTGGCTTGAGGCCACTTCAGTTACCGCGATCACGCCCGCTGCTGACTTCTTCCGGTACGTCCTCGCCCGAGGTGCGCTTGCGAAACAGTGCGGCCCTGGCCAGCAGCAGGGTGGTCACCGGCACGGTGATCGACAGCAGGATCGGGATCAGCCAGGCGTGCAGCACCGGGCTCTGCTTGAGCACCGAGAAGTACAGGATCGAGGCCAGCGCCACGCACCAGGCGCCGATGGTCGAGGCCAGCGCGGGCGGGTGCATGCGCTGGAAGTACTCCTTCAGGCGCACCAGGCCGATGGCGCCAATCAGCGCGAACAGGCTGCCGATGAGCAGCAGGGCTGCCGTGATCAGCTCAAGCCAGAACGGCAATACCACGGATTCGTTCATTCGATCACCTCGCCACGCAGGAGGAACTTGGCCAGGGCGAAAGAGCCGACGAAGCCGAACAGGGCTATCAGCAGGGCGCCTTCGAAGTAGGTGTCGCTGGCGTAGCGGATGCCCAGCACCAGCATCATCAGCATGCCCAGGATGTACAGGTAGTCCAGTGCCAGTACCCGATCCTGGGCGGATGGACCGCGAAACAGCCGGATCAGCGTCAGGCCCATGGCCAGGGCGAAGATGAACAGGCTGGCGAGGACGGCATTGGCAAGCAGGCCGCTCATTCGAAGATCTCCATCAGCGGGCGTTCATAGGTGTGTTTGAAGTGCTCGATGAATGCTGGTTCGTCGTCCAGGTCGAACACGTGCAGCAGCAGTACGCTGCGGTCCAGGGCCAGCTCCGACCAGATGGTGCCCGGCACCACGGTGGTGATCATCGACAGGGCCGCCAGGCCGTGGGCGTCGCGCAGGTCCAGCGGGATATGCACGAACGCCGAGCGCGGTGGCGTGCTGCCGGCGCGCAGGACACCACGGGCGACCTGCAGGTTGGAATGGATCACGTCGAGGCCGACCCGGCCAATCAGCTTGGCGATCACCCAGGGCCGGCGCACGTGGGCATGCTGCGGGCGCAGCGGCGCCATCAGGATCGGCGCGAGGATACCCAGCAGGGCGCCCAGCAGCAGGTTGCCGGGGCTGACCGACAGATTGAGCAGCAGCCACAGCACGAACAGCGCAACGGACAGCAATGGCGCGGGGAACAGTCGGTTCATGGCTGCACCTCCAGGCCGGCGGTGGTCGGGCCAGGTACTGGCCGCGTCGACATCACGGCATTGATGTAGGCTTCCGGCGTGCGCAGGCTGGCGGCGGTGTCCTGGGTGTAGCGCAGCAGCGGCTCGGCCTTGAGGCTGAGGAAGATGCACAGGCCCAGGAGGATGACGATGGGCACGCATTCATAGCGACGCAACACCGGGGAGGGGCGCTCCTCGGGCTTCCAGAAACGCTGGATGCCGACGCGGCCGAAGGCGATCAGCGAGGCCATGCCGGACAGCACCAACAGGGTGACCAGGGTCCAGCCGGCGGCGCCCAGCGGTTGCTCCGGGGCAACGCCCAGACCTTGCGGATTGAACAGCGCGCTGATCAGGTTGAGCTTGCCGATGAAGCCCGACAGCGGCGGCATGCCGATGATCAGCAGGGCGCAGGCGATGAAGCTCAGGCCCAGGAAGGCCATGGTCCAGGGAATGATCTGGCCGATCACTACCTGTTGCTCGTCGTCCAGGTTGATGCCCTTGGGCGGATGCAGCGACTCCAGCGGCGAAGGCATCGCATCTTCTTCATCGTCCAGCGGCGCCTCGTTGGCCGAGCGCGAACGCTCCACCAGCTCGGCCAGCAGGAACAGCGCGCACAGGGCCAGCGTGGAGCTTGCCAGGTAGAATAGCGCGGCGCCGGTCAGGATCGACTGGCCGAAGCCGACGGCGGCCAGCAGCGTACCGGCGGACATCAGGATGCTCAGGGCCGCCAGGCGCTCCAGGCGCTGAGCGGCGAGGATCGACATGGCCGCCACGGCCAGTGTCGCCAGGCCGCCGTACACCAGCCAGTCGCCGCCGAAGAACGCCGAGGCGCCGGCCTGGCCGGAGAACAGCAGCGTCCACATGCGCAGGATGGCGTACAGCCCGACCTTGGTCATGATTGCGAACAGCGCGGCCACCGGCGCGCTGGCCGATGAATAGGCCGGCACCAGCCAGAAGTTCAACGGCCACATCCCGGCCTTGGCCAGGAAGGCGATGGCCAGGATCGCCGCGCCGGCATGCAGCAGGCCGCGGTCGGCTTCCGGGACCAGCGGCACTTTCAGCGCCAGGTCGGCCATGTTCAGGGTGCCGGTCACGCCATAGAGCATGGCCGCGCCGACCAGGAACAGCGACGAGGCGAACAGGTTGATGGCGATGTAGTGCAGCCCGGCCTTGACCCGCGCCCGCCCCGAGCCATGCAGCAGCAGGCCGTAGGAGGCCGCCAGCAGCACCTCGAAGAACACGAACAGGTTGAACAGGTCGGCGGTGAGGAACGCACCGTACAGGCCCATCAGCTGGATCTGGAACAGCGCGTGGAAGCTGGCTCCGGCGCCATCCCAGCGCGCCCGGGCGAACAGCAGGGCGCTCAAGCCGACGATACCGGTCAGGGTCAGCAGCAGCGCCGACAGGTGATCGACCACCAGGGCGATGCCGAACGGCGCCGGCCAGTTGCCCGGCAGGTAGACGCCGATGGACTCGGCCTGGCCCTGGGTGCGCACCCACATCAGCAAGGTGACGGCGATGCCCAGGCCGAGGGCGGTGGACAGCAGGTTCAGGCGTGCCTTGAGCCAGCGGTGCTTCTCGCCGATCAACAGCATCAACGATGCGGTAATCAACGGCAGCAGGATCGGCGCGATGATCAGTTGGTTCATCCCGCTCATTCCTCACGCTCCCGGCCATCGACGTGGTCGGTCCCGGTCAGGCCGCGGGAGGCCAGCAGCACCACCAGGAACAGCGCGGTCATGGCGAAGCTGATGACGATCGCGGTGAGCACCAGCGCCTGGGGCAGCGGGTCGGTGTAGTGCAGCAGGTCGTGGGGCACGCCGTCCTTGATGATCGGCTCCTTGCCGATGAACAGGCTGCCCATGCTGAAGATGAACAGGTTGACCCCGTAGGACAGCAGGCACAGGCCCATGATCACCTGGTAGGTCCGCGGGCGCAGGACCAGCCAGACCCCGGAGGCGGCCAGGACACCGATGGCGACTGCAATGACTTCTTCCATCAGGCGGCTCCTGCTTGGCTGGACTTGGCGGGGCGGTAGGCACGCACCGACTGGTGGGCCAGGGCGGTGAGGATCAGCAGGGTCGAGCCGACCACCACGGTGTACACGCCGATGTCGAAGAACAGCGCGCTGGCCACGTGCACGTCACCCAGCAGTGGCAGGTGCAGGTGGGCGGTGTGAGTGGTCAGGAACGGGTAGCCCAGCAGCATCGCCCCGGCACCGGTGAGGGTGGCGCAGAGCAGGCCGGTGCCCATCCAGCGCAGCGGACGCAGGCTCATCTGCGCCTCCACCCACTGGGTGCCGGCGACCATGTACTGCAGGATGAACGCCACCGACATCACCAGGCCGGCGACGAAACCGCCGCCCGGCTGGTTGTGGCCGCGCATGAACAGGTACATCGACACCAGCAGGGCGATTGGCAGCAGCAGGCGCACCAGGGCGGCCGGCACCATCATGAAGCCGAGCGCGGTGTCGGTGGCCTGGCGCGGGTTGACCAGGTCGGTGACCACGTCCGGCGCCAACTGGCGCTGCTGGGCCGGCAATTGCATGCTCTCCTTCGGCGGGCGGAAGCGGCGCAGCAGGGCGAACACGGTCAGCGCCACGGCCACCAGCACGGTGACCTCGCCGAGGGTGTCGAAGCCGCGGAAGTCCACCAGCATCACGTTGACCACGTTGCTGCCGCCGCCCTGGGGCAGGGCGCGGCTGAGGTAGAACGAGGAGATGTCGTTGGGTGTCGGGCGGGTCAGCATGGCGTAGGACAGCAACGCCATGCCGCCGCCGACCAGCACTGCCAGCACCAGGTCGCGCAGGCGTCGCAGGCGTGCGCGGTCCTGGCTGCCGGGCAACGGCGACACGCCTTCGATACGCCGTGGCAGCCAGCGCAGGCCGAGCAGGATCAGCACGGTGGTGACCACCTCGACCGCCAGCTGGGTCAGCGCCAGGTCTGGTGCGGAGAACCAGACGAAGGTGATGCAGGTCATCAGGCCGCAGACACCGACCATGATCAAGGCCGCCAGTCGATGGTACTTGGCCTGGTAGGCGGCGCCGATGGCGCAGGCGATGGCGATCAGCCAGAGGGCGACGAACACCCCGGAGCCCGGGATCTTCGGCCGGTCGCCCCAGCTCAGGCCGCTGTACAGCAGCGGCACCAGGCCGGCGACGAAGGCCGCCAGCACCAGCATGAACAGTTGCGTCTGCAGGCGCTTGGTGGTCAGCAGGCGCTCGGCATGCCGGGCCAGCAGCATCAGGCGCACCAGGCCGTGCTCGAACAGGCGCTTGCCGTTGAAGCGCTCGATCAGCGGCGGGTAGGGGAAACGGCCGCGCTGCAGCTGCTTGCGCAACAGCAGGTAGAGGACAATGCCGCCGGTCATGGCGATCAGGCTCATCATCAGTGGCGCGTTCCAGCCGTGCCAGATGGCCAGGCTGTATTCCGGCAGGACGCCGCCCACCACCGGTGTGGCGGCAGCGGCCAGCAGCGGACCGACCGATTGCGCCGGGAAGATGCCCACCACCAGGCAGGTGAGCACCAGCAGCTCGACCGGCGCGCGCATCCAGCGCGGCGGCTCGTGGGGCGTGTGCGGCAGGTCCTGGGCCGGTGGGCCGAAGAACACGTCGACGGTGAAGCGCAGCGCGTAGGCCACGCTGAAGGTCCCGGCGAGGGTGGCGATCACCGGCAGGGCCGCTTCGACCCAGGCCGTGGAGGTGATGAATACGGTCTCGGCGAAGAACATCTCCTTGGACAGGAAACCGTTCATCAACGGCACGCCGGCCATCGAGGCGCTGGCGACCATCGCCAGGGTCGCGGTGAACGGCACCAGGCGGAACAGGCCGCTCAGGCGGCGGATGTCACGGGTGCCGCTCTCGTGGTCGATGATCCCCGCCGCCATGAACAGCGAGGCCTTGAAGGTGGCGTGGTTGAGGATGTGGAACACCGCGGCGACCGCCGCCAGCGGGCTGTTCAGGCCCAGCAGCAGGGTGATCAGGCCCAGGTGGCTGATGGTCGAATAGGCCAGCAGGCCCTTGAGGTCGTTCTGGAACATCGCGGCGAAGGCGCCGAGCAGCAGGGTGGCGGCGCCGGCGCCGCCGACGATCCAGAACCATTCCTCGCTGCCCGACAGCGCCGGCCACAGGCGGGCCAGCAGGAACACCCCGGCCTTGACCATGGTCGCCGAGTGCAGGTAAGCCGAGACGGGGGTTGGGGCCGCCATGGCATGGGGCAGCCAGAACTGGAAGGGGAATTGTGCGCTCTTGCTCAGGGCGCCGATCAGGATGAGGGGCAGCAGCACCGGGTACAGCGCATGCTGGCGGATGGTGTCGCCGGCAGCCAGGACCTTGTCCAGGTCATAGCTGCCGACCACATGGCCGAGCAGCAGGGCCCCGACCAGCAGGCACAAGCCGCCGGCCCCCGTGACCATCAACGCCATGTAGGCGCCGCGGCGGGCGTCGGCGCGGTGGTGCCAGTAGCCGATCAGCAGGAAGGAGAACAGGCTGGTCAGCTCCCAGAAGAACACCAGCTGGATCAGGTTGCCGGAGATCACCAGGCCGAGCATGGCACCCATGAACGCCAGGAAGAAGGCGAAGAAGCGCGGCACCGGGTCCTGGGGCGACATGTAGTAGCGGGCGTACAGCGACACCAGGGTACCGATGCCCAGCACCAGCAGGCTGAACAGCCAGGCGAAGCCGTCCATGCGCAGGACCAGGTTCAGGCCCAGGCTCGGTAACCAGAGGAACTCTTCGCGGATCACCCCGCCATCGGCAATCTGGGGGTACAGCAACGCCACCTGGACGGTGCCGACCAGGGCCACGAGCCCGGCAAGAATGGACTCGGCGTTGCGTGCGTTGTGCGGCAGTACAGCCGCCAGGCAACTGCCCAGGAAGGGCAGAAGCAATAGCACAATCAATGACATAGCGTTCTGTTCTGAGAAGTTTGCCAAGGATCATACGTGCCGGACGGTTGATCACCAACACGCAAGGGTTTGCAGGATCCTACAAATGTGCTGTGACAAGCTGTTTTTTTATAACAGTTTCTTTCAGAGCATAGCGGCTGATCGTGTGCCCGTGGGGTTGTGCGTTCCCTGTGTAGGAGCGGCCTTGTGCCGCGAAAGGGCCGCATGGCGGCCCCGGGGATTCAGTGTTCAATCGCCGGGGCTGCTTTGCAGCCCTTTCGCGGCGCAAGGCCGCTCCTACACAGGGTGGTTGCCTTGCCTACAATCCCGCCTCGCGCTCGCGCGCCTCATCATCCTGCAAGGCGCTGGCCTCATCCTGGCGTCGGATCTTCAGCTCGCTCACCACCACTGCCAGCACGATCAGCAGCCCGCCGATCAGCGCCACGCCCGGCAGGCGCTCGCCGGCGATACGCCCGACGATACCGGCCCACACCGGCTCGCCAGCGTAGATCAGGGTGGCGCGGGTCGGCGAAACCGACTGCTGCGCCCAGTTCATCGCCACCTGGATCACCGCGCTCATGGCCCCCAGGCCTACCGCGCTTGCCAGCAGCAGCCAGGAAAAACCGGGCAGCTGCTCCTGGGTCGGCACGATCATCAGGAACGACAGCGCCGAGGCGGTGGCCAGTTGCACCACGGTGACCCGGCGCACATCGACCTTGCCGGCGTAGCGGCTGATCAGGATGATCTCGCCGGCGATCGCCACGGCGCTGACCAGGGTCACCAGTTCACCTTCGCTGAAGTGCAGCGCGCCGCCCTCGGGGCCGGCCAGCAGCATCAGGCCGACGAAGGCCAGGCCGATGCCCAGGCTCGGCATCAGGCCCGGGCGCCGGCCCAGCACCAGCCATTGCAGCAGCGGCACGAAGGGCACGTAGAGCGCGGTGATGAATGCCGACTGGCTGCTGCTGATGGTCTGCAGGCCCATGGTCTGCAAGCCGTAGCCAAGCATGATCGACACGCCGATGAGCACGCCGGCCTTGAGCTCGGTGAAGGTCAGCCCCGACAGCGAACGGGCCGACACCAGGCCGACGAACAGCGCGGCGGCGGCAAAGCGCAGGCCGACGAAGAACATCGGCCCGCTGACGGTCATGACGTTGTGCACGATCAGGAAGGTGCCGCCCCAGAGCATGGTGATGAACACCAGCACCAGTTCGGCCTTGCTCAGGCGCAAGCTGACGGTGGGTTTGCGGGTGGGGGCCTGGCTCATGGTCTTGCGCACTCGGAAGGGGCGGCGCACAATTCGCCGCAAAGTGGGCAGTATACTGCGCATCCCCTACCAGTGAGCAATATAGTGCACAAAGATTCCGAGCACCGGGCATCGGTGCTGCAGCATGTCAGCCAGAACGTTCGTCGCCTGCGTGGCGACGCCGGCCTGAGCCAGGCCGTCCTGGCCGAGCGTTCCGGGGTCAGCCGGCGGATGCTGGTGGCCATCGAGGCCGGCGAGAAGAATGTCAGCCTCACCACCCTGGACCTGATCGCCGAAGCGCTGGGGGTGGCGTTCAGCACCCTGATCCAGGCGCCGGACCGGCGCGATCCCAGCCGCATCGAAGAACTGGCCTGGGCCGGTGTGCACCCTGCCAGCCGCGCCGTGCTGCTCGGTAGCAGCCCGGCGCGCCGCGAGGTCGAGTTGTGGGAGTGGACCCTGGCCCCCGGCGAGTGCTATGCCAGTGAAGCCGACGCCGCCGGCTGGAGCGAGCAGATCTATGTGACCGACGGCCGCCTGACCCTGATCATAGAAGAAGGAGAGCGGCAACTGGGCAAGGGCGAGTTCTTCGTCTTCCCCAGCAACTGTCGCTACGCCTACCGCAACGATGGCCAGGAGCCGGTGCGTTTCGTGCGCAACGTGGTGATCTGAGCCCTCAACCGGCCAGCAGCTCGTCGGTACTGGCGACCCTGGCATAGGCGAACGCCAGCGCGGCCATTGCCGAGGCGTGCACATCGGCCGCCGCCACCGACTTGCCGCCGAACTCCAGCGCTAGGGTCGCGCAGGCATCGTGGGCGACGCTGACTTCATAGCCGAAGTCGGCGGCGGCGCGGGTCGCAGCATCGATGCACATGTGGCTCATGCTGCCGGCGATGGTCAGTGCCTTGATGTCGTGCTGGTCGAGCAGCGCCTTCAGCTGGGTGTCGCGGAAGCTGTTGACCTTGTGCTTGAGCACTACCGTCTCGCTGGCTGCCGGCGCGACCTTGGGGTGGATCTGTGCGCCGACCGAGCCCGGCACGAAGAAGGGCGCGTCGGCGCTCTCGAACTCATGGCGCACATGCACCACCAGGTCGCTCCGCTCGCGGGCTGCGGCCAGCAACCGGGCGGCGTTGTCGGCGGCCGCCTCGGCGCCGTCCAGGGTCCATTTGCCACCGGGGAAGTAGTCGTTCTGGATATCGATGATGATCAGGGCGCGCTTGCTCATGGTGCCTCCTGCGGCAGTAGTGATGAACTGCCGATAGTTATAGGCTTGGGCGACCCGATCGAGGATAGGCGCGAGCGACACAATGACGGCAAAAACTGACAGCCTGGAAATCGGCGTGCTGATCTATCCCGGCGCGCAGAGCGCGGCGGTGCACGGCCTGACCGACCTGTTCGCGGTGGCCAACCGGGTCGCCGCGCAGCTGGGCGCCCATGATCTGCCAGTACTGCGAGTGACCCATTGGCAGCTCGATGGAGCGGGTCAGTTGCAGGTGGTGCATGACAGCCTGCCGGCGAACGGCCATGCGCTGCGGGCGCTGATGATTCCGCCGAGCCTGGCGGCGACCCCTTCGGCCGAGGTGTTGCAGGCCCATCGCGCCGCGCTCTGCCAGGTGCACAGCCAGGGCACCGTGCTGGCCTCGGTGTGCATCGGTGTGTTCCTGGTGGCCGGCAGCGGCCTGCTGGATGGTCGGGCGGCCTGCACCCACTGGAACTATGCCCAGGCCCTTACCGAACGCTTTCCCAGGGTGCGGGTACAGGGCAGCCAGCCGCTGCTCGACGACGGCGACATCGTCACCTCCGCCGGGCTGATGGCCTGGACCGACCTCGGCCTGCACCTGATCGAGCGCTTCCTCGGCCACACCCTGGCCCGCGAGACGGCCCGCTATCTTGCGGTCGAGCCCTCGCCGGCGCCGTTGCCCGGCGCCCTGTTCCAGCCGCGCCTGGACCATGGTGACGAGGCTGTTCTGAAGGTGCAGCACTGGTTGCAGGCAGAGGAGGCCCGGGATGCCAGCCTGGCCGACATGGCCGGTTGCGCGGGCCTCGAGCCGCGAACCTTCCTGCGTCGCTTTCGCGCCGCCACCGGCCTGCGTCCCACCGAATACGCGCAGCAGGTGCGGGTCGGCCGGGCCTGCCGCTTGCTGGAGTTCACCCGGCGCAGCGTCGACCAGATCGCCTGGGGCGTCGGCTATCAGGACCCCAGCGCCTTTCGCAAGGTGTTCCAGCGCCTGACCGGGATGACCCCCAGCGATTACCGTCGGCGTTTCGCGGTCATCAGCGGCTGAGCTTCGCTGGTGGTTGGGTGCGGCCCCGGGCCTTCATCGGCGAGGCGGTCGTGATGGTTGCGCAGCGGGCATTCCTTCAACGACATGCAGCCACAGCCGATGCAGCCGTCGAGCTGATCGCGCAGCATCACCAGCTCGTCGATGCGCCGGCTCAGGTCGTCGCGCCAGCGCGCCGACAGGCGCTGCCAGTCGTCGGCAGTGGGGGTGTGATCGCAGGGCAGGGCCTCCAGGGCGCTGGCGATGTCGGCCAGGGCGATGCCCAGGCGCTGGGCCATCTTGATCACCGCCACCCGGCGCAGCATGGCCCGTGGATAGCGGCGCTGGTTGCCGGCGTTGCGAGTGCTGTGGATCAGTCCCTTGGTCTCGTAGAAGTGCAGGGCGGTCACGGCCACGCCGCTGCGCGCGGCCAGCTGGCCGACGCTGAGCAGGCGCTCCTGGGCGGAAGGGGGCTTCATCGGCAATAAAATCCTTGACCTTGAGTTAGCTGGAGGTTTTACCCTCCACGACCATCTGCTGCAAGAGCCCGAAACGAGGAGATGCGTCATGGCGGCCAACACCCATTCCCTGTGGTTCACCCAGATGATCGAGTACGACGTGCCACCGTTGCGCCAGGACGCCCTGGCCGAGGCCCTGGTGGTGCGCAGCGAGCACCTCGCGCAACGCTGCGATGGTCTGCTGAGCGTCAGCATCCAGGTCAGCGACGACGGTCGTCGAGTGCTCCAGCACCTGCGCTGGCAATCGCGCCAGGCCTGGGTCGCCGCCGCCGGCTGCTTCATCGAGGAGCCGTTCCTCGACCTGCTGGGCGAGCACCAGGCCCGCGGGGTGAACTTCGCCGCGTACCAGACGCTGCGCAGCCTGGTGCGTGGCGCCGATGGCGGCCTGCATTGTCAGCTGGGTAGCACTCAGGCATACCAGGGCGCGTAGTGCGGGTAGCGGTCCAGGCGCGCGCCGATGACCATCTCGCTGATCCACGCCGTGAGTATGGCGCTGTAGGCTTTCTGGCTTTCCTCGCTGGACAGCGCGTGGTCGGCGCCGTCGACCAGGCGGTGGGTCATCGAGTGGGCGCCGACGAAGGCCGAGCGGTAGCTCATCAGCGTGCTGTGCGGCACATAGTCGTCCTGTTCGGATTCCACCAGCAGCACGTCGCCGGCGAATTCGGCGCAGGCGGCCAAGGCGCGGTTGTCGGCCGGCCCGAGGTCACGCAGGCGGTAGGCGTTGAGCCGCTGGCGGTCGAGGGCCTGCTTGGGCGCCTCCCATTCATCGTCCCAATAGAGGGCCGGTACCCTCAACGCCAGCCATTTGACTGGCCGGTGACGGGTGAGCAGGGTCGCCAGGTAGCCGCCATAGCTGCTGCCGATCACGGCGATGGCGCCGGGATCGACCGACGGGTGGCTAGCCAACCGGTCGTAGGCGGCCAGCAGGTCGGCCAGGTTCTGCTCGCGGGTGACGGTCAGGCGCTGGCTCTCGGTCTTTTCATGTCCGCGCAGGTCGAAGGTCATGCACACGCAGCCGAGCCCGGTGATCTGCCGGGCACGGGCCAGGTCGCGTTGCTGGCTGCCGCCCCAGCCATGGACGAAGAGGATCCCCGGCATGCGGCTGCCCGGGCTGACCAGGGTGCCGACGATGCTGTCACCCTCGACGTGCAGTTCCACGGTTTCACTCTCGATGGTCATGGTCGCGTATCCGTGCATATTTGCTGAGTTGTCCAAGTTCACTGTCATGGCCCTGATAGAACAGGGTGGCGTCGGCGGGCAGTTGCGTGTCGCCGAATACCTCGTGAGTCGAGGCGCGTAGCCGTTGCAGCGCCGGATCGGCGGCGAAGGCCTGCAGCGCAAGGACCTCGGCGGGGCTGGCACCGCCCAGGCGCCAGGACTGTTCAAGCACGCCGCTGCGCAGATGGCCGTGATGGTCCTGGCCGCGGGCTATGTCGTAGTTGCGACGTGAGGCGATGAAGCCCGGGAAGTAGCGTTCGGCGGCCTCTTCGTAGGTCATGGCCTGGTTGATGGCCAGGCGCAGGTGGTCCTCGAGCGGCAGTTGCAGCAGTTGCTGGTAGTCGCCGCGCACGATCACCAGGTCGGAGCCACCATACACCTCGGTGCCCGCATGATCGCGGGTGAGGTGCTGGGTGCCGTGATAGCTCAAGGTTAGCCCGGCCACGCGTACCTGCCCTACGCTGAAGGTCTCGACCTCGTCGAGGTCTTCTTCCAGTACCAATCCCCACAAGCTCAGTTGTTGTTCATCCATCGCCTCCAGCAGCGGCTCCAGGGCCAGCCTGTCGATGATCACCTCCTGGCCCCGGCCGGCGCAGGCCAGTACCGGCTTGATCCTTACCGGCCCATCGCGCAGCAGCAGTTCGGCGGCGCGGCGGGCGTCGGCCCTGGAGAACACGGTATAGCCGCGCAGCAGGGCGTCGCTGGCATGCTGGGCAAAGGCATCGGTCCAGCCGGGCGGAAAGCTGGCGTCGGCCGGCAGCGGGTGGGAGATGGCTTTGGTGGCCATGTGCGGATGGCTGACCATGCCACCGAACAGATCCTGTTCGTCGTGAATGCCCAGCGCTGCGTGACGCTCCTGATCGACCAGGGTCTGGGTCGGTACATAGTAGTAGCCGGTCGCATCGGATTGCGTGGGCGAAGGCTCGACCCGCTCGACATCCAGCAGACGCGCCAGGTGATCGGCGATCTTCAGGTGGACTGCGCGTTCATGCTCGGGTGTGTGCTCGCGGGTTTCGAGCAGCACGACGGCGCTTTTCGGTTCGCGTGAGTGGGGCATGCTCGGCCTCGCGTACGCACGGTATGTAAGGGTTGTGAAGGCCCGCAGCCGGTTTAGTTCAGGAGGATGGATCGACGGTCGTCAGGGCAGTTGGGGCAATGCATGCCTTGTTACGGTCGTGGAGATTGCGGGCGCCAGCCGGCTGTTCCATTATCAACGCCCTGGACCCGTCGACACCTATCCGCAGGAGTGCGCATGAACAGTCAGTCCCCCCTTCACGAATCCGTCCCGGCGCGTCTTGCCCGCGTGCGCGAGGTCATGACCCGGGAGGGCGTGGATGCCCTGCTGGTGCCTTCGGCCGACCCGCACCTGTCCGAGTACCTGCCGGGCTATTGGCAAGGTCGGCAGTGGCTGTCCGGGTTCCTTGGTTCGGTGGGGACGCTGGTGGTGACGGCGGACTTTGCCGGGCTGTGGGCTGACAGTCGTTACTGGGAACAGGCGGACAAGGAACTGGCCGGCAGCGGCATCGAGTTGATGAAACTGCGCCCCGGGGAGCCCGGGGCGCTGGAGTGGCTGGGTGCGCAAGTGTCCGGCACCGTCGCGGTGGACGGCGCGGTCATGGCCCTGGCCTCGGCGCGGCAACTGGGCGAGCGTCTGCAGGCGCGTGGCGCGACATTGCGCACGGATCTCGACTTGCTGGACCAGGTGTGGGGGGGGCGCCCCTCGCTGCCGGGCAATCCGGTGTACCAGCACCTGCCACCCCATGCCACGGTCAACCGTGCGCAAAAGCTCGCCGAGTTGCGCAGCACACTGCGGGAGAAGGGCGCCGACTGGCATTTCATCGCCACCCTCGACGACATCGCCTGGCTGTTCAACCTGCGGGGTAGCGATGTCTCCTACAACCCCGTGTTCGTTTCCTTCGCCCTGGTCAGCCAGGACAAGGCGTTCCTGTTTGTCGGGCGTGACAAGGTCGATAGCCACCTGCGCCAGGTGCTGGCGGCCGATGGTATCGAGGTTCGCGACTACGTTGGGGTCAATGACGCGCTGGCCGCGATTCCGGCTGCGGCTAGCCTGCTGGTGGACCCGGCGCGGGTCACCCGTGGCCTGCTGGACAAACTGCACGAGCAGGTGCGACTGGTCGAGAGCATCAACCCGACTACCCTGAGCAAGTCGCGCAAGGGGGAGGGTGACCTCGTCCACATCCGCCAGGCCATGGAGCAGGATGGCGCTGCATTGTGCGAATTCTTCGCCTGGTTCGAGGCGAACCAGGGGCAGGAGCGGATCACCGAGCTGACCATCGACGAGCAACTGAGCGCGGCCCGGGCCCGTCGTCCTGGTTATGTGTCGTTGAGCTTTTCGACCATTGCCGCGTACAACGCTAATGGCGCGATGCCACATTACCGAGCTACGGACGAGTCCCATGCCGTGATCGAGGGTAATGGCCTATTGTTGATCGACTCCGGGGGACAGTACCTGGGGGGCACTACGGACATTACCCGTATGGTGCCGATCGGTGAGCCTAGCCAGGCACAGAAGGCCGACTGCTCGCGGGTGCTCAAGGGCATGATCGCGTTGTCGCGCGCGCGATTCCCGCGAGGCATTCTTTCGCCGTTGCTGGATGCCATCGCGCGAGCGCCGATCTGGGCGGATCAGGTCGATTACGGTCATGGCACCGGTCATGGTGTCGGCTACTTCATGAATGTGCACGAAGGCCCGCAAGTGATTGCCTACCAAGCTGCGCCGGCGCCGCAGACAGCGATGCAGCCGGGCATGATCAGTTCGATCGAGCCGGGGACCTACCGGTCGGGCGAATGGGGCGTGCGCATCGAGAACCTGGTGGTCAACCGCCAGGCGGGTAGCAGCGAGTTCGGTGAGTTCCTTGAGTTCGAAACGCTGACCCTGTGCCCGATCGATACGCGCTGCCTGCTCGTCGAGAAGCTCGGTAGCGAGGACATTGCCTGGTTGAATCGCTATCACCAGACGGTGCGCGAACGGCTGGCCCCGTTGCTGGCTGGGGACGCGTTGGCATGGTTGGAGCAGCGTACTGCGCCGATCTGAAACAGGCGGGCCTGAAAGCGAAAGGGCAGCCCTTGGCTGCCCTTTTCGTTATTTGCAGATCACGATCATGCTGCGGCTGGTGTAACCGGCGGGGTTGATACCGAATACATAGTCGCCAGGCTCTTCGTCGGTGTCGCCGGAGCGGGCGATGACCTTGTAGCCCTTGCTGCTGCAGGCGCTGGCGGCTTTGCTATAACACTTGTCCCACGACGAGGAGAGCCCCGAGCAGTTGATGTGCAGGCCCTTCTTCCCCCGTTTCACCTCGGTGTTGGCTGTCGCGGCGCATCCCGCGATGGCCAGGATGCCCAGAATGAGCAAAATACGTTTCATTCCTGTCCTTATCGGCCCGACTGCTTTAACGGACCTGTCGTTTGCGCTTTGCCTCTTCCCTGATGATCCCCGGCGTCCATGTGCCGCCCAGTAGATAGCGTCAAGATGATGATTGGGTGACAGCTTAATCAGCCAGGCCGGGTGGTACAAGGTTGCAGGTCAGCTAAATGCAAATATTTCTCAAATCAGTCGGCGGCAACGGGCGGTGCTGTGTCCCGTTTCATGGAAAGT
>NZ_AP023348.2:500000-4522500 GCF_016861355.2 Pseudomonas sp. RtIB026 | reverse complement strand
AAACCATGCACCGAAGCTACGGGTATCATCTTATGATGATGCGGTAGAGGAGCGTTCTGTAAGCCTGTGAAGGTGAGTTGAGAAGCTTGCTGGAGGTATCAGAAGTGCGAATGCTGACATGAGTAACGACAATGCGAGTGAAAAACTCGCACGCCGAAAGACCAAGGTTTCCTGCGCAACGTTAATCGACGCAGGGTTAGTCGGTCCCTAAGGCGAGGCTGAAAAGCGTAGTCGATGGAAAACAGGTTAATATTCCTGTACTTCCAGTTATTGCGATGGAGGGACGGAGAAGGCTAGGCCAGCTTGGCGTTGGTTGTCCAAGTTTAAGGTGGTAGGCTGAGATCTTAGGCAAATCCGGGATCTCAAGGCCGAGAGCTGATGACGAGTGCTCATTAGAGCGCGAAGTGGTTGATGCCATGCTTCCAAGAAAAGCTCCTAAGCTTCAGATAACTGGGAACCGTACCCCAAACCGACACAGGTGGTTAGGTAGAGAATACCAAGGCGCTTGAGAGAACTCGGGTGAAGGAACTAGGCAAAATGGCACCGTAACTTCGGGAGAAGGTGCGCCGGTGAGGGTGAAGCACTTGCTGCGTAAGCCCACGCCGGTCGAAGATACCAGGCCGCTGCGACTGTTTATTAAAAACACAGCACTCTGCAAACACGAAAGTGGACGTATAGGGTGTGACGCCTGCCCGGTGCCGGAAGGTTAATTGATGGGGTTAGCGCAAGCGAAGCTCTTGATCGAAGCCCCGGTAAACGGCGGCCGTAACTATAACGGTCCTAAGGTAGCGAAATTCCTTGTCGGGTAAGTTCCGACCTGCACGAATGGCGTAACGATGGCGGCGCTGTCTCCACCCGAGACTCAGTGAAATTGAAATCGCTGTGAAGATGCAGTGTATCCGCGGCTAGACGGAAAGACCCCGTGAACCTTTACTATAGCTTTGCACTGGACTTTGAGCTTGCTTGTGTAGGATAGGTGGGAGGCTTTGAAGTGGGGACGCCAGTTCTCATGGAGCCATCCTTGAAATACCACCCTGGCAACCTTGAGGTTCTAACTCAGGTCCGTTATCCGGATCGAGGACAGTGTATGGTGGGTAGTTTGACTGGGGCGGTCTCCTCCCAAAGAGTAACGGAGGAGTACGAAGGTGCGCTCAGACCGGTCGGAAATCGGTCGTAGAGTATAAAGGCAAAAGCGCGCTTGACTGCGAGACACACACGTCGAGCAGGTACGAAAGTAGGTCTTAGTGATCCGGTGGTTCTGTATGGAAGGGCCATCGCTCAACGGATAAAAGGTACTCCGGGGATAACAGGCTGATACCGCCCAAGAGTTCATATCGACGGCGGTGTTTGGCACCTCGATGTCGGCTCATCACATCCTGGGGCTGAAGCCGGTCCCAAGGGTATGGCTGTTCGCCATTTAAAGTGGTACGCGAGCTGGGTTTAGAACGTCGTGAGACAGTTCGGTCCCTATCTGCCGTGGACGTTTGAGATTTGAGAGGGGCTGCTCCTAGTACGAGAGGACCGGAGTGGACGAACCTCTGGTGTTCCGGTTGTCACGCCAGTGGCATTGCCGGGTAGCTATGTTCGGAAGAGATAACCGCTGAAAGCATCTAAGCGGGAAACTTGCCTCAAGATGAGATCTCACTGGAGCCTTGAGCTCCCTGAAGGGCCGTCGAAGACTACGACGTTGATAGGTTGGGTGTGTAAGCGCTGTGAGGCGTTGAGCTAACCAATACTAATTGCCCGTGAGGCTTGACCATATAACACCCAAGCAATTTGCGCCGAGGCCAAATTGTGGTGGTGAAGACGCAAGAACCGAAAGTTCGCGACAAACCACAAAGATCACATATCCGAATTGGCTGGAGTATCCATCTGGATGTTCTGGCAACAGAATTTCTTGACGACCATAGAGCATTGGAACCACCTGATCCCATCCCGAACTCAGCAGTGAAACGATGCATCGCCGATGGTAGTGTGGGGTTTCCCCATGTGAGAGTAGGTCATCGTCAAGATTCATTTCGCAAAACCCCTATCTGCGCGAGCAGGTAGGGGTTTTGTCTTTTCCGCGTTCCCAAATAAACACAGTCTCCCCCTGTAGGAGCGGCCTCGCGCCGCGAAAGGGCCGCAACCGGCCCCGGCGATATCAGCGTGATGCACAAACCCCGGAGCCGCTACGCGCCCCTTTCGCGGCACAAGGCCGCTCCTACAGAGGGGGCGCGTTGCGTCTTTCAGCCCCGCGCCAACTCGGCCAGATGCGCCTTGGCCTCTTCGCTCTTGAGCACCAGCACATCGCTTTCCAGCGAGTCCAGCACCACCTCCGCGGTATTGCCGATCAGCGCCCCGGAGATGCCTGTCCGTGCCACGGTACCGACAATGGTCACCACGGCATCGAGCTTCTTCTCGGTGTAGGGAATCAACACATCCGCGGGCCCTTCGGCGATGTGCAGGCGGTCATCGGTGATATCGAACTCCGCCTGGAACGCCAGGCACGCCTCGCGATAGCGCTTCTCGATGGTCTCGGTGAGCTGGTAGACCGGGTCCGCAGCGGACAGCATGGGCGAGGGGTGGGCACTGATCACATGCAGCTCGCCCTTGGCCAAGCTGGCGATGTCATAGCCATGGTCGATGATGCTGGCATGCAGCAGGCGATGGGCTTCGTCCTGATTGCCAACATCCACGGCCGCCAGGATCTTGCCACCTGTCCATGGTCGCTCGCTCTTGACCATCAGCACCGCGCAGGGGCACTCGCGCAGCAGCTTCCAGTCGCTGGGGGTGAGCAATGCCTTGCGCAGAGGATTGTCCGGCCGGTGTTCCTTGATAACCAGTTCGCAACCTTCGGCTTGCTGCACATGGATGATCGATGTGTGAAGGTTGTCCTTCCAATGCTGCTCGTGGGTGACACTGTCGTACCCATCATCATGCAACTGGCTGCTGAGCAAGCTGAGCAGTGCGCCATGATCCTGCTTCTTGTCGCACATCAACAGATGCAGGCGCGCGCCGGTCTCCCCGGCGATCAGCTTGGCCCGGGTCAAGGCACGGCTGTGGGCGTGCTCGGGGTCGAGGACGACAAGGATGCTGCGTACGGCTTGCATGGGCGTGAACTCCCTTCAGAATGGCGGCCAATGCCTGACTATAGACGGCGCCGCTGCCGCCGCCGCTTGATATGTATCAAGCATAGTCACTGGCACTCGGCACGGTCGCCGGTATAATCCCCGGTCCTGCCGATGTCCTGTGTGATTGTGAGTGCCATGTCCCTGATTCCTGAAATCGACGCCTTCCTCGGTTGCCGTACCCCTGATGCCTGGATCGAGGCGGCGCTGGCCGACCAGGAGACCCTGCTGATCGATCACAAGAACTGCGAGTTCAAGGCGGCCAGCACCGCGCTGAGCTTGATCGCCAAATACAACACCCACCTCGACCTGATCAACATGATGTCGCGCCTGGCCCGCGAGGAACTGGTGCACCACGAGCAGGTGTTGCGCCTGATGAAGCGCCGGGGCGTGCCGCTGCGGCCGGTCTCGGCCGGGCGCTATGCTTCGGGCCTGCGGCGGCTGGTGCGCGCCCATGAGCCGGTCAAGCTGGTGGATACCCTGGTGGTGGGGGCTTTCATCGAGGCGCGCAGTTGCGAGCGCTTCGCCGCCCTGGTGCCGCACCTGGACGAAGAACTCGGCACCTTCTACCACGGCCTGCTCAAGAGCGAGGCACGGCATTACCAGGGCTACCTGAAGCTGGCCCACCAGTATGGTGATGAAGCGGATATCGCCCAGGTGGTGGAGCAGGTGCGCGAGGCCGAGGTCGGGCTGATTACTTCACCCGACCAGGAACTGCGCTTCCACAGTGGAATTCCGCTGGCGCAAGCCGCCTGAGCTACTGGCGGCGCCCGAGCAACAAGCCGACCACCAGGCCGAAACCTGCGGAAATCGCCACCGTCTGCCAGGGGTGGCCGCCAATGTACTCCTGTGTCGCCTCGACCACCGGCTGTGCCTTCTGGCCCAGTCGGCTGGTGGCGTCGCGCGCCTGGCGCAGCTTCAGCCCCAGTTGCGCGCGCATGCCTTCGGCTTCCTCACCCACCAGCGACGCGCTGTCGCTGAGCAGCTTTTCGGACTCCTCGATCAATGCCTGCAGCTCGCTGAACACCTGATCCTTGATCTGGTCGTTGTTGCCTTGCGCGGCGGTTTTCCTGGCCATGTACACATCCTCGTGAAGGGTTGGGCGTTGAACAGTGGATGCCACGGCGCCGGGAAAGTTGCAGCGGCGTACCGATGGCGCGTCGCTACAGTGTAAGATAGCGCCCATTTCCCAGCGGCAGGTAATACCCCCATGAGTTTCAATCTGGCCAACATGAGCTTCCAGGAACGGGCGCAGATCGAGGCAGAGAAGGCCCGTTTGTTCGAGTACTGGCAGAACAACCTGGGCAAGGCCAAGGGTGAGGCCGCTCGGCTGATCGCGGAGAAACCGCGGCGCAAGGGCAAGTGGGCCGAGTGGGTGCGTGCGGAGCTCGACGGCATGTCGCCGGCGGAATTCACCCAACTGGTACGCAGTGAAGTGAACAAGATGATGGCCGCCGCCAGCACCAGCCGCTGAGGCAGGCGAACACTTGCGGTGCGGGGTGCGCACCTTTCGGCTTTCTTCTGACAGGAGTCCCCAGGATGCCAAGATCCATCGTTGCCGCCCTGCAGATCGGCTCGCTGCCTGCGGGCAAGGCTGCCACCCTGGAACAGATCCTCGGCTACGAGCAGGCCATCCGCGAGGCCGGTGCCAGCCTGGTGGTGATGCCCGAGGCGTTGCTCGGCGGTTACCCGAAAGGCGAGGGGTTCGGTACCCAGCTCGGCTATCGCCTGCCCGAAGGGCGTGAAGCCTTCGCCCGCTATTTCGCCAACGCCATCGATGTACCGGGTGCCGAAACCGAGGCGCTGGCCGGGCTGTCGGCGCGCACCGGGGCGAGCCTGGTGCTTGGCGTGATCGAGCGCAGCGGCAATACCCTGTACTGCACCGTGCTGTTCTTCGAGCCTGAAGGCGGCCTGGTGGCCAAGCACCGCAAGCTGATGCCCACCGGCACCGAGCGGCTGATCTGGGGCAAGGGCGACGGCTCCACGCTGCCGGTCGTGGAGAGCCGCGCCGGGCGCATCGGCGCGGCGATATGCTGGGAGAACTACATGCCCCTGCTGCGCACTGCCATGTACGCCAAGGGCGTGCAGCTGTGGTGCGCGCCGACGGTGGATGAGCGCGAGCTGTGGCAGGTCAGCATGCGCCATATCGCCGCCGAAGGACGCTGTTTCGTCATCAGTGCCTGCCAGGTGCAGGACTCACCGGCGGCGCTGGGCCTTGAGGTGGCCAACTGGCCGGCAGACCGGCCGTTGATCAACGGTGGCAGCGTGATCGTCGGCCCCCTCGGCGAGGTACTCGCTGGGCCCCTGGTAGGTGAGCGAGGGTTGCTTTGTGCCGAGGTCGACACCGATGAGTTGGTGCGTGCACGTTACGACTTCGATGTGGTCGGCCACTATGCACGGCCGGATGTGTTCGAACTCAGCGTGGATGAACGTCCACGCCCCGGTGTGCGCTTTGTCGGTTCCGCCGCTGCTGGCGAGTGATCGTTCGCTTACCTGAACAACAGGTTTACCAGCCGGCACTTGTGGCGGCGGGCAGGTCCAGCTTGCCTTTGTCGGTGAAGCGCATTGTCCCGAGCGTGCCGCCCGCCAGCTTGCCGCGCAATACATAGGGCAGGCCTTGCAGGGACTCCACCCGGCTCAGGCCATAGGCCTGGCGCAGGAAGGCGAAGGCGGTGATGCTCACCGGCACCACGATCACCGCCTCGTCGTAGCGACCGATATGCCCGCGTTGATCACTCACTCCGGCGGCCAGGGGCTGGTCGTTGACTTCCAGGTTGAGGGCGATGCCGTTGAAGTCCACCGGGGTTTCGTTGGGGTTCTGCACGCGGATCTTCACCGCCATGCGCAGCTCCAGGTCCTGGCCGGGCAAAGGATCGATGCCGATCACGCTGATGTTCAGCGGGTCACGGCCCTGGAACAGGGCGCAGGCACTTAGGCCAAGGGTCAGCAGCAGAATCAGGCAGGCGCGGGCATACATGGTGATAGGGTCTCGGGACACGGGCGAGTCCTCAGTGTGGCAAATGCGTGGCGCCGCTATCAAGGAATGTGCGGCTCCTGTGGGAGCGGGATTGCCCGCGATGGGCCGCAAAGCGGCCCCAATTCAAACGAATACACTGCGCAGATCCTCCATGAACGCCTGCTGCGCTTCACCTGGCTCCTGCCCACGGTGCCGCGCCAAGGTGAACGGCACCACGAAATCCAGTGTCGGGTCCAGCGCCCGCAACAACCCCTGGGCTTCCCAGGGCGCGGCGCAGTGGCGGGGCAGATAGCCGATATGCCGACCCGACAGGATCAACGTCAGCGCACTGTCGATCTGTTCCGCCACCGCCAGGCTGCGTCGGCTCTGGAAGGGCTCGCCCTGCTTGAGAAAACGGTAGGGATGGCAAACCTGGTCGGCCTCCAGCAATTGCTCGCGACTGACCTGGACCTGGTCGAACAGTTCATGCCCCTGGCCACAGTAGAGTCGCTGGCGTTCCTCGAACAGTGGCAGGTAGTCGAACGCCGCCTGGTTGCCGGAGAAGTAGCTGATGGCGCAATCCAGGCGCTGCTCCAGCAACAGCCGCTCGAGCTCGGCCGGCGGGGCGCTGGTCAGTTCCAGGCGCACATGTTCGTCGCGCTGGCGAAAGCGGGCGATGGCCCGGGCCAGGCGCAGGGTGACGTCGCGATCCTGGTTCTCGGCCAGGCCGACGCGCAGCGTGCCCAGCAAGCGCCCGGCCACACCGTTGGCCTGCTGGCGGAACTGCTCGATCTGCAGCAACAGGCCGCGGGTCGCCTGGAGCAGCAGCTCGCCTTTCTCGGTCAGCCGGAAACCGCCCTTGCCTCGACTGCACAGGCGATATCCCAGGCGGGTCTCCAGCCTGGCCATCTGCTGGCTGATGCTGGGCTGGCTGAGCCCCAGCACACCCTGGGCGGCGCTGAAGCCGCCGGCCTCGACTACAGTGACGAACAGCCGCAGCAGGTGCAGGTCCGGGTCGTGCAATTGTCCGAGCATCACATTGATCCTGGTGAATGTCAGCTTCGCAAAGTTGCCATTTTTACAATGTAACCCGGCAGGCATGCTGGCGGCATCCACCCCCACGCCGAGGTGCCCGCCATGCGTCGAACGTTGTGCCTGCTTTCATTGCTGATCGCCCTGCCGCTGCAGGCCGAGGAGAAGGTCGTCAACCTGTACAGCTGGGCCGACTATGTCGCCCCGCAAACCCTGGCGCGGTTCGAGCAGGAGACCGGCTACAAGGTCCGCTACGACACCTTCGACACCACCGAGGTGCTGGAGACCAAGCTGCTCACCGGCGGCAGCGGCTACGACGTGGTGGTGCCGTCGGCCACGGTGCTGGCCCGGGCGCTCAAGGCCGGCGCCCTGCAGCCGCTCGAGGCGCAGGCGATGCCCGGCTACGCCAACCTCGACCCGGACCTGCTGGCCAAGCTGGCCGAGGCCGACCCCGGCAACCGCCATGCGGTGCCATACACCTGGGGCACGCTGGGGCTGGGGGTGAATGTCGAGGCCGTGCGCCAGCGCCTGGGCGATGTGCCGCTGGACAGCCTCGACCTGTTGTTCAAGCCCGAATACGCCAGCCGCCTGAAGGACTGCGGGATCGCCATGCCGGACTCGCCCCAGGAGGTGATCGGCCTGACCCTCAACTACCTGGGCAAGGACCCGTACAGCCAGAGCAAGGCCGAACTGGACGCCGCCCAGGCACTGTTGCAGCAGTTGCAGCCGTCGATCAGCTACGTGGCCAACGGCCGCCAGATCAACGACCTGGCCAACGGCAGCGTGTGCCTGGCGCTGACCTACAACGGCGACGCGGCCATGGCCGCCGACCAGGCCCGTCGCGCCGGCAAGCCGTTCGAGCTGATCTACCGCATCCCCCGTGAGGGCACCCTGGTCTGGCAGGACAACCTGGTGATCCCCAAGGACGCGCCGCACCCCGAGGCGGCCCGTGCCTTCATCGCCTTCATGTTGCGCCCAGAATCGGTGGCGGCGCTGACCAACACGCTGTTCTTCGCCAACGCCAACCAGGCCGCGACGCCGCTGGTGGATGCGGCGATCCGCAATGACCCGGACATCTACCCGCCGGCCGAGGTGCGCCAGCGCCTGTTCGCCGACCGCAGCATGGCGCTGTCCGACCTGCGCCAGCGCAACCGCCTGTGGACCACCTTCCGCAGCCGCCAGTGAACAACAACGACAGGAGACAGACCGTGGACCTCGCCCAGGACAACGACCAGGCCATGACCCGTGACAGCCTCTACGGCACCGCCGCCGAGAGCACCTATGCTGGTATCACCAGTTTTTCCCGGCGCCGCTATAGCCGCGACCTGCGCGGTGTCGACGTGGTGGTCAGCGGTGTGCCGTTCGACACCGCCACCAGTAACCGCCCCGGCGCGCGCTTCGGCCCGCGGGCGATCCGCAACGCCTCGGTGCAGCAAGCCTGGGCCCGACACTGGCCCTGGACGTTCGACCCGTTCGATCACCTGGCGGTGATCGACTACGGCGACTGCGCGTTCGACAGCGGCACGCCCGCGTCGGTGCCGGACAGCATCGAGGCGCACGCCGAGCACATCCTCGAGGCCGGCTGCGCCATGCTCACCCTGGGTGGCGACCACTTCATCAGCTATCCGCTACTCAAGGCCCATGCCCGCCGGCATGGCCCGCTGGCGCTGGTGCACTTCGACGCCCACAGCGACACCTGGCCGGATGAGGAGGGCAAGCGCATCGACCACGGCACCATGTTCTGGCACGCGGCGCGCGAAGGCCTGGTGGATCCGGCGCACTCGGTGCAGATCGGCCTGCGCACCACCAATGACGACAGCCAGGGGTTCGCCATCCTCGATGCCCGCCAGGTACATCGTTCGGGCACCGAGGCGATCATCGCGGCTATCCGTCAGCGGGTGGGGGAGCGGCCGGTGTACCTGACCTTCGACATCGACTGCCTGGACCCGGCCTTCGCGCCCGGTACCGGCACGCCGGTATGCGGTGGGCTGAGCACGCTGCAGGCGCTGGAGATCCTCGGCGGCTTGCGCGGGATCAACCTGGTGGGCATGGACCTGGTGGAGGTGGCGCCGGCCTATGACCATGCCGATATCACCGCGCTGGCCGGGGCGACGCTGGCGATGGAGATGCTGTGCCTGTACGCGGCGCGGCACAAGGTGGATAAAGCCGGCTGACACCGGGGCTGCATGGCCGCCCCAAGGGGCCATACTGAAACATCAGGACCCATATTCATCCTTTTGCGTCGAACCCTGCGCGCTTTAGGCTATCCAACCCTGGAGCGCGCCTTTTCGTACCGGAGGTGAAGCATGAACCCCACCCTGCCAATCCTGGGCCTCGGCCTGTTGCTGGCCATGCCGCTCCAGGCGGCGCCCCTGCCGGCGCCGTTGCTCGCCGCCAACGACAGCAACAACCCGTACAACAGCCCGATCATGCGTGCCAACCCCAACAGCCGCCAGGGCAGCGTGCCCGCCACGCCGCCGGTGCGCGGCCCGTCCACGCAACCCAACCCGCGCCCGCCGACTCTCGACAACCGCGGTATCGGCAATGGCGAAAACCTGCGCCGCGAGCAGCAGACCCCGAACCTGGAACCCACCCGGCCACCACGCGATTCGCTGCGCGTGCCGTGAGCCCCTTCGAAGGAATCGAGCATGACGCCACGTACCTGGTTGACCACCCTGGCCGCCGCCAGCCTGTTTCCGCTGTTGGCCCAGGCGGCCGCCGAGCAGGAATTTCCCAGTGAAGCGGGGCAACTGACCGTCAGCACTGTCGCCGACGGCCTGCGCAACCCCTGGGCCCTGGCCTTCCTGCCGGGTGGCAAGGACATGCTGGTGAGTGAACGCCCCGGCAACCTGCGCATTGTCAGTGCAGAGGGCAAGGTCGGCCCGCCATTGTCCGGCGTGCCCAAGGTGTGGGCCGAAGGCCAGGGTGGCCTGCTCGACGTGGTGCTGTCGCCGGACTTCGACAAGGACCGAACGGTCTATCTGTCGTTCGCCGAAGAAGGCCCTGACGGCAAGGCGGGGACTGCGGTCGGCCGTGGCCAGCTGTCCCAGGACCGCGCGCGGTTGGAGAATTTCACGGTGATTTTCCGTCAGCAGCCCAAGCTCTCCGAAGGCAATCATTTCGGTTCGCGGCTGGTGTTCGACCGCGACGGTTACCTGTTCATCGCCTTGGGCGAGAACAACCAGCGGCCCACCGCCCAGGACCTGGACAAGCTGCAGGGCAAGATCGTGCGCATCCTGCCCGATGGCGAGGTACCCAAGGACAACCCCTTCGTCGGCCGCGACAATGTGCGCCCGGAGATCTGGTCGTTCGGCCACCGCAACCAGCAGGGCGCGGCGTTGAACCCCTGGACCGGCCAGCTGTGGACCCACGAGCATGGCCCCCGTGGCGGCGACGAGATCAACATTCCACGGCCCGGCAAGAACTACGGTTGGCCGATCGCCACCCATGGCATCAATTACTCGATGCTGCCGATCCCGGAAGCCAAGGGCAAGCACGTCGATGGCATGGTCGACCCGCATCATGTGTGGGAGAAGTCGCCGGGCATCAGCGGCATGGCGTTCTATGACAGCCCGACCTTCAAGGCGTGGGAACACAACCTGTTCATTGGCGCCCTGGCGACCCAGGAGTTGATCCGTTTGCAGCTCGATGGTGACAAGATCGTGCATGAAGAACGCTTGTTGGGCGATCTCAAGGCGCGGATCCGCGATGTGCGAGTGGGGCCGGATGGTTATGTGTATGTGCTGACCGATGCCAAGGACGGGGCATTGCTGAAGGTGGGCTTGAAGGACGGGTGATGGCTGAGGGGGCCTATCGCGGGGCAAGCCCGCTCCCACGCACGATAGGGGCGAAAGTGTCGTACCATGGCCGGCATGACGCCAGAATCCCTCTACCTCCAGGCCCTCACTGAACGCGGCTACTTTCCCGACCCGGACCAGGCGACCGCCGTCACTGCATTGCAGGCCTGCTTCGATGCCCTGGGCCAGGACAAGCCGACCCAGGGCCTGTACCTCTGGGGCCCGGTGGGCCGTGGCAAGACCTGGTTGATGGACCTGTTTCACCGTTCATTGTCGCTACCTGCCCGGCGACTGCACTTCCATCACTTCATGGCCTGGGTCCACCAGCGCCTGTTCCAGCTCAACGGCACCGCCGACCCGCTCAAGGCCCTGGCCCGCGAGTTGGCTGGCGATATTCGCGTGCTGTGTTTCGACGAGCTGTTCGTCAGCGATATCGGTGACGCGATCATCCTCGGCCGGTTGTTCCAGGTGCTGTTCGACCAGGGTGTGGTAATCGTCGCCACCTCCAACCAGCCCCCCGAGCAGCTGTACCGCGACGGCTTCAACCGCGAGCGCTTCCTGCCGGCCATCGCCGCCATCGAGCAGCATATGCGCGTGCTGTCGGTGGCCGGAGAGCAGGACCATCGCCTGCACCCGGGGGCACGGTTGCAACGCTACTGGGTGGCGCCAGCGGGAGGTGGCGGGGCGTTGTCGACGGTGTTCGACCAGTTGAGCCCGGATGACCCCGGCAGCGCGCAGGCCCTGCAGATCGGCTCGCGCCACGTTCAGGTCGTGCGCCACAGCCCGCGGGCGCTCTGGTGTCGATTTGCCGATCTGTGCGAGCAGCCCCTGGCCGCCATGGACTTCATGGCGTTGTGCGACCGTTACCCGGCCATTCTGCTGAGTGATGTGCCGGCCCTGGGCGGCGTGCAGCAGGCCGGGCGTATCGCCCGTGGCACTGAAGATGGCGCCGCCCGTGTCGAGGCCGGAGACCGCGAACTGCCGACGTTGGCGCCCAAGGATGACAGCGTGCGGCGTTTCATCGCGCTGGTCGACGAGTGCTACGACCGGCGGGTCGCGTTGTACCTGGAGGCCGAGGTCCCGCTGGAAGCGCTCTACACTCAAGGGTATCTGGCGTTCCCGTACCAACGGACCCTGAGCCGGCTACGGGAGATGCAACTGCAACGCTTCGCCTGAAGGAGTCGACCATGGAGCCGCTGTCGCATCATCTGCTGACCCAGGCCTACAACAATGGCTGGGCCAACCACCGCCTGTACAAGGCTTGCCTGCAACTGACCCAGGACGAGTTCGTCGCCCCCCGTTGCAGCTTCTTCCCCTCGATCAAGGCCACCCTCAACCACCTGTTGACGGTGGACTGGTTCTACCTGGACGCGCTGGAGTGCGAGCAGCGCGGGGCAACGCCCGACCCGGACGGCGAGCGCTTCTTCGTGCCCGAGCAGCCTTTCGCTACCTGTACCGACCTGCAAGCCCAGCAGGCCCAGGCCGACCAGCGGCTGATCGCTTACTGCCGGCAATTGCGCGATGACCAACTCGGGCGCTATGTCAGCATCGTGCGGCCGGAGCGGATGCAGCATGAGCCGCGCCTGCGCTTGCTGTCGCACCTGTTCGAGCACCAGATCCACCACCGCGGCCAGGTGCATGCGATGCTCAGCGACACGGCGGTCAGGCCTCCGCAACTGGACGAATTCTTCTGCGAAGAGGAGGCCTCGCTGCGCGCCGAGGACTTTGCCGCCCTGGGGTGGAGCGAAGCGCAGATCTGGGCGCAGCGCTGAACGCCATTCAGGGTGTTTCGCCGTCGGCCAGATCATGGGCGGCCTGAACCAGCTGTTCCAGTTGGTGATGCACCATGGCGCGGTCCATCTGCATCAGGGATTGGCGGTTCCATAGCACCTGGCAGCCCGTGATCGGGTCGAGGCCGAGCACGGGCTTGCAGGCGTCCTGGCAGAACAGGTTCTGCTGGCCCCAGCGTACGTCGTCGATGGCGGGTAGTTCGATGAACATCAGCAACTGGTCGGCGGGGTGCTCGGTCACGTTGCACACATGGGGGCCTACCCGCAGGCTGATCACCGGCTCGAAGGCCACTGGGGGATCCAGCTTCAAGGCCGCGTACAGCTGGGTCAACGCATAGTCATAGTTTGTGCCTGGCATGGCGAGTTCTCGTTGGAGGGGACCGCCACGGTAACGACCATGCTGCTTGCCCGACTATCGGAGGCTGTCGTCGTTTTTTAGCTGCTGGCTGTCGCTCACTTTCTGCCGTGCGCCAGGTTCAGCGAACTTCCTACAGATGGTGGCGAAATGCCTCCGCCCATTCCAGGACAATCCCTGCGTTCAAGCAGGGGAGGGCATCGTAGCCTATGGCCATGTCTACACCCGTTGAGCTTCGACGTGGTGTGTAAAGGGGTCTACGGGAAGTACGGCCTGGTGCGAGAGGGATTTCTCCAGTTGAGGACTGGTGTGTGCAAGGGCGGCAGTTGGATGTTGTCGGGGCGGGTTTTGCGTCCCAGGGGCAGGAAGGCTTCTACGCGATCATGGCAGGCGAGCTGGCCGTGCGCGAAAAAGACAATGTCATCGATCTACAGGCCGGCGAGCTGCTGTTCGTCAAGCGTGGCACCTACCTGGTGGCGACCCGATGGCAGGCGTGCCAGGTGCTGTGGCTGCCGCTGGACGTGAATTTCGTGCAGGCGTTCATGCAGCGCCACGGCCAGGAACTGAGCCATCTCGAGCGCTGCGGCGAGCCCGGTGTGAATACCTTGCGGCTTCACCCTTGCACTGCGGCGCAGGAATGCGTGACCCGCCTGGCGGGGCTCGAAGGCGAGGGGACCTCGTCGATGCTGGCAATGCTGCGCCTGGAGGAGCTGCTGTTGCTGCTGGTGTTCGGAGCACAAGGCAGGACGCTGTTGGCGGCCCTGCGGCAACAGGGCAATCGCCATGTCGATCGGCTGCACGCCTTCATGGAGCAGCACTACCTGCGCGAGTGGCGCCTGGACCAGTACGCCGAGGCCTTCGGGCTGGGCCTGACGGCATTCAAGAGCCTGTTCTGCTCCTTCTACAACTGCTCGCCGCGGGCCTGGATCACCGAGCGCCGGATTGTCCACGCGCATCATCTGCTGCTGAACACGCGCATGAGCATTGTCGACATCGCCATGGAAAGCGGCTTTTCCAGCCAGTCGTATTTCAGCCAGAGCTATCGCCGGCGTTTCGGTTGCACGCCCAGCGACGCCCGTCGCTAGACGCCAACCCCTACCTCGCATGGACAAGACCCGTATGAACAGACTTTCCACGCAGCTGGCCCGCCGGCTGGGCATGGCGCCATGGCTGGCCGATGATGCTGGCGGCTACCACCTGTGCATTGATGGCCATGGCCTGCGGCTCGAACCGCGTGGCGTACGGCTGGTGGTTCGCAGCTCGCTGTCGTCGGTGGTCGGTCAAGGCGCCAGTCTCGACCAACAGGTCCTGCGCCGCCTGTCGGGCATGCTCGTTGCGTGGGCTGCGCAGTGCCCGCAGCGGTTGGCACTGACACCTGAGGGAGAACTGCTGCTTGAGGCCTGGATAGACCTGTCAAAGGGCGATGTGGATGCCCTTGAGCATGTGCTCGGGGTTCAGCTCGCCCTGCTGAATGTCCTGTGCACGTTCCGTCGCGGCCCGACACCCCTGATTGCCCGGGGAGCAAGCGTATGGCTGCCATGAGATCGCTTGCCACCGGCCTGGCAGCCCTGCTGGCCAGTCTTTTCGCCCAGGGCGAGCCGCTGGATTGGGCGGACGAGCCGTTCCACTACATCGCCCAAGGCGAGAGCCTGCGCGACGTGCTGACCAATTTTGCCACCAACTATCAGGGTTCGGTGGTGGTCAGCGACAAGGTCAGGGACCAGGTTAGCGCCACCTTCGAGCAGCCGGACCCGCAGGCGTTTCTCGAGCAGGTCGCGGTGCTCTACAACCTGGCCTGGTACTACGACGGCGCGGTGCTGCATGTCGACAAGTCGAGCGAAGTGCAGACCCGCCTGATCCACCTGGACAGGGTACGCGAGCCGCAACTACGTGCGGCGCTCCAGGAGGGTGGTGGCTGGACCTCGCGCTTTGCCTGGCGTGCCACGTCGGGTGGACGGCTGGTGTATGCGTCGGGACCGCCCCGCTATCTGGACCGGGTCGAGCAGACCGTCAAGGCCCTGGAGCAGCAGGCCAGCCTGCAGGATGAACTGGGTGGCAGCCTGAGCGTCGAGGTGATCCCACTCCGGCATGCGGTGGCCGTGGACCGCGAGATCGACTATCGCGACCAGAAGGTGGCGGTGCCCGGCGTGGCCACGCTCCTTTCCCGGGTGCTGGCCGATGCCAATGTGGTGGCGGTCGACGGCCAGTCCGTGGGAGAGGGCGCGCCCGTGCGTGCCGGCCGGGCCGTGGTCCAGGCCGAACCGTCGATCAATTCCATCATCGTGCGTGATCACGCCGAGCGCCTGCCCATGTACCGGCGCCTGGTCATGGCGCTGGACCGGCCGGCGGCGCGGATAGAGGTAGGCCTGACGATCCTCGATATCAACGCCGAACACCTGGATGAGCTGGGCGTGGAATGGCAGTTCGGAGTCGGTAAGCATCAACTGATGGACATCCGAACCCAAGCGGGATTGGCGCAAACCACGTTGGCTGGCAGCCTGGTCGATAGTCGGGGATTGAACCGGCTGCTGGCCAAGATCACCCTGATGCAGGGCGAGGGTCATGCCCAGGTGGTATCACGCCCGACCTTGCTGACCCAGGAAAACACCCTGGCGGTGATCGATCACAGCGAAACCTACTATGTGCGGGTGATGGGCGAGCGGGTGGCCGAGCTCAAGGCCATTACCTACGGCACCTTGCTGAAGATGACGCCACGCCTGATCCGCAGCGCGGACCGGCCGGAAATCAGCCTGAGCCTGCATATCGAGGATGGCAGCCAGAAGCCCAACAGCACCGGGTCCGATGGCATTCCCACCATCAGCCGCACGGTCATCGACACGCTGGCCCGGGTAGACCTTGGGCAGAGTCTGATGATCGGCGGCATCCATCGCGACGAGACGAGCGAAAGCATCCGCAAGGTCCCGTTGCTGGGTGACATTCCCTTCCTGGGCGCCTTGTTCCGCTATCAGTCGAGCAACACCCGTCGTTCGGTGCGCCTGTTCCTGATCGAGCCGAGGCTGATTGACCCCGGGCTTGGCGAGCGTGCCTGATATGACCTGGAAACTGCGGCTCTACAGCGGTTTGAATGCCGGCGCCGAGGTGTCCCTGATGCCTGGGCGGGTGGTCATCGGCGCCGATCCGGCCCAGGCCGACCTGGTGCTGGCGGATACGGGCATTGCCGCCATTCACCTGGTGCTGATGGTCGAGGCCGGTGGCGTACGCCTGCTGGAGTGGGGTTCGAGCGAAGCACCCACCCAGGATGGACGAGAGGTGGCAGCGCAGGCCGAACTCCAGGCATTGGCGACTCAATGTTGCGGTCCGTTGCAGTGGGCCTTTTGCAATCAAGACGACCTGTTCGCCGAGTGGCTTCCCGCGCAGCGTCCTCGGTCAGGCTTGCGCCACGGCTGGTTCATGGTGCCGGGTGCCGGGTTGCTTTTGCTGCTCGTGTTGCTCACGCGATTGTTGATTGCCGACGCTGAGGCACAGGATACGCCAACAGCAGTGGCAGCGCCCGTCGAGCAACCGCCCCAGCCCCAGGAGCAAGCCCGGACGCGGCTGGCGCAACTGCTGCGCGAATGGCGCCTGGAGGACACTTTGAGCGTGACCGACCAGGGACACACCCTGGTGCTGCGCGGGGCGCTGCGCGAGCGCCAGCTTCAGGACTACCAGAACCTGCAGCGACAGTACCGCGAGGCATTCGGCGACCACCCATCATTGCGCTTGGTCGACGAGGGCAGGGCACCTGCGCCCGCGAAACTCGATTTCCCTGTTCGAGGCGTCTCACTGGGGCGGTTGCCCTACGTGACGCTGAGCGACAACCGCCGTTACCCAGTTGGGGCACTGATGCCCTCCGGCATTCGCATCCTGGCGATCGATCGGCAGGCGATCACGCTGAGCAAGGGTGGCCGGGACTACGTGATCAACCTGAAGGAGAGACCGGCAGATGATGGATGAACTCATGTGGGAGGTTCGTGATCCGCGTAAGCAAGCGCGAATGTTCTCGGTGCTGGAGCACGCACGGCAGGCCTGTGCCAGGCAGTTGTCGGAGCCGCTGCCACCTTCCGAGTTCCAGGAATTGCACCAACAAATGGCAGCCCTTGAAGCAGCCTTGAAGATACTCGAGAAACTGGAGGAACACTGAAATGACGAACATCAGCAGCGGCTTCTACGACGGCACCAACAACACCATGGACATGGTCCACGAGGGCATGGTCAAGCAGGCGCAACAAGCCAACAAGGCGGTGCTCGACGCCTTGCAGAAGCTCAACGAGAAAAGTGACGACCCCGCATTGCTGGCTGACATGCGCCACCGCTCGAACATCTGGTCGAACGTGTTCCAGGTCGACGCCACCCTGGGCCAGACCTTCAAGAACACCATCAGCAGCATTTTGCAGAAGTTCTGAGCATGAACCATTCCGTGAACAATCTGCTGGCCCGCCTGGGCCTGCTGGGTGTCGAACATCGTCACCATGAAGAGGCGCTGTTCATCGCGCAGTGGCTGGTTCGTGAGCCGGCGACGATGGAGGCGGCTTGTGCGATACGCATTGCCAGCCTGATGGGGCAGGGGCGGTGCGAGGAGGCGTTGGCGGAGGGCAACCAGGCGCCATGGCCATCCCTGGGGCCGTGGCTGGCGCTGTGCGAGCGTCAGTTGGGCTACATGGCCGTGCTCGAGCGGCGTCTCGAGGGCATGGCGCAGAGCGGTGATCCTGACCTGGTCCGCTTTGCCCAGGGCATGCGCGCCCAGGTGGTGGCATGAGTCCGCTGGCCTCGGCGCTTGTGTCTGGTGCGCAAGGTGCACTGATCGCGTTGCCCACGCACAGTGATCAAGACGCAGCCGAGTTCCAGGCAAGCCTTGTTGAACATCAAACCCGCGAACAGGTGTCCTCGGAACTGACGCAGCAAACGAGGCTGCAAGTGCTCGCCATGGCGATGGACCTGCTGAATGATTCCTTCACGGTGGAGGGCGGCTCATGAATGGCATTACCGAGGTAACCCGGGTTGTCACCGACCTGCAGTCCCTGTCAGCACCGGCTGCCGATTCCCGGCAGGTGGCCGAGTTCGAGCAAGCGCTTTCCGGTGCCGCCGACAGCCCTGGCGATGGACTGCTGCACCAGATAGGGCAGCTCCACCAGCAGCATACCGAAGCCCGGCAGGGCGCGCAGGCCAGCCTGGTCTCGCGCACGGGGGACCCCGTGGCACTGATGGACGCCCATTGGTCGCTGATCCGCAGCAACCTGCAGGTAGAGTTGATCGCCAAGGGTGTCGGGCGCACCACGCAGAACATCGAAACCCTCATGAAAGCCCAGTAGGTGTCCTGTGAAAAGATCATGGCAGTGCATGCTGCTTCTGGCAGTGCTGACACTGGGCGGGTGCAGGGTCGAGCTTTACCTTGGCCTCGCCCAGCGCGAGGCCAACGAAATGCTCGCGGTGCTGGACACCGAGGGCATCGCAGCGGTGAAGGCCCAGGACAAGGACGGCAAGGTGAAGATCCTGATCGACGAAGCCGATATCGGCCACGCGGTGGCGGCGCTCAAGCGTCAGGGCTATCCGCGGGAGATGTTCTCCACAGTCAATGACGTGTTTCCCCGGGACAGCCTGATCTCCTCGCCCTTGGAGGAACAGGCGCGGCTGACCTATGTGAAGTCCCAGGAACTGTCGCGGACCTTGTCGGAGATCGATGGTGTACTGGTGGCCCGGGTGCACGTGGTATTGCCGGAGCCCCGTGACGGCCTGCGCGCGCAGGCCGGCGTAGCGTCGGCGTCGATCTTTATCAAACATGCGGCGGATGCGGCGCTGGAGCTGTACATCGGGCAGATGAAACAGCTGTTGAGCAACAGCATCGAAGGCCTGGACTACGAGCGCATCAGCGTGGTGCTGGTGCCGTCGACCCAGGCGCGTCAACCGCTGGCGGGCCTGCGCCATGTCACGCTGTTGTCGATCCAGGTTCTGGAAGGTTCGCGCTGGCGGCTTGTGGCGCTGCTGGGCGTGCTGCTCGGGGTGCTGGTACTGAGCAACCTGGCGCAGTACCTGTGGTGGCGTCAGAGAGCATGACCGAGTTCCAGTTTCGTTACTGCCTGGCGCACTACCTGCATTCGACCCACTGTCCCGAAGCGCTGGATCAGATGGTTCAGGCCTTGCCGTACTGGCGGGAGAGTCGTGAGGTCAACGGCTGGCTGATGTCGGTGCTGGCGCTGTGCGAGCCGTTCGACTTGCCAGAACGACTCGGTAGGCTGGCCCTGTTTTCACAGCCGGCGTTGGAGCGGGTGTTGGCCAGTTTGGGCGGCCTGCTGCATGGCCAGGCCATCCGACAAGTACTCGAACGGTCGGGGCAGGCGCGGTTGCGGGCGGCACTCGACCCACAGGGCCTGCGCTATTGCCTGGAAAAGTGGTGTCTCGTCATTGGCCCTTGGCCTGTGGGCTGGCAACAGGCGCTGCCAGCCGGTGACCTGGACGCGTACCTGCCTGGTTGTGGCTTGGCGTTCTGGCTGCAGGCATGCGGTGAGGTCGATTCGGGGTTCGCTCGGCGTCTGAACCTGCGCCTGCCCGCCGTGACTGCAATGCCGACTTGGCCGATGGACGATGAACAACGCGTCCTGGCACGCACCCTTTGCCTGAAAGTGGCCCGAGACAGGAGCCCGGAATGTTGCCATTTATTGAGTTGAATGAGGCCCGGCCGATGATCGACCCGAGCATGAACGTATTGCGCAGCACTGACTATCAGCAGTACCTCGATGCCAGCGTACTGACCGAAAACGCACGTCAGCGTGCCCGGGATATCGATGCCCGGGCCGATGCGGTGCTCGAGGAGCATCAGCGGCTCGGGCGGGAGGTCGGGCTGGAAATGGCCGCCATCGAACAGGTGGCGTTGCTGCATGGGACACGCTTGCGCTGCGATGCCTTCTATCGCCAGGTCGACCAGCAGATGAGCGAGGTGGTGCGCCAGGCCGTGTGCAAGGTGCTGGGGGAGTACCCTGATATCGAGCTGACACTGGCCGCGACCCGTCAGGCGCTGGCGCAGGTTCAGCCAATGGAAGCGTTGTTGCTGCACGTAGGGCCCGATCAGTTGCCTGAGGTTCGCCAGCGTTTGGATGAAGTGCTCGCGCTATATCCCGAGGTCGGGCCTGTCGAGGTATGCGCCGATGCCAGGCTAGCGCGAGGCGGCTGTCGCCTGGAGACCGCAGGCTGCGTGATCGATGCCAGTATCGAAGGGCAGTTGGCCGCGTTGCAGCGGGCGCTGACGCAACGGCACCTTGACGATGAGGCTGGAACGCCATGAACGAAGCCGTGTTGGCCGCAGCCGCGCGGGCGATCCGTGATGATCAGGAGCGCGATGCGTTGCTCCAGGTGTTCTGGACACAGCTTCGCCAGCCTGCTCGGAATCTGGCGAGGGAGCGCGCAGAAACCGTGCCTGTGCGCCGGCCATTGCCGCAGCGTGGGATCCTGGTCTAGCGCTCCCATCTCCATTGTCCTGGACCTGTGGGAGCAACTGTCTTGCTCAATTTTTAGAATCTGGCGCGATCCCTGTGGGAGCGGGTTTACCCGCGAACACCAGCGAAGCTGGTGCCAACCACCGCGGCGCTTGCTTCGCGGGTAAACCCGCTCCCACAGGGACCTTGGTTTGCCTGTGGTTTACGTTATCTATGCCATCTCCTCCTGCGCCTGCAACCAGCGAATCACCTCGGCCACCGGCTGGATCAACTCGCCGGGAATGTACTGCTCCACCCGGCTGTCGGCGAATAGCGCCCGGGCCAGGGGAATACGTTCGAGCACCGGTACTCCTTCTTCCTCGGCAATCCGCCGCACCAGCAGGGCCTGCTCGTCGGTGTACTTGAGGGTGACCAGCGGCAAGGGTGTTTCCCCGGGTTTGTAGCGCAGGCCCACGGCGATATGGGTCGGGTTGGCGACGATGACCGACGAGCGCCTGACCTCCGCTCGCAACGTGCCGTTGTGCATTTCGCGATGGCGCTTGCGGCGCTCGCGCTTGAGCTCGGGGGCGCCCTCCATCTCCTTGTGCTCGCGCTTGACCTCTTCCTTGCTCATGCGCAATTGCTTGAGATGCTGCCAGCGCTCCAGGCCGTAGTCGGCTGCCGAGATCGCCAGGAAACCCACGGCACAGACCCCGATCAGTCTGCCCATCAGGCTGCCCAGCAACGGCAGGATGCACTCGATGCCGCACGATGACACCCGCAGCAGCGTGCGCAGGTGGTCGCTGAGCAGGCCAAGCACCAGCGCGCCGAGCAGCAGTACCTTGAGCGACGACTTGAGGAAATCGAACACGTTCCTGACCGAGAAGATTCGTTTCACCCCCTCCAGTGGACTGACTTTCTTCAGGTCGGGTGAGAGCGACTGGCCGCTGAACACGAAGCCGGTCTGCAGCAGGTTGCCGGCGATGGCGGCGAGCACGGCCGTCAGCAGGAACGGCAGGGTGAGCCATAGCAACTCATGCAGCAGTTGCTCGAGCATCAGCTCCAGCGCTTGGCGAAAGGGCAGGTGGAGCAGGGGGGCGGGGAGCATCATCAGCTCACGCAGATGCCCGAGAAAGTAATCGGGAAAAGCCATGGGCAACGCAACCAGGCTCAGGATCAGCACTGTGGAGACCAGCTCCTTGCTTTTGGCCACCTGACCGTTGCGGCGCGCATCGCGCAATTTTGCCCGTGTGGGCTGTTCAGTTTTCTCGCTGCTCATGGTTGCTCCAGCAACGGAGCGAGCAGACTTGCCTTGGCCAGCGCGATGGACACCTGATCCTCGGCCAGTGTCATCAGCAGGACCAGGTACGGCACAAGTAGCGTGCTGCAGACCAGGCTCTTGATCGGCATGGACAGGATGAACACGTTCAGCGACGGCGCGAAGCGGCTGACCAGGGCCAGGCCGAGTTCGGCGAGGAACATGGCGATCAGCAAGGGTGCTGCGAACAGCACGCACAGGGCCAGCAGGTAATCGAACTGGGCCAGGAAGAAGGTGTTCCACTGGCTGCCGATGTGTGGGTAGAAGCTTGCCACCGGCCAGCTGGCGTAACTGCCCAGCAGTGCCCCCAGCAACCCCAGGAAGGCGCCGCCGGTGAAGAACAGGGTAAGGAGCGTCTGCGCCAGCAAGGTGCCGGAGGGGCTGGTCTGGCTGCCCAGCAGCGGGTTGAGGGTGGAGGCCAGGGTGGCGCCGCGCTGGTTGTCGATGAGAAAACCGCAGGCCTCCAGGGCCCAGAACGGGATGACCACCACAAAGCCCAGCAGCAGGCCGAGCAGCACTTCCTTGCCGATCAGCAGCCCCAGCTGCAACCCGTCCAGCTCGGCGGGCAGGGTACCGGCCACGCAGGGGTAGATGAACAGCGCCAGCGAACAGGCCACGCCATTGCGCACCAGCGCGCCGCCCAGTACCTGCTTGCCGAGGATCGGCAGCAGGAGAAAGCAGCCGAACAACCGGGGCAGGATCAGGCTGAAGCCCAGCAGCATCTGTTCAAGTGTCTGGACCGTCATCGCACCGAGGGAATCCGGTTGAGCACCAGGTCGGTGTAGCGATATAGCTCGCTGCCCATCCAGTCGGCGGTGACGAACAGGGTGACGACCACCGCCACCAGCTTGGCGACGAAGCCCAGGGTCTGTTCCTGCACCTGGGTCAACGCCTGCACCAGGGATATCAGGGTGCCCACCAGCGCGGCCATCAATACTGTCGGCAGGGAAAGGACCAGCACCAGCCACAGCGACTGGCTGGCGAAGTGCAACACTTCGGTACTGTGCATGTCAGCCTCCGTAGCTCAGCACCAGGCCATGGGAGAGTCGTCCCCAGCCGTCGAGCAGGACGAACAGCAGCAGCTTGAAGGGCAGTGAAATGGTCACCGGCGAGACCATCATCATGCCCATGGCCAGGAGGATGTTGGAGATGATCAGGTCGATGGCGATGAAGGGCAGGCAGATCAGGAAGCCGATCTCAAAGGCCCGGCTCAGTTCGCTGATGGTGAACGCCGGCAGTAGCACCAGCAGGCTGTTGCCATCGATCCGCTCGGCGTAGTGGCTGGGCCATAGCTGGCGGGCGCTGTCGAGGAAGAAGGCGCGTTCGCGCTCGTTGACCTGGCCATCGAGGAAGGCGCGAAACGGCGCCATGCCTTCGTCGAGAAAACGTTCGACCGAGCGGGCATCGCCGAGGGTCGTTTCATGGGCGTTCAGGTAGTCGTAGGTAGCCATGCCCACCGGGGCCATGACGTAGATACTGAGAATGATCGCCAGGCCGTACAGGGCCATGTTCGGCGGAATCTGCTGGACACCCAGGGCATTGCGCAGCAACGAGAAGACCACGGCCATCTTCAGGAACGAGGTGGCCATGACCGCGATGAAGGGCACCAGCGACAGCAGCGCCAGGCCGAGGATCAGGCTCAGTTCGTTCGGCAGCTGGATCATGTCGGTTGCTGTTCCAGCAGGCGGTTGATCCGCACCCCGAGGCGGCCGTCGATCTGCACCAGCAGACCGGTGCCGACACAGCGCTGGTTGGCGAGGATACGCACCTGGGCATCCAGCGGGCTGTGCAGTTCGATCAGCGCTCCAGGTTGCAGGGTCGACAGCGTGTGCAGGTCGAGGGTCTGGCGACCGACTTCGAAACTGACCGGTATTGGTAGTTGCTCCAGTGTTTCCAGGGCGGTGTCGGTCACAGGGGGGGTGTCGTGCATGCGGACTAGCTCCAGGTGTGTGTCGTCGAGTTGCAGTTCGGCCCAGGGGTGGCCATCGAGCACGCCCAACAGTCGCGGGGAGCTTGGCGTACCTGCGGGCAGCAGCAGGATGTCGCCCGTGCCGAGGTCGCGCAGCTCGTGCAACGTCAGTTCGAGGGGTCGCCACTGCAGCGAGAGGTTCAGCAGGATGTTCAGGCGTTCGCGCAGTGGACGCCGTGGCAAGACCGTCAGCAGGCGCTCGCTGTCGCCTTGCACCCAGCAGGGCAGCAGGCCTTGCGTGCTGCTCAGCGTCACTTGCAGACCGGGTGTGCGGTCGATGGTTTCTGCTGGCTCGATGCCCAGGCATTGCAGGCCGGGCAGGCGAGGAGTGTCCCGTTGCAGCACCGCCAACTGCAGTGCGCTGGGGAGGCTGGCAAAGTCGGCGGCCTGCAACTGCGGTGCAAGCCATTGCGCCAGCTGCTGCCGACGACACAGCAGGCGAGTCGGTACGCCGAGCCAATCGATCTGCACGGCCAGATCCAGGTCATCGCCTGGAACGCTGACACTCAGCGAGACCTGCCCTTGATCGTCGGCATAATGGGGTTGGCGATGGCTCAGTAACTGCTGCAAGCGCAGTTCCTGGGTGTGGGCGGCAGGCAAGTTCAATGTACTCATGGTTCAGGCCAGCCTTCGTCCTCTACATGGCGCTTGTTGCGTGAGCCTTGCTGGCTGTCGCCATTTGCGCCGAAGCCGAGGCTGACCGGCTGCGCGGGATCGAGCCGTTGCAGACGCTCAAGCAGGTCCGTACCGGCTACCTGCAATTGCCGCAGGGCGGCTGGCGCCGCCTGGACCTCCACCTGCAGGCCAGCGCTCACAGGGTTCATGCGTACTTCGACATGGCCCAGCTGAGGTAACTGCACCTGCAACAGGGCCTGTTCGCGGGTACCCGTCCTGCTGGCGAACAGTTGCAATTGCAGGCGCTCCACAAGCGTCTGCAGATCCTGGATGGGGGCCGCGACAGTTGCCGGCAAGGCCCTGTCGATCAGGGGGCGCTCGCCCGATGAGGCAGGGGGCGCAAGGATTGGCTCGATATCACTGGGTAGCAGACGATCCGGCACGTTGTCGGTACTGTCGCGGACGGTTTGCAGGCCCGCATCGGCACGGCTTGCTTCGGTCAATGAGGTCGGCTCGACCTCATCAAGTATCGCTGGCATGGGCTCCGGAAGGGGGCGTTCGATGACGTTCTCGATCAGCGCAGGTCGTTCTGCTGCGCAGGCGGGTGGGCACTTTGCGATCAAGGCAGCCATGCTCAGGACCACTTGGGTGACAGGGCGTTCAGGGCTGGCCTCGTCCCGGGCAGGTCGAAGGCCTGTATCCTGCGGCGCGCTGCGCTTGAACCGTGGAATTTCCAGCAGGTGTTCGAACAACAGTCGCTGCTCGTTGCAAGGCCCACGTTCAGGCGGGTCAGGCAATGGGTTGTCCGGCAGCGCAGGAACAGGCTGGGTGTTCAGCATGGCGAGCCTCCCTGGCCATGGCACTCCTCCACTTCGAGCTCCTGGCTGTGCTCTGTGCGCCGAGCGGCTTGCCGGGATGCCTGCTCGTGCAGTTGCTTGAAGCTGTCCAGCTGTTGTCTGGCCTGGGCAAGTTTCGCTTGCGCCTGCTGGCGTGCGGTGTGCTGGCGCGCCAGTGCATTCTCGCAGGCCACGACTTGTCCACGCAGGCTCGCTTCCCGCTCGCCGAGCAGGCCGACCTGGCGACGCCACTGTTCCAGGTCATGGCGCTTGGTCAGGCGCCCCACCTGCGCATCGAACAGGCGCTGCTCCTCTTCGCGGGACCAGCACCGATACGTCAGGTGCGCCTCGAGCGATTTTGCCTTGTCCGCCTGTGCCGCCTGCAAGCGGGCCTGCTGATTGCGCGCTTCGTGCTCGGCCCGTTGCAGTCGGCGTTGCTTGATGGATAACAGGGTGGTCAAGGGCACCGGGCGATCTCCAGCAGTTGTTCGAGGCTCTGCTGCAGCGAACTGTGTTCGTGCGGTGCCTGGCACAGCCAGGCACGAATGGCATCGTGCTTGTCGATGGCCAGGTCCACGGCAGGGGCCTGGCCTCGGGAGTATTCGCCGACTCGCAGCAGCAGTTCGACGTCTTCATAGCGCGCCATCCACTGGCGCAACTGGCTGGCGGCGGCACGGTGGGCAGGGCTGACCACCTGGTGCATGACCCGGCTGACCGAGCGCAGCACGTCGATGGCCGGGTAGTGGTTGGCCGCCCCCAGCGCCTGTGACAGCACGATATGGCCATCGAGGATCGAGCGGGTTTCCTCGGCGATCGGTTCGTTCAGGTCGTCGCCCTCCACCAGCACGGTGTAGAGCGCGGTGATCGAGCCCTTGTCCGAGTGCCCGGCGCGCTCGAGCAGGCGTGGCAACTGGGCGAACACCGAGGGCGGAAAGCCGCGTCGGGTCGGCGGTTCACCCGCGGCCAGGCCGATCTCGCGTTGGGCCCTGGCGAAGCGGGTCAGCGAGTCCATCAGCAACAGGACCTTGCAACCCTGGTCGCGGAAATACTCGGCCACGGTGGTGGCGACGAAGCCCGCCCGGGCCCGCTCCATCGCCGGGCGGTCGGAGGTCGAAACCACCAGCACCGCGCGGCGCAGCCCGTGTTCGCCAAGCTCGTGATGAATGAACTCGCGCACCTCGCGACCGCGCTCGCCGATCAGCGCAAGGACGATCACGTCGGCCTTCGCGTTGCGCATCAACGAGGCCAGCAGCGTGCTCTTGCCGCCGCCGGCAGGGGCGAAGATGCCGACGCGTTGCCCTTCGGCGCAGGTGAGCAGGCCATCGATGCAACGGATGCCCAGGCTCAAGGGGGTGTCGACCAGCTTGCGGCTCAAGGGCGCCGGCGCATCCCGGTGCACCGGGTACCAGGCCTGTGGTGTGGCCGGCATGCTGCCGTCGAGCGGGTTGCCGAAGCCGTCAAGCACTGTTCCCAGCAAATGATCCCCCACGCCCACGCGGTGCATGCTCCCGGTGGGGCAGACCTCGGTGCGCGTGCAAAGGCCCTGCATGTCGCCCAGCGGGGCGAGCAACGCCTGGTCCTGTTGCAGGCCGATGACCTCGGCCAGCAGCGCCTGCTCATGGTTGGGCCTGCGCAGTCGGCATAGCTCGCCGACCTGCACGCCGGGCGCCAGCGCACGGATCAGGGTGCCGGTGACCTGGGTGACCTTGCCGTTGACCTGGACCAGGGTGGCGCCGTTCACGGCAGACTTCAGGGTCTGGGGAATCTGCAGCAGCGATGGCGACATGGGTACGATGTGGGTGCGTGAATGAAGGGGACCATTCTAGGAAGCCTGCCCGGGGATGGATTTCACTGTGAGTCGCATGTTTTTAGATTCCGGTCGCTATGTGTTGCGCGCGCCGGCAGGCTAAAAAGAAGCGCCCGACGATGACAGTACGGCTGCTGGCTTGCCTCTAGCATGCCGCTCATTCATTTATTTCGAAGTGAGGTGGGGATGAGCGAAGGCATCGGCTTTGCCCGGGTTGACCCGATGGTGGACATGGGGGGCGGCTGGGAGGCGCAGGCAACCGTCCAGGCGCGGCAGGTGACCCCGATGGGGCAGCAGGCCGAGATGGCGGAGGAGCTGTCGATGGCATTCTCGTCGCTGGCCAATGCCCGGCTCAGTGCCCGCAGTCGCGTCACCGATGCGCGCCTGCATGGGCAGCAGGCGGGCCAGGCGGCCGAGGAGATGCTGGCCAAGGTGCCGGACGTCCAGCGCCGCGCCCTGGATGAACTGGTGGCCTGGTTGCGTCAGCATCCTCATCTGACACCGGGGGAGCTGGAGGCACGCCTGGATGGCTTCTCCGGCGAAGCCTGCCATCGCTACCTGGCCCTGGCCTATGCCCGTGATGCATTGGGCAAGGCGGCTGATACCCGCGACTTGCTCGGCAAGCTGGACCAAGCCATGGCAAGCATGGCGCAGACGCAAGGCCAGGCGATCGAACTGGGGATCGAGATCGGTCCGCTGGCACAGGCGACCCAGGAGCAGGGTGTCGCCGAGGTGGCCGCGCTGCGCGAGGTTTATTGCGACTTCCTGTGCGGTTATCGCGGGCTCCGGCACGCCTGGGACGACTTGCGCGCACGCTTCGGCGATGCGGCCATCGGCGATATCGCCCAGTTCATGCTCAACGGCCTGGCCAGTCATATCAGCGGGCCGTCCTCGCACCTGGACAGCAACCAGCTGCAGCAGGTCATCAGCGACATGAAGCTGGTGCAGGCCCTCAAGAAACTGGAAAGCGACACGGCCGCGCTGTTCCGCCAGCTTGCCGGAGAGCCCAGTGGCGTACGGGCCTTCTGATCTGGTCAGCGACCTGTTGGCGCTGCTCGACAAGCGCTGGATCACCGAACAGGACATCCTGCGCCTGCTCGCCGCGCTGCCGCTGGCCCCTGGCGCTCAACGTGTCCATTGCCTGCGTGAACTGCGGCGGATCTTTCGCCTGCTGCCCTTGCAGGTGTTCAGCGAAGAGGTCCAGCGCGAGCACCTGCTGGCGATCTGTCAGTTGACCATGGACCAGCTCATCGACGACGAAGAAGCGTCGCTGCATGGCGGGCGGGAGGCGTGAGCATGGACTTGTGTACTGAAGCCATGGTCCGGTTCTGTCGCGATCAGGGAGTGATTCTGGCGCATCCGCAGGAGACCTTTCAGCGTCTGGAACTTGCGGATATCGGTGTCGTGCAGTTTGAGCGACAGGCAGGGCAGTTGACACTCTGGCTGACCTTTCCCGTGCATGGAGCACTGTTTGAACGTGCCCTGTCGAGTGCGCTCAGGCAGGTCCATGATCATCAGGCGCCTGGCCAACTGCCGCGTTGCGGCCTGCTGCCTGACGACCGCCTGGTGTTGCTGGTCAGCCTTGATGAGCACCGGGTGACCGAGCAGGTACTGCATGAGGCTTGCCGGCTGCTGTCGCGGGTGCGTGTCGAAGTGCTCACGGCATGAGCGTGATCGAGCGAGCCGGGCAGCTCCCTGACCTGTGGTTGCCGTCATTGGCAGCCGACACTGCGTTGCCACGGCCGGCTGGCGAACCGCTGCCGATGCCGGGGCAACCCGTGCAGGCTCATCTGCGTGAACTGTACCCGCGGCATCGGATGGAACGCCTGCGTCTGTCCTACGCCAGCCCCGAACAGGAACTGCATGCCCTGTACGACCCGCAGCGCTTCGCCACGACGCTGGACGCCCTGGCGGAGCAACTCCTCAACACCCAGGCCCGCGAGAACCGCCAGGCGGCGGCGCTGCTGCAGGCATTGCTGGCCGACCGGCATACGCTGGCGTGCTACGCCAACCTTCTGCTCAAGGTATGAATAGATGCAATTGACGATTGAACAGCGTGATGTCCTGCAGCTGTTGGCCTGGCTGCACCTGCGATGTGGCCTGCCCGAGGGCGCGCATACGTTGCTGGAGGTGCTGTTGCGGGTTGATCCCGATCACATCGCCGGGCGCCGCGCCTCGGTAGTGGCTGCATTGGAACTGGGCGACTGGGCGCGTGCCGAGCAGCAGTGCCTGGCGCTGCGTGACGCCGGTGAGCAGCGGGCCCCCCTGTGGCTGTGCCTGAGCCAGGCGCAGCAGATGGCGGGCCGGTTGGAGCAGGCCCAGGCCACCTTCGCCGAGTACCTGCGACGCAAGGCCCACCCATGAACACCTTGACCCGGGTGCTTGGCCATATCGGCGCGCGCAAGGACCTGATGCTGGCCGTGATGCTGCTGGCGGTGGTGTTCATGATGATCCTGCCGTTGCCACCGCTGTTGCTGGACCTGCTGATCGCCCTGAACATGACCATCGCCGTGGTGCTGCTGATGATGTCGGTGTATGTCGTATCGCCGCTGCATTTCTCGGTGTTTCCCTCGGTGCTGCTGGTCACCACGCTGTTTCGCCTGGCACTGTCGATCAGCACCACGCGGATGATCCTGCTGGAGGCCGACGCCGGGCAGATCGTGCAGACCTTCGGCGACTTCGTGGTCGGCGGCAACCTGGTGGTGGGCTGCATCCTGTTCCTGATCATCACCATCGTGCAGTTCCTGGTCATCACCAAGGGCGCCGAGCGGGTGGCGGAGGTCAGCGCGCGGTTTTCCCTCGATGCCATGCCGGGCAAGCAGATGAGCATCGATGGCGATCTGCGCGCCGGGGTCATCGACGTCAACGAGGCCCGCGAGCGCCGTGGCGAGGTGGAGAAGGCCAGCCAGATGTATGGAGCCATGGACGGGGCGATGAAGTTCGTCAAGGGCGACGCCATCGCCGGGCTGGTGATCATCGTGGTCAACCTGCTGGCGGGCCTGGCCATCGGCGTGATGCAGAAGGGCATGAGCGCGGCTGACGCCTTGCAGCTCTACGCGGTGCTTACCGTGGGCGATGGCATGGTCAGCCAGGTGCCGGCGCTGCTGATCGCCATCACAGCCGGCATCATCGTCACCCGCGATGGCGAAGGGGCGCGCGACCTTGGGGCGAATATCGGCAACCAGGTAATGGCGCAACCCAAGGCCCTGATGATCGGCGGCGCATTGCTGGTGTTGTTCGGGCTTGTTCCAGGCTTTCCGACGGTCACTTTCCTTACCCTGGCACTGCTGGTCGGGGGCGGTGGCTGGTGGGCGATCCGCCAACGGCGCATCGCGGAGGAGGGCCGGCTGCACACTGGTGGCCTGCCGGCGTTGCTGGCCAATGGCGCTGGCGCCCCCACGCTCAAGCCTTCCGGCAAGGCGAAGACGGCCGCTGACGCGCAAGCGTTCGCCTTGACGGTGCCCTTGCTCATCGATGTGGACAGTGGCCTGCAAGCCGCCTTGGAGGCTGCCTCGCTGAACGACGAGCTGGCGCGGGTCCGCCAGGCGCTGTATCTGGATCATGGCGTGCCGTTTCCCGGTATCCGCCTGCGTTTCAGCAGCGTGCTCGGCCCCGGCGAGTACCGCATCCTGTTGCAGGAAGTGCCGGTGGCGCGTGGCAGGCTGATGCCGGAACGGCTGCTGGTCCAGGAAAAGCCCAGCCAGCTGGCGCTTGTCGGCGTGCCCTACGAGGAAGGCGAAGCCCTGCTGCCAGGACGGGCAGCGCTGTGGGTTGAGCAGGCCCAGCGCGAGCGTCTGGAGCGCGCCGGATGCGCCTTCCTGGCGATTGACCAGGTGCTTGCCTGGCACCTGTCGCAGGTTTTGTGCGAATACGCCGGGGACTTCATCGGTATCCAGGAGACCCGCTACCTGCTGGAGCAGATGGAGCAGGGCTATGGGGAGCTGGTCAAGGAGGTGCAGCGCATCCTGCCGTTGCAGCGCATCACCGAGGTGTTCCAGCGGCTGGTGGGCGAGGGTATCTCGATCCGCAACATGCGCTCGATCCTCGAAGCCTTGGTGGAGTGGGGGCAGAAAGAGAAGGACGTGGTGCAGCTGGCCGAATACGTGCGCAGCAGCCTCAAGCGCTATATCTGCTACAAGTACGCCAGCGGCCACAACCTGCTGCCGGCCTACCTGCTGGATCCGGCGGTCGAGGAGATGATCCGCAACGGCATCCGCCAGACCAGTGCCGGCAGCTACCTGGCCCTGGAGCCTGCGCAGAGCGACACCTTTCTCGCCCAGGTGAAAGCCGTGGTGGGCGACTTGCAGGATGCCCAGGCAAGGCCCGTGCTGGTGGTGTCGATGGATATCCGCCGCTATGTGCGCAAGCTGGTCGAGGGCATCTATTTCGACTTGCCGGTGCTGTCCTTCCAGGAACTCACCACGCAGATCAACATCCAGCCATTGGGGCGCATCGGCTGACGCCAGCCTGGCGTCAGAAAGCGTACCCACAAACTACAAAATCGCGGCCGGGTCTGACGGAGCGGCCGCTTGCACCTCAATAGACTTCATCGGCATGTACCCCGGCCTTGTGCCAGGAAGGGTACCTGACCAACCGGATGCAGATGATGAGCAGTTCTATTGAAGCAAGTAGTCGCCCTGTCCCTTTGCCGTACGTAGACCGTGTCGCGCCGCCGGACACCTGGCGGGATATCAAACGGCTGGAGGCGATCCAGGATCAGCACGGGATCGTGGCCGTGGACGGCCAAGGCCAGCCGCTGAGCGCGGAGCACCGGTCGCAGGCCATCGAGACGTTGCTGGGGGCCGAGGGGCAAGCGCGTCTGGCACAGAGCCGTCCCTATTTCGAGAGCCTGTTGGCGCAACCGTTGCCCGAGCAGCATGTCGACGCGCTGTACCGATTGCTCGAGGCTTATGCCGGCTGGTTGCCGGGAGCGCCCTTGCAGCTGCAGAACCTGGGCGAGCGCCTGTGCATGGACGAGCTGGTGATGGCGGCGATGGGCCTGCGCATGCGCAAGCAGAAGACCGAACGCACCGAGCTCAGCGAGCAGCTCAAGTGCCTCACGGCGGAGCTGAAGATCTTCAGCGTGATCCAGTCGAAGGTCAACGTGGTGATGGCCGACAAGGGCACCTTCAAGCTGGAAGACGGTGGCTTCAACCTCTTCGACCGCAAGCTCTACGACCTCGATGCGGACAGTTGGGAGAAGAGCTCCGAGCGCCGATTGCTCTCGAGCCTGGATACGTTCCAGTCGGACGGGATCGTCACGGTGCGGCATTTCCTCGAGGGCGCGCAATCTGCCTCTGCGTCGAGTGAAAACGGCGGCCGCCTGCAAAAGGTCAGTGGACCGATGAGCGACCTGAAAGCGCAGTACGCCTGGGACAAGGACAACAACCCGTTGGCCAATTTCTCCCAGGCCCTGAGCGACCGCACCCGCATCGTCAACGACAAGGTGACCGAACAGACCACCCTGCTCAACGACGTGGGCTCGCGCTACACCACCTCCACCGAGGTGATGATGAAGTTCGTCGAGACCTGGTTCTCGATGCTGTCCAGGATTCTGCAGAACTGAGGTAGGTGATGACGGCAGTACAACAGATGGCCGGCCACGATGCCGATGCCAACAACGTCGATGCGATCGAGCGCTTCTTTGGCGATGGCGGCACCTTCGCCATGCTGCGCGGGGTATGCGCGGCGCAACTGGAAACGCTTTACGCCCAGGCGTTCAACTTCTACCAGGCGGGACGGCTGGACGATGCGCTCACGCTGTTCAAGGGGCTGGCGGCACTCGACCATTATGACCCCCGGGCGTTTCTTGGCGTGGCAGGCGCGTACCAGGCGCTTGAGCGCTACCAGGACGCATTGCCGGCTTATGCCTATGGCGCGATGCTCGCGCCGCAGGACCCGCGTTTCAGCTTCCATGGCGCGCAATGCCACCAGTACCTGGGCGACCTGGCAGCGGCGCGCAGCGGCTACGAGCAGGCGCTGATCCTGGCGGTAGACAGCGAGCATGCCGGCCTGGCAGGTCAGGCGCAGGTACTGCTCGAGGCCCTGCAGCAGAAGGAGGGCGCACGTCATGCGAATTGAGCTTCTGTCTGTGGAGCAGCCGCTCCTGATACCGGCTGAAATCGAATCGGAAATGCTGCTGCCGGGCACGGCGATCCAGTTGCCCGGCGAGACCGGTACAGCGTCCAGCGTCGCAACGATCAAGCAGGACATGAGTGTCCGATTGGACCCTCCAGCGCCGCTGGCGAAGGGGCTGCATCAGGGGTTGGCATTCGACAAGCTGATCGACGCTGAAGGCCTCATGCAACCAGTGCTGGTCGCGGTACCTGATGTCGGTGCATTGATACTCGGCCAACTCGCCGGGGATATCTCCGACGCTGAACTGGATATCCGCCTCACTGAACTGCTGAGCCAGTTGGGTGCGCGCCAGACCGAGCTGAACCTGCAGCAGGTACGTCAGCTCACCGAGCAAAACCGCCAGCAGATGGCGCTCAATGCGCAGAAGATGGAGGAGGTGGCTCAGCGACACCAGGACGCCGGCACGGCGAGCGTGTTCGCCAAGGTCTTCGGCTGGGCCGCAGCCATCGTCTCCATCGTGGTGGGGACCGTCATGGTCGCCACTGGCCTTGGCGCCGTCGCGGGCGCCTTGATGATCGCGGGTGGCGTCATGGGGGTGGTGTCCATGTCGTTGAACCAGGCCGCCGAGGACGGGCATATCTCCAAGGCGGTGATGAAGTACCTCGGGCCGGTGTTGATGGCGGTCGAGGTCGCCCTGGCGCTGGCCTCGGTGGTGCTGACCTGCGGCGGCAGCCTCGCGGTGGTCGCCGCCAGGGTGGCCGGCAAGGTGAGTGGCAAGGTCGCGCAGACGGTCCTTTCAGTGGGCCAGAAGATCCAGGGCGTCGCCTCCACCGGGGTCAGCTCGACCGCCAGCGCGGGCACCCAGGCCAAGCTGCAGATGACCCTGACCGGCGCCAGCATGGCCACCACCACGCTGTCCGGCGCCGGGCAGGCGGCCAGTTCGGTGATGCAGGGGCTGGCACTGCGCAGCGAGGCGCAACTGGCGGAAATGCGCCTGCTGCTGGACCAGGGACACAGTTTTCTCGAGCAGTTGGCCAAGGCGCTTGAACAACTGCTCGCGGGGAAGGCGCAACGCTTCGAGCAACTGCTGGAACTGTTGAACAACCGCAGCAAGGCCTGCGCCGATATCGCTTGCCGAAACGTCATTGCCTGATCAAGGAGTCAATCATGAATCTGTCCATTTCCACTGTCGATCATTCGTCCCACGTGGATGCCCAACTGCCGGTCACCGAGGGGCAGAAGGCCGGGCTGCCGCTATGGGCGATGCTGGCCATGCCCTGCGCGGCGACGCGCGCGGTATTTGCCGAGAAGCAAGGGCGGGTAAACCTGGATACACCGCAGGCCACGCCCTGCAGCCAGGACCTGGAGAGCCTGCTGGCGATTCTCCGGGCCGCCATGCAGGTGCGTGACGGCAACGCCCAGGGGCGCAGGACCCAGGCCGAAGTCAGCGTGCTGGCGAGCAAGGAGCAGATCGGCTGGATGCGAACCGCCAGCAATGCGCTGTTCGCCTCGGCGGCCGTCAGCGGCGCATTGGGCATGTTCACCCTGGCCAGCGGCACCACCGGCATGCTCAAGAACCTGGGGGATGCGCGCACGATCAAGGGCCTGGAACAAGCCAGCCATGCTGCCGAGTTTGCCAAGTCCGGTGAGGTTGCGATGGCCTCGAAGAGGCTGATTGCCGAGAACCGTATCGAGGTCAAGCACCTGCAGAACGCCATCGACACCCGCAATACCACGCTGCATACGCTCAATGGCGTGGCCCAGAGCGGCGCAGCCTTTGGCACTGGCATCGCCCATGCCATCAAGTCGCTGCAGGATGTCTGGGCAAAAGAGCAGGAGCTCGAGGCGGCGGTTGCCGGCAACCAGAAGGAGCTGTTCCAGCGCTGTACCGATGACCTGGCGAAGATGATCGATCAGTTGCGTCAACTGATCCAGGAAATCCTGCGCAACGACAATCAGGGGATCAGGGCTGCGGGCATCATGGCCTGAGCACGTCAGCTTTCCTGCAAGGATGTTGCAAGCCGTAAGGATCCAGGTTCTTGCGGGTGTGAGAGTGGTCTTTTCCCAAGTTAAACGATGCTGCAAGAAGAGGTTTGTACAATGATCGAATCGGTTTCAACCAGTTGGGTGTGTGCCGCCCAGTTGCATCCAGTCAACGAGAGCAGTGACTGCGCACAGGTGAAAACCAGCGAGTCAGCGCAGCGCCTGGCGCGTCACGAGGAGCCGCAGAAGCATGGCATCCTGATGCGCCTGTTCATCGCGATTGCCGAGTTCCTCGGCTTTCGTCCCGGTGTGGCGACGGGCGGCGCGCAGGCCACGGCTTCGGCGCCGGACATGATGCGTTCATTAAACGAGCAGATGGCCAAAGGGCTGCCGGATGTCATGAGGTCGCAGGCCAGCGGGATACTGGCGAAGCAGGAGAATCTGCCAACCGAGCAGTTCATGGCCAGTTACACGGAGCAGCTCACGGGCAGCAATATCATGCGTAACGCCAACTGCCTGTTGTCGAATGTCGTCAAGCTGGGCGAGCTTGTGCCAGAGCTGAAGGTTGGGACGAGCATCACCGAGGTCGATATCGTCGGTGGCTACTCTTTGCAAGAGGCCCAGTTTCCGGACAATATCAAACTGATGCAGAACGATCCGATGGCTGCCGCCAAGGTGCTCGATGCGGTGATTTTCCTGGCTTCGAAGTTTGCCGAGTTTCCGGATCCCGAGCAGGTAGGACCTGAAGCGGTGGTGGCGTTTGTCAAAGAGGTCGATGCCGAGTTCATCGACCTGTTCGCCCAGAAGTCCGATGCGCTGGCGCCAGTTGTCGTGGCGCAAGCATACGACGATGCCGCTTCGGTGGTAGCCGGCACTTTGGCCGAAGCGAGCCCTGCACAGCCTGTGGAGCCTGAAGCGAGTTGCGGTGGGGCGACCATCGGACAGCCTGATCCGCTAACATCGTTGAAGGACGTCAAGCTCGGATTTGTCAAGATCGACGATGAGGTCGCTCTGCCAACGCGTAATGACTTCAACGCGACCATGAATTCGCTGCAACGGCCGACCAGTCCGCTTTCTCAGTCATTTGAGCACCTGGAGCGTCTTGCCGAGCATGGCAGTGCCGCCGAAAAGGCAATCGCTTCAATGGTGCTGGACCACACGGCGATAGGGCAGACCCACTCCTACGGCGACCTCTTCGGGCAGCGTAAGCTGGAACCCGATCTGTTGCAGGCCCACTCTGCGCTCTCATTCGTGGACACACTGCAGAAGAAGCTGGACATGGCAGGGCGTCTGCTCGGCAACCTGCAGGCTGCCGACGCGGCTTGAGCTTGAGACTGGCTGGGGCCTCAGGGCCCCGGCCAGCCTTTCGAATCCCTTTAGGTCACCCGCTGTGAAACCAGCCCAGGGTGATCATTGCCACCACGATATAGCGCCCGCCCTTGGCCAGGGTGACCAGCAGCACGAAACGCCAGAACGGCTCGCGCATGATCCCGGCGATCAAGGTCAGCGGGTCGCCGATCACCGGCATCCAGCTCAGCAGCAATGACCACTGGCCCCAGCGCTGGTAGCGTTGCTGGGCGCGTTCCAGCTGGCTGGCGCTGAACGGGAACCAGCGGCGTTCGCGCAGGTGCTCGATGGCCCGGCCCAGCAGCCAGTTGACGATGGAACCGAGCACGTTACCGAGCGTGGCCACCAGCAGCAGGGTCGCCCAGGCGCCCGGTTCGCGCAGCAGCAGCCCGACCAGCACGGCCTCGGACTGCAGCGGCAACAGGGTGGCGGCGCCGAAGGCGCTGAGGAACAGCGCCCCGAGGCTGAGCATCAGTAGTTGGCGACCACGGTATCCTGGCCATCCCGGGTCACGCCGATGACCTGGTAGGCGTCCTTGTGGTCACCCATTTCCATGCCCGGCGAACCCATCGGCATGCCCGGCACCGCGATACCCTTGAGGTCGTTGCGTTTGGCCAGCAGACGCACCTGCTCGGCCGGGACATGGCCTTCGACGAACTTGCCGTCGATCACCCCGGTGTGGCACGACGCCAGGCGTGGCTCGACGCCCAGGCGCTGCTTGACCGCGCTCATGTTTGGCTCGACGTGGTCGTTGACGGTGAAGCCGTTATCGCTCAGGTGCTTGATCCACTCCTTGCAGCAACCGCAGTTGGGGTCGCGGTAGACATCGATGGTCTCGGCGGCCTGTGCCAGGCCGGTGACGGCCAGCAGGCCGAGGGTGAGCAGGTGTTTGCGCAGCATGGTGGAGCTCCTGTGAAACAAAACACATCTGGTTGATCTGCGCGGCCCCTGTGGGAGCGGGTTTACCCGCGAATGCGTCAGCGAGTCCACCATTGCATTCGCGGGTAAACCCGCTCCCACAGGGGCGACGTCAGCCCTTAAAAACGCAGGCGAACCCCGGCCACCAGCCGGGTCTGGCCGATGTCCTCGCCATCCTCCCTGGCCTGCTCGGCGCGGTTGCCGTGCAGGCGGTTGAAGCTGACCCCGACATAGGGCGCGAACGCGCGGGTGATCTCGTAGCGCAGGCGCAGGCCCACTTCGCTTTCGGCCAGCCCCGAGCCCTGTTCGCGCCCGGCGTCGTTGCGACCAAAGAAGTTGGCCTCGACGGTCGGTTCGAGGACCCAGCGATTGGTCAGCAGCATAGCGTAACCGGCCTCCAGGCGCAGCGCGGTCTGCTGCCGCTCGCCGGCGTAGGCGGTGGCTTCCAGCTCCAGGCCGTAGAGCGGCGTGCCCTGGATGCCGAAGGCGGCCCAGCCCTGGCCGCTGGCGGGCTTGAAGTCCTGGCGCACGCCACCGACCAGTTCCCACCAGGGGCTGATGGCATGGCCCCAGAGGGCCTGCAGCTCGGCCTTGTGGGTCTTGCCTTGTTCCCGCTCACCCTCGGTGCGCAGCCACAGGCGGTCGATATCGCCGCCGACCCAGGCAGTGGCGTTCCAGTTCAGGGCGCCGCTGCTTTCGAAGTTCTGGTACTCCAGTTGGTCGACGATCACTGCCCAGTTGGTCGCCCGGTCGTGCACCTGATGCCCCGGCAACGGCGGGAAGGCGGCGCGGCGATCGGCATCGGTGATCACCGGCAGCGGTGTGCGCGGTTGGCCGGGGGCCGCCGCCGCGTGGTTCATCTGGCTGTGGTCCATGGGCATGCTGGTGTGGTTCATCTGGCCGTGGTCCATCGGCATGGCGCCATGGTTCATGTGGTCCATGCCCGCGGCCAGGGCCCGTTCACTGGCCAGCAAGGCCATCAGCGCGACACCGGTGACGATGTGGCGGTTGCGGTTCTCATTCATCGACCCGTACCTCGCGGAACATGCCGGTCTCCATGTGGTAGAGCAGGTGGCAGTGATAGGCCCAGCGGCCCAGGGCATCGGCGGTTACGCGGTAGCTGCGCCGGCTGCCGGGGGGCATGTCGATGGTGTGCTTGCGCACCAGGAAGCGCCCTTGTTCATCCTCCAGGTCGCTCCACATGCCGTGCAGGTGGATGGGGTGGGTCATCATGGTGTCGTTGACCAGGGTGATGCGCACCCGTTCGCCGTATTTCAGGCGCAGCGGCTCGGCATCGCTGAACTTGATGCCGTCGAACGACCAGGCGAAGCGTTCCATGTGGCCTGTCAGGTGCAGCTCGATGTCCCGCGACGGTTCGCGTCCGTCCGGGTCGGAGTAGGGGCTGCGCAGGTCGGCGTAGGTCAGCACCCGGCGGCCGTTGTCGCGCAGGCCGATGCCGGGATCGGCCAGGTTGGCCCGGGGGGCCATGGTCTGCATGTCCACCAGCGGGTTGTCGGTTTCGCTGGCGGGGTGGCCTTGCATCATGGCCATGCCGGCCATGTTCGAGTGGTCCATGCCCGCCATATTGCCGTGGTCCATCGCTGGCATGTTCGAATGGTCCATCCCCCCCATGCCGCCGTGCCCCATGTCGTCCATGGTCAGCACCGGACGCGGGTCCGGCTCGGGCACGGGGGCCTGCAGACCCGCCGCGCGGGCCAGGGTGCCACGGGCGAAGCCGGTGCGGTCCATGCTCTGGGCGAACAGCGTGTAGGCGGGCAGGTTGCCCACGGTGACCAGCACGTCATAGGTCTCGGCCACGGCGATGCGCAGCTCGTCCACGGTCACCGGGGTCACCGGCAGGCCGTCGGCGGCGATCACCGTGAGCTTCAGGCCCGGAATGCGGAAGTCGAAGTAGGTCATCGCCGAGGCGTTGATCAGGCGCAGGCGTACGGTCTCGCCGGGCTGGAACAGGCAGGTGAAGTTGCCGTCCGGGGGCTGGCCGTTGAGCAGGTAGGTGTAGCTGGCGGCGCTGATGTCGGCCAGGTCGGTGGGGCTCATGCGCATCTTCGCCCAGGCCCAGCGATTGTCGACGGCCTTGCCCCAGCCGTTCTCAGCAACATCATCGACGAAGTCGCCGACCGTGCGCTTGTGGTAGTTGAAGGCGTCTGACTGCTTCTTCAGGGTGGCCATCAGGGCTTCCGGCGCCTGGTCCGACCAGTCGCTGAACAACAGCACATGGTCGCGTTGGTACTTGTGCGGCTCGGGTTCGCGGGGCTCGATGACGATGGCGCCGTACACGCCGGCCTGCTCCTGCAGCCCGGAGTGGCTGTGGTACCAGTAGGTGCCGCTCTGGCGCAGGGTGAACTGATAGAGGTAGTCGCCGCCGGGCTCGATGCCGGCGAAGCTCAGGCCCGGCACGCCGTCCATGTTGGCCGGCAGGATGATGCCGTGCCAGTGGATCGAGGTGGGCTGGTCCAGGCGGTTGCGCACGCGCAGGGTCACGGTGTCGTCCTCGCGCCAGCGCAGCTGCGGGCCGGGCAGGCTGGCGTTGATGGTCTGCGCGGTGCGTGGGCGGCCGGTGATGTTGACCGGGGTCTGGCCGATGAACAGGTCGAACTGCTGGCCGCTCAGGTCATGCAGCGGCAGACGGCCCTCGGCGGCCTGGGCCAGCGGGCGCCAGAGGCCGAGGCCGGCCAGGGCGCTGGCGGCACCCAGGCCCTTGACGAAGGTGCGGCGGGTTGGAGTCGGTGGCATGGCATGTTCTCGGTGCTGGCAAGGTCCATCCGATCGCGGGGCAAGCCCGCTCCCACGGTGGGAGCGGGCTTGCCCCGCGATCGGGAATGACACCGATGGTCGTCGCCAGCGCCTGTCAGCCACCTGAGGCGCGGATTACAGATTTGTCAGGCAACGGCCTCGCCACTCTCCAGGTCGCGCATCAGCAGGCCGAACTCCAGCGACACCTGCTCGGGAATCGGCAGGTACACCACATGGCCGTCGCCCGGCGCCACCCTGATGGCCTGCTGCTGGCGGTCGCACAGGCGGTGCAGGTCGAAGTGGTAGTTGCCGCGCGGGGTCATCAGCTCCAGGTGATCGCCCACCGCGAAGCGGTTCTTTACCTTCACTTCGGCCAGGCCGTCCACGCGCACACCGGTCAGTTCGCCGACGAACTGCTGGCGCTCGGACACCGAGTTGCCGCGCTGGTAGTTCTGGTACTCGTCGTGCACGTGGCGGCGCAGGAAGCCTTCGGTGTAGCCGCGCTGGGCGAGGGACTCGAGGTTGCTCATCAGGCTGCGGTCGAACGGCCGTCCGGCCACGGCGTCGTCGATGGCCTGGCGGTAGGACTGCACGGCGCGGGCACAGTAGAAGTGCGACTTGGTGCGGCCTTCGATCTTCAGCGAGTGCACGCCCATCCGGGCCAGGCGCTCGACGTGCTGGATCGCGCGCAGGTCCTTGGCGTTCATGATGTAGGTGCCGTGCTCGTCCTCGAAGGCGGGCATCTCTTCGCCGGGGCGGTTGGACTCCTGGAGCAGGAACACCTGTTCGGTCGGTGCGCCGAGGCCCAGGGTCGGCTCGCATTCACGAACGATGTCGCCCGTGGCGTTTTCGCTGGCCGGGGTGGCCTGGTACTTCCAGCGGCAGGCATTGGTGCAGGTGCCCTGGTTGGCGTCGCGCTTGTTCATGTAGCCCGACAGCAGGCAGCGCCCGGAATAGGCCATGCACAACGCGCCGTGCACGAAGACTTCCAGCTCCATTTCAGGCACCTGCTGGCGGATCTCTTCGATCTCTTCCAGCGACAGCTCCCGCGACAGGATCACCCGGGTCAGCCCCATGCCTTGCCAGAACTGCACGCTGGCCCAGTTCACCGTGTTGGCCTGCACCGACAGGTGGATGGGCATCTGCGGGAAGTGCTGGCGCACCAGCATGATCAGCCCCGGGTCGGACATGATCAGCGCATCCGGGCCCATCTCGATCACTGGCGCCAGGTCCTTGAGGAAGGTCTTGAGCTTGGCGTTGTGCGGGGCGATGTTGACCACCACGTAGAAGCGCTTGCCCTGGGCCTGGGCCTCCTGGATGCCCAGGGCCAGGTTGGCGTGGTCGAACTCATTGTTGCGCACCCGCAGGCTGTAGCGCGGCTGGCCGGCATAGACTGCGTCGGCGCCGTAGGCGAAGGCGTAGCGCATGGTCTTGAGGGTGCCGGCGGGGGCGAGCAGTTCGGGCTTGGCGGGAGAGGTCATGGTGCGCACCGGGGGCAAAAGGCGCGGATGCTAAGTCGGCGGCACTGTGCAGGTATTGATCTGGATCAACGGCACTTTTGCCGATGCGCGGGGCACTAAATTGTTGAGCCCCCGAGGAATGACCATGAACGAAGCCGTCTTGCAGAACAAAGCCCTGACCGTGCTGCTGGCACTGGTGACCATCGCCTTCATCTGGATCCTGCTGCCGTATTCCGGCGCGATCTTCTGGGCGGTGATCCTCGGCATTCTATTCTCTCCGTTGCAACGCCATCTGCTGCTGCGCCTGGGCGGGCGGCGCAACCTGGCCACGGCGACGGCGCTGGCCACCTGCCTGCTGGTCGCCGTGCTGCCGGTGATCATCATCAGTGCCTTGCTGGTGCAGGAGGGCGCGGCGTTGTACCAACGCATCGAAAGCGGCCAGCTGGACATTGCCGGCTATATCGAGCGTGGCAAGGATATGCTGCCTGTCTATGCCCAGCATTTCCTCGACCGCATGGGCATGGGCAACCTCGATGGCCTGCGCGACAAGATCACCAAGTGGGCCACCCAGGGCAGCCAGTTCCTCGCCGGCCAGGCGTTCAGCTTCGGCCAGGGTACCTTCGAGTTCCTGGTGAGCTTCGGCATCATGCTCTACCTGCTGTTCTTCTTCCTGCGCGAGGGCGCGGAGGTGGCGCGCAAGGTGCGCCAGGCGGTGCCGCTGCCCGAGCAGCAGAAGCGCCGCCTGCAGTTGAAGTTCAAGCGCGTGGTGCGGGCCACGGTCAAGGGCAACCTGCTGGTGGCGATCACCCAGGGGGCGCTGGGTGGGCTGATCTTCTGGGTGCTGGGCATTCCCAGCGTGCTGGTGTGGGCGGTGCTGATGGCGTTCCTGTCGCTATTGCCGGCGGTGGGCGCGGGGATCGTCTGGGGACCGGTGGCGCTGTATTTCCTGCTGACCGGGGCGATCTGGCAGGGGATCGTGCTGACGGCGTTCGGCGTGCTGGTGATCGGGTTGGTGGACAACCTGCTACGGCCGATCCTGGTGGGCAAGGATACGCGGATGCCGGATTACCTGGTGCTGGTGTCGACCTTGGGCGGGTTGGCGGTGTTCGGGCTCAATGGCTTCGTGATCGGGCCGTTGATCGCGGCGTTGTTCATTTCCAGCTGGGCGATCTTTGCCTCGACCAAGCCGCAGGTGCAACTGCCATCCTGAAAGGGCCATTCGCGGGTAAACCCGCTCCCACAGGGCACTGCACGAAACCTGTGGGAGCGGGTTTACCCGCGAATGGGCTGCATCGTAGCCCCAAGCTATTTATCGGAAACTGTAGGAAACCCCCGCATACACCCCGAACCCTTCCCCCGGCGTCGAGCGGGCGATGTCCTGCCCGGCATCGTTGTACCCCGGTGTCACCGTCGCCGCATACCGCTTGTTGGTCAGGTTGCGCAGGTCGAGCCAGGTCTGCCAGTCCCGTTTCGGCGAGTCCCAGCCCAGGCGCGCGCCGAGCAGGGCGTAGGCATCGGCGTGGTAGCTGTTGGCGTAGTCCACCTGCACCTTGGAGGCCATCTGCGTGTTCACCCCGGCGTAGAAACCGCTCGGCCAGTCGTAGCGCAGTTCGGCCTGGTAGTAGTGCATGGGGATGCCAGGCAGGCGGTTGTCGCCGAACTTGTCGTCGTCACGGTAGTGGAAGTCGCTGAAGGTGTAGGCCTGGCGCAGGCTGAGCTTGCCGGTGCCGGGTTGCTCCCAGAGCAGGCTGTCCAGGCCGGCCTCGATGCCCTGGTGCACGGTGGGGCTGGCATTGAACTCCTTGAACGGCAGACCCTGCACGACTTCCACGTTCAACAGTTCGTGGCGTACCTGGGCGTAGTACCAGGCCAGGTCCCAATGCCCCAGTGCCGAGTCGCCGCGGGCACCCAGCTCGAGGGTGGTGGCGGTCTGGTTCTGCATCTTCATGGGCTGGTTGGCGACCGGCGCACTCCAGACCAGCGACCACGGGTGCGGCGGCTCCACCGAGCGACTGAGGTTGCCGTAGACCTGCAGGTCAGGGCGGATGTCGTAACGCAGGCCCAGGCGTGGGGCGTAGTCCCAGTCATGCTGGCTGACCTTGCCGCCACTGGTCGGGTAGGTGACGTCGCTTTCGCGGCGGGTATAGATCATCGCCAGGCCCGTGCTCAGCCACAGGTTCGGGATCAGCTCCAGGTCGTTGCCCGCATGCAGCACGGTATCCGAACCCTGGTAGCTGAAATCGCGGCTGCGGGCGCCGAAGTTGTCGCCGCCGGGGCGAGCGAACTGCGAGGCGCCGCTGTTGGGCAGGTGCTTGGTGGTACGCCAACCGAGGGTGGTCTTGCTCTCATGGCCGAACAGGGTGTCGCGACGCAAGTAGTTCAGCGTGCCGCTGACATCGGTGTAGGCGACCTTAAGGCGCATCGGGCCTTCGCGCAGGTCCATGGGGTAGTCGTGATAGACCAGCCCCGCCTCCAGGCGTGAATCGTCATCCAGGAAGAAGGTGGTCTTGTTGCCCACCCAGGTGCTGCCCGGTTGCGGGCGGCTGTCGTCGCGGGCCAGGTACGCCGGATTGGCGGCACGGGGATGGTGCTTGATCTGGTCCTTGGTCAGGCGCCCGGCCAGGTCGTTCTCGGTTTCCCGGTAGCGCAGGTAGAAGCGCGTCTCCAGGTTTGGGTTGAAGCGGTAGCCGATGTTGGCGGCGATGCCCTTGGCGCTGCCGCTGCTGTGATCCTGGTAGCCGTCGTACTCGGCATCGGTCAGGGCCACGTAGTAGTCGAGGTTGCCCAGCACCTGCCCGGAGCTGATGTGCCGGCGCTGGTAGCCACGGCTGCCGACTTCGTAGCGCACCTGCAAGGGCGCGGCATCGTAGCCGGTGTGGGTCACGTAGTTGATCGCGCCGCCCAGGGCCAGCGAGCCCTGGTCGAAGCCGTTGGCGCCGCGCAGCACTTCGGCGCGGCTCAACCACAGCGGTTCGAACAGCTCGTAGGGCGTGCCGCCCGGGCCGGTCAGCGGCAGGCCGTCGAACATTGTGTACACGCCCGAGCCGTGGGCGCCCGGCGCGCGGTTGATGCCCGAACCACGGATCGACAGCTTGATGCCATCGTTGCCCGCCGACTGGGCGAATACGCCAGGCTGGTAGGCCAGCACGTCCTGGTTGCTGGCCACCCGACCTTGGCCGACCTTGTCCATGTCCACCAGGTTGCTGGAGCCGGGGATCTCGCGCAGGTGCTCGGCGGCGGCTTCCAGTTCGGATTGCTGCCGGTCCTGGATCAGCACCTGGTCGAGTTCGACGCGATTGGCGGCCTGGGCGGTGCCAGCGACAAGCAGGGCCAGCAGGGAGTAGGGGAGGGTGGGGCGCATGGGGACGGGGTTCCAGATCGGGGGCGGGAGTCTGACGCTGCAAAGGGCAGACGAAGCACAGTGGTCGATCTGTAATGGCCATCGCGGGGCAAGCCCGCTCCCACGCCATTTCGCTCAATTGGCGTGGGAGCGGGCTTGCCCCGCGATGGGCTGCAACGCAGCCCCCAAAAAAAACACCCCGCCGAGGCGGGGTGTCTTGTGACGCAGTCAGCCGATCAACCGATCAGTTGCAGACCCGCCTGCTGCACCATCTCCAGCAACGGCTGCGGGTACACGCCCAGCACGAAGGCGAGGATGGCAATGGCCAGCAGCATCACGCCGCCGGTGCGCTGTTCCCACTTCAGCGGGGCGTCGTGGCGACGCAGGTTCGGCTCGACCAGGTACAGGGTGACCATGACGCGCAGGTAGTAGTACACGCCGATGGCGCTGCCGATCACCAGGGCGCCGACCAGCCACCACAGGTGCGACTCGACGCCGGTGGCGATGATGTAGAACTTGCCGATGAAGCCCGCGGTCAGCGGGATACCGGCCAGCGAGAGCATCATCACGGTCAGCACGGCGGTCAGGTACGGACGGCGCCAGAACAGGCCGCGGTACTCGTACAGGGCGTCGGCGTCACGGCCGGCGTACGGCGAGGACATCAGGGTGATCACGCCGAAGGCGCCGAGGCTGGTGATCACGTAGGTGACCAGGTACACGCCCATGGCCTCCAAGGCCAGGCCCTTGCTGGCGACCAGGGCGATGACCAGGTAGCCGAAGTGGGCGATGGACGAGTAACCGAGCAGACGCTTGAGGTTGCTCTGGGTCAGCGCCAGCAGGTTGCCGATGATGATCGAGGCAACCGCGATCACCGCCAGCACGGTGCTCAGCACGCCGCTGCTGGCGGCGGGGGAGAGCATGAACAGGCGCACGACCACGGCGAACACCGCGACCTTGCTGGCGGTGGCCAGGAACGCGGCGACCGGCGCCGGGGCGCCTTCGTACACGTCCGGGGTCCACAGGTGGAATGGCACCAGCGACAGCTTGAAGGCCAGGCCCACCAGCATCATGCCCAGGCCCAGCTGCGCCAGCAGGCTCGGCATGCTGGTGGCGGCCAGCGCCTTGCCCAGCTGGTCGAAGGTCAGGCTGCCTGCGTCAGCGTACAGCAGCGCCATGCCGAACAGCAGGAAGGCGGAACCGGCGGCCGACAGCACCATGTACTTGATGCCGGCTTCCAGCGAGCGCTTGTTGAAGAACGCGTACGCCACCAGGCCGTAGACCGGCACCGACAGCAACTCAAGGCCGATGAACAGGCCGGCCAGGTGGTTGGCGCTGACCAGCACCAGACCGCCCAGTGCCGACATCAGCAGCAGCAGGTACAGCTCTTCACGGTTGCCCGGGAAGCCCTTGGAACCCTCGCCCAGATAGGCGTGGGCAAGGGTGACGCAGGCCAGGGTGGCCACCAGGATGATCGCCATGTACAGGCAGGCGAACTTGTCGATGGTCACCAGCGAGGTGACCGCCAGCGGCGCGACTTTAAGTGCCGGCAGGATCGACAGCAGGGCCAGGTTCAGGCCCACGGTGGACAGCAGGAAGGTCTGCGAGTGGTTGCGCTTCCAGGCGATCGCCAGCATCACCACCACCGTGGTGATGGTGGTGATCAGCATCGGCGCCAATGCGATGAAGTGTTGAGTGGTGAATTCCATAGCGCTCTTACCGGGCCGAAGCGAGTTGAGTGAAAGCGGAACCGAGCCACTGCTGCACACCGCTCATGGTGGCGGCAGAGGTGTCCAGGAACGGCTGCGGATACACGCCCAGCAGGATCAGCAGGCCCGCCAGGCCCAGCACCATGATCAGCTCGCGACCGTCCATGCCGGCCAGCACGGTGTCGGCCTTGGCCGGACCGAAGTAGGCGCGGTGGATCATGATCAGCGAGTACACCGAACCGAAGACCAGGCCGGTGGTGGCGATCACGGTGATCCATGGGACGTGGGCGAAGCTGCCGATCAGGATCAGGAACTCGCCGACGAAGTTGCCGGTGCCCGGCAGGCCCAGCGACGCGGCGGCGAAGAACAGGCTGATGGCCGGAAGATACGCGATGCGGTGCCACAGGCCACCCATCTCGCGCATGTCACGGGTGTGCAGGCGCTCGTACAGCTGGCCGGCCAGGATGAACAGCGCGGCGGCCGACAGGCCGTGGGCCAGCATCTGGATCACCGCGCCCTGCAGGGCCTGCTGGCTGCCGGAGTAGATGCCGATCAGCACGAAGCCCATGTGCGAGACGCTGGAGAAGGCCACCAGGCGCTTGATGTCGGTTTGCGCGAAGGCCAGGAAGGCACCGTAGAAGATACCGATCAGGCCCAGGGTCATGGCGATCGGCGCGAACTCGGCCGAGGCGTTCGGGAACAGCGGCAGGGCGAAGCGCAGCAGGCCGTAGGCCGCGGTCTTCAGCAGGATGCCCGCGAGGTCCACGGAACCTGCGGTCGGTGCCTGGGCGTGAGCGTCAGGCAGCCAGGAGTGGAACGGCACCACCGGCAGCTTCACCGCGAAGGCGATGAAGAAGCCCAGCATCAGGATGTACTCGACGCCGGCTGGCAGCTCGGCCTTGAGCAGGTCGCTGTAGTTGAAGGTGATCACGCCGGTGCTGTTGTAGTTGACCAGCACCAGGCCGAGGATCGCCACCAGCATGATCAGGCCGCTGGCCTGGGTGAAGATGAAGAACTTGGTCGCCGCGTAGATCCGGGTCTTCTTGCCGTCGGAGGAGCTGTGACCCCAGAGCGCGATGAGGAAGTACATCGGCACCAGCATCATTTCCCAGAAGAAGAAGAACAGGAACAGGTCCAGGGCCAGGAACACACCGACCACGCCGCCGAGGATCCACATCAGGTTGAGGTGGAAGAAGCCGACGTGGCGCTGGATCTCTTTCCACGAGCACAGCACCGACAGCACACCGAGCAGGCCGGTGAGCAGGATCATCAGCAGCGACAGGCCGTCGAGGGCCAGGTGGATGCTGATGCCGAAGCGCTTGATCCACTCGACTTTGTACTCGAGGGCCCAGGCGGGCTCCGCGCCAGGGGCCGGAGCCAGGGTGTAGTTGCCGTTCGCCCACAGCCACAGGCCGATGCCAAGCAGCAGGGACATGGTCAGCAGCGCGATCCAGCGCGGCAGGGTGGAGCCGAAGCGCTCACCCAGCCAGCACAGGAAGCCGCCGATGAAGGGGATCAGGATCAGCCAAGGCAAAATCATGACGGGTTGGTTTCCTTTGGCAAAGTCGCAAGATTCATAGTCATACCGCGGCCACTACCACGGCACCGAGCACCAGCACGGCGCCGACGGCGATCGAGGCGGTGTACCAGCGCAGCTGGCCGGTCTCGGTCTTGCTCATGGCGACGTGACCGCCGCGAGCCAGGCGAGGGATGAGGCCGATGCTGCGGTCAACCGGGTCCTTGCGCAGGATGTGGCTGATCAGCAGGTAAGGTTTGACGAAGAGCTTGTCGTAGATCCAGTCGAAGCCCCAGGCGGCGAACCACCAGGCCGACAGGACGCGACCGATACCGCTGTTGGCGACCGCAGTGACGAAGCGGCGCTTGCCCAGGAACAGCAGGGCCGACAGCAGGATACCGGCGATGGCGATGGCGCCCGAGGCGATCTCCAGCGAGTGCTTGGCTTCGCCACCGGCGTGGCCGGCGCTTTCAGGCAGCACGCCTGCCAGCGGCGGGTGGATCCAGGCGCCGATGAAGGTCGACAGCACGATCAGCACGCCCAGCGGCAGCCAGTGGCTGATGCCGTGGCCGGCGTGGGCTTCGGTCTTGGCTTCGCCGTGGAAGGCGATGAAGATCAGGCGGAAGGTGTACAGCGAGGTCATGAACGCGCCCACCAGGCCGGCGTACAGCAGGCCGGTGTTGCCGCTGGCGAAGGCTTCCCAGAGGATCTCGTCCTTGGAGTAGAAGCCCACGGTCAGGATCGGCAGGGCGGCCAGGGCGGCGCCACCGACCACGAAGCTGGCGTAGGCCAGCGGCAATTTCTTCCACAGGCCGCCCATCTTGAAGATGTTCTGCTCGTGGTGGCAGGCGACGATCACCGCACCGGAGGCAAGGAACAGCAGGGCCTTGAAGAAGGCGTGGGTCATCAGGTGGAAGATCGCCGCGTCCCAGGCGCCGACGCCCAGGGCCAGGAACATGTAGCCGATCTGGCTCATGGTCGAGTAGGCGAGGATACGCTTGATGTCGGTCTGTACCAGGGCGGCGAAGCCGGCCAGGACCAGGGTCACGCCACCGACCACGCCGACCAGGTGCAGGACGTCCGGCGCCAGCAGGAACAGGCCGTTGGTACGGGCGATCAGGTACACGCCCGCGGTCACCATGGTGGCCGCGTGGATCAGCGCCGAAACCGGGGTCGGGCCCGCCATCGCGTCGGCCAGCCAGGTCTGCAGCGGCAGCTGGGCCGATTTACCGACCGCGCCACCCAGCAGCATCAGGGTCGCCAGGACCATCCAGGTGTCACCGGCCTGGAACTTCTGCGGTGCCAGCACCAGCAGTTCCTGCACGTTCAGGGTACCCAGCTGGACGAACAGGATGAACAGGCCGATGGCCATGAACACGTCGCCGATGCGGGTGACGATGAACGCCTTGAGTGCCGCGTTACCGTTGTTGCGGTTGCTGTAGTAGAAACCGATCAACAGGTACGAGCACAGGCCCACGCCTTCCCAGCCGAAGTAGATGAACAGCAGGTTGTCGCCCAGCACCAGGAACAGCATGCTGGCGATGAACAGGTTGGTGTACGAGAAGAAGCGCGAGTAACCGGCTTCGCCACGCATGTACCAGGAGGCGAACAGGTGGATCAGGAAGCCGACGCCGGTGACCACGCCCAGCATGGTGACCGACAGGCCGTCCACGTACAGGGTGAAGTTCGGCGCGAAGCCGTCCACCGACATCCACTGCCACAGCAGCTGGCTGTAAGCACCGCCCTCAGGCGGGGCGACGTTGAACTGCCAGATCACGTAGGCGGCGGTGGCCGCCGACAGACCGACCGAGCCGACGCCGACCAGCGCCGACAGGTTCTCGGACCAGCGGCCGCGCGAGAACGACAGCAGCAGGAAGCCGATCAGGGGGAATACGAACGTCAGGAAGATAAGGTTCATCCGCGCATCTCACTGGCAGCATCGATGTCGAGAGTGTGGAAGCGGCGATACAGCTGCAGCAGGATCGCCAGGCCAATGCTGGCCTCGGCGGCTGCCAGGCTGATCACCAGGATGAACATCACCTGGCCGTCGGGCTGGACCCAACGGGCACCGGCGACGATGAACGCCAGGGCAGAGGCGTTCATCATGACTTCCAGGCTCATGAGCACGAAGAGGATGTTGCGGCGGACCATCAGGCCAACCAGACCTAAGCAGAACAGGATGCCGGCGACCGCCAGACCATGCTCGAGAGGGATAGCACCCATGATTTACTCCTTCGCCTCGTTGCGGCCCAGGTGGAAGGCGGTGACGGCTGCCGCGAGCAGCAGCATCGAGGCCAGTTCGACCACCAGCAGGTACGGCCCGAACAGGCTGATGCCGACGTCCTTGGCGCTGACGGTGGTACCGCTGATGGCGGCGCCCGACGGGGTGACGAACAGCACGTACAGCAGCTCCAGCAGCAGCAGGGCGGCGAGGATCACCGGCCCCGCCCAGATGCCGGGCTTGAGCCAGCCGCGCTCCTGGGCAACCGAAGCCGGCCCGAGGTTGAGCATCATCACCACGAAGACGAACAGCACCATGATGGCGCCGGCGTAGGCGATCACTTCCAGGGCGCCGGCGAACGGCGCACCGAGGGAGAAGAAGATCATCGCCACGGAAATCAGCGAGATGATCAGGTAGAGCAGGGCGTGCACCGGGTTGGTGCCGGTCACCACGCGAAGCGTGGAGACGACGGCGACACCGGATGCGAAGTAGAAAGCGAATTCCATCTTTCTGTCCTTATGGGAGCAAGCTCTTCACGTTGATCGGCTCGGCTTCGTTCTGCGCAGAGCCTTTCGGCTTGCCAGCGATTGCCATGCCGGCAACACGGTAGAAGTTGTAGTCAGGGTTCTTGCCGGGGCCGGAGATCAGCAGATCTTCTTTCTCGTACACCAGGTCCTGACGCTTGAACTCGGCCATTTCGAAATCCGGAGTGAGCTGGATCGCGGTGGTCGGGCACGCCTCTTCGCACAGGCCGCAGAAGATGCAGCGCGAGAAGTTGATGCGGAAGAACTCGGGGTACCAACGGCCGTCCTCGGTCTCGGCCTTCTGCAGCGAGATGCAGCCGACCGGGCAGGCCACCGCGCAGAGGTTGCACGCCACGCAGCGCTCCTCGCCATCGGGGTCGCGGGTGAGGACGATGCGGCCGCGGTAGCGCGGCGGCAGGTACACGGGTTTTTCGGGGTACTGCAGGGTGTCGCGCTTGCGGAACCCGTGGGAGAACACCATGGCCAGGCTGCGCAGCTGTGTGCCGGTGCCCTTAACGATGTCGCCGATATACTTGAACATGGGTCAAATCCTCACTGGGCCGCGACGGCTGGCGTGTTGTAGAGCACGATCGCAGCGGTCACCAGCAAATTGATCAGGGTCAGCGGCAGGCAGAACTTCCAGCTGAAGTCCATCACCTGGTCATAGCGTGGGCGCGGGATCGAGGCGCGCAGCAGGATGAACAGCATGATGAAGAACGCGGTCTTCAGGGCGAACCACAGGAACGGTACTTGCGGCAGGATGCCGAACGGACCGTGCCAGCCACCGAAGAACAGGGTTACCAGCAGCGCCGAGATCAGGATGATGCCGATGTACTCACCGACGAAGAACATGCCCCATTTCATGCCGGCATATTCGATGTGGTAGCCGTCGGCCAGTTCCTGTTCCGCTTCCGGCTGGTCGAACGGGTGACGGTGAGTCACGGCGACGCCAGCGATGAAGAAGGTGCAGAAGCCGAAGAACTGCGGAATGATGAACCACAGGTTGTTGGCCTGGTATTCAACGATGTCGCGCATGTTGAACGAACCCACCTGCACCACCACGCCCATCAGCGCCAAGCCCAGGAACACTTCGTACGACACGGTCTGCGCCGAGGCCCGCAGGCTGCCCAGCAGGGCGTACTTGTTGTTCGACGACCAGCCGGCGAACAGCACGGCGTAGACCGACAGGCCGGCCATGGCGAAGAAGAACAGCAGGCCGATGTTCAGGTCGGCCACGCCCCAGCCCGGGGTGATCGGGATGATCGAGAAGCCGATCAGCAGGGCGCTCATGGCCACTACCGGCGCCAGGGTGAAGATCATCTTGTCGACGAAGGGCGGGTTCCAGTCCTCCTTGAAGAACATCTTCAGCATGTCGGCGGCGATCTGGAACATACCGAACGGGCCGACCCGGTTCGGACCGTAGCGGTCCTGCCACCAGCCCAGCAGGCGACGCTCGACGAAGCTGAGCAGCGCGCCGCAGACCACCACGGCCAGCAGCACCACGATGGCCTTGACGACCTGAATGATCACGTCGATCACTTCGGGGGTGAACCAGCTCATTGTGCTGCCTCCTGCAGGCCTTCGACGGCTGCACCGAAGATGGCGGGCGGAATGCCGGCCAGGCCTTTGGGCAACGCAACCAGGCCAGCGCCCAGTTCTTCATTGATACGCAGCGGCAGGCGCAGCGAAACACCGGCCACGTTCAGGCTCAGCAGCGCGCCGTCGTTGACACCCAGGCGGTCGGCTTCGGACTTGGCCAGGCCGACGTAGGCGGCTGGAATACGCTCTTGTACCGGTGCGGCGCGCGAGGAACTCTCTTCGCTGCCGAACAGGTGGAAGAACGGTACGGCGGTCCAGGTGCCGCGAGCCGGGTTGAACGCGCCCGGAATGGCGGTGAACCAGTTGAGCTTGTCGCCTTGCGACTCGATCAGGCGCACGCCCGGGTCACCGGCACGCAGGTGGCCACCGACTTCGTCCTGGAACTTGTTCCAGGCCTGTGGCGAGTTCCAGCCTGGCGACCAGGCGAATGGCACCTGCTGGCGCGGTTCGGCCGAGCCCGAGTAGCCTTCCATGGAGAAGGCGAACGCGGTGTCCTTGTCCTGCGGGGTACGTGGCTCGTGCACGCTGATGTTGGCGCGCATGGCGGTACGGCCGGAGTAGCGCAGCGGCTCGCGGGCCAGCTTCATGCCCTTGATGCGGAAGGCTGCGCTTGGTGCGGCATTGATGATGCCGGCCAGTTGCGGCGCGGCTTCGGCGCAGGCGCTGGTGACGTGGTCCAGCTGGGTCCAGTCCACCGGCTTGTTCAGCAGGGTGGCACGCAGGGCGTGCATCCAGCGCCAGCCTTCGTGGATCTGGATGCTGCTGTCCAGGTACTGCGGGTCGAACACCTGGAAGAAGCGCTGGGCACGGCCTTCCTGGCTGACCAGGGTGCCGTCGCCTTCGGCGAACGAGGCGGCGGGCAGCACCAGGTGGGCGCGGTCGAGGGTCGGGGTCTTGGAGTGGTCGGCAACGATCACCACCTTGGCCGCGGCCAGGGCGGCGTCGACCTTGGCGGCCGGTACGCGGGCGTACAGGTCGTTTTCCAGCACGACGATGGCGTCGGCCTTGCCGCTGATCACGGCGTCCAGGGCCGCATCGACGGACTCGCCGCCCAGCATCGCCATGCCGAGGCTGTTGGCTTCAGGCACGACCAGGCTCAGCGAACCGTTCTTTTCGCGCAGCTTGAGGGCCTTGGCGATGTTGGCGGCGGCTTCGATCAGCGCAGGGTCCGCCAGGGAAGTGCCGGCGACCACCAGCGGGCGGTTGGCGGCGACCAGGGCATCGGCGATGCGCTGGGCCAGGGCCTTGGCTTCGTCGTCCAGGCCGGCGACGGCAGGCGCGCTCGGGTCGATGGCGTGGGCCACGGCGAAACCGATGCGGGCCAGGTCAGCGGGAGCAGCGTGCACACACTCTTCGGCGACGTCGTCCAGCTTGGTTTCAGCCAAGGATGCGATGAACAGCGGGTACAGCGCGTGCTGGCCGATGTTCTTCACCGCAGCGTCCAGCCAAGGCTGTACGCGCATGGCGTCGGCCATGGCCTCGGCCTTGCCCTTGGTGGCCTGGCGCACGGCCAGGGCGACGCGGGCGGCGGTCTGGGTCAGGTCTTCACCGAGCACGAACACGGCGTCGTGGTCTTCGATGTCGCGCAGGGTCGGGACTGGCAGTGGGCTGTCGTTCAGCACGTTCAGCGCCAGGCGCACGCGGGCCAGTTCGCCAGCTTCCATACCGGAGTAGAAGTACTCGGCGCCGACCAGCTCACGCAGGCCATAGTTGCTCTCGAGGCTGGCGCGCGGCGAGCCGATACCGACGATGGTGCGGCCGCGCAGCAGGTCGGCGGCCTTGTCCAGGGCGGCGTCCAGGCCCAGCTTGCTGCCATCGGCGAGGAACGGCTGGCGCGGACGGTCCTTGCGGTTGACGTAGCCATAGCCGAAGCGGCCACGGTCGCACAGGAAGTACTGGTTCACCGAACCGTTGAAACGGTTCTCGATGCGGCGCAGTTCGCCGTAGCGCTCGCCGGGGCTGATGTTGCAGCCGCTGGAGCAGCCATGGCAGATGCTCGGGGCGAACTGCATGTCCCACTTGCGGTTGTAACGCTCGGAGTGGGTCTTGTCGGTGAACACACCGGTCGGGCAGACCTCGGTGAGGTTGCCGGAGAACTCGCTTTCCAGCACGCCGTCTTCGACGCGACCGAAGTACACGTTGTCGTGGGCGCCGTATACGCCCAGGTCGGTGCCGCCGGCGTAGTCCTTGTAGTAGCGCACGCAGCGGTAGCAGGCGATGCAGCGGTTCATCTCATGGGCGATGAACGGGCCGAGGTCCTGGTTCTGGTGGGTACGCTTGGTGAAACGGTAGCGGCGCTCGTTGTGGCCGGTCATTACCGTCATGTCCTGCAGGTGGCAGTGACCGCCTTCCTCGCACACCGGGCAGTCGTGCGGGTGGTTGGTCATCAGCCATTCGACGACGCTGGCGCGGAACGCCTTGGACTCGTCATCGTCGATGGAGATCCAGGTGCCGTCGGAGGCAGGGGTCATGCAGGACATGACGATACGACCACGGGTGTCGTTCTCGTCGGTGTACTGCTTGACCGCGCACTGCCGGCAGGCGCCGACGCTACCGAGCGCCGGGTGCCAGCAGAAATAGGGGATGTCGAGGCCGAGCGACAGACAGGCCTGTAACAGGTTGTCCGCACCGTTGACTTCGAGCGCTTTGCCGTCTACGTGGATAGTGGCCATTGTTCAAAGTTCTTCGTTGGCCCGCGTGGGCGGGCGTGGCTAATGGAAATCGGTGAGCCTGCGGCCGGCCACGAATCGTTCGGGCCGGCCGGCGGGCTGGCGGATGGCACGGACCATCCGCTGTTCATCTTGTTATGCGCCGACCACGATCGGCTTCGCCAGGTTCGGGCGCAGGGCTTCGCTGCCAGCAGTGGCTGGGGCGACGCCGGCCTCGAACTCCGAGCGGAAATACTTGATGGCACTGCCCAGTGGCTCGACGGCACCCGGTGCGTGAGCACAGAAGGTGCGGCCTGGGCCGAGGAAGTTGACCAGACCCAGCAGGGTCTCGATGTCTTCGGCGCGGCCCTGGCCTTTCTCCAGGGCGCGCAGCATCTTCACGCTCCATGGCAGGCCGTCGCGGCACGGCGTGCACCAGCCGCAGGATTCGCGGGCGAAGAACTCTTCCATGTTGCGCAGCAGCGAGACCATGTTGACGCTGTCGTCGACCGCCATGGCCAGGCCCGTACCCATACGGGTGCCGACCTTGGCGATGCCACCGGCGTACATCTGCGCATCGAGGTGCTCGGGCAGCAGGAAGCCGGTACCGGCGCCGCCTGGCTGCCAGCACTTGAGCTTGAAGCCGTCGCGCATGCCACCGGCGTAGTCTTCGAACAGCTCGCGGGCGGTGACGCCGAACGGCAGCTCCCACAGGCCCGGGTTCTTCACCTTGCCGGAGAAGCCCATCAGCTTGGTGCCGTGGTCTTCGCTGCCTTCGCGGGCCAGCGACTTGTACCAGTCGTTGCCGTTGGCGACGATGGCCGGCACGTTGCACAGGGTCTCGACGTTGTTCACGCAGGTCGGCTTGCCCCACACGCCGACGGCGGCAGGGAAGGGCGGCTTGGAGCGCGGGTTGGCGCGGCGGCCTTCGAGCGAGTTGATCAGCGCGGTTTCTTCACCGCAGATGTAGCGCCCGGCACCGGTGTGCACGAACAGCTCGAAATCAAAGCCCGAGCCGAGGATGTTCTTGCCCAGCAGGCCTGCGGCCTTGGCTTCGTCGATGGCGCGGTTGAGGTTCTTCGCCGCGGTGGTGTATTCGCCACGCAGGAAGATGTAGCCACGGTAGGCCTTCAGGGCGCGGGCGCTGATCAGCATGCCCTCGACCAGCAGATGGGGCTGTTGCTCCATCAGCATGCGGTCCTTCCAGGTGTTCGGCTCCATTTCATCCGCGTTGCACAGCAGGTAGCGGATGTTCATGGATTCGTCTTTGGGCATCAGGCCCCACTTCACGCCGGTGGGGAAGCCCGCGCCGCCACGGCCCTTGAGGCCGGAGTCCTTGACGGACTGGACGATATCGTCCTGGGACATCTCGGCCAGCGCCTTGCGGGCGGCGGCATAGCCGTTCTTGGCCTGGTACTCGGCCAGCCATACAGGCTCGCCGTCGTCGCGCAGGCGCCAGGTCAGGGGGTGGGTTTCGGCCGAACGCGCGATGCGGTTGGCCGGGCCGAAGGAAGTGATGGTCATACGTAACCCTCCAGCAGCTTGGAGACGCCGGCAGGCTGCACGTCGCCAAAGGTGTCGTCGTCGATCATCAGCGCCGGGGCCTTGTCGCAGTTGCCCAGGCAGCACACCGGCAGCAGGGTGAAACGCCCGTCCGCAGTGGTCTGGCCGAGGCCGATGCCCAGCTCGCTCTGGATCTGGCTGACCACCGATTCGTGGCCGCCGATGTAGCAGACCATGCTGTCGCACACGCGGATGATGTGGCGGCCGACCGGCTGGCGGAAGATCTGGCTGTAGAAGGTGGCCACGCCCTCGACGTCGCTGGCGGGGATACCCAGCACTTCGCCGATGGCGTAGATGGCGCCGTCCGGCACCCAGCCGCGTTCCTTCTGGACGATCTTCAGGGCTTCGATGGACGCCGCGCGCGGGTCCTCGTAGTGGTGCATCTCGTGCTCGATGGCCGAGCGCTCGGTTTCGCTCAGGGCGAAACGGTCGGTTTGGATAAGCGTGCTGTTCATGCTTAGCGGTCCACGTCAGCCATAACGAAGTCGATACTGCCCAGGTACGCGATGAGGTCCGCGACCATGCTGCCTTTGATCACCGAAGGGATCTGCTGCAGGTGCGGGTAGCTCGGGGTACGGATCCGGGTGCGGTAGCTCATGGTGCCGCCATCGCTCGTCAGGTAGTAACTGTTGATGCCCTTGGTCGCCTCGATCATCTGGAACGACTCGTTGGCCGGCATGACCGGGCCCCACGAGACTTGCAGGAAGTGGGTGATCAGGGTCTCGATGTGCTGCAGGGTGCGCTCTTTCGGCGGCGGCGTGGTCAGCGGGTGATCCGCCTTGTACGGGCCTTCCGGCATGTTGCGCAGGCACTGGTCGATGATGCGGATACTCTGGCGCATCTCCTCGACACGGACCATGCAGCGATCGTAGGCATCGCCGTTGTGGGCCAGCGGCACTTCGAACTCGAAGTTCTCGTAGCCAGAGTAAGGGCGGGCCTTACGCAGGTCGAAGTCGCAACCGGTGGAACGCAGGCCGGCACCGGTGGTGCCCCATTCCAGCGCTTCCTTGGTGTTGTACGCGGCAACGCCGATGGTACGGCCCTTGAGGATGCTGTTCTGCAGGGCGGCCTTGGTGTACTCGTCGAGGCGCTTGGGCAGCCATTCGACGAAGTCCTTGACCAGCTTGTCCCAGCCGCGCGGCAGGTCGTGGGCGACGCCACCGATGCGGTACCAGGCCGGGTGCAGGCGGAAACCGGTGATCGCTTCGATCACGGTGTAGGCGCGCTGGCGGTCGGTGAAGGTGAAGAACACCGGGGTCATGGCGCCGACGTCCTGGATGTAGGTGCCCAGGAACAGCAGGTGGCTGGTGATGCGGAAGAACTCGGCGAGCATGATGCGAATCACGTCGACTTTCTGCGGCACCTGGATGCCGGCCAGCTTCTCGACCGCCAGTACGTACGGCAGGTTGTTCATCACCCCGCCGAGGTAGTCGATACGGTCGGTGTAGGGAATGAAGCTGTGCCAGGACTGACGCTCGGCCATCTTCTCGGCGCCACGGTGGTGGTAGCCGATGTCCGGGACGCAGTCGACGATCTCTTCACCGTCCAGCTGCAGGACGATACGGAAGGCACCGTGGGCGGACGGGTGGTTCGGGCCGAGGTTGAGGAACATGTAGTCCTCGTTGGCGCCCTGGCGCTTCATGCCCCAGGCTTCCGGGTTGAAGCGCGCCGATTCCTCTTCAAGCTGTTGCTTGGCCAGGGTCAGGCTGTAGGGATCGAACTCGGTGGCGCGGGCGGGGTAGTCCTTGCGCAGCGGGTGACCTTCCCAGGTCGGCGGCATCATGATACGGCTCAGGTGCGGGTGGCCGGCAAAGTCGATGCCGAACATGTCCCAGACTTCGCGCTCGTACCAGTTGGCGTTCGGCCAGATACCGGTCACCGTCGGCAGGTTCAGGTCGCCTTCGCTGAGCGACACCTTGATCATCACGTCGCTGTTACGCTCGACCGACAGCAGGTGGTAGAACACGCTGAAATCGGCGGCAGGCAGGCCGCGGCGCTGGGTGCGCAGGCGCTCGTCGACGCCGTGCAGGTCGTACAGCATGCTGTACGGCTTGGCGACGCCGCGCAGGAAGCTCAGCACTTCCTTGAGCTGGGCACGCTTTACCCACAGTACCGGCATGCCGGTGCGGGTTTCCTGGGCGACGAATGCGTCGGCGCCAAAACGGTTGTGCAGTTCGACGACCACATCCTGGTCGTCAGCCTTGTAGGGCGGAATATAAATAGCGTTGTCCGCTGTCATGGTCTCGGTCGCTTTGGGTCAGCGTTAAGAATGAAGCCAGGCCGCCGGCTCCTTCGGGAGCGGGCGGCAGGTCGCTGGATCAGACTTCGTCGGGGCTGCGCAGGTTGGTTACCGCAATGCGCTGTTCGCGACGCAGGTCTTTCTGGGCGGGCATCTCGGCACGGTAGATGCCTTGATCACCAACCACCCAGGAAAGCGGGCGTCGTTCTTGGCCGATCGACTCCTGCAGCAGCATCAGGCCTTGCAGGAATGCCTCGGGGCGCGGCGGGCAGCCAGGCACATAGACGTCCACGGGGAGGAACTTGTCGACCCCCTGAACGACCGAGTAGATGTCGTACATGCCGCCGGAGTTGGCGCACGAACCCATGGAGATGACCCACTTGGGCTCGAGCATCTGCTCGTACAGGCGCTGGATGATCGGCGCCATCTTGACGAAGCAGGTACCGGCGATGACCATGAAGTCGGCCTGGCGCGGCGAGGCCCGGATGACTTCGGCACCGAAGCGGGCGATGTCGTGGGGCGCCGTGAAGGCCGTGGTCATTTCCACGTAGCAGCAGGAAAGGCCGAAGTTGTACGGCCAGAGGGAGTTCTTGCGACCCCAGTTGACCGCGCCACGCAGCACATCTTCGAGTTTCCCCATGTAGATGTTCTTGTGGACCTGGTCTTCCAGCAGTTGATCGGTGACGGTTTCCCGCTCACCGACCGGATACTGCTCGTTGGGTGCGTCCGGATCGATTCTGGTGAGATTGTATTGCATGCCAAAGCCTCATTGTTTCAGCTTCGCTTGCCGCTTGCGGCGACCTTCGGGAGCCCAATCGAGCGCCCCGACGCGCCATAGGTAGACAAGACCTGCCAACAGAATTGCTATGAAAATGAGAGCTTCGACGAATCCGGTCCAGCCGCTTTCGCGGACGGACACAGACCATGCATACAGGAAGAGGGCTTCGATATCGAAGATCACGAACAGCATCGCGACCAGATAGAATTTGGCGGACAGGCGCAGGCGGGCGCTGCCGACGGGCAGCATGCCGGATTCGAAGGGTTCGTTCTTGGCGCGACCCCAGGCCTTGCTACCGAGCAGGCTGGACAGGCCGAGCATGAAGGCACACAGGCCGACGACACCCAGGAGGAAGATGGCAAAGCCCCAGTTGTGGGCGATGAGTCCTGCCGAATCGGACATGCTAGAAATCCTTATACAGAGACCCAGCTCTGCAGTCTGAAATAAAGTAGAGCGGCGACGTGGTGTCGCAGACGCAGTGACCAAATGTCGCAGCTGAATCAATCGCGCTGATTTTATGGGTAAACCCAGTGCAAGTAAAATTTCCGTTGCAAATTTATTCGTAGGTTTAAGAACAAAAATCTTTCGTAACTGGCTGAAAGCCTTGAGTTTCGGGCATTGCACGCGGATTTGTTAATTATGTTTCTTACCCCGCGTAACGACAGGCTAGTTGCGTAATGATAATTAATATCATTTAACCTGAGCTGTAATGTTTTAGCTGTTTTGGGCCTTGCAAAGTTCATCTGCCGAGCGCCCCCTCTTGCAAATGCGAAAAACTCTCGTTCTAGCAGCTTCTGGCATTGCTCGCACCGCTCTGGGTCAATACTTTGTCGCTTGTGTCGCGGCTTACCGACGCGGCGATCAGCCACTGGCCGAGCCAGTAGAAGAGGATGATCAGGTGCTCGGCGGTGGCGAATGGGCTGACGAAGCGGTCGATGCCGATCAGGCTGTCGGAGAATACAAATGCACAGGCGCCCAGCGCGGCCAGGCCACCACAGGCCAGGGCGCGCCAGAGCATGGCGCCGATGGTCAGGGCGTAGAGCGCCACTGGAATCAGCAGTGGGCCCAGGCCATGGCCGGCGAGCAGGCCGAACAGCGAACCGCCGATCAGCACGGCGCAGGCCAGGGCCGGGTAGGCCGGGCGTCGCGTGAGGCTGCAGTAGCCGCGCAGGTAGGCCAGGTGCGCGCAGAGGAATGCCCCAAGGCCGAACACGAACAGGTCTCGGGGGATCGCCAGGAGTATGTCGCCGAGCACCGAGAAGGCCAGGCCGAGGATGATCCAGCGGCGATAGGGTGTGGCGGGGGTGGTGCTCAGCCAGGCAATCAGTGCGAGCACCGGAATGGGTTTGACCAGCAGGCCGAGCAGGGCGTTGTCGCTGGCCAGCGCGTATAGATAGAAGGCGGCGGCTGCGACGGCGAGGGTAAGCAGGTGGCCAGGGCGGGGCATGGGCAGTCCTTGCTGTGGGGTAGCCACAAGCTTAGACCTGATCCTGGGTTTTGCTGGTAATGCGGTCCCTGTAGGAGCGGCCTTGTGCCGCGAAAGGGGCGCGAAGCGGCCCCGCGATCTCTACATCATGCAAAATCGCCGGGGCTGCTGCGCAGCCCTTTCGCGGCACAAGGCCGCTCCTACAGAGGAGCTGGGCTTGGCCTGAAAATGAACAAGGCCCGGGATCCTCGCGAATCCCGGGCCTTGTTCAACAGCTCACTGCACTCAGTGGAACTGCTCTTCCTCGGTCGAACCGGTCAGTGCGGTCACCGACGATGCGCCACCCTGGATCACGGTGGTCATGTCGTCGAAGTAGCCAGTGCCCACTTCCTGCTGGTGCGCGACGAAGGTGTAGCCTTTGCTCGCGTCGGCGAATTCCTGCTCCTGCAGCTTCACGTAGGCGGTCATGTCGTTGCGGGCGTAGTCGTGCGCCAGGTTGAACATGCCGTGCCACATGTTGTGGATGCCGGCCAGGGTGATGAACTGGTGCTTGTAGCCCATGGCCGACAGCTCGCGCTGGAACTTGGCGATGGTGGCGTCGTCCAGGTTCTTCTTCCAGTTGAAGGAAGGCGAGCAGTTGTACGACAGGATCTGGTCCGGGTATTCCTTCTTGATCGCCTCGGCGAAGCGGCGGGCTTCATCCAGGTCCGGCTTGGCGGTTTCGCACCAGATCAGGTCGGCATACGGCGCGTAGGCCAGGCCGCGGGAGATGGCCTGGTCGAGGCCGGCACGGACTTTGTAGAAGCCTTCACGGGTACGCTCGCCGATCACGAACGGCTGGTCGTACGGGTCGCAGTCGCTGGTCAGCAGGTCGGCGGCGTTGGCGTCGGTACGGGCCAGGATGATGGTCGGTACACCGGCAACGTCAGCGGCCAGGCGGGCAGCCACCAGCTTCTGTACGGCTTCCTGGGTCGGTACCAGTACCTTGCCGCCCATGTGGCCGCATTTCTTGACCGAGGCCAGCTGGTCTTCGAAGTGCACGCCGGCGGCGCCTGCTTCGATCATGTTCTTCATCAGCTCGTAGGCGTTCAGCACACCGCCGAAACCGGCTTCGGCGTCAGCCACGATCGGTGCGAAGTAGTCGATGTAGCCTTCGTCGCCCGGGTTCTTGCCGGCTTTCCACTGGATCTGGTCGGCGCGACGGAACGAGTTGTTGATGCGCTTGACCACGGTCGGTACCGAGTCGACCGGGTACAGCGACTGGTCGGGGTACATCGACTCGGCCGAGTTGTTGTCGGCGGCAACCTGCCAGCCGGACAGGTAGATGGCCTGGATGCCGGCTTTTACCTGCTGCACTGCCTGGCCACCGGTCAGGGCACCCATGCAGTTGACGAAATCTTTTTCTGGGCGGAAGGACGGGTGGGCACCTTGGGTGACCAGCTTCCACAGTTTTTCTGCGCCTTGGCGAGCAAAGGTGTGCTCTGGCTGCAGCGAGCCACGCAGGCGAACGACATCAGCGGCGGTGTAGGTACGGGTCACGCCTTTCCAGCGCGGGTTTTCGGCCCAGTCTTTCTCGAGGGCTGCAATTTGCTGTTCGCGTGTCAGTGCCATGGAAATAAACCTCGTCGCATCGATCTTGAGTGTAATTGTGCTGATGCTCGGATACGCGGATCAGAAGCCAGGCGGCTGTCCTGTCCGGGGGAGTGCGGCGGCGAACGCAGGAGGCTCGAAGGGGAAGGGTTGTGCAGGCCAGGCGAAGGTGTGCCCTGCAGGTCGGCTCGTGGTTGCCTTGCTGCGGTGCGACGCGATTGCCAGAACTGCGGTGATGCGCTTCCGTCCCTCGGGACAACTTCTTCGTTGCAGTCGCAATCCCGTCGAACCGCCTTGTGGGCCGTATGGACACGAGGTGCCTCCACGGTGGGAGGAGCGCACCTCGAAGACCCTTGCCAGGGCCTCTGATTAGCGGGAGCGAGGCCATCATGCCCTTGCCGAAAAGAGCCTGTCAAATGTTTTGTAGTGCTTTTTCCGGCTTACTACATCTTTGGTCTAATGCGACTTGGTGGTCAGTTTCAAGGCCTTTGGTCGAGGCCTTGAATTGCCTGGGTTCAGTCGAGAAGGTCGACTTTCACCCGCAAAGTCATGTTTTCACCGCGCTGGGTGCTGTAACTGAGGCTTGACGCGCTGCGTTCGGATTGGCTCTGCTGGTTGAACCCGGCCAGGGTGATCCACTCGCCGAGCTTGCCGGTGACGGTCGTGTCGGTGCTCTGCACTTTCACTACATCGGCACGTTCCTGGCTCATTCGATCATTATTGGTGCTGATTTGCAGACGAACCGTGTCGCCGCTCAGGCGCGGGGTGACGTAGAAACCCTGGGTGACATTGCGGTATTCGGTGTTGCTCTGGATGCGCCCGTAACCGTCGGTGGCGGTGCTGGTGACGGGGATGCTCTGGCCCACCTGGATCAGTGCCGGCTGGCCGTCGCTGGCCTGCACCTGCTGCATGCCGCCTTCGCGGTTGGCGGTGCCGTAGCGGATCACGCGGGCGTTGCCGCGGTTGTCCTGGAAGTTGCTGTCGTTGTTGTCGACGCTGATCAGCAGGCGTTTGGGCGCGGTGTCGAGCTGTTGCAGCAGGGCGCGCAGGTCGTCGATGCGTTCCTGGCTGGCGTTGACGATCAGCTTGTCCTCGAAGGTGCTGACGCTGCCGTCCTTGCCCAGGAACGACTGGGCGGCAGGCAGCAGTTCGGCGCTGCTGCGGTGTTGCAGGGGGATGACCTCGGTGGCGGCCTGGGCGGTAAGGCTGGCGGCCAGCAGCAGGGAGGCGAGCAGGGGGCGTAGCGGCATGTCCATGATCTCCGCGGGTGGAATGGACATGATGGCAAATTTGCGTGCAACTTGCCGTGCGGATTGACGGTGGCTGCTGTCAGACAAATTTCGTACCATCGCGCCCCTCGATTTCCAGTCTCGCTCCCAAAAGGCAACGCATGTCTTGTGGGAGCGGGTTTACCCGCGAATGCGTCAGGGTATGCACCATCGCATTCGCGGGTAAACCCGCTCCCACAGGTAATGTGTGCTGCCATTGCTGTCTGTACAGGACCTCCATGAAACCCGCCCGACTTCGCGCCGACCTGCTCGCCGGCCTCACCACTTCCTTCGCCCTGGTGCCGGAGTGCATCGCCTTCGCCCTGGTGGCGCACCTCAACCCGTTGATGGGGCTGTACGGCGCCTTCATCATCTGCACCCTGACGGCCTTGTTCGGTGGCCGTCCCGGCATGATCTCCGGCGCCGCCGGTTCCATGGCGGTGGTGATCGTCGCCCTGGTGGTGCAGCACGGCGCCCAGTACTTGCTGGCCACGGTGCTGCTCGGCGGGGTGGTGATGATCCTGTTCGGCGCGTTGCGCCTGGGCAAGCTGGTGCGCCTGGTGCCTTACCCGGTGATGCTCGGCTTCGTCAACGGCCTGGCCATCGTCATCGCCCTGGCCCAGCTGGAGCACTTCAAGGACGGCGAGCACTGGCTTGGCGGGACGCCCCTGTACCTGATGATCGGCCTGGTGGCGCTGACCATGCTGGTGGTCTACCTCCTGCCGAAGCTGACCCGGGCCGTGCCGCCGGCGCTGGTGGCGATCCTCGGCGTCGGCCTGCTGGTCTACCTGCTCGACCTGCCGACCCGCACCCTTGGCGACATGGCCCATATCGCCGGCGGCCTGCCGCACCTGGCCCTGCCGGAGGTGCCCTGGAACCTCGAGACCCTGAAGATCATCGCGCCTTACGCATTCCTGATGGCCATGGTCGGTCTGCTGGAAACCCTGCTGACCCTCAACCTCACCGACGAGATCACCGAGAGCCGCGGCTATCCGGACCGCGAATGCGTGGCCCTGGGCGCGGCCAACATGGTCTCGGGCCTGTGCGGCGGCATGGGCGGCTGCGCGATGATCGGCCAGACCGTGATCAACCTCAGCTCCAATGGCCGTGGACGCCTGTCGGGCGTGGTGGCCGGGGTTATGATCCTGCTGTTCATCCTGTTCCTGTCGCCGCTGATCGAGCGCATTCCGCTGGCCGCGCTGGTGGGGGTGATGTTCGTGGTGGCCCAGCAGACCTTCGCCTGGGCCTCGCTGCGGGTGCTGCACAAGGTGCCGGTCAGCGATGTGCTGGCGATCATCGCGGTGACCGTGGTCACAGTGTTCACCGACCTGGCCATGGCGGTGATGTTCGGTATCGTCATCGCGGCGATCAACTTCGCCTGGCAGCATGCGCGGGAGCTGTACGCCGACAGCCATTTGGATGGTGAGGGCAGCAAGCATTACCAGGTGCATGGCACGCTGTTCTTTGCCTCGACCACGCCGTTTCTCAACCAGTTCGATCCGGCCAATGATCCGGCCAGGGTGACCTTGGACTGCCAGCATTTGAGCTTTGTCGATTATTCGGCGATAGCTGCGTTGCAGACCTTGCGCGAGCGGTATGCCAAGGCCGGCAAGCAGTTGCGGGTGGTGCACCTGTCGGAGCGCTGCAAGAAGCTGCTTAAGCGGGCGGGTGAGCAACACTGAAGGCACGATACCTGTAGGAGCGGCCTTGCGCCGCGAAAGGGCCGCAAGGCGGCCCCGGCGATCTTTGCCCAACACTGAAATCCTGGGGCCGCTTCGCGACCCTTTCGCGGCGCAAGGCCGCTCCTACAGAGGGCGTGCTCCCTACGACTCGCCGCGATTCTTCTTCACGATGGCATCGGCAATGCTCGCAGGTGCTTCGGCATAGCGGGTGAACTCCATCGAGAAACTGGCCCGACCCTGGGTCATCGAGCGCATCGAGGTGGCGTAGCCGAACATCTCGCCCAGCGGCACCTCGGCACGGATCACCTTGCCGGCCGGAGTCTCGTCGCCGTCCTGGATCATCCCCCGGCGGCGGCTCAGGTCGCCGAGGATGTCGCCCTGATACTCCTCGGGCGTCACCACCTCGACCTTCATCACCGGCTCCAGCAGCACCGCGCCGCCTTTGTGCGACAGCTGCTTGGTGGCCATGGACGCGGCGATCTTGTAGGCCATCTCGTTGGAGTCGACGTCGTGGTAGGAACCGTCGAACACCGCCGCCTTGAGGTTGATCAGCGGATAGCCGGCGAGCACGCCGTTCTTCATCTGCTCCTCGATGCCTTTCTGGATTGCCGGGATATATTCCCGTGGCACCACGCCACCGACGACTTCGTTGATGAACTCCAGGCCTTCCTTACCTTCGTCGCCCGGGGCGAAGCGAATCCAGCAGTGCCCGTACTGGCCACGGCCACCGGACTGGCGGACGAAGCGGCCTTCGATTTCGCAGGTGTTGCGGATCTTCTCGCGGTACGCCACCTGCGGCTTGCCGATATTGGCCTCGACGCCAAACTCCCGCTTCATACGGTCGACAATGATGTCCAGGTGCAGCTCACCCATGCCGGAGATGATGGTCTGGCCGGTCTCCTCGTCGGTCTTGACCCGGAACGACGGGTCCTCCTGGGCCAGCTTGCCCAGGGCGATGCCCATCTTCTCCTGGTCGCCCTTGGTCTTGGGCTCCACTGCCACCGAGATCACCGGGTCGGGGAAGTCCATGCGCTCGAGGATGATCGGCTTGTCCATGTCGCACAGGGTGTCGCCGGTGGTGACGTCCTTCATGCCGATCAGCGCGGCGATGTCGCCGGCGCATACGTCCTTGATCTCGGCGCGCTGGTTGGCGTGCATCTGCACCATGCGGCCGATGCGTTCCTTCTTGCCTTTGACCGAATTGAGCACGGCGTTGCCGGAGCTGAGCACACCGGAATACACCCGGGCGAAGGTCAGGGTGCCGACGAACGGGTCGGTGGCGATCTTGAAGGCCAGGGCCGAGAAGGGTTCCTTGTCGTCGGCGTGGCGTTCCAGGTGCTTCTCTTCGTCGTCCGGATCGGTGCCCTTGATCGCCGGGATCTCGCTGGGGGCGGGCAGGTAGTCGATCACCGCGTCGAGCATCAGCGGCACGCCCTTGTTCTTGAACGACGAGCCGAGGATGGTCGGCACGATCTCGTTGGCAATGGTGCGCTTGCGCAGGGCGGCCTTGATTTCCTCGGTGGTGAACTCCTCGCCGTCGAGGAACTTCAGGGTCAGCGCTTCACTGGCATCGGCCGCAGCTTCGATCATATGGGCGCGCCATTCGTCGGCCAGGTCCTGCAGCTCGGCGGGGATCGCTTCTTCACGGTAGCTGGTGCCCTGGTCGGCGTCGTTCCAGTAGATGGCCTTCATCTTCACCAGGTCGATCTGGCCGATGAAGTGCTCCTCGCTGCCGATGGCCAGCTGGATCGGCACCGGATGGTGGCCCAGGCGCTGGTCGATCTGCTTCACCACCCGCAGGAAGTCGGCGCCCTGGCGGTCCATCTTGTTGATGTAGGCCAGGCGCGGCACATGGTACTTGTTGGCCTGGCGCCATACGGTCTCGGACTGCGGCTCGACGCCGTCGGCGCCGCTGAACACCACCACCGCGCCATCGAGCACGCGCAGCGAGCGCTCGACCTCGATGGTGAAGTCGACGTGGCCGGGGGTGTCGATGATGTTGAAGCGGTACTTGTGCTCGAACTGCTTGGTCGAGCCTTGCCAGAAGGCCGTGGTGGCCGCCGAGGTGATGGTGATGCCGCGCTCCTGCTCCTGGGCCATCCAGTCCATGGTCGCGGCGCCGTCGTGCACCTCGCCCATCTTGTGGTTGACCCCGGTGTAGAACAGGATCCGCTCGGTGGTGGTGGTCTTGCCGGCATCCACGTGGGCAACGATACCGATGTTGCGGTACAGCTCGATGGGGGTCGTGCGGGCCATGGTCGGTCACCTGTGGGTGAGGATTCTCCCAAGGTAGCAGAGCGGGAGAATCCTGCCGGGGCGACCGTCAGTCGGCGAGCACCTGCAACTGCCACTGGCCATCGTTTTCGCGGGCCAGGCCGCTGGCCGGCAGCAGGGCCAGCAGGCGCTCGTGCAGGGCGGCCTCGGTGAACGACTTGAGGGTGGCCATGTCCAGGGTGCCGACGGTGATCAGCTCGGCCTTGGTATACGACAGCCAGGCCTTCTTCAGCGCCATCAGCACGTCGCTGCCGGCGGTGCTGGCGAAGCGCCGGTGCAGGGTGCGGCCTTCCAGTTCGAAGCTGTGACGGTGCTCGTAGCCGCTCTCGTCGCCATTGCCCTCGACGCAGCGGTGGCAGCGGCAGGGGCCGTCGCCGAAAGCGTTGCGCAGGTAGGCGTTGAAGTCCACGACGGGCTTGAGGGTCAGGCGTTTGTCGACCTCGAACAGGTCGGCGATCAGGGGTTGTTCGGCGCTCACTCGGTATCCTCGCGTGGTGTGGCGTGCATCGCCGGGCACCCTAACAGATCGGGCCCTTCAGATCACCTTTTGCAGGCCTGGCCTCTTCGCGGGTAAACCCGCTCCCACAGGCAATGTGAAAATCCCTGTGGGAGCGGGTTTACCCGCGAAGAGGTCATTAGAGACAACAAGGGCCGCCTGCCGTACTCTACGCGCCCATACGCCTAATACACCTGTTGAGGTAACCCCGCTTGAGCACCAAGTACCCGTACACCGCCACCGTGACCATCAGCGCCGAAGACCGTGGGGGCGATACCGAGGCCTCGGAGAACACCAACATGCGCGTGGGCCTTGAGGCGGTGACCGAGGTGCTGAAGAAAGTGCATTTCGTCGGCACGCTCGCGGCCCCCGAAAAAGGCGCCACGCACATCTGCGTCACCTTGGAGAATGGCCTGACCTACTACGGCCTGATCGTCAACGGCCACGCCGAGCTCGAAGGCGGCTGGATCGCCTTCGAGTGCGACATGCCCACTCCTGAAGAACTGGGCCTGTAACCCTCAGTCCAGCTCCATCAGGCACTGCTCGAGGATATCCAGGCCTTCCTCGAGCACCTCAGGCTCGATGGTCAGCGGTGCCAACAGGCGGATGATGTGCCGCGCCTTGCCGCTGGGCATCAGCAACAACCCCTTGCTGCGCGCTGCCTCCAGCAGTTTGGCCAGTTGCGCCGGTGCCGGGCTGCCGTCCGGGTTGACGAATTCCAGCCCGCGCATGGCCCCGGTGCCGGTCAGGCGCCCGAGCGCTGCGCACATTCCCGACGCTTTCCAGCGCGCATGGCGCGCCACGATGGCCTGTTCCTGCCGTTCGCCCCAGGTGGCGATATTGGCGTCGGTCATCTGCGCCAGGCTTGCCAGCGCCGCCGCGCAGGCGATCGGATTGCCCGAATAGGTCCCGCCCAGCCCGCCCTTGGGCAGCGCGCCCATGATCGCCTGCCGCCCGACTACCGCGCCCAGCGGCATGCCGCCGGCAATGCTCTTGGCCAGCAGCAACAGGTCCGGCTCGATGCCCAGCCGGGGGAAGGCGAAGCGCTGGCCGGTGCGGCCGAAACCGGACTGGATCTCGTCGATGATGATCAGGATCCCGTGCTCGTCGCAGAAGCGGCGCAGGGTCTGGGCGAAGGCGGGGTCGAGGGCGAGAAAGCCGCCTTCGCCCTGCACCGGCTCGAAGATGAACGCCGCCACGTCCTCCATCGCCAGTTCCACGCCGAACAGGCGCTCCATGGCCTTGAGCGCCTGCTCGCAGCTCACCCCGGTGTCCGCGCTGGGGTAGGGCAGGTGGTAGACCGGACCGGGCAGTTCACCGACCCGCTGCTTGTACGGGGCGACCTTGCCGTTGAGGTTGAGGGTGGCCAGGGTACGGCCGTGGAAACCGCCGTCGAAGGCGACGATGGCGCGCTTGCCGGTGGCGCCGCGGGCGACCTTGAGGGCGTTCTCCGCCGCTTCCGCGCCGCTGTTGGTGAGCATGCCCGCCAGCGGGTAGCTGACCGGGACGAACTGGCGCAGGCGCTCCATCAGCTCCAGGTAGGGGCCGTGGGGCGCTGCGTTGAAGGCGTAATGGGTCAGACGCGCGGCCTGCTGCTGGATGGCCTCGACCACCGCCGGGTTGCAGTGGCCCAGGTTGAGCACGCCGATACCGCCGACGAAGTCGATGTAGCGCTTGCCGGCGGTGTCCCAGACTTCGGCGTTGCGGCCGTGGGAAAGAGTGATCGGGTGAACGATGGCGATGGACTGGCTGATACTTTCCTGATTCATCTGCACGCGGCCTGTTGTTCGAGTCAGGTCGTATCCAAGCGTGGCGGGGATATATCCCGCAAACGAATTATTCGATTGCCGTCATTCGTTTTCTTCCTGAATTTGATGGGTTGTCTTTGACATTATCCCGGGACACGCTCATTGGCGTGGAACGGGCAGGGCGCTACCATCGGCAGCCAGCCTCCTTCCCAAATCCAACAAGCCAAGGACGCACATGACCGAGCAAGCCCTTTCCCTGCAGCAACTCGCCGCCCCTGATGGCACCTGCTATGGCTGCGGTTGTTCCCACCCCAGCGGCCTGCACGTGCAGAGTCACTGGGATGACGACGGCGTCCACCTGCTGTGCCGTCATTCCCCTGATCCGACCTTCATCGGCTGGCCCGGCCTGGTCTACGGCGGCCTGCTGGCCATGCTGGTCGATTGCCATTCCAACTGGACCGCGATGGCCCACCACTATCGGGCCGAAGGCCGCGAGCCCGGCAGCCTGCCGCGTATCGACTGCGTTACCGGCCAGCTCAGCCTGACCTACCTCAAGCCCACGCCGATGGGCGTCGAGCTGCAGCTCAAGGCGCGGGTCGAGGGTGAGGTGGGGCGCAAGAGCCGGGTGATCTGCGAGGTCTGGGCCGGTGATGTGCTGACCGTCACCGCTGACTCGGTGTTTGTCCGGGTCGATACCGAGAAGCTCAAGCGCCAGGCTCACGGCGACGCCTGAACCTTGCGCCGGTTGGGAGGGGCTGGCATTGTCGAGGGTGATCCGGATGCCCGACAGGATGTTGCCATGCCCTACCAGATCCGCCCGGCCCGCAGGGACGATTGCGCAGTCCTGAGCCATATCGGCCAGGCCACCTTCGCCCTGGCCAGCCCGCCCGACAGTGCCCCGGCGGCGCAGCAGCATTACATCACCCACAACCTGCAGCCCGAGCATTTCCAGGCGCACCTGTGCCACCCGCACAAGCGCCTGCTGGTGGTCGAGCAGGACGGCCAGGTGCTGGGCTACAGCATGCTCGACCTGGCGCCCGGTGAGCTGGGGATCGCCGCGGCCGATCAGCTGGTGGAGATTTCCCGCTGCTATGTGCTGCCCGTCGCCCACGGCACAGGCGCCGCGCAGTCGCTGCTCGAGTCTATCTTGTCCCACACCTGTGGCCCGGTTCGCCTGACCGTCAACGAACTCAACGCCAAGGCCATCCGTTTCTACGAGCGCAATGGTTTTCGCAAGGTGGGCGAGGCGATCTTTCCCTGCGGTGACGAGCGGCACCGAGACTGGGTGATGGTCAGGACGCCCGACAGTCTTTAAATTGAATCCCCCAACCTTCAGGGCGCGAACATGACCGATCTTTGTGCATTCCCCATCACCCGCAAATGGCCGGCCCGGTATCCCGAGCGCCTGCAACTGTATTCGCTGGCCACGCCCAACGGCGTCAAGGTCTCGATCATGCTCGAGGAGATCGGCCTGCCCTACGAGGTGCACAAGGTCAGCTTCGACAACGACGACCAGCTGAGCCCCGAGTTCATCTCCCTGAGCGCCAACAACAAGATTCCGGCAATCCTCGACCCCGATGGCCCTGGTGGCCAGCCGCTGCCGTTGTTCGAGTCGGGGGCGATTCTGCAGTACCTGGCCGAGAAGAGCGGGCAGTTGCTCAGCCAGGATCCTGCCCAGCGCTACCAGACCCTGCAGTGGCTGATGTTCCAGATGGGCGGCATCGGGCCGATGTTCGGCCAGGTGGGGTTCTTCCACTTATTCGCCGGCAAGGAGTACGAGGACAAGCGGCCCCGGGATCGCTACGTCAATGAGTCCAAGCGCCTGCTGGGCGTGCTCGATCGCCATCTGCAGGGGCGCGAGTGGATGGTCGGTGCGTACAGCATTGCCGATATCGCCATCTTCCCTTGGGTGCGCAACCTGGTGGAGCGCTACAACGCGCGCGAGTTGGTGGGGTTCGATGAGTTCAAGGAAGTTCAGCGGGTACTGGCGAAGTTCGTCGAGCGCCCGGCGGTCCAGCGCGGTTTGAAGATCCCGGCCTGACAGGGGATCTGTGGGAGCGGGCTTGCCCCGCGATAGCGTCGGAAAATTCAGTATCGCTATCGCGGGTCAAGCCCGCTCCCACGCTGGTGATGTTTGCAACTTTGCTTTCTGCGCGATCGTCTGCAGATGTCAGCGACATTCAGAGAATCTGGTTCAGCAACCAGTACAAGCACCCCGCCAGCAACATTGCCGCCGGCAAGGTCAACACCCAGGCCATCAGCAGGTTGACCAGCGTCTTGCGTTGAATCCCTGAGCCATTGGCCACCATGGTCCCGGCCACGCCCGAGCTCAGCACGTGGGTGGTCGACACGGGCAGGCCGAACAGGTCCGCCGCGCCGATGGTGCACATCGCCACCACCTCGGCCGAAGCGCCCTGGGCGTAGCTCAGGTGGGTCTTGCCGATCTTCTCGCCCACCGTCACCACGATGCGCCGCCAGCCGACCATGGTGCCCAGGCCCAAGGCGATGGCCACCGCCACCTTGACCCACAGCGGGATATAGCGGGTGGCGTCGTCCAGCTGGTGCTTGAACAGCTGCACATGGCGGGTGGTGTCGGCGTCGTAGTGGGCCAATTGGTGTTTGTCGATCAGGCGGATGGCCTCGCTGGTCAGGTACATGTCGTTGCGCACGTTGGCCATGGCCTCGGCCGGCACGCGCTTGAGCGAACCATAGCCTTTGACTTCCTCGCCGATCATGCCAGTCAGCGCGGCCAGCGCCGGGATCAGCTCGGCGCTGGCCTTGGGCTCAGAGATGAACGCGGTCAGCACCTGGCGCGGATCGGCCGGTGCGGGGGCTGGCGCGGCGCGCACCAGGGCCTGGCGGGTGACCTCGGCGACCGCCGAGAACTGCAGGGCTTGCTCGTTGGGCATGGTCTTGTTCAGCGCATAGGCCATTGGCAGGGTGCCGACCAGGATCAGCATGATCAGGCCCATGCCTTTCTGACCATCGTTGGAGCCATGGGCGAACGACACGCCGGTGCAGGTGAGGATCAGCACGCCGCGAATCCACCAGGGCGGCGGCGTCTGGCCTTCTGGCGCCTGATACAGCTCGCGGCGCTTGACCAGCGCGCGCAGGGCGAGCAGCAGCAGGGCGGCGCATGCGAAGCCGATCAGGGGCGAGAGCAGCAGGGCGTAGCCGACCTTGCTGGCTTGGGTCCAGTCCACGCCGCTGGTGCCGTCGCGTCCGTGCATCAACGCGTTGGCCACGCCCACGCCGATGATCGAGCCGATCAGGGTATGCGAGGACGACGCCGGCAGACCCAGCCACCAGGTGCCGAGGTTCCAGATGATCGCCGCCAGCAGCAGGGCGAAGACCATGGCGAAGCCGGTCGACGAGCCGACCTGCAGGATCAGCTCCACCGGCAGCAGGGCGATGATGCCGAAGGCCACCGCGCCGCTGGAGAGCAGCACGCCGAGGAAGTTGCACAACCCCGACCAGACCACCGCCACCGGCGCCGGCAACGAATGGGTGTAGATCACCGTGGCCACCGCGTTGGCGGTGTCGTGGAAGCCGTTGACGAACTCGAAGCCCAGGGCGATCAGCAGGGCCAGGCCCAGCAGCAGGAAGGGGGTGACGGTGGTGACCACGGTGCCGCTGGCGCTGACATCCTGCTTGAGGCTCCAGAAGGTGTAGGCCAGGCCGGCCAGCAGCAGGCCGAAGAACAGGGTGAGGGTGGCGCGTCCGGGACGGTGGGACAGGTGGGGGCGGGAGTCGAGCTTGGGCAGCGCGTCCTGGCTGACCAGCAAGGGAGTTGTCATGATGGCTCCGGGGGCTTCGACGGAGAGGGGAAGGTTTCCTATCCTAGAAACAATCTGTTACTCCCGCGTGACCTCGGTCAACGGAACCTCTAGTCTAGAAGGCACCACGCAATTGCCAAGCGAGTTTCCGATGATCTGTTGCAAGCGGGTGTACGATCCCGTCATGGCGAGCGATGGCCAACGTGTGCTGGTCGACCGCCTGTGGCCGCGCAACACGCGCAAGGAAGACCTGCACGGGCAGTGGCTGCGCGAAGTGGCGCCGTCCGACGCATTGCGCAAGGCGTTTCACGCCGGCGAGTTCGACTTTGCCGGTTTTACCCAGCGCTACCAGCAGGAACTGGCCGCTCACCCCGAGCACTGGTACCCGCTGCTGGACCTGGCTGGCAAAGGCGACCTGACCTTGCTGTACGCCGGCAAGGACACCGAGCACAACAACGCCCAGGTCCTGGCCCGGTGGCTGGAGGACGAACTGGAACGCCGTGGCCCGGCCAGTTCGCCGGTGTGCTATGCCCCTTGAACTGATTCCTGCCAGCGACGAACACCTGACGTTTGCCCGTGACCTCACGCGCCGCGCCATGCTGCCGTATTACCGTGAATTCGATCTGTTGTGGATCGAGGAAGCCTTCGACGAAGCCTGGGGCTGGCGCGAACAGTGGCTGGTGGTCGAGGACGACCGGGTGCTGGGCTTTTGCAGCCTGAGCCAGGACCGTCAGGCGCTGTACATCCGCGAGCTGCACCTGTTGCCCGAGCAGCGCGGCCGGGGCGTGGGAGGTTGGGTGCTGGAGCAGTTGGCCGGCTGGACCGCGCAGCGCGGGTTGCCCTGGCTGCGGTTGATGGTGTTCAGCAGCAATCCGGCGCGGCGCCTGTACCAGCGCCGAGGGTTCGTCGAGGTCGGGATGGACGAGTGCTTTGTGCGGATGCAGCGCCCGGCACCTTGACGCGATCCTGTGTAGGAGCGGCCTTGCGCCGCGAAAGGGCCGCAACGCGGCCCCGGCGATCTTTGCTTTAACGCTCAAATCCTGGGGCCGCTCCGCGCCCCTTTCGCGGCACAAGGCCGCTCCTACAAGGGGCGGTGGATTTCAGTCCTGGCGCACCCTGACCATCTGTCCCTGAACCAGCATCGCCTTCAGCACCGGCCCCTGCAACGCCAGCAGGTCGCCGGCCAGCAGGTTCTGCAGCAGCGCCTTGCCATCGAAGCGATTGCCTCCCAGTTCGACCTCGCGCACGCCCTCGACCCGCACCACCGCCTTGCCCACCTGCCCCAGGCGGTTGCCGCTGATCACCAGCGGCCCGGGCTGCGGCGTGGCGTTGCGCAGGCTGACGGCGTACTCCGGGGTGTTGCCGATACGGTTGCCCACCAGGGTCAGGGCCGTGACCTCGCTGGCATCCACGGCGCTGCCTTGGCTGCTGGCCAGCAGGTTGTCGTCGATCAGCAGCGGGGCTTCGGTCGTCGGCGCGAGGTTGCGCAGCTGGATGCCATGGCCACGGCTGTCGCCGATGCGGTTGCCGGCCAGCAGCACGGCGCCGCGCTGGTCGCTGATCTCGATGGCGGCCTTGGCGGCGCCGAGGATCAGGTTGTTTTCGACCAAAGCCCGGGTCTGGCCACGCAGGCGCACGCCGCTGTTATTGTCGACGCCGCGCAGCTGGTTGCCACGCAGGCTCAACTGGCTGTCGCGGGCGTCGATGGCGTACTGCTGCGAGCCTTCGAAGCGGTTGTCGATGATGGTCGCCTGGCTGTGCTGCAGCTCCACCGCGCTGGACAGCTCGCTGAAATGACTGGCCTCCACCAGCAGCGTGGCCGGACGCGTGCTGGACGGCTGCTGGGTGCTGAGCGCGGTGCTCAGACCACGGGACAGGTTGGTGTTGTAGCCCAGGCGTTTGAGCGTCGAGCCGATCACCTGGGTATGGCTGCCAGCCCAGGACACCACGAAGGGCCGCCAGGCGCGGTTGGTGTTGCCGGGCTTGTCGCCAGCGACGCTCTCCAGCGTCGATTGGTTCAGCCCCAGCCAGCCCTGGTTGATCAGCGCGGTGCCGGAGTAGCTGTACAGGTAGAGGCTCGTGCCCTCCAGCAGCAGCCCGGCATCGGCGCCGATCATCAACGGGTAGCTGAGCAGGTAGCCGTCCTTGTAGCGCTTGAGGACCCGTGGGTCGTGCAGCGCATCGTGCAGCTGCGCCAGGGTGATGCTGCCACCGCGCAGCACCACGGCCTGCGGGTGATGCGCCTGGTAGCCGGCTATGGCGCGGAACAGGCCGTTGTTGACGAACGGCTCGAACGGCCAGCTGCCGGCCTGGGACGAGAACATCGGTTGCAGGCTGACACTGGCGCGGCCCGCGGGTGGCGGGCGGCGCGCCTGCTCGAAGGTCACCGCCTGGCGGGCCTGGTGGCGCAGTTGCTCCAGCTGCTGCTGATACTGCGCCTGGGGCAGGGTGTCCATCACCGGCGCGGCCTGGGCGGTCGTCGCCAGCAGCAGGGCGGCCAGGCAGGTGAGGGAAAAGCGGCTGAACGGTGCCATGGGTGCGTCCTTGATCAAGGCAGGTTGGGGTAGGCCGGCTTGAGCGGGCCGCCGATCTGGCTGTAGTTGTCCACCTCGCCGTCTTCACTGTCGTACAGCTGGCGGGCGAGGGCATGCCCGGGCCGGCGGGCCAGGAACGGTATCAGCCAGGCCAGCTTGTAGGGCGCGACGTCGGCCTGGCGCTGGCCCTTGAGCTGGGGCAGGGAGTCCGGGGCGAGCACGCTGCGGGCGGCGAAGGTGGCCAGCTGGTCGAGGGTACGCTGGTCGTCCTCGCTCCAGGCCAGGCCGTTGGCCCGGGCCGACTCGCCGAGCAGCACCAGCGGCACCAGGGCGTACTGGCTGTAGTTGGCGGCCAGCCTGCTGCGTGCCACTTCCAGCGGCAGGTAAGCCTGGTCGCCACTGCGCACGGCCTGGGCCAGGCCCCGGCGCAGGTTGCCGTCGGCCCAGCGGATGAAGTCGTCGCGGCCCACCAGCATGCCGGCGGCGGCCACCGCCCAGGCGGCCCAGTAGTCGTGGTTGTTGAAATAGACCGTGGTGGACTGGCGGCGCGGGTCGTATTCGCGGATCACCTGCTCGCCGAGCTGGGTGAACCAGTGACGTTGCGCGGGGCTGAGTTGCGCCTTGCCGTCGGCCGCGGCCTGGGTCAGCAGCACCGCGCCGGCCATGGCCGCCAGGGCCCATTTGCGCGCGGCCATGCCGGTGTTGCTGGCGTCCGGGTCGAGCAGGGCACCCGCTTGCGCCCAGTGTTCCAGCCACTGGTCCTGGCAGGCCAGGGCCATGTTGGCCTGCTGCGGCTTGCTGGCGTTCTGAAAGCGCTTGCCGGCCTGGATCAGGCCGCCGACGAATTGCTTGAGCTGCCGGGCGACGCGCTCGCTGTCGGCGTCGGGGCTGGCGCGCAGGGTGGACTTGCTGGCGTCGCGTGGGTCGTATTTGCTTTGCAGGTGCAGGCTGGCGGTGTAGGGCGGTGGTGCTTCCTTGCTGCAGGTGAGGGTGCGGTAGTCGGCGATCATGGCCGATTGCGCGGTGGCGCGGGCGGGCCAGATGGTTTGCGCGGCGTGGGCCGTGGGGGTGAGCAAGGCCAGGGCTGCCAGGGTGAGCGTGAACCTGTGGGGGCGCTTTGCGCCTCTTTCGCGGCGCAAGGCCGCTCCTACAGGGATTGCGTGGGTGCGGTTCACAGGCACAGGCGGGTCTCCACATCGGTGGCGGCGGTGCCGGCCTTGGTCGGTTCGAGGAACACCGAGAGCAGGTTGGCGCCGGCGAACTCGGGGGCCTTGCTCAGTTCGAGGTAGTACTGGCCGCCGCTTACCGCGGCCTCACGCCGGAACCACACCTTGTCGCGGGCGCCATTGTCGTAATAGACGATGAGGTAGAAGTCCTTGACGCTCCTGTCGCTCAGGCGGATATCGAGAAAGCCGTTGGACACGGTCTGCCGGGCGCCACCAGCATTGCTCAGCAGTTCGATGCGCTCGCCGACCTTGAGTGGCGGACGCTGCAATTTCGTGCCAAGGATTTCCCTGGACGCCTTGCAGCCGCCGTGTATCGCCGGCACCAACTGGCGGTACATCAACGGCGAATCCAGGCGGTAGTTGGCCGGCAGTTCCCAGACGATCAGCTTGGGCGGCGCCTCGGGCTTGTAGTCGGCGGACAGCAGGTACTCCAGCAGCGAGCCGTCCTCGCCCACGCCGGGCAGGGCGTAGTTGAGTACATCCGCTTCCAGGTACTGCTTCAGGTAGCCGTCGAAGTTGAACTGCTTGCTCTCGTCCTCGCGGGCCGCCGCGTTGCTGTCGCCGACCAGGATCACCTCGGGATCGGGCGCCTCGTCGAACAGGGCGTCGCTGCTGTCGGCCACCGGCACGGTCTGGTAGCCGCGCACGTACTGGAAACCGTAGTTGTTGCCGCAGATGTAGCTCAGGGCCAGGTTCAGGGTGCCGTCCTTGGGCACCATCACGCCGGGCTCGGTGCTGTAGCGCTTTCTGGTCAGGCTGTTGTAGAACGGCTGGCGGCGGATCTCCTCGGCCATGAGCCTGGCCGTCGCCTCGGCGCCGGCCGGGGTCCAGTGGTGGTCGCGGCGGAAGAAGTATTCGCCCTGGGGCGGCTGGCGCACCAGCTGCATCATCGGCGCCACCACCGCGCCACCCTGGCGCAGCTGCCCCAGGTAGCTGTCGAGGTTGCGGCTGGCGCGCGCAAAGTCGAACCCGTGCAGTTGCTCGGCATAGAGCTTGTCGCGGTGCATCAGGCCGCGGGTCGGCTGGATCGCCATGGCCACCTGGATGCCCTGGCGGTGGAACGCGTCCATCAGCCGGGCGAACTCCGGGCGCATGGGCGCGGGAATGCCGAAGTCGTTGGTCAGGTCGACCATCGAGCGGAACAGCCAGCGCTCCTTGCCGGGGACGATCTGGCGCATCAGCTTCATGCGCCCTTCGGCATAGTGCTGCGGTTCGGCCAGGGCCGGGCAGACCATGCACTGCAGGTTTTCGCAGCCGGGCCGGACGGGCTCGGCGGCCTTTGCCTGCGCGCCGAGCAGGGCCAGGGTGGCCGCGAGGCCGAGGGGGAGGAGGGTGTTCATGGGCCAGTCATCCTTGCGTGCGGCACGGCGTCACTCGGTCGGGTCGATGCTGTTGGCCAGGCTCAGGCTGCGGTTGCCTGGCAGCAGCACATAGCTGTACGAGCGGCCCTTCTTGAGGAACAGCTCATCGAAGCTGGCCACTTCCTGGCCACCGACGTAGGCGGCGAAGTCGATCTTGATCTCGTTGACCATGCGCGCGCCGGTCTGGCCGCTGGCCAGGGCCTTGACCACCTCGTGCTTGCCGTCGGCGGTGCGCAGCGTGGCCTGGGACGGGGTCAAGTTGTAGAAGGCCACCTGGGCCTTCTTCGGCTCGTTGACGTACTGGTCGGCGATCAACTGCAGCTGCTTGCCGTCGTAGACCACGGTGCTGGCGGCATTGGCCACCAGGGTCGGTTCGATGGCCTTGGCGCCGATACCGATCCTGTGCACGCCGGCCGGCACGAAGCGGTAGCCGCTGAGCTGGCCGGGGGCGACCTTCTGCGGGTTGAGCTTGCCGCTGAGGGCCACCTCGACGTTGCCGTCGGACAGGTTGAGCACACGCACGAACGCAGAATCGGCCGGGGCCACGGCGTCGTACAGGTCGGCATTGCCTTCGGCGGCCAGGGCGGCGTGGCTGGCACAGGTCAGGGCCAGGGCGGTGAACAGGGGCGAAAGCTTCATCAGGTTCTCCTAGGGACGTCAGAAATGTCCGGGCTGGGCGCTGCGGGCCAGCGCGCCGGGACGATGGGCCAACAGGGTGCGCAGGGGGAACTCCCAGACCACGGTGTCGATCTGCGGGTTCTGCAACTGGTCGCCGGCGAGGAACTGGTTCATCGCCTCGAAAGGCCCGCGGGCCTCCACGGCGATGGACAACAGGTCGCGGTTGAGCGCCTCCTTGAGGAACCCGACGAAGTTCCAGTCGTCGATCTTGCTGTAGCTGGTGCCCACCAGCAGCAGGCTCTGCGTCTGCTCGGCGAACAGCGCGTCGCTGTCCTGGTCGGCCTGGAGGGTCTCGTACAGCTCGATCGGGTTAGGGCCGAACTGCGGCGCCAGGCGGGCGTGGTCGAACTGCAGGTAGTTCATCAGGTCGCCCTTGACCGTCTTGTCGCCGGCCTTGCGCGACACGTACACCTGGTCGCCGAGCAACTGCGGGCGCTGGCGGGCCAGTTCGTAGGCCGACAGGCGCGCGCCGTCCGGGCTCCAGTGGGTGTCGGACTTGAGGAACAGCCGTGGGCCGGCCAGGTTGCGCAGGTAGGCGTCGCGCAACGGCACCACGTCCAGCCGGCGTAGCTGCAGGTCGGCGACGAAGCGGTCGTAGAGGCTGTGCACCCGCGGATCGAAGGCGTGCTCGGCGTGGTTGGCGTAGATATCCAGCTTCATCGGCAGCGGCAGCAGCACCAGGTGCTTGCCGTGCTCGGCCAGTTGCCTCTGGACCTTGACGATCTGCTCCAGCTGGCTCGCCAGGCTGGCGTCCAGGTCGTTGGGCACGCGGTATTCCTGGTTGGTGTAGAGCCAACCGTCCTTGCCCAGCACCACGCCCTTGGTGCCCTCGCCGAACAGCTGGAACTGGGCGTCGGCCCACAGTCGTTGCGAGGGCTCGCGCAGGAACAGGCGCTTGTCGTAGACCTGTTCGAACTTGCGCAGCAGCTTGCCGTCGACGAACAGGTTCCAGCTGTCGGTCTGGGCGCGGGCAAAGCTCAGCACCGGCGGCAGCGAATAGACGAACATCGCCGCCAGCGCCAGGGCGAAGACCACACCGTTGGCCTTGCCGGCCGAATTCATCACTGGGTACATGGCATTTCCACGGAACAGTAAGTTGATTCATTAATCGACACGTCCCCCTGTAGGAACGGGCTTGCCCCGCGATCAAGGCGACGCGGTGCATGGCACCGGCTGCGCCGGTGTTCGCGGGGCAAGCCCGTTCCTGCAGGGGGCATCTCAAGCCTTGCCCTAGAACTGGAAATACAGGAACGGCGAGAACGAACTGGCCGCCAGGCTGCTCAGCGCCAGCAGGAAGCCGCCCCACAGCAGCAGGCTGTGCAGCACACCGACGTGACGCATGAAGTAGCCTTCCTTGTTGCCGGCGTAGAAGCGCACGTTGTTGATCCCGGCCAGGATCAGCCAGGCGATTGCCACCAGGGCAAAGGCCATGGCCATCTTCGAGGCGCCGAGCACATAGAGCTCCAGCGAACCGAAACCGTTGAAGCCCAGCAGCGCCTGGTAGATCTGCAGGCTGTGGCGCAGGTCCATGGTGAAGAACAGCGGCATGCTCAGGATGATCAGCAGCGCGGTGCGCAGGTTGCGGCCCAGGTGATAGGGCGTGGTGACCTTGGTCGCCAGGTTGAACCTGCGCTCCAGCACCATGCCGATGCCGAAGAACAGCCCCCAGCAGATGAAGGCGAAACTGGCGCCGTGCCACAGGCCCGACAGCAGCATGGTCCACACCAGCGCCGGCAGGGCGCCGGCCACGCGCTTGCGCACCAGCGGCAGGTACACGTAGTCGCGCAGGAAATGCGCCAGGGTCATGTGCCAGCGCGACCAGAACTCGGTGATGCTCTGCGACACATAGGGCTGGTTGAAGTTTTCCGGGAAGCGGAACCCCATCATCAAGGCCAGGCCCAGGGCCATGTGGCTGTAGCCGGCGAAGTCGAAGTACAACTGCAGGGTCGAGACCACCAGGCCGAACCAGGCATCGCTGAACTGCAGGGTGCCTTCGCCGACGAACAGCACGTTGATCGGCGCCAGGCGGTCGGCGATCAGCACCTTCATGATGAAACCGAGCATGAAGCGGCACACCCCCAGCGAGAACAGCTCCAGCGAGTGGCTGCGCTGGCGCAGCTGCGGCGCGAGCTGGCTGTAGCGCAGGATCGGCCCCGCCACCAGGTGCGGGAACAGCGCGACGAAGGCGGCGAAGTCGATGAAGCTGCGGGTGGGCGTGGCGTCCTTGCGGTAGATGTCGACGATGTAGCTCAGGGCATGGAACACGTAGAACGAGATGCCCAGCGGCAGGAAGATGTTCTCCAGGGTCCAGGTGTTGATGCCCAGCGGCGCCAGCAGCAGGGCCAGCACCTCGGCGCCGAAGTTGGCGTACTTGAAGTAGCCGAGCGTGGCCAGGTTGCCGGCCACGCCGAGCCACAGCAGGCGCAGGGCGCGGCGTTTGTCGCCGGCGTCCAGGCGCGCCTTGATGAACAGGCCGAAGCCGTAGTTCCAGGCGGTGATGGCGACGAACAGCAGCAAAAAGTCCGGGCGCCACCAGGCGTAGAACACGTAGCTGGCGGCGACGATCACCAGCGAGCGCCACTGTGGCCGGGCCAGGTAGTAGATAGCCAGGAACAGCGGCAGGTAGAGGAACAGGAAGACGTTGGAGGCGAAGATCATGCTGGCCGGTCCTTAGTAGCTGATCACCACGCCGACACTCAGCTGGTAGTCGTCGCCGGTGTCCAGCGCGCTGCCTGCGTTGAGGTAGCTGGCGCTGACCAGGGTGTTGACGTCCAGGTGCTTGCCGTCGAGGGCTACCGGGAACATCTTCCAGTAGTAGTTGAGGTCGATCATCTGGCCGACGTTGTCGCCCTTGCCGTGCCGGCCGGCGTTCAGTTCGCTCTGGCGCCGGGCGCGGGCATCGGCGGCCATGCGGATCGGCAGGGCGCCGCCTTCGTCGCGCAGGTTGAGCTGGGTCACCCGCAGGTCCAGGGCGCTGCGCGCCGTGGGCCGGGTCTCCAGGGCGACGCCGTAGTAGCTCAGGTTGCGCAGGTCGAGGGCGACGAACGAGCTGGTCAGGCGCGTGCTGTACGAGCCCTGGCGGGTGATGCGGTCGGACTGGATCGGGTTGAGCCGGAAGCCGTCGTTGTCGTCGTCCGGCTTGTCGGTCAGGCCGCCGCGCAGGGCCAGGCGCGGGGTCCAGGGCAAGGTCTCGAAACGCTTGCCGACCTCGCCCAGCGCCGCCCAGCCGCGGCTGCCGTGGCCGGTGCTGGTGACACCGTTGCCGGCGGTGTTGTCCATCGTGCCGTCCAGCGCCGCCAGTTCCAGGTGGTAGTCGCTGGCCAGCGGCAGGTTGTCGCCCTTGAAGAACAGTCCGTAGCGCCAACCCTTGAAGTCGTAGCGGTCGTCGGCGTCGTGGCCACTGCGGTCGTTCTCCTGCATCAGGCGCACGCCGACCTGGTTGTTCGGGCTCCAGCGATAGGCGTACTGGCCCATCAGGTACAGCGTGCGCGCTTCGCTGGCGGCCAGCGAATTGACGTCGGTGTTGTAGTTGCGAAATTTCTGCCCGACCGCGACGAAGGCATCGCTGAAGGTATCCTGGTAGTTGAATCGCAGCGACTCCAGGCTGTCGTCCCACCAGATGCCGTAGTCGTCGTAGAAGCGCTGACGACCGAACGACAGCGAGAAGCGCGGGTCGTCGCCGATCAGGTTGCGCTTGACGTACAGCTCGCGCAGCTCGGCGTACCAGCCCTCGGGTTGCTCGCGCTCATTGTTGTTGGTCGACTCGTTGGCCAGGTTGCTCGACTGGCTGGAGTCGTAGTTCAGCCACAGGCGACCATAGACCATCCATTTGGCCCAGCGTTTTTCCGGCGAGTACCAGGCGAACGACGGCTCGTAGCGCAGGCTGTAGAAGCTTTCGCGGTCGCGGCCGACCTGGGAGTCCTGCGGCCCGTAGCCGGTCTGCACGGTGAGCTTGTTGAAGAACTCCGAGGTGATCAGCGGCTCGCTGCCGTCAACGGCCGCGACGCGCACAGGCGCGTTGCTGTCGGCCTCGGGGCCGGTGACTTCCTCGGCCGCCAGCACCGTCAGGGGCGCCAGGGCGAGCAGGGCGCCGAGCAGGGGTGGGTGGGCTTTCACAGGGTGGCCTCCTTCAACAGATCGTTGCGCGCGGCCAGGGCGCGCTCGATGTCATCCTTGGGCAAGGTCTTGTCCAGCCGTTTGATCAGGCCGCGGGCGCGGGTCTCGCCCAGGTCGAGGGCGATGCGCGCATAGGTGTAGGCCTTGACCGGGTCGTGGCAGATGGCCCGGCCGCGCAGGTGCACGGTGGCCATGCGGTACCAGGCCGCGGTCGAGCCCTGCTCGGCCTGCCGCTGCCAGATGGCCAGGGCACGCTCCTGGTCGGGCTGGTCGAGGCCGCCCTTGCTGTACAGGTCGCCCAGCAGCAGCTGCGCGTCGGGATAACGGGCGGTGATCAGCTCGTCGATCAGCGCCTGGGACTTTTGCGGATCCAGGGTCAGCCAGTTGTTGACCATGTAGAACGCCGCATCCAGCGCCTTTGCCCGGGTCGGGTCCTTGGCCCGCACCTGGGCGATCAGCGCCTGGGTCTGCTCGGCGTTGTGCTCGGTGGGGTTGGAAATCATGAAGTTTGCCTTGGACACCTGCGCCGGCAGGTAGCCACGGGCGACGGCGTTGTCCAGCCAGCGCTGGGCCTCGGCGATGCCGTCGGCGCGCAGTGTGTCGTTGGCCTTGTCTCGGGCCAGTTGTTCGGGCGTCGGCTCGACCTTGGGGCCCATGGCGCGGCTCTGGCGCTGCTCGCGCTCGGCATCCAGCTCGGCGCGGGTGGTGCCATGGATGCTGTCCAGCAGCGCGCCGATGCGTTGCACGACCTCCACCGGCAGGCTGGCCATCTCCGGCTCCAGGCTGCGGGCGAAGGCGAGGAAGGCCGGGTCCTGGCGCTCGCCGAGGAAGCGGTAGTAGCGCTCGATGCCGCGTGGGTCGATGCGCGCCGCCTGCTGGTACCAGCGCTCGGCTGCGGCGCTGTCGCCCTGGCGCTCGGCGACCACGGCGCGGTACAGCTCAGGGCGACAGTTGAGCAGGCAGCTCTGTTCGTACAGCGCCAGCAGTTCGGCGGCGCGCTCGCCGGGGAACAGCTGCGGATAGACCAGGAACACCTCCAGGCTGGTGCTGGTGCTGCGCGGATCACGGTCGTTGGGGTAGCGGGCCAGGGCCTGACGCACCCAGGCTTCGTGACTGCGCTGCAGGCGCGGGGTGCGGTCGAGCAGGCGCGCCAGCGAGGCCAGCGCCGGGATCTGGCCGTGGCCGTCGGCGAAGGCCTCCTGGTACAGGCTCACGATGTCCTGGCGGTTGGCACTGTCGCTGTTGGCCAGCACATCGCCGAGCAGCTGCTTGGAGGCCAGGTCGCCACGCTCGGCGAGGGCGCGCAGGTCGCTCGTGACATCGGCGCTCGGGTCCTTGTACAGCGCGTAGCGGATCTGCTCCAGGCTCTGCCCGGCCCAGCCGCTGCCGGCCCAGGCCAGGCCGAGGCCGGCCAGCAACAGGCGCGGGGCGTTCTTGGCGATCATGACCGGCCCTCAGTTGCCGCTGCCGAACGGCAGGCCCAGGTACAGGTCGACCGCCACGGCCTTCTGGTAGGCCGCTGCCGGCAGCGGGCTGTCCGGCTGGATGGTCAGGGCCAGGTTGTGGTTCAGCTCGTCGGAGCGGGCGTCGACCACCTTGCCGCTGAAGTGCTGGTCGAGGCCGAACACCTGCATGTCCACCGAGCGCACGCGGCCGACATCGGCGAGCTTGTCGAACGGCACGTTGGCGCGCACGAACAAGCCCTCGTGCTTCGGCAGCAGGTGCATCATCGGCGCCGCCTTGTAGCCATAGCCGTCCAGCGGCGGCGACGGGTACCAGACCTGGCAGTCGCACGGGCTGTTGATCACCGTCTCGACGCTGGCGCGCCCCAGCAGCGCCTGCAGGTCGCCCGGGGCGAGGTCGGCCAGGGCCTTCATGTCCGCCGGGCTGGTGAAGCTGGTGGCCAGCTGGGTGGAGATGTTCGCCAGCGGCTGGCCGGCCTGCACCTCGCTGGCGCCGGCCGGCAGCAGGTACTTCACGTAGCCGTTGTCCGGCATGCTGATGACCTGGGCATTGCCGGCCACCGTGGCCTGCAGCGCCGGGACGCGGAAGAACAGCAGGTAGCCCTTGTAGCCGACGAAGCCCAGCGCGGCCAGGCCGGCGGCGGCGTACAGCGCGGTGCCGGCCACGGCCTTGAGGCGCTCGGCCGGGGTGCGGGCGCTGGCCTGCTGGTGCTTGCGCGCCTTGATGTAGTTCTCGCGCTGCATCACGTTGAACAGGCCGTTTATGTCGGCGACTTCGCCCGACAGGTAGGCGCTGATCAGGTAGCGCAGGATGTCGCGCTTCTGCGCGTCGAGGTCGACGAACTGCGCGCCGACCTCCTTGCCGCGCTGGGAGACGATGCGCACCTTGCCGTCGATCGACAGGTCCACCTGGTTCAGGCGCAGCTGGATCGAGGCGTCGTACAGCGCGCCGACGGTCAGCGGCGCCTCGTGCAGCAGGCCGATGCCGCCCAGCGAGATGTCGGCCAGGTCGGCCTCGAACGGTTCGCGGCCGACACCGGACAGGCGCACCCGGGCGTGCATGCGGGTGCGCACGTACTGACGCTCGTCGATGGCTTCGTGGACGATGTTGGCCGTGGTCGTGCCCGGGGCCGCCGGGGTATTCGAAGTACTCATGTGCAGGCGCCTTTCCTTAACGTTGCGAGAGTTCCAGAAGAACGGTGATGACCCCGAAGAAGATGGCGATCGAGGAGCACAGCATCGCCTTCGAGGACCAGCGGTTGAGGCCGGCGTCGAAGTCGACGCTGCCGGTGGCCAGGGTGGTCTTCTGCCGCGTCCAGCGTTGCTGGTCCATGTGGAACATCGCGTAGACCTTCATCAGCGAACCGACGATCTGGTTGTAATAGAGAACGAACGGGTACATCGGGCTGACCGGGTGCCCGGCGAAGACGAACAGCACCGTCACCAGGCTGCGCGAGACCAGCACCCAGAACAGGTACACCAGCAGGTACTGGATGCCGAACACCAGGCCGGCGACCACCGAGCCGGTCAGGCCCATCAGGCAGGTCCACATCGACACCCGCTGGTCGAGCAGCACGTACAGGGTGAACAGCCCCAGGCGCGCGCGGCCGAGCAGGGCGGTGGCGCGGAAGTTCTGGCGCAGCGAGTTGCCGTACCAGCGGAACATCAGCTGGCGGGTGGCCACCCAGAAGCTGTCGCTGGGCGGGTGCTCGACGGTCAGGGTGTGGCTGTCGGGCACGTAGAAGGTGTCCCAGCCGGCGCGCATCAGGCTCAGCCAGCTCGACTTGTCGTCGCCGGTGAGGAACTGGAAGCGGCCCAGGCGCCAGTGTTCTAGAAAATCCGCCTCGACGTCGCGGATGAAATCCGGGTCGGTCATCACCTCGGCGCGGAAGAACGACAGCCGCCCGGTGAGGGTCAGCACCCGGTGCGACAGGGCCATCGAGCACATGTTGATATGCCGTTGGACGAAACGCATCGAGTGCCACTGGCGCATCCAGCGACTGCCCTCGACCTCGCAGAACTCGTTGGTGGTCAGGCCGCCGACGTCGGGCAGCACGGCGAACAGCTTGACCGCCCGCTCGACGCAGCCGGGCAGCATCATGGTATCGCCGTCGACCACGCCGACCACCGCGTCGTCCAGCGGCATCTGCCGCGACAGCGCGCGGAAGGCGTGGGCCAGGCCATCGCGCTTGCCGGTGCCGCGGGCGCGGACGATCACCAGGCCGATATCGTCGCGGCCCCGCACCTCGTCGCGCATGATGTCCTTGATGAACTGCTCGTCGCCTTTCTCGACGATCGAGGCGATCACCGTGCACGGCACCTTCAGCCGCTGCACCTCCTGGAACACCGACTGGTACACCTTGAAGGTGGTGTGGGTGGGGATACGAAAGCTGGTCACCACCATGAACATGTGCGATGGCAAGGCCGCGTCGCCCAGGCGCTCGACCCGGCGGCGCAGGCGCGGGAAGCGCCAGTGCAGGAAGTACATGCCGCGCAGGTAGTGGACGATGGCGTTGCCGTAGCGCCACATGCCCAGGGTGCCGATGATGAAGATGAACAGGTGGTGGTTCGGGTCCAGGTACTGTGGCGCAACCATCTGCGCGGCCAGGGCGATCAGCCCGGCGAGCAGCGCCCAGGCACAGAAGCTAGCCGCCGCGCGCATATACCCCGGGGCCGCGAAAGGCCGCTGTTGCTGTCGTTCCATGGCGTTGTAGCTCCTTGGGTCGGGGCCCGCCGTAACGGCGGGCGGCGGCGTGCCTTACCAGCAGATGCCGTGGCGTTGGGCGTCGCTGCTGCCGGCCATGAAGCCGACCAGGTCGATCACCTGCTTGCCGTTGCCGACGTCCAGGGCCTGGACGAAGCGCTCGTCGTTGTTGCCCAGCACGATCACCTCGGCCTCGTCGATCACCTGCTGCAGGTCGCTGCGCAGCAGGGCGCTGACGTGGGGGATCTGCTGCTCGATGTACTGGCGGTTGGCGCCGAACTGGCGGGCGTGGTCAACGTTGGCGTCGAAGATGCGCAGGTCGTAGCCCTTGCCGATCAGCTGCTCGGCAAGGGTCACTAGCGGGCTTTCGCGCAGGTCGTCGCTGTTGGCCTTGAAGGCCAGCCCGAGCAGGGCGATGCGACGCTTGCCGGCCCGGGTCACCAGGTCGAAGGCGTTCTGTACCTGGTTGCGGTTGCTGTCCATGATCGACGCCAGCAGCGGGTGCGCCACGTCCAGCTGGCTGGCGCGGTAGGTGAGGGCGCGCACGTCCTTGGGCAGGCACGAGCCGCCGAAGGCGAAGCCCGGGCGCAGGTAGTAGCGCGACAGGTTGAGCTTGTAGTCCTGGCAGACCACGTCCATCACTTCGCGGCCATCGACCCCCGACGCCTTGGCGATGTTGCCGATCTCGTTGGCGAAGCTGACCTTGGTGGCGTGCCAGACATTGCAGGTGTACTTGATCAGCTCGGCGACCTCGATCGATTTGCGGATCACCGGGGCGTCGAGGCCTGTATACAGCGTGGCGAGCAGATCGCCGGACTGGCTGTCGAGTTCGCCGATCACGGTCATGGCCGGGAAGTCGTAGTCCTGGATCGCCGTGCTTTCACGCAGGAATTCCGGGTTGACCGCCACGCCGAAATCGCGCCCGGCCTGCTTGCCCGAGGCCTGCTCGAGGAGCGGGATGACCACGTTCTTCACCGTGCCCGGCAGCACCGTGCTGCGCACCACCACGGTGTGGCGGCTGGCCTTGTCGCGCAGGGCCGCGCCGATCTCCCGGCACACCGCTTCCATGTACACCAGGTCGAGGTCGCCGTTGGCCTTGCTCGGCGTGCCGACGCACAGCAGCGACAGCTCGGTGGCCAGGATCGCCGCCTGGACATCGGTGGTGCCGCGCAGGCGGCCCTGGCGCACGCCGTCGAGCAGCAGCTGTTCCAGGCCCGGCTCGACGATGGGCGAGCGGCCCTGGTTGATCATGTCGATCTTCGCCTGGGCGACGTCCACCCCCAGTACCTGGTGTCCGCGTGCCGACAGGCAGCCGGCGCAGACCGCTCCCACATAGCCAAGTCCGAAGATACTGATGTTCATAGATCCCTCTCCCCAGGCGCGGCGCAAGGCCGGCCGAGATACTCAGTTCAGAAGTTTTGAAAATGCCAGACGCGCAGGATCAGGCCGCGCTAGATATATAGCGATGCAGGCTGTTTCTTGGTGGTCTTTTTACATCCTAAGGAGTTTTCTGATAGTTCGGCAAGCTTTGTTGTGTTGTTGTTTTGATAAATTCTAAATTTCCTGTGAGAAAGTTGAAAATTACTTATAAAACAATGACTTAAAGTTAGATAAAAGTTGGGCGTCAAAAAATAGATGCGCTTGTTTGTGCCGATAAAATGACGCCAAAATGGCGCTTTTCGCCACTTTCTCCACCGTTTCAGTCGCGCTTCGATGTGCGCTTTTTTACTGATTTGGGTGATTTTTCTTATTCTTGGAAGTGCTATTTTCGTCTGTCGTCGGGCGCGTCCATGTCCCCCAGACGTCCGACTGTGGCGCAATGATGGCTTGCAAGGATTGGATCCAATTGGCATAGTGCCGGACGACTGCGCAGGCATTCACTCGGGTGCGGGATGCACCCTTCTTCCATTCATGCAAAGGAGGCAAGCAGATGAACGGATTCGGTCCGCGACTCAGAGAAGAGCGCGAACGCCTGGGGCTGACCCAGCGTATCTTTGGCGACATCGGTGGCGTCGAGCCCAACGCCCAGGGCAAATACGAGAGCGGCGAACGCACGCCGCGCATGGACTACCTCGCGGCGGTCGCCAGCAAGGGCGTCGATGCGCTCTATGTGCTGAGCGGCGTGCACACCCCCGCGCCGCTGGACAGCCTCACGTCCGACGAAAACCGTCTGCTCGACGCGTTCCGCCGCCTGCCCTCGGCCGACCAGGCCGCGGTCTGGCACCTGCTCAACCGCCTGGCGGGCGAGGAGGGCGGGGCACAAGTGCTGCGTATTCGGCGGCCTGACCGGCAGGCATATTTCCATGACGCTTTGCGCTAGGTTCGTTGTGAAAAATTTTGTTAAGGTGGCGGGATCCAATCGCCCCACTGACGAGGTGTCTGCTTGATTAGGGTCCTGGTGGTCGACGATCACGATCTGGTGCGTACCGGCATCACACGCATGCTGGCCGACATCGACGGGCTGCAGGTGGTGGGGGAGGCGGACTCTGGCGAGTCCGCCCTCAAGCTGGCCCGCGAGCTCAAGCCGGACGTGGTCCTGATGGACGTGAAGATGCCAGGGATCGGTGGTCTGGAAGCCACGCGCAAGCTGTTGCGCAGCCATCCGGACATCAAGGTGGTCGCGGTGACCGTGTGCGAGGAAGACCCGTTCCCCACCCGCCTGTTGCAGGCGGGTGCCGCGGGCTACCTCACCAAGGGCGCCGGGCTCGACGAAATGGTCCAGGCAATCCGCCTGGCCTTCGCCGGCCAGCGCTACATCAGCCCGCAGATCGCCCAGCAGCTGGCGCTCAAGTCGTTCCAGCCGCAGGGCTCGCCGTTCGACGCGCTGTCCGAGCGGGAAATCCAGATTGCGCTGATGATTGTCGGCTGCCAGAAGGTGCAGATCATCTCTGACAAGTTGTGTCTGTCCCCCAAGACCGTCAATACTTACCGTTATCGAATCTTCGAAAAACTCTCGGTCACCAGCGACGTCGAACTGACCTTGCTGGCTGTCCGCCACGGTATGGTCGACGCAAGTCTGTAAGCACACACCTCATGTCACAACCTTTTGATGCAAGCGCGTTCCTGGCGACCTGCAGCGGTCGCCCGGGCGTGTACCGGATGTTCGACGCCGAGGCCCGGCTGCTGTACGTGGGCAAGGCCAAGAACCTCAAGAAGCGCCTGGCCAGCTATTTCCGCAAGACCGGGCTGGCGCCGAAGACGGCTGCCCTGGTGGGGCGCATCGCCCAGGTCGAAACCACCATCACCGCCAACGAGACCGAGGCGCTGCTGCTCGAGCAGACGCTGATCAAGGAATGGCGGCCGCCCTACAACATCCTGCTGCGCGACGATAAGTCCTACCCGTACGTATTCTTGTCTGACGGCGAATTCCCACGGCTGGGCATCCACCGCGGCGCGAAGAAGGCCAAGGGCCGCTATTTCGGCCCGTACCCCAGCGCCGGTGCCATCCGCGAGAGCCTGAGCCTGTTGCAGAAGGCGTTCTCGGTGCGCCAGTGCGAGGACAGCTACTACGCCAACCGCACCCGCCCGTGCCTGCAGTACCAGATCAAACGCTGCAAGGGGCCGTGCGTGGGGCTGGTCGCCGCCGAGGAGTACGCCGAGGACGTGCGCCACTCGGTGATGTTCCTTGAAGGCCGCAGCCAGCAGCTGGGCAACGAGCTCAGCGCCGAGATGGAAAAGGCCGCCATGGCCCTGAACTTCGAGAAGGCCGCCGAGCTGCGCGACCAGATCGCCCTGCTGCGCCGGGTCCAGGACCAGCAGTACATGGAGGGCGGCTCCGGCGACGTCGACGTGGTGGCGGCCTTCGTCAACCCGGGCGGCGCCTGCGTGCACCTGATCAGCGTGCGTGGCGGCCGGGTGCTGGGCAGCAAGAACTTCTTCCCCCAGGTGGGCATCGAGGAGGAGGTGGCCGAGGTCATGGCCGCGTTCCTGTCCCAGTACTACCTGGGCAACGCCGAGCGCGAGCTGCCGGGCGAGCTGATCGTCAACGTGGTGCACGACGACTTCGCCGCCATCAGCGAGGCGCTGCAGACCCTGCGCGGCCGCGAAATCAGCATCAGCCATCGGGTGCGCGGCACCCGCGCGCGCTGGCAGCAGCTGGCGGTGACCAACGCCGAGCAGGCCCTCAATGCCCGCCTGGCCAACCGCCAGCACATGGCCGCGCGCTTCGAGGCGCTGGCCCAGGTGCTCGACCTGGACGAGGTGCCGCAGCGCCTGGAGTGCTACGACATCAGCCACTCCAGTGGCGAGGCCACCGTGGCCAGCTGCGTGGTGTTCGGCCCCGAAGGCCCGCTCAAGTCCGACTACCGCCGCTTCAACATCGAAGGCGTTACCGCTGGCGACGACTACGCGGCCATGCACCAGGCCTTGCAGCGCCGCTATGGGCGGATCAAGGACGGCGAGGGCAAGCTACCTGACGTGCTGCTGGTGGACGGCGGCAAGGGCCAGCTGAACATGGCCCGCGACGTGATGCAGGAACTGGGCTTTGCTGACCTGACGCTGCTGGGGGTGGCCAAGGGCGTGACCCGCAAGGCCGGTTTCGAGACCCTGTACCTGAACGACGTGGCCCACGAGTTCACCCTCAAGGGCGACTCGCCGGCCCTGCACCTGATCCAGCAGATCCGCGACGAAGCCCACCGCTTCGCCATCACCGGCCACCGCGCCCGGCGCGGCAAGGCCCGGCGTACCTCGAGCCTGGAGGATGTCGCCGGGGTCGGACCCAAGCGCCGTCGCGACCTGCTGAAACATTTCGGCGGCCTGCAGGAGCTCAACCGCGCCAGTGTCGACGAGATCGCCAAAGCCCCCGGCATCAGTAAAAAGCTTGCCGAGTCGATTTATGCCAGCCTGCATAGCGAGTAGAATGCCGGGTTCAACTCGCAGCCAGTCGTACCGATGAATATTCCAAACCTGCTCACCGTTCTACGCGTCCTGCTCATCCCGATCTTCATCCTGCTGTTCTATGTGCCCTATCACTGGAGCTACATGGCCGCCAGCACGGTGTTCGCCATCGCCGCCGCCACCGACTGGCTCGACGGCTACCTGGCGCGTCGGTTGCAGCAGAGCACCCCGTTCGGCGCCTTCCTCGACCCGGTGGCCGACAAGCTGATGGTCGCCGTGGCCCTGGTCCTGCTGGTGCAGGTGCACGCCAACTTCTGGCTGACGCTGCCGGCGGCGGTGATCATCGGCCGCGAGATCGTCGTCTCGGCGCTGCGCGAGTGGATGGCCGAGCTCGGCGCCCGCGCCCACGTGGCGGTGTCGAACCTGGGCAAGTGGAAGACCGCCGCGCAGATGCTGGCGCTGGTGATCCTGCTGGCCAACCCGCCGCTGCTGACCTTCTGGGTGGTGCTGGGCTATGGGCTGCTGCTGGTGGCGGCGGGCCTGACCCTGATCTCGATGGTGCACTACCTGCTGGCCGCCTGGCCGCACCTGCGCGAAGGTTCGGAGCAGAAGTAAAAGTTTTTTTGAATCAAGGGGTTGACGCCGTTCTGGAAATCGCTAGAATGGCACCCATCACGACGCGGGAATAGCTCAGTTGGTAGAGCACGACCTTGCCAAGGTCGGGGTCGCGAGTTCGAGTCTCGTTTCCCGCTCCAGATTCGATCCACAGTGCGTCGCTGGGATCACAAAGAAGAGGCCGAAAGGCCTCTTTTTTTGTGCCTGGGATTTGGTGGTTGCAGGTTCATGGCGTCTCTTGCCCCAAGGCACAAGCACCTGTCAGTCGAGAAGCCACCCCGAGTCCCCCTCGACAAGCGTGCCACCATGACTGGTGCGATCGCCCTGGCGTGCAACGCACTTGCCATCGATGAGAAAGTGCGTGGCCCCCGTTTCGATCAGCGCCCCACAGCTGATACGGTCCCCGACCCGGGCAACGGGTTTGCCATTGAACTGATAGGTTTCACAGCCGGTTTCCACCACACCCGCGCCATGCAGCGGGCACTCGTGCAGGTGGCCTACAAGGACGACTGGTTTCATGTGGGTTCTCCTGCAGGGCCAGTACGGGATTCACGGTCTATCGCTTCCGGCCATTGCACCCTGGGGGCCAATCGGCGAATGGGGGTGAGTTCGAAGTCATTGTCCCAATCGCGAGGCGGGCGAACAAAGGTGGGAAGGGCTTCTGGGCCCTGTTGCATGAACAGTCTGATGATTTCCCAGTATCGCTTGCCGTCCTCGATGTTATGGGTGAAGAAAAGACGGTCGATGATTTCGTCGGTGCCTGGCTTGCGGACTGCAATAAGGACATTCTCTACGAGTCCGCCATTGCCCATGGGGGCGTAGACACTACAGGCTTCGGCGATAAGATCTTTCCAGTCGTAGACCACAGGGTGGATCCCCCATTTTTTTCGGCTGAACACGCTGATGCGGTCAAATCTGTATTGATAGAAGTAGACTTTCTGGCGTGAACGGTTGAAGCGTATTGGCTCGTCGCGCGGTAGTTCTAGGTCTATACGGATGTAAGGTATTATCGCCCAGCATGAAAGAATTATAAATAGGTATCCTAGAAGTATGAATCCTATGTTTATCTCGCTGCTATTTGTGATTGAGTCATAGATGAATGGTAAGTTTATTAGAAGGCTGAGTAGTAATGTTATGCTTCCGCCGATGCTGCCAAGGCCTCTGGTGCTCAAAGTTGCTCTGGATACTTCCATGTAAGTGTTGTTTATTTGATTTGGTGTAGGCGGTAGCAGAGCCGGGTTGAATGATTGGGGTGGTTCTTCGGTGGGAAGAAGTAGGTCGTACTTCCAGCCAATGGGGTGGCGAGGTAGATATTCATTGGTTTTGGTCATTCGTTGATCGCCTGGATTTCTAAGTGTGCATAGGCCTCAGGGGAGTTTCGGTCTGGCCAGTACGTGACGTTCAAAGTTGCAGCCATGATGCTGTGCTTACCAAGGCCTGGGGTGAGTGCCGGCGGACGCCACCACTGGGCGAGCAGCCGCGCCCCGGAGGACACGCCCTCCATACCGACCAACAACCCGGCTTTACGGCTAATCGATACTGTCGACCTCATGGGGCGCATCCTTCTCGATATCGGGAGTTTGACTTTGGCTCTTGGGTCGACGTTTAGAGACACGGGGTTTTCTCTCCGGTCGCTTGCCAGGGCGTATGGCCCAGAGGTAGGCGTTTTCCCGCAGCCTCTCCTGGATATGGGGTGGGTAATCGTCAACGGTGGTCACTGCCGGGACGGGTTTTCCCGGCAGGCCTGCTTCACGGATGATCTTGGGCCAGCGAGGTTTCCAGCACAGCAGGAGACTCACCCAGTGACCTGTTCCGATGATCAGGAAGGCAGGAGAGAGCAGCACCAGACCGCACTTGATGACGCGTGGGGAACTGCGGAAGTAGTGGGTCAGGCCTTCGAACTGAGGCGTGAAGGCTTGCCAGGGCCAGGGGAAATGCGAGGTGATGTGGGGGGGCGGTAGTCCCTCTGGGCCTTCATCCATGAAGCGACGGATGAACTCCCATTCGGCTTGAAGCTCCGCGAAATTATTGGCGGATCTGCCGACCCAGATCAGTTCAGGACGCAGTGTGCCAGTGAACACGGGCGACCATGTGAGTTCCAGAGGCATGCCCATGCCACCTGGTGGTGCATACTTTTTATCAGAGCCGCTAGACGATACGCCGTTCCACGGCAGCGTGACGATTCCACCGCAGTAGACAGGACGATGGAGGTAGACCTGTTGGGTGGTACGGTTGAAGCGTATCAACAAGTGGCGGGAGGTGAACATTTCCAAGCGAGTTAAACGCAGGCCATACATTAGATAAGGCACTGCGAGAATTAGAGATATGCCAAGAAAGAAAAGTGACATAAATAATTGCTCGCCATATGGCTTGTCATTAGATATTAAATTATTGAGCTTTTCTATGCCGCCAAGTGCTATCCATAAGTTAAATGCTGCTGAAAGTATAACGGTCAAAGAGAGTATCGATATCAGTCCGCGTTTATCCTCCCACATGCCGCTGCGCATTTCGAGCACATGCTCGTTGTATACATAGACTGGGCCACGGCTCTTTGGGGTTTCAGATACTGATTTTTTTGCGGCTGCAACGTATTCTTCGTCTTCGCTTTCATACACCCCTCTATTCTTGATTGTTTTGTTCTGCTTTTTAAAGGCTTCGCGTTTTTCTTTTGGGTCAATTGCGGCCAGCCATGCGAACCACTCAATAAAATACATTAAACTACCTCATTCATGGCATTGAATAACGCTTCGAGCTCATCGGTGCCCTTCATGTATCCTTTGGCGGAGGGTTTAAGGCGGAAGCAGCATTTTGTACACCACTTCTCCAATGCGTCGTCATCGATAATGAGTAAGGTTATAGTGGTGCCGAGTACAATAGCGCCGCCTATCCAACTCAAGCGGCTCAGAAACATCATGGCTGCACGGTTCGCGGCTAGTCGTGCGGAAAGAGTGGAAAGGGTAGCGTATAAGCTGCTTCTCCATGTTTGGTTGGCACTCATTGATAGCCATTGGAAAAACGCACTCGCTTGTGAAAACGCTATTCCTCCTTGTCCCAGAATTAGGGCAATGGTTGCGCTTCCTCTAAGTCCGTAGGCTGCTGCAAGCGTTGGTTTGGATCTAGCTTCTGCTTCCTTGGCGTCGGAGAAGTCCCAGGCAATGCTGACAAGCCCCCCCACCGTCGCCAATCCCGCCCCCCACAGCCGATAACGCCCCAGGCTGATGTCCGCTCCCCGCGCAATCGCGCTGTTCCGCCCGACGCCCAGCAGGGTCTGTTCCGTGCCCACCGCCAGTAGCTCGAACCCCGCCGCCGCACTGGCCAGTCCAGCGGCCACTACCTCGCTCCAGAAGCGCCGGTCCTTGTCATCCCGCTGCCCCTGCAACAGGAGCAGTCCCGCCTCCAGCAGGAGCAGGCCACTGGCCAGCCGAAGCCGATAGAATGAATGAGCGTGAGCGCCCTGCAATGTCTCCACGTAGGCGCGATCAAGGCGTCGGACCATGGGGGCCGCCACCCGTCCTCGCGAGGGGGTGTCACCCTCGAGTGCGTGTTCGCTCAGGCGCAGGTTGATGGCTTGCTCGCCCAGCGAGGCGATGAGGTAGGTGCCCAGGCGTCGGTACAGCAGGCGATCCATGTTGCCGGGGGCGCCGGCCTGCAGGCTCTGGCGCCCCAGTTGACCCAGCCAGGCCAAGGCCCCGGCGGTGTTGAGGGCGCTGTGCTGGGCCAGCTGGTCGAGGTGGCCGTCCACCCGGCTGAACTGCGAGGCGAGTTCCTTGGCGTACTTGAGTGAGGTGTCCACCTGCTGCCAGTGATCGTATTCCGGCGGCAGTGCTTGCAGTGCCTGGCGCGTCTGCTCCAGCACCTCGGCAATGGCGCGCTGGTTGAAGACGAAGGAACGCAGGGCCAGGTTGTCGGGCGTCAGCGTGTCGGCATGCCACCACTGGGCGAGCAGCCGTGCCCCGGCCGACACGCCCTCCATGCCGACCACGCTGAGCCCGGTCTGGTGAGCGAAGCACAGGCCGCTGCGCAGGTCGTTCTCGTCGTAGTAGGCCAGGGCCGCGAGCAGTTGCTCAGATTGCAGCCAGGCGAGATGGTCGTCGGCCCGCACGTCGGCCAGGCGCTGCGCCTCGAGGCCGTGGGATTCGAACCAGGCAAGCTGGTCGTGCATGGCCTTGAGGTCGACGTGTGGCAGGTAGCGCGTTTCGAACTGCCGGGCGAACTCGCCGTTGTTCGCACGGGCCTCAAGGTCCTGGCGCCTGAGTGCGCCTGCGGTATCGAGAATGCCCTCCTTGGCCTGCGCCCACCAGGCGGCCATCTGCGGGTTGGCGCCCTGATCGGCACCGGCGAGGTGGGCGCGCATGGCGTCTTTGTGACGGTCGACCAGCGCGGCGACCTTGCGCTCACTGAATTGCTGATGCAGTTCGGTGAAGGCCTGGGCGACCAGCACCTTGCGCTCGTTGCTGGGGCCGGGTTTTCCCGCGACCGACTCCGAGGCTTGCAGCCAATCCTTCAGGTACTCCATGCCCGCGTTGCGCCAGGCATTGAGTTGCTGGGTGATGCCGATGGCATCCTCCACCACCACCGCGATACCACGGGCCTCGGGTTTGCCGGCAACCGGGCCCAGCATGTACCGGGCCGCCGTTAGCGAGTGGACGCTGGTTTCACTGAACAGCTGGTTGTCCAGCAGCTTGCGCAATGAGCTGTCGGTTTCCGCAGCGAAATCGGCGACCAGGTCCAGTTGGTCATGGCGCAGCACATAAGGCCTGGGCGTCGGGCAGCCAAGGCCGGTGAAGGCGGCGACATCCACGGCCGGCAGCCTGTCGCGTCGACGCAGCAGTTGCTGCTGGGCCGCTTCGGTCAACGGGTCGGGGCTGTAGAACAGGCGCAGCTCAGCCAGGTCTTCGAGGTCATGGACATTGAACGCCAAGGCCGTGTTGCGAATCATGTCGCGCAGGGTGTGGGCGTCTGTGGCGTCCGGCTCGGACTGCCCGGGGTCAACCAGCGACAATGAACCGTTCGCCGCAATGCGATAGGGCGGGTGCAGGCTGTGCTGCCCGCTGCGCTTGCGTTTCTCCATGACGTACAGGAAGCCTTGGCGCAGTGGCCGAATGGCATAGTCGGCATGCTGGAGCGTGGCAACGCTGTAGGGATGGCGCAGGTGATCGGGCAGGGTGGGCAAGCGCAGGCGTTGGCCAGTAGTGCCGCCAACGGCCGCATAGCGCAGGGGCAGGATGGTGAAGGTGCGCGTGCAATGGACGGCGGGCCCGCTGGCGAAGGGGGCTTCCAGGGCCTCGCAGTTCTGCCGAGTGATTTCGAGCAATTTGTTGAAGTCGAACATCCGATGTCCTCAGCGAAGCTGTTCATGCAGGTGGGTTTTTACCGACTCGACAAGCGACGTTTGCTTGTCGAGGGCGTCATTGATGGCGGCTTGCCAGACGGGATCGCTCGTCAGGCCCTCACCCAGCAGCGCCATGAAGGTCACATAGGTGATCTGGTCTTCCTGCCGTATGAGGCCTGATTCACGTGCAAAGGCCAGGAGCTTCTGCGCGAGGCCGAGGTGTGTTTGCTTGTGGCCGGGTTATCAGTCCCTTCTTCACGCACAGGGGGAATAGCGTGGCGCCCGTCATGATGATCATGCTCGACGACGCTAGCCTGCCGCACAGCACTAGCCCTATTCGATCAGCCAGGTGGGGTCACCTTCTATCAGTGTGCCGCCATGGCTTGTCTTGTCTCCCTGGCGCGCCGCGGGGCTGCCCTCAATTAGCGTATGCGCGGCACCGGTCTCGATGACCGCACCGCAGCTGAGCTCATCCCCCATGCGTGCGATTGCACGACCATTCACTGTGGCATTGGCCGCGCCACTGATGACAGTGCCTTCCCCGTGGCGAGGGCAAAGGTGGCGATGGCCGACGAGGACGACAGGCTTCATGGCGACTCTACCTGTGGAAGTGGAGCGGTTTGTGGGGCCGTTCGTGATTCGTGGTCTATTGCTTCTGGCCACTTGACCTCTGGTGCCAGACGCATGGCGAATTGGCACCAGAGGAGATCGTTGTGATCTCTATTGAGAGGGACTGGTGGAACAGCGGAGAGGCCATGTTGCATGTAAGTACATATATAGGCCCAAACTGACTCTTCACCCACCAGGTTGGTCAAAGGGAATCGGTCGATGACTGTGTTTGTGCCCGGTTTCACGATTGACAGCATGATCCCGACTTTTACGACGTGCGAACCCTGATGCGTGACGCCCTGTTTTTTCCAGCGCTCAGCGCGTACATCTCTCCATTCGTAGCTGACTGTTTTTACTGGCCATGGAATGAAGGGGTTCCACCAACAGAACGTAAAGTTGTAAGCGTAGATTTTTTGTCGGGCACGGTTGAAACGTATAGGCTCATCTCTAGGTGTTAGAAAAACCAGGCGGAAAAACAACGTTGTCTGCCATATGGTTATAAAGAATACAACAAGCTCTGCCAGGAAGAAGCTGTATTCACTTTTTGTTATGCTTTCTATCGTCAAGATTATAATTATAGCAAGAGGAAAGGTGCTGCCTAGCAGGCATGGGAGTAACAGCCATCGTAGGTTGAGTGAACTCCTAAAGGTTTCTAGATATATCTCATCTTGATGGTTTGCATTAATTAATGCGTGTGATGGTTCGACATTGGGATGGTCATTTGGAAGGTTGAAATCCTCTTTCCAGCCTGGACATGGAGGAATCAGGGCAGGTCTTTTCATTCTTAGTTTCTCACGTCCAGTTTGTCTTGTTTTTTTACTAGTCTGGCGAGGTTTGTAGAGTCGTCCTTGTCGGGCCAATAACAGACTGTTAACTCAAAAGCGTCGATAGTTTTGAAGTCTGCAGTTGGTGTGCTTCCTTCTATTCTTAGGGGCTTTCCTCGGAGGGAACTATCCTCTGGAGTGCCGGTGCTCTCATGTAACTCGTTTTTTGCCTTGTCGCTGTCTCCTGAATAGACAGTCGGTACAGTGTTTCTACCCGGTGAATAAATCACCAGTGTCCATTCGTATCTTGCCTGTCCGTGAGTAAAATTAGGAATGGTGATTGTGTAGTTCAGGCGTGTTTCGAGTGGGACCGAGAAGCTGTCCCTCAGCGTGACGAACGGCTCTATCGTTTTCGGAGGGTGTGTTTCTTTGAATGTTATATCTATCGAGGCGTGAGCAGTGATGCCCAATAGGGCTGCATTGAGAGCACCTATAGCGTTGTCATTGTCTTCTGCGACCTGCCATTCACGATGTGACGCTGGTAGTCCCCATCTGGACTGGCGAGCCCAGATTTCCAGTGGAGACGATTCGCTTTTTTTTGCGATCGTAGCAAACGTGTAGGCCGAAAGTGCAAGTACTAGTGCTATCCCTACAGGTCCTAAGAAAGCAGTTCCCAATACTAGTGTGCTCATCCCTACGAAAGCAGAAGAGAGTGAGAGTGCTCCAGCTATATAGTAGGAGGTTCTAGATGATGAGTCTCCTTGGGACGCTGTCCGTTGAGCCGCTAGTAAATAATTAGTTCCATCTGCAATACCAGCGACAGCAGCAATGGCACCACCGTACCTGACAAGTTGCGTCCCCTGCATCAATGTCGAGCCCGCTGTCACGCCGACCCGGGCAGGCCGCAATATCTCGATCGCTTTCCCTGTCGCCTCAATACTCAACCCCAAAACCCCGATGGACGACGACCACACCGCTGCCAGCGCTTCGGCCTCCGCATTGCCTGGGGTCGCGTTCAGCGCGTCATGATTCCTGCGCAGGCTGTCCTGCTGGAACCACAACCCACCCAGGCTCAACATCAAGTCCGCCCGGCCCGGCCCCAGGCCAGACAAGCCACTGCGCAGGTTGCCCATGGCCTCACGGGCCAGGGCGCGGGTCTGCTCCGCGCTCAGGCTGAGCAGGCGCAGGCTGTGGGCGGCCTGGTATTGCAGGCTGTCTGCCCCTATGCGCACGCTGCGCAAGGCCTCGCCGGCGCCGGTACCCGCGCTGGCCTGCAGGTGCTGCAACCGGGCCTGCAGGTCCTCGGCGCTCTCCATGGTCCAGAGCACCAGCTCCACGACCTTGCCGTGCTTGCCGGACACTGCCGCGGTGATGGCGCCGCTGAGCAGCATGGCGTTGACCTTGTGCGCGGCGGGTTTGCGAAAGGCCTGGTCCAGCTGGCCGAGCAGCGCATCGGTGCGCGCCTGCAGGCCTTCGTTGAGCAGCTTCAGGTATTCGCCTGCCCTGAGCGGCACGACGAGCTGCGTCATGTGCTGCCCGGCAAAACGCAGCAGCGCCGCGCTGTGCACGTAGCCGATCATCTGCCGGGCGCCGGCGGACAGGTGTTGGTGGAGGGTGTTGCCGGCATTGGCGGTGGCGGCGAGCAGTTGGCCGATGGCGTCGCGCACCGGCTTGACCATCAACTGCTGGCCCTCGTAGCTGGTGGTGAGGCCCTTGATCGTGTCGTAGACCTTGCTCAGGTCCTGGCTGGTCAAGGCCTCCAGCAGTTGCCGGAGCAGCCCTTGGTGCTTGGCGACCAGGGCCTGGTAAAGCAGGCTGTCGGGGTTTTCCAGTTCCTGTTGCCACAGCCGTTGGCTTGCGCCGAGCGCGGCGCCGTCCTGCGGCTGGGTTTCGCTGGGGCCGCCGTACAGGCAGGAACTCATCATGCCTACGAAGTACTCCGCCGAGCGCCAGTCGATGGCGCTGTAGTCGTTGTAGGCGATGCGTTGAAACGCCGGGGCGGCGTAGAGCTCGGCGTACAAGGTGGCGAGCTGGTCGATCAGCTGTTGGCGGTTGTGCAGTTCGGTCTCGTAGGCGCGGGCGAAGGCGCTGCGTGCGCCCTCGTCGTAGCGTTCCTCGAAGCGCTCCCGTGCCTCCTGCTGCTTGCGTTCGATCCGGCGCGGCAACTGGGCCTCGACATCCACGGCGGGGAGGGGAGCCTTGGCGGCGAGCAGGGGGCTGCTGTTCCAGCGCTCCACCTCCCGTGCTTCTCGCTCGACTTCGGTGGCGGCCTCGCCGGCGGCCAGCGTGGCGTTCAGCTCGCGAATGCCGAGCAGGGCCAGGGAGGTGAAATGCTCGAAGTGCCGTTGCGGCTCGGCGCGCCAGGCCTGCAGGGCCTGGGCCCAGGCGAGGCGTTGCGCGTTGCACTCCTGGACCATGCCGACGGGGTCTGGCACCGTCAGCGCGAGCACGCCGTCGGCGAGCTCTTCGCGTTGTATCAGGGCAGCGATGTACGTGCGCGTGGCCGCCAGGCGCTCGAGGCGAGGGTAGAAGCCATGGACGCTGGTGAAGGGGCCGGTGCTGGGCACGGCGTATTCCAGGACCTCGTCGAGTTGCAGGCGGTCTGCGTGCATGGCCCGGCCCACACTGCCGGGCGCTTCGCGGGCCGCTTTCAGGTCGAGTGCGAGGAAGCGGCTGGTGAGCTCGGGGTCGTTGTTCGCGATGGCGTGCTTGTACTGGTCCAGCACGGGTTTGGGCCAGGGGTCGTTGGCGAAGGCGATCCAGGCGGTCGAGTACAGCAGGGTGTTGATGTTGATGAACGACGCAATCACATCGTGATGTTCTTGCCGGCAGGCCGTGGACAAGGGTTTGCCGGCTTGCGGGGGTGGCTGGAAGGCCGGGAACTGGCGCAGTGCCCCTTCGGGGGTGACCTGGTAGGCGTGCCAGACCCGTTGGTCGAGCAGCACGTAGACATAGCCCTGGCGCAGGATGCGCAGCTGCTCGCTGTGCATGGGGATGCCGGCGACCCCATTGTAGTTGGGCAGGTTGCGCGTGCTCAGAGTCTTGGGGCTGGGGGCGTAGGCGGTACGCAGCAGGAGGATGGGCAGGCCGATACGCTGGCAGGCGGAGCAGCGGGGCTTGGGGACGGGGATGGCTTGGCGTTGTGCGTCCAGGATGGATTGACTGAGGCTGAGGGTCATGGATAGCTCCGAGACTGGGGCAGCGCGGCGACGACTTTGGACCAGTCGTAGTCGCTGTAGGTGGCGAAGCGCGAGACCAGGCGGCACTCGCCCGCTACGGCTTGGTTGAAGTCGTGCTGGATGGTGGGGTGTTCGAGCAGGCGTGGATGGATCATGATCTGGTGCAGGACCAGGCATGAAGCGTCATCGAGGTCCACAAGCCCACGCGCCCAGGCCGTGACGATCAGTTGGTACACATGGAAGGGCGCCTTCGGCGGAAGGCTCGAGGGGCCCTTCCACGCCAAGGGCGAGTAGCTCGGGGGCGATTGGTTCAGCAAACGCCAGGCACCCAGCAGACACCTGACTTGAGGGGCCATGTACTGCAGTTCGCGGACGGCGTGCGGTATGACCAGGTCCCTGGCGAACGCACGGCCTTGCACGCAGGCGAAGGTGCCACAGGCGGTTGGGTACAACCATGCGCTCAAGGGCCATAGCACATCGCTGATATCGAGCATCGTGGCGTGCAGCAACTCCAGGCGCAAAGGCTCGAACCAGGGAGCCGTTGCTGGACCGGCCACCGGGGGCATGGTCAAGCAACGGGCCGCGAGGTGCCGGGCGATGACCGGCAATGGCTGTTCGCTCAATAGCCAACCGCAGACATGGCGTTTGTCGAAGTCCACTTCTGACAGGGCATGGACGGCAGTGAGCTGAAGCAGTGTGTCAGCGGGCTGGCCGGGCGCCGCCAGCTCGACCAGGGTCGGACACTCCGCTGTCAGGTGCGCCAGGTCGTCGCGCATCACACATTCGACTGCCTCTACGCCCAGTTGCCGGGTCAGCGCTGCAATGCTCAAGGGATGTTCGGGACCGCAGTTGGCAAGCGGGTCGAGCAGCAGGTAGAGAAAATCGTCGGGTTTACGCGCCTGTGCCACCAGATCGAGCAGATATTCAGGTTTCATCGCTGGTGCTCCACGCATTCTTCAAGCCCCTGCAACACCTGGCTGGTGATCGACAGTTCGTTGCCGCTACCGTTGGCGTTCTGGCTCAGCGGCGCTTTCAGGATCAGCGCCACGCCATCGAGCGTGATCCCGTCGCCGTCGATGCGCAGCGTGCCGCCTGGTGCTTTGAGGGTGATGCTCTGCGAGGCATGGATTTCGTAGCACCGGGTGTGCTGCCGAATGGCCTGGCCGGCCTTCAGTTCAAGGTGGCCCTCGATGGTCTGCTGCATATGGCCACCCACGCTGACGCTGTGGTTGGCCGCCGTGCTGTCAACGCGATGATTGCCCACCCGCACCGTGCGGTCCTGGGCAATCGTGATGATCTGGCTATGGCCGATGTCCAGCAGCGCGTCATGGCCAATCGTCACCTGGTCGTCGTTGCCGATGGTTTCGCGACGGTTGTTGGCGACGTCGAGCACTTCGTCATGGCCAACCTCCTCACGTCGATCATTGCCAACCTGCGTGGTTTCATCATGCTTGACCACATTGTTCTGATCCCGCTGCGCATGGATGAACACCTCTTCCTGCCCCAGCTCATCCTCGAAGCGCAGCTCGTTGAAACCTTGCCCCTTGTGGGTCTTGCTCTTGATGGTCATGCGCGTGCGGTGCTTGGGCAGTTCGTAGGGCGGCCGTTGATTGCCGCAGTAGGTGCGGCCGGTGATCATCGGCTGGTCGGGATCGGCGTTGACGTACTGGATGACCACGTCCTGGCCGATCCGCGGGATGGCCATGGCGCCCCAGCCGCCGCCGGCCCAGCCTTGGGATACCCGCACCCAGCAGGAGCTGTACTCGTTGTCGCGGCTCTCGCGGTCCCAGGGGAAGCTGACCTTGACCCGCCCCCACTCGTCGCAAAAGATCTCCTCGCCCTCGGGGCCGACCACCGTGGCCATGTGCGGGCCGTCGATGCGCGGCTTGGGCGGCGCCTCTGGGCGCCACTCGATGCGTCCGGGCACTAGCAGGGCCTTTTGCGTGTAGCGCGTGCCTTGCTCGGCGCCGGCGGCTTCCTCCTGCAGGCTGGTGAACTGCGCGCCCTCGTGGCGCACGCTGGCCACCCGCCAATGCATGTTGAGGTCTGCGCGGGGGTGTTCGACCAGGTCGAAGCTCAGGCCCGGCTGCAGGCGCACGTCGTCGCCCTCGACCTCGGCGATGCGCGCGTCGTGCCGCAGGGCGGTGAGACGGGTGCGGGTGAAGGGGATGCCGACTTCGTCACGCTTGTAGCGGCCGGGGTAGTCGAAGCGCTCGTAGTCGTCGGCCTGGTGCTGCAGGTCGCTGGCGTTGAATTCCTGCTGCAGGTGGTAGGCCGGGTGGGTGAAGGAGTAGTCGCGCTGCACCTGGCGGGCCGTGCGTACCTGCTCGCGGTAGTGCAGGCGGCGCAGGCAGGGGCGGGCCTGGTCGCCGCCGCTGTTGGCGTGGTAGAGCACGGCCAGCGGGTCGGGATAGTCGTCGTCGACGTAGCCTTCGTCGTCATCGTCTTCGGGCTTGACCAGGCTGGAGCTGATCATGCCCAGGGTCAGCACGCGGTCGCTGACGAGCAGGCGGTGGCCCTTGGCGCTGTGGACGAAGCGGTAGATGAAACCTTCCTCGGCGGCCAGGCGGGTGATGAAGGCGAGGTCGGTTTCGCCGGCCTGGACGCAGAACTCGCGGGGCGCGTGGGGAAAGCTGTGGCCCAGTTCGAAGTCGGTGATGCGCTGGGCCTTGAACAGGGTTTCGAGGATCTGCGGCACGCTTTGTTGCTGGAAGATGCGCCAGTTCGAACGCAGCCCGGCGCGGGCCAGCTTGGGCTCGATCACGGCCTGGTAGCGGGTGCGGCAGTTGCCGGTGTCGCCCTGGCTGAAGGCGCTGATCAGGCCGTGTACGTAGCGCATCGGGCGCTGGCCGCGCAGGATGGTGAACAGCGCGGGCTTGTCGAGCAGGTGGCCGAAGTCGACGTTGTCTTCGTAGCTGACCAGTTCGAGCACCAGCTTGAACGGGGTGCTGAGGGCTTCGTCGAGGGTGAAGGAGACCACCTCGAACGGGTCCTGGCTGGCCAGGGGCTCGAAGCGGTAGCTCAGGTCGGATTGATTAGGCATGGAAAGTCCCTGTCCGCCTTTTGACGGTGGCTGAAGCCCGGGCAGGCGCGCCTGCCCGGAACCCTGCGGTCGGGTCAGACGACGGGCGCGCGCCAGTCGTCGGAGCCCGCGGTGCCCGCGACGGTGTGATCCCAGGTGATCTTGCGGTAGGCCAGGGACACCTCGATCAACTGCGTGAAGTCGGCGTTCTCCTTGTCCTGGGCATGGGGCATGACGGTGTTGATGTCGACGATGGTGGCGTCGGTGAGCTCGGTGGTGAAGAAGTGCTCCTGCTTGCCCTCCACCGAGGTGCGGTACCAGTTGACCGTGACCTTCGGCAGCATTTCACCGGACGCCAGGGCGTTGTACATCAGCGGGGTCGCCTTGTTCAGCGCACTGGTGAAGATGAACGGCTTGTGTACCCGCTGCCCGGTCGGCTGGCCGCTTTGCGGGTCGGTGGGCACGGTCACCTTGTGCTTGATTTCCTGCACCAGGATCTCGTCTTCATGGCCTTCGACAAACACGTTGCCGACGGAGTCGGAGGTGAAGGCGCCTGCGGTGAGCAGGCCTTGGGTCTTGCCTTCGATCTTGATGTAAGCGGGTGTTGGCATGGCAGATATCTCCTGCATCCATGTGGGTAAGCACGCACACGGGAAGTGGCGTGGCCATCGGGCTCGATGGGCTTGTCAACGGGGCGCAGGCCCCGAAAATCCGTTGCTTCGGGCGCGCCGTTCACGGCTGCAGTAGGGTGTTCAGCGCCTCGATCGCCTCGCGGGTGAGCAGGTCCAGGCGGTAGCGGTAGTAGCCGTACAGCCCGGCCAGGGCGATCGCCGAAACCACCAGCGGGCTCCACCAGGGCCATTCGCGGCGCAGGCGCACGTCTCGCGGGGCGACGTTGGCCAGCGGGTCGCCGAACAGGTCCGGGGGCGGGCCGCGCAGTTCGAGGATGATTTCGCGCAGTTTGAGAATGAGGGCCTGCAGCGACTCGTCGCCCTTGGGGTCGATGCCGTACTTGCCGCGCAGGCCCAGGCACAGGCACAGGTAGATGAACTCCAGGACGTCCTGGTAGCGCTTGGGCTCCTGCATCATGCGCGACAGCACGGTGAAGATCTTCTCGCCGCCCCAGGTCTCGTGGTGGAAGACGCTGAGCAGGGGCTTCTGGCTCCACAGCGAGCTCTTGCCCCATGGCGTGGACATCACGGCCTCGTCGATATACAGGCACAGCGCGTAGGAGTGGGCCTGCAGCTGGGCCGGTTCGTAGTCGTACCGGCGCATCTCCTCGACGATGGCGTTGACCTGGTTGTAGACGGCGTTGTAGAGGAACGGGATATCCCGGTGGCTTTCCTGCTTGCGCAGACGCATCACCAGGCCGAACAGGGGCATCGCCGCATCGATCATCTGGTTGCTGAAGGCTCCACGGAGCTGGAAGTCCGGGTCAGGTACGTAGTCTGGGTGGTCCATCGCGCTGGTAGGGGCCGGCACGGACTGCTGTGTCTGGCTCTCGCCGGCGAGCGCGCTCAGTAGGCTGGCGCCCGGCTCAGTGGGGCGATTGTTGGCTACTTCGGTCATTTCATTCGCTCCGTATCGCCCAGAACTGCAATTGGAGCCCCGGGAACTCCCCCGCGACATGCAGGCCAAAGCCGTTGCTGTCCTTCATCGCGGCCCAGTTCGGGCTGCGCCGGTCGAGCTCGAAGTAGCTGAAGCCGGCATGGAACGGCAGCTCCCGCGGCGCCACGGGCATCGGTCGCAGCGCAATGCCGGGCAGTTGCAGTGGCACCAGGTCAGCCAGTGCCTCGAGGGAGGTGATCTTGGTTTTCTGCAGGAACGACTGCTGGAACGTCTCGGCGGGCAGGTCGGCATGCACCGCGAGGATGAACGTTGCCTCGTCGATCAGGCGGCGATCGTCCAGGGTCACGGTCAGCACGCCGAACGGCTGCGCCACCAATGGCAGGGAAACGGCCCGCGGTTGGCGGACGATGCTCAGGGTACGGCGCAGTGCATCCTCCAGCGGCTTGAACGACTGGCGCAGGGCGTTGTGCCGGTAGGCTGGCGGCTCCGGCGGCAGGCGCTCGTCGTCGGTGAAGGTCAACAGCTCGCCGCACGCCTGGCTCAGGCTCAGGTACAGCTGCTCAGGGTGGGTATGGGGCTGACGGGCCAGGTGCTGGAAGCACGGCCACCAACGGTTCATGGCTTGCAGCAGATTGAAGTCGCGGATATCGGCCACCCCCGACTGGCCGGGCGAGCCGATACGCGCCGCGAGGTTGCGCGCGCGCTCGCGCAAGGTGTTGCTGACTTCGTCGAGAAAGCGCTTGAGTGCCGGGGCCGCCTGAATCGAGACACAGGTGGGGTAGAAGTCGTCGTCCAGCAGCAGGCTGCCGTCGGGCCGGCGCTCGAGGATCCAGGCAAGGGGCAGTCGGGAGTAGGCGCTGTTGTCCTCGGTCTCGCGCATGAGTTGAAGGTTGGGGACCGCCAGGTCTACCTGCACCAGGTCGCCGTCGGCGCTGTGGGTGTCCTTGATCTCCAGGGGCTGGGCGCTGTAGCGGTAGTTGCCGCTGCTCTCGGGCCAGCTGACTTCGCGTCCCCCTTCGGTGCGCAATGGCAGGCACAGGAACACCTCGTTGCGTTGCGTGCCGTCGTCGGTGATTTCCAGGGCGGGCGGCGGCGGCAGGTCGCCGGGAATGTCGAATACCGTGCCGTCCGGCATGATGCCGCGGGCCCGGGTGATGGCCACCTTGCCAAGGCTCAGGTACTCCTGGTTCAGCTGCAGTTCGCTGAAACCGTAGAACGCCGCATTCAGGCTGCTGACGCGCTGCTGGACCGCGGCGTCGCTGGACCTGGCCTGTTGCTGGAAATGCTGTGGCTTGACGAACATGCCTTCGGGCCAGAGAACTGGATTGCGTGAGCTCATGGGCGCTCCAAATAAAGGTGGAGGGTGGAGACCTGCAGGCGGGGCATCAGCTTTCCTCCTGCAGCAGGATCTGCGTGCCATCGAGGGTCACGGCGAGCACGACCTGGCGGCCGCGTGGCGCGATGCGTATCACCTGTCGCCAGTCGGCGTTGGTGATGTCGTTGAACTTGGCGATCACGGCGATGAAGCGCGTGTCGGCGTCGATGGGCTCGAAGCGCACGAACTTGAACTGCCCCGGTGCCAGCAGGTAGTCGTCGTCGCGGATGTAGGTGCTGCGCAGGGCCTTGGCGAGGTCCTGGTCGAGTTGCGCATACAGGCTGTTGCGCAGCAGCGAGTCGTCACGCAGTTGCAGGATCTTGATCGCGACGGGCGTGGCGATCGAAGGCGTCGCTTTCTGGCTGGGGGCGGCCACGTCGAACCGGACGTCCTTGGCGTCATAGCTGCCTGGGCCTTCATGCTCCGTGGGGGAATGGGCCGGTGCCTGTTGGTCGTTCGGCTCCACGGGGGACATGGCTGGAAACAGCGCTTGAAGATGCTCCAGCAGACCGGCGACCTGCTCAGTCAACGCCAGCGGATCGCCTGCACGGAGGCTGACCGCATAAGGCGTGGGCTCCAGCGCTTCACCGGGTACCTTCGCATCGAGGCTGTGGGGGTTGGTGTTGATGGTTGGGCTGGCGTGCAGGCTGAAGGCGACCTCGGTGGGCTGGTCCGACAGCGCGCCCACTGGGATGGAAGGGTCCATCACCACCTGGCCGATCTTGCCGAGGGCCGTGCAGCCTGTGGCCGACCCGAGGGCAAGCAGAAGCGTGGCTACCCTCAGTGGATGAGACGTCATGGCTTCCCTCCGGCGATGAGTCGCTGCAGGGCGCTTACCCCAGGCTGGGCCGGTTGCTGCGGAGCAGTCAGTGCGGCCAGGGGATCCGGGGCCTGAAGTCGATCGAACAGCGTGCAGATATCGACCGGGAGACTCGCTGTACGGGGCGCGGGATGCCAGGGGCTGGCCAACGAGCTGTCCAGCAGAGCTTCGAGCGCCTGCCGGCCAGGCTTGAGCAGGTCATCCAGGTCGCCGCGGATGAAGCTTTGATCACTTGGCCCGGCTTGATAGCGGGCGTGCAGTTGATAGGGGCCGACCTGCAGGCAGTCGCCTTCGCCCACGCGCACCGGCTTGCCTGGGCCGGGAGGCAGCGGGCTGTCGTTGAGCAGGGTCTGGCCGCAGAGGTCGATCACGCAGAAGCTGCCTTCCAGCCAGCGGATCGCACAATGAGCGGGGTGAATCCGCCGCTGGCGATCCAGCAGCAACCAGTCGGCTTTGCGGCTGCCGATGATGCCGCCGTCGCGGTCGAACAGATGGCACGCGACGACGCCGTGGTGCAGGCGATCGAGATTGTCGATGCTGAGGGCGAGCCGGGTCATGCGCGCCCCCGTATCCGCACGACCGGGCTGACTTCACCTTTGCGGTCTTCGATGAAGCTGGTCCAGCCCAGGTGCGCACCCTGCTCGCGGTGCAGGCGGAACGGCGGCAGTTCACGGGGTTTCAGGCGCAGCTCGAGGTCATAGGCCAGGCCGTCGCGGAGCAGGAAGTCGATCAGTGCACGCAGTCGCTCGAAGTCGACGCCGCCGGGCAGCAGGCTGCGCAGGCGTGCCAGGTCGAGGTCGCCGATCAGCAAGGTGAACTTGCTGCTGCGGGTTCGCGTGCGGTCGCCGAGCACGAAGCTCTCGCCCAGTTGCCCGTTGCAGCGGCCCAGGCGCACCACCTGGCGGTGTGAGATGGTCACCGTGCGGGTCTCGAACTCGCGGATCTGCACCGACGGCAGATCGAAGCAGTGGGCAATGATCCCGGCGACCACACCGGGTGCCCGGCTGCGGCTGGCAATGACGCCGACGAAACTCAGCAGACGGCTCCAGGGCAGCGGCGTGTCGCCACGCAGGCGTTCGTCGCCGAGGCCGATCAGGGCGAAGGCGTAGCGCGAGAAGTCATCGCTTGCCCCGGTCTGGAAACGCACGTAGTAGCGGTATTTGCGCCAGATGCGGTGCAGCAGGCTGAGCAGGCAGTGGTTGAAGAAATCGAACAGCGCGGGGCGCACGCCGATGCCCTGGGCGTATTCGTAGGCCAGTTCGTCGAGGTAGTAGCTGGGCAGGGGCGAGTCGGTGCCGTGCAGCCCCATGAAGGTGGTGCGCACGCGATAGCGCGACGGCGCCTCGGCGATCCGCTCGGCGGCCAGCACGTCGGCCACCGGAAAGCTCAGCCGCGGGTCGCTGGCAAGGTGCACGCGCTGGCGTGTGGCGGTATCTGGCCAGCGCGGCTCGAGGTTGTCACCGTGCAAGCCATGCAGCCGCTCCAGCAGTTGGAAGAAGCTGTGCCGGTGGGCCTCGGCGAGCAGCGTTTCGGCTAGATCAGCGGTTGTCTGCCGGTCAGCAGTGGCCATGTGTAGTGCTCGTTGTTGGTGGTATTGATCACTTCCAGCTGGTGGAAGGAGTTGGTGCTCGCGTAGAGGGCGAAGAAGTGGGACAGCACACAGCCGAACAGGTACAGGTCGCCTTCGCAGAGAAAAGCCTGCTGGTCGAGCCGCAGGCGGGTACGCAGGCCGCGAATGGGCAGACCCTTGATCAACCAGTCCAGTGGTTCGGTGTGCGCCTCGCCGATGCCGTCCAGGCGTTTGCGTGTGGCCCTGGCCTGCTGGATGTCGTGCAGGGCGGCGAAATCGTAGGCGCCGATCACCGCCTTGAGCGGGGCGGCCGAGAGCAGCGACAGGTAGTTGAGCGAGAGGTTGGAGATGAGTGTCCACTGCAACTGGCCATCCAGCACCGGACGGTACGGGCGGGTTGGCAGGCAGATGTTGCGGTAGCGGATCAACGGCGCGGTGGCCTGGTTGATGACATCGATATCGCCCAGGCCCAGCGCCATCGGCAGGTCCCGATTGGTGCAGGTCAGCTCGATCGAGGCGGTTTCCATGTGACCGATGAACTGGCTTTCGTCGCCCCGTACGAAGGCGATCTGGTGATCCAGCCCGTCACCGAGCAGCGATTGCTCGACCCGGCAGCGGTAGTACAGCGCGGTGCGTCCCTGCACATGCTCGATCTCGTGGGCGAACGACTCGAAAGGCTGGAATACCCGCAGTTGCTCGCCAGGGCTGCCATCGGCGCTGGTGCGGGTGCTGATCACCCGGTCGACGCTGAAGATCTCATGGCTGTCGCGGCGCAGGCCATGGGGTACCAGGCGATGCTGGTCAGCCGTTCCGGACAGGTCGATGGGCTCGGCTCCGTGCTCGAACAGATTTATGGCAGGGGCGCAGAACAGCCTGAAGTCATCGGGGCCGACCCGCGTCGAGCCGGGCAGTGGGCGCGCGAGGTGGAACTCGATGCGGATCGTGGAGCTGGCGTGCGCTGGCCAGACCCTGCCCAGGCCGGTCAGGTTGAAGAAGTGGAAGCGTTGCGGGAAGACCAGGTATTCCTGGAGGATCCGGTAGCCATCGAACACATTGCGCGGGTAGGGAAGCAATGCCTCGTCGGGGCTGAAACCGGAGAAGCTCAGGTGGTTGGCCGGCAGGCGACGCACCTGGCCGTCGATGGTCACGCTGATGTGCTCGAGGTATTGCGCCAGCCACAGGTAAAGGGTCTGGGCGTTGCTGCGCTCGCCACCGAGGTGGAACTCCAGGCTGTCGCAGCCCAGGGTGTTCAGCGGGCGTTGCACCTGGGTCTCGAGCTGGAGGTGAATGACCGAGCTGTCGGGCGTCAGGGTCGCGCTCACCTCACCGAGCGTGAAGGGATAGAGCTTCACCTCGGTGCAGGTGCGGAACTCGCAATCCACGCCATCGACCGGCCGGGAAAACAGGCGTGAGCCTCTGGGAACGATCTGGGCCTGGCTGAGCGAAGCGTCCAGGGGCGAGAACTGAATGATCGTCGCGCTGGGCAGGGGGCGCAGGTAATTCGGCCAGAGCAGTTGCAGCATGCCATGGGTCAGTTCCGGCACCTCGTCCTCGAGTTTCAGGCGCAGCTTGGCGGTTAGGAAAGCGAGGCCTTCGAGCAGGCGCTCGACACCGGGATCGCCACTGTCCTTGCCCAGATAGCGGCTGAGCTGGGGATTGTCCCGCGCAAAGTCCTCCCCCAGTTCGCGCAGGTAGCGCAGTTCTTCGCCGAAGCGGTCCTTCAACGACATGGCCTACCTCACCTGGGTGTTGCGGTTGTGGCCGTTGACCAGCAGTTCGATCTGCAGCTGTTCGGCGTGGTTTTCCACCCGCACCTGGCAATCCAGGCGAAAGTGCAGTTCCAGTGGGTTGTCCGTGTCTGGCTGCCCCTGCAGGTTCAGCACCTGGATCCTCGGCTCGTAGCGCCGGATCGTGCGCTGGATGTCCGAGCTCACCTGGCGCAGCAGGTCGCCGTTGCCCTGGTCATGGCCGTTGAAGTCGCGCAAGCCGAGGTCGGGGCAGCTCTGCGAGCAGCCCCGACGGGCGTTGAGCAGCGTCTCGAGGTGGCGTTTGATCCGCTCGACGGTGCGCCCGGTGCTTTCTCGGCGGCCAGCGGGAGCGTCGCTGGCCAGGCGGTCGAAGAGGCTGCTCATTGGGTGTCGAGCCGGCCGACCAGGGAGATCTCGAAGTTCGCCCCCATGTACTTGAAGTGCGGGCGCACCGCGAGCGAGACCTGGTACCAACCCGGATCGCCCGCGACATCGGTGACTTCGATCTGCGCGGCACGCAGGGGGCGGCGACTGCGGATGTCGGCCGAGGGGTTTTCCTGGTCGGCGATGTACTGCTTGAGCCAGCGGCTGAGCTCGCCTTCGAGGTCGTTGCGCTCCTTCCAGCTGCCGATCTGCTCGCGTTGCAGCACCTTGATGTAGTGCGCGAGCCGGTTGACGATGAACAGGTAGGGCAACTGGGTGCCGAGCTTGTAGTTGGTCTGTGCCTGCAAGCCTTCGGATGTCTTGGGGAACTGCTTGGGTTTCTGCACCGAGTTGGCCGAGAAGAACGCGGCGTTGTCGCTGTCCTTGCGCATGGTCAGGGCGATGAAGCCCTCTTCGGCCAGCTCGAACTCCTTGCGATCGGAGACCAGCACCTCGGTCGGGATCTTTGCCTGCAACTGTCCGAGGGCCTCGTACAGGTGCACCGGCAGGTCGTCGACGGCGCCACCGGATTGTGGGCCGATGATGTTCGGGCACCAGCGATAACGGGCAAAGCTGTCGTTGATGCAGCTGGCCATCAGGAAGGCGGCGTTGCCCCACAGGTAGTTCTGGTGTCGAGCGTCGATGTTTTCGTCGTAGCTGAAGCTGCTGATGGGGTGTTCCTGGCGGTCATAGACCGAGCGCAGCATGAAGCGCGGCAGCACCAGGCCGATATGGCGGGCATCTTCACTGTCGCGCAACGACCGCCACTTGGCGAAGCGTGGTCCTTCGAAGATGTCCTTGACCTCCTTGAGGTCGGGCAGGTCCTCGAAGCTGCTCAGGTTGAAAAACTCGGGAGCGGGGGCGGTGATGAAGGGGGCATGCGACATGGCGCCCACGGAGGCGACATAGCTCAGCAGCTTGATGTCAGGCGAGGAGGGGCCGAAGTTGTAGTTGCCGATCATGGCCGCCACGGGTTCACCGCCAAACTGTCCGTAACCTGCGGTGTAGACATGTTTGTAAAGCCCGCTGCAAGTGATGTCCGCGGCATTGTCGAAGTCATCGAGCAAGTCGCTTTTGCTGACATGCAGGACTTCCAGCTTGATGTTCTCGCGAAAGTCGGTACGGTCGACCAGAAGTTTCAGCCCGCGCCATGCGGACTCCAGCGCCTGGAACTCGGATTGATGAAGAATGGCATCCATTTGTTTGCCGAGAAGTCGGTCGACTTCGGCAATCATCTGGTCGACCCGGTGCTTGTTGACCAACTGGTCCGGGGTATCGTCCTTGAGCATTTCCGATATGAATGCAGCCACGCCTTGCCTGGCGATCTGGTATCCCTCCTGGCTGGGTACCAGCATGGTTTCGACCATGATCTGGTCGAGCAGTGTCGAGTTACCGATGGTTTCAGCCGTGGTATCGGCAGTGATTGTCGTGTTGTTTGTGGTGGACATCCGAGACGCTCCGTTGTCTATGTCATATGCCATCTGTCAGAAGTGCGTTTTCATTCCGCTGGCGGGGCTTCGAGTACCAGGTCCAGCTCCTGCGCGAGTTGCTTGCGTGCCTGCTGGTCCGTCAGCAGGTGCTGCAGGTGCCGGCGAAATGCCGGGACATTGCCCAGCGGGCCTTTCAGGGCGACCAGGGCCTCGCGCAGCGCCAGCAGCTTGTTCAGCTCCGGCACCTGGCGAGCGATCTGGTCGGGGCCGAAGTCGTTGATCGTCCTGAACTGCAGCTCGACCGCCAGCTCGGCGTCGGCGACAGGGTTGAGTGCCGAAGGGACCGAGAGGCTCAGCTTGACGTCGGCGTCCTTGAGCACGCTGTCGAAGCTGTGCTTGTCGATGCGCATGGGTTGGCGGTCCTCCAGGTTGCGGTTGTCGACCAGGCCGAAGTCACCCAGCACCAGCATCTTGTGCGGCAGTTCAACCTCGGCCTGTTGATCCCCCGTGGCGGGTACATACTTGATGTTGATGCGCTCTTTGGGCGCAACGGAACTTGAGTTTCTGGACATGATGTAAGTTTATTCCTGATGCTGAAGTTTGTGGGGTGTTGTGCTTGTGGGAAGTTTTTTAGAATTTTGTAGGAGGGGTCCTACATATTTGTTTTTATATACACGTTAATGTTTTGGTGCTGTAAATTGCCCTTAGACGATGCTGAAATGAAGTAATCAAAGTCGAGTCTAAAAATGTAAGAAAATATTTGATTGTTTGTGGTGGTGAGGTTGTTCTAGGCTTGCGTCAAGTCTGTTTTTTAGCGATGGCTAATTGTCTTTTTTCTATTGCTTTGCATGTTCCCAATAAGAAGTTGCATCGAGCCGTGAGGTCTAATTCTGGTGTGCAATCCATATAGTTGCGTGCTTGGTCTGGCATTGTTCGCGCTGCTGGAACCGACCTTTGCAGCCCCTGTGCGGGACTGCACGGGGATTGTTTCCAATGTCGAGCGCCTGGCGTGTTTCGATGAGGCGGCGGGGACGCCGGCGCGCGTACCGACGATCGGCAGGGGATGGTCGGCCCCGGAGCTCGATGCCCCGAGCGTGGCTCGGGTCATGGCCAACGAGGCCCGACGGGCGCCCGACAATCTGGCATTCATCCTGGGGGCCGAGGACGACAAGCGGACAGGGCGGCGGCAGGTGGTGATCTCCGCACCGGCTATCGCGACCTCCGAGCCGCGCCCCTATCTTGCCGTCAGCTGTGTACAGAACATCTCCAGGCTGCAGTTGCTCACCGCCGAACCCGTCCAGGGCAACCGGGTGACCCTGCAACTGCGCACGGAGCACCGGTCGACCCGCTCGCTTGCCTGGCAGGTGCTGGAAAACGGCCAGGTGCTGGATGCCGGTCGCGGTTTGCCCGCCATCGAGCAGATCAAGGTACTGCAGGGGGCCCAGCGCATCCTTGTGGTCAGTGATCATCCGGCCCTCGATGGCTTGCGTTTCGATGCGCAGGGGTTGGACCCGTTGATTGACCAGGCGCGCACAGCATGTCGCTGGTAGCGCCGGTGTCGACCGAGGAGGTCGCCAGGTTGCTGGCGCCCGTCGACCCGCTCGCGCCAGCGGGTTATTTCGATATCGAGGACGAAACCTACCAGGCGATCGATCAGGAGATGGTCAAGCTGGGAGGGCTGCATGAAGCCGCCATCGATTGGCCCTACATCGAGGAAGCCTCCCGTCACTACCTGAGCGGCCAGTGCAAGCACTTGCGTATCGTCGGGCACCTCAGTGTCGCCTGGCTGCGCACGGGATGCTGGGAGCGCTGGTGTTGCACGCTGACGTTGCTGGCAGGCATGGTCGAGCACTATTGGGAAAGCGCCCATCCCAAGCCAGGCCCCAAGGGCTTCCTGGGCAAGCGCAAGCTGGTCGAGCTGCTGCTCGGGCGCCTGTCGGCGGCGCTGCCCGGGCTGGATCGCTTCAGTTACACCCCGGCCTGCAAGCAGGCTGCCCAGCAGGCATTGGCCTGCCTGCAACAGCAGGCGCCCCTGGCGCAGCTCGATCCTGCCGCGCTGGGCGAACTGGAGCGTGCACTGCTCAAGCAGGCCGAGCAGGCGATGGGGACGGCGCAAACCAATCGCAAGGAATCTTCACCACCGCAGACGCCTGTCGCACCGCTGACCGATGTGTTTCGACCTGCCAGCACCAGTATTTCCCTGGGGAATGAACGTGAGACTCGCCGTGCGGTACTGGGTATGGCCGAGTTCATCAACCAGCAGGATATCTACGATCCGACGGGCTACCAGCTGAGGCGCTTCGGCCTGTGGGCGCATATCCAGACACTGCCCTCCACGCGTCAGGGGCTTCGCACCGAGTTGATGGCGGTGCCTGCCGACATTGTCGGCGGGTACGAGGACGCGCTGTCTGCTTCGGCGCTCGACCCGACCCTGTTGATGAAAGTCGAGCGAAGTGTCGCGGCCGCCCCTTACTGGATTCGCGGCAGCTATCTGGCGGCGGGCATCGCCACGCGCCTGGCAATGAACGAAGTCGCCGAGGCCATTCGCTGTGCCACTGCCAGGTTCGTACGGCGCCTGCCGGCGCTTGAGCAATTGTGCTTCAGCGATGGCACCGCGTTTGTCGATGACCAGTGTCTGGCCTGGCTCAGGGGCAGTCAGGCAACGCTGGCAGGGGATGGCGCCACCCAGGCGTTCATCGGCCTGCGCGAGGAGCTGGCCAGCCAGCTCGAGGTCGAGGGCGTGGAACCAGTGCTGTTGAAGCTGCAAGGGCTGCAAGCGGACTACCGATCACCACGCGAGCGTTGCCACAGCACGGTGATCGCCGCCGATCTGCTGGCCTCACGGGGCGTGTCCTGGCTCGCCCAGGAGCTGTGCGCGAATGTCGCCCGCACCATGCGTGGCATGACTGCCGAGGCGTGGGAGCCCGAGGTCTACCAGCAGCTGCAGCAGTTCGCCGCGACATCAGGATTGAACGATCAGAACAGGGAGTCTTGAACCGCCATGAGCAAACTCTGGGCGCTTTTCAAACGTTGGGGCCTGCCGCTGGCGTCCCGAATCAATCTGGCCATGCCGCTGTTGCTGGGCCTCGGAGCGGTGTTGCTGCTGGTGCTGATCTGGTGGCTCGGGCCGCAATGGCAGTGGCACGGACAGCAGCCGTTGGCCAGCCTGACGCATCGCAGCGTCGCCACACTGCTGCTGGTGTTGTTGCCGTTGCTGATCTGGCTGTTCGTGCTGCGTGCGCGCTTTCAACGGCTGCAGGCCGAACGCCAGCGGGATATCGAGGCGAGCGCCGACCCGATATTGCCTGTGCTCCGGTCTCAGCAGCGCGCCCTCGATGCGGGGCTGGCAAGCTACCTGGAGCATGCCGGCGGGTATGGTGCGTTGTATCGGTTGCCCTGGTATCTGCTGCTGGGCGACGAGGGCGCGGGCAAGACCAGCCTGATGGAGCGCTCGGACCAGCGCTTTTCCCTGACGCGGATCGGCAAGGTCCAGGCGCACGGGCGCCAGGACGAGGCGTTGGCCTATCCCGTGGACTGGTGGATCAGCGACGATGCGGTGGTCATCGATCCGCCGGGGGCGCTCATGACCCGGCAGGCCCCGGATGGCAACCTGCCCGACACGCTCGACAAGGCCAGGCCGGTACTGCCGGCTGGAACCCAGGCCCGGTTATGGATACACCTGCTGGGTTGGCTGGCCCGCACGCGCAGCCGTAACGCCCTCAATGGCGTCGTGCTGGTCGTCGATCTTGCCGCCTTGCAGCTGGCCACGCCGCAGCAGCGCATGGCCTTGGCGCAGGTGTTGCGGGCTCGCCTGCATGAAGTGAGCAACCAGTTGGGCGCGCGTTTGCCTGTGTATGTCGTGCTGAGCAAGTTCGATTTGCTGGATGGGTTCGAGCAGTTGTTTGCGCGCCTGACGCAAGCTGAGCGAGAGCGGTTGCTCGGGTTCACCTTCAGGCTGGATGCCGTCAGCGCGTTCGATGCCTGGCTGGATGAACTGACCGAGCAATACGACTGGTTGGTGAGGCGGACCGAGGAGCAGGTGCTCAACGACCTGGGCGTGCTGGGCAAGACCGACCTGCGTGAACGGCTGGTGTCATTGCAGGGCCAACTGCTTGGCCTGCGTCCGATACTGCTGGCGTTCCTGCGCGAGATGCTGGTGAGTGATCGCTTCACCACGCCTGCACTGGTGCGGGGCCTGTATCTGTCCTCGATGCTTCAGCAGGGCCAGGTGCTCAACGCCTTCCAGCGCAATGTGGCTCATCCCTTCAAGGCCGATGCGCCGGTCAGCGAGGGCAAGCCCCAGGGTCGGCAACAGGCGTATTTTGCCCAACGCCTGTTCCAGCAGGTGGTGTATCCGGAGGCCGGGCTGGCCGGCGACAACATCAGGGTGGCGCTAGGCAAGCGCCGCCTGCTGTGGGTCGGCTCGGGGGTCGGGGTATTGGCGCTGGTCGTCATGGGCAGCGCCTGGCAGCGTTACTTCGAGGTCAACAGCGACAAGGTGGCCAGGGTCCTGGACATGAGTCGAGCATTCGGCAGCCATGAACTGGATCAGCGGCTGGACCCCACTGGACGCAACCTGCTGGCGCCACTGGAGCAGATTCGCGAGGCAGTGTCCGTGTTCGGCGACTATCGATCAGCCTGGCCGGTGGTGGCGGACCTGGGGCTCTACCAGGGGCGCCTGCTGGGGCCGCGGGTCGATGAGGCCTACCTTAACCTGTTGTCCAGGCGCTTCCTGCCGGCCGTCGCCAGCGGGGTGATCGACGCCATGGATGCCGCGCCTGCGGGCAGCGAGCAGCAGATGGCCGCGCTCAGGGTGTACCGGATGATCGAGGACCGCCACAACCGGCGGCCGCAATGGGTCGAGCAGTGGATGGCCCGGCAATGGCAGGCGGCCTTCCCTGGCCAGGGGCAACTGCAGCAGGCCCTGATGCGTCACCTGCAATACGCCCTGGCCTATGCCGATACCGAGCTGCCACAGTTCCGCCAGCGGCTTGGCCAGGCCCAGCAAGGCCTGCGTGAGGTGCCACTGGCGCAGCGGGTGTATGTCAGCCTGAAGCAGCAGGCCCAGGAGCAGTTGCACTATGGCCTGGACCTGCGTCATGAGGTCGGGCCTGCCTTCGATTCGGTGTTCCAGCTCCGGTCCGGCGACGCCCAGGTGCCCGTTGACCTGCTCCTGGCGCCCATGCTGACGGCCAAGGGCTTCAGCGAGTACTTCATGCCCCGTAGCGCGCAGGTCACCGACCTGGCAATGGTCGATCAGTGGGCGCTGGGTGAGCGCCGCCAACTGGATTATTCACCGGCTGATCGCGAAGTACTGATCGAGGGGATCCGCAATCTCTACAGCGCGGACTATATCGACAGCTGGCGGCGAGCCCTGAACGCACTGGCGATTGCCCATTTCCGCGACCTGGAGCATGGGGTATCGGTACTGGGGCAATTGACGGGTCCGGCAGAGCCCTTGCGTCGACTGCTGGAGAGCGTGCGCGCCAATACGGCGATGTCCACGCCGGCGGACAACGCAGAGGCCCCGAATCTGGCGGGGCCGGCTGTCGACCAGCATCTGGTCGGTATTCGCCGGGCCTTCTCGGGCTTGAACGACATGCTGCAGGCCAAAGGCGACAGGCCCAGCTATTACGATGAAACCTTGAGCGCGATTGCCGCCGTCCACGATCAGGCGAGAGGGGTACAGGACAGCCCCGACAGGGGCAAGGCCGCTCTGCAGGCGGTGCTACAGCGTTTTTCGATGAGTGGCGCGGACCCGATTGCCACCTTGCAGCGGGTTGCGACAGGGCTGCCCGAGCCGGTCGGACAGCAGGTGAGGGCCGTCGCGGACCAGACGGCGCAAGTGCTGGTCGTCGAGGCGCTGCGTGAGCTCGAGCGGCGCTGGGATGCCGACGTCTACAGCTTCTTCCAGCAGCGCTTGGCAGGACGATATCCCTTTGTGGTCGGGGGGGCTGATGCTGCCCTCGATGATTTCGAGGCGTTCTTCGGGCCCAAGGGGCGCCTGCAGCAGTTCCAGGAGCGGTACCTGAACGCATTCATCAAGGACAACCTCGACGCGCTGTACGCCGAGAACCAGGATGGCTACCTGATTCGCAACGAAGTCATCGAGCAACTCGCCCTGGCAGACCGTATTCGCGAAACGTTCTTTGACCCGCGCGGCAACCTCGGCGTGCAGTTCAGCATCGAGCCCCTGGGGCTCAGCGCCAATCAGCGCACCAGCTTGCTGGACCTCGATGGTCAACTGGTCTCCTACACCCACGGCCCCAGCCAGATCACCGGTGTGATCTGGCCCAACACGCTTGGCCAGCAGGTACGCAGCAACCTCACCCTGCTTAGGCTCAATGGCAACAGCAGCAGCCTGGAATACCGGGGCCCCTGGTCGATGTTCCGCCTGCTCAGCCGTGGCGCCCTGAATGGCCGCAGCGCCACCGCGGTGGACCTGAGCTTCAAGACCGGTGACGGTGTGATGCGCTATCGGCTCAGTTCGGAGAAAGCCTTCAACCCGATCACCCAGCAGCCGTTCAAGGGCTTCAAGTTGCCGCGTACCTTGCTGCAGCAACCTATCGCAGATGCACCGCAGGCCATATGAGCCAAGGTTGATAGTGCACAAGAAACGGAGAGCTTCCCGGCACCACGCCACCCGATAGTACCCCGCGCACCCTGCACCCAACTTCAGGACGAGGTACTTATCATGCAACTGGCAGGCAAAGTGGCAATCATCACCGGCGCCAGCTCCGGTATCGGCCGAGCTGCGGCGACATTGTTCGCCCGGCACGGCGCCAACCTTGTGCTCACGGCTCGGCGCGAGGTCGAGCTTGAGCAGTTGACGGCGGACATCGCGGCGGCAGGGCAAGGCCAGGCCGTTGCCGTGGCCGGCGACATCACCGATACGGCATTGGTCAGGGAACTGGTGGACGTGGCGGTGGCGCGCTTCGGTGGCCTGGACATTGCCTTCAACAATGCCGGTACCCTCGGTGAACTGGCTGCCGTTCCCGAATTGTCCCTGGAGGGCTGGCAACACACCCTGCACACCAATCTCACCAGCGCCTTCCTCTGCGCCCAGGCACAGATTCCGGCGTTGCTGGCCCGTGGCGGCGGCTCGCTGATTTTCACCTCGACCTTTGTCGGCCACAGCGTGGGCATGCCGGGCATGGCCGCCTATGCGGCGAGCAAGGCCGGGCTGGTCGGCCTGGTCCAGGTCATTGCGGCGGAGCAGGGCAGCCGTGGCATACGCGCCAACGCGCTGCTGCCCGGCGGTACCGATACGCCTATGGGCCGTAGTGCGATGAACAGCCCCGAGGCCCGGGCCCATGTCGAAGGGCTGCATGCCCTCAAGCGCCTGGCCCGGCCGCAGGAGATCGCCGAGGCGGCGTTGTTTTTGGCGTCGCAGGCATCGAGTTTCATGACCGGGACGGCCATGGTGGTGGATGGCGGGGTGTCGGTGGTGCGGGGGTGAGGTGGGCTGCAGGTTCCGCGTGGCGCTGTGGAAACGATCGCGGGGCAAGCCCGCTCCCACGCGGGTCCAGTTACTACACGCAAGTTCAGTTACCAGTAGATTGAACGGGGCTGCCAGGCAGCCCCGAGCGCTTGTATCAATCAGCCGGTTTGGGCGCGAAGCGCAGGATCAGGCAGGCGATCACCGCCGACAGCAGCGAGCCCAGCAGGATGCCGATCTTGGCCGCGTCGATCTTCTCGGTCTGGCCGGGGAAGGCCAGCTCGCCGATGAACAGGCTCATGGTGAAGCCGATGCCGCACAGCATTGCCACGCCGTAGATCTGCAGCCAGCTGGCGCCATGGGGCTTGCTGGCCAGGCCGGTCTTGACCGCCAGCAGCACGCCGCCGAACACGCCGAGCTGCTTGCCCAGCAGCAGGCCCAGGGCAATGGCCAGTGGCAGCGGGGCGAAGATGTCGCTCAGGCCCAGGTCGCCGAACGAGACGCCGGCGTTGGCGAAGCCGAAGGCCGGCACGATGAGGAAGCCTACCCAGGGCGCCAGGCCATGTTCCAGCTTGAGCAGCGGGCTGGCTTCGCGGGCCTCGCTGTCGCCGGTGCTGTAGGGGATCAGCAGGGCACCGACCACGCCGGCGATGGTGGCGTGCACGCCCGACAGCAGGGTCACGTACCACAGCGCGGCCACGCCGATCAGGTAGGGCCACAGGCTGACCACACGCAGGCGATTGCACGCCAGCAGGACGGCGACGATGCCGGCGGCGCCGGCCAGGGCCAGCAGGTTCAGCGACGAGGTGTAGAACACGGCGATGATCGCCACCGCGCCCATGTCGTCGATGATCGCCACCGACACCAGCATCACCTTGAGCGACAGCGGCGCGTGCCGGCCGAGCAGGGCCAGGGCGCCGACGGCGAAGGCGATGTCGGTGGCGGCCGGGATCGCCCAGCCGTCGGCCAGGCCCGGCTCGCCACGGGACACCGCCAGGTAGATGAGCGCCGGCACGGCCATGCCCATCAGTGCCGGCAGGGCCGGCAGGCGACGCTGCTCCCAACTGGCCAGGCGACCGTCGACCAGCTCGCGCTTGATCTCCAGGCCCACCAGCAGGAAGAAGATCGCCATCAGGCCATCGTTGATCCACATGTGCACGGTCATCGGGCCGAGCTTGTCGGTCAGCACCGGGCCGACGGGCAGGTGCAGCAGGTGCTGGTAGGCACTGGCCCAGGGGCTGTTGGCGATGACGATGGCCAGCGCGGCGGTGAACATCAGCAAGACGCCGCCGGCCGCCTCGGTGGCCAGCAGGTGCCGCAGCATCGAGCGCGGCTTGACGGGTGGAAGGGGTGCGGTCATGTAACGCTCCTCGTTCATGGCATCACCCTCGCGGTGGCAGTGGCGCGGCGGGCAACGGGCACGGCGGGACGCTGGCTCCGGACAAGACGGGCCACTGCGGCGAAGGGCGAGAAGAAGGATGGGGAATGCGGCGCAACAACCCACGCCGTGAAGACACGGGGCAGGAAGGGCCATGGGGAATGGAGGCATGCGTGCAACATGGACAAATCTCACGGAAAACAAATGAATGTTCTCCGTATTCGGGAAGGCTCCCGGGCGCACGCAGCACACGCCAGGCGGCCATTCTAACGGTACGGGCGCAGGTGTGTGTTGCATTTTTGCATCGAAATGTTGCCAAGCGAAGGTATCGCTTCGTGGCAGCGTGTTCGACGACAGAGTTGCAGCGTTCTTGAGATCGAGCGCCGCGCGGGCGGCGCTCGATCTCATAGGCGCTGCAAGGGTTGCGGCGAACACCTGGAGACCCCCACCCGGTCTAACGTCGGCGGTTTCGCCATCGGTGGCGCGATGGCCACGGTGCTGGCCCACATGCTCGGTTAGCTGCTGATGACCGAGCCGGCCATGCCCACGCCGGACAGGTCAATGCCCGACCAGTTGCGCCAACAGGCGCTGCTTGTGCTGGAACAACAGCGCCGTATCGCGTTGTCGCGGATGTGCCAGCTCCAGTTGCACCTGCTCGCCGATGCGCCCCGGATTGGCCTCCATCACGATCACCCGGTCGCCCAGGTACAAGGCCTCCTCGATATCGTGGGTGACCATGATCACCGTGCAGCGCTCCTGCACCCAGATGCGCTGCAGCTCCTGCTGCAGGCGCACGCGGGTCAGGGCATCGAGGGCGCCGAAGGGCTCGTCGAGCAGCAGCACCTTGGGCTTGTTCACCAGCGCCCGGGCGATCGCGCCGCGCTGGGCCATGCCGCCGGAGAGCTGGTGCGGATAGGCCTGCTCGTAGCCTCGCAGGCCGACCAGGGCGATGTGCTCATCGACCAGGCGCTGCTTCTGCGCCGTGCCCAGGTCATGGTTCTTCAAGGCCAGGGCGATGTTCTGCTGCAACGTCATCCAGGGGAACAGGCGGTGGTCCTGGAACACGATGCCGCGCTCCAGGCCCGGGCCGTTGAGCGGCTGGCCGTCGAGCAGGATCTGCCCCTGGTAGTCCGGGTCCAGGCCGACGATCAGGCGCAGCAGGGTGGACTTGCCGCAGCCGCTGGCGCCGAGGATGCTGACGAACTCGCCGGGGCGAATGTCCAGGTCGATGCCTTGCAGCACCGGCACGGGCCGGCCCTTGAGCGGGTAAGTCTTGCTCAGGTTGCGGATGCTCAGCGCGCCGGTCTGCACGTGGGCGGGAAGGGATTGGGCGATGGCGGTCATGGTCGGGCCTTTCAACGGGTGGGGCGCCAGCGCAGCAAGCGGCGGGCGAGCAGGGTGGACAGCCAGGTCATCAGGTAGCCGCACAGGCCGATGCACAGCACGCAGATCACGATGATCTCCATGCGTGCGCCGGCCTCGGCGTTCATCATCAGGTTGCCCAGGCCGGCGCCGGAGGCGAGGAACAGCTCGCTGCCGACCGCCGTGACCCAGGCGAAGGCCAGGGCCTGCAGCACACCGGTGACGATGCTCGGCAGGGCGGCGGGCAGCAGCACCAGGCGCAATTGCTGCCAGTGCCCGAGCGCCAGCACCTGGCCGACTTCGCGATGGCGCACATCGACCTGGCGCAGGCCCTCGAAGGTGTTGAGCACCATCGGGTACAGTGCCGCCAGGCTGACGATCAGCAGCTTCGACGCTTCGCCGTTGCCCAGCCACAGGGCGATCAGCGGGATCCAGCCGAGCATCGGCACCTGGCGCAGGGCGTGGAACAACGGTGCCACCAGGCGGTTGGCCAGGGGCGACAGGGCCATGAGCGCGCCCAGAGCGACGCCACCGACGATGCCCAGGGCGAGGCCGGCGCTGGTGCGGGCCAGGCTGGCCAGCAGGTTGACCAGCAGCTCGCCGTTGCCCAGCAGTTCCACCAGGGCCTGGCCGATGGTCGCCAATGGCACGAAGGCGTAGGCGCCGGCGGCGTCCTGGCGCGAGGCCAGTTCCCAGGCGCCGATCAGCAGCAGTGGCAGCAGCAGGCCACGCAGGTTGCGCAGATTCATCATTACCTCCCGGCTTGCCAGCCGGACAGGCGCCGTTCGACACGGCGCAGCGAGAAGTCCAGGGCGAAGCCGATCACCCCGGTGATCGCCACGCCCACCATCACCACATCGATGCGCAGCATCTGCCGGCCCATCTCGATCATCTGCCCCAGGCCGCTGTCGGCCGCCAGCAACTCGCAGGCCACCAGCACTACCCAGGCGCGGGTCAGGGCCACGCGCACGCCGGTGACGATGGCCGGCACCGCGGCGGGCAGGGCGATGCGTGCGACCAGGGTCGGCCAGCGCAGGCGGTACACGGCGGCCACTTCGAAGTGGCTGCGGGGGATGGCGCGGATGCCCTCGACCGTGGCCAGGGCCACCGGGAAGAACGCAGTCTTGGCGACGATCACCACCTTGAAGGTCTCGTCGATGCCCAGCAGCAACACCAGCATCGGGATCAGGGCGATGCTGGGGATCTGTCGCAGGGTATGGAACAGCGGTGCGCAATAGGCCTCGACCGTGCTCGACAGGGCCATGGCCGTGCCGAACGCAAGGCCGGCCAGCGCGCCGGCAGCGAAGCCCAGCGACAGGCGCGACAGGCTGCCGGCCAGGTGTTCCTGCAATTCGCCGGTGGCCAGCAGGTCGGCGAAGCTGCGCCAGACCTCCAGGGGCGGCACCAGCAGGTTGGCCGGGAACAGTCCGGCGTCGGCGATCACGGCCCACAGGGCGAGCAGGGCCAGGGGCGAGACCAGCCAGGTGAGGGCTTTGAATGGGGACATGGCGAACCTTGTGCACGGCGGGTGATACCGAGGTATCGCAATCGCCGTGCCAGGGACCAGGCTACGGTTTTACAGGGGCTGCGAGCGGGGCTGCTGGTGGCGCAGCAGTGGGGTGTTGCTGTGGCAGCAATCGGTCAGCAATGGCCCGGAACATTCGTGGGGGACTGTCTTGCAGCGTCCTGGCGGGAAAGCCAGGCCACGGCACACAGCGCCATCCCCGCCACATTCAGCGAAACCGGGTTGAAGGCATCCACCAGCATCGAGGGTTGCATCACCGCCACATCCACCAGCAGGCCCAGCAGTACCGCTGCGCCGACCAGTAACGGCCAGGCCAGCCGTTGCACCAGCAGCAGGGCGGCGAGCGCCAGTTCGGCCACGCCGGCGGCCTGTGACAACCAGGTGGCGTGTGCCAGCCCGTGAGCTTGCAGCAGCACCTGTTCACCGGGGCTGAGAATGATCAGCTTGGGCACCAGCCCATGGTAGGCGAACACGAAGGCCAGGCTGGCCCGGGCCAGCCAATGGACCTGGTTTAGACGGTTCATGGCTGCTCCTCGAGGAAACGACGCTGGTGGTCCGGGCTGGGTAGCAGGCATTGGTCGTATCGGCCGAACAGCCGATAGCGGTTGAGCGCCACGCGGTCGTACAGCCAGTCCCGCAATCTGCGGGGACACAGGCGCAGCACGCGCAGCAGCGGCCAGGCACCGGGCAGCTGGCGGACCACCTCGAAGAAGGCCTCGGAGCGTACCCAGTAGTGTCGATCGCGGATCACCGCCATGGTGTCGAACGCTGTCACCGGCAGGCCTGCCCAGGCCAGCAGGGCCTGGCCTTGCGCTGATTGGACCGTGGCCAGGCGGATACGCAGGTGGCGATCATGGCGGATAACGAACCTCGCCCAGCCGTTGCACAGCCTGCACACACCGTCGAACAGCAACACGGTTTCCCCTGGCGCAAGCAGTGGGGCAGCGGAAGGGCGTATCAGTGAGGCGGGCATGGCTTGCTTCCGTTCAGGCTGGAAGTGGCATTTTAGAGGGCTTAAGTGGGAAATGGCGAGCCACCGGCGCTGGGCGCAAACTGCTTCCTCAGGGATGGGTCGGTTCAAGGGCGATAGCCGAACCGTTATCATGCGCGCCCGACATTGGAGCGCCCCATGGCCAAAGACATCGACAACCCCTGCGTCTCGCTGTGCCAGCTCAACAGCGAGTTGTGCGTGAGCTGCGGCCGTACCCGGGACGAGATCCGCAAATGGCGGGGCATGAAACGCCCGGAGAAGATGGCGACCGTGCAGCGGGCCGCGACGCGGATGAAGGCCATCGTCAAGAAAAACGCCAGGCGATCGATCTGAGAGACGCTGAACACCTTCAGAGGGCTGGCCTAGACTTGCGCTGACGACCGTATCCGTGGGAGAGCGCCCATGCGCAGACTCTGGAAAAAGTACCTCGCACTGCTCGACGCCGACCTCAGTACCAAGGTCTTCGACAATTTCAAGAACCTGCTGGTGTGCGCGCTGCTGTTCGCCGCAGGCACCGAGGCGATCCACGGCAACCAGCAGGTCCTGCTGGGGCTGTGGGTGTTCAGTTTCACCGGCTGGGGGTTGATCCTGGTGTCGGCGCTGCTGTTTCTGCTGAATGTCAGCGATACCTTGCACCGCCTGGCGAAGTTGCCCTATCACACGGTACTGCAGGTGACCCTGTGCCTGGTCTACCTGATCCTGGCGTCGCGGGTGGTCGAGATCGTCTGGAGTTTCAGGGCGGAGTAGGCATCGCGGCGGATTCGGGCCTGGGGCCATTCCTTTTATGGCCTTTGGGTATTGGGGGTATTGACCGAGTGAGGGCTGCCAGGTGTTCGCCGCAACCCTTGCAGCGCCTATCAGATCGAGCGCCGCCCGCGCGGCGCATCGCGACGCAAGGCCGCTCCTACATCTGTTTCAGGCCAGTCAATCCTGTGCCATTACCGGGTCCGCCTTGTTGGTACAACGCGGTTTCAGCGTGGGCACCACTGTCGCTCCACCTGTCTCAAGACATGCGCCAAGGCGGGCAACCATGGCCTGACAGGTTCGGCACGTTGCAACAAATGTGGGAGCGGCCTTGCGTCGCGATGCGCCGCGCGGGCGGCGCTCGATCTCATAGGCGCTGCAACGCTAACGTCGGACACCTTGAAAGGCCTGGGCACCGCATGCAGGTGAGCGGCCGACCTCCAACTCGTCGCCAGCCAACACTTCCCGGCAAAAATCCCGGATAATGCCCGCCATTTATCCGTTCCCGCCCGCTTTTGGTACCCCTGCGCATGGAAATCAAGGTCAATTTTCTCGACAACCTTCGTCTCGAAGCCAAGTTCGACGACTTCACGGTGATCGCCGACCAGCCGATCCGCTACAAGGGCGACGGCTCGGCCCCGGGGCCGTTCGACTACTTCCTGGCGTCGTCGGCCCTGTGCGCGGCGTACTTCGTCAAGCTGTACTGCCAGACCCGCGATATTCCGACCGAGAACATCCGCCTGTCGCAGAACAACATCGTCGACCCCGAGAACCGCTACAACCAGATCTTCAAGATCCAGGTCGAGCTGCCCGAGGACATCTCCGAGAAGGACCGCCAGGGCATCCTGCGCTCCATCGACCGCTGCACCGTGAAGAAGGTGGTGCAGACCGGCCCCGAGTTCATCATCGAGGAGGTCGACAACCTCGACGCCGATGCCCAGGCACTGTTGATGCCGGTGTCCGACAGCACCACCTACATCCCGGGCAAGGACCTGCCGCTGGAGCAGACCATCGCCAACATGTCGGCGATCCTCGCAGGCCTGGGGATGAAGATCGAGATCGCCTCGTGGCGCAACATCGTGCCCAACGTCTGGTCGCTGCACGTGCGCGACGCGCAGTCGCCGATGTGCTTTACCAACGGCAAGGGTGCCACCAAGGAAGCGGCGCTGGCCTCGGCGCTGGGCGAGTTCATCGAGCGGCTGAACTGCAACTTCTTCTACAACGACCAGTTCTGGGGCGAGGACATCGCCAACGCGGCGTTCGTGCACTACCCGAACGAGCAGTGGTTCAAACCAGGGCCCAAGGACGCGCTGCCGGCCGAGATCCTCGACGAGCACTGCCTGGAGATCTTCAACCCGGACGGCGAGCTGCGCGGTTCGCACCTGTACGACACCAACTCGGGCAACAAGGAGCGTGGCATCTGCTCGCTGCCGTTCGTGCGCCAGTCGGACGGCGAGACGGTGTACTTCCCGTCCAACCTGATCGAGAACCTGTACCTGAGCAACGGTATGAGCGCCGGCAACACCCTGGCCGAGGCGCAGGTGCAGTGCCTGTCGGAGATCTTCGAGCGGGCGGTCAAGCGCGAGATCCTCGAAGGCGAGCTGTGCCTGCCGGACGTGCCGCAGGCGGTGCTGGCCAAGTACCCGGGCATCCTCGCCGGCATCCAGGGGCTGGAAGAGCAGGGCTTCCCGGTGCTGGTCAAGGACGCGTCGCTGGGCGGTGAGTTCCCGGTGATGTGCGTGACCCTGATGAACCCGCGCACCGGCGGCGTGTTCGCCTCGTTCGGCGCTCACCCGAGCTTCGAGGTGGCGCTGGAACGCAGCCTCACCGAGCTGCTCCAGGGCCGCAGCTTCGAGGGCCTGAACGACCTGCCGCAACCGACCTTCGACAGCCTGGCGCTGACCGAGCCGAACAACTTCGTCGAGCACTTCATCGATTCCAGCGGCGTGGTGTCGTGGCGCTTCTTCGGCGCCAAGGCCGACTTCGAGTTCGTCGAGTGGGACTTCTCGGGCCATGGTGAGGACTCCAACCAGCAGGAGGCGCAGACCCTGTTCGGCATCCTCGAGGACCTGGGCAAGGAAGTGTACATGGCCGTGTACGACGACCTCGGCGCCACCGCCTGCCGCATTCTGGTGCCGGGCTATTCGGAGATCTACCCGGTCGAGGACCTGATCTGGGACAACACCAACCGCGCCCTGGGTTTCCGGGCCGACATCCTCAACCTGCACAAGCTGGACAACCGTTCGCTGAAGCTGCTGCTCAAGCGCCTGGACAATGCCGAGGTGGACGACTACACCACCATCACCACGCTGATCGGCGTCGAGTTCGACGACAACACGGTGTGGGGCCAGCTGACCATCCTCGAGTTGAAGCTGCTGATCCACCTGGTGCTGCAGCGCTTCGAGGAGGCCAAGGAGCTGGTCGAGATGTTCCTGCAGTTCAACGACAACACCGTCGAGCGCGGGCTGTTCTACCAGGCGCTGAACGTGGTGCTGGAGGTGGTGCTGGACGATGAGCTGGAGATGGCCGACTACGAGCACAACTTCCGGCGCATGTTCGGCAATGAGCGGATGGACGCGGTGCTGGGCTCGGTGGATGGCAGCGTGCGCTTCCATGGGCTGACGCCGACCAACCTGCAGCTCGAAGGGCTGGACCGCCACCTGCGCCTGGTGGAAAGCTACAAGAAACTGCACGCGGCGCGGGCGCGGGCGGCAGGGCTCTGAACCGAGCCGCTCGAATGAGTGAAATGGGTCGCCTGGCGACTAATGCCAGTCAGTTAAGACCGTTGGGTCGCTGCGCGACCCTTCGCGGGTAAACCCGCTCCCACAAGTACAGCGCTCGCTTCAGCGTTTGCGCGATCCTGTGGGAGCGGGTTTACCCGCGAAGGGCTGCAAAGCAGCCCCAATAAGTGCGATGAAGCGCAATCCCACAGGCATTAGCCTGGCAACCCTTTTTCTTTAGCGCAACCGCAGCACCCGGTCCAGGGACAGTGCCCCGCCGCCCCGGGCGATCAGCAGCAGGAGCAGGCCGGCCCAGGAAAGGTGGGTGGGCCAGGCATCCGGGTAGACGAAGATCTCGATCACCAGGGTCATGCCCAGCAGGGCCAGGGCCGACAGTCGGGTGAACAGGCCGAGCACCAGCAACAGCGGGAACAGGTGCTCGGCGTAAGTCGCCAGGTGCGCCGCCAGCCAGGGTGACACCAGTGGCAAGGCGTACTCGCTCTGGAACAGCTCGTAGGTGCCGGGGGTGATGCTCAGCAGGCCTTCGACCTTGGTCCGACCGGACAGAAAGAAGATCGAGGCGATGCCCAGGCGGGCGACCAGGCACAGGACACTGTCGCCGAGCAAGCGTTGCAGCTGTGCGGCGGCGCGGTTCCAGTAAAGGCGCAGGCCGTGGGGCGATGGGCTGGCGTGGCTGATGTCCATGGCGTTTTCCTCAGGTGAAGGCGAGCGGGCGCAAGGCCCGGGCATTCAGCAGCCCGCCAAGCAGGTCACTGAAGTCCAGGTCGGGTTGGGCGTGCAGGGCAAGCTGTGAGGCCTTGTCCAATGTGTAGCCGGCGGCACAGGCATCGAGGAAGGTGCATCCCCCCAGGCTCAACGGCTGGTGGACGACGCCTTCACGGGCGCCGCTGAGCAGGGCGCCCTCGGCCACCCAGGGCCGATCCTCGGGCCAGGCCCTGCCGTCGCGGCTGTGGTGCCAGAGGCTGTAGGCAGGATGCTGGTCGAACCAGTGCCAGCGTACGCCGGAGCGCGGGCTCAAGTGGCTGCGTTCGAGGTCCGAGGCGGTCATGCCGGCCAGGTCGGCCAATGTCAGCCAGGGCTCGTCGTCGGCGCCGAACGCTTCGCACCAGGCGAAGTCCAGCCGTGCGACGTCCGCCAGGTAGCAAAGCCCATGGACGGGCTGCAACGCCTCGAGAAATGCCGGAAACGCCGCGCCATAGCGGATCAGTCGCACATCACAGGGCGGCGATTGCCGGGCATATTCCGCGGTGGCGTCGTGCATCCATTGGCGCCCGACCAGGGTTTCGACGCTGGGAAAGTTGGCGCGCAGGGCCTCGACGCAACCGGCCAGCACCGTGTTGCGGTACACCGTGAACGCGGGCTGTGCTGTCAGTGCCACCAGCTCAGGCGCGGGGCGCTGATAGACGGCGTCGATGAAGGCATTCTGGAACTGTCCGAGGCGCAGGTTCATGGCAAGGCTCCTGCCAGGTCGAGGGTGGCCTGGGCGAGGGCGCGTTCGGCGAGCAGTTCGTCAAACGCGGGGATGTTGCCGTCGCGTTCAATCAGGGTCGGACGCGGACCGATGCGGGCGATCAACTGCTGGTACAGCGACCACACCGGCGCGGCGATGGCGGCGTCGTGGGAATCGACCAGCAGTGCGCCCTGGGCGTCGTGACGGTGTCCGGCCAGGTGGATCTCGGTGATGGCCTGGGCAGGGAAGCGGGCGAGGTAGTTGGCGGCATCGAAGCCGAGATTGTAGGCACTGACGTACACATTGTTGACGTCCAGCAACAGGCCGCAGCCGGTGCGTCGCACCAGCTCGGCGAGGAAGTCGATCTCATCCAGGTCATGGCCCTGCAGGTGCAGGTAGTGGCTGGGGTTCTCGATGGAGATGCGGCACCCCAAAGCGTCCTGGGTGCGCTGGATGTTGTCGGCAATGCGGGCCAGGGCCTCGTCGCTGCGGGGGAAGGGCAGCAGGTCCGGATGATACTGGCCGCGCCAGGTCGACCAGGCCAGGTGTTCCGACACCAGGGCCGGGTGTACCTGGTCGATCAGGGTACGCAGGCGCCGCAGGTGCGTGGCGTCAGGTTCGGCATCCGCCGCCAGTGACAGTGCCACGCCGTGCAGCGACAGCGGATGGCGCTCGGCCATCCGCGCCAGCCAGGCCAGGCGAGGGCCGCCGACCATGTAGTTTTCCGGATGGACTTCGAACCACAACCCTTCGGCGTGGCAGGCCCAGGCCTGGTCATAGTGCTCGGCCTTGAGGCCGAGCCCTGCGCCCATCGGCGTATTTCCGTTCATGGTCGATGGCCTGTGCTCAGGATTTGATCGGGGTCAGCGAACCCATGCCGTTGGGGGTCTTGATCGAGGTGCAGGTACCCGTCGGCACGTTTTTCCACTGCATGCCGTCGTAGTCTTTTTTCGCGCTGCCGGCGCAGGTGGTGCCGGCGCCGGCCTTGCAGTCGTTCTTGCCGGCCATGGCCACGCCGTAGCATTTCTCCATGGTGGCCGCCTTGGTGGTGTCGTCGGCCAGGGCTGCGCCTGCCAGCGAGGCAAGGGCGAGGGCGGCGGTGGCGAGGGCGAGGGTTTTCATGGTGTCGTCTCCAGAAGATGGGGCCGTGGCGATGTACCGGCGGCTCATGGAGTAGTTCGCGGCGATAGGCGAGGCGGTTACAGCGCTTGCAAAATATTTTTCGCCACCTGCGCCGCCCACCTAAGGTAAGGAAGCGGCGTCGGTGCTTGCGCAGGGCGTTGCGGCGATGGTTGGATAAAAAAGAAACCCACAGACGGTGTAACCCCGGCGGCCGATGCAACGAACTAACCCACAGGATGTGCTCAGTGCACGCGAATCACAGCTGCAGGCCCTGCTGTTGCTTGGTCTGGCCGGTGACGCCGGGGCCTATCGCGAATTCCTCGCGGCGCTGGCGGTGCACTTGCGTGGTTTTTTGCGTCGGCGCCTGGCGCAACGACCGGCCGAGGTCGAAGACTTGCTGCAGGAGGTGCTGCTGGCGGTGCACAATGCCCGCCACACCTACCAGGCGCAGCAACCGTTGACCGCCTGGGTGCAGGCGATCGCCCGCTACAAGCTGGCCGACCACTGGCGCGGCCAGGCCCGGCGCGAGGCGCGCCACGAGCCGCTGGAGGATGACAGCGAGTTGTTCGCCTGTGGCGAAGAAGAGCCGGCCCAGGCCAGCCGGGACCTGAACAAGCTGCTCGGGCAGTTGCCCGACCGCCAGCGCCTGCCCATCGTCCACGTCAAGCTGGAAGGGCTGTCGGTGGAGGAAACCGCGCGTATCACCGGGCTGTCCAGTTCGGCGGTGAAGGTGGGCATACACCGGGGGCTCAAGGCCCTGGGAAGGTTGATTCGAGGTAAAGACGACCATGAAGACCGATGAGTTGATCAGCCTTTTGGCGACCGCCGCAGAGCCGGTGGATCGTCACGTGCTGGCGCGCCGCCTGCTGCTGGCGCTGCTGGCCGGCATGCTGGGCGCATTGTTGATGACCGTGGCCATCTACGGCGTGCGCAGCGATCTGGCCGAGGTGGCGCGCACGCCGTTGTTCTGGGCCAAGCTGGCCTTGCCCACCAGCCTGGGCCTGCTGGCCCTGTGGCTGACCCAGCGCCTGGCCAGGCCAGGTGTGCGCGGCGGCGCGCTGTGGGGATTGCTCGGCCTGCCGCTGCTGCTGGTGTGGCTGGGGGCAGCCGTCAGCCTGGCCGGCGCGCCGGTGGAGGCCCGCGCCGACCTGATCTTCGGCCGCACCTGGCGCACCTGCGCGTTGAACATCGCCCTGCTCTCGGCACCCGTATTCGCCGCCGTGTTCTGGGCCCTGCGCGGCCTGGCGCCGACCCGGCTGCGCCAGGCAGGCGCCGCCGGCGGGTTGCTCGCCGGATCCACCGCGACCCTCGTGTACTGCCTGCACTGCCCGGAAATGACGGTGCCGTTCTGGGGGCTGTGGTACCTGCTGGGGATGTTGCTGCCGACCGTCGTCGGGGCGTTGGCAGGGCCTCGGCTGCTGCGTTGGTGATTGGGTGCGGTTTTGCCGCACTAGACATTGGTCTATTGGCGCATTTGCGGGGATGGTCTTTTCTGTTGCATGCCCGACGTTCGAGCGTATCGGCGCAATCGATGTTTCGACCAGGGAGGTCATCATGAATGGAAAATGGCTGGCAGCCGCGATGCTGCTGTGGATGTTCTCGCTGACGGCACAGGCCGACTGCGCGGTACTGGGGCCAGGGGAGGATCCGTGCGCAGGTCCGGTGCTGGGCCCCACGACCTGCGTGTGCGAGCCCTGATCGCCTGAGGGCGCAAGGAAGAATCAATCATTGACCAGGAGGTTATCCGTGAAGAAAGCCATGTTGGCTGTGCTGCTATCGTGGGGGCTCGTCGCCACGGCCCAGGCGTCGTGCCCGGTGTTTGGTCCAGGTAAGGATCCATGTGCCGGGCCGGTGTTCGGCCCAACCACCTGCCAGTGTCCCTGAAGCTCGATCAGGGCAGGAGCCGCGCTTGTGTTCCCCTGTAGGAGCGGCCTTGTGCCGCGAAAGGGCTGCGCGTAGCAGCCCCGGCGATTTTGCATGATGTAGAGATCCTGGGGCCGCTACGCGCCCCTTTCGCGGCACAAGGCCGCTCCTACAGGGCAACGTGTGAAGCCTTCAAGCTGTGGTGACCAGGGGCAATGTCACCTGCAGCGCCAGCCCGCCCTCGGCCCGGCGCTGCGCCGAAATGCGGCCGCCATGGGCCTCGCAGATCGCCTGGGCGATCGACAGGCCCAGGCCACCACCACCGCTGACCCGTGCCCGTGACTGTTCGGCGCGCCAGAAGCGCACGAACATGTTGCCCAGGTCCTTTTGCTCGACCGCTTGCCCACGATCAAGAAACTCCAGCAGCACGCAGCCTTTGGCCTGGCACACGGCGACGCTGAGCTCGCGGCCGTCGGAGGCATATTTCAGGGCATTCTCGATCAGGATGTTGATCAGCTGGCCAACCCGCGCCGGGTCGGCCTCGATCACCACGTCATCGGCCAGCGCCGTGTGCAATTGCATTCCGGCTGCCTCGAACTGCGGCGCGAACCAGGCCAGGCGCTCCTCGACCAGCCTGGCCGGGGAGAACAGGCTGATGTGCAGGGGCAGCTGCCCGGCATGGGCCAGGGACAGCAGGTGCAGGTCGCCCACCAGGGTATTGAGGTTGTACAGCTGGTTCTGCACCAGGCGCAGTTGCTCGGGGCACAGCGGGAACACCTCGTCGAGCATCCCCTGTACCCGGCCCAGCGCGGCATTGAGTGGGGTGCGCAGTTCATGGGCCAGGTTGGAGCTCGACTCGGCCACTTCGCTTTCGTACAGCGCCAGGCGCTCGACCAGCTTGTTGAAGTCGGTGCACAGGCGCTGCATTTCCTTGGGCTGGCGCGGGTGCTGGCTGACCCGCACGCTGAGGTCGCCCTCGGCCACCCGCCGTGCCCCTACGGCGATCTGGCGGAACTGCCGGGACAGCGGCCTGGACAGGTACAGGCCGACCATCAGGGTGAACGGGATGACTACGATGACAAAGCCGTACAGCACCAGCCAGTCGATGCTGTTGCCGGGGCCGGGGAGAAAGTCGTGGATGTCGTAGTAGGTCTGCAGCAACTGCCACAGCCGGGACTCGTTGCGCGGCACATCGGCCAGGCCGGCCAGCAGCGCGGCGCGGTCCTCGGGCCGCATCGACTGCAGCACCAGGTAGTCGCTGATCCAGAAGTACAGGTACATGCACACGGTGATGGTGATCACCGCGCCAACGGCGAGCAGGGTCATTCTCAGGCCGACCCACAGCCACAGCGGACGTTTGCTCATGGCGGTCAGCGGAACCGATAGCCCACGGAGCGCACGGTCACCAGCGCGCCGCTGACGCCCAGGGCTGCGAGCTTGCGCCGCAGGTTGAGCACGTGGGTGTCGATGATACGTACCAGCGCATCGCTCTCGGGCATGCACAATTCGAGCAGTTCCTCGCGGCTGAAGGCCTTGCTCGGAGTGCGCAGCAGCGCGGCGAGCAGGAGCAGTTCCGAGCGGGTCAGGTCGAGCACCTGCTCCTCGCCATCGCTGGCCCGCACCCCGGCCACGAAACGCTCGGCATCGACCCAGACGCCCAGGCATTCCAGGCGCTGGCGACTGTCGGCCGATGCGCCGTAGCGGCGCAGCACCGCGTGTACCCGGGCCACCACTTCCTTGGGGTTGCAGGGCTTGACCACGTAGTCGTCGGCGCCGTAGCGCAGGGCGCCGATCTTGTCCGGCTCGTCGCCGATGGCGGTGACCATGATCACCGGGGTGTCGGCGCCGCGGCGGATCTCGGTCAGCAGCTCCGGCCCTGACATTTTTGGCAGCATCATGTCCAGCAGCACGATCGCTGGCGTGCGCTGGCGGAACAGGGCCAGCCCGCGGGCGCCGTCCTCGGCGATGTCCACCTCGAAGCCATCGCGCTTCAGGTAGGCTTCCAGAATGCTTGCACTATCGGCGTCGTCCTCGACGATCAATACGCGCTTGGCGCTCATGGGTTGCCTCGTGGGTCGCGCAGCCCGGACAGCACCTCGGCGGCGGTAGTGACGTGGCCGAAGTGGTGTTTCCACAGGTCGATGCCCAGCTGCCCGGAGCGGTCCAGCGAAGAGCCCATGGTCAGGTCGGTAACCAGCGTTGGCGTCAGGCCCGCATCGAACAGGGCGAAGCCGGCGGCCAGCACGCAGGTTTCGGTTTGCAACCCGCAGACCAGCACCCGCTCGACGCCGAGGCGCTTGATGTAGTCGAGGGTCTCGGTGGTCTGGCCGTAGCCATGCTTGACGAACACCTTGTCCGCCTCGACCAGGGCCACATCTTCAGCAGCCGGGTGCCAGCCGAGCTGGCGCTGGAACGGGGTCACCTGCTCGTCGTGCAGCTCGATCGAGGCGATGGTGGGGATGTGCGCCGACAGCACGCGGATGCCATCCACCAGTTTCTCGGAGGGGCTGAAGGTGGATTGCACATCGACGATGAGCAGGACTTGCTGCATGACAGAGTTCCAGGCCGGTTTGGAAGGGCGCGAGTATAGCGTGCATGCACGGCAGAGCGCGCAAGGGCGTTTCACCAACACCTGGCACAGATGCATCAAAAGCGAGTATCGCAAGTATGATGGCACCTTACGCCAGGCATGAAAGGATCCTATTTATGCAGTAATATTCTGCCACCCTCACGCTAGCAGCCTTGCCCTGCATTCGATGTCCATCCAGTTCCGAGTCCTATGTCCCCGATCCTTGGTAGCCAGCATCAAAACTTAATCCATTGGCTTCAGACCTCATGGTTGAGTGGCGGCCCGACGGTGTGTCTGCTGGAGGGCTTCCCAGGGGTCGGCAAGAGCAGAATCGCCGAAGCGTTGATGAGCAGTGCGCAAGACCATGGGTTGCCAGTGGTTTTCATCGATGAGTGCCCATCGGCCGGACTCGGAGCGATGGACGACTTGCGTTTGATGCTGGCGGAAAAGTTCAGCGAACGAGGTGACGAGCGTCTGGCCCAGAAGGCCGATACCGCTACCCTCAAGAGTCTGCTCAAGGAACCAGTGCTGCTGATTCTCGATGAGTTTCAGAACACGCTCGCGGACGATGGTCGCCCCTGCGGCGAGCTCATGCAGTTTTTCACGCAAGTTACCAGCATGCCCTGTGCCGGTCGCATCTTGCTGCTCAGTAGCAGGTCGGTGGAGCTCCAGCGTTGGAACGAGCGTTTTGAAAGGCGCACGGTTCAGGGGTTGCCGCCTGAAGAAGCGGTCCAGTTGTTTGATGGGTTTCTGCATGAGGAAAATGTCAATGAGGTCATCTGCGCTGAGCGCAAGTATGAGCTGATGCTCTGGTTGGGGGGATACCCACGCGCGATAAAGTTATTGGCAAACCGTCTGCGCTATGAGCCGCTCGATGGTCTGGTAGGTCTGGCCAAGCAGGACTGGGAAGCGTGCGAACGCGTGGTATCCCCGACTTTCATCCGGGCTTTTGAAGAGTTGATGCTGAGCCGGGCGCGGCAAGGGTTGGCCCTGAACGTCGAGCACTTTCTCAAACGCCTTTCGGTGTTTCGCCAACCCGCCACGCTGCACGCGATGCGTGGGTTGCTCGATCATGGCGATGACCTGATGACGCTGGCTGAGAGCCTCGTGGCGCATTTCATGATCGAACTGCGCCGTGATCGCTACATCATGCACCCCGTCCTGCGTGACACCACCTTGGCGGGTCTGGAGGATACCTTTCGACGACAAGCCCATCGCATGGCCGGTGAGTACTTTGGCCGTCATTTCACGGGCAAGCAGATTGTCGGGCAGGTGGAGAAGCTTGGCGGCGCATTTGTCGAGGCACGCTATCACTATCTGCAAGGTGGGCATGGCGAACCGCTCAAGGAAATCACGCTAAAGTTCGAAGGGCACATCCGGACGACCATGGGTTGGATGACGCCCGTCCCTGCAAACCCCAGGGAAATGGATGAGCGTATCAGTGTGCTGTTGGCCCTGTTGTCAGACCAGGAGGGCGGCAAGGGATTACATTTCTACCTTGCAAAGTTGCTGAGCAGGCGCAGGCAGGGAAGTGATCTGGAGCTGGCACTGCGACATGCGAGACTGGGGGCTGGACCTCATGCTTCCAGCGAGGCTTGGAGTCTACGGGTACAGCTGGAGGGCGAGCTGCACGGATCGAAGAACATTGGTCTCATCGTGGACGAGCTTTTTGCTGATCAGGCTGAGTTCGCTGGTCTGGCGCAGGTCTGCCTGGTGATCGCGAATGTGTTGGACAGGTTTGAAGGTCCAGAGCGGGCAGTGGCATTCATGCGTAAAGGCATCGGCAGGAGCAAGCCTAACCAGAATCTGTTCTCGTTGTACCAGTCAGCTGGTGAAATGCTCGACCGTATAGGTCAATGGCCAGAAGCAGTGGCCTTGCTGCGCGAAGGGATCGGAAGGATCGAGCCTAAATTTAGTTTGTCCTCGTTGTACCAGTTAGCTGGTGAAATACTCGCGCGTGCTGGGAAAAGGCCTGAGGCCAATGCAATCCTTGAGGAGGGGCTTGCCCGTATTCAAGACGGTAAGTACAACCGCTACAAGATTTTGACGCAGCTCCTGTATCAGGCCTACGCTGCTGGCGACGGAGAACAACTAAAGATTTACCTGGCGCTGTACTGCCAGAGCCAAGCAGAACAGACAAACCTCGTCTTGGGTACTGCCTTGGCGCATGAGCTCGACAGGAACTGGGCTGAGGTTGTTAAGGTGGTAGCCGCTGCGATTGAACAGGGCGTCTTTACGGTGAGTCTAGTCGCACGGTTGGTATTCGCGCATCTGAGCGCCGGAGCTCCTGCTCTGGCGCTTCAGGTTCTGCAGCGCTTTGCAGGTCGCATTGAGGCGAAAGAAAACAATGTGATCAGTTGGCTGCAGTCACTCGTTGCGTTGCAGAACGGTGATCTGCCAAGCGCCCGATCCTCGCTCGCTATTCATCTTGGCGAGGAGGTAAAGGCGACTGATGTCGTAGCTCTTCGCGAGCAACTCCTTCTCACCTGGCAAATGCAATCGTCGCGTAATCAGGTTCGCTACTATTTTCCCCATCTGCCTTCTTGCTTGCTCGGACAAACGTCGCCTTCCGGGCTCGATCAGGCTCTGGACTGTGTACAGCCCGGTGGCACCGCCCCTGCCGCCGGACACTTGAAAAGCATCCTGGCAATCGCGTCCGAGTGGTTCTCCCGCCATGGCGGGTTATCGACCTTTAACCGCGAGCTCTGTGTGGCAATGGCACAGGCCGGGCATCGGGTGGCATGTCTGGTCCCCGGCAGCGACGAGGAGGAGCGCCGTCATGCCGCGGACCATGGGGTATCCCTGGTGCATGCCCGGCACGAGCCGCATATGAAGGACATCGAGCGGTTGGGCTTGCGTACCGAAATGCCCGACGGTTTCGCTCCAAATATCGTGATCGGGCACGACCACATCACAGGTGGTGCCGCGAGAATCCAATGCGCCGATTTTTTTCCGGCTGCCCGACGTGTGCACTTCATCCACACAGCGCCTGGGGATATCGAATGGTACAAGGCACAGCAGGATGGTGTTTCGGCCTCTGCGAGGGCAGAGCAAAAGGAGCGTCTGCAAATCGAGATGGCCCGAACCGCTCAGTTGGTGGTGGCCGTAGGTCCGCTGCTGACCGAGGAAATCAACATGTCCTTGTACCCGTATGATGACGCCCCGCCAGTGCATCAGATGATTCCCGGGATGATCAATAACCTGCCAACCAAGGCCGGTCACCCACCACAGCCACGCTGCCTGGTGCTGGGTCGCACCGAGGACGCCGAGCTCAAAGGCCTGGATATCGCCGCACGAGCACTGGCGCTGGTCAAGGATCCACCGATGCTCATCGTGCGTGGGGCCGGTGAGGGCCAGGGCGATGCATTGTGCGATCGGCTCAAGGATTGGGCCGTGCGCTCTGACTTGCGTGTTCGTACCCGAGAATATACCGCCACGATCGGACGTCTGACCGAGGACCTGCGGCAGGCGTCGCTGCTGCTCATGCCTTCCAGGAGCGAAGGTTTCGGCCTGGTCGGTCTTGAAGCGATTGCCGCTGGTATTCCCGTGCTGGTCAGCAAGCGCAGCGGTCTGGCAAGGGTTCTGCTGGAGCGATTGCCAAATGATCTGGCAAACCTGTGCGTCGTCGAGGTACTTGACCAGCCGGACCAGGATGCGCAAGCCTGGCGAGAATCGATCAACAACGTGATGTGCCATCGTGCATCGGCCTTTGTCCGTGCAAGGGAGATCGCGGAGCTTCTCGCACAGGAGCTGACCTGGGGAAAATCGGTTGCAGCGTTCATGCAGGTGCTGGACGAACAAGGTTGATTCGGCCCGAGGGCCGAATCACCATCGTCAGGCTAGGCCGCCAACCGCCCGCTGGCAATCGCCTCCGATGCCGCCAGCATCGCCCGCAGCAGCACCGCGCAACCGGCCGCGAGGTCCTCGGGGGCGGCGTTCTCGATTTCGTTGTGGCTGATGCCGCCCTCGCAGGGCACGAAGATCATCCCGGCCGGGCCCAGCTCGGCGAGGAAGATCGCGTCGTGCCCGGCGCCGCTGACGATGTCCATGTGCGCCAGGCCCAGGTTGCGCGCAGAGTTGCGCACCGCCTCGACACAGCCCTTGTCGAAGTACAAGGCGGGGAAGTCGGCGGTGGGCACCAGCTCGTAGCTCAGCCCGTGTTTCGCGGTGGTGGCCTCGATCACTTGGCGCACCTCGGCGATCATCGCGTCCAGTTGCTGGCCTTCGAGGTGACGGAAATCCAGAGTCATGCGCACTTCGCCGGGGATCACGTTGCGTGAGCCGGGATAGGCCTGCAGGCAGCCGACCGTACCGCAGGCATGGGGTTGGTGGGCGAGGGCGGTGCGGTTGACTGCCTCGACCACGGCGGCGGCGCCGACCAAGGCGTCCTTGCGCAGGTGCATGGGGGTGGGGCCGGCGTGGGCCTCGACACCGCGCAGGGTCAGGTCGAACCACTTCTGGCCGAGGGCGCCGAGCACCACGCCGATGGTCTTGCGCTGGTCCTCGAGGATCGGGCCCTGTTCGATGTGCGCCTCGAAGTAGGCGCCCACCGGGTGGCCGGTCACGACGCGGCTGCCGGCGTAGCCGATGGCGTTCAGTGCCTCGCCGACGCTCACGCCCTGGGCGTCGCGCTTGGCCAGGGTCTGTTCGAGGGTGAACTTGCTGGCGAACACCCCCGAGCCCATCATGCACGGGGCGAAGCGCGAGCCTTCCTCGTTGGTCCACACCACCACCTCCAGCGGTGCCTCGGTCTCCACGCCCAGGTCATTGAGGGTGCGGATCACCTCCAGCCCGGCCATCACGCCGAAGCAACCGTCGAACTTGCCACCGGTGGGCTGGGTGTCGATATGGCTGCCGGTCATCACCGGTGGCAGCTTGGGATTGCGGCCTGGGCGGCGGGCGAATATGTTGCCGACCGCGTCGATGCTCACCGTGCAGCCGGCCGCCTCGCACCACTGCACGAACAGGTCGCGGGCCTGGCGGTCGAGGTCGGTCAGCGCCAGGCGGCAGACGCCGCCCTTGGCCGTGGCGCCGAGGCGGGCGAGGTCCATCAGTGACTGCCACAGGCGGGCGCTGCTGACATGCTGTTCGGTGGACTGCAGGACTTCCTTGGCGGGAGTGGTCATGGGTGCCTCCTCAGGTTGTTTTATTCTTCGGCCCTGTTCGCCGGCAAGTCGGCTCTCATGGCGCTGCACATCACTTATCGATTTTGCAGGGGCCTGTGGGAGCGGCTTTAGCCGCGAACACCGGCCAAGCCGGTGCCATCCACCGCGTCGCTTGCTTCGCGGCTGAAGCCGCTCCCACAGGGAACATCACGGCAACGGCTTGGCCAGCCGCGCCGGCCCGCGCACCGCGAGGCCGCCGAGTGCGTAGTAGAGCCCGCCGCCGAGCAGCGAGCCGGTGAACCAGCCATAGTCGTAGAACCAGCTGAAACTGCTGTTGCCGATGGCCATCACGGTCAGCGCCACCGGCACGCCGAAGGCGACGAACCCGGCCCAGTTCCAGGCCGGGTACACGTCGTCGCGGTACAGCCCGGCCAGGTCCAGCTGTTGGCGCCGCACCAGGAAGTAGTCCACCACCATGATCCCGGCGATCGGCCCGAGCAGGCTGGAGTAGCCCAGCAGCCAGTTGGAATACACGCTTTCAAGGCTCAGGTCGGAGACGATCCAGCCGAGCTTCTTGAGCAGCTCGTGGCCCATCAGCGCCAGGCCGATGAAACCAGTCAGCCACACCGCGCGGCTGCGCCCGATCAGGCGCGGGGCGATATTCTGGAAGTCGTTGGTGGGCGAGACGATGTTGGCCGCGGTGTTGGTCGACAGCGTAGCGATGATGATCAGCGCCATGGCCAGGGCCACCCAGCCGGGGCTCTGGATATGGCCGATCAGGCTCACCGGGTCGGACACTGTCTTGCCTACCAGCGAGGCGGATGCGGCAGTCATGATCACGCCCAGCGAAGCGAACAGGAACATGGTCAGGGGCAGGCCGAAGATCTGCCCGAGGATCTGGTCCTTCTGGCTTTTCGCGTAACGGCTGAAATCGGGGATGTTCAGTGACAGCGTGGCCCAGAAGCCGACCATGGCGGTAAGCCCGGCGCAGAAGTAGCCGACCACGCTGGCGCCCTCGGGGCGCTTGGGTGGCTGCGCCAGCAGCTCGCTCATCGACATGTGCGGCAGCGCCCAGAACAGCAGGCCGACACCCACCGCCACCAGCAGCGGCGCCGACAGCGTCTCCAGCCACTTGATCGATTCGGCGCCGCGCAGCACCACCCACAGGTTCAGTGACCAGAACAGCATGAAGCCGATCACCTCACCGGTGCCGCCCAGGGCCTTCCACTCGGGGAACAGCGAACCGAGGAACAGGTGGATGGCCAGCCCGCCGAACATCGTCTGGATACCGAACCAGCCGCAGGCCACCACGGCGCGGATCAGGCACGGTACGTTGGAGCCGAAGACGCCGAACGAGGCGCGCAGCAGCACCGGGAACGGGATGCCGTACTTGGTGCCGGGGAAGGCGTTGAGGGTCAGCGGAATCAGCACGATGAGGTTGGCCAGCAGGATCGCCAGCAGCGCCTCGCCCACGCTCAGGCCGAAGTAGGCGGTGAGCACGCCGCCGAGGGTGTAGGTGGGCACGCAGATGGACATGCCCACCCACAGCGCGGTGATGTGCCACTTGTTCCAGGTGCGCTGGTGCACCTTGGTCGGGGCGATGTCGTGGTTGTAGCGGGGGCTGTCGAGGACGTCGCTGCCGGCGTCGAGCTCGAACAGGCCATGCTGCTCGACCACTTGCGATCTGCTCTGTTGCATGGGGTTCTCCAGGTCTTTTTTCTTGTAGTTGTCGCTCATCGGGCTGACGCGATGGCCGGAGTACACACACCACCAGTACTGCACCTGCGGCCCGGCCAGGCGGTTGTGGCCTGCGTTTTCAACAAACGTGCCGGGAAAGCCCGCGCCTTCCCGACGGCCGCCGCCAACCGGAGGTAACTCACTGTCTTGCAAAGGCATTCTTCAGCGCGACGACGAGGGCGGGGTGGGCACCCTGGTACGCCGTCTGTCTGGCCGGTCCATCACCCGCGTGGTTCAAACGGGTGCAACCTGGGAAACCACCGGCGCGGCCTGCGCCATCCAGCCAGGAAACAAACAGCTGATTTTGCATAGGAAATCTTGACCAATTTGGCTTCCTGTCAAGTGCGTCAAAATGGTGAAGGGGTGTCACATTTTGGTGATTTTGATAAATTATTGTTAATAATCAATAAGATACAAAATAAGATATTTGCATATATTTTTTCTTGATCAATATCCGATCAGATACTAGCCTCGATTCTTGTCAGGCCTGACAGGATTGAACGAATCGCCTCCAGCGCCCGGCCCGAAACAATTCCAAGAACCGGCCAGAAGACCGGTCAGCCTGCGAGGAAAACGGCATGTCCCTGTTGATCCGTGGCGCCACCGTGGTTACCCATGAAGAGAGCTACCGTGCAGATGTCCTGTGTGTCGATGGCCTGATCCGCGCCATCGGCAGCCACCTCGAAACCCCCACCGATTGCGAAGTCCTCGACGGTTCTGGCCAGTACCTGATGCCCGGTGGCATCGATCCGCATACCCACATGCAACTGCCGTTCATGGGCACGGTGGCCAGCGAGGACTTCTTCAGCGGCACCGCCGCAGGCTTGGCCGGGGGCACCACCTCGATCATCGACTTCGTCATCCCCAACCCGCAGCAATCGCTGCTCGAGGCGTTTCACACCTGGCGCGGCTGGGCGCAGAAGAGCGCCAGCGACTACGGCTTCCACGTCGCCATCACCTGGTGGAGCGAGCAGGTGGCCGAGGAGATGGGCGAGCTGGTGGCCAAGCATGGGGTGAACAGCTTCAAGCACTTCATGGCCTACAAGAACGCGATCATGGCCGCCGACGACACCCTGGTGGCCAGCTTCGAACGCTGCCTGCAACTGGGCGCGGTGCCGACGGTGCACGCCGAGAACGGCGAGCTGGTCTATCACCTGCAGAAGAAACTGCTGGCCCAGGGCCTGACCGGGCCCGAGGCGCATCCGCTGTCGCGCCCGTCGCAGGTGGAGGGCGAGGCCGCCAGCCGCGCCATTCGCATCGCCGAGACCCTCGGCACGCCGCTGTACCTGGTGCATGTCTCCAGCCGCGAGGCGCTGGACGAGATCACCTATGCCCGGGCCAAGGGCCAGCCGGTGTACGGCGAGGTGCTGCCGGGCCACCTGCTGCTGGACGACAGCGTCTACCGCGACCCGGACTGGGCCACCGCCGCCGGCTACGTGATGAGCCCGCCGTTCCGCCCGCGCGAGCACCAGGACGCACTGTGGGGGGGCCTGCAGTCGGGCAACCTGCACACCACGGCCACCGACCACTGCTGCTTCTGCGCCGAGCAGAAGGCCATGGGCCGCGACGATTTCAGCCGCATTCCCAACGGCACTGCAGGTATCGAGGACCGCATGGCGGTGCTGTGGGATGCCGGGGTGAACAGCGGGCGCCTGTCGATCCACGAGTTCGTCGCGCTGACCTCCACCAATACCGCGAAGATCTTCAACCTGTTCCCGCGCAAGGGCGCCATCCGCGTCGGTGCCGACGCCGACCTGGTGCTGTGGGATCCGCAGGGCACGCGCACGATCAGCGCCCAGACCCATCACCAGCGGGTCGACTTCAACATCTTCGAAGGCCGCACCGTGCGCGGCATCCCCAGCCACACCATCAGCCAGGGCAGGGTGCTCTGGGCCGATGGCGACCTGCGTGCCGAGCCGGGCGCGGGGCGCTACGTGGAGCGGCCGGCGTATCCGTCGGTGTACGAGGTGCTGGAACGCCGGGCTGAGCACCAGCGGCCGACACCGGTTCAGCGCTGAGGCCTTTCGCGGCACAAGGCCGCTCCTACAGCAGAACGCGATCCCCTGTAGGAGCGGCCTTGTGCCGCGAAAGGGGCGCAAAGCGCCCCCTGATAACAACACAGACACATGCTCCTGTTGACTGCCATCCCTCAGAACGGACAGGCGAGTGACCGCCGCCTGAGCCCATAAAAAAGCGAGAGGCTACAACCGTGATCGACGCCCTGAACCACTTGCCGCGCCCCCGGGCCGGCGCCGACCAGCTGGCCGAGGCCTTCAGCGACCTCGCGCCCCCGCTCACCGCCCGTCAGGCCGCCGTCGAAAGCGCGCGCTGCCTGTACTGCTACGACGCGCCCTGCGTCAATGCGTGCCCCAGCGAGATCGACATCCCCTCGTTCATCCACCGCATCAGCGACGAGAACCTGCAGGGCGCCGCCGAGCGCATCCTCTCGGCCAACATCCTCGGCGGCAGCTGCGCCCGGGTGTGCCCGACCGAGATCCTCTGCCAGCAGGCCTGCGTGCGCAACAACGCCCAGGAATGCGCGCCGGTGCTGATCGGCCAGCTGCAGCGCTACGCCCTGGACCACGCCGGCTTCACCGAGCATCCGTTCCAGCGCTCGCCGGCCAGCGGCAAGCGCATCGCCGTGGTCGGTGCCGGCCCCGCCGGGCTGTCTTGCGCGCACCGCCTGGCCATGCACGGCCATGACGTGGTGATCTTCGAGGCGCGGGAGAAAGCCGGTGGCCTCAATGAGTACGGCATCGCCCGCTACAAGCTGGTGGACGACTACGCCCAGCGCGAGGTGGAGTTCCTGCTGGGCATCGGCGGTATCGAGATCCGCCATGGCCAGCGCCTGGGCGGCAACCTGTCGCTGGGCGAGCTGCATGCCCAGTACGACGCGGTGTTCCTCGGCCTGGGCCTGGCTGCCGTGCGCCAGCTGGGCCTGGCGGACGAGGACGCGCCGGGCCTGCTCGCCGCCACCGAGTACATTCGCGAGCTGCGCCAGGCCGACGACCTCACCCAACTGCCGCTGGCCGACCGCTGCCTGGTGCTCGGTGCCGGCAACACCGCCATCGACATGGCCGTGCAGATGAGTTGCCTGGGCGCCCGCGACGTCAACCTGGTGTACCGCCGTGGCGTGTCCGACATGGGCGCCACCGACCATGAGCAGGAGATTGCCAAGCACAATCAGGTGCGTCTGCACACCTGGGCCCGGCCCGATGCCGTGCTGCTGAATGAGGCAGGGCGTGTACGCGGCATGCGTTTCGCGCGCACCCAGCTGGTCGACGGACGCCTGGGCGATACCGGCGAGACTTTCGAGCTGGCGGCCGACGCCATCTTCAAGGCCATCGGCCAACGCTTCGACGACACAAGCCTGGCTGATCCGCTGGCGGCACAATTGGCCCGTGACGGCGAGCGCATCCAGGTGGACGCGCACCTGCAGACCTCGGTACCCGGCATCTACGCCGGCGGCGACTGCACTGCGCTGGGCCAGGACCTCACCGTCCAGGCCGTGCAACATGGCAAGCTGGCCGCCGAGGCCATCCATGCCCAACTCATGCTCAACGTGGAGGCTGCGTAAATGGCCGACCTGTCCATCGAATTCGCCGGCATCAAGGCACCCAATCCGTTCTGGCTGGCCTCCGCGCCACCCACCGACAAAGCCTACAACGTGGTCCGCGCCTTCGAGGCCGGGTGGGGCGGGGTGGTGTGGAAGACCCTGGGCGAGGACCCGGCGGCGGTCAACGTGTCGTCGCGCTACTCGGCGCACTTCGGCGCCAACCGCCAGGTGCAGGGCATCAACAACATCGAGCTGATCACCGACCGCTCGCTGGAGATCAACCTGCGCGAGATCACCCAGGTGAAGAAGGACTGGCCCGACCGCGCGCTGATCGTGTCGCTGATGGTGCCGTGTATCGAGGAGTCCTGGAAGTTCATCCTGCCGTTGGTGGAGGCCACCGGCGCCGACGGCATCGAACTCAACTTCGGTTGCCCCCACGGCATGCCCGAGCGCGGCATGGGCGCCGCCGTCGGCCAGGTGCCGGAGTACGTGGAGATGGTCACCCGCTGGTGCAAGACCCACTGCGCGCTGCCGGTGATCGTCAAGCTCACCCCCAACATCACCGACATCCGCCAGTCGGCGCGCGCCGCGCACCGGGGCGGGGCGGATGCGGTGTCATTGATCAACACCATCAACTCGATCACCAGCGTCGACCTCGACCGCATGGTCGCCCACCCCATCGTCGGCGACCAGAGCACCCATGGCGGCTACTGCGGTTCGGCGGTCAAGCCGATCGCCCTGAACATGGTCGCGGAAATCGCCCGTGACCCGGAGACCCATGGGCTGCCGATCTGCGGCATCGGCGGCATCGGCACCTGGCGCGACGCCGCCGAGTTCATCGCCCTGGGCAGTGGCGCGGTGCAGGTATGCACGGCGGCGATGCTGCACGGCTTTCGCATCGTCGACGACATGAAGGACGGCCTGGCGCGCTGGATGGACCAGCACGGCCACCGCAACCTCGAGGCGTTTCGCGGCCAGGCCGTGGGGCACACCACCGACTGGAAGTACCTGGACATCAACTACCAGTCGGTGGCGCACATCGACCAGGACGCCTGCATCGGCTGCGGGCGCTGCCACATCGCCTGCGAGGACACCTCGCACCAGGCCATCGCCAGCACCCTCAAGGCCGACGGCACCCACGCCTACAGCGTGATCGAGGCCGAGTGCGTCGGCTGCAACCTGTGCCAGATCACCTGCCCGGTGGAGGGCTGCATCGACATGCAGGCGCAGGACACCGGCAAGCCGTACATGAACTGGACGCAGGATCCCCGTAATCCCTATCGCGAGGCGGGTTGAGGTCGGCGCAAGGCAGACCTCACGCAGGTCTCTCGTGGGAGCGGGCTTGCCCCGCGATAGCGTTGGACGCAGGTCGAACGCTATCGCGGGGCAAGCCCGCTCCCACGAAGTTTTCGTCTACCCGGCCAGACCGCCGCGCAAGGTCTGCTCGATCACCTCGACGAACGCCCGCACCAGCGGGCTGCGCTCGTGCCTGCGGGTCAGCACCAGCAGCGGCGCGCAGGCGCCGGGCTCGGCCAGCGGCAGGTAGGACACGCCACGCCTGACCAAGGTCCGGGTGCACTGCGGCACCACCGCGACACCACGACCCGCGGCAACCAGGGCGATGATCGAGGTGATCTGCCGACCGCTTGGCGCCGGGCGCGGCGTCAGCCCGTGGCGGCGGTACAGGCCGAGGATGATTTCGTTCAAGCCCGAGCCGTAGTCCGGGGGGAAGGTGATCAGCGGCAGTTCGCCGAGCTCGGCCAGGCTGACCTGCAACTGCTGGGCGAGGGGGCTGTCGCTGGGAACGGCCGCGACCAGTGGCTCGTTGTCCACACAGATGGCCTGGACCTGAGGATCGTCACCTGATGGGCGCATGCGGCTCATGCCGATATCCAGGCGGCCTTCGATCAGTTGCGTCCACTGGGTGCTGGAAGCACCTTCCTCCACATTCAGTTGCACATCCGGGTACTTCGAACAGAACGCCTGGATGGTATGGCTGAAGGTGTCCGACAGGGCGATCGAACTGGCGTAGCCGACCGTCAGTTGGCCGGCCGAGCCCGCCGCCAGCTTGTTGGTGATCGCCGTGGTCAGGTCGACCTGTTCGAGCACGCCGCGGGCGTAGGGCAGCAGGTGACGGCCCGCGGTGGTAAGGCTGACGTTGCGCGTGCTGCGGTCGAACAGGCGAAACCCGAGTTCCGTCTCCAGGGCCGATATCTGTCGGGTCAGCGGCGGCTGGGCCATGTGCAGGCGCGCTGCCGCTCGGCCGAAGTGCAATTCCTCGCTGACAACCAGGAAACAGCGCAGACGGCGCAAATCCATCATGTTCTTCCTTGAGTATCAATCGGTCGGGAATAGGTATTGGATCCAAAGTTCGTCCTACCTTATAAACCTGTAACAATTTTTTACGAGTGTTTGTATGCGTTTTCCCGCCGATTTCCCCCGAATTGCCCTATTTCTTGGCGGATGTGCCGCATTTCTCAACCTCTATTCCACCCAGGGCCTGCTCACGGAACTGACCCGGGCTTTTCCGGTAACGCTGCGCCAGGCCGGTTGGAGCATTACCGTGACCATCCTCGCCGTGGCCTTGACCGCGCCTTTTGTCGGCTGGCTGACGGCACGCGGCGAACAGCACCGGGTCATCGCCGGGGCGGCGCTGTTGCTGGCGCTGCCTGCATTGTTGGCGGCGTGGGCGGGCAGCTATGGCGAATTCCTGCTGTGGCGTTCGGTGCAGGGGATGTTCATCCCGATGGTGTTCGCCACCAGCGTGGCCTACATCGGCGTGCGCTGGCAGGGCGGTGCTGTGACCGAAATGACCAGCGTCTATGTTGCCGGCACGATCTTCGGCGGTTTCTGTGGGCGTTTCCTCACCGGTCTGGTCACCGAGCTTGCCGACTGGCGCGTGGCATTGACGGTCCAGGCGGGGCTCAGCCTGGCGGTCGCGCTGGGTATCGCGCTGCTGTTGCCGCGCAATCCACCCGCAGCCAGGCGCGAGCCGCTGGCGCTTGGCGAACTCGCCAGCAGGCCATTGCTGGGGGCCTATGCCGTGGGGTTCTGCGTCTTGTTTGCCCAGGTCGCGACCTTCACCTATGTCGGCCTGCACCTGAGCGAGGCCCCGTTTGCCCTGGGTACCGCCGCGCTGGGTGCCATCTACGCCGTGTTCCTGCTGGCGCTGGTGGTGGTGCCGCTGGCCGGGCGCCTGAGCAAGGCGCGGCCCCATGCCGACCTGGTGCGGGTAGCCGGTTGCCTGGGCATCGCCGGCTCGGCCCTGACCCTGTCCGCGTCGCTGTGGTTGATCGTGCTGGGCCTGGCGCTCAGCTCCACTGGCGTGTTTCTCGCCCAGGCCGCTGCCAATGCCTTCATCACCGCCCAGGCGCCACGGCAGAAATCCGCCGCGGTCGGCCTGTACCTGAGCTGCTACTACCTGGGTGGCAGCTTCGGCGCCTTCGTGCCCGGCGGGCTGTGGGAACGCTGGGGGTGGGGCGGCTGCGTCGCCCTGATCGTGGTGTTCCAGCTGCTGCCGCTGCTGATCGCGCGGGGCAGCTGGCGGGTGGCGCCGGTCCGTGGGCCGGCGGTCCAGCCATTGCAATGAATCGCTTCCTCAACGCGCTACATCATCATCCAACAAGGAAAAGAGTGAGATGACCGTGAGTAACTTGCCGACCGTGCACAGCCAGTTGCTGTATGTGATTGAACCGGTGTTGCAGGAGATGCCTGCCGGTGTGCTGAAACAGGCGCTATGGGATGAGTTCCACAACCAGGAGGCCGCGCTGGTCGACATCGAGGAGGCGTTCCAGGTGCTGACTTCGCGGCGCCATGGCGCCGCGGCGTTGCGCAAGTTCTTCGCCAGTTGGTCGAAGACCAACAACTCGGCCGCCAGCGTCTCCGGCCTGGCCAATCGCCTGACCCTGCTGGCGCGTTCCGAGCAGGGCAGCGCCGCGGCGCAGCAGATCTACCAGGTGTGTGGCAGCCTGCAGCGGATCACCGACGAGGACCTGGGGGCGCTGGGCAACACCTTGCATGCCGACCTGTTCTACAACATGGCCACGCCCCTGTGCGGCGACGACCAGTGGTTGCTCAAGGAAAACTGCCTGCCGTCGGCGCAGGCGTTCAAGGACTGGACCGATGCCCGCCGCCTGCGTGATCGCGACCTGCTCCAGGGCCTGCTGACCACGCTGGTGCATGAGGTCTACACCCACGGTGAAGTGGAGTACATCCATCCGCTGTACACCCGCTGGTTCGAGCGCGACATGGGTGTCCCGCCCGAGCAGGTGCGCAAGACCGTGGCCTGGGTCACCGTGCACACCGGGGGGACCGAGAGCAATCATTTCGCCCACGCGGTCGAGGCGGTCGAGGCCTTCGTCAAGGCCATGGGCATCGCGGTGGACAGGACCACGGCCCGTGAAGTGTTTGCCCAGTACCTGCAGCGCAAGGCCGAGGTGATGCGCGACTGCGCCGCCTGCCTGATCTGACCGGCTGAATCCTGCGTGAAAGTCGCCTGCCATGTTCCCCGACATGGCAGCGCTTTCGCGCGCCTTGCAAACCGCCTGCGCGGGCAAGGCGAGGAGTATCAATAACGACTGAATCGGTATTGGCATCGGCCACCGACTCCTCAGCAGAATCATTGGTGAGCCTGGCCCTGATGCCTGGTCACTTTCTGACTCATGTAAGCACGCAAGGAACGCCCCATGCAGCTGATCGTCTTCTGTCCCCCCAAGATCATTCTCCAGCACAGCGCGCAAAGCTGGGCCGACGCGCTAGGGCCGGGAGGCATGCTGCTGAGCTGCAACTCCCGCGCCCAGGAAATCACCGCGCACCTTGGCGAACAGGTGGCGTACCGGTTGTTCGACTATTTCAACGACAACGCGCTGGTCGAGGTGGATGTCCATGACATGGCCCGCGAGATGCGTGATCCGCTGTGCGTGGCACTGGCCGAGATCGACGTGCTGCGGGTGGCGCGCATCAATGACCGACTGGGTGTCAGCCAGGGCGCCGAGGGGCGCGCGATGTTCTATCGCGACAAGTTCTTCATGAAGCAGCGGGCCCGCGACCGTGGTTTCGCCGTCGCCGACATGGCGCCGCTGACCCACGCCACCGGGGCGATCCAGTTCAGTGAGCAACACGGCTTCCCGGTGGTGGTCAAACCGCGCGATGGTCGTGGCTCGAACGGCGTGGAAGTGCTCAGGGACCTGCCGCAGCTGCGCCAGTGGCTGGCCGCGCGCGGCGCCACCACTTTCCACAACCTGATGATCGAGCGCTATGTGCGGGGCAGCCACTACATCGTCAACGGCCTGTACATCGACGGCAAGCCGATCCTGGTGTCGCCGGTACGGGTGATGACCTCGGCGCTGGACTTCCTCGGCGGCAAGGCCCACGACCTGCACATGCTCGATGCCGGCAATCCGATGCGCGACAAGCTGGTGCGCTACGCCCGCGCGCTGGTCGAGGACGTGTTGCCTTCCGAGCCGACCCTGCTGTTCCACCTCGAACTGTTCGTCACCGACGCGGGCGAGATCGTCCTGTGCGAAATCGCTTCGCGGCTGGGCGGGGTGTTCTTCAACCAGGAGATCAGCCATGCCTGGGGCCTGGACCCGCGCATGAGCTTCCTGCGCGCGCTGCGCGATCCCGAGTATCGTCCGGCGGCCATGATCGAGCCGCGGCAGATGGTCGGGCACATCAGCATTCCACCGCGGGTCGGCCTGTTGCGCGAGGTGCCGAGCGACTGCCCGCTCGACGGCGTGCTGGAGTACCGCATCTCGGCGAGCCGGATGACCGCCTACCGGTCGATGGAGTTCACCAACTCGGAAATCCTCAACGCCATCGTCGCCGGGCGCAACGAGCGTGAACTGCAATTGCGGCTTGGTGAAGTCGAGCGCTGGTTCCACGAAAGCTGCGACTGGGCGGGCAACGAAGCGGCCGCCGTCTAGCCGCTGATCCGTCCCGTTCCTCCATCACTTTTGCTGACCGTGCCGCCAGTCGGGACGGTCATGCCTGCAGACAGGTGACGATGCCATGAAACCTTTGATCGAGAGCCTCATCCCCATTCCGGTCGCGGCCCTGGGCGCCTGGCTGGGATTTCTCACCGGGCTGCCGCTCGGTGAACTGATCGGCGCCATCTGCGCGGTCACGGCGCTGAGCAAGTGGGGCGTGCGCATGCGCATGCCGTTTCCGTTCGTGGCCACCGTGCAGTTGCTGCTCGGCATCAGCGTCGGCTCCACGGTCACCGCCTCGATGATGCACGAGCTCACCGACGTCAGCATCCTGCTCGGGCTGCTGGTGTGCATGACCACGCAGATCCTGGTGGGCTACAACTGGCTGCGACGCATGGAGAAGTGGGGCCATATCGAAAGCCTGCTCAGTGCCATCCCGGGCGCCATGGCGGCGGTGATGACGGTGTCGGGGGAAGAGGGGCCGGCCTCCGGACGCATCGCCTTCGTGCACATCGTCCGCCTGCTCGCGCTGTTGCTGGTGGTCACCCTGATCGCCGGCGGCCATGGCGACAGCGCGGCGCATGCGGCCGGAACCCTGGGCGACTACCTGCGCATCGTGCCGGTCGCGGTCGTCGCGGTCGTTGCCGGCTACTTGCTGGAACGTCTGGACGTGCCTGCGCCCTACATGCTGACCGGGCTGGTGTGCGCCGCCGCGGTGAACATCGGCATGCCCCAGTTCAACCTGCATGTGCCCGACCCGGTGGCGATGGTGGCGTTGATCCTGCTGGGCGGCTTGATCGGCATCCGCCTGCGCGACATCACCCTGGGGGACGTGCTGCGCTACGTGCGTGCTGGCCTGGTGGTGACCACGCTGACGTTCTGCACCACCTTGCTGGTGGCCGCGCTCGCCGCCCAGATCACCGGCAAGCCCTTCCTGGCGCTGTTCATGTCCTGGGTGCCGGGCGGTGTCGAGGTGATGACCGCGGCAGCCCTGTTGCTCAAGCTCGACCCTGCCTTCGTCATGCTCAACCACGTGGTGCGCATGTCGATCATCCATATCTCGCCGGCGTTCCTGCCCAAGCGGCTGCTCCAGCCCGAGCCGGCTGCCGACGCTCCACGCAACTGAACCTTCGATCACAAGGACTCGATCTCGATGACCGCTGCAATCGCCATTCATGATCCGACCCTGCGCGACGGCAACCATGCCGTTTCCCATTCGTTGAGCCTGGAGGATATCGCCGCCTATTGCCGTGCCGTCGACGGCTGCGGCCTGAGCGTGGTCGAGGTGGGCCACGGCAACGGCCTGGGGGCATCGTCCCTGCAACTGGGCCTGGCCCGCCATGCCGACACCGAGATGCTCGAGACGGCGCGTGCCAACCTCAGTCGCACGCGCCTGGGCATCCATATGATTCCCGGCTTCGCCAGGCTCGACGATATCGATACCGCCTTGCGGATCGGTGTCGAGGTGTTGCGCATTGCCTCCCATTGCACCGAGGCGAGCGTGACCGAAAGCTATATCGAGCATGCCCGCGGCAACGGCGCCTATGTGCATGGCGTACTGATGATGTGCCACATGGCCAGCCCCGAGCGCTTGCTCGAGGAGGCGATGAAGCAACAGGGCTATGGTGCCAACGCCATTGTGCTGATGGACTCGGCGGGCCACCTTGATCCGGACAGCACCCGTGAGCGTATTGCCTTGCTCAGCAGCGAACTGTCGATTCCGCTGGGCTTCCATGGCCACAACAACCTGGGCCTGGCCATCGCCAACTCGCTGGCCGCGGTCCAGGCCGGGGCGACCATCGTCGACGGCTGCATGCGCGGCTTCGGCGCCGGCGCCGGCAACACCCAGCTGGAGACATTGTGCGCGGTGCTGGAGCGCTACCGCTTCGCCACCGGCGTGGACATCTTCGCCCTGTGCCGCGCCATCGAGCAGCTGGAGAGCATCGCCCCGGTCAGCACGCCCACGGTCGTCAAGACCGCCAACCTGATCAGTGGCCTGTATGGCGTATGCAGCGGTTTCGAGAAGCATGTCGCGCGCGCCGCCAGCGAGTTCGGCGTCGAACCACGGCGAATCTATGAAGCCCTGGCCGAGTGCAATGCGGTGGCCGGCCAGGAAGACCTGATCATCTCGGTGGCCAGCCGCCTTTCCCAACCTTCCGTTGCCTGACCCTGGAGTGCATTCATGTCCCTGAAAACCGCCATCATCGGCAGCGGCAACATTGGCTGCGACATCCTGTGCAAGGTCCTGGCCCACCCGGACCTGGACTGCACGCTGGTTGCCGGACGTTCCCCGCACTCCGCGGGCCTGGCCTTCGCCCGGGAGCGCGGGGTCGCCACCACCGCCGATGGCATCGACGGTCTGTTCGCCCGGATCGGCGAGTTCGACCTGGTGTTCGACGCCACCTCGGCCGCCGACCATGAGCGCCACGCGCCACGCCTGATCGAGGCCGGCAAGGTGATCATCAACCTCACCCCGGCGGCCCTGGGTCAACTGTGCGTGCCTTCGCTCAACGGCCTGGAGCTGACCGGGGCGAGCAACGTCAACATGATCACCTGTGGGGGGCAGGCCTCGATTCCGCTGGCCGCCGCCATCGCCCGGGCCAACCCGGGGGTGCGCTACATCGAGGTGGTGTCGTCGATCAGCGCCGAAAGCGCAGGCCCCGCCACCCGCCGCAACCTGAGCAACTACATCACCACCACCGAACAGGCGTTGCGGCGCTTCACCGGCTGCGCTCAGGTCAAGGCGATCCTCAACATCAACCCGGCCAAGCCCAATGTCTACATGCAGACGGCGGTCTCGGCACTGATCGCCCAGGCCGACCTGGCCGCCACCCGTCGCGAGGTGGAGCGGGCCGTGGCGCTGGTGCGCGAGGCCGTGCCGGGCTACGAGGTGATCGTCGACCTGCATTACAGCGAAGGTCGCCTGTTCACCATGGTGCGGGTCGAGGGGGCGGGGGACTACCTCGATCCGAGTGCCGGCAATCTCGACATCATCACTGCGACGGCCATCCACATGGCCGCGCTCATGGCGCGTGGCCGCATGGCCGTGCGCGCCGCCTGAAACGGACTTCTGGAGAATCCTGCATGCCTACGCTTTCAGCAGACCTGGAATTCGCGCGATTCTGTCCGATCCTCGGGGTGGCGCAGAAGGTCAGGGAGGCGCCGCAGCCGGTCATTGACCTGGGTGTCGGCGTGCCCGGCTTCCTGCCGGCGCCCCATATCGTCGAGGCGGCAGTGCGGGCGGCCCACGAGGACACCGGCGGCTATGGCGCCAGCCGCGGCGATCCGGCATTGCTCAAGGCCTACCTGGGTTACCTGCGGCGCCTTGGCCACGTGCATTTTGACGAACGCAACCTGGTCGCCGGCCTCGGCGCCAAGCACCTGCTGTTCAGCGTGCTGCGGGCGATCATCCGCCCGGGCGACAAGCTGCTGGTGTCGACCCCGTGCTGGCCGACCTACTTCGATATCGCCGATCTGGTCGGGGCGGGCGTCGTCGATGTGCGCTGCACCGCGCAGAGCGGCTACAAGATGTCCCCCCAGGCCCTGGAACAGGCGCTCGACGAACAGGTGCGGGTGGTGCTGCTCAATTCCCCCGGCAACCCTACGGGCGCCGTGTACTCGGTCGAGGAGCTCCAGGGGCTGGCGCAAGTGTTGCGCAAGCATGACGTCTGGATCATTTGCGATGACGTCTACCAGCGCTTCGTCTACGACATGGACCGCTGTCCCGACCTGCTGACGGTAGCGCCGGATCTCGTCGGGCGCATCATCAAGATCGACAGCGTCTCCAAACTCTATGGCATGCCGGGGTGGCGGGTCGGCTTGCTGGCGGCGGACCGGCGGATCGCCGACGCGGTCACCACGCTCAACTCCAACTCGATCTCCAACCTGCCGGCCCCCGCGGCGGCGGCGGCAACGGCGGCACTCGACGGTGACCAGGCGTTCTCCATCGCCGCCCGGCAGCGTCTGGCCGGGCAGCGCCAGGCCTTGCTCGAGGTGCTGCGCGGTACACCGTTGCTGCGCTTTTGCGAGCCGGCCGGGGCGTTCTACCTGTTCCTCGATATCGGCCAGGCGCTGGGCCGGTCGTTCCGCGGGCAGGTGATCAGTGATGACGAGTCGTTCTGCGATGTGCTGCTCAGGGACTTCGGCGTTGCCCTGATTCCCGGCAGTTTCTTCGGCGCGGCGGGGCATGCCCGGCTGTCGTATTCCGGCGAAGCCGGCAAGGTCCTGGCCGGTGCCGAGCGCATCAAGGCCTTCCTGGGCGAGCTCGCCTGAGGCTGGAACGCAATCCGTGGACAGGGAAGCATTACTGGAGAGGGACGCACGTTGATGAAAAACACCTTTGCAATCGTCGGCTGCGGCGCGACGGCCATCGCCTTCCTGCAACGCCATCTGGACCGCGTGGCCGCCGGCAGCGCGCCGGCCGGCGTCATCCACCTGTTCGAGAAGCGGGATGATTTCGGGCGCGGCGCGGCCTACGAGGCCGACCTGGAGAGCAACCTGCTCAACACCAGGACCGGCCTCATTACGCCATACCCGCATCTGCCCGGGCATTTCCTGCAGTGGTTGCAGCAGAGCCCGCAGGCCTGGCGCCGCGCGTACCCCGATTTTCGTCCCGAGGCGGACGGTTTCGCGCCTCGGGCCCTGTTCGGCATCTACCTGCAGCATCAGCTCAAGCAGATCGTGCTGCGCGGCGCGACCCTGGGTTGCCAGTTGGTGCAATTGCACGCGGAGGTCTGCGCCATCGACCTGATCGATGGCGTGGAAACCCTGCGCACCCGCTGCGGCCTCAGCCTGCCGACCGGCAAGGTCGTGCTGTGTTGCGGACCGTTGGGCAAGAAGCCGGAGCCGTCCGGCGACCCGCGGGTGCTGGATACGCCGTATCCGGTTTCCCGCCTGCTGCGCGTGGTGGCGCCCCACGAGCGGGTGGCGGTGGTCGGCGCACGGCTGAGCGCCATCGACACCGTCATAGCCCTGATCGAGCGGGGGCATAGAGGCCCCATCCGCATGCATTCGCGCAGTGGCTACTTTCCCGTGGTGCGGGGTACCCAGGAGCCGGTCACGCTGCGCTACCTCACCCGCGAAGGCCTCCATGCGCTGGTGGCGCAGAACGGCCGCCTGCAGATCAGCGACCTGGTCGGCCTGTTCCGCAAGGAGCTGGCCTTCCAGGACCCGGGCAAGGCCAGCGCGGTGATCCCCATGCCCGCGCCACCGGCCGACATCGCCGGTTTCATCGAGGCTGAACTCGAGCATGCCCGCTCACCGCGGACCTGGCAGGCGATCCTCTATGCCACCAATGGGTTCGTCGAGGACATCTGGCAGGCACTGGACGATGCCGCGCAGGCGCGTTTCCTGCGCGAGTACTTCAGCTTTTTCATGGCCTATCGGGTCTCCATCCCGGCGCAGAATGCGCGCAAGATCCTCAGCTACCTGCGCAGTGGCCAACTGGAGTTCGTCGCCGGGCCATTCACCGCGCCGCAGCAGGGCGGCGACGGGGTGGTCCTGCAGGGCAGCGGCTGGCGCCATGTCTACGACCGGCTGATCCATGCCATCGGCTCTCCGCGCGACGCCGACCTGCTCGACTCGCCGTTGCTCGCCACGCTGCTGGAAAACGGCACGGTCACCCGCCACCCGCAGGGGGGGATCTGCATCGATCCGACGAGCTATCGCGTGCAGGGGCGGGCCGGCAGCAACCGGCAGATTCATGCGGTGGGCGAGCTGACGGTTGGCCAGTTCTTCTTCACCTCCGCGTTGGACATCAATGGTCGCCACGCCGCCAGCTGCGCCGATGGGCTCGACTGGAAGCAGGGCGTGCACACGATCGGGCGTGTGGAGGAGCATGTCTGAGCTATCGTTGCCGGGGCACCTTTGACCGGCAACTTCACAGGATGAACCATGACCTATCGATTCGAACGCATTCTGTTGACCAACGACGATGGCATCGACGCGCCCGGCCTGGCCGTGCTGGAACAGGTGGCGGCCAGGCTGGCCAGGGAGGTGTGGGTGGTGGCGCCGCACCGGGACCAGAGCGGCACTTCCCATTCGCTGAGCCTGCACGCCCCGCTGCGGGTGAGCAGCCATGGCGAGCGGCGCTTCGCCGTCACCGGCACGCCGGGTGACTGCGTGGCGCTGGCGCTGGGGCATCTGCTCAAGGATGCCAGGCCCGACCTTGTGTTATCCGGTATCAACCGTGGGGCGAACCTGGGCACTGAAACCGTATTCTCCGGAACGGTCGGCGCGGCGATGACCGGGCTGCTGCTGGGGGTACGTTCGATCGCCTTGAGCCAGGCCTATGGCGACCGCGACGCAGTGCCCTGGGACATCGGCCTGAACCTGGCGCCCGAGGTGATTCTCGGTGTGCTGGACATGCCATGGCCGGCCGATGCCTGCCTCAACGTCAACTTCCCTGATTGTGCCCTGGAGGCCGTCCGGCCGTTGAAGGTGACGCGCCAGGGTGTCGGGCCGTTGAACAGTGTCTCGGTGCGTACCGAGGTCGACCCGCGACACTTCGAGTACCACTGGTTGCAGCTGAACAATCACCGCACCGAGGATGAGCCCGGCAGCGAAATGGCGGAACTGGCACGAGGTCACGTGACGGTGACGCCGTTGCAGTTCGAGCGTACCCATGGCGCTGTAGAACAAGCCATGTCTGATTGATTGGCCGGGGCTGCAGACGCGCAGTCGCCTAGGCAATCGCGGTTTCATGCAGGCAGCGCCACACCACCCCGCGGTCGCCGCATTCGAGCAAAGCCAGCGACCAGCGCGCCTGCGCCATGCCCTGCAAACGGTGGGTTTCCTTGTAGCGCACCGCCACATTCAACCCGGCCTGCCACACCACTTGCACATCGCTGACGGTGATCTGCAGGCCTGGCCTGGTCCCGGCGGCCCCCTTGAACAGCTGCTCGACCTGCTGGCGAGTGACCTGCGTGCCTGTCGTGGCAACCATGCTGAAATCATCGGCGAACACCGCCATCAGCCCACCGAGCACCGACTGGGATTCGGCCACCGGGCGAGTGAAGACCATCTGGATCAGTTCGTGGACGTGATGAATGCTGCGTTCGGCGCGGGCAATCGCGTGTTCAGGCATGGGCGTGGTTCTCCTTGGGTAGTGTGTTCAGTGATAGCAGTGGCGCCAACCCCAGCAGCGCGGCCAGGGTAAAGGTCAGGTGATAGGCTGCGGACGCGTCCAGGCCCACCCGCAACAGGTTGAAGATCATCAGCAGCAAGGCGGCCCCAACGCTGAAAGCCATTTGCCGATTGAGGTTCCACAGCACGCTGGCCTGCTGCATCCGCTCGCCGCTGAAGTCGAGCAGCGCGGTGGTCTGGGCGGTGTTGGCACCGATGCCGCCGCCGATGCCCATGAGGCCGTAGGCCGCAACCAGTGCTGCGCTATCGGTCGGCGTGTCGACCATTACCAGCAGGCCGATGCCCAGGCTGTGCAGGAGCATGCCGAGCAGCAGCAGGCGGGCGGCACCGACGCGGTTGTACAGGCGGCCGGCCAGCAGCATGGCGGCGAAGGCTCCGGCGGCGTAGACCAGCATGAACAGGCCGGTGGCCTGGGCGTTCAGGCCCAGCACATCCTGCAGGTAGAAGATGTTCAGCAGGTTGACCCCGGTGAACACCCCGGGGATTGCATGGTAGACCTGCATCGAGACCCGCAGGCGAGGGCTGCCGAGCAGTTTCAACTCGACAATCCCTCCGGCCGAGCGTTGGTAGTGGGCGCGGTACAGCAGGGCGCAGGACAAGCCGGCCAGCAGGCAGGCGATGGCCAGTGCGACGCCATGGCCGGCACCGTACAGCGACAGGCCCAGCAGCAGGCAGGCGAGGGCGGCGCTGACCAGCAGCAATCCCTTGAAGTCCGGGCGCGGCGCTGCCGGGCCTGGCGTCTGGTCAATCCAGGCCCAGGCCAGCGCCGCCGTGAGCAGGGCCAGCGGAATGTTGCAGTGGAAGACCCACGGCCAGCGGCCATGGTCGACGATTATCCCGCCCAACGTGGGCGACAGCGCCGGCGCCAGCAGCGCCACGGCCATCACCAGGGTGGACACGCGGGCGCGCTCCGGGCCCTGGAACCGCTCGAAGGTCAGCGCCTGGCCCACCGGGATCAGCAAACCACCGGCCATGCCCTGGAGCAGGCGCCAGGTGATCAGCGCGGCGAAACTTGTGGCTTCGCCGCAGCCCCACACGGCCACGCTGAACCCCAGCATGGCGGCGCACAGCAGCCGCCGCGCACCCCAGCGGCTTGCCAGCCAGGTGCTCACCGGCACGGCCAGGGTCAGCCCGAGCATGTAGGCATTGCCGACCCAGGCGCTGCTGGCATTGCCAATGGCGAACTCGGCCGCGATCCGCGGCAACGCCACGGTCGGCATGAACAGGTTGATGCAGTCGATGAAGAAGCCCATCAGGAAGATCGTTGCCACGCGATACCGGTACGTCATTGCCACTCCTTTTCGGCGCGCAGCGTAGGTGCCGTGGACTGTCCCTGTCGATGTCGCTACCCTTGAAACTCTGTTTGATGGAAGTGAACAATGCCGCGCACGGCCCTCCACACCCAGCTCAACCGGGTGCAGACGTTTCTGGCGGTGGTCGATTTCGGCTCCTTCACCAAGGCGGCGGATTTTCTCGGCATCAGCAAAGCCATGGCCAGCCAGCACGTCAAGGCACTGGAGCAGGCCCTGGGGGTGACGCTGCTGGCGCGCAGCACCCGGGCCATCGCCCCGACCGAAACCGGCCAGGGTTTCTACGACGATTTCAAGGTGATCGTCAGCGATGTCGAGGGCGCCTTCGACAGTGTGCTGCGTCGACACAACGGCGTATCGGGCAGGCTGCGCATCAGCACCACCGGGGAGTACGGCGAGCGCTTCATCCTGCCGCTGATCCCGTTGTTTGCCGAGCGTTACCCGGCACTGTCGATCAGTTACGAGACCGATTCGTCGCTGAGCGACCTGATTGCCGAAAGGCTCGACCTGGTGGTGCGCCTCGGTGTCCTGACAGACTCGAACCTGCGCAGTCGCAAGCTGGCCGACTACGACATTCTGCTGGTGGCCTCACCGGCGTTTCTTGCCCGCCATGTAATCGCCCAACCCGCGGACCTTGCGGATGTGCCCTGGATCGCCAACAGCAACCTGCGCAGCCCGACCAGCTGGACCTTGCACGGCGCGCGGACGGGCAGCGCGAGCGTGGCGGGCAGGGCGACCTACCAGTCCAATGCGTCCCACGCCATCCGCGCGATGGCCTGCGCCGCGCTGGGAGTGGCGGTGCTGCCTGCCTGGCTGGTCGAGGAGGATCTGGTCGCCGGCAGGTTGCGGCGGGTGTTGCTGGACTACAGCCTGCCGGCGCAGCCGATCAGCGTGGTCTACCCCAACGGCAACCATGTGCCGCACAAGACCCGGGTGTTCATCGACTTCCTGTGCGAGCACCTGGGGCGCTAAGGCTCCAGGCCGATACCGCGCAGGATGACGCCGGTGACGGTCTGCACCGCTTGCTCGAACGCCAGGTCGGACAGCGGCTCGCCGCCATTGAGCAGGTTGACCTGGTAACCGAAGTCGGCGTAGTGCTGGGTCGCGGCCCAGATCATGTACAGCAGCGCCGACGGCTCCACCGGCAGGATGCGCCGGTCCGCGACCCAACTGCGGATCTTCGCCTCCTTGAGCTGCGCCCAGGGCACCAGGATGTCGTCCAGGCTGGCGCCGAGCAGCGGGGCGCCATGGAGCATCTCCTCGGCCCAGATCTTCGAGCCCAACGGCCTTGAGCGCGAGTGTCCCATCTTGGCGCGGATGTAGCTGGTCAACACCACCCGCGGGTCGTCGAAGTGCTCGAAGCACAGGGCGTCCTGCTTCCATACATCCAGCAGGTCCTGCAGCACGGCGCGGTACAGCTCGTCCTTGGTGCTGAAGTAGTAGTGCAGATTGGAGCGCGGCAGTTGCGCCAGCTCGGCGATATCGCCCATGGAAGTGGCGCCGTAGCCCTTGTCGGCGAACACCTGCTCGGCGGCTTGCAGGATCTTCTCGACATTGCGCCGGCGGATCTCGATCTTGTGGTTGGCCATGGGCTGTCCGTGGTGACCTGAACAGGGCAAGGCTAACAGCTTTGCCGTGCCCGAGGTAAACGGCCGTGCGCGATCCCTGTAGGAGCGGCCTTGTGTCGCGAAAGGGCCGCAACGCGGCCCCGGCAATTTCGGTTGCGAAGCTGAAATCCTGGGGCCGCTACGCAGCCCTTTCGCGGCACGAGGCCGCTCCTACAGGTGAGCGCGTCAGCCCTGGGTGTTCGGCAGCAGGGTCAATGCCTGGCGGCTTGCGTTGCGCAGGTCGTGCGCGGGTACGCCGTCGCGGGCCTGCACGGAAATGCCGTGGAGGAAGGTGGCATAGAGGTGGCCGAGTGCCTCGACCTGCGTGTCGGCCAGCAGTTGCCCTTGTTCACGGGCCAGACGCAGGCGCTCGACGATCGACTCGGTGCGTTGCCGGCGGTGCCCGGACAACCACTGCTGGACGGCCAGGTTGTCCGGCGCCACGCCGCTGGCGGCGCTGACCACCAGGCAGCCCCTGGGCTCGTCGGCGCGGGTGTAGGTGCTGATGGCGTCCTCGAACATCCGCGCCAGGGCCTGGTGGATGTCCGGCAGGGCCAGGGCGCGGTCGGCGAAGCCGCCCTCGGCTGACTCGTACAAAGCCACGGCCTCCTCGAACAGTTGCTGCTTGCTGCCGAAGGCCGCGTAGATCCGTGCGGAGGCAATGCCCAGCGCGGATACCAGGGCCGACATCGAGGTGCCCTCGTAGCCATGCTCCCAGAACAACCGCATCGCCTTGCGCAGCGCCTGTTGCTTGTCGAATTCCCGAGGTCGCCCTGCCATCGCTCGTCTGCCTGATTACGCAAAACGCGCATTCTAGCCAATTTGCGATTGACGGGAAGCGTCGTTCGATTCTATTGTTTGTCGATCGACAAATAATGAGATCGCATCATGAGAACACTCAAGGGACCCAGCCTGCACCTCGCGCAGTTCAGCAGCGACAAACCGCCGTTCGACAGCCTGGACAGTATTGCCGATTGGGCGGCGGGGCTTGGCTTCAAGGGGCTGCAGGTACCGGCCTGGGATGCCCGGCTGTTCGACCTGGAACTGGCCGCGCAGAGCACGGGCTACTGCGATGAGATCAAGGGGCGACTGGCCGAGCGCGGCTTGCAGGTCAGCGAGCTGACCACCCACATGATCGGCCAGCTGGTCGCCGTGCATCCGGCCTACGATCCGATGTGCGATGCCTTTGCCCCGGCCGCGCTGGCCGGACACCCGGCGCAGCGCACCGCCTGGGCGATCGAACAGATGAAGCTGGCGGCGCGGGCCAGCCGCAACCTGGGGCTGGACGATATGGGCACGTTCTCCGGCGCGCTGGCCTGGCCCTACCTGTTCCCGTTCCCGCAGCGTCCCCAGGGCCTGGTCGAGGCCGCCTTCGAGGAACTGGCGCGGCGCTGGCGGCCGATCCTCGACTGCTGTGACGAGCAGGGCGTCAACCTGTGCTTCGAGATCCACCCGGCCGAGGACCTGCACGACGGCACCAGCTTCGAGCGCTTCCATGCCCTGGTGGGGGAGCACACGCGTTGCCGCATCCTCTTCGACCCCAGCCATTTCGTCCTGCAGCAGCTCGACTACCTGGCCTACCTGGACCTTTACCACCCGTTGATCCGCATGTTTCACGTCAAGGATGCCGAGTTCAATCCGAGCGGCCGGCAGGGTGTGTACGGTGGCTACAGCGACTGGACCGAACGTGCCGGGCGCTTCCGCTCGCTGGGCGATGGCCAGGTGGATTTCAAGGCGATTTTCTCCAAGCTGGCGCAATACGACTTCGCCGGCTGGGCAACCCTGGAGTGGGAATGCTGCCTGAAGAACCAGGAGGACGGCGCCCGTGAAGGCGTCGAGTTCATCAACCGCCATATCATCCAGGTCACCGACCAGGTGTTCGATGACTTCGCCGGCGCGCCGATCGACGCCCGGCAGATCCAGCGCATGCTCGGCATCGACAAGGAGGTACGGGTATGAGCCTGTCCGTCGAGTCCTTGGGCGATGCCTTCGAGCATGTCTATGTGCAGGTACAGGGCCAGCGTCTGCACTGCGTCGTGGCCGGTGCGGGCGAGCCGGTGCTATTGGTACCGGGCTGGCCGCAGACCTGGTACGCCTGGCGCCATGTGCTGCCGATCCTGGCCGCGCGCGGCTTTCGCGCCATCGCCATCGATCCGCCGGGCCTGGGGGATTCGGACCGTCCCGAGCAGGGCTACGACACCGGCAACGTCGCCCGCGTGCTGCACGCCGCCATGACCCGACTGGGGCATGAGCGCTACCACCTGGTCGGCCACGACGTGGGGATGTGGGTCGCCTATGCCATGGCCAGCGACCTGCCGCAGGCGGTCCGTTCATTGACGGTGGCCGAGGCGGTGATTCCCGGGCTGGCCGAGGCGCCGCCGATCTTCGTGGCGCCGCAGGAGAACATCTTCCTCTGGCATTTCCTGTTCAACCAGGTGCGCGACCTGCCGGAGTTCCTGATCGCCGGGCGTGAGGAGGGTTACCTCAACTTCATGTTCGATCGCTGGGCGGTACGCCGCCACGCGGTGGCGGCGGATGTCTATATCCGCGCCTACGCCTCGCCGGGCGGAATGCGGGCGGGCTTCGCCTATTACCGGGCGATCCCCGAGACCATCCGGCAGAACCGCGAGCGGGCCAAGCGTCCGCTGCCCATGCCGGTGCTGGCGATCGGTGCCGAGCACGCCACGGCCGATGCGCCACTGCTGACGATGCAGGGGCACGCCGACTCGGTGCGCGGCGTGATCCTGCCGGGTTGCGGGCATTTCGTGATGGAGGAAGCGCCGGTGTCGTTCAACGAGCACCTGCTGGCGTTCCTGGCGGAGGTCGAGCTCAGCCGCTGATCGCGGTCCTGGCCGTGGCGGCGTCGGTCACCACCTGTGGGTGGCCGGCGCGCGACACAGCCAGTTTGCGCTGCTCGTATTCCTCCAGACTCAGGCCCTGACGCTGCAATGCTTCGAGTTGCAGCTGGCGGGTTTCCTCGGCGGTATAGGGGCGCAGCTCGGGATGACTGGCACAGCCGCTCAGCACGGCGATGGCCAGTGCAGCGAGGAGGAGGCGGGCGGTGGTGTTCATCGGGGCGGTTCCGTGAGCCTGGGATTCGAGGGTGTCGAATCGATGAGCTCAGGTTATGGGCCACGTTGACGCTTTGGAAATTGCTGCGCTCGATAGTGATTATCGAAGCATACGCATATCCTGCAGGTATGGGCCTGCGCTGTTTGGTTCTTCCTCATCGCCAGCCCTTTCAAGGTGTGAGAATTGGCGTCCGGCTTGGCCTTGCCGGGGCTGCTTTGCAGCCCTTTCGCGGCACAAGGCCGCTCCTACAGACGACCGCGTGCCCCTGTAGGAGCGGCCTTGCCGAGGCGTCGGACCGGCCGGAAAGGGTCGCAAAGCGACCCCGGCAATCTTGAATTCGAGCGGTCATATCCCCCGAAACGCGAAAACTTTGAAAGGGGTGGTCCTCAACGCGGCATGTAGCCCAGTTGCCAGGCCCGCGGAATGAACACCGTCACCAGCGCCAGCAGACAGGCCAGGCCGCAACTGGCCGCCAGCGCCTGCAAGCCGAGCCGCTGCTGCAGCCAGGCGCCGAGCGCGGCGCCCAGCAGCATGCCGCTCCAGGGCACCAGTTGCACCCGCCAGCCATCGCGCCGCTCACCCAGCAGCCAACGTCCCAGGCCACGGCCGAAGCGCGACAGCGCGCCGGTGACGTAGGTCAGGCCGATCGGCAGGCCGTTCACCTGCTCGACCACGGCATTGAGCATGCCCATGGCCAGGGTGGCCGCGATCAGTGCGGGGAAGGTGATCGACGCCGGCCAGGCCGCGGCGAAGGCCAGCAGGGTGGCGACGATCAGCAGCAAGGGTGCGGCGCGCCGGTTCAGGCGCCGGGCCAGCAGGACACCCAGGGTGTTGCCCAGCACGAAACCGAGGATCGCCAGGGCCAGGCGCAGGATCAGCGCCAGGTCAGCTTGGCTGATGGCAACCGCCAGGCGCGTGGTGTTGCCGCTCATGAACGAGACGAAGTCGCCCAGCGCCAGCAGGCCGATGGCATCGGTCATGCCGGCCAGCACCGACAGCCCGGCCACCAGCCCCAGGCCGACCCGCCCGCGCAAGGCCTGCAAGCGAACGCGGCGGGCACTGTGCTGGGAGGAAGCGGTGGGCAGCATGGGACGGGTCTCCGGGGCAGGGGGCTCTGATCTTATACCCGGGCCATGGCCTTGCGCATGGGGATGCAGGACAGTTCGAGGCCAAAGGGCGACTGGTAGGTCGATAGCGCGTCGCCGACGTAGCCGCAGCGGCGATAGAACGCGGCGGCGTTGAGGGTGGCATCCAGATGGACCGTTTCCAGGCCTTCGGCCCGGGCGATGCCTTCGAGGTGTTCGACCATCCTGCGGGCGATGCCCCGGCCCTGCTCGGCTACGGCATCATGGCTTCGCCCGCCTGCTCGACTGACCGGGTTCAGAACGATCCCGTCTGCACCTCGCCGCTACGCACGTAATGCGCCAGCAGTACCCCATTGGGCGTGCTGTTCGATTCCACCAGCTTGAAGGCCGCGGCCTGTGCATCGTCACCGAACAGGCGCTTGCCGCGTCCCAGCAGCAAGGGATGGATCAACAGGCGCAGCTCGTCCACCAGCCCGGCCGCCAGCAGCTGGCGTACCAGTTCACCGCTGCCCTGGGTCAGCAGCGCCGGGCCGGTCTGTTGCTTGAGCGTGCGTACTGCCCCCGTCACATCGGCGCCCAACGGGTGGCTGTTTTGCCAGTCGATGGATTCGGGGCGGTGGGTGGCGACATGCTTGGCCACGCCATTGAACAGGTCGGCCAATGGACGATCCGGCGCATCGGGCCCGACTTCTGGCCAGAACCCGGCGAAGATGTCATAGGTGCGCCGCCCCAGCAGCAGTTCGAACGGTTGGCTGAACAAGGTCTGCATGGCCTGGCCGAAGGCCTCGTCCGCCAATGGCGGGATCCAGCCGCCATGGGTGAAGCCGCCGCTGGTGTCCTCCTGCGGACCGCCAGGGGCCTGCATGACGCCATCGAGGGTGATGAAGGCGGCGACGATGAGCTTGCGCATGGGATGAGTCTCCTCGGGTGGGTGTGCTGGATAGTCGAACGGGGTTGGCGAGGATCGACAGCAGTGCTGAACGATAGTCAGGGTTCGACGGGTAGGTGCACGGGAGGAGAAAAAGCAGGGGCGGGATACGCGTTCGTTTGTAGGAGATCGCCCAGCCCTTTGGGGGGCGCTGTCGCGCAGGGAACTGAGTTCGCGGGTAGCCCGCGCGCCCTGTGGGAGCGGGTTCACCCGCGAACACCGGCGCAGCCGGTGCCAGGCACGGTGTTGGATTCTTCGCGGCTAAAGCCGCTCCCACAGGGTCCTGCTAAATCAATAAGTTATGTTCAGTTCCATAGGAGCGGCTACTACAGCCAGTAGGTCACCGCCCACCAGCCCAGGCCACCCATGACCACGGTGTAGGGCAAGGCCATCCACACCATGCGTCCATAGGACAGCCGCACCAGCGGCGCGATCGCCGAGGTCAGCAGGAACAGGAACGCCGCCTGGCCATTGGGCGTGGCCACGCTGGGCAGGTTGGTGCCGGTGTTGATCGCCACCGCCAGTGTCTCGAAGTGCTCGCGGCTCATCGCGCCATTGACGAACGCCTGCTTGACCTCGGTGATGTAGATGGTGGCGACGAACACGTTGTCGCTGATCGCCGACAGCAGGCCGTTGGCCAGGTACAGCATGCCCGGCTGCTGCTCGCTGGGCAGGGCCAGCACCCAGGCGATCAGCGGGCTGAACAGCTGCTGCTGGTGGATCACCGCGACCACGGCGAAGAACACCACCAGCAGCGCGGTGAACGGCATGGCGTCCTGGAACGCGCGGCCCAGGCGGTGCTCGTCGGTGATGCCGGTGAAGGCGGTGATCAGCACGATGACCATCAGGCCGATCAGGCCGACCTCGGCAATGTGCAGGCCCAGGCAGACGATCAGGATCAATGCGGCCAGGCCTTGCACCACCAGGGCGACGCGCTGGGCCGGGGTACGCGCGGCGTCGTCCTCGGCGGCGTAGGCGGCCAGCACCTGGCGCACGCGTTCGGGCATCAGCGTGCCGTAGCCGAACAAGCGCAGCTTCTCCAGCAGCACGCAAGTCACCAGACCCGCCGCCAGTACCGGCATCGACACTGGCGCGACCTTGAGGAAGAAGTCGGCGAAGTGCCAACCCATCTCATGACCGATCAGCAGGTTCTGCGGCTCGCCCACCAGGGTGCACACGCCGCCCAGCGCCGTACCCACCGCGCCATGCATCAGCAGGCTGCGCAGGAAGGCGCGGAACTGGTCGAGGTCGTCGCGGTGCAACTGCTCGACCTGATGGTCGCTGTCCAGCGCCGACTCCTCCCGTGGGTTGGTGCCCGAGGCGACACGGTGGTACACCGCATAGAAGCCCACTGCGGCACTGATGATCACCGCAGTCACGGTCAGGGCGTCGAGGAACGCCGAGAGAAACGCCGAGAGCACGCAGAACAGCAGGCTAAGTATCGCCTTGGAGCGCACCCCCAGCAGGATCCGCGAGAATAGATACAGCAGCAGCTCCTTCATGAAGTGAATGCCGGCGACCATGAACATCAGCAGCAGGATCACCGGGAAGTTGTGCTGCAGCTCTTCGTACAGGGCCTCGGGCGTGGTCATGCGCAGCAGCAGCGCCTCGACCAGCAGCAGGCCGCCGGGCATCAGCGGGTAGCACTTGAGCGCCATCCCCAAGGTGAAGATGAACTGGATCACCAGCACCCAGCCGGTGACCACCGGGCCGAGGGTTGCCAGCAGCAACGGGTTGAGGACCAGGAACAGGCAGATGACGGCCTTGTACCAACGCGGCGACTGGCCCAGGAAGCCGTGGGCGAGGGCGCCGGTCAGGGAACGGGACATGAATTTGTATCCTTTTGATTCAGCAGTGGCGCAAGGTGCCGCATCGCGCCTCGGGGTGCAAGTCATCCAGTCCGGCTTTTGGCACATGTGCAGCCTTGCGGGTGCGCTAAGATCCGGCGTTGTGAATCCTTTTCCCACAGGAGTGCCGCTCGTGACCGAATACACCGCGTTCAAGGTCGAACTGACCGACAACATCGCCCACGTGCAGATCAACCGCCCGGACAAGATCAACGCGATGAACGCCGCCTTCTGGGAAGAGCTGGTCGAGATCTTCCAGTGGATCGACGACACCGACGCGGTGCGCGTGGTGGTCATCAGTGGCGCCGGCAAGCACTTCTCTTCCGGCATCGACCTGACGATGCTGGCCACCCTGGCGCAGCAACTGGGCAAGGATGTCGGACGCAACGCCCGGGTGATGCGCCGCACCATCCTGCGCCTGCAAGGCTCGTTCAACGCCGTGGACAACTGCCGCAAGCCAGTGCTGGCGGCGATCCAGGGCTACTGCATCGGCGGCGCCATCGATATGGTCTCGGCCTGCGACATGCGCTACTGCGCCGCTGACGCGCAGTTCTCGATCAAGGAGATCGACATGGGCATGGCCGCCGATGTCGGCACCCTGCAACGTTTGCCGCGTATCATCGGCGACGGCATCATGCGCGAGCTGGCCTACACCGGCCGCCGGGTCGACGCCCAGGAGGCGCTGCGCATCGGCCTGGTCAACCGCGTCTATGATGACCAGGCGGCGCTGCTCGACGGGGTCTTTGCCATCGCCCGCGAGATTGCCGCAAAATCGCCGATCGCCGTGGCCGGCACCAAGGAGATGATCAGCTACATGCGCGACCATCGCATCGACGATGGCCTGGAGTACATCGCCACCTGGAACGCGGCCATGCTGCAGTCCGAAGACCTGCGCGTGGCCATGGCCGCGCACATGAGCAAACAGCAACCGACGTTCGCCGACTGACTGGACAGAGGCGGGCGCCATCAAGGGACCCGAACCATGTCAGCACGCTGGACAACCGCAGTACTCGACCCGCAGATCACCGGGGGGCTGGCCGTCGCCCGCAGCCCGGAGGGGTTCCTGGTGGACGCCAACGGCGCGCTGTTTCCCCGCGACTGGCTCAAGCGCCAGGACCTTGATGTGCTGTGCGAGCATGGTATCGGCCATTTTGATGGCCAGCCGGTGTTCCTGCTGGAGCTGCGTGGTGCCGGTGAAGTGCCGGGGTGTCACTGGCAGGGGCTGCGCCGGTTCATGCTTGAGGGCGACTTCGACACCTACAAGGTACTCGGGTACGCCGCGCAAATCGGTACCTGGGCTCGCGAGCACCGTTTCTGTGGCAGTTGCGGGCAGGCCATGACGCAGATTCGCTGGGAGCGGGCGATGTATTGCCAGCCGTGCGACTTGCGCAGCTATCCGCGGATTTCTCCGAGCATGATTGTGTTGATTACTCGTGGCGACGAGGTGCTTTTGGCCCGTTCGCCGCGCTTTGTCACCGGGGTCTATAGCACCCTGGCGGGATTCGCGGAGCCTGGGGAGTCGGCCGAGGACTGCCTAGTGCGCGAGGTGCGTGAAGAGGTGGCGGTGGAGGTCAGGAACATCCAGTACGTTGGCAGCCAGTGCTGGCCGTTTCCGCATTCGATGATGCTGGGGTTTCATGCCGAGTATGCTGGGGGGGAGATTGTCATGCAGGCGGATGAGATCGAGGATGCGCGGTGGTTCAATGTGCATGAGTTGCCGCCTTTGCCGGCGGGGCGGTCGATTGCTCGGTATCTGATTGATTTGTATGTTGCTCGGCGGTTGGGGCTTCCTGAGCCGGTGTTGTCTGCCTGAGTTGTTTTAGTTGGTTTTAGTTCGTTTCAGTTGGTTTTTGAAGTTGTATGCGCATTCATTTGTGATGTAGACGCTTATTCACCTTTCCGCCCTTACGGCGGGTAACTTTTTGAAGGATCAAAAAGTCACCAAAAAATCCTCGCTCCATTCATCCGGCCCTACGCTTCGCTCCGGGTCCCCTCACTCCGGCCTTGCTCCCGGGAGGACCGCGCTGCAGGGCCCATCCTGGGCCCCAGCGCTTGACGGGCATCCATGCCCGTCACCTCCCTCCGCAAGACCTGCGCTCGGCCTCCTGAAGTCGCGAAGTTACGGGCGGCGCCTGAACTGGCGCAGCTGTCGCTAGTGGGAGCTTAATTAATCTCTCGATCACATCGCGGGGCAAGCCCGCTCCCACGCAATAGTCGCCGCTATATATAACCCTGTAGGAGCGGGCTTGCCCCGCGAAAGGGCCGGAACAGCCAATACATAACTAATGGTAAAACAACTAACTTCGCGCCTCTTGCTCTTGCTCTTGCTTCTAAGCGCGCGATAGTCCAGGCGCCACCAATTGCGACTTCAGGAGGCCGAGCGGAGTTCTTGCGGAGGGAGGTGACGGCCATGGATGGCCGTCAAGCGCTGCGCCCCAGGATGGGGCGTTCAGCGCGGTCCTCCCGGGAGCAAGAACGGAGCGAGGGGACCCCGGAGCGCAGCGTAGGGGCCGGATGAACGGAGCGGAACGGTTTTGCCTACTTTTCCCAAGAGAAAAGTAGGCCGCCGTAAAGGCGGAAAGGTGACTAAATGTCGATATCTTCTACGAATGTGCTTACAAAAATCAAAACGCTCACCAGAGTCCAAGCCCAAGCCCAAGCCCAAGCCCGACCCTACCCAAACCAATGCTGCCAAGCCAACCGCACAGTCAACGCCAACACCACGGCAATAAACACCGGCCGAATAAACTTGCTCCCCCCGCTGATCGCCGTACGCGCCCCAAAGAACGCCCCGACCATCACCGACACCCCCATGCACAGCCCAACGATGTAATCCACCTGCCCGGAAATGATGAACACCGTAAGCGCCGCGATATTGCTGACAAAGTTCATGCTGCGCGCCACGCCACTGGCGCGAACCAGGTCGATCGGGTAGAGCAGCAATGTGCTAACGGTCCAGAAGGCACCGGTGCCCGGCCCGGCGACGCCGTCATAGAAGCCCAGGGTGAAACCTTGCGGGAACTGCCACTTCTTCCTGATCGGCGCCTCGGCGTCCAGAGGCGCCTTGGGCGTGCCGCCGAACAGCAGGTAGACGCCACAGGCGAAGACGATCACCGGCAACATCTTGTTCAGCCATTCGGCGGGCATGTAGTGGGCCACCACCGCGCCGATCAGCGCGCCCACCAAGGTGCCGACGATCGCCAGGCGCCACTGCGCCGGATGGAACAGCTTGCGCCGATAGTAGGTGATGCTGGCAGTAGCGGCGCCGAAGGTCGAGCTGAGCTTGTTGGTGCCCAGCACCAGGTGCGGCGGCATGCCGGCGGTGAGCAGCGCGGGAGTGGTCAGCAGGCCACCGCCGCCGGCAATGGCGTCGATGAAGCCAGCGACGAAGGCGACCAGGGCGAGGATCAGCAGGGTGAGCGGTTCTACGGTGAGTTCGAAGGGCATGGAGTTTGGCTGGCGAGGGGGTGGGTGCGGCAAAAGGCCGCGCTAGAGGGGGCACATGGTAATCCCGGACGGTAGGGGTTGCCAGTGCCGGCCTCATCGCGGGGCAAGCCCGCTCCCACGCCAGTTCGGGATCGTTGCGTGGGAGCGGGCTTGCCCCGCGATGGATGTCACAGGAACCAGCGATATTCCCGCGCACTGACCTCCTGCAGGAACGCCAGATGGTCCTGGCGCTTGTTCTCGCAATAGACCATCACGAATTCCGCACCCAACCCTTCGTTGACGGCCGGATGCCCGCGCATCGCCGCCACCGCGCCGAGCATGTCCTTGGGAAAGTCGATCCCGCTGCCACGATCCTCGTTCAGCGGTGCAATCGGCTCCTGCGCGGTGTCCAGCCCATGCTCCATCCCGCAGAGGATCGCCGCCAGTACCAGATACGGATTGGCTTCCGCCCCGGCCAGCCGGTGCTCGATCCGCAGGTTGCGCGGATCCGACTCTGGAATGCGGATGCACGCGTCGCGGTCCTCGAAGCCCCAGCTCGCACGGCTGGCGGCATTGACCATGGCGCCGTAGCGGCGAAACGCGTTGTGGTTGGCGGCGAACACCGGCATGCAGTGCGGCAGCAGCGCCAGGCAGCCGGCCACGGCGTGGCGCAGCGGGCGCTGGGCGTCGGCGGCGAGCAGGTTGTTGCCGGCCGGGTCGTAGAGGCTGACATGCACATGCATGCCGCTGCCCGGCGCATGCAGGTAGGGCTTGCTCATGAACGAGGCACGCAGCCCATGCTTGAGCGCCACGCCCCGAGTGCTGCGGCAGAACAGCGCCGCCCAGTCCGCGGCGCGCAGCCCATCGTCGCAGTGGCCGAAATTGATCTCGAACTGGCCAGGGCCCAGCTCGGCGGTGATGACGTTGGCGTCCACCCCCTGGGCGTTGGCGGTCTCGACCATTTCGCGCAGCACATCGGAAAAGCGTGACAGGCGCTCGATATGCATGTTTGGCTGATCGTCGGCATCGCCACTGGCCGGGTCGCGGGGGAACTGCGGCAGGCCGTCTTTCAGCGCCCGGTCGAACAGGTAGAACTCCAGTTCGAACGCCACCACCGGGCGGATGCCCCGGCGCTCCAGGCGTTGCAGGACACGGGCCAGCACCTCGCGGGGCTCGAATTCGATGGGCGCCGCGGTACCGTCCGAGGTGATCAACATCTGCCCCAGCGGCTCACGCTCCCAGCTCACCGGTTTCAGCGTACCGGGTACCAGGCGGCGCGGGGCGTCCGGGTCGCCGTCGTTGAAGCAGTAGTCGCCGATGGGGAACAGCCCGCCCTGCACGCCGAGCAGCACGCAGTTCTGCGGCAACTTGAGCGGGCTGCCGGCGGCTACCTTTTCCAGCATGTCGATGGGATAGCGCTTGCCGTAGAAGTGCCCAGGGATGTCCAGGCTGAGCAGGTCGACGTAGCGCACCTGCGGGTGTTGGACGCGGAAGGCGCGTACTTCGCTGAGCAGATCGGGGAAGCCTGTTGTACTTGTCATTGGCATGCTCTCAACGGAAGACCCAGAGAACCCGGGTCGTTCGGGCGGTCAGGTTGGCGTAACGGAACTGGCTGTGGGGCGGCAGCTGGAAGCTGTCGTTGGGGTACAGGGTGATCGCATCCTCCTGGCCTTCGAGCCACAGGGTCAGCTCGCCCTCGAGAACGAAACCGCCCTGTTCCGAGCTGTCATCCAGATGCCCTTCGCCACTGCTGGCGCCGGGCGCCAGGTGGCTTTCGAGCATGGCGAAGCGGCCGGTGAGGGTCGGTGAGACCAGCACGTCGGTGACCCCGGCGGCGTAGTACAGGGTGCGTCGCTCACCGGGACGGGTGACCCAGTCGATCGCCCGGGGCGGCACGGCCTGGTAGAAGTAGGTGGTGGGGACCTGCAGCGCCTCGCTGATGGCGGTGAGGTCGGCCACCGTGGGGCGTGACAGGCCGCGCTCGACCTGCGAGAGAAAACCCAGCGAGCGCTTGACCCGACCGGCCAGCTCGTCCAGGGTCAGCCCGCGGTGCTTGCGCAGGTCGCGTACCAGCCGCGCCAGGCCCTGGTTGTCGTCGATCGGTTCAGACATGGTCGCGCATCCTGTACCAGGCCTTGGCGGCCGCTTCCAGCGGCGCGGCCAGCAGGTCGCCGCCGGGGAAGCGGCCACTTTCGATGCCCTGATAAAGCGCGAGCAGGTCGTCGTCACCCAGAATCGCGTCACTGACGGCGCGTGCGCCGGCCAGGGTCGGCAGCACGCCGTGGCCGGAGAATCCTTGCAGCCAGTAGCGTTGGCCCTGACGGCCGATATCCGGGGTGCGCTGGATGCTGCAGTCGATGTGGCCGCCCCAGGCATGTTCGATGGCCACCCCGCGCAACTGCGGAAAGGCTCGCTCCAGATAGGGGCGGGTGGCGCTGGCGACGTCCTTGGGGATGCCGCCCAGGTAGGTGCAGCCGCCGCCGAACAGCAGGCGGTGGTCGGGCGTCAGGCGGAAGTAGTCGGGAACGAACTGGTTGTCGATCACGCAGCTGTTGCGCGGCAGCAGCGAGGCGGCGAACTCGGCATCCAGGGGGGCCGTGGCCACCTGGTAGGAGCCCACCGGCAGTAGCCGGCGCGAGAGCGTGCGGTCGAGGCGGTCGATATAGGCATTGCAGGCCAGCACCAGTACGCGACTGCGCACTTCGCCCTGTTCGGTGCGGGCGACGAAGCCGTTGGCGTGTTCGTGGTAGTCGAGCACCTGGCTCTGCTCGTAGATCCGCCCGCCGTTCGCCTCGATCACGCTAGCCAGGCCCTGGGCCAGCTTCAGCGGGTTGAGGTGGGCGCCATTGGGGTCGTACAGCGCGGCCTGGTAACGGGGGCTGTCGATCCACTCGGGCAGTTCGTCGCGGCCGATCAGGCGCAGGCAGTCGTAGCCGAACTTCTCCTGTGCTTCGCGTCGGGCCGCCTCCAGCAGTTTTACCCGGCGTGGCAGCACGGCGGTCCACAGGCTGCCCAGGTGATAGTCGACATCGAAGCCATGACGCTGGGGCAGTTCGCGCAGCTCGCGGGCGGCCCAGCACATGCTGTCCCACAGGCGTCGGCTGCGCTCCAGGCCCAGGGCTCGCTCAAGTGGGGGCATGTCGCACGACCAGCCCAGCAGTGCCTGGCCACCGTTGCGGCCCGAGGCGGCCCAGGCCACCCGGCTGGCTTCCAGCAGGGTCACGCGCTGGCCGGCCAGTGTCAGGCGCAGGGCCGTGTGCAGGCCGCTGAAACCGGCACCGACGATCAGGATGTCGGTGTCATGGGCGCCCTGCAGGGTGGGGCGCAGGGGGATGGTGGCGGGGTAGGTGCGGGCGTAGTAGCTGGCGACGTGCTGGGCGGATTGCTTGAACATGCCGGGGCCTCGTGAAATTTTTTATGATTATTTTCATGAAAAAATAGCAGAGGATTTTCATTGCGCCAGTAGATGGCGCCATCGCGAGGCAAGCCCGCTCCCACGCGTCGAATACGAACAGGCGTGGGAGCGGGCTTGCCCCGCGATTGGAGCGCGCTAGGTCGCTGCCTTGCGCCGCGGCTGTCGGGGCTTGCCGGCTGCTGTCTTGCCCTTGGCGGCACCCTTGCGCTTCTTCTTCCACGGCGCCGCCGCCTTGCCCGCCGCCGGCCCGCTGATGGTCAGGCGCAGGCCGCTGCAGCGTTGCACCAGCTTGCCCATCCAGGCCGACTGGCGGGTGACGAACTCGTCCAGGCTCATCTCGCCGCTCTGCACCATGTCCAGCGCCTGTTCCCAGATTGCCGTGGTGCCAGGGTCGGCGATGGCCCGGGGCACGGCGTCGATCAGGCTGAAGGCGGCGGGCGTGGCCGACAGGGCCTTGCCGTTCTTGACCAGATAGCCACGGTCGAGCAGGCCCTGGATGATGCTGGCGCGGGTGGCCTCGGTGCCGATGCCGGTGGTTTCCTTGAGCTTCTGTTTCAGCCGAGGATCGTCGACCAGCTTGGCGACGTTCTTCATTGCCTTGATCAGGTCGCCTTCGGTGAAGGGCTTGGGTGGCTGGGTCCACAGGTCTTTCAGCTGCAGGTCCCGCACTGCGCAGTCCTGGCCTTCGCGCAGTGCTGGCAGCACCTGGGCCGGTGGCGCCTCGCGGCCCTTGGCCGGGGTCAGTGCCTCGGGCAGCGCCCGGCGCCAGCCCGGCTCGACGATCTGCTTGCCCACCGCCCGCAGCGCATGGCCGGCGCAATCGAACTCGGCCTGGGTGCGGTCGTACTCGTGGTTGGGCAGGAACTGCGCCAGGTAGCGGGCGCGGATCAGGGTATACACCGCCTTGTACTTGGGCGGCAGGCGCGCCGGGTCGCTGGCGGCGGCGGTGGGGATGATGCCGTGGTGGGCGCTGACCTTCTGGTCGTTCCATGCCCGTGAGCGGCGGACCGGATCCAGGTGCGCCCGCAGCGGCGCGAGGCTGTTGTCGGCCCGTTGCAGGGCGGCGAGGATACCGGCAGCCTCGCCGTGCTGGCTGAGGGGCAGGTAGCCGCTGTCGCTGCGTGGGTAGGTGATGAGCTTGTGGGTCTCGTACAGAGCCTGGGCGATGTCCAGGGTCTCCTGGGCGCCGAGGCCGAGTTTCTTCGAGCACACCTCCTGCAGGGTACCGAGGTCGAAGGGCAGTGGCGCCGCCTCGCGCACGCGTTCGGTGGCGATCTTGCGCGCCCGGGCGCTGGCGGCCGCCTGCATGTCGGCGGCGGCCTGCTGGGCCAGCTCCTGCCTCAGGCAGCGGCCCTGGTCGTCGCAGGCGTCTTCCGGCGCGCGCCACTGGGCGTTGAACACGCTGCCGGCGCTTTCCAGCTGCACCTCGATGGCCCAGAAGGGCACCGGCACGAAGTCGGCGATGCTGCGGTCGCGGTCCACCACCAGGCGCAGCGTCGGTGTCTGCACCCGTCCCACCGGCAGCACGCCCTGGTAGCCGGACTGGCGGCCGAGCAGGGTGAACAGGCGGCTCATGTTCATGCCGATCAGCCAGTCGGCGCGTGAGCGGCCAAGGGCCGAATGGTACAGGCTGAAGGTCTCCTGGCCCGGCAGCAGGCGGCCGAGTGCCTTGCGGATCGAGGCGTCGTCCAGTGCCGACAGCCACAGGCGCTGGATCGGTCCCCGGTAGCGGCAATGCTCGACCAGCTCCCGGGCGATCATCTCGCCCTCGCGGTCGGCGTCGGTGGCGATCACCAGCTCGCGGGCCTCGCCGAGCAGACGTTTGACTGCCTTGTACTGGCTGGCGGTTTTGGGCTTGACCGTCATCTTCCACTTCTCCGGGATGATCGGCAGGTCCTCGAGGGCCCAGCGCTTGTAGCGCTCGTCGTAGCTGTCGGGCGGGGCGGTCTCGAGCAGGTGGCCGATGCACCAGGTCACGCAGACATCGGTTCCTTGCCAGCAGCCGTCGCCACGACGCTGGGCGCCGAGGACCTTGGCGATGTCTTTTGCCTGGGAGGGTTTTTCGCAGAGGAAGAGGCGCATGGCCGAAACGCTTGATCGCGGAAGATGGGCACTAGGATGCGCAAGCCAGGGCGTGCAGGCAAGCTTTATCTGTATGCATGTACAGGTTTTTCGCCCGCATGTTTGGCAGGGTAGCCACCCCTTGGGGTTGGACGAGTCGGCAAATGCGTGCCAGCTTTGCCTTTCGCCCGCCAGTCGTGTCACTGGACGATGTCGCTGGGGTGTCCTTCCTACAATAACAACAGGGATGTAAACCAATGCCCGTTTTCGATTACCGACAGCTCGACAGCACTGCCTCTTCCTCGCTCTATAAAGATGCCATGGCCCTGGCCACCTATGCCTACCATGGTATCGACGATGGCTTCAGCGCCGGCTACCAGAAGTACGGCTTCGGTCTGGGCCTGCCGGCCACCCTGGTCAAGGCGCTGATCGGCGGCACCGACAGCCAGGGCGTGATCCCCGGCATCCCCTGGAACCCCGATTCCGAAGCCCGCGCCCTGGCCCAGGTCAAGGCCGCCGGCTGGACGCCGATCAGCGCGGCGCAGCTGGGCTACCAGGGCAAGACCGACGGCCGTGGCACCTTCCACGGCGAAGCGCCGGGCTACACCTCGGCGCAGGTGGAAATCCTCGGCCGCTACGATGCCGCCGGCCAGCTCAGCGGCATCGGCATCGCCTTCCGCGGCACCAGCGGCCCGCGCGAGAACCTGCTGGGCGACACCATCGGCGATGCCATCAACGACCTGCTGGCGGCGATCGGCCCGGCCGGCTATGCCCGTGACTACGCCGGTAACGCATTCGGGCAACTGCTCGCCGATGTGGCGGCCTTTGCCAAGGCCAATGGCCTGAGCGGCGCCGATGTCACCGTCAGTGGTCACAGCCTCGGCGGCCTGGCGGTCAACAGCCTGGCCGACCTGAGTGGCTCGCGCTGGGGCGGTTTCTACCAGGATGCGCGCTACGTCGCCTTCGCCTCGCCGACCCAGGCCGCCGACGCCGGCAAGGTGCTCAATATCGGCTACGAGAACGATCCGGTGTTCCGCGTGCTCGACGGCACCTCGGCGACCTGGGGCACCCTGGGCGTGCACGATGGTGCCAAGGCCTCGGCCACCAACAACATCGTCAACTTCAACGACCACTATGCCTCCGACGCCTGGAACCTGCTGCCGTTCTCCATTGGCAACATCGCCACCTGGCTGTCGCACCTGCCGACGGCCTATGCCGATGGCCTTGGCCGGGTGCTGGGCTCGTCGTTCTATCAATGGACCAGCCGCGACTCGACCATCGTGGTCAGCAACCTGTCCGATGTCACCCGTGGCTCGACCTGGGTCGAGGACCTCAACCGCAATGCCGAGCCGCACAAGGGCAGCACCTTCATCATCGGCTCAGAGCAGGACGACCTGATCCATGGCGGGCGCGGCAACGACTACCTCGAGGGGCGGGCCGGCAACGACACCTTCCGCGATGACGGCGGCTTCAACCTGATCGATGGCGGCGCCGGTCATGACACCCTGAAGCTGCAGGACGCCCTGGCCAATCTGAGCATCGCCCGGGACGGCGAGGGCACGCTGTACGTGCGCGACGCCCAGGGCGGCATCAGCCTGGTGCGCAATGTCGAGAACCTGGTGAGCAAGGAGTCGAGCCTGCTGATCTTCAGCAAGGAGGTCAGCCACGGGGTGGCGGCGCAAGGTCTGTTCGAGAGCGGCAAGGTCACGCCCTATGCGTCCTCGCTCAACGGCACACAGGCCGGCGACCAGCTGGTGGCGGGCAACCAGGGCCAGTGGCTGTTCGGCCTGGGCGGCGACGACCGGCTGCAGGGCGGCGCCGGCAATGACGTGCTGGTCGGTGGTGTGGGCAATGATGTGCTCATTGGCGGCGGCGGGCGCGACACCTTCCTGTTCAGCGAGCATTTTGGCCAGGACCGGGTGCTGGACTTCACCGGGCAGGACCGGCTGGTGTTCATCGGTGTGGATGGTGGTACGGCGACGCCGGACTGGCGTGCCCATGCCAGCCAGGTTGGCGATGACCTGGTGCTGAAGTTCGGCGGGGACAGCGTGACGCTGGTGGGGATCTCTGCTCAGGGGGTGGGGGATGGGCAGATCGTGATTGCCTGAGGGGGCGGGCGTAACCCTGTAGGAGCGGCCTTGTGCCGCGAAAGGGCCGCATAGCGGCCCCGGCGATCTTTGCGCCAACGCTGAAATCCTGGGGCTGCTATGCAGCCCTTTCGCGGCACAAGGCCGCTCCTACAAAGAGTAGGCCGCCAACCTGGTGGCTCAGGCCATCTCGCGCGAGTCGCGAACCATGTCCACGTGCGGGATGCCGGCCTCGAGGAACTCCTCGCTGACCACACGGAACCCCAGGCGCTCGTAGAACGGCGTGGCGTGTACCTGGGCGCTGAGCATCTGCTGCTTGAGGTCGCGGTTCTGCGCCTCGATGATCACCGCGCGCATTAGCGCGTCACCCACGTTCAGGCCGCGCCAGTCCTTGAGCACCGAGACCCGGCCGATGGTGCCGTCGGGCAGCAGGCGGGCGGTACCGATCGGGTAGTCGCCCTCCATGGCCAGGAAGTGCACGGCGGTCGGGTCTTCTGCGTCGAATTCCAGCTCCGGCGGCACGTGCTGCTCGGCGACGAACACGGCGCTGCGGATGCGGTGGATGTCGGCGTTGTCCTTGTGCCAGTCGGCCAGTCGAACACTGATCTTATTCATCGGCGAATCCCAGGCTGCCTTGCATGACCAGCTGTTGTACCAGCATCAGGCCGTCTTCGTCCTGCAACCACTGGCCAAGGTTCTCGCTGTGCAGGGCGTCGGCGGAGCAGATCAGCTTCAGCAGTTCGCGCAGTTTGCCCGGCAGCGGGCAGCTGCGACCGCTGGCGAACAGCAGCAGGTCGTCACCGAACTCCGACCAGGCCAGGCGCGCGCTCGGGTTGCGGATCAGGATGGCGCCCTGGCCGAGGTAGTCGAGCAGCTCCTGCTCGCTCAGCTCTTCGCCGACGACCTGCTCGGGATAACGCGGCTCGGTCATGAACTGGCCGAACCAGGTCAGCAGCAGGTCCTTGTCGGCCATGTGCTTGTTGATCAGCGCCTTGAGGCGGTCGAGGGCATCATGCTGGATCTGGTGCGGGTCGCTGACCGGCTGGGCGTCGGCGTCGCTGTAGCGCTCTTCATCGGGCAGGAACTGGCCGAGGAAGTCGGTGAAGTGGGTCAGCACTTCGGCGGCGCTCGGGGCGCGGAAGCCCACCGAGTAGGTCAGGCACTCGCTCTCGGCAACGCCGTAGTGGGCCAGGCGCGGCGGCAGGTAGAGCATGTCGCCCGGCTCCAGGGTCCACTCCTCGCTCTGCTCGAAGTCGGCCAGGATACGCAGGTCGGCGTGGTCGATCAGCGCGCTGTCGCTGTTGCACATCTGCCCGACTTTCCAGTTGCGCGTGCCGTCGCCCTGCAGCAGGAATACGTCGTAGTTGTCGAAGTGCGGGCCGACGCTGCCGCCGGGTGCCGCATAGCTGATCATCACATCGTCGATGCGCCAGCTGGGCAGGAAACGGAACTCTTCGAGCAGCTCGGCGACTTCCGGCACGAACTGGTCAACCGCCTGCACCAGCAGGGTCCAGTCGCGCTCGGGCAGGTCGGCGAAGGCGTCCTCGGCGAACGGGCCGCGACGCAGCTCCCACGGGCGCTCGCCGTGCTCGAGCACCAGGCGCGACTCGACTTCTTCTTCCAGGGCCAGGCCGGCCAACTCGTCGGCGTCGATGGGGCTGACGAAGTCGGGGAAGGCCTGACGCACCAGCAGTGGCTTCTTCTGCCAGTAGTCGCGCAGGAATTCACGGGCCGTAAGGCCGCCCAACAGTTGCAGTGGAGTATCAGAATTCATGTTCAACCTATTGAAAAAACTTGGTTTTCGTACGGGAATAAAAACGCCCGGCCAGGCCGGGCGTTAGGCGCGGGGCACAGGTCAGATGCGTTTGGCCTGGGCTACCGCGTTGCCGATGTAGGTGGCAGGAGTCAGTTGCTTGAGCTCGGCCTTGGCTTCGGCCGGCATGTCCAGGCCGTCGATGAAGGTCAGCAGCGCTTCAGGGGTGATGCCCTTGCCACGGGTCAGCTCCTTGAGCTTCTCGTAGGGGTTCTCGATGTTGAAGCGGCGCATCACGGTCTGGATCGGCTCGGCCAGGACTTCCCAGCAGGCGTCCAGGTCGGCGGCGATGCGGGCGGCGTTGACTTCCAGCTTGCCGATGCCCTTCAGGCTGGCTTCATAGGCGATGACGCTGTGGGCGAAGCCCACGCCCAGGTTGCGCAGCACGGTGGAGTCGGTCAGGTCGCGCTGCCAGCGCGAGATCGGCAGCTTGCTGGCCAGGTGCTGGAACAGTGCGTTGGCGATCCCCAGGTTGCCTTCGGAGTTCTCGAAGTCGATCGGGTTGACCTTGTGCGGCATGGTCGAGGAGCCGATTTCGCCAGCGACGGTCTTCTGCTTGAAGTAGCCCAGCGAGATATAGCCCCAGACGTCACGGTCGAAGTCGATGAGGATGGTGTTGAAGCGGGCGATGGCGTCGAACAGCTCGGCGATGTAGTCGTGCGGCTCGATCTGGGTGGTGTAGGGGTTGAACACCAGGCCCAGCTCGTCCTCGATGAAGGCGCGGGCATTGGCTTCCCAGTCGATCTGCGAGTAGGCCGACAGGTGGGCGTTGTAGTTGCCCACGGCGCCGTTGATCTTGCCCAGCAGCGGCACGGCGGCCACTTGGGCGATCTGGCGCTCCAGGCGGTAGACGACGTTGGCCAGCTCTTTACCCAGGGTGGTCGGCGAGGCCGGCTGGCCGTGGGTGCGCGACAGCATCGGCACGTCGGCGTGGGCGTGGGCCAGGGCGCGGATGGATTCGGCGATCTGGCGCATCAGCGGCAGCAGCACATCGTCACGGCCAGCGCGCAGCATCAGGGCGTGGGACAGGTTGTTGATGTCCTCGCTGGTGCAGGCGAAGTGGATGAACTCGCTGACCTTGGCCAGCTCAGGCAGTTGAGCCGCTTGCTCCTTGAGCAGGTACTCGATGGCCTTGACGTCGTGGTTGGTGGTGCGCTCGATTTCCTTGACGCGTTCGGCGTGCTCGAGCTTGAAATCGGTGGCCAGGCTGTCCAGCACGGCGTTGGCTTCGGCGGAGAACGCCGGCACTTCGCCGATCTGCGGGTGGGCGGCCAGGCGCTGCAGCCAGCGTACTTCGACCAGGGCGCGGAAACGGATCAGGCCGAATTCGCTGAAGATGGGGCGCAGGGCCTGGGTTTTGCCGGCATAACGGCCGTCTACAGGGGAAACCGCAGTGAGCGAGGAGAGCTGCATGGGGTGTTCTCGGACAGTCAGGCTTTTGGAAGGGCGCATATCATACATGAAAAACGCGCCCGAGTCGGGTGGCTGACCAAAGGTCGGGCCTGTGAATCATGTCGCAATACCCTGTGTAGGGGCGGCCTTGTGCCGCGAAAGGGGCGCGCAGCGGCCCCAGAACCTTCGCCCCGGCACAGATTGCCGGGGCTGCTGCGCAGCCCTTTCGCGGCACAAGGCCGCTCCTACACAGGGCGCAGTTTCAATCAGCGGTACGCATCATCCCGTACAGTTCATTGAGCAACTTGCGCCGGCTGAACACCAGTTGCCAGCGGTGTCCGCCCAGCTGTCGCCACAGGCGCGCGGCACGGATGCCGGCCAGCAGCAGGGCGCGGATCTTCGAGGCATTGCTGGCCTGCTGCAGGAAACGCATGTCGCCGTGCACCTGGATGCGTTGGCGCAAGGTGCTCAGGGTGTCCTGATACAAGGCTCCGCTGGAAGCGATGACGTTTTCGTGAACCAGGCCGAAATGCTCGGCCTGGGACTGGATCTGCGGCAGGCGGTTGCCGATCGTGTCGAGCAGGTCGCCACGCTTGTTCAACTGGCGTTCCAGGCCCAGCATCGACAGGGCATAGCGCAGCGGTTCGCGTTGCAGGCTGCTGGGGTCGCGCTCCAGGGCGCCGACCAGCGCGCGGTAGCCGTCGCGCAGGTTGAGGTCGTCGCCGCCGAACACCTCCAGGGTGTCCTTCGGGTCGCGCACCAGCAGGCTGCCGAGCATGCAGCCGATATTGGCTTCGCTGGCCTGGCCGGTGCGGGCGATGCGGTCGACCAGCACCGCGGCCTGGAACACGCCGCCCAGGGCGATCAACTGCTCCTGGAGGTTGTTCATCGGCGCGGGCTCCATGGCTCGGCGGTTTCAATCACGCCGCCGCCCAGGCACACCTCGCCGTCGTAGAACACCACCGACTGACCCGGGGTCACGGCGCGCTGCGGCTCGTCGAACACGGCGCGGTAGCCGCTTTCGGTGCGTTCCAGGGTGCATTGCTGGTCGCCCTGGCGGTAGCGCACCTTGGCGGTCAGGCGGCGCGGGCTGGACAGGTTGATCGGGTTGACCCAGAAGATCTCCGAGGCCAGCAGGGCGCGGGAGAACAGCCACGGGTGCTCGTTGCCCTGGCCGACCACCAGCACGTTGCGCGAGAGGTCTTTCTCCAGCACGTACCACGGCTCGTCGCCGGCGTCTTTCAGGCCGCCGATGCCCAGGCCCTGGCGCTGGCCTATGGTGTGGTACATCAGGCCATGGTGCTGGCCGATCACTTCACCTTCGGTGGTCTGGATCTCGCCGGGCTGGGCCGGCAGGTACTGCTTGAGGAAATCGCTGAAGCGGCGTTCGCCGATGAAGCAGATGCCGGTGGAGTCCTTCTTCTTGGCGGTGGCCAGGCCGTGTTTCTCGGCGATGGCGCGTACCTCGGGCTTTTCCAGTTCGCCGACCGGGAACAGGGTGCGGGCAATTTCCTTGCCGCCGACGGCGTGCAGGAAGTAGCTCTGGTCCTTGTTCGGGTCCAGGCCCTTGAGCAGCTCGGTCAGCTCGCCTGTGTCGCGGCGGCGCACGTAGTGGCCGGTGGCGATCAGGTCGGCGCCCAGGGACAGGGCGTAGTCGAGGAACGCCTTGAACTTGATCTCGCGGTTGCAGAGGATGTCCGGGTTGGGCGTGCGGCCGGCCTTGTACTCTTCGAGGAAGTGCTCGAACACGTTGTCCCAGTATTCGGCGGCGAAGTTGGCGGTGTGCAGCTTGATGCCGATGCGGTCGCACACGGCCTGGGCGTCGGCCAGGTCTTCGCGGGCGGTGCAGTATTCGGTGCCGTCGTCCTCTTCCCAGTTCTTCATGAACAGACCTTCCACCTGGTAGCCCTGCTCGATGAGCAGAAGGGCGGAGACGGAAGAGTCCACGCCGCCGGACATGCCGACGATGACGCGGGTCTTGGCGGGGTCTTTGAGTGCTGGGCTGGTCATGGCTACCGGTGTGTATCAGAGGGGAAAAACGCCGATTCTATCAAACCCGCGGGCTGGCGTCAGTCGCGCAGCAGATCGAGGCTATGCAGCGGGCCTGCCAGGTAGTCGTCGAGGCAGCGCGGTACCAGCTCGCTGCGCCAGCGCGACGGCTCGGCCAGCAGTTCGTCGCGGGTCAGCCACACGGCGCGGACAATGTCGCTGTCCAACGCCAGGTCAGCGTGATGGCGCACGGGGCGGGCGGCGAAGCAGATGCGCTGGTAGGTGACGCCGTTGCTCGGGGCGGTATAGAGGTAAATGCCGACCACGCCGGTGAGCTCGACCTCCCAGGCGGTTTCTTCGAGGGTTTCGCGCAGGGCGGCCTGGGTGATGGTTTCGTTGGCTTCGAGGTGGCCGGCGGGTTGATTGAATACGTGCTGGCCGGCCTTGAATTCCTCGACGAAGAGGAACTTGCCGTCGTGTTCGACGATGGTGGCGACGGTGATGTGGGGTTGCCAGGTCATGTGCGATTCCTATGGTAGGCGCGGGCCTTGTAGGAGCGGCCTTGTGCCGCGAATGGGCTGCGAAGCGGCCCCGGATTTTCAGCTTCGCAACAAACATTGCCGGGGCCGCCTTGCGGCCCATTCGCGGCACAAGGCCGCTCCTACAAGGGGCCGTTTCTGCGCTGCAGAAAGCACAAACCCCGGTGCGTGGCCGGGGTCTGTGCTGTTACGTCAAGCGAACCTTACAGGGCGGCAATGGCGCTGTTCAGGGTCTGGCTTGGGCGCATCACCTTGGCGGTCAGCTCGGCATCCGGGGCGTAGTAGCCACCGATGTCGGCCGGCTTGCCCTGGACGGCGTTGAGCTCGGCGACGATGGTCGCCTCGTTCTCGCTCAGGGTCTTGGCCAGCGGGGCGAAGCGCGCCTGCAGGGCGGCGTCGTCGGTTTGGGCGGCCAGTGCTTCTGCCCAGTACAGGGTCAGGTAGAAGTGGCTGCCACGGTTGTCGATACCGCCGACCTTGCGCGAAGGCGACTTGTTGGTGTCGAGGAACTTGCCGGTAGCCTGGTCCAGGGTGTTGGCCAGGACCTTGGCGCGCGGGTTGTCGTAGGTGTTGCCCAGGTGCTCCAGGGAGGCGGCCAGGGCCAGGAACTCACCCAGCGAGTCCCAGCGCAGGAAGTTCTCTTCGACCAGCTGCTGCACGTGCTTCGGTGCCGAACCGCCGGCGCCGGTCTCGAACAGGCCACCGCCGTTCATCAGCGGGACGATCGACAGCATCTTGGCGCTGGTGCCCAGCTCCATGATCGGGAACAGGTCGGTCAGGTAGTCGCGCAGCACGTTGCCGGTCACCGAGATGGTGTCCTTGCCTTCGCGGATGCGGGCCAGGGAGAACTTGATGGCGTCGACCGGGGCCAGGATGCGGATGTCCAGGCCGGAGGTGTCGTGATCCTTAAGGTACTGTTGCACCTTCTCGATCATCACGCCGTCGTGGGCGCGGGCCGGGTCCAGCCAGAACACCGCCGGGGTGTTGCTCAGGCGGGCGCGGTTGACGGCCAGCTTGACCCAGTCCTGGATCGGCGCGTCCTTGGTCTGGCACATGCGGAAGATGTCACCGGCTTCGACGTTCTGCTCCAGCACGACCTGGCCCTTGCCATCGACCACGCGCACGACGCCGTCGGCCTTGATCTGGAAGGTCTTGTCGTGGGAACCGTATTCTTCGGCTTTTTGCGCCATCAGGCCGACGTTCGGCACGCTGCCCATGGTGGTCGGGTCGAAGGCGCCGTTGGCCTTGCAGTCTTCGATGGTGGCCTGGTAGATGCCGGCGTAGCAGCGGTCCGGGATGATCGCCTTGGCGTCCTGCAGTTCACCGGCGGTGTTCCACATCTTGCCCGAGTCGCGGATCATCGCAGGCATCGAGGCGTCGACGATGACGTCGCTCGGTACGTGCAGGTTGGTGATGCCCTTGTCCGAGTTGACCATGGCCAGGGCCGGGCGAACAGCGTACAGGGCCTGGATGTCGGCTTCGATCTCGGCTTGCTTTTCAGCAGGCAGGTCCTTGATGCGGGCGTACAGGTCGCCGATGCCGTTGTTGGCGTTGAAGCCGACTTCGGCCAGGGCGGCGGCGTGCTTGGCCAGCACGTCGTTGTAGAACTCTTCGACGATCACGCCGAACATGATCGGGTCGGAGACCTTCATCATGGTGGCTTTCAGGTGCACCGACAGCAGCACGCCGGAGGCCTTGGCATCGGCGATCTGCTCGGCGATGAAGGCTTTCAGGGCCTTGCGGCTCAGGGTGGCGCAGTCGATGACTTCGGCGGCCTTGACGGCGGTTTTTTCTTTCAGGACGGTGGTGCTGCCGTCTTTACCGACCAGTTCGATGCGCAGGCTGTCGTCAGCCTCGATCAGCGCGGCTTTTTCGCTGCCGTAGAAGTCGCCCTGGGTCATGTGGGCAACGTGCGACTTGGAGTCGGCGGCCCAGGCGCCCATCTTGTGCGGGTGCTTGCGGGCGTAGTTCTTGACCGACAGCGGGGCGCGGCGGTCGGAGTTGCCTTCGCGCAGGACCGGGTTCACGGCGCTGCCCTTGATGCGGTCGTAGCGGGCGCGGGATTCTTTTTCCTCGGCGCTGGCTGGCTCGTCGGCGTAGTCGGGGATGTTGAAGCCCTTGGCTTGCAGCTCCTTGATCGCGGCCTTCAGCTGTGGAACCGATGCGGAGATGTTCGGCAGCTTGATGATGTTGGCTTCAGGGGTGGTGGCCAGCTGGCCCAGTTCCGCCAGGTGATCGCCTACCTGCTTACCTGCGCCCAGTTGCTCCGGGAAGGCGGCAAGGATACGGCCGGCCAGGGAGATGTCGCGGGTTTCGACGGCGATATCGGCCGAAGCGGTGAAGGCCTCGACGATCGGCAGCAGCGAGTAGGTGGCGAGGGCGGGGGCTTCGTCGGTGAAGGTGTAGATGATCTTGGAACGGGTGGGCATGCGGGTTAACTCTCTATGTGCTGAGCGTACTCGAGTCTCGAGGTGCGCAGGGTAGGCGCTTCGCCCTGGCGACGCCATGAGCGGAAAGTCGAGAGGCTGCGAGCGGTGATGGTGGATGCATCAGTCGAGCGTCAAGTGCTGGGCCGCGGTAACAACCCAGGCTTTGTGGTCATTCATGACCAAGGGCGAGCCGCATTTTCCTAGGGTTCGCCCCGATGACCCTATGGTCGCGCCGGAGTATATCAAACCCTTTGGGCTATTCAGCAAGGCGAAGTGGTATCAGCGCATTTATAAGACCAAAGACGTAGGAGCAATGTGGCGTGTTGCCGCAGGCGGTGGCGATGCATTTTTTCGCGGGTAAACCCGCTCCCACAGGGGTGTGCGTGATTCTGTGGGAGCGGGTTTACCCGCGAAAGAGGCGTCGCCGACTCGAGGATGCAAGCTTGCAGGTCGGCAGATGTGGTTTAGGCTCAGTGGATCGCACGATTTCCAATCACCCCAGGAAAAGCGGAGTAGTGCAGCATGGGATACCAGAAAATCAAGGTTCCGTCTGATGGTGCCAAGATCACCGTCAATGCAGACCATTCGCTCAATGTTCCCGACAACCCCATCATTCCCTACATCGAAGGCGACGGTATCGGCGTGGATGTCTCGCCGGTGATGATCAAGGTGGTTGATGCCGCCGTGCAGAAAGCCTACGGCGGCAAGCGCAAGATTGCCTGGATGGAAGTGTACGCCGGCGAGAAAGCCACCCAGGTCTACGACCAGGACACCTGGTTGCCCCAGGAGACCCTGGATGCGGTAAAGGATTATGTCGTGTCGATCAAGGGGCCGCTGACCACCCCGGTCGGTGGCGGCATCCGTTCGCTCAACGTGGCCCTGCGCCAGCAGCTCGACCTTTATGTGTGCCTGCGTCCGGTGGTCTGGTTCCAGGGCGTGCCGAGCCCGGTGAAAAAGCCGGGTGACGTCGACATGGTGATCTTCCGCGAGAACTCCGAGGACATCTATGCCGGCATCGAGTGGAAGGCCGGCTCGCCCGAGGCGAACAAGGTGATCAAGTTCCTCAAGGAGGAGATGGGCGTCACCAAGATCCGCTTCGACCAGGACTGCGGCATCGGCGTCAAGCCGGTCTCGAAGGAGGGCACCAAGCGCCTGGTACGCAAGGCGTTGCAGTATGTGGTGGACAACGACCGCAAGTCGCTGACCCTGGTGCACAAGGGCAACATCATGAAATTCACCGAAGGGGCCTTCAAGGATTGGGGCTACGAGGTGGCGCGCGACGAGTTCGGCGCCGAGCTGCTCGATGGCGGCCCGTGGATGAAGTTCAGGAACCCGAGAACCGGCCGTGAGGTGGTCGTCAAGGATGCCATCGCCGACGCCATGCTCCAGCAGATCCTGCTGCGTCCGGCCGAGTACGATGTGATCGCCACCCTCAACCTCAACGGCGACTACCTGTCCGACGCGCTGGCGGCGGAAGTGGGCGGGATCGGCATCGCGCCGGGGGCCAACCTGTCGGACACCGTGGCCATGTTCGAGGCCACCCACGGCACCGCGCCGAAGTACGCCGGCAAGGACCAGGTCAACCCGGGGTCGGTGATTCTGTCGGCCGAAATGATGCTGCGGCACATGGGCTGGACCGAGGCGGCCGACTTGATCATCAAGGGCACCAATGGCGCCATCGCGGCCAAGACCGTGACCTACGACTTCGAGCGCCTGATGGACGGCGCGACCCTGGTCGGTAGCTCGGGCTTTGGCGAGGCGCTGATCAAGCACATGTAAGCGGGGCAAAAAAACCGGTCGCCTCTTTTATTAAAGGGGCGACCGGTTTTTTCGTTTACCGGCAGGCAGGTCGGGGATCAGACTTCGACGGTGTTGCCCGGGTTCGTCGCGCTGGCCTGGACGCTGCTGGTGGCGCTTCTGATGTCGGTCGCGTGCAGCCCTTTGGGGCCCTGGATGATCTCGAAGTTCACGGCTTGGCCTGCTTTCAGCGTCTTGTAACCGTCCATCTGGATCGCTGAATAATGGGCGAACAGATCATCAGTCTTGCCGTCCTCGTTGATGAATCCGTAGCCCTTGGCATTGTTGAACCACTTGACTTTACCGCTTGCCATCCCTATGTCCCTCTGCAAAGGACTCCATCACTGGAGTATCATCCACTTCATCCGCATACGAACCTTGCGAGAAAATCTGGTTGACTGCGCGGATCTTTATCGACCACGGTGGGTTCTTATTGGTTGTAACACCGTTTTGCCGATAGTCAAGGTCAGCCGGCGCCCGCGCCGGAAGTGGCCTGCGCGGTCAACCCACAACCTTAACCTGTCGCTCATGATGAAATTCTTTCCATGCATGTACCCAGTGAGATTCGACTAACATTCAATCAGGATCGCCCGCAGTCGAACGAGGACGGGCATGAGGACGATGGCGCCGGCCTTGCAGTCCAGGAGGCCAAGCCGATCCTGCAGGCGCCACCGATGTACAAGGTGGTTTTGTTCAACGATGACTACACGCCAATGGATTTCGTCGTCGAAGTGCTCGAGACGTTCTTCAATCTGAACCGCGAGCTGGCAACGAAGATCATGCTGACCGTCCATACCGAAGGGCGGGCAGTATGCGGATTGTTTACCCGTGACATCGCCGAGACAAAGGCCATGCAGGTCAACCAATACGCCAGGGAAAGCCAGCATCCGCTACTCTGTGAAATCGAGAAGGACGGTTAATCGCCGACCACTTGGGTATGAGGTGAAGCTATGTTAAACCGCGAGCTCGAAGTCACCCTCAATCTGGCCTTCAAGGAGGCTCGTTCGAAGCGTCATGAGTTCATGACCGTCGAACATCTGCTGCTGGCACTCCTTGACAATGAGGCTGCCGCGACCGTTCTGCGCGCCTGTGGCGCCAATCTCGACAAACTCAAGCACGACCTGCAGGAGTTCATCGATTCGACCACCCCGCTGATCCCCGTGCATGACGAGGACCGCGAGACGCAACCGACCCTGGGCTTCCAGCGTGTGCTGCAGCGTGCCGTGTTCCACGTGCAGAGTTCCGGCAAGCGCGAAGTGACCGGCGCCAACGTGCTGGTGGCGATCTTCAGCGAACAGGAAAGCCAGGCGGTGTTCCTGCTCAAGCAGCAGAGCGTGGCGCGCATCGACGTCGTCAACTACATCGCCCACGGCATCAGCAAGGTGCCGGGCCACGGTTCGCACAGCGAGAGCGAGCAGGACATGCAGGACGAGGAGGGCGGCGAAGCGTCGTCTTCCAGCAACCCGCTGGACGCCTATGCCAGCAACCTCAACGAACTGGCCCGGGCCGGGCGCATCGACCCGTTGGTCGGGCGTGAGCAGGAAGTCGAGCGCGTGGCGCAGATCCTCGCCCGCCGGCGCAAGAACAACCCGCTGCTGGTCGGTGAGGCCGGCGTGGGCAAGACCGCCATCGCCGAAGGCCTGGCCAAGCGCATTGTCGATGGCCAGGTGCCCGACCTGCTGGCACAGAGCGTGGTCTACTCGCTCGATCTGGGCGCGCTGTTGGCCGGTACCAAGTACCGTGGCGACTTCGAAAAGCGCTTCAAGGCGCTGCTCGGCGAGCTGAAAAAACGTCCGCAGGCCATCCTGTTCATCGACGAGATCCACACCATCATCGGCGCCGGCGCGGCTTCCGGTGGCGTGATGGATGCGTCCAACCTGCTCAAGCCACTGTTGTCGTCCGGTGAGATCCGTTGCATCGGTTCCACCACCTTCCAGGAGTTCCGCGGCATCTTCGAGAAGGATCGCGCCCTGGCGCGGCGCTTCCAGAAGGTCGACGTCACCGAACCGTCGGTGGAGGACACCGTGGGCATCCTGCGCGGGCTCAAGGGCCGCTTCGAGAGCCACCACAACATCGAGTACAGCGACGAGGCCCTGCGCGCCGCCGCCGAACTGGCCTCGCGCTACATCAATGACCGGCACATGCCGGACAAGGCCATCGACGTGATCGACGAGGCTGGCGCCTACCAGCGCCTGCAGCCGGAAGCCAATCGGGTCAAGCGCATCGACGTGCCGCAGGTCGAGGACATCGTCGCCAAGATCGCACGGATTCCGCCGAAGCACGTCACCAGCTCCGACAAGGAGCTGCTGCGCAACCTCGAGCGTGACCTGAAACTGACCGTGTTCGGCCAGGATGCGGCGATCGACTCGCTGGCCACCGCCATCAAGCTGTCCCGTGCCGGCCTCAAGGCACCGGACAAACCGGTCGGCTCGTTCCTGTTCGCCGGCCCCACCGGCGTGGGCAAGACCGAGGCCGCCCGCCAGCTGGCCAAGGCCCTGGGCGTGGAACTGGTGCGCTTCGACATGTCCGAGTACATGGAGCGGCACACCGTGTCGCGCCTGATCGGTGCGCCGCCCGGCTATGTCGGGTTCGACCAGGGTGGTCTGCTGACCGAGGCCATCACCAAGCAACCGCACTGCGTGCTGCTGCTCGACGAGATCGAGAAGGCCCACCCGGAAGTCTTCAACCTGCTGCTGCAGGTAATGGACCACGGTACCCTGACCGACAACAACGGGCGCAAGGCGGACTTCCGCAACGTGATCCTGATCATGACCACCAACGCCGGCGCCGAAACCGCCGCGCGGGCGTCGATCGGCTTCACCCATCAGGACCACTCGTCCGACGCGATGGAGGTCATCCGCAAGAGCTTCACGCCGGAGTTCCGCAACCGCCTGGACACCATCATCCAGTTCGGCCGCCTGTCCCACGAGACGATCAAGAGCATCGTCGACAAGTTCCTCATCGAACTGCAGGCGCAGCTGGAAGACAAGCGTGTGCTGCTGGAGGTCACCGACGCCGCCCGCGGCTGGCTGGCGGCCTCGGGCTACGACGTGCAGATGGGCGCGCGGCCGATGGCGCGGCTGATCCAGGACAAGATCAAGCGGCCGCTGGCCGAGGAGATCCTGTTCGGCGAGCTGGCCGAGCACGGTGGCGTGGTGCACATCGACCTGCGCGATGGCGAGCTGGTGTTCGATTACGAGACCACGGCCGAGGTCGCGTAAGGCTGGGGCCGCTGTGCGGCCCTTTCCGGCCGGTCCGACGCCTCGGCAAGGCCGCTCCTACAGAAATATGCATTCCCCTGTAGGAGCGGCCTTGTGCCGCGAATAGGGCTGCAAAGCAGCCCCGCTTTATGAAGGCCCACAAAAAAGCCCGGCACATTGGCCGGGCTTTTTCATGGCTTGAGCTTAGCGCGCACGGTAGGTGATGCGGCCCTTGCTCAGGTCGTACGGCGTCAGTTCGACGCGGACCTTGTCGCCAGTGAGAATACGGATGTAGTTCTTGCGCATCTTGCCAGAGATGTGCGCGGTAACGACGTGCCCGTTTTCCAACTCCACGCGGAACATGGTGTTGGGCAGGGTGTCGACGACAGTGCCTTCCATTTCGAAGCTGTCTTCTTTCGACATGCAGTAAAGCCCTCGGTATCCAGTGATGGCCCGACGCACGACTGCACCGGGCAAAAAAGTGGCGTGGATTATGCCCGAAATTTGTGTTTCAAGCCAATGTCTTTCAGTTGAGGCTGACCCAGCGCTGGTTGATCAGCAGTTCGATGGGGCGGTACTGGGTCTTGTAGTTCATCTTCTTGCAGTTCTTGATCCAGTAACCGAGGTACACCGCCTCGAGGTCCTGGCGCAGGGCCTCGGTGATCTGCCAGAGGATGGCGTAGCGCCCCAGGCTGCGGCGTTCCTCCTCGGGTTCATAGAAGGTGTACACCGCCGACAGGCCGTTGGGCAGCAGGTCGCACACCGCCACGGCCAGCAGCCGGCCCTCCAGGCGAAACTCGTAGAACCAGCAGAACGGCAGGTCGCGGACCAGGAAGGTGGAGAACTGGTCGCGGCTGGGCGGGTACATGTCGCCGTCGGCGTGGCGTTGCTCGATATAGCGCCGGTACAGGTCGAAGTATTCTTCCTTGAAGGACGGGCGGGCGGCAGTGACGGTCAGGTCGGCATTGCGTTTGAGGATGCGCCGCTGCTGGCGGTTGGGAATGAAGCGCGCCGCCGGGATGCGCGCCGGCACGCAGGCGTTGCATTGCTGGCAATGCGGGCGATAAAGGTGGTCGCCGCTGCGGCGAAAGCCCATTTCCGACAGGTCGGCGTAGACGTGCACGTCCATCGGCTGGCTCGGGTCGAGGAACAGCGTGGTCGCCTGTTCATCCGGCAGGTAGCTGCAGGAGTGGGGTTGAGTGGCATAGAACTTCAACCGCGCCAGCTCTGTCATGATCAACCCCTTAGGTGAGACGTTGTCTCTAAGTGTAAGCCAGCTCCGGGAACTCGCCTAGGCAACCCAGCGGGCGCCGCTGGGCTGGTCCAGGTACTGCGCCAGATGGCTGGCGAAGTCGACCCGGCTGATGGCGCGGGCCCCCAGGCTGTGCAGGTGGTCGGTGGGCATCTGGCAGTCGATCAGCACGAAGCCGGCCTGCCTGAGGTGCTCGACCAGGGTCACGAAGCCCACCTTGGAGGCGTTGTCGGCGCGGCTGAACATCGACTCGCCGAAGAACAGCCGGCCCATGGCCAGGCCGTACAGGCCGCCGACCAGCTCGCCGTCGCGGCGCACCTCCACCGAATGGGCGATGCCGCGCCGGTGCAGCTCGCAGTAGGCGGCGCGCATGTTGTCGGTGATCCAGGTGCCGTCGGCATAGTCCCGTGGCGCGGCGCAGGCGTCGATCACGGCGCTGAAGTCGCTGTCGAAGCTCACCTGGTAGCGGCCCTGGCGGATCAGCTTGGCCAGCGAGCGCGAGACGTGCAGCTCGTCCGGGAACAATACGGTGCGCGGGTCGGGTGACCACCAGAGGATTGGCTGGCCATCCTGGTACCAGGGGAAGCAGCCATGGCGATACGCCGCGACCAGACGGTCCGGGGTAAGGTCGCCGCCGGCGGCGAGCAGGCCATTGGGGTCGTGCAGGGCCTTTTCCAGGGGAGGGAAGGTCAGCGAATCGCGGGTCAGCCAGGTGAGCATGGGGTTCTTGAGCGGCGGGGGAGGGGAGAGGGCAGCATGGCGTGCGTGCCTGGCAGGGTCAACTGCTGTGGCGCCTTCGCGGGCAAACCCGCTCCCACAGGCGTGCCGATAACCCTGTGGGAGCGGGTTTACCCGCGAAGGCGCCGGATCAGGCGAAACCCTTGGTAATTGCCCTGCCATTGACAGGTCACTTGGCACCATCTGGCGCTTTTGCTGTCACACCTGTGCAAAAACACAGCATAAGCCTTTGTCACAAAAGAAAATGCATGCTCAAATTGCAGCTATATGAAAGTAGCCCCCGTTCACGCCCCACACGGCGTGCCGCCATGGCGGCTGGCGGGCAGTAATGTTAAAAGTAGTGGTTCATTGGCCAGTGACCGGCCAATCACTATTGGACGCGCAGCACGCGCAGGAATAGACGCGTTTTGAAGAAATCCACCGCAACTCCAGCCCCCTTGCCAGTGCCCCTGTGGCGGCAACAGCTGCATTACCGCCTGAAGGAAGGTGCGCTGATTGCCGTCGGTGCCCTGTGCCTGTACCTGTGGATGGCACTGGTGACCTACGACACCGCCGACCCGGGCTTCAGCCACACCAGCAACGCCGAGCAGGTGCAGAACGCCGCCGGCCGCGCCGGGGCCTACTTCGCCGACATCCTGTTCATGGTACTTGGCTACTTCGCCTATATCTTCCCGCTGCTGCTGGCGATCAAGACCTGGCAGATCTTCCGCGAGCGCCACCAGCCCTGGCAGTGGAGCGGCTGGCTGTTCTCCTGGCGCCTGATCGGCCTGGTGTTCCTGGTGTTGTCGGGCGCGGCGCTGGCGCATATCCACTTCCACCCGCCGGCGAGCATGCCGTTCTCCGCCGGTGGCGCCTTGGGCGAGAGCCTCGGCGATCTGGCGCGCAACCTGCTCAACGTGCAGGGCAGCACGCTGATGTTCATCGCCCTGTTCCTGTTCGGCCTGACCGTGTTCACCGACCTCTCGTGGTTCAAGGTGATGGACCTCACCGGCAAGATCACCCTCGACCTGTTCGAACTGGTGCAGGGCGCCGCCAACCGCTGGTGGGAGGCGCGCAACGAGCGCAAGCGCCTGGAAGCCCAGCTGCGTGAAGTCGACGACCCGGTCTTCGACCTGGGCGACAAGCGCGAGCCGGCCAAGCCGCAGCCGCGTGAACGCGCCGAGCCCGTGGTGATGCGCGAGGAGCCGCCGGCCCGTCCGGTCGCACCGCGCGAAACCGTGGTAGCTCGCCCGCAGCCCGCCACCCCGGTGATCATCCCGCCGACCGCGGACAAGGCGCCGGAGCCGAGCAAGCGGGTCATGAAGGAAAAACAAGCGCCGTTGTTCATCGACAGCGCTGTGGAAGGCACCTTGCCGTCGATTTCCATCCTTGACCCGGCCGAGCAGAAAAAGATCGAGTATTCGCCGGAATCCCTGGCCGGCGTCGGCCAGTTGCTGGAGATCAAGCTCAAGGAATTCGGCGTGGAAGTCGCGGTCGACTCGATCCACCCGGGCCCGGTGATCACCCGCTACGAGATCCAGCCGGCCGCAGGCGTCAAGGTCAGCCGTATCGCCAACCTGGCCAAGGACCTGGCGCGCTCGCTGGCGGTGACCAGCGTGCGCGTGGTCGAGGTCATTCCCGGCAAGACTACCGTGGGTATCGAGATCCCCAACGAGAACCGCCAGATGGTGCGCTTCTCCGAGGTGCTGTCGTCGCCGCAGTTCGACGAGAACAAGTCGCCGGTCACCCTGGCCCTGGGCCATGACATCGGCGGCAAGCCGGTGATCACCGACCTGGCCAAGATGCCGCACCTGCTGGTGGCCGGTACCACCGGTTCCGGTAAGTCGGTGGGCGTGAACGCGATGATCCTGTCGATCCTGTTCAAGTCGGGCCCGGAAGACGCGCGGTTGATCATGATCGACCCGAAGATGCTCGAGCTGTCTATCTACGAAGGCATCCCGCACCTGCTGTGCCCGGTGGTCACCGACATGAAGGACGCCGCCAACGCCCTGCGCTGGAGCGTGGCCGAGATGGAGCGCCGTTACAAGCTGATGGCGGCCATGGGCGTGCGCAACCTGGCGGGCTTCAACCGCAAGATCAAGGACGCCCAGGAAGCCGGCGAGATCATCCACGACCCGCTGTACCGTCGCGAGAGCATGGACGACGAGCCGCCGGCGCTGAAGACCCTGCCGACCATCGTGGTGGTGGTCGACGAATTCGCCGACATGATGATGATCGTCGGCAAGAAGGTCGAAGAGCTGATCGCGCGTATCGCCCAGAAGGCCCGTGCCGCCGGTATCCACCTGATCCTGGCCACCCAGCGCCCGTCGGTGGACGTGATCACCGGCCTGATCAAGGCCAACATCCCGACCCGCATGGCGTTCCAGGTGTCGAGCAAGATCGACTCGCGGACCATCATCGACCAGGGCGGCGCCGAACAGCTGCTCGGCCACGGTGACATGCTCTACATGCCGCCGGGCACCAGCCTGCCGATCCGGGTGCATGGCGCGTTCGTTTCCGACGACGAGGTGCATCGCACGGTCGAGGCCTGGAAGCTGCGCGGCGCGCCGGACTACAACGATGACATCCTCAACGGCGTCGAGGAGGCCGGCAGTGGCTTCGAAGGCGGCGGTGGCGGCGGCGATGGCGACGACCCGGAAGCCGACGCGCTCTACGACGAAGCCGTGCAGTTCGTGCTGGAAAGCCGCCGGGCGTCGATCTCGGCGGTGCAGCGCAAGCTCAAGATCGGCTACAACCGCGCCGCGCGGATGATCGAGTCGATGGAGATGGCCGGCGTGGTCACGCCAATGAACAGCAACGGCTCGCGGGAAGTGATTGCCCCGGGCGGCCCGCGCGACTGATGAACAACCTGCCGGGCGCCATTGACAGCGTCCGGCCCCTTCACTGTGCAATGAGGATTTCCATGCGCGCGATTCGCATGCTGTTGGTTTCTGCCCTGGCTACGGCCAGCCTGTCGGCCCAGGCCGGCGAACAGGACGTCCAGCGCCTGACGCAATTGCTGGAAAAGTCGCAGACCATCGAAGCCAACTTCTCCCAGCTGACCCTGGATGCCGGCGGCACCAGCTTGCAGGAGACCAACGGCAAGATGACCGTCAAGCGCCCGGGCCTGTTCTACTGGCACACCGATGCGCCCCAGGAGCAGGTAGTGGTGTCCGACGGCAAGAACGTCACCCTGTGGGACCCGGACCTGGAGCAGGCCACCGTCAAGAAGCTCGACGTGCGCCTGAACCAGACCCCGGCGCTGCTGCTGTCCGGCGATGTGTCGAAGATCAGCCAGAGCTTCGACATCACCTCCAAGGAGCAGGGCGAAGTGATGGACTTCACCTTGAAGCCCAAGACCAAGGACACCCTGTTCGACTCGCTGCGCGTGTCGTTCCGCAGGGGCCTGATCAATGACATGCAGCTGATCGACAGCGTCGGCCAGCGCACCAACATCCTGTTCAATGGGGTCAAGGCCAACCAGCCAGTCCCGGCGGACAAGTTCCAGTTCAAGATTCCGGAAGGCGCTGACGTCATCCAGGAGTAATGAGAGAGCGTGATGGACCTGTTTCGAAGCGAACCCGTCGCCCAGCCCCTGGCCGCCCGCCTGCGTCCGTCCAACCTGGGCGAGTACGTCGGCCAGGAGCACCTGCTGGCGCGTGGCAAGCCGCTGCGCGAGGCGCTGGAGCAGGGTGCGCTGCACTCGATGATCTTCTGGGGGCCGCCCGGGGTGGGCAAGACCACCCTGGCGCGGCTGCTGGCGCAGTTCTGCGACGCCCACTTCGAAACGGTGTCGGCGGTGCTGGCCGGGGTCAAGGAGATCCGCCAGGCGGTCGAGGTGGCGAAGCAGCAGGCCGGCCAGTATGGCCGGCGCACCATCCTGTTCGTCGACGAGGTGCACCGCTTCAACAAGTCGCAACAGGACGCCTTCCTGCCCTACGTGGAGGACGGCACGCTGATCTTCATCGGCGCCACCACCGAGAACCCGTCGTTCGAGCTGAACAACGCGCTGCTGTCGCGGGCGCGGGTCTACGTGCTCAAGAGCCTGGACGAGGCCGCGCTGCGCAAGCTGGTCGATCGCGCCCTGAGCGAGGAGCGCGGCCTGGGCAAGCGCAACCTGCGGGTGGGCGATGAGGCGTTCAAGATGCTCATGGCCGCCGCCGACGGCGATGGCCGGCGCATGCTCAACTTCCTCGAGAATGCCTCGGACCTGGCCGAAGACGGCGGCGAGATCGGCGTCGAGCTGCTGCAGAGCCTGCTCGGCGACAGCCGCCGGCGCTTCGACAAGGGTGGCGAGGCCTTCTACGACCAGATTTCCGCGCTGCACAAATCGGTGCGCGGCTCCAATCCGGACGGCGCGCTGTACTGGTACGCGCGCATGCTCGACGGCGGCTGCGACCCGCTGTACATCGCCCGCCGTGTGGTGCGCATGGCCAGCGAGGACATCGGCAATGCCGACCCCCGCGCCCTGAGCCTGTGCCTGGCGGCGTGGGACGTGCAGGAGCGCCTGGGCAGCCCCGAAGGCGAGCTGGCGGTGGCCCAGGCCATCACCTACATTGCCTGCGCGCCGAAGAGCAACGCGGTGTATATGGGCTTCAAGGCGGCCATGCGCGAGGCCGCCGAGCACGGTTCGCTGGAAGTGCCGCTGCACCTGCGCAACGCGCCGACCAAGTTGATGAAGCAACTGGGCTATGGCGAGGAGTACCGCTACGCCCATGACGAGCCGGATGCCTACGCCGCCGGCGAGGACTATTTCCCCGAGCAGCTCGAGCCGCGCCAGTATTACCAGCCGGTGCCGCGAGGGCTTGAGCTGAAGATCGGCGAGAAGCTCAAGCACCTGGCCGAGCTGGACCGCAACAGCCCCCGCCAGCGGAGAAAACCGTGATTGCACTTATCGCTGCCGTCAGCGCCGGCGGGGTTGCCGGCACGCTGCTGCGCTTCGCCACCGCCAACTGGGTCGCGGCCCACTGGCCACGGCACTTCTATGCCGGTACGCTGGCGGTCAACCTGGTTGGCTGCCTGCTGATCGGCCTGCTCTACGGCTTGTTCCTGCACAAGCCGCTGGCGCCGGTCGAGCTGCGCGCCGGGCTGATCGTCGGTTTTCTCGGCGGCCTGACCACTTTTTCCTCCTTCTCGCTCGATACCGTGCGCCTGATGGAAAGCGGGCAGGTCCCGCTGGCCTTGGGCTATACCATTATCAGCGTGGTAGGCGGCCTGCTCGCGACCTGGGCCGGCCTGTCCCTGACCCGATTCTGAACCAACATCTACACATAACGAGAGAACGACATGCTCGATTCCAAACAGTTACGCACTGAACTTCAGGTAGTGGCGCAACGCCTGGCCACCCGTGGCTTCAGCCTGGATGTCGCGCGCATCGAATCGCTGGAAGAGCGCCGCAAATCGGTGCAGACCCGCACCGAGCAACTGCAGGCCGAGCGTAACGCCCGTTCCAAATCGATCGGTCAGGCCAAGGCCAAGGGCGAGGACATCGCGCCGCTGATGGCCGACGTCGAGCGCATGGCCAATGAGCTGGCCGCCGGCAAGACCGAGCTGGACGGTATCCAGGCCGAGCTGGACGGCATCCTGCTGACCATCCCCAACCTGCCGGACGCCAGCGTGCCGGTCGGTGCCAGTGAAGACGACAACGTCGAAGTGCGCCGTTGGGGCACCCCGACCACCTTCGACTTCGAGATCAAGGACCACGTCGCCCTGGGCGAAGTCAGCGGTGGCCTGGACTTCGAGGCCGCGGCCAAGCTGTCCGGCGCCCGCTTCGCCGTGCTGCGCGGCCCGATCGCCCGTCTGCACCGCGCCCTGGCGCAGTTCATGATCAACCTGCACACCGGCGAGCACGGCTACGAGGAACACTACACCCCGTACCTGGTGCAGGCCCCGGCCTTGCAGGGCACCGGCCAGCTGCCGAAGTTCGAGGAAGACCTGTTCAAGATCAGCCGCGAAGGCGAGGCCGACTTCTACCTGATCCCGACCGCCGAAGTGTCGCTGACCAACCTGGTGGCCGGCGAGATCCTCGACGCCAAGCAGCTGCCGCTGAAGCTGGTCGCCCACACCCCGTGCTTTCGCAGCGAAGCCGGCGCCTCGGGCCGCGACACCCGCGGCATGATTCGTCAGCACCAGTTCGACAAGGTCGAGATGGTGCAGGTCGTCGAACCGGCGAAATCCATGGAAGCCCTGGAAGGCCTTACCGCCAACGCCGAGCGTGTGCTGCAGCTGCTGGAACTGCCGTACCGCGTGCTGGCGCTGTGCACCGGCGACATGGGCTTCGGCGCGGTGAAGACCTACGACCTGGAAGTGTGGGTGCCGAGCCAGGACAAGTACCGCGAGATCAGCTCCTGCTCCAACTGCGGTGATTTCCAGGCGCGGCGCATGCAGGCCCGCTGGCGCAACCCGGAAACCGGCAAGCCGGAGCTGGTACACACCCTCAACGGTTCGGGCCTGGCTGTCGGCCGGACCCTGGTGGCGGTGCTGGAGAACTACCAGCAGGCCGACGGTTCGATCCGCGTGCCGGACGTGCTCAAGCCGTACATGGGTGGCGTCGAGGTCATTCGCTGAATGGACTACCTGCCGCTTTTCCATAAGCTGCAGGGCGGCCGTGTGCTGGTCGTCGGTGGCGGCGAGATCGCCTTGCGCAAGGCGCGCCTGCTGGCCGATGCCGGCGCCGCGCTGCGGGTGGTGGCGCCGGAGGTCGACGGCCAGCTGGCCGCGCTGGCCCGCGAGGGCGGTGGCGAGGTGCTGGTGCGTGGCTACCAGGCGAGCGACCTGGAGGGTTGCCGCCTGGTGATCGCGGCCACCGACGACTCGGCGCTCAACGCCCAGGTCTCGACCGAGGCCCAGGCACGCAGCCTGCCGGTCAACGTGGTGGATGCCCCGGCCCTGTGCACGGTGATCTTCCCCGCCATCGTCGACCGTTCACCCCTGGTGGTGGCGGTCTCCAGCGGTGGCGACGCCCCGGTGCTGGCGCGCTTGATCCGCGCCAAGCTGGAAGCCTGGATCCCGTCCGCCTACGGCGAGCTGGCCGGGCTGGCGGCGCGTTTCCGGCACAAGGTCAAGGCCTTGTACCCGGACGTCAACCAGCGCCGTGGCTTCTGGGAGAGTGTGTTCCAGGGCCCGGTCGCCGAGCGCCAGCTGGCCGGGCAGGGCGCCGAGGCCGAGCGCCTGTTGCAGGCGATGGTCGATGGCGCGCCGGTGCAGCAGGGCGGCGAGGTGTACCTGGTGGGCGCGGGGCCGGGCGATCCGGACCTGCTGACCTTCCGTGCCCTGCGCCTGATGCAGCAGGCCGACGTGGTGCTGTACGACCGCCTGGTGGCCCCGGCCATCATCGAGATGTGCCGGCGTGACGCCGAGCGTATCTATGTCGGCAAGCGCCGCGCCGACCACGCCGTGCCACAGGACAAGATCAACCGCCTGCTGGTCGACCTGGCCCGCCAGGGTAAGCGCGTGCTGCGGCTCAAGGGTGGCGATCCGTTCATCTTCGGTCGGGGTGGCGAGGAGATCGAGGAGCTGGCTGACGAGGGTATTCCGTTCCAGGTGGTGCCGGGCATCACTGCGGCCAGTGGTTGTTCCGCCTACGGCGGGATTCCGCTGACCCACCGCGATTATGCCCAGTCGGTGCGCTTCGTTACCGGTCACCTGAAGGATGGCACCAGCAACCTGCCTTGGGATGACCTGGTGGCGCCGGCCCAGACCCTGGTGTTCTACATGGGTTTGGTCGGGTTGCCGACCATCTGCGCCGAGTTGATCCGTCATGGGCGTGCGGCGAGCACGCCGGCAGCCCTGGTGCAGCAGGGGACCACGCGCAATCAGCGGGTGTTCACCGGTACCCTGGCTGACCTGCCGGAGCTGGTGGCGCGGCATGAAGTGCATGCGCCGACCCTGGTGATTGTCGGGGAAGTGGTGCAGCTGCGCGAGAAGCTGGCGTGGTTTGAAGGGGCGCAGGACAGCTGAAATTGCTGGGGCCGCTTTGCGGCCCTTTCGCGGCACAAGGCCGCTCCTACAGGGATCGCATACCCTCTGTAGGAGCGGCCTTGTGCCGCGAAAGGGCTGCAAAGCAGCCCCGGCTCTCTCAACCCCGCCAGATCCCCTTGCCCGACAACCGCTCCCGATCATGCGGCAAGCCAAAGTCCTGCAATGGTCCCTTCGGCACGATCCCATTCGGGTTGATGGTCTTGTGGCTCATGTAATAGTGCTTCTGGATATGCTCCATGTTCACCGTGCCCGCCACCCCCGGCCACTGGTACAGCTCGCGCAGCCAGTTGGACAGGTTCGGGTAGTCGCTCAGGCGGCGCAGGTTGCACTTGAAGTGCCCGTGGTACACCGCATCGAAACGCACCAGCGTGGTGAACAGGCGCACATCGGCCTCGGTCAGGTACTCGCCGGCCAGGTAGCGCTGGCGACCCAGCAGCCCCTCCAGATGATCCAGCTCATTGAACACCTCGTCGAAGGCGGTCTCGTAGGCGTCCTGCGAAGTGGCGAAGCCGGCGCGGTACACGCCGTTGTTCACCGCCGGATAGATACGCTCGTTGAGCCCATCGATGGTCGCCCGCAGCGGCTCGGGATAGAGATCCAGGGTATTGCCGGTCAGCCCGTCGAAGGCGCTGTTGAAGATGCGGATGATCTCGGCCGACTCGTTGTTGACGATGCGTTTCTCCTGCTTGTCCCACAGCACCGGCACGGTCACTCGCCCGGTGTAGTGCGGGTCGTCCTGAGTGTAGCGCTGGTGCAGGTACTGCAGCGCATCCAGTTGATCGCCGCTGGAGCCTTGCTGCTGGTCGAAGGTCCAGCCGTGCTCGCCCATCAGCCAGCTGACCACCGAGACATCGATCAATGGCTCCAGGCCCTTGATGGCGCGGAAAATCAGGGTGCGATGCGCCCAAGGGCAGGCCAGCGACACGTACAGGTGATAGCGGCCGGCCTCGGCGGCGGGCAGCGGGTTGCGCCGCTGCGCGTTCTCGCGCTGGAAGGCGCCGTCCTTGCTGCTCTGGTACCACTGGTCATGCCAGCGGCCATCGATCAAAAGGCCCATCTCGGAGCTCCTCGAAACACAATCGTTTGTCGTTGGAGCTCAGTCTAGGGCAAAGCGTTCGAAGAAATAGCGCAAAGACTGCCCTATTCCTATCGGATTATTCGATGTCTTTACGGGCGGCCCAGTAGGCGCGGGCATTGCCGAACGCCTGCTCGCGTTCCTGGCCGAGCCCACGCAGGGCCAGGGCCATGGTCGCGACCACGGCCAGTTCGCCGTAGCTGTCCTGCGCCTCGCCGCGCCACACCGCCAGCAGGTGCTCGGGCTGCAGGCTGGCCGGCTTCACATGGCGCTGGGCACTAAGCGCCGGCCACTCTTCGTCCCAGGCCTCGCCGGCCGAGGTGCCGTACAGGTGGCTGACGACATCCGGGTTGACCTCGATCTCGCCACCGTCGCCCTTGATGACCACGGCATGATCGCCGAGCAGGCGGCTGGCTTCGCGGTGCACGGCCTGGTAACCGGGGTGGAAGATGCTCTGCAGGCCGCAGCGGGCGGCAAGCGGGTTGAGCACCCGGGCCAGCGAGTGGATGGGCGAGCGCAGGCCCAGGGTGTTGCGCAGGTCGATCATGCGTTGCAGTTGCGGCGCCCAGTCCTGCAACGGGAAGAAGGCCAGCCGGCGGCTGTCCAGGGCTTGCTCCACGGCCGTCCAGTCACGGCAGAGCGGGATGTCCAGCAGGTCGAGCAGTTGCTCGGTGTACAGCCGCCCGGCCGTATGGGCGCCACCACCGTGCATCAGGATGCGCACGCCGTTGCCTGCCAGGCACTTGGCCGCCAGCAGGCACCAGGGCAGGTGGCGCTTCTTGCCGGCGTAGCTCGGCCAGTCGAGGTCGACGGCGATGCGCGGCGCCTGCAGGTGGGCGCGCAGCGCCTCGGTGAAGCCGGCCAGTTCCTCGGCGCTTTCTTCCTTGTGCCGCAGCAGCATCAGGAAGGCGCCCAGCTGAGTGTCCTCGACCCTGCCTTCGAGCAGCAGGGTCATGGCGGCGCGGGCTTCCTCGCGGGTCAGGCCGCGGGCGCCGCGCTTGCCCTTGCCGAGGATGCGCACGAATTCGGCGAACGGGTGTTCGGCCGGGGTTTCCAGGGTCAGCGGGCGTACATCGTTCAGCTGTGGCTCGGTCATATGCAGTTGGTCGGCTTGGGCAGGCCCGCCAGCTTGGCGGCGAGTTTGGCGGGGGTGCCATTGAACAGGCGGTTCAGGTGCGGGCTGTTGCCTTTTTCCGCCCCGAGCTTGAGCGCGGTGTACTTGATCAGCGGGCGGGTGGCCGGCGACAGCTGGTACTCCTGGTAGAACTGGCGCAGCAGCTCGAGGATTTCCCAGTGGTCCGCGGTCAGGGCGATGCTTTCGCGGGTGGCGAGGGCCTCGGCGACTTCGTGGGACCAGTCCTGCAGCTCGACCAGGAAGCCGTCCTTGTCCAGGGCGATGTGGCGATCGCCGACAGTCAGGGTACTCATAGCCAGCTGTTGACCTTGTCGTGGCGCAGGGACAGTTCGACGAAGGCGGCGTAGTCCACGGCCTTGGCCAACTGGCTGTCGAGGGCACGGGCCTGCAGGTCTTCGTCGAGGGCGAACAGGCGCGCGCCGAGGTTGGCGGCCTGCAGGGCGGCGAACGGCTCGCTGCCGGCCTTGAGCGCGTAGGTGGCATCGCCGCACAGCAGCAGCGCGTCTTGCGGGCCCAGCAGGCGCAGGCAACTGGCCAGGCGCTCGTCGCCGAAGGGCGAGTGGGCGATTACATGCAGGGTCGTCATCAGAGCGTCACCACCTGGTCGAAACGGGCAATCAGCGCGGCCAGCGCGGTAGCGTCGAGCACCTCGACCGGCAGCGCCAGGGCGTCGCCGTCCAGCCCACGACGGGCCAGGCTGTGGCCGCAGGCGAACAGTTCCTCGACCCCGAACATCGGCAGGGCCTGGAGGTTGGCGGTCAGGTTCTTCTGCTGCAGGGCATCGGGTTGCTGCCCGGCGGCGAGCTGGAACACACCGTCATCGAGGAACAGCATGCCCAGCGGCAGGTCGAAGGCGCCGCCGGCCAGGGCGATGTCCAGCGCCTCGCGGGCGGACGGGCCGCTCCACGGCGCCTGGCGGCTGATGATCAGCAAGGACTTGGCCATCTCAATCACCTCCGAAGCAGACCAGGCGGTCGGCCAGTTGCGCGGCTTCGTGCAGCTGGCCCAGCCCGGACAGTTCCCACGGCATCGGCAGGTTCACCGCCGGGCGCTGGTAGCGGTTGGCCTCGGTGTCGTCGAGCACGCCCCGGCGCAGGGCCGCGGCGATGCACACCACGGCGTCCAGGCGGTGGTCGCTGACGAAGGCGCGCCATTGCGCGGCCACGTCCAGCTCGTCCTGGGGCGTGACGATATTGGCCGAGGCGCTGTGCACCCCGTCCTGGTAGAAGAACAATCGGGCGATTTCATGCCCGCCGGCCAGCACCGCCTCGGCAAAGCGCAAGGCGCGGCGCGAGGAGGGCGCATGGGCCGGGGAAAAGACCGCGATGGCGAATTTCATGGAAGGCTCGTGCAAATGAATGCGGCCATGATAAAGCAAAAAGCCCGCGCTGGTGGGCGCGGGCTTTGTGCTCAGGCGGGCGCGGCTCAGGCCTGTTCCTTGCCCTCGGGCAGGAACCAGTTGAGCAGCAGGGCGCAGATGCCGCCGGTGGCGACGCCCGACTCCAGCACGTTGCGCAGCGCCGCCGGCATGTGCGCGAGGAACTCCGGCACCTGGGCCACGCCCAGGCCCAGCGACAGCGACACGGCGATGATCAGCAGGGCGCGGCGGTCGAGGCGGGTGCTGGCGAGGATATTGATGCCCGAGGCCGCCACGGCGCCGAACATGACCATGGCCGCGCCACCGAGCACCGGCTCCGGCACCGCCTGGATCACCCCGGCGACGCTGGGGAACAGGCCCAGCAGGATCAGCATGGCGGCGATCCAGATGCCGATATGGCGGCTGGCGATGCCGGTCAGCTGAATCACGCCGTTGTTCTGGGCGAAGATCGAGCTGGGGAAGGTGTTGAACAGGCCGGCCAGCAGCGAGTTGGCACCGTTGACCAGCACCCCGCCCTTGATCCGTTGCATCCATACCGGGCCTTCCACCGGCTGGCGCGAGACCTTGCTGGTGGCGGTCACGTCACCGATGGCTTCCAGCGACGTGACCAGGTAGATCACCAGCATCGGGATGAACAGCGACCAGGAGAAGCCCAGGCCGAAGTGCAGCGGCGTCGGCACCTGGAACAGCGCGGCCTGGTGCATGCCGGTGAAGTCCAGGCGGCCCAGGTAGCCGGCCAGGGCATAGCCCACGGCCAGGGCGATGACGATGGCGCAACTGCGCATCCACACCACCGGAATGCGGTTGAGGATGACGATGATCGCCAGCACCACGCCCGACAGCAGCAGGTTCTCGCCATCGGCGAAGGTGCCGTTGGCCATGGCGCCGAAGCCGCCGCCCATGCTGATCAGGCCGACCTTGATCAGGGTCAGGCCGATCATCAGCACGACGATGCCGGTCACCAGCGGGGTGATCAGGCGCTTGACGAAGGGCAGGATGCGCGACACGCCCATTTCCACGAACGAGCCGGCGATGACCACGCCGAAGATCGCCGCCATCACGCTCTCCACCGGCGTGCCCTGCTTGACCATCAGCGCACCGCCGGCGATCAGCGGGCCGACGAAGTTGAAGCTGGTGCCCTGGACGATCAGCAGCCCGGCGCCGAACGGCCCGAAGCGCTTGCACTGGACGAAGGTGGCGATACCCGAGATCACCAGCGACATCGACACGATCAGGTTGGTGTCACGCGCCGACACGCCCAGCGCCTGGCAGATCAGCAGGCCCGGCGTGACGATCGGCACGATGATCGCCAGCAGGTGCTGCAGCGCCGCCAGCAGGCCGATCAGCAGGCGAGGCTTGTCCTCGAGGCCAAGGACCAGTTCATTGGCAGGCGCCGCCGCGCCTGGGCCGTGTTCGTGTGAACTCATGGGAAAATGCCGCCCCGGAAGAAAAAAGGAGCGCATTCTACGGGCAGAAAGCCCATAGGGGTAGAGGCAAGCACGATGGCCGCACAATCGCGGAGAAATGGGGCAATAAGCTGACTTTTAAGTCAATCTTCGGGGGCTTTGCCGATGCTGTTCAGCAGGCACGAAAAAGCCCGCCGAAGCGGGCTTTTTGTGAGGCGCTGTCGACCGATTCGATCAGTCGTCGCGGCCCATGATGCCGAACAGCTGCAGCAGGCTGACGAACAGGTTGTAGATCGACACGTACAGGCTGATGGTGGCCATGATGTAGTTGCGCTCGCCGCCATGGATGATGGCGCTGGTCTGGAACAGGATGCAGACCGACGAGAACAGTACGAAGCCAGCGCTGATCGCCAGTTGCAGGCCGCTGATCTGGAAGAAGAAGCTGGCCACCACGGCACCCAGCAGGACGAAGAAGCCGGCGGTGATGAAGCCGCTGAGGAAGCTCATGTCCTTGCGGGTGATCAGCACGTAGGCCGACAGGCCGCCGAACACCAGGGCGGTCATGGCGAAGGCCGAGCTGACCACTTCGGCGCCACCGGCCATGCCGAGGTAGCGGTTGAGGATCGGGCCGAGGATGAAGCCCATGAAGCCGGTGAGGGCAAAGGTGGACACCAGGCCCCAGGCCGAATCACGCAGCTTGTTGGTGAGGAAGAACAGGCCGTAGAAGCCGATCAGCACCACGAAGATGTTCGGGTAGCCGACACGCATCTGCTGGGCGACGAAGGCCATGATGCCGCTGAAGGCGAGGGTAAGGGCCAGCAGGCTGTACGTGTTGCGCAGGACCTTGCTGACCTCCTGCTGCTCGACCTGCTGGCCGTGTTGGACGGCGTAATCCTGTTCGCGCATGGCGCACTCCTTTGGGGTGAGGCCGCGGTCCGGGACCGGCGGTAGTGGAACGTATGAGGCAGAGCATATCAGAGCTGTCGCAGGGCGCGACACAGAGAGTTTGACAGCTTGTTACATTACGGTATGATTGCCGCCGCAAAACCAGCTGGAAGCGTGGCCGAGTGGTTTAAGGCAACGGTCTTGAAAACCGTCGATGGGCAACTATCCTAGGGTTCGAATCCCTACGCTTCCGCCATTCAAAAGCCCCTGAATTCGGGGCTTTTCGTGTTTCTGGGATATGCGTTTACACCAGATGATTCCCGCATGTGTTCCGCATCTTTTTAGTGGTGTTCCGCAACTTGGCTTGTTTAACCCATCACCGGGTGGGCTTTACAACCTCGCCAACGCGGCGGTAAACCACCTCTGTTATGCGCTTGTCGGTGTGACCGAGCAGCCTGCTTGCATGGGCCAGGTCCTCGATTTCGCTGGCGGCCTTTGGGCGGATGTCTCGGAACTGGAAGCCCTTGATCATCTCGGCCAGGGCAGGGTCCATGTCCTCAATCGCCCTGTCTGCCGCTGCCTTTCTCGCGTCATCCCATCGGAGTCGAAGCATCGACTTGGTGACGTTGCGGCCGTCCTCTGTATTGATCAGGTAAGGACCGCGCACACCTCGCTCCCTACGTTGCAGCAGCAGACGCTCAAGCAGCAGCGACAACTGGCTCTGCTCACCGTCAGTGGCCAGGCGTATCCGAAGCTTCTTGGCTGTCTTGCCCTGGTCGATTTGCAGGTACCCGTCGACCACGTCTGAGGCCCTAGAAGCCAGGACATCGGCTGGTCGCTGACTAGTGAGGTAGGCCAGGTCCATCGCATCCTTGAGTTCCGGTACGGCGACTGCGTACACCGCATCCCAGATTGCAGGGCCGGCGTAGAAGTCCCGCGGCTTCTCCTTGTTCTTGCGAACCCCAGCCGCTGGGTTGACCTGAGATGTCACACCCCATTCCCTCGCCATGTTGAAGATATGCGACAGCAGGGCGATCTCTCTATTTGCCCGCACCTTACCAGTGCGCCTGTCGCGGTATTGAGCAAGCGTGTGCGGCGTGATCGCTTCGATGGGGGCGTCGCTGAAAGCCTTCCTGAGCTGCCGAAGCTCGGCCAGATTGTCCTTCTGTGTCCGAGGCTTCTTGGTTGGGATGACATCTCGCTCGTATCGATCGAAGAGATGGCTCATCAAGCGAGTGACCTTCGGCACGGCTTTGCTATCAAGCTTCGCCCATTCCACCTTTGCCACGTCCAGATCGCTCCCCAGTGGTATCTCCTTGCGGTTTCCCTCCTCATCCCTCCCGTTGGCTGGGCCAGGAGGGCGCGCAGCTCATCAGCAGCCCGCAGCCAGCCGTCACGCACGTACACGCTATCAGGCAGCTCCGGTAGCTCCTCGCATTTGTCCAGGGCGTCGCTCAAGGCCTCGAAGTCGACTCGCTGGCAGTCAATGCCTTCGTCCCCGCAATCCTCGCTGTTATCGGCCAGCCAGTGCACTGCACTTGCCACCCCGGCCAGAAGGTTGATGAGCTGCAGGGCGCGCTCACGCGGCACGCTGACCATCTCGGCAGTGCTCACGCTGGAATCTCCTTGAGCTTCAGTTCGATCGGGCCATTACGGGGTGAGCCGAACAGGACGCCATCCAGGCCGGCGATATCCTGGCGGCTGAGGTTCCGCCACTTGGCGATATCCCATTCACCCTTCATCACGCCGATTGGCTCGTCACGACAGGTCGATCCGTAGCTGTAGCCATTCTCTCGGAGCCAGTCTTGCGCGGCATACAGGGCTTGGAATGTGCCTTCTTGGGCGAAGGTCTTGGTGAACATGAACAGGTTTTCTGTAGGCATGGGGATACCTCCGTGTCAGGCGACTTTGGCAATCTCTGGCGACCAGTCTGCCCACCCGATGACGGGCATCTTGGTCTTGGGGTTGATGATCGTGCGGCCCTTCTCATCGACCAGCGCGGCCTTGGCGCGGATTCGCAGGTCGCGGCAGGTGCCGGAGCGCTTGGCCAGGTCGATGAACTTCTGGGCGTGCTGCGGGGTGTCGTACAAAACGCTGAGCTGCTTGACCTTCTCGCCGGCCATGAACACCTCAACGTTGCGCTGCACCGCCTCCTCCCACTCGGCCAGGGTAAGGTCCAGGGGGGGCAGCCAGCCTTGCCGCTTGGCTTGGTGGTCTTGGTTTTCTTCCGGGCATCGGCAAGCGCTGCTGCGGCAGTCATGCCGAACACTGCGAACGTACTCATGGTGATCTCCGGGCATGCGCCGCCCTCGCCGGGTCGGCGTTATCGTTGAATAGGGGAAGGCGCGGGCGGGCAGCTTCTGGGAAAATTGCGCTAGACTTTTTCAGATGGTCTGAGCAGCCATCAATTCGTAGTGTTTCTAGAAAGGAGTCTGAATCGTGAAAGCACCCGAAATCGAAAACGTGCTTGAGCCAATGGACTTTGAGGCCGAGCAGTTGGGCACAGAGCCGGTCATAGTCCACATTCCGCAATATTCTGGCATGCAAGAGCGCGACACGATCCAACTCGTCTGGAGTGGCTCCGTCTCCCCAGCGCCCGCCTCAGAAGCGGTTGATCCCAATCTCGTATTTAAGATTGATGTTGCTGGCCTAGAACGCGACAACAGCAGCGTAAAGGTTAGTTACGTTGTGCTGAGATCGTAGCCTTTGCCGTAGTGGCGAGCGGAGCGGGGTCAGTCGGCGATGGGGAACTGTTTGGCCAGCGCCTGCTGCACCGTTCCGATGATCCGGCAGAGGTAGGCCCAATCTGGGTTGGGCTCCATGGCATCGGCCGGCAGTTTCACCAGTCGTCACCGAACACGCGGTGCATGAACTCGCGGTGAGCGCCGCCGCACTCATCGAGCGAGCTGGTGTGGCGAACACCCTCGGCTTCGTCGAGCAGGCTCCGGGCGTCTTCTGCGTCCAGGTCCCGGTCACGCCGCATTTGCACGATCACTTTCCGCGCTTTGTCGGCCAGGGCCTCAGCACTGAACCGGCGAGAGCTCAGCGACCGGTCGAAGTAGCCGATGATGTAGGCGTCGTGCAGCTTGCAGAAGAACTGGCCGATGGTCAGGCCATCCCACATGCCTCCCCAGTAGGCGTGCCAGGTCTTGTCGTAGCAGCTGACGGTGATCTTGCCCTTGCAGGGCGCGAAGTCTTCCAGGTAGACGCTGATCGGGTCCAGGCCTTCGGCACCGGTGATCAGCAGCTTGGTGACTGTTGAGGTCTCGACTTGCATTGCGGTACTCCATGCATGCGCCGCCCTCCGTGCTGGCGGCGGCATGGTGGCAATTTGGGGTGGGATGGGGTATTACGGATGGCCGGCATGAGGCCGGGCAATGACAAGGAGTTTGCAATGGCAACCGTTCGTGAAATCGCACTAGAACAAGCGCTCATCGCAGTAATTGGCGCCGCCAAGGTTGAAGGTCATGACGAGAAGCAGGTCGTTGATCGGGCCGTGGCTCTTCTGCTGGGGAACAACGTACTTCGTACAGTCGATCACCCACACATGGACAACGCGGTGAAAGAGATCAGCGATGCCCACGCCGAAGCTTTGGTCAGGCTTTCCCCGAAGGGGGCTTGATCTCATCGCCAGGGTCTCGCTTCAGCTCCGCCATACTGGCTTCTTCGAACTGTCGCGCTAGTTTCGGCGAGATGTAAAAAGCTGGCGCGTCAGGCCGTTCGAGTCGACGCGCCCGCTCTTCATGGTCCTGCGCGATCCACGACAGGGCCAGGTCCTGCCAGAGCTCCTGCACCTGGTCGTAGCCGTGGCGCTCGATCTCGGCAGACAGTGCAACCTTGATCCCGGCAGGCATGTTGAAGAACACCTTCTCGATGCCCAGCTTCGCGGCCTTCGTCCTCTCGCGCTCGCGGTAGTCCGCTGAGTGCTTGGCGGCTCCAGTCTTCTGCTCGGCCATGGCCGATACCTCCCAAGCCGCTGGGCGGCAGATTGATGTGTTGCTGGCGTCGGCCGTGCCGGACGCGTGCGGTGATGCGTTTCATGCTGCTCTTTGCTGATTCCAGGCGCCCACTGCGGCAAAGATCTTGGCGGCCTCTGCTTCGTCGAGCGTTGTGTCGGTAGGGATGGCGATCCAGCCGGATGCCACCAGGTGATTAGGGTTTGCCGTGGCCCGCAGGTCGGTGTAGGTGGCCTCGATCACATCGGTCAGGTGCTCGGCCCGGTAGTTGCCACGCGGCGCGACCTCAATCGACTTGTGGTACTGCACGCCGAAGTGGTCTCGGCACAACACGCTGAGGTAGATGGTCCACTGGTGCGGGATGTCGCATACGGCGTCGACCAGCTGGCGCACCCGGATCTGCTTGAGATTCTTCCAGTTGATCAGCACCTGCTGACCGCTCGGGTCGATGTTCACTACGGCGGCGTGGTTGGCCGAGCAACTGGAGGTGGTCGTCAGCGCGGAGATCCGCATTCGCCCCCGGGCCGACATCGCCGCTGGCTGGAGGGTGACCGACAAACGCACCGACGTGGCCTACAAGGTCGAGGCTGCGCTACCCAACAACGATCGGGACCTGCTGCGCCTGCTGTGCTCCAGCGTCCCCAACCCATGAGGTGAGCCATGAAGATTCGTGCACTGGGCCGGCTATCCGGCGCCACCGGCGAACGCGATAAGGGCGCCGAGTTCGTGATCGACAAGGAGTACGGCGCCGGCCTCATCGCCCGCGGCTACGCCGAGGAAGTGGCCGAGCAAGGCGCCGCCGAGAAGCCCGCGAAGCCAGGCAAGGCCGCCCAGGCCAAGGAGTAGTCCATGGCCAGGCGCTCGAGCATCCGGGGCGATATCCGGCTGCGTCGGACGCTCCGTAACATTCACAAGACCATGGACAACGAGCTGAAGCCGGCGATGGAGATTGCGGCCAACCGTATCCTTGAATCCCAGCGGCAGCTTATTCCGAAGGACACCGGCGCCGCTGCTGCCGCGCTGAAGGTCTACGTCTCGCCCAGCGGCCTGGACGCCCAGATCGGGATCCGCGGCAAGCGCGACAACCGGAGGTTCTTCTACCTGCGCTTCATCGAGTACGGCACGAAGGGCTACTCCGGTGACAAGCGTGCGGGTAAGCGACAGGATCGATCTTTGACCAGTCCGTGGTACCAAACGGGATTGCTGTCAGTTCCATGACAACCTCTTGGAAACAGTGAGGCCTGAACCGTACCGATGAAATCGCTCTGCCAATAGACACAGACCGCTGGGAATTTGGACATACAGACAGTCCAGCGAACCTGCCTCAGGGGCCAAGCTGCTTCAAAACCGCCGCCACAATCGCTTCCGGCCTGTCTTCCTGCATCAGGTGGCCTGAGTTCACTACTCGGACGCAGGGCTGTTGGGAGATAAGCCCAGCAAGACGCTCCCCTTGGGAATAGGGAATCCAGGCGTCCTCCGAGCCCCAAAGCACCGATACGGGGCAATCCAGCTTCCCGTAAAGCGGTTCGATTTCGTCGGTGTAGCGCTGATTCATCTGTGCGATCTGCCTGTAGAAGGCTGCCTGGCCAATCGGCCCCAGCCATGGAGCGCTGTACGCTTGCAGGGCTTCGTCACTGAGGGGATTGGCCGCAGCGGTTTGCAGGTAGGCTGCCAGCAGCGCTCGGTGCATGTAGTCGGGCATCCCGGCAAAGGCGGCCTCATGTTGACGGACATGCTGAACAAAAGGAGAGCCCCAGGGTGCCAGGGCTACGGCATCGAAAATGGTGAGGGAGGCATAGCGCAGACCGTTCAGGTAGTAAGCGCGCAGTGCTGTCGCGCCTCCAAAGTCATGGGCCAGCACGTCAGGGCGCTCGATGCCCCATTCCTCGAAAAGCGCAGCCAAGACGTTGTTCTGCATCGCCAGTGAAACGTCCTGGCCCTCTCTCATTTCAGACAGGCCATAGCCAACCAGGTCGAAGTAATACACGGTCCTGCGGTCAGCGAGATGAGGTATGACACGCCGCCATACCTGCGAAGAGAAGGGGGTGCCATGGATGGCGACCAGCGGCGCGCCTGTCCCCAATTTTCCCCATCTGACGGTGTTGCCTTCGATGCTCGATGCGTAGGGTAGATCCAACATGGCTCACCTCACATTGTCATTTAGCTAAATGACTATATGATGTGGGCATGGACAGATCAATACAGATGAAAGCGATGAGCAGTGAGGTTCGCATGGCGATCCTTCGCCTGCTCGCAGCACCTCGTGACCACTTCGCCGATCAATGGTCGGCAGACCCCGTCGAGTTCGGCGTCTGCATGACCCTTATCGCAAGTGCGCTGGGTATCGCCCAGCCAACAGCGAGCCGGCACCTTGAGATCCTCAGGCAGGCGAGGTTCATCTCGGTTTCAAAGCAGCAAAAATGGTCGTACTGCAAGCGTAACGACGCCGAGATTCTTGAGTACCTGGAGTGGCTCAGGCTTGAGTTGGCGCCGGGTGGATGTGTCTAGCAATTTTGGTTCGCTGGTGCCTCGCAGCACCGCAGGCGATTCGCTTCACTGCAGAACAAACAAGGAGAGTGAGTGCCAGTGGGCAGAAGGTTGGAAAAGGTCCGAGAGTGGCTCACGCCACGCAGGCGCATCTGGGCAGGCGTAGGTCTGTTAGCCGCGTTTTTTTGATTCCGGCAGTTAGTTCAGGAACGACGGTGGATTGGCTGATAGGGCCAGCAGCCGTTTTCCTCATAGGCGGCCTCATGCCCGAGGCGACCAGGAGACAATGAGGCGCTGACGGGCAGTGCAGCGAGTCGAAGGAGGGCAGCAGGCATTTTTCGCCGCTGCCCTGTCTGTCGTTACTTACCGCGAGGCTTGCCAGCATCACTGCGCTTATCACGGACTTGGCCGTCCTTGTTGCGAGAGCGTGGTTGTTCACCACCGCCAGGTGTGGAGCTTTATGGCCTATCCCGAATCAAGGAAACGATAGCGGCAGATGCAAAAGAGGGAAGGGTTGGGCGACCACCATTTGGGTTTGAGGACCAGCCCTTACAAGGTGTTGAGAATGGGTGTTCGACTTGGGCTTGCCGGGGTCGCTTTGCGACCCTTTCGCGGCACAAGGCCGCTCCTACAGGTGACCGCGCCATCCTGTAGGAGCGGCCTTGTGCCGCGAAAGGGCTGCAAAGCAGCCCCGGCAATCTTGAATTGAAGCGACCATCTCCTAGCCGGCCTGGGCGTGATGCTCAAGCCTCCGGAACCCCTTTCTCCCAAACCGCCCAATTCTTCAGAATCTCCTGCACCAGCGGATTCCCAGTCCGATAAAGATTCTCCAGCGCCGGAACAAAACCGCCCTGGTCGGCATACTTGAGCAAATTTCCCACCTCACTTCCCCCCGGCTCAGGCCGATCAAAGTCAGACCCAGCCCGCACCACCGCCACCCGCTGCACATCCACCAACCCTTCACGACTGGCCCGCAGCAGCGCTTCATAGGTGGAGTTATCCTCCTGCTGGGTAGTGCAATATTCCCCCTTGTTATCCGTCAGCAACCGAGTCCAGACCTCGGCCCGCTCACTCAAGCGCGTCCCGGAAAACCAGGTGTTGCCCGCCACGGTGTCACACCGGGTCACCACCGGCGGCTGGTTGGCCGGCGCCATCGGGTACTTGAGCCGCCAGGCCGCCGATTCCTTGCTCTCGCTCAGGCTCACCCCGTGTGACAGGGCATAGGCCTTGGCCTGCAGCTTCGGATTAAGCTCGAAGACCTCGGTCTTGTAATCCAGCGGCGGCTTCTCGTTCGGGCCCTTGGTGTTGATCCCCAGGTAGCCCGTCGCCCAGTCCTTGGGCGCATCCCGCGAGTCCAGCTCCCACTGGGTGCCGAACTCCACCAGGTAATGGGCCCAGGCGGTGGTGCCGAGGGTCCCGTGCTTCGGGTTGATCCCGGCAATCCCCGCGACCAGGAAGTAGCTCTTGCGCAGGTCGAACTTCGGCGACAGCGCCAGTGCCAGGGTCGAGGCCGCGGCGTTGGTCTGGCCCATGCCGGTCACCAGCAGGCAGACATCCTGGCTGTTGCAACGTATCACCGGATACTCCGCCGACAGGCCCGGCACACGCACCTCCTGCTTCAGTTCCAGGCGCTCGATCCAGTGCTGGGCCTCGGGAGCGAACATGGCGATCAGCATCACCTTGGGCCTGATCGGCGGCGCAGCCGTCTCGCCGGCCTGGGCCGTCGAGGTGAGCAGGATGCCGCAGGCCAGGCCCACGGCGAGGGAAAGACGGTGCATCGGGTGCATGCAAGCCTCCATGGCGCAAGCGATCAGAACTGGTAGCCGACCCCGGCGTAATACCCCCAGCCATCGGACCTACCGCGGAAATCGCCGTCGCCGAAATTCAGCTGGCTGCCATCCTGCCAGTTGCCGCCATTGTGGAAATGGCGGCCCACCAGGGTGAAGCGCAGGTGGGTGAAGGCGTACAGCAGCACGTTGGTGGATACCGTGGCATTGGCCGTGCGGTTGGGGTTGTTCTTGTGCAGGTCCGAGCCGAAATCGAAGTTGGTGAAGCCGATATAGGTCAGCGAGGCGCCGTTGTCGAACTTGCCGAGGGGCACGATGTACTTGAGCTGGGCCCGGTAGCCATCCCACGAGTACTCGTTGCTGGCGCCGTAGTTTTCCCACTGGTAACGGCCGTAGAAGTTGGCCGACAGGTTGACCCGCGAATGGGTGTCGATGTCGGTGCCCAGGCCGCTGTACAGGGTGTTGGCGCGGTTGGCGCTGTTGCTGCCGTGGTCGTAGATCCAGTCGAAGGCTACGTACCACTCCTTGAACGGGCCGACGGCCAGGCTGCGGCCGGCCAGGTAGTCGATGGAGATCCGCGGCTCGTGTTCCATGAACAGCGGCGAGCCGTGGTCCCACGCGCCTTTGTCATGGCTGTTGCCGATGTCGAGGACCTTCGGGATGTCGATGTAGCCGTACAGCTCGAACGGCCCCTTGCGGCCGAAGTACTCGTATTCGAGGTAGATATCGTCGACAGGGCGGGGGCCGAAACTGATGTCCTTGGTGCCGATCAGGGTGAAGTTCTGGTTGTACCAGTTCGACAGGTAGGGCCCCGATTTGGCCGGTGCGGCGGCCGGGCTCAGGGCCTCGCCCTGGGCTGACTCGCTGGGGGGATTTTCCTGGGCCTGGGTGGTGACGCTGAGTAGTCCCGTAACAGCGCCCAGTAGCAAGGAGACAGCCAGGGGGGAGCGAGCCGCTGGGCGCAGGGATGCAGGTTGACGCATTGAAAGTCCTTGTTCATGCGGTGGTAGCCCCGAGAGGCTGAGGTGAGCGAAAGCTTCGGCGATTGTTCGCTTAATTGTTTTGAGCAAACGTTTGCATACTCTGTACCAACCTGCCAGAGGTGTTTGAAATAAAAGCAGAGCTCGGGGTTTTAGCTGACCTTTCGGTTAGAAAGTTGCACTGGAGCTGGGCGTGGGATGGGGGCGGGCACGAGCTTGGGGCAGTCATGCTGCGGGTAGCGACGAAAAATGAGGGAGTGGGTCTTCGATTGAGCGTGGGCGGTGTACGCGATGGGCTTGCGGCGCCTCACCAGGGCGAGCCGCAAATCCATCACCACCTTGCTGGCATCACTTCACTGCAGTGTTTCGGGCTTCCTTCCCTGGGAGGCCTCCTTCAATCCCTGCTCCATCCGCCCAATTACCTGCGCCAGTATCGCGGCTCTTTCCAGCTCTCCCGACGCTTTCATCCGTGCATGATCCCGGCGCAGGTTCAGCAGGCATTTCTGCAGTCCAAGCGCTGAGCTGTCGTAGTTGTCCATGTCGTTCTCACTGGCCGTGGGCATCCGTGCCGTTGTAGGAAAGGCTCGACGGTATCAGGTCAATTCCCCAGCCAATACTGATTATTCATACACCGGATCACAAACCCGTAGAAACGTCCTACAGCAACAAAAGAGGCGTCTTACAGGATGGCCGGGGTGAATGTTTCGGCATGCGTCCGCTCATTCTGCGGCAGGCCCCGGAGTATAAGGCCTGCCACGGAACAGACGGGTTGCAGAGGCAATCCGCGTCTCCCGGCACCCGACATGCGCTGCCGAAACGATATGTTGCAATTGCCCTTACAGATGGTCCGCATCCACCACGGCCTTGACGAATGCCTCGGGCGCTTCCTGCGGCAGGTTGTGGCCGATGCCACCGCTCACCAGGCGGTAGGCGTACTTGCCGGTGAAGCGCTTGGCGTAGGCCTCGGCCGGTGGATGCGGCGCGCCGTTGGCATCGCCTTCGAGGGCGATGGTGGGTACGCCGATGGCGGGGAAGGTGGCCAGCTTCGCCTCCAGCGGGTCGTAGCGGGTCTCGCCCTGGGCCAGGCCGAGCCGCCAGCGGTAGTTGTGCACGGTGATGGCGACCTGGTCGGGGTTGTCCAGGGCCTTGGCGCTGCGCTCGAAGGTGGCGTCGTCGAACTTCCACTGCGGCGAGGCGGTCTGCCAGATCAGCCGGGCGAAGGCGTGGCGGTTGCTGTCGTAGCCGGCGCGGCCGCGCTCGGTGGCGAAGTAGTACTGGTACCACCACTGCAGTTCGGCGCTGGGCGGCAGCGGGGCCTTGGCGGCTTCCTGGCTGCTGATCAGGTAGCCGCTGACCGACACCAGCGCCTTGACCCGCTCGGGCCACAGGGCCGAGACGATATCGGCGGTGCGCGCGCCCCAGTCGAAGCCGCCGAGCACGGCGCGCTTGATCCCCAGGGCGTCCATGAAGGCGATGACGTCGCTGGCCAGGGCGGCGGGTTGGGCATTGCGCGGGGTGTTCGCGCAGAGGAAGCGGGTGTCGCCGTAGCCGCGGGCGTAGGGCACCAGCACCCGGTAACCCTGGGCGGCCAGTTGCGGCGCCACCTGCTCGTAGCTGTGGATGTCGTACGGCCAGCCGTGCAGGAGGATCACCACCGGGCCGTCGGCGGGGCCTTGTTCCACGTAGGCGACGTCCAGCACGCCGGCCTGGACATGCTTGAGCGGGCCGAAGGGGGTGGACTGGCGGGCTGCGGCAGGCGAGCGGGTTTCCTCGGCCTGACCGGGGGTGGTGGTCAGCAGGGCCAGAGGCAGCAGGGCGCAGGCGAGCAGGGCTGAGCGGTTGAGGCGGTTGGCGCTGGCGAACATGGTGCATCTCCTTGGCGGGCCATCGGTGTGGGCGGGATGGCGTGTAGTTAAGGAGGTGGCTGTGTCCGGGGTGTGTCGGGTGCTGGTGGGGTGGGCGTTCGTGTGTATCGGGAGGCGGTTGGTACACAGAATGCTACACAAGGGCAGGGCTTCGTGAGCAGTTTCAGCTATCAGCGTGGGAGCGGGCTTGCCCCGCGATGCAATGGATGGCACCGGCCATGCCGGTGATCGCGGGGCAAGCCCGCTCCCACGCAGACCTCGCTAGCCCGCTAAATCAGAGCGTTGTGATTTGGCCGTTCTTGGGTTTCATCGTTCGCTTGCGCCTGCAGCCAGTGCACCACTTGCTCGGCGGCCGAGCCTGCCTGCGGAGCATGGCCGGCGAGCAGGTGGAAGCCGGCGTTGCTGTGCAGTTCATGGTCTTCAAGGGCGAGTACCAGCGTGCCGGCCTTCAGGGCATTCGCCACCAGCAGGCGGGGCACCAGGGCGATGCCCATGCCTTGCTCGGCGGCCTCGATGGCGAGGATGGTCTGGGAGAACACCGGGCCGCTGAAGCGCGTGCCGGGCAGCGCGTAGTGATCGAACCAGCGCTTCCAGTTGTTGTGGCTGTCGGAGATCAGCGGCTGCTGCGCAAGATCCGCGGCTTGCCGCCAAGGGTGTTCACCGCGCAATGCCGGCGCGCACACCGGCACCGCCACGCCGGGCAGCAGGGGCAGGGCATAGGCGTCGGCGAAGGGCGGGGCTCCCCAGCGCACCGCCAGGTCCACGGCGCCCTTGCCGCTCAACGGGCGGGTACTGTCGGAGGCATCGATCATCAGCGCCACCGGCGGGTGGGCCTGGGCCAGCAGGCCCAGGCGCGGGATCAACCAGCGGCTGGCGAAGGCGGGGGTGGTGCTGAGCAGGATCTGCCGGGGATCGCGCTGGCTGTCGCGCTCCAGCAGTTCGCCGGTGGCGTCCTCGATGATGTCCAGGGCCAGGCGCACGCGGGTCAGGTAGTCGGCGCCGTCCCGGTTGGGCCGCAGGCCTCGGGGCAGGCGCTCGAACAGCGGGCGGCCGAGCTTGTCCTCGAGGGTGCGCACCTGCTGGGCGACGGCGCCGGGGGTGACGTGCAGCTCGTCGGCGGCGGCGCGGAAGCTGCCCAGGCGGGCGGCGGCCTCGAAGGCCACCAGGTGATTGACGATGGCGGGGGCATTGCGTCGCTTGGGCGCGCTCATCCAGTAGATTTCCTGCAGGCTGCTGCCAGTATTTGTGATTGGTGCGATAAGCCGGATTCTGGCTTCATGGGCCTACTTGATCAACTCCCATAAGGAGCAGCATATGTCTTCCCAGAAAGTTGCAATCATCACCGCAGGCGGCAGTGGCATGGGTGCCGAGGCCGCGCGGCGGCTGGCCGCCGATGGTTTCAGGGTGGCGATCCTGTCGTCGTCCGGCAAGGGCGAGGCGCTGGCGGCCGAGTTGGGCGGCATCGGCGTGACCGGCTCCAACCAGTCGGTAGAAGACCTGCAGCGTCTGGTCGACACGGTGATGCAGCACTGGGGGCGGGTCGATGTGCTGGTCAACAGCGCAGGCCACGGCCCGCGCGCGCCGGTTCTCGAGCTGAGCGACGACGACTGGCACCGTGGCATGGAGGTGTACTTCCTCAACGTGGTGCGCCCGACCCGCCTGGTGACGCCGATCATGCAGCGCCAGGGTGGCGGCGCCATCATCAACATCTCGACCTTCGCCGCCTTCGAGCCGGATCCGACGTTCCCGACTTCCGGGGTGTTCCGCGCCGGGCTCGCGGCCTTCACCAAGCTGTTCGCCGACCGTTACGCGGCCGAGAACATCCGCATGAACAACGTGCTGCCGGGCTTTATCGACAGCCTGCCGGAGAAAGCGGAATTCCGTAGCCGGATTCCCATGGAGCGGTACGGCAAGGCCGAGGAGATTGCGGCCACTGTCGCCTTCCTGGCCTCCGAGGGCGCGGGCTATATCACCGGGCAGAACCTGCGGGTCGATGGGGGTATCACCCGTTCGGTCTAACTGGCATGGCGGGCATACAGCTGGGCGACGACTTCCGTTAGCATGTCGCCCCTGTTTCCCGCTATCCGGATCCGCCCCATGAGCACCCCGATGTTCCGCCAGGCCACGGCAACCGACGTGGACCGTTGCTACCAGATCGAAACCAGCGCCTACGAAGGCGACGAGGCCGCCACCCGGGAGAAGATCGCCACGCGCATCGCCCAGTACCCGGAGGGCTTCCTGGTGCTGGAAGCCGATGGCCAGGTGATCGGCTTCATCAACAGCGGCTGCGCCGACCAGGTGGTGATGTCGGACGAAGCCTTCAAGGAGCTGGTCGGGCATGATCCGCTGGCGCCCAACGTGGTGATCATGTCGGTGGTGCTCGACCCTGCGTACCAGGGCCTGGGCCATGCCGGCCGGCTGATGGCGCGTTTCGTCGAACAGATGCGCGAGCGCGGCAAGGCGACTATTCACCTGATGTGCAAGGAACGGCATGTCGGGCTGTACGAGAAGATGGGCTACGCCTATGTGCGCCCGTCGGCCTCCGACCATGGCGGCATGGCCTGGCACGAAATGATCATGGTGCTCTGAAGGACCTTCGACTAGCATCGACGCTTTTCGCAGCCAGGGAGAGGCCTGTGAACTACGTCGTGATTGCCGCACACCGCAGTGAGTATCCTGCGCCCATCACCTTCGCCCGAGGCACGCTGCTGGACATCGGCCAGCGTTACGAGGGTGATGAGCACTGGGAGGACTGGTACCTGTGCAGTTGCCAGGGCCAGGAGCCAGGCTGGGTGCCCGGCCAGCTCATCGAGCGGCTTGGCGTCGGCCGGGGCAGGGCGGTGGAGGCCTATTCGGCCCATGAGCTGGATGTTGACCCCGGCCAGTCGCTGGAGGGCCTGCGCCCCCTGAACGGCTGGCTCTGGTGCCGTCGTGCAGGCAATGGGGAGCTGGGCTGGGTACCGCTGGCGAAGCTGCGCCAGCTGGACTGAGATCAGACCGCAGCCAGCAAGGCCGCGCTGTCGAGAATCCGCGCATAGTCCATGGCCAGGTTGCCCAGGGCCAGGGCATGGACGTCTTCCGCCGGCCACAGTCGGCCCTGCAGGTCGTGCTGGTCGAAGGTGTAGCAGGCATCGGCCACCACTACCGTATCGAACCCCAGGTTGCCCGCCGAGCGTGCGGTCGACTCCACCGAGTTGTTGGTGATCACGCCGACGATGACCAGCTGGCTGATGCCGCGCTGGTGCAGCCAGCGTTCAAGGCCACTGTTGCAGAAGGCGTCGGGCACGTGTTTTTCGAACACGGTCTCGCTGGCCTGCGGGGTGAAGGCGGGCTGGAACTCGCAACCGGGCTGGCCCGGCCAGAACACCGAATCCGGATCGCGGGAAATGTGGCGCACGTGTATCACCGGACGCGTGCTTGCACGCCAGGCGGCGAGCAGTTCGCTGATGCGCTGTTCGGCTTCGGGGTTGTTGCGACGGCCCAGGCGAGGGTGGTTGATGCCGTTCTGCATGTCGATGATCAGCAGGGCGGCGTTGCTGGCGAGCGCGGTCATCTCTGGGAGTTCTCCTTGTCTGGGCTTCGGACCGTAGCACAGGTGTGTCGCCTGCGCGGAGGTCATCGTGGGGCAAGCCCGCTCCCACGCCGATCGCGTTGGCCTCAAGGTATGCGCCCCGCGATGGGAGGAATCACCATCTGATCCGCTTTTTTTCCACGAACCTGAATCTGTAACCGTATCAGCCGCTGCCGGAAAATACACCCAGGCCCAGCCTTCCAACCCGGTGTGCGCTGGGCAGGCTGCCCCGCTGCACTGCCGCAGCGGCCAGCCCCGCCGTTACGTCATCACACTGTAGAGGTTCCGATGGGCAAGCTCGCGCTGTTTCTGGGTGGTTTTCTGCTGCTGACTATCATGATTGGCCTGCTGGGTACCATTCCGCCAAGCTGAGCCGCAACTTTTTCCTGTCCCGGCCCGCCTGGCACAATGGCGGGCCAGACCCTTCCCCAAGTTTTTCCCGCCTCCTGGCCGCAGTCGTCTAGACAAGCGGTAGCTGCAAGTCGTTCTCAAGTACAAGTCGCTCGTGTAATCTCCCGCCCCCAATCCCAGGGCCCGGGCACACGGGCCGTTTACTTGCCTTGGAGACAATACACACTATGGAATGCAAGAAAGGCACTGCAGCGATGCTGGAGTGGCGCGGTCGTTTTCTCGGTGAGGGCATCCTCCACGAAGCGGACTACGATCAGGCACTGCGCCGTGCCGAAGAGTTGGAGCGTTCCGGTGTGATCAGCGCAAGCGAATGGATCGAGTTGGTCAAGTTGGCCAATGCGGCCTTGCTGCGCTTGTAAAAATTCCTTCAAGGCTTGCAGAAACTGTCCACAAAATTCGTGGGTAGGTCTGTGGATAAAGCGCTACAGGCCATGGTTCTCAGGGCCTCTGTTAGATTGAGCAGAAATTGAGCAGCCCGGTTCAGGGCTGTTCCCCTCCCCGCAGACCGGCCTCGCGCAGGGTCTGCAGCAGCTCGCGGACCTTCGCCGGCAGGTCGCCGGCCGGGTACACGGCGTGCATCTGCGGGTCCTGCCCGGTGCTGGATGTCAGGTGGTAGTCGGGGCAGACCCGCACCAGGCGCCCGGCACGTACCTCCGGCTCCCCCAGCCAATCCGCCAGCCGGGCGATACCGGCCCCCGCCAGGGTGCTTTGCAGCACAGCTACCCCCGAGCCCAGGCGCAGCCGTGGTCGCGGGCGCAGGCTGACGATGTGTCCGTCCTTGCTGAAATGCCAGGCCTTCAGGATGCGCGGCGCGGTGTGCAGGATCAGCGTATGCCGCTCGAGGTCTTCCAGCACCTGCGGCGTGCCGGCCAATGCCAGGTACTGAGGGCTGGCGTAGAGATGGCGGCGGTAACGCCATAGTGGATAGCCGATCAGTTCGCTGGACTGCGGGAAGGCCCCGCGGATCACGAAATCCAGCTTGCCTTGCAACGGGTCGAAGGCCTGGTCGCCGTACTGTACGTCGAGGGTGACGTGGGGGTGGCGGCGGGAAAATTCGGCCAGCACCGCCGGCAGCACCTGCTGGGCCAGCACCTCGGGCGCGGCCAGGCGGATCCAGCCCTGGGCGTCGCCGGTCAGCGCTGCCAGTTCGTCGGCGGCGTCCCGTTGCACATCCAGCAAGCGCTCGGCATGGGGCAGTAGCCGCTCGCCGGCCTCGGTGAGCGATACTGAACTGGCGCTGCGGTTGAACAGTTTGGCGCCGCTGTTATCCTCCAGGGCCTGCACGGCCCGGGTCACCGCGCTGGGCGAACGACCCAGGGCGCGGGCAGCGCTGACGAAGCTGCGCTTGTGCGCGACGCTGACGAACGCCTGTATTTCTCGCAGCATGTCCAGTGCCATAGCGGGGTTCCTTGTTGCAGTTTTCGCAATATGGCATTTCAACACAAGCGCGCCGCTTTGATTAGTCTGGCAGCCTGTTTTATGCCGCCCGGACCCCCGAGATGATGGATATCGCCCTGCTTTCACTGTTTGCCTTCGCCGCTGGCCTGATCGACGCCGCCGTGGGAGGCGGTGGGTTGATCCAGATCCCGGCGCTGTTCAACGTGCTGCCCAACGCCCAGCCGGCGGCGTTGCTGGGCAGCAACAAGCTGGCCTCGGTGTGCGGCACCAGCTTTGCGGCGCGTTCGTTCATCCGCAAGGTCAAGCTGGACTGGGGGCTGATCGTGCCGGCGGCGCTGAGCGCCTTCGTCATGTCGTTCTGCGGCGCGGCCACCGTGTCGCTGGTACCGGCCAGCGTGATGCGGCCGATGGTGCTGGTGTTGATCGTGCTGATGGCCATCTACACCTTCTGCAAGAAGGACTTCGGCACCTTGCACAAACCCATGGCGATCGACCGCAAGGAACAGTGCCTGGCGGTGTTGATCGGCGGCGCCATCGGCTTCTATGACGGATTGTTCGGCCCAGGCACCGGCAGCTTCCTGATCTTCCTGTTCATCCGCTTCTTCGCCCTGGACTTCCTGCATGCCTCGGCTTCGGCGAAGCTGGTCAACATCGCCACCAACCTGGCGGCGTTGGTGTTCTTCATTCCGTCGGGCAATGTGCTGTGGGCCATTGCGCTGCCGATGGCGCTGTTCAACATCCTCGGCGCGCTGACCGGCACCTGGCTGGCGGTGCGCAAGGGCGCGGGGTTCGTGCGCGGGCTGTTCCTGGTGCTGCTGTGCGTGCTGATCGCCAAGCTGAGCTGGGACCTGCTGGCCGGTTGAGTCACACCACCTGGCGCTGTCCCTCGGCCTGTTCGACCCGGTTGCGACCCTGGGCCTTGGCCCGGTAGAGCGCCTGGTCGGCGCTGGCCAGCAGTTCGTCGAGGCTGGGCGCCGGGGTGTCGGCGGTGCAACCGCTTACTCCGATGCTCACGGTGATCCGCAGCACCTGCCCGGGCTGCGCGATGTGCTGGTCCTGTACCGCCCGACGCAGGCGCTCGGCGGTGAACCTGGCCAGTTCCGGCGCCAGCCCCGGCACGACGATGACGAATTCCTCGCCGCCCAGGCGGGCGAACAGCTCGCCGTCGTGCAACTGGTCCTGCAGGGTCATGGCGAACTGGCGCAGCACCTGGTCGCCGACCGCGTGGCCATGCTGGTCGTTGATGGTCTTGAAGTGATCGATGTCGAGCATCATCAAGGTCAGCGGCGCTTGCCGACGGTTGTCGAGCAGGGCGTGGGCGCGGCGGATGAAGGCGCTACGGGACAGCGTGCCAGTGAGGTGGTCGATGGTCGCCTGATGCGCCAGGCGCGCCATCAGGCTGCGGTTGGCGCTGCTGACACAGGCCAGCACCAGCGGGCCGAGCACCAGCATGGCGATGCCCAGGCGCGCCGACATCAGGGTGGTGACCCCCGATTCGCTCTGCGGGATGCTGAAGTGCATGAGGTTCTGCGCCACGGCGACGATCAGCGTGCTGCCGGCGGTGAGCGCCAGCAGCGCCACCAGGAATGGCGAGTAGCTGAGCGCGCACCACAGCAGCGCGGCGATTGGGAAGGCGATGGCCCCGGGGCCGCCGAAGACGATGCTGACCGCCAGCGAGGCGAGCAGCACCAGCAGCGGCGCCAGGCGGATCGGCTGGCTGGCGCTGCCGTGGCCGCTCAGGGCGCGTGGCGAGGGGGCGGTGAGCAGCACGGGCAGGACCAGCACGCTGGTGGAGAACTGCTCGCTGAACCAGGCAAGCCAGGTGGCGCGCAGCGATTGTTCGAACCAGGGCGTGGCCATCACGCAGGCCAGGCTGGCGGCGACCACGGCGCCGACCGCGCAGGCGCCGAACAGGTACAGGGTGCCGTGGGGCGTGCGCAGGCGTCGGTGCACGCGTGGCAGGCGGGCCATCAGGTACCAGATGCTGACGATGGCGCCGAGGTTGCACAGGTTGAACCACAAGGCTGGCTTCCAGGCGCTGCCGCAGGCCAGGTCGGCGCCCACCATGGCCAGGTAGATCAGGGCGAAGCCGGAGGGGGTGGCCTGGCGCGGATTGCGCAGCAGCACCCCGGCGAGCACCGCGTTCACCGGCCAGAACAGCGACAGCGATTCGATGGGGCGGGCGAGGATGCCGGCCAGGGTCAAGGCCAGGGTCAGGCCGAACAGGCTCAGCAGGGGCAGCAGGCGCGACGGGGCTGGTGACACCATGGGTTCGACCGGCAAGCGAAGACGAAATCCAGGAAAACGGCCGTAGGCACCTGGGACGATAGTCTGAGAGTGTCTTTCAAGTCGCCAATTGATGTCAATTCGCCGCAAATCGCCTGGATCGTGCCGCCGACTACAAGCCGAACACCCACGGCACCATCAGCACGGTGACCAGCATCACCAGCAGGGTGAAGGGCACCCCGATTTTGACGAAGTCGGCGAAGCGATACTGGCCGGGGCCCAGCACCAGGGTGTTGACCGGCGACGACACCGGCGTCATGAACGCCGCCGACGCCGCCAGGGCCACGGTCATGGCGAACGGGTAGGGCGACATGCCCAGCTGCTGAGCGGTGCTGACCGCCACCGGGGCCATCAGCACCGCCGTCGCGGTGTTGGAGATGAACAGGCCGATCAGCGCGGTAAGGGCGAACAGGCAGGCGAGGATCACGCTCGGCCCGGCGCCGCCGAGGGTACTGACCAAGGCGCCGACGGCCAGGTCGATGCCGCCGGTCTTCTGCAGGGCCAGGGCGAAGGGCAGCATGCCGACGATCAGCACCAGGCTCTGCCAGTGGATGGCGCGGTAGGCGCTGTTCATGTCGATGCAACGGCCGGCGCCCATCAGCAGGCAGCCGATCAAGGCGGCGATGACGTTGGGTACCAGGCCGCTGACCATCAACCCGACCATCACCGCCAGGCTGATCAGCGCGTAGGGCGCGCGGGCGCGGGCCGGGGCGACCTGGTCGATCTCCGCCGGCAGGCTCAACACCAGGAAGTCGCGGGGCTTGCCCTGCAGTTGGCGTACCGCTTTCCACGGACCGACCACCAGCAGGGTGTCGCCCAGGCGCAGCTTTTCTTCCACCAGCGGCCCTTCGATCGCCTGCTGGTCGCGGCGCAGGCCGACCACATTGAGGTCATAGCGGGTGCGGAAGGTCAGCTCGAGGAGGGTCTTGCCGATCAGTTGCGAGCCCGGAGGCAGCGAGATCTCGGCCATGCCCACTTCCTGGGACTGGTCGATGAAATAGGCCGCCTTGAAGTGCAGGGGCTCGAGCAGCATCGACTGGCACAGGCTGCGCAGGTCGTCGCGGTTGGCGAACAGGTCCAGCAGCAGCACGTCGTCCTGTTGCAGCAGGGTACCGGAGTCGGCGGGGATCACCCGGGTGGTGAACTTGTGCTGGCGTTCGATGCCGATCACGTTGGCGCCGTGGCGGGTGCGCAGCTCCAGCTCGCCGAGGGTGTGGCCGATCAGCGGCGAATGGGGGCGGATGCGCAGGCGCCGCTCGCGGCCGCTGAGCTTGTAGTCCAGCACCAGGTCGAGCAGGGTGCGTCGGCTCTCGACGCGACCGTCCTTGCGCACCTCGCCGTTGAGCCAGTGGCGGGTCAGCAGCATGTAGCCGATGCCCAGCACCAGCACCACCAGGCCGAAGGGGGTGAAGCTGAAAAAGCCGAAACCGCTTTCGCCGTGGCGCACCAGCTCGCTGTGCACCACCACGTTCGGCGGGGTCGCCACCAGGCTGAGCATGCCGCTGATCAGGCCGGCAAAGCTCAGCGGCATCATCAGCCGGCTGGGCGAGAGCTGCAGGCGCGCGGCGATGCTCAGCACCACCGGGATGAAGATAGCCACCACGCCGGTGGAGCTCATCACCGAGCCCAGGCCGGCCACCGCCACCATCAGCAGCACCAGCAGGCGCGCCTCGCTGTTGCCGGCGCGCTCGCTCATCCACTCACCGATGCGATAGGCAATGCCGGTGCGCACCAGCCCTTCGCCGATCACGAACAGCGCGGCGATCAGCACCACGTTGGGGTCGCTGAAACCGGCCAGGGCCTGCTCGACGGTGAGAATGCCGGACAGCGGCAGCGCGAGGATCACCAGCAGGGCGACCACGTCCATGCGCGGGCGGTTGATGATGAACAGGACGACGACGACGGCCAGCAGGCCTAGGACCCAGAGCAGCTCATGGTTCATGGGGAGGGGATGTTCCTTCACACAGGGGCACGAAAGGCGATGGCCCTAGTGTGGCAGCTTGACGCGAATGCGTCGTTGACGTGCTGCAGTGTTTTGCCGGGGATTGCCCAACCCTGTGGGGGCGGGTTTACCCGCGAACACCAGCAAAGCTGGTGCCAGGCACCGCGGTGCTTGTTTCGCGGGTAAACCCGCTCCCACAGGGGGCGTGAAGCCGCTCGTAGGGCTGGGCGATCGCCTGCAGGATCAGTGGCGATGCTTGTGCTTGCGGTTGTTGTCGCCCATGTGGTTGCCGATCGCGCCGCCCGCCGCGCCGCCCAGGCCCGCGCCGACGGTCGAGCCGGTGGAGCCGCCGAGCTTGCCGCCGATCAGCGAGCCGCCGGCCGAACCCAGGCCACCGCCGATGGCGGCTTCGGCACGGTTGCCCTTGCGTGCGCCCACCGCGCTGCCGGCCGCGCCGCCCAGGCCCGCGCCGATGGCCGCGCCGGTGCTGCCGCCGATCTGTTTGCCGACGACGTTGCCCAGGGCACCGCCCAGGCCGCCGCCGATGGCAGCGGTGCCGTCACCGGCGAAGGCGCCCTGGCAGAGCAGCAGGCCGAGGGCGAGGGAAGGCAGAGTCAGACGCATGTTGTGAACCTCAGGGGAATCATCAGGGGGAGGGTGCCGCGTGGTTGGCGGCGAGTCAGGGTTTGAAAGACGCTTCAGCGGTAGTAGCGGTCACGGTACTGGCGGTCGTCATCGTCACGGTCGTGGCGATGGTGATGACGGTGGCCGCGGTCACGGTCGCGCCAGCCGTCGTCATCGTCGTGGTAGTGGTTGCTGTAGCAGCCACCGAGCAGCAGCAGGGTGGCGACCATCGAAAGGCTTGCAAGGCGTTTCATCACGTTATAGGTCCTTGATCCGCAACGGTTTACGCGGTACCTCCTGTGACCTGTGGCGATCGATTTGGTTCTTTGCCGCGCAAACTTTTATCGCGGCGGCGATGAGCGGCAGCGGCGATTCCCCGGCCGGCCCGGCAGTGCTAGAGTCTGCTTCTTTTTTGTCCCGAGGATGGAACATGCGAGCAATTCTGCCGATCACCGTGGCGCTGCTGCTGGCGGGCTGTGCATCGTCGACCATGGAAGCGGCGCGCAACGGCTCGCCCACCGCACGCCTGGATTCGCACAAGACACCGGACCTGGTCGCCCAGTGCATCCAGTTCAGCTGGCAGGAAGAGAACACCTTCGGGGTCGATGCCAGCGGCTACCTGGAGGCGCGCAAGCAGGGCGGGTTCACCGTGTACACTCGGGAGGCGGAGTCGTTCGTCGATATCTACGCCCAGGCGGGGGGCACGCGGGTGGACTATTACGCGCAGAAGAATGACGGCGTGGCGTTGCAGCGCCGGGCGGCGGCGGCCACCTGTCTATAGCTTGAAGCCAGGCCAGTGCAGGACTAGAACAGGCAAATCGACACCCTGTGGGAGCAACTGTCTTGCTCAATTTTTGGAGTCTGGCGCGATACCTGTGGGAGCTGGCTTGCCCGCGAACACCGGCGTAGCCAGTGCCAAGCACCGCGTCGGATTCTTCGCGGGTAAACCCGCTCCTACAGGGGGCGCTGTGATGCTTACCCTGCCGCGCGCTCGGCAGTGATGTCCTCGAACACGCTGATCAGATGCTCCGGCTGCCCGTCGGCGCGACGTTCGAGTGAGGTGCGCGCCCGTACCCAGATATAGCGCCCGTCCTTGTGGCGCACGCGCTTCTGCACCTCGTAACGCTCGATCTCGCCGGCCAGCATGCGCTGCAGCAACGCCAGGTTGCCCGGCAGGTCGTCGGGGTGGGTGATCTGCTGGAAGGTCGTGCCGTACAGTTCGTCCTCGCGGTAGCCCAGCAGCTCGCAGAAGCTGCCGTTGACCCGCTGCCAGCTGCCATCCGGGTCGATATAGGCCAGCGCGCCCCAGGCCAGTTCGAAGATGGTGCGAAAACGCGCCTCGCTCTGGCGCAGCTCTTCTTCGGCGACCTTGCGCTCGGTGTTGTCCATGCTGATGCCGACCATCTTCACCGGGCGCCCGACGCTGTCACGCAGCACCGTGGCGCGCGAGGCGATCCAGCGCTGGCCACCGTCGGGGCGAGTGATGCGAAAATCGCATTCGCAGCCGGTGCCGTCGGCCACTGCCTGGGCATACATGCCCTGCATGTGACGGGCGTCATCGGCGTGGATGTGCTCCCAGAAGTCCTCGTTGCGGCGCAGCGGCCAGCCATACACCGCCTCGACGTTGGGCGAGTAGGTCACTTCGTCGGTGACCAGGTTCCATTCCCAGGTGACGATGCGCGCGCCTTCCTGGGCCAGCTTCATGCGCGTCTCGCTTTCCATGATCTCGGCGGTGTAGCGGCGGCGCACATCGGTCATCGGCAGCTCGACCACCTCGGCCTGGCGCACGCTGTGCAGGGCCTCTTCACCGTAGCGCAGCCAGATCCAGTTGACCTTGAGCAGGTCGGCCAGGCGGCGCAGGTTGTCGTAGTCGATCTCGCCGCCACGGGTCCACTTGTGCACCGCCGTACGCGAGATCCCCAGCGCCGTGCCCACGGCCTGCAGGGTCAGCTTGTGGTGTTCGAGCAGTTCCTTGAGGCGAAAGGCGAAGCTGTTTTCGGTCATGGGCGCTGGATCCTTGGGCGGGCACGAAGCGGGCAGTATACCCGAGCCGTCAACTTCTGGTTGACGGGGTGGTTGCCGGGTTTGTCGGGGCCGGTTAACGTGGCGCCTGACTCAATCAGGACAGGGAAGCACCGCTATGAGCCGATCACTGGAACTCAACCGCGCCAGCTGGGACGAGCGCGCCCCCCTGCACGCCGCCTCCGGGGACTACGAAGTCGAGCGTTTCGTCGCCGAGCCCGGGCACCTGTCCGAGGTGGTGCGCTTCGACCTTCCACGCCTGGGCGATATCCACGGCCTGCGCGCGGTGCACCTGCAATGCCATATCGGCACCGACACCCTGTCGCTGGCGCGCCTGGGCGCCGAGGTCTGCGGCCTGGATTTCTCCGCGGCGTCCCTGGTCCAGGCACGCCAGCTGGCCGAGCGCTGTGGGGCGGGCATCGCCTATGTCGAATCGGACGTCTATCAGGCCGCGCAGGTATTGCCGGCGGCGGCTTTCGACCTGGTCTACACCGGCATCGGCGCGCTGTGCTGGCTGCCGAGCATCGAGCGCTGGGCGCAGACCGTGGCGGCGTTGCTCAAGCCGGGCGGGCGGCTGTTCCTGCGCGACGGTCATCCGATGCTGATGGCCGTGAACGAGGACCATCAGGACCGCCTGCAACTGGAGTACCCGTATTTCGAGCGCGAGGCACCGACGGTGTGGCACAGTGACGAGACTTATGTCGAAACCGACCAGGCACTGACCCAGACCGAAACCCATGAGTGGAACCATGGCCTGGGCGAGGTGATCACCGCGCTGCTGAACAACGGCCTGCGCATCACTGGCCTGGAGGAGCACCAGAGCATCCCCTGGGAAGCGCTGCCGGGGCAGATGACGCTGGGCGATGACGGCGAGTGGCGCCTGAACGAGGCGCCGTGGCGGTTGCCGCTGAGCTATACGTTGCAGGCGATCAAGGGATAGATCCGCGGGTTGCGCCATCCCTGTAGGAGCGGCCTTGTGCCGCGAAAGGGCTGCAAAGCAGCCCCGCGATCTTTGCATCAGCGCTGAAATCCTGGGGCTGCTGCGCAGCCCTTTCGCGGCACAAGGCCGCTCCTACACAGGGCGTGCGTGGATCCGGATCAGGACAGGAACCCACCATCGACATTGAGCGCGGTGCCGGTGGTATAGCTGGAGGCATCGCTGGCCAGGTACAGCACCGCGCCGCCCATCTCGCTCGGGTCGGCCACGCGCTTGAGCGGGATCTGTTGCAGCGCGGCGTTGCGGATGCTGTCGTTCTTCACCAGCGCCGAGGCGAACTTGGTGTCGGTCAGCCCCGGCAGCAGGGCGTTGCAGCGGATGCCGAACTGCGCGCACTCCTTGGCGAAGACCTTGGTCATGTTGATCACCGCCGCCTTGGTCACCGAGTAGATGCCCTGGAACAGCCCGGGCGAGACACCATTGATCGAGGCCACGTTGATGATGCTGCCGCCGCCGTGCTCGCGCATCAGCTTGCCGGCCTCCACCGACATGAAGAAGTAGCCGCGGATGTTGACGTCGACGGTCTTCTGGAATGCCCCCAGGTCGGTGTCCAGGACATTGCAGAACTGCGGGTTGGTGGCGGCGTTGTTGACCAGGATATCGAGACGGCCGAACTGCTCGCGGATGCCGGCGAACACCTGCTGGATCTGCTCCATCTCGCCGATGTGGCAGGCCACCGCGGTGGCCTTGCCGCCGGCGGCGACGATCGCTTCGGCCACCTGCTGGCAGCCGTCGAGCTTGCGGCTGGAGACGATCACATGGGCACCCTGCTGGGCCAGCAGGTGGGCGATGGCTTCGCCGATGCCGCGGCTGGCGCCGGAAACGAAGGCGATCTTGCCATCGAGGTCGAACAGGTGGGTCTTGGACATGCGCGTATTCCTTGTTGTCTGCCGAAGTTACAGGCTGGATTTGCCGATCAGTTGCAGGCTCATCTGCTCCAGCAGCCGGTTCATGTGGATGAACTGGGCGAAGCGCTTGTCCTGGGTCTGGCCGTGGAAGAAGCGGTAGTAGATCTGCTGGACGATGCCGGCCAGGCGGAACAGGCCGTAGCAATAATAGAAGTCGAAGTTGTCGATGCGGATGCCGGCGCGCTCGGCGTAGTAGTCGACGAACTGCTGGCGAGTAAGCATGCCGGGGGCGTTGCTCGGCTGGCGGCGCATCAGTTGCACCGGCGCCGGGTCGCCGGCCTCGATCCAGTAGGCCAGGCTGTTGCCCAGGTCCATCAGCGGGTCGCCGATGGTGGCCATCTCCCAGTCCAGCACGCCGATGATGCGCATCGGGTTGGCGCTGTCGAGGATGACGTTGTCGAAGCGGTAATCGTTGTGCACGATGCCCGGGCGCGGATGGTCGGCGGGCATCTTCTCGCGCAGCCAGGCGATCACCTGCTCCCAGCGCGGCGCGTCGGGGGTCAGGGCTTTTTCGTAGCGGCTGGCCCAGCCTTCGACCTGGCGCTGCACATAGCCTTCCGGCTTGCCCAGGTCGGCCAGGCCGCAGGCCTGGTAGTCCACCTGGTGCAGCTCGACCAGGCGGTCGATGAAACTCTTGCACAGGGCTTCGGTGCGGCCGGCGTCCAGGTCCAGTTCGGCGGGGATGTCCGAGCGCAGGATGATGCCGTTGACCCGTTCCATTACATAGAACTCGCCGCCGATCAGCGACTCGTCGGTGCAGTGCACGTAGGCCTTGGGGCAATAGGGGAAGCCAGCGTTGAGCTGGTTGAGGATGCGAAACTCACGGCCCATGTCGTGGGCCGACTTGGCCTTGTGGCCGAATGGCGGGCGGCGCAGCACGAACTCCCGGTCCGGATAGCTGACCAGGTAGGTCAGGTTGGAGGCGCCGCCGGGGAACTGGCTGATGCTCGGCGTGCCCGCGAGGCCGGGAATGTGATCCTTGAGGTACGGATCGATGACGGCCGCGTCGAGTTCTTCGCCGGGGCGTACCTGGGTGGACTGGTCGGTGAGCGTCATGCGATTTCCTTATGATCAGTAGCAAGGACTATTGGCTAATCTAATTTCCTGTCAAAGCTGGTACAAGCGTGCCAGACGTTTATTGGCCTGGGTGTTGCCGGGCGATCAATGGCCCTGATGGGCGGGCCTTGCAGCGGGCAAAAAAAAACCGAAGCCCGTCAGGCTTCGGTTTTTTCATTGGCGATTCGCCGCGCCGATCAGGACGGGAACAGCTCGCTGAGCTTCATCGACAGCATCATGTCGCCTTCGACGCGCAGCTTGCCGCCCATGAAGGCCTGCATGCCGTCGGTGTCACCGCTGACGATGCCCTTGAGGGTTTCGCTGTCCATCACCAGGGTGCAGTTGGCGTCGGCGTTCTCGCCTTCCTGGATCTCGCAGGTGCCATCCTTGACCAGCAGGGCGTAGTGCTTGTCTTCGTCGGTGATGTTGAAGCCGAACACCAGGTCCAGGCCGGCGGCAGCGGATGGGTTGAATTTTGCCTTCATCGCCTCGACGGCTTTAGCTACATCGCTCATGGTGTATTCCTTGTTAAGTGATATTCGCGTCCGCAGGGACACAACAGACCGGGCTCATCGGTAGGTGACGAGCTCCGGCAACCGCAACAGCCGCACATGGGCTTGGCTGTTGAAGGAAGCCAGGGTGACGTCGCGGCCACGGAACTTCAGTTGGCTGAGCGACGTATTGATGATCTGCCAGTTCAGGCTGAACGCCTGAGCCGGCGTAATTGCGCTTACCAGATGGAGCAGGGCGGCGATGGTGCCGCCGGAGGTGAACAGGGCGATGTTGTCGCCGTTGGCGGCGCTGTCGAGCAGGCGCCGCAGGCCATCGCCGACCCGGCCGGTGAAGGCCTGCCAGGTTTCCAGGTGCTCGTCGTGGGCGTGGTCGCCGTCGTGCCAGCGCTGCACCATCAGGGCGAACAGGCGCTGGAACTCGCTGCGGTGCTGGGCGCCGTTGCGCAGCACGTGCAGGGCCTCGGGTTCTTCGGGCAGCAGGGCAGGGAGCAGGGCGCGGATCACGCCGTCGGCGTCGAACTCATTGAAGGCCGCGTCGGTCTCTATGGCCGGGACTGCTTCGCCATGGGCTTGCAACGCGTCCAGAGCCAGGCGGGCGGTGTCCTGCTGGCGACGCAGGGTGCCGGCCACGCAACGGTCCAGGCGCAGGCCCAATTGGGCGAAGTGCTCGCCCAGTGCCTGGCTCTGACGCTCGCCGACCGGCGAAAGGACGTCGTAGTCGGCGGCACCAAAGGAGGCTTGCCCATGTCGGATCAGGTAGAGATTGCCCACGTTGAAGTCCGGCCCGGTTGGAGGTTGCTGCGAGGTTAGGTTGCCCCAGGCGGGCTGTCAACGAAAAAACATACAAGCGTTTGAAAAGGTCGTTTGAACTGTGTTGCCAGCATTTTCACCGGCTGGCAGCGGCCCTGGCGCCCCGGTATGCTTGCATCCAGTTCGCGCCGTTGCGGCGCTGGTTTATCAAGGAGTCAATGTGGAGTTTCTTGCCGAATACGCAAGCTTTCTCGCCAAAACCGCCACCCTGGTGATCGCCATCCTGGTGGTGCTGTCGGCCATCGCCGGCCTGCGTGGCAAAGGGCGGCGCAAGCCGGGCGGGCAATTGCAGGTTACCCGTCTCAACGAGTTCTACAAGGAGCTGCGCGAGCGCCTTGAGTCGGGCCTGCTCGACAAGGCCCAGCTCAAGGCCCTGCGCAAGCAGCAGGCCAAGGCGGAAAAACAGCAGAAGAAAAAGCCCGAGGACAAGCGCCGGGTGTTCGTCCTCGACTTCGACGGCGACATCAAGGCCTCGGCCACCGAGAGCCTGCGCAACGAGATCACCGCGCTGCTGACCCTGGCCACCCCGCGTGACGAGGTGGTGTTGCGCCTGGAGAGCGGCGGCGGCCTGGTGCACAGCTATGGCCTGGCGGCTTCGCAGCTGGCGCGCATCCGCGAGGCCGGCATCCCGCTGACCATCTGCATCGACAAGGTTGCCGCCAGCGGCGGCTACATGATGGCCTGTATCGGCGAGAAAATCGTCAGTGCGCCGTTCGCGGTGCTGGGCTCGATCGGCGTGGTGGCGCAGATGCCCAACGTCAACCGCCTGCTGAAAAAGCACGACATCGATTTCGAGGTGCTCACCGCCGGCGAATACAAGCGCACCCTGACCGTGTTCGGCGAGAACACCGACAAGGGCCGGGAGAAGTTCCAGGAAGACCTGGACATCACCCACCAGTTGTTCAAGGACTTCGTCGCCCGCTACCGCCCGCAGCTGCATATAGACGAGGTGGCCACTGGCGAAGTCTGGCTGGGCATCGCCGCGCTCAATCGCCAGTTGGTCGACGAACTGGGCACCAGCGACGAGTACCTGAGCCGCAGCGCCCGCGAGGCCAATGTGTTCCACCTGCGCTTCGCCGAGCGCAAGAGCCTGCAGGAGCGTATCGGCGTGGCCGCCAGCGGGGCAGTGGAGAACACCCTGGTCGGCTTGTGGAGCAAACTCGGGCGTCTGCGCTAACACCTTGAACCCCTTGAAGATTTTTTTCTTCAAGGGGGTTGCAAGGTGCATCGAATGCCGACATAATGGCGTCCATCGAAACGCAGCTGACTTGAAAAAGCCCAGCGGTTTCAAGGAGATAGCGAAAGCTGACTCCGACTTTGAGGCCGAGTAGCAAAGTGGTTATGCTCCGGATTGCAAATCCGTCTACGCCGGTTCGATTCCGACCTCGGCCTCCACCATTCGAAAGCCCCGCAATCATTTAGGTTGCGGGGCTTTTTTCATGCCTGCGAATTGTCCCGGGACGTCCTATTTGGGACAAATTTGGGACACCGAAGGAAATTACGCGTCCCAAAAGCCGGGCATCACCGGAGCATGTCGATCAGCGAATCCACTCAAGCGCGGTGGATGCGCTGAGTTCACTGAATAAAAACCTCAGAATACTGGTTGAATATACAGTGCTCATGTGGCATAATTTCCTACATCAGCGACAGGTCTGAGGTTGGTGAAACCTCATCACCCCTGATCTTCGCCAGAGGACCTCGAGTCTCGAACCATCGCCCATGAGCGCCATACGCCCAATACAGAGGCCTGAACTTAAATCAGCTCAGTAACGGAGTTTAAAATGGATAACGCAAACTCGGCGTCTCAAACCTTGCAAGATCTTTGGACTCAAGTAGACCCGGTGGAGAACACCGGCATGCTTAGGCGCGTGGTTTTTGCGCAAGGCAAGTTTTATGCGGCTGGTGGCAACGGTCTTCCCACAACCACTCAGGTTGTCACTGGAGACGCAACTGGTACAGCGTGGACCAAGCTTAAGGGCGCCGTCACCTCTGATAGCGGAAAGGTCCTCAACGAGCTGTACTGGAACGGTCTTGGGACAACGCTTCAAGGCCTTTCTCAATCCGGCAATGTGGTCCACGGCAGCATTGCACGCCCTTTAAATGATTGGACAGACCTTACGGCAGCTGCTCGCGCGTATGTAGACTTGCATGGCATTGTGTATTATCAGCCAATTTACGGCGACATCGCGACCTGGATACTGGTTGGGTCTAACGGTAAAGTCTTTTCCCGTTATGAGGATTGGTCAGGCACGGTGGAGCGCACTACGACCTTCACTTCTAGCGAGACTGTGCACTGCGTCAACGTCATTGGCGTTTTTGTGTTGATTGCGGGATCGAATGGGAAGCTGCTTAGTGCTGTGAAGATGCCAACGGGTAATCCGCAATCATTCGCGACCAGAACCAGCACCTTCGGCACTAGCACCATCCTTTCCATGAAGCTTTGCAACGGGAAAATGTTTATCGTTGGTGCGGATGGCAAGATGGCATATTCATCCGATGGGCTTACCTGGACTGCTGTTGAAGATACCAGTTTCGGTGGAACCATCATCCGCGACATTGCTTACGGTAATGGCAAGTATGTAGCTGTCGGCGACGGCGGCAAGACAGCCGTTTCCGAGGATGGGATCGGCTGGGTTCAGCAAGCCAACACTTTCGCAGGAACCGATATCCGGAGCGTCGCCTACGGCAACGGCAATTTTGTAGCTGTTGGTGCAGCCGGCAAGATTGCTTACTGGACTCCATGATCTTCTACCTCCTTGCGTAATAGAGCCCAGCCGTCGCGCTGGGCTTTTTCATTTCTGATTCAGGCTCGCCACAGCCAGGGTGGCCCTTCTGGGGATGCCTGGACGCGCGGCGAGACTGGTTCAGTTGGGTGCCAGCGCTGCAAGCCCATTGGCGGACAAACTGGAAGATTGGCAAAACCCCGCAGATCTGGGTCTGTGTTTTTTTAATGCCTGCGAATTGTTCGTCGCCCCGCCATCTGGGACAATCTTGGGCCACGAAGGAAAGTGTGTGACCACCGGTAAATTCGCTGTGATCCTCTACGGGTTATTCAAGGATGAAACGCAATGAAAAAGCTCAAAGAACTGGACGCAGCCGCCACCCGTTACCTGAGCAGGTACTCCCGCAAGCAGTTTTTCTCGATTTTCGTTGTGATTACGGCGCTCAACTATTGGTGCGCCTACAACGTAGAGGGATACAAATCGATCTGGCTGGCAATGATCGGCGGCTGGTTCTTCGGTATGACCTTCGCGCCGTTCCACGCTAAAAAGGGCCAATCCTGAAGGCGGCTACCGGGTAGCATCCGGGGTGAGAGGAAGGGCGGCCAGCGTGGGACAGCAAGCGGCCTGGATCAGCCGCGTCTGCGCAGCCATTCATCCGCAACTTCCCCCATGGTGGCAGGCGCTCCGCTCTTGATCCAGGCCATGAAGGCGCGGTCGAACTTGAAGGCCTCGCCACATTCACCGACCAGGAACCGCCGGACCTTCTGTGTGTTCCGGTAGTGCCGGTCCAGTGGGGTGGCGCGGGTGATCGGTCCAGCATGCCAGTCGAAGCTCATCTTCATTCCCTTGGATGGCTGTGATCCCAGGAGCGTAGCATTGTCGGCGGCTGCGCGGGCGTGCCCTGACCTGATGGTCTGTGCCGTCTCATTAAGCCAGGCGGCTTGCCAGAAGCTCGATGAATGCACGCACCTTGACCGGTCGAAAGCGAGCCGTCGGGAAGACCGCATGGATCTCGCCTCGGGGCAGCGACCATTGCGGCAGGACCTCGATCAGCCGGCCTGCTTGCAGGTCTGGTTCCGCCACATAGTCCGGAAGGACCGATAGCCCGGCCCCGAGCAGCGTGGCTTCGCGCACTGCCAAGGTGGCGTTGAGCGACAGGCTGGCTTTCATCTCCACTGTTTCGCGCTGCGTGGCGTCCTTGGCAAATACCCACCGGGTCGGTTCTCGCAGCGCCAGGTTCGCCACGATCGGCAACTCGGCCAGCTCCGCCGGGGCCTGCAGTTTGTCCACTCGCGCTTGCCATTGAGGGCCGGCCACCAACCGTTGCGCAAACTCGCCGATTCGCCGGGCCTGCAGATGTTGCTCGGTAATCCAGCCAACGCGAATGGAAAGGTCCAGATCGTTGGCGCCCAGGTCCAGGGTCTGGTCGCTGAAGTGTGCCTCGACCTTGCACTGCGGATATCGCTGCGAGAATGCGGTGATGGCCGGCACCACGACACCGATGCCGTAATCGAAAGGGGCGGTCAGGCGTAGGGTGCCCGTCGGCTCGCTGGCCGCTTCGGACAATTCCTCGAAAGCCTCTTCAGCTTCTTTGAGGATCAATGCACAGCGGTGATAGAACTGTTGGCCCGCCTCGGTGGTGCGGACTTTGCGCGTGCTGCGAACCAGCAGTGTGGTACGACAGTCGCTTTCCAGCCGCGCTACCTGTTGGCTGACCACGGCCTTGGTGATGCCGAGGCGCTCTGCTGCTGCGGTGAAGGAGCCGGTTTCGACCACTGCGGTGAAGTACGCAAGCCTGTTCAGGCTGGAAGCGCCGGTCATTGATATATCCTTTAATGTATGTTTGTAGCATACAGTGTGTTTATTTCGTATGCGTTTAAATGTCAATTCGCTCGCTATAAGATTCGAGGCATTCCATTCAAGGCGTTTCACCATGAACAAGACCCTGGTTTACCTCTTCGACCCACTGTGCGGCTGGTGCTACGGTGCAGGAGGACCGCTGCCTCGGGTTCTCGAATCCACGGGCCTCGCGTTGCGCCTGATACCGACGGGGCTGTTTTCCGGCAGCGGTGCTCGCGCCATGGATGATGACTTTGCGGCCTACGCCTGGAGCAACGACCAACGCATCGAGCGGCTGACCGGGCAGGTCTTCAGTGAGCGCTATCGTGACCAGGTACTCGCCGACCGCCTTCAGGCGTTCGACAGTGGTCCGTCTACCCTGGCGCTCAGCGCAGTGAACCTGACTGCGCCTGAGCGCGAGTTCGAAGCGCTCAAGGCGATTCAGGCGGCGCGCTATGTCGATGGCCTGGATGTGACTCGACTGGAGACGTTGACAGCTGTGCTGGCGAACCTGGGCTTGAATGCCGCCGCCGAGCGGCTGGCGCGCCCGGATTCGGCCTTGCTGCAGGCCAACGACGATCGTGTGGGGCAGGGGCGTGCCTTGCTGGGTCGCGTGGGCGGCCGAGGCGTCCCGACATTTGTCCTGCAAGAGGCGGAAGATGCCCTGCAGTTGTTACCTGCCAGCGCTATCTTTTCAGATCTTCAGGCCTTCATTCGCGAGCTGAACGTGGGGGTAAAGCCATGAGCAAGAGCAACCTGGACATCATCCGAGCCTCGTACGAAGGCTCAGCCGAACAGAATGGCCAGAATCTGCTGGCGGCGCTGGCAGCGGACGTGACCTGGACCGAGGCGGCCGGCTTCCCTTATGCCGGTACCTATGTCGGCCCGCAGGCGATCATGGAGGGTGTGTTCCATCGCCTGGCCACCGAATGGGATGGCTACCAGGCCAAGGTGCATACCTATGTGGCCGAGGACGACCGAGTTGCCGCCTTTGGCGTTTACTCGGGGACCTATCGCAAGACCGGGAAGGCGATGACGGCTACCTTTGCCCACCTGTACCGGCTGAACAACGGCAAGATCGTCAGCATGGAGCAATACGTCGACAGTGCGCAGGTCAACGCGGCGCTCACCTGAGGTCGCCGTCGGTTCCAGGCGCAGGCCGCTGCAGGGCGGCCTGCGCCGACTGGCAATTACTTGCCCGAAGCGTCCTGCTCGACCACCAGGTCCAGTACATAGACCTGCGACGGGGCGTCGGCCGGCGGGTTCTTCCATTCGTATTGCTTCACGCGCAGCACGGTGCGCACGCCGTCACGGTGCTCGAAGCCCTCGATGGACTGGTACAGCGGGTGCCAGTTGTCCTGGGTCGCCAACTGCAGGCCGGCGTCGTCATAGCGACGCTCGCGCACTTGCAGGCACTGGTAGTTGGGGATCAGTGGATGGCTGCACTTGACGGTCTTGGCGGCCACTTCCAGGAACTTGATCTCGCCCTTGCTGCCGTAGCGGGTCTCCGGGGTGGCTTCACCCTGGAACTTCAGCACAGAGCCGTCCTGGGTGGTCAGTTGCAGCATCGGCTCCCCGGCATCGTCGGATAGGGTGGTACGCAGGTCGCCCTTGAACAGGCGCCCGACCTGGGCGTCCAGTTCCATCAGGGGCTTGTCGCAGGCCTTCAGGGTCGAGGCCAGTGATTGCACCTTCAGTACGCCGTCCTGGTAGGAATAGCCGCCGAACTGGTTGTTGCAGCCGCCGCTGATGTTCAGCTTGCGTTCGGCGAAGTTCAACCGCAGTTTGCCCTCGATGCCTGGGGCCATGGCGGTGATGGGCTTGCCCGACGCATCGTTGGCCGCTACCAGGTTCCAGTAGTAGGCCGAGAGGTTGGGCTGGGTGGCGCTGGATGCGGCAGTGGCGGGCATGGAAGGCGTCCCTTCATGGGAGGTGGAAGCCGGGGCACATGCCTGGAGCAGGGCGGCGCAGACGGCAACGAGGAGAATGTTCTGTTTCATGGTTCGCTCTTTCAGCCTTGAAAAATGAGGGCGGCATCCTCGACAGGTGGGATGCGCGCGCCGGTAAACCGGGATATCGAGGCCGTTTCAGGATCGCTTCGCGATGTGGACCTTGCCACGTCTGTGAGCGCTATCGGACGGCCTCGGCAGTAACCGATGGCAATGGGACAGCATCGATCCCATTGAGTTTCATCGACGGGGTGGCCTGTAAGTGTTGCCAGATTTTGCAGCACAGCCAGCGCCCTCTAGACCTGCGGACCTTTGCAGGGGTATCCACTCATTTTCGCGGCCTGCAGCGCCCGCTCGCTGGTCAAGGGCTTGAGTGCTCCCGCGGCGTAGCCGTTCTTGATGTAAAGAAAATAGTTGCCCTTCAGATCGTGGAAGATCCGGTACACATCGGCAGCTCTATGGGGGGTTGGCAGCGTGACGTTGTCGACCACCAGTTCATAGCCGTCGATACCCAGGTTGCCCAGCCTGGTCGTGAAGTCTGCTTCGAAGGCTGCGCGCCAGCGATTGCGCTCGAAGGTGCATGCCCAGAAGAGGGCGATCAGTAGCAATAGCCCCGCGCACAGGAAGGCTATGTCGGTGAGCAGTTTCAGCATGTCGTTCCTTTGACCTGTGGTCCTTCAATACCGGCTGGATGCCACTTTACCAAGTCGCAACGGTAATATGCGCGCCCGCCGTGGTGCCGATAGGCCTGATTGCTCAAGCAGGGTCATGGCGAAGCCCCATGTCGTTGTCATGGTCTAGGATTGCACAGACCCCAATCTTCAGAGGCAAGCAGCGATGAGCAAACGCCGCACAGTCATTGCCACACTGACATCCATCGCACTGGTACTGGCGCCCTGCATATCCTTCGCCGACCCGGGTAATGGCAAGGGGCACGGCAAGGGGCAATCCCAGCAGAACCATGGCAACCAAGGGGCGGGCAAGCACGATGGCGGTCATGGCGGTCCCGTGATCGACCGGGGCGATGTGCTCGGTATCCTGGGTGGGCACCGCGACTACTGGAGCCCGGGGCCTGCATTGCCTCCCGGCATCCAGAAGAACCTGGCGCGTGGCAAGCCGTTGCCCCCAGGCATCGCCAAGAAGCTCGATGGCCGGTTGCTGGGCCAGCTGCCGCGTTATGACGGTTATGAATGGATGCAGGCGGGTGTCGACCTGATTCTGGTGGCAGTCGCCACGGGGGTGATCTACGAAGTACTCAACGGTGCTTTCGACTAGCGCGCAGGCAAAGAAAAGGCCCGCTGGGGAGGGCGGGCCAAGTGTTTCACGGATGAGTCATCACCTTGGCACGGCAGACGTGAAAATGTTGTCAATTGGCGCAGCTTTCGTGCAAGCGGGAAGCACAAAAAAGAAAACCCGCCAATCAGGCGGGTTGAACAGAACGTATCGAAGCCAGGTCAGTCTGCCTGGGCGTTTGTCAGAATTTCGTGAAGGCCATCCGGGTAATCGTGCAGTAAACGTTACCGAGTTTTTCATAAGTCTGGCGAACGCTCCCCGGCAACGGCTCCCGAGCCTCTAACGGTGCAGCAGCTCCAGCTGGCTGATCACGCAGACAGATGCGTCTGTGGATGGGGTGTCATCGCTGAAGTCCACCTGGTTGTAGACGCCGCCATGGAAGTTGAAGGTGTGGTCCTTCCAACCCGAGGTCATCTGCAGCAGGCCGGAGTCGCCGCTGCGGCCGTTGCAGGCAGCGGTCACCGTCGCGACCCTGGCCGCAGTGACTTCGAGGGTGATGTCGAAGGGTGTGCCCAGGGGCACATCGACGAGAAGGGTGCTGTTGGCTGGCGTCGTCTGGTTGAAGTCCCGGCGAAAGCCGAGGGTGATCTTGCCCTTGTTCCAGAACACCTTGATCGCCGGGCTGTCGTCGTCTTTCACATGCAGCTGCGCGATCACCACCTTCTGTGCCGAGTTGACCTGCTCCAGCACCATGCGCTGGTGGCTGAAATGTCGGCTGGCGCTGCTCATGGCCCAATAGGTGGCCTCCTTCCACTCGCAGCGGGTTCGATGGGTACTCTTGCTCGATGCGCCCTTGGTCGGGGCGCTCATGCGCACTGCGCCACTGCTCAGCCGGCTCACAACCTGGGGCAGGCTGGCGAGGGCCTGGGCGCCGGTGACCTCCAGGGCCACAGGGTTGGTAGCGGATTTGGGCACCGGGGTGGTAATGATCAGGTGGTCGATATTCACGGCCATGGGGAAAGCTCCTTGATGGAAAAGATCCTGCACCCATGCGAGCGCTGAAATGGCGGGCGGTTCAGTGGTGCGGGGGAGGGCCGGGCAAAAAAAGCCCGCCAGGGCGGCGGGCAAAGAACGTTTTTGAAGGGAGAGCCTGCACCATGCGCCTTGTCGGTTAAGCCGGGGTTAAGCGCCGCGAGGATTGACCGCCCGCGTCGATGCGCCTATACAGGCGTGCCGTTGTTACCGGAGCCTGCGATGCACGACGAAGACGATCTGCCCGAACCCGAGCACGACCACCTGCTCGACCCTGAATTCCACGAAGACTTCGACCCCGAGGCGGACGCCTACGGGGCGCTGGACGAAGTCGAGGAGGACGAAGAGTCACTCGACGACTTCGATGATGAAGATGACCATCCGGCCTGGCACGACGACTGCGATGATTGAAATCACCGCAGTCGCGTTCAGCGACGGTCGAGGGAGAAGCGCCCGGCGCCGGTGAGGGCCAGCAGCAGCAACCCGCCGACAATGGCGAGGTTCTTCAGGAACTGGGTCATGTTGGCGCTGCGCTCGGGCTCGACCATGTTCCAGAACGGGTGCCCGAGCAGCGCGGTGCCCAGCACGAACAGGGCGAACAGCAGGGCCAGCGGACGGGTGTAGAAGCCCAGGATCAGCAGGATGCCGACCAGCAGCTCCATGATCACGGCAACGGCCGCCGCCAGCATGGGCGCGGGCGCGCCGAGAGAGGTCATGTAGCCGACCGTGCCTTCGAAACCGCTCAGTTTGCTCCAGCCAGAGAGCACGAACAGGATCATCAGCAGGATGCGGGCGAGCAGCAGGATGACGTCGCGTTGACCGTCGAGCAAGCTATAGCGCATGGCGGCGCTCCAGTGGACAGTGACAGGTTCCACTCTAGCAGCTGCGCGGCGGTTTTCCGGCGGGCATGAAAAAGGCGCCGCAAGGGCGCCTCGATCGACAGAAGATGGTGCGAGTGGCGGGACTCGAACCCGCAAGGCTCACGCCGACAGATTTTAAGTCTGCTGTGTATACCAATTCCACCACACTCGCACGATTGACCGGCATGCTTCATAGCAGCAGGGCCAAGGCAATCAGGCGCGCTTTATAACCCATTGTTATAGGAGCGTCAACCGGCCACAGGGTTCAGGGCCTGATGCTACGGGCGATTTCACGCATCTCGCAGGCCGAGTGGTGCAGGTCATCGACATGCCCGTCCATGGCCTGGGCATCGGCCTGGTGGATCGAATGGCGCAGGAACCGCGCATGGCCGTCCAGGGCCTGGCACAGTTGGTCGAGTTCGCCGGCGCTGCGCACCAGGTCGTCCTGCAGCCCTTGCATGCGAAGGTTCGAAGTCATGTCGCTTCCTTGTGAAATCGGGGCGCGACCACTATAGGTCAATTGACAGGATGCCGCCATTACGCCACTGTCCAGGCATTGGATCCAACGGGTTGTATCGCCATGTCATCGCGTTCCCCCGACCCAGAGGCAATCCGGCGTGTGCGCCCGAAGCTGTTCTGGCGTCTGCTGTTCCTGCTTGTCTGCCTGCTGGCGGCATTCTTGTACGCCGGTTTCATGAGCCTGGGCGGCTACCTGCTGATGCTCGGGCTCGATCAGGAGCACCCAGAACCACAGCGCGTGCTGGCATTGGGCGGCGGGGCGTCGATCCTGCTGCTGGGGTTGTGGCTGTTGAAGGTGGCGATGCCGCGCCGGCTGGTGCCGACGGTGGTGGAGCGCGAGCACTGACGATCGTCGCCTGAAGGGCTGTGTCGGCGGGACTTTTGACTACGCTCAATATGTCCTTTCGCGGTGCTTGTGGAGCTTGCATGGTGTCGACAGACCGCCCCACCCATTCGGTGATGCCCGAAGCGCGCTACGAGCAGTTGGTCCAGGCAGTGGTGGACTACGCCATCTACATGCTCGATCCGACCGGCCATGTGGTGTCGTGGAACGCGGGTGCGCAGCGGATCAAGGGTTATCGCGCCGACGAGGTGATCGGCCGGCATTTCTCGTTGTTCTTTACTGACCAGGACCGTGCCGAAGGCCGTCCGCAACAGCTGCTGCACCAGGCCTTGGAAGAGGGCAAGGTGCAGGACGAGGGCTGGCGCGTGCGCAAGGACGGTACGCAGTTCTGGGCGCTGGCGGCGCTGGATGTGATCCGTGACGAAACTGGCGAGGTCATCGGCCTGGCCAAGGTCACCCGCGACATCACCGACCGCCGCGAGTCCGCCCTGCAACTGGACGCCATGCGTGCGCAGCTGTTCCAGGCGCAGAAGCTCGAGGCCCTGGGGCAGTTGACCGGCGGCCTGGCCCATGACTTCAACAATCTGCTGACCATCATCCTCAGCTCTGCCCGGCTGGCCTCTGGCAGCCAGGACCCGGCACGGGTACGACGCCTGCTCGAGCATATTCTTGATGCCGGCGAGCGCGGTACCCAACTGACCCAGCAACTGCTCAGTTTTGCCCGGCATCGGCAACTGAGCATCACCCGCATCGCCCCGGCCCAGATGGTCGACACCACCTGCGGGCTGGCGGAGCACGCGCTGCCCAGGGACATCGAACTGCTGCCGCAGGTGCAGCCGGACCTGCCGCTGATCGAGGTGGACGCCGGGCAGTTGCAGATGGTCCTGCTCAACCTGGTGTTCAACGCCCGCGACGCCATCGCGGCGACCGGGCAAATCCACCTGGCAGTCGAAAGGGTTCGCCTGGCCGGCGAGGTGGAGGGGCTGCATGGGCACTTCGTGCGCTTCGATGTGCGCGATGACGGGCAGGGCATCGACCCTCAGGTGTTGCCGCGCATCTTCGAGCCGTTCTTCACCACCAAGGCCTTCGGCAAGGGCACCGGCCTTGGGCTGAGCCAGGCCTATGGTTTCGCCCGCCAGAGTGAGGGCGCGATCAGCGTGTCCAGCCGCCCTGGCGAAGGCACCTGCATGAGCCTGTACCTGCCCGCCCGAACGGGCGACGATACGCCTGCGAGCGAGGGATAGACGACCATGGTCGAGCAACTCAAGCGACTGGCCACCGGCATCGAAGGGCTCGATGCGCTGCTCAAGGGCGGGCTGGTGGTCGGTGCCTCCTACATCGTCCAGGGGCACCCGGGCTCGGGCAAGACCATCCTCGCCAACCAGCTGGCCTGCAACCATGTGCGCGACGGTGGCCGGGTGCTGGTGGCGACCCTGCTCAGCGAGTCCCATGAGCGCCTGTTCCAGTACCTGTCGACGCTGAGTTTCTTCGACCCGGCGCTGGTCGGTGACAGCATCCAGTTCGTCAGCGCCTTCGACACCCTGGAGCAGGATGGCCTGGATGCGGTGGTCAGGCTGTTGCGCCAGGAGATTGCCCGGCAGCAGGCCACCTTGCTGGTCGTCGATGGCCTGCTCAACGCACGCTCGCGGGCGGAAACCAGCCTGGACACCAAGAAGTTCGTCTCCGAGCTGCAGGGGCATGCGGCGTTCGCCGGTTGCACGGTGCTGTTGCTGACCAGTGCCCGGCTGGAGGAGGGCAGCCCCGAGCACACCATGGTCGATGGCGTGATCGAGCTGGGCGAGCACTTGGTCGGCAGTACCGCGGTGCGGCATGTCCAGCTGCGCAAGACCCGCGGCAGCAGCGCGCTATCCGGGCGCCACGAATGCCAGATCGATGAGTCGGGGTTGCAGGTCTATCCGCGCCTCGAAGCGCTCTACAGCCGGCCCAGCCAGCAGGATGCGCAAACCCTGGCGCGGGTCGCCACCGGGGTCGCCGACCTGGACGGCATGCTCGGTGGCGGGCTGGCCGAGGCCTCGGTGAGCCTGCTGATGGGACCCTCCGGTGTGGGCAAGACGGCCTTGGGCATCGCGTTTCTCGCCGCTTCGACGAAGGCCGCGCCGGGCCTGCATTTCGGTTTCTACGAGACGCCGGCGCGGCTGCGCTTGAAGGCGTCCGCACTGGGCTTTGAGCTGCCGGCGCTGGAGCGCGAGGGGGCGGTGCAACTGAGCTGGCAGCCGACCACCGAAGGCCTGCTGGACCAGCTCGGCGCCCGTCTGCTGGCGCAGGTCGAGGCATTGGGTGCGCGGCGCGTGGTGATCGACAGCCTGGGCGCCTTTGGCCGCCTGGCGCTGGAGCCCGCCCGCCTGAACGCGTTCTTCCGCGCGCTGACCGGCGAGCTGCGCGCCCGCGGCGTCACGGTGCTGCTGACCTGGGAGATGCGCGACATCTTCGGTTCGGAAATCACCGCGCCGGCCCCGGACCTGTCGAGCATCGTCGACAACCTGATTCTCATGCGCTTCGCCGAGCTTGATGCACAACTGCACCGTGCCCTGTCGATCATCAAGGTGCGCGACAGCGACCACGATCCGGCCCTGCAGGCGTTGAGCCTGGGACCGAAGGGCATCAGCCTGGCGCGGGCGTTCGATGGCGCCAGCGGCGTGCTCAGCGGCTCGGCGACAACGCCAGGAGACCGCTGATGGGATGAACAGCATCCTGATCGTCGATGACGAGTACCTGATCGCCGATATCCTGGGTTTCGCCCTGGAGGACGAGGGCTACCTGGTGGAAAAGGCCAGCAATGGGCGCAAGGCCCTGGAGGCCCTGAAAGAAAAACGCGTGGACCTGGTGATCACCGACTACATGATGCCGGTGCTCAATGGCGAGGAGTTGCTCAACGCAATTCGTGAAGAGCTGCAGCTGGCGGACTTGCCGGTGATTCTCATGAGCGGTGCCCAGGCCAGCCAGGGTCGGGCCTGCCCCGGAAGGTTCGCGGCGGTGTTCGACAAGCCATTCGACATGGACCGAATGATCGCCACGGTGCGCGAGCTGCTCGGCACCTGAGGTTCGGGAGAGGCTCCCCGCATGGGCGGGCAATCGATCAGGCGCATCCGTGCGGCATGATGCGTTGGCTTGGGATTACTCGTCGTTGCTCTTTTCCGGCGCCGGGCTGCCGGCCTGGATCCGCTTGTAGATCTCTTCACGGTGCACCTGGACATCCTTCGGTGCATCGATACCGATCCTCACCTGCATCCCCTTGACGCCCAGAATGGTGACTTTGATGTCGTCGTCGATGACGATGCTTTCGCCAACCTTGCGTGTGAGTATCAGCATGTAGTTCTCCTTGGTGATGTAGAAAACCGCCGAGCCTGATGGTCTGCGGTGGGAGCCTGTCCCTCTTCCTTCTCATTAAAGACGCTTTCGGCGGATAGTAATTCCCCGACAGACAAATTCTGTTATCGATCTTTAGTTGCAGGTGCCAGTGGGGGTGCTACGCATTCCACTGGCCAAGGTGCTCGGTGGCAAGGATAGGGTGCTTGGCGCCATATGGGAAATTTCTCTGCTCGATGAACTAAATAGTGGGGCTCAATGATCGTTCTGGCCCTGCAGGGCCTGGAGGAAGCGCAGCAGCGACACTTCCTCGAGTTCCAGGCCCTTGCGCGCCCGTGCGCGGGGCAGGTCCGCCAGGCGTCCGAGCTGGAAGTGTTCGAGAACCGCGGGATGGATGTAGCAGCGCCGGCACACCGCGGGTGTGTTGCCCAGGCGCGCCGCCACCTGGCGGACGGTGTCGGCGACCTGGCGCCGCGCTTCGCTATCCGGCTCCCAGGCCAGTGGCCGTAGCAGGCTCAGGGCCAGGCTGCTGCCGGCCCAGGTGCGGTAGTCCTTGGCGGTGAAATCGGCGCCGGTCAGTTGCTGGAGGAACTGGTTGACCTCGGTCGAGCCGATGCCATGGCGCTGGCCCTGGTCGTCCAGATACTGGAACAAGGCCTGGCCGGGCAGCTCCATGCAGCGCTTGACCAGCCCGGCCAGACGCCGGTCGGTCAGGGTGACGTTGTGCTCGACCCCGCGCTTGCCGCGGAACTGGAAGCGGATTCGGCTGCCCTTGACCTGCACATGGCGGGTATTGAGCGTGGTCAGCCCGTAGGAGCGGTTGTCACGCAGGTACTGGCGGTTGCCGATGCGGATCAGCGTGCTGTCGAGCAGGCTGATCACCAGCGCCATGACCTTCTCCCGGCCCAGCCCCGGGCAGGCAAGGTACCTGTCCAGTTGCTTGCGCAGCCTTGGCAGCGTTTCGGCGAAGGCCAGCATGCGTCCGTACTTGTGCTGGTCGCGCAGCTCGCGCCATTGCGCGTGGTAGCGGTACTGCTTGCGCCCCCGGGCATCCCGTCCGGTGGCCTGCAGGTGCCCCTGCGGGTCGGCGCAGATCCATACATCGGTGTAGGCCGGCGGGATCACCAGGGCGGCGATGCGCGCCAGGGTGTCGGTATCGCGTACCCGCTGGTTGCCGGCGTCGAAATACTGAAAACCATCGCGCCAGCGCCGCCGGGTCAGGCCGGGCTGGCTGTCATCGACGTAGTGCAGGGCGGCAGGCAGCGGGCAGTCGGACATGGGCGCGGTCCATCAAGGGCACTGTTGCTGCAATGGACAGCGTCCGTTGCTGCATTGCTCAACCCAGCAGCGCCACCGACTTGATCTGCGCCCACAGCATCTGGCCCGGCTGCACCGCGAGCTGGTCCGCCGAATAGCGGGTGATGCGCGCCAGCAGGGCGTTGCCGGCGGCATCCAGGCTGACCAGCACATGGGCCGGGTTGTCCGCCGGGCGGCACTCGCGGACCCGCACCGGCAGGCGGTTGAGGATGCTCGAGGCGCTGTCTGCGGTCAGTGCCAGGCTGACATCCCGGGCTTGTACCTTGAGGCGCAGGGTGCTGCCCATGTGCAGCCCGGGGTGGGCGATGCGCAAGCACTGGCCGTCACCGCCGGGCAGGCGCAGTTCGAACAGCTGGTAATGCGGGTCGTGGCCCACCACCACGCCTTCGAGCACCACGCCGGCATCTTCGCCCTGGGCCAGGGGCAGGTCGAGGCGCGCCAGGGTCTGGCCGATCGGCCCGCTGGCCACGGCCTTGCCCTGTTCGAGCAGGACCAGGTGGTCGGCCAGGCGCGCCACTTCGTCCTGGGCATGGCTGACGTAGATCAGCGGGATATCCAGTTCGTCGTGCAGGCGCTCCAGGTACGGCAGGATCTCGCGCTTGCGCGCGCTGTCGAGCGCGGCCAGCGGTTCGTCCATCAGCAACAGCCGTGGGCTGCTGAGCAGTGCCCGGGCGATGCCGACCCGCTGCGCCTCGCCACCGGACAGGGTCGCCGGCTTGCGCGCCAGCAGGTGGCCGATGCCCAGCAGCTGGCAGGCCTGTTCCTGGCTGATCTTGCGCGCCTCGGGGGCGATGCGACGCCAGCCGAACTCGAGATTGCCGCGCACCGACAGGTGCGGGAACAGGCTGGCTTCCTGGAACACGTAGCCGACCGGGCGCTGGTGCGGCGGGGTGAAATGCCCGCGCGCGCTGTCTTCCCAGACCTCGCCATTGACCTCGATGTAGGCGCTGGCGGCTCGCTCCAGGCCGGCCAGGCAGCGCAGGCACGAGGTCTTGCCCGAGCCGGAGTGGCCGAACAGGGCGCTGATGCCGCGTCCGGGCAGGTTCAGGTCGACGTCCAGGGTGAAGTCGTCGCGCGCCAGTTTCAGGCGCGCCTGTATCGATGCACTCATGTCAGCTCCAGCCAGCCTTGCCACGGCGGCCTGCATAGAGCATCAGCAGCACCAGGAACGAGAATACCAGCATGGCCCCGGCCAGCCAGTGCGCCTGGCTGTATTCCATGGCCTCGACGTGATCGAAGATCTGCACCGAGACCACGCGGGTCTTGTCGGGAATATTGCCGCCGATCATCAGCACCACGCCGAACTCGCCCACGGTGTGGGCGAAGCCGAGGATGCTGGCGGTGACGAAGCCGGGGCGCGCCAGTGGCAGCACCACGTGGATGAAGGTGTCCCAGGGGCTGGCGCGCAGGGTGGCGGCTACCTCCAGCGGGCGCTGGCCGATGGCGCCGAAGGCATTCTGCAACGGCTGCACCACGAAGGGCATGGAGTACACCACCGAGCCGATCACCAGCCCGGTGAAGCTGAACACCACGCTGCCCAGGCCCATGGCCTGGGTGGCCTGGCCGATCCAGCCATGAGGGCCAAGGGCCAACAGCAGGTAGAAGCCGATCACCGTCGGTGGCAGCACCAGGGGCAGGGCCACCACCGCGCCGATCGGCCCGCGCAGCCAGGAGCGGGTGCGCGCCAGCCACCAGGCGATGGGCGTGCCCAGCACCAGGAGGATGGCGGTGGTCAGGCTGGCCAGCTTGATGGTCAGCCAGATCGCGCCCAGGTCACTGGCGTCGAGCGGCATCAGAGCTCATAGCCGTAGGACTTGATCACCGCGGCGGCCTTAGGACCCTTGAGGTAGTCGACCAGGGCCTTGGCGGCCGGGTTGTCCTTGCCTTTGTTGAGGATCACCGCGTCCTGGCGGATCGGCTCATGCAACTCGGCGGGCACGATCCAGGCGGAGCCTTCGCTGACCTTGCCGTCCTTGTAGATCTGCGACAGGGCGACGAAGCCCAGCTCGGCATTGCCGGTGGACACGAACTGGAAGGCTTGGGTGATGTTCTGGCCTTCGACGATCTTCGCCTTGGTGGCCTCGGTCAGCTTCAGCTTGTCCAGCACCTGGGTGGCGGCCAGGCCGTAGGGAGCGGCCTTGGGGTTGGCGATGGACAGGTGCTTGTATTCGTTCTTCTTCAGCACTTCGCCCTTGGCGTCGACGTAGCCCGGCTTGGCCGACCACAGCGCCAGGGTGCCGATGGCGTAGGTGAAGCGCGAGCCCGCGACGATCTCTTTTTCCTGCTCGAGCTTGGCAGGGGTGCTGTCGTCGGCGGCGAGGAACACTTCGAACGGTGCGCCGTTCTTGATCTGTGCGTAGAACTGGCCGGTGGCGCCGTAGGCGGCGACCAGCTTGTGGCCGGTGTCCTTTTCGAAGTCCTTGGCGATGGCCTGGATCGGCGCTGTAAAGTTGGCCGCTACAGCGACCTGGACTTCATCGGCCTGGGCGGCATTGACGGTGATCAGGGTGGCCAGGGCACTGAAGGCCAGGTGGGACAGGCGAATACGCATGCAAACGGCTCCTAGGGACGGCGGGTTATCGTTATGGCTTGAACTATATAGCGATACGCCATCCGTCGGGAAGAGGGTGTCCGAATATTTCCTGATCTATGGGTCAGCTTTTTGTTGTCTGCCCGGCAATGGCCCGAGTCAGGTCGCCCGCCGGCATATGCCGCCCGAGGCGCAGCGCCTGTCCCGACCACAGGTTGCTGAAGTCGGCGTTGCCCTGTGGATCGGTGATCGCCCGCAGTGGCATCAGCGCGCCGCCGGCCAGCGGGAAGCGTGGGGCGAGGGGACTCATCGGCCCCAGTTCGCGCATCAGGCGGTTGTTGATGCCGCGGGCCGGACGACCGGTGAACAGGTTGGTCAGGGCGGTATCGCTGGCGGGCGCGCTGTCCAGGGCGTGGCGGTGCGCCGGGGACACCTTGGCCTCGGGGCAGAACAGGTAGGCGGTGCCCACCTGTACCGCCGAAGCGCCCAGGGCCAGGGCGGCGACCAGACCGCGATGATCGCCGACACCGCCCGCCGCGATCACCGGCACCTGCACCGCATCGACCACCTGGGGCACCAGGGCGAAGGTGCCGATCTGGCTGGTGATGTCGCTGCCGAGGAACATGCCGCGATGGCCGCCGGCCTCGTAGCCCATGGCGATGATCGCGTCGCAGCCGTGCTGCTCCAGCCACAGTGCTTCCTCCACCGTGGTGGCGCTGGACAGCACCTTGGCCCCGCTCGCCTTGACTCGCCGCAGCAGCTCGGGCGTCGGCAGACCGAAGTGGAAGCTGATCACCTCTGGGCGCAGTTCCTCCACCAGCCGGCAGCTCTGTTCGTCGAAGGGCGCACGATTGGACACCGGCGTTGGCGCCTCGAAGTCCGCGCCGACTTCCTCGTAATAGGGCTTGAGCGCCTGCTTCCAGCGGGCGTCGCGCTCGGGGTCGGGCGCCGGCGGCTGGTGACAGAAGAAGTTCAGGTTGAGCGGGCCCTGGCAGGCGGCACGAAAGGCCTCGATCTCGCCGCGCACCTGTTCGGCGGTGAGCATGGCGCAGGGCAGGGCGCCCAGGCCACCGGCGTTGCCCACGGCAATGGCCATGGCCGAACCGCTGGCGCCGGCCATGGGCGCCTGGAGAATGGGCAACTCGATACCCAGCAGGTCGAGGATGCGGCGGTCTTGCCAGGGGCTCATGGGCGACTCCTTGAGTGCGGGGCGTGCGGCGTGGTTACAAGGCCTTGCTGACCTGAATGTCGCTGATCTTGTCGGCGTCGTCGCCGTGGATCTTGCGCAGGGCTTGCTGCGCCTGCTCGAGGGAGGCATCGGGCATCAGGGCGAAGTCCCAGCGGCGTTCACCGTCGAGCTTGTACTTGATCACGTACTTGATGGTCTGGGTCATGCGGCTATCCGAGTGTTATCCGAGTTTCGACGACGAGCGACGGATGATCTTGATCTTGTGGCTGAGGGCCGGCTTGCGCGTCACCGAGATCGGGCGAGTGGTCACGGTATCGATGGTGATGTTCCAGAAACCGGTGCTGGGCACGGTGATCTTCGCCGGGAAGCGCTCGAAGTGACCACCGTGGTAGGTGTGGCGCCCGCCATTCTTGAAGCTGCGGAAGTTGGCGTCGTTCATCAGGCGGATGTTGCAGCGCTGGGAGCACTCGATGACGACGATGTCGTCCTCGTTCAGGTGCTCGCGCTGGTGTACGAATTTCATGGGGTGCTCCGCAAGGATTGGTTCAGCAAACGCGAAAGATACCACGATGTGAGGTTACACTTGCGCCCGGGCTGGCCAAGCCAAGGAGATTTCTGCCAGACGTGGGAGCAAAACCGCCTGGATGTGGTCAGAGGATGACTTTGAAGAAGCTGGAGACGATGTAGATGAAATGGGTAGCAGCAGCGGTGGCGCTGACGTTGGGTGGCTGTGTCAGCGTGACGGAGCTCGAGCAGTCCCACGCGACGCTGGATGTGATCTCCGGCAAGACGCCGCGCGAGTATGCCGACTGCGTCAAGCGCAAGCTGGCCGATACGCGTGATCCCTTGCAGGAAGAGGTGCGTGGCGATGGCTTGCGCCTGACCGTGCCGCAGAAGGTGTCGGCCGGCGTCGGCCCTGCGGCGCTGCTCGATATCGACAAGCGCGGCAGTGGCAGCGCGATCAAGGTGTACGAGCGGTTGAACAACTTCCCGCTGCGCCTGGGTGATGTGCGCACCTCGGCGACCCAGTGCATCTCCGGTTCTTGATCCAGCTCAGTTAATCGGCAATTAGCTGGCGGTTTGCCACTTTCCTTCCCGGTGACACGTTGTCGCACGTCGGGGAATAGGCCTAGTATTTCTGGGCTTATATCGTTTAAGCCTAAGCTTATAACAAGGAAATGGAGCCTCCGTGATGAAACCCCTGAGCCATGTCGTGATCGGCAGCCTGCTGATCTTGGCCTGGCCCTCGGCGCACGCTGCCGATGGCCAGAAAATCTTCAACCAGGGCGGGCAGAACCCCGCCGCCATGGCCTGCCTGGGCTGCCATGGTCCGGACGGCAAGGGTATCGCCGCCGCCGGTTTTCCCCGTCTTGCCGGCTTGCCTGCCGGCTATCTCAGCAAGCAATTGCATGACTTTCGTAACGGCAGCCGCAAGCAGGCGGTGATGGAACCGTTGGCCAAGGCCCTGGACGATGCCGAGATCGAAGCGGTCAGCGCCTACCTGGCCAAGCTGCCGGCCGATGCCGCGGCGGACACGCGCCGCCAGCAGATCGCCAACGATCCGGTGACCCGCCTGGCCATCTATGGCGACTGGAGCCGGTTGATCCCCGGTTGCGTGCAGTGCCACGGCCCGGGCGGCAGTGGCGTCGGTGAGCACTTCCCGCCACTGGCCGGACAACCCGCCGCTTATCTGGTGGCGCAACTCAATGCCTGGCGCGATGGCAGCCGCAGCAACGACCCCAACCAGTTGATGGTCAACGTGGCCAAGGCAATGACCGACGCCGAGGTCAAGGCGGTTGCCGACTATTTCGCCCAACCGGCCAGCCAGGAGGTCAAGCCATGAAAGTCCTGATGCCAACCCTGCTGCTGGTGGCGATGGGCACTGCCCAGGCCGCGCCCATCGCCATGGAAGACCAGTCCCAGCTCAAGGTCCCGGGTGTGCAGGCTGCCCCGCAGTTCGTGCCGCCTGCGGAAAGCGCGATCCCGGACAACGCCTTTGGCAAGATGATTCGTGAAGGCCACGCCCTGTTTGTCGATACCCGCCGGCTGATGCCCGAAGCGGTCGGCAACGGCTTGAACTGCAGCAACTGCCACCTCGACCAGGGGCGCCTGGCGCATTCCGCGCCGCTGTGGGGGGCGTACCCGATGTATCCGGCGTATCGCAAGAAGAACGACAAGGTCAACACCTTCGCCGAGCGTATCCAGGGCTGCTTTACCTTCAGCATGAACGGCAAGCCGCCGGCGGCCGACAGCCCGCAGATGACCGCCTTGAGCGTTTACGCCTACTGGCTGTCGACCCAGGCGCCGACCGGTGTGGAGATCGCCGGTCGTGGCTACCCGGAAGTGCCCAAGCCCGAAGGCGGTTACGACTTCAAGCGCGGCAAGCAGGTGTACGACGAGCAATGCGCGATCTGCCACGGCGGCAATGGCGAAGGGCAGAAGGTGGCCGGGGAGTACGTGATGCCGCCGCTGTGGGGCAAGGATTCCTATAACTGGGGCGCCGGCATGCACCGGATCAATACCGCGGCGTCGTTCATCAAATACAACATGCCACTGGGCAAGCCCGGCAGCCTGAGCGACCAGCAGGCGTGGGACGTGGCGGCGTGGATCAACCGCCATGAGCGGCCGCAGGATCCGCGGCTGGTCGAAGGCTCGATCGAGAAGACCCGGCTGAAGTTCCATGCCAACGACGGGGTCAACCTGTACGGGCAGAAAGTTGATGGCGTGTTGATCGGGCAGGGGATCGGCGGTTGAGCTGAAACCCTCGCGGGGCAAGCCCGCTCCCACGCCCAGCAAGGGATGATCGTGGGGGCGGGCCCGCCAAGCGATGATGTCGCCGGTCGCCTGAAATTCACGGCCTGGCGGAACTATCTACACTGGAATGTCTCTATGATGGCATCGGCCAGCGCGGGGGGCATTGTAAGGTGACCGCCGCCTGATTAGACTGCGCCGAATTTCGTACGCAAAGCCCTTGTTAAGGACGTATATGATCAAGAAATGCTTGTTCCCGGCAGCCGGTTACGGCACCCGCTTCCTGCCCGCTACCAAAGCCATGCCCAAGGAAATGCTGCCGGTGGTCAACAAGCCACTGATCCAGTATGGCGTTGAAGAAGCGCTGGACGCCGGCCTCAACGAGATCTCCATCGTCACCGGCCGTGGCAAGCGTGCCCTGGAAGACCACTTCGACATCAGCTACGAGCTGGAAAACCAGATCAAGGGTACCGACAAGGAGAAATACCTGGTCGGCATCCGTCGTCTGCTCGACGAGTGCTCGTTCTCCTACACCCGCCAGACCGAGATGAAAGGCCTGGGTCACGCGATCCTCACCGGTCGTCCGCTGATCGGCGACGAGCCGTTCGCCGTGGTGCTGGCCGACGACCTGTGCGTCAACCTCGAAGGTGACGGCGTACTCAAGCAGATGGTCAAGCTGTACAAGCAGTACCGCTGCACCATCGTGGCGATCATGGAAGTCGACCCTCAGGAAACCAGCAAGTACGGCGTGATCGCCGGTGACCTGATTGGTGACGACCTGTACCGCGTACGCAACATGGTCGAGAAGCCAAAGCCTGAAGATGCACCGTCGAACCTGGCGATCATCGGTCGCTACATCATGACCCCGGACATCTTCAAGCTGATCGAAGAAACCGAGCCGGGCAAGGGCGGTGAAATCCAGATCACCGACGCCCTGATGAAGCAGGCCCAGGACGGCTGCGTCATCGCCTACAAGTTCAAGGGCAAGCGTTTCGACTGCGGTGGCGCCGAAGGCTACATCGAGGCGACCAACTTCTGCTTCGAGAACTTCTACAAGACCGGCAAGGCTTACTGAGTCCCCGGCGTTGTAAAAAGCCACCTTCGGGTGGCTTTTTTGTTTGCGGCGGCCAACGGCGCTATGCTGGGCGCCTGCCCAGGAGACTGAATACATGGCTTACGATTTTGATCTGTTCGTGATTGGCGCCGGTTCCGGCGGTGTGCGCGCGGCGCGTTTTGCTGCGGGTTTCGGCGCAAAAGTGGCGGTGGCCGAGAGCCGCTACCTCGGCGGCACCTGCGTCAATGTCGGCTGCGTACCGAAGAAACTGCTGGTGTACGGCGCCCATGTCGCCGACGAACTGGAACAGGCTGCAGGTTTCGGCTGGACCCTGGAAGAGGGCCACTTCGACTGGGGCACGCTGATCGCCAACAAGAACCGCGAGATCGAGCGCCTCAACGGCATCTACCGCAACTTGCTGGTCAACAGCGGCGTCACCCTGTTGCAGGGCCACGCCCGCATCACCGGCGCCAATGAGGTGGAGGTCGAGGGCCAGCGCTACAGTGCCGCCAACATCCTCATCGCTACCGGCGGCTGGCCGCAGGTGCCGGACATTCCGGGCAAGGAACTGGCCATCACGTCCAACGAGGCGTTCTACCTCAAGCAACTGCCGCGACGCGTGCTGGTGGTGGGCGGTGGTTACATCGCCGTGGAGTTCGCCGGGATCTTCCAGGGCCTGGGCGCCGACACCACGCTGCTGTATCGGGGCGATCTGTTCCTGCGCGGTTTCGACGGCTCGGTGCGCACGCACCTGAAGGAAGAACTGGAAAAACGCGGCATGGACCTGCAATTCAACGCCGACATCCAGCGTATCGACAAGCTTGCGGACGGCAGCCTCAAGGCCACCCTCAAGGATGGTCGCGAGCTGGTCGCCGATTGCGTGTTCTACGCCACCGGCCGTCGGCCGATGCTGGACAACCTGGGCCTGGAGAACACCGGCGTGGAGCTGGACGAGCGCGGTTACATTCGCGTGGACCAGCAGTACCAGACCACCGCCCCGTCGATCCTGGCCATCGGCGACGTGATCGGCCGCGTGCAACTGACCCCGGTGGCGCTGGCCGAAGGCATGGCCGTGGCCCGCCGCCTGTTCAAGCCCGAGCAGTACCGCACGGTCGACTACCAGAACATTCCGACCGCAGTGTTCAGCCAGCCGCCAATCGGCACCGTGGGCCTGACCGAGGAGCAGGCGCTGGCCGCCGGGCACAAGGTGCAGATCTTCGAGAGCCGCTTCCGGGCGATGAAGCTGACCCTGACCGATATCCAGGAAAAGACCCTGATGAAGCTGGTGGTCGATGCCGACACCGACAAGGTGCTGGGCTGCCACATGGTCGGGCCGGATGCCGGCGAGATCATCCAGGGCCTGGGGATCGCCTTGAAGGCCGGGGCGACCAAGCAGCAGTTCGACGAGACCATCGGCGTGCACCCGACCGCCGCCGAAGAGTTCGTGACCATGCGCACCGTCACCCGCTAATTGTCGGGGCCTATTCGCGGGTAAACCCGCTCCCACAAAGGTATGCATGGAACCTGTGGGAGCGGGTTTACCCGCGAAGAGGTCAGCACGGCCGGCGCAATCCTTTGCTCAGCCCAATCCCTTCTATTAATAATCCCGCCTTATAGCCAAAACCAATCACCAGCATGAGCTTTGCCAATGAGCCTTCGAGGGGACCAGCGGTTAGGATTCTCTCCGTCAACCGAATTCAACCCATGAAGGAGCGTCTCTCATGCCAATCATCAACAGCCAGGTCAAACCGTTCAACGCCACTGCTTTCCACAATGGCGAATTCGTCCAGGTCAGCGAAGCCGACCTGAAAGGCAAGTGGTCCGTCGTGTTCTTCTACCCGGCCGACTTCACCTTCGTCTGCCCGACCGAACTGGGTGACCTTGCTGACAACTACGCCGAGTTCCAGAAGCTGGGCGTGGAAATCTACGGTGTGTCCACCGACACCCACTTCACCCACAAAGCCTGGCACGACACCTCGGACACCATCGGCAAGATCAAGTACCCGCTGATCGGTGACCCGACCCACGTCATCTCGCGCAACTTCGACGTGCTGATCGAAGAAGCCGGCCTGGCCGATCGCGGTACCTTCGTGATCAACCCGGAAGGTCAGATCAAGATCGTCGAAATCAACGACGGCGGTGTAGGCCGTGACGCCAGCGAACTGCTGCGCAAGGTCAAGGCTGCCCAGTACGTTGCCGCCCACCCAGGTGAAGTCTGCCCGGCCAAGTGGAAAGAAGGCGAAGCCACTCTCGCTCCGTCCCTGGACCTGGTCGGCAAGATCTAATTTTCGTCCGATAAGCGCCTGCGCGACGACCATGCTGCGTTGAAAACAGGCTCGGAATGCTCATTTGCAACCAGCAAAGTCGAGCGCGACTCCGACCGTTCCTCGCCTGTTTTCGCCTTGCCTGATCGCCGCGCAGTCACTTCTCGAACGAAAATCCGATTATGCGCCAATCGCGGGCGGTAGACAGCCGCCAAAGCTGAAGTAGTTACCGCCCCGTAAAAACGCCCGGGCGATCTCGCCTGGGCGTTTTTGTATCCGAGTTTTGAAAAAGGAATCGCCCGTATGTTGGACGCCACGCTTAAATCGCAACTGAAAACCTACCTGGAGCGGGTCACCCAGCCGATCGAGATCGTTGCCTCCCTCGACGACGGCGCGAAGTCCCGCGAACTGCACGACCTGCTGGTGGAAATCGCCGGCCTGTCGAACCTCATTACCTTCAGCGCGGATGGCAACGACGCCCGTCGTCCTTCGTTCTCGCTGAACCGCCCTGGCGCGGATATCAGCCTGCGTTTCGCCGGCATCCCCATGGGCCACGAATTCACCTCCCTGGTGCTGGCGCTGCTGCAGGTCGGCGGCCACCCCTCCAAGGCCAGTGCCGAAGTGATCGAGCAGATCCAGGCGCTGGAGGGCGAATTCACCTTCGAAACCTACTTCTCGCTGTCGTGCCAGAACTGCCCGGACGTGGTCCAGGCGTTGAACCTGATGGCGGTGCTCAACCCCAATGTGCGCCACGTCGCCATCGATGGCGCGCTGTTCCAGGATGAAGTCGAAGCCCGCAAGGTCATGGCGGTGCCGAGCATCTACCTGAACGGCGAAGTGTTCGGCCAGGGCCGCATGGGCCTGGAAGAGATCCTCGGCAAGATCGACACCAATGCCGGCGCTCGCCAGGCCGAGAAGATCAACGCCAAGGACGCCTTCGACGTGCTGGTGGTCGGGGGTGGCCCGGCTGGCGCCGCCGCGGCGATCTACGCCGCCCGTAAAGGCATTCGCACCGGTGTCGCCGCCGAGCGCTTTGGCGGCCAGGTGCTCGACACCCTGGCGATCGAGAACTTCATCTCGGTGCAGGAGACCGAAGGGCCTAAGCTGGCCACGGCCCTGGAAGAGCATGTCAAGCAGTACGACGTCGACATCATGAACCTGCAGCGCGGCGAAGCGCTGATCCCGGCCACCGATGGTGGCCTGCATGAAGTACGCCTGGCCGGCGGCGCCTCGCTCAAGGCCAAGACCGTGATCCTCGCCACCGGCGCCCGCTGGCGTGAAATGAACGTGCCGGGCGAGCAGCAATACCGCGCCCGTGGCGTGGCCTACTGCCCGCACTGCGACGGCCCGCTGTTCAAGGGCAAGCGCGTGGCGGTGATCGGTGGTGGCAACTCCGGCGTGGAAGCGGCCATCGACCTGGCCGGCGTGGTCGCCCAGGTGACCCTGATCGAGTTCGACAGCCAGCTGCGCGCCGATGCCGTGCTGCAGCGCAAGCTGCACAGCCTGCCGAACGTCAAGGTGATCACCAGCGCGCTGACCACCGAAGTGGTCGGCGATGGCGAGAAGGTCACCGGCCTGCGCTACAAGGACCGCACCAGCGACACGCTGCATGACCTGGCGCTGGAAGGCATCTTCGTGCAGATCGGCCTGCTGCCGAACACCGATTGGCTCAAGGGCACGGTGGAGCTTTCGCCGCGTGGCGAGATCATCGTCGATGCCAAGGGCCAGACCAGCATCCCCGGCGTGTTCGCCGCCGGCGACGTGACCACGGTGCCGTACAAGCAGATCGTCATCGCCGTGGGCGAGGGCGCCAAGGCGTCGCTGGCGGCCTTTGATCACCTGATCCGCACTTCGGCGCCGGCCTGACGGCAGCGGGGTGTAAACGTGAAACCGCCGCCATTCCTTCGGGGATGGCGGCGTTCTTGTGTTGGGGCTATCGCGGGCAAGCTCGCCCCATGTGGGTGATCCCGGTCAGGCTGGATTACTCAGCGCCTCGTCGGCGGCCTTGCCGCGCCCGCCCAGCCACACCAGCAGCAACCCGGTCGCCGCCAGCAGGCCACCGGCCATCGGCACCGCCGCATAGCCTAGGTCCAGGCTGATCACCGCGCCACCCAGGGCGGCGCCGACGGCATTGCCCAGGTTGAATGCACCCACGTTGATCGATGACGCCAGCCCCGGAGCCTCGGCTGCGGCGATCATCACTCGCATCTGCAGCGGCGGCACCACGGCGAAGGTGAACATCCCCCACACCAGCAAGGCCAGCGCGGCGCCGACATGGCTGCCCAACACCAGCGGCATCAGCAGCATGATCGCCGCCAACGCGCCGAGGAAGATCCGCGCGGCGCCGTCCAGCGACCAGTCGGCCAGCTTGCCGCCCAGGCTGTTGCCGAGGGTGAAGCCGACGCCGATCAGCACCAGGCCGAGGGTGACGAAACTGTCGGAGGCGCCGGTCAGTTCGGCGAGCACCGGGGCGACATAGGTGTACAGGGTGAACATCGCGCCGGCGCCCAGTACCGTGGTGGCCATGGCCAGCAGCACGTTGGGGCGGGCGATCACCGCCAGTTCCTTGCGCACATGGGGCACGCTGCCGCGCTCGCCCTTGGGCAGGGCGTACCACAGCGCCGCGATGGCCAGCACGCCGAGCACCGCGGTGCCGGCGAAGGCCATGCGCCAGCCGACCTGCTGGCCGAGCCAGGTGGCGGCTGGCACGCCGCCGATGTTGGCGATGGTCAGGCCCATGAACATGGTGGCCACGGCGCTGGCCTGCTTGTCCCGGGGCACCACGCTGGCGGCCACCACCGCGCCCAGGCCGAAGAAGGCGCCGTGGTTGAGGCTGGTGATCAGGCGCGAGAGCAGCAGGGTGTAGTAGTCCGGCGACAGGGCCGAGAGCAAGTTGCCGACGGTGAAGATGCCCATCAGCATCATCAGCGCGGCACGCTTGCCGAAGCGGCTGAACAGCAAGGTCATGATCGGCGCGCCGACCATCACGCCGATGGCATAGGCGGTGATCAGCATGCCCGCGCTGGGGATGCTGGCACCGACGCCATCGGCGATCACCGGCAACAGGCCCATGGGGGTGAACTCGGTGGTGCCGATGCCGAAGGCGCCGATGGCCAGGGCGAACAGCACCCGTTTGGGGGAAAGCGTGCTCATTGGGAGCTCCGAAAAAGCGGTTGAGAGCGGGGCGGTGGGCCTCCATGCCCGAAGGATATCAGTCCCAGGCTGGCGCCAGGCCGTCCGGGCTGACTTCGCGGCCGTTGCGCTCCAGGGTGGCGATGCGCGCCATGTCGTCGGCGTCAAGGCGCAGGCTGCGGGCAAGCAGGTTGCTGGCCAGGTTCTCGCGTTTGGTGGACGACGGGATAACCGCATAGCCCAGTTGCAATGCCCAGGCCAGGGCCACCTGGGCCACGGTGGCCTTGTGCTTGGCGGCGATCTCGGTCAGCAGCGGATCCTTCAGCACCTTGCCGTAGGCCAGGGTCATGTAGGAGGTGGTAGTGATGCCCTGCTCCTGGAGGAAGGCAGTCAGCTTGCTGTTTTGCAGGTACGGGCTGAGTTCGATCTGGTTGGTGGCGATCTCGCCCTGGCCGACCACGGCGATGGCCTGGCGGGTCAGCTCGATATTGAAGTTGGAGATGCCGATCTGGCGGGTCAGGCCCTGGCGCTTGGCGTCGGCCAGCGCCTGCATGTATTCGGGCAGCTCGACGCCGTTGCCCGGCGCCGGCCAGTGGATCAGCAGCAGGTCGACATGGTCGGTGCGCAGTTTGGCCAGGCTCTCGCGCAGGCTGGGGATCAGTTTGTCGGCGGCGTAGTGGTCGACCCAGATCTTGGTGGTGATGAACAGCTCGTCGCGCGGCACGCCGCTTTCGGCGATGGCCTGGCCGACCTCGGCCTCGTTCTTGTAGATCTGCGCGGTGTCGATGGCGCGGTAGCCCAGCGCCAGCGCCGACTTGACCGAATCGATGACGGCCTGGCCGGTGAGGCGGAAGGTACCCAGGCCAAAGGATGGAATGCTCATGCAACTGCTCCTGTCGAGTGAGGGGATCGAGGCCCGGGCAGTGGGGCACGGGATCGAACGGGTAGGTGCAGTGTGCGGTGTTCGGCGGGATTGATTAAGCCGTTGACGCGCCAAGGTCCTTTGACCTGGAGTCATGAATACCTGGTTGGATTGTGAGCGGGGCGAGGCAATGGCGGCTATCGCGGGGCAAGCCCGCAGGGGCTGCGCTGACTGCTCTCAGTAACAGCGCAGCCCCGGGGGTGGGCGATCTGCGGCAGGTTGGCAGTGCTGTCAGGCGACCGGTATCAGCGGGTCGGCCGCTGCCAGTGCCGTGGCCCGGTCCGCTGCTGGCGGGTAGATCCACACCGAGTTGATCTGCTGCTTGAGCTGCTTGGCCTCGGCCTTGTCGGTCGGTGGCGAAACGGTACGTTCCCAGCCTTCGGTGTACACCGCGCCCCAGGCGCCGAGGTCCAGGCAGGTGACGTACTTGGGCTGGCTGTAGGTCATCGGCGCCACGCCGATCAGCTCGGCGGCGGCGTTGTTGCCGGCGTAGCGGCCCAGGGGGATGGCGTGCTGGCAGGACATCACGGCAAAGTTGCCGACCTCGTCGCAAGCCGCGTAGGCCACATCGCCCGCGGCATACACATCCGGGTTGCCGATGACCTTGAGCTGGCCGTCCACATGCAGGCGGCCCTGGCGATCGCGCTCGCCGGTGATCTGCTCGGTCAGCGGGTTGGCCTTGAAGCCGACGGTCCAGACCACCGTATTGGCGGCGATGCGTTCGCCGTTGTCGAGCAGCACGCCACCGGCATCCACCGAGGCCACCGTGGCGCCGCAGACCCATTCGATGCCCAGCGCCGCCGAGGCCTGCTCGATGGCCGGGCGGATACCGTCGCCCAGGGCGGCGCCGATCTTCGCCCCGCGGTCGACCACGACGATGCGCGGCGTGACCTTGTCGCCCAGGATCGCCCGCAGCCGGCTGGGCAGCTCGGTGGCGGTCTCGATGCCGGTGAAGCCGCCCCCGGCCACCACCACGGTGTTGCGCGCCGGGCTGTCGGGGCGGGCGGCCAGGGACTTGAGGTGTTCTTCCAGGCGGGTGGCTGACTCGATCTTGTCGACGTCGAAGGCGTGACGGTCGAAGCCTTCCAGCGCCGGGCGGTTGAGCAGGCTGCCGCAGGCCATGATCAGGCGGTCGTAGCCAAGCCTGGCGTCGATGCCGCCGGGCTGGCGGTACGCCACTTCACGGCTGGCCTGGTCGATGTGGTAGGCGCTGCCTTTGACGAAGCGCACGTTGACCGCGTCGAACAGCGCCTGCAACGGCGCGCCCATGGTGTGCACGTCGGGTTCGTAGAAGCGTGGGCGGATGTGCAGTTCCGCCTGGGGGGCGAGCACGGTGATCTGCACGTCGTCGTGTTTGTGCTGGTCGAGCAGGCGGGCGGCGCCGAGGGCGCTCCACAGCCCGGCGAAGCCTGCGCCAATGATCAGGATCTGTTTCATGGGGTGCTCCTGGATGCCGCGATTATCGATGTTGTCGCTGCGGCAGTGGGAAAAGGGTACGCCTTGTGGGTGGGCCTGGATTGCGGCCCGACAGGCGTGCAGCAGATGCTAAAGGCGTGCCCCGTTTGCCCCTAGGCCAAAGAACCCTGGATTTCGGCCAGCGGCACGCTGCGGGCAAAGCGTGCCCGGTAGTCCCGCGGGGTCACCGCCAGATGGCGCTGGAACGCCAGGCGCATGCGCTCCTCGCTGCCGAACCCGCAGTGGCGGGCAACCTGCTCGATATGCTGGTCGGAGTTCTCCAGCAAGCGGCGCGCCGCCTCCAGGCGGAACACTTCGATGGCCTTGGCCGGGGTGCGGCCGGTCTTGTGCTTGTACACCCGGGTGAAGTTGCGCAGGCTCATGCGCGCCTGCTCGGCCAGCCGCTCGACCGTCAGGCGCGGGTCGCCCAGGTGCTCGTTGAGCCACAGGTGCAGGGCCTCGAAGGCGGCGCCGTCCTCGCCCTGGGCCTTGAGCAGTTCGCTGAACTGCGCCTGGCCGCCGGGGCGCTTGAGGAACACCACCAGTTCGCGGGCCACCTGCATCGCCACCTCGCGGCCGCAGTCGGCCTCGACCAGGGCCAGCGCCAGGTCGATGCCGGCGCTGACCCCGGCCGAGGTCCACACCTGGTCCTGTTGCACGAAGATCGACTCGGCATCCACCTCGATGGCCGGGAAGCGCCGGTGCAGCGCATCGCACATTGCCCAGTGGGTGGCGGCCCGGCGGCCGTCGAGCAGGCCGGCGGCGGCCAGCAGGAAGGTGCCGCTGCACACCGAGGCGGTGCGTCGGGCGCGCTGGGCGGCCTGGGCCAGCCAGGCGATCAGCTCGGCGTGATCGGGGAGGGTGTGGACGATCTCCGGTGCGCCGGGCACCACCAGGGTGTCAAACGGCTCGCACAACCAGGGTGCCAACGGTTCGGTGCCTATCGACAGGCCTTCTGCGGTGGGCACCAAGCCGCCTTCGAGGCTGGCAGTGACCAGGCGATAGCCCGGCAGGCCACGCGCGGTACGGGCCTTGGTCGCGGCCCAGAACACCGTCTGCGCGCCGGTGAGGTCGAGCAGGCCCATCTGCGGGTAGGCGAGGAACAGCAGGGTGCGCGGCTGATCCAGGGCGTGCACGGGCGGGGTGGGGATCTGCGGGATGTCGGTCATGGCGCGCTGCTTGTGACGGAGGCGTAGCGCTAAGTCGAGCACTTGGCGCGGCGCCGATCAAGCGCCGCGCGACAGGCGCAGGCGCCGAGGCTTTGCAGGAACAGCGTGGGAGCGGGCTTGCCCCGCGATGACGTCGGCCCAGGTTGGCGAAGCATCGCGGGGCAAGCCCGTTCCCACGCTGCCCCAGTCAGATCGGAGATTTACATTTTGAACCCCGAGTGGGCTGTACCTGCCTCAGAAGCTGTAGTCGACCGTGGCGAAATACGAGCGCGGCGCGCCCAGCAGCCATTGCTCGCCGCTGTAGCTGGACTGGGCGTACTGGCGGTCGAACAGGTTGTTCAACTGCAGGCCCAGGCGCACATCGGGCAGTACCTGCCAGCCCAGGTTGGCATCGACCACGGCGTAGCCCGGCACGCGCTGGTCGTTGGCGGCGCTGGCGTAGCGCTCATCCACGTAACGCAGGCCGATGCCTGCGTCCACGGTCTGGCCAAAGCCCTTGCTCAGCCACAGGTTGGCGGTGCGCCGCGGCACATCCTGCGGGCGGTTGCCAGCACGGTCGTGGACCGTGCCGTTGCTGCCTTCCTCGAGGAAGTCGTCGTACTTGGCCCGCACCAGCGCGGCATTGGCCGAGAGCTGCCACTGGTTGCCCAGCGCCAGTTCCAGGCTGGCCTCCAGGCCGTCGGAGGTCTGCTGGCCGGCCTGCTGGCTGTCGTGGGTGAGCGGGTTGTACACCGGCAGTTTCTTCTTGACGATGTGATAGGCCGCCAACGTCCACTCGCCACGCGCATCCCAGAAGCGTTGCTTCAGGCCGATCTCGGTCTGCTTCGCTTCGGTCAGCTCCAGGCGCTTGTTCGGGCGCTGGGTGAGCAGGTCGCCGACGCCGTCCTCGCTGGTGGAGTACTGCCCGTACAGCGACAGGTCGTCGGTGAGCGCGTACACCAGCCCGGCGCGCCAGTTGCCGCCTTGCAGGCTGCGGTCGCTGCGGGCGTTGTTGACCAGGTCGTCACGGTCGATGTGGTTCTGGTCGCGGCGGATGCCGGTGACCAGTGCGAGACGGTCGCTCAGCTGGGTGCGGTTTTCGGCGAACAGGGCGAAGGTGTCGACCTTGGACAGCGTCTGCGCGCGGGTCGGGCTGAGGCTGTGGAAACCGCCCGGAGCCGGATGCCACGGGTCGAGCGGGTCGCTATTGCCATCGCTGTAGGGCGAGTTGCTGTCGACGTTGAAGCGGATGCGGTTGTATTCGGCGCCGACCACGGTCTTGCTGGCCAGGCCGAACAGGCCATGGTCGAAGGTAAAGCTCTGGCGATCGCCGAGCTGTTCCTGGTTGTGGCGGATCTCGAGGAAGCTGCCGCGCTGGATCACGCCGTTGGCGGCCTCCCAGGCGTAGGACTCGGCATTGCGCCACTGGCGGCGGCTCTTGATGTAGTAGAGCTGGTTGCTGGCGCTGATACTGTCGCTGAGGGTCCAGTCGGTGGTCAGGCGCGTCCACTCGTCGTGGTAGCGCTGTTCGTCGTTGCTGACGTTGTAGTTCTTGCGGCGCACGCTGCTGCGCAGGTGCCCGTCGATCAGCGGGGTGCCGTAGTAGTTGGCTGGTTGCGCATCGCCGCGTTCGTGGGCGAGGGTGAAGCTCAGGTCGTCGCTGGCATCGAAGCGCAGGGCGGCGCTGAGGGCCAGGCTGCGCGAGTCGGTGCGGTCGACCCAGCCGTTGCCGGCCTGCTGGTTGAGGGTCACGCGGTAGCTCAGCCGCTCGCTCAGGCTGCCGCCGCTGTCCAGGCCCAGCTGCTGGCGGTCCCAGGAGCCGTAGCCCAGGCGCAGGTGGTTGCGGATGTCACCGGCGAACGGCTTCTTCGGCACCACGTTGACCACCGCGCCGGTGGCGCCTTCGCCGTACAGCACCGAGGCGGGGCCGCGGATCACGTCGATGCGCTCGACCATCCACGGGTCGACCGGGAAGGTCAGGGTGCCGGCGCCGGCGTACAGGCGCGAGCCGTCGAACAGGGTCATCACCGAACTCTGCCCGGTGAAGCCCCGGGCCGACAGGCCGGTACCGCCGTCGCCCGGTGTGCCGATGAAGGTCAGGCCCGGCGAGCGGGTCACGGCGTCCTGCACGGTGAGGTTGTTGCGCTGCTGGATCTGCGCCTCGGTCAGGCTGCTGGTGCTGGCCGGGGTGTCCAGGGCGCTGAGGTTCAGGCGCGAGCCGGCCGGGGTTGGCGTGGCCAGGTCGATGACCTGTGGCTCGCGGGTGTCGGTGATCGCCGTGGAGGGCAGGGTGAGGGGCGCCACTTCATGGTCGTCGGCCAGGGCTGGCAGGGACACGGCCAGGCAGGCCGCCAGGGTGTGAAGCTTGTTGAATCGGGACATGTCGTTCCACTGCTGCAGGAAGGAATGGATCCCGGTGGAAAACACGCAACGGCGAAGCGCGCACGCAGGCGCGCGCGGATACCGGCCTGCGCCCGCCCACCGCGGGTTGCCAAGTGAAGCCTCAGGCCGGTCTCCGGGCTTGCGAGGAGCATGAAGCCTTCACCTTCCCATGCGTGCGCACAGTGGTCTGTCGAAGGATTCGCTCGCTTACCGTTGCGGGGGCAGCGCCGGACTTGTCGTGACAACGACGCACCGGCTTCCCGTTTCACCCTGCGCGCGGCGGCGCAGGACACCTGAAACTGGCGCGCATCTGACCATCGAACGGGTGGCGAGTCAATCGCCTGGGTGGCAGGAAAATATCTGGTGGGGCAATGGGTTAGCTGCAATTGCGTTGTCGCTGATCGCGGGGCAAGCCCGCTCCCACGGCGATACCCTGGCAGCTCCAGGCAATCGGATCGTGGGAGCGGGCTTGCCCCGCGATGGGTTCAGCGCCCGCGCCGACGCGAAACCCGCGCCTCGATATTCTTGCGTCCGATCAGCAGCGCCGGCTTTTCCACCACCGGCTCGTCGGCCAGCCACTTGTACATCACCAGGCAGTCCACCAGGCCCAGCTCGGCATGGCGGTAAGCCCTGGGCAGGCGGCCGACGGTCTCGAAGCCGAGCTTGTGCCACAGCGCCACCGCCACCTCGTTGCTGGCCACCACCGAATTGAACTGCAGGGCCAGGAAGCCCTCCTGGCGCGCCAGCTTCTGCGAGTGCTCGCACATCAGCCTGGCCACGCCCCGGCCGCGGGCCTGCTCGCAGACCATGTAGCCGCAGTTGCCGACATGCCCGCCGGGGCCGGCGGCATTGGCCTTGAGGAAGTAGGAGCCGAGCAGCACGCCGTCGTCCTCGGCCACCAGGGTGCGCAACGGGGTTTCCAGCCACAACCGACGCGCCTGGTCGACGTCCAGGGCCGGGTCGAAGGCGTAGGTCTGGCGGGCCTGGACAATGGCCTGGAAGGTCGGCCAGAAGCGTTCGAAGTCTTCCGGGGTCATGGGGCGGATCTGGATCATGGTGGTTCCTGCACGGGCTGAACCGCCAAGTCTGGGTGTCGCGGCGCCGTCGCGCAAGGGCGGCGGCGCCATGAAGTTTCAGGCGCCAGTCTTGCCCACGGCGTCCAGCGCCCTGGCCGAGTAGACCAGCGCGGCGCCGGCGTTCATTGCCACCGCCACGCCCAGGGCCTCGGCGATCTCCTCGCGGGTGGCGCCGTGCTTGACCGCCTGCTGCGAATGCACGGCAATGCAGCCGTCGCAGCGGGTGGTGACGGCGACGGCCAATGAGATCAGCTCACGGGTCTTGGCGTCCAGGTGATTGGTCTTGGCCCCGGCGCCGCTGGCGGTCGCGTAGCCGGCCACGGTATCGGGTGAGAGTTGCTTGAGATCGCCGATGCCGGCCATCAACTGCTTACGGTAGGCGTCCCAGTCCATCATGCTCATCGTCTTCACCTTGTCAGGTTGGCAACAGGAGCATTCAGGCTAGTCGATATTTCGCTGGAGGGGCTGGCCCCAGGGAGGATGGATCAAACCCGGGACCTGTTCGAATCACTGGTCAATCGGTCGGTACCCGGCGCAGCGCCGCCGCCAACGCGACGGTCAGTGCCACTGCCAGGCCCATGGCGAGGCCGATGGTCACGGCAACCCCCAATCGTTCCAGCAACCCCGCCATCGCCAGGTAGAATGCAATCACTCCCACCGCACCAATGGCATTGCCCCGCACCATCGCCGCCATCCCGGCTCGGCCGCCCTGCACATGGGCGAACACCACCAGTGGCCAGGCGATCACCGGAATTGGCGCCAGCATGCCGCTGGTGGCCGGCCCCAGCCAGCTGGCCAGGCTGGTGGTGATCATCAGCAGCGAGGTGGCCGATACCATGCGCAAGGGAATCTCCCAATACCGCTGCCGGGGACGGGCGAGGGTGTCGGGCCTGGGCTCGCGGCCACTGGCGCGGATCAGCACGCCGATCAGCAGCAGCGCCACGGCCACCGACAGGTAAAGCCCACCCCAGTGGGTGAAGGCATAGGCCGCCAGGCCGTAGAACAGGATCGCCAGCAGCACGGCCGGGGCGATATCGACCCTGCGCGTGGCGAACAGGTAGAAGGCGTAGGTGGCCTGCACCGCCGCCAACCCACCCAGCGCGCCGGGCACCGCGCCCAGGGCGAAGCCCGTGCCTTGCTCCAGGCACAGGAAGGTCATCACCAGGGCCGAGGTGATCGGCAGACCGGACAGCAGCCCGCCGAGCAGTCCGCCCCAGCGCCGCGAGGCGAGGGAGATGGCCCACATCAGCAGCGGGGTGACCAGGAGTTTCAGGTAGAAAAGGGTCATTACGCGAGGTTCCGGTTCTGCAGGGTACGCGCCCGCCGTCGGCATTGGGTGGGGCGCGGGTCGATCAGCCGCGGCTGGCCTCAAGGGCCTGGGCGAGGTCGGCGATGATGTCGTCGCTGTGCTCGATGCCGATCGACAGGCGCACCATGTCGCGCGGTACGCCGGCCTTCTCCAGCTCTTCGTCGTTGAGTTGACGATGGGTGGTGGAGGCGGGGTGGCAGGCCAGCGACTTGGCGTCGCCGATGTTGACCAGGCGCACCACCAGTTGCAACGCATCGATGAAGCGCGCCCCGGCGGCCTGGCCGCCCTTGATGCCGAACGACAGGATCGCCGCCGGCTTGCCGCCGGTGTAGCGCCGGGCCAGTTGGTGCTCGGGGTGGTCCGGCAGGCCGGCATATTTCACCCAGGCCACCTGGTCGTGTTCCTGCAGGTAGCGGGCGACCTTGAGCGCATTCTCGGTATGGCGCTCCATGCGCAGGGCCAGGGTCTCCAGGCCTTGCAGGATCAGGAAGGCATTGAATGGCGACAGCGCGGCGCCGGTGTTGCGCAGCGGCACCACGCGGCAGCGACCGATGAAGGCGGCGGGGCCGAAGGCTTCGGTGTAGGTGACGCCGTGGTAGGACGGGTCGGGAGTATTGAGCAGGGCGAAACGCTGCTTGTGGTCGGCCCAGGGGAATGTGCCCGAGTCGATGACGATGCCGCCGATGCTGGTGCCGTGGCCGCCGATGTACTTGGTCAGCGAGTGCACGACGATATCGGCGCCGTGCTCGAACGGGCGGCAGAGAATCGGCGTGGCCACGGTGTTGTCGACGATCAGCGGCACGCCATGGCGGTGGGCTGCCTCGGCCAGCGCGGCGATATCGACGATGTTGCCGGCGGGGTTGCCGATCGACTCGCAGAACACTGCCTTGGTGCGCGCGTCGATCAGGGCCTCGAGGGCGGCGATGTCGTCGTGGGCGGCGAAGCGGGTGGTGATGCCCATGCGCGGCAGGGTGTGGGCCAGCAGGTTGTAGGTGCCGCCGTACAGCTTGGCCACCGAGACGATGTTGTCACCAGCTTCGGCGACGGTCTGGATGGCGTAGGTGATGGCGGCCATGCCCGAGGCCACGGCCAGCGCGCCGACCCCGCCCTCGAGGGCGGCCATGCGTTGCTCGAGCACGTCGTTGGTGGGGTTCATGATGCGCGAGTAGATGTTGCCCGCGACCTTGAGGTCGAACAGGTCGGCGCCGTGCTGGGTGTCGTCGAAGGCGAACGAGGTGGTCTGGTAGATCGGCACGGCCACCGCCTTGGTGGTCGGGTCGGGGCTGAAGCCCGCGTGGATGGCGAGTGTTTCCAGCTTCATGCGGTCGTTCCTTGAGCGTGGGATGGAAGCGGTTGAGCATGGGCTGGGGCGGCGCTGGCGGTCAAGGGTCGAGGTTCAACGTTGCGCCGAGGGCACCTGGCGCCGTTGTGTTTCTTCCTCGAGATAGCTGATCAGCGCGGCCACTTCGGTTTCCCCCAGGCGCATGTTGGGCATCGCCAGCTGGTTGTACTGCGCGTACAACAGCATTGCCAGCGGGTCTTGCTCCGCCAGCATCCGGTCCGGCTCCATCAGCCAGCGTTTCAACCACTGTTCCTCGCGCTGGCGGGTCACCCCCAGCAGGTCCGGGCCGATGCCACGGGTGGCACCGGGCTCGGCATCGCCCAGGGTATGGCACGACGAGCAGCGGGTACGGAACAGTTGTTCACCGGCGCTCGGCGGGCGGATATCCGGGGCCTGGGTGTAGTCGCGGCGCTGGGCGCTGGCGGTCTTCCAGTTATGCAGGCTGTTGGCCAGGCGGTCGGCGAGGATGTACGGGCTTTCGAAGGGCGAGGCCTTCATCCAGCGGCCGGTGGCCTGGTTGCCGATGATCAGGCTGAGGTTGTGGTCCTTGCTGCGGCCGTTCTCCAGTCCTTCGATGTACAGCCCGAGGCTGCGGCGCAGTTGCTCGATGTCGGCGGCTTCGCCAGTGAGCAAGGTCCAGCCGGGGCCGATGGCGAACTTCTCGGCGTAGCGCTTGAGGGTGGCGGGGGTGTCGTTGTAGGGGTCGATGCTGATCGAGTAGATGAAGATGTCCTGGCCGACGCGCTCGCCCAGCAGCTTCTGCACCTGGCGCAGGCGCGCGGTTTCCACCGGGCAGGAGTCGCCGCAGCCGGTGAAGATGAAGTTGATGGCCACCACCTTGTCCTTGATCAGGTCGTCGAAGAAGCGCACCTGTTGGCCGTCCTGGGTGAGCAGGGGGATGTTGGGGAAGTAGTCGGCGCCCCAGGGTGTGGAGGGCGTTGCGCGGGTGCTGGGGGGGAGCGACCAGGCAAGGCTGAGGGGGAGCAGCAGCAGGAGCAGCAGGCGGCAGAGGCGGGGCATGGTTCTACCCTCTGGTCAGGGGACAGGCAAGGACAGCGTGGGAGCGGGCAAGCCCGCTCCCACGCCAATCCCCAGTGTGGTCTTGGCGATATCAACGGATACTCAGCGGCACCGTCACGCTCTGCCCCAGCGCCGACTTCACCGTCACCGCCGGTGGCGAGGCCGGGCCGCTGCCAGTAGTGGTCACCGACAACTTCCAGCGCGCGCCGCTGCCGCTGGTGGTCAGGGTCGCCAGGCCCAGGTCGAGCGGCCCGCTGGTGGTGTTGGTGGAGACCCGGATACTGTTGCCGGCGGCCACCGAGGTGGTCCCGGCGATTTCCCAGGTCCAGCGGCTGTTGCTGCGCAACTGTACCGTGGCGCTGCTGACCTGGATCTGGTCCATCGGTACCGCCGGCGAGACCGCAATGCTCACCGTGGCCGGCGCCAGCGACTCGAGGCCCTTGGCGTCGCGCGCGGCATAGGTGAAGCTGGCGGTGAATGCCGTGGCGACCGTGGCCGGGGGGGTATAGGTCAGCTGGGTGCCGTTGCTGCTCACCGTGCCCTGGCCGGAGTCGGGCTGAGCCAGGCTGCTGATGCTCAGCGGCAGGTTGCCGTCGGGATCGGTGTCGTTGGCCAGCACGTTGAGCACGATCGGCTTGCCGGCCATGGTCGCGGCGCTGTCGTTCACCGCCACCGGCGGCTTGTTGCTGTCGTTGCCGGGGCCACTGCTGGCAGTGCGGAAGGTCGGCAGGGCGGCGGAGTTGATGTATTCCACGCCATCCCAGCCGGGCAGCGGCGTCGGCATCATCTGGAACTGGCCGGGGTGTTCCAGGTCCCAGCGCAGCAGCATCGAGGTGTCCTCGTGCTGGGTGTTGTGGCAGTGCTCCATGTAGGTGCCGGCGAACTCGCGGAAGCGAATGGCCATTTCCACTTCTTCCGACGAATCAGCATCCGGGCCGATGCGGTACACGTCCTTGCGCGCCCATTTTTCCCATTCCGGCGGCGCCTTGCCGTCGCGGCTGAGGATCACCCCTTCCTCGAAGTGCACGTGCACCGGGTGGCTCCAGCCGTTGCCGCCGTTCTTGATCTTCCACACTTCCAGGGTGCCATCGCCGCTGAAGCCGGCGTCGGTGGCTTCGTTGGCCAGTTGCGGGGCGGCGCTGATACGCCGTGGGTCCATGGTGAAGCCAAAGCCGCCGTCGGTCTTGATGGTCCAGGGCGTGCTGTCGGTGCCGTCGGAGCGGCCGAAGATGAACTCGCGGTGGCGAGCGGCCTTGATCTTGACCTGATCGCTGGCGCTGTTGCGGTCGATGGGCAGGGGGATCATCGCCAGGCCAGCAGCCTTGCCGGGCTTGGCCGGTTCATACAGGCTCGGGTCCATGCTGACGTCCTGGCCGGTGTAGGGCTGCACGATCAGTTGCATGAACTTGCCGACCACCGGGTCGCCGCCATCCCATTCCGGGCCGTTGCTGGTCTGCTTGATCACAGGCTTGTACTTGCCCGACAGCACGTCGGCCAGGGCGATGGGCTGTTTCGGGCCCTTGCCGGTCTCGTGTTCCATGAGGTTGACGAAGTACAGCTTGTCGCCGACCTTGATCCCGTTCCTGGCGAAATTGATGATGATGTCGTAGCGCTCGGCGATGCCCTGCAGCGGCATGATGGCGTTGTTGTCCTGCAGGTTGCCGTCACCGTTGAGGTCCAGGGTGCCGTCGAACGGCACGGCGTGTTCCATGATGTTGCCGTCGTTGGCGATCATGTGGAACGGCACCCGGGCGTAGGAAAGGTTGGAGCCGGTCGGGCCCTTGAACTCGCCGCTGGTGCCGGCGATTTCACGCACCACGGCGAACTTGAAGTAACGCGACACCGAGCCGTTGAGAATGCGGAAGCGGTAGCTGCGCGCGCGCACCTTGAGCTTGGGCTGGTACTGCCAGTTGACCAGGATCTGGTCGCCGAGGAAGCCGTCGGTGTTGAACGGGTTGAACCACAGCTGGCCGTTGGCATCCCAGGCCTTGTCGGCGATCACCAGGTTGACGTCATAGTCGCGGTTGCCCCACGGCATCGCCGCGCCGCTGGGAAAACGCAGGTTGACGCCGTCCTGCAGGGCCTCGTTGCCGCGGTCGATGGCCGAGTAGTAGTTCATCATCACCGCGTTGCCCTTGTAGACGTTCTGCGCGGTGAAATCGAGCATGTGGTCGTGGAACCAGTGGGTGCTCATGGTCTCGCGCCAGTCGCCGCGGATCTTGATGCTGCCGTTCTCGCAGGTCTTCAGGCCTGGTGAGGCGTCGTTGACGTACAGGGTTTCGCCCGGCGCGCAGGGGAAGGCGGCGCGCGGGTCCTGGGCACGGGTGTTGATGGTGTCGTAGCCGGCCAGCTGGATCGGCCAGCGGTAGTCGTAATACTGGCCGGGGAAGAAGTAGGCGTTGGCGAAGCCGTCGCTCTCGGCCGGCGAGTGGCCGTTATGCTCGTGGGTGGAGATGGTGTGCAGGCCGAAGCCGTTGTTGGCCGATGGGTCGATCGGCAGGGCGTTGTAGTGGCGCATCAGTACCGGCTGGCCGTAGCGCACCATCAGCAGCTTGACCGGGAAGGTGCCGTCGAAGGTCCACAGCGCCTTGTGGCCCTGCAGGGGCATTTTCGGGTGGAAGCGCGTGTCGATGCCCTTGGTGGTGCCCAGGGTGGTGGGGATGTCGGAGGTCTGGTAGTACAGCCCGCCCGGGGCGAATTCACCCTTGGCGTAGTTGTGCAGCTGCTTGCGGTCGCGCAGGCCCTGGTTGATGCGCGCCCCGGCCTGGGCGGTCTTGAACGCGGCCTGGGGGTAGAACTCGTTCCAGCGCTGGTGCGACCAGCCCTTTCCTGGCGGCCGGCCTTCGGCGGGCGAGCCGACCCCGCTGCGGTTGAGGAACATCTCGATCTGCGCCTTCCACGGGTTGCGGTCGAGCACGTTGGCGTACTGCGACGGGAACGGCGTCAGCCCCGGCTGGGTCAGGAACGCTTCCAGGGCGTTGCCGTTGGGGCTGCTGCGGGCGGCGTAGTCGGGGTCCTGGGCGGGGGCCGCGCCGATCACGGGCGGCGGGAAGGTCATGGCGTAGGGCGGGGTGGCCGGGTCGAGTTTCTCCGGGCCGAATTCTTCGAACAGCAGCAGCTGCTGAGTGAACGGCTCGGCGCCGAACAAGGGGCTGGGCTTGCCGTTGGTGGGGTACTTGCGCGAAGTCTGCAACGCAGGGGGCAGCACGTTGTTGCTGGTCACGGTGGCGCGGGTGCCGTAGACGCCATTGGTCAGCTCCAGCGAGCCTTCGTTGGCCTCGGGCATCGACTTCAGGGCCTCCAGTGCCGCCGCCTGGGCCGCTGGCGTGGCGGGCGGGTCGCTGTACGCGGAAGGATCGGTAGGAGGTGGCTGGCTCACGTCGTCGAGCGACCCGGCGACCGCGCTGGCCAGCCCCAGGCTGAGCAGCAGTGCCGTGAGGGAGGACAACCTGGACACCTGGGTCGATGTTGCAGCTGGTTTCTTCATTGCCGTATGCCCCGTGTTGTGCAGACTGGCATCTGTTGCCACTCGAGGAGCGGCGATGTGCCTTGAACAGAGGTCAGCAACGGCTGTGCCAAGCGGTAAATGGCCAAACGCCAGTTGTTTCAAGATGTTGCAGTGTTGCGAACGAGAAACGCTCAAGGTGTTGCCGCAAACCTGGGGCTGGACACCCATTGCTGGGTGGGGAATGCTCCCCAGCCGATGTCATCGATCGTCGCAGGGGGCCCACATGGATCCGCTCTATCTCATCGCCCTTGGCGCCATCGTCGCCGGTTTCGTCCAGGGTCTGTCGGGCTTTGCCTTCGGCATGGTGGCCATGTCGTTCTGGGCCTGGGGGCTGGAGCCACGGGTGGCGGCGGTGCTGACCGTGTTCGGTAGCCTTACCGGGCAGTTGATCGCCGTGTTCAGCGTGCGCCGGGGCTTCAGCTGGACGCTGCTGTGGCCCTTCGTGCTGGGCGGGCTGGCGGGGATTCCACTGGGCGTGTGGGTGCTGCCTTACCTGGACATGCTGTGGTTCAAGGCGGTGTTCGGCACGCTGCTGGTGGTGTGGTGCCCACTGATGCTGCTGGCGCCGCGCCTGCCGCGTCTGCAGGGCGGGCGCCTGGCCGATGGCGCGGTGGGCATGGTCGGTGGGGTGCTGGGCGGCATCGGTGGCTTTACCGGCACGGTGCCGACGCTCTGGTGCACCCTGCGCGGGTTCGAGCGCGACACCCAGCGGGCGGTGATCCAGAACTTCAACCTGTCGATGCTGGCGGTGACCATGCTCACCTACCTGGGCAGCGGACTGGTGACCCCGGCGTTGCTGCCGGCGTTCGCGGTAGTGGCGTTGGCGATGGCAGTGCCGACGCTGCTGGGTACGCGGCTGTACCTGGGGATCAGTGAACTGGCGTTTCGCCGGATCGTGCTGAGTCTGCTGACCCTGTCCGGGGTGGCGATGCTGGTGGTGGCTGTGCCGGGATTGCTGGCGCGGGGCTGATGCGGCCGATCACCTCCTCTGTAGGAGCGGCCTTGTGCCGCGAAAGGGCCGCAAAGCGTCCCCGGCGATCTTTGCATCGACGCTGAAATCCAGGGGCCGCTACGCAGCCCTTTCGCGACACAAGGCCGCTCCTACAGGGAAACGCTTACATTTCGGTCATCGCACAAGACCGCTTCATCACACGCAGCCAACCCTTGCCCGAACCCGGTGTTCTTGGCACCCTTGCCTGCCTTGCCTCTCGTCACGCCCGTAAACAAGGAACCCTCAAGGTGAATTGGGAAAAAGTCGGTAAATCCCTGGTGGGCCTGCTGGCCCTGGTCACCGTCGCCGCCGCGCTCTATGCGGTGCTGCGCGACGACGACCGCCTGCAGGCGCGCCTGACCTACGCCCATCTCACCTATCCGGGCCAGTTCAGCGAGCGTATCAGCCAGGCCAACGACCTGCTCAAGTACGAGCGGCTGCACACGCAGATCAGCGAGATCGGCGCTGGTGCCCTCAGCCATCCGCAGATCGACAAGCTGGTCGATCTGGCCCAGGCCCCGTATCTGCAGCTGTTTGCCAGGCCGTTCGAGGCCGGATTGGTGGATCACCGCACCGGCCTGCTCATCGAGCTGTACAACCCCGCGCAGGCGCCGCTCAAGGCCGTGCACATCCGCTTGCCGGCCAAGGGCCTGGTGCAGGTACGCGACGCCGCCGGCAATGACACGCTGGTGCCGACGCCGACCAGCAGCATCGACCTGCCGGCCATCGACGGAGTGAGCGAGAGCAAGGTCTGGGTGTACTTCGACGCCGACTACTCGCAGATCCGCCAGGGCGGCATCAGCATCCGCGATGCCGACGGCAGCGCCGATATCCAGGTGACCCGCGAGGTGGTGGGGTTCCCGGCGCTGCTGGCGCGCTACAGCCAGCTGGTGGCGGCGGTGTTTGCCGGGCTGGTGCTGGGGTTGCTGGCGTTGGCGTATGCGTGGCTGGGGCGGAGCAGGGCTGCGGGTGTTTCGCACTCTCTTTAGGTGAGTGCGCCGGGCTACTTCCGCGCTTATGAGAAGTGTTGACTTCAACCTCGGCGAACGTGCTTGACCAACACCTTCTCCAGCAACTCCCACATCGCCGGATCGGTACTGAACGCCACATTGAAGCGCATCCAGCCGGTGGCCTTGGCATCGACCATGAACAACTGCCCGGGCCCGAGCATGATGCCTTTCTCCAGGGCATCATCCAGCAGCGCGGCGCTGTCGGGGATCGCCGGATGGCGGGTCCAGATGTACATCCCCTCATCCGATTCGATGAACAGCTCGAAACCCAGCCGGTGCAGGTGCCGGCCGACTTCCTGGTGCGCCTCGGCCAGGCGTTGGCGCAGGCGCTTGAGGTGCTTGCGCCAGCGACCGTCGATGATCGCGGCGTACACCACCCGTTCCATCACCTGCGAGGTGGTCAGGCCCGAGCGCATCTTCAGGTGCAACAGTTGCTGGGTCAGTTCGGGGTTGGCCAGCAGGTAGCCGACCCGCACGTTGGGTGAAATGCTTTTCGAGTAGCTGCCCACGTACACCACCTGCTGCAAGTGGTCGAGGCTGGCCAGGCAGGGCAGCGGGTCGGCGATCATGTCGGCGTAGAGGTTGTTCTCCACCAGTCGGAAACCATGCTGGCTGGCCAGTTGCAGCAAACGGTGCAGCTGCGCCAGCGGAGTGCGCGAGCAGGTCGGGCTGTGCAGGTGCGGCTGGGTGAAGAACGCCGTGGGGCGGTGGTGGGCCAGCAGGCGCTCGAGCTGGTCGAGGTCGTAGCCGGCCGGAGTGCGAGGCACGCCCACCAGGGTGGCGCCCTGGGTGCGCAGGATGCTCATCAGGTTGGGGTAGCCGGGGTCGTCCACCAGCACTACGTCGCCGGGACGTACCAGGGTGCGCACGGCCAGGTCCAGGGCCTGGCTGGCGCCGTGGGTGAGCATCAGCTGCGCCGGGTTGGCGACGATCGACAGTTCCTGCTGCAGGTTCTGCGCGGTCAGCGCACGCAGCTCCGGCAGGCCCAGGGGGTCGCCGTAGCCGGACAGCTCCAGCGGGCTGCCGGCCACCTGGCGCAGGCCGCGGCGCAGGCCCTCCTCGTACATCCAGTCGTTGGGCAGCCAGCCGCAACCCGGCTTGAATGGCAACTGGCGGATCTCGAAGATCTGCTGCAGGTACCACTCGGAATTGAAGGTGGGGCGGCTGGTGTCGACTTCGACGTTGTGCTTGTCCAGCAACTCGTTCGCCGCACGATTGACGAAGAACCCTGCATTGCCCTTGCTCACCAGCAACCCTTGGGCCACCAGGCGGTCATAGGCTTCGACCACGGTGAAGGTGCTCACCGAGTAGGTCGAGGCGAACGCCCGGATCGACGGGACCTTGGCCCCGGGCTTGAGGGTCTGGTCGTCGATCAGCGCGCGCAGCCCGTCGATGATCTGGTTGACCAGCGGGGTGGAGGAGTCCGGATGGAGCTGGAGCATTCGGGTGCCTGCAGGGGGTATCGCGGGTGTATTGCATCGGCGGCCTGTACAGTGCAGTGCGATTTTCATGCCGCTGTGCATGGCCCTATGTGTTCGACATTTTTACATTACGTGTCAGATATAGCCAACACAGCACGTACCAGCGCCATGAATAATCACAACATCGCTGCTTTGCCGTCGGGGTTTGCCCCGCACCTTCCTTTCGCCTGGCCGGACGCTTCTCGTCCGTCCCCAGCATGGTTCAGTTCGTCCAGAGGGTTGCCTCTGGCCGCGTAAGCAGGCCGCCACGGATGGCCTGCGTGTGCTCCGCACACCTCCCTGCCCGCAGTAGCACTGATGTACAGGTGAGACCGATAACCATCGGGGTTTCACAGTTTTTCCTTGGATAAAAAGAAGCACGGGGTAAATAACTGATGGACGCAACATCCACATCCACCACCGCGAAGGATGGGCACGAGAGCAAGCTCAGTGCCTCGCTCAAGTCGCGCCACCTGACGATGATGTCGATCGCCGGGGTGATCGGCGGCGCCTTGTTTGTCGGTTCCGGCAGCGTGATCCACAGCGCCGGCCCGGCCGCCGTGCTGGCCTATCTCGCCGGCGGCATCCTGGTGGTGCTGATCATGCGCATGCTCGGCGAAATGGCGACCTCCTCGCCGGACACCGGCTCGTTCTCCACCTACGCCGACCGCGCCATTGGCCGTTGGGCCGGTTTCACCATCGGCTGGCTGTACTGGTGGTACTGGGTGATCCTCATGGCCTGGGAGGCCTACGTGGCGGGCAAGATCCTGCACGGTTTCTTCCCCGACGTGAGCGTCAACGTGTTCGTGCTGGCCACGACGCTGCTGCTGATCACCGTCAACTTCTTCAACGTCAAGCACTACGGCGAGTTCGAGTTCTGGTTCGCGCTGATCAAGGTGGTGGCGATCGTCTGCTTCCTGGTGGTGTGCACCGCCGCGGTGATGAACATCTGGCAGTTCGGCGAAGTGCGCGGTATCACTCATTTGACTGCCGAAGGCTTCATGCCCAACGGCATCACCACGGTGATCGGGGCCTTGCTGGGGGTGATGTTTGCCTTCCTTGGCGCCGAGATCGTCACCATTGCGGCCTCCGAGGCGAAGGATCCGGCCACCCAGATCGTCAAGGCGACCAACTCGGTGGTGTGGCGGGTGTGCCTGTTCTATGTCGGCTCGATCTTCCTGATCGTCTGCCTGGTGCCGTGGAACGACCCGCACCTGGGCGTTTCCGGCTATGGTGCCTACCGCCGTACCCTGGAGCTGCTGGGCGTGCCGTATGCCGAGTTGCTGATGAACTTCGTGGTGCTGACTTCGGTGAGCAGCTGCCTGATCTCCGGCCACTACACCGCCTCGCGCATGCTGTTCTCCCTGGCCCAGCGCGGCGACGCGCCGCGCCTGTTCAAGTACACCCGCACCGGTACCGGCGTGCCGGTGAATGCGATCATCGGCTCGTGCCTGGTGGCGGTGTTCTGCGCGCTGATCAACTTCAGCGACACCCTGCGGCCGAAGGACGTGCTGGAAACCCTGATGAACACCACCGGCATGATCGCCCTGCTGGTGTACCTGGTGATCGCCTTCTCGCAGTTGCGCATGCGCCGCAAGCTGATCGCCGAGGGCAAGGAAGTGCGCCTGAAGATGTGGCTGTTCCCGTGGCTGACCTACCTGGTGATCCTGTTCATCGTGGCGGCCCTGGTGACCATGGCCTTCATGCCTGACTACCAGATCCTGGTGATTTCCACTGGCATCGCCGCGGCGATCGTGGTGGCGATGGGCGTGGTGCACCAGATCCGTACCGCCACGCGTCACTGATCGCGGTAGTGCCTCTGGCAACGGCCGGTCCCTTTTAAGGGACCGGCCGTTTTCATTTGTGGGCATCGCCTCCTTTGCCAGTCAGATCATCCTTACGTTGCTACATGCCGACATGGCTTATGCTGCACACAATTGCCCTACAAGGAGTCGCCCATGGCCTGGTCCGCCACCCAGTATTCGTTGTTCGAAGACGAACGCACCCGCGCCGTGCGCGATCTGCTGGCTGCCGTGCCGGCGCGTCCGGTGCGGCATGCCACGGACCTGGGCTGCGGCCCGGGCAACTCTACCGAGGTATTGCTGCAGCGCTGTCCGGATGCCCAGGTCGTCGCCCTGGACAGCGATCCGGACATGATCGGCAAGGCCCGGCAGCGGCCACGCCTGAGCATTCCGCGGGTGCGCTGCGAGATTGGCGAGATTGCCAGCTGGACGGCCCACGAGCCCCAGGACCTGATCCTTGCCAACGCGTCGCTGCAGTGGGTGCCGGATCATGCCAGCCTTTACCCGCATCTGGTGCGGCAATTGGGCGATGGCGCCAGCCTGGCCGTGCAGACCCCCGACAACCTCGACGAGCCGGCGCACCGCCGGTTGCGCGAGATCGCCAGCCAGGGGCCCTGGGCCGGGAAGTTCGCCGATTTCAGCCTGCCGCCGCGGCACAACGCCGGCTTCTACTACGACCTGCTCAGCCCGCTGTGTGCGCGGGTGGATGTGTGGCGCACCACCTATCACCACCCGCTGGAAGGTGGTGCCGAGGCGGTGGTGGAGTGGTTCAAGGGCTCGGCGCTGCGGCCTTACCTGGCGCGGCTGGATGAGCAGGAGCAGACGAGTTTCCTGCAGCTTTACCTGCAGGCCATGCAGCGTGACTATCCGCCGGCCAGCGATGGCAGGGTGTTGTTGCCGTTCCCGCGGTTATTCGTGGTGGCGACGCGCTAGGCGCCAGATCACGCAGGCGTAGACCCCCAGGTTGAGCAGCAGCACGACGGTGCCCAGCCACAGCTGGATCTGTGGGGTCAGGCCGGCGGGGTAGATCACTGGCCAGACGTAGTGTTCGACGAAACCGCCGTGGTAGCCGGCGTCGCCGGCGGCGGTGCGCAGGTGGTTTTCCCAGTCGGTCAGGGGGCACTCCAGGTGCAGGCCTTCCACGGCCAGGCCCCAGGCGAGGGCGGGGAGGTGGATCAGCAGGGCGCGGCGGCGCCAGAGCACCAGCAGGCCGCCGAACAGGACCAGCAGGATGAACGAGAGGTGGAACAGGACCAGGGTGTCGGCGGCCAGGCGGTAGAACATGGCGGGTGTGGCCTTGCTGTTGGAGTCGGGTTATTTTGTCATGGTTTTTTGTTTCTGGGTTTCTGGGTTTCTGGGTTTCTGGGTTTCTGAGGCTGGGCGGTTATTGTTTTGATAGTTGTATGCGCATTCATTTGCGATGTCGACGCTTATTCACCTTTCCGCCCTTACGGCGGGTTACTTTGGTCTTAACTCGCCGTCCGCGGCCAAAGTAACCAAAGCCGTTGCGCTCCATTCATCCGGCCCTACGCTTCGCTCCGGGTTCCCTCACTCCGGCCTTGCTCCCGGGAGGACCGCGCTGCAGGGCCCATCCTGGGCCCCAGCGCTTGACGGGCATCCATGCCCGTCACCTCCCTCCGCAAGTCCTGCGTTCGGCCTCCTGAAGTCGCGAAGTTAGGGGCGGCGCCTGGATTGGCGCAGCTGTCGCTAGTTCAAATTTAATTAATCTCTCGATCGCATCGCGGGACAAGCCCGCTCCCACGCAATAGTCGCCGTTATATAAAACCCTGTAGGAGCGGGCTTGCCCCGCGAAAGGGCCGGAACAGCCAATACATAACTAATGGTCAAACAACTAACTTCGCGTTTCTCGCTCTTGCTCTTGCTTCTAAGCGCGCAATAGTTCAGGCAACACCAATTGCGACTTCAGGAGGCCGAGCGGAGTTCTTGCGAAGGGAGGTGACGGCCATGGATGGCCGTCAAGCGCTGCGCCCCAGGATGGGGCGTTCAGCGCGGTCCTCCCGGGAGCAAGAACGGAGCGAGGGAACCCCGGAGCGCAGCGTAGGGGCCGGATGAACGGAGCGGGGCGGCTTTGGTTACTTTGGCCAAGACCAAAGTAACCCGCCGTAAGGGCGGAAAGGTGCCTAAATGTCGTTATATTCTACGAATGCGCATACAAAAACCAAAACAATCACCAAAGACCCAGACCCAGACCCAGACCCAGACCCAGACCCAGACCCAGACCCAGACCCAGACCCAGACCCAGACCCAGACCCAGACCCAGACCCACCCCTAAAGCCCCTCCAAAACCATCTCCAAAAACGTAGCCACCACCCGCCGCGTCCTCTGCTCACTCAAACAAACCAGCGTCTCAGTCAAATGCCGCCGACAATCCACAATCGGCAAAGCACAAACCCGCGCATCAGCCCCGAACTCCGCCGCCGAAACCACCCCCACGCCAATCCCAACCACCACCGCCTCCCGCGCCGCCTCACGCCCCTCGACCTGGATCGCCGGCCGGATCCGCAACCCGGCCCGCTGCATTTCCTCCTCCAGCGTCTGCCGCGTCACCGACCCCGGCTCACGCAGCACCAACGGCGTGTCATCCAGGTCCGCCAGGTTGATCTGCCCCCGGCTGGCCCACGGATGGTTGTGCGAAACGAACGCCACCATCGGGTCACGCCGCATCGGCACGCAGAACAACCGCTCATCATCGACATCGCGCCCGAGCAGGGCCAGGTCCGCCTGGTAGCTGAACAGCCGGGCCAGCGACTCGTCGGTATTGCCGGTCTCGATCTTCACCTGGATCCCCGGATACCGCTGGCAGAACCGGGCGATCTGCGGCAGCACGTGCACCGGCGCGTCCACCGCCAGGGTCAGGCTGCCGGTGTGCAGGGCGCGGGAGTCCTGCAGCAGCTCCACGGCCTCGGCCTCACAGGCGAACAGACGCTGGGTCACGCCCAGCAAGCGCTCGCCCAGGTCGGTCAGCTGCACCGAGCGCTTGTTGCGCTGGAACAGCAGCACACCGAAGCGCTCCTCGAGCTTGCGCACCTGGTCGGACACCGCCGGCTGGGTCAAAAACAGCTTCTGCGCCGCACGGGTGAAGCTGCCCTGTTCGGCGACTGCATGAAAGGCCTTGAGTTGAGCATGGGAGACCGACATCGAACACTCCGCTTACAAGCTGGGCTTATGTGTGAAATACGATAAATCGATTTTATTTATCAGTCAGCAGCTGTTTCCATGTGTTTCAACCCGGCTGCGCCGCCACGAGCGGCGCCATGTCGGCCATGGCGGCACCACCGCCATCTGACCAGGTGACGTCCCTCCGTCACGCAGTGCGCAACACAACAACAAGACAGGCGTTTCTTCACATTCTGCCGGCACACTCAAGCAAGAGGTCAGAGTCAATGAATCAATCCCTGGGCGCTATCAAACGCTGGCGCGTGCAGATCTTCGCGATCACCTGGCTGGCCTACGCCGCCTTCTACTTCACTCGCAAAGCCTTCTCAGTGGCCAAGCTCGGCATCGGCGAGGATCCGAATTTCATGCTCGACAAGGCCGCCATGGCCAACCTCGATGCGATCTACCTGGCCGCCTACGCCGTGGGCCAGTTCACCTGGGGCATGCTCGCCGACCGCTTTGGCCCCCGTGTGGTGGTGCTGGGCGGGCTGCTGATCTCGGCGGCGGCCGCGGTGGTGATGGGCAGCTACGCGACCTTCCCGATCTTCGCCACCTGCATGCTGATCCAGGGGCTGGCGCAGTCCACCGGCTGGGCGGGGCTGTGCAAGAACATCGGCAGTTTCTTCCCGGCCTCCCAGCGCGGACGGGTGCTGGGGCTGTGGAGTTCGTGCTACGCCTTCGGCGGCCTGGTGGCCTCGCCGTTCGCCGGCTGGTGGGCCTACACCCTGGTCGGCACCTGGCATGCGGCGTTCTTCTCCAGCGCCGTGGTGGTGGCCGTGGTGGCGGTGCTGTTCTTCATTTTCCAGCGCAACAAGCCCGAGGACGTCGGCTTGCCGGCGGTAGAGCCCGAGCCGCAGAGCATGGCCCCGGGGGGCAATCTGTGCAGCGTGTGGGCGCCGCTGCGCGAGATCCTGCGCAACCGCACGGTGCTGACCCTGGGCCTGGCCTACTTCATGCTCAAACCTGCGCGCTACGCCATCCTGCTGTGGGGCCCGGTGATCGTCTTCGAGCAGATGCCGTCGGTGGGCAAGGTCGGCGCGGCGATCATCCCCACGGCCTTCGAACTGGCCGGGTTGCTCGGGCCGATTCTCATCGGCCTGGCCTCGGACAAACTGTTCGGCGCCCGGCGCATGCCGGCCTGCGTGATCAGCCTGGTGCTGCTGACCCTGACCCTGGCCGGTTTCATGGCGGCGATGCACAGCGGCAGCGTGCTGCTGGTGGTGGCCCTGCTGTTTGTGATGGGCCTGACCCTGTATGGCCCGGACTCGATGATCAGCGGCGCCGCGGCCATCGACTTCGGCACGGCCAAGGCCGGCGCCACCGCGGCCGGCTTCGTCAATGGCTGCGGCTCGGTGGGTGCGGTGCTCGGCGGCCTGCTGCCCGGCTACTTCGACAGCGTCACGGTGTTTATCGTCTTCGCCGGCACGGCGCTGTTCTCCGCCCTGGTGCTGCTGCCGCACTGGAACAGCCGCCCGGCAACAGCACCCCAGGCCACCGATGTGGCACCCAACACCAGCATGGCGATCAAGCCACTGCGTACCTAAAGGAAAGCAAGTAGATGAGACCCTTCTGGCTGCAACAGGCCCTGGACCAGGAAGACCAGGCGCCGTGCCCGCCGCTTGCCGGCGACGTGCGCTGCGACGTGTGCATCGTCGGTGGTGGCTACACCGGCCTGTGGACCGCGCTGATGATCAAGGAACAGGCGCCGCAGCTGGAAGTGCTGCTGCTCGAGGCGGACATCTGCGGCGCCGGGGCCAGCGGGCGCAACGGTGGCTGCGCGCTGTCCTGGTCGGCCAAGTACTTCACCCTCGAGCGCTTGTTCGGCGTGGCCGAGGCGGTGCGCCTGGTGCGCGAGTCCGAGCGCAGCATCGGCGCCATCGGCGAGTTCTGCGCGGCCAACGGCATTCGCTGCGACTACCGCATGGACGGCACGCTCTACACCGCCACCAACCAGGCCCAGCTCGGTGGCACCGATGCGGTGATCGCCGCGCTGGAGCAGCAGGGGATCAATTCGTTTCAGCGCCTGGCGCTGGAGCAGGTGCAGCGCCTGGCCGGCTCCGACCGGCATCTGGAGGGCTGGTACTCGCCGGCCGCGGCCACGGTGCAGCCGGGGCGGCTGGTGCGCGGCCTGCGCCGGGTGGCCTTGCAGCGTGGCGTGCGCATCCACGAGGGCACGGCGATGACCGGCCTGGAATACGGCGCGCCGGTGCAGGTGCGCACCCGCGCCGGCACCGTCCGCGCCGACCGCGTGGTGCTGGGCCTCAATGCCTGGATGGCGCGGGCCTTCCCGCAGTTCGAACGCAGCGTGGCGATCGTCTCCAGCGACATGGTGATCACCGAGCCGTGCCCCGAACTGTTGCGTCAGATCGGCCTGGACAGCGGCGTCAGCGTGCTCGACTCGCGGATCTTCGTGCACTACTACCACAACACCTCCGATGGCCGGTTGATGCTCGGCAAGGGCGGCAATACCTTCGCCTACGGCGGGCGCATGCTGCCGGTGTTCGACCAGCCTTCGCCGTACCAGCCACTGCTGCGTGAAAGCCTGGCCGAGTTCTTCCCGGCGCTGGCCGAGGTGCCGCTGGCGGCAAGCTGGAACGGGCCGTCGGACCGCTCGGTGACCGGGCTGCCGTTCTTCGGTCGGCTCGATGGGCAGGGCAACGTGTTCTACGGCTTCGGTTACTCCGGCAGCGGGGTGGGGCCGTGCCACATGGGCGGGCAGATCCTGTCGTCGCTGGCACTGGGGCTGGACAACGCCTGGACCCGCTCGCCGCTGGTCAAGGGGCCGCTGGGGCAGTTTCCGCCGGAGCCGGTGCGCTACCTGGGGTCGTTGCTGGTGCGCAATGCCATCCGCCGCAAGGAACGCGCCGAGGACCGTGGCGTGCGGCCGCGCCGGCTGGACGTGCACCTGGCGAAGTTCGCGGCGGCGGCGGGGAAGGCGGACAAGGGCTGAGCTCCCATGTGGGTTATGCGATTTCTTGTCGAACCCGGTGCGCAGGGCGTATAAACTCTCCCCACTTTATTAAGGCCGGTCGCTTCCTGAACCGGCCGCGGAAACAAAGAGAGTCGATATGGGCGCACAGTGGAAAGCCAAACATAGAGAAACAGCGGCCAATGCCAAAGGCAAGATCATGGGCAAGCTGGCCAAGGAGATCCAGATCGCTGCCAAGTCCGGTGCCGACCCGGACATGAACCCGCGCCTGCGCCTGGCCATCGTCCAGGCCAAGAAAGCCTCGATGACCCGTGAGACCCTGGAGCGCGCGATCAAGAAAGGCGCGGGCCTGGACGGCGAGGCCGTGCAGTACCATGCGGTCAGCTATGAAGGCTTCGCCCCGCACCAGGTGCCGCTGATCGTCGAGTGCCTGACCGACAACATCAACCGCACCGTGGCGCAGATCCGCGTGCTGTTCCGCAAGGGCCAGCTCGGCGCCAGCGGTTCGGTGGCCTGGGACTTCAACCATGTCGGCCTGATCGAGGCTACCCCGGAAGGCGACGCCGACCCGGAAATGGCGGCCATCGAGGCCGGTGCCCAGGACTTCGAGGATGGTGAGGAAGAGGGTTCGACCCTGTTCATCACCGACACCACCGACCTCGACGCCGTGCAAAAGGCCCTGCCGGAGCATGGCTTCACCGTCACCTCGGCGAAGATCGGCTACACCCCGAAGAACCCGGTGAGCGCCGCCAGCCTGAGCGCCGAAGCGCTGGCCGAGGTCGAGGCCTTCCTCGAGGCGATCGACGAGAACGAAGACGTGCAGAACGTCTATGTCGGCCTGACCGACTGATCCGCGCGTCATCCTCGCGGGGCAAGCCCGCTCCCAGCGCGTCTGTGGGAGCGGGCTTGCCCCGCGATCATTTCCGGACCTGCCTCATGCACCCCACCTTCGCCTCCCTCAGCCTCGCCCACCTGCGCACCCTCGACTGCCTCCTGCAGCTGAAGAACCTCAGCCACGCCGCCGAACGCCTGGGCTGCAGCCAATCGGCCCTGAGCCGCCAGCTGGCCAGCCTGCGCGAGGCCTTCGATGACCCGCTGCTGGTGCGCCAGGGCCGTGGCTATGTACTCAGCGAGCACGCCGAGGCGCTGGTCGAGCCGTTGCGCCAGGTGCTGGAGGAGCTCAACGCCCTGCGCCAGCCCGCGGCGTTCGACCCGGCGCGCTGCGAGCGGCGCTTCTGCCTCGCCGCCTCCGACTACGTGGCCGAGCACATGCTGCCGCAGCTGGTCGCGGTGCTGGAGCAGGAAGCGCCGGGCGTGTCGCTGGAGTACCGCACCTGGCAGGCTGGGCAGTACGCCTTGCTTGCCAGCGGCGAGATCGACCTGGCCACCACGTTGTTCGACGAATCGCCGCCCAACCTGCACGGCCGGCTGCTGGGCGAGGACCGGGCGGTGTGCCTGATGCGCCATGACCATCCGCTGAGCACCCGCGCCGAGCTGAGCCAGGACGACTACCTGGCCTTCAAGCATGTGCGGGTGTCCGGGGGCGGCGACAAGGACAGCTTCATCGACCGTCATTTGCGCGCCCAGGGGCTGCAGCGGCGCATCAGCCTGGAGGTGCCGTTCTTCAGTGCCATGGTCCAGGTGCTCGGCAATGGCCAGGCCCTGGCTACAGTGCCCGAGCACATCGCCCGGCAACTGGCGCGGCTGCACGGCCTGAGCTGGCGGCCGATGGGCTTCATCGACCACACCCAGCGCTACTGGGTGGTGTGGCACCAGCGCCTGCAGGCCTCGGCCGAGCACCGCTGGCTGCGCAACCGGGTATTCGAGGTGTGGCGCCAGTCGCAGTTCGGCGTGCAAGGTGGGCATGCGCCTTCGCCATAGCAGCTATGCGCGAAGCGGGGTTATTCGCAAGCCGGCAGGCGCCTAGACTGCGGGCATTGTGTTGCCAGTGCCGGCCTCTTCGCGGGGCAAGCCCGCTCCTACAGGATTGCGCGGTCCCTGTAGGAGCGGGCTTGCCCCGCGAAGAGGCCGGCACACGCACCTGACAATCCACAGGAGAGCCCCCGTGACCCCCGAACAATTCCGCCAGTACGGCCACCAACTGATCGACCTGATCGCCGACTACCGCCAGACCGTCGGCGAGCGCCCGGTCATGGCCCAGGTCCAGCCGGGCTACCTCAAGGCCGCCTTGCCCGAGGGCGCGCCGCAGCAAGGCGAACCGTTCGAAGCCATCCTCGCCGACGTCGACAAGCTGGTGATGCCCGGCCTGTCCCACTGGCAGCATCCGGACTTCTACGGTTACTTCCCCTCCAACGGCACCCTGTCGTCGGTGCTCGGCGATTTCCTCAGCACCGGCCTGGGCGTGCTTGGCCTGTCGTGGCAGTCCAGCCCGGCACTGAGCGAGCTGGAGGAAACCACCCTCGACTGGCTGCGCCAGCTGCTGGGCCTGAGCGGGCAGTGGAGCGGGGTGATCCAGGACACTGCCTCGACCAGCACCCTGGTGGCATTGATCAGCGCCCGCGAACGCGCCACCGACCACGCCCAGGTGCACGGCGGCCTGCAGGCCCAGGCCAGGCCATTGATCGTCTACGTCAGCGCCCACGCCCACAGCTCGGTGGACAAGGCCGCGCTGCTGGCCGGATTCGGCCGCGACAATATCCGCCTGATCCCCACCGACGCCCGCTACGCCATGCGTCCGGAGGCGCTGCGCGAGGCCATCGAGCAGGACCTGGCCGCCGGCAACCAGCCCTGCGCCGTGGTCGCCACCACCGGCACCACCACCACCACCGCGCTGGACCCGCTGCGTCCGATCGGCGAGATCGCCCAGGCCAACCAGCTGTGGCTGCACGTGGACTCGGCCATGGCCGGCTCGGCGATGATCCTTCCGGAGTGCCGCTGGATGTGGGACGGCATCGAGCTGGCCGACTCGGTGGTGGTCAACGCCCACAAATGGCTGGGTGTGGCCTTCGACTGCTCGATCTACTACGTGCGCGATCCGCAGCACCTGATCCGGGTGATGAGCACCAACCCCAGCTACCTGCAGTCGGCGGTCGATGGCGAGGTGAAGAACCTGCGCGATTGGGGCATCCCGCTGGGGCGCCGGTTCCGCGCGCTGAAACTGTGGTTCATGCTGCGCAGCGAAGGGGTCGAGGCCCTGCAGCAACGCCTGCGTCGCGACCTGGACAACGCCCGTTGGCTGGCTGCCCAGGTCGAGGCGACGGCGCAGTGGGAAGTGCTGGCGCCGGTGCAATTGCAGACCCTGTGCATCCGTCATTGCCCGGCGGGCCTCGCGGGTGAGGCGCTGGATGCCCATACCCGTGCCTGGGCCGAACGTCTCAACAATTCGGGCGATGCCTACGTGACCCCGGCGACTCTCGACGGGCGCTGGATGGTGCGGGTGTCGGTGGGGGCGCTGCCGACCGAGCGTGCGCATGTCGAGCGGCTGTGGGCCCGGTTGCAGGCGGTAGTGGCCGAGTAACGCGGCAAACTCAAGCGCTGAACGCTGTCGCGGGGCAAGCCCGCTCCCACGTGTTTGTGGGGGCGGGCTTGCCCCGCGACACGTTTTGCAATGCTGACAGAGCAAGGCTATCACCCCCCAATAGCGCCTCTATTAGACCTCTGCCCAAGCTCGGCTAGTCTTTCTGCTGGTTCCGCGAAAAGCCGGTGCACCGCCGTGCCCGGCCACACTGATGAGGAGTGGGCGCGCTTTCGGGCGCACCCGTTCCAACACCTGGCAACGAAAATACAAGAACGCCCGGAAATCTGAATTGAACCGACCCAAAAGGTAGAAGCAGATGGCGAACGAATCGAAATGCCCGTTCCATCAGACCGCCGGTGGCGGCACCAGCAACCGTGACTGGTGGCCTGACCAGCTCAACCTGAAGATCCTCCACCAGCACTCCAGCAAGTCCGACCCCATGGACCCGGACTTCGACTACGCCAAGGCGTTCAAGAGTCTCGATTTCCAGGCCCTGAAAAATGACCTGACCGCCTTGATGACTGACTCACAGGACTGGTGGCCGGCCGACTTCGGCCACTATGGCCCGCTGTTCATCCGCATGGCCTGGCACAGCGCCGGCACCTACCGCATCGGTGACGGCCGTGGCGGCGCCGGCTCCGGCCAGCAGCGCTTCGCCCCGCTCAACAGCTGGCCGGACAACGTCAGCCTGGACAAGGCCCGGCGCCTGCTGTGGCCGATCAAGCAGAAGTACGGCAACAAGATCTCCTGGGCCGACCTGATCGTGCTCACCGGCAACGTCGCCCTCGAATCCATGGGCTTCAAGACCTTCGGCTTCTCCGGTGGTCGCGCCGATGTGTGGGAGCCCGACGAGGACGTGTACTGGGGCTCGGAGAAGGTCTGGCTGGGTGGTGATACCCGCTACGGCAAGGACCAGGTCAAGGCCCAGCCGCCCGGCCAGGGGGACCTGGTGGCCGAGCCCGCCAAGCATGGCGAGGAACAGAACCGCGACCTGTCGGCCGAACGCAACCTGGAAAACCCGCTGGCCGCCGTGCAGATGGGCCTGATCTACGTCAACCCGGAAGGCCCGGAAGGCGAGCCCGACCCGGTGAAATCCGGCAAGGACATCCGCGAGACCTTCGGCCGCATGGCCATGAACGATGAAGAAACCGTGGCGTTGATTGCCGGCGGCCACGCCTTCGGCAAGACTCACGGTGCCGGCCCTGCCGACAATGTCGGCGCCGAGCCGGAAGCCGCAGGTCTGGAGTTGCAGGGCCTGGGCTGGAGCAACAAGTTCGGTACCGGCAAGGGCGGCGACACTATCACCAGCGGTCTGGAAGTAATCTGGACGTCGACCCCGACGAAGTGGAGCAACGAGTACCTCAACAACCTGTTCAATTTCGAGTGGGAACTGACCAAGAGCCCCGCGGGTGCCCACCAGTGGCGGCCAAAGGACGGCAAGGGTGCGGGGACCGTGCCCGATGCCCACGACCCGGGCAAGACACATGCGCCCTCGATGCTCACCTCTGACCTGGCGCTGCGTTTCGACCCTGTCTACGAACCCATCGCCCGGCGTTTCAAGGACAATCCCGACCAGCTTGCCGACGCCTTCGCCCGTGCCTGGTACAAGCTGATCCACCGTGACATGGGCCCGTTGGCCCGCTACCTAGGGCCAGAAATGCCCAACGAGGAGTTGCTGTGGCAGGACCCGTTGCCCAAATCAGGACCGCAACCGAGCGACGCCGATATCGCCGCGCTCAAGGCCAAGGTGCTGGCTTCGGGGCTGAGTGTCCCTGAACTGGTTTCCGCCGCCTGGGCCTCGGCCTCGACCTTCCGCGGCTCCGACAAGCGCGGTGGTGCCAACGGTGCGCGGTTGCGCCTGGCTCCGCAGAACGGTTGGACGGCGAACCAGGGCCTGGACAAGGTGCTGACGGCAATGGAGAAGATCCGCAGCGAGGGCGGCAACAAGATCTCCCTGGCCGACCTGATTGTGCTGGCTGGCAGCGCGGCGGTGGAGAAGGCGGCCAAGGATGCCGGGCACAACATCAGCGTGCCATTCCATCCGGGGCGTGTGGATGCCTCGCAGGAGCAGACTGACGTCGAGTCGTTCGCCGTGCTCGAGCCGCTTGCCGACGGTTTCCGTAACTTCAGCAAGACCCGCTACAGCGTCAAGGCTGAGAAGCTGCTGCTGGACAAGGCCCAGTTGCTGACGCTCACCGCACCGGAGCTGACCGTGCTGATCGGCGGCCTGCGGGTGCTCGGCGCCAACCATGGCGGCAGCAAGGACGGCGTGTTCACCGACAAGGTCGGCGTGCTCAGCAATGACTTCTTCCGCAACCTGCTGGACATGGGCGTGGAGTGGAAGCCGACCTCGGCGGACAACGAGGCGTTTGAAGGCCGTGACCGCAAGACCGGTCAGGTGAAATGGACTGCCAGCCGGGTCGACCTGGTGTTTGGCTCCCATGCGCAACTGCGTGCCTTGAGTGAGGTGTATGGCAGCAGCGATGCCAAGGACAAGTTCGTCAAGGACTTCGTGGCGGCGTGGGTGAAGGTGATGGAGTTGGACAGATTCGATTTGCCTTAATACCTGCGGGTCAGGGGGCGCTGTGCGCCCCCTTTTTACCTTATTCAACTCACAACGGTTTGCGTTTCGCTAGGTGCTGGATCCAGTTCGAAGTATTCAGGCGGTATGTCACCCCAATCGGTGGGGTAGCGTATGACCAGTCGATTATGCTGCGCATCGAATGACATCCCTTCGACGAAGCATTCGCTGGCCATGCGGGGATATCGCTTGAGCATCCCTGCCAGATTCGCCTTGACCCACTGTAGAAACTCGACGTGAAGTGTTCTCCAGGTCGATCCATAGCCGCTGTCTTCCTTGGAGACCACGAAGCCGAGCACGTTGAGGCAATATCCCAGCAAGCGAACGCTATCGAGATCCGGGCATTGCTTGATCGTGTTCAGGAGCTGTTCATGTACGATGATCTGGATCGCTGTACCTGCATCGCTCCTGAGTGCGCAGGAGTTGAGGATGTCCTCCCAGACCAGTGTGGCCTGGATCTTCCTCGCCACGTGGCGTGGCTTGCGTACGCAAGAGGCTGCTTCAATCAGATCAAGGATGATCTTGGCGATAGTTGTGTGCGGCAGGGGCGCAGGCGCTTTGTGCTTGTCCAGCAGTTCAACCATGTTCTCGATTAATTCTCCAAGGGCCTTGAGGCGCTGGTAAAGATCCTCGTCGGGCCGCAATTCCTGAACTGACAGATCCGCATTCAGATCTGCATAAATCGCGCGAATTTTCTGATATGCCCAATGCAGCGAATTGGGATTCGTTGTGCAGGGCCCCTTCACATACGTAGCGAACGCTTCCAGGACCAAGTGGAGGTAAGCGCGCCATTGTTCGAGATCCCATGGGGTTTTGCGCGAAGTGTAGGGAGAAAGCAGCATGCTGATACCGTTGACCATGGTCAGGTCGCCACACAGTGCCCTGATAACGGGGTAGTCCTTCAAACCGAGCTCTTCATGCTGCAGTTCTACGAACAGGAACGAATCACGATTGTTGATGGCGGCGGTCAAGACATTTCGTGCAAGATTTTCTGCTTCGGGACCATACGCCTCTTGTATGCGGATTTCGTTGAACAAGCTGATGATCAACTTCGGCGCGCTTTCCACGAACACCCTGCAAAACCTGGGACTGGCAATGGTTTTGAGTAACTCCCTGGCGCATGCTGTCGTCTCGAGATTACTTTTCACTGCCCGCTCGGCAGCATGGCTGATAATGCTGCTGGATGACCGGGTCAACTCTGCTGCGACAATCGTCAATTCGCTCGCGGCCCCACGCTCTAGCCGAGACTCGACACTCTTGCAGAATTGACTGGCATTTCGGCGGTTGAAGACGGGAGGGCTCAGGAACGCGACAATCAACCACGTGCTGAATACCGCGAAGAACACCAGGCCCAGTATGAATTGCCAGATCTCGGGAGTGATCGGCCCTTTTTGGGGGAGCCACCATTGGCTGTAGCGCCATAGATCAGTAATCAGTATCACTACACCTAGCGCCAAGACGATAGCGATCGAGGTGTCTCGTACCCTGAATCCGGCGGTCTCAATACGAAATTTGTAGCGTACATCGGCAATGGTCCAGACCAGCAGGGTCAGGGCCAGGCCACTGAGCAGTTCGGCGAAACCAAAGAACTTGGGAGCAGCCTTGTCCAGCTGGAAGCAGTCAAAAGCGATTCCCATCAGGGTGCAGACATCTGTAGCCATTCACGCATCCTTCACATGGCATTGGCCCACTCACGGTACTGTGAGTGGGAGCAAGACTGGCGGCCTTAGGCCACCAAAACCAGGCATGCTAATACATGGCCCATGGCCATGTCTTGGTGCTATCGGAAGGGCGCGTAAATATGCTGCATGTTCAGTCTGGCGCCATCGCCTGATCCTCATCGGCAAGCTGGGGCGCCCCCTTGTCTTCCCCATGCAGTGAGACCTGCGAAGTCTCCGGCAGGGCCAACCCACCCACCAGGGCCAATAGGGCAATCACCACCAGGTAGAACGCCGGCGCCAGGCGGCTGCCACTCTGTTCGATCAGCCAGGTCGCCACCAGCGGCGCGGTGCCGCCGAACAGGGTGTAGGCGACGTTGTAGGTGATCGCCGAGGCCGTGTAGCGGCTGCGGGTGGGGAAGCATTCCGACAGCAGCGCGGCGGTGACCACGCCGCTCATCAGTGCGCCGATGGCCAGCAGGATCACCCCCAGCAATGCCCCCGGCAACGAACCGGAACTGGCCAGCCAGTAGGCGGGAAACACCGCGAGCATCACCCACAGGCAGGTGAAACCGATGGTCCGGCGCCTGCCGACGCGGTCGCTGAAGGCACCCGCCAGCGGACAGCCGGCGGCGGCGAACAGCAGGGCCACGGTCGAGACCAGCAGTGCCTGGGCGCGGCTCAGATGGCCGACCGTCTGCAGGTAGGTGGCGAAGTAGGTAGTGAACATGTAGAACGACAGCGCCGTCAGCGAGATGAATGCGCCGAGATTGCGGATGGTCCGGCCGTGGTGGCGCAGGGTATCGCCCAGCGGCGAGTGCCCGTGGGCCTTGCCTTCGGCCAGCGCCTGGCGAAACGCCGGAGTCTCTTCCATGCGCCAGCGCAGGTACAGGCCCACCAGGCCCAGGGGCGCGGCGACCAGGAACGGCACGCGCCAGCCCCAGGTATTCATCGCCTCGGATGTGAGGCTGGCCTCAAGGCCGTAAGCGATGACCGCCGCGCAGGCGAACGCGGAGAAGGTCGAGACCGGCACGAAACTGCCGTAGAACGCTCGTCTGCCTCGCGGTGCGTGCTCCATCAGGTAGGCGCAGGCACCGGCGTATTCGCCGCCTGCGGAAAACCCCTGCAGGCAGCGGGCGAGGGTGAGCAGTACCGGGGCCAGCACGCCGATGCTGGCGTAGGTCGGCAGCAGGCCGATCAGGGTGGTGGAGCCGGCCATCAGCAGGATGGTCAGCGACAGGATGCGCTTGCGTCCGAGCCGGTCGCCCAGCGCGCCGAACACGATACCGCCGAGCGGGCGCAGGGCGAAGGCCACGGCGAACACGGCGAAGGTCTTGAGCAGGGCGACGCCTGCGTCTTCGCTGGCGAAGAACTGGCTGGCGATCAGGGTGGCGAGAAAACCGTAGACGGCGAAGTCGAACCATTCGACGAAGTTGCCGATGGCCGAGGCGACGATCACCCGCCGCAAGGTGGCGGGCGGGACCTCATGCGGGATGGACATGGATGCTCTCCGTTGCGCTGGGCAGCCTGGGCGGATGCGGCGCGCTCGAGACGCGCCGTCGTTGTTCTGCGGCCAGTAGACAAGCGGCAGGGCGAGGAGGCTTTGTCGGGGGCGACCTCCGGATATCCGTTAGCACCGCCCCATCGACCTCATGGCCGCACAAGCGATCTCTGCAGGTGAGGCATCAGTACCAGGGGGGCGATCACCTCGACCTCGTTGTTCTCGAACAAGCCCTCGGGTACGGGCGGGTAGGTGGTTTGCCAACATTGGCGCTCGACCAGTTGCGCCAGCTGTTTGAAGTCGGAGGTTACCGTCAGCGGGGGCAGTTGGCTTTGCACGGCGGGGGAGCTGCGCACGGCCTTGCAGGCGGTGGGTTGGTTGTTTCGGTCCAGGGTCAGCTTGAGCGTGACCACGCCAACCAGGGTGCCCTGGTTGGCGGCAGCGATCCGGTTGATGAGCGCGCTCTGCATGGCTGCCGTGAAGCTGGCCATGGTGATGGCGTCGACTTTCGCGTTTACCTGGGGAGGGGCACTGCAGGCCATGAGGGTCGTCAGGCCGAGGGCGGCGAGGGAGAGTTGGATAAGGCGGTGGATCTGCGACACGGGAACGTCCTTGGTTGAGCGCTTCGGTACTTTCATGGACCAGGTTGGCAAAGAGGTGAGGCCCGCTGGATGAACGAGGCCGGAGCGATGATCTTCAGGGAACAGGTTGCGGTCATTCCCGATCGCAACGTGCGGGTAGCGGCCAGGTGTGCGATGCGCGCAGGTCCTTGAGCGACTCGGGAACATCGATTGGCAGTTCGTCCGGGCCGAGCAACGCCTCGATTTCACGAACGCTGCGCAGGTATGGGTCGAGGTCGGTGCCCAGCCCGGCCTGGTGCGGGATCCACCAGGCGATGACCTGGGGCTTGCCCTGGTCATCCTCGGTCAGCAGCACCTTCCAGAACACCTCGGGCGTGGCAATGCCGTGGGACGTGACAAAGGCGTCGTTGTCCAGTGCCGCGCCGGCATGACCAAACACCACGCCACCGATCACCGTCACCGGGTGCAGGTCGCGGTAGCACTCGGTGAGCAGCTCGGTCTGGTACCAGGTGCGGCTGTTGTGAGAGGCCAGCTGCGGGACGATGTTGCTCATCAGGTTGGAGGCATCCATCGCCACGCGGTCGTCGTCGAAATGATTGTTGGCCGCCAGGTGTCCGCGGTGGTAACCCTTGGGAGTCGAGTAAGCCTTGGCCGAGAACTGACCCCTGCAGCCCTCGGGCAGGCTACGGTCGATACGGAAGTTGTCGATGCGCTGCAAATGGCCCTGGTCTTTCCATAGGGTGAACGCGAAGCGGTGCGGCTCGCCGCGCTGACAGTCGTACCAGAGCCGGAAGCGGCCATGATCGAGCAGGGTGAGGGGCGGGGCGGCGGGTTCGGGAGCCGGCGGGGAGGGCAGGCGCGGGGCGCAGGAGGTCAGGCTGAGGAGCAACAGCAGGAACAGCAAACGGCGCATGGCGCGTCTTCCTTGATCAAAGGCGCGGGATGGTACAACAGTCTGCGGATCGGTTGCCTGTGAAAGGGCTGGCCATCAGGCATGAAAAAGCCCGGCCTTTGCGGGCCGGGCTCAAGCAACGGTGGACTGCCGAGGCATTCAGTTCAGCGAGTCGATCACCTTGATTGCCTGCCGCTCGCGGGCGGCGGGCCATTCTTGTTGCAGGGTCTGCAGCACGCGACCGACAAAGGAAGTGTCGGCGGCGGCCTTCCTGCCGACGTAGCCCTGGCCACGGCGGTAGACCTTGAAGCGGGCGCGCATGCTGGGCATGTGCGATTCGAATTCGGCTTCAACCGTGTTCGGCGGCAGGCGATCCAGGCGGACCTCGCCGGACTGGCTGACCCACAGCAGGTGGTCGTCGAGGCTGTCCTTGCGTGCGGCGAACAGCCGGGCCAATTGGTCGATGGTTGGATTGTTGTTCAAGTTCATCATAAAGCCCCCATTACTCTCATTCGTTGGTGAAGTTCGGCTGAAGTTCACATTCGGCGCCACACCATGTAGCGCGCTAACCAAGGCTGCTACAGCAGCATCGCAACAGGGGCTTTCTCACGCTGCCTTCTGGGCAGTTTCCCTCTCCACGGACGGCCTGCGTTACCGCGCAGGCCGTCTGGAACACCCTTGCCACCGCTCCCGATCGGGGAGACGGCCTCATCATGCACAAGGCGCGGGAAGGGCGTCAACAGGTTTGTAGTGAATATTTTTGCTCACTACATCTTGTCGGACAATCCTGCCGGTTCTGTCACGCCAGTCCGTTGTCGCCGTGCTCGAGGTAGCCAGGGCGTTGGCGCAGCCGCTCATGATAGGCCTCCAGCGCCGGCAGCTCGGGGTGCTCCAGGGGCGTGCGCCGCCAGCGGTTGAGGGACAGACCGATGGCCACGTCGGCGAGGCTGAAGGCGTCGCCGGCGACATAGGCGCCGGTGGCCTGCAGGCGTGCTTCGAGCAGGCGCATCCTGGCCGTCCACTGAGCGCTGCTGGCGGCCAGCAGCGCGGGGTCCTGGTGCGCCGGCGACTGGCGCACCAGCGACATGAACGGGTAGCGCCAGGCGTCGTTGAGGTCGGTGGCCTGCCAGTCGAGCCACTGGTCCACCGCGGCGCGGGCGCGGGGGGCGCCGGGGTAGAGCGCCTCGCCGCCGTACTGGTTGACCAGGTAGCGCAGGATGGTATTGGATTCCCACAGCACGAAGTCGCCATCGACGATCACCGGCACCATGGCGTTGGGATTCAGCGCCAGGAACTCGGGCGTGTCGGTGGCGCGAAAGCCGCTGCCCCAGTCTTCGCGCTGGAACGGCAGGTTCAGTTCGGCGCAGGTCCACAGCACCTTGCGTACGTTGATCGACGAGGCCTTGCCAAGGATCTTCAGCATGTCACGGCTCCAGGCTGGAAAGGATGCGTTGCGCGGCGCGCACGCGTTCTTCGTTGGGGTAGTTGCGGTTGGCCAGCAGCACGATGCCCATCTGCCTGGACGGCACGAACGCCACGTAGGCACCGAAGCCGCCGGTGGCGCCGGTCTTGTTGTACCAGGCGGCAGGCTCGGCGGGCAGCGCCGGGTTCAGCGCCTGGATCGGGTTTTCTCCGCGGATGATCTTGTCGCCGTTGTATTCCAACAGGGTGTCGAGGCTGACCGGGTAGGGGTAGCGCTCCCAGCCCAGACCCTGGGTCATCGCGCCGACCTTGAAGTAACCGGACTGGGTGATGGCGATGGCCTTGCGCATGACCGGGTCGAGGGTGTCCGGTTGCAGCTGTAACTGCACATAGCGCAGCAGGTCGCTGGCACTGGTCTTGATGCCATAGGCCTGCTCGGCATAGGGGCCCGGGTTGACCCGCACCGGCTTGTCGTTGGCGTCGTAGCCTTGTGCGTAGAGCCCGCGGGCACTGGCCGGCACCTCCAGATAGGTGTGCTTGAGCCCAAGGCGGGGCAGCACCTGTTGGGTCATCAGTTCGGCGAACGGCCGCTGTTGGGCGCGGGCCGCGAGGTCGCCGAACAGGCCCAGGCTGGGGTTCGAGTAGCAGCGGTGGGTGCCGGGCGCGAAGCGGCGTTGCCAGTGCTGGAACCAGGTCAGGGTCTGGGCCGGCGTCTGCACCTCATCGGGGAACTGCAACGGCAGGCAGTCGCCGCTGTAGGCCCCCAGTTCCAGCACGCTGGCGCTGCCGATCGAGGCTTTGGCCAGGGCCGGCTGGTAGCGGCTGGCAGGGGCCTGCAAGTCGAGCTTGCCTTCGGCGCTGGCCAGGGCGGCGAGGGTAGCGGTGTAGGTTTTGCTCACCGATCCGACCTCGAACAGCGTGTCGCGGCTCACTGCCTGGCGGCTGGCCTTGTCGGCCAGACCGTAGTTGAAGTAATGCGACTGGCCGTTGGCATACACCGCCACGGCCATGCCGGCGATGCCTCGCTCGCGCATCAGCGCCGGGATCACGTCATCGACGGTGGCTTGCAGGTCGTTGGCCAGCAGCGGCGGCGCGGCCAGCATCAGGGTGGCGGCCAGCAGCAGGCGTGGGGGGCGTTTCATGGTGGGGCGTTCCTTGTCGTGGATCAGGGGCGTGGCGAAGCGAGGTGTCCGTTGGGCGACACCGACAGGGGTTCCGGCGTTAGCGGCACAAGGGCCAAGACCTTATCGTCCAGGCTTGCACAAAGACAAGACGGAAACTGTGATGAGATATCTACGGATGCTGTTCGACAACTTTACCCTGGCCCTGCTCGGGGTGGTGTTCATCGCCACCGTGCTGCCGTGCTCCGGCGAGGGGGCGGTGCTGTTCGGCTGGCTGACCAACCTGGCCATCGGCCTGCTGTTCTTCCTGCATGGCGCCAAGCTGTCGCGCGAGGCGATCATCGCCGGTGCCGGTCACTGGCGCCTGCATTTGCTGGTGTTCTCCTGCACCTTCGTGCTGTTCCCGTTGCTGGGCCTGGCGTTCAAGCCGCTGTTTGTGCCGTTGGTGGGCAACGAGCTGTACCTGGGCGTGCTGTACCTGTGCGCCTTGCCGGCCACGGTGCAGTCGGCCATCGCCTTCACTTCGCTGGCCCGGGGTAACGTGCCGGCGGCGATCTGCAGCGCGGCGGCCTCGAGCCTGCTGGGGATCTTCCTGACGCCGCTGCTGGTGATGCTGTTGCTGGGCGCCTCGGGCGACACCGGCTCCGGGCTGGACGCGGTGCTGAAGATCACCCTGCAGTTGCTGGTGCCCTTCGTCGCCGGGCAGGTCGCCCGCCGCTGGATCGGCGCCTGGGTCAAGCGCAATGCACGTTGGCTGAAGGTGGTGGACCAGGGTTCGATCCTGCTGGTGGTTTACACCGCCTTTAGTGAAGCGGTGGTCACCGGTCTGTGGCATACGGTGTCGCCGCAGCACCTGGCCGGGCTGTTCGCCGTGTGCGCTATCCTGCTGGCGGTGGTGTTGCTGGGCACGCGCTTGCTCGGGCGGGTGCTGGGATTCAATGTCGAGGACCGCATCACCATCCTGTTTGCTGGTTCCAAGAAGAGTCTGGCGACAGGCGTGCCCATGGCGCAGGTGTTGTTCGTGGGGGGCGGCATTGGGGCGATGATCCTGCCGTTGATGCTGTTTCATCAGATCCAGCTGATGGTCTGCGCGGTGCTGGCGCAGCGGTATGCGGCGCGGGTGGAGGAGGGGCATCCTGAGGTGCGCGCCTCGCTGTAAGGATCATCCCTGAAGGCCTGGCTGTAAGGATGCGGTGGGAGCGGGCTTGCCCCGCGATAGCGATTGCCTGGGCGAGCGCTATCGCGGGGCAAGCCCGCTCCCACGAGTTCGCTCTCACGAAGGCGTCCGATTCACATTCACTGACCCACCAATGTCTGCAATCGCGCCAGCGCCGGCCCTTCGCGCTGGCGGTCGAAGACCAGCAGCGACACTTCCAGCATCGCCCCCGGCGCACGCGACAAGCGTTGCTCACAGCGCAGGCGCAAACGCCCCTGGTCGCATTCGAACTGTCTGACGCCTGCCTTCGCGCCGCCCTCCAGGCGCAGTTCGGCCAGGCGCCCCTGGGCCGCCAGCAGGGCCAGTCCCTTGTCGCGCAACAGCCCGTTGCCCTGGGTCATCAACCCGGTGGCACGCACGGCGGCGGCCATGGCCACGGCGACGATGGTCAGCGCCACCAGCACTTCGATCAGGGTGAAACCGTCCTCGGTGGTGCGCACGGGAACTCCATTCGCGCAGGCCAAAGCGGCACTGTAGAGCGGCGCGATGACGGTTTGACGACGCCGACTCCCGAGCTTTTTCAATATCCGTGACATACCGGCTTGCCACAATCGGCCCCCGATTCGAACTCACGCAAGGAATGCCGAGATGCAGATCGACCGCCGCAACATGCCCGCCCAGCGTATCCGCCAGCAAGGCTTTACCCTGATCGAGATCATGGTGGTGGTGGTGATCCTCGGGATTCTCGCGGCGATGGTGGTGCCCAAGGTGCTTGATCGCCCCGACCAGGCCCGCGCCACTGCGGCGCGCCAGGATATCGGCGGGCTGATGCAGGCACTCAAGCTGTACCGGCTGGACAACGGCGCCTACCCCAACCAGAACCAGGGCCTGAAGGTGCTGGTGGAAAAACCGGCCCAGGCCAAGGACGGCCAATGGCGCGCCTACCTCGACCGCCTGCCCAACGACCCATGGGGGCGCCCGTACCAGTACCTGAACCCGGGCGCCAACGGCGAGATCGATGTGTTCTCCCTGGGCGCCGACGGCCAGGCCGGCGGCGACGGGGTGAATGCCGATCTCGGCTCCTGGCAGTTGTGACCGGCCATGGCGCGCCAGGAGGGCATGGCCGTGATCAGTGCGTTGCTGATCGCTGCGGTAGTGGCGGTGATTGCCGCCGGCATGATCGAGCGTCAGGGCTTGCTGACCCGTCAGGTGGAGAATCGCCAGCTGGCATTGCAAGGCCAATGGGCCCTGGAAGGCGGCTTGCAGCTTAGCCGCCAGGTGCTGTTCGAACAGCGCCTGCGCGATCCGCTGGTGCGCGGCGGCCAGCCCTGGTCACGCCCGATGCGCGATGTGCCGTCCGCCAGCGTGCGTTTCGACGGGCAACTGGAGGACGAGCAGGGCAAGTTCAACCTGCGCAACCTGGTGGTCGATGGCCAGGTGGACGTCGAGGCGTTGGCGACCTTCCAGCGTCTGTGCGCGCTGATAGGGGTCAATGAGCGACTGGCCACGGCCATTGCCGGGCAGGTGATCGATAGCTACCCACAGCGTCCGCTGGCCACTCCCGCCAATGCCGGCTTGGGCCTGGCCAGCGGCCGTGCGACTTCACCGGCCAGCGCCGACGAAGCGTTGCCGGCCAGGCGCCCGATGCTGCGCAGCGTCGAGGCCCTGGCCGGGCTCAAGGGCATGGATGGCGAAGCCCTGAAGCGCCTGCGCCGGTTCGTCACGGTGCTGCCGGCGCTGACCTGGGTCAACGGCAACACCGCCAGTGCCGAAGTGCTTGCCGCTCAGGTGCCGGGCCTGTCGTTGCAGCAGGCCGCGGCGTTGGTGGCTGAACGTGACGGCGGGCGCTGGTTCATCAATCGCGGCGATTTCGTCAATCGTCTGCGCATGCCATCCCTCGCCATGGCCAACGTCCGGGTGGGGATCAACAGCGACTGGTTCCGCCTGCATGGCCTGGCGCGCCTGGGCAATCGTGAACTTCCCCTGCAGGCGCTGTTGCGCCAGCGCGAGGGGCAGTTGCCGGATGTCATCTGGCGTCGGGTGGGCGCATGAGCACGGTCATGGAGGTATGGCTGGCACCGCTGGCCGAACTGGACGAGGCGTCGGTGCTGGAGTATCGCCTGGCTGATCGGCACGGGCAGGCGAGCCGTGGACAGTTGCTTCGGCAGGCCAAGGGCGCGCCCTGGCGTCTGCACCTGCACGAGCAGGATAGCCTGGCCCTGGAGATCGCCATGCCACCCCTGGCCGGCAAGCGCCTTACGTCGGCCGTGTGCTGCGCGGTGCAGGGGCTGGTGCTGGGTGATGCCGGGCAGGTCCATGTCGCGCATGGGCCGCGTCGGGCCGATGGGCAGGTCGCGGTGGCCTGGCTCGGGTTGACGGAACTGGCGAGGCTGCAGGCGTGGTTGCAGGTCGATGGCATCAGGTCGGCTGGATTGTACGCCCGACAGGACGATGCCCTGTCGGCGGCGGATCTGTGCGGCGGGCTGGCCGGGCCGACGAAGCCGATGGCCTGGGGGCGCACGATGGGCATCTGGGCGGCGGCAACGTTGGTCTGGTGCCTGGGCCTTAATCTTTACGCCGCGCACCTGGCTCGAGAGGACGAAGCATTGCGTACCCGCATGGTCACACAGGTGCGCACGGCCTTCCCGCAGTTGCCGGTGGTGCTCAACCCGTTGCAGCAGGCGCGCCAGCAACTGCAGGGCGGGCAGGGTAGCGCGGCGGCGGGGCTGACGGCATTGCTGGAGGGTGCCGGGCAGGTCATGCCGTTCCTGGCCGGTAATGTCGAGGCCATGGATTACCAGGATGGCCAGCTGCGTATTACCCCCTTGCCCGACGGCGGCAAGGTCCCGGCGGACAGCGCCTGGCAGGCTGATCTTGCCGCCCGTGGCATCGACGGCCAGGCCAGCGGGCAGGGCTGGACACTGCGAGCGGCCAATCCGTCTGGCGAGGAGCTGGCCCATGTCGATTAAGGCGCGCCTGGCTACCCTGCGTGCGCAGGGGCGGCAACGCTGGCAGGCCCTGGCCGCGCGGGAGCGCCGCGCCGTCGCCCTGGGCGGCGGTCTGCTCGGCGTGCTGTTCTGCTGGCAGGTGCTGGTCCAGCCGGCCCTGGCCCGGATCGACCACTGGCAAGCCGAGACACCCAAGCTGCGCGGCCAGGCCCAGGCGCTCGACGCACTGCTCGGCGAGCGACTGGCGCAGCGCCCAGCAGACATCGCCCTGGCATTGCGGCAAAGCCTGGAGCAGGCAGGCCTGCAAGAACACTCACAACTCGATGCCGAGGGCGATGCCTGGCGCCTGAGCTGGCACCGGGCCCCGGCCGAAGCGGCGATGGCCTGGCTGCAGAGCGTGCCGCCACGGCTCGGCCTGGACACCGGCCAACTGGCGCTGCGCCGCGATCCGGCTGCCGAGCCGGGCAGCCCGGTGACCTTCTCCGGAACTCTTCGCATGGATCAGGCGCATGGCGCTAAGGACCCTTCATGATGTCCCTCCGTTCACCGCGACTGCCGTTCGCGCCCTTGCTCCTGGCCTTGGCGCTCAGTGCCTGCGCCAGCGCGCCGATCGCGCAACGCCCCCTGGCCAGCAGCGAGCTGGGCCGCCCGCTGGCCGAGGCCGGCGCCTCGTCGGCCGGGCTGGATCATCGTGCGCAGCCAGAGCCGCAAACACGCCCGGCAACGCGTCAGCCTGCCCCTCGGGTCGGTCAGCGCCACAGCCGCGCCGTGGCGACGCCGCCCCAGGCCAATCCACTGGGTGACCAGCCGGTACAGCTGAACTTCGTCGACGCCGATATTCAGGCGGTGGTACGCGGCCTGTCCCGTGCCACGGGGCGTCAGTTCCTGGTCGATCCGCGGGTCAAGGGCCAGCTGACCCTGGTCTCCGAGGGCGAAGTCCCCGCCAGCAAGGCCTACGCCATGCTGCTGTCGGCCCTGCGCATGCAAGGTTTCAGCGTGGTCGACGTCGGCGGTGTGGCCCAGGTGGTGCCCCAGGCCGACGCTAAGCTGCTCGGCGGCGCGCTGGTGACCGGGGACCGCGACGCCGGCAACGGCATGGTCACCCGCACCTTCCGCCTGCAATACGAGAACGCCGTCAACCTGATCCCGGTGCTGCGCCCGATCGTCTCGCCGGACAACCCGATCAATGCCTACCCCGGCAACAACACCCTGGTCGTCACCGACTACGCCGAGAACCTCGAGCGGGTGGCGCAGATCCTCGACCGGGTCGACATTCCCACGGCCATCGACACCGACGTGGTGGCGATCAACAATGGGATCGCCAGCGACATCGCCGGCATGGTCAATGAACTGCTCGACAGCCAGGGCAGCGACCCGACCCAGAAGATCAGCGTATTGGGCGACCCGCGTTCGAACAGCGTGGTGATCCGCTCCGGCAGCCCTGAGCGCACCCAGCTGGCCCGCGACCTGATCTACAAGCTCGACAACGCCCAGAACAGCGCCGGCAACCTGCATGTGGTGTACCTGCGCAATGCCCAGGCCGACAAGCTGGCGCAGAGCCTGCGCGGGCTGCTGACCGGCGAGAGTGACACTGCCGGCAACGACACCACGCGTGCGCTGCTCAGTGGAGGCGGCATGCTCACCGGCGGCAGTAGCAACGGCGCCAACGGCAATGGCAGCAGCACGCAAGGCAACAGCGCCAACAACAACGCCAGCAGCATCCGTGGCAACAGCCAGGGCGCCGGCACGACACCGAACGGTTATGGCAGCACCACCCAGCAGAACGACCAGGGCACCGCGTTCTCCGCCGGTGGCGCGACCATCCAGGCCGACAAGACCACCAACACCCTGCTGATTTCCGCGCCCGAGCCGCTGTACCGCAGCCTGCGCGAGGTCATCGACCAGCTCGACCAGCGCCGCGCCCAGGTGGTGGTGGAAAGCCTGATCGTCGAAGTCGGTGAAGACGACGCCAACGAGTTCGGCATCCAGTGGCAGGCCGGTAACCTCGGCAAGAATGGCGTGTTTGGCGGCGCCAACCTCGGCGGCAGCGGCTTGGTCAAGGGACCCAGCAGCATCGACGTGCTGCCGAAGGGGCTGTCAGTGGGGGTGGTCGATGGCACGGTGAAAATCCCGGGCATCGGCGAGGTGCTCGACCTCAAGGTGCTGGCCCGTGCGCTGACGAGCAAGGGCGGCAGCAACGTGCTGTCGACACCCAACCTGCTGACCCTGGACAACGAGGCGGCGAGCATCTTCGTCGGCCAGACCATCCCCTTCGTCAGCGGCCAGTACGTCACCGACGGCGGCGGCAACAGCAACAACCCGTTCCAGACCATCCAGCGCGAGGAGGTGGGGCTGCGGCTGAACGTGCGTCCGCAGATCTCCGAGGGCGGCACGGTCAAGCTGGACGTCTACCAGGAAGTCAGCAGCGTCGACCAGCGCGCCTCCAGCGCCGCCGGCACGGTGACCAACAAGCGCGCCATCGACACCAGCATCCTGCTCGACGATGGCCAGATCATGGTCCTGGGCGGCCTGCTGCAGGACGGCTACACCCAGACCAACGAGGGCATTCCGTGGCTGTCCGGGCTGCCGGGGGTCGGTGCGTTGTTTCGCAGCGAGCGCCGCGCCAGCAACAAGACCAACCTGATGGTGTTCCTGCGCCCTTACATCGTGCGCGATGCGGCGGTCGGGCGCAGCATCACCCTGAACCGCTACGACTTCATCCGCCGCGCCCAGGGCAGCCTCAAGCCCGAGCATTCCTGGGCCTTGCCGGACATGGACATGCCGCTGTTGCCGCCAGTGGAGCAGGGCGTGCCCGACCAGGGCCGCGCCCAGCCGGCGGCGCTGCGCGCACCACGGGCCGCGATCCGCGCGGTGCCGGTGGACGAGGTGGCGCGTTGAGCCGCTTGCCATACGCCTGGGCCAAGGCCCAACGCCTGGTGCTGCAGGTGGATGGCGAGGCCGGTGCGGTGCTGTCGCGCTGCCCGTCGAGCCCGGCCTGGGCAGTGGCCGAAGTGCGCAGGCGCCATGGCCAGGTGCTGGTCGAGGCGCTCGACGATGCGCAGATGGACGCGCTGCTGGTCAGTGCCTACGCCGACACCGGAAGCGCGGCGGCGGTGGTGGGCGCGGCGGAGAACGAGGTGGACCTGGATCGCCTGCTGCAGGACATCCCGGAAGTCACCGACCTGCTCGAGGCCCAGGACGACGCGCCGGTGATCCGCATGATCAACGCCTTGCTCACCCAGGCCGCGCGCGACCAGGCCAGCGACATCCATATCGAGCCGTTCGAGAGCCATTGCCTGGTGCGCTACCGGGTCGACGGCACCCTGCGCGACGTGGTTTCGCCGCGCAAGGCGCTGCACGGCGCGCTGGTGTCGCGGATCAAGATCATGGCGCAGCTGGACATCGCCGAAAAGCGCTTGCCCCAGGACGGCCGCATCGCCCTGCGCGTGGCCGGGCGACCCATCGATATCCGCGTCTCCACCGTGCCCACCGGTCATGGCGAGCGGGTGGTGATGCGCCTGCTCGACAAGCAGGCCGGACGCCTGCGCCTGGAAGCACTGGGCATGGACGCAGGCCTGCTGGCGCGGCTCGACCAGCTCATCCGCCAGCCCCATGGCATCGTGCTGGTCACCGGCCCCACCGGCTCGGGCAAGACCACCAGCCTGTACGCCGCGCTGGCGCGGCTGGACGCCAGCGTCAGCAACATCCTCACCGTGGAGGATCCGGTGGAATATGACTTGCCGGGCATCAGCCAGATCCAGGTCAACGCGCGTATAGACATGAGCTTCGCCGTGGCCCTGCGCGCCATCCTGCGCCAGGACCCGGACGTGATCATGATCGGCGAGATCCGCGACCTGGAGACCGCGCAGATCGCCGTGCAGGCCTCGCTGACCGGGCACCTGGTGCTGGCCACCCTGCACACCAACGACGCGGTGTCGGCGGTCAACCGCCTGGTCGACATGGGGGTCGAGCCGTTCCTGCTGGCCTCGGCGCTGCTCGGGGTACTGGCCCAGCGCCTGGTGCGCCGATTGTGCCCGCACTGTCGCGAGCCCGACCCGGCCACGCCCGGGCAGTACCGTGCGGTGGGCTGTGCGCACTGCAACCATTGCGGCTATAGCGGTCGTACCGGCATCCACGAGCTGTTCTGCGTGGACGACGAGGTGCGCAGCCTGGTGCATCAGGGCGCGGACGAACAGGTCCTGCGCGCCGCCGCCCGGCGCAACGGCATGCGCAGCATGCGCGAGGACGGCCAGCGCTGGGTCGACAGTGGCAGCACCTGCCTGGAAGAGATCCTGCGTGTGACACGGGACGCCTGATGAATCGCTATCGCTATGAAGCCGCCGATGCCCAGGGCCGCGTAGTCAAGGGCCTGCTCGAAGCCGACAGCCCGGCGGCGGCGATGGCCCAACTGCGTGCCCTGGGCCTGACCACCCTGGAGGTCGAGGCCCAGGCCGCGGCCGGGCAGGGCAATGGTCTGTTCGGCGCGAAGCTGTCCGACGGCGACCTGGCCTGGGCCACGCGCCAGCTGGCCAGCCTGCTGGCCGCCGGCCTGCCGTTGGAAGCGGCGCTGGGTGCGACCCTGGAGCAGGCCGAACGCAAGCATGTGGCGCAGTTGCTGGGCGCGGTGCGCGGCGATGTGCGCAGCGGCATGCGCCTGGCCGATGCCCTGGCCGAGCGGCCACGGGATTTCCCCGAGATCTACCGGGCGTTGGTGGCGGCGGGCGAGGAGTCCGGCGACCTGGCCCAGGTGATGGAGCGCCTGGCCGACTACATCGAGGACCGCAACACCCTGCGCGGCAAGATCCTCACCGCGTTCATCTACCCCGGGGTGGTGGGGCTGGTGTCGGTGGGTATCGTCATTTTCCTGCTCAGCTACGTGGTGCCACAGGTGGTCAGTGCCTTCACCCAGGCGCGCCAGGACCTGCCCGGGTTGACCCTGGCCATGCTGGCGGCCAGTGACTTTGTGCGCGAATGGGGTGTGCTGTGCTTCGCCCTGTTGGCCGGGGTGTTCTGGGGCTGGCGGGTCTACCTGCGCGCGCCGGCGGCGCGCCTGGCCTGGCATGGGCGGATCCTGCGCCTGCCATTGTTCGGACGCTTCGTGCTGGGCCTGAACACGGCGCGTTTCGCCTCCACGCTGGCGATCCTCGGCAGCGCGGGGGTGCCGCTGTTGCGGGCTTTGGAGGCGGCGCGCCAGACCCTGGGCAACGACCGCCTCGACCAGTGCGTCAACGAGGCCACGGCGCGGGTGCGCGAGGGCGCCGGGCTGGCTTCGGCGCTGGCGGTGGAGAAGGTCTTTCCGCCGCTGCTCATCCACCTGATCGCCAGCGGCGAGAAGACCGGCAACCTGCCGCCGATGCTCGACCGCGCAGCCGACAGCCTGGCCAAGGACATCGAACGCCGCGCCATGGGCATGACCGCGCTGTTGGAGCCGTTGATGATCGTGGTCATGGGCGCGGTGGTACTGCTGATCGTCATGGCCGTGCTGATGCCGATCATCGAGATCAACCAGCTGGTGCAATGACCTGTTGCGCCACCTCCCACACCTGCTGGCGGAACCAGCCACGCAAGGGATCGGCGTGGGTGCGCGCGTGCCAGATCTGCATCACCTCGACGTGCGGCAGCACCAGGGGCAGGGCATGCAGGCGCAGGCCTGGGTCGCGCTCGACTGCCTCCATGGCCAGCGAGCGCAGGCAGGTCAGCAGCAGGTCGGTGCCACGCACCAGGCGTGTGGGGGCGATGAAGCTGGACAGCCCGGCTACCACCCGACGTTGCTGGCCGAGGGCCCGCAGGGCCTGGTCGACCCGGCCGTCGAGATCGCCGGTCAAGGTCGTCAACAGGTGGTCGCAGGCCACGAATGCCTCCAGGGTCAGGCCGTCGACCAACCTCGGGTTGTCGGCGGCGGCCAGCACCACGAAGTCCTCGCTGAGCAGCCGCTGCTGGTGGAAGGTGTCCGGCAGGTCGCTGTAGAAGCCGGCGATGGCCAGGTCGCAGGTGCCTTTCTCCAATGCCTCGCGGGGCAGGTCGCCCCGGGTGTTGTGGGTGATCAGGGTCAGGTTGGGCGCTTGGTCACGAAGAATCGGCAGCAGCCCGGGCAGCAAGGTCTGCTCCAGGTAGTCGGTGCTGTACAGGTGCAACTGGACCGGGCGTTCGAGGAAGTGCTCGCCGTCGCAGCGGCTGAAGAAGTCCTGCAGGTGCCCGATCAACTGTTGCACCTCGGGTGCCAGTTCGTGGGCCCTGGGGGTGGGCGTGAGGCCGCGTGGCGCGCGCACGAACAGCGGGTCGCCAAACTGGTGGCGCAGCTTGTTGAGCTTGTGGCTCAGGGCCGGCTGGCTGAGCGCCAGGCGTTGCGCGGCACGGGAGGCGCTGCGCTCTTCGTAGAGCACCTGGAACAGGTGCAGCAGGTTGAGATCCTTGTTACCGATATTCATATATTGGATCGCAGAAATAAGTTCTTTCGAATTATCGAATCATAGCGCGATGGTTAGGATGGGCCCAACCTGTTGAGGGAGTCGCCCATGACCATCGCCATTTTCGCCATCATCCAGCCCCTTCCCGAATACCGTGACGCTACCGAGCAGGCCCTGCGCCGGATGGTCGAGCATTCCCGTGCCGAGCCAGGCAACCTGCGCTACGACTTGTTCGTGCGCGAGGGCGGGACGCTGGCGTTCGATCTGTTCGAGCTGTACGTCGACGAGGCCGCCGTCGAGGCCCATCGCCAAAGCACCCATTACCAGGCCTACCGCGCCGCCACCGCCGATTGGCTGGCCGCACCGACCCAGGTGCAGCTTGCCCGTCCGTTGGACATCGCGCCATTCAACTGAATCAGGAATCGACCATGAACAAGATTGCTCCCGTTGCGCTGGCGCTGGCCGGCGCCTTGCTGGGTGGCCACGCCGCCGCTGCCGCGAAGGGCGAAGTGCTGGTGCTGCTGTCCAGCGAGAACCAGTTGCCGCTCAAGGACGGCAAACAGTATCCCACCGGTTATTATCTCAACGAGTTCGGCGTGCCCGCCGACCGCTTGCTCAAGGCCGGCTACAAGCTGGTGCTGGTGACGCCCAGGGGCAATGCGCCGAGTGTCGACGAACGCTCGATCGACCCGATGTACTTCGGCGGCGATGCCGGCGAGATGCAGCGAATCCGCCAGGTGGTCGAAAGCCTGCCGGACATTCGCGACACGCTGTCGTTGAAGGAGGTGCTGGCGGGCGATCTGGATCGTTACGCCGGGATCTTCATCCCAGGTGGCCATGCGCCGCTGATCGACCTGGCCAACAACCCGGACGTCGGCACCTTGCTGCGTCATTTCCACCAGGCCGGCAAGCCCACGGCCGCCATCTGCCACGGCCCGATCACGCTGCTGTCGGCGCAGCAGGATCCGGTCGCCTATCGCGCCGCATTGGCCCGTGGCGAAACCCCGGCAGCCGGAGATTGGAGCTACCAGGGTTATCGCATGACCATCTTTTCCGACCCGGAGGAGCAGGTGTTCGAAGGCTCGCTCAAGGACCAGCGCCTGCAGTTCTATCCGGCCAAGGCCATGGCCGGCGCGGGAGGTGACATGAGTTATGCCGAGGCCTGGCAGCCCCATGTGGTGGTTGATCGTGAGTTGATCACCGGGCAGAACCCGTTCTCCGACAAGGCGTTGGCCGATGCGCTGCTGGAACGGTTGGAGGCTGCAGGGCAATAGCGATTCAGGTGCTTGGCGAAACAGGTATAGCGCCTATGAGATCGAGCGCCGCCCGCGCGGCGCATCGCGACGCAAGGCCGCCCACAGGCGTGGCGCGTGGCTTGAGGGCTGCACGGTCGCTGTGGGAGCGGGCTTGCCCGCGAACACCGGCATAGCCGGTGCCAGGTACCGCGTCGCCTGCTTCGCGGGTAAACCCGCTCCCACAGGGATCGCGCCAGATTCTAAAAATTGAGCAAGACAGTTGCTCCCACATTTGTTGCAACGTGCCGAGCCTGTCAGGCCATGGTTGCCCGCCTTGGTGCATGTCTTGAGACAGGCGAGGCGGCAGTAGTGCCCACGCTGAAACCGTGCTGGACCAACAAGGCGGACAAGGTAATGGCACAGGATTGACTGGCCCGAAACAGATGTGGGAGCGGCCTTGCGTCGCGATGCGCCGCGCGGGCGGCGCTCGATCTCATAGGCGCTGCAAGGGTTACGGCAGGCACCTGGCGGCCCAAACGCGATCAATAGCTTCGCGACACCAGGGCTCACATTTCTCAGGTGTTTGAGAGCCTGCGTGGCTTGCGCGGTCTGCCAGCATAGGCTGAGCTTTCGACATTTTTGAAGGCATCAATGACTTCATCTGTAAGGAAACTGCCGTACTGCTTCGATGCTAGAAGTCGGGACAACTTCTCGACGGCAATAGCCTCGAAGTAGGCGACGTCTGAATTGACCTCATGCTGATCTTTTATCTCTTCGTCCATGCGCTGCCCTCGAATGCAGGAAAACTGAGGTAGCGTGAAATTAACTCGAGTTGCTCTCGGACTGGGCCTTGAGAGTTGAAGGAAGTTTCCTGGGCTTGTGTGGCCAGTATCTGGCCAAGCGATTTTGGAGGTCGGACGCTGTCTGGCGCTCGACCTCCTGGCAAGGGGGACTCAGATCCTGGCCGGTTTCTTCAATGCACCCAACGCCAGCACCAGCGCACCCGCCATGATGGCGATGTCGGCAAGGTTGAACACGCCGGTATGCAGCGGCCCAAGGTTGAGCACGAGGTAGTCGACCACATGCCCGTCGCGCAGCACCCGGTCGATCAGGTTGGCCAGTCCGCCCATGGCGATGAAGTAGGCTGCGCCGGCCTTCACCGGGGTTGCCTGCCAGTGCCTGAGCGCCCAGGTCACGGCCCAGCAGCAGGCCACGCCTACCGCGGCGACGAAGATCAGTTGCTTGAGGCCCGGCGACAAACTGGCGCCGAGGCTGAGGAACGCGCCCGGGTTCAGGCTCAGGGCCAGGTCGAGCCAGGCGAACTGGTTGCCGAACACATAGCTGTGGTTGTTCAGGGCGACCAGGGCGATCAGTTTCACCCACTGGTCGAGCAGGATGAAGGCGACGCCGAGGATCAGGACGAGGGTACGGCTGGAGGGCATGCAGGCAATTCCTTCGCTGCGCGGGCGCGGCCGTCCGGTATTGGCGGGGCTGCCGGCAGCGCGGCGAAGATAGCGCAGGCGGGTCTAGACTTAAAGTCCGGGTCGGTTGCAGACGCGGCCCGATCATCCATCCGACCACCGCCTCCCGGACCGGACGTCGCCGACGGTGGCCTTCTGGCAAGAGGAGGGCAGGTCATGGACGAGGCACGGCTTCAGGAATTCATGGGCAAGCTGGTGGGCGACATGGGCGCGGCGGCGACGCTGGCCAATGTCATTCTAGGGGATGAACTCGGGCTGTACCGGGCCATGGCCGACAGCCTGCCGGTCACCCCCGAGGCGCTGGCCGAACGCACCGGCTGCCAGCCAAGGCTGGTGCGCGAGTGGCTAAATGGCCAGGCCGCGGCGGGTTACCTGGTGCATCACGACGGGCAGTTCACCCTGCCGCAGGAGCAGGCCATGACACTGGCCCTGGAGGACTCCCCGGTCTACATGGCCGGTGGTGCCTCGGTGCTGGCGGCGCTGTTCCATGACAAGGACAAGCTGGTCGCGGCCATGCGCGGCGACGGCGCGCTCGCCTGGGGCGATCATCATCCATGCATGTTCAGCGGTACCGAGCGCTTCTTCAGGCCGGGCTATCGGACCTTCCTGGTGGCCGACTGGCTACCGGCACTGGAAGGCGTGGTGGCCAAGCTGCAGGCTGGCGCCCAGGTGGCCGATGTCGGTTGTGGCCACGGTGCCTCGACCATCGTCATGGCCGAGGCATTCCCGGCCTCGCGCTTTATCGGTTACGACTACCATGCACCGTCGGTGCAAACTGCCAGCGAGCGGGCCCGCGATGCGGGGGTGGGCGACCGGGTCAGCTTCCAGCAGGCCTCGGCCAAGGACTACCCCGGCCGCGACCTGGACCTGGTGTGCTTCTTCGATTGCCTGCATGACATGGGCGATCCGGTGGGGGCGGCGCGGCATGCCTACCGGGCGCTCAAGGACGACGGCACGGTGATGCTGGTCGAGCCGTTCGCCGAGGATACGCTGGATGCCAACATCAACCCGGTCGGCAGGCTGTTCTATGCGGCGTCCACCTTCATCTGCACGCCCAACTCGCTGTCCCAGGAAGTGGGACTGGGGCTGGGGGCCCAGGCGGGCGAGGCGCGCCTGCGGGCGGTGTTCGAAGAGGCTGGGTTCCGCCAGTTCCGCAGGGCGACGCAGACACCGTTCAACTTGATTCTGGAGGCCAGGAAGTAGAGATTCGTCGGTACTGTTCTCGGTGCGGGGCAAGCCCGACTACCAAGGGATGTTTGAGCAAATACGGCTAGGCGGGCCCAGGGGCGGATCGGCGAACCTGTGGCCTGCCGTGATTCCAGGAGCAACCGAGCTTGTCCGTCAATGCCCATTACAAGACCCGCTTCGACACTGTGCTCGCCTACATCCAGGACAACCTGGAAGGCGATCTGTCGGTGGAGGCCCTGAGTGTGGTGGCGCACTTTTCGGTGTTCCATTTCCATCGCCAGTTCAGCGCCTATGTGGGCGTGCCGGTGGCCCGCTATGTGCAACTGATGCGTTTGCGTCGTGCGGCGCATCGGCTGGTCGGCCAGCCCGGGCACTCGGTGCTGGAGGCCGCGCTGGAGGCGGGCTTTGAAAGCCCGGAAGCGTTCAGCCGGGCGTTCCGGCGGGCATTCGGGCACGCGCCCAGCGCGTTCCGCCGCCGGCCCGACTGGCAGGTATGGAACACGGTGTTTGCCATCCCTCATTTTTCCAGGAGCATCACCATGCAGGTACGAATCGTCGATTTCGCCGCCGTGCGCCTTGCGGCGCTGGAGCATCGCGGGCCGGCCAGCCAGGTCAGCGAGACCGTGCGCCGCTTCATCGACTGGCGCATGAGCAGCGGGCAATCGCCTGTGGCCAGCAGCCGCAGTTTCGGCATCCCGTTCAACAACCCGGATACCACGGCACCGGAGGACTTCCGCTTCGCCATCTGTGGGGAAATCCACGAGGCGGTGGCGCCCAACGCCCAGGGCGTGCTGGAGTCGGGCCTGCCCGGTGGGCGTTGCGCCGTGGTGCGGCATGTCGGCTCGCCAGATCATATCGGCGAGACGATCTACCCGATCTACCGCGATTGGCTACCGGCCAGTGGCGAAGAGCTGCGCGATCATCCGCTGTTTTTCCATTACCTGAGCATCTACCCGCAGACGCCGCTCGAGCAGTGGCAGACGGATATCTACGTGCCGTTGCGCTGAGCGCAGACAAGCCCGCCCCTGCAGTCCTTGCGGGGGCGGGCTTGTCTGTGCGGCGGCGTCTCGGTCAGTCGTGGATCTTCGCCGGGTCGGTTTGCAACTGCCACAGCCCGGCATGGGCCGCCAGCTGTGCGTCGAGGTCGTACGGGCTGCCGTTGCGCCGGGCCTTCTCATCGGTCTTGAACAGATCGTCGAGCAGGTTCAGCAGGTTGCGCGAGCGGCTCACCGATTCGGGCGTGCTGACATCCGACTCGAGCTTGCCACCCTCGTAGGTGAGCACGCGCTTGGTGCTGGTGGCCTCCTGGGTGGCCTTGGCTTCCTTGAGCACGTTGTCGACGAACGCCAGTTCGGTGGTGCTGCTCGCCGTTTCGCTGAGCGTGTGGTAGCGATAGTTCTTCTCGTCGAACGGATCCGCTTCGGTCAGCTTGGCCGCGGACGACAGGCTCGAATGCCAGGCGGCGTCCAGCTTGGCCTCCTGGCGTTGCTGACGGGCGATGGTGGTGCCCTGGCCACTGGTCGAGGTCGATTGCGACACCTGGTAGGCGAAGCGGTCTTCCTCGTCCAGGCGCCGCGCATTCAGGCGGCTGGACGGTTGCACGATCGAGGCCTTGAAGTCGGCCAGGCCGCTGAGCAGCGCGCGGCTGTAGGTGTTCACCGCGTCGTTGTGGCCCGCCGGGCGCGGGCTGTTGTCGTCGATGCTGTTCAGTTGGCTGAAGGCATCCTTGAGCAGCGAGGTCAGTTGTGCATCGCCCTTGCCGCGTTTCTGCGCCTCGTCGAACTGGATCAGGTAGTTGTCCAGGGCGGCCTGGCGCTGGGCCTTGCCGCCCAGCAGCGCGCCACCCTGGCTATCGAGGTCCAGCTGCACCTGACCGCTCGGGCCATCGAGTTTCAGGCTGCGGGTGGAGCCGTCCAGGCGCAGGTCGAAGGTCTGTTGCCCACCGCTGGGCAAATCCAGCTTGGCGTTCATCTGCAGGCCGCTGAACAGGCTCGGGTCGAGCTTGACCAGCGCGCCGAGCTGCAGGCTCGGCGGTTGCCGGGTCAGGCCATTGATCGCCGACTGGAAACCGTCGGCCAGGGCGGCCAGGCCCTTGAGCTCGTTGGCGTTCAGCTCGCCGCCCTGGACTTCGGCGTCGACCGCCAGGCCCCGTTCACCGTTGTACAAGCCCAGTTTTACCGTGGCGCCGGAGGCAGTGGTGAGGCTGAGGGTGACGGTATTGCTGGCGAACTCGCGCAGGCGTGCCTGCTGCAGGCTCAGCGCGGTGGTGTCGGTCTCGTTGAGCTGCAAGGCTGATTGGGAGACGCGCTGGCCGCCGTTGGCCGCCAGTTGTTCCACCAGGGCGCTGCCCAGGCCCTGGAAGCGGGCGGCGGTGGTGGACGACTTGACCGCGCTGAACATGTACATGCTCAGCTTGTCCAGTCCGTCCTGTTCCCAGGTGTAGCTGGGCTGCGCGCTGTCCAGCGTGCCTCGCGAGGTGTAGGTCTCGCTGTCGGGAATGCGGGTGTCCTGCCCCAGGCTGACCTGGGTGCCAGGGGCGCTGGCGACGCTCGCGGGTTGGCGAACGATCAGGTTCTGCGCGGGAGCAGGTGGCGTTTGGATCGGCGTCAGTCGCAGTGCCGAAGTGATCGGGCTCATCGTCGCTGTCCTTGCGGAGTGAAAAGGATATGCCCTGATATCGGCATGCCATCAGAAAACCTGAGCGAGCGTTCGGATTTTTCCTCGGCCATATCCGGACTGATCGTCTTGCAGGCGTAAAAACGAATCGGCCCGCCAGAAGGCGGGCCGAGCGTACGGCAAGCGACGATCAGCGGCGGCGGAACAGCGGCAGCGGTTCGTCGGTGGCGCCCTGGTAGGTCACCGAAAAGTCCTTCAGGCTCTGCAGCGCGTCTTCCGGGTCCTTGTCGGCACGGATGGCGAACGCGTCGAAGCCGCAGCGGGCCATGTAGAACAGCTGGTCGCGCAGCACGTCGCCGATGGCGCGCAGCTCGCCCTTGAACTTGTAGCGGTCACGCAGCAGGCGCGCGTTGGAGTAGTTGCGCCCGTCGGTAAAGGCCGGGAAGTTCAGGGCGATGACCTGGAAGTGCTCGACGTCTTCACCGATTTCCTCGGCTTCCTCGTCGCTGTCCAGCCAGATGCCCAGGCCGCCATCGCGGGCCTTGAGCAGGCTCGGATGATCGCGCCACAGCTGCAGCGGCACGATGTAGTCGTCGCAGTTGGTCAGCTCGTCGATCGAGACGTCCTTGGGCAGCAGGTGCCAGGTTTCGTCGACGATCTGGTTGTTCTTAATGATTCGCTGCATAGACGCGTTCCTTGAAGGGGTCGATGCCGATCCGCTGGTAGGTGTCGATGAAGCGCTCGTCTTCGGTGCGCTGCTCGACGTATACATTGATCAGCTTCTCGATCACGTCGGCCATGTCGTCCTGGGCGAAGGAGGGCCCGAGGATCTTGCCCAGGCTGGCGTCGCGGGCAGCGTTGCCGCCCAGCGAGACCTGGTAGAACTCTTCGCCCTTCTTGTCCACGCCAAGGATGCCGATGTGGCCGACGTGGTGGTGGCCGCAGGCGTTCATGCAGCCGGAGATGTTCAGGTCGAGCTCGCCGATGTCGAACAGGTAGTCCAGGTCGTCGAAGCGGCGCTGGATGGATTCGGCGATCGGGATCGACTTGGCGTTGGCCAGCGAGCAGAAGTCACCGCCCGGGCAGCAGATGATGTCGGTCAGCAGGCCGATGTTCGGGGTGGCGAAGCCTTGCTCGCGCAGTTCCAGCCAGAGGGCGTGCAGCTGGCGCTGCTCGACGTCGGCGAGGATGATGTTCTGCTCGTGGGAGGTACGCAGGTAACCGAAGCTGTAGCGTTCGGCGAAGTCCGCGACGGCGTCGAGCTGCTTGTCGGTCAGGTCGCCCGGGGCGACGCCGGTGGGCTTGAGCGACAGGGTCACGGCAACATAGCCCGGCTTCTTGTGCGCACGGGTATTGCGCGAGCGCCAGCGGGCGAAGCCCGGGTGCTCGGCGTCCAGGGCGCTGTAGTCGATATTGTCGAGGGCCAGGTACTCGGGGTCGACGAAGTGACGGGCAACGCGCTGCACTTCGTCCTCGGTCAGGGTGGTGCTGCCGCCGCGCAGGTGGGCCATCTCGGCCTCGACCTTCTCGGCGAACACTTCCGGGGTGAGGGCCTTGACCAGGATCTTGATCCGCGCCTTGTACTTGTTGTCACGGCGGCCGTAACGGTTGTACACGCGCAGGATGGCGTCCAGGTAGCTGAGCAGGTCCTGCCAGGGCAGGAACTCGTTGATGAACGAGCCGATCACCGGAGTACGGCCCAGGCCGCCGCCAACCAGTACGCGGAAGCCCAGCTCACCGGCGGCGTTGCGCACCGGCTCCAGGCCGATGTCGTGCACTTCGATGGCGGCGCGGTCGTCGCTGGAGCCGTTGACGGCGATCTTGAACTTGCGCGGCAGGTAGGCGAATTCCGGGTGGAAGGTGGTCCACTGGCGGACGATCTCGCACCACGGGCGCGGGTCCACCAGCTCGTCGGCGGCGACACCGGCGAACTGGTCGGTGGTGACGTTGCGCAGGCAGTTGCCGCTGGTCTGGATCGCGTGCATCTGCACGGTGGCCAGCTCGGCGAGGATCTCCGGGATGTCTTCCAGCGCCGGCCAGTTGTACTGCACGTTCTGGCGGGTGCTGATGTGCGCGTAGCCCTTGTCGTAGTCGCGGGCGATCTTCGCCAGCATGCGGGTCTGGCGGGCGTTCAGCTGGCCATAGGGCACGGCGACACGCAGCATCGGCGCGAAACGTTGGATATACAGGCCGTTCTGCAGGCGCAGAGGGCGGAATTCTTCTTCGCTCAGCTCACCGGCCAGGTAGCGGCGGGTCTGATCACGGAACTGCTTGACGCGGTCCTCGATGATCCGCTGATCGTACTCGTCGTATACGTACATATAAGTCCTGTCTCAGGCTAGCATGCAGCTAATCGCGCGCACGGCCGCGCACTCCGGGTCGGAGCCGAGGCACGATAGCAGAGTGGGTTTATGCGCTAAAGTGATGTTTTTGCATATGAAAAGAACCATTTGGACTAAGTGAGACTGACTGGCATTTGTCCGCGCCGGTACATCGCGGCGCTATAATCTGGGGTTTGCTCCGCAGGGAAGTAACAGCATGCTCAAGGCCTTGTGCCAGAGCCTGTGCCTGAGCCTGCCGCTGGCAGCGAGCGCACAGGCCGCGTCCGTGGTGTTCCTCAACCCGGGCTATTCCAACGAGACGTTCTGGGTCGATTACTCGCGCTTCATGCAGGCCGCCGCCAACGACCTGGGCATGGCCTTGCGCGTGCAGTACAGCGAGCGCCGCGCCGACCTCGCGCTGACCCAGGCCCGCGAGGTGCTGCAAGGTCCGCAGCGCCCGGACTACCTGGTGCTGGTCAACGAACAGTATGTCGCGCCGGAGATCATCCGCCTGTCGCGGGGCACCGGAGTCAAGCTGTTCCTGGTCAACAACGGCCTTACCGACAGCCAGGCGCACAGCATCCAGGCGCAGCCGGACAAATACCCCGAAGTGCTTGGTACCCTGGTCAGCAACGACGAGGAGGCTGGCTACCAGATGCTCAAGGCGATGGCGGCGCAGCTGCCGGCTGAGGCGCAGGCGGTTGAGCTGCTGGCGTTCGCCGGGGTCAAGACCACGCCGGCCTCGCAGCTGCGCGTGCAGGGCATGCGCCGGGCGTTGGCGGAGTTCCCCCAGGTGCGCCTGCGCCAGGTGGTGTACGGCGGCTGGAGCCGCCAGCGCGCCTTCGAGCAGGCGCAGATGCTGCTGGAGCGCTATCCCGACACGCGCCTGGTGTGGTCGGCCAACGACCAGATGGCGTTCGGTGCCATGCAGGCGTTCGAGGCGCTGGGCAAGGTGCCGGGGCGCGATGCCCTGTTCAGTGCGGTCAACAGCTCGCCCGAGGCCCTGCGGGCGCGGATCGACGGACGCCTGAGCGTGCTGATGGGCGGGCATTTCACCCTGGGAGGCTGGGCCATGGTCATGCTGCACGATGACGCCCAGGGGCTGGTGGTGGGCCGCGACGGCCAGCGTGAACATAGCGTGCCGGCCTTGCAGCTGATCGACCCGGACAAGGCCCGACGCTGGCTCAAGCTGCTGGAGCAGGACAACCACGGCATCGACTTCCACCGTTTCAGTGCCGAGGGCAGGCCGACGGACTTTCGTTACCCCTTTCTCACGTCACCCGTCGACTATTGAAAGACCCTGCTTGAGGGAAGGGCATTGCTGGACTTAACTGCTGCTTGTGAAGTGCATTCCCATAACCACTACAAGAGGCAATGCAATGGGAAACTCTACCAAGGTCCGCAAAGCTGACAGCAGTGTCGATGCCTGGGCGATCCTGTGTCTGATCGTGCTGGTGGTGGTCACTGCGGTGTACTGGGTCAGCCATCAGTAGCGGATAACTGCTCGAGACCGTGAGTAACACCTGAACCGCCCGCGGAAGGGAAATCCGCGGGCGGGTTGCGTTTGGGTCGGCCCCGGCGATCTTTGCCCAAAACGCCGACATCCTGGGGCCGTTGCACGGCCCTTTCGCGGCACAAGGCCGCTCCTACAGGGGCTTTAGCGCGCCGTCAGGTGCATCGCCAGCTGCACCAGGCCGATCAGCACGAAGATGAAGATCAGCGTGAACAGCGTCCCCATCACGATGAAATGGCTGGCCTTGCCGTAGGTGAAGTCGCGGGCGCGGTTCTTGCCGCTCTGCACGCCGAAGGCGGCGGCGAGGATGCTCTGCAGCATCTGCCAGAAGGTCGGTGGCTTGCCGTGTTGGTGATCGTCCATGAGTGGCTCCCTGATTCAGAGGCAATCACCGACAGTGTAGGCGACTCAGGCCGATGCCATGGCCGGATCCGCCTGTTCCTGCTCATCCTGGGCCACCACCCGTTCGCACAGCTCGATGATCTGCTCGCGCATCCAGCGGTTGGCCGGGTCCTGATCGGTGCTTTCGTGCCAGTACAGGTGGGTCTCCAGCGCCGGCACCTCCACCGGCAGCGGCTGGTGGCGCAGTTGGTGGCGACGGACGAAACGCTCGGGCACGGTCATGACCATGTCGGTCTGCTGCAGCACCTGCGAGGCCATCAGGTAGTGCTGCGAGCGCAGCGCGACACGCCGCTGCACGCCCATCTTGCCCAGGGCCAGGTCCACATAGCCCAGGCCGTTGCGGCGGCTGGAGATATGGATGTGGGTCATGGCCAGGTAGCTGTCCAGGGTCAGCTTGCCGTCGGCCTGCGGGTGGCCGGGGCGCATGGCGCAGACGTAGCGGTCCTGCATGAGCTTGACGTGGCGCACCTGCGGGTCGGTGTTCAGCGGCGCGTCGACGGCGAAGTCCAGGCGCCCGGCAGCCAGTTCCTTGGTGGTCTCGCGGCGCTTGCACAGGAAGCTCTCGATCACCAGTGCCGGGGCCAGCCGACGCAGGCGCTGGAACAGCGGCGGCAATATCACTGCCTCGGTGAGGTCGGTCATGCTGATGCGGAAGGTCTTGCTGGCCTGCAGTGGGGTGAAGATGCGGCTTTCCTGCACCGAGGTGCGCAGCAGCGACAGTGCGTTGCGCACCGGGCCGATGATGTTCTGCGCCATGGGCGTGGGCACCATGCCCTGGGCGGTGCGCACGAACAGCGGGTCATTGAAGGTCTCGCGCAGGCGCGATAGGGCGTTGGACACCGCCGGCTGGGTGATGCCGACGATCTGCCCGGCGCGGGTCAGGTTGGCTTCGGTGTAGATGGCGTCGAAGACGATGAACAGGTTGAGGTCGACCTTGCTGAGGTTCATGGCGCCGCTCTTTGTTGGAGTTATCGGGGGATCATATATTGGTTATGAATGTTTATACACGTAGAAAATAGACTAGGTGGATGAAGGGTGGCTGTTCTAGGCTCAGGTCCATGTTCTTCATTGACTGAAGGTAGCCCCGATGGATTTCGCCTATTCGCCCAAGGTCCAGGCACTGCGCGAGCGCGTCAGCGCATTCATGGATGCATACGTCTACCCGGCCGAGCCGGTGTTCGAGCGCCAGGTCGCCGAGGGCGACCGCTGGCAGCCCACCGCGATCGTCGAGGAACTCAAGGCCAAGGCCCGCGCCGAGGGGCTGTGGAACCTGTTCCTGCCGGAATCGGAGTACGGCGCGGGGCTGACCAACCTCGAATACGCGCCACTGGCCGAGATCATGGGTCGTTCGCTGTTGGGGCCCGAGCCGTTCAACTGCTCGGCGCCGGACACCGGCAACATGGAAGTGCTGGTGCGCTACGCCAGCGAGGCGCAGAAGCGCCAGTGGCTCGAGCCGCTGCTGCGCGGCGAGATCCGCTCGGCGTTCGCCATGACCGAGCCGGACGTGGCCTCCTCGGACGCCACCAACATGGCCGCCACCGCCGTGCGCGACGGTGACGAGTGGGTGATCAACGGCCGCAAGTGGTGGACTTCCGGCGCCTGCGATCCGCGCTGCAAGGTGATGATCTTCATGGGCCTGTCCAATCCGGACGGCCAGCGCCACCAGCAGCACTCGATGATCCTGGTGCCCACCGACGCACCCGGGGTGAAGATCGTCCGCCCGCTGCCGGTGTTCGGCTACGACGACGCGCCCCACGGCCACGCCGAAGTGCTGTTCGAGAACGTCCGCGTGCCTTATGAAAACGTGCTCTTGGGCGAGGGCCGCGGCTTCGAGATCGCCCAGGGCCGCCTTGGCCCGGGCCGCATTCACCACTGCATGCGCTCGATCGGTATGGCCGAACGCGCCCTGGAGCTGATGTGCAAGCGCTCGGTCGAGCGCACCGCCTTCGGCCGGCCCTTGGCGCGGTTGGGGGGCAACGTCGACAAGATCGCCGACTCGCGGATGGAGATCGACATGGCCCGCCTGCTGACCCTGAAGGCCGCCTACATGATGGACACCGTCGGCAACAAGGTGGCGCGCAGCGAGATCGCCCAGATCAAGGTGGTGGCGCCCAACGTTGCGCTGAAGGTGATCGACCGGGCCATCCAGATCCATGGCGGGGCGGGGGTGAGCGGTGATTTCCCGCTGGCGTACATGTATGCGATGCAGCGCACCCTGCGCCTGGCCGACGGGCCGGATGAAGTGCACCGGGCGGCGATCGGCAAGTATGAGATTGGCAAGTATGTGCCGAAGGAGATGTTGCGCAGCGGGCACTGAAGAGCATCGTGACCAGCCCGCTCAGGTTCGGCCGCACGCCTGAACAGGCTGGTTACAGGGTTGGTTTTAGGACTTTTCTCTAGGTAGAGTAGGAAAGTTCTCTTTCGCTTTTTCTCGGGTAACAGGGCGAACTTCATTTGTTAGGTTCTTGAGCTCTCAGCGCAAAAGGAACCTGCACATGTATCGCGTCAGTCTTGATGGGAAAGGCCAGGCAGTAGATGGTGATGTGACCACCACGGGTGCAATTTGCATTGCCAGCGGTGAGAGTTACATCTGTGATGGACGAAAGGTCCTGCGGGTCGGGGACTCGACTACCGAATGTCCGCTCTGCTGCCAACCTGGCGTCGTTGTAGAGGGCTACCTCGGGTGGATTTCCGACGGTCAGCCACTGGCGATGGATGGTTCACTGGTTGCCTGTGGCTGCCCGAACGGCAGTAACAGGGTGGTTGCTCCTTTGGGTGGAATGGCGCCGTCCAGTCATCCCATGCATGGCAGGCAGACAAACGCGGCGACGGCCCCCGGCGCCCGCACTCTCCATGCCCCAGCCAACGCACAGATGCCTGGCGCCATCGCGTCTGCGCAAGTCGGGTTGGAACCCGGTTTTCATATCGTTCCCCGCAGCATGTCCGGTCCCCAGGTACTGGCGCAGTTGTTGGCGCAGGACAGCACACTGCCTATTGCACGCATCCAGCGCCTGAACCCTACCTTCGAGCAAGGTTTCAAGGCCGGTGAAATCTTTGTCCTCGGTGACCCCGACAATCACCACGCCTGCACCCGCGAGGAGGCCGACCTGATGGCTGCGGCGCAGCGGGCGCGGGAGGCACTGGCTGTGCTCGACGAGCAGGAGGCCAACTTCATGATGCAGCACATTGGCGAGGTCGCCGGAGTGCTCAATGGCGCGAGTCAATCCATGGGCGTGGGCAAGGACATGCTGTCGCGTGGGCTGGGGCAGGTTGGGGATACGCTCAAGGGGCTCGAGCGCCTGCATCAGCGCGAGTTCACTTTGCATGGTCATCTCAATAGCCCGCAATTCTTCGAATCACGTCGAGCGCTCTATCAGCAACTGGATGCACAGCTGCGTAGTGCGTTTCTAGGCAAGTACCTGAACCTTGGTGGGCATGAAAGCCTGCGTAAGAGCTTGAATATCTCCACCAAAAGCCTCGTTCATCACTGGTCCAAGGCTGGTGCGCCGGGGGCGATACCGGGGTATGCGACGCATTTGGATGAAGTGGCGAAGATGTCGAAGTATTTGAAGTATGGGGGGCATGTGGCGGTGGGGTTAGGTGCGACATCGTCCTACCTTAAAGTACAAGAGGTATGTCGTGCAGGGGAAACTGAGCAATGCAGAAAGGTTCGCTTCACTGAAGCTGGCAGCTTTGCTGGCGGGCTTGCCGGTGGCGTTCATGGTGCACGGGTAGGCACCCTGATGGCCACCTTCTCTTGTGGAGCCGTAGGTGCTGTTACAGCTGGCGTTGGGGGTGCTGCGTGCGGTCTAGTGCTTGTGGGGGCAGGTTCATTCATCGGTGCCACAGGTGGTGGTATGGGAGGTGAGTGGCTAGGAGAAGCTTTGTATGAGTGGCGATCGAAATGAGCAGTTTCTGGTCGACGGGATGGGCCATGGTGTTTATGGCGATACCGTTTTTGCTTTGCCAGATCGGATTGATCATGAGTTTGATGCTTACTCGTGAGAGTTGTTACGACCGTGTTGTCAAAGCGCTCCCCAGAAGTGTTTGGGTGGAACAGCGGAGACGTTCCTTTGATGAGCTAAGTTTCAGATCAAGGTGGTATTTTATAAATACAGTCAGTGGGGCGTTTCTCTACCCTTCTTATGTCATTCGCAAAGGCCTTTTTGACGAGAGCGAGGTAGTGGCTTTCCCTGCCGGTCTTCGATGCATGATGGTTGTATCTGCCTGGTTTTCCATTGTTGGATTTTTATGGTTGATATTTGCAGTGGCGTTGCTGGCGTTTACACGGGTTGGTTGATCATTATGATTGACCTCAGTGGATGGCCTGTCGGTTTACGGATAGTGCTGCTGATTGTTCCATTTGTATTGTTGATCATCGGCGTCGCTATCAATGCCTATATTGCAGGGTCGCGTCACTTCAATGTTATGTGTCATGCCTTTCGACGTAGTAGTGGTCTTGACGACGAGGTCGCTGTATGGGGTACGAAAAATTTGAAGTCACGGATGTTGATCGTTAGCACCATGAGCCTTGGGGTGATATGGCCATCCTTTGGGCATCGTTGTGGGTGGTTGAGCATTAAAGATAGCGATGAATTTCCCAGTTACCTGAAATGGAGGATGAAGTTAAGCAGCTATTGTTTACTGGCTGGCTTAGGGGGGCTGTTTTTCCTAACGACATTTGTGAAGATCATAGAGTCATGAATGTTTAGGTGCTATTTGCAAAACGCTACACTAGTGTCCTGTCTCGGAAATAAGCTGTTCACTTTTGGCGGCGTCTTGGGCGCCCGGCCGGCGTTGCCACTCCTCGCCATAGCCCTGCTATGACTCGTTGCGGCGCCTTGGCCGAACACCCAAGACACTCGCCAAAAGAGAACGTATTTCCGAGACAGGACACTAGGGGGTTACTCAAGGCGTCTTGAGGTCCAGCACCAGATCCTTCGCCGCCTTGGTCGCGAGCACGCTCATCAGTTTGCCCATCTCGTCCTGACGACCAAGCCCCGCGTCGGAGCCTCCCATCATAACGCTGGGCACCGGCGCCTGGGCTGCTGCGTTGGCCCAGGCGCGGTTGATCTGCACCAGGGCGTCGAGCTTGGTCTGCAGGGCACCGTCGGCCTTGAGCGAGGCCTCGCGTGCATAGGCTTCCGCATCGGCCGTGATCTTGGTGGCCTCGGCGTTGACCCTGGCCTTGTCACGGAGCAGCTCGGCGGTTTGCTTGTCGATCTCGGCCCGGCGTTTTTCCCGTTCGGCGTTGATCAGGGTGAGCTGTTTCTCGGTCTCGGCTTCCGTGGTGCGTTCGATCTGCTGGCGCAGGCTTTCCTGGCGCTTGGCCTCGACGTCCTTGGCGCCGCGGGCGGAGACCAGCTCCTTCTCTTCTTCTTCCTTGAGCCGGTTCTGCCGGGCCACGGCGAGCTCGGCCAGGGCCTGCTGTACCCTCACCATGCGTTCCTGGTACTGGGGGTTGGGGTCGATGTGCGTCACCCGGGCATCGACGACTTCGACGCCGAACAGGCGGAACTGCTGTTGCTTGCGCAGTTCCTGGCCGTCCTTGTCGAGCTTCTTCTCGATGACGAAGCGGGTCGCGGAGTTATCGCCGAAACTGCCCTGGTCGGTGCCCGACTGGAGTATCGCGGTCTGTGCCGGCAGGTTGTCGCGCTGCACGCGAATCTCCTTGCGGCTGGTCAGGTACAGGCCGTTGCGCAACTGGTTCTCGAACTCGGCGCCAAAGTGGCTGCGGTTGCCGGCGTAGTAGTCATCGGCGCTCATCAGCGAAGCGGTGGCCTGCAGGGTTTCCTTGACGGCGGGCAGCAGGGCGCGCTGCAGGAAGTTGTCGGGGGTGCGGTACTCCTGGGCAATCTTCAGGAAGGCATCGCCCGAGGGCAGGCGGAACTGGGTGCTGAATTCGGCCTTGGCGTCGACGTTGCCGAGGAACACGATCGGCAGGTTTTCCAGGATCACCGACGGTTGTCCGCTGCGGTTGTCCTCCTGGTTGTCCACCCGCAGGGCGGACTGGACGCCAATGGTGCGTCGCCAGACCGTGCTACGACCGAACCACTTGGTCGCGTAGCCGACATCCTCGACCACTTTCTCTTCGCCGAAGATCGTGCGCACGTGAGTCATCTGGCCCGCTTCGTTGTAGAAGAACACTTCGTTGAACACGGCGGCGATGGCGCCGAGGGCAAGCACCGGCAGGGTGATGGCGGCAATCAGCTTGCGCTTCTTGCGCAGGATCGTGAAGTCGGGGGCTGGCAATTTTTGCATGGGACACTCCTTGTGCGGGAAGTGCGTATGCTCGCCAAGGTGTTTTGCCTGGAGTAGTCAGCTGGGTCCGCTTGCTATGTAGGACGTTTCTGGGTGAGCGGTGAGCATGCCGGGAAATGGCAGAAGACCCGCCGCGGCGGGTCTTCCTGTCGATCATCAGCCCGGCGGATTCAGACCCCCGCCGCCAGCTTTGCACTCACTTGCCGACGACGATATTCACTGTCCCGGCTGGCCAGCCACCAGTACAGCGGCGAGGTGATCGCCAGCCCCACCAGCCACGACAGGTCGGCGCCATTGATGTGCACGGACACCGGCCCGACGTACAGCGGTGTGTTCATGAACGGGATCTGCACCGCGATACCCACCGCGTAGGCAATCAGCGCCTGGGGGTTGTAGCGGCCGTAGATGCCGCCGTCGACCTTGAAGATCGAGTCGATGTCGTAGTCGCCCTTGTGGATGACATAGAAGTCGATCAGGTTGATCGCCGTCCACGGCACCAGCACCACCAGCAGCACCAGCACCATGTCGACGAAGTGGCCGATGAAGTCCGCCGAGGCGAACACCGCCACCACGCAGCAGGCGGCCAGGACGATCAGCGACAGCACGGCGCGGCTCTTGGCGGTGGGGATCCAGCGGTAGGCGAAGGTCTGCACCAGGGTGATGATCGACAGCACCGCGCCGTACAGGTTGAGGGCGTTGTGGCTGATCACGCTGAGCAGGAACAGCACCAGCATCAGCGGGCCGAGGGTGCCGGTGGCGAGTTTGACCGCGTCCATGGTGTCCATCCCGGCCGGGATCGCCAGCACCGCGACCGCGCCGAAGATGAACGACAGGCTCGAGCCCAGGGCCGAGCCCAGGTAGGTGGTCCAGAAGGTCGAGGACACCTTGACGTCGGCCGGCAGGTAGCGCGAATAGTCCGATACGTAGGGGGCGAAGGCGATCTGCCACAGCGCCGCCAGCGACACGGTGGCCAGCCAGCCGGCCAGGTTGAAGCCGCCGCGGGTGAGGAAGTCGTCGCTCTGCACATGGCTGAAGATGTAGCCGAAGCCGACCACTATGCCGATGCCCAGCACCCAGGTGCCGATGCGGTTGAGCACGTGGATGAAGCGGTAGCCGATGATGCCGATGATGCCCGAGCCCAGGGCGCCGATGACGATGCCTACCGGCACCGGCACGCTGTCGACCACGCCGTGCAGCGACTTGCCGGCCAGGACGATGTTGGAGGCGAAGAAGCCGATGTACATGACCCCGGCGATCACCACCACCAGCAGGGCGCCGAGCGAGCCGAACTGGGCGCGGCTCTGGATCATCTGCGGGATGCCCATCTGCGGGCCCTGGGCCGAGTGCAACGCCATGAGCACGCCGCCGACCAGGTGACCGACGAGGATCGCGACGATGCCCCAGACCAGGTTGAGGTGGAACAGCTGCACGCCGAGCGCGCCGGTGACGATGGGCAACGGCGCGATGTTGCCGCCGAACCACAGTGTGAACAGATCCCTTACCTTTCCATGGCGGTCTTGCGGCGGCACGTAGCCGATCGTGTGTTTCTCGATGAGGGGTGCCGAATTGGCTGCACTGGTCATGACTGACTCCAAGGCAAGGTGGGGCATCGGGGGAGGCCCGGGTGCGTGCCGGCAAGGGGCGACGCGTTCTTGTTGGAGCGATGATGCGGGGCGGGCGGGTATCGAGAAATTAGTAAATTTGTGCTCATGAACCTTAAAAAACCTAAGGCTGGCAAAAGGTTAAGCGGGGGACGGGAGCAAGGAAGGTGCCAGGTGGCGGGAGCGCCTGAGGTAGGTGGGTTGCCGGGGCTGCGGGTGGCTTCGGGTGCGCGGTGGTGGTGCAGAATGAGCATTGCTGGTGCACGGGTACAGGTTGACCAGGCCGGCCCATTCGCGGGTAAACCCGCTCCCACAGGTTCATCAATAGCCTGCGGAATCTGTGGGTTTACCCGCGAATGGGCCGGTGCAGGCAATACATACCGACCAGGCTACCTACATCGGCAACAACCGGTCCTGGATCACCTCCTTCATCACCAGCGTCGAGCTCAGGCGTTTGACATTGGGAATGCTGGTCAGCTGTTCGTCGTACAGTTTCTGGAACGCCGGCAGGTCCCTGGTCACCACGTGCAGCAGGTAGTCCGGATCGCCGAACAGGCGCTGAGCCTCGACGATCTGTGGAATGTCTGCGAGCGCCGCCTCGAAGTCCGCCACTGGCTGGCGGGTCACTTCGCGCAAGGTCACGAACACCAGCGCGGCGAAGTTCAGGCCCAGGGCCGCCGGGGCCAGGCGGGCGTGGTAGCCGAGGATGGCGCCGGATTCCTCCAGCGCCTTGAGGCGGCGGTGGCAGGGCGACAGGCTCAGGCCCACGCGCTCGGCCAGCTCGGTGACCGACAGGCGCCCGTCTTTTTGCAGCTCGGCAAGGATCTTTCGATCAGTTCGATCCATGGGGGAGAATCTTCCATCGATTGGCTTGGTAGAGGGAATATACGAAAGAAAATCCCCGGGCGATATCCGTAGTCTTTCTTTCACCGAAACCTGCGTGAAAGGAAGGATCGAAATGACCATGAGTGTATTGGCGGCGTTCTGGGCCGTTTCCCTGCTGTTCGTGATCACCCCCGGTGCCGACTGGGCCTATGCCATCTCGGCCGGCATGCGCGGACGCTGGGTGGTGCCGGCGGTGGCGGGCATGTTGTCCGGGCATTTCCTCGTCACCCTGGTGGTGGCGGCCGGGGTCGGCAGCCTGCTCGCCGGGCATCCGCTGGCGCTGACCCTGCTCACCCTGGCCGGCTGCCTCTACCTGCTGTGGCTGGGCGGCAACTTGCTGTTGAGCCCGGCGGTGCCCGAGGCGGGCGAGGGCGGCGAGCGCGACTCGGGGTCGCGCTGGGCGTTCAAGGGCTTGTGCGTCAGTGGGCTGAATCCCAAGGTCTTCCTGCTGTTCCTGGCGTTGCTGCCACAGTTCACCGACCCGCAGTCGAGCTGGCCGCTGCCGTTGCAGATCCTGCTGCTGGGGCTGGTGCACCTGGGCAGCTCGCTGGTGATCTACCTGATGGTCGGCTACGGCGCCAAGGCCGTACTGCGCACCCGGCCCGCGGCGGCGCGGGTGGTGGGGCGGTTGTCCGGCGGCGTGATGATCCTGATCGCCGTGGGGCTGATTGCCGGGCAATTGCGCTGAACCTGTCAACGGCGGCGGCTTGGGCTATGCTGACGGCCCTTACGAACCGGACCGACAACCATGAAATACGCCGCCGCACTCCTGCTCAGCCTGCTTCCGTTCCTGGCTCACGCTGCGCAGACCGGGGAAACCCTCGCGCCCTGGACCCTGCTCGACCAGTACGACCAGCCCTACAGCCTGGGCAGCGACACCCGCATCCTGCTGGTCGCCCGCGACATGGACGGTGCCAAGCTGATGAAGGCGGCCCTGGCCGAGCAGCCCAAGGGCTACCTGGAGGCGCGCAATGCGGTGTTCGTCGCGGATATCCAGCGCATGCCGGCGCTGATCAGCAAGCTGTTCGCCATCCCGGCCATGCGCGACTACAGCTACCGGGTGCTGCTGGACCGTGAAGGCCAGGTCGCCAGTCGTTATGCCGGCGAGGAGGGCAAGGTGCTGTGGCTCTCGCTGGACAAGGGCGTACTGGTCGGGCAGAAGACCTATACCGCTGCCGATGACCTGAAAGCGGCGCTGGAGCAGGCCGGCCACTGAGCCGATGGCCCTGTGCAGGCGAGCCTCGTGGGAGCGGGCTTGCCCCGCGAAAGGGCCACCAGCGACAGCGCGGCAGGTTCAGGTAAACGCCTGGCGCATCAACTCAGGCAACATTTCGCCCGCCTTGCCGGCCAGCACGAACTCTCGCGGATGCCCCTCGCTCTCAGGCTGCGGATTGACATGCACCACCGTCGCCCCCGCCGCCAGCGCCAGCCGTGGAATCGAGGCCGCCGGCTGCACCACGCCGGACGTTCCCACCGACAACAGCAGGTCGCATTGCTGCGCGGCGTCGAACGCCCGCTCCAGCGTCTGCTCCGGCAACATCTCGCCGAACCACACCACCCCGGGCCGCAGCGGCCCGGCGCAACGGCTGCAGCGCGGAGGCTCAATGCGCCGGCCTTGCAGGGCGTCCTCGGGCAGGGCCACAGGCGCGTCCACCGGCCGTGCGCAGTCCAGGCAGCGGAACGCGTCCAGCCGCCCATGCAAATGCAGCACGTCCTGGCTGCCGGCGCGCTCGTGCAGGTCGTCAACGTTCTGCGTCACCAGGGTCAGCTTCGGTACCCGCGCCGCCAGCGCGGCGATGGCCTGGTGAGCGGGGTTGGGCGTGGCCTGGGCGATCCCCGCTCGGCGCATCTGGTACCAGCCCCAGACCAGCGCCGGGTCGGCGCGAAAGCCTTCGGCGCTGGCCAGTTGCGCTGGGTCGAAACGCTCCCACAACCCGGTCAGCTTGTCGCGGAAGGTGGCGATGCCGCTTTCGGCGGATACCCCGGCACCGGTGAACACCACCACGTGGCGGGCTTGGGTGAGCAAGGTTGGATCGAACGGCATGGGGGCTCCAGGACGACGGTGCGAGGGCGCCACTGTGCCAGTGGGGCCGGAAGGCGACAAGCACCGGGGAGTCGGGGGCTTGACCTCGACCTAACCTGAGGTCTGATACTCGGCCGCTCATTCCATCGACGGAGCGATACCATGACCCAGCCAGCCGCCTTCGCCCTGAGCAACCCCGAAGGCCTCTACGACCCCAGTGGCAATGCCTATTCCCATGTCGCCGAAGTGCGTGCCGGCAGCCGCCTGCTGTGCATCGCCGGGCAGGGCGGCGAGGACCTGCAGGGCAATCTCTCGGCGCGTTTCGACGAGCAGGCGCGCCAGGCCCTGGTGAACCTGAAGATTGCCCTGGCCTCCCGTGGGGCCACTCTCGAGCACGTGTTCAAGCTCACCTTGCTGGTGGTCGATCATTCCGAGGCGCGCCTGAGCCAGTGGGTGGCCGAGGCCGAGCGCGCCTGGGGTGGCAGGATGACGCCGACCTGCACGCTGATTCCGGTCCCGCGCCTGGCGCTGGACGGGATGCTGGTGGAAGTGGATGCGGTGGCGGCGCTGCCCGAGGCGTGAGCGATCGGCCCTGCACAATCCCTGTAGGAGCGGCCTTGTGCCGCGAAGGGGCGCGTAGCGGCCCCAGGTTTCCAATTTAAAGCAGAAATCGCCGGGGCCGCTTTGCGGCCCTTCGCGGCACAAGGCCGCTCCTACAGGGGGGCGTGCAAGCCCTGCCCACGATGGACTGGTAGACTCGCGATTTGCCAATCGATCGAGCCTGCGCCATGACCGCCCCTGTCGAACTGCACCAGACCGGCCCCGAGCACGTCGAACTGGTGCGCAACCTCTACCAGTTCTACGCCTACGAGTCCTCCGACTGGGAGCAGGAGGACGTCGAGGTGGACGGGCGCTTCTACATCCACGAGCCGCACTTCGCCCGCTACTGGCAAACCCCCGGCTGGAGCGCCAACCTGATCCTGGTGGACGGCTTCATCGCCGGCTTCATGCTTATCGAGCGCAGCGAACTGCCCGGCATCGAGGCCTGCGAGTTGGCCGACCTGTTCATCCTCAAGAAGTACCGCCGCCAGGGCGTGGGCCTGGCGGTGGCGCGCCAGACGCTGTGCGAAGGCGACAGCGACTGGCTGGTGCGCTGCTATCGCGAGGATGCCCCGGCCCTGGCGTTCTGCCAGGCAGTGCTGGCGGACCTGCCGCGTCCGGTGCGGGAGATCGCGCTGGATGACGAGCCGCAACTGCGCAATTTCCTGGTGACCCGACGGCGGCACTGAACCCCTGCAGATTTTTTGTGACGCACTTCACAAAAGACCTGCGTCGAGCGGCATAATGCCAGCACTTCGTTATTTCGGACTGTTCCGACGTACGGTCCGGAGGTTTCCTATTCCTGCTGTGAAGGAGTCAGGTCATTCCCATGCCGCTCGCCGCCAATCCTGACATGATGTACCGGTTGTTGATCCAGAGTGTGGCGGACTATGCCATCTACCAGCTCACCCCCGAGGGCATCGTCGCCAACTGGAACCCGGGCGCGCAGCGGGCCAAGGGCTACCAGGCCGAGGAGATCATCGGCCAGCACTTCTCGGTGTTCTATACCGACGAGGACCGCCATGCCGGCCTGCCGGCGCTCAGCCTGGACACCGCGCGTAACGAGGGGCGTTTCCAGGCCGAAGGACTGCGCCAGCGAAAGGACGGTTCGCACTTCTGGACCAGCGTGGTGATCGAGCCGATCAAGGATGAACACAGCGGACAGTTGATCGGCTATGCCAAGATCACCCGCGACATCTCCGAGCGCCGCCAACATGAGCTGGAGCTGCTCAAGGCCAAGGAGCTGGCCGAACAGTACAGCCAGGAGATGACCACCCTGTCGCAGTTCCTCGACTCGGTGATCGCCAACATTCCTGCCAGCGTCATCGTCCAGGACCTGCAGAGTCAGCAGATCCTCCTGGCCAACCAGCAGGCCGAGCACCTGTTCGGCCGCCAGGGCACGCGCATGGTCGGCCAGCTGCCCGGCCAGTGCCTGGTGCCAGCGGCCGTCGACTACCTCGAACAGCAGTTGGCGCGCGGGGCGCGCAGTACCAAGGGCTATGCCGCCGAAACCCGGGTCGACACCGCCACGGGGCCGCGCACCCTGCGCAGCCGGGCCACGCTTTGCGACAACCGCGAAGGGCAGGGGGACTACGTGCTGTTCGTCGCCGAGGACGCCACCGAGGAACTGGCCGCCCATGCCCAGATCCATCACATGGCCCACCACGACGCGCTGACCGGGCTGCCTAACCGTACCCTGTTCCACGAGCGTCTCAAGCAGGCGCTGCTGCGCGGCGAGGACAGCGACAAGCTGACCGCCGCCCTGTGCCTGGACCTGGACAACTTCAAGAACATCAACGACACCCTTGGCCACGCTTTCGGCGACAAGCTGCTGCGCGCCCTGGGCAAGCGCCTGCGCCGCGAGCTGCGCGAGCACGACACCCTGGCCAGGCTCGGTGGCGACGAGTTCGCCGTGGTGCTGTCGGGCCTGGAGACCGGCGACGCGGCGCGTAACACTGCCCAGCGCCTGATCGAGGCGATCTGCCCGCCGTTCCATATCGAAGGGCACCAGTTCAGCGTGGGGGTGAGCATCGGCGTGGCGGTCGCGCCCGACGACCACGACCAGGCCGAGCAGTTGCTGGGCTACGCCGACATGGCCCTGTACGAGGCCAAGCGCAATGGCCGCAACCGCTACGAGTGCTTCCATGTCGAACTGGATGTCGCCGCCCGCCAGCGCCGCCTGGTCGAGACCGACCTGCGCACCGCGCTGCACCTGGGCCAGCTGCAGCTGCACTACCAGCCGGTGGTGGACCAGCAGAGCGCCAGCGTCACCGGCTACGAGGCCCTGCTGCGCTGGGAGCACCCGAGCCGCGGCATGATCATGCCCATGGATTTCATCCCCATCGCCGAGGAGACCGGGCTGATCCACGAGATTGGCGCCCGGGCGCTGAACCTGGCATGCCAGGAGGCGGCCAGCTGGGGCACCGCGCAGACGGTGTCGGTCAACCTGTCGCCGGTGCAGTTCAAGAACGCCAACCTGGTGCACACCGTGGCCCTGGCTCTGGCTGACTCGGGACTACCGGCCACGCGCCTGGAGCTGGAGATCACCGAGTCGGTGCTGCTGGGCAACAGCGAGGAGAACGTGCGCACCCTGCGGGCATTGAAGGATCTGGGTGTGTCGATTTCCCTCGACGATTTCGGCACGGGGTATTCCTCGCTCGGCTACCTGCGCTCGTTCCCCTTCGACCGGATCAAGATCGACAAGTCGTTCGTCCACGACATGTGCGAAAGCCGCGAGGCGATGTCGATCATCCGCGCCATCACCGAGCTGTCCAACAGCCTGATGATCAAGACCACGGCCGAAGGGGTGGAGTCGGCCGAGCAGATGGAGCGTCTGCTGGCCGAGGGGTGCTCGCATTTCCAGGGCTACCTGTACGGCCGACCGGCACCGGCGAGCGAGCGCTTGACGCAGGTGATGCCGCGGTCCTGACGGGTTCTGCACGCCCTTGTAGGAGCGGCCTTGTGCCGCGAAAGGGCCGCAAAGCGGCCCATGCGATCTTTGCAGCAATGCTGAATCCTGGGGCTGCTGCGCAGCCCTTTCGCGGCACAAGGCCGCTCCTACAGAATCCGCAAGGCATTCGGCAAAAGTGGTCGATCAGCGAACAAAATGTACCAGTTGGACCACAAGGCTTTGTCGCGTCCCCGGGTTCTCTTCTAGAATCCGCCCATGCCCCGGCACCATGCCGGGGCCATCGCCCGAGAGCCTCATGAGTTCCAGTTCGCCGCTGTCCGGAGTCAACCAGCCGCTGCGTGGCATCGCCCTGGTGGTGGTGGCCACCTTCCTGTTCGCCAGCCACGACGCACTGTCGAAACTCCTCGGTGGGATCTACCCGATCATCATGGTGGTCTGGGTGCGTTACCTGGTGCACACCCTGCTGATGGCCGGGATCTTCCTGCCCAAGGCGGGCCTCGCGGTGCTGCGTACCCGCCGGCCATTGTTGCAGACGCTACGCGCGCTGAGCCTGCTCAGCACCAGCCTGCTGTTTACCGCCGGCTTGCAGTACCTGCCGTTGGCGGAGGCGACCGCGGTCAACTTCCTCGCGCCGGTGCTGGTCACCGCGCTGTCGGTGCCGCTGCTCAAGGAGCGGGTGACGCCGGGGCAGTGGCTGGCGGTGGTGATGGGCTTCATCGGTGTGCTGGTGGTGGTGCACCCGGGCGGGGCGATGTTCACCCCGGCCATCCTGTTCCCCTTCGGCTCGGCGCTGGGGTTCTGCTTCTACCAGTTGCTGACGCGCAAGCTGGCCGCCCACGACACTCCAACCACCAGCAACTTCTATGCGGGGTTGTGCAACACCCTGATCATGACGGCACTGGTGCCGTTCTTCTGGCAGGCGCCGCAATGGCCCCATGTGCCGCTGATGCTGGCGCTGGGCGGCTGCGGGATGACCGCGCACCTGTTGCTGACCCAGGCGTTCCGCCATGCCGCACCGGCATTGCTGGCACCGTTCAGTTATTGCCAGATCGTGTTCGCCGGGCTGCTGGGGCTGGTGGTGTTCGGCCAGGTCCCGGATGGCACGAGCCTCGTCGGCATCGCGGTGATCTGCCTCAGCGGGCTGGGGGCGGCCTGGATGCAGCGAAGGGCGTGAGGGGCATGCCCCTCAGCCAGCACCCTGCTGTTTGCGATAGGCCCCGGGTTGCACGCCGACCGCCTTGGCGAACGCCCGGGTAAAGGCCGCCACCGATTGATACCCCGCCTGCGCGCCCACCTGTTCGACGGTATTGCCCGCCTTGAGCAACTGGCAGGCATGGCGCATGCGCAGCGCCAGCAGTACCTGCCCGGGCGATTGCCCGGCCAACTCGTTGAAGCGCTTGAAGAAGGCCGAGCGCGAAAGCCCCGTGCAGGCCGCCATGTTCTCCAGCGTCCAGGCCTGCCCCGGCTCCTCGATCAAGCGTTCCAGCAAGCCGGCGAAGGCCGGCTGGCGGGCGAGGGCGACCAGCCCGCCCAGCGAGTGGCCGGCGTGCACCTGCTGGCGCAGCACATACAGGAACAGCAGGTGGGTGAGGCGTTCCAGCAGCGCCTGGGAGGGCTGCGGGCGACGGCATTCCTCGAGGATCAGCCCGAACAGCGCCCGCGCCGCGCTGCCGGCCGGCTCGCTGGCGCGCAGCAGGATCCAGTCCGCCAGCCCGTCGACGATCAGTGACGACAACCCCGACTGGAAGTGGAAGAAGCCGCACACCAGCCCCACGCCGTCGCCCGCTTCGAGGTCCAGCGCCTGCATGCTCCGGCGCGGCTGGGCACAGGCGTCGGCGGCATCCTCGTCGCCGGACAGTCGATAGGCCAGGTCCCGCAAAAGGAATACCGCATCGCCGCTCTCCAGGCGCAGCGGCTGCGCCTGGCCATCGATATGCAGCCAGCAATGGCCCTGCACCACCAGGTGGAAACTGGCCCGGCCCATGCCCTGGGTGCTGGCGTGCCAGCCCCCGCAGTAGCGGCCGACATGGAACAGGCTGGCGTCGAGCTCCAGGCTCTCTAATAACCAATCGACGAGGGGGCTGGAAGAAATCATCTAATGCAAGGACTCTGGAGCAAGGAAAGGCGACTGATGAATATGGATGCTACTTCTTATAACCAACAGACTGTAGCGACCTACATCAAAGGAGACCACTCCATGTCCGCACGCATCACTCTACACAGCCTGCAGACCGCCCCGGAAGCCGCCCGCCCGTTCCTCGAGAACGCGCAGAAGAACTCAGGCTTCATTCCCAACCTGCTGGGCATCCTGGCCAACGCCCCGGCGGCGCTGGAAACCTACGTTACCGTCTCGGCGCTCAACGGCAAGTCCGAGCTGACCCTGGCCGAGCGCGAGGTGGTGCAGTTGATCGCCGCCACCCAGCACGGTTGCGATTTCTGCGTCGCCGGCCACACCGCCGTGGCGCTGAACAAGGCCAAGCTGCCTCAGGACGTGGTCGATGCCCTGCGTGCCCGCGGCGAGCTGCCTGACGCCCGCTACGAGACCCTCGCCGAATTCGCCCGTGAAGTGATCGCCACCCGCGGCAACGTCGGCGATGCCACCTATCAGGCATTCCGTGACGCCGGATTCAGCGAAGGCAACGCCCTGGAAGTGATTCTCGGCGTGAGCCTCGCAACCCTGTGCAACTTTGCTAATGTGTTCGCCCAGACGCCGCTCAACGACGAGCTGAGCAAGTACCGCTGGCAGCCTTCGGCCTGATCAAGGCCTGATGCCGGCGCGTCCGGCGTTTCAACAGGAGTAGGGACATGCTTGATCATGCATTTCGACAATGGCTGGATGCCAATGCCGAGGCCATCGACCAGGGCCAGTGCGATCCACACCTGGTGCTGGCGCATATCGCCGAATCGCAGCTGCTGCGCATCGGCGTCGACCCGGCCCTGGGCGGCTCGGGTGGTGACGTCAGCGCGGCGGTCGAGGCCATCGCCGCCATCGCCAGCCGTTCGCTGGCCGCGGCCTTCGTCTGCTGGGGTCAGCGCGCCTTCATCGAATACCTGCTGCAAAGCCCCAACCGGGCGCTGTGCGAACGGCTGCTGCCCGACCTGCTGAAGGGCGAGCTGGCCGGGGCCACCGGCCTGTCCAACGCCATGAAGTTCCTCTCCGGGATCGAGGCCTTGCAGGTGCGCGGCCGTGCCGCGAGCGACGGTTGGAACCTGGAAGGGCGCCTGCACTGGGTGACCAACCTGCGCAAGCGTGGCTTCGTGGTGGCCGCGGCCATCGAGGATGACTCCGGCGGCGCGCCGTTCGTGGTCGCCATCCCGTCGAACGCGCCGGGCCTGGAGCGCTCCGACGACCTGCAACTGATGGGCCTGCAATCGAGCAACACCGCGGCGCTGGCCTTCCACCAGGTACCCTTGGCCCGCGACTGGCTGCTGCACGACAACGCCCGCGAGTTCCTGCCCAGGGTGCGTCCGGCGTTCCTGGCGCTGCAGTGCGGCATGGCCATCGGCCTGGCTCGCCGCGCCCTGGAGGAGGCACAGGCACACCTGCAGGGGCGTGGCGCGTTCCTCGATGAGGCGCGTCAGGTGCTCGCCGAGCGCCTGGAGAACACCGTCGCCGAGCTCAAGCAGGGGCTGCTCGACGGCCGCTTCCAGAGCCAGCCGGCCGCCTTGTTCAAACTGCGCATCACCCTCGCCGAATGCGCCGCCGACGCCGTGCAGCTGGAGTTGCAGGCCAGCGGTGGCAAGGCCTACCTGACCGCCTATGGCGAGGGCTTCGCCCGCCGCTGGCGCGAGTCGGCGTTCGTGCCGATCGTCACCCCGAGCCTGGTGCAGCTGCGCGCCGAGCTGCAACGCCAGGCGGCCTCTGCATGACCGACGTGCTACTCGAAGCCCGCGACATCAGCCTGGGCTACCCGCGCGAGGGTGGCTGGCAGGCGGTGCTGGAGCAGTTCGACCTGGCGCTGGCGCCGGGGGAGGTGGTCAGCATCCTCGGCCCCAGCGGGGTCGGCAAGTCCAGCCTGCTGCGCGTGCTGGCCGGCCTGCAGCAGGCCCGTGGCGGCAGCGTGCAGTTGCGCGGCGAGCCGCTGCAGGGGCCGCATCCGCGCCTGGCGGTGGCATTCCAGGACCCCAGCCTGCTGCCTTGGCTGAGCCTTGAGAAGAACGTCGCCTTCGGTCTCGACTTTGCCCGCCAGCCCAGGCTGCCGGCGGCCGAGCGGCGCGCACGGATTGACCACGCCATCGACGCGGTGGGCCTGGCCCACGCCCGTGGCCAGTACCCGGCGCAGCTGTCCGGCGGCATGGCCCAGCGCACCGCGCTGGCCCGCTGCCTGGCGCGCCAGCCCGAGGTGCTGTTGCTGGACGAACCCTTCGGCGCGCTGGACGAGGTGACCCGGGCCGACATGCAGCAACTGCTGCTGCAGCTGATCGCCACCCACAACACCGCCGCCGTGTTGATCACCCACGACATCGACGAAGCCCTGCTGCTGTCCGATCGCGTGCTGCTACTGGGCAACCACCCGGCGCGCACCCTCGGCCAGTGGCACATCGACCTGCCGCAGCCGCGTGCGCAGCGGGTCGAGGAACTGGGCGCGCTGCGCATCGAGATCCTGAAAACCCTTCGGCGGGCAAGCCGCACAGCCGAACCCACTCCATCCCCCTTGCCCTCGGAGGCTGTCCATGTGCATGGATGACTGCTGTTCCACGACGTCCCGTCGCGACTTTCTCAAGCTGAGCGCGATGCTCACCGCCGCCGGCGCCGTGCCGCTGCTGTCGAGCCTGCAGGCCCGCGCCGCCGCCGAGCCGGACGCGCCGGTGCGCATCGGCTACCTGCCGATCACCGACGCCACGCCTTTGCTGGTGGCGCACAACAACGGCCTGTTCGAGGCCGAGGGCATCAAGGCCGAGCGCCCGGTGCTGCTGCGCAGCTGGGCGCAGGTGATCGAGGCGTTCATCTCCGGGCAAGTCAACGTCATTCACCTGCTGTCGCCGATGACCGTGTGGGCGCGCTACGGCAGCAAGGTGCCGGCCAAGGTCGTGGCCTGGAACCACGTCGGCGGCTCCGGCCTGACCGTGGCCCCGGACATCACCGAGATGAAGCAGCTCGGCGGCAAGACCGTGGCGATTCCGTTTTGGTACTCGATCCACAACGTGGTGCTGCAACAGATGCTCACCGACAATGGCCTCAAGCCCGTGTCCAAGCCGGCCGACGCGCAACTGGCGGACAACGAGGTCAACCTGCTGGTGCTGCCGCCGTCGGACATGCCACCGGCCCTGGCCAGCAAGCGCATCGCCGGCTACATCGTTGCCGAGCCGTTCAACGCCCTTGCCGAGAACCTCAAGGTCGGCCGCGTGCAGCGCTTCACCGGCGATGTCTGGCGCAACCATGCCTGCTGCGTGGTGTTCATGCACGAGCACGACCTGAACAACCGTCCGGAGTGGTCGCAGAAGGTGGTCAACGCCATCGTCAAGGCCCAGCAGTGGACCCGCGAGCACCGCGCCGAGGCCGCCGCGCTGCTGTCCAAGGCCGGCCCCAACAAGTACACCCCGCACGAGCCGGCGGTGCTGACCAAGGTGCTGGCGCCTTCCGCCGAAGACCGCGCGGGCTACATCGCCAGTGGCGCGATCCAGCACCAGCAGTGGGACGAGAAGCGCATCGACTTCCAGCCTTATCCGTTCCCCAGCTACACCGAGGAACTGGTCAAGCGCCTGAAGAACACCCTGATCGTCGGCGAGAGCGATTTCCTCGCCGCCCTGGACCCGGCGCAGACCGCCCGTGACCTGGTGGACGAGCGTTTCGTGCGCAACGCCATCGCCGCCGTGGGCGGCCCGGCCGCGTTCGGCATCGCCGAGAACTTCCAGCGTAGCGAGGAGTTCGCGGTCTGATGCGCAGGCATGTCGTACATGGCGCCCTGGGCCTGGCGGGCCTGGCGGCGCTGCTGTTGCTGTGGTGGGCGGGCGTGCGCCTGTTCGGCGCCGCCGATGGGCTGTCGGCGCGCTTCGCGCCCCAGGCCACGTTGCAAAGCCTGGTAGAGCTGCTGGGGCAGGGCGAGGTCTACGGGCATATCTGGGTGAGCCTCAAGCGCATCCTCGTCGGCCTGCTGCTGGCGCTGCTGATCGGTGTGCCACTGGGCCTGCTGGTGGGTAGCTACCGGCACCTGGAGGCGGCGACCACGCCGGCGTTCCAGTTCCTGCGCATGATCTCGCCGCTGTCGTGGATGCCGGTGGTGGTGATGCTGATGGGCGTGGGCGACCAGCCGATCTACTTCCTGCTGGCCTTCGCCGCGCTGTGGCCGATCCTGCTGAACACCGCCGCCGGGGTACGCCAGCTCGACCCACGCTGGCTGCAGTTGAGCCGCAGCCTCAGCGCCACGCGCTGGGAGACCTTGTGCAAGGTGATCATCCCCGGGGTGATCGGCGATGTGCTGACCGGCGTGCGGCTGGCCATCGGCATCCTGTGGATCGTGCTGGTGCCGTGCGAGATGCTCGGGGTCAGCGCCGGGTTGGGCTACTTCATTCTCGATACCCGTGACCGGTTGGCTTACTCGGAGCTGATGGCGATGGTGCTGCTGATCGGGGTGCTGGGGTTCATGCTCGATGCCCTGGCGCGCGGGCTGCATCGGCGCTGGGTGCATGCCTGAAGTCTGTAGGAGCGGCCTTGTGCTGCGAATGGGCCGCAAAGCGGCCCCGGCGATCTTTGTATCAACGCTGAAATCCTGGGGCCGCTACGCGGCCCTTTCCGGCCGGTCCGACGCCTCGGCAAGGCCGCTCCTACAGGGGGAGCGCGTGAGGCCTGGACGCGCGTCCCTGCGCCTCGGGATTCAGAAACTGTACTTGGCCGTCAGCATCAGGTTGCGCGGATCGCCGAAGGTGTCGCTGCCATAGTTCACAGACTTGGAGATCGACGAGTAGTACTTGCGGTCGAACACGTTGTTGGCATTGAGCTGCAGGTCCAGGTGCTGGTTGACCGCGTAGCCGGCCATCAGGTCGGTGACAGCGTAGGCGCCCTGCTCGAGGCGGTAGCTGCCGCCGTCGGCCACGGTGAAGTCGTTGTACATGCGGCTCTGCCAGGTGACGCCGCCACCGACCCGCAGTTTTTCCAGCGGGCCCTGGAAGCGGTAGGTGGTGAACAGTTTCAACTGGTGCTGCGGCGTGTCGGACTCGAACGGCTTGTTGACCTTCTCTGGATTCTTGGCGTCCTTGACCGTGTGTACGCGGGCATAGGTATAGCCTGCGCCGATCTGCCACTGCTCGGTCAGCGCGCCCTGCACCTCGAAGTCGATCCCCTGGCTGCGCACTTCGCCGGAGGCCTCGTAGCAGGCGAACTGACCGGCCCGGCACAGGCTCTTGTCCACCTCGACCGCGCGGTTCTCCTGATCAATGCGGAACACCGCGAGGCTGGCGTTGAGCGCGCCGTCGAAGTACTCGCCCTTGATGCCCACCTCGTAGTTCTTGCCTTCGATCGGCCGCACCGGCGTGCCGCTGGGGTCCTTGTTGTCCTGGGGCTGGAAGATGTCGGTGTAGCTGGTGTACAGCGAGTGGTGCTCGTCCAGCTCGTAGATCAGGCCGGCATAGCGGGTGACGTTGCGGGTCACCTTGTAGTCGCCCTCGTTGCTGCCGCGCTGGTCGTAGTCGTACCAGTCAAGGCGCCCGCCTAGGATCAGCTTGAGCGGGTCGGCCAGGCTCAGGCGGGTGGTGGTGTACACGCCTTCCTGGTTGATCAGGTAGCGGCTGCTGCTGGTGTGCAGGAAGTCCGGTTTGCCGCCGTCGATGGGGTAGTCCAGGTCGTAGGGGCTGTAGTTGCGCTCGGTCATGTCGTAGATGCGCTTGCTGGCACCCACCACCAGCTCGTGGGTGCGGCCGAAGGCCTCGAACGGGCCGCTGGCGAAGGTGTCCAGGCCCAGCTGGTTCTCGTCGTGGGCCGACTGGTAGACCGTACGGCTCAGCGGCTTGGCCAGGTCCCAGCGCGACTGGTAGGAGCCACGGAACAGCGCGTTCTGTTCGCTGTAGATGGCGTTGACCTGCAGCTTCCAGTCATTGGCCAGGCGCTGGCGCAGCTCGGCGAACAGGGTGTTGATCTCCTGGTCCTTGACCTCCCAGTCGGTGGCCGGGTTGTACGAACGGGGCAGGTCCTGGTGGTGGCCGTTCAGGTCGGTGGGAATCGCGCCCCAGAATACGTTGGTCTTGTCCTTCTGGTGGGACAGGCCAAGGGTCAGGGTGGTGTCCTCGCCCAGGTCGGCCTCGGTGATCGCGTAGAACAGCCCGTGGTCTTCCTGCTGCCCGTCACGGAAGCCGTTGGCGTCGCGGTACGAGGCCACCACGCGACCGCGCAGGGTGCCACTGTCGTTGAGCGGGCTGGAGGCGTCGAGTTCGCCGCGGTAGTTATCCCAGCTGCCGGCGGCACCGGTGAGGGTGACCTTCTGTTCCGCCAGCGGACGCTTGCGCACCAGGTTGATGGCCGCCGAAGGCGTACCGGAACCGGTGACCAACCCGGTGGCGCCGCGCACCACCTCGACCCGGTCGAACATCGCCAGGTTGGGCTGGGCGCCGACCACCCAGCCGGTGTAGGCGCTGGGGATGCCGTCGTACATGATGTTGTCGACGTCGAAGCCGCGGGCCTTGTAGGTCTGCCGGCCCGGGCCGTTGGACTGGTTGAGGAACAGCCCCGGGGTGTACCTGGCCACGTCATTGATGCTGGTCATGCCCTGGTCGTCCATGCGCTGGCGGGTGATCACGGTCACCGCCTGGGGCGTTTCGCGCATGGTCAACGGCAGCTTGGTGGCGGTGGACATGGAGCCGGTGGTGTACGACTTCGACCCCTCGGTGGTGCTGCCCAGGCTGCTGTCGTTGATGGCCGTGGCGCCCAGCTCGATCACGGCCGGCGCTTGCTCCTCGGCCAGCGCCGGGGTGAGGGTCGCCATGCAGATGGCCATGGCCAGCAGGTTGCGGCTGGGCGTGAAACGGTGAGGGGAGAGGTGCGGTGACATGCCGGGCTTTATCCTTATTGCTAGTGCTTATGAGAATAATTAGCAATAAGTGTGTCGGATTATCAGGCTCGTAACAATGCATCCGAATCTGAATTGATGAATTTTTCAAAAATTCAATTCGATTGAGTTATTTCTTGTGGAGTCATCCCCGTGGGAGCGGGCTTGTCGGAACGCCGCACCGCCCGGATCACCGGCTATGCCGGTGCCATACACCGCTTCGCGGGGCAAGCCCGCTCCCACGATGGTGATGCTGGCAACCCTGTTCCCTGTGGGATATCGCAGCACGAAGGGCTGGGCGATCTCCTGCAGGTGACGGTTATGGCAGTGGATCAGCCACCGTAATCCGTTTGCCACGCTGACGCCCGACCTCCAGTGCCTGCCCGTCGCGCTGCTTGCCATGTCGCGCCTGGCCGACCAGCTCGGGGATCAGCGGGCCCTCCGGCAGGTGGCGCCAGAAGCGCCCGGGCAGGTGCTGGCGCAACGCACCGGGGTTGAGCCGGGCGGGGTTGAAGGTGTGCCGGTAGTAGGCCAGCCACAGCTCGGCGCCGGGGTCTTCGGCGTTGCGCGCCCATTGCTGCCACGCCTGCGGGCACTGGCGCTGGTAGTCCAGGTGCTGGCCGTCGAAGCGCACGCCATCGAGGGGCGTGGCGATCAACCAGCGCTGGCGCCCCAGGCGATCGGCGAAATGCCCGCAAGCGCTGTCGAGGATGTCGTGGGCAGGTTCGTGGTAGGCGACCAGGTCCAGTTGCAGTTGTTCGGCCAGTGCCTCGGGCAGCGGCACGAAGCGCACGAAGGCATGCAGGTGATGGGCTTCGCGGCCGACCTGGCGGATGCGCCGCTGCATCTCGCTGCCCAGGCGGTCGCCGGCGAGCATGGCGGTGCGATCGCCGTGGGCGACGCGCCAGAGTACTTCGTACAGCAGGTTCCAGCGCTGCTCGCCGCGGTAGCGACCGGCCTGCTCCAGCTGGGCCAGCAGCGCCGCCGGCACGCGGGCGCGGAACGGGCCGGGGCCGACGGGCAGGGGCGTGGGCACGGCCAGCAGGTCGTCCATACGTGCCTGGCCCCAGGTCACCGTGGCCGGGTCGATGCCATGGCCGAGCAGTTGCCGCGCCTGGTCGCGCCAGGTGGCGAAGTCGTCGCCGCAATCCAGCGCAATCATCCCCACAGGCCCATCTGCACCGGTGCCTGGGGTTCACGCAGGCGGGCGCGCAGCAGGCCACTGCGCAGCTCGGCCTGGGCCGGGCCGTAGTCGCTGGTGACGATGAACGGGCGGGCCTTGTCCAGCACGCAGCGCAACTGGATCAGGTCGTCGTAGCGGATACGCCGCTCACGGCGCAGGGCCACCAGGCGCTGCACGCTGCGCAGGCCGATACCGGGGATGCGCGCCAGCAGGGCCGGCTCGGCGCGGTTGACGTCGAGCGGGAACACCTCACGGTTGGCCAGCGCCCAGGCCAGCTTGGGGTCGATGTCCAGGGCCAGGTTGCCGGTTTCGCCCAGCAGTTCGCCGGCCTTGTAGCCGTAGCCGCGCAGGAGGAAGTCGGCCTGGTACAGGCGGTGTTCGCGCAGCAGCGGCGGGGCCGCCAGGGGCACGCTGGACGGGCTGTCGGGGATCGGGCTGAAGGCGGAGTAGTAGACGCGCCTGAGGCCGTAGCCCTGGTACAGCGACTCGGCGTTGCGCAGCAGGGCGCTGTCGTCGGTGGCGTCGGCGCCGACGATGACCTGGGTGCTTTGCCCGGCGGGGGTGAAGCGTGGCGCCCGTGGGTCACCGGCGACGGCCTGCTGGCCGTGGTGGATCACGCCCATGGCCTGGCGGATGGTGCTGGCGCGTTTTTCCGGGGCCAGGCGTTCGAGGCTGGCGTCGGTGGGCAGCTCGATGTTCACGCTCAGGCGGTCGGCCAGGCGCCCGGCTTCCTCGATCAGCAGCGGGTCGGCGTCGGGAATGGTCTTGAGGTGGATGTAGCCGCGAAAGCCATGCTCCTCGCGCAGCAGGCGCGCCACCCGGATCAGCTGCTCCATGGTGTAGTCGGCCGAGCGGATGATGCCGGAGCTGAGAAACAGGCCGCTGATGCAGTTGCGCCGGTAGAAGTCCAAGGTCAGGCGCACCACTTCCTCGGGGCTGAAGCGCGCCCGCGGCACGTTGCTCGAGCGGCGGTTCACGCAGTATTGGCAGTCGTACAGGCAGAAGTTGGTCAGCAGCACCTTGAGCAGCGACACGCAGCGCCCGTCGGGGGTGTAGCTGTGACAGATGCCCATGCCGTCGGTGGCGCCGAGGCCGTCGCGACCACGGGAGCTGCGCTTGGGGGCGCCGCTGCTGGCGCAGGACGCGTCGTACTTGGCGGCATCGGCGAGGATGCCGAGCTTGGCGATGAGCTGCATGGGGTAATCCGATTTTACTGTTCATGCATACAGTATTTCGGCGTTGGGCTGATAGCAAGTGTTTGCAGGTGGTTTTGATGGCGTGATGGCGCAGAGGTGCCTGGCGAGAGTCCTGTAGCGCCTATCAGATCGAGCGCCGCCCGCGCGGCGCATCGCGGGACAAGCCCGCTCCTGCATTTGTTGCAACGTGCCGAACCTGTCAGGCCATGGTTGCCCGCCTTGGTGCCTGTCTTGAGACAGATGAAGCGGCAGCGGTGCACACGCTGAAACCGTGTCGGACCAACAAGGCGGACCAGGTAATGGCACAGGATTGACTGGCCCGAAACAGATGTAGGAGCGGGCTTGTCCCGCGATGCGCCGCGCGGGCGGCGCTCGATCTGACAGGCGCTGCAACTCTAACGTCGAACACCCTGAAAGACCCTCATCTCAAGGCGATCCACCCTCGGCACCCCTTGATTACAAAATTGTAATCTTCCCGCCACCCCCCCGATAACCACCGCTGCCTAAAGTCCCTCGCCAAAGCATTCCGCCGCTTGTCGACGAGGACTTCCGCCGTGCCCATCCCCCGCAAGATCGCCTTGCTCTGCCTGTTGCTGGCCGGCCCTGCCGGTGCCCAGGGCCTGAGCCTGGAGCAGGCGCTCGACGCCGCCTTTGCCCAGAACCCGGACTTCGCCGCCATCGGCCGCGAGATCGGCATCGCCGAGGGCGAGCGCCGCCAGGCCGGGCTGATTCCCAACCCCGAGCTGTCCTGGGAAGTCGAGGACACCCGCCGCGACACCAGCACCACCACCGTGACCCTCAGCCAGGCCCTGGAGCTGGGCGGCAAGCGCGGCGCGCGGATCGAAGTCGCCGAGGCCGGCCAGGCGATCGCCCGGTTGGAGCTCGAGCGCCAGCGCAACAGCCTGCGCGCCGATGTGATCCAGGCCTTCCATGCCGCCTTGCGGGCACAGACCGCGCTGGAACTGGCGCAACAGTCGCAGGTGCTGACCGAACGCGGCCTGCGGGTGGTGGAAGGGCGGGTGCGGGCCGGGCAGTCCTCGCCGGTGGAGGCCACCCGTGCCCAGGTGCAGTTGGCCCAAGCCGAGGCGGCGGTGCGTCGGGCACGCACCGAACGTGGCGTGGCCAACCAGGCCCTGGCGCGCCTGACAGGCAGTGCCGAGGCCCGCTTCGACCGGCTCGACGCGAGCAACCTCTCGCCTGGCCCGGCGCCGCAGACCGAGCGCCTGCTGGCCAAGGTCGAGCAGACTGCCGAGTGGCGCCTGGCCGCGGCGCAGATCGAGCGTGGCGATGCCAGCCTCGGCTCCGAGAAGGCCCAGCGCATCCCCAACCTGACCGTCAGCCTCGGCAGCCAGTACAGCCGCGAGGACCGTGAGCGGGTCAACGTGGTCGGGCTGTCGATGCCGCTGCCGCTGTTCGACCGCAACCAGGGCAACGTGCTGGCCGCCGCCCGCCGCGCCGACCAGGCCCGCGACCTGCGCAACGCCGTGGATCTGCGCCTGCGCAGCGAAACCCGCAGCGCCCTGGAGCAGTGGGGCACGGCCATGGGCGAGGTCCAGGCCTACGACCGCACCATCCTGCCCGCCGCCCAGCAGGCGGTGGACACCGCCACCCGCGGCTTCGAGATGGGCAAGTTCGCCTTCCTCGATGTGCTCGATGCCCAGCGCACGCTGATCGAGGCGCGCGGGCTGTACCTCGAGGCGCTGGCCCAGGCGACCGATGCCCGGGCGCAGGTGGAGCGGATCTACGGCGAGCTTTGAGCCTCGTCCCATCGCGGGGCAAGCCCGCTCCCACGGGAATGCGTGGGAGCGGGCTTGCCCCGCGATGGGCCCTGAACTGCAACGACTTTTCCAGCAGGAGCAACAATGACCAACCCACGCAAGCTCGCCATCCTCGCCGCTGCCCTGGCCGTTCTCGGCCTCGGTGGCGCGGCCTGGACCGGTACCCTTGGCAAGGCCGGCAGCGGCCAGGCCCAGCACGACGACCATGGCGAGGAAGGCCATGGCCATGAAGAAGGAACGGCAGAGGAGCATGCCGACGAAGAGGGCCAGCTGCACCTCTCCGCCGAGCAGATCCAGGCCGCCGGCGTGCAACTGGCCACTGCCGGCCCACAAAGCCTGGGTACCGCCATCAGCTTCCCCGGCGAGATCCGCTTCGACGAGGACCGCACCGCCCACGTGGTGCCCCGCGTCCCCGGCGTGGTCGAGTCGGTGCAGGCCGAGCTGGGCCAGGCGGTCAAGCGCGGCCAGGTGCTGGCGGTGATCGCCAGCCAGCAGATCTCCGAACTGCGCAGCGAGCAGCAGGCCGCCCAGCGCCGCCTGGAGCTGGCGCGCCTGACCTTCGAGCGCGAGAAGCAGCTGTGGCAGGAGCGCATCAGCGCCGAGCAGGACTACCTGCAGGCCCGCCAGGCGCTGCAGGAGGCCGAGATCGCCGCCGCCAACGCCGGGCAGAAGGTCGCCGCCGTGGCGCCGGCCGGCAAGGGCAATCGTTACGAGTTGCGCGCACCGTTCGACGCGGTGGTGGTGGAAAAGCACCTGACCGTGGGCGAGGTGGTGGACGAGACCAGCAATGCCTTCACGCTGTCTGACCTGAGTCGGGTCTGGGCCACCTTCGCCGTGGCCCCGCGCGACCTGGACAAGGTAGTCAGCGGCCGTGGCGTCAGCGTCAGCGCGCCGGACCTCGGTGCCCAGGTGGAAGGCAAGGTCAACTACGTCGGCAGCCTGCTCGGCGAGCAGAACCGCGCCGCCACCGTGCGCGCCACCCTGGCCAACCCCAATGGCGCCTGGCGTCCCGGGCTGTTCGTCAACATCGCGGTCACCGTCGAGCGTTTCGACGCCGCCGTGGTGGTGCCGGAAAGCGCCCTGCAGACCTGGGAAGAGCAGACCGTGGTGTTCGCCCGTACCGACGAAGGCTTCGAGGCCCGCCCGGTGAAGACCGGGCGCCGCGACGCTGGTCAGGTGGAAGTGCGCGAGGGGCTGGCCGCCGGCACCGTGGTCGCCGCCGCCGGCAGTTTCGTCCTCAAGTCCGAGCTGGGCAAAGGCTCGGCCGAACACAGCCACTGACCGGGGACGCCTTTCATGTTCGAACGTCTTATCCAGTTCGCCATCGAGCAACGCCTGGTGGTGATGCTCGCCGTGGTGCTGATGGCCGCCGTGGGCATCCACAGCTACCAGAAGCTGCCCATTGATGCCGTGCCCGACATCACCAACGTGCAGGTGCAGATCAACACCGCCGCGCCCGGCTACTCGCCGCTGGAGACCGAGCAGCGCATCACCTTCGCCATCGAGACCGCCATGGCCGGCCTGCCGGGCCTCAAGCAGACCCGCTCGCTGTCACGCTCGGGATTGTCCCAGGTGACGGTGATCTTCGACGACGGCACCGACATATTCTTCGCCCGCCAACTGGTCAACGAGCGCCTGCAGGTGGCCCGCGAGCAGTTGCCCGAGGGCATCGAGGCGGGCATGGGGCCGATCTCCACCGGCCTTGGCGAGATCTTCCTGTGGACGGTCGAGGCCAAGGAGGGCGCGCTCAAGGACGACGGCACGCCCTATACCGCCACCGACCTGCGGGTGATCCAGGACTGGATCATCAAGCCGCAGCTGCGCAACGTACCGGGCGTGGCCGAGGTGAACAGCATCGGCGGCCATGCCAAGCAGTACCTGATCGCTCCCGAACCCAAGCGCCTGGCGGCCTACAAGCTGACCCTCAACGACCTGGTCGCGGCGCTCGAGCGCAACAACGCCAACGTCGGTGCCGGCTACATCGAACGCAACGGCGAGCAGTTGCTGATCCGCGCCCCGGGCCAGGTGGCCTCGGCCGAGGACATCGCCAACATCGTCATCTCCAGCGTCGATGGCACGCCGATCCGCGTCAGTCATGTGGCCCAGGTCGGCCTGGGCCAGGAACTGCGCTCGGGCGCGGCCACCGAGAATGGCCGCGAGGTGGTGCTGGGCACGGTGTTCATGCTGATCGGCGAGAACAGCCGCACGGTGTCCCAGGCGGTGGCGGCCAAGCTCGAGGAGATCAACCGCAGCCTGCCCAAGGGTGTGGTGGCGATCACCGTCTATGACCGCACCAACCTGGTGGAAAAAGCCATCGCCACGGTGAAGAAGAACCTCATCGAAGGCGCGATCCTGGTCATCGCCGTATTGTTCCTGTTCCTGGGCAACATTCGCGCGGCACTGATCACCGCCATGGTCATCCCGCTGTCGATGCTGTTCACCTTCACCGGCATGTTCAGCAACAAGGTCAGCGCCAACCTGATGAGCCTGGGTGCGCTCGACTTCGGCATCATCGTCGACGGCGCGGTGGTGATCGTCGAGAACGCCATCCGCCGCCTGGCCCACGCCCAACAGCATCATGGCCGCATGCTGACCCGCTCCGAGCGCTTCCACGAAGTGTTCGCCGCCGCCCGCGAGGCACGCCGCCCGCTGATCTACGGGCAGTTGATCATCATGGTGGTGTACCTGCCGATCTTTGCCCTGACCGGGGTCGAGGGCAAGATGTTCCACCCCATGGCCTTCACCGTGGTGATGGCACTGCTGGGGGCGATGATCCTCTCGGTGACCTTCGTGCCGGCAGCCCTGGCGCTGTTCGTCACCGGCAAGGTGAAAGAAGAGGAGGGTGTGGTCATGCGCACCGCCCGCCGTCGCTACGCCCCGGTGCTGGACTGGGTGCTGGGCCGACGCAACCTGGCCTTCGCCGGCGCCGCCACCCTTGTGCTGTTGTCCGGCGTGCTGGCCAGCCGCATGGGCAGTGAGTTCATCCCCAGCCTCAGCGAGGGTGATTTCGCCCTGCAGGCCCTGCGCGTGCCGGGCACCAGCCTGTCGCAATCGGTGGACATGCAGCAGCGCCTGGAGAAGACCATCATCGCCCAGGTGCCGGAAGTCGAGCGGGTGTTCGCCCGTACCGGCACCGCCGAGATCGCCTCCGACCCGATGCCACCGAACATCTCCGATGCCTACGTGATGCTCAAGCCCCGCGAGCAATGGCAGGACCCGGGCAAGCCGCGCGATGAGCTGATCGCCGAGGTGCAGCGCGCCGCCGCCAGCGTGCCGGGCAGCAACTACGAGCTGTCGCAGCCGATCCAGCTGCGCTTCAACGAGCTGATCTCCGGGGTGCGCAGCGATGTCGCGGTGAAGGTGTTCGGCGACGACATGGAGGTGCTCAACCGCACCGCCGCGCAGATCGCCGCCAGCCTGCAGCAGGTGCCGGGCGCCTCCGAGGTGAAGGTCGAGCAGACCACCGGCCTACCGGTGCTGACCATCGATATCGACCGTGACAAGGCGGCCCGTTACGGCCTGAATGTGGGCGACGTGCAGGACGCCATCGCCATCGCCGTGGGCGGTCGCACTGCCGGCACCCTCTATGAAGGCGATCGCCGTTTCGACATGGTGGTGCGCCTGTCGGAGGCGCTGCGAACCGATGTCGACGGTTTGTCCAGCCTGCTGATCCCGGTACCGGCCAGCGCCGCCGCCGGTGCTTCGCAGATTGGTTTCATCCCGCTGTCGCAAGTGGCCACCCTGAACCTGCAACTGGGCCCCAACCAGGTCAGCCGCGAGGATGGCAAGCGCGTGGTGGTGGTCAGCGCCAACGTGCGCGGGCGTGACCTCGGTTCGTTCGTCGAACAGGCCTCGCAGACGCTGATCGACCAGGTGCAGATACCGCCGGGCTACTGGACCCGCTGGGGTGGCCAGTTCGAGCAGCTGCAGTCAGCGGCCGAGCGCCTGCGGGTGGTGGTGCCGGTTTCGCTGCTGCTGGTCATGGCCTTGCTGCTGATGATGTTCAACAACCTCAAGGATGGCCTGCTGGTGTTCACCGGCATCCCCTTCGCACTGACCGGTGGGGTGCTGGCGCTGTGGCTGCGGGATATCCCGCTGTCGATCTCGGCGGGGGTGGGCTTTATCGCGTTGTCGGGCGTGGCGGTGCTCAACGGCCTGGTGATGATTGCCTTCATTCGTAACCTGCGTGAGGAAGGTCGAGGCCTGCGCGCCGCGGTGGAGGAGGGCGCGCTGACCCGCCTGCGGCCGGTGCTGATGACCGCGCTGGTGGCGTCGCTGGGGTTCATTCCCATGGCCCTGGCCACGGGCACCGGCGCCGAGGTGCAGCGGCCGCTGGCGACGGTGGTGATCGGCGGAATCCTGTCGTCGACGGCGCTGACCTTGCTGGTGTTGCCGGCGTTGTATCAGTGGGCGCATCGGCGGGATGAGGACAACCTGGCAGAAGGTATGTAACGCTATCTCCTGTAGGAGCGGCCTTGTGCCGCGAAAGGGCCGCGCAGCGGCCCCAGATTTCAGCATTTATGTAACAATCGCCGGGGCCGCTTTGCGGCCCTTTCGCGGCACAAGGCCGCTCCTACAGGTATCTGCGCAGCCAGTGATCCAGACTCAACCTGCCAGCCCCCTTCAACAGCAACGGCAGCAACGCCACCAGGTAGATCAGCGGCAGTTTGAAGTTGCCGAAGCCCTGGTCGGTGATCGCATACCCCCGCCCCAGTTCCGCCAGGCTCGACCACTGGCTCGGCCAGTGCACCGCGGCTATCGCCACCACCGTCACCACCATCAGCACCGCCGAGGCCAGCCGGGTACCGAGCCCCAGCAGCAGGAGCAGCGGGCAGATCAATTCGGCCCACATCGACAGCTGCCAGTTGAGGTCCGCCGGCAGCAGGTCGAACGGGAACGGAAAACTGCCTTGCAGGTCGGCGAACCAGTTGGCGCCGTTGAACTTCTCCAGGCCCGATTCGAAGAACTCCCAGGCCAGGAACAGGCGTAGCGGCAGGTCGGCGCTCCAGTTGCCGGTGTGATCAAGGGCGTTGAACAGCTTCCATTCAGCAAACAGTGGCAGGGCTTTCATGGGCAGGCTTCCCGGTGTAGGCGGCAACGGCGGGGTGCCGTCGCGCTGTTGTGGCCGGGAGTGTGCAGGGCGGGGGTATCGGCAGTGTGTCGGGGGCGATGGGGTTATGTATCGCTGTGTAGCGAGGCTCAGCGATTGCTGGTCAGGCGCTGTTGCGCCGCCGCGCAGCCGTTGATGTCCACCGCCTTCTGCAGGAAGGCCTGGCGCTGGCGGGGGTCGAGCTCACCGAGCAGCCGGTAGATCTCGGCCTGGTAGTCGCGCTGGCGCCCCCACTGCATTTGCAGGCCCTGCGGGCGGGTGCGGCTGCACGCCAGGCGGGTGGCCGGCTGTGGGTAGTAGGCGGCGTACAGGGTGGCCATGCTGGGCACCGCCTCCAGGGCCTCGCGGTAGGCGGGGCTGGCATTGTAGGGCGAACACCAGTGGGCGATGGCCAGCGCGGGCGGGGCGAAGCCTTGCTTGAGGCTGGCCTCCAGCAACGGGCAGGCGGCTTCGGCGATCTGTCCTGCCGGCAGATAGGTGGTGTAGTACAGCGCCAGGCGGTACTGCGCCACCGGGTGGCCGAGGGCCACCGACCTCTTCAGCAGGGCCACCGCCGTTGGCAGCGTGTGGGCCATCGCCTGGCCTTGGCGGCTGAGCTCGGGGTCGCCGCCGGCGGTGCGCAGCGGGCTGGCGCCGTCGTCCTGGCTGTCAGCCTGCTCGAGCAGCGGCAACGCCTGGCGATAGAGCAGGTCGGCATGGGGGTCGATGTTCACGTCCAGGGCCTGGGCGCCTGTGGCGGCCAGCAGCAACGGCAACGACGCGACCAGACAGGCGCGGGGACGGGCCAGAAGCGAGGGGACGGCAGGAATGGTCATGGCGGTTACGCGGTTGCCTCGGGCAAATCAGGAGCGACGACGGCCTATTCTATCCATCCGCGTGCGTTCCCCGAAAGCCCGGCGTGCGGCCATCAGACCAGCTTGATCGGCGCGACCTTGCGCAGGGCCTGTCTTTCCTGGGCTAACCCCAGCTTGGCGGTGATCACCTTGGCCAGCGTGTTGTTACCCAAATCATTGAAGTGCAGGCGGTCGACGAACAGGTGCTCGGCGAACACCGGCGAACTGCTGAGCATGCTGTTCATGTCGTAGCAGGGGACCGGGTCGGCCTGGCTCTTGATGCGACGGAAGAAGGCCATGTGCAACTGGCTGTCGAAGGTGTCGCCGAGCAAACGGTCGAAATTCGACGGCTGACGCTCAAGCTTGCCGAGCATGGCCTGTTCCGCCTTGGGCAATGCCTCGCGGCACCAGGGCAGCAGCGGCTGCAGGATGAAGGTGAGGGTGGTGTGGCCGTCTGCCAGCAGGCGGTCCCATTGGCGCAGGGTGCGGCCCACGGCATCGGCGGCGCGGATCAGGCGCTTGTCCGGACTCGATAGCGGTTCCACCTGCGGCCAGTGTGCTTCCCGGGCCGGCGCCAGGAGCTGGCCCAGGCGTTGCCAGAATGATTCGCGGCGCGCTTCGCCTGGCGTTTGCACGCCTTCGTTGAAGCGGTTGAGGAAATCCTGGTAGGCCTGCGCCCGGTGCGGGTCCTGTGCGCCGGACAACACCTCGGCGAGGGCCTCCTGGGCCAGCGTGTTCAGGCCGCTGAGCACCACCACGTGACCGATCTGGCCAAAACGGTGCTGATGGGTGAGGAACATCAGCAGTTCCTGGGTGGCGTTCAGGCCGCAACCGGCAAGGCTCAGCCAGATCTCGCCAGTCAGTACCGACAGGTACGAGGCCACAGTATGCTCGTCGGAACTGGCGCCGATGCCCATCGCGGTGGAGCCGCCCACCAACAGGTTGACCCGCGCCGCGCCACCGCGCTCGGCCACCGAGAAGCGCTTGCCGGCGCAATGGCTGTAGCGCATGCCCAGGGCATCGGTGTTGATGGTGCCGGAGCGATAGCCGCGCTCGTGCACGTACAGCGTGTGCGGCGCGCGGCGGCTGCCCAACTGCAGGAAGCGCTGGTAGTCCTGCGCCAGGGGGTCGGGCGTGCCCATGCTGCCGGTGGCGGCGGGGTCGATCGGGGTCATGGGCGCTCCTTCTTTTGGGGGTTGGCTCAGGCGGCCAGCTCCTTGAGGTTGTAGGCCAGGCCGACGCCGGCGATCAGCAGCAGGGCGACCCCCGAGGCCAGGCTGATCACACGGTTGCTGCGCGGCGAGGCGATCTTGCCGATGGCGAAGATGTACAGGCTGAGCACGGCGAAATCGATGGCGATCCACAGCAGCGACAGCACCACCATGCTCTTGCCGAACGACTCGGTGATCTGGATGAACTGTGGGAAGAAGGCGATGAAGAAGATGATGTCCTTGGGGTTGGAGATGCCGACCATGAAGCCCTGCAACAGGCCGCCACGACCCGGCTGCGCGCTGGCCGATGGCTGCGGGGCACTGTCGACCGGTGCTTGCAGCGCCTCGCGCAGGGTGCCAAGGGCGATGTAGCCGATGAACAGGCAGCCCAGCAGGCTCATGCCGCTGAGCCAGGCCTTGTCGATGGCCGCGCTGGTCAGGATGATCCAGGCGGCCGCGCCGATCAGCACCAGTGACGCCCAGTTGGTGCCGACCGCGGTGAACAGGGCCTTGCGCGAGCCCGAGGCGGCGGCGGTGTTGACGATCAGGGCCACCACCGGGCCGGGCGTGGCGATCAGCAGCAGGACGGTGAGGGCGTAGGTGGCGGTCAGTGCGGTATTCACGATCAGTTCTCGGTGAGGGTTGCAGCGGTTGCATGGGCATGGAACGGGCAGCGCGCCGGGCTCGGCGAGCCGGGCTCCTGCAGTTGGTACTGCTTCCATTCGAAGTTGTCGTCCTGGCCAAAGAAGCCCAGGGTGTCGGGCATCACCCCGTCGTTGTAGTGGCGCACCCGTTCGCGGATGCGTGCGCGGATGCGCTGGCCGCTTTCGGTGCTGGCGCTGGCGACCTCGTCGAAGCTTTCCCGCGGGTTGATGACGAAGGCGATGTGCCGGCCCAGGTTGCGGCTTTTCATCAAGCGGTGGGCGGGGAAGCTCATGTTGATGAACAGCGGCATGCCGGCGAAGCAGAACGACCAGCGCGTGTCGTGCGGGTCCTGCGGGACCTCTTCGGGCCAGGGCTGCGGGTCGCGTGCATGGACCTGGTTCAGCACATCCCAGGCCAGTGTCTGTTGCGCCTGCAGCGTTGTGTCGGGCGCCGTCTCGAGGAACACCAGCAGCGGGTTGCCGATGCGCTGCTTGAGCGGAATCGGCTCGATGGTGCGGATGTAGTCACCCAGGCCCCGGGCAATATCGTCGGCCAGCCGTTCGGCACGGGCGAAGACGATGTGGCAGGTGCGCGCGTTGACCGCCTTGCGTCCGAACAGGCACGGGAAGTCGGGGTTGGCGAGGGTTTCCTTGAAGTGTTCTATGGTCTTGTGCGTCCAGTGGTGGCGGTTCTGGACATGTTCATCGGCGAGCTCCAGCGCATCCAGGCGGTAGCAGTTTCCATAACCCGTAAACATGATTTCCCCAGGCATATCCGTATGCAGTGTTTAGTAGGACTTCTCGTTCAATAGATCGTTTTCATTACAACTCGGCAGGTTTGCTATATTTAATTGTTATTTACCGGCATTTTCCGAGATGGTTCCCGCGTTGTAAAACGCCTGGATCTATGACCTACTATTAGCTTCACTCATGCTCTGGAAGGCGCCATGTCGGAACGGATTCAAGCCTTGCACGCCTTGCGCGCCTTCGAAGTGGCCTCGCGTTACGGCTCCTTTACCCGCGCGGCCCAGGAGCTGGCCCTGACCCAGGGCGCGGTCAGCCACCACATCAAGACCCTCGAAGCCCTGTTCGGCTGCGACCTGTTCGAACGCCGCGGCCCCAAGCTGCGCCTGACCGAGCACGGCCGGCTGCTGGCCCAGGAGCTCAAGGTCGGTTTCAAGATCATCGAAAACGCCTGCGCGCTGCTGCGCCAGGACCGCTATGGCGTGCGCCTCAAGGCACCTTCCACGCTTACCGTGCGCTGGCTGCTTCGGGCCCTGGACGGCTTCAAGCGGGTCGACAACAGCTGCTCGGTGCAGTTGTCGAGCGTGTGGATGGACATCGACGCGGTGGACTTCTATTCCGAACCCTATGACTGCGCCATCCTGCTCGGCAACGGGCGCTTTGCGGCAGACGTGGAGAGCCTGAAACTGTTCGATGAATGGCTGATCCCGGTGTGCCACCCGAGCTACCTCGAGCAGGCCCGGCCGGAGCTGTCGGTGCTTTCCAGCTGTGAATTCCTCCACCCCTCGCCGGACCGGCGTGACTGGCGGCGCTGGCTGGCGCGCATGGACGCGCTGGACATCAGCATCGACCAGGGCCAGGTGTTCGATACCCTCGACCAAGGCATCTCGGCCGCCCAGCAGGGGCTGGGCATCTCGGTGGTCGACCTGGTGCTGGCCAGCGCCGACCTGGCCGCGGGCAACCTGGTCACGCCGTTCCCCCACGCGGTGGCCACTGGCGATGGCTACTACATGACCTGGCTCAAGGCCAGCCCCAAGGCCCACCAGATGCACAAGCTGCGCGACTACCTGGTGGCGCAGGTGCCGGGGTTGTCGCACAAGGACATCAGCTACCTGTACGGCTGAGGTCGGTGGCCGGCAGCACCCGTTCGAGCATGAAGTCGATGAACACCCGCAGCTTGGGCGGCATCTGCCGCCCCGATGGCCACAGCAGGTAGAAGCTGCCGCGCCGCTCCATGAAACTTTCGAGCACGCTCACCAGTCTGCCGGCCGCCAGTTCCTTGCGCACGCTGAAGTCCGGCAGGCAGGTGATGCCGCGGTGGTTGAGGGCAAAACAGATGCGCGTCTCGACATGGTTGCAGACCATCGAGATGGGGATCGTGTAGTCCTGCTCGGGGTGCTCCCGGCGCAGCGGCCAGGTTTCCAGCTTGCCGCTGCTGGGGAAGCGGTAGTGCAGGCAGCTGTGCCCGGCCAGTTCGCGGGGATGCTGCGGCGTGCCGCGCTCGCGCAGGTATTCGGGGGAGGCCACCAGGCGATGCTGGAAGTGCCCGAGGAACTTGGCGTTGAGCCGCGAGTCCAGCGGCTGGCCACCGCGCATCACCACGTCGAAGCCCTCGCCGACGATATCCACCATGCGGTCGCTGAAGTCCAGGTCCAGTTCGATCTCGGGGTAGCGCGCCATGAACTCGGCCAGCGCCGGCATCACCAGCCCGGTCACCTGCGGCAGGCTGACCCGCAGGCGCCCGCGGGGCGCGCCGCTGGCCTGGGAGAGTTCCTGCTCGGTGGCTTCGATCTCGGCGAGGATGCGCCGGCTGCGTTCGAGGAACAGTGTGCCCTCGGCGGTCAGGGTGATGCTCCGCGTGCTGCGGTGGAACAGGCGCACGCCCAGGCGTTCCTCCAGCCGTGCCACGCGCTTGCCCACGGCGGACGCACTGATCCCCAGCGACTGGCCGGCGGCGACGAAACTGCGGGTTTCGGCGACCCGGTTGAAGACCATGAAACCGCTGAGGCTGTCCATGTTGCACTCCGATTGCGGACATCGATGTCCTGACTGATCGGAATTGTACCCGGCTTTTTCCGCAATGCCCCAGCGGCGCACCATGCCTGCCTTGATCGATAGCCGGAGACAACCATGCATTCACCTTCCCCGACGGCGAGCGTCGCCGCATCCCCCGCCAGCGCCGCACGCCTGCCCCTGAGCGGCCTGCTGGCCCTGGCCCTGACCGGCTTCATCGCCATCCTCAGCGAAACCCTGCCGGCCGGCCTGCTCGACCAGATCGCGGACGGCATGCAGATCAGCCAGGCCATGGCCGGGCAGTGGGTCACGGCCTATGCCCTGGGCTCGCTGCTCACCGCCATTCCACTGGTGACCCTGACCCAGGGCTGGTGGCGGCGCCGCGCGCTGTTGCTGGCCATCGCTGGCTTCATTCTGTTCAACGGCCTCACCGCACTGTCCTCTGACAACACCCTGACATTGTGCCTGCGCTTTCTCACGGGCGCCGCCGCCGGCCTGGCCTGGGGCCTGATCGCCGGCCATGCGCGGCGCATGGTGGAGCCGGCCCAGCAGGGCAAGGCCATGGCGGTGGCGATGCTCGGGCAACCCATCGCGCTGTCGCTGGGCCTGCCTATCGGCACATGGCTCGGCGCCTGGTTGGGTTGGCGCGCAGCCTTCGTGGTGGTCACGGTCGCGGCGTTGCTGCTGACCGTCTGGGTGGTGCGAGCGGTGCCGGATTTCCCCGGCCAGGCCGCCGGCAAGCGCCCCGCGGCACTGGCGGTGCTGCGCACGCCGGGCGTGGCGCGGGTGTTGCTGGTGATCCTGGCGTGGATCCTCGGCCACAACATCCTCTACACCTACATCGTGCCGCTGCTGGCGGCGGCGGGCATGGCGGCCGAGGTGGGCCAGGTGCTGATGACCTTCGGCCTGGCCTCGCTGGCCGGCATCGTGCTGGTGGGCCTGGGTGTCGACCGTCATCTGCGCGGGCTGGTGTTGCTGTGCCTGGCCGGGTTCGCCCTGGCGACCCTGGCCTTGGGGCAGGCGCAGGGCGCTGCGTGGCTGGTGCATGTCAGCGTGGCGCTGTGGGGGATGACCTACGGCGGTGCGCCGACGCTGTTGCAGACCGCCTGCGCCGATGCGGCGGGCGAGGGCGGCGATGTGGCGCAGTCGATGCTGGTGACGGTGTGGAATAGCGCGATCGCCCTGGGCGGGATCATTGGCGGGCTGCTGCTGGTCGGCGCCGGGGTCGGGTCGTTTGGCGCGGTGGTGCTGGGGCTGGTGGCGCTGGCGTGGCTGCTGGTGTTGAGCGGGCGGCGGACCGGGTTCGTCGCGGGCGCACGTTAGCCCGGGGGAACGCAAGCGTGTAGGAGCGGCCTTGTGCCGCGAAAGGGCCGCGAAGCGGCCCCGGCGATCTTCCATCAACACTGAGATCCTGGGGCTGCTACGCAGCCCTTTCGCGGCACAAGGCCGCTCCTACAAGGGGCAGGGCATGGCTGGGCGTGGGAGCGGGCTTGCCCCGCGATGGGGCCAGGCCTGCAAACACCCCTTTATGCCAGGAGGAACGGTACAATCCGCCTATATGAGAAAAGCAGCGATCCGAGGTCCCCGCAGTGCCGTTGCAACAAGGCTTCGTCCTGACCCGCCACTGGCATGACACGCCCGAAGGCACCTGCGTGGAGTTCTGGCTGGCCACCGACCAGGGCCCACGGCGCCTGCGCCTGGCCGCGCAGCCCTCGGTGGCGTTCATTCCCGCGGCCCAGGCTGCCCACGCCCGGGCGCTGCTGGCCGACGAACAGGGCGTCGAACTCAAGCCGCTGCAACTGCGCGACTTCGATCTGCGCCCGGTGATGGGCCTGTACTGCCGCCAGCACCGCCAGCTGATCGCCCTGGAAAAGCGCCTGCGCGCCGCCGGTGTCGAGGTGTTCGAAGCCGACATCCGCCCCCCGGAGCGCTACCTGATGGAGCGCTTCATCACCGCCCCGGTGCGCTTCGATGGCCGCCCCGACAGCCAGGGCGTCCTGCACGATGCCCAGCTCAAGCCCGACCCGGACTACCGCCCGCCGTTGCGCCTGGTGTCGCTGGACATCGAGACCAGCGAACGCGGTGAGCTGTACAGCATCGCCCTGGAAGGCTGCGGCCAGCGCCAGGTCTACATGCTTGGCCCGGCCAACGGCGAGGCGGGCGAGTTGGACTTCGACCTGCATTACTGCGCCGATCGCGCCGAGCTGATCGTCTGCCTCAACCAGTGGCTGGTCCGCCACGACCCCGATGCGATCATCGGCTGGAACCTGGTGCAGTTCGACCTGCGCCTGCTGCATGAGCACGCCCAGCGCCTCAATGTGCCGCTGTGCCTGGGCCGCGACGGCGCGCCAATGCACCTGCGCGAGCATGGCAGCCGCAGCCACTTCTTCGCCGAGGCCCCGGGCCGATTGCTGATCGACGGCATCGAGGCCTTGCGCTCGGCGACCTGGAGCTTCCCCTCGTTCAGCCTGGAGAGCGTCGCGCAGCAGTTGCTGGGCGAGGGCAAGGCCATCGATACACCGTACCAGCGCATGGACGAGATCAACCGCCGCTTCGCCGAGGACAAGCCGGCCCTGGCCCGCTACAACCTCAAGGACTGCGAACTGGTGACGCGGATCTTCGCCCATACCCGCTTGCTGGACTTCCTCCTCGAACGCGCCTCGGTCACCGGCCTGGCCGTGGACCGCAGCGGCGGGTCGGTGGCCGCGTTCTGCCACCTGTACATCCCGCACATGCACCGCCTGGGCTATGTCGCGCCGAACCTCGTCGGCGGCGAGGGCGAGGCCAGCCCGGGCGGTTTCGTCATGGACTCACGGCCCGGGCTGTACGACTCGGTGCTGGTGCTTGACTACAAGAGCCTGTACCCCTCGATCATCCGCACCTTCCTGATCGACCCGGTGGGGCTGGTCGAGGGCCTGCGCCAGCCGGATGACGCGCACTCGGTGGAGGGCTTTCGCGGTGGCCGTTTCTCGCGCAGCCAGCATTGCCTGCCGGCCATCGTCGAGCGTGTCTGGCAGGGGCGCGAGGCGGCCAAGCGCGCAGGCAACGCGGCGCTTTCGCAGGCACTGAAGATCATCATGAACGCCTTCTACGGCGTGCTCGGCTCCAGTGGCTGCCGCTTCTTCGACCCGCGCCTGGCCTCGTCGATCACCCTGCGCGGGCACCAGATCATGCGCCAGACCCGGGCGCTGATCGAGGCGCGGGGCTTTGATGTGATCTATGGCGACACCGACTCCACCTTCGTCTGGCTCAAGGACGCCCACGACGAGGACGCCGCAGCGTGCATTGGCCGCGAACTGGTGGCCGAGGTCAACCAGTGGTGGCAGCGGCACCTGGCCGACACCCTGGGCCTGGAAAGCGCCCTGGAGCTGCAGTACGAAATCCACTACCGGCGTTTTCTCATGCCGACCATCCGTGGTACCGACGAGGGCAGCAAGAAACGCTACGCCGGTCTGGTGCGCCGCGCCGATGGCAGCGAGGAGATGGTCTACAAGGGCCTGGAGTCGGTGCGCACCGACTGGTCGCCGCTGGCTCGCCAGTTTCAGCAGGAACTCTATGGCCGGGTGTTCCGGGGCCAGCCGTACCGGGACTACGTGCGCGGCTACGTCGAGCGCACGCTGGCCGGTGAGCAGGATGAACTGCTGATCTACCGCAAGCGCTTGCGCAGGCCGTTGGCCGACTACCAGCGAAACGTCCCGCCGCATGTGCGCGCAGCAAGGTTGGCGGACGAGTACAACAGCCGTCTCGGGCGGCCCCTGCAGTACCAGCGTGGCGGCTGGATCAGCTACCTGATCACCACCGCCGGCCCGCAGCCGCTGGAGGACCTGCAGGCGCCGATCGACTACCAGCACTACCTCAGCCGCCAGCTGCAGCCGGTGGCGGATGCCATCCTGCCGTTCGTCAACGATGACTTCACCCGTCTGACTGATCGGCAACTGCTGCTGTTCTGAGTGGGTGGTAGCTATCTAATCATTGCTAGCGCCTCGCTTTGCCTAGCCTCGGGCCTCCACGCACTATGGAGGTCAGCATGCAGAGCAGTAACCAGCAGCCATCGGTTGCAGTCGATAGCCTGGCCGTGGCCCAGGCCTACCAGGACCAAATGATCGCCAAACGGCTGCCAGCCTGGGTCACGCGGTTGAGCGAGTCCGAGTTCACGCTGCTCGGTGATGCCCTGCGCAGGCTCCTGGACTGCGAGCAAAAGCTTTCGGCCGCGTTTGCCCGGATCAGGCATATCGATGTCTTCAGCAAGCCATTGCTGCAACAGGCGCTCCAAGCTCACGGCAATCTTGACCCCGCGGCTATGTACTTTCGGCGTTGGTATGTCTATGAGGCAAACACGGTCAGCTACCTGGCAGGTCGTGTGCTCGTTCCGGACAGCGACTACTACGATATGCCGGTGCTGGAGTCCGCGCTCTACAACTTCACTGAATCCGAGTGTTGGCAACAGCCTCGGCGCAATGCCGTGGTCGATGGCAAAGGCGTTCGTCAGCCGGGGCTGTCCGCGTTGACCCTGGCCAGACTGTGTCGAGCGCTAGACATGGGGCAGCAGTATCAGGATCACCTGGACTCGGTTCTGCTTGCAGGCACCGACGCATACAGTGTCAAGACACTGCTGGCGCAGTTCCTGCGCAGCAGCATGCTTGCCGACGCCTTGCAGGCCAAGGCGCAGGGAGGGCTGAGCGAGGCCGAGCTGCAATTGGTGATCGGGCTGTGCCGGGATGACAAGCTTGGCAGTCTGGAGGGTGCGCCGGTCCATGCCCGGCAACTGAAGATCTTCGGTTGCCCGGTGCAGCGTGTCGTTGTGCTGGATGTCATCGATGAGGGGTGGGTCTTCAATACCAGCAAGCGAGTGCTGGTGTACGTGCCGGGCGACCCACTGGGCGCCTGGAGCGTCAGTGACGATCTTGAGGAGTATGCGCGTCGCGTGCTGGGGCAGCGACTGCGCAAGGATGACTACCGTCGATTCTTCAGCCGTTTCGTGCGCCGTCGTGACAGCCACCGGGTCTTTACGGCGGTCAGCGAGCGCTTGGGTGACCTGGCGGACTGGGCGACCCGCGATCTCGATGAGCAGACCACAGGCTACCGGCTGCCGCTGTTCGAGCATCTGGCGCAGGCCTGGATCGCACAGATCAAGGACGATGCCGCAATGATCGCCCCGCCCGTGGCGCAACTGGACCGTCAGGTGCAGGCCGAACACGACAGGCGCCTGCGCTCCGAAGGCTGGATGTTGCTGACCGTGGCCGGATTGTTCGTGCCATTGCTTGGCGCGGCGCTGGCGGCGCTGATGGTCTACGAGTTGCTGCGCGAGTCCTTTCAAGCCATCGACGACTGGCGCAACGACGAGCGTGATGCCGCCCTCGAGCACTGGCTGAACGTTGGCAAGGGCGTGGTGACGCTGGCTGCGACTGCCGCAACCGTCACCGTGGTTCGCCGCGGCTGGAGCAAAGTGGACCGCTTGGTCTCGGCGCGGCTGGACGATGGCAGTGAAAAACTGTGGAACGGTGATCTGCAGCCCTACCGCGGCGAAGGGCCGCCGAGTGACGCGGTCATCGACGAACAGGGTATCCACCGGCATCGAGCGAGCCGCTGGATCGAGATGCAGGGGCACTGGTATCGGGTCGGCCAGGACCGTGCTGGCGAGCCTTGGCGATTATTGCCTTATCGCGGACACCGCCCGCAGCTGCGTCACAATGATGCCGGGGCGTGGCGGCTCTGGCACGAGCAACCGGCCGAGTGGAGCGGTTCGCACATGATGTTTCGCCGGCTGGGCAGGCCGTTCAGTTCGCTCGATGAACAGCAGATCGACCAGGTCATGGCCATTCACGATTTGCAGGAAGATCACCTGCGGGCCTTGCATGTCTATGGCCGGCGCCCGGATGCGGCAGTGACCGATACGGCCAGCCGCATCCTGCTGGCCAGCCGCATCGGGGAACTGGCTCAGCAGTTGCGCAGTGGCGCGGCCGTCACCGACGCCACGTTGCTTCGGCGCGCACGCGGTCTGCCTGGGGCAAAGGGGCAGGACGGTCAGTCCCTGGCCGATGTGGTATGGCGTCAGCGCCGTGTCCTGCTGCAGCAATGGTATGACTCGGATTTTCCCGATACCGAAGCCAGTTCGATCCTGCGCGGCAGTTTCGCCAGTCTGCACCGTCTGGCGGCAGATGAAGTCTGGCGTACGGCCAGTGCCGATGACCAGGCTGCATTGTTGGATACGCGGCGGGTGCCGTTGTCCATGGCCCAGTCGGCCAGGCGCCAGGTCATGGGCATCCGTATGGCGCGCGTGTACGAGGCGCTGCTATTCGATACGCCGCAGACACTGGACCTCGGACGGGTCGTCCTGAATCTGCTCGGCCGATTGCAGGGGGCTGCGACCAGGCCCGGCTGGCGGCTGTACGATGGCGATGCAGACCAGCCGTTGGTGAGCATCGCGGGGCGTGGAACACCTTTCGATCTGATCCACCGCAATGGCGTGTTCAGCTGTCGTGTGGCAGGCGCTGAGCCCTTGGCGACCGAGGGCGAGCTGTTCGACATCCTGGGCAAAGCCTACGGTAATGAGCAGTGGGCCTCGCTGGGTCTTGACGAACCCCATGCGCCCGCATTGCGCGCACGACTGGCGGCGGATGCCGGCAGCCTGCGGACCCTGATCGCGACCTGGCTGGGCGCGGATCAGCCAAACGGTGCGTTTCTGGCCCCGTTGCCGCTTGGTGACGGCAGGGTAGGCTATCCGTTGAGCGGTGGCAGATTCTGGGCGACCATGGGTCAGCGCCCGCCGCGGGCCCTTCAGGCACGGCTGCGAGACCTCTATCCGGCGTTCAGCGACGAGCAGATCGGGCGATGGCTTCAAGGAGAGGACGCACAGGCGCGCCTGGACGCGTTGGAGCAACAATACAACGTACTGAACAACCACCTGAACCTGTGGGTTCGAGGTGCATTTCCCACATTCGAACTGTTGGCCCGGCGTGCCTTTCGCAAGGGTCTGATCGACTGCTGGCGCTGGTTGGTACCGGAACTGGAAGGCGGCCTGGCGGAGTCGCAACGCTACATGTTGTTCCAGGTCCGCAGTCGGCTGCAGCGCTTGCCGAGCATCCCGTCGTCCGTCAGCTTCCCCCATATCTCGATTCTCGGGCTGCATGACATGCGCCTGGAGTCGATTCCGGATGACTTTCTGCGGGCATTTCCCAATTTGCGCAGCCTGGAGATCACCCACTGTCGGCTCAGGCGCCTGCCCCTGCCGGAAACCCTCACTGGGCAGCTGGAGGTGCTCGACCTGTCGGGCAACCAGATCGCCCTGGATGAGGGGCAAACCCTGGTCCTGGCCAGCTGCCAGTCGCTGGTGTATCTCAACCTCTCGTTCAATCCACTGGGCAGGAGTTTTTCGGTCTTCGGCATGCCCAGGCTCAATGCCTTGCACCTTCAAGCCAGCCAGCTGGACACCTTTCCCTACGGCGTCATGGACAGCCCGGAGCTGCACACACTGGACCTCAGGGACAACGCGCTTTACGACTTGCCTGAGGATTTTCACCAGTCGAATCTGTGGCGGGTGGGCAGGGTGAACCTGCGTGGCAACCTGTTCGCCGCAGCGCCGGAGTCTTTGAGTCGATGGCATTGGCTGGAAGCCAGTCGCGTGCCTTACCGCCTGCGTTGGCTGGATGTCGTGCCGGTCGAAAGGCGTGACGAGATGTCTGCCCTGTGGACGCAACTGGAAACGGAACAGGGTTCTGCCGACTTTTTCAATACGCTGGCCGCGCTGACTTCATCGGGTAACTTCAAGTCGGCGCCATTGGCCAGGAACTTCGCGGTGCGCCTGTTGGACATGTTCGAATTCATGAGCCGAGACCCTGTGCTCAAGCGGGAGTTGTTCGACAACGCAGCCGTGACTGATTGCCAGGACAACGCAACGATTCGCTTCACAGACCTCGAACTGCGTGTACGGGTGTGGCGGGCGCGACACAGCGAACTGGCACGTCAGCCGGAACAGGCGCTGCTGCACCTGGGTGGGCAGCTCTGGCGGATGAACGTGCTGGATCAGTTCGCGGCTGAGCATGCGCTCAGGGCGGGCGCGAGCAGCGAGTCGATCGAGTTCGCGCTGGCCTATCGCATTGCGTTGCGCAGCAAGCTCGACCTGCCGATCCAGCAGGATGACATGCTCTATTTTGGCATTCCCAACCTCACTCCCTGGGACCTGCACAATGCCACGCATGCGGTCATCGCCGAGCAATCGGCGAACAACCTGGCCCAGTACCTGGCCAGGCAACCATACTGGCAGGACTACTTGCGGGCCAACTACGCCCGCAGGCTCAGGGTGCCATCAGGTATGCATGAAGAGCTGCAGCGGCTCATGGAACTTGGCGACAGGGACCAGGAGATCGCGCGCCTGCATATCGACAACCAGCAACGGGAGCATGAGGTGATGCTGCAGTTGACCCGCGAAGCCATGGGCCGGGCCAGGACAATATCGCTGGGCGCTTCATGAGCAAACTGGAATGCGTGAAGGTGGTAATTAGCTAGCGCCAGGCAAGCCGATGCGTCGGATAGGCTCCTATACCTTTGCGAGCCGGAGCAACGACATGGACAGCGCAGTCAAAAGGTCAGCAGGAAGCATTGATACGCTGGCCATGGAGCAGGCCTACCAGGACCAACTGATCGCCCGGCGCCTGCCGCCGTGGCTGAGTGGCCTGAACCCGGCACAGTTCGCCGTGCTGGGCGAGGCGCTCAAGACCAGCCTGCGCTGTCGTCAGGGATTGAGCATGGCGCTGACGCGGATCCAGGCTATCGACCAGTTTGCCAGGCCGCTGTTGCAGCAAGCGCTGGGCGACCGCCATGGTGTCGTCCAGCCCGTCGATGACTTGTCTTTTCGCCGACAGTATTTCCACTTTGCCAACGAACCTGGCCTGATTGCCGGCCGCTATCCACTTCAGGGGTCGAGTGACTACGAGATCCCTTTGCTCGAAGCGGCCATGTGCAACTTCACGGCGCAAGAAGCTGGCGCCAACGGACAGCCGCGGCACAGTGCGGTGGTCGACGAAGCGGGGCAGGTCCTGTCTGGCGTGGACGCCAAGGGCTTTGCCAGCTTGTGTCGGACGCTCGACCTGGGCGCACAGTATCAACGCCATCTCGACGAAGTGCTGGGGTCGGATGTCGCCGGGCAGAACGTCAAGGTGCTGCTCAGGCAATCACAGCAGGCCAACCTGCTGATCGATGCCTGCAAGGCCAGGGTCGAAGGCGTGCTGAGTGATGCCGAACTGGCCTTGATCATTGGCCTCTATCACGATGGGAAACCGGGCACGCTTGCCGGTGCCCCGGTGATCGCCAAACAGATGAAAGCATTCGGTTGCGAGCTGCAGCAGATCGTCGTGCTGGATGTGATCGACAAGGGCTGGTTGCGCGATACCAGCAAGCGCGTGCTGGTGTACATCCCAGACGACCCCCACGGCCCCTGGAGTGCCCGTGACGACCTGGAGGACTTTGCCCGGCGAGTGCTGGGCAAGCGCCTGCGCAAGGTCGAATACCAGCGCTTCTTCGCACGCTTTGTGCGCAGGCGTGACTGCCAGGTGTTCTTCTCAAGTGTCCAGCAGCGTGTGGGTAATCTGGCCGACTGGGCAACCCGGGACCTCGACGAGCATATGCACGCCTACTCTGGCGCATTGTTCGAGCATCTGGCCAGCGCCCGTATCGCCCAGATCAAGGACGACGCCGCGATGATCGCGCCACCCGTGGCCCGGCTTGATCAGGCGTTGCAGGCCGAGCACGACAAGCGCCTGGCGGCCGAAGGCTGGACCTTGCTTGGCCTGGCCGGTTTGTTCATACCCCAGGTCGGTATCGCGTTGCTGGCGGTGATGGCCTGGGATCTGTTGAAGGAGACCTTCCAGGCCGTCGAGGACTGGCGCGAAGGCGACACCAATGCCGCCCTGGATCACCTGTTGACGGTAGGCAAGAGTACCGCGCTGGTTGGGGCGACGGTGGCCGGGGTGGTGGTGCTGCGTCGAGCCTGGAGCCTGGTGGACGAACTGCTGCCGGCACGGCAGGAGGATGGCAGCGAGAAACTGTGGAGCGGCGACCTCACGCCCTTTCGCAGTGACGCGCCGCCTGCCGCCGCGCAAGTGGACGAGCAGGGCGTCTATCAGTTGGGCAACCAGCGCTGGATCCGCATGGAGGGGCACTACTACCCGGTGCGCCTGCGGGCGAGTGACGAGCAATGGCAGTTGTGCCCGCACCAGGGCCACGGGCCATTGCTGCGCCATAACGACGCTGGCGCCTGGCGGCTGTGGAGCGAGTCGCCGAGCGAGTGGGATAACCGACACAGGATGTTTCGCCGGTTGGGCGGTGCGTTCGAGCGCCTGGACGATGCGCAGGTAGACCAGGCCATGGCGATCCATGGGATGGATGCCGGACAACTGCGAGGTTTGCACGTGTATGGCAGGGCAGCGCAGGCGGAGTTGACCGATACGGTGGCGCGCATGGAGCTGGCCGAGCGGATCCGGGAGGTGACAACTCAACTGCGTGCAGGCGCCCAGGTGGTTGACCTGGCGGTGCTGGAAAAGGCCAAAGGCCTGCCGGGAGCCGGGGAGATGAGCGACCAGGCGTTGGCCGGGCAACTGTGGCACGACCGCCGGATCGTGTTCCGACAGCTGTACGATGAGCAGAATGTCGATACCGAGTCCACCCAGCTTTTGCGACGGGACTTCGCCAGCCTGCATCGGTCGGCCGCGCAGACCTTGCTGCGCGAGGCCAGCGACAGCGACCGGCAACGGCTGCTCGATGAGCGCCGGGTACCAGTGGCAATGGCCCTGGCGGCCAGCACCCGGGTTCGGCGCATTCGCCTGGCCAGGGTGCTGGAGGCGTTGACCTTCGATACCCCGCAGAACCTCGATCTGGCCAGGGTGGTCCTGGCGCTGCTCGAAAAGATGCCTGGCGCGGCCACCGCACCGGCCTGGCGGCTTTACGATGGCGCCGCCAGCGAGCCATTGCTCAGCACCTCGGGCACGGGGCGAGAGCTGCAACTGGTGCATCGCACCGGTGTCTTCCAGCTTGCCGACCACGACGGCGCGGCCATCGGCCAGCCGGGTGAGCTGTTCGCGGTGCTGGCACAGGGTTACGACGCCGGTCAGCGGGCGGCGATGGGTATTGCTGAGCCGTTCGCCGAGTCCCTGCAGGCGGCGCTGGCCCGGCAGGCGTTGCAGCAACGTCAGTCCGTCGCGAGCGTACTGGGCCTGGATCGCGCACCGGTTTCGTTCATGGCCCCGCAACGGCTCGAGGACGGTCGCCTCGGTTATCCACTCAGCGGCTGGCGCCGCTGGTTGGGCATCAGCAACAACCGGCCGCGCGCATTGACGGCCAGACTGCGCGATCTGTATCCGGCGTACAGCGATACCCAGCTCCAGCAATGGCTCGAACAATTGCAGCAGAGCGGCCGGGATGCCGATACCACGCTGGGTGAACTGGAACAGCAGCATGCCCTACTGCAGGAGACACTGACCACCTGGAAGCGCAAAGCGTTCGCTACGAGCGAATGGGAGGCGCGACGCGACCTGGGGCGCGGGTTGATGGACTGCTGGCGGTTCCTGGTTCCCGAGCAGGCCAATGGTGCGCTGCCGACCGGAGGCTACCTGCTGACCCAGACCCGCAGCCGCCTGCGGCAACTGCCGAGCCTACCTGCCCAGGTCAGTTTTCCCCATGTGTCGAGCCTGGCGCTGAGGGCCATGCGGCTGCGTGAGGTCCCGGACGCGTTCCTGCGGGCCTTCCCCAACTTGCGCACACTGGAGATTACCCACTGCAAGCTGCAGCAGTTGCCGTCAGCGCTCAACGAGCAGCTTGAAGTGCTCGACCTGTCCGGCAACCGCATCACCCTGGATGCCGAGCAAGAACGGATCCTGGCCAACTGCAGGGCGCTGATCTACCTGAACCTGTCGCACAACCCGCTGCGCAGTTCGTTTTCCGTTCGTGGCATGCCGCGCCTGAATGCCTTGTTGCTCAGCCGCACCGAGGCGACCGCCTTGCCCGACGGCGCACTGCAGGCCCCACGCTTGCATACTCTGGACCTCAGCGACAACGGTATCGAGGCGCTGCCCGAGGGCTTTCACCAGTCACATCTGTGGCGCGAGGGCAGGGTAAGGCTGTTCGGCAATCTACTGGCCGTGAGTGTGGACGCGATGGACACGTGGAACCCTGTTACGCAAACCCGGGTGCCCTATCAGTTGCGCTGGCTCGACCTGGTAGACGGGGACGTGCGAGATGACATGGCGGCGGTCTGGGTTCAGCTGGAGAGTGAGGTGAATTCCGCGGAATTCTTCAACCTGCTGGCCGAACTCACCGACTCCGCTGACTTTCACAGCGAGTTTGGCGCCCGCTACCTGGGCGCCCGGCTGTTGCGCATGCTGCAAGCGATGCAGGAGAGCCCGGCGTTGCGCGAGGAACTGTTCGCCAATTCGGCGGTGACCCGCTGCGAAGACAGCGCGACGTTCCGCTTCAGCGATCTGGAGGTACGCCTGAAGGTCTGGCAGGCCGAGCAGGGCACGCTGCCGGGCCAGCGCGAACAGGCCCTGCTGCACCTGGGCGGCCAGCTCTGGCGCCTGCAGCGACTCGACGAACTGGCCTGGACCCACGCCGAACTCATGCCCACCGCGGGCGTGGAGTCACTGGAGGTGGCGCTGGCCTATCGGATCGACCTGCGCGACGAGCTGGACCTGCCGGTCGAGCTCAGCAACATGCTCTACCGTGGCGTGGCCAACCTCAAACCGGCAGACCTCGCCTGGGCGCGCAACTGGATCCGGGCGGCGCAGACCGAGAATGCGATCAGCGAGTGGATGGTGGGCCTGCGTTTCTGGCGGCAATACCTGGAAACGACCTTTGCCGAACGCCTGCGGGTTCCCCAGGCCGACCACGACACCCTGGACGACCTGCTGGCCCTGGATGCCCCGGAGGAGGCAATTGACCGCCTGCATGCACGGTTCCTGCGGCGCGAGCACGACACCCTGGTGGCGCTGACCCGCGAGGCGCTGGCCAGGAACGCGCTTAGCTGGCAGGTGCCGCTGCATTGACGGGCCTCACGGGCGCGGGCATTGAACTATGCTCAGCTCAGCCGTAGACGGTTTCCGGGGGGCAACGGCCAGTCATGATGGATCCGGTAATGGCAAGTTACCTTTAGCCCAAGCACCGGTCTATCCGGGTGGTTTAGGCTCCCGCGTCGGATCTTTCTCCCTGATCCGCAGTCTTTGGTTTTATCGAGAGAATAAGGAGATGCCCATGCTCGTCCGGTTACTGACCCTCGCCACCTTGCTCGCCGTAGCAGGCCCCTTGTATGCCGCCGACAGCGACGCGCCCCTGGCCAAGGAACTGGGCAAGGCCAGGCCACTGGTGGTCATTGCCCCGAGTTCGGCCGACCCGACCCTACGCGGCCTGGAAGAGGCGCTGAAAGATCCCGCCACCCAGGCCGGATTCAAGGAGCGTGGCCTGGTGTTGTACAGCGTGGCCCAGATGATGGGTAAGCGTGAGGACAAGAACCTCGAGCAGCAGACCACCATGGCCCTGATCCGCGAGCTCAAGCTGGGCGCGAGCAAGGGCACCAAGGTGATCCTGGTGGGCAGGGACGGCGAGCGCCATATGCTCAAGGACGACGACAGCGGCGCGAAGCTCGACCCGCAGGTGATCTTCAAGGCGGTCGACGAACTGCCGGCCAGCGAGAAGGCGGTCATCGCTCCCGAGCCCGTCGCCGCCGCGCCCGCCGAGCCCAAGGCAAAGGACAGCAAGGCCAAGCCTGCGAAGCCCGCCAAACCTGCCGCACCACCCAAGCCGCTGGAGGACTGACACCTCTGCCACGGCCCTCTGCGTGATCAGGGGGCCGTTCGTGTATCTCTGTGTATCTGTGCCTCGCCGCGACCCACTGGCATACAAAACATCGCCTGCCTCGATACATCCGCGACACACCGCTGCGGCTCAATGGCTCCACTTTCCAACCACAGTGGAGCGACACCATGAAAACGACCCGTCAAACCCTCGGCCTGCTCGGCGCCACCCTGCTCGGCGGCATGGTCCTGGGCAACAGTGCCTTTGCCGTAGAACCCCTGGCCCAAGGCTACCAGCTGGCCGCCGCCAAGACCCCGGGCGAAGGTAAGTGCGGCGAGGGCAAGTGCGGTGCCGGCGGCAAGGCCACGCAGAGCGAAGGCAAATGCGGTGAAGGCAAGTGTGGCGCCAGCGCCAAGGCCGGAGCCGAGGGCAAGTGCGGTGAGGGCAAGTGTGGCGACGCCTCGTTCGCCCGCACCGACAGCAACCACGACGGCAAGGTCTCCCGCGAAGAGTTCCTGGCCGTGGCCAAGGACCGCGCGGCTGACTTTGACAAGATCGACCGCAATCACGACGGCTTCATCTCCGAGCAGGAGGCCCACGATCACCTGGCGGCGATCTACAAGGCCAACGGCAAGGCCATGCCTGATGGGCTGTTCAGCCACCTGACCGGCAAGTCCTGAAGCCTGTCGCGGGGCCAGCCCGCTCCCACGCATGACATTGTGGGAGCGGGCTGGCCCCGCGATGCCGTTCAACGCCCCACGGAGCCCTCCGATCATGCCCCAACCCCAATTGCACACCGGCCTCGGCCTGCGCCGTGGCCTGCTGTCCGACCTGCTGACGATGGAGGCGGGCGCGGTGGACTTTCTCGAGTGCGCCCCGGAAAACTGGATCGGCGTCGGCGGCGCCTTCGGCCAGGGCCTGGCGCGCCTGGCGGAACGCTTTCCCATCGCCTGCCATGGCCTGTCGTTGTCACTGGGCGGTACCGCGCCGCTGGACCGCAGGTTCCTCGAGCGCACCCGACAGTTCCTCGACCGCCACCAGGTGCGGATGTACAGCGAGCACCTGAGCTATTGCAGCGACGACGGCCATCTCTACGACCTGATGCCGATTCCCTTCACCGAAGAGGCCGTCCACCATGTGTCCGCACGCATCCGCCAGGTCCAGGACGTACTTGGCCGGCGCATCGCCGTGGAGAACATCAGCTATTACGCCGCGCCGTACCAGGCGATGCCCGAACTGGACTTCGTCCGCGCCGTGCTTGACGAGGCCGACTGCGACCTGCTGCTGGATGTGAACAATGTCTTCGTCAATGCTTGCAACCACCGCTACGACGCACGGGTCTTCCTCGCCGGCCTGCCTCGCGAGCGGGTAGTGAGCATGCATGTGGCCGGTCATTACGACGAGGCACCGGACCTGAAAGTCGATACCCACGGCGCGCCGGTCAAGGAGGATGTCTGGGCGTTGTTCGCCGACGCCTGCCGACGCTTCGGGACGCAGCCCACCGTGCTCGAGCGCGACTTCAATTACCCGCCGCTGGCCGAACTGCTGGCTGAAACGGCGCGGATCCGCAGCCTGCAACGTGCCCACGGAGCGCCAGGCCATGACTGAGACCCTGCGCACCCAGCAGTTCACCCTGGCGCGCCACCTGCGCGACCCGGCCGCCAACCCGCCGCCGCCCGGCATTGAGGCACGGCGCCTGAAGGTCTATCGCGAGCTGTTCTACGGCGCCATCGAAGGACTGCTGGCCGGTAGCTTCCCGGTGCTGTGCCGGACCCTGGGCGATCAGCGCTGGCATGCGCGGGTGCGTGATTTCTACGCCCATTACCGCAGCCAGACACCACTGTTCACCGAAGTCGCCGAGGCATTCCTCGACTACCTGCAGGGTATCGAGCCCGATACGCCCTGGCAGCTGGAACTGGCGCACCATGAATGGATCGAGGCGCAGCTGTACCTGAGCGATGCCGAGGATCCGCCGCACGATCCGGGCGGCGACTTGCTCGAAGGCGAGCCGCTGTTGTCGTGTGTGGCGCGGGTACTGGCCTACCGTTGGCCGGTGGAACGCATCGGCCCGGACCACCAGCCGAGCGAAGCGCCGGAGCAGCCTACGCTGTTGCTGGTCTACCGCGACGCCGACCTGCAGGTACGTTTCGCCCGCCTGGCGCCGCTGGCCTGGCAGCTGCTGATGGGCCTGCCCGGCACCGGCCGCGAGCGCTTGCGCGCGCTGGGCGATCAGCATCTGCAGGAGGGGTTGCACCTGCTGCGTCAATTGCGCGAGCAGGGCATTATTGTCGGGACCGTGCAGCGCGCGGTGCCGTAAAAACAGAAGGGGCGCCATCTGGCGCCCCTTCGTCGTGCAGCTTAGGCTTCAGCGTCCCACGGACGGTCACCTTTTTCATCCTTGACGCGGGTCGGCAGGCCCATCACGTCCAGCGCCTTGAGGAACGGCTCGGCCGGCAGCTCCTCGACGTTGACCATGCGCCCTGCGTCCCACTCGCCACGGGCGACCAGCAGCGCGGCGGCCACCGGCGGCACGCCGGCGGTGTAGGAGATGCCCTGGCTGTCAGTCTCGGCGTAGGCTTCTTCGTGATCAGCCACGTTGTAGATGAACACTTCGCGCGGCTGGCCATCCTTGGTGCCCTTGACCAGGTCGCCGATGCAGGTCTTGCCGGTGTAGCCCGGGGCCAGCGAGGCCGGATCCGGCAGCACGGCCTTGACCACTTTCAGCGGCACCACTTCCAGGCCTTCGGCGGTCTTGACCGGTTGCTCGGAAAGCAGGCCGAGGTTCTTCAGCACGGTGAACACGTTGATGTAGTGCTCGCCGAAGCTCATCCAGAAACGTACGTTTGGCACGTTGAGGTTCTTCGAGATCGAGTGCACCTCGTCGTGGCCGGTCAGGTACAGGTTCTGCGAACCCACCACCGGCAGGTCGTCGGTACGCTTGACTTCGAACATGGTGTTGCTGGTCCACTGGCTGTTCTGCCAGCTCCACACCTGCCCGGTGAACTCGCGGAAGTTGATTTCCGGGTCGAAGTTGGTGGCGAAGTACTTGCCGTGGGAACCGGCATTGACGTCGAGGATGTCGATCGAATCAATGCGGTCGAAATACTGCTGCTGCGCGAGTTTCGCGTAGCTGTTCACCACACCCGGGTCGAAGCCGACACCGAGAATGGCGGTAATGTTCTTCTGCTGGCATTCCTCGAGGTGTTTCCACTCGTAGTTGCCATACCAGGGCGGGGTTTCGCAGATCTTGCCCGGTTCTTCGTGAATCGCGGTGTCAAGATAAGCGACACCGGTATCGATGCAGGCGCGCAGCACCGACATGTTGAGGAAGGCGGAACCAACGTTGATCACGATCTGCGATTCGGTCTCGCGGATCAGTGCCTTGGTCGCCTCGACATCGAGGGCGTTGAGCGAGAAGGCCTGGATGTCGGCGGGTACCTTGAGGCTACCCTTGGCCTTGACGCTGTCGATGATGGCCTGGCATTTGGAGATGTTCCGTGACGCAATCGCAATACGACCCAGTTCGTCGTTATGCTGTGCGCACTTGTGGGCCACCACCTTGGCGACACCTCCTGCACCAATGATAAGAACGTTCTTCTTCAATTCAGCTTCTCTCCTTCATGAAAGCCTGTCTTACGACAGGCTCGAAACGTAGTCTTCGAACCCGAACTCGCGCACCACCTCGACGCTGCCGTCGAGCTGCTTGACCGCGATGGACGGCATTTTCAGACCGTTGAACCAGTTTTTCTTGACCATGGTGTAACCGGCGGTGTCGACGAACGACAGGCGGTCACCGATCTGCAGCGGCTTGTCGAACTGATACTCGCCGAAGATATCGCCGGCCAGGCACGACTTGCCGCAGACCATGTAGGTGTGCGCGCCGTCGTTGGGCGCCATCTTGGCGTTGAGGCGATAGATCAGCAGGTCGAGCAGGTGCGCCTCGATCGAGCTGTCGACCACGGCCAGGTGCTTGCCGTTGTACAGGGTGTCGAGCACGGTCACTTCCAGCGAGGCGCTGTTGGTGATGGCCGCTTCGCCCGGCTCCAGGTAGACCTGCACGCCATATTTTTCCGAGAAGGCTTTCAGGCGCGCGCAGAACGCGTCCACCGCGTAGTCTTCGCCGGTGAAATGGATGCCGCCACCGAGGCTGACCCACTCCACCTTGTGCAGGAGGTGGCCGAAGCGCTCCTCGATGTGCGTGAGCATCTTGTCGAACAGGCCGAAGTCGCCGTTCTCGCAGTTGTTGTGGAACATGAAGCCGGAGATCTTCTCGATCACCTTCTCGATCTTTTCCGGGTCCCACTCGCCCAGGCGGCTGAATGGGCGCGCAGGGTCGGCCAGCAGGTAGTCGGAGCTGCTCACCTGCGGGTTGACGCGCAGGCCGCGCACCTTGCCCTCGGATTGCTCGGAAAAGCGCTCGAGCTGGCCGATGGAGTTGAAGATGATCTTGTCGCAGTTCTCGAGCATCTCTTCGACTTCATCGTCGGCCCAGGCCACGCTGTAGGCGTGGGTCTCGCCGGCGAATTTCTGGCGGCCGAGCTTGAGCTCGTACAGCGAGGAGGAAGTGGTGCCGTCCATGTACTGCTGCATCAGGTCGAACACCGACCAGGTGGCGAAGCACTTGAGGGCGAGCAGGGCCTTGGCCCCGGACTGCTGGCGCACATAGGCAATCTTTTCCATGTTGCCCAGCAGTTTCTGTTTATCGATGAGGTAGTACGGCGTCTTGATCATTTAAAGGCCCCCGGCCAGGCCGGCCAAAAAAAGGACACGCATTGTGCCTTCACTTGCCGCGCTACGAAAGGGCGCGAGACGCATTTCGTCCGAGTTGCGCTGCTCTTCGTTAGCGAAGCGCCATCAGGCCCGCGGCTGTGCCGTCCCTGGTGCCGGACCGGTCCGCGCCGCAATGGCCGACCGACAGCCTTTTCCTGCTGGGGCAACAGCAAGTTGAACAAACGAATGTGACTATCGTAATCGGCTGTTCCCGGGCGCAGGGAGAATCCGATGAGCGCGGGAAGAGAGCGATCATTCAATGCATTGCAGGTAAGATAGTCGTTATATTTTTATTGATATAGCGATCAGGCGATCCTGCCCAATGGCCATGGTTCCGGGCGCAGGCTGCGCAGCAGAAGGTCGGACTGGGCCTGAGTGGATGCATGGGTCGGCTTGATCTGCCCCGAGCTGCCGGGGGCCATGCCGAAGCGGAAGGTCGCCAGCGACGTGGACCAGAGGAACAGCAGCAGATGCTCTGGCGCGGTCCGCACGATCAGCCCCCGGTCCATCCACTGCGCCAGACAGGCCAGGGTCTGCCGGGCACTCTGCTGCAGCAGCTCGGCGCGCTCGCCTGGCAGTTGCCGGGCGCCATGCAGCATTTCCTTGAGCCATACCCGCACGGCACCGGGATGACGCCGCGCCACTTCGGCCTTGGCCTTGAAGTAGCGGGGCAGGGCCTGCTCGGGGTGAGCGTCCGGCACCAGGCTGCGCGCGGCGCGTAGCAGCGGCTCCATCACCAGGTCGAGCACGGCTGCGTAAAGCAGGCGCTTGTTGCGAAAGTAATAGAACACATTGGCCCGGGGCAGGCCGGCGCGGGCGGCAATGTCATCGACCCGGGCGGCGGCGAAGCCGTGGTGGGCGAATTCTTCGCTGGCGGCAGCAAGGATCAGTTGCAGGTTGCGGTCACGGATACTGGGCATGGCAAACATGTACTTCTGAATCGATATGTTCAAAAGTATATAGCGGTGGCGTGCTCGCCGATAGCAGCACGGATTCCTGTGCGCAGATCACCCAGCCCTTCGGGCTACGCTGTCGCGCAGGGAACTGTTATCCCTGTGGGAGCGGGTTCACCCGCGAACACCGGCGCAGCCGGTGCCATACACCGCGCTGGATGCTTCGCGGCGGTGCGGCGGTTCGATAAACCCGCTCCCACAAGGCCAAGCTAAATCAATGGGTTGCGTGTTGTTCCATAGGAGCGGGCTTGCCCTGGATCAAAAATTAGGTTTTGTTCCAGCAGAACGGGTCTGTGTCGAATCAGCAGGTCGCTCGCCAGGCGCGGATCTGCTCCAGCGTGGCGGTGGCGCCGCCGCAGACGATCACCAGCACATTGCCGTAGGCCGCCATGGCCTCGGGGTGTTCGAGCAGGGCCAACGCGGCGCCGCAGGCCGGCTCCACCAGCAGGCGATGGTCGCGCAGCAGCCGCTCGCAGGCGTCGAGGGCTTCGCGGTCACTGACCAGGTGGCTGAGCACCGGCTGCTGGCGGGTGCAGGCCAGCGCCTGCTCGGCGACCCGCTTGGCGCCCAGCGAAGTGGCCACCGAGGCGATGCGCGGCAGTTCCACGGTATGCCCGGCGGCCATGGCGGCGTGCAGCGACGCCGCGCCGTCGGTCTCCACCGCCAGTACCGGTACGTCGTGCCAGCCGTTGCGCTGCAAGCCCTCGACCACCCCGCAGAGCAGGCCGCCGCCGCCAACCGAAAGCACCACCGCGTCGGGCTTGAAACCTGCTGCGGCGACTTCGTCGATCATGCTGGCGTGGCCGGTCCACAGCAGCGGATCGTCGAACGGGTGGATGAAGGCGTCGTCCGCGCCGACCAGGGTCTGGGCGTGCTCATTGGCTTCCTGCCAGGAACTGCCGCGCACGACCACGCTGGCGTCTTCCAGGCGTAGCAGTTCCCTGGCCCGCTCGGTGGTGGTCTCGGGCACCACCACGGTCACCGGCACACCGAGCTTGCGCCCGGCATAGGCCACCGCCAGGCCGGCGTTGCCACCGGACGACGAGACGAAATGCCGGGCACCGCGGGCATGGTGGACCTCGCAGGCGTGGCCGACGCCGCGCAGCTTGAACGAGCCGCACGGTTGCAGGGCTTCGAGCTTGAGCCACACCGGGCGGCCGGCGCTCAGGGACAGCGGGCGGGATTCGATCAGTGGGGTAGGAATGTGCAGCGGCATGATGGGCTCCGGGGTTCAGTCGCGGGCAGCCGTGGCGGGTTCGCCGCGCAACTGCTCCAGGTAGTTGTAGATGGTATAGCGGGTCACGCCGAGGGCCTCGGCGGCTTTCTCCACGCCACCCTTGACGATGAACAGGCCGCGCTCCTGCATGATGCGCACGGCCTCGACCTTGGCCTGTTTGTTCATCCGCCCCTGGCCGCTGCGTTGCAGCGCATCCTGGATGATCCCGGCCATCAGCGCGGTCATGTCGGCCGCCTCGTCGGTCGCCGCCGGTGTGGCGCCCAGTGGCTGGAAGTGCTGGAGAAAGGCCATGGCCGCGTCCAGGCCGGTGACATCGGTGTTCACGCACAGGCTGGCGAAGGGGTGGCCATTGCGATCACGGAAGATCGCCGTGGCGCTGCGCAGGCTGCGACCCTTGAGGGTGGTGGGGTAGTCGGGCAGCACCACTGGCGCGCAACCTTGTTGGTCGGCCGAGGCCTGCATCAGCGCTTTGAAGCCCTGGTCCTGCTCGGGGGCGGCGAGAATCGGACTGCCGACCCGGCGGCCGGAGAGATGGCCGTTGACGATCGCCACCACCGAGCGCTCCGGGTGATCGAGGTCGTGCAGGAGGATTTCGACGTTGCGTGGGACGACACTGCCCAGGGCCTGCAGGGTGGCCTTGAGGATGGTCAGGGTGAGCTGGCGTTCTTCGAGGAGGGTCATGGGATCATGCAAATATCAACATAAAGTTGATATTTGCATGATTTGTTGAGTTTTACCAGCGTGCTCGTTGATCACGCCCCCTCAAGCCTTGCGCGATCCTTGTAGGAGCGGCCTTGTGCCGCGAAAGGGGCGCACAGCGACCCCGGCGATCTTTGCCTGATCACTGAACCTGGGGCTGCTACGCAGCCTTTTCGCGGCACAAGGCCGCTCCTACAGGATGTGGCCGGTACTTCAGCCTTGTGGGTCCGCCAGCTTGGGCGTGCGCGGCGGGATCATGCGACGCGAGCCGGTCGACTCGAAGGCGGCAGCAAATTTCAACAGATTGTTGTCACTGTACGCCTTGCCGGCGAAGGTCAGGCCCACCGGCATGCCGATATCGGCCATCACGCCCATCGGCACGGTCACGGTCGGTACGCCCAGGTGACGGATCGCCAGGTTGCCGTTGGCCACCCAGATGCCGTTGCTCCAGGCGATATCCGCCGATGCGGGGTTCACATCGGCGTCCGCCGGGCCGACGTCGGCCACGGTGGGGAACAGCACCGCATCCAGGCCCTGGGCGTCCATCCAGTCTTCCAGGTCGAGCTTGCGGGTGGCTTCCAGGCCGCGCAGGCCATCGGGCACGCTGGCGATCTGGTCCCAGGTCTTCAGGCCGCGCTTGGCCATGTTGACGTATTCGTCCATGCCGGCGGCCAGGTCGTCCTCACGGTTGGGCAGGGTGCCCGGGTCGTGGGGGAAGATCCGCGGGCCGTCGACATCGGCCAGGCGGTTGAGCTTGGGATCGTCGTTGGCGCGCAGGAAGTCATCGAAGGCCCAGCCGGACAGCTCCCACAGTTCGTCATGGAGGAATTCCTTGCTGACGATGCCGCGGGTGAACACGGTCGGCGCGCCCGGGCGGTCGCCCTCGCAGTTGGACACCAGCGGGAAGGCGGTCTCGACCACTTCGGCGCCGGCCGCTTCCAGCGCCTGGCGGGCTTGCTTCCACAAGTCGATCACGCTGGCGCGGGTGTTGATGCGCTGGCCGGTCGGGCCGCCGATGCCAGGCTTCTGCGAGGTACCGGCTTCGCTGTCGGCGTTGATGTACATGCGTGGCACGGCGAAGCGCTTGCCCTTGAGCGACTCGGCGCCCACGGCGAGGTCCAGGTACGACTGCGGACGCACGCTGGAGGCGGCCGGGATCGGCACCCAGGGCTGCAGGCGCCACAGGTCGCCGCGGCTGTCGGCGTCGTCGGCCACCACCACGTCGAGGATTTCCAGCAGGTCGGCCATGGTCCGGGCGTAGGGCACGACCACGTCCATGGTCGGCGTCAGCGGCCAGTTGCCGCGCACCGAGATCACCCCGCGCGACGGGGTGTAGGCGCACAGGCCGTTGTTCGAGGCCGGGCCACGGCCACTGGACCAGGTTTCCTCGGCCAGGCCGAAGGCACTGTAGCTGGCGGCGGTGGCGGTGCCGGCGCCGTTGGACGAGCCGGAGGCGAAGGGCGCGGTCAGGTAGGCGGCGTTGTACGGGCTCTCGGCGCGGCCGTAGACGCCGCGCTGCATACCGCCGTTGGCCATGGGCGGCATGTTGGTCTTGCCCAGGCAGATGGCGCCGCCGGCGCGCAGGCGCTCGACGGTGAAGGCGTCACGCTGGGCGACCAGGTCCTTGAACGCCGGGCTGCCGGAGGCGGCGGTCAGGCCTTTGACCAGGTAGCTGTCCTTGGCGGTGTAGGGAATGCCGTCCAGCGGGCCGAGGGTTTCGCCACGGGCGCGGCGGGCGTCGGAGGCTTCGGCCTCCTTGAGCGCGTCAGGGTTGCGCACAACCACGGCATTGAGTGCGGTGGCGGTGTCCTTGCCATCGTAGGCGTCGATGCGCGCCAGGTAGGCCTTGACCAGTTCGACGGCGGTCGTGCGGCCGGACTCGAGCGCGTCGCGCAGCTCGGCAATGGAAACCTCGGTTACCTCGATCATGCTGTCACCACAGTTGTGCAGGTGGAAAAATCATGGCGCGAGTGTAGCAAGAAGGTCCCGATGGGCGCAGGCATGCAGTGGCGAAATGCTTCGTTGCAGCGCGGCATTCAGGCGCTTGCGGGGCAGGGCTGAATAACCGGGGAGCGGCGAACCGCCGCTCCCCCGTTATCGATGGGCTTTGCTGATTACAGCAACTTGCGCTGTACCGCCTCGTCCAGGGTGCTGCGGGCCAGTTCGCGGACCACGTCGCGGGTATCGGCCTGGAACGGCAGGCCGACGATCAATACCAGCTGCATCCAGGTGCGCACCGACTCGCTCTTGCTGACACGGCCGATTTCCTTGCCGTCCTTGTCCTTGAACACGGTCTCCAGGGTGAAGGTGTTCTTGGCGGTCGACGGCACGATGAAGAAGGTGAAGCCGGTGATGAACGCCGAGGCCACGACGAACTGCTCATGGTTGGTCAGGGTCGATTCGGCGTACAGGTCGGCCGTGCCTTTCTGTGTGGTCACCTGGGTGAAGCGTCCGGACTCCTGGTAAGTCTCGGTGAGGGTCTTTTCCCACATCTGCGCCTGGGCGCCGGCGGCGGCGGTGGCCGGGTTGTTGTTGGCCTTGAAGAGCGACGTGCTGCGCAGGTAGGCACTTGGCTTGACCGCCTCGACGCTGGCCTTGGGCGGCCAGGTGCCGACCGGGGGCAGGTCGCCGGTGGAGTAGGAGACGCAGCCGCCGAGCAGCAGTGCGCCGAGCAGCAGCAGGTGTTTGAAGCCGTTCATGGGGTGATCCCTTCTTTCAACGTTTGGCCAGTTGCACGGTGGCGGTGTCCATCAGTTCGGTCACCAGCTGGTTGAGCTGTTTCGAGCCCATGGTCGGTGCCCAGTATTCGCGGCCATACAGGCCGACATTGCGCTCGAGCTTGACCTGGTCCTTGGCCCTGGCCAGCTCGCTGCCGTTGCGGTCGACGATGACCAGGTCGCCGGCGACATCGAAACTGTCGACATAGATCGGGCCATTGACCCAGATCCACAGCGTCAGCGTCAGCAGGGCGCCGGGGAAGTAGCCCGGGTGCGGGGCGCGACGGCCCTTGAGGGAGGTCATGTCGAACTTCAGCAGCACGTCCTGCTCGTCGAGGCGAGTGGGGTACTCGCTGATGGCCTTGAAGTAGCCGCCTTTTTCCACGTACTGGCCAAGCTGGCTGGTCAGCGAGCGGCTGATGGTGGTGCGCGTGGCTTCGTCGATGCCGGGGGCGGACACCACCACGTCGGCAATCTGCGCGGTGCGTGGGCTGGTGACCGAGGCAGGGTGTGGCGGGGTGCCGACGGGGCCGGTGACGTTATAGGAAATGCAACCGGTCATGGACAGCAGAGCCGCCAGGGTGGCGGCTCGCAGCAGTGTGTTCAACGTGGGACTTCCTTGCACAGGTGTGAAATCTGAGCAGGATGACGGCCGCGTCGCAGGGAACTTTAGGATGCGATGCCATTAAATTGATATCGCCCTGGGAGCAGGGCCGGCAATCGACCCCGTTCGATATCAGGCAAGGTCCGCCGCCGAATGGCGTTCCGCCACCTGGCTGGCTTCCTCGCCCCAGGTCCGATTGACCCGGGTGCCGCGTTGTACGGCCGGGCGCTGGGCGATGGTTTCGGCCCAGCGCTGTACGTTCGGGTATTCGTGCACCGCGAGGAACTCCGCCGCGCCGTACAGGTTGCCACGCACCAGCTGGCCATACCAGGGCCACACGGCGATGTCGGCGATGCTGTACTCGGGGCCGCCCAGGTAGGCACTTTCGCCCAGGCGGCGGTCGAGGACGTCGAGCTGGCGCTTGGCTTCCATGGTGAAGCGGTTGATGGCGTACTCGAACTTTTCCGGCGCGTAGACGTAGAAGTGGCCGAAACCTCCGCCCAGGTAAGGCGCCGAGCCCATCTGCCAGAACAGCCAGTTGAGGGTTTCGGTGCGCGTGGCGATGTCCTTGGGCAGGAAGGCGCCGAACTTTTCCGCGAGGTACAGCAGGATCGAACCGGACTCGAACACCCGCACCGGCGGTTCGACGCCGCGGTCGAGCAGGGCGGGGATCTTCGAGTTGGGATTGACCTGCACGAAGCCGCTGGCGAACTGGTCGCCCTCGCCGATGCGGATCAGCCAGGCGTCGTATTCGGCGCCGCCGTGGCCGAGGGCCAGCAGTTCTTCCAGGAGGATGGTGACCTTGACGCCATTGGGCGTGGCCAGGGAGTACAGCTGCAGCGGGTGCTTGCCGGTGGGCAGCGGCTTGTCGTGGGTGGGCCCGGCCACCGGACGGTTGATGCTGGCGAACTGGCCGCCGGAGGGCGCCTCGAAGGTCCAGACCTTGGGCGGAACGTAGGGCTTGCTCATGGGGAATCTCCAGTATGGCGCTATGCAGGTGGACTGCTTTCTATGCCATGGATTCGCCAATAGTCACAAGCGCGACATGCTCTGTGTAGGGGCTGCGGGCTGGGGCGCGGGCTTTTTCGCGGGTTTCAGCCGCGACACCCCGAACAACACCAGCACCAGCCCGGCCACCTGGTACAGCGAGACCGCCTCGCTGAGGATCAGCCAAGACGCCAGCATGGTCAGCACCGGCCCCAGGTTGCCCACCGCCGCCGTGTGCGTGGGGCCCATACGCTGGATCGCCAGGGCCACCCAGTAGATCGGCAGCACCGTGGAGAACAACGCCATCAGCGCCGCGTTGAGCCACACCGCGCTCGGCAGCTGCAGCAACGGCGCGACATCCGCCACCAGCAGGTAGTGGGCCAGCACCATCAGCGACGAGGCGCTGCCGCACAGGCCGGCCAGGCGCATCGAGTTCATGCGCTTGAGCATCATCCCGGTACCGGAGTAGTACAGGGCATAGGTCACCGCGCTGGCGAATACCCACAACGAGCCGACCAGCACCTGGTTGCCGCCGCCCGCGCTGCCGATGTCATGCACGAAGGCGATGCCCAGCCCCAGGTAGCACAGGCCCATGGCCGCCAGCGTGCGCAAGGTGGGGCGTTCGCGTTGGACGACGGCCTGGATCACCAGCACCAGGGTCGGGTAGGTGAACAGGATCAGGCGCTCGAGGCCGGCGCTGATGAACTGCAATCCATAGAAGTCGAACAGGCTGGCCAGGTAGTAGCCGAACAGGCCGAGCAGGGCGACCCGCAGGCCATCGCCGGCGCTCAGCGGCGCTCCGTCCTGGCCACGGCTGGCCCACACCAGCCAGGCGAACAGCGGCAGCGACAAGGCCATGCGCAGCGCCAGCAGGCTGATGGCGTCCACGGGGCCGGCGGCATAGGCGAGCTTGACGAAGATGGCCTTGAAGCTGAAACCCAGGGCCGCGAGCACGGCATACAGGCTGCCGTTGGCGAGGGCGCGGTGGAGCGGGGCGGGTAGGCGGGTCATGACAGGTCCGTGACGGCAAAGGGGCGTGGCTTATTCTGCGCAGAACGCAGGCAGGCTAGAATCGCTTTTTCTCGAACATGGCGTTCTGATTTGGAGAAGCCTCGATGCACTTCGACCTCGTGGACCTGCGCCTGCTCGCGGCCATCGCCGCGACCGGCAGCCTGAGCAAGGCGGCGGCGACCTTTCCGGTGGCGGTGTCGGCCGCCAGCACCCGGCTGCGCCTGTTCGAGGCGCGCTGTGGCTTGACCCTGTTCCTGCGCAAGGCCGACGGCATGCAGCTGACCCCCGCCGGGCGCCTGGTGCTGGAGTCGGCGCGCGGCGTGCTGGGCGAGGCGCAGAAGCTGCACGACACCCTAGGCGAGCTGGCCGGCCAGCGGCGCATTACCCTGCACCTGGCGGCCTCCACGGTGACCAACAGCACCTTGCTGCCGGCGGTGCTCGGGCCGTTCCTGGCCGACTACCCGGAGGTGGACCTGCAACTGGTCGAGCACAAGAGCATCGATGTGCTGCGGGTGGTGCTGGCCGGTGAGTGCGAGATCGGCGTGTACGACGGCAACCTGGTCAACGATGGCCTGGTGTCGCTGCCGTTTCGCACCGAACGCCTGGTGCTGCTGGTGCCGCTCGATCACCCGTTGGCCGGGCGTGGCCAGCTGCGCCTGGCGGACGCCCTGGGTTTTCCCTTCGTCTGTCTGCCGGCCGAGCGCGCCATGCAGCGTTTCGTCGAGGAGCTGGCGATGAACCTGGCCATGCCGCTGAAGGTGCGGGTACGCGCCCCCAGCTTCGAAGCCATCGCCCAGCTGGTGGCCCAGCACGCCGGCATCGCCATGCTGCCCGAGACCGCCGCGGTACGCGCCGAACAGGAACTGGCGGTGCGCCGGGTGGCGCTGGAGGAGCGCTGGGCGACCCTGGAACTGCGCATCTGCTTTCGTGGCTGGGAGGCGCTGAGCTCCCATGGGCGGCAGCTGGTGAGCTTCCTTTCCGGGCAATAGCGCGGACGGATGTGTTTCCCGTCGAAATGCCATCATTTGGATATCAAATGTACCTGTGCAAACGCCGTCGAGCGCATACAATCAGCGCTCTGAACGGTAATTCACAGGCCACTCCCACCCATGGCGTTCGACGCTTCCACCCTGCTGACCCTCTCCATCGCCCTGGCCGCGGTCGCCGCCTTGTACCTGGCCGTGGAATGGATCAGTGTGCGCGAGTCTTCCTTGCTGTGCTGGAGCGCCAGCTTCGCCACCATCAGCGTCGGCTCCTCGCTTGCCCTGCTGCGCGGCAGTGGTTATCTGTTCATCGGCATCTGGTTCGCCAATGGCATGCTGGTCGCCGCCCACTGGCTGTTTTTACTGGGGGTTTCGCGCTTCACCGAGGCGCGCCTGTCACGGGCCTGCTACCTGGCGCCGCTGCTCTGGCTCGGCCTGTTGCTGCTGCCGCAATGGCCGCTGTGGTCGAAGACTTTCCTGGTGGTCAACTCGCTGCTGGTCGCCAGCTTCACCCTGTACGCCAGTGCATTGCTGCGCCCGCACGGCAAGTCCCTCAGCGTGGGGGCGGTCCAGCTGCGCTACATCCTGCTGCTGCATGGCCTGTTCTACCTGGCCAAGACCTTGCCGGCGCTGCTGCCGGGGACGCTGATCGACCTCACGGCGTTCCGCGGGCAGATCATCCAGGCGTCGCTGGTGGAGGGTGCCATGGCGATCATGCTGATCGCCCTGTCGATGACCGGCACTGTGCGCTACCGCCGCGAGGAGCGCATCGAGCGCCTGGCCGCGCGCGATCCGCTGACCGCGCTGTACAACCGTCGGGCCCTGGAGGTGCGGGCGGCGAACCTGCTGAAGGAGGTCTCGCCGCAACGTCCGGGCGCTCTGTTGCTGATCGACATCGACCACTTCAAGCTGGGGTGGTGACGAGTTCGTCATCCTGCTGGGTGATGCGTCGCGCCAGGCCATTGAACAGCTGGCCGATACCTTGCGCCGGCAGTTCCAGGCCACGGCCGAGCAATTGTTCCGCACCCCCGAAGCGGTGACCCTGAGCATCGGCGCCAACCTGTTCGACCGGCCACCGGCCAGCCTGGCGGCCCTGATCGAGCAGGGCGATGTGCTGCTGTACGCCTCCAAGCGCGGCGGGCGCAACAGCCTGCAGCTGGTGGACGGGCTGCGCGGCTGAGCTACTTGTTGTTGATGCATTGCGACTGCACCGAATAGCGCACGGTGCGCAGGGTGCCCTGGCTGTCCTCGAAGGTCATCAGCCGGGGCACCACCTCGCAGGTGCGCGGGTCGCCCGACTGGCGCACGAGGCGGGCGACGTCGAGCTTCATGCCATAGCGATAGTCGACGATCTCCGGCATCGGCTTGGCGCGTTGCGCCGCGTAGGCCGCCACGGCCTGCTGGTGGTCTTCAAGCAGCTGCTCGTTGTCCAGCCTGGAAAAGCCCGTGGCCTGGGCCGAAAGGGAAAGCGCCAGCAGGGCGGCGATCAGGGTCGGTCGTAGCATGGTGCGTGTCTCCGAAAGGTTCGTTTCGCAGTCCACGCTAGCGACGGGCAGCCGACAGCGGCATGACGCCCGGGTTACAGATATGAAAGGTGGCCGGGGATGCCGATCCCACGGCCGCGAATGACACGATTGTAATCCCCCCATCACCTTCCCGTTATCCGCCAGCGGCGAGCATCAGGCTCGGCCAACGGGGCTGGGTGCGCACGCATCTGGCCAGACCAGGGACGCTCCAGCGCCAAGGCCCGAGAACAAGAACAGCCGCAATCGAAGGAGCAACGGATGACAAGCAATCCAACACTTTCCCTGGCCGCCCTGGCCGCCCTGGTGGCGCTGGCCGGCTTCGGCCCGGCGGCCTGGGCCGCGCAAGAGCAGCAGGAAGGGTTCATCGAGGGCAGCCGCCTGAGCGTGCTCAACCGCAATTACTACTTCAATCGAGACCACCGCGACGGTCGCGCGCCCACCTACAACCCCGGCAAGGCCAGCGACAACGGCTACTCCGAAGCCTGGGCCCATGCCATCATCACCCGCTTCGAATCCGGCTTCACCCAGGGCACGGTGGGCGTCGGCGTGGATGCCTTCGCCATGCTCGGGCTCAAGCTCGACACCGGTGGCGGGCGCAACGGCGGGCGCAGTTCGTTCGACGTGCTGCCGGTGGACCGTGATGGCCAGGCCCGCGACGAATACAGCAAGGTCGGCGGCGCGGCCAAGGTGCGCCTGTTCGACACCGTGCTGCGGGTGGGCGATGTGTTCCCGGTCAACCCGGTGGTCGCTGCCGGCGACTCGCGGCTGCTGCCGGAAAGCTTTCGCGGGGTGACCCTGGAGAACACCAGCCTGCAAGGCTTGACGCTGCAGGCCGGGCGCCTGCACGCCATGAGCCAGCCGGTGTCCAGCGACTTGCGCGATAACTTCGTGACCTTCTACGGCGGCCCGGTGGACTCGCCATGGATCGCCTACGGCGGCGGCGATTACGCGATCAACGAAAACGTCAGCGTGAGCCTGTTCGGCAGCCGCCTGAAGGATGTGTGGAACCAGTACTACGCCGGCACCAGCGTGACCTGGCCGTTGTCGGATGAGCTGGCGCTGATCGGCGGGTTCAATTTCTACAATGCCAAGGATGAAGGGCGTCAGCGCCTGGGGCAGTTCGACAACGACATCTGGAGCGCCAGGCTCGGCGTGCGCTACGGCGCCCACACCCTCGCGCTGACCCACCAGCGCAACAACGGCGACGACGATTTCGACTACCTGCGCCAGTCCGACTCGATCTTCCTCGACAACTCCATCCAGTACAGCGACTTCAACTCGCCGAAGGAGCGTTCGTGGATGCTGCGCTACGACCTGAACATGGCCGCCTACGGGGTGCCGGGGCTGTCGTTCATGACCCGCTATGGCCGTGGCAGCGACGCCGACTACAGCCACGCCAACGCCTACTACATGCGCCGCGATGACAACGGCGACCCGCTCACCGACCAGAAGCGCTGGGAGCGCGACATCGAGGTCAAGTACGTGGTGCAGACCGGCGCGGCCAAGGACCTGTCGCTGCGCGTGCGCCAGGCCACCACCCGGGCCACGGCCTTCGAATCGGACCTGGACGAGGTGCGGGTGATCGTCGAGTACCCCCTGTCGATCCTCTGAGCATTTCCCGAATTCACCTTGAGAAGCCCACGTGCTCCTTTGGTTACAGGTGAATGTCTTGACGCCTCCAATGAGGCGTCTTTTTTTTGCCCCCGATTTCGCCCCCCCCACCTGTAGGAGCGGGCTTGTCCCGCGATCACGGGCAACGCCCGTGCCAAGCAGTAGCGATGCCTCGCTTGCCCTCGCCATGGGCCCTATCCAATCGAAGGCCCCACCCCGCGACAAGTTGTCTGCTTGACTTGCAGAGGTACCCTACGATCGTCAACTTGACTTCGCAGTCAGTTTTTGTGATCGTGCGCGCCCTCCCAGTTTCTCAAGCACCAGAAAAAGCATGGGCAGCCCAAGAGCTACCCAGAGGATCAACCATGTCCAACCGTGATATTTCCCGGCGTTCGTTCCTGCAAGGCGGGCTGATCGCCGGTGTCGGCGTGACCCTGGCGCCGCTCGGCAGCCAGGCCTTCGCCGCCCTGATGGAAAACAAGGTCACCACCTCGCCGCAGAAGTGGATGAACCACGACGGCAAGGCGCGTTTTCGTAACGACGCGCTGTCCAAGGTCTGTGGCAACAAGGTGTTCGCCCGCGACATCCGCGCCAAGGACATGCCCGGCTGGCCGCAGCAGCAGGGCCACGCCATGCTGCTCAAGGCCACCAAGGCCGACCGCATCTACGCAGGCCATGACCTGTCGCTGCTGGGCGCCGAGCTGCAGCCGGACCGTATCGTCACCGCCGACGACCTGAAGAAGGACGGCATCGCCTGGCCCGAAGCCCATTCGCCGGACCCGCTGCTGCCGCCGGGCCAGGTGCCGATGTTCATCGGCCACCCGGTGGCGATCCTGATCTGGAACGACTTCGAGCGTTTCCGCAAGGCCAAGCTCAAGCTGCAGTTCAACGACCAGGCAATCCGCTATGGCGCCCAGGCGCCGCTGTACCAGCGCGACCCCTACGGCAGCTTCCGTTTCGTGCGCGTGGGCGGCAAGACGCCGTTCGACGAGGACGAATACTCGAGCCTGAAGAACACCATGCTGTTCCCCACCATCCTGGCGCGCAAGCCGGTATGGACCGCCGAGCCCAAGCAGCACGGCACCCTCACCGAGCAGGGGATGTTCTACGCCCAGCGCATCGACGAGCAGCTCAAGCAGCCGCCGGAAGACTGGTTGCTGTTCGACGAACGCTACAAGACCCCGTCGATCGAGCCCGCGGCCCTCGAGCCGGACAACGGCAACGGCTGGTTCGACCCGGCCACCGGCACCCTGCATTTCGTTGTGGCCACCCAGTGCCCGTTCGAAGTGGCGCAGGAATGCGTGCACATGATCAAGCCGTCGCGCTTCGGCCTGAAGCACCTGAACATGCACCCGGGCTACACCGTCGGCTACGGCTCCAAGGACAACAACATCTTCGTGTTCTTCGCCGCCGTCGCCGCCCTGTACGGCGCGGGCGTGCCGATCCGCCTGGCCAACGACCGCTATGAGCAGTTCCAGAGTGGCATCAAGCGCCACCCGTTCGACATCCGCTACCAGCTGGCCGTCGACAAGAAGGACATGAGCTTCAAGATTTTCCGCGCCGACATGAGCGTCGACGGCGGCGGGCGCATCAACTACAGCCCGTCGGTGGCCGCCGTGGGCGCCACCGCGGCGCAGTCGATCTACTATATGCCGCAGAACGACCTGTCGGTGACCGCCTACCATTCCCGTGGCGTCGAGGCAGGCTCCATGCGCGGCTACGGCACCCTGCAGAGCATGGCCGCCACCGAGATGATGGTCGACGAGATCGCCGACCGCCTGGGCGTTGACGCCATCGAGCTGCGCCGCAAGAACGCGCTCAAGTCGGGCATGAAGAACACCCAGGGCGCGGTGCCCGCCGGTGCCCTGCGCCTGCACGAGATCCTCGACAAGGCCGCCGCGCACGACTGGTGGAAGAACCGCCAGGCGCGCAAGCAGGCCGAAGACGCCAAGGACCACGACAACTGGTACGGCGTGGGCTTTGCCATCACCCAGAAAGACTTCGGCACCGGCTCCGAGGCGCCGATGGCGGCAGTCGAGTTCACCGCTGACGGCCGTATCAGCCTGCGCCATATCGGCACCGAACTGGGCACCGGTATGTCCACCTCCCAGGCCCTGGTGGTCAGCGACTTCCTCGGCCGTGTCGCCGACGAGGTCATGACCGCCCAGACCGAATGGCCGGAGCTGGCGCTGACCACCAGCGGCAACCCCTACCTGATCAGCCAGGCCGAGCAGGACGCCGCGCTGCGCAACCCGCGCTGGGTCGGCAAGCTGGCTTCGCCGTCGTCGGCGACCAACTCGGCGTTCTACTTCAGCCACGCCACCCGCGAAGCGGCCCGCGTGCTGTTCAACCACGGCCTGTGGCCGGCGGCCATGGCCCTGTGGAGCCAGGGCCCGTATGGCGGTCAGGCCAACCCGCTGGTGGTGCGCCGCGAGAACGCGGTGTGGGTCAACGGTGAGCTGACCGGCAACGGCCTGGCGCCGATCCCGTTCGCCACGCTGGCCAAGAAAGCCCATGAGATGGGCCTGGTCACCGGTGTCAGCGTGCACGGTTTCAACCGCTGGAGCTGGGCCGAGGCCGACTACGTCATCGACGGCGTGCGCGAGCGCCTGCCGCTCGATGCCGTGGCGGTGAAGTACGGCGACGGCGCGGTGAACGCGAAGAAGGCGCAGATGAACAGCGCCGGCTTCCACCTGCTTGACCGGCAGAACGCCGAGTACCCGGCCACCCAGCTGAACAACGCCATGGTCACCTACTACAGCCCGGTGGCGACCATCGTCGAGGTCAAGGTCAACAAGGGCAGCGGCGAGGTGACGGTGCTCAACCACCACAGCTGGGTCGAGTGCGGCCGGGTGCTGGTGCCGGAGCTGGTCAAGGGCCAGCTCGAGGGCGGTATCGCCATGGGCATCGGCCATGCGCTGCTGGAAGAAATGCCGCTGTACGAGGGTGGCCCGGGCGAGGGCGACTGGAATTTCAACCGTTACCGCCTGCCGATGGCCAAACATGTGGCGGTGTGGAAGCAGACTTCGGAGATCCTGCCGCCGCTGTCGCCGACCGATCCGTCCAAGGGCATCGCCGAAGTGGTGATGATCCCGGTGGTCGGCGCCATCGGCAACGCCGTGGCCCATGCCATCGGCAAGCGCGTGCGCGACCTGCCCATCACCCCCGCCCGAGTCAAGGAGGCCCTCAATGGCTGACCGCAAGCTGCAACTGACCCTCAACGGTCAACCTGTCGTCACCGAAGTGGTCCCCGATGACCTGGCGATGATCGACTTCCTGCACGAATACCAGAACCTCACCGGCTCGCGTCTTGGCTGCGGCCAGGGCATCTGCCATGCCTGCGTGGTGATCGTCGACAATCCCGACGGCACCAGCGAGGAAGTGCGCACCTGCATCACCGGCGCGCATTACTTCGAGGGCAAGAAAGTCCGCACCATCGAAGGCCACGCCAAGGTCGATGAAGCCGGCAACCCCGGCGAGCTGAACCCGATCCAGCAGAAGTTCGTCGACCGCTTCGCCTTCCAGTGCAGCTACTGCGCGCCGGGCTTCGTCAACGCCGCCACGGTGCTGGTGGAAAAGGCCCAGCGCAAGCCGCTGAAGCAGAGTGAGCTGGAGGGCGCCATCGAGGCCAGCCTCGGCCACCATGTGTGCCGCTGCACCGGCTACGTGCGTTACTACGAGGCGACCCGCGAAGTGCTGGGTGACCTCGGCCTGGTCAAGGAGGGTTGAGCATGACGCGTGTTCTGAGCAGCCTGGCCCTGGCCATCGGCGCACTGGTCACCTTCAACGCCCAGGCGGCGGACGAGGCCTTGATCAAGCGCGGCGAATACCTCGCCCGCGCCGCCGACTGCATGGCCTGCCACACCGCCGAAGGCGGCGCGCCGTATGCAGGCGGCCTGCCGATCCATTCGCCGTTCGGCACCATCTACGGCACCAACATCACCCCGGACAAGCAGTACGGTATCGGCAACTACAGCAGCGACGAGTTCTTCGCCGCCCTCACCGAGGGCAAGCGCAAGGACGGCGCCAACCTGTACCCGGCCATGCCGTACACCTCCTACCACCTGGTCAAGCGCGAGGACTCCGACGCCATCCATGCCTACCTGATGAGCGTGGCGCCGATCAACCGTCCAGCCCCGGAAACCAGCCTGAGTTTCCCGTTCAACGTACGCACCGGCCTGATCGGCTGGAACCTGCTGTATGGCAAGAGCGTGCAGCTGGAGGAGGGCAAGGGCAACAGCGAGGCGTGGAAGCGCGGCCAGTACATGGTCGAGGTGCTCGGCCACTGCGGCGAATGCCACACCCCGCGCAATCCGATTGGCGCGCTGCAGCAGGACAAGCGCCTGACCGGCGGCTTGCTGCTGGGCTACCTGGCACCAAGCCTGCTGGCCCAGGACCTGGCCGACCGCGGCTGGAACCAGGCGGATCTGGCGACCTTCCTCAAGCACGGGGTCAGCGCCCAGGGCAGCATGTTCAACGAGATGTACCCGGTGGTGCACCACAGCACCCAGCATCTGCAGGACAGCGACCTGGCGGCCATGGCCACCTACCTGCTCGGCGACCAGCCGCCGGCGGCCAAGGTGGTGCAGGCGGTCGCCCACGAAACCATGGGCGAGAGCGCCAAGCGCGGCCGCCAGCAGTACCTCAACGTCTGCGCCGGCTGCCACGGTGTCGAGGGCGAGGGCAAGCCGCACATCGCCGTGGCCATGCGCGGTAACACCGTGCTGCGCCAGGCCGACTCGCGCAACCTGGTCAAGGCCATCGTCGACGGCATCCGCGAGCAGCAGTTCACCGGTTTTGAGCGCATGCAGCCGATGCCGGGCTTCGCCGACAAGCTCGACGACCGGCAGCTGACCGATATGGTCAACTACCTGCGCGAAGCCTGGGGCGGCCTGCCGGGCGACCTGACCACCCAGCAGCTGGCCCAGCTGAAGGCGGACTGACCCGTGCAGCATCTCGACCTTCAGGTGGTGCGCCAGGCGGCGCAGTGGTCGCGTGACGGCTTGCGCGTGTGGCTGTGCACGGTGCTCTGCACCTACGGCTCGGCGCCGCGCGCGCCGGGCTCGCTGTTGGCGGTCAACGACCAGGGGCACTGGGTCGGCTCGCTGTCCGGCGGCTGCGTCGAGGAGGACTTCCTCGAACGCGTCGCCGCCGACGAGTTCGCCGCTGCCGTCGCCGTGGTGCGCTATGGCGACGGCAGCGACACCCGCGGCAACATCCGCCTGCCCTGCGGTGGCATCCTCGATGTGCTGGTGGAGAACCTGCCGGGCGACTGCGCGACCCAGGCACACCTGGGTGAGCTGGAGGCGGCCTTGCTGGGCCGTCGCCGGCTGCTGCGCGAGGTCGACCTGCGCACGGGCGAACGTCGCGTATTGGATGACCACAGCCAGGGGCCACGGGTGGAGCAGGGCGGCGAGTTCGTGCGCTTGCGCGTCGGCGCCGCCCAACGCCTGTTGCTGGCGGGCTACTCGAGCGTCGCGCACTTCTGCGCCGAGTTCGGCAAGGGCCTGGGCTTCGAGGTGGTGCTGTGCGACCCTCGCGACGAGGTGATGGACAACGTGGTGTTCGACGGGATAGAAATCCGTCGGGAACTGCCCTCGCTGTTCATCGCCAACGGTGGCTGCCACCGCGACACGGCGGTGGTGGCGCTCACCCACGACCCGAAGATCGACGACCTGGCCATGCTCGAAGCGGTACATACCGAAGCCTTCTACATCGGCGTGATGGGCTCGCGCGCCACCTCGGAAAAGCGCCGTGAACGCCTGCGCCGTATCGGCGGGCTCGACGATGCCGAGATGGCGCGCATCCATGCCCCCATCGGCCTCAACCTGGGCAGCAAGACGCCGGCGGAGATCGCCCTGGCGGTGCTCGCCGATATCCTCCGTACCCGCAGCGGCATCGCCCGCGAGGCTTTGTGAGCGTCGTCGCGTTGGTATTGGCGGCCGGCCAGGGTTCGCGCTTCGGCGCGGACAAGCGCCGGGCCGCGCTGGGCGATGGTCGCAGCCTGTTGCAGCATAGCGTCGAGCGCGCCCTGGCGGCGTTCGACGAGGTGCGCGTGGTGCTGCGCGCTGGCGAACGGGGCGAGGATCTGGGGTTGCCGGCGGGCTGCCGAATTGTCCATAGCCTCGAGGCCGGACTGGGCATGGGCCATAGCCTGGCGGCGGGCGCCGCTTCGCTGGGCGACAGCGAGGCGCAGGCGGTCGCCATCCTGTTGGGGGACATGCCGTGGATTCTGCCCGCAACCTTCCGGCGGTTGATCGCAAGCGCTGGCCCTGCGGTCATCGTGGTGCCGCGTCATCTGGGGCAGAATGGGCATCCGGTGCTGTTTGGGCGCAACTACTGGCCTGAACTCGCACTGATGGCCGGCGATGAGGGCGCGCGTTCGGTGCTGCAACGGCATCGGCAACAGTTGCAGGTGGTCGAGGTAGACGACGCAGGTGTATTGCGCGACGTCGATACACCCGCTGCGCTCGACTAGACTGCCCTGAGCCATTTTGCGGTCCCGGTGTAGGAGCGGCCTTGTGCCGCGAAAGGGGCGCGAAGCGGCCCCAGGCTCCGAGTCACCATCAATATCGCTGGGGCTGCTGCCGCAGCCCTTTCGCGGCACAAGGCCGCTCCTACACCGGGACTTTGTACCGATGCCACGGACAGCCATTGAGGGAAAACCCTCATTGCCGCGCATCCGGTGGCCTCCTAGCATGGATCTGGTCAACCCCCAGGCACTGGAGCACAGCCATGACCAACAGCAACGACGACAAACGCCCGACCCCCGACCCGGCCGAGGACAACGCCTTTTTCCCCTCGCCGTTCTCCCTCAGCCAATTCACCTCACCCAAGTCTGACCTCAGCGGCGCCGACTACCCCGACGCCTACAAGGGCGGACGCTGGAAAATCCTCTTGATCGGCGCCGACGAGCGCTACCTGCTCACCGACAACGGCACGCTGTTTTCCACCGGCAACCATCCGGTGGAAACCCTGCTGCCCATGTACCACCTGGACAAGGCCGGCTTCGCCTTCGATGTCGCGACCTTGTCGGGCAACCCGGTCAAGTTCGAATACTGGGCCATGCCGCGCGAGGACCAGCAGGTGCTCGGCCTGTTCGAGCGCTACAAGCCCGCCTTCAAACAGCCGCGCAAGCTCGCCGAGGTGATCGACAGTGCCCTGGGTGACGACTCGGACTACATCGGCGTGTTCATTCCCGGTGGCCATGGCGCGTTGATCGGCCTGCCGGAAAGCGAAGAGGTTGCCCAGGTGCTGAAATGGGCGGCGAATCACGACAAGTTCGTTATCACCCTGTGCCACGGTCCGGCGGCGCTGCTGGCTGGCGGCAAACTGTTCGATGGCTACAAGATCTGCGCCTTCCCCGATGAGCTGGATGCCAAGACCCCGGACATCGGCTACATGCCCGGTCACCTGACCTGGAAGTTCGGCGAGCGTCTGCAGGCGCAGGGCGTCGAGATCGTCAACGAGGGTATCTCCGGTGCTGTCCACCAGGACCGTCGGTTGCTCACCGGCGACAGCCCGCTGGCCGGCAACGCCTTGGGCAAGCTGGCTGCCGCGGCGTTGCTCAAGGCGGCCAACGGCGGGTGAGCGGCATGCCGTTCGACGAGGTGGTACAGGCGGTCCGGCAGATCGAGCAGGCTACCGCCCTGACGACGATCCAGACGGCCGTGCGCAACGTCGCCCGGCCGCTGGGCTATGACCGCTTTGTGTTGTTCAGCGCCAGCGCTGCGCGGGATGAAGTGGTCGAGCGCATCCACTGGGTGGAAGGGGACTGGTTCGGTGATGGCCAGGTGGTCGATGCCCGGACCTACGTACGCCATTGCCCGGTGACCCGCCATCTGCTGGCGGCCCGTGAAGCGTTCTTCTGGAGCAAGCAGCCGAGCGACGAAGGTGAACGCTATCGGGTGGTGCGGGTGCCATGCGGGCCGGGCATCCATGGCCTGCAAGTGCCGGTGTTCGGCCCGGCGGGCCTGGAGGGAGCGATGAGCCTGGGCGGTGTGCGCATCGACGCTTCGGCGCCGGCGCGCCTGGCCCTGAGCCTGCTGGCCAACGCCGCGTTCCTCGGTGCACGGCGGCTGCTGGAGGCACCGCCCGGCGAGGGTCAGCTGTCGGCGCGTGAGCGCCAGGTGCTGGCCTGGACCGCCGCCGGGCAGCGCCAGGCGGATATCGCCGCCACCCTGGGCCTGTCGGTGCGCACCGTGGAAAACCATCTTCGCGCCGCCCGCCGGCGCTTGGGGGTGAGCACCACCGCCCAGGCGATCAGGATCGCCCTGGGCAGCGGCGCGCTCGACTGACTCAGCCGTTGTGCGCAACCGTCAACACCACCTTGCCGATATGCCGGCCAGACTCCATCAGGGCATGGGCCTGGCTGGCCGCCGCCAGCGGGAAGGTCGCGTGAACCAATGGCTTGACCGAACCGCTGCGCACATGAGGCCAGGCCTTGGCCAGCAGGTCCGTGAGAATCGCTGCCTTGTCGTCGGCACTGCGCGCGCGCAGCGTCGAGCCGATATGGGTCAGGCGCTTGGTCAGCAGGGGGAACAGGTCGACCTCGGTGGCCGGGCCCTTGACCACGCCGATCTGCACGATGCGTCCGTCCATGGCCGCGGCCTTGAAATTGCGGGCCACATAGTCACCGGCGATGATGTCGACGATCACGTCCACGCCCTTGCCCTCGGTGTGCAGCATGACCTGTTCGACGAAGTCCTCGCGGGTGTAGTCGATGGCCACGTCGGCGCCCAGTTCCAGGCTGGCGGCCTGTTGCCCGGCGCCATTGACCGTGGTGAGGATCTTCGCCGCGCCCAAGGCACGGGCCAGCTGCGTGGCGGTGGTGCCGATGCCGGAGGCGCCGCCGTGGATCAGCACGCTTTCACCGGCCTTGAAGCCGCCACGCTGGAACAGGTTGACCCAGACGGTCATGAACGTTTCTGGCAAGGCCGCGCCCTCGACCATCGACAGGTTGTCCGGCAGGTGCGCGGTGGTGCGCTCGTCGGCCACGGCGTACTCGGCGTAGCCGCCGCCCTGGACCAGGGCGATCACCGCGTCGCCCACGGCAAAGTGGCGGACCTGCTCGCCGGTGGCCACGACCTTGCCGGCGATCTCCAGCCCCGGAATGTCCGGCGCGCCGGCGGGCGGGTCGTACAGGCCCTTGCGCTGCAGCAGGTCGGGGCCGTTGACGCCGGCGGCATGGACCTGGATCAGCACCTCCCGGGGGCCTGGTCGAGGCGTGGCATGGGTGGTGGCCTGCAGGACCTCGGGGCCCCCAGGTTGGGTAATATCGATGGCGGTCATGTGAGTGGGGATGTGACGCATGAAAACCTCTGTCATTCTGAGGAAAGGCCGCTTTGGCCCGGTGCGTCACAGGGTATGAAACCCACGCTGCGCGGTCGCGCGGCGATTTTGCGACGCACCTTTGCAGATTTTCTTCAGGTGAGATTCCTGTCCTGTGGGAGCGGGTTTACCCGCGAATACGTTGGTGAACCCACTACTGTTTTCGCGGGTAAACCCGCTCCCACAGGCTCTCGTTGCCCGACGAACAATGGAGTGAACAAATGAACTGGGACGACGCCCGCATGCTGCTGGCCTTGAGCCGCGAACTGACCCTGCGCCGCGCCGCCCGGGTGCTGCGCGTCGACCAGGCCACGGTGGGCCGGCGGGTGGCGGCGCTGGAGGCCGATCTTGGCGCGACCCTGTTCCTGCGCACCCCCGCCGGTTACCAGTTGACCGCCACCGGCGAAGTGGCCGTGGAGCTGGCGCAGAAGATGGAGCAGGCTGCCCTGGAGCTGGCCCGTCGCACCCGGGGCAGCGATAACGAACAGGCCGGCGAGGTGCGCATCGCCACCACCGATTCCCTGGCGCTGGAGTTCGTCATCCCGGCGCTGCGCCGGTTGCACGACGATCACCCCGAGGTGCGCATCGTGCTCAGCGGCAGCTCGGAGATCGTCAACCTGTCGCAACGCGAAACCGACATCGCCATCCGCAACCAGCGCCCGGACAACCCCGACCTGGTGCTGCGCAAGCTGGCCAGCTGGCAGATGGGGCTGTTCGCCTCGGCGGACTATCTGGCGCGTCGCGGCATGCCGCAGGAGGGCAGTTTTGCCGGCCATGACCTGGTGGTGTACGAGCCGTACTGGCGTGATCGCGGGGTACCGACCCTGGTGGACGTGCCCATGGGCGAGGGCAGGGTGGTGATGGCGGCCAATGCCAGCATGATGCTGCGCCGGGGCATTGCCGAAGGGTTGGGCCTGGGCGAGATCCCCGTGGCGTTGGGGCAGCGCGACGGCCTGCTGCGGGTCTGGCCGCAGCGCGCGCGCAGCCAGCCCTACGAGGTGTGGATGGTCACCCATCGGGACCTGCGCCACACGGCGCGGGTGCGGGCAGTGATCGACCAGCTGGTGCAGGCGTTTGCCGATTGAGGACGCTGTGCGGTGCGAATACCTTCAGTTGGCGGGCAGCTTCAGCGGATGCAAGGCGCGGAAACCCTGTGCTTCTTCCACCAGCCAGTCATGCACCGCACGCGCTCCAGGCTGGCTCAGTCCGCCCGGCGGATACAGCAGCACATAGCGCTTGTGGTTGGTGATCGGCACCCCGAACGGCACGATCAGCGCGCCGCGCTCCAGCTCGTCGTTGAGCAGGGTGCGCCGGGCGATGGCCACGCCGACACCGGCGATGGCGGCCTCGATGGTCAGGTGGTTGCGGTTGAAGGTGTGCCCGCGGCGCACGTCCAGCCCGCCGGCGCCGATGCCGTCGAGGTAGAACTCCCATTCGGCGTACTCCGAGCTGCCGCGCCAGGCGGTGATGTCGTGCAGCAGCGGGTAGTGAGCCAGGTCCGCCGGCCCATGCAGCGGTGGGCGGCCACGCAGCAGGGCCGGCGAGCAGACCGGAAAGATCTGTTCGTCCAGCAGCGGGGTGGAGAGCATGCCCGGGTAGCTGCCGTCGTTGAGGTCGATGGCCAGGTCGAAGTCTTCCGGGTGCAGCGCCTGGTTGCTGTCCTCGGCCACCAGGCGCAGTTCGATGTCCGGGTAGCGCTGCTGGAAGCGCGGCAGGCGCGGTGTCAGCCACTTGGCCAGGAACGAGGGGATCGAGCGCAAGCGCAGGGTGCCACGGATTTCACCGGCATCCAGGCGCAGCAGCTCGGCCTCGATGCCGCCATAGGCCTCGGCCACGGTCTGGGCCAGGCGCTGGCCTTCGGCGGACAGCTCGACGCCACGGGCGCGGCGCAGGAACAGGCGAAAGCCCAGGCGTTCCTCGAGCTGGCGCATTTGTTGGCTGACCGCGCCGGGGGTGATGTGCAGCTCCTCGGCGCAACGGGTGAACGACAGGTGCCGCGCCGCACAGGAGAACACGTGCAGCCAGACGAACACCTGGCCGTTGAGTGGGCCTTTCATCGTTTAGTCCTGCTAAAGGCTTATGTAGGAAGTTTCGTTGGTCAAGCTGGCCTGAGAGGGGCAGTATCGCGCAACTTGGCAATACCGCTCAAATTTTCCAGAGAACCGTGGCATATCCTAGATGGTTGTCACGGTCAGGCATTAGCATGGCTATCAGTGTTTTCGACCTTTTCAAGATTGGCATCGGCCCGTCCAGCTCCCATACCGTCGGCCCCATGCGCGCCGCGGCGACCTTCGCCCAGGCCCTGCGTGAACGCGGCCTGCTGGCCCAGGTGCGGCGAGTCGAGGTGCGCCTGTATGGCTCGCTGTCGGCCACCGGTGTCGGTCACGCCACGGACCGCGCCTGCCTGCTGGGGTTGATGGGCCAGTGGCCGGACCGCATCGATCCGCACAGCATCGAGCCACGCATCGACCAGCTGATGCAGGAGCAGTGCCTGATGCTCGATGGCAGCCAGCCGATCGAGTTCCAGTACAGCCGTGACATGCGCCTGCTTGACGAGAGCCTGGCCTATCACCCCAATGCGATGACCCTGGAAAGCTTCGACGGGCAGGGCAGCCAGTTCAGCCAGACCTACTATTCCGTGGGTGGCGGCTTTATCGTCGAGCAAAGCGAGATCGATGCGCCGCAAGGCAGCGACAACCCGGTCGCCTTGCCCTACGAATTCTCCAGCGGCGCCGAACTGCTGGCCCTGTGCAAGGCCCACAACCTGAGCGTCAGCCAGCTGATGCTGGCCAACGAGTGCGCCTGGCGCCCGGAAAGCGAGGTGCGCGAAGGCCTGCTGAAGATCTGGGCGGCGATGGGCGAGTGCGTCGACAACGGCCTGCGCAACGAAGGCATCCTGCCCGGCGGGCTGAAGGTCAAGCGCCGGGCGGCGCGCCTGCACCGCAGCCTGCAGGAGGTCGGCAAGCCCAACGTGATCGGCTCGACCCTCAGCGCCATGGAATGGGTCAACCTGTTTGCCCTGGCGGTCAACGAAGAGAACGCCGCCGGCGGGCGCATGGTCACCGCGCCCACCAACGGCGCGGCCGGGATCATCCCGGCGGTGCTGCATTACTACATGAAGTTCAACCCCGGTGCCTGCGACGACGACGTGGTGGCGTTCCTGCTGGCGGCCGCTGCGGTGGGCATCCTGTGCAAGAAGAACGCCTCGATCTCCGGCGCCGAAGTGGGCTGCCAGGGCGAGGTGGGCTCGGCCTGCTCGATGGCCGCCGCGGGGCTCGCCGAGGTGCTGGGCGCCACGCCGCCACAGCTGGAAAACGCTGCCGAGATCGCCCTTGAGCACAACCTCGGGCTGACCTGCGACCCGGTCGGTGGCCTGGTGCAGATCCCCTGCATCGAGCGCAACGCGATCGCCGCGGTGAAGGCCATCAACGCCGTGCAGATGGCCCTGCGCGGTGACGGCGAGCACTTCATCTCCCTCGACCGGGTGATCCGCACTATGCGTGACACCGGCGCGGACATGCACGCCAACTACAAGGAAACCTCCCGCGGCGGCCTGGCTGTCGCGTTCGTCGAGTGCTGATGGCTCCGTACGGACCCCGCTGTAGGAGCGGCCTCGTGCCGCGAAAGGGCCGCAAAGCGGCCCCGGCGATACTCCTCCCACACTGAAATTCTTGGGCTGCACTGCAGCCCGTTCGCGGCACAAGGCCGCTCCTACAGGGGAGCGGTATCAACCTGCAACACCCGCTGTACCTGCGACAAAAACAACTACAAGGCGATACCCAATGACTGATGTACAAAGCACCACGAGCGTTCGTGCGGATTCGGCTGCCCTGGCTTCGGCCAGCGGCTCGACCACCTGGAACCGCCACGACACCACCTGGGCCCTGGGCCTGTATGGCACGGCGATCGGCGCCGGCACCCTGTTCCTGCCGATCAACGCCGGAGTAGGCGGTTTCTGGCCGCTGCTGATCCTGGCGCTGCTGGCGTTCCCCATGACCTTCTTCGCCCACCGCGCGCTGACCCGCTTCGTGCTGTCCGGGCGCAAGGGCGGCAACGAGGACATCACCGAGGTGGTGGAAGAGCACTTCGGCGTGGGCGCCGGCAAGCTCATCACCTTGCTGTACTTCTTCGCCATCTTTCCGATCCTGCTGGTCTACAGCGTGGCCTTGACCAACACCCTGACCAGCTTCTTCGAACACCAGCTGCACATCGGCGCGCCGCCGCGAGCGCTGCTGGCCCTGCTGCTGATCTGCGGGCTGATGATCGTGGTGCGCTGTGGCCAGCAGATCATCGTCAAGGCCATGAGCGTGCTGGTCTATCCCTTCGTTGCCTCGTTGCTGCTGCTGGCCTTGAGCCTGATTCCCAACTGGAACGGCGCGTTCTTCGCCCAGGCCAACGAAGGCATCAGCGCCTCGAAGCTGCTGCTGACCTTGTGGCTGGCGATCCCGGTGATGGTGTTCTCGTTCAACCACTCGCCGATCATCTCCGCGTTCGCCGTCGACCAGAAGCACCGTTATGGCAATGATGCCGACCGCAAGAGCGGCCGCACCCTGGCCACCGCCCATGTGATGATGGTACTGACGGTGATGTTCTTCTGCTTCAGCTGCGTGCTGGCCCTGAGCCCGGCCGACCTGGCCGCGGCCAAGGCGCAGAATATCTCGATCCTGTCGTACCTGGCCAACCACTTCCAGACCCCGGTGATCGCCTTTGTCGCGCCGCTGATCGCGCTGGTGGCGATCACCAAGTCGTTCCTTGGCCACTACATCGGTGCCAGCGAAGGTTTCCAGGGCATGATCGTCAAGAGCCTGCGCGGACGTGGCAAGGCCTGGCCGGCCAAGCGCCTGGAGCGCGCCACGGCGCTGTTCATGCTGGTGACCTGCTGGGCGGTGGCGACCCTCAACCCGAGCATTCTCGGGCTGATCGAAAGTCTGGGTGGGCCGGTGATCGCCTGCTTGCTGTTCCTGATGCCGATGTATGCGGTACAGAAGGTGCCGGCGTTGCGCCAGTACTCGGGCAAGCTGTCGAACGTATTCGTGGTTTTGATCGGCTTGATCACGCTGTCGGCGATTGCCTATAGCTTCATGGCCTGACCGATGATCGCGGGGCCAGCCCGTTCCCACACCTTGATGTGGGGGCGGGCTGGCCCCGCGACGGTTCAGGTCAAGCGTTTTCCAGGTGCTTGATCACAGCCTTCAGGCGCTCCGCGGGTTGCGGTTGATCCTGGTGGGTGATGTCCGGCGCCTTGCGCACGCGGCCATGCTGGTCGACCCAGTGGCCGTTGCTGAAGTACCGGTAGCTGGCGGTGCCGATGTTCCAGCCCTGGTCGAGCAGACCCTGCAGGTGGAAGCTCTGGGCGATCTGGCTGAGCGGGCCGCTTGGGCTGCCATCCAGGTGCAGGACAATTGACGGGCTACCTACGGGCGCGAACGGCAGCTCGCTGTAGCCGCCCCACACCTTGGCGTGGAAGACCTGGACCGGATGCGTGGCCTGGATGATGGAGGCCCTGCCGGTGACCTTCTTCTGCACGGTATTGACCAGCAGGTCGAGGGTCAGGATAGGTGCGCCGAGCAGCCCGTTGCTGACGTTCAGGCGGGTATGAAAAAGTCCGAAGGACATGCTGATTCTCCTTGTCTGCTCAGGCTTTCTTGGCGGCTTTGGCGGCCGGGCTCTTGGTCGAGGCGAGGGCCTGGTCCAGGGCTTTGCCCACGGCACCGCTGGCCAGTTGCTTGAGTTGCGCGACGTCACCAGTGGCGATCACTGCCTCCAAGGTGGCGTTGTGCAGCTCGGTCGTCAGGTCGACGTTCGCCAGCGTCTGGATGCGTTTGAGCTCAAGCACGACGGGTACGTTGTCCACCTCGATCCAACGCTGGCCGTTGTAGTAACGGTAGCTGGCCGTGCCTTTCTGCCAGTCCAGGTCAAGCAGTGCGCGCAGTTCGAACTGCTCCGGCGAATTGGCGTGTGGGCCACCGTGGTTGCCACGTACCGTCAGCAGGATCTTGCCTTCGCTTGGTGGTTGCACGGTGAGGTAGCTGTAGCTGCCCCAGGCATCCAGGCCCAGCTCCAGCGGTGGGTTGGTGGTCTGGGTGATCAGCGCGTGGCCGTTGACGCTGCGGTCTGGGGTGTAGACCAGCAGGTCCAGCTGCAGGCGCGGGGCGCCCGGGGCATTGGTACCAATGAGGTAGGACACCGGGAACAGGCCTTCCGACGGTGCGGTCAGCGATACAGACATGATTGCCTCCGTTGCATTCAATGAATGAGATACCGTAACCAACGCTTGCGCAGGCGGACGGGGGAGAAAAGGGGGAGAGGCAGGTAGACGGGCGGATGTACTGGCGTGCCCGGTGCGAGCGGCTGTTGGCAGCCGGCTTGTGCAGCCATCCCTGAAGTGCGGTGCCGCCTGCCTGGCAGCTCGCTTGAGTTAAGCAGGCAAAAAATGCAGTGATGGCCTTTTTGCAGTATGTCCGACGAGTGGTGTCAATCAGGCCTGCAAGCCGGCTCCCGTTTCGTGGGAGCGGGCTTGCCCCGCGATGAGCTACGGGCTGGACGGACTCACTTCGACTTCTGCTGCAACGCCACGAAGCTGCGGCGCATGTCGCTGGCCCAGCCATCGAGCACCGGCTTGACGTCGTTCAGGGTCAGTTGCGTGCTGTCGTTCTCCAGCTCCTTGCCGCTGCCCTTGCGCACCACCTGGGCCAGCACGTTCTGGTTGCCGCCGTCGAGGAATGCAGCCTCCACTGCAATGTCCACGGCCTGGTCGCGACCGCCCGCGGCCGTGTTCACCGCCGCGGCCACCAGGGCGATGGGAATCACCTCGTAGGGTTTGAGGCCCTCGGTGCTGGTGGACACTGCGGTGATCGCCGGGCGCACCACGATGGTGTTCGGGCCAGGCTCCTTGACCAGGGTGAGCACGCTCCCCAGTTCGCGGCGCATCGCTTCGTTGAAGTAGCGGGTGATCTCCTGCAGGGTCTGCGCCGAGATCACGTTGGTCGGCTGCGGCTTGGGATAGAACTGGCTCGGTTCGATGAACACCTTGGTGTACTGGCTGGCCTTCACACCCGGATCGATCCAGCGCATCACCGGCGCGCCGGAGACGCTCTCGGCGGGCTTCAGGCGGCTGTAGTCCTTGAGAAAGCCGGAATAGTCCTTGGGATCGACACGGTTGCTGGAGCAGGCAACCAGGGCCAGCAGAGCAGCGCACAGCAGGGTGGTGCGAGGCAGGTGCTTCATGATGACGAGGTCCATGAGGGAAGTGGCCAGAACAACGCTAGCAGGTGGTTGGCCGAAGGCCAGTGTTCGGATGGCGACGGTTGCCGTTTCCTACTGTATTGCCGGAATACGCTGACTATCGATGGGGCTCTGACACTGTGAAGGTATGCCCTCCACGGGTATGTTTATTCTGGAGGTCCACTGTGACCAGCAAACTCATTGAATCACTGCGTGCCGACCTCTCGGCCCTCGAGCAGGCAGGTGCCGTCGGCAAGGTCACGTTGCGCGACTTCGAGGCGATCTGCCCGGCCCCGGTGCGGGCATTCAGCGCCCAGGACATCCGCCACCTGCGCGAAGCGCTGAACTTCAGCCAGCCGGTATTCGCCCTCCACCTGCACACCAGTGCATCGACGGTGCGCAAGTGGGAACAGGGCGAAACACGCCCGGCCGGGCCTGCCTTGAAGCTACTGAACATCATTGCCGACAAGGGGCTGCAGGCCATCCTCTGAAGCAGGGTTGTCAGCCCAGCGCCTCGCGCAACCGGTACCACAGCATGCCCAGCGCCAGCAGCGGCGAGCGCAATGCCTTGCCGCCGGGGAAGGTCAGGTGCGGCACCGCGCTGAACACATCGAAGCCCTGGCTGTGCTCGGTGGCGATGGCCTCGGCGAGCAGCTTCGCGGTCCAGTGGGTGACGTTAAGTCCATGCCCAGAGTAACCCTGGGCATAGTAAACGTTAGGGTGCTGGCCGAGGCGGCCGACCTGGGGGAAACGGTTGGCGGTGATGCCGATCATGCCGCCCCACTGGTAGTCCAGGCGCACCTCGGCCAGTTGCGGGAACACCTTTAGCACTTTGGGCCGCATGTAGGCGCCGATGTCCTTCGGGTCGCGCCCGGAATAGTGGCAGGCGCCGCCGAACAGCAGGCGGCGGTCGGCGGTCAGGCGGTAGTAGTCCAGCCCCACCTTCTGGTCGCACAGTGCCATGTTCTGCGGGATCAGCGTGCGCGCCAGGGCCTCGGGCAAGGGTTCGGTGGCCACCACATAGCTGCCGGCCGGCAGGACCTTGCCGCTCAGGCGCGGCTCCAGCGCGTCGAGATGAGCGTTGCAGCCCAGGATCAGGCTCTGGGCGCGCACCCGGCCCCGGGCGGTATGCAGGGTCACCGTACTGCCATGTTCGATACGCATCACCGGGCTGTGCTCGAAGATCCGCACACCCAGGCCGTGGGCGGCGCGCGCCTCCCCCTGGACCAGGTCGAGCGGGTGCAGGTGGCCCGAGCCCATGTCCACCAGGCCGCCGGCGTACAGGTCGCTGGCGACGATCTCGCGCATGCGTTCGGGGTTGACCAGGCGGGTCTCGTGGCGATAGCCCAGCTCGGCCAGGTCGCGCTGCTCGTCTTCGAAGGCGGCGAACTGGGCGGGGGTGTTGGCCAGCTCGCAGAAGCCCCAGCGCAGGTCGCATTCGATACCGTACTGTTCGATGCGCCGGGCCACCAGCGCGACCGAATCGATGCCGGCCTGCTTGAGGTAGCGCACGCCGTCCTGGCCGACGTGACGGGCGAAACCGGACACGTCATGGCCGATGCCGCGGATCAGCTGGCCGCCGTTGCGCCCGCTGGCGCCCCAGCCGATGCGGCGGGCTTCCAGCAGGATCACCGAGAGGCCGCGCTCAGCCAGTTCGAGGGCGGCGTTGACCCCGGTCAGGCCGCCGCCGACAACGCAGACATCGGCCTGCAGGTCCTGGTCGAGCGCAGGGTAGGTGGCCGCCAGGCGCGCCGAGGCGGCGTAGTAGGAGGCGGTGTGTTCGTTCATCTGTGGCATGGGCGGGCTCGGCTCAGCGGTTGGACTTGATCTTGCTCCAGGAGCGGGTCATCTGCCGCAGGATCCCGGGGCTCTGCATGGTCGAGACATACAGGTTGTCCAGCACGTCCTGGGGCGGGTAGATCTCGGGGTTGTTCACCAGCGCCGGGTCCATGTCGGCCTTGGCATCCGGGTTGGCGTTGGCGTAGCCGACCGTGGCGCTGACCTTGGCGATCACCTTGGGGTCGAGCAGGTAGTTGATGAAGGCCAGGGCCTGCTCGGGGTTCTTGGCGTCCTTGGGGATGGCCAGCAGGTCGAACCACAGGTTGCTGCCTTCCTTGGGAATGCTGTAGGCGACCTTGACGCCATTGCCGGCCTCCTCGGCGCGGTGGGCGGCCTGCAGCACGTCGCCGGAATAGCCGAAAGCGATGCAGACGTCGCCGTTGGCCAGGTCCGAGACGTACTTGGAGGAGTGGAAGTAGGTGATGTACGGGCGCAGTTCCAGCAGGCGGGCCTCGGCCTTGCGGTAGTCGTCGGCCTTCTCGCTGCGCGGGTTCATGCCCAGGTAGTTGAGCATGGCCGGGAACAGTTCGTCCGGCGAGTCCATGAACGCCACGCCGCATTGCTTGAGCTTCTTCAGGTTCTCGGCTTCGAACAGCACCGCCCAGGAGTCGATCCGATCGATGCCCAGCACCGCCTTGACCTTGTCGACGTTGTAACCGATGCCGTTGGTGCCCCAGAGGTACGGCACGGCGTACTGGTTGCCCGGATCGTTCTGCTCCAGCTGCTTGAGCAGTTGCGGGTCCAGGTGCTGCCAGTTCGGCAGCTTGCTGCGGTCCAGCGGCAGGAACGCGCCGGCCTGGGCCTGGCGCGCGAGGAAATGGTTGGAGGGCACGACCACGTCGTAGCCGGTGCGCCCGGCCAGCAGCTTGCCCTCCAGGGTCTCGTTGGAGTCGAACACGTCATAGACCACCTTGATCCCGCTGCTGGCCTGGAAATCAGCCAGGGTGGTGTCACCGATGTAGTCGGTCCAGTTGTACACGCTGACCGTCGGCTGGGCCTGGACGGCGGCGCCGAACAGCAGGGCGAAGGTTGCGGGGATCAAAGCTTGCGGATGACGCATGTCGACACCTCGTTGGTCTTGTTCTTCGAATTCGGTGGTGTAGGGGCTGCTGCGCAGCCCATTCGCGGCACAAAGCCGCTCCTACTGAACGCGCGCAGCCCCTGTAGGAGCGGCCTTGTGCCGCGAAAGGGGCGCAAAGCGCCCCCGAGGGGGCTTAAACGCTCAGCAGCAGGAACTCCCGCTCCCACGAGCTGATCACCCGCTTGAAGTTCTCATGCTCGGCGCGCTTGACCGCGACGTAGCCCTGGACGAACTGCTGCCCCAGGTACTGCTGGACCTTCTCGCAGTCTTCCATGTGCTGCAGTGCGTCCTCGATGGTGATCGGCAGGCGCAGGTTGCGTCGCTCGTAGGCACGGCCCTGCACCGGGGCGCTGGGCTCCAGTTTTTCGACCATGCCGATGTAACCGCACAACAGGCTCGCGGCGATGGCCAGGTAGGGGTTGGCGTCGGCACCCGGCAGGCGGTTCTCCACGCGCATCGCTTCGGGGCTGGACGTTGGCACGCGCAGCCCGGCGGTGCGGTTCTCCTCGCCCCATTCGACGTTCACCGGCGCCGAGGTGTCGGGCAGGAAGCGGCGGAACGAGTTGACGTTCGGCGCGAACATCGGCAGCAGCTTGGGGATGTACTTCTGCAGGCCGCCGATATGGTGCAGGAACAGTTCGCTCATGCTGCCGTCGTCATTGGCGAAGATCGGCTTGCCGGTGGCGATGTCGACCACGCTCTGGTGCAGGTGCATGGCGCTGCCTGGTTCGTCGGTGATCGGCTTGGCCATGAAGGTGGCGGTGACGTTGTGCTTGAGCGCCGCCTCGCGCATCGTGCGCTTGAACACGGTGATCTGGTCGGCCAGGTCCAGGGCGTCGCCATGACGGAAGTTGATCTCCATCTGCGCCGGGCCGTCCTCGTGGATCAGCGTATCCAGGTCCAGGCCCTGGATCTCGCACCAGTCGTAGACGTCCTCGAACAGCGGGTCGAATTCGTTGGCGGCATCGATGGAGAACGACTGGCGGCCACTCTCGGCGCGCCCAGAGCGGCCCAGCGGCACCTGCAACGGCAGGTCCGGGTCTTCGCAGCGCTGGGTGAGGTAGAACTCCATCTCCGGCGCGACGATCGGTTGCCAGCCCTTGTCGGCGTAGAGTTTCAGGACCTTCTTCAGCACGTTGCGCGGCGACAGCTCGATGGGGTTGCCCTGCTTGTCGAAGGTATCGTGGATGACGATCGCGGTCGGTTCGATGGCCCAGGGGATCTGGTACACCGCCGTGGGGTCGGGGCGGCAGACCATGTCGATGTCGGCGGCGTCGAGCAGGCTGTAGTAGATGTCGTCATCGACGTAGTCGCCGGTGACGGTCTGCAGCAGCACGCTCTCGGGCAGGCGCATGCCGCGCTCGTGGAGGAACTTGGCGGTCGGGGCGATCTTGCCGCGGGCGATGCCGGTCAGGTCGCTGATCACGCATTCGACTTCGGTGATCCGGTGTTCTTTCAGCCAGGTGGACAGCTGATCGAAGGGGGCGTTCATACAAACCTCTTGGTTGGGTAGTTGTGGTGGGACGCAAGGCGTTCATCGCCGCAGGGCACTTCCCACAGGTGACGCTGAGGACTATCTTGGTCGCTGCCCCCCCGGGCGATCTATCCACTTTCTTCGGCAATCAATGCACCAAAAGAGTGCAACTAGGACAGCGCGTGACAACGCCAACCGCCTTGCAGGTCCAGGACATCCGCACCACCGACGTGACCGAACAGACCCGCGCCACCCCGGGCTGGCAGCAGCAGTACCGGCAGATGTCCCCCGGGCATTTCAACGGCCAGCTGCGCTGGCTGGGGCTCGACGGCGTCGAGGTGTACGAGGAGCGCCTGAACACCCGGGTCGAGCAGTTCTTCCGCGCCCCCAGCGGTGCCCTGGCGTTCTGCTTCGACCGTAGCGAGAACAGCCTCTACCTGCTCAACGAAGACAGCCGCAACATCTGGATCACCCCGGAGAACTACCAGGAAGTGGCGGTGGTGTTCGAGCAGCCGTTCCTGGCCAGCCATGGCCTTGACCTGGAGCGTCTGCGCGGCCTGTTCATGGTGCCGCTGACCTGCCAGCAGAATGCCCTGTTCGGCAACTGGCTGAGCGCCACCCTGACCCGGCTGGGCCAGGCCGATTGCCCGCTGGAGGGCAGGGCGTTGGCCGAGCAGTTGCTGGAGGACTGCCTGTTTATCCTCGACAACGCTGGGCAGCGTCTGCAGGGCGAGGCGCTCGGACGGCGCGACGAGGAGCGGGCGATCATGCGCCGGGTCAGCGAATGGGCCGCCGACTGCCCCGACGAGACCCTCAACCTGGTGGAGCTGGCCAAGGTCGCCGGGGTTTCCGTGCGTCAGTTGCAGCAAGCCTTCAAGGGCTTCACCAACCTGCCGCCGGCACACTGGTTGCGCCTGCGGCGGCTGAACGGCGCGCGGCGCGACTTGCTGGCAGGCGACGCGACCGTGGCCGAGGTGGCTATGCGCTGGTCGTTCTGGCATCTGGGGCGGTTTTCCGAAAGCTACCGCCAGCTGTTCCGCGAACTGCCGAGCGAGACGCTCAGGCGTGGTCGGGGAAACTGATTACGAAAGGTCTGCTTGGGCGGTTTCCGGCAGTTGCCGAACTTCCTGTGTAGGAGCGGCCTTGTGCCGCGAACGGGCCGCAGAGCGGCCCCGGCGATCTGTCTTGTGGCGCAGGCCCTGGGGGCGCTACGCGCCCCGTTCGCGGCACAAGGCCGCTCCTACACAGGGGGCGCGCAGGGTTTGAGGCAGAGGATCAGTTGCGATCCAGCCACACCGTCTGGGCGTTGGTGAACTCGCGCACGCCGAAGTGCGACAGCTCACGGCCGAACCCGCTCTTCTTCACACCGCCGAACGCCACGCGAGGGTCAGAGGCGCAGTAACCGTTGATGAACACGCCACCGGTGTCCAAAGCCGCGGTCATGCGCTCGGCCAAGGCATAGTCGGCGGTGTAGATCGTTGCGGCCAGGCCGAATTCACTGTCGTTGGCCAGCTCCACCGCGTGGTCTGCATCGCGGGCGCTGATGATCGCCGCCACCGGGCCGAACAGCTCTTGCTTGAAGGCGGTCATGTCCGGGGTGACGTTGGCGAACACGGTAGGCGCGTAGAAGTTGCCCACGCCTTCGATCTTGCTGCCGCCCAGCAGCAGGGTGGCGCCCTCGGCCAGGGTTGCCTGGACCTGGCCGTCGAGTTCGTCGCGCAGGTCGTAGCGGGCCATCGGGCCGATGTAGGTGGCGTCGTCCAGTGGGTTGCCGATGGTCAGCGCGCGGGTGGCCGCGACGAACTTCTCGGTGAACGCTTCGACGATGCTTTGCTCGACGATCAGGCGCTTGGCGGCGGCGCAGACCTGCCCGGTGTTCTGGTAACGGCCGATCACGGCGGCCTTGACCGCGGCATCGAGGTCGGCGTCGGCCAGCACGATGAACGGGTCGGAACCGCCCAGTTCGAGCACGCACTTCTTCAGTGCGGCGCCGGCCTGCGCGCCAATGGCCATGCCGGCGCGCACGCTGCCGGTAAGAGTGATGGCGGCGATGCGCGGATCGTTGATGGCGCGGGTGACGCCTTCGGGGGTGACGTTGAGCACCTCGAACACGCCTTCAGGCAGGCCGGCGCGCTTGAACAGATCGGCCAGCAGGTAGGCGCTGCCCATCACGTTGGGCGCGTGCTTGAGCACGTAGGTGTTGCCCGCCAGCAGCGCCGGTACCGCGCCGCGCAGCACCTGCCAGACCGGGAAGTTCCACGGCATCACGGCGAGGATCGGGCCCAGCGGGCGGTATTCGATGCGGGCCTTTTCGACCTGGGTCGGCTCCGGCGCCAGCATGGCCGGGCCGTGTTCGGCGTACCACTGGCACAGGCCGACACACTTGTTGACTTCGCCGCGGGCCTGGCTGATCGGTTTGCCGATCTCGCGGGCGATCATCTGGGCGAAGGCCTCGGCGTTGGCCTGCAGGGCTTGCCCAAGCGCGACCAGATACTCGCTGCGCTGACCCAGCGATACTTTGCGCCACTGGTTGTAGCCCGCCTTGGCGCGTTGCAGCGCCGCGTCCAGTGCGGCGTCGGTGTCGAAGGCGTAGTGGCCGATCCGTTCGCCGCTGTAGGGGTCGACGGAAATGGCGTGGGTCAGGCTGCTGATCTCGCTCATGGCAGGACTCTCATTGTTTTGATCGGGTCAGCCCAGACTAGGGGTAGCGTGCTTTAATGAAAACTGAATAATAATGAGCGAAACATTCACGTTTGGAGAATGACCGTGGACCTGGTGCAACTCGAGATGTTCAAGGCCGTGGCCGAGCACGGCAGCATCAGCGCCGCCGCCCAGCAGATCCATCGGGTGCCGTCGAACCTGACCACCCGCATCAAGCAGCTGGAGGAGGACCTGGGCGTCGAGCTGTTCATCCGCGAGAAAAGCCGCTTGCGCCTGTCGCCGGCGGGCTGGAACTTCCTCGAGTACACCCGGCGCATCCTCGACCTGGTGCATGAGGCGCGGCTGACCGTGGCGGGCGAGGATCCTCAGGGCACCTTCGCCCTGGGTTCGCTGGAAAGCACGGCGGCGGTGCGCATCCCGGCCTTGCTGGCGGCGTACAACCAGCGCTACCCCAAGGTTGACCTGGACCTGTCCACCGGCCCGTCGGGGACCATGCTCGAAGGCGTGCTGTCCGGGCGCCTGGTGGCGGCCTTCGTCGATGGCCCGGTGCTGCACCCGACGCTCGAGGGCATGCCGGTGTTCGAAGAAGAGATGATGGTCATCGCGCCGCTCAACCACCCACCGGTCACCCGTGCCCGTGATGTGAACGGTTCGAGCATCTACGCGTTTCGTGCCAACTGCTCGTATCGCCACCATTTCGAGAGCTGGTTCGTCCATGACCAGGCGGTGCCGGGCAAGATCCACGAGATGGAGTCGTACCACGGCATGCTGGCCTGCGTCAGTGCCGGCGCGGGCCTGGCGATGATGCCGCGCAGCATGCTCGACAACATGCCGGGGTGCAGCACGGTCAGTGCCTGGCCGATGGCCGAGGACTTCCGCTACCTGAAGACCTGGCTGGTGTGGCGGCGGGGCACGGTGTCGCGCAGCCTGAGCATGTTCATCAAGCTGCTGGAAGAGCGTCGAGAGCTGCCTACGCCCTGACGGACTAACGGTGCGCCGGGATGCGAACCCCAGCCTCGGAAAATCCTCCAAATTGTGTAGACCATCCCCAAGCGGGAGGAATGCACCATGTGTACCCATCATTACGGCCTGTGCGCGGCGCTGTTGCTGGCCTTGGCCATGCCCTGGACATTGGCGGCGGCCGCCGACCTGAACGCGCCCATCGATTCGCAAGGCGTGCAGCTGCAGCCCCAGGAACAGAACGGCATCCGTTACCTGCAGGGCGGCATCGGCCAGGACGAGGCCAATGCCCTGCGCCGCACGCCCGGCTATGACTTGCACATCACCCTCTCGACCGGCCCGGACGGCAAGTTCCAGAGCGGTGCCGCGCTGGATATCCAGTCGGCCCAGGGGCAATCGGTGCTGGCGCTGCAGGACGTCGGGCCGCTGATCTTCGTGCAGTTGCCTGCGGGGCACTATCGGGTGATCGGCAATGCCGATGGCCGTACCGTGCAACAGCAGGTGACGGTGGATGGCAAGGCGCCGGCGCGGGTTGATCTGAACTGGCGCTGAGGGCCAGCCCTTTCAAGGTCTTTTGGGCGCCAGGCGATAGACCGAGTGAGGGCTACCACGTGTCCGCCGTCAGGCTGGCAGCGCCTGTGAGATCGAGCGCCGCCCGCGCGGCACAAGGCCGCTCACACAGGCATAGCGCGTGGCTTGAGGGCCGCGCGGTCGCTTTGGGAGCGGCTTCAGCCGCGAACACCGGCGCAGCCGGTGCCAGGCACCGCGTCGCCTGCTTCGCGGGTAAACCCGCTCCCACAGGGATCGCGCCAGATTCTAAAAATTGAGCAAGACAGTTGCTCCCACATTTGTTTCGGGCCCATTTCTCCTGTGCCATTACCTGGTCCGCTCTGTTGGTACGACGCGGTTTCAGCGTGGTCGCTACCGCCGCTCCACATGGCTCAAGACATGCGCCAAAGCGGGCAGCGGTACCCTTACAGGACTCACTGGCCCGAAACAGATGTAGGAGCGGCCTTGTGCCGCGATGCGCCGCGCGGGCGGCGCTCGATCTCATAGGCGCAGGAGCCTTCGCGGCGAACACCAAGACGAATGAACCCTTGAATGGAACGCAGTGTCCTTAGCCAATAGTGGCAAATCACTTTTCACTTTCAGAGCATTCGGACAATAATCGAGGAAGTATTACCACTTGTAACCCGGTTGGATGTGCCGGGGCGCTGGTGCACAACGAGGGGCGCAGCCCCCACTTGCCCGCAGGCACGCGCCAGGTCGCGCGCCTGCCCGTGAAGACCATCAGGAGAAGTCATTTGATGAAGACCCGTCTCGCCACTACGTTGGCTGCCGCTGTGCTGGCATTCGCCGGCGCCAACCTGGCCCAGGCCGCCCAGGTGTCCGGTGCCGTCGGCGCCACTGGCCAGGGCGACATGACCTACCGTATCGGGATGTCGTTCGACTGGGACAAGAAATGGCTGGAAAGCAGCACCGGCCACCTGACCGGTTACTGGGACGCGGCCTACACCTACTGGGAAGGCGGCGAGGCCAGCGGCGCTCACTCGCTGTCGTTCAGCCCGGTGTTCGTCTATGAGTTCAGTGGTTTCACTTACACCCCGTTCATCGAGGCCGGTATCGGCCTGGCGGCATTCTCCAAGACCGACGTGGGCGACCAGCGCCTGGGCTCGTCGGTGAACTTCGAGGACCGGATCGGTTTTGGCCTGAAACTGCCGGCGGAGCAGAAGGTCGGCATCCGTGCGATGCACTATTCCAACGCTGGGCTGAAGCAGCCTAACGATGGGATCGAGTCGTACTCGCTGTTCTATAGCAAAGGGTTCTGAACCGAACAAACCCGCTCCCGCAGCGTGGGAGCGGGCTTGCCCCGCGATGCTGCCTCAACGCACCGCCTTGATCGCCAGCACATTGCACAGCGGGTGCTCCAGCACATGCGCCGTGGTGCCGCCGAGAAACGCCTGCAAGGCATCGTGCCGGTGGTTGCCCATGACGATCACATCCACCCGGTGGGCGGCGATGTACTGGGTGATCGCCTTGACCGCCGGGCCTTCGAGGAAGTGACGACGCTCCAGGTCAATCTGGTAGTGGTCGCCCAAGCGGTTGAATGCCGTGCGCTGGGCCGTGCGCACGCTGGTGTCGAACCCGGGCATGGTCACGGTGCCGGCGCCGAAGTCGGCGATATGGGTCCTGGTCGCATCACACACGTGCAACAGGTGCAGCTCGGCATTGCACTGCAGGGCCAGGGCGTGGGCGCTGCGGATCACCTGGTCGTCCAGATGCTCGCCGCTGCCATGGCTGTTGAGGTCGACCGCTGCGGCGATCTGTCGGGGCAGGGGCAGGCGGATGTCGCTGACCAGGTGCACCGCCACCGGGCTGTCCTTGAGCAGTTGCCAGTCCAGCGGCGTGACCAGCAGGCGCTTGAGGATGGGTTCGTGCTGCACGTCCTTGACCAGCAGGTCGCAGCCCAGGCGCTCGATCTGCTCCAGCACGCTGCTCGATGGATCGCGGGTCAGCAGCAGTTCGGTGGAGACATCCAGGCCGGCCGTGCGCAGCTGTTCGGCCTCGTCGGCCAACCACTGGCGGTTGTCCTCGAGCAGGCGTTCGCGCTCGCGGCTGTCGCTCATCAGGCCGAAAGTGTCGACATCGTCGACGAAGACATTGAGGTCCAGCAGGGCCCCGCTGGATTCGGCCAGCGCCGCGGCGCGCTGCAGGGCAGGCGTGTGGCGCATCTGCGGGCCGAGCATGACCAACAATCGCTTGAACTGGCTCATCTCACACCTCCACGTGTGGCAGCCCCCTGTTCAGTCTAGACCCGCCGCCGGTGAAATCCTGTGGAGCGACGGCGGGTCGTCTTTCAGTGCGGCGCGCGCGGGATGGTCTTGAGCAGGTCTTCCGGGCTGATGTGCCCGACTACCTGGGCCACCGCGCTGCCCGGGGTCGGCAGGTCGATGATGTGGCTCTTCATCTTGCCGATCACGTGCATCTCGCAAGGCTTGCAGTCGAACTTCAGGGTCAGCACTTCATCGCCCTGGATCAGCTGCATCGGCGCCACCTTGGTGCGCACGCCGGTTACGCCCTTGGCCTGCTTGGGGCACAGGTTGAAGGAGAAGCGCAGGCAGTGCTTGGTGATCATCACCGGCACTTCGCCGTGCTCCTCATGGGCCTCGTAGGCGGCGTCGATCAGCTGCACGCCGTGGCGGTGGTAGAAGTCGCGGGCCTTCTGGTTGTAGACGTTGGCCAGGAACGACAGGTGCGACTCGGGGTACACCGGCGGTGGCGTGGTCTCGGCCTTGCGTCCGCCCCGTGGGTGCGCCTGGATCCGTGCTGCGGTCAGCGCCTCGATGGCTTCGCGGCGCAGGGCCTTGAGCTGCGAGTTGGGGATGAAGTAAGCCTGTGGTGCATCGAGCTCGATGGCCGTGGCGTGGTACATCGTGGTCCCCAGCTGACCAAGCAGGTCGTGCAGTTGGTCCAGGGCCTGCTGTGGCTTGTTGGCGGCACCGAACGGCCCGTCGAGGGCCACTTGCACACTGACACCCTCTTCACTGCTGAGGGTGAGCATCAGGCGCTGTTCGCGCAGTACCGCATGCCACTCGACACCGACCCGACGCTCGGCGGAGGTGCGCTGCAGCGCCTGCTGCCAGTTGTGGTCGAGGTTGCGCGACAGCGGGTGGTTGGGGCGCAGCTTGTACAGGCCCTCGGGCATCTCGTTGGGCTCGACGCGGTAGCGGTAGCGTTTCTGGCCGTCTTCCTCGGACTCGCTTTTCAGCTCGGCGATGTTGGCGCGGAAACCCACGACCTCGCGCTTGACCAGCACATTGAGGCCGTCGCCGTTGGTCAGCGGGACATCGGTGGCCACCAGCAGGTCGCGCTTGCCGACCTTCTCGACCACGCCTACCGGCAGGCCGGTGAAGGTGGGGGAATCGAAGGCGCCGATGTCGATCTTGCGATCGCTGACGAAGTAGTCAGTGCTGCCGCGGTGGAAGGTCTTGTCCGGGTCCGGCACGAAGAAGTGCTCGGTACGCCCGCTCGAGGCGCGGGCCAGCTCAGGACGGTCCTCGAGGATGGCGTCGAGCTCCTTGCGGTAGTGGGCGGTGATGTTCTTCACATAGCCCACGTCCTTGTAGCGGCCCTCGATCTTGAACGAGCGCACGCCGGCATCGACCAGGTCGCGCAGGTTGGCGGTCTGGTTGTTGTCCTTCATCGACAGCAGGTGCTTCTCGAAGGCCACCACGCGGCCCTGGTCGTCCTTGAGGGTGTAGGGCAGGCGGCAGGCCTGGGAGCAGTCGCCACGGTTGGCGCTGCGACCGGTCTGGGCGTGGGAGATGTTGCACTGGCCGGAGAAGGCCACGCACAGCGCACCATGGATGAAGAATTCGATGGCTGCGTCGGTCTCGGCGGCAATGCTGCGGATCTGTTGCAGGTTCAGCTCGCGGGCCAGCACCAGCTGGGAGAAGCCAGCCTGGTCGAGGAACCTGGCCCGCTCCAGGGTACGGATGTCGGTCTGGGTGCTGGCGTGCAGCTCGATCGGCGGGATATCCAGCTCCATCACCCCCAGGTCCTGCACGATCAGCGCATCGACACCGGCGTCGTACAGCTGGTGGATCAGCTTGCGGGCAGGCTCCAGCTCGTTGTCGTGGAGGATGGTGTTGATGGTGGTGAAGACGCGGGCATGATAGTGCCGGGCGAACTCCACCAGTTCGGCGATATCGCTGACTTCGTTGCAGGCGTTGTGGCGCGCGCCGAAGCTCGGGCCGCCGATGTAGATGGCGTCGGCGCCATGCAGGATCGCCTCGCGGGCGATGCTCACGTCACGGGCAGGGCTGAGCAGTTCCAGGTGGTGCTTTGGAAGGGACATGTCGTTATAGGTTCGGGCTGTCACGGTAAGGCGGGCATTGTAGCGGTGAATCGGGGCGGGGGCATCCATAACCGATGAACTTGCCCAAACGGTGGTAGTGGGCCTGGCATTTTTGTCAGTTATGCGTGCGGCGCGGTGATGATAGCGTCGGGCCCAATATCTTTCTGCGAAAGGTTGTGCGATGACCTTCAGCCGTTTGGCCATGATCGATCAGCAGCGATCGGTGCTGGGAGGCTCCAGCTTGCCCAGGGCTTACATGCCGTATGGGGCCGTTTCCGATAAGCGTGGTGCGCTGTTGGCTTATTGCGGCCAGCCCCACGACTCGCTGACCGGCCATTATCACTTGGGCAACGGGCATCGGACCTTCAATCCATTGTTGATGCGGTTCAACTCGCCTGATCGGTTGAGTCCGTTTGGTGTGGGTGGGATCAATGCTTATGCGTATTGTCATGGGGACCCTATCAATTTTCAGGATCCAGAAGGTAAGAATGAAGTCAGGAAACAGATAGCCTTAGCAACTGTAGGTTTCGGTATCCTGTCGGCAAATAAATTGTCGCATCATCTTGAGGAGAGGGTCAGGTTAAATAAGATTGCAGTACTTGAGAAAAAGTTGATTGAAAGTAATGTGATCTCGAAGTCGCACGTTCTCCCATGGCAAAAAACCGACCGTACCCTCGGTGCCATGTCCAGCGCTGTGGCCGCAGGTACAGGTTTTGTCGTTGGGGCATACTTCCATTTTGTGTCGGAGGACTGGTACTTGGCTAAGTACATTGACCCGCTTGCGATTGGGACAACTGGTGTGGCTGACTGGTTTTCCAAAATGCATGATCGAATGATTGAGGATCGTGCGGTTGATACAGGAACGGTTTTAGATGATTTGATAACGCTCTACTTGGGGGCTGGGGACGAACTGACAGAGGTGGTTTCAGAGCCTAGCAGTATGCAAACTGCGCGTACGGTAGCCACATGGCTCGTAAACCAGGCCAGTGCGGACCTACGCACTGATCGAGATTCCTGATCAAGTGGAAGTTTAAACAGCTAACCGACTTTTTGGCCCGTCAACTTCCACGGGGCCGCATCACGTGCGGCCCTTGAGCAAGCACTCAGCCTTTCGCCGCCATCGCCGTCACTTCCACGCGCATCCCTTCGAATGCCAGCGAAGCCACGCCCACCGCCGCGCGCACCGGCCATGGCTTCTTGAAGAACCGCTGGTACACCTCGTTGAAGGCGGCGCGGTCGGCCATGTCGGTCAGGTAGATGGTCAGGTGCAGCACCCGGTCCATCGAGCTGCCGGCGCGTTCCAGGGCGATCTTGAGCGCCTGCAGGGTGCATTCGCACTGGGTGGTGATATCGCCCAGTTCGAGGCTGCCGTCGGCCTGCACGGGGATCTGGGTGCTGACCAGGATGCCGTTGTACTCGGCAACGTCCGAGGAGATCGAGTCGGCGTCCGGGTCGGGGGTGTAGATGATGTCGGTGTTTGCCATGGGGTTTCGCCTTGCAACGGAAGGAAACCGCCAAGCCTACGCGAGCGGGTCAAGCAGGTCGAGGCGTGGCGGCTGGTCGCGGGCATTTGAAATGCGCGGCGCGGGCGGTCAGAATCGCGCCCCGACCCGGCCACAGGCGCCGGGCCCAGGTTGTCAGAAGAGGCTTGCGTTGAACGAACACACATTGTCCATGCGGCTGGAGCGCGTGGCCGCCCATGTGCCGGCCGGGGCGCGTCTGGCCGATATCGGCTCGGACCATGGCTACCTGCCAGTGGCGCTGGTGCGCCGCGGTGCGATTGTCGCGGCGGTGGCCGGCGAGGTGGCGCTCACGCCCTACGAGGCTGCACGGCGTACCGTGCGCGAAAATGGCCTGGATGATTGCATCACGGTGCGGCACGCCAGTGGCCTGGCGGCCATCGAGCCGGGTGATGGGATTACCGCGATCAGTATCTGTGGCATGGGCGGCGAGACCATCCGCGACATTCTCGAAGCCGGCAAGCAGTACCTGGGTGGTCATGAGCGCCTGGTCCTGCAACCCAACGGCGGCGAGCCCGCGTTGCGCCAGTGGCTGATGGGCAACGGCTACCGGATCGTCGACGAGGAAGTGCTGCGGGAAAACCGCTTCGACTACGAAATCATCGTCGCCGAACGTGCCGAGGCGGTCGCCTATACGGCTGAGCAGCTGTACTTCGGCCCGCTGCTGATGCAGGCGCGCAGCCCGGCTTTTCTGTTCAAGTGGCAGCGCATGCTGCGCCAGAAGCAGCAGAGCCTGGACAACTTCGCCCGGGCGCGCCAGCCGGTACCCGAGGACAAAGTGCGCGACATCACCCGCCAGGCCGGTTGGATCCGCGAGCTGCTGGCCTGAGCCCATTCATTTCGGGTTGACCACGCTGGCGGGCACCTTCAGCACCAGCACGCCACCGAGCACGATGGCCACGGCCAGCACCTGCAGGGCCAAGCCCGGGTTGGCGGTGCTGTCGCGCATCCAGCCGATCAGGTAGGGCGCGGCGAACGAGGCGATGCTGCCGAACGAGCTGATCATGGCGATGCCGGCGGCCTGGGTGCCACCGGCCAGGAATGCCGGCGGCAGTTGCCAGAACATCGGCAGCGCGGCGCTGGCGCCCATGCCGGCGATCACCAGCCCGGTCATCACCAGCAAGGCATTGCCCGGCGCCGACCCGGCCAGGGCGATGCCGGCGGCGGCCATCAGCAGCGGCACGCACAGGTGCCAGCGGCGTTCGCGCTGGCGGTCCGAGGAGCGCCCGCAACCGAGCATGAACAGGCATCCGGCCAGATAGGGGATGGCGCTGAGCAGGCCGACCTGGCCGTCGCTGCCGATACCGGCGCCATGGATCAGGCTGGGCATCCAGAAGGCCAGGGTGTTGACCGCCAGCATCACCGCGCAATACACCGCCACCAGCAGCCAGACCTGCGCGTTGCCGAGCAGACCGGCCAGCGAGCTGATGGGTTTGTGCCGCTCCTCACCGGCCATTTCCTCGCGCAACGCATGCTTTTGCCCGGCATCGAGCCAGGCCACCTGCTCGAAGCTGTCTGGCAGGCACTTGAGCACCACCAGCCCGAGCAGCACCACCGGCAGGCCCTCGATCAGGAACATCCATTGCCAGCCGCGCAGGCCGCCCTGGTCGTGGAAGGCCTGGAGGATGCCGCCGGACAACGGCCCGCCGACCACGCCGGCCAAAGGCACGGCAATGGCGAACAGCGCGGTGATCTGGGCACGACGCCGTGCCGGATACCAGCGGTTGAGCACCACGAGGATGCCGGGGAAGAAACCCGCTTCGGCCACCCCCAGCAGAAACCGCAGGACATAGAAGCCGGCGGCGTCCTGCAACCACATCATGCCGGTGGACAGCAGCCCCCAGACCACCATCAGGGTGGCGATCCAGCGCCGCGGCCCGACCCGTTCCAGGGCCAGGTTGCTGGGCACGCCGAACAGCGCGTAGGCGATGAAGAACAGGCCGGCGCCCAGGCCGTAGACCGTGTCGGAAAAGCCCAGGTCGGCGCTCATCTGCATCTTGGCGAAGCCGATGTTGATGCGGTCCAGATGGGCGAACAGGTAGCACACCAGCAGCAGCGGCATCAGCCGCCAGGTGATGCGGGCATGGGTGGCGTCGCAGGCGCGCACGGACGTGGCCGTGGAGGTTTCTATCGTATTCATGGTCCGGGACGTTCTTGTTGTTGTCCCGGCAGATCATGCGGCGGTGTCGCGGGCGGGCAAATGCACTTTCAGCAAGATGGCTGGTATTTTTCCCAGGGCTTACAGCTGCGAGCAGTTGCCCATCTGGCGGTAGTCGACTTCACGGGTCTGGCCCTGGTGGTCGACGTAGACCATGTGCGCGGTGCCCACCTGGCAGTCGGCGTCATTGCTGGCCGGGGTGATCGAGATGACCTTGGCGATGTCCAGCGGCATGCCGTATTCGTAGGTGCTGGCGGTGGTGTCGGCCAGTGCGCCGAACGAGGCGAGGGTGGCGCTCAGGGCGAGCAGGGCGATCGAACGTTTCATGACAGGCTCCTCATTTGTTGCGGATGGCTAATGATCCATTCATTTGTGTTTCACAATAAATGGGCTATCCCGTGATAGATTGCTGCCTTTCATGTATGAATGAGGCTGCCTGCCCATGGACATGCTGCATGCGATGCGAACCTTCGCCCGGGTAGTGGAGTGCGGCAGCTTCGCCGCGGCGGCCCAGGCCCTGGATATCTCTGCGGCGCAGGTGTCGCGGATCGTCGCGGAGCTGGAGAACCAGTTGCAGACCCGCCTGCTGCACCGCACCACCCGGCGCCTGCGCATGAGCGAGGCGGGGGAGCGGTTTCTCGAGCGCACCCGGCAGATCATGCTGCTCACCGAGGAGGCGGTGGACGAGGCCCGTGGCGCCCACCTCACGCCTCGCGGCCACCTGCGTTTCCATTGCACCCATGGCCTGGGGTTGCTGATGATGCCGCTGGTGGCACGCTACAACGCCACCTGCCCGGAAGTGGTGATGGAACTGACCCTGTCGCAGCGCAACCCCGACCCGCTGGCCGAGGGGCACGATGTGGTGATCACCATCGGCCAGGGCCTGCCGGACTCGCAACTGATCGCCATCCCGCTGGGCAGCATCCACAGCATCCTATGTGCCTCCCCGGAGTACCTGGCCCGCCACGGCGTACCTGAGCGGCCTGAGGATTTGCATGAGCACATCTGCCTGCGCACGGTCGACCCGCTGTTCGAGGAGGACTGGTCGTTCGAGGGCCAGCCCGACAGCTGTGTGATCGTGCCCCAGGACACCTTCCTCACCAACGTCGCCGACGCCATGCTCAAGGCCACCGAACTGGGCATGGGCGTGGGGCTGCTGCCGTACTACTCGGCGAGCCAGGCCATGCAGGAGGGGCGCCTGTGCCGGCTGCTGGCGCCGCACCGGCTGCGCCAGCGCGAGATCTATGCGATCTATCCGTCGCGGCATTACCTGGATGCCAAGGTGCGTACCTGGCTGGACTTTCTCAAGGAGCAGTTGCCGTTGCTGTTTGCCGAGCACCAGCGGGTGGTGGATGAGCCTCGCTACTGGCGTTGACGCATATCGCGGGGCAAGTCCTTTCAAGGTTTTTGCAATTTTTGCATATGACCGCTCCAACTCAGGATTGCTGGGGTCGCTTTGCGACCCTTTCGCGGCACAAGGCCGCTCCTACAGGATCATGCGGTCGCCTGTAGGAGCGGCCTTGTGCCGCGAAAGGGCTGCAAAGCAGCCCCGGCAAATCCAAGTCGGACGCCAATTATCATCACCTTGTCAACGGCTGTCCTGATCCTCGGCACTGCCACCTGACGCCCCGGCCCCGGAGCCTGTGGCTTCACCTGTGCTGTTGGAGCCTCCGGCAGCGCCGTCGGCAGCATCGGAATCGCTGCCGGTGTCACTGCTGTCGTTGTCCTTGCTGCCACCGGGGTTGTTGATGCTGCCGTCTTCACCGGCGGTCTTGCCTTGGTCCGTGGCCTGTCCGCTGTGACCGTTGCCATCGTTCATGTCGGTCGCGGCAAGGCTGAGGGTGGCGCCGCCACCGAGCAGCAGCGCCAGCATCAATGCGAGGGGGCGTGGATTGACCATGATGAATCTCCTGTCGAATGACCTGTCATCGTTGGGCTGCCACGGTGGCGCCAAGGTGCCCGTCAAGCGACGGGCGGTCCTTGGCGCGGGCTTTCAGTGGGCGTCGGGACGCGGCGACTGCTGGCCGTGCGTGGCGTCCATTGCCTCCAGCGTCGGGTGCTCCTGGGCCGCGTGCATCAGGTCCTCGGTCACCCGCAGTTCCGCGCCGGTCGGCGAGAAGGTCGCGGTCGGCGCGAATGGCGCCGGGTGCTCCGGTGCCGGGCGCTTGCCGCGGCGCCAGAGGAAGAAGCCGACCATGGTCAGGTTGATCACCGCGAAGGCCCAGAACAGTCCAGCCTCGCCGTAAGCGGTCATCATTGGCGAAATGGCCAGCGGCGCCATGGCCGAGCCCAGCGAGTTGATCAGCAGCAGCCCCTGGATCATCGGCACCAGCGCATCGGCCGGGGCGCGGTCGGCGGCGCTGCTGACGGCCACCGGATACAGGGCGAACACGCCGCCGCCGAGCAGGAACAGCAGCGCCGGCAGCAGCACGGTGTCGGCCGGCAGCAGCACGATCAGCACCGACAGCACGGTGCACAGGGCGGCCAGGGCGATCAGCACGTCCTGGCGGTCCTTGCGGTCCGACCAGCGCCCGACCGGGTACTGCAGCAGCATGGCGCCAAGGATCACCCAGGCCATCATGTCGCCGACCTTGCCTACATCCAGGCCGATGCGCTGCAGGTACAGCGGCAGCAGGGCGTAGATGCCGGCGATGGCGACCCCCGAGCCGAAGCAGCCGACCAGCCCGGTCGGCGCCACGCCCAGCAACTGCCGTGGCTTGAGCGGCTCGACCTGATCCAGCAGCGGCGACACCCGTGGCAGGATCACGATCGGCAGCACCGACAGTGTGGCGAGCATGCCGGCGACCATGAACGGCGCGGTGTCGCCCCAGCCGGTGACCTCGCCCAGGCCGGCCTGGGCGATCACCCCGGCGCCGTAGAAGGCAATCATGTACAGCGCCAGCAGGCGTCCGCGGATCTTGGCGTCGCCGGCCAGCAGCAGCCAGCTCTCGATCACCAGGAACACCCCGACCGCGGCCCAGCCGTTGATCAGGCGCAGGGCGAACCACCAGGTGGTGTCGTAGAACAGGCCCTGCAGCAGGATGGTCGCGCCGATCAGCGCAGCGAAGCTGCTGTAGGCGCGGATATGGCCGATGCGCAGGATCAGGCGGTCGTTGAAGATCGCCCCCAGGGTCAGGCCGATGAAGTAGGCCGAGGACACCACGCCGATGGTGGTCGCCGATTCGCCGGCGGCGCCCAGGCGCAGGGTGGTCAGGGAAGACAGCACGCCATTGCCCAGGGCAATGATGAACAGGCCGAGCAGGGGTGCCAGCGCCATCGCCAGCAAACGCACAGACATAGTTACCTCAAGGTTGAAAAGAGCTCAGATGCACCTTTTCGGCTGCACGGGCCGGGTCGTGGCGGCGTGCAGTACGGCCTGGGCGGGCTGCGACCTTGGCAAGATTCAACCGCGGACCTGATGCAGGCAGGTCGGGCGGGGGCGGTTGAGCCTGTGGCACATGCGCGATGTGATGAGGCACGGACGCTGTCTTTGCGGGCGGTTGCCACCGGCTGGGGCGACGGGCGAAAAGGAGGCGGGATTTTAAGGCCTGTGCAGGATTTGCCAAGTAGGAAAAGGCTGCGACGAGTGGCCGCAGGGGCGTCAGTCCAGCCTCTGTGCCGCCAGCAGCAGGGATTGTGGTACCTGGCTCTGCGGATGCTGTGGTTCCTGCAACGCCAGCAGGCCGAACCCGGCCAGCTCCAGCGCCTTCAGCCAACTGCCCAGGGTGCGGAAGTACCAGGGCATGGGGCGCCAGTCACCGGTGAATCCGGCAAACGATTCCTCGCGCCAGCCGTCCTGGTAGTGGCCGGCAGCCGCCGTCCACGGGTGCAGGGTCTGGATCAGCAGCGTGCCGCCGGGCAGCAGCAAGGTCCGCATGGCGCAGAGCAGGGGGATGATGTCCTGTTGCAGCAGGGCGAAGTTGGCGCACACCAGGTCATAGCCATGGCCGATGTCCACCGCACCTTCGGCCAGCTGCTGGTAGCTGGCCAGGTGTACTTGGGGCGAGCCCGCCGAGTGCGCGGCGGCGACCAGCGTCGCATCGCCATCCACGCCGACCGCGTCGATGCCCCGTGCCGCCAGGGCCCGCAGCAACCAGCCCTCGCCGCAACCCAGGTCGAGCACCCGCGCAGGTTGTCGGCCCAGCACGGCCAGCAGTATCGCCTGGTCGGTGACCTCGCGGCGGGAGGCGATGGTGCCGGAGCGTACGGCTTCGATCCAGGCCTGGGCGTTGTGCTGCCAGCTGTCCAGCAGGGGATCGGTGGTGGGCATGCTCGGGTCCGATAAGGGCGGGTGGTTCTGGTGTGATGTTTTGCAAATACGACCAATAAATCGCGAGCGATTTTTGCGCTCAGGCAAGGCGTCGCGACGAGTCGTAGCCCAGCTACGGCGAGGAGCGACAACGCCGCATGAGCGCAAAAAGTGTCGCGAGTTATGGTCGTTATTTGTGAAACACCACACCAGCATAGGCCAGTCTTGTATCCGAGGTCCTTTGCTCTGCACACTGGCGCACCTGCGAAGGAGCATGGCATGGCACTTGCGAAAGCGGATTTCACCACGCGCCTGCTGGTCGAGGCCGGTATCGGCCCGGGCATGCGCGTGCTTGACGTCGGGTGTGGCAGCGGTGATGTGAGCTGGCTGCTGGCTCGCCTGGTGGACGGCGATGGCGCGGTGGTTGGCGTTGACCAGGCGGCTGATGCCCTGGAGCTTGCACGTTTGCGTGAGACACCCAAGGGCGCGGCGATACCTGAGTTCGTCCAGGCTGACCTGCAGGCACTGCCCGAGTCCCTGGGGTTGTTCGATGCCATCGTCGGGCGGCGGGTGCTGATGTACCAGGCGGAGCCGGTCAAGGCTTTGCGTCTGCTGGCCCGGCATCTGTTGCCCGGTGGGCTGATGGTCTTTCAGGAACACGACAGCAGCCTGACCCCGGCCAGCCTGGAACCCTTTGCGTTGCATCGCAAGGCCCAGCAGTGGTTGCAACGCATGCTGGCCCATGAGGGGGCTGATCTGCATATCGGTTTCAACCTGCATCGACTGTTCAGCGAGGCGGGGCTGGAGGTCGAGGACCTGCGGGCCGAAGGCCTGGTGCAGACGCCCGACAGCGCCTATCCCCTGGCCGATATCATTCGTGCCTGCCTGCCGCGGATCATCAGCCATGGCGTGGCTACGGCCAGGCAGGTCGGGATCGATACGCTACAGGCGCGGCTGGAGGCCGAGCGGCTTCAGTCCCGGGGCATCTACATAGGCGACATGGCCTTTGGCATCTGTGCGCGCAAGCGCTGAACAATGTGTTTATTTGATCAAGGAGGTATCGGATGGCGCAGTACACCGCACAAGTGACCTGGAATCGTGACGGGCAGGATTTTCTCGGTAACCGCTACAGCAGGCGGCATTTGTGGCGTTTTGATGGTGGGGTGGAGGTGCCGGGTTCGTCCTCGCCCCATGTGGTGCCCTTGCCGATGTCGGATGCCTCGGCGGTGGACCCGGAGGAGGCGTTCGTCGCGGCGTTGTCGAGTTGCCATATGCTGTGGTTCCTGTCGTTGGCGGCCAAGCAGCGGTTTTGTGTCGAGCGGTATGTTGATGATGCCCTGGGGGAAATGGCGCTTGATGGGGCTGGGCGGATGGCCATGACCGTGGTCACCTTGCGGCCTTTGGTTGAGTTTTCCGGGGAGCGGCGACCTGATTTTGAGCAACTGGAGCGGTTGCATCATCTGGCGCATGAAGAGTGTTTTATTGCCAATTCGGTGAAGACTGAAGTGCGGTGTGAGCCGGTGGTTTCTGGGTGAGGCTTTGGTGCGGTTATTGATTGTTGATTGTTTAGAGAGCTGTATGCGCATTCATTTGCGATGTTGACGCTTATTCACCTTTCCGCCCTTACGGCGGGTTACTTTGGTCTTGGCCAAAGTAACCAAAGCCGCCTCGCTCCATTCATCCGGCCCTCCGCTTCGCTCCGGGTTCCCTCACTCCGGCCTTGCTCCCGGGAGGACCGCGCTGCAGGGCCCATCCTGGGCCCCAGCGCTTGACGGGCATCCATGCCCGTCACCTCCCTCCGCAAGACCTCCGTTCGGCCTCCTGAAGTCGCGAAGTTACGGGCGGCGCCTGGACTGGCGCAGCTGTCGCTAGTTGAAAGCTTAGCTGATCTCTCGACCGTATCGCGGGGCAAGCCCGCTCCCACGCAATAGCCGTCGTTATATAGAGCCCTGTAGGAGCGGGCTTGCCCCGCGAAAGGGCCGGAACAGCCAATACATAATTAACTGTCAAATAAATAATTTCGCATTTCTTGCTCTTGCTCTTGCTCTTGCTTCTAAGCGCGCAATAGTTCAGGCGCCGCCAATTGCGACTTCAGGAGGCCGAGCGGAGTTCTTGCGTAGTGGGGCGACGGCCATGGATGGCCGTCGAGCGCTGCGCCCCAGGATGGGGCGTACAGCGCGGTACCCACGGGAGCAAGAACGGAGCGAGGGAACCCCGGAGCGAAGCGCAGGGGCCGGATGAATGGAGCCAGCGGTTTTTGCCTACTTTTGCCCAAGAGCAAAAGTAGGTCGCCGTAAAGGCGAAAAGGTGACGATGCGTCACCAAAGCCAATGAATGCGCATGCAACGATAAAAACAAACCTTAAAACTATAGGCGCATTTAATTGAGATGCCAGCAGTCACCGGTTCCACTTTTAAAACCACCAGCCCCGATTGACGCCACCCCCCGCCTGGGTAAGGCTACCCCTTCCACTCAAAGCATGAGGCCACCAATGCTGATCGATCCCCGCAAGTCCACGCTGCTGGTCATCGACATCCAGGAAAAACTCATCGGCGCCATGAGCGACCCCGAGGGCACCGCAGCCCGCGCCCGCTGGCTCCTCGCGGCAACCGCCGAACTAAAACTCCCCACGGTGATCTCCGAGCAGTACCCCAAGGGCCTGGGCCACACCCTGGCCGCCCTCAAGGCCGCAGCGCCAGCCGCCGAGATCGTCGAAAAACTGCACTTCTCCTGCGTAGCCGCCGAATGCCTGCCCAACAGCCTGCTTGAACGCGAACAGGTAATCGTCTGCGGCATGGAGACCCACGTCTGCGTGCTGCAGACCGTTCTCGGCCTGCGCGCCCTGGGCAAGCAGGTGTTCGTGGTCGAGGACGCCTGCGACAGCCGCACCCCACAGAGCAAGGCTGCGGGCCTGGCGCGCATGCGTGATGCCGGGGCGCAGGTGGTCACCCGCGAGATGGTGCTGTTCGAGTTGCTGGGCAGCTCCAGCCACCCGCTGTTCCGCCAGATCAGCAAGACCTACCTGGTCGGTGAACAGCCCTGAACGCCCGCCTGCTGACCACCGCGCTGCTGACCCTGGGCCTGCTCCAGGGTTGCGCCGGGCGACGTGAGGAAGCCGCCGAGGCCGACCCGGCCAAGGTTCGCGCCCAGCTCGTGCGCCTGCTGCCGGCCCAGGTCAAGGACCGCCAGGGCTGGGCCGAGGATATCCAGGTGGCGTTCCAGGCCCAGGGCATCAGCCCGAGCAAGAGCAACCTGTGCGCGGTGCTGGCGGTGACCGAGCAGGAATCCACCTTCAACGCCGACCCGCAGGTGCCAAACCTGGGACGCATCGCCCGGGAGGAGATCGACCGCCGGGCGGCGCGCCTGCATGTGCCCCGGCTGCTGGTCGATAGCGCCCTGAGCACGCCCTCGGCCAACGGCAAGACCTACCAGCAACGGCTGCTCGCCGTGCGCAGCGAGAAGCAGCTCAGTGCCCTGTACGACGAGGTGATCGGCGGCCTGCCGCTGGGGCGCTCGCTGCTGGGCGGGTTGAACCCGGTGCGCACCGGCGGGCCGATGCAGGTCAGCGTGGACTTCGCCGAGCGGCACGCCAAGGGCTATCCCTACGACCACTCGGGCAGCATCCGCCAGGAGGTGTTCAGCCGCCGTGGCGGGATGTACTTCGGCATCGCCCACCTGCTCGGCTACCCCACCCACTATGAACGCCAACTGTACCGCTTCGCCGACTTCAACGCGGGCTGGTACGCCAGTCGCAATGCGGCGTTCCAGGCGGCCTTGAGCCGGGCGAGCGGGGTGGCGCTGGCGCTCGATGGCGACCTGATCGCCCCCGGCGCCATACTGCCCGGCACCACCGAGCAGGCGGCGCGCAAGCTGGGGACGAAGCTAGGGTTGCGCAATCCGCAGATCAGGGCTCAGCTGGAGAAGGAGAATGGCCTGGAACTGGAGGACACCACGCTGTATCGCGGGGTGTTCGCCCTGGCCGAAGCGAAGGCGGGCAAGGCGTTGCCACGTGCGGTTTTGCCGGGGATCGAGCTGAAGAGCCCGAAGATCACCCGCAAGCTGACCACGGCGTGGTTTGCCGGCAGGGTGGATGAGCGGTATCAGCGGTGCATGAAACGCTGAGGTGGTCCTATGGTATTGAACATGACTCATTGATTTAGTCGGGGCCTGTGGGAGCGGCTTTAGCCGCGAACACCGGCGAAGCCGGTGCCATGCACCGTGTTGCTTTCTTCGCGGGTAAGGTGAACTGGCCTAATGATTTTGGACACCTTCATCGGGCGCTATGATGGCGCCCAATTGGAGGCAAAATCAGTGCGTAAATCTTATTCAAGAGAATACAAAGTCCAAGCTGCCGAAATGGTGCTGGACGGTGGGCAGTCAGTTCCTGAGGTCTGTGCCGCCCTTGGGCTGGGCCCTACCGCGCTTCGCCGCTGGGTTGATCAGGTGCGTGAAGAGAGAGCCGGTAAGGTTCCGGCTGGAGCCAAAGCGATCACACCCGAGCAGCAACGAATTGAAGAACTCGAAGCGCTGGTTCGGCAAAAGGATCGGGATATCGAAATCCTAAAAAAGGCCAGTGCTCTCCTGCTTCGGGACTCCAAAGATCGTTCTCGCTGATCAACGAGCTGAGTGAGCAATACCCTGTTGTCGACTGCTGCCGCGTGCTTGGGGTTAAGCGCAGCAGTTTCTATGCGTGGCGTAAACGGCAAGGACGTGAAAACCCGGCAAGAGATGCGCTACGCCTGCTGGTAATCAAGCACTTCAACGCATCGCGAAGTGCTTCTGGCTCGCGAACCCTGGCGCAGGAATTGCGGCACGAAGGCCATGAAATAGGACGATACAAGGTGCGTGCGCTAATGCGTGAAGCTGGCCTGAAGTGCAAACAGCGCAGGCCGCACCGCTATCGGTCATCAGGGGCAGAAGCGTTGATCGCCGAGAATCAGCTGAAGCGCAATTTCAAGGTTTCGGCGATCAATGAGGTTTGGTGTGGCGATGTGACCTATATCCAGGTTGGCAGGCGCTGGCTGTACCTAGCCGCCGTGATTGACCTCTATGCCCGTCGCGTAGTGGGTTGGGCATTCTCGATGATTGCAGATGCCAACTTAGCTTGTAACGCCCTGCGCATGGCCGCTGAATCGCGGGGTAGGCCGGCGGGCGTAATGTTTCATTCAGACCAGGGCTGTCAGTACACCAGCCATAAATTCAGAGCCGCGCTCGATGAGTACAACTTGAACCAGAGCATGAGCCATCGAGGCCAATGCTGGGATAACGCTGCCATGGAGCGATTCTTCGGAGCATTGAAATCAGAATGGGTGCCGGCAGAGGGTTACGAGACCGAAGCGCAGGCACGAGTGGATATCCAGGCTTATCTGATGCGCTACAACCTCAAGCGCCTCCACAGCTACAACGGCTATGAAACGCCAGTAGCCATGGAGGAAAAGCTCAAGGCAGCGGCATGAACCTTAACCGGTGTCCAAAATTACTTGACCAGTTCAAACCCGCTCCCACAGGGTATTTGTTCCCTTCGCGATTTCCTGCAAAGGCGCTCAACTGTCGCCGAGTGCCTTGACCACCTGCTCGACACTGGCCTTGAGCCCCGTCACGGTGTCGTCCGGATCGCTGTCCAGCACCAGCAACTTCGCCCCGGAAGCGGCGATCATCTCGGCCACCTTTGCGTCCGGCTGACGATGATGCAGCACCAGCGCCACATCCTGCGCCTTGAGGTGCTCGCCCAGCGCCTTGAGCGCCGTCTCGTCCCATTTGTCGTCGGCGGGCAGTGGCTGTTCGACCACATCCAGGTTCAACCCGCTGGCCAGGTAGCCCAGGCGCTCGGACAGGCTGACCACAGTCAGGTTGTCGACCTCGGCCAGGCGTGTCTGGCTGTTGGCGGTCAGCTCCAGCATCTGCCGCTTGAGGCCGGCCAGGTTGCCCTGGATCTTCGCCTTGTCGGCTGGCGCAAGTCGTTCCAGGTCGTTGGCGACGACATCGGCCATGCGCCCCAGGTTGGTCGGGTTCAGCCAGGGGTAGGCGGTAAACGCCTCATCACCCTTGACCGCGATACCAGGCAGGGCGCCATCCACCGGCCGCGCGGCGTCGATCTCGACGATGCGGATATTGCTGCGCCGGGCCGTGGGATAGAGCGGGTCGTCACGCCAGATCGAGCGCACGCCGATCACCGCGTCGGCCTTCGACGCCGCCTTGTGCAGGCCGGCGCCGCCACGGCCGCTGAAGTACGACGGCTGGCGGCTGGCCGGCAGATTGGCCGGGGCGGCGCGCTTGAGCTGCACCGAGGTGCCGTCGAGCAATACGCTGGCCAGGCTGTGGGTCACCGGCAGGGTGGTCAGCACTTCAGTAGCATTGGCCAGCAGCGGCAGGCCACTCAGGGTCAGGGCCAGGGTCAGTTTCTTCAGGGTCATGCCGGGTTTCCTTGCAGGCGGGGGACGAGGGCGCGGGCCAGGGCGGCGAGGGCGAAGCAGATCCCGGCGACCAGGATGATCGCCGCGCCCGAGGGCACCGGCAGGTCGAAGACGATCGGCAGCAGGATGCCGAGCAGGGTGCTCAGGGTGGCGATGATCACCGAGACGAAGAAGAAGCCCTTGAGCGACTGGCTGACCAGCCGCGCCGCCGCCGCCGGGATCACCAGCAGGGCGCCGACCAGGATCGCGCCGATCACCTTCACCGAGGCCACGGTGACCAGGGTCACCAGGACCACGAACAGGTAGTCCAGGGTCTTCACCGCCACCCCGCGCACCGCCGCCAGCTGCGGGTTGAAACTAGCCAGCATGATGCGGTTGTACAGCGGCAGGGCCAGGGCCAGCACCAGCACGGCGACGATACCCAGCACCAGCAGGTCGTGGGCGCTGACGGTGAGCACCGAACCGAACAGCACGTTCTCGAGGATGTGCACGTTGATCTTGCCGGCCAGCATCAGCAACAGGCTCGCGCCCAGGGCCAGCGACACCGAGAGGAACACGCCGATCAGCGTATCCGGGGACAAGCCGGTGCGGTTGCGCAGGAAGTTGAGCAGGATGCCGAACAGCAGGCAGTAGCCGAACAGGCTGCCGTACGGGCCGGTGTAGGGCTCGCCGAGCAGGATGCCGATGGCCACGCCGGTCAGCGCGGCATGGCCGACCGCCTCGGAGAAGAAGGCGAAGCGCTTGACCACCACCAGGGTACCCAGCCCGCCCAGCACCGGGCCGATCATCAGGCCTGCCAGCAGGGCGTTGACCACGAAACCGTAGGCCAGCGCCTCCGGCAGGTAACCAGCGGTGGCCCAGTCCTGGACCAGCTGGCGGAAGGATTCGAAACTCATCAGGCAAGGCTCTCGCTGCGCGGATGGACGGAGAACAGCCCAAGCAGGCGCTCGGGGGTCAGGGCCTGGGCTGGCGGGGCGTCGAACAGCACCTGGCGGCTCAGCCCGGTGACCCGGTCGGCCAGGCGCAGCACCGCTTCCAGGTCGTGCTCGATCCACAGAACGGTGGTGCCGGCCTGGCGCCAGCCGTGCAGCAGTTGCTCGAACACCTGGATGCCGGCCTCGTCGAGGGCCGACATCGGCTCGTCCAGCACCAGCAGCTGCGGCTCGGGGATCAGCCCCTGGGCCAGCAGCACGCGCTGGCGCTCGCCACCGGACAGCGCGCCCATGCGCCGCTTGCGCTTGTCGAGCATGCCCACTCGCGCCAGCGCCGCGTCGATCGCCGGACGCACGCGCCGGGACAGGCCGAGGAACGCCGGGCGGCGCTGGCACATGGCGGCCATGAAATCGTCCACGGTCATTGGCAGGCCGCGGTCGAATTCCAGGGCCTGGGGCACGTAGCCGATCACTTCACGCTCAGCGGGCCAGTGCAGGGTCAGCTGGCCCTGGTGCGGCATCTGCCCGAGCAGGGTCTTGATCAGCGAGCTCTTGCCGCCACCGTTGGGGCCGACGATGGCGTGCACGCTGCCGGGGGCGACGCTGAAGCGCACGTTCTCGAGGATACGCGTGCGGCCGAGGGTGAGGTCGATGCCGTCGAACTCGATGCGTGGCCCGCTGGCGGTTGTGAGGTTGGCGGCGGCGGTCACGTGCGGTTCTCCTGGATGGCCTGGACCACCGTGTCGAGGTTGCGCTTCATCTCCACCTCGTACTTCTCGGTGGTGTATTCGCCGTAGGAGATGTGTGTGAGCGGGTAGATGCGCACGCCGGACTCGCGGTGGATGGTGTCGACGTAGGCCGAGGGGAAGTCCATCTCCGAGAAGATCACCTTCACATCCAGGGCCTTGAGCTGGTCGATGGTCTTCTTCAGCTGTGCCGGGCTCGGTTCGATGCCGTGGGCCGGCTCCACCACGGCGGTGACTTCCAGGCCGAAGTCGCGCACCAGGTAGTCGTAGGCGGCGTGGATGGTGGCGACACGGAAGGTCGCGTCCGGTGCCTCGGTGACCTTGGCCAGCGCCTCGGCACGCAGGGCACGCAGGCGCTTGGCGTAGGCCCGGGCGTTCTGCGTGTAGAACCTGGCGTTGTCCGGGTCGAGCTTGCCCAGTTCGCGGGCGATGTTGTTGACCTGGGCGATGGTGGCGCTGATCGACAGGAAGGTGTGCGGGTTGACCACCTTGCCGGCGCCGCGGGCGGCAATGCCGGTGGCCGCCAGCAGCGGCACGTTGGCGTTGGACTCGATGGTCTTGATGTCGGGCTTTTCGCTGGCGGCGATCATGCGGTCGGCGAAGTCGTCGTGGCCGACGCCGTTGAGCACGATCACGTCGAGGCTGCCGATGCGCTTGATGTCCTCGGCGCGGGGCTCGTAGGCGTGGGGATTGAAGCCGGCCGGGATCAGCGGCACCACCTCGGCCTTGTCGCCGACGATGTTGCTCACGTAGCTGTAGTAGGGGTGCAGGGTGATGCCGATGCGCAGCGGCTTGCCATTGTCGGCGAGGGCCACGGCGGGCAGGGCGCAGGCCAGGAGCAGCGCCAGGGTGCGGCGGGCGAAGCGGAGCATGGGCAGGTCCTTAGTGACGGTGTTGGCGGGTGACCCCGGCGTCGTAGTGGGTGACGATCTGCTGCCAGCCGGCGGCGATCAGCGCATCGCTGTCCAGCGCGTCCGGGGGCAGGGCGGTACTGTCGCGGCGCAGCCAGACATCCGGCAGGGCGTCGCTGGCGGCGGGCAGGATCACCAGGAAGCTACCGGCCACCTGGGTGTCCTGACTGCGGCCCAGGTAAGCGCCGTTGGCCAGCAGCGACCACTGGTGGCTGCCGCGGCTCTGGCTGCTGGCGTCGTTGACGAACGGCGGCAGCCCCTCCTCGGCCAGGGCCTGGGCGTCCGGGGCGGTGCCGTTGTCCTCGCGCAGGGCGCGGATCTCCTCGACGGCCACCCACAGGTCGGTGTGGATGCCCTGTTCGGCGGCATTGAGGTCGCGGCGGGCGTCGAGCTGGTGGGCGGCGATGGCCTGTTCATCCTCACGCTCGCCGCGCGCGGCCACCACGCTGGCGGCCAGCACCACGATCAGCAGCGCGGCCAGCAGCACGTAGAGGGTCTCGTGCCCGGCGCCGGCCGGGCGCACCACCTGGGCGCGGCTCATGGCGCACCGATGTCGGCGTGGTCCACTTCCACCACGTGGCCGGGGCCGGCATCGAACAGCACGTAGAACTCACCGTCGGGGCGCTTGAAGGTCAGGGTCGAGTCGTCGCCGAGCTTGCTCGCCACCAGCACCTGCTCGTCGTAGCCGATCACGTCCAGGGTCACCCCGGGAGCGCCGCTGCCGTCGGAGAAGCCGCCCTTGCAGGTGATCTGCTCGCCGTGCTCGGTGCACTCGCACATCGGGTTGTGCGCCAGCGCCGGGGTGGCGGCCAGGGCCAAGAGGGGCAGGGCGAGCCTGCGCATCAGCTGTTTCATTTGTTGCCTCCTTGTTTCTCGAGCCAGGCCGCGGTGGCGGGGGATGCCTTGGCCAGCGGCACCGCGGCCTGGTACATCTTGCCGTCCCAGCCTTCGATGGTGATCCAGATGTCGGCGTCAGGTCGGGTGCGTGGCGGGATCGGCAGCGAGGTGCCCATGCGCGCCGGCGCGCCGAAGAAGATCGTGCCGGCGGCGCGCAGGCTGCGCGGCTTGCCCACCCGCAGGTAGATGGCCTTGGCGCCTTCGTTGCAGGTGCCACAGGCGGCGTTGAAGGCCTTGAAGTAGCCGGCCGGACCCTCGGCGCGCGGCGCCTCGTCGCGCAGTTCGGCCAGGTCGAGGGTCCAGCGTCCGACCTGGATATCCTCGACGATGTTGGCACCCAGGCCACTGTCGCCACGGAACAGGCTGGCGTCGGCGAAGTACTTGGGCATGAAGCCCAGCGGCACGAGGATCAGCAGGATGTTCAGGTGGAAGCGCCATTTCAGCCACAGCTGCTTCAGGCCGCTGGGCGGCAGGGTATCGGTCTGGCTCAAGGTTGGGCCTCCAGGGTGGTTGGGCTGGCCGCGGCGCGCTTGCGTGCCGGACGCTCGCTGCGCTTGAGGGCGGCGAGGGTGGCCTGGGTAGTGCGTTTGGTCCAGATCAGCAGGCCGCTGAACACCATCAGGGTCAGTACCAGGCCGAAGAAGAACCAGATCAGCTTGATCGCCAGGCCACCGAAATCACCGGTGTGCAGCGGGCGCATGGATTCGGTGACGAACTCGAGGGCCGAGCGGTCGCCGAGCAGGAACTGGCTGTCGACGTTGCGCGTGTAGGGGTTGACCTCGGCGGTCTGGAACATCAGCGGATACCAGCCTCGCCCGCCCATGCTGTAGTGGCTGTAGGCGGTGGCGGGCAGCGAGATGAAGCTGATGTCCAGGCCGGGAACTTTCTCGGTGGCGATGCGTGCCGCCTGGTCCAGGTCGATGCGTGGCGCCGGGCTGCCGTCGGCAGTCTGCGGTACCTGCTCGCGGGCGATGACCGGCACGATCGGCTCGGTGGAAACTGTCACATGGTTGTCGCCGAGGATCGCCTGGATCAGGAACCAGGTGCCGGTGATGGAAATGACCGCGATGAACCAGATCGACCACACCCCGGCCAGGCGGTGCAGGTCGCCCCAGAAGATCCGTGGGCCGTGGCCGGTACGTACTGGCTTGAAGAAACCGCGCCAGAACTTCTTGTACACCACCAGCCCCGTGACCAGCGAGGCCAGCATCGGCAGCCCGAGCAGCGACACCAGGTACCAGCCCCAGCTGTAGCCGTTGCTGAAGGGCACCAGCCACCAGCCGTGCAGGGCGCGGGTGAAGGCCTCGAAGTCGAAGTCCGGACGCTGCCCCTGTATGGCCCCGCTGTACGGGTTGACGTAGAGCAGCGCATTGGTGCCGTCGGCGCGGGTCACCGAGGCCTGCAGGGCGAAGTGCGAACCGTCTGGCTGGCTGAAGAAACGCACTGCCAGGTCCGGTTCGGCCTTGTGCATGGCGTCAAGCACCTGCTGGTAGCTCAGGCGCTGGCTGTCGTTGTCGGGCTTGCTGGCGCGCACGTCGGCGTTGGCCAGCCAGACGATCTCCTGGCTGACCACCGCGAGCATGCCGGTGAAGCAGACGATCAGGACGAAGAACCAGATCGGCAGGGCAAGCCAGCTGTGGACCAGGAACCACAGCTTGGAATTGGATTTCTTTCTCGATTGTCGGGCCATCGCTCGGTCTTCTGCATATAAAAATACGGTCGAGTCTGTGCTCAACCTGGAAGGCTGCATAAGTAAGGACGAATGAGAATCAGAAAGCTGCCAAAGCAAATGAAAGAAAATGTTTCAAGAACTGGACGTGACCTCCGTCGAAACCGGCGCCTTGGCCGCGCGCGCCTGCTTCAGGCTGCGCTTGAGCGCGTTGGCGGTGGCCAGGGCGGTGCGCTTGCTCCAGATCAGCAGGCCGCTGAGCACCATCATGCTCAGTAGCAGGCCGAAGAAGAACCAGATCAGCTTGCTCGTCAGGCCGGCGAACTCGCCGGTGTGCAGCGGGCGCATGGACTCGGTGAAGATCTCCACCGCCTTGCGATCGCCGAGCAGGCGGCTGGCCTCCATCGCCCCGGTATAGGGGTTGATCTCGGCCTTCTGGTACACCAGCGGATACCAGCTCATGCCGCCGATGCTCAGGTGCGCATAGGCGTTGTTGGGAAAACCGACATAGTCGACGGTGAAGCCGGGAATCTCGCGCTGGGTGATTCTCACCGCTTCGTCCGGGCTGATCATCGGCGCGGGGCTGCCGTCGGCGGTCAGTGGCACCGTCTCGCGGGCTATCACCGGAATGATGGGCTGGCTGGAAATGGCGATATGGTTGTCGGCGAGCAGCGCCTTGACCAGGAACCAGGTACCGGTGATGGAAATCACCGCGATGAACCAGATCGACCAGATGCCGCTCAGGCGGTGGAAATCGCCCCAGAAGATCCGTGCGCCCTGGTTGAAGCGCAGGGTCGGCTTGAAGAAACCTTTCCAGAAGCGCTTGTAGATCACCAGGCCGGTGACCAGCGAGGCCAGCATCGGCAGCCCGAGCAGCGACACCAGGTACCAGCCCCAGCTGTAGCCGTTGGTATGCGGCACCAGCCACCAGCCGTGCAGTGCGCGGGTGAACTCTTCGAAGTTGAACTGCGGCGGGACGCCCTGAATATGCCCGGTATAGGGGTTGACGTAGACCCTCAGGGTACGGCCGTCGGGGTAGGTGACATCCGACAGCATGGCAAAGTGCGATTCGCTCAGGGTCATCAGGCTGGCCACGGCGATACCCGGCTGGTCGCGCTGCATGGCCACCAGCAGTTCGTCGTAGTTCAGCCGCCGGGCCTCGTCCGAAGGCGGGTTGGCGCGGGTTTGCGGGTTGGCCAGCCAGACGATCTCGCGGCTGATCACCGCCAGGGTGCCGGTGACGCAGACGATCAGCACGAAGAACCAGATGGGCAGGGCCAGCCAGCTGTGCACGAGGAACCAGATTTTCGAGCGTGACTTTTTCGACATGGGGTACGCAGTGTCAATGGCGAAGTTCAGGGGCAAAAGCCCGGCCGTATCTGAAAGAGACGCATGAGCAGGGCAAAACCTGATGGATCATTTGCAAGCAAGTGTTTCCAGGGTGGCCGTGCTGGCGATGCAGGCCCTCGTGGGAGCGGGCTTGCCCCGCGAACACCGGCAGTGCCGGTGCCAGGCGCCACAGTGCCTGCATCGCTCCTGCAAAGGGACTAATTTGCCTGCCCCTCGAAACGTCCTCCTATCACCGGACGCGAGCGTGCCCCTGGGCCGTCGGTCCCTTTCATCGAATGTGTACAGGAGGCCCGTCATGGGTGTTGCTGTGGGATTTACAGTGCGTCCGCTGTTGCCGGAGCAGGGACGTTTGCCGTTGCTGGTGGAGGCGGGTGACGACGACACCAGCCTGTTGGAGGTGTTCGACGAGCTCAAGGCGCTGGTGGATGAACACCTGCCGCGCGACGGCGGCATCCTGTTTCGCGGATTCCGCCTGGAGGGCGCCGAGCAGTTCCGCCAGTTCGCCGCCAGCTTCGGTCACCCGCTGCTCAACTACGAGTTCGGCTCGACGCCGCGCACCAACGTTACCCAGGGGGTCTACACCTCCACCGAGTACCCGGCGCACCAGCATATTCCGCTGCACAACGAGCAGGCCTACTCCCGCGACTGGCCGATGAAGATCTGGTTCTACAGCATGATCGCGGCAAAATCCGGTGGTCAGACGCCGATTGCCGACAGTCGCGAAGTCTATCGGCGGGTGCCGGTGCATGTCCGCGAGCGTTTCGTCAGCAAGGGCCTGATGTACGTGCGCAACTTCGGCAACGGGCTGGATGTGTCGTGGGAGGATGTATTCAATACCGATGACCCGCAGGAGGTCGAAGCCTACTGCAAGGCTCACGGCATCACCTGCGAATGGAAGGATGACGGCGAGCTGCGTACCCGCCAGGTGTGCCAGGCGGTGGCCGAGCACCCGGTGACCGGCGACATGGTCTGGTTCAACCAGGCGCACCTGTTCCATATTTCCAACCTGCCGCCCGAGGTGCGGGAAAGCCTGCTGGACATCGTCGATGAGGAAGACCTGCCGCGCAACGTCTACTACGGCGACGGTTCGCCCATCGAGGACGAGGTGCTCGATGAGATCCGTGCGGTGCTGGAGGACTGCAAGATCAGTTTCCTCTGGCAGGAAGGTGACGTGATGATGCTCGACAACATGCTCGCCGCCCATGCCCGTGCGCCGTTCGAAGGCCCGCGCAAGGTGATCGTGGCAATGGCCGAGGGGCATTCGCTGGAGCAGGCCTGACCTGCCGATCGCTCCTGCAGGCCGGCGCGACCTCCTGTAGGAGCGGCCTTGTGCCGCGAAAGGGGCGCACAGCGCCCCCATCACTCCCGCGTCGAGCCCCTCGCTAAATCATCCCCCCGCCCATTCGTTCTTGTTGATGCGCCCGGACCTTCCGGTCGCGCCGCCGATCAGCAAGGACCTCACACATGAATGCCGCAGACGCCCAGAAACTTTCCCGCCGTTTCATCGAGTTGCCCCTGGACAAGCGCCGCTTGTTCCTCGAAGGGATGCGACGCGAGGGTATCGATTTCGCGCAGCTGCCCATGTCGTCCTGTGCCGGTCTGAGCGAGCGCGACGGCCTGTCCTACGCCCAGCAGCGCATGTGGTTCCTCTGGCAGCTGGAACCCCACAGCGCCGCCTACAACCTGCCGATGGCCGTGCGCCTCGACGGCGAGCTGCAGGTCGAGGCGCTGGAGCGGGCGTTCAGCCTGCTGGTCGCCCGCCACGAATGCCTGCGCACCACCTTCGCCCAGGACGGCGAGCGGGCGTTGCAGCGGGTGGCGGAGCCGGCGCCGGTGAGCATCCAGCTGTTCGACCTGGCCGACCTGCCCGAAACCACGCGCTGGGAACGCGCGCACCAGCAGATGGCGGCCCAGGCCACCCAGGCCTTCGATCTCGAGGGCGGGCCGCTGTTCGGCATCGCCCTGTTGCGCCTGGCGCCCCAGGAACACGTGCTGTTGCTGACCCTGCACCACATCATCGCCGACGGCTGGTCGATGAACATCCTGATCGACGAATTCATGCGCAGCTACGACGCCCTTGTGGCGGGGCGCGAGCCGCAGCTGGCGGAGCTCAAGGTGCACTATCGCGACTATGCGCTGTGGCAGCGCAGCTGGCTGGAGGCCGGCGAGCGCGACCGCCAGCTGGACTACTGGCGCGAGCAGCTGGGTGAAGAGCACCCGTTGCTGGAGCTGCCGACCGACCGGCCTTACCCGGCCCAGCCCAGCCACCTCGGCGAGCGCCTGGAGCTGACGCTCGACGCGGGCCTGCGCGAGGATCTCAAGCAGTTGGCCCAGCAGCACGGCGTGACGCTGTCCACGGTGCTGCTGGCCGTGTTCAAGACCCTGCTGTACCGCTACAGCGGGCAAACCGACATCCGTGTCGGCGGTCTGATCGCCAACCGCAACCGCAGCGAGACCGAAGGGCTGGTCGGCTTCTTCGTCAACACCCAGGTGCTGCGCAGCCAGTTCACCGCGCAGACGCCGTTCAGCGACCTGCTGCGCAGCCTGCACCAGGCCTCCGTCGGCGCCCAGGCGCACCAGGACCTGCCGTTCGACGCGCTGATCGAAGCCCTGCAGCCCCAGCGCAGCCAGAGCCATACGCCGCTGTTCCAGGTGATGTTCAACCACCAGCCGCTGGTCACCGACCTCAATGACGTGCGTCTGGACTGCGGCCTGCGCGTGGGCTACCTGAGCGCCGAGCAGCTGGCCGGCAGCCGCCGCCAGCATGCCGCCACCAGCGACCTGATGCTCGACACCCGGGAGGAGGGCGAGCAGCTGTTCGCCGCCTTCACCTATGCCACCGACCTCTTCGACGAAGCCACCATCGCCGCCCTGGCCGGGCACTGGCGCAACCTGCTGCGCGCGGTCTGCCAGGCACCGCGCCAGCGCCTGGGCGAGTTGCCGCTGCTGGCCGAGGCCGAGCGCCAGGCGCTGCTGTGCCCGGTGGCCGAGGTGTCGTCGCTGGTACCGGTGCAACGGCTGTTCGAAGCCCAGGCCGCCCGTAGCGGCGAGGCATTGGCATTGATCCTGGCCGACGGCGCCGCGGCGCCATCCATGAGCTATGCCGAACTCAATGCCCGCAGCAATCGCCTGGCCCATCACCTGCGCCATCAGGGCGTCGGCCCCGATGTGCTGGTGGGCGTGGCCCTGGATCGCTCGCTGGACCTGGCCGTGGCCCTGCTGGCCGTGCTCAAGGCCGGCGGCGCCTATGTGCCGCTGGATCTGCAGGCCCCGGCCGAACGCCTGGGCCATGTCTTCGAGGACAGCGGCCTGCAATGGCTGCTGACCACCACCGCCCAGTTGCCCGGCCTGCCGGTGCAGGGTGGGCTGCGCTGCCTGTGCCTGGACCAGCTGGCGCTGGACGATGAGTCGGCGGACGACCTGGCGTTGACCGTCACCCACGACAACCTGGCCTATGTGATCTACACCTCCGGTTCCACCGGCCGGCCCAAGGGCGTGGCCATCAGCCACGGCGCCCTGAGTGAGTTCATCGCCCGCGCCATCGACTACAGCGACCTGCGCGAAGGCGACCGCGTCCTGCAGTTCGCCACCAGCAGCTTCGACGGCTTCGTCGAGCAGTTCTTCCCGCCGCTGTGCCACGGCGCCTGCGTGGTGCTGCGCGATACCCGCCTGTGGGACAGCGCCGCCCTGCATGAGGTGCTGATCAGCCACGGCGTGACCCTGGCCGACCTGCCGGCTGCCTACTGGTACTGGCTGGTGCAAGACTTCGCGGCGCGTCCACCGGCCAGCTACGGCGCGCTGCGCCAGATCCACGTCGGCGGCGAAGCGATGGCGGTGGACGGGTTGCGCCTGTGGCAACTGGCCGGGTTGGGCCATGTGCGCCTGCTCAACACCTATGGCCCGACCGAGGCCACGGTGGTCTCGACCATCCACGACTGCACCGGGCTCGGCCACGAGGCGGTGTCCTGGCGCGGCATCCCCATCGGCCAGGGCCTGGCGCAGCGTCGGCTGTACATCCTCGACGATGACCTCGAACTGCTGCCGCAGGGCGGTGTGGGCGAGCTGTACATCGGCGGTCCGGGCCTGGCCCGTGGCTACCACGGTCAACCGGCGCTGAGCGCCCAGCGCTTCGTCGCCGACCCGTTCGCCCATGGCGAGCGCCTGTACCGCACCGGCGACCGTGCGCGCCTGGGCGCTGACGGCGCCATCGAGTACATCGGCCGTGTCGATCACCAGGTCAAGGTCCGGGGTTTCCGCATCGAGCTCGGCGAGATCGAGGCGCGCCTGCAGCAGTGCCCGGGCGTTCGCGAAGCGGTGGTGCTGGCCCTGCCGATGACCGGCGGCCTGCAACTGGTCGCCTATGTAGTGCCCGACGCCGCCGAGCAGGATGCCGCCGAACAGGCGCGGTTCCGCCAGCAGGTGCGCAGCCTGCTCAAGGCGCGCCTGCCCGAATACATGGTACCCGGCCACCTGCTGCTGCTGCCGCGCCTGCCCCTGACGCCCAGCGGCAAGCTCGACCGCAAGGCCCTGCCGGCACCGGACCCCAGTGCATTACAGGCTGAGTATCGGGCGCCGCAGAGCGCCATCGAGCAGCAACTGGCGCAGATCTGGATGCAGGTGCTGGGCGTGACCAAGGTCGGCCTGGACGATCACTTCTTCGAACTGGGCGGGCACTCGTTGCTGGCCGCCCAGGTATTGGCGCGGATCAAGGACCAACTGGGCCTGGTGCTGCCGTTGCGCAGCCTGTTCGAACACCCCGCGCTGGGCGACCTGGCCGCCGAGCTGGGCCGCCTGGAGGGCGGTGATAAAGATGACGACTGGTCGGATATGGACGCGTTCATGAGTTCCTTGGAAGGGGTTGAGGCATGAGTGGCAATATGGCGGTACGCATTGCAAAACGGTTCGTCAGCCTGCCTCTGGAGCAGCGCCGGCAGTTCCTCGCCAAGCTGCGCGAGGACGGCAAGGACTTCAGCCTGTTGCCGGTGGTCGAGTCGCGTCACGACTTTGCCAGCATCCCCCTGTCCTTCGCCCAGCAGCGCCTGCTGTTCCTCTGGCAGCTGGAGCCGCACAGCGCGGCCTACAACATGGCGGCCGGCCTGCGCCTGAGCGGCCGGCTCGACGTGGCGGCCCTGCAGCGCTCGTTCGAGCACCTGGTGGCGCGCCATGAGGCACTGCGCACGGTGTTCCAGGTCGATGGCGAGCAGCCACGCCAGGTGATCCTCGCGACCCAGGCCGTACCCCTGGCGCAGGTCGATCTCACCGGTGTGGCCAGCGACCGGCGCGAGGCCGAGCTGGCCACGCAGGTGCGCGAGGCCAGCCACCAGCCCTTCGACCTGCTGCACGGGCCGCTGCTGCGCGCCACCCTTTACCGGCTGGCGGCCGAGGACTACGTGCTGCTGGTGTGCATGCACCACATCGTCTCCGACGGCTGGTCGATGGATGTGATGGTCAAGGAGTTCGTGCACAGCTACCAGGCTTTCAGCCAGGGGCAGGCACCGCAGTTGCCGGCGCTGGAGGTGCAGTACGCCGACTATGCGATCTGGCAACGCAGTTGGCTGGAGGCCGGGGAGGGCGAGCGCCAGCTCGGCTACTGGCGCCAGCAGCTGGGCGAGGAGCAGCCGCTGCTGGAGGTGGCCGCTGACCATGCCCGCCCGCTGACCCAGAGCTTCGACGGCCAGACCCTGAGCTTCGACTTCGGCGCCGAGCTGTCCCGACGCCTGGGCGGCTACGCCCGCGCCCAGGGCATGACCCTGTTCATGCTGGTGCTGGCGGGCTTCTCGCTGTTCCTCTCGCGCCAGGCCGGGCAGCGTGATATCCGCATCGGCGTGCCCAACGCCAACCGCGGCCGCGCCGAGGTCGAGGGGCTGATCGGTTTCTTCGTCAACACCCAGGTGCTGCGCTGCCAGGTGGACGAGCGCCTGAGCTTCGACGACCTGCTGGCCCAGGTGCGCGAGGCGGTGCTTGGCGCCCAGGCGCACCAGGAACTGCCGTTCGAGCAACTGGTGGACGCCCTGGTGCCGGAACGCAACCTGGGCCACAACCCGCTGTTCCAGGTCAAGTTCAACCAGAACGTCGGCATGCAACGCCAGCGCTCGCTGGCCCTGCCGGGCCTGAGCGTCGCCGAGTACCCGCTGGACAAGGTCGGCACCCACTTCGACCTGGCGCTGGACATCACCGACGACGGCCAGCTGATCCACGGTGAGATGACCTTCGCCGGCGACCTCTACCAGCGCGCCACGGTCGAGGCGTTCATCCCGGCGTTCATCGAGCTGCTGGGCCAGTTGCTCGACGCGCCGCAGCTGCCGCTGCATCGCCTGGCCGCGCCGCTGCGTGCCGGGCAGGCGCCGGAGCGCGAGGCGCCGGTACTGGTAGTGGAGCAATGGCAGGAGCAGGTACGTCGGCAGCCCGAGGCGCTCGCCGCCCGTAGCCTGGAGCACAGTCTGAGCTTCGCCGCCCTGGACCAGGCCGCCAACCGTCTGGCTCACCACCTGCAACGCCAGGGCGTGACCCGCGGCCAGCCGGTGGCGGTGCTGATGGAGCGTTCGCTGGACTGGCTGACCTGCATGCTCGGCATTCTCAAGGCCGGCGCCGTGTACATGCCGTTGGACACCAAGGCGCCTGAAGCGCGTCTGCGGCAGATGCTCGATGCGGCGCAGGCCAAGGTGCTGTTGTGCGCCGCCGGCGATGCGCGCCTGACCAGCCTGGCCGCCGCCGATCGCCTGACCGTGGGCTATGTGCCCGAACAATGGCAGGACCTGCCGGCCAGCGCGCCGGCCATCACGCTGTGGTCTGAATCGCCAGCCTATGTGATCCACACCTCCGGCTCCACCGGCCAGCCCAAGGGCGTGCTGGTCAGTCATGGCGCCCTGGCCAGCTATGTCGCCGGCCTGCTCAAGCGCCTGGCGCCAGCACCGGAGGCGAGTATGGCGCTGGTCTCGACCATCGCCGCCGACCTGGGCCACACCGTGCTGTTCGGCGCCCTGTGCGCCGGGCGCCTGCTGCATGTGCTGCCCGAGGCGCTGGGCTTCGACCCGGACGCCTTCGCCCGCTACATGGCCGAACACCGGGTTGGCGTACTGAAGATCGTCCCTGGCCACCTGGCGGCGCTGCTACAGGCCGGCAACCCCGCCGATGTGCTGCCCGAGCAGGCGCTGATCGTCGGTGGCGAGGCCTGCACGCCCGCCCTGGTGGAGCAGGTGCGCCGGCTCAAGCCGGGCTGCCGCCTGATCAACCACTATGGCCCGAGCGAGACCACGGTCGGCGTGCTGACCCATGAGGTCACGACCCTCGCCGCCGAGGCCCGCGCCGTGCCGGTGGGCACGGCCCTGCCGGGCGCCCATGTGCTGCTGCTCGACGATGTGCTCAACCCGGTCGCCGACCAGGTCGCGGGCGAGCTGTATATCGGCGGTGCCAGCGTGGCCCAGGGTTACCTCGGTCAGCCGGGCCTGACCGCCGAACGCTTCGTGCCGGACCCGACGCGGCCTGGCCAGTGCCTGTACCGCAGCGGCGACCGGGTGCGGCGCAACCGTGCGGGCCAGGTGGAATTCATCGGTCGCGCCGACGACCAGGTCAAGGTGCGCGGTTATCGTGTCGAACCAGCCGAAGTGGCGCGGGTGCTGCTGGGGCTGGACGGGGTCGCAGAAGCGGTGGTCCTGGCCCAGCCGGTGGACGGTGACGAGACCCGCCTGCAACTGGTGGGCTGGTGCGTGGGGCAGGGGCTGCAGGGTGAAGCCTTGCGCCAGCAATTGCAGGACCGCCTGCCGGACTACATGGTGCCATCACAGATCCTGCTCCTGGAGCGCCTGCCGCTGACCGCCAACGGCAAGCTCGACAAGCGCGCGCTGCCGGCACCGGGTGTCGCCCGGCGCCAGTACACAGCGCCAGTCGGCGAGATCGAGCAGGCCCTGGCGGCGATCTGGGCCGAGGTGCTCAAGCTCGACCAGGTCGGCAGCACCGACAACTTCTTCGAATTGGGCGGCGACTCGATCCTCAGCCTGCAGATCATCGCCCGGGCCAAGCGCCAGGGCATCAAGCTCAGCCCCAAGCAATTGTTCGAGAAGCAGACCATCGGCCAGTTGGCGGCGGTGGCCAAGCGTATCGAGAAAAAGGCCGCGACAGTCGAGCAGGTCAGCGGCACGCTGGCATTGTTGCCGATCCAGTCACGCTTCTTCGAAAGCGACATCCCTGAGCGCCAGCATTGGAACCAGGCTTTGCTGCTCAAACCGACCCAGCCGCTGCGCGCCGACTGTCTGACGGGCGCGTTGCAGGCGCTGGTCGACCAACACGACGCACTGCGCCTGCGCTTCTCCCAGCGCGATACCTGGCAGGCCGAGTTCCAGGCCGGCAAGGCCGACGACATGCTCTGGGTTCGTGAGCTGAACGATATGGCCGAGCTGCCGGCCCTGGCCGAGCAGGCCCAGCGCAGCCTCGACCTGGCCAAGGGGCCGCTGCTGCGAGCTCTGTTGGTGGACCTGCCCGAAGGCCAGCAGCGTTTGCTGCTGGTGATCCACCACCTGGTGGTCGACGGGGTGTCCTGGCGGGTGCTGCTCGAGGACCTGCAACTGGCCTACACGGCCCTGGTCGCGGGCAAGCCGCTGGCGCTGGCGGCCAAGAGCAGTTCGCTCAAGGCTTGGGCCGAGCGCCTTGGCGCCTATGCCCGCAGCCCCGAACTGCTGGCCGAAGCCGATTACTGGCTGGACGGCCTCGCAGCCGCTGGCGATGAATTGCCACGGGACAATCCGTCGGGCGCCCAGACCAACCGTCACGTCGCCCATGCCTCGTCGCGCCTGGACACCGCGCTGACCCGCAAGCTGCTGCAGGTGGCGCCCGCCGCCTACCGCACCCAGGTCAACGACCTGCTGCTGGCGGCCCTGGCGCGGGTGCTGTGCGACTGGACCGAAGAGAAATCGGTGCTGATCCAGCTGGAAGGCCATGGCCGCGAGGACCTGTTCCCGGAACTGGACCTAAGCCGCACCCTGGGCTGGTTCAGCAGCCTGTTCCCGGTACGCCTGACGCCAGCTCATGGGCTGGGCGCGGGATTGTGCGCAGTCAAGGAGCAGTTACGTGCGGTGCCGAACAAAGGCATCGGCTACGGCGTGCTGCGCTACCTCGGCGAGCCCGACCTGCGCGCGCGCCTGGCGGTATTGCCGCAGCCACGGGTGACCTTCAACTACCTGGGGCAGTTCGACGGCAGCTTCGCCGAGGCCGAGGGCGCGCTGTTCACTCCGGCCAGCGAGGCCAGCGGTGCTACCCAGGATATGGACAGCCCGCTGGGCAACTGGCTCGGTATCACCGGGCAGGTCTACCAGGGCGAGCTGGAGCTGGACTGGAGCTTCAGCCGCGAGGTGTTCCGTCCCGAGACCATCGAGGCCCTGGCGCGCCGCTACGAGCAGGTGCTGGCCGAGCTGGTCGAGCACTGCGCCCAGGCGCCGCACCAGGGCGTCACGCCATCGGACTTCCCGCTGGCCGAGCTGACCCAGGCGCAACTGGATGGTCTGCCGCTGGCGGCCGGGGAAATCGAGGACCTCTACCCGCTGTCGCCGATGCAGCAGGGCATGCTGTTCCACAGCCTCTACGAGCAGGCGGCGGGCAACTACATCAACCAGTTGCGCGTGGATGTGCGCGGGCTGGACATGGCGCGCTTCCGTGCGGCCTGGCAGGCGGTGGTGGACAACCACGAAGTGCTGCGCAGCTGCTTCCCGCAGGATCTGCCGGCACCGGTGCAGGTGGTACGGCGCCAGGTGCAGGTGCCTTTCGTCGAGCTCGACCAGTCCCAGGATCCGGATGCCGTGGCCCAGGCCGAGCGCCAGGCCGGTTTCGACTTGGCCAGCGGTCCGCTGCTGCGCCTGACGCTGATCCGCACAGGCGATGACAGTCATCACCTGATCTACACCAGCCACCATATCCTGATGGACGGCTGGAGCAGCTCGCGCTTGCTGGGCGAAGTGCTGCAGCGCTACAGCGGCGCGACGCCGGGCGGCAAGACCAGCCGTTATCGCGACTATATCCAGTGGCTGCAAGGCCAGGACCAGCAGGCCAGCGAAACCTTCTGGCGGGGGCAGGTGGCCGATTTGCAAGAACCGACCCGTCTGGTCCAGGCGTTCAAGTCCTCGGCCCAGGGGCAGGGCCATGGCGTCCTGGCGCTGCGTTTCGAGGCGCAGCAGACCCGGCAGCTGGCGGACTTCGCCCGGGACCAGCGCGTTACCCTCAACACCCTGATCCAGGCCGCCTGGCTGCTGCTGTTGCAGCGCTACACCGGCCAGGCCAGCGTGACCTTCGGTGCCACCGTGGCCGGTCGCCCGGCCGAGTTGCCGGGTGTCGAGGAGCAGCTGGGGCTGTTCATCAACACCTTGCCGGTGGTCGCCAGCCCGCGCCCGGAACAGACCGTGGGCGACTGGGTGCAGCAGGTCCAGGCGCTGAACCTGGCCTTGCGCGAACACGAGCACACGCCGCTGTACGAGATCCAGCGCTGGGCCGGCTGGAGCGGTGAGGCGCTGTTCGACAACATTCTGGTCTTCGAGAACTACCCGGTCGCCGAGGCGCTGCAACAGGGCGCACCGCAGGGTCTGCAGTTCGGTGAGGTGCTCAACCAAGAGCAGACCAACTACCCGCTTACCCTGGTGGTGCAAGTGGGCGAGCGCCTGGAGGCGAGCTTCAGTTTCGATCGCCAGAGCTTCAGCGAGCAGGCCATCGACCAGCTGGCGGGGCACTTCCAGCACCTGCTTGCGCAGTTGGCGGCTGACGCTCAGCGTGCACTGGGTGCGCTCAGCCTGCCGGTGGAAGACCAGCAGGTGGTGGCCAGCTATCCGAGCACGGCTTGCACCCATGAGTTGATCGAGGCGCAGGCGGTGCGTACGCCTGAAGCGATCGCCGTGACCTTCGCCGGGCAGGCGCTGAGCTACGACCAGCTCAACCGCCGGGCCAACCGCCTGGCGCACAAGCTGCGCGAGCAGGGCGTGGGGCCGGATGTGCTGGTGGGTATCGCGGTGGAACGCGGTTTCGAGATGATCGTTGGCCTGCTGGCGATCCTCAAGGCGGGTGGCGCCTATGTGCCGCTGGATCCGGAATATCCGCAGGACCGCCTGAGCTACATGATGGAAGACAGCGGCATTCAACTGCTGCTGACGCAAGGCCACTTGCTGGCTGATTTGCCCGTGCCGGCGCAGGTCCGCAGCCTGAAGCTGGAAGACGATCTGGCTGGCTACAGCGATGAGACCCCTGCGCACCTGACTCAGCCGGACAACCTGGCCTACGTCATCTACACCTCGGGCTCGACCGGCAAGCCGAAAGGCACGCTGCTGCCGCACCACAACCTGCTGCGCCTGTTCAAGGCGACCGATGCCTGGTTCGGCTTCGGCCCGCAGGATGTGTGGACGCTGTTCCACTCCTACGCCTTCGACTTCTCCGTGTGGGAGATCTTCGGTGCGCTGCTGCACGGCGGTCGCCTGGTGATCGTGCCGCGTGAAACCACGCGTTCGCCGGAAGACTTCCACCAGCTGCTGGTGGAGCAGGGCGTGACCGTGCTCAACCAGACCCCGTCGGCGTTCAAGCCGCTGATGCGGGTGGCTTGTGACAGCGCTGATGATCTGGCACTGCGCTACGTGATCTTCGGTGGTGAAGCCCTGGATGTGGCGGCGTTGCAACCGTGGTTCGAGCGCTTCGGCGAGGACTGCGACAACCTGATCAACATGTACGGCATCACCGAGACCACGGTCCACGTGACCTACCGGCCGATCCGATTTGTCGATACGCAACAGCCGGGCAGCCCGATCGGTGCGGCGATCCCGGACCTGTCGATGTATGTACTGGATGCCGATTTCAACCCGGTGGCCAAGGGCTGCACGGGCGAGCTGCACGTTGGCCATGCCGGCCTGGCCCGCGGTTACTACAACCGTGCCTCGCTGACCGCCGAACGCTTCGTACCGGATCCGTTCTCCAGCGAAGGTGGACGTTTGTACCGCACCGGCGACCTGGCCCGTTATCGCGGCCAGGAAGTGATCGAATACGTGGGCCGGATCGACCATCAGGTGAAGATCCGTGGCTTCCGTATCGAACTGGGCGAGATCGAAGCACGTCTGCAAGAGCATGCGTCGGTGCGTGAAGTGTTGGTGCTGGATATCGACGGGGCAGGGGGCAAGCAACTGGCGGCCTATCTGATCGCTCAGGATCCATCCGCCGATCACGCAACGCTGCGTGACACGCTGAAGCAGCACCTGAAAACCAACCTGCCGGACTACATGGTTCCGACGCACTTCCTGGTGCTGGAGCAGTGGCCGCTGACCGCCAACGGCAAGCTGGACCGCAAGGCCCTGCCGAAGCCGGACGCCAGCCAGCTGCAACAAGGCTACGTGGCCCCACGTACGGACCTGGAGCAGCAACTGGCGGCGATCTGGAGCGAAGTGCTGAAGGTCGAGCAGGTTGGTCTGCACGACAACTTCTTCGAACTCGGCGGCCACTCGCTGCTGGCCACCCAGGTAACCTCGCGCATCCGCCAGCGCCTGAACCTGGAAGTTTCGCTGCGCAGCCTGTTCGAGTCCGCCGACCTGCTGGCCTTCGCCCAGGCTGCCGGCCAGGGTTCGGCCAGCCAGGCGCCGGCGTTCACTGTCGTGGACCGCAGCCAGCCGCTGCCGTTGTCCTACGCCCAGCAACGCCAGTGGTTCCTCTGGCAGCTGGAGCCGGACAGCGCCGCCTACAACATCCCTTCGGCCCTGCGTCTGAAGGGCGAGCTGAACATCGAGGCCCTGCGCAGCAGCTTCGCCGCGCTGATCGCCCGTCACGAAACCCTGCGCACCACCTTCAGGCAGCAGGGCGATAGTGCCGAACAGGTGGTGCACCCGACGCTCGATGTTCCGCTGCAGGTCGCGTCGGCTGCCCTGGATGAGACGGCGCTACAGGCCTGGGTCGAGGCCCAGGTGCGCGAGCCGTTCAACCTCGAGCACGGTCCGCTGCTGCGCGCCCGCTTGCTGCGCCTGGCCGCCGACGACCACGTGCTGGTGCTGACCCTGCACCATATCGTCGCCGACGGCTGGTCGATGCCGATCATGGTCGACGAACTGGTGCGCGGCTATGAAAGCCATCTGCAGGGTAAGGCCCCGCAGCTGCCGGCCCTGGCGTTCCAGTACGCCGACTACGCCGCCTGGCAGCGCCAGTGGATGGAGGCTGGCGAGCAACAGCGCCAGCTGGACTACTGGCAAGCGCGCCTGGGCAGCAGCCAGCCGATCCTCGAGCTGGCCACCGACCACCCGCGTCCCGCCGTGCAGCAATACGACGGCGCTCGCCTGCAGGTGAGCCTGGAGCCGGGCCTGGTTGCCCAGCTCAAGGCGCTGGCCGGGCAACAGGACGTGACCCTGTTCATGCTCCTGCTGGCGTCGTTCCAGGCCTTGCTGCATCGTCATTCCGGTCAGGCCGACATCCGCGTCGGCGTGCCGGTGGCCAACCGCACCCGGGCCGAGACCGAAGGGCTGATCGGCTTCTTCGTCAACACCCAGGTACTGGATGCCCGCTTCCAGCCGCAACTGCGCTTCGACGAATTGCTGCAACAGGTCAAGCACACCGCCCTGGGCGCCCAGGCGCACCAGGAGCTGCCCTTCGAACAACTGGTCGAGGCCCTGCAGCCGGAGCGCAGCCTGAGCCACAGCCCGCTGTTCCAGGTGCTGTTCAACCACCAGACCCAGGTGCTGGGCGAATCCCGCGAGCTGGCGGGCCTCAGCCTGCAGGGGCTGGTCTCGGACAAGCAGACCGCGCAGTTCGACTTGACCCTGGACACCGCCGAGCACGAAGGCGGCCTGAGCGCGACCCTGACCTACGCCACCAGCCTGTTCGAGGCCGCCAGCGTGGCGCGCATGGCCCAGCACTGGCGCAACCTGTTGCAGGGCATCTGCCAGGACGCCGGGCAGCGGGTTGCCGAACTGCCGCTGCTGAACCGCGAGGAGCGCGAACGCACCCTGTACGCCTGGAATGACAGCGCCGCCGACTACCCGCGCGGGCAGACCGTCCAGCAGTTGATCGAGGCGCAGGCCGCGCGCACGCCGCAGGCCACCGCCGCGGTGCTGGGCGAGCAGTCGCTGAGCTACGAGCAACTGAACCGTCGCGCCAATGCCCTGGCCCATCACCTGCGCAGCCTGGGCGTCGGCCCTGATGTACTGGTGGGGATCGCCGTGGAGCGCAGCCTTGACATGCTGGTCGGCCTGCTGGCGGTGCTCAAGGCCGGTGGCGCCTATGTGCCGCTGGACCCGCAGTTCCCCGAGGACCGCCTGGCCTACATGATGGAGGACAGCGGCATCGCGTTGCTGCTGACCCAGTCCAGTCTGCTGCAGCGCCTGCCGATTCCGCCGCAGGTGCACAGCCTGTGCCTGGACCAGCCGCTGCCGGCCGAGCACGGCGAGGACAATCCGCGTCAGCTGGCACTGCCGGAAAACCTCGCCTACGTGATCTACACCTCCGGCTCCACCGGCAAGCCCAAGGGCGTGACCATCCGCCACGACGCGCTGGTCAACTTCCTGTGCAGCATGGCGCGCCAGCCGGGCATCGACGCCTCGGACAAGGTGCTGTCGCTGACCTCGCTGTCGTTCGATATCGCCGGCCTCGAGCTGTACCTGCCGTTGCTGCGCGGCGCCAGCGTGGTGCTGCTGGGCGAGCAGGTGAACAAGGACCCGCAGGCCTTGCTGGCGGTGATCCAGGCCCAGGCGGTCAGCGTCGTCCAGGCTACGCCATCGACCTGGCGCATGCTGCTGGATGCTGCGGCGCCCGGTGCCTTCGCCGGCAAGAAGGTGCTGTGCGGCGGCGAGGCGCTGAGCGCCGAGCTGGCCCAGCGCCTGATTGCCCAGGCCGGGCATGTGTGGAACGTCTACGGCCCGACCGAGACCACCATCTGGTCGGCCTGCCACTACCTGACCGCCAGCGACGATGTGTGGCTGGGCCGTCCGCTGGCCAACACCCGCCTGCACGTGGTCAGTGACGAGCTCGACGTGTTGGCGCAAGGCGCGCGCGGCGAGCTGCTGATCGGCGGCGATGGCTTGGCGCGGGGCTACCACAACCGTCCGGGCCTCACCGCCGAGCGCTTCGTGCCGGATCCGTTCGCCAGCGAGCCGGGCGCGCGCCTGTACCGCACCGGCGACCTGACCCGCTACCGCGACGACGGCGTGATCGAGTATGTCGGGCGCCTGGACCACCAGGTGAAGATCCGTGGCTTCCGCATCGAGCTGGGCGAAATCGAGGAGCGCCTGCTGTTGCACCCGGCGATCCGCGAGGCCGCGGTGATCGATATCGACGGCCCGACCGGCAAGCAGCTGGTGGCCTACCTGGTGCTGCACGACGCGCAGCAAGGCGTGGAAGCGCTGCGCGGCGAGCTGCGCGCGCACCTGAAGGCCGGGCTGCCGGACTACATGGTGCCGAGCCACCTGGTGGGCCTGGCGCGCATGCCGCAGACCCCCAACGGCAAGCTGGACCGCAAGGCCCTGCCGCTGCCGGACGCCAGCCAGCTGCAGCCGGCCCATGTGGCGCCGGTCACGGAGCTGGAGCGCAAGCTGGCGGCGATCTGGGCCGAGGTGCTGCATGTCGAGCGGGTGGGGCTGCAGGACAACTTCTTCGACCTGGGTGGGCACTCGCTGCTGATTGTCCAGGTGATCGGCCGGGTGCGCGAGCAACTGGGCGTCGACCTGAGCCTGAACGAACTGTTCGAGCAGGCCACCCTGGCCGATTTCAGCCAGGTGGTCGAGCGCAAGTCGGGGCAGGTCGCCAACGCCCATGACGAACTGACTAAATCCCTGGATGCCTTGAAACGTCTTACTGCACAGGAAATAGATAATCTGATCGCTTAGCGGGAGACATTCAAAGTGCAAGAGCTGCTCGACTCCGTAAAGTCGCTGTCCACCAGGGAGCGCAAGGCATTGGCAGCCTTGCTCAAGCGCCAGGGTGTCAACCTCTACGGGGTCACCCCGATCTTCAGAAGGGAATCTGCGGACGGGGCAGCGCTTTCATACGCACAGCAGCGCCAGTGGTTCCTCTGGCAGCTCGATCCGCACAGCGCCGCCTACAACATTCCGGCGGCGCTGCGGCTCAAGGGCGCGCTGGATATCGAGGCGTTGCAGCGCAGCTTCGACAGCCTGGTGGCGCGCCACGAGACCCTGCGCACCACCTTCCGCCAGGAGGGTGACGGCGCGGTGCAGGTCGTCCATCCGCCCTTGCCGCTGGCATTGGCGGTTGAGCCGTTCGCGGTTGCCGATCCGGCAAATCTGGAAGCGGCCATCCGTGCACGGGTGGAGGCCGAGGTGCAGCAACCCTTCGACCTGCAACAGGGCCCACTGCTGCGGGTCAGGCTGCTGGTGCTGGGGTCTGATGAGCATGTGCTGATTCTCACCGTGCACCATATCGTCTCCGATGGCTGGTCCACGCCGATCCTGGTGGACGAGCTGATCCGTCTTTACCAAGGCTTGCGCCAGGGCTCGCCGGTTACCCTGGCTGAGCTGCCGATCCAGTACGCCGACTACGCGTTGTGGCAGCGCGACTGGATGGAAGCGGGCGAGCAGGAGCGCCAGCTCGGCTACTGGCGCCAGCAGCTGGCCGGCGAGCAGCCGCTGCTGGAGCTGCCCGTCGACCGTCCGCGGCCGTCGGTGCAGAACTTCCATGGCGCGCGGCTGGCCATCGATATCGATGCCTCCCTGGCCCAGGCGCTCAAGGCCTTGGCGCGTCAGCAGGGGGTGACCCTGTTCATGCTGTTGCTGGCGTCGTTCCAGACGCTGCTGCACCGCTACAGCGGCCAGGCCGATATCCGTGTCGGCGTGCCGGTGGCCAACCGTGCCCGGGCCGAAACCCAGGGGCTGATCGGCTTCTTCGTCAACACCCAGGTGCTCAAGGCCGAGTTCGCGCCGCAGACCACCTTCACCGTGTTGCTGCAGCAGGTCCGCGAGGCCGCGCTGCAGGCCCAGGCGCATCAGGACCTGCCGTTCGAGCAACTGGTCGAGGCGCTGCAGCCTGAGCGCAGCATGAGCCACAACCCGCTGTTCCAGGTGCTGTTCAACCACCAGGCCGAAAGCCCGGGCATGGCCCGTCAGCTCGGCGAGCTGCAGGTCGAGGGCTTGAGCTGGGAAGGGCAGACCACCCAGTTCGACCTGATCCTCAACACCGCCGAACACGACGGCGGGCTGATCGCGGCACTGACCTACGCCACCTCGCTGTTCGACCCGGCCACGGTCGAGCGCATCGGCCGGCATTGGCGCAACCTGTTGCAGGGCATTTGCCAGGACCACGCGCAGCGTGTGGCGCAGTTGCCGTTGCTCGATGTGGCAGAGCAGGGCGAGTGGAAAGCTGATGTGCAGCAATATCCAGGCACGGCTTGTGCCCATGAGCTGATCGAGGCGCAGGCGGCACGTACGCCTGAGGCGGTCGCCGTGACCTTCGCCGGGCAGGCGCTGAGCTACGACCAGCTCAACCGCCGTGCCAACCGCCTGGCGCACAAGCTGCGTGAGCAGGGCGTGGGGCCGGATGTGCTGGTGGGCATCGCCGTGGAGCGCGGGTTCGAGATGATCGTCGGCCTGCTGGCGATCCTCAAGGCGGGTGGCGCCTATGTGCCGCTGGATCCGGAATACCCGCAGGACCGCCTGAGCTACATGATGGAAGACAGCGGTATTCAACTGTTGCTGACTCAAGGTCATCTGTTGGCCGATCTGCCTGTACCGGCGCAGGTCCGCAGCCTGAAGCTGGAAGACGATCTGGCTGGCTACAGCGATCAGAACCCTGCGCACCTGACGCAGCCGGACAACCTTGCCTATGTGATCTACACCTCGGGCTCCACCGGCAAGCCAAAAGGCACCTTGCTGCCGCACCACAACCTGCTGCGCCTGTTCAAGGCCACCGATGCCTGGTTCGGCTTCGGTCCGCAGGATGTATGGACGCTGTTCCACTCGTATGCCTTCGACTTCTCGGTGTGGGAGATCTTCGGTGCGCTGCTGCACGGCGGTCGCCTGGTGATCGTGCCGCGTGAGGTGACCCGTTCGCCGGAAGACTTCCACCAGTTGCTGGTGGAGCAGGGCGTGACCGTGCTCAACCAGACCCCGTCGGCGTTCAAGCCGCTGATGCGAGTGGCCTGTGACAGTGCTGATGATCTGGCCCTGCGCTACGTGATCTTCGGTGGCGAGGCCCTGGATGTGGCGGCACTGCAACCGTGGTTCGAACGCTTTGGTGAAGACTGCGACAACCTGATCAACATGTACGGCATCACCGAGACCACGGTCCACGTGACCTATCGGCCAATCGGCTTTGCCGACACGCAACAGGCGGGTAGCCCGATCGGTGCGGCGATCCCGGACCTGTCGATGTATGTACTGGATGCCGATTTCAATCCGGTGGCCAAGGGCTGCACGGGCGAGCTGCACGTTGGCCATGCCGGCCTGGCCCGCGGTTACCACAACCGTGCCTCGCTGACCGCCGAACGCTTCGTACCGGATCCGTTCTCCAGCGAAGGTGGACGTTTGTACCGGGCCGGCGACCTGGCGCGTTATCGCGGCCAGGAGGTGATCGAGTACGTGGGCCGGATCGACCATCAGGTGAAGATCCGCGGCTTCCGTATCGAACTGGGCGAAATCGAGGCGCGCCTGCAAGAACATGCCGCCGTGCGCGAAGTGCTGGTGCTGGATATCGACGGGGCAGGGGGCAAGCAACTGGCGGCTTACCTGATCGCTCAAGACGAAAATGCAGACCACGCTGCATTGCGTGACACGCTGAAACAGCACCTGAAAGCCAACCTCCCGGACTACATGGTTCCGACTCATTTCCTGGTGCTGGAACAGTGGCCGCTGACCGCCAACGGCAAGCTGGACCGCAAGGCCTTGCCGAAGCCGGACGCCAGCCAACTGCAACAAGGCTACGTGGCGCCACGTACGGCGCTGGAGCAACAACTGGCCGCGATCTGGAGCGAAGTGCTGAAGGTCGAGCAGGTCGGCCTGCACGACAACTTCTTCGAACTCGGCGGCCATTCGTTGCTGGCCACCCAAGTGACCTCGCGGATCCGCCAGCGCTTGGAGCTGGAAGTCCCGCTGCGCAGCCTGTTCGAGTCCGCCGACCTGCAGGCCTTTGCCCAGGCCGCAGGCCAAGGTTCGGCCAGCCAGGCGCCGGCGTTTACTGTCGTGGACCGCAGCCAGCCGCTGCCGCTGTCCTACGCCCAGCAACGCCAGTGGTTCCTCTGGCAGTTGGAGCCGGACAGCGCCGCCTACAACATCCCTTCGGCCCTGCGCCTGAAGGGCGAGCTGAACATCGAGGCCCTGCGCAGCAGCTTCGCCGCGCTGATTGCTCGTCATGAAACCCTGCGCACCACCTTCCATCAGGAAGGCGACCAAGCCTGTCAGCGCATCCACCTGGCCAGCGACTTCGACCTGGCTGTCGAAACGGTCAGCGCCGAAGCCCTGCAGGCACGTATCGTCGAGGAAACCGCCCAGCCATTCGATCTGGAGCACGGCCCGCTGCTGCGCGCCCGCCTGCTGCGCCTGGCCGCCGACGAGCATGTGCTGGTGCTGACCCTGCACCATATCGTCGCCGACGGCTGGTCGATGCCGGTCATGGTCGATGAAGTGGTGCGCCTGTATGCCGCTCATTGTCAGGGCATTGCCCCGCAACTGCCGGCCCTGGCGTTCCAGTACGCCGACTATGCGGCCTGGCAGCGCCAGTGGATGGAAGCCGGCGAGCAGGCTCGCCAGCTCGACTACTGGCGCCGACAGCTGGGTGATGAGCAACCGTTGCTGGAGCTGCCGACCGACCGTCCGCGGCCCCTGCAGCAGAACCACGCCGGCGCCCGCCTGGACATCCGTCTGGAGCGCGAGCTGGTCGAGGCCCTCAAGGCTACCGCACGGCAACAGGGCGTGACCCTGTTCATGCTGCTGCTGGCCTCGTTCCAGACACTGCTGCACCGTCTCAGTGGTCAATCGCAGGTGCGCGTCGGCGTGCCGGTGGCCAACCGCAACCGGGCCGAGACCGAGGGCCTGATTGGCTTCTTCGTCAACACCCAGGTGCTCGACGCCCGCTTTGACCTGCGCACCACTTTCGCCGAGCTGCTGCAACAGGTCCGCCAGACCGCCGTGCAGGCCCAGGCGCACCAGGACCTGCCGTTCGAACAACTGGTCGAGGCGCTGCAGCCCGAGCGCAGCATGAGCCACAGCCCGCTGTTCCAGGTGTTGTTCAACCACAAGGCGGAAAATCCCGGCATGGCCCAGGAGCTGGCCGGGCTGCGGATCGAGGGGCTGGACTGGGAAGAGCGCACCGCCCAGTTCGACCTGGTGCTCAACACGGTCGAGCATGGCGCCGGGCTGAGCGCCATCCTGACCTATGCCACCGCGTTGTTCGACCCGGCCACGGCCGAGCGTCTGGGCGGGTACTGGCGCAACCTGCTGCAGGGCATCTGCCAGGACAGCGGCCAGCGCGTGGCGCAGTTGCCGTTGCTCGATGCGGCAGAGCTGGTCGAGCTGCAAGCGGATGTGCAGCGTTATCCAAGCGCCGAGTGCGCTCATGTGCTGATCGAGGCGCAGGCGGTGCGTACGCCTGAGGCGATTGCCGTGGCCTTCGCCGGGCAGGCGCTGAGCTACGACCAGCTCAACCGCCGCGCCAACCGCCTGGCCCACAAGCTGCGCGAGCAGGGCGTGGGGCCGGATGTGCTGGTGGGCATCGCCGTGGAGCGCGGCTTCGAGATGATCGTCGGCCTGCTGGCGATTCTCAAGGCCGGGGGCGCCTATGTGCCACTGGATCCGGAATACCCGCAGGATCGCCTGAGCTACATGATGGAAGACAGCGGCATTCAACTGCTGCTGACGCAAGGTCACCTGATGGCGAATCTGCCCGTGCCGGCGCAGGTGCGTAGCTTGAAGCTGGAAGACGACCTGGCTGGCTACAGCGAGGAGAATCCCGCGCACCTGACTCAGCCGGACAATCTGGCCTACGTCATCTACACCTCGGGCTCGACCGGCAAGCCGAAAGGCACGCTGCTGCCGCACCACAACCTGCTGCGCCTGTTCAAGGCCACCGATGCCTGGTTCGGCTTCGGTCCGCAGGATGTATGGACGCTGTTCCACTCGTATGCCTTCGACTTCTCGGTGTGGGAGATCTTCGGTGCGCTGCTGCACGGCGGTCGCCTGGTGATCGTGCCGCGTGAGGTGACCCGTTCGCCGGAAGACTTCCACCAGTTGCTGGTGGAGCAGGGCGTGACCGTGCTCAACCAGACCCCGTCGGCGTTCAAGCCGCTGATGCGAGTGGCCTGTGACAGTGCTGATGATCTGGCCCTGCGCTACGTGATCTTCGGTGGCGAGGCCCTGGATGTGGCGGCACTGCAACCGTGGTTCGAACGCTTTGGTGAAGACTGCGACAACCTGATCAACATGTACGGCATCACCGAGACCACGGTCCACGTGACCTATCGGCCAATCGGCTTTGCCGACACGCAACAGGCGGGTAGCCCGATCGGTGCGGCGATCCCGGACCTGTCGATGTATGTACTGGATGCCGATTTCAATCCGGTGGCCAAGGGCTGCACGGGCGAGCTGCACGTTGGCCATGCCGGCCTGGCCCGCGGTTACCACAACCGCGCTTCGCTGACTGCCGAGCGCTTCGTGCCGGATCCGTTCTCCAGCGAAGGCGGACGTCTGTACCGCACCGGCGACCTGGCCCGTTATCGCGGCCAGGACGTGATCGAATATGTGGGCCGGATCGACCATCAAGTGAAGATCCGTGGCTTCCGTATCGAACTGGGCGAAATCGAGGCACGCCTGCAAGAGCATGCCGCCGTACGCGAAGTGCTGGTGCTGGATATCGACGGGGCAGGGGGCAAGCAACTGGCTGCCTATCTGATCGCTCAGGATCCATCCGCCGATCACGCAACGCTGCGTGACACGCTGAAGCAGCACCTGAAAACCAACCTGCCGGACTACATGGTTCCGACGCACTTCCTGGTGCTGGACCAGTGGCCGCTGACCGCCAACGGCAAGCTGGACCGCAAGGCCCTGCCCAAGCCGGACGCCAGCCAACTGCAACAAGGCTACGTGGCCCCGCGTACGGACCTGGAGCAGCAACTGGCGGCAATCTGGAGTGAAGTGCTGAAGGTCGAGCAGGTCGGCCTGCTCGACAACTTCTTCGAACTCGGCGGCCACTCGCTGCTGGCCACCCAGGTGACCTCGCGCATTCGCCAGCGCCTGAACCTGGAAGTTTCGCTGCGCAGCCTGTTCGAGTCCGCCGACCTGCAGGCCTTCGCCCAGGCTGCCGGCCAGGGTTCGGCCAGCCAGGCACCGGCGTTCACTGTCGTGGACCGCAGCCAACCGCTGCCGTTGTCCTATGCCCAGCAACGCCAGTGGTTCCTCTGGCAGCTGGAGCCTGAAAGCACCGCCTACCATATCCCCGCAGCCCTGCAACTGAAGGGCCGGATCAACCTGGAGGCGCTGCGCCAGGCCTTCGAAGCCCTGGTCGCGCGGCATGAGAGCCTGCGTACCACCTTCGAGCAGCTCGGTGGCGAGGCGCGGCAGCATATCCAGGCGCCCACGACCTTCACCCTGGTCATGGAGTCGCTGCAGGACACCTCCACCGAGGCGGTCCGCGAACGCGTTGCCCGTGAGATCCAGCGCCCGTTCGACCTGACCCAGGGGCCGCTGCTGCGGGTACGCCTGCTGCGCCTGGCCGAGGACGAGCATGTGCTGGTGCTGACCCTGCACCATATCGTCGCCGATGGCTGGTCGATGCCGATCATGGTCGATGAGGTGGTGAGCGCCTACCTGGCCTTGAGCCAGGGCCGCCAGCCCGAGCTGCCGGCCCTGGCCGTGCAGTACGCCGACTATGCCGCCTGGCAGCGCCAGTGGATGGCGGCCGGCGAGCAGGCCCGCCAGCTCGATTACTGGCTGGCCCAGCTGGGCGGCGAGCACTATGTGCTGCAACTGCCCACCGATCACCCGCGCCCCACCGTGCAGAGCCACGCCGGACGCAGCCTCGCCATCGAGGTACCGGCGCCGCTGGTCCAGGCCCTGAAGGCCCAGGCGCGACAGCAAGGGGTGACGCTGTTCATGCTGCTGCTGGCCTCGTTCCAGAGCCTGCTGCACCGCCAGACCGGGCAGGCCGACATCCGCGTCGGCGTGCCGATCGCCAACCGCACCCGGGCCGAGACCGAGGGGCTGATCGGCTTCTTCGTCAACACCCAGGTGCTCAAGGCGCAGTTCGAGCTGCACACGACCTTCAGCGAGCTGCTGCAGCAGGTCAAGCACACTGCGCTGCAGGCCCAGGCCCACCAGGACCTGCCGTTCGAGCAACTGGTCGAGGCGCTGCAGCCAGAGCGCAGCCTGAGCCACAACCCGCTGTTCCAGGTGATGTTCAACCACCAGGCCCAGCGCCCGGACCAGGCCCGCGAGTTGCCGGGCTTGAGCATCGAAGGCCTGAGCTGGGGCAACCCCACGGCGCATCTGGACCTGGCCCTGGACACCTTTGAAAGCGAGGATGGCCTGGGCGCGACCCTGACCTACGTCAGCGACCTGTTCGAGCACGCCACCATCGAGCGCATGGCCGCGCACTGGCTCAACCTGTTGCAGGCGGTCAGCACCCAGCCGGCCCAGCGCATCGTCGAGCTGCCGCTGCTGGACGCGGCGCAGCGCCAGACCATCCTTGAGCAATGGAGCCGGCACGAGGCGGTCTACCCCGACCAGCGCACCGTGCAGCAGCTGATCGCCGACCAGGCCGCGCGCACGCCGCAGGCCACGGCGCTGATCTGCGAAGGGCAGCAGCTCAGCTACCAGGCCCTGGACCAGCGCGCCAACCAGCTGGCCCACCGCTTGCGCGAGGAAGGCATCGGCCCGGACGTGCGCGTCGGCATCGCCCTGCCGCGCAGCCTGGACATGGTGGTCGGCCTGCTGGCGGTGCTCAAGGCCGGCGGCGCCTATGTGCCGCTGGACCCCGACTACCCGCACGAGCGCCTGGCCTACATGATGGAGGACAGCGGCATCGTCCTGCTGCTTGGCCACAGCACGCAGCTGCAAGGCCTGGCGGTGGCGCCGCAGGTGCGCTGCCTGTGCCTGGACAGCGAACCCCTCGACGCCTGGCCGAACGATGCGCTGCCTGAACTGGGCGACCCCGACAACCTGGCGTACATCATGTACACCTCCGGTTCCACCGGCCGCCCCAAGGGCGTGGGCATCAGCGCCGCGGCCCTGAGCCGGCACGCCCATGTCGCCAAGGGCTTCTGCGGGCTGTCGGCGGCCGACCGGGTGCTGCAGTTCTCCACCTTCAACTTCGACGCCTTCGTCGAGCAGCTGTACCCGGCGCTGATCTGCGGCGCCAGCGTGGTGGTGCGTGGCCCGACGCTGTGGGACAGCGAGACCTTCTACCGCGAACTGGTGACCCAAGGCATCACCTTCGCCGACCTGCCGACCGCCTACTGGCACCTGCTGGCCAAGGACTTCGCGGCCAAGGGTCCGCGGGACTACGGCCAGCTGCGGCGCATCCACATGGGCGGCGAGGCCATGGCCGCCGACGCCGTGCTGGCCTGGCAACAGGCCGGGCTCGGCCATGTGCGCCTGCTCAACACCTACGGGCCGACCGAGGCCACCGTCAGTGTCATGAGCCATGACTGCAGCGCCTATGTCACCGGCGAGCAGCCCCTGCCGGTGCAGATCCCGATCGGCAAGGCCCTGGCCGGCCGCTCGATCCACCTGGTGGATGCCGACGGTGACCTGGCCCTGCCTGGGGCCATCGGCGAACTGCTGGTCGGTGGCGAATTGCTTGCCCGCGGCTATCACAACCGCCCGGGGTTGACTGCCGAGCGCTTCATCCCCGATCCGTTCGCCAGCACACCGGGTGGGCGTCTGTACCGTACCGGCGACCTGGCGCGCTACCGCGAGCAGGGTGTGGTCGAGTATGCCGGGCGCATCGACCATCAGGTGAAGATCCGCGGCTTCCGTATCGAACTGGGCGAGATCGAGGCACGTCTGCGCGAGCACCCGGCAGTGCGCGAGGTGCTGGTGGTCGATATCGATGGCCCGGGCGGCAAGCAGCTGGCCGCCTACCTGGTGCCCGACGCGATGCCCGAGGAGGACGCTGGCCTGCGCGCCGAACTGAAGGCGCACCTGGGCGCCAGCCTGCCGGACTACATGGTGCCGATGTACCTGGTGCTGCTCGAGCGCATGCCGCTGCTGCCCAACGGCAAGCTCGACCGCAAGGCGCTGCCGGCCCCCGATACCCGTCAGGCGCAGTCGGCCTACGTGGCCCCGGTCAGCGAGCTGGAACAGCAGCTGGCGGCGCTCTGGGCCGAGGTGCTGGAGGTCGAGCGGGTGGGCCTGATGGATGACTTCTTCGAGCTGGGCGGGCATTCGCTGCTGGCGGCCCAGCTGATTTCCAAGATCAACTCGGGCCTGGGGATCGACATCCCGCTGCGCCTGCTATTCGAGAAACCGCAATTGAATGATTTTGCCCAGGCCTGTGCCTCCACCGGTCTGTCGTTGAGCGAGGACGGCTTGTCCGATATCGAAAGAATGATGAATGAAATGGCGGGCGTCTGAGATGGACAAGAGCACAGCAGAACGTATCGCCAAGCGCTTTGTGGGCCTTGCCCTGGAGCAGCGTCGGCAGATCCTCGACAAGATGCGCGAGACCGGGCAGAGCTTCCGCCTACTGCCGATCGCCGTCACCCGCCACGACAGCCCGCGCATCCCGCTGTCCTATGCCCAGCAGCGCATGCTGTTCCTCTGGCAGCTGGAGCCGCAGAGCAGCTTCTACAACGTGCCGATGGCGGTGCGCCTGAGCGGCTCGCTGAACCAGCAGGCCCTGGCCGAGGCCCTGGACGCGCTGGTGCGGCGTCACGAAAGCCTGCGCACGCGTTTTGTCTCTGAAGAGGGTGAGTTCCACCAGCAGGTCCTTGAGCAGTCGGGCGTGAGCCTGGAGGTGCGTGAGGTGCAGGCCGGGCCGGGCGAAGATCTTGAACAGTGCCTGCGCGGCGCGGTGCGCGAGGCGCTGGATGCGCCCTTTGACCTGCTCGAAGGGCCGCTGCTGCGGGTCCGCTTGCTGCGCCTGGCGCCCAGCGAGCATGTGCTGACGGTGTGCATGCACCATATCGTCTCCGACGGCTGGTCGGGCGAGCTGATGGTGCAGGAGTTCGTGCACCTGTACGAAGCGCTGTCCCAGGGCCGTGCCGCCGACCTGCCGCCGCTCGAGGTGCAGTACGCCGACTATGCCATCTGGCAGCGCGCCTGGCTCGAGGCCGGCGAGGGCGAGCGCCAGTTGCAGTACTGGAAGCAGCAGCTGGGGGATGAGCACCCGGTGCTGGAACTGCCATTGGATCATGAGCGCCCGGCGCACCCCAGCTACCGCGGCGCGACCCTGCGCAGCGATGTGCCGGCGACGCTGTCGGCCAAGCTCAAGGCCCAGGCGCGCAGCCAGGGCCAGACCGTGTTCATGCTGACCCTCGCGGCCCTGGCCGTGACCCTGGCGCGCTACAGCGGCCAGGCCGACATCCGCATCGGTGCGCCCAACGCCGGGCGCAACCGCAAGGAAGTCGAAGGCCTGATCGGCTTCTTCATCAACACCCAGGTGCTGCGGGTGCAGGTGGACGAGCGTCAGAGCGGCGCGGCCCTGCTGGAACAGGTGAAGCAGGTCGTCAGTGGAGCGCAGTCACATCAGGAACTGCCGTTCGAGCACCTGGTGGATGCCCTGGCGCCGGAGCGCACGCTGGGCCACAACCCGTTGTTCCAGGTGAAGATCAACCAGAACCTGGCCGACAGCGAAGCCGCCGCCCAGGCCCGGCAGACGCTGGGCGGCCTGAGCGTCAGCGGTTTTTCGGTCGAAGGCCGCGATGCCCGCTTCGACCTGGCCTTCGACTTCTCCGAAACGCCCGACGGCCTGCAAGGCTACTTCACCTACAGCACCGACCTGTTCGAAGCCGCGACCATCGAACGCATCGCTGCTTCGTTCCAGGCGGTGCTGCGCACCCTCGTGGAGCATCCTGAGGCGGCGCTGTTCGAGCATCCCGATACCCAGGCCGCGCAGGTCGAGACCAACCTGCGGGACTGGTCGCAGCCGGACTTCCTCGCCCTGTGGCGCCAGGGCTTGCAGGTCGGTGCCGGGCAGCCGGCGCTGCGCGCGGGTGATCGGATGGTCAGCTACACAGAGCTGGAGCAGCAGGCCAATCGCTTCGCCCACTATCTGAAGGCGCAGGGCATCGCCCCCGGCATGACCGTGGCGCTGTGCCAGGAGCGCTCCATCGAGTGGGTGACCAGCCTGCTGGCCGTGCTCAAGCTGGGTGCGGTGTACCTGCCGCTGGACAGCCGCCAGCCCGCCGAACGCCTGCAGCAACTGCTGCAGGCCAGTGGCGCGCGGTTGCTGGTGCATGCCTTGGGCGATGCCCAGGCGGCGGGGCTGGGCGTATGCCCGGCGTTGGCCTATGACGCGGCGCAGCACGCTGACTGCAGCGACCAGCCACCGGCGGTACACATCGAACCGCAGCAAGCGGCCTACATCATCTACACCTCGGGTTCCACCGGGCAGCCCAAGGGCGTGGTGATCAGCCACGGCGCGCTGGCCAACTACCTGCAGGGCGTGCTGCAACGCCTCGACCTGCAACCCGGCGCCAGCCTGGCGATGGTCTCCACCGTGGCCGCGGACCTCGGTCACACCGTGCTGTTCGGCGCGCTGGCCTCGGGCCGGCTGCTGCACCTGCTGGGCCACGACCAGGGCTTCGACCCGGACAGCTTTGCCAGCTACATGGCCGAGCACCGGGTCGATGTGCTGAAGATCGTGCCCAGTCATCTGCAAGGCCTGCTGCAGGCCGCGCAGCCTGAGCGGGTGTTGCCCGAACAGCTGCTGATCCTTGGCGGCGAAGCCAGCTCCTGGGCCCTGATCGAGCAGGTCCGGCGCCTGAAGCCCGGTTGCCGGATCATCAACCACTACGGTCCGACCGAGACCACCGTGGGCATCCTCACCCACGAAGTCGGCGAACGCCTGCCCGGCTGGCGCAGCGTGCCGGTGGGTCGACCATTGGATAACGGCCAGGCGCGGGTGCTGGATGCCTACCTCAACCCGCTGCCCGAGCGGGTGGCCGGCGAGCTGTACCTGGGTGGCCAGGGCCTGGCCCAGGGCTATGTCGGCCAGCCGGGCCTGACCGCCGAGCGGTTCGTCCCCGATCCCTTTGGCCACAACGGCGAGCGGCTGTACCGTGCCGGTGACCGCGCGCGCCTGGATCAGGGCGTGCTGGAGTACCTGGGCCGTGGCGACGACCAGGTGAAGATCCGCGGCTACCGGGTCGAGCCGGGCGAGGTCGGCCAGGTGCTGCAAGGCCTGCCCGGCGTCGGCGAGGCCGTGGTGCTGGCGCTGCCCCTGGACAGCGATCCGACGCGCCTGCAACTGGTGGCCTGGGCCGTGCCGGCGGCGGGCGTGGAGCTGCAGGCCGAGGCGTTGCGCCAGGCCCTGCAGGCGCGCCTGCCGGAGTACCTGATGCCGGCTCAAGTGCTGTTGCTCGAGCGCCTGCCGCTGACCGCCAACGGCAAGCTGGACAAAAAGGCGCTGCCCAAACCGGGAGTGGCCAGGCAGCGCTACACCGCGCCGGTGGGCGAAATCGAGGAGAAACTTGCCGCGATCTGGTGCGAAGTGCTCAAGCGCGAGCAAGTGGGCAGCACCGATAACTTCTTCGAGATGGGCGGCGATTCCATCCTCAGCCTGCAGATCATCGCCCGGGCCAAGCGCCAGGGCATCAAGCTGAGCCCCAAGCAGTTGTTCGAGAAGCAGACCATCGGCCAACTGGCGGCGGTGGCCAAGCTGATCGAGAAGAAACCGGCGGCCGAGGTGGTCGAGCAGGTCAGCGGCAGTCTGCCGTTGCTGCCGATCCAGGCGCGTTTCTTCGACACCGCGATTCCCCAGCGTCACCACTGGAACCAGGCGGTGCTGCTGAGCCCGCGCCAGCCGTTGACGGTGGCGTTGCTGCAGCCCGCGCTCAAGCTGCTGGTGGCGCAGCACGACGCCTTGCGCCTGCGATTCAGCGAAGACCAGGGGCAGTGGCAGGGGCAGTTCGCGCCGGTCGATGCACAGCAGTTGCTGTGGGTGCATCAGCTTGACGATGCCGCGCGCCTGCCGGAGCTGGCCGATGAGGCCCAGCGCAGCCTGGACCTGAAGCATGGCCCGCTGCTGCGGGTGGTGCTGATCGACCTGCCCGAAGGCCAGCAGCGTCTGCTGGTGGTGATTCATCACCTGGTGGTCGACGGCGTGTCCTGGCGCGTCCTGCTCGAAGACCTGCAGGCGGCCTGCCAGGCCCTGGCGGCCGCCAAGACGCCGGTACTGCCGGCCAAGAGCAGCTCGCTCAAGGCCTGGGCCGAGCACCTGCGCGAGCATGCCCGCAGCCCCGCGCTGGTGGCCGAGTTGGCCTACTGGCAGGCGCAGTTGCAGGGTGTCAGCGACGCCCTGCCTGGGGCGAACCCTGAGGGCGGCCAGCAGCGCAAGCATGAGATCTCGGTGCGCACCCGACTGAACGCCGAGCTGACCCGGCAACTGCTGCAAGAGGCGCCAGCCGCCTACCGCACCCAGGTCAACGACCTGCTGCTGACGGCGCTGGCCCGGGTCATCCGCCGCTGGACCGGCGAGGCGCATGCGCTGATCCGCCTGGAAGGCCATGGCCGTGAAGACCTGTTCGACGACCTCGATATCACCCGCACGGTGGGTTGGTTCAGTAGCCTGTATCCATTGAAACTGACCCCGGCAAGCGAGATGGGCGCGTCGATCATGGCGGTCAAGGAGCAGCTGCGCGCGGTGCCGGCCAAGGGTATCGGCTACGGCGTGCTGCGCTACCTGGGCGACGAGCAGGCCCGCCAGGCCCTCGGCGCCCTGGCCCAGGGCAGCATCGTGTTCAACTACCTGGGGCAGTTCGACGGCAGCTTCGACAGCGAGCAGGGCCTGTTCGTCCCGGCGCCGGAAGGCGCGGGGCCGGGGCAGAGCCCGGAGGCGCCGCTGGGCAGCCTGCTCAGCATCGATGGCCAGGTTTACGCCGGCGAGCTGGCCCTGGACTGGAGCTTCAGCAGCGCCGTGTTCGAGCGCGGACAGATCCAGCGCCTGGCCGACGAATACACCGAGGAACTGCGCCTGCTGATCGCCCATTGCACCACCGCTGGCGTGGCGGGCGTGACGCCGTCGGACTTCCCGCTGGCCCGCCTTGACCAGCGCCAGCTGGCGGCGTTGCCGGTGGCCGCGAGCAATATCGAGGACATCTACCCGTTGTCGCCGATGCAGCAGGGCATGCTGTTCCACAGCCTCTACGAGCAGGCGGCGGGCAACTACATCAACCAGCTGCGGGTCGAGGTGCAGGGCCTGGATGTGCCGCGCTTCGTCGCGGCCTGGCAGGCCACCCTGGACAGCCACGAGGTACTGCGCAGCAGCTTTGTCAGCGGTTACGACCAGTCGCTGCAGGTCGTCCTGCGCGAGGCACGCCTGCCGCTGGTGGAGCTGGACTGGCGCGACCAGGCCGACCTGCCTACGGCGTTGCAGGCCTGGGCCGAGGCCGACCTGCGCGCCGGCTTCGACCTCGCCTGCGGCCCGCTGCTGCGCCTGGCGGTAATCCGTACCGGCGAGCAGCACTACCAGCTGGTGTTGACCAACCACCATATCCTGCTGGATGGCTGGAGCAGCTCGCGGCTGTTCGGCGAGGTGCTGCAGCGTTACGCCGGTGTTGTGCCAGCGGCCAAGACCAGCCGTTACCGCGACTATATCCAGTGGCTGCAACGCCAGGACCAGACAGTCAGCGAGCGCTTCTGGCGCGAGCGCACCGCCGGCTTGAACGAACCCACCCGGCTGGCCCAGGCGTTCCGCTCCGAGGCTCATGGGCAGGGACAGGGTGAATATCCGGTGCTGCTCGACCCGCAACGCACCCAGCGCCTGGGCGAGTTTGCCCGGGAACAGCGGGTCACCCTTAACACTCTGGTCCAGGCGGCCTGGCTGCTGCTGTTGCAGCGCTATACCGGGCAGTCCAGCGTGACCTTCGGCGCCACCGTGGCAGGTCGCCCGGCCGAGTTGCCGGGTGTCGAGGAGCAGCTGGGGCTGTTCATCAATACCCTGCCGGTGATCGCCAGCCCGCGTCCGGAACAGACCGTGGGCGACTGGGTGCAGCAGGTCCAGGCGCTGAACCTGGCCTTGCGCGAGCACGAGCACACGCCGCTGTACGAGATCCAGCGCTGGGCCGGCTGGAGCGGCGAGGCGCTGTTCGACAATATCCTGGTGTTCGAAAACTATCCGGTGTCCGAGGCGCTTCAAGCCGGTGCGCCTCAGGAACTGGCATTTGGCGAAGTGGTCAGCCAGGAGCAGACCAACTATCCGCTGACCCTGGTGGCACAGGTGGGTGACAGGCTGCTGGCCAGCTTCAAGTTTGATCGCGCCAGTTATGCCGAATCGGCCGTCGAACAGTTGGCGGCGCACTTCGTCGAGCTGCTGGAAGGATTGGCGGACTCGTCGCAGCGGGCGCTGGGTGACCTGGCCTTGAGCGGGGCGGCGGAGCAGGAGATTGCCAGTTTCCCGAGCGAAGCCTGTGCTCATGTGCTGATCGAAGCGCAGGCGGCGCGCACGCCTGAAGCAGTCGCCGTGACCTTCGCCGGGCAGTCGCTGAGCTACGACCAGCTTAACCGCCGCGCCAACCGCCTGGCGCACAAGCTGCGCGAGCAGGGCGTGGGGCCGGATGTGCTGGTGGGCATCGCGGTGGATCGCGGTTTCGAGATGATTGTCGGCCTGCTGGCGATCCTCAAGGCGGGTGGCGCCTATGTGCCGCTGGATCCTGAATATCCGCAGGACCGCCTGAGCTACATGATGGAAGACAGCGGCATTCAACTGCTGCTGACGCAAGGCCATCTGCTGGTCGATCTGCCCGTACCGGCGCAGGTTCGCAGCCTGAAGCTGGAAGATGATCTGGCCGGCTACAGCGATGAGAATCCCGAGCACCTGAGCCAGCCGGATAACCTGGCCTATGTGATCTACACCTCGGGCTCCACCGGCAAGCCCAAAGGCACCTTGCTGCCGCACCACAACCTGCTGCGCCTGTTCAAGGCCACCGATGCCTGGTTCGGCTTCGGCCCGCAGGACGTGTGGACGCTGTTCCACTCGTACGCCTTCGACTTCTCCGTTTGGGAGATCTTCGGTGCGCTGCTGCACGGCGGTCGCCTGGTGATCGTGCCGCGTGAAACCACGCGCTCGCCGGAAGATTTCCACCAACTGCTGGTGGAGCAGGGCGTGACCGTGCTCAACCAGACCCCGTCGGCGTTCAAGCCGCTGATGCGAGTGGCCTGTGACAGCGCTGATGATCTGGCACTGCGCTACGTGATCTTCGGTGGCGAGGCTTTGGACGTTGCTGCACTGCAACCGTGGTTCGAGCGTTTCGGCGAGGACTGCGACAACCTGATCAACATGTACGGTATCACCGAGACCACGGTCCACGTGACCTACCGGCCGATCCGCTTTGCTGATACGCAACAGCCGGGTAGCCCGATCGGTGCGGCGATCCCGGACCTGTCGATGTATGTACTGGATGCCGACTTCAATCCGGTGGCCAAGGGCTGCACAGGCGAGCTGCACGTCGGCCATGCCGGCCTGGCCCGTGGTTACCACAACCGTGCCTCGCTGACCGCCGAACGCTTCGTACCGGATCCGTTCTCCAGCGAAGGCGGGCGCCTGTACCGCACCGGCGACCTGGCCCGTTATCGCGGCCAGGAAGTGATCGAATACGTGGGCCGGATCGACCATCAGGTGAAGATCCGTGGCTTCCGTATCGAACTGGGCGAAATCGAGGCGCGCCTGCAAGAACATGCCGCCGTACGCGAAGTGCTGGTGCTGGATATCGACGGGGCAGGGGGCAAGCAACTGGCCGCCTACCTGATCGCTCAAGACCCATCCGCCGATCATACAGTCCTGCGTGACACGCTGAAGCAACACCTGAAAGCCAACCTCCCGGACTACATGGTCCCCACGCACTTCCTGGTGCTGGACCAGTGGCCGCTGACCGCCAACGGCAAGCTGGACCGCAAGGCCCTGCCCAAGCCCGACGCCAGCCAGTTGCAACAAGGCTACGTGGCGCCACGTACGGAGCTGGAGCAACAGCTGGCGGCGATCTGGAGCGAAGTGCTGAAGGTCGAGCAGGTGGGTCTGCACGACAACTTCTTCGAACTGGGCGGCCACTCGCTGCTGGTGATCACCTTGGTAAACCGGGTGCGCGAAGCCTTCGCCACCAACATCAGCCTGCATGAGTTCATGCTGATGGCGAGCTTCGAGGAACTGGCGAACTTCATCGGCGGCGGCAAGGATCGCCTGAAATCGTCGGTGATCAACCTCAACGGTTGCCAACTGCAGCGTCCGGCGCTGTTCTGCCTGCCGCCGGGCGGTGGCGGTGCCTACGCCTACTACCCGCTGGCCAGCCGCCTGGCCGACGAGCGTCCGGTGTATGGCCTGGTCAACAAGTGCTACGCCGAGCCGGGCTGGGTGGACGAGTCCTGGGAGGCGATGGTCGGCTACTACGTCGAGCAGATTCGTCGTACCCAGGCCAATGGCCCTTACCATTTGCTGGGCTGGTCCCTGGGCGGCGCCCTGGCGCTGGAGGTGGCTCACGCCCTGGAGCAGGCAGGCCAGGAAGTGGGCTTCGTCGGCCTGGTCGATACCCTGCTGCCGAAGGACGTGTCCGGCCTTGAGGCCGAGCCCGTCGAGGTGGTGCAGGTGGCGCGGGCGGACGAGAGCCTGCTGTGGGGGCTGCTGGCTTTCGCTCCGGGTGTTGGTGAAGCCCGTATCGTCGGCTTTATCGAGGAGGCCGGGCGTCTGCCTGCCGGGGTCGACAGGACCGAGTGGGTCATCGAGCAGGTGGCCGCTGCCGGCGGTGTCAGCGCCGAGCGACTGCGGGCCATTCACGAGGATGTGCATCTGCAGCGGGAGATCGTTGATGGTTTCGCTGTCCTTGATCGCAACGTCGAACTGAGCCAGGCGTTTCGCCTGCGGCCGCTGGCGGTCCGGGTGGATTGCTGGTGGGCCAGCGAGAGTCGTAGTCTGGAGCGGGTGCGTATGGGGGAGGCGGGGTTGCTGGCGCAGGCTTCGGTCAACGGGTTGGCCAGTTCTACGGTGATCGCTGATGGGCATGAGGGGGTTATCAATGCCGTGGCGTTTGTCGATGGGCTGGTGGGGCGGTTGGCTGGTAAGGCTTGAGGTTGGTGGGTGATGAGGAACGGGTGGGGCGTTGGGTTCTACCCGATTTTTATTGCGTGCCTGGTGATTTTTATGGTGCCTTAGTTGTCAGCGATTTGAAAAATATTGTTGTTGGATGGTTTTGTAAGTTGTAGGCGCATTCATTTGCGATGTCGATGCTTATTCACCTTTCCGCCCTTACGGCGGGTTACTTTGGTCTTGGCCAAAGTAACCAAAGTCGCCTCGCTCCATTCATCCGGCCCTACGCTTCGCTCCGGGTCCCCTCACTACGGCCTTGCTCCCGGGAGGACCGCGCTGCAGGGCCCATCCTGGGCCCCAGCGCTTGACGGGCATCCATGCCCGTCACCTCCCTCCGCAAGTCCTGCGTTCGGCCTCCTGAAGTCGCGAAGTTACGAGCGGCGCCTGGACTGGCGCAGCTGTCGCTAGTTGGAAGTTTAGTTAATCTCTCGATCGCATCGCGGGGCAAGCCCGCTCCTACACGATAGTCGCCGTTATATAAATCCCTGTAGGAGCGGGCTTGCCCCGCGAAAGGGCCGGAACAGCCAATACATAACTAACTGTAAAACAACTGACTTCGCATTTCTTGCTCTTGCTCTTGCTTCTAAGCGCGCGATAGCTCAGGCAACACCAATTGCGACTTCAGGAGGCCGAGCGGAGTTCTTGCGGAGGGAGGTGACGGCCATGGATGGCCGTCAAGCGCTGCGCCCCAGGATGGGGCGTTCAGCGCGGTCCTCCCGGGAGCAAACAAAGGCGTGAGGGAATCCCGCCACGAGCGGGCCGGATGAACGGAGCGGAACGGTTTTGCCTACTTTTCCCTAGAGAAAAGTAGGTCGCCGTAAAGGCGAAAAGGTGACTAAATGTCGACATCACCTACGAATGCGCATAAAAAACTAGAACAATCACCAAAAAACCAGAACCAGAACCAGAACCTTCAGGCAATAAACTCCGACTCCACCTCACCATCATCCTGCCGAACACTAAGCACCACAGCCCCCCCACACAACCCAACCAACCCCACACTGGCCACCACGATATCCCCCATCCCCATACCGGCAAGCAGCAAAATCAGACTGATCCTGAACAGTGTGGTCATGGCCATCTCCAAGGCAGGGCGAACGAACTCCATGAAGCCACCATAACCCCGAAGCCCCCCATGTACAGCGCCAGGACAAGCGATTGGCACTGAATCCACCCGCTTTGGCAGAAAGCCCGTCACTTGACGCCACCCCCCATCCCTGATTTCATTGAAACCGTTTTCATCAACCCTGCAAAAGCGCAAACAAGAAGGAAACAGGGTGAACAAAGAGCCAACATCCGTCCGCGGTCGGGTCACCATCAGCGAAGTCGCCAAGGCCGCCGGCGTTTCCAAGGCCACGGTGTCGCGCTACATGGGCGAGGACCGGCAACTGCTCGCCGAAGCCACCGCGCAACGCATCGAGGCCGTCGTCGAACGCCTCGGCTATCGCCCCAACCGCATGGCCAGCGCCCTCAAGCGCGGCCGCACCGGGCTGATCGGCATGCTCCTGGCTGATATCCGCAACCCCTATTCGGTGGCGGTGATGCACGGCGTCGAGACTGCCTGCCGCCAGCACGGCTACAGCCTGGTGGTGTGCAACACCGACTACGACGACGACCAGGAACGCAGCCACCTGCAAGCCCTGCAGTCGTACAACGTCGACGGCCTGATCGTGAACACCCTCGGCCACCGCGCCGACGAGCTGGCCAAGCTGGCCCTCGACCTGCCGATGGTGCTGGTCGACCGGCAACTGGCCGGCCTGGCAGTCGACCTGGTGGGGTTGGACAACACCGATGCCGTCGAACAGGCCCTTGATCACCTGCAGCGTTGCGGTTATCGCGACATCCTCGCCGTGACCGAGCCGCTCGACGGCACCAGCTCCCGCCAGGAGCGAGTTGACGCCTTCCAGGCCTCCATCGCCCGGCGCCGTGGCCTGCGTGGGCAGGTGCTGGAGGTGGGGGCGGACTTGCCGGAGCAGCTGGGCAGCTTCATCGCCGGGGCAGGGCACGGCCCGCAGGCCTTGTTCACCTGTAACGGCGTTGCCACCCTGGAGGTGGTACGCGTGCTGCACGCCCGTGGCGGAACGCTGTTCCAGGACGTCGGCCTGCTGGCGCTCGACGAGCTGGACTGGTACCCGTTGGTGGGCAGCGGCATCACCGCCCTGGCCCAGCCCACCGGGCGGATCGGTGCCGCAGCGTTCCAGTGCCTGCTGGAGCGCCTGCAAGGCAGCGGTTCGCCGGCGCGGCGCCTGGATTTGCAAGCCGAGCTGATCCCGCGAGGCTCCACCCGATCACAAGCCTGACGGCGTCCTTGACGCCGTTGCTGCTGGCGAAAAATGAAACCGGTTTCATCTACAAGAACAAGGACCACACACATGCAATCGCCCATTGTCTCCATCAGCTTGTCGAGTTTCGGTGCCGATGCCGTGCGGCGCCTGGGTCAGGCCAGCTACCTGCCGTTGCTGGCCGCCGCCGGTGCGCGGCGGGTGGAATGGCGTGAGGAACTGTTCGACGCCACGCCCGCTGTCACCACCCTGGCCAACCTGGCCGCCGAGCATGGCCTGCAGAGCCTTTACTCCACGCCACTGGAGCTGTGGCGCGAGGATGGCAGCCTGGAGCCGGCCATCGCCCAGCGCCTGCAACTGGCAAGCGAAATCGGCGCGGTGGCGCTGAAGGTGTCGCTGGGGCATTACCAGCCAGGCTGTGACTTGCAGGCCCTGGCGCCATTGCTGGGGCACAAGACAGCGCTGTATGTGGAAAACGACCAGACGCCTTACGGCGGACGGCTGCAGGTCCTGGAACGATTCTTCCGCGAGGCGCAGGAGCAGGGCGTGGCACCGGGCATGACCTTCGATATCGGTAACTGGTACTGGCATGACGAATCACCGCTGCTGGCGGCACAGCTGCTGGGCCGTTGGGTGCGCTATGTGCACTGCAAGGCCGTGGCCCGGCGTGCAGACGGGCGCCTGGTCGCGGTCGTGCCCCAGGCGCTTGACCTGGCCCAGTGGCGCGAGCTGATGACCTATTTCGCCCCGGACCTGCCGCGGGCCATCGAATACCCCCTGGCCGGTGATGACCTGCTGGCGCTGACCGCGCGGCAGGTCGCGCAACTGGCGCAGCTGGAAGGGCAGGTGTGCCATGGCTGAGCGCGACGTCCTGTGTTTCGGTGAAACCATGGCCATGTTCGTGGCCGCGCAGCCGGGCGAACTGGCCCAGGTCGAGGGTTTCGGCAAGCGCATCGCCGGTGCCGACAGCAACGTGGCCATCGGCCTGGCGCGCCTGGGCCTGGGGGTGCGCTGGCTGAGCCGGGTGGGTAACGACTCGCTCGGCGCCTTCGTGCTCGACACCCTGCGCCAGGAAGGGCTGGACTGTTCGAGCGTCGAGATCGATGACGAGCATCCCACTGGGTTCCAGCTCAAGGAGCGCTGCGATGACGGCCGCGATCCGCAAGTCGAGTATTTCCGTCGTGGCTCGGCGGCCAGCCGGTTGTCGCCGGCCCAGCTGCAACCCACGTTGCTGGAGGCCCGGCACCTGCACGCCACCGGCATTCCGCCGGCCTTGTCGGCCAGCTGCCGCGCGCTCTGCCACCAGTTGCTGGACGACATGCGCGCCCATGGCCGCAGCATTTCCTTCGACCCCAACCTGCGGCCTTCGCTATGGCCGGACCGCCCGACCATGGTGCGCGAGATCAACGCCCTGGCGTTCAAGGCCGACTGGGTCCTGCCGGGGCTTGAGGAGGGGCGCCTGCTGAGTGGCCGCGAGTCGCCGCAGGACATCGCCGAGTTCTACCTAGAGCAAGGTGTGCAATACGTGGCCATCAAGCTTGGCGCCGAAGGCGCCTACTGGCGCGACGCCAAGGGTGAGCACGGGGTGGTCCCTGGTTTTCCAGTGGCCCGGGTCGTTGACACCGTGGGGGCGGGCGATGCCTTCGCCGTCGGCGTGATCAGCGCCTTGCTCGAGGGCCTGCCGCTGCGCCGGGCCGTGGCCCGGGGCAACTGGTGCGGCAGCCGGGCGGTGCAGAGCCGGGGCGACATGGAGGGCCTGCCGCAACGCCACGAACTGGACCTGCACGAACACGCTTCGATCCAACCACGCTGAATCGCCGGACCGTCCGGCACCTGATGTGACAAGAACAACAAGACCAGGAGAATCCCCATGCAGCTTGATCGACTCGCTCCCAGACGCTGGTGGTACATCATGCCCATCGTCTTCATCACCTACAGCCTGGCCTACCTCGACCGGGCCAACTATGGCTTTGCCGCGGCCTCGGGCATGGCCGACGACCTGAAGATCACCCCGGCGCTGTCGTCGCTGCTCGGCGCGCTGTTCTTCCTTGGCTACTTCTTCTTCCAGGTGCCGGGCGCCCTCTATGCGCAGAAGCGCAGCGTCAAGAAGCTGATCTTCGCCAGCCTGATCCTCTGGGGTGGCCTGGCGACGCTGACCGGCGTGGTGCATGACGTCTACCTGCTGATCGTCATCCGCTTCCTGCTGGGCGTGGTGGAGGCGGCGGTGATGCCGGCCATGCTCATCTACCTCTGCCACTGGTTCACCCGCGCCGAGCGCTCGCGGGCCAACACCTTCCTGATCCTCGGCAACCCGGTGACCATCCTGTGGATGTCGGTGGTTTCGGGCTACCTGGTGCAGCAGTTCGACTGGCGCTGGATGTTCATCATCGAAGGCGCGCCGGCGATTCTCTGGGCCTTCATCTGGTGGCGCCTGGTGGATGACCGTCCGGAGCAGGCCAAGTGGCTGGATGCCCGCGAGAAGGCGGCGCTGCGCCAGGCGCTGGACGCCGAGCAGCAGGGTATCAAGCCGGTGAAGAACTACCGCGAGGCGTTCCGCTCGCCTACGGTGTTGATCCTGTCGCTGCAGTACTTCTGCTGGAGCATCGGCGTGTACGGCTTCGTGCTCTGGCTGCCGTCGATCCTCAAGCAGGCGGCGGCGCTGGACATCGTCACCGCCGGCTGGTTGTCGGCGGTGCCGTACCTGGGGGCGGTGGTGGCCATGCTCGGCGTGTCCTGGGCCTCGGACCGCCTGCAGAAGCGCAAGCGTTTCGTCTGGCCGCCGCTGCTGATCGCCGCCCTGGCGTTTTACGGCTCGTACAGCCTGGGCACCGAGCATTTCTGGTGGTCCTACGCCTTGCTGGTGATCGCCGGGGCCTGCATGTACGCGCCCTACGGGCCGTTCTTCGCCATCGTCCCCGAGCTGCTGCCGGCCAACGTCGCCGGGGGCGCCATGGCGCTGATCAACAGCATGGGCGCGCTGGGCTCGTTTTCCGGCTCGTGGCTGGTGGGCTACCTCAATGGCGCCACCGGCGGCCCCGGCGCCTCCTACCTGTTCATGTGCGTGGCGCTGCTGCTGGCCGTGGCCCTGACCGCCGTTCTCAACCCCTTGCAACAGACACGCCGGCAAAGCCTGGCGCCCAGCCGATAGGTACCGTGCAATGAAGAAACGCATCGTCCTCTACAAACGCCTCTCCGACGCGCTCATGGCCCGCCTGCAGGCGCACGCCGAGGTGACCCTGGTCGAATCGCCCAGTGCCGACGGCCTCGCTCGGCTGCGTGCAGCGCTGCCGGGCGCCCACGGGCTGCTCGGCGCCAGCCTGCGCCTGGACGCCCCCTTGCTCGACCTGGCGCCGCAGCTGGAAGTGGTCTCCAGCGTCTCGGTCGGCGTCGACAACTACGATATCGACGCCTTCGACCAGCGCGGCGTGCTGTTGACCAACACCCCCGACGTGCTCACCGAAACCACCGCCGACACCGGCTTCGCCCTGATCCTCGCCTGTGCCCGGCGGGTCGTCGAGCTCGACGGCTGGATCCGCGCCGGCCACTGGCAGGCAGGTATCGGGCCGGCGCAGTTCGGTTGCGATGTGCAGGGCAAGACCCTGGGCATCGTCGGCATGGGCCGTATCGGCGAGGCCCTGGCCCGCCGCGCCCATGCCGGTTTCGGCATGCGCGTGCTGTACCACACCCGCCAGCCACGGCCCGAGGTGGAGGCGCGGTTCGCCGCCGCGCATCGCAGCCTGGAGGCATTGCTGGCCGAGTCCGATTTCGTCTGCCTGTGCCTGCCGTTGACCGCCGCGACCGAGAACCTGATCGGCGCACCACAACTGGCGCTGATGAAACCGTCGGCGATCCTGGTGAATATCTCCCGTGGTCGGGTGCTGGACGAGGCTGCATTGTTCCAGGCTCTGGCCGAGCGGCGCATTCGCGGCGCCGGCCTGGACGTGTTCGTGCGCGAGCCGTTGCCGGCCGATTCGCCGTTGCTGCAACTGGACAACCTGGTGGTGACGCCGCACATCGGCTCGGCCACCGAGGAGACCCGCGAGGCCATGGCCCGTTGCGCCGTTGAAAACCTGCTGGCCGCCTTGGCCGGCGAGCGACCGCAGAACCTGGTCAACCCGCTTGCCTGGTCGCGGCGAAACCCATGAGCGGGGCGAGCACTGTGCTCGCCCCGTGCTTGCCATAACAACAGCCCTTGCCCGATTCGATATCCCGGGGTCGTGCTGCGACCCTTTGGCAAAACAAGGCCGCTCCGCCGAGACAGCGCTGTCTCGGCCTGTGGCCCCGGGATCTTCAGCGGTGAAAAGGGCGACGATTTCCGTATGACCTGATCAACAGAGAGACATCCTCATGTCCAAGGACCAACCCGCCTCCGTGCAACCGGCGCGCCGGGCGTTCCTGCGCCAATCCCTGACCCTGATCCCGGTGGCGACCCTCGCCGGCACGGGACTGGGCAGCGCAGTGCTTGCCGACAGCGTCACCCCGGCACCTGCCGAACCGGCCCGAGCGGCCCCGGCACGGGCCTACCAGCCGAGCTTCTTCACCCGCGAGGAGTGGGGCTTCGTCAGCGCCGCCGTGGCCGTGCTGATCCCCACCGACGCCCTCGGCCCCGGTGCGGCCGATGCCGGCGTGCCCGAGTTCATCGACCGTCAGCTCAACACCCGCTACGGCAGCGGTGGGCTGTGGTACATGCAGGGGCCATTCCGCCCCGATGCGCCCAGCGAGCTGGGTTACCAGCTCAAGCTCAGCCCCCAGGAGATCTACCGGCTGGGCATCGCCGAAACCGACGCCTGGTGCCAGGCGCAGTTCGGCAAGGCGTTCGCCCAGCTCGGCCTTGAACAACAGCAGCAGGTGCTCGAGGCCCTGGACGGCGGCAAGCCGGTCTTTGCCACGGTGCCGGCGGCCACCTTCCTCGGCATGCTCTGGCTCAACACCCGCGAGGGCTTTTTCAGCGACCCCCTGCACGGCGGCAACCAGGGCCTGGCCGGATGGAAGCTGGTCGGCTTCCCCGGCGCCCGCGCCGACTTCATGGACTGGGTGGAGCGCGACGAGCGCTATCCCTTCCCGTCAGTGTCCATCAGCGGCGAGCGAGGTTGAGCCATGAGCCAAGTGATGAAGAAAGTCGATGTGGTCATCGTCGGGTTCGGCTGGGCCGGGGCGATCATGGCCAAGGAACTGACCGAGGCCGGCCTGCAGGTGCTGGCCCTGGAGCGCGGCCCTGCCCGCGACACCTACCCGGACGGCGTCTACCCGCAGACCATGGACGAGCTGACCTACAACTCGCGCAAGAAGCTGTTCATGGACATCTCCCGCGAGACCGTGACCCTGCGCCACAGCGTCAACGACGTGGCCGTGCCGTACCGCCAGTTCGGCGCCTTCCTGCCCGGCACCGGCACGGGCGGAGCGGGGCTGCACTGGTCCGGCGTGCATTTTCGCGTCGACCCGGTGGAGCTGCGCCTGCGCAGCCACTACGAGGAGCGCTACGGCAAGCGGTTCATTCCCGAGGGCATGACCATCCAGGACTTCGGCGTCAGCTATGAAGAGCTGGAGCCGTACTTCGATTTCGCCGAGAAGGTGTTCGGCACCTCCGGCACGGCCTGGTCGATCAAGGGCCAGGTGGTAGGCCGGGACAAGGGCGGCAACCCGTTTGCTGCCGACCGCTCCAGCGACTTCCCGCTGGCGGCGCAGAAGAACACCGTGTCGGCGCAGCTGTTCGAGAAGGCCGCCCGCGAGGTCGGCTACCACCCCTACAACCTGCCGTCGGCCAACACCTCAGGGCCCTACACCAACCCCTACGGCGCGCAGATGGGGCCGTGCAACTTCTGCGGCTATTGCAGCGGCTATGCCTGCTACATGTACTCCAAGGCCTCGCCCAATGTGAACATCCTCCCGGCCCTGCGCCAGGTGCCGAACTTCGAGCTGCGCAACAACGCCCATGTGTTGCGGGTCAACCTGACCGCCGACAAGCGCCTGGCCACCGGCGTGACCTACGTCGACAGCCAGGGGCGCGAGGTGGAGCAACCGGCCGACCTGGTGATCCTCGGCGCGTTCCAGTACAACAACGTGCGCCTGATGCTGCTCTCGGGCATCGGCAAACCCTACGACCCGGTGAGCAACGAAGGGGTGGTCGGACGCAACTTCGCCTACCAGAACATCTCCACCGTGACCGCGTTCTTCGACCGCGACAGCCACCACACCAACCCCTTCATCGGCGCCGGCGGCAACGGCGTGGCGGTGGACGACTTCAACGCCGACAACTTCGACCATGGCCCCCACGGCTTCGTCGGCGGTTCGCCGTTCTGGGTCAACCAGGCCGGCGCCAAGCCGATCTCCGGCATCAAGGTGCCGCCGGGCACGCCGAAGTGGGGCAGTGGCTGGAAGGCCGCGGTGGCCGACAGCTACCGGCACATGCTGTCGATGGACGCCCATGGCGCGCACCAGTCCTACCGCGACAACTACCTCGACCTGGACCCGGTGTACAAGGATGCCTACGGTTTGCCCCTGCTGCGCATGACCTTCGACTGGAAGGACAACGACGTGAAGATGAACCGTTTCATGGTCGAGCGCATGGGCAAGATCGCCGAGGCCATGGGGCCCAAGGCGATCAGCGCGGGCAAGAAAGCCTTCGGCCAGCACTTCGATGCCTCCATCTACCAGACCACCCACCTCAACGGTGGCGCGATCATGGGCACCGATCCCAAGACCAGCGCACTCAATCGCTACCTGCAGTGCTGGGACGTGCACAACGTGTTCGTGCCCGGCGCCTCGGCCTTCCCCCAGGGCCTGGGCTACAACCCCACTGGCCTGGTGGCGGCACTGACCTACTGGTCGGCGCGGGCGATCCGCGAGCGCTACCTGAAGAACCCCGGTCCACTGGCGCAGGCGTGAGGAAAGCCAACATGAAGACATTGCTCATCGCCATGCTGGGCCTGGGCGCCAGCACCTTGCTGCAGGCCGCCGACGCGGTGGACCCGGCGCAGGTCAGACAAGGGGAATACCTGGCCCGCGCTGGTGACTGCGTGGCCTGCCACACCGCCAAGGGCGGCAAGCCATTCGCCGGCGGGCTGCCCATGGAAACGCCCATCGGCACCCTGTACTCGACCAACATCACCCCCCACGCGAGCGGCATCGGCCAGTACAGCTACGAGGACTTCGAGCGTGCCGTGCGCCAGGGCATCGGCAAGGATGGCAGCACGCTGTACCCGGCCATGCCGTACCCGTCCTATGCCCGGGTCAGCGACCAGGACATGCAGGCGCTCTACGCCTACTTCATGCACGGCGTGCAGCCGGTGGAGCAGCAGAACAAGGGCAGCGACATCCCCTGGCCGCTGAGCATGCGCTGGCCGCTGGCGTTCTGGCGTGGGTTGTTCGCGCCGCCGGTCAAGCCGTTCGAAGCCGCCGGGCGAGATCCGCTGGTGGCGCGCGGCGCCTACCTGGTGGAAGGGCTGGGGCACTGTGGCGCGTGCCACACGCCGCGGGCGCTGACCATGCAGGAAAAAGCCCTGGATGCCGGCGACGGCGCGGCGTTCCTGTCCGGCAGCGCGCCCCTGGAGGGCTGGATTGCCAAGAGCCTGCGCGGTGATCACAAGGATGGCCTGGGCAGTTGGGACGAGGCGCAGATCGTTGCCTTCCTCAAGACCGGGCGCAACGAGCGTACCGCGGTGTTCGGCGGCATGAGCGACGTGGTCGAGCACAGCATGCAGTACATGAGCGACGCCGACCTGACCGCCATCGCCCGCTACCTCAAGACCCTGCCGCCGGTGAACCCGGACGACAAGCCGTTCCGCGAGGATCCTGCCGTCGCCCAGGCGCTGTGGCAGGGCAATGACGGCAAGACCGGCGCGGCGCTCTACATCGATAACTGCGGTGCCTGCCACCGCACCGACGGCAAGGGCTACGCCCGGGTGTTCCCGGCGCTGGCCGGCAACCCGGTGGTGCAGGGCGAGGATGCCACCTCGTTGATCCATATCGTGCTGGAGGGCGCGACCCTGCCGGCCACGGCGACGGCACCCTCGACCTTCAGCATGCCGGGCTTCGGCTGGCGCCTGTCGGACCAGCAGGTGGCCGATGTGGTCAACTTCATTCGCGCCAGCTGGGGCAACCAGGCACCGGCGGTGAACGCGGGGCAGGTGGCGCAACTGCGCAAGCAGGCGCCGCCGGCACTGAAGGCCGAGTCGTTGATCGGCGATACCACGGGTATCCAGGAGCCCTGAGCAGTGGCCGGGGGCAACGGGTCTGCACGACCTTGCCCCTGGCCCCGCCACTCAGAACCAGCGGTCGTTGCGTTTACGGCCGCGGGTCAGCGCCGGCAGGATCAACCCCGCCAGCAGCCCGGCCCCGGCGATGCTGCCGCCGTAGACCATGTAGCGCATCATCACCTGCTTGTTCTCGTCACCCAGGCGCGCCTGGGTGTCGCGCAGGGTCGACTGGCTCTGCGCCAGTTGCTCGTTGAGCGCCTTGTTGCGGCTTTCCAGCTCGTCGATCAGCGCCTTGCGCGAGTCGAGGGTCTCCTGCATGCCCTGCACGCGGTTCTTCCAGCTGTCGTCGATGTTCTTCAACTGGCCGGACAACTCGGTCACCTGGGCGTCGAGCTGCGGCAGGCGCTCGTTCTGGCCGGGCACGGCCTGCAGGTCGTTGCTGAGGATCCACACCAGGTCGCCGCTCTGTCCGCGCACCTGGCTGTAGTTGCCCTGGCTGGTCACCAGGCTGACCTTCTGCCCGGACTTGAGCGTGCCGACGATGCGGTGGCCATCGGTGGGGCCGCTGCGCACGTAGGTGCTCAGGCTGTCGCTGACCCAGCGCGCATCGCTGGCCGGCTCTTCGGCGTGGGCCGGAACGGCAAGGGCGATCAGGGCGGCGATCAGGCCGCCGCGCAGGGCGGTGAGGGCAGGGGAAGCGGGCTGGATGTCTGGCATGCTGGTCTTCGCTGAAACAGGACGAATGAAGGCCCGATGACTGGGCCGGCGATCCGGTCGGGTGGATTGACCGTCAGCGAAAGACCGTTTTTTTGTAGGCAGGTTCACTACCTGGTGCAGGAAATGTCTGCAGGATGTTGCTGGCCGTATCTCTAGCAGCGTGGGAGCGGGCTTGCCCCGCGATGCGATCGATGGCACCGACTTTGTCGGTGATCGCGGGGCAGGCCCGCTCCCACGCTGCCCCAGCTAAATCACAGCATGACTTTTTGCTCCATTGCAGCGGCTACCTCAGGCCACCACCTCATAGCACGGCACATACGCCGCCCCGCCGGGCAACTTCATGCGGTGCTGGTCGACGAACGCCTGCAGCAGGCGCCCGAGCGGGTCGAGGATCGCCGCGTCGCCGCGGATCTGGTACGGCCCGTGCTCCTCGATCAGGCGGATGCCCTTGTCCTTGACGTTGCCGGCGACGATCCCGGAGAACGCACGGCGCAGGTTGGCCGCCAATTCGTGGGGCGGCAGTTCGCGGCGCAGGGCCAGGTTGGCCATGTTCTCGTGGGTCGGGTCGAACGGGTGCTGGAAGCCCTCGTCGATCTTCAGCAGCCAGTTGAAGTGGAACGCGTCGTTACGTTCACGGCGGAACTGCTTGACCACCTTGAGCCCCTCGACCATCTGCCGGGCCACTTCGGCCGGATCGTCGATGATGATCTGGTAGTGACGCTGGGCGGCCTCGCCGAGGGTGGCGCCGACGAAGGCGTGCAACTGCTGCAGGAAGGCTTCGGCGCTGCGCGGCCCGGTGAGCACGACCGGGAACGGCAAGTCCTGGTTGTCCGGGTGCATGAGAATGCCGAGCAGGTACAGGAACTCTTCGGCGGTGCCGGCGCCGCCGGGGAAGATGATGATGCCGTGGCCGACGCGGACGAAGGCCTCCAGGCGCTTCTCGATGTCCGGCAGGATCACCAGTTCGTTGACGATCGGGTTGGGCGCCTCGGCGGCGATGATGCCCGGCTCGGTCAGGCCCAGGTAGCGACTGCCGTGCATGCGCTGCTTGGCATGGGCAATGGTGGCGCCCTTCATCGGCCCCTTCATCACGCCCGGGCCGCAGCCGGTGCAGACATCCAGCTTGCGCAGGCCCAGCTCGTGGCCGACCTTCTTGGTGTACTGGTATTCCTCGCTGCTGATCGAGTGCCCGCCCCAGCACACCACCAACTTCGGCTCGACGCCCGGGCGCAGGGTGCGGGCGTTGCGCAGCAGGTGGAAGACGTAGTCGGTGAGGCCTTGCGAGCTTTCCAGGTCGATGCGCTGGCTGGCCAGCTCGCTCTCGGTGTAGACGATGTCGCGCAGGGCGCTGAACAGCATCTCGCGGGTGCTGGCGATCATTTCGCCGTCGACGAAGGCGTCGGCCGGGGCGTTGAGCAGCTCAAGGCGCACGCCGCGGTCCTGCTGGTGGATGCGTACCTCGAAGTCCTTGTAGGCCTCGAGGATGGTCTTGGCGTTGTCGACATGGGCGCCGGTGTTGAGGATGGCCAGGGCGCACTGGCGGAACAGGGTGTAGAGGCTGCCGGTACCGACTTCGCTCAGTTGCTGGACTTCACGTTGCGACAGCGTCTCCAGGCTGCCCTTGGGGCTGACGGAGGCGTTGATGACATTGCGTTGGGGCATCTGGTCTTTCCTGTGCGGGTAAAACATCCTTCTTGGACAACACCATACAAGCAAATGTGCGTGGCAACGAGGGGGCGGGTGAAAAAGCCTGGCTGGCAATGGTGGGAAGGAGGGGCTTTGTGGGAGCGGGCTTGCCCCGCGATGAGGCCTGTCGCGGGCAAGCACCAAGTTTCAGTGACCATCGCCACTGTGACTTTGGTGTGGCTGGCTTCAGGAGCGAGCTGTGAAAGGCTGAGGTGGAATTGATCTAGGCAAGTCAGCACCTTGATATGAGCGCTGCGGAACGCTCGTATCCACCTTACTGTCTTCGTAATGGCTTTCTGACTTCGCTCCAGTTACGCTCGTTTGCAGCAAGGAAGAGATACATTGAGCTAATGCCGTTTGGGCCTCGCCCGGTAAATCGTTGTAGGGTGCTCAGATACCTATCTTGTGCTTCTCTAGCTTATGCATTCGACTTAAAACAAGGAAGGAACCTATGTCGTTTAGTGACTACCTGAATGGTCCGGCTCACTGCCAGCGCTGAAGCATTCAAGGTATAGTTTGTGGGGCTCTAGGTTCAGATCTACAGCTGCAAGAACTCGTTAAGAAAAGCGGAGTCATGAACGTAGTTAATGTTTAAAAGTTTATTGGGCTGGAGTAAGCGAGGTGTTTCGGGAGTGCGAGAAGAAACTCAACGCTCGGAAAGGCAGCAGAGCAGATGGATGCGTGATGGAGTGAAACGCCAAATGAACCGACCGAAAGTGAAGTTTTACTCGGGGGATTGGCTTTCGGCTAAAGCTTCTTTTCTTTTGGCATCCAGAGAGTGATAATGCAAACCTACAGTGGAATGGATCAATGAACGATACTGGTTTTGCCTTCGTGTTAAATAATTTAGACGTCGACGACGCTGACCTTCCGTTTGTTCTTGATGAAAAATCGGTGCTCAGGCGAGCGACAACTACTGAACAAGAACACTATAAAAAATTGCTCAAACATGGAGGAGTATTTTCCGCCTTTCTCGTGCCTCATGGCTCTGTTGTTAAGAAGGCAGAGGGTGAGTCTGGGCCAGGTAAGTATGTGTCGCCAGAAAAATCTGCCTTACTGGTAGTTGAGGCCAGAAAATGGAATCAGTATATTGAACTGTTAAACCTCGCAGGTAAATTGGTTTCCTACGACTTTACTGTTGGCGGACACGCTTGTTACTCTAAGGACGATGATCGAAGCAAAATTGGTATGCATGGATTTTTTAGCCATTCTGATCTTAGGCTGCTAGAGGACTATACACGAGCGTCGCCCATCAAAGTCTCCAAGGCTGAACTGTGCGAGCTTGGCGAGTACTACCGCCAGATTGAAGTGAGGGCCAATGATGCTTGGCTCAGAAGAGCACTCTCGATCTTAGGTGATATCCATAGCCTTCCCCGTTTTTCTGAACTGCGTACTCTTTCATATTTTTCCGTCCTTGAATGCATATTGACCAAGAAGTCGACTGGAGGAGCTATGTCGATTGATAAGCAGCTTCAGCATAAAACGGAGCTTCTTTGTAATTTCACCAACTACAAGGCTGAACCAATAAAGCACTTCGGTGAAGTAAAAATAAAAAATCTCTGGAAGATTCTTTATGAACTCAGGAGCCATATTGCACATGGCAACGTCTATAGCTTCACTGGTGAATTGACGTGCCTTGGAGACCTAGAGAATGTCAATGAGTTTTTAAGTGGTCTGGTCAGAAAGATTTTATGCACCGCACTGAACCAGTACCAACTGGTAGCGGATTTGCGGGAGTGTTGAGGTGCATTTAAAGACTCCACCAAACGAGCTATTTTGATGGTCCAGAAAAGAATCGAGCGAATGCAGCGTGGTGCTGGCAGCGCTGAGTAAACGCTAATCGACTCGATTCGATCTGCGGGGCGCGATCCTCTCGCTTGGGATTTGGCGCCGAACATTGCCACAAACTCCATGGTGCTGTCAGAGTGGCACTGGAATCATTTTGAATGCGTCTTTGGAGAGTACCATCCGGAAGACGGGGATGTTTTTTCGCTTAGCTTCTTCTCTAAGGACCTTTGAATGTTCCTCGGTTATTTCTGCTCCTAGGTAGAGCGCTACCGGTGCGGGCACCTTCACATTGCTTGGAGGGGTGTTGCTCCCGACGTATTTTACAATTCGCCATTCCTGTTCGTACTGCCAGTCAGCACTTTTAGAAAGCGCGCCGCCTAGTACGAATAGCTCATTGAATTTCTTCACGGGTCTGCCGAAGATCTGTTGAGTGACATCATATCGTTTTTTTTCATAAAGTACCGGCCAAATGGATGACCTTAGTTTGCTTCGAGCGTCTAGTTTTCGGAAATCGTACTCCATTGCGAAGCCGCAATGATCGTCTCCGTAATGAGCCCACATTGGCAAAGAGTCCACCCGCTCTGAAAGTGAGCATATGTTGCATGAGTCTCTCATTTTATCATTTAGTGTTTGAATGGGCTCGAATAAAATCTCTTCAATCTTCTCTCTGAAGTTGTGCTTGTCAAGATATTCAGTTAGCTTGGTTTGCTGCTTGGCGATCTGTATCAGTGCGCCGAATGGGTCTGCGGCGTTTTTGATTAGATTCAAATGCTCCTCTGTCTCCCATCCAAGGCTAATTATGGTTTTGCAGTATATAGTGCGCTCATCAGGTCCTTTTAGAGTTAGGGCGCAATCGAATGGGTCATTAAATGTTTTTGGCTTTGCGCAGAAAAGCGTATTGTTTCTTAAATTGTCCAATGCTCCATCAGTAACCCCTCTGAATTTAAATAAACTTTTGGGAAGTAGTGGGTGTGCTAGCTTTTTTGCTTTGGCAAAGGCGCCGGGTTTGTCGTAGTCCTGATGTATGAGGCTCTTAAGGATTTCTTTGTTGTCAAGTGGCGCATTCATGCTGGTCATCCGTATGCTGTTTGGTTGTGTTTTTTATGGCGTTTTACGTCTATATGGGACTTGGTTCGTGTGGGTATTTTTATCTAAGGGGTCTCCGTTTCTGCTTGCTGGGTTAAGCTATGGGCGATGCGTGAAAGTACGTCTGCTCTTTTTGTGCGAATAGATGTTTGCGGATACGCAAGGTTTATACCTGGGGATTAACTGTTAGGTGCATCATGATCTTCGTCTAAAGGGCGAGAGAGCTCTGCGAGTAATCAAACCTTCTTGTCATCTGGACTAGGCTCCATAGGTTTTTTACATATTAACTAATCCATGGTGTTGGGGGATTTTCTGTAAAGAGCTCCGGCGGCAATTTCTATTAGACTTGGTAATAAAACGCTTTTCGTACCTTTTACATAACTTTGAACACATGCCGCAGATACGCCACGAAATTATCGTCCCGACACTGTGTCTTGCCCGGGCTGTCCGAGATCTTCGCCACTGGCGCGCCGTTGCAGGCGGTCATCTTGATCACCATGTTCATCGGCTTTACCCCGGGGATATCGCAGGTGAGGTTGGTGCCAATGCCGAAGCTGACATGGATCCTGTCATTCAACGCACGGTACAGCTCAAGCATCTTCTGGAAATCCAGCCCATCGGAAAAGATCAGTGTCTTGCCACGCGGATCGATACCCAGCCGCTGGTAATGGGCGATGGCCTTTTCGGCCCAGGCCAGCGGCTCGCCCGAGTCATGGCGCAGGCCGTCGAACAGCTTGGCGAAGTACAGGTCGAAGTCGTGCATGAATGCATCCATGCCGATACAGTCGGTCAGGGCGATACCCAATTGCCCACGGTACTCGCGTACCCAGCATTCCAGTGCGGCGGCCTGGCTGTCGACCAGGCGCGGACCAAGTTGCTGGTGGGCCATGAACCATTCGTGGGCCATGGTACCGATGGGCTTGATCTGGTATTCGCGGGCCAGGTGCACGTTGCTGGTACCGACGAAACGCCCGGGAAAATCACGCTTGAGGATATGCACCACTTCTTCCTGTACCCGGTGGGAGAATCGCCGGCGGGTACCGAAGTCGGCCAGTTGCAGACCGGCCAGCTCGTCGTCGCTGGCTTCGGCCCTGAGCCAGTCGAGCTTTTGGTACAGGCGCTCGCCGACCTGCTCGATCAGCACCTCGCGATAGCGGTAGCGGTTGCGTACCTCGCTGATGATCGCCAGCAGCGGGATCTCGAAGAGGATCACGTGCAACCACGGGCCGCGTACGCGGATCGCCAGTTGCCCGGCATCGTCCAGGCCAACCTGCACGTAGCGCAGGTTGAAGCGGAACAGGCTGAGGAAGCGGATGAAGTCCGGCTTGATGAACGGGATCTTCTCCAGGTAGGCCAACTGGTCGTGGGTGACCGAGACATCGGCCAACTGCTCGATCTGGTAGCGGATCTCGGCGAGGTAGGGCGCCAGGTCCTCGTCGTTGCGGCAACGGAACTCCCATTCCACCTCGGCGTTGGGGTAGTTGTGCAGCACTGCCTGCATCATGGTGATCTTGTAGAAATCGGTATCCAGCAGGTTCTGGATGATCCGTGGACCAAAGACGCTGTCGCTCATGGGCGGGCCTCCTTGATTTGGTCGAGCCGGGTATCGAGGGCCTGTTCGTCGGTGCACAGGTGGATGCCGGTGATGGCCATTTCATCGCAGGCCGCCTGTGCGCCCTCGGCGCTCAGGGCGCGGCAGGCCGGCAGGTACAGCAGTACCTCGAAACCGGCGCGGCGCAGTTGCAGGGCAGTGGTGCGCACGCAGTAGTCCAGTGCCAGGCCGCCGACGATGATCGCCTGTACCTGCTGCACCTTGAGGTACTCGATGACGCCGGTGGAGCGGCGCTCGGCCAGGTCGTGGTAGCAGGCGCCGTAGGGGTGTAGGTCGGGTTCTACGCCTTTCCAGACGAAGTAGTCGTAGTCGATGGGGGCGGGCAGGCCGGGCAGCAGCTCGAACCCCGGGGTGCCGGGGACGCAGTGGCGGACCCAGGTCAGGTCGGCATTGGCCAAGGTCAGTGGTTGCAGCATCTGGCCCGGCTCGGCGACCACCCAGGCGGCGTTGGCCGGGTGGGCGTCCTTGCTGCCCAGGCGCAGCGAGGCGCGTTGGGCCATGGTGTTGAGCGCGGGGGCGATCAGGTGGCCGCCCGGAACGGGTAGCTCATGGGGTGCGTTGGCGGTGAAGCCGTTCTGCGCGTCGACGTCGAAGCTGGCAATGTTCATTTGGGGCCTCCTCTCGCTTGGATAGCCATATATTTCACCTGGTGCATTAAGTGTGTCAAGCCATATCCTTAATTAAGTTTTATACTTGACCAACTTAATTGCCCTGGTGGAATATTTGCGTATTTGAAAATGGAGTGCCATCTTGAGCAGCGCAGAAGTCCTGGCCAGCGTGGATATCGTCGCCCTGCGCCTGACGCCTGAGAGCCAGCGCCTGCAGGTCCTGCTGCACCAGCGCCAACGCACGCCCTACAAGGGCCAGTGGGCCTTGCCGGGCGTCATCGTCAATGGCAGTACTGCGGACAACAACCTGGATGCCGCCGCCTGCCGGGCACTTGCGGAAAAGGCCAAGGTGTACCCGCGCCACCTGGAGCAGGTCGGCACCGAGGGCAATGCTTCCCGCGACCCACGGGGCTGGACATTGAGTACTTACTACCTGGCGTTACTCGACCCTGCGGTCGTGGTCGAGGATCAGCAGATTGCCTTCTTCGATCTGCAAGGCGTCCTGGATAATGAGCCGCCGTTGCCGTTCGATCATCGCCTGCTGGTCGAGCGCGCCTATGAACGGCTGGCGGCCAAGGCCGTGTACACCAACCTACCGTTGTATCTGGCACCCGAGCGCTTCACCGTGCTGGACGCCCTGGCCGCCGCGCAGGCGTGCCTGGGACAGCCGGTCAACAACACCTCAATGCGCAAACGTCTGGAGCGCATGAAGAGCGAAGGTTGGGTGCAGGACACCGGAGAGAAGAACCAGCCCAGGCTGGGGCGGCCACAGCAACTGTACCGACATACCCCACAGGGGAGCGGGGCGTTCATGTTCGACCGGAGTTTGCTGGCGGGAGGATAGTCAGGAGAGGTCGCGGCCTCTTCCTGCAGTCGTCGAGTAGCGACTATCCTTGCCCCATGACCAACCTGCCTCCCCAACGCCATCCTTGTCCACCGGGCGCCTGCGACTGCGGCCGCGAACGCCTGGCCGACGGCCCCGAGCGACGCATCCTGCTGCTCACCCGCGAGGAGGAGAAGCGCCTGGTCGAACGCCTGGAAAACCTCAAGGATCTGGAGGACCTGCAGCGCCTGCAAGCGCGCCTCTACGAACAACTGGGCATCCGCGTGTATATCGCCCCAGGCTTCAACGAAGTGCGCACCATGCGCGGCATCGTCATCGAGCTTGCGGCGCAGACAGGCCTGTGCCGCAAGACCCGCCAGTCGATCCCGGCCGCCATTCGCCGTGGCCTCGAGCGCAATCCGCAGGTAGCCTTCCGCCTGCTCGACGCCCACGACCTGCTGCGCGACGCCTGAGCCTCAGCGCATCGCCGCCAGCTTGATACCAAAGCCCACCAGACAGACACCGGCCAGGCGCTCCAGGGCATGCGTCACCCGCGGGCTGGCGCGCATGCGCTCGGCCAGGCGGTGGGTGAGCAGCACCGCCACCAGGCCGTAGAGCAGGGTCAGGCCGGCCACGGTCAGCGCCATGAAGGCGAAGGTCACCACGCCCTGGTGGCGCACCGGGTCGATGAACAGCGGGAAGAACGCCATGTAGAACATGATCGCCTTGGGGTTGAGCAGGGTGATCATCATGGTCTGGCGCAGGTAGCGGCCGCTGGCCATGCCGCTGTCACGCGGCGCGCCGCCGGGCTTGCTCAGTACCATGCGCAGGCCGAGCCAGGCCAGGTAGGCGGCGCCGGCCCACTGCACCACATGGAAGGCGGTGGGGTAGGTGGCCAGCAAGGTGGCCACACCGGCCACGGCCAGCCACATCAGCACCTGGTCGCCGAGAATCACCCCGAAAGTGGCGGCCAGCCCGCCCTTGATGCCGCCCTTGCCGGTGGCGGTGATCAGGGCGAAGTTGCCGGGGCCGGGGATCGCCAGGAGGATGAGGAACGCGATCACGAAAGCGCCGTAGTCGGTCACGCCGAGCATGGGGATTCTCCTGGTGGGGGTGGGCAGGCAGACCTCGATATATGCCATCATTCGCGGCGTTTGCAAAGCCACGACGGTACAGGGAGGTGGAGATGGTGTTCAGCGCGGATGAGCGGGCGATGCTGTTGGCGGTCAAGGGCGTGGGTCCGACCGTGGTGCAGCGCCTTGAGCAACTGGGATATGGCTCGTTGGCACGACTGGCCGAAGCCGATGCCTTGCAGATCGTCACCGAGGCGGCCGGGCTGGTGGGCAGCAGTTGCTGGAGGAACAGCCCCCAGGCGCGAGGGGCGATTCAGGCGGCGATTGCCCGGGCCAGGGAGCATTTACTGCAGGACGCGTGTCCCGCCAACGGCACATAAAAAAGCCCCGAAGACCAAGGCCTTCGGGGCAAACGGTTGGGGGAGGAACCAACCAAAGGAGTCTTCACATCAGGGGGCGATCAGCGCGAGCTGGCCACCACGTCGGGTTGCCAGCCGCCGCCCAGCGCCTTGTAGATCGCGACGATGCCGCTGTACAGCTCGACCTCGCCCTGGGCCTGGGCGTCTTCGGCGCTCAGGCGTTCGCGCTCGGCGTCGAGCAGCACCAGGTAGTCCACCGTACCTTCGCGGTAGCGCACCGAGGCCAGTTCCGCCGCCTTGCGGCTGGCGTCGCTCTGGCGCATCAGCGCCAGCAGGCGCTGTTGGCGCTTGCCGTAGTCGCTGAAGGCATTGGAGGATTCCTCCAGGGCCAGCAGCACCTGCTGTTCGTAGTTGGCCAGGGCACCCTCGGCATCGGCCTTGGCGCCGCGCAGGCGGGCGCGCACGCTGCCCAGGTCGAAGGCTGCCCAGGTGATGCTCGGGCCCAGCGCCCAGGCATTGGCAGCCGAGGAGCCGATCTGCGAGCCGCGCGCGGCGGTGAAGCCGAGGAAGCCGCTCAAGCTGACCCGTGGGAACAGGTCGGCGGTGGCCACGCCAACGTTGGCCGTGGCCGCGGCCAGCTGGCGCTCGGCGCTGCGGATGTCCGGGCGGCGACGCAGCAGCTCGCCAGGGTCGCCCACCGGCAAGGCCTTGGCGATGGCTGGCAGGGCCTTGGGCGAGAGGTCCACGGTCATCCCGTCCGGCCGTTGGCCGAGCAGGGTGGCGATGCGGTTCTTGGCCCGCACCTGTTCGGCCTGCAGCTGTGGCACGGTGGCTTCGACACCCGCCAGGCGGGCGTCGGCGCGGACCACGTCGAGCTCGTTGCCGACCCCGGTATCGCGCAGGGTCACGGTGATGTCCCGCGACTGCTGCTGGGTCTTGAGGTTGGCCACGGCGATCTGCTCGCGCAACTGGGCGCCGCGCAGCTGGCCGTAGGCGTCGACCAGTTCGGCGATCAGGCTGACCTGCAGCTGCTGCAGGTCGGCCTCGGCGGCCGCTTCCTGGGCTTCGCTGGCTTCGATCTGGCGCTGGATGCGGCCGAACAGGTCGAGCTCCCAGGCCATGTCCAGGCCCAGGTCATAGCGCTCGCTGTTGACCCGGCGCTCGGTCTGGCCAGGCACCTGGCCCTTGCCCAGGTCGCTGCTGGCGCGGCTGGTGACCACCGGCAGCTGGTCGTTGGCGGCGTCCTCGCGGATCGAGCGCGCCGCCTTCAGGCGGGCGAAGGCCACGCGCAGGTCGCGGTTGCCGTCCAGCGATGTCTGCACCAACTGGTTCAGCACCGGGTCGTCGAACTGTTTCCACCACACGCTCTCGAAGCGGCTGCGGTCATAGGCTTTGGCTTCAAGGCCGGCGTCCAGCTTGGCCGGTTCGGTCAGCGGGGCCTTGTAGTCCGGACCCACCGCGCAGGCCGCCAGGGCCAGTGCCAGCAGGCTCGGGGTCAGGGGTTTGAGCAACTTCATGCGTGGTTCTCCAGGGCCACTGCGTGCCCGGCCTTGCGGGCCTGGCGACGCTCGACGAAACGGCGGATCAGGAAGAAGAACACCGGGGTCAGGAACAGGCCGAACACGGTCACCCCGATCATTCCCGAGAACACCGCCACACCCATGGCGTGACGCATCTCGGAACCGGCGCCGGAGCTGAACACCAGCGGCACCACGCCCATGATGAAGGCGATCGAGGTCATCAGGATCGGCCGCAGACGCAGGCGGCAGGCTTCCAGTACCGCAGCCAGCGGGTCGAGGCCCTTGGCCTGTTCATCCTTGGCGAACTCGACAATCAGGATCGCGTTCTTGCACGCCAGGCCCACCAGTACGATCAAGCCGATCTGGGTGAAGATGTTGTTGTCGCCACCGGAGACGATCACCCCGGTGATGGCCGACAGCAGGGTCATCGGCACGATCAGGATCACCGCCAGCGGCAGGCTCCAGCTCTCGTACTGGGCGGCCAGCACCAGGAAGGCCAGCAGCACGCAGAGCGGGAACACGAACAGCGCGGTGTTGCCTGAGAGGATCTGCTGGTAGGTCAGGTCGGTCCATTCGAAGGTCATGCCGTTGGGCAGTTCCTCCTTGAGCAGTTTCTCGATCGCCGCCTCGGCCTGGCCGGAGCTGTAGCCTGGGGCCGCGGCACCGTTGATCTCGGCGGTGATGAAGCCGTTGTAGTGCATGACCCGGTCAGGCCCGGAGGTGTCGCTGACCTTGAGGAAGGTCGCCAGCGGGATCATCTCGCCCAGGTTGTTGCGCACCTTCAGCTGGCCGATCTGCTCGGCGTCGAGGCGGAACTGCTGCTCGGCCTGGACGTTGACCTGGTAAGTGCGGCCAAAGCGGTTGAAGTCGTTGGTGTACAGCGAGCCCAGGTAGACCTGCAGGGTGTCGAAGATGTCATTGATTGCCACGCCGTGGGTCTTGGCCTTTTCCCGGTCGATGGCGGCATCGACCTGCGGCACGTTGACCTGGTAGCTGGTGAACAGGCCCGCCAGTTCCGGCACGTTGTGGCTCTTGGCGATGATGTTCTGGGTCTCTTTGTACAGCGCTTCGTAGCCCAGGTTGCCGCGGTCCTCGATCTGCAGGCGGAAGCCGCCGATGGTGCCCAGGCCTTGGACCGGCGGAGGCGGGAAGATCGCGATGTAGGCGTCCTGGATATCGGCGAACTGGGCGTTCAGGGCTGCCGCGATGGCCGCCGCCGACTGGCTCGGGTCCTTGCGCTCGTCGAACGGCTTGAGCGGGGTGAACACGATGCCGCTGTTCGGGCTGTTAGTGAAGCCGTTGATCGACAGGCCCGGGAAGGCCACCGAATCAGCCACGCCCGGTTGCTTGAGGGCGATCTCGCTCATCTTCTTGATCACCGCCTCGGTGCGGTCGAGGCTGGCGGCGTCAGGCAGCTGGGCGAAGGCCACCAGGTACTGCTTGTCCTGGGCCGGGACGAAGCCGGTCGGGGTGGACGAGAAGCCCAGGTAGGTCAGGCCCATCAAACCGGCATAGACGAACAGGGCAATGCCGCTGGAGCGGATGACCCGGCGCACGCCGCCGACATAGCCATGGCTGGCGCGGTCGAAGAAGCGATTGAACGGGGCGAACAGCCAGCTGCCCAGCAGTTTTTCCAGGAACCGCGAGAAACGGTCCTTGGGCGCGTGGTGGTCCTTCAGCAGCACGGCGGCCAGGGCCGGCGACAGGGTCAGCGAGTTGAATGCCGAGATCACGGTGGAGATGGCGATGGTCAGGGCGAACTGCTTGTAGAACTGCCCGGTGAGGCCGGAGATGAACGCGGCGGGCACGAACACGGCGCACAGCACCAGGGCGGTGGCGATGATCGGGCCGGTCACTTCGCTCATGGCCTTCTGCGTGGCTTCCAGCGGTTTCAGGCCAAGGCCGATGTTACGCTCGACGTTCTCCACCACGACGATGGCGTCGTCCACCACGATACCGATGGCCAGTACCAGGCCGAACAACGACAGCGCGTTGAGCGAGAAGCCGAACAGGTGCATCACCGCGAAGGTGCCGATCAGCGAGACGGGCACGGCCATCAGCGGGATGATCGAGGCGCGCCAGGTCTGCAGGAACAGGATCACCACCAGCACGACCAGGATCAGGGCTTCGAACAGGGTGTGTACCACGGCTTCGATGGAGCCACGAACGAACACGGTCGGGTCATAGACGATGCTGTAGTCCATGCCTTCCGGGAACTCTTTCTTCAGTTCGGCCATCTTCGCCCGCACTTCGTCGGAGATCTCGATGGCGTTGGAGCCTGGGCGCTGGAAGATCGGGATGGCCACCGCCGGCTGGTTGTTCAGCAGCGAGCGCAGGGCGTACTGGCTGGAGCCGAGCTCGACCCGGGCGATGTCCTTCAGGCGGGTGATCTCGCCGTTGGCACCGGCACGGATGATGATGTTCTCGAACTCTTCCTCGTTGACCAGGCGGCCCTGGGTGTTGATCGACAGCTGGAAGCTGGTCGAACCCGGGGCGGGCGGGGCGCCCAGCTGGCCGGCGGCGACCTGGCGGTTCTGCTCGCGAATGGCGGCCACCACGTCGCTGGCGGTCAGGTTGCGCGAAGCGGTCTTGTTCGGGTCGAGCCACACCCGCAGCGAGTAGTCGCCCATGCCGAACAGCTGCACGTCACCGACGCCACCGAGGCGCGCCAGCTCATCCTTGATGTTGAGGATGGCGTAGTTGGACAGGTAGAGCATGTCGTAGCGGTTGTCCGGCGAGGTCAGGTGCACGACCATGGTCAGGTCGGGCGAGGCCTTGTCGACGGTGATGCCGATGCGCGTCACCTCTTCCGGCAGCTTGGGCTGGGTACGGGTCACGCGGTTCTGCACCTGCACCTGGGCGTTGTCCAGGTCGGTGCCCAGGGCGAAGGTGATGGTCAGGGTCAGCTTGCCGTCGGCGGTGGACTGCGAGGACATGTACAGCATGTTCTCGACACCGGTGATGGCCTGCTCCAAGGGCGCTGCGACGGTCTCGCCGATCACCTTGGGGTTGGCGCCGGGGAAGTTGGCGCGCACCACCACGGTGGGCGGCACCACTTCGGGGTATTCGCTGATCGGCAGCTGGAACAGCGAGATCGAGCCCGCGATCAGCAGCACCAGCGACAGCACCGCGGCGAAAATCGGCCGGGTAATGAAGAATTTCGAAAAGTTCATCGGTGTTGTCCCTTAACCGCGCGGCGCTTGGGCGCTGGCGACTTTGACATTGGCGCCGGCAACCTTCGGCGCCGGGTTGCTGGCCTCCAGGGCCTGGCGCTGCTGGGCGAGGGCGGCGAGGGTCTGCTCGCTGGCCATCGGCGTTTCCTCAGGGGTGACCGGCGAGCCCGGGCGCACGCGCTGCAGGCCCTTGACCACGATGCGGTCGTCCTTGGCCAGGCCACTGCGCACGATGCGCAGGCCTTCGAGCTTGGGTCCCAGTTCCACGGCGCGGTAGGCGGCCTTGTTGTCCTTGTCCATGACCAGCACGAACTTCTTGCCAAGGTCGGTGCCGACCGCTTCGTCGTTGATCAGCACGGCGTCGTACTGGGCGCTGCCGACCAGCTTCAGGCGCGCGTACAGGCCCGGGGTGAACTGGCCGTCGCGGTTGTCGAACACGGCGCGGCCACGGATGGTGCCGGTGCGCGGGTTGACCTGGTTGTCGACGAAGTTCATCTGGCCCAGGTGCGGGTTGCCGGTCTCGTTGGTCAGGCCCAGGTACACCGGGGTGCTCTGGCCGCGCTGGCCGTCGCGGGCGAGCTGGCTGTACTTGAGGTACACGCGCTCGTCGGCGTCGAAGTAGGCGTACACCTTGTCGGTGGAGACCACGCTGGTCAGCGGGGTGACGTCGGCGCTGACGATGTTGCCGGCGGTGAACTGGGCGCGGCTGACGCGGCCACTGATCGGCGCGGTAACGCGGGTGAAGCTCAGGTTCAGGCGGGCCAGGTCGAGCTGGGCCTGGATCGCGTCGACCCCGGCGCGGGCCTCGGCGGCGGCGCTGCTGCGCGACTCGGCCAGTTCCGCAGAAATCGCGTTGCTGTCGCGCAGGCGCTCGCCACGGCGGGCTTCGTTGGCGCTGCGGATGGCGGTGGCCTTGGCCTGTTGCAACTGGGCTTCGAGGCGGCGCACTTCTGCCTGGAACGGGCGTGGGTCGATCTGGAACAGCAGGTCGCCTTTCTTGACCTGGGCGCCTTCGGTGAAGGCCACCTGGTCGATCTGGCCGGACACCCGTGGACGTACTTCGACGGTTTCCGGCGCTTCGAGGCGGCCGGTGAACTCGTCCCATTCGTTGATCGGCTGTTCGATCACCTTGGCTACGCTGACCTTGGGCGCGGCGGGAGCCTGCACGGCGTCGGGGGTGCGACCGCAAGCGCTGAGCACCACCACTGCCAGGGCAGCGAGGGGGAAGCGCAAGGGTTTGAGTGAGTGATCCATGGAGAACTCCGCCAATGTATTAGTAGTGGGCGGAGTGTGAGTGTCTTGCGCGTGGCGCACGAATCAAACGGAGCGAAGGTTATTATCACGCGCAATGATAGGTCGGGTGCCGTCATCGATCCGGACGCATGGTTTCAGGCCGGCATCACCCCGTGTAGGAGCGGCCTTGCGCCGCGAAAGGGCTGCGCAGCAGCCCCAGGATTTCAGCGTTGACGCATCAATTGCCGGGGCTGCTTAGCAGCCCTTTCGCGGCACAAGGCCGCTCCTACAGGGGGATGGTGTAATTCGGCAGTCAGCGCGGCCCGCCGGATGCCTTTTCGCGCAACGCCTTGGCCACCTGCGCCTCGATCTCGTAGGCCGGCCCCTCCAGTGCCTGGTAATCCCGGGTATAGCGCCTGGCGAATTCCTCCACTCCCAGTTCCTGGTACTGCTGCACATGCTTGAGCTCATGGGCCCACAGCGCCACGTTGTCCTCGGCTTCGGCGCTGCGACGGAAAATGATGGTGTCGATCAGGGTTACCGCGTTGACGTCCGGGTTCTGCAGCAATGCGTTGGCGGCGCTGATCTGCTGTTCATCGCCCACCCGGTAGCGCGCCGCGTCGAGCACGGCGAAATCGTACCAGGGCTCGAGCTGGGCGCGGATATGCAGGGGAATCGGCTGGCTGCCGCTGGCGGTGGCCTCATCGCGAGCCTGGCGTAGGGCGAATACCAGGCTGCCGCTGGCCATGCGCTCGACATCCTGCAGCACCTGGCCGCCCTGGTTGGGGTCGATGGGCGCGCAGAAACACACCACCAGGCATACCTGGTATTGCCCGACCGGGCAGCTGTCCTGGGCGAAGGCGGGCAGAGTCAACAGCAGTCCCAGCAGCGTACTAGCGAGCCTCATCGAAGACCCGTCCGACCAGTTTGCGGCTGGCGTCCAGCACCTGCGCCTGCACCGGCTCGCTGGCCAGCATACGGCCCACCACCAGCGCGCCGACGCACTGACTGAGCAGGGCCCAGGCCAGCTCGGGATCGTCGAGGGTCTCGCTCCACGCGTGGTGCAGCGTCACCAGCCAGTGTTCGGCCTGTTCGCGCACCGGTCGCTCGGCGCGGGCGATCTCCACGCCCAGTGGCGGCAGTGGGCAGCCGTCTTCGGCATTGTGCAAATGGGCCAGGCTCAGGTACTGCTCGAGCAGGCGCCTGAGCCGGGGGCGGTCTGCGCCACGCTCGACCAGGCGCGCCAAGGGGCTGTTGGCCAGTTCGCGGCGGACGATCTCGCTGAACAGGTCGTCCTTGGAGGGGAAATGGTTGTAGAAGGCGCCGCCGGTCAGGCCGATGGCCTTCATCAATCCGGCTACGCCAGTAGCGGCGAAACCCCCGCGCTTGGCCAGGGCGCCGCTGCTGGCCAGCAGCTTCTCGCGGGTCTGTTGCTTGTGGTCGGTGCTGTAGCGCATGCGCGGAACCTCTTGGCGCGGGCTTGACGATAACGTGATCGTAGCATAGCGTTCGTTTACTAAACGATCATTCATCAATGGAGCGGTCCATGGCAGAACAACAAAAGGTCGTGCTGGTGATCGGGGCGGGCGACGCCACCGGGGGCGAGATCGCCAAGCGTTTCGCCCGCGAGGGGTATGTCGCCTGCGTGACCCGGCGCCAGGTGGAAAAACTGCAGCCGCTGGTCGATGAGATCCGCGCCGCGGGCGGGCAGGCCCATGGCTTTGGGTCCGATGCGCGCAAGGAAGAGGAGGTGGCCGAGCTGGTCGAGACCATCGAGCGTGATATCGGCCCGATTGACGCCTTTGTCTTCAACATCGGCGCCAATGTTCCGTGCAGCATTCTCGAGGAAACCCCGCGCAAGTACTTCAAGATCTGGGAAATGGCCTGCTTCGCCGGCTTTCTCACCGCCCAGGCGGTCGCCCGGCGCATGGTGACCCGCGAGCGCGGCACCATCGTCTTTACCGGCGCCACCGCCGGTACCCGCGGGGCGGCCGGTTTCGCCGCCTTCGCCGGGGCCAAGCATGGCCTGCGCGCCTTGGCCCAGAGCATGGCGCGCGAGCTTGGGCCGCGCAACATCCATGTCGCCCATGTGGTGGTCGACGGCGCCATCGACACCGCGTTCATCCGCGACAGCTTCCCCGAACGCTATGCGCTCAAGGACCAGGACGGCATCCTGGACCCTGCGCACATCGCCGACAGCTACTGGTTCCTGCATGCCCAGCCACGGGATGCCTGGACCTTCGAACTTGACCTGCGCCCGTGGATGGAGCGCTGGTAAGTCCCACCCTCATACAAGGAACGAATCATGAGCAAGACCGTCGAGTTCTTCCTGGACCTGGGCAGCCCGGCTACTTACCTGGCCTCGACCCAGCTACCCGCCCTGTGCGCGCGTCACGGGGCGCGGTTGGTGTACAAGCCGATTCTGCTGGGCGGGGTGTTCCAGGCCACCGGCAACGCCTCGCCGGTCTTGGTGCCGGCCAAGGGGCGCTATATGCGCATCGACCTCAAGCGCTACGCCGACCGCTATGGCGTGCCCCTGACCCTGCCGCCAGGGTTTCCGGTAAACACCCTGAACCTGATGCGCGGGCTGACTGGCGTCCAGTTGTTTGCCGAAGCGCGATTCGAGGCGCTGTTGAAGGTGCTGTTCGAGGGGCTGTTCGTGCACGGACGCAATCTGGGAGACCCTGCGGTATTGGGTGAGACCTTGGCCGCAGGAGGCTTCGAGGCCGAGATGTTCCAGGAACTGGCCGCGCGGCCCGAGGTCAAGGACGCCTTGCGCAAAGCTACCGAGGAGGCGGTCGAACGTGGCGTGTTCGGGGCGCCGACATTCTTCGTCGACGGGCAGATGTTCTTCGGCCAGGACCGGCTGGATTTCGTCGAGCAGGCTTTGGCCCGGCAGGCATGACGATCTGGCCATGCCACCCCCCTGTAGGAGCGGCCTTGTGCCGCGAAAGGGGCGCGAAGCGGCCCCGGCGATCTTTGCGTCAACGCTGAAACCCTGGGGCCGCTTCGCGCCCCATTCGCGGCACAAGGCCGCTCCTACAGGGGATCAGACCAACAGTCGTTCTATTTGATCGCGTTCCCAGAGGCTCAGGTGATCCACCGGATTGGTGCCATAGCGGTGCCAGTCGTCCAGCGTGCCCTGGCGCCCATCCGGGCTCTGGCAGTGGCTGCAGTGGGCCAGTCCCTCGCTGTCCAGCACCAGGCTCAGGCGCCAGCCGTCGACTAGCACCTCGACCTGCCCGCCGGCCAGGCGGGCGACCGTTACCAGCGATCGGACGCCAAGGGCGGCGTCACGCAGGCACTGGTACGCCTCGCGGCTGGCGACGGTGGTCATGGGCGGATCAGAAGTTCGCCGGGGTATTGGCGCTGATGATCTCGGCCTCGTCGGGGCCGATGTTCTTGAAGGTGTGGGGCAGGGTGGTAGGGATGTAGTAACCATCGCCGGCGTTAAGCACGCTGACCTGGCCATCGACCCACAGCTCCATGGTGCCTCGGGTGACCAGGCCGCATTCCTCGCCTTCGGCGTGGACGATCGGCTCGCCGGAATCGGCGCCCGGCGCATACAGCTCGCGCAGCATGCGCATCTGCCGGCCTTCGACACTCGCACCGACCAGCAGCATGCGCAGGCCGTTACGGCCCAGGTCGGGCTGCTCGCCGCCACGGAAAACGTAACGTTCCTCGCGCACCGGCTCGTCGAAACTGAAGAACTCCGCCAGGGACATGGGGATCCCTTCGAGCAGTTTCTTGAGGGAACTGACCGAAGGGCTGACCCGGTTCTGCTCGATCTGCGAGATCGTCGAGTTGGTCAGCCCGCTGCGGCGGGCCAGTTCCCGTTGGGAGAGGTTGTTGCGTTCACGCACCAGTTTGAGTCGTGTCCCCGTGTCCATAGCCGCCTTGTTTGCAGAGGTGTCAAAAATAATGGGCGAGGCATTAAAACACACTCTGCAGGCTTGCGCGCTGTGCGTCTCAGTGACGCTGGTCGCTCGCTGCCGGCCACAGCCCCACCAACAACAGCAGGGCACCCACGGCAAGGAACGGCAGGCGCGGGTCGAGGGCATAGACCAGAGTGCCGGCCAGCGGCCCGATCACCGCGCCCATGCCCTGGGCGGCGCCGATCGAGCCGGCCGTGGCACCCTGTTCGCTGGCGTGCATGGCGTTGGCCGCCAGGGCGGAGAATGCCGGGAAGACGAAGCCCATGCCAAACGCAGCGACGAAGAATGCGCTCCACAGCCAGGGTGCGTGGGTTGCCAGCGCTGCGGCAGCGAAGCCCAGGCCGGAGATGCTGGCGCCGACACGGATCATTTTCGCCGGCGGCCACTCGAGCCTGCGCAGGAACACCTGCGCCAGCATCAGCGCCACGCCCACGCAGGTCAGGGCGATGCCCGCGGCCTGGGCGGCGTCGCCGGCCTCCAGGTGCAGGCGATCGAGGGCGAAGAAACCGACGGCGATCTGCGACACGGTGATGCTCAGCATGGCGCTGAAGGCCACCAGCAACGGGCGGCGCAGGCGTGGATCGGACAGGCGCACCGGATTGGGCGCATGAACGTGTGCCAGTGGCTGCGGCTTGAGCTTGAACAGCAGCACCACGAACGCCGTGGCCGGCAGCAGCGACATGGCATAGAACGGCAGGCTCAGGCTGTAGCGCGACAGCAGCGCGGCCAGTGCCGGGCCGACCACCAGGCCGACGGCATTGGCCGCGCCCAGCGAAGCCATGGCCCGCGCCCGGCGCTGGGGCTCGACATGGTCGGCAATCAGGGCATTGCCGCCCACCGGCAGCGCGGCATAGAAGGCGCCGATCAGGCCGCGGGCCAGCATCAGCCCGAAGAACGCCACGCTCGCGCCCGGCAGCCAGCGCAATGCGCCGTCGATGAACAGGCACAGCACCCAGTAGGCCAGGGTGAAGCCGCCGCTGCCCAGCAACAGTACGCGGCGCCGGCCATAGCGGTCGGCCAGGCGCCCCCAGGGCCGCGCCAGCAGCACCCAGACCACGCCGGCCACGGTCACCGCCGCGCCGGCCTGCCAGGTGGCCATGCCCAGCAGGCGGGCGATGGGGCCGATCAGGGCGACGAAGGCCATCATCGACATGGTGCAGGCCATGTTCACCAGCATCAGTGGACGCAGGTCCAGGGTGCTGGACGGGGTCAAGGCGGCAGGGTCCTTTGCAACGTTCATGGGGCAGTCCGGGGCAGTTCGACGAAATGAGCGCCAATGTTAGTAATAATTATTTACATGTGTCGACCCCGGCAATGCTCATTCACTGCGGCGCAGCGGGCCTGGCCACATGCTACGCAAGACGCCGTCGCGGCGCACCAGGGCATGCACCAACGCCGCCCCCAGGTGCAGCAGCACGGTGGCGAACAGCAGGTAGCCGGCCCAGCCGTGGGCCTGGCGCAGTATGGCGTACAACTGCAAGTCGTGGGGGGCGATGGCGGGCAGTTGCAGGGGCCGTGGATAGCCACCGGCCGAGAGCATGGCCCAGCCGAGCAGCGGCATGGCCAGCATCAGGCCGTACAGCAGCAGGTGCGAGGCGCCGGCGGCCAGCCGTTGCAGGCGCGGCAGGTCGCCGGGCAGCGCCGGGTGTGGCAGGGCCAGGCGCAAGGCGATACGCAGGATCACCAGCACCAGCAGGGCCAGGCCTGTGGCCTTGTGCAGCTCGACCAGCAGCGGATGCCGTGGCGACAGGTCGCCGACCATGTTCACGCCGATGAACAGCATGGCCAGGATCAGCGCGGCCATCAGCCAGTGCAGCAGGCGGGCCAGGGGGTGGAAGGCGGTGGCGGTCATGGGCGGGCTCCTTCGCTCAGCGCTTCGTGGCTGCGGCGGTTGAACGACACTGAATAGGCGGCCGAGCGGGCGGCGAGGATCGGGTCGGCGGACGGTTCGATGCCGTGGGGCAGGATCAGCGGGTCGAAGTTCAGGTCGCGGCAAGCGCCTTGCTCGGGGCCGTCGACCCGTTCCAGCACCAGGGTGCCGGCGTCGATGCTGCGACGTTCGACGGGCCAGGGACGGGCAGGGTCGTCCACCGGGTCGCCGGGCTCGGCCAGGGTCAGGCGCAGGGTCCAGCGCAGCGGGCCCTGGGCCAGGCGTTGTTGCAGGTCGTGCTGGAGGAACTGCTGGTCATCGACCTGGGCGGGCAGGGCAGCGAACGCTGTCTGCGGCTCCAGGGCCCAGCGTACCGGGTGGGCGTTGCCCTGGGCATCGATCAGGCGAAAGGCATTGATGCTGTTGTAGGCGGTGCTGGCGAAGCTGTCGCTGGGCTTGTAGCTGGCCGCCCACTGGCGAAACGCCGCGCTTTCCGGGTGGCTGGCGAAAAACGCCTGCAGCTTCGCTGGGTCCGGCTTGCCGGTGGCCGGGTCGGGCGCCCCGGCCAGCACCTGCTGGTAGAACGCCTCGGGCGTGCTCACCGCCAGCACCGGCGGGTTGTTCATGCCGGTGCGCCAGACCTGGCCGTCGTCGCTGCTCAACTGGATGGCCAGGCTGCGTACCGGTATGGCGGTGTCCGGGGCGGAGGGGTTGGCGCCGCCGATGGCGAAACGACCGATCACCGGCACCTGGGCCTGGCTGAAGACGCGGGCGCTGGAGAGCGCCGCAGCCTGCCCGCTGGCCTGGAAGTAACCGCTGACGCACAGGCCTTTGGCATGGTTTTTCCGATAGCCGGGATAATGGCCGGCCTGAGCCTCGAAGGTGTCGATGATGCGCTGCGGGGTCAGCCCTGGCGCGCCGATCCAGCCGGCGGCATAGGCGAAGCCCGCTCCGAGGGCGGCGAGGGTGGCGCCGATGGCGGCCAGGCGCAGGGCCTTGGCGGTGCCATGCAGGGGAGTGGTCATGGGGACGCTCCGGTCAGGTGGGATGAGCCGGTACGACGCAAGGGCGAACGATTTATTCCCGCCGGGGGAATAGATTTCGTGCCGGGCCGTCTGCCCATTACACTGACTGCCCATTGGGGCCCGGAACCCGACCATGCACGATCTGGACGACCAACAATGGCGCGAGCTGCTGCAACGCCTGCGCCGCTTCGCCCTGTGGCTGACCCGCGAGCCCGGCGGCGCCGACGACCTGGTCCAGGCCACGGTCGAGCGTGCCCTGAGCCGCCGTGGCCAGCAGCGCGACGCCGACAGCCTGCGGCCCTGGCTGTTCACCATCCTTTACCGGCTGTTCCTCGACGGCAAGCGCCGCGAGCGCCTGCACGCCCGCTGGCTGGCCTGGTTCGGTCGGGGCCAGGCCGAGGAACCGACCGGTGGCGAGATCGAGAGCATCGTCCTGGCCCAGGCCGATCTGCGCGCCTTCGCCCGGCTGTCGGCGGAGCAACGCGCCCTGTTGCTGCTGGTCAGCGTCGAAGGCCTGAGCTACAAGGAGGCGGCCGACACCCTCGGCATTCCCATCGGCACGGTGATGTCGCGCCTGTCGCGTGCCCGTGCCGCCCTGCGTGAACTGACCGAGGGCAACCCCACGCCCCCGGCCCTGCGGAGACTCAAATGACGCGCCTGATCCCCACCGAGCACGAGTTGCATGCCTATGTCGACGAGCGCCTGGAGCCGGCCCGCCGGGCCGAGGTCGAGGCGTGGCTGGCGGTCAATCCCGAGGATGCGGCGCGGATCGAGGCCTGGCGCGGCGATGCCCGGCGCCTGCGGGCGGCCCTGGCCGGCTTCGGCGAGCAGCCCAGCGATCCGGCGCTGGACCTGGCGCCCCTGCGCCGCCGCCTGCGCCAGCGTCGGCAATGGCGCCTGGCACAGGCGGCGGTATTGCTGCTGGCCGTGGGCCTGGGCGGCCTGGGCGGCTGGCAGGCACGTGAGGCGACGCTGTTCGCCGGCATGTTGCCCATGGCCGATGCGGTGGAGGCCCACCGACTGTTCGCCGACGCAAGCACGCTGGATATCCAGGCCAGTGATCCGGCGCGGCTGCAGGCCTGGCTGGGACGTCACTTCAACCGTGTCGGCCAATTGCCGGACCTGTCTGGCTATGGTCTGCAGCCGGTGGGCGCACGCCTGCTGAGCAACGAGGCGGGGCCGGCGGCGCTGCTGGTGTTCCAGGACCGCCAAGGGCTGCGCATCAGCCTGTTCCTGCGCTCGCCCGGCGAACACTTCGAGCGCATGCCCAGCGGCCAGCGCACCGACGGCCAGTTGCAGGCCCGCTACTGGTCCCACGGCGACTACAACTTCGCCCTGGTCAGTGCGGTGGATGATGCCCGTGGCGAGCAGGTGCGCCGGGCGCTCGGCGTCAGCCTGTAGGCCAGTCACCTGTCCCGGGTATCGATGCTCACCACCACCGACATCCCCGGCCGCAGCTGCCTGGCCTCGGGCTGGTCGCCATCGACGGTGATCCGCACCGGGATGCGCTGGGCGATCTTGACGAAGTTGCCGGTGGCGTTGTCGGCCTGCAGCAGGGCGAATTCCGAGCCGGTGGCCGGGGAGATCTGCTGCACGTGGCCGCGCAGCTTCAGGTGGTTGAGCGCATCGACGGTGAAGGTAGCGGGTTGGCCGATGCGCACCTTGGCCATCTGCGTTTCCTTCAGGTTGGCGATCACCCACAAGGTGTCCGGCACCAGCGCCATCAACTGCGCGCCGGGATTGACGTAGGCGCCCAGGCGGGTGCCGATCTGCCCCAGTTGGCCGTCCCGTGGCGCCTTGACCCGGGTGTTGTCCAGGTCGATGCGGGCCAGCTCCACCGCGGCCCTGGCATTCTCCACCGAGGCCTGCAGCGCGGCACGGTTGACGATTACCGTCTCGCGGTCCTGGCGGGCGATTTCCAGCGCGGCCCTGGCCTGGGCCAGGCTGGCGACGGCGGCGGCATGGCTGGCGCGGCTCAGGTCCAGTTCGCGGCGCGACACCGAGCCGTCGCTGACCAGCGCCTGGTTGCGCTGCAGGTCGGCCTTGGCCTTGTCGGCCTGGGCCGCGGCGTCGCTGATCGCGGCCTGACGCTGGGCGATGCCGGCCTCGGCGCTGTTGCGCTGCTGTAGGTTGTTGGCCAGCGCCGCCTCCTGCTGTTTGAGCTGGGCGATGGACTGGGCCAGGCGCTGGCTGTAGATACGGTCATCCAGGCGCACCAGCAGGTCGCCCTGCTTGACGAACTGGAAGTCGTGCACCGGCACCTCGACGATATAGCCGCCCAGTTGTGGCCCGATAATCGTCACCTGGCCGCGCACCAGGGCGTTCTCGGTGCTCTCGATGGCGCTGCTGAACGGCGGCAGGCGCCAGGCGTACAGCACCAGCAGGATGCCGGCCAGGGCCACGGCGGCGAAGCTCAGCGACGACAGCAGGCGCACCCGCCGGCTGCGCGCCGGGCTGGTCGGTTCGCTGGGTGGTTGCGCGCCTTCCGGGGTTTCGGCGATGGCGGTGGTGGTGGTCGTTGGCGTCTCTTGGGTCATCGGCTCGGGGTACCGCTGGTGGAGTGGTTGTAGCGCAGGTACAGGCTGCGGATGAAGATCCAGATCATGGTCAGGATAGCGATGGCGCCGATCAGCATGAACACATCGTTGTAGGCCAGCACATTGGCCTCGCGGGTCGCAGCGTTGGCCAGCAGGCGCATGCCGGCCTCGTTGCGCAGCGCCGGGTCGGCGAACACCCCGGCGTAACCGGCGCCACCGCCCTGCACGCGGGCGCTGACCAAGGGTTCCAGGGCGCTCAGGCGATCCATCAGCTGGTTGGAGTGGAATTTCTCGCGCACGGTCTGGAAGGTGCCCAGCAGCGCCGAGCCGATCAGCCCGCCGAGGTTGTTGCAGATACCGAACAGCACCGAGAAGCTCACCAGGTTGCGCGGGTTGGCGCGCACATGGCCGATGCCCAGCGCCATCGACGGGCCGACGAAGAACGTGCTGCCGAAGGCCAGGAGGAACTGGCTGAGGTACATCTGCGCCGGACGGGTCAGGTTGCTCGAGGTGCTGTCCATGAAGGCGCCGGTGGCCATGGCCGCCAGGGAGATGAACAACGGCAGCACCAGGTGCTGGGGGTTGATGGTCAAGGCGCTGGTGGTCAGCCCCGTGACCGCGCCCAGCAGCATCACCGCGTACAGCGCGCGCATCTGCTCGTTGCCCATGTTCAGTGCCTGGAGAAAACCCACGGCGCCGGTGGACTGCTCGGAGATCACCATGCGGATCAGGATCACGCACAGGGCCAGGCGGATGATCGCGCCGCTGCCCAGCCAGCGGGTCATCAGCAGCGGGTTGCTGCGGTTGTGCTCGATGGCCAGGCCCGAGAGGATCAGGGCGATGGAGCACGCCAGGGCGACGCCGATCCAAGGCGCGTCCAGCCACCAGTCGATGCGCCCCAGCGACAGCGCCGCGCAGAGCAGGGCGGTGCCGCTGGCCATCAGGGTGAAGGTGAGGAAATCCAGGGGCTCGAAGGTCTTGAAGCGATCGCCGGGGGGCAGCTTTAGCAGCAGCACGCAGCCCAGCGCGGCCAGGGCCAGGCCCAACTCGAACAGGTACAGCCCCCGCCACTCGGCGATCTGCAGCAGGTCCTCGGAGAACACCCGGGCCAGCGGCACCGCCAGCTGCGAGGCGCCAAGGCCCAGGACCATCGCCTTGAGCCGCCACTGCGCGGGGAAGGCCTGGATCATGTAGTACAGGCCCAGCGAACTCAGCGCGGCGCCGACCATGCCATGGGCGGCGCGCACGGCGATGGCCGAGTTGAGGTCGTTGACGAACAGGTGGGCGAGGGTGACCAGGGCATAGAGCACCAGGAACACCTCGGTGAAGGCGCGCAGGCCGAACTCCTGGCGGAACTTCACCAGCAGCAGGTTCATCGACACGTTGGTCATCACGAAGGCCGCCGGCAGCCAGGCCATTTCGGCACTGGTGGCACCCAGCGCGCCCTGCAGGAACGGCAGGTTGGCGACCACCAGGGCGTTGCCCAGGCCGCCCGTGATGGCCACCAGCAGGCCGACCAGGCCGAAGGCCAGGCGCTTGGCCGGGGCGTGCAGCGGCGTCGAGGGCGAGCCGGGCAGGCTGGGCTTCTCATGGGGGAGCCACTGGCGGGGGGCGTACTTGTCCATCGGGTTGTCCGTTACCGCAGGTGATCCGACTCTACGTCAATGGCCGTTTGGATGAAATCATCGCTCAAACGCCGAGCGCCAGGCGCATGGCGCAGCGATTGCCCAGGCCATGGGCCAGCTCGCCGGCAAGGATGCCTTGCAGGCGCGCATCAAGCTGCGGCGCGGGGATGCGCTCGAAACCATAGCGGGCGTAGAACGGGGCATTCCAGGGGACATCGTCGAAGGTGGTCAGGGTCAGCCAGGCCAGGCCGTTCAGGCGCGCGGCTGTACGCGCCTGGTCCAGCAGGCCGCGACCCAGGCCCTGGCCCTGGGCTTCCTGGCGGACCGACAACTCATGGATGTGCAGGGCGTCGCCTGTGGTGCTGGCGCAGAGAAAACCCAGCGGCAGGTCCCGGCCATCCACGGCAACCCAGCTGCCGCCCTCGGTGACGAACGTCAGGTGCTCGGCTTCGTTCATCACATCGCTGTCGGCCAGCCAGGCCAGGTGCGGCAATTGCCGGAAAGCCTGGGCCGCAGAGCGTTCCAGGGTAGGGAGCAGGGGGATGTCGCTGACGAGGGTGGGGCGCACGTGCATGGTGGATCAGGGCCTGTAGGAAATCGCGCAGCCCATTGGGCTGCGCTGTTGCATAAAGAACTGTACCCCTGTGGGAGCGGGCTTGCCCGCGAAGCAGGCGTCGCGGTGCTTGGCACCGGCTTTGCCGGTGATCGCGGGGCTAGCCCGCTCCCACGCTGTTCCAATCTGCGCAGGAAGAGTGGAGTTTGCCAGATCGGTGTGTGAAGGTGTTGCATTGTAACTGTTATAACGTAACATTTATGGTCTTCCTTTCATCCAGGGCCTCCACCGTGATCCGCAGAAACCCCTCCGGCCATCTCCCGCAAATCGCCGAATCGGCCTATATCGATCACACCGCCATCATCTGCGGCAAGGTGATCATCCACGACAACGTGTTCGTCGGCCCCTATGCGGTGATCCGCGCCGACGAGGTGGACGGCAGCGGCGACATGCAGCCGATCGTCATCGGCGCCAACTCCAATATCCAGGACGGCGTGGTGATCCACTCCAAGTCCGGCGCGGCGGTGCGCATCGGCCAGTACAGCTCGATCGCCCACCGCTCCATCGTCCATGGTCCGTGCGAGGTCGGTGACCGGGTGTTCATCGGTTTCAACAGCGTGCTGTTCAACTGCAAGGTCGGCGACGGCAGCGTGGTGCGGCACAACTCGGTGGTCGACGGTCGCGACCTGCCACCGCGCTTCTATGTGCCGCCCACCGAGCACATCGGCCCGCACACCGACCTGGAGCGTTACCCGCCGGTCAGCGTGTCGGCCTCGGAGTTCTCCGAGGACGTGGCGCGCACCAACATCGACCTGGTCCAGGGCTACAAGGCCCTGCAGAACGAGTTCTGAACATGGACACATTGCTGGTGCGCAACGCACGGCTGGTCAATGAAGGGCGCGAGTTCGAAGGCGACCTGCTGGTGCGCCACGGGCGCATCGAGCGGATCGCCGGCAGCCTCGACAATGCCCGGGCGGCGCTGGAGATCGATGCCCGGGGTGCCTGGCTGCTGCCGGGGATGATCGACGACCAGGTGCATTTCCGCGAGCCGGGGGCGCCGCACAAGGGCAGCATCGCCAGCGAGTCGCGGGCGGCGGTGGCCGGGGGCATCACCAGCTACATGGACATGCCCAACACCAACCCGCCGACCCTGACCCTGGAGGCGCTGGCCGACAAGAAGCGACGGGCGGCGGCGAGTTCGCGGGCCAACTATGGCTTCCACTTCGGCGTGAGCCGCGACAACCTCGACACCATCGCCGCCCTCGACCCGCGCGAAGTGGCCGGGATCAAGGTGTTCATGGGGGCCTCCACCGGCGACATGCTGGTGGATGACCCGCAGGTGCTGGAAAAGCTCTTCGTCTATGCGCCGACCATCGTCCTGGCGCACTGCGAGCACACCCCGAGCATCCTCGAGAACGAGGGCTGGTGGCGGGCCCGCCACGGAGAGTTCATTCCCCCGGCCGCGCACCCGCTGATCCGCGACGCCGATGCCTGCTACCGCTCCTCGAGCCTGGCGGTGGAGTTGGCCCGGCGCTTCGGCACGCGCCTGCACGTGCTGCACCTGACCACGGTGCGGGAACTGGCATTGTTCCAACCGGGCCCGGTGAGCGGCAAGCACATCACCGCCGAGGTGTGCCTGCACCACCTGCTGTTCGACGACAGTGACTACGCAAGCCTGGGCCACCTGATCAAGTGCAATCCGGCGATCAAGACCGGCACCGACCGCGATGCCCTGCGCAAGGCCCTGGCTCGCGATCGCATCGATGTGATCGGCACCGACCATGCGCCGCATACCCTGGAGGAAAAGCGCCGGGTGTATACCCGTGCGCCGTCGGGCCTGCCGCTGGTGCAGCATGCCTTGCCGGCGGCGTTGGAGCTGGTCTGCGAAGGGGTGCTGAGCATGGCCCAGGTGGTGAACAAGACCAGCCACGCAGTGGCCGAACTGTTCGCTATCCGCGAACGGGGTTTTCTGCGCGAGGGCTATTGGGCGGACTTCGCCATCGTCGAGCGCCTGGCCAGCCCACGGGCGGTGGCGGACGACCCGATCCTGGCGCATTGCGGCTGGACGCCGTTCCAGCAGCGCGCCTTCCACCATGTGGTGCGCAGCACGGTGGTGTCCGGGCAACTGGCCTGGCACCAGGGGCGGGTACGCGACCAATGCCAGGGCTTGCCCTTGATGTTCGACCGCTGAATCCCCCCAGATCGCCCATCCCTTCGGGCTGCTCTGTCGCGCACGGAACAGAAGAGCACGCATCACCAACGTGGGAGCGGGCTAGCCCCGCGATCACCGGCAAAGCCGGTGCCATACACCGCATCGCGGGGCAAGCCCGCTCCCACGCTGTTCAAGTCAGCAAGTTACGTTTTGTTCCATGAGGGCGGTCTCGCGCCCCCAGCATTCTGGAGTTACCCCCATGACTGAAGAGCAACTGCTGCAACAACCCGCCAGCGCCTACATGAACGAACCCCAGCGCCAGTTCTTCCGCAACCTGCTGCTGACCCAGCGCGGCGAGCTGCAGACGCGCATCGAGCAGGAGTTCCGCGCCCTGCGCGAACAGGAAGTGCACAGCGACCCCGCCGACATCGGCAGCGCCGAGGAGGAACGTCACTGGCAACTGCGCTCGCTGGAGCGGGAGAAGAAGCTGCTGGACAAGATCGACCAGGCGCTGGAGCGCCTGGCCCGGGGCGATTACGGCTGGTGCGAGGAAACCGGCGAGCCGATTGGCCTGCGCCGCCTGCTGCTGCGGCCCACCGCCACCCTGTGCGTCGAGGCCAAGGAACGCCAGGAGCTGCGCGAACGGCATGTGCGCGACGACGTCTAGTCAGAGGGCAGACCCTGGGCCTGCAATTGCCAGCGCACCGCGCTCACGCCTTTCTCCAGGCTCACCCGCCCGACCAGGCGCTCCAGCTGGGTCGGCGCCTGCGGCGTGCCGAGCAGCTCGGCGCGCACTTCCAGGCGTGCCGGATCGGCCAGGTCCTCGCTGTGCAGCGACTGCAGGCGCAGGCCCGGGTCGCTGAGGCTGTGCAGCATCAGGCTGCGCACCTGGATCTCGTCCTCGGCGCGGCAGACGATGCGCACCTCGTAGCGCTGCTCGACCTCGCTGGCCGGCACCACGTCCTGGCGGTCCAGGCGCTGGGCGAGGTCGCGCAGCAGGATGTTGGCGCACAGCACCACCAGGCTGCCCAGGGAGGCCTCCAGCAGCAAGCCGAGGCTGCACAGCACGCCGACCGCGGCGGTGCACCAGAGGGTGGCGGCGGTGTTCAGGCCGCGCACGTTGAAGCCGTCGCGCATGATCACGCCACCGCCGAGAAAGCCGATGCCCGACACCACATAGGCGGCGATGCGTGAGGCATCGGTGGGTGCCATGCCCGGCACGGCCTGGGTCATCAGCACGAACAGGCAGGCGCCGGTGCTGACCAGGGCGTTGGTGCGCAGGCCCGTCAGGCGCTGGCGCAGTTGACGTTCGGCACCGATCAGGGCACCGAGCAGCAGGGCCACGCTGACGCGCAGCAGAAAGATTTTCCAATCCATAGCGAACTCCGTTCCGCGGGCGATGGCCCGCACGAGCACCGACCGCAGACGGCGCGAATGAAAGCGAGGAATGCGCAGGACCACGCGCCATGCCAGGTGGCAGGGCAGGAAAGGAAGGAGGAATGTTCAGCCCCGCAGGGCCGAAGGGAACCACCGTCTACCGTGTGCGGCGAGACAGTGGCAGGAACGCTGCCGGACTAGCTCGCCGTGTGGGCCTGTCGCAATCGACTGGGGCTACTGTCCAATGCAGTGGACTCCTGTGTGGGGGATGCTTGAGTGCGCGGCGGACCATACGCCTCGACCCGCGCAGGGTCAAGGCGTGAATCATGACAATTGCGTTACGCCAGGCGCTGGCAGACGTAGGCCTGGGTCCGGTAGGGGAAGGCGATGCGCTCGCGGCCCTTGAGGTCCGGGTGGTTGTCGATCAGGTCCTGCAACCGGGCCATGACCCTGTCCTGTTCGGCCTGGGGCAGGGCGGCGATGAAACTCACCGAGCGCAGGCGTTCGAGGATCACCGTCTGCGGGCTGCCTTCATGGACGTGGGGCAGGGTGGTCAGTTGCGGCGCGCTGAAGCGGCTGCCCGCGAAGGCGTCGCGCCAGCGACCGGTATGAAAGCGTGGGGTGTCGCCCTCGTAGGGGGTGATGATCTCGGTGATCCGCGCCACCCAGTCCACCGCTTCGTCACGCACGTTCCAGATCAGCCCCAGGCGGCCGCCCGGCGCCAGCACCCGGTGCATGTCGCGCAGGGCGGCGGCGTCGGCGAACCAGTGGAAGGCCTGGGCGCAGACCAGCACCTGCTGGCTGGCGTCGGCCAGCGGGATGTGCTGGGCGGTGCCTTCGAGCACCGGGACCTCGGGCAGCCGCTCGCTGAATCGCTCGCGCATGGCGGCCACCGGCTCCACCGCCGTCAGGCGCGGCGCCAACGCGGCGAGCAGGCGGGTGAACTTGCCGGTGCCAGCGCCCAGGTCGAGGACCGGGGTGCCGGCGCCGATGCCCAGGGTGTCGCGCAGCCAGCCCTGCAAGGCGCTGGGATAGTCGGGCCGGCCCTGCTCGTAGTTGCTCGACTGGCGGGTGTAGCCGGTGCTGGCTGAGACGTGCACATCCTTCATGGAAAATCCCTCCGAATGACCTGGCGGCAATGGTACCCTTGCGCCTTTCGTTGCCAACCCCCCGGACCGATCCATGTTGTTCAATCTCGCCGTGCTGTTCGGCACCCTGGTGGCCATGGAGGGCGTCGGCACGCTGGCCCACAAGTATGTCATGCACGGCTGCGGCTGGTGGCTGCACCGCTCGCACCATGAGCCGCAGCTGGGCATGCTGGAGACCAACGACCTCTACCTGCTGGCCCTGGGCCTGATCGCCACGGCGCTGGTGGCCCTGGGCAAGGCCGGGCATGCACCGTTGCAATGGGTTGGCGCTGGGGTAGCGGGGTATGGCGTGGCCTATGTGCTGGCCCACGATGGCTTTTTCCACCGGCACTGGCCGCGAGCACCGAAACCGGTCAACCGCTACCTCAGGCGCCTGTATCGGGCGCATCGCCTGCACCATGCGGTGAAGGGGCGCCAGGGCAGCGTTTCGTTCGGCTTCTTCTACGCGCCGCCCTTGCGGGTGTTGAAGCAACAGCTGAAGCGGCGGCGGGGCTGAGCTTCACGCCTCTCCCCGACCTTCAGGCGCCGCCGGCCTACCAGGCCAGCGGCTGCTCGAATCCCTTCCAGCACAACCAGCGCCTCACCTCGCCATGCGCCCCGGTGCCGATCTGCCATTGCGGCCTGCCGCTGTCCAGGGCGATCAGTGAAATGAAACCGGCATGGCTGGCCACCGCCAGGGTGCGGCCATCGGCGCTGATGTCCATGGCGCTGATGGTCGAGCCGAGGTAGTGCTGCCAGTGCTCGCTGCCGTCCTCGCCGAAGGCGCGCAGGTAGCCATGGGCGTCGCCGACGATGTACTCGCTTTCACGGGCCACGCCGGCGTAGATCCGTGCGCCGTCCTGCAACAGCGGCGTGCGCGGGTCCTCGCTGTAGAAACCGGTGTCCAGCCCCGGCAGGTCGGCCACCCGCACGCCGACGGTGCCGCCCCGGTAGAAGTGGCAGGCGTTGAGGATCAGCTGGTCGCCACGCCGGTTGAACAGGGCGAAGTGCGGGTATTCGCTGGCCGGGCCCACTTCGGCGATGGGCTTGAACTGCTCGTCGAGCACCAGGTGTCGGCCGCATTGCTCGCCCAGGGCGATCAGCCGGCCATCCGGTGACAGCGCGGCATGCTCCATGGCCAGGCCCAGGACGATGTCGTCCGGATCGGTGCCCTGGCGCAGTTCATCGAGAATGTCCGCCTGCCGCGGCAACAGGCGCGTGGCACCGCTGGCGGCGAGCACGAAGATGCCGTCGCTGCTGACCAGCAGGACCCGCTGGCCATCGGGGAAGGGCAGCAGCGCGGTGGGTATCGGCAGCAGGTCGAGGGGGTCGAACGGGTAGCCGGCGGGCAACCCTTCCAGGCCATGGGGCCAGGCCAGCCTGGCCACCTGCGGGCCGCCCCAGCCATCAGTCACGCGCACCCCTTCGGCATTGGCCAGGGCGTAGTAGCGCCGTTGCGGGCAGCGGCCGAAATGCTCGACGCCGATCACCGGGGTGACGCCCTGGTCGTCGATGCGCAGCACCTGCCCCCGGTCGAACGGCATGCCGATGCGCGCCAGCAGGCTGCCGTCGTCGAGCAGCAGCAGGCTGCCGATGCCCTGGGCCTGTTCCTCGAACAAGGGCACCAGCGGCAGGTGCGCCGGCGGCCAGGCCTCGCGGAACAGCTGGCGCTGTGCCGGGTCGACGCCGGGCCGGTTGATGGCCCGCAGCGCCGCCAGCCAGGCGTCGAGCAGGTGTTCGGTGGCCGCTGCCTGCGGCTCTTCCAGATCGTCCCAGCCTTGCGCGCGGCCCTGCGCGACATAGCGGTTGATGGCCTCGGCGTAGGCGATGACCGCCTCGCGCCACTGCTGCTGGGGGTGCTGCTTGTCCATGGGCGGATCGAACTCCTTGTTCCGCAGGGTGGGTGGCGATGCCACAAAAGGGTGCATGGTACTCCGTCCGCACCCGAGGTTGTGAGGGCCGGGCTTGATGCGTACCATGCTGGGCATCCTTCCAATAATCAAACGTGCGTCACCGGCCTGGCAGCTGGGCAGGCGATGTGCGTCCCGTTGCCTTGCCCGCGGAGAAAAACCTCATCACATGAATGGACCCGTACCCACCTCAATGCCCCCCACAGCCGGCAACGGAAGCTGGCTGAGCGTCATCGCCCTGGCCCTGGCGGCGTTCATCTTCAACACCACCGAGTTCGTCCCGGTGGCGCTGCTCAGCGATATTGGCCGCAGCTTCGAGATGACCACCGCGCAGGTCGGCCTGATGCTGACCATCTATGCCTGGGTGGTGGCGCTGGCGTCGCTGCCGATGATGCTGATGACCCGCAATATCGAGCGGCGGCGCCTGCTGCTGATCGTGTTCCTGGTGTTCATCGCCAGCCACCTGTTGTCGTGGTTGTCGCAGAGCTTCGCCATGCTGCTGGTCAGCCGTATCGGCATCGCCCTGGCCCACGCGGTGTTCTGGGCCATTACTGCGTCGCTGGCGGTGCGCGTGGCGCCGCCCGGCCAGCAGGCCAAGGCGCTGGGCCTTTTGGCCACCGGCACCACCCTGGCGATGGTCATGGGCATCCCGCTGGGGCGGGTGGTGGGCGAGGCGCTGGGCTGGCGCATTACCTTCCTGTGCATTGCCGGGGTGGCGCTGGCGACCATGCTGTGCCTGATGAAGTCGCTGCCGCTACTGCCGAGCCAGAACTCCGGCTCGCTGCGCAGCTTGCCTATCCTGTTCAAGCGCCCGGCGCTGGTGATCACCTACGTGCTGGTGACGCTGGTGATCACCGCGCAGTTCACCGCCTACAGCTACATCGAGCCGTTCGCCCTGCACGTGGCGCAGATCAGTGGTGAACACACTACGTTGCTGTTGTTGCTGTACGGTGGTGCCGGCGTGTTCGGCTCGGTGCTGTTCAGCCGCTACAGCGAGCGCTTCCCCCATGGCTTTCTGGTGGGCGCCATCGGCGCGCTTGCCGCGTGCCTGCTGTTGCTGTTGCCGCTGTCGGGCAATTTCCAGGTGTTCGCCGCCCTGAACATGGTCTGGGGCGTGGCGATCCTGAGCTTCAGCCTGGCCCTGCAGTCCAAGACCCTCAAGCTCGCCTCGGACGCCACCGACGTGGCCATGGCGTTGTTCTCGGGGATCTACAACATCGGCATCGGCGGCGGCGCGCTGCTGGGCAGCATCGTCAGCAGCCAGCTGGGCGTGGCGCATATCGGCCTGGTCGGTGGCGGCGTCGCCGTCGTTGGCCTGGTGCTGGCGCTGGCCAGCACCCAGCGCTTTCGCGAGGCCCTGACGCGAGTTCCCGGCCAGGCCTGAACCGCGACCTCTGTAGGAGCGGCTTTAGCCGCGATCACCCGCGAAGCGGGTGCCAGGCTCCGCGTTGCCTGCATCGCGGCTAAAGCCGCTCCTACAGAAAAAACCCGCTTCCCGGCACCTCCACCCCTGGGAATCTCTCCCGACTGATCCGCATCAATCCCCCTGGCAACCAGCGCCCCTGTAATAGGGGCGCTTGTGCATCGGCAAGGCTGCCACTAATATCCAAGCGTTTTCTTGTGTAATTGCCTGTTCCCCCTGGCCAGGCCATCAATACGGACGTTGATATGGATTTGCACACCTCCCTGTGGCTGTTCCAGGCCATCCAGGCCGTGGGCCTGGCGTTATGGCTGAGCATCGCGGTATTGAACAACCTGCAGGCTTTCGCCAGTTCCGTCGGCGCCATCGGCGCCACCCTGGCCATGGCGCCGCTGCGCCAACCGCCGGCCATCGACTTCCCCCTGCTGCGCCGGGCCTGCCAGTCGGCCGGCCTGGCCCGCGCCGCGCTGCTGGTGATCCTGCTGCTGCAGATCGTCGCCAGCCTGGCGGCCTGGGTCGGCTGCTACGGGCTGATCATCGCCCAGGATCCGCTCATGGCCCGCGCCTGGCTGAACCTGGCGCTCGCCGCGTTCCTAGCCTTCACCTTCGCCATGCTGCTCGGTGGCCTGTGGTTCGGCTACTGGATTCGCCAGGAAGGCCTGCAGCTCACCCATCTGGTGCTGGTGCTGTGGGCGATCCTGGCGTTCTTCCTGTTCAACCTGAACTGGGCCTGAGGCGAGGACGCGCGATGAATAGCAAGACGATACTTGGCAGCGCCCTGGTACTGGCGCTGGTCACCGCCGGCGGTCTGGCCTGGCGCCACACCGGCCAGGCCCAGGCCACGGCGACACCGGCGCGGCACCTGGTCAAGGTGGCCCTGGCCACGGTGCAGAAAGCACCGCAAAAACGCGCCTTCGCCGGCGTCGGCGAGCTGGAGGCGGTACACCAGGTGCTGGTCTCGGCCGAAATCGGCGGACGGGTGACGGCGATCAACTTCACATCCGGCCAGCAGGTGCGCAAGGGCGATGTGCTGGTCACCCTCAACGATGCCCCGGAGCAGGCCGAGCGCCTGCGCCTGAAGGCCCAGCTGGACAATGCGCGGACCAACCACCGGCGGGTCAAGGACCTGCTGCGCGAGAACGCTGCCACCCAGGAACAGCTGGACAATGCCCTGGCGGCCCGCGACATGGCCCAGGGCGAGCTGGCCCGCACCGAGGCGGTGATCGCCCAGAAGGCGGTGCGCGCACCGTTCGACGGGCGCCTGGGCATCCGCCGGGTGAACCAGGGGCAGTACCTCAATGTCGGCGATCCGGTGGTCAGCCTGATCGACACCCGCAGCCTGTACGTCAACTTCTCCCTCGAAGAGCAGTTGAGCGCCCAGCTGCGCCCCGGCCAGCCGGTCGAAGTGCGCCTGGACGCCTTCCCCGACACGCCGTTCACCGCCCATATCACGGCCATCGACCCGCTGATCGGGCGGTCGCGCACGGTGCAGGTCCAGGCCACCCTGGCCAAACCTGATGCGCGCCTTGCGGCCGGCATGTACGCCAGCGTGCAGGTGGCCAGCCCCGATGACGGCCAGGTGCTGACCGTGCCGGAAACCGCGGTGGCCTACACCGCCTATGGCGACACGGTGTTCGTCGCCCGCCGCGATGACGCCGCCGATGCCCTGGTGGTGCAGCGGGTGGCGGTGCGCACCGGCGAGCGCCAGGCCGGCCGTGTGGTGATCGAGCAGGGTCTGAACGAGGACGACCAGGTGGTGGTATCCGGGCAGTTGCGCCTGAGCGACGGTACCGCCGTGCAAGCCACCGAAGACACCCTGCAGGCCCCGGCCAGCGGCGCCTGACCCCAGCGAGAACATGCCATGACATTCACCGACCTGTTCGTGCGCCGGCCTGTGCTGGCGCTGGTGGTCAGCACCCTGATCCTGTTGCTTGGGCTGCTGTCGCTGCTGCAGTTGCCGATCCGCCAGTACCCGCTGCTGGAAAGCTCGACCATCACCGTGACCACTGAATACCCCGGCGCCCCGGCCGAGCTGATGCAGGGCTTCGTCACCCAGCCGATCGCCCAGGCGGTGTCGTCGGTGGAAGGCATCGACTACCTGTCGTCCTCCTCGGTCCAGGGCCGCAGCCTGGTGACCGTGCGCATGGAGCTCAACCGCGACTCGACCCAGGCGCTGACCGAGGTGATGGCCAAGGTCAACCAGGTGCGTTACCGCCTGCCGGAGCGCGCCTACGATCCGGTGATCGAGCGCTCTGCCGGCGAGTCGACGGCGGTGGCCTATATCGGCTTCGCCAGCCCGAGCCTGCCGATCCCGGCCATGACCGACTACCTCACGCGGGTGGTCGAGCCGTTGCTCAGCACCATCGAGGGCGTGGCCAAGGTCCAGGTGTTCGGCGGCCAGACCCTGTCGATGCGCCTGTGGATCGACCCGGCGCGCCTGGCCGCCCGGGGCCTGACCGCCGCCGACGTGGCCGAGGCGGTACGGCGCAACAACTATCAGGCGGCGCCCGGCAAGGTGAAGGGCCAATATGTGATTGCCAATATCCGCGTCGACACCGACCTGACCTCGGTCGGCGACTTCCGTGAGCTGGTGATCCGCAACGACGGCAATGGCCTGGTGCGCATCCGTGACATCGGCACCGTCGAGCTCGGCGCCGCCTCGGCCGAGACCAGCGCCAGCATGGACGGCGTACCGGCGGTGCACCTGGGCCTGTTCGCCACCCCGGGCGGCAACCCGCTGGTGATCGTCGAGGGCATCCGCCAGCTGTTGCCGCAGATTCGCCAGACCCTGCCGCCGGACGTCAAGGCCGAGCTTGCCTTCGAGACGGCGCGCTTCATTCAGGCCTCCATCGACGAGGTCACCAAGACCTTGCTCGAAGCCCTGGCGATCGTGGTGGTGGTCATCTACCTGTGCCTGGGTTCGCTGCGCACGGTGCTGATCCCGGTGGTGACCATTCCCCTGTCGATGCTAGGCGCGGCGGCGCTGATGCTGGTGTTCGGCTTCAGCATCAACCTGCTCACCCTGCTGGCCATGGTGCTGGCCGTGGGACTGGTGGTGGATGATGCCATCGTCGTGGTGGAGAACGTCCATCGTCATATCGAGGAGGGGCGCACGCCGGTGGCGGCGGCCTTGATCGGCGCCCGCGAGGTGGCCGGGCCGGTGATCGCCATGACCATCACCCTGGCCGCGGTGTACGCGCCGATCGGCATGATGGGCGGGCTGACCGGCGCGCTGTTCCGCGAGTTCGCCCTGACCCTGGCCGGCGCGGTGGTGGTCTCCGGCGTGGTGGCCCTGACCCTGTCGCCGGTGATGAGCTCGTTCCTGCTCGATGCGCGCCAGTCCGAAGGGCGCATGGCCCATACCGCCAACCGCTTCTTCGATTGGCTGGCCGAGCGCTATGCCCACGTACTGGGATTCTCGCTGAAGCACCGCTGGATCAGCGTCGGCTTCGCCTTGCTGGTGCTGGTCAGCCTGCCGCTGCTGTACAGCCTGCCGCAGCGCGAGCTGGCGCCGACCGAGGACCAGGCCGGGCTGCTCACCGCGATCAAGGCGCCGCAGCATGCCAACCTGGCCTATGTCGAACGTTTTGCCGACAAGCTCGACGCGGTCTACCGCACCCTGCCGGAAACCGTCAGCACCTGGATCATCAACGGCAGCGACGGCATTGCCTCGGGCATCGGCGGCATCAACCTGCAACCGTGGGACGAGCGCGCGCGCAACGCCTCGCAGATCCAGCTCGACCTGCAGGCGGCGGTCAACGATGTCGAGGGCACCAGCATCTTCGCCTTCCAGCTGCCGGCGCTGCCGGGCTCCACCGGTGGACTGCCGGTGCAGATGGTGTTGCGCAGCTCCCAGGACTACCGGGTGCTGTTCGACACCATGGAGCAGGTCAAGGCCAAGGCCCGGCAGAGCGGCCTGTTCGCCGTGGTCGACAGCGACCTGGACTACAACAACCCGGTGGTGCAGGTGCGGGTCGACCGGGCCAAGGCCAACAGCATGGGTATCCGCATGCAGGACATCGGCGAGTCGCTGGCGGTGCTGGTGGGGGAGAACTACCTCAACCGTTTCGGCCTCGACGGCCGTTCCTACGACGTCATCGCCCAGAGCCCGCGCGACCAGCGCCTGACCCCGCAGGCCCTGACCCGGCAGTACGTGCGCAGCGAGGAGGGCCGGCTGGTGCCGCTGTCCACCGTGGTGCAGGTCAGCGAGCAGGTCGAGCCCAACCGCCTGACCCAGTTCAACCAGCAGAACGCGGCGACCTTCCAGGGCATCCCGGCGGCCGGGGTCACCCTGGGCGACACCGTGGCCTTCCTCGAACAGGTCGCGGCTGAATTGCCTGTTGGCTTCAGCATCGACTGGCAGTCCGACGCCCGCCAGTACCAGCAGGAGGGCAACGCCCTGATGCTGGCCTTCCTCGCCGCCGTGGTGGTGATCTACCTGGTGCTGGCGGCGCAGTACGAGAGCCTGGTCGATCCGCTGATCATCCTGATCACCGTGCCGCTGTCGATCAGCGGCGCGCTGCTGCCCCTGGCGCTGGGGGTGGCCACGGTGAACATCTACACGCAGATCGGCCTGGTGACGCTGATCGGGCTGATCAGCAAGCACGGCATCCTCATGGTCGAGTTCGCCAACACCCTGCAGGCCGAGCAGCACCTGGACCGGCGCACGGCAATCGGCAAGGCGGCGCAGATCCGCCTGCGGCCGATCCTGATGACCACGGCGGCCATGGTGGTGGGGCTGATCCCGCTGCTGTTCGCCTCGGGCGCCGGCGCCGCCAGCCGGTTCGGGCTGGGCGTGGTGATCGTCACCGGGATGCTGGTGGGGACCTTGTTCACCCTGTTCGTGCTGCCGACCATCTACAGCCTGCTGGCCCGTGACCATGCCAGCACCGCGCGTTCGGCGCGGGCACGGTCGTTGGCCGAAACCCTGGAGGGCCAGCCATGAAGCCTGTATTCGTCGTTTCCCTGATGGCCCTGGCCTTGACTGCGTGCAGCGTCGGCCCCGACTACCAGAAAGCCGAGGTACCGGCCACTGGCGTGCACAGCCCGCAGCGCGCGGCCTTCGCCGCCCGTGGCGAGTTGCCGGCGCAGTGGTGGCGGTTCTTCGACGACCCGCAACTGGTGCGCCTGGTCGACCAGGCCCTGGCCAACAACCACGACATCCGCCAGGCCCACGCCAACCTGCTGGCGGCGCGGGCGCTGTTCGACGACCGCAGCCTCGACCGCGATCCCTGGGTCACTGCCCGCGCCGGCTACAACCAGAGTCTGGAGCAGCAGCAACCGGCCGATGGCAGCGACCCACGACGCATGCGCACCGAGCAGTACCGCGCCGGTTTCGACGTGCAGTGGGAGATCGACCTGTTCGGTCGCCTGCAGCGCCTGACCGACGCCGCCGAGGCTCGCGCCGACGCGGCGGCGGCGGACCTGCGCCAGGTGCGGCTGAGTATCGCCGCGGAGGTGGCCCGCAACTACTACCTCCAGCTTGGGCTCAAACGCAGCCTGACCGTGGCCGAGGACCAGGTCGAGGCCTGGCGCGAGACCCTGCAGCTGACCAGTGCCCAGGTGCGCGCCGGCAGTGGCCAGTACGAAGACCAGCAGAACGCCCACGCCAACCTGTTGCTCAGCGAGGCGGCGGTGCCGCCGTTGCAGGCGGCGATCCAGCAGGCCAGCTACCGCCTCGACGTGCTGACCGGACAGGTGCCGGGCAGCCAGGAGCAGGGCGCCGCGCCGTTCCTGCCGCCGTTGGCGCGCCAGTTGCCGTTGGGCGATGTCGACGCATTGATCGGCCAGCGCCCCGATGTTGTCAGCGCCGAGCGTGAGCTGGCAGCCAGCACCGAGGACGTCGGCGCGGCCACCGCCGAGCTCTACCCGCGCCTGGACCTGGGCGGCTTCATCGGCTTCTTCGCCCTGCGCAGCGGCGACCTGGGCAGTGCCGCCCGTGCCTACGAGCTGGCGCCGGTGGTGACCTGGCCGGCGCTGCGCCTGGGCAACGCCCGAGCCCGCCTGCGGGTGCGCGAGGCGCTGGCCGAGGGCAGCCAGGCACGCTACCAGCAGGCCGTGCTGCTGGCTCGCGAAGAGGTGGAAAACGCGGTGACGCAACTGGTGCGTAACCAGGCACGGCTGCAAAGCCTGGTGGCCTCCGCCGGCCACGGCAGCGAGGCCATCGACATTGCCAACAAGCGCTACCGGCGCGGCGCGGGGACCTACCTGGCGGTGCTGGAGAACCAGCGTGCGCTGTTCTCGATCAAGCGCGAGGTGGCCGAGGCGGAGACGGCCTCGTACCTGGATGCGATTGCGCTGTACAAGGCGTTGGGGTGGGGGAGTGCGGCGCAGTAGCACCTGTCGGTCATGCATGTCGTACTAACAGGGCTGGCAACCATGGCCTGTCAGGCATGGCCACGCTGCAACAGATGTAGGAGCGGATTCATCCGCGATGCGCCGCGCGGGCGGCGCTCGATCTTGAGCGCCGCGCAATGCTATCGTCGAGCGCCCCTAATTTTCCCCCAGCGTCCTTCGTTTTTATGGAAGCCGCCCTGCGCCCGGCGCGTTCGGCACTCATCATTCAAGGAGACAGGCAATGACTTCCGTATTCGACCGCGACGATATCCAGTTCCAGGTAGTGGTCAACCACGAAGAGCAGTATTCCATCTGGCCCGACTACAAGGCGATCCCCAACGGCTGGCGCGCGGTGGGCAAGAGCGGCCTGAAGAAGGACTGCCTGGCCTACATCGATGAAGTCTGGACCGACATGCGCCCACTGAGCCTGCGCCAGAAGATGGCCGAAGCCGCGGCGCAGTAAGCCGGTGTCGAGCCTGAACCTGCTGTGCCTGCCGTACTCCGGCGCCAGCGCCATGGTCTACAGCCGCTGGCGACGCAAGTTGCCGGCCTGGCTGCAGGTGCGCCCGGTGGAACTGCCCGGTCGCGGCGCGCGCATGGGCGATGACCTGCACACCGACCTGCGCGGCCTGGCCCGGCAGTTGGCCCATGAGCAGCGCGCCGCCACCCAGGCACCCTACGCCCTGCTCGGGCACAGCCTGGGGGCGCTGGTCGCCTTCGAGCTGGCCCACGAGCTGCGGGCGCTGGGCTGTCCACCGCCGCTGGCGTTGTTCGCCAGTGGCACCGCGGCGCCGACCCGCCGCGAGGACTACGCCGGCGGCAAGTGGACCGAACCCCGTGGCGACGCCGAGCTGATCGCCGAACTGCGCAAGCTGGGCGGCACCCCCGAGGAAGTACTGGCCAACCAGGAGCTGATGAGCCTGACCCTGCCGATCGTGCAGGCGGACTTCCTGCTCTGCGGCCGCTACGCCTACCAGCAGCGCCAGCCGTTGCAATGCCCGCTGCACGTACTTGCCGGCGAGGATGACCGCGCCAGTGACGAACAGTTGCAGGCCTGGGGGCGGGAGACCGTGGGTGCGCATTCGCTGGCGAAATTCCCCGGCGGGCATTTCTTCATCCACGAGCATGAAGACCAGGTGCTCGATGTGCTCTGTCGGACCCTGGAGCCGCTGCGGCTTTGTGCCTGAGCAGTGGTTGCCGTCGCGTTGTAACACCGCTGTTGCTCCTGCAATGGGTTGGTCGCTGGGTTTCTGGCGACCAGGCCTGACGGCCAAAGCTCTATTGAACGCTCCTATTCATATGCCTACTTCTTCCGGCTGAGCTTCTGCGTGGAAATCTATTCCGGCGAAGTTGGCTGAAGAGACTATTGCGTTTCGTTCCATGGAATTGTCCAAGTGACACTCCGGAGTGTGGCGGTCTGGTCCTTGGGGTCTGTAACCCTCCCCATCAGTTCGTTCCCGCGGCGTAAATAATTTTCCTGGGCGGCAATTAGCGAAGGGAGTTGAGTAGAGGCCGCTTTGCGGGATTCCTTTCCTGACCTTGCACCTTCATACAGGGATTTCATTACCGACTGATTGGCGTTAAATCGTTCTAAGTCCTGGTCCAGCACGTAGAGGTTGGCACCGCCTTGACTGGTTTTCTCGGATACTTGATGCACTGTTGCCGTTTTTTTCTGAACGATGTCAGCGGGTTGCCAGGTTCTAATCTCAAGTCCTCCGCTATCTTTGGGTACTACCGTTTCCCGGGGGAGGCGCTTTATCGTATTGGTGTAACGTACTGAATATTTGTACTGGACATGCCCCGTAGGATCGGCAGCATTCACCGGGTCTCCAATACAGTACGTATAAGCGTTTACATCGCCACGCCCGAATGGGCTCAAATTGTCAGGCGAAGTGAATCGACATAGGCTTGGGCTGTAGGCTCTATATCCGTTCCCTAGCAGGTAGTAACCTGTCGACAACTCCTGCGTCTCGCCATTGAACGCAAGTGACGATCGTAGTTCAGTGGTGAAAGGTCGATAGCCATAGGCTGAGTATGAATACGCAACGTCCGCGTGCGCTGCAAGGCAACGCAGGGTAGACGTCTTCAGGTCGGTTACCAATAAGGCAACCCATGGTGTGGCAGCCAGTGTCGACATGATCGCTCCGGAGCGGGGAGTTTTATGGCATGACTTTGTCGACTTCAGGGCAATCGACAACTGGTAAAAATGATAGGTTCGCATGTCTTGATCTGACGTTGAGGGCAAGGCAGGAAAAGCTTCAGGTTTACACCAGACACCCGGTCAGCGAATGACATTTTGCCAAGATGATGGCTAAGTGATATCTTTTATTTTCTCGTGGCGCCCGGCCTCATTGGGCAATCATCAAAGTGAAGATCTTGAGGGAATATGGATATCACCTACAAGCTACCCCATCCGGTGAGAATCAACTGCTCCGAGTATGCAGAGTTGAATACGCAGGCAATGGATCGGCTGTATGACGAAGTGTTCGTCGGTCTGGATATTGAATCTTGCTCTATCGACTACCTGACGCAGACGGTCATGCGCTCGCGCCCGGAAATTTTTGCGCTGCACCGTTCAGCCAATACGACTGACCACATGGCAGGAATTGCGCTCAGTACGACGCTCTATTCATACAAGTTCAGGCGGCAAGACGGAAATATACTGACGACGTCGAACGTGTTGGATGAAGTTCTGGAACAGACGGAAATAGGTGATGATGTTCCGGTTGATTATCTGCGTCCGCCCTTCAAGACGTGCTATATCGAGTTTACCGAAGATCGCAGTTCCTCTTTGAGTGTGTACAATGAACTAACCCATGAACACATTCTTGAAGGCGTCTATATCAGTGAGACCCAGATCGAGCCAGGCACCCAGGAGATGGAGCGGTATGTGGGTAGCCCAGTGGTTGATGTCACAAAGTCACTGAGAATTCTTGACCTGATGTTCACGGGTTCGCCGTTGGGCAAGGCGCACGTGGAAGATGATGCGCTGCGTGTGCAAGGGTTCTACATACAGGACGGCATGCGTACGATAAAACAGGAGCTAAGTCGCGTGGAGGAGAAATATGGCGCGGACGCTGACTTTGCTGGCGATATACAGTATTTGTCTCAAACCCTGAATCACATGGCGAAGGTCTTGCTGTTTATTAACTGCAAACAGTATCGTGATACGGCTTTTAATGAGCGCAAGGAGCTGCGCAAAAAAATAAATTCATTGAAAGGGCTGGGCAAGATTCGTAAATTTGAAAATAAACTTCGTAAGACCTATGATCGGGTCGTCATCAGTCCTGTGGACAACGTTGTCTATGAAAGCGATGTAGGCGTGGACCATTCGCGGCAGGTAAGGGAGAAGCGCACCCACTGGAGAAAGGGTCACTTTCGAATGCAGCCTTATGGGCCAGGCGCCAGCAAGCGAAAAATACTGTTCATTGAACCGACGGTTGTAGGGGGCGTTTTTGCGAAGAAGAAATCCTATGATGTGAGAGAAAAACAGCCTGTCTGAAGAACTGGTTTCTCTTTCGAAGGTGCCCCGGGTGCGATGGCCTGGGGTCTCTGTTCAGCATCAGGAGTGACGGCATCCGCGTAGGATGCCATCTTGAATGTTTAAGGGTTTTTATGGCTTCTTTGAATAAACGCAGGATGGGGTTCGTTGCCTTCAAGCGAGGCTTCGAAGACGGCACGACAATTAAACAGCTGCTTTTTTTGCACTCCGTGCTGGGGGCTGTTTCGTTTGCACTGTTCCCCGCGCTGTTCAGTGCGGGTGTTACCGCTATCCAGACCGAGTGGTCCTTGCTTGCCGCAGTGATGTTGTTTGCCATGAGTATGGTGGTGAATGTCGGCTTATTTCTGTTTTATTTCTTATTCTCGGAAGCTCCCGACATGTTGTGGTGGGCTCACATGTCACCACCCTACCGTGCATTGGAGGTCCTGGCTATAGGTTCACCCCTGGTGGGCATGCTGTGTCTGTTGACATTCTATTCTATCGGCGCTTTGGTCGTGGCGATCTCAGCCATTGGCCTTGTTGGCTTACTGAGTCTAAGAGTAATTGGCAGTGTTCGTGAGGCGATGAATGCGCGGGATGAACGCTGGCGAGCCGCACTTCTATCAGATGACTTAGAGTTGCTCGATGAATTGGATGCGTATGATTTTACGAAAAAAGATCCTGATCAGCGAACGTGGGAATATAAAATCACGCTTCTGCAAACTGACGGGCAGCTAAAAAAGCTGGGGTGGTTGACATTGAAGCACCCGGTCAGCAAGGGCGATGATGTCGAATGGTTCGGCGATGATGGCGGCCTTTATTCTGTATCAAGAATCATTCATTCCAGTTCAGCCGCTGTCTTGCAGTGCCGGCCGATTGAAAAAGATGATTTGTCCTGATTTCAGGCATGGGGGACGACCTTGGCAACCGGACTTTCCGCATACCGCGCCTTTAGATGCCCCTGCTCATCCAGCAGGTACGCATCCATCACCTCCCGCACCACCGGCCCCGCCACCCGACCTCCAGCCTCGCCGTTCTCGATCATCACCGCCACCACCATCGCCGGGTGCTCGGCCGGGGCGAAGCCGACGAACAGGGCGTTGTCGCGGTGGCGCTCGAGGGTCTTGTTGCGGTTGTAGCGTTCACCCTGCTTGATCGCCACCACCTGCGCCGTGCCGCTCTTGCCGGCGATGCGGTACTGCGCGCCGGCGGCGGCGGCGCGGGCGATGCCGCGCGGGTCGTGCATGACCATCTGCATGCCCTGGCTGACCTGGTCCCAGGCGTGCCGGTCGTGCAGCACGATATCCGGCATCGGGTTGGGGTCGACCGGCGCCTGGCCGCCGATGGTCAGCGCCAGGTGCGGGCGGTGCCAGGCGCCCTTGCTGGCCAAGAGGCTGGTGGCCTGGGCCAGTTGCAGCGGGGTGACCTGCATGTAGCCCTGGCCGATGCCGAGGATCAGCGTCTCGCCGGGGAACCAGGCCTGACGCCGGGTAGCGCGCTTCCAGGCCTGTGACGGCATCAGCCCGGGGGCTTCCTCGAACATGTCCAGCGAGACCTTCTGGCCCAGGCCGAACTCGGCCATGTAGTCGTGCAGGCGGTCGATGCCCAGCTTGTGCGCCAGGTCGTAGAAGTAGGTGTCGTTGGAGCGCATGATCGCCGTGTACATGTCCACCCAGCCATCGCCCGTGCGGTTCCAGTTGCGGTACTTGTGGTCGTAGTTGGGCAACTCGTAGTAGCCGGGGTCGAAGACCCGGCTGGCGGGGTTGATCACGCCGCTGTCGAGGCCGGCGATGGCCACCTCGGGCTTGACCGTCGAGCCGGGGGCGTACAGCCCGCGCAGCACGCGGTTGAACAGCGGCCGGTCGATGGAATCGCGCAGGGCGGCGTACTGCCTGTAGCTGATGCCCTTGACGAACAGGTTGGGGTCGAAGGCCGGGTTGCTGACCATGGCCAGCACATCGCCGTTGGCCGGGTCAAGCACCACCACCGCGCCGCGCCGGTCGCCCAGGGCTTTCTCGGCGGCCTGCTGCAGATGGGCGTCGAGGCTCAGCACGATGTCCTTGCCCGGCACCGGGTCGTGGTGGTTGAGCACGCGCATCACCCGGCCCTGGGCGTTGGTCTCGACTTCCTCGTAACCCACCTGGCCGTGCAGTTCGTTCTCGTAGAATCGTTCGATACCGGTCTTGCCGATCGACTGGGTGCCGCGGTAGGCGGTGCTGTCGAGGGCCTTGGCTTCCTTTTCGTTGATGCGCCCGACGTAGCCCACCGAATGGGCGAAGTGCTCGGCCAGCGGGTATTCGCGGATGAACTGCGGCTCGACCTCCAGCCCCGGCAGGCGGAACTGGTTGACCGCGATCAGGGCGATCTGCTCTTCGCTCAGGCCCACCAGCAGGGTCACCGGCTCGAACGGCTTGCGTCCGCGGCGCAGGTCCTTGTCGAACTGCTGGCGGTCGTCCTCGGACAGCGTGAGGATCTGCGCCAGGCTGTCGAGCACCCGCGCCGGGTCGCCAGCCCGCTCGCGGGTCATGGTCAGGTTGAAGCTGGGCTTGTTGTCGGCCAGCACCACGCCGTTGCGGTCATAGATCAGGCCGCGTTCCGGTGGAATCGGCAGCACGTGCACGCGGTTGTTCTCCGACACCGCGCTCTGCTGGTCGTGCTGCAGCACCTGCAGTACATAGAGCCGACCCACCAGCACCGCCACCAGGCTCATCACCAGCAGGGCGCAGGCCAGCAACCGGCGGTTGACCAGGTGCTTTTCCGTTTCGTGGTCCTTGAGGGGAATGGGCTGGGGCATGGGCTTCGTGGTGTCACGCAATGGGGTCGCGATGCTACGCGGGCGGGCAGGGGGGCTCAAGGCGAGCCCAGCCGCGCAGCCACCACGCAACGCCGCTCGGCCCCGCTTCCAGGGGGTTGGCGGCAAATATGAAGTTTCCTTCATGGAACGCTGGGAACGATCGGATTTGTGCCGAAGGGATGGGATTTGTCAGAATACGCGATAAGCAATCATTATCATTCGCAGGGTAATCCATGCAGTCGGCTCTTGCTTCCCATGCCCCGGTGCGCATCCTCGCCATCGAGGACAGTGACGGCAACCCGCTGTCGGTGGTGCCGGAGTACACCGTCAACACCATGCTCGACTGGCAGGTGACCGAGGCCCTGTCGCTGAGCCTGACCGGCACCTACTACGGCAAGCAGGAGCCGCGGCAGTTCAATCCGACCCTTACGGCTCAGAACGAGCTGAAGACCCTTGATCCGTACCATGTCTGGGGCATCGGTGGCACTTACGCGCTGAGCAAGAACCTGTCGTTCGGCGCCGGTATCAGCAACCTGTTCGACAAGCGCGTTTACCGCGAAGGGGCGGGGACCCGCGCCGGCGCCGCCACCTACAACGAGCCGGGGCGCGCGTTCTATGCGTCGGTGACCACCTCGTTCTGATGACAAGCGGGGCTGCTGCGCAGCCCTTTCGCGGCACAAGGCCGCTCCTACAGAGGGACGTGATCTTCTGTAGGAGCGGCCTTGTGCCGCGAAAGGGGCGCAACGCGCCCCCAAGGATTGCAAACCGTGAACCTCTCCTGGCCCATGCTCTCGCGCATCGTCGCCGCCGTGCTGTTGGCGCTGATCGGCTTCTGGCCGCAACTGCCGCAGCGCCTGGGATGAAGCAGAAAACCATCACCCAATCCCTTTCATGGCTGCACACCTGTTGCGGTTTGCTGTTCGCCAACTTTCTCATCGGCACCCCGGTCGCTGCGGCCTGGTGTGACGTGGCTATTCGTGGTGCGGTTCGCCCAGGAAGGTCAATGAGCTGAACAGGCTCTGTTGCGCCACGGGGGAACCTTCGGGCAAAGGCTGCGTGGCTTGGGCGGCAATGATGTTCAGGCCCTCGTTGCGCACCTTGATCAGCGCCCGGCCGTCAGCGCCGGTCGTGGCGCTGACCTGATCAGGCGCGCCCCGGTAGTCGCCCTGCAGGGGAATACCCGGCGCGGGCTTGCCGTCGATCAGGACCTGCACTTCCAGCAGGTTGCCGGGCCCCACCTTGAGCGGGTCGCTCAGCGGCACGATGGCCAGGCGCAGCATGTCCAGCTTGGGCAAACGGGTGCTGCCCTGGTAGATGGCCAGGCTGTACTTGAAGCTGTGAGTCGAGGCGATGGCATCCTTGACCTGGGTGCGGTCCTGGTTGACCCATTGTTTGTCCGGGCGCTGTGACCACGGTCCGTTGTCCAGCACCACGGCCAGTGCCGCGGGCGGGGAGAGCGGTTGCAGGCGAGCATGGTCGGCCAGGCGCTCGACGCTGACCGGAATCATCTTGCCGGCGCTGTCGAACGCCCAGGCGCGCTTGATCTTCTCGGCCTTGTAGGCGTCATCCTCGGCGCCATGGCCGTATACCGCCTCGATATTGCCGCGTCGCTGCTCGGTCCACAGGCCGTGGGCGCCGGCGTCGGCGCTGATGGTCATGGCCAGCAGGGCGGCCAGTTTCAGTGATGGATGCATGACAGTCCCTTGAATCAGAGGTTTAGAGGTTCAGGGTCAGGCTTACGCTGACGTTGCGCGGCTCGCCGGGCAGCACCCACGAACTGTTGTACGAACGTTCGTAGTACTTGCGGTCGAACAGGTTGTTGAGGTTCAGCCCCACGGTGACCTGTTCGCTGGCCTTGTAGTGCGCCAGCAGGTCGACCGTGCTGTAGGCGTCCAGGGCGAAGTGGCTGCCGGCCTGGCCGGAGCGCTCGCCGACATAGTTGAACACCGCGCCGATGTCCGAGCCGCGCAGGGCGCCGTCCTGGAACTCGTACACGCCCATCACGCTGCCACTGTTGCGGGCAATGCCCAGCAAGTCGCTGCCCTTGGGCAGGGCCGCGTCGCCCTTGGTGACCTCGGCATCGATGTAGGCGTAGGCACCGATCACCCGCACGGCGTCGGTCAGCTGGCCGCTGAACTGCAAGTCCAGCCCCTGGCTGCGCGCTTCGCCCGCCGCCACGCTCTCGCCGAAGGCGTCGGTGGTGATGACGTTTTCCTTGTCGATATGGAACAGCGCGATGGTCGCGCCAAGGCGGTTATCGAGCAGGTCGAGCTTCAGCCCGGTCTCGTAACCGATGCCTTTTTCAGGCTTGTAGACTTGGCCCTGTGTTCCGATGGTATTGGGCTTGAACGACGTCGAGGCGTTGGCGAACACGCCGACCTGTGGGGTCAGCTGGTACAGCAGCCCTACGCGCGGCGTGGCGACATCCTTCGCCTGGCTGTTGCTGACCCCGGTGGAGCGGTTCTGCGCAGTCTGTTCGATGCGCTCCAGACGCACACCCAGCAGGCCGCGCAGGCGCTCGGTGAAGGCGATCTGGTCCTGCAGGTTGAGGGCATGGCTTTCGGTACGTTCGAAGAAGTCGTTGGCCCGTGTGAGCGCCAGCTTGGGCTTGCCGTACACCGGGTTGTAGATGTCCAGGCCATAGCCCGCCGAGGTCGCGCTTTGCGGGTACTTCTGGCTGTTGCGGTAGTTTTCGTATTCAAGCCCGATCAGGCTCTGGTGCTGCCAGCCGAGCAGCTGGAACTGGCCGTGCAGCTCGGCCTGGGTGATGTTGTCGTTCCACTCGAAGTCGCGCTCGCGGTAGAAGCGGGTGAGGGTGTTGCCGACCAGGGCCTGGGGCTCGGAGCTGTTGCCCTTGAGCGTGCCCTGGGTGTAGTGGTTGGCCAGGCGCAGCTTCCAGTCGTCGTTGAGAAAGTGCTCCAGCGCCAGGTCGAGGGTCTGGTTGTCGTTGCGGATCTTGCCGTCGTTGGGTTCGCCCATGAAGGCCGAGCGCGGTACCGAACCCATCTGGCCGTTGACCGCCGGAATGCCCCGGTCGAACACCGATTCGGTGCGCGAGAACTCGGCATCGAGCATCACCCGGGTGTCCGGCGACAGCTGCCAGCTCAGCGACGGACTGACAATGCGCCGTTCACTGTTCACGTGATCGCGGAAACTGCCGTTGTCCTCGACCGCCAGGTTGATCCGGCCCAGCAGGTTGCCTTCGCTGTCCAGGGGCGAGTTGGCATCCAGGGCGGTGCGGTAGCGGTCCCAGCTGCCCGCGCTCAGGCTGAGGGTGCTGAAGGTCTCGGCCTGGGGGCGCTTGCTGACGATATTGACCAGCCCGCCAGGGTCGCCACGGCCATAGAGGCTGGCGGCCGGGCCCTTGAGCACTTCGATGCGCTCGATGCTGGAGGTGTCCGGGGAACTGTAGCTGCCGCGGTTGATGGCAAAGCCGTTCTTGTACAGCTCGCCGGTGGTGAAGCCGCGCACGCTGTAGTTGAGGAAGGTCAGGCCGCCGAAGTTGTTCTGCCGCGACACGCCGCCGGCGAAATCCAGGGCGCGGTCGATGCGGGTGGTGTTGAGGTCCTTGATCACCTGGGCGGGCACCACCTGGATGCTCTGCGGGGTGTCGCGGATATCGCTGTCGGTGCGCGTGGCGGTGGCCGAGCGGGTGGCGCGATAGCCTTGCACCGGGCCGTCGGCACGCTCTTCGAGGTAGGCGTCGGTGATCGAGGTTTCCTCCAGCAGCAGGGGTTGGGCTGCCGAGAGGGGTTGGCCGAACAGGCCCAGGGTGAGGCCGGCCAGAAGCGGTGCGCGAGGGTTCACGGGGGATCTCCAATTAATATGTAATAACGTAACATTTACCATTGCTCTGACGCCATAGGGAGCTGTGGTTTACGGCGTGATTGTCAGATGGGAATGATTCGCGTTATTGTAATGTTATTACGTAACTGGAGGTTCTCATGCAAGTACTGTCCTCACTCAAGCAGGCCAAGCGCCGTCATCGTGATTGCCAGGTGGTCAAGCGTCGTGGCCGGATCTATGTGATCTGCAAGTCCAATCCGCGGTTCAAGGCCAGGCAGGGCGGGGTGAAGAAGCGGGGGTAGCACGCTGTCCTGGTCGAATCGAAGAATTACGTTTGGCTCCATGAGAGATCGTCCAGCCCTGTTATTTCTGTGGGAGCGGGTTTATCGGACCGCCGCACCGCCGCGAACACCGGCGGAGCCGGTGCCATTCACCGCGCTGGATTCTTCGCGGGTAAACCCGCTCCCACAGAGTCAAGCTAAACCAATGGGTTACATGTCGTCCCATAGGAGCCCACCAGAAAGTGGCGCACCTGATGCCATACCTTGGACGCAGACGCTAACGGAGCGTCCTGCGCAAACGCCGCCAACCCAGCACCACACCACTGAGGGCAATCACCAGTCCACCGCTACTCAGGACGATGATCAGCCCTTCCCGCAACAGCGGCCGCGCCAGCAGCGGTTGCCAGTCCCAGCTGTGCAACAGGTTGAACAACCAGCGGCCGGTGCGTTGCGCCCGGTCATGGCTGGCCACCAGCATGCCGCTGGCCGGGTCCATGTAGGCCCAGGTGCCGGCCGGGTCGTCGAAACGCAGACGCAGCACAGGTAACGGCCTGGACTGGAAACCGTACATGCTCTGCGGATCGCGGGCAAAGTAGTGGAAGTCGTAGGCGGTCTGCCAGTCGTCTTGCACCGTAATGCCCGGGGCCATGGCCTGCGCGGCCGCCAGCAACCGCTGTCGGGCAAATGCCCGGGCCGGTGGCGCGCCGGCTTCGAGGATGCGGCTGTCGCCGTTGGCGTTGCGTGCCACCAGGTAGGTGATGTCGGCCAGGCGCTGCCACTGCAACTCGACGGCGTTGAAGCCTGCCTCCTCGCGTAACCAAGCCAACGCCGTGGCGACCGGCAGCTTGAGGTCGACGGCGCGCAGCGGGCCGGGTTGCAGGGCGATCTGCGAACGGCTGTCGGTCAGGCCCCAGGGGCGCATCGACATCAGGCCACTGAACACCCACAACACCAGCACGCCGCCGAACAGCAGCCCGCCGATGTGGTGCCAGCGCAGCCAGCCGCTCGGGTAAGGGCTGCACGAGCCGCTGCGATAGCGCTTGCGCAAGCGTAGGCGCAGGATGCCCACCGCCATGCCCAGGACCGCCATCAGCGTGCCGAGCACGGACAGGCCGATCACCAGCGTGCGCCAGCCGTTGTCGAAGCCGAACCCGCCGCGCAAGGGATAGAGCCAGTGCAGCCAGGCACCGACCCAGTTCCATGTGCGTTCCTGTGCGGTGGCGTCGCGGACCACTTCACCGCTGCGCCCGGACAGGTACAGCCAGGTGCCGGCGGCATCGTCCACCCGCACCCGGTGCAAGGGCCGGTCGCCGTCCAGGGCCCGGGAGTGGGTCCACATGTCCTCGTCCACCGTGCCCTGGTAGGCCAGTGCCGCGTCACCGGCGTACTGCCGGGCATTGGCCAGGGCCCAGGCGGCATCGGCCTGAGCCAGGGACGCGCCGCTGGCGGCATCGAGGGTGACGCGGCGCCCGTCGGCCAGTTCCAGCAGGTAGTGCGCTCGCCCGCCCAGGCTGGTCAGGCGCAGCGCTTTCAACGGCTGCTGCGCCCACTGCGCCGGCAACTCGGCGCAGCAACCCGCCGGCAGTGCCGGCAGGTGGGCCAGGCGCTCGGCCGGGGTCAACTTGGGGTAGCCGACATACAGCATGACCACCCCGGAGACGAACCACAGCGCCATGAACAGACAGGCGACGATACCCAGCCAGCGGTGCCACAGGTACAGCTGGCGTTTCAGGCCCATCAGTAGCGCCACTGCACAGCGACTTCCAGGCTGCGCGGCTCACCCAGGTAGTACTGGGTGTTGGTCTGGTGGATGAAGCGGGCGTAGACCTCGTCGGTGAGGTTGCGCAGCCGCGCGCTGAGCTGCACGTGCTGGTCCAGATCGTGGGTCATCGACAGCCCGTAGACGGTGTACGACGGCACCCAGGCGGTGTTGGCGGTATTGGCGTACACCGACGACACATAGCGGGCGTCGGCGCCGACCTGCCAACCCGGCGCCAGGTCGTAGGTCAGCCACAGGTTGGCGACCCGGTCGGGGATGTTCACCGGGTTCTTGCCCTTGCGCGAGTACACCACGCCGCCGATGGTCTCGTTGAATTCGTCGTATTCGGCGTTGACCCAGCTGAAGTTGCCCGCGGCCAGCAGCTTGGGCGTGACCTTGAACGAGGCCGCCAGCTCGATGCCGGTGGAGGTCTGCTGGCCCGCCTGCTCGGTGGTGTTGGGCACGGTCGAGGAGGGCACCGAGATGTTCTTGCGCACGATGCGATAGGCCGCTGCAGTGGCCGAGCCGCGCCCATCGAGGAAGTCAAACTTGCTGCCCACTTCCACCTGGCGGCCGGTGCTCAAGTCGAAGTCGCCGACCTGGCTGATCGAGGCGCCGGTGAGCGAGCCTCCCGGCGGCTCGGCCGAGGTGCTGTACTGGGTGTACAGGCTGACATTGGGCGTCAGCTCGTAGACCAGGCCCAGGCGGCCGGTGAAGGCGTCCCAGCGCCGGTCCAGCTTGGCCCGGGTCACGTGGTCGACCACGTCGAAGTCGATATGGTCGTAGCGCAGCGCGGTGATCAGCGACAGCTGGTCGGTCAGGCGGGTGCGGTTTTCGACGAAGCCCGCAGTGGTGTCGGTGTTGGTGCTGCGGCCTTTGGCCCGCGGCGCGTCCATGCCGGGGATGTCGAGGAAGTGATCGGGTTGGAAGCCGTTCGGGTCGATGCGGTCGAAAGCACCCTTGGACAGTGGGTAGTTGGTCTGCTGGTTGCGGTTGTAGTCCACGCCGAACGCCCAGTCGCTGGCCAGGCCGAACAGCTGGCCCTGGTGGGTCAGCTCGACGCGGTTGCCGTTGACCTCCTGGTCGTGGCGCTGGCGGTAGCCGCCGGAGCGGTCGATGGCGGTGTTGCCGGCGTTGTAGCGGTACACCTCGAGGTTGCGGTAATCGCGCTGGCCGTTGTAGTGGTAGAAGGTGTTGCGCAGCTGGTTGCTGTCGTCGATGCGATAGTCGGTGATCGAGCGCAGCCAGCGCGTGCGCTGCTCGTAGCGGCCGTCCTCGACGTTGTAGTTGTTGAAGCGATTGTGCTTGTCGATGTGCAGGGTGCCGACCGCCGGTTGCAGCACCGGCGTGCCCCAGTACGGGCTGTCCTCTTTTTCTTCCAGGTACTCGATGGCCAGGGTGTGCGACAACTGGTCGTTGATGTCGCTGAGCAGCGAGAAGGCCAGGTTGCCGGCCCCGTTCTCCTGGCGGTCGATGTAGCCATTGGTGCTGGTGCGGCTGTAGTCGAGTCGGGCGTAGTGGCGTGGGCCGTCGCCGCTGTTGAGCGCCTTGTTGAGGCCGACCGAGGTCTCCATCGTGTCGTAGCGGCCATAGCTGACGCGGCCTTCGAAGGTATCCTCGTCGCGGTTGGCCAGCTTGGTGATCATGTTCAGGCTGCCGCCGACGGCGCCGCTGCCGTTGAGGAACGACGAGGGGCCGCCGAGCAGTTCGACGCGGTCGTAGATCCACGCCCCGACCGGTCGCCCGGCAGCGCCGTACTGCAGGTTGATGCCATTGAACAGCTGGCTGACCTGTGCACCGTTGAAGCCGCGGTACGACACGTAGCCGCCCCAGCCGGGCGGTGCCGAAGCGTTGACCCCGGGCAGGGCGTTGGCGGCGTCCTGGAAGTTGCGCGCGCCGATGCGTTCCATGGTCTTGCGGTCGGCGACGCTGACCGAGGCGGGGTTCTCGCGGGCGCTGAGGTTCAGTCGCGAGCCGCTTTCGATAGGCCGGTCAAGGTCCAGGGTGGTGGCTTCTTTGGGTTGGTCGGCGGTGGCCGTGACGTTGCTGGCGGGCAGGGTCAGGGTGTCATCCTGCGCCCAGGCGCAGGTTGCGCTGCCAACGAGCAGCGCCAAAGTGGTCATGCGAAACATGCAAGGCTTCCTGGCTGAAATCGGTTAGCGCACGCCCGCTGCCGATCAGGCAGCGCAGGGCGTGGCGATGTCAGAACGCGAGAAGCGAAGCAGGAGAGGCGCGCGGATTGACCAGTGGCCAGCGCTGCTTGGGCAGGGGTGGCGCGGGTTGCCTGGGTAAGGGTTTGCTCGACTCCCCGGCGAGCAAGGCCAGCAGGCCGAAGAACACCGCCAGCAGGGTGGCGCTGAACAGGCTGGCGATCACGCAGTCGCCGCCGGCGGGCAGCACCGGGTCGCTGATGTCCTGGTCGCCCTTGAACACGCCGCTGCTGTCGGCCGCGCACCAGGCGGCGTCATCCAGGCCGGCCAGGCGCAAGCCCGCCATCTGTCCATGGCCCATGGCGCACAGCAACGAGCCGAACAGGATGCTGAAATACAGCACCCAGGCGACTTGCGATCGTGTGTGGCGGGCCAGCTTCATCGGCAAAGCTCGAAGGGAATGAGAATAGGTTCGGCGTGCGGATTCTACAGCGTTTGAAACATCTGCCTAGAGTGCTCGGCCGATAAAAAACATTCGAATCGATTCACCTGGCTGGCTTGACGCCTCTCGGCCCCAGGTGTTCAGATGCCGACCGATTTCAGGTGTCCCATGCCGCCGCGCATGGGGTGAAACGGGAAACCGGTACGCGCTTCGCGCCAGTCCGGTGCTGCCCCCGCAACGGTATGCAAGTGATGCCTTCGACAGACCACTGTGGCTAATGCGCCATGGGAAGGTGAAGGTGTCTTGTCTTGCGAGCCCGGAGACCGGCCTGGAATGTGGTAGGCAAACTCCTGCGGTGGGCGGGCATGGGCCGGTATTGGCTGTGCGCGATCCCTGCTCCTGCGTGCTTCTGCGAAAGTCACTTTCGAGAAGAGCATGATTGCTGTGATTCACTCCCGACGTTTCTCCCCCAAGGCCCGGACCCTGCTTCTGGGCTGCCTGGCCAGCCCCCTGGCACTGGCCGAAAACACCCCTCTGATCCTCGACCAGCAGATCGTCGCCGCGCCCTCGGTGGAGTCGACCACGGTCGCCGCCATGGCCCAGTACGGCAGCAAGGTCGAGATCGTCAGCCGCGAGCAGATCGAGCGCGCCGGCCCCGGCGCCGACATCACCCGGGTGATGCAGATGTTCATCCCCGGCTTCTACGTCGCGCCGAAGAACGGCCCGTTCGACTACGGCACCTACTCGCTGCTGGGCGGGCGCAACGACGACACCTTGATCCTGCTCGACGGCGTGCGCCTGAACAACCGCCTGTACGGTGGCCTGTACCTGGACACCCTGCCGGCCAACGCGGTGGAGCGCATCGAGGTGCTCAAGGGCGGCCAGAGCCTGTTGTTCGGCACCCAGGCGGTGGCGGGGGTGATCAATATCGTCACCCGCAGCCCGCAGCGCCGCGAGGCTTCGGGGGAGGTCAACCTGGGCCTGGACAGCTTCGCCGGCAACAGCAAGGACGCCCGCGTCGAGCGGATCTTCAGCAATGGTTTCGGCGACCTGGGGCTGCTGGCCTATGTCAGTCACAACGTCTCCGACGGCTACCAACCGTTTCGCAACCGTGACTACAGCGGCAACGTCAGCGACAAGAAACGCGGCTACGAGGTAACCACCTTCGGCGGCAAGGCGATCCAGGCCTTCGGCGACGATACGCGGCTGGAGCTGTTCTACCAGTACACCGACGCCAACCTCGATTTCGCCCGGCCGGTGAACAACTACAAGACCACCAACGACCGCGTGCAGCAGATCGCCACCGCCACCTTCGAGCAGCGCCTCAACGAGCGCCTGAGCTACTTCGTCAAGGGCCATGTCAACGACTGGGACACCCGCTACACCCGCATCAACAACCGCGCCGACGGCAGCCGCAACGTGGTCAACCACAACGACTACTGGGGCTTCACCGACTGGGGTGTGCAGGCCGAGGGCAAGGCCGAGCTCGACGGCGGCCATGTGCTGGTGTTCGGTTCCGACAACCAGTGGTTCAAGGGCCAGGACGACGTGCTGTTGATCGACGACAACGAGGCCCAGGCCAATGCGCTGTATGCCCAATTGAGGCCAAGGATCGAGGCCCTGCCGAACTGGCACCCGAGCCTCGGCGTGCGCCACGAAGCCATGAGCGGCGGCTACAGCGCCACCGTCGGCATGCTCACCTCGCTGTACGACCTGAACGACAACTGGCAGCTGCGCGGCCAGTACGGCAGCGCCTACAAGCTGCCCAACGCCGAGCAGCTGTTCGTCAACGAGCCTGGCGACGAGATCGGCAACCGCGACCTCAAGCCCGAGAAGAGCCGCAATGCCGAGCTTGGCCTGGACTACCACGGCCTGCTGCTGGCGCGTGAGTTCAGCGCCAGCGTCACCGTGTTCCGGCGCAAGATCACCGACCTGATCACCCTGGACGGCAGCCAGTGGGTGAATGGCCAGGGGCAGGTGCAGATGCGTGGTTTCGAGGCCGATGCACGTATCCAGCTCGACGACCAATGGAGCCTGCAGGCCGACATGACCCGTAACCTCACCGAGTCGCGCACCGGGGCGACGATCAACGACGTGCCGAGTTTCTTCGCCCGCTCGCGGCTCGGCTACGAATCGGCAGACCGCAGGTGGGGTGCCGGAGGGGCCATTCGCTACATTCGCGACGTGGTCAGCTCCAAGGGCGTCGACTATGGCCATTACTCGGTGGTCGATGCCGATGCCTATCGTTACCTGGATGGCGCCCGCCAGCACCGGCTGAGCCTGCTGGTTGAGAACCTGTTCGACCGCGACTATGTCACCAGCCGGGCGAGCAATGTCGACAACCTCGGGCGGCCGTTCACCAGCGAACTGCGGTACACCTACACCTTCTGAGGGGCGTGAGCATGGACTATCAGCGTGTGCTGTTCGTGGGCCCCGGTCTGGCGAGTGGCTCGGTGGCCGAGGCGTTCGGCGCCGAGGTTCGCGACCTGCGTGGCCGCGAGGCGGACCGGGATATCGTCGATACCCTGGAGGGCTTCGACGGGCTGTGGGTGGTTATCCGCGAGGCCCTTGACCTGGGCATTGAGCGCTTGCTGGTAGTGGACCTGGAACCCACCTCGGACAGCGCCTACCTCGACTGGCTGCGCGATGAGCTGGGGCGCCTGGCGCAAGGTCGCGCCGGTATCTGGATCACGGCCCAGGCCCTGGGCCGGCGCGGGCTGGATGCTCGGGCGGCGTGTGCCAGCGTCGGCGAGCATGCCCGTCACCTGCCATGCGACCAGGTCAACGCGGTGGCCAGCGATCCGGACTGGTCGCGGATACCCGAGCATGCCCGCCAGGTGTTCCTGTGCACCGGCCCACGCTGCGTGCGGCGCGGTGCCTTGCCGTTGTGGAAACGCCTGCGCCGCCAGTTGCTGGAGCGTGACTTGATCGAGACGCCAGGCGGCGTGCTGCTGACCCGTACCGGTTGCCAGTTCCCCTGCAACCTGGGGCCAGTACTGACGGTGCACCCGGACGGCTGCTGGTATCGGGTACGTGATGGTCGGGAGGTGGAGGAATTGGTAAAAACGCATCTAGAGGGCGGAAGGATCGCCGAAAGATTGCTGATCAAGGGAGGGACATGCAATGCGTAAAGCCTGGTTGCTGTCGCTGGCCCTGTGCTGTGGCACACCGGCCCTGGCCGAGCGCTTTCGCAACTGCGGGCAGGACTGGCAACGGCCTGCGGCGACGCCTGCACGTATCGTCGCCCTCAACCAGCACGCGGCCGACCTCCTGCTCGCCCTTGGCGTCGGGCCGTCGATGGTCGGGGTGGCCTACCTGGATGACAACGGCGTCGCCTACAAGCAGGGTCGCTACCAGGGCGTGCCGGTGATCGCCCGGGAGTATCCGGCCAGCGAGGTGCTGTACGCGCAAAGGCCGGACCTGGTGGTCGGTGGATTCGCCACGGCCTTCGGCGATGGGGTCAGCTCGCGAACCCGGCTGGCCGGCAACGGGATCGCCACCTACCTGCTCGAGTCGGCCTGTGCCGGCCATTCCCTGGACTACTACGCCCATGTCCGGCGTGACCTGACCCTCCTTGGCGAAATGCTCGGCAGGCAGGCGAGAGCCCAGGCGTTGATCGAGGCGATGGAGGCGGACCTGACGCGGGCCAGGGCGATCGCGCCTGTCGGCAAGCCGCTGTCGGTGTTCTACCTCGACAGCGAGGTCCGCGGGCTGGACAGCGAAGGCGGGCGGGGTTTCGTCACGCCATTGCTGGCCGCCGCCGGGGCGCGCAATGTGCTCGGCGGGATTGACCAGTACCGGGTGACGGTCAACCGCGAGGCGCTGCTGAGCAGCGACCCCGATGTGATCCTGCTGGCCGACGCCCTGTGGTCGCCGGCCAGCCGCAAGCGTCGGCTGCTGACCCGTGATCCGGTGCTCTCGAGCCTGCGGGCGGTGCGCGAGAACCGCATGATCGATATCCCGTTCACCGAGCTGGTGCCGACGCCGGCCAGCGGGCGGGTGACCCTGGAACTGGCGCGGCGGCTCAGGCAAGTGGCTGTCCCATAGCTGGCCAGCCCTGATCGCGAAGCTTGGCGTCGGAGCGGGCTTGCCCCGCGATGGGCTGGGTGCTACTCGCCGATGACCAGCTGACGCGCCAGCTGGTTGTGACGCTCCAGTACCCGCGGCAGGTCGACGGTGGTGATGCGCCCACCCTGAACCACCACACGCCCGTTGATCACGCTGGTGTCGACATGGGTCGGGGTGCAGAACACCAGCGCCGCCAGCGGGTCGTGCAGGGCGCCGGCATAGGCCACATGGCCAAGGTCGAAGGCGACGAAGTCGGCGACCATGCCCGGGGCGAGGGCGCCGATATCGTTGCGGTTGAGCACCTTGGCGCCGCCCAGGGTGGCAATCTCCAGCGCCTCGCGGGCAGTCATCGCATCCGGCCCGAAGCCGACCCGTTGCAGCAACAGCGCCTGGCGCACCTCGCCGATCATGCTGGCGCCGTCGTTGGACGCCGAACCATCGACCCCCAGGCCCACCGGCACGCCGTGGTCGCGCATCTTGCGGATCGGCGCGATGCCTGAGGCCAGGCGCATGTTCGAGCACGGGCAGTGGGCGACCCCGGTGCCGGTGCGGGCGAACAGCTCGATGCCGTGCTGGTCGAGCTGCACGCAGTGGGCGTGCCAGACGTCGTGGCCGACCCAGCCCAGGTCCTCGGCGTACTCGGCCGGGGTCATGCCGAACTTCTCGCGGCTGTAGGCGATGTCGTTGACGTTCTCGGCCAGGTGGGTGTGCAGCGACACGCCATACTGGCGGGCCAGCACCGCCGCCTCGCGCATCAGGTCGCGGCTGACCGAGAACGGCGAGCAGGGCGCCACCACCACGCGCAGCATCGAGCCGTGGCTGGCATCGTGGTAGTCCTCGATCAGGCGCTGCGACTCCTTGAGGATGTCGCTTTCCTTCTCCACCACCGAGTCCGGCGGCAGGCCGCCCTGGCTGCGGCCGACGCTCATGCTGCCGCGCGCGGCGTGGAAGCGCATGCCGATCTCCTCGGCGGCGTGGATACTGTCGTCGAGCTTGCAGCCGTTGGGGTAGATGTACAGGTGGTCGCTGGAGGTGGTGCAGCCCGAGAGGATCAGCTCGGCCATGGCCGTCTGGGTCGATACCGAGATCATCTCCGGGGTCAGCCGCGCCCAGATCGGGTAGAGGTTGGTCAGCCAGTTGAACAGCTCGCCGTCCTGGGCCGCCGGCACCACGCGGGTGAGGCTCTGGTACATGTGGTGGTGGGTGTTGACCAGGCCCGGGATGACCACCTTGCCGGTCATGTCGAGGATCACGTCGGCGTGCTGAGGCAGGGTATCGCTGGGGCCGACCTGTTTGATCACATTGTCTTCGATATAGAGGCCGCCGCGCTTGATCTCGCGGCGTTCGCCGTCCATGGTCACCAGCAGTTCGGCGTTCTTGACCAGTAGTGTCTTGGGCATGGGTGTCCCTCCCGCTTGGGGTGTGTTTTCTGATTGTAGGGAAGCGTCAGGCGCCGTGGCGAAGCCCGGCGTCGAAGGCTGGAGCAGAACCGCGCACGCGCAGGATCGGCCCTGGCGAGGGCGTATCAGGCGTGTGGGTCGATGGCAGCAGGGCGGATGCGGCGTTCAGGACGCACGGCATTCGAGAAGGGGGCCCGGAGAGGTTGGGCGATAGCGGATGTCGCATGGCTTGAGCCTGTCGCAATACGCAACGGCGATGACCGTTGTCGTAGGCGTGAGGCAGTGTAAACAGAATTTCTTTTTTTTGTATACGAGTTTTTTGCCGCAATTCTGACGACTGCGGGACGGGCCACTCTCATGGAACAAACTTGATTTAGCTTGACCCTGTGGGAGCGGGTTTATCGGACCGCCGCACCGCCGCGAAGAATCCAGCGCGGTGTATGGCACCGGCTGCGCCGGTGTTCGCGGGCAAGCCCGCTCCCACGGGGATCGCGCCAGATTCTAAAAATTGAGCAAGACAGTTGCCCCCACAATGATTCAGGGCGTGATTGATGTCGTTGCGCCAGTATGCGACTGTCTCGCTACCAGCCACTGTCACAGGCCGGCAGGTTCGCGCGGGCTGATTACACTGTGGAAATCGCCACACGGGGAGTACCTGGGATGGGCTGCGCGTTGATGGGGCATGCGGCAAGGCTGGCGTCTGCACGGGGCAGACGTTCATGAACAACCGTGGCCGGAGTATCTCCCTGCAATGGCTGGTGGCGCTGGCGATCATGCTGGGCATGCTGGCGCTGGGCGCGGCCCTGGCCTGGCAGGGCTACCTGGGGGTGCGCCAGACGCTGGTGGCCGCCGCCGGCGATGCCGCCCAGCAGATCGGCCGGACCATCGACGAGCGCGCCCGACGCCTGGTCGATCCGGTGCAGAGCAGCATCCGCCTGCTGGCCTTCGATACCGCTGCGGGCACAATGGCGCAGCACCTGGAGCGCCTGCCGCAACTGGTCGAGAGCCTGCGCGCCAACCGCATGCTCAGCGCCGCCTACCTCGGCTACCCCAATGGCGAGTTCCTGCTGGTCCGCCGCCTGCGCGACCCACAGTTGCTGCAGCGCTTCGCGGCACCGGCAGGCACGATGTTCCTGGTACAGGCCGTCAGCCTGGGCGAAGACGGTGCGTTGCATGGCGAATGGCGTTTCTACGACCAGGCGATGACCCTGCTGCTGCACCAGCCCAAGCCGGACTACCGCTACGATCCGCGTCAGCGCCCCTGGTTCGTCGAAGCCTCTGCGCAAGCCACCACCGTGCTTACCCGCCCTTATGTGTTCTTCACCACCCGCGAGATCGGCCTGACCATGGCCCAGCGTAGCGTCGATGGCGCGGCGGTGATCGGCATGGACGTCTCGGTCACCGACCTGGCCAGCGAGAGCCGCGACCTGCGCATGACGGCTGGCACCGAGATCGCCGTGGTCGATGACCAGGGCAGCGTGGTGGCCTATCCGGACCTGCAGCGGGTCATCGTCCGCGAAGGCGAGGGCGTGCGCCTGTCGCGCATCGATGAACTGGGCATTGCCAGCCTCGCACGGATCCATGCTGATACCCTCCAGGGTACCCGGCCACAGCCGTATCAGGTTGAAGGGCAGACCTGGTATGGCATGCGCGTGCCGCTGACCACCGTGGCCGGGCAGGACCTGCAGGTGCTGATTGCCGTGCCGGCCCACGAGCTGCTGGCCGGCGCGCGCCAGGTGTTGTTCGAGCAACTGCTCTGGGCCGGCGCGCTGGCGGCGGTGTTGCTGTTGCTCGGTGGCTTGCTCGGCCGGCGCATCGGCCGCCCGTTGCGCCGGCTTACGGAGCAGGTGCAGGGCCTGGCCGGTTTTGATTTCAGCCGTGAGGTGGGTGTGCTCTCGCGGGTGTCGGAGGTGCGTGAACTGAGCCGGGTGCTCAGCCGCATGTCCGGCACCATCCGCAACTTCCAGGCGATCACCCTCACGCTCAGCCGCGAGACCCAGCTCGAGCGTATGCTCGACGGCGTGCTCAACCACCTGGTGGCGGCTGCCAGCGCCAGTGCCGGCGCGGTGTACCTGTACGATGCCGACAACGCACGCCTGCGCCTGGCTGCGGCCTGCCGGGCCCAGGACTATCCGGCTGAACTGGCGGTACATGAGCACGACCATCAATACCTCGCCAATGCCGTGACCCAGGCCTTGTCGTTGCAGGGACGCAGCCTGGCGGTGGTGCTCAACGACCGCGGCCAGTCGCTCCTCGGCATTCTGGTCCTGCAACTGGAGGACGAACACGCCGGGCAGGCGTTCCGGCGCTTCGTCGAGGAACTGTCCGGCGCCGCCGCCGTGGCCATCGAGACCCGCCAACTGGTCGAGGCCCAGCAGCGCCTGCTGGATGCCATGATCAAGCTGCTGGCCGACGCCATCGACGCCAAGAGCCCCTATACCGGCGGCCATTGCGAGCGAGTGCCGCAGCTGGCGCAGATGCTCCTGGACCAGGCCGTGCAGGCCGAAAGCGGCCCCTATGCCGGCTTCAGCATGAACGAGGACGAGCGCTACGAGTTTCGCGTGGCCGCCTGGCTGCACGACTGCGGCAAGATTACCAGCCCCGAATACGTGGTGGACAAGGCGACCAAGCTCGAGACCCTGTACAACCGTGTGCATGAGGTGCGCATGCGCTTCGAGGTGCTCTGGCGCGACGCCGAGATCGCCTACTGGCAAGGCGTGGCCAACGGCGATGACGAGTTGCTGCTGCGCCAGGCGCTGGAGCAGTGCCGGGCCGAGTTGCAGGACGAATTTGCCTTCGTCGCCCACGCCAATATCGGCGGCGAGTTCATGCAGGAGGCCGACATCGAGCGCCTGCGCCGGATAGGCCAGCGCCGCTGGCTGCGGCACTTCGACAACCGTCTGGGCATCTCCCGCGACGAGGCCGCGCGCTTCGCCGACACGCCACCTGCGCCCTTGCCGGTGGAGGAGCCGCTGCTTGCCGACCGCGACGAGCACCAGGTGCCCTGGGGGCCGCGCAAGCCACCGGTGGCCAAGGACGACCCGCGCAACCACTGGGGTTTCGACATGCGCCTGCCGGCCCATGCCAGCAACCACGGCGAGCTGTACAACCTGTCGATCCGCCGTGGCACCCTCAACGACGAGGAGCGCTTCAAGATCAACGAGCACATCGTGCAGACCATCATCATGCTCAGCGCGCTGCCGTTCCCGCGTCAGCTACGGCGCGTGCCGGCGATTGCCGGCAACCATCACGAGAAGATGGACGGCAGCGGCTATCCGCGTAGGCTCGGCAAGGATGCGTTGGGCATCCCCGAGCGGGTGATGGCGATCGCCGACATCTTCGAGGCGCTGACCGCGGCGGACCGGCCGTACAAGGCGCCGAAGACCCTGTCCGAGTCGGTGAAGATCCTGGTGTCGATGGCCCGTGACAACCATATCGACGGGCAGTTGCTGCGGCTGTTCCTCAACACCGGGGTGTATCGCCAGTATGCCGAGCAGTTCCTGCGCCCCGAGCAGATCGATGAGGTGGACGTGGCCTACTGGCTGGCGCAGTTGTAGGTATTCAAAGCCTCAGACCCTCAGCAGCAGGTGCTCACGCTCCCAGGCGCTGATCACCTGCCGGTAGTTGCGCAGCTCGGTGCGCTTGACCGCCACATACCCGCGCACGAACCGGTCGCCCAGGTACTCCCCAAGCAGCTCGCAACCCTCCAGCCGCGCCAGCGCCTCGTCCAGCGTGGCCGGCAGGCGCAAGCCGCCATGGTCGTAGGCGCGTCCCTGCACGGGCGCGCTGGGCGCCGCCTGTTCGAGCAGGCCTAGATAGCCGCACAACAGGCTGGCGGCCATGGCCAGGTAGGGGTTGGCATCGGCGCCTGGCAGGCGATTCTCCACGCGCAGGGCAGCCGCTGTCGCGGTGGGCACGCGCAGGCCCACGGTGCGGTTTTCTTCGCCCCATTCGACATTGACCGGGGCACAGGCGTCAGGCAGGAAGCGGCGGTAGGAATTCACGTTCGGGGCGAGCAGCGCCAGTGCCTGGGGCAGGTACTTCTGCAGGCCGCCGATGTAGTGCAGCAGCCGATCGCTCGGTGTGCCGTGGGCGCTGGCGAAAAGGTTGGCGCCGGTGGACCTGTCCAGCACGCTCTGGTGGATGTGCATCGAGCTGCCGGGTTCATGGGCGATCGGCTTGGCCATGAAGGTCGCGCTGATACCGTGCTGCAGCGCCGCTTCGCGCAAGGTGCGCTTGAAAACGATCAACTGGTCGGCCAGGCGCAGCGGGTCGCCATGGTGGAAATTGACTTCCATCTGCGCAGGGCCGCTTTCGTGGACCAGCGTGTCCAGGTCCAGGCCCTGGACGGCGCACCAGTGGTAGACGTCCTCGAACAGCCGGGCGAATTCGTGGGTGGCTTCGATGGAGAAACCCTGCCGACCCGTCTCCGCCCGGCCCGAGCGGCCTTCGGGCGCTTCCAGCGGCAGGTCCGGGTCATGGCTGCGCTTGGTCAGGTAGAACTCCAGCTCCGGCGCCACCACCGGTTGCCAGCCACTGTCGCTGTACAGGGCCAGCACGCGCTTGAGCACATTGCGCGGCGATAGCTCGATGGGCTGGCCGTGCCGGTCGAAGCTGTCGTGGATGACCATGGCGGTCGGCTCCGCCAGCCACGGCAGGCGGTAGATGGCATGGGCGGCGGGGCGGCAGTGCATGTCGATGCCGGCTTCGTCCAGCAGCGCGTAGAAGACCTCGTCGTCGACGAAGTCGCCGGTCACCGTCTGCAGCAGCACACTCTCCGGCAGGCGCATGCCGCCCTCGTCGAGGAAGCGGTCGAGGGAGGCGACCTTGCCGCGGACGATGCCGGAAAAGTCGCTCACCACGCATTCGACCTCGCAGATACCCTGTTGCCTGAGCTGCTGCGCCAGTGGTTCGGCGGGGGTGTTCATTCCCACCCCGGAAGGGGGCATGCGTTCATCCTGAATGCCGGCCCGCCCAGGCAGGGGATTCGCGTACAGCGTCATGTTGCACTCTCGATACGCCAAAGACCTGGCAAAGGGTATTGAGTTGCGTATCAAGTTGCTGTCGGTTTGCGGCTCGTCGGCGTAAAGAGTTGATAAAGCGTGGCGGGTAAAATCGGCCCGCCACCGCTCTATGAAACAACAGGCGCCTTTCAGGCTAGACAACGTCAGCGTGGGAGCGGGCTAGCCCCGCGATCACCGGCGTAGCCGGTGCCATACACGGCATCGCGAGGCAAGCCCGCTCCCACAGCGATCTCTCAGGACGGTTGGGCCGCCAGGCGATTGCTGACGCTGCGCCCCAGCACCAGCACCGTGACAAAGCCGCAGCCCACCAGCGCCGTGGCCAGGCTGAACAGCACCGCGCTGCCCATCTGGTCGACGATCCGCCCACCGAAGAACGAGCCCAGGGCGATGATCACCTGGAACATGGCGACGAACAGCGGCATGCCGCGCTCCACATCCTTGGGCGCCACGACGAACATCCAGATGCTGGCGCAGGCCGGGAAGGCGCCGAAGGCGAAGCCCCACAGCGCGATCAGCATCGCCGCGCCGGTGAGGTTGGTGGCGAAGTAGGGGAACAGCGCGGTGCCGACGCCGATCATCAAGGCGACCAGCATCAGGGTGTAGCGCACGCTCTGGTTGGCGGCAAAACCGGCGAAGACATTGCCCAGCACCCCGGCCACGCCGTAGAGCAGCAACAGCGAGCCGATCATCGGCCCGTCGAAGCCGGCGTTGTGCTTGAAGAACGGCGCGACGTAGGTGTACGCGGCAAAGTGCGCCAGGCCGATCAGCAACACCGCGATCAGGCCGACCCGCGCCTGCGGGTTGATGAACAGCGCCGGCAGGTCGCTGATGCGGATGGCCTTCTCCGGGTTGAGCCTCGGCAGCAGCAGGACCTGCGCCAGCAGCACCGGTACGCCGACCAGCGCGGTGACCAGGAAGGTCATGCGCCAGCCCATGAGCCCACTGAGCCAAGTGCCCACGGGCACGCCGAGCACGGTGGCCAGGGTCACGCCGACCATGATGATCGAGGTGGCCTGGGCCACGCCCACGCCCTTGGGCGCCAGGCGGCCGCTCAGGGCGATCGCGGTCGCCCAGAAGCCACCGATGCTGATGCCCAGCAGTACCCGGCCGAACAGCAGCAGGCCGAAGTCGGTGGCGTAGGCCACCACGGCGTTGGCGACGATCATGATCAGGGTCAGGGCGATCAGCAGGTAGCGTCGGTCGAGGGCACCGATGCCCACCGACAGCAAGGGCGCGGCCAGGGCCGCCATGATGCCGGGCAGGGTCACCATCAGGCCGGCCTGGCCGGCGCTGATGCCAAGATCAGCGGCGACATCGTTGAGCACGCCCACCGGCAGGAACTCGCTGGTCACCAGGGCGAAAGCGCCCACGGCGACCGAGAGAATCGCCAGCCACTGCTGACGGACGCTCTGCTGGCTGTGTTCGGGTGGGCTGTGGGGGGACGGGGTGGGGCTTGGCATGGTGCGGGCTTCCATAGGGGACTGTCGCCTGGGACAGGCGCTGCAGCGAGGGGAAAACGGGGAGGCGATTATAGGGGGTGGATTTTGCAGCTCGACAGGCGGGCGGCTTGATAGTAATCATCAGTGGGATCGATGGGTGGCTTGGGGTAGAGCGTTTGGCCATCCCTTTGAGGGTATTGCGATTGTCGGGATATGACTGCTCAATTCAAGATTGCCGGGGTCGCTTTGCGACCCTTTCGCGGCACGAGGCCGCTCCTACAGAGATCGCGTACCCCATGTAGGAGCGGCCTCGTGCCGCGAAAGGGCTGCAACGCAGCCCCAGTACGCTGACTGACAGTCATCACAATTTTTCACCTGCACAGAAGGGCATATGACAGCGGCACATCAAGGAAGCTGCCTGTGCGCAGCGGTCAGCTACGAGTTGCTCACGCCACCCAAGGCCGTGAGCCATTGTCACTGCAGCCAGTGCCGCAAAGGCCACGGGGCTGCATTCGCGTCATACGGTAGCGTGCTGCGCAGCGCGCTTCGCATACTTCGCGGGGCCGACAGCATCAATGCCTACGCCTCATCGCAGACAGTGTTACGCGAGTTCTGCGGGGCGTGTGGCTCGACGTTGTTCTGGTCACGAACCGAAGGTGAGTTCGCCGACTGGATCTCGATCGCGCTGGGTACACTTGATACACCGTTCCAGCCAGGCAAGCAAAAGCACGTCTACATCGATTCTGCGGTGCCCTGGTATACACCATCCAGTTCTTGTCCCGAGGCCGACTGACGGCTTGCATCGCCGGAACGGGGTATGTTGTTGCCTCTGCGCTTGTTTACTGGCCTGTCATCACTGCTTGAGTACTCGATGCTGATTTCCACGCTTTCCAACGGTCGATTCATTACGCCATCGCTCCAGGCCGAACCCTGTGTGCCATGGTGGAGTTTCACCAAGACGGTGTTGGCCGCGACCGCCCTGACTCTGGTGCGCGACGGACGACTCGCCCTGGATGCCGCGCTGCCTGAAACAAATTACACCCTGCGTCAGCTGCTGCGTCACGAAGCGGGTCTTGCGGATTATGGCGAGCTTCCCGCGTACCACGCGGCGGTTGCCAATCATGAATTCGCGTGGTCGGCGGACGAGATGATGCAGCGCCTGGATGGCGCTCGGCTTCGCTACGACCCTGGAGCGGGTTGGCGCTACTCGAATGTGGGCTACATGCTGGTCGCCAGGCTCATCGAACGTGCCACAGGCCTGCTGCTTGAAGAGGCGCTCAGGCAGCAAGTTCTGGCTCCACTTGGCATCTTGTCGGTTCGCTTGGCAACGAAACGCGCAGACCTGCACGGTGACTACCTCGGCCATTCGTTGAACTACGACCCTGGCTGGGTCTACCACGGGTTGCTGATCGGCCCTGTTTCCCAGGCTGCCCTTTTCCTGGATCGCCTGCTTGCCGGGACACTGCTTCCGGCCGACCTGCTCCAGGAAATGCAGGCAACGAAGGTATTGGGTGGGCCAATGGCCGGCCGGCCGTGGATCGCACCAGGCTATGCCCTGGGTCTGATGCGAGGGACGATCGAGGGCGGCCTGACGCTGGCCGGGCATACCGGGTGTGGCCCCGGCAGTGTGGTGGCGGTCTATCGATGTGCGGTTGGGGAGGCCATCGCGTGTTGCGCAGTGTTTTCGAGGGCCTTGGATGAGGGGCGTATCGAGGCGCTGGTCGCTCAGGAGATACGCAAGGTGCTTGAGGCTGTGCGCTGAGGCTGCCTGGTTCTTGTTCCGCTTTCAATGGATATCACTTGCTGCCCGATTCAATACCCATTTTGAATTGGTAACGGATACACGTGAGCGGCTGCTTCCGACCCAAAGCGGACAATCATGAAGCGCAGTAATCGGCCAAATGCGACCGCTCGGATATGCCTACGAATGAAGTGGCAATTGCCGAAACAACGGATTCGGATCAACACCCGCTTGGGCTCAGACACCCTTGCCACGAGCTTTACACTATCCCGTGTGGTACTTGTCCCAGAGCTTGTTCCGGAATCGCCCTCCTGGATCGACTTGCGCTTTGAGTGCTAACAGACGGCGCGCGTTTGGATAGGCACTTGAAAACTGTGCCTGCGTTGCATGCAGTTGGTAGGGAAGGTAGTAGGTACCGCCAAGCAACAGCGCCGCGTTGATGAGTTCGCGTGTCCACACGCCAACTGCCTCGCGATCATCCACCCCGACGCGCTGCCAATAATAGAGCACGAATGAAAACACTTCTTCGCGTGCCCAGGACAGAAACGAGTCGGGGTCGGCCGGAGCGTGTCGGATGGAGATATTGACGGCGTCAACGCTGTGCGTCTGAAGGATGGCGGCCATTTGCTTCACGAACGCATTGAACTGTGTCACTGGCACAAAATATTCTTGCAACGCATAGGTACTGTTTCGGGTTGCAATGGGGCCAAGCGAAGCGACATCCGCACTGGCCTCGTAGTTGCGCCGTACGACCGGTTGATTGAGATAGCGCAGTGGATCGACCACATCCTTGCGAATCATTGGACCACCGGGAAGCTTGGTCACACTCCACATGACGGTCTGGTTGATTTTGTACGACTGCCCCGGTGCCACCAGTCGTTCTTCGACGGTCAGCGCTTTGTCCGAGGCACGCCAAGTGACGGAAGTAGCCATGTCGAAATAAGGAGGGGCCAAATCGGCATTATGCAGGATAGCCTGTTCGTTCTCGCGGACTTGGTCATTGAAAAAACGCGGGTAATCAGCAACTGGCATGCGGCGGATCTGACGTTCAATTGTGATGTTGGACGCGAGGTCCAGCTCGACCTCAGTGATCACCCCCATTGCACCATAGCCACCGATAGCAGCGTAGAACAGGTCGGAATTTGCGCTGCGGGAAGCTTCTACTACCGAACCGTCCGCAAGCACCAGTTGCAGAGAACGCACCGAGTTGATGACCGGACCTGCGCCGACATAGCGTCCATGAGCATTGACTGACAGCGAACCGCCGACGGTGAAGTTGGCATAACTTTGCATGATTTTTATCGAGAGATCGTCCGGGTCTATGACCGACTGCAGGTCACGCCAACGCATCCCTGTTTGCACGCGTATGACTCTGCTCTCAGGCGAATATCGGATCACCTGATTAAACTGACGCATATCGAGGTGCAGGCTGTTTTCGGTAGCGATCTGCCCCCCCATGCTATAGCGGCCACCACCGATGCTGACTGGGCCTGACGACATCGCGAGCGCCCGCTGTATTTCGCCCGTGGTGCGAGGTGCGAGCAAACGATTGACCCAAATCGGATTGAGCATCGTCACATCGTTCACCAGGACGCCCGATGGTGCCGCCCATGACGACCACGGTGAAAGCACACTGACGGCAATCCCGGTCATCCCGGCCTGGAGTAGATGGCGCCGAGTGAGAGTAGGCGACGACTTTGAAACGGCGTGCTGTTGCGAACTGTCGATCAATTGCGCTCCCTTGCGGTGAATCAAAAATAACATGCGCCTTCGGGCTTCAAAGCAGCCTAGGTTCGCAGCCAGTAGTAGAGGTCGCAATTCGACTGCATGTGCTGAGAGGGTTGGTTGTCGGAGTCAGGGTCTGGAATGGCAACTCGGCGAGCCCAGAGCGGGAACCACTCGTGATCACGTACATCGCTATTGTTAGGCTCTCGCACATTCTTTGACATGCTTCGTTCGCAGGCACCGAATTGGACGAAGTTCACCTGCGCCTCAATCAAACTACATCTATTCGGGCCACCCTCCTGGTGAGGGTAGTAGAGCTGGAACACGTCATCCTCCCAGAAACAAATTGGGCAGATGTCGTATGACCCTGGGGGTTCCTCGAAGACTGCATATCCGCAGCATGGGCACGTAAACATCAATTCTCACTTATGGGTGGCCGTAGCGACACGCCGAACGGCTGCAATGGGCCAAAGCAACCGGGGAGGGCCGCTATGATCTTTGTGGGAGCAGGTTTACCCGCGAAGCAGGCAACGTGCCGGATAGCACCGCTTCGCCAGTGCAACTGTCCAGTGTTACCTATGCGTCCAGAGCAGGCCTGGCCCACTGCGCCAGAAACTCGGCAATTCTGCGCTCAATACCACTCTCCACCGTCCGCAGCCGCAGAATGGGAAGGCCACTGGCAGCCAGAATCTCATTCTTCCTGGCGTCCCGAGCGGCCTGCACGGGGTGGTCGTGATACCCGCCATCGACCTCGATCACCCCAACCGGGGTCTTGCCCACTTTGAAATAGATGACGAAGTCGCAACTGGCGCGCTTCATGAACGCCCGCTGGGTTTGCGTCCACTCGGGCTTGCTCGGCGATGCGAGCATATCCAGCTGGATCTGCGTGTGGAACGTCAACGCATGGCACGCCGGGGCCGAGAGCGCTTCGCGCAGCAACTGCGCCACGATCTGCTCGGACTTGTAGCGTGAATCCTCGGGCCGCAGACGGGCGTTCAGGCGTTCCAGGGACTGGTCGTACTCGCGGTACAACAAGTCGAATGCCGACACCACTGGCGCACGCACGATCTGCTCGTCCTGTGCGTAATAGCTGATGTAGCGGATCAGCGCGGCGATGTGGCCATTGTTCTCGGTGAACACCTCGTCACCGGTCACCAGGGTGAAGCGATGTTTGGCCCGCGATACTGCCACATTGATCATGCGCGGGTCGTCGACGAAATCCAGGCGTCCTTGCGTCTGGTTGTAGCGCTTCTTGTCCAGCACGGTGGAAAAGACGATCTCGTCGCACTCGCGCCCCTGGAACTTGTGCACCGTGTCTTTGACGAAGTCCGCCGGCAGGTGCTTGTCGCAGAGGCTGACCTGTGCCCGGAATGGGGCGATGTAACCGCGGCCTTCACCGTCCACTGCAACAGATTGTCCCTCGTCTTCGAGCACCTTCAGCAAGGAATCCAGCTCCCGAAGGTTGGTGTTCTTGCGTGTGTGGTTGCCCTTGGCGGTCACCACCAGGCGCAGGGGCTCCTCGCCGTTGTCCACGGTCATCGGCACCAGTGCGTTGTCATAGAACTGCTGGTTGCAGAACTGGATGATCCTGGGGTGGCAGCGGTAATGCTCCTTCAGCAACGTCCTTGGCAGTGCGTCCTGGAATACGGCAATGCACGAATCCAGCAGGCTGTAGTGCTCGCAGTCGTAGGCCTCGGCCGGCGCCTGCAGCCCCAGTTTCACGGGGATGTGCGGTAACTGGCGGTTGTCGCCGACGACGATCAGGTTCTTGGCGCAGCCCAGCGGCAGGATGCCCGGCACGATGTCCTGCAAGGAAGCTTCGTCGATGATCACGTAGTCGAGGATCGCCCCCGGCGCGATCGAGTTGACGATCGAGTGCGTGCCGCTGCCCAGGATAGGGAAACGCTGCACGAAGGCATCAAAGTCCTTGCGGTAGGTCTTGACATCGAAGCTGTCTCGCGGCGGAACCTGGCCTTGCAGATGCTGCTTCAGATGCTGCATCGATGCGGTTGTCAGCTCTTTGAGCAACGCCGTGAAATTTGCGCGCGCCAAGGATTCACGGCACGCCCGCAGCTCGGTTTCCTTATCCTGCAGCGACTTGTCGTAGTAATGCATCTGCAGGGCATGGAACGCGGCCATGCGCGCCTCGCCCTCGGCGAACGGCTTGGTGCGAAAGACTCTGAATTGGAACAGCAGCTCGATGCGGTCCTTGAGCTTCACGCGCTGCTCGCCCAGGTGCGCCAGGTAGGCCATGAGGTCGGCAGTCTTGCGTGGGGTCAGCCGGTACTTGTCCAACGAGCCTGTGGCCTGCACACCGTTTTCTGCCTGCCACTGCTGCAGGTAGCGCCGCTCGATGATCAGCTCGTCCAGTTCGATCTGCAGTTGTGCTGCCCGGTTGTGGTCGTGCAGATGCTGCTTCAGGCGGGTCAGCAAGCCCTGGATCTCTTCCAGGGACGGTGCCGGCCCGGGTGGGCTGGAGGGCCATACAGGCAGGTCGTCGAAGAAGGCTTCGCGGTTTTCCTTGTTGCCAAGCTTGGCGACCAGGTAGCCCAGGCCGCATTTCTCCAGCTTTTCGTAGACGTTTGCCACGGCCGCATTGTTGTTGGACAGTACCGCCACCGTCTGCCCGCGCAACAGGATATTGGCGAGGATGTTGAGGATGGTCTGGGTCTTGCCGGTTCCCGGTGGGCCTTCGATCACGCTGATTTGCGCGCTGAATGCCCGCTCGACGGCCTGGTACTGGGTTTCGTTCAGCCCGAACGGATAAATGAGCCCCTGACCTGGGGCGAGCGTGCCGTTGCGTCCGGTGCAATAGGCTTGCAAGGCAGTGCTGGCGATAGCGGGCAGTTTTCCAAGCTGAGTCACGACGTTGCTGGCTATGTCACGATCAGCCTTCGACTGCGCTTGAGCGTGTCGGGCATTCGCAACCGTAGTGAAGTAATCGAAGACCGGCGTGTCCTTGATCGAGGTAGGGGCGGTGAAGACGATGCCGTCCATCTTGTGGACATAGGGCCTGGTGCCGCCCGGATAGTGCACCACGGCATATCGCTCGCCGTAGATCACTGCTTTGTCGATGGGTTTGACGATCGTGCTGCCAGGTTTGGTCAGCAGTACATTGCTCAACTCGCGGGAAGGTGACACGCGGCAGTTACTGAGCGGGCGGGTGTATTTTTTACTTGAGGGGAAATGACAGGTCAGTTCCAGTGCTTCGAACTTTTCGCTCCAGCGAATCGCCCAGTCGCTGATCTTTGCGGTCTTGTCCTCACCATCCACCTGAATCGAAGCCATATTCCCTTATTCCTGTACGCATGACATTCGGTTACGTCGTGTACCGGATGCTGCTTTCCCTAATTGGTGTCATAGTGCCATTATTGGGTGCAGGTTCGATAGCTGGTGTGTGCGTTTTCCTGCGGGCATTGAGGTCGATGACGCCTTGGGGATGGCGGAGCAGACTGAGATCTGAAGCGGTGCGGCGACGGTTGAAGCATGACCGTCGCTATCCAATCCATAGCGGTCCTTCAACATAAGTGCCTATCGGCCAGAAGCGCTCGGTTGTTTTCATAGATGCACGAGTCTATTACGGCGGTTCACCTCTGGCTGTTTGCTGCTCTCAGCGTAGGACCGCCATGGGTCGATAGCAGCCGTTCCCGGATGACCGCTTTCGACCCATAGCGGACATTCAGCGGAAATGGATTGGGTCTCCGCGCAATCCTGAAATAGGATGGGCCATCCCCATCCAACATTGCGCACTACAAGCTTATCCATGGAACGAAAAGCAAACCCGTCCTCCGCTGATTGGGTCATACGCAGCGCCACGCCTGGTAGCGTGGAGCGCATCGAGGCGTGGATTGGCGGCCATGGCTACGACCCCCATCGGCACGATACCTACTCGATAGGCCGTACCCTTGCCGGCGTACAGAGCTTTCACTACAAAGGGGCGCTGTGCCACGGCGTGCCGGGCAACACCCTGGTGCTGCACCCGGACGAACTCCATGACGGCATGGCCGGCACGGATATCGGCTTTCGCTACCGGATGGCCTACATCGATCCTTCGCTGATCCAGAACGTGCTCGGCGGCGAACCGTTGCCGTTCATTGCCGGCGGGCTGTCCAGCGACCCGCGCCTCTATCGCGCCAGCGAGGCCTTCGTGCAGGCACTGGAGCATCCGCTGGAAACACTGGAGGAGCAGGACGCCATCTATGACCTGGCCATGGCGCTGCGTGCAGTCGGCGGCAAGCCCCGCGGCCGCAAACGCCTGGACTACCGCTCGGCCGAGCGCGCCAGGGCGTTCATCATGGAGCACCTTAACCACGGCATCACACTGGAAATGCTCGAGCAGGCCAGCGGGCGTGAGCAATGGAGCTTGTCACGGGACTTCCGGGCCCTTTACGGCACCAGCCCATACCGTTTTGTCACGCTACGACGCCTGGACTGTTTTCGCAGGCTGATCCTGGAAGGCTTCACCCTGGTCGATGCCGCCCTCGCTGCAGGCTTTCACGACCAGAGCCACATGACCCGACATTTCACTCGCACCTACGGCGTGCCGCCCCTGCGCTGGTTGGAACGCTTGCGGCCTGCCCGCTGACTTGCAGGATCGTACAAGAGACGCCTGCTTTCTCTTCGGTAGCCTGGTCACTCTAACTACAGAGGATCTGTCATGACCGACTTACACCCTCAACGCGCATCGCAACCTGTGAACCTGGCTCAGAAGGCTGCACTGATCGAGCAGCAGTGGAGCCCAAGGGTGGTCGCGGAAATGAACGACTACCAATTCAAGGTCGTGCGCATCGAAGGGGAATTCATCTGGCACTCGCACCCGGAGACGGATGAAGCGTTCCTGGTGCTTGAAGGCACCTTGCGTATCGATCTGCCAGAGGGCAGCGTGTATGTGCAGCCGGGTGAGCTGTATGTCGTGCCGCGTGGTGTAGAGCACAGAACAGCGGCCCAGGCGGAAACGAAACTGATGATGATCGAGCCGCGAGGCGTTCTGAATACCGGTCATGAAGGAGGGGAGCGAACTGCGGTGAATGACGTCTGGATCTGAGTTGACGTTGCAGGCGATGAGGCCGGTATCGACTAAAGAGCCTTGAATCGATGTGCGCTTTGAGTCGGAAGCGGGAGCTCACGAGCGGCCGTTTTCGACCCAAAGCGGCCCCAGTGCCTTCCGTCATACTTGACTCTGTGTTCTAGCCTTTCGTGACGTCATAAGCGTTTGGCACATAGTCGCCACTTCTGGGATAGCCACAGCCAGCGTGGACAATACCTGATGCATTTCCTGGGCATCTGGAAATGGATATACATCCAGGCTCATGGCAATCGTAAGCTTGCGCGGATCTTGCTGTTCTCTGAGCCACGTCTCGACCTCACGCGTCATTGCCGCACCGTTATCGTTTGTTTGCCAAGCCAACAAATTGAAAAGTTCGGCCATCAGCTCTTCGGGCACTGTTCGGGGTATTTCTGCGAAGAGGCGATTGGCTAGGTCAAGCTCGCCAAATACGCTTACCACGTCATGCACCGCGTAAAACGCCTGGGTGTATTCAGCTACGTTGCGCTCGATATTAATGATGTCGAGCGCTTGTTTTAGCGATGGGTGCATCTAGTCATTCCATGGTGTTGCAGGAGTGTTTGACTATGCGGCCATGCAGACCCAAGGCATCGTCAGCGCGTTGAACCACGGTGTCGCAACGCCTCACACCTTAGAGGCAAGCGTTGAGGACGAAAAGAATTATCTTTTTACCTTTTTCAAGCGACCGCTTCTGGCCGGTTCCTGCCCTTGGTGAATGGCAGCTATGGGGCGAGAGCAGCCGGTCACCAGGGGCCGTCATCGACCCACAGCTGTCGTCGACAAGGCCATGGCGAGGGCGAAGCAAAAATGCTAATTTAGATTCATTCTCATTTATTGCCCGTTTTCATGGACAAACCGCGATCCACCTCATCCGACCCAATTGGCGAACTGTATGCAGGGCACCATCACTGGTTGGTGACGTGGCTGCGCCGTCGCCTGCAATGTCCTCACCAGGCCTCGGATTTTGCCCAGGACACCTTTTACCGTGTACTCACGGCCGGGCACTACGATCCGCCTCGTGAACCTCGAGCGTTCCTGGCCACCATCGCGCGTCGTATCCTGATCGACAACGGTCGCCGCTTGCGGCTGGAACAGGCCTACAGAGAGGAGCTCGAGCGCAGTATCGAGCACATGGATCAGGCGTTTTCTCCCGAACAGATCCTGCAGGCCATCGAGCTGCTCGAACGTATCGACCGGGCGTTGTCACGCATGAAGGCGAGGGTCCGGGAGACCTTCATCCTGCGTCACCTTGAAGGCTGGTCCCAGGATGACATTGCACGCCATCACGGCATCTCGGTGAGGACCGTGCAGGCCGACCTGGTCGAAGCCATGCTGGCGTGCGATGCCGCCATGGGGATGAGCTGATGGCAGAGACGACGGCCGATCCCGTCCTGCGCGCAGCGGCGCAATGGCTGGTGCTGCTCGACAACCAGGCCGATGAGCACTTGCAGGCAGCATTCCAGGCTTGGCTGGCCGAGTCGCCCGAGCATGGCGCGGCGGTCGCCCGCTTGCAGGGGTGTCTGGGTTCGCTGCAACAGCTTCCCCGCCACGCGGCCGTCACGGCCCTGCGCCACGCACCGCGCAAAGCCCTGAGCCACAAGGTTCAGGCACTGGCCTTGGCGATCGCCCTGGTGCCAATGGCGTGGGCTGCAACGACCTATTGGCAACAGGGCTACCTGCTGGCGGACCTGAGCACCTCGGCAGGGGATTGGCTCGATCACCGACTCGACGATGACAGCCAGATCCACCTGGACGCGGGCTCGGCAGTGGATGTGCACTTCGACGCTGGCGAACGCAGGATCGAACTGCTGCGCGGCGAAGTCCTGGTCGATGTCGCCAAGGATCCTCGCCCGTTCGTGGTGGTCACGGCGCATGGGCGTGTGCAGGCCCTTGGCACGCGTTTCACGGTGGAGCGACAGGACGACTCGACGCAGGTGGTCATGTTCGAGTCGACCACCGCCATCAGCAGTGCCGGGCAATCATTGCACCTGACCGCCAACCAACGCGTGCGCCTGAGCGCCGAAGGCCCTGGCAAGGTAGAGCAGGTGCAGGCAGAACCCCTTGAGCAGGCGTGGCGCAAGCACCAGCTGCTGGCAGACGACCAGCCGTTGAGCGATGTGCTCGCGCGTTTGTCGCGCCATTATCCCGGTGTGCTGTGGGCCGACCATGAAGCCCTCGCAGGCCTGCGGGTCACGGTCATGCTGCCGCTGGACGATCCACGCCAGGCGATGCGGCTGTTGCAACGCACCTTGCCGATCGAGGTCAGCCAGTACACCCCCTGGATAACCAGGGTGACCCTGAAACCCGATGTGGTGAGTAAATAATTTCAATAATCATTTCGTGTTTTCGATTTTCGCCCGTCCTCCCATGGCCAACACCATCAGGAGTATCGAAAACATGAACTCGCCGATTCGAGCGCTGCCGCGTTCCACCTCGCGCAGCCTCTGCCTGGCCGTGCGCCTGGCCCTTTGTGCGGCACCGCTGGTGCTGCCTGCCAGCGCCTTGGCCGAGCAGATCGTGCAGCGATATGACATCGCTGCCGGCCCATTGGGTGAAGTACTCAGTCGTTACGCCCAGGCCAGCGGCGCCCCCATCTCGTTCGAGTCCCGCCAGGTGCAAGGTTTGAGCAGCCCGGGCGTTCGAGGCAGCTTCACCATCGAAGGCGGTTTTGCCCAGGCGTTGCTGGGCTCGGGGCTGGTGGCGAGCCCAACCCAGGATGGTTATCAACTCCTGCAGGCATCGCCGGTTACAGATGCGCTGGAGCTCGGGGCGACCACCATTTCCGGCAAGGTGCTCGGCGCGACGACCGAGGGCAGCGGATCCTACACCACGGGGTCAACCAATACGGCGACCAGGCTCGCCCTGAGCCTGCGCGAAACACCGCAATCGGTGACGGTGATCACCCGCAAGAAGATGGACGACCAGAACATTCAGAACCTGGACGATGTCGCGCGCACGGCGACCGGCATCACCCTCACCAAGATCGGCACTGACCGCTCTACCTATTACTCGCGCGGCTTCGAGATCAGCGATCTGCAATACGACGGTATTCCGACCAATATCTCGGAAAACTACTCGATGGACGTCATGTCCACTTCGAACATGGCGATCTATGACCGCGTCGAAGTCGTACGCGGGGCCAATGGCTTGCTGCAGGGGACAGGTAATCCGTCGGCGGCAATCAACCTGGTGCGCAAGCGACCGACCCAGGACTTTCGCCTGGGCGCGGAGCTGGGCGCGGGCTCCTGGGACAATTATCGTAGCCAGGTGGATGTGTCCGGGCCATTGACCTCAACGGGCAATGTGCGCGGCCGTGCGGTGGCCTATTACAACAACGCCAACAGCTACAAGGACAGCTCCGGGCGCGACAACCAGTTGCTCTACCTGGTCGGGGAAGCGGATCTTGACGACGCCACCGTGCTGACGGTCGGCGCCACGATCCAGAAGGACAACCAGAACGGCTATGACTGGGGCGGCTTGAATACCCGCAGTAACGGCTCTTTCTATCCGCTTTCGCGTTCCACCAACCTCAACGGCAAGTGGGCCCATCTGGATCGCAACAACTACACGCTGTTCAGCGATGTCACGCACACCTTCGACAACGAGTGGAAGGTGACCCTGGCCATGAACGCGATCTGGTCGGACGCCGACTTTCTCTCCGCGTATCCGAACCGGGTATCGGGTGACAACTATCGGATGACCGTCTCCCAGGCCGACTACGAAGACACCCAGTTTGCGCTGGATCTCTACGCGACCGGCCCCTTCGAGCTGTTCGGGCGCAAACATCAGCTGATGCTTGGGGCCAACACGCGCCAGGACCAGTTCGACGCGGTGATCAAGAGTGCCACCAACAACCCGACGATCAACATCACCGACTTCGACTACAGTGCGCTGCCCAGCCCCATCCTCAATGCCATCGGCGCGGACTACAACTACACGCGCAAGGAGCGTGGCCTGTACGGCGCCTCGCGCTTCAGCCTCACTGATGACCTTAGTCTGATCCTCGGCACGCGGGTGAGTTGGTCGGACTACAAGGTGGGCAGCCCCTATACCAATGATCAATACCGCGAGAATGGCCGGCTGGTGCCCTACGCGGGGTTGGTACTGGACCTGGACAAACACCACACCTGGTATGCCAGCTACACCGAGATCTACAAGACACAGAGTTACTATGGTGTCGGCAATACCCTGCTTGATCCGATCGAAGGCGAGAACTACGAAACCGGTATCAAGGGTGAGTACTTCGACGGTCGCCTGAACACCTCCCTGGCGATTTTCCAGACCAACCTGGAAAACATGCCCGAGGCACTGTCGGTGTCGCCCACCTGCGGCGTGACCGGTACGAGCAAGTGCTATGAAGCCGGCGCAAAAGTGCGTAACCGCGGCTTCGAGCTGGAGATTTCAGGCGAGCCATTGGAGAACTGGAACGTCAGCGCGGGCTACACCTACAGTGATCCGGAGTATGTGGCCGGCGGTAGCAAAGGCTCGGATTACTATCGCAAGATCCCGCGGCGCCTGCTCAAGGTGTCGACAGACTACCGATTGCCCGGTGTCCTGGACCAATGGCGTGTGGGCGGTGATGTGTATGCCCAGAGCCGCACCGCCGCCGATGTGACCGGGTACACGATTGAACAGGGTGGCTACGCCTTGCTCAACCTGCATGCCCATTACCAGATCAACCAACAGTTCAGTGTGCAGTACAACCTCAACAACGTGCTGGACAAGACGTACTACCAGTCGTTGCCGACTTCGAACAACTTCGGTGGCCTGTACTACGGTGATCCTCGCAATTTTGCGGTTACCTTGCGCTACCAATATTGATCAAAGGCCTGGGGTGGCGCTTCACCCGTGTTGTACCGATGCCCTTGCAAGTACGCATGCAGTTGACCGCGTCGCTGATTGCCGTAGAATCGCGCGCCCAAAATTCAGCAGGCATGGTGAGAGGGAGCTTCAATGCAACGGGTGATGATCATTGGTCAGCCAGGGTCTGGGAAAAGTACCCTGGCGCGCAAGCTGGGCGAGCGCACAGGGCTGCCGGTCGTGCATATCGACACGATTCACTGGCAGCCTGGGTGGGTCGAACGCAGCCGTGACGAGAAGACGCGTCTTTGCCATGAGGTCGAGGCCCGTGAGTGCTGGATCTTCGAAGGCGGGCATTCGACCACATGGAAAAACCGGCTGGCCCGCGCTGACATGCTGATATGGATCGATCGTTCGGCGCCGCTTCGATTCTGGCGCGTGCTCCTCAGAACGGCGCTGAACCGCGGTCGCTCTCGACCCGACCTGCCGGACGACTGCCCGGAACTGCTGGCCAACCTGCCGGAGTTTTTCAGGTTCATGTGGCGGACGAAAACCTCGTCTCGAGAGGCGATCAAACGATTCGTGGCGACGGCGCCGTCGGAGTGTCGTGTGGTCTGCCTGCGGTCGAATCGGGATACCGAGGTTTTTCTCGCGACTCTGGGCGCGCAGTCTGATCAGGCTGTACAAGGCCACTAGAGACTCTATCTCGGTTGATCGGCGGCAGGCGTCTGCCTTGAAGGCGCATCAGAACGTTTTAACTTTCCCAAGGATGGCCCATGGCGCTGACCAGCAAGATCACGACCTACAACCCTGAATGGCCGCAGCGGTACGAGGCGGACAAAGTGCTGCTCGCTTCGGCATTCGGTGATGAACTTCTCGCCATCCACCATGTGGGCAGCACGGCTGTCCCGCAACTTGCAGCCAAGCCCGAGATCGATGTGCTGATCGAGGTTTCAGAGCATCGCAATGCAGCAGCCCGAGACCAGGTGTTGCTCAGCCTGGGGTATGTACGCGGCAGTGACCTGTCGCCAGGACACCATTTCTACCGTCGCAATGTTGGCGAGGTTCGCACCCACAAGATCCACATTTGTAGGTGTGGTCACGATTCAGTCATCCAGATGCTGACGTTCAGGGATCTGCTCAGGAACGACGCCTCTCTCCGGCAGCGATACCAAGACCTCAAGATCGAGCTGGAGGCTACCAACACCGGCGGTATGGCTGAGTACCTGGAGAAGAAGGGGCCGTTTATCATTGCGGCGTTGCTCGAGGTCGGTCTCAGGCGGTGGTGATGGTCAGCCATAACGCTGTTCGACCACTCGAAACCGGCTGCTTACGATGCTTTTTCAAACTGCGACCACAGGGGATCGCTCGCCATCAACGCAGTCACCCAGTCGGCGAACGCTCTTACTCTCGCCGACAAATGCCGCGTGTAGGGATAGACGATGGACAGGGGCATGCTCGCCATCTGCCAGTGCGGCAGGACCTCGACCAGGGCGCCACTTCTGAAGTGAGGCTCGGCCTCCGCCCTGGGCAGGAATGCGACGCCCAGGCCGGCGACCGTGGCGGCGGCCGTGGCGCTGCCGTTGTTGAAGTACATGCTTGGCGGATGATCCAGGGTGAAGTGCTCGGTTCCGCGGGTAAGGGTCGGGACGTATCGCCTGTCCGTGGCGGGAAACTTGAAGCCTAGGTGCTTGTGTCGTGGCAAGTCCACAGGCGTCTGGATCGGCTCTGCCGCCGCCAGGTAGGAGGGTGAGGCGCAAAAGCAGAAGCGCATCTGGCCTATCGGGCGGCAGACCAGGTCCTGGTCTGCGACCACGCCACCACGAATCGCGCAGTCGACGCCCTCCTGGACAAGGTCCACGACGCGCTCGCTGCAGCCGATGTCGAGATGAATCTCCGGGAACCTGGCGGTGAAATCGGGCAGCGCCGGCACGATGAACAATATCCCGACCGGTGACGGCATCTCGATGCGCACCCGGCCGCGCACGACGTTGCGGCTCTGGGATACCGAGGCCTCCAGTTCGTCTACGTCGTCGATGACCGCGCGCGCCCGGGCGTAGTACGCGGCGCCTTCTGTAGTCGGGGAGACCTTGCGGGTGGTGCGGTGCAGAAGCTTGATCCCCAGCAGCGCTTCCAGCGCCTGCAGCTGCCCTGAGATCGTTGTCTTGGCCAAGCCCAGCGACTCTGCTGCGCCGCTGAAACTGCCTACCTCGACGATACGGCAGAACGCGCGCATGGCCTCCAAACGGTCCAAAGCCATTGTCCGTATTTCCGTAAAAACAAAACGATTCAACCTAGTTTATCCGAGTATTTGCTTTTCCTACAGTACGCCCATGCCACGGCACGTCGTGGCCAAACTGTCGGAGAACACCCATGAGCAACAAACGCATCAACTACTACGAAGCGGCCCCTCAAGCGATGAAAGCCATGATGGGCCTGGAAAAGGCGGTCTCCCAATCGATCCTGCCCGCCGCGTTGCGTGAGCTGGTACGGATTCGCGCCTCGCAGATCAACGGCTGCGCCTACTGCATCGATATGCACGCCAGTGATGCTTTGAAAGCCGGAGAAACCCCACGGCGGTTGATGGCCATCAGTGTCTGGAAGGAAACGCCGTTCTTCGATGCGCGTGAGCGTGCGGCCCTGTTGTGGGCCGAGACACTGACCCTGGTGGCCGAGCGGCATGCCCCCGACGAGATCTACGAAACCGTGGCCACCCAGTTCAACCCGCAGGAACTGTCCGAGTTGACGTTCGTCATCGCGGCTATCAACGCCTGGAACCGTTTTGGCGTTGGTTTCGCCATGCAACCGCAGTAAGCCCACCCGTTGGAGCTCGGCATTTCACTTGCTCGCCGACTGAGTTCCACCCGGTATTTCCATAGATCCCGTTTGCAAACTGATGAAGTTCAGTTGGCGCCGTTCTGCGCGCGCCATTCGAGGAAACGACATGAACCCACTCATCAACTTCACGGCAATCGTTGCGCTGGCGTTGCCGTTGTTCGCCCATGCCGAAGATGGGGCGCAGGCCGCGAAGCGCTTTCACGATCACAACAAGGCGGTGTTTGCGCAACAGGCCAAGGATCGCGCCGCGCGTGAGCAACGTGAGCGTGAGGCCTTAGAACCGTCAATGGAAAGGGCGTCCGGTGATATCCCGGCGAGCCATGCAACGACTGCAGATTGACCTGCAAACGCCCTCGTCATTCACCGATTTAGAAAGGACAGCCCTGTGCGCGCCCCTTCCGTCAGCGTTACCGCAATCATCATCGCTGCCTTGCTTGCCAGCGGTTGCAGCAAAGAACCCGAGTCGATCGTCGCCAGCCCTGCCGCTGTCGATGTCGTGAACGCGAAGGTCAGAAGCGTCAGATATTGGGACAGCTTCAATGGTCGCGTGGCAGCCATGGAGTCGGTGGCGATCCTTCCCCGGGTGGGCGGATACATCACCAAGGTGGCCTATGGCGAAGGGCGCGAGGTCAGCAAGGGCGATCTGCTTTTCGTCATCGACCAGCGTCCCTACCGCGCCGCGTTGGACAGCGCGCGCGCCCAGCTGGAGCGGGCGCGTGTTTCGCTGGCGTTTGCCAGGCAGCAAGACCTGCGCGCGCAAAAGCTCATCAGCGCCAACGCCGTTTCGAAGGAACTCGCCGAGCAGCGGCGCACGGCCTACGAGCAGGGCGTTGCCGAGGTACACGCCGCCGAATCTGCAGTTGCCACCGCGGCATTGAACCTTGAGTTCACCGAGGTTCGATCGCCCATCGACGGCCGTACCAGCCGCGCTCGGCTGACCGTTGGCAACCTCGCGGTAGCGGATCAGTCCGTGCTGACCTCGGTCGTGTCGCAGGATCCGGTCCATGTCTACTTCGACCCCGATGAGCACAGTTACCTGAACTACCGCAAAACACTCACGACCTCGGCGAAGGCCGCGGTGCGTATTGGCCTGGCGACTGACGACGGCTTTGCGTACGAAGGTGAGCTGACGTTCGTGGACAACGAAGTGGACGCCGCGACCGGCACGATCCGCGCGCGCGCCACCGTGCGCAACCCGGACAGGCACTTGACCCCAGGCCTGTTCGCCAAGGTCCGGTTCTCGCCAGGCGAGGCGGTGCAAGTCGTCGTGGTACCTGATCGGGCCATCCTGACTGACCAGGACAAGCAGTATGTGTATGTGCTCAGCGGCGCGAAGACGGCCGAAAAGCGCTACGTCGAGACCGGCAGGCTGCTCGGCAAGCAACGCGTCATCACGGTGGGCCTGGCCTCGGACGAGCAGGTCATCGTTTCCGGGCTGCAGCAGATCTATGCCTCGGGAACCCCGGTCCTGCCCAATGTGCTCGCGCCTGAAAACGATGAGCTGAAAGTTTCCAGCACCCGTCATGACGGACGATGATCCGCAAAGGCTCCCACCATGGATTTCTCTAGATTCTTCATCGACAGGCCGATCTTCGCCATCGTCCTGTCGGTCGTTATTTTCGCTGCGGGCTTGATCGCCATGCCACTGTTGCCGGTCGGTGAGTACCCGCAAGTGGTGCCGCCCACCGTGGTAGTGAAAGCGACCTATCCTGGCGCCAACCCCAAGGAAATTGCCGAGTCGGTCGCCGTTACGCTGGAGGAGGCGATCACCGGGGTCGAGGACATGGTGTACATGAAGTCCGTGGCCAGCTCCGATGGCACCCTGCAGGTGGTCGTCACCTTCAATTCGAAGGTCGACCCCGACACCGCTGCCGTTCGCGTTCAGAACCGTGTCAGCCAGGCTCTGTCGCGTTTGCCGGAGTCGGTGCGCCAATATGGCATCACCACCCAAAAGCAGTCACCGACGCCGCTGATGTATGTGGACATGTATTCCGACAACGACCAGTTCGATGCGCTCTACCTGCGCAACTATCTGCGCTTGTACGTGAAGGATGAGCTGGCGCGCATCCAAGGCATCGGCGACGTCGTGCTCTACGGTTCGGGCGACTACGCCATGCGCATCTGGCTCGACCCGAACAAGTTGGCCGCCCGTGGCCTCACCGCTCAGGATGCGATCGGCGCGATCCGCCAGCAGAACGTGCAGGTTTCCGCGGGCCAGCTGGGGGCCGAGCCTGCTCCGCGGGATACGGAGTTCCTGGTCTCGATCAACGTCCAGGGCCGCCTGAAGACTGAACAGGAGTTCGCCGATGTCATCCTCAAGAGCGGGAGCGACGGACAGGTCACCCGCCTTGCCGATGTCGCCCGCGTGCAACTGGACTCGGGCGACTACACGATGCGCGTGTTTCGCGGCAAGAACCAGGAAGTTGCCATCGGGATCTTCCTGACGCCCGGGGCCAACGCCATCGATGTCGCCAACACGGTGTATGCGAAGCTCGACGCGTTGGCCAAGGATTTCCCCGAAGGTGTGCACTACACCCCGGTCTGGGATCCGACGGTGTTCGTCCGTGAATCGATCAACGCCGTCCAGCATACCTTGCTCGAAGCGATGGTGCTGATCGTGCTGGTGGTCGTGCTGTTCCTGCAGACCTGGCGCGCCTCGATCATCCCGCTGATCGCCGTGCCGGTATCGATCGTCGGCACGTTCGCGTTTCTCTACCTGCTCGGCTATTCGATCAATACCCTTACCTTGTTCGGCATGGTATTGGCCATCGGTATCGTGGTGGACGATGCGATCGTCGTGGTGGAGAACGTCGAGCGCAACATCGCGCTTGGCCTGGCGCCGCTCCAGGCGGCGCACCAGGCCATGCGTGAAGTGTCAGGCCCCATTCTCGCTATCGGCCTGGTGCTGTGTGCCGTGTTCATCCCGATGGCATTCATGAGCGGTGTCACGGGGCAGTTCTACAAGCAATTCGCGGTCACGATCGCCATTTCCACGGTGATTTCGACGATCAACTCGCTGACCCTTTCGCCCGCCCTGGCGGCCAAGCTGCTGCGTCATCACGACAGCCCCAGGGATCGGTTGACCCGTGGGATGGATTACACCCTGGGCTGGCTGTTGCGCCCGTTCAATCGGTTCTTCAATCGCAGCTCGGCACGTTACGAAGGCAGCGTTGCGCGGTTGCTGCCGCGCAAAGGACTGGTGTTCGTGGTCTACGCCGCATTGCTGGGGGCTACCGGGGTGCTGTTCAAGACGATACCGGGTGGTTTCATTCCCAATCAGGACAAGCTCTACCTGTTTGCCGGGGCCACACTGCCACCCGGTGCGTCGCTGTCCCGCTCCGAGGCCGTCGCCCGGCAGATGTCGGCAATCGCCTCGAGCGTGGAGGGCGTCGATTACGCCAACTCCTATGTCGGCCTGAATGCGCTGCAGAGCACCACCACGCCGAACCTGGTGACCGCGTATGTCCTGCTCAAGCCCTTTGCCGAACGCACGCGCAGCGCGGCGGACATCAACGCCGAGCTCAACGCCAGGTTCGCGGCGATCAAGGACGGTGCCGCCTACGCGTTGCTGCCGCCACCGATCCAGGGGTTGGGCAACGGCTCCGGCTATTCGCTGTTTCTCACTGACCGGGGTGGGCTGGGTTATGCCGCGTTGCAGCAGGCGCTCGCCAGGTTCCAGGGCGAGGTTGCCAGTACCCCGGGCATGACCTTCCCGGTCAGTTCCTACCAGTCCAACATTCCGCAACTTGACGTCAAGGTCGACCGTACCAAGGCGCAAGCTCAAGGCGTGGAACTGACGGCCATCTTCGAGACCTTGCAGACCTACCTCGGGTCGGTCTACGTGAACGACTTCAACCTGTTTGGCCGGGTGTATCGAGTGGTCGCCCAGGCCGACTCGAGCTTGCGCCAGACGGCGCAGGACATCGGTAACCTGCATGTGCGAAACCGCCGGGGCGACATGGTCCCCATCGGCGCGGTTGTCGATATCGTGCCGACCTTCGGCCCGGATCCGGTGATGCGCTACAACGGCTATCCCGCTGCAGACCTGATCGGCGATGCCGACCCGACTGTGATGTCGTCGGGCGAGGTCATCGCCAAGCTGCAAGCGATCGCGGCCCGCACGCTGCCACGGGGCATAGAGCTGCAATGGACGGACCTGAGCTATCAGCAGGTCACCCAGGCCAATACCGCGGCGATCGTGTTTCCAATCGCGGTCATGCTCGCCTTCCTGGTCCTGGCGGCGCTGTATGAAAGCTGGACCTTGCCGCTGGCGGTCATCCTGATCGTGCCCATCTGCATGTTCGCGGCGCTGAGCGGCGTCTGGCTGGTCGGTGGGGACAACAACGTGTTCGTCCAGGTTGGCCTGGTGGTGCTCATGGGGCTGGCCTGCAAGAACGCGATCCTGATCGTCGAGTTTGCCCGGGAGCTGGAAATGCAGGGGCGAGGCACGGTGGATGCCGCTTTGGAGGCCTGCCGGTTGCGGCTGCGGCCGATCGTGATGACCTCGGTGGCATTCATCGCTGGCGCCGTACCGCTTCTGCTCGGCAGCGGTGCGGGTAGCGAGGTGCGTCATGCCACGGGCGTCACGGTGTTCTGCGGAATGCTTGGCGTGACGTTGTTCGGCTTGTTCCTGACGCCGGTGTTCTATGTCGTGCTGAGAAAGCTCGGTGCAGGCATTCCTGTACATCCTTCCGGGGTGGCGCAGGACAGTATGCTGAACATACCGCCGCGCAACTAGGTGTCGAGTGCCGGAGCCATCGATTTCCAGGCGTGCAAATTGCCCTTGGTTTTGCAGCCGTTAATACTGGATTGAAACCGATGGCCCTGGCTCAGCCCGTAGCGTGCGAACGTCAGAAGGTGTACTTGATACCCGTCATGATGTTTCGTGGGGCACCGTACATACCGTGGTCGCCGGCATAGCTGAGGTATTCACGGTCGAACACGTTGTTCAGATTGACTGACGCACTCAGATGCTGGTTGAAGTCGTAGCGAGCCAGGAGGTTGGTGACGGCGTAGCTGCCCTGGGTGAAGGTGTGCAGGTCGGCACCGGTCTTGCTCTGCCAGTTCACACCGCCGCCGATGGTGACCTTGTCCAGAATGCCCGGCAGGCGATAGCTGGTGAAGGTCTTCAGACTGTGGCGGGGTAGGGTGGTAACGATACGCTGGTCGTCAGCGTCGGTACTGACCGCGTAGGCATAACCGGCGGAGGCTTGCCAGCCTTCGGCCAGTTCTCCGTCCAGGGTGAATTCAGCGCCCTTGGTAGTGGTGCCCTGTTCCGACTTGTAAGTGTTGCCGCCTGGGGTATCGATCCAGATCGCCAGGTTGTCCTGCTCGATCTTGAACAACGCGACGCTGGAGTTCAGCTTGCCGTCGAAGTGGCTGCCCTTGACACCGACTTCATAGCCGGTGCCCTCCATCGGGTCCAGTGGCTTGTTGTTGATGTCGCGAACCCAGGACGACTGAGGATTGAAGATTTTCGTATAGCTGGCATACAGCGACCACGTGTCGTTGACGTCATACACCACGCCGGCATACGGAATGTAGACGCCGGTTTCCGACTCCTTGGTCTTGGTATGTTCAGCATTGTAGGGTTTATCCTCGATGTCGCGCTGCCAGTCGATCACGCGGCTGCCCAGCAAGATACTGAAATCGTCGGTGGCGTGCAGGCGCGTGGCGAGGTAGGCGGCGTATTGGGTTTCGTCGACAGTGGATTTACCCGTGACGTCGAATTGCGGTTTCACCGAGGCACCGTTCCAGTTCAGCAGGTTGTCGATCGCGCCGGCCGGAGAGCCGGAATAGTCGTACTTCCACCCGCCGTAGCTCGGCACGTTCTCGTAGTAGTTGGACAAGGTCACGCCGGCGATCAGCTCGTGCTCGCGGCCCAACATACTGAACGGGCCAGTCAGGTAGGCATCGATATTGTTCTGGCGGGGGATACCGGAGAAGCGCACGGGCAACTGCGTGGTGCCACTTCCGTCCGGGTTGAGGCCGCCGTTGACGTAGTTGAAGACTTCATCGAACTTGTTTTCGGAGTGGGTGAGTTCGATCTTGCCGCTCCAGCCATTGGCGAACTGCTGCTCGATGGAAGTGAAGAAGCTTGTTTGTTCGTGGTCGTTGTATGACCAGGTCTGAGCTGAATTGAGCGAGCGTTTGAGGTTTGTGCGAGAGCCGTCGGTGAAGCGGGTCGGCAGGCCGGAGCGCATGGGGGAGTCGACGTCCGTGCGTTGATAACTGAAGCCCAGGGTCAGCAGGGTGTCCTCGGTCAGGTCGAACTCGGTAATGCCGTAGATCAGTTGCGAGTCCTGCTTGTAGCGGTCGATCCAGGACTGCTCGGTCTTGAAGTCGGCGACCAGGCGACCGCGTACGTTGCCGGTTTCGGTCAGCGGGCCGGACACATCAAAGCCGGTACCGTAGCGGTCCCAGTTGCCGGCTTCAGCGGTGACGCTGGCCTGAGCCTCGGCGGTCGGGCGCTTGCGGATCAGGTTGATCGTCGCCGAAGGGCTGCCCAGGCCGCTGATCAGGCCGGTAGCACCGCGCACCACCTCCACACGGTCATACATGGCCATGCTCTGGGTGTAATTGTCCATGCGCTTGACGGTGGGCACACCATCGATTTCAAAGTTCTGGATCTCGAAGCCTCGGGAGAAGTAACCGTCGGATTCGGCACCCTGTCCGTCGCGCAGCACGATGATGCCCGGTGTGGCATCGAGGGTATCGCTGAGATTGGTCAGGCGCTGGTCATTCAGGCGCTGGCGGGTCATGACGGTCAGTGACTGCGGGGTTTCCTTGGGGGTCAGGTTCAGACGGGTCGAGCTGCTGGATGAGTAGGTGGTGTAGAGCCCGCTACCCTCTGTAGTCGAGCCGGGAGCCTTGCCCGAAATGGAAATGCTCTGCAGCTCCAGGGCGGCAGGGGCCGGTGCGCGCTGGAGGGTGTATCGCCCATCCGGCTGGCGAACCGCAATCAGTTGGCTGCCCTCGAGTAGCGCCTGTAAAGCACCGTCGACCGTGTAATCGCCACTCAAGCCAGGGCTGTTTCGCCCGGCAATCAACTCATTGGGAAACGACAACAACAAGTGGGCTTGCTGGCCCAGTTGATTGAGCGCAGCGCCCAGCGACGCCGGGGCAATTTCGTAGTGCTGCACGCGGCTATCGGCGGCTGCCCAGGCTGGCGATGAAGTAGCGAGCAGAACCGCCGCGGTAGTGGCGAGCGAGGTTACGTAGTAGGAGGAAATACTGCGATGATGCATGTGAAGTTTCCCGATGATTTTTGATGTATGGCCTATGAGTCTCGCCAGAAATCAAAACGGCTCATCGAGGACGCAAAAAACTTCAAACGTTAGCGGGCAGGGGACGCAAGTTGACCCACAGGCGAGTGAAACGCTGTACATCCAGTTTCAGTGTGTGGGCGACGGCATCGATGATTCGATCGCTGTCTGCCAGCGGGTAGGTACCCCATACGCGCAGATTGGCCAAGGCGGCGTCGCACCCCAGATGCCCATGACGATACCGGCCAAGCTCATCGAGGAACGCCTGAAGCGGTTGGCCGTTGGCGACGATCATGCCTTCGGCCCAGGCGGGAGCGGATGCTTGCATTGCACCCTGATCGAGCATCCCGAGCGGCCCGAAACGCGCCAGCTGTCCGGCTTGCAGGGTGGTCCAGGTGCCGGCTTGAGTCGGGATGACTTCAAGCGAGCCACGATAGACCGCCAGCTGGGTCGAGCCATTGTCAAACTGCCGCATCGTGAAACGCGCCGAGGACGCCTGCGCCCGAACCTGAGCGGTTTCGATAAACAGCGCCGGGTTCAAGGCCGTGTTGATCAAGACCTCGCCGCTGAGTAATCGCAGGTGCCAGCGCTGGTCAGTCGCGCGAGCATTTATCGCACTACGGGTATTGAGTTCAAGCGACAGGTCCGAGGCCAGCGCAACACGTCGCTGCTCGCCCACACCCGTGGTGTAGTCGGCACTCATGCGCGATACCAACTCGCTGTCTCGACTCAACCAGGCACCGCTACCTGCAGCCAACAGCAAGGCCAGGCCCTTTATTGCCCGACGCCTGCTCAGCCCTTCCTGGGAGGGGAGCAACAGGGCCTGTCGAGCGAGGTCTGGATCGCCTTGGGTGCGCAATGAATCGAGCTGCTCCCCCAGCGCCAAGGCTTTTTCCCAGGCCAGCTCATGCAAGGGGTGTTCACGACGCCATGCCATGAAAGCGGCCTGTGCGGGTGAATCGAAATTGGCCTCCTGCATATCGAGCCACCATTCCATCGCCTCCTCACACATTTTCGGCGATAGCGCGGGTTCTCGGCCAAAGGCGTTGGCGGTGATATTCATTGCAGCGATTCCGTCACCAGCATGCATCGCGCACCCGCCTTGATGATATGGCGCTTGACGGTAGCGATTGAAATACCCAGCCGCTCGGCAATTTCTGCGTGGCTGATCCCATCGAGTTGCGACCAGAGAAAAGCCTTCTTGACGGCGATATCCAGTTCGCACAGCGCTTCGTCGAGTCGAACCAGCGTCTCGAAAATGATCAATTGGGTCGCCAGATCCGGCAGCACGCTTTGGTCTTCAGTCTGGAGCGCATCCAGATAGGCTTTTTCCAGGCGTGCGCGGCGATAGTGGTTGGACAGGACACTACGCGCCACCTTGGCCAGAAAAGGCCGAGGCTGGCGGATTTCAAGCGCCTCGTTGCTGGCCAACAGACGCATGAAGGTGTCCTGCATCAAATCAGCGGCGCGGTGTGAGCAGCTCAATTGCCGATACAGCCAGCTACGCAACCAGCGGTGTTGCTGTTGGTAGAGAGCAGTGAGCTGAGCGGTATCGATGGATGCCATGAGCTGCCACGGAATGGGTGCAAATGAGACTTAGTATCATATGAGATTAATTGGGTAGCGACAAGAATGCAGAAGGGCGCAGGGCAGGACTGGCCTGATGGGTGAATAGCAAAGTCGTAGAGGTATACGACAAGATGCAGGCCAAGAACCTGCCTTGTGTGATGATGGTCGGCATTTCCAAACCGCTGACCCGTCAACAAGCAGACACCCTCAATACCCAGCGCACCAGCATTGCTAACTGGTGGGGCTGCTCGTACCGTGGGCAATCTGGCCGGGCCAGTAGCAGGGCTCGCCGCCGGTACTGCTGTAGGAATGGGTGTGCGCTCTTACGTCAATGACGGTTTACCCACTTACCATGCTGGCGACGTTGTCGTGAGCATCCAGGCTCAGGTGAATGGTGGGATTGGCCCGCAGCGTATTGCCGAATCACTGATCAACAGGGCTTGAGAGAAAGTGCACATGTCCGAGATTACCCAGGCAGTCATCTTCGTTGCGCTGGCTTTTCTATTTGAACGGTTCATGAAACCGTACCTGCTGCGTAAGTGGCTAGGTGTTGCGTTGGTCATTGCTGGGCTGATTGGTTGTGTGGCGCTGAGCCAGGCCCGTTTGCAGGGCTTTGACCTGGGATTGATGTCTGCCCTTGCAGTGCCGGTCGGTATAGGGTTGTTCCTGAGCAGACGACGATTTGAGAGGCGAGAGTAGGGCGCTTGTCGAGGCGCCTTTGGCTGGTTCAGTTACACCACTTCCCGGGACACGATCACTGCTTCCTGCTGCGTCAAGAAATGAAGAATTGAGAAAGGGGAGCTCTAGGCAGCAGAACCAAAAAAGCCGTGGCCACGAAAGTGAACCACGGCTATGGACAATCATCAAAAGCACCTTCAAATTCGAAGCGCTACTCAATGCGTCCTAAGGGAGGATTGTTAATCAACCATTGCTGGGGAAGGCAAATTGCGCAGCCTCGTGATTTGCGCGGCGCGGCCAGCGTTGGGTGATAGCCTTTTTACGGGTGTAGAAGCGCACACCATCCGGGCCATAGGCATGCAGGTCGCCAAACAGCGAGCGCTTCCAGCCGCCGAAGCTGTGGTAGGCCACTGGCACCGGCAGCGGCACGTTGACACCAACCATGCCGACTTCGATCTCGTCGCAGAACAGACGCGCTGCTTCACCGTCACGGGTGAAGATGCAGGTGCCGTTGCCATATTCGTGATCATTGATCAACTGCATGGCCTGCTCCAGGCTGTTCACCCGCACTACGCACAGCACCGGTCCGAAGATCTCTTCCTTATAAATGCGCATCTCGGGGGTGACGCGGTCGAACAGGGTGCCGCCGACGAAGTAGCCATCTTCATGACCGGCAACCCGCAGACCACGGCCATCGACCACCAGTTCGGCACCGGCAGCCAGACCGTCGTCGATGTAACCGACAACCTTGTCACGGGCGGCGGCGGTCACCAACGGGCCCATGTCCAGGCCGCAACTGGTGCCGGCACCGATCTTCAGGCCCATAATCTGCGGAACCAGCTTGGCGACAAGCGCATCAGCCACGTGGTCACCGACACAGACGGCCACGGAAATTGCCATGCAGCGCTCTCCGCAGGAGCCATAGGCTGCGCCCATGAGTGCGCTGACGGCATTATCCAGGTCGGCATCGGGCATCAACACTGCGTGGTTCTTCGCACCACCCAGAGCTTGCACGCGCTTACCGCGTTTGGTGCCTTCGCTATAGATGTACTCGGCGATCGGAGTGGAGCCAACGAAGCTCAGCGCTTTCACTTCCGGCGCCTCGATCAGCGCGTCCACGGCTTCCTTGTCGCCATGCACCACATTCAGCACGCCCTGTGGCAGGCCCGCATCCAGAAGCAGTTGGGCGATGAACAGGGTCGAGCTTGGGTCACGCTCGGACGGCTTTAGGATAAAACAGTTGCCACAAGCGATGGCCAGCGGGTACATCCAAAGCGGCACCATGGCAGGGAAGTTGAACGGGGTGATACCGGCAACCACACCCAGTGGCTGCAAATCACTCCAGGCATCGATGTTCGGACCGACGTTGCGGTTGTATTCGCCTTTAAGGATCTCTGGGGCCGCGCACGCAAACTCGACGTTCTCTATTCCACGTTTGATCTCGCCGGCGGCGTCCTCTACCGTTTTGCCGTGCTCCTCGCTGATCATCTGCGCAATCTTCGCTTCATTCTGCTCCAGAAGCTGCTTGAAGCGGAACATCACTTGAGCACGTTTAGCTGGCGGTGTGTTGCGCCAGGCCGGGAAGGCGGCCTTAGCCGAGTCGATCGCCTTCTGTACGGTGGCACGGCTGGCCAACTCGACTTTGCGAATGGCCTCGCCGGTGGACGGATTAAATACCTCGGTGCTGCGGCCTTGGTCAGTGATGTATTCGCCGTTAATAAGATGCGGCACGGTGGTCATCTTGATTCCCTCGAAAATAGGTTTAGTGCATCGCTCTCGGTGCAGAGGTAGTGATTAATTGATGACTTGCAGCGTTTGGCCGACCGCATCGAATAGGCGGTCGAGTTCGTCCACAGTGGCATTGAAGGGCGGGCCAAACTGCAGGGTGTCGCCGCCGAATCGAACGTAGAAACCCGCCTTCCACAGGGCCATTCCCGCCTCAAACGGACGGACGACTGGGTCGCCATCGCGTGCAGCTAACTGCAACGCGCCGGCGAGGCCGCAGTTGCGAATGTCGATGGCATGTTTGGCGCCTTTGAGGCCATGAATGAGCCTCTCGAAGTGAGGTGCCAACTCGGCGGACTGCTGTACCAGGTTCTCTTTTTCCAACAGGTCCAGAGTGGCCAAGCCAGCGGCGCAGGCGACCGGATGCGCGGAGTAGGTGTAGCCGTGAGGGAACTCCACTGCGTATTCCGGGATCGGCTGGCTCATGAAGGTGCTATAGACCTCACTGCTTGCAATCACCGCGCCCATGGGGATGGCGCCGTTGGTAATCTGCTTGGCCACGTTCATGAGATCCGGAGTCACGCCAAAATACTCGGCCCCAGTCCACTTGCCCATACGACCGAAGGCAGTAATCACTTCGTCGAAGATCAGCAGGATGTTGTGCTGGTCGCAGATCTCACGCAGGCGTTGCAAGTATCCAACTGGCGGTGGCAGAACACCTGCGGAACCTGACATCGGCTCGACGATAACGGCAGCGATGTTAGATGCATCGTGCAATTCGATTAGCTTCAGCATTTCATTTGCGAGCTCCACACCGCCCGTCTCTGCTGCGCCCTTAGTGAATGCTAGACCCTGCTGGAGGGTGTGCGGCAGATGGTCGACGTCCATCAATTGGCCGAACATTTTGCGATTGCCACCGATGCCGCCTAAAGAAGTACCCGCGACGTTCACGCCGTGATAGCCACGTGCGCGGCCAATCAGTTTGGTCTTCTGCGGCTGCCCCTTCAGGCGCCAATATGCACGGGCCATCTTGATGGAGGTATCAGCACTTTCGGAGCCTGAGCCGGTGAAGAACACATGATTCAGTTCACCTGGAATGAGATTGGTGATCCGATCAGCAAGCTGGAAGGAAAGTGGGTGACCATACTGGAAGCCAGGAGAGTAATCGAGCGTGCCCAATTGCTTGGACACTGCTTCCTGGATTTCCTTGCGCGAATGACCGGCGCCGCAGGTCCAAAGACCGCAGAGGCTGTCGTAAATTCGACGACCCTGATCGTCGATCAACCAACTACCCTCGGCGGCGACAATTATCCGCGGATCCCGCAAGAAATTTCGGTTGGCGGAAAAGGGTAGCCAGTGCGAATTCAGCTTAAGCGGATGAGTCTGCAGTTCAGACTGTAAGGAAGGATGATTCATGTTCATGATACAGGTCCAAGTATGTGATGGGAGACTCATCTGGCTTAGGTTTTTATTCAGATAAGTCAGGGGATGCGCGTCCTCTTTTCGCGACGGGCGTTTTCTAAAGTTCCACGGGTCAACATAGAATGTTGCGAATGTACTGTGGGATAAATCCCCCGATTCAAAAGCCGACTTTCATCGATTTGAAAGTTAGGCGCCTAGCCTTCGTTGGGTGCGCGAAGACCGCAGCGCGACTAGCTCTGTCGAAATGGATTCGAAGATATCAAATTAATATTTAATTGCTGCAGCAATACAAGCTATTGAGTGCTTCAGCAGCCAAATAAACACTCTAGGAATTTTGTCAGCGCTGGCCTTGACTCTTGCCCTTGACGAGTAGCGCAGTGAAATTCCGAACGGTACGACAATCGTTCCGGGTGTAATTCACGAAGTTTTCCTTCCTTTACCCAAGCAGCCGCGTAATGTGTAGGCAGGTAGCCAATATAGGTACCGGATAGGAGCAATGTCGCGATTGCTTCCATAGAGAAAGCTTTAATCGATTTACTGAATCGCAGATCGTGAGGTCGACGATTTTCCGCCATATAACCACGATCTACGTAATCAACTGCACAGATCTCTTCGATACCGAGTGCTGAGTCATCACGGCTGAAAAACGGGTGTTCGCTGCTGCAATAAAGATTTTGCTCCTCTTCAAACATCGACTGGTAGTGAAGTCCTGAGAGCCGATGGTGAAAAGCGCCTATAGCAAGTTGCAGTCGCCCTTCGAGGACGCCTTGCTCCAACTCGTCAGGCCGCATGATATGCAAGTCGATACGCGTAGTGGGACAATCCTTTCTGTACAGAGCGATTGCCCGAGAAAGCGGCGCCTCTACGCATGTAATTAGACTGTCTACCGTCCCGATTTGCAGAAAATCAGGTAGGCCACCGTGCAGAGTTGTCGTACGCTGGCGGAATCGATTGATATCGGCAAACAGCTCTTGGGCCGCCACGTATGTGGCCTGGCCTTCTTCTGTTAGCTGAAAACCCGCTTTGCCGCGCGAGCATAGGGAGTATCCCAGGCGAATTTCTAGGTCCCTCACTAGCACGCTCAGGCGCGGTAGACTGGTGTTCAATCGGGCTTGAGCGGCGGTGAAACCGCCTGCTTCAACGATGGAGCAGAAAATTCGTAACATCCGCAGATCAACATCAGTCAGCGTACTTAGCATATTTTCTGCTCATCGTAGAGATTGAGTATTATCGGACTAGCGCTATGGTTCGTCAGCCCACCATCGCCCCACCGCCGTTCACCCCAAGGACTTGACCGGTCATGAAACTGGCCTCCTCGGAAGCAATAAACGCTACCACGTTAGCAATTTCCTCGGCAGTTCCCAAACGCTGCAGAGGGTAACGCGCGGCCTCCTCTCGGATGTAGTCCTCACCCAGTCGGGTGACCATCGGTGTCAGAGTGCCTCCAGGTGCCACGGAGTTCACTCGCACATTCCAAGAGGCGAGTTCCCGGGCTAGAGACTTGCTGAACGCGATGATTCCACCCTTTGCGGCAGCGTAATGGCACAAATCGGCGCAGCCAAGCTGACCAAGGTCTGAAGAGATATTAACGATTGCACCGCTCCGCTGACGCTGCATGAGGACAGCAGCCCCTTTCGAAAATAGGAATGCGCCATGGAGATGAACGCAAATCATCCTATCCCACTCCTCAAAGGTGAGCTCAGTGATCGGCTTTTCGAAAAGAATCCCGGCATTGTTGACCAAGATGTCCAATCGTTCCAAACCAGTGAATGCATATTCAGCGGCACCCGGATCGGATACGTCGCCGAGCACTATGTTAGTCTTAATATCTCGACGATGTAATTCATCTACGAGAGATTGAAGAGCCTCGCTATCACCCAAGTCATTCAAAACTGCAGTATCTCCGGCGTTGCCTAAACGCAATGCAATAGCCCTTCCGATTCCGTTTGCTGCGCCGGTTACGAGATAAGTTTTCATACAAGTATCCAGTTCAATAAGTATGAAGAGCTAGCCAGTCTGCATAGCCGGCCAGGCCATCACCTAAAGTGTAATGGGGCTTATAGCCCAACTGCTCAATTGCCGCGTCAATACTGAAGCGTGCGTTCGAATCCAAAACGGAGATGGTCCCAGGGCCGATATCGATGTTGGCATCGGGGAACATACGGGCTACTCGACGAGCCACATCTGAATAGCTTTCTTGTTCACCTGCAGTCACGTTGAAAACGCGTTGCTTCAGATGATCGCTTGGGACTTCAGCAGCCAGGATACAAGCTCTAGCGACGTCAGAGACGTGTACATATTGCAATAGGTAGTCACCGCCCTCCTCATCATGGTGTGGGGTACCATCAATGGCGCTGCGCAGAAGAGACTTGAGATAGCATTGCATGAATTGACCTGGACCATAGATCCAACCGGGGCGGAGCGAAATCACATCAATCCCATACAGGTCGTTGTATACCTTGCCAAGCTTTTCTGTGAAAACTTTGGTGCAACCATAAGGGGTGGTGGGCTGAAGGTCGGCGGACTCGTCTATTACGCCAAGTTCCAGATTATGGCCATAGGCACACTCCGAGCTTAGATTGACAATCCGGCCCACTCCGCTAATTCGAGCAGTTTCGAAGACATGTGTTGTCCCGACTGCATTTGTGAGTACGGTCTGGAGCGGAATCCTTCGAGAGTCCACAGGGTGGGAAATCGCGGCGGTATGGATGATCGCTGATGGCTTGAACGCTTGGCACGCTTGGAGCAGCGTTGCGATATCGGCAAGATCCCCTTGGACATAGCTGTATTTTTTGTCGGAGATCGCGCTGGTAAGGCTTCGATCATAGCCCAGTACTGCATGACCAGCAGCCAACAACTGACGTGCCACTTCCTGGCCCAAAAAGCCATTTGAACCGGTTACCAAATAGTTCATTTGTTGAAACCTCAATAGGGCTGAAGGGGCAACTCAATGTTCCCGGCTTTCCAGTGTGAGTAGACAGAGTCGGGGGTGCAGAACCAGAGGTCCTCTTGAGAGCGCATCAGCTGGATCAGGTTCTCCAACATCATTAGTCGCGACGGTCTGCCGATCACTTCAGGGTGCATGGTGAGCATGAAGTGACTGCCAAACTCACGCATGCCGGCAAGCTCAGCTGCCCACATGCGATAGACCTTGTCTGGCTCTTCAATCACCCCGCCAACAGCAGGCTCGGCGGAGTAGGCAAATTGTTCGAAGTCATCGAGCAGCCAGCTAACGGGTAATTCAAGAAGGCTCTGCTCAGGCCCGCCTACGAGATATGGACGATCATCTCCCATCAAACTGCTGTCGGTATGGAATCCCAAGTCGATCAGTGACTGAACTACATCTGGGGTGATTTCCCAGAGGGGGGCTCGGTAGTGACAGACCTCCCGATCAATGGTTTGCTCGAGAATATTCTTGCTGTCCCTAAGAATTATCAGGTTCTCGGCCGGGTTCATTTCATCGACGCGCTCATGAAAGAATCCATGGCAACCGATGCCATGGCCGGCCTTGGCGATACTACGTACCACCTCGGGATCAATTTCTGCAATCCGCCCAGGGATGTAGAACTGTGCCTGGATGCTGTATCGCTCGAGCAAGTCAAGTAAGCGAGGCACTGCGACGCGACGGCCATAAGCTCCCATTGACAGCAACGACAGACGGCGGCCATTTAGGCTGGATGACTCCCAGGAGGATTCCGCGTCAAGGTCAAAAGAGAGCGTGGCAGCAAAGCGTTTGTTGTTGGGCCAGATGATCATTGGAGAAGTACTCCTCAGCTACACACGCCTTCTAGGTTTTGGGGCTGGTCAGACGTGGTGGAGATAGAATGGTCGGGCGCTCAACGCTTGGCGATCGATTCAGCGAGGATGCACATCAACTCAAACATCATTGTGGCCCCCACCAGCGCAGTCGAACCACCTTGGTCGAAAGGTGGGGAGACCTCCACTACATCCGCACCAACCAGATTCAAACCGCGCAGGCCGCGAATAATCTGTTGTGCCTCCAGTGTGGTCATGCCGCCAATTTCGGGAGTACCGGTACCTGGGGCAAATGCTGGGTCGAGAACGTCGACGTCAAACGTGACGTAGGTAGGTCCGTCACCGACGATCCGGCGTGCTTCGGCAATGGTCGCTTCCACTCCAATTTCGCTGAACTCCTCCATATGGATAACACGAATCCCGCACTCTTCTGCGAAGGCTTCGTCGTCAGCTGAGTAGATCGAGCCACGGATACCGATCTGCACGGTTCGCTTCGGATCTAGCAAACCTTCCTCGATTGCTCGGCGGAATGGCGTGCCATGGGTATAGGGATTGTCACCAAAGTAACGATCGTTGGTATCGGAGTGGGCATCGAAATGCACCATCCCGATGGGTCCGTTCTGCGCCAAGGCCCGGAAAATAGGGAGCGTGACCAGATGATCTCCACCCACAGACAAAGGGACCGTACCGGCCTCGTGTATCTGGCGGAAGAAGGCTTCAATGCGTTTCAACGAATCCAGCAGGTCAATTGGGTTAACGGGAGCGTCGCCCAGGTCACCAATGCGCACGAGATCGTACGGGGCGATTCGGCTTACGTGATGGACCTTACGCATCAGGCTCGACATGTTTCGCACTTCACGTGGCCCATGGCGCGCACCGGCACGATTTGTTGTGCCGCCGTCCCAAGGGACACCCACCAGCGCAAGTTGCACCCTGCTCGGGTCTTCGAAGATAGGAAGGCGCATGAAGCTGGGGATGCCAGCAAAGCGCGGAATAAGAGCGGCGTCCAGCGGCTGGGGGAAGTCATTGTGCATATGTCTACTCCATGTGCGCGCCCTCAGGAGCGCACATTCGCGAATGAAAGATCCGATAAGCGTTACCAGAGCTCTCAGCGGCACAATGCAGAGCAAATGTCATGGCCTCACAGACAGTGAAGGCTCAATCGCTTGTCCCTGTGCATTTTTTGGCCTTTTTGAGAGCACGGCGGGCTGAATCATGATGGTAGGCGAGGTAGAGGGAATAAATCCCGTGATGCGCAACCTGACTTTCACCGACGCGAAAGTACCCACGCATTTTCGTTTTCCGAAAAGCTGACTTTCGGTTCTCAGGATTTGTGCTTGCAGAGTATGGCCGTACCTTCAGGGTAGGGTTATCTAAAAACAACAGCGAGACCTAGCAAGCATGAAACTACACGACCTTATCGGGTATGACCGGAATGGCACGATCAAGGAGATCGAGACTGGCTTGAACAAAGGCAAGCTTGGTACGAGAGACATAGTCTTCTCCGCTCTCGGGTTCAATGCACCAGCCTGGGTTGCCGCATCTTCGATGTCGATCCTGTACTCTATCTCCGGTCACCAGGCGCCCCTAGCAATTTTGATAGCCTTCTTCTTTCCCATGCTGGTACTAGCGATTTGCTTGGTTTCGCTCACTCGGTATGCCCCGTCCGCCGGTGGAGTGTTCACATTCTGTTCCCGGTTCATTCATCCCAGCTGTGGAGTAGTGCTCGGCTGGACCTACGCCCTGGCGTGCATGGCGGTAACACCCATGTGTGCATTGATTGCAACCCAGTACATTCAAGCGCTGTTCCCCGCGCTCCAAGGTGAGCTACAGGCAAAGATAATTGGTACGCTGTTGATTTTGACGTTTCTTATGGTCTCATCCAGAGGTGTGGCTGTGACTGCACGGGTAGCAGCTACTTTCCTTGTATTTGAAATAGTTGTCGTCGCAGGCCTGGGTATGTTGGGGATCATCAATCCGCAAGTCAGCGATCTGTCCGTTGCCACGATGTACTCGGTTACCGCGAATAATTGGTCAGCAGTAGCCCCCGGCGTATTGTTTGGTGTATGGATGTTGGCAAACTTCGATTCGGCTATCAATTACATTGAAGAAGCTAAGGTTCCAGTTCGAACCGTTCAGCGCTCGCTATTGATCGTCTTGACATCTGCGTTTATTATTTACAGTATTGCGGCGATTGGATGGCAATTCGCAGTGCCCGTAGATAAACTTGCCTCTATCGTAGAAAGCGGCAATGGTGGCGCGATTTCGGCGATCGCGGAAACTTACTTGCCCTCATCAATGTCCTGGATCGCCCTGTTTGTTGTAATTACGTCTGCTTGTGCTGGCTTGCAGATTTCTTCGAACTCAGCGGCGAGAACGCTTTACCGGATGAGCGAAGAAGGCCATCTGCCTTCCGCACTGTGCGCTGTAAACAAATTCAAGGCGCCTCGATTAACTCTTGCTTTGGTGACTACTGTAGGCATCGCTATAGTTTGGTGGAAGCCAATTAGCAATATCATCTGGTACTACGATGTGATTACGATCACTCTCGTACTTTCTTATGTATTTGCTCTGATCGCATTTTTGGTTTTAACTTGGGAAAAAAATGCTCCGAAAGTTGCTCTGATGCTCTCGGCGCCTGCTGTTCTCGCGATGCTGGTTCTGGGTTATATTGGATATCTGGCCGGAGCTAGTCCGGTTTCGCCGGATGATATCTACACCGCTTGGTATTTGGGCATATTTGCTCTTGTGAGTGGTGCACTGATCGCGCTGTTGAGTAAGCTATGCAAGCTGCGACCAATTATAAACTAAGTGGATTAGCTTTCTGCAGTCGCATCCACGACGCTAACTGGTAGGTGAAGCTTAAGTATGGGCTGCCTTAACAATCACTAAATAGCTAAGTGCAGCAACCGGTTCGGCCTTTGCGAATCTCGTCGGGTACCACGACCTACTCATTGGCGGGATTCGCGGGGGTCGATTCAAAAAAGAAGATCCCATACGTTTCCCGCGATACTAAGATTTAAAGCTTCCCTAACTGCGAGCTCGTGACTAGAAAATAGCCAAAGTTGACGGCCAGGATACCAAGCAACTGCGGAGGGCATTTGATCATGGTTAAATAGCACTTTGAAATGCAGTGCAAGTAATTTCAAAACACAAACAGCTTTCGCTACTGCCCATTTCTTGCCTTGACAATAATTACGGGAGTGTCTTTATGCCCGTGGAGAGAGCATATGCCCAGTGCCAAGATTGACTCGCAGCAGCCAGTGTTCATTGAAACTCGTTCTATAGATCATATTCCAGAGTCCGAACGACATGGAAGTCTCTATAGTCAATTTACGTTGTGGTTAGGCTGCAACTTACAGATCACAGCGCTACTCACCGGTTCGCTGGCAGTGGTCCTCGGCGGTGATGTTTTTTGGTCGCTGATCGGTTTGCTGGTTGGGCAGGTTTTTGGTGGAGGCGTAATGGCCCTACATGCCGCTCAAGGACCAAAGTTAGGTCTTCCGCAGATGATTTCCAGCCGGGTGCAGTTTGGGGTCTATGGAGCTACAATTCCCATCGTTCTCGTAGCGCTCATGTACCTGGGCTTCAATGCAACCGGCGCCATTCTGTCCGGTCAGGCGGTCGCCCAACTGGTTGGTATCAGCAATAGCAGCGGCATCCTTATTTTCGCCTTCCTCACAATGTTGATGACCATTATGGGGTATCGGTTTATCCATTTAGCTGGACGAGCAGCGAGCGTCGTAGGTGTGCTTGCGTTCTGCTACCTCTTCGCTCGCCTAACTTTGAACCACGATATCGCTCAACTTCTGGCCATCCGGCATTTTGAATGGGGCAGATTTTTACTTGCGGTGTCGCTTTCGGCTTCCTGGCAGATCGCATACGGACCCTATGTGGCAGACTATTCGCGCTACTTGCCGGGTGAAACATCTTCAGTCAAAACTATTCTTGCTGTTGGGCTTGGGTCGGTTATCGGAGCTCAGACTTCCATGGTTCTGGGGGTGTTCGCTGCTGCGCTAGCCGGATCAAACTTTGCGGGTCATGAGGTATCGGTTATCGTAGGGCTAGGGAGCACAGGCCTCGCCGCAGCGTTGATTTACTTTAGCATTGCGTTCGGAAAGCTGACTATCTCCACCTTGAATGCTTATGGTAGCTTCATGTGTGCAGCTACCGTCATAAGCGGCTTTAAAGGCAGTGTCGTAATCAGCCAAGCGCACCGTATAGGTTTCGTGCTGTGTATTGTAGTCGCCTCGACGGCTGTCGCACTTGTCGGCGAAGACTCATTCATCGCAGCGTTCAAATCGTTCATTTTATTCTTGCTCGCGTTTTTCACACCCTGGAGCGCGATCAACCTCGTTGATTTCTATTTCATCAACAAGGGAGAGTATAACCTTAAGGCGCTCTTCGACCCTGATGGGCAATATGGCCGGTGGAATGGAGTCGGCATCGTTACCTATGTGATAGGTGTTTTGGTACAGATGCCTTTCATCGCAACTACTTTGTATGCCGGTCCCTTGGTCGAGCTTCTGGGCGGTGTGGACATATCTTGGATCATTGGACTGATTTTTCCGGGGATTATGTACTACGTGCTAGCCAGACGAGCCAAGACTGAAATCTCATCCAGCGTGCTTTCATAGTAACTGCACGCTCGCTCAGGGGCGAGCATCATGTTTTAGGTGGCTGTGAGTTAGGCAGAGAGGAGCTCTTTTATTCGCCGGCCTAGATTAGTTTGATGTAAGTAATGGTCGACTATCGAAGCATGGAGGGGCTGGGAACGCTCAGGCCCCGTCAAGCTTTTTAGTCTAAGCTCACCGCCACCTTCCGGCATGAAAGCGGCTTACAAGCTGATTTTCTGAATACCAGGTTTTGATAGCGGCCTTCTGCTGTCCCTAATTATTATTCTGCGAGATATGAACAGAGAATGAAACGAAGCTTAGAAGAGAGGCCCAGAGCAGGCGAACCACTGATGCTCGAAGCCCTTGCAGCGATGAAGGCACATCGAGATGCTCAAGATGGCGGGGAATCTCCGGAGGAGGTAGAACGGCTCAGATTGCTGGCAGATTCTCTTTATCGCGCCGTAGTTAGTTTCCAGTTGTTGGAAGCCGGCAGTCTGCCTGATCCGATTCATTGATGGCCTAGCAAGATTCATCGTGATTATTTAGGACTGAATTGACCTCGGTTTCGTAGACACCTCGAACGGCAGCTATGGGTCGAAAGCGGCCATTCTCGAGTGAGCTCCATCGACCCATAGCGAATCGCCGTGGCTGCCTGACAAAGCAGCCAAGGTGTAGTTGGGCTTTGCGTGTGCTTGCCCGGGTCTATAAGCTGCAACCTTAGTCCCAATCAACTTCGCAAGAGGTAAACCTTTGTCCACAGATCCGCTGTGTCTCGTTTTTGTTCCGGCGCTTGTATCCCTGCTTAAGGCGGCGGAGGATCGCAAAGGCTCCCAGCTCAACGAGGATGAGGTGCTTGAGATTCGCGATAATGCAACCGCGACAGCAATACCCTTCAGTGTCGCCGTCGCGTTGGAAAAAGAGCGGGGTTACGAGGACATCGCTCCAGAAGAGTGCTGGAAGGAATGGCAGCGAGTACGCTCATTTCTCTGAGCAAACAGTCCTCACACAACCGTTCGGGGTCAGAAATTGCGCAATTACTATCGGAGCGATGGATCAAATGACGACAGTCTCCAGCCTCATCGGCCCTTGGAAAGGTGCGGCGTCGACAACGTTGCTACAGCGTTGTCGAGATGCCTGGGACACGCCTTTTGAAGAGCTTTCAGATCTCATGGTCGCTACTTTTCTGAGCCAGCGAATCGCAGTTCCTCAACTGTTGGTCGAGGCCATGCGGCGGTTGGATTCAGAGCCCCGCGATGACACGGAGTACTTCGATGGCCAACTGGCTGAGGCAGTTTCGGCGCTGAAAGCTGACTGTGTCTGACCGTTAGCTGCCCGGCTATGGGGCAATAGCGGTATCACAACAGGACACCAGTATGTATGCATTCCTCAGCCTGTCTTAATCGCCATTTCACAACCACCGAAAGTGGTCGTTTGCAACGTCACGTCCGCCCATCACCCGGATAGGCTTTCGTAGCTTTCAGCGCCGTGCGGAAAGTTGTTGCGGCGCCAGGAAGGCGTCGTGGAAGTAATTGTGAAACGCGTGCATCGCCGGGCTGAATTCCCGCTCGCGATGCCAGGCCAGGCCGACGCTCATGGGGGTGACCTTGTCGGTGATGGTCACTGTTTCGATGCGTTTACCCTCCAGCGACCAGGGGCGGTGTACCAGGTCGGAGAGGATTGCCACGCCGCTGCCGTTGGCCACCATGCTGCGCACCGCTTCCACAGAGCTGGTGCGGATTCGCACGTTGGGCTGCTGGTGGGCATGCTCCCAGTAGCGCATGGCGCTTTGTTCGGCTTCGTCGACGGTAAGCAGGATGAAGGGCTCCTGTGTGACGTCGGCAAGGCTCACGGCCGAGCGTTCGCACAGCGGGTGATGGCTGGGCAGCCACAGCCGGCGCTCGGAATTGAACAGGGTTTTCGAGACGATGTCCGGGTGGGTCAGGTTCGAGGTCAGCACCACCGCCATGTCGAATTCGCCTTCCAGCAGGCCTTGCTCGATGGCCTGGCGCTCCCGTTCGTGCACTTCGATGGCCACGTCCGGGTGCCAGTGTTCCAGGCGTTGCAGGTGGTGCGGCAGGAAGTAGCCGATCACCGTGTAACTGGCCGCTACCCGCAACAGGCCGGTGGCGCGAACGTCCGGCAGCGGGCTGTTGAGGGCGTCGTCGACGCTGCGCAAGATCACGTAGGCCCGATTGAGAAAGTGCCGTCCGGCATCGGTCAGGCTCATACCCTGGGCCGATCGCTGGAACAGTAGCGTGCCGAGCATGCCCTCCAGTTCCTTGATCGCAGTGGTCACCGCCGACTGGGAAATATTCAGATGAATCGCAGCTTGGGAGATTTGCCCGATCTCGGCCGTGGCGACGAAGTAGCGAACCTGGCGCAGGGTCAGTGACATGAACACTCCGCTTGATGAGGTATCTGATTTTCAGAAGATATCCCCTCGGATAATAGATCTTCCCAAGGGGGTGGCTGGAACTTAACGTGCTCTGCATGAAGTCACAAGCGTCAGGAGCACGTGTCATGCAGGCAGTAGATTTCAATTCGGACATGGGCGAAGGCTTCGGTCCGTGGACGATCGGCGACGGAGTCGACAACGAACTGATGGGCTTCATCAGCTCGGCCAACATCGCCACCGGTTTCCATGCCGGCGACCCCGGCACCATGCGTCGCACGGTCGAGCAGGCCAAGCGCCTGGGCGTGGCCGTCGGTGCCCATCCGGGCTTTCGCGACCTGGTCGGGTTCGGCCGCCGCCACATCCATGCATCGGCCCAGGAGCTGGTGGACGACATGCTGTATCAGCTGGGCGCCCTGCGTGAGCTCGCCCGGGTTCAAGGCGTGGCCCTGCAACACATCAAACCCCACGGTGCGCTGTACATGCACCTGGCCCGGGACGAGGAAGCGGCGCGTTTGCTGGTGGAAAACCTGCAGCGCCTGGAGCCCGAGCTGCTGCTGTATTGCATGCCCGACTCGGCGATCTGGCGTATCGCCACGGAGCTGGGCCAACCGGTGATCCGCGAGTTCTACGCCGACCGCGAATACGACCTCAGCGGCTCCATCGTCTTCACCCGCAACGTGCGTGCCTACGACCCGACGCAAGTAGCGGCGCGAGTACTGCGTGCCTGCCAGGAGGGCGTGGTGCGCACCGTGGAGGGCGAAGACCTGGCGATCGAATTCGATTCCATCTGCTTGCACAGCGATACACCCGGTGCCCTGGCACTGGTCGAGGCCACCCGCAAAGCGCTGGACAGCGCGAGGATCGAGGTGCGCGCACCGCGATAACGCAATCGAAGACACCTGGCACGCAGACGCCAGGGTTTGCTCGACACACAGATTTTTTGCCTGCCTTTCTACAACTATTCCAAGAGGAACAGACATGGCGCAGCACACAGTCATCACCCCATTGCCGGGGACTTTCTACCGCAAGGCCACCCCGGAATCGCCGAACTACGTCGAGGCCGGTGCCAGCGTCAGCGCCGACACGGTGATTGGCCTGATCGAGGTCATGAAGCAGTTTTCCGAACTGACCGCGGGTACGGCAGGGCGCCTGGACGCGTTTCTGGTCGAAGACGGTGATCCGGTGGAGCCGGGTCAGGTCATCGCGACACTCGAAGACGCGTGAGGGCACGACCATGACCCAAGGCATTGGTAAACTGCTGATCGCCAACCGTGGCGAGATCGCCGTGCGGATTATCCGTGCCGCGAAAGCGCTCGGGATTCCAACCGTGGCGGCGTGCAGCGAAGCAGACATCGATTCCCAGGCCGCGCGCATGGCCGACGAAGTGCACATCCTCGGCCCGGCCCGCGCTGACAAGAGCTACCTCAATGTCGAGGCCTTGCTCGGTGCCCTGAAGGCCACCGGGGCCAACGCGGTGCACCCCGGTTACGGCTTTCTTTCGGAAAACGCCGAATTCGCCGAAGCGGTACTCGCGGCTGGGGCGATTTTCGTCGGCCCATGCCCCGAGACCATCCGCCGTATGGGTGACAAGGCCGAAGCCCGGCGCACCGCGCAAGCGGCGGGCGTGCCGGTGGTGCCCGGTTCTGCCGATGAACTGTTCGATGTGGAATCGGCGCTCGAAGCCGCCAAATCCGTCGGTTTCCCGCTGCTGATCAAGGCCTCGGCCGGAGGCGGCGGACGCGGCATTCGCCTGGCGCAAAACCTACAACAGTTGCGCGAAGAATTCCCCCGTTCCCAGCGCGAAGCCCAGGCCGCCTTTGGCAATGGCGCGGTGTATCTGGAGCGCTTCATCGGCAAGGCCCGGCATATCGAAGTGCAGGTGCTGGGCGACGGCAAGCAGGCGGTGCACCTGTTCGAGCGCGAATGTTCGCTGCAACGCCGTCGCCAGAAGATCTTCGAAGAAGCGCCGTCGCCGGTCCTCGATGCGCAGCAGCGCGAAGCCCTGTGCGCGAGCGCCGTGCGCCTGACCGAGGCGCTGGGATACAAGGGCGCCGGCACCCTTGAGTATCTGTACGACGACGTCACTGGCGAGTTTTTCTTCATCGAGATGAACACACGGATCCAGGTGGAACATCCGGTCAGCGAACTGATCACCGGTATCGATCTGGTCCAAGCCATGTTGCGCATTGCCGGTGGCGAGCCACTGGGACTCAAGCAAAGCGATATCGAGCTCAACGGCGCAGCCCTGCAGATGCGCCTGAACGCCGAAGACCCCGCGCGGGATTTCTTCCCAAGCCCAGGGCTTGTGCAAGCGCTGAACTGGCCACAAGGCGAGGGCGTGCGTGTCGACAGCCATCTGTATGAGGGCTACCGGGTGCCGCCATACTATGACTCGCTGCTGGCCAAGCTGATCGTTCATGGTCGTGATCGCGCCGAAGCCCTGGTCCGCGCGCGACTGGCGGTTGAGCAGACCACGCTCACCGGCATGGCCAGCACCTTGTCGTTGCATGGCGAACTGCTGGAGCAACCCTGGTTGCACACCGCCGATTTCCACACCGGCACTTTGGAAACCTGGCTGGCCGAACGCCGCAGTGGAGGTGCAGCATGAGCAGTCCGATTCGCTACAGCTTTGGCGCCGACGAACATCTGTTTGCCGAAGTCAGCGAGAGCATGTCCCTTGAAGCCTTCTTCAAGGGCATGGCGGTCACCCGCGCGGTGGAGCGTCTGGCCCTCGATGGCGTGCTCGACGTGTGCTTGGCCAACGCCTCGTTCCAGATCCGCTTTGACCCGGATCGCATCGCGCCGGCCGATCTGCTTGAAGCGGTGAAGGGGGCCGAGGCCCAGGCCGTGGCCGAGCGCACCCTGCACACCCGGATAATCGAAATCCCGGTGCTCTACAACGATCCCTGGACCCACGAAACCCTGATGCGCTTTCGCGACCGCCACCAGGACCCGAATGCCACGGACCTGGAGTACGCCGCGCGCATCAACGGCTTGGCCGACGTCGAGGCGTTCATCGCCGCCCACAGTGGCGCGCCGTGGTTCGTGTCGATGGTGGGCTTTGTGGCGGGCCTGCCGTTCATGTTCCAGATGGTCGAGCGCGAACGCCAGTTGCAGGTGCCCAAGTACCTGCGACCGCGTACCGACACGCCGAAGCTGACCCTGGGCCATGGCGGCTGCTTCGGTTGTATTTACTCGGTACGTGGCGCCGGTGGTTACCAGATGTTTGGCGTCACTCCGGCACCGATCTACGACCCGCAGCAGAGCTTGGCGTACCTGAAGGAGCACATGGTGTTCTTCCGTCCCGGTGACATCGTGCAGTTCAAGCCGATGGACCGCGATGCCTATGACCACGCCGTGGCCGAGGTCGAAGCCGGGCGCTTCGATCTGCGCATTCGTCCAATCGAGTTCTCGCTCGATGCGTTCCTCGCCGACCCGATCGGCTATCCCAAGTCGCTGCAGGAGGTGCTGGCATGATCAAGGTGCTCAAACCCGGTCTGGCCACCTCGGTGCAGGACCTCGGCCGCGAAGGCTACTACCATCTGGGTATCCCGCCTTCCGGGGCGCTGGACCAGTACGCCCTGAGCGCGGCCAACCAGTTGGTGGGCAATCCGGCCAATTCGGCGGCGCTGGAGTGCACCTTGCTGGGGCCGGAGCTGGAGTTTCAGCAGGACGCCCTGGTGGCGGTATGTGGTGCGCAGATGACGCCGAAGGTCGATGGCGTGGACATGCACTTGGACACCGCCTTTGAAGTGAAGGCCGGGCAAGTGCTGCGTTTCGATTTTCCCAAGGCTGGCGCGCGGGCTTATCTGGCGGTGGCCGGCGGTATCGATGTGCCGGTGGTGCTCGGCAGTCGTTCCACCTACGCGCTGGGGGCGCTGGGTGGTTTTCAGGGGCGCAGGCTGGTGATTGGTGATGAACTGCCGATCGGCGCCGCCAGCGGCAAGGGGCGTGCCGGGGCGAGCCTGCCCATGGCCTTGCGACAGTCGCTGGGAGGGGAGATCACCCTGCGGGTGGTACCGGGGCTGTACTACGAGCGCTTGACCCTGGCGGCGGCGGACAGCTTTTTTGCCGAAGTCTGGACCGTCGGCTCGGAGGCCGATCGCATCGGCTATCGCTTCAAGGGTGGCAGCCCGCTGAGCTTCCAGCCTCGCGAGCAGCCATTCGGCGCCGGCTCCGACCCTTCGAACATCGTCGACAGCTGCTACCCGATCGGCTCGATCCAGGTGCCGGCAGGGCTCGAGCCCATCATCCTGCACCGCGATGCAGTGTCCGGTGGCGGCTACGCGATGATCGGCACGGTGATCAGCGCCGACCTCGACCTGGTCGGCCAGATGCAACCCAACCAGAAGGCCCGCTTCGTTGCGGTGACACTGGAAGAGGCGCTGCAAGCCCGACGGTCCTACAAGAAAAAACTCAGTTGTCTGAGTAAGCTGTTCCCTTCCTGATGCAGTCGATCTAGTAGGGTTTAGCTGTTACACCTGTACGGAAAGTCGCCGAGCGGCGGCAAGGCTAAAACAGGCGGGGAGCGGTCGGAGTCGCGCATCACTTGACTGGACTTGGGACAAAGCGATCTGGCCGACATGGCCCCAGGGCACTGCAAACCTCGCCATCGATGATCTCCTCGCTGGCGAGTCTCCCCACTATCGCCGCCAACGTAACGCCGGGGTGCACTGCACATACATAGACGCCGCCCACTTTGGGTAGATAACCGATGATGGGAGTCCCATCGGCAGGCATGGGCCTGAACCCGATACCCGCCCATTCCGGCTCTATGGAAGTGACGCCATGGAGCTCGTTTTGAATGGCCTTGGCCGTTCGTAGCGCTATCGCGGCCGGCTGATTTTCCACGGTGTCGTCCAGGTAATCTTCTGCTGCCAGCAGCGTCCCTTGCGCAGTTTGCCTTACTTCCATTGCAGGGCTGGAGATGAGGGTGCGCACCAGGTCGGGTTGCGTCTTGTAGCGGATGAGCAGGGCAGGTGAGGCCTCTATCGGAAGCGACACGTCCAGCTTGTCCGTCAGCTTCGTGATACCTGTCCCGGCTGCCACGACGACGATATCGGCTTCGATGATGCCCATGGCAGTTTTAACGCCGGTCACCTTTGCATGCTGGATTGCAAGGCCGAGCACTGGCGTTCCAGTGAGCATGCTCGCGCCATGGGCCTCGGCACCTGCGATCAACGCATGGGTAGTGGCCACGGGGTCCAGCGCGCCTTCTGCTGGCGCATAGGAAGCAGACTCAGGCGGGTGCTTGAGATTGGGCTCAAGGTCTTGAATCTGTGATCGAGAGAGCTTGTAAACCTCAGGCGGGTTGCTTGCAGTTGACGGCGCTGCACTTGACATCTCGCTGTAGGACAAGGTGCCTGTCCATCGCACCGTCAAGCCGGGCAGCTCCGTCTCGAGTTGGCGGTACGCCTCGATGGCGGCGCCACGCAATTGTGCGATGGGGTCGGATTCGGAGGATGAGGTGTTGATCCAGGCGAATGAGCGGCTGGTCACGCCTGACGCTATGCCTTCAGCATCGACCACGGTGACCTTCGCGCCTTTACGCGCCAGGTGATACGCCAGGGATGCGCCCATGATACCTGCGCCAATGACAACGATCCGTTTGCTCTGCCCCGTCACCCTATCAACCTCCGTTCTGTCGATGGGCCGATGGTACGACAGCGGGGGGCTTTCATCACATCAGGACGTTCTTTGTCGGGGTGATTATCGAGTGCCTGTTTCTGACCTTTGATGCATCTACTGAAAAAACAGCCATACCGGTGATATGGCTGAGCGGCGCCGCGTGAGGCCGTGATGGTCTGGCCTCGGCTACCAGGCTTGCGCATGAGGTTCTGGACCTGCCAGTGAGGGAAACAGCGGCAGCACTTCTTCGGCCAGTTCCTGAATGATTTCCAACGGCGGGCGCCGCGCCATCTGCATGCCTAGTGCCGCATGATTGACCCCGGCGTCACGCCACTCATGCAGCAGATCGATCAGGCCATTTCGACCGGTGCGCAACACGTAGCCACCTTGTTGCGGCGTGCGCGGGAAGGTCGGGTCTTCATCCAGGTCGATCCATTCATTGGTGACATGCGGGCGGAAGCCTCCGCCGGGAATGAGCGCCCGCCAGGCACTGATCTTCTCGGCCAGGCGCCGAGGCCCAAGGATATTGTGGGTGGCGTCGGGGTAGGTGATCCAGCCGTCGGCCTGCTCGCCAAGCCGTTGCAAGGACTGGCGCGATGAACCGGTCACCAGCAGCGGGATCCGTCCAGTGACGGCTTTGGGGAGCAGTTGGGCGCCATCAAGCTGTCCCAGTGGCGAATGGATCGGTGCAGGATGGCCGGCCAGCAGTCGGCGGAAGTAGTCCACGCTCTGCGCGAAGCGTTCCCCTCGGCCGTCATGGGCCAGGCCATAGGCCGGAAACTCCACCGGTCGATCGCCCGAGGCGATACCCAACACCAGGCGTCCACCTGACAGACAGTCCAGACTGGTCGCGGCCTTCGCCAGGTCGATGGGGTGGCGCAGCGTGAAAATCGCGCTGCCGGTTGCCAGGGTGATCCTGCGGGTATGGGCCGTCAGATAGGCCAGGTAGGTGAACGGATCGAATACCTGGCCGGCATCACCGAAGGCAGGATCGTACAAGGGCACATCACGTACCCAGGCGGCGGCAAAGCCCAGGCGGTCGATCTCGCTGAGCAGTTGCGCCTGTCCGTGCAGCACGCCCATATCGCCGTCATAGAAACGAAGCGGCAGGAAGATGCCCAGGGTCAACTGACCGTGGGCGAACATACGACGGTAACCGGGATGCAGGGCGAAGGCATCGGCGCTGGCGCCCTGGGTGCTGATAGGGGTCATGGACATTCCTTGGTCGGGGAGTCAGGGGCCGGTGGCGGGCGCCGGGAGACGAATGCCGCGTTGCACGGCGGGACGCTGCTCGATCTGCCGGTACCAGCGATTCAGATGGCGGTAGGAACTGAAGTCGAAGCCAACGATCTCGGCGATGTGCAGCCAGGCGAAGCTGGCGATATCTGCAATCGAATAGGATTCGCCGGCCAACCATGGGCGGGTTGCAAGCTGCTGGTCGAGAAGTGCGAAGGCATCCTCGGTGAGGGCGCGGTAGCGCTTCTGCGCCGCAGGATTGGGGATGGGCTCGAAACACTCGAAGTGCACGCGCTGACCCAGCAAGGGGCCCATGCTGGCGCTGTGGTGCATCAGCCAGGTGATTGCCGCCCAACGCGGTTGCGCGGCCTGTTCGAGCAGCTGGCCGCTGTGTTGCGCCAGGTACAACAGAATCGCGGCTGATTCGAACAGCACAATGCCGGCCTTGCGGTCTATCAGCACCGGGATGCGGCCTGCCGGGTTGAGTGCCAGGAAGTCTTCGTGGCGATGCTCGCCCAGGTCGATGTTCACGTGGACCAGGCGATAAGGCAGCCCCAGCTCCTCGAGGGCAATGGTGATCTTGAAACCGTTGGGGGAGCTGTCGGTGTAAAGCACAAACGCAGGGTCCGGCATGTTATTCACCTTAATAAAACTGATTCGAATGTGTCTGGCACAACGCTATGCTAGGTATCATCCAGGTGGTTTACGAACGATCATTCCACTTGCTCAGATCAGTTTTTCTAAGGTTGGTATTGCATGGGTGCCGTGTTGCCGTTGCTTGCGTTGCGTGCCTTTTCCGAAACCACTCGCCTGGGCAGCCTGAAGGCCGCCGCCGAGCGCATGGGCGTGACCCCGGGTGCTATCAGTCAACAGATTCGCCTGCTGGAGGATCGCCTCGGGGTTACCTTGCTGACCCGCAGCCGCTATGGCGTGCAGCTCACAGAGGCGGGCGCGAGTCTGTATCCGGGGCTGTCGCGTGGGTTTGGCCAGATCGAAAGCGCGCTGCTCGATCTTCAAGTCCTGACACGGGCCAACACCCTGACGGTCAGCACCCAGCCGTCATTCGCGTCCAGCTGGCTGGTGCCGCGGTTGGCGGACTTCAATGCGCTGCACCCGGAGATCGACGTGCAGGTGCAGTCCACAGCCGAGCTTGTCGACCTGCACCGGGAGCCTGTTGATATTGCCTTGCGTCATGGGCTGGGCGATTACCCGGGGCTGGAGTCGATACCGCTGCTGGCCCCTGTGCTGCTGCCGGTGGCCAGCCCTGGCCTGCTTGCTGGCGGGCCGGCCCTGGACGAGCCGCAGGACTGCCTGCACTACCCACTTCTGCAGGATGCCGAGCGTGCCGACTGGACGCTGTGGTTGCAGGCTCATGGTGTCGAGCCCGATCACCGTAGCCGCCGGGGGCCGAGCTTTGATGAGGATCTGCTGTTGGTGCGTGCGGCTGTCAGTGGGCAGGGTATTGCCCTGGTACAGACGCAGCATGCCGAAGAGGACTTGCGAAGTGGCAGGTTGGTGGTGGCGGTGGATCGGGCATGGCCCTCGCGGTTTGCTTATTACCTGGTTGGTCGCGGGGAGAACATGCGGCGAGTGCAGGTGCGTGCGTTTGTCGAGTGGATTCAAGCGCGGGTTGAGGCTGAGGCGGCATTGGGTGGTCGTGTTGGGGGGGCTGACTCAGGTTTCTCGTCGAAGGGGGCTGATGGCAGACCTGATGTGGGTAGAGGGGAGAGCTGGAGTGATGGAGCTCAGGCGTGGGGCGGTAACTGGTAGCTAACGAGCCATTGCAGACGCTGGGGAAAGGAGCGACCGGTGATCAGGTCGAACGCTGTTCCCTTGTCTAGTATTCCCACCGTTGCTCGATTCGTATAAGCCAAACTGAAGGCCTATCATGAATGGCCTTTCGAGCCCCGTATGGAGAGCGCGATGTTTCCTGACAATGCCTGCCCTGTAGTGCTGTCGTCCTCGCTACCGACCAGGCTTCTCCTGTTCCGACACCCTTTGGCAGGTACCCAACTGGTAAAAGGTACTATCGAGAGTGGAGTAACACCCAGCGAGGCCGCGTTGCGTGAGCTGGCAGAGGAGTCTGGTATCGACGACGCTATAGTTGAGCTAGATCTGGGGTGCTGGAACACTGGATATCGGGATCAGATATGGTCGTTTCACCTTTGTCGAGCAGGGCGAGATCTGCCAGAGAGCTGGGCTCATCAGACACTGCATGACCACAGCCATGTGTTCGAGTTTTTCTGGGCTCCGTTAAAAGAGCTTCCCTACGCCGATTGCCATCCGGTGTTCCAGCGAGCATTGGAATTCTTATGCCAAAGGCTCAAGGAGTCTGGTCGTTGGCTTAGCGAGGGCAGCTATGGGTCGAAAAAAGCAGGGCGCAGATAGTCTGTCTTTCGGCCCATGCGGTCGTCTAAGTACGAAGCGAGGGGCGACTTCACGGCCTCGGCGCTGATCATTTGAATGCTGGTCAACCATCACCCACCATCCTCTTGTACAGTCCAACTCTCAGGGGGCAGTCGCGTACAGTTTCCTCTGAATCTGCCCAAAAGTATGCTTGCACGTTTATGTGGCTCTGCTATACCACAAACACAGGCGACCCTTTTGGGTGAAGTAGCTTCAGTAAAGCTTCGACAAGGCGTTTAATCTCGTGCTGATAACAATACGAGTAAGCTAGAATGGCTATAAAACTCAGGGGATGGCAACGGTTGTGGGTTGTAGCTTGCGTACCGATGCTGGCTTTCGGGATTTGGAAGGCTTTTGAGCCAGATTACGAATCAATAGGGCACAGGCTCCTATTGTTTATAGTGTTTGGGCTGCTGCCATGCGTAGCTCTCTATGCGATTGAATGGGCTTCAGCATGGATCATCCGTGGATTTAAAGAACATAGCGAATGATTGCTGGACGGTGTCCACATCCCTTCGGATTGAGGTCGGTCACGCAAGATTTGCCGCTGGCTCTTGGCCGACAACGGCTATGACGCGTAATCCTTGCGGTAATACTGCGACCGCTATCGGATGTAGCCGTTGATTCCGCTGCGTGGCATGAAGCTCGAACCGAAGCCGGGCTTACCTCGCCGGATTTGACAATCCCAACTATTGGCAGCGGAACGCTTTTGTCGAGACGCGCGACAACTCAGGTTTCGGCTTGTGCTTCATCGCTCGAAAAGGAGTCACCAGTTGCATGTGATGCCGGTCGCAGTGCTGCCGCAGAGAATCTGAGTCGTAGCCTATATCGGCCACGAGCATGCGGCATTGCTTACGCGGCCAGGGAGGTAGACGTCGTCTAGCAAAGGCAGAGCATGGGAAATATCACTCACATGATTTCTCGTAGACAACCCACCCCGGCTTCTACCGAGCGCGTGGTCTGCTGGTCCTTCTGGCCCTCATTTTATGCCTATTCCGGAAGAGGCTCGAGTCACTTTGGCTGCCGTTGAGTCTACGCACAAGGTGATCCAGATCCAGCAGTCCCTCGGCATTGAGTCTGACATGTAGTTGTCTGAGCATCTGGTTGAAGGCGCCCTGATTTCGTCAATCTCGAAATTGCTGATAAACCGTTGACCACGGGCCGAATTGCTCGGGTATATCCCGCCAGGCTGCGCCGGAACAAAGCACCCACAGCACGCCGTTGGAGCATCAAGTGGTCATCAGCTCTTGGAAGTCCCGTACGCCGATGTGCAGTCAAAAGCTCGGCGACTATGTCCCAGTTTTCATCAGAAGATCCTAGGCATTTTACGAAAAGTGCCTGCGCGACGATCATGCTGCGTTGAAAACAGGCTCGGAATGCTCATTTACAACCCGTAAACTCCGCTTCCTCGCCTGTTTCCGCCTTGCCTGATCGCCGCTCGGCTACTTTTCGTACAAACCTTAGGTGAACGCCATGGCCTACAGCGGTGGTGTCGGTTAGGTGTGTTCGCAGTGCCTTTGCAACCATTTAGCTATTTGATCAAGTTAGATTTCGTATAGATCACGCCTGCCTGTGAACTAATGTATCCCTTAGGCATCGAGGTTGCGGCTCTTGGGTGAGTTGTTTTCATAAGGCTCGCCAATTGTCTAAAAATTCGTTTATCTAAAATAGATGATTGCTGTGTGTTTACGGCGTTTTGTACCACTACCTGAGTGGTAGGGGAGGTCAACATGCTCTCTAGGATTTTCGTTGCGATTGGTTGGATTTGGATGGCTTTCGTTACCGTTGCCGTTGCAGAAGACTGTCGGACTGACTGTCATAATCAATGTCGCGTGCGCACAGATTTTCCGCCAGTAGAGTTCATTGAGCCCATGTGCCACGGGAAGTGCGAGGCGGCGAAAAAGGCAGCGTGCGCGTTAAATACTCAAATACCAAACATACCGCTTACTCCGCGAGAGGGAGTGGAGGTGGTTGGTAATCAAGCATGCGCGGCACCCTTTCAGGCAATAACTGGGGCTGTGATTGCTAGGTGTTCGAACTGGGATGCGCGGTTAGACGATCAACACCTAATTGACCAGGCCGCTGCAGTTCTTCAGCAGACCGGCGTTATTACTGCTGGCGAGCTAAACGGTATTCAGGTGCGCTGGTGTCCCTTGCAGGGAGCCGATGGGATGGCCCCGGACCGGGGGCGTATTTACTTGGATGTAGCCTTGAAGAGTAACCGTTTCGAAACGGCCTCTGTGCTTGCCCATGAAGTCGTTCATCTCAGACAGTATCGGATTGCTGGTGCTGATCGATTCAAATGTGAGTACAGCAGGCAGTACCTGGAGTGTGGGGGCTGTCAGAATCGCAATAATAGGTTCGAGCGCGAGGCATATGACCTCGAGGACCAGATCCGCATGAGATTGGCTCAGACGATACCGGCCAGTCAGGTACCACAGCCGAGCCAGGCCCCTACTCAAGGCTTCCCGCAGCAGGTTAGGACTGGGTTCCCTCCTGGTTATGGGATGCAAATCTGTGGGTGTTGGGGATCGTCAGCCAGCCCAACGGCAGTTGAGCCAAGGTGCGCCAGTGGATTAGTGCGACTTAATTTGTGCCCAGGCTTCTGCCCGGGGGGCGGAAATCCATTCGCCTATGTTTGTCAGTGATATATAAAGAGTCATCAGCACCTACATAGAGAATATCGCTTGATCTGCGTGGACTTTATCGTTCCTGATTTCGACCTCAGTTTCTACCGTCAGCAGTGAGTCGAAAGCTGCCGTTTGTTGGGTGTGTGTTATTTAGCTGCGCAGGCTAAGCCCTGGTTACCCGTCGGCCAGACGGTAATGGCGGTTCGCCTTGCGGGGGCTATCGTTGCTTGTCTGGGCGACGACTACCGACCGAGGGCGGTGCCATGAACACGAGTGATCTACTGGAACAGTTGCTTCGGGCCGGGCAGGGCTCGCAAGCGCAACAAGGGCGCGGCGGCATGTCAGCGCAAGATGGACTGGGTGGCTTGCTGGGTGGGCTGCTTGGCGGTGGCAGTGGAGCAGGGGGTGGTGGTGGTCTTGGTGGTTTACTGGGCGGCATTTTGGGTGGCGGTGGTGGCAACGCTGGCGCTTCCGCTCAGGGACGCTCTGCTGGTGGCGTCAATTACGCGGCTCTGGCGTCGTTGGGCATGATGGCGTTCCAGGCTTATCAAAGCTGGCAGCGCAGCCAGGCGGCAGCCCCGCAACAGGCCGTGCGTACCGTGGATCAATTGTCTGGCCCCGAGGCCGAAGATCACAGCCATGCGATCTTGCGTGCGCTGATTGCGGCAGCCAAGGCTGACGGTCGCATCGACCAGCAGGAAGAACAGTTGATCTACGCTGAAATCAAACGTCACACCAGCGACCCGCAACTGCAGCAGTGGCTGGACGAGGAAGTCAGCAAGCCACTCGATGCCGCCGAGGTGGCGCAGTCGGCCCAGGACCCGGGCATGGCTGCGGAAATGTACCTGGCCAGTGTGATGCTGGTGGATGACCAGCAGGACGCGGAGCGGGCCTACCTTGATGAGTTGGCCAGTGCGTTGGGGATCGATCCGACGTTGCAGGTGCATCTGGAGCAGCAGGCGAAGGGGGCCGCCTGATCGGGCTGAAGTGCTCTTGCTGTCTATCAATCTAAAGCCTGCGCAGGCAAGGCCCGAGAGATTGCGCGTACGCTCAGACTCTTCGTCTCGACCAGGAGCGGACATTGCTCCAAGGCAGTGTTTTCAACGCAGCCTGATTGTTGGGCTGCGTGGGAGCGGGCTGGCCCCGCGATCACCGGCAACGCCGGTGCCATACGCCGCATCGCGGGGCCAGCCCGCTCCCACGTTGATATCGCTTGTAACTTTGTTCACGGCACGATTGTGTAGCCCAATGGATCCCGTGATGTCGACAAGAGCCGGACCTGGGCTTAGCCCACCTCCGTGAACCGCCGCCGCGTCATGAACAGCACCGCGCCCAACGGCACGGCTAGGAGCGCCAGCAGCTCCAGGTCAAAGCCCAGCACCGGCTGCTGGTCGAATTTGAAGATACCGACCAGGCCCGCCGTCAACAGCGCCACGCCCAGCCACTTGCGTAAGGGGTATGGTTTCAGAAACTGAACGATGAGTGCGCCCAGTACCAGAAGGATGGCGGCTTGCATGATGTAGGGCATATGCAACTTCTCAGACCTGATGACCAAAAGTGGGGGATTCTCTACAAGCTCTGGGTGAGATGTAAACCGTCTTTTTTGGGGCTGGGTAGACGGGCAGGGGAGAGATCCCGCGTTGCGTCCTACAGGGATTAATCAGATTTTCCCTATTTCGAGTAGTCCATTTCCGAAGCATGCTTTAGCCGCTTTTACGCCCTCCAACAGAGGTCTAGTCTCGCAGGGTCGCTGCAAAAAGTAGCGGCCGGGTCTGCAAGCCTGAGCGGGACAACTAGATCAGCGCCACCCCTTGCCATTGGTCTCAAGCCATTGGCAGTGCGTTATGGTGGCTGCGTACGGGTGGCCTTCGGGTCAGCCGGGCTTACTCTAGTTGCCCCGGTCTTGCAGGCCCGTACGTAGCCGCCACCCTATCGCCTGCAAGCGATGGGCTGCGGTCCGATCAGCGCAACTAGAGAATTTCATCATGCTCAAGATCGTCCCGGATCCACCCCCGTCCGCTGAATCCCCTCATCTCCTTGAAGACACGTTGGTCCAGGCCACCGAGTACGTCATGTGCGCGCTGGCCGTCGCCCATCAGTCGTTCAGCCATCTGCCGAAATCACCGGCCACTCTGGTGATACTGACGATGATGCACGAGCTTGATGCCACTCGCATGCTGCTGGAGTCGGCACTGGTTCAGCTCCAGATGAGTGCGCGACCGCCGTCATACACATTGCACTGATAGAGCTGCCACAGGTCCCAGGTTCCGCGCGCAATCAAAATTGCCGGGGCCGCTGCGCAGCCCTTTCGCGGCGCAAGGCCGCTCCTACAGGGTCGAGCTAAATCAATGAGTTACGGTTAGTTTCACGAGAGAGGATTTCGCAAATGGACAACGAAACCCCTGCAGACCACGGTCAACTCGGTTGGACCGTCGGCACCTGCACCTGCCTGGAAGGCGCCACCAAAGGTACGCGCCTGTTCCGCGTAGAGCCCGGCAACTGCGCGAGCCACGCCATGGAGCAGGCTTCCGTGCTGCTCGACAGTGCACGCCGGGCTTCCTTCATCGGTGTGATGGACAACGAACCGGTGTTGGTCTGGGCATCGCACTACCTGGGCGATATGGCCAAGGCATTGATGGATGATGCGCATATGGGGATGTTGAAGAAGGTGTGAAACAGGCCCCGGTGGTCTGGGTCGGCCAGCCGCACCGATCCAGGTCACACTTGGAGGTGCGCTTCAACCGTGTGCCTTGATCACTGGGCGCTATCGAGGTCTTTTAAGATCTCTGTCAAATAAGGTTTGGTATAGCGCTCTGACGGCTGTATGTGTTCCGAGTCCCCTGGACGGTGGTATTCCCCGTCATCGAATGCCAGGTAGATGTCAAATGCCGGCTGTGGCATCTGCTCGTCCATGCTCAGTTCGACGATGGCGGTGAATAGGCCATTCATGATGTTATCGCCAGCCTCATACGATATTGCCCCCGAAATGAATCGTCGGGCCGTTTCGATTGATAGGGCATTGAGCAGATCGGCAGATCGCAGGTCTGGGCTTCGGCAGTAAACCGATAAATCGTCCAGGGTCAGCGAGCGATCGTGCGCTGTACCTAGCAAGGCATCGGTATCGGAGTGTGGGACCGGTGTGAGCATCAGCGACGAACCTAATGTATTTCAAGACTGGGGGTGCCGGATCTCGGCGCAAGGCCGCTCCTACAGGGTTGAGCTAAATCAATGAGTTATGGCTTTTCCACGAGAGAGGATTTCGCAAATGGACAATGAACCGGTGCTGGTCTGGGCATCGCACTACCTGAGCGATATGGCCAAGGCATTGATGGATGATGCGCATATGGGGATGTTGAAGAAGGTGTGAAACAGACCCCGGTGGTCTGGGTGGTCAGCCGAACCGACCCGGACCACACTCGAATGCCCTCAACACCTTTTATCGTGGCGACAAGCCCGTATAGTGCCTAGCTGTCATCAGTCAAAGGAGTGGCCATGAAACAAGCAGCACATCGCCCGGAGAGGGGAATCTGATGCGTATCGCAACGATCCTCGCGGCAGTCGGGACTACCTTGTCGTTGATGTCGGCGTCGCTGTCGGCGTCACCCGGCCAGCCTTCGTCTCCGTTACACACTGATCAGCAGCGTATCTCGGTCCAGGTCGAAGGCGAGGGCAGGGATGTGATCCTGATTCCGGGGCTGGCATCGTCTCGCGAGGTATGGGCTGACCTTGCCGCTCGGTTACGCCAGAACCACCGTCTTCACCTTGTGCAGCTCGCAGGCTTTGCCGGTTTGCCTGCGGTGTCCGATAGCGAAGGGAAAGTGGTCGCTCCGGTGGCCGAGGCAATTGCTGACTACATCCGCACCCAGCATATAGAGGCACCCGTGATCATCGGTCACTCACTGGGGGGAGAGGTTGCATTGATGCTGGGGGCTCGTCATCCCGATCAGGTTGGGCGCTTGATGATCGTCGATGCGTTGCCGTTCTATACGTTGCTGATTGACCCTTCGGCCACCAGCGAAACCGCTACGGCGCAGGCGGCAGCAATGCGTAGTTCGCTCTTGTCGGCATCGCCGGAGCAGAGCGAAGCGATGCAGAAGGCATCTATCGCCCGACTCGCCAAGACCGAGGCGGTCAGGCCAGGGGTGGTTTCTGCGGGGATCAGCTCTGATCGCAAGACCGTGGCGGATGCAGTGTATGAGTTGATGATCACTGATCTGCGTCCCGAACTCGGTCGCATCAGCGCGCCGGTCGAAGTCGTTTATGCATACGACGATTTTTACGGTGTGCCTGCATCCAGCGTCGATGCAACGTTCCGTCGGGCCTATGCCTCGACACCTGATATCCATTTCACCCGCATCGATGACAGTTTTCATTTCGTCATGCTCGATCAACCGGAACGGTTTGCCAGCGTTGTAGAAACCTTCCTCAAAAAGTAAGCAGTGCGGAGCCCGGCCAATGATTTGTTGGTGCGTCCTACAGGGATGAATCAGATTTTCCCTATTTCGAGTAGTCCATTTCCGAAGCATGCTTCGCCCACTGTTGCGCCCTCGAACTGGCGGCTAGTCTCGCTGGGTCGTTGCCAAATCAACGACCGGGCCTGCAAGTCCGTCTGAACATCGAACTGTACTCACCTTCGAGTCGCTGGCGTTTTCCAGTGGCTGTGCTCAATGGTGGCTACGTGCGGTTGGCCCTCGGGCCGGCCGGGTTATCGCTCGATGTTCCCCGGACTTGCAGACCCGCACGTAGCCGCCACCCATCCTCCTGCAGGTGAATGGGTGTCTGGTTGATCATTCATGAACGTCGAGTATGAAGTCATGTTGAAGATCGTCCCAGATCCACCCCCGTCCGCTGAATCCCCTCATCTCCTTGAAGACACCCTCGTCCAGGCCACCGAGTACGTCATGTGCGCGCTGGCCGTCGCCCATCAGTCGTTCAGCCACCTGCCCAAATCACCGGCCACCCTGGTGATGCTGACGATGATGCACGAGCTTGATGCCACCCGCATGCTGCTGGAGTCGGCACTGGCTCAGCTACAGATGAGTGCGCGGCCGCCGTCATACACATTGCACTGATAGAGCTGCCACAGGCCCCAGGTTCCGCGCCGCAATCAAGATTGTCGGGGCCGCTGCGCAGCCCTTTCGCGGCGCAAGGTGAACTGGCCTAATGATTTTGGACACCTTCATCGGGCGCTATGATGGCGCCCAATTGGAGGCAAAATCAGTGCGTAAATCTTATTCAAGAGAATACAAAGTCCAAGCTGCCGAAATGGTGCTGGACGGTGGGCAGTCAGTTCCTGAGGTCTGTGCCGCCCTTGGGCTGGGCCCTACCGCGCTTCGCCGCTGGGTTGATCAGGTGCGTGAAGAGAGAGCCGGTAAGGTTCCGGCTGGAGCCAAAGCGATCACACCCGAGCAGCAACGAATTGAAGAACTCGAAGCGCTGGTTCGGCAAAAGGATCGGGATATCGAAATCCTAAAAAAGGCCAGTGCTCTCCTGCTTCGGGACTCCAAAGATCGTTCTCGCTGATCAACGAGCTGAGTGAGCAATACCCTGTTGTCGACTGCTGCCGCGTGCTTGGGGTTAAGCGCAGCAGTTTCTATGCGTGGCGCAAACGGCAAGGACGTGAAAACCCGGCAAGAGATGCGCTACGCCTGCTGGTAATCAAGCACTTCAACGCATCGCGAAGTGCTTCTGGCTCGCGAACCCTGGCGCAGGAATTGCGGCACGAAGGCCATGAAATAGGACGATACAAGGTGCGTGCGCTAATGCGTGAAGCTGGCCTGAAGTGCAAACAGCGCAGGCCGCACCGCTATCGGTCATCAGGGGCAGAAGCGTTGATCGCCGAGAATCAGCTGAAGCGCAATTTCAAGGTTTCGGCGATCAATGAGGTTTGGTGTGGCGATGTGACCTATATCCAGGTTGGCAGGCGCTGGCTGTACCTAGCCGCCGTGATTGACCTCTATGCCCGTCGCGTAGTGGGTTGGGCATTCTCGATGATTGCAGATGCCAACTTAGCTTGTAACGCCCTGCGCATGGCCGCTGAATCGCGGGGTAGGCCGGCGGGCGTAATGTTTCATTCAGACCAGGGCTGTCAGTACACCAGCCATAAATTCAGAGCCGCGCTCGATGAGTACAACTTGAACCAGAGCATGAGCCATCGAGGCCAATGCTGGGATAACGCTGCCATGGAGCGATTCTTCGGAGCATTGAAATCAGAATGGGTGCCGGCAGAGGGTTACGAGACCGAAGCGCAGGCACGAGTGGATATCCAGGCTTATCTGATGCGCTACAACCTCAAGCGCCTCCACAGCTACAACGGCTATGAAACGCCAGTAGCCATGGAGGAAAAGCTCAAGGCAGCGGCATGAACCTTAACCGGTGTCCAAAATTACTTGACCAGTTCAAGGCCGCTCCCACAGGGTCTAGCTAAATCAACGAGTTATGGCTTTTCCAAGAGAGAGGATTTCGCAAATGGACAACGAAACCCCTGCAGACCACGGCCAGCTCGGCTGGACCGTCGGCACCTGCACCTGCCTGGAAGGTGCCACCAAAGGTACACGCCTGTTCCGCGTAGAACCCGGCAACTGCGCGAGCCACGCCATGGAGCAGGCCTCCGTGCTGCTCGACAGCGCCCGCCGGGCGTCCTTCATCGGTGTGATGGACAATGAGCCGGTGCTGGTCTGGGCATCGCACTACCTGAGCGATATGGCCAAGGCATTGATGGATGATGCGCATATGGGGATGTTGAAGAAGGTGTGAAACAGAGCCCGGCGGTTCGAAAAGGACCGCCTAGCCTCATGACGGAATGCAGATAGGCAGGTTTATAAAGGAATGTGCACCGTATTCTACAGTACTCATTGGCCTCGCAGTCGTCGCGCCCAACTGACGAGTTTTTCTAACTTGCTATATATCGCGCAGGTCAGGCGTCAGCTCGCATGTCGCTTGATTTCGAGTTTAAATCTGCGTTGCGCTCATAATATGAATTTCTGCGAAATAGTGTTGATTCTTTTGTGGGTAACACTTTTATTTTGTCAAATGAGCTTTCAAAAAAAACTATTATATTTTTATTGTCGCCGGCATAGTCGAAATCCTTACCTTTGGTGAGCTTGTTAAAGTCCTCTGTGTATATCCTGAAAACACGCGCCTTTGACCGGGTACGGGATGCGCTCGCGCCGGCGTAAGCTGTTGCCAGTTTGTAGTCGAATGTTCCGTAGAAACCGATTCCATAAATACCTTCGCCAATATTTTTAGGGTCGATTCCCGCAGCTAACGATTTCTCATAAATCGAAGAGCTACCATGAAATGCAATCATCTGACGATTAGTTGGCTTAAATAGGCGCCATATGGTTCGGGTGGTGTCTGTAATAAACTGCCCAACTGTAATGTGTCCATCTGGATCTTTGTTGTTTACTGGGTCCCCCAAGCAATAAATATATGGATTTAGGTCGCCTGCACCAAAAGGACTAATGCTGTCAGGGCTGTTGAATCGCTTTAATGAGGGGCTGAACGCCCGATAACCGTGACCTAAGTGATAGCGCTGCGTCAAAGGATCAAAGGGCTCGCCGTTAAAGCCAAGCAGCGCCAATACACCTTTATGCCAACCATAGGGGGAATAGACAATGCATCGTCGTGGATGTGCGGACTTGAACAGGCTCGAGGGTGAATGATTTTGTTCAGTGGCTATCAGAGTGGTGATGTACGAGCTGCATCTGAATTTTTTTCTGACGGATACGTCTGGTAGTGCACGGCTTAGAGTATTGCCTGACAAGACTTCGCCCGAGGTGCGCTTCGAATCAATAGACATTTGGATCCGTCCGGCAGTTACGGTCTGGAACATAAGCATTCCACTGCTACCTGAAAATAAATACTAGTAAAATTGATAGCTATCTGTTGAGGCACCGAAGCGAGCGGTTAAAAATTTCTGGTGGCGGCAGGAAAGTCGAACGTCACGCAGGCCGCGCTCGGTTTCTTAGGCGGCACCTACAGTAGGTTTTATTTCACCCGAATGGATGGCGGTTGATCAGCCGGAGCGGTTCGTCAGCGCTGTTGAGGCTTTCCTCAAGCCGTGAGCAGAGCGCGGGTGATGAAACGTTGGCGTGCTTACGGGCAGCCCTCTCAGGTCTTTGGGGGCAAGGGCTGTTGACCGAGTGAGGGCCCCCAGGTGTCCACCGCAACCTTTGCAGCGCCTATGAGATCGAGCGCCGCCCGCGCGGCGCATCGCGGCACAAGGCCGCACATCTGTTTCGGGCCAGTCAGTCCTGTGCCATTACCTGGTCCGCCTTGTTGGTCCGACACGGTTTCAGCGTGGCCACCACTGCCGCTTCACCTGTCTCAAGACATGTACCAAGGCGGGCAACCATGAGATGTGTGAGCGGCCTTGTGCCGCGATGCGCCGCGCGGGCGGCGCTCGATCTCACAGGCGCAGAAGCCTTCGCGGCGAACACCCTGAAAGCCCCGGCGCTTACGGCGCCGATCCTGCCCCCATCAGAAACTCCCCTTGAGCGTCAGCATGAAGTTACGCGGCTCACCGTAGTGGTTACCCCAGCCAGCGGCCCCGATGGTCGCGTAATAGCGCTTGTCCAACAGGTTGTTGCCATTCAACGCCAGGCTCCAGTGCTCGTCGAGACGGTACTGCACGCGGCCGCTCCACAGCGTGTAGCCCGCTTGCTCGATGCTCAGGTTGCCCTGGCGGCGGAAGTTGTCGCTCTGGCTGGAAACCCCGGCACCGACCGTCCAGCGCTCGAGCGCGCCGTCGAGCTGGTAGTCGCCCCAGACCTTGAGCATGTGCCGCGGGATGAAGCTGGAGGTAAAGTTGAGCTCGGTCGGGTCGGTCTGGTTGATGGTGCTCAGGTATTTGGTCTGGGTATAGGTGTAGCCCGCCAGCAGCTCCAGGCGCTCGATGGGCGAGCCGCTGACCTCGGCCTCGAAGCCCTGGGCGCGGACCTTGCCGCTATCGGTGTAGCAGTACTGGTCGCCCGAGCCCATGCAGGTGGCGGCGTAGTCGGTTTCGGCGCGGTGCTCTTCGACCGTGCGGAACAGGTTGAAGGCGGTGTTGAGCGCGCCGCCGAACAGTTCGCCCTTGATGCCCAGCTCGTAGTTGGCGCCGGTCTTGGGTTGCAGGGCCTGGCCCTGGGCATTCACCAGGTTGCTCTGCGGCTGGAAGATATCGGCGTAGCTGGCGTAGGCGGTCCACTCATCGTTGAGGTCGTAGAGCACGGCGGCGAAGGGCGTGACCTGGCCGTTTTCCTGGCTGCGGTTGTGCACCCAGTAATCCCAGGCCTGGGTGTAGGAGTCGCTCTGGTTGCGGTACCAGCTCACCCGCGTGCCGAGCACCAGGGTCAGCGGCTCGGCCAGCTTCAGGCGCAGGGTGGCGTAGGTGCCGTACTGGCTGGTGGTGGAGTCGCTGGGCGCGCTGCCTCCACGGCTGGGGTTGGCCAGGAATTGGTCCTTGGACGGGTGGGGGAAGGCCCCTGACGGGTCGAAGGGGTTCTGGGTGCCGCCGAGCGGCATCAGCGCGAAGTAGTCGTGGGTCTTCTGCCGACTGGCGTTGGCGCCCACGATCAGCTCGTGCTCGAGGCCGAACGCCTCGAACTTGCCGTCGACGTAGCTATCGAAGCCGTAGTCGTCCTGGTCGTAATCGAACCGGCCGACAATACGGCGCATTCCGGCGCTGCTGGCGCCGACCGGCACCGCGCCCTCGGAATAGCCGTATTCGATGTTCTGGTTGTTGTGGGTGTAGACCGAGGCGAAGTTCAGCGTCCAGTCGTCGTTGAAGCGATGCTTGAGGTCGGCGAAGCCGGTGATGCGCTGACTCTGCTGGTCATTCCAGGTGGCGCCCAGGCAGGTGGAGCGCGACAGCTTCAGATCGCTGCCGTCGGCATAACGGGGCAGGCCGGTATAGCACGGCGAGGCGTCGACGTCTTCATAGGCAAGGCCCACGCCCAGGGTTGTGTCGGGCGTCACGTCCCAGTCGAGGGCGCCGTACAGCACCTGGTCCTGGCGCTTGGCGTTGTCGTAGAAATACTGACGATCCTGCAGGGTCGCCACGGCGCGGCCGCGCACGGTGCCCGACTCGTTGAGCGGGCCGCCGACGTCCACCTGGCCTCGGTAGTTGTCCCAGGTGCCGGCGGACAGGGTCAGCGCGGTGTGGGCCTTGTCCTGGCCGCGCTTGCGCACGAAGTTGACGCCGCCAGCGGAGGAGCCTGAGCCCTTCATCATGCCAGCGGCGCCCTTGAGGATCTCGACGCGGTCGTAGAAGGCCATGTCGCTGGAGAAACTGTTGGCCTGCACGTAGTTGCCACCCACATCCAGCGGCACGCCGTCGTACTGGTACTGGCCGTCGAGGTTGAAGCCACGGGAATAGAAGTACTTGCCGCCCATGGGCGAGTCGTAGACGGTGATGCCGGGGGTCTTGTCCAGCACCTGCTCCAGGGTATTGAGGTTCTGGTCGTCGAGCATCTTGCGGGTCATCACGGTGACCGACTGCGGCGTTTCCTTGAGGCTGTGCACGCCTTTGCCGATGGTCACCGCGCGCGCGGCGTAGGACTGGGTGCCCTCGCTGGTGGCATCGAGGCGGTTGGCGTCGATGGTCAACGGCCCCAGTTCCATCGCCGCGCCATTGTCGGCCGGCACCAGCACATAGCCGCCGTTGCCCTGGCGCTGGGCTTGCAGCCCGCTGCTGGCGAGCAGGCGCAGCAGGCCTTCCTCGACGCTGTAGCTGCCGTCGAGTCCGGCGGTGTTGAGGTGGCGGGTCTGCTCGGTGTCGAACGAGATGGTTACCCCCGCCTGCACGCCGAACTGGGTGATCGCATTGCCCAGGGGGCCGGCGGCGATATGGTAGGTGTTCTGGCTGCTGGCCATGGCATGGGCCGGCGCGAGCAGCGCGCAGGGCACGCTGGCGAGGGACAGGCCGAAGGCGAACCGGCGGATGGCCAGGTGCAGGCGGGCGGTGGGGTGGGGAGCGGGCATTGGGTGATCCTTGCGTGTCATGGCGGAAAGTCGCTGTCGTCGCGGCTTGTGTCATGGACGGACGAGAATCGAAATCAGCAAGATTGCGGAAAACTTTTTTCGCTCAGGCAGGCTCCACGCTGACCCAGTAGCGACTCAGGTAGCGCACCTTCACCGGCAGGGATTTGGGCAGGTTCGCCAGGGCGATATCGGTGTCGTCGATACGGAACGAGCCGGAAATGCTCATGCCGCGAATGGCCGGGGCGCAACGCAGCACCCCGCTTCGGTAGCGGCCCAGCTCGTCGATGAAGTCACCCAGGCGCCAGTCGTTGACGCTGAGCATGCCCTGGACCCAGGCCGTCGAGTCGGCGGGCAGGGGCTGGGCGCGGGCCAACGTGTCGCGGTCGAAGCCGGCCTGTTGCCCTGCGTCCAGGCGCAGCACCTGGTCGAGATGGTGCTTGGGCCGAATCTCGACGGCCGACTGCAACACACCGACCCGTGTCTGCTCCGCTAGCTGCCGCACACTGAACCGCGTACCCAGCGCCCGCACGCTGCCGTTGTCGGTGTGCACGATGAACGGGCGCCGGGCGGGGTCGCTGGCGGTGCTGACCAGGATCTCGCCGCGATAAAGTTGGATCGCCCGTACCTGCGTATCGAAACGCACATCCAGCGCGGTGTCGACGTTCAGCTCCAGCTGCGAGCCATCCTCCAGGCGCAGCGAGCGCCGTTCGCCGCTGCCGGTGCGCTGCTGGGCGAGGAGGGCGCTGTAGGGCACCTGTTCGCTGGCCAGCCAGCTGCCGCCGCCGACGGCCAGCAGCATGCCCAGTACTTTCAGCACCTCGCGGCGCTGCGCCTGGGCCGCGCCCAAACCCGACAGCGCGGCCTGGCGTGGCACCATTGCCCATTGTCGCTGAAGCTTCTCCACTCGCGTCCAGGCTTCGGCATGCGCCGGGCTTGCGGCCAGCCACGTCTGCCAGGCCTGGGTCCGTGCAGTGTCGGCATCACCGTCATTGAGCTGCACGTACCAGGTCGCGGCCGCTTCGAGTGTCTTCATATCCATTGACCAGCCCTCAGCTCTCGACCACCAGCAGGCAGCGGGTCATGGCCCGGATCAGGTGGTTTTTCACCGTGGTGATCGAGACGTCGAAGCGTTCGGCGACCGCCGCATAGGTCAGCCCTTCCAGTTGCACCGCGAGGAAGATGTCGCGGGTCCTGGGGCCGAGCTCGTCGAGCATTGCATCGACCGATACCAGCATCTCGATGATCGACAGGCGAATCTCCGGCGACACCTCGACCGGTTCGGGTCGCAGGGCCAGGGCCTGCAGGTAGGCCTGCTCGATGGCGCGGCGGCGAACCTTGTCGATCAGCAGTGCGCGGGCGATGGCGCTGAGGTAGCTGCGCGGCTCGCGGATGGGCGCCTGGTTGCGGGCGGTCATGACCCGCAGGAAAGTGTCGTGGGCCAGGTCGGACGCATCGGCGGTATTGCCCAGGCGCGCGCGCAACCAGCTTTTCAACCAGCCGTTGTTCTCGCTGTACAGCTGGTGCAGCGCCGAGCGGTCGAGCGTCGACATAGAGCGGGATCCATGATGTAAATGGTAATTGCTCGCATTGTCTCGGTGCGGCGGGGGGATTGCAAGGTCCACGGCTGCTGGCGTGGCTTGCGCGTACTAGATGACTGCCAACGAATTCTGACGCACACTGCCGAAAAAACCGATGCCCATTGCCCCGCCTGAGCGGGGCACCCCTGGAGCACGCAATGGCGCGACAACTTCCAACAACAAACGCCAACGACCCGCTGCAGCAATCCCGCCTGGTCCGCCTGAAGCTGGCCAGTGAAGGCGAGCTGCCCTCCGGCATGCTGCGTGACGAGATCGACGCCTCCTGGCGCCGCAGCCTCGGCCACGGCCTGGACTGCCTGCAGGGCGAGCAGGTAGGCCTGGGCATCCGCCATGGCCTGGACCTGCGTGCGCTGCTGGAGCACAACCGCCTGCTGATCGACGCGGTCACCCCCGAACTGGATTACCTGGTCAAGCGCCAGGGCAAGAGCGGCATCGTCATCCTCGGCGACGCCCAGGCCAATGTGCTGGCCATCGAGGGCCAGAAGCAGACACTCGAGCGCGAGGGCCTGCGCGACCTGCACCCGGGCAGCTGCTGGAGCGAGGCCCTGCGCGGCACCAACGCCATCGGCACGGCGGTGGTCGAGGGCCAGCCGACCCTGATCAACTGCGGCGAGCACTACCTGGACCGGCTCAGCCCGTTCTCCTGCACTTCGGTGCCCCTGCGCGATCCGCGTGGCGAAGTGATCGGTGTGCTTGATGTGACCCGTGAAGGCGTCATGGCCCAGCCCCAGGACAGCCTCTCCACGCTGCTGCTGGCCGCCGGCAATATCGAAAGCCGATTGTTCGGGCTGTATCACCCCGAGCACCTGGTGCTGGCCTTCCATAGTCGGCCGCAGTACCTGGCCAGTGCCTGGCAGGGCCTGCTGGCGCTGAGCCTGGAAGGCGAGGTGCTGGCGGCCAACGACAATGCTTGCCAACTGCTGCAGATGTCTCGCCAGACGCTGCTTGGGCGGCGCAGCAGCGACCTGCTGGGCGAGCGTTCGCCGGCATTCATTGCCCGCCTGTGGCAGGGCGGTGTCAGCAGCGTGCAGACCGCCAAGGGCGAATTCTTCTTCCGCGCCTTGCAGTTGCCACGGCATGGCCGCGTCAGTGGTCCGGCGTTCACCACCAAGCCGGCTGAGCCGGCCAAGGCCCAGGCCCTGGAGGCCCTGGCCGGCGGCGATGCCCGCCTGGCCCGAGCCTTGCGCATGGCCCGCCAGGGCCTGGCCAATGGCTTGCCGGTGCTGCTGTTGGGCGAAACCGGTACCGGCAAGGAAGTCGCCGCCCGTGCCCTGCACCAGGCCGGCCCGCGGGCCGACAAGCCGTTCGTGGCGGTCAACTGCGCGGCGATTCCCGAGGGCCTGATCGAGTCCGAGCTGTTCGGTTACCGCGAGGGCGCCTTCACCGGCTCGCGCCGTGGCGGCATGGTCGGGCGGCTGATGCAGGCCCATGGCGGCACGCTGTTCCTCGACGAGATCGGCGACATGCCCCTGGCCTTGCAGGCGCGCCTGTTGCGTGTCCTGCAGGAGCGCCGGGTGGCGCCGCTGGGGGCCGGCGAGGAGCAGGACATCGATGTGGCGCTGATCTGCGCCACCCACCGCGATCTCAAGCGCCTGGTCGCCGACCAGCAGTTCCGCGAAGACCTCTACTACCGGGTCAACGGTGTATCCCTGCGCCTGCCGGCACTGCGCGAGCGCGACGACCTGGCGACGCTCATCCAGGGCCTGCTGGACAAGTCCGGGGCCAGGGGCGTCAGCCTCGATGCACCATTGGTGGCGCTGCTGGAGAACTTCGACTGGCCGGGCAACATCCGCCAGCTGGAGATGGTGGTGCGTACCGCCCTGGCGATGCGCGAGGAGGGCGAGCAGGTGCTGACCCTCGACCATCTCACCGACTGCCTGCTCGATGAACTGGCCAGTGGCGCCGCGCCGTCCGGCAGCCTGCGCGACAACGAGCTGGAGCTGATCCGCGCCGCCCTGGCCCGCCATCAGGGCAATGTCTCGGCAGCGGCCGAGGCCCTGGGCATCAGTCGCGCGACGCTGTACCGCAAGCTCAAGCAGTTGCGTGGTTGAGCCATGGGCGGACTGTTTTCCCGGCTGATCGAATCCAGCGACCCGGCGCTGATGCGTCAGGCGCTGGCCTGGTTGTATGGCTTCGTGCGTCCACACCGTGGCGCCATCGGCGTGCTGCTGGCGCTGTCCCTGGGCGCCTCGCTGCTGGCCCTGGCGCAACCCTGGCTGGTCAAGACCCTGATCGACGAGGGGTTGCTGGCCAAGGACTACCAGACCCTCTGGCACATGGCGGCAATCATGATCGTCGCCGGCCTGCTCGGCACCGTGCTGGCCGGGGTCAACCGCTACCTGCATACACGGCTGTCCGGGCGCATCCTGTTCGCCCTGCGCGATGACCTGTACCGCCACCTGCAACGGCTGTCGCCGACCTTCTACGGCCTGCGGCGCACCGGCGACATCCTGTCGCGGCTGGACGGCGATGTCGCCGAGATCCAGCGGTTTGCCGTGGACTCGCTGTTCTCGGCGGTGTCGGCGCTGATCGGCCTGGTCGGCGCCGTGGCCCTGATGCTGATGCTGTCCTGGCAGCTGTCGCTGCTGCTGGCGCTGCTGATTCCGATCGAGGTGCTGTGGCTGCGCTGGATGCGGCGCAAGGTCGAGCGCGAGGTGCGCAGCCTGCGCGAGCGCTCGGCGGACGTGTCGTCGTTCCTGGTCGAGACGCTGCCGGCGATGAAGTTCATCCAGGCCGCCGGCCAACAGCAGCGCGAGGCCGAACGCCTCGACCGGCTGGGCCAGGGCTACATGGGGCAGTTGCTCAAGGTGCAGGTCACCGAGTTCTTCACCCAGGCGGTGCCCGGCACCCTGACCTCCTGGTGCCGGGCGTGCGCATTCCTGGTCGGCGGCTGGTGGGTGATCCAGGGGACCTGGCAGCTGGGTGCGCTGATCGCGTTCTCCACCTACATGGGCATGGCCGTCGGCCCGGTGCAGAGCCTGCTGGGCCTGTACGTGGCGGTGCAGCGGATGGCCGTGAGCCTGGGCCGGGTGATGGAGCTCAAGCAGGAGGCGGTCGCGGTGCGCGAGGCGGATGATCCCAGGCCCATGCCGCAGGGGCCCGGCGAGCTGCGCCTGGACGCGGTGTGCTTCGCCCACGACGGGCGCCAGGGCAAGGTGCTGGACAAGGTCGATGCCAGTCTGCCGGCCGGGGCCAAGGTCGCCATCAGTGGCGCCTCCGGCGTCGGCAAGTCGACGCTGATCGACCTGCTGCAACGCTTCTACGACCCCGATGGCGGGCGCATCCTGCTCGATGGCGTCGACCTGCGCGAGCTCGACCTGCAGGCCCTGCGGCGACGCATCGCCGTGGTCAGCCAGGACATCGTGCTGTTTCGCGGCACCCTGGCGCAGAACCTGGCCTACAGCACGCCCCAGGCCAGCCGTGACGACCTCGAGCGGGTGGTGCGCCTGACCCGTCTGGAGAGCCTGGTGCAGAGCCTGCCGCTGGGGCTCGACGGCTTGCTGGGCGAGCGTGGCCAGCAGCTGTCCGGTGGGCAGAAGCAACGCATCGCCATCGCCCGGGCGCTGCTGCAGCAACCGGCGATCCTGGTGCTGGACGAAGCCACCTCGGCGGTGGATGAAGCCACCGAGCGCGAGGTGATCGCCGCCATTGACCAGCTGTTCGCCGGGCGCACGCGGATTCTCATCAGCCACCGCGCCTCGACCCTCGCCGATGCCGACCTGCACCTAGAACTGCTGGACGGACAGTTGCGCAGCAAGGAGCCCGCCGACCATGGCCGCTGAACCGTGCATCGGCGTGATCGACAGCGGCTGCTCGCCGGAGCAGGCGGCCGGCCTGCTGGATGCGCGTCGCTTCTGGCTCGAAGAGGGCATGTTGCGCGAGGGTGACCCGCTGCCGGACGCCCTGGGCCATGGCAGCGCCGTGCTGGCGCGGCTGCGCGCCGAGTCCGGCGCCCAGCCCGTGCTGCTGGCCCAGGTGTTCGCCGGGCAGGGCAGCACCAGTGCCTTGCAGGTGGCGGCTGGTCTGTTGTGGCTGGTGGAGGCCGGCGCGAGCGTGGTCAACCTGAGCCTGGGCCTGCGCCAGGACCGCCCGGTGCTGCGCCAGGCCTGTGCCGAAGCCGTGGCCGCCGGGGTGCTGCTGTGCGCCTCCAGTCCGGCGCGGGGCGAGCCGGTGTACCCGGCCAGCTACCCCGGGGTCATCCGCGTGACCGGCGATGCCCGCTGCGCTGCCGGGCAGTGGTCGTGGCTGGACACGGCCCAGGCCGATTTCGGCGCGGCGGTCGGCAGCGATGGCGGGGCAGGAGCCAGCCTGGCCTGCGCCGCATTCAGCGGCCGGGTGGCGGCCCTGCTGCGCGAGGAGCCCGGCATGACCCGGGAGGCGCTGTTGCGGTGGCTGAAAACCCACGCGGCGTTCGCCGGCCCTGAGCGCAAGGGGCTGATCAATGTCTGAATCGAGCATCCTGATACTCGGTGCCGGACCTGCCGGCGCAGCCACGGCGCTGGGGCTGCGGCGGATGGGCTATGCCGTCACGGTGGTGTCCGACTGGCGCCGCTTCGCCGCGGTGGAAGGCGTGTCGCAGCGGGTGCTGGAGGGCCTGCGTCATGCCGGCCTGGGCGCCGCCCTGGCCGAGGCCACCACGCCGGCCGCGCGTCAGGTGCACTGGAACGGCGAGCGGCTGCAACCGAACCAGGAATGCCTGCTCGATCGCCAGCGTTTCGACCAGGCCCTGCGCGACGACCTGCGCCGCGCCGGTGTCGAGCTGGTCGAAGGGCGTGTGCGCGAGGTGGCGCGGGGGCAGGGGTACCGGTTACACCTGGACGACGGTCGCACCTTGCACGGTAACTTCCTGGTCGAGGCCCGTGGTCGCCAGGCGCCGTTGAGCGAAGGTCGCCTGCGCGGACCGGAGACCGTCAGCCTGCTCAACCTCTGGCAGGCAGCGCCCGGCACGCCGGCCTCGGCGGTGGAGAGCCTGGACGACGGCTGGGCCTGGATGGCGCGACTGGCCGATGGCCGCTGCTACTGGCAGGTGACGCTGGATGCGACGGCGGCACAGCTGCCGGGCAAGGCGGCCTTGCCCGAATACTGTGCCGAGCGTCGGCGTGGTTCGGCGCTGGTGGAGCAACTGTTCGGCGAGCAGGCCTTCGCCCCTGCGCAGGTGCATGCCCGTAGCAGCACCGCGATCCTGGCCGGCGCCTGCGCAGGCGATGATTGGCTGCGGGTGGGGGATGCGGCGATGGCGGTAGACCCGCTGTCGGGTAACGGGATCTTCCAGTCGTTGTCATCGGCCTTGCAGGCGCCGGTGGTGATCAACACCTTGTTGCAGCGGCCTGAGCACGCGGCCCAGGCGCTGCGCTTTCACCAGGAACGGATTGAGCAGCTGTTCCTGCGCTTTGCCCGTATTGGCCGGGATTTCCACGATCAGGAGCAGTCGCGGGCGACGGCCGCGTTCTGGGCTGCGCGCCGCGAATGGCCGGATACGCAGCCGATCCATGCCCAGGCCGCCTGGAGCGTTGTGACGGTGGAGCGTCGGCCGGTGTTGCGTAATGGCTTCGTGGAGGAGGCCGAGGTGGTGGTGACGGCAGACCAGCCGTTGGGGGTGTGGCACTTGCAAGGGGTTGAGTTGGCGCCCGTGGTCCGTGGGGTGCAGGCGGGGCTGTCGCTGCAGGCGTTGTTGCGTGATCGGCCTGCACAGCAGCAGATGATGGTGCGGCGGTGGTTGTTGGAGCAGGGGTGTCCTTGAGACTGTGGGGCTGCTGCGCAGCCCTTTCGCGGCACAAGGCCGCTCCTACAGAGGATCGCGGTCTCCTGTGTAGGAGCGGCCTTGTGCCGCGAAAAGGGCCGCGCAGCGGCCCCATAATCTGGAATCAGAAGAAGGTCCCGACCACCAGTTGCAGATAGGTCCCCCTCTCCCGGCCACCCAACTGCACGCCGCCATCCTGCGCACTGCGCTGCGGGGTATAGAACCCCACCAGCGGGCTGATCAGCCAGTGCTCGTTGACCATCCACTCCACATACAGGTCCACCTCGTGCCCACCCAGGTTACCCTGGTCGGTCTTGAGCGTGTCGAAGTCGAAGTACAGCGCCCCCACGGTCAGGCCCTCCCGCGGCGTGGCCTTGAGCGCCACATGGTGCACCTGGGTGTTGCTGTTGAAGGGCCCGGCGTAGTTGGCCGCCACTTCGCCCTGGAACCAGGTGCCGTAGCCTCGGCTCAGGCCATAGAACAGCGGGTCGAAATGCTCCGAGAAGCGGCTGTAGCGGTAGGTGGCGGTGGGCGCCCAGGGCAGTGCGGAGAACGTCCAGTTGCCCTCCAGGTACCAGGCGTTTTCGCGTCCGCCAGTGCGGTCCTGGGTGACGTATTCGGCGGCCAGCTCCAGGTCCTTCACCCCCAGGTTGCCGCGCCCGCGCAGGCTCACCGTATCCATGCCGTCGCGGTGTTCCAGGCCGAGGATCTCGGCGTAGCGGCGGTCGACATCCAGGCCGTGGATCCAGCTCAGGCCCACGGTGCCCGCATCGCTGACATGTTCGAGGTTGGCCACCGCCATGGCGGTGTCGGCCTGGAACGGGTTGTCTGATTTGAGCCACATCAGGTCGCCACGCCAGCCTTGCTTGCCGCCCAGGCGCAACACGGCGGTGCGGTCGAAGGCCTTGCGCGCCGCCAGGTAGTAGGCGCCGCCGCGGTCGAAATCGGCGCCCAGGTCGACATTGCCGGCATTGACCGGGTCGCCCTGGATCAGGAAGCCGTCGCCGAGGGTGATGACCTGACGGCCCCCAGAGACATCGATGCCATCCTCACCGAGGGCCGGGAACAGGTTGCCCGAGCGCCAGCCGAGGTAGGCGTCCTCGACGCCGGTGCGACGCTCGTTGCCGAGGGTGAAACCGGCGGCGTCGCCATCGCCCCAGGTGGCCGAGCTGAGCAGGCTGAAGGCACCGTACAGCGTGCCGCTGTCGGCCAGGGCCTGGCTGGCGCTCAGGCCGTACTTGACGTAGCCCTCGCGCCAATTGCTGCTGCCGGGGCGGCGGTTGCCGAACTGGTCGAAGCTTTCGTCGCTGTGGAATACCCCGAACAGGGCCTCGAGGTTGGCGTCCAGGGTGGTGCCGGCGTTGTTGTAGAGTTCATGGGCCTGGGTGAGGGGCGAGGCCAGCAGCAGGGCCAATGTGCAGGCGAGCTTGTGCGTCATGGTTGTGCTCCATGTTTTTATTGTGTGTTCTGTAGGGGCTGTTCCGGCCTCTTCGCGGGTAAACCCGCTCCCACAGGGATCGAGCGAATCCTGTGGGAGCGGGTTTACCCGCGAAGAGGCCAGTGCAGGAAGACTCAGAGCCTGATCAACACCGACTTCAGCTCGGTGTAGTGCTCGATCGCCGCCGCGCCCATCTCGCGGCCGACGCCGGAGAGCTTGTAGCCGCCAAACGGCAGCGCCGGGTCCAGTGCGCTGTGGCAGTTCACCCACACCGACCCGGACTTGATCCGCGGGATCATCCGGTGCACCGCGGCGAGGTCGTTGGACCAGATGCTCGCGCCCAGCCCGTAGGGGTTGTCGTTGGCCATGCGCACCACCTCGTCGAGGTCGTCGAACGGCATAGCCACCAGCACCGGGCCGAAGATCTCCTCCTGCACCAGGCGGTGGCGCTGGTCGACATCGACGATCACCGTCGGCTTGACGAAGTAGCCCGGGCCGAAGCCTTCGCCGCCGCAGGCGATGGTCGCGCCCAGCTCGCGGCCCAGGTCGATGTAGCCGGTGACCCGGTCCTGCTGCTTGGCCGAGATCAGCGGCCCCATCTGCACGGTCGGGTCCAGGCCGTTGCCCAGCTTCATGGCGTTGGCGATGCCGGCGATATCGGCCACCACGTTGTCGAAGTGCTTGCGGTGCACGTACAGCCGGGAACCGGCGCAGCACACCTGGCCCTGGTTGAAGAAGATCGCGGTGGCGGCGCCGGCGGCGGCTTCCTGCAGGTTGGCGTCGGGCAGGACGATGGTCGGCGACTTGCCGCCCAGCTCCAGGGTGACGCGGGTCATGTTGTCCATGGCGGCCTTGCCGATCAGCTTGCCGACCTCGGTGGAGCCGGTGAAGGTCAGCTTGTCCACGCCCGGGTGGCGGCTCAGGGCGGCGCCGGCGTTCAGCCCGGTGCCGGTGATCACATTGAACACGCCATCCGGGTAGCCGGCCTCGCTCACCAGTTCGGCGAGCTTCAGCGCGGTCAGCGGGGTTTCGTCGGCAGGCTTGAGGACCACGGTGCAGCCGGTGGCCAGGGCCGGACCGAGCTTCCAGCAGGCCAGCAGCAGCGGGAAGTTCCAGGCGACGATGGCACCGACCACGCCGACCGCTTCGCGGCGGATGAAGCCGTGGAACTCATCGTCGGGCATCAGCGGCAGCGAGGGCTCGACCGTGCTGCCTTCGAGCTTGGTGGCCCAACCGGCCATGTAGCGCAAAAAATCGATGGCCAGTTGCACGTCCATCACCTGGGCCACGGCGGCGCTCTTGCCGTTGTTCAGGCATTCCAGCTCGGCCAGCTCCCGGGCATCGCGCTGCATCAGATCGGCCAGGCGCCACAGCAGGTTCTGCCGTTCACGCGGGCGTGTGCGGCTCCAGGCCGAGTTGTCGAAGGCCTGGCGCGCGGCCTGCACGGCGCGGTCCACGTCCTGGGCCTCGGCCGCGGGCACCTCGCCGAGGACCTCGCCGGTGGCCGGGTTGCGCAAGGTCATGGTGCGACCGCTGGCGGCGTCCTGCCAGTCGGCGCCGATGCGCATCCTGAGCTTGCGTGCGAGGAAGTCGCGTGTGGCGGGGAGGATCGGCAGTTCGGAATGCATGGGGGCGGTGCCTCTTGTCATGGTTGTGACCAGGGCTGGGGCAATGGGCGTGCCAAAGGACTCGGATGGCGGGTAGGCCCAGCTAGTGGTGGCTTTTGCCGGATTGGGAGTGAATAGAATCAGGGTTGATCTGTTGCATATTGAGATCGGGTGAGACGTCGTGTGACACACATTCACGGGTGCTGGGGCCGCTGTGCGGCCCTTTCGCGGCACAAGGCCGCTCCTACAGGGGATCGCGGTCTCCTGTGTAGGAGCGGCCTTGTGCCGCGAAAGGGCTGCGAAGCAGCCCCGGCAACTGTCTCAAGGTGAAACACCCAGTCGCGAAATGGGACGTTCACCTACAATCCCAAACGCTGGCCCCTACCCGCAAAACCAAGGTAACTCACTGATCCAAAACATTTTTGCCGAAACTGGCACACTTCCTGTATCGCAACTGTCACATGCATACCGCTGTACCCAAGCGTGCGAATAACGATAAGAACAACACCGTGGAGGTCTGACCTTGAAGACGACTCGACTCCGGCGGCAGGCGGGCACACTGGCGCTGGTCGCCACCGCACTGCTGGCCGCCCAGGCCATGGCGGCCGAGCAGGGCCCGAGCCTGTTGCAGAACAAGTGCATGGGTTGCCATATCCCCGAAGGCAACGACAGCTACAGCCGCATCAGCCACCAGCGCAAGACCCCGGAAGGCTGGCTGATGAGCATCGCCCGCATGCAGGTGATGCATGGCCTTTCGATCAGCGACGACGACCGCCGCACCCTGGTCAAGTACCTGGCCGACAAGCAGGGCCTGGCGCCCAGCGAGACCGAGGGCGTGCGCTACGCCATGGAGCGGCGGCTGAACACCGTCGAGCACTTCGACGATCAGCTCAGCCAGATGTGCGGGCGCTGCCACTCCGGTGCCCGGGTCGCCCTGCAGCGGCGTCCGGCCAAGGAATGGGAACACCTGGTCAACTTCCACCTCGGCCAGTGGCCGTCCCTCGAGTACCAGGCCCAGGCCCGCGACCGCGACTGGCTGGACATCGCCCTCAAGCAGATGGTGCCGGACCTGGCCAAGCGCTTCCCCCTCGACAATCCGGCCTGGGCCGAGTGGCTCAAGGCGCGGCCCGAGTCCAAGGTCCTGGCCGGGCAATGGGCGTTCAGCGGCCACATGCTGGCCAAGGGCGACGTGCGCGGGGTGATGACGGTCAGCGCCGAGCAGGGCGACACCTTCAAGGTCGAACTCAAGGGCGCCTATGCCGATGGCACGCCGTTCAACGGCAGCGGCTCGGCGATCCTCTACAACGGCTATGAGTGGCGCGGCAACGTCAAGGTCGGCGAAGCCAACCTGCGCCAGGTGTTCGCCGCCATCGAAGGCCAGATGAAGGGCCGCATGTTCGAGGCCGAGCATGACGAGCGCGGCCTGGACTTCAGCGCCGCCAAGGCCGGCCAGGGCCGTCTGCTGGCGGTGCAGCCGGCGTTCATCAAGGCCGGCGGCGACAGCGAGATCAGCCTGGTGGGCAGCGACCTGTCCGGCAAGCCCGACCTGGGCGCGGGCGTCGAGGTGACCGAGGTGCTTGAGTCGACGCCGACGCTGATCCGGGTCAAGGCACGTGCCGCCAGGGACGCCGCCGCTGGCCAGCGCGAGGTCGCGGTGGGCGCGCTCAAGGGCGTGCAACTGGCGGTGTACGACAAGGTCGAGGAGGTCAAGGTGGTGCCGGCATTCTCCATTGCCCGCATCGGCGAGAACGGCGCCTCGGTGCCCAAGGTCCAGGGCCGCTTCGAGGCCGAGGCCTGGGGCAAGGACGCCAGCGGCCAGCCGCTGCGCATCGGCTATCTGCCGGCCACCTGGAAAGTCGAACCGTTCAACGAACGGGCGGTCGAGGACGAAGACGTCAAGTTCGCCGGGCAGATGCAGGCCGACGGCGTGTTCGTGCCGGGCGGGGCAGGGCCCAACCCGGCGCGCAAGATGATGACCAACAACGCCGGCAACCTGAAGGTGATCGCCACCCTCGCCGACGGTGGCCAGCAGGGCGAGGGGCACATGATCGTCACCGTGCAACGCTGGAACAATCCGCCACTGCCATAGGCATCAACTGACGCATCGAATCCCGGGAGGTCGCCATGGGCGCACTACTGAACCTGGTCGAACGCAACCTGCACGAAGTGCAGGTGGATGCCGACCGCATGCTGTTCCATATCCCCAGCAGTTCGCTGTTCGCCGCCGACGCGGTGACCGGCGGCATCATCGACGCCCTGCGCCGCCAGGGCTGCTCCGCCGAGGAGCTGATGCAACGCCTCGGCCAGCAGTTTTCCGGACAGGACATCGAGGAAACCCTGCGCGAGCTGATCGCCCTGGAAGTGGTCAGCGACGGCTCGCCGCTGACGCCGGAGATTGCCCTGAAACAGGTCGAGCGCACGGCGCTGAACACCGTGGTGCTCAACGTCAACACCGGCTGCAACCTGAGCTGCACCTACTGCTACAAGGAAGACCTCGACAAGCCTTCGGCCGGGCGCAAGATGAACACGGCCACCGCCGAGGCCTCGGTGGAGATGCTGCTCAAGGAGTCGCCCGACGAGCAGCGCTACAGCGTGGTGTTCTTCGGTGGCGAGCCGCTGTCCAACCGGGCGCTGATCGAGCACATGGTGGCTTACTGCGAGCGGCGCTTCGCCGAGGTGGGCAAGCAGGTCGAGTTCATCATGACCACCAACGCCACCTTGCTGACCGAGGAAGTCGTCGACTGGCTCGACGCTCACCGTTTCGGTTTGTCGGTCAGCATCGACGGGCCCAAGACCGTGCACGACCGCAACCGCATCACCGTGGGCGGGCAGGGCACTTACGACGTGGTGCGGCGCAAGGCCGACATGCTGCTGTCGCGCTACCGCAGCCGGCCGGTGGGCGCGCGGGTCACCCTGACCCGTGGCATCACCGACATCGAGACCATCTGGAACCACCTGTTCAACGAACTGGGTTTCGCCGAGGTCGGTTTCGCCCCGGTGACCTCCGGCGACATGGCCGACTACAACCTCACCGGCGACGAGCTGGTGCAGGTGTTCGCCAACATGAAGGCCCTGGGCCGGCGTTACCTGGAGGCGGCGCTGGAGCATCGCAACATCGGTTTCTCCAACCTGCACCAGCTGATCACCGATATCCACGAGGGCCACAAGAAGGCCCTGCCGTGCGGCGCCGGGCTGAAGATGCTGGCGGTCGATCACGAGGGCGAGCTGAACCTGTGCCACCGTTTTACCGGCTCCAGCCTGCCGACCTTCGGCAACGTGCACCAGGGCGTGAAACAGGCGCAGCTCAATGATTTTCTCTCGCAGCGCCTGGACCGCAGCGGCACCGGCTGCGACAGCTGCCGCATCCGCAACCTGTGCTCCGGTGGTTGCTACCACGAGAGCTACGCCCGCTATGGCGATCCGCAGCACCCGACCTACCACTACTGCGAGCTGATGCGCGACTGGGTCGACTTCGGCATCGAGGTCTACAGCCGCATCATGGCCGCCAACCCGGCCTTCATCGATCGCTACATCACTCCCAGGAAGGCGCATTGACATGAAGCACCTCAAACCGCTGAACAACAAGGCGCGCATCCTCGAACAGGCCGCCGCCGAAGACCGCGTCGACGAAGTGCTGGCCATGAGCGCCGTGGCCGGCTGCACCGCCACCACCGACCCGGGCTGGGAAGTGGACGCCTTCGGCGGCGTCAGCTCGCTGTGCCAGCCGATGGAGGCCGACCTCTACGGCTGCTCCGACCCTTGCTGGTGGCCGGCCCAGGTGCCGGACATGATGAGCACCTACCAGGACTGGAACGCCCAGGCGACCAACTCCGCCGAAGACTGGCGCAACCTCGGCACCGTATTCCCGAAAGACAAATAGAACGACAAGGGGAAACCGCATGAAAGCTGGATTCTGCGCGCAGCTCGCGCTCACCATTGCCGCCACGGCCTGCGCCTGGGCGGCCCAGGCAGATGATGCAGGCCCGGCCTTGAAGGCCGGCCATGAATACCTGATCGCCACCAACTACCCGAACAACCTGCATGTGGTCGAGGTGGCCAGCGACACCCTGTACAAGACCTGCCGCATGCCCGATTCGTTCGGCCCCGGCACGGCGATGATGGCGCCGGACAACCGCACCGCCTACGTGCTGAACAACCATTTCGCCGATATCTACGGCATCGACCTGGACAGCTGCAAGACCACTTTCCACGCCAACCTCTCCAGCGTGCCGGGCGAGGTCGGCAAGGCCATGTACTCCTTCGCCATCAGCCCCGACGGCAAGGAGGTCTACGCCACGGTCAACCCGAGCCAGCGCCTGAACGACCACTACGTGGTCAAGCCGCCGCGCCTGGAGGTGTTTCGCACCAGCGATGGCCTCGACGCCAAGCCCGTGCGCAGCTTCCCGATGCCGCGCCAGGTCTACCTGATGCGCGCCGCCGACGACGGCAGCCTGTACGTGGCCGGGCCGGACATCTACAAGCTCGACGTCAAGACCGGCAAGTACAGCATCGCGCTGCCACTGCGCAGTTGGAACCGCCCAGGCTACAGCGCCCCCGACGTGCTGTACTTCTGGCCGCACCAGAGTTCGTTGCATGAGTTCTCGATGCTCTACACCATTGCGAAGTTCAAGGATGCCAAGCAGGACCCGGCCACCGCCGAGCCGCTGTACGGCTACCTGAGCATCGACCTGAAGACCGGCAAGGCCCACACCCAGGAGTTCGCCGAACTGACCGAGCTGTACTTCACCGGCCTGCGCTCGCCCAAGGATCCGAACCAGATGTACGGCGTGCTCAACCGCCTGGCCCGCTATGACATCCAGCAGAAGAAACTGGTCAAGGCCGCCAACCTCGACCATACCTACTACTGCGTGACCTTCGACAAGGCCGGCGACAAGCTCTATCTGGGCGGCACCTTCAACGACCTGGCGGTGTTCGACCCGAACACGCTGGAGAAGGTGCGCAATATCAAGCTGCCTGGCGGCGACATGTCGACCACCACGCCGCAGGTGTTCGTTCGCTAGGGGACCGGGAAATACACATCCCCCTTGTAGGAGCGGCCTTGTGCCGCGAAAGGGGCGCGCAGCGCCCCCGGCGATTTCAGCGTCACAGCGAGATTGGGGCTGCTTTGCAGCCCTTTCGCGGCACAAGGCCGCTCCTACAGGGATCGCACAACAAGAGAGCCCCTATGCCCCAGCCCAGCCATACCCAAGGCTCAAAAGCCACTCCCTTGCTCACCCACTGCATCGGCGACGCTTTCGACGCCACCGTCGCCCGCTTCCCCGACCGCGAAGCCCTGGTGGTCCGCCATCAGCACCTGCGCTACACCTGGCGGCAACTGGCAGACGCTGTCGACCTGCACGCCCGCGCCCTGATGGCCCTGGGCCTGCAGGCCGGTGATCGCCTGGGCATCTGGGCACCCAACTGTGCCGAGTGGTGCATCACCCAGTTCGCCAGCGCCAAGATCGGCGCGATCCTGGTCAACATCAACCCGGCCTACCGCACCAGCGAGCTGGAGTACGCCCTGGGCCAGTCAGCCTGCCAATGGGTGATCTGCGCCGACGCCTTCAAGACCTCCGATTACCACGCCATGCTGCTGGACCTGGTGCCCGAGCTCGGTGCCTGCCGACCGGGCGAGCTGCAAAGCACCCGGCTGCCCGAACTGCGCGGGGTCGTCAGCCTGGCCGATACGCCACCCAGCGGCTTCCTGGCCTGGCCGGCGTTGCAGGCCCGGGCCGGCGAAACCGACGCCGGGCAACTGACCGCACGCCAGGCCAGCCTGCACCGGCACGAGCCGATCAATATCCAGTACACCTCCGGCACCACCGGTTTCCCCAAGGGCGCGACCCTCAGCCACCACAACATCCTCAACAACGGCTACATGGTCGGTGAAAGCCTCGGGCTGACCGAGCACGACCGGCTGGTGGTGCCGGTGCCGCTGTACCACTGCTTCGGCATGGTCATGGCCAACCTCGGCTGCATGACCCACGGCAGCACCCTGATCTACCCCAACGATGCCTTCGATCCACTGCTGACCCTGCAGGCCGTGGCCGAGGAGCGCGCCACCGCGCTGTACGGCGTGCCGACCATGTTCATCGCCGAGCTCGACCACCCGCGCCGCCACGAGTTCGACCTGGGCAGCCTGCGCACCGGCATCATGGCCGGCGCCACTTGCCCGATCGAGGTGATGCGCCGGGTGATCGACGAGATGCACATGAGCGAGGTGCAGATCGCCTACGGCATGACCGAGACCAGCCCGGTGTCGTTGCAGACCGGCGCCGCCGACGACCTGGAGCGCCGGGTGACCAGCGTCGGTCGTACCCAGCCGTGGCTGGAGAGCAAGGTGATCGACAGCGCAGGCTGCACCCTGGCACGCGGCGAGATCGGCGAGCTGTGCACCCGTGGCTACAGCGTGATGCTCGGCTACTGGAACAACCCCGAGGCCACCGCCGAGAGCGTCGATGCCGATGGCTGGATGCACACCGGCGACCTGGCGGTGATGGACGACGAAGGCTATTTGCGCATCGTCGGCCGCAGCAAGGACATGATCATCCGCGGCGGCGAGAACATCTACCCGCGGGAGCTGGAGGAGTTCTTCTTCACCCACCCGGCGGTGGCCGATGTGCAGGTGATCGGCATCCCCTGCAGTCGCTATGGCGAGGAGATCGTCGCCTGGGTCCGGTTGCATCCGGGGCAGGTGTTGGGCGCGGACGAGCTGCGCGACTGGGCGCGGGCGCGCATCGCGCATTTCAAGGTGCCGCGTCATTTCCGCTTCGTCGACGCATTCCCGATGACGGTGACCGGCAAGGTGCAGAAGTTCAGGATGCGCGAGATCAGCATCGAGGAGCTGGCTGGCGGCACCGATCGATAGTCGTCAGCCCTGTGGCCGGGCACCGTTGAGGAACAATTGCTCGACCGTCTGCGCAGTGTTGGCGCTGGCGGCGCGACCGCGGTGCTCGGCATCGACCATGCCGTAGATCATGGTCATGAATATCTCGGTGAACACTGCCGCGCTGATGTCGATGCGTAGCACGCCCAACTGCTGGGCACGCAGGAAGAACGCATCCATGGCCTGGATATAGACCTGCCAGCGCAGGTCCTCGGCGTCGTTGAGCAAGGTATCGGGGCGGTACTGGAACATCAGGAACATCAGCAGTTCGCGATGCTTGAGGTGTTCGGCGATCAGGTGTCGGATGCCGGCCAGCGGTTCGACGCGCTCAAGGTCGGCTTCAAGAATGACCTGGTTGAGCACCTGCTCGCCATGGTCCTCGAGCAGTTTCACCAGGTTGTCGCGGGTGCCGCAGAAGCGGTGCAGGGTGGCCTTGCTGACCCCGGCGGTTTCCGCCAGCTCCTTGAGGGTGGCGCGGGGGTGGACGACAATGGCCTGGGCCAGGGCCTTGAGCAGGCGCTCTTCCTGGAGGGTTCTACGCATGTGGGACCTCGAGTCGGGGTTCGGCGACGAAATATCCACAATTGTATCATATGAGACGAATAAATCTCATAAAGGGGCACGCCCCGTGTAGGAGCGGCCTTGTGCCGCGAAAGGGCTGCGCAGCAGCCCCGGGATTTCAGCGTAAATGCAAAGATTGCCGGGGCCGCTTTGCGGCCCTTTCGCGGCACAAGGCCGCTCCTACAGAGGGGCGCGTATAACCTGATGCCTTGCCTCAGACCGTATAGTGCTTCAACTCACGCGCAATCAGCATGCGCTGGATCTCGCTGGAGCCCTCGTAGATCTGGGTAATGCGCGCATCGCGATAATACTTCTCCACCGGGTAGTCTTCCAGGTAGCCGTACCCGCCATGCACCTGGATCGCCATCGAGCAGACCCGCTCGGCCATCTCCGAGGCGAACAGCTTGGCCTGGGAGGCTTCCGACAGGCAAGGCTTGCCGGCGCTGCGCAGGCGCGCGGCATGCAGGATCAGCAGGCGAGCAGCGTTGACCTGCACCTGCATGTCGGCCAGCAGGTTGGCGATGCTCTGGTGCTCGTTGATCGGCTTGCCGAACTGGATGCGCTCGCGGGAGTAGGTCAGCGCCGCCTCGAACGCCGCGCGGGCAATGCCCAGGGCCTGGGCGGCGATACCGATACGCCCGCCTTCGAGGTTGGACAGGGCGATGGCCAGGCCCTTGCCGCGCTCGCCCAGCAGGTTGGCGGCCGGGATGTGGCAGTCGTCCAGGGTCACCGCGCAGGTGTCGGAGGCACGAATGCCCATCTTGTGCTCGCTGCGGTCGACCTTGAAGCCTGGGTTGTCGGTCGGCACCAGGAAGGCCGAGAGGCCTTTCTTGCCCAGTTCCGGGTCGGTCACGGCAAAGACGATGGCCAGCTTGGCCCGGCGGGCGTTGCTGACGAACTGTTTGGCGCCGTTGATGACCCACTGGCCATCGACCAGCTCGGCGCGGGTGCGCAGGTTGTGGGCCTCGGAGCCGGCCTGGGGCTCGGTCAGGCAGAAGCAGCCGATCGCCTCGCCACTGGCCAGTCGCGGCAGCCAGGCCTGCTGCTGCTCGGGCGTGCCGTAGGCCAGCAGCGGGCCGCAGCCCACCGAGTTGTGGATGCTCATCATCGCCCCGGTGGCGCCATCGGCGGCGGAGATTTCCTCGACCGCCAGGGCGTAGGCGACATAGTCGGTGTAGCTGCCGCCGAACTGCTCCGGGGCGACCATGCCGAGCAGGCCCAGTTCGCCCATCTTGCGCACCACGTCATCGTCGATCCAGCCGGCCTTTTCCCAGGCCTGGGCATGGGGCGCGATCTCGCCGCGGGCGAAATCGCGGGCCATGTCGCGGATCATGATCTGCTCTTCGCTCAGTTCCAGGTCTTGCATCTGTGTACTCCCGGGCTCACAGGCCTTCGAAGAATTGGTCGACCCGCTGGGCGGTGAGACCGGCCAGGGTCGGCGGGTTCCAGCGGGGTTGCTTGTCCTTGTCGACGATCAGCGCGCGCACGCCTTCGATGATGTCGCCGTGGGCGAACCACTGGCGGTCGATGTGCAGTTCCATGGCGAAGCAGTCTTCCAGGGCCAGGTGGCGGCCACGGCGCAGCAGTTCCAGGGTGACCGCCATGGCCAACGGCGAGCGGGTTTCCAGCAGGTCGGCGGTGTCCAGCGCCCATTGGCGGCTGTCGCCGATGGTCACGGCGCGCAGTTGCTCGATGATGCTCGGCAGGTCGGGCAGGGCGAAGAAGTGGTCGATCACCGGGCGCAGTGTCGCCAGCGGCGCGTCCGCCAAGGTCTGTGTGCCCTGCTTGGCGAGCAAGCCTTGCAGGTCCTTGAGCGGGTTGGCGCCGAAGGTCAGGCGGTCGAGCCCGTCATCCAGGGCCGCGAGCTGCTCACTGTCGACGTACCAGTCGGCCAGGCCGCAGTAGAGGGCATCGGCAGCCTTGATCTGGCTGCCGCTGACGCCCAGGTAGATACCCAGTTCGCCCGGTACCCGGGGCAGGAAGTAGCTGCCGCCGACATCCGGGAAGTAGCCGATGCCCACCTCGGGCATGCCCAGGCGGCTGCGTTCGGTGACGATGCGCAGGTCGCAGCCCTGGGCCAGGCCCATGCCGCCGCCGAGGGTGAAGCCGTCCATCAGCACCAGCACCGGCTTGCGGTAGCGGTGGATGCACAGGTCCAGGGCGTATTCCTCGACGAAGAAGTCCTCGTGCAGCTTCTCGCCGGCCTTGTAGCTGTCGTGCAGCGAGCGGATATCGCCACCGGCGCAGAAGCCCTTGGGGCCCTCGCCACGCAGCATCACGGCGTGCACCTGCGGATCCTGGGCCCATTGGTCGAGGTGGCGCTGCAGGCTGCGTACCATGTCCAGGGTCAGGGCGTTGAGGCCGGTGGGGCGATTAAGGGTGAGGTGGCCAATGTGGTTGCGGACCTCGGCCAGTACCTGATCCGTTGCCGAGGGTTGAGCGTGCGCGGTCATCGCGGTCTCCCTGCTTTGTTATTGATTTTCCAAGTGAAGTCCTGGAATGCGCGGGCGGATCGAACGATCCTGTCATGCAAAATTACCCTGCACAATTGGCAAATCTGCAGGGTTACCCTGCATTTTTGTCGCCATGCGCATTCCAAGTCTGATGCAGCACTGTAGCAACTCCACGCCCCCTGTAGGAGCGGCCTTGTGCCGCGAAAGGGCCGCAAAGCGGCCCCAGGATTTCAATACTGATGCGAAGGTCGCCGGGGCCGCTTGCGGCCCTTTCGCGGCACAAGGCCGCTCCTACAGGGGGACGTGCAGCAATTGAGACTGGCTCCTCACCCCGAAGGGTGATAGCCGCCCCGTCCCCCCCATGAAACAATCCCGCCCAGCACTCACCCTGGCGGGGACAACAACAATGAGCAACGCCCAGCTGAATTCGCCCGACTGGTACGCGCAGATGGCCCGCGTGGTCGACGCCATTGGCACGCCCGGCTTCGTCGAGGCGTTGTTCGCTGCCCTCAACCAGCTGGCGCCGTGCCAGGCCATCACGGTGTTCCTGTACCCGCGCAAGGGCTTGCCGTCGGCGCTGTTCGCCAAGGACGACGAGGGGCCCTGGCTGCCCGAGGGCAATGTGCAGAAGTACCTCGAAGGCTACTACCTGCTGTGCCCGTTCTACCGCGCCTGCATGGACGGCATGCCCGCCGGCTGCTACCGCCTGAGTGATGTCGCGCCCGATCATTTCAAGCGCAGCGAGTACTACACCTCCTTCTACCAGCATGCCCACCTGGAGGACGAGCTCAACTACCTGGTGCCGCTGGACGCCCAGCTGTCCATCGCCGTGGCCCTGGGCAGCACCCGGCGCCTGGGCAGTCGCCAGGTGGCCGAGCTCAAGTGCATCGCCGCCTGGGTGGTGGCAGTGGTGCGCCGACACTGGGGGCAGCTGGATGCCGAGGCCCTGGGCGGACGCTTCGAGAGCGCGCTGGGGCGGCAGATCAACGCCGCGCTGAACAATTTCGGCTCATCCCTGCTCACCGAGCGTGAATGCCATATCGCCCAATACCTGCTGCGCGGCCATTCCACGCGCTCGCTGGCCGAGCGCCTGGGGATCAGTGAGGACACCGTCAAGACCCACCGCAAGAACCTCTACGCCAAGCTCGACATCGCCACCCAGGCCGAGCTGTTCTCGCTGTTCATCGCCTCGCTGGCCCAGGCCCAGGAAGGCCTGAGCAAGGACCCACTGGAAAGCTACCTGCGACGGCGCTGAACCACCGTTTCACCTCATCCAGACAACGACAATCACCGGCCCCGCGTGTGGCCGGAGGGGAGACCTGCGTGCATACGAAAAGCGATTGGCTGCAGCGCGCTGCACGGCAAAGCTTCATCACCACCGCGTTGATCGACGGCCGCCCGGTGGCGGCTCGTGACGGTGCCACCTTCGCCGCCATCAATCCGGCGACCGAGCAGTGCCTGGCCCAGGTCGCCGCCTGCGCCGACCACGAGATCGATCAGGCGGTGCGCGCCGCCCGTCGCGCCTTCGAGCACGGGCCCTGGGCACGCATGGCGCCGGCCGAGCGCAAGCGCGTGCTGCTGCGCCTGGCCGAGCTGATGCTGGCCCACCGCGAGGAACTGGCGCTGCTTGACTCGCTGAACATGGGCAAACCGGTGATGGACGCCTACAGCATCGACGTGCCCGGTGCTGCGCATGTGTTCGCCTGGTATGGCGAGGCGCTGGACAAGCTCTACGACCAGGTCGCGCCGACCGCCGCCAGCGCCGTGGCAATGATCAGCCGCGAGGCGCTGGGCGTCATCGGCGCGGTGGTGCCGTGGAACTTCCCGTTGGACATGGCCGCCTGGAAGGTCGCCCCGGCACTGGCCGCAGGCAACAGCGTGGTGCTCAAGCCCGCCGAGCAGTCGCCATTCTCGGCCCTGCGCCTGGCGGAGCTTGCATTGCAGGCGGGGTTGCCGGAAGGCGTGCTCAACGTGGTGCCGGGCCTGGGTGAAACCGCGGGCCGCGCCCTGGGGCTGCACCCGGACGTGGACTGCCTGGTGTTCACCGGCTCCACCCAGGTGGGCAAGTACTTCATGCAGTACTCGGCGCAGTCCAACCTCAAGCAGGTGTGGCTCGAATGCGGCGGCAAGAGCCCGAACCTGGTGTTCGACGACTGCCGCAACCTCGACCTGGCAGCGCAGAAAGCGGCGTTCGGCATCTTCTTCAACCAGGGCGAGGTGTGCTCGGCCAACTCGCGGCTGTATGTGCAGCGCTCGATCCATGACGAGTTCGTCGAGCGCCTGCTGCGCCAGGCCCGTGAGTGGCTGCCGGGCGACCCGCTGGATCCGGCCAGCCGCGCCGGCGCCATCGTCGATGCAGGGCAGGCCGCGCGCATCGAGGCGGCCATCGCCCAGGGCCGGGCCGAGGGCGCGCGCCTGCTGTGCGGCGGCGAGCGGCTGAGTGTCAACGGCTCGCAGAACTTCATCACGCCAACGATCTTCACCGATGTGCGCCAGGACATGGCCCTGGCCCGCGAGGAGATCTTCGGCCCGGTACTGGCGGTCAGCGCCTTCGATGACGAGGAGCAGGCCATCGCCTTGGCCAATGACAGCGTCTACGGCCTGGCCGCGTCGGTCTGGAGCGACGACCTCAACCGCGCCCACCGCGTGGCCCGGCGGCTCAAGGCCGGCACGGTGTCGGTCAACACCGTCGACGCTCTGGACGTGACCGTGCCGTTCGGCGGCGGGCGCCAGTCGGGCTTTGGCCGCGACCTCTCGCTGCATTCGTTCGACAAGTACACCCAGCTCAAGACCACCTGGATCCAGCTGCGCTGACATTCACCCGAGGAGAACAACAATGAACGCACCTTTTGCGCCCAAACGCGACACCCGCGACTACCAGGCCAGCGACGCCGCCCACCACATCCACGCCTTCCTCGACCAGAAGGCGCTCAACGCCGAGGGGCCACGGGTCATCACCCGGGGTGAAGGCCTGTACCTGTGGGACAACGACGGCCGCCGCTACCTGGACGGCATGTCCGGCCTGTGGTGCACCCAGCTCGGCTATGGCCGCAAGGACCTGACCGCCGCCGCCGCCGCGCAGATGGACCAGCTGGCGTACTACAACATGTTCTTCCACACCACCCACCCGGCGGTGATCGAACTGTCCGAGCTGCTGTTCAGCCTGCTGCCGGGCCACTACAGCCACGCCATCTACACCAACTCCGGCTCCGAGGCCAACGAGGTGCTGATCCGCACTGTGCGTCGCTATTGGCAGGTGGTCGGCCAGCCGAGCAAGAAGATCATGATCGGCCGCTGGAATGGCTACCACGGCTCGACCCTGGCGGCCACGGCGCTGGGCGGGATGAAGTTCATGCACGAGATGGGCGGGCTGATCCCGGACGTTGCGCATATCGACGAGCCGTACTGGTTCGCCGCGGGTGGCGAGCTGACCCCGGCCGAGTTCGGCCGACGCTGCGCCCTGCAACTGGAGGAGAAGATCCTCGAGCTGGGCGCCGAGAACGTTGCCGGTTTCATTGCCGAGCCGTTCCAGGGCGCCGGCGGCATGATCTTCCCGCCCGAGAGCTACTGGCCCCAAATCCAGCGCATCTGCCGCCAGTACGATGTGCTGCTGTGCGCCGACGAGGTGATCGGCGGTTTTGGTCGCACCGGCGAATGGTTTGCCCACCAGCACTTCGGTTTCGAGCCCGACACCCTGTCCATCGCCAAGGGCCTGACCAGTGGCTACGTGCCCATGGGCGGGCTGGTGCTGAGCAAGCGCATCGCCGAGGCGCTGGTGGAGCGGGGCGGGGTATTCGCCCACGGCCTGACCTATTCCGGTCACCCGGTGGCAGCAGCGGTGGCGGTGGCTAACCTCAAGGCCCTGCGCGACGAAGGCATTGTGCGCCAGGTCAAGGACGACACCGGGCCATACCTGCAGCGCATCCTGCGCGAGGTATTCGCTGATCATCCGCTGATCGGCGAGGTGCAGGGCGCCGGGTTGGTGGCGGCGTTGCAGTTCGTCGAGGACAAGGCCACGCGCAGGCGTTTCGCCAATGAGAACGACCTGGCCTGGCAGTGCCGCACGTTCGGCTTTGAAGAGGGGGTGATCATTCGCTCCACCCTGGGGCGCATGATCATGGCGCCGGCGCTGGTGGCCAGCCGAGGCGAGCTGGATGAGCTGGTGGAGAAGACCCGTATTGCGGTGGATCGGGTGGCGGGGATGGTTGGCAGACGCTGAGTCTGGCTTGAGATCCTGGGGCCGCGTTGCGGCCCTTTCCGGCCGGTCCGACGCCTCGGCTAGGCCGCTCCTACAGGGGTACGCGATCCGGGTAGGAGCGGCCTTGCGCCGCGAAAGGCCTGACTTATGATTATCCAGCGTTGTCTGACAGCGCCTTCAACACCGTCATGGCGCTCTGGGCGTCGTCGACACCGACAAAGATGTGGTCATGGTAATAGGCCGCCACTACGTTGCAGCTGATGCCCGCCTTGCCCAGCGCGGTGGCGAACGCCGCAGTCAGGCCCACGGCCTCGAGGGAAGAGTGGACGGTCAGCGTGATCCAGGCGCAGACATAGGTGTAGGGCAGCTGCATCGCGTCCGCGACCGTTCGCTCCAGGATGACCGTCCAGCCTTCGCGCTCCCTGAAGCTGCCTACAATGTTCAGGTCTTGCAGCTGCGAGGCGTCAGTGACCGTGGCAAAGACATATTCGCCATCATTGAGTTCGGGCCTCATGGACTGGAGAAGTTTTTCAATCGAGGTTTCGCCATGCATCGCCTGGGCTCCTTGAGTTGTGAGTCGGCAGTCTAGAGCGTTCACCGGGGGCGAATGAAATTAGCATTGCACGCAGGGCATTAGGACAATCGATTTCGCCGCTCAGCGCCACGCTGCCAGGCGTACCAGCGCGGGCAGCAGCGCCCAGATCGGCGCCAGCAGCAGGGCGGTGGTGACCGCGCCCAACGGCAGGTCGACCTGTGCCAACCGGGCACCGGCCAGATAGGCCAGCGGCCCGCCCAACGCACCCAGCACCGCCCCGCGCCAGAACGGCTGGCCGGCCCAGGCCAGGCTATGGCGCAGGCCGCTGGCCAACACCAGCCACATCAAAACCAGCCACACGGGTAGCGGACGGCTGTCGAAAGTAAACATGCCAATCGCGCCCAACAGGCTGTCCACCAGGCAGCCGGCCAGCGTCACGCGCAGTAGCGCCCAAGCCTCGCCAGGGCGGTCCTGACAGAGGTATACATGCACCGCCATGACCGGCGGCACCACCAGCAGCAACCCGGGCCATCGGGCGCCGAGCACGCACAGCCACCAACCGGCCTGCAGCCACAGGGCATTGGCGATCAGCCAGCCACGGCGCATGGGTCAGTGCCCGGGCAACGGAGCGCGCCGTGCCAGGGGAGCTGCCCAGAGCAACTGGGCGACGCCGATGGCGCGCTCCTCGAAACCGCCCTGGCAGTAGCACAGGTAGTACTCCCACAGGCGCTGGAACATTTCGTCGTAGCCGAGCGCCGTCAGCACACCGCGGGCCTGGCGCAGGTTGTCGCGCCAGTGCCGCAGGGTGCGGGCGTAGTCCAGGCCGAAGTCCTCCAGGTGCACGAGGTTCAGTCCTGTCTGGCGGCTGGCGGTGTCGAGCAGCACGCTCAGCGACGGCAGGGCGCCGCCGGGGAAGATGTAGCGCTGGATGAAGTCCACCGAGCGACAGGCCTGGGCATAGCGCTGGTCGCGGATGGTGATGGCCTGCAGGAGCATCAGCCCGTCGGGCTTGAGCAGCGTGGCGCACTGGCGAAAGTACACAGGTAGGTAACGGTGGCCGACGGCCTCTATCATCTCGATCGAGACCAGTTTGTCGAAGGTGCCCGCCAGGTCGCGATAGTCCTGGCGCAACACCGTCACACGGTGCTCCAGCCCCAGCGCCTGGACGCGCTGCAGGGTGAAGGCGTACTGGGCCTCGGAGAGCGTCGTGGTGGTGACCCGGCAGCCGTGCCGGGTCGCGGCGTGGATCGCCAGGCTGCCCCAGCCGCTGCCGATCTCCAGCAGGTGATCCTGCGCACGCAGTTCGAGCTTGCGGCAGATCTGCTCCAGCTTGTTCAGCTGGGCCTGCTCCAGGGGTTGCTCGGGGTGTTCGAACCGGGCCGCCGAGTACATCATGGTCGGGTCGAGCAGGTGTTCGAACAGGACGTTGCCCAGGTCGTAGTGGGCCAGGATATTGCGTTTGGCGCCGCGCCGGTTGTTGCGGTTCAGGCGATGCAGCAGGCGCAGCAGGGGGCGACCCAGACGCGCCAGGCCACCCTCCAGGGCGTCCAATACCTCCAGGTTGGCCACGAACAGCCGGGTCACGGCCGCCAGGTCCGGGCTGTGCCAGTAGCCATGGATGTAGGCTTCGCCGGCACCGATCGAGCCATTGCCGGCCACCAGGTTCCAGGCCGCGCCCTCAAGGATCTCCACTTCGGCCTGCAACGGGCTGTCGGTGTCGCCGAAGCTCCATTGCCGTCCCCGCTCGCGCAGCCGCAGGTGGCCGTGGCGTAGCTTGCCCAGTTGCGCCAGCACCGCGCTGCGGGCCAGTCCACCCAATAGCGGTGTGAGGCCTGCAGATTTGCTAACGCTCAGGGTGGGGTTCGACATGGTCGGGCTCCTCGCGGCGATGGCCGAGCGCCAGGGTGCCCTGGCTGGCGGTATGGTCGTGAACGGGGACACGCTTGAACAACAGGCGCAGTGCTTGCCAGTAGATGGCCGAGACGGTGCGCAGGCTCATCCAGGGGAAGGACAGCAGGTAGCGATGCAGCGCGGCGCGGTCCAGCGGCTGGCGGCGCACGGCGAGGTCGGCTTCGAAGACCTTCTGGCCGTCTTGCCAGTTCTCCATGTGCACGTGAATCCGCTGCGTATCGAGATGGAAGTGCAGGCGGTAGTCCATGGCCATCGGCAGGAAGGGCGATACGTGGAAGGCCTTGGCCATGGTGAACGGTTGCTCGAGGCCGTCCCGCACCGGCAGCACATAGTGGAAGCGCTCGCGCCACGGCGTGTTGCGCACTTCCAGCAGAATCGCCGCCAACTGCTCGTCGCGGTCATGGCAGAAGTACAGGCTCACCGGATTGAACGACAGCCCCCAACTGCGCAACTGTGTCAGCAGGCGCACCGGGCCTTCGGGAACCTGGCCGGTGGCCTGGCTGACCAGTCGGCGGGCGGCCTGGGCCAGCGGCTCGCCCTTGCCGGTCAGCGCCGGCAGGTAGTCGGTCTCGCGCCAGCTCAAGGGCGCCAGTCGCCAGCGCCCCACCCAGCGCGACAGGCCCAGCAGCCGGGCCTGCTCGTCGAGGTCCAGGTAGAACATGCCGATCTGGTAGCGGAAGGCATGCTGCCGGGGCCCCAGGCGCCGATGGCTGACCCAGCCCGGGCACAGGCTGCTGTTCACAATTGCTCTCCGAAGTGTTCGGCGACCTTGAGCGCACTGACCACGCCGTCTTCGTGAAAGCCGTTGCCCCAGTAGGCGCCGCAATAGTAGCTGTGGTGCTGGCCCTGCAGCTCGGCCTGGCGGGCCTGGGCGGCGGTGGCGGCGAGGCTGTATTGGGGGTGGGCGTACTGGTAGCGGGCGATGATCTGCGCCGGGTCTACACGTGAGGTCTGGTTGAGGCTGACGCAGAAGGTCACCGGGGCCTGGATGCCCTGCAGGATGTTCATGTTATAGGTCAGCGCGGCCGGGGCCTGTTCGGGGCCGCCCAGGCGGTAGTTCCAGCTGGCCCAGGCCTTGCGCCGGCGCGGCAGCAGGCGGGTGTCGGTGTGCAGCAGCACATCGTTGCTGGCGTAGGTGATCGCCCCGAGCACCGCGCGCTCCTGGGCGCTGGGTGCTTCCAGCAGGGCCAGGGCCTGGTCGCTGTGGCAGGCGAACACCACGTTGTCGAAGCGCTCACTACCGGCCTTGCCGTGCAGGGTGACGCCGCCTTCGTCGCGGCTCACCCGGTCGACCTTGCACGCCAGGCGAATGCGCTCGGCGAACGGTCGGCACAGCGGTGCGACATAGCTGCGCGAACCACCCTCGACGACCCGCCACTGCGGACGCCGGTTCACCGACAGCAGCCCATGGTTGCGACAGAAACGCACGAAGAACTGCAGGGGGAAATCGAGCATGTCCGCCCGTGACATCGACCAGATTGCCGAGCCCATCGGCACGACGTAGTGCTCGATAAAGCGCCGGCCATAGCCCTGTGCCTGGAGGTAACCGCCCAGGGTGGTGGACGGGTCGATGCGCTCGCGGTCCAGGTCGGCCAGGGCCTGGCGGTTGAAACGCAGGATGTCGCGCAGCATGCCCCAGAACCCCGGCGACACCAGGTTGCGCCGTTGCGCGAACAGGGTGTCGAGGTTGTGGCCGTTGTATTCGAGGCCGCTGTCCGGGTCATGCACCGAGAAGCTCATCTGGGTCGGACGCGAGGCGACCCCAAGCTGGTCGAGCAAGCGGATGAAGTTCGGGTAGGTCCAGTCGTTGAACACGATGAAGCCGGTGTCCACTGCGTGGCGCTCGCCGTGCCAGGGCACTTCGACGGTATGGGTGTGGCCACCGATCCAGTCCTCGGCCTCGAACACCGTGACTTCGTGGCGGCGCGACAGCAGGTGGGCGCAGGTCAGGCCGGCGATGCCGCTGCCTATGATCGCGATGCGCATGGCGGGCTATTCCTGTGGCCGTCTTGCCAGGCGTCGACCCAGCGCCAGGCGCCAACGCGGCGGCAGCGCGCCGAGCAGGCGCAGGACCAAGGTGAACGCAGCGGGGAAGTTGATTTCCAGCGGCCGCCCGGGCAGGCGCCGGGCGATATGGCGGGCGGCGCGCTGCGCCGTCCAGCGCTGGGGCATGGGGAAGTCGTTGCGCCGGGTCAGGGGCGTATCGACGAAGCCGGGGCTGACCAGGGTGACATCGATGCCTTCATTGGCCAGGTCGATGCGCAGCGATTCGATCAGGTAACGCACGGCGGCCTTGGATGCGCCATAGGCGCCGGCCCGGGGCAGGGCGAGCCAGGCCACCGAACTGCCCATCACCACCACATGCGGGCGCTCGCCACGGCGCAGCAAGGGCAGGGCGATGGCCAGGCAATGACACAGGCCCAGCAGGTTGGTGCGCACCACGCGCTCGACCAGGTCAGGGTCGAATCGACCCGGCTCCAGGTATTCACAGGTCCCGGCGTTGAGGATCACGCCATCGAGTGCGCCCCAGGCTTGCTGCAGTTCCCCGGCGATCAACGCCAGCCGTTCGCGGTCGTCGATATCGCCAAGGGCCGCCAGCGCCTGCCCGGGAAAACGTTCGACCAAGGGCGCCAGGCGCTCGGCGCAGCGGCCTCCCAAGGCTACCTGGTGCCCCTGTTCCAGCAGTTGCGCGGCCAGCGCCGCGCCGATGCCGCTGCTGGCGCCGGTCAGCCAGTAGCGGCTCATGCCAGCCGACCCTTGAGCCAGCGGATGGCGCCGCCCATGACCGGGACATGTTCATAGAGCAGGGCACCGGCGTCGAAGTAATCCTGGTGAACCTGTACCCGCTGCTGCCATTGCAGATGGCTGCAGCCCTGCAGGCTGATGGGCCGGCCACCGGCCAGACGTGGATGGCGAAAGTGCAGGGTCCAGCGCAGGTAACCCTGCCCGGGCCGGACCTCGTCGGCGCCGGTGAAGGCATAGCGGATGTCGTGGGCGTTGGAGTAGAGCTGGGCGAAGTACGCCTTCAGGGCCGGCAGGCCATCGACCCGGTGCAGCGGGTCGCGAAAGCTGACATCTTCGCTGTACAGGTTTTCCAGCGACTCCAGGTTGCCCCGGTGCAGGCGGGCGAAGCATTCGGCGAACTGCTGCAGGTAGTCTGACATGCGCGGCTCCGGGCAATCCTGTACAACGATGGCGAGTTGTACAGGTATGACTGAAGCCTAGGACTAAAATTGTACAAACACAATCTTCTTGTACAGATTTTGCCGTCAGCGTCCGGCTGCCGCCAGCGCCTCGCGCAAGCGCGCGACCTCCGCTTCCAGTTCACGCACTTTCTCCTCGGCGGCCACCTGGGCCGTGACATCGCGCTGGATACCAATGTAGTAGGTCAGTTGGTCGGCTTCGTTGCGCACCGGGGTAATCGACAGCTCGTTCCAGAACGGGCTGCCATCCTTGCGGTAGTTGCGCAGCACCTGGCGGCAGGGGCGGCCTGCGCGGATCGCCTGGCCGATGGCGGCGACGCCCGGCTGGTCATGGTCGGTGCCTTGGAGAAAGCGGCAGTCCTGGTAGAGGATGTCGTCCGTGGTGTAGCCGGTGAGCCGTTCGAAGGCCGGGTTTACGTAGATGAGAATGCTGTCGTTGCCCTCCTGTTCGGCGACGACGATGCCATCGTTGGACTGCTCGACCATCAGTTGCAGGAGTTTCGCGTTGATCATGGAGCTCACCTGTCGGATCGTGTGTGCGAATGCGCAGCGTAGCTTCCGTGCGAGAACCTCGGGCGCGTGTGCCGACCATGATGACCCAAGCAGGCTCGCCGCAACAGGTACCCATGGGGTTAGAATGTGTCTTCACCCATTCGAACCCTGGCCATGACCGACGCCCCTTCCTTCGACTTGCTGCCCATGCGCGACGTGGTCAGCCTGACCGGCATCAACCCCGTGACGTTGCGCGCCTGGGAGCGCCGCCATGGCCTGATCAGCCCGCAGCGCACCGAAGGCGGGCACCGGCTGTACACGGCCAGGGATGTCCAGCGCATTCGCGACATACTGCGCTGGACCGGCAATGGCGTGCCTATCAGCAAGGTTGGCGGGTTGCTCGCCGGCCAGCCCGAGGCGCCCCCCGCGCAGGACGATGCCTTTCACGACTGGCGCCTGGCCGTTGTCCGGGCGACCAAGGCGTTCGACGCGCAGGCTTTGGAAGGCATTCACGGGCAGTTGTTCACGCTGTTGCCCAAGGCCTCGGTGATGCACGAGGTGTTCATGCCGGTGTGGCGCGAGCTGGCCGAAGGTGAGGCTTTCGGCGAGCGCAGCCAGTGGCTGTTCCTGGACACTTTCCTGCGCGCCCGTCTGCTGCTGCGCCTGCACATGAACCAGGCCGATGCGCCACGGGTGCTGCTGGCCGGCGCCGAGGGCCTGGCCGAGCTGCAGTTGCTGTGTGCCGGCCTGCTGCTGAGTGATCGGCGCCAACGCATCGAGGTGCTGGGGTGTGGCCAGCCGCTGGAGGAGCTGGCGCTGGTGTGCAGGGCAATCCAGCCGGCGGTGCTGGTGGTTGCGGTGCGGGGGCCGGTAAGCGCGGCCTTGGCGAAACGACTGCGTTCGTTGCAGATGGAGATCGCTTGCCCGCTGGCGCTGGTGGGCGAGGGGCTGGGGGCTTCGCAGGCGATGCTGCAGGGGATTCCGGTGTGTCTGCTGGATGAGTGTGATCCTCAGGCGCCCGGCATGCTTGATGCGTTGATCAGGGGCGCCCTGGACCTGTGATGGCTACCTACAGCGCTTTCATCTCCGCAATATCCCGCGCCACCTGATCCGCGGAGCGGTCGAACATCGCCTGTTCCTGCGCATCCAGCGGCAGCTCGATCACCCGCGTGATGCCCGCGTCCGAGAGCACGCAGGGAACCCCCATGGCGATATCCGTGCGTCCATACTCGCCCTCGAGAATCGCGACCGCCGGCAGGATGCGGCTGCGCCCGTTGGCAATCGCATCCACCATCTGCGCGATCGCCACGCCCGGCGCATCGCAGGCGCTGCCGACCTTCTTCAGGGCAAGGATCTCGCCGCCACCTTTACGGGTACGCTCAACGATCTGCTCGATCTGCTCACTGGACAGCAAGTGCGCCAGCGGCACCGCACCGACCATGCAATAACGCATCAAAGGCACCATGCTGTCGCCGTGCCCACCCAGGACCAGCGCCGTGATATCCCGTGCCGAAAACCCGGTCTGCTCGGCGATGAAACATTTCATGCGCGCGGTATCCAGCACCCCCGCCTGGCCGAACACCTTGTCGCGGCCCAGTCCACTCAGGCTCCAGGCCCGGTAGGTGAGCACGTCGACCGGATTCGACACCACCAGCACCGTCGCGCTCGGCGCCTGCTGTTTCACATCGCGCATGATGCCGTCGAGTATCGGCAGGTTGATGGCCAGGACATCCTGGCGCGACTGGCCAGGCTTGCGCGGCACGCCCGCAGTGATCACCACCAGGTCGGAACCCTGCAGCAATTGCGCATCCGACCCGCCGTGCACCTTGGTATCGGACCCGGACTCCACCGCCGCCTGCCAGACATCCAGCGCCTTGCCCTGCGCCAGCTCACCCTGGACGTCGATCAGCGCCAGTTCACGGCAGAGCGCGTCCCGGGCGATGACCTGGGCCGCTGCCTCACCGACGATACCGGCACCCACGATTGATAGTTTGTTCACCTCGCACCTCCTCGTGGCTCGCGTTACCCGCAACACGCGCGCCTGTACAGGGAAGTATTGCCTGCCCGGGCGAAAAGGCTACCCGAGGTGGAGCCCTGTGGGCCCTTGGAGCCATCCCTTTCAAGGTTTTTGCGTTTTTTGGGATATGGCCGCTCTAATTCAAGATTGCCGGGGTCGCTTTGCGACCCTTTCGCGGCACAAGGCCGCTCCTACAGGCGACCGCGCCCCCCTGTAGGAGCGGCCTTGTGCCGCGAAAGGGCCGCAAAGCAGCCCCGGCGATTCGAAGCCGGACGCCAATTCAGAGCACTTTGACCGCCCGCCCGATGAACTGCACAGGCCCGTTCGGACGTCCGCTTGCAGAGCCACCCGCATTCTCCAGGGTCAGCTCGAACAACTGGTTGGGCTCAACCGCAGGCAGGCGCTCCAGCGGCACGGTGACCTGCTCCCCAGGTTTGATCAGCCCGAGCGAGATCGGTGCCGGCCACTGCTCACCCTTGGTCCAGAACTGCAGGACCTTGTCGCCCGGGACCTCGGACTTGCCCAAGGGAATCAGCTGGATCTGGTCAGCGCCACGGGCCTGGACCACCCAACCAGGTGCCTGGGTGGCAGGCGCCACCAGCACGACCATATAGGTGGTGGCAGGCGGCTGTACCGTCAGCAGTGCAAGACCCAGTAACAGACTGGCTGCAAGGCCGGCACCGGCCAGCCCTTGCCACAGCCCCAGGCGTCGCCACCATGAGGGCTGGGCAGGGCGGTCGCCCAGGCTACGGTTGATCCGTTGCCACAGTCGGGGACTGGGCGCAAGTGGCGTGGCCAGCGCGTTCAAGCCCAGCAGTCGCTGCTCCCAGGCGTCCACGGCGTCACGCAAGGCACGGTCCCTGTCCAGGCGCTTGAGCACGGTCTCCTGCTGTTCGGCCGACAACGTGCCTAGCACGTACTCCCCGGCCAGTTGCTCGAGGTCATCGGTGCTTTCGTTACCCGGCTCGTTGGTCATCCCATGCACTCCCGCAGCGCCTTGAGGCTGCGTTTTATCCACGACTTGACCGTGCCCAGCGGGGTGTCGAGCAGGCGGGCGATCTCGGCATGGCTGCAGCCGTCGACGTAGGCATGCAGGATGCACTTGCGCGGCGCGGCGTCGAGCTGGTCGAGGCAGCGGTGAATCCTCGGTGCATCGGCCTGCAAGGTCATGTCATCGTGATAGGGCGCGATATCGACGGTGGCAACATCGTCGATCACCACTTCTCGGCGGCTGTCGCGTATGAAATTCAGGGCCAGGTGCCGGGTCAGGCTGTACACCCAGCCACGCGCCGAGCCTCGGGCCGGATCGAAGCTGTCCGCGCGGGTCCAGATGCGGATGAAGGCGTCATGGACGATGTCCTCGGCGGTGGCGTGGTCGCGGGCGATGCGCCGGGCCACGCCGAGCAGCCGGGCACCCTCCTGGTCGTAAAGCGCCTGCAGGGCGCCGCGATCGCCCCTGGCACAGGCCTGGAGACAGCGCTCGTAGTCGAATGGCGTCGTGGGCAGGTTCAAGGTCGGGCCGATCCTCATGCTACCGGGAGCCCCGGCCGGTCGGCCGGGGACTGTCGATGAGCGTAGCTCAAGGGTGCTGGCGCGCCTTGCGCGCAGGCCCTCAGTTGGCGGCCCAGAAGATGTAGTCGGCCTGGTACTTGACGATCTGCTTCTCGCCCTTGTTCTGCGCCGTGCAGGCGGTCTGCGGGGCGACACCGCCACGGGTGGCCAGGCGCTGGACGAAGCTGACGCCGCTCATGGCGCCCTTGCCCTCGGCGGGATTGGCCTTGACCAGCTGGTACGGCAGGTCACCCTTGGCCGCCGGGGCGACGGCCAGCTGCGTGCCGGTGATCTTCGAGCCGTCCTTGGCCTGCCAGGTGGCGGGCGGGCCGAAGTAATCGCCCACGGCCTTGCCGTTCCGGTCCTTGAGCACGGCCTTGGGGCCGACGAAGGTCCATTCGGTCTGGCCGGGAGCGTCGGCCTTGTCGCGGCATTCGTAGGTGATTTCGCCGACACCGACGGTTTCCAGCGCTACCTTGTGGCCGTCCGGCACCTTGACGGCATCGGGGACCCCGGTCTGGGCGTGGGCGGTCGGCAGCAGCATGGCCAGGGCGAGGCCGCAGGCGGTCAGGAACGAAACGTGTGCGATGTTCATCGAGCGATCTCCTGGTGGGGGCATGGCAGGGCATTCAGCTGTTGCCCTGAGTTGAATACCCACCAGAACGGGATCTGGATGCACTCAAGCGTAAAAAGAGAGACCTGGCCGACGGAGCGCAAGGTGGCCAGCAGTCTTCCTCCGAAGTCGAGCGCTCATCGGGCAATGGCGTTTCTTTACGCTTTCTTTATGCCGGCCTTTGCAGCTTGAGAAGATACTGGCGCGGTTTTTCTGCCCCCCAGCCTGCCTGCCCGCATTCAGTGTTTACGCAATACTGACGAGACGTTACCTGTGAGCCAATCCGCAATCGTTGAAAGCCCGTCCCACGCCAACAAGAGCACGGGCATCGGCCTGCTGGTCGCCGCCGTCGGGGTCGTCTATGGCGACATCGGCACCAGTCCCCTGTACACGCTCAAGGAGGTGTTTTCCGGCCATTTCGGCGTGCAGGCCAACCTTGAGGGGGTGCTGGGCATCCTGTCGCTGGTGTTCTGGTCGCTGATCTGGGTGGTCTCTGTGAAGTACGTCCTGTTCATCCTGCGCGCCAGCAACCAGGGCGAGGGCGGAATCATGGCGCTGACCGCGCTGGCCAGGCGGGCGGCACGTCCCTATCCGCGGCTGAGCAAGGTGCTGGTGCTGCTGGGGCTGTTCGGCGCGGCGCTGTTCTACGGCGACAGCATGATCACCCCGGCCATCTCCGTGCTGTCGGCGGTGGAGGGCCTGCAGTTGGGCATCGACGGTATCGAGCACTGGGTCGTGCCCCTGGCGGTGGTGGTGTTGGTCGGGCTGTTCATTATCCAGAAGCATGGCACCGCGCGTATCGGCATCCTGTTCGGGCCGGTGATGGTGCTGTGGTTCGTGGTGCTGGGGGCGCTCGGCATCCATGGCATCGTGCAGCGGCCCGAGGTGCTGCAGGCGCTGAACCCGTCCTGGGCGGCGCACTTCTTCGTCGCCCATCCGGGCATCGGCGTGGCGATTTTGGGTGCCGTGGTGCTGGCCTTGACCGGTGCCGAGGCGCTTTATGCCGACATGGGGCACTTCGGCCGCAAGCCGATTTCCCGCGCGTGGTTCATCCTGGTGCTGCCGGGCCTGGTGCTCAACTACTTCGGCCAGGGTGCGCTGATCCTCGACAACCCGGCGGCGGTGCGCAACCCGTTCTACCTGCTGGCCCCCGAGTGGGCGCTGCTGCCGATGGTCGCGCTGGCCACCCTGGCTACCATCATCGCCTCGCAGGCGGTGATCTCCGGCGCCTTCTCGCTGACCCGCCAGGCCATCCAGCTGGGCTATGTGCCGCGCATGTTCATCCAGCACACCTCCAGCGAAGAGCAGGGGCAGATCTATATCGGCATGGTCAACTGGGCGCTGATGGTCGGCGTGGTGCTGCTGGTGGTCGGCTTCGAGTCGTCCAGCGCCCTGGCGGCGGCCTACGGCGTCGCGGTGACCGGCACCATGCTGATCACCACGCTGCTGGCCTCGGCGGTGGTGCTGTTGCTATGGAAGACCCCGCGCTGGCTGGCGATTCCCTTGCTGCTGGGCTTTCTGCTGGTGGACGGCCTGTACTTCACCGCCAACGCGCCGAAGATCCTGCAGGGCGGCGCCTTCCCGGTGATCGCCGGCCTGGCGCTGTTCGTGCTGATGACCACCTGGAAGCGCGGGCGCAGCATCATCGTCGAGCGCCTGGATGAAACCGCCTTGCCGCTGCCCTTGTTCATCGCCAGCGTGCAGGCGCAGCCGCCCCATCGCGTGCAGGGCACGGCGGTGTTTCTTACCGCCCGCTCCGATGCGGTGCCCCACGCGCTGTTGCACAACCTGCTGCACAACCAGGTGCTGCACGAGCAGGTGGTGCTGCTGACGGTGGTGTCGGAGGATTCGCCGCGGGTGACGCAGGACAAGCGCTTCGAGGTCGAGGCGTTCGGCCAGGGCTTCTTCAGGGTCAGCCTGCACTTCGGCTTCATGGAGGAGCCCGACGTGCCCCTTGCCCTCAGCCACAGCAGCACGACCGAGCTGGACTTCAGCCCCATGCGCACCACCTACTTCCTGAGCCGGGAAACCGTGGTGCCGACCAAGCGAATCGGCATGGCCAAGTGGCGCGAGCACTTGTTCGCCTTCCTGTTGAAGAATGCCAACAGCAACCTGCGGTACTTCAAGCTGCCGCTGAACCGGGTGATCGAACTGGGGACCCAGGTCGAGATGTGAGAGCGCTCAGGGGATGGACCGCCAGCCCAGGCCGGTTTCCATCCCCCGGCAGCGAACAATGGTCATGCCTCGGCACCCTCATGTCGCTATTCCCGACACGACATTCACCCCCTCCAGCGTTGCAAACGAAATGTCCTTGGCCGTCAGCAGGAAATCGCTGACATAGGGCACTTGCAGCATGTCGCTGCGGATCGCGGCGTACAGTCGGGCCTGCAACCCATTTTCGCCCAGGCGCTTGGCGGTCACATAACCACGCGAGCTGTACTCGTGCAGCGTCCAGTTGGGCAGGCAGCACACCCCGCGGCCCGAGGCGACCAACTGCATCATCATCACCGTCAGCTCCGAAGTCCGCACCTGCGCGGGCTCGATGTCCGCGGGCTCGAAAAAACGAGTGAAGATGTCCAGGCGGTGGCGCTCGATGGGGTAGGTGATCAGCGTCTGGCTGGCCAGGTCGCCGCGCTCCAGCGCGGGCAGCGGCATCGTGCAGGCTATCGGTATCGCGCAAGGCGTGCATCGTGCGCAGGTGCCTTGGATTGATCATGAGTGGAATTAAAGATCATCTCAAGAAAAATGAGTTTGTCTCATTGTGGCCGTTTATTGACAATCTCCCCATTGAATTTTTCCTTCGAAGCCGGGCAAGCAGGAAGACTTTTCAGGATCTATTTCGGGAATCAGGGTGCCGGGTCACAATGAATAAAACCTTCACGTTCGCCATTAAAAGTATTCGTTTCGACGAGGACTATCTGCCTGCGGACAACACCCGCATCACCACCAACTTTGCCAACCTGGCCAGGGGCGCGAGCCGCCAACAGAATCTGCGCAACACGCTGGCGATGATCGACAATCGCTTCAATGCCCTGGCGCATTGGGACAACCCCAAGGGTGACCGTTATTCGGTAGAGCTCGATATCGTTTCCGTCGAGATGAAGATCGCGGGTGAACAGGCAGGCGATGCCTTGCCGTTGATTGAGATCCTGAAAACCAGCATTGTCGACCACAAGACCAACGAGCGCATCGAAGGCATTGTCGGGAACAATTTCTCCTCTTACGTGCGGGACTATGACTTCAGCGTGCTGTTGCTGGAGCACAACAAGGGGCAGTCCGGTTTCAGTACGCCGGAGGCGTTTGGCGAGCTGCACGGGAAACTGTTCAAGCGCTTCGTGAATTCGAGCGCTTTCAAGGAACACTTCAACAAGCCGCCGGTCATCTGCCTGAGCGTTTCGAGCAGCAAGGCCTATCACCGCACTGAAAATCAGCACCCGGTCCTGGGTCATGAATACCAGCAGGATGAGTACTCATTGACCGATGAGTACTTCGCCAAGATGGGCCTGAAGGTGCGCTATTTCATGCCGCCGAACAGTGTCGCGCCCCTGGCGTTTTACTTTGCCGGCGACTTGCTGGGTGATTACAGCAATCTCGAGCTGATCAGCACCATCAGCACGATGGACACCTTCCAGAAGATCTACCGCCCCGAGATCTACAACGCGAACTCGGCGGCAGGCAAGTCCTATCAACCCAGCCTGAAACACCAGGACTACTCGTTGACTCGAATTGTCTACGATCGCGAAGAGCGCAGCCGTCTGGCCATAGAGCAAGGCAAGTATGCCGAAGAACAATTCATCAAGCCGTACCACGCCGTGCTGCAGCAGTGGTCCGCTCATCACGCTGTTTGAACGATCGAATACACAAGGCCTTGCGTCATGAAAAAACTACTCCCCACTTCGACTGCCGGCAGCCTGCCCAAACCGTCCTGGCTGGCCCAGCCGGAAACCCTCTGGTCGCCCTGGAAACTGCAAGACGAGGCGCTGGCCGAGGGCAAGCAGGATGCGTTGCGTCTGTCGTTGCACGAGCAACAACTCGCCGGTATCGATATCGTCAGTGACGGTGAGCAGACCCGTCAGCATTTCGTCACCACGTTCATCGAGCACCTCGACGGCGTCGACTTCGAGAAGCGTGAAACCGTCCGCATTCGTGACCGCTACGACGCGAGTGTTCCGACGGTCGTGGGCGCCGTGGCTCGTCAGAAGCCGGTGTTCGTGGAGGACGCCAAGTTCCTGCGTCAGCAAACCTCGCAGCCGATCAAATGGGCGCTGCCAGGCCCCATGACGATGATCGATACGCTGTATGACGCGCACTATAAAAGCCGCGAAAAGCTGGCCTGGGAATTCGCCAAGATCCTCAACGAGGAAGCCCGCGAGCTTGAGGCTGCCGGCGTTGACATCATCCAATTCGACGAACCCGCCTTCAACGTCTTCTTCGATGAAGTGAATGATTGGGGCGTTGCCACCTTGGAGCGGGCGATCGAAGGCCTGAAATGCGAAACGGCCGTGCACATCTGCTACGGCTATGGCATCAAGGCCAACACCGACTGGAAGAAGACCCTGGGTTCCGAGTGGCGCCAGTATGAGGAGGCGTTCCCCAAGCTGCAGAAATCCAAGATCGACATCGTCTCGCTGGAGTGCCACAACTCCCACGTTCCGATGGACCTGATCGAGCTGATCCGCGGCAAGAAGGTGATGGTCGGGGCCATCGACGTGGCCAACCATGCCATCGAAACCCCGGAAGAAGTAGCCAACACCCTGCGCAAGGCCCTTCAGTTCGTGGATGGCGACAAGCTCTATCCGTGCACCAACTGCGGCATGGCCCCGCTGCCGCGTGCCGTGGCACGCGGCAAGCTCAATGCATTGAGTGCAGGTGCAGAGATCGTTCGCCGGGAACTCTTGAAGTAAAACCGAGCGCGATGTGAGAGGGCAGGGGCGTGCAGCTTCAGCCCTTTCCCATTGTTGGCAGGTTGTATCTAACATTCAGGATTTACTATGTCGCTTCCCTGTACTGCTATCGAGCCGTTGCGCTTTCGCGAAGCGCTCGGGCATTACGCCTCCGGCATCACGGTGATCACCTCGCACAGTGATGGCGAACCGCTTGGCTTTACCTGCCAGTCGTTCTACAGCGTGTCGATGAATCCGCCGCTGGTGTCGTTCAGCGTCATGTCCAGTTCGGCCAGCTATCCCGGAATTCGCCAGGCCGGCCGTTTCGCGGTCAACATCCTGTCAGGCGAGCAGGTCGGGATTTCCAACCAGTTCGCCCGGCGAGGCACGGACAAGTGGCAAGGCATCGACTGGCAGACATCGCCGCTGGGCAATCCGATCATTGCCGGCAGCCTGCACTGGCTCGATTGTGAGATTCACGCCGAACACGCTGCCGGTGATCACCTGATCGTGATTGGCGAGGTGAAGGCGTTGAACGTGCAGGACGCCGACGCCGCGCAGCCACTGCTGTATTTCAAGGGACAGTATCGTAGTCTCGCCGCAGTGGATGCGGCTTGAGTCTTCATTCATCATGCGCGCGATCATATTACTGCGTCAGGTACAAAGGTTGCGCCTAGGGTGGTGTACAGCAGCCACAAAATGCTGCTCACCATCCACAGACTCGATAGCGTAAAAAGCGAGATCCATTGCACCGCGTTACCGAACCGGCGCTTGGGCACGCGAATGGGACTTTCGACCTACAGGCTGTCCGGATCGCCGAAGAACATCTGTATCCGCGACCGCAACCACTTCTCCGCCGGATCATTGTCCTGCGCCCCACGCCAGGCCATGTGCAGCTCGAAGGTGCGCACCTCCAGCGGCAGGTCCTCTGCCCGCAACCCACCCGCCGCGGTCAGCGCATCGGCCGTGTAGTCCGGCACCGTGGCGACGATATCGGTCCCCGCCAGCAAACTCCCCAATCCGTTGAACTGCGGCACCGCCAACACCACGTGGCGCTTGCGGCCGATCTCGTCCAGTGCCTCGTCGATGAACCCCGAGAGGTCGCCGGCGAACGACACCAGGGCATGGGGCCGGGCGCAGAAGTCATCCAGGGTGATGCTGCCGGGCATGCTGTCGGCGCGCAGCAGCTTGGGCATGCTGCGGCGCAGCACCTTGCGCTTGGCGTTGGCGGGGAGTTCGTTGGTGTAGCTCACGCCCACCGAGATTTCACCCGAGGCCAGCAGGGTGGGCATCAGCAGGTAGTTGACCCGGCGCACCACCAGGACAATGCCGGGGGCTTCGGCGCGGATGCGCTTGAGCAGCTGCGGCAGCAGGGCGAATTCGGCGTCGTCCGACAGGCCGATGCGGAACACCGCGTTGCTGGTGGCCGGGTCGAACTCGGCGGCGCGGCTGACGGCGGTGGAGATCGAGTCCAGCGCCGGTGACAGCAGGGCGAAGATCTCGTGGGCCCGCGCCGAGGGCTCCATGCTGCGGCCGGTGCGCACGAACAGCGGGTCGTCGAACAGGTTGCGCAGGCGCGACAGCGCGGCGCTGATCGCCGGCTGGCCGAGGAACAGTTTCTCGGCGGCGCGGGTCACGCTGCGTTCGTGCATGAGCGTTTCGAACACGATCAGCAGGTTGAGGTCTACGCGACGCAAGTCGTTACGATTCATTCGATGCGGCTCGCCTGAAGTGGGGCAGGGGTGAATCTTAAGGCCAAAGGCTGGTACCCTGCACCGATTTCCGGGTGCCAATGCACAGATTTGTCAGGGGCCCAATCAATGACAGGCATGTCGACTATTAACAGCCACTGATGGTCCAACCGTGAAAGCCCGGATAAAGTCCGTGGTAATACGAGATTCACACAGGCGAGGTATGCGATGTCCCGCATGATCCGTTTCCACAAGTTCGGCCAGGCCGATGTGCTCCGATGCGAGGAGCAGGCCGAACCGTCCCCGGCTACCGGCGAGGTGCAGATTCGCGTCGAGGCGATCGGCGTCAGCTGGTACGACGTGCTCTGGCGGCAGAACCTGGCGCCGTCCCAGGCGCGGCTGCCGGCCGGCATCGGCCACGAGATGGCCGGCGTGGTCACCGCCGTGGGCGAGGGTGTGGACGATATCGCGGTGGGCGACCGGGTCGCCAGCTTCCCGGCCACCAGCGCCAACGACCACCCGGTGTATGGCGATGTGATCGTCCTGCCGCGCAGCGCCATCACCCGTTACCCGGATGTGCTGACCCCGATCGAGGCCAGCGTGCACTACACGCCGCTGCTGATCGCCTATTTCGCCTTCGTCGACCTGGCGCGGGCCAAGGCCGGGCAGACCGCGCTGGTCACCGACGCCAGCCACTGCGCGGGGCCGGCCTTCGTGCAACTGGGCAAGGCCCTGGGGCTGAAGGTGTTCGCCGCCACCAAGGAACCCGAGCAGCGCGAGTACCTGCTGGGCCTTGGCGCCGACAAGGTGATCGTCACCGAGGAACAGGACCTGCTGATGCAGATCGGCAAGTACACCGATGGCCGTGGCGTGGACATGGTCCTCGACGGCATGGGCGGCCCGCAGATGTCGCTGCTCGGCGATGTCCTGGCGCCGCGTGGCAGCCTGGTGCTGTACGGCCTGCAGGGCGGCAACCAGACGCCGTTCCCGGCCTGCGCGGCGTTCCAGAAGAACATCCAGTTCCATGTGCACTGCATCGGCAACTTCACCGGCAAGCCGGAGCTGGGCATCGCCCAGGACCAGGTGGCCCTGCAGCGGGCGCTGCGCGACATCAACCAGTTCACCGCCGACCAGCTGCTGACGCCGCAGATCATCAAGGTGTATCCGTTCGAGCAGGTGGTCGAGGCGCACCGGCACATGGACGAGTGTCCGTGTGGCGGGCGGGTGGTGCTGGATATGGGTGTGCACTGAAGCCACGTGTGACCCCTGTAGGAGCGGCCTTGTGCCGCGAAAGGGCCGCAAAGCGGCCCCGGCGATTGATGCGTCAACGCTGTAACCGTGGGGCCGCTACGCAGCCCTTTCGCGGCACAAGGCCGCTCCTACAGGGACGTCAGGCAAATTTAGCTAAATGTCCTACTAGGCTTTAGGAAGTTTCCTTCAAGCTCGGTTTGCTATTCATCTGCCAGAATCGGACTTCAATTCGAAGCCGTCAGGGAGATGGAGCGATAGCATGACCGAGACCCACGACCAAGCCATGCATTATGTCTACCAGCAAGTCCTGCAGCGCCTGCTGGAGCACATGACCCAGGCCCAGCGCGCCTCGGTGCAGTTGCTGGTCCAGCGATTGCTGGTCATCGCCGGCGGCCAGGATTACGTCGGCAACGTCCGGGTGCTGGTGCTGCACGGTGTCGACCGGCGCAGCGCGCATCTGCTGGCTTGCCTGCGCGCCGCGCAGTTGAGCATCGCCCTGCGCCATGGCGCCACCTGCCGCCTGCGCGTGCTGGCGGCCCGCCTGCCGACCCTCGACGATACCGCCCTGGCCCTTCACGACCGTTGCTTCAGCGCGCTGTTCCTGCATGACGATCCGCGGGTGGAGCTGCTGCGAGCCGATGGCGGGCAGCTCGGTCCGTTCGGTGCCCGCCAGGCCTGCACGGCCGAGCAACTGGCCGATGCGGGCAACGCCTGGTTGCTGTTCGGCCATCTGGTCGGCGGGCAGCCGGACGCGATGCTCGGTGCCAGGGGCTACCTGGAGCTGGCCAACAGCCTGGGCCAGGCGCTGGCCGGGGAGGCCGGCGAGCAGATCCTGATCAGCGCCGTGCCGTTTTCACAGCGCCACCGCTTGCTGGCCTGGGGGCGGCGCTGCCTGCGCCATACCGTGGAGGTGGCCCACGCCCTGACGCCTCACAATGTGCTGGCGGCGGGTCTCGAGCAGTTGGGCGAGGTGCTGGCCGATCCCTGGCAACCACCGACTTCGCCCGTGCTGCGCCAGCCCGGCGGCGAGCCGCGCCTGGTGATGGTCGAGGACCTGTTGCGCCACCCGGACGACGGTGGAGCGCTGGACCGCATGCTCGGCCGGCAGGACGTCAAGGGCAGTCAGGCCCAGGGGCCGTCAGGGCTGTTCGATCCCTTGCCGCTGGCCCACCTGCATGGACTCAAGGCGCAGTACCTGGATCAGCGCAGCTATCGCGAGGGCACCCAGGCGTTCTTCCAGCGCTTGCGCCAGCCGTCGACCGCCTGGCCGCAGGGGCGGGCCTTGCGCGGCGAGGCACAGGCACGCCTGGCTGGCGCCTATGGTGTGAGCGAGGCGCAACTGGTCTGCCAGCTGTTCACCCCGTTCGAGGCGCAAGGGCACAACCTCGAGACCTTCGTGCTGCGCTGTCATCCGGGCATGCGCGTCGCGCTGCCGTACCTGCACCGCGCCTTGCAGGGGCGCCCCTGCCCGGAACCGGTCAGCCAGTGGCTGGTTGAAACCAGCGGCCTGCAGCTCGCGCAGTTGCGGGGGCTGTATGCCGGCACGCTCAGCCACCAGGCCCGGCGCCTGTTCCAGCTGCTGGGCCGGCGCGACCTGTGGCTGCGGCCTTTGCCGGCCAGTCCGGGTGGCGGCTATCCGCTGTGGCGCGCCGTCGAGTAGGCCTGCTTTCTGGGCGAGTGCTCTTAACGATCGTGTGACCGTCGATCCAGCGCGCTTGCCCAGGCATGTGATCTGTATGTATAACCAGTGCTTGTTCCTCAGCAACCGACTAGCACCGTGATCGCCCATTCCGTCGATGATCCCCTGTACTACCTGCACAACTTCCGCCAGGTCCTGCGCTGGGTCGGGCAGCGCTATGCCGACCTGCTGGACCGCGACGAGCACGGTTTCATCCAGGTCTTCAGCGAACTGCCGGTGCCCAGCCAGGCCCTGCTGGTACGCATGGTCATGCGCAAGGGTGAGCTGTTTCGCAGTGACAAGCTCGACTATGCCGAGATTGGCGACACCGAGGTGGCCCTGGCGCCGTTGCTGGCGTTGGGCTGGGTGGTCGACGACGCGCCGATGACGGTGGAGCAACTGTGGGCGTTGCTGCGCAAGGACGAGCTGGCGACGTGCTTCGCCGGGCGGCTTCCCCGGCCGCGGGCCGGCAAGGCCGGGTTGCTGGAGCAGTTGCAGGCTTTGGGTTTGCCGGCCGGCCCGCTGGCCCAGTGGTGCCCCGGTTTCCCGGTGCGGATCCTGCATTGGTGCCAGCAGCCGTTGTGCGACCGCCTGCGCCTGCTGTTCTTCGGCAACCTGTACCAGAGCTGGTCGGACTTCGTTCTTGCCGACCTCGGGGTGTTCCGCTACGAACAGGTGGCGTTCAGCGACGACTCGCGGGCCTTGCGCCAGCGTGCCGAGGTCGACCTGGCCATGACCCTGCACCAGTGCGCAGAGCACCTCGAGCAGGGCGCCCCGCCTGCCGAGCTGCTCGCGGCACTGGACGGGTTCGACGATAGCAACCCCTGGCTGGCCCGGCGCCGGGCGCGCCTGCTGTTCAGCATCGGCCAACAGTGCGAGCGCCTGGGGGACTGGGACCTGGCACTGCGGATCTACGCCGACTGCGCGCACCCCGAGGCACGTATTCGTCAGGTCCGGGTCCACGAGCGCAGCGAGCAATGGCCAGAGGCTCATGCCCTGGCTCGGCATATGGCCCAGGCACCTGCCAACGCTCTGGAACGCCAAGCCCTGGAACGCCTGCTGCCACGTCTGGCGCGCAAGCTTGGCGGTCCGGCACAGCCGCGCCGGCGCATTGAGGCAGTGACACTTATCGAACTGGAACTGCCGGCCGAAATGGCAGCACTGGGGGTGGAAGAGGCAGTGCGTCAGCATCTGGAGCAGGACAGCGGCAGCGTTCACTATGTCGAGAACACCCTGTTCAACAGCCTGTTCGGCCTGCTGTGCTGGGAGGCGATCTTCGCCCCGGTGCCGGGGGCGTTCTTCCACCCGTTCCAGAGCGGGCCGCAGGACCTGCACGACGTCGACTTCCAGCAGCGTCGCGCGGCACTGTTCGACGCCTGCCTCGGGCGCCTGGACGATGGCAGCCATCGCCAGGCCATCCGCGACTGCTTCCAGGCCAAGCAAGGCCTGCAGTCGCCTTTCGTGTTCTGGCAGATGCTCGACGAGCCGCTGCTCGAACAGGCACTCGAGCACTTGCCGCCCGCGCACCTGAAGGCCTGCTTCCTGCGCCTGCTGCAGGATATCCGCGCCAACCGCGCCGGCATGCCCGACCTGATCCAGTTCTGGCCGGGGCAGGGTGGTTATCGCATGATCGAGGTCAAGGGGCCGGGTGACCGCCTGCAGGACAACCAGCTGCGCTGGCTCGAGTTCTGCCATGCCCACGGGCTGCCGGTCGCGGTCTGCCATGTACGCTGGAGCGATGTGCCGGCATGAGCTACACCGTGGCCGTGCGTGCCCTGTGTGAATTCAGCGCCAAGGTTGGCGACCTCGACCTGCGCTTCACCCCGTCGCCCACCGCCCAGGAAGGTATTGCCGGGCATCGCCGGGTGGTGGCGCGGCGCGCCGCCGGCTATGAAGCGGAGGTGGCGCTGGAGGGCGAGTACCAGGGGCTGCGGGTCCGCGGTCGCGCCGATGGCTACGACCCGGCGTGCAATCGCCTGGAGGAGATCAAGACCCACCGCGGCGATCTGGCCAGGCAGCCCGACAATCACCGCCAACTGCACTGGGCCCAGGCCAAGGTCTATGCCTGGTTGCTGTGCCAGGCACGGCAGCTCTCGGTGATCGATGTGGCGCTGGTCTATCTCGATGTCGACAGCGACGGCCAGACCGTGATCAGCGAGCGTTACCAAGCCGATGAGCTGAAGCGCTTCTTCGAGACCCAGTGTGAGCGTTTTTTGGTCTGGGCGCAGGGCCAGGAACGACGGCTGAGCGAGCGGGACCGGGATCTTGGCGCGCTGACATTCCCCTATCCCGAATTCAGGCAGGGCCAGCGCCAACTGGCCGAGACGTTGTACAAGGCCGTGAGCACCGGCCGCTGCCTGATGGCCCAGGCCAGCACCGGCATCGGCAAGACCCTCGGTACCCTGTTCCCGCTGTTCAAGGCCGTGGTGCCGCAGCAGCTGGACAAGCTCTACTTCCTTACCGCCAAGACCCCAGGCCGGGCCTTGGCTCTTGATGCACTGCGCCAGATCACCCGGGCGTCGCCGCAACCAGCCCTGCGCAGCCTCGAGCTGATCGCCCGCGACAAGGCCTGCGAACACCCCGAGAACGCCTGCCATGGCGAATCCTGCCCCTTGGCGCGGGGCTTCTACGACCGCCTGCCGGCCGCCCGCGAAGCCGCCGCGCAGGTGTCGCTGCTCGACCGTGCCAGCCTGCGCGAGGTGGCCTTGGCGCACCAGGTCTGTCCTTATTACCTGAGCCAGGAGATGGCGCGCTGGGTCGACCTGCTGGTGGCCGACTACAACTACTACTTTGACGCCCATGCCTTGCTGTTCGGCCTGGCCCAGGCCAACCAGTGGCGCACGGCGGTACTGGTGGACGAGGCGCACAACCTGGTCGAGCGGGGGCGGCAGATGTACAGCGCCAGCCTCGACCAGGGGCAGTTGCTGGCGTTGCGCCAGAGCAAACCGGTCGGGCTGGGCAGTGCCCTCGACCGGCTGAACCGGCAGTGGAACGCGCTGTACAAGGCCCAGGTGGCGCCGTACCAGGTCAGCGAACAACTGCCGGACGCCTTCTTGCGTGCCCTGCAACAGTGCATCGGGCTGATCCAGGAGCGCATGAACCAGGCGCCCGCCGAGGTCGAGCCCAAGGTGCTGGAGTTCTTCTTCCAGGCCCTGCAGTTCAGCCGCATCGCCGAGCTGTTCGACGAGCACTTCCTGTTCGATATCAGCCCGCGCAACGGTCCACGGGGGCGGCGCCTGGCCACGCTGTGCCTGCGCAACGTGGTGCCGGCGCGGCTGCTGGGGCCGCGGATGAGCGCGGCGCGCAGCGTCACGCTGTTTTCTGCCACGCTGAACCCGCGGCACTTCTACAGCGACCTGCTGGGCATGCCCGCTGACACGGCCTGGCTGGAAGTTGCCGCGCCGTTCCGGGCCGAGCAGTTGCAGGTACGCATCGTCAGCGAGGTGTCCACCCGCTACCAGCAGCGCCAGGCGTCGCTGGCGCCGATTGTCGAGCTGATCGCCGCCCAGTTTGCCGGCCAGCCGGGCAACTACCTGGCCTTCTTCAGCAGCTTCGAATACCTCGAGCAGGTGGCGCGGTTGCTGGCCGAGCGCTATCCGGCACTGCCCATCTGGTGCCAGGCGCCGGGCATGGACGAGGCGGGGCGCGAGGCCTTCCTGGCGCGCTTCGTCGAGCACGGGCAGGGCGTGGGCTTCGCCGTGCTCGGCGGCGCCTTCGGCGAGGGCGTGGACCTGCCGGGCACGCGCCTGATCGGCGCCTTCGTCGCCACCCTCGGGCTGCCCCAGGTCAACCCGGTCAACGAGCAGTTCAAGCAGCGACTGGGCCGCCAGTTCGGCGCCGGTTTCGACTATGCCTACCTGTACCCGGGCGTGCGCAAGGTGATCCAGGCCGCCGGCCGGGTGATCCGCGGCGACCAGGACCGTGGCGTATTGATGCTGATCGACGAGCGCTTCGCCGAGCCCCGGGTGCGGCAGATGTTCCCCAGTTGGTGGCAGCTGGGGTGAACGCCGCCATCGCCTGGCGCTGAAACTCCCAGTACACTGCGCGTTCCAACACCTACTTCTGTTGATTTCGAGGTTCCGCATGACGCTCAGTCCTTTGGCAGGCAAGCCGGCTCCGGCCAGCGTGCTGGTCGATATCCCCCGCCTGTTGACCGCCTACTACACCGGCCGTCCCGACGCCGCGGTGGCGGCCCAGCGCGTGGCCTTCGGCACCTCGGGCCACCGCGGCACTTCGTTCGAGCTGAACTTCAACGAATACCACGTGCTGGCGATCACCCAGGCCATCTGCCTGTATCGCCAGGAAAAGGGCATCGACGGCCCGCTGTTCATCGGCGCCGACACCCACGCATTGTCCGCCCCGGCCGCCGCCAGCGCCCTGGAAGTGCTGGCCGCCAACGGCGTGCAGGTGATGCTGAGCCAGGATGACGAGTACACCCCGACCCCGGCGGTGTCCCACGCCATCCTCTGCTACAACCGTGGCCGCCAGCAGGGCCTGGCCGACGGTATCGTCATCACCCCGTCGCACAACCCGCCGCAGAGCGGCGGCTTCAAGTACAACCCGCCCAATGGCGGCCCGGCCGACAGCGACGTGACCAAGTGGATCGAGGCCAAGGCCAACGAACTGCTGGCGGCCAACCTGGCCGGCGTCAAGCGCATGGACTACAAGCAGGCGCTGGCGGCACCGACCACCCAGCGTCACGACTACGTCAGCAGCTACGTCGCCGACCTGGAAAACGTCATCGACTTCGAGGTGATCCGCGGCGCCAACCTGCGCCTGGGCGTCGACCCGCTGGGCGGTGCCGGGGTGCGCTACTGGTCGGCCATCGCCGAGCGCTACCAGCTGAACCTGGAAGTGGTGAACACCGAGGTCGACCCGACCTTCCGCTTCATGACCGTCGACTGGGACGGCCAGATCCGCATGGACCCGTCCTCGCCGTATGCCATGCAGGGCCTGATCGGCCTGCGCGAGCGCTTCGACGTGGCCTTCGCCTGCGACCCCGACCACGACCGCCACGGCATCGTCACCGCCGACGGCCTGCTGCAGCCGAACAACTACCTGGCCGTGGCCATCGACTACCTGTACCGCAACCGCCCGCAATGGCGCAGCGACGCGGCAGTGGGCAAGACCGTGGTCTCCAGCGGCCTGATCGACCGTGTCACCGCCGCGCTGGGCCGTGAGCTGTACGAAGTGCCGGTGGGCTTCAAGTTCTTCGCCCAGGGCCTGTTCGACGGCTCGCTGGGCTTTGGCGGCGAAGAGAGCGCCGGCGCCTCGTTCCTGCGCAAGGACGGCAGCGTCTGGGCCACCGACAAGGACGGCCTGATCCCGGCGTTGCTGGCGGCCGAGATGACCGCCCGCACCGGGCGCAACCCGAGCCAGATCTACGCCGACCTCACCGCCAAGCTGGGCAAGCCGTATGCCACCCGCGTCGAGGCCAAGGCCGATGCGCGGCAGAAGGCGCTGCTGAGCAAGCTGGCGCCGGAGCAGGTCAAGTCCACCGAACTGGCCGGCGAGCCGATCCAGCAGATCCTCAGCCACGCGCCGGGTAACAACCAGGCCATCGGCGGGCTGAAGGTGATGACTGCCAACGGCTGGTTCGCCGCGCGGCCGTCGGGCACCGAGGACATCTACAAGATCTACGCCGAGAGCTTCATCGACGAGGCGCACCTGGCGCGCCTGGTGGCCGAAGCCCAGGTGCTGGTGGACGCGGCGATCGCCTGATCTACGTCGTTGTACAAGGTCGGCGCGGTCCCTGTGGGAGCGGCTTCAGCCGCGAACACCGGCGCAGCCGGTGCCAGGCACCGCGTCGCCTGATTCGCGGCTGAAGCCGCTCCCACAGGATCGCGTAATTGTTCTGCCAGTAGAACGATCCATGCCATTTTCTCCGTCTACCGCTTAATTAGCCTCCTCGGTAAGGTTATACCTATCCAAGAGGAGGCTTCTCATGAAAAAGATCCAGGGTATCCACCGCAGCCCCCACGCCCACTGGGTGGGCGACGGCTTCCCGGTGCGCAGCCTGTTCACCTACGACCATCTGGCCCGGCACATCAGCCCGTTCCTGCTGCTGGACTACGCCGGCCCCCACGACTTCACCCCGACCACGGCCCGTCGCGGCGTCGGCCAGCATCCGCATCGCGGTTTCGAGACGGTGACCATCGTCTACCAGGGCGAGCTGGAGCACCGTGACTCCACCGGCGCCGGCGGCTTGATCGGGCCGGGTGACGTGCAATGGATGACCGCCGCGGGCGGCATCATCCACGAGGAGTTCCATTCCCCGGCCTTTGCCCGTAGTGGCGGTACCCTGGAAATGGTGCAGCTGTGGGTCAACCTGCCGGCCAAGGACAAGCGTGCCGCGGCGGGCTACCAGACGCTGCTGGCCAACGACATTCCCGTGGTGGCGCTGGCAGGCGAGGCGGGCAACCTGCGGGTGATCGCCGGACGTTACCTGGATCATCAGGGACCGGCGCGCACCTTCACCGAGATGGACGTCTGGGACCTGCGGCTGAAGGCCGGTGCCACGTTGCAACTGCCCTTGGCCGCCGGGCGCAATGCCGCGCTGGTGGTGCTGCGCGGCAACCTGCGGGTCAACGACGAGCGCGAGGCCGGCCCGGCCAGCCTGGTGCTGCTGGAGCGCGATGGCAGCGATGTGCGCCTCGAGGCGCTGGAAGAGGTCAGCGTGCTGCTGCTCAGCGGCGAGCCGATCGACGAGCCGATTGTTGGCTACGGGCCGTTCGTGATGAACAGTCAGGCGGAAATCGCCGAGTCGTTCGATGATTTCCAGGCCGGGCGGTTTGGGCAGGTTGGTGGCGTCGTTCGATAGTAGCCATCGCGGGGCAAGCCCGCTCCCACGCATTGAGTCCACAATGACTCAAAGCGTGGGAGCGGGCTTGCCCCGCGATTTTTTTGCGCGTCACTCCTGATCCGGCACCACCGCGATCACATCAAACTCTATCAGCCACTTGGCCTGGGCCAACCCTCTGGTAAAGGTTCAGAGTTGCGGACCGTAGATGGCTCTTTTGATTCCCTCGTTGACACGCTGCATCTCATCCTCTGAATCCGAACCGTAAGGTGTCGAATCGTTTGAAGAGATTGGCTCGTTCGAACGGGCCCATCTTGCATCTCGTATCTCTTTCAGCATTCTTTTGGCGCCACCAAGCCGTTCGATCCGCTTAATGTCGTTAAAGAAAGGGAGCGGAGGGATCTCAAGTTTTGCTTTTTGCGAAGCTGTTATGCCTGAAGCACCGCCAGTCTTGAACACTATATCTCTGGCGCGAGCTGGTAACTGCTTTATGTGTGCGGTGAGTCTGGGGGCAGTCAGCTGGGCTATCTCAGATGAGGTTTTCGAAAGAGCAAATAGGTCAGGGAATTCAAGATGATTGACGATTGATGTGAATATGTCTGGCTCCATACGAATCACTTTCAGGAAGCGATGGCCGGAAGGATCGACCTTGTTGACGGGGTCTCCGGTGCAATAGCTATAAGCATTCACTCCACCCGCCCCGAACGGACTCAGCGAGTCGGTTGAGAGAAAGCGCATTAGCACAGGGCTGAACACCCGGTAGCCATTACCGAGAAAGTAGAGTCCAGTCAATGAGTCGCAATGCTGGCCATTGAAACCGAGTGCAGCGCTTGATACGCCGACAGGCCCTGAATACCCATAAGCGGTGTAGGTGAATGCATGAGATTGCTGGTCTTCGCTGCACCACAGAATGGACCTTGGCCTATCTGCCGCCAATAAGATTGTAGCGGTCGGCATGGGGTTACCTGATTAGGGGCTGTGCAAGATAATTTAGGCGTCGAAGCTCGATACTGGAACTGGCAAAATTATCAGGTGCCATTTTCGGCCCTCTTCTTGCGGCTGGCAGGCTCAATGAGGCCGCAACGCGGCCTCATGTACTGCTCGTGATCAAGCCTGATCCGGCACCACCGCGATCACATCGATCTCCATCAACCACTCAGCCTGGGCCAACCCTGCCACCACCAGCCCGGTGGAAATCGGGAACACCCCCTTGAGCCATTTGCCCACTTCCTTGTACACCGGCTCGCGGAAGCGCGGGTCGGTGATGTAGGTGGTGGTCTTGACGATATGCGACAGGTCCGAGCCGGCTTCTTCGAGCAGTTGCTTGACGTTCTTCATCGCCTGCTCGGCCTGGGCCTGCGGATCGCCCAGCCCCACCAGCCGGCCTTCGAAGTCGGTGCCGACCTGCCCGCGCACATAGATGGTGTTGCCGGCGCGCACCGCCTGGCACAGGTCGTTGTCCAGGGTCTGGTTGGGGTAGGTGGCCTTGGTGTTGAACATGCGGATGCGAGTGTGGGTAGGCATCAGAGGGCTCCGAAAGTGCTGACGTTGCTGATCGAGGGTTGCTGCTCATCCGCCGCGCGCTGCTCGCGGTCGCGGTAAGCCAGGTAGGTGCGCTGGGTGGCGATATGGCCGGCAACGTGCTTGGCGTCGTGCCACACCCCCCAGATGAACGACGAGCCACGGCGCGATAGCCAGGGCAGGCCGAGGAAATACACGCCCGGCTCCCTCGACACGCCGCGCTGGTGCTGTGGCTTGCCGTTGGCGTCGAAGGTGTCCACCTGCAGCCAGCTGAAGTCCACGCCGTAGCCGGTGGCCCAGATGATGGTCCTGACGTTGGCCTGGGCCAGGTCCAGTTCCAGCAAGGGCTGGCTGACGCAGGCCGGGTCGGGCAGGCGCTTGCGTGCCTCGGGCTCTTCCGGCAGGTCCAGGCCGTTGCGTTCGATATAGGCGTCGGCGGCGTCCAGCAGGGCCAGGTAGTTCTCGTCGCCGCGGTTGATGTTCTCGGCCAGGTTGTCCTGGAAGCGGGCCACGCCGCCCTCGAACGACTGGGTCAGGCCGACCAGGGTCATGCCCTGGTGGGCGAGGGCGCGGAAGTCCACGGTGTGGCCGCCGCGGGCGCCGGACACGGCGATGGTCACGTGCTCGCGGCCGGGCTTGGCGATCTCCGCGTCCCACTCGCCAAGCACGCCCAGCCACCAGCAGAAATCGCGGTTGCGGTAGCTGCGCGGCGGACGGTCATGGGCGCCGACCGACAGGTACACCTGGCGCCCGGCGCGCATCAGTTCCTCGGCGATCTGCACCCCCGAGGAGCCTGCGCCGACCACCAGCACCGCGCCCTCTGGCAACTGCTCGGGGTTGTAGTAGGCGGCGGAGTGGATCTGGTGCAGGCTTTCGTCCTTGGGTGCGATGGCCGGGATCACCGGGCGCTGGAACGGACCGGTGGCAGCCACCACGCGGTTGGCGCGGATCACGCCCTGGTTGGTGTCGATGGTGAAGCCCGGGCGGTCGGCGTTGCGCACCACCTTCCTCACCTCGACCCCGGTGCGTACCGGCAGGTTGTACTTGCGCACGTACTGTTCGAAGTAGTCGGCGACCTGCTCCTTGCCGGCGAAGGCGTCGGCGTCGAGGTCGAATTCCAGGCCAGGGAAGCGGTCGTGCCAGACCGGTCCGTTGGCCACCAGCGAATCCCAGCGTCCGCTGCGCCAGGCCTCGGCGATGCGCTTGCGCTCCAGCACCAGGTGCGGCACGCCGAGCTTGCTCAGGTGTTCGCTCATGGCCACGCCGGCCTGGCCGGCGCCGACCACGAGGGTGTCGATTTCGATGTTGTTCAGTGTCATGTCCCAGCCCTTCTTCAGCGGCGTTCTTGTTCAGGTCGGTGGGGACCGCCTTTGCCTGGAGCCAGACTAGGGATGGGCGGGAAATCGCGAAAATAGTATTTAGCTGGGGGTTGCCGATAAATTGGCGAAGGGGGGAAGGGCTCGACCGGACTTTACCTGATACGTGGGAGCGGGCTTGCCCCGCGATAGCGCCCGCGAGGCCATCGAAGAGGGTTAGGCTGACCTCATCGCGGGGCAAGCCCGCTCCCACGAGTTCTACTTGGCGCCTCCATAGTTTTTTCCTGCCCAGTACCGAGGAAAATGTTGGTTTCGCAGCTCCCGGGGCCCACCGAGAATGCCGGTAACCTCAACACAGGAGCTGCACCATGACCTTCTCCATCATCGGCCGCTGCCAGGAAACCGGCCAGGTCGGCATCGCCATCAGTTCTTCGAGCATCGCCGTTGGCGCCCGCTGCCCGTGGGTACGTGCCGGGGTCGGGGCGGTGTCGACCCAGAACATTACCTTGCCGGCCCTCGGCCCGCAGATCCTCGACGCCCTCGAACAGGGCCAGTTGCCGCCCGCAGCGGCGCTGGACCGGGTGCTGAGCGCCAATGGCTGGAGCGAGTATCGCCAGGTCACGGTGATCGACAGCCAGGGCCAGGTGGCGCTGTTCACCGGCAAGGAGGCCCTGGGCGTGCACAACGCCGTGGCCGGCGAGCAATGCGCGGCGGCCGGCAACCTGTTGTCGTCGCGGGCGGTGATCGAGGCCATGGTGACGGCGTTCGAGCAGGCCGGCGGCCACCTGGCCGACCGCCTGCTGGCGGCGATGCACGCGGCCATGGCTGCCGGTGGCGAGGCGGGGCCGGTGCACTCGGCGGCGTTGAAGATCGCCGGAGAGCTGACCTGGCCCTTGGTGGACCTGCGCGTGGACTGGGCCGAGCACGATCCCATCGGTGAACTGGACAGCCTCTGGCAGGCCTACCGCCCGCAGATGCAGGACTATGTGACCCGCGCCCTGAACCCGACCGCCGCGCCGAGCTATGGAGTGCCGGGCGATGAATGAGGTTTCCAGCCGTGCGCTGCTGGAGCGCTTGGTCGGGTTCGCCACGGTCAGCCGCGATTCCAATCTCGAGCTGATCGCCTTCATCCGCGATTACCTGGCCGGACTTGGCGTTGCCAGCGAGCTGTTCCACAACGAGGCGGGCACCAAGGCCAATCTGTTCGCCACCATCGGCCCCGCCGACCGTGGCGGCGTGGTGCTCTCCGGGCACACTGACGTGGTACCGGTGGAGGGCCAGGCCTGGACCGTCGAACCGTTCCTGCTCACCGAGCGCGAAGGACGCCTGTACGGCCGTGGCACGGCCGACATGAAGGGCTTCATCGCCTCGGTGCTGGCGGCGGTGCCGGCGTTTCTCGCCCAGCCGCTGAAGCTGCCGGTGCACCTGGCTTTTTCCTATGACGAAGAAGTGGGTTGCCTGGGGGTTCGCTCGATGCTCGCCGCCCTGGCGCAGCGTCCGCACAAGCCGCGGCTGTGCCTGATCGGCGAACCCACCGAGCTCAAGCCGGTGCTCGGCCACAAGGGCAAGCTGGCCATGCGCTGCCAGGTGCATGGCGCCGCCTGCCACTCGGCCTATGCGCCCTACGGCGTCAATGCCATCGAGTACGCGGCGCGGCTGATCGGCAAGCTGGGCGAGATCGGTGACGAGCTGGCGCGCCCCGAGCATCACGACGAGCGCTTCGACCCGCCGTTCTCCACGGTGCAGACCGGGGTGATCAAGGGCGGCCGGGCGCTGAACATCGTCCCCGAGGAGTGCGAGTTCGACTTCGAAGTGCGCGCCTTGCCCGGCTTCGAGGCCCAGGCCGTGGCCGACCGTCTGCAGACCTACGCCGAGGCCGAGCTGCTGCCGCGCATGCGTGCCGTCAGTGGCGCCAGCGACATTCGCCTGCGCGCCCTGAGCGCCTACCCGGGCCTGGCCACGCCAGCCGAGAGCGAGGCCGCGCAGTGGGTGGCGTTGCTCAGTGGTTCGGACGATTTCGGTACCGTGGCCTTCGGTACCGAGGGCGGTCTGTTCGACCAGGCGGGTATCCCCACGGTGGTCTGCGGGCCTGGGAGCATGGACCAGGGCCACAAGCCCGACGAGTTTGTCAGTGTCGAGCAGTTGCAGGAATGCGATGCGATGTTGCGGCGGTTGGTGGATCATCTGAAGCAGGCATGACAATCGCGGGGCCAGCCCGCTCCCACAGGTTGCGCAGGCATCTGTGGGAGCGGGCTGGCCCCGCGACAAGGTTATAGCGGCTCAGGCCTGAACAACGGTTTCTTCATCACGCCCTTGATCCACACGACGGCAATCAGCGACACCACCGCCAGTACCACTCCCGCCGTACCGAAGACCTTCAGGTTCATTTCCGGGCTGGGCGAGGCATGCCAGATCGCGTACAGCATCCCGCCGATACCGAACAGCTGCGGCAGTGGGTAGAACGGTGTGCGAAATGGCCTCGCCAGATGTGGGTAGCGCAGCCGCAAGGCGATCACATCCAGGTGCACGATGATGTACGCCAGCAGCCAGGCCAGTGCAGCGGCCAGCAGCAACAGGTTGATTGCCGCGGCGTCCTGGCCCATCAGCAGGATCGGCAGGCCGGTGATCGCCGCGACGAACAGCACGGCCACCCAGGGCGTGCGCGCCCGCGGGCTGAGCTGCTTGAACTGGGGGAACGCCTGGCCGTTGCAGGCCATGCCGTAAAGCATGCGCGGAATGGCCGCGAGCGACGTGTTGAGGGTGCTGCAGGTGGCGGTCACCGCGGCGATCACCAGGAACACCTCGCCGGTCTTGCCGAACACCGTGGTGGCGAACAGATAGTGGGGCAGGGCGTCGCTGCTCAGCGCTTCGCGGGGTACCAGGAACAGCGCGCCCAGGCCGTACAGGCCGATGGTGGCGAAGATCACGGTCAGGCCGATGATCATCGAGCGCGGGATGTTGCGTTCGGGCTTGCGGGTTTCCTCCACCAGCGAGCAGACGAACTCGGCGCCGACGAAACCCCACACGGCCATGGCAGTCAGGGCCAGCACCCCGGCGCCCATGGGGTTCCAGTCGCCCTGCAGCAGGGTGGTGGTGACACCCTCGGCATGCCCTTCGCTGATCGCGGCCACGCCAAGAATCAGCAGCACGATCACCATGACCACGGCCATGGCGCTCTGCAGCTTGGCGAAGATGTCGATGCCCATCAGGTTGAGGCCGGTGAACAGGGCGAGCACGCCGAAGGCCACCGAGTACTGCGGGAACACCCCGGGGTAGACCTTGCCGATGATCAGGTCGAGCAACAGCAGCTCGGCCGACAGGGCGAACATGGCCACCACCACGTAGCCGGAAAAGGTCGCCAGGATCGCCGGGAAGTGCCCCAGCGCCACTTCGGTGTAGCTCGACAGGCTGCCGGCGCGGGGCACCAGCAGGGCCAGCTCGGAGAAGGAAAAGGCGTAGCTCAGGGCCAGCAGGTAGGCCAGCCCCAACGGCACGATGAAGCCCAGGCCGGCGGCGCCGACCCCCTGCAGCATCATCACCATCACCCCTTGCGACACCACCAGGCCCACGGCCACCGCCAGCAGCGACCCCAGCCCCAGGACCCGGCGAAAGCCGGCTTGATCGTGCTGCACGCTGGCAGGCACGGACGCACTTGCACTCATGACAGTTTCCCCGCTCTTTGTTGTTGTAGTTGCGCCAGATACTGGGACAGGGGGCGGGGCGGGGAAATTAGTAAATATGTGGTTGCTGGGCAGGAAAAAGCTATGCGCGCCAACGCCGACCTGTAGGAGCGGCCTTGCGCCGCGAACGGGCTGCATGGCAGCCCCGGCGATTGATGCTTTAACGCTAAAACCCAGGGGCTGCTGCGCAGCCCTTTCGCGGCACAAGGCCGCTCCTACAGGTCACGCCAGGCTTGGTTTCAGAACGTCGCCTTGACCTGCAAGCCGAATACCAGCGCGTTGTCGATGTCCTTCCCGGAAAACGCCCCCGGCTCGACGATGTACTGCACATCCGGCCGCAGGTTCAGCCACGCGGTGGCCTGGTAGCCATAGCTCAGCTCGACCAGCTGCTCGGCGCTGTCGAGGCTCGGCAAGGGCTGCCCGGCATCGACGGCCGCATCTTCCAGCACAGCGCGACTGCGCGGGTTCGGCACCGCGCGACCATACCCCAGCGCGACGGTATCCCGTGGCCGGCCTTCGAACGGTTTGTACAACACCACCCCCGCGCCATACCACTTGGTGAACGGCGAGGCGGCCTTGCTCGACGCCGAGTATTGGCCAAAGGCATGCAGGCTGCGCCCGGGCAATGCCGGGTCGTTCCACATGGCTTGGTCGACCAGCAGATAGTGCCCGCCACGACCGGCGACTTCCTCGCTGCTGCCGATGCGTTTCACGTTCGAGCTGTCGTAGTAGTAACCGAGCTTGTACTCGCCCGGCAGTTCGCCCCGCAGCTTGTACACCAGTTCCACCGGGACCACGGTGCCGGTGGTGTGCTTGGGCCCCAGGTGCCAGGCACGGCTGGCATTGCCGTTGCTCTCGGGGTCGACGTTGAACGCCGCCACCCGCAGTTGCCAGTCGGGCGTCAGGTCGTATTTCACCCGCACGCCGAGGTGGGCGTTGGGGTAGTTGGTCCAGCCGCTGCCGCCGGACATGTTCAGCGGGTGGCCGCAGAAGCCGGCGTTCATGAAGTTGCACAGGATGCCGCTGTCCAGGCCGCCGAGATCGTTGCCCATGGCCATGTAGCCGAGCTTGAGGTTAAGCGCGGGCGACAGGTTGCGTTCGTAGCTGAGTTCGGTGAGGCGGGTGTAGAGGCCGCCATAGTTTTCCTGGATCGGCAGGCGGTTGCCCACCAGGTCCTCCGAGGCGCTGTTACCGCGCCGGTCGTTGATGGTCAGCTGGACCTTGCCGCCGTTGTCCAGGCCGTACAGCTTCGACAGGTCGAACTGCACGCCCAGCTTGAGGTTCTGCGAGTAGCGGGCCGAGCGGTGCAGGCCGCCATGGGCGTTGTAGGCGGTCTCGCCGCTGTAGTCGCCGGTGAAGCTGATGCCGTCTGCCGCGAGCCGGTGGCGCAGGCCGCCCCAGTCGCCGGTCAGGGTGTTGTCGTCGGCGAGAGACGCGGTGCTGGTCAGCAAGAGAAAGAAGGGAGTGAAACGAAAAGCACGGGGCATTGCGTAATCTCGGGTTGTGTATAGGGCCCCTTCGCGGGTAAACCCGCTCCCACAGGGACCGCACAAGTTGCAGTCCAGTGAAAGTCCTGTGGGAGCGGGTTTACCCGCGAAGAGGGCGACGCGGTTCAGGGCAGGGCGTACGCCATCACGTAGTCGCCACGATCGGTCGACTGGCGTGCGCCGCCGGCGGTGATCACCACGTACTGCTTGCCGGTCTTCGGCGACACATAGGTCATCGGGCCGCCCTGGCTGCCGACCGGCAGGCGGGCCTTCCAGATCTCGTTGCCGTTGCCGCTGTCGTAGGCGCGCAGGTAGAAGTCCTGGGTGCCGGCGATGAACACCAGGCCGCCCTGGGTGGACAGGGTGCCGCCCAGGGTCGGCAGGCCGATCTTGATCGGCAGGTGCATGCGGATGCCCAGGGGGCCGGTGTCCTCGACAGTGCCGACCGGTACCTGCCAGGCGATCTGCCGGGTCTTCATGTCGATGGCGGTGAGGGTGCCGAATGGCGGCGCCTGGCACGGGATACCGGCCACCGACAGGAAGCGGTTCTTGTTCACCGCATACGGTGTGCCCTTGAGCGGCACTGCGCCCATGCCGGTGTTCAGCGCCTCGCCGCCGCCCGCTGCCGCACCCGTGTTCTGCGAAGGGATCATCTGGATCCACAGGCCCAGGCGCATGTCATTGACGAAGATGAATCCATGCACCGGGTCGGTGGAGAGGCTGCCCCAGTTCATGCCGCCCAGCGAACCCGGGAAGCTCAGCGACAGGTCGGTGCCCGGCGCGGTGTACAGGCCGTCATAGCGCATCTTCTTGAAGTCGATGCGGCACAGCAGCTGGTCGTACGGGGTGGCGCCCCACATGTCCGACTCGGTCAGGGTCTGCGCGCCGATCTGCGGCATGCCCACCGACTTCGGCTGGGTCGGCGAGTACGGCTCGTTGGGGATGTTGCCCGGCTTGACCGGTACTTCGTCGACCTGGGTCAGCGGCCTGCCGGTGGCGCGGTCGAGCACGTAGATCTGCCCGGCCTTGGTGCCGATCACCAGCGCGGGCACGGTATTGCCGTCATCCTTGGTGAAGTCGATCAGGCTTGGCTGCATCGGCAGGTCGAAGTCCCAGAGGTCGTTGTGCACGGTCTGGTACACCCACTTCTGGTTGCCCGTGGTGGCATCCAGGGCCAGCACCGAGGCACCGTAGGTATGATCCAGCTCGCTGCGTTCGACGCCGTAGATGTCGGTGGACGAGGAGCCCATCGGCAGGAACAGGGTGTTCATCGCCGGGTCGTACGACATCGGCGCCCAGCTGTTGGGGGTGCTGCGCACGTAGGTCTGGTCGCCTTGCGGGGCGTCGCGGTCCTGCGGGTTGCCCGGGTCGAAGGCCCAGCGCTGGGCACCGGTGATCACATCGAAGCCACGGATCACGCCGCCGGGCATGTCGGTCTGCACGTTGTCGGCGACGCGGCCGCCGACCACCACGGTGGTGCCGGCCATCAGCGGCGCCGAGGACAGCTGGTAGTAGGAGTCCGGCACGTTACCCAGGCCAGCCTTGAGGTCGACCTGGCCGTTGTCACCGAAGCCTTCGCAGAACGCGCCGGTGTCGGCATCGACCGCGATCAGGCGGGCATCGATGGTGTTGGTCAGCAGGCGGCGCTGGCAGTTGGCGCCGGCTGGCACGCGGGCCACGCTGACGGGTGTGCTGTCGGGTTGGGATGGCTGGGCGATCGGCGCGCCGGCGTCGAAGTAGGCCAGGCCACGGCAACGCTGCCAGACCTTGGACTGGGCGTTGATGGCGTTCTTCCACAGTTCCTTGCCGGTGTCGGCGTCGAGGGCGATCAGGTTGTTGTGCGGGGTGCAGATGAACACCTTGTCGCCCACCTGCAGCGGGGTGAGCTGGTCTTCGGCGCCGTTGCCGTCGCTGAGGGCGACGTCACCGGTGTGGTAGGTCCAGGCCACCTTGAGCTGGTCGACGTTGCCACGGTTGATCTGGTCCAGTGCGGCGAAGCGGCTGCCGCCCTCGGTGTTGCCGTAGTGGGCCCAGTCCTTCTGTTGCTGGCCGGGTTCCACTGGCGTCAGGCCCGGGCCCTTGCCGGTAGGAGCGACGCTGGGGTGGGCGACGAACATGTTGCCGGCGGCGATCGCCAGCGCCACGCCCAGCAGACCGGCGACGCCGTAGGCACCACGCGCCGGGCGCCGGACCAGTTGCGGATACACCAGCACTACCACCAGGCCGATGGCGGCGAACATGAACAGCCGCGAGAACAGCGGCCAGAACACCAGCCCGGCGTCGGCCACGGCCCAGATCGCGGTACCGGCGAGGAACAGCGCATAGAGCCAGGCGCCAGCGGGCTTGCGACGGGCGATGAGGATGCCGGCAATGGCCATGGCCAGGCCGCCGCCCAGGAAGTACCAGGAGCCGCCCAGGCCGGCCAGCTTGACGCCGCCGGCAGCCAGGAGCAGGCCGAGCAGGGCGATGACGACGCCCAGGCCGACCAGGATGAAGGTTGAGGCGCCGGAGGCGCGGGGTGAGTCTTTCATGCCAGGGATCTCGCAGGTGGAATGCGAGAAGTTTAAGCCCTTAGCAAGCTAATTAACAAGTTAGTACATTTTTCGGCGAGCAAAATTTCTATAGGCCGTAATCCTCCCGTGTAGGAGCGGCCTTGTGTCGCGAAAGGGCCGCAAAGCGGCCCCGGCGATCTTTGCTCAGTCCTGAAATCCTGGGGCCGCTGCGCAGCCCTTTCGCGGCACGAGGCCGCTCCTACAGGTGGGCGTAGCCATTCAGACCTGCAACCCCTCCATCAAACAGCGCAACGCCCCCTTCACCCGTTCCGCCGCCGCCTGCGGATCGTCCTGGGCGATCACCCACATGCCGCTGTCGCCCATCGCGCCGTTGATCAGGTGCGCCATGGCCACGGCGTCGAAGGCGCGCAGCCTGCCGGCCTGCTGCAACTCCACCAGCCCCTGGGCCATGGGCCCGATGTAGCTGGCTTCCTCCAGTTCGCGCAGGCGCGGGCCGAGTACCCCGGGGGCGTCCTGCAGCAGGATGCGCCGCAGGGCCGGCTCGTGCAGCAGGTCGTAGTAGTACAGGCAGGTGTCGATATAGCCGTCCCATGGGTCGTCGTGGGTGGCGTAGCGGGCGTCGAGCGCCTGGTTGATCTCCTCGAGCAGGTGCTCCACCACGGCGGTGAACAGCCCGGCCTTGCCGCCGAAATGGTGGTGCAGGGCGCCCCGGGTGAGGTCGGCTTCGGCGCACAGTTCGTCCATCACCACGGCGGCAAAGCCCTTTTCGGCGAACTGGCGGCGGGCGACGGCGATCAGCCGTTCGATGGTATCCGCGCTCATGGCGGCGCGGCTGCGGCGAGGGGTGGGCATGGAGGGCTCCGGGTGAAAAGCGATGGCTGCAAATTAGCATACGTTGCGTATGTCAATAAATGGCATTAGCATACGCGGCGTATGTCAATTGGAGGTTACTACCGTGACTGCCCTTGTTTCACGCAAGAACATTGCCTGGCTGGGTGAGCTGCCCGGCCTGTTGCGCCTGGCGCTGCCGCTGGTGCTGGGCCTGTCGGCGGCCGAGTTGATCAGCCTGACCGATACCGTGCTGCTGGCCTCGCTGGGCACCGTGGTGCTGGCCTGTGTCGCGCTGACCAGCAGCGCCGGGTTGATCTTCCATGCCGGGCTCTACGGCATGCTCGCCACCCTCAGCGTGCGCGTCGGCCATGCCTACGGCGCCGACGACCCCGGCACCGTGGCGCGCACCCTGCGCGCCGGGCTGGGCTACGGCCTGCTTGTGGGCATCCTCGGCTGCCTGGCGATGCTGGCCTGCCTGCCATTGGTGCAATGGCTGGGCGTGCCGCTGCCCGACGTGGCGCTGCTGACGCCGTACTGGCAGGCCATGGCGGTATTCCTGATCCCGTACTGCCTGGCGGTGGTGTTCAAGGATGTGCTGGAAGCCATCGGCCGGCCCTGGGTGGGCGTGCTGCTGGTGATGAGCGCGGTGCTGTTCAACATTCCGCTGAGCTACGGGTTGATCCACGGCCATTTCGGCCTGCCGACGCTGGGCCTGCTGGGCGCGGGTATCGCCGGGGTGATCGCCGAATCGCTGGCGGTGCTGCTGGCCCTGGCCTATTGGCGCCTGGCGCCCTCGCTGGCGCGTTACCGCCTGGCGCCACAGGGGGCGCGACTGAGCTGGCGCACGCTGCTGGGCGAAGGCTGGCCGCTGGGCCTGGGTTATCTCGCCGAAGCCGGCGCGGTGGTGATCGCCGCCTGGATGCTGGGCTGGCTGGGCAATGCCGCACTGGCGGCCAACCAGGTGGTGCAATCGATCGGCGCGTTGCTGTACATGCTGCCGCTGGGCATGGCCGCGGCGGTGAGCATCCGCATCAGCCAGGCCCAGGGCCGCGGCGAGACGGCGAGCATCCGTGCCATCGGCAGCGCCACCTTTGCCAGCGTGAGCGCCTGGATGCTGGTGGCCACCGTGCTGTTGGCGTTGTTCGGCCGCTCCATCGCCGAGGCCATGAGCGACGACCCGCAGGTGATCGCCATCGCCGTGCCGATGTTCGTGGTGGTCGCGGCCATGCAGGTGGCCGATGGCTTGCAGTCCACCGCGCTGGGCGCCTTGCGCGGCCTGCAGGACTACCGCTGGCCGGTGGGCGTGACCATGATCAGCTACTGGTTGCTGGCGTTGCCGCTGAGCTACTGGCTGGCCTTCCACTCCGCGCTGGGCGCGGTGGGTGTGTGGGTCGGGTTCGCCTGTGGCCTGGCCGTGGCGGCGGTGCTGCTGCCGTGGCGGTTCTATCGCCTGCAGGCGATGCCTGCCGCAGCGGCCTTGGCTCAGCCCTGATAGAACACCGCCAGCCATACCGTGGCCACGCCGGGTTCGGTCCACTCCACGCGGTGGCGGCAACCGGGCGGGATGTCCAGATGGTCGCCGGGGCGCAGCACGCGGGTGCGCGGCTCATGCTCCAGGCGCAGCCCGGCGCTGCCACTGAGCACGACCACCCATTCGCCCTCGGTCTGGTCGTACCAGAACCCTGGCGGGCTGGCCTGGCCGCTGGAGACGATGCGCTCGATGCGCAGACCCGGGCGCCGGAGCAGGTCGGTGAACTGCTCGTCGGCGTCGGGCGCGAGCGGGGGCAGGGCGGTAAACAGGTTGTCGGGCATGGGCGCCTCGCGCATGGTTGATTCCAGCCGGTGATTGTAGGAAGGTTTCGGCCTTTGCCCCATGGAAGATTGACGATGGACAAGCTGCTGGCGCTCAAGGTGTTCATGGCCACCGCCGAGGTCGGCGGCTTTTCCGCCGCTGCGCGCAGGCTGGGGGTGGCGACCTCCTCGGTGACCCGCCAGGTCGACGCCCTGGAACTGGAGCTGGGGGCCAGCCTGCTCAACCGCTCGACCCGCCAGGTCAGCCTGACCGAAGCCGGCGCCAGCTACTACCAGCGGGCCCGCGAGATCCTCGAGGCCCTGGCCGAGGCCGACGCCAGCGTCGCCGACCGCGGCGAGGAACCAGTCGGCGTGTTGCGCCTGTGCCTGCCGGTGGAATTCGGTCGCCGGGTCATCGCTCCGCACCTGGGCGCGTTCCTCGCCCGCCACCCGGCACTGGAACTGGACATCGACCTGAGCGACCGCTTCGACGACCTGCTCGATGGTCGCTACGACCTGAGCATCCGCCTCGGCGAGCCGGCGCCCAGCGACGAACTGGTGTGTCGCCCGCTGGGGCGTTTCGAGCGCTGGCTGGTGGCCAGCCCGGCATACCTGAGCCAGCAGCCAGTGCTTACCGAACCGCAGCAACTGGCCGCGTGCGCCTGCCTGCGCTTTCGCTACGGCCAGTCGGCACGGCCCTGGCGGCTGAGCCTGGGCGAGCAGCGCCTGGAACTGGACGTCAGCGGCCCGTTGCGCAGCGCCAACGCCGACCTGCTGCGCGAGGCGGCCATTGCCGGTAGCGGCGTGGCGCTGCTGGCCGACTGGCTGGTGCGCGAGGATGTCGAAGCCGGGCGCCTGCAAAGGTTGTTCGCCGACTGGACGGTGAGTCCGGGGGCGGCCAGCGCCAGCATCAACGCTCTGTACCTGCCCAACCACCGAGGCTCGCGCCGGGTCATGGCGTTCGTCGCCTTCTGCGAGGGGCTGCTGGCCGGCTGAGGTGTTGCGCGCCACGCAAAGGCCCGTTGCGCGGGCGATGGATTCTCGCCGGGGCGGTTGTCCGTCACCCTTCGCGCACATCCTTTCGCAAGCCGAGGTACCCTCGAATGAATCCCTCCCTCGCCGTCGCCCAGGCGTCGGCCCCAGGCCTGAGCCGCACCCTGGTGACGCTACTGGCGTTCTGCTGCGGCGCCATCGTCGCCAACATCTACTACGCCCAGCCCATCGTCGGCCTGATCGCGCCGGACCTGGGGCTGCCCGCCGAACGGGCCAGCCTGATCGTGTCCCTGACCCAGATCGGCTACGCCCTGGGCCTGTTGTTCCTGGTGCCGCTGGCCGACCTGCTGGAGAACCGCCGGCTGATGATCGCCACGGCGGTGCTGGCCACCGGCAGCTTGTTGCTGGCCGGCACCAGTGGCCACGGGCAGGGCGAGATGTTCCTGCTGTACGCGCTGCTGATCGGCTTCAGTTCGGTGGCGGTGCAGATGCTGATACCGCTGGCGGCGCACCTGGCGGCGGAGCGCGAGCGTGGCCGGGTGGTCGGCAACATCATGGGCGGGTTGCTGCTGGGCATCCTGCTGGCACGGCCGCTGGCGAGCCTGGTGGCGGATCACTTCGGCTGGCGCGCGGTGTTTGTCGGTGCCGCCGGGGTGATGGTGGCGATCATCCTGCTGCTGGCGTTGACCTTGCCGCGCCGGGTGCCTGAGCACAAGGCCAGCTATGCCGGGCTGATGGCTTCGTTGCTGGTGCTGCTGCGCCGTTATCCGGTGTTGCGCCAGCGGGCACTGTTCCAGGCACTGATGTTCGCGGCGTTCAGCCTGTACTGGACGGCGGTGCCACTGGCGCTGGCCGGCGAGCACGGCCTGTCGCAGAGCCAGATCGCGCTGTTTGCCCTGGTCGGGGCGGTGGGCGCGGTGGCGGCGCCGCTGGCCGGTCGGCTGGCCGATGCCGGCCATGCGCGACGCGCTTCGCTGCTGGCGATGGCCCTGGCGCCGCTGGCGTTGCTGCTGGGCCTGAGCGCGCCGGGCGCCAGCGTGATCGGCCTGGGGTTGACCGGGGTACTGCTGGATTTCGCCGTGCAGATGAACATGGTCATCGGCCAGCGTGAGGTGTATGCGCTGGATCCGGCCAGCCGTGGCCGGCTCAATGCCTTGTACATGACCAGCATCTTCCTCGGCGGGGCGCTGGGCTCGGCGCTGGCCAGTGGGGTGTATGCGCAGTATGGCTGGAGCGGCGTGGCGTTGCTGGGCGCGGGATTGCCGGCGCTGGCGCTGGTGGTGTTCCTGGTCGTTTCCCGGCGTTGATCCCTGGGGCTTCTATCGTCCCAGCGGCAGGGCCACGCCGATCAGCGCGAACAGGCTCCCGCAGCAGCGGTTGAACCCACGTCCGCCCTTGGCCAGCCACGGGCGGATGCGAAACGCCAGGCGGGCCAGCAGGTACTCCACCAGGCATTCGACACTGGCGAAGGTCGCCGCCATCACCACGAACTGCACCAGCAGGCCGCTCTGCGGATCGATGAACTGGGGCAGGAACGCGCCATAGAACAGCAGCACCTTGGGGTTGGCCAGCGCCGACAGGCAGCCCTGGCGGAACAGCCCGGCATTGCTCAGCGCCACGCTGCCGCGCGGTTGCTCCAGGTGCAGCGCCGGGGTGCGCCACAGCTGGATCCCCAGCCAGACCAGGTAGGCCCCGCCGACCCACTTGAGCACCTTCAGCACCGAGGCCGAGGCCTGCAACAGGGCGCTCAGGCCGAACATGGTCAGGGCGATCAGGAGACTGAAGCCCAGCACCCCGCCGAGGATGGTGAACAGCGTGCGGCGGGCGCCGTACAGCGCGCCATGGGTCAGGGCCAGCAGGCTGTTCGGACCTGGGGTCAGCGACAGGCCGATGCTGGCGAGCAGGTAGATGAGCCAGGTGTCGAGTGCCATGGGGGAGCCTTGTTTATGTGCAGGGCGTCAGTGTAGGGCAGGGCAGTGGGAATACAGGGTAGTATCTGGCCATTGAATGGTTATATCTGGACATACCTCAATGACACCCGACCTGCGCCTGCTGATCCTGCCGTTACCGGAGTTCGCCCTGCTGCCGTTCGGCGCGTTCCTCGACAAGCTGCGCTTTTCCGCCGACGACGAGGACTACAGCCGCCAGCGCTATTGCCGCTGGACCGTGCTCGGGCTGGACCGGGAGCCCGTGGTTTCAAGCAGCGCGGCGAGTGTTCAGGTCGAGGCGGCGCCTGCGGACATCCGCTGGGGCGACTACGACCACCTGGTGCTGTTCGGCGGGCGCAACGCCAGTGCCACGGCGGCTTTGGCGCCGCGCTACAGGGCTCTTTTGAAGCAGGCGACCAAGGCCGGGGTGAAGCTGGTGTGCGTTGACAACGCGGCTTTCCTGCTGGCCGCCTGTGGCCTGCTGGAGGGTCACCAGGTAGTGGTGCACTGGCGCCATGAGGCGGAGTTTCGCCTGGCCTTTCCCCGCGTGCGCCTGCTGAGCGGGCAGCTGTTCTGCTTCGACGGTGGCCGCATCACCTGTGCCGGCGGCACGGCAGCCATCGACCTGGCGGTGGAATTGATTGCCCGCGCCAGTGGTCGCACCCGGGCGCTCAAGGGCCTGGCCGACATGCTGGTGGACGAGAGCCGCGATAGCCTCCATGCCTTGCGTTCGCTGGAGGCCGGTGCCGGGCAGGGGCGCCAGGTGCGGCGGGCCACGGCGCTGATGCGCCACCACCTGGCGACGCAGATGCCAGTGGAGGCGTTGGCGGCAGAGCTGGGCATCAGCCGGCGCCAGCTCGACCGCCAGTTCCAGGCCTGCCATGGCATGAGCGCCAAGGCCTGGTGGCAGGAACTGCGCCTGCAGCAGGCGCGCTGGCGCTTGCTCAACTCCAGCCACAGCCTGGCACAGATCGCCGATGAGGTGGGGATGGCAGATGCCAGCTACCTGGGCAAGTGGGTACGGCGGCGGTTTGGTTGCACGGCGCTGGCGTTGCGCAACTCGGGCCATGCGCCGTCCCTGTAGGAGCGGCCTTGTGCCGCGAAAGGGCTGCGCAGCAGCCCCTGTCTCGGTGAAACGCTGAAATTGTCGGGGCCGCTTTGCGGCCCTTTCGCGGCACAAGGCCGCTCCTACAGGGACGGTGCCTGGCAGGGTTTACTGCGGCGTACCGAACAACCCCGTCCAGTAGATCCCGGCATCGCTCTTCGGGTCCACCGCATACGCCGCCCCCAGCTCGCGGAAGTCCGGGTTCATCAGCGTGGCGCAGTGCCCTGGGCTGGCCAGCCAGCCGTCGACCACCTTGCGCGCGGTGTCGCGCCCGGCGGCGATGTTCTCGCCGATCTGCCGGTACAGGTAGCCGGCCAGCTCCGCCCGATCACCTGGGGTGCGGCCCTCGCGGTCGAGATGGTCGAAGAAGTTCTGGTTGGCCATGGCCCGGGTGTGGTTGGCGGCGACGCCCGCCAGGGTGGTGCTCCAGGCCAGCGCCGGGGCGGCGGGGTAGGGCTGGCCGCCGCACTGGCGGGGCAGGTTGCGCGCGGCGTTGATCTCCTGCAGCAGCTTCTGCCCTTCGGCCTGCCAGTCACCCAGGCGAGCGCTGAGCAGCGGCCGGGCCAGGACAATGCGCCAGTCGCGGCCCTCCTGGCTGACGCCGATGTCGACGAACTGCGGGTCGAGCACCACCTGGCAGAAGCTCTCTTCGATGGCCTTCATCGCTGCCTGGGCGTCCCGTGGGCCGGACAGGCTGATGGCCTGGACGTTGACCATCGGGTAGGCGGCGCGGGTCATGGCCTGCTGCAGGTCGCGGGTGCCTTCGGGCGACAGCGCCAGGCGGGTGTCGCTGTTGAGCGGCGGCAATTCCAGCGAGGCTTCGCCACCACAGCGCTGGGCCTGACTGCGGTAGACGTTGATCGTATCGATCAGTTGCGCCTCTTCACCGGTGAAGGCCTGGGCGCTGGTAGCGGCGAGCAGGCCCAGCGTCAGGCCGACGAGGCAGGCAACGGATGGGACGCGCATGTGGATCTCCCTGTAACTGGCAGCGTCTGGATCTGCGCTGCCCATCCTACACAACGGCAAGGCTTTTGGCCCGGCCATGTGCAGTGTGAAAAGGCGGGCCTTGGCAGTCGAATGCGGTTGGCAAAAGAGGGAGTAGACCGCTGCTCGGCGAAAAAGTGCGATCGTTGTTGGCGCGCTATTGCTTCAAGGTACAGAAGAAGGTTGTGACCCTGCGGTCAACGTGGAGAACCGGCTGTATCACCGGCACCATTTTGACCTGCAGGGATTGCAGCGTGTCTTACCAGAGTGCCACCGCTGCTGCTCCGACAACCCGGCCGAATACCGCCAGCGCCGTGTCCACGTCCGCTTCGCTGGTGTAGCGCCCGAGGCTCAGACGCACGCTGTTGCGCGCCTGGTGCTCGTCGAGGCCAAGAGCCAGCAGCACATGGGACGCCGCGTTGCTCGCCGAGTTGCAGGCCGAGGTGGTGGACAGCGCCAGCTCGCCGGCCAGGGCCAGGCTGTTGAAACCCTTGGCGTCGATGCGCAGGTTGAGGGTGTGGGGAATACGCTGCATCGCGCAGCCATTGAGCGTCACTCCGGGCAAGGCCAGCAGGCCGTCGCGCAGGCGCCGGGCGAGCTGTTCCAGGCGCTGGTACTCCGTCTCGCCGGGCTGGCCGGCCAAGTCGAAGGCGCTGCCCATGCCGACGATCTGGTGGGTGGCCAGGGTGCCGGAACGCAGGCCGCGTTCATGGCCGCCACCGTGCATCTGCGCACGCATGACCGGGCGAGCGTGAGGGCCGACGTAGAGGGCGCCGATGCCCTTGGGGCCGTAGACCTTGTGCGCCGAGAACGACATCAGGTCGACGGCCTGGTGCGCCAGGTCGATGCGGACCTTGCCCACGGCCTGGGCCGCGTCCACATGCAGCAGCGCGCCATGCTCGCGGACCAGCTGGCCGATACGGGCGAAGTCAGTCACCGTGCCCAGTTCATTGTTCACCGCCATCAGCGACACCAGGCGCGTGTCCGGGCGCAAGGCGGCCTGCACGGCTTCGGCCTGGATCAGGCCATGGGCGTCGGGCGCCAGGCGGGTCACTGTCCAGCCCTGGCGCTCCAGTTCGGCGGCGGTGTCGAGGATGGCCTTGTGTTCGAGCTGGCTGGTCAGCAGGTGCCCCGGCTGCGCGAAGCCCTGGGCGACGCCCTTGAGCGCCAGGTTGTTGGATTCGGTGGCGCCGGAGGTCCAGACCAGATCGTCGGGCAGTGCGCCCACCTGCATGGCCACCTGCTGGCGGGCCTGTTCGACGGCCTCGCGGGCCGCCTGGCCGTGGGCGTGGCCACTGGAGGCGGGGTTGCCGAAGTTCGCCTCGCGTCCCAGGCAGGTGAGCATGGCGGCAATGACCCGGTCATCGACCGGAGTGGTGGCGGCGTAATCGAAGTAGAGCGGGGTGCTGGGCATGATCGCGGGCGGGTCCGTGCGTGGACGCCGCCTGTCGGCATCCATGGACATCATCCTAGGCAACTGCCGATATGAATGTTTTTTCTTTTTCCCGTTCCAGGGCGATTTTCGAAAAAAATTCTATTCTTTTTCGCTATGTATTTAGAATTTTTTTCTTCCCTGGGTCAGAGCCATTGCCACGGTGCCTGCTTGGTGATCATCACCAGCACGATCAGGAACATGCCGGCAAACCCCGCCACCCCCATCCACAGCCAGGGGCGGTACAGCCGCTGATAGTCCTCACCCAGCGCGGTGCCATGCTCGACCGCCTGGGCCGCGAGGCGCTGCATGCGCGTCTGCAACAGCAGCACCGGCAGCCACAGGGCGCCCACCGTGAAAAAGATCAGCAGTGCGCCACGCAGCCAGCCCGTGGACCACGGCATGCCGGTCATGCTGACCATGGCGTAGCCGGTCAGCAGTTGCAGGACGCCGGCGGGTGTGGTGATCCAGGCATCGAAGCGCACCACCATCCTGGCCACGGCGGCGATCACCCGTGGATCGCGGCTGCGGTTCGCGGCGATCAGGTACAGGTACGAGCCCATGCCGAAACCGAACAGGAATACGGCAGCGATCACATGCAGGTACTTGATCAGCAGGTAGCTCATCTCAGCCTCGCCCGTGCTGGAAGCTGACGCTGTAGCGCACCTTGTCCGGTTCGCCGATGGCCGCCAGGTACTGCTCGACACTGATCTCGCCGACGCAGGGGCGGGCGCCCGGGGCTGGGGTGTAGCCCTCGATGACCCTGGCCATCAGCGCCACCGCCGCGCAGCTGGGAATTTCCGGGCCCTTGTCGTCGCGGGCGCTGACCTGGGCCTGCAGGCGTAGTGGCTGGCCCTGCATGTCCAGGCCGCGGACATCGAGGTACATCGCACTCATGCCATCGCCAAAGCGCTCGAAATGGCCGCCCAGGCGATGCAGACGCCGCGCCCAGGGCAGCGGATCGCGCACCAGGCCGTACTTGACCAGCAATGCCAGCGCGGCATTGGCCAGGCCACCGGCCATGAGCCCGGAGCCGGCCTTGAACGCCAGGTCCCGGGCGCCGTAGCGCTCGGCGAAGATGTCCATGTCCGGCACATCGACGTTGTTCAGCAGGCGCCAGCCCAGGCCGGGCAGGTGGCGCAGCTGCAGGCCGAGCCAGCCGTCGACGGTGTGCGGGCGTCCGTCGCGCCACTGGCGAATCGGCCGGCCGGCGTAGGCCAGCACGCCCTCGATGGTGGACAGGCCGGGCATCTTCGCCGAGGAGGAAATGCCGTGCTCGATACGGTCTATGCGGCTGAAGTGATGGCGCTGCTCATCGAGGATCGCCGACGACAGGCTGGGCACCGAACTGCAGCCGCTGAGCAACGCGACATTGGCCTGGCGGGCGCGGGCGTCCAGGCGCTCGATGCCGTTGACGAACACCCGGCAGTCGGAGAGGTCGCAATAGCTGGCGCCGGCCTCGATGCAGGCTTCGGCCACGCTGTAGGGCTGGCCCTGGAAGGGGCCGCCGGTGTGGATCACCCAGTCGATGCGCAGCGTGCGCAGTGCCTCGGCGAAGCCGGGGGCCATGGCGTCGCCGCACCAGCTTTCGCTGCCGCTCAGCTGGGTGGCCAGTTGGGCGAGGCTGTTGGCGTTACGGCCGGCGATCACCAGTTGCACGGCGGGCATCTGCTGCAGGTGGCGGCAGATGATCCGGCCGAAGTTGCCGTAGGCGCCGATCACCAGGATTCTGCGGGACATGCGGGGGTCCTTGTGCATGTGTCGGGGAAGGAAAAGCTGACTTACATTTCCCTGTAGGAGCGGCCTTGCGCCGCGAAAGGGCCGCAGAGCGGCCCCAGCGATCGTTGCATCAACACTGAGATCCTGGGGCTGCTACGCAGCCCTTTCGCGGCGCAAGGCCGCTCCTACACAGAGGGGGCAGCGCAGGGCTGGTCAGCCCTCGTAGCCCAGGTTCGGCGCCAACCAGCGTTCGCTGACGCTGACATCCTGGCCCTTGCGCGCGCTGTATCGCTCGATCTGGTCCTTGTCCACCTTGCCCACGGCGAAGTACTGCGCCTGCGGGTGGGCGAAGTACCAGCCGCTGACTGCCGCCGCCGGGAACATGGCGAAGTGTTCGGTGAGGAACACGCCGCTCGGGCCGGTCTCGCCGATGGCGGTGCCATCGAGCAGGCGGAACAGGGTTTCCTTCTCGGTGTGGTCCGGGCAGGCCGGGTAGCCGGGGGCCGGGCGGATACCGCTGTACTGCTCCTTGATCAGCGCCTCGTTGTCCAGGTGCTCGTCCTTGGCGTAACCCCAGTGCTCCTTGCGCACCTGCTCGTGCAGCCACTCGGCGCAGGCCTCGGCCAGGCGGTCGGCCAGGGCCTTGACCATGATCGAGCTGTAGTCGTCGCCCTTGTCCTGGTAGGCTTTGGCCACTTCCTCGGCGCCGATGCCGGCGGTGGTGATGAAACCGCCGACATAGTCGGTCACGCCGCTGTCCTTCGGCGCGACGAAGTCGGCCAGCGACCAGTTCGGCTTGCCGTCGGGCTTGATAGTCTGCTGGCGCAGGTGGTGGAGGGTGGCCAGGGTGTCACCGTTGCCGCCATACACCTCGATGTCGTCGTGTTCGACCTGGTTGGCCGGCCAGAAACCGAACACCGCGCGGGCGCTGATCAGCTTCTCGTCGATCAGCTTGTCGAGCATTTCGCGGGCGTCCTTGTACAGCGCCGTGGCAGCCTCGCCGACCACTTCGTCGGTGAGGATGCGCGGGAACTTGCCGGCCAGGTCCCAGGAGATGAAGAACGGCGTCCAGTCGATGTACTCGGCCAGGGTGCGCAGGTCGATGTCTTCCAGCACCTTGACGCCGGTGAAGGAGGGTACCGCGGCCTGGTAGCCGGCCCAGTCGTACTGCGGCTTGGCGGCGATGGCCTGGGCGTAGCTCAGGCGTTCGGTGCGGGCGCTGCGGTTGGCGGTGCGCTCGCGCACCTCGACGTATTCCTGGCGGGTCTTCTCGACGAAGCCGCTCTTGAGCTCCTTGGACAGCAGCTGGGTGGCCACGCCCACCGCGCGTGAGGCGTCGGTGACATAGACCACGGCGTCGTTGGAATACTTGGGCTCGATCTTCACCGCGGTGTGGGCTTTCGAGGTGGTGGCGCCACCGATCATCAGCGGCAGGTGGAAGTCCTGGCGCTGCATCTCGCGGGCGACGTGGACCATCTCGTCCAGCGACGGGGTGATCAGGCCGGACAGGCCGATGATGTCGCACTTCTGCTCGCGAGCGGTCTGCAGGATCTTCTCGGCCGGGACCATCACGCCCATGTCGACGATGTCGTAGCCGTTGCAACCGAGCACCACGCCGACGATGTTCTTGCCGATGTCGTGCACGTCGCCCTTGACCGTGGCCATGAGGATCTTGCCCTTGGCCTCCGGCTTGTCGCCTTTCTCTTCCTCGATGAACGGAATGAGGTGGGCCACGGCCTGTTTCATCACGCGGGCGGACTTCACCACCTGCGGCAGGAACATCTTGCCGGCGCCGAACAGGTCGCCGACCACGTTCATGCCGCTCATCAGCGGGCCTTCGATGACTTCGATGGGGCGCGCCGACTGTTGGCGGCATTCTTCGGTGTCTTCGACGATGTAGGCGGTGATGCCCTTGACCAGCGCATGCTCGAGGCGCTTGTCCACCGGCATCGAGCGCCATTCTTCGTTCTCGACTTCCTTGGTGGCACCGCCGCCCTTGTAGTCGTCGGCAATCGCCAGCAGGGCGTCGGTACCGTGCGGGGTGCGGTTGAGCACCACGTCCTCGACCTTCTCACGCAATGCCGCCGGGATCTCGTCATAGATCTCCAGCTGGCCGGCGTTGACGATACCCATGGTCAGGCCGTTCTGGATCGCGTGGTAGAGGAACACAGAGTGGATCGCCTCGCGCACCGGGTTGTTGCCGCGGAACGAGAACGACACGTTGGACACGCCGCCGGAGCTCAGGGCATACGGCAGGTGATCGCGGATATAGGCGCAGGCCTCGATGAAATCTACCGCGTAGTTGTTGTGCTCCTCGATGCCGGTGGCGACGGCGAAGATGTTCGGGTCGAAAATGATGTCTTCCGGCGGGAAGCCCACCTCGTTGACCAGGATGTCGTAGCTGCGCTGGCAGATCTCGCGCTTGCGCGCGGCGGTGTCGGCCTGGCCGACCTCGTCGAAGGCCATCACCACCACGGCGGCGCCGTAGCGCTTGCACAGGCGGGCGTGGTGCTTGAACTGCTCGACGCCTTCCTTCATCGAGATCGAGTTGACGATGCCCTTGCCCTGGATGCACTTGAGGCCGGCCTCGATCACCTCCCACTTGGAGGAGTCGATCATGATCGGCACCCGGGAGATGTCCGGCTCGCCGGCGATCAGGTTGAGGAAGCGGACCATGGCGGCCTGGGAGTCGAGCATCCCTTCGTCCATGTTGATGTCGATCACCTGGGCGCCGGCCTCGACCTGCTGCAGGGCCACCTCGAGCGCCTCAGTGTAGTTCTCTTCGCGAATCAGCCGGGCGAACTTGGCGGAACCGGTGATGTTGGTGCGCTCGCCGACGTTGACGAACAGCGACTGGCGATCGATGGTGAACGGCTCCAGGCCCGACAGGCGGCAGGCCTTGGGGATGTCCGGAATCGCCCGCGGCTTGTACTTGGCGACCGCCTCGGCGATGGCCTGGATGTGCGGCGGGGTGGTGCCGCAGCAACCGCCGATGATGTTGAGGAAGCCGCTGGCGGCGAACTCCTCGACCACCGCGGCCATTTCCGCCGGGGTCTCGTCGTACTCGCCGAAGGCGTTGGGCAGGCCGGCGTTGGGGTGGGCGGACACATGGGTGTCGGCCTTGGTCGCCAGCTCTTCCAGATACGGACGCAGGTCCTTGGCGCCCAGGGCGCAGTTCAGGCCGACGGAGATCGGCTTGGCGTGGCGCACCGAGTTCCAGAAGGCTTCGGTGGTCTGGCCCGACAGGGTGCGGCCGGAGGCGTCGGTGATGGTGCCGGAGATCATGATCGGCAGTTCGACGTCGTCCTCCTCGAACACCTGCTGCACGGCGAAAATCGCCGCCTTGGCATTGAGGGTGTCAAAGATGGTCTCGATCAGGATCAGGTCGGCGCCGCCCTCGATCAGGCCACGGGTGGCCTCGATGTAGTTCTCCACCAGTTCATCGAAGGTGACGTTGCGATAGCCTGGGTCGTTGACGTCGGGGGAGATCGAGCAGGTGCGGCTGGTCGGGCCGAGCACGCCGGCGACGAAGCGCGGCTTGTCCGGGGTCTCGAGGGTCTTGGCGTCGGCCACCTGGCGGGCGACGCGCGCGCCCTCGACGTTGAGCTCGTACACCAGCGCTTCCATGCCGTAGTCGGCCTGGGAAATCTGCGTGGCGTTGAAGGTGTTGGTCTCGAGGATATCGGCGCCGGCGTCCAGGTAGGCTTTCTCGATCGCGGCGATGACATCCGGGCGGCTGAGCAGCAGCAGATCGTTGTTGCCTTTGACATCGCTTGGCCAATCGGCGAAGCGCGTGCCACGATAGTCGTGTTCCTCGAGGCGGTAACTCTGGATCATAGTACCCATGCCGCCGTCGAGGATCAGGATGCGCTCTTTGAGTGCTTTCTGGAGTGCTTGGTAACGAGCGCTGCGGTCGGACATAGGAACTACCTGGTCGGGCGAATATCAGAAGGTGCCGAATAATAACAAAGCTGCACGGATTTTAGGCGTACCGCCGATTTGCATGAATTTACTTCATGTTGGTGCGGCGCCCCAACACCTCAGGACCCGCCAGGCACATCGTGATGGCTTCAAGTAACCAGGACTTTCGGCACATGCTGCATCGCATATTTGCCAGCGCCTTCGCCTTGCTCATCAGTGGCGCGGCGTTCGGGCAGGCCCCCCAAGCGAGCCCGACGATTTCATACACCCGGGATATCCAACCGATCTTCACCGAGAAGTGCGTGGCCTGCCACGCCTGCAACGACGCTGCCTGCCAGCTCAACCTGGGCAGCGCCGAGGGCGCCGAGCGCGGTGCTTCCAAGGTGCCGGTCTACCAGGGCGAGCGCAGCCAGGCGGTGCCCACCACGCGGTTGTTCTACGATGCCCGTGACGAAGCCGGCTGGCGCAAGCAGGGCTTCTACTCGGTGCTGGACAAGCAGGGCAGCCAGGCCGCGCTGATGGCGCGCATGCTCGAGCTGGGCCACAAGACCCCGCTCACGCCCAATGCCAAGCTGCCCGAGGAGATCGTCCTGGGGCTCAACCGCAACAACATGTGCCCGTTGCCCCACGAGTTCGACGCCTACGCCGGCGCCCACCCCAAGGAGGGCATGCCGCTGGCGGTCACCGGCCTGACCGACCAGGAGTACCAGACCCTGCAGCGCTGGCTGGCGGCTGGCGCTCCGGTCGAGAAAACGCCGATCCAGCCCAGCGCGGTCGAGGCAAAGCAGATCGCCGACTGGGAAGAGCTGCTCAACCGCCCCGGTTCGACCGAGGCACTGGTCGGCCGCTGGCTGTACGAGCACCTGTTCCTCGCCCACATCCACTTCGTCGGCGGCGAGCCGGGCCACTTCTTCCAGTGGGTGCGTTCGCGCACGCCGAGCGGCCAGCCGGCAGACCTGATCGCCACCCGTCGCCCCAACGACCCGCCAGGCACCGATTTCTACTACCGGCTGATCCCGGTGCAGGGGGTGATCGTCCACAAGACCCACATCACCTACCCGATGGGGCCGCAGAAGCTCAAGCGGGTCAAGCAGCTGTTCTACAGCGGCGACTGGCATGCCTCGTCGCTGCCCGGCTACGGCCCGCGCCACCGCGCCAACCCGTTCGAGACCTTCGAGGCGATCCCGGCGGTGGCCCGCTACCAGTTCATGCTGGACAACGCCGAGTACTTCGTCCGCACCTTCATTCGCGGCCCGGTATGCCGTGGCCAGATCGCCACCGACGTGATCCGCGACAACTTCTGGGCGCTGTTCCAGGAGCCGGCCCACGACCTGTACATCACCGATGCCGAGTACCGGGGCGAGGCCACGCCGTTGCTGGCCATGCCCGGGCAGATCGACGATGTCGGCAGCGTGCTGAGCCTGTGGCACGCCTACCGCGACAAACGCAACGAGTACGAGGCGCTACGTCGCGAGGCCTATGCCGAGCAGCCGGCGCCGAGCTGGTCGACCCTGTGGGCCGGCAACGACAACGCGCTGCTGAGCATCTTCCGCCACTTCGACAGCGCCTCGGTGACCAAGGGCCTGATCGGTGACGTGCCGCTGACCATGTGGCTGTTCGACTACCCGCTGTTCGAGCGTACCTACTACCAGCTGGCGGTGAACTTCGACGTGTTCGGCAACGTTTCTCACCAGTTGCAGACACGCCTGTACTTCGACCTGATCCGCAATGGCGCCGAGGTCAACTTCCTGCGCCTGATGCCGGCCGGCAAGCGTAGCGAGATCCTCGGCAACTGGTACCAGAACAGTGGCAAGGTGAAGATGTGGATGGACTACGAGGACATCGACACCAGCACCCCGAGCGCGCTGAAGCTGGACAAGCACGATCCCAAGCGTGACTTCGGCCTGCAGCTGCTGCAGCGCACCGGCAGCCTGAACGTGGCGCCCGATCCGATCAACCGCTGCCAGGGCGCCTATTGCTCGCGACCCGGGCTGTCCCAGGAGTTTCGCGACGTCGAGCAGTCGTTGAGCCGCCTGGTGTCGCGCCCGGCCGCGGGCCTGAAGGTGATCGGCCAGCTGCCCGAGGCGACCATGCTGCGCATCGAAGGGCAGGGCGGTCAGCGCCAGGTCTACAGCCTGCTGCGCAACCGCGCCCACAGCAACGTGGCGTTCCTGCTCGGCGAGGCCTACCGCTACCAGCCGGGGCTGGACACCCTGACCCTGGTCCCGGGCGTGCTCAGCAGCTACCCCAACTTCATCTTCAACATCCCGGTGGCCGATGTGCCGGAGTTCGTCGAGGACATGGAAGCGGCGCGGGACGACACGGCGAAGTTCGAGCGCATCGTCATGCGCTGGGGCGTGCGTCGCAGCCATCCCGAGTTCTGGCGCTACTTCCATGACCTGAACAGCTACATCAAGCAGACCGAGCCGGTGGAGGCGGGGGTGCTGGACATGAACCGCTACGAGAACCTCTGATCGGTTGGCCGGGACTTTCCCGGCCTGTTGCGGTCGGAACTGCTGGATGGTTTCGGTTGAAATGGCTCTGCAGCCATCGCCGGGGTAGGAGCGGCCTTGTGCCGCGAAAGGGCTGCAAAGCAGCCCCAGGGGCCTCCAGCAACGCTGCAAAGATTGCTGGGGCCGCGCAGCGGCCCTTTCGCGGCACAAGGCCGCTCCTACCCCCGCGATGACATAGCCTGATTGCCGAAGCCTCAACGCACCGGTCAACGCAGGGTTTTTCATGCTGTATTCGCTTCAGGCTCTCCGGGCATTCGCCGCCTGGGTGGTGGTCTGCCACCACTTCATGCAGATCTTCTTCGACTTCAACGCCACCGGCCCTATCGGCCAACTGCTCGCCGACCGCGGCGCGGTGGGGGTGGACATCTTCTTCGTCATCAGTGGCCTGGTGATCTACCTCTCGACCCGCGACAAGGACATCGCGCCCGCACAGTTCCTGCTCAACCGCGCCCTGCGCATCGTGCCCGCCTACTGGTTCTATACCCTGCTGATGGCAGCGCTGATGCTGGTCGCCAGCCGCTGGATGCCGCACCAGGTGTTCGAATGGCAGCACCTGCTGCTGTCGCTGTTGTTCATCCCTGCGGAGAATCCGGGTGGCTACGGCTTGTATCCGACCCTCAATGTCGGCTGGACGCTGAACTTCGAGATGTTCTTCTACCTGTTGTTCGGCCTGGCGTTCCTGGTGCGCCAGCACCACCACCTGCTGTTGGTGACGGCGGCGCTGCTGCTGGTCAGCGAGGTACTGGGCCGCCTCGGCGTGCTCAGCCGCTTCTACAGCAACGACATCGTCTACGAGTTCCTGCTGGGCATTGGCCTGGGCGTGCTGTACCGCCGCGGGCTGATTCGCCAGGGCTTGTGGCTGCCGCTGGGGCTGCTCGGCGTGGCGGGGTATGCGCTGTATCACCTGGACGCCTCGCAGCGCCTCCTGCACTGGGGCCTGCCCAGCGCCCTGGTGGTGCTGGCGTTCATCGCCCTGGAGCCATTCTTCAAGGGTAACCGGGTGCTCAAGGCGCTGGGGGATTGCTCCTATTCGGTCTACCTGGTGCATGTGCTGGTGCTGTATGGCGGCCTGTTCGCCAGCGAACGCCTGCGCCTGAATCCGTACCTGGTGTTCGCCTTGTGCGTGCCGTCAATCGGACTAATGTCGTGGCTCAGCTACCACTGGCTGGAGCGTGGCCTATACGGGCGGCTCAAGGCCGGATTCGCGGGGCGTGGCGCCCAGGAGCCTGCGCTGGCGCTATCCCGAGTCAAATGCTAGGACTTTGTTCGAGGGCCGGGTTGGCGTACACTGCCGGCAAGTCTGTGAGGAACTTCCATGAGCGCTATAACCATTACCGACGCCGCCCATGATTACCTGGCCGATCTGCTCTCCAAGCAGAACACGCCTGGCATCGGCATCCGTATCTTCATCACCCAGCCGGGTACCACCTACGCCGAGACCTGCATCGCCTACTGCAAGCCTGGCGAGGAGAAACCCGACGACCAGCCGGTGGGCCTGAAGAGCTTCACCGCCTACCTCGACGCAGTCAGCGTGCCGTTCCTCGAGGACGCGCTGGTCGACTACGCCACCGACCGCATGGGCGGCCAGCTGACCATCAAGGCGCCGAACGCCAAGGTGCCGATGGTCAACGAAGACAGCCCGATCAACGAGCGTATCAACTACTACCTGCAGACCGAGATCAACCCGGGCCTGGCCAGCCACGGCGGCGCCGTGAGCCTGGTGGACGTGGTCGACGACGGCATCGCCGTGCTGCAGTTCGGCGGCGGCTGCCAGGGCTGCGGCCAGGCCGACGTGACGCTGAAGGAAGGCATCGAGCGCACCCTGCTCGAACGCATTCCGGAGCTCAAGGGCGTGCGTGACGTGACCGACCACAGCCAGAAGGAAAACGCGTACTACTGATCGCCAGTGGTGACGCCATCGCGGGGCAAGCCCGCTCCCACGCCTGGGCCATGCCTGGATCAATGCGTGGGAGCGGGCTTGCCCCGCGATGTTTTCAGGTGTTGTGCATTGATCCCTAGCAACAAAGTGTTACGGATTCAACCCCTGCGACAACCGGTCGCGCCCCGTAAACAAAGGGCTGCAGCCTGGTCGGCCGGATATCGGGTGGATGGTGCAGGGGTGGCGTGACAGAATGCCCCGGTTTTCTGGCCGGCCCATCCCAGGGGTCGGCACCTTCCCTGTAAAGGATGGTTCCATGAATGATCTGTTGACCCGGCGCGCGGTTGTCGCCGGGATGGGCGTACTGGGGCTTGGCCTGCTGGCGGGTTGCAACCCGGCCCGGGGCCTGGACTTCAAGTACGGCAAGAACATGAGCAACGAGATCCTCGGGCGCAAGTTCAAGCTCAAGGACACTCAAGGCAACGAGCGCACCCTGTCGAGTTTCTACGGCTCGATGCCGATGATCTTCTTCGGCTTCACCCAGTGCCCGGCCGTCTGCCCGACCGCCATGGCGCGCGTGGCGCAGATCCGCAAGATCCTGCGCGGCCGTGACCGTGACCTGTTCCAGCCGGTGTTCATCACCCTGGATCCGGAGCGCGACAGCCCCGAGATACTCGATGCCTACGTCAAGGCCTTCGACCCGTCGATCGTTGCCCTGACCGGTACCCCCGAGGAAATCGCCGAGGTGGCCCGGGAATTCAAGGTGTTCTACGAAAAGGTCCCGGCCGGCGACACCTACACTGTCTCTCACTCGTCCACCAGCTACGTCTACGACACACGTGGCACCCTGCGCCTGAGCCTGGGCCATTCCCTGAACGCCAAGGAATGTGCCGAGGACCTGGTCACCCTGATGGAGATCTGCTGAATGTCGATGCAACCGATCAAACGCGGTCTGGCCGCCCTGGCCCTGCTGGGCATGACCCTGCCGGCGTTCGCCCAGACCACCGTGAGCGACGCCTGGGTGCGCGCCAGCGTACCGCACCAGCAATCGACCGGCGCCTTCATGACCCTGACTGCCAGCAGCGACAGCAAGCTGGTGAGCGTCGCCTCACCCGTGGCCAAGGACGTGCAGGTGCATGAGATGGTCATGAACGGCGATGTGATGAAGATGGGGCCGGTCGATGCCATCGCGCTGCCGGCGGGCAAGCCCGTCAAGCTGGACCCCAATGGCTACCACGTGATGTTGATGGGCCTGAACCAGCAGGTGAAGGAAGGCGAGCAGGTACCGCTGACCCTGACCATCATCGATGCCAAGGGCGCGAAGGAAACCTTGCAGGTGCAGGCGCCGGTGCGTGCGCTCAACGCCGAGGCCAGCGGCGGGCATGACCATATGCATATGAACCACTGATCGTGGATCGGGGGCGCTTTGCGCCCGTTCGCGGCACAAGGCCGCTCCTACAGAGGAAATCGCAGTCCCCTGTAGGAGCGGCCTTGTGCCGCGAACGGGCTGCAAAGCAGCCCCAGCGGCCCGTCAGCTACGAAAACGTGGCAACGGCCGTTCGATGTTCAGCGAGGTCAGGGTCTTGCGCACCTGTGCATCCTCGGCCTCCAGCGCCTTCAGGCTGGCGCGGATCTTCCCGGCGGCGGGCACATCGCCCTGGCGGTCGATCCAGTCGGCGATCTCCTTGCAGGCGCTGCTCAGGCAGGCCTGGCGCTGGCTCATCAGCGACAGGAGCGTGGTGATTTCTCGTTCGGACATGACGCGATCCTCCATTCAGCCCCTTGAGTGTAGCAGCGCCCGGCCAGGCTGCTCGTAGCCGATGGCCAGTGCCCAGCCCGCCAGCGCACAGACAAACAGCGTCGCCCCCATAGCCTGGCAGGCACCCGCCAGCAGCAGTCCCGCGCCAATCTGCAGGTAGTAGAACAAGCCGAACAACGCGCCCGCCGTGCCACGGCAGTCGGCGTAGTCGACCAGCGCCGAGCCCAGCACCAGCGGAATCGCCATGGCGAAGGCGAACATCACCAGGGCCATGGCCAGCACCGTCCACAGGCTGTCGCCCAGCCCCAGCAGTGCCAGCGCCGCCAGCAGGTCGAGCAGGCACGCCAGGCGCAGCAGGCGCGCCGTGGCCACCCCGCGCTGCAACAGTCGTGCATTGAGTCGCGCGCCCAGCAGCGAGCCGAGCGCCAGCGCCGCGCCGGAGTAGCCCATCCACGGGCTGGCGCCGAGGCGCTCGAAAACAAACGGCGCCAGGCTGTACCAGCTGAACACGCTGATGTTGAACACTGCCACCAGGGCGCTGGCCAGCAGCACGCGACGGTCGCGCAGCAGGCGTCGCAGCACCTGGCCGAGCGCGGGCGTCGCCTGCGCGGCGGGGCGCGTCTCGGGCAGGCCGCGCCAGGTCCAGGCGAGCAGCAGCGCGGCCATCAGCAACTGGCCGGCGAGTACACCGTGATAGCCGAACAGCCGGTCCAGCCAGGCGCCGCTGATCAGCCCGAGCGCCGGGCTGAGCGCCAGGCATACGCCGATCAACGAGAACACCCGGGCCAGTTCAGGGCCGGCGTGGCGATCGCGCAGGATGGTCTGGGTGACCACGGAGCCCACCGCCGCCGCGAAGGCCGCCACGATCCGCGCCAGCAGCAGTTGGCTGAAGTCGACCGCCAGCAGCGCCGCCAGTGCTGCGGTGGTATAGAGCGACAGGCCGGCAAGCATGGCCGGGCGCCGCCCCCACAGGTCGCAGGCACGCCCCCAGGCCAGCACGCCGACGGCAAACGCGACGAAGTACAGCGACAGGGTCAGCGAAGCCTGGGCAGCGCTGACGGCGAATGCTTCGGCCAAGGAGACCAGGGCAGGGCTGTAGAGGGTTTCGGCGACTTGCGGAAACATCAGCAGGGCGGTGGCCAGGGCCAGCCAGGAACGGGAAAGCATGGGAGTGAACGCCTTGCAGCACAAACGGGCGCTCATGGTAGGGACGTTGTGCCGTGAGCTATTATCGCGATTCCGTTGCTCTATCGTTGAAATCGGACAATTACAGCCATGGCCTGGTTAGCCCCCGACACCCACTTCGACCCCGATGCTTTCGACGCGCCGGTACTGGGCATCTGCTCGGCTCTGGGCGACCACGACTCGGGGCGCCACCGCCATGGCCGCGGCCAGGTGCTGTTCACCCGCCAGGGCTGCGTGCGCATCCAGACGCCCGGACGCCTGTGCCTGCTGCCACCGACCCAGGCTGCGTGGATTCCGGCGGGGCTGGAGCATCGGGCGCGCATGCGCGAAACGGTAGACTACCGCTCGCTGTATTTCAGCGCCGTGCTCAACGTGGAGCTGCCCGACGACGTGACGATCATCAGCGTCAACCCGTTGCTGCGCGAACTGCTCGAACGCATTGCCCAGGCGCCGTTCGACACGGCCTGGGACCGAGGTGACCAGGTGCACCTGCTGGCGCTGTGTCTGGGCGAATTGCGCCTGGCGCCGCGCCAGCCGATGTTCCTGCCACTGCCAGGCGATCGCCGCCTGGTTGGGCTGGTCGAGCGGCTCGAGCGCCTGCCGCCAGCGCTGGGTGAACTGGCGCGGCAGGTTGGCGCCAGCGAGAAGACCATCAGCCGCCTGCTGCGCCGGGATACCGGCATGTCCTATCAGCAATGGCGCCAGCAGTGGCGGTTGTTGCGGGCAATGGAACAGCTGGCGTTGCAGCGGCCGCTGGGCGCCATCGCCGACGACCTGGGCTTCGCCAGCGACAGTGCCTTCATTGCGTTCTTTCGCGGCATGACCGGCATCACGCCAGGCGCCTGGAACCGGGGCGCAGCTACAGGCCCAGACAGGCCTGGCGATAGGCCCCCGGCGTAACCCCATAGGCCTGCTTGAACTGGCGGCTGAGGTGGCTCTGGTCGGCGAAGCCCAGGGTGACGGCGACCTCCAGTGCCGGCAGGCCGCTGCGCAACAGCTCGCGGGCGCGGGCCAGGCGGCGCTGCTTGAGCCAGGCGTGGGGCGGCAGGCCGGTGGCCTGGCGGAACACCCGGGCGAAGTGGAACGGCGACAGGTTCACCGCCGCCGCCAGGGTTTCCAGCGAGGGCGGCTCGACCAGCCGGCTCTCCAGCAGCTCGCGGGCACGGGCCACGGCCAGCGGCTCGTTGCCGGGGGCGGCGGGCTCGGCGCAGTGGCCGTGGCGCTGCACCAGCGCCAGCACCGCCTGGCGCCAGGCGGTCTGTTGCTCCAGGGCGCTGGCGCAGGACTCGGACAACTGGTGCAGATGGCTGAAAGCGGCGGCCAGGGCCGGGTCCTGGATCACGCTGTCCTTGAACCGGGGCAGGCCGTGGCGGCCCAGCTCCAGTTCGTCGAGCACGCCGGTGACCCGCTCGTGTTCGGGGTAGAAGCCACGGTAGCGCCAGCCGGCCTCGTGGGCGGTGGCACCGGTGTGCAGCTCGTCGGGATTGATCAGCACCATGCTGCCCACCGGCGCCAGGTGCTCGCTGCCGCGGTGCCAGAAACGCTGGGCGCCGGATTCGATCACGGTGAACACGTAGCCTTCGTGCACATGCGGGGCGAAGCGCTGCTGGATGTAGCGGGCGTGCAGCATCTCGACGTCGCCGAGGGCGGGCGCCTGCCACAGGTGGGCCTGTTCGCGCAGGGGCGTGGTCATGCCAGCCAGCTGCGCAGGAGGAAGAAGATCAGCATGCTCGCCAGCATGCTCAGCAACACGCTGCGGGTCAACAGCACCAGGGCGATCGCCACCAGCGAACCAAGCAGGTAAGGGTTCAGCGGGCTCAGCTCGAGCTGGTGGCCGGGCAGGAAGATGATCGGCCCGCAGATCGCGGTGAGCATGCCGGGCACGGCGAAGCCGAGGAACTGCCGCGCATTGGAGCTCAGGCGCAGCGGCAGGCGCGGTTCAAGGAAGGCGTAGCGGTTGAGGAACACCACCGCGCCCATGGCGACGATCAGCAGCCAGATCATGAGCGGCCTCCGGAGAATTTCTGGCAGATAAAGCCAGCGGCCATGCCCAGCAAGCCTGCCACCACCAGGGCAGTTTCCCAGTGCCAGTAGCTGAACAGCACCGAGCAGAACAGCGACACCGCCACGCACACCACGGTCGGCAGGTTGCGCACCAGCGGCGCGATCAGCGCGACGAAGGTGGCGACGATGGAGAAGTCCAGGCCCAGCTGGTCCAGGTGCGGGATGTTCTGGCCGAGGACGATGCCGGCCAGGGTGAACAGGTTCCAGGCCACATAGAAAGTCAGGCCGACGCCCAGGGCGTACCAGCGGTTGAACTGCTGCTGGTCGTGGTGGCTGGTCAGGGCGAAGAACTCGTCGGTGAGCAGAAAGCCCAGGCCCAGGCGCCAGCGGGTCGGCAAGCCGGACATCACCGGGCGCATGGACAACCCGTAGAGCAGGTGCTGCGAGGTCAGCAGCAGGGTGGTGAGCAGGATCGACAGCAGGTTGGCGCCGCCCTTGAGCATGCCGATGGCCACCAGCTGCGCGGCGCCGGCGAAGACGATGGCCGACAGGCCCTGGCCTTGCCAGGCGCTGAGGTTGGCCTCGATGGCCATGGAGCCTGCCAGCAGGCCCCAGGGCGCGACGGCCAGGGACAGCGGCAGGATGGCGATGGCACCGTGAAGGAAGGCATTGCGGGCGAGCGGTGGGCTGGACATGGGAACGACAACGAATCGACAGGGCAGGCCAGCATGACAGAGCGGCGCGGGGGCGGCTTGAACGATCTTGCTTTGTTGTCGATCATGCCGGCCCCTGTAGGGGTTCAGACCATTGCCAGGCGCTGCTTGCAGGTCGGCGCGGGGAAGGCCTGGTCGATGGCCCGCAGGTCTGCTTCGCTCAATATCAGCCCTGCCGCCGCCGCGTTCAGGCGCACATGCTCCGGGTCGGTGGCCTTGGGAATGGCGATCACGCCCTCCTGGCGCGTGACCCAGGCCAGGCTCACCTGGGCCGGCGTGGCGCCATGGCGTGCGGCGATATCGCCCAGCACGGGATGTCGCAGCAGGCGCCCGGCCTGGGCCAGCGGGCAGTAGGCCATGGTCGGCAGGCCCTGCTGCTGGCTCCAGGGCAGCAGGTCGAACTCGATGCCGCGCTCGGCCGGGTTGTACAGCACCTGGTTGGTGGCGCAGGCGGGGTTGTCGAGCTCGCGCAGGTCGTCGAGGTCGAAGTTGGACACGCCCCAGCGGCGGATCTTGCCCTGCTCGATGAGGCGCTCGAAGGCCTCGACGGTCTCCTCCAGCGGATACTGGCCGCGCCAGTGCAGCAGGTACAGGTCGATGCAGTCGGTGCCCAGGCGTTCGAGGCTGCGCTCGCAGGCGGCGGGCACGCCGCGCCGGCTGGCATTGTGCGGATAGACCTTGCTGACCAAAAACACCTGGTCGCGGCGCCCGGCGATGGCCTGGCCGACCACGCGCTCGGCACCGCCCTCGGCGTACATCTCGGCGGTGTCGATCAGACCCAGGCCCAGTTCGATACCCTGTTGCAGCGCCGCCACTTCAGCACTCCTGCACCCAGGATCCTCGCCCATGTACCAGGTGCCCTGGCCGATGGCCGGAACGCGGGAGCCCGCCAGATTCACGTAACGCATGTCACCTCCTGTGGATGGGTATGGGTCAGCAGTACATCGAGCAGCGCCTCGGCGGCCTTGGACAGCTTGTGATCGCTCAGGGCGATCACGCCGATGCGCCGCTCCACGGTCGGTTCGACCAACGGCACGCAGCGGGCGCCGAGCTCCTGCATCTGGCCGATGCACAGCGCCGGCACCGCGCTGACGCCCAGGCCGCTGGCGACCATGCGACCGATGGTCGACAGCTGGTGGCTCTCGAAGGCCACCGCCAGCTTGCCATGGTTGGCGGCCAGGTGCTGCTCCAGCAGCAGGCGCACCGCGGAAGGCCGTTGCAGAGCGATGAAATCCTCGGCCAGCAGCTGCGGCCAGCGCACCTGGGGCTGGCGGGCGAGGGGCGAGTCGGCGGGCACCACCGCGACGAAACGGTCCAGGTACAGCGGATGGAAGCGCAGCGCCTCGCTGCTCTCGGGCTCGAAGCCGATGCCCAGTTCGACGCGGCGGTGGCGCACCAGTTCCAGCACCTGCTCGTTGATCACATCGTGCACGGTGACGTTGACCTTGGGGTAGCGCTGGCGGAACACCTTGAGCGACTGCGGCAGCAGGTTGCCGGCAAAGGCCGGCATGGCCGCCACCGAGACCCGCCCCAGCTGCAGGGTAAAACGCTGGCGCAGCATCTCCTCGGTGTCGTCCCAGTCGGCCAGCAGGCGCCGGGCCAGGGGCAGCAGCACTTCGCCCTCGGGGGTCAGGCTGACGCTGCGGGTGGTGCGGGTGAGCAGGGCGCCGCCGAGGTTGTCCTCCAGCGCCTTGATGGTCAGGCTCAGGGCCGGTTGCGATACATGCAGGTGCTCGCCGGCCTGGGCGAAGCTCTGGTACTTGGCCACGGTGACGAAGGCGCGCAGCTGCTTGACGTTCATGGGGCGGGCCCTTTGTTTTGTAAAAGTTATCAATCGATGACGAAAACAAAATTAACAAATCAGTCGACTACAGTGAAGATGACCGTACGGTTCCAACAACTACAAAAGGCGACTGAGCATGGCCGGACTGGACAAGCGTGTAGCAACTTATGAAGAGGCCCTGGCGGGCCTGACCGACGACATGACCGTGCTGGCCGGCGGCTTTGGCCTGTGCGGCATCCCCGAGAACCTCATCGCCGAGATCAAGCGCCGCGGCGTCAAGGGCCTGACCGTGGTCTCGAACAACTGCGGCGTCGACGGCTTCGGCCTGGGCGTGCTGCTCGAAGACCGGCAGATCCGCAAGATGGTCGCCTCCTACGTCGGCGAAAATGCCGAGTTCGAACGCCAGCTGCTCAGCGGCGAACTGGAAGTGGAACTCACCCCGCAAGGCACCCTGGCCGAGAAGATGCGTGCCGGCGGCGCCGGTATCCCGGCCTTCTTCACCGCCACCGGCTACGGCACCCCGGTCGCCGAAGGCAAGGAAGTGCGCGAGTTCAACGGTCGCAAGTACATCCTCGAAGCGTCCATCACCGGCGACTTTGCCATCGTCAAGGGCTGGAAGGCCGACCACTACGGCAACGTGGTGTACCGCAACACTGCGCAGAACTTCAACCCGCTGGCCGCCACCGCCGGCAAGATCACTGTGGTCGAGGTCGAGGAGATCGTCGAGCCCGGCGTGCTGCTGCCCAGCGAGATCCACACCCCGGGCATCTATGTCGACCGGGTCATCGTCGGCACCTTCGAGAAGCGCATCGAAAAGCGCACCGTCAAGGCCTGAGCGCCGCCCTCAAGAACAACAAAGAGATCCTGACCATGGCATTGACCCGCGAACAAATGGCGCAACGCGTCGCCCGTGAACTGAAGGACGGCTACTACGTCAACCTCGGCATCGGCATCCCCACCCTGGTGGCCAACTACGTGCCCGAGGGCATGGAGGTGATGCTGCAGTCGGAGAACGGCCTGCTGGGCATGGGCGAGTTCCCCACCGAGGCCACCATCGACGCCGACATGATCAACGCCGGCAAGCAGACCGTCACCGCCCGCCGTGGCGCGTCGATCTTCGATTCGGCGCAATCCTTCGCCATGATCCGTGGCGGCCATGTCGACCTCACCGTGCTCGGCGCCTTCGAGGTGGATGTGCAGGGCAACATCGCCTCGTGGATGATCCCCGGCAAGCTGGTCAAGGGCATGGGCGGCGCCATGGACCTGGTGGCCGGTGCCGACAACATCATCGTCACCATGACCCACGCCTCCAAGGATGGCGAATCCAAGCTGCTGCCCAAGTGCAGCCTGCCGCTGACCGGTGCCGGCTGCATCCGCAAGGTGCTCACCGACCTGGCCTACCTGGAGATCGAAAACGGTGCCTTCATCCTGCGCGAGACCGCCCCGGGCGTGAGCGTCGAGGAGATCATCGAGAAGACCGCCGGCAAGCTGATCGTGGCGGACGATGTAAAGGAAATGACGTTCTAATCACCCGCACCGCACCGCCCCCCTGTAGGAGCGGCCTTGTGCCGCGAAAGGGCTGCAGAGCAGCCCCGCGATTTCGGCATCAGCGCTGAGATCGAGGGGCCGCTGCGCGGCCCTTTCGCGGCACAAGGCCGCTCCTACAGGGGTTTTGCAATACCTGTTGAAAAATCCACCAATAAAACCAAAAAAGGAAAACATCGTGGCCGCTGATATCCAAGACAGCCGCTCCGCCCGCTTTGCCCTGCGCTGCTCCAACTGGGCCGAACGCTGGTTCCCCGACTCCTGGGTGTTCGCCGCCCTGGCTGTGATGCTGGTGTCCCTCGGCGCCCTGGCCATGGGCGGCAAGCCCACCGACACCGCCAAGGCGTTCGGTGACGGCTTCTGGAGCCTGATCCCGTTCACCATGCAGATGGCCTTCGTGGTCATCGGCGGCTATGTGGTGGCCAGTTCGCCGCCCGCCGCCCGGCTGATCGACCGCCTGGCGCGGCTGCCGAAGAACGGCCGCTCGGCGGTGTGCTGGGTGGCGCTGATCTCGATGCTTGCCTCGTTGCTCAACTGGGGCCTGTCGCTGGTGTTCGGCGGCCTGCTGGTGCGCGCCCTGGCCCGGCGCAGCGACCTGAAGATGGACTACCGCGCCGCCGGCGCCGCTGCCTACCTGGGCCTGGGCGCGGTGTGGGCGCTGGGCCTGTCGTCGTCGGCCGCGCAGCTGCAGGCCAATCCGGCCAGCCTGCCGCCGTCGATCCTGTCGATCACCGGGGTGATCCCGTTCACCGAGACCATCTTCCTCTGGCAGTCCGGGGTGATGCTTGCCGCGCTGGTGGTCGTCTCGCTGGTCGTGGCCTACGCCACCGCCCCGGGGCCGAACAGCGCCCGCAGCGCCCAGGACTGCGGCGTCGACCCGAGCTTCAGCGCGCCGCCGTCTCCTCAGCGCACCCGCCCGGGCGAGTGGCTGGAATACAGCCCGATCCTGATCCTGCTGCTGGTGGCCCTGGCCGCTGGTTGGCTGTACCAGGAGTTCGCCACCAAACCTGCGATCACCGCGATCTCCGGGTTGAACACCTACAACCTGCTGTTCATCATGCTCGGCGCCTTGTTGCACTGGCGCCCGCGCAGCTTCCTCGACGCGGTGACCCGCGCCGTGCCGACCACCACCGGGGTGCTGATCCAGTTCCCGCTGTACGGCTCGATCGCCGCCATCCTCACCCAGGTCAAGGGCGCGGATGCCCAGACCCTGGCCCACCATATCTCGGTGTTCTTCACCCAGATCGCCACCCATGACACCTATGCGCTGCTGATGGGCGTGTACTCGGCGGTGCTCGGCTTCTTCATTCCATCCGGCGGCGGCAAGTGGATCATCGAGGCGCCATACGTGATGCTGGTGGCCAACGACCTGCAGTACCACCTGGGCTGGGCGGTGCAGATCTACAACGCCGCCGAGGCGCTGCCGAACCTGATCAACCCGTTCTACATGCTGCCGCTGCTGGGCGTGCTGGGGCTCAAGGCGCGTGACCTGATCGGCTTCTCGTTCGTGCAGTTGCTGGTGCATGTGCCGCTGGTGCTGGTGCTGCTGTGGGCGCTGGGCACGACTTTGCAGTATGTGCCGCCGGTGATGCCGTAGGGCTTGCGCAGTCGTGACATAAGGTCGCTCCTGCAGGAGAGTGCGCATTCCTGCAGGAGCGCGAGCGAGACGGGCACAGCAAAATGCACAGGAAGTTTTTTTGTGTGCCAACCGCTCTATCTCAGTGGTTCTGTGCGATATGGAGGGAGCCTTCCGCAAAAAACGCAGTGATGGCAAATTGACGTCAATATGATGGCCACATAGTATGCGCGCCTCTTTGCCTTAATCACCAAGGACAGGTATGGCAGTACGTCGTCTTTCCGCGCGCAAGTTGGCCCTTTCTGTCCTTGTCGCAGCGTCGTGCAGCACGTCTGCCTGGGCGGTGTCTCCCGGCGACCAGGACCTGATCCGCGAACGCCAGAACCGTCTGCTCGAAGAGCAGCAGCGCCGTCTCGAAGAGCTGCGCAACCTGCCGGGCGAAAGTGCCCGTCCTGCCGAACAGCCACGGCCTGAAGACACCCGTTGCTTCACCATCCACACCATCGAACTCAAGGGCGCCGACAGCCTGTCCGCCGCCGACCGCGACCGCCTGCTCAAGCCCTTTATCGACCAGTGCCTGGGCGTCACCCAGCTCAACGCCCTGCTCAAGGCCATCACCGACCATTACCTGGGCCGCGGCCTGGTCACCAGCCGCGCCTACCTGCCGCAGCAGGACCTGTCCTCGGGTCATCTGCAGGTACTGGTGGTGGAAGGGCGCCTGGAAGGGCTGCGCCCGGACCCGGCCAGCGGCTTGAGCGATCGCGAACTGGCCATGGCCTTCCCCGGCAGTCTCGACCAGCGCCTGAACCTGCGCGAGATCGAGCAGATGGTCGACCAGCTCAACCGCCTGCCGTCGAACAAGGCGCAGATGGAACTGACCCCGGGCAAGGCCGTCGGCGGCAGCGAAGTACTGGTGCGCAACACCCAGCAGAAACCCTGGCGTGCCTCGCTGTCGCGCAACAACGAAGGCCAGCGCAGCACCGGCGAGCAGATGCTCAACCTTGGCCTGGAATGGGACAGCCCGCTGGGCCTGGCCGACCAGCTGATGCTGCGCGGCGGTCATGACGTGGTCAGCGACCACACCCAGGGCTCGAAGAACGGCGTGCTGTTCTACAACCTGCCGTGGGGCTGGTGGAACTTCACCTACAGCTACAGCGAGAGCGAATACCGCTCCCTGGCCCAGGCCAACGGTTTTGCCTTCAAGCAGACCGGCGACAGCCAGAACCACCAGCTGCGCGCCGAGCGCGTGGTGCACCGCGACGCCACCAGCAAGACCTCGCTCAATGCCGGCATGGCCCACCTGCGCACCAACAACTACATCGAGGACAGCCGCCTGGCCGGCAGCAGCAACCGCCTGAGCGAGGCGCAGTTCGGCATCAACCATGGCCGGCGCCTGGGCAATGCCTTCGTCAACCTCGACCTGGGCACCCAGGAGGGCATCGGCGCCTTCGACGCCCAGGACAACGGCCATCCACGCCCGGGCCAGCCGGTGGCGCGCTACCGCAAGTACAGCGCCACGCTCAGCTACGTGCAGGGTTTCCAGCTCTTCGGCGAGCGCCTGAGCTTCAGCAGCCTGGCCACCGGCCAGCGCAGCGAGGACGTACTGTTCAGCCCGCAGCGCATCAGCCTGGGCGGGCTGTCGTCGGTGCGCGGCCTCAAGGACCAGTCACTGTCCGGCGACAGCGGCGGCTACTGGCGCAACGACCTGCGCTGGACCCGCCCGGTGAACTGGCCGCTGCTGCAACCGCTGGTGGCCGAGTACGGCCTGGGCCTGGGCTACGACCTCGGGGTGATCCGCAACGATCGCTACAACGGCGAGTACCACGGCCGTGCCAGCAGCCACTCGCTGGAGTTGTTCGCCCGCGGCCAGCACATGGCCGCCAGCGTGACCTTCGCCCACAGCCTGGAACGCCCCGACGTGCTGACCGACAAGGAACGCCCGGTGTATTTCCGCCTGGACTTCTTCATCTGACCGCCTGATTCACGAGACCTGACATGGACGTTCGCCTGTTTGCCTTCCTGGCCCGCCAACGCTCGGCCGAAATTCAGCCCCGTGAGCATTTCTGCGGGTTGCCCAAGCGTGGCCTGGCCTTCCTGCTGGCCAACGCGATGTTCTGGCAGCCATTCTGGGCGCAGGCCGCCGAAGGCGTGGTGGTCAGCGGGCCGGGCACCCGGCTGGACCAGGCGGGCAATGGCGTGCCGATCGTCAATATCGCCGCGCCCAATGGCAGCGGGCTGTCGCACAACCAGTTCAGCGACTACAACGTCGGCCAGCAGGGGCTGATCCTCAACAACGCCACCGAGCGTACCCAGGCCACCCAGCTGGGCGGGATCATTCTTGGCAACCCGAACCTGCAGGGCCAGGCGGCCAACGTCATCCTCAACGAGGTCAATGGCGCCAACGCCAGTCAGTTGCGCGGCTATACCGAAGTGGCCGGACATGCGGCCAAGGTCATCGTCGCCAACCCCCACGGCATCACCTGCGATGGCTGCGGTTTCATCAATACGCCGCAGGTGACACTAAGCACCGGCAAGCCGGTGCTCGACGGGCGTGGCGCGCTCAGCGGCTATCAGGTCGATGGCGGCAGCGTGGCGCTGGAAGGGGCGGGGCTTAACGCCGACAACGTCGAACGCTTCGACATCATCACCCGCTCGGCACGCCTGAACGCTCAGTTGCGGGCCCGTGAACTGAACGTCATCACCGGGCGCAACGATGTCGACGCCCAGACCCTGGCCGCGACGCCGCGTGTCGGCAACGCGGCCGATGCGCCGGCCCTGGCCATCGACTCCAGTGCCTTGGGTGGCATGTATGCGGGGGCCATTCGCCTGGTGGGTACCGAGGCGGGCGTCGGTGTGCGCCTGGCGGGGGACCTGATCGCCAGCGGGGGGGATATCCAGCTCGATGCCAATGGCCAGCTGAACCTGGCGCAGACACGCGCCACCGGCGCAGTGAACATCAAGGCTGCCAGCCTTGATGCACAAGGCCCGCTATACGGTGAGTCGACCCTCAAGGTGGTCACCAGCGGCAACCTGAGCAACCACGACAGCATCGCTGCCCGCTCCGGTGTGACCCTGGAGGTGGGTGGCCTGCTGAGCAACCAGGGTGTGATCGAAGCCGGGGTCAACCCGGATACCAGCCGCAACGCCCAGGGCGACCTGGCGATCAATGCGCAGAACCTCGACAACCATGGCAAGACCCTGGTCGCCAGCCGAGACCTGATCCTCACCACTCGCGAGTCCCTGGACAACCAGGGCGGTACCCTCAGTGCCGGGCGGGATGGCCAGATCAACGCCGCAACGCTGGATAACCGCAACCAGGGGCGTGTACTTGGTGCGGGAGCGCAAACGATCAACAGCAGCCAGTTGCTGGACAACCGGGGCGGATTGGTCGCAGCGCAGTCCCTGGAGATTGCGGCACCCCGGGTGGACAACCGGGGCGGTGAGTTGTCGAGCCGTGGCGATGCCAACCTGCGCGCGGATCATCTGGACAACAGTGAGGCCGGCAAGGTACTGGCGGCTCAGGCGTTGACCCTGCGTATCGCCGGCCTGCTGAACAACCAGGCCGGCCTGGTCGATGGCAACACGCTGGGGATAACCTCCGCCAGCCTGTTCAACCGGCAAGGCAGCCTGCACAGCGTCGCCGATCTCTCCCTGAATCAGTCGGGCCTGCTGGACAACCAGGCGGGCAAGATCGTCGCCGGGCAGCGGGCGACCCTGACGCTGGGCAAGCTGGACAATCAGAACAAGGGGCATCTCGAAGCCAAGGCCGGGATGCAACTGGCCACCGGGGAACTGCTCAACCAGCAGGGCGGGCGGGTATTCAGCGAGGCGGGGCTGACGCTCGACCTGGCCCGTGGGCGGTTGAACAACGACGGTGGTCTTGTCGCGGCGACGGGGCCACTGGTATTCGAACGACTGGCCGATGTCTTCAACCGCCAGGGTGAGATTTCCAGCGGCCAGTCATTCGTGCTGAGTGCGGACAACCTCGACAACACCCAGGGCAAGGTCCTCGGCGACCAGGCGGTGACACTGCTGATCACCCAGGCGCTGAACAATACCAAGGGTCGCATCGCCGCAGCCGGCATAGAGGTGCGCAGTGGCACGCTGGACAATCTGGACGGCACCGTTGCCAGCCGCGCGGGGCAGCAGGTTTACGTGCAGCAGGTGCTGAACAACCAGCAGGGTGAAATTTCGGCGGCAGGCACGCACCACCTGGAGGCGGGCAGCCTGCTCAACCAGAAGGGGCGCGTGCTCTCCGACACGCAACTGAGCGTCAAGCTGCGTGGGGCCTTGAACAACCAGGCCGGGGTGCTGGGCGCTGCCGACCTGCTCGACGTCAAGGCATTGAGCCTGGACAACCGCACAAAGGGTAGCCTGGCGTCTGATGGCCGGCTCGAGCTACGGCTCGATGACACCTTGGACAACCGCAACGGTTCCGTCGTCGCGTTGGGCAGCCTGGAGCTGCATGCCGCAAAGGCCGACAACCGCATTGGTGGTCTGATCGGCAGCGACCAGTCGAGCATCCTGCGGGTTGCCGAGGTGGACAACCGCGGCGGTGAGATCTCTGCCCAGGACGGCATCGACAGCGCCGGTCAGGTACTCGACAACAGTGATGGCAAGCTGCTGGGGGGTACCCGCCTGGCCCTTGTCCTGGAGCATCTGATCAACAACAGCGCAGGCCTGGTTTCCGCGCGGCAGATCAAGCTCGAAGGCGCACGCCTGGACAACAGCGCGGTGATTTCGGCGGGTGATCGGCTCGACATCCATTTGCACGACCGCGGCGTTGCAGGGCGTGACGGCGTGCTGGACAACCAGCAGGGGCATCTGGAAAGCGAAGGCGAGCTGCTGCTCGAAGTCGTTCGGCTCGATAACCGCAAAGGGGTCGTTTCGAGTACGCGAGAACTGACGGTGACCACGTCGACGGATGTCGATAACACCGAAGGCACGCTTGAAAGCGACGCCGGGCTGACACTCACCAGCGCCAAGCTGAACAACACCCAAGGGGTGATCAACAGTCGACTCGCAGCGACGGTAACCACCGGTCGCTTCGATAACCAGCAGGGCCGCTTGAGCAGCGCAGGGCGCCTGCAACTGGACGCCGGCCAGGTCGACAACAGCGCCAAGGGGCGGATTGCCGGTGGCCAGGCGCTGCAGGTCCGCGTCACCGGGCTGGACCAGCAAAACGGTGAGTTGTACAGCCTCGGCGACCTGAGCCTTGACGTGCAGCATGGCCAACTGAACAACCAGGGTGGCCTGATCCACAACGGCGGCAAGCTGACCCTCAAGCAGCTCAAGGATGTTGCCAACCAGGGCGGTGAGATTTCCAGCGACCAGGCCTTCGAAGTGGTGGCGCGACAGCTCGACACCAGCGAAGGCAAGGTGCTGAGCAAGCAGGCGCTGACCCTGACCCTCGAACAGGCACTGACCTCGCTCAAGGCGCAGATCCACGCTGCATCGCTGAACGTGACAGCCGCCAGCCTCGACAACGGCCAGGGTTTGCTCAGCAGCCGTGGGCAGATGACCATCGATCTCGGTGAGCAGGGGCAGTTGCGCAACAACGCCGGCACGCTGTTTGCCGATGGCAAGCTGTTGCTGCGCGGCAAGACCCTGGACAACGCCAAAGGGCATGTGGCCTCCCGGCAGGACCTGGAGGTGCATGGCACACAGATCGACAACCAGGCCGGTGAGTTGATCGCCGAGCGCGGCTTGACGCTGAACGGCCAGCGTCTGGACAACCGTGACAAAGGCCTGGTCAAGGCGGGGCTTGACGCCCAGCTGACCGTCGACGACCTGGACAACCGCGACGGCGAGATCGCCGGCAAAGGTGCACTCACGCTCACCGGCAAGACCCTGGACAACAGCGACGCTGGCCGGATCCACACCGACGCGGCCCTAAACCTAGGTTTCAACCGGCTGCTGAACCTGAACAAAGGCGAACTGTCGGCCAAGCAAGCTGTCACCTTGATTGGCAGCGGCCCGCTCAGTTCGTTGGACAACAGCGGCGGCAGGCTGTCCGGCGACGGGCCAGTGAAGCTGGCGTTGACCGGCGCGGTGCGCAACGTGGACGGTCGCATCAGCAGCGAGGACAGCCTGACCGTGGCGGGCGCAAGCCTGGACAACACTGGCGGCAGCTTGTCCAGCGCCCTTGACCTGATTCTGGAAAGCCAGGGCAAGATCGAGAACCAGCGCGGCAAACTGGTCGGCGATGGCGACCTGACGCTCACCAGCACCGGCCTGGACAACCGTGAAGACGGTGTGGTCACGGCCAAGGGCCAGGTGAAACTGACAACGGGTGAGCTGGACAACAGCCAGCGCGGACGGATCATCGCCGGCACCCTGCTGGAACTGAATGCCGCCCAGCTACGCAACAACGGTGCAGGCCAGATTGCCAGCAAGACCCTGTTGGCCAGTGTCACGGGCCTGGAGCAGAAGGGCGGCAAGCTGTTTGGCGCCGACAGCCTCACCCTGGACCTGAACAATGGCGACCTGGACAACCAGGGCGGCACGATCAACACCCCAGGCCTGCTGCTGATCAAGCAGTTGCGCGACCTGTACAACCGTGACGGCGAAATCTCCAGCAGCGAGCAGTTCAGCCTGCTTGCGCGCACCCTCGACAACAGCGGCGGCAGCCTGATCAGTCATCGCCAGTTGAACCTGGATGCCACGCAACTGATCAACGCCAAGGGCCTGGTCTCCGGTTGGCAGGGCGTACGCCTCGATGGCGGCAAGGTCGACAACCGCGACAGCGGGACAGTGTCCAGTCGTGATGGCGGCGTCATCGTCGATCTCGATGGCGAGTTGCTCAATGGCCAGGGCGGCGCCCTGGCCAGCCGGAAGGAACTGGCGATCCAGGCCACGGCGCTGGATAATCGCGGTGGCGTGCTGGCCAGTGGTGCCGGCCAACGTCTGACCCTGACCCAAGGCCGTTTCGACAACAGCCAGGGCGGGCTGCTGGACAGCGCCGCCGAGGTTTATCTGCAGGCTGCGGGCCTGAACAACAGCGATGCACGGCTGATTGCCAAGGGGCCCGTGACCCTGGTGCTGGACGGTGACTTGGACAACAGCCGCGGCAAGCTGCTGAGCGCCGCCGCGCTGCATGTGGCCAAAGCCGGGCAAGTGATCAACCAGGGCGGCGAGCTGGGTAGCCAGGCGGGGCTGACCGTGCACGCCCAGAGTATCGACAACAGTCATCGGGGCACCCTGGCCGCCGTGGCGGGCGTGGTCATCGACAGCCAAGGGCTGTTGAACAACAGCGACGAGGGCTTGCTGCACAGTGACACCGGTGCGCTGAACATCGTTGCCGGCAGCCTGGACAACACCAAGGGCAAGCTGCAAAGCCTTGCCGACATCACCGTTGTCACCAGTGCCAGCCTGGTCAACCAGAACGGTCAGGTGATCGCCCGGCAAGGCGATGTCGGCCTGACGGCTGGCAGCCTGAACAACCGCAACGGCGTGCTGGCCAGCCTCAAGGGAGCGTTGCAGGCTGAAACCAAGGGCGGCCTGCTGAGCAACCAGGGAGGGGTCATCCAGGCCCGGCAGTTGACCCTGACGGCCCTCGCTGGTTTGCACAACCAGGGCGGGCGCATGGCCGCCCAGGCCGGAACAACGACCATTCGTAGCAATGACTTCATCAACCAGGGCGGTGGCCTTTACGCCAATGGCTTGATCAGCGTGACCGGCGGCCGCCTGGACAACGGCGCCGGTGGGCAGATCGCCGGGCAGAGCCTGAACTTCGCCCTGGGCAATGCGCTGTACAACCGTGGCGGGGTCATCGAAAGCGATACTGTCTTGAGCATCGGCGCGGACAGCTTCGACAACCAGGGCGGGCAATTGCGCGCGCTGGGCAGCACAGGCAAGACCGATCTGCGCATTGCCGGCCTGCTCGACAACCGCTCGGGTGTGCTGGAAACCAGTAACCAGGACCTGGGCCTGAGTGCCGGCAGCTTCCTCAACAGCGGTGGCCGCTTGCTGCATGGTGGCCAGGGCGAGTTCGGCGTGAGCCTGGACAACCTGTCCACGGCCGGTGGCGAAATGGCCACCCTCGGTGGCTTGACCATCAATGCCGCCAACTGGACCACCAGCAGCGTGATCCAGGCAGGGCGGCTGACCGTCAATGTGGGGCAACTGACCCTGAACCAGGGCGGCCGGCTGCTGGCTTCGCGCAGCTTCGTCGGCAGCGGCGGCAACTGGGTCAACAATGGCCTGATCGCCAGTGACGGCGACTTCAGCCTCAACCTGGGCGGCAGCTACAGCGGCAGTGGCCGGGCCAGCAGCCTGGGTGATCTCAAGCTCGATGCCAACAGCATCGTGCTCGGCGCCAGCACCAGCATCGCCGGCGGTGGCAACACCACCATCGGCGGCCTGGGTACCCTGGCCAGCCTGACCAACTACGGGCGCCTGACCTCGGCCCAGGCGTTGGATGTACGCGCTTCGCGCCTGGACAACTACGGCACCCTGGCCAGCGCCACCACCCTGAAGATCAACAGCGCCGAAGCCCTGAACAATGCCAATGCGCTGATCTTCAGCGGCACCGACATGACCTGGTCGGTCGGCAGCCTGAGCAACACCCTCGGCGAGGTCTACAGCCTGGGCAACCTTACCGTCGAGGGCCGCTCGCCAGGCACCCGCGCCGCGGTGCTGAAGAACATCTCCGGCAAGATGGAGAGCGCCCGCGATTTCAACATCAAGGCCGAGCAGTTCATCAACGAGCGCAACAACTTCAAGGTGACCTCGGAGTTGTATTCGTCGGCCATCGGCCAGCGTTGCTACAGCTGTACCAACCTGCCTTACGGGGTTGACGACTCGAAGAAGTGGCCCTCCCACCTGGTATGGATTCAGCAATACAAGACCACCGTGTCGGGCGATCCAAGTTCGGTAGCCGCCAGCATCAATGCAGGCGGTAACCTGGACGTCCAGGGGACCAGCTTCAGCAACAGCAATTCGACCGTATCGGCCACGGGCAACATCACCGTCAATGTGGCGAACTTCCAGAACACCGGCACTGCGCTGGGCGACTACATCAGCGCCAAGTACCTGGACGTCCAGATCCAGAAAGGCTGGTGGGCGCTCGATGAAGTGATCCGCTACAACCAGTACAACGACGCTTCCTATAACAAGGACTGGTGGTTCATCAACCCGGCGGGCGAAGCGTCTCGGGCGCCGACGGTCACCTATCGCTGCTGCGCCACGCCGAGTGAAACATTCGTTGCCTACGGCTTGCTGGTCTACAAGCAGACCGACAAGTTCCTGGGCGCCAGGGCCATGGGCGAATCAATGTTCAGCACGGGCCAACGCATGGAGCTTCCGGCCTATATCGCCAATGCGCGGGTATCCGATGAGAAGGTGATCGAGACCGGTACCGTCAGCAGTTACGTGCCCGCCGTGATCCAGGCGGGTGGCAATGTCACCATCAATGCCGGCCAGCGGCTGGGCAACGGTGTGGAGAAACCGTTCAGCGCGCCCAATGGTTTTGGCGGGCGCGGGACCAACACCGCGGCCACCTCCGCCCAGCCGACGCTGATCAGTATCCACAAACAGCTGCCGCCGGAGCTGGCCCAGCAACAGGTCAATCCGCTGGAGCTGCCGGGCTTCAGCCTGCCCACCGGGCAGAACGGGCTGTTCCGCCTGAGTACCAGCGAAGGCGTGGTCAGCGTGCCGTCGTCGTCGGGCTGGACCCTGGGCGGCTCCAGCATCAGCCTGGCCGACCGTGACCGGCCACTGCCGATCACCCCGGGGCGCGACTCGCAGTTGGGCAGCCTGCCGCAGGTCGATGCAAGCATTCGTGCCGTGGACCCGACCCAACGCGAACGCCTGGATCTTGATACCCGTGCCACCTCGGTAGCCCTCGACAACAATGGCAACGGCAGTGGCCGGCTGCCGGGTCGCACTACCGAGGGCGCGGGCCTGACCGCGCTCGATCCGCTGGCACTGAGCCGGCCGGCGCCGTGGGGCCAGTCCAAGGTGGTACCGCCGACCAGCATTCGCCAGGTCCAGGGCTTGCCGGACAACAGCGGTCGCTCGCAGCCGCACAAGTACCTGATCGAAACCAACCCGGTGCTCACCGACCTCAAGTCGTTCATGAGCTCGGACTATCTGCTCGGCAACCTGGGCTATGACCCGGACAAGAGCTGGAAGCGCCTGGGTGACGGTTTCTATGAGCAGCGGCTGCTCCAGGATGCGGTGCTGGCGCGCACCGGCCAACGTTTCATCGATGGCAAGTCCAGCAATGAAGCGCTGTACCAGTACCTGATGGACAACGCCATCGCCAGCAAGCAGCAACTGAACCTGAGCGTGGGCGTGACCTTGACCGCCCAGCAGGTCGCAGCCCTGACCCACGACATCGTCTGGCTCGAAGAGCATGTGGTCAACGGCGAGAAGGTGCTGGTGCCGGTGCTCTACCTGGCCCAGGCGAACAATCGCCTGGCGCCCAACGGCGCGCTGATCGCGGGCAATGATGTAACCCTTATCGCCGGTGACAGCCTGACCAACGCCGGTACGCTCAAGGCCAACAACAACCTGTCGGCCAGCGCCGGCAAGAACCTGGTCAACGCCGGCCTGATCGAGGCGGGCAATCGTCTGGACCTGCTGGCCGGCGACAGCATCCTCAATGGCGCCGGTGGCATCCTCAAGGGTCGTGATGTCAGCCTCAACGCGCTGCTGGGCGATGTGGTCAACGAGCGTAGCGTTACCAGCTTCGAAGTCGGTGGTAGCCGCCGCGACTACGTCGACAGCGCCGCGCGCATCGAGGCCGGCAACGACCTGAGCATCGGTGCCGGGCGCGATGTGATGAACATGGGCGGTGTGATCAAGACCGGCCGTGATCTGGACATCAATGCCGGGCGCGACCTGGTGCTCAGCTCGGCGGAGCAGCAGGACAGCGACAACTGGGGCCGCTGGCACCAGAAAGAGTCGATCACCCAGCATGTCGGCACGATCGAGGCTGGCCGCGACATGACCCTGGCCGCCGGCCGCGACTTTGCCGCGATTGCCAGCGAGGTCGAGGCCAAGCGCAACATCGCGGTCAACGCCGGCCACGACCTGACGCTGACCTCAGCCGCCAACGAGGACCATTTCTACTCCAAGACCAAGAAGGTCACGCGCCAGGAGGATCATGTTCGCCAGGTCGCCACCAGCTTCAAGGCCGGCGGCAACATCGACCTGTCGGCCAGCAACGACCTGACCCTGATTGCCAGCCGGGTCCAGGCGGGCGACGAAGCCTACCTGGTGGCGGGCAACGACCTGGCGTTGCTGTCGGCCGAGGACCGTGACTACTCGCTGTACGACAAGAAGTCCAAGGGCAGCTGGGGCAGCAAGGCGACCAAGCGCGACGAGTCGACCCGTGTCACCCACGTGGGCAGCGAAATCAGCAGTGGCAGCCACCTGACCCTGGTCAGCAGTGGCGACCAGCGCTATCAGGCGGCCAAGCTCGACAGCGGCGGCGACCTGACCCTCGACAGCGGCGGTGATATCTACTTCCAGAGCGTCAAGGACCTCATCCAGGAGAGTCACGAGAAGAGCAAGAGCAGCCTGGCCTGGTTCAGCATGAAGGGCAAGGGCAGCACCGACGAGACCTTCCGCCAGAGTGAACTGACGGCCAAGGGCGACCTGGTGATCAAGGCCGCCGGCAAGATCCATGCAGACGTCCGGCAGGTCAGCCAGGAATCGGTGTCCGAGTCCATCGACGCGATGGTCGAGGCGGATCCGAGCCTGGGCTGGCTGAAGGAGCTCGAGGCTCAAGGCGGCGTCGACTGGCGCCAGGTGCAGGAGATCCATACCCGCTTCAAGTACGAGAACTCAGGGCTCGGTGCCGGGGCGCAGATGGTCATGGCCATTCTCCTGGCGGCGGTGCTTGGCCCGGCCGGCCTCGGCCTGGCAGGCGCCCAGCTGGCCGGTGCGGCGGCGCTGGCCAACACCGCGCTCAACAGTGCCATCAGCAACAAGGGTGACCTCGGCCAGGCACTCAAGGACACCCTGAGCAAGGACAGCCTGACCAACGCGGCGATCGCCGCGATCACCGCAGGCATTGCTGAAAGCTACTTCGGCGATATCGCCAAGACCAAGATCGTCGATGGCAAATCGGTGGTCGACCTCGGATCGTTGGAAGGTATCGGTCGCTTCGGTGCCCAGCAGCTGGCCATCGGTGCGGCTTCCGGCGCGGTAGGGCAAGCGTTCGGGCGTGACGCCGATGTGCGGGCGATCCTCCAGTCGGCGGTGTTCAACACGCTGGCGGCGACGGCCTTCAGCACGGTGGGGGACGCCAACCTGCGTACCGGCAGCCCGGAAAAGGTCGCCCTGCATGCGCTGGTCGGTGGTTTCGTCGCCCAGGCCGCCGGCGGCGACTTTGCCACCGGCGCGATCGCGGCGGGCGCCAACGAACTGCTGGCCAACCAGTTGCGCCGGATCGCCACGCAGATGGACCCGGTCAACCGTGATGCACTGATGCTGATCGCTTCGCAGCTGGTGGGTGTGGTGACGGCGTCGGCGCGGGATGAAGGTGATGGCAAGCGTCTGCAGGACGGTTCGTGGATCGCCAGTACCGCGACGCAGTACAACAACCTCAACCACAGTGACATGGGCGACTTTGTCGCCGACATGAACGATTGTGGCAACAACACCGCGTGCCAGGAGAAGTTCTGGATCGCCAATGGCCACAAGAAGCTCAGTGACGAGAACTACGAGCAGGCCCTGAAGACTGGCGGTGTGGCGTTCGCGCGCTCCCAGCAGTTGGATATCGAAGCTGGCCTGACCGTGCTTGAAGGGCTGAACTGCACCAACGCCACCTGCCAGGGCTACAAGGACCAACTGATCGAGCGTGCCGTGACCAGCATGCAGACACTGGCGGAGGTCACCGGCAGTTGGGAGCCGTTCCTGCAACTGATTGGCGAATTACCGGGTCGCAAGCTGGTGACAGAGCGGGTGCTTGGTGTCTCGGAAGGCGCGATGAAGTCGCCAGGGGTGCGCTCGGCAATAGAGCGGGCAAATGAGATCAAGGCGATTCGCAAGGCTGAGAGTGAAACGCTGGAGGCGGCAAAAGTCGCTGGAGCGAGTACCATTGTCGGCGGCAAGACCTGTGTCTATACCTGTGTGGTCGATGGTGTGACGCGCTACGTCGGTATTACCGATGATATTGCCCGACGCGGTCGTGAACATTTGAAAAAGAACAGGATCATCGAGGGTATTCCAGGTCTGGACAAGCTTTCACGCTCCGATGCCCGCGCCGTGGAGCAAGTACTCATTGAGCGCTACGGCAGGCTCAACGACCCCAAGCGGCCGGATGGAACACTTGAGAACCTCATCAACTCGATCTCGGCGAGGAAGAACCCGACCAAGTATGAGCGGGCGCTGGTACGCGGAGCGGAAATTCTTAAAAGTATCAAATTCAAAGGTTTCTAATGGCAAAGAGAGTAAAACTTGGCGACGTCCTGCAAATCCTGACAAACGCAGGAGTCGCCTATGCGCAGGTCACCCATAAGCACCCACGGTATGGACATCTGATACGAGCGTTTGCCGGTTACCACGAGCAGACACCCAAAGACTTTTCTGCCGTTGTCGATGCGCAACCTCAATTCACGGCCTTTTTCCCGGTTCAGGCTGCTGTCGATCAGGGGCTGCTGGCGGTGGTCGCCAACGTGCCAGTCAGCCCGGTGTTGCAGGCGTTTCCGACCATGCGCATGCAGGCAGGGGGCCCAGGCGGTTCACTGTGGTTGTGGGACGGGGAGCATGAACTTCTGCTGGATCGCGAGCTGACGGCAGAGGAAATGCTCTACCCGGTCAGGGGCATCATTACCGCGCCGTTGCTGGTGGAGCGTATCGAGAAGGGCTATCGGGCGCATACCCACGACGTGTGGTGATAGGTGAGCACGCCGCAAGCCGGTAGTCGGGGGGCTTCGCGTTCCCCTGTGGGAGCGGGTTTACCCGCGAAGCAAGCAGCGCGGTGGATGGCACCGGCTCTGCCGGTGTTCGCGGGTATACCCACTCCTACAGGGTACGCGCCGCTTTGACACCAAGAGCTGTAACTGTGGGGCGTAGCCTACGCAGGCAAGACAAGACATTTGCTCCCTCAGGTCCCTGCCAAGTCAAAAAGTTATGTGGAGTTCCATGAGCGCGGTTTGATCTCGCGAAAGGGCTGTGTCGTGCCCGTTTCGCGACACAGGGTCGCTGCTGCAGAGGTTGCGCATAGCCTGCCGCCTGACCCAAGAAAAATATTTTTTTGCTCGAACTGCTCTATTCCAATGCTTTCAAACAGGGTGCACGGACAAGTTACAAAAAACCGAATGATGGCAAATTGACGTCAATATGATGGCCACATAGTATCCGCGCCAGTTTGCAATGCTCGTGCAGCCACGCTCCAGACCCTGCCGACTTGCTGAAGCAGAACATTCGCCCGGCGCCTTCGCGCCTTGGCGCATGCATTTGACTGCCTGACCCTCGAGAACTGACATGGACGTCCGCCTGTTTGCCTTCCTGGCCCGCCAACGCTCGGCCGAAATTCAGCCCCGTGAGCAATTTTGCGGCCTGCCCAAGCGTGGCCTGGCGTTCCTGCTGGCCAACGCCATGTTCTGGCAGCCGCTGTGGGCGCAGGCCGCCGAGGGCGTGGTGGTCAGCGGGCCGGGCACCAGCCTCGGCCAGGCGGGCAACGGCGTGCCGATCGTCAACATCGCCGCGCCCAACGGCAGCGGCCTGTCGCACAACCAGTTCAGCGACTACAACGTCGGCCAGCAGGGGCTGATCCTCAACAACGCCACCGAGCGCACGCAATCCACCCAGCTGGGCGGGATCATCGTCGGCAACCCGAACCTGCAAGGGGCGGCGGCCAATGTCATCCTCAACGAGGTCAACGGTGCCAACGCCAGTCAGCTGCGCGGCTATACCGAAGTGGCCGGGCATGCGGCCAAGGTCATCGTCGCCAACCCTCACGGCATCACCTGCGATGGCTGCGGCTTCATCAACACGCCGCAAGTGACCCTGAGCACCGGCAAGCCGGTGCTCGATGGCCGTGGCGCGCTCAGTGGCTATCAGGTCGATGGCGGCAGCGTGGCGCTGGAGGGCGCGGGGCTCAACGCCGACAACGTCGAACGCTTCGACATCATCACCCGCTCGGCGCGCCTGAACGCCCAGTTGCGGGCCCGTGAACTGAACGTCATCACCGGGCGCAACGATGTCGACGCCCAGACCCTGGCCGCGACGCCGCGCGCCGGCAACGCGGCCGATGCGCCGGCCCTGGCCATCGACTCCAGTGCCTTGGGCGGCATGTACGCCGGGGCAATTCGCCTGGTGGGTACCGAGGCGGGCGTCGGTGTGCGCCTGGCAGGGGACGTGGCGGCCAGTGGCGGCGATATTCGTCTCGATGCCAACGGCCAGCTGAGCCTGTCCCAGGCCAGCGCCAGCGGTGCGGTCAGGCTCCAGGCCGCCGGTGTCGATCTGCAAGGGCCGGTGCACGGCGCCAGTCAGGTCGAGGTGCGCAGCAGTACCGACCTGACATCACGCCAGGCGATTACCGCCGGTAACCAGATCAACCTGCAGGCCACCGGCACCTTGACCAACCTCGGCGTGATCGAGGCCGGCGTGAGCGCCGATGGCAGCCGCAACGCCCAGGGGGACGTGAGCATTGCCAGCGGGCAACTGGTCAACAGCGGCAAGAGCATCGTCGCCAGCCGCGACCTGGACCTCGCGGTACAAGGGCAGCTGGACAACCGCAGCGGTACCCTCAGTGCCGGGCAGGACAGCCGGATCACCAGCGCCGCCCTGGACAATAGTGCCCAGGGCAGGGTGCTGGCCGGGCGCGACCAGACCGTGCAGGCGACACAGACCCTGGGCAACCAGAACGGCCTGATCAGCGCCGGGCAGGCCCAACGTGTCACCGCGCAGACCCTGGACAACCGCGGCGGCGAGCTGTCGGCGCAGCGCAACACGCTGGGCGCCAACCAGCTGGACAACCAAAGCGGCCGACTGAGCGCCGGGCAGGCGCTGGACATCACCGTCGCCGGGCGCCTGGACAACCGCGTCGGCGCCCTGGCCGCCGGGCAGGATCTGCAACTGCAGGCCGCCAGCGTCGACAACCGCAATGCCGGGCGCATCGCCAGCGATGGCCAGGCCACGGCGCGCCTCGGCCAGCTCGACCAGCGCGGCGGGGGCCAGTTGCACGGCGCCAAGGTGCTGACCCTGGACATGGCCGACGGCCACCTGGACAACAGCGAGGGCGGCCTGCTCACCACCCCGGGCCAACTGACCCTGCAACGCCTGGGGACCGTCGACAACCGCGGCGGCGAGATCTCCGCCGGCCAGGCCTATGCGCTGGTGGCGCGGCAACTGGACAATACCTCCGGCAAGCTGCTCGGCGGCAATGACCTGCGGGTGCAGATTGCCGGGCAACTGGCCAACAGCGCCGGTCTGATCGCCGGCCACCAGCTGACGCTGAGCGCCGCGACCCTGCTCGGCCAGGACGGCACCGTGCAGGCGCGTGGAGGTCTGCAACTGACAGTCGCCGGCCAGTTGGACAACAGCCGGGGCCGGTTGCTGGCTCAGCAGGCCTTGGTGTTGCAGGCCGGCAGCCTGGTCAACCTGGAGGGGCAGATCGCCGGCAACGGCAGCCTGCTGCTGACCAGCACCGGGCTGGACAATCGCCAGGGGCGCATCAGTGCCGCGCAGGGCCTGACCCTGGATCTTTCCCGTGGCCACTGGAACAACGAAGGCGGCACGCTGCAGAGCCCGGGCGTTTTGCTGCTGCGCAACCTGGCCACGGTTGGCAACCGCCGGGGTGAGATCTCCAGCCAGCAGGGCTTCAGCCTGGCTGCCGACAGCCTGGACAACCAGGACGGCAAGCTGCTTTCCGAGCAGGCACTGACCTTGCGGGTCGCGCAACTGCTGGACAACACCCGTGGGCTGGTCTCGGCCCAGGGCCTGGACCTGCAGGCGGGCAGTCTGCTCAATGCCGACGGCAAGCTGAAGGCGCGCGAGGCGTCCCGGCTGCGCCTGGACGGCGCGCTGGACAACCAGCGTGGCGAGATCAGCGCCGCCGACCTGACGTTGAGCGCGGGCAGCGTCGACAACCGTGCCGGGCGCCTGCAGGGTGACCGCCAGCTGACGGTTGCCAGCGTAGGGGCCATGGACAACCGCAGTGGTACCGTGGTGGCCGCCGAGCAGTTGCAACTGGACAGCGGTTCGCTGGCCAACGACCAAGGCCAGATCAGCAGCCAGGGCCAGGCAAAGGTCGGCACCGCGGGCCTGGTCAACGCCGGCGGGCAGATATACGCGGCACAGGGGCTTGAGTTGAACGCCGGCCAGGTGGACAACACCGACGCCGGGCGTATCCACGCCGGCCAGTCGCTGGTCGCCCGTATCAAAGGCCTGCGCCAGGCCAACGGCGGTCAGCTGTTCAGCGGCGCGGACCTGCTCCTTGACCTGAACCACGGTCTGCTCGACAACCAGGGCGGCCTGATCAATGCGCCGGGCCAGCTCTTGTTGCAGCAATTGGCACGGGTCGATAACCGCGCCGGTGAGATATCCAGCGATCTGACCTACACGTTTGCCGCCGAGGCACTCGACAACCAGGATGGCAAGCTGCTCTCGCAGCAGTCGCTGACCCTGCGCATCGCCCAGGCGCTGGACAACGCCAAGGGGCGCATCTCCGGGCAGGTACTCGACTTCCAGGCGGCGAGCCTGGGTAACCAAGGCGGTGTCATCGAGGCCCGTGAGAGCTTGGCGCTGACGCTCGGCGGCAATCTGGACAATCGCATGGGGCGTCTGGCCGCCCAGGGCGACATCGCCCTGCAAGCCCGTCAGCTGGACAATCGCGCCGGCGTGGTCAACGGCAGCCAGACCATCACTTTCACCGGCCAGCGCCTGGACAACAGCGACAAGGGCCTGCTCACCGGCAAGGGCCCGATACGCCTGACGGCCGACACCTTGGTCAACCGCCAGAAGGGCGTCGTGACCAGTGGCGACACGCTGACCCTCAAGGCCGGCGAGCTGGACAACAGCGAGCGTGGCCGCATCGGCGCCCACGGTGCCTCGGTGGTCGAGGTCGGGCGCCTCGACCAGCAGGGCGGCGGCAAGTTGACCAGCGACGGCGACCTTACCCTCGACCTTTCCGGCGGCCACCTGGACAGCCAGGGCGGATTGATCCGCAGCAACGGCCAGTTGCTGTTCAAGCGCCTGGACAGCGTTGACAACCGTGGCGGCGAAATCTCCAGCAGCCAAGCCTTCGAAATGATCGCGACGAGCCTGGACAACGGCGACGGCAGCGTGCGCAGCGACCAGGCGTTGGTGCTGCGGGTCGCCCAGGTCCTGCGCAACGTCAATGGCCTGATCATTGGCCACCGGCTCGAAGCTAGCGCTGCCAGCCTCGACAACCAGGATGCCACCTTGAGTGGCGAGCAAGGCCTGACGGTAACGGTCAGCGGCGCGCTGGCCAACGTCGGCGGTGAGCTGTCCAGTGGCGCGGTCACCCGTATCGAGGCCGGCAGCCTGGACAACCGTGACGGCGGCATCATCGGCGACCAGGCGGCCCTGCTCACCCTGCAGGGAGCGCTGGACAACCGCAGCGGCACGCTGCTGTCACAGAAGGACCTGCAGGTGACCGCCGCCAGCCTGGACAATCGCGTCGGCGGCAGCCTGGCCAGCGATGGCCGGATCAAGGCGCAGGTCGGCGGCCTGTTCGACAACCAGGGCGGTGAAGTGCGCGCCCTGGGCCTGATCGAGCTGCTGCTCGGTCGCCTGGACAACCGCAGCGGGGTGGTGTCCGGCAAGGACTTGCTGACCCTGCGTAGCGCCAGCACCGACAACCACAAAGGCGTGTTGCACGCCGATCGCCAACTGCAACTGTTCGTCGATGCCCTGGACAACCGCAACGGCGTGCTGCGCAGCAGCGCCATCCTGGTGTTCAAAGGCCGGCACCTGGACAACCGCGAAGGCCTGCTCAGCGCCACCGCGGCGGTGGACCTCGAGGCCGACGAAGTGGACAACGGCAAGGGGCGAATCGCCAGCCGCGCCAACCTCGATGCCCGCATCGGCACCCTGCGCCAGCAGGGCGGCGAACTGGTCGCCGAAGGCAGCCTGGCGCTGCGCGGTGCCGCCCTCGACAACCGCGTCGGTGGCATGGTGGTTGGCAATGCCGGTGTCGACCTGCAGGTGGGCGACATCGATAACAAAGGCGGCCGGGTGGCCAGCCAGGCGCAGGTGCTGGTGCAGGCCGAGCAACTGGACAACAGCGAAGGTGGCCGGCTGATCGCCGACAACCGCCTGGCCCTGACCGTGGCGCGCTTGGTCAACCAGAACAAGGGCCTGGTGTCGGGCCGCGACGTCGAGCTGCGTGGCGCGCGCCTGGACAACCAAGGTGGCAGCCTGGGCGCCGGGCGCTCGCTGCTGGTGGTACTTAAGGACCGTGGCCAGCCGCTGCGCGATGCCGTAGTCGACAACAACAAAGGCCTGATCGACAGCAGTGGCAGCCTGACTTTCGAAGGCGTCACGCTGCTCAACCAGGGCGGCAAGGTCACCAGCAAGGGCGATCTGCGCATCACCAGCACCACGGCACTGGACAACCAGGGCGGCACGCTGGAGACCGACGGCCAGCTGCAACTGAGCGCCGCCAGCCTGGACAACCGCAACAAGGGCCGTATCACCGCCGAAGGCAACAGCACGGTGCGCACCGGCGCCCTGGAGAACGGCCAGGGTGGCCTGCTCAGCAGCGGCCAGCGCCTGGACCTCGTCGCGACCACGGTGGGCAACCAGGCCGCCGGCAGCATCGCCGGGCGCCAGGTGCTGGCCAGCGTTTCCCGCCTCGACCAACAGGGCGGCGAACTGTTCAGCCTCGAGGATCTCAGCCTCGACCTCAACCATGGCCGGCTGGACAACAGCAATGGCCTGATCCGTGGCCCAGGCCAGTTGCTGCTGCGTAACCTCGGCGAAGTCATCAACCGTGGCGGCCAGATCAACAGCAACCAGGGCTACGAACTGGTTGCCGACAGCCTCGACAACAGCAGCGCCGGCAAGCTGCTTGGCAGCCAGGGCCTGACCCTGCGCATCGCCAGACAGCTGGACAACGTCGCCGGCATGATCAGCGCGCGCCACCTGCTGGTGCGCGCCAATGCCCTGAACAATGCCGAGGGCACGCTCAACAGCCTGAGCGATATCGACCTGAAAGTGCAGGGCCGGCTCGACAACCAGTTGGGCATCGTCTCGGCCGAGGCCCGCTTGCTGCTCGAGGCGGCCAATGTGCTCAACGGCAAGGGCAAGCTGTCGGCCAGGACCGACCTGCGCGCGCAACTGGGTGAGCTGGACAACCAGGCCGGCACAGTTGAGGCCAGCGGCGTGCTGGACCTGACCGCCGATAAAGTCGACAACCGCGCCAAGGGCCTGCTGGCCGCCACCGGCCTGCTCGACGTCAAGGCCGCCAGCCTGGACAACCGCAACGGCGAAATCTCCGGCCAGGGCGCCGTTCATCTCGCAGGCCTGACCCTGGACAACGGCGACAGCGGCCTGGTCAAGGCCAAGGGGGCACTGACGGTCGAGCACCAGACGCTGCTCAACCGCCTTGGCCTGATTGCCAGCGAAGACCGGCTCGCCCTGCGCGGGGTGCGCCTGGACAACGCCCAGGGCGAGGTACGCGCCGAGAAGGGCATCGATGCGCAACTGAGCGCCGCGCTGAACAACGACAAGGGCACGATTGCCAGCGAGGGCGCGCTGTCGATGGCGGCTGCCAGCATCAGCAATGCCGGTGGCGAAGTGTCCAGCGCCGGCGATCTCGTCGTGTCCAGCCAGGGCGCGTTGAGCAACCTGGGCGGCAAGCTTCTGGGCGATGGCAAGATCACCTTGAGCGGCACGCACCTGGACAACGGCCAGGCGGGCCTGGTCAGTGCCAAGGGCGACCTGCGCATCACCAGTGACAGCCTCGACAGCAAGGACGGCGCGCGGCTGACCAGCGCCGGTTTGCTGCGAATCGACACTGGCCTGCTGGACAACAGCGGCGGACGCATCACCGCCCGGCAGGCGCTGGTCGCCAACGTCAACGGCCTGCGCCAGCACGGCGGTACCCTGTACTCCGACGCGGGTGTGGAACTGGACCTGAACCACGGCCAGCTCGACAACCAGGGTGGCCTGATCAACACCCCCGGCCAATTGCTGCTCAAGCGCCTTGCCGAGGTCGACAACCGCGGCGGCGAGATCTCCAGCGCCAAGGCCTTCGCCCTGGCCGCCACGACCCTGGACAACAGCAACGGCAAGCTGCTCGGCCAGCAGGGGCTGACCCTGGTGGTCGAACGCGCCCTGACCAGCGTCAAGGGCCAGATCGCCGCCGCCAGCCTGTCGGTCCAGGCGCAACGCCTGGACAACAGCGGCGGGGCAGTGACCAGCCGTGGTGACCTGACCCTGGATATCGACGGTCAGTTGATCAACCGCGAGGGCGGGCAGATCAGCGCCAGCCGGCAGTTGAACGTTACCAGCAAAGGCCTGGACAACCAGGGCGGCAAGTTGCTCGCCGCCTCGCACCTGGCGCTGACCAGCGCCGGGACGCTGGACAATGGCGGTAATGGGCTGATCAACAGCCTCGACAGCCTGACCTTGGGCGCGGCCGCCTTGCGCAATGCCGGCGGTGAAATCTCCGCCAAGGGCGCCGCGCAGGTGAGCGCGGACAGCTTGAGCCAACAGGGCGGTCGTCTGCTCGGTGAGCGCAGCCTGGCGCTGCTGCTGGGCATCGCCGGCGGCGACGTGGACAACCGCGCTGGCCTGATCCACACCAAGGGCCAGCTGACCCTGAGCAACCTACGCGACCTCGACAACCGTCAGGGCGAGATCTCCAGTCCGTTGGGCTTCAGCCTCGCCGCGCGCACGCTGGACAACAGCAATGGCCGGCTGATCAGCAGCCAACAGTTGACCCTGGGCGCCACTTCCTTGATCAACCAGGGCGGCCTGGTCTCCGGCTGGCAGGGCCTGGCCGTCAATGCCGCGAGCCTGGACAACCGCAACAACGGCACGTTGTCCAGCCGCGACGGCGACCTGGGTATCACCCTGGCCGGAGCGCTGGACAACAGTGCCGGGGGGGCACTGGTCAGCCTGGGCCAGCTACGCATCAAGGCTGCTGGCCTGGACAACCGGGGCGGTTATCTCGCCAGCACCGGGGCGCAACAGCTCGACCTGCGCGGTGGCAGCCTGGACAACAGCCAGGGCGGGCGCGTGGACGCCGGTGCCGCGTTCAGCCTGCAAGCCAATGCGCTGAACAACCGCGGCGGCACCCTGGTCGGCCTGAACACGTTGACCCTCGACCTTGCCAGCCAGCTCGACAATGCCCAGGGCACGCTGCTGGCCAGCAGCGGCTTGCAGATTCGCGGCGGCGCGGCCATCGCCAACCAGGGCGGCAGCCTGATCAGCCGGACCTACCTCGATCTCAACGGTGCGAGCCTCGACAACAGCGACAAAGGCACCCTGGCCGCCAACCAGGCGCTGGGCCTGAACCTCACTGGCGCACTGCACAACGACCGCGACGGCCTGCTCTACAGCCAGGCCGGCGCCATCACCCTGAAAACCGCCAGCCTGAGCAATCAGGCCGGCATCGTGCAGGCCAAGGGCGCCGTCGACGTCACCAGCGGCGCTGTCGACAACCAGGGCGGCAAGCTGATCGCCCAGGACGGCAACCTGCTGCTCAAGGCGGCCAGCGTCGACAACCGTGGCGGCATCATCGCCAGCCTGCTGGGGCTGCTCGATGCCCAGGTCGGTGGGCTGCTGCGCAACGGCCAGGGCGGCACGCTGCAGGCGCGCCAGCTCAAGTTGATCGCCCTGGGCGGCCTGGACAACAGCGGCGGCCGCCTGGCCGCGCAAGCCGGCACGCTGCAAATCCATACCGGCAACCTGAACAACCGCGGTGGCGGCCTGTACGCCCTGGGCCAGGTCAACATCGACGCCGCCGACCTGGACAACGGCGCCGGTGGTCAACTGGCCGGCCAGGCGCTGGACTTCACCCTGCGTGGCGCCTTCGACAACGTCGGCGGCATCGTCGAGAGCGATACCCGCATCGGCCTCAGCGCCGTCAGCCTGAACAACCAGGGCGGCCAGTTGCGCAGCCTGGGCAGCGCTGGCACCACCACGCTGCAACTGGCTGGCGTGCTGGACAACCGCAATGGCGTGCTGGAAGTCGCCAGCCAGGACTTCACCCTGCAGGCCGCCAGTTTCCTCAACGGTGGCGGCCGCCTGCTGCATGGCGGGGCAGGGGAGTTGCAGATCGGCATGGCCAACCTGGGCAATGCCGGCGGCGATATCGTCACCCTGGGTGGCCTGACCCTGAACGCCGCCAGCTGGACCAACAGCAGCGCGGTCCAGGCCGCGCGCCTGACCGTCAACGTGGGTGAACTGAACCTGACCGGGAGCGGCCAGCTGCTGGCCAGCACCAGCCTGGTGGGCCGCGGCGGCAACTGGACCAACAACGGCCTGATCGCCAGTAACGGCACGCTCGACCTGGCCCTGAGCGGCCAGTACGCCGGCAGCGGGCAGGCCACCAGCCTGGGCAACCTCGGCCTCAGCGCCGCTGGCGTGCAGGTGCTGGGCGGCGGGCGCATTGCCGGTGCCGGCGATGTACAGGTCAGCAGTGGCGGTGCCTTCATCAACCAGGGGCGGATCACCTCGGGTCGCGACCTGACCCTGAATGCCGGCAGTTTCGCCAACAGCGGCACCGTGGGCAGCGCCGGCAAGCTCGACCTGGTCAGCCAGGTACTGCGCAACGAAGGCAGTGCCGCTGGCCAGAGCCTGATTTCCAGCGGCGGTGACATGCGCCTGCTGACCGGCAGCTTCACCAACCGCTTCGCCACCGTGTACAGCCTCGGCGGCCTGATGGTGGCGGCCAATGCCGCGCAGGGGTGGGCCAGCCTGATCGAGAACGTTTCCGCCACGCTGCAAAGCGGTGGGGCGATGGCCTTGTATGCCGATACCATCAAGAACCGCCGCGATTCGTTCTCTGCGCCCGAGCAAGTCGTCTCCGGGACCATTACCTATCATTGCATCGACTGCAAAGGCCGCCACTACGACCTGTATTACTACCTGACTGAAGAGATACAGCGCTCGTTCCACTCCGACGTGGCGGCGGCTTCGATCAACGCAGGTTCCACGTTCAAGGCGCAGTCGAACAGTTTCGAGAACACCCAGAGTGCGATCAGTGCCGGGGCTTCGATCGATATCGCCACCGGCGATTTCAATAACGAAGGCGCGGCCAATGAATCCGTGGTGCGCACCCGCCAGTTCCGCAACCCCAACGACAGCGAGCGCTATTGGGTGTGGGAGAGCCTGATCAGACCAGGTGGTGGGGTGTACGAGTACGTCAAGTACAACGCCAAGACCCAGTTCATGTACGAGGAGGAGGTGTATGACAACGACGGCAGCTACTACGTAGGGGTAGCACAGCACCTTCAGAACACGGGCAAGGCCAATCCTTACTACCGTCCCAATTCCGGCGTTGCGATTCCGGCGATCTTCCACACATATTCCCTCGTCGACGATCGTGAAACACGGACCAACACAGGGGCTGGCTCCAACGCGGTGATCCAGGCTGTCGGTGCGGTGAACATCAGCGCCAGTCGCAACCTGGGCAATGGAGTGACCCGTGGCGGCAGTGGCTATGCCGGCCAGGCCTTGAATGCCGCCGACACCCAGGCCGGCAGCCAGGTCAGGAATACGGTCGTCAAGATCAACGCACAGTTGCCGCCAGATCTCGCCCAGCGCCAGGTCAACCCGTTGACCTTGCCCGGCTTCACCCTGCCCACCGGTGGTACCGGGCTGTTCCGCCTGAGCGCCCAGGCCGCCAGTCAGGCCGGTGCCAGCACCACCGCGCCGGCGCCGAGCAACTGGACCCTGGGCGGTGCCAGCATCGACCTGGCCCAGCGTCAGCAACTGTTGCCGGTGGTCCAGGGGCGTACGGTGGACATCGCCGCGATCACCGCCATCCAGGGCACCGAGCGTCAGCTCACGGCCAACCAGCGCCAGGGCCTTGGCCTGGACAACCGGGCCGATGTGGCCAGTGTCGCGGCGGTGGGCCAGGCCCAGGGCGCGGACAACCTGCCGAGCCGCACCCAGGTCGGCACCGGCACCCCGCTGGAGCAGACCCAGGTCAGCAGTCCCGGCCTGGCCGCGCTGGACATCAGCCGCCCCAGCGGCGGCAGCTCCGCCGTCCCGCTCGAACGCAATACCGCCACCCCGATCGTCCAGCCGGGCACCGCGCCGGCGCCGCAGGACGTGCGCATGGCCGCGGCGCAGGCGGTGTCCAGCGCCGCCACCGCGGTCAGCCCGCAGACCATCGCCCGGGTCCAGGGCCTGCCAGCCAACAGCCGCGCGCCGCAGCCGCACAAGTACCTGGTCGAGACCGATCCGGTGCTCACCGACCTAAAGCAGTTTATGAGCTCGGACTACCTGCTCGGCAACCTAGGCTACGACCCGGACCAGAGCTGGAAGCGCCTGGGCGATGGGTATTACGAGCAGCAGCTGATCCAGCAGGCGGTGACCGCCCGCACCGGCAAGCGTTTCATCGATGGCCAGACCTCCGACGAGGCACTGTATCGCCACCTGATGGACAACGCCGTGGCCAGCCGCGAGCAGCTCGGCCTGTCGGTGGGCGTCACCCTGACCTCCGCCCAGGTGGCGGCGCTCACCAAGGACATCGTCTGGCTCGAAAAGCATGAAGTGAAGGGCGAGCAGGTACTGGTGCCAGTGCTCTACCTGGCCCATGCCAATGATCGCCTGGCGCCGACCGGGGCGCTGATCGAAGGCAAGGACGTCAACCTGGTCGCCGGCGAAAGCCTGAGGAACAGCGGTACCCTGCGCGCCAGCAACAACCTGTCGGCCAGCGCCGGCAAGGACCTGGTCAACGCCGGCTTGATCCAGGCCGGTGGCCGCGTCGACCTGCTGGCCGGCGACACCCTGTTCAACGGTGCAGGGGGCATCATCAGCGGGCGCGATGTTGCCCTCAACACGATGCTTGGCGACCTGATCAACGAGCGCACCCAGACGATGCTGGGCGGCATGTTCGTTACCGAAGGGCGTCTCGACAACACCGCGCGAATCGAGGCCGGCAATGACCTGACACTGGGCATCGGTCGCGATTTCCTGAACGTGGGCGGGATGCTCCAGGCCGGCCGCGACGTGGACGTGCGCACCGGTCGTGACCTGCTGATCGGCTCGGCCGAGCAAACCTACAGCTACCAGAACGGCCATAACAACCGCAGCAGCTCGGTGCAGCAGTTCGGCTCGCAGATCAGCGCCGGGCGCGATATCGGCATGAAGGCCGGCCATGACTTCGCCGCGACCGGCAGCGAGCTTGATGCCAAACGCAACATCGCCATCAGCGCCGTCAACGACATGACCCTGTCCTCGGCGGCCAACGAGGAGCACTTCTACTCCAAGACCAAGAAAGTCACCCGCCAGGAGGACCACGTCCGCCACGTCGGCACCCGCGTCACTGCCGCTGGCGACATATCGCTGACCGCCGGCGAGGACCTCAAGCTGATTTCCAGTCGCGTCAGCGCCGGTGACGAGGCCTTCCTCCGTGCCGGTGACCAGCTGGAACTGCTGGCCGAGACCGACAGCGACTATTCGCTGTACGACAAGAAGAGCAAAGGCAGTTGGGGCAAGAAGAAGACCCGCCGCGACGAAGTCACCGACGTGCGCCATGTCGGCAGCGAGATCAGCACCGGCGGCGACCTCATCCTGGAGAGTGGCGGCGACCAGCATTACCAGGTGGCCAAACTCACCAGCGGCGACGACCTGACCCTGGACAGCGGGGGTGATATCACCTTCGAAGGGGTCAAGGACCTGCACGACGAGAGCCACGAGAAGAGCAAGTCCAACGCTGGCTGGTTCAGCATGAAGGGCAAGGGGCGTAGCGACGAAACCTTGCGTCAGAGCGAACTGGTGGCCCAGGGCGAAGTACTGATCAACGCCGTCGGCAAGATTCGCGCGGATGTGCGGCAGGTCAACCAGCAGTCGGTGCATGAGTCCATCGACGCGATGGTCAAGGCCGATCCGAAGCTGGCCTGGCTCAAGGACCTGGAAGCGCAAGGCGGCGTCGACTGGCGTCAAGTGCAAGAGATCCATACCAGCTTCAAGTACAACAACTCGGGCCTTGGCCCGGCCGCCCAGCTGGCCATCGCCATTCTGATGGCCGTGGCCATGGGCCCGGCGGGGTTGGGGCTGACAGGCGCGCCGTTGGCCGGGGCCACGAGCCTGGCGACTACCGGCGCGGTCAGCACCATCAACAACAAGGGCAACCTGGGCAAGGCGCTCAAGGAGACGTTCAGCAAGGACAGCCTGAAGAATGCCGCGATCTCCATGGCGGTCGCCGGGCTGGCGCAGAAGTTCATCACCCCGGCGTTGCGCGGCACCGATGCGGTGTTCGACAAAACCAATGGATTCAACCTGGGCACTCTGGAGGGTATCGGCGGCTTCAGCCTGCATGCCGGCGCCATCGGCCTGACGTCCGGGCTGGTCAAGACGGCGGTCAATGGCGGCAGCCTCAGCGACAACCTGCTCCAGGGGCTGGTCTCGCAAGCGGCGACCGTCGCGGCTGCCGTGGCCTTCAACAACATCGGGACCTATGCCGACAAGCAGGTCAGCCTGGCGGAGTCGGCCAAGGACAACAGCACCGCGGCGATGTGGAAAGAGGGGGGTATTGGCCGCACCGCGCTGCACGCACTGGCCGGTGGCGCCATCTCTTCGGCGACGGGGGGCGACTTCACCACGGGTGCCGTGGCGGCGGGGGCCAGCCAAGCCATGGCCGGCGTGCTCAAGGAGCGTTTCGCATCCAAGCCTGAGTTGCGAGAGGCATTCGCCCAGCTGATCGGCATGACCTCGGCCGGCTTGGCCGGGGGCGATATCCACAAGGGTTCGTGGGTCGCGCAGATGGCCGACCAGTACAACCGTCAGGCGCACCCGGACGAAATGCGCCTGATCAAGGGCCAGGCCGAGGCGTTGGCCAAGGCGCAGGGCATCAGCCCCGCAGAGGCCGAGCAACGCATGGCCCGGGCATTCGCCTACCTCACCGACAAACAATGGCAGGAGATGTTGACCAAGGAAGGCCTGGTCATCGACCCCGTCACCATGAGGTATCTGGCCCAGGCACTGACGCCACTGGCCAAGCGCTTCGATGTGCCCGAGGCCACGGGTGACGTACCGGTAATCGAGAACCCGGACAAGCAGTACACCACGGAGCAGACGCTCGGCTTGCTCAATGCCTACGCGATCAACCACAGCGTCGCCTTCAATGATGACACGTTGTATGGCGAGTTCATGCAGAAGGGCAAGGGCGCCGACTACTACCAGAAGAACCTGAACTTCGGCAAGGTCGACCTGGGCGCTGACGCCGTCGGTGCGGGCAAAGGCATTGGCGATGCCCTGGGTGGTTTCCTCAAGGACCTTGCCGGGCTGGCCGAGGGGTTAGTCAAACAGCCTGAGCGCACCACGACCGGCATCCTGCATCAACTGATCAGCTCGGCCAGCAATCCCCAGGACGTCGTCAAGTCGTTCCTGCAGGCCAAGCAGGATGCGGAGGTCAAGTCAAGCCTGCTGCGTCTGCAGGGCAAGCCCGAGGAAGCGGCAAGGGTCGAGATGGACTGGCAGATGCAGTTCTACATGAACTTTGTCGCGGTCAATCGCGTGGCCAAACTGGGGCAGGTTGCCAGGATGCTGACCGCCAGCGAGGAGGCAGCGAAGGCGGGCACCTTGGTTGGTGCGGGCGCTACAGCTCGAGAGGTGGCCGGGCTACCTGCCTGGTATCGCGATGCCAGTGGGGTTGGCGCCAATGTGGCCAAGCTGGATGGATACCAGACCGTATTCAACAGCAGGACAGGCAGCTTTGAATACCTTGCTTCGGACGGGAAGCTGTACTTCTACACCGAATCAGGGCTCAAGCCGAAGGTGGGAGGTAATCTAGCTGAGTTGGCGACGGCGGAAAGGGATATCATTGCATCCAGGCCAAGCGTCGAAGGATCCAAAGTAGAGACGCCAGGAAAAGAGAAATATTTTAGAGTTGAGGGTGGTGGAGCGGGCACAGCAACAAGCCAGTACCGTATTACCGCAAACTCTGATGGAAGTATCAGTATAAATCCGGGCTGTGCTGGCCAGCTTTGTGTTAGCGTCGGAAATGCAGATCATGCAACTTATTATTTGACAAATAAGCGTCCTGATGGTTCTGTGGTGGTGTTTGATGTGGACGCTAAGCTTCATAAAGAAATAATGGAAAAGGCAGTTCCTCAAAGGCCGGTGCCCGGTGTCCCACGGGACCCGTCAGCACCTAAGGTTGTGGACCCTAGTAAGCCGGGTACTGCGCTGGAACTACCGAGAATGTGGGAGGCGCTGCTTGAGAAAGGTTCAAGTAATGCCAGGGTATACACACAGTCGGAGTTCTTGAAGGAGTTTAATAAATGATGTTTAGTCCAGAATTGCTAGAGGATCTTTGGAATGGTGAAAAAAGCATATGCTTATTCATTCTTGAGGGGCGGTTTTATTGGGTTCTAGATTATAAGTACAATTTTACTCTTGATGCCGAAAAAGATTATGCGGCTTATCTTCGGCGGGGCGATATAACCAAAGAGCAATATGTGCAGGCGTGTAGAGAATTTAGGGGTGGCACTCTGAGGCTGACGGCAGATAATTTTTTGCAGTATGTGAGTTGGCTTGAAGCCGGCGTTTTGTTGAGTGAGGATTTTGATAGGATTTTCGATGTAGAGGGGTGCGATGTAGGAGCTTTGTTCAAAAAGATTGAGGATTATTATGTGTCAGGCGAGGGGTTGGATTCGGAGGCGTACTATTATGCAGGGCAGGTAGCTGCAAGGCTACCAATGTTTTATGTTAATTTTGATAGAAAGATCTATCTGCACATGGATGCGGGGAGGTCGCATGAGGATCTTGTGTATCCTGATTGGCATGCGGAGTGTTTGGACTTTAGCTTTCTGATACCGGATGCAGAGCGATATTGGGTTAAGTTTGGCGATTTTTGGAAATTCAGGTTTGTGCAGTGAGGGTTTGGGGCAAAAGGGGATAGATTTATTTGTTCTAATTTAATCTATTCTGTTGCATGGCCTAGACGACGGCGAAGCCTGGTGCTTAAGGTCTCGGTGAGGAGGTTGAGCGCTGGAGGCGGGGCGCGCTGAAGTTAGGGTATGGAAGTTAAATCTCCCCTTTTGAAATTCAGGGCTGTCAAGAACTATCTCTGGCGATCATTGGGGGCCGAAAAGCGACCGATTTATTTTTTCTACTATAATTTCTGCCTTTGCACGGCCAAGACGGCGACGAAGCTTGATGCTGAAGATGTTAGTGAGGACGTCTAGCGCTGGGAGCGGGGCAAGTCGAAATTTAGAGTGTGAAAAATAAATCTGTCCCCTTTTTCAGTGACAAAGTCGTTTCCACTACAGTCCCACCAGTTGATGGTCGGAATGTGCATCTTGCAGGACAGCGGCATCCGGTGACGGGTGTTGTATTCGATAACAAGGGCTTTCCTATTTTTGATGATATAACTGCGTTTGATACACGTATATCAATTGATGTGTTTAGGTCAGCGAGTTATCAAGGGCAGATGAAGCTCGCTACCAAGGGTTTATCGGATGCAATACAGAGGGGGCAAGTCAAAGCTTCAAGCTTTACTGTAAAGCAACTCCAGCAGATTAGCGCAGGAGCAAGAAAAATCGATGGCTATACTTGGCATCACCATCAAGATAGCGGGCGAATGCAGTTGGTTCCTGAATTGGTTCATAAAAAGACAGGACATATTGGCGGAGAAGCAATGGGGGTGGAATGTGAGATCTATTGAGTTTAATGGTTTTAATGATGAGCTGATGGCCTTCGTCATTACTTGCCTGTTTTGTGGGGCCATCAGCAAAGAAGAGCTCAATGTTTGGTGTGCTGAAGCGTTGTCGCTGGATAAGACTCCGCCATATATATATGACCTGATGGAGTTTCAGGATGAGATTTTTAAGGTGTATAAGGTAATTGGCTTCGTGCCCTATTGGGAGCATTCGGATGTTGACGAGTATGCGTTATATGGTATTGCAGTTCGTCGAGGTTTTGAGCCTTACGATATGCCTTTGACTCCGAGCGAAGCACTTACCCACCTTGAAGCATCGCCTGATATCGAAAATTCATTTAGAAAGGTTTTTTCCTTTATCAAGCTGTAAGTCGCTGATCGGTATAAAGGGGCTCCTTCAATTGTTGAGCTGAAAATTGTCCGGTAGATGGGTGGGCGAGGTTAAAGAGAAAAGGGCAGATATATTTGTTCTAGTCTAGTTTCTGCTGTTGCATGGCAAGGACACGGCAAAGCCTGGTGCTTTAAAGAGAAAAGCAAGAGAAAAGGGGCAGATTTATTTTTCTACTCTAATTTCTGCCTTTGCATGGCCAAGACGGCGACGAAGCTTGATGCTGAAGATGTTAGTGAGGATGTCTAGCGCTGGAAACGGGGCAAGTCGAAATTTAGAGTGTGAAAAATAAATCTGTCCCCTTTTTTCGGTCCCCTTTTTCCGCTTTTTGCCGCTGCTCAGTATTTACAGAATGTCGCGAATGGAATGACAAAAGAAAATGCTGCTTTGAATACGTGGACTGGTCGGATGTCTCAGAAGTATGGGTATACCAAGATCTTAAAGGTTGAGGACGTTAATGGAGTGATCCATGCTACTTTCGGAAAATAACGATTTGCTGGCGCAAATTCTGGGAGGGATACTACCAAGCGTTGTGTTAAATAGAGTGCTGGAGGAAAATCCAAGATTGGATAAATATGATTTGGCTAATATTTTTCTTGGGGAGTGCGATCTCTTGGATAGTAAAACTCTTCCGATTGTTTGGAATTGGAAGAGTGTCAGGTCAAATAGGGGGGGTGTCTGACGAAGTATTTGATGAAATGGTACTTGCACACATGAGGCTTGCGGGCTATAGGGTATAGGTTTGCAGGCGCTCTCGTTGAGTTTGATGCGAAGTAGAAAGATTGAAGAGAAAAAGTGAAAAGGGGACAGATTTATTTTTCTACTCTAATTTCTGCCTTTGCATGGCCAAGACGGCAACGAAGCTTGATGCTGAAGATGTTAGTGAGGACGTCGAGCGCTGGAAACGGGGCAAGTCGAAATTTAGAGTGGGAAAAATAAATCTGTCCCCTTTTTGCTAGTCGTGCACCGAGTGTGAGCTTACCAAAATGACTGTTGCGTATGATCTATATGGTGCGAAAGGCCTAGGTCTTCTCTCGGCAAAAGTTAATGTAGAACGAACCTTGGGGGAAGCTTTCGAGGAAAGGGATGGCTCTTATCAAGGGGGTATTTATTATATGTTGGGTGGGGGTGACGCAGAGAATTTTGTTCTAAAGCTGAATGTTGATCCTTTTGATGGTGATGCGGTGGAGCAAAATTATCCGGATTATACGGTCCTGCTTTATATAAATGCTACGGATCGCTCATCTGTTTTAGAGAGAGTCATGAGGCAGGCGGGGTTTAAGCTGCTTAGACATGAAGTGTTTTAAGGGTATCCATGGTTATTTGGTAAAAATAACTGGGGTAGTAGTGCTGGGATGTTCAGGAATTCAAGTGACTGATCAAAGGCTTGAACTGCTTAAGGTCGTTTTTGCGCCAGAATTCGTTTCGGATGAGGACGTAATTGAAGGGTTTTGGAATCGCTATCCAGCGGAGAAAATGGGGCAAATAAAAAAAGGGGCGAATTTTTTTGCTCTAATTTCTGTCTTTGCATTGCCAAGACGGCGACAAAGCTTGATGCTTAAGATGTTAGTTAGTGTGAAAAATGAATCTGTCCCCTTTTTCTCCATTTTTCTTGTTTGCTTCCCGTAGAGCAGTTGATCAAAAAATGGAGTGGATGGCCCGTTTGTGGGCAAGGTTGCGACGGGGAAGCTGGCGAATGTTCAAGATATTTCCAAAGCATTGAGAGGCTGGGCTAATGTCTTCTAATGAGTTTTCTGATAGATATGCGGCTCGTTTCGGCTTGCCAAGTATGAGTTGTGTCGAGTTTGACGGTTTTGTTCAAATTCTTGAGCGAGTGGCAGTGAAGAATAAAGGGTTCTTTATATTTAAGGTGGGCGGTGAGCGAGTGGGTAGTATTTATGCTTTTGTTTTAAGTGTGTCGGCGACCAAGGGTGTTTTAATAAGAAAGGATGCATGCAGTATACGGGAAGGTATGGTTTTTTTGTTTTGCGAGCTTGAGCGGGCTGGCATATATCCATAGCCTGAGTGCAGGGCTTAAGGTGTATTCTTAAACTACGGTGTAAAAGGATTTTCCATGATACGCGGCATTCTGTTTTTGTTGGGCTGCTTACTCGCTGGCTGCTCCGGCTTCGATTCTGTCCCCTATCTTGAGCCGACCCCGCCTGCCGACATGGCGTCGGTACGTGTAACCACCAATACCGATGTATATGGCGACTCCCTCGCAGGTTCGTGCGTACCCAAGGTAAGGCACCTGATGGCCATGGCGGGCCGTGGGTTCGATGAGGTCAGCCCGGCTTATCCTGCATTTCCCAGGCAGAGCGCTTCGGTAGGCATGTCGCTCCCTGTCATGACGTCGTTACCGGCCATCAGTGGTATCCGGCAAGCGTCAGCCGGGCCTTACCAGCCCGTGGTCACGGAGTATCGCGTCCCGGTGTCGGTGCCGTTCATGTTCTCCACCAACCGCTCCGTTGCCGCTGACAGCAGTATCAGCTCGGTGAGCTGTCCGGAACAGAGCAAGGTCTATCGACTGGAGGCGGGGCAGCAGTACGAGGTGACGGTGGGTATCGACACACCTTGGAACAGCAAGGGCACAGGGCAGTGGCGGTGTGTGTTCGAAGTCCGCAAGCTGGTGCCCCTGGCGCAGGTCGAACAGACCTTGCCGGTGCCTGTGCAAGGGAGCACTGCACCCGAGATAAACTGTCGTGAGTGATGCTCCAACGCACGGGGCGAATATCCAGTGGGCATGATGGGGTGCGTTGGATACAGGCTAAATGTGAATCAGGACTTCTCAACCCATCTTGGTTTGAAGTGGCGGAGGAAAGGTAAGTTATGCAGGTTTTATACGCTTTGGTAATAATGACGGGCAGGTTCGCGGGGCCGTAACCCAATGGACTAACAATTCTGGCTATTATCAGCCTCCTGCTACGCTGAGTAGAAATTCGGGCTTGCCGCAGGATGTATTGAAGCCAAGGTAGGTGGTGTTATGAATTCACAGCAGAAGCAGCTGTGTCAACAGCTTGCGGCGCTGAGCTCAGAGCAGGCTGTTGAATGGCTAATGAGGACCTATCCGTTAGAATCCATGGAATATGGTGAGGCGCTGTTGCTGATTCCTCACCGCTCTTGGAAGCGATCCGATCAAAGGCGATTGGCTAGCTACTATTTTAAGAAGATACCGTTTTCCAGTGCGAGAGGGTACGAGGTGTTTTCCTCGTGTATGTCAGTAAAGACATTTATTGAGTGTGTCAGGGACAGCCTTCCAGCTAGCACTTCTGATAGGGCGTTGCTGCTCTACTATCTGACTCCTGTTCTGGGTAAGGCCGCAAAAAATGAATCTGACCGACTGTTAGTAAGAGGCTTTTTGAGTGAGGTTGGCTCTTGCGACTAAAAATGAATTCGGATAAGCAAGCACCGTTTGTATTCTTCGATAGTCATAGGGGCTACGATACAGCCAAAGCTTTCTATGTGCGTATAGACCCCGGAATAGCGTTACCAGCCGAATTGCTGAGGGCGCTTTATTATGGACTTTGGTTTCCTGGATATTTTGGGTTTAACTGGAATGCATTGTATGATTGCTTGACAGATCTTGAGTGGATTACCTGTCAAAAAGTGATCATCGCTCATGAGGGGGTGCCTGCCTTGCCGGACAGTGAGTTTAAGGTCTATTTAGAAGTTTTGCGAGATGCAGCTCTTAGTTGGGAGGTGGGGTGCGAACATAAGCTTGAAATTTTGTTCAGGGAAGTCGATAGGGGCATGATAGAGCGATTCTTGAATTCCGGCGTTTGAGTCACAACGGAGAAAACGAGGAGGGCAGGTTTGTTTGCTCTATTCTAATGTCTGCTGTTACATGACCAAGACGACTACGAAGTCTGATGCTAAGAAAGTGCTGATGTAGTCGAGCGTTGCAAACGGATGTGTAAAAAAATAGTGCGGAAAATAAAAATGTCCTCTTTTTGGCCCGTCTTTCACCTCTTCGAGTTAAGGTGTTTATGAAGCTCCCCGTGCTCTCTCACTTGCTGGGCTGTTACTTTCATCAGGACTGGCCAGAAGAATATTCCGACAGCGCTGAAGCGTTGCGCAACATGCTTGTGGATGAACCAAGGGAAATGCATGCAGCAGGCGTGCGAGAGATTGATGAGGTGCTGGGCTTCAATTTTTCTGAGGAGGCGCTTGAATATCTCGTGGTACAGGAGGTAGGTTGCTTCTTTGCGCCAGATTCAGAGGGTCTGGATTATGCTGGTTGGCTGCGCAAGATACGGGAGGTGCTGGCTGATGGGCACCCACAGTGCTGAGGACGGGAAGTTGGGGCGCAGCATGTCCGCTTTCACAGCGGTAATCCTGCCTTGCGAAACGGTGATGGATTAAGTCTGTCGAACCCCTTTGTTTATGGTGATGAAGATGGATGAGACAGTATTGTCTTATTTTGCCCTGATCAAAGGGTGTTTGGATGGAGAGTGTTCGCTTGAGCAATTCTCCGAATTATATTTTGAACGTTTCAAACGCGAGCAGTCCCCTCTTTTAGAGGAGGCCTATGTCGTGCTGGATAAGCTGTTCGGCGATCTTGATGCTTTTACGAAGAGTGAGCGTTTGCTTCAGAGCGATCCAGATTACTATCTTGGCGCAGAGCAAGTTCGCGATTGCATCTGGTGTGCATATGAAGCACTGAAGGGTTGTTGATGTTCATCTCGCCGGAGGACGAAGGGGCAAGTACAGGGCCAGGTTAACACTGGAAATTGCTGCGATGGACTATGTGCGTCACCTGACCTTGGTCAGGGTGATGGACGAAGACCCGCGGGTGGTCTGGACGGCGCATTACCTCAGTGCCTTGGCCAAGGCGCTGATGGATGATGCGGAGTTGGGGATGGCGCATTAGTCCCAGGCTTTGCACATTCTCCTGTAGGAGCGGCCTTGTGTCGCGAAAGGGGTGCGAAGCGGCCCCAGGATTTGTGCATCAAGCTGATATCGCCGGGGCTGCTTCGCAGCCCTTTCGCGGCACAAGGCCGCTCCTACAGGGCTTGGCGTGACAGATGGGCCGGTGGCACTTGGTCTACCAGCCAGACACCGTTGTCGGCTTGGTAGAACACTGTTCCTGCTGCGCACATGGCCCGGGTATCGACCGTGAGCAGCACCGGCTGACCATAGCGCTTGCCCACCGCCAACGCGGTCTGCGGGTCCTCGCTCAGGTGCACATGGTGGCGGCTGCCGGGGATGAGGCCCTGGGCTTCAATGGAGGCGATGAAACGACTGGCGGTGCCGTGATAGAGCAGGGTGGGTGGCGTCTTGGCGACATGGCGCACTTCGACCTGGGCGCTGCTGTGGCCCTGGGCGGCGCGGATGCGGCGGCCATCGTCGGAGAGGGTGAAGCGGCGCTTGTCATTGGTCTCGACCACTTCGCGCAGGGCGTGCAGGTCGAAGGCATGGCCTTGCCGGCCGGCGCCGTGGATCAGCGCGTCGACATCGGCCCAGCCGTCGCGGTCCAGGGACAGGTCGATGGATTCGGGGGCATGGCGCAGTACGTAGCTGAGGAATTTGCTGAGGGCGTCGCGTTGTTTCTGGTTCACTGGAAAGGTCCTTTTCCATGGCTTCTGGTCGTCTGGTTCGGTGCATTCTCCGGGTTCGGGGTTGAGTTCTCAAGCGTGCAGATGACCTGTGGGAGCGGACTCCCGCAGGCACGTCGCTGATGCTAGTGTCCTGTCTCGGGAATACGTTCTCTTTTGGCGAGTGGCTTGGGTGTCCGGCCAAGGCGCCGCGACGAGTCATAGCAGGGCTATGGCGAGGAGTGGCAACGCCGGCCGGGCATCCAAGACGCCGCCAAAAGTGAACAGCTTATTTCCGAGACAGGACACTAGCCCTGACGCAAGGCGTCGAGCAGCGTCCTCATCTGGTCGCGGCCTTGGGCATCCAGCCCGAACACCCGCCGCCGTGGTTCGCCCACCGGCAGCCCGGTCATCTCCAGGCCCGCCTCGATGATCACCCTCGCCAATAAATGCGCATACAAACACTCAAACCAACACGCTTGAGCCAAAGCTGAAGTCCTTGACTTCCGCCCGTCCCTCAAGCTAGCTTCCCACCCCATGAACCTATTCCCGCAGCGTCGCGCCCTCAGCATTATTACCGCCATTATCAGCTTGGCGGGCTAGCGCACACATGCACTGAACCCGCCCTGGAGGCGGGTTTCTTCTCTCTGACTCCTGGGCACTACAAAAAAACCAGGAGTCATCGATGACCAGCCTCAGCGCCACCCTGCGTACCCCGGCAACGCCCCAGCAACTGCTGTCCGAGCAAGTGCGCCGGATTCTCTCGGCCCCGGTGTACGACCTGGCCATCGAAACCCCCTTGCAAGCGGCGCCGGCCCTGTCGGCCAGCCTGGGCAACCAGGTCCTGCTCAAGCGCGAAGACCTGCAACCGACGTTCTCCTTCAAGATCCGCGGCGCCTACACCCGGCTGTCGCGCCTGACCCCCGCCCAGCGCGAGCGCGGCGTCATCACCGCGTCGGCCGGCAACCACGCCCAGGGCGTGGCCCTGGCCGGCTCGCACCTGGGCATCAAGACCACCATCGTCATGCCCACCACCACCCCCTCGCTCAAGGTCGAAGGCGTGCGTTCACGGGGTGGCCATGTGGTGCTGCACGGCGAAAGCTTCCCCCACGCCCTGGCCCATGCCCTGCAACTGGCCGATCGCGACGGCGCGACCTTCGTGCCGCCGTTTGACGACCCCGACGTCATCGCCGGGCAGGGCACCGTGGCCATGGAGATCCTGCGCCAGCACCCCGGCCCGCTGCATGCGATCTTCGTCCCGGTCGGCGGCGGCGGCCTGATCGCCGGCATCGCCGCCTACGTCAAGTACCTGCGCCCCGAGGTCAAGGTGATCGGCGTCGAGCCGGAGGACTCCAACTGCCTGCAGGCCGCCATGGCCGCCGGCGAGCGGGTGATCCTGCCGCAGGTCGGCACCTTCGCCGACGGCGTGGCGGTGGCGCAGATCGGCGCGCACTGCTTCGAGCTGTGCCGCCACTTCGTCGACGAGGTGGTGACGGTCAGCAGCGACGAGCTGTGCGCGGCGATCAAGGACATCTACGACGACACCCGCTCGATCACCGAGCCCTCCGGCGCCCTGGCCGTGGCCGGCATCAAACGCTACGTGGCCCGCGAGGGCCTGCAGGGCCAGGCCTTGGTGGCCATCGACTCCGGCGCCAACGTCAACTTCGACCGCCTGCGCCATGTCGCCGAGCGCGCCGAGCTGGGCGAGCAGCGCGAGGCGATCATCGCCGTGACCATCCCCGAGCGCCCCGGCAGCTTCCGCGCCTTCTGCCTGGCCCTGGGCAAGCGCCAGATCACCGAGTTCAACTACCGCTACTACCCGGGCAAGGAGGCGCGCCTGTTCGTCGGCGTGCAGACCCACCCCCAGCACGACCCTCGGGAGCAACTGCTAACCAGCCTGCACGAGCAGGGCTACCAGGTGCTCGACCTGACCGACAACGAACTGGCCAAGCTGCACGTGCGCCACACCGTCGGCGGCCACGCGGCGCCGGGCGCCAGCGAGCGGGTACTGCGCTTCGAGTTCCCCGAGCGTCCGGGGGCGCTGCTGGGCTTCCTCGAACGCCTGGGCAAGCGCTGGAACATCAGCCTGTTCCACTACCGCAACCACGGCGCGGCACAAGCGCGGGTGTTCGCCGGGCTGGAGGTGCCGGACGACGAGCTGGCCGGGCTGCCACAGGCGCTGGACGAGATGGGCTATCAGTACTGGGACGAGACGGAGAATCCGGCGTACCGGCTGTTCATGGGGTAAACATGCCGCCACTGGCGTTGCCGGCGCTCTACAGCTCCCAGTGCTGCACATACCAGCGTGGGAGCGGGCTTGCCCCGCGATGGCGTCGGCGCTGCCAGCCAACCTCCCCAGGTCGGCTTACGCTATGACGCCACTGGCGTTGCGGGCGCTCTACAGCTCCCAGTGCTGCACATACCAGCGTGGGAGCGGGCTTGCCCCGCGATGGCGTCGGCGCTGCCAGCCAACCTTTTCAGGTTGGCTTACGCTCTGGCATTACCCGGCATACAGGAAGACAAAACGCTGCAGCCACACGCCAGCTGCGCAGGTTCGAACACCAAGGGGATGTCGTTGAACAGCAAGGTGTTGTCAGCGCTGGATACCAGCGCGAACTCACCACCGTGCAGCGGGCAGGCTGCGCGATCGCCAAGCACACACTGCGGCACACCATCGATCAGTACACCGCGGCCCTCGAGCATCCGACCGCCACCACTGTGACGGTCACCCTTGCGAATCGCGCCGTGTCGGGCCATGCCTCAAGACTCCTCGGTTGATTGCATGACGGCTTGGTAAAGTCCTTCCGGCATGGCTTGTGGATCGTATTTGCAGACTGCAGCCATAAAACGCTCCAGCAACTCGTCTTTTTCCAGCCGGGTGCCTGGCGGGCAGGTGAGCTTCGCGTACGGAGTTGTCATCAGTGGATGATCAATGAAGGGATTGGTCAGGCCCAGTGATCGTCGCAGATTGAGGATGGCGAGGATTTCGGCGGGGTAGACGGCTTCGAAGGGCGAGCCGAATTCGAAGTTACCTGAATCAAGTTCCCGGGAGTTGAGGGCGATGCGCTCGACATGGGTGTCGCAGGCCGCCATCAGGATGGGTAGCAGTTTCTCTGGATCGGGCTCGCGCCAATGGGCGACCAGTTGGCCCCAGGCTGGATCACGGGGCAGGGCGTGCTTGTCGAGGTCCAGTGGTTTGCCCAGCCAGTCGCCAATGATTGCTAGACCGAAGGCGGCGTAACGTAGTGTGGTGCCGATAGGGAGATCGTGTCCATCACTTACTCCATAGCCTTGCCCAAGGCCTTCGAAGACAGTCTGATGAACTGGGTGAATTAAGTTGAACTGGCCACAAGCTAGTGTACAAAGCATGAGGTGGGTAAGGTCGTCCAGTGTTGCAAGGCCTAACTCTTGAGTGTCTTTAAGTTTATGTGTTCGAATTGTGTCTGCGGTAAGCATTTTCATGATCGCATTGGAGAAAACCATTCTGATCGCAAAGTGTTGCTTGGTTGTGGCGGCTGTTAGCGCGCCCCCTATTTTGGTCATGCCGGCTACAAATAGCTCTCGACTTGCTTTGTGAAGATGGCCGACCCCGTGAACATAGTCAACGATCAAATGTTCTCTGTTAGGGAAGTTGTCAGTGCTCCATGTTGAAATTTTTTTGAGAGAGCACTGAAGGCGTGACGGTATCTTGGGCTTCATTTCTCGTTCCACTGGTTGATCTGAAAGGCGTTCTTATTTTTTCTTGGCTTTCTCAAGGAATTCTATTCGTCGAAAATGCTAATCGGGTTAAGCTCGCTTATCGAGAGTCTGAGGGGGGCGTATACCAGCATGTCGATGTCCCTCTCGCCTTGCCTTCCAAACTGGCCTGGCGGGCTTGAGAGAGAAGGGGACGCATGCCTAGAAGCCTCTCCGGTTTGAGTGGCTGATCAGCGCTGCTTGCATACACCGGGTATTACTGGTTCAACTCAATGGTGGTTTCTGAAATACAGCTTCGTAGAGCCCCTCTGGCGTGGCTTCCGGGTTGTATTTACGGATAGCGATCAGAAAACGCTCTAGCAGTTCGTCTTTTTCGAGTTGGGTGCCCGGTGGGCATGTGAGCTTCGCGTACGGGGTTGTCATCAGTGGGTGATCAATGAAGGGATTAGTCAGGCCCAGTGATCGTCGCAGATTGAGGATGGCGAGGATTTCAGCGGGGTAGACGGCTTGGAAGGGAGAGCTGAACTCGAAGTCACCAGAATCAAGTTCGCGTGAGGTGAGGGCGATGCGGTCGATATGGGTGTCACAGGCAGCCATCACGATAGGCAGGAATTTTTCGGAGTCAGGTTCGCGCCAGTGGGCGACAAGTTGGCCCCAAGAGGGGTCTCGGGGCAGGACATGTTTATCGAGATCCAGTGGTTTTTCAAGCCAGTTGCCGATGATCGTCAGGCCGAATGCGGCGTATCGGAGGGTGGTGCCGATAGGAAGATTATGACCATCCTCAACACCATAGCCTTGACTTAGTGCTTTTATGACAGTTGAGTGTAAGACACCTAGAAGCTTGTATTGCCCAGTGGCGGCCGCACAAAGCATGAGCTGTGTTAAATCATCTAATGTTGATGTGTCTGACTGTTGAGTGTTTTTAAGGCGCTCTATCAATATGGCGTCACAGGCAATCATCCTGGTCAATCCAGTTATCAGGCTTGAGTAGGCTGTTGTGTGGTGTGCTGCACAAAAAAGGCTTTTTTTGATTTCGAGAAGTCCCAGCCTAAACAAGTCGTTGCAAGCGAGTACTAAGTTGGCGGTGCCTGATATATAGGTTTCGAGGTCTTCGGGGATATAGGGATGTTTCTCCGTTACCCAGTCTTGCACTGAGTTCAGGCTTTTTGATAGGCGGCTTTTCAATGTGATGATCTCCACATGTTTAACTGGATTCCGGGTGCTTTGTTTGTTAGGGGGTTAAGTCTCCCTTGAGAGTCTAGGAAGACCTGTGCATGAATGTACTGGGCTTTCCCAGAGCTAGTGGCTAGCAAGGTGGCTTTGTATTTTTTAATTATGTCGGGGTCAATATTTATTATATTGCTTAGTTTCCAAGAGGCACTGTCATTTTTGATCAGGCCGTGAATTCTCTTCAGGTTCTTATCCCCACCGACAGCCTGGGTTTTCAGAAACCCCGGCGTCTTGGTTTTCCCCAACGTCGTCTTCACCTCGATCACCAACAACGTCCCCTCGGCAAACTGCAACTCTTCCATCGGCGCCACCCCCTTGATCCCATCGATGTGATGCCGCATCTGCTGGTTCGTCGGATTGCGCACGCTCATCGATGGCGGTGGCGGCACGTAGACCAGCATGTCGATGCCCTGGTCGCTCTTGTTCTTCAAACCGAACTGGCTGGCTCGCGAGGGATGGGTGCTCATGCCGAGGATGTTCTCCGGCTTGACCTTCCAGTGGCTGACCAGCGCCGCGGCCAGTGCCTCTTCGCCCGCGTCGGCCACCACCCGGGTCAGGCCGCCGCCCATGCGCACCGGCCCGACGGCGTGGCTGATCAGCGCCACCAGGCGGTCGCGCATTGTCGTGGCCATGTAGGCGTAGTCGGCACGGCCGCCGACCACCTCCAGCGCTATCCGGCTGGCGTTGCGGTCGATGGCGTGCAGCTCGCTGGCGCGCACCGCCAGCCCGCCGTCGCGAGCCGGACGGTCGATGCGGGTCTCGAGCACGCTGACCTCGCCGGCCTCACGCCGGCCCAGGCGGCGTACCTGTTCCTCGGTCAGCGCGGCGTTGTCCAGGCGCACCGTGGTGACGCTGCCGGGCCGCAGCTTGTGCATCAACCAGCGCGCGCCGCCCAGGGCGTTGGGCAGCAGCAGGGCCAGGTTGATGGCCATGAACACCTGCTTGCCACGGGCCTCGGCGGTGGTGGGGTTGGCCAGGCTGGCCAGCTCGGTGAAGAACGCCTCGCCGATGCTCAGGCCTTCGCCGGTGATCATGCGGCTGCTGCCGTCGACCATGGCGTCGGCGGCCAGGGCGCCCTCCAGGGCGAGGAAGGCGTAGCGCCCGGCGCTGACGCCGCCGCGAATGCCGCGCACCACCGGTACCGTGGCCAGCAGGCCGAGGGCGAGTTCGGCGGCGCCCTTGACGCCCTCCCAGGTGCGCGACTTGGCCTTGGCCTCGGCGAAGTGGGCGGCCAGTTGCGTGCACGCCTGGTCGACGGGGTAGAGGCCGCTGGGCGAATGCCAGGTGTAGGGCGGGCTGATGTGCCGTTCGCCCTGGTCGTCCAGGTACTCCTCGCGAGGGGCTTCGGACCAGCGGGCGTGGGTGAAGGTGGCGAAGTAGATGCTGTGATCGGCGAAGAAGAAATTGCTGTGCAGTTCGAAGCCCATGCCCTGGTGGGTGCGCACGCCCATGTGGTCGAGCACGGGCGGCGCCAGGTCGTCCAGGCGCATCTGCTCGTCGATGCAGACCAGCTGCAGTTTTTCGCGAGCGGCGAAGGCATGGAACTCGGCGAGCCAGGCGTCGCCGTAGGTGCTGCCGGCCTGCTCAAGGACCTGCTGCAGAAAGGTGTCGCGGTGGTTGCGGGCCGTGTCGCGGATCCATGGGTTGTCGCGGAACCAGGCGGGGCCGACGCCCTGGCGTGGAATGCCCAGCAGGAAGTCGCAGCCCTCGTCGCCCTCAAGGGAGAACATCGCTCCGGGGAGGGTGCAGGGGATGCACAGCTCGACGGGTTTGGGCAGGTTGCCGTCGAGGATGTCCTGGTAGATCTTGTCCTGGGATGAAATAGCTCTTTCAGGCATGGGGCACGACCTCCACCAGCGTGCGTTGATAAGTCGTCAGTAGCCCGGCCAGCGTGGCGCGTCTTTCCCTGGAGGATGTTTGCTGGTCCAGTGCCGCCATCCACTTGGTGAACGCTGCGCTGAGGAAGAAGGCGCGGCCGAACACGATCGCCAGCAGGATGTGCTGCACTATTTGGCTACGTTGCAGAGCGGGCTGTTTTGTCAACGCATCGGAGAGCTTCGGGATGCGCCAGCCGTAATGACGGTAGGCGAGCACTTCCTGGCCATTGAGCTCGCGATGGACCAGGGGCGGCAGGCCATAGCGCTCACAGGCATCCGTTTCGTAGGTGCGGTAGATCTTCTCGTGCGTCTCCAGCGCCAGGCCTCGGCGGGTCATGAGCCGGGCCAGCGTGTCCCAGAGCCGATCCATCTCCCAGGTGTCGTCATGCCAGCCCAGCAGGTCGAGGAGGACGGCAAGCATGCCGGGCAGCACAGCCTGCTGGCGCTTGCCCTGGGCAATCGCCTGCGCGGTCAGCAGGTGCAGCCGTTGGTCATGGTGCAGCCCATCAACCTCAAGCAGCGAGCACAGTGGCTGGCAGCTGGGGTCGTTCCACCAGGCGAGCCCCAGGAGCACGTGGATCAAGGTCTGCGTGGCGTACTCCGTGGCGTCGGGGGAGTCACTGCTCCAGGTGATGCTGCCCGCCTGGTCGATCAGGTGGGGAAGACGCTCCTGGGTGATGGGTAGATGCGCCAGCGCATCGAAGTGCTCTTTCAGGTAACGGACAAGCTGGCGATTGGCGTTTTGCCGGGAGGCCGTGGTCAGGGCGTCGAGGTCGAGGGTGGGCAGTTTCACCGGGCGACCTCCATGGACGGTGCCAGCCAGGCCAGGCAGCCGTCCTGTTCGCAGTCTTGCGCGGTTTGTTCGAACAAGGGTTGAACGCCTTGTGCCAGGCCGGTCTGGGGGACATGGAAATACAGCTGGCGTATGCGGCCATGGGCGAAAAGGTCTGTCAGGGCCTGCGGTTGTTGCGCCAATGAGGCCACATACAGGTGCAGCGAAGCGGGATCGCCAAGGCGCAGGAAGTAACGCTGTCGACCCTGTTGCACTTTGCCGAAACGCCGCAAGTGCGATGCCAGTTCCGCGAGCGGCAGAGTGCTCTGGACCACGGAGCAGGCGAACGTCGTCTGTCGGCTTGCGAGCCAGGTATCGAGGTCAGTGCCGGGTGACAGCTGCAGGAGCAGTGGCGCATGGTTTTCCAGGCCTGGGCGCAGGTGCAGGTGCCACAGGTATTGGTAATGCGCGCCATGGAACTCCAGCCGCCCCGGCAGGCCAGGCACGGCGCAGGCCTCCGCCAGCAGGTACAGAGGCTGGTCGGCGCTGACTGGCGCACCGGCCTCGCTCAGTTGCCGATGCAGGCTCATGCGTCGTCCTCCCCGGCAAAGGGGCATTCCTCGATCAGCGGCGTCCCTTCGCGGATTGCCGCTTCGATGGCTTCGACCTGGGCCTGGACCGGGGGATGGTAGGTGACGTTGCCCTTGAAGCGGATGTTGGGGGCTTCGAGGGTGATGCCGTCGGCGTCCAGGATGATCTTGCCGGCGGGGCCGCGGATATGGATTCGCTCGGTGCCCTGCAGCATGTACGACGGTGTCAGCAGGCGCTGGGCCGTGCGGGCCTCGAGGGTCTGGGTGCCCTCGATGATCAGTGTCTGGTCACGCCCGATGCTCAGGTGGTGGTCGCTGCCGATCGTCTCGTTGCAGGTGTTGCCGATGGTGTGCACCAGGTTGCGGTCGATGTCGGTGAAGCAGTCCTGGCGCACATGGTCGCGGCGGTCGCGACCGGTGCTGAGTGTCGCGTCGCGGGCAATGCAGGTGCTGCTGTCTCGGCCGGTGGAGAGGGTGCGATCGTTGCCCACGGTGTGGCTTTCATCGTGATTGATCTTGGCGTTGAGGTCTCGCTGCGCATGGATGAACACCTCTTCCTGCCCCAGTTCATCCTCGAAGCGCAGCTCGTTGAAACCTTGCCCCTTGTGGGTCTTGCTCTTGATGGTCATGCGCGTGCGGTGCTTGGGCAGTTCGTAGGGCGGCCGCTGGTTGCCGCAGTAGGTGCGCCCGGTGATCATCGGTTGGTCGGGATCGGCGTTGACGTACTGGATGACCACGTCCTGGCCGATCCGTGGGATGGCCATGGCGCCCCAGCCGCCGCCGGCCCAGCCCTGGGACACCCGGACCCAGCAGGAGCTGTACTCGTTGTCGCGGCTCTCGCGGTCCCAGGGGAAGCTGACCTTGACCCGGCCCCACTCGTCGCAAAAGATCTCCTCGCCCTCGGGGCCGACCACCGTGGCCATGTGCGGGCCGTCGATGCGCGGCTTGGGCGGCGCCTCGGGGCGCCACTCGATGCGCCCGGGCACCAGCAGGGCCTCTTGCGAGTAGCGCGTGCCTTGCTCGGCGCCGGCGGCTTCCTCCTGCAGGCTGGTGAACTGCGCGCCTTCGTGGCGCACGCTGGCCACCCGCCAATGGATGTTGAGGTCTGCGCGGGGGTGTTCGACCAGGTTGAAGCTCAGGCCCGGCTGCAGGCGCACGTCGTCGCCCTCGACCTCGGCGATGCGCGCATCGTGGCGCAGGGCGGTGAGGCGGGTACGGGTGAAGGGGATGCCGACTTCGTCGCGCTTGTAGCGGCCGGGGTAGTCGAAGCGCTCGTAGTCGTCGGCCTGGTGCTGCAGGTCGCTGGCGTTGAACTCCTGCTGCAGGTGGTAGGCCGGGTGGGTGAAGGAGTAGTCGCGTTGCACCTGGCGGGCCGTGCGCACCTGTTCGCGGTAGTGCAGGCGGCGCAGGCAGGGGCGGGCCTGGTCGCCGCCGCTGTTGGCGTGGTAGAGCACGGCGAGCGGGTCGGGGTAGTCGTCGTCGATGAAGCCTTCGTCGTCGTCATCGTCTTCGGGCTTGACCAGGCTGGAGCTGATCATGCCCAGGGTCAGCACGCGGTCGCTGACGAGCAGGCGATGGCCCTTGGCGCTGTGGACAAAGCGGTAGATGAAACCTTCCTCGGCGGCCAGGCGGGTGATGAAGGCGAGGTCGGTTTCGCCGGCCTGGACACAGAACTCGCGGGGGGCGTGGGGGAAGCTGTGGCCCAGTTCGAAGTCGGTGATGCGCTGGGCCTTGAACAGGGTTTCGAGGATCTGCGGCACACTTTGTTGCTGGAAGATACGCCAGTTCGAACGCAGCCCGGCGCGGGCCAGCTTGGGCTCGATCACGGCCTGGTAGCGGGTGCGGCAGTTGCCGGTGTCGCCCTGGCTGAAGGCGCTGATCAGGCCGTGTACATGGCGCATCGGTCGCTGGCCGCGCAGGATGGTGAACAGCGCGGGCTTGTCGAGCAGGTGGGCGAAATCGACGTTGTCTTCGTAGCTGACCAGTTCGAGCACCAGCCTGAACGGGGTGCTGAGGGCTTCGTCGAGGGTGAACGAGACCACTTCGAACGGGTCCTGGCTGGCCAGGGGCTCGAAGCGGTAGCTCAGGTCGGATTGGCGGGTCATGGCACTCCAGTGTTTATATGTAACTAGTTGTTATCTGGAATTGTCAGGGCTGCCGTAGAGTCCGTAGGACCCTGTTAATGGCGAGCAAGAAAATGCCCCTGGCAAAGACGAAGGCCTAGGCTAGAACGCTATTTCAAATAATTAAATAAACTTTGCGTTCTTATTTTGGTGGGTTTGTAGGATGTTTCTTAGTTGGCGTTTTATTGATTTTTACTACTGGGTGAAAGAGTCCGGCCGTATACAACTAGATTCGTTTTTCGAATGCCGGCCCGCATCAGTCTTGCCCTGGATCAACGCCTCCACGCCCATTCCGGCGGATGCTGAAAACCTACCGTCAGCTTGAGAGGATCCGGCCATGAGCAGCACGTTCTTCATCCCCGCCGTGAACATCATGGGCATCGACTGCCTGGACGAGGCGATGACCGCGATCGCCGGCTATGGCCTGCGCAAGGCATTGATCGTCACCGATGCCGGGTTGGCCAAGGCCGGCGTCGCCGAGCGCATCGCCGGGATGCTGGCCATGCGCGACATCGATTCGCGGGTATTCGACGGCGCCAAGCCCAACCCGAGCATCGCCAACGTCGAGGCGGGCCTGGCGATGCTGCGTCGCGAGGGCTGCGACTGCGTGGTCTCGCTGGGGGGCGGCTCACCCCATGACTGTGCCAAGGGCATCGCCCTGTGCGCCACCAACGGCGGGCATATCAGCGACTACGAAGGCGTGGATCGCTCGGCCAAGCCGCAGCTGCCGCTGATCGCGATCAACACCACGGCGGGCACCGCCAGCGAGATGACCCGCTTCTGCATCATCACCGACGAGGCGCGCCACGTGAAAATGGCTATCGTCGATCGCAACGTCACGCCGATCCTGTCGGTCAACGACCCCGCGCTGATGGTCGGCATGCCCAAGGGCCTCACCGCCGCCACCGGCATGGACGCGCTGACCCATGCCATCGAGGCCTATGTCTCCACCGCCGCCACGCCGATCACCGACGCCTGCGCGCTCAAGGCCGTCAGCCTGATCAGCGACAACCTGCGCCAGGCGGTCGCCGACGGCGGTGACCTGGTGGCGCGGGAAAACATGGCCTATGCCCAGTTCCTGGCGGGCATGGCGTTCAACAACGCCTCGCTGGGCTACGTGCACGCCATGGCGCACCAGCTGGGTGGCTTCTACGACCTGCCCCATGGTGTGTGCAACGCGGTGCTGCTGCCCCATGTGCAGCGCTTCAACGCCAAGGTCAGCGCCGCTCGCCTGCGTGATGTGGCCAAGGCCATGGGGGTGAAGGTCTGCGGACTGGACGCGGAGCAGGGCGCCGGGGCGGCGATCTCGGCCATCGAGCACCTGGCGGCGGCCATCGGTATCCCGGCCGGGCTGGCGGAGCTGGGAGCCAAGGTCGAGGATGTGCCGGTGCTGGCGGCCAATGCCTTGAAGGACGCCTGTGGGTTGACCAATCCGCGGGTGGCCAGCCAGGTGGAAATCGAGGCGATCTTCAAGGCGGCGTTCTAGCCAGGTCGAGTCATCGCGGGGCAAGCCCGCTCCCACACAAGCCAGCTCTCACAAGGGCCGTGAAAATCGGCCCTTGTGGGGCTTGCTCAGCGTTCGCGCATGAAGAACCCGGCCACGTACTTGCGGAAGGTCTCCAGGCTCTTGAAGTCGGCGTAGCGCTTGAAGTTCTCGGCATCCGGCTCCGGCCCGATCGGCTGCTCCAGCAACGACACCGACAGCACCCGGTCCTGGTCCGAGGTCAGCACCAGTTCGTCCATCACCTGGCCGCCGATCACCGGGCGGCGCATCAAAACTTTCACCCCCTTGCTCACCATCCAGTCGATCAGCGACACCAGCGCCTTGAGCGGTTCGCGCTCTTCGTCGCGGTACACCGGGAACAGGTGCCCGCGTGACAGCACCGGCACGCTGGCGACATGGATCAGTTCGTAGAAATGGCTGCCGGCGGTGGCCGGCGAGTACAGCGCCAGTGCCAGCAAGGGGCCTGAGGCGCGGTTGCCGCCCCAGTAGTGGTGGTGGCCCTGGAAGTCGAAGCCGTCCTCGCTGCGGTTGTTGAACAGCTTGCGGCCCTTGACCTGGTCGACGCAGTCGAGCAGCAGGCCATGGCGGCGATGGTTGCCGAACACCGTGGCCTCGCGCAGGCGCGCCTTGAGCATCATCATGTGCTTCATGTCCAGGCGTGTTTCCAGGTAGTTGCTGGCCGGCACCCGTTCCAGCAGCGGGTAGCGGCCGGCGACGCCGCGCAGCTCGGCGAACTGGGCGGTGAGGTCCTTCTTCAGGTGGGTGGCGTAGACATTCAGACCGCTGGCCTCGATCCAGGTCAGCAGCAGCGACAACAGGCGCTGCTGCTCGCGGCGCTCGCCGGGGTCGCGTGGTCCGGCGGCCGTGTCCCCGTCAATGGCACGGCGGTAGTCGCCGAGCAGCCGCAACGGCGCATCCGGCGCCAGCCAGGCCGCGGGAGGCGTGTTGTCCTCGGCGCTTGCGCCGGTCTCGCGTTCATCCTTGCTGAACGGGCAGCCCGGGGTGTGTTCCGGGGTGTCGGGGTTGTTGCGCAGGAACAGGGTGCCGGTGTTGCCGTTCAGCGACACGTTGAGCACCGGCAGGGCATCCTGGCGGCAATCGCAGGCCAACCACTGGTTGGCGCTGCGCACTTTCATCAGCCACTGGTTGGCTTGCAGCAGGCGGGGGCCGGCCAGGGTGCCGGTGGCGAAGCTGGCCAACAGTTCCTCTTCGGCCAGGGTCAGGCTGCGCACCTGCGCGCCGGATTTTTCGATGATACGCATTGAGAGGCAGCTCCAAGCTACAAGCCTCAAGCTTCCAGCAAAGCGCGACGGCTTTCAACTTGAAGCTTGCGGCCTGGAGCCCGCCGCTCACTGGCTGCTGAACAGCTTGGCGGCGCGGGCGCGGATTTCCTCGGGGGTGAGGTCTTCCTTGTGGGTGGAGACGAACCACAGATTGTTGAACGGATCCATCAGGGTGCCGCTGCGGTCGCCGTAGAACTGGTCCTGTACCTCTTTGATCGGCTTAGCACCAGCGGCGATGGCATTGGCGTAGACCTTATCGCAGTCCTCGACATACAAGTGCAGGCCGACCCCCGGGACCTCGATGTCCTCGCTGGGCTTGAGGCCGCCCTCCATGTCACAGGGTGAGCCAAGCATCAGCGACGAGTCGCCGATTTTCAGTTCGGCATGGCCGACGCGGCCTTGGGGGTCTTCAAGGCGGAACATCTCGACCGCGCCGAAGGCCTTCTTGTAGAACTCGATGGCTTTGGCGGCGTCCTTGATGCCGAGGTAAGGGGTGATGCTGCGCTGGCCTTCGGGGATAGGTTTGACTGCCATTTTCGTAAACTCCTTTCACGTGGGTTGTTGTTTGCAACAGCCTGGTGATTAGAGTCGTCTAGGCGGATGGAAAATCGACAGTCGCGTTATATCGATTGTCGATTAAAAACCCGGTTTTGGGACTGATGCGGTCAGGGTAGGAGCGGCCTTGTGTCGCGAAAGGGCTGCGTAGCAGCCCCGGCGATTGATGCTTTTACGCTGAAAACCTGGGGCCGCTGCGCGCCCCTTTCGCGACACAAGGCCGCTCCTACAGGGGGAGTGTGTGGTGATCAGAAGATGTAATCGGTCGTCAGGAAACTCGACTGCCGGTTACGGATGATCTCGCTGATCAGCTCCTTGTTCGCCTCCTGGAACTTGGTCGCCACCAACGTACGGATGGAGAACACCCGCAATGCATCATGCACCGACAAGGTCCCCTCGGCGCTGTTCTTGCGGCCGTTGAACGGGTAGGTGTCCGGCCCGCGCTGGCACTGGGCGTTGAGGTTGATCCGGCCGACCTGGTTGGCGAAGGTGTCGACCAGCGCGCCGACGGTCTCGGGGTCGTTGCCGAACAGGCTCAGCTGCTGGCCGTAGTCGGAGTCGAGCACGTAGTCGATCACCGTCTGCAGGTCGCGGTAGGGCACCACCGGCACCAGTGGGCCGAACTGTTCCTCGTGGTAGACACGCATGTCCTGGCTGACCGGATAGAGCAGGGCAGGGTAGAAGAACGAACCGCGGCTGTGCCCGCCGCCTTCGTTGAGTACCCGCGCGCCCTTGGCGGTGGCGTCGGCCACCAGGCCGTCGAGGTAGTCGACCTTACCCGGCTCCGGTAGCGGCGTCAGCGCAACGCCCGGCTCCCAGGGCATGCCCGGCTTGAGCGCGGCGAGCTTGCGCTGGAACTTGTCGAGGAACGCATCGACCACGTCTTCGTGCACGAACAGGATCTTCAACGCCGTGCAACGCTGGCCGTTGAACGACAGGGCGCCGGTAACGGCCTCTTCGACGGCGTTGTCCAGGTCGACCTGGGGCAGGACGATGCCGGGGTTCTTGGCATCCAGGCCCAGGGCCGCGCGCAGGCGGTGCGGACGCGGGTGGAGTTTCTTCAGGTCGCTGGCGGCCTTGTGGGTGCCGATGAAGGCGAACACATCGACCTTGCCGCTGGCCATCAGCGCGCTGACGGTCTCGCGGCCACGCCCGTAGATGACGTTGATCACCCCCGGCGGGAAGCTGTCGCGGAAGGCCTCGAGCAGCGGGCGGATCAGCAGCACGCCGAACTTGGCCGGCTTGAATACCACGGTGTTGCCCATGATCAGCGCCGGGATCAACGTGGTGAAAGTTTCGTTGAGCGGGTAGTTGTAGGGGCCCATGCACAGCGCCACGCCCAACGGCGCCCGGCGGATCTGGCCGAGGGTGCCCTGTTCGAGCTCGAAGCGGCTGGAGCGGCGGTCGAGGTCCTTGAGCGCGTCGATGGTGTCGACGATGTAGTCGCAGGTGCGGTCGAACTCTTTTTCCGAGTCCTTGAGGTTCTTGCCGATCTCCCACATCAGCAGCTTGACCACCGCCGTGCGCTGCTCGCGCATGCGCGCCAGGAAAGCCTCGACATGCTGGATGCGCTCGGCCACGCGCATGTTCGGCCAGGCACCGCGGCCCTTGTCGTAGGCGGCCACGGCCGCGTCGAGGGCGGTGAGCGCGGTGTCGGCGTCCAGCAGCGGCGCGCTGCCGAGGATCACCTGGCGTTCGCTGTCGCCTTCCTTGAGCCACACCGGGCTGCGCACGGTGGCCAGCGGCCCGTCCCAGCGGCGCAGCTCGCCGCCGACCAGGTAGTCGCGTTGCTCCAGCGGCGCACCCAGGCGCCAGGCTTCGGGGATGTCCTCGGGGGCGGGAAACAGCGAATCGAGCAGACGGTCCATGGGTACTGCACCTCTCAAATCCGGATGGTGAAACGCTTCAGCCTGCGAGCATGCGCCGACCGGCTGAAAATTGCCAGCCTGGCGCAGCCGCACGCGGTCATTCCTCGAAGGGCGGCGGGAACACCTCGGCGTCCATCAGCCGCATCGCTCCGATCGACAGGCCATAGTCCATGGCCCGAGGGTCGGCGAACGTGCGCAGGCGCTGCCACAGTTGCGGCTGAGTGTAGTCCGGCAGGTCCTGCAGCCCGCGCAGGTCGCGGCGATACTGCAGCGGCAGGGTGTTCCAGATGCTCCAGTCGTCGACATTGGTGTCCTCCAGCATGTCTTCGTACTCCGCGTCGGCCACCAGCAGGTCGACGCCATCGCGCTCGTAGTAGGCCTGGATCTGCTGGCTGACGCGCTCGCTGAGTTCGGCGCTCTCCAGCCACAGGGCCTGGCCCGCCACCCGCGACAAACGCAGGTCGTCCGGCAAATGAGTGAACCGGTTATCGCGCAGATCGAAAACGATGGGTCGCCAGTCGGCATCGTTGCGGATGCCGGCTGGCCAGTCCGTCAGTTCGCAGGTGTTGAGGTTGAGCATGTCCAGCGCGGCCAGGCGGCTCAGGTCAGGGCTGCGGGCCAGCGGGTTGTGTGACAGGTCGAGCAAGCGAAGATTGTCGAGGCGATCCAGGGCAACCTGATTGGTGTCGTTCCAGAGGATGCTGTTGCCTTGCATATCCAGCCATTCCAGTGAGTGCGGCACGGCGACCGCTGGTATTTGCTCGAAGCCGCAGTTCATCAGGTGCAGGCGTTGCAAGTGGGGAAACCGTTCGAGGAACTCCGCAGGCAGTTCGCTCAGGGCGGGGTTGGCGGTCAGGTCGATGCGCTGGATATGGGTGAAGCGATCAGGTAGCGCCAGCGAGGCCAGGTCCTGGTGGGTCAGGGCCAGGTCGGCGAGGCTGATCAGGTGGATGACCCGGCCTTCTTCCTCTGAGTACTCCGAGATCCGTTGCCAGTTGCTCACCAGTCGGCGTGCGGCGGCCTGGCGCAATGGGTTTTCGCCTGCCCAGGCACGCACCTGGTCGCGGAACGCAAGCAGTTGCCGCTCCAGTTCGGCGAGCTGCTGCGCCGGATCCAGGCCGGCTTCGAACCATTGGGTCAGTTGTTCGTTGACCTGGAAATCGACGGACTCGGGGTAGAGCGCCCGGTAGCGGCGCAAGAGCGCGCCGACGTCGATGCGTTGCGCGGCAAGGGCAGGCGCGTCCAGGCCGCCGCGCAGCAGGCCTTGACTGCTCCAGCCCGACGCCGGGTTCTCCAGCAGGCGACTGGCCATGTCACGGCTCGACAGGGCCAGATCGTGGATCCGCTGGCGCAGCTCACCGATGCTGGTGGTCTTCAGTCCAAGGGCCGCACGGTCATCGGCAGGCAGTGCCTGCATGACAGCGCGGCAGAGGTCGTGGTCCTGGTGAAGCGGGGCCGGTCGCTCTCCGAGGTAGGCTTCATAGCCGTCGGCTGACTTGAGCACGGTGCAGGCGCGGCTGCTGTCCCTGGCGCCGGAGGCCAGCAGCAGCGGACCCTGGGGCGACGCCGCCCGCAGCTCGAGACGCAGATGCTCCGGCCAGCCGGGCAGTCGCGGCATCGCATTGATGATCAGTCGCTCGCTCAGCAGGCTGGCTTGCTCGGGAAGATACAGCCCCTTCAGGGCGTTCTTCAGGACGCTCTCGTCACGCTGATCGGCGCGCCGCAGGCGCTGGCTGCCGTCTTCGAGGGTGACGGGTTCGAGGCTCTCCATCAACGGGCTGCTGGCCAGGCGTGACACGGCCTTGCCTGCCAGGTGCAATCCGCCGATCAACGCCAGGTTGAGGCCCACCGACTTGAGGTGGGCCATGGCTTGCTCGCGGTCACCGACCTGCCAGGCTTCATAGCCTTCGTAGGCGTCATCCAGCAGCTGGTAGGCAATCACCGCGGTCATCATCGTGCCTAACGCGGGGACGAACATGCCGGCGATCATCAGTATGTCGAGGCCGGCACTTTCCCAGAGGGCTTTGCGCGCCTTGAGCGCCTGTTCGTCGGCTTGCGCAGTGGGCACGGCCAGTTGTCGGGCTTCGTGCTTCAGGCGTGCCAGGTGGTCGTCGTGGAAAAATATGTACAGGTCTGCGGCGATGGGCAGGGTGCGCAAGCGCAGGTCGCCACCGGCATTCTGGCGCAGGCGGCTGGTGAACTGGTCCTGTTGCTCGCTTGGCACATAAGCCATGAAACCCTGGCGAAATGGCTCCTGTTGCAAGTCGCTGCGCAACTGGTCATGCAGGGTTTCGAGGTTGTCGAAGGCACGTAGGTGGTCTGTCTGTTCCGGCAGGTACAGCACGATGCCCGGAGTGCCGGTGTCGATCAGGACGGCCTCGTGCAGGGTGATGCCGAACAGGCTCAGTTGGCTACTGGGCAATGCTTTGCCATTTTCCAGCAAGGTCTGCAGCGCATCCCATCCCGCACCACTGAGGCGGTTGCGGACTCGGGCGAGGTCAGCCGCCAGACGCAGGCTGTCCTGGTACACGCGCAGCGCCGCCGGGCGCACGCCGGACGCGGCGAAGGCGGTATCGAGGTGATCCTGGTAAGCCTGGCCGAGGTCCAGCTCGCGGCAGGTTCTGGCGAACGCTTCGGGTGTCAGCGCCAGGGGCTTGATCTGGATCTGCTCCGAAGGCAGGTCGATATCGACTTCGGTCTCGCTGTCGCCCAGGGTCGTCTTGCCGGTGACCACGGTCTGGCTGACCTGCCAGTCGCTGTCCAGGGCGAGGGCGCTGTCGCGGCTGAAGGTCACGGCGTCGCTGAAGTTGTGCAGGGCGGCTTCGAGCAGGCTGCGGTGTTCGTGGTGGGTGAGGTAGACCTGGAAGCTGTAGAGGTGCTTCACCCAGACCAGCGACGTGCTGCGCAACGGCGCGCTGAATCCGTGTTGCGTGCGCAAGCGCTCGGTGAGCAGGGGCTCGGCGAATTCGTTGATGTTCTTCAAGCCGCGCAGGTGCCGTGCCAGCGCACGTTGCGCCTGCATCAGGCGTGTCTGGCTGGTCTGGACCGCCTCGCGCAGGTGTGGCGCGGCATTGGCGAACCAGGCCGCCTCGGCGCCGGGCAGGCCCTGCGCCGGCAGGATGGCGTCGCTCAGTTGCTGCCAGTGTTCGGCTCTCGCCTCCCTTGTCCAGGCGGGCAGTCGGCGTTGCAGAAGGGCATGGTGTGAGTGGGGGATATTCGCTGTCATCTGTGGCTCCTTGCAAAGCGCACATCAGAGCAGCTGCATCGGAGCTGTCGGTGGTACATGCTTGTACTGGTAAAACAGGCCTCAACATTGGCCGCGCAGCGCCGATAACTGCGTAATTGCCTGCCATCGCTTGCCTATGATCACTTCCCAGCCCCCACAAGACCCCACGCCAGCCCCAGCCGGGACCTTGCGCCAATCGCTCAATCGCCTGCTGCCGGTCGGTCTCGCCCTGGTGGGTATCGGCCTGTCAGTGGTCCTGGGGCACCTGGATGCGCAGCGCGAGCGCAGTGAGCAACTTGGCAACCTTGCGGCCCGCCTGGCAGGGATGCGCGGCGCCCTGGAAGCCCAGTTGGGTGCGGCATTTGGCGAGGCCGAAGGCATCGCCCAGTTGATCAGCGCCGACGGTGGCATCAGTCCGGCGCACTTTCACGGCATGGCCCGCGATGCCTTGCAGTCGGTCCCCTACATGCGTCATATCGCACTGGCGCCGGGGGATGTGATCGGCGATGTCTACCCGATGGCGGGCAATGAGCGGCTGGTCGGGCTGGACTATCGCCAGCTGCCAGACCAGTTCCCGCTGGTGCGCTCGGCCCGCGACCAGGCCCAGCCGGTGCTGGCCGGTCCCCTGCAGCTGTACCAGGGTGGCCGGGCGCTGGTCTACCGGCGCCCGGTGTTCGTCACTGGCAAGCGCGGCGTGCGCTTCTACTGGGGCAATGTGTCGATCGTCGCCGACATCGACCGCTTGCTGCTGACGGCGGGATTGCGCCCGGATACCGAGTTCGAGGTCGCCGTGCGCGGCGGCGACGGCAAGGGCGCCGAGGGTGCGTTGATCTGGGGCGATCCGAAGCTGTTCGACACGTCGCAGGTGAAGATGACCGTGGAAGTGCCGGGCGGTGTCTGGCAACTGGTGGCGGCGCCACGGGGTGGCTGGTCGGGGCTGGACCTGTTCGGCTCGCCGCTGTTCCTGTTCGCCTTGAGCTGCACGGGGCTGTTCAGCCTGTTCGTCGCCCAGCTCAACCGCAAGCAGCGCCTGCTCGAGCAGCGCAACCGCGAGCTGCAGCGCTACCAGGCCCAGCTCGAACGCCTGGCCCATTACGACACCATCACCGGGCTGCCCAACCGGATCCTGTTCCAGCAGCAGCTGGGCGCGGCGATCCTGCAGGGGCATGGCCTGGCGGTGCTGATGCTTGATATCGACGGTTTCAAGCAAGTCAACGACAGCCTCGGGCATCCGATGGGCGATCTGTTGCTGCAACAGGCGACCGCGCGCTTCTTGCAGGAACTGGACAGCCAGGACCGTCTGTGCCGCCTGGGCGGTGACGAATTCGTGTTCATGTTGCAAGGCGCCCAGGGCCAGGTGAACCACCAGGTCCGTGCCTTGTTGCGCTGTCTGCAGCGGCCATTCGACCTCAATGGCAACGCCGCCCTGGTCACCGGCAGTATCGGCCTGGCCTGGTGCCCGCAGCACGGCGAGGACGCCGACAGCCTGCTGCGCCATGCCGACACCGCCATGTACGCGGCCAAGGAAGCCGGGCGCGATGCCTGGCGGCCTTACCACCCGGACATGACCGAGCGCCTGCAGCAGCGCCTGGAGCTGGAACGCAACCTGCGTCGGGCGCTGGAGCACAACGAATTCGAGCTGTGGTACCAGCCCAAGGTCGATTTGTTCAGCGGCCAGCTGGAGGGCGTCGAGGCCCTGCTGCGCTGGCGCGACCCCGAGCATGGCCTGGTCTCGCCGGGGGAGTTCATTCCCCTGGCCGAGCGCACCGGGCTGATCATCCCGCTGGGCGAGCGGGTGCTGGAGCTGGCCTGCGCGCAACTGGCCGAGTGGCGCGCCGGCGATGGCCTGCCCGGGCCGCTGGCGATCAACGTTGCGGCCCTGCAGATCGAGCGCAGCGACTATGTTACCAGCCTGGCCTCGGCGCTGGAGCGCCATGGCCTGCCGGCCAACCTGCTGGAAGTGGAGATCACCGAGAGCCTGCTGATGGAAAGCCAGCAGCAGGCCTGCGCGGTGCTGGCGCAGCTGCAGGCCATGGGCGTGGCCACGGCGGTGGACGACTTCGGCACCGGCTATTCGTCGCTGGCCTACCTGCGCGCGTTGCCGATCGATCACCTGAAGATCGACCGCGCCTTCATCAAGGACCTGCCCGGCGACGATGACGCGGTGGCCATCGCCAGGGCGATCATCGACCTTGGCCACGCCTTGGGTTTTCGCATCACCGCCGAGGGCATCGAAACCCAGGAGCAATACGACTTTCTGCGCCATGCCGGCTGCGACCAAGGCCAGGGCTTCCTGCTCGGGCGACCGATGCCGGCCGAGGCGCTGCGTCGCTGGCTGGCCGAGAACCACGAACGGCGGCATCGGCCGCCGGGGCGTTAGCTCGCTTGCTCGAGGCTCAGGCTCGCATACCCCACCCGCGGCACCTGCCCCAGGCGCTGCTCGACCAGCGCCAGCAGCGATTCGCCGCTGGCCAGGTAGGCGTCGCCGAAATCATGCCCACCCAGCGCGCTGGGATGGGCCACCAGCTCCAGCACGCCATGCTCGGGGGCCAGGCCGGCCTTGAGGTCGGCCGGGGTGCAGACGAAGTCGGCGGTGCTCCCGGCGAGCTGGCGCAGGCGCCAGTTGAGCAGGGTCTTGAACGCGCGCTTGGCCGGCCCGATGTTGTGCCCCAGGTTGCGCGCCAGGCGCACCGGCACGCCCTGGTCGCGGGCGAAGCGGGCGACGACGGTGCCCACCGGCCAGATGTTGTGCACGTGCTGGTGCGAATCCAGGTGGCTGGGCATCAGGCCGTGGTCCAGGCAGTGTTTCCATTGGGCCTCAAGCTCCGCTTCCACGGCGGCCCGCTCGCGGCGCGACAGGCGCAGGGTACGTTGCTTCAGGCGCAGGTCGAACTCGCCGTGGGGCGTGCAGAAGCGCGGCTCGTCCAGGATCGCCTGGCTCAGCGGACGGCCGTAGGTGAGGTTGAAGTGCAGCCCGATGCGTCCCTTGAGCGCCGGTTGCTGGGCCAGCGCGCAGGCGGTGGCGAAGGCCGGCATGTTGGCCATGGCCGTGGCCGAGCTGATCAGCCCGGCCTGGAAGGCGTGCAGGATGACCGCGTTGGTGTGGGCGCTGAGGCCGAAATCGTCAGCGTTGACTATGACCTGGGATGGCATCCGGGCGCTCCTGTGGCGGGGTGGGGGCGACAATATCGGCTTCTTTGCGCGGCGAGCGCCTGCGCAGGCGTGGTTTGAGCCAGTGCCAGCAGCGCTGCGCCAGGCCCAGCAGCACGCCGTCGGGGCGCCAGCTGTAGCTGCTCAGGCGCCACTGTTCGAGCTGGCCGGTCATGCGTTCGTGCAACTGGTGGCTGGAGTTGTCCAGGCTGACCCGCGAGGCGTCGATCCATTTCCAGTCCGCGTCCAGGCCCCAGTGGATCCACTCCTCCAGCAGCACGCGGCCGCTGCCCAGGTCGCGGTGCTCCGGGACGAAGGCGAGGTTGTAGTCGTAGACCCGGCCGCGCTCCACCAGGCCCAGGCGGTAGCTGATGCAGCGCCCGTCCAGCTCCAGCAGTACCAGGCACACCAGGCCGTCGCCGGCCAGCGCGGTGAAGGCCTGGTCCATCCACTGGCGGCGCAGGGGGCCGGAGAATATGCCGACCTCGTCGTCGCCTTTCCAGCTCACGGCCTCGACGGCGCTGATGGCCGCGAGCAGTTCAGCCATGTTCTCGGCGGTGGCCGTGACCCGGCGCACGCTGGCGCCGCAGGCGTTGATCCGCTTGCGCGCGCGGCGCAGTTTGTAGCGCGGATCACCGCTGACCTCCTGGCGGTCCTGCTCGTTGATGCGGTGCACCGGCACGCGGCAGGTCAGGCGCTGCTGCCAGGTGGAACTGGCGCCGGCCCACTGGCGCAGCCAGCCTTCGTGCTCGGCGTTGTCCGGCACCTCGTTCAGTTGCAGCAGGGCATGGGGCAGGTGTTTGCGGATGGCCTGCAGGACCTGGTCGGCGTACAGCGCCGGCAGGTCGATGAGCAGGGCGATGCGGTCGCTCAGCGGATAGCCCAGGTGGCGCACCACCGGCGCAAACAGCGGGCCGAAGGGCTCCCGGGCGCGAACCAGGGGCAGGCACAGGCATAGGCGTTCGTCCTGGTAGCCGAGCAGCACGCCGAGCCGCTGGCCGGGCAGCAGGGCGGCCTCGGCGGCGCGCAGCCAGCCGAGGTGGTTGAACGGCGTGCTGCCGGGCAGGCGCCGGCGCAGCGCCTCGTAGTCGGCGGCGGGGAAGTCGTCGCTGCGCAGCGACGCGCACCAGCTGAGCTGCAGGGCCATGGGCTCAGCCCGCCGTGGCCGAGGAGGCCGGGGCCTCCGGTTTGCGCAATGGCTCCAGGCGCGAGGTGGTGTAGCGGCTCTCGCGGTAGAACCTCCAGCGGCCGAACAGGCAGTACACGTTCATGATCCGTCCTTGCTCCTGATAGCCCATGCGCAGGTGCAGCTTGAGCGCCGGGATGTTGTGCTGTTCGCACACGTCCACCACCTTGGTGCAGCCCTGGGCGGCCATGGCCTTCCACAGCGCCAGTTGCAGGTCCACCGACAATTCGGTGCCCCAGTACTTGCGGATCAACTCGCCACCGAACTCGAAGAACTCGCCCGGTCCGACCGGGAACCAGCAGCCGTAGTAGTGGCGGTCGTGATAGTGGCGGCTGCTGCCCCAGATGAAGGCCACGGCGTCGTTGTCGTCGTCGAGGAACATCAGCCCGGTGTGGCCTTCGGCGGCCAGCTCGCGCATGGTCTCGACCCGGTCGCCGAAGTGGCGGGCGAAGGCCTGCACGTTATGCACGGTGATGCCTTCGACGCGCAGGCTGCCGTAAGGCTTGAGCCGGTGCGGCGGCACCGGGCTGACCAGGTCGCGCTCCATCCACAGCAGCTCCCAATGATAGAAGACGTAGTGCCGCAAGGCGCTACCGAGGGTGTCACGCAGTCCCTTGCGCTTGATGCGATCCTGGATCTTGGCAAATGCAGTCATGGTGCCTCCTGGGCATGGCTGATCGAGGTGCGTCTCATGACGCGCTCCAGGTCAGGGCGAATACGGTCTGCCCTGGCAGTTGAAAACGGACCTGGCCATCGGCGCAGCTGAAGCTGGCGCGGCGGCTCTGGTTGTCGGGGCCGAACAGTTCGAGCTGGCCGGCCGGGCAGTCGCCCAGGACCAGCGCCACCTGTTGCAGGCGCTCGGCCTTGTTCACCCCCAGCAGGCTACGTTGGTGCTGGCGGGCCATGGCCAGGGCGTCGACCTCGAAGGCGTCGTTGTCCAGGGTCAGCACCTGGTCCAGCCAGTGGCGCTGGATGAACTGCTGGGCCAGGCCCACCGGCTTGAGCTCGTAGCGCTGGTCGCCGGCATCGCGCAGCATGCCCTTGGGCCATTCTGGCTCGTCGGCGACATGGAACCAGTTGAGCATGTCGAGCAGGCCGTCGCCGGCGGCGTTGATCACCACCGAGGTCCACCACAGCCCGGCGTAATGGGTGTTCTGTTCGTAGGGGCTGAGGCTCGAGCCACTGGACAGGTTGGTCTGGTCCAGCAGCAATGCCTTGCGTGGCCGGCCCCGGCCATCCAGGCCCACCAGCTCGGCGGCCTGGCGCACGCTGTCGCGGTAGCTGCGGGTGGCGAGTAGGTCGCGGACCATCCATTCGTGCCAGGCCAGGGCGTCGATCTGCGCGCCCTGTTCGGCGAGCAGGCGCCGCGCCCAGTCGATGCCGCGGCGTTGCTTGCCGTCGTCGGTGAAGGGCCCGCCGAGCAGGCGCGAGGAGGCCGGCATGGCGATGCGCACGCCGGCCTCGCGGGCGCCGGGGTATTCGCGCACGCGCCTGGCCATGGCCTGGAAGAAGTCGCGGTAGCTGGCGTAGTCGCGGTAGTTGAGGTTGGGCTCGTCGGCAAAGGCCAGGTAGTGGGTGCCGTTGCCGCCCAGGGCCTTGGTCGCCTCGAGCCAGGCGTCAAGGCCATCGCTGCTGGTGCGGTCGCTGCGCAGGTCGGCGACCCGGGCGCTGCCGGCCAGCAGGGTGATGTCCTGGAGGATGCCGAAACGTTCCTGGTAGAGCTTGCGCCAGGCGTTCTCGAAGTCGGGTTGGCGTTGCAGCACGTCGACGAAGCTGTAGAAACCGGCGGCCTGGGGGCGCAGGGCGTCGAGGGCGGCAAAGCTCGAGGCCGGCGGCAGCACATAGGGCAGGGCCACCCCTAGCCTTGGCGTGGGGCCGAGTACTTTGCTGCCCAGGGCCAGGCGCACCTGGCCTGGTTGCTGGGGCAGGTCGCCCAGGTCGTCGGCACGCTGGGCGAACAGGTTGGCGCTGCCGTCGAGCCAGAACGCCGCCTTGCCGCTGCCCTGCAGGCCCAGGCGCCAGGTCTCGTCGCGGCTGCTGACCGGTAGCGGCAGCTGGTCGAAGCGCCAGTAGGCGCGGTAGGGCTTGAGCGGCAATTGCACGCGGCGACCGTCACCGAGGCGTTCGGCGAACAGCCCGTGGACGCCGCCGTGGTGCTTGCCGGCCAACACCGCCCGTTCGCCGGCCTTGACCCGGAAGTACAGCTCGACACCCGGCCCGACCTCGGCGCTGAAGTGCACCTTGGCCGGCGCGAACAGCGCACGGGTGCTGGCATCGTGCTGGATGCGGTAGTCGCGGAAGCTGTAGCCGGGCACTTCCAGGCGATAGGTACCGCCACCGGCTGCCAGGGGCCAGCGCTGCTCGCCGCGCACCTGCGCGGCCTCGATGCGCCGTTCGCCGGTCAGGCGGCCCTGGCCGTCCAGCAGGTACAGGCGCTCCGGGTTGGCGTCGGCCTGCCAGGCCGGGCGCCACTGGATGCGCAGCTCGTCGGCGCGGGCCGGGAGCAGGTACAGGCTGCCATCGCGGATCTCGCCCCATTGCACGGGCGCGGCGAGCGCCGACTGTGCCAGCAGCGCGGTGCACAGCAGCAGGGCTCTCATGCCGCCCTCCGTTGCAGCATCTGGCGCAGCGGCGCCAGGTCGGCGGGCAGGATGATCAGGGTCTGGCCCAGCGGCACGCCGCTGAGGCGGCAATACAGCACCAGCATGGCCACGGTGACCGCCAGGTAGGCGATGGACGAGGCCGCCGCGGCGCCGACGATGCCCCAGGTCGGGATCAGCAAGACGTTGAGCACCAGGTTCAGGGCGGCGCCCGCGCCCATCAGCAGCGACACCGTGCCAGGGCGGTTCTTGCCCAGCAGGTCCAGGCGCAGGATGCTGGCGTAACACAGGCCGAGCAGGCCCGGCAGCAAGGCCAGCAGCGCCGGATAGGCCGGCGCGTAGTCGGCGCCGAACAGGGTGACGATCAGCCACTGGCCGATCAGCGCCATGCTCAGGCAGGCGCCGAGCATCACTGTGGCGGTCAGGCGCAGGGCCAGGGGTGTCAGCCGCTCCATGCCGGCGTCCTGCTGCAGCAGGCGTTTCATCAGCGGCGTGGTCACCGCCTCGGGGACGATCAGCAGCAGTTCGGCGGCGGCGCTGGCCATGGCGTAATGGCCCAGGGCGGTGCTGCCGAGCATGGCGCCGATGAACAGGTAGTCCGAGCGCAGGATCACCTGCTGGAAGAGCAGATCAGGGTGGCTCTTGGCGCTGTAGCTCAGCAGCTCGCGCTGGCCGCCGCGATCCCAGCGCAGGGTGAGCGGGTGCTGGCGGCGCAGCCACCACAAACCCAGCACCAGCACCAGGGCAATGCCGCACAGCCAGCTGATCAGCGCGGCCTCCAGGGCCTCGTCGCGCCACATCCAGAACAGCCCGAGGAACAGCAGCAGCGGCGCCAGCGATTCGGTCAGGCGCAGGGCGTTGAAGGCGCCGACGCCGCCGCTGGCGTTGTGCAGGGTCAGCAGGCCGCTCTTGAGTACGGTCATCGGCACCGCCAGCAGCAACAGCCAGGCCAGCAGGCCCAGCTGCACGGTAATTTCCAGGTCGCTGCCGAACTCGCGCACCAGCAACACGCAGACCAGCGTCAGCAGCCCGGCCAGCAGGCAGCCATAGACCAGCACCTGGGTCAGCAGCAGGCCCATGTCGCGTTGCTTGGCCGCCTGGTAGCCGACCGCGCTGTTCAGGCCGCCGCTGGTGGCGGCGCTGATCAGGTCGGGCAAGGTGCTGAGCAGGGCGAACAGGCCGCGCTCGCTGGGCCCGAGGATGCGCGCCAGCAGCACGTTGCGCAGCAGGCGCAGGGCGATCATCGCAAGCTTGGTGCCCATGCTCAGCGCCAGGTGGCGCAGGTAGCTGTTGCGGTTCATCAGCGTTCTCCGCGGCTGATGCGCCAGGCCAGCAACGAGGGCCGGCTGGCATTGCGCTGGCTGACGCCGATGCGCGGCAGCGCCAGCGGGTCGTCCTGGCCCTGGCAGATCCCCGGGCGGGTGCTCAGGGCGTAGGGGTAGCGGTGCGCGGCGACCCGCGCGCGCACACGTTCGTCGTGGTCGCCGTTGGGGTAGCAGTACACCGGCAGCGGTTCGCGGCAGCCTTCGTTGAGCGCGGCGTGGCTGCGTTGCAGCTCTTCGTTGAGGCGGTGGTCGTCCAGGTACGGCAGCAGGGCATGGCTGGCGCCGTGGGGGCCGAAGCGCACCAGGCCGGAATCCTCCAGGGCTCGCACCTGCTGCCAGTCCATGGCCTGGGGCAGCGACTCCGGCGGGCAGGCGTCGGTCAGCACATGCAGGGCCTGGGGGCTGAGGCTCTTGAGGGTCTGCAGGTAGCGCGCCAGTACCAGGCTGCGGGCCTTGCTGTGGTCGTGCATGAAGTAGGCCGCAGGCAGTGGCCGGCCGAGCTTGCGCAGGCGCTCGATCAGTTGCCGTCGAGCCTCCTCGCCATGGGTGCCCCACAGGGTTTCGCCGACGCTTTCCCACCAGAAGCGCTGGCGGCTGCCGATGTAGTCGGTGGACAGGAAGATGCTCGCCGGCACCTGGTGGCGTTGCAGCAGCGGGAAGGCGTTGACGGCATTGTCGCGCCAGCCGTCGTCGAAGGTCAGGGCCACTTTGGGGCGGGTATCGCCTCGGGGCTCCTCGTGGCTCTTGAGCAGGTCCATGAGGCTGACGCAGTCGAAATGCCGGGGCAGCCAGCGCAGCAGCCCTTCGAAGGCCCGGGGGCCGACGCACAGCTCGTTGCGATGGGGCAGGGCGGCGCTGGCGTCATCGGCCAGCACCCGGTGCAGCATGAGGATCACCCCGGCGCCGCGCAGTTCGGCGCGGCCACGCGGCGACTTGAAATAGAACCAGCCACTGGCCTGCTTGATGTGGGTCTTGATCGGCATGTCCGTCGCTCATCGATTCTGGTCGGGGTTCCATTGGCTGTAGCTGTGCCCGCGCAGGAACTGCCACAGGCCCACGCTCATGCCGGCGAGGGTGACCAGCACGAAGGCGGCCAGGCGGAACGGGCGCGGCAGGCGGCGGCGGGCGTCGAGCAGGCCGGCGATGGCGGCGGCGTAGCCGAGCAGCTGCAGGGCCAGGGTCAGGCGGTAGAAGCCGGGCTCGATGGCCAGCCACAGGTTGGCCAGCAGCAATGGCAGCAGCAGCACCGGGGCCAGGCGGCGGATCAGTTTGTGGCTGATCAGGGCGATGGCGTACAGGCCGTGACGCGCCGGGTTGAGCAGCTCGCGGCGAGCGGCCAGGCTCAAAAGGCCGCCGACGGTGACCCGCTGGCGGCGGCGGAACTGCTTGTCGGCCTCGTCCACGCCCTGGTCCAGCACCACCGCCTCGGGCACGTAGACAATGCGCAGCCCTGCGGCCGGGGCGCAGGTGCTGATGAAGAAGTCGTCGTTGACCTGCTTGGGAATCGGTTGGTACAGCGCCCGGCGCAGGGCCAGCAGGGCGCCGTCGGCCGAGACCATGCAACCGGTGCGGTTCTCCACCTTGCGCACCCAGGCTTCGTAGTGCCGGTACAGGCTGTCGCCGATGCTCAGGCCCTTGCCCGGGTCGGGGATGATCATGTGCCCGGCGGTGCCGCCAACCTGGGCGTCGGCGAACGGCGCCAGCAGCAGCCCGAGGGTATCGGCCGACCACTGGTTGTCGGCGTCGGTGAATACCAGCAGGTCGCCCGTGCACACCTGCACGGCACTGTTCAGCGCCCCGGCCTTGCCCAGGCGCGGCAGGTCGAGCACTTGCACCCGCGGGTCACCCAGGGCGCGGGCCAGCGCCACGGTGCGGTCGCTGGAGCCGTCGCTGGCCACCACCACCTGCAGCTCGGCGGCCGGGTAGTCCTGGCCGAGCACGCTGGCGAGCTTGGCTTCGATATGCCGCTCTTCGTTGTGCGCGGCGATCACCACGCTCACCCGTTGCGCCGGCAGCGGCGAATGCGTGCGACGGGCAAAGAACGGCGCGGCCAGGGTCAGCAGCAGGGGATAGCCGACCCAGGCGTACAACGGCAGCAACAGGCATAGCCAGAAGATGAACTCAGCCACGGGCGGGCCTCCTTGCGGTGCGGTTGAACAGGCTGAGGATGAACGCCGCGCCGGCCAGGTGCAGGCGCAGCCAGTGCAGGCCCCAGAGTTGCAGGGTGAGCAGCGGGTCACGGTGCCGGCGGCTCTGGCGCAGGCTCAGGAACAGCGCGGGCAGGGCGCTGACCAGCAGGAAGAACAGCGCCACATGGGGGAATCCGTCGAGCAGGGCCGACAGGGCCATGGCGTCCAGCACCCACGCCCCCACCGAGAGTAGCGGGAAGCGCAGCAGGCGCAGGCTCACGCCATGGCTGCGCAGCAGTTGCAGGTGGCTGCCCTGGCGCCACATCTCCTTGCCCAGCCATTCGCGCCAGTTGGCCTCATAGCCCCAGTGCAGCACCGCGGGCTGGCGCAGCACGCGCAGGCGGGCGCCGGACTCGTGCAGGCGCAGGGTGAAGTCCTTGTCCTCGCCGGTGCGCAGGCGCTCGTCGAAACCACCGACCTGCTCGAACCAACTGCGGCGCATCAGCAGGTTGGGGGTGGGCAGCCAGGTGCAGTCCTGCACCGTCTGCCCGGTGCGCAGGGTGCGCCGCTGCCAGGCCTGGGCGAACCACGGGGCGTGGCGCGGGGTGTCGCAGTCGAGGGCGAAGACATCGCCTTCGCCGCGACGCTGCAGGTCCAGCAGCAGGTCCAGCCAGTGCTCGGGCACCTCGATGTCGGCGTCAAGGAAGGCCAGCCATTCGCCGTGGCTGGCGGCTACGCCGGCGTTGCGCAGGGCACCGATGGCCACCCCGGGCAGCGTCAGCACCTGGGCGCCGTGCTCGCGGGCGATCCGCGGGCCGTCGTCGCTGGAGCCGTTATCCACCACGATCAGCTCGCAGGCCAGGCCCGCCGCGCTGGCCGAGCGCCGGGCGGCGTCCAGGGTACGGCCGATATGGCGGGCCTCGTTGAACATCGGGATGACGATGCTCACCCGGCTCATCGGGCCACCTCCACCGGCTGTTGTTCACGGGCCTGGCCCAGCAGCACGCTGGACAGCGCCAGCATCAGCCACAGGTACTTGTGGCTGGGGGCGCTGAGGAACATCAGGAACAGGCCGATGGCCAGCATGCTCATGGTCAGGTGGGTCATCAGGTCGGCGCGGTCCGCATCGCCGGCCGCGCGGAAGGCGGCGCGGGCCTGCCAGAAGTTGCGCAGGGCCAGGGCGATCATGCCGACGAACAGCAGGCCCGCCGGCAGGCCGACCTCACTGAACAGCTCCAGGTAGGTGTTGTGGGCGCGGCGGTAGAGGTCGGTGGTCTTGCTGTTGACCGGGGCGAAGGCCTTGGAGAAGCCGGTGTCGGCATAGTGCAGCGGGAAGGTGCCGGGCCCGGTGCCGAGCAGCGGGCTGTGGCTGATCATTTCCTTGCCCACCACCAGGTAGGAGGCGCGGCGGCCCAGCGATTCGTCCTGGTGCGCGTTGACCCCGGACTTGAGCAGCATCAGCGACTGGATGCGCTCGGCGTAGCCCGCCGGCATCAGGGCCACGCCCAGGGGCAGGACAATGGCCAGGCCGAGCATGGCGAAGCCCAGGTGGCGCGGGCGGATGCGCGTCAGCTGTTCGCGGTAGTTGTACAGCACGATGCCCAGGCTGATCAGCAGTACCACCAGCCCCGAGCGCGATTCGGTCTTGGTCATGCCCACCAGCAGCAACAGGCAGCAGCCGGCCCAGAACAGCTTGACCGGGATCTGCCGGGCCTTGATCGCCAGCCACAGCCCCAGCGGCATGGCGATGGTGATCAGCAGGGCGAAGGCGTTGGGGTCGAGCATGGCCGAGGCGCGGCCCTGTTCCTGGTACTTGGTGGAGAAGATCGCGAACAGGCAGGTGACGCACACGCTGACGGTGATCAGCCGGGCCAGCATCGGCAGGTTGAGGTCGCGGCCGACCAGCAGGGTGATGACGAACACCACCAGGCCCACCAGCAACTCGCGCAGGTGACCGCCCGACAGCGCCAGGTCGTCGCTGGCCCACAGGCTCAGCAGGTACAGGGCCATGAACGGCAGCAGCAGGCGCCATTGGTTGCTGCGCAGGCGCTCGCCGGGCAACTGGCGCACTGCCAGCTGCAGGCTGAGGATCAGCACCAGGCCGATGCCCACCAGCTTGGCGCCGGACACCAGGCCGTCCTTGAGCAATCCCTCCAACGGCACCAGGGTGGCGATCGCCAGCAGGCCCCAGGCTGGCTTGCGGTACAGCACTAGTACGCCGGCCAGGCCGATCACGCCGCCGGGGGCCAGGAATGGGTAGGGGCTGGCCAGCAGCCCCAGGCTCAGCAAGGCCACCAGGGCCACCAGCGACAGGGGAATGATCATGCGACAACCTCCTCGGCCGTGCCCCGGTACACCAGGGCCCAGCGGTGTGCCAGGGTCGGCAGGTGGTAGCGTTCGCGTTGCGTGCGGCGGGCGCCGGCGACCAGCTCGGCGGCCTGCGCGGGATCCACGAGCAGGGCCTCGAGGTGTTCGCCCAGTTCAGCGCTGGCCAGCGGGGCGGCCAACAGACCGTTGCGCCCGTGTTCGATGACGTCGGGAATACCGCCGACACCGAAGGCCACTACTGGCACGCCGTCCTGCATGGCCTCGAGCAGGATCATCGGCGTGCCTTCGGTGCGCGAGCTGATGACCAGGGCGTCCAGGCGCTTCATCCAGCCGCGCATGTCGCGCTGGAAGCCCGGCAGGGTGATGCGCGCGGTGAGACCGGCGGCGTCGATGCGGGCCTGCAGGGTGTCGCGCTCGGGGCCTTCGCCGAGCATCACGGCGTGGACCTGTGGGTGGCGCTGGCACACCGGGATCAGGGTGTCGAGGAACAGGTCGGGGCCTTTTTCGCTGGACAGGCGGCCGACGTAGGCGGCGAGCCAGGGGGCCTTGTCATGATCGCAATCCCTGTAGGAGCGGCCTTGTGCCGCGATCGGCCGCGAAGCGGCCGCCGCTGCGGGGTAATCCGATGTGCCTGACTTATCGGCGTGGGTGGCCTTGGGGCCGCGTTGCGGCCCATCGCGGCGCAAGGCCGCTCCTACATGATCTTCATCAGCCGTGCAGGCCTCGGGCAGGCCGTTGGGAATCACCCGCAACTTGGCCTCGGGAACGCCGGCATCGCGGTGGATGCGGGCGATGCTCTCGGCCACGCACACCACCGTGTCCACCGTCGGCGTGCGGCACAGTTGCAGGCTCAGCCAGGTGTAGAAGCGCTGCTTGCGGCTGCGCGGGGTGAAGCCATGCTGGGTGCTGACCATCGGCAGGCGCCACAGGGTGGCGCCGATCCAGCCGAACAGCTGGCCCTTGAAGTTGTGGCTATTGACCAGCGGACGTTGGCCGCGCTGCGCACCGAGTACCTTGAGCACCGCCCCCAGCCCCCGGCAGGTGTCGCATTCGACCCCGGCCTCGCGAAAGCGCGCCACCAGCTCCGCCGGGGCATCGAGAAACAGCACCCGATGCTGGCCGGGGGTCGCCTGGCAGTGGTCCAGGAGCATGCGCTCGGCGCCGTAGAATCCGCCACTGCCGAGCAGGTGCAGGATCGGCCGGCCGGCGTGCAGCGCGGCGTTCAATTGCGCACCCAGTGCCACAGGCGTGGCAGCGACCAGCTCTTGTGCGGGTTGGGCAGCGCCGGGGCCTGGTCGTTGATCACCAGCAGCACCGGCAGGCCCAGCTCGTGGCTGATCTGCGCCGGATGCTTGAAGCGATGGTCGAAGAACTCCCTGACGTAGACCACGGCGATCGCCAGCAGCAGGCCGGTGACCAGGCCGAACGGAATGATCAGGCCAGGTTTCGGGAAGCTCGCCGCAGTGGGCTCGTAGGGGGCGCTGAGGATCCGCGCGTTGGACTGGCTGCCGTCGAGCAGGCCCTGGCCGCGGCTTTCCTCGTAACGCTGGGCGTAGGTGGAGAAGGCCTTGTGCAGGGCATCGATCTCGGTGTCCAGCTGGCGGGTCTTGCTCTGGGTCTCGCGCAACTGGAGGATGCGCTTGCTGTAGTCGGCGATGCGCTGGGTCTTCTGCTCGATCACCTGCTGGGTCACGGCCAGGTCCTGCTGGCGCTCGCGGATGCGGTTCTCGACGATCTTGAGGAACTGCGCGCGCAACTGGGCGATTTGCTGGCGGGCCATGACCATCTGGTCGGAGCCTGGCTGGAACACCGTGGCGTCGCCGTTGTAGCGGGCCAGCTGGGTGGTCAGCTGTTCGCCGAGCTGCTTGATCTCGCGGTCCTCGAAGGCGACGTTGTCGACCGTGGTGGTGAAGGTGTAGGGGAACGCGTAGTCGGCCATCCTCGCCTTGCTGGCCGCGGCCAGGCTGCTCTGCAGGTAGTCGAGCCACTTCTGGTTCTGCAACTGGCGGTCACGTTGCAGGTTGAGCGCCTGCTCCTCGGTGTTGATGGCGTTCAGCCGGAAGGTGATCTCTTCCTTTGGGTCAGACGAGCCGATGGCGGTCAGCAGGCCCAGGCGCTGGCTTTCCAGGTCGCCCAGGCGGGCCTGGTAGTGCAGCTTCTTCTGCTCGTAGAACGCTTCGGGCAGCTCGTTGGACTGCAGGTCCTGGCGGTTGGCCAGGAAGTTCTCCAGCAGGCGACTGACGAACAGCGTGCCCAGCTTCGGATCGTCGGCGCTGTAGGTGATGGAGATCACGTTGGAGCCGGGCAGGGTCTCGACCTTGAGGTCCTTGACCGCCTGGTCGGTAAGGGTGTCGAGCTGGGTGTCGCGGTCATCGGCCACGCTGTTGCCGAACAGCCGGTGCAGCGGGTCGAATACCGCGTGGCGCACCGGGTCGAGCACGGTACGGCGCAGCAGGCCGGGCTCGTCCGGGTAGTGGCCTTCCTTGCGCAGCTCGCCGATGGTCTGGCGGATCAGGGTCGGCGAGCGCAGGATGTTGCTCTCGGTCTCCATGTCGGCCAGCGACGGCGGGATGAACTGGTCGGCCTGCTGGCTGAGCGCCGAGGTGGTGTCGCTCTGCGAGAGCTTCTTGGACTGCACGATGACTTCGGCGGTGATGTCGAAGCTCTGCTTGAGCACCAGCGGTAAAATCACCGCGATCACCGCGAACACCAGGAACACCCGTTTCACCAGCTGGCGGTTGGCGAAGAAGATGCGGAAGAACTCATGTACGTAGTTTTCTTTGGGTTGCGTGGTCATGGTTCGTCCCCCGGTCAGTCGTCGCTTTCTTTGTTGTCGACGCGGTAGCTGAAGCTGAAGCCGAAGCCCTGGAACAGCACCACGTCGGCCAGTTGCCGGGACAGCTCGGCGGCGCTGGCCAGCTTGGTCTTGGGCACGTAGAGCATGTCTTCGGGCTGCAGGTAGGCGAGTTTCTGGGTGCCGCCGGACAGCGCCTGGTCGACGTCGTAGTTGACCGCGTGCACGGTGTTGCCTTCACGGCGCATGATCACCACCGAGCCGAGCTTGGCCTTGAGGGTCGGGCCGCGGGCCAGGGTCAGCGCTTCGAGCACCGATATTGGGCGGCGGATCTGGAAGGCGCCGGGCTGGCCGACTTCGCCGAGCACATAGATCTCGTTGGCGGCGGTGGACTTGAGCAGCACGTCCACGCTCATGCGCCCGGGCAGGGTGGCGTAGCGCTCGTTGAGGTAGTCGCGCAGCTGGTTGACGGTCATGCCCTGCAGCGGCACCGAGCCGATTTCCGGGAAGGTGGCGCGGCCGTCGTTGCCCACGGTGATGTCGCGGCTCATGCCGGTGCCGGGGTGGTTGAGGGCGTTCTTCAGGTTGACCTCGTCGGTCATTGGGCTGATCACCCGCACGGTGACCTGGTCACGGTTGGGCTTGAACACCCGCTTGTCCTGGTAGGCCTGGCGGATGGCGCTCTCGGCCTCGCCGGGGGTCATGCCCTCGACGCGCACCGCGGCGTTGGTGCTGGGCAGGGTGATGCTGCCGTCGGGCTGCACCAGCTGGTTGCCGTTCAGGCCGCTGGCGGCCATGAAGTTCAGGTCCAGGGTGTCGCCGGACTGGATGCGGTAGACCCCGGCCGAACGGTTGCTGACGTGGAAGATCACCTCCAGCACGTCCTGCGGGCGCAGCACCTGCTCGCGGCGGGCGACTTCGGTGGCCTGGCTCTCGGCCGGCGGCGCGGTGAGGATCTGCACCGGCATCTGGCGGTCTTCCTGGCTGGCGCAGCCGGCCAGGGCCAGCACGCACAGGGCAATCGATGGGTATCTCATGGCGTTCATCCTGTGCGGCCTCTCAGAGATTTTCGTACAGCCACTTGGGCATGTAGTACTTGCGCTTGTTGAACACGCTGCCGATCAGTCGCGCGCCGGCCTGGGTCAGGCGCTGGCTGGCGGCCTGGGCGACTTCCCAGCGGGTCTCCTCGGCGCAGACCACCAGGATCACGCCGTCGACCAGGGTGCCGATCACCAGGCTGTCGGCGCTGGCGTAGATGGCTTCGCCATCGATCACCACGAAGCGGTACTGGTTGCTCAGCTGGTGCAGCAGCATGCGCAACTGCTCGTGGTCGAGGCGGTCGCGGCCGCGTTTCCAGGTGCCCACCGGCAGCACGTCGAACGGCTGGTCGGACAGGCGCACGATGCAGTCCTGGGCCAGCGGCGGTGTGTCCTGGTTGAACAGCAGGTCGCTGTAGCCGCGCAGCTTGCCCAGGCCCAGTTGCTGGCTGAGGCCGCCGGGGCTGAGGCTGGCGTCGATCAGCAGCACGTTGCCCGCGCTCATCAATGCCAGCTGGCTGGCAAAGGCCAGGGCGCTGGTACTGGTGCCGCTGCCGGTGTTGGCCGCGGTCAGCAGCAGGGTGCGCTGGTCGAGGTCGAGCACGGTGGAGGTCAGGTTGGTCTCGCTTGGGGTAGCGATGGTCAGACTTCTTGAGGATGAACCGTCCATCTCAGCTTGCTCCGTGGCCAGTGAACACTTTGAACGGGGTCTTGAGCAGGATCTTCAGGTCCAGCATCAGGCTCTGTTCGTTGATGTAGCTCAGGTCCAGCTCTACGCGTTGGTCGAAGTCGATATTGCTGCGCCCGGAGATCTGCCACAGGCCGGTCATGCCCGGGTAGATCGACAGCCGTGCCAGGTGGTTGTCGTGGTAGCGGTAGGCGTTGAACGAGGTGGGGCGCGGGCCGACCAGGCGCATGTCGCCGGTAACCACGTTGATCAGGTTGGGCAGCTCGTCCAGGCTGCTGCGGCGCAGCCAGCCGCCTATCGAGGTGATGCGCGGGTCCTTGTCGATCTTGAAATCGATGGATTCGGCGCCGTGCTTGTTCAGGTGGCGCAGCGAGTCCTTCAGCGCCTCGGCGTTGGCCACCATGGTGCGGAACTTGTACATGCCGAAGGCGCGGCCCCGGTAGCCGGTGCGCTTCTGCACGAAGAACACCGGGCCCTTGCTCGACAGCTTGATCAGCAGCGCCAGCACCAGGAAGACCGGCGACAGCAGCAGCAGCAGGGTCAGCGCGGCCAGGCACGACAGCACGCGGTTGGTCCGCGACAGCGTCCACGGGCGGCCCCCGGCACGGCCGGTCATCCAACCGCGGCCCTGCATGTGGATGGCGGCATCGATGCGCTGCCGGTGCGCCGGGTCCATGCGTTTGTCCTGGTACAGCGCCTGCAGTTGCGCGCTCTTGGGTTGTCCTGTCATACCGCCCTCCGCTGATCTGGCTGCTCGCCCGTGGGCGCCGCTTCGCTGGCGGCGGGCGAGTGGTAGCTCTTGAACCAGGCGACGAAGCGCCCGAGCCCTTCATCAAGGCCTATCTGTGGGGTGAAACCGGTGACCCTGGCCAGGGCGCTGGCGTCGGCGCAGGTGGCCAGCACATCGCCCGGTTGCAGCGGCAGCAGTTCGATCACCGCGTTGCGCTGCAGGTGTTTTTCCAGCAGGGCCAGGTAGTCGAGCAGCTCCACCGGGCGCTGCCCACCGATGTTGTACAGGCGCCAGGGCGCGTGGCTACTCGCCGGGTCCGGGTTGAGCGCGTTCCACTGCGGGTCGGCGACCGGGGGCAGGGGGATCAGCCGCACCAGGCTTTCGACGATGTCGTCGATGTAGGTGAAGTCGCGCTGGTGACGGCCATGGTTGAACAACTGGATCGGCCGGCCTTCGCTGATCGCCTTGGCGAACTGCATCGGCGACATGTCCGGGCGGCCCCAGGGGCCGTACACGGTAAAGAAACGCAGGCCGCTGCAGGGGATGCCATAAAGGTGGCTGTAGCTGTGGGCCATGGCCTCGTTGGCCTTCTTGGTGGCGGCATACAGCGACAGCGGGTGGTCCACCGGATCCTGCACCCGATAGGGCGTCTGCTGGTTGGCGCCATACACCGAGCTGGACGAGGCGTACAGCAGGTGCTTGACCGGATGGCGGCGGCAACCTTCGAGAATGTTGAGAAAACCGGCCAGGTTGCTGTCCAGGTAGGCTTGCGGGTTTTGCAGCGAGTAGCGCACGCCGGCCTGGGCCGCCAGGTGCACCACCACCTCCGGACGCTCGCTGGCGAACAGCCGGGCCATGCCGTCGCGATCGCCCAGGTCCAGGCAGTGCAGCGGGAAGTCGCCGACCGTCTGCCGTACCCAGTGCACGCGGGCGTGCTTGAGCGCCGGCTCATAGTAGTCGTTGAAATTGTCCAGCCCCACCACCTGGTGCCCCTCGAGCAACAGCTGACGGCAGGTGTGGGCGCCGATGAAACCGGCCGCGCCGGTCACCAGCACTTTCATGGCGCATCCGCCTGCGGGGCGATCTGGCGCAGGCCGATGCCGCTGTAGTGCAGGCCATGGGCGGCAACCTGCTCGGGGTTGTACAGGTTGCGCCCGTCGACGATCACCCGCTCGCGCAGCTTGCTGGCCAGCATCGAGAAGTCGACCACGCGAAAATTCTTCCACTCGGTGCAGATCACCAGGGCATCGGCGTCCTGCAGGGTGTCGTCGCGGGTGGCGCACAGGTGCAGGTCGTCACGGTAGCCGTACAGGCGCCGGCACTCGTCCATGGCTTCAGGATCGTAGGCGCGCACGGTGGCGCCTTCAGCCCACAGGGCCTCCATCAGGTAGCGGCTGGGGGCCTCGCGCATGTCGTCGGTATTGGGCTTGAAGGCCAGGCCCCACAGGGCGATGGACTTGCCGGCCAGGCCCGACAGGCGCTGCTTGAGCTTGGCGAAGAGGATGCGCCGCTGCTGATCGTTGACCTCGTTGACGCTCTGCAGCAGGCGCAGCGGCATGCCGCTGTGGGCGGCGGTGTGCAGCAGGGCCTTGATGTCCTTGGGGAAGCACGAACCGCCGAAACCGCAGCCTGGATAGATGAAGTGGTAGCCGATGCGCGGGTCGGAACCGATGCCCCGGCGCACCGCCTCGATGTCGGCGCCCAGGTGTTCGCTGAGGTTGGCCAGCTCGTTCATGAAGCTGATGCGGGTGGCGAGCATGGCGTTGGCGGCGTACTTGGTCAGCTCGGCGCTGCGGTTGTCCATGAACATCAGCTTTTCGTGGTTGCGGCAGAACGGCGCGTACAGTTCGGCCAGCTGGTCATGGGCGACTTCGTCGAGGGTGCCGACGATGATCCGGTCCGGACGCATGCAGTCGGCCAGGGCGCTGCCTTCCTTGAGAAACTCGGGGTTGGACACCACGCGCACCTGCAACTGGCCCTTGCCCAGGCGCTGCAGTTCGTCGCGGGCCAGGGCCATGACCTGGTCGGCGGTGCCCACCGGCACGGTGGACTTGATGATCAGGGTATGGTCGGTCTCCATCAGCGCGGCGATCTGCCGGGTGACGTTGAGCACATGGCTGAGGTCGGCCGAGCCGTCCTCGTCGGGCGGCGTGCCGACGGCGATGAAGATCAGCTCGGCGTGGCTGACCGCATCGCTGGCCTGGGTGCTGAACAGTAGGCGACCTTCCTTGATGTTGTCCTCGAGCAGGTCCGACAGGCCCGGCTCGCTGATCGGCGGCACACCCTGGCGCAACTGGTTGATCTTGTGGGTATCGACATCCACGCACAGGACCCGGTGACCTACGTCCGCCAGGGCTGCTGCCTGTACCAGTCCGACATAACCGGTGCCAAAAACGCTCACGTCCATGCGCGGTGCCTCGTATGGATGAGTAAGGGAGATGAAACAGTGGTGTGAATTGGGTATAGCTCAGCCCGGTGGATTTGCGTCAAAGCAATGGCATGTTTCGTCGAATTTACAGACCCTGGCGAAACGGGCGTTCTGCCACCAACCTGTTTCCAATCCGTGTGTTAGCGCGCATAGCTAGTGGCAATTGGCCGTTCGACGAACCGATGAACGGTTGGACGCACCGAAATAAGCGGGTTGCAGACGATAGGGAGAATCAACAACAACTTGCGGCAGGTGCCAGATTCTGGTGTCGGTATGTCGTCGGAATTTTGACTTTTTTGCGTTGTAGTTTGTTTCACAGCTGCTACGGTTTGAGGAGATTCCCATGACCGGAGTGGCCGAAACATGCGCGGATGGATCAAGCTTTTGCTGTTGCTGGTCTATCTGGCCAGCTTTCATGCCTATTACCGCGAGCGCATAGAAGCCCTGGGTATTGGCCTGCCACTGGTGCTGTACCTGGGGATCTTCGCTGTATTGGCTCTGGCCCTGCTGCTGGCCGCGTTCAGCCGCCCCGGCTGGCTGCGCTGGTCGCTGGCGCTGGCGTTCACGGTCAGTGCGATCTTTCTCGACGCTTATAACCGCATCACCGACTCCTACCTGACCTATAGTGCATTCGTGTCCATGGTCTATGCCGGCGGTTTCGTCCAGGAGGCCCTGCAGCAATATCACTACGCTATTACCCTGGCCGCGGCACGGGCGCTGTTGCTGCTGTTTGGTCTTGGCTTGCGCCCGGGGCCGACCCCTCGGCTACCGTGGCTGTTGCCACCCGTGGCACCGGTGCTGGGTCTGCTGGTGCTGATCGCCATCCTGTTCGTGCGCGCCGGCGAGGGCGCCCGCGGGCTGCCGGTGATGTACACGCCGCTGGCCTATCTCAGCCTGTTCGGCTACGAGACCCTGCACGACCATGTCGGGCCGCGCCAGCCAGTGACCCTGGCCCAGGCGGGGCCGGCGATGGCGCGGGATATCGTGCTGCTGATCGACGAGAGCATCTCGGGCAACTACCTGGACCTGAACACTCCGGCCGGGGTCACCAGCCACCTGGGCCAGGCCCAGTCCGGCGTGTCCATCGTCAACTTCGGCTATGCCGCGTCCATCGCCAACTGCAGTGCCGACACCAACGTCACCCTGCGCTATGGCGGCACCCGCACCGATTACCTGCGCATCAACTCGACCCAGCCGTCGATCTGGCAGTACGCCAAACGCGCGGGCCTGGGCACGGTGTATATCGATGGCCAGCGTACTGGCGGCAACTTGCAGAACCTGATGACCGAGACCGAGAAGCGCGATATCGACCAGTTCATCCAGTTCGACGACACTCCTGTGGTGCAGCGCGACATGGCGGCGCTGGAGCGCCTGGTGGCGCTGCTCAAGGATGGCAGGCCGCAGCTGATCGTGGTGAACAAGGTCGGCGCCCACTTCCCGGTGCATGACAAGTATCCGGATGACTTCCTCAAGTACCAGCCCGCCTTGCCTCGGGGGCGTTACGTCGATATCGCCGACACCGGCACCCGCGATGGATTCGATGGCCGTCCGCAGGACTGGGTGTTGTATCGCAACGCCTACCAGAACACCGTGCTGTGGAATGTCGGCGAATTCTTTCGCCGGCTGTTCGCCGAGGGTGATCTCAGCCAGGCCGTGGTGCTCTATACCTCCGACCATGGCCAGGACCTGCATGAGCGCGGCAATCCTGGCCTGAACACCCATTGCGACAGCGATCCTGTGCCGGAAGAGGGCCTGGTGCCATTGGTGGTGATCCAGGGCGAGGGCCTGCGCACGCTGGACTGGCAGGCCCATCTGCAGGCCAACCGCAACGCTTCCAGCCATTACAACCTGTTCCCAACGCTGCTCAAGCTGATGGGTTATGACGGCACGGCCGTGAGCGCGCGCTACGGCCGTTCGCTGGACATGCCGACCGACGACCCGTTCACCTTCAACGTGCGTTTCAATGCGCGGCTGGGGGCCAAGCCGGATTTCCGTCACATCGACCTGGGGCAGGTGGTCACGCCCGCCAGTGTCCTGGCGGGGCAACCGATGCCGGTAGGCAAGGCGGACTGAGGTCAGAAATCGATGCTGGCAGACAGCTGTACCGTACGCGGCGCACCCAGCCCCAGGCTGGTGAGCAACGGCATGCCCCAGTAGGCCTTGTTGGTCACGTTCTCCACTGTGCCGCGCAAGGTCACCGGGTGGTCGGCCACCTGCAGCCGGTAGCGGGCACCGACGTCATATATCGTGTAGCCAGGAATCGACTGGCTGTTGTCGTCGCTGATGTACTGCTTCGACACGGCGGTGGCGTTGGCGGTCAGGGTCAGGCCATCGAGCAGTGGGGTGTCCCACTCCACGCCCAGCTTGCCTTGCAATTTCGGCTGGCCGGTGGCGGTCTTGCCTTCCTCGGCGGGGTTCTCGGCCTTGGTCACCTTGGGGTCGAGGCGCGCCACGCCGCCCATCAGGCGCACATCGGTCAGCGGGGTGCCGAAGAAGCTCCACTCGAGCCCGCGGTTACGCTGTTCACCACCGAAGGAGAACACCTTGGTCACCGGATCGGTGAAGCTGCTGGGGCGTTCGATCTGGTACAGGCTCAGGGTGTGGGCGAAGTCGCCAAGGTCGAGCTTGATGCCGACTTCCTTCTGCTTGGACTTGTAGGGGGCGAACACTTGGCCGGCGTTGGGCGCGGTAATCGGGGCGATGGCACCCTTGCTCAGGCCTTCGATGTAGTTGGCGTACAGCGACACTTCGTCGGTGACCTTGACCAGCACCGCTGCCGCTGGCGTCGTGGCGCTTTCGTTGTAGCGCGTGGTGTGCGCACCGGTGCTGACGTTGAAGCTGTCGGTCAGCACCTGCTGGCGACGCACGCCCAAGGTGAGTTGCAGGCGCTCGTCGAGGAACGACAGGGTGTCGGCCAGGCCGTAGCTGCTCAGGCGCGACTCGGTGTGGGAGATCGGCGGGTAGCTCCTGGCGGCCTCCGGTCCCCAGACAGGGTGGTAGATGTTGTTGATCCACTCGGCCCCCGGGACGTTACGTCGGCCATAATCGTGCTGCTTGTCCGAGTAGTGCGTGGCGTTGAGTGACCATTGGTGACCGACACCGAACGTGTCGAAATGGCCGCGCAGGCCGGCCTCGCCCGAGGTCTTCTTGAGGTCGATCTTCAACTGGCCCATGTTCGTCTCCATGTCTCCAGCGGTGTTGAACACCTCGGCGAGCATGGTGCCACTGTAGGCATAGTCGGTCTTGCTGGTACCGGCCGCGGCATAGGCCATGAGGTTGTCGTTGAGGTCGTACTCGCCGCGCACGATCACGCCCTTGTCGCGGGTCTGGACGAAGCCCCAGTCCGGGTTGAGCAAGGTCTCGGACTTCGGCGGCCGGGGCACTGGCACGCCTGCGGCCAGGCCGATGCCGCGGTTCTGGCCCCTGACCCGGTCCTCGCTTTCGTACAGGTCGGCGGACAGGCGCGCCCGCTCGCCGCGCCAGTCGAGGCCCAGGGCGTTGAGCTCGGCCTTCATGCGCTGATGGTCGGTCGCGGTGTCGCCGTCGCGATAGACACTGTTGAAGCGCACGCCGAACTGCTGCTGCTCGCCGAAGCGGCGGCCGACGTCGAGGTGCCCGCCGAACTGCGCGTCGGACATGTAGGTGGTGGTGATTCGGGTCAGCGGTTCGGCGCCGGCGCGCTTGGGCACCAGGTTGATGCTGCCGGCCACCGAGCCGCCCGGCGGCATGCCGTTGAGCAGGGCGGACGGGCCTTTGAGCACCTCGATGCGCTCGTACATCTCCGGCGAGATCCGGTAGTAGGGCGCCATGCCGTACAGGCCACCGATGCTCACATCGCTGATGTTGGAGTTGAAGCCGCGGATCGAGTAGTTCTCGCTGTAGGTGCCCTTCAGGCCATTACTGAACACCGCGGGGTCGGTCGCGGCGATCACGTCGGTGACGGTCTGGGCCTGGGTGTCCTGGATGTACTGGTCGGTGTAGCTGATGGTGCTGAACGGCGTCTCCATGAAATCCTTGTTGCCCAGCAGGCCGACCCGGCCACCCGAGGCCACCTGGCCGCCGGCGTAGGCGGGGGGCAGTGCGCTCGGGGCGTCGAGGTCGCCTTCGACCCGGGTCTCGGTCAGCTCGAGGCTGCCGCTGGCCTGGTCTTGGCGGGATTTTTCCACTTCCTCGGCTCGTTCCACGGTCTGCGCCGCGGTCACGCTCATGGAGGCACCGCCCAGGCCGAGCAACAAGGCCATGTGCACGGCGGCGAAGGTGCGATTGAGGTCGAAGTGGGGCACAGCCGGCTGCTGCGCCGGGCTGACACGCTGTTGCGACATGCTGGATTCCTTTCGATTCGCAAGTGAGTGAAGGCATTCACTAGGCTTTCCGACCCAGCACGGTAAAACCTCAATGCAAATCATTAACATCCAACAGTACAGCTGACGATCAGCCCGGCAGGGTCAGCTGGCGATGAGGATATCCTCGAAGAACGCCCCGACCGGTTCGCTGGGATGGCACAGCTGGATTTCCAGCACCCAGACCATCTCCCCCGGCACGATCTGCAGGTCGGCCAGCTTCTCCTGCCCGTACAGGACATGGGGGAAGTCGGCGATGCGATGCCCGGCCAGGTTGCGCTCCAGACACCAGCCCTTGGCCTGGGCACTGCGCTCGGCGACGTTGTACAGCTCGCGCCCGGTCAGTCCGCGGCGCCAGGCCAGGCGCGTCTCGTCGAACACGGCGTGCAGCGCTTTGACGCAGGCCCGGTGCAGGGGATGGTCGCCGAACACGAAGGTATCGCCATAATCGCCCTCGTAGCCGTCCCATACCGGGCCGAGATCGACCACGGCGATATCGCTGGCGCGCAGCCTGCGCTGCGGGTCGATGCCCTGGCGCGGCGTGCGCACGGTGTCGTCGCCGAAGCGGATGTAGGTCGGGTGCCAGGTGTGCGAGGCGCCCATGCCCCGCAAGGTGCGCTCGGCCATGGCCAAGGCCTGGGCGGTGGTCATGCCGACCTCCAGCTGGCTGGCGATGGCGGCCAGGGCCCGTACCGTCTGTTCGCGGGCGGCGAGCATGCCGTCCAGCGAGTAGCGCGGGCCGACTTTCTCCAGTTGCGGGTCCAGTGCGGTCGGCGGCAGCGCTGCGCCGCTGGGCACGAAGGCCTCGGCGATGAAGCGATGGGCCTGCACACCTGCGCCAAGGCATTGCTCGCGGACCTGCTGGATCATCGTGGCGTTGCCACAGGCGTAGACCTGGGTATCGGCCCAGCGATGCGCCTGGGCCAGCGCCACCTGCTGCACGCGGGCCTGGGTGGCCAGAACCGAATGCCAGCGAAACCGAGGGTGCGCCTGGCTGCACTGGTCGAGGAACGCACGGTCGTAGAAATCGGCCGGCGAGGCGCCGCCCCAATACAGCGTGACATCGGCATCGCGTGTCAGGGCCATCAGCAGCAGAGGCTTGATGCCGGCATAGCCGGTTCCGGTGGCGAACAGTACGACGGGGCGTTCATCTTCATGTTGCCAGGTGCAGGCCCCCACCGGGCCTTCGAGGTTCAGCACGTCGCCTATGCCGAGTGATGGCAGCAGGTGCTCGGAAAACAGGCCGCCAGCGACCTTGCGGATATGAAACAGCATCCGTCCCTGATCCTGCGCCGGCAGGTTGGCGATGGAGAAACAGCGGCTGTCACCGTTGTCGAGGCGGAACCTGAGGTACTGGCCGGCACGTACCTCGACGGGCTGTTCGGGTTGCAGCACCAGTTCGGTGATATCGACGCTCAGGGAGCGCTTGTCCAGTACCCGCGCGCTGAAGGCCAGCGTCGGCGTGTCCAGTGACCAGCCGGGAATCGCCAGGCGCATGTCGCCGCAAGCGTGGCTCTGGCACAGCAGCAGTTCGTCGGCGGCCAGGGGATAGGAGGGCGCGGGTGTATCCGCGTCGCGCAGCCTGTCGCGATACTGGCCGGCGACGACCTTGACCTTGCACGAGCCGCAGGCGCCTCGACGGCACGAGAAGGGCACGGCAAGGCCACTGGCGAGCATGGCGTCGAGCAGCAGCTCGTCGCCGGCCTCGAAGGTTCTGCCCGAGGGCGACAATTCAATGACATGGTGGTTGGGCATGGCGACCTCGCGGCAGTGGGAGTGGTAATTGTTGCGGTAGACTTGGACCAGGAAAACCTCCAGTTTTGGATAATTCACATGGTCCAGTTACGCAAATGGCGGCCGTTGCTCAACCTGGACGGGGGCGAGCCGCAGGCCTCCTATCGAAAGATCGTCGAAGGACTGGTCAGCGCGATCAGCGATGGCCGCCTGCTTCCCGGAACCCCCTTGCCGGGTACCCGGGACATGGCGCAACTGCTCGACGTCAATCGCAAGACGGTGATCCTTGCCTACGAGGAAGCGGCGACCAAGGGCTGGCTGTACAGCGTGCCGCGCCGGGGAACCTTCGTCAGCCAGCAGCTCGCCGCGCAGGCGACGCCGGCGCGCCAGGTGGCGCAGCCATTCGCTCCGAAATTGCGCGATGCGCCTGCCACTGCGTATTTCGCGGCGAGCGAGCAGGCAACGGCGTGGCACCAGCGCCCCGGGGCACTGTTCTTCGACAATGGCGCCTGTGACCATCGCCTGTTGCCCCAGGCGGTCCTGCACCGTTACTACCGCAAGGCCCTGCGTCACAGCTTCGCCACCAATACCGTGCGCCATGGCAGCGACGGCAGCGGCCATCACCTGCGCCGGGTGCTGGCGGACATGCTGCGCCAGGAGCGCGGGCTGAACGTGGGGGCCGAGCACATCTGCCTCACCCAGGGCACGCAGATGTCGCTGTACCTGGCCGCCAGCGTGTTGCTCAGGCCCGGTGACGTGGTGCTGGTGGAGCGGCTGAGCTATCCGCCGGCCTGGGAGATCTTTCGCCAGCTGGGTGCCCGGCTGGAGACCGTGGACCTGGACGAGGAGGGGTGTCGCGTCGAGCAGATCGAAGCGCTGTGCCGGCTGCATCCGGTGCGCTTTCTGTATGTCACGCCCCACCACCAGTTTCCCACCACCGTCAGTTTGCGCGCCGGTCGCCGGCGGCAGTTGCTGGAACTGGCGCGGCGCCATGATTTCTGCGTGATCGAGGAGGACTACGACCACGAGTACCACTTTGCCGGGCGGCCCTACCTGCCGCTGGCCAGTGATCCCCTGCAGCGCCATGTGATCTATGTCGGCTCGTTGTCCAAGTCGCTGGGCAGCACCTTCCGTTGCAGCTTCATCGTCGCGCCGCCGGCGGTGGTCGAGACGCTGAGCCGCACCGCGGCGCTGAGCCTGGGGCAGGGTGATGCGGTGATGCAGCGGATGCTCGCCGACCTGATCGAGGCTGGTGAGCTCAGGAAGCATCTGCGGCGGGTATCCAGGGAATACCGGCAGCGCCGGGATATGTTGCTGGCTTGCCTGCGGGAGGCCTTTGGCGAGCGTATCGCAGTGCAGGTGCCGGAAGGCGGGTTGGCGCTGTGGGTGAGGTTTGCCCCGTCGATCAATGTGGATCGGCTGGCGGTCGAGGCGCTGCGACTGGACCTGGTGGTGCGTGCCGGCCGGCAGTTTTCACCCGCCGGCCAACCCGAGAATGCCCTGCGCCTGGGGTTCGCCTCGCTGGATCCGGACGAGATCCGCCAGGCCGTGCAGCGTCTGGCCCAGGCTGCGAAGGCGGTGGCCGGCTGAGGCCAGCTACTGCAGCGCGCCCTGTTCCTGAGCCGGTGCGCCGAACGAGACGTAGTAGGCCAGGCCGACGAAGATCGCCCCGCCCACGGCATTGCCGAGGAACACCGCCGCCAGGTTTTCCAGCAACTGCCCCCAGCTCAGGTAGCCGGCAAAGATCGCCGCCGGGATCAGGAACATGTTGGCCACCACGTGCTGGAAGCCGATGGCGACGAAGGCCATGATCGGGAACCAGATGCCGAGGATCTTGCCGCTCATCTCACGGCTGGCGTACGACAGCCACACCGCCAGGCACACCAGCCAGTTGCAGCCGATGCCGGAGACGAAGGCATGCAGGAAATCGGCACTGACCTTGCTGGTGGCGCCCGCCAGGGTCTTGCCCAGGTACGGCCCCTCGGTCAGTCCGAGCAGATGGCCGAAGCAGTAGGCGACGAACAGCGCGCCCAGCAGGTTGGCCAGGGTCACCAGGGCCCAGTTGCGCGCCACCGCCCACAGGCGGATACGTCCGGCGAACATCGCCAGGGGCAGGCTCATCATGTTGCCGGTAAGCAGTTCGCCCCCGGCCAGGATCACCAGGATCAGGCCGATGGGAAACACCGCGGCGCCCAGCAGGGTGCCGAACGAGGCCCATGGTGTGGGGATCATGGTGCTGACGTGGATCGCCAACAGGAAACCCAGGGAGATGAACGCCCCGGCCAGGAAACCGAGGATCAGGGTGGCGCGGGTGGGTAGATGGGCTTTACGGGTGCCGGCTTCTATGACCAGCTCGGTGATCCGGGAGGGGGTATTCACAGACATTTCAACAACTCGAACGCAAGGACGACGGCTCAGGCCGTGGATCGGGGTTTGGCAGCAGCGGGGAAGGCTTCGAAGCGGGCGGCACGTTAGCTGAGGCAATTTGACGCGGTCAAATCGATAGGCTGGATGAGGTGATAGATATCATCTATGAAGGGCGGGTGTTCAAGCGGGCTGTACTATATCAAAGCGACCGTAATGGACGACCTGCAACCGACGCGCTTGAAAAGGCGGCGCGGGACGTGCAGTATTCAGAAAATTACATGGTACATGCCATGGTATGTAATGGTGGAGTGAGCAATGGCCCGCATAGGCATCGACAAGGCAGCTGTTCAGCAAGCGCGGCAGGCGCTGATGGCCCGGGGTGAGAATCCGAGTATCGATGCGATACGTATCGAATTGGGCAACACCGGGTCGAAGACCACCATCCACCGCTACCTGAAGGAACTCGATCGCCAGCCTGTGTCGCTGCTGGGCAACAGTACGGCGCTGAGCGAACCGCTGGGGCGGATGGTCGAGCGACTGGCCGCGCAATTGCAGGAGGAAGGGCAGGCACGCATCGATGCCGCCGAGGCTGCCGCACAGGCCCATTGCGCGGCGATGCAGGCTGAGCTGCAACGGGTCCAGCGCGAACTGGCCGGCGCGCTGCGCCAGGTCGAGACCTTGAGTGGTGCGCTGCACGTCGAGTCCGAACGCCTGGCCGCCAGCCAGGCCAACCTGCAGGCCGAACAATTGCGCAGTGCCGGTCTGAGCCAGTCCCAGGGCGAACTGCAGGCGCGCCTGGCCGACAAGGACGAGCAACTGCGCGCCAGCCTCGAACAGCGCCAGCAAGAGCAGCGCCGGAGCGAGACCCAGGTGCGCCAGTTGCAGGGCCAGTTGCAGACCCTGCAGCAGGGCGCCATCGCCCGCCAGGACGAACTGACTCGCCTGCACCGCGACAACGAACGCCTGCTGGCCGAGCAGCGCCAGGCGACGGCACAGAGCAGGTTGCTGGACGAGCAATTGCAGCAGCGTGATGCCCAGGTGCAAGGGTTGCGGGCGATACTGGCCCAGGCCCAGGGCGCCAATGACGAGATGCGCCGTCAGTTGGCGGCACGAATCCAAGGCGCGATCGACGGTCCCCTGTAGGAGCGGCCTTGTGCCGCGAAAGGGCTGCGTAGCGGCCCCAGGATTTCAGCGTCGATGCAAAGATCGCCGGGGCCGCTTTGCGGCCCTTTCGCGGCACAAGGCCGCTCCTACAGGGACGTGTGCAGGCCTGAGGCAGGAAATGCGCCGTTCGTTCAAGCGTCACGTTCAGGCACCAGGCAACACTCGCGGCTCCATCCATGACCGGAGCCTTCCATGCGCATCCTCTATGCCCCATGCTTCTTCCTCGGTTTCATCGGCACAGCCGTCTACCTGATCAACCTCGGCGCCGACATTCTCTGGCTGCTGCCCCTGCTCGGCGTGGCCATCCTGCTGTCGTTCACCTGCGAAGCGCTGTATCCGTACAAGCCTGCCTGGAGCGAGGCTGACGGGGAGGGCGGGCGCGATGGCTTGCACGCGCTGGTCAACGAAACCCTGAATGTCGCCAGCATCGCCACGATTCCACTGTTCGCCGGCTGGCTGCCGGCCAGCGGGCTGTGGCCCAGCCACTGGCCGGTGCTGTGGCAATTGCTGCTTGCCATACCCCTGGCCGACCTGGGCATCACCCTGGTGCACTACGCCAGCCACCGCAGCGCGCTGCTCTGGCGCCTGCACGCGGTGCATCACAGCGTGACCCGGCTGTACGGCTTCAACGGCCTGATGAAGCACCCGCTGCACCAACTGGCCGAGGCCCTCGGCGGTGTGCTGCCGTTGCTGTTGCTGGGCTTGCCGCAGGATATCGCGGCGCTGCTGGCCTTCAGCATCTCGATGCAGTTGCTGCTGCAGCACAGCAATGTCGACATGCGCATCGGCGGCCTGCGCCATCTGTTCGCCTGGGCGCCCGTGCACCGGCTGCACCATCTGAAGTACGGCACGCTGGGTGACGTCAATTTCGCCCTGTTCTTCCCGCTGTGGGATCGCCTGCTGGGGACCGCGCTGCATCTGCCTGGTTATGGGCTGGCCGATGACGACATGGGCATTGGTGATCGCCCGGACTACCCGCAAGCATACCTGGCACAGCTGCGTGAGCCGTTTCGCCCGGCAGCCACGGCGCAGCCGCCGGCACCACTGCCACGCGGCCTGCGCCAGGCCCTAGACCAGCGAGTCTGAGCGCAGGTGGCGCAGGGCCTCGCTGGCGCGGATACCGAACTGCTGACGCAGGCTGCGTGAAAGGTGCGCCGAGTCGGCAAAGCCCGCTGCCATGGCTGCTTCGGTCAGGGAGGCGCCGGTCAGGGCTTGGCGCAGGGCTTGGCGCAGACGCTGCCACAGCACCAGGCGTCGTACCGACAGGCCGAGGCTGTCGCTGAACAAGCGTTCCAGCTGGCTGATCGACAGCGCGGCCTCCTGCGCCAGCGCCGTGGCAGGCAGACGCTGGTCGTCCAGCGCACGGATCCGCGCCAGTGCCCGGTTCAGGCGAGGGTCCAGCGAACGGCGCGGTGTCAGACGCAGTGCTTGGGCCAGACCGGGGATGCTACGGGGTGCCTGTTGGCAGACGTCGAGCAAGGTCTCCAGGGAAAACGCCAGAGGTTCGGCGAACAGAGTGATGCAAGGCGGCTGATGAGCGAGGATGGCGTGGGGCTGCAGCGACCCGATGGCCAGCAACCTGCCGCTGCGCTGCTCGCCCGCGATCTCAACGCACACCTTGCCCTCGAGGGGCAGCAGCACCTGGTGGGCATAGTGGGCGTGTGCACTGGTACGGCCCGGCGTGCCGAACAGCAGGCAATGGTCATCGGCCAGCCAGAGTCGACCTCGCCAAGCGCCGTCCTGTCGTTCGTTCATCCCTGCTTCCTATCCAAATTGGCCCATAAACACTCATGCGAGTGGATATCGTTCAAAGGCCGATTATGCTTGAGGTGACTTGCCGCGATCCGAGGCCGATGCCTCGTCGTGCTTCGCGCAGCCTGCAATGCCCTTGGGCCTGGGTGCGTGCTTTGGGATCTGCTGGAGCACTCCGGTCTACCACAACCAGACGGAGGCGACCCATGGCGGTCCTAGACAGCGCATCCACGGGCAGTAGCGCGCCCCAACGTGGCATCACCCGGGAGGAGCGCAAAGTCATCTTCGCCTCGTCCTTGGGCACCGTGTTCGAATGGTACGACTTCTACCTCTACGGATCACTGGCGGCGATCATCGCCAAGCACTTCTTCGCCGGGGTCAACGAGACCACCTCGTTCATCTTCGCCTTGCTCGCCTTCGCCGCCGGCTTTGCCGTGCGGCCATTCGGCGCCATCGTGTTCGGGCGCCTGGGCGACATGATCGGGCGCAAGTACACCTTCCTCATCACCATCGTGATCATGGGTATATCCACGGCGGTGGTGGGGCTGCTGCCCAGCTACGCGACCATCGGCGTGGCCGCGCCGGTGATCCTCATCAGCCTGCGCCTGCTGCAGGGGCTGGCGCTGGGCGGCGAGTACGGCGGCGCCGCCACCTATGTGGCGGAACATGCGCCCAAGGGCAAGCGCGGCTTCTTCACCGCATGGATCCAGACCACCGCCACCCTTGGCCTGTTCCTCTCGCTGCTGGTGATCCTGGCCTGTCGTACCGCCATGGGTACCGAGGCGTTCGAGGCCTGGGGCTGGCGCATACCATTCCTGCTGTCGATCCTGTTGCTGGCGATCTCGGTGTACATCCGCCTGCAGCTCAACGAGTCGCCGGTATTCATGAAGATGAAGGCCGAAGGCAAGGCGTCGAAGGCGCCGCTGACCGAGTCGTTCGCCCGTTGGGACAACCTCAAGGTGGTGATCATGGCGCTGCTCGGCGGCACCGCCGGGCAGGCGGTGGTGTGGTACACCGGGCAGTTCTATGCGTTGTTCTTCCTGCTGCAGACGCTGAAGATCGACCCGCAGACCGCCAACCTGCTGATTGCCGGTTCGCTGCTGATCGGCACGCCGTTCTTCATCGTCTTCGGCAGCCTGTCCGACCGCATCGGGCGCAAGAAGATCATCATGGCCGGCTGCATCATCGCCGCGCTGACCTACTTCCCGATCTTCAAGGCACTGACCGAGTACGGCAACCCGGACGTGTTCGTCGCCCAGGAGCAGAACCCGGTGGTAGTGGTGGCCGACCCCGGGCAGTGCGCGTTCCAGTTCGATCCGGTGGGCAAGGCCCGGTTCACCAGCTCCTGCGACATCGCCAAGAGCCTGCTGGCCAAACGGGCCATTCCCTACGAGAACGAGAAAGCCGAGCCTGGCAGCGTGGCGCAGATCCGCATCGGTGAGCGGGTGATCCCGAGCTTCGAGGGCAGCAGCCTGGCCGCGGCGGACCTGAAGACCCAGGGCGATGCCTTCACCGCCACCTTGACGGCGGCTCTCAAGGAAGCCGGCTACCCCGAGAAGGCCGACCCGGCGAAGATCCACTACCCGATGGTGTTGCTGCTGCTGAGCATCCTGGTGATCTACGTGACCATGGTCTACGGCCCGATCGCTGCCTGGCTGGTGGAGCTGTTCCCGGCGCGGATCCGCTATACCTCCATGTCGCTGCCATACCACATCGGCAACGGCTGGTTCGGCGGCTTCCTGCCGACGGTGGCCTTCGCCATGGTCGCGGCGACCGGGGACATCTACTACGGGCTGTGGTACCCGATCGTGATCGCGGTGATGACCGCGGTGCTGGGGATCTTCTTCCTGCCGGAAACCAAGGATCGCGACATCAACCACACCTGACCGCCCGCAAGCCCGCTCCACACGCTCGTGGGAGCGGGCTTGCCCCGCGATGACGGTTGATCAGTCGAAGTACCCACGCAAGGTAAATCGGTACCCGACATCCACCGCTGAGGTCTGCGGTTTGGCATACGCCTTCTTGAGCACGAACTCGATCGCCGGTTCGTACAACCCGTCGCGCACCACGGCGCCCGCCAGTACCTCCACCACGTACCAGCCGTTGTCCAGCTCGATGATCGGCCGCCCCGGCTCCTGGTAGCGCGCCAGCAGGTCGCCCAGGGTCTTGTTGGTGAAGTGCTGCAGGACGCGCCAGGTGAACAGTATCAGCGCACGGTTCTCGACCCGCAGCACATACCCCGCGCGACGATGCTTGAGACGGCTGCCGGGCTCCAGCAGTGCCGGCGTGCGCTCGTCGAGGGTGAACAGGATGCGATAAGGCAGGTTATCGATTCCGGCCAGCGGCAGGATCACCCCTTGCGCCACCGCCAGGTCGCCGCTGTCGGTGCTGGTGAAGGCGCGGGCGAGGTCGTCGGGCAGGTCGTGGTCTTCCTTGAACTGTTCGAGCAACTGGATATCACCAAGCAGGAAATAGTCGATCAGGTCGTTGAGCACTTCGCTGAATTCGTAGCGCATGGGTAGTCCTTGTTCTGGCTGCGCCGGAGAAGTCAGCAATGTAGCAGTCCTGGCAAGGCCCGCCATCACCTATCGAGTGGGTCACTTCAGGCTGCCTTCAGATTCGCCGCCGATACTGCCTGCACTGTAACCTGCGGGGGCCTGTCATGACCGAGCCGACCTGGAACAGCCTGTTCCCCTTGCCTATTGGCAACCATGCGCCCCACCAGGCGCGGCTCACGCTGCACGACCCGGAAACATCCGGTCGCGCTGCCATAGAGCAGTTCATCCACGCACGCTTCGCCTGTGTCCACCATGCCGATGTCCATCACTACCTGCCGCAGCTGCTGGGCCTGCAGGACTGCCATGGCCGGCTGATGGCCGCCGCCGGCCTGCGCCTGGCCGCCGCTGCGCCGCTGTTTCTGGAGCGCTACCTCGATATGCCGCTGGAACGCGCCGTGGCGGGGGTGGCGGGAAGCCCGGTGCCCCGCGAACAGTTGGTGGAGGTGGGCAACCTGGCCGCACTCAGTGCCGGCAGCGCGCGGATCATGATCATCGCCGTGACCTGGTTGCTGGCTGCCCGCGGTCTGAGCTGGGTGGCCTTCACCGGTGCGGCGACGTTGCTCAACAGCTTTCGCCGACTGGGCCTGGAACCTACGGTAGTTGCTCAAGCCGACCCCCGGCGTATCGACGATGACTCCGGCGCTTGGGGCAGTTATTACGCACATCACCCGCAGGTGTTCGTCGGCAGCATCGACCAGGGCCATGCGGCATTGGCCCATGCCGGCGTGTTCGAGCGGCTGGGCCTGCCGACAATCCGCCAGGAGGCCGGTCATGCCGCATGACATCCAGAGCTTTTTCGAAACGCTGCAGGTCCATGGCCGACACCGCGGTGCCCAGCCAGCGGTACAGGGCGCTGGCGAAAGTTTCACTTATGAGCAACTGCTGTGCGAGGTTCGGCAGCGGGCGGGCTGGCTGCGCGAACAACCGCCCGGTACCTTCGCCCTGGCCCTGGAAAACGGCCCGCAAGCCCTGCTGTGGGATCTGGCGGCACTGATGGCCGAGCGTCCGTGCCTGCTGCTTCCGGGCTTCTTCAGTGCGGCCCAGCGACGCCACTGCCTGGTGCAAGGTGGCGTGACACGGGTGCTGGCCGATGCCGGCCTGGCGGCGGAACTGAGCGACTGCGGATTCACCCGGGACGCGCGATTCTGGAGCCGGGACAGCGTCGCGTCGCCGCCCCTGCCGGACGGCACCGCCAAGATTACCTACACCTCCGGCAGCACCGGGGCGCCCAAGGGCGTGTGCCTGGGCGCGACGGCCCTGGTCAGGGTGGCCCACGAACTGGAGGTCGCCAGCCGCGCGGCGGCGCCGGGCAAATACCTGGCGGTGCTGCCGCTGGCGGTGCTGCTGGAGAACCTGGGGGTGTACGCGGCGCTTCTGGCAGGCGCCAGCGTAGTGCTCTACCCACAGGCACAGCTGGGCATTGGCGGCGCCAGCCAGGTGGATTTCAGCCGTCTGCTCGGGGCCATCGCCCTGAGCGGTGCCGAGAGCCTGATCCTGGTTCCGCAGCTGCTGCTGGGGTTGGTCACGGCTATCGAACGGGGGGCGATGCGGGTCGGTCCGCTGCGTTTTGTTGCCGTGGGTGGCGCCCGGGTGGCCGACAGCCTGTTGTCGCGCGCCGCGGCGGTGGGGTTGCCGGTGTACGAGGGGTACGGGTTGTCCGAGTGCGCATCGGTGGTGTGCCTGAACCGGCCCGGGGCGCTGCGCCCGGGCAGCGTCGGACGACCGCTGCCCCATGTGCAGGTGCGCATCGCCGAGGATGGCGAGGTGCTGGTGGCGGGTACGGCGCTGCTCGGCTATCTGGGCGAGCCTGCGTTCACCGGCCAGTGGTGGCCGACCGGCGACCTCGGCCAGCTGGACCGTGACGGCTACCTGCACCTGGCCGGGCGCAAGAAGAACCAGTTCATCACCAGCTTCGGCCGCAACGTCAACCCGGAATGGGTCGAGGCCGAACTGACCCAGGGTGGGGTGATTGGCCAGGCCTTCGTGCACGGCGAGGGCCTGCCGGGCAACCTGGCCCTGCTCTGGCCCCTGGACCCGCAGGCCAGTGATGGGCAGATCGCGACGGCGCTCCGCCAGTGCAATGACGGCCTGCCGGATTACGCCCGGGTGCATGCCTGGCGACGCCTGCCCGAACCTTTCAGCGCCGAGGCGGGCACCCTGACCGCCAATGGCCGTCCGCGCCGCGACGTGATCCTGCGGCATTACCAATCACTGTTGTCCGACCTTCAGCATCCGTGAGGTACGCCATGTCCTTTTTCGAAATCCTGCAAGCGCAGACTGCGAGGGAGCGTGAAGCCTTGTTCAGCGTCCCGGTGATCCGCGATGCCTTGGGCGGGGTGGTCAGCCTTGAGGGCTACGTGGCTTTCCTGACCCAGGCCTACCACCATGTTCGCCATACCGTGCCGCTGATGATGGCCTGCGGCGCGCGGATGCCGTCGCGCCTGGAATGGCTGCGCGGCGCGGTGTGCGAGTACATCGAGGAGGAGTACGGCCATGAGCGCTGGATCCTCGACGACATCGCCGCCTGCGGCGCCGACCCGGCCACTGCCCGTGACGGCCGGCCGGCACTGCCGATCGAACTGATGGTGGCCTACCTTTACGACCTGATTGCCCGGGGCAATCCGGTAGGGCTGTTCGGCATGGTCAATGTGCTCGAAGGGACCAGCATCGCCCTGGCCACCCAGGCCGCCGGCAGGATCCAGGGCAGCCTGGGACTGCCGGACAAGGCGTTCAGCTACCTCAGCTCCCATGGCGCCCTCGACCAGGACCACATGCTGACGTATCGCGGCCTCATGGACCGCCTGGAGGACAGCGACGACCAGCAGGCGGTGATCCACGCCGCCAAGGTGGTGTACCGACTGTACACCGAAATGTTCCAGGGCTTGCCGCGGGCCGGCCAGACCGAGGTGCGCCATGCGCTTGCCTGAATGCGTGGTGGTGCTGACCGGTGCCAGTGGCGGCATCGGCCTGGAACTGGCCGAACAGCTGTGCGCCGCCGGTGCGCGGGTACTGGCGGTGAGCCGGCACATGGGCAGGCTGGCGCAGTTGATGAACCGCTACCCGCAACAGTTGCGCTGGCAGGCGGCCGACCTGCGCGGCGCCGAGGGTCGCCAGGCGGTACTGAGCGCCGCCCGGGCCATGGACGGGGTCAATGTGCTGATCAATGCCGCCGGGATCAACCGCTTCGCCTTGCTCGACCAGCTCGACGAAGCCGCCCTCGACGAACTGCTGGACATCAACCTCAAGGCCGCGGTGCAGCTCACCCGTGGCTGCCTGCCATTGCTGCGCCTGCAGCCTCGGGCACTGGTGGTCAACGTCGGCTCCACCTACGGCTCGATCGGCTACCCCGGCTATGCCGTCTACTGTGCCAGCAAGTTCGCCCTGCGCGGCTTCTCCGAGGCCTTGCGCCGCGAATTGGCCGACACCTCGGTGAACGTGCTGTACGTCGCGCCACGGGCAACGCGCACGGCGATGAACAGCAGTGCCGCGACGGCGCTCAACCAGGCGTTGAAGGTCGGCGTGGATCAGCCGGGGGATGTGGCCCGGGCCGTGCTTGCCGCGGTCCAGGCCGACCGCAGCGAGTTGTACCTGGGCTGGCCGGAAAAACTCTTCGTGCGTTTGAACGGCATGCTGCCCGGGCTGGTCGATCGTGCCCTGCGCAAACAACTGCCGCTGATTCGTCGCTACAGCGCCCACTCGGGCAAGGAGTCAGGCAAATGAAACGTCTGTTACTGGCCAGTGTGCTGGCCTTCTCGCCGGTTGTCTGGGCTCTGGACCAGGCCGGCAGCCAACGTCTGAACGAGGTGCAGCAGCGCTGGGCGCAGATCCAGTACAAACTGCCCGAGGCGCAGCGCAGCAAAGCCTTCGAGGCCCTGGCGGCGGACGCGGCGGCTTTGGTTCGTCAGTACCCGGGCTCGGCGCAGCCGCTGATCTGGGAAGGTATCGTCGACAGCAGCTGGGCCGGTGCCACGGGTGGGCTCGGCGCATTGGGCAAGGTCAAGGCCGCCCGCGCCAGCCTGGAGAAGGCCTTGGCGATGGACCCCAAGGCCCTGCAAGGCTCGGCCTACACCAGCCTCGGCGCATTGTACGACCGGGTGCCGGGCTGGCCTTTGGGGTTCGGCGACAAGGACAAGGCCGAAGCCATGCTGCGCCAGGCATTGGCGATCAACCCCGACGGTATCGACAGCAACTACTTCTGGGCCGACCACCTGTACCGGCAGAACCGCTACGCCGAGGCCCGCGCCGCCCTGGACAAGGCGCTGCGCGCCGCGCCACGTCCGGGGCGCGAACTGGCCGACGAGGGTCGGCGCGGGGAAATCGATGCTTTACTCAAGGCCATCAGGGACAAACAGGACTGAGCATGCGCCTGCTGCTGGTTGAAGACGACCCCGCCCTTGGCGAGGGGATCTGCGATGGCTTGCGCCTGGAGGGCTATACCCTCGACTGGCTGCAGGATGGCCAGAGCGCGCTGCACGCCCTGGGCGTCGAGACCTTCGACCTGCTGGTCCTGGACCTGGGCCTGCCGCGGCTGGACGGACTCGAGCTGCTGCGACGCCTGCGGGCGACCGAAAACACCATGCCGGTGCTGATCCTCACGGCTCGCGACGCGCTCGAGGACCGTATCGCCGGGCTCGATGCCGGCGCCGACGACTACCTGGTCAAACCCTTCGATCTCAACGAACTCAAGGCCCGTCTGCGCGCCTTGCTGCGGCGCAGCGCCGGCCGCGCCAGGGTGCTGATCGAACATGCCGGCGTCAGCCTCGACCCGGCCACCCAGCAGGTGCGCTACAAGGGCCAGCCGGTGGTGCTCACGCCCAAGGAGTACCTGCTGCTGCACGAACTGCTCGCCCAGCCGGGCAAGGTCTTCACCCGCGAGCGCCTGACCCGGTTGCTCTACGGCTGGGACGAAGAGCCCGAGAGCAATACCCTGGAGGTCAACATCTACCAGTTGCGCAAGAAGCTGTTCAATGGCCTGATCCGCACCGTGCGTGGCATCGGCTACCTGGTGGAGGGGCGTGCATGAGTTCGCTGCGCCAGCGAACCCTATGGCGGGTCATGCTGTTGCTGCTGGTCGGCAGTGGCCTGCTGGCGCTGTACAACTACCACGACAGCCGTCATGAGATCACCGAAGTCTACGACGCCCACCTGGCGCAGAACGCACGCCTGCTGCAAGGGGTCATGAGCCTGCCGGTGCAGGAGCAGAACCGCCAGGCGCTGTACCAGGCATTCGATGAGGCCTTGAGCAAGGCGGGGCGCCATCGGGTCGGCCACCCGTATGAGAGCAAGCTGGCCTTCCAGGTCTGGGACGACCGCGCCAACCTGCTGGTGCACACGCCCAGTGCGCCTGCATTCACCACGCCACCGAGCACGCCGGGGTTTGCCGACATGCAGGTGCAGGGTCAGCGTTGGCGCGGCTTCGTGCTGCCGGTGCCGGAGAAGCGCTGGCTGATCTGGGTAGGGGAGCGCAATGACGTGCGCTACGACCTCATCGACCGTATCGTGCGCCATACCCTGATGCCGTTCCTGCTCGGCAGCCTGGCCCTGGCCCTGCTGGTCTGGGCCGCGATCGGCTGGGGCCTGCAGCCGCTGCAGAACATGGCCCGGGTGATCCGCGGGCGACATGCCGAGTCCCTTGAGCCCCTGCAGTTGGTGCCGCTGCCCAAGGAGCTGGAGCCCATGCAGGCGGCGATCAACCGGTTATTGGCGCAGATCGACGAACTGCTGCGCCGCGAGCACCGGTTCATTGCCGACGCCGCCCACGAAATGCGCACGCCACTGGCGATCCTGCGCCTGCATGCGCAGAACGCCCAGGCCGCCACCAGCGCGGCCGAGCGCGACAAGGCCCTGGGATTCCTGATCGGCGGCGTCGATCGCCTGACCCGGGTGGTCAACCAGCTGCTGACCCTGGCGCGGCTCGAGCCGCGTCTGGCGCAGCGCGACTGGGCCGAGCTCGACCTGGCCGCGCTGGTCGTCGAGACCTTGGCGCAGCTGACACCCTGGATGCTCGAGCGCGGCCAGGAGCCATCCCTGGACATTGCCGAGGGTGCTGATTACCGCTTGTACAGCGATGCCGGCGCATTGGGCATTGCCTTGCAGAACCTGGTGACCAATGCGGTGGACCATTCGCCGCCGGGTGGACGGGTACGTGTCACGCTGCGCTGCGAGGACCATGCGTTGGTCCTGGCGATCGAGGACGAAGGGCCGGGTATCGAGGCGGCGGATCTTGAGCGCGTGTTCGAACGCTTCTACAGCAAGGATGCGCCCAATGGCGCCGGCCTGGGACTGTCGATCGTGCGCACCATCGTCCAGCGCCTGGACGCTAGCGTGCAGTTGCGCAATGGCTCGCCACGGGGCCTTTGCGCCACGCTGCGTTTTCCGGTGCAGCAGGGCTGATCAATGCCGCTGGGCGATCTGGATCAGGTTGCCGCAGGTGTCGTCGAACACGGCCACGGTGACAGCGTCCATGGCCGTGGGCGGCTGGGTGAACTTCACGCCGGCCTTGCACAGCCGCTCATACTCGGCCTGGATATCGCGCACGCCGAACGAGGTGGCGGGAATGCCGGCCTGCTTGAGCGCGGCCTTGTAGGTCTTCGCCGCAGGGTGGGCGTCGGGTTCGAGCAGCAGCTCGACGCCGTTGGGGTCGTTGGGGGAGGTGAGGGTGAGCCAGCGGTGCTCGCCCATGGGGATGTCGTGCTTGGGTTCAAAACCCAGTATATGGTGGTAGAAGGTATGGGCCCTGGCCTGATCGTCGACGAGGATGCTGGTGACCACGATCTTCATGTGTATCCCTCTGGAGGGGCAGCATCGCGCTGCGGGTACCTGGAGATTATAGAAGGACCGTCTGCGCCGGGTGGATTGGCGCGCAGACTTTGAGTGGAGGTTGCTGCGCCTTGTCGCGAGTCAACACTTCACCAGGTCGAACAGCGAGCGCATCGCCCGGCTCGCCATGCGTCGCATCACCGGCGCCGGCAGGCGTTGCGCCGGCCCGCCGGCACCGAGTGCAGCGACCACCTGGCCGCGCAGGCGCAGGGGCAGGGCGAAGCAGTGCAGGTCCCCACGCGAGGCGGCCAGGTCGAGGGCAAACCCCTGGCTGGCGACCTGGTGCAGCTCCTGCTCGAGCGTTTGCGGGACTGGTTGGGTGCGCAGCAGTTGCCTGGCCAGCTGAGGGTCATGGGCCAGCAGCACCTTGCCGATCGCCGAGGTGGCCAGGCCGTCGCGACGGGTGTCCGCGGGCAGTTGCAAAGCCTGACCCCGGCCATCCAGTGCCGCCAGCGTGAGGTAGGCACGCGTGCCGCCGGGCACTGCCAGGAAGCAGTGCTCCCCACACAGGTCGGCAAAGGCGCGCAGCGCCGGGGTGAAGGCCTGGCGCAGGCGCTGCTCGGTCTCGCTCAGTGGCTGGGCCAGCTGGCGCAGGCGCAGACCGAGGGCGTAGTGACGCTGCTCGCGAGTGACGTAGCCCAGCGACATCAGGGTATCCAGCAGCCCATGCACCGTGCTCTTGCCCAGGCCACTGCGTTCGGCGAGGTCGTTCAGGCGCGCCCGACCGCCTTCGGCGCGGATAAGTTCGAGCAGGTGCATGGCCCGTTCCAGGGACTGGATCTGGCGACTGTTGGCGGACATAAAGCGATCCCGGTATTCGATGACTGCCCATTGTGCCTGCAATCGCAAGGCGGCGCAGGCGCTCGAGTTCGGCAATGCCGAACCTTGAGGCTTTTCTGCGCCCGCTTCCACTGTTGACGGGGGGCCGTGCCTACACTCGCCGGCACTTCAACCAGCCAGAGGAATCAGTACATGGATCTGCAACTGCAAGGTGCCCGGGTCGTGGTCAGCGGTGGCACACGGGGTATCGGCCGGGCCATTGTCGAGTGCTTTCTCGCCGAAGGCGCCCAGGTGGCGTTCTGCGCGCGGGACGAGGCCGGGGTGCGCCAGGCCGAGGCCGAGCTTGGCGACCAGGCCTGCGGCAGGGCGGTGGACATCACCGATGCCGCGCAGGTCGACGGGTGGATCGCCGCTGCCGCCGAGCGCATGGGCGGCATCGATATCGTCGTGCCCAACGTCAGCGCCCTGGCCCACGGCAGCGAAGCCTCGATATGGCGCCAGGCCTTCGAAACCGACCTGTTGGGCACGGTGGGCCAGGTTACGGCGGCGCTGCCTTGGCTAAAGGCTTCCGCGCAAGCGGCGGTGGTCTTGATCTCCAGCGTGTCCGGGCGTGAACTGAGCAGTTTCGACGAGCCGTACGGGGTGCTCAAGGCCGCGCTGAATCACTATGGCAAGACACTATCGGCGCGCCATGCCGGCGAGGGTATCCGGGTAAATTGCGTATCGCCCGGCAACGTGTATTTCGTCGATGGCGTCTGGGGACGGATCGAACGCGAGCAGCCCGAGGTGTTTGCCCGCAGCCTGGCGGCCAACCCGCTCGGACGCATGGCGCGGCCGGACGAGGTAGCCCGGGCTGCGGTGTTCCTGGCCAGCCCGGCGGCAAGCTTCATCACTGGCACCAACCTGCTGGTCGATGGCGGCCTGACCCGCGGCGTGCAGTTCTGACGACAGCCCGAGCCTGGACTGGCGGGAGTTGAGGCCACGGGCAGACAAACGGTACAAATGCCTAATCCAAAAGTGATATCAGATCGCTTGCATGGCGCTTGGGCCGATCTATGCTCAGGGCATTCCGTGGATACAGGAGCCCCGGCCCATGTTCGAATACCATCGCAAGTCCGATCTGGTCGAAATCCAGCGCGCCCGGCAGGCCCTGGCGGGCATGGAGGCGAAGCTGGCCGCGATCAGCCGTTCCATGGCGATGATCGAGTTCGCGCCGGATGGCACGATCCTCGAGGCGAACGAGCACTTCTGCAAGACCATGGGCTACAACGCCGATGAGATTCGTGGCAAGCACCACCGGATCTTCTGCGACCCGACCTACGCCAAGAGCGCCGAGTACCAGCAGCTCTGGCGCGAGCTGGGCGAGGGCAAGGCCATCAGCGGCACCTTCGAACGCCTGGACAAGGCCGGTCGCGAGGTGTGGCTGGAGGCCAGCTACATGCCGGTGATCGACGAGCGCCAGCAGGTCACCAGCGTGATCAAGGTGGCCTCCGACATCACCCGCCACGTGATCGAGGAGCATGAGAGCGAAAGCCTGCTCAAGGCCATTGGCCGCTCCATGGCGGTGATCGAGTTCACACCGGCCGGGCGGGTGATCAAGGCCAACCAGAACTTCCTCGACACCATGGGCTATCGCCTGGAGGAGGTGGTCGGGCGCCACCATGGGCTGTTCTGCCTGCCCCATGAGCGCGAGTCGGCCGAGTACCGCGACTTCTGGGCCTCGCTCAATCGCGGCGAGTACCATTCGCACCGCTTCGAACGCGTCAACAAGCAAGGCCAGACCGTGTACCTGGAGGCGTCCTACAACCCGATCTTCGACAACAAGGGCCGGTTGTACAAGGTGGTGAAGTTCGCCAGCGACATCACCCGTCAGATCAGCACCCAGCAGACCGCCGCCGACGCCGCCCACGCCAGCTCGATGCAGACCGACGCCTGCGCGCGCAAGGGCACCCAGGTGGTGCAGCAGGCGGTGGAGGTGATCGAGCAGATTTCATCCGAGCTGAACGATGCCGCCCGCACCATCGACGCGGTAAGCAAGCAGTCCGAGGTGATCGGCCAGATCGTCCTGACCATTCGCGGCATCGCCGACCAGACCAACCTGCTGGCACTCAACGCCGCCATCGAGGCGGCCCGGGCCGGCGAGCATGGCCGGGGCTTCGCCGTGGTCGCCGACGAGGTGCGTAACCTGGCGGCGCGTACCAGCAAGGCGACCCTGGAGATCGTCGAGGTGGTGCGACAGAATCATGACCTGTCACTGACCGCGGTGGCCAGCATGCAGTCAAGCCTGACCCGTACGGGGCTTGGCGTGGAGCTGGCCAACGAGGCCGGCACGGTGATCATGGAGATCCAGCAGGGGTCGCGGCACGTGGTGGACGCCATCAGCCAGATCAGTTCGACCCTTCAATTGCACTGAGGCTCTGGCGCAGTTCCAGCTCCAGGCTGCGCAGGCTGGCCTGGAGCCGGGCGAGCAGCCGGTCCACCGGTTCGCCTTGGGCGATGGCCTGCTCCAGGGCCTCGCAGTCCTGTTTCACGCCCCTGACCTTGAGCATCTTGGCGCCCCCCTTGACCCGGTGGACCACGGGCACCAGGGCCTCGGGTAACGGATTGGCGCCGAGCGCCTGCAGTGCTTGCAGGTCTTCGGCGCTGCTTCGTGCCAGTTGCTCCAGCAGGCGCCTGATCAGCTGGTTGTCGTCCTGGGTGAGGTGACGCAGCTCGGCCAGGTCGAAGCCGCTGGAGCGCGGCGCTTCCCGAGCCGGGTCAGGCTGGGGCGCGGCAGCCAGTGGCAGGCAGGCCTTGAGCGCCTGCAGGCCGATCGGCTTGAACAGGCATTCATCCATGCCGTTGTCCAGGCAGCGTTGACGCTCTTCGGCCTGGGCGTTGGCGGTGACGCCGATGATGCGACAGGCCGATGAGCCAGTCTCGCGCTCCTGCGCCCGAATGGCGCGGGCCAGCTCATGGCCATCCATGACCGGCATGCTGCAGTCGGTGATCACCACGTCGAAATGATCCGCCTGCCAGAGTGCCAGCGCCGCCTTGCCCTGGTCGGCGAGGCTCACCTGGTGGCCCAGCAAGCGCAGCTGTTTGTCCAGCAGCAGCAGGTTGGCCGGGTAGTCGTCCACCACCAGGACCTTTAGCGGCCCGCTGAGGGCTGCGACCAGCGCGTTGTCGGGCATCGCGTCGGCGCTGGGCTCGGCGCCGGGCAGGGTGAGGCGGACATCGACCTGGGTGCCCAGGCCCTCGATACTGTGCAGGGTCAGTTCGCCCCCCATGAGTTCGCACAGCTCGCGGCTGATCACCAGCCCCAGGCCGGCACCCTGGCGCGCCTGTCGACCATCGACCTGGGAGAAGGTGGTGAACAGCCGCGCCTGGTCGCTGGCACCGATGCCTACGCCGCTGTCCTTGATCTGCAAGCTGGCCTGCTGCAGGCCGCCATCGAGCGAGGTCATCAGCAACGACACGTCGACCTGACCGTGGTCGGTGAACTTGATGGCATTGCTCAGCAGGTTCGACAGCACCTGCTTGAGGCGCAGCGGGTCGGCGAGCACCCAGGCCGGGGCGGCAGGCAGCACCGCACGCAGTGCCAGCCCCTTGAGGCGGGCGCTGCCCTCGAAGATCCGCAGGGTGGAGCGAATCAGCTCGACCAGGTCGATGGCCACCGGTTGCAGGATCATGTGGCCGGACTCGATGCGTGAGATGTCCAGCACATCGCCGATCAGCTCGAGCAGGCCGATCGCCGAGTCGTGGGCCGCCTCCAGGGCCTGGCGATCGCTATGACCGTGCCGGCTGTCCTCCAGGGCCATTTCCAGCAGGCCGATGACGGCGTTCATGGGCGTACGGATCTCATGGCTCATGACCGCCAGGAAGGTGCTCTTCGCCCGGCTGGCCTGTTCGGCATCGTCCTTGGCCTGGCGCAATTGTTCGAGCAGGCCGCGGCTGAGCGCCAGCTGCTCCTGCAGCGCGCGCTGGGCCTCGCTGCGCTGGTGGATCAACTTGCGCAAGTAGGTGTTCCAGAACACCACGCCAGTCAGCAGCAGGGCGGCCAGTACCAGGACCTGCAGGGCCAGGGTGCGGTAGTTGCGCCAGGGACTGTCGCTGACCACGGTGTTGGTGCGCCAGCGATTGACCAGTTGCTCCAACTCGTCGGGTGGAATGCTCAGCAACGCTTTGTCGAGGATCGCCTGCAACTGGTGTTCCGTCGGGCTTACCGCGAAGGTCGCCAGCGCCGGTTCGTCGCCCAGCAACCCGGCAATCCTGAGCCGGCCGTTGAACACCTGGTTGATGAAGTAGGTGGCATTGATCTGCGAGCTGAGGGCGACATCGGCGTCACCGTTGGCCACGGCCTCCATCAGTTGCAGGGGGTTTTCCCGTTCGACGGTGCGCAGGCCTGGGTACTGGCGTTCGAGCCCTTCGAGCGAAGGCGAGCCGCGCAGCAACGCCACCCGTTGGCCTTGCAGAGGTTGCACGGCGTCCAGTGCTGGCGCGTCCTGGCGGGTGACCAGGACCCGTGGGCTGATCATGTAGGGGCGGCTGTAGCGCATGCGCTGGGCGCGAAGCACACCGTAACCGATGGCAGCGATCATGTCGGCCTTGCCCTGGGCAACCTGCTCGACCATGTCCTCGAACGATTCCGACTCGACGACCTGGAAGCGCAGGCCGGTGCGCAGGCCAATACGCTCCAGCAAGTCCAGGGCGATGCCCCGTGGTTGCTGTTGGGCATCGGTGAAGCTCAGCGGCGCGAGAGAGGTGTTGATCATCACCTTGATCTGCCTGTGTCGGGCGATCCAGTCGCGCTCCTCGGCCGTCAGGGCGTCCAGGCGACGGTCGAGCAGGACACTGGTGCTGCCTCCGGTCCAGCGTCGCAGGATGTTCAGTCGCTCACTGTCGGCGATGCGTCCCAGGGCGAGGTCGACCAGTTGCAGCAGGCGTTGGTTGTCGCGCGCCAGGGCAAAGGCGAAAGTGCTGGTTGGCGCCTTGACGAAGTGATCGACCTTGACCCGTTCCTGGAAACCCTTGGCAATCGCGTAGTCGGCGCTGATCGCATCGCCCAGGTAGACATCGGCCTGCCCCAGTGCCACCGCGGCGACACCGGCGAGGGTGGAGCGGTAGAGGTTCAACTGCGCGCGTGGGTAGAGCTGCTGCACCGTGTGGATGGGCAGGTAATGGTCGACCATGGCCAGGCGCAGGCCTTCCAGGTTGTCACCCTCGGGCAGGCTCTGGTTCTGTCGCGACACGATCACCGGCAGGTCGTCGGCATAGGGCGTGCTCAGTACCAGGTCGGCATCACTGGCTTCGAAGGCATTGGAGCTGCCCAGCAGGTCGATTTCGCCCGCACGCAGCGCGTCGAGGGCCTGGGCGCGGCTGGTATAACGGCGCACCTCGATCGGCACACCCAGTTGTTCGGCGATCAGACCGGCGTAGTCGGCGCTCAGGCCCTCGTAGTCGGCCTGGCTGATGTTGATGTCGAAGGGCGGGTAGTCCGGGTGCGAGCTGCCCAGTACCAGGCGCCCGCGTTCATTGAGCCACTGGCGGTCGGAAGCAGCCACCGCCAGCGGCGGCGCCACGCTCAGGGCGCGGGCCAGCAGGTGGCGGGGCTCGCTGTGCACTTGCGCCTGGGTGGGCAGCGACAGCAGCGCGACCAGCAGCAGGCAAAGCGATGTCCCCTGGTGCATGGCTCAGGCCACGTTGTTGCGTTTGGCCAGGTCGACCATTTCCACCAGCGACTCGACCTTGAGTTTCTCCATGATCCGGCCGCGGTAGGTGCTGATGGTCTTGGCGCTGAGGTTCATCTGCTCGCCGATCAGTTTGTTGCTCTGGCCGGCGCTGAGCCGGCGCAGCACTTCCACTTCCCGGTTGGACAGTAGCCTCAGGCGCTCGGTCTCGCTTTCCAGGGTGTTGCTGTTGACCGCCATCTGCGGGAAGGTCGAGTAACCCTTGACCAGGGCCTTGAGGGCGAAGACCAGGGCGTCGAGGTCTTCGTCCTTGTTGACGAAGGCCGAGATGCCGGCATCCATGCAGCGGCGCACGTAAAGGTCGGCGGGTTGGCCGGTCAGGGCCATGATCCGCGGCGGCGGGTCGATCAGCTTGAGGCGCTTGATCACCTCCATGCCGTCGAGGTCCGGCAGGCCGATATCGAGGATGACCACATCCGCCTTGGTCTGCTCGGCCAAACGGGCGGCTTCCTTGCCTTTACCGGTTTCCCCCACGACGGTGAAGCGTTCACGTTCGAGCAGCATGCGTACGGCAAGTCGAACAATGTGATGGTCATCGACCAACAGCACGGATGTCATTCAGGTAACTCCTGTCAAAGTGCAGCGCGCTTCCAGCCTACGATTACAGGCGCTGGGCAGCGGACTTGCTGGGCAGCGCGCACCTTACGGATATTCAGGAGCCTTGGTAATAGGCGAGTATAGGTGTGTTGAAATACCTGCACCAACCTGTAGAAAAGTCCTACAAGGAAGGTTCAGGCGCAGGGTGCGTGCGGCTTGTGCACACGTTGTGTCGAGGCGGGATTGTTGTCCAGTACCTTGCCGACACGGGTGGGGCGGATCACCAGCTGGCCGCCGCAGTTCGGGCAGCGGTTGTGGAAGTGCTGGTCGTTGCAGGCACGGCAGAAGGTGCATTCGAACGAGCAGATCAGTGCATCCGGGCTATTGGCGGGCAGGTCGGTGTCGCAGCATTCGCAGTTGGGGCGCAGTTCGAGCATGGGCTTGGTTTCCGTCCAGTTGGAAAATCCAGTGTGCTACGCCGCGCCCCCGGTCGGCAATCGTTTCACGAGCCTGGGCGATAGAGGTGGGCATGACCGGCGCGGTACAGGGCCGAGTCGGCGAACGGCGCGTCGCCCAGCACATGGCCGACCAGGATCAGCGCGGTGCGTCGGAAGCCTTTGGCGGCCACGCGTTCGCCGATGTCCGCCAGGGTGCCCTTGACCCAGTCCTGGTCCGGCCAGGTGGCACGATGGACCACCGCGATCGGGCAGTCGACACCATAGTGTGGCAGCAGCTCCTCGACGATGCGGGCCAGGTGGCGCACGCCCAAGTGGATGGCCAGGGTACTGCCGTGGCGGGCCAGGTCGGCCAATTGTTCACCGGCCGGCATCGGCGAACTGTCGCCAAAGCGGGTGAGAATCACGGTCTGTGCCACATCGGGCAAGGTCAGCTCGCAACCGAGCAGCGCGGCACTGGCGGCGGTGGCGGTGACGCCGGGGACGATCTGGTAGCCGATGCCCAGTTCGCGCAAGTGGCGGATCTGTTCGCCGATGGCGCCGTACAGGCTGGGGTCGCCGCTGTGCACGCGGGCCACATCCTCGCCATTGGCGTGGGCCTGGCGCATCACCTCGACGATCTGTTCCAGGTGGAGTTCGGCACTGTTGATCACGGTGTGCGCCTGGTGACCTTCCAGTACAGCGGCGGGGACCAGGGAGCCTGCGTAGATGATCACCGGGCACTGGCGGATCAGGCGCTGGCCCTTGACCGTGATCAGCTCCGGATCGCCGGGTCCGGCACCGATGAAATAAACCGTCATGGGGGTTCCTTGCAGAAATATGGCGCGGATTATCCGCCGATCGCCAAGGCGAGGGTAGCGCCGCCGAGTACCTGCCTGGGCACGTGCAGGCGGCCGTTTTCACCAGCCAGGGCCAGGGCGGTGCTTTCGGCGACGCCCCAGCAGCCGGTCTGGGCGTACACCGTGGCCGAACGATGGCTGAGCAGCGGCTCGAAGACCGTCAGGTGCGTGGCGTCGAAGCAGATGTAAGGCAGCCCGAGGCGCTCGGCCAATGCCAGCAGGCCGGGTTCGCGAGCCTTGGGCTCGATGCTGGCAATGGCGCGCAGGGCCGAGAGGGGCAGGGCGTGGCGGGTGAGCGTCTGGCGCAGCAGCACCGCCAGTGTCTCGACCGGGCAACCACGGCGGCAACCAAAGCCGGCGAACACCGCCGGCTGCACGGGCAGATCGCGCATCAGGCCTGGCTGGAACGACGGTAAAGCCACGCGCTGAGCAGGCCCAAGGCCAGCCAGAACGCGGCGTTGGTCAGCCAGGAAGCGATCTTGAACTGGGTCTCGAGGGCTTCCGGCGCCAGGCTTTCATGCACTGCGGGTTGCGGCGCGCCGATCAGGTGCGGGATCACCAGCAGGGCCACACCAAGCACCTTGAACAACCAGTGCCGGGCGAACACCAGCAGCGCCAGGCCGGCGGCGGTGGCTGCGGCGGTGCCGATCCACCAGGTCTGGCGCTGGCCAAGGTCGGCGGCGGCGGTGCCGGGCAGTTCCGGTGGCAGGCCCAGGGTCGGTGCCAGGCAGAACACGGCGAAGCCGGCCAGGCCCCACAGTGCGCCGGTGGCCACGCGGTTCGGTTCGCGCAGGCTGTAGAGGGCGACCAGGATCAGGGCAAAACCGACGGCGACCACCAGGTTGCCGCCAGTAGTGGACAGCACGCGCTGCCAGCCGTCCTCCGGCGCCCAGGCCTCGGCACTGTGTTCATGCTCATGGGGCGCTGCGGCGTCGCCGTGCTCATGCTGTTCGGCGACCGGGGCAGTGGATTCGTAGGTTTCCGCCTGGAGAATCAGTGGGGCGACCCAGAAGCTTTGCAGCAGGGTCAGCAACAGGGCCGCGAGCAGGCCGCTGAAACCCGCGGTACGGGCGATGCGCGTAATCATGCGGATTTACTCAGTGGCAAGGGAAGGCGGCGCTGTGGCGGGTGTCGTGGGCGGCATTGTGCACCGCCTCGATGTGCGAGAAACCGGCGAAGTACACCAGGCACAGCCCCAGCAGGCTGGCGCCGACCGCGACGATCAGTCGCTGGCTGAGGCTGACGGGGGTGGCGATACTGTGTTTGGCGCTGGTGATGGGCATGACGCGTTCCTCTGCTGCTTTTGTTGTGGCAACGGGCATGCGCGACGACCCCGGGCACGGCTGGCCCGAGTGATACGACGACGCCCGCCCACCGCGGGGTGTACTGTGAGCACGTCAGGCCGGTCTCCGGGCTCGCGAGGTGGAGCAAGGCTCCTTCCATGGCGTCACCTTCCCATGCCTTGAGGCTGGCACAGTGGTCCGGACGCTTCTCTCGCTTACCGTTGCGGGGGCAGCACCGGCCTTGTCGGCTCCTGGAATGGAGACGCGACGCACCGGTTTCCCGTTTCACCCCCGTGGGGGCACCTGAACGCAATGCGCTAGCAAATCACGGGGCCGGGCCCGCGTCAATCGCCGCGGCGGTTGACCGCCAGGCAGGCACTGCGTAGCCTTGCCGCTGCGAGGTTCTCGGGCGTTGGCCCGAGCTAAGACGGGAACGCGGTACAAGCCGCGGCTGCCCCCGCAACTGTAAGCACTGAAGGGTTCGGCACAGCCACTGCGCAGGCGCGCGGGAAGGCGCCGGCCCACCGGCCAGCGAGCCGCAGCGGTGCAAGCCAGGAGACCTGCCTCGTGACGTTTTCGACTTTCAACCGGGCGGGGTGATCCGGTGGCGAACGCGCCAGGCCGGCATGGCCGTGGCTGTCGTCCTGCATGCCCGCGCCATTGCTGCCAAGGGCATCGCGACATGAAAACACTGGCCAAGCTTCCCGTCACCATCGTCACCGGCTTCCTCGGCTCAGGCAAGACCACCTTGCTGCGCCATATGCTCGACAACGCCCAGGGCCGCCGCATCGCGGTGATCGTCAACGAATTCGGCGAGCTGGGCATCGACGGCGAGATCCTCAAGCAGTGCAGCATCGGTTGCACAGAGGAAGAGGCCAATGGCCGCGTCTACGAACTGGCCAACGGTTGCCTGTGCTGCACCGTGCAGGAAGAATTCTTCCCGGTGATGCGCGAGTTGGTGGCCCGGCGCGGCGACCTCGACCACATCCTTATCGAAACCAGCGGCCTGGCCTTGCCCAAACCGCTGGTACAGGCCTTCCAGTGGCCGGAAATCCGCAACGCCTGCACCGTCGACGCGGTGATCACCGTGGTCGACAGCCCGGCCGTGGCCGCCGGCACCTTCGCTGCCTACCCGGACCAGGTCGACGCCCAGCGCAAGCTCGACCCGAACCTCGACCATGAGTCGCCGCTCCATGAATTGTTCGCCGACCAGCTGGCCAGCGCCGATCTGGTGGTGCTGAACAAAGCCGACCTGATCGACGCCGAGGGCCTGGCCAAGGTCCGTGCCGAGGTGGCCGAGGAACTGCCGCCGGCGGTCAAGGTGATCGAGGCCAGCAGCGGCCGCCTGCCGCTGGAAGTGTTGCTGGGCGTGGGCGCCGAGTCCGAGGCGCATATCGACGGTCGCCGTACCCATCACGACTCGCATCACGACGGCGATGACCATGACGACCATGACCACGACGCCTTCGACTCGATCTCCATCGACCTGCCCGAGGCCGACGAGAGCCTGCTGCTCGATGCCCTGACCCAGCTGGTCACCGAGTTCGGCATCCTGCGCGCCAAGGGCTTCGCCGCCATCCCCGGCAAGCCGATGCGCCTGCTGATCCAGGGTGTGGGCACCCGCTTCGACAAGCATTTCGACCGTGCCTGGCGCAGCGACGAGCCCCGGATCACCCGCCTGGTGCTGATCGGCCAGGATCTCGACGCAGCGCAGCTGGAAGCGCGCCTGCGCCAGGCCCTGGGCGCCTGATCCATGCACCTGCTGCGGACCCAGCCCGGCGGCTTCGTGCCGGACGACAGCATCGCCGATCTCGGCCAGACCCCCGCCGACCTGGTGATCCTCTGCAGCGGCGATTCACACCTGGCGCTGCTCGCCGAAACCGCCGAGCAGTTGCCGGCGGATTTCCCCAGCGTGCGCCTGGCCAACCCGATGCAGGTGCAGAACCACGCCTCGGTCGACTTGTATATCGACCAGGTGCTGCGCCATGCCAAGGTGATCCTGATATCACTGCATGGCGGTGTCGGTTACTGGCGCTATGGTGTCGAGCAACTGGTCGAACTGGCGGGGCGAGGGGTACAGCTGATCCTGGTGCCCGGCGACGACCGCCCCGACCCTGAGCTCACCGACCTGGGCACGGTTCGCGGCGAACAGGCCGAACGCCTCTGGCACTTCCTGCGCCAGGGCGGCAAGGCCAACGCGGTGAACCTGTTCAACTGCCTGGCCAGCCAGTGGCTGGGGCGCGATTACCCGTGGGACGAGCCACAGCCCTTGCCGCGCACGGCGGTCTATCATCCAGCCAAGGGCACGGCTTGTCCCGAGGACTGGTACGCCGAGTGGAACCCGGAGCATCCGGTGGCGCCGTTGCTGTTCTACCGTTCGCACCTGCAGGCGGCCAACACCGCGTTCATCGATGTGTTCTGCCAGCGCCTGCAGGCCTGCGGTCTGAACCCATTGCCCATCGCCGTGGCCAGCCTGAAGGAGCGCGCCTGCCTGGACCAGGTCGAGGCCTGGCTCGATGAGGTGCAGGCCGAAGTGGTGATCAACACCACAGGTTTCGCCCTGTCCAGCCCCGAGCAACCCAACCTGCGCCCGCTGCGCCGTGACGTACCGGTGCTGCAGGCCATCTGCGCCCAGGACAACCAGCCTGGCTGGGAGCAGAGCGAACAGGGCCTGGGCGCTCGCGACCTGGCGATGCACATCGCCTTGCCGGAACTGGACGGGCGCATCATCACCCGGCCGGTGAGTTTCAAGGACCTGGCCTGGCGCAGCGAGCGCAGCCAGGCCGATGTGGTCTGCTACCGGGCCCATCCCGAGCGCATGGACTTCGTCGCCGAACTGGCACGGCGCTGGGTGACCCTGGCGCGTCTGGACAACCAGGAAAAGCGCGTGGCCCTGGTGCTGGCCAACTACCCGACCCGCGACGGGCGCATCGGCAATGGCGTCGGCCTGGACACGCCGGGCGCGGCGCTCAATATCCTCAGGGCCCTGCAAGCGCAGGATTACCCGGTGGCCGGGCTGCCCGACAGCGGCACCGAGCTGATTCACCAACTGCTCGGCGGGGTTACCAACGACCTTGACCACCTCGACCAGCGCCCCTGCGCCCAGAGCCTGGCCCTGGCCGACTACCAGCGCGCCTTTGCCGCCTTGCCCGAGGCCAACCAACGCGCCGTGCTGGAGCGCTGGGGGCCGCCCGAGCAGGATCCGATGTTCCGCAGTGGGCGCATGATGGTCGCCGGCCTGCGCTACGGCCTGACCTTCGTCGGCATACAGCCGGCGCGGGGCTATCAGGTGGACCACAGCGCGGTGTACCACGACCCGGACCTGGTGCCACCGCATGGCTACCTGGCGTTCCACTTCTGGCTGCGCAACGGCTATGCCGCCGACGCGGTGATCCATGTGGGCAAGCACGGCAACCTGGAATGGCTGCCGGGCAAGGGCGTGGGCCTGTCCGCCGAGTGCTGGCCGGATGCCTTGCTCGGCCCGTTGCCCAACATCTACCCGTTCATCGTCAACGACCCGGGCGAGGGCGCCCAGGCCAAGCGCCGCACCCAGGCGGTGATCATCGACCACCTGATGCCGCCGCTGACCCGTGCCGAGACCTACGGCCCGCTGCGCCACCTGGAGCAATTGGCCGACGAATACTACGAGGCGCAGTTGCTCGATCCGCGCCGCGCCCGCGAGCTGCAACGGGACATCCTTGAACTGGTCAAGACCCATCATATCGACCGCGAGCTGCAGCTCGAAGGGCAGATGGAGGACGCGGCGGTGTGGCTGCCGCGGCTGGACACCTACCTGTGCGACCTGAAGGAATCGCAGATCCGCGACGGCCTGCACGTGTTCGGCCGATCGCCGCAGGGGCGTTTGCGCAGCGATACGCTGCTGGCGTTGCTGCGGGTGGCACGGGGCGATGGCAAGGGCGGTAACGCCAGCCTGATCCGTGAACTGGCCAGGGCATTGGGGCTGGGCTTCGATCCGCTGGATTGTGATCTGGGGCAGACCTGGAACGGGGCACGCCCGGACCTGCTGGCACAACTCGACGCCAGCCTCTGGCGAACCTGCGGCGATACCCGCGAGCGCCTGGAGTTGTTGGCTTTGTCACTGATCGAGCAGGCCCTGCAGGGTGCTGTCGCGCTGCCGGACGAAGCAGGGTGGGACGCGGTGCGCGCGGTACTGCGCACGCTGGCCGAGCAGGTCGCCCCCGACCTGGATGCCTGCGGCGCTGCCGAGATCGATGGCCTGCTGGCGGCCCTGGCCGGGCGCTTCGTCCCTGCCGGACCCAGCGGCGCGCCCAGCCGCGGGCGGCTGGACGTGCTGCCCACCGGGCGCAACTTCTATACCGTCGATGTACGCAACCTGCCCACGGCCACGGCCTGGCGCCTGGGCTTCGCCTCGGCCAACCTGATCCTCGAACGCCATTTGCAGGACCATGGCGATCACCTGCGCCAGCTGGGCCTGTCGGTGTGGGGCACGGCGACCATGCGCACCGGCGGCGACGATATCGCCCAGGCCATGGCGTTGATGGGCGTGCGCCCGGTGTGGGCCACCGGCAGCCAACGGGTCGATGACTTCGAGATCCTGCCGCTGAGCCTGCTCGACCGGCCACGGGTGGACGTGACGCTGCGGGTGTCGGGCTTCTTCCGCGACGCCTTCGGCAACCTGATCCGCCTGTTCGATGCCGCCGTGCAGGCGGTGGCGGCGCTGGACGAGCCAGGCGAGCTGAACCCACTGGCCGCACGGGTGCGCGCCGAGCGTGAAGCGCTGCTCGGCGCTGGCATCGAGCCCGAACAGGCGGCGCGACAGGCCGGTTGGCGGGTGTTCGGCGCCAAGCCTGGCGCCTACGGAGCCGGTGTGCAGAACGCCATCGACGGGCGCCTTTGGCACAGCCGCGACGACCTGGCCGAGGTCTACCTCAACCATGGTGGCTACGCCTATGGCGCCGCCGACGAAGGCACCCCGGCCCGCGCCGCGTTCGCCCAGCGCCTGGCGCAGGTACAGGCGGTGCTGCAGAACCAGGACAACCACGAGCACGACCTGCTCGACTCCAACGACTACTACCAGTTCCAGGGCGGCATGCTGGCGGCCGCCGAAACCCTGGCCGGCACCTCGCGGGCCAGCTACCACGGCGACCATAGCCAGGCCGACCGGCCGCGGGTGCGCACCCTCAAGGAAGAACTCAACCGGGTGATCCGTGCCCGGGCGCTCAACCCCAAGTGGATCGACGGCGCCAAGCGCCATGGCTATAAAGGTGCGTTCGAGCTGGCGGCCACGGTCGACAACCTGTTCGCCTTCGACGCCACCACCCACCTGATCGACGATCATCATTACCAAGGGCTGGCCGATGCCTATGTGCTCGACCCGGCCACCCGTGATTTCATGCGCGAGCACAACCCCGAAGCCCTGCGTGACCTCACCGAGCGCCTGCTGGAAGCCCAGCAGCGCGGGTTGTGGCAGGAGCCGGGCGACTATCGTGAAAGCCTCGAGCAGCAGTTGCTCGCCGGCGAGGAAGACAGCTGAACATGAGCGAACCCGTGCAATTCCCCCTGGCCGCCGTGGTTGGCGCCGACGACCTCAAGCTGGCCCTGTGCCTGACAGCCATCGACCCGAAGATCGGCGGCGTGCTGATCGAAGGCCCACGTGGCATGGCCAAGAGCACCCTGGCCCGGGGCTTGGCCGATCTGCTTGGCGACGGCCCGTTCGTGACCCTGCCGCTGGGGGCCACCGAGGAGCGCCTGGTCGGCACCCTCGACCTGGATGTCGCGCTCGGCCAGGGCCAAGTGCGGTTCTCACCGGGCGTGCTGGCCCATGCCGACGGAGGCGTGCTGTACGTCGATGAGGTCAATCTGTTGCCCGACCCCTTGGTAGACCTGCTGCTGGACGTGGCCGCCAGCGGCACCAACCGCATCGAGCGCGACGGCATTTCCCACCGGCACGCGGCCCGTTTCGTGCTGATCGGCACCATGAACCCGGAGGAGGGCGAACTGCGCCCGCAACTGCTCGACCGCTTTGGCCTCAACGTGGCCCTGGAAGGTTTGCCGGCGCCGGAGGCGCGTCAGCAGATCATTCGTCGCCGGCTGGCTTTCGACAGCGATCCAATGGCGTTCTGCGAACAATGGGCCGAGCAGCAGGCGGCGTTGCGCGAACGCTGCCGGTCGGCCCGTGAGCGCCTGGTATCTATCGCCCTGGACGACCAGGCCCTGGCGTGGATCACCGAGCGCTGCTTCGCCGCCGGCGTGGACGGTTTGCGTGCCGACCTGGTCTGGCTGCGCGCGGCGCGGGCCCACGCCGCCTGGCGGGGTAATTCGGTGATCGAGGAGGTGGATGTACAGGCGGTTGCCGAGTTTGCCTTGCGCCATCGGCGCCGCACCGAGGCACCGCCACCCCAGGCCACTTCGGCGGGCGGGCAGGCGAGTGCGCAGGAGGCACCGGGCGGCCAGGGTGACTGGGGGGCATTGCCTGCCCAGCCGGTGGTCACGGGAGCTCGGCGCGAGGTGCCGAACTGGGCAAAAAAGCCCTGAGCATCCGTTCGCCCCATGATCGGGTGGCGGATGCCAGGCCTCGCGTCGGTCATTTGACGGGGACTTCCCGAGGCCGCCCGCGCACCAGCGATAGCGGGCGCATCGCCTGGCTGGCAACCTTGCTCAAAGGGCGGCCACGCCAGCGCCGCGACTTGTGTTGGCAGCGGCGCCAGGCACAGGCGCCGGAACTGTGGCTGGTGATCGTCGATGCGTCGGCTTCGACCCGGCGCAATCAGGCGCTGGCCCAGGCCAAGGGCCTGTTGGCCGGGTTGTTCGATGAGGCCTACCGTCAGCGCGCACGCCTGGCCTTGCTGACAGCCAGTGGCAACCGTCCGCAATGGCAACGTCACGGCCTGAAAGCCTCGGCGGCCTTGCAGCCCTGGTTGCAGGCGCTGGGGGCGGGCGGCGGTACACCGTTGTCGGCGGCACTGGAAGAGGCGCGTCAGTGGTTGCTGGCCCGGAGCAAGCGCCTTCCCCATGAAACCCAGCGCTGCCTGGTGTTGACCGATGGTCGCCTGCAACAGGGCCCTGTGTTGCAGCCACTACCTTGCGTGACGTTGCTGGTGGATATGGAAACAGCGGCGGTGCGCGTGGGCCGGGCACGTCAACTTGCCGAACAACTGCAGGCCGACTATCGGCATATCGAGCAGTTCGCGGTGGTCAAATAAGGATGTAACTGCGACAGGATGTCGCAATAGAAAAAGTTATCCCCGAAAGTGGGGAAACTTGCACAAGTGCGTGGCAACCACGCACTGGCGGCACAGTGCTCTTTTACTTCGGCATTGACCAGGGTTGCAGGTCGTAACCTTTGCCGGATAGTTCGGCGCGCACTTCCTCGATCAGGCTGGCCCATTGCGCGGGGTCGGAATAGACGCGCGAGGACACTTGTTTGCTGCCGATACGGGTGCTGGTCCGGTCGATCACTGCCAGGCTCAGTTCACCAGTACCGTTGGGTGCATCCCAGGCTACGCACTGGAAGGGTTCGAAGGCGTGGTCGGCGATCAGCAGTGCTTCGTTGACACGGAGCGGGGCGTTCATGGTTCGGTCTCTCTCATGGTCCCAAACAGCGAAATAAGGTGCCGCGGTGTTATTCCACAAAAGTGTACAGCGCGGGGTTATTTGTACTGATGCTCCAGATCAGGGTTCAAGTCACATGGCCGTTGAAATTTTTTTATATCGATGATGTTTTCCTGCCTGCCCAGCGCACCTAAGACGGCAATTGAGTTGGAAAATTCCCGGAGGCGTATGCGTGGATCAAGGCGGGCTGACCAACGGTAGTGGGGGGCGTCAAGTTCATTGCTACTGTTAATTCGGGCGTCGCAACTGTCTGTTTATAGTTAAAAAACCTAAATCTGGCGCCAAGGAAAGGTCATGCTCGATACCGCATCCCTACGCCGCTTGCTGATTGTCGACCCCTGCGATGATTGCCACCGCCTTTTACCGGGCCTGCGCAGTGTCGGCTGGGATGTGCGAAGTAGCACGCTCGAGGCGGCAATGGAGCAGCCCTGCGACGTCGGCCTGGTACGCCTGCAGGCCTCGCACCTGCTGCACCCCGAAGCGCTCAAGGACCTGATCAAGCGCAGCAATACCGAATGGATCGCCGTGCTCAGCGCCGAAGAGCTGCGCCTGCAGAATGTCGGCGATTTCGTCTGCGAGTGGTTTTTCGACTTCCACACCCTGCCGTTCGATGTCTCGCGAGTGCAGGTTACCCTGGGCCGCGCCTTCGGCATGGCGCGGCTGCGCGGCAAGGGCGCGGTACGGGTGGATGAGCCCGAGCATGAACTGCTGGGTGAGAGCCGGCCGATCCGCGAGTTGCGCAAGTTGCTGGGCAAGTTGGCGCCAACCGAATCGCCGGTGCTGATCCGTGGCGAAAGCGGCACGGGTAAAGAGTTGGTGGCGCGTACCCTGCATCGGCAATCGCAACGGCGCGACAAGCCGTTCATCGCCATCAACTGCGGCGCCATCCCCGAGCACCTGATCCAGTCCGAGCTGTTCGGTCATGAAAAAGGCGCGTTCACCGGTGCGCACCAGCGCAAGGTGGGGCGTATCGAGGCGGCCAATGGCGGCACCCTGTTTCTCGACGAGATCGGTGACCTGCCGCTGGAGCTGCAGGCCAACCTGCTGCGCTTTCTCCAGGAGAAGCACATCGAGCGGGTAGGGGGGAATCAGCCTATCGCGGTGGACGTCAGGGTTCTGGCGGCTACCCATGTGGACCTGGAGAAGGCCATCGCGCTGGCGCGCTTTCGCGAGGACCTGTACTACCGGCTCAATGTCCTGCAGGTGATGACCGCGCCGCTACGTGACCGGCATGGCGACCTGTCGATGCTGGCCAGTCATTTTTCCCAGTTCTACAGCGCCGAGACCGGCCGGCGCCCGCGTTCGTTCAGCGACGGCGCCCTTGCGGCCATGGGGCGCCACGATTGGCCGGGCAATGTCCGGGAACTGGCCAACCGGGTACGGCGCGGCCTGGTGCTGGCCGAGGGGCGGCAGATTGAAGCGCAGGACCTGGGCCTGCAGGAGTTGCAGGAGCAGGACCAGCCATTGGGCACGCTGGAGGACTACAAGCACCGGGCCGAGCGTCAGGCGCTGTGCGATGTGCTGAACCGGCACAGCGACAACCTGAGCATCGCGGCCAAGGTGCTGGGGGTCTCGCGGCCGACGTTTTATCGGTTGTTGCACAAGCATCAGATTCGTTGACGCCAGGGGCTGCTTTGCAGCCCTCTTCGCGGCACAAGGCCGCTCCTACAGGGGGCGCGGTCCTCTGTAGGAGCGGCCTTGTGCCGCGAAAGGGTCGCAAAGCGACCCCGGCAATAAATGCAAAATCCTTGAAGGGATGACCGTTACAACCATCCCTCAACTCGACTGGGCAAGATGCCCATCCGCCAGTTCCTCCACCGTCTCCGGCTCATCCGGCAGTGCAGTGATCACGCTGAAGTCACTGACCTCCACCTCGCCACCGCCATACCCCAGCAAATGGAAGGAAAACGCCTTGCGGACGGTAGGGTTGTCGAAGTCGAACTCCATTTCCAGCGGTTCGTCGGCCGTCACCCGCATCTCTTCAGGCAGCCCGAGCTGCACGTCCTGCTCCAGTTCCTTGGCCTTGAGGCGGATGTACGCCGCATGCCGGGGATCCAGCGCCCGTACCTTCAAGCGTACGCGGGTGCGGGAGCCCTCAGGCATTTCCAGGTACTGCGCGCCGATCAGGTTGTCCGCCCAGTCATCCTTGATCCGCTCGGCCAGGGCGATGGGTGATGGCCCGCCGAACTGGTAGCGCAGGTTGAGCGGGGTCTGCAGCAGCGACTGATCAAGGCTCGCTGCCAGCAGATTGAGCTGCGGACCGAGGCTGTCGTCGCCACGGCCGAGGAATTTGGCCTGGTCGGCAATGAACCCGCTGCTGGCATAGCGTCGGCAGCGTTGCTGGAAGTCGCATTCGTTGAGGGTGCCCTGGCCGTCATGGTAGCGCAGCATGCCATTGGTGAAGGAGATCATCTCGCGGCCGTTGTCGTAATCGCGGTACAGCGAACGTCCGCCCAGGGCTGCCGGGATCGGCAGGGCGAAGTAGTCGAGCAGGGAAGTGCTCAGGTCGATATGGCCGTAGGTGCCCTGCTTGAGCCTGGGCAGTTGGGCCTGTTCCGGCGCCAACGTAAGGTTGAAGCCCCAGGCCGAGGCCAGGCGCACGCCATCGATGCCATGGGATTCGTCCGAGGTGACGATCACCAGGGTATCTTCCAGCACGCCCTGTTTCTCGAGGCTGTCGAGGAAGCCGCCCAAGGCATCGTCGAGGTAGGCCACCGCGGCCTGCTTTGGCGTATCGAAGCGTTGCAGGTAGGCGTCAGGCGCCGAATAGGGCTGGTGGGTGCCAACCGTGAGCAGGGTGAGCATCCACGGCTGAGGTTGCTTGCGCAGCTCACCGACGTAGTCGAGCGCGCCTTCGAAGAAGGCGCGGTCGTCCTTGCCCCAGGGGAACTCCAGGTAGTTGTCGTTGGCGAACCACTCCAGGCCATGCACCGAGTCGAAACCGATGTGCGGCATGATCCGGTCCTTGGCCATGAAGCGCAGGCCGGCGCCCTGCAGATAATGGGTGGCGAAACCGGCCTCGCGCAGCTGGGCCGGCAGGCAGGCCTGGTTGCGTTGCTGCTGGGTCAGCAGCTCGACGCCCTTGGGCGTGCCGTTGGCCAGCTTGTCGTAGTCGCCGCAGAGCATCGCGTAGAGACCGCGAATGGTCTGGTGGGTGTGCAGAACATAGTCGGGGGTGTTCATGCCGCGCTCGGCCCACTGGCTGAGCCGCGGCATCAGGTCCTGCTCGAAGCGACTGCCCAGTGCCTCGCGGTTGGGGCGCAGGTAGGCGCCGGGGATGCCCTCGACGGTGATGATCAGCAGGTTGCGCGCCTTGCCTGGCGCATCCAGCAGTTTGACGCCATTGAGGTCGGACTGGGTCAGGCCGGCGCTGGACAGCGCCGTAACCGTTGGCGCCTGGCCCATGCCACTCAGGGCCTGGTGCTGGAGTTTGCCCACCGCCGCCGACAGCGCCTGGTGGGTGAGACCGTACTGGCGCCATTGGTCGGCATCGGAGGGGGTCAACTGCTGGCCGCCCCAGTGCAGGCCGAACAGCACCACGGGCACGGCCCAGAGGCGTCGTGGCAATGGCGCGCCGACAGGTGAGCGCCATACGCTCGCCAGCCAGCCGCCAAGGCCGGCGGCCAACAGGGCGGGCAGCCAGGGATGGGCCAGGGCGCCGGCGGTGGAGTTCTCCATGAACTGCGGGTCGACCAGATAGGCCAGGTCGTCGACCGTGGGCAGCCGGCCGACGGCACTGACCAGCTCGGCGGAGGCCACCCACAGGCCGCCCCAGGCCAGCAGCAGCGGCAGGGCCAGCCACCAGGCGCGACGCTGCCCGAGCAGCAACAGCAGGCTGCCGATGGCCAGGTCGGACAGGTAGCCGAAGGGGTTGGACCAGCCCAGCAGGGCACGCGCGGTCAGCGGAATCACCAGCACCAGGATTGCCAGCGTGGCAAGGCGGGCGCGAGGGTGACCGAGCAGGTTGTTCACGAAACTTTCCTTAATGCCATTAAATCGTCACAAAACTGTGCGCGATGATAACAGGCCGATGCCGGGAAAGTCGGTCGCTACAAAACCGGTAACCAAATCCCGGGCCCTGGATCGGGCCCGGCGGAAGGGTCAGAAGTAATAGGGGAATTTCAGGCTGAACGAGAAGTCCGGCGAGTCCTCGGTAAGGCCGATGGACAGGTTGGGCACGATGGTCAGGTTGTCGGTGGCGGCGAAGGTCAGGCCGATGTTGAAGTTGGCGGCGTTGTAGTCGCTGTTGGTGATCGACTGCCAGTCGCCGCCGTCCGGCTTGATCTTGCTCTTGCTGGCGAACTGGTCGGTGACCGAGAACGACATGCTCATGCGTTCGTTGAGGGCAAAGGCGATACCGCCGCCGATCTGCCAGGAGTCGCCCAGTTTCACGTCCCCCTTGACCTTGCTGTTGACCTGGGGGCTGATATCGCTGAACGAATCCTGCATGTTGTAGGTATACGACAGGCTGGCGAACAGCACCGCCGGGTCGAAGGTCTTGACCAGCGAAATGCCCGGCGTGATCGCCCAGACGCCGTTGCCGGTCGGCAGGCTCTCCGGCACCGACAGGTTGTTGTTGGTCGGGTCCTCGACCAGCTTGATGCCATAGGGGTCCTTGCCGGTGGGCGCCTTGACCCGCAGGGTGAACACCGCGTCGGGCCAGTTCTCCGATTCGTCGAGGAATTTGTAGGCCACGCCAACGTTGACGTCGCCGATGGCCGGGTCGCGGGTGACCGACGCATCGGAGGTGACCGGGCCGGCACCGCCGGCGCCGCCGGAGGAATAGGTCGATTCGCGATAAACGATAGGTACGTTTATATCGAACTGCCAGCGTTGATCCATGTTGTAGCGGGCAGTCAGGTCCAAGGTCCAGTTGTCGGCCTTGATCCGGTCCAGGTTGATGTTGCCGAGGAAGATCGAGTCCAGGGCGAGGAAACCGTTGAGCGTCAGGGCGCGGGTATCGTAGTGGGTGTAGGTGATGCCGGTCTCGACGCTGAACTTGCCGCCACCGAAGAAGCCACTGGCCTCGTCATACAGGTTGGAAACGCTTTGCGCGGGTTCCGAATCGTCCTTGAGCGACTGGCCGTAGGAGCTGCCAGTGCTGCCCGGTGCGCCGGATGCCACGGTCTGTGCGCCTTTGGCCGGTGACGAGGGGGATTTGGTCAGGCGCTTGGGCGGCGGGGCTGCCGGGGTTTCCTCGACCTGGCGCACACGCTGCTCAAGCACCATCAGGGCATTCTGCTGGGCTTCGTAGCGTTGCTTCAGTTCGCGTAATTCCTGCTTCAGTGCCTCGACCTGAGGGTCCGGAGCCGCGTTAAGCATTGTCGCAGGGGCCAATGTACTCAAACAGATTACAGCTCTGAACGTCAACGATCGTTGCATGGGTTAGCCGTCCCTTCTGACTACATACGATGAGACTGAGCGTAGATCAGTATCCGAGGGCGCGAAGACCTTTGAGCTGGTCAAGATTGCCGTTCAGCGCGGCGGCAGGGACATTGTCGCGCAACACGACGTTGAGCGAAGTGAGGTTGCTGACCTGGTTGCCGCTGCCGAGCAACGTGGCGTTCTGCATCAGCCCGCCCTGGGCGATCTGCTGCAGGGTGCTGCCCTGGTTGTTGCTGGCCACGACGTTCATTTGCACGCCGGTACCGCTCGCGGAGACGCTCAGGGAGCCTGCGGCATTGCTGCCGACCAATGTCGAGCCCGCAGCCAGCACCTGGCCTTGCTGTGGCGCCTCGGGGGCCTGGTTGGCCTTGGTGACGTTGATGTCGACGTTGTTGTTGGCCATGTTGTTGTCACCGGCCGCGCGCACCACCTGGGTGACGCCGACGGTGGTGTCCAGGCCACCGCCACCGGTGACGGTGCCGGTGCCCTTGGAACTGGACGAACCACTGCCTTTCTCGTCGATCATGGACACGTAGAACTGCGGCTTGATGGTCGACTGCTGCACCTGCATCGAGGTCTTCGCGCCGATGACATCGCCATTGGCGTTCTGCCAGGTGCTGCTCATGACCACGCCGAAGCTGACGATCCGCCCCGGCAGCACATAGCGACCGCGCAGGTTGGCCAACTCCTGATCCTTCAGTTCAATGGGTTTGAACGTCTCTGCCTGGATGGGCAGGGCGGTGGCCAGGCAGATCAGGGTAAGCCAGGCTGGAGTCTTCATGGGATGCTCCCGACGCGTCGCGCTCGATTATCATTAGAAGAAGTCGCTGCGGATGAAGCCGAAGTCCATCAGTTCGGCATCCTTGACCGGGGTGAAGGAATTGATGCGGTCCTTGGCACTCAGCGGCAGGGGCGGGTCGAGCAAGGCGTTGGTCTTGTCGTAGCCCTGGCCGATCACGGCGAAGATGATGCCGTTCCAGCCCTTGAGAAAGTCTTCGACCTTGTAGCGTTTGTGGCCGAGTACCGGGTCGCCGATGTAGACCCAGCCCTTGTCGACCCGTTGCAGGACCACGAAGTGCTTGTAGCCACGGATGTCCATCAGCACCACCACGGGAATGCGCACGCTGGTCAGGGTGTCGGCTGCGACCCGGTAGCCGCGGGCACGCATGCCGAGGCTTTCCACATAGCGCTTCATGTCGAGCATGGAGAAGCCCTGGACCTTGACCAGGTCCTGGTCGGCGTGGGCCAGCATGCCCTCGATGATCGTGTGTTCGTCCACGTCCAACCAGTAGGCTTGGCGCAGGATGGTTGCCAGCGCTGCGGCGCCGCAACTGAAGTCGGTCTTCTGTTGCACCAGGTCGGCGAATTTGCGCTCGCGGATGCTCTGGATGGGCTTGTAGATCACCGCGCCCCCCGGCAAAACCGAAAGCGGCATCTGCGCCGCTTCGCTGTAACTGGCCATGCACAGCAAAAACGCCAAGGCGATCATACGCATGGTCTTGTCCCCCGATCCTGTTGAGGAAAAGGCCCCCCGAAGGGGGCCTCAAGGTCACAGCTGTCAGAACGAGGTGTTGGAGATGGCCAGCGAGTTGCTTTGCTGGTTGCCCACACCGGCTGCCACGTTGACACCGAGGTTGCCGCTGCCGCCATTCACCGAGCCACTCAGGGTGGCGGTGTTGGTCACAGGGTTAGCCCAGCCGGTAGGAGTCAGCACCTGGAAGGACACGGTGTTGCTCAGGTCGTACGAGCTGGACTCGCTGTAGCTCTTCGAGCCGGATTTGGCGTACTCGGAGGCTTTGCTACCCGATTTTTCGAACGAAGAGTCGTAGGCCTTCTCGAACGAAGAGTCGTAGGACTTCTCGAACGAAGAGCTGGAAGACTTGTCGCGCGACTTGTCATACGAGGCGTCGATCGAGGCGCTCAGCGACGCATCGAACGAATCGGTGCGGCTGCGCTCGTGGCGGCCGAAGTCCTGGGTGTGGGTCACGCTGCCACTTGCCGAGGCATCCAGCGAAGCGTTCAGAGAACCACTGGCCGAGGAGCTCGACTCATGGCTACGCGAACCACTGGCGTCCGAGCTCTTCGAGCCACTGGCGCTCCAGCTGTTGGCACCGGCGGCCTCCCAGCTCGACGAGGAGCTGCCTTCCTTGCTGAAGCTGGAGTTCTTGTCGTACGAGGCGCTGCCACTTTTCGTGGTGGTGAAGGTCAGCGTATCGACCCGGAAGGTGCGGTCGGCGTTGTTGTTCACGACCAGGCCTGGGCCGTTCTGGTCGGCGGAGGCGGTGGCGGTGGCATTACCCAGTGGCGCATTGGAGTTGGCAATGGCCATGGTGTTTTTCTGTTGGTTCAGGTCGCCACCGGCAATGTTGATGCCCATGTTGCCGCTGCCGTTGTTGCCCGAGCCGCTCATGATGCCGGAGTTGGTGACGCCGTAGTTGTTGACCTTGTTGTTGTTGCTGTACTGACGCACATCGGCGGTGGCCGAGGCGGAGCCGAACACGAAGGTGTTATCCAGGCTCGAGTCGGCACCGGCGTTGGCGATGGCGGCGGCGTTGTCCTGCTGGTTGCCGGCGCCGGCGGCCACGTTGACACCGACGTTGCCGCTGGTGCCGGAAGCCGAGCTGCTCATTTCGGCTTCGTTCACGGTGCCTTCATTGCTGATGCGGTTGTTGGTGCTGCTTTGCTTGTCCCAGGCATTGGCGGTTGCATACACCGGGATCTTGGTAGGAGGAGGGGTGTGATGACCGTTGTTGTGATGACCATTGTGATGGTCGTTGCCACGCCGATCATTCTGCCCAGCTTGTACAGCCACAGCCATGATCGCAGCAATTGCGAAAACCAGAGGCTTGAGTGCCATCGAGGGTTTCATGGTGGTTCTCCGTACTTTATTTTAGGTTAAGTGTTGTTGTTACCTGTTTGGGTCAATCCGCGACCCGGATGCTCAGGGTGTTGGCCGTTCGGTTTCCCACCCCGGCACTCTGATTCAACTGCACCACGCCACGGCTACCGGTGAATGCCTGGTCGCTGGTGCTGACCTGGCGATGGCCGGGTGTCTGGGCAGTTGGATCCGAGCTGTTGACCAGCGCCACGTTCTGTTGCAGAAGGACGCTGTCGTCGATGCTTTGCGGTTGGGCACTGACGCTGATGCGCAGTGCGTTGGCTTGTTGGTTGCTGGCGCCGGCGCTCTGGTTGACCCCGAGGATGCCGTTGCCATGACTGAAGGCCGTGCCCTGGATGCTGGACTGGGCGTCCAGCGCAGGGTCGACATGGGTGCGCAGGCGCTGGCGGATCTGGGTGCTGGCGTTGGCGTCGTGGCCGATGGCGATGGCCCGGGCGTTGACCTGTTGCTGTTGGTCGCCGGCTGCCTGGTTGACGCCCAGGTTGCCTTGGTATTGCGCGCCGGAACTGTCGATGGTGGCATTGTTGATCACGGGGGATTGGGCGAAGGCCGAAGCACTGCACAGCGTGGCCAGGATCAGCAGCGAATGCCTCATGTCATTGGCCTCCGCCGAGCACTTTCAACGCGCCCAGGCCTTGCTGGACGTTGGAGTTGACCATGTTGGCGATGCCGTTGCCGCCCGAGCCCGAGCCACGTCCGCCGGCGATGTTGGGCAACTGGGTCTGGTTGCCGATGTTGCTGCCGATGGTGTTGGTCTGCTGGGTGATCAGCGAGTTGATCCCGGCGCCGCTGGTGATGCCGGCGAAGTCGCCGTCGCTCAGCTCACTGGTCTGCCTGAGGATGTGCGCGGACGGGTTGGTGTTGACAGTGACCGGATTGGGGTCGGGCATCATGGGGGCGCGTATCGCGCTGCGCGTCTGCACTTCGCGGGTGATGACGACGATGCCGTTGTCTGCCTGGGCGGGCAGGCTGAAGCTGGATCCCAAAGCGCAACCAAGCAGCAGGAGGTGACAGATCTTGCCTTTTTCTGGTTTCCCCACGATGGCAATTCCTTCTTCGGCGTTTGGGCCAGGGGCCGCGTTGCCAGAAGGAGAGCAGAAGCTGTGCCGGTTTTTGTTATTGCTTGAGAATCAGGAGCTTGTGTGGGAAGCGCTCGTGCGTCAGAGAGTTGGTGTATCAGTGCTGAGACAGATCCCGGGCCAGGGAGGGGGCGAAGCCCGTATTATCGGGCTTCGAAGGGGAGGCGACGGCGGTGTATCAGCGATGTGACACTGCCCCCGAATCTGCGGCAATACGCGCAAATCCGGGGACTAAGGCCAGTCGATGTGTATCAGCGGTTTAACATTCAGTGGGGATGGCCGGGCATTTTCCGTCAAGCAAGCGTTGCACCGCGCCCAGTACCGTGACGCTGCGCTGTGGCCAGTCTCCGTCGATGACCTGCACGTTCTGTTGATGGCGTTGCAACCAGGCCAGGCTGTCGTCAAAGAACGCCTGGCGCTCCTCAAGGCGGGGCTGGCAGCGTTGCCCGTCACCGACCCATTCGACGCCCTCAGGGCGCAGCAGCAGGTGCAGGTCGTAATGGCGCGCCGTCAGCGCTTCTTCGATCCAGGCGGGGCAGTCACCGAACAGTGCCCGGCTCCAGAGGATGTTGCTGAGCAGGTGGGTATCGAGAATCAGCAGTGCCGGTGCTTGCTCTCGGCCTTGATCTTCCCAGGCCAGCTGGCCGCGGGCGATGGTGGGGATGTCGGCATAGCAGGTGTCGCGTTGTTCGCGCTCCATGAAATGGCGGACGTACTCGCCGACCAGCATGCCACCGAAATGCGCCTGGATTTCGCCGCTCAACCAGCTCTTGCCGCTGGACTCCGGGCCACACAGCACCAGCACTTTCATACCGTTGCCAGCGCCGGGTCGCGGCGCCACTCCAGCCAGCCGCGCACGGCGATCAGGGTGAACAGGGCGTAGAGCGCGGCGGTGAGGTACAGACCCTTGTACAGGAACAGGCCGACGAAGATCACGTCCACGACTACCCACAACGCCCAGCATTGCAGGCGCTTCTGCGCCATCCACAGCTGCGCCACCAGGCTGAAGCCGGTGAGGGCGGCGTCCAGCCAGGGCTGGGCGGCGTCGGTCCAGTGCGCCATGCCCGCGCCCAGCAGCAAGCTGGCCAGCAGGCCGGCCGCCAGGCCCTTGAGCATCGGCGCAGGGGCCAGGCGGGTCACCTGGCGGGCATCCTCGATACGGTCAGGTCGGGTCCACTGCCACCAGCCGTACAGCTGCAGCACCGCGTAGACCAACTGCAGGAGCATGTCCGAGTACAGCTTCACCTCGTAGAAGATCCAGCTGTACAGCACCACCATCACCAAACCGATCGGCCAGCACCAGGGGTTCTGCTTGACGGTGAGCCAGACGGCGATGACGCCGAGCGCGGCGGCGAAGAGTTCGAGGCCGGACATCGGCGATCCTTGGGCGGGGAAAGGGCGGGATGCTACAAGTTTCGAGCGGCAAGCAGCAAGCTGCAGTGGCGGGGACACTGCTGGGGCGCTCTTTCTTGCCGCTTGCAGCTTGTCGCTTGCCGCCACTAAACCCTGAACTGGCGCAGCAGTTGCTCCAGGTCCTCGCTCAGCCGCGCCAGGGCTACTCCGGCGTCGCTGGACTGGCGCGCGGCCTCGGCGGTCTGTTGCGACAGGTCGGCGGTTTCGGTGACGTTGCGGTTGATCTCCTCGACTACGTGGGACTGCTGCAGGGTGGCGCTGGCGATCGAGGCATTGAGCGCACCGAGGTTGCCCAGCGCCTGGCTGATGGCATCGAGGCTGCTACCGGCCTCGCGAGCCTGCTCGACCGTCTGGCGCGAGGCTTCGCTGCTGGTGTCGATGGCCCGCACTGCGGCCTCGGACTGACCCTGCAGGTGCTCGATCATGGTCTGGATCTCGGCGGTCGACTGAGCGGTGCGCTGCGCCAGCAGACGCACCTCGTCGGCGACCACGGCGAAGCCGCGGCCCTGCTCGCCGGCGCGGGCGGCCTCGATGGCGGCGTTGAGGGCGAGCAGGTTGGTCTGCTCGGCGATCGAGCGGATTACCTCGAGCACGCCACCGATCTTGGTGCTGTGACTGGCCAGTTCACGGATCACCTGCACCGCTTGCTCGATGGTTGCCGAAAGCCGGTCGATCTGCTGCAGGCTGCCGTGGATCGCCTGCTGGCCATGGCCGACCTGGGTCTGGGCGTTGCGCATCTCGCTGGAGGCCTGTTCGGCGTGCTTGGCCACGTCATGCACGGCGTAGGAAACCTCGTTGATCGCGGTGGCCACCTGGTCCATCTGCAGCGATTGCTGGGTACTGCGGGCCTGGGCGGCGCCTGCGTTGTCGCCGACATGGCCGGCAGATTCGGCCAAGTGATGGGCAGCGCCCTGCAACTGGCCGACCACCCCCTGCAGCTTGCCGTTGAAACGGTTGAAGTGTTCGCCCAGAAGGGTGATTTCATCACGGCCATGGGTGTCCAGGCGCCGGGTCAGGTCGCTTTCGCCACTGGCGATGGTGCCCATGGCTTGTACCGCCTCCTGCAGCGGGCGGGCGATGCTGCGGGCGATCAGCATCACCAGCAGGGCCATCAGCAGGGCGATGCCCAGGCCGACCAGCGAGGCGTCGCGCAGTTGGCGGGCGAACTCGGCCTGCACGTCGTCGACGTAAACGCCCGAGCCGATGATCCACCCCCAGGGTTTGAACAGCTGGATGTAGGAGGTTTTCTCCACCGGGTCGCTGGCGCCGGGCTTGGGCCAGCGATAGTCGACCGGCCCCGCACCCTGGCTGCGGGCCAGGGCGACCATCTCGTTGAACACGGCAAAGCCATCCGGGTCGCGGATGGCCGAGAGGTCCTGGCCATCGAGCTTGGGGTTGGCCGGGTGCATGACCATCTTCGGTTGCAGGTCGTTGATCCAGAAGTAGTCGTTCTGGTCGTAGCGCAGCCCGCGCACCACTTGCAGGGCTTGCTGCTGCGCGGCTTCGCGGGTGAGCGTGCCGGCGGCCTCCAGGCCCTGGTAATACGTCAGGATGCCGGCGGCGGTCTGCACCACATGGCGGGTCTTTTCGGCCTTGGCCTGGTACAGGTCGCCGTGGAGCTGGCGCAGCATCAGCAGGCCCAACACCAGCAGCATGGCCACGGCCACCAGCAGGATCAGCCACAGACGGCGGCTGATCGACATCGACCTCAGGGTCTTCATGATGCGTTACTCCAGTCTTTGTTCTTTTTATCCAGGGCATCCAAGCATGCTTTGCCGCCGGCCCCCACTCGACCAACGGCTAATGAGTCTTTCTTGACATCCTGTGTAGCAGGTAACGCAAGCCTTGAAACACAGGCTCTGCTAGGATTTCGGCCGCGCCAGATGAAACCTTTAGGCTGCTGGGCTTTTCAGCTGGCCTTGGGAGCCACTGTCGCTGTAAAAAGCACGCGCCGCGTGCGGCATCATTGAGTCAATCAAAACAAGCGGCCTGCCACGCGCAGCGTCGCACTTGGGGGAAAGATGGATTTTTGGAGTGCCTTGCAGGCAATCATCTTGGGCGTGGTCGAGGGGCTGACGGAGTTCCTGCCCATTTCGAGTACCGGGCACCAGATCATCGTCGCCGACCTGATCAACTTCGGCGGCGAACGTGCCATGGCGTTCAACATCATCATCCAGCTGGGCGCGATCCTGGCGGTGGTGTGGGAGTTTCGACGCAAGATCTTCGACGTGGTGCTGGGCCTGCCCACACAGGTGCCGGCACGGCGTTTTACCGCCAACCTGCTGATCGCCTTCTTCCCGGCGGTGGTCCTTGGCGTGCTGTTCGCCGACCTGATCCACGAGTATCTGTTCAACCCCATTACCGTGGCCGCCGCACTGGTGGTGGGCGGGGTGATCATGCTGTGGGCCGAGCGTCGCCAGCATCGGGTGGAAGTCGATCATGTCGACGACATGCGCTGGAGCCATGCGCTGAAGATCGGTTTCGTCCAGTGCCTGGCGATGATTCCGGGCACCTCGCGCTCTGGTTCGACCATCATCGGCGGCCTGCTGTTCGGCCTGTCGCGCAAGGCGGCCACCGAGTTCTCGTTCTTCCTGGCCATGCCGACCATGGTCGGCGCGGCGGTGTATTCGGGGTACAAGTACCGTGAGTTGTTCCAGCCGGGCGACCTGCCGGTGTTCGCCCTCGGTTTCGTGGTGTCGTTCATCTTCGCGATGATCGCTGTGCGTGGGTTGCTCAAGTTCATTGCCAACCACAGCTATGCGGTGTTTGCCTGGTACCGGATTGCCTTTGGCCTGCTGATCCTGGCGACCTGGGAGTTCGGTTGGGTCGACTGGTCGACGGCGCACGGTTGACATGGCCCGTATGCAGTCTACGGCTAGGCGCGAGGAGGGCGTGCGCCATGCACGCCTGAAATGGCTGGTACTGGTGGTGCTTTGCCTGCTGCCGGTGGTGGGTGGCCTGCGAATGGGGTTGAGTGATGGGACCTGGCTGCCACTGGCGATGTATCCGCTGGTGAGCCTGGTCAGCTTGATGTTGTACTGGCAGGACAAGCAGCAGGCGCGGAACCAGGCTTGGCGCACGCCGGAGAAGGTGTTGCATGCCAGCGAGCTGCTGGGGGGATGGCCGGGGGCGTTGCTGGCGCAGCAGGTGTTTCGGCACAAGACGCGGAAGGTTGCCTATCAGGTGGTGTTCTGGGGGATTGTTTTTGTGCATCAGGTGTTTTGGGTTGATTATCTGTTCTTGGCGGGGCGTTGGGGGTTTGTGATCTGAGGATTGTTGTTGTTTGGTGGTTTTGGAAGTTGTATGCGCATTCATTTATGATGTCGACGCTTATTCACCTTTCCGCCCTTACGGCGGGTTACTTTGGTCTTGGTGTAGAGACCGGACCATAATGTGTCAACCATGTCTGCGCACATGTGTCAGCGATGTGTCCGGTCTCTACATCTTGGCCAAAGTAACCAAAGCCGCCTCGCTCCATTCATCCGGCCCTCCGCTTCGCTCCGGGTTCCCTCACTCCGGCCTTGCTCCCGGGAGGACCGCGCTGCAGGGCCCATCCTGGGCCCCAGCGCTTGACGGGCATCCATGCCCGTCACCTCCCTTCGCAAGGCCTGCGTTCGGCCTCCTGAAGTCGCGAAGTTACGGGCGGCGCCTGGATTGGCGCAGCTGTCGCTAGTTTGAATTTAATTAATCTCTCGATCGCATCGCGGGGCAAGCCCGCTCCCACGCTGTAGGAGCGGGCTTGCCCCGCGAAAGGGCCGGAACAACCGATGCATAACTAATGCTCAAACAACTAACTTCGCATTTCGTGCTCTTGCTCTTGCTCTTGCTCTTGCTCTTGCTCTTGCTCTTGCTCTTGCTCTTGCTCTTGCTCTTGCTCTTGCTCTTGCTCTTGCTCTTGCTCTTGCTTCTAAGCGCGCGATAGTTCAGGCAACACCAATTGCGACTTCAGGAGGCCGAGCGGAGTTCTTGCGGAGGGAGGTGACGGGCATGGATGCCCGTCAAGCGCTGCGCCCCAGGATGGGGCGTTCAGCGCGGTCCTCCCGGGAGCAAGAACGGAGCGAGGGAACCCCGGAGCGAAGCGCAGGGGCCGGATGAACGGAGCGGGGCGGCTTTGGTTACTTTGGCCGCGGACGGCGAGTTAAGACCAAAGTAACCCGCCGTAAGGGCGGAAAGGTGACTAAATGTCGATATCTTCTACGAATGCACATAAAAAACTCAAAACAACCACTGAAGAACCCAACTCACCCCTCAGCATACATCCACCTCATCAACGAATGCCGCCCACTGATCCCCAACTTTATCGCCGCCCTACGCAGGTAGCTCTCCACAGTATTGACCTTGAGCCGCAAGTGCTCGGCCTGCTGCGGCGCCGTAAGCCCGGCCAGCAACCCCTCGCACACCTGCATCTCCCGCTGCGACAGCCGGATCCCCGTCTGTCGCAGCCGTTCCAAAAACCGCTGCTCGACACTGTCGAGGTCCACCGGTCCAGGCGCGGCCGGCTGCAAGGCATTGATGTGCTTCTCCAGCATCGGCATCAGCAACGGCGAAATGTCTTCAAGCCGGCTGCGCTCGGTCGCCGAAAAGCCAACCCGCGGGTCAGCCCGCAACACCGTGATCTCGTAGCGGTAACCATCCTTGCGCCGCGCCAGGTGCAGGCGGGCAGGGTCGTCGAAGTCTTCGCCCGAATCACCGGCACTGAACACCGTCTCGCTGATCAGCGTCGCGTCCGGGCGGGTGGCGCAAACCGGGTCGCGCAACTGGCGAATGTGTGTGGCATCAATAGTCAGGTGGGTCTGGATCAGGTCGTGCAGATACCGCGGAAAATGGCGGCTGCCGGTACTGGCTATGACTTTGCCGATCTGCGGGAAGAGCAGGTGCGAATTCATCGTGTCATCCATGATAGGCGTTGGAACAAAGGGCCCGCGCACGCCAGTGACCAGCGTCCTTGACTGCCGGCGGGGCCGTTGGAGCTGCTTGCTATCCTAGTACAACGATTGAGTGACGGTTAAATGAAGCAGGAATAATGGCATAACAATATCATCGATCCCGCCGGGCATCCGCCTTATCGTGCAGTCGGGTATGATGCCGATCCTTTCCCATCACGAGGCCCGCCCCATGTCCCTGAGCGCTGACCAGATCGTCGAATTCCGCCATTTCGCCGAACAGCTGGCCGAGGCCGCCGCCACCGCGATCCAGCCGTACTTTCGCGCCAGCCTGGATGTCGAGGACAAGGGCGGACGCCTGTACGACCCGGTGACGGTCGCCGACAAGGCCGCTGAAGAGGCCATGCGCCAGCTGATCCAGGTTCATTATCCAACGCATGGCATCCTTGGCGAGGAGCAGGGCGCCGCACAGGGTAGCAGCCCGTTGACCTGGGTGCTCGACCCAATCGACGGTACCCGAGCCTTCATCACCGGCCTGCCGCTGTGGGGCACCCTGATCGCTCTCAACGATGGCGAGCGCCCGGTGGTCGGCGTGATGAACCAGCCGTTCACCGGCGAGCGCTTCATCGGCACCCCGCAAGGCGCATGGCGCGGCGAAACGAAGCTCAAGACCCGCGCCTGCGTCGACCTGGCCTCGGCCACGCTGATGTGCACCACCCCTGACATGTTCGACACCCCGGCACGCAAGGCGGCCTTCGAGGCGGTCGCCGGCAAGGCGCGGCTGATGCGCTACGGCGGCGACTGCTACGCCTACTGCATGCTGGCTTCGGGGTTCGTCGATGTGATCGTCGAGGCGAGCCTGCAGCCGTACGACGTGCAGGCGCTGATGCCGATCATCGAAGGGGCGGGCGGTGTCATCACCGCCTGGGATGGCAGCTCGGCCCAGGACGGTGGCTGCGTGGTGGCCTGCGGCGATCCGGCGCTGCACGCACAGGTGGTGGAGATGCTGCGTCACGCCATGTAAGGCTGTGCGCCCGCAATCGGCCTCGCCATCGCACTTTTTCGCATTTGTGCGTTCTATGCATGGCCAGGCCCCGCCGATCCCCGGCTGGGCCGACGACTTCCACCGGTGCCGATGGCCGTACGACGACATGCTCAGTTTCCCCGCCGCCTGCTGCTGGCCGGTACCCTGGTGTGCCTGGCCGCCTGCACCCAGCAACAGGGGCGCGACATGCTCACCCAGTTCGGCAACGGCAAGCCGGACGAGCTGTTCCAGACCAGTGTCGACCGCATGGCGACCCTGGCCATGCGCGACAACCTGCAAAGCCTCTACTTGCTGATGAACAAGCTGTACCTGCGTAACCCCAGCCAGTGGAAACAGTCCGGGTACCTCGACGCCACCACGGCGGCGCGGCAGATCCGCATCGCCATCGAGCAGCGCCAACCCTTGCCGCAACTGGGCGAGCGCCGTGACCTGGCTGCCCTGAGCTACGCCCTGAGCCCTGAATTTCGCGGTGATAGGGTCGGCGCGTTCATCTACGCCATTGGCAGCATGCTGGTTACCGCCCATGGCGGGCGCACCGAGTTCTACATGACCGACACCCTTGACCCGTTGTTCATCAACAACGCTGCCCGCAACATCGAGAAGGCCACCTGGATGCTCAGCCAGCGCCAGGATGCCAACGGCGTGCTGCTGCTGTTCTCCAACGAGATCTCCGAGCAGGGCAGCAACCTGAGCTTCGCCGTGGAGTTCGGCAAGGTCGTCGCCCGCCTGGACCTGCTGGCGCAGATGCTCGATGAGCGCTACCGACGGATCGGCCTGAACTATGCGCAGAGCCTGCTGCTGATGAATTTCCTGCCGGTGCAATGATCCATGTCCGCTGATCGCACAAGCTGACCCGGTCACTGTCCGCTGTCCGCCCGGCGTTTGTCGCCTGCGCATTGCCCAGACCCTGGGTTTTTGCTTAGTGTGGGCTTTGCCAGCCGACCGTCACCTGCCCCGACACACACCCCGCGGCTGAATAGAATGACCGTGAACGACCACCTGCGCACCCCTCGGTAGCCGCAGGCGGCGCCCATAACAATAACGATGGCGAGTGCCTTGTCCATGGAAAGCCGCCTGCTGAGCGAGCAAAGCTGCGTGTTCCACCACGCCGACCCTTATGCCGTGTCCGACTATGTGAACCGGCATGTGGGCCAGCACCATATCGGCCTGTCCCGCACCACCCACCCCCAGGCCAGCCTCAGCCACCGCAAGTTCGCCGAGCTGGACCTGTGCCGCATCAGCTACGGCGGCAGCGTTCGCGTTACCTCGCCGGCACTGGAAACCATCTACCACCTGCAGGTGTTGCTCAACGGCAATTGCCTGTGGCGCGGGCACCAGCGCGAGCACCACCTGGTGCCGGGCGAGCTGCTGCTGATCAACCCGGACGACCCGGTGGACCTGACCTATTCCGAGGATTGCGAGAAGTTCATCCTCAAGCTGCCGGTGCACCTGCTCGACAGTATCTGCGCCGAACAACGCTGGCAGCGCCCCAGCGGCGGTGTGCGCTTCCTGCGCAACCACTACCGGCTGGAGGAACTGGGCGGTTTCCTCAATCTCTTGGGCATGATCTGCAACGAAGCCGAAGTGAGCGGCTCACTGCCGCGGGTGCAGGGGCACTACAGCCAGATCGTCGCCAGCAAGTTGCTGACGCTGATGACCACCAATGTGCGCATGGAGACGCTGGGCGGGGCGGGCATGGGTCTGGAGCGGATTCTGGACTATGTGGAGCGCAACCTGAAACTGGAGGTGAGCGCCGAAGCGCTGGCCGAGCAGGCGAACATGAGCGTGCGTTCGCTGTATGCGCTGTTCGATCGCCACCTGAGCACCACGCCCCGGCAGTACATCCGCCAACGCAAGCTGGAGCGCGTGCAGGCCTGCCTGAGCGATCCCAGCTGCGCGGTGCGCAGCGTCACCGAACTGGCGCTGGACTACGGCTTCCTGCACCTGGGGCGGTTTTCCGAGAGCTATCGCCAGCGTTTCGGTGAGTTGCCGTCGGAAACGCTCAAGCGGCGAGGCTAGCCAAAGCGCGGGACAAACCCAAGTGGGCTTGCCCCGTCTTCGAGGTGGATCAGGCCACATCCACCAGCACGATCTCGCTGTCCTGCAGCGCGGTCACCTTCAGTACCGTCTCCTGCTCGATCGCCACGCCGTCGCGCGCCTTGGCCTGCAGCCCGTTCACTTCGACCAGCCCCTTGGCCGGTACCAGGTAAGCACGGCGCCCTTCATCGAGACGGTACTCGGCGCTTTCCCCGGCGCGCAGGGTAGCGGCCACCAGACGTGCATCGGTGCGGATGCGCAGGCTCTGCTCATCGCCCTCGCGACCGCTGGCCAGGGTCACGAAACCCTCGCCACGCTCGCCTTTGGGGAACGGCCGGGTACCCCAGGACGGCGCATCGCCGACCTTCTCGGGGATGATCCAGATCTGGAAGATCCGCGTGTCGACCTTCTCCAGGTTGTACTCGCTGTGGACGATGCCGCTGCCGGCACTCATCACCTGCACGTCGCCGGCCTCGGTACGGCCCTTGTTGCCCAGGCTGTCCTGGTGGGTGATGGCACCTTCGCGAACGTAGGTGATGATCTCCATGTCACGGTGCGGGTGAGGCGGGAAGCCTGCGCCGGCGGCGATCAGGTCGTCGTTCCAGACCCGCAGGTTGCCCCAGTGCACACGCGCCGGGTCATGGTACTCGGCGAACGAGAAGTGATGGTGGGCGTCCAGCCAGCCGTGGTTGGCGTGGCCAAGGCTCTCGAAGGGTCGCAGTTGCAGCATGGTGATGCTCCTCTGATTCGGTGGAATGGGGCCATGATGCGGCTTTAATAGATCGATAAAAAGCGTAAATATCGGCTTTATATGATCTGATAATTCGATAATATTTGGTGTGAATCAGCATGCGTTTCATCGCCTAATGCCCTGATCCATAAGCATTCGCTGGCACTTTTGCGTGGATGAGGCGAACATGCCCGTTGTTTCGACTTTCAATGGAGTGACCGTGCCTCACGAGCATCCCCAGGCCCCGGCCGACCTGACCCCGCCCGCCCAGTTGCCCTGGCTGCGCCGCCTGGCGGCCCGCCTGCTAGGGCGTGGCCTGTCGCGCCTGCAGGCGCAGCACCGTGACTCCTGGTTCCTGGGCCACGCCACGGGGCAGCGCAACGGCCATTCTGACGGCCTGCGCGAAGGCTATGAGCGGGGCCGGGTGGATGGCTATGAGGCCGGGCGCCAGGTCCTGGTAATCCGCGATACACGCCCCGAGCATGTCGCCGTGCCGGGCCAGGACGACAACCTGTTTGACGACTGGCGCCTGCCGCTGACCACCGAGCTGAAGAAGCGCTTCAAGGCCGATGTCGCCCAGCGCCTGCCTGCCGAGGCGCAACCGAGCGCGGCGCAGTGGAAGCTGATCTTCAGCGACACGCCGTCCACTTGCGTGGTGGCCGGTGCCGGGGCGGGCAAGTCGACCTCGCTGGTGCTGCGCATCCTGTTGCTGCGCCACTACCTGGGCTTCGAACTCGATGCCCTGACCGTGGTGACCTTCACCCGCGAGTCGCGCAAGGACTTCATCCAGCGCCTGCTGCAGGTGTTCGCCCTGTGGCAGGTTGAGCTGTCACCGGCCCAGGGGCGCGAGCTGGTGCGCACCTTCCACTCGCGCATCCTGCCACTGGTGCGCAGCCTGCCGGGTTTCGCCCAGGTACGGGCGTTCGAGACCCTGGGCAGCGAGATGCCCGTTGGCAGCGAGGCCAGCGCCGACAGCAATCCGTTCGACCTGCGCCTGAACGACGCCCAGCGCCAGCAACTCAACCTGTGCTACCGCGACCTGATGGGCCAGAGCCCGCGTTTTGCCCAGTTGATCGGGGCGCTGCGCCAGGAAGCCCTGCTGCTCAAACCGCTGGATCCGGATCACCCGGACGTGCAGAAACGCGCCCAGGTGACCCAGTTGGCGGCCCAGCGCGACGAGGAGTTGTGCGATGTGATCGAGGACCTGTGGTTCGCCGCCGGCGCCTGGCCGATCAAGGGCATCGAGCCGTGCCGGGACACGGTGCAGATCCGTGGCAGCCGCTTCCATGTGCACGGTCGCCTGGAAGGGCTGGATGCCTGGGTGGTACTGGGCTTCGACCCAGCCGAGAGCGGCCAGTACCAGCGCCCTGGCGCCAAGCTGGCGGTGCGTGCGGAATGGGCGGTTAAACGCACCCTGTTTCAAGCTTTCTGTGATAAGCCATTGATATGGCTTGATAACTACTCATCGGCAAAGCGCTTGGCGGCATCCTTGGCGGGTGATGCCGTGGCGGGTCCTGGCTTCGAGTACAAGGTCAAGGGCGAGCTGGCCCCGGCGCCGCTGCTCGACGCCTTCGTCACCGCGGCAAGCTTTATCGAGAACCTGGGCCTGGACGTCAATGCCGCAGTGGCGGCCATGAGTTTCCCGTCCGGCGACACCGATGCGGTCTTCTTCGAAGCCCTGGCCTTGTACTGGAAGGCGCTGGAGGCTCATCTGCTGGCCCAGTCGCCGCCGGTTATGACCTACAACCGCATGTTCGCCCTGTTCGGCGAGAACAACCCGGAGAACCTCGGGCTGTTGCCCGACCCGCTGCTGCGCCCCCTGGCGCACCTGATGATCGACGAGTTCCAGGATGTCTCGCCGCAGATCGTCAGCTGGCTGCGTGCGAGCCTGACCGAGATTCGCCGCCGTGGGCCGACCCTGCATGCCGGACGGGTGGCGCAGCATTCGTCGCTGATGTGCGTGGGCGATGACTGGCAGTCGATCTACGGCTGGCGCGGCAGCTCGCCGAAGTACTTCATGGAGTTCACCAAGGCGTTTCTGTCCCCCGCCAACACGCGGGTGATGCTGGTGGAAAACTACCGCAGTCAGCAGCACATCATCGATGCCGCCGAGCACCTGGTCAAAGGCGCGCCGGCCATCACCGGGAAGAAGGCCAGGGCCGCGGGGCCTGCGGCCGAGCTAGCGCTGACGCCGGTTCGGGTCTTCGACCGCGACGAGGCGGCACTGGCCGAAACCGTGATCGAACACTATCAGCGTGGCGAAACGGTCATGATGCTGTTTCGAAAAACAAGCGATAAGTTATTGATTGAACAGCATTTGTCGGCAGTTATTAAGGCTGATTCTAGCTTGCCGCCTGGCCAGCGCCGCCTGCGCCAGCTGACCTATCACAGTGCCAAGGGCCTGCAGGCCGATGCGGTGTTCATGCTGGGCGATTGCCAGTACCTGACCAGCTCGCCGTACAAGAACCAGGTCTACCGCCTGGCCGGCCTGGGCAAGCCAGGTGATGCCCAGGCGTTCGACACGGCGCAGAAGGAAGAGGTGCAGCGCCTGGCCTATGTGGCGGTCACCCGGGCGGTCCGCCATTGCTATTGGCATGTGGAGAAGGCCAGCGGCGAGACTGCCGGGCAATCGCGCGCATCGAGCCAGGTGCAGGGTCGGCAGGTCTTCTTCGAGGACCTGCGCGGCCAGTAGCTTCAGTCGTTGGGATCGCGGCGGGTGGTCAGGCGCAGGTAGAGGCCGTCTTCGTCCTCCTCCAGGCCCTGGGCCATGCGGTTCATGCCCGCGATGTAAAGCTCGTTGGTGATGGCCAGGCGCAGGGGCTGGCCATCATCGCCAAGGGGGCTGCGGCCCAGTGCCTGGGTCAGGGCCTCGATTACCGGGGGTTCCAGCGTGCCCTCCAGTTCATTGCCTTCCAGGTAATCCAAGCCGACGTCCCAGCGGCGCCTGAGCGCATCGAAGCGGGTACTGCACTCCCGGCGCAGCAGACGACGCCAGGTTGGATGACGGGAGATCCATTGGCGACGTAAATCTGCGCTGGCGTCTTGTATCTCGACCTCGTCATGTACCGCGTCTTCGGTCCACGTAGAGACCTCGGCGGTTTGCCGGTAAAGCATCTCCTGCTGCGGTTCGGGGAAATCGAGACGCCTCGACAAGCGGGTGCGCAGGGCCAGGCGGATCTCGATCAGATCCAGACCTTCGCCCAGGCCGTTGTGCAACACGTCGTCCGACAGCGTATCGAAGCGATGCAGGTCCGGCAGCGCAGGCCTGGCGCCACGCTCGCCCAGCGGCCGGGCTTGCCAGGCGTCCAAGACTCGCAGTGCATCGCGCCGCGCCAGTCGCGCGTTATAGAGGTCCTGTGCCAGGGCGTTCACCTGATCACGCCGGAACAGGCGCCGGAAGAATTGGAACAGAGGTGGTGTGGCAATCTCCATGCCTGCGGTTTCATCGTAGGCCATGACTTCGATTTGCAGCGTACCGAACCCATCGGCACCGGCATCACCGCAACTGACCGGGAATGCGGCGGCCACCTCGTTCAGCCGCCTGCGCAGGCGGCTACTGGCAGCTGCCCGGTCAAGCAGCGTCCAGACCTGGCGGGCAAAGACCTCGGGTTGACGCAGCGCACTGGCCGACATGCCGACCTGTTCGACCACATCACGCAGGCAGGCATTGCGGTCACCTTCAAATAGTGCGTTCCAGGTGGCTTGCTGGGCATTGCTGGCGTTGTTCAGCCAGGTTGTTCGCTGCGCTGAAGCTGGAAGAGGTTCCGCGACTGCTTCTTCCTCGACGGAGGCGCCGATTACCCTGAGACTTTCTCGGGTCCGTTCATCCAATGGGTTGTAATTGAAGCGCCAGCGATAATTGGCGCGCCTTGCCAGCAGATGGTCGAAATAGGCAGAGTTCAGGAGGGTGTCGAAATCGGGAACCTGCCCGATGCGATTCATGCTCAGGTCCACTTCGCGCAGCATGCAGGGGGTGCGTTGCATCAAGGTGCTGAGCCCGGTGGGCCACTGCTGAAGTTGGCCGCTGTCCAGGCGCAGGGTGGCCAGATTTTCCAGGCCGCTCAGGTCTGGACTGAGGCCCAGCGGATTCAGGGTCAGGTGCAAGTGCCGCAATTCGCGCATTGAACGGAACGCGCCCGCCATGTCCGCATCCAGCGCAATGCGGTTGGCCCGCAAGTCCAGGTTCTCCAGGCGCAGGCCTGCGATCATCTGCAGGTCCGCCAGGGTGAGGGTCAGACGGTTGCGGGGCAGTTCCAGGCTGCGCAGATTGTTCAGGGTCGGCAATACCTCGTGGGCGGTGACCGGCAGCTGACCCAGGCGCGCACTGCTCAAGCGCAGTTCTCGAAGTTGCGGGGCATTGCGCAGCGCTCGCAGGAGCGATGTGGCGCTGAGTTGCGGGCTGCTGCGTACATCGACTCGGCGCAATGACGGGAAGGCCTGCAAAAAGTCGGCGGGTATCTCGATCACATTGAGGTTCTCCAGCGTCAGCGTGGTGATGTGATCGAAACGTGTCGATAGCGGCGGCAGCGCATCGAGGGCGACATTGGACAGGCTGAGCATCTCGCCGTCCAGGCGTTGCCAGGCCCGGATCAGCCGGTCGGTGGTGGTGGTGTAAAACGCGCCGACTTCCTCGCCCCAGTCGTTGGCGCCTGCGCTGGCCCAGGCGCCAAGTTGCTCGCGCAGCACTGCCAGTTGAGTGCGCATCACCTGTATCTGCTCGGTCGCGCTACCTCTGGCGCGCAGGATGCCCAGCAATTGTCGGATCTCGCGCCCCGTGAGCCCGGGGTACAAGGCGTGCAACTCGCGCTCGGCACGGGAGGCGAACATCCCAGGGCTGAGCGGGTAGCCATACCGGCCATCGCTCAGCCGCAGTGGCGAGCGAAAGCCGGTGGGCATGGGTTGCTGGCCAATCAGCCGGGCGGCGGCGGATCGGTCGGCGAGTGCCGCGTGATAGCGCTGTTGCGCGGACCATTGCGGGTGGCGGGCCACCAGGTTGTCGCTGATGAGCTGGCTATCGGTGTTGGCCAGGCTGTTGCGGTACAGGCCAAGAATTGCACGGTCCAGTCGCACGCGGGCTTGCAGCAGCCGTGCTTCCTCGGCGATACGCAGCGGCACCCGGCCTGCAAGCAGGCTGTCCCGTTCGGCACTGTTGGCCTGGCCGGCCAGTTCGTCGAGTGCCCGCCAGGGCAGGCTGGGAAACTGCCGAGCGATGGCCAGGGTCGCGGGGGAAGCTGCCTTGGGCTGGCTGCTGTACAGACTGTCGAACAGCGATGCCCGCCTTGCGCTCAGCCGGTCGGCCATCAGCGTCTGCAAGGCCTGTTGACGTTGAGCGCCTGGAGTTCCTTCAGGCAGCAGTGCCACCACCGTTTCTTCGTCCAGGTTTTCCAGGACGATCCTGGCCAGGTATCCATTCTCAAGGTCGCTGCGGGTCACCTGTATCACCTGGTCGCCGAGCCGGTTGCGGCCATAGCGGGTGGCGCTGCCCATGGGCTCGGCACCGTCGAACACCTCCAGCGCCACATCCTCGGGCCAGCCGGGCAGTTCGCCGAGTACGCTGATGGCGAATTGTTTGTAGGCGGCCAGCGGACGGCCCTGGCGGGTTCGGGCGATGATGGTGTCGGCGGTGCTGTCGGCGTTCAACCGTCGCAGGGCGTCCTCGAGCAATGGCGCAGGGCGTCTGCCGTCGGCGTGGGCCTGTTCCAGCACGCCACGCTCCAGGCCGCTGCTGTCGAGTGCGGCCAGCAGGTCCTCATCGGTCAACCCCTTGCAGAGTGGGCCGAGACGACGCATCAGCTTGACCCGAGGCCACGCCTGAGGCCGCTCGTGCGCCACGCGCCAAGCGCCGTTGCCATTGCCGTGCAAGCGTGGCTGGTAGGCCTGTGGATCGTCCGGGTGGAGGATTCGCCAGTCCCCCCCGGCATCTTTGCGGACCTCGTGGAGGGCATCGTCCAGTTCCAGGAAATGCCGATCGTCATACTGCAGGATGCCTTCATCGTCCGGCTGCAGGTCCACCGGCAGTTCGACCGGGCTGCGATAGGGCGCGAGCTGAGGCTGCCACAGCCGTTCCTGGTCATCGAGCCGGAGGCTTTCCATCCAGTCGACGAAGCCCGAGGCCTTGGCCAGCCTGGCGACACCGGCGATGGCGACCACACTGCCGAGGTTGACGAGCAACGACTCGACCTGGCTCACGGCCTGGGCGTTGTCACCTTCGGACCAGGCCTCGAAACCGTGGAAGATGCTGCTCATCACCTGGCCGGCGCCTACGGCCAGCATGGCGACGTCCAGGCCCGGAACGAACATGGCCGCCACCCCCAGCAGGGTCAGGCCGCGTTCGCCCCACAGCATCAGGCGTTCCTCCCGGGCCTTGGTGTCGATATCCGCCGTCGGTACCGCTACCCTGCGAGCGTCGTCCAGCAGCCGCTGCACATGGTCGTTGAACAGCTTGGGCCACACCGGGAAGGCAATGGGCGTTTCATGTACCGCCAGCGCGGGGAAGCGGACGGGACGCGGTGCTGACTGATCATCTGATTCGCTGGCAATCTCCCTTCCTTGCCAGGGATGCGTGGCGGGCTCGGTCTCGGCAAAGGCCGGGGAAGGTGTCTCGAGAGGGGTCACTTCGGCCAGTGGGCCTTCGAACAACCTGGCCTTGAGTTTTCTTGCCAGCTCCGGGCGATCCTTCAGGGCGACATGTTCCAGAAAACGTTCGCGATAGTCGGGCTCCAGCAAGCGGCGACGCAGGTACCTGCCGAAGGCCAGCAGGTTGATGAATTCCTGTACAGGCCGATCGTCGTCGAAGGGCAGGTAGGCGATATAGACGGGATCGGACTGTCCGTCTGCCGCCAATAGCCACAGGTCGTGCAGTTGCGTGCCCAGCATGCTCAAGGTCCGCACAGAGGCTGTTGCCGCTCCGTAACCTGGCGCCTGGTCGCTGGCGCAGAGCTGGAGCAAAGCCTGGAGACCATCATCGGTCAGGTGTCCACGCATATGGGCGATCAGCGCCTGCGCGGTGAGTTCGTCGCGCCGCGCCTGGCTCCACAGCGGTTGCAGCACGTTTTTTCGCCTACCGCCATAGAAGCTTCGCAGGTGCTGCTGATAGCGCTTGCCCAGGTCGAGCGCACGGCAGTGGCCGACAAAAGCGCTGGTACTCAGACCTGGGACCGGGGTGGTGTCGTCGACGCTGAGCTGCAAGGTGCTGAAGGGGCCGACTTCGGCCATGCCTTCGAAGTTGTGCAGGGCGGCTTCGAGCAGGCTGGTGAGGGTGGCGGCGCCGGACGGTTGTGCGCTCGGGATCGCAGGGCGAGGCCTGTCATGGGAGGCATCTGGATCGGGGAACCCGCCCTCCAGACCCTGGGTGAATGGTTGACGGCTGAACTGCGCTTGCGTGAGGGAAACCTGAACGCCCAACCGCGCCTTCAGCAAAGGTTCGCAGAACTCGGTAATGCCCTGCAGGCCCTGCAAGGCCTTGGCCAGTGCCTTGCTGCTGGCCGCACGCTGCTTGATGGCTTGGCGCAATTCGGCTTGTCGGACAGGGGACGCCAGGACGAACCAGTCCGCGAGCTGCCCGTCCGGTTGGACGTGCTCCCGGTGGGCGCGGCGCAACAACCTTTGAGCGTGGGCTGGCTGCAGCTGTCTGGTCCAGCCTGGCAGGCTGCGCAGGATCTGTTGCCGGTGGTAGGGCGGGTCGATGCTATGCATGGTCGCATTCCAATGAAGGGGAGCGGCCATTCAAGTGCAGGTGGCAAGGTCTCGGGCGGTACATAATTGAGCCGCCGCCAGGGTGATGGCTGACACGCCCCAGACCGTTTGGCCCACAGCATCTGCGGCGGACTCACCGTCGGCCATTGACGGCGACGGCCTAGGGTCAGTCGGCGGGGACGCTGCTATGGTCTAGACAAAGCCTGAACGTGGAGCACTGCCATGCCAGCTTTCACCATCCTGCATATCGACCACCTGGTCCTGCGCGTCGGCGATCTGCAGCGCAGCCTGGCCTTCTACCATGAACTGCTTGGCTGTCCGGTGCGCAAACGCCGGGATTCGCTGGGCATGATCCACCTGGGGGCCGGCGACGGCCTGATCGACCTGGTGGCGATCGACGGCCCGCTGGGGCGCCAGGGCGGCGCGCAGCCCGGCCCGACCGGGCACAATGTCGATCATTTCTGCCTGCGCATCGAGCCGTTCGACGAACCGTCGCTGAGCGCACTGCTGCGCGATGCCGGGGTACGGGTCGAGGCCGCGCAGAAACGCTACGGGGCTGAAGGCGAGGGTGTCTCGCTGTATTGCTATGACCCTGATGGCAATCGGGTCGAACTCAAGGGGCCGCCGTTGGGTAGGGAGTTTTAGAGGCAGGCCGTCAAGGTTGTTGGGCGTTGACCGAGTGAGGCTACCAGGTGTCCGCCGCAACCCTTGCAGCGCCTATCAGATCGAGCGCCGCCCGCGCGGCGCATCGCGGCACAAGGCCGCTCCTACATTTGTTGCAACGTGCCAAACCTGTCAGGCCATGGTTGCCCGCCTTGGTGCATGTCTTGAGACAGGTTAGGCGGCAGTAGTGCCCACAAGGCGGCCCAGGTAATGGCACAGGTTTGACTGGCCCGAAACAGATGTAGGAGCGGCCTTGTGCCGCGATGCGCCGCGCGGGCGGCGCTCGATCTTGAGGGCGCTGCAAGGGTTGCGGCGGACACCTGGCGGCCATCACGCAAGCAATAGCCCTGCACCCGAACACTTAAAATATTATTTATATAATAACGATCAATAAATGCACATTTTCTATATTAGGTTAGAAGCAGATCGAATTTCACGTCCCTTTTTAAGATCGATAGCATAAGGATCAAGCCAGGCACCGGCGGGCTCGATCCACACTCCCGCCACCGCCAGCAATCAATGGAACGGCCTTGAGCGAGGAGATGGAATGTCCCGGCACAGCAACACCCTGGTACCCATCACAGCCCTGCTGCACTGGCAGGGCTTTCGCAATCTGGGCCTGCGACTGGTCAGCCCGTTGCTGCTGCTGGCGGCCTGGGAGCTTGCCTCGCGCAGCGGCCTGCTACCGCCGCGAATCATCGCCGCGCCCAGCGCCATCGGCGACACCCTCTGGCAGATGATCGTCAGCGGCGAGCTGGCCGGGCACCTGTGGGTGTCCCTCCAGCGCGCCCTGAGCGGCCTGGCCATCGGTGTCAGCGTGGGCACTCTGCTGGCCTTGCTCGCAGGCCTGTCACGGCGCGGCGAGCTGGCCATCGACTCGCCGGTGCAGATGCTGCGCACCTTGCCGTTCCTGGCCATCGTGCCGCTGTTCATCCTGTGGTTCGGCGTGGGCGAGACGCCCAAGATCGCCCTGATTGCCCTGGGTACCACCTTCCCGGTGTACCTCACCCTGTTCTCCGGCATCCGCGGCGTCGACCCCAAGTTGGTGGAGGCCGGGCAACTGTTCGGCCTGGGCCGCCTGGGGCTGGTCTGGCATGTGATCCTGCCCGGCGCGCTGCCGGCATTCTTCGTCGGCCTGCGCTACGCCTTCGGCATCAGCTGGCTGGGCCTGGTGGTGGTCGAGCAGATCAACGCCAGTGCTGGCCTGGGTTACCTGGTCAATGACGCCCGCGACTTCATGCGCACCGATGTCATCGTCATCTGCCTGATCGTCTACAGCGTGCTGGGCCTGTCCATCGACGCCCTGGTGCGCCTGCTCGAACGCCTGGCCCTGGCCTGGCGCCCCACCTTCATAAGGAACTGACCATGGAAGTCGCACTGCAACGCCTGCGCCCCCCGGTGCGGGTGCGCGGGCTCACGCGCAGGTTCTTGGGCCACACGGTGCTCGACGGCCTGGACCTGGACCTGGCGCCCGGCGAATTCGTTGCCTTGCTCGGCCGCAGCGGCTCGGGAAAGACCACCCTGCTGCGGGCGCTGGCCGGGCTCGACCGGGTGGAGGCGGGCACCCTGGAGGTGCCCGGCGCCCATGCGGCGGTGTTCCAGGAGCCGCGGCTGATGCCCTGGAAGCGGGCCTGGCGCAATGTCGTCCTGGGCCTGAAGGGCGCCGAGCCGAAAGCGCGTGCCCTGGCGGCGCTGCGCGAGGTGGGCCTGGCGCACCGCACCGAGGCCTGGCCGGGCACCCTGTCCGGCGGCGAGGCCCAGCGCGTGGCCCTGGCCCGGGCATTGGTGCGCGAGCCGCAACTGCTGCTGCTCGACGAGCCGTTCGCCGCGCTGGATGCCTTGACCCGCATCCGCATGCACCAGTTGATCCTCGAACTGTGGCGCACCCATCAGCCGTCGGTGCTGCTGGTCACCCACGACGTCGACGAGGCCTTGCTGCTGGCCGACCGCGTGGTGGTGCTGGAGGCGGGGCGCCTCGCCGAGCAGATCCCGATCCGCCTGCCGCGTCACCGCGAGGTGGCCAGCCGTGGCTTCCAGGAACTGCGCCAACACCTGCTGGCCCTGCTCGGCGTCGAAGCGCCCGCGGCCAGCCATGCCCACACCCTCGCACGGACCGCCCAACGATGAGCCTCGACCTGCACACCAGCGCCAAGGCGCCCGATCTCGATTCACCGGCCTTCGCCGATCTGCTGGCCCACCTGAGCGACGAATTTGCCGCCAGCGCCGCCGAGCACGATCGCCAGGGCAGCTTCCCCCACGCCAACCTGCGCCGCCTGCATGAACACGGCCTGCTGGCCCTGACCGTGCCGCGCCGCCTGGGTGGCAGCGAAGCAACGCTGGCCCAGGCACGGCGGGTGATCGCCGCCGTGGCCCGAGGCGAGCCGTCCACCGCCCTGGTACTGGTGATGCAGTACCTGCAGCATGCCCGCCTGCAGCAGAACCAGGCCTGGCCCGAGCACCTGCGCCTGCGCCTGGCCCGCGAGGCGGTGACTGACGGCGCGCTGGTCAACGCCCTGCGCGTCGAGCCGGAGCTGGGCACCCCGGCGCGGGGCGGCCTGCCGGGCACCGTCGCCCGGCGGGTGGCCGAGGGCTGGCGGATCAGCGGGCGCAAGATCTACTCCACCGGCATCCCCGGGCTGACCTGGCTGGCGGTGTGGGCACGCAGCGACGAGGCCGAACCGCGGGTCGGCACCTGGCTGGTGCACCGCGACACGCCGGGCATCCGCATCGAGGAAACCTGGGACCACCTGGGCATGCGTGCCACCTGCAGCCACGATGTGATTTTCGATGATGTACTGGTGCCCGCCGAACAGGCCGTGGATGTCCTCCCGGCGCACCAGCCACGCCCGTCCGAGCTCGACCACAACGGCGTACTGTGGCTGGCCGTGCTGCTGTCGAGCATCTACGACGGCGTCGCCCGGGCCGCCCGCGACTGGCTGGTGGGCTGGCTGGCCGGGCGCACGCCGGCCAACCTCGGCGCGCCGCTGTCGAGCCTGTCGCGATTCCAGGAACTGGTGGGGCGCATCGATGCCTTGCTGCTGTCCAACCGGGTCCTGCTCGACGCCGCCGCCGAAGGGCGCATCCCGGCGAGCGAGGCCACCCAGGTCAAGTACCTGGTGACCACCCAGGCCATCAGCGCTGTCGAGCTGGGCGTGGAGGCCATAGGCAACCCGGCGCTGGCCCGGGGCAACCCGCTTGAGCGGCATTACCGCGACGTGCTGTGCAGTCGTATCCACACACCACAGAACGACGCGGTGCTCGGCGCCGCCGGTCGCGCGGCGTTCGCCTTGCCCAGCCGTGGCGGCCAGGCATGAGCGGCGTGCGTATCGCCAGCCAGCTGGACGCCCGGTTCAACGCGTTGCTGGCCGCCGCCGTGCCGGGCGTGGAGATCCTGGCGCTGCCCAGGGGTGTGCCCCATGGCCTGCCGGACGATGTACGGGTCCTTTTGGCCGCGCCCGACGCTAGCCTGCGTGACGCCGTTGCGCCGCCCTCGGGCTGGCCGTTCGGGCTCGGCTTCGTGCAATTGGTCAGCTCCGGCATCGACTACTTTCCCGGCTGGCTGCTCAAGCCGCTGCCTGTGGCCAGTGCTCGCGGGGTGACGGCGGACAGCCTGGCCGAATTCGCCCTGGCATCGATGTTCGCCGCCGCCAAGCAACTGCCACATCTGTGGATCGACGAACCCGGGCAATGGCAACCACGTCCGCTGGCCTCGCTGGCCGGCAGCACCTTGGGTCTCTACGGCTTCGGGCGGATCGGCCAGGCCCTGGCGCGCAAGGCCCTGGCCCTGGACATCGAGGTGATTGCCCTGCGCCGTTCGGCCAGGCCGTTCGAGGTGCCCGGCGTACGGGGCGTGGCCAGCCTCGAGGAGCTGTTCGCCCGCGCCGATCACCTGGTGCTGGCGGCGCCGGCCGACCCGTCTACCCGGCATGTGGTCGATCGGCGCAGCCTCGCCCACGCCAAGCCCAGCCTGCACCTGATCAATATTGCCCGTGGCGCCCTGGTGGACCAGGACGCCTTGCTCGAGGCCCTGGACAGTGGCCAGGTGGCGCTGGCCAGCCTCGACGTCACCGAGCCCGAGCCGCTGCCGGCCGGGCACCGGCTGTACAGCCACCCCCAGGTCCGGCTGAGCCCCCACACCTCGGCCAACACGCCGCAGGTGTACCGCAACCTCGCCGCGCTGTTGGCGCGCAACCTCGACCATTTCCGTAGCGGACGACCGCTGGAGAACCTGCTGGCCCAAGGAGAGACCGCATGAGCGCCAGGCTGAGCCGCCTACCCACCGCCTATTCATTGCCCCGCGACGGCCACACCGTGCATCGCTGGCAGGACCCGCCGCAACAATCGACTCACGAGGCCGAGCGGTTGCTGCGCAAGCAGCGCCTGGCCGGTTCGTTCCGGCTGTTCGCCCGGCACGGCTTCGACATGGGCGGCGCCGGCCATATTACCGTGCGCGACCCTCAGTACCCCGATCACTTCTGGGTCAATCCGGTGGGCGTGTACTTCGGCCATATCCGCGTCAGCGACCTGCTGCTGGTCAACCCACGGGGCGAGATCGTCGAAGGGCAGGGCGCGTTGAACCTGGCCGCCTTCGCCATCCATGCGGCGCTGCACGAGGCGCGTCCGGACGTGGTGGCCGCCGCCCATGCCCATTCGTTGTACGGCAAGGCGTGGTCGAGCCTGGGACGCCTGCTCGACCCGCTGACCCAGGACGCCTGCGCCTTTCATGGCAAGCACGCGCTGTTCGACAACTTCACCGGGGTGGTGCTGGAGGCCAGCGAGGGGGCGCGTATCGCCGCCACCCTGGGGCCGGACAAGGTCGCGCTGATCCTGCAGAACCATGGGCTGCTCACGGTCGGGCGCACGGTAGAGGCCGCGGTGTGGCGCTTCATCGCCCTGGACAACGCCGCCCATGCGCAACTGCTGGCCGAGGCCGCCGGCACGCCGCGGCCGATCCCGGCGGCGGTGGCCGAGCACACCGCGCGCCAGGTCGGCACCGAGTTCGGCGGCTGGTTCAGCTTCCAGCCGTACTGGGACCGCCTGCTGCGCGACGAACCCGATTTTCTCGACTGAGTGCAAGGAGGCGCCATGAATCGCCGTCGTTTTCTGCAGTACAGCGCCCTGGGCGGGCTCGCCTGCGCGCTGCCCGGCGCCTTTGCCCGCGACTGGCAGGGGCTGACCCTGGGCGTGGCCACCTACAAGGGCGCCGCGCCGACCTTCTTCGAGGAGGCCGGCATCGAGCGCCCGCCCTACGCGGTGAAATACGCCGAGTTCAACGGCGGCAACCTCGGCTTTGAAGCGTTGATCAGCGGTACCCTGGACCTGGCGCCGATGAGCGAGATCCCGCCGATCTTCGGCATCCGCAACCAGGCGCCGGTCAGGCTCATCGCCGTGCTGACCGGTGACGTCAACAACCAGGCCTTTGTCGTGCCCAAGGGCTCGACCATGCAGTCGCTGGCCGAGCTGCCGGGCAAGCGCGTGGGGTACATCCGCTCCACGTCCTCGCACTACATGCTGCTGCGCGCCCTCAAGGACCAGGGCCTGACCCTGGCGGACATCCAGCCCCTGGCGCTGACGCCCCAGGATGGTTTCGCCGCGTTCCAGAACGGCAACCTGGATGTCTGGGTGACCTTCGGCTACTTCATCCAGCTGGCCGAGCTGCGCAGCGGGGCGCGGGTGCTGCGCACCGGGCAGGGCTACCTGTCGGGCAACTACGTGATCGCCGCAAACCAGCGGGCGATCGAAGATCCGCGCAAGCGCGCGGCGATCGAGGACTACGTGCGCCGCGAGTACCGCAGCTGGCAGTGGGTGCAGCACCACCCCGAGGCCTGGGCCGCGCGTTGCGAGCAGGTGCTGGGCATTCCCCGGGAAGTGTTCATCGCCCAGTACAAGGCCCAGAGCGGGCCGCGGGTGCTGCAGGCGGTGGACGATGCCGCGGTGCGCTCGCAGCAGGATGTGGCCGACACTTTCTACGCCGCCGGCGTGCTGCCCCAGCGCCTGGATGTGGCGCCGTTGTGGGATCGGAGTTTCAGCTGGGCTTCGTGATTAACGCGGCCCCTCTGTAGGAGCGGCCTTGTGCCGCGAAAGGGCTGCAGAGCAGCCCCGTCGATCTTTGCGACAACGCCAAAATCCTGGGGCCGCTTTGCGGCCCTTTCGCGGCACAAGGCCGCTCCTACAGGGACCGCGCCTGGCAATAAGGAATTCTATGCCTCGCTCAACTCGATATGTCTGGGTGGCGTTGATGCTCGCCTGCGGCTGCGCGCTGGCCGATGTCCGCGCCCTCCACGAACGCCTGATCGTCCTCGACAGCCACCTGGACACGCCCATGCAACTGGCCCGGCCCGGCTGGGACATCGGCCAGCGCCACCGCTATGCCGACGACCTGTCCCAGGTCGACCTGCCGCGCATGCGCGACGGTGGTCTGGACGGCGGTTTCTTCGCCATCTTCACCCCCCAGGGACCGCTCACGCCCGAGGGCCGTACCCTGGCCAGCGAGCATGGCCTGGCGGTGATCACCCGGATCCGCGACATGGTCGCCGCCCGGCCGGACGCATTCGCCCTGGCCACGCGGGCGCAGGAGGTGCCGGCGATCGTCGCCTCCGGCCGGCGGGTGGTGCTGATCAGCATGGAGAATGCCGAACCGCTGGCGGCCGACCCCGGCCGGTTGGCCACTTACCACCGCCTGGGTTTGCGCATGCTGGGCCTGGTGCATGCGCAGAACAACGACTTCGCCGACTCGGCCACCGCGTTGCCGAATTGGCATGGGCTGAGCCCGGCTGGCCGCGAACTGGTGCAGGCGGCCAACCGCCTGGGAATCCTCATTGACGTGTCCCATGCCTCCGATGCGGTGTTCGACCAGGTGCTGGCGTTGTCCAGCGCCCCGGTGATCGCCTCGCATTCCGGGGCCCGGGCCATCGGCCCGCATCCGCGCAATCTCGATGACGAACGATTGCGCCATCTCGCCGCCAAGGGTGGAGTGGTGCAGGTCAACACCTACGCCAGCGACCTGGTGCCGCGTGCGCCGAACCCCGAGCGGGACAAGGCCCTGGCGCCGCTGTACCGGGAGTTCCGCCTGGCGGCCAGCCTGCCGCCGGCGCAGGTGGCGGACCTGGCCCGGCGCATACGCGAGGCCGAAGCCCGGTATCCGTTGCCGGCGACCAGCCTGGACGACTTCATGCGTCATCTGCTGCACATCCTCGAGGTGGTTGGCCCGCGGCATGTCGGCATCGGCGCTGACTGGGACGGTGGTGGAGGGGTGGAGGGGTTGCGCGATGTCAGCCAGTTGCCAGAGATCACTGCGCGGTTGCTGGCGGCGGGGTACAGCGAGCAGGACCTGGCGGATATCTGGGGTGGGAACCTGTTGCGGGTGATGGAAGAAGCGCAATCTACGTGTCCACTGTAGGAGCGGCCTTGTGCCGCGAAAGGGCTGCATCGCAGCCCCCAGGCATTGGTGTCACATCGTCGATCGTCGGGGCCGCCTTGCGGCCCTTTCGCGGCACAAGGCCGCTCCTACAAAAAAGCAGGTGTTTCAAAATAATTATGCGTTCTGCGCAGCATGCAAAGCTTAAGACATTACACATTTTAATATTTGCATATGCTCAAAATGTATTTCTCTTAGCTCATCCCGCTCTCTAGGATGGCTCCACATAGAGCGTTTTCGTAGCTTGAAAACATCAAGTCATAACCGAAAGCGATAACCGTGGACCAGGGAGAGTGCCCGCGATGCCATTGACCAGACGCCAGCTCATTGCCCGTATCGGTATGGTCGGTGGCCTGCAAGCCGCCACGGCGGCCCTGGGGTTGTTCGGGTCGCTGGGCCCGGCGCGGGCCGGCCAGGAGAACTACGCTCAGCTGCCGCTGGCCCGTGTCGGGCAGGGCGCCACTGTCACCGTGGTCGGCGCCGGCATCGGCGGCCTGGTGGCCGCCTACGAGCTGCGCAAGGCCGGCTTTGCCGTCACCCTGCTGGAGGCCCGCGAGCGGGTCGGCGGGCGCAACTGGACCGTGCGCCGGGGTGACCGGGTCGCGTTCACCGATGGCAGCGTGCAAACCGTCGAGTTCGACGATGGTTTCTACCTCAACGCCGGCCCTGGCCGGTTGCCCAGCCATCATCAGCTGATGCTCGGCTACTGCCGCGAACTGGGGGTGGAGCTTGAAGTGCTGGTCAACACCAGCCGCAACGCCCTGGTGCGTCCCGACCTCGACCAGCCACCGATGCAGATCCGCCAGGCGGTCAACGACAGCCGCGGGCACCTGGCCGAACTGCTGGCCAAGGCCGTCGACCGCCAGGCCCTGGACCAGGAGTTGAGCCTGGACGACCGGCGCAACCTGCTGGGCTTCCTGCGCACCTGGGGCGACCTGTCGGAGAAGCTCGAGTACCTGGGTTCGGCGCGCTCCGGCTACAAGGTCTGGCCCGGCGCCGGCGACCAGCAAGCACTGCGCAACGACCCGCTGCCCCTGCGCACCTTGCTCAACCCGGCGCTGGGCACGGCGCTGATGATCGACGAGTACCCGGAGTTCTCGCCGACCATGTTCCAGCCGGTGGGCGGCATGGACCGCATTCCCCTGGCGTTCCAGCGCCACCTGCAGGATGCCCTGCGCCTGGGGGCCGAGGTACGCTCGATTCGCCATTTCGACGACCGGGTGGAGATCGGCTACCAGCAGCATGGCCAGCCACGGCGCATCACCAGCGACTATGCGGTGATCGCCTTGCCGTTGCCGCTGCTGGCGAAGCTCGACAGCAACTTCAGCGCCCCGGTGCGCCAGGCCATCGGCGCCGTGCAGTTCGGTCATGCCAACAAGGTGGCCTGGCAGTCCCGGCGCTTCTGGGAGACCGACTACCAGATCTACGGCGGCCTGTCGTTCATCAACCAGGCGTCGTCCGGGCTGTGGTACCCCAGCGGCGGCTTCAACCAGGCCGAGGGCATTCTCGTCGCCGCCTACAACAACGGCGAGACCGCCCGCCAGTTTGCCGACAAGTCGGTCGCCGAGCAGATCGCCCTGTCGCGCCAGGCCGTGGAGCTGCTGCACCCGGGCCACGGCCACGAACTGCGCAAACCGCTGGTGGTGGACTGGGGGCGCATACCCCACAGCCTCGGGCCGTGGATCAGCCACCCGCTGGCCGACGCCGACTACGACCTGCTCAACCAGGCCCAGGGCCGGGTGCACCTGACCAGCGACGCCCTGGCCCACAGCGGTATCGGTATCTGGCAGGAAACCGCTGCCGGAGCCGCCCGGCGGGTGGTGCGCAACCTGTGCGAGCGTGCCCAGGGCACCTCGCAGAGCTGGCAGACAGCCTGACTACTACACAACTAAAACCATCTGCCAGGTAGCGGACCTCCGAGGCTGGCGCCTACACATCAGTGGAGCTTCGCCATGCCTTTCAAGCACGCCCTTCTGGGGTTGGGGGTCCTGTTCGCCGCGGCCAGCCAGGCCGCCGATATCGAGCGCGTCCCCTCGACCTATCCCAACTCGCCGATCCTGCAGTCGGCGACCCTGCCGCCGGGCACGGCGCTGACCTTCGTCTCCGGCATCCTGCCCGACCCGGCCGACCCCAAGGCGGCCAAGGACGAGCTGCGCGCCAGCGGCGACACCGAGGCGCAGACCGTGGCGGTGCTGCGCAAGGTCGAGGCCGCCCTGGCGCCGCGCGGGCTGGGCCTGGGCGACGTGGTGCAGTTGCGGGTGTACCTGGTGGGCGACCCGGGGTTGCAGGGCCGCATGGATTTCGACGGCCTGCAGCGCGGCTTCCGCCAGTTCTTCGGCAATGACCGTCAACCGTTGAAACCGACACGCACCACGGTGCAGGTGGCCGGGCTGGTGTTGCCCGGCGCCCTGATCGAAGTCGAGGCGGTCGCCGCCAAGGCCCGTTGAACCCCGAACCCGATAGCGGCGGCCGGGCCATGGTCGCCACAAGGAATATCCGCAGATGCCCAAGACCTTCAAGCTTTCCCCCGTGGCCACCGCCCTGGCCCTGAGCCTGGCTGGCGAGGCCATGGCCGCCGAAGACCCGGCGCTGTCCACCGTGGTGGTGACCGGCGTGCGCGGCAGCCAGCAGCGCACCGTGACCGACAGCCCGGTGCCGGTGGACGTGATTTCCGGCGAGCAGTTGCGCACCAGCGGCCAGAACGGCCTCAAGGACATGCTCACGCGCCTGCTGCCCTCGTTCAACGCGCCGACCATCAACGGCGGCGGCACTGCATTCCTGGTGCGCGGCATCAGCATGCGCGGCCTGGGCGGCGACCAGGTGTTGATCCTGGTCAACGGCAAGCGCCGGCACAACACGGCGATGATCAACAACAACGCCCGGGTCGGCACCGCCGCGGTGCCGGTGGACCTCGACCTGATTCCCACCGCGGCGATCGAGCGCATCGAGGTGCTGCGCGACGGCGCGGCGGCGCAGTACGGCTCCGACGCCATCGCCGGGGTGATCAACATCATCCTCAAGCAGGATGCCGAGGGCATCACCTCCGACAGTTCGCTCGGCCAGTACTACGCTGGCGACGGCACCAGCGGCCATGAGGCGGCCAATGCCGGCTTCGGCCTGGGTGACGGCGGCTTCCTCAACCTGTCGTTCGACGCCAAGGTGCAGGAGCCCTACGACCGCGCCGGCGCCGTGCGCGGCAATTTCACCACCTTGGCCAACGGCCAGCCCGACCCGCGCCTGACAGAGCGTCACGGCTGGGGCGAGGAGTACGGCCTGGGCCGCGACCGCACCTACAGTGGCGCCTACAACCTGGAACTGCCGCTGGGCGAGGACCTGAAGCTGTATTCGTTCTCCACCCTCAGCTACCGCGATGGCAAGAAAGTCCTCGGCCACCGCGCGCCCACCGACATCACCGCCACCAACTGGCTGCCCAACGCGCCTTATCCGAAAGGCGGCCAGGCCACCCGCGAAGTGGAGGAGACCGACTACCAAGTGCTCGCTGGCCTCAAGGGACTGGCCGCCAACTGGGATTGGGACCTGTCGACCACCTATGGCCGCGACAAGGCCAAGCTGTACACCGACAACAACCTCAACCTGTCCAACGACCCGTTGCTGAGCCAGCGGCGCTTCCACCTGACCGACGAGATCTTCGACCAGTGGACCACCAACCTGGATTTCAGCCGGGCCCTGGATATCGGCTGGAGCAGTCCGCTGGAAACCTCGTTCGGCGTCGAGTACCGCTGGGAGAAGTACGAGCTTACCGAGGGCGAGCCCAATTCCTACAACTACGGCGACTATGTGATCCCCAGCGGCCCGCTGGCCGGGCGGCGCCCGGACCCGGGGCTGTTCTCGGTCAACGGCACCACCCCGGAGGACGCCGGGCAGATGATCCGCCACAGCGGCGCGGCCTATGTCGACTTCGGTATTAACCTCACCCCACAGTGGTACAGCGCCTTCGCCCTGCGCTATGAGCGCTACAACCAGGAGGTCGGCGAGACCGTCAGCGGCAAGTTCACCACCCGCTACGAGTTCGCCCCGGGCTATGCGGTCAGGGCCGCGGTGAGCAATGGCTTCCGCGCGCCGTCGCTGGCGCAGAACGTGTTTTCCTCGACCAGTTCGGTGACCATTTTCGGCGCCGGCGGCAGCACCAGCACGGCGCGCACCAAGCAGATGCGCCCAGGCTCGCCCGAGGCCATCGCCTTGGGTGCCCAGACCCTGGAGCCGGAAAAGTCGCGCAACTACAGCCTGGGCTTCACCGCCGAACCCACCGACCGCTTGCGCCTGACCGCCGACTTCTACCTGATCGACATCGACGACCGCATCCTGCAGACCGGCGTGCTCACCGGCCCCGCCGTGTCGAGCATCCTGGTGGCCAACGGCCTGTCGCCGGACCTCTCGGGGCAATACTTTGCCAACGCCGCCGACACCCGCACCAAGGGTGTCGACCTGGTGGCCGAGTATCGCCAGCCGCTGGCCGAGTACGGCACCGTGCGCTGGAGCCTGGCTTACAACCACAACAAGACCAGCATCCGCGACCTGGCCGACACCCCGGCGAGCCTGTCGAGCCTGGGCGCGGGCTACGTGCTGTTCGACCGCCAGCAGCAGATCGACCTGACCAAGGCCACACCCAAGGACAAGTGGATCCTCAACAGCAACTACAAGGTCGACGACTGGACGGTGAACCTGACCCTGACCCGCTACGGCGAGTACACCGAAGGCTCGAACATCCCGGCCAACGACCGAACCTACGGCGCCAAGTGGATCACCGATATCGACGTGGCCTACGACCTCACCCAGAACATCACAGTGGCGCTGGGCGCCAACAACCTGTTCGACAAGTACCCGGACAAGATCGGCATCGTGCCCTGGGCCGGGACCTACGAGTACGGCATGTTCTCGCCTTATGGACTGGGTGGGGGGTACTACTACGGCCGTGTGAGCCTGGCGTTCTGATGGGTACTCGCGAAGCTGACGGCTTTCCTGTGGGAGCGGGTTCACCCGCGAACACCGGCATGGCCGGTGCCATCCACCGCGGTGTGCCATTCGCGGGTAAACCCGCTCCCACAGGGGCGTGGCTCGCTGGCGTGTTGCTGTGCCTGATGCTGGGCGTGTCACACGCCGGCCAGCCATGGGAGTTTCCTGCATGATTGAGCGTGGGAGCGGGCTTGCCCCGCGATCACCGGCAGAGCCGGTGCCATCCAACGCGCTGCCTGCATCGCGGGGCAAGCCCGCTCCCACGGGATTCAGGGGGCGTTACATCCTGGCGGGGTTGCTGTGCCTGATGCTGGGGATCGCACACGCCGACGAAACCCTGCGCGTCTCCAGCCAGAAGAACTCGCTGCAGGTGCTGCTGCAGGCCGCCGGCGAGCTCGACGATGTGCCATACCCTCTGGAGTTCGCCGCCTTCGGCGCTGCCGCGCCCACCGCCGAAGCCCTGGCGGCCGGCGCGGTGGATATCGGCACCCTGGGCACCGCGCCGTTCGTGTTCGCCACGGCGGCCGGCGCCGGGCTCAAGACCGTCGGGGTGGTGCGCCTGCAGGTGACGCCCACGGCGGTGGCAATTGTCGTGCCCGACAGTTCACCCCTGACCGACGCGGCGTCGCTGGTGGGCCGGCGCATCACCACCACCCGTGGCTCCATCGGCCATTACCTGGCGCTGGCCGCATTGCGCGCCAGCGGCCATAAAGGCCGCGACGCCACGTTCGTGTTCCTCCAGCCGGGCGAGTCGCGCAGCCTGCTGGCCAACGGCGGCGCCGATGCCTGGGCCACCTGGGATCCGTACACCAGCATGGTCCAGCTCGAAGGCGGCACGCGGGTGCTGGTCAGCGGCGAAGGTTTGTTCGCCGGCAACATGCTGCTGGTGGCCAACCCCGCGGCGATTCGCGACAAGCCGGCGCAACTGCGGGATTTCCTGCATCGGGTCGGCCGCGCCTGGGACTGGGCCAACGCTCATGTCGAGCAATTCTCGGCGATCCAGGCCCGCCAGAGCGGGCTGCCACTGGAAGTGCACCTGCGCTCGAACCGCTATTCACAGCCACGCCGGGTCGCGGTGGACGACGCCCTGGTCAGGGACCTGGCCGACACCGCCAGGCTGTACCGGGACGAGGGGGTGATCGGTCCGGGCTTCGTTGCCGAACAACAGGTGGACAGGCAGTTCAATGAGGCGCGAAAGTTCAGTGAAAGTTGTCCGTAACACATGAGCCAAGTTGTCATTTTTATAATGTTCATGCGCATTGCTGATAATGGTTGAAGTTGCTCTGTAATATTTTGAAAAAGTTTTGACGCTAGAGAAAAACGATATTTCACAAGTGCTTGCCGCTTGCTGAAGATGGCCTGGCGACCATCGGATGTCGCCGGTTATCCGCCCATCACAGGTGCAGTCAAACCGTTCAGGAATAGGCGAGGGAGTGTTCATGCTGACAATTACCACGGTCGAGGAGTTGACCGCCGCACAGTTAGACGATGTGATTCACGCCCGTACACTGGGCATCCTGATCAAAGGCTTCGCACCCGCCGATACCGTGGCCCTGGCTCTGGAGCGCCTGAGCCATCACGAACTGCGCGGCGCCTTCAGCGAACAGACCGAGTTCGTGCGCCTGGGCAAGGCCTATATCGAGATCAAGGACGAAGCCAGCCGCGCCGAGTATCACGGCCAGGCCATCGGCAACATCCGCAAGATCCGCAGCGCCTTCGGCCCGCTGGCGTCGCCCATCGATCACCTGCGCCTGCTGCTCGACGAGGTCTGGCCCAAGGGGGCGCGGCTGCTGGATGTGAACGGGCAGAAGTGCTTCGTCGGCATTGCCCGCTTCCAGGGCAACAATGTCGACCTCACGCCGCATACCGACGACCTGGCGCGCAACGCCCCGGCCGACCACCAGCCGCGGCTGCTCACCCAGCTGTCGACCAACATCTACCTGCAGATCCCCGAGGACGGCGGCGAGCTGGAGATCTGGAACCTGCACCCGGACGAGGCCGAATACCAGCGCCTGCGTGGCCAGCGCGCCTACGGCATCGAGCGCCACCTGCTGCCGCCGCCGGACCTGGTGGTCAAGCCCGAGCCGGGCGACCTGATCTTCCTCAACCCGCGGCTGATCCACGCGGTGCGCCCTTCGGCCACCAGCACCCGGGTCACCCTCGGCGTATTCATCGGTTATTTCGGCGACGACCAGCCTTTGGCCTACTGGAGCTAAGCGACATGAGCAATGTGGAAGCGATCAACCTCAAAGCCTATTTCAACAAGGGCGGCGAAGAACTGGACTTCACCGGCAAGCGCTGCGTGCTGGCGGTCAGCGTGGGCCAGGAATACCACGAGGAGCACAAGCTCAGCTCCACCGTGCACCTGATCAACAAATCCGGCTTCAGCCAGGTGAAGGTGGTGGTGGCCGACACCCTGCAGCGCCACAACAAGCACGGCAAGTCGCCGGGCGAGGCGCTGTCGGCGTCGATCCGCGACGGCGACGCGTGGTTGGCGCGCAATCGCAAGTACCTGGCCGGGCTCGAGGCGCCGGTGCGCATCAGCCGCTGGAACCAGGAGCTGGCCTCGGACCGCTACGCCGAGCTGCGCCAGCAGGTGAACCAGCTGTACCGCGACAGCGAGGACCTGCGCGGCGCCATCGAGGCGACCATCGGCGTGTTCATCGAGCGTTTGCGATTGCGCGACCCCGAGGCGGATCTGGAGCGCGCCGCCGCCCAATGCCGCGAGTACATCCTCGAGGAGGTGCCGATCATCCTGCCGCAGTGGGCCGAGGAGGGATACGACTACGTGATCTACCCGCAGCAGATGACCGATGCCATGGCCACCGCCCGGCGCCTGCTGGTCGAGCCGCACGCGCCGGAGCGGGTGCACTGGCTGCCGCTGAAGTTCAAGAAGCGCGGCATCCCGATTCCCTTCACCCTGCCAGGAGCGGTGCATCCGGCCTGGGCCGCCAGCGCCATTGCCATCTGAGTCTTCGCAATCCCGGCCCCACGCCACACGGACGACGGCCTTCATACTGAAATCCGGAACAGGAGTTTCCATGGGCGTTTTTGCGCAACAGCAACGCAAATGGTGGGCTTTGCTCGGTGTGAGCATCGCCAGTTTTCTCGGCTGCGTCGACTTCACCATCGTCAATACCGCGCTGCCGGCGCTGCAGGCCGACCTCGGCGCCTCGGTGGACAGCCTGCAGTGGGTGATCAACGGCTTCATCCTGGCGCTTTCCAGCGCCATGGTGCTGGTCGGCCGGCTGGCCGACCTGAAAGGCCGCCGACGGGTGCTGAATATCGGGTTGGGAGTGTTCGGACTGGCCTCGCTGGCGGCGGGGCTGGCCACCGGCATCGACACCCTGGTGGCGGCCCGGGTCGCCCAGGGCCTGGCCTGCGCGGTGCTGTACACCGCGTCGGGGGCGATCGTCGCGGCCACCTTCGCCAGCGAGGAGCAGGGCAAGGCCTTCGGCGTGCTGTTCGGGGTCAACGGCATTGGTCTTGCCGCGGGGCCGGTGCTGGGCGGGCTGATCACCAGCGCCTTCGGCTGGCAGTGGATCTTCCTGGTCAACGTGCCGTTCGTGCTGCTGAGCCTGGCGATCATCGCCGTGGCGGCGGACGAGTCGCGGGCCGGCGAGGAGGGCGCGCGGCTCGACTGGCTGGGCGCGCTGCTGTTGCTGGTGGGCTTGCCGAGCCTGGTGCTGGTGATCGTCCAGGGCGCCGCTTGGGGCTGGACCTCGGCCAATACCTTGGGCCTGCTGGCGGTGGCGCTGCTCGCCTTGCTGGTCTTCGTTGGGGTCGAGTTGCGGGTCGATGCACCGATCATCGACCTGCGCCTGTTCGCCAACCGCCGTTTCGTCGCGGCGGTCACCGCCAGCTTCGGCCTGGCGGTGTTCTATTGCGTGGCATTCTTCGTCATGCCGCTGTACCTGGCGTTGATCCGTGGCGAGAGCGTGCAGGCCAGCGGCCTGCTGTTGTTGCCGACAACGCTCGGGGTGGCGTTGCTGTCGCCGCTGGTGGGCCGCCTGGTGGACCGCAAGGGCCCGGCGCTGCTGGTGCAGGCCGGGCTGCTGCTGTTCGTGCTGTCCGCCGTGCTGCAGGCAGCATTCGGCGAGCACACCTCGCTGGTGCATCTGTTGGGCGCCTTCGCTGTGATGGGACTGGGCTGGGCCTGCATCCTCGGGCCCTCGACGGTGCTGGGGATCTCGTCGGTGCCGCAGCAGGTGAGCTCGGTGGCCATGGGCTCGCTGATGACCCTGCACAATGTCGGCGGCGGGCTGGGGCTGGCAGTCGGGGTGGGGTTGTACCGGGCGGTGGCGGTCGACACGCTGTCCGCAGCCACGGGCGTGCCGGTGCAGACCGACTGGCTGGCCCGGGCGGCGGCTGCGCCGGAGCAGGGTGCGACCTTGTTGGCCGAGCACCTGGGGCAGGGCGACGATGTCCTGCAGGGCTGGGTGCATGCCGCGTTCCTCGACGGTTACCAGGCGCTGATGGTGTTCCTCGCCGTCAGCCTGTTGCTGGTCTGGGGTAGCGTGACCCTGCTGCTGCGAGCGAAGAAGGCAACCGTACCCGCCCAGGAGCCCAGCCATGGCAAGGCGTGACGGCCGCCTGCGGCTGGGCGCCTTTCTCTCCGGCGCCGGCGCTCACGCCGGCAGCTGGCGACACCCGCAGGCGGACGCCGATGCCTCGATCAACTTCGAGCGCTACCGGCAGTACGCCCAGACCTTGGAGCGCGGGCGTTTCGATGCGCTGTTCCTCAACGACAACGTCGCCGTCGGCGAGCTGGACCCTCGGGTGCTGCGCAGCAGCGCCTACAGCCTGCGCTGGGACCCGCTGACCCTGTTGCCGGCGCTGGCGGTGGTAACCCGCCATATCGGCCTGATCGCCACCGCCAACACCAGTTTCAACGAGCCGTACAACATTGCCCGCACATTTGCCTCCCTCGATCACTTGTCCGGTGGCCGCGCCGGCTGGAACCTGGTGACCGCGCTGATCGGTGGCGAGAACTTCAACCAGGGGGCGCACCTGCCCCATGCTGATCGTTACGCCCGCGCCGAGGAGTTCTTCGACGTGGTCACCGGGCTCTGGGACAGCTGGGCGGACGATGCCTTCCCGCTGGACAAGGCCTCAGGCACCTGGCTGGAGCCTGCGCGCATGCGGGTGCTCGAGCACCAGGGCGCGCATTTTCGGGTGCGTGGCCCGTTGAATGCCCCACGCCCCGTGCAAGGCTGGCCGGTGATTGCCCAGGCCGGTTCCTCGCAGGCCGGCCGGGCGCTGGCGGCGCGCAGCGCCGAATTGGTGTTCACTGCCCAGCAGACCTTGAACGAGGGCCGGGCGTTCTACGCCGACATGCACCAGCGCCTGGCGCTGGCCGGGCGGGAGCCGGAGTCGTTGCTGGTATTTCCGGGCCTGGCACCGGTGGTGGGGCGCACGGTCAGCGAAGCCCAGGAAAAGCACGAGCAACTGCAGGCGCTGGTGGATCCGGAGGCGGCGCTCAAGGCGTTGTCGTTCCTGCTGGACATCGGCATCGACCTGGAGCAGTTACCGGCGGATGCCCCGGTGGTGCTGCCGGACCCTTTGCCGTTGACCGAGCGGCACCAGAGCCGCCAGCAGTTGGTGGTGGACCTGATCCGCCGCGAACGGCCCACCGCCAGGCAGTTGCTGGCCAGGCTCGGCGCGGGCGGGCACCGGCTGCTGGTGGGCACGCCGGGGCAGATCGTCGAGGAGATGGCCTGCTGGTTCGAGGAAGGGGCGGCGGATGGCTTCAACCTGCTGTTTACCCACCTGCCGGGTGGGCTGGACGATTTTGTCGGGCAGGTGGTGCCCGAGTTGCAGCGGCTGGGGTTGTTCCGGCGTGAGTATGAGGGGCGCACGTTGCGGGAGAATCTGGGATTGCGGTATGTGCCCAATCGATATTTTCAGGGCTGAGGATCGCTGGGGGCGCGTTGCGCCCCTTTCGCGGCACAAGGCCGCTCCTACAGGTTATCGCGTGCCTGTGTAGGAGCGGCCTTGCCGAGGCGTCGGACCGGCCGGAAAGGGCTGCATCGCAGCCCCAGGGCCTCAACCCCGCTGATCGAAGAAATGCCCCATCAGCTGCAACAACGGCCGCCGCCGGTTCTTCACCGCGAACTCCCACTCATGGGTCTGCGACGGCGCATGGCCGACCTCATGCTCGCTCAGCAGCTTCTGCACCTGGGCCAACCGGTACCACGGCACCGAGGGGAAGGCGTGGTGGACGATATGCAGGTTGAAGTTGAGGATCACATAGCGCGACCACAGCGGCAGGTCCTTGCAGTCATGGGACACGCCGTCCTGCTCCCAGAACTGCAGGCGGTCGGCGTCCCGCGCAAGCAACGGCGCCTCGGCGTGGTGGGGCAGGTTGAGCAGCTCGACCATGAAGAACAGGAACACCCAGGTGATCCCGTAGAACAGCACCAGGTCCAGCAGGTGCCCCAGGCTCCAGGCCAGCACGGCCGCCGCCACGTACCCGGCCAGGTACAGGCGGGCGAAGCGGATCTCCTTGAGAATCCTCGGCGAACTGTCGCCCTTGGCCCGGGCAATGAACGGCGCGCGCCAGTTGAGCAGGAAATGGTTGGCGGCGATCATCGGGATCCAGTGCTTCCAGACGAACTCCAGGGTGCGCTCCTGCTTTTTCGTCATCACCGAGAAGCGCTCGATCATGCCGCGGTTCTCCGGGTCGTTCACCGGGTGTGCGGTCCAGGTGTGGTGGGCCATGTGGAAGCGCCGACGGACCAGGAACGGCAAGGCGATCAGCCAGCCGTCGCAGTGGCCGATGAAGTCGTTGAGCCGACGGTTGGCCGAGGCGGCGCCGTGGGTCGCCTCGTGCATGATCAGGTAGAGCTGCACGGTGGCCAGGCCTGCCAGCACCAGGCCCAGCAACTGCAAGGCGGTGGAGTCGGCGAGCCACAGGTTCCAGGCCACCGCCAACAACGCCAGGTCGGCGACCCAAAGCATCACGGTCCAGGGTTCCCGGGCGCCGTCGGGGATCTGTTTTCTTACACTAAGCCATTGGTCCTTGGTCACTTGCAAAAACTCCGATCGGTTAGCTGGCGGCCCGGGAAGCCGGGGCCGCGGGAAGGCTGCAGAGGTTGTTGGCCAGGTGCGCGTAGGCCAGGTCGAAGCGGGCGATGTCGTCGTCGAAGCCGTGGCTGCGCGGCGCCACGTCGAAGTCCTGGAACACCAGCTGGATGCAGTCGTAGCGCGTGCCGTTCTCCAGGTGCCAGGCCGGCAGGTAGGCGGTGATGGCAAAACCCAGGCGGCGCAGGCTGGCCAGCAGTTCGAGCTTGTCGGCCAGGATCACCAGGCTGACATACTCGGCCTGCGCATGTTGGCGCAGCAGTGCGCCCAGCTCCGCCAGCACGGCTTGGCTTGACAGGTAGCGACCGCACTGGCCCGACAGCATCAGCGCGCCGGCCTTGGGATCGTGGGTGTAGCTGAGCTGGCCATGGCGTTCGGCGCCGGTGGGGCCGCTCAGGAAGGTCTCCGGGTAGCTGCCGGGAGTGACGCCGAGGCGCAGGGCGGGGTAGAGCAGGCGGCGGACGAAGTCGGCGGCGCGGGTGGTCACGTACCAGGGCGCAACATGGACAAAACCGGCCTGGAGCACCGGCTGGATGGCGGTCAGGTGATATTCGCGCAGGCCGTCGACCGTGTCCGGGCCGCCGTCATGCCCCACCAGCACGGCGGGGCGGATCTTGTTCATGACGCTGTGGCTTGCGATGTTGCGGGTGATGTAGAAGCCCAGTTCCACGGGCTCGGGCCGGTGGGTCTCAAAGCCCAGGCGGATCAGGCTGGAGATGGCGCCGGTCCTGCGCGCATCGGGGTGGATGACCCCGTGGCAGACTTCCCACGAGCGGTTCCAGGGGCGACGGGCGATGCAGCAGCAACCGAGCAGCTGGCCCTCGGCCTCGGCAACGAACCACTGTTGTTGCCCACTGCCCATGGAGTAGTGGATATAGCCCGGGTTCTGGCAGGGGTGGGTGGTCTGCCCATACACCTGCTGGAACAGCGCGGCGAGGGCTTCGATATCGGCGGGGCTGGCCGGGCGATAACGCAGTGATTCGGTTTCCGGCAACGGCGCAACGGCCGTTTGCGGCGAACGGGTCGCAGTCATGACGCACCTTTTGTCTTTATTGAAGGCGAACGAATGCAGTGACCGCCCAAGGCGGGTCACAGGCACGTGGCGGGGTGGGTGCAGGGGTCAGTGACGGGGATGTCGTCGCAGGTCGGCGCGGCTGGGTGATGTGTGTAGAGGGTGAGGCGAGGGTGCGTCATCCGTGAGCATGGCCATCATACGACTCCTGTACATGGCGGGTTCTTGTCCAAGGCCAGCGGAAATCCTTGCCGCTGCCAGGAAACGGACTATAGAGCCACGCCATGGGCCGTCAAACGGGGGGCGACCGGTGTCTGCAACGCGGTGCCCCGTCACGGTGCCGAGGCGGCGGGCAGGCCCGCCCCCTGTTTTTCGGCGCGCAAGGTCCCGGAGCAGTGCGCCGTAAGAAAAGGCTTACATGTAAATGGTTGTAAAGACGACCAAGCGTTCAGATATCGCTGTCCTTGAGGCGGGCAAGGCCGCTGTCGCGCGCGGGTCTGGCATGGCCCGGCAGCGGCTCCGGCCGGGGTAGTCCTGCCGTGCTGTAGACTCGGGTACGACTGCCCAGGCCATCCACCAGTGGCGCCTGCAGCGGGTATCGGGTGCGAGACTTGAGGTCAGCGATCACCTCGTCGAGCAGGGCGTCGATCTGTGCGCTGTCCTGATGATGGGCAGTGGTGATCAGGTGCGCGGTGTCGCCCGAGGTGGCCAGGCAATGGCGTTTCCACACGCTGGCCGAGGGGCAGGGGAACACCACGGTGATCGAGTTGGGGTTGCGCCAGGCCTCGATGCCGGCCGCCCGCAGCCGGTCCACCGCGTGCTGGGCCAGGTCCAGGCAGCGCTGGATGCGTGCGCGCCAGTCCTCCCGCGACCGGCTGCACAGGGCGGCCCACATCATCAGTGGCGTGTGACCATTGCGCGAGCCGCTGATGGTCTGGTCGCGGGCGCTGATGTAGTCGATTTCCACCGAGATGCGCTCGACGTTGCCACGCCGCGCCACGACGATGCCGCAGGGCATCGGCGAGCCGATCATCTTGTGTCCGGAGACGCAGATCGAGTCGATGCCGTCGGCGAACGAGTAGGGCTCGGGGGCGTCGACGAAGGGCAGGATCATGCCGCTCAGGGCCGCGTCGGCATGCAGGTAGTAGTCCTCGCGGCGGATGCCGGCCCGGGCCAGGCGTTGCTGGATGGTGGCGATGTTGTCGGTGGCGCCGCGCAGGGTGGTGCCGATATTGGCGAAGATGATCGGGTGGCGCTCGCCATCGGCGGCGATCCGCGCGACCAGGTCGTCGTAGTCCATCTCGCCGTTGGCCTGGGACTCCACCACTTGGGCCTTGATGCGCAGCAGGCGGACGATCTTGGCCACCGAGTAGTGGGTGTCCTTGGAGTAGTAGAGGGTGGCGGCGGGGAACAGCTCGCGGGCCAGGTAGCAGCCGAACATGTTGCCTTCGGTGCCGCCGTTGGTGACGTAGCCCCAGCTGTCCTCGAACGGGATGTGGAACAGCTCGGCGAAGCAGCGCATCACCTCGCGCTCGAAGTCGAAGGAGTTGAGCAGGTAGTTGCTGGGCTCGTTCCAGTCGCCGCAGTTGTTGATGGAAAAGCGCATGAAACGGTGCAGCAGGCTGTAGTCGAAGTCGGCTGACTCGGGGTAGCCGACATTGAAGTACTGGTGGGTGAGGCAGTATTGCCAGAAAGCCTCGAGACGCTTGTGGTTGGCGGGTGAGAATGTCATGTCCAGCTCCATGGTGCGCGCTCGGCCAGCCAGGGCCGAGCGCGGTGCGGGTGAAAGTCCTTGTCAGTGCCGCATCAGGCTCAGGCGGCCAGGGTGGCGCCGCCGTCGACCACGATATCCTGCAGGGTCACGTGGCCGGCCTGCTCGGAGGCCAGGAACAGCACCACATTGGCGATGTCGTCGGGCGTGGCGATCTTGCCCAGCGGCACGCCGAGCTTGAACTGCCCGGGCAGGCCGTCGACCAGCTGGCACTCGAGCGCCGGGTCGCCGAGCATGCCGGCGAGCATCGGCGTGCGCGTCGAACCCGGCGAGACCACGTTGCAGCGCACGCCATAGGGCGCCAGTTCCAGGCCCACGCAGTGGCTCAGGCTGACCAGAGCGGCCTTGGAGGCGCAGTAGGCGGCCATGTTCAGGCGCGGCACGTGGGCGGCGTTGGAGGCGACATTGACGATGGCGCCGCGGCGCTGGCGGCGGAACACCGGGGTCCACTGGCGCATCAGGTAGAACGGCGCGCTCACGTTGACATCCAGGCAGCGCTGCCAGTCCTCGCAGGACACTTCGTCGCTGCGCCCCAGGCGCAGCACGCCGGCGACATTGACCAGCACATCGAGGTACTGCGCCTGCTCCTTGAGGCGGTCGCAGACCCGCTGCACATCGGCCGGGTCGGTCAGGTCGACATGCAGCAGCGGGAACGGCACGTCGGCCTCCTCGCAGTCCAGGCCGATGACCTCGGCGCCTTCGTCGAGAAACTGTTGCGCCACGCAGCGGCCAATGCCGCTGGCGGCACCGGTGACCAGCACGCGCCGGCCGGTGAAACGGGCCATGGCCATCAGGCGGCACCCCGCGCTTGCACCAGCGACCACCAGCCATCCAGGGTCGGCGCGTTGGCCAGCTCCTCGAAGCTGACGGCGATGCCGCGCAGCTTGAGCTCGGCGGCCAGCTTCATCACCTGCAGCGAATCCAGGCCATAGAAGATCAGGCTTTCCTGGGGATCGAGCTCGCTGTCGTCCTCGATCATCTGGCGCACCCGGCCGTGCAGCCAGTCACGGGTGGTCACGCCCGCGGGCTGGGTCAGCAGGGTGGCGGTATCGGTGACATGGCCGCAGCGGGTGGCCACGTACTTCAGGGCCAGACGGTGCTCCTCCTCGGAGAAGTCGGCCACCGCATCGCCCACCAGGAAGGCCTGGATATCGTTCATGAAGGCGTCGGCGGCGGTGATCATGCAGCCGATATGAGCGTACACGCCACCGATCAGCAGCTGGTCACGCTGCCAACCGCGCATGCGCTCGAGCAGGTCGGAGCGCTGGAAGGCGCTGTAGCGCCACTTGGTCAGCACGGTATCGCCCGGCTGCGGCGCCAGGGCGTCGATGATCGGTTGCTGCTCGGGGCTGGCCGCCGGCAGGCCCGGGCCCCACATGGCGTTGAGCAGGGCGCGGTCCTCGGGCGGCTGTTCATGGGGCTGGGCGGTGTAGACCACCGGGATGCCCTGCTCGCGGGCCCACTGGATCAGCCGCGACAGGTTGTCCACCAGGGCGGTGAGCAGGGCGCCGTCGGGCTGGTAGAAGCGCAGGAAATAGCGCTGCATGTCGTGGATCAGCAGCACGGCGCGGGCCGGGTCGGGCTGCCACTGGGTCTTGTTGGCCGGGTAGCTGGCCCGCTGTGGCATGGCATAGTCGTGGATGGTTGGAATGGTCATGTCGGGTCCTTGGACGGTCAGGCGGTCGGGGCAACGGCGAGCAGCGCGCGCAGTTGCTTCTTGTCGATCTTGCCCACTGCGGTCAGCGGCATGGCGTCGATCAGCCGGATCCGGTCCGGGAGCTTGTACTCGGCGATGCCCAGGCCCATCAGGTGACGGCGCAGGGCAATCGGCTTGAGCTGCGGATTGCGCGAGACGATGAAGGCGCAGCTCTTTTCGCCGAGCAGGTCGTCGGGCAGCGCCACCAGGGCGGCGTGGGTCACGTCCGGGTGCATGACGATCAGGTTCTCGATCTCTTCCGAGGCGACCTTCTCGCCGCCGCGGTTGATCTGGTCCTTGACCCGGCCGACCACCCGCAGGTTGCCGTCGGCGCTGCGCTGGACGATGTCGCCGGAGTGGTAGAAGCCGTCCTGGTCGAACACCTGGGCGTTGTGCTCGGGGCTTTTGTAGTAGCCGCAGAAGGTGTAGGGGCCGCGGGTGGCGAGCATGCCCGGCTCGCCGTCGGCGACCGGCTGGCCCTGTTCGTCGAGGATGCGCACCTCGTCCAGCTCGCTTATCGGCCGGCCCTGGGTGGTGAACACCTGCTCGTTGCTGTCATCCAGGCGGGTGTAGTTGACCAGGCCCTCGGCCATGCCGAACACCTGTTGCAGCCTGCAGCCCAGCACCTCGGGAACCTGCCGGGCCAGGGCCTCGGCGAAGCTGGCGCCGCCGACCTGCAGCAGGCGCAGGCTGCGCAGCTTGGCCGCGTGCCCAGGCGCGGCCTGCAGCCACAGGGCCACGGCGCTGGGCACCAGGGCGACCATGGTCACGGCGTGGCGCTCGATCAAGGCGAAGCAGTTGAGCGGCTCCGGATTGGCCGCCATGACGACGCAGCCACCGGCATGCAGCACGCCAAGGCCGCCGGGCGAGCTGAGGGTGTAGTTGTGTGCGGCGGGCAGGGCACAGAGAAAGCGTGTGTCGCTGTCCAGGGCGCAGATCTGCGCGCTGGCGCGCACGCTGTAGGCGTAGTCGTTGTGGGTGCGCGGAATCAGCTTGGGAGTGCCGGTGCTGCCGCCGGACAGCTGGAACAGCGCCACTGCGCCGGCTGGGCTGGGCGCGTAGTGGGTACCGCGCACGTCGGCGCTGGCGCTCCAGTCGTCGAGGGCATCGAGCATCAGCGTCAGCTTCGGACGCAGGCCTTCCTTGGCCAGGTCGTCGAGGAACGCGTCGTTGCGGAACACTTCGTGCTCGGCCGAGGCGATCAGCAACGCGGGGTGGATCTGCCGGGCAAAGGCGCCCAGCTCGTGCTGGCGGTGACTGTAGAGCGCGTTGACCGGGGCGATGCCGGCCTTGAACAGGGCAAACAGCACGATGTAGAACTCGGCGACGTTGGGCAACTGCACCAGCGCCGTGTCGCCCTGGCCCAGGCCGTGGGCGGCCAGGCGCGAGGCCAGGTTGGAGGCGCGCCGGTCCAGTTCGCCGTAGCTGATGCGGCGCTCGCCGCAGAGGATCGCCGGTGCTTGTGGCTGCGCGGCGGCGCGCTCGATCAGCAACTGGCTGAGCGGCTGGTCGTTCCAGTAGCCGGCGGCGCGATAGCGCTGCGCCCGGTCCGCCGGCCAGGGGGTGAATTCGATAGTCATGAAGGTCTCGGAAAACGGATTTGAGGTCAATGGTCCAGGCCGCAGGCACGCAGCATGGTGCCGAGCTTGGTCTGTACTTCGTTCCATTCAGTATCGGGGCTGGAGGCCTCGACGATGCCGGCGCCGGCGAACAGGCGCACGCGCTGGCCGTTAAAGGTGCCGCAGCGGATGGTCACCACCCACTCGCCGTTGCCCTGGGCGTCGCACCAACCGACCATCCCGGTGAACAGGCCGCGCTCGAAGGGTTCGACGAAACGGATCAACTGGCGTGCCCGCTCGGTGGGATAGCCGCACACGGCGGGGGTCGGGTGCAGGCGGCAGGCCAGTTGCAGGGCGTCGATATCGGCCGTGGCCAGTTCGCCCTCGATGCGGGTGGACAGGTGCCACAGCGCGGCGGTGCTGATCAGCGACGGTCGCTCGGGAACCTGCAGGCGGCTGCACAGTTCGCCGACGCGCTGGGCGATGTCCTCGGTGACCAGACGGTGCTCGTAGTGGTCCTTCTCCGACGCCGCCAGCCATTGCGCATTGGCGCGGTCGGCCTCAGGGTCGGCCATGCGCCGCACCGAGCCGGCCAGCGGGTTGCTGACGAACGCCGTGCCTTGCTTGTGCACCAGCAGCTCCGGGCTCACACCCAGCAGGGTGGCGCCATCGGCCAGGGGCACGCGGAAGTGGTAGCCCTCGCGGTTCAGTGCTTTCAGGTTGGCCTGCACCTGTGCCGGGTCCACGGGTGCGGCAAAGTGCAGTTCACGCTGCACCGAGAGCACGGCCTTGCGCACATCGCTGTGCTGGAAGTTGACGATGGCGTGGCGCACGGCGCGCTTGAAGCCGTGTTCGTCGGGGATGTTGGCCTGGCTGAGCAACGCCGGCAGTGCGCCGGCCTGGGCGGGAGCCGCGGTGCGCGCCTGCCAGGCATAGGCCTGGGGGACGTACAGGCTGCAAGCCTGGGTGGTGTCGAAAGGGATGGCGCCGACCACGATCGGGTTGTCCTGCCCCGCCTGGCGGGCGCGTTCGAAGGCCTGGTCGATGCTGCGCCGCAGTGCGCCGCCGGCCAGATGGCTTCCTTGCGCCGGGGTGTCGATACGCTCGCGCAGACCGCTGACGCTCAGTTCGCGGTCGCCGGATGTGAATGAAAAGCTCGAGTCCTCTTGGATGAGCGGCACGGTGTCCCTGTCTTGCAAACGCAGGGTGCCTGTCTTCATGGGTAGCCTCCTTGGCGATGGGTGAGAAAGAAAACCTTGAAATATAATCATTCTCGTTAGTAAATATGAGGACGCGAAACACATGGATTTGTCAACCACGCGGGTAAGCGATGAGAGAGTTAACTTCGATGCAGGCCGCCTGTTGGATCGGGCGGGATGCACATGCGGCACTGGGTGGCGTCAGCGCTCACCTGTATGCCGAGTTCGATGGCCAGGCCATCGATGTGGCGCGCCTGACGGGCGCACTTGAGGGGCTGTACCGGGCGCATTCGATGCTCAGGCTGCGCATCGACGGGCAGGGGCGGCAGACCATCGACGAGGCGCTGTGCGCCCAGCTGGAGCTGGAGGATTTCAGCCACCTGGACGGGCCGGCCGTGGAGCGGCGCCTGCTGGAGAAACGTCGCCAGTGGAGCCACCAGCGCCTGGACCTGAATGTCGGCCAGGGCGCACGCTTCGGCCTCAGCCTGCTGCCGGGCAATGCCAGCCGGCTGCATGTGGACACCGACATGATCGCGGTGGACCCGTCGAGCTTCCGGGTACTGATGGAAGACCTGGCCCGGCTGTACGACACCCCTGGAACCGTGCTGCCGACCACGCCGAGCTACTTCGACTGGCTGGACCAGGTGCGTGCCGATGCCGACCTGCGCGCCGCCCGCAGCCGTGACCGCGGCTGGTGGCGAGCACGCCTGGCGCATATCGCCCCGGCGCCCTCATTACCCTTGCTCCCGCCAGGGCCGGCGCGCAGCGAGCGCCTTGCCGCCCGGCTCGAACCTGCCCAGTACCGCGCCTTGCAGCAGGCGGCGCGGGCGCAGCGGATCACTTCGTCGGCGTTGCTGCTCGGGCTGTTCGCCAGCGCCTTGGGCGAACACACCGGGGACCGCCGCCTGCGCCTGAACGTGCCGGTGTTCTGGCGCGAGCCGGTGCTGGAGCCGGTGCAACGGATCGTCGGCGAGTTCGCCAACCTGGTGCTGGTCGATGTCGACTTCACCGGCGTCACCAGCCTTGCCGCGCTGTGCCAGGACCTGCACCGGCAATTGGTCGAGCGCCTGGCGCACAGCGCCTATCCGGGCGTGGACCTGATGCGCGACCTGTCGCGCCATCACGGCACGCCGCAACTGGCCCCGGTGGTGTTCACCGCAGGGCTGGACCTGCCCGGTGGCGAGCTGTTCTCCGAGCGCGTGGGCCGGGTGTTCGGGCCGATGGACTGGGTGATCTCCCAAGGTCCGCAGGTGGCACTGGACGCGCAGGTGGCCCAGGTCGATGGCGGCCTGCTGGTCAACTGGGATGTGCGCCTGGACGCACTGCCGGCGGATTGGGTCCAGACGCTGTTCGAGCGCTTCATTGCCCTGGCTGTCGCGGTGGCTGCCGACACGGGCGCGCTGCAACAGCCTTTGGCGATCGCGGCCAGCCGGGATTGTCCCTTGAACGCCTTGCAGCAGGCCTACCTGCTGGGGCGAGGCGAACATCTGCCGCTGGGTGGCGTGGCCATGCAGGAGTTTCGCGAGTATCGCGGGCGCATGGACCTGGCGCTGCTGCGCAGCCGCCTCATGGACATGGTGCGCCGCCACGACAGCCTGCGCACCCGCATCGACGCCCAGGCGCTGACCCAGTCGGTAAGCGACCAGGTGCAGGTCAACCTGGAGGTGATCGACCTGCACGCCTTGACGGCCGAGCAGGCCCAGGCACAGCTCGACGTCCGTCGTGAGGTCTACGCCCATGCGCTGTTCGACTTGGCCGGGCCACCCTGGAATGTCACCGCCGTCCAGCTGCCGCAGGGCGAGCTGGTGGTGTTCGTGCGCTTCGATGCACTGATCCTCGATGGACGCTCCATCGCCAGCTTGATGATCGAGCTGTTCGACGGGCACTGCCAGCCGCTGACCGCCAGCGAGCCGACGGCGGCTGTTAACGACCAAAGCGAGGTGCGCAAAGCCGATGCCGAGTATTGGAAGTCAAAGCTGGCCGAGGTTGATGGCGCGCCACGGCTACCGTGGCGCTGCGCTCTGGACAAGGTCGGCGTGGCCCGGTACGCACGCCAGCGTCAGGTGATCCCGGCCCCGGCGTTCAAGGCGCTGAGCCGCGCCGGTGCGCGCGAGGGGCTGTTCAAGAACTCGACGATCATGGCCGTGGTACTGGAAGTGCTCGGCCACTGGCTCGATGAGGGCAGCCTGTGCGTGGCGGTGCCGGTGGCGCCGCCCCAGGACGGCGCGTTCGCCAACCGTTCCAGCTTTATCGCCCTCGATTGGCAACGCAGCCTGCCCACGCTCGCCGAGCGCGCCAAGCGCCTGCAGGCCGATGTGCTGGAGGGGCTGCAGCACCTGGCGTTCTCCGGTGTGGACCTGGCCCGCCTGCTATACGACAGCAACGGCCCGGGCCCGGCACTGCCGGTGGTGTTGACCAATGGCCTGTCCTGGCCGGTGGGCGCGGTCGATGGCCCGATGACCTTGCGCACGGGCCTGACCCAGACGCCCCAGGTGGCCATGGACATCCGCTTCTGCAACACCGCCGAGGGAGGCCTGGCGTTCGAGATCGACTATGCCCGCCAAGCGGTCGATGGCCGCTGGGTCGTACAGTTGCTCGCGGCCCTTGGCCAGGCGGTGGAGCAGTTGGCCGGGCAGGCTGCCTTCGAAATTCATGCACGGCAGTTCATCGACCTTGGTCACTATCGCTTGAACAGTAGTGAGGAACAGGCCGAACCTGTCGACTTCCTCGGGCGCATCGCCCACAACCTGTTCGGCCCGGACAATGGGCGCATTGCCTTGCTGCACGGCGAACGGCGTATCAGCTATGCCGAACTGGGGCAGGGCGTGAGTCGCATCGCCGGGGCATTCCAGGCTCGCGGGCTGCGCCCCGGCCAGGTGGTCGCCATCTGCCTGCCACGTGGCCCCGAGCACACCATGACGACCCTGGCCTGCGCCCTGAGCGGGCTGGTCTGGGTGCCGATCGACGCGGCGGCGCCCGAGGAGCGCCTGCGCTACCTGCTGGACAACTGCCAGCCGGCGCTGGTGGTCGACGCAGTCGGTCCACTGCTGGCGAGTCCACCGGCAACCGTGGACCTGACTGGCCTGGCGGCCTTGTCGGCCAGCAGCGCGCCGGCCTACTACCTCTACACCTCCGGCACCACCGGCAAGCCCAAGTGCGTGGTGCTGAACAACCGCGCCACCGCGAACGTCATCGGCAGCACCCTGGCACAGTGGCAGGTCAGTCGCGACGATGTGTTCATCTCGGTGACCCCGCTGCACCACGACATGTCGGTGTTCGACGTGCTCGGCAGCCTCTGCGCCGGGGCGGCGCTGGTGTTGCCCGAGCCCGGCGAGGAGAAGGACGCGCTGCGCTGGAACCAGCTGGTCAGGCAGCATGGCGTGAGCCTCTGGTGCTCGGTGCCGGCCATCCTCGAAATGCTCCTGGCCTGCCGCCAGGGCGACGGACTGAACAGCCTGCGCCTGCTGGCCCAGGGCGGCGACTACATCAAGCCGGCGGTGATCGCCGAGCTGCGCGAGCAGTTGCCAGCGGCGCGTCTGGTGTCCCTTGGCGGGCCGACCGAGACCACCATCTGGAGCATCTGGCACGAGATCGGCGACCAGGACCGTGCCAGGGTGCCTTACGGCCGGCCACTGCCGGGCAATCGCTACTGGCTGCTGGACGAGCACGGCGAGCATTGCCCGCAGGGCGTCGCCGGGCGTATTCACACCAGCGGCGTGGGCCTGGCCCTGGGCTACCTGCAGGAGGGCGAACTGGTGCAGAACGACTTCGTCAGCGTGCTCGACGAGCACGGCGCGCCGGTGTGTGCCTTCCGTACCGGCGACCGTGGCCGCTATCGCGAGGACGGCGTGCTGCTGTTCGACAGCCGGGTCAATGGCTATGTAAAGGTGCGCGGCGTGCGCGTGTCGCTGCCGGACATCGAGATCGAGCTGATCCGCCACCCGGCGGTGCAGCAGGTGCTGGTGGTGGACTACGGCGACACGCAACAGGGCGAGGCCTGCATCGGCGCGCTCTATGTGCGGCGCAACGGCGCGCCGCCCGGCGCCGTGGCGCTACGCGAGCATGCCCGGGCGCTGCTGGCGCAGTCCCACGTGCCCACGCGCTTCATCGAGGTAGCCGAGTTGCCGTTGACGGCCAACGGCAAGCCGGACCGCCGCCGCGCCCGCACGTTGCTGGAAGGCGAAACCGAGCAGGCGCCGGCAGCGACGCCCAGTGACCCGCAGCGTTGCGCCCAGGTGCTGGCGATCTACCAGCAGGTGCTCGGCGCCACGCAACCGGCCCGGGATTTCCTCGCCATGGGCCTGCGGCCGCAGCACCTCAAACCCCTGGCGGCACGCCTGGGCGAGGCCTTCGCGGTGCGCCTGTCGCCCGCGCAGTTGTTGCCGTGCCGCACGGTGGAAGACGTCGAGCGCCTGCTTGCCGCCACGCCTGCCTGAATCAACCGCCCTGGGCCCGGCCCAGGGCGCCATCCGTAGTTTTTGGGAAATCATCGAGCATATGGACATAGCAACCGTAGACATCGCCGGCATCGGCGTCGGACCGTTCAACCTGGGCCTGGCCGCGCTGCTGTCGCGCCACCCGGAGCTGCGCTGCGCGTTCCTCGAGCGCAAGGCGGAATTTCGCTGGCACGAGGGGCTGCTGCTGCCGGGCACCACCTTGCAGGTGCCATTCCTCGCCGACCTGGTGACCCTGGCCGACCCTTGCCACCCGCTGAGCTACCTCAACTACCTGCACCAGCACGACCGGTTGTTCCAGTTCTACTACTACGACCACTTCCAGGTGCCCCGGCGCGAATACGATCACTATTGCCGCTGGGCCGCGCGCCAGCTGCCAGCCTGCCACTTCGGCGAGGAAGTCACCGGGGTGCGCTACGATGGCGGCAGCGAGCGCTTCGTCATCGACAGTGTGTCGGTATCGGGCCTGGAGCGGCGCTACAGCAGCCGCGACCTGGCCATCGGCCTCGGTACCCGGCCGTGGCTGCCGGCCTGGGCGCGCGCGCGCAGCCAGGCACCGGTGCTGCACTCGGCGGAGTTCGGCAAGCGCCAGGGCGAACTGGAGCAGTGCCGGCGCGTGGTGGTGGTCGGCTCCGGGCAGAGCGCGGCGGAGTGCGTGCTGGCCCTGTTCAATGCGTTGACGCCGCAGCAGGTGGAGGCGGGGGCGTCGATCCACTGGATTACTCGGTCGGGGGGCTTCCATCCCATGGAGTACTCCAAGCTTGGCCAGGAGTGCTTCACCCCGGCCTACATGAACTACTTCCACACCCTGGACCGCGACAAGCGCCGCGAGATCGTCGCGGAGCAGGGCCTGCTGTACAAGGGCATCAGTTTCTCCACCATCGGCGCAATCTACGACCTGATCTACGAGCGTTCCATCGGCGGGCGCGAGCCGGGGCTGACGTTGTTGTCCAACTGCGACGTGGAGACTGTGGAGGACCTGGCCTCGGCGGGCCTGCGCATGACCTTCCGCCACCGCCAACTGGACCAGCGGGCGACGCTGGAAACCGATGCGATTGTCGCGGCGACCGGCTATGCCCATGCCTGGCCGCAGTGGTTCGAGCAGCTCAAGGGCACGGTGCTGGCCACCGACACGCACGGTGACTGCATCGTCGGTGAGGATTTCACCGCACAGCGTTGCGATGGCGGCAGTGGCCGGGTGTTCGTGCAGAACGCGGAGATCTTCCAGCATGGCGTCGGCTCGCCGGACCTGGGTCTGGGGCCGGTGCGCAATGCGGTGATCCTCAACCAGTTGCTGGGCCGGGCGCAGTACCGGGTGCCGCAGCGGTCGTCGTTCCAGCGGTATGGGTTGCCGCAGGACTGAGCCATGGGGCTGCTTCGCAGCCCTTTCGCGGCACAAGGCCGCTCCTACAGGGGAACGCATACCTCTCTCTGTAGGAGCGGCCTTGCGCCGCGAAAGGGGCGCAAAGCGCCCCCGGGGTGCTACAACACCACGTCGCCCAGCGCCCGCCGGCCAGCATCCACCTCGGCAAATACCCCAAACGCCGCCGAAATCATCGCGCACAGGCGCTCGACCTGGGCGGCGCTGTAGCGATCACTGCGGTAGGTAACCACCAGCCGCAGCGAGCGCTGGCCGTCGAACACATCCTCCATGATCTCGAACTGCAGGCCGAACATCGACTCGCTCTTGTCCGGGTCGATCTGCTTGTAGCGGATCGCCTGGCCCTCGGGCGTGCGCAGGGCGCCATTGAGGGCGTTGTTGGCGTGGATCTGCACGTACACATCGAACATCAGGCCCTCGGCGGGCGTCATGCCCAGTGCCTGCTGGATGGTCTCCATGGGCACGTCGGCATAGGCCATCGAGTCGTTGATCATCCGCGTCACATCGCCCAGCAGCTCACCCAGCGACTGCTCGGGGGCGAACTGCACACGGTGGGCGACCATGGTGGTGAAGTAGCCGACGGTGTCGAAGAACGCCGGATCCGTACGCCCCGAGGCCGAGGTGCCGATCACCAGGTCCGAGAGGTTGCCGAGCTTGTGCAGCGACAGGGCGATGGCGGTGTAGATCACGCTGAACAGCGATGATTGGTGCTGCCGGGCACTGGCGCCGAGTTGCTCCAGCACGCCGGGTTCGGGGCGCAGTTCCAACCAGCGTGCGCGTGTGGTGGCTTGTTCGGCGGGAACGCTCGGGGCGTCGGCGCAGGCGGGCAGGGCAAGGCCACGGGTGGCGTCGCGCAGCAGCTCGGTCCAGTACGCCAGGTGGCGCGGGTTCGGGCCCTGGACACTCTGGGCGAGGGCGAATTCGTGGAAGGTGCGCGCCGCCGCCGGCCATTGCGGCGCCCGGTCCTGGGCACGGGCCAGGTAGGCCTCGGCCAGTTCGGCCATGATCACGTTCAGCGACCACTCGTCGATGGCCATGTGATGGACCAGGAACGACAGCACCTGGTGGCCGCTGTGCGGGTCACGCAGCAGGCGCAGCCTCAGCGGCAGCTCGCGGGCCAGGTCGAAGCGGTGCGCCGCCTCGCTGGCAAGGCTTGCCCCGGTGCTCTCGGCGCTGCTCCAGAACCACTTGTAGCGGCCCAGTTCGGCCAGCGGCACGATGCGCTGGCAGGCGCTGTCGCCTTCGCCATGGTAGGTGGTGCGCAGGCTGGCGTGGCGCTCCAGCAGGTCAGTGAAGGCCTGTTGCAGCAGCACTTCGTCCACCGGGTCGTGGAAGTCCAGGGCAAAGGGCAAGTTGAAAATGGTACCGTAGTCGAAGGCCGCGCAGGCGCGCCACAACGATGCCTGGGCCAGGGCCATTGGCGCCTGCTGGATATCCCCGGCCTGATCGCTGGCCTGGTTGGCTTGCCCTTGGCTCAGCTTGGCGCGGGTGGCCAGCGCCGACGCGCTGGGCGAGGCGAAAAAGTCGCTGAAGCGCAGTTCGATACCGTGCTCGCCCTGCAGGCGACCGATGATCCGCGTGGCCAGCAGCGAGTGGCCGCCCATGTCGAAGAAGTCGTCGTGCAGGGTCATGCCAGGCTCCGCCAGTGCCTGGCGGAACGCGTCGAGGATGCGTTGCGCGATGTCCGTCGAGGGCGCCTGCGACAGCGGTTCGAGCAGCAGTGGCTGGTCGCCGGCCTGGGCGTCGTATTCGGCGCGGATGCGTTCGAGCAAGGCTTGTGGCGACTGGCGCAGCACCGCATGGCAGAGCAGGCCGAGCGCGGCCTGCTGTTCGCCGGCCAGCAGCAGGGCCTCGAACGGCGGCTGCCTGGTGGAATCCCAGGGCGCCACCTGGCGCGCCCGCAGCAGGGCGTCCATGCCCTCGGCCGCGCTCCGCTCGATGCGCAGGCACGGGTACCAGCCGGGTTCCTGGGTCTTGTACAGGTCGCCGTCGTCGCTGAAGTGGTAGCGGCTGTTCAGGCCCGGCGTGGCTTCGACCACCGCCTGCACGGCCAGGGCCAGCAGCGACAGGTCGGCCCGGGGGCCAAGGCGCCAGGCACCCAGTTGCCGGTGCAACCGCTCGGGTTGCTGCTGCTGGGCGAACCAGGCGAGTTCCTCGTGTTCGTCAAGGACCTGGGGCGAGGGTGGGGTGGTGTTGCGTTCCAACATAGCTAGCTTCCTGCTGTTCGATCGTTCAAGGCCCGCGTCGGCCTCACTGCCATCCATGGATCGCGGTGAGTGGCCGCGCAGAGGGGTTGCACCACCGGGGTGCATTGCGTGAATCCCGGGGATTCGTTATGGTGTGAAAGATGCAAATAATTATCATCTAGATTGGCGCACGTCAAAGCAAGCCGTCTGGAATGCACCACGCTCAGGGAGAGGTACCGTGGACAACGGAACGTTCGCGCTTCGTCAGCAGCTGCACCAGCTGTATCAGGATCATCACGGCTGGCTGTGCGACCTGCTGCGGCGCAAGCTCGGCAACTCGGTGGACGCGGCGGACCTGGCCCACGACATCTACCTGCACCTGATGAACAAGGGCCAGGTGCCCAGCGCCGAGCAGTCGCGCTGCCACCTCACGCAGATCGCCAACGGCAAGGTCATTGACCTGTACCGCCGTCGCCAGCGCGAAAACCGCTACCTCGAAGACCATGGCCTGCTGCCCGAGCCACGGGTGCCGTCGGAGGAGGCGCGGGCGTTGGTGGTCGAGGCCCTGGGGGCAATCGACAGCGCCCTGCAGCGGCACTCGCCCAAGGCGCGCCAGGCCCTGTTGCTGTGCCGCCTCGACGGCATGGCCCATCGCGCCATCGCTGACGAGCTGCGGGTCTCGGTGTCCTCGGTGGAAAAGTACATCGCCGCTGGCCTGCGCACCTGCAGGCGCTATCGGCTGGGCGGCGCCTGAGCGTGCGCAGATTTTCTTGCGGGTTTGACCGCCTCGTGCGGAATACAGGTTGAGAAGGACACGCGGGCAGGGCGCCCCTGGGACGGCCCGGCCCGCCCCTCGTGCTGAAAAGGAGCATTCATGAGTGTTGAACAAGGGGTGGCGGAATCGTCCGCCCGTGGGCCGGTCGCCGCAGTGCTTGCGCCGATACGCGGCCGATTGATCGTCGCCGGGCTGCTTGCCGCCCTGGGCGCCATGCTGACCCTGGCGCCCCTGGCGGCGATCGCCGAAGTCGCCCGGCTGGCCTTCGCCGGCGGGCAGGGCCTCGACCAGGCCTGGCCGGTCATCGCCGTGGGGCTGGGTTGCCTGTTTGCCGGCATGGCGCTGATCTCGCTGGGCGACCTGGTGGCGCACCTGGCCGACAACCACATCACCGGCACGCTGCGCCTGGCGATCATCCGCCGCCTGGCGCGGGTGCCGCTGGGCTGGTTCACCAGCCGCGCCTCGGGCGAGGTCAAGCAGGCCATGCAGGACGACATCGGCATCCTGCACAGCCTCACCGCGCACTTCTATACCACTCTCGGACGCAGCGCCGGGGCGGTGCTGGCCTCGATCGTCTACCTGTTCGCCATGGACTGGCGCATGGCGATCGTGTCGATGCTGCCGTTCCCGCTGTTCTTCCTGTTCTTCGCCCGCGCCCACCAGGCCAGCGCCCGCAACATGCAGGCCTTCGGCGCCGGCATGGGGCGGATCAACCAGGCGGTGGTCGAGTTCGTCAACGGTATCCCGGTGGTCAAGGCCTTCGGTGGCCAGCGCAAGGCCCATGGCAGCTACCGCGAGGCGGTGGACGCCTTCGCCGCGGCCTTCACTGACTTCACCCGGCCGCTGGTCAGCGCCATGGCCAACGCCAACGCAATGATCGCCCCGGTGTCGGTGCTCGGCGTGGTGCTGGCGTTCGGCACCCTGTTCGTCGGCCTGGGTTGGATCACCCCGGTTCAGGTGCTGCCGTTCGCCCTGGTGGCGCCGGGCATCTGCGCACCGTTGCTGTTGCTGGCCTACATCACCCACGACCTGAACAACGCCACCGGCGCCGCCCAGCGCGTGCAGGCGTTGCTGCGCACACCGGTGCTGGAGACCGACGGCCAGGGCGCCGACAAGCTGCCGGCCAATGCTCGGATCGAAGTGCAGGGCCTGGGCTATCACTATGACCCGCGCAATCCGGTGCTGAGCGAGGTGTCGTTCACCCTCGAGCCCGGCACGGTGACGGCGGTGGTCGGTGCCTCGGGGGCCGGCAAGTCGACCCTGGCGCGCCTGCTGCTGCGCTTCTTCGACCCCAGCGCCGGGCGCATCACCCTGGGCGGCGTCGACTTGCGCCAGATCGACAGCGCCCAGCTGTACCGGCGTATCGGCTTCGTCCTGCAGGACGTGCGCCTGATCCATGCCAGCGTGCGCGAGAACATCGCCCTGGGCCGGCCTTCGGCGAGCCAGGAGCAGATCGAGGCGGCGGCGCGGATCGCCAACATCCACGAGCGCATCCTCGCCCAGCCACGCGGCTACGACGCGGTGATCGGCGAGGACGTGCAGTTCTCCGGCGGCGAGCTGCAACGGCTGAGCATCGCCCGTGCCGTGCTGCTCGACCCGCCGGTGCTGGTGCTCGACGAAGCCACCGCGGCGGCCGACGCCGAGAACGAAGTCAAGCTGCAACAGGCGCTGTCGCGCTTCGCCCAGGGGCGCACGCTGCTGGTGATCGCCCACCGCCTGGACACGGTGATGCACGCCGACCAGATCCTGGTGCTGGACCAAGGCACGGTCGCCGAGCGCGGCAATCACGACGAACTGCTGGCCCGGCGTGGTCTGTACGCCCGCTTGTGGGCCGCCGGGGGTTATGCGAAGGCGCGGGTGACCGCGCAGGTGGAGGAGCACTGATCATGCTGGGGATTTTCGTTCGACTGCTCGGCGCCGACGCCGTGTTCCTGCGCCGCTACCTGCGCCTGGCACTGGTGTATGGCGTGCTGTGCGGGCTGACCATCGTCACCCTGGTGCCGATCCTGCGTCACCTGCTGGGCAACCAGCTGGAAGCCGCCGGCCAATGGCTGGCGCTGCTGGCCCTGGGCGTGGTGGTGTGCTGGTACCTGCGCCGGCGGGTGGAGAAGGCCGGCATCGCCGTGGGCATCGCGGTGCTGCGCGGCGGCCGCCAGCGCCTGGGCGAGCATGTCGGCACGCTGCCGGTGGGTTGGTTCAGCGCCGCCAATACCGCGCGCCTTAGCCATGTCACCACCCAGGGCATGATGGAGATTGCCCAGCTGCCAGCCCACGTGTTCACGCCGCTGTTCACCGGGGTGGTGACGCCGCTGGTGATCCTCGTCGCGCTGTTGCTGGTCGACCTGCGCCTGGGCCTGGTGGCCCTGGTCAGCCTGCCGCTGCTGGCCCTGGTGATGCTGGCGACCATGCGCCTGGGCCAGCGTGCCGACCAGCGCTACCAGCGCGACACCGCGCAGACCAGCCAGCGCATGGTCGAGTTCGCCCAGGCGCAGTCGGTGCTGCGCGCCTTCAATGGCGAGCAGGGCGGCACGCGCTTCCTGGAGCAGGCCGTGGCCCAGCAACAGCAGGCCGCGCGCAAGCTGATCCAGCTCTCGGCGCTGTCGTCGGTGCTCAATGTCTGGGCGGTGCAGGCCAGCTTCGCCGCCTTGCTGGTGGTCGCCACGCTGTGGCTCGGCGAGCAGGCCGGCGCTGCCTTCGACAGCGCGACGGTGATCGCTACCCTGGTCGCGCTGGTGCTGGCGACCCGCTTCATCGATCCGCTGCTGGACGTGGCCGGCTACAGCGAGGTACTGCGTGGCACCCGTGGCCAGTTGCAGGCGGTGGCCGAGCTGCTGGCCGTCGAGCCGCTGCCTGAGCCCGCCGCACCGCAGGCGCCGGCCGACGGTTCGGTGCAACTGGAACAGGTCGGTTTCCGCTACGGCGATGACCAACCCGAGGTGCTGCGCGAAGTCAGCCTGGACATCGCGCCCGGCAGCATGACCGCACTGGTCGGCGCGTCGGGGTCGGGCAAGACCACCCTGGTGCGCCTGATCGCCCGGTTCTTCGATGTCACCCAGGGCCGGGTCAAGGTCGGCGGGGTGGATGTGCGGCAGATGTCCGCCGAACAGCTGGCCGGGCAGATCAGCCAGATCTTCCAGGACGCCTACCTGTTCCAGGGCAGCATCGCCGACAACATCCGCCTCGGCAAACCCGACGCCAGCGAGGCCGAGGTACTGGAGGCAGCGCGGCTGGCCGGGGTGCAGGAGATCCTCGAGCGCCTGCCCGAAGGCTTGCACACGCCAGTGGGCGAGGGCGGTGCGCGGCTGTCCGGCGGCGAACGCCAGCGCATCTCGATTGCCCGGGCACTGATCAAGGATGCGCCGATCCTGCTGATCGACGAGGCCACCGCGGCGCTGGACGCCGAGAACCAGGCGGCCATCGCCGAGGCACTGGCACGGCTGCGCGGCAAGCGCACGCTGATCGTCATCGCCCACCAGCTGTCGACGGTGGCCATGGCCGACCAGATCGTGGTGCTGGACCAAGGGCGCATCCGCGAGCAGGGTGCCCATGCCCAGCTGGCTGCCGAAGGTGGGCTGTACGCGCACTTCCTTGAGCAGCGCCGGGCCGCCAAGGGCTGGCGTATCGGCGAGGCGGCGGGTGATGGAGTGACCGCTTGAGTCGGGTGCTGCTGCCAACGCTGTTGTTGCTGCTGTGTGGCGTTTCATTGATGGTCGGGGCCAGCCAGATGTCCTGGTCGGCCTTGTGGTCGGCCAGCGACGATGCCTGGCTGACCCTCACCGCCAGCCGCTTGCCACGCCTGGCGGCGCTGGTGCTGACCGGTGTCGGCCTGTCGATCTGCGGGGTGATCCTGCAGCAGATCGTGCGCAACCGCTTCGTCGAGCCGGCCACCTGCGGCGGACTCGACGCGGCCAAACTGGGCATCCTGGTGGCCCTGACCGTGCTGCCCGGGGCCGGGGCCAGCGGGCGCATGCTGTTCGCCCTGGTGTTCTGCCTGCTGGCGAGCCTGGTGTATGTGGCGATCATCCGCCGCATCCGCTTCACCAACCTGGTGCTGGTGCCGGTGATCGGCCTGATGTACGGCAGCCTGCTAAGCGCCATCGCCGAGTTCTACGCCTATCGCCACAACATCCTGCAGAGCATGCAGGGCTGGCTGCTGGGCGACTTCTCGCGGGTGATCGAGGGCAACTACGAGATCATCTACCTGATCCTGCCGATTGTCGTGCTCACCTACCTGTACGCCCAGCGCTTCACCGTGCTCGGCATGGGCGAGGGCATGGCCACCAGCCTCGGGCTCAACTACGCGGCCACCGCCATCCTCGGCCTGGTGCTGGTGGCGGTGACCGTGTCGGCCACGGTGATCACCGTGGGCGCGATTCCCTTCGTCGGCCTGGTGGTGCCTAACCTGGTGGCGCTGCGCTACGGCGAGAACCTCAAGCGCACCCTGCCCATCGTCGCCATGTGCGGCGCGGCGCTGCTGCTGGCCTGCGACATCCTCGGCCGGCTGCTGATCCACCCCTACGAAGTACCCATTGGCCTGACCGCCGGCAGTGTCGGTGGCGTGCTGTTCCTGTTGCTGATCCTGTGGAAGTGCAAATGATGCGCCGCGCCGCCTGGTTGTTGTTGCCGGCCCTGACGCTGGCGTTCCTGTTGCTGGGCTCGGGCATGGACTTCAGCTACGTGATCCCCAAGCGCCTGGTGCGCCTGGGCGCGATCGTCGTGGCCGGGGTGTGCATCGCCTTGTCCTCGGTGATCTTCCAGACCCTGGCCGGCAACCGCGTGCTGACCCCGGCGATCATGGGCTACGAAGGCATCTACCTGTTGTTCCAGGCCCTGCTGGTGCTGTGGCTGGGCACCGCCAGCGTGGCGCTGCTGGGCGCCCAGGGCAACGCGCTGCTGTCGATCGCGCTGATGCTCGGTTACTCGTGGCTGCTGCAACGCTGGCTGCTGCGCGAGGGGCGGGGTGATGTCTACCGCCTGTTGCTGCTGGGCCTGGTGCTGACCATGGTGCTGGGCACCTTCACCCAGTTCATCCAGCTCAAGACCAGCCCGGGAGAGTTCTCCATCCTGCAGAGCCTGGGCTACACCAGCTTCAACCGCGCCCAGCCGGCCCAGGTGCTGTACTCGGGCCTGCTGGTGGCGGCGGTGGCGCTGCTGGTGGCGCGCGGCACGCGGGTGCTCGACGTGCTGGCGCTGGGGCGCGACCAGGCCATCGCCCTGGGCCTGGACCATGGCCGCTGCCTGCGCCTGCAGATGGCGCTGATCGCCGTGCTGGTGGCGGTGTCCACCAGCCTGGTGGGGCCGACCGCGTTCATGGGCGTATTCGTCGCCAACATCGCCTACGCCCTGGCGCGCAGCGCCCGGCACCAGGTGACCCTGCCACTGGCCTGCGCAGTGGCCATCGGCATGTTCCTGCTCGCCCAGATGCTGGTCGAGCACCTGTTCAACTACCGGACCAGCGTGAGCATCCTCGTCAACCTGGTGTGCGGCGCGTACTTCCTCGCGCTGATGGTCCGCACCCGAGGCACCCCATGATCACCCTCGAACACCTGCACAAGGCCTACGGCGAGAAGACCGTGCTCGACGATGTGAGCCTGGCGTTTCCCGCAGGCCAGGTCACTTCGCTGATCGGCCCCAACGGCGCCGGCAAGAGCACCCTGCTGATGTGCATCGCCCGGCTGCTGCCGGCCAATCGCGGGCGGATCCTGCTCGACGGCCAGGACATCGGCCGCATCGCCATCGCCGACTACGCCCGCCGCGTGGCCACCCTGCGCCAGGTGCTGGACTTCAACCTGCGCCTGACCGTCGAGGAGTTGGTCGCCTTTGGCCGCTTCCCGTACAGCCGCGGCCTGCTGACCGCCGACGACCAGCAGGTGATCGACGAGTCGCTGGATTTCCTGGGGCTGCAACCCCTGCGCGGGGCTTACCTCGACGAGCTCAGCGGCGGCCAGCGGCAGATGGCGTTCCTGGCCATGACCATCGCCCAGCGCACCGACCTGCTGCTGCTCGACGAGCCGCTGAACAACCTCGACATGAAGCACGCGGTGCAGATCATGCAGGCGATCCGCAGGCTCTGCGACGAGCAGGGGCGCACGGTGATCCTGGTGGTGCACGACATCAACTTCGCCGCCAACTATTCCGACCACATCGTCGCCATGAAGGGCGGCGCCGTGCACAGCCACGGGACGGTCGCCGAGGTGGTCACCCAGGCCAACCTGCGCGCGCTGTTCGGCCTGGCCTTCGAGATCCTGCCCAGCGCGCACGGTTTCGTCTGCAACTACTTCAACCCATCACTATCGAGAGAGCTGGTATGAACGGAATCTGCAAGATACTGCTGGCCGCCGCCGTGGCGGCTGCGTTGCCCGGCTGCGACCAGGCCCCGCCGGCACAGGCGCGCGCCGCCAGCGCCGACTACGCCCCGGTGAAGGTCGAGCACGCCCTGGGCACCACGCTGGTCGAACACCAGCCGCAGCGCGTGGTGGCCTTCGACATGAGCGAGCTGGACACCCTCGACCAACTCGGCGCGCCGGTGGTCGGCATCGCCAAGGACTATGTGGCGGGCTTCCTGGTCAAGTACCGCGACGACCCGCAGGTGGCCGATGTCGGCACCACCATCCAGCCCAACCTCGAACGCCTGCATGCGCTCAAGCCCGACCTGATCCTGATTTCGCCGTTGCAGGCGCAGAGCTACCAGGAACTGAGCCAGATCGCCCCGACGGTGCACTACGACATCGATATGGACAACCGCCAGGGCAACGTCATCGAGACCGCCAAGCAGCACTTGCTGACCGTCGGGCGGATCCTCGGCAAGGAAGAACGGGCCCGGGAAACCGCCGCGCGCATCGACGCCAAGGTGGCCCAGGTACGCCAGGTGACCGACGGGCGCCCGGAAAAGGCGCTGGTGGTGCTGCACAACAACGGCGCGTTCACCGCCTACGGCGTGCGCTCGCGCTACGGCTTCATCTTCGACACCCTCGGGGTCAAGCCGGCCAGCGACGACATGCAGGCCGGCCTGCACGGGCAGCCGATCTCCAACGAGTTCATTCACCAGGCCGACCCGGACATCCTCTACGTGATCGACCGTACGGCGGTGATGGAGCGCCGGGCCGCGCTGGACCGCGAGACCCTGGACAACCCGCTACTGCGCCAGACCAAGGCGTGGAAAAACGGCCATGTGGTGTTCGTCGACCCGCAGACCTGGTACCTGTGCACGGCCAGCGTGACCTGCCTGGAGCGGGTAGCGGACGAAGTGGTGAAGGGGTATCAGGGCTGATCCTGCCATTTGACACACTCCCTGTAGGAGCGGCCTTGTGCCGCGAAAGGGCCGCAAAGCGGCCCCGGCGATCTTTGCGTCAACGCTGAAATCCTGGGGCCGCTGCGCAGCCCTTTCGCGGCACAAGGCCGCTCCTACACGGATAGTGGCCAAATGACTGTAATTTCTGTTGAGGGATTCACCGCCTCGTACGGAATGACTAATGAGAAACATTACCATTCCGTCCCAAAGGAACCCCTCATGTCGCCACTGCAATACCCCAAGGCCCCAAACCTGCCCCGCAGGGCCTTGCACATAACCCTGCTGCTGGGCATGGCCACCCTTGCCGGCAATGCCTTCGCGCAACCGCCACGCCCCACCTCCTCGGCGCAGCAACAGACCCCCGATGTGAAGGAAGAGGGCCTGACCCTGCCGGAAACACTGGTACAGGACACCCGCGACGCCCTCGGCGCTCCGCCGCCGGAATATGCCGGTGGCCAGGTCGGCTCAGGCAGCCGGCTCGGCCTGATGGGCAACAAGGACTTCAGCGAAACGCCGTTCAACGCCATCAGCTACACCAAGGAATACATCGAGAACCGCCAGGCCCAGGACATCGGCTCGGTGATCGGCGCCACCGATCCGTCGGTCTACGTGCCGAGCAAGCGCGGCATCTTCGAAACCTTCTTTATTCGTGGCCTCTACAGCACCGGCAACGACATTACCTTCAACGGCCTGCCGAGCATGGCGCCGAACATGCGCGGCTCCACCGAGCTGGCCGAGCGCATCGAGGTGCTCAAGGGCCCGTCGGCGCTGCTCAACGGCATGCCGCCCGACGGCAGCGTCGGCGGCAGCATCAATATCGTGCCCAAGCGAGCCGGCGACGAGCCCCTGGCCCGGCTGACCGCCTCCTACGAGTCCGACGGTCTGGCCGGCATGCATGCCGATATCGGCCGCCGCTTCGGCGACCAGAAGCAGTTCGGCGTGCGCTTCAACGGCGTCTACCGCGACGGCGACACCCCGGTGGACGACCAGCAGCACCGCATGCAGTTGTCGTCGCTGGCCCTGGACTGGCGCGGCGAGCGGGCGAGGGCGTCGCTGGACTACTACCACCAGCGCGAGCGCATGGACGGGGTCAACTATTTCGGTATCTCTTCGATCAGCCCCGGGGTGACCCACCTGCCCAAGGCCAAGAAGGGCGATCACTCGCTGGCTCCGGAGTGGGGCTACACCGTCAACGACACCGACACCGTGGTGCTGCGCGGCGAGTACGACCTCAACGACTCGCTTACCGCCTTTGCCGGCTGGGGCCATAGGGAAGGGGGCTACAACGCGCTGATGACCAGTGGCATGCTGCTCAATGATGCCGGCGACATCGCCGCTACGCCGATCCGCTCGGCCCGTGATGGCGAGCAGAAGTCTGGCGAAGTCGGCCTGCGCGGGCGTTTCGCCACCGGCCCCGTGGACCACGCCTGGTCGCTGGCGGCCACCCGCTACGACTCCGAGAACAGCTTCAAGGACAAGCGCCTGCCGACGCGCATCCTCACCAACTACTACAACCTGGACTACGGCCCGCGCCCGGAGATCGGCGAGTACGGCAACGTCACCTCGCGCATGCGCGCCCGGCTGAGCAGCGAAGCCTTGCTCGACACGATGTCGTTCCTCGATGACAAGGTGCAGTGGACCGTGGGCGCACGTCACCAGAACGTGCGAGCGTCGAACTACGACGGCAACCACCAGCGCACCTCCAAGGCCTACGATGAAAGCCGTGTATCGCCGGCCACGGCCCTGCTGGTCAAGGTCACCGACGAGCTGTCGCTGTACGGCAACTACATCGAAGGCCTGAGCCAGGGCGGCATCGCGCCGGACAACGCGCGAAACGCGGGTGCGATCATGGCGCCGTACCAGACCAAGCAGTACGAACTGGGCGCCAAGCTCGACCTGGGCACCTTCGCCCACACGGTCAGTGTCTACCAGGTGAAGAAGCCAAGCGCCTATACCGACCCGGCCACGCAGATCTACGGCGTGTACGGCGAGCAGCGCAACCGTGGCCTGGAATGGTCGTTCTTCGGCGAGCTCGAGCCGGGCCTGCGCCTGCTGGGCGGTGCGTCCTACACCAAGGCCGAGCTGACGAAATCGATACGCAAGGAGAACGAAGGCAACCAGGCCACCGGCGTGCCCAAGGTGTTGGCCAAGCTCGGCGTCGAGTACGACCTGCGCGCGCTTCCCGGCCTGACTCTGACCGGTAACGCCAACTATGCCGGCCGGCGCTACGCCACCGATGCCAACAACCTGTCGCTGCCGTCCTACACGATCTTCGACCTGGGCGCCCGCTACAGCCTGAAGATTTCGGACAAACCGGTGACTTTCCGCGCCACCGTGCAGAACGTGGCCAACAAGGCTTACTGGATCGGTTCGTGGAACGGCGGTGATGGCAGTGGCCTGTCCGGCGGGCTGGGGACGCCGCGGTCGTTGTTGTTCTCTACCTCGGTGGATTTCTAGCCAGACCAGCGCTGGCTACGTGGGAGGGGCGGTGCGACTTGCACCGCGATCACCACGCAGCCGGTGCCAGGCTCTGCAGCCCATGGACGCTGGATGACCATTTGCTACTTTTGCATCAAACTGCTGAACGGCCTTGCAAAATGGAGCACTGGTGAAGGTGTTCATGAGCGGGCGGTCAGTTTCAGCCCGACTACTGAGGAGATCCGATCATGGTGACTCGTATCAAAGCCTGCTCAATCTTGGCCAATGAAAAAGAACACATGCGGTTAACATTGGAAGCACTGGCGGATGTTGATACTGACTGTGTGATTGATCATCAGGCCGTTCAGGCCTGGGTTGATAGCCTCGGCACGGACACACCATTACCAGCGCCGCACGGTGACGCATAACCGCTCGTACAGGGTTCGAAGTTGACAAGCATCATCAGCGTGGGAGCGGGCTTGGCCCGCGATCACCGGCATAGCCGGTGCCAGGCGTGTGGTCACCAAGTGCTTGGCGATAGTCTTGCAGCGCCTACAAGATCGAGCGCCGCCCGCGCGGCGCATCGCGGGACAAGCCCGCTCCTACATTTTTTGCAACGTGCCGAACCTGTCAGGCTATGGTTGCCCGCCTTGGCGCTTGCCTTGAGACAGGTGAGGCGCCAGTGGTGCCCACGCTGAAACCGCGTCATACCAACAAGACGGACCCGGTAATGGCACAGGATTGACTGGCCCGAAACAGATGTAGGAGCGGCCTTGTGTCGCGATGCGTCGCGCGGGTGGCGCTCGATCTCAAGAGCGCTGCAACTCTCTTGTCGGGCACCCCGCAGCCCCCTCACACCCGAAACCGCGACACACTCGCTTGCATACCCTGGGCAATCTCCCCCAACCGCTGCGCCGCCGAGGCCAGCTGCCGCGTGGTGTCGGTACTGTCCCTGGACATGCGGGCAATCAGCTCGACCTGCTGCGCCACCTCCTGGCTGGCCTTGGTCTGCTCGCCGATGGTCTGCGAGATCTCCTCAACCACCGAGGCGGCGCGCCGCGCACCTTCACGAATCTGCTGGATCGACGCGCCGGCCTGGGTGGCCAGCTCCACCCCGGCGCGCACCCGGGTGACGCCAGTCTGCATGCTGTCCACGGCATTGCCGGTGCTGTGGCGGATGCGCTCGATCATGTCGGCGATTTCCCGGGTCGACTGCGCCGTGCGCCCGGCCAGGCCACGCACCTCGTCGGCCACCACGGCGAAGCCGCGACCGGCGTCGCCGGCGCGGGCCGCCTCGATGGCCGCGTTTAGGGCCAGCAGGTTGGTCTGCTCGGCGATGGTGTTGATCACCTGGATGATCGAGTAGATCTCCTCGGAACTCTGCCCCAGCACGGTGATGGTCTCGGAGGAGCGGTTGACCGCCTCGTCGATCCCCTGCATGCCGCCGACCACGCTGAGGATGACCTCGCCGCCGTCGCTGGCCAGGCGTTCGGACTGCCCGGAAATGGACTGCGCATCCCGGGCATGTTCGGCAATCTGCGCTAGGTTGGCGATCATCTGCTCGGTGGCCGAAGCCATGCTCACGGCGCTGTCGGACTGCTGGCTGGTGCGCTCCACCAGGCTGCTTGAGGCCAGCCCCAGTTCGTCGGCCACCTCGCGCAGCAGCAGGTTCTCCTGGTGGATCGCCTTGATCATGTTGCCCAGGCTGTCGCGCATGTCGGCCAGCGAGCGCAGCAGACGGCCGGTCTCGTCGCGGTCATGGACCTGGATCTCGGTGGTCAGGTCGCCCTGGGCGATGCGTTCGGCCACCGCCATGGTCTGGCTCAAGGGGCGCAGGATCGAGCGCAGCAGCAGGACGGTGCACAGCGCCAGGACCAGTGTGGCCAGGACCATCCCGCCGACCAGCACGGCGACGCCCTGGTGCAGGGTGGCGGTGCTCTGCTCGCGGCTCTTGTCGGCGTTGCCGGCGATCAGGTCGCTGAGGGTGCTGTTACGCTGCTCCAGCTCCTTGAACGCCGCGACGAAGGCCGGCAACTGCGCCTGTGCCTGTTCGGGCGATTTCAACGCCAGCTGGATGATCGAGGTGGCGCTGGCGATGTAGTGGTCCAGCAGGGGGCCGAGGTCGCTGATGGCCTGGTGCAGATCGGCGTCCAGGGACAGCTCGAGATTGCTCTGCACAACACTGCGGAACCACTTGGCGTGCTCGTCGAGGTCGGCCAGCACCTGGTTGGCGGTATCAACATCGCCCGGCTTGACCAGCAGGGCGGCGAGCACGTCGGCGCGCAGCGCGTCGTGCATCATGTCGCCTTCCATGTGGTTGCGCAGGGCGGCCATGCTGTCCTCGCTGCGCTTGAGTGCCTGGTTCTGGTCATGCTCGGCGAGCAGGCCGCTGCCGCCGAGCAACAGCGCGGCGAGGATGCTGACCAGACCGAACCCGATGGTTTTCTGGCGAATGTCCATTTCGAACAGGCTCCGTGGGGTGGGTCTGGTGAGCATAGTTTCTACTAGCCTCTATTTCCTCTATGAAAAATCATTTCTGCATCTTGATGATGCCAAAATGATGGCGAACTGCGATAAACTGGTCAAAAGTGTAATCCATACAGTTCTGCGTTAGAAGGTTAGCTTTTGAATCACTGGCGGTGCCAGTCATATTTCAGACACGCAAGCAGCGGCGAGCCAAGGCAATAGTTATGAGTGGTTTTTTCGAGTTCATCGCAATTTATCAATGCGCTACCGTTTACCCTACACAGGAAAAAATAATAGTAGACCCAGTAAAGTTGATATTCTTTCGAGGGCCCAAACAGTTTTCGGTTGCATTGCAAACCTCTATAGTCGCTACGCCCAGTCAAGACCTGGTCTTTCCTACTGAGCAGCTTTTACTACCAGAGGGTAGTTATTTTTCACTTACAGCCAGAACGAAAGCGGAACATCCATCACAAGCAAGAGCGTTTTGCGAAGCTGCGATTGATCGTGCTGTTTTGAATCTTTCCTTGATAGCCGATCCATCCATATTTTCGAATTGTATTTACAGAGGATGGTTGGTTTCCAAGGAGCGCTCGATCCACGAGAGCTGGGTCAAGCATGTCGAGGCCACTCTAATAGACTCCAAATGCCGAGAGCGCTGGCTGGTGATAAACGCCAAGCAAAATGAAAACGGTGACGGCTCATCTAAAGTTGACTTGATGGCAAAGTACTACTCTAAAGCGATATCAAGTCCACCAGGGGAGGAGAAATTCCTGTACCTTTGGACGATATTGGAAATTTGGCCAATGAGCGGAACGTCCGATATACGTCCGATCAGCGACCAACTAGGGGAGCATATGTCCAAAGCCCCCAAGCACGTAAAGGAAACGCTGGAAATAGGGCGCTTTTTCGGATATAGATCCAAGCTTCTTCACGATGGTGTGTTCCCGATACCCTTGACCGATATGGGGCGCTCATTCAGTTTGCTTGAGGATATCTGCAAGGAAGTTCTTTGCTGTGTCAGCGGGCTTGAATACGCCGGGGCACTTGATAAGTATTTTAACTCAACTAAATGAGCATTTAGTTGAGTTAAAATACAGGTTTATCAAAAAACGGGCAGGGCGATTGCAGGTAGCCATCGACTCACATGCCCTGGCAAAACCCAAAGGAATGAGACACCACCATGCGTGGATTCACCGTAGTACCACTGTTGTTTTTCCCCATGATCGCCTGGGGCGACTGCACGGAGCACCTGCAAGCCTGGGCCCAGGACCTGCATCCAACCTTGACGCTCGCCAGCGAGTTTGCGGTTTGCAAGGCCAATCCTGCGAATGCCAGCCAGGTACTTGCAGCCTTGCCTTTTATGGTGAACGTCGATGAAAACGGGCATGGCGATTACGGGCTGGAAGTTCTGGTAGCCGATGCCGCCAGCGGTAAGTTCATTGCTCACAGCTACCAAAACACCGCGATCGCGTCCGACGCGGTGCGGTTTTCAGGCCTGAGCCTGGACACGGCACGCTATCAGGTTGCACCCGGGCTGCGGGCATTTGGCGTGCGCATCAGTCATACAGGCTCATCACGGGTCAATCCGTTCAGCAGTGAAACCCTGAATCTCTATGCGAGCGACGGTTCATCGTTGCGCCAGATCATGGGGCATTTTGTTGTAAGCGAGAGCACTGGCGAATGGGATGGTTTCTGCGTCGGTGAGTTCGGCGAGACAAAGCGGACGCTGGCGATTGGCAAACCTGGCAATAATGGATTTGCCCGATTGCGGGTTACTGAGGTTTCAACTGGGAGGCAGGCCGTTCTCAAGGGCGAGGATGACTGTGAGGAGTTCGAGGCCAAGTCGACGACGAAGACGTTCAGCCTGGATTATGACGGCGGACGGTATGGGGTGCCGAAGGAATTGACGTTCCAGTGATCTGGGTTGGCGACGGGGCTTTGATGGAGGCTGAAATCTGGCCTCCCTCTGGGCATGACGCTCAATACGAACCTACGCATAATGTATATTATGTTAAATTGAGTATTATGGGAGGTGACCTCCTGAGTCGATCACCTGTGGTTTATGCCTGCGATCACGCTCGAGCTGCCGGCGCCATCTCGACAACTGCGCAGCGTCCCTTCGTGCGTACCTTCTGCACCAGTCGAGCCCTGTTGATGAACACATCGATCTGACAGCTGCCTGAGTGCTGCACATCTTCCCAGGTCACAAATTAGCTTCGCGCAGCTATGCGCTCTGATTGCTGGATTGCCGGCTTGGGCAAGGCCATGCGAAGGCTTTCACGATACTGCTCCGCCGGCGCTTCATGGGTTACCTCGACAACCGCATCGTAATTTTCCCGGATGATCCTCTCGATCTCTGCAATCTCAGCTCGGAAGAACTCTTTCCGCCCGTTGACTTTGTTAAGCCGGCCAGATGCGAAATGCTCGTGGAGTTTCGCTTCCAATGCTGGTGCGTTGTTCGAGAAAACCATTGCATGCACGTCGAACCAGAACGGTACTGACGCGTCACCCAGCTCATCAACTCGATCCATAGGCTCCAGGCGGCGAGTCATGCCGATCTTGTAAATCCCTTCCCCGAATGCCCCCAGGTTGGAGATCACATACACATACCCAGCTTTGGCATTCTGCTCACGGTAATCAATGAGCTTTTCTTCGCTTTCAAGCTCGGCTCGACCTGCCTCAACCTCGGCCAACTTCACCAGCAGCGCTGAGCGCTCCTCATCAGATTGCACCTGCTCAAGGCGAACCTGAAGGTCACGCATTGCGGTCGTGAAGTGTTTCCGCTCCTTGGCAATTTTCTCTCGGGCCGCGCGAATTTCCTGCTCGAGCTTCTGCTGCTCTCGAAGCTCTTCACGAGCGCGTTTGGCCTCCTCCTTTTCCTCTTGTTTCTTGATCTGGAATTCATGAGCAAGGTGCAGTTCATCGAGCTTGAGATCGAGATAGATTCCAGATATCTCTACGCTCATGATCTTGCCTAGTCGATTGCAAGCTTCAAACGATTTGAGAATTCGCTTTTCACCTAGCTCGACATTGTCAAATTTAACGTTTGACACGCAGGCATCGGCTTCGTTGTTGAATGAACGAATCACCAATTTGATCATGTCGTTTACGAGCTTACGACCTTGGGTTTGGCTGTTGTTCACCGTCCAGTTCATGTTGCCGGTGGCTGCCTGCCCGTTCTTGATCTGGACTTTTTGACGATCACGAATATGATCCAACCGAGCCTTGTACTCCTGGCTGGTTGTCAGCTTGAACTTAGGCTCGTAGAGAGCAAAGCTTTCGAGGAGCAACGTCTCTTCCCATACGAGTATCTGCCCCTGCAGATCAGTGGACCGCTGTGCAAGTGAAGCCAACTCCCTCTCTGAACGCTGGATTTCCTCGCGTACACCTGCCAGCCTCGCTTGCTCTTGTTCAATCAGCCTCTGGATATCCACTACATCCATGGCGCCAATTTTCGTAACGAGCTCTTGCAACTGCGAATGCTTTACCAGAAGCTCCGCAAGCTGTGCTTCTAGAGCTTCAGCACGCTGTCGGTGAGCCGGGCCTTTCAGATAGTCGCTAAACGACATGGGTTCCTTCCTCGTTTTGAGTCGAATGCTTAGACTGAAGAAGCACGAGGTAGGTATCGCAACGCCCTACAACGATTTGCCGTGCAAAGCCCAAATGGCACTGGATCATTGCACCTCTTCTCTGCCGAGAATGAGCGTAACCGGAGCGAAATCATAAAGCCATCACGAACTCAGCGGTGTCCGGTGCTTCACTCTGCCTGGGGAAAAAGCTATTTGCATTCACACCGTGAGCGGCGCATGCCTGCTTGAGAGCGGCGCGGTCGGTGGGAGCCGGCTTGCCGGCGATGGGCCGCAACGCGGCCCCGGGGTCTAACAGACTGACGCCAGCCAGAGCGACCATCGCATTCCTACTCAGCCCTCCGACCCACCATCAACCCATGATTCAAATCCTGGGCCAGCGCCTTGGCCATGCCACTGAGGTAATGCACCGCCGTCAGTAAAGTCGGCAAATGATCCGTCTCCGCCATGGCCAGATCACTGATCTTGTGCACCGCACACATCAGCACGGTCGCCTGCTCAACCGCATGGTCCATCGAATGGCCCGCCACAACACGGAACAGCGGGTCTTGACCGCCCTCCTCTCCAGCCTCGCCGAAATGCCCGACGCCGGTGGTGGCGAGCTTCTTGATGCGCGAGATTTGCAATTCCTTATCCATACCATTCCTCCTGCGGCCCCGCGAACGGCGCGAGGCCTGATCGGTGAACATCAAGTGCGAGCTCAGGCTCGCCAGGTCAGTGCCGGGATTGCACACGACTCAGCGCCACTTCCACCAGGGTGCGGGCGCTGTCGATTTCGTGCATGGCGGCGAGGGTCAGGACCTGGCCTGGCGGTTTGGCGTGGAGCAGGACGGTTTGCTGGCTGACGGTCAGGGCGCAGACGAGGTATTCGGAGATCTGGACCAGGAGGTCCTCGAGGGTGTGGGTGGTGTATTTGTCGTGTAGCGGTGGGTCAGGAACGATCTTTAGCATGGTTACACTCCTTCATCGGGATTGAACCGCCAAGATCCTGCTGTCAAACAGAATGGTGGCAGCGGTACGTGGGTTGACAGACCGAGGATGAAGGAACCCGGCGCACACGAGGTGCCCCACGTACAGCCGCCATAAGCGACAACGTGCAGTCCTTCTATCAGCAACGGCCTGTCAAAGCCGTGTCGCGGGTTTGGTAGCGACTTGGCGAGACTAGATGGCTGATAGGAGTGCTGCAATGGGCTGTAAGGCGCTGGGAGTATGTTTCGGAAATGGACTACAGAGAAGAGGGAAAATCCGATTCAGAGCACATAAAAAGTGTTCTCTTGTCGTCAACATAGGGCTGGAAGCTCCCGGGCTGCACCACGGATCAATCTTCTGCCTCGGGCGCCCGAAATGCTTTGCTGTAGTAGCCGGACGAGTCGAAGCAGCAAACCGCCTTCTTGCCGGTCGCAAGCATCTCGCAGGCATCACCTATTCGCTTTTCACGCGTCTTGAGCTGCTTCGCTGAGGTAATCCAGTGGATCCAGTCCACCCGCGCGAGGGTCGTCGTACTGTTCCAAACCTTTCTAGCCTCAGGCATGGTTGCCAGGGCTTCCTCGAAATCCGCTGGGATGTCAGGCTCGGGCTCCTTCTTCACAGGGACTAATTCGAGAGTAACGATATCGCCGACGGCCACACCTGCCGCGTCGAGTAACTCGCTACCGACCTTCAGCCAATGGCTCAGCTGACCATCTGGCTCAAGGGTTGCCCGGAAAGGATGCCCATTGATCGTGCCGTCAACGGATGTCCTTCCCCGCCTCGGTAGCCGTTCACTCGCGTCCCTTGGAAGAACTGCAAACGCCCACGACCTGTCATCACCGGGCTTTAACGGACGAAGAAGCTTTACTTCGAATCGGGACCTCGCATCGTCTGTTGTCATTGCAAGTTCTCCCACCGAGCGCCTAGTTAACCATCACCTCGTCCAGCGCCTGCTCAAGTGTGCTGACCGTGCGCTCGATATTGTGCAGCTTTTCCAGCCCGAACAGGCCGATGCGGAAGGTCTGGAAGTCAGCCGGCTCGTCGCATTGCAACGGCACGCCGGCGGCAATCTGCAGGCCGTGGCTGACAAACTTCTTACCAGTCTTGATATCGGCATCATCGGTGTAGCTCACCACCACGCCAGGGGCCTGAAAGCCCACTGCGGCCACGCTCTTGATCCCTTTGCGGGTCATCATTGCGCGCACCCGATCACCCAGGGCCTGTTGTTCATCGCAGACCTTGTCGAAACCGTAGGCTTGCGTCTCTTTCATCACTTCGTTGAACCGCGCGAGGGCATCGCTGGGCATGGTCGCATGGTAGGCGTGGCCGCCCTGCTCATAGGCCTGCATGATCTGAAGCCACTTCTTCAAGTCGCAGGCGAAGCTGGTGCTTTGCGTCGATTCGATGCGCTCCAGGGCCAAAGCGCTGAGCATCACCAGGGCGCAGCAAGGTGAGGCGCTCCAGCCTTTCTGCGGTGCGCTGATCAGCAGGTCGACCGCGCATTTGTGCATATCAACCCAGATCGCGCCGGAGGCGATGCAGTCCAGCACGAACAGGCCACCCACCGCATGCACGGCGTCGCCCACGGCCCGCAGGTACTCATCGGGCAGGATGATCCCTGATGACGTTTCAACGTGGGGGGCGAAGACAATCTGCGGCTTCTGCGACGCAATGGCCGCCAACACTTCGTCCAGAGGGGCCGGGGCGTAGGCAGCCTGGCGCCCCGCTTCGACCGGCCGGGCTTTCAGCACCGTTGTGGCCGCCGGGATGTTGCCCATTTCAAGGATCTGGCTCCAGCGATAACTGAACCAGCCGTTGCGTATCACCAGGCATTGCTGGCCGGTGGCAAACTGCCGTGCCACCGCTTCCATGCCGAATGTGCCGCTGCCCGGAACCACCGCAACCGCCTGGGCGTTGTAGACCTGTTTCAGGGTGGTTGAAATGTTCTTCATCACCCCTTGGAACGACTGGGACATGTGGTTGAGCGAGCGGTCCGTGTAGACCACCGAGTACTCGACCAGCCCTTCGGGATCGATACCGGGATAGATCTTCGACATGGTGCGGTTCCTTTGGCAGAGAGGTCCATGGCATCGACCCTGCCCTAAGCCATTGCAAATGACAAGATGCACCAGGCACACCGCATCGTCAGCCTAGCCCCCTGCCTGACTTAAATCAGGGAAGCGCCCACTGGTTGTAGTCCCAACAGCTTCCCCTGCATGAACATCAGAGATGTCCACTTCCTTGCCCCACACGCAAAACTCCTTGTCCCACCCACCACTTTTTCCCGCACCGGCCTCCACCCAAAATCCGCCCCTGATATCAACTGCCGTTCAGGAGCCTAAGAATTGCGCCATTTCAAACCCCTACTACTCAGCCTAGCCCTGGCCACCACCGCCCAATCCACCTTGGCCGCCGACTGGCAATCCTCCCCCTACGGCCCCAACGACGAAATCGGCGCCGCCAACCTCCTCACCCCCGAGGTGGTCAAGCAAGCCATCACCCTGGTCAAGACCGGCAAGACCTACCCCCTGGCCGTCCCCGTCAGCAAGGACCTGCCCGCCTTCCGCCACCGCAGCTTCCACCTCTACAACATCCAGCCCGGCGAACAGGCCGGCCAGACGTTGGGCAAGAACAAGTTCAGCTTCAACGACGAGCTGGTCAACGGCTGGACCGGCGTCGGCACCCAGCTCAACGGCATCGGCCATATTGGCATCGACAACGTCTACTACAACGGCAACAAGGCCGCCGACTTCGTCACCGTCGAAGGCGTGACCAAGCTCGGCGTGGAGAAAGTGCCGCCGATGGTCACCCGCGGCGTGGTGCTGGACATGACCGCCTACTACGGCAAGACCATCGTGCCGGGCGGTACGTCGTTCAGCGTCAACGACATCAAGGCGGTGCTGAAACGGCAAGGCATCACCCTGCGCAAGGGCGACGTGGTGCTGTTCAACACCGGCTGGCTGGAGCTGATCGGCAAGGACAACGCGCAGTTCCTCGCCACCGAGCCGGGCATCGACCTGCCGGCGGCCGAGTGGCTGGCCGACCAGGGCATCGTTGCCTTCGGTGGCGACACCTGGGCTTCGGAGGTCTATCCGAACCCCACCGGTGAGGAGTTCCCGGTCAACCAGTTCATGCTGGCCAAGCGCGGCATCTACAACCTGGAACTGATCGACACCCGCGCCCTGGTGCGCGACAAGGCCTTCGAATTCCTGTTCGTGCTGGGTCAGCCGCTGTACAAGGGCTCGACCCAGGTCAATATCAACCCGGTGGCCATCTATTGATCGCCCTGCCGCGATACCGACTCATCGGGCAGGTGAAAGGGCCAGGCCGGCAGCAGCCTGGCCCGGCCTTCACTTTTCCCTGTGCAGCGTGACGCCCATGAAGTCCAGGTACCTGGACAGCAGCGCCTTGTCCAGCGGCGGTGTCTTAATGCCGCTGCCCGCCAGGAAGCGGTCGGTGTTGCGCCGCTCGAAGTAGTAGGTCATCTCATAGACTTCGACCAAGGACTTGCCCGGGACCACCTCCTCCGTGAACAGGCTCAGCAGGCTGTAGAGCGGGCTGTTCTCATTGTTGCGCCAGAGCGCGAGCCAGTCGTGGAAGTGCGCCGGCTTCAGGTCAAGGTCGAAGATCTCGTTCAGGCGCACGAAGAAGTCCGAGACGGAAAGGTCGTTCACCGGGTCGGGCACCATGTGGAAGTACTGGCCGACGGCATCCTTGTTCCTGGCGATATGGACGATGGCCTTGGCCACGAAGTCCACGGTGACCAGCTGGTCCTTGAGCCCCATGATCATCGGGTAGGTACCCAGTGACAGGCAGCACCTCACGAAACTGCCCCACCACTGGTTCATTTCGGTGGCGCCGGTCTCACCGTTGCACATCACGAAGCCCAGGCGGATGCCGATCACCGGCAGCCCCTTCTGCCTGGCCTGCTCCAGCACACGCTCCATGACCCATTTGCTTCTGACGTAGTTGGTGTCACGGCAGACGACCGGCAGGTTTTGGTGAATGTCTTCGTCCTCGTACATCCAGGTCTTGCCGGTGAGCAGGTAACCCCAGCTGAATACCGCCACGGTGGAGCATGCCACCAGGTACTTGAGCTTGAAGCGGGTGGCGAACTCGATGATCTGCTGGATGCCGTCGACGTTGACGGCCTTCATGATGGGGTACGGCTTGATGTAGTTGACGTTACCCCCGGTGTGGTAGACCACCTCGACCTCACTCGCAAGGTCGCGGTAGGCCGCCTCGGGCAAGCCCATGCGCGCCAGCGTGAAATCGCCGACCACGGGCTTGATGCGGGCAGCCTGCTCCTCTGGCCAGGCCTGCTTGTATTTCTCGAGGGTGAACTTGATCCGGCTGATGGCATGGGTCGCGCTTTCGGCCCGCACCAGGCAATAGACCTCGGCGGTGGTCGTGTTCAGCAGCTCCAGCAGCAGGTGCGCGCCGACGAACCCGGTGGCACCGGTGAGCAACACCTTGCGCGGGTTGGCCAATACCTCGGGGTCGATCTGCGTCGGATAGTCATGATCCGCCTGCAACGAAATGTCGCCCAGCAGGACCTGGGTCGAGATCCGCTGCTTTTCCTCGAAGGTCAGGGGCACCTGGTCGTATCGTGCCCTGACCTGCGCGGCGAGGCCCTCCAGCGTCGGGTACAGGTAGAGGTCTATCAGCGTCAGGTGCTTCCTGATCTGCGCAGGCAAGGCGGTGAGCACCCGGACCACGCCCAGTGAATGGCCACCCAGTTCGAAGAAGTTGTCCGCAGGATCGATGTCCTGTACTTGCAGTACGTGGCGCCAGATGGCGAGCAGAATCCCTTCGATGTCCTGTTCGTCAAAGCCGTCCAGCGACAATGCTTCGTCGGTGGGCATTGCCTGCAGCGCCTTTCTGTCCACCTTGCCGCTGAAAGTCAGCGGCAGGCTGTCGAGGATCACGATCTTGTCCGGCACCATGTAGGTGGGCAAGGTCTTGTGCAGTGCCTTGCGGATACGGGCTTTCACCTGTAGCGCAGTTTCCCGCGTGGCGCCGCCCAGGGTCACGAAGGCCGCCAGGATGGGTTGCCCGTGCTCGGCGTTCACCGCCACCACTGCGGCTTCCTTGACATCCTCGAGGACGTTGATTGCCCCCTCGATCTCCGCCGCCTCGATGCGGAACCCGCGCACCTTGAGTTGCGTATCGTTCCTGCCGATGAACTCGAGGTTGCCGTCCGCCAGCCGCCGCACGATGTCCCCGGTCCGATAGGCGCGCAGGCTCGGCGCCCCGACGTCCGCGTCGATGAGCACGAACCTTTCGCGGGTCTGCTCCGGTTTGCCAAGGTATTCCTTGGCCAGCTGGTCGCCGCTGATGAACAGCTCCCCGGGCTCTCCCACCGGTAATGGCTGTAGCGTGGCGTCGAGCACATGGAATCCCACGCCGGCCAGTGGCTTGCCGATGGTCCTGACACTCTGCCCCGGCTGGTAAGGATGACAGGTGACCGCGATGGTGCTTTCGGTGGGCCCGTAGGCGTTGTACAGCTTCACCTTTTCCGCCCAGTACAGGAACACGTGCTCGGCGCAGGCCTCCCCGCCCACGCCGATACTGCGCAGCTCGCCGATCGGCTCCTCGGTAGGCAGCGACGCCAGGATCGTCGGGGTGATCATGGTGATGACGTCGATGTGGTTGGCCCTGATGAAATCGAGCAGCGGCGCGCCCAGCACCTTGTTGTCGGGGTACAGGTACAAGCTGGCCCCCACCAGCAACGGAACCCACAGGTCCATGAAGGAGGCGTCGAAGGTATAGGAAAGCAGCTGGATGACCTTGTTCTTCGCAGACACGCCCGTGACGCCGGGGTAGTTGACGGCAAAACTGTGGACGGCACCGTGCTGGACCGCGACGCCCTTGGGCTTTCCGGTACTGCCGGAGGTGTAGATGACATAGATGAGGTCGTGTGGGGCGACTTTAACCGGCAGATTGTCAGCCGGGTGATCGGCAATCACGCGCGCCTGTTCTTCCTCGGCCGGCACCACCCGCCGCCCCTGGTAACTGGAAAACTTTTCGAGCACCTGTTCAGAAGCGATCAAAAACCGCGCACGGGTGTCTTCCAGGATCAGCTCCAGACGTGCCTCGGGATAATCCGGGTCAAGCGGGACATAGGCCGCACCGGCCTTCATGACCGCGAGCATGAACAAGGGGCGGTCAATCGACTGTACGGCACAGATCGCCACCAGCGCCCCGGGGGTGACGCCGATGTCGATCAGGTGCCTAGCAAGACGATTGGCACGCTCGTTGAGCGCCTGGTAGGTGACACTGTCCGTCCCATGGTAAATGGCCGTCTTCTGCGCCTGCAGTTCTGCCTGGTGTTCGAACAACTCGACGACGGTAGTTGCGTGTGCATAGTCCATTGCAATGTTCCTCCGTTGTGTCCGACACGTGTCTGGACGCGCTCACGCCATAAGGGGGCAATGCCTCCCTTTCATGGATCGACGTCATGAGCAAACTTGGAAACTGCAAAGGGCAAGCAAAGCCGTTCATTCCAGAGGCCGGGCTCCATGGCCTGATGTCGCGTTGGGTGTCGGTAGCCCCAGACTAGTCGAGCACGCCGCTGTCATGGACCAGAGGATTACGAAAAGGCCGAGGTTTCGACAAACGGGCAATCGATGCGCAAGAGTGCCTGTAGTGGTGAACCCAGCGGCCATCCAAGGAGCGTGGGAACTTGAACATCAAGCCCCCTCACCCCGTCACCACCTCATACCTCACCCGATGCGCCTCGGTCGGCAGCGGCACCTCCCACTTGAACAGCATCCGCCGTATATCGTCATTGCGCAGCGACGTATCCCGTCGCTGGTTACGCCGCATGATCTCGTCCTCCGGCCGCTCCAGGTAGACGATCTCCACCTGCGCCCCGTAGCCATACAGCAAGTCCAGGGTACGGCTGCGCATCTGCGCCGACAGGTGCGTCGAGTTCCACACGAAGGGCCGGCGCTCGCGCAACAGCGCCTTGGCCCGGTCGATGGCGTAGTGCGCTGCGGCGCCCTCGTTCTGGCCGTGGCGCAGGCCCAGGGCCTGGCGCGCGTCGTCGAACGACACCACCGGCAGGTCCGGGTGGTGTCGGGCGGTCCAGGTGTCCTTGCCGCTGGCCGGCAGGCCGGAAAGCATCACCACATGGGAACCCTGGGGTTCATGCAGCGCATAGTCCGGGTGCACGCGGGCGCCACGCAGGTACTGAATGCGTGTGTAGTCGTCGGCAAACGCCCGTGGGCCGTACAAACACCCCTCCTCTGCCGCCAGATCGCGCCACAGTTCGATGGCGGTCAGCACATCGGCCTTGCCGGCATAGTGGCGGCCCTGCATGTCGGCCTCGGCCACCGCGCAGAGCATCCATACCGGCAGTTCCCAGGACAGCTTGTGCAGCAGGAACTCCGCGCTGCGCCCGCTGCGATCGCCCTGCAGGGCAAAGAACGGCAGTTGATGCACAGTGATGATCCGGCAGATCTGTTCGCGCAGCGCGAACGGCACGCCGGCGCGCCACAGCAGCAGACGCGCATCCACCGCGCCTCGGCGCGAGTGGCCGGGTTGGCCGATGCGCCCGGTCTGCGGGTCGATCACCGTGGTGTCGGGTTTGGCGATGTCATGCAGCAGGGCAGCGAAGAACAGCACGAAGCGCTGCTCGGCGCTGGCGTCGCGGTAGGCGCTCTGCGCCAGCAACGCCTCGACCACCAAGCGGGTATGGACCCATACATCGCCTTCGGCGTGATAGGTCGGATCCTGCGGGGTGTCGGCCAGGCGTGCCAGGGCCGGGATGGCCGCGAGGCAAGCGGCGCTGTCCATGTCGTGCCCGGGGTCGGGCACCAGTTGTTGCAGTTGTCGAATATCCATTTCAGGAAGCTCCTTCAGTCGCCGCGGCGGGCGCCGTGCCAGTCCAGGGACAGGCGCGGCGCGTAGAGATCGACGCCGGCGGCCAGTTGATTGGGTATGTACGGTTGGTTGGCATGGTGCTGGTCGGCGTCGAGGATGGCCTGGACGAAGTCCTGGCGCACCCACTTGAGCCGGCCCAGGGTCTGGCGCTCGTCTTCGAGCTTCAGGTACAGGCCCTCCATGCGGCTCGAGCGATCGCACTGGCGCCAGGCGCGGGCCAGGTCGAGGCCTTCGCGGCGCACCACCTGCTCGAAAACTTCGCGCCATTGCGCGGTTTTGGCCAGCGAGTCGCCGAGCAACGCCATCAGCTCGGCGTAGCGGCGTGGTGCCGGGCCTTCGTACAGCACCGGCACCGACAGCACCGGTCCATCGGCGAGCAGGCGGCGGCGCGCCGCGGTGGACAGGAACAGCCCCGTGGCACGGTCCCACACGTCGAACTCGCAGAAAAAATGCGGCAGGTGGTCGTAGAACACCGAGTGTTTCTTGTGCAGCCACTCGCCATACAGCACGAAGCGGTCTTCAAGACGCTCCAGCAACCAGTGCTCGTGGGCCACGGCCCATTGCTTGAACAGGTTGAACTGGCGCTCGCGGCCACCGCCGGTGAGGTAGTGGCCACGCGATTGCAGGCGGAGCTCGCCACCGTTGGTAAAGCTGATGCCGGCGTTGGCGCCGTCGAGTTTCTCTTCCACCACCAGCCATTGGCCGGCCAACGAGGCATAGGCCACCTGGCCGGCATCGCTGTCGCCGTCCTGCAGGCGCGAGCCTTGCAGATGGGGTGTGCGGGGGTATTTGAACAGTTCGAGGGAATGTGCGTCGGCACGAAAGTCCATGTTCATGGGTTTCTCCTTGGAAATAGGGAAAAACCGACGACAGGATCAGGCAGGTACGAGGATGAAGCGCCGCCGCGCGCAAGCACGGGCAGCCATCAGGCACGATGGACCGTCGTCGGTATCAGGCGTGTTTGATGGCGCAGGGCACTGGCTTCACCACTTGGCAAAAGGTTGCGGGGATTCGAGGGCGCATATTCAACAGCAGGTACCGGTAGCGGGTCAAGCCTTCAATAGCATCAATGTGATAGCATCCGCGTGCCCCTGGAGGGGCAATCTTTTGAAACCCCGCAAGGAACATGCTTCGTGAAAGACTTCGTCATCAGCGTCAACAACATCGTCCTCTACATCTCCCTGGCCGTTATCTGGCTCTTCGCGCTCATCACCCTGTTCACCGGCGGATTCCTGCCAGCCTTGGGTGTGTTCGTGGCCGGTAGCCTCGGCTGGTGCATCGTTTCCGGCTTCTGGTTCGTCCAGTCCGCCACCTACGAAGAGCTGCGCAAGCTCAACGCCAGCAAAGACTGACGCTCTGCTCGGTACGCGCGCTCATGGCGCGCCTTCCGGCAAGCGTCGGAAGAACAGGGTGATCTGGCCGATCTCCAGGCCCAACTTGCTCATGCGCGAGCGGTTGATCAGGGTGTCCTTGTCCATCAGGTACATCCAGTCGTCCAGGTCCACCTGCCAGTGCCGCCCGTCCACGGGCAGATCCAGCGTGTAGCGCCAGCGCAGTGCGTTACCGGCCACTTCACCGCGCGCCTCGCCGATCACATCCCCCGCCGTGCCGCGCCAGCGATCGGGGCCGTCAGGCACCAGCGTCCAGGTGCGCCGCTGGCGTGTGCCATCGCTGTAGAGAAACTGCTCGTCGAGGATCAGCCGTTCGCCTTCCCGGCGGCTGTCGATGCGAACGTGAAAGCGCTTCACCACTTCCCCGGAGCGCTTCTGGAACATGCCCCAGGCCTGCACCGGGCGCGAGAAGAAGGCCGCCAGGTCGAAACGGGGTTGCTCCGCGGCGTAGCGCTCGACGTCGACATTGCCGCAACTGCCCAGTACCAGGCAGGCCGCCAGCAACAGCATTCTGTACATGTTCAGGATCCTCCTCGAGGCTTGCCGGCCAGGCCGAGCAGTTGCAGGCGCAACTGGGCGTCCCGAGCCCGCGGGTCCAGCCAGATGGCGAAGAACGCCCGGGCAAAGGCCGGGTCGGCAAGGGTGCGGGTGGGCTGCTCATCGACATAGAAGCGACCGCCCTGCCCCGGCAGGTACAAGCCTGTGATGCGCATGCCGGGGCGCACATCCACGAATGCCTCCTGTAGTGCCTTGGCCCAGGCTGCAAGCTGTTGCGGCGTCACCCGGCCAGCGCTTAGTCGGCGCATCTCTTCAAGGCTGGCTTGCACCAGCGTGTCCCGGGACAATGAGCGGTGGTAGGTCAGTTCCAGGGCGAAAGGTTGGTTCCAGTCATGGCGCGAACCCTCGGTCCACAAGCGGGCGCTGTACAGCCGCAGGCCGAACCAGGTGAAGTCGCCACCGCCCAGTTGCTGGGCCGCCGGCAGCGCTGCACGCCAGTCCGCGTTGGCCACTGGCATCGACATCAGCAGCAGGCAGAGACAGGCCCAGCGCGCAAGGAATGCCATGGCGAATCTGCAAGGAGAGAAAACCTATACAATACTAGATTTTTGTATAGATAAAATCAAATCATGTATAGATCAGCGGGTGCACCACTGCGCGATGCCGGTTGCCCGTTGTGCCTCACGGGTGAGGCGCAACGGTAGTGGATATCGGATCAAGGAAGACCAGTTGCAGCGGCTCCGCCAACAGCAGGTCGGCCTGTTCGGCAAAGCGCTGGAAGTGGGCGGTGGCCAGGTGCGTGTCCAGGGCCTGCTGGTGGTCGAACGCCTCGCGCATGTAGAACGTTCCGGGCTCATCGCTGCGCTCGAACAGCATGTAGTCGCGGTTGCCGGGTTCCGCCCGGGTTGGCTCGATCAAGGCCAGCAAGGCGGCTTTCAGCGAGGCTGCCTGGCCTGGCTTGGCCTTGAGGATGGCAAGGGAAACGAGGGGATGGTCTTGTTGCTTCATATCTGGCTCCTGGTCAGTTGCGGATCGACTGGCCTGCGGTTGTTTGTGCATGGTCTATTGACCGTGTGTGGGCCGTTGGGTGTCCGCCGCGATTCTTGCAGCGCCTATGAGATCGAGCGCCGCCCGCGCGGCGCATCGCGGGACAAGCCCGCTCCTACATCTGTTTCGGGCCAATTTTTCCTGTGAATGAGGCGGCGCCCGCCTTGGTGCATGCCTCAAATCGTGCGGGGCGGCAGTGGTGCCCATGCAGAGATTTCGTCGGGCCAACAAGGCGGACCCGGTAATGGCACAGGATTGACTGGCCCGAAACAGATGTAGGAGCGGGCTTGTCCCGCGATGCGCTGCGCGGGCGGCGCTCGATCTCAAGAGCGCTGCAAATCCAACGTTGAACGCCCTGAAAAGATGGGCTTCAGAACCCTTCCAAAACAATCTTGCCGCGCGACTTGCCGCTCTCGACCAGCGCATGGGCACGGCGCATGTTGGCGGCATTGATAGCACCGAAATGCTCGCCCAGGGTGGTGCGCAGGATGCCCTGGTCGATCAGCCCGGCCACCCGCTCAAGCAGCTCGTGCTGGCGCACCATGTCGTCAGTCTGGTACAGCGAGCGGGTGAACATCAGCTCCCAGTGCAGCGACAGCGACTTGCGCTTGAGCGGCATGACATCCAGGGTCTGCGGGTCGTCGATCACCCCCAGGTGACCTTGTGGCCGCAGCACCTCGACCAGTTGCGCGAAGTGCTGCTCGGTATGGGTGAGGCTGGCGACATGGCTCACCGACTCGATCCCCAGGGCCTGCAGTTGCCCGTGCAGTGGCGCGCTGTGGTCGATGACATGATGGGCGCCCAGTTCGCGCACCCAGTCGGCGGTCTCGGCGCGGGAGGCGGTGCCGATGACCGTCAGACGGGTCAGTTGCCGGGCCAGTTGCACCAGCATCGAGCCGACGCCGCCGGCGGCGCCGACGATCAGCAGGGCATCGCCCTCGCCGCCGCCTTCGACTACTCCCAAGCGATCGAACAGCAGCTCCCAGGCGGTGATGGCCGTCAGCGGCAGCGCTGCCGCTTGCGCCGCACCCAGGCTGCGCGGTTGGTGCCCGACGATGCGTTCGTCGACCAGGTGGTATTCGCTGTAGCTGCCGGGCCTGGCGATGGAGCCGGCGTAGTACACCTGGTCGCCGGGCTTGAACAGGGTCACCTGAGGGCCGACTTCACGGACGATACCGGCCGCGTCCCAGCCGAGTATTTTCGGCTCACGCGTGAAAGTGCCGGCACGCACCTTGGTATCGACGGGGTTGACCGACACGGCCTTGACCTCCACCAGGATGTCCCTGGGCCCTGGACTCGGCCTGGGCATGTCGATGTCCTGAAGGGACGCAGGGTCTTCGATGGGCAGGCCGTTCTGGGTATAACCGATCGCTTTCATAGGCACTCGCTGCTGGATATGGTTTGATTCGTGAACCCAGTCTGGCGTGTCCGGTCGTTGGGAAAAACGGGTTGTACCCGTGAACACTTTCATTGCAGGAGTGAAAATGATCCGCCTCGACGACCTGGCCATCTTTGTTCGCAGCGCCGCGTTGGGCAGCTTTACCGCAGCCGCCCACGAAGCCGACCTGCTGCCCGGGCAGGCAGCCGAGGCGGTCAAGCGCCTGGAGCGTGAGCTGGATGTGCGGCTGTTTGCCCGTACCACGCGCAGCCTGCGCCTGACGGCCGAGGGCGAGCAGTACCTGCCCTCGGCCTTGGCCGCCCTCGAGGCCCTCAGGCAAGGACGGGACAACCTGCAGCAGGAAAGCGCCCAGTTGAGCGGGATCCTGCAGGTGGCCGCGCCGTCCGACCTGGGGCGCAACGTGCTGCTGCCCTGGCTCACGGCGTTTCGCCGCGAGCACCCGCAATTGAACCTGCGCCTGTTTCTCTCCGACCAGATCGCCGACCTGTTCCGCGATCCGGTGGATATCGCCATCCGCTACGGCCTGAACACCGACGCCAACTACATCGCCCTGCCACTGGCACCGTGGAACCGCAAGGTACTGGTGGCCTCGCCCGAGTACCTGGCCCGGCAAGGCCCGCTGCAAGCCCCCGCAGAACTGCGCGAACACCAATGCCTGCTGTACATGCAGCAGGGCCGGGTCTACGACAAGTGGCAACTGGGGACGCAGACCGTGCAGGTGCGTGGCGCCCTGCTCTGCGACGATGCCGATATTGCCCGCCGATGGGCCGTGGCGGGCGAAGGGATCACCTACAAGTCCTGGCTGGATGTGAGCGACGATGTATTGGCGGGGCGGCTCGTCGTGCTGTTGCAGGATCACCCAGGGCCGAGCATGCCATTGAGCCTGGTGTGCCCGCACCGCAAGCAGTTGTCGCCTGCGGTGAAGCAGCTGCACGCCTGGCTGTCGAGCCGTATCGCCGCGCTCGAACGCTACTGATCAGCCTGCTGGCAGCACGCCCTGGATCGCCGATACCACCTGCCGCGTCGCCGCTTCCAGGGTGTCTTCATTGCGGCACAAGAACCAGCCTTGATCGGCAACCGCTCGCTCGAATGCTTGCGTGCAGGCCACGTGTTCATCCAGTTCATGCATCACGGTACTGCCTAGCCCACGCGAGCGCGCCGCTGCCCTGCCCCAGGAAATTTCAGGGTCGGTGATCACGCCCACATGCAGGTCCGGCACCCGCACGTCGCATTCGATGTTCAACCGTAGAATCTCGGCAAACGGCACCAGCCGGCGAAACGCGGCATCGGACGGGTACCAGCGATCGATCAGGATGATGCTGTCCTTGGGCTGTCTGGCCAGCACATGCCGGGAAATCCAGGCCCGGCTGTGCGCAAGGCGCTCACAGACCTTCATCTCCAGTTCCCGGCAGGGATGCCTGACGAACTGGTTGACCAAAACCATGGTTTCGCCCCGATAGGGATCGCTTTTCTTCTCGCTGATGCGGATCACTTTCCTGTTGTCCGCCCTCAGTGCTTGGGTGACGGACTCCAGCAGCGTGGTCTTGCCGGTGCCTTTTGGCCCGTCCAGGGAAATGAACAGCGAATGATTCATGCGTCACACAACGATTGGATTCCTTTATCAACTGACATCGACTCACATCAGGCAGTAGAACTCGCTGACCTCGGCGACGATCTCCCGGGCGGCATTGTACAGCCTTGCCTCAGGTGTCAGGGCCATGGAGCGGGCTTCGAGCACATAGCGCTGGCCGGCCTGGAAACCGGCGTAGTCGAGGGTCAGGTAGCATTGGCGGACCGTGGTGCCGCCCATCATGCTCAGCCCGCCTCCGCCGCTCGTTTCGTAGTCGAACCTGACCACCAGCTCATGGCTGCCGGGAGTCACCTGGAAGAAGCGGCCTTCGACAAGGCGCTGCTTGTCCAGGCGTTCGGCCAGCAGGACACGGTCGTTGGGAAACGGCAGCGAGAGGTCGACCCAGGCCATCTGCGGGTTGGCGGCGGGCATTGGCGCCTGGCAACCCGGGATGACGGTGATCAGCAACAACAGCATCAGCCGGCGCATGACAAAGACTCCTCTGGGGCCTGTATCAAGGATAGCGCCGTGGCCTTTGCAATGGAGGGGTTTGTCAGGCTTCGGGCACCCGTGGCAGGGATTCGGCCTGGGCGGTGCTCTGCGCAGCCGGCGGGGTCAGGCGCAGCACCCGGTCGCGGCCACCCTCGGCGAGCAGATAGCCGCCCCTGCCGTCCGGGACGATGGCCTGGGGCGCCTTCAGGTAGTTGAGCACCGTGTGACGGGTGCCATCGCCGTCGATGCGCAGCAGGCGCGCACGGTGGGTCGAGTCCTCACTGATCCACAACCCACGCTGGTCGCACAGCAGGAACGTCGGATTGCGCAGGCCCTCGACCACCACCGGGTCGGCGCCTTCGGCATTGTACGCACGAATCTTGCCGGTGGCTTTCTCGGTGTACAACAGGCGCCCGTCGGTGCAACGGGTCAGGCCTTCGGTTTCGGTCAGGCCCGCACGCAGCACATCGAGTTCGCCGCTGCGCCAGTCGTAGCGCATCAGCCGGCCATCGCCCTTGCGGTCCTCGATGGCGTAGAGATGTTCGCCATCGTTGTACAGGCCCTGCACATTGTTGCCTTCGAACAGCTGGCTGACCTGGCCGTTGCGCGACACGCTGACCGGCGCCCCGCCCACCTCCTGGCTGAACGCCCAGCCACCGTCGACGGCGACCATGCCGTCGGGCTTGGACAGGCCGTCGAGCAACACCACCCGGTCGCCTTCGGCGGTGATGCGCATGATGCTGCCCTTGCCGCCGTTGAGTTCGCGGCTGACCAGCAGGCTGCCGTCAGCCTGGGGCAGCAGCGAGGCAGCCCGGGTCACCGAGTTGTGCAGTACTTGCACGCCCCAGCCTTCGGCGGCCTGCACCGGGTAGAAGGACTGCCAGCCGAAGAAACCCAGGGTACAGGCTACCAGACCTCCGGCACCGGCCAGAGCGAGGCGGACAGCACGTTTGCGCAAGACAGGCATCATCGATTCAGCTCCGTGGAAGTGCTGGCGATGCTAGCAAGGTGATGTGAAAAAAATGTCATTGCCATAAAGCCTGGGAAACTTCCTACACCCGCACCATGAGAATACCGTCATCACATTCAGCAATTGGATACCGGGTATTCCAACATTTAATTTGTAGATGGCACAGCCACGCCCCTATGCTGGCGGTGCATCCCCTGCACGCACCGGCCGGTGTGGTCCAAGGCATGGGGAGAGAACAACAAAGTCGAGACCGTTCATGTCGAAACCTTCCTACTTCGCCCCCCACGGTGGGCACCCGGCTCAGACCGAGCTGCTGACTGACCGTGCCATGTTCACCGAAGCCTATGCCGTCATCCCCAAGGGCGTGATGCGTGACATCGTCACCAGCCACCTGCCATTCTGGGACAAGATGCGCATGTGGGTCATCGCCCGCCCGCTGACCGGTTTCGCCGAAACCTTCTCCCAGTACATCGTCGAAGTCGCCCCCGAAGGCGGCAGCGAGCGCCCTGAGCTGGACCCGAACGCCGAAGCGGTGCTGTTCGTGGTCGAGGGCGAGATCGATATCACCGTCGAAGGCAAGCACCACACCCTGGTGCCGGGCGGCTACGCGTTCCTGGCCCCGGGCGCCGACTGGAGCCTGCGCAACAACAGCAAGGCCAATGTCACCTTCCACTGGCTGCGCAAGCACTACCAGAAGGTCGAGGGCCTACCGGTTCCGGAGTCGTTCGTCACCCACCGCGACAACGCCACCGTCATCGAGATGCCGGGCACCGAAGGCGCCTGGAAGACCACCCGCTTCGTCGACATGGCCGACATGCGCCACGACATGCACGTCAACATCGTGACCTTCCAGCCGGGCGGGGTGATTCCGTTCGCCGAGACCCATGTCATGGAACACGGCCTGTACGTGCTGGAAGGCAAGGCGGTGTACCGCCTGAACCAGGACTGGGTCGAGGTCGAAGCCGGCGACTTCATGTGGCTGCGCGCCTTCTGCCCGCAGGCCTGCTACTCCGGCGGCCCGGGCCCGTTCAGCTACCTGCTGTACAAGGACGTCAACCGTCACGTGCACCTGACGCTCAATCCGCAGCGCTGAGGGCTTCAAGGTGACTCTGCAGGTGCCGCCAGGCCCTGCAGGTTACCTGTGGGAGCGGGTTTACCCGCGAATGCGTCGGTGAAGGCACTGCCGCATTCGCGGGTAAACCCGCTCCCACAGGTCGGTGGCTGCAACACCATGCATTCCCGGCCATACTGAGCGGACCACCCCTCCCGGCCCCACGCCATGCGCCTGCCTCGTCTCCTGCTTGCCCTGCTGCTCCTGCTGCCGACCACCGCATCGTTGGCAGACGACTGGCAACTCGCCCACCAGGAAGACGGCATCGATGTCTACCTGAGAAGTGTCGACGGTTCGCCCTACCAGCAGTTCCGCGGCATCACCCGGATCAAGGCCAGCGTCCGTACCCTGATCGACCTGCAGGAGAACCTGCGGGTGGCCTGCAAATGGCTGTACGCCTGCGCCGACATGCGCCTGCTGGAGGTGGACGGCGACACCACCTGGGTCTACCTCACCACCGCCCTGCCCTGGCCGGCCAAGCCCCGCGACATGGTGCTCAAGGTACGCACCGAGCGCCTTGACGACGACACCCTGGTCCGCCACCTGAGCGCCGAACCCGGGCGGGTGCCGGCAACACCTGGGCTGATCCGCGTGCGCCGGCTCAGCGGCGAGTGGATCATGCGCCCGCTGGGCGAGCGCGAGACCGAGGTCACCTATCAGCTGCGCGCCGACCCGGCCGGCGATGTGCCGGGCTGGCTGGCCAACCGCTTCGTCGTCGATGCGCCGATGGTCACCCTGAAGACCCTGCGGGCGGTGGCCGAGCGTCAGCCGTAATCGCTAGCGACTGCGCAGCAGCAGGGACGCCAGCGCACAACCGAGCAACGCCACGCACGACAGGTAGAACGCATCCGAGTAGGCCATCAGGTAGGCCTGCTCGCGCACGCTCTGGTCGATCAATGCCAACGTCTGCATCACCTGCGGCGACTGCGGGTCGACCATGCCGCCGGGCAGGCGTTGCTGCAACGCGCCATCGAACAGCGTCAGCCCTTCGCCCACCCGCACCGAATGAAAACGCTCGCGCTGCGACACCAGTTGCGTCAGCAACGCCGTGCCCAGCGCGCCGCCGAGGTTGCGCAGCATCGAGATCAGCGCCGAGGCGGAGCCTGCCTGGGCCTTGTCCAGGCCCTTCACCGCCAGCACCGACAACGCCACCATGATCAACGGCTGGCCGATGCCGCGCACCACGGTCGAGGGGATGATCACGTTGCTGCCCGAGTCCACCGTCAGCGTCGACCCCAGCCAGCAGCCCAGGGCCATGATGGCGAAGCCGCTGGCCACCAGCAGCTTGGCATTGAGCCAGCGCATCAGCCGTGGCAGCAACGGCGCCAGCAGTAGTTGGACCATGCCGTAGGCGATCAGGCTCTTGCCGATCTCGCTGGCGCTGTAGCCCTGCACCAGCGACAGGTAGTTGGGCACCAGGAACACCAGGCCGAAGGTGGCCGCGCCGAACACTGCCATGGCCAGGCTCGACACGCCGAAGTTGTAGCTGCCCAGCAGACGCAGGTTGATGAATGGTCGCACGCCCCACAGTTGGCGCTGGATGAACAGCGCCAGGGCGATCACCGCGACGAGGCTGAAGCCGACGATGAAGCGCGATTCGAACCAATCCTTGCGCCCGCCCTCCTCCAGCACCACCTGCAACGCCCCCAGCCCCAGCGCCATGGCGACGATGCCCAGCCAGTCCGCCTGGCGCAAGGCGCCGCGATCACCGGCCTGGCCCTTGATCGACCAGGCCACCGCCGCCAGCAGGGCCATGCCCGGTGGCAGTTGCAGCAGGAAGATCCAGCGCCAGGAGTACATGTCGGTGAGCCAGCCACCGATCGACGGCCCGGCGGCCTGGGCCACGCTGTTGGACAGGCTGAACAGTGCCATGCCCAGCGCCAGGCGGCTGGCCGGCAGCTCGGTGATGATCAGCTGCATCGACAGCGGGATCAGCACCGCGCCGGAGGCGCCCTGGATCACCCGCAGACTGATCATCGCCTCCAGGCTGCCGGCCATGGCGCAGCTCACCGAGCTGGCCAGGAACACCGCCGAGCCCACCAGCATCACTCGGCGCAGGGAGAACACCTGCACCAGCCAGGCCGTCAGCGGGATCATGCTGATCTCGGCCACCAGGTAGGCGGTGGAGATCCACGAGCCTTCCTCGAAGCTGGCCCCCAGCGCGCCCTCGATCTCGGGCAGGGCGGCGCTGGTGACATGCACATTCATGCCGGCCATGAAACAGCCGAACAGGCCGCCGATCACCGCCACCCAGGCGCGCAGCGAGACTTTGTCCTCAGCGCTCATGGCGGGCCTGCCGGGTGTCGACGGTGGCAATCACCGACATGCCGGGCAGCAGTCGTGGGCTGTCGTCGCCCTCCGGGTCGAGGTGGATGCGTACCGGAAAGCGCTGGACGATCTTGGTGAAGTTGCCGGTGGCGTTGTCCGGCGGCAGCAGCGCGAACACCGCGCCGGAGCCAGGGGAGACGCTGTCCACCGTGCCGCGCCAGTGCTGGCCGAAGGTGTCCACCTCAAGGGTCACCGGCTGGCCGGGGCGCATCTGCGCCAGCTGGGTTTCCTTGAAGTTGGCCACCACGTAGGCCTGTGCCACCGGCACCACCGCCAGCAGCGGCAGGCCGGGGGTGACGTACTGCTGCTGACGCACCTTGCGCTGGCCGACCACGCCGTCGAACGGCGCGCGGATCTCAGTGTCGGCCAGGGCGCTGCGGGCCAGATCGGCCTCGGCGCGGGCCTGGTCGAGGTCGGCCTGGCGTTGCAGCAGTTCGGCTTCCAGTTGCTTGCCCTGCTGTTCCAGCATCGCCTTGCGTGCATGCTGGCGGGCCAGTTCGGCGTCGGCGGCGCGCTGCATGGCCTGGGCCTGGATGCGGGTGGCGCGGGCCTGCTCCATGCGCTGCACACTGGCCGCCTGCCATTGCGCCAGGTGCTGGTAACGCTGCCAGTCGGCCTCGGCCCGCTGCGCCTCGCCGCGGCTGCCACCGCGTTCGGCGTCGGCGCGGGCGATGGCGTGGGCCTGCTCGTCCTGCTCGGCGACGAAGGCGCGCAGGCGCATGCGCTGCACCTGCAGCGCCGCCTCGCTCACTGCCAGCTGCGCCTCGGCCTTGCGCAGGCGGTCGCGAAAGTCTCGTTCGTCCAGGCGCACCAACAGGTCGCCGGCCTTGACCGTGGCGTTGTCCGCCACCGCCACCTCGGCCACATAGCCACTGACCCGGGCACTGATCGGCGCCCAGTCGGCGCGCACGTAAGCGTCGTCGGTCTGCTCCAGGTAACGGCCGTCAAGCCACCAGTAGCCGCCATAGGCCGCGACCAGCAGCCCCAGTCCCCCGGCCAGGCCGAAGCGCAGCAGGCGCTGACGACGCCGGGCGCGGGTTTGCTCGAGGGTGTGCTGGGGATCTGGGCTGACCGCCTGGTTCATGCTGGGCTCCATCCGTTGGGGGGGAGCGACAGGGTACGGAATCTGAGATTGTCGTTCGCTCGCGAATCGGCAAGCAATCGTCGCGAAATGGACAGCAGATCAGCGAATAGAGGTCCTGTAGGAGCGGCCTTGTGCCGCGAAAGGGCCGCAAGGCGGCCCCGGCGATCTTTGCGTACAGGCTGACATCCTGGGGCCGTTGCACGGCCCTTTCGCGGCGCAAGGCCGCTCCTACAGTAATGCTCAATCCTGCAGGAACGCCAGCACCTGCTCCGTGGCCATCGGCGGGTCTTCCTGCATGAAACAGTGCCCACCGGCCACCTGCTGCGCGCTCACCTGGGCATTGAGCCCCGCCAGGCGCTGTACCGAATGTGGCACGAAGGGATAGGTCTGCTCGCCGTACAGGATCCGCGTCGGCGTCTGGATACTGCCCAACTGCTGCCACATGCGCTCTGGGAACGAACTGAAGATCTCCACTTCACGGCTGGGCCGGCACTTGAGCACCACGCCTTCGCCGCAATCGCCGATGGCGTGCTCCACATAAGCCTGCAAGGCCGCATCGCTCCACCCCTTGAAGATCCCGCGCCCCTGCAGCGAGGCCTGCGCCGCCTCGCGGTCGGGCCAGTGGCTGCGGCGGGTGGCGGCCTTGCGCGCCAGGGCGTGGCGCCGGTGCAGGCCGACCATGGCGGCGGCGCCCATTACCCCGATCATGCGCCGGCTGAACAGCACCGGATCCAGCAGCACGGCGCGCTGGAACAATTTCGGCTCGCTGGCCAGGATCAGCCCGGTGAGCACGCCGCCGAAACTGTGGCCCAGGGCGTAACGCGGGACATCGCCATACTCGCCGCGCCCGGCCTCGAACGCCTCCACCGCCAGCGCCGCGCTGCGGTTCCAACCGCAAAAGGCGCCGCCGTGGTCACTGTCGCCATGGCCCTGCACATCGCTCAGCCACAGGTCGAAATGCTCGCCCAGGCGCATGAGCATCGGTTGGTAAACCAGGCTGCAGAAGCCGTTGCCATGCAGGAAGTGCAGCAGCGGCTTGCCGCTGGCGGGGGTTCGCCATCCACGCAGGCTAAAGCCTTCTGCGCATTCATGGGACCAGGGAATCAACTCCATCGACGGCACTCATCGGCTCTATGAAAACGCCGATTCTACAAACAGCAGCGGATACAGTGAAATCACCAGCAGCACGGCCATCAGGACATTGAACAGCACCACCGCGCGCGGATTGCGCAGCAAGTTGCGCAAGGCGCTGCCGAACATCACCCAGACACCGACACTGGGCAGGTTCACCAGGGCGAACACGGTGGCGATGACGATCACGTTGAATACGTAACCCTGGGCCGGCGTATAGGTGGTGATCGCCCCGATCGCCATCACCCAGGCCTTCGGGTTGACCCACTGGAACGCCGCGGCGCCCCAGAACCCGAGCGGCTTGCGGCTAGCGGCGCTGTCGCCGGACATCGGCCCGGAGGTGGCGATCTTCCAGGCCAGGTACAGCAGGTACGCCGCGCCCGCGTAGCGCAGGATGCTGTACAGCGGCGGCCAGGCCTTGAACACCTCGCCCAGCCCGAGGCCCACCGCCAGCACCATCACCATGAAGCCGACACTGATGCCCAGGGCGTGGGGAATGGTGCGGCGCACGCCGAAGTTGACCCCCGAGGCCAGCAGCATGGTGTTGTTCGGACCGGGGGTGATGGAAGAGACGAAGGCGAACAGGACGAACGCACTGAGCAGATCGAGGGAGGCAAGCATGGCGGCGGTTTCCGGCTTTTCTGATTATCGAAAGGCCACAGTAGCGGAGGGTTGGGGGGAATGACCGGTACAGTTGAATTAAATTGAGCAGATACACCCTTCTGTTTCATCCGAATGCATGCCTGCTGGCCGCCATGGATATACCGGCGCGGTAAATCTACCGCCAGACACCTGGCGATCTTCCTTCCTCTTCCCTGACACTACAGACCGTCTACGCACCTTATCAATTACAAGGAAGCCCCACCATGCCCGTGACCATCCGCCCTGCAGTCCGCAGCGACGCCACCCAGATCCTGGCCTTCATCACCGAGCTGGCCGACTACGAGCGCGCCCGCCACGAAGTGGTGGCGACCCTCGCCGACATCGAGCACAGCCTGTTCGACGAGAGCAGCACGGTGCGCAGCCTGGTCTGCGAGCGCGACGGCCAGGCCATCGGTTTCGCCGTCTACTTCTACAGCTACTCCACCTGGCTGGGGCGCAACGGCATCTACCTCGAGGATCTCTACGTCACGCCCCAGCAGCGTGGCGACGGTGCCGGGCGCACGCTGCTGCGGCATATCGCCCGCGAGGCGGTGGAGAATGGCTGCGGTCGCCTGGAATGGAGCGTGCTGGACTGGAACGAGCCAGCCATCGGTTTCTACCGCTCGCTGGGCGCCGAACCGCAGGACGAGTGGATCCGCTACCGCCTCGACGGCGAGCGGCTGCGTCAGTTCGCCGAAGGCTGAGGCGCCTCGCCCCAGAACGACGCCTGCGCCAAAACCGGCACCTCGACGCGGCTGCGCTGGCCGCCGCGCTCGATCACCAGGCCGCGGCCTTCGATGGCCACCAGGCGCACGCCGCGGGCCAGTTCCTCGCCGCTGCGCACGGCACGCGCGGGGCCACCGTCGATGCTGACGATGGCCACCGCGCCCTGGCTGCCGGCCATCACGCCGCTGACCTGAATCTGCACCTGCGACGGCAGGTCAGCGAACCAGCGCCCGGCCGGCGTTTCGCTCGACGCCAGGGCCTCGGCGGGTTGCAACCGAGCCACGTCCGCCGTGGACTGCAACAACAGGCTGGCCCAGGTCGCCAGTCCGGCGATGAGGGCCAGCAATCCCAATCCCTGCAACCACAGGCCGAGGGACAGGTTCGGACGGGTAATACGCATGGTCACGCGCTCCTTGTGTGCCTGCGACCGAGCATACCGACCTATTCTCACGGTTTTGTTTCACACGGCGATCATCTTGCTCGGGCAATCTGCCTGGCAGGACAAGGAGCGCCCCGTGAACGGACAACGTGGTTTCACCCTGATCGAACTGATGGTGGTGCTGGTAATCGTCGGTATCGCCAGCGCCGCCATCAGCCTGAACATCCGCCCCGACCCGGGCAAGCACCTGCGCGCCGACGCCGAGCGCCTGGCACGCCTGCTTGAACTGGCGCAGAGCGAGGTCCAGGCCGACGGCCAGCCGCTGCGCTGGCAAAGCGATCGCGACGGTTACCGATTCGTGCGCGCCGATGGCCAGGTACTCGCCGATGGCCCGTTCAAGCCGCGCCGCTGGCAGGCCGAGGCGGTCAAGGTGCAAAGCGAGCCCCCTGGCGCGGTGTGGCTCGACGGCGAGTGGATCGGCACGCCGCTGACCCTGCGTCTGCGCAGCGGCGCGCTGCGGGTGGAGCTGGCGCGCAACGCCGCCGGCCAGGTGCGGGTGAGCCAGCCATGAACCGGCAAACAGGTTTCACCCTGATCGAAGTGATGATCGCCATCCTGCTGATGGCGGTGGTCAGCCTGATCGCCTGGCGCGGGCTGGACAGCGTCAGCCGCGCCGACCGCCATGTACGTGAGGCCAGCGAGGACCAACAGGCGATCCTGCGGGTGTTCCAGCAGCTGGAGCGCGACCTGGCCCTGCGCGCCACCGTCGAACTGGTCGAGCCGCCCCTGCCCGGCCGCGAACCGCCGGGCAAGCCGTTGCTGCCCGCCGTGCGCGCCCGTGCCGATCGTCTTGAGCTGGTGCGTTCCGGCGCCGTCTCCGGCAGCGGCCTGCAACGGGTTCGCTGGTACCTGCGCGGCGGTACCCTGTACCGCGCAGCCGCGCCGCTGCGCGAGCGTTTTCCACTGCCCGCGCCCAAGGCCGCGGTGGCGGTGCTGGACAACGTCAGCGCCTTCGACCTGCGCAGCTGGCAGGCCAAGGGCGGCTGGCGCTCACCGGCCAGCGAGGCCGACGACAACCCCGTCGGGCTTGAGGTACGCCTGACTCGGCGCGGCCCTCAGGGCGAGGAGCGTTACCGCCAGGTGCTGGGCCCGTTCAACTGACCAGCACCACGCCGCCCGGCAACTCCAGGCAGCGTGCGCCATAGGCGACGCGGATCAGTTCGGCGGCCTGGCGCAACTGGTCGAAACTGAACCGCGCCTGTACCCGCCGGCGCCCCAGCGTGGGGTTGAGCAGCACCAGGCGTCCCGGGCGGTAGCGGTTGATCTCGTCGATCACCCGGGCCAACGGCGCGTCGCGGAACACCAGCATGCGCTCACGCCAGGCCATCACCTGGCCCGGGTCGAACGACTCCGGCATACCGATGCCTTGCGCGCCATAGCGCAGTTGGCGACCTTCCGGGAGCACCTCGATCCGGCCCTGGACGGCCACGCGCAACTCACCGCCCAGACAGGTGACGCAGACCCCCTCATCGTCCTCGCGCACGTTGAACCGGGCCTGCTCGGTGCTGATCACCCCATCCTGCGCCCGCACCTGAAGGGGCTGGCCGGCCTGCACCTCGATCTCGCCGGCGAGCAGGGCGATACCCTCGGCCTCGCGGCTGACCCGGGTGCGCACGTTCAGCTCAAGCTCGATCCCGGGCGTCAGCACTACCCGTTGCTGCTCGCCGATATCGGTGGCAAACGCCGGTGCCGGCGCCATGACCTCCTCGAGCAGTCCGCCACGCCAGGCCAGCAGCGCCACCGACGCCGCCAGCGCGCCGCCCAGCAACGCCCGGCGACCGAGCAGCGGCGCGCCCTGCCCGGCTTGTCGTGCTGCTGGGCCGAGCAGGTGCCAGAGCTGGCGGGCCTGGGCAAAGGCCTCGGCATGCGCCGGGCTGCGCGCGCACCACTGGCGCAGGGCTCGGGCATCGGCCTGGGTGGCCTGGCCGGACGTCAGCCGCAGCAGCCAGTCCTGGGCCTGGCGCTGCAAGTCGGAATCGGGCGGAATCTGGGACATGGGGCTCACATGAAGAGGTCGACTATCGTTCAAGACGGTTTTCCCGCGCCGGGACCGAACCGCTGAAACACTTTTCTGTCCAGGCGCATCGCGCAATGCCCCAGCGCCGCCTTGAGTTCCTTCTCCACCGTGCGCGTGGAGATGCCGAAGCGCTGAGAGATTTCCAGGTGCGAGGCTTCCTCCAGGCGGGCGGCGATGAAGATCCGACGACGCCGGGCCGGCAGCTCGTAGAGGGCGCCCAGCAGGTTCTGGATCTCGCGCTGGCCGCCGACGATGCGCGCCGGGTCCTGGTCTTCGGCCACCTGCAGCAGCGCTTCGATCTCGGCGCCAGTGAGCAGCCGGGCGTCGGCCTCGCGACGGTCGGCGGCGACGTTCAGGGCCATGCGGTACAGGTAGGCGCCGGGACGCTGCAGGTCGTGCGTCGCATCCATGCGGTCCACCCGCAGGTAGGTTTCCTGCAGCACGTCGTTGGCCAGGTCGTCAGAACCGAGCCGACGCCTAAGGCGTACCCTGAAGGCGTCATAGGAGGTCAGAAACAGCTTGACCAGCGCACTGTCCCGAGGTTTGTTCATGCCGCCGCAGCTCCTTGCGAAAGTGGGCAATCCATAGGTTCCGGACGCAGCAGCAGGGTCAGCGGCTGCGCCAGGGATGTCGGCGGCGCCTGTTCCAGGCGCACCGTGCGCAGGCGCTCGACCAGCGCGGCGTCGCGGGCGAAGTCGCCGGTCGAGGCCAGCAGGCGGCTCTGCACCAGTTGGCCGCCGGCATCGATCCACACCTGCAAGGCCGCCCGGTAAGCGCCCGGCCGGGTCAGCGGCGAGGCGCACAGGGCGCGTTCGACCGCGTGTTGCAGCGCCAGCGCATAACTGCCCGACGACAGGCCGCCGTTGCGCCCACGCCCAGCCGTGCCGCGCAGGCGCAGCGGTTGCAGGGTGAAGCCGCCGCCACTGTAGTGCGCCTGCAAGCCGGTGCCCTGCAACAGTCGCTGCAGGCCTTCGCGAGCCGGGTAACGGCCCAGGACCTGGCTGGAGCGCTGACCGGCGAGCAACGCCTGGTCGACCAGCACCGCCAGGCCGCTCTGCCGACCGAAGCTGTCCAGCGCCCGGTCCAGCGCCTGGGCCGGGATATCCAGGGTCAGCAATGGCTGGCCACGCAGACCGGGGGCCGCCAGCAACCAGGCCAGCATCAGCGCGCCGACCACGAGCAATGCACGCACAGATATCCGGGCCTCCTTGCTGGCCGCCGTCGCCGGGGAAACGTCATCCTGGGGCCTGTGTATGACGCTGTGGTGACAGCCTGCGGCAACCAAAACTTCACCTCGATTGCGGCCTGCGAGGGCTAGACTGCGCCGAGGAACGATTGCCCGGAGACCCGCCATGGCCCGCCTGCCCCTGACTGCCCTGCCCTTGCTGCTGACCTGCGCCCTGCCGGCCTACGCGGAACCGCCCAAGGGCGGCCAGGGTTGCATCGATGTGCAGGTGGGCCAGTCACGGGCCCTGGCCTATGACTGCCTGACCCAGCAGCTGCAAGGCACTGATCCGCGCGCCGCCAAAGGGCTGCGCGAACAGCTGGATCCGGCGCGGCAGATGCAGCGCAAGGCGCCGAACCAGATGGGGTTGGCGACGCCGGCGGCGACGTCGACGCGCATGGGTAATAGTTTTGGCAGTTCGGTGGTGCCGCAGCGGCCTTGATGGGGTTGGCGGTGGATCGGCGGTGCCAGTGAGATCGAGCGCCGCGCGGGCGGCGCTCGATCTCATAGGCGCTGCAACTCTCCTGTCAAACACCAACCAACCCAACCACTACCCCTCCCTGCGCAACAGATAGGTATCCATGATCCACCCCTTGCGCCGCCGCGCCTCCTCGCGCAACTGCACGATGCGCGCCTTCACCGCCAGCAACGGCCCGCTGACCAGCAGCTCGTCCGGCGTGCCCAGGTAGGCGCCCCAATAGATCACCAGTTGCGGGTCGTCCAGGGCAGCAAAGGCGCACTGGCCGTCGAGCATCACCAGCACGTTGTCGATCCGCGCCTGTTCGCCCAGGCGTCGACCCGGCAGCACGGTCAGCGGCTCGCCGATGCGGTTGAGAGGGATCTGGTGGCGGGCGGCCAGGGCCTGGATGCTGCTGATGCCGGGAATCACCTGCAAGGCCAGCGCCACGCCGCGTTGGCGCACCAGGTCGAGAATGCGCAAGGTACTGTCGTACAGCCCGGGCTCGCCCCAGAGCAGGAAGGCGCCGATGTCATCGGCGCCCAGTTCATCTTCGATCAAGCGGGCATACAGCGCGGCGCGCTGGACGTGCCAGTCCTGCACGGCACCGACATAGTCCGGCGCCTGGCCGTCCCGGCGCGGGTCTTCGACCTGCACCAGGCGGTAGCCGCCCTCGGGCCGGTAGCGCTCGAGGATGGCCCGGCGCAGGCGCACCAGTTCATCCTTGTCGCTGCCCTTGTCGAGGACGAAGAACACCGTGGCGCGGCGCAATGCCTCCACCGCCTCATAGGTGACCTGGCGCGGATCGCCCGGCCCGATGCCGATCAGAAGAAGCTGTTTCATCGCCTGCCCTGCCTGGTTGCCGATGGTCATTGTCGACCGACCACCGGCCCTTTGGCAAAGCGGCTCAGAAGATCGAGAAGTTGTAGCTGACGATGACCCGGGTCTCGTCCATGTCACGCGCCCACTTCTCGTAGTTGCTGCGGTAGGTGGAGTTGCGCAGGCGCACGCTGACGTCCTTGAAGGTACCGGACTGCACCTGGTACTTCAGCTCGCTGTCGCGTTCCCATTCCTTGCCCTCGGCATTGCTGCCCGGGACCTTGACGTTGTCGCCGTTGATGTAGCGGGTGAAGAAGGTCAGGCCGGGCACACCCAGGGCCTTGAAGTCGTAGTCGTAGCGCACCTGCCAGGAGCGTTCCTGGGCGGCGGCGAAGTCGTTGACCTGGGCGTAGTTGACCAGGTACGGGTTGCTGCCGTCGAGGTACGGCATGGCGCTGTCGCCGTACATGCGCTGCCAGCCGGCGCTGAGCTTGTGGCCACCGAGGCTGTAGCCGAGCATGCCGCTGAAGGCACGATGGTCGATGTGCCCTGCGCGGGCGTTGCCGATATCGTCGCTCTTGATCAGCCGCAGGTCGGCCGACAGCGTGCCGACCTCCAGGGGCTGGCTGGCGACCAGGCCGAGGAAGTGCTGGCGGTAGATGTTCTCGAGCTTGGAAACCTGGTACTGGGCGCTGACCCGCTCGTTGACGCGGTAGTCGACACCAGCCAGGTCGAAGTGGTCGGCCTCGATGTCGCAGGCGTAGCGCTTGTTCTTGCAATGCACGCGGATGTCCTGGCGATCGGTGGAATCCCGCGCGGTGTACTGGTTCAGGCGCGCCAGGGTGAACTTGAGGTCGCGCACTTCCTCGGAGGTCAGCCAGGCACCGTGGAACATGGTCGGCAGCAGGCGGCCGTCGTTGTACTTGAGCAGCGGCACGTCCGGCATCATCGAACCGTACTTGAGCACGGTGTTGGACACTTTCACCTTGCCGGCGACGCCCATCTTGGCGTACTGGTCGGCAGAGTGACGCGGATCGTGGCCGGAAGACGGCAACAGGCCGCTATTGCTGTCGGCGGGGCTGGAGTCGAGTTTGAAACCGACCATGCCCAAGGCATCCACACCAAAGCCGACCGGGCCCTGGGTATAACCGGACTGGACATTGAGGATAAAGCCCTGCGCCCACTCTTCGCGTTTCGACGCGCCCTGTTTGGAACTGCTGTGGCCGTCACGGAAGTCCCGATTGAAATAGACATTGCGTGCTTCGACCTTGGCACTGCTGTCTTCAAGAAAACCGGCGGCCTGGGCGTTGACACCGGCACACAGGAAGAACAGGCCGGCAACTCGGCGCCCGGGGGCGAGGGGGAAAGGGGCAAACATGCGAGGGAACATCCAAAAGAAAGGCGAAAAACCATCCGGGCAGTCATCTGCACCGGCACTACGCGATGAACGAATACACTTCGACCATCATCCATAATTTTCCAACAATGGCTCTAGCCCGCGCCATGGGACCATGGTCTAAGGCGTTTGGCAGGGTCTTTTCGAACAGCGCGCAAAAAACCGGCAAAGTTCCCGACTAATTGATTGAAAGTTTGCTGTTTACCCCCTTGCGAGCGACTACTACACTCTCGCTTAGCGAACAGCTTCACCCATCCCCGTGGCCGGCGTTCAGTCTGGTTTCATGTTCGTCACGTCCCGCCACGACAGACTTACAGGAGTGATGACAGTGTCCAGACTTGCAGAGTTTCGTGCTGCCGAAAAAGCGCTCAAGGAACAGATGGCACAACTGGAAGCGCTGAAAAAGGATGCCGGCCTTAAACGCGAAATCGAATTCGAGCAGAAACTAGTCGGCCTGATGAAAAGCTATGACAAGAACCTGCGCGACATCATCGCCATCCTCGATCCGAAGGCCGTGAGCCGCGCCCCCGCGCAGGTCAAGCAGCAGCGTCGACCACGGGTGGTGAAGGTCTACCAGAACCCGCATACCGGCGAGCGGATCGAAACCAAGGGCGGCAACCACCGTGGGCTGAAAGCCTGGAAGGAACAGTACGGTGCGCAGACGGTGGAAAGTTGGGTGCGCTGATGAAACCTCGACACCCGCTTCACACTTTTTTCACATGCGCAGGCCCAGTATCGAACCAGCTAAAGGACTAGCGACCCCATCACGCGCCCGCACATGCGGGCCTCTAATTCCGGCGCCCCGCACTCGTGCGGGGCGCTTTCATTTGCGCTGAAGGCTGACTTCCGTATCATGATCCACCTGTTTTAGGCCCCGATTCTGGAGTACCCATGAGCCTGCACGATCTGCAAACCCTGCCCGGCGTTACCGCCCAGCCGGACACCGCCACCGCCCAATTCGTGTTCAACCACACCATGCTGCGGGTCAAGGACATCGAGAAGTCCCTGGACTTCTACACCCGCGTCCTCGGCTTCCGCCTGGTGGACAAGCGCGACTTCCCCGAGGCGGCCTTCAGCCTTTACTTCCTGGCCCTGGTCGACCCGGCGCAGATTCCGGCCGACGACGCCGAGCGCCACCAGTGGATGAAATCCATCCCCGGCGTGCTCGAGCTGACCCACAACCACGGCACCGAGAACGATCCCGAGTTCGCCTACCACAATGGCAACACCGACCCGCGTGGTTTCGGTCACATCTGTATTTCGGTACCGGACGTTCGTGTTGCCTGCGCCCGCTTCGAGGCGCTGGCCGTACCGTTCCAAAAACGCCTGGAGGATGGCCGCATGAACCACCTGGCCTTCGTCAAGGATCCGGACGGCTACTGGGTCGAGATCATCCAGCCGACCGCACTCAAGGACTGACCTTCGTCGGGTCGCGCTCGTCGGGCCGGGAACTCCCGGCCCCTCGCTGTGGTATCTAGAAGGAACGCCTGTTCCCAGCCACAGCGAGGTAAGGACGATGCAAACCCTTCACTGTGAATACCGCGACCACACCATCACCGCCAGCGTGATGCCCCACCCCGACTCGCCCCTGCCCTACGCGGCCGGCTGCGTGATCACCGATCCCGCAGGCCATAGCAGTCGACGAATCTCGATACCGATGAAGTTCTTCGCCGACCTGGACAATGCCCAGCATGTGTCCCTGGCCCATGGCCGGGCGCTGGTTGACCGGCAACTGGACCAGGCTGACCAGCGGGTGTTCTGAGTTGGGGCCACCCGCGTCCCTTTGAATCGCGTTGCGTCACGCCAGCGTCTGGCGCTGTAACCCTACCGGCAAATACCGGGTGGCCTCCCTGTTGCCAAGAGGCCACCCGGTTCATTCACTGCGCCGGCGCCGTGGCCGGCGGCGCTTCGTTGGTCACCCGCAGGATCCCCCACAACCCCGAGGCATTGCCATAGGCGGCATAGTCGCGGAACAGATAATCCCCCGGCACCGCATTGGCGCCCCCGGCGCTGGGCAGCATGAAGCTGAAGTGCGCCGCCGGCAGCACGCTCTCCTGCGCACCCACGTACATTGCCATCGGGTTGTAGCCGTAACGCACCGAGCCGATGCCTGGCAAGCCCATGGGGTAGCCGTGCACATCGCTCTTCTCGGCCTGGTAGTTGTGCAACGGCCACAGATGCCCGTCGAGCTGGTAGGTGATGCCGCGGCTGCCGCCGCTGGGCATCAGCACGTGACTGCGCGCAGGCTGGCCCGGCTTGGCCCAGAGCACCGGGGTCTGCGGATCGCCGCCAACCAGGGCGTTGCTGTAGGCCATATGGGCGTTGGGCACATCGGCGAAGCCAAAGCCGTCGGCATGGCCGAACGGCGCGTCCGGCGCCAGGCCGAAGCGCAGCCACAGCGGCTCGGTCTTGTAGTTCATCGCCATGTTGCCGTTGTCCTTCGGATCACCAGGCACGCCATTGCCCTCGGTGGCGATACCCTCCACCGGCCGGCCATCGGCCCAGCGCATGTTCAGCGAGCGCTGCCACACGGTGACGAAGTCGCGGTAGTCCGCCTGACCACTGATCTTCACCGTGGCCTGGGCGCGGCTGGCGTTGTCCTCGGTCCAGGTCGCGCCCTGCGCCAAGACGCTCATGGCGCCCACCAGGCCTTTCTGCGGCTGCTTGATCACATCCGCCGGGGTCAGGTTGAGGCCGCCGAACTCGATGGCCGTGGTGTTGATGTTGTCCACCGTTCGGCCCAGCTGCAGCACAGGCTTGCCTTCACGCTCCAGGTGCCCGGCGTAGTACTGGTACACCCGGCTCGGGTAGGCGCCGCTGGTGCCGGCGCGCGGCGGCACGGTCTGCACCGGGTTGAGGCCGACGTTGACGCCATCCGACTTGGTGATGTCGTAGGCCAGCAACTGCGCATGCAGGCCGACGTGGCTGGACGGGCGCATCAGGTTGTTGTTGAACGCCGTGGAGCCCTCGCCGCCGGCCCGGTCGCGCTTGACCACGTTCTGCATCACCGCGGTGCTGGGCAGGTCCGGCATCATCAGCGGCAGGCGGTTCTCCAGGGTGATGCTGATGCAGTCGCCGGCATTGGCGCGCAGCACCAGGGGCTCGACCGGCACGCCGGCCTTGAGCTTCCCAGTACTCGCATCGAGGTCGGCCTTGCGCACGTAGAGCACCGCGGTCGGGTCGTGCAATGGCGAGCTATGCCCGCCGACGGTGAAGGTCGCGCCGTCCTCCTCGTCGGTGACCGTGGCCATGGGGATATCGACCTTGCGGCTGTTGAACACCAGGGTGCCGCCATTGGCCTTGAGCGCGCCGCCCACGTGCTGGCCGATCCCGGCCGGGTCGCTGATGCTGACCCCGTGGCGATTCTCGAGGATGTCGTTGGCCAGGGCCGCGACGATCTCGTAGCTGCGCTTGACCGTAGGCCGGGTGCCGATGCCATTGGCGTTGGCCGTGGTTTTCGGGCAGATGCCGTCGAAGTTGACGGTGTTGCGCATGGCCACCGGCTGCGGGTTGTTGGGCAGGGCGAACAGGTCGGCGCGCTGGGCGGTGTAGTTGCGCATGATGCCCCAGATGCCGTTCCAGTAGCCTTCCAGCGCGGCGTCCAGCGAGTACAGGTAGTCGCCATTGGTGGCGGCGGAGCTCGAGATCATCGACACCGGCGCCATGAACCCGAGCTGCTCGGAGATGCCCACCATCTGCGACGATTTCCACCCCGAGTTGGAGCTGTTGCCGAAGCCTGAACCGTTCTGCAGCCACTTCACGCCGTGCAGGGTGACGTTGTGCTCCTCCTCATGGCCACCGGCGTGCATGCGCAGGCGCACGTTGTCGCCGGAGTAGGTGCGCAGCAACGGCGTGAACGGGTCACCCGGCTCGCTGCCCTTGTTCACGTGCGGCGGGAACAGCGTGGTGCCGCCGGTGGGGCCGGTGGCCTGGGTGATCGCCGAAGGCGCCAGGTTCATCGCCGGGATGGCGCGGTCGGTGCGGCTCTGCATGGCGTAGGCCAGGTCGCCGCCCAGGCCGTCGGCCTGCATGCCGCGCTTGCCGTCCGGGCCGACCTTGTTCGGGTCGAACACGCGCAGGGCCAACGGTTCGTTGCGGTAGTTGACGACGAACATGCCCGGGTCATCCACCGAGATCGCCTGTGGGCACGGCCGGGTCGGGCAGCCCGGGCTCAGCCCGCCACGGGACTCGACCACCGACTCGAGCAAGTTCGAGGCTTTCTGCCGCACGGGCGGGTTGATGGCGTAGCGGAAACTGTCGGCGGTGGCCGGGTAGGCCTGGCCGTCCGGTACGCCGTTGGGGCCGGCGCCCACATACACGCCAGCTTCATAGGCGTGCTGGAAGTCGCTGTACTCGAGGAAGAACTCGCGGTAGCTGTCGTTTTTGCCGTCGCCGTCATGGTCGCCGGTCTGGATCACCGCCTGCCACGAGGTCGGGCCACCGTCCTGACGGGTGGCCGGGTTGTACAGCTGCTCGCCGGTCTCGGCGTGGTACCAGGTGGAACCGGCGGGCTCGGCCAGCACGGTCGCGTACAGCCCCAGTTGCTGGTGGGTCGATGGGCCGAGGTGGTCATGGGTGAAGATGGTGCCCAGGCCACGGTCGACGTTGTGCACGTTCACCAGCGGGTCGGCGAACCAGCGCTGCATGGCGCTGCGCGCGCCGAGCCAGTCGGCCCGGCCAAAGCGCCCGAAGTACGGATGCTGTTTGGCTTTCGGGCACGCGGCAGTGCCGTCGCGGGCGTCGCCCTCGGTGCAGTTGTTGAAGCTGCGGATGGCATGCACGCGCTCGACCACGCTACCGGGCGAGAGGATGCCGTCCTCGTAGTTCCAGCCATTGGCCGAACCGTCGGCGGCGGTCAGGTCCCACTTGGGCAGGTGGATATGCTGGCCGATCACGTCGGTCGGCGTGCGCACCTGGTAGTCGTCCATCTCGTAGAACGACGGAATCAGGTTGGTGTGCACGTACTGGGTGCAGTCGAAGGTGTTCATGCGCATCACCAGCGGCTCCGGCGGACGCTGCTTGGTGATCACCGGCCAGGCGTCCTCCCACAGGGCGAGGATGCGCGCCTGCGGGAAGTGGTAGCCGACCTTGTTGTACACCGCGTCGAACTGGATGTTGGCGGCCTTGTAGATACGCGGGCGGTCGGCGGTGAAGGTGGACGAACCGCGGAAACTCATGCCGCTGAGGTTCTCACCGCTGAAGAACTCGCCGATGCCCGAGGACTGGGTCAGGCGCTTGCCACGGTCATCCATGCACGGCTCGTAGAACGGCGCCCCTGCCGTGGGCAGCGCGCCGTTGGTGCGGAAGGCCTTGGCCACCGGCGCGCTGCCGGGGATCAGGGCAAAGCTCGGGTGCTCGGCCTTGGCGTGGAACTGCATGGCGGCCTGCTCGACCTCGGTGCCCTCCTCGGGCAGGTAGATCGGCTTGGCCTTGTGCACCACCTTGGAGAAATCCAGCTTGGTGGTGGTGGTCACCGCCTCGCCGCCGGCCGATACGCCGTCCAGCGCGTGACGACCGAGGCCACCGTCCCAGCCGTCGACCTGGTTGGGGTCGAGGTTGGCCCACAGGGCCTTGCCACTGTCCTTGAGCTGGCGAGCCAGGGCCGGGTCGAGCATGTCCAGCGGCGGGGTTGGTGGGCGCTGGCCGACGCTGCTTTCCATGCCGCCGATCCAGAACGGGTAACCAGGGTTCTTCAGGCTGCCGTCGGCGTTGCGGTTAGTCTCGCTGCGGTCGACCAGGGCCAGGGAGCCGACCGCGCGCGGGGTGGCTGGCACGTGCGGATGGTCGTCGCCCTCCTTCTCTTCGTCGTCATCTGCATGCCCGGCGACCAGGGTCTCGGACAGCTTGGGCACCACGGTGACCTTGCCCGGCATAGGCGCCATGGCCTTGCCCGGCAGCGGCACGATGGCCGGGATCGGCGTGCCGGCAATGATCTCGCCGTCCGGCAGCGCCCGGGCGCCCTGGGCCGGCTTGCCATTGCGCAGGGCGAATGGCGTGCTGTGGAAGCCGTTGGCGCCCTCGCCGCTGACTTCCAGGCGGGTACCCGGCTCGAACACATCGTGCACCCGCCACATGGCCCACATGCCCTGGGCGAAGTGCGGGTAGAAGTGGCAGTGATAGATGGCGTCGCCCGCCACCCGATTGCGGTTGCCCGAGCCACCGTTGGCGATCTCGTAGGTGTAGCCCACCCCCGGGCCGATGCCCTGGGCGTCGATGTAGTCGGAGTTGTCGTCGTTGGGGTTGAACAGCCACTGGTGCCCGTGCAGGTGGAAGATGTGCTGCTCGTGGCCGTTGTGGGTGTTGCGGAACTTGGTGAAGTCGCCGATGTAGCTGTGGTGCACGTTGGCGGGCTCGGCCGGGTACAGGGCCATGGTCGCCTTGACCCCGGTAGCGCTGGCCGGCGGCGTCTGGCCAGGGCGGATGTTCTCCAGCCCGACGTTGGCCGGGATATCCACCAGGGTGCCGATATCGCCCACGGTGTGGGCACTGAGGAAGAACTCTTCATAGGCGCATGACAGGCAGTCGTGCATCGGCCCCACGCCCAGACGGTTGGCCACCACCTCGGCGCCCATGCCACCGGAGCCGTAGTTGATCATGAACGAATCGCGGGTCGGCTCGAGCACATGGCCCATGACCGGGTCCGCCCAGTAGGCGGGGAACGCCTGGGTCGCGGCCACCTCGTCGGCGAATTGCGAGGCGAAGTCGCGGAAGGCCTCCAACCGATTGGGCAGCGCCGGGTTGCGCTTGCCAACGCTTTCCAATGGGTAGGTGCTGGCCGGGAAGCTGCCGTCGGGGTTGGGGCCCATGACGATGGCGTCGGTCTCGCTGCTGAGGATCTCGTTACCATCGAGCATGGCGATGATCGGCTTGCCGGCCTTGCCCTCGGCGATCCACGGCTCGGCGTTGGGGTAGCGGGCCTGGTAGTCGATCACCGGCTGGCCGGTGGCCGTGCGCCCCGTGGTGGCCAGGCGCATCTCTTCCTCGGTCAAGGTGTTGCGGTAGGTACGCCCGGCCTTGGGCACCACCACCACCTGGCCGAACAGGCCGTTGGCGACGTTGCCGGCGCCGCCCTGGCCGCCGAAGGTGGCGCCCTGGCTGGTGACGGCGAACGCGCCTTCGCGCTCGGCGTACAGGGTGTAGCTGCGGGTGCCGCCCGGAGCGACCAGGAAGTTGCCGTTGCGCCCGGTGTTGGCGGCGATGTCGCCGATGCTGTTGACCGCCTGCAGGCCGTTGACCTGGAAGCCGACATGGCGGTCGGTGACCTGCTCGTCGGCAACGAAGTGTTCGTCACCCTCGTTCTCGACCTCGGCGCCCTCTTCTTCCTCGCCTTCGACTTCGGTTTCGTCGTGGTCGACGCCGTACTTGTTGGGGTTAGCCTGGTAGGCCAGCAGGTTGGTCAGGTTGACCGTCAGGCAGTCACCGGCGGCGACCCGCAGCACGATCGGCCGCGGGCGCTTGTCCGGGCGCAGGGTGACCTTGCCCGGTACCGCGGCGCCGCCCTTGCTCAAAGGCACCCGGTGCTCGTCCACCACATCGTGGCGCAGGGCGTACATCATGCCGTTGGCGTTCTGCGCACCGAGGCGGTTGAACATCAGTGGCTGATCCAGCGCCACCACGTTGGCCACCAGCGTGCGCTGGCACTGCACCGCGGCTTCGCTGGAGACCTGCCAGCCCAGCAGGGCCAGCAGGAAGGTGGACAGGACCGGGCCTTTGCGAGGGGTCGACATGGGGCACCTCCGGGGACACAGGGATACTGCGGGGAGGTGAGCAAGGCTTGTGCCATGAATTTAATTGTTGTTTATCAAGTGCTTGAGAGAAATAGAAAGGATGAGCTGGGCGCTTTCACCCTTAATTGGGGGGCTTTGCTGGAACAGCGTGGGAGCAAGATCTCTGTAGGAGCGGCCTTGTGCCGCGAAAGGGCTGCACCGCAGCCCCGGCGTTCTTTGCAACAACGCTGAAATCCCGGGGCCGCTACGCAGCCCTTTTGCGGCACAAGGCCGCTCCTACAGGTTGGCGTGGTACCTGTGTGCCGCTCCCACGCAATCGAATCGATAGCATTTAGTGATTGAACACGCGCGCAAAGGTACAGTAAGCTCGGACCCAATCACTGGAGAGCAACATGTCGAAACAAACCCGCAACCACGCCAACCACACCGGTCGCTCCGCGCACCGCGTGCTGGCCGTTGCCGGTCGTAACGCCGTTGCCAGCTTTTATTTTGGGTATTGGTTTAGCCACTAGGCGCCGATGACCCATCCGGCGCCCACCTTCGAGGGGCCGCCGAACATGAGAATACTCAAACCCCCGGTCGGCTCCCCGACCGGGGGTTTTGCTTTTCCGGGCCCACGAAACACACCGATTACCTTGAGGACAGCGTCATGAACTACACCACCTACTACCGCACCTATGCATGGCGATTTAGCCAGTTCCGTTCGGGCCAGCCTGCCGCCTCCGTTCGGTCGATTTCCGGTGGCAATGCCGCACAGACACCCCATTTGACGATCAGTCGAACACCTCGATAGGGCCGACGACGCGGGCCAGAACCCGCCGTCCGCCCAGGGAAAAAACGCCATGCAAGCCTCGAACCTCGCCCTGCCCCTGACCCAGCCGCACGCTGCCAACACCACCGTCAGCCAGCGCCTGCCCAGCCCGCACCTGCTCAAGCAGCAGATGCCGCTGTCCAGCGAACTCACCCAGCAAGTCCACGCGCACCGCCAGGCGATCCGGGCCATCCTCGAAGGCCGCGACGAACGTCTGCTGGTGGTGGTCGGCCCCTGCTCGATCCATGACCCGCGCTCGGCCCTCGAATACGCCGACCGCCTGGCCGCGCTCAGCCGCGAAGTCGACGACAAGCTGCTGCTGGTGATGCGCGCCTACGTAGAGAAGCCGCGCACCACCGTGGGCTGGAAAGGCCTGGCCTACGATCCGCACCTTGACGGCAGCGACGACATGCACGCCGGCATCGCCCTGTCCCGCGGCCTGATGCTGGGCATGCTCGAACGCGGCCTGCCGATCGCCACCGAGTTGCTGCAGCCGATGGCCGCCGGCTACTTCGACGACCTGCTGGGCTGGGCCGCCATCGGCGCACGCACCACCGAATCGCAGATCCACCGCGAGATGGTCAGCGGCCTGGAGCTGCCGGTCGGCTTCAAGAACGGCACCGACGGCGGTATCGGCATCGCCTGCGACGCCATGCGCAGCGCCGCCCACCCGCACCGCCACTTCGGCATGGACGCCCAGGGCCACCCGGCGATCATCGAGACGTTGGGCAACCCCGATACCCACCTGGTGCTGCGCGGCGGGCACAAGGGTCCGAACTACGACGCCCAGAGCATCGCCCTGGCCCGCCAGGGGCTGGCCAAGGCAGGTCTGGCGCCACGGATCATGGTCGACTGCAGCCACGCCAACAGCGGCAAGGACCCGGCGCGCCAGCCGGTGGTGTTCGAAGATGTGCTGGCCCAGCGCCTGGCCGGCGACCGTTCGCTGGTCGGGGTGATGCTCGAAGGTCACCTGTTCGATGGTTGCCAGGCCCTGGGCAAAGGCGCGCTGAAGTACGGCGTGTCGATCACCGACGGCTGCCTGGGCTGGGACGCGACCGAGGCCCTGCTGCGCGAGGCTGCCGCACGCCTGTAAGCCTGCATGGCAAGCCTTGCGAGACACGGCACGAACAAGTGCGCTAGGCTTGCCTTTTTGATCCCAAGGAGCAGTACCCATGGCCCGAGCCACCGCCCGCCACATCCTGGTTGCCAGCGAAGAGAAGTGCAACGAACTCAAAGCGCAGATCGAAGCCGGCGCCGACTTCGCCGAAGTCGCCAAGGCCAACTCCACCTGCCCGTCCAGCCGCCAGGGCGGCGACCTCGGCTCGTTCGGCCCGGGCCAGATGGTTCGCGAGTTCGACACCGTGGTCTTCAGCGCGCCGCTGAATGTCGTCCAGGGTCCGGTGAAGACCCAGTTCGGCTACCACCTGCTGGAAGTGACCAGCCGTCAGGACTAAGTCATCGAGGGCGATGATGTCCCCTGTGGGAGCGGGTTTACCCGCGAATGCGCCCGTACATGCAACATCGTTGCCTGAGCTGACGCATTCGCGGGTAAACCCGCTCCCACAGGTGCTGTGTTGCATGATCCTGTGGTGCTCGCTCTCGTTAGCCCACGCCGCCCCCACCCACGCCCTCACCGTCTACGCCGAAGCCCCGCGCTACCCTGCGAACTTCCGCCATTTCGACTACGTCAACCCCGACGCCCCCAAGGGCGGCAGCCTGCGCCGCTCGGCCATCGAGATCGGCAATTTCGACCATATCCTGCCCTACATCGACAAAGGCATCGGCGTCAGCCAGGTCGATGGCTGGCTGTACGCACCGCTGGCCGTGCGCTCACTCGATGAACCCTACACCGTCTATGGCCTGATCGCCCAGCGCATGGAACGCGGCCCCGACGACGCCTGGCTGCGCTTCTACCTCGACCCCCGCGCCACCTTCGCCGACGGCAAGCCGGTACGGGCCGAGGACGTACGCTTCAGTTACGAATTGCTGATGAACCAGGGCAGCCTCAAGTTTCGCACCCAGTTCGCCGATGTCGCCGCGGTGGCGGTCGAAGGCCCGCGCCAGGTGCGCTTCGACTTCAAGCAACCCCATGGCCGTACCCTGGCCCTTGAACTGGCCGGCCTGCCGGTGCTGCCCGAGCACGACTGGCAGCAACGCGACTTCGCCAACGGTGCCGGTTTCGACAAGCCAGTGGGTAGCGGTCCGTACCGCATCGGCAGGATCGATAACGGCCGCAGCATTACCTTCGAGCGCGATGCGAGCTGGTGGGCCCGGGACCTGCCGGTCACCCGCGGGCTGTACAACTTCGCGCGTATCGGCGTCGAATTCTTCGGCGACACCGAAGTGGCCCGCCAGGTACTTAAGGGCGGGGGCTACGACTACAACCGCGAGTACTCCGCTACCGCCTACACCCTCGGCTACAAGGGTGCGCCTCTGGATGACGGGCGCCTACAACGCGCCCACCTCGCCCCGGCCAAGCCGCAGATCGCCCAGGGCTTCGTGTTCAACCTGGACAAGCCGCAATTCAAGGACCGCCGCGTGCGCCAGGCCCTTGGCATGCTCTGGGACTTCGAGTGGAGCAACCGGCAGATGATGCGCAACATGTACATCCGCCAGCAGAGCCTCTACTCCAATACGCCTCTGGCCGCCCGCGCCCTGCCCGACGCCGAGGAGCTCAAGCTGCTCGAGCCACTGCGCAGCCAAGTGCCGGACGAAGTGTTCAGCCGGGTGTTCAGCGCGCCGGTCACCGACGGCTCCGGCATCATCCGCCAGCAGCAACTGCAGGCCCTGGCCTTGCTGCAGGACGCCGGCTGGCATCCCCAGGGCGATCGGCTGGTCAACGCCCTGGGCCAGCCGCTGAGCTTCACCTTCCTCAATGGCCAGTCGGGCCTGGAGCGCCTGCTGCTGCCGTGGAAGCGCAACCTCGCACAGATCGGCGTCGAGCTGAACATCCGCAACGTCGACTCCGCCCAGTACGTCAACCGGGTGATGGCCCGCGACTACGACATGATCGTCACCGGCTACCCGGTGACCCTGTCCCCGGGCAGCGAGCAGTACAACTACTTCGGCTCCGCCGCGGCCAACGATCCGGGCTCGAACAACCTGATGGTGCTCAAGGACCCGGCGGTGGACCGCCTGCTCGACGGCCTGGTGCGCGCCACCAGCCAGGCCGACATGCTGCGCCACGCCCGCGCCCTGGACCGGGTGCTGCAATGGAACTACTACTGGATTCCCAACTACTACCCGCCGGGCAGCTCGACGGTGTGGTGGAACCGCTTCGGCCTGCCCAAGGTACAGCCGGCCTATGACGAAGGCCTGGACACCTGGTGGGAAGTCAGCCCCCGGGCGCTGACCAACCCGCAGATGGCCGAACGGCTGCGGAGTGCGCCATGACTGCCTACATCCTGCGCCGCCTGCTGCTGATCATCCCCACCTTGCTGGCGATCCTGCTGGTGAACTTCGCCATCGTCCAGGCCGCGCCCGGCGGGCCGGTGGAACAGGCCGTGGCGCGCCTGCAGGGCATCGGCGGCGGCGCGCCGGGCGCCCGCGTCGAGGCGGTACAGGGCGAGTCGCGCGCGACCCGCGGCCTGGACCCGAAGCTGATCGAGGAGATCAAGCGCCAGTACGGTTTCGACAAGTCCGCGCCCGAACGGCTGTGGCTGATGCTCGGCCAGTACGCACGGCTGGATTTCGGCCAGAGCTTCTTCCGCGGCGCCACGGTCACCGAGCTGATCGTGCAGAAGCTGCCGGTGACCCTGTCGCTGGGCTTCTGGGCCACGCTGATCACCTACCTGGTGTCGATCCCGCTGGGCATCCGCAAGGCGGTACGCCATGGCAGCCGTTTCGACGCCTGGAGCAGCGCGTTGATCGTGATCGGCTACGCCCTGCCCTCGTTCCTGTTCGCCCTGCTGTTGATCGTGTTGTTCGCCGGCGGCACCTCGCTCAACTGGTTCCCGGTGCGCGGGCTGGTGTCGGAGGACTTCGACCAGCTCAGCCTGATGGGCAAGGTCGCTGACTACTTCTGGCACCTGGTACTGCCGGTCGGCGCCCTGGTGATCGGCGGCTTCGCCACCCTGACCCTGCTGACCAAGAACGCCTTCCTCGACGAGATCGCCCGCCAGTACGTGGTCACCGCCCGGGCCAAGGGCCTGAGCGAGCGCCGGGTGCTGTACGGCCATGTGCTGCGCAACGCCATGCTGCTGGTGGTGGCCGGCCTGCCCCAGGCGCTGATCACGGTGTTCTTCGCAGGTTCCCTGTTGATCGAGGTGATCTTCTCCCTCGACGGCCTCGGGCGCATGAGCTACGAGGCGGCGGTATCGCGGGATTACCCGGTGGTGTTCGGCACGTTGTTCATCTTCACCCTGGCCGGGCTGCTGATCCGCCTGCTGGGCGACCTGTGCTACACGGTGCTCGACCCGCGCATCGATTTCGACGCGAGGGGCCGCTGATGTTTTCGCCCATCGCCCGGCGGCGTCTGCGGCGTTTTCGCGACAATCGCCGTGGCTGGATCTCGCTGTGGTTGTTCGCCGGGCTCTTGCTGCTGAGCCTGGGCGCGGAGCTGGTGGCCAACGACAAGCCGTTGCTGCTGGGCTACCAGGGTGAGCTGTACACCCCGGCGCTCAAGCGCTACACCGAGCAGCAGTTCGGCGGGCAGCTGCCGTTCCAGCCTGACTACCGCAGCCAGTACGTGCGCCAACTGATCGAGGGCCAGGGCGGCTGGATGCTGTTCGCGCCGATCCCGTTCAGCGCCGATACCCCCAACTACGACCTGCAGGTGCCCACCCCCAGCCCGCCCAGCGCGAGCAACTGGCTGGGCACCGACGACCAGGGCCGCGATGTGCTGGCGCGGGTGCTGTATGGCACGCGGGTCTCGCTGTTGTTCGCCTTCGCCCTGACCCTGATCAGCGTGCTGATCGGCGTTACCGCCGGCGCCCTGCAGGGCTACCACGGCGGCTGGGTCGATCTGCTCGGCCAGCGCCTGCTGGAGGTGTGGTCGGGGTTGCCGGTGCTGTACCTGCTGATCATCCTGTCGGGGTTCGTCGAGCCGGACTTCTGGTGGTTGCTGGGGATCATGGCGCTGTTCTCCTGGCTGGCCCTGGTCGATGTGGTGCGCGCCGAATTCCTCCGCGGGCGCAACCTGGAGTACGTCAAGGCGGCACGGGCGCTGGGGCTTTCAGACACCCAGGTGATGCTGCGGCATATCCTGCCCAATGCCCTGAACGCGACCCTGACCTATGTGCCGTTCATGCTCACCGGGGCGATCACCACCCTCACCGCGCTGGATTTTCTCGGCTTCGGCATGCCCGCCGGCAGCGCCTCGCTGGGCGAGCTGGTGACCCAGGGCAAACAGCACCTCGAGGCGCCTTGGCTGGGCTTTACCGCATTCTTTGCCCTGGCGTTGATCCTGTCGTTGCTGGTATTCATCGGCGATGCGCTGCGCGAGGCGTTTGATCCTCGCATGTAGGAGCGGCCTTGCCGAGGCGTCGGACCGGCCGGAAAGGGCCGCAGAGCGGCCCCGGGATTTCAGTGGCGACGCAAAGATCGCTGGGGCCGCTTTGCGGCCCTATCGCGGCACAAGGCCGCTCCTACACGTTCGGCATATATTTCGATTACGGGTATCCCTTCCATGCACGACAACCTCAAGGACTACCCCCAGGTCCGCCAACTGGCCATCCGCTCGCTGTTCGAGATCATCGAGCAATCCAGCGAAGGCACGGTGATCGTCGACCGCCAGGCGCGCATCGTCTGGATGAACGAGCGCTATGCCCGCCGTTTCGGCCTGCAGGATGCCGCCAGCGCCATCGGCCAGCCCTGCGAGGCGGTGATCCCCGGCAGCCTGATGCGCGAGGTGGTGAGCAACGGCAAGCCGATCCTGCTGGACATGCTCGACACGCCGAACGAGCCGCTGGTGGTGATGCGCCTGCCGATCCACGACGACCAGGGCGCGCTGATCGGCGCCATCGGTTTCGCCCTGTTCGACGAGCTGCGCAGCCTGTCGCCGCTGCTCAAGCGCTACGCCAGCATGCAGCAGGAACTGGCCTCGACCCGCTCGCAGCTGCGCGCGCGCCAGGCCCGCTACAGCTTCGCCCAGTTCGTCGGCAGCAGCCCTGCCTGCCTTGAGGCCAAGCGCCGCGCCCGCCGCGGCGCGACCAGCGACTCGCCGGTGCTGCTGCTCGGCGAGACCGGCACCGGCAAGGAGCTGCTGGCCCACGCCATCCATGCCGCCTCGGCGCGGGCGCACAAGGCGTTTGTCAGCATCAACAGCGCGGCGATCCCCGAAGCGTTGCTGGAGGCCGAGTTCTTCGGCACCGCCCCCGGCGCCTTCACCGGCGCCGACCGCAAGGGCCGCAGCGGCAAGCTGCAACTGGCCGAAGGCGGCACCTTGTTCCTCGACGAGATCGGCGACATGCCCCTGGCCCTGCAGAGCAAATTGTTGCGTGTGCTGCAGGAGAAGGAATACGAGCCGGTGGGCAGCAACCAGATGCTGCGCAGCGACGTGCGGATCATTGCCGCCACCTCCATCGACCTGCAGGCGGCCATGGCCCGGGGGGCGTTTCGTGCCGACCTGTACTACCGGCTGAACGTGCTGCCGGTGCAGGTGCCACCGCTGCGCGAACGCCTGGAAGACCTGCCGGCGCTGTGCGAGGCGATCCTCGCCGAGTTGGGCAGCCAATATGAGCTGGAGGCCGAGGCCCAGGCATTGTTGGGGCGGCATGCCTGGCCCGGGAATATCCGAGAACTGCGTAATGTGCTGGAACGGGCGACCTTGCTGGCGGATCAGCCGCGCTTGAATGTGTCGGACTTGGTCAGTGCATTGGGGCCGTTGAGCCCGGTGGCCGAGACAGCGCCGCAATTGGGGTACCGGGAGGCCTGCGCGCAGTTTGAACGCGGGCTGATTGTGCAGGCCTTGGCACGCAGTGGCGGGAATGTGCCGGAGGCGGCAAAGGCATTGGGATTGGGGCGCTCGACGCTGTACAAGAAAATGGTGGTGCTGGAGATATTGTCTCAATAAAGAGATTTAAGTTTCATAATAGAGACTGTTGCGAGGGCTTCGCCCTCGATCGCGGGGCAAGCCCGCTCCTACAGGGATTGGTGATACTCGCAAATACACCGCCCCCTGTAGGAGCGGGCTTGTCCCGCGATGGCCTTCAGCCCATATGCATCTCTAAACAGAGACAAAAAAATCAGCAAAAGAACATTTATTCAATAAAATCAATTAGTTATAAGCATGGCACGATTCCCGCTATCTCCCCGGCAACCATAAAAACAACACCCTGGAGATCCCCCTCGATGACCGTGCTCATCGCCCTCGCTGCCCTGGCCCTGCTGATGCTCGCCGCCTACCGCGGCTACAGCGTAATCCTCTTCGCCCCCATCGCCGCCCTCGGCGCCGTGCTGCTCACCGACCCTGCCGCCGTGGCCCCGGCCTTCACCGGGGTGTTCATGGAGAAAATGGTCGGCTTCATCAAACTGTACTTCCCGGTGTTCCTGCTCGGCGCCGTGTTCGGCAAGCTGATCGAACTGTCGGGCTTCTCGCGCTCGATCGTCGCTGCCGCCATCCGCCTGCTTGGCACCCGCCAGGCCATGCTGGTGATCGTGCTGGTCTGCGCCCTGCTCACCTACGGCGGCGTGTCGCTGTTCGTGGTGGTGTTCGCGGTGTACCCGTTCGCCGCCGAGATGTTCCGCCAGAGCAACATCCCCAAACGGCTGATCCCGGCGACCATCGCCCTGGGCGCGTTCTCCTTCACCATGGACGCCCTGCCCGGCACCCCGCAGATCCAGAACATCATTCCCAGCACCTTCTTCAACACCACCGCCTGGGCCGCGCCCTGGCTGGGGCTGATCGGCACGCTGTTCGTGTTCTGCGCCGGCATGCTCTACCTGCAACGCCAGCGCAACAAGGCCCAGCGCAAAGGCGAAGGCTACGGCAGCAACCTGCGCAACGAGCCGGAAACCGCCGACGATATCGCCCTGCCCAACCCCTGGCTGGCCCTGGCGCCACTGCTGCTGGTGGGGGTGATGAACCTGCTGTTCACCCACTGGATCCCGCAGTGGTACGGGACCAGTCACACCCTGCAGTTGCCGGGCATGGCCACGCCGGTGCACAGCGACGTGGCCAAGCTCACGGCGATCTGGGCGGTGCAGGCGGCCCTGCTGGTGGGCATCCTGATGGTGCTGGTGTGCGCCTTCGGCACCATTCGCCAGCGCCTGGCTGAAGGCACCAAGAGCGCGGTGAGCGGCGCCCTGCTGGCGGCGATGAACACCGCCTCGGAATACGGTTTCGGCGCGGTGATCGCCTCGCTGCCGGGCTTCCTGGTCCTGGCCGACGCCCTGCGCGGCATCCCCAACCCGCTGGTCAACGAAGCCATCACCGTCACCCTGCTGGCCGGCATCACCGGCTCCGCCTCCGGCGGCATGAGCATCGCCCTGGCGGCCATGAGCGACAGTTTCATCGCCGCCGCCAACGCGGCGAACATCCCGCTGGAGGTGCTGCACCGGGTCGCCGCCATGGCCAGCGGCGGCATGGACACCCTGCCGCACAACGGCGCGGTGATCACCCTGCTGGCGGTTACCGGGCTGACCCACCGCGAGGCCTACAAGGACATCTTCGGTATTACCCTGATCAAGACCCTGGCCGTGTTCGTGGTCATCGCCACGTTCTACGCTACCGGCATCGTATGAAGGAGAACGGCATGACGCTCAAAGGCAAGACCGCATTGGTCACCGGTTCCACCAGCGGCATCGGCTTAGGAGTAGCCCAGGTGCTGGCCGAGGCCGGCGCCAACATCCTGCTCAACGGCTTTGGCGACCCGGCGGCTGCCATTGCCGAGATCAGGCAGCACGGGGTCAAGGTGGCCCACCACCCCGCCGACCTGTCCGACGTCGCGCAGATCGAACAGATGTTCGCCATGGCCGGGCGCGAGTTCGGCGCGGTCGATATCCTGGTCAACAACGCCGGCATCCAGCATGTGGCACCGGTCGAACAGTTTCCGGTGGAGGCCTGGGACAAGATCATCGCGCTGAACCTGTCGGCGGTGTTCCACGGCAGCCGTCTGGCGCTGCCGGGCATGCGCGCGCGGGGCTGGGGGCGGATCATCAACATCGCCTCGGTGCACGGCCTGGTGGGCTCCACCGGCAAGGCCGCCTACGTCGCCGCCAAGCATGGCGTGGTCGGCCTGACCAAGGTCATCGGCCTGGAGACCGCCACCAGCAACGTCACCTGCAACGCCATCTGCCCAGGCTGGGTGCTGACCCCGCTGGTGCAGAAGCAGATAGACGACCGTGCCGCCAACGGTGGCGACGCGCAGCAGGCGCAGCACGACCTGCTGGCCGAGAAGCAGCCTTCGCTGGCCTTCGTCACGCCCCGGCATCTCGGCGAGCTGGTGTTGTTCCTGTGCAGCGAGGCCGGCAGCCAGGTGCGTGGCGCCGCCTGGAATGTCGATGGCGGCTGGCTGGCCCAGTAAGCGGCTAGAATGATGGTCGGGGTTGCGCATTCTCTGTGTGTAGGAGCGGCCTTGCGCCGCGAAAGGGCCGCAAAGCGGCCCCGGCGATCGATGATGTGACACCAATGATTGGGGGGGCTGCGATGCAGCCCTTTCGCGGCACAAGGCCGCTCCTACAGGGGGAGCGCAAGCCCTGAAGAGGCGAGTGGATCAGCAATCACCGAGGGTCCCGGCATGAACGACGTACTCTGGCGCCCCTCCACCTCCCGCATCGAAGCGAGCCGGATGGAAGCCTTCCGCCGCCGGGTCAACCGGCGCTTCAATCTCCAGCTCGACAGCTACGCCGCCCTGCACCGCTGGAGCATCGAGCAGCGCCCGCAGTTCTGGCAGGCCCTGGCCGAGTACTTCCATGTGCGCTGGCACACGCCACCGACGAGCATCCTCGAGGAAGGCGAGCACATGGCCGACGCTCGCTGGTTCCGCGGCGCCACCCTGAACGTCGCCGAGCATCTGCTGCAACGCCGCGACGACCGTCCCGCCGTGGTGGCCGTGCGCGAGGACGGCACTCGCCACCGCCTCACCCACAACCAGCTGGCCGGCCAGGTCGCCGGACTGCAACAGGCCTTCAGGCAGGCTGGCATCCAGCCCGGCGACCGTATCGCCGCGGTAATGCCCAATACCTGGGAAACCCTGGTGGCCATGCTCGCCGCCACCAGCCTCGGCGCGGTCTGGTCCAGCTGTTCACCGGAGTTCGGCACCCACGGCATCATCGACCGTTTCGGCCAGATCGCGCCCAGGCTGCTGGTGGCCTGCGCCGGTTATCAATATGCCGGGAAGGTCATCGACCAGGTCGAGAAAATCAACCAGGTCGTGGCCCAGCTACCAAGCGTCAAGCAGTTGCTGGTGGTGCCGCATACCCGACCGCAGACCCGCGCCGATGAGTTCATCGGCGCGCCGACGAGCCTGTGGGCCGATTACTTCACGCCCGGCGGGACGCCGATCTTCACCGCGCTACCCTTCGATCATCCGCTCTATATCCTGTACTCCAGCGGCACCACCGGCGTGCCCAAGTGCATCGTCCACCGTGCCGGCGGCGTGCTGCTGCAACACCTCAAGGAACATGGCCTGCACAACGACCTCAAGGCCGACGACGTGCTGTTCTACTACACCACCTGCGGCTGGATGATGTGGAACTGGCTGGCCAGCGGCCTGGCGGTCGGCGCCACCCTGCTGCTGTACGACGGCTCGCCGTTCCACCCAGGCCCCGCGCGCCTGCTCGACCTGATCGACGCCGAAGGGATCCACGCCTTCGGCACCAGCGCCAAATACCTTGCCGCCCTGGAACAGGCCGGTGTCGAACCGGCCAAGTCCCACCGCCTCGACAGCCTGCGGCTGATTCTCTCCACCGGTTCGCCCCTGTCACCGCACAGCTACGACTATGTCTATGCCAAGGTGAAGCCCGACGTGTGCCTGGCGTCCATGTCCGGTGGCACCGATATCGTCGCCTGCTTCGTGCTCGGCAACCCGCTGCTGCCGGTGCGTCGGGGCGAAATCGCCGGCAAGGGCCTGGGCATGGCGGTGGATGTTTGGAACGAACAGCGACAGTCGATCAGCGGCGAGAAAGGCGAGCTGGTCTGTACCCAGCCCTTCCCTTCGATGCCGCTTGGCTTCTGGGGCGACGACGATGGCAGCCGCTACCATGAGGCGTATTTCAGCCAGTTCGAGGGCATCTGGTGCCAGGGCGACTATGCCGAGCAGATACCCGACGGTGGCCTGGTGATCCACGGCCGTTCCGACGCCGTGCTCAACCCCGGCGGCGTGCGCATCGGCACCGCGGAGATCTATCGCCAGGTGGAAAAGGTCGAGGAGGTGCTGGAGAGCGTGGCCATCGGCCAGGACTGGCACGGCGACGTGCGCGTGGTGCTGTTCGTGCGCCTGCGCGACGGCCTGCAACTGGACGATGCCCTGCGCCAGCGTATCCGCCAGGTGATCCGCCAGTACACCACGCCGCGCCATGTGCCGGCGGTAATCGCCCAGGTCGACGACATCCCGCGCACCCTCAGCGGCAAGCTGGTGGAACTGGCGATCCGCAATGTGGTGCATGGCCTGCCGGTGAAGAACACCGATGCCCTGGCCAACCCCGAGGCGCTGGAGCAGTTCCGCGACCGTGCGGAATTAAGGTAACTGGAGAACCTCGTGGGAGCGGGCTTGCCCCGCGATTTGGCACCGACTTCGTCGGTGTTCGCGGGGCAAGCCCGCTCCCACGCCCCCGCGACAGCCGCGCTGCCCCAGGTTCTCCGACATCAGGCATAATGTCGGCTTTTTGCCCTGAAGCACAGGTACCCCAATGAAAGCCCAAGCCCGCCATATCCTGGTCAAGACCGCTGACGAAGCCGAAAAGCTCAAGCAGCGCATCGCCAACGGCGAGGCCTTCGACGTGCTGGCGAAGAAATTCTCCACCTGCCCGTCCGGCAAGCGCGGCGGCGACCTGGGCGAAGTGCGCCCTGGCCAGCTGGTCGGCGCCATCGACCAGGTGATCTTCAAGAAGCCCCTGCGCGTGGTGCACGGGCCGATCAAGAGCAAGTTCGGTTATCACCTGGTGCAGACGTTCTACCGCGACTGACAGGCGACGGCCACTGGCCACCTGACATTTCTGCCAGTTGTGCCCCTCTCCCAGACCTCTATACAACCGGGTTGAGCCTGCATGCGCTGCGGGCCTTCCCGGAACCACGGAGGTCTACCCATGCGAACGCGCCTGCTGCTGACTCTCGCCACCCTGCCCCTGCTGAACGTGCCCACCGCCCAGGCGGCCTGCAGCTTCACCGCCGGAGCAGGTGACGATACGTACATCTGCGACAGCGGCACAGCAGCCACGCTGATTGACACCAATGGCAACAACAGCCTGGGCATGCCAGTCGGTGGGACAGGCCTCATCAGTGGCGATGTGACCTTCGGCGCCGGTGCGGACCCTATCGACATGGCCTCCGGCAGCATCGGCGGCAACGTCGACCAGGGTTCGGGCATCGACGACTTCAAGATCAGCGGTGGCGTAATCGAAGGCAACCTCAACCAGGGCGATGGCCTGGATACCTTCCGCATGACCGGTGGCTGGATCAAAGGCACCTTCGACAGCGGCGACCATGCCGAAATGGACGCCGGGCGAATCGGCAACGTCAACATGCGCCTGGACGAAAACACCTTCATCATGCGCGGCGGCGTGATCGACCGGAACATCATCACGGCCTTCGACAAGGACTATGTGGAGATCTTCAACGGCGCCGTGGGTGGCAATATCAGCGTCAGTGGCGGCGACGACCGGGTGCTGGTGCATGGCGGCCGGATAGGCGGTGATGTGTTGCTTAGCACGGGCAACGACACGTTCACCTGGGACGGTGGACGTATTGCCGGTCGCGTTGACCTTGGGCCTGGTGATGATCAGGCCCTGCTCAAGCGCCTGGAGCAGGATGCACTGTCCATCCCGCTCGACGGCGGCACAGGCAACGATACGTTGACCTTCAACGCCAGCCGGAGCACCGGGGGCGGCCAGTACCTGAACTGGGAGCGGATTGCGCTGAACGCGGGTAGCCACCTGGAGCTGACCGACACCTTGCGCCTCGGCGATGCGGATACCGGTCGTGGCACATTGAGCATCGATGCCGACAGCACCCTCGTTTCCCGGCAAGGCATCATCTCTGCCGTTGCCACAGGCCAGCCGGCGACTGTGAGCAATGCCGGCACCCTTAACCTCGGCACCGGCGAGGATGGACTCGGACGCTTGACGATCCACGGCAACTACGAAGGCGCCAACGGCACCCTGCGCCTCAACAGCCAGCTGGCTGGGGACGATGCGGCTTCCGACCGTCTGGTGGTCGGCCAGGGCGCCATCACCGGCAGCACCCGGTTGCTCGTCAACAACCTCGGTGGCACCGGCGCCGCCACCACCCAGAACGGCATCCAGGTGGTCGAGGCCCGCGACGGTGCCACCAGCAGCGCCAACGCCTTCGTGCAGACCCAGACACTCTCGGCCGGCGCCTACGACTACCGCTTGTTCAAGGGCGGCGTGACTGCGGGCAGCGAGAACAGCTGGTACCTGCGCTCGACACTGGTCGCGCCACCTGCGCCCGCGCCGGGTGAGCCGCCCGTTACACCGCCCGTGCCGGCGCCGGCGCCCGGTCAACCCGATCTTCCCGACCCGGTGGCCGGCGAGAGCGTGCCGCTGTACCGCCCGGAAGTGCCCGTGTATGCCGCGGCCCCTCGAGGCGCCGCGATCATCGCCCGCCAGGCCCTGGGCACCTTCCACCAGCGCCAGGGCGACCAGCGGTTGCTGGCTGGCCAGGGCGCATTGCCGGCCAGTTGGGGCCAGGCCTATGGCGGCGCATTGCGCCAGCGCTGGAGCGGTACCGTCAGCCCGAGCCTGGATGGCGACCTGCAGGGCTTCAAGGTGGGCCAGGACCTCTATGCCACGGTCAGTGACAATGGCTATCGCCAGCAGATGGGCGTGTACGTCGGCCACAGCCGGCTGGACGCTGACGTCAAAGGCTTTGCCCTGGCCGTGGAAGACCGCCGCGTCGGCGACCTGGTGCTCGATGGCAAGAGCGTCGGCGTCTACTGGACGCTGGTCGCGCCGCAAGGCGGGTACCTCGACACGGTCGTCCAGTACACCGACCTCGATGGCCGGGCGCGCTCGGACCGCGGCGGCAAGCTGGAGCTTGACGGCCATGCCTGGAGCGCGTCGGTTGAGTCCGGCTTGCCGATTGCCTTGTTCGAGCGCTGGACCCTGGAGCCGCAAGCGCAGCTGATCGCCCAGAAGACCTCACTGGACAGCGCCAGCGACGGCGTCTCACGCATCAGCCATGACGCCCAGGTGGAATTGACCGGTCGCCTTGGCGTGCGCCTGGAAGGCACTTTCAAGGTCAGCGGCGATCGCCTGCTACAACCTTACGCACAACTAAACCTGTGGCATGGCGACGGCGGTCGCGACACCTTGACCTTCGATGGCGTGGACAGGATCAAGACCGACTACCGTTACACCTCGGCGCAACTCGAAGGCGGCCTGGTGGCCCAGGTCAACCGGGCCTTGAGCCTGCACGGCGGCATGCAATACACCAGCAACCTGGATAGCCGCCAGCAGGAAGCCAGCGGCGTGAACCTGGGCGTACGCTGGCAGTTCTAGCGCCGTGCGGCGAGCAGGCCGATACCGGCGCAGCCGAGCAGCGACGCGCTGATCCGATTGAACAGCCGCCGTGGCCCGGGCCGCTCGAACCAGCGCTGCAGGTAGGCGCCAAGCCCCGCGTAGATGGCGATGGCCGCCCACTCCAGCAGCAGGAACAGCACGCCCAGTTGCAGGAACTGTTCGCTCACCGGCGTGGCGCTGCCCATCGAGACGAACTGCGGCAGGAAGGCGGTGAAGATCAGAATGGCCTTGGGGTTACCTAGCGATTGCCAATATAGACATACCAAGCCTGCTGCCTCTCAGCACGATCAAGGCTTGGTAAACTCGACGCAACGCCAGCCATATTGGCCGGTTACCCAGCCAGCGCAGACTGAAAGCCCACTGCTGTCAGAAGCCTATCTCGGATTGAGTGGATCTAGCGTATGACCAGATCAGACCTAGCCTCATGCAAGGCTCATTCTGATTTTGGCCGATAATTTTGAATGTGTCTTTCTATCTCTAGATCGAGCCGCTCAAAGAAGGCAATCAGCAGGTTAATAAACTTAGGAATAAAATCAGAATGAATTGACACATATCCAGCTTCCACACCTGAAAGGCCCGCAGCTTTGGAAATAAACTTATTCACCTTCGCCTGTGGATCCGAAGGGAGTACCCCTCCACTGTGCACCACCACATTCCGCACCAGATTGACCCCCTTGATAAATGGAATCTCCCCCCCGAAAGATGACAAGTCAACACCTGCCACTTTCGCTAGAAATAAAAAAGCTCTTTCTATACCGCGCCCATTTATATCGTTAAGCTTTAGATCGCTACCCACACTCTCATACATAATCTCAGCCAGGGAATTCAACTGATGCTCTAAGAAGCTAAATAAGGTTATCAGTAACGAGGCCCGATGAAGAGCGGGATACTTGGATTGATTCAGATGCAAATCCCAAGCATAGCTATCAACAATATCCTCATGCTTAGCTTTTGGGTACTTGTTAAAAATACCCTCTAACTCTTCTTGCAAATCAACATCTTTAGCCCGCCAAGCCTCTTCAGTTTTATCATTGAAAGCCAGGAATTCTATAAGTTCGTTTTTCGCCAAATGGCAATGAATACAGAGTCCATTCCCGAAAAAATCTACCATTTTACCTCCCTCCAGCTTTCCACGAGATGAGCACACCCTTGGTATTTAACTTGCAAAATCATACCGACCACACCCCGATTGTGCTGGAGTATTGACGAGAAAATGCGCCCAAGCCCCATACACAAAGAGCTTGGGCGCATTTCTCTACCTGCCGGTGAAGAGTCCAAAGGGCATAGAGAGGCATAGAATGGCGCTCAGTTTGCCCCATTTTTGCCCCATGGTCTGGACTGCCTTCCTACCGGACTCGCCATAGCTGATCGATCCGCGTGGTATACGAACGACTCATCATCTCGCGCCGCATCCCCCAGTCAGGGGTACCGGGGACGCTGGCGGTACGCATCGTCCCTCGGCCGTACTTGCCATTGATTTCATCCAGCATCGACATCAGCCGATCGCAGGCCGCCGGCTGCGTCACAGCGAACAGATCATCGCTGAACTCCCCCGGCTGCCGCAGATCCATCAGCAGAACCTCGGCCTTGCTATAGCGGAACCCTGAGCGGTAGACCTGCCCAGCCGCTTCGGTGGCGGCCCTGGTAAGCAGCAGCGTGTCATTGGTTGGGTATGGCAGCTCGACCAATGCGCCCTTGGCATACTTGGCTTCGTCCGGGTTGAACATCCCAGTACGGATGCTGACCCGCATGCGCTTGCATACCGATCCCTGGGCGCGCAGCTTCTCCGCCGCTCGCGCCGTGTAGGTGGCCACCGCCTGTTTGATCGGTGCCAGCTCCGTCAGACGCTTGCCAAACATCCGACTGCAGCAGATCTCCTGCTTCGGCGGATCAGCCTCCTCCAACTCGAGGCAAGGCGTGCCGGCGAGCTCGCGCGCGGTCTTCTCCACCATCACGCTGAACTTGTCGCGCAGCATCCGTGGGTCTGCCTTCGCCAGATCCATGGCCATGCGGATGCCCATCGCCTCGAGGTGTGCCGTCATCCGTCGGCCAATGCCCCAGACCTCTTTCACCTCAGTGTTGCGCAGCACCCAATCGCGCTTGAAGTCATCAGTGATATCAACCACCCCACCGGTATGCGCCTGCAAGCGCTTCGCCGTGTGGTTAGCGAGCTTTGCCAGGGTCTTGGTGCGAGCGATACCCACACCGACGGGGATGCCTGTGCAGCGCAGCACCTTGGCGCGCACCTCTCGGCCGAACTGGGTCAAGCTCCCCTGCACACCCGTGAGATCAGCGAAGCATTCGTCGATCGAGTAGACCTCGGCCACCGGTACCATGGCCTCGATCAGGGACATGACCCGCTCACTCATGTCGCCATACAGCGCATAGTTGGACGAGAACGCCACGATGCCATGCCGCCGCAGCTTCTCCCTGGCCTGGAAATAGGGCTCGCCCATCTTCACGTAGGGCTTGGCGTCATATGACCTGGCGATCACACAGCCATCGTTGTTGCTCAGCACCACGATGGGTGTCTTGGCCAGATCCGGCCGGAACACGCGCTCGCAGCTTGCATAGAACGAGTTGCAGTCGATCAGCGAGAACACCTGGTCACTGGGCATGATCACGCACGCTGTAGCGAACCACACCCCAGACGACTAGGTCGTCGCCTTCCATGACGTGTCGCGCTGGGTAGGCGGGATTCTCCGATTGCAGTATCAGCACGCCGTCACGCCGGTACAGGCGCTTGCACACGGGCTCGGCGTTGATCGCTGCGATCACGATGTCGCCGTGTTCGGCCTCCTTGCTGCGGTCTACGATGAGAAGATCGCCCGAGAAGATCCCGGCCCCTTGCATGCTGTCGCCCTCCACCTGCACCAGGTACACGTGCGGGGCACGCAGGTCGAACAGCTCGTCTAGGGAGATATGGCGCTCCAGGTGATCCGCCGCTGGCGAAGGGAATCCGGCCGGCACACGGAACGAATACACCGGCAGCAGCGCAGGGCCGCCCGTCGGCGCGCCGAGGAAGGTGATGGTCATGGCAGATCAACTCGAATGAATGGCTGTATATTCATACAGTAAACTGTCAGACCGTTCCTACGTCAATGCGCGGACGCGAGGAAGTCGACAAACGAGCGAGGTGGGTTATGTGTGGGAGGCTAAGCCAGTACCGAGGCATCCATGACTTCGTTGACACCCTGAGCATGCCAGAGGTATGGCGGAACAACGTCGGTGACCAAGCCCTGGACCGGTACAACGTCGCGCCAACGACAAACGTGGCGGTGCTTCGAGTAGATGACGCAGGCCCGCGCGCGGACCTGGTGAGGTGGGGGTGGCGGCCGCACTGGGCGGCGGACCGGGCGGTGCCTATCAACGCCAGGGTCGAAAAGGTGGCGCACGGCCCCTTCTTCCGCGCGATCTGGCCGCACCGGGCGATCACACCGGTGGACGGCTGGTACGAATGGGTTGATGAAGGCGGGCCAAAGAAGCAGCCCTACTACATCCGCCGGCGAGATGGACGCCCCGCCCTTTGCGCCGCGATCGGTCAGTTCACCGGTACTGAGCATGACGGGTTCGTGATAATTACCGCCGACGCTCAGGGCGGGATGGTCGACGTGCATGATCGGCGGCCAGTCGTACTGTCGCCCGATCTGGCCGTTGAATGGGTCGCGGCCGGCATGCCAAGCGAGCATGCCGAACAGATCGTGCTCAACCTTGGCGAGCCGGCCGAGATCTTTGAGTGGCACCGGGTCGGCACCGCTGTAGGCAACGTGCGCAACCAGGGGCCGAGCTTGATCGAGCCTGTGCTCTTCCCAGCCTCATAGCCCCTCCCGGACTAGCTTCGCCCGGGAAAGCGCTAAGGCGTCGCGGTTACTTACCCACCGACTCCGCCATGATCCGGGCGGACTCGGCAAAGCCAACCCACTTGCCAGCGGAGTCCAGGCCGCGGTTCACCAGCTGCTGTTTAGCCAGCTCGTTCAAGTCAACTTCACCGCGCAGAGCCGCCAGCAGGATGTGGGAGGGGAAGGTTTGAAGGTACATCTCGGCGGTTTCCATGAAGCGGCTTCCTTTGTGATCGTTGACACAGTAACGCTCCACGCAAATCGAATAGCAAGCGGATCAGATCCTGAGCGACAACCATCTAGAACAGGCCTCCCAGGGCTTCGGGAACCCAGTTCAAGATCACCAGCTCGCCGGTCACATCAGCCTTGCCTTGCCGCTGGTTGGTGTTGCTGTAGCGGATATCCAGGCACTCAAAGTGGAAGCCGTCGAAGGCGCGCCGGATGTCCGGGTGATCGTTGATGCTGACCATCACCCTGCCCTTGCAGCGCCGCATGAAGTCGGCCATGCGCTCGTACTCCTCGAACGGGAAGTCGACGCCGTAGCCGGCGGTCTGCCAGTAAGGCGGGTCCATGTAGAAGAACGTGTGCGCTCGATCGTAGCGCTCGGCGCAGTCGAGCCAGGAGAGGTTCTCGACGTAGGTGCCGGCCAGGCGCTGCCATGCGGCCGAGAGATTCTCCTCGATGCGCAGCAGGTTGATGGCCGGCCCCGTGGTAGCGGTACCGAACGTTTGCCCGGTGACCTTGCCGCCGAAGGCATGCTGTTGCAGGTAGAAGAACCGGGCGGCGCGCTGGATATCGGTCAGCGTCTCGGGGCGGGTCATCTTCTGCCACTCGAAGATCTGCCGGGAGCTGAGTGCCCATTTGAACTGGCGGACGAACTCCTCGAGGTGGTTCTGCACTACCCGGTAGAGCGTCACCAGGTCGCCGTTGAGGTCGTTGAGCACCTCGACCGGGGCGGCCTGGGGACGCATGAAGTACAACGCGGCACCGCCGGCGAAGACTTCGACATAGCATTCATGAGGGGGAAAGAGGGGGATCAAGCGGTCGGCCAGGCGGCGCTTGCCGCCCATCCAGGGAATGATTGGAGAGGTCATTGATTGCAAGTCTTTACTGTATGGATAAACAGGTGTTAGGCTCGCCGCGCTTTGTGCACAAGGCAGGGGCCACGGCTGGACTTGCAGGAAGGGTCTGCGGGTTCGGCGGGCCGGGCTGGATGTTGACGCATCCACCCGGCTCGCCTCTTTACTACTTCGTGACTTCGCGCACGTAGGCCTGACAGGCCTTGAGCGCGATCAATCCTCGATCGCCTTCGTCGGTGATGGCGATAATTCGTCGAGCATGCGCTGGGTCAAGTTGGGCGCGTAGGGCTCCATCCACCAACCCTCCGGTGCCGGCGGGCGCTCGCCCCCCACTGCCACAACCCTGGGCGGCAACGGATCCGGCGTCGACCAGGACTGACAACCGCAGATCAGCAGTAGCAAGCCGGTCGCGCAGGCGAGCCTGAGCTTGTTGAGCATCGTTCATCTCCTTCCAGTGGGTTTTGTCTTGGGCCTGCAGGCGATCTTCCAACGCGCGCCTTGCTGCCTGCTGCTGTTCGAGCTGACCGAGCACCACCACCGCAGCACCCTCCCGCTCCCGACTATGCTCCAGATCCTTTGTCGCAAGCCGCTGCTCGTAGCCTGCCGCCTGCGTGGCCAGCTCGTTGGCCTGCCACAACCAGGCAAGCCGTGCACCGACCACGGCACCGAACACCAGGGCCAGCAGCGCAAGCCGCGATTCCAGGCCCATCAGATCAGCACCTCCTCGGCACGCTCGTAGATCTCCAAGCGATCGGCCTGCCCGTTGAGCCCGCCGTTGATGCGTCGCGTGATGGCTTCGAACGCCGACGGTCCCTTGTCAGCCAGCGAGTTAAGGCCCGCCTGATGCCAGAACCACCCGGCCGAGTCAGCGGCATGCTCAGGGCGCTCGAGGAGCTCGGGATGGGCCAGCAGGTCCAGGCCCAGCGCCTCGCCACAGCGCTTGTAGTTGTCGTGCCCGGTGACCTGAATCAGGCCACGGCCGCGGTACTTCTGGCCGTCACCGTCGGCCTCGGGCGTGTTGCCCAGGCGGGCGGCGAGCTTGCCGGTGTCGTACTTCGACAGGTACTGATCGCCGCCCAGCTCGCGGACGTAGCGCAGCTGGCCCGACTCATGGCCGACTTGGGCGAGCCACGCACGCTTGCGAAAGGGAGTGACGATCCCCCACTTCACCATCGCCGCGTTCAAGACAGGAAGAAAAACGCCGGCTTGGGTGCCGGCGTTGGGGAGGATCTGCTGCAGCTGCTTGAGTGTGACGGTCATCTTGAATCTCCTGTTGTGGCCGCTCAGGCCGGGTTCACCGCGACCACCCTCAGTGGCTGGTCGGATTTCTTTTTCTTGCCCTTGCCTTTGGCCTTGGCCTTGCCCTTCTTCCCGCCGTTGCACTCCACCGCGGTCGACCAGCCAGAGGCATCGAACGTCTGCTCGACGCTGTCGACCAGGTACTGTCCGTCCAGCCCATCCTTGAAGCCCTGGGCGTTGATTACCCGCTCAGCGAACAGATCGGTTCGACCGGCCATCTGCAGGCGCACGCTCGCCGTACTGCGGTTGAACGCCGCGAGCTTGGCTTTGGCCGCCTGCTGGGCTGCCGACTTGTTCGGGTAGATGTGGCGATCGGTATGCACGCCCGGCAGGCCGGAGGGGGCGTCGTCGTTGCTCAGCTCGATGACGGCCAGTTCTCCAGTCTTCTTGTCCTGGTGCGTGGTTTTCACGGCCGCCTGCGCGTTGCGATCGCCGAGTCGGAACTGCCACCGGCTCACATCTGCCGGGGCGATGGTGACCGTGCCAAAGGCCTTGCCGCTGGCACTCAGGCTGGCCTCGCGGGGCATGACCAGTAGCTTGCCGGCGGCCACCTTCGCCGTGCAGTCGTACTGTTTTGCCAAGCGGGTGATGAAGTTGAAGTCGGACTCGTTGCGCTGGTCGACGCGATCGACCTTGGTTTGCACCGGACAGACCGGTGTCCAGCCGTTGCGGGCGGCGATGTCGCGGACGATCTGCGACAGGGGCACGCCCTCCCAACTGCCACTGCGCGTGGTCTTGCCGGTGCCGCGCATGTCGCTGGCCTTGCCGCGGATCACCATGGTGCGGGGCGGCGCCGAAACCTCGATCTCGTCGACGGTGTACCGCCCCAGACGAGCCAGGGGCTGGCCAACGTAGCCCAGGTGGACTTCGATCCGGGCGCCCCTGGCAGGCAAAGCCACCGCGGCGTCGCGGTCATCGATCCGCAGCTCGAACTCGTCGGAGTCCATGCCGGGCTTGTCGGTTGTTCTCAGCATGATCAGTCGGTCGTTGATCAGCATCGTGATGTCCCTGCCATCAGCGACGATGCGGAAAGTGGGTTGCATAGGCCCTCCAGAATGAAAGAGCCCCGCACTGGGCGGGGCTCGGTGTGTGGCGGTGGGTCATCCCCACAGCTCGATTGTCTCGATCGAGGGCGCTGCCAGCTCGGGCAGTACGATGATGACCCCGGCCCGGTAGGGTTGCGGCTCATCCGCCAAACCAGGGTTCTCCTGCAGCACCAGTTCGACGGCGCCGTTGAGGTGCCCGTAATGCTGGTAGCACAGCGTGTCCAGCAGATCCCCGTCAGACGTTCTGCATGTCGTTGCCATACTTCACAAACTCCAGTGAGAAACCCTGCTTACGCGGAATGCCGCCGGCCAGCAGCGCGCCCTGCTCCTCGTCCAAGTTGGTCAAGCACCAGGTGCCCAGCACGTCGCCGTAACCGGTCACCAAGCTGACCGGCTGTAGCCGGCGGACGATTGTGCGCAACGCATCCAGCTGCTTGATCCCGCCCCTGCTGGTGAAGATCACCCCCTTGAGCGTGATCTTGTCCTCGCCCTGCCCGACCGCCTGCTGCGCAATATCCCGCGTGAGGCGCTCCTGGCCGGCCCAGCGCGCCGACGTCTGCCGGCGGAGTTCGTCAAAGGCCGCGGTATCCAGGTTGAAGTAATACGGCTGCAGCTTGGCGTCGAGCGGCTGCAGGATCAGCAGGTGCGGGAAAGGCTTGATGGCATCGGCTGCCGGCGTGGCCAGCGGCGCAAGCGCACTGGTCGGCAGGATGTTGGCCAGCGCAGGGCTTGCCTGACCAGCGATGCGGCTGATCGCCGCCGACGCCCTGCCGGCTTGTTCCTTCAGCGAGCCGAGGCGGTCTTGCACCGCTGCCGCTCCGCTGACCACCTGGCTGTAGGTTGATGCCACCTGCCCCACCGTGGACTGGGCCGCATTGATGGCTCGCATCGTGCGCTGCAGCTTCTGGCCGAGGGCCGGGCCAAGGACTGGCAGGCTCTCCAGCTCCGAGGCGGCTCCGGTCATATCGCCGACGGCACCGGTCAGCGGTCCCAGCATACCGTCGAGGCTGGTGCGGCCAGCCTCCCCCGCCGCAATCAACGACGACAGCGTCGACTGCATGGACGCCATGTAGGCCATGGCACCTCCTTAGACATGTGGTTGATCGAAGAGCTGGCCAGCAGCCTGCCGCGCGACGCTTTCCCGTGACCAGGTTTCCCAACTGCTGCGGATCATCCCCTCGAGCGAGCGAAACACCTGCTGCGGATCCTTGACGTCGCCTTGAACGGTGATCGGCATGTTGGGCATGTACGAGAACTGCTGGTCGACCTTGGGCGGGTCTGTCCTGGGCTTGGCTTGCTCGAGCGCCTGGGCCACAACGGGCGCCGTGGGAGCGGGCGCCGCAGCGGCGATCGATCGCGCGACATCCCCGGGCGCGGCTTTGTCCTTGTCCGCCTTCGCCACCTGCTCGTCCTCGCCGAACAGTTTCTTGCCCAGCCAACCACCCAGGCCCTCACCGCCAAGGCCGCCGATCGCAGCCCCGATGGCACCACCAATCGCTGTACCCAAGACCGGCACAACCGAACCGAGCGCCGCACCTGCAGCACCGCCCGCCAGCGCGCCGGCCAAACCGCCCGCCGCACTGCCGTAGCCCTCAGCCTTCTCGTCCTGGGTTTTCGCGTTCAGGGCCGTCTCGACAACGGTCATGCCCGCATCGAGGACCTTCCCACCTGGGAGCCTGCCGACCACCTTCGACACCTTGCCGACGGCACCCATCATGCGGCCTATGCGGCCGACCTCGGCTGCAGCCGTCGCAGCACCTGCGGCCGCCACACCTGTCGCAGCCCCGGCTCGAGCGACTCGGCCGACAGCCCCCGTAGGAGCGGATCGACGCGGCGCAGGTCCAGCCCGGCCCCTGCGCTGCCGACGGCGCCGTCGACCACCCGGCTCACCCGCGTCGGCCGTTGAGCCAATCCCGCCCAGATCCTTGCCGTTGACGACAAACACACGCTGCGGCTCGCTCCCGAGGCCACCACGATCATCGTTCGCAGCACCAGCGCCGAACACCTTGCCTAAAGCGCCAAGGCCTGCATCGACCACCGGATTGCCGGTCTCCGGCAGCTCTCCCTCGCTACCGGCACCACGCCCCATCCTTCGGCCACGCGCAAGGTTGAACACCCCACGCCCGACCCTGACCGCGCTGCGAGCAGTGAGGAACGCCATGACCGCCGCAGCAACACCCGCGATGCCCATGACCAGCCCAGGCAACTTGTCTGACAGGTCGGTGATGCCGTGGACGATCTTTGTCAACCCCGTCGCCAGCAGGTCAGTGGCCGGGCGGATCGCGTCGCCGATGCTACGCATTGAGTCGTCCACGGCCTGGCCCAGCTCGCCCCACCGTTGCTTGGACGTTTCCCGACGCTCGGCCAAGTTCTTGTCGAGGATGCCCGCGACCTTCTTGGCGTCTGCCGAGTCGGCTTTCAACGTGCTGTAAAGGCCACGGTTCTGCGCGTAGGCCGTCAGCGCCGCTTTGACCTGCTGGTCAGCAAACACGTCACCGGTTCGCAGGCTTTTCTCCAGGGCCGCCAGCGCCGCCGTGGCCTTCTCCGGATCGACTTCCTTATCGATCTTGGCCTGGGCTTCCTTCATTGCCTGGGCCTTCTTCGGGTCAGTCTTCTCGACGTACTGCAGAGCAAGGCCCATGGACGCCTCAAAGACGTTCATGCCCTTTTGCAAGCCGGTGTTCAGCGACTTCTGGTAGTCGATCCCGACCTTCTCATAGTTCTTCTGGATGTCGCCGGCACCGATCTTCTCCATCCAGTTCTTGAAGTTGTTCGCCGCTTCGTCGGAGCTGCCGGCGGTCTTCATCTGCACCTGCAGCATTGCACCCAGCGAGGTGACGGCATCCAACCCCGTGACACCACCCTTCTCCATGCCCGCCAACAGCTGCGGAAACCAGCGCGCCATGTCGCTGGCTTCAAAGCTACCGGCCTGGCCCTGGTAAGCGATGGCCTCCAGAGCCTGCTGCATGACCTTCGGATCGGTGATCTTGGCGTTCTGCTGCAGCGCCTGGATCATCGCCGCCGTGTCGACGCCCGATGCTCCCTGACCGATGGCGAACTTCGCCGCCGTCGGCGCATAGGCCATGGCCTTGTCCACCTCCATACCGGCACCGACCAGCTGGTTGATCAGGTCCGCCACGTCGTTGCGCGACATCCCTGTATCGCGCGCAGTATCGATTACCGCCCTGCTTAGCTGGGCCTCTTGCGGCTTGTTGACGATGTCCGACTTGATCGCGATATCACGGATGATCGCTTGATAGTCCGCACTGATCTTCGTCGGGATCGCAGCCAGACCCGCGCCGACAACGGTGGCACCGATGTTGGACTTGAGGGAGGACTTGCCTGCATCGATCTGCTGCCTGCCTTTGTGCTGCAGATCTGCAGCTTTTGCCTCGCGCCCGAGTCGCTGGTACTCCTTCGCCAGCCGACCGACTTCGACGCCCTGCTTCTTCAGCGCATCGAGATTGCCGTCGAGGCGCCGCAGCAACCCGGAGGCCGCCGCCGAGCCGCTGTCGTGCGCCTTCTTCCATTCCTCCCGGAGCTTGATCGTTTCGCCGATGGTGTTCTTCAACACCTTCGCGCGGCTGCCGCTCTCCTCGAGCCTTTTGATATGACCCTTGGCGGTACCGAATGCCGAACCAAGCGATGCGGCAACGGCCCCGCCGATTTCCAGCGCGATCGCCAGCTTTGCCATGCGCTACCCTCCTGCAGGCTCAATCCGTGAGCCACCAGACGATGTCCATCCAGGGCATCGCAGAGATCTCTGCCGCCGAGAAACCCAACTCCTTCGCCAGCCGCTTGGCCAGCTGCTTCTGAGATCGCGGGTCAAAGCTCGTCGTCTTGCACCAGGCGAAAATAGCCGGCCTGCAAGCGGCTGTAGTCCTTCAGGGTCAGGCCTTCGAGGTCCTTCAAACCGACCTCGGCCAGCGAGGCGAACAGGTTCAGTTCGCGTTGTTCATCGTCACCGTTGGTGAGCTGCTGTGCAGCACGGATATCGCGCACTGTCGGCGCACGCAGGTTCAGCTTGTCCACCTGCACGCCATTGCACTCAGCTGGCTTGCTCAAGGTGACGATGACGCGGTCGGTTTCAAGCTGCAGGTAAGCGGGAATCTTCTTGCTCATAAGGTGTTGTCCTTGTCTGTGAGTACGTTAGAGGCCCAGGGCCTGGCGTTGCTGGGCGAGTTGGTCGACGCCGTCGATCACGCGCTTCATGCCCAGGGCATCGATCTCGTAGATCAGGCGCCCGTCGACCTCGAGCTTGTAGTAGGTCACCGCAACGTTGTGCTTGATCTCGGCCTTGTCACCCGCCTTCCAGTCGCCCATGTCGACCTCCTTCAGCGCGCCGCGCAGGGTAACGATCACTGGGGTGACCTTGCCCTTGAGGCCCTTGAAGGCACCGCGGAAAGTGCCGTTGAAGGCGGTGCCGTCGGCCAGGCCGAAGAACTTCAGCGACTCGCGGCGCACGCCGGTGGTGGTGAAGGCGGCCTCTTGCTTCTCCATGCCCTGCTCCATCTCGATCGGCATGTCCATGCCGCCCGGGCGGTGCTCTTCCATCTTCAGGGTTAGCTTGGGCAGGGTCAGGCTGGGCACGTCGCCCTGGAAGCTGACGCCGTCGACGAACAGGTTCAGGTTGGCCAGTGTTTCGGGAATCATCGCCATGGGGTTCGCTCCTTATGCGTTGCCGTCGAGGACTTCGGTCAACCACTGGTTGGTGACCTCGACGCGGAAGTTGGGGTTTTCGGCAGGCGGGACATCGGTGAACCGGATGTTCCAGTACACCTTGCCCTGCTCCAGCTGGCTGGCGGTGTTGAGCTCGGGGTCGGCGAACACCTCGAAGTTGATGATCGCGCCCTGGTTCTTCAGGTCGCGCATGAAGGCCTGCAGGCCCTCGGTGACGTCCTTGACGTAGGTCGCAGTGATCGATCGGTCGACGGCCCACTTGTGGCCGTAGAGGATCGCGTCCATGACGATGTCCATGGTTCGCACGCGGGTGACGAAGGCCCACTTCGGATCGCTGGACAGGGTGCGGTTGCCCCACAGCCGATAGCCGTCGTCGCGGATGATGGTGGCGATATTGGCGTTGTTCAGCAGGTTGGCCCGGCAGGTCTCGTCGCCATCGAGGAACTCGATCGGCCGCGAGGTGCCGGTGATGCCGACGAACTCCTTGTTCGACGGCGAGGCCCAGAACCCATACTCGCGGTCGGTCCAGGCGAACAGGCCGGCCACCCAGGCCGAGCTGGGCGCGTCCACCGTGGCACTCGCGTCGGTATCCCAGAACCGCAAGCCCGGGTCGACCAGGAACGCACGCTTGGCACCGAACTCGCCGGCATACGCGACAGCTGCTTCGTCAGTGGTGTTCGGCCCATCGAGGATAGCAATGCCGCGCAGCTTGTCGGCCAGGGCCACCAGGGCGGTACCAACCGCCTGGGTCGCGCTGTGCTTGGGCGTCACCAGCAGCCGCGGCTGGGCGTTGAAGCGGCTCTTGCCGTCGAGCAGCGCCTGCAGGCCAGTGCGCTGGCCGCCCGCCTTCGTGCCCCCGATGATCGCCGAGGTCTGCTCGGCGGCGTCTTCAAGCTTGGCCACACCACAGGCGACGATGACCGCCTTGGCACGTGTGTAGATGGCGCGGCAGGCCTTGGTGATCGCCGCGCCCTCACCGAAGGCCGCCACCGCCTCGCGCTCGCTGGTGATCATCACCAGGTCGTTCGCTTTGGCCGTGGCATCGGGGCCGGGGGTGAAGGTGTCGACCAGGCCGATGATCGAGGACGACGGCAGCGCGATGGTGCGCGCGCCGGTGTCGACGTTCGTTACGGTAACGCCGTGGAAAAAACCGCTCATGCAAGTCTCCAGATACGAAAAGGCCCCGCATGCGCGAGGCCTGGAAAGGTGCCGCCGGCCATAGCCGACAACGCCAAAAGAAAAGCCCCGACGGGCGGGGCCTTACAGGATCAACTCGGCGAGCCAGTCCGGTGCTACCGGACGGTTGGCCAGCGCCGGGAAGGCGTCGGCCGCTGGCCAGTCACGCAGCGCCTGCCGATAGGCCAGCAGCGCGGCATATTGCTCAGCCGTGAGCGTCGTTACGCCTCCCAGCTCGACCTCATCCCTGTGGCGCGTAACCACCCACTCGTAGCGGGACAGCTCTACAGTGCGCCAAGCGCGCTCCCGCTCCATCACAAACTCGATGGGCGGCGGCTGTCGCTCAGTCAACGTTGGCACCCCATCATCGCCGGGCGCGATTGACTGCCCCGAGGCTTCGGCCGCTAGAAGCTCTGCATGTCGTTTGTTTGAAATTTTGGCCCCGCCGTTGTCCCTGACATCGAATGAGAACCGCTGATCGACCTCAACCCACTTAGCCCAAATGCCCATGCTTACCCTCAATAGCCAACGGCCATCCAGTGGATGTACGCAGTGCCGGAAAATGATGAACTGTTGATGACGTCTTCCCGTCGAGATTGAAAGCCTGTCGCGGTGAGCAACCTAGCTTGCGTCGTCACTGTCGACTGGGTCATGACGCCGTCATGCGTGAAGCCACTCAAGCACGAGGGAATGATGCTGAAACCCAGGGGAAACGTGACCGTTGTCTCCGCGTCTGCCGCGTTGGCAATGTGAACACCCCACTGAATCATCAGCCCGCCCAACCAGGTCGGAAAGACGATGGCGTTGCTTGCGCCGCCCCCGCCCTTGATGAATGAGAACCCCCAGCGCAGCTTGAACGGCGTCACGAAACCGGTATCGGTGCTACCGGTGTCGACCTCAAGCTGGCTGGCGTTGGTACCCATCAGCAGGGGCTGCCCGTTCCATTTCAGCTTGCCGATTGAGTCCATTACCAGCTTGCCGGCCACCACTCCTAACCAGTGAAAGCCGATGCCGGGCGCGCATACTTCTCGTTGATCCGTAGCACCGACCTCCATCGCCTCACGGATGACGATGGCACCAGAACCGTACTCCCCGCCCCATGCTGGCGACGCAAGTACCGGCTGCTGTCGGCTGACAACACCTACAGCCAGCGCCTTGTCCTTGTCGGCCTTGGCGAGCAACGCGGTAATCACCTCGCCTTTCGTGTAAGCGTCGGTGATGCCATAGCCACCCAGCGTGATCGCCCAGTTGGCCTTGCTGGCCAGCATCCCGTCGACCTGGGGGCGGGTGTAGCCATTGGCAACACTGATGTAGCCCGATGGGTCAAAGTTGCCGCTGTGCCACAGGACACGCGTCCTGCCCCACTGACCCTCGCGGGCCGAGCGAACGATGATGATCGGTTCTTCGCCGTCGTACTTGAACCCCAATTGCGCCGCGTAATCGCCGGCGATGTACGGGATGTTCAACACTGACGTGTAATTACCGAAGGTGGTTTCACCATCCGTGTAAGAGTAGAAACCACCCTCCAGGCCGATAGTGTCGATCTGGCCGGCCGGGGCTATCCTGCCACCCAGGCCAAGGTGGCCTTTCTTCAGGGCGTCGGTGATGCCATAGCCGCCCAGGGTCGTGGGATTTTCGCCAGCGGTGACAATGCCGCGTTCATTGGTCGTGACCTTGGTGTAAGTGCCTGCCGGCTTCCCACCTGGCAATACCCCGGCGACCTTGTTGTCGACGTACTCTCGAGTAGCAAGCACGACGCTCGGGTCAATGCGCAGCTGGACGTTGCTGGAGCTGCTGACGATCAGGTTCATGCGCACCACCTGGGTGCGGCCGGAGCCCTGGCTCAGCAGCGGTTTGTAGGTCGGTGCGCAGTTGGCCACGGCAACCATGTCACCGTCGGTGTCGTACAGGGCGATCTCGCGGATCCACTTGCCGCCGACATCCGCCGGGATAACCTGCTCGGCGATGATGATGGCGCTGTTCTTGTCGTCCACCTTCAACTGGTTCAGCGGCGCCCGGCGCCATTCGTTGATCAGGCTCGTCTGTGTGGCATTGGGTGTGGGGTCGGTGCCGTTGGCATCGCCCACGCCCATCTGAGTGATTTTCCACGGGATGCCCAAGGCATCCGCGTTGGCTTGTTTCGCCGCACCCACGTTGGTGAGGATGGCGTAAAACTGTGAGTTCTGGTCAACCATGAGCAATGTCCAGGGTGTCGATTGTATGTTCACGGCCACCGCGCCCGATGGCACCGGTGACGACAATGTCGCGCTGCACGGGCGGATAGATGTCCAGCACGTCGCCTTCGCTCAGCGCCCCCGCCAGGTAGAAAGCGCCACTGGTTTCAAGGCTGATCTGCAGGGCTGTGAGGTGGCGGCTCACCGGGCGCGCGTCATCCAGCAGCGAGGCCAGCTCTCGATAGGTCTCCTCATCGATGCCTCCGTCCGAAACACCAATCTTCAAACCGAAGGTGCCCGGGGTGCCGAGCGGCCACTGCTGCCACCACTCACTGACCTCGATCAGATAGCCGAACGGCTCGACCACCCGGCGAAGCGCGCCGATCGTGCCCTTGTGCGCATGCACGAAGAACGCGGAGCGGATCACCGAGCGCTTGACCGCCTCTGACCAAGTGTCGTCCCAACGGTCCACCGACCAGGCCCAAGCCAGCTGGTACAGCAGGTGCGCCGGACAGGTGTCGGGGTTGTACAGGGTCCGCAGGGGGATATCGGTCAGCTCGTCCGTGGCGACCTCGACGGCGCGTTCCAGCTGGGTGCTGTTCACGGGGAGCAGACTTTTCATGTCAGCCACCCCATGCCACGTCGATCGTCTCGCACCACGCCGCCTGTTCCCTGGTAGGACGGATGTCCGTCCACCCCACCAGTTCCACGCGGCTCACACCGTCGATGTGCAACTGAGCATCAATGCCGGACCGCGAGACCTCCAGGCCCAGCCGGCGACGGGGGTTCACCCAGGCCTGCAGCCGAGCCTTGCATGCCGCCAGGATGGCTTCGTTCTCCGGCCCAGTGCCGGCCTTGTACAGCACGGCCTCGACCCGGTACGGCAGGATCTCGGCGGCCTGGACCGTGAGCCGATCGGCCACCGGGCGCACGTCGTCATCGCTTAGGTGTGCACGTACCGTCTCCAGTAGTTCCGGCGGGGCGAGGCCTGTGCCCTCCAGATCCAGCACCGTGACCACCACCTCGGCCGGGGCCGGGCTCTCGGCTGTCGCGTCCGCCACCCGGCCGGAGGCATTGCGCGCATGCAGGATGTAGCTGTTCCTCGGGCCGGCGGTGGTCAGGCCCTCATAGACCAACTGCACGCGTTCACGCAGTGCATCGTCAGCCTCGAGGACGCGCTCGACCGGAGGTACCGCATTGAGATCCTCGGCCTGCACCACCAGCCGCTGCAGGTTCACATTGGCGGCCAACTGGTCAAGGTCCGCGCCGCGTGCATAGGCCAGCATCAGGGCCTTGGCCGCGTCGTTGACCCGTGCGCGGTTCTGCATCCGCCGGTACGCGCCCAGTTCGAGGAGCTTGGTGATCGGGTCACTCTCGAGCAACGCATCCCATTTATCCCCCATGTACGCACGAAAGCGCTGCAGCTCTTCGCCGTACACCCCTTCGAAATCGAGGCTCTCCAGCACCTGCGGCGCCGGGAGCTGCGACAGATCCACTACGCTCATGCACTTACCTCCAATACTGCGCTGTCGCCCAGGTACGTGCCGGTCAATTGCAGGTCGATCTTGCCGTCGATAACCGCAAGCACCCGCACCCGCTCCAGCCGCAGCCGCGGTTCCCAACGGCCCAAGGCCCGGGCGACCTCGGCCTGCACCGCACTCTTCCAGCCCTCGTTCACCGGCAGGTCGACGTAGCGGCGCAACTGGCAACCGTACTCAGGGCGCATCCGGCGGCTGCCTACCGTGGTCGTGAGAATGTCCTCGATGGACTGCCGCAGGTGCCCCAGGCCGGCGACCGGCTGGCCCGTTCGACGATCCATGCCGATCACGGTCAGGCCTCCTTGAAGTCGGACCGGTTACGCATGTAGGCCAGGCCCACCGCGTCATCACCCTTGATCGTGACCCGGCCCTGCACCACCTCGAGCTCCACCCAGTCGGGCAGAATCAACTTGCGCCGGGTGTACTCCTGATCGATGAAAGTCACCGGCCCGTGCGGTACCGGCGCCGCTTCGCTGCCCTCATCAGGCACTGTCTGTGTTCTGGCCATGCTTTCCTCCAGGCATGAAAAAGCCCGCACTAGGCGGGCTCTGGTCAGTGTTTGTGGTTTGCCGTGTTGCCGGCGGTGTCGATGATCCGGCCCCCGCCGTTGATGTCACCCGTGACCATCAGTGCTCCGTTGATCGTGACCGCGCCGGTCAGCGTGATCGTGTCGCCCTGAGCGGTGATGCTCGAGGACTGGGCCGTGATGGCGTCGTCCGTCAGCACCGCCTGGGAGGCCCCGACCTTCACCGTGACCGTGCCGCTGGGCAACTCGATCGTGTAAGTCTTGGCCTGCCAGTCGTAGACCAGGGAGCCACCGTCGTCGAATCGCCAGACCTCGACATGGTCGCGGTTGTCCGGCGCCGGGCCGGCGTTGCCGTACAGCCCCGGCACGAACGTGCCCTGGGCAGGCTCGCCGCTGGGACTGATCAGCGCGCCCTGCTCGTCCAGGCTCGGCGCCCGCCAGTGGCGTGCCTTACCAGCGGCCTGGCTGTGCCAGCGGACCCAGGCGCTGGTCCAGCCGCTGCCGTCCGACACCCGCACCATCGCGGCGGCCAGGTCGACGGCGACCACCCGGCAGGGGATCACCAGGCTGGCCAGCATCCGGTCGTGCATGGCGGATGCGTAACTCATGACAGTTCCTCCGGGCTGACGGGCTCAGCGTCCTGGCCGACCTTCAGTACCAGTGTGCCCGGTGGCTGCCTGGGCCATGGCCACTCTTCCTCGCCCAGATAAATGATCTGGGTCCACTCCACCACCCAGACCGCGTAACCGTCCAACTCAGGCCGCGTCCAGTCCTGTGCTGCTCGGACGAACTTGGCCTGCTCGATCTCGATGCCCCATGTCTGCATACGCAGCAACACGGTCAACTGGGCCGCCGAGAACGCGGCGATACGGAGGCTAAAGTCTTCCTCCCCCGCGACAATAACGCGCGCCTCGAAACGCGCCTCCACCCCAGCCTCGCCCGTACCAGGGTCCGGCCCCGGCTCCCACTCGACCAACTCGATCACCACTGCGGGGATCGCAATCCGATCAAGCCGGTCAGGCATGGTGCCGACGTATTCCAATGCAGGCAGCGCCTCGGCGATGTGCGCCTCGATCGCGGCGTACAAGCGATCAAGTGGGATCGGATCCTCAGCCATTACCAACCCTCCCCAACAGTTTCTGCAGCTCGTAATTGAGCTCTTGCCTCATGACCTCCAGCAGCCGCTGGTGAGCCTTCTGTGTCCACGACTCGAAGTGCGGCTTCACGTCTTCCAGGGAGATCATCGCCTTGGCCAACGGAAAGCGACTGCCGTTCTCGGCGATCCAGCCGGAGCTGGCCCCACCGGCCCCTGACACTTCGCTGGCCGGGTAGTCGCTCGCCTTGAAATGCTTGCTGGCCGTGCGGATCCAGATATCGGGGTTGCTCCCGTACACCGCCTTGAAGAACGCCCCCTGATAGCGGCGCCCAGCCACCGAGACCCCATTGCGGGTTTGCCGTGGCCGACCCGCGCGACTTGCTGCGATTGGGTCAAGGCCGAACCACAGCTTGCCGCGACCATCACCGCCCACCGGATAGGCCCGCAGGCGCTGACGAACCGAGGCCACGGCGATCCGCTCCTGCACGGCGACTGCCCTACCCACATGCGTGCGCAGCCAGCGCAGGGTCTTGTTGATCGCTCGACGCTGAGCTTTGGCGATGGCCTTGGGGGCCAGCGCCGCGAACTCATCAAACTGTGCGACCTGCTGAGGCAGCGCCTGCAGGGTGATCATCCCGGTACCGGAGGACACCTTGTGATAGCTGCCGACGCTCATACCGATTTCCTCAGCACCAGGGCCACCAGCCCGTCACCGCCTGGCTCGACGCTGGCGATCGTGTACGCGCCGCCGCCGTCCTCCGCCGGCAGGTCGATTTCTACCCGCTGCCGGGCTTCGACCCCGGCGTTGTCCTTCACGCGGATAACCAGGTGCGGCTCCCGCAGCGACGTGGTGATGCGGCCGAGCTTCGGCTGCAGCCACGGTGCAGAGAACATCCCCTGCACTTCGCGCCCATCGATCAGGGCGCGATCGCCCAGGACATCGAACACCGTGTCATCCACTTCGTCGATCAGGTCCCGGAAGGCCATGATCAGAGCGTCAGGCGCAGCACGGCACGCGGCCGGGTGCAGATGTGGAGTGGGTTGGATTGGGCTTCGCCATCGATGCCCTTACCGAACGGCATCTCTTCGATCTTGCTGTAGTACGGCAGCCCCTCGGTGTTGACGGTCTCGATGTAGTCCGCCGGCGCGTAGACCGACAGGAACAAGTCCGAGACGCCTTCGGGCACGAGGCGGGCTTCGTCGTCTGGGACGTAAGCATTGCCGCCCACCTTACCGCGGTAGCGCTCCCAACTGATGCCGCCGAACTCGAACGACTCACGCCCATCACCGCGCAGCGATGCGGCCTGCTGGCTGCCCTTGTAAGTGTCGACCACCGACTTGTGGGCGATCAGCTTTTTCCAGAAGGTCTTGCCGCAGAATGCACGCGCGCCCGTAGTGGTGACGTTGCCAAGAGCATCCTCCTGCATGTCCAAGGCATCCACGCACTGGGCCTGAACGTTCGACTCCTGATCGTTCAGGCCCATCGCCAGCCGCTGCTGGGACACGCCAAACACCTTGTAAATGTCCAACAGCACCGAGGTGCCGTCGGCATCGAGCACCTTGCCGTTGAGTGCCCCCATGCGGTGGAACTCGTGGGTGGCGTCGAGCTGGCTTCGGGCCTTGCTCAGGCGCTTGTTCACTACGGCCTGGACGGCCTGCAGCTCTGTCAGGGCGCCGAAAGCACGGATGCCCTGAATCTCGTCCGCCTTGATCGCGAAACGTTGAGGCAGGTGGATCGTGTTGAGCGGGATCAGGCTGCGCTTGCTACCGCCGACCACCAGACCGGAAGTGCCGCGCTCACCCGCCGGCACCAGGGCGAGGGTATCGCCGTCCTTTTCGATCTGCACGGTCAGGGTCGGGACACCCTCTTCGCGGAACAGGCCCAGCGCGGCCAAGCGGCCGGGAACGTATTCCTGTTCGTTGATGGCTGCGGTCAGGGCCGCAACGCTGAAGGCATCGTCTTGAAAAATGGCGATCTCGGCCATGGGGTACTCCAGAAAGTAAGAACCCCGCTCGGGGCGGGGTTGGGGGAAAACGGAGGGTGAGGTCAGCGCAGGATGATGAAGTGCGCAGCCAGGGCTTTTTCAGCATCGACATCGACGCCTGTCAGCAGGGCCTCGGTGACCTCGGCCAGCCGCACCACGGCGCGACCGCGGCGGGTAGTGTCCGACTCGCCGAGTGGGGCGAACAGGATGCAGACGGCGTTTTCGCTACCATCCTCCGCCGCGGGGCTATAGGCGGTGAACTCGCCGCTCGCGGCGAGTCGCCCCAGCACCTGCCCAGCGACCAGGGCCGGGCCAGCTGCGATGTCGATGGCTTCGCGGGAGATCTTGCCCGCCCCCTCGGAAAGCAGGAACTCACCGGCGTGAACCGGCTCCAGCTGGATGTTGCTCATGGTCGTGCTCCTTTGTTGGCGGCCTGCCGGCGGGCAGCCCAGATATTGGATGGGTTGGGGAGTTGCGCCTTGACCTTCTCCGGTTCGTCGTCAGCCGGTGGCAGGCTGTTGTCGATCTCAAAGCCTTTGCCGGAGCTGACCAGCTTCTCGAACAGGCGCGCCCGCACCGCATCAGGCTCCAGGCCGGCGTTAACGTACTCCGCCGTAAGCTCGGGCAAGCGCGCCGCGACGCAGAGGTCGTGAACACCTTTGGCCCGTGTCAGCGCAGCCTGCACCGTAGCCTGGTCGGTCAGTTTGGTGGAGGCGATCAGGGTCTCGGCCAGGTTGCTGATACCGGCCTTAGCGCAGCCCTGGGTGATCATCAGCGCCAGCACCGTGGAGGCTGCTGGATCCGGCGGGGTTGCTTCAGGAGGAGTTGCTGGGTCATCGTCCGGCGTCTGATCGGCCAGCTGATCCAGCAGCGCCTGCGGCGTCTGGCGGTACCGCTTCATCGCTGCGCCCTGCGCCAGGCAGGCTTTGACCTCGACCCCGTTGCCCACCTCATCAGCCAGGCCCAGCGCCAAGGCTTCCTGAGCCGTCAGCCAGGTCTCATCGTTGACCATGCGGCGCAGCTCGGCGTCGTCGATGTCTGGGGCCTTGGCCCGGTACGCCGCGATGATGGCTTCGAAGGTCTGGTCCAGGACGTCAGCGACGCGGCGCAGGTCCTCGGCATCGCCGCTGGTCCAGGTCCACGGGTTGTGCACCATCAGCATGGCGTTAGAAGCCATGACCAGGCGGTGGGCGCCACAGGCCGCGACACTTCCTGCACTGGCGGCCAGTGCATCGATACGCGCGGTGCAGCGCTCGCCAAGGCGATTCAGCGCGTTGTGAATGGCCAGGCCGTCGAACAGGTCACCACCAATGGTGTTGAACGCCACCACGACCGGCGACACGCCGTCGTCGATCGCCTTCAAATCCTTGATGAACTCGTTCGCGGTGATGCCCCAGCCACCGATCTCACCGTAGATGTAGATCTCGATGGGGACAGGCTCGGTGTTGGCTGCGCCCTCGCCTTCGACCGCTGCGCTGATCTTGTACCAGTGCTGGTCTTCGACCTTCGGCGCCGAGGGCACCTTGTTGAAGATGCGGAATGGCATCAACGGCTTCAACGGTTTCATGGTTTCTCCTTCTCCTCGGGGTCATCACCGACCGCCGACAAAGTGCTGTAACTGAGGCCCAGAGCTTTCGCCCGGGCGAGATCGGCAGCGTTCTCTTCGTCCACCACCTCGGCATCGGTACCGCCGCGCAGGCACACTTCTCCACGCGAGGCGAACCCAGCCTTGATTTCCAACATGCGGGACTGCACGTCCTGAACCGGATGAATGTAGGCCCAGCCCTGCGGCACCCAACGGGTACGCTGGTACTCCCGGCGCCGCAGTGAGTAGTCCGGCAGATCGAGTGCACCGGCGAGCACCGCCATGTCCAACCAGGCTTTGCGCACTGGCCGGCACAGCTGGTGGACGTATACCTGGAACTGGAGCTGCTCCAGCCGGCGTCGAAACTCCGTCAGCACCACACGGATCGCCCGATCGTTCACGCCCTGCATGTCGCCGGTCATCAGCTCGTAGGGCAGCCCCGATCCTGCCGCTGCAGCCATCAGCTGCTGCCGCATGAAGTCGGGGTAGTTGTTGCCCGCGTCCGGCGGGTCCGAGAACTCGACCTGCTCACCAGGGAGCAGCTCCTGCATCGTGCCGGGCTCAAGCCCCACCATCGGCGTGAAGCCATCGCGGTCGAACTTGACCGGCGCACCGGTCAGCGGGTCGATCTGTGGGGGGCCGTCTGGAGAAGGCTTGCGAACAAAGCCTGCGAACAGGTTCGCCACTTCCTGGCGGAACAGCACCGCGTCGTCGAAGTTGTCCAGGCTGCGCAGGCGCTTCAGCACCGGCGCCAAACGCGGTACCCCACGCAACTGGCCAGGCTCCAGCGGCTCGAACACGTGCAACATCTGCTCGGCCGGGATCCGCACCAACTGGTTATAGCCAGCATTCAGCGTGGACTTGTCGCTGGGGTGATTGCGATAGCACCAGTACGCCACGCGCCGGCCCATGCCGTTGAACTCGATCCCGGCCCGGATAACGTTGCCGAAGCGGGTTACCTCGAACTTGTCATGGGGGACGAACTCCGGCGACAGGCACTGCAACTGCAGCGGCACCGCGTAGCCATCCTCCAGACGACGCGGACGCAGGCGGATAAAGCATTCGCCTGACTGCTCCACGGTACGCGCCACCAGGGCTTGCTGGCCGTAGAAGTCGGTGAGCTGATCGGCGTCCGCTTCATCGACCCAGTCCTCCCACAATTCCTGCATCGCCTTGCGGACCGCCTTGTCGAGCAACCGCGGATGCGGCGTGATGCCGGTGCCGATCAGGTTACTGACGCGCTTGTCGATGACGTTGGCGGCATAGGGGTCATTGCGGACCGCGCTCCGTGAGCGGGAACGCAGGTTGCGCAAGGCCGGCATGATCAGGCTGTTCACGCCGGTGTCCGGCGCATCCCACCCTGATGAGCGCCGTCCCTCGGCGGCGCCTTCGTAGCTGGCCTTGATCCGTTCGGGCACCAGGATGCCCGAACGGCCAAGGGACAGATAACGTCCACTCACAGTCCCTTGCCCCCATGGTAGACACGGGTCACGCGCGAGCGCGGCCCTGCGGCGCTCACCAGCTCGGTGCGAATCAGGTCTCGGGCCTTGATCAGCTCGTCAACCGTTCGATACTCCACGGTGCGGTCCGAGTAACGAACGATCTTTTCACCGCGCGCAATCGCCCGCTCGACAGCGTCGAGGTGTGCTTTTGTGTAGGCCATGTCAGCGTCTCTTGAGGTAGCCGCTGCTGGAGCTGCGGCGTTGCATAGGTTGAGGCGCGGCTCGCGGAGCCGGCGGTGTTGGCGGATCGGCGCGCCTGATCGGTGCCGATGCCGGCTGCTCGACCTCTTCGTCCTGGTCGTCGGCATCTGGCTCGCTGGCCTGGGGCCGGGCTGGAGGCTGCTCGCCCTGGTCGAACAGGCTGGCCTGAGCAAGCGCCTGCCGCAGCTTGTCCCAGTCCTGTTCGCCATAACGGTGCAGGCCGAGGAAGTTGGCCATGGCCAGGTTGTACACCATGAGGTCAAGCGCCTCGTTGCGCTCGGCTTTGCTCTTGACCCACTCAATCCGCTTGTAGCCCTTCACGTAGCGGGCGATCTTGCGTTCGGCCACGCACTGCTGGAAGAACTCGTCCGGCAGGTCCTTGGCGAAGTGCAGCGCGCCCGGCCCCGTCTCAAAGCTGTAGCGGTTGTAGATCCAGTCCTTGGCCGTGTCGGTACCAACGATCCACAGCTCAGCGCCGTTGCGCTCGGTCTGGCCCTTCCAAGTGACGTCCACCTGCGACGGGCGCTGGGCGATCACTGGCCGGCCCGGCTTGCTTGCTCCCTTGAGCGCAAAGACGTTGCGCCAGCGGCGCACGCGGGTGAACTGGTAGACCTCATGCGTGTGGTGGCCGCCGGAGTCGATGCCGGTAGCCAGGATCCCCAGGCTGACGCCGCAAGGGTGCCGGTAGCGGATCTTGAGGCGGTCATCCAGTAGAGCCCAGGTACGCTCGTCGGCCGGGTCGCCAGGGATCACCTGGTGATCGACCACCCAGCGCTCCATGCCGGTGCCCCAAGCCATGACCATCAGCTCAAGGCGGTTGGCCTGGACGTCGACGGAGGCCGTCAGCGCAAGCGCCCCCACGGGCAAGGTGCCCAGCACGTAGTCTTCCTGAAGCGCACGGGCCTGTAGCACCTCGGCCTTGGTCTGCTCGATCGCGCTATCCCAGACCTCGGCCAGACGGGTGTTGTAGAACACCTGCATGGGTTCAAGGTCGCCGCGGTCCTGGGCGCGCTTGGCCTCCTCGAACTCGCGGGCCAGCATGGCCCAAGAGTGCCAGCCGAGCGGGGCGTACAGTGCATTGAGGTGGAAGCTCACCGTTTCGCCGTCGCCCTGGGCGTGGGCACGCCACTCGCCCTTCGCCAGCATATCGGCCTTGTGATGCTCTTCGATCAGCACGTCGCAGTCGGCGCCTTCGCACTGGTAGTGCACGCGGCTGAAGTCAGGCGAGTACAGCAGGCGATCCCACTTCAAGACCTGCATCGTCCCGCACGTTGGGCAAGGCACGTAGTAGTGCCGCTGATCCCCCATCAGGAACAGGTCGTCAATCCGCGAAGCGCCTTTGATGAGCGGCGAGCTGGAGAAATAGAACTTGGCGTTGCGGCCGAAGGTACTGCCCCGCGCCTCGGCCAGTTTGATCGGGTCGCCCTCTTGGTCGACGTCGACGTCCCAGCGGTCGACCTCATCGCCATACACGTAGCGGGCGGACAGCTCCGACAGGTTGGCAGCCGAGCCAGCGGTGGTGGCGTACAGCGTGCCACCCTCGAACTCTTTGGTGTCCATCGTGTTGCGGGCATCCCTGGAACGGTTAGCCGCCACGCGCGCCTTGAGTTCTGGCGTTGCGTCGATCGTCTTGCCAATCCGCGAGGACACCCGCTTGGCTAGGGCCAGGCTGGGCAGCAGGGTCAGGATGTTGGAAGGCGCCATGTGGATCAGTGCGCCGATCCAGTTCAGGGCGATCTGGGTTTTCATCAGCTGCGATGCAACCTTGGTCACCACCCGTTTGCAGGGGTGAGCAGGCGACAGGCAGCGCATGGGTTCGCGGGCATACGGGGTACGCGCGGTGCGGTACTTGCCGGGCTCGGCGGCGCCGGTATCACGCGGGATCCGCATGTACTCGTCCGCCCACTCGTCTACCCACAGCTCGGGGTCAGGCGTCAGCCCTCGGCAATACGCTTCGCGGAACACCTTGGCACCGTCTGCGTATCCGGTGGGCATAGGCTCAGCTCTGTGTGATGGCTCGGTCGAGGTCGGCACTGCTCATCTTGTCGACCTCGGTGAATACGCGGCGGAACGCGGTGGCAAGGTGCTTCTCGATGTCCCATGGATCGTCCATCCCCACAAGCTCGGCAGCGAGCTGGGGTGCAAGGCCGAAGAACTGGTCGCGAAGCATCCGACCGGCGGCGTAGGCCGCGTCTTCCACCGCCTTGCGCTCGACCAAGTCGCCCTGAACCTTGTGGAACTCGGCCTCGGCCAGCTGCGCCAGGTAGAATTCGCGATGGGCTTTCGACCGCTGGAAGTTGTGGCCACTGCCCGGCGCCGGATCCGCCTGCTGCACCGCAGGTGTGTCGCGGCCTGGCTGGAGCTGGCTGCGCACGTCGCGTTCTATCCGGGCTTCTTCATGCCGGGCCGCGACGGGCGCCTTAGCCGGATCCGCCGATTCGGCCAGCAGCAGCTCGGTGGCTTCGACGTCGACCTTGCCGTCGGCAGTCAGCACCAGGCGTTCTTGCTTGGCCAGTTTGGAAACGTAGGATTTCGACCATCCATTGCGAGCGGCGAACTCCGATTTCGTCAGATGGGTCATGTCGAAAAGTCCAGTTCACCCAATGAATTCAGGGGGTTAACCAGTTCACCGCAGTTCACTAAGCGGGTGAACCGTCCGCTAACAAAGAATCGCGGGTTCCCGGTCCCGTACCCCGTCCATATCGCCAGGGTCCCCGGCCCCACCCAGGATTCCGGGCGGGTCACTGACCCGGCTCGCCTGCCTGCGGCGCCACTTGCCCGAGGCCCAGCCGCTTGGCGGCCCAGCGCTCGTACAGGTTGATCGCCACGTCGGCACCGGCCATCGCGGTCAGGCAGCCAATCGCTGCCGATGCCCATACCGACATGCCGCTGGCATACAGCAACATGTTGGTCGACAACCCGCAGGTGACGCAGGCACCCGACCGCAAGGCCAACCGGCGAACCAGCCCCCAACCGCGAGCGCCCGCCTTGTCCGCCCGCCACATCTCCCCCGACACGCCGCCGACCAGGGACAACACAATCACCATCCAGATTGGCAGTTCGGCCAAGGCTTGTTGCTCGCTGTTCATCCCTTCCCCCAAATGCAAAAACCCCGGCGCCAGGGCCGGGGTTTTTGGTGTGTGGCGAGCTGCTTTGTGCGCCCGCACGTCTCGAAGATGGGTACTTTTTACAGGTCGATTCCGGTGGCAGCAAGCGAGTTTTAATGCCACCCCGCAATAAGGGGGTAACGCAGGGGGAATGTCTGGAGAATGTCGGGGGAATACACCACCCCGGCTTAGCTTCACTTTGGTGTTGCCCCATAGGTCCCAAGGCTAGCGGTAATGGTGGGACTGTGGAGCCCTTGAATTTAAAGGGCTGTCCCACCGTCTAACTGTTTTAACCCTTTCCCGTGTAAAGAGAGAGATTTAAAGCACGCTGCGCGCAATGCGCGCGTAACGCGCTACATGCGCCCTACGTGTGCGTCTGCGGGTGGATGGCGGGACAGTGGGACAGCCCGCGACCTGCACGGGCTTGAGTGTGGATGACCTGCGAAAAGCATGGTAGTCCAGCGGCTGGACGGTGGGACCACGGAAGGCGAATCATGCCGCACTCCCCATCAGCAAGCCTGCGATGCAGACGTGCGCCTCATGCAAGCGCTTGTAGTACGTATCGCGACTACACCCACAGTGCTGGTACTTCTGGTACAGCTCGCTGTCAGCGTTGCAGTAATGCTCATTAACCACCAGGTAAAGCTCCGGTGTCAGATGCTTGTTCACTATGATCTCGATGTCCGCAGACTCATCGAGCAGCACCTTGCTGCCTCGGGTTCCGCGCACCAGATCACCTTTACACTCCATCAACAGGCCGAGCATGCTACCAACACCTCCCGCCGAATGACAGGGCTCCGGCGCATGCAGCTCTTGCGCCCACAGTTTCAGCATCTCATCGATGTGCTTGATCAAAAGCACTCCTCCTTCGGTGCTGGAGCCTGCTGTTCCAGGGGACTGGTGCGGCCCCAACCCTCGGGCTTCTGATACGCCCAGGGCCGCTTGCCGCTCTTCGGCAACGCGGCAAGCCGCCGACGCCGCCAACCCAGGCGGTGCATGATCGACCCCACACGCATCTGCTCAGGCTTGCCCCAGTGACCGGGGTCCAGCTTGAGCGCCTGTCCCAGCACTTCGCTACCGGTGACTGTCTCCCCGACCTGCGATGCCTCCAGCCACTCAAGGATCGGGCCTTCCCATTCATCGACGACGAAGCGCTCTTCCTGCTCGGTCGTGAACAGTTCTTCCTCCTCGCGGGTGACCCACCAGATATCACCGGCCTGGTAGCAGAACATGGCCTCGGCCCACAACTGATCGCGGACCCGGCGCAACGCCTCCAGATCGACCTTGACGCAGGCGACCGGCCAATAACGCCGGTTACCCGTGGCGTCTTTGAGGTATTCATCTTGGTTCGTGGTACCCGCGAAAACACACTGGCGTGGCACGTCGCTCGTTCTTCGCCCGTAGCTTTCGCGGTAGGTGTCGATGGAGGCCGAGAAGAACTGCTTGGCCTTGGTGCTCTCAGCCTTGTTGAAGCTGTCCAGCTCGCCCAGCTCGACGATCCATTTGCCCCGGATCGCCTGGAACGCGTCCTTGTCACCCAGAGTGAACGGCGTGTCCATGAACCACTCCCCCCCAAGAATGCCCAAGGCCGAAGACTTGCCCGCGCCCTGCGCCCCCTCAAGGATCATCACCGCGTCCGCCTTGCAGCCGGGCTTCATGACACGCGCCACCGCCGAAATCATCCAGCGCTTCCCGACCTTGGCGCTGTACTCGTTCCGGGGGACGCCGAAGATCTCATGCAGCCAGCGCTCCAGGCGTGGAACGCGATCCCATTCAAGCTTGGCCAGGTAAGTGCACACCGGATGGAAGGCGTTGTCATGCGCCACAACACTGACTGCCTCGACCACATGCGAGGCTTTAACGCGCAGGCCCTGTTGAGCCAGCCACTTCATCACACGCATGTCGTCGATGTCGCTCCACTCCCCCGGCACGCCGCCATAAGGCGCCGCACGGAGACGCATGATCTTCGAGCTGAAGGCGTTGTAGCCGATCACCCCGCTCCACCGCTCGTCGTTGGCCAGGATCAGCTCGACGTTCTGCATGTGGGCGATCATGGCACCGCTCTCGGTCCTGGCCAGCATGTCTTTCCAACCACCAGTAGCAGGTGGCTTGATCACCGCGGTGACCTGCCGACGCACGGCCTCGAGGCCTTCGGCGCAGTGCAGATCATTGAAGTCGGTCCACTTCACTTCGCGCTCGACCGAGAAGATCGGGCCGACCACCTGGCCACCGACCACCACCGCCGCGTTGTTGGCCTTTTCCTCACCAGGGTTCCAGGGCTCGCCCGTAGGCCGCTTGGTCTTCCAGTCGTCATCGCGGCAGATGATGATGGACCGACCAGGGAAGCGCTCGCGCATGTGCTTGGCGACCGCCATCAGGTTGCCCGCATCGAAGGCGATCGCCACCGCCTGGGAGGTCGCCATGTGCAGGCTAGCGCCGGTGGCGTATCCCTCGCACACCAGCACCGGCTCGCCTGGTTCGGGGTGACCGCCAATCATGTGGAAAGCCCCGTCCTTGGCCATGCCATGCGGCCAGTAGGACTTATCGCGGCCGGTGTCCTCTTGGACCGTCGGATAAATCACCTGCAGGCCGACGATGGCATCCTGTGCATTCTGCATCGGGACGAGCACCGCGCCCGACTTCGGGGCATAACGAACCCCGAAGCCGACCACCTGCTTGCGGTCAAGGTAAGCGCTCCGCCCTTTCTCGGGCATGCGCTTGAACAGTGCGTCGGCGCGCTTGCCCGCACGACGTGCCGCGTTGGCGGCGACCTCCGCTGCACGCCGCTTGGCGTCAGCCTGCCGGGCCCGCATCACTTCACGCTCGTCCGGGGTCAGCCCTCGACCATCGGTCTTCACCTTCTGCGTTTCGCCAAGACGCCAGTCACCGAAGCTGCCGAAGATCAAGGTTTGCCCTTTCTCGGTCAGGTGTTCATGCAGGACATACCAGCCGTTCTTTTCCTTGCCCTTGTCATCCTGGGTGCGGCAGCGGGTCAGCTTGCCAAAGATCAGGGGCTGTTCAGGCTGCAGACCGTAGTCGTGCAGCTGATCAAGAACCTTATCGAGCATACCGAGCCCCCCGCCCCTCATGGATCTGCTGGCACTCAATGCAACGCGCACAGCCCTTCTCTGCCACCCTCCTGGCTTCGGGAATTGGCTCTTCACAATCAACGCAGTCCAAAAGGGACACGGGCAGTACCCGCGCCCGACGTTTCGCAGCCGCCGCGATTGCGGTGTCGTTGTGCCACTGAGCTTGATCATTCGCCCGGTCGATTACATCACCCACGGCGCGCCCCCCGAGTGGTCTGGTTGACGTACTCGGCCCGGCGATACATGCCGAGTAAACCTTGGATACCTCGGAATACCTGGTGCTGGATCTCGGCCAGCTCCTGATCGTCGACCTTTCCGTCGCCAATGCTGCGCGCCCAGGTCTCGGACAAGTTGGCAACCTGCCGGAAGAACTCGGCAAGGCCCATGGTCAGCGTCTCGGGGATGTCACGGGTGTAGGCGTCCGACAGCTCCTGCCAGATGGTGTCACCAACCAGGGCATGTACCGAGTCGAGGATGCGCGGATCCTTTGTCAGCTCAAGGATCTCGCTGAACTCTTGAACGTTGACGGTATGGGTAGGATGGGTGGGAGACAGCTTGTGTTGGAGGGTGGTGGCGTTTCGGCCAGTGGTAGCGGCGATGGCAGCTGCACCGCCTGGGTAATCACGTACAGAGTGGTACAGCGCGAGTTCGAGCGGCAGCACTTCGCGCTTGGCGCGGTCAGGGCAGCTCATTGCGATTCGGCTCATGGCATATGTCCTTGTCAGTAGCCAGTGCCTGCGGCGGGCAGTGGTGTTGCATGCGCCGCATAGCGTTGAGAGAGTAAGTAGCCGGGCAGCGAGGGGCTGATACGGCCTCCTGCCGGGGCATCGTTCCATCGACAGCCCCTGGCGAAACTGTCGCCTCCCGTGGTGAAGGAGGCGGTACCCAAGCTCCGTGCCTGGGTGGTGCGATCAAGGTAGTTGGACCTATGTGGTGTGCCCGCCGACCTATCACGCATCCCGGCAGCATCGTGGTGCTACTGCCGAGTGATGGAGGCGATCACACGCCTCCTCTTTTGACACATGGCATTACGCCACAAAGGCTGCCAGTGTCGGCGGCGAGCCGTGGTGTTACACTCGCCGCGTGGCTTGAGAGAGTCACTGCCGGAACAGCCCAATGGACTGGCCCGGCCCCGCCGCCCAATCTGTGGTGGAGAAGGCGGCACCTCCAGGCACTAATGCCTGGACCCCGTGTACAAGGTGAGCGGTTACGTGGTGTGCCCTCCCACCCTAAACACGGCCCGGTAGCACTGTGGTGGTGCCACCGGGAGAAATCAGGCGACCTTCGGGTCGCCTTTTTTCTTTGTATGCGGCCTATGCCGCTCGCGGCTCGTCCATCTCGGGCGGGAAAACATCATCCAGCGCACATTCCGCGCCCAAGTCATTCAGGGCTGCAGTGATAGCACGGCACTCACTTAGCCCCGGCATACGAAGCCCAGACTCATAGTTACTCAATCGGGCTTGGGTCCATCCCAACCGAGCAACCAGGTCCCTCTGCTTGATACCAGCGCTTTTTCTTATCTCAGCGATACGATTCATAACGAAGACTCCGGTTGACTCGCTGACAAAGATAACACGGACCGTGGACTAATCAACACGGTTAGTGCAAAAAAAACATTTCAGTACGTGATAAAAATCAGGGATGAAGACACTCGCACAACGCATAAAGCACTTCCGCAAGGCCAAGGGCCTGAGCCAGCAATCACTGGCAATCGCATGTGGCTGGGAATCTCAATCCCGCATAGGCAACTATGAGCGGGGCATCAGAGAGCCCAATCTCGCAGACATTGAAAGGATGGCGAGCGCGCTGAACATCACCTTGGGAGAATTGCTGCCGGGCTCCGCCCCGACTGAAGCGCCGCCCAGCGTCAACATTACATTCGCAAGACGGGCCTTGGAGGGCGCGGTGCCGGTAGTAGGCTATGCACAACTAGGGACTGACGGATACTTCGAAGCCCTGGATTTTCCCACAGGGCATGGCGATGGATACCTCAACATCCATAGCGATGACCCTGATGCCTATGGCTTAAAGGTTACAGGGGACAGCATGCACCCGAGGATCAAGAACGGGGAATACGTGCTTGTGGAGCCAAGCAAGAGGTACTACAGCGGCGACGAGGTGCTGGTCAGAACATCGAACGGCAGAACCATGATTAAGGAGTTCATCTACCTGCGCGACGGAATGTACCGGTTCGATAGCGTCAACGCTGACCATGCGCCGATCCATGTCGATGAGGCAGAAATTGAGCACATCCATCTGGTTGGCGGCATCCTCAAATCATCACGGTTCATGCACACCTCGAAAAAATAAAACGATCTGTGTTGACACGAGCAAGCACGGTGCGTGATATTTGCCTCACTCTTCCACCACAGAGTGAGGCACCACCATGCACACCACTGCATCACTGCACGTCCATCCGGCCGCCGCATCAACTGATCTGATCTTCAAAATCCGCCGCCTAGCCCGGCAACACGGCTGCGCGTTTGGCGCCACCAAGCGCCCCACGACAGCGCCCACCATCCGCCCAGCGGCCCCAGACGATGGGGGGCACGCAGCATGAGCTACGCACTGAGCCATAGCGCTTTCAGCTGCCTCAAAGCGCAGACCAACCTGTCCGGGCAGTTCTCCCACATCCTCCGCGACGAGGCGAACGGTGCCCGCGCCAAGGCCACTCTGCAGACGGAGGTCTATCTCGACCAGCTCAATGTGGTGATCCGCATGGGCTCGACGGTGAACACGCTGACGTTGCCAGCAAACAGCCTCGCCAGTGCGAGAAAGATCGCGGGTCACCTCGAAGCGATCGCCAACGGCCAGCTGGACACCGCCGACATGCCCCCAGTCGAGCAAGCGCTCGCTGACGCAGCATAGGAGGCGACCATGGAACGTACCCTGGCACAAACCGCCAAGCTGTTCGGCATCAGCCGCAACGAGCTGATCAGCCGGATGCGCGAGAACGAACTGCTGAACGATCGCAACCTGCCCCGCTACCCCACCCGGGACCGCGAATACCTGCGGACGAAGGAGGGGCAGTGGTTCCATCCCAAAGCAGGGATGCAGTACAGCGAGTCGACCCGCGTGAAGCAGGCCGGGATTCCCTGGCTGGCAGAACGTCTGAAGCTGCAACTTCCGACACCACCGGAAGACAAGCGCTATGCGGCCTAGGCAGTACGCAGCCCAGATCCTCCAGCTCAAGACCCGCGAGGAGCGCAACGCCGCGCTCCTGCAGGTTCCTGAAGAGTGGCGCGACCTGGTACGCAAGCACTGCGAAACCACCTGGCACCATCCGTCACGCCACAAGCTCAGGGAGAGCCCGAAGCCTGATGAGCAATACAACAGACCAACTAGCGCTGCGCCTGCCGCACGCACCTGACGCAACGACTGTAGAGCTGCTCTACCGCATCTTCGGCGATGTTCTCATCCCGCTCGACAAAGTGCGCATGCAGTACTTCCGCAACCTCAACGAAGACACCTTTTCCGAGCAACTGAAGGTCGGCCGGATCTGCCTGCCAGTGACCACGCTGGACAACAGCCAGAAGGCCTTGAAGTTCGCCCACATCCGCCATGTTGCCGCCCTGATCGACAGCAGGGCCTATCAGGCGGACGAAAAGCAGTCTCGACCCACCGAGCAAGACAAGTAGTAGCAACACCACCAAGGGCCGCCACCACCGGCCCGCACACCACAAGGAGTTAGACCCATGACCCCCCAGCAGGTTATCGCCCTCATCGTCATCAGCGCATTTGTCATTGGGCTGTTCGCTTACGCTTATTGGTTTGGCCGCCAAGAGGGGCGTATTCGAGGCCAGGCGGCAAGCGATCGCGAACACAAAGCAACCATTCAGAAGCTTGAGGCGTCCCTGGAGTTCCTGCGCAATGACCACCGCCACCTGGCAGAGCACGCCAAGCAGCTCAAGGAAACCAACGCGCTGCAGGAGACACATCACCGCTCGCTGCTGGAGATCGCTGAGGCACTGCGCATTGCCGCCGAGACCTGGAGCGCCTTCAAGACAGGCAAGAAGCTCGAGCGCGATGCACGCCGCCTGCGCGACGAAACCCTCGCCATCGCTCACTTGCTGAAGCCCGCCGAACAGGAGGCTGCAGCATGAATCAGCCCCGCCACCACATCGGCTTGCTCTTCGATTCAGCGCCCTGCGCCGGACATGCCCGCGCCATCGCACCGGGACAGACACCGACCCAGACCCCGGAGGAAAGCGGGCACGCGCGCGACCAGGTGAACGCTACCCGCACTCCCGCTTTGCTCCGTGAAGCAGCTGGCGTCGACGCGCAAAAAACAAAGAGCCTCTGCTGCGCAGCAGCAGGCATTATTTCCACCCTCAACGCCCCCGCCAATTTGCAGATACCCCACGACAGGCTGCGCCAGGCAGCGCCCGCTGATGCAACGCTAATCGCTTCAGATCGCCCGCACGCGCAGCTTGCCAAGGGGTATACGCACCTCCCCTACTTCGCACTCACCGCCAATGAGCAAGCCGTATGCAACTGCATCGCCGACGCGATCAACTCGACGCTTGCGGGGAATGCTGCAGGCGTGTTCGCCTCCGTCGATGAGATGGCCTTGGCCATTCACGACGCCCTGCTGCAGGCCGACTCCCTGAACGCTAAGCACGCGCACCAGGGAGGGCAACAGGCATGACCTCGATCGCTGCAGCAAAACTACCCAACCCCCAACACTTCAAGACCCAATTCTCCCTGGCGCTGGAGCCACAGGACGACGAGTTGGTAGTCGATTTCTTCTGTGGCGGCGGCGGTGCCGGTACCGGCTTGGAGATGGGCCTCGGCCGCAAGGTTGATGTAGCCAAGAACCACAGTCCGGCCGCGATCAGCATGCACACCGCCAACCACCCGCACACCCGACACTTCACCACTGACGTATTTGACGGTGACCCAGACGAGGAATGCCAGGGCCGCCCAGTGGGCTGGTTCCACATGAGCCCCGACTGCACACACCACAGCCAGGCTGCCGGCGGGCAACCTCGTAAGCACGAGATCCGCAACCTGTCGTGGAGCGGTCTGAAGTGGGCCGGCAAGAAGAAACCCCGAGTGATCAGCCTGGAGAACGTGAAGCAGATCCTGCAGTGGGGGCCGCTGATCGCCAAGCGCGACAAAGCAACCGGCCGCGTCATCAAGCTGGACGGTAGCATGGCCAGCATCGGCGAGCGGGTGCCAGTACACCAGCAGTTCCTCGTGCCTAACCCGAAACGTCGCGGCATCACCTGGCGCCGCTTCGTGCAGTTGCTCGAAGGGATGGGCTATCAGGTGGAGTGGCGCGTGATCAAGGCCTGCGATTTCGGGGCGCCGACCAGCCGGGAACGCCTGTTCATGATCGCCCGTTGTGACGGCCAGCCAATCGTGTGGCCGGAGCCGACCCACGCCAAGAACCCGGCCAAGGGCCAGCAGAAGTGGCGCACCGCCGCCGACTGCATTGATTGGAGCGTGCCGAGCAAGAGCATCTTCGGCCGCAAGAAGGACCTGGCCGCCGCCACCCTGCGCAGAGTGGCCAAAGGCATGAAGAAGTTCGTACTGGACAACCCGCAACCATTCATCGTGCCGATCTCGAACTGGTCAGGCGAGCTTGCCCAATCGGCACACGAGCCGCTGCGCACCGTAACCTCCTGGCCGCGCGGCGGTGCCTTCGCCATGGCCAGCCCCACCCTGGTACAGACGGGCTACGGTGAGCGCGAGGGGCAGCAACCGCGCGTGCCGGGCCTCGACCAGCCGCTTGGCACTGTCGTCGCGGGTGGCGTGAAGCACGCGCTGTCGAGCGCGGTCATTCTCCCCGCCACTCACCAGGGCGCAGACCGTGTCAATGACCCCGCCGAACCGTTGCCCACCGTGACCGCCGCCAACCGCGGCGAGTTGATGATGGCGAGCCCGATCATGGTCGGCGCCGGCGGGCCTGTGTATGCCGGCCACCCCGTAACTGCCGATCACCCCATGGGCACCTTGATGACGCGCAGCCACCGTGCACTGGCATCGGCGCACCTGGTCAAGTTCAGGTTCAACAGCGAGGGCGCGGCCATCACAGACCCAGTTCCGACCATCACCAGTGGCGGTAACTACAAGCGGCCAGCCGGTGCGGCTCATGCCATGGGCGTCTGCACAGCGTTCATCGAGCAGGCCAACGGCGGGTTCAACACCACGCCAGCCCGGGGCATGGATGAACCCATGAGCACCGTCACCAACACCGGTAGCCAGCAGCGCCTGGTAACGGCGTACCTCGCAACCCTGCGTAACGGCAGCACCGGGCAGCAGGCCAATGACCCGCTGAGCACGGTCACCGCCGGAGAGCATCATGCACTCGTGGGGGCAAACCTGCTGCACCTGCGCGGCAACTGCGATGCCCGTGACGTTGGCGAGCCCCTGCACACGGTCAGCGCCGGCGGCACCCATCACGGCCTGGTCGAGTACAAGCTGTCTCCAGAGCAGGAAGAAGGCGCGTTGCGGGTCGCGGCGTTCCTGATCAGCTATTACGGCACCGAGAACATAAGCAGCTGCGACGCACCGGCGCCGACAGTGACCACCAAAGATCGCCTGGGCCTGGTCACCGTCTTCGTGAAGGGCACCCCCTATGTGATTGTCGACATCTGCCTGCGCATGCTGCAGCCGCACGAGCTCTACCGCGCCCAGGGCTTCCCAGCCAGTTACATCATCGACCAGGGAGCCGACGGCAAGCCCTTCACCAAGACCGAGCAGGTCCACATGTGCGGCAATAGCGTCAGCCCGCCGCCGATGGCTGCTCTGGCCAGGGCCAATGATCCTTGGAAGCACCGTATCCATCACAACGACCACCAAGCGAGGAAGGCAGCATGAGCCGCACTCAACACATCATCTTCACCGCGACCTCGCTTGAGCACGCACTTTCATCCGTTCGCAGCCTCCACGACATGAGCACAGAGCTGATAGCCCAAGAAGTGTTCCGGCAGATGTCGGAGCTAGCCACCCATCGACTGACACCAACGACCGTCTGGTGTGGCCCAGGCGGACTGTACCAGTCGAAGTTGGATGCAACCCGCAACGGCGAGCAACAGATCGACTCAGCCATTCTGGTCGACACTTCAGATCTCGCAGATCTAGCCGTCGACATGAACGACGCGCATGACGCCATGAGGGCAGCTGACTTTGCTAATCGCCGGTACGCCGCCGCAGTCCAGCACTCATACCCCAAGGGGACCAAAGTGCAGGCCGATGTAGGAGGCCATTTAATTACTGTGGAAATCACTGGTTACGGCTCTTATTGGAGCAACCCAGGCGAGCTTTACGGCACCAACGTGAAGACAGGAAAAGCCCGCCACTTCAGCCACAGACATGTGCTGGAGGTGCAGCCATGAATCACACCAGCCAAATGGTCAGCGCACCCAGCGAGCTGCTGGAGCAAGCCCTTGATGCCGCCGCTGCCGTCGGCATGCAGGACGTAGCGGACGAACTAGACCGCATACTGACCCCGGCACCCAATCAGCCACACGAAGTTGCGGCGACGCCAGTTGACATCATTCGGTTCGTGGCGAATGACCAGGGCATGGAAGAGCACGACCTGGGTGAATGGGTCGCCTATGGCGCCCACGCTGAAACCGTTGCGCGACTGCGCGAAGGCGTCAGCAAGCACTGGAAGGTGGTGTGCGATCAGCGCGCAGAAATCAACACCCTGCGCGCCCAGCTGGCCATTGCTCGGACCGCTTTGCAGAAAATTATGCACGCCACTGACGACTCACAGGATGACGGGGCGCACCACAAGAACGCCTACAGCATCGCCGAGCACGCCGTGAACAACATGAATGCTGCGTGCCGGCACCTCAACGTGGCGCCACGCAGCACCATCACAGACGGAAAGTTAATTGGCTATTTTTGCAAAGACTGCGGATCCCCATCCGCCAGCACAGAACTGAGCGCGCCTGAGTACCCACGCGTCGAAATCGTCAGGGCGCACGAGCACAGCTGCGCAAGTTGCAAGGAAGGCGCCGACTATGGCCCTTGCGACTGCGGGGCGATCGTTGATGGTGTAGCGGTGAAGGTAGATGCGAGCGTACCAGTAGAGCGCGCCGATCCAGGCAGGCAAGTGCCTCTCTCGCGGATCAGGGAAGCCATGGAGTTTAGTGCCGCAGGCCACAGAGCGGCAGAACTCCAGATAGGTGAGACACATTTGCGTGTCACGTACCACGGAATCAAGTGGCACCACGACAGGAGGCATTGCAATCGGTGGGAGCCTCTGGCTATCGAGGAGTTCGACGACCTCCTTTGCTTTGCCCTGAAGCGCGAGGTGCAACCATGAGCAAACCAGCAACCAGGCCTCGCCTGGCAACCCACGGACTCGACCTGCCCGCCATCTGCGATGTCTGCGGCAAAGGCAGATCAACCCGACGACACCAAAGCTGCAGCCGGATCCGTCAGCAGCGCGAGAGTGGCAGATGGGAAACCTACATGGCCAACGTGGCCGCGAAACAAGCACTGGGGAGACGGGCTTGAACCCGCAGGGAGATATCGAATGAAAACAGCAGTACCCAACCCAGTACTTTCAGGCGCAACTCTATCCGCGACAGTAAGCACTGGCTTCACAGCACGCAGCGAATCGGGCGCCAAGGCCCGCATGGCGATCATTGATGACCAAGGCAACATCCTTGCTGTCGGTGAAGATGTGGCCTGGGCTGCCTGGCGGGTGTGCGTAGAAGTGCAAGAGAACTTCTGGGAGGGACAAGGGCACCTGGTGGTACACGCAAGCCCACCAGGCCATTTCCAGGACAGCAAGAAATCTGCCTAACCGCTACATCGGGCGGTCGACAGCGGCCGCCCAACTACCCGTCTTTCTCTCTACCCGCAACCAACGCCGCTGCCCCGCCCTTGAGATCAGAAGTACGTCGATGTACTTCGCGTTCCGCCCCTGCGGTACAACCCCACGCATGTAAATAACGATCCGCTCGAATGTATCGAGCATGAGCTGCCGCATTTTGTCTCTAGGCTCAACCTGCTGGGCCTCGACGCCCAAAGCAAGGTCCGCCCACAGTTTCGCATCGGCCGGTTTCTGCCTCGCCGCAACGCCTGCGAGTTCTCGCTCAACGCGGCGCTCTACTGTCCGTGCAGCATTGAGCTGCTCTTCCAGGTCGCGGGCCTTCCTCAAGAACGTGATGGGAAGGACACCATCCCCCTCACCCAATGCCAGCGCCTCTGTGATCCGGGTGAGCTGCTGCTCGAGATCTGCGACCTTTTTCCGCGACTCAGTCAGGCCGAGATGAAGATCGCCCCGAGGCCCAGCTGGCTCCTGCAGGCGGACCAGATTCATCTGATCCGAGCAAAATGACATGACGGCGCGCTCCACTGGCGCAACACTGCAACTCCCCCCAACGGTACACCCGCCTTTGTCCATGTAGGATGTGCACATGATGCGCCTATGGCCGTCCGACAACGTTCCATCTAATCGCACCTTAAGCATCACATTCTGCGCCGTCATCGAGGTACCACAGTACCCGCAGTAGGTAATCCCAATTCCGGTAACCACCCCAGGAATAGCACCTTTACCACGCCTTCGGCTTCGGTTCCCCCTCAGCAACTGCAACTCATCAAACTGTTGATCACTGATTAAGCGCGGATAATAGTCTTCAAGTAGATACTCGCTACCATCAACAGATATCTGTTTCGCGCCTTTGAGGCTTACCAGCTTTATTAAACGATAGATCTGCTGGGCCGAGCTTCCAACATGAGACGTATCAAACCCATTAGCCTGCATCAAACTATAGATCCGATCAGCACCATATCCATCACGGTACTTATCGAGTGCGAACTGCACCACTTGAACACGCTCGGGTATCAGCTCCCATTGACCATTGACAAGACGTACCCAGCTAGGATCTGCGCCGTTGCGTATCAGACCACGGTATGCCCCGTTAACCCAGCCTTCGCACTGACGTTTAATTGAGGCCTTGACCCGCTTGCTCTTGGTATCGCTTTCCTCATGCGCACGAATCATCACTAGGAGGCTGTAAACCAAATCCATCGGCTGCGCTTTGAGCTTTTCCCGATTGTACTCACGACCATCACTGGCTGTAACAACCGTGATCCCTGCATTGATGATTTGAGCCAGCTGGGCTTGAGCCTGGATGGGCTCGGCCCTACTGAGACGATCCAGCCCTTCCACAACCAGAACCGACCCCGCAGGAATCCGGCCATCATCCACCGCCTGGAGAAAAACACCCAAAGCCCCCTGCTTTACGTGGCGCTGATGGAAAGCCGAGAGCCCCTCATCACGCAGTGAGAGGGAGTCGTCCAGGGAAAGCCCGCGCTCCGCCGCCCAAGACTTTGCATATTGCGCCTGCCTGTCAGCGCTATGGCCAGCCGCCTGACGCGGATCCGAGAAGCGCAGGTAGCTGTAGACCATCCCGGCTGATGCTGACATTTTCACCCCGCAAACGTTATGACAAGGGCTAGTATATATCAGCAATCAGACGGCAGTCTCACAACAACCCTTTTTGTTCCCCTTCAATTTTACTTCTGCATTGCAACCCCCATCGGCTTGAGGAATGATGGGTAATCGGCCATGAAATGATCAAGACGCACTGATGAATACTTCGACACTCCTGCTGTTTATACCGGCATGTTTCGCCCTCAACATGGCACCCGGCCCAAACAACCTGCTTTCTATCAGCAACGCTACACGTTATGGCTTCACTGCATCTTGCCTCGCCGGCGTCGGCAGACTAAGTGCTTTTGCCGCAATGATCGCGCTTTCAGCAGTAGGCCTTGCAGCCATACTTGAAACCTCGGCCCTAGTCTTTCATGCGATAAAAGTCCTAGGCGGAGCTTATTTGCTATACATTGCATTCAAGCTGTGGACTGCAAGCACAACTGCAGAAGAAGCCAAGACAACAAACCCGAAAAAGCAAATTGAACTTATCAAACAAGAGTTTTTAATTGCCGCTGGAAACCCGAAAGCAATTTTAATATTTACTGCTTTCCTGCCACAATTCATAGATCCAAGTCAGAATATCGCACCCCAATTTACAATACTGGGCGCGTTGTTCCTTTTGCTTGAGGTAATCGCTCTTGCTGGCTATGCACTGATCGGACTGCATCTCCGTCGCTGGTTCAATCAACCCAAGGGTAAGCGGCTGTTCAACCGGGCCTGCGCGGTCTTGCTCTCGGGCGCCGCCACGCTTCTGCTGACCGCCCGCCGAACCTGAGTCTAGGCTTCAGCAGGGTTTATATTGACCATCGCTAGGCTTGCCCGCCGCCACCCAGAACTCCTGGCGCGCCAGTTTCCAGGTGCCGCGCGGCTGCTCGCCAGCCACCGCCGTCTCGCCGACCGGCGCTCGCCACAGCTGCCAGGCGATATAGAACAGATAGCCCGCGCCCAGCACCTTGATCGCCAGGAACAGGTACTCGCTGGTGTGCAGCACCACGGCCAGGCCCATGGCCGCCAGGGCGATCATGCCGCTGAAGGCGAGCAGGCGCCCGCCGCCGGCCACGCAGGCGGTGCGCAGGCCATAGCGGCTGGCGTTGTGCAGGGACAGCAGGTTGTTGGGGCCCGGCGCCATGTTCAGGGCGAAACAGGCGGGGATGAACAGCAGCAGGCTCGACAGGTCCATTATTCTTCTCCAGCGGGGACCGTCGCAGCGTCGCGTCTGGCGGGCGTGCGCGTCAAGCACAGCGGCGCGGCAAATGGCCGGAACAGTAGGTAGACGCTAGACTGGCGCCCTGCGTCCATTTCCAGGCTCCCTCGACATGCCCCTTCCGAGCAGCGAAATCTGGCACGATCCGGCCTTGCCCTATGTCGAGAGCCGACGCGCCTGCCACAGCCGCGCCTGCTACAAGGCCCACAGCCACCCAAGCTTTTCCATCGGCGCGGTGGATGCCGGCCAGAGCCGCTTCACCGGGGCTGGCGACGGACAGGTGCGCCTGACGCCTGGCACCCTGGTGTTCGTGCCGGCCCAGCGGGTGCACGCCTGCAATCCCGAACCTGGGCAGGCCTGGAGCTACCAGATGCTGCACCTGGACGCCGACTGGCTGCGCTGCCTGTGCCTGGAGTCGGGGATCGCCGCCGACCAGCCCGGCGCAGCGGCCCGGATCAGCCGCTCGGCAGCGCTGTACCGGCAGTTCTGCGCGCTGAACACCCTGCTGTTTTCCAGGGCGACGACGTTCGAGAAAGAGGCGGCACTGGTGGCTTTTCTTGGCGACAACGACTTCTCCATCCATCCGGACCTGCCACCTGCGCCACCCATGCCGCCTTCGACACTGCGCGACCTGCTGGCCCATGCCGAGGAGCAGGCGTTGGCCGAACTAAGCCTTGATGGCCTGGCACGGCTGGCGGGCATGGGGCGCTATCAATTGATCCGCTCCTTCAACATCGCCACCGGCATGACACCCCATGCCTACCTGCTCAACGCCCGGATAAACAAGGCCCGGCAACTGTTGCGCCAGGGCCGGCCGCTGGCTGAAGTCGCGTATCGCCTGGGCTTTGCCGACCAGAGTCACTTCCAGCGAGTGTTCAAGGCGCATGCGGGGGTAACGCCGGGGGCCTACCGCGCAGCCTTGCAATAATCTTCAATACCCGCCCTATTGCCCGGTCACAGACTACGGTTTCCTCGTTCTGGAAGCCCGCCCATGCAACTGTTCCTGCTCATCGCCACCGCCCACTTCCTCGCCCTGCTCTCCCCGGGTCCGGACTTCTTCCTGGTGGCCCGGACCTCGGCCAGCGCCGGTTGGCGGGTGGCCAGTGGCGCCTGCGCAGGCATCGCCCTGGCCAATGGCGTGTTCATCGGCGCGGCGTTCGCCGGGGTGTCGTTTCTGCGCGACGGCAGCCCGCTGTTCGTCGCCTTGCAACTGGCCGGCTGCGGCTACCTGCTGTACATCGGGCAACTGTTCCTGCGCCATGCTGGAAAGAGCGGCCTGACGGGGGCTTGCGCCAACGCTTCATCGCGCGCCAGAGGCTGGCTGAACAGCCTGGGCATGGGCTTCGCCTCGGGCATCCTCAACCCGAAGAACGCGCTGTTCTACGCCAGCCTGGCGAGCATGATCGTCAGCAGCAGCACCTTGGCCAAGCTGGCCTACGGCACCTGGATGTTCGCCATCGTCCTGGCCTGGGACCTGCTGGTGGCCGTGGCCATCGGCAATCAGCGGGTGCTGCGCCGCTTCGCCCGCGCCCTGCCCTGGCTGGAACGCGCCTCGGGGGTGATGCTGATCCTGCTCGCCAGCGGCGTGCTCATGCACCTGGCCCTGGGCTGAGCAACGTCAGCCCCCGCAGTTCGAGCAGGCTGAAATGGCCACGGCTCCAGCCGCCGGTGTCCAGGTGCCAGACATTGCCCAGCACCTTCACCTCCAGCACCGGCGTATGCCCGACCAGCAAGGCCCGCAGGCCCTTCACCGGCCGGCTGTCGCCCTCCTTCAGGCGCCGTCGCGACCACTGGCACACCTCGCGCACCTCGGGGTCATCTCCGGCCTGCAGGTTCACGCACAAACGCTCCCAGTCGTCGAACGGGCTGTCGGCGTGCAGCAGCCCAACCGGACCGTCGGGTGTGTCGACCTGCAACGCGATCGGCAACCGCTCGAACACCTCGACGAATCGCGCTTGCTCAGTTTTCGGCAGGTCGAGGAACCAGCCGCCGCCGGCCGCCCGGTACATGTCCAGGTCGACCCGACCACCGCGCAGGTGATTGACCGCCAGCGACTCGTGGTTGCCCTGCACCGCGTGGAACCAGGGCTTGGCCAGCCATTCCAGCGCCTGCGGGCTGGCCGGCCCGCGGTCGACCAGATCGCCGACGCTGAACAGGCGGTCGACCGCTGGATCGAATTCGACAGCTTCGAGGCATACTTGCAAGCGCTCGAAGTGCCCGTGAATATCACCCACGGCCAGGTCACGCCCGCGGGTATTGGCGGTCATCCGCCGAAAAGCGCTCATTGCATCAGTCCTCTGCTTATGCCCCGCACCGGCGTAAAATAGGCAGGCAAGCCGCCCCACCCCGGAGGTGCATCATGCGTACCATCCTGGCCAGCGCCCTGTTGCTGGTGCTGGCATTCGACAGCATGGCACAGGGCACCCCGACCGCGCAGGTCGAGGTGCGTTTCGACCATCCGGAAAAATTCCGCGATGCCAGCCTCGACAACCGCGGCTACCCCCAGGGCGCCGACCCGCAGGTGATGAAGGCCATCACCCAGCACCTGCAGAAGCTCGGCCAGCGCTACCTGCGGCCCGGCCAGCAACTGCTCATCGACATTCGCGACATCGACCTGGCCGGGCGTTTCGAGCCGTGGCACAGCCAGGCCTACGATGTGCGCTTCATGCGTGAGGTCACCTGGCCCAGCATCGACCTCGACTACACCCTCCAGCAGCCCGGGCAACCCGCGCTCAAAGCCCAGGAACACCTGAGCGACAAGATGTACCTCAGCCGCCCGGGACGTCTGGGCAGCAACGACCGGCTGTATGCGGAAAAGGCCATGCTTGGTGATTGGTTCCGTCAACGCTTCGCGCCGCCGTCCTGATCGTCACAACGCCAGCCGGCGCAGGGCGATGGGCGCGATCAGCCGATGGAACGGCGCCACCGGCAGCATATACAGGCGACCCAGCCAGTTGTGCGTGCGCACCACGGTGCTGACCAGCACCTCGCACCGTCCTGGGGCCGTGGGGCGGCGCATCAGGGCAATATGCACGTCCAGGTGATGATCGCAGTCGACCAGCAGCACCTCATTCACGCTGTTGCTGAGCAACGTGAAGATGCCCACCCGCTCTCCGGTTTGGTAGCTGTCCGGGGTGCGGGCCGGGTCGATGGCAGTCAACCGCCCCAGGTTCTTCAGCCCGAACAGCCCGACCAGGCGGTTGCGCAACACCATCATGTCGTCGATCCAGCCAGGCATGCTCGCCATCAGGCGCAGGAAGTGCGCCATGGCGGGCTGCCCATCGTCCGTAAGGTCGATTGCCCGGCAATGACGAAAGCCCGCCTGCGCGGCATGGGGGGCGATCAGCGAGTCGGCGGGGATGGCTGCGGCATGGGGCATTGTGGTCTCGTCCATGAAATCGACACATCGGCGCTGGGAGTCTGCGCCCGTCGATTGTATCCTCGTCAATCGACGACATGCCAAGGACGGATGCACCATGAGGACCTGCGCACTGCGATCGGCGCCACAGACGGGCACTGACGGGTTATCGGCCATATGAAATACGTGCTGGTGATCCTGGCCAGCTATGCCAGCGTCTGGTACCTGGTGGGCACCCTGATTCGCGGGCGCCTGGCCGATATCGCCGAAGGCCTTCGCCATCGCCCGGACGCCCCACCTCCAGGCCAGTACCTGCGGGAGGTCGAAGCCCACGCCCGCCGCGCCCACCGCCACTACAGCCTGTTCGCTGGCACGCTGCTGGCCCTCGCGTTGGCGCTGCTCTGCTTCTGGCTCGGCTGACGCCTAGAAATCTAGCGCCAGGCTCTGCCGCCCTTCCAGTGCCAGCAGGAACTGCTTGGCCGGCAGGCCGCCGGCAAAACCAGTGAGGCTGCCCGAGGCTCCAATCACCCGGTGGCATGGCGCGATGATCGAGATCGGATTGCGTCCGTTGGCCGCGCCCACCGCACGGACCGCGTCGGGCTTGCCGATCTGTCGGGCAATCTCTCCATAGCTGCGGGTCTGGCCGAAGGGAATGGTCAACAGCGCCGCCCAGACCTCACGCTGGAACTCGGTGCCGGCGAAATCCAGTTGCAGCTCGAAGCGCTGGCGTTGCCCGGCAAAGTACTCGCCCAGCTGGCGGGCGGTCTCGCGCAGCACGCCATGCTGGTCGTCGCGGTGCAGGTCGCCCAGGCGCACCCGGTTTTCCCGCTCGTGCTCCCATAGTACGGCGGCCAGCCGCTCGCCCCGCGCCACCAGGGTCAGGGTGCCGACAGGCGATTGCATGAGGGTGAAGGCACAGGACATGACAGGCTCCGGCAAGACGACGATCACTGCACTGTACCCATCGCGGCGTGCCGGCGCATCCGCTTTCTTGTCCAGCCATCGCCACTGGCCAGCCCGGTCCTGCGCCCCGTACACTCAGGCGCCACTCGTTTTTCAAAGGATGGAAACACAGTGAACGACGCATCGCCCGACATCGTCATCGAACGGTTTGCCGAGCAGCACTTGCAGGGCATCGCCGCGCTCTACAATGAACCGGCCGTGTGCCGCCAGGTACTGCAGATGCCCTACCAGTCCGTCGAGGTCTGGCGCGAACGCCTGGCCGCCTATCACGAACGCCAGGTCCGCCTGGTGGCGGTGCACCAGGGCCAGGTGATCGGCAATATCGGCCTCGACCAGAGCACACGCATCCGCCAGGCGCACCTGGGCGAGCTGCTCATGGGCGTTGCCCAGGCCTGGCAAGGCAAGGGCGTCGGCTCGCGGCTGATGACGGCCATCCTCGACATTGCCGACAACTGGATGAACCTGCGCCGGGTCCAGCTCACCGTCTACGCCGACAATGAACCGGCGCTGGCGCTGTATCGCAAGTTCGGCTTCGAGACCGAAGGCCGGCTGCGCGATTACGGCGTGCGTGACGGGGTGTACGTCGATGCGCTGTGCATGGCGCGGATGCGTCAGTCGTAGAACACCATGCCCGCGTAGGGTTTAACCCGACAGGCAGCCAGCCGCGACTGCAGATCGCCGACATGGGCTTCGAGCTGGTGGCCGTCCGGGTCGAGGAAGTACAGTGAGTCGCCCTCGCTGCTGTCCTGTTTCCACAGGCTCACAGCATGCTCATGCAAGCGCTGGGCAAATGCCGCGAAATCGGTCTGGCGGATGGAAAATGCGTAGTGCGTGTAGTTGCGCTGCAAGTCGCCCGCCTCGACCTGGTCGACCGACAGGCACAGCCAAAGGTCGCCCAGACTCAGGTAGGCACCACGGTCCCAACGTGCATCGAGCTTGAAGCCCAAGATCTGCTGATAGAACACGATGCTGTCTGGCAGGTTCGAAACCGCCAGGGTGAGATGGTTGAGTCCGTTCAACATGAGAGGCACCTTGAGGTGAAGTGGGGCGGGATCGCTTCACGAGGCGCGATGGAAACTGGCGCGCCCCGCTAAGCTGCGATCATACCCGCGAACACATCAGCGCGGCATCGAGCAGGCGCCCCTTGTCATACCAGGCATCACGTTGGTACGCCGAGAACTGCTGCCGCCCGGCGGAGCCTTGAACCTTGACCAGCCCCTCGGCCTTGTTCGGGTCAGTGCTGGCGACAAACAGCTCCAGGGCGTCCTGGTTCTGCACGACATAGGTCGTGGCCGTGTCGGGAAGCTCGGCCTTGACGCAGTTCAGGTACTCCGGCGGGCTTTTCGCGGTCATGCCGAAGGTGTTGTCGCGGCCCGCACGGATATCGGGATCGTGTGCGCAGCCCACCAGCAACAGGCTGGCGGCCACTGCCATCATCAAACGGCTCATACAGACTCCAACCACCCCAGCAGGAAGCCCCGGACAGGGTCAGACACCTACCACCCTTTTTAATAGTCTGCTTACGATCTACAAGACTAGCTCCGGGTGATGGGCGCGGTAGGCCGGTTCGCTATATCGCATCGCTTTCAGGCCGGCCTGTGGATTCGGTAGAGCACGTGCGGCCGCAATGCATTGCCTTCAGGCACCGTCGGGTCGGGGAAGTCCTCCGCCGGATCCGAACGCATACCCAACCGCTCCATCAAAGCCCGCGACGGGGTGTTGATGCTGGAGGTGTAGCCGATGACCTGCCTTAGCCCAAGCGTTGACCACGCGTGCTCCAGACACGCGCTGGCCGCCTCGAAGGCGTACCCCTGCCGCCAGTGGCTGCGCCCGAGAATCCAGCCGATTTCGACCTGCGGGCCGCCCGGTATCTCATCCCCGGTCAGGGACAGTCCAAGCCCGCCGACCAGCGCGCCATCGACCTTGCGTTCGACGGCGACGAAACCGAAACCATGGACCTGCAGATGGTGATCGCAGTCCGCGAGCATCGACCGGGTTTCATCGGGAGACAGTATCGCGGGATAGTAGTAGCGCCTGACTTCGGGGTCGGCATTGACGAGGGCAAAAGCCTCTATGTCCCGCTCGGCCCAGGGGCGCAGGACAAGACGCGGTGTTTCGATGAACATGGAGCGAGCCCTCACCGGCTTGATGTCTGCAAGACCTTGAAATCTAGCACAATTGCCACCCTGGTAAAGGTACCCAACCGATGCGTCCAAGTGCTGGGCGTTGCGAGGCGAGATCGCTAGAATGCGCGCTGCATTTTGAAAGGGATTTCACGCGATGATTTCGACAGGTACCGCGCCAGCCCGGCGCGTCGGCCACTGGATTGCATTAGTCGCAGTGCTGTGGGCAATGACCAGCGCTACCCTCCTTACTCGGTTCGATGAATACTTCTGGGGCAATTTCGCTCTCTTGCTGGCACCTCACGCCATCGTACTGGGCGTCTTGCTGATTTTCAGAGGGCCATGGGCGGTATTGGCGGGCGCGGAGATAGCGATGGCACTATTCCTGAGCCTCTTCGGACTCTGGTTCTCCACGGGAGGACGTGCCGAGGCAATGGCTTGGCTGTGGTATTTCTTCAGTTTTCCCGGCGCCTTGGCCGGCGGTTTCCTGGCCATGCTTCGAACCAGGGATACAACGCCCCTGATCGCCGTGTCCCTGACTGCCAGTTGGGTCTTCGCAGGGATGCTGGTCGATCTGGCCAGCGTCTTCCTGTGGGTTTGGTAATACCTGGCAGGCCGAGGACACACTTATGGACTCCGGCCGTGAACCGACCGGAATCCATGCAGGTCAATCAACCCTGATCAAGGTTTTCCGAACACATAGAAACTCAGGTTCGCCGAACTCTTGCCGGCGGCGAACAAACCACGCAGATTGCTCATCGAAACGCTGCGAATGTTGAAGGTCTCCTGGGTGGAGTAGTTCGCATCGATACTGACGTACTGCAGGTTCTTGTCGCTGCCGCCAGAGTAGTCCAGGCGCACCATGAACGTGCCCGCACCGGCGGTGGTCCTGAGGATGAAGGATTTGTACTGCTGGATCTGCGCTTCGACGAAGTTCGCGCCGGCCCGCTCTCCTTCCTTGCCCTTCACATCGCAACGACCGCTGCTCAGGTAGGTATACCCTGGAGGTACCTGAACATCGGCGGCCAGTTCTTCATCAAAAGCCTTTTGTTGCTGTGCCATGACTCATGCTCCTTATGAGTGGGACTTGCTTACCGCACGGGTGAGTGTACTAGCGTCCAGTGGGTCGGCTTGTCCAGCAGACAAGCGGAACACTCAAACGAATACTTATTCGAATCAACAAACGCCCAGATAGATAAAGGGCCTGCCGTGAATGTTCAAAGGCCGGTATAAACCCCATGCCAAACAAGAAGGTTGCAGGAAGCAAAGCTACAGGCATCACCAGCGTGGGAGCGGGCTTGCCCCGCGATGCAGTGCATGGCACCACGAAGGTCACTCAGGGTCGTTTGTTGATCCGGACTGTCACGGCGCCGAAGAACATGAGCATCGAACCGACATACAGAAACACAAGATCAACGCCGGGGAACGCGGCCGTTCCTGCAAGCCAGGCGACCAACAGGCCCGCACCGACAATGCAGCGTTGCCGAGCGGTGAATCGCTCACTCGTGGCTTTTACACGGTCCATCCACGCCATCCACAGACTCCCGATCAGGTAAGCGGCGCAGCATATCACCCTGGCCACGCGCTACCACCTCGAGGTGAGCGCCAATCAATCAACCCTGAACCGAACGACCGCCGTGCGCCTGGCCCCGATTCAGGGGGCTGTTCCCCAGGATTGGGATCAGGCACTGGCTTGCAGGAACATGAAGATCGCCACCACATCCACAGCCAGCACGGCAGCCACGACGAAGCTCATGAAATAGAAGTCATCCTGGAACATGTCAACTCTCCCCGCATGATCGGTTTCCTGGGATCAAGCAACTCCCATTCCAGCCTGCCTGCGCCAGAATCACGTCCATTGGTCAGGCAAGACGGGTATTTCGGGCAAACGGGCGCTTACTGATGGTCGTGCCCTCCGGCTCTACGCAAGGATGCCAATCGAGGTGTACCCCGATGAGACGCATCCAGAAGATCATCCAGCAGCGCCGCCGGCAGTTGCATGTGCACCTGCCACCCAGCGAATTGATGGGAGTGAATTGTGACGATGGACCCAGCGGGGCGAAACCGATGCCGCAGCGAGAGGTCAACCTGGCACGAATGAGAAGAGCCACGTTTGAAGGTTCGGCCGGCGACTGAACAGGTGCTGCTCGACCTGATAGAGTGAGCCGGGAGGCAGATCCGGAGAAGCCCCGTACACCCAGATGGCCATGGACTCACGCCCGACCAGGCGCCGAACCCTACAAGCGATGCCAGGAGGCAGGCAATGCAGCCAATCACTTTGCGCAAAGCGCTTCCTCAGGATGCCCTTTGCCTTGCCGCACTGGGTATTCAGGTGTTTCTCGACACCTATGCCACTGAAGGCATACGCGATGCCATCGCCCAGGAAGCCTTGGAGTCATTTTCGCCAGAGCGCCTCTCGAAGGTGATTGCCAGGCCAGGTACCCTCATCACGCTCGCAGAGATTGGCGACCACCTGATCGGCTTTGCCCAGGTCGCAATGAACAGCAACCATGAACGGATCACCAGCCCTCGGGCAGGCGAACTTCAACGCCTTTACCTACAAGAACGATTTACCGGGCAAGGCATTGGTTGCCGGTTGCTGGAGGCAGCCGAGCAACAGGCCAGGCTCGATGGCGCATCGCTCCTCTGGGCCACTGTCTGGGCGGGGAACGACCGAGCGTTGGCATTCTATCCTCGACAAGGCTATGAACACTTTGGCTCGCAACCGTATACGTTCCAGGACGAGACGCATGAAAACCAGCTGTTCGGCAAGTTCTTGTGAGTGCTGGGACAGCCCACAAAACCCGCCGCGATGGGATTGCTCGAAGACAATGGCATCATTTGCCGGGACGGCGAGAACGCTCGACCACGGGCAATGATCCAGCAGCAAATTGCCTCGCTGATCAGCAGGTTTCTGGAGCAGTCATTCAACAACTGACGATCGCTGACACTGCTCGACGACCTATCCTTTGAGTTCAAGCAGGAGGGATGGGAAATGTGCGGCAGGCTGAGCCAGTACCGCGGAATCCATGACTTCGTAGAGACCCTGAGCATGCCACAGGCCTGGCGCAACAACGTCGGTGAGCAGCCGCTCGGTCACTACAACGTTGCACCGACCACGCAGGTCGCTGTGCTTCGGGTAGACGACGCCGGCCCGCGTGCGGACCTGGTGAGATGGGGGTGGCGCCCGCACTGGGCGACCGACCGCGCCGCGCCGATCAATGCCCGCGTCGAGAAGGTGGCTCACGGCGTGTTCTTTCGGGCGATATGGCCGCATCGGGCGATCACGCCGGTGGACGGCTGGTATGAATGGGTGGACGAAGGCGGGCCGAAAAAGCAGCCCTACTACATCCACCGTTGTGACGGTCGCCCTGCCCTGTGCGCAGCCATCGGCCAATTCGCCGGCAACGATCACGACGGGTTCGTGATCATCACCGCCGATGCCCAGGGCGGCCTGGTAGACGTGCACGACCGGCGTCCGGTGGTGCTGTCATCTGATCTGGCTGTCGAATGGGTGGCGGCGTCTTTACCCAGCGAGCACGCCGAGCAGTTACTGCTCAACCTGAGTGAACCGGCAGAAGCTTTTGTCTGGCACCGGGTGGGAACTGCAGTGGGTAACATCCGCAACCAAGGACTTGAATTGATCAAGCCGATTCCGTGACGGATGAGCGGCGGCGGCCCAGGGCTCAACGCTCAGCACCCCATGCGAGGTCCACGGGGATGAGGAAGAACGATGCGCAGAGCCTTCATGAGGGACACCTTCAGTCAGCTTCAGAGGCCGGCTTGTCCATTACTCCAATGGCTGCTTGTGATGGCTATAGCGCTCGGCATTGGATGCCCTCGATGGGTCCGGCGGCCCTTGCCTATGCCCGCGACGAAAGGGGTGATTGTCGATGTGGCCATCACGATCCTCTGGAAGCGCTCTTTCGCTCTCGACGTCTTGACCACCTGGCGAACCATCGCTTTTCGCAGGCTTGCTACCCAACCGATTGTTATCTATCCCATACCTGTCTCTGGTCATACTCACCTCTCAATGCTCAGAAGCTCTGAGCGAATTCGAGTGTGCGCCTTGGGCGCCCAGAGAAGTTTTATATCGGACCACCGGGCACGACAGAGCGATCCCTCAGACTAGAGCATCGCCATGGCCCATGCCTGGGCCTTCCTCATAAACTCATCCTTTTGCATAATATCTCCGGTCTTGAAGGGACACGGCGCTAGTTTTTTATCGGCACTGGATCAGCTATTCAGACATCGTCACCAGGCGGCAGGAAGCAATTAGGAATGGATCCCCTGAAAACACTAGGTATGTTGCTGGCGTTGGCCAGCGCTCCATCCGTGGCACACGAAAACAATGATCCCATCGAAAGAGCGATGTTCATCACGACGATTGTTCCCACGCTTATTGTCGGCGGCACCACTGCACTAACGGTCTATGGCCCTTCGAACATGAAGTCGGCAAAGGCCGACGCGCTGGCGTTCATCGGCTCAGATGGCGAGATCCGCGGCGCTCAATTTGAGCAAGCGGTTCGTTACTACCACGCGGCGTATCGCCAGCCGTATATGTCTGACAAGCAGTTGGCGTTGGCAATCGCAACGTCGCTCTGAGGCCTCTTCTCCTCTCGTCATCTACCGGGTGTCCTGTCTTGGATACACGTTCTCTTTTGGCGAGTGAAGCATCAGCCCTTGCGATGACCCCGGTGCCGGCCAGATCCCCCCTGGGCGGACGAGTCAGATACGTTAAAAATTGCAGGTGTATTCATATTCGAAGGGAAAGAAAACTGTGTCGACCACCAGGGAAAACGGCGCGTCCATGAGTAAGAACGGGATCAGCTTTCCCTTGGATGTGCCTACCAGCCACCAATCGAACCTGAGTCCGATGTAGGGGCAACGGTGCTTGTCATAGTCCATCCGCATCGCGGTTGCCATGCACCCGCTCAAGCTGGCAATCAGCACCAGTAAAGTCACCTTCCGAACCACGTAATGTCCCTGTTACTTCTTTGTGCAGACCTGCATAGACGCGGCTGCGTAGCGTTAGTCACTCCATTCCCCGATGCTGACCGAACGCTCGCTCATTGGCGCTCAACGGTAACCAACGGAGCGAATGAGTGTACGCGGGTTTTGCTGGATCAACGCACGCCGCTCCGGAGGTGGCATGTGCAGATTGCCCATTTGTGTTCCAACCGAGCAAAGGTGGGCTGTGGATCAACGAACCAAGTGTTACAATCCGCCTTTCAAATCAGCGCCCAAGGCGTTGGACATCCGTGAACGCCGGCAGTACGACACCCGCCACACCTACGCAACCATGTGCCTGAGAGCTGGGATGAACCGAAGCGTTCATCGCGAACCTGCTCGGCCATAGCGTCGAGATGTTGCTCTCTACCTACGCGAAATGGATCAGCTCCTCCTCGGACTGGAGGGAGCTGGAGAAGCTGCCGCCCCGAGTCGAATTGGCCAAGAACTGGCCAAAAACTGACGAGAGGGCCTAAATACACCTCTGGAACCCCCGCAGGACAAGCACTTGATTTCTACCGCCAACATCACCATGCAGTTCGGCTCCAAGCCCCTGTTCGAAAACGTCTCGGTCAAATTCAACAACGGCAACCGCTACGGCCTGATCGGCGCCAACGGTTGCGGCAAGTCGACCTTCATGAAGATCCTCGGCGGCGACCTGGAGCCGTCCGGCGGCCAGGTGATGCTCGAACCCAACACCCGCCTGGGCAAGCTGCGCCAGGATCAGTTCGCCTATGAAGCGTTCACCGTGATCGACACGGTGATCATGGGCCACGAACAGCTGTGGAAGGTCAAGGCCGAACGCGATCGCATCTACTCGCTGCCGGAGATGAGCGAGGAAGACGGCATGGCCGTCGCCGAGCTGGAAACCGAATTCGCCGAGATGGACGGCTACACCGCCGAGTCCCGCGCCGGCGAGTTGCTGCTGGGCCTGGGTATCCCGCTGGAACAGCACTTCGGACCGATGAGCGAAGTAGCCCCGGGCTGGAAGCTGCGCGTGCTGCTGGCCCAGGCGCTGTTCTCCGATCCGGACGTGCTGCTGCTCGACGAACCGACCAACCACCTGGACATCAACACCATCCGCTGGCTGGAAACGATCCTCACGGCGCGTAACAGCACCATGATCATCATTTCCCACGACCGTCACTTCCTCAACAGCGTCTGCACCCACATGGCTGACCTGGACTACGGTGAGCTGCGTCTGTTCCCGGGCAACTACGACGAGTACATGACCGCCGCGACCCAGTCCCGCGAGCAGCTGCTGTCGGACAACGCCAAGAAGAAAGCCCAGATCGCCGAACTGCAGACCTTCGTCAGCCGCTTCTCGGCCAACGCCTCGAAAGCCAAGCAGGCCACCTCGCGCGCCAAGCAGATCGACAAGATCCAGCTGGCCGAGGTCAAGCCGTCGAGCCGGGTCAGCCCGTTCATCCGCTTCGAGCAGACCAAGAAACTGCACCGCCAGGCAGTGATCGTCGACAAGATGGCCAAGGCCTTCGACGACAAGGTGCTGTTCAAGGACTTCAGCTTCACCATCGAAGCCGGCGAGCGCGTGGCCATCATCGGCCCCAACGGTATCGGCAAGACCACCCTGCTGCGCACCCTGGTCGGTGAGATGACCCCGGACAAGGGCGAAGTGAAGTGGACCGACAGCGCCGAAGTGGGCTACTACGCCCAGGACCACGCCCACGACTTCGAAGACGACGTCACCCTGTTCGACTGGATGGGCCAGTGGACCAGCGGCGAGCAGGTGATCCGCGGCACCCTGGGGCGCATGCTGTTCTCCAACGATGAGATCCTCAAGTCGGTGAAGGTGATCTCCGGCGGTGAGCAGGGCCGCATGCTGTTCGGCAAGCTGATCCTGCAGAAACCCAACGTGCTGGTGATGGACGAACCGACCAACCACCTGGACATGGAATCGATCGAGGCGCTGAACCTGGCGCTGGAGAACTATCCGGGCACCCTGCTGTTCGTCAGCCACGACCGTGAGTTCGTGTCGTCGCTGGCCACCCGCATCATCGAGCTGACGGCCGATGGCGTGGTGGACTTCAGCGGTACCTACGACGACTACCTGCGCAGCCAGGGTGTGGTGGTCTGAGCCAACGCTGAGTAACCTTCATCGCGGGGCGAGTCCGCTCTCATAACCCGCCCTTTCAAGTGTCGATAATTGGCGCCCGACTTGGATTTGCCAGGGCTGCTTTGCAGCCCTTGTGCCGCGAAAGGGTCGCAAAGCGACCCCGGCACAAAATCTTGAAAGGGCTGGCTCTCACAACGGTATTTGACATGCTTGTGGGAGCAACTGTCTTGCACTGCCTGCGGCCAATTAGTTAGCCTGCTTTCTTTTCCGTCGCGCAGCGGCCATGATGGGCACAGCCCCACCGCCCGCCCGCGAACGAGCCCCATGACCGCGCCACACGCCTCCAGCGTCACCCTGCAGATCCTCTCGATCGTCTTCTATACCTTCATCGCCTTCCTCTGCATCGGCCTGCCGATCGCGGTGCTGCCTGGCCATGTGCACGACCAGCTGGGCTTCGGCGCGGTGATCGCCGGCCTGACCATCGGCCTGCAGTACCTGGCCACCCTGCTCAGCCGGCCCTTCGCCGGACGGGTGGCGGACACCCTCGGCGGCAAGCGCGCGATCCGCTACGGCCTGTACGGCATCGCCGGCTGTGGCGTGCTGACCCTGCTGTCGGCCTGGACCTTGACCCTGCCCTGGCTGAGCCTGGCACTGCTGCTGGGCGGCCGGCTGTTGCTGGGCATCGCCCAGGGGTTGATCGGCGTCGCGACGCTGAGCTGGGGGATCGGCCAGGTTGGGCCGGAACATACTGCCCAGGTCATTTCCTGGAACGGCATCGCCTCCTATGGCGCCATCGCCATCGGCGCGCCCGCCGGCGTGCTGCTGGTGGGTGGCCTGAGCTTCGCCGTGCTCGGTCCGGCACTGCTGGGCTTGGCGCTGCTGGCCCTGTTGGTGCTGCGCACCCGGCCGGACGTGGTGGTGGTGCGCGGCGAACGGTTGCCGTTCTGGTCGGCGTTCGGCCGCGTCGCGCCCTGCGGCGTGGGACTGACCCTGGCGTCGATCGGCTACGGCACCCTGACCACCTTCGTCACCCTGTACTACCTCGAGCGTGGCTGGGTTGGCGCCGCCTGGTGCCTGAGCGCCTTCGGCCTGTGCTTCATCCTGTCGCGGCTGCTGTTCGTCAATGCGGTCAACCGCTTCGGCGGCTACAACGTGGCCATCGTCTGCATGGCCACCGAGGTGCTCGGGCTGACCTTGCTATGGCTGGCGCCGTCGCCGTTGTGGGCGATGGTCGGTGCCGGGCTGACCGGCTTCGGCCTGTCGCTGGTGTACCCGGCCCTGGGCGTCGAGGCGATCCGCCAGGTGCCCAGCAGCAGCCGTGGCGCCGGGCTGGGCGCCTACGCGGTGTTCTTCGACCTGGCGCTGGCCATCGCCGGCCCGGTGATGGGCGCGGTGGCGGTGCACCTAGGCTATGCCTCGATCTTCTGCGTCGCCGCCCTGCTCGCCCTGTCAGGGGTGGGCCTGACCCTGCTGCTGGCCCGCCGCGGCTGAACGCTCGGCGGGCTCCGGCGCGCCCAGTGCCTGGCTGAAGAAGGCGGTGGTCTCGCTGCGCAGCGAACGATGGATATGCCGACGGTCGACGCCCTCGGCGTCCTTGCACAGCACTGGCATGCGCTGGTGCTGCTCGTCGTCGCACGGGGCCATGAACACGAAGTGTCCGGCACCGGCCAGCAGACGGTAGTCGGGCGTGACCGGCAGCTTGCGCGCCAGGGCATCGGCGTTATGCTCCAGGGCCAGGAGCTGGTCGTTGTCACCGCTGTAGATCAGTGCGGGCACCTGCACGCCAGCCAGGGCGTGGCGGCCGAACATCAGGCTCAACGGCGCCATCAGCATCACCGCGCCCACCCGGGGGTCGGCGCGGGGCGCCAGCTCGCTGTGATCGGCGATCAGCACACCATGGGTCTTGCAGGCGTCAGCGTCAGTGGGGCGTTGCTCGCAATAGCGGCGCAGGCGTTCGAGGTCAGGACGTGCGCCGGACAGGATCAGCGCGGTCTCGCCGCCGGCGGAATAGCCGATCACCCCGACCTTGCCATCGTTCAGGTACGGCGCGAGCAGCCTGTCATTTCGCGCCGCGGTGATCGCGGCGCTGATTTGCAGCGGCCGGCCATAAAGGTTGCTGAGGGTACCCAAACGACTGTGGTCACGGTTGTTATCGCCGGGGTGGACCACCGCCACCACCACGAACCCCTGGCGGGCCAGGCCATTGGCCAGGTCATGCAAGGCCATCGGGCTGCCGGTATTGCCGTGGGAGATCACCAGCAGCGGGAACTGGCCCATGGCTACCGGCGCCTCTTCGGCGACACGGGTCTGATAGCCCTCGATGCGCTCCGGATGCGCCTCGCCGCTGGAGGGGTAGAACACCAACGCCTGCATGGGCCGGGCGTCCACCGGGTCGCTGAAGGTCAGGCGGTGCAAGCCGGCGGCCCACGGCGCCGCGTCGGCGCGGGCCAGCAGACCGCCCAGCAGCAACAGCGCCATCAGCATGCGGGTTCGCTTCATCGCAGGGCGCTCCTCGTCGCAAGGCACTGCGCGGTGCTCAGGTATGGGTGCCAGCATAGAACCCGGCGCGCCGGCGGCACATGAAAACTGGATGAAAAAAGCCGACTGGCGCGCTGGGCGGCAGTCGGCTTTAGGTGCGCAATGGCGATCAGGCGGCAGCGAACAGCTCACCTGCTATCTGCGCCTGGGCGGCGTCGATGGCCTTGGCACGGTGTTCCGGGCCGTAGGCCAGGCCGTGGGCGCGGACGATTTCCAGGTCGGTGATGCCGATGAAGCCGAGGAACACCTTGAGGAAGTCTTCATGGCCGACGCCGGTAGGCTGGCCCTGATGCAGGCCGCCAGCGGTGGACACCAGGATCACCTTCTTGTCGCCGCACAGGCCTTCAGGGCCGGCCTCGGTGTAGCGGAAGGTCTTGCCGGCCACCGCCACGCGGTCGATCCAGGCCTTGAGCTGGGTCGGCACGGTGAAGTTGTACATCGGCGCGCCGATCACCACGGCGTCGGCGGCGAGGAATTCTTCCAGGGTCTCGGCGCTCAACTTGGCCTCGTGGGCCTGGGCAGCGTCGCGCATCTCTTCCGGGGTGCCGGCGGCTACCAGGGTGGCGGCGGAGAAGTGGCTGATGGCGTCGGCGGCCAGGTCACGGTAAACCACTTCGAGGCTCGGGTCAGCAGCTTTCCAGGCCTCGACCACTTCGCGGCTCAGCTGGCGGGAGGCGGAATTGTCGCCCAGGATGCTCGAATCGATATGCAACAGTTTCATGGGACTCTCCTGTGAATGAAGACCGCGGCGGTGGGCGATCACGATGGGAGCAATCCTATAGGCACATCGAATAGCTGATAAGTCGGTAAAAACGCGTTAGTTTGTTCCACTGATGGAACAATGAGACAGCCAAATGCAAGACCTCAACGACCTCTTCTACTTCGCCCGGGTGGTCGAAGCCGGTGGTTTCGCCGCCGCCGGGCGCCAGCTGGGCATCCCCAAGTCACGCCTGTCGCGGCGCATCGCCGAGCTGGAGGAGCGCCTGGGCACCCGCCTGCTGCAGCGCACCACCCGCCTGCTCAAGCTCACCGCCGTGGGCGAACGCTACCTGAACCATTGCCAGGCCATGCTGCTGGAGGCGGAAATGGCCGACGAGGTGGTGGCCAGCATGTCCAGCGAGCCCCGCGGCCGCCTGCGGGTGTCCTGCCCGGTGGCCCTGGCCCACGCCTTCCTGCCGGATGTGGTCAGCCGCTTTCTTGCCCAGTACCCCCTGGTGCAGCTGGACATGGTGCTGCTCAACCGCCGGGTCGACCTGATCTCCGAGGGCATTGACGTGGCCCTGCGGGTACGCGACCTGGGTGACGAGGACCCGGCGCTGGTCACCCGCCGCCTGCGCCAGGCGCAGATGCAGCTGGTGGCAGCGCCTGGCTTCGCCGACCATATCCGCGAACCCGCCGAGCTGGCCAGCCTGCCAGTGCTAGGCGCGGCCGAGGCCGACCGCCTGGTGCACTTCCGTTTGCATGGGCCGCACGGGCGCCAGGAGGACGTTGCCCTGGAGCCGCGGCTGGCCATCGACGATTTCGTCGTGCGCAACGCCGCGGTACGCGCCGGGCTGGGCTTCACCGCCCTGCCGTCGATGTTCTGCGAGGAGGAACTGGCCCGTGGCGAACTGGTGCGCCTGCTGCCAGACTGGTCGCTGCCCGGCGGCTACCTGCAGGCGGTCTACCCGCACCGCCGCGGCCTGCTGCCGGCGGTACGCGCGTGGATCGATCACCTGGCGGTCTCGTTCGAGGCCTGTGGAGAGCGTTATGTCTGAGAAAAGGATGTCCGAGGATCAGGTGGCGGCGCTGTGCCTGGCCCTGCCCGGGGCGCGGGAGGACTACAAATGGGGCGGCATCCGGGTGTTCTCGGTGGCCGGCAACAAGATGTTCGCCGTGCAGGACCTGGGCGGCGCCGGCTTGTCGTTCAAGGTGGCCGACGAGCTGTTCCTCGGCTACTGCGACCGCCCTGGCATTCGTCCGGCGCCTTACCTGGCGCGGGCGAAATGGATCAGCATGCTGCCGCCCTACCCCTTGGGCCGCGACGAGCTGAGCGACCTGCTGCGGCGGTCGCACCAATTGGTGGTGGGGCGGTTGCCCAAGCGTCAGCAGGTTGGGTTGTTGCTTGGGGCGGACGAGGTTCCTTAGGGTGATCGGCGTTGTAGTTGCAGCGCCTGTCAAATCGAGCGCCGCCCGCGCGGCGCATCGCGGCACAAGGCCGCTCCTACATCTGTTTCGGGCCAGTCAAACCTGTGCCATTACCTGGGCCGCCTTGTGGGCACTACTGCCGCCTAACCTGTCTCAAGACATGCACCAAGGCGGGCAACCATGGCCTGACAGGTTCGGCACGTTGCAACAAATAATGAAATGGCTACCCCCGCCCCACCCTGTGTCAGCCCTCTAAGCTTTCACAGGGTGCCTATCGGAGTGCAACGCCATGAACACTGTCGCCATCATCGCCATCGACCTGGGAAAGTTGAGCTTCCATGTACACGCTCAGGATGATCGGGGTCATGAGCTCTATCACCGCAGGTTCAACCGTGAGTCACTCATCCGCCACCTTGCCAATCTTGCGCCCTGTACGGTGGCGATGGAGGCCTGTGGTGGCTCTCATTTCATGGCGCGAGAGGTGACGAGACAGGGTCATACGCCCAAACTTATTCCCGCACAGTTCGTTCGCCCCTACGTGAAAAGCAACAAGAATGACTTTGCCGATGCTGCCGCTATCGGTGAGGCGGCAACCCGCGATCAGATGCGCTTCGTGCCTCCCAAAACCGAGGCCCAGCAGGCGCTGGCGATGCTCAATTCACTGCGCGACAGCTTCATCAGAGACCGTACTGCCACCATGAACCGCATCCACGCTTATTTGCTCGAGGTGGGGGTCAGTTTGGCACCCACCTTCAAGGCGGTCCGGGAGCTCCCCATTCTGCTGGACGACAGTACCTTCTCACCGTTGATCAAGAAGCTGTTGCTGGACCTACATGCCCACTTCCGCTATCTCGATGATCGGATCAAGGCTCTAGACAAGGAAGTGCATAGCCAGGCCGTTAGCGATGATCTTGCTTCCCGTTTGATGTCGATACCTTGTATTGGCCCGATCACCGCTACCGCCCTGGCTGCGGAATTGGGTGATGGTAAGCAGTTCCGCTGTGGGCGAAATTATTCAGCCTCCATAGGCCTGGTTCCCAGGCAGCACACGACAGGCGGCAAACCTTGCCTGGGGCGAATCAGCAAGCGGGGCGACGGCAATCAGCGACGACTGCTGATCCAGTGCGCGAGGGTCTATCTGATTGGGCTGGAGCGCAAAACCGGCAAGCTGGCGGATTGGGTACGTGGCTTGCTACGTGTTCACCACCCCAACCTGGTGGTGTGCGCTATCGCCAACAAACTGGCCCGAATCGCCTGGGCCATCACGGCACACCACAGCGAATTTGATGCAGGGTCAAGCGCCATGAACGCTTGACCCTGCAGACACACGAGTAACAACCCACCTGGTTTTGCGATGCTGCACACAGATGACGTGAACGGTATACCGGCCTGGCGATCAACCTGAGCTCCTACTCGGCTTCAGAAGCCGAACAAATATCTAGGCTCGTCGGGCGCGATTTTCATCGAGGCGCGGGACCAACCTCCCACACGACGCCGTATAGATTGACGCAAACCAAACTCACGCACATCTCAGTACAGTATTGCAGAAATGGGGGTAACCATAGATGTAGGAGCGGCCTTGCGTCGCGATGCGCCGCGCGGGCGGCGCTCGATCTCATAGGCGCTGCAAGGCTATCGCCAGGCACCTCTTCGCCTAAACACGATCAAAACCCAAAACCTCACCCCTGACTCACCACCCGCTGCGCCACCGTCTCGCCAAACAACGCCACCGGCGCCTGCAAATTCCCAAGAAAACGCGGATGAATCAGCCACAGGTCAATCACCGGCTTGAAATCACTCACCTGCACAATCTCCAGGCGCTCGCGATGACGGCTGTTGTCCAGCAACGGCCGCGGCACCAGGCCGAAGCCCAGGCCATTGGCGATCAAGCCCAACTGCAGCTCGGTACCGAAGGTCTCCAGGTTGATCCGCAGCGACAGCCCTTCGTCGTTCAACGCCCGCTGCAGGCCGGCACGGAAGCCACAGCCGTCGGGGTTGAGCACCCAGCCGCGCTGGTAGCAGTCGGCGAGCTTGCAACTGCGCTTGCCCACCTCGCCACGGGCGGCCACCACCACCAGGTCCATACGCGCCAGCGAACGGCCGACGATGCCCTCGGGGAACACCTTGCCGGCCGGGAACAGCGCCGCCACGGCGTCCAGCTCGCCGTTTTCCATCTTGCCCAGCAGATGGCTGCCCCAACCGGTGGCGACCTGGGTCTGCAGGTCGGGGTACAGCGCCTTGAGCTGGCTCAGGGCGTCAAGCAGTACCACGTCACCGATTGTCTGTGGCACCCCCAGGCGCAGGGCGCCGCTGGGTGAGGAGTCGCTGAGCACCAGCTCGCGCAGCGCGTCCATCTCGCGCAGTACCGCCCGGCACTGCTCGTAGACGCGCATGCCCATGGGCGTGGGTTTCAGCGGTTTGGTGTTGCGGTCCAGCAGGCTGACGCCCAGGGCCTCCTCGAAGTTCTGCACCCGACGGGTGATGGCTGGCTGGGTCAGGCGCAGCGATTCGGCCGCCTGGCTGATGGACTGGCTGCGGATGACGGCCACGAATGCATCGATATCATCTATCTTCATTCTTAATTCGCATAATAAATATCTGGAAAAATACGCAACAAGAATAATACCTTTTCCCTCGCCACGGTAGCGCCCGGCGCTGCCTCACCTGACAGACATCGAGGGAACCCATGTCTCAAACGCCCAACCTCGGACGGCTACGCGGCTTCATCGGCGAGCTGGCCGACCTCCTCGCCCAGGCGCCGGACGAGCCGCGCCTGCTCGACCACGGCGCGCGGCTGCTGCGCGAGCTGGTCAGTGTCGACGACTGGCTGCCGGACGACTACACCCGGCCCAACCCGGAGCGCTACCAGCAATACCTGCTGCACGCCGATTCCAGCCAGCGCTTCTCCATCGTCAGTTTCGTCTGGGGGCCGGGGCAGGAAACCCCGGTGCACGACCACCGTACCTGGGGGCTGATCGGCATGCTGCGCGGCAGCGAGATCAGCCAGGGCTATGCCCTGGCGCAGGATGGCCTGCAGCAGGAGGGGCCGGCCGAACGACTGGAGCCCGGCCAGGTGATCGCGGTGTCGCCGCGCATCGGCGACCTGCACCAGGTGCGCAACGCCCATGCCGACCGCACCTCCATCAGCATCCATGTCTACGGCGCCAATATCGGCGCGGTGCGGCGTGCGGTGTACAGCGCCGAGGGCACAGAGAAGCCCTTCATTTCCGGCTATTCCAACAACCACCTGCCCAACCTCTGGGATCTGTCGAAAGAGAACCGCGCATGAGCCAGACCACCCACCGCAGCTACCACGCCATCCGCACCGCCCTCCTTGCCGGCCAGGAGCTGGCCTTGCTCGATGTCCGCGAGGAAGACCCGTTCGCCCAGGCCCATCCGTTGTTCGCCGCCAATGTGCCGCTGTCACGCCTGGAGCTTGAGATCTACGCCCGAGTGCCACGGCGCGACACGCCCCTCACCGTCTACGACAACGGCGAAGGCCTGGCGTCGACCGCCGCGCAGCGCCTGCTCGCTCTCGGCTACACCGACGTGGCGCTGCTCGAAGGCGGCCTGGCCGGTTGGCGCCAAGCGGGCGGCGAACTGTTCCGCGATGTCAATGTACCGAGCAAGGCCTTCGGCGAGCTGGTGGAGGCCGAGCGCCATACGCCCTCGCTGGCTGCCGAAGAGGTCAAGGCGCTGCTCGACGCCAACGCCGATGTGGTGGTGCTGGATGCCCGTCGCTTCGACGAATACCAGACCATGAGCATCCCCGGCGGCATCAGCGTGCCCGGCGCCGAACTGGTGCTGCGCGTGGCGGAGCTGGCCCCCGATCCGGCCACCCGGGTGATCGTCAACTGCGCCGGGCGCACCCGCAGCATCATCGGCACCCAGTCGCTGGTCAATGCCGGTATTCCCAACCCGGTGGCGGCCCTGCGCAACGGCACCATCGGCTGGACCCTCGCCGGGCAAACCCTGGAGCAAGGCCAGTCGCGCCGTTTCCGCGCCGTGACCGCCGCCACCCGTGACAGCGCCGCGCAACGCGCCCGCCAGGTGGCCGACCGTGCCGGTGTGGCGCGCATCGATCTGGCAGGCCTGCGCCGATGGCAGGCCGAAGCGCAGCGCACCACCTACCTGTTCGATGTGCGCACGCCAGAGGAGTTTGCCCTGGGCCACCTGCCCGGCGCCCGCTCCACGCCCGGCGGCCAGTTGGTGCAGGAGACCGACCATGTCGCCAGTGTACGCGGCGCCCGCCTAGTGCTGGTAGACGACGACGGCGTGCGCGCCAACATGAGCGCGTCGTGGCTGGCCCAGATGGGCTGGGAGGTGGCGGTGCTCGATGGGTTGTCATCGGACGACTTCACGCAAACCGGAGCCTGGGTCGCGCCCGTGCCGGTGCCGCCCCAGGCCGAGACCATCAGCCCCGCCCGCCTCGCCGACTGGCTATCGGAGCCGGATACCCAGTTACTGGACTTCACCACCAGCGCCAACCATGTCAGGCAGCATATTCCCGGTGCCGTATGGGCGCTGCGCAGCCAGCTGAAGAAAGTACTGGCCTCATTGCCAGCAGCACGGCACTTCGTCCTGACCTGCGGCTCGAGCCAGCTGGCGCGCTATGCCGCGCCGGAGGTGGCGGCGCTGAGCGGCAAGTCGGTGTTCGTGCTCGAGGGCGGCAACAGCGCCTGGATTGCCGAGGGACTGCCTACTGAGCAAGGCGAACAGCGTCTGGGTGCGCCGCGCATCGATCGCTATCGCCGCCCCTACGAGGGCACCGACAATCCGCGGGAGGCGATGCAGGGGTATCTGGATTGGGAGTTCGGGTTGGTGGACCAGTTGGGGCGGGATGGGACCCATGGTTTTTTTGTGATCTGAAGAAAAAGCACCCGACTGTCGGCCCTGTGCTGTCGATTGCGCGGCTGGCGCGCACCCTGTGGGAGCGGCTTTAGCCGCGAAGCAAGCGACGCGGTGGATGGCACCGGCTTTGCCGGTGTTCGCGGCTAAAGCCGCTCCTACAGGTCCCTGCTGAACCCATCAGTTAGATGCCAGTCAACCAAGCCCGCCAAACCGCCGATAGTAACTCTCGTTGGCATCCGGCAGCGGCCCATCCGCCGTTTCCAGCGCGCTGGCCAGGTATTCCTCCGCCCTGCCCTGCACCAACCGGTACAGGTTGCGGCACAGCTGCCGCGCCGCGCGCCCTTCCCAATCCCCCGGCAACAGCTCGTCCGGCAGTTGTGGATCACGCAGCAGCAGGCGGCGGTATTCATGGATCAGCAGCGTGCGCGCCAGGAAACAATCCTGCGGGCTCGGCGCCTCGAGGTCCTTCATGGCCTGCCACAGCGGGCGGAACAGGCGGATGAACTCGCTGTAGTGCTGGCCCAGCTCCTCGATGTTCCAGCTTTCCCGCACCTGGGCGCGCAAGGCCTTGGAGGCCAGCACTTCCTGAGCGTGGGTTTCGAAGACGATGCAGTCGTCCTCGGCGTCCTGCTCGCGCAGGGTCGCGGCGAGGTCGGCGCGGTCGGTGCGCGGGCAGCCCAGCAGGTTCGTGCCCATGGCGCCGAAGCCCTGCCATTCCAGCTCTTCGCGCACGGCCTTGCGCTTGCCGGCGTCGAGCTGCGCCAGCAGCACCAGGGTCCAGGCGCCGTTCCAGGCCGGCAGGCTGGCGCTGTAGACGCGCTTGAAGGCTTTCTCGAAACGCCGCCGACCGGTGCCGGTCAGGCTGTAGTAGCTGCGCCGGCCGACTTTCTCGGCGGTCAGCCAGCCTTCCTTGGTCAGGCGGAAGATCGAGGTACGGATCAGCCGCTCGTTGATGCCCATCGGCTCCAGCAGGTTGATCAGGCTGCCCAGCCAGACCGTGCCGCCATGGGGTTCAATGGCATCGCCATACAGGGTGATGATCAGGGAGCTTGCGCGGATCGGCGTCTGCTCCTGGAAACGGGTAATCAGGTGGTTCAGGGGGGCAAGGCTGCTCATGGGGGAACGAGGCGCGGCTAAAGCCTCGACTATACCTGCCTGCCGCGACCGCGCAAGGCTCATGCGCCGCCCTCGGCCTTGGGCCGGAAGCCGGAGTCGCACATGCGTGGGCGGTCCGCTTCGGGCGCGGTCAGCGGTGGGCACTCCACCAGCGCGGTCATGCAGCGCCGGGCCAGGCTGTGGTATTCGGCAGTGCCGCGCTGTTTCCAGGCCAGCTCCTGGTCGCTGATCGGGCGCTTGACCTCGGCCGGCGCGCCGACCACCAGGCACTGTTCCGTACACGTGAATCCCGCCTTGACGAAGGCCGTGGCGGCGACGATGCAGCGTGGGGCGATATGCGCGCCGTCCATGACCACCGCGTTCATGCCGACCAGGGCGTCCTCGCCTATCCGACAGCCGTGCAGCACGGCGCCATGGCCGATATGGCCGTTGCGCTCGACCACCGTGTCGGCGCCGGGGAAACCGTGCATCACGCAGGTGTCCTGCAGGTTCGCGCCCTCTTCCAGGATTATTCGCCCGAAATCGCCGCGCAGCGAAGCCAGGGGGCCGATGTAGCAGTTGGGGCCGATCAACACGTCGCCGATCAGCACGGCGCTGGGGTGTACGTAGGCGCTGGGATGAACCACTGGGGTCAGGCCGTCGAGGCGATAGCAGGGCATGGGCTGGGTGCTCGATATGATTCAGAAGACCCGGTGATCCTGTATCAGATCAAATCACTTAGTCAATGCCTTGCTGGTGTATCGCTTTCCTCACAAAGCGTCAGCACGGTGATGACCTAATCGCTGGGCAAGCCAGCGCCCACAAATGGCTACAACAGCGAGACAGCGTGGGAGCGGGCTTGCCCCGCGATAGCGTCGCTCGCCTCAACTATAGATACGCAATTACAATTTCAATGTTGATTTTACGTATCACTTTGAACATATACTTGCCCCAGCACCACGAACAATTCCAAGAAAAGCCGGCCCCAGCCGGCGCCGAACGTGCAGCCTGAGGTACCCCCATGCCAAGCAACCTCATCGTGCAGGCCCCGGCGGACGGCGTCCGCCTGATCACCCTGCACCGCCCGCAAGCCCTCAACGCCCTGAACACGGCGCTGCTGGAAGAGCTGGCCGCAGAACTGGACGCCGCCGACCAGGACCCGCAGATCCGCGCCGTGGTCATCACCGGCAGCCGCAAGGCCTTCGCCGCCGGCGCCGATATCAACGAAATGGCCCAGCGCGACCTGGTGGGCATCCTCAATGACCCGCGCGTGGCCCACTGGCAGCGCATCGCCGGCTTTGGCAAACCGCTGATCGCAGCCGTCAATGGCTTCGCCCTCGGCGGTGGCTGCGAACTGGTGATGTGCGCCGACATCGTCATCGCCGGCAGCGACGCCCGTTTCGGCCAGCCGGAAATCAACCTCGGCATCATCCCCGGCGCCGGCGGCACCCAGCGCCTGCTGCGCGCCGTGGGCAAGCCGCTGGCCATGCAGATGGTCCTCGGCGGCGAAGCCATCGACGCCCGTCACGCCCTGCAGGCAGGCCTGGTCGGCGAAGTCACCCAGCCCGAACTCACCGTCGAGCGCGCCCTGCAGGTGGCCGCCGCCATCGCCGCCAAGGCACCGCTGGCGGTGCGCCTGGCCAAGGAGGCGCTGCTCAAGGCCCAGGACATGGACCTGGCCTGTGGCCTGCGCTTCGAACGCCACGCCTTCACCCTGCTGGCCGGCACCGCCGACCGCGACGAGGGTATCCGCGCCTTCCAGGCCAAACGCCCGGCCCGATTCCAAGGGCTGTAAGCCTTCCACCGACTGACGGAGCGAGCCAGTCATGTCCTTCCAGCACATCCTGTTTTCCATCGGCGACGACGGCGTCGCCCTGCTTTCGCTGAACCGGCCCGAGCAGCTCAACAGCTTCAACAGCGCCATGCACCTGGAAGTGCGCGAGGCGCTGAAGCAGGTGCGCCAGAGCGAAACCGCCCGGGTGCTGCTGCTGACCGGCGAAGGCCGTGGCTTCTGCGCAGGCCAGGACCTGGCCGACCGCAATGTCGCCCCCGGCGCCGAGCTGCCTGACCTGGGCCAGTCCATCGAGCAGTTCTACAACCCGCTGGTGCGCGGTCTGCGCGACCTGCCGCTGCCGGTGATCTGCGCGGTCAATGGCGTGGCCGCCGGCGCCGGCGCCAACCTGCCGCTGGCCTGCGACCTGGTGCTGGCGGCGCGCTCGGCGAGCTTCATCCAGGCGTTCTGCAAGATCGGCCTGGTGCCGGACTCCGGCGGCACCTGGCTGCTGCCGCGCCTGGTCGGCATGGCCCGGGCCAAGGCGCTGGCCCTGCTCGGTGAGCGCCTGAGCGCCGAGCAGGCCGAGCAATGGGGGCTGATCCACCGGGTGGTGGACGATGCCGCGCTGCGCGACGAAGCGCTCAAGCTCGCCCGCCACCTGGCGACCCAGCCTACCTATGGCCTGGCCCTGATCAAGCGCGCCCTCAACCAGAGCTTCGACAACCGCTTCGACCAACAGCTGGAACTGGAGCGCGACCTGCAACGCCTGGCTGGGCGCAGCGAGGACTACCGCGAGGGCGTCGGCGCCTTCATGAACAAACGCACAGCTGTGTTCAAGGGGCGCTGACCATGGCCGCACTCGACAACGACGCTCTGGTGGCAGTGATCGGCGCCGGCGCCATGGGGGCCGGCATCGCACAGGTGGCGGCGCAGGCCGGCCACCCGGTACGTCTGTATGACAACCGCCCCGGCGCCGCCGCGCAGGCCATCGAGGGTATCGACCGACAGCTCGGCCGCTTGGTGGAGAAAGGTAGGCTTACCCCCGACACCCGCAGCACCATCCGCGCTCGCCTGCAACCGATCGACAGCCTCGACGACCTGGCCGATGCCCGCCTGGTGATCGAGGCCATCGTCGAAAGCCTGCCGATCAAGCAAGAGCTGCTGCGCCAGCTTGAAGCCCGGTGCGCCGACGACTGCATCCTGGCCAGCAACACCTCGTCACTGTCGATCACCAGCCTTGCCGCCGGGCTCCGGCACCCGCAACGGGTGATCGGCATGCATTTCTTCAACCCGGCACCGCTGATGGCGCTGGTGGAGGTCGTGTCCGGACTGGCCACGGCGCCGACATTGGCGAGCACCCTGTACGACACCGCCCGCAACTGGGGCAAGCAACCGGTGCACACCCGTTCGACACCGGGCTTTATCGTCAACCGCGTGGCTCGGCCCTTCTACGCCGAAAGCCTGCGCCTGCTGCAAGAAGGCGCCGCCGACTGCGCCACCCTCGATGCCCTGCTGCGCGACGCCGGAGGCTTTCGCATGGGCGCCTTCGAGCTGACCGACCTGATCGGCCATGACGTCAACTACGCGGTGACCTGCTCGGTGTTCGAGGCGTTCTATGGCGACTTCCGCTTCCAGCCATCGCTGGTGCAAAAAGAGCTGGTCGACGCCGGGCGCCTCGGGCGCAAGACTGGCCAGGGCTTCTATAGCTACGCTGAAGGCGCCGAGCGGCCAGCGCCTGCGGCACTCACCAGCCAGGCGCCTGTCGAGCGCTGCACGGTGGAAGGTGACCTCGGTGTCCTGCGGCCCTTGGTCGAGCGCCTGCGCGCCAAGGGTATCGACGTCACCGAGCGCGCTGGCGGCGGCCTGCTGCGGGTGAGAGACGCCACCCTGGCGCTGTCCGATGGCCGCCTGGCCAGCCAGCGCGCCCGCGAGGACGGTTTGCGCAACCTGGTGCTGCTGGACCTGGCCCTGGACTACACCAGCGCCACGCGCCTGGCCATCAGTCACGGCGCCGAGTGCAGTGCCGAGGCCCTGGACCAGGCCGTTGCCCTGCTCGCCTGGGCCGGCTTGAGCGCCTGCCCGGTGGCCGACCTGCCCGGCCTGGTGGTGCTGCGCACCGTCGCCATGCTCGCCAACGAAGCCGCTGACGCCGTGCTGCAAGGCGTCGGCACGCCCGGCGACATCGACCTGGCCATGCGCGCCGGGGTCAACTACCCGCGCGGCCCGCTGGCCTGGGCCGACGACCTGGGGGTCGGCTACACCCTGAACGTGCTCGACAACCTGCAACGCAGCTACGGCGAGGAACGTTATCGCCCGTCCCTGCTGCTGCGCCGCACCCACGCCGAAGGAGGCCGCCTGCATGGCTGAACAATCCGCACACACCCTGGCCCGCGCCTGCGCCCAGGCCATGTTCGCCCGCGACGCCGCCAGCCAGGGCCTGGGCATCGAACTGCTCGACGCCGGCCCCGGCAGCGCCCGGCTGGGCATGCGCGTGCGCGCCGACATGCTCCAGGGCCACGGCACCTGCCACGGCGGCTACCTGTTCGCCCTGGCCGACTCGGCCTTCGCTTTTGCCTGCAACAGCTACGATGAAGCGGCCGTGGCCCTGGGTTGCAGCATCGACTATGTGGCGCCAGCACGCCTGGGCGATCAGTTGCTGGCCACCGCCAGCGAGCAGAGCCGCAAGGGCCGTACCGGCAACTACGACGTGCGCATCGAGAACCAGCAGGGCGAGCTGATCGCCCTGTTCCACGGCAAATCCTACAAAGTGCGCGGCACCGTGCTGTCGCCGGAGACCTCCCATGACTGACGCCACCCTGCCCCACGCGCTGATCATCGATGCCGTGCGCACGCCCATCGGCCGCTATGGCGGCGCCCTGGCGAGCGTGCGCCCCGATGACCTCGCCGCAGTGCCGATCAAGGCGCTGATGGCGCGCCATCCCGATTTGGACTGGGCGGCCGTGGACGATGTCATCCTTGGCTGCGCCAACCAGGCCGGCGAAGACAACCGCAACGTCGCGCGCATGGCCGGCCTGCTGGCCGGGCTGCCGATCGAGGTGCCCGGCACCACCCTCAACCGTCTGTGCGGCTCGGGCCTGGACGCCATCGGCAACGCCGCCCGCGCCCTGCGCTGCGGCGAGGCCGGGCTGATGCTGGCCGGCGGCGTCGAATCGATGTCGCGGGCGCCCTTCGTCATGGGCAAGTCGGAACAGGCCTTCGGCCGCAGCGCGCAGCTGTTCGACACCACTATCGGCTGGCGTTTCGTCAATCCGCTGATGCAGGCGCACTACGGTATCGACTCGATGCCCGAGACCGCCGAGAACGTCGCCGAGCGCTTCGCCATCTCCCGCGAGGACCAGGACGCCTTCGCCCTGCGCAGCCAGCTCAAGGCCGCCGCCGCCCAGGCCAATGGCCGCCTGGCCCGGGAGATCGTCGCGGTGCAGATCCCCCAGCGCAAAGGCCCGGCCAAGCGCATCGAGCAGGACGAACATCCCCGTGGCGACACCACCCTGGAACAGCTGGCGCGCCTGGGCACGCCGTTTCGCGACGGTGGCAGCGTCACCGCCGGCAATGCCTCGGGGGTCAACGACGGCGCCTGCGCCCTGCTCCTGGCCAGCCCCGCGGCAGCCCGGCGACATGGCCTCAAGGCTCGCGGCCGGGTGCTTGGCCTCGCGGCGGCGGGCGTCGAGCCGCGACTCATGGGCATCGGCCCGGTGCCAGCCACCCGCAAGGTACTGGAACTGACCGGCCTGTCCCTGGCCGACATGGACGTGATCGAACTCAACGAAGCCTTCGCCGCCCAGGGCCTGGCCGTGCTGCGCGAGCTGGGCCTGGCCGACGACGATCCCCGGGTCAACCCCAACGGCGGCGCCATCGCCCTGGGCCACCCGCTGGGCATGAGCGGCGCACGGCTGGTCACCACCGCCCTGCACCAGCTGGAACAGACCGGCGGGCGTTATGCCCTGTGCACCATGTGCATCGGCGTCGGCCAGGGTATCGCCCTGGTGCTCGAACGCCTCTGATCAGCCGCCAGAGACGCCACGCGACGCGGGCAGTATGCTGCCTGCCATGACACTCAGGGCTTCGGCCCACGACAAGAACAACTCGAGTGAAACCATGAACCTCTACCACGATGCCGACCGCGCCCTGCTCGACCCGATGGAAACCGCCAGCCTCGACGCGATGCGCCAGCACCAGCTGGATCGCCTGCGCTGGAGCCTGAACCACGCCTACGCCAACGTGCCGCTGTATCGCCAGCGCTTCGACGCCTGCGGCGCCCACCCCGATGACCTGAAGTCGCTGGACGACCTGGCGAAATTCCCCTTCACCGGCAAGAACGACCTGCGCGACAACTACCCCTACGGCATGTTCGCCGTGCCCCAGGACCAGGTGGTGCGTCTGCACGCCTCCAGCGGTACCACCGGCAAGCCGACGGTGGTCGGCTACACCCAGAACGACATCGACACCTGGGCCAACGTGGTGGCGCGCTCGATCCGCGCCGCTGGCGGGCGTCGTGGCGACAAGGTGCATGTGTCCTATGGCTACGGCCTGTTCACCGGCGGCCTGGGCGCGCACTACGGTGCCGAGCGCCTGGGCTGCACGGTGATCCCCATGTCTGGCGGCCAGACCGAGAAGCAGGTGCAGCTGATCCGCGACTTCCAGCCCGACATCATCATGGTCACGCCGTCGTACATGCTCAACCTGGCCGACGAGATCGAGCGCCAGGGCATCGACCCGCACGACCTCAAGCTGCGCCTGGGCATCTTCGGCGCCGAACCCTGGACCGACGAACTGCGCCGCTCCATCGAGCAACGCCTGGGCATCGATGCGCTGGACATCTACGGGCTCTCGGAAATCATGGGCCCGGGCGTGGCCATGGAATGCCTCGAGACCAAGGACGGCCCGACCATCTGGGAGGACCACTTCTACCCCGAGATCATCGACCCGGTCAGCGGCGACGTGCTGCCGGACGGCCAGCTTGGCGAGCTGGTGTTCACCTCGTTGAGCAAGGAGGCATTGCCGATGGTGCGCTACCGCACCCGTGACCTGACCCGCCTGCTGCCCGGCACGGCGCGGCCGATGCGGCGCATCGGCAAGATCACCGGGCGTAGCGACGACATGCTGATCATCCGCGGGGTCAATGTGTTCCCGACGCAGATCGAGGAGCAGGTGCTCAAGATAAAACAGCTTTCAGATCTTTATGAGATCCATCTGTATCGCAATGGCAACCTCGACAGCGTCGAGGTGCATGTGGAACTGCGCAGCGACAGCCAGTACCTCGACGAGGGCCAGCGCAAGCAGGTGGTGGGCGAGCTGGCGCGGCAGATCAAGACCTATATCGGTATCAGTACGCAGATCCAGTTGCAGCCTTGCGGCACGCTGAAACGTTCGGAGGGCAAGGCTTGTCATGTGTATGACAAGCGGTTGGCTGGCTGACGGCAAGCGCTGAGAAGGAAGCCCCGGCATGGTCCGGGGCTTTTTTTGGCCTTTAGAAAGCTGGGGGGCGCTCTGCGCCCCTTTCGCGGCACAAGGCCGCTCCTACAGAGGAGATCGCATTCCCCTTGTAGGAGCGGCCTTGTGCCGCGAAAGGGCTGCGCAGCAGCCCCGACAATCCCAATGCGATACACAATTCTTATTTGATACATCAAATACTGTTTGATGTTGTGTTTTGTATCGCTTATAAATGACCCACGCCCCAAGCAGCCCACAACCGGGAGCCTGAACATGTACGCACAGCTCGTAGAAACCGGCGTCAAGCGCCTCAAGTCCCTGGAGGAGATGTCGCCCGAAGAGCGCGCCTTCCAGGAGAAGATCGACGCCGAGATCAAGATCGAAGCCAAGAACTGGATGCCCGAGGCCTACCGCCAGACCCTCATCCGCCAGATCTCCCAGCATGCCCACTCGGAAATCGTCGGCATGCTCCCGGAAGGCAACTGGGTCACCCGCGCCCCGTCGCTCAAGCGCAAGCTGCAACTGATGGCCAAGATCCAGGACGAAGCCGGCCACGGCCTGTACCTGTACAGCGCCATGGAAACCCTCGGCGCCGACCGCGACGAAGAGATCGCCAGGCTGCACAGCGGCAAGGCCAAGTACTCGAGCATCTTCAACTACCCGACCCTGAGCTGGGCCGACATGGGCGCGGTGGGCTGGCTGGTGGACGGCGCGGCGATCGTCAACCAGGTGGTGCTGCAGCGCACCTCCTACGGCCCCTACTCCCGCGCCATGATCCGCATCTGCAAGGAAGAGAGCTTCCACCAGCGCCAGGGCTACGAGCTGCTGCTGACCATGATGCGCCAAGGCACCCAGGCGCAGAAGGACATGGTCCAGGACGCCATCGATCGCCTGTGGTGGCCGGCGCTGATGATGTTCGGCCCCAGCGACGAGCATTCCCCCAACAGCGCCCAGTCCATGGCCTGGAAGATCAAGCGCCAGACCAACGACGAACTGCGCCAGCGCTTCATCGACCAGACCGTGCCCCAGCTCGAACTGCTCGGCTGCACTGCGCCGGACCCCGCGCTCAAGTGGAACGAGGCCCGTGGCCACTACGACTTCGGCGAGATCCAGTGGGACGAGTTCTACGAAGTGATCAAGGGCAACGGCCCGTGCAACCAGGAACGCCTGGCCACCCGGCGCAACGCCATCGAAAGCGGTGCCTGGGTGCGCGAGGCCGCCGTGGCCTATGCCCGCAAGCAACAGAACAAGAACGCCGCCTGAAGCGGCGAATGATGCGGAGATACCCCCAATGTCTGTCTGGACCCTGTTCGAAGTCTTCGTGCGCAGCAAGCACGGCCTGAACCACAAGCACGTCGGCAGCGTGCACGCCGCCGACGCCGCCATGGCCATCGAGAATGCCCGCGAGCTGTACACCCGCCGCAGCGAGGGGGTGAGCCTGTGGGTGGTGCCCTCGGCGCTGATCACCGCCTCCTCCCCCGACGAGAAGGACCCGCTGTTCGCCCCGGCGGATGACAAGGTCTATCGCCACGCCAGCTTCTACGAGCTGCCGGCCGAAGTCGGACACATGTGAGGCGCGCCATGCACAAGCAAGCATTGATTCAATACCTGCTGCTGCTCGGCGACAGCGCCCTGGTCCAGGGCCAGCGCCTGTGCGAGTGGTGCGGCAAGGCTCCGGCGCTGGAGGAAGAACTGGCGCTGATGAACGTCGGCCTCGACCTGGTCGGCCAGGCCCGGAACTGGCTGGACTATGCCGCCGAACTGCAGGACGACGGCCGCGATGCCGACGCCCTGGCCTTCCGCCGCGACGAGCGCGCCTACCGCAACCTGCTGCTGGTCGAACAGCCCAACGGCGACTATGCCGTGACGATGCTCAAGCAGTTCCTCTACGACGCCTGGCACCACGCTGTACTTGACGGTCTGTGTGCCTCGAACGATGAGCGCATCGCCGGTATCGCCGCCAAGGCCCTGAAGGAGGTGACCTACCACCTGCGCCGCTCAGGCGAATGGGTGCAGCGCCTGGGCGGCGGCACCGAAGAGAGCCGCCAGCGCATGCTCGAGGCCATCCCCGTGCTGTGGCGCTTCACCGTCGAGCTGACGGTCGCCAGCGACAGTGAAGTGCAACTGGCCCAGGCCGGCATCGCCGCCCACCCGGCGCAGGTCGCCCAGCGCTGGCACGCCACGGTGGAAACGATCTTCGCCTCGATCGAGCTGCCGCTGCCCAAAGCCGCCAGCCACTTCTACCTGGACGGGCGCAAGGGCCTGCACACCGAGCACCTGGGCCTGCTGCTGGCCGAGATGCAGTGCCTGCCGCGAGCCTACCCCGATGCGACCTGGTGAGCTGATCGCGGGTGACCGCGGCGCCCGCGCCCTGCGCGACGGCGACCTGGCTCAGGCCTGGGCGGTGCTGGCCGAGGTGATGGACCCGGAGGTACCGGTGGTCAGCGTGGTCGACTTAGGTGTCGTGCGCGACCTCGACTGGCGCGCCGGCCACTTGCACCTGGTGGTCACCCCGACCTACTCCGGCTGCCCGGCCACCGAGGTGATCGAGGGCGATATCCGCCAGGCGCTGGAACAGGCCGGGTTCGCCGAGCCTGCGCTGGAGCGCAGGCTTACCCCGGCCTGGAGCACCGACTGGATCAGCGACCAGGGCCGCGAGCGCCTGCGCGCCTACGGCATCGCACCGCCCGTCGGCAGTGCCAGCCTGCGGGGGGCCTCGCCCACGGTGTGCTGCCCGCAATGCGCAAGTAGCGATACCGAACTGCTCAGCCAGTTCGGCTCCACCGCCTGCAAGGCCCTGTACCGCTGCCGTGCGTGCCTGGAGCCGTTCGACTATTTCAAATGCCTTTGAGCCGTGGAGAACGCCATGAGCCAGTTTCACAGCCTGACCGTCAAGCAAGTGCGCCAGGAGACCCGCGACGCGGTGTCCATCGCCTTCGACGTGCCCGCGCACCTGCACGATGAGTTTCGTTTCACCCAGGGCCAGTACTTGGTCATGCGCACCCGATTGGATGACGAAGAAGTGCGCCGCTCCTATTCGATCTGCAGCGCGGTGCAGGACGGCGAATTGCGCGTGGCGGTCAAACGCGTGCCGGGCGGTCGTTTCTCGGCCTTCGCCAACGAAGTGCTCAAGGCCGGCCAGCAGCTCGAGGTAATGCCGCCGTCGGGCAGCTTCTTCGTGCCGCTGGACCCGACGCGCCGAGGTCACTACCTGGGCGTGGCCGCCGGCAGCGGCATCACCCCGATCCTGTCGCTGGTCGCCACCACCCTGGCCTGCGAACCCCACAGCCGCTTCACCCTGCTGTACGGCAACCGCGCCAGCAACAGCGCGCTGTTCCGCGATCGCCTGGAAGACCTGAAGAACCAGTACCTCGACCGCCTCAACCTGATCTTCGTGTTCAGCCGCGAGCAGCAGGATGTCGACCTGTACAACGGCCGCATCGACGCCGACAAGTGCGGCCAGCTGTTCGCCCGCTGGCTCGACGTGAAGTCACTCGATGCGGCATTCATCTGCGGCCCGCAGGCGATGACCGAGACCGTGCGCGACAGCCTGCAGGCCAATGGCCTGGCCAGGGAGCGCATCCACTTCGAGCTGTTCGCCGCCGCCGGTGCAGAGGCCCGTCGCGAAGCCCGCGAGGCGGCGCGCCAGGTGGATTCGGCGGTCAGCCACGTCACCGTGATCAGCGACGGCCGCGCCCTGGCCTTCGACCTGCCGCGCAACACCCGCAGCGTGCTCGAGGCCGGCAACGCCATCGGCGCCGAGTTGCCCTGGTCGTGCAAGGCCGGGGTGTGCTCGACCTGCAAGTGCAAGGTGATCGAGGGCGAGGTGGAGATGGACAGCAACCATGCCCTGGAGGACTACGAAGTGGCGGCCGGGTATGTGCTGTCGTGCCAGACCTACCCATTGAGCGACAAGGTGGTGCTCGATTTCGATCAGCTCTAGCACCGCGTCGCCTGCTTCGCGGGTAAACCCGCTCCCACAGGTACATCGGCGCCCTCAAGACCAACGCCGTCCCTGTGGGAGCGGGTTTACCCGCGAAGAAGCCAACACAGATACCGGCAACACCCGCGTGACCTGAAAAAACAATTACAACAGCCAGAGAGAACGCTCCCCATGACACCCGAACACCTCGAATCCATCAGCAAGCACCCCGCCTTCGTGCAACTGATCCAGCGCAAGCGCCGCCTCAACGGCTCGCTGACCCTGGCCATGCTCGTCGCCTACTACGGTTTCGTCCTGCTGGTGGCCTTCGCCCCCGGCGTGCTCGGGCAATCGCTCAGCGGCGGCGTGACCAGTGTCGGCATGCTGGTGGGCGTGCTGATGGTGCTGCTGTCCTTCGCCCTCACCGGCATCTACATGCACCGCGCCAACCGCGTCATCGACCCGCTCAACGAGGTGGTCAAGCAGGAGTGCGCGCGATGAACTGGACCGCCATCTCGATGTTCCTGGTGTTCGTCGGCTTCACCCTGCTGGTGACCCGCTGGGCCGCCCTGCGCACCCGCTCGGCCAGCGACTTCTACACCGCCGGCGGCGGCCTGACCGGCATGCAGAACGGCCTGGCGATCGCCGGCGACATGATCAGCGCCGCCTCCTTCCTCGGCATCTCGGCGATGATGTTCATGAACGGCTACGACGGCCTGCTCTACGCCCTGGGCGTGCTGGCCGGCTGGCCTATCATCCTGTTCCTGATCGCCGAGCGCCTGCGCAACCTGGGCAAGTACACCTTCGCCGACGTGGTCTCCTACCGCCTGGCCCAGGCCCCGGTGCGCCTGACCTCGGCCTTCGGCACCCTGGCCGTGGCGCTGATGTACCTGGTGGCGCAGATGGTCGGCGCCGGCAAGCTGATCGAGCTGCTGTTCGGCATCAGCTACCTGTACGCGGTGATGCTGGTGGGCGTGCTGATGGTGCTGTACGTCACCTTCGGCGGCATGCTCGCCACCACCTGGGTGCAGATCATCAAGGCGGTGATGCTGCTGTCGGGCACCACCTTCATGGCCTTCATGGTGCTCAGGCACTTCGGCTTCAGCACCGAGGCGATGTTCGCCAGCGCCGTGGCCGTGCACGCCAAGGGCCAGGCGATCATGGCGCCGGGAGCGCTGTTGTCAAACCCGGTGGACGCCATCTCCCTGGGCCTGGGCATGATGTTCGGCACGGCCGGCCTGCCGCATATCCTCATGCGCTTCTTCACCGTCAGCGATGCCAAGGAAGCGCGCAAGAGCGTGTTCTACGCCACCGGATTCATCGGCTATTTCTACCTGCTGCTGATCGTCATCGGCTTCGGCGCCATCGTCATGGTCGGCACCGAGCCGTCCTACCGCGACGCCAGCGGGGCGATCATCGGCGGCGGCAACATGGTCGCGGTGCACCTGGCCCAGGCCGTGGGCGGCAACCTGTTCCTCGGTTTCATCTCGGCGGTGGCCTTCGCCACCATCCTCGCCGTGGTCGCGGGCCTGGCGCTGTCCGGTGCCTCGGCGGTGTCCCACGACCTGTACGCCTGCGTGGTGCGCAAGGGCCAGGCCAGCGAGCAGGAAGAGATGCGCGTCTCGCGCCTGGCCACCCTGGGGATCGGCCTGTTCGCGGTGCTGCTGGGGCTGCTGTTCGAGTCGCAGAACATCGCCTTCCTTTCCGGCCTGGTGCTGGCGGTGGCCGCCTCGGTCAACTTCCCGGTGCTGCTGCTCTCGATGTTCTGGAAAGGCCTGACCACTCGCGGCGCGGTGGGCGGCAGCCTGGCCGGGCTGGTCTCGGCCATCGTCCTGGTGGTGCTGGGGCCGGCGGTGTGGGTCAACGTGCTGCACAACGAGCGGGCGCTGTTCCCCTATAGCAACCCGGCGCTGTTCTCCATGTCGCTGGCCTTCCTCGCCGCCTGGGCCTTCTCGGTCACCGACAGCTCAGAGCGGGCGCGCGAAGAACGTGGGCGCTACCTGGCCCAGTTCATTCGCTCGATGACCGGTATCGGCGCCGCCGGCGCCAGCAAGCACTGACCTCAAGAACAATAAAAATGTCGGGTACAACAACAATGAACCGCACGCACCTCAAGTCAGCCGCCTGGCTGGCCACCCTCGCCCTGCCCTTGCCGGCCATGGCGGACTTCGTCGCTGACAGCCACGCACGCCTCGAACTGCGCAACCACTACATCAACCGCGACTTCCGCCAGGGCAACGCCCCGCAGAGCAAGGCCGAGGAATGGGGCCAGGGCTTCACCGCCCGCTTCGAATCGGGTTTCACCGAGGGGCCGGTCGGCGTCGGGGTGGACGCCATGGGCCAATTGGGCATCAAGCTCGACTCCAGCCGCGACCGGCGCAACACCGGCCTGCTGCCCTACGGGCCACGCAGCCTGGAACCGGTGGACGATTACAGCGAACTGGGCCTGACCGGCAAGCTGCGGGTGTCCAAGAGTACCCTGCGCCTTGGCACCTTGCAGCCGATCCTGCCGGTGGTGGTGTACAACGACACCCGCCTGCTGGCCTCGACCTTCCAGGGTGGCCTGCTGACCAGCCAGGAGCTGGACGGCCTGACCTTCAACGGAGGCCGCCTGACCAAGGCCAACCTGCGCGACTCCTCCGGGCGCGACGACATCGGCTACGGCGCCGCCAGCAGCGACCACTTCGACTTCGGCGGCGGCAGCTACGCCATCACCCCGCAGGCCAGCGTCAGCTACTACTACGCCAAGCTCGAAGACATCTACCGCCAGCAATACGTCGGTTTGCTGCACACCCAGCCCCTGGCCGAAGGTGTCAGCCTGCGCAGCGACCTGCGTTACTTCGACAGCCGCGGCGACGGTGCCGAGCGCGCCGGGCGCATCGACAACCGCAACTTCAACGCCATGTTCACCCTGGGCGTGAAGGCCCACAAGTTCACCGCCACCTGGCAGCAGATGTCCGGCGACAGCGCCTTTCCGTTCCTCAACGGCGGCGATCCGTACACCGTCAACCTGGTCACCTACAACACCTTCACCCGCGCCGGGCTCGACTCCTGGCAGCTGCGCTACGACTACGACTTCGTCGCCCTGGGCATCCCCGGGCTGAGTTTCATGACCCGCTACACCGACGGTCGCCACGCCGAAACCGCCACGCTCAGCAATGGCCGCGAGCGCGAACGCGACACCGACATCACTTACGTCATCCAGAGCGGCCCGTTCAAGGACGTCAGCCTGCGCTGGCGCAACGTCACTTTCCGTTCCGGCAACGGCCTGACCAATGCCGTGGACGAGAACCGCCTGATCATCGGCTACACCCTGGCGCTGTGGTAACCGCGCCCCTTCAAAGGAGAACAGCATGTCCGCCGCCCCTACCCTGCAAAGCTTCATCGCCGGCCGCTGGATCGGCCAGCACGGCGCCCAGGCCCTGCGCAGCGCCCTGGATGGCCATATCCTGGCCTACAGCCACGAAGAACGCCCGGACTTCGCCGAGGCCGTGGATTTCGCTCGGGCCCAGGGCCTCAAGCAGCTGCTGGCCATGGATTTCCAGCAGCGCGCCGCCCGGCTCAAGGCCCTGGCGCTGTACCTGGCCGAGCGCAAGGAGCAGCTCTACGCCCTGTCCCACCACAGCGGCGCCACCCGCGCCGACAGCTGGATCGACATCGAGGGCGGCAACGCCACGCTGTTCGCCTATTCCAGCATGGGCCGGCGCGAACTGCCGTCGGGCAACCTGGTGCATGAAGGCCCGGCAATCGCGCTGGGCAAGCAAGGCCATTTCGCCGGCAGTCATATCCTGGTGCCGCGCGCAGGCGTGGCCGTGCATATCAACGCTTTCAACTTCCCGATCTGGGGCATGCTGGAGAAGTTCGCCCCGACATTCCTCGCCGGCATGCCGTGCATCGTCAAACCCGCCACCTCAACCAGCTACCTCACCGAAGCCGTGGTGCGCCTGATGAACGAATCGGGCCTGTTGCCGGCCGGCAGCCTGCAACTGGTGATCGGCAGCACGGGCGATCTGCTCGACCGCCTCCAAGGCCAGGACGTGGTGACCTTCACCGGCTCCGCCGACACAGCGGCCAAGCTGCGCGTCACCCCGAACCTGATCCGCAACTCGGTGCCCTTCACCGCCGAGGCCGACTCGCTGAACTGCGCCATCCTCGGCCCGGACGCGGGCCCCGACAGCGAGGAGTTCGAGCTGTACATCAAGGAAGTAGCGCGGGAAATGACCACCAAGGCCGGGCAGAAATGCACGGCGATCCGCCGCGCCATCGTCCCGGCCAAACACATCGACGCGGTGGCCACCCGCCTGCGCGAGCGGCTGCGCAAGGTGATGGTGGGCGATCCTGCGGTCGAAGGCGTGCGCATGGGCGCGCTGGCCTCCCACGACCAGCAGCGCGATGTCGGCGAGCGCGTGTGCCAATTGCTGGACAGCTGCGAGCAGTTGCTGGGGGCCAGTGACGGTTTCACCCCGGTGGGTGAAGGCGTGGCCGAAGGCGCGTTCTTCGCCCCGACCCTGCTGCTGGCCCGCGACCCGCATGCCGAGGGCGGCGCCCATGATATCGAGGCGTTCGGCCCGGTGAGCACGCTGATGGCCTACGACGACCTCGACGAAGCCCTGACCCTGGCCGCCCGCGGCAAGGGCAGCCTGGTGGCATCGCTGGTCACCGCCGACCGCGCCGTGGCGGCCAAGGCCATTCCGGTGGCGGCGGCCTGGCACGGGCGGCTGCTGGTGCTCGACAGCGAGGCGGCCAAGGAATCCACCGGCCATGGCTCGCCATTGCCGCAGCTCAAGCATGGCGGCCCCGGCCGTGCGGGCGGTGGCGAGGAGCTGGGCGGCCTGCGCGCGGTCAAGCACTACCTGCAACGTGCCGCCGTGCAAGGCTCGCCGAGCATGCTGATGGCGGTGACCGGCGAATACGTGCGCGGCGCCGAGGTGATCGAGACCGAGGTGCACCCGTTCCGCCGTCATTTTGACGACCTGCGCATCGGCGAATCGCTGCTGACCCACCGCCGCACCGTGACCGAGGCCGACCTGGTCAACTTCGGCTGCCTGTCGGGCGATCACTTCTACATGCACTTCGACGAGATCGCGGCGAAGCAGTCGCAGTTCGGCAAGCGCATCGCCCACGGTTACTTCGTGCTGTCGGCGGCGGCCGGGTTGTTTGTTTCTCCGGGCGAAGGGCCAGTGCTGGCCAACTATGGCCTGGACACCCTGCGCTTCATTACCCCGGTGGGGATCGGCGATACCATCCAGGCGCGCTTGACCTGCAAGCGCAAGATCGACCAGGGCAAGACCAGTCCGCAGGGGCAGGCGCAAGGGGTGGTGGCGTGGGATGTGGAGGTGACCAACCAGCTGGGTGAGCTGGTGGCCAGTTATGACATCTTGACGTTGGTGGTGAAGCGGTGAGCGTGGTTGGGTTGCGAGGGGCTTGGCGATAGGCGGCCATCCCTTTCAAGGTCTTGCGATTACTGGGGTCGCTTTGCGACCCTTTCGCGGCACAAGGCCGCTCCTACAGGAGATTCGCGCCCCCTTGTAGGAGCGGCCTCGTGCCGCGAAAGGGCTGCAAAGCAGCCCCGGCAATTCCAAGCCGGACGCCAAGTCTCAACACCTTGAAATTGCCATCACTATGCCACCTCGCACATCCGCCCTACATCGCGCAATGCTCCCTCGGCGCTATAGTCGGCCCATCGCCCCATAGCCAGCCCCCCTTCCTGGCGGTGGGTGCGCCGTACCGAGAACAATGCCAAGGAAGCAACGCGATGATCCCCATGTCCTTCCCCTTCAAGTCCCTGGTCCTGCTTGCCGGCCTCGCCACCCTGGCCGGTTGCCAGACCGCCAGCCCCAGCGCCGACACCCTCAAGCAGCGTACCGAGGTCACCCTCGGCGTGCCGGTAAGCAAGGTCAGCAACCTGCGCAGCGACTCCAATACCACCTACTTCACCGCCAGCACCTCCAAGGGCCAGTTTGACTGCCAGGTGCCCAGCGGCGGTCTGGTCGCCGTGGCCGGCATGGGCATCTACACCCCGTCACCAACTTGCTGGAAGGAAGGCCAGGCCCCCGTCTTCCAGTGACACCCTCAAGCGCCGGCCTGAACCGCCGGCGCCGCTGCCGTCTCGCGCAGGGCGCGCAACGCCGCGCGCAACTCGGCAGGTCGCACCGGCTTGGCCAGCACCGCGATACCCCGCGCGTGCAAGGCGCCCTGCAGCCTGTCGATGTCGTGACCGGTCATGATCAGCGCCGGCACATCGGCACCGCGCTGCGCGCGCAACTGGTCGATGCAGTCAATGCCGGTAGCCTGCGGTCCCAGGTCATAGTCGGCGACGATCACATCACAGTCGCTGACCAGGCCATGGGGCGAACTCTCGGCCTGCACCTCGCACCCCCAGCGTTGCAACAAGGCACTGGTGGCCTGCAGCACGTTGTGGTCGTCCTCCACCAGGCACACCCGCAGCCCGGTGAGCAGGCCCGCCTGCACGGCCTGCTCAAGCGTGGCCCGCGGCACTTGCGCAGGGGCCCTGGCCAACCCCTGCAGGGTCACGCAGGTGCCATGCCCCAGGCGCGAGCGCAGGCTGACCTGCAGGCCCATCAACCGCCCCAGGCGCTTGACGATGGCCAGACCCAGGCCAACCCCCTCGACATCCTTGTCGCGTGCCTCGCGCACCCGGTAGAACTCCTCGAACACCCGGTCCTGGTGCTCCTCGGCAATCCCCCGACCCTGGTCGCAGACAACGATGGCCAGGCCCTGCCCGCAAGGCCGCACGCCGATCAGCAACCGGCGTCCGGTGGCGTACTTGAAGCTGTTGGACAACACGTTCTGCACCATGGTCGCCAGCATGCCCGGATCGGCGCGGATCCAGTGACGGCTCGGCACCAGGCGCATCTCGACCCCGGCCCAGCGCGCCGCCTCGCTGTTCTGGCGCAGCAGCTCGCGCAGGAAGCCGTCCACGGCAAAGGTCTCCCATTTCGGCTGCACCCGGCCGTTGTCCAGGGTGTACAGGTCGAGAATCGAGCGGAACAGCTGCGAGACGTTGAGCAGCGAGCGGTCGATGCTGTCCACCAGGCGCCGCTCCTCCTCGCCCAGGCGTGCCTCGCGCAGGCAGGCGGTGAACAGGCCGATCGAGTGGATCGGCTGGCGCAGGTCGTGGCTGGCCTGGGCCAGGAAGCGGGATTTCTCGCGGGTCGCGGCCTCGGCCAGGGCCGTGGCCTTGCGCGTGCGCTCCAGCAACAGGTGGGCATAGAACGGGATCAGGGTGCTGGTGGTCAGCAGCATCGGCAGTAGAAACGGCTGCTCCTGCCAGTAGGGGGTCAGCCGCCAAACCACCAACAACGCCCCCAGGGCCAGCACAGTGGCAATGGCCAGGTAGCGCGAACCGAAGCGCATGCCGTTGCCCAGGTTGATCCACACCATCACCGCATACAGCGGCAGCGCGGTTTCGCCGCCGACCACCAGGCCGAAGCTGGTGCCGGTGTAGTCACCGAGCATGCCGAAGATCCGCCGCGCCGGATAATGCCCCGGCCAGCGCTTGATAGCCTGGCGCATGCCGATCGAAACCACCACGAAAGCGGCGTAGTAGAGTATCACCGGCAGATAGGTGGCCGGCGAGCGACCCGGCAGGAAGCCCAGCAGCGCCACGTAGCTGATCGCGCAGGAGGCGACGATGATGCGCAGGTTGGCCTGGTCCAGTTCGTTGTTCTTTTCGAACTTCATGGGGTAACGTCCTTGTGCGCCAGTCGGCATTTGCGGCAAGCATCATGGGAAAATGCCGCAGTTGACTGCTAAATTAGCATGTGTCGGACGACAGGGAGTTCCTCGACGTGAGTTGTCGCATCATCGTGGCAGATGACCATCCGCTGTTCAGGGAAGCCATGGTCAACACCGTGCGGCGCATCCTGCCCGAAGCCCGGCTGGAGGAAGCCGGCAGCCTGGCCGACGTGCTGCGCCTGGCGACCCTGGGCACAACGCCCGATACCCTGATCCTCGATCTGCGCTTTCCCGGCCTGACCTGCATCGGTCGCCTCGCCGAGCTGCGCCGGCAACTGCCGCGTACCACGCTGATCGTGGTGTCGATGGTCGACGACCCGGAGGTGATCTGCGAAGTCATGGCCGCCGGCGTCGATGGTTTCATCGGCAAGAGCGTCAGCCCCGCGGAGATCGGCACGGCCATCCTCGCCATCCGCGCCGGCGAGGTGGTGGTCAACTACCTGCCCAGCGGCCTGCTGCCGCAACTGGGGGCTTCCAGCGAGCTGGAACAGCTCACCCACCGCCAGCAGGACGTGTTGCGCCTGATCGCCCAAGGCAAGACCAACAAGGAGATCGCACGTGCGCTGGATATCTCGCCGTTCACGGTGCGTATTCATGTGTCTTCGCTGCTCAAGACCCTCAATGTGCCGACCCGCACGGCGGCGGCGGTCAAATATTCGGGCAATTAAGCGCAGATCGGGCTGTCAGCTGTCGCGGGGCCCTGTGGGAGCGGGTTCACCCGCGAACACCGGCGCAGCCGGTGCCATATACCGCGTTGCTTTATTCGCGGGTAAACCCGCTCCCACAGGATATGTGACTCGCTGTCGGGCGTTGTTCCCTGCGCGGGTTCACACCCGCCAGTGCACATCGGTAATGCCATGCCGCTCGGCCATCGGCCGGCTGACCTTTTTGATCTTTTCCCGTCCGAACTTCGGGATGATCCCCAATCCCGCATCGCAACTGGCCCAGTGCCAGGCTTCGGCGTTGTCCATGTGTTCCTGGCGGATGATGAACCGCCGCGGCTCTCCGTGCAGCCGATATTCAATGGTGTACAGCTGGGGACTTGGCATTGCCGCAGGCCCTCCTCTTCTCCATGGATGACTCTTTGACTGATCGTGGTGTTCCATGAAAATTCAATAAATTGTCAGGCAGACTGAAGGGAGGGCCAGCCCATTACAAAGTTGCCCGGATTGGTTTGCCTGGTCCCGCCGCGCAGGCCGTCCGGGCTCACGCATGCACGCTCCATTGCACCGCATCCGCAGCGATCGGCAACTCGTCGATGGCATGGATCATCCCGCTGGCCAGCGCCTCCTGCGGCTCCAGGATGCGCGGATAGGCCATCAAATAACGCGGCACGTCGAGCACTTCGCTGGCACCTTCGGTCCGCTCGGCAACAATCTGCGCATACAGGCGCAGGTCGTAGTCCAGGCTCATGGCGTATTCGGCCATGCGCGCATGGTCTACCGAACCGTGCAAGGTCCAGTGGAAGGGATGAAACAGGAACTTGCTGCAGGCACAGGCCGTACGGTGAACACCGGCAAGGAACAGGATATTGCCCATCGATTCGACCGTGCCCAGGTTGTGGGTATGCACCGGCACCGGCAAGGCGCGCAGGAAGTTGTACAGGGTGAAACCGTAGCTGCACTCGCCGCCCATGGTGGCGATATTCAGCTGCAATACCTCGGCGCCCTGCTGCAAAGCCTTGGAGCAGGTACTGATCAGGTTGCCGCAGGTCGCGGAGTTGATCGGGCCGGTGTAGTGGATGATGTGTCTGGCCATGTCGTCCTCCAGGGTCAGTCAGGCGTGTTCTTTTGCGCAGAGTCACTGCCCGGCACCGTCGTGTCGTGCTCGCCCATTCGCTGGTAATGCTTGCGCAGCGCATGCAGTTCGGCCGGCCCCATGTCCTCGAGGTCGAGCAGTGCCTTGTGCGCCCGCTTGGTGGTGCGCAGCAGCTCGTCGATCTTGATGTGCAACTCATCGTTGTCGCGGTTCTGGGTGTTCTGGATAAGGAACACCATCAGGAAGGTGATGATCGTGGTCGAGGTGTTGATCACCAGTTGCCAGGTATCGTTGAAGTGGAACAACGGCCCGCTCACGCCCCAGGCGATGATCAGCATCAATGCGATGGCGAAAGTCACCGGGCGTCCACTGTGGTTGGCCAGCCATTGGGCAAACCGGTCGAATTTCATGGCTGGATCTCCTTCAGGCCGATTGCCCGGCTTCGCCAGGCTGGCCTATGTCCGGGTCGTCTGATTGCACCTGCGGCTCGTCATCCTCCGGTTGCACCGGGGATTGTGGTCGATTGTCGTCGGTATCGTTGTCGCTGTTCATGGACTCACCTCGATTTGCACGCCGGCATGCGGTGGAGACCCACAAGGCGGGCAAAGTTCCGGTTTTTCTCGCCCCCTTCGGCAGGTGTTCTCACAGTGCAGGGCGCCTCCCTGCACTGCTGTTGTTCACCCGCTAAATATTTGCCTCGCGGTCCTTCAGGCAACTGGTCCGAAAAACCGAGAATATTTTTACTGCGATGACTGACAGCCCAGTCATAACTGAACACAGACCTTCCTGTGTTCGACCAGAGGTAAGCCATCATGGCTAACAATCAGGACAAGGGCGGCGACCGTAGCGCCGACAACAACATGGGCAACGCCGGCCAACAAGGCGGCCACGGCTCAGCAGGCGACATGACCGACCGGCAGAAAGGCGGCCAGCAAGGCGGTCAACGGCCTGAGGACAAGACCGACAAGGATTGGGCGCAGTCCCAGGATACCGGGCGACAAGGCGGGCAATCGGTGGAACAGCCTGATGACAGGGAGAACCTTACCGACACTGGAAAAGTCGGTGGTCAACAACGCGACCAAGACCAGGGCATGGACAAGGAACGCTGATTCCGAAGGGGTCCAACCAGGGCGACAGCGTTCGCCCTGGATCGTATCGAACGGTTCCGGTCCTGCCGGTATGTGAGGCCGCGAATGCTTTAACGAGGTAACAGCAATGATCGACCCCAACCATCCAGACCCCTATGTCGATGAAGTACCGCACGATCCCGGCGAAAAGGTCCCAACGCCCGCTCCGGAACATGAGGTACCCGACTGGCCGGAAGGCCAGGTGCCACCCGAGGAACAATCCGACGGATGACGGCACCTTGGTGCAGCATGGTCATCATGCCAGAGGTGAACCGGTTTCCCAGCCAGCGCCACTCGTCAATCCTGCTGAACCCTCTCGCTCCGCTACCGGTCGCTACTGATAAGTACACGAACGTAGGAAGCCCTCGTGAGCGAGATCCGCATTGGTATTTCCGGTTGGCGCTATGGCCCATGGCGCAAGGGCTTCTACCCCAGGGGACTGTGCCAGGGGGCGCTATGAACGGGACCCTGCCCGCCCCCCGCTGCATCATCGACAAGGTCAGCGCCGTGCACCGCCTGACGGTGCTGACCCTCAACGTGCACAAGGGCTTTACCCTGTTCAACCGCCGCTTCATCCTGCCGGAGCTGCGCGAGGCGGTCCGCTCGACAGGCGCCGACCTGGTGTTTCTGCAGGAGGTCCACGGCAGCCATCAACAGCATGCCGAGCGCCACCCCACCTGGCCGCAGACCCCACAGTACGAATTTCTCGCCGACAGCATGTGGCCGCAGTTCGCCTACGGGCGCAACGCGGTCTATCCCCATGGCGATCATGGCAACGCCCTGCTGTCGAAGTTTTCGATCCGCGCCTACGACAACCTGGACGTCTCGATCCACGGCAACGAGGAGCGCGGTCTGCTGCACTGCCAGCTCGAAGTACCCGGCCATGAGCAGATCCACGCGATCTGCGTGCACCTGGGGCTGCGCGAAGACCATCGCCAGCGCCAGGTCGACCTGCTGCTGGCGTTGCTCGACAGCCTGCCGGCGGACGAACCGGTCATCGTCGCTGGCGACTTCAACGACTGGCGCCTGAAAGCGGATGCGCGGCTGTCGGGCCATCTGCGCGAAGCCTTTGGCAAGCCAGCGCGCAGCTTTCCCGCCCGCCTGCCCCTGCTGCGCCTGGATCGCATCTATCTGCGCAATGCTCAGGCCTGCGAGGCGCAAGTGTTGGCCAGGTACCCGTGGTCGCACCTCTCCGACCATGCCCCGCTGGTGGCGCAGGTGACGCTATGAAGCAGTCCTGGAGCGACGGCAACCGTGTCGAACTGCTGATCAATGGCGAGCAGTACTACCCGCGCGTGTTCGAGGCCGTGGCCCAGGCGCGCAAGGAAATCCTCCTGGAAACCTTCATCATCTACGACGACAAGGTCGGCCAACCCTTGCGCCAGGCCCTGATCGACGCCGCGCGGCGCGGGGTGCGGGTCGAGGTGGCGGTGGACGGCTACGGCACCGCGGACCTGCCCGACGACTTCATCGCCTCGATGACCGAGGCCGGGGTGCGTTTCCATTCGTTCGATCCGCAACCACGGCTGGCCGGCATGCGCACCAACCTGTTCCGCCGCCTGCACCGCAAGATCCTGGTGATCGACGGGCAACGCGCGTTCATCGGCGGCATCAACTACAGCGCCGACCACCTCGGCGATTTCGGTCCGCAGGCCAAGCAGGACTACGCCGTGGAGGTCGTCGGCCCGGTGGTGGCCCAGGTGCACGCATCCTCCTGCCGCATGCTCGCACCAGTGCTGGATACCACCAGCCGGGTAGAGCCGACCTGCACCGCCGCAGGCCCGGCCAGCGCCGTGCTGGTGGAGCGCGACAACCGGCGCCATCGCAACGATATCGAGGTCTGCTACCTGCAGGTTTTCCGTGAGGCCAGGCAACGTATCGTCGTGGCCAACGCCTACTTCTTTCCCGGCTATCGCCTGCTACGCGAACTGCGCAACGCCGCCCGGCGCGGGGTCGAGGTGACCCTGATCCTCCAGGGGCAACCAGACATGCGCTGGGTACGCGCCCTCTCGCGGCTGCTCTACAACTACCTGCTGCGCGACGACGTACGTATCCACGAGTACTGCCAGCGTCCGTTGCACGGCAAGGTGGCGCTGGTGGACGACGACTGGTCCACGGTGGGCTCGAGCAACCTCGACCCGCTGAGCCTGTCGTTCAACCTCGAAGCCAACCTGCTGATCCGCGACCGGGCGTTCAACGACGTGCTCTACCAACACCTGAGCGAGCTCACCCGCGAACACTGCAAGACCGTGACGCTGGAGCGCATGGTGCGTGGCTACTGGTGGCGCGCACCCTTGATTTTCCTGGGTTTCCACATCACCCGCTATTTCCCGCGTATCGCCGGCTGGTTCCCCGCGCATCGGCAGCGCCTGCAGTCGCTGCAAGCCGCCAGCGAGGCCCCGGCCGACTACCACGGGGGCAAGACCTGATGGCCACGCCACGCTGGAAGACCTGGGGCAAACGCCTGCTGACCGTACTGTTCCTGGTGTTGATCCCGGTGCTGCTGTTCACCCTGGCGCGTAACCTGGACTGGAACGAAGTGCGCCAGTCACTGCTGGCCTACCGACCCTCGACCCTGGCCCTGGGGTTGCTGCTGGCCCTGTGCAGCTATCTGGTGTTCGCCAGCTACGACCTGCTCGCCCGCGCCTACACCGGCCATCGCCTGCCGGCCCGCCAGGTGCTGCCGGTGGCGTTCGTCTGCTATGCGTTCAACCTCAACTTTACCACCTGGGTCGGCGGGGTGGCCCTGCGCTATCGCCTGTACGGCAGGCTGGGGCTGGATACCCCGACCATCACGCGCATCCTCACCCTGGGCCTGTTGACCAACTGGATGGGTTACCTGCTGTTGGCCGGAACGGTGTTCGCGTTGGGCTTGGTCAAGCTGCCGGATAGCTGGGCGGTGGGCGCCGGCGGCCTGCGTCTGATAGGCGTGCTGATGGTGGCGGTCGCGTTGGCTTACCTGTTCGCCTGTGCCTTCGCCAAGCGGCGAACGTGGGACCTGCGAGGGCACGAAATCACCCTGCCGAGCCTGCGCCTGGCGCTGTGCCAGGTGGCCCTGGGGGCCAGTAACTGGGCGCTGATGGCGGCGCTGATCCACCTGCTGCTGCCGCCGGAACTGTTCTACCCATCGGTGCTGGGCGTGTTGCTGATCAGTTGCGTGGCGGGCGTGGTCGCGCATATTCCCGCCGGGCTTGGCGTGTTGGAGGCCGTGTTCCTCGCCCTGCTCCACGGCCAGCTCGGCCAGGGCACGCTGGTCGCCGCGCTGCTGGGTTATCGAACGTTGTACTACCTGATTCCGCTGCTGTTGGCGGTGGTCACCTACCTGATCCTCGAGAAGCGCGCCAAGGCCTTGCGCCAACAGGCCGGGCCGGCCCTCGACAAGCGCTGAAGGGCCTTCGGGCCTGGGAGGTACTTGGCCAACCCCGATGCCACAGGGCGTGGCGAGCCCTCCACCCGCCCTGCCGTGCCCAAGGATGCGCGGATCATCACCTATCACTGCGACACCCCGAGCTTGGGCCAGGCGCGTAGCGATTGTGAGCGCAACAACGCCGAAGTCCCAACGAGGCAAGCTCAGCGCTATGCCGTTGCCGTTGCCGTTGCTGTTGCTGTTGCCGATCAAAACTTTAACCCCATAGCCCGCTAGCGACAGCTGCGTCAGCCCAGGCGCCGCCCGTACCTTCGCGACTTCAGGAGGCCGAACGCAGGCCTTGCGGAGGGAGGTGACGGGCATGGATGCCCGTCAAGCGCTGGGGCCCAGGATGGGCCCTGCAGCGCGGTCCTCCCGGGAGCAAGGCCGGAGTGAGGGGACCCGGAGCGAAGCGGAGGGCCGGATGAATGGAGCGAGGATTTTTTGGTTCCTTTTTGATCCTTCAAAAAGGAACTCGCCGTAAGGGCGAAAAGGTGACTATGCGTCGACATTGCAAATGAATGCACTTACAACCCTTAAAACCAGCACCGGCCGACGTTGATTTTGACTTTGACTTTGACTTTGACTTCTAGAGCATGTGTATTGAAAGTTATAGGCGCATTCATTTGCGATGGTGACGCAAAGTCACCTTTCCGCCCTTACGGCGGGTCCCTTTTTGAAGGATCAAAAAGGAACCAAAAAATCCTCGCTCCATCATCCGGCCCCTACGCTTCGCTCCGGGGTTCCCTCGCTTCGTTCTTGCTCCCGGGAGGACCGCGCTGAACGCCCCATCCTGGGGCGCAGCGCTTGACGGCCATCCATGGCCGTCACCTCCCTCCGCAAGAACTCCGCTCGGCCTCCTGAAGTCGCAATTGGCGGCGTCTGAACTATCGCGCACTTAGAAGCAAGATCAAGATCAAGATCAAAATAACTACTGCTGCTGTGCGTACATTGATGTAGCAATTCGCTCTTCACCGGAGATTTCAACGAAAGGGCCGTCGAGAGTGAAAGAACCTTATGGCGATATAGGATCACTCGCCGGGAATGTTTCATCCAGCGCGTTATCGACATTACTCTCCTTCGGCCGGGTCATCTCACCACATTTGCAATCGGCCATACGACAAGGCTCCCCATCGCGATGCCCCGTCGCACAGGCTTCGCAGCAATAGGCCTTGCCATCCTGGACCACGGCATTGGCATCCACGGTGCAGGAACAGTGGTTGCAGGAACAGCGTTGCTCATTCATCACGGCTCTCTCCTGTCGTCATCAGGCACCACCACATCGGCCCACGGCTCACCATCCAACGGCGCCGAGCGGGCCAGTTCGGCCTCGTCCAGGCCGATGCCACCACCGATCTCGTGGGCCTCCACCTGGCGCAGGGTCTGGTCGGCAGGTCCGCTGCCTGTGCCAGGTTCATGCGGGTCTCGAGCGCCGGTTTCATCGAACAGCGTATCCGGGCTCAAATCGTCGAGGGTGACATTGTCCTCGTGCAGGCTGTCGCCCAGGGTCTCGCCACCGGTCATGCCGCTTTCGGCGACGCGCCGGGGCGGGTAGTCCTCGGCGATCTCCCGCGCCGGACGCTCGTCGCCGACACGCCCCTGGCGCTCATCGCGGCGCTCGCTGAAATCCAGCTCGTGGACACTGCCCATGCGGTCCTCGGTGTCGTCTATATCAACCTGCGGTCTTGGGTCATCGGGTCTAGGCATGAACGTTCTCCGTCAGTGGGCTTCACACGGTCGACTGCCCCCACCAAGCAATGATTCAGAGTTTCTTCAAAAGGCACCGCCCCGCGCTTTTTTTGAACTCCGCGCCGCACCGCCGCCTCCCAATCCTGAGACCCCGCGAACCGTCCCGGAGCCCGCCATGGCCAAGCCCCTGCAGGAGTACCAGCGCAAGCGCGATTTCAACGCCACGCCCGAGCCGGCTGGCAAGCGCGCCAGGCCACGCTCGGCCCACGCGCTGCAGTACTGCATCCAGAAGCACGATGCCAGCCACCTGCATTACGACTTTCGCCTGGAACTCGACGGCACTCTCAAGAGCTGGGCGATCCCCAAGGGGCCCTCGCTCGACCCCAAGGTCCGGCGCCTGGCGGTGCACGTGGAAGATCACCCACTGGACTACGCCAACTTCGAAGGACACATTCCCGAAGGCCATTACGGCGCCGGTGATGTGATCGTCTGGGACCGGGGTGTCTGGGAGCCCGAGGGCGATCCGCATGAAACCTATGCCAAGGGCAAGCTGCGCTTTCGCCTGCAAGGCGAGAAGCTGTCGGGAATCTGGAACCTGTTCCGCACCCACCTGGCCGGCAAGAAAGAGCAGTGGATGCTGGTCAAATCCCATGACGGACAGGCGCGCAGCGAATCCGACTACCGCATCGTCGAGGCCCTGCCGGACAGTGTGCTTAGCGACCGCACCCTGCCACCGCGGCGCCCGACCAAGGCAACCGCTTCCACGCGCAAGCGCAAGGCCGGTCGCAAAGCCCTGCCGGCGCTGCTCCAGCCACAACTGGCGACGTTGCTTGACTCACCTCCCAGCGGCGACTGGCGTTACGAAGTCAAGTTCGATGGCTACCGGATCCTGGCGCGCATCGACGGTGACGACGTACGCCTGTTTACCCGCAATGGCCACGACTGGAGTGCGAAGATGCCTCGTCAGGTCAAGGCGCTCAAGGCACTGGGGGTCGACACGGCGTGGCTGGACGGCGAGATGGTGGTGGTCGACGACAACGGCGTGGCCGATTTCCAGGCCTTGCAGAACGCCTTCGACTCCGAGCACGACGAACGCATCACCTATTACCTGTTCGACCTGCCCTGGCTGGGCGGCGAGGATCTGCGCGAACTGCCGCTACAGGCCCGTCGCGCCACCCTGGCCAAGCTGCTGGAAGACAACGCTTCGCCGCTGCTCAGGTATTCCACCGATTTCAACGAGCCGGTTGACTCGCTGCTCGACAGCGCCTGTCGGCTGGAACTCGAGGGGCTGATCGGCAAGCGTGCCGACAGCCCCTACGTCGGCCGGCGCAGCAGCGACTGGATCAAGCTCAAGTGCAAGCAGCGCCAGGAATTCGTGATCGTCGGCTATACCGACCCCAAGGGCAGCCGCCACAGCTTTGGCGCCCTGCTGCTGGCCCTGCACGACCATGACAGCGGCCAGCTGCGCTACGCCGGCAAGGTCGGCACCGGCTTCAGCGCCGCCACCCTGGACAGCATCCTCACCCGACTGAAACCGCTGCAGACCGCCAAGCCGCCCTTGGCCAGCCCTCCCACCGGAGCCGAAGCCCGCGGCGTGCACTGGCTCAAACCGCAACTGCTGGCGGAAGTCGCCTACGCCCAGATGACCCGCGAAGGCATCGTGCGCCATTCGGTGTTCCACGGCCTGCGCGACGACAAGCCCGCCACTGCCATCGACCTGGAGCCAGCGATGCCCGCCAAGCACGCAGCACAACCCGAGGGCCTGGGCACCCTGCGCCTGACCCACCCCGACCGCGTGGTCGACGCAACCACCGGGGCCACCAAGCGCCAGGTCGCACAGTACTACGCCCAGGTCACCGACTGGCTGCTGCCACAGCTCAAGGATCGGCCTGTAGCCCTGGTCCGGGCACCGGATGGCCTGGGCGGCGAGCTGTTCTTCCAGAAGAACGCCGGCCAGCTGCATATCCCCCACGTGCTCAGCTACAGCAAGGCCCAGGCCGGCCAGGCGGCCATGGTGCTCAACCGCGCCGACAGCCTGCTGGGCGCGGTGCAGATGAACACCCTCGAACTGCACACCTGGAATGCCACCACCAAGGACTTCGACAAGCCCGACCGCTTCGTCCTCGACCTCGACCCTGATCCCGCACTGCCTTGGAAGGCCATGCTCGAGGCCACCCAACTGACCCTCACCCTGCTCGATGAGCTGGGCCTGAAGGTGTTCCTCAAGACCAGCGGCGGCAAGGGCATGCACCTCGTCGTGCCGTTGACCCGGCGCGCCGGTTGGGACGAGGTGAAGGACTTCAGCCATGCCTTGGTCGAGCACATGGCCGGCCTGTTCCCTGACCGCCTCAGCGCCGTGTCCGGGCCAAAGAACCGGGTCGGGCGGATCTTCATCGACTACCTGCGCAACGGCAAGGGCGCCACCACCGTGGCCGCCTACTCGCTGCGCGCCCGCGAGGGATTGCCAGTGTCGGTGCCGATCTGGCGCGAGGAACTGACTCAGCTCAAAGGCGCCAACCAATGGAACATCGGCAACCTGCAGGCCCGCCTTGCCGAGGTGGACGATCCGTGGGCCGACATGGCCAGGACCCGTCAGTCGATCACCGTGCGCATGCGCAAGCAATTGGGGGGCGCCTGATGGACCCGACCCGTTTCGATCAGCTGCTGCACCGGCTCGCTGCCCGTTCGCAGCCCCTCGAACTCGAACCCTTGCTGCCGGAGCTGCTGCAGGCTCTGCAGCGCGAACACCTCGACCTGCTGCCCTTGCCGGGCCAGGGGCAGACACTGGAGCGCTGGCGGGCCCTGGCGCGGGTCGCCGCTTGCGATCTCAGCCTGGCCAAACTCTACGAAGGCCATACCGACGCCTTGGCGATCCTTGCCGAGTGCGGCGCCGCTCATCATGCCGGTGAAGGGACCTGGGGCGTGTGGGCTGCCGAACCGCCGGATGCCCGCACCCTCATCGTCGAACGGAACGGCGAGCAGGTTCGCCTGCAAGGCCGCAAGGCCTGGTGTTCGGGGGCGTTACAGATCGACCGTGCGCTGCTGACCGCCTGGCAAGACGACCAGCCTCAACTGGTGGCCATCGAGCTGCGCCATCCCAGCCAGCGCATCCATGCCGACCACTGGCAGGCCGTCGGCATGGCCGCCACCACCAGTGTCGCCATCGCGTTGGACGACTCGCCGGGGCTGGCCATCGGCAAGCCCGGCCAGTACCTGTCCCGTCCGGGCTTCTGGCACGGCGGCGCGGGCATCGCCGCCTGCTGGTACGGCGCCGCCGAAGCCTTGGCGGACTACCTGCGCGAACACTGCCGCAAACCCCGGCCCGACCCGCACGCCGATGCCCACCTGGGCGCGGTCGATGCCGCCTTGTTCGGGGCCCGTGCCGCCCTGCGCGAATGCGCCGCCTGGATCGACCGGCACCCTCACGACGATGCCAGTTTCGAGGTACGCCGCACCCGCGCCCAGGTCGAGCAGGCGGTCGAGTTGGTCATCCAGCATGTCGGCCGGGCGCTGGGCGCCACACCGTTCTGTTGCAGCAGCCATTTTGCCCGGCTCAGCGCCGACCTGCCGGTATACCTGCGGCAAAGTCACGCAGAACGCGACCTGGCCGAGCTGGGGCGGCAACTGACCGACATGCCTGCAGGAGCATGGCAACTATGAGCCAGAATCTGATTCAGACCGCTGACGGCACGCCATGGAGCGCCTGGCAGCAATCCGCGCACCTGGCCCGGGCCACCTGGCTGACACCCGACCGACTGTGCCCGCCCGGCAGACGGCTGGTGCTGCTGGCGCCGCACCCGGACGACGAAATCCTCATGGCCGGCGGCCTGTTGGCCAGCTTCCACGGCCGGGAACAGGACCTGGTGCTGATTTCCGCCACCAACGGCGAGGCCAGCCATCCGCATTCCAGCCAGTGGACCGAGCACCGCCTGCGCCATCAGCGCCCCCTTGAGAGCCGCCATGCCCTGCACAAGCTGGAGCTGGACCTCAACCGCGTCGATTGGCGACGACTCAATCTCAAGGACGGCGCCCTGCCACGCGACGAGGCTTTCCTGGTCACGCACCTGGAACAGTTGCTCCAACCCGACGACCTGCTGCTGACCACCTGGCGTGGCGATGGGCACTGCGATCATGAAGCCGCCGGCCGCGCCTGCGCCCGAGCGGCCCAGTCGCGCCGCGCGCAGTTGGCCGAAGTACCCGTGTGGGCCTGGCACTGGGCCGTTCCCGACGATCCGCGCCTGCCTTGGCCCCAGGCATATCGCCTCCAGCTCGACGAAACGCGCCTGGCGCGCAAGCGCGAGGCCCTGGCCGCCCATGCCAGCCAGTTGCAGCCCGATGGCGATCGTCCGCCGGTACTGCCCGAACAGCTGCAGGCCTGCCTGCTGCAACCCTTCGAACTGGTCTTCCTGTCAATGGAGTCGCCATGAGCCTCGACGCGCAGTACTTCGCCGACCTGTATGCCGGCAACGATGACCCGTGGGCCTTTCGCACCCGCTGGTACGAACGACGCAAGCGCGACCTGGCCCTGGCCAGCCTGCCGCGCCAGTGCTACGCGCGCGTGTTCGAGCCGGCCTGCGCCAACGGCGAATTGAGCGTCCTGCTGGCCGGGCGCTGCGCCGACCTGCTGTGCCAGGACATCGACGCCACCGCCGTGGCCCTGGCCCGCCAGCGGCTGGCAGGCGTGAGCCATGCCCGCGTCGAACAGGGACACCTGCCGGGCGATTGGCCGGGCGGGCAGTTCGACCTGATCGTGCTCAGCGAGATCGGCTACTACCTGGACCCCACCGAGTGGCTGCAGGTGATCGAGCAATCGGTGGCCAGCCTGAGCCATGACGGCGGCCTGCTGGCCTGCCATTGGCGCCATCCCATCGCCGGTTGCCCGCAGGATGGCCGTGAGGTCCATGCCCTGCTGGCCCGACACCTGCCGCTGTACCCGTTGCTGCGCCACGAGGAGGCGGATTTCCTGCTCGAGTACTGGTCGTGCCAGCCCAGCGTCGTGGACCTGGGCGAGACCTGCCCATGATCGCCGTCATCATTCCGGCCCACAACGAGGCCCGCCGCCTCGGGCACTGCCTGGCCGCCGTCAAGCTGGCGGTGGCGCGGGCCGAGGCGGCGGGCCTGGAGGTCGAGGTGCTGGTGGTGCTCGATCGCTGCGTCGACGCCAGCGCGCGCATCGCTCGTCGTCATGGCGTGCACACCCTGGAACTGCAGGCCGGCAACGTCGGCTTCGCCCGGCGCCTGGGCGCGGCGTGGATGATCGAGCGCGGCGCCCAGTGGCTGGCTTTTACCGATGCCGACAGTCGCGTGCCTGGGCACTGGCTGGTGTCGCAACTGCAATGGCATGCCGACGCGGTTTGCGGCACGGTGCACATCGAGCGCTGGCAGCCCTGGCACGGCGCCGCCCTGCGCCAGTTGTACCGTAGCCGTTACCAGGCCCGGGACGGGCACCGGCATATTCACGGCGCCAACCTGGGCGTCTGCACCAAGGCCTATGAGCGCGTCGGCGGATTCCAGCCGTTGCCGGCCCACGAAGATGTGCAACTGGTGCTGGCCCTCGAGGCCAGTGGCGCGCAGATCGTCTGGACGGCGGCGCACAGCGTGGCCACCAGCAGTCGCCGGGACAGCCGCGCTCGCCAGGGCTTCGGGGACTACCTGAATGGACTGGAAGGGTAACTGCCGTAACCTCTGCGCAACCGCTATGACGCTTTGCGCGGTCGCTTGGTCGCCGGTTTCTTCGCCCTGGCCTTGCCACCCAGGCTGCGCTTGAGCAGCTCGGTAAGGTCGATGATGTCCGCGCCCTTCTCCGCCGGCGCGCCCTCGCCTTTGTCCACGGTCTCGATCTTGCCCTTGCTGGCCTTCTCTTCCACCAGGTCGAGGATGGTCTGGCGAAAGGCATCATGGTACTTGTCGGGCGTCCATGGCCCGCTCATGTCTTGCACCAGCTTCCTGGCCATGTCCAGTTCGCGCTTGTCCAGCTTGCTGTTGGTCACACTCTTGTCCAGTTCCAGCGACTCCAGGCCGCGCACCTCCTCGGGCCAGCGCAGGGTGATCATCACCAGCGCGTCCTCCAGGGGGCGCAGTAGCGCCAGGTGCTGGCGGGTGTGCAGCACCACGGTGGCCAGGGCGACCTTGCCGGTGCTGTGCAAGGTCTCGCGCAGCAAGGCGTAGACCTTGCCGCCGCGGCGGTCAGGGCTCAGGTAGTAAGGCGTGTCGAACTGTTGCAGCGGGATCTCCCCGGCATCGATGAAGGAAAAGATCTCGATGGTCTGGGTCGCCTCGGGCCGGGCCTTGCGAATCTCCTCCTCGCTGATCACCACATAGCGGCCCTTCTCGTACTCCACACCCTTGACGATGTGCGCCTTGTCGATCTCCTTGCCGGTCACCTTGTTCACCCGCTTGTAGCCCACCGGCTCCATGCTGCGTTTGTCGAGCCAGTCGAAGTCGACGCGTTCGGTACGCACGGCGGTGTTGAGGGAGACGGGGATATGCACGAGGCCGAAGCTGATCGCACCTTTCCAGATTGCCCGGGGCATGGTCGGCTCCTACGCGTCGAACGGTTGGCCGGGCTGGCTGTAGCGCAACGCGCCGCAGCGCTCGCAGCACTGGCAGTCAAGCCCGGCGATTTCCCGGACCAGCAGGCTGCGCCATTGGCAGCCACGCAACAGGCAGACGAGTTTCATCAGCCACCTCCTTGGCCCGCATGTAGGGGCTCATACAAGGAATGACTGCACAGCATGTCAAAGGTTTACTCGATGTTTTCGGCCGATCCAAGTCGGGATATGCGCGGTACCAGGCGAACCCGGCACCGCGTGCCCTTCACTTACGAGCGGCCACCCTTGCGGCCGGACTCGGTCTGGCGGTTGTCGCCACTGCTCTGACCGCCCTTGCGGCCGGCTTCGGATGCCTTCTCGCGGTCATTGGCGAAGTTGCCCGGGTTCTTCGATCCACCCTGGCTGCCGGTCTTGTTGCTGTCCTGGCGACCGGTCATGTTGCTGTCTTTATTGGCCATGGTTGCAAAACCTCATGTGGCTGGGGGATGCACGGCTGCATGCCGTACAGAGTTGGGAGTGCAGCGATAAGGAGGGATTCGGATTATTCCGGGGTGATCGGACCGGTGGCGCTAAACATGCCGATGCCCTGTATCTGGGACGCAAGCGGACGCTGCCATGGTTGACCCCTTCACGCACTCTGGCATAATTCGCACAACCTACCGGTCGGTAGGTTTATTTTGCCAACGGATTTTCCAGTCATGCCTGCTTCCAACCTGCGCTTCGCCGCCTCCCTCGCCCTGATCGGCGCCCTCGGCCCTTCGGCCATCGACATGTACCTGGCCAGCCTGCCGGAAATGGCCCGCGACTTCGCCACCGGCTATACCCAGGTGCAGCTGACCCTGACCGTGTTCCTGCTGGCGATGGGCGCCGGCCAGCTGCTGTTCGGCCCCGTGGTGGATGCCCTGGGTCGTCGTCGTCCATTGCTCGCGGGCCTGATGGTGTTCTGTCTGGCCTCCCTCGGCGCCGCCGCCGCGCCATCGCTGGACACATTGCTGCTGGCACGCCTGGTCCAGGGCCTGGCCAGCGCGCTGACGCTGGTGGTGATCATGAGCATGGTGCGCGACAGCGCCGACGGCGCGCGGGCGGCGCAGATCTTCGCCCTGCTGATGACCATCGAAGGCCTGGCGCCGATCCTCGCCCCGGCGCTGGGCGGGGTGATCGACGCGGCCTACGGCTGGCGGGCGATCATGCTGGTGCTGGCCGGTCTGGGCCTGCTGACCCTGCTCAACTCGATGCTGACGCTCGACGAGACATTGCCTGTGGCGCAGCGGGTACGCCTGGCGCCGACCAGTGTATGGCGCACCTATGCGCGCATCGCCGCCGACGGCGCGTTCCTGCGCCCTGCCCTGGCGTTGTCGGCGGTGTTCTTCTTCCTGTTCGCCTACATCGCCGGTTCCGCCTACGTGTACCAGCAGCATTTCGGTCTCTCCAGCGCCCACTTCGGCCTGCTGTTCGGGGGCTGTGGCGTGGCCATCCTGCTCGGCGCGGCGCTGTCCGGCTACTGGGTAACGCGCCACGGCGTGGCTCGCGTGGCCTGGTGGGGCGCGCTGTGCATGGGCGGCGGCGCGCTGCTGACGGTACTTGCCGGGCTGAGCGACGCGGACCTGGTGCTGCTGCTGGCGGGCGTGGTACTGGCGCTGTTCGGCTTAGGCATTTGCGAGGCCACCTTGATGGCCCTGGCGATGTCGTCGCAACAACGTGACGTCGGCTCCACCGCAGCGTTGCTCGGCGCCCTGCAACTGGTGATCTCGTCCAGTGCCACACCGTTGGCCGGGCACCTGGCAACGCTGGGGCCGCTGGCCTGGGCCTGGCTGCTGGCGGCCGCTGCCCTGGTCATCGTCGGTTTGACCCGCGCCGCCGTGGCAAAGACAATCAGCGCCTCGCCCTACCCCAGCGCCAATCCGGAGTGACCGCCTTGAAAGCCCTGACCCCTTCCGCCGCGCGCATCTGCGACCATGCTGTCGAGCATTTTGCCGAACACGGCTACGACGGCTCGTCGCTGAACGAGATCGCCGTCCTGGCCGGCATGCGCAAGGCCTCGCTCTATGCCCACTTCGCCAACAAGGACGCGTTGTTCGTGCGCGCCTTCGAACGGGCGCTGGCGGACGAGACCGCCTACGTCGAGGCCGGATTCGGCCATGAGGCGGCGGGCCGCGAGGCGCCGGGGCACTGGCACCCGCTGCACCTGGCCGAGCGCTACGCCGCCTCGGCCAACCTGCGCTTCGTGCTGCGCACGGCGTTCCTGCCGCCGGCACCGATCCGTGCGATCGTCACCGGCGGCTTCGAGGCCTACCTGGAGCGGATCCGCCTGGGCTTCTGCCAAGCGCTGCGCGAGCGCCACGCCTGGGCTCGCAGCGATGGCAACAAGCTTGAGCTGTATGGCGATGCGTACCTGGGGATCATCGACAGCCTGCATGTGGAGCTGCTGTATGCGAACCCGGCGGTGTATGCGCGGCGGGCGGCTTCGTTGCTGAAGATTCTCGATGATTCTCTGTATCTGTGCGCAACCCCTGTAGGAGTGGCCTTGCGCCGCGAAAGGGGCGCGTAGCGGCCCCAGGATTTCAGCGTTGACGCATTAATCGACGGGGCTGCTACGCAGCCCTTTCGCGGCACAAGGCCGCTCCTACAGGGATTGCGCACGGCATCAGGGCCTGACCTTCTTCAACTCGTTCAACAACCCCATCAACTGCTCCAGCTTGTCCTCGCCGAACTGGCGCTGGATCTCCTGGTAATTGCGCTCCATCTCCTCGCTCATGGCCAGGAACGCCTGCTGCCCGCGCACGGTCAGGCTGATGAAGATCCGCCGCTGGTCCTCCGGCGACTTGCGCCGGCCCACCAGGCCGTCGCGCTCCAGGCGCTTGAGCACGCCGCTCATGCTCGGTTTGAGGATGCAGGCCAGGTCCGCCAGCTGGTGGCTTTCCAGCTCGCCCTGCTGGCGCAGGATGCGGATCACCCGCCACTGCTGCTCGGTCAGGTCATGGGCATTGAGGGCCGGGCGGAAGAACGCCATGGTCGCTTCGCGGGCCTGCAACAGGGTCAACGTCAGGGAAGGTCTAGGAGTGGTCATCAGGATAAACGGCTGGTTTTATTAAGATATTAATAAAGTGAAAACCATTTTCACCCGTGCTGTCCAGCCCCTGTGAAAAGTACCAGCGCTCCCGGCAAACGCCTATTTTCCAGGCGCCGCCTTCGTTGCACGATCAGTTGAAGCCTGTAGCCCGGAGCTGATCGCCCCATGTCAACGCAATCCCGCCTGGCGCTGGCGATACTCCCCCGGCGTCATCTGCGCATGGCGCTGGAAGAAGCGGCTGAAATACGCCGGATCCTTGAACCCCAGCCGATAGCAGATCTCGTTGGCCGAACCGCCGGTGTACAGCAGCAATCGGCGCGCCTCCTGCATCAGCCGTTCGAACACCAGGCGCTTGGACGGCAGGTCGGCCATGCGCCGGCACACATCGTTCAGCCGCGCCTCGGTGACGCCCAGCGCCGCCGCGTAGGCCGGCAGCGTCCAGTGGTCGAGGTAGTGGCGCTCGATCAGCTCATTGAATCGATGAAACAGCTGCAGGTCCTCGTGCCGCGCAGGTGTGGCCTCCAGCGAATTGGCGCCCAGGCGCAGCAGGCTGATCATCACCAGGCGCGCCAGGTCCTGCACGGCGGTGCCCTGCCCGGCCTGGCCATGGCCGATTTCGTCGCCAAGCAGGTCGAACAGTTGCTCCAGGCGCCGCACCTCGCCGGCCGCCGCCCCCTGCAGGTGACCCAGGGCAACGCACGCCGGTTGCAGCCGCGGCCCCAGCGCCAGCCCAGGCTCGGCCTGCAGCAGTTGCCAGACCAGTTGCTGGCGCACGGTCAGCACATGGCCGTCGGCGTCGGCCTCGGTGACGAAGGCATGGGGAATGGTCGGCGGGGTGAGGAAGAACATCGGCCCGGACTCGTGGTAGCGCTGCTCGTCCAGGTACACCCGCACGCTGCCGGTCTTCACGTAGTGCACCTGGAAGAAGCGGTCGTGGCGGTGCACCGGCATGTTGCGGCCGAAGAATCCGGCCAGGTTGCCCAGGCGGTCGTAGTGCACCTCGCTGTCGCTATAGCGCTGGTCGTACACCTGACCGATGTTGATGTTGGGAATCGGCTGTCGTTCTTTCATTGTTGTTCTCGCAGCGGTGAAACGCGCCGGGGAAACCATCGTAGCACCACCGGCCAGCGGTAGACGCCTTGACGATCGTTAACATATTAAATATAACGTTAACACATTAACAAAAACACCACGAGGCGCCCCTGGTCGCCTCAATCACCGCAGGAGAAAAGCATGAGCCGTGCCTTGCACGAGGTCGCCAACGGCAGCTTGTTCGGCGTCGCCCTGAACTACCAGGGCCTGCTGCAGCAGCATCTGGCATCCTTCCATGAAGCGCCGTACCTGCAGCCGCCGGTCAAACCGGTGCTGTTCATCAAGACCCCGAACACCCGCAACGAGCATGCCCGACCGGTGACCTACCCATCGGCAGTCGAGCGCCTGCAACCCGGCCCCGCGTTGGGCGTGGTGATCGGCAAGGACGCCAGCCGCGTCAGCGTCGACGACGCCCTCGCGCATGTGGCCGGCTACACCATCGTCAACGAGTTCAGCCTGCCCGAGGACAGCTACTACCGCCCGGCGGTCAAGGCCAAGTGCCGCGACGGCTTCTGCGCCATCGGCCCGCAGCTGGTGCCGGCCGCGCAGGTCGGCAACCCCGACGCGCTGGGCATCCGCCTGTGGGTCAACGGCGAGCTGCGCCAGCACAACAACACCGCCAACTGCGTGCGCGGCGTGGCCCGGCTGATCGCCGAGATCAGCGAGTTCATGACCCTGCATGCCGGCGACGTGCTGATCACCGGCACCCCCGAAGGCCGCGTCGATGTGCTGCCCGGCGACCGGGTGACGGTCGAGATCGACGGCCTTGGCCAGCTGACCAACCCCATCGTCGCCGAACAAGGACTCGCCCCATGAAGCACGCCCGTATCCAGTTCGACGGCCAGGTCCATCAGGTCACCGTCGAGGACGAGCAGCAACTGCGCCTGGCCGATGGCCGCCTGGTCCATGTCGACCAGGTCACCTGGCTGCCACCGGCCACCGGCAACATGTTCGCCCTGGGCCTGAACTACGCCGACCACGCCGCCGAGCTGGCCTTCACCCCGCCCACCGAACCGCTGGCGTTCATCAAGTCGCCGGGCACCTACACCGGGCACGACCAGGTCACCTGGCGCCCGGACAACGTCAAGTACATGCACTACGAGTGCGAACTGGTGGCGGTGATCGGCAAGCCGGCGCGCAACGTCAGGCGCGAGGACGCCCTCGACTACCTGGCCGGCTACACGGTGTGCAACGACTACGCCATCCGCGACTACCTGGAGAACTACTACCGCCCCAACCTGCGGGTGAAAAACCGTGACGCCACCACCCCGGTGGGCCCGTGGATCGTCGACGTCGCCGACGTGCCGGATCCATCGAAGCTGACGCTGCGCACCTGGATCAACGGCGAGCTGAAACAGCAAGGCAGCACCGCCGACATGATCTTCGACATCCCCTACCTGATCGAATACTTCTCCAGCTTCATGACCCTGCAGCCCGGCGACATGATCGCCACCGGCACCCCGGAAGGCCTGGCCGACGTGGTACCGGGCGACGAGGTGGTGGTGGAAGTAGAAGGCGTTGGTCGCCTGGTCAACCGAATCGTCAGCGAAGCCGAGTTCTTCGCCCGCAAAAAACACGAGGCAACAGCATGATCAAGCACTGGATCAACGGCCGCGAAGTCGAGAGCCGCGACACCTTCATCAACTACAACCCGGCCACCGGCGAAGCCATCGGCGAAGTCGCCAGCGGCGGCGCCGAGGAAGTCGCCCAGGCCGTGGCCGCGGCCAAGCAAGCCTTCCCCAAATGGGCCAACACGCCGGCCAAGGAGCGCGCCCGGCTGATGCGCCGCCTGGGTGAGCTGATCGAGCAGAACGTGCCGCAGCTGGCCGAACTGGAGACCCTGGACACCGGCCTGCCGATCCACCAGACGCGCAACGTGCTGATTCCCCGCGCCTCGCACAACTTCGACTTCTTCGCCGAGGTGTGCACGCGCATGGACGGCCACACCTACCCGGTGGACGACCAGATGCTCAACTACACCCTCTACCAGCCGGTGGGCGTGTGCGGGCTGGTGTCGCCCTGGAACGTGCCGTTCATGACCGCCACCTGGAAGACCGCGCCATGCCTGGCCCTGGGCAACACCGCGGTGCTGAAGATGAGCGAACTGTCGCCGCTGACCGCCAACGAGCTGGGCCGCCTGGCGGTCGAGGCTGGCATCCCCAATGGCGTACTCAATGTGATCCAGGGCTACGGCGCCACCGCCGGCGATGCCCTGGTGCGCCACCCGGACGTGCGCGCCATCTCCTTCACCGGCGGCACCGCCACCGGCCGCAAGATCATGCAGACGGCGGGCCTGAAGAAGTACTCGATGGAGCTGGGCGGCAAGTCGCCGGTGCTGATCTTCGAAGACGCCGACCTGGACCGTGCCCTGGACGCCGCGCTGTTCACCATTTTCTCGCTCAACGGCGAGCGCTGCACCGCCGGCAGCCGGATCTTCATCCAGGAGAGCGTATACCCGCAGTTCGTCGCCGAGTTCGCCGCCCGCGCCAGGCGCCTGATCGTCGGCGACCCGACCGATCCGCAGACCCAGGTCGGCTCGATGATCACCCAGCAGCACTACGACAAGGTCACCGGCTACATCCGCATCGGCCTCGAGGAAGGCGCACGCTTGGTGGCCGGCGGCCTGGAGCGTCCGGCCGGGCTGCCGGCGCACCTGGCCAAGGGGCAGTTCATCCAGCCGACGGTGTTCGCCGACGTGAACAACTCGATGCGCATCGCCCAGGAAGAGATCTTCGGCCCGGTGGTCTGCCTGATCCCGTTCAAGGACGAGGCCGAGGCGCTGCAACTGGCCAACGACACCGAATACGGCCTGGCGTCGTACATCTGGACCCAGGACATCGGCAAGGCCCACCGCCTGGCCCGTGGCATCGAAGCGGGCATGGTGTTCATCAACAGCCAGAACGTGCGCGACCTGCGCCAGCCGTTCGGTGGGGTGAAAGGCTCGGGTACCGGGCGCGAAGGTGGGCAATACAGCTTCGAGGTCTTCGCCGAGATCAAGAACGTGTGTATATCCATGGGTAGCCATCACATTCCGCGCTGGGGAGTGTAACGCTTCCAATCGCCGGGGCTGCCTTGCAGCCCTTCGCGGGTAAACCCGCTCCCACAGGAACAGCGCTGAACCTGTGGGAGCGGGTTTACCCGCGAATCGAGGGCGCAGCCCTCGCCATGGACACCAAGAACAACAACCTTCAACAGGAGACATACCATGGGCAAACTCGCTCTCGCCGCCAAGATCACCCATGTTCCCTCGATGTACCTGTCCGAACTGCCCGGCCCGCGCCAGGGCTTTCGCCAGGCGGCCATCGACGGCCACCACGAGATCGGCCGGCGCTGCCGTGAACTGGGCGTGGACACCATCGTCGTGTTCGACACCCACTGGCTGGTCAACGCCAACTACCACATCAACTGCGCCGCGCATTTCGAAGGCCTGTACACCAGCAACGAACTGCCCCACTTCATCGCCAACATGGACTACGGCTTCCCCGGCAACCCCGAGCTGGGGCGGATCCTTGCCGAGGAATGCAACCGCCTGGGCGTGGAGACCATGGCCCACGACGCCACCACCCTGGCCCCGGAGTACGGCACCCTGGTGCCGATGCGCTACATGAACGCCGACCGCCACTTCAAGGTGATCTCGGTCTCGGCCCTGTGCACCTCGCACTACCTCAATGACAGCGCGCGCCTGGGCTGGGCCATGCGCAAGGCGGTCGAGGACCACTACGACGGCACCGTGGCCTTCCTCGCCAGTGGCTCGCTGTCGCACCGCTTCGCCCAGAACGGCCAGGCCCCGGACTTTGCCACCAAGGTCTGGAGCCCGTTCCTGGAGACCCTCGACCACCGCGTGGTGCGCATGTGGCAGGACGGCGACTGGGCCGACTTCTGCGCGATGCTGCCCGAGTACGCAGTCAAGGGCCACGGCGAAGGCTTCATGCACGACACCGCCATGCTGCTCGGCGCCCTGGGCTGGTCCCAGTACGACGCCAAGGCCGAGGTGGTGACGCCGTACTTCGGCTCCTCCGGCACCGGCCAGATCAACGCGATCTTCCCGGTCACCCCGCAGGACGGCAGCGCGATCCCCGCCGCCCAGGCCTCGAACCCGGCCGGCGTCACCGCCACCAGCCGCCTGTAAGGAGTACCGTCATGCCTCATCTGGTCCTGCTCTACAGCCCGGACATCGAAGCCGACGCCGATATGCCCGGCCTGTGCCGCGCCCTGGCCGACTGCATGCTCGCCCAGCGCGACGAACATGATCGCCAGGTGTTCCCCACCGGCGGCACCCGCGTGCTGGCCTACCCGGCCGCCCACGCGGCGATCGCCGATGGTCGTGGCGACTACGGCTTCGTCTACGCCAACCTGCGCATGGGCAGCGGTCGCAGCGCCACAGTGCACCAGCAGGTCGGCGATGGGCTGCTGGCGGTGCTGCGTCGGCAGTTGGACGCGCTGCTGGAACGTCGCCCGGTCGGGCTGACCCTGCAGATCGATGAAAGCCAGGCGCAGGTGTACGACGCCAAGCACAGCAGCCTGCATCCCCTGTTCACCCGTCAGCCCTGAGGTCTCCATGCTCGACGCCCGCATCATCCAGCAAGCCGCCGCCCGCCTCGACCAGGCCGAACGCACCCGCGAACAAGTCGGCCAGTTCTCCCTGGAACACCCCTCGATCAGCATCGAGGACGCCTACGCCATCCAGCGTGCCTGGGTGGCGCAGAAGATCAAGGACGGCCGCAAGCTGGTCGGCCACAAGATCGGCCTGACTTCCCGGGCCATGCAGGTCTCCTCGAACATTACCGAGCCGGACTATGGCGCACTGCTCGACGACATGCTGTTCGACGAAGGCAGCGACATTCCCTTCGAGCGCTTTATCGTGCCCCGGGTCGAGGTGGAGCTGGCGTTCATCCTCGGCAAGCCGCTCAAGGGGCCGAACGTGACCCTGTTCGACGTGCTCGACGCCACCGAGTGGGTGATTCCGGCCCTGGAGATCATCGATGCGCGCATCCAGCAGGTCGACCCGCTCAGCGGTGCCACCCGCAAGGTGTTCGACACCATCTCCGACAACGCTGCCAACGCCGGCGTGGTCATGGGCGGTCGCGCCGTGCGCCCGGGCGACGTCGACCTGCGCAAGGTGCCGGCGGTGCTGTACCGCAACGGCGTGATCGAGGAGTCCGGCGTGTCGGCGGCGGTGCTCAACCACCCGGCCAAGGGCGTGGCCTGGCTGGCCAACAAGCTGGCGCCATACGACGTGGGCCTCGAAGCCGGCCAGATCATTCTCGGCGGCTCGTTCACCCGCCCGGTGGCCGCCCGTCCTGGCGACACCTTCCACGTCGACTACGATCAACTCGGTTCGATCGCCTGTCGATTCGTCTGACGCCTGCCCAGACAGCAGAGATTCCTGTGGGAGCGGGTTCACCCGCGAAAGCAGCATCAGCATCACCATCGCATTCGCGGGTGAACCCGCTCCCACAGTGTACCTGCGACCCCACACGCTCAACGAGGACCGCCCATGGACATGCCCATCAACACCTTCAAACAACGCCTGCGTGCAGGCCAGGCGCAGATCGGCCTGTGGCTCGGCCTGGCCGACCCGTACTGCGCGGAGCTGGCGGCCAATGCCGGCTTCGACTGGCTGCTGCTCGACGGCGAGCACGCGCCCAACGACCTGCGCAGCCTGCTCGGCCAGTTGCAGGCGGTGGCGCCCTACCCGGCCCAACCCATCGTGCGCCCGGTGATCGGCGACACCGCGCTGATCAAGCAATTGCTGGATATCGGCGCGCAGACCCTGCTGGTGCCCATGGTCGAAAGCGCCGAGCAGGCACGTCAGCTGGTACGGGCGATGCGCTACCCGCCCCACGGCGTGCGCGGCGTTGGCAGCGCGCTGGCACGCGCGTCACGCTGGAACAGCCTGCCCGACTACCTGGACCAGGCCGACGAACAGATGTGCCTGCTGGTGCAGGTGGAGAACCGCGAAGGCCTGGCCAACCTCGACGCGATCTGCGCCGTCGAAGGTGTCGATGGCGTGTTCATCGGCCCCGCCGACCTCAGCGCCGCCATGGGCCACCGGGGCAACCCGGGGCATCCCGAAGTGCAGGCGGCCATCGACGACGCCATCGTGCGCATCGGCCGTGCCGGCAAGGCGGCGGGGATCCTCAGCGCCGACGAGGCGCTGGCGCGCCGTTACATCGAGCTGGGCGCGGCGTTCGTCGCGGTCGGGGTCGACACCACGGTGCTGATGCGCGGCTTGCAGACGTTGGCGGGCAAGTTCAAGGGAGGGGCCGCTGCCAGCGCCCAGGGCGGTGTCTACTAGTCCGGCCTGGTAGCGCGTAAGCTCGATGTTGGGAGCACACTGGCCCCTGCGACAGTGCCATGCTAGCCTCCGCGCGCCCCGTCCTGCGGGGTCGCAACAACATCGAATCAAGGAGTCAGGCAATGGACCTGCAGTTTCTGGGCACCTCTTCCGGTGTGCCCACCAAGGCCCGCAACGTCAGTGCGACCGCGGTCATCGAATCCTCAGGCACCGGCTGGTACCTGGTCGATTGCGGCGAAGGTACCCAACACCAGTTGCTGCACAGCCCGCTGTCGGTGCGCGACCTGCGCGCCATCCTCATCACCCATGTGCACGGCGACCACTGCTTCGGCTTGCCGGGGCTGCTGGCCAGCGCCGGCATGTCGGGGCGCAAGGAACCCTTACAGCTGGTGCTGCCGGCCGAGCTTCAGGCCTGGGTGCGCCAGAGCCTGGCGGTCAGCGACACCTACCTGCCCTTCGAATTGCAGATGCAGCCGGTCGAGACCTTCACCGGGCTGGAACATGGCAATGTGCAGATCGGCGTGGTCGAGCTGTCGCATCGGGTGCCGTCCTACGGTTTCGTATTCGAGGAGCGTGACCCAGAGCCACGGCTGGACACCCAGCGCCTGCAGGCCGACGGCATCCCCGCCGGGCCGTTGTGGGGGCAACTGGCCCGTGGCAGGACTGTCGAGCACGAGGGACGCCAGCTCGACCCGCAGGCCTACCTGCAACCGACGCGCCCGGCGCAGCGGATCATCGTCTGCGGCGACAACGACCGCCCGGAGCTGTTGAGCACGCTGGCGGCGAACGTGGATGTGCTGGTCCATGAGGCGACCTTCACCCAGCCGGTGGTCGAGCGTGCCCAGGCGACCTTCGGCCACAGCACCGCCGCCGCAGTGGCGCGCTTCGCCGAAACGGCGGGCGTGAGGAACCTGGTGCTGACGCATTTCAGTGCTCGCTACCAGTCGGGCGGCGGGCGTGGTGGCTCCATCGATGAAGTCCGCGAAGAGGCGCAGGCGCACTACAACGGGCACCTGACCCTGGCCCGGGACCTGCAGCGTTATCGGCTTGGCCGTGATGGGGTGTTGGTAGAGGTGGAGTGAGCAGGCCTTGTGGCCAGCCCCTTTTGGATATCAACGCTCCGATTCAAGATTGCCGGGGTCGCTCTGCGACCCTTTCGCGGCACAAGGCCGCTCCTACAGGGGGACGCAATCGCCTGTAGGAGCGGCCTTGTGCCGCGAAAGGGCTGCAAGGCAGCCCCAGCAACTCCAAGCCGGACGCCACTCTCAACCCCTGGAAAAGGCTGGACCTTGCGGCCTCAATGCGCCGGATGCTGCGCCACGCTGGCCGCCAGGCAATAGCGATCCCGCCCCTGGCGCTTGGCTTCATAAAGCGCCGCATCCGCAGCCGCCATCAGGTTCTCCGGGGTCACCGTCTCCAGCGTCGGCGCGCCCACCGCAATACCGGCACTGGCCGAGACGTGTCCCAGCGGGCTGCCGGCATGCTCGATGGCCAGCCGGCGCAACAGCTGGAGGATCTCCTGGACGATCTGGCTGGCGCCCTGGCCATCGGTATCGGGCAACAACAGGGTGAACTCCTCGCCGCCATAGCGCACCGCCAGGTCCCCCGGGCGCTTGAGCGCCTGGCGCAGCAGCTCGGCGAAACGCCGCAGGCACTGGTCGCCCGCCGGGTGGCCGTAGCGGTCGTTGTAGGCCTTGAAGTAGTCCAGGTCGAGCATCACCAGGGCCAGCGGCCGACCCTGGCGCCGCGCCCGGCGGATCTCCGGCTCGAACACCGCGTCCAGGCGTCGGCGGTTGCCCAAACCGGTCAGGCTGTCGCTCAGGGCCAGCGCCTTTAGGGTCTGGTGGGCCTGGTGCAGTGCGCGCTCGATGGCGATGCGCTCGCGCAACTGGCGCAGGACGATCCAGCCGAAGCCGGCCAGGCCGACCAGCAGCAGGACCAGCACGGCCAGTGACTTGATCATGTCATGCCGCCAGGGCCCGACGATCGACTCGCGGGACAAGCCCGCCTGTACCACCAGCGGGTAGCTGGACAGCGCACGGAACGCATACAACCGGGTGGTGCCATCAACCACCGCCACCGCTTCGGTCACGCCTTCGCTGGCGTAGGGCAGGTAAAGACGGAAGATCTCGCTGCCCGCCAGGCTGCGGCCAATGACCTGCTCGACGAACGGCCGGCGCACGAGGATGGTACCGTCGCGTTTGGCCAGCACCAGGGCGCCACGTTCATCGATCTTGAAATCACCGTAGTAACGCACGAACCAGTCGACCTTGATGGTGCCCAGCAGCACCCCGGCGAAGCGGCCATCGGGCAGGTCCAGGCGCCGCGAGATGGGGATGATCAGGTCGCCCGTGGAACGGCTGCGCACCACCGAGCCGATACGCACCTGGTGACCGGCGTGGGTCTGGTGGTAGATGAAATAGTCGCGGTCGGCGTTGTTGGCACCCGGTGGCACGGCGTCCTTGTCGGTGACGATCCAGCTGCCATCGGCGCCGTAGACGAACAGGCCGTGCAACTGCGGCATGATCTGCACCTGTTGCTTGAGCAGGGCGTGCAGGCGCGGTCGATCGACATGGGCGAAGCCATCGCCTTCCAGGCGCTCGGCCAGGACGGCGGTGATCGCGTCCACCTGGCGGATAGCGTCCTCGGCGTGCTGGGCGGTGGCCCTGGCCAGGTTGGTGACCGCGTTCTCGGCGTCGCTGAACGCCTGGCGGTACTCGCGCCAGATCCGCCAGCCCTCGATCAGCACGAACGCCAGCATCACCACCGCCATGAAACCCAGCACCAGGCGGAACAACGACACGGCGCGGCCCTCGCCGGTCACCGCGAAGACGCTGTCATCAGTGTGTTTCCTGGCTGCTGCCATCAAAGTCCCTTGTCGTCACGCACTGGCCGCTCATCACTATAGTTCAGCCAGGCCACTGTCCATCTACTGTAGGAGCGGCCTTGCCGAGGCGTCGGACCGGCCGGAAAGGGCCGCGTAGCGGCCCCGGCGATCTTTGCGTCAACGCTGACATCCGGGGGCCGCTCTGCGGCCCTTTCGCGGCACGAGGCCGCTCCTACAAATACCCCGCCCCAAGCTCCGCCACGATCGCCTCCATCAGCGCCCGCACCCGCCTCGGCTGCACCCGGGTCGGCGGATAGACGATCTGCAGCGCCACCTGCCCGGCGCTGAAGTCTCCCAGCACCTCCACCAGCCTGCCACTGTCCAGGTCATCGCGTACATCGCGCAGCGACTTCAGGCACAGGCCATGCCCGGCCAGGGCCCAGCGCCGCACCTGCTCGCCGTTGTTGGCGACCCGCCGGCCGCGCACGCTGACCGGATAGGCCGCCGAGCCCAGGCGAAACGGCCAGACCCGCTCGGTGTGGATGCCGAAGCGCATGACGATGCAGTCGTGCCGCGCCAGGTCGTCCGGGTGCAGTGGTGTGCCGTGCCGGCCCAGGTAATCGGGCGCGGCGCACACCACCCGGCGGTTGTCGCCCAGGGGCCGGGCGCGCAGGGAGCTGTCGGCCAATGTGCCGTAGCGGACGGCGAAGTCGATGCCCTGCCCGACAAGGTCGACGTAGCCATCGGTCAGGTCCAGGTCGATCGACACTTCGGGGTGTTCGGCAAGGAAGCGGTCGAGCAGCGGCGCGATGCAGTGCTGGCCGAGGTCCACCGGGGCGCTCAGGCGCACCAGCCCGGAGATCTTCTGCTGGCCGTGGCGCAGCTGACTCTGCAGCTCGTCGGCCTCGGCCAGCAAGCGCCGGGCGCCGTCGGCCAGCAGCCGACCGGCGTCGGTCAGGCTGAGCGAGCGGGTGCTGCGGGTCAGCAGTGTCACCCCGTAATGCGCCTCCAGCGCCGACAGGCGCTCGGACACCGTGGCCGGTGACAACCCGCGCTCACGGCCCGCCGCCGACAGGCTGCCCTTTTCGATGATGGTGAGGAACAACGCCAGTTGATCCAGCATGGCTTTCGACTTTTCCGAAATATGATTTTGTCTTTCGGCTGATTATTAGCGATTTTCTCGCTAATTACACTGCCCGGCATCGAAACCCACGCACTCAGGAGCGAACCGATGACCAGCAGAAGAGACTTCATGAAAGGCACCCTTGCCGGCGGCATCGCCGTGGCGGCGGGCGCGGCACTGGCGAGCGAGCCAGGCAGCACCAGCGAGGCGACGCCAGGTAGCGGCGATGGCAAGGCGTTCTGGCCCAACGGCGCGCAACTGGTGATATCGGTGTCGTTGCAGTTCGAATCGGGTGGGCAGCCGGAGCATGCCGAAAGCCCCTTCCCGCCCCTGGACCCACGCTACCCCGACACCATCGCCCCCAGCTGGTACCGCTACGGCCCGCTGGAAGGCGTGCCGCGCCTGCTCGCGCTGTTCGACCGGCACGGCATCAAGGTTACTTCGCACATGGTCGGCAAGGCCGTGCAAGCCTACCCGGAGCTGGCGGCCGAGGTGGTCCGGCGTGGTCACGAAGCCGCCGGTCACGGCCTGCACTGGGCGCCCCAGTACAGCCTGACGCCCGCCGAGGAGCGCCGCCAGTACCAGCAGGCCAGCGCCATCATCGAGCGCGTCACCGGGCAACGTCCGCTGGGTTTCAACGCGTTCTGGATGCGCCACTCCCGCGAGACCCTGAATATCCTCCAGGACCTGGGTTTCCTCTACCACATCGACGACCTGGCTCGCGACGAGCCGTCGATCACCCCGGTGCGCGGCAAGCCGTTCGCCGTGGTGCCCTACACCCTGCGCAACAACGACATCGGCCGCATCGCCGGGTCCACGGCGATGACTGGCGCGGCCTTGCTGCAGGAGCTCAAGGACGAGTTCGACGTGCTGTACGCCGAAGGCCGCCAGCGCCGCCGGCTGATGTCACTGTCGGCCCATGACCGCATCGGCGGCACGCCCACCGTGGTACGGGCGCTGGACCAGTTCTTCGCCTATGCCCGCAGCCATGCCGGGGTGGCGTTCATGCGCAAGGACGACATCGCCCGCTGGACCCTGGCCCAGGGCGATGCGCCGGTCAATCCGCCGCGGGTGTTCAGCTGATCGCAGGCCAGGCCCAACCTGTAGGAGCGGCCTTGTGCCGCGAAAGGGCTGCGCAGCAGCCCCGGGATCTCAGCCTCAAGGCAGATATTGCTGGGCCGCTTCGCGGCCCTTTCGCGGCACAAGGCCGCTCCTACAGCCCCACCAGGCCCGCCTGGCGCATGAACGCCAGGTTGTCCTCCAGATGCCAGTCCTCGGCGATGCGGCCATCGGCGATGCGATAGATGTCCATGGCGATGAAGTCGATGGCCTGACCCTGGCCCCGGTGCTCGCCCAGTGTGCCGGTGAAATGGCCGGTAAAGCGCAGCGCCGCGGTGACCCGGTCGCCGGCGACGATCATCTGCAGCACCTCGCAGCGCAGGTCCGGCACCGCCGCGCGGAATGCCCGGGAAGCCTTCAGCGGCCCTTCGACGCCCTGTGGCCGCCCCGGCGGCAGAGTGTTGTCGCGAAAGTCGGCGGCCAGCGCGGCGCGGGCCATGGCCTCGTCGCCGGTGTTCCAGAAGGTGTCGTAGCGGCGGGCGGCGAGGATCTGCTGCTGCGCCTGGGCCGCGGGCAGGCTCTGATCGACCACCAGCGTGACCGGCGTCACCAGCTCGCTGGCGTTGCCCAGATTGGCCGCCGCAGTCAGCAGCAACGTGGAGATCCAGCGGGCGGCACGCAGCGCCGAAGCCTTGGTTTCGGTGTTCATCCTGATTTCCTTCAGTGCGTTTACAAGGGGGCATGGCGCGGCCGCGAACCATGGACAACAGCCTAACCAGCCCCGAGCAAGCGCTCAAGAAGGCACTTTTCACTCACCTGATTACCTTGGAGTAACCCATGGCCCACTACCGCGAATGCCCGGCCTACGACGTCTTTGCCCCGAACTGCCCGGCACGCCTGGTGCTCGATCGGCTGGCCGACAAATGGGTGCTGCTGCTCATCGACCGCCTCAGCGCCGGCGAGCGGGTGCGCTTCAACCAGCTGCGCCGGGATATCGCCGGGGTCTCGCAAAAGGTGCTGTCGCAGACCCTGAAGAGGCTCGAGCGCGATGGCCTGGTGGAACGCCAAGTGCATCCGACCGTGCCGCCCACCGTCGAATACGCCCTGACCGAACTGGGCGCGACACTGGGCGGCACGGTGGAACATCTGGCGCATTGGGCGGAGTCGAACATGCCGGCGATAGTTCAAGCTCGGCAACGCTACGATAAGAGGCCGGACCCAGGATCCCCCCGCAATGCACTTCCCCTATAGGAGCGGCCTTGTGCCGCGAAAGGGCTGCAAAGCAGCCCCGCCGATCTTTGCATTAGCGCGCAAATCCCGGGGCCGCTGTGCGGCCCTTTCGCGGCGCAAGGCCGCTCCTACAGGCAAGCGCGTAACCTCGACTTACGGCTGCTGATACTGACTCAGGTACTTGTCCAGCACCGCCTTGTCCCCCGCCCCATCCCCCGCCACCTGCCACAACCGCCGCTCGATCCCCTGGGCCAGCAGGTGGCCCACCGCGGCTTCGATGGCCGACAGCACGCACAGCTGCGCCGGTTCGTTGGTGGTGTAGCCCACCTCGGCTTCGAGCAGCTTCTTGAACTCGATGAACTTGAACACCCCGGCGTTCTGCCCGACCGAGTAGATGGTCTTGCTGGTCATCACGTTGGCCAGCACCTGGCCGGTGCGCACGTCCACCGCCCGCAGGTTGACCGTGACCTGGTCGACCCGGTACTCGCGGGACAGGCCGATGCCCAGGTAGCGGGCGCCCTCACCGCCGCTGCGCACATTGGTGTCGTAGGCGATGATGCCGCCCTCGAGCATCAGGTTGGCCGCCTGCAGCGGCGGCAGCTCGCCCTGGATGTTTTCCGCGACGTCGGGCTTCTTCTGCGAGGCGCGGATGATCTTGCGCTCGGTCAGCAGGTTCTGCAGGCCCTCGCGCTCCAGCACCACGAACCAGCCGCTGGCGTTGAGCGCGTCCATCAGCATGCTCGCCGCCCCCTGGGTGACGCTGGTGGAAAACGAACTGGCCGGGGTCGGCTTGTATTGCCCGGTCTGGTCGCGGAAACCGTACACCACCGCCATCAGCCGCCCGCGCGGCCGAGGCATGTTGACCAGGTCGTAGTAGGTCGAGGCCCGCGGCGTCAGCGTCGGGGTCTCGGGGTCCTGTTCGGCGGGCATCGGCTCGCGCAGGCCGCAGCCTGGCAGGCTACCCAGGGCGGCGAGGACCAGCAGTGTGCTCAGCAGGCGTTTCATGGCGTTCTCTCCCCAGTAAAGACCCGTCCCTCTCAGGGGTTCAGGCCGCTGACCTCGATGATCGAGACTTCCCCGGTGGCCCGGTCGGTGACCTTGATGCTCAGCGCCCCCGAGTCGTCGATGACGTCGATCAGGAAGGCGTCGGTGGACATGCTGCCGGTGTTGCCGTTGCTGATGTTGTCCAGCAGCTGCCCGAGCAGGCGCGACTCGAGCTGGTTGCTGAAGCGCTCCAGGGCCGAGGTGCCGGCGAATGCCGAGCTGCGGTCCTTGAGGTCGGGATCGTCGTAGTCGTTCTGCGCCTGGGCGTTGTTCAGCAGCCAGGTGCCATTGATCGGGTTGCCGCCGAAGGACGGGTTGACCGGGGTGTACACCAACTCGGTGGCCAGGGCCTGGCCACCGAGGCCGGCAGCCAGCAGGCAGGCGGCGATGCGTCGTGCAAGATGGGTGCTCATAGCTCGTCCCTCTCCAGATCGGTTGTGTCCTGCAGCAGTCGTTGCAGCTTGCGCTGGATGATCTGTTGCCTGACCAGGTCGGCGGCCGCGATGGCCTCGTCGTTGAGTTGCGTGGTGTTGGGCGGCAGGAAACGCCGGTACAGCACCTCGCGCTCGTATTCCACCGTCACCAGGCTGCCCCAGCGGGCATCCGGGCGTTCGCGCACCACCAGGTTGAAGTCGAGCCGGCTGGTGGCGCGCAGCCGGTCGCTGAAGGCGTGATAGAAGTCGTGGCCGATGTGCGAGATGGTGTTGTCGACGATGAAACCCATCATCTCGTCCTCGGCACCCGCCCGGGCCTGACCCTGCAGCAGGGCCAGGCACAGGCACAGCAACGTGGCCAGGCGTTTCATGGCGCCTCTCCCGGGCCTGCGTGTTGACGGGCGCCGCCGGCACTCTCGGCAAAGGCCTGCTCGGCGACGAACTGCCAGTCGCTGTAGTGTTCCAGCCCTTCGAAAGCGCTCCACTGGGCGTCGAAGCCACTGCGCTTGAGCGGCGCGGTCTCGGAGCGGCTGTACACCCCGGTGATACGGCCATCGACCGCGCGCAGCAGGCCCCACGCCTCGCCGCCGCCGACCGGGTCCGGGTAGAGCCTGCGCAGGTGGCGCTGCGGCGATGGAAAACGGTTGTCCTCCACCAGCTCACCCAGGTCCTGCGGGTACTGGGCCAGGCCCGGCGAGGCGCGGTAGTAGCTGCGCAGGGCCTGGGCATACTGGCCGCCCACCCACAGCAGCTGGCGTTCACGCTCACGCTGCACGCTGGTGGCCCACAGGGTGCCGGTGGCCGCCAGGGCCACGCTGCTGACGGCGATCAGCAGCAGCACGCCCAGGTAGGTGAAGCCGGTTTCACCATTCGGCATAGAGGCTGCCATCACGCGCCCTCCCGCTGGCTCCACTCTTGATGTCGGCCACCCCGCCAGCCACGCCCTCGGGCGGCGGCACCAGCTGCCAGGCATCGCGGCGCTCGGTGATCGGGTCGACCGGTGTGTTGCGCAGGTAGCGCTGCTCCACCAGCTGATCGAGGGAATCGGGGTAGTGCCCGGTGTCGCCGTAGTAGTGGTCCAGGGCCTCGCGCAGCACCGCCAGGCTCTGGCGCAGGGTGGCCTCGCGGGAGGCCTCCAGGCTGTTGAAGTAGCGCGGCATGGCGATGGTCATCAGGGTGGCGATGATCGCCATCACCACCAGCAGTTCGATGAGGGTAAAGCCCTTGCTCGGTTTCATCGCCGTCACCATTGCCCGTAGGGGACGTTGTTGAGGCCCTTGCCGGCGGCCGTGGAATAGACGTCGAACACGTCCTCGCCCTCGCGCGGGCTGTCGGCCGCGCTGTCGTAGGCGCGCAGGCCCCAGCCGCCCTGGTCGTCGGCCTTGGCGGCGCGCAGCGGGTCGTGGGGGATGCGCCGCAGGAAGTAGAACTTCGCGCCCTTGGCGCTGCGCACATCGCGCACGCCGTCCACCAGCACCTGCAGGTTCGGTGGATAGCCGCTGCCGTTCAGGCGCTTCTCGATGTAGCCGGCGTCGAAGGCGCGCTTGTAGGCATCGATGGCGTCGCGGATCTGGTACAGGGCCTCGCGCAGCTGCTGCTCCTTGCCCCGACGCACCACGGTCTCGGTCAGTGGCGCGGCCATGCTGGCGAGCAGCCCGAGCAGCGCCAGGGTCAGCACCACCTCGATCAGGCTGAAGCCCTGCTGGCGGCGTGTCATGGCCGTGGCCTCGGGCTGGCGGGCACCACGGCCATCTGCCCTTCCACCAGCGGCGCCTCCTGCGACTCGCTGCCCGGCACCTCGGTGGGCACCGCGCTGGCCGGCACCGGCTGGGCCAACTGGCGCACCTGCAGGGCCGACTCGGTGCCGGTGGCGAACTCCATGTCCGACGGGCTCTGGTACGGCAGGTTGCGCACGATGCGCGGGGTGATCGCCAGCACCAGTTCGGACTTGCTCATGTCGTCCTTGTTGCTGCCGAACAGCCGGCCCAGGCCGGGAATGTCACCCAGCCCCGGGATCTTGTTGCCGCTTGCGTTGTGGTCGTTGCGCACCAGCCCGGCCAGCACCTGGGTCTCGCCATCGTGCAGGCGCAGGCTGGTCTGGGCGTTGCGGGTGTCGACCTGGACCGGAATGGTGCCCTGGCGGGTCGCCTCCAGGGGCGTGGCGTTGCTCACTTCCAGCGCCACCTTGATCGCCACCTCGTTGTTCAGGTGCACGGTGGGCTGCACTTCGAGCTTGAGGCCGACGTCCAGGTAGGTGACGCTCTCGGTGATCACCGGGCCCTGGGTCGAGGGCACCGAGGTCGCGCTGATGATCGGCACCCGCTGGCCTATGTGGATGCGCGCCTGCTCGCGGTTGCTGACCCGGATCACGGGGCTTGCCAGGGTGTTGATGTCCTTGTCCTGGGCGTTGATCTTGGCCTGCGGCGCCGGCGAGATGCTGATGCGGCTGGAGTCGATGCCGCGCAGCTGGTCGAGCACGCTCACCGACTTGCCGTCGCTGGTCAGCACGCCGAAGGTGTTGGGCCATTGCAGGCCAAGGTCGAGGATGCGCGAGGTGGCCACCTCCATCACCTCCACCTCCAGCACCACCTCGGGGTTGGACTGGTCCTGGGACTGCAGCAGTTTCTCGGCCATGCGCACGGCGTCGGGAGTGTCGCGCATGGTCAGGGTGTTGAGGCGCTCGTCGACGAACACGTCGCGGGTCTTGAGCATGGTCTTGACCATGTTCAGCGCGGTGTTGGCGTCGATGCTGGTCAGGTAGAAGGTGCGCATGACCAGTTCCTGGTAGTCCTTGGTCTTCTGCGGCGAGTCCGGGTAGATCAGCAGGGTGTTGTCGTTGACGATCTTCTGGCGCAGCTGGTTCTGCTCCAGCAGCAGGGCCACGGCGTCCTCGATGCGCACCTCGCGCACGAAGATGGTGGCCTTCATGTCCGGGCGCAGGTCCTTGTCGAAGATGAAGTTGATCCCGGCAACCTGGGCCAGCACCTCGAAGATGGTCTTGAGGTCGGCATCGCGAAACTCCAGGGTGACCGGCCGTTCCAGCTTGCTGCGCAGCTGCGGGTACGGCGTGGCGGTGCGCGCCTGGACGTTCTCGATGTCGCTGCGCAGCATCTGGCCTTTCTGGTTCTGCGGATCCAGGCGCAGCACCTCGCGCATGTAGCGCTCGGCGCCGAACAGGTCGCCCTGGCGCAACGCCGCCTGGCCGAGGGCAACGCGATCGTCGAGGGTGCGGATCAGCTCCAGCTGGCGGATGCCTTCCTGGGCACGGCGGTTGTTGGCCTCTATGGTCAGCACCCGGCCGTAGCCCATGCGCGCGCCAGCGAAGTCGTGGCGCACGCGGTCGCTGTCGGCCTGGGTCAGCAGCGCCTCGACCGCGGCCTGGCGGCCGTGGGCCAGGGCGATGTTCAGTTCGGTGTCGCGCGGGTCCTCGCGCAAGGCCTCTTCCAGGCGGGCGATCCCGGCCTCGTACTGGCCTTCCTTGATCAGCTCCTGGCTGTCCTTGCGCGCGGCGCTCGAGCCACATCCGCCGATGGCCACGCACAGGGCCAGGAGCATGAACGGTGCAGGCTTGCACAACTTCGACGATTTCATGGGGCGCTCCCGACAGACAGGGTCTGTGGCTGGTGCAGTGGCAGGTAGACCAGGCTCAGCTCGGTGGCCGAGACTTGGTCCAGACGGTAGGTGTCATCGATCACGTCGCCCTGGCGCACGACGTAGAGCTTGTCGCCGCTCTGCAGGAAGATCTGCAGGTCGTCGCGTTCGCCCATGCGGCCGATGAAGCGAAACGGCAGTGTCGGCGCGGTGGGCGCGGCGGCCACCGGGGCGGTGACCACGGGTTGTTCGGTGACAGTGGCCAGGGCCTGGGGTGGGGTCCATTGCTGGCTGGGGAACAGGTCGCGTGAAGGGCTAGTGGCCTCATCGCGGGGCAAGCCCGCTCCCACGTTGGTGGGGGCTGCGTGGGAGCGGGCTTGCCCCGCGATCGGGCCGGCCGCCTCGTCCTCCAGGCCGAACCAGTGCCCCGGCGCCCACGCCAGCGCGGCGCTCACCCCGAGGAACCCGGCCCACATCACCGCACGCTGAGTGTTCATCACGACCTCGACAGGTAAAGGGTCATGCGCACACGACCGGTCAGTTCCCGGTCACCGATCCGCTTGCGCTGCAGCTCCAGGTCTTCCAGCACCAGGGTCGGCAACTGGCCGAGCAGTGCCTTGAGGAAGCCGCGGATCTGCGGGTAGCTGCCACGCACCGGCAGGACAATCTGGTAGCGCGCCAGCTGGGTCCTGGGGTCCACCCCCAGGGCGTACTCGCCGCGGGACAGGCTGATGCGCTCGGCGCTGGCCAGGTGGTACAGGCGCTCGATCAGCTCGCTGGCCTGGGGCTGGCCGGGCAACTGCTGGCGCAGTTCGTCCAGGGCCTGCTGCTCGGGCCGGGCCTGGACCTTCAGCTCGCCGCGCGCCAGGCGCTGCACCTGGGCGCTGGCATCGGCCTCGCTGGCGCGCAGCTCGCGCACCGCCTGCCAGTGCGGCAGCACCCCAGCCAGGGCGATGGCCAGCGCCAGGGCGCCAACCAGCAGCGCCGCCAGCCCTGCCCGGCCCAGGCGCCGCAGCGCTTCGTGGACAATCAGGCTAGGGACGCGCATGGCCGGTCTCCCAGGTGGCGGTGAGGTTGAAACGCACCGGATGCTCGGCCTGCCCGGCCAGCACTTCGTGGTTGAGCAGCGACACGTCGGACAGCTCGGCGCTGCGCTCCAGGCGCTGGTGGTACTGCAGCATCGCCTCGAGGTTGCGCGCCTCGGCGCTGATGCGGACCTGGCCCTTGCGTGCGTCTGGGGTCAGGCTGAGCAACGCCACGTCTTCCTGTGGCATCGCCTCGAGCATGGCGAACAGTTGCTGCCAGGGACGCTGCAGCTGCTGCGAGACGCTGCGCATCTGTGCCAGGCGCTCGGCCTGCTCGCGGATCACCGCGCTGCTCTGCACGGCGGCGGTGGCCGGGCGCCGGCCGAGCTTGAGTTCGAGCTGGTGCACGCGGCCTTCAAGGTCCACCTGCTCGCTCACCAGTTGCTGCTGGGCCAGCACCAGCACCGCCAGCACGGCGCCGCCCAGGACCAGCAGCGACCAGGCCAGGGGGCTGCTGTGACGGGGCTGGAATTCCAGGTCGAGGCGGCGCATGTCAGGCCACCGCCCGCCACATGGCGCACAGCGGGTCGGCCTCGGCGCAAGGCGCGCACAGCTGCACCGCCGCCAGCTGCGAGGCCGCCGTGCGTCCCGGCGCGTGCAGGTACACCCGCGGCAGCTGCTCGCCGTACAGCTCGCAGGTGCGCTCGATCAGCGCCTGCAGGGCCTGGTCGCTGTCGGCGCAGCCCTGGGCCAGCACCTGTTGCCAGGCGCCGCCGGCGGCCAGCAGCAGCACGCTGCGGCGCGGCTCGGCGAGCACGAACAGGAAGTCGCCCTGGGCCAGCTGTGCCGAGCAGCGGTTGTAGGCGGCCATCAGGTACGGCTGCACCGAGCGCAGGCTCAGCCGGCTTTCCCGGCCCAGGGCCTGCAGGCCCTGGAGCAGCGCCTCGGGCAGCGCGGTGGCGATGCGCGCGGCGCCTGCCGGCTCCGGCGACAGGACGATGCGCCAATCGTCCAGGGCCTGGCCGTAGAGGTGTTCGAAGCAGGCCCGGGCGTAGCTGTCCAGCTCGCCCGGGGTGCCGATGGCGTCGCTCCAGGGCACCAGGCAGAAGCGGCTGTAGCGGGCCGAGAGCAGCACCCGCAGTTGCGCGCCGCGTGCCGGGTGCTCGTCGAGCAGGCCGGCCAGGGCCTCCAGGGCCGCGGCCCAGGCCGGCTGGGCGGCGTCGCAGTTGAAGGCGCGACTGCCCAGCCACTGGTGTTGATGACCGTGCCAGCGGCCCAGGCCGACACCCTCGGCGCCGAGTACGGCGCAATACCGATCAGGCGATAAATGTGACACGGTTGATCTCCTCGAGTGTGGTGCGGCCGTTGCGGACCTGGTCCAGGGCCGAGGCACGCAGCAGGCGCAGACCGCGTTGGCAGGCCAGCTGCTTGATCTGTGCGAGCGGGCGGCGTTCGACGATCATCTGCCGCAGGTCGTCGTCCAGGTGCAGCAGCTCGGCAATGGCGTTGCGCCCGCGGTAGCCACTGCCACGGCACTGGCCGCAACCCTGGGTGCGCACGAAGCGCCAGCCGGCCACCGCGTCACGGGCCAGGCCCGAGGCGGCCAGCAGTTCGTCGTCGGGCTCGCAGGGCACCGCGCAATGCGGGCAGGCCAGGCGTACCAGGCGCTGGGCCAGCACGGCGTTGAGCGCCGAGACGAAGCTGTAGGGGTCGACCTGCATCTGGCTGAAGCGGCCGATCACGTCGAACACGTTGTTGGCGTGGATGGTGGTGAACACCAGGTGCCCGGTGAGCGCCGACTGCACGGCGATCTGCGCGGTGTCCGGGTCGCGGATCTCGCCGACCAGGATCTTGTCCGGGTCGTGGCGCAGGATCGAACGCAGGCCGCGGGCGAAGGTCAGGCCCTTCTTCTCGTTGACCGGGATCTGCAGCACGCCGGGCAGCTGGTACTCGACCGGGTCTTCGATGGTGATGATCTTGTCGACGCCGTGGTTGATCTCGCTGAGCATGGCGTACAGCGTGGTGGTCTTGCCGCTGCCGGTGGGCCCGGTGACCAGGATCATGCCGTAGGGTTCGCTGGCCAGGCGGCGCAGGGCGCGCAGGGTGTGCTCCTCGAAACCCAGCGCCTGCAGCTGTACGCCGCTGACCTGGTCGGACAGGTCCTGCTTGTCCAGCACCCGCAGCACCGCGTCCTCGCCGAAGATGCTCGGCATGATCGAGACGCGAAAGTCGATCTGCCGCTCGCCGATGGCCACCTTGAAGCGCCCGTCCTGGGGCACGCGCTTCTCGCCGATGTCCAGCTCGGCCATGACCTTGATGCGCGAGATCACCTGCTCGGCGAAGGCGCTGCCGCTGGCCTTGCCGGCACCGTTGAGCACGCCGTCGATGCGGTACTTGATGGTCAGGCCCTGGCCGGTCATCCCTAAGTGGATGTCGCTGGCGTGCAGCTTGAGGGCGTCGTACAGGGTCGAGTTGACCAGCTTGACCACCCGGCTCTGGTCTTCGCTGATGCTGGTCAGCGACAGGCGCTGCAGCGGGTCGGCCTCGCCACCGGCCTCGGCGTCGTGGCCGAGGGCGTCGACGGCGTGGAAGCTCTCTTCGTGGAGGGCCAGGAACGCGGCCAGGTCGGCGGCGTGGACCAGGTACAGCGGCGCGCCCTGCAGGCAGTCGTCGATCCAGGCCAGGCGGGCACTGTCGAAGGGGTCGGCGAACACGCCGACCCGCTCGCCGTTGTGCTCGACCAGGGCGAATTCGCGCTTCAGGCATTGCGCCAGGCTGACCTGGTCGAAGGCCGGGGCGCAGGCGAACAGGGTCTGGGTGGCGAGTGCCGGGTAATGCAGGGTGGCGGCCAGGCGCTGGGTGAAGGTGGCGGGCGTGTCACCGGCGAGGCGTTCCAGACAGGCCAGCAGGCGCTCTTCGCCGGCTTGCTGGCGGGCCTGGGTCAGGAGATCGCGGGGGTAGCCAGCAATCGCGGGGCAAGCCCGCTCCCACGAGTCCGTAGCCAGTTGCGTGGGAGCGGGCTTGCCCCGCGATGGGTCCAGTGGATCTGTATCGAATGCCTGGGACATGGCCTGCGACTCCGCTCAGGGGCGGCGCTGCAGGCTGGGGGACCTTGGGCGCCGCTATTCCCCGGTGAGCAGTTGATCGTCGTCAGGTTCGGGAGGCTTGGCGCCGTTGCGTCGGCGGTCGGCCAGGACCCAGCTGCCATCGTACAACTGCAAGGGGAACGACTCGTTCCTGTTCTGGCGTCGTTCGACGAACCCCGTGGCCGGCTGGTCGGTGCTCCTGCGCTGGCGCTCGATGCCCATCAGGTCGAAGACGGCGCGGGCCAGTTCCATCAGCGGGAACGGCTTGAACAGGACATGGGTCACACCCAGCTCGGCGGCGCGCTCACGGACCTCGGCGGTCGGGTGGGCGGTGATCAGCACGAAATGACACGACCTGTTCCTGCGCACGGTCTCCAGGACCTGAAACCCCTCCATGTCGGGCAAGCGGTAATCCAGCACGATCACGTCCGGTGCCAGGTTCTCGGCCTGATCGATGCCGCTGGCACCGTCATGGGCGAGATGGACCTCCAGGCCTTGCGCCTGCAGATACGCTTGCAGGTTCTGCGCAAGGGTCTGTTCGTCATCGACTACCAATACTCTGTTCACCAAGGTCCACTCCCATGAACTGCCCGGTTTCCCGGTCTGCGAAGTGCGGCCTTGTAGAGGCTTGAGCAGGCTTCGTGCCAGGCATGAAAAGTCATTGCGCACCGCTTTCAAGTCATTGATATCGTTGTCGCTTTCAATCCACTTCAAGCCGTGCCGGCAGGCCGTCCCCCACAACCGGGGAAGCTGATGGCACTTTGCCTTTGGGGCATTCCCCAACAGTGGGGGAACGCCCTGGCGCGGCTTCAATCGCCGCGCTCCACTGTAGCGGAATCACGCAAACGTTGGCGCACCGCTTGACGCGCCTGGGCCTGCAATTGCGCGACGAGCGCTGCCCTGGCCAGGCGCAGGCCGTGTTCAGGTAAGACAGAAGTATTATCACTTTGGTTCTGCATCCCTTGCAGTCTTTGCCGATTGGCCTGATGGAAGGCCGCGACCTCGGCTTCGCTGGGCTCGACCACCGCCGTCAGCCGGGCGTAGACCTGCTGGGCGGCCATCTCCTGACGAGTGTAGTCAGCGAAGCTGCGCCGATCGAAGCCCGCCTCCTCCAGGCGGCGCTCGAACACCGCGGGACTGCCGAAGGCCGCCTCCACCTCGCCGACCCGGGCCGTCAGCTGCGCCTCGCTGATCTCGACGCCCTGGCGCTTGGCCTCCTGCCATAGCAGCTCCTTGTCGATCAGTTCATCCAGGGCCTGCTCGCGCAAGCGCTGGTAAAGGTTGGGGTTGCGGATGCTCGCCACCGCCCGCCCCTGGGCCTGCAGGTATTCGCTGAAGTAGCGCTCCAGCCGCAGCACGCCGATGTCTACGCCATTGACCCGCGCCGCCGGCGTGTCGGCGTGGCTTGCCAGGGCAAGCAGTGACAGCAGGCAGGCAATCAGTACGCGCATGGTCATCCACTCCTGAAGGGATCATGGTGAGTCCGGCACCGGACGATACGGCGCCACCTCGACATAGCCCGGCCCCGGCAGGCTCACCGCCACCACATGGGCGCCGGCCATGCCCTGGCGGCGCCCAGGGCCGAAGCCCAGCAACGGCGTCAGCCCGGTCTCGACGTCATGCAACTGTTCCAGGGCGCCGAGCAGTTGTTCACGGCTGGCGTCGCGCCCCACCTGTTTCAGGGCTTCGACCAGCAACTGCCAGGCGCACAGCGTGCTCACCTGCAGCGACGCCTGGCGCGGTTCCAGCCCCTGGCGCTGCTGCACGCCGGCCAGGGTAGCCCGGCCCCTCGCGGTCCAGTCGCCAGGCACGAACGGATAGGCCAGAAGCACGCGTCGCGACCAGGCCGGTGCCAGCCCCGGCACGGCACCGGCCACCTGGCTCGACGCGGCCATCAGGTATGGGTTGCGTCCGCCGGCCTGCAGGCTGGCGGCCAGCTCGGCAAACGCCTGGGCGCGCCCCAGGAAGACGATGCCCTCGCCCGCCAGCGCCTGGCCGGTGAACGCTTGCGCGGATACGCCAGGAAAGCCCAACTGGCGCAAGCGCTGCTGTACAACCTGCGCCGCCTCGGCCTGGTCGTCACCGGCGTAGATCACCTGCACGGCATCGGCTGCCAGGCCAAGGCTGTCGCGGGCATGCAAGGCCACGCTGAGCAATTGCTCGGGCACGCCCGGCAAAGGGTCGAACACCTGCGCGTTGCCGCCACTGCGCGGCGTGGCGCCGATCAGCGGCAGGCTCGCCTGTTCCAGCTGGCGACTGTCGAGCAGTGGTGCCACGGGCGCGATCAGGGCGAAAACCTGCTCGCGCTGGATCAGCTGGTCCAGCGCCTGTGCGGTACTGGCCGGATCCGGCCCAGGGTCCAGCGCGATCAGCTGCAGTCGACGGCCATGGATGCCCCCCGCCTGGTTCAGCTGAGCGACACCATCCTCCAGCACCGCCCGCACCGTTCGCCCGGCCTCGGCCAGCGGGCCCTGTTCGGGCAGCAAGGTACCGAGGCGCAGGGTGCCCTCCTCCACGCCCGGGTCGCGGTCTTCGCCCAGGCGCTTGAGGTAGGCCGCCAGGTTGCGCTGGTCGGCCAGGCTCAGCTCGAAGCGTGGCATGGCCGGGTCCAGGTGGTTGCCGGCGGGATCGACGCCGCTGCGCACAACCCGCGCCAGGCTGGCTTCGGTATAGGCCGGGTAGCGTCGGTTGTTGACCTCGCGATCGCCTGGGCCGAGGGCCAGGCGCTGCCAGTCCAGGCTCGGCGGGCGTACCCCGCCTTCGCTGCGGCCGCGCCCGTCGTTGCCGTGGCAACTGGCACAGGGCAGCACGCTGGCCGGCACGCTCATGTCAGCGGGGCCGACCCGGGCCAGCAACTGGGCGTCGCTGCTGGAGAGGCCTTCGCGGTAGAGGCGTTTGCCCGCTTGTTCGTGGTCGGTGAGGTCCAGGGCCAGGGCTGGGGTGCATAGCAGCACCAGCCACAGTGCCCCTGTAGGAGCGGCCTTGTGCCGCGATCGGGCGCGCAGCGGCCGCCATGACAGGCGATGGGGTATATCAGGCATATCGGCGTCGCCTGATTTACGGCCGCTTCGCGCCCGATCGCGGCACAAGGCCGCTCCTACAGGGGTCGGTAAGTACATGGTAGTCACCGCCCCGCCAGCGGTTGCGCCAGCAGCTGCATGCGCTGGGCGATTGCCGCCGGTGGCGCGTCCGGGCGGATCTTGCTCCAGCGCTTGCCTGCCACATCACCGGCGATCAACTGCGTCGAATGCTGCTCGGGGCTGGGCAGGAACTGCCCCAGGCGCCCGAGCACCAGGTCGACGCTGGCCTTGTCGCCGGTCAGGAACAGCCAGTTCGGCCCGTCCACCCCTTGCTTGCGGGCAAACGCCTTGAGCACCTCGGGCGTGTCGTTCAGCGGATCGCTGCTCACCGAGACGAAGGTCACCTGCGCCGCAAGCTCGGCGCCCATGGCTTCGCGCACCTCGCGCAACTTGCGGGTGATCAGCGGGCAGGCATCGTTGCAGTGGGTGAAGATCACGTTGAGCATCACCACCTTGTCCTTGAGCACATCGCTGTAGAAGCGCAGTTCGCGGCCGTCCTGGTCCTTGAGCACGGTGTCGGTGAACCAGGTCTGCGCATCGCGGGTACCGCCGCCGCTAACCATGGGCTGCGGCGCAGGTTGCGGTGCCGGCGCGTGGCCCTCGTGGGCGAACGCGACCGAAGCGAGGATCCACAGGCAGCCGCCGAGCACCAGCCAGTCGAGGCTGCGCATGCCGGCATGGCGGGAGGTCTGCGCGCTCATGGCCGCACCTCCTGGCCGGCGATGGCCGTGCTCTTGGCGTGCACCCGGCGCGCGCTCAGGCGGTTGATCTCGCCGATCAACACGTTGGGGTCGGTGAAGCCGTAGTAGCGCGTCCAGTGCCCGCTGCGACCGTCCCCGACCAGGATCAGCGGCGGGTGCTCGCTGAGGTTGGCGCTGAAGCTGCCCAGCCCCTTGAGCGTCTCGCTGATGGCATAGGGCGAACCGGTCAGCCAGCTCCACCCCGGCCCGTGCTGGAACGCCCGGGCATAGCCGGCCAGGCGTTTCGAGTCGTCGCGCTGCGGGTCGACGCTGATCGATACCAGGCGGATCTCCTCGCCCACCCGCCCGCCCAGCTGCTGCTGGACCTTGCTCATGATCGACGAGACCACCGGGCACACCGTGGTACAGCTGGTGTAGATGAAGCCCATGACCACCAGGTGATCGCCCACCAGGTCTTGCTCCAGACGCACAGGCATGCCGTCCTGGTCCAGCAGCGCCACGTCGGCGAAGCGCACGCTGGCTTTCTCCTGGCGTGCGGCCGGGGGTTGCTCGGGCTGGCCGCCGTGATCGTGACCAGCGTGGGCCAGGGCCAGGTTGCTGGCCAGCAGCAGGCTCAGGCCCAGTAGTTTTCCGCCATGCAGACGCGTCATCGCACACTCCTGGCTTCCCCTTGGGAAGTACTGGGCTTTGCTGCGGCCGGCAGGACGCGCAGGCTGGTGTAGTTGTCTTCGGTGAAGGCGCGCCCGAGGCTGGGCGACTGCACGTGCAGGTACCAGGCGCCGGCCTCGGCCAGCTCCAGCGGTGCCTGGTAGAGCCCGTCGCCCACCTCGACCAGCGCCACGTCACGCGGCAGCGACGAAGGCGCCAGGAAGTAGCGCAGGCTCAGGTCATCGAGCCCGTGGCGCGGCTTGCCGTCCTCGCCGAGGATGCGTACCTGGGCCATGTAGGGCGCGTGCTGCTGCAACGGCCGGGCGGTGCCGATGAACTCGGCATGGGCCCGCTTGCGCAGGCTCGACTGCGGCAGCGCCGCGACCTCGGTGCTGAAGCAGTGGATGATCTGCGGCTGGTTGAGCAGGAACGCCACGTCGAAGGTGCCGGCCGCCGGCAGCTTGACCGTCGAGCCATACACCCCCGGCGCCACCTCGCGCAGGCTACGATCGATGACCAGCGCGGCGCGGGCCTGGTGGCCGCGGTTGTTGTAGCCCGACATCGGTGCGTTCATGCCCTCGGCATAGAAGTAGGTGGTGTTGTCCACCGGATTGACCACGAACACCGAGTTGTCGTCGCGGGAGATGCTCACCCCCTGGGCCAGCGGCAGGTCGCCGGCCTGGCGCGGCGCCGCCGGCCCGGCCTCGAAGCCCTGGACGATCGGCGTGCGCCCCTGCCCCAGGCTTGCCAGGTTGATCATGCTCACCTTCGGCGAGGCCAGGCCGCGCACGTAGGCGTAGGCCTTGGTAAAGGTCAGCTGGTAAGGCTCGGCGGCCACCGGGATGCGGTGGATCAGCTGGTCGGTACTGGCATCTATCACCAGCGCCTGGTTCTCCAGGGTATTGAGCACCACGCCGTAGCGGCCATCGTGGCTGAAGCGCATCGGCCCCAGGCCCTGCTCGGCCTTGACCGTATGGCGCAGGCTATGGCTGCGCGCATCGATCACCCGCACCGAGCCCTCCTGGCCATCGACCACATACACCGCCTGCGACAAGGGCGAGTACGCCACCGCCAGCGGATGCGGGCCGACTTCGAGGGTCTTCACCAGGCGCATCTGGGCGGTGTCGATGACGCTCAGGGTGCCGCCGTCGCGGTTGCTGACGAAGGCGAAGCGCGAATCGGCGCTGAAGGCGATCTCGTGGTGGCCGGAGCCGGTGACGAACGACTTGAGCTTGGTACGGCTGGGCACGTCGATCACCGTTACCCCGCCCTTGGCCGGGTCCTGGCTGTTGTTGCCCACCCACAGCAGGCGCTGGTCGGGTTGCAGCGCCACCCGCAGCGGCTGCTCGCCGGCCTCCAGGGTGGCCACGCGGGTGAAAGTCTCGGTGTCGATCAGCGCCACCTGGTTGCGTTCGGGCATGGACACGAACACCTGCTTGTCATCGCCGGTGGCCACCCAGTCCATGGGCCGCCCCGGCAGGTCGATGCGCGCCAGGGTGCTGGTGACCCCGCCCACCGACACGGTCGGGTCGATCACGGTCAGGCTCGCGTCCTTGTTCAGCACCAGCAGGAAGTAGCTGTTCAGGTCTAGCAAAGGGCGAGCGCCGATGCTGCTCTTGAGGAACAACGCCACTCGCGCCTTGCAGCTGCTGTCGCGGTCGCCGACCGGCGCCGACTGCGCGGGGTCGAGCCAGGCGCCGGGGGCCATGCCCGACAAGGGCTGGCCGCTGGTCTGGTCGCTGACCTTGAAACGGATGTTGGCAAAATCCCCCTCGCGCAGCTCACCCCCGCTCAGGGGGCGGGCCTCGAACTCCACGGTCACACCATCGCGGTTGAGGGTATGCAGGGCTTGGGGGTCGGCGGCTTCCTGCAGCAGCTCGCGGGGGTCGCACCAGAGCTTTTCGTAGGCGACGCCAAGGCCGATCAGCGCCGTGCCCAGCAGCAGGCCCAGGTAGGCTGGGCGCAGCTTGCGGTTCATGCCCGCGCTCCGCTGGCAGGGGTGGGCGCGCACGGAACAGCGCCTTCGAGCGGGATGACCATGCTGCACCTCCACGGGGCTCAAGGGTTCTGTGGAGGGTGGAAGCAAGCGTTATGCCATCAATAAAAGTGTTTTGAATCAGTGTGTTGGAGAAACAAGTGGAGTGTATTGGGGAGGCTGCCCCAAAGACGGGGGCGCTTTGCGCCGCTTTCAAGGCTTTTGCGGTTTTCAAGATTGCCGGGGTCGCTTTGCGACCCTTTCGCGGCACAAGGCCGCTCCTACAGAGGATCGCGCGCCCCTGTAGGAGCGGCCTTGTGCCGCGAAAGGGCTGCAAGGCAGCCCCGGCGATTACAAGCCGGGCCCAGTTCGGCATCGTCCATCAACGCCTTGGCCAGGGCACTGAGATAGTGAGCGGCCCAGACCATGCGTGGGTCGCTCTCCACCACCCCGACCAGGGTCAGAAGAAAGCGGTTAAGTCTGATGTTTCTGGGCAAGGTTTCAGGTCAGATCTCCCGGGCATGCGCCACTGCCGCCGCCACCTGCTCGGCCGTCGGCCGCATCCCGGTATACAGCACGAACTGCTCCAGCGCCTGCAACGCGATGACATCGAGCCCGGTGATCACCGGTTTGCCCAGCGCCTCGGCGGCGCGGATCAAGGGCGTGCGCACGGGCATGGCCACCACGTCGAATACCTGCTGCGCCGCCGCGATGGCGGTTTCGCTGAACGCCAACTGCTCGGCTTCAGGCCCTCCTGCCATGCCGATAGGCGTGACATTGACCAGCATCGGCGGACACCGGTCGCCCAGGTCCGGCAACCAGCGGTACCCGCAGGTGTCCGCCAACTGCCGCCCGGCTTGCTCGTTGCGGGCGACGATAGTGCCCTCACGGAATCCTGCGTCCCGCAGCGCACTGGCCACCGCCTTGGCCATGCCGCCGCTGCCGCGCAGGGCGAACGCGGTGCTCGGATCGACCTCATGCCGGGTCAACAGTTGGCGCACCGCCAGGTAATCGGTGTTGTAGGCCTTGAGATGGCCATCGGTGTTGACCAGGGTGTTCACCGAGGCGATGGCCGCGGCGGACGGATCGAGCTCGTCCACCAGCGCCAGGCACGCCTCCTTGTACGGCATCGACACGCCGCAGCCACGGATGCCCAGGGCGCGGATGCCGGCCACGGCGGCGGGCAGGTCATGGGTGGTCATGGCCTTGTAGTAGTAATCCAGCCCGAGCTGGCGGTAGAGGTGGTTGTGAAAGCGCACGCCGAACGTCCCGGGGCGCCCTGCCAGGGAGATGCACAGCACCGTGTCCCGGCTCGGAGAATGGCTCATCGCGGTTCCTCTGTCATGTGGCTGAATCGATTTTTCCAGCGTACCAGACCCTGCCGCCGATCGCCCCTTACACAACCTTTACCCTTTGCCGGCACGCACTTTACCGTGGCTGCGGTCATAGTTATCAGGCCCCGTGCGTGGGGTTGTCTTGCGAGGTGTTCGCCATGAAGCGTTTCATCCCCGGAATCGCCCTGCTGGTCGGTGCGCTGGCCATCAGCGGGCAGGCATCGGCCCATGGTGGCGGCTGGTATGGCCCGGGGCCAGTGATCGGCGCGGCGGTAGTGGGCGCGGTGGTCGGGGCGGCGGTATCGGGCGGCCACGACCGTACCGTCTATGTCGAGCGCCAGCCGGCCTACTACCCGCCGCCACCGGTCTACGTGCAGGCGCCACCGCCGCCGGTCTACTACCAGCCCTACGTGGTCGAGCGCTATGTCCCCGCCCCGCCGCCACCGGTGTACCGTCGCTACTACGGCCCGCCACCGGTGTACTACGGTCCGCCACGCTGGTAAGGGGGCATAGTTGATAAAAGCAATGACCACTATCGAGGACATTGATTTCAAACCCTGAGGGCATCTGCGTAAGGTGGGGCCATGTTCGAGAGGAGATACACCATGGCCCCGATCCAGATCATGTCCGTTGTCGGCAGCGCGGTACCCAGCAGCCTGCGCCAACAAGGCCTGCTGGCCTGCTGGTACCTGTTGCGCAACGGTGAAACCATCAGCGGCCCATTGACCAGCCGCCGCTCGGCCGAGACCCTGGCCGACCGCCTGCTCGGCGAGACGTTCGCCGCCTGACCCCGAATTTGTTGTGCGTTGCTCCCTACGCCTCTTGTTGCCCGCCGTCATGGCGGGCTTTTTTTGCCTCACAAGTGCCCGGAGCCCGGCGTCGCCCATGCCGCCAAAGGCAGCGGCGGTTGCTGCTCGAGGATGCGACGCCAGATCAAGGCCAACCTGCCGCCATCGAACAGGGACGCGGCTCCGCCACCGATCCAGCCCCGGGGCTGGGAGACCGCCCATTGTCCGGCAGCGTCACGCCGGGCCATCTCGAAGCGGAAACTGTAGCTACCAGGCATGCCCATGCGCAGGTCGGTGACCACCAGCGAGTCGCCGATGATGTCGTAGCGCAACCAGTCATCGGTGAACCAGCGCAGCCGCTCGTGTAACGCGGCTCCCGCCAGTATCCCGGCCATCTCCAGGTTGCGCGACTGACGCAGCATCTCGGGCGGCTCGCGATCAAACCAGCTGCTCACGCCCTCGTAGTAGTCGCCCTCCGGGGTTTTCGCCAGCACTCGCCAGATCAGGCTGTTGAAGGCGATGGGCACCGCGCGGACCTCGCTGTTGCTGACGCCTTGCGCCTGCAGGGCCATGGCGAAACGTTGCTCGGCAGCCATCCGCCCAGCCAGGCCGAAGCCCAGGTATGCAGTGCTGAACGCCAGCGCCAGGGACAGCAACACGGTCGCCCTGCCCTTCAGGCCCTTGACCGCCGCATAGCCGACCGCCAGCAACAACGGCACGGTGTATACCGGGTCGATGATGAACACCGCGGCCCAGCTTTCCGGCGTCAGGTGCAAGGGCCAGAACAGCTGGGTACCGTAGACGGTGAACGCGTCGAGAATCGGGTGGGTGACCAGCGCCAGCCAGAAGGCCAGGAACAGCCGGGGCCGGGTGTAGCCCTTGTCCGGCCAGCGCCAGGCGACCAGCCAGGCCAGCAGCAAGGCCAGGCCGGTCAGGACGAAGATCGAATGGGAAAAGCCACGGTGGAAGGTCATCTGCGACACCGGGTCGGCGTAGCGGATCACCACATCCAGATCGGGCACGGTGCCAAGGGCGGCGCCGTAGAGCAGCGCACGGCGCCCCTGGAGGCGGCCCAGCACGGTGCCCTGCAGGGCGGCGCCGAGTACGGCTTGGGTGAGTGAGTCCAAAGGGAACGGTTCCTGAGCGAGACCTGCGCAAGCTACCTGCTTCGCCAGTGAATATGCAAATAGCCATCGTGGCAGTCAGAACAGCTGCCAGGTGTACACCAGGATCAAGCGGTTCTCGTCGATGTCGCTGCGATAGTTCGAACGTGCCATGGCGTTGCGCACCCGGATCCCCAGCCCCTTGAACACCCCGCTCTGCACCGCGTAGCCCAGGTCGATGTCGCGCTCGCGATCCCGGCCTTCGAAGCCCTGCCCGGTGTCGACGTTGTCGCCAGTGATGTAGCGCACCGTCGCGGTCAACCCGGGGATGCCCAGGGCGGCGAAGTTGTAGTCGTAACGCAGCTGCCAGGAGCGCTCGTCGGTGTAGGCGAACTCGTAGGTCGGCACCTCGTTGCCCAGCGGCGAGATGTTGGCGAACACCCGGGGAAACGGGCTGTCGCCGTAGATGCCCTGGTAGCCGACATGAAAGCCGTGCCCGCCACGCCGGGCAGTCAGCAGCGAGAAGAACGCCTGGTTGTCGATCCGCCCCAGCCGCGCGTCGCCCGCCTCGCGGGCGCTGAAGTAGCCGAGGTTGGCGCTGAGCACCCAGTCGCCCACCGGCCTGCTGTGCTTGAGGCCCACAAAACCCTGCCGGTAGATATCCTGCAGTTGCCCGTACCACAGGCTGACACTGCTCTGCCCGGCATTGAACCCGTAGTCGCCGCCCGCATAATCGAAGGCGTCGCTCTGTGCCTGGCGCATCGGCACATGGCCGAGCATGGCGCTCATCCTGTCGTCGCCACCCTCGTTGCGCAGGTGCGTGCTGCTCAGGTGACCGGCCTGCACGGTCAGGCCCTCCAGCTCGGCCGAGCTGAGGCTGATGCCCTGGTAGGTCGGCGGCAGCAGGCGGATATCGCTGAAGGTGAGGACCGGCAGGTTGGGTTGCAGCTCGCCCAGGCGCAGTTCGCTCTTCGACCAGCGCGCCTTGAAGGTCGGCGCCAGGCGGCTGTACTCGGCCGCGGCGCGGCCATCGCCGTGCACCGGCAGCAGCCCGCTGTTGACCCGATCGGGGCTGCTGTCCAGGCGGATGCCCAGCAGGCCCAGGGCGTCCACACCGAAACCGACGGTGCCGAGGGTATAGCCGGACTTGAAATCGAGGATGAAGCCCTGGGCCCACTCCTCGGCCCGGGACTGCCGGTTGGCGCCGACGATGTCGCCGTAGTCGCGGCTGAAATAGTAGTTGCGCGCGCCGAGGCTGGCTTTGGCGTCTTCGAGGAAGCCGCCTTCGGCGGCCAGCAGGGTGGGGCTGAGCAGGGTCAGGCCCAGGACGACGCAAGGGGTGTGGTTCATTCCGAAGCTCTCTGATCTTGTTGTTATGTGATGAAGTGCTGGAACGGGGGTGAAACGCTGGTATGCCCTCCTCCTGGGCATGGCGAAGGCTGCGCCTTCGATCGCGGGGCAAGCCCACTCCCACGCGGCCCTTGGCAAACCAAAGGGCCACGGTTTGATCTGTGGGAGCGGGCTTGCCCCGCGATGAGGCCCTCAGTCCTGCTGCAAGGCCCGTGGTCTTGCGCTGCGTTGCTCGGCCTCGCTGTCCTGCGCCTGCTGCAGCTGGAAGTCGAAGGTCAGTTCGGCAACCCGCCCCTGCCCGTCGTCGCGCAACACCACCTCGCCCACCAGCCCTTCACGGGTGGCATAGGCGAAGTCGTCCCACAGGTAGCGGTCGCCGGCGAGGTTGATCTGGGTGGTCAGGTGGCGGTAGCCCGGTGCCGAGATGAAGAAGTGAATGTGCGCCGGGCGCTGGCCGTGGCGACCGAGCAGGTCCAGGCACTCCTGGGTCGGCCCCTGCGGGTCGCAACCGTAGCCCGACGGCACGATCGAACGGGCGCGGTAGCGGCCCTGGGCGTCGGTAACGATGCGTCGACGCAGGTTGTAGGCGGACTGGCTCTGGTCGAAGAACGAGTAGGTGCCCCGGGTGTTGGCGTGCCACAGATCGACCGTGGCGCCGGCCAGTGGCTGGCCCTGCGGGCCGAACACCTGCCCCTCGAGGAACATCACCGTGGCCACGCCCTCCTCGCTGCCATCGTCCATGCGCGCCTCGCCCTCGGTCATCGGCGCGCCCGCCACATACAACGGACCTTCGATGGTGCGTGGGGTGCCGCCACCCAGGCCGGCCTGGGCATCCTTGGCGTCCTGCAGCAGGTCGAGGAAGTGCTCCAGGCCCAACCCGGCCACCAGCAAACCGGCCTCGCCGCGTCCGCCGAGGCGGTTGAGGTAATCGACGGCGTGCCAGAACTCGTCCTCGCTGATCTCCAGGTCTTCGATCAGGCGCGCGGCGTCCTGCAGCACCCGCTGGACGATACGCTTGAGGCGCGGACTGCCGTTGTCGTTGTGCAGGCCCGCGGCCTCTTCGAAGAACTGCTGCACCTCAGGGGTATGGGAAATCTTCACGGTCATGATCAGGTACCTCGTGTTGTTCTTGTCGTGTGGGGTCAGCGGTCGTCGGCATGGATCGACGAGGGGTGGCGGCACAGGCCGGCGACCTCGATGTCCATGTAGGGGAACAGCGGCAGTTGCAGCAGGGTGTCGTGCAGCGCCTCGACGCTGGGCACGTCGAACACGCTGTAGTTGGCGTAGTGGCCGGCGATGCGCCACAGGTGGCGCCAGGTGCCCTCGCGCTGCAGCCGCTGGGCCAGTTCCTTTTCATCGGCCTTCAGTTGCGCGGCCTTGGCCGGGTCCATGTCGACCGGCAGTTTCACGGTCATCTTCACGTGGAACAGCATGGCGTCTCTCCTTACGTATGACGGAATCATTCAGGCAGGGACCCTGTGGGAGCGGCTTCAGCCGCGAACACCGGCGCAGCCGGTGCCATCCACCGTGTCGCCTGCTTCGCGGCTGAAGCCGCTCCCACAGGACTGGGTGTTTCTTCAGCGGCGGGCGAAGCGCGACAACCGCGCCTCGTCCAGGGTCAGGCCCAGGCCGGGGGTGGCCGGAACGTGCAGGTGGAAATCGCGGTAGACCGGCCCCTCGCAGACGACGTCCTCGGTCAGCAGCAACGGGCCGAACAGCTCGGTGCCCCAGGTCAGCTGGCGCAGGGTGAGGAAGGCATGGGCCGAGGCCAGGGTGCCCACCGCCCCTTCGAGCATGGTCCCGCCATACAGCGAGATGCCGGCGGCCTCGGCGATCTGCGCGGTGCGCAGCACGGCGCGGGGGCCGCCGTTCTTGGCGATCTTCAGGGCGAAGACGCTTGCCGCGCCCTCGGCGGCCAGGCTGAAGGCGTCTTCCACGCTTTCGATGGACTCGTCGGCCATGATCGGTGCCGGGCTGCGCTGGTTGAGGCGGACCTGGCCGCCACGGTTGATGCGCGAGATCGGCTGCTCGACCAGGTCGACGCCGTTGTCGCCCAGCACCTGGCAGGCGCGGATGGCCTGGGACTCATCCCAGTACTGGTTGACGTCGACCCGCACACTGGCGCGCTCACCCAGTTCGCGCTTGATCGCCAGCACGTGCCTGAGGTCCTGCTCCAGCGGGTTGGCGCCGATCTTCAGCTTGAACAGCCGGTGACGGCGGATCTCCAGCAGGTGCTCGGCCTCGGCGATATCCCGGGCGGTGTCACCGCTGGCCAGGGTCCAGGCCACCTCCAGGCTGTCGCGTACCCGCCCGCCGAGCAGCTCGCTGACCGGCAGCCCCAGGCGCTTGCCCTGGGCGTCGAGCAAGGCCGTCTCGATCGCCGACTTGGCGAAGGTATTGCCCTTGGCCTGCGTGTCCAGCCTGAGCATGGCGGCGTTGATGTTGCCTGCGGGCAGGCCGATCAGTGCCGGCGCCAGGTGCGCGTCGATATTGGCCTTGATGCCCTCGGGGCTTTCGTAGCCATAGGCCAGGCCGCCGATGGTGGTGGCCTCGCCGATGCCCTCGACGCCGTCGCTGCAACGCAGGCGCAGGATCACCAGGGTCTGGCGCTGCATCGTGTGCATGGCCAGCTTGTGCGGGCGGATGGTCGGCAGGTCGACGATGAGCGTCTCCAGCCGGTCGATGGTCGGGCGTGTCATGCAGGCTCCAGTTCAGTCAGGGTGGGGGTTCAGGCCGCCGCGGCCAGGGCGTGCCGCCGGCCGCTGGCCAGGTGCACGGCCATGGCCAGCGCGGCGACGGCGCCGGGGATGGCGAAGGCGATGAAGTTCAGTTGCAGCGGCAGGTTGATGCCCATCAGCGCGCCGCCCAGCAACGGCCCGACGATGGCGCCGTTGCGGCCGATGCCGGAGGCCCAGCCCAGGCCCGTGGAGCGCACCGCCAGGCCATACAGCTGGGCGGCACCGGCATACAGCAGGATCTGCGTGCCGATGGTGGTGGCGCCGGCGATGAAGATCAGCAGGTACAGCACCGGCATCGGGCTGTTCACCCCCAGCAGGCTGATCGACAGCGCGGCGGCGAGGAAGAACGCCACCTTGACCTTGACCAGGTTGTAGCGGTCGCCCAGCCAGCCGCCGAGAATCGCCCCGGCCATGCCGCCGAAGTTCAGCACCAGCAGGAACGACAAGCTCGAGCCGAGGCTGTAGCCGGCGCTGGCCATCAGCTTGGGCAGCCAGGAGCTGAGGGCGTAGACCATCAGCAGGCAGCAGAAGAACGCCAGCCACAGGGCCAGGGTGCGGATCGCCAGGCCGTTGCGGAACAGTTCGAGCACTGATGAGGCTTTACCGGCATCGCGGGGCAAGCCCGCCCCCACGACCAGGTCATCGTGCTCGGTGACACCGCAATCGGGGTCGAGGCGCTTGAGCAACCGGCGCGCTTCATCGACGCGGCCCTGGCGCACCAGGAAGCCGATGGACTCCGGCAGGTAGAACAGGATCACCGGCAGGAACAGCAGCGGTACGGCGGCAGCGAAGAACATCGACTCCCAACCGAAGCGCGGCAGCAGGAGGATGCCGATGCCCGCCGAGAGCATGCCGCCCAGCGAGTAGCCGCTGAACATGATCGCCACCAGGGTGCTGCGCAGGCGCTTGGGCGCGTACTCGTTCATCAGCGCCACGGCGTTGGGCATCAGCCCGCCACAGCCGAGGCCGGCAAAGAAACGATAGAGGCCGAACTCGCTGGGGCTGCTGGCGAAGCCGTTGAGGATGGTCGCCCCCGAGAACAGCGCGAAGCACAGGGCGATGCCCTTCTTGCGCCCGATGCGGTCGGCCAGGCTGCCGAACGCCAGGGCGCCGAACATCATGCCGAACAGCGCGTAGCTGCCCAGGGCGCCGGCCTGCAGCGGGGTCAGCGCCCACTCCTGCATGATCACCGGCAGCACCACGCCGTAGATGAACAGGTCGTAGCCGTCGAAGATCAGCAGCAGGCCGCACCAGGCCATGACCCTCCAGTGGAAGGGGGTGAAGCGGGCATTGTCGATGATCGCGTGGACGTCGAGTGTTCGCATGGCATCTGTCTCCGTTGTTCTTGTTGTGTGCAGAGAAACCTTGCCGGGGCGGCCTTCAGCCGAGGTCGCCACCGCCCACCGGCAGGGTCACGCCGGTGATGTACGAGGCCTCGTCAGAAGCCAGGAAGAGGATCGCGCCGACCTGCTCGTCGAGGCTGCCATAGCGTTTCATCAGGCTGCTGGACAGGGTCTGGTCGACGATCTGCTGGTACCAGGCCCGCTCCTGGGCGCTCTGCTCGGCCTCGTTGCGCGGAATGCGCCGCGGTGGCGCCTCAGTGCCGCCGGGAGCGGTGGCGTTGACCCGGATGCCGCGCCCGGCGGTTTCGAAGGCCAGGCACGCGGTGAGCGCGTTGACGCCGCCCTTGGCCGCGCCGTAAGGCACGCGGTTGACGCCCCGGGTGGCGATGGACGAGACGTTGACGATGGCGCCGCTGCCGCGTTCGAGCATGTACGGCAGCGCCGCGTGGCAGCACCATAGGGTGGGGAACAGCGAGCGGCGCACCTCGGCCTCGATCTGCTCGACCTGGTAATGCTCGAAGGGCTTGGCCCAGATGGTGCCGCCGACGTTGTTGACCAGGATGTCGAGGCGGCCGAAGGTCTCGACGGCGCGGGCCATGACCTGGGCGCAGTCGGCATGCCGTTCGAGGTCGGCGGTGAGGGTCAGCACGCCCTCGCCCGCCAGTTCGTGGACCAGTTCGGAGCGGTCCACCGCCACCACCTGCGCGCCCTCGGCCTTGAGCCGCCAGCACACGGCGCGGCCGATGCCCTGGGCGGCGCCGGTGACCAGGGCGACTTTGCCTTGGAATCGGTTGTTCATGTAGATCTCCTGCTTGATCCGGAAATGCCGGGAGGGCTCCGCCCTCCATCGCGGCACAAGGCCGCTCCTACAGAAAAGCGCGATCCCTTGTAGGAGCGGCCTTGTGCCGCGAAAGGGCCGCAACGCGGCCCCGGCGCTCTCGAAATTCATGGATAAAAAGAGGCCACCCCACCCGCACGATGCAGGCAGCCCCATAAAAGCTTCAGGCCGCCGCCGCGAACTTCTCGTAGTAGAAATTGGCCGGGGTGATGCCCTGCTCGCGGATGTACTGGCTGACCGCCTCGACCATCGGCGGCGGGCCGCACAGGTACACATCGACATCGCCGTCATTGAGGTGGCGTGGCTCGATGTGCTGGGTGACGTAGCCCTTTTGCGGATACTGGCTGTCGGGGTTGGCCACACAGGCGCTGAAGGTGAAGTTGGGAATGCGCGCGGCCAGGGCTTGCAGGCGATCCAGTTCGACCAGGTCGAAGTCGTTGGTCACCCCGTAGACAAGGTGCAGCGGATGCCCACTACCCTGCTCGGCGATCTTCTCCAGCATTGCGGTGAATGGCGCGAGTCCCGTGCCGCCGGCCAGCAGCAGCAAGGGGCGCTGGATCGGCCGTAGGTAGAAGCTGCCCAGCGGCCCGGCCAGGCTGAGGCTGTCGCCGGCCTTGGCCAGCTGGGTGAGAAAGCTGCTCATCAGCCCGCCCGGCACATTGCGAATCAGGAAGCTGACTTCGCCGTCCTTGGGCAGCGAACTGAACGAATAGGCGCGGCTCTGCTCGCTGCCCGGCACCTTGAGATTGACGTACTGCCCCGGCAGGAATGCCAGGCGACTGAGCGCCTCGCCCTTGATCGAAAGGGCGATGGTGCTGGCCGACAGCTGGCGCACGTCGCTGATGGCCGCTTCAAAGCTGGCCTGCTCGGTCTTGCACAGTTGCGACGAAGCCGGGATGCGCACCACGCAATCGCTGGCGGCGCGCATCTGGCAGGTCAGCACGTAACCCTGGGCGATTTCCTCCTCGCTCAGGGCGTCCTCGATGAAGTTGTCGCCCAGCTCGTAGTACCCGGACTCGGCCTTGCACTTGCAGGTGCCGCAGGCGCCGTCGCGGCAGTCCAGCGGGATGTTGATGCCCTGGCGGTAGGCGGCGTCGGCCACGGTCTCGTGGCCTGTGGCCTCGATGAAACGGGTGACCCCGTCCTCGAAATTCAGTGCGATCTGGTAGCTCATGGTGCACCTCGCAGGCGAGCCTGGGCGCGGCGCGCCATCAGGCACACCGACAGGCTCGGCGGTGAATCAGATGTGGTAGATGTCGATGACCTGACGCACGTAGTCGTTCTTCAAGACCACCTTCTTGGCCTTGATCAGCGGCTGTTCGCCGCGCAGGTCGAGGGTGTAGAAGCTGGTGCCGAAGTAACTGTCGGTGGTCTTGTAGCGAAAGCTCAGGGTGTGCCAGTTGAAACGCACCTGGCAGCTGCCCTCGTCCGCCGCGACGATCTCGATGTTGCTGAGATTGTGCGAGGTGCGGGTATCCGGGACCGTGGCGCTGGAGCGCTCGGTCTTGATGCGGAACACCCGGTCCTCGAGGCCGCCACGGTTGCCGTACCAGATCAGCGAGATCTCGCTTTGCGGGTCCTCGGTCAGGGTGTCGTCGTCATCCCAGGAGGGCATCCAGAAGGTCGCGTCGCAGGCGTACAGCTCCAGCCATTGGTCCCACTGGGCGTCGTCCAGGTAGCGCGCCTCGCGGTAGAGGAAATCGCGCACGGTGTCATGCAGGCTCATTGCACGGCCTCCACAGGGATCAGCTGTTGTTCGTCCTTCAGGGCCTGGACCATGGTGTCCTGCCAGTACTTGTGCTGCAGCACGAACAGGCCTTCGTCTTCGGTGCGCACGCCCGACAGCAACGGCTTGAGCGCGATCTCGCTGGCCGCCGCGTCGGCGCCTTCGATCCAGTGCCTTGCGCCCCGGGACATGTCGTTCCAGCCGGCACCTGCGCCGTAGCCGGTCTGGCAGGAGCGGAACTCTTCCAGATCGTCCGGGGTGGCCATGCCGCTGACGTTGAAGAAGTCCTCGTATTGGCGGATGCGCCGGGCGCGGGCCTCGGCGCTTTCACCCTTAGGCGCGATGCAGTAGATGGTGATCTCGGTCTTGTTCACCGAGATCGGCCGGGCCACGCGGATCTGCGAGCTGAACTGGTCCATCAGATAGACGTTCGGGTACAGGCACAGGTTGCGCGAGTTCTCGATCATCCAGTCGGCGCGGGCCTGGCCGAAGTCGGCGGCCAGTTGCTCGCGGCGCTCGTAGGCCGGGCGATCCTCAGGGTTGGCCCAGCGGGTCCAGAGCAGCAGGTGGCCGTGCTCGAAGGAGTAGAAGCCACCGCCCTGCTTGGCCCAGGCGCCGGCGCTCATGGTCTTGATCTCGTCGCCCGCCTCGCGCTGCTTGCGCTGGTTCTGGGTGGCGGCGTAGTTCCAGTGCACGGAGCTGACGTGGTAGCCGTCGGCGCCGTTCTCGGCGGTGAGCTTCCAGTTGCCTTCATAGATGTAGGAGCTTGCGCCGCGCAGCACTTCCAGACCCTCGGGCGACTGGTCGACGATCATGTCGATGATCTTCGCCGACTCGCCCAGGTGTTCGACCAGAGGCTTGACCTCGGCATTCAGGCTGCCGAACAGGAAGCCCCGGTACGACTCGAAACGGGCGACCTTGGTCAGGTCGTGGGAGCCGTCGCAGTTGAAGCTGTCGGGATAGCCGGCGTTGCCCGGGTCCTTGACCTTGAGCAGCTTGCCGCTGTTGTTGAAGGTCCAGCCGTGGAACGGGCAGGTGTAGCTGGAGCGGTTGCCGCGCTTGTGCCGGCAGAGCATGGCGCCGCGGTGGCTGCAGGCGTTGAGGAAGGCATTGAGTTCGCCGTCCTTGTTGCGCGCGATGAAGATCGGCTGGCGCCCCATGGTCAGGGTGAGGAAGTCGTTGTTGGCGGGAATCTGGCTTTCATGGGCCAGGTAGATCCAGTTGCCCTCGAAGATGTGCTTCATCTCCAGGTCGAACAGGCGCGGGTCGGTGAACATCTCCCGCTTGCAGCGATAGACGCCCTTCTCCCGGTCATCCTCGAGCAAGGCATTGAGATAGTCGAATCCCAGGGACATGGCCAGGGCCTCCGTTGTTATTGTTCAGGCCGGGTCAGGTTAGGTCCCTGGGTGGGACGGGGATATCCGGATTGTGCAGAGTGCTATCCGTTTTGTGCAGGCAGATTCATTAAATGCTCAACTCGCCTCCCTTACCTGTTGTCCAACCGCAGCGCTGGAGGGAGGCATAGCGGTTGTTGGAGCTTGTGGGCGCACAACGCCCCCCGCTTTCAGCGCCTGATCACCCGTGCCGTCGAACATCGGAGCTGATGGCATGTTGTTTGAAATGATCGACTCCACGGAGGTACGTCGCACAAACTCAACTACCGGTGGCGCAGTAGGTATATGTTCCGACTCCTGTGACGCACTCGAATGACGCCTGACGATCTCAGAGACTGGTGGCGCACTGGGCGTATAACCCGATGCAAGAGATGATAGGGAGTCACGCCGACTTAATTCATCGAAAGCCGGAGCAGTGGGGGTTGCGAGTACTCCCGCAGAGAACGTGGACACATTGTCGAGATCCCCCGACAGACTCCGATAACCCGTCAGGGCAGGCCTGGGTTCTGCTTTGCCCATCAGACCTTTAACCGATGATTTGACGCGATGCATGTGCCCGGACGGGTCTGTTCGATTGACGGGGTCGCCGGCACAGTATGCAAATCCGTTCAATCCTCCGGTCCCAAACGGACTGTAACTGTCTGGAGAGTTAAAGCGCATCAATACCGGGTTGTATCCTCGGTAGCCGTTTCCCAGCAGGTAGTGACCGCAAGGCAATTCGAATAACTGACCGTTGAACCTAGATAATGGCGCGCAAGGCAGGGACGCTGAATTCAAACCGTAGACGGAGTATTCAAGGTCTACATTGCCTGAGTTAGAGCGTGTGGACGTCACTGTACCCTTGCTATCCAACTGCAATAAATAGGTTGTTGCCACCATGGCTCAGTCCCCCTGATATCTACTGGCAGCGTTGTCAGTCAGGAGGACGGACGCAACTGGCAAAATTATCAGGTGGGTACCGATTAAATGGGAAATCACCGATTTCCCATACGACAGTGCGGTCCAATGTTTACCGCCCTAAGAACTCTCCCGCACCATCAACTCGAACCCCAGGTCCTGCTGCCCGGTGGCCACCCGCTTGCCGTCGAGCAGCGCCAGCAGCGCCTGGGCCGCGCCGCGGCCGACCGCCGCGCGCGGGGTGCGGATCGAGGTCAGGCGCGGGACCATGTGCGCCGAGGCCGGCAGGTCGTTGAAGCCGACCATCGCCACCCGCTGAGGCACCTCGACGTCCTCGCGCAGCGCCTGCAGCACCGCGCCCTGGGCCAGGTCGTCGTTGCAGAAGAAGATCCCGTCTACGTCCGGCGCCTTGGCCAGCAGGCGGCTGAACAGCGTGCCGCCCAGGCCGATGGACGACGGCTGCGGATCGAGCATTTCCAGCTCGGGCGCCTGCAGTCCGGCCTCGGCCAGGGCCTGGCGGAAGCCCTCGGCGCGCTGCATCACCCGCGGGTCGAGCTGCGCGGCGATGAAGCCCAGGCGCCGCCGGCCCCGCTCGATCAGGTGACGCGCCGCGGCGCGCCCGGCCTCGTGCTGGGAGAAGCCCACCGACAGGGCATCGGCCTCACCACCCAGCTCCATCATATGCACGCACGGCACCCGGCTGGCGGCGAGCATCTGCCGCGAGGCGTCGCTGCGTTCGAAGCCGGTAAGCAGCATGCCGCACGGCTGGTAGGCCAGGTAGTTGCGGATCAGGTTCTCTTCCTCGGCGATATCGTAGTGATAGTTGCCGATCAGCACTTCCAGGCCACGGGGGCGCATCACCTCGTGGATGGCCTCGAGGGTATCGATGAACAGCTGGTTGGACAGCGACGGGATCAACACCACCACCGACTGGCTGCGCGCCGAAGCCAGGGCGCGCGCCGCCGGGTTGGCGACATAACCCAGGCTGGCCGCCGCGGCCATGACCTTCTGCGCCAGTTCCGGCGCGACCGTGCTGACGCCGCGCAGGGCGCGGGAGGCGGTGATGGGGGAAACCCCGGAAAGCCTGGCGACTTCCGCCAGGGTGGGACGACCGGTAGTGCGCGAGCCAGTGCGGGACATGAGTGTTGTAATTTTACCGCTTGCAGGAATGGGGAACGGTCACTAAGGTAGCGCTGTCTCTGAATGCAGGCAATGCAATCTTGGTAGCAGGCATGCGTTCAGCGTCCATACTGCCAAAGACAAGATCAATAACACCCGGGAGGGTGGCGCAAGACCTTCGGTTCGTCCCGACCGAGACAGCGCTATCTCACCCAGCAGGAGGTACAGATGAACCCTTCCCTGTCCGCGATCGTGGTCATGGGCGTAGCCGGCTGTGGTAAAAGCAGCGTCGGCGCCGCCATTGCCACCCGCAGCGGCGGCCGCCTGATCGAAGGCGATGCCTTCCACCCCGCCGCGAACATCGCCAAGATGAGTGCCGGTATTCCCCTGGACGACGACGACCGCGCCGGCTGGCTGGTGCGTCTGGGCCAGGAGCTGCAAGACACCCTGGCCGCCGGCGAACGCCCAATCCTGACCTGCTCGGCCCTCAAGCGCCGCTACCGCGACACCCTGCGCCAGGCCGTGCCCGAACTGTGCTTCGTGTTCCTCGAACTGACCCCGCAGGAAGCGGAAAAGCGCGTGCTGGCCCGCCCCGGCCACTTCATGCCGGCCAGCCTGATCGACAGCCAGTTCGCCGCGCTGGAACCGCCGCACGCCGAGCCCCTGACCCTGGCCCTGGATGCCACCCGCCCGCTGATTACCCTGGCCGAGGACGTGCACCAATGGCTAAAGCCTTGCGGTGAGCAGGCGCTGGCGCGGACTGCCTGATCCGGCGGTTTTTCCGGCTCACCAAAGACAGCGCTGTCTCCATGCTTCTCAAGACGCAATGACGCAAGACACGCGACACCAAAACAACAACGAAAAGACCGAGGTTCACGAACCATGTTCGGACTGGCTACCGATACCTTCCTGTTGCTCGACGCACTGGTCACCATCGTCGGGCTCATCCTGCTGATCACCCATTTCAAAGTCCACCCCTTCGTCGCCCTCACCCTGGCCGCAGGCTTTCTCGGCCTGACCTCCGGCATGCCGGTGGCCAAGGTGATGAAATCGTTCCAGGACGGCTTCGGCGGCGTGCTCGGCTTCGTCGGCATCGTCCTGGCGCTGGGCACCATGCTCGGCAAGCTGATGGCCGACTCCGGCGGCGCCGACCAGATCGCCCAGACCCTGATCCGCGCCTTCGGCAAGCAGAAGGTGCACTGGGCGATGATGTTCGCCGCCTTCCTGGTGGGCATCCCGCTGTTCTTCGAGATCGGCTTCGTGCTGCTGATCCCGCTGGTGTTCATCGTCGCCCGCCGCTCCGGCGTGTCGCTGGTGAAGATCGGCATCCCGCTGCTGGCGGGCCTTTCGGTGGTGCACGGCCTGGTGCCGCCGCACCCGGGGCCGCTGCTGGCGATCGGCATCTTCCACGCCGACATCGGCAAGACCATCTTCTACGGCCTGCTGGTGGCCCTGCCGACCGCGGTGATCGCCGGCCCCCTGTTCGGCAACTTCATCTCGCGCTACATCCCGGGCAACCCGTCCCAGGAGCTGATGGACCAGATCGCCCGCGAGTCGAACCAGCAGAACCTGCCGAGTTTCAGCGTGACCCTGATCACCGTGCTGCTGCCGGTGGTGCTGATGCTGCTGAAAACCTTCGCCGACGTGGTACTGCCGGCCGAGCACATCGTGCGCCAGTGGATGGACCTGATCGGCCATCCGATCACCGCCCTGCTCGCCGCCCTGCTGCTGGCCTTCTACACCTTCGGCTCGGCCCGCGGCTTCAACCGCCAGCAGATCATGAAGATGCTCGACCAGAGCCTGGCGCCCACCGCCGCCATCGTGCTGATCGTCGGCGCCGGCGGCGGCTTCAAGCAGATGCTGGTGGACACCGGCGTCGGTAACGTGATCGGGCAGATGGCGGTACAGGCCGAGATCTCGCCGATCCTGCTGGCCTGGCTGGTGGCGGCGGTGATTCGCATCGCCACCGGCTCCGCCACCGTGGCCACCATCACCGGCGCCGGCATCGTCGCCCCGGTGATCGACCTGGTGCCGGGGGTCAACCGGGAGTTGCTGGTGCTGGCCACTGGCGCCGGTTCGTTGATCCTGTCCCACGTCAACGACGCCGGGTTCTGGCTGGTCAAGCAGTACTTCAACATGACCGTGGCCGAGACCTTCAAGACCTGGAGCATGATGGAGACCATCCTCTCGGTGGTCGGCATCATCTTCATCATGCTGCTGTCGCTGGTGGTGTGACCGTTGGTCGCCGTCATGGCACCTTGCTGACGGGCCACAGGCCCAAGTGAGACAGAGGTCCTGCGCTGGCAGGGCCGCTTTCTCCGTCGCAAAGGAGCCTGCCCCATGAAACACGCCTTCCTCCTGGCCGCCCTGCTCGCCTCGCCCCTGGCCTTCGCCGCCGGTACCGGCGCCACCTACCCAGACGACCCGCACAATCCGGCGCCACAGCCGGGGGTCGACAGCACCCTCAACCCGATCGAGAAGCCCATGCCGCGGGATACCGATCCGCGGATCAAGGGCAATGACCCGGAAAGTCCGCCGGCCGAGCAGAACGATGATCGTGATCTGCCGGGGATGGGAGGTAGTGGATCGGAGGGGATGGGGCGTGACGGTGGTGGATCAGGAACTGGCGGCAAACCTTGAGCTCACAACGCTACTCGGTCCCTGTAGGAGCGGCCTTGTGCCGCGAAAGGGCTGCAAGGCAGCCCCGGCGATATCGGCTTGATGCACGAATCCGGGGGGCGCTTCGCACCCCTTTCGCGGCACAAGGCCGCTCCTACAGGGATCGCGCTGGGCTGGTTACCACTGGCGCTTGTCTGGACGGGTCAGGCCTAGCTTTTCGATCTTGTAGCGCAGCATGTCCCGCGACAGCCCCAGCAGCCGTGCCGACTTGGTGACGCTCCAGTCGGTGCGATCAAGCGTGCGGCAGACCATGTCGCGCTCCATGTCCGGCAGGCTTGCGGTGCCCTGTGGTTCGTGGCGCGGCACTTCGAACGCCAGCACCTGCGCCGGTTGCGCCTGTGGCTCGTCGACCAGGGTCAGGCACAGGGGCGTGACGGTGGTGGGTCAGGGACTAGCGGGAAACCTTGAGCTCACAACGCTACTCGGTCCCCGTAGGAGCGGCCTTGAACTGGTCAAGTAATTTTGGACACCGGTTAAGGTTCATGCCGCTGCCTTGAGCTTTTCCTCCATGGCTACTGGCGTTTCATAGCCGTTGTAGCTGTGGAGGCGCTTGAGGTTGTAGCGCATCAGATAAGCCTGGATATCCACTCGTGCCTGCGCTTCGGTCTCGTAACCCTCTGCCGGCACCCATTCTGATTTCAATGCTCCGAAGAATCGCTCCATGGCAGCGTTATCCCAGCATTGGCCTCGATGGCTCATGCTCTGGTTCAAGTTGTACTCATCGAGCGCGGCTCTGAATTTATGGCTGGTGTACTGACAGCCCTGGTCTGAATGAAACATTACGCCCGCCGGCCTACCCCGCGACTCAGCGGCCATGCGCAGGGCGTTACAAGCTAAGTTGGCATCTGCAATCATCGAGAATGCCCAACCCACTACGCGACGGGCATAGAGGTCAATCACGGCGGCTAGGTACAGCCAGCGCCTGCCAACCTGGATATAGGTCACATCGCCACACCAAACCTCATTGATCGCCGAAACCTTGAAATTGCGCTTCAGCTGATTCTCGGCGATCAACGCTTCTGCCCCTGATGACCGATAGCGGTGCGGCCTGCGCTGTTTGCACTTCAGGCCAGCTTCACGCATTAGCGCACGCACCTTGTATCGTCCTATTTCATGGCCTTCGTGCCGCAATTCCTGCGCCAGGGTTCGCGAGCCAGAAGCACTTCGCGATGCGTTGAAGTGCTTGATTACCAGCAGGCGTAGCGCATCTCTTGCCGGGTTTTCACGTCCTTGCCGTTTACGCCACGCATAGAAACTGCTGCGCTTAACCCCAAGCACGCGGCAGCAGTCGACAACAGGGTATTGCTCACTCAGCTCGTTGATCAGCGAGAACGATCTTTGGAGTCCCGAAGCAGGAGAGCACTGGCCTTTTTTAGGATTTCGATATCCCGATCCTTTTGCCGAACCAGCGCTTCGAGTTCTTCAATTCGTTGCTGCTCGGGTGTGATCGCTTTGGCTCCAGCCGGAACCTTACCGGCTCTCTCTTCACGCACCTGATCAACCCAGCGGCGAAGCGCGGTAGGGCCCAGCCCAAGGGCGGCACAGACCTCAGGAACTGACTGCCCACCGTCCAGCACCATTTCGGCAGCTTGGACTTTGTATTCTCTTGAATAAGATTTACGCACTGATTTTGCCTCCAATTGGGCGCCATCATAGCGCCCGATGAAGGTGTCCAAAATCATTAGGCCAGTTCACCTTGTGCCGCGAAAGGGCTGCAAGGCAGCCCCGGCGATATCGGCTTGATGCACGAATCCTGGGGGCGCTTCGCACCCCTTTCGCGGCACAAGGCCGCTCCTACAGGGATTGCGCAGGGCTGGTCACCACTGGCGCTTGTCTGGACGGGTCAGGCCGAGTTTTTCGATCTTGTAGCGCAGCATGTCCCGCGACAGCCCCAGCAGCCGTGCCGACTTGGTGACGTTCCAGTCGGTGCGATCAAGCGTGCGGCAGACCATGTCGCGCTCCATGTCCGGCAGGCTGGCGGCGCCCGGAGGCTCGTGGCGCGGCGCTTCGAACGCCAGTACTTGCGCGGGTTGCGCCGGCGGCTCGTCGACCAGGGTCAGGCACAGGTTCAGCTGATGGGCGCCAATCACCTCGCTGGGGGCCAGCAGCACCGTCTGCTCGAGCATGTTGCGCAGTTCGCGCACATTGCCCGGCCAACCGTAACCCAGCATCAGCGCCTCGGCCTCGGCCGAGAAACGCAGGTTGGGCTTGCCGTAGCGCCGCCCGTGGTGGGCCAGGAAATGCCGGGCCAGGCGCAGGATATCCTGCCCGCGCGCGTACAGGCGCGGTACCTTGAGCGCGATGATGCGCAGGCGGAAGAACAGGTCGCGGCGGAACTTGCCCTGCTGGACCATCTGCTCGAGGTTGCAGTTGGTGGCGCTGATTACCCGCAGGTCGACCTTGCGCTCCTTGACCGCGCCGATGCGGCGGATGGTGCGGTCCTCCAGCAGCTTGAGCAGCTTGGCCTGCAGCACCAGGTCCATCTCGCCGATCTCGTCGAGGAACAAAGTGCCGCCGTCGGCCGCCTCGACCAGGCCCACGCGACGTTCCTTGGCATCGGTGAAGGCGCCCTTTTCATGGCCGAACAGCTCGGCCTCCAGCAGGTTGGCGGGAATCGAGGCGCAGTTGAACTCGATGAACGGACCCTTGGCCCGGCTGCCGTCGAAATGCAGGGCGCGGGCCACCAGCTCCTTGCCAGTGCCGGTCTCACCCTCCACCAGTACTGGCGGCAGGTCGCCGCTGGCCATGCGCTGCTCGGCGTCGAGCAGCTGGCGCAGGGTGTGCTTGAGCTCGAGCATGGCCGGCGACTCGCCGATCAGCGCCTGCAACCCGGACTTCTGCGCCTCGCGCTCCTGGTAGAACGACAGCGTGCGCTCCATGCGTTCGGCGGCCAGGGCCTTGTCCAGCATCAGCTTGAGCTCGGCCAGCACCACCGGCTTGGTCAGGTAGTGGAACGCCCCCTCCTTCATCGCCAGCACGGCGTCCTCGACGTTGCCGTAGCCGGTCATCATGATCACCTTGAGCTCCGGCGCCTTTGCCACCAGCGTGCGCAGCAGGTCGTGGCCGCTCATGCCGGGCAGCGAGTTGTCGGTCAGCACGGCGTCCGGCTGGGCGCGCTTGATCTGCTCCAGCGCCAGTTCCGCACTGTGGCACACCGTGACCTCGAAGCCTTTCAGGCCCAGGTAGGTGCGAATGTTGTCTGCAAGGATTTCATCATCCTCTACCACCAGGATGCTGTGCTCCATGGTCCCCTCCCGCTGCAATGTTGAAAGTCAGGCTGACGCGGGTTCCTTCCTCTTCGCGGCTGGTCAGTTCGACCGCGCCGCCAAAGCGTTCCATGATCCGTTTGACCAAGGCCAGGCCGACACCCAGCCCGCCCTGCTTGGTGGTGAAGAACGGCTTGAACACCATGCGCCGCTGCTGCTCGCTCATGCCCTTGCCGGTGTCGCTGAGCTGCAGCTGGGCCTGCTGGCCCTCCAGCTGGCGCACCTCGGCGCGCAGCTCGCCACCCTGGGGCATGGCCTCCAGGGCGTTGGCGAACAGGCTGTTGAGGATCTGCGTCAGTTGCAGCGGCTGGCTGGCCACCCATTGCGCCGGCGGCCCGTCGAAGGCGAAACGTACGCCGTTGCGCTCGATCTGCGGGGCGAAGGCCTGGCGCGCATCCTCGATGGCCGCCACCAGGTCCACCGACTCGGCTTCGTCGCTGGTCGGGCGCAGCGACACCAGCAGGTCGCGGACCCAGCGCGACATACGGTCGACCTGGGTGATGATGTCGCCAATGTTCTTCTGCGCCGCCGGACTGGCGATGTCCTGCGCAAGTTCGGCGCTGGAGCGGATGTTGGCCAACGGGTTGCGCAGGCTGTGGGCCACCGCCGAGGACATCTCGCCCAGGGCCACGTAGGTCTCGCTGGCCACCAGGCGGTCCTGCTGGTGGTGCAGCAGGCTGGCGGCGCGGCGCACGATCCAGAACAGGCCGAAGTAGATCAGCGCCCCGCCGACCAGGGTCGAGGCCCAGATCAGCACATAGCCGCGCTGGATACGTCGCACCAGGTCCTGGGGTTCCTTGTAGATCTCGACCATGGCCAGCACCTGTTCACCCTGGCTGTCGAACAGCGGGATGTAGTTCTCGATGAACAGGTGCCGGGGCTCGCGCTGGAACTTCTGTTCCTCGCGGTCCTCGTCGGCCTTGTGGTAGCTGGCCGATACCGCCTTGCGCGAGTGGAAGGCATGCTCCAGGTCGTCGTCCTCGTCGATGCGCTTGCCGATCAGGTTGGGGTTGGTCGACCAGACCACCAGGCGGTCGCGGGCGTAGACATTGGCCAGCAGGGTGTCGGGCAGGTGTTCGACGTGGTCGAGAAACTCGACCCGGGTCGACTCCGCCAACTGCGGGGTGAACTGCAGGTGTTGCTGGTCCAGGCGCGGGTCAAGCAACTCGCCCATGGTGATGCCCGGCGGCAGTTGCGAGTGACGCACCTCGGCCTGGGCCATGGCCTGGATGAACTGGGCGGTGAGCATGGCGTCGCGCTCGACGCTGTCGCGTACCACGAAACGCGTCGAGACGTACCCCAGCCCGCCGGCGACCGAGGCGATGATCAGCAGGCTGACCAGCGAGAACCAGCGCAGCAGGTTGAACTCGCGCAGCGGCGCGGCCAACCCGCTGGCAGAGGCGCCGGGCTTGTCTGGGGCTTCGTTTTCGAGCGTCTGCATCGCGTCGCTCCCGCCTGGGGCCGATGAGGGCTATCGGCATGCCCTTGCTACCGGTGGTAGCAAAGTGACTCCATTGAGCCCGGACAGACGATGCCGCCTCAGGCCTGTATCAGGTCTAGCAAAAACTCAGCCAGCACATTCAATATTCTATTTTTTATTATAAATCATAGACTTAAATGAATTTGTTAATGCTAAATGTTGAAAAACCCCCCACTTTTGGGGAATTGCTACCCAAATCCAATAAATTCCTTATAAAACAATCAATTAAGAGACATTTCTACCGTTATATATCACACTGCTGCGACGCGAAAATTCAACAGCACCCGTGTCCCCATCCCCTCGCGACTGCTCAACCGCACCGAACCACCAAAGCACTCCATGATCCGCTTGACCAGCATCAGCCCTACCCCCACGCCACCCTGCTTGGTGGTGAAGAATGGCCGGAAGGCCATGCGCTGCTGCTGCTCGCTCATGCCCTTGCCGGTATCCGATAGACGCAGGCTGAGGGTGCGTCGGTCGTGGCGCACCACCTCCACGCGCAACTCTCCGCCCGCCTCCATCGATTCCAGGGCGTTGGCGATCAGGCTGTTGAAGATCTGCCCGAGCAAGGCCGGCTGGCCCAGCACCCGGACCGTCGGCAGGTCGGCCAGGACCAACCGTACACCACCCTGTTGCAGCGCCTGGCCATGGGCCTGGAGGCTGTCGCGCAGGGCCTGGGCCACATCCACCGGCACAGCCTCGTCGCCGAGCGGGCGCAGCGACTGCAGCAGCTCGCGCACCCACTGCGACATGCGATCGACCTGGTTGATGATGTCGCTGATGTTCTTCTGCGCCGGGCCTTCGTCGAACGCCTGGGCCAGTTCGGCGCTGGAGCGGATGCTCGCCAGCGGGTTGCGCAGGCTGTGCGCCACAGCCGACGACACTTCGCCAAGGGCGACGAAGGTTTCGTTGCCGATCAGCCGCTTCTGCTGCACCGCCATCAACCGGGCGGCGCGGCGCATGATGCCGTACAGGCCGACATAGACGAGGCCGACGCCCACGGCAATGGCCAGCCAGATCAGCAGCAGGCCGTGCTCGATGCGCACGATCAGGTCGTGGGGCTCCTTGTAGATCTCGACCATGGCCGTGACATGTTCGCCGTCGGCATCGAACAGGGGGATGTAGTTCTCGATGAACAGCTGCTCGGGCGGGGTGACGAACTTCTGCTCGCTGCGCGCCTGCTCGAAGTCGTGGTAGCTGGCCGACACCCGCATCTTGTACTCGAACGCCCGGTCGAGGTCGTCGTCCGACTCGATCAGCTTGCCGATCAGCGCCGGGTTGCTCGACCAGATCACCGTGCGGTCGGGGGCGTAGATGTTGGCCAGGAGCATGTCCGGCAGGTGGGCGATATGGTCGAGGAACTCGCCCCGGGCCCGGCGCCGGGCCTCGGGATCGACGTCCGAAAGGGCGTGGTCGGTGCGCGGATCGAGTAGCTCGCCCATGGTCCGCACGTTGGGGATCGACACATGGCGCACTTCGGCATCGGCGATGGAGGTGATGAACTGCGCGGTGAGCAAGGCGTCGCGCTCGACGCTCTCGTCGATGATGAAGCGGCTGGAGATCAGGCCCAGGCCGACACCCACCGAGAGGATGATGGCCAGGCTCACCCAGGCGTACCAGCGCAACATGTTGAACGGCTTGCGCGCCGGGCCGGTGTCGGCGGGCGGCAACGTGTCGGGACGTGGGGCGAGGTCCATGGCGGGCTCCGCGGCTGGGCACCTCTAGAGGTTATAGCCCAGAGTTGGGGGAAGCATGGGGTGTTGGGGGAGCTATTGATCGTGTGAGGGCTGCCAGGTGCTTGTCGTAACCCTTGCAGCGCCTGTGAGATCGAGCGCCGCACGGGCGGCGCTCGATCTCATAGGCGCTGCAAAACTCACGGCGAACACCTAGAAACCCCACCCCGATCAAAGCGGCGCATCCTCAGCCAACCCCCGCAACAACCGATACTCACGCAACACCGCCGGCACATACCGCCGCGTCTCGGCAAACGGCGGCACCACCCGCCCCCGGCTGAGCACGGCATCGGGCCCGGCATTGTAGGCCGCCACCGCCAACGTGATGTCGTTGTCGAACAGCTTGAGCATGCGCTTGAGATAGCGCGCCCCACCCTGCACGTTGGACGCCGGGTCCAGCACATCCGCCACGCCCATCTCCTTCGCCGTGTCCGGCATCAGCTGCATCAGCCCCGCCGCCCCTTTGGCCGAGCGGGCCTTGGGGTTGTAGCCAGACTCGGCCTTGATCAGCGCATGCAGCAGCGCCGGCGACACACCGTTGGCCAGGGCCGCGGCCGCCACCAGGTCGGCATAGGGCCTCCCGGTGACCAGCTGGGCGTTGACCGGCCCGCCAGCCACCCCGTTCTCCTGGATCACCCGCTCATAGTGCCGTCCTGGCCGATGCACGTTGGACAGCACGAAGCCGCCTTTGCCATCGCTGGAGATGTAGATGTCGGCCTGGGCGCCAAACGCCATCAGCCCCACCGCCAGTCCCAGGATCAGTCCACGCATGTCGGTCGCCTCCCGTCGCACAAGATCAAGAGTGGCCCCCGATGTGGGGGATATGCCCCGTCGATCCGGGCTTTTCAGCTATGACGCAAGCGCCGTGCCGCCCGCCATCACGCACGGCGCAAGGGCCCGACGCAGACGTGCACGGCTGTTGCATGGCAGGGGCAAACGCACTGGAGGGTTTCACCATGCAGCGCAACATCCACAACCAACGCGGCTTCACCCTGCTCGAACTGTTGGTGGTGCTGGTGGTGCTGGGCCTGCTGGCCGGCATCGTCGCGCCCAAGTATTTCAGCCAGCTGGGCCGCTCCGAGGCCAAGGTGGCGCGGGCGCAGATCGAAGGCCTGGGCAAGGCCCTGGACCTCTATCGCCTGGAAGTCGGCCACTACCCCAGCAGCGAACAGGGCCTGCAGGCCCTGGTGGTCGCACCCGGCGGCGAGGCGCGCTGGTCGGGGCCGTACCTGCAGAAAGCCGTTCCCCAGGACCCCTGGGGACGCCCCTACATCTACAAGCAGCCCGGCGAGAACGGCGGCGAGTATGACCTGCTGTCGATGGGCAAGGACGGCCAACCCGGCGGTGACGGGGAAAACGCCGAGATCACCAGTTGGCAGTGAGGAGCCCGGCCATGCGCTATCAGCTCAAGGCCCTGGGCAGCCAGGGCGTGGTGCAATTGCAGGTGGAAGCCGAGGACAGCGACCAGGCCCGGCGCCAGGCCGAGGACCAGGGCCTGCGCGTGCTCAGCGTGCGCAGCCAGGGCCTGGCCCTGCGCCGGCGCCCGGCGGCGTTCGACCTGATGCTGTTCAGCCAGGAACTGGCCACCCTGCTCGGCGCCGGCCTGCCGCTGATCGACGCCCTCGAGAGCCTGGCCGAGAAAGCCCCGGGCGGCGCCATGCGCAAGACCCTGGAGCAACTGGTGCGCCAGCTGTACGAGGGGCGCTCGCTGTCCCAGGCCCTGGCCCAGCAGCCACGGGTGTTCCCCGCCCTGTACGTGGCCCTGGTGCAGTCCAGTGAACGCACCGGCGCCCTGGGCGACGCCCTGAACCGCTATATCGGTTATCGCCAGCGCCTGGACCTGGTGCGCCAGAAGCTGGTCGGCGCCTCGGTCTACCCGCTGCTGCTGTTGCTGGTGGGCGGCGGCGTGGTGCTGTTCCTGCTCGGCTATGTGGTGCCGCGCTTCAGCCTGGTGTTCGAGGGCATGGGCACCGAACTGCCCTGGCTGTCGCGGGTGCTGATGCGCATCGGCCTGTTCCTGCATGCCCAGCAACTGCCCCTGGGGCTGGGCACGCTCATCGGCATCGGCGCGCTGGTCGCCCTGCGTCGTCATCCGGCGCTGCGCCGTGGCGCCGGCCGCTTGCTGCGGCGGGTGCCGGCCCTGCACCAGCGCCTGGTGATGTACGAACTGGCGCGTTTCTATCGCTCGCTGGGGATTCTCCTGCAAGGCGGCATTCCCATCCTCACCGCCCTGGGCATGGCCCGGGGACTGCTGGGCAGCAGCGCGGCCGAAGGCCTGGAGCAGGCCAGCCGGCGGGTCGCCGAGGGCCTGCCGCTGTCCGATGCGCTACAGGCCGGGCAACTGGTCACGCCGGTTTCGCTACGGCTGCTGCGCGCCGGCGAGCAGTCGGGCAACCTGGGCGAGATGCTCGAGCGCTGCGCGGACTTCCACGACCAGGAAATCGGCCGCTGGGTCGAATGGTTCGTCAAGCTGTTCGAGCCCTTGCTGATGACCTTCATCGGCCTGCTGATCGGGCTGATCGTGATCCTCATGTACATGCCGATCTTCGAGCTGGCGTCGAGCATTCACTGAGCAAGGTAGCAAATGGCCATGCGCATGGCTTAGCATCGCCGGTTTGCCCTTTGAGCCCTTGTATCGTGCCGCTTAGCCTGCCGACCCTGATCCTGGTCGCCGTTTTCATCCTGACCCTTACGGGCATCCTGACCCTGCACGCCTGGCGGCGTTGCGCCAGCGATCCGAGCTTGGGCTACCTGGGCGCGATGCTGCTGCTCTCGGCCCTCGGGGTCAGCCTGAATGCCCTGCGTGGCATTGACATGGACTACCTGGCCCTGGTGCTGGGCAACATCGTCCTGCTGGTCGGCACCGGGCTGGGCTGGACGGCCATGCGCGTGCTCGGCGGGCGCAAGCCGCACTGGCCGCTGCTGCTGGCCGGTGCCGTGTTCTGGGGGCTGTTCAGCCTGTGGCCGGGTTTTTACGGCGATCTCGGCCTGCGGGTGAAAGTGTATTCGCTGCTGACCCTGGGTTACACCTGCCTGAGCATCGGCGAGTTGCTGCGGCCACGGGTGCGCCTGCAGGTGTCCTATACCCCGGCGTTGATCCTGACCACCCTGCATGCAGCGCTCTACCTGATGCGCACGCTGCTCGAGGACGGTGTCGCCCTCGACCACGCCATCAACAGCGGCGGCGCCAGCCCGGGCTTCTTCGCCTTCATCCTGTTCGAGTCGATGCTGTTCGCCATCGGCATCTCTTATGTGACCCTGGCGATGGTCCGCGAGCGCGCCGAGATCCTGCTCCGCGCCGCAGCCTACAGCGACCCGCTGACCGGCATCGACAACCGTCGGGCGTTCATGGAGCGCGGCGCGCAGTTGCTGCATGACTGCGCGGCAGGCCAGGCACCGGTGGCGTTGCTGTTGTGCGACCTGGACCACTTCAAACGGATCAACGACCGCTTCGGCCACCCCGTCGGGGACGAGGTACTGCTGGCGTTCGCCCGGGAAACCGCCCGCCACCTGCGCCGGGACGACCTGTTTGCGCGCATCGGTGGTGAGGAGTTCGCCTGCCTGCTGCGCGGCGCCAGCGAAGCCGAGGCCGAACAGGTGGCGCAGCGGATCTGCGCCGGGTTTTCCGGGCTGGCGCTGCTGGAGCCGGGGCTGCTGGGCGTGAGCATCGGCATCGTCAGCCAGCCGGCCGCGCAAGGCGAGCTGTCGCGGCTGCTGTCGATGGGCGACCGGGCGCTGTATGCGGCCAAGCAACAGGGGCGTGGCCGGGTGTTGCGCTATGCCGAGGTGTCCTGACGCCCTCGATCCCTCTCAGTAGTCGAAGCGCTCCACCGCCCGCCGCCGCTCGTTGTCATCGCGCCGGTCATAGCTCGCCGTGGTCTGGATGTTGGCATGGTGCGCGAGCTTCTGCGCGATCGACAGATCGTGCTCCTCGATCACCCGGGTGATGAACGCCCGGCGAAAATCATGGGGCATGATCTTGGCCCCCACCTGCGCTCCGCGCTGGCGGGCGATGTAGTAGATCGCGTGCTTGGTGATGCGCGCTCGGGTGATATGGCTGCCGCGGCGGATGCGGTTGAACAGGAAGCTGTCGTCGCGCTCGCCGGCGGGCAGGTGCTGGCGGCGCAGGTCGAGCCAGGCCTGCAGCTTGTCGAAGGCCCAGGCCGGGGCGTACTTGACCAGCTGGCGGTTACCCTTGGCCAGCACCTGCACGCTGCGCTCCTGGAAGTCCACCTGGTCCAGGTCGACGTCCACCGACTCCGACTTGCGCATGCCGGTGCCGTAGAGCAGCGCCAGGATCGCCGCGTCGCGCACGCCCTGGGGGCGCGGGTCGGCGGCGCACACGTCCATCAGCTCACGGATCAGGTTGCGTCGCAGATTGCGCCCCGGCGGCAGGCGGCTGCCGCCGGCCGGCTTGACCTCGCGGATCATCAGCAACTGCTCATGGTCGATCAGCCCCTGGCGCCAGGCCTCGTTCATCACCCCGCGCACCGCATTGACGTACAGCGACGAGGTATTGGGCGCATAGCCATCGGCGCGCAACGCCGCGACCAGGGCAATCACATGGCCGGGTTCGAGTCGGTGCCAGGGCACCTCGGCGATATCGACATCGGCGAAGCCCAGGCGGTCGGCGGCATCCTGCAGGATGTAGCGCATGGTCAGCTGGCTGGACGGGGCCAGGCGGGCAAGGTACTGCAGCAGCGGATTGCGCAGGAGATCGGTCACAGCGGGGATCCTGTAGCAAAGCCGAATGCGCGGCGGGCGCAAGACGGCGCAAAGCGAGTCATTTCAACCCTGATCAAGGTCAAAAAGACTACAAACAAAAAGAGTCATAATGACTTCGCGCAGTGCCATCACCTTGATATTCAAGGCCTTTGAACGCTGGCATGCTTCGTGATGGTACCCCATTCAACCGCTCCGATCGAACCAAGGTCCTCGCCATGCTCGTCCAGCCGATCACCGCTCGCCCACGCCGGGCCCTCTGGGCCCTGGGTTTTCGTCCGTTCTTCCTCGGCGGCAGCCTGTTCGCCCTGCTCGCCCTGCTGCTGTGGGCCGGCGTGCTGGCCGGCGCGTTCGAACTCAACCCGGCGGGCGGCATGCTCGCCTGGCACCGCCATGAGATGCTGTTCGGCTTCGCGGTGGCCATCGTCGCCGGCTTCCTGCTCACCGCCGTACAGAACTGGAGCGGCATCCCGGGCCTGAGCGGCCGACCGCTGCAGGGCCTGTTCATGCTCTGGCTGCTGGGCCGGGTCAGTTGGTTCCTGCCCTTGCCGGCCTGGCTGCTGGTCCTGATCGAGGGCGCCTTCCTGCCCCTGGTGGCGCTGGCCCTGGCACGACCGATCATCCAGCGACGGCTGCGCAACAACTACCCCATCGTGGTCCTGGTGCTGCTGATCGCCGCCGGCCAGTGGCTGACCCTGGCCGGCGGCCTGCAGGGCAACGAGGTGTGGCAACGGCGCGGCGTGCTGGCCGGGCTGTGGCTGGTGGCGGCGATGATGAGCGTGATCGGCGGCCGGGTGATCCCGTTCTTCACCCGTCGCGGCCTGGGCAACATGAGCCCGGCGCCGGCCCGCCCCTGGCTGGACCGTACCTGCCTGCTGGGCAGCGTGGCGCTGCCACTCACCTACGTACTGGGCTTCAACGATGCGCCGCAGCCACTGATGGCCGCGCTGTTCGCCGCACTGGCGGCGCTGCACGGCGTGCGCCTGGCGCTGTGGCATGACCGTGGCCTGTGGCGGGTGCCGCTGCTGTGGTCACTGCACCTGGCCTACGCCTGGCTGATCCCGGCTTGCCTGGGCCTGACGCTGTGGCATGCCGGGTTGGCGATCAATCCGAGCCTGGCCGCCCATGCCCTGACGGTCGGCGCCATGACCGGACTGATCGTGGCGATGATGGCCCGGGTCAGCCTGGGGCATACCGGACGGCCGCTGGCGGTGCCGCGCAGCATCGGTTGGGCGTTCGCACTGATCCAGCTGGCGGCGCTGGCCCGGGTCGTGGTGGTGCCGTTCACACCGCTGGGGCTCGGGTTGTCGGTGCTGTTCGGCAGCGCCGCGCTGCTGCTGTTCCTTTGGCACTACCTGCCGATCCTGCTGCGAGCGCGAGTGGATGGCATGCCGGGCTGAACGACATTCGGGCCACCAGGGTGCCCGCCGCAACCCTTGCAGCGGCGGTGAGACCGAGCGCCGCGCGGGCGGCGCTCGATCTCATAGGCGCTGCAACTCTCACGTCGAACACCTTGAAAGGCCCTGGGTTGAAAACGCGCAGGCTTGCCCCGCGATAGGGGCGCATCTGGTCTACAGTTCAACCCACGCCCATCCGCCAAGGGACCGCATGGCCTTCCACCACCTCACCCGCACCCACCCCCGTCTCAGTATCGCCACCCTGGCCGGCCTGCTCGGCGGCTGGCTGATCCCCGCCGGCGACACCGTGCAGCATATCCTCGTCGGCTGGAACCTCGGCGTCTGGTTGTACCTGGCCATGGTCCTGTGGCTGAGCCTGCGGGCCAATGCCGAGCGGGTGCGCAAGGTCGCCCGTATCGAAGATGAAAACGCCGGCCTGGTGCTGATCACCGTTTGCGTCTCAGCCATCGCCAGCCTGGCCGCCGTCACCCTGCAATTGGTGTCCAGCCGCGGCCTGGACGGCGGCGCCCTGGCCCTGCACTATTTATACACCGGGCTGACCGTGGCCGGCTCATGGCTGCTGATCGGCTGCATCTTCAGCCTGCACTACGCCCGGCTGTTCTACACCGGCGACCGCCATGAACCGCCCCTGCGCTTTGCCGACGGCGAGCGCAACCCGGACTACTGGGACTTCCACTACTTCTCGTTCACCATCAACGTCGCCGTGCAGACCTCGGACATCGGCGTCGCCTGCCGGGCCATGCGCCGGGTGGTGCTGGCCCACTCACTGGTAGGTTTCGTGTTCAACACGGCGATCCTCGGCTTCACCATCAACATCGCCGCCGGACTGCTCGGCTAGCACCCGCAGCGCGCAGGCGGCGATCCGCCGGCACACCTGCTCCAGCACATCGGCTTCCAGCACCAGCCCCAGGCGCAGGTGCCCCGCCGCACTCGGTCCGAAACCATCCCCCGGCAGCAACGCCACGCCCTCCTCGTCCAGCAGGCGCTGGGCGAACGCCTGGGCGCCGAGCCCGCTGCCGCGGATATCGAGCATCACGAACATGCCACCGGCCGGCCGATGGGCATGAATGCCAGGACAGCCCTCCAGCACCGCGCATACCCGGTCACGCCGCTGCCGGTAGATCTCGCGCATCCGCCGCACGTCATCCCCTGCCTGATCCAGGGCCACGCAGGCAGCATGCATGACGAACTCCGGCAGGCCGAACAGCATGCTCATGACCAGGGTACCGAGGTGCCTGGCGAACAGCGGCGGCCCGATCACCCAGCCGACCCGCCAGCCACTCATGGCATGGGACTTGGACAGGCTGCCGATCGACACGCAGCGCTCGGCCATGCCCGGGAGGCTCAACGGACTGGGCGCCTCACCGTCGTACAGCAATGACTGGTAGACATCGTCGCAGATCAACCACAGATCATGCTCCCGGCATAACTGCGCCAGGCGCTCCAGGTCGGCCTGGTCGATCATCGCGCCCGTCGGATTGTGCGGACTGTTGAGCAGCAGGCCCCGGGTGCGCGGGGTGATCGCCCTGGCCACCGCCGCAGGATCCAGGCGAAACCCCTGTTCCGGCCGCACCGCGACCTGCACGGCCCGTGCACCGCAGGCACCGAACACGCCGTGATAGGTCACGTACATGGGTTCGGCGACGATCACCTCGTCGCCGGGTTCGAACAGGCACTGGAAGGTCGCAAACAGACCGCACTGTGCCCCTGCGGTCACCACCACCTGCACGGGATCGAGGGGCAGTTGGCTATGGCGCACCACCGCCTCACGCAGGGCGAGGCTGCCGCGCACATCGCTGTAATGGGTGTCGCCGCGGCGCAGGCTGGCCACGGCGGCCTCGACCACCGGGGCCGGAGTGTCGAAATCGGGGTCACCCACCGACAGCAGGAAGATTTCGCGCCCCTGGCGGCGTTGCTCCAGGGCCTGGTAGTGAATGTCCCAGGCGGCGACTGCATGGCCGGCAATACGTTGGGTGAGCGTGGAATAACGCATGACTGTCTCCCTGTCTGCCGGCCGGCACCGTTGGTCCGAAAAGCGCTGCAGATAAACATAGCAGAGCAACCCTCGCTGCCAGCCGTCCACCCACGGGGAAAACGTTTGCCCAGCCAACGAGCACCCACCGTTCATCGTGACAGGACTGTGACCGCCGTCATGCATTAGTACATCTGCCATATTTTCCGGCGAACACTGCCATGGCAGGTGCTATGGTTAGAGTCCCGACGGCCAGGACGGCCACAGTATTACCGCTACGCAATCACCGCGTTCAGGATACGAACAAGGAGGCTGGCATGAACAAGATGACGTTCCCCAACGCCTGCCAGGTGATGCGCTGGCATTTCCATCCGCTGGGCTTCGAGGCCAGCATGGATGCCCCGCGCAGCATGGTCGCCCGGCTGTTCGACCGGGCCACTGGCGAAACCCTTCTGGCGATCGCCGGCATTCCCTGCGCCACCATCATGCCCGCCGCCGATGTCGAGCGGATCATCGAGGCGGTGGAGGCCGAGATGGAAACCTTCGACCTGCTGGCCGGCCCCATGCGCAGCGCTGTCTAAATTGCCTGTTCCTGACGCGCTTTCAACGCCTGCAACCCCTTCATGAACTGCTCGGGCGGCACTGGCTGGCCGAGCAGGTAGCCCTGCAGCGAGTCGCAACCCAGGCGGGTCAGGAAGTCCTGCTGGCGGTCGGTCTCCACGCCTTCGGCAACAATCCGCAAGCCCAGTGCCTGGCCCAGGGCGACGATGGCCGAGACGATCGCCGCATCGTCGCTGTCCTGCTCCAGGTCACGCACGAAGCCGCGGTCGATCTTCAGCTCGTTGGCCGGCAGGCGCTTGAGGTACATCAGGCTGGAGTAGCCGGTGCCGAAATCGTCGATGGACAAATCCACGCCCATGTCCGACAGGCGCTGCAGCACATGCAGGCTGGCGTCGGCATCGCGCATGGCGGTGGTTTCGGTGATTTCCAGGGTCAGGCGGTTGGCCGGCAGGCCATTATCACTCAACGCCTGGGCCACGTTGTCGACCAGTCCGGCATGGCAGAACTGAATGGCCGACAGGTTGACCGCGATACGCCAGTCGTCGTTGCCCTCATCCAGCCACTGGCGCATCTGCCGACAGGCTTCGCCCAGTACCCACTCGCCGATCGGAATGATCAACCCGGTCTTCTCGGCCAGGCCGATGAAACGGTCCGGCAGCATCAGGCCATGTAGCGGGTGCTCCCAGCGCAGCAGGGCCTCGGCGCCGATGGGCTGGCGCTGCACGGCGTCGAACTTGGGCTGGTAGTGCAGGCGGAACTGCTGGTGCTCCAGGGCCGTGCGCAGATCCTGCAGCAATTGCAGTTGCTGGCGCGCGTTGCTGTTCATCGAGGCGTCGAAGAAGCTGTAGCCGTTCTTGCCGGCGCTCTTGGCGTGGTACATGGCCGCGTCGGCGTTGCGCAGCAGCTCGTGCTGGTCCAGGCCATTGCCCGGGTACATCACGATGCCCAGGCTTGCCGACAGTTGCAGGTCGTGCTCGGCCACGCGGAACGGCCTGGCCATCAGGTTGACCTGCTTGACCGCGACATTCATGGCGTCGTCCGGCTCTTCCAGCTCCACCAGCAACACGAACTCGTCGCCGCCGATCCGCGCCAGGGTGTCCTGGCTGTGCAGATGGCCGCGCAGGCGCGCCGCCACGGCCTTGAGCAACAGGTCGCCGACATGGTGGCCGAAGGCGTCGTTGACCGGCTTGAAGCCGTCCAGGTCGATGAACATCAGGGCGAAGCAGCCGCCCTGCTCCGCCACCCGGCCCATGGCCTGGTCGATACGGTCGGCCAGCAGCGTGCGGTTGGGCAACCCGGTCAGGGTGTCGTGCAGGGCCAGTTGGGTCAGCTCCTGGTTGGCCAGGGTCAGCGAGCGTGCCAGCTCCGCCGTGCGCGCTTCCAGGCGGGCATCCAGCACCGAGGTGAGCAGGGCCACCGCCAGCACCGCCAGGGTGGTGATCAGTACCAGGTAGTCCAGGCCGTCGCCGGCCAGGCCGGTGGCCAGCGCGCCACAGAAGCTGCCCGCCGGGAAGTTGGCCGCGGCCATGCCGGTGTAGTGCATGCCGACGATGGCGATGCCCATCACCACTGCCGCGACGCCGCGGATCTGGCGCACATAGGGCGTGTGCTGGCGCAGGCGGAAGGCAATCCACAGCGCCGCCGCCGACGCCCCCACCGCGATGGCCAGCGACGCGCCGAACAGCGTCGGGTCGTAGTCGATACCCGGCTGCATGCGCAGCGCGGCCATGCCCATGTAGTGCATGCAGGCGATGCCGGTGCCCATGATCAAGGCGCCGAACGCCAGCTGCAACCACGGCAGCTTCGGCTGGCTCACCAGCCACAGGGCAAAGCCCGAGGAGGCCACCGCGATCAGCAGCGACAAGGCCGTCAGGGCGGTGTCATAGCCCAGCTCGATCGGCAGGCTGAACGCCAGCATGCCGATGAAATGCATCGACCAGATGCCGATGCCCATGGCGAACGCCCCGCCACCCATCCACAGGTACACCGCCCGCCCCTTGGCCGTGGCGATGCGCCCGGTAAGGTCCAGGGCCGTATAGGAGGCAAGGATAGCCACGCACAGCGAAATCAACACCAGCGAGGAGGAGTAACTACCGATCAGCATTCGCACTTCCAGGAACAGGCCGAAGGACGGCCCGGGAAAAGCCGATAATTGTACTCAAGCTTTGGCGAAACGCACGGGGTTTTCGCGGGTCTGAGTGGATCCAATGATTGACCGGAGGCGCCGCAGGGACTGGGCTAGAGCGCGTTCCCCAGCAATTGAAGGCATATTGCCACTTGTCGTCTCGGACCTCATCGCGGGGCAAGCCCGCTCCCACGCTGTGAAACATGCCTGAATGACCTGGAAGATGGCGTGGGAGCGGGCTTGCCCCGCGATAGCGTCACGACGAAACCCAAGCCAGGCGAAGCGACTCCAGCTAATCTAAACAGGCCAACACCCTGAAACCACGCCGCCCCAGGAGCTCGCCATGGCCACCCGCCCCAGGCAGGCAGTGCTGCTCACCCTGCTTGCCGCCTCACTGTCCCTGAGCGCAGGCTGTTCGAGCAAACACGCCACCACCCGCTACGCAGCACAAGGCTCCGCTTGCTATGCCAAGGCCCTGCCCAGCAGTGGTGAGGGTGGCCTGGCCTTCGGCCCCACCCTCGCCATGGCCAGCAAGAAGTCGCTGGCCAGCTGCGTGCGCTACGCTGGCAGGTCGGGCGGCACGCCGCATACCTGCCAGGTCGTCGTGGCCAAGTGCAAGGGCTGAGCTAGCCCAGCGCCTCCTCGATCAATGCGGCGACTTCCTTGGCGCGGGAGGCCAGCGATGCATGACTGGCATCCAGGGTGATGACCTTGCGCGCCTTCAACCGCGCCGACATCATCTGCTGGTTGGCCGGCGCGATCATGTGATCCTGGCTGGAGACCTGGTACCACGACGGTTTGTGCTTCCACGCCGGATCAACGATGGTGTCGCCAAAGGTGCTCGCCAGCGGCGCCTTCTGCGTCACTGCCATGACCAGCGCCTCATCCGCCGACAGGTCCTGGCAGAAACTCTCGTGGAATTTGTCGGGTTTGATCCACAGGTAGCCGTCGCTGTCCGGCGCCAGGTTCGCTGCCGCCAGCGGTGGATGCTGCTGGGTCAATCCGCCCGGGCTTTCACCCGCATCGGGTGCGAAGGCCGCGATGTAGACCAGCCCCGTTACATTGGCCTGGTTGCCCGCCTGGGTGATCACCGCCCCGCCATAGGAGTGGCCGACCAGCAGCACCGGTCCGCCGACCTGCGCCACCATCTTGCGCGTGCGCTCGGCGTCGTCCGCCAGTGAGGTCAGCGGCAGCTCCACGGCGCGGACTTGCGTGATGCCCTTGCGCGCCAGTTCGACGATCACCTTGCCCCAATGGGCGGCACCGCCCCAGAAACCGTGTACCAATACGACCGTTGGCTTGCTCATGGATGAACACCTTTGCTAGGGAAACAGGGATGTGATTCGCCGCAACAGCATAGGCCATAGGCTGGCGCGCCTTAGATCAAAGGCACTGGACGGCACTCGCGCAAATGACGCAAAACCTATTGGCCGGTCTGCTGGCGTTTCCAGCGTTGCAGGTTCTCGACCACCAGTTGCTCGGGCAACGGGCCTGCAACCAGCGCCTTCATCTTGCGCGCCAGCTGCTCGCGCAGCGCCGGCTTGTTGCAGCCGGACTTGTGTGACAACGCCAGGTACAACCCTTCACTGGAGATTGGTGGCTCAAGCACCTCAAGCGCCTGCTCCTTACCCAGCGTGCGAGCCAGGGCCAGCCCGGGATAATGTTCGAAGATCACATAGTCGCTGCGCTTGAGCAGCAGCTTCTGGAATGCCTGGGTGACGCTGGGTACGGCCTCGAGGTTGAGCTGCGCCCGCGCGTAGTCGTCGAAGGCCTGGCCGTGGCTATTGTTGACCAGCGTCCCGCCGCGTCGCCCCTTGAGGTCGGACCAGTCGCTGTAGGCGAAGCCCTCGCCCTTGCGCACCCAGACCACACTGGAGTTGAACAGGAATGGCGGATTGACGAAATCCACCAGCAGTTCCCGCGCCTGGGTGTGGAAATACCCGGCAAGCATGTCGACGCGCCCGCTGCTCACCTCTTCCTGGGCCCTCGACCAGGGCCCGACATACACCACGTCCACCACCAGGCCGAGCTCCTTGGCCACCTGCTTGAGCAGGTCGGCATTGGCACCGATAAGGCGCGAGGGGTCCTGCGGGTCACGCCAGAGGTAAGGGGGGTATTCAGGATTGCCGGTGGCGGTGAGGTGCTGGCAGGCGTCAGCGGCGACGCTGGTCTTGGGCACCATCGCCAGGGCGAACGACAACAACACAGACACGCCCAGACAACGTCCGTTCATTGCGTTCCTCGTACTATGGATTACGCCACTGACAACGTGGCCTTACACAGTGTGCACGAGAAATGGCCGAACGCCACGTGCGCTGTCGCGATCCGTGCTGCGGTACGTCGTCACGCCTGCTGCTGAACGTGCAGGGCTGCCTCAGCCGGCCGCCCGCGGCATCAGGTTGTAGGGGTGCTTCCAGCCTGGAACCGCCTGGATACGCGCCTTCCAGGCTTCGATATGGCGGAACTCCTCCAGCGCCAACCCCGTGTCTTCAGGCATGTACACATATCCCGCCAGGGACAGGTCGGCAATGGTCAGCCGCCCACCCACCATGAACGGCGTGTTTGCCAGGTGCGCATCGACGATCTGGTAGGCCGCCCTGGCCCGCTCGCGCAAGAAGCGGGTGACATCCGACTCGCCCATGTTCTTCAGGCAGTAGATGAAACGCAAGGCCGCGTAATAGCTGGTGAACTTGTGGTTGTCGAACAGCATCCAGCGCCAGATCTCGCGCTTCTCATGCTCGTCGCGCGGGCCAAAGCGGCCGGTGCGCTCGGCCAGGTAGTCGAGGATCAGCGCCGACTGGGTGAGCTTCTCCCCGGCATGCTCCAGCACGGGCACCTCGCCCTGTTCATTGACCGCATCACGCCAGTCCTGGCCACGGGTCTGGCCGTGGAAGAAATCGACGAACACCGGCGCCCAGTCCTGACCGGTGAGTTCCAGCATCAGTGCGACCTTGTAGGCGTTGCCGGATTCGGCAAAGCAGTGGAGCGTGTATTCGGCCATGGGTGTCAGGTTCCTTGGATTGACGAGCAGGTGCGGGCAGAACAGATCTCTGAGGGGCGGGGTTGACCCCATGCGAATGGCCCATCGTATAGCTGACAGAGGAGTGTAGCGTATCTCGAAAAACTGATAATTTTGTCAGTTGTCATCACCACGCGAGAGGACCAACATCAGGAAACAATGCCATTAGCGAAGCACAGCATGAAAAAAACAACAGCAATCACCACCGACATGAAGGGTTCGCCTATACACCTTTCCTCCAGGCAAAAATTCTTCATGTTTTCATATAGTGCCTTCGGCCATGACCCATTCTGCAACCGGGAATTTTTCGAGATTGGTTTTAACGGGCAGCTTCGCGACCCTGAAGGATTCTACATCCTTGGCAATGGACACCGTGCCTACCTACCGACACTCTCACGTTTTGTTTCACCAGACGCTCTTAGCCCTTTCGCTCAAGGCGGTGTGAATGCATACATTTATTGCTTAGGGGATCCTGTAAACCGGCATGACAACTCTGGCCGCACACCTGGAATATCAATGAAAAATGGGATACTCAGGGCCGTACCTAAAGATTACCTTTCACTGGAGACCGACACCACCAGAGAAAAGTCCCCATCCAAGATCACATTTGGAGGCACCCAGGAAAAGACACTAGAAGAACACAACACGCTGCATTACTTCCCGGGATGGGAAAACTACTCAGGACTCAAGAAAAAAGACATAAAATCCATAAACAAACTTGGCGCAAGGGAAGAAAAACTAAAAAGCCACCAGGAAGATCTGGAAGCACTGAGAATTGCAGCCAAATCCAACACCCCAAAGGATAACAGGAAATATATCAACTACAAACTAAATACAGTCGACCCTCTCGCCCGAAAAATAAGTAAAACCATTGAGCGACTAGAAGTTCTCGCGAACTCTCAACCCGTTGAGCGTGTCCCTGAAACTCGTGAAGCGACATGAGCAGAACCACGAGTGTCCTGTCTCGAAAATTAGCTGCTCAATTTGCGCATAGCGTTTGGGAACTCTCTGCGCGACGCGGCACTCTTAAGCTCATGCAGTAACTCCCTTGGGCATTACCTTTCCGGAGGACTCGCCATGCGCCATTTACTGCTCGTTCCCTCACTGCTGCTCCTGCTCCCCGCAGGTTTTGCCCTGGCTCGCGTCGATGCCGGGGATGTCGCCACCTCGGCGGGGATCTCCGCATCGCTGTACTCGACCTTCAAGGACGACAAACGGATCATTCCGGCCCGTGACGAACTGTCGGCCTTCGTCGCCAGTGGTGGTGCCATTCGCGGGGCTTACCTGGAGTCGGCGCTGGCCCATGTACGCCAGGCCAATCCCGGGCTGCAGGCCAGTGACGAGGAACTGGCCCGGGCGCTACTGTCGCAGGATGACGGCTTGGCGGATCACTGAGCGCAAGAAACCCGGGGCCGCCCATGCGGCCCCTGCCTGCTCAACGCGCCCGGTTGGTAACCCCGAACGGGATGTGCACCGACGGCGCCACGGTGCTGGTGCTCTTCAAGTGCCCCGACTGGTCGTCGAAGAAGATGTGCGGCTTGAGCACCTGAAGCACCCGTCTCTTCTCGATGCCGCCGAGGAAGAAGGCGTCGTTGGCCATCACCCCCCAGCTTTTCAGGGTGTTGAGCGCCCGTTCATGGGAGGGCGCGTTGCGCGCCGTGACGATCGATACCCGCAGACGGTTCTCGTAGCCGGGATGGGCCAGCTTGTGCTGCTCCTCGGCCGCCTGGATACGGGCGATACGCACGAAGAACTCCTTGAGCGGGCCAGGGTTGTGCGGCTGGGTGACGTTGATCACTTCATGGGCGTGGAAACTGTCCAGCCCGCCTGACTGCATCACCGCCTCCGACTCGTCCCCGGCCAGCACGCCGTCGAAGTCGAAGGCGATGCGCAGGTTGTCGTCGCTCTCGTCGTCATCGAACTTCGAATCCAGCACCTGCCCTGCCGGATAGCCGGCCTTGATCGCGGCATCGACGTGCTGCTTGTCAGCGGAGAGGAACAGAGCGATGTTCAACGCCGGGATGTACTCGTACGGCGAGCGGCCCTGGGTGAAGATCGCCCGGGTCATGTTCAGGCCGTAATGGCCGATGGTCTTCATCACCCGCATGCCGGTGTCCGGGTCGTTCTGCGACAACAGCACCACCTCCACCAGCGGGTCCTCGGGATCGCCGCGCAGGTCGTTGAGGGCCAGCAGGCGCTTGATGAAGGGATAGGCAATGCCTTTTCCCAACGGCACGTCCAGGTGCTGCTCCTGGTATTTGCGGTACTGTGCCTCGCCCTCTCGACGGAACACCGCGTCCGATTCACTGAGGTCAAACACCGCACTGGAGGCGACACCGATGACCAGCCGATCATCCAGTTCGAAGGCCATGGGGCTTTCCTTGTATTGATAACGTTGTACGCGATGCCGCTCAGCCTTCGCTGCGGCCCTGCAGGCGCGAGGTCCAGTCTTCGACCTGATGTTGCTCCAGGCGCTTCTCCAGGGTCCGACGCCAGTTCGGCACCAGCGGCAGCACCAGGCACTCGCGCAAGAGGTCGGGTTCCAGGCGCTTGTCGAACAGCACCGCCGAAAGCCGCGCCACCGACCATTCGCCGTGCGGGCGCTCGACCAGTTGCAGGGCATCTCCGGCCTCGACCACGCCCTCCTCCAGCACCCGGTAGTACCAACCGGTTCGCCCGCTCTGTTGCACCCGCAACGCCATCTGCGCCACGTCGAAGCGGTCGTTGAGCTTCCAGCACGGCATGCGCCCCTGGGAGATTTCCAGCAACGCCGTGCCGACGCGGATCCGGTCGCCCAGGCAGACATCGGCCTCGCGCCAGCCGGTGCTGCTGAAGTTTTCGCCGAAGGCGCCGGGCCGGCTCAGCAAGGGATGCTCGCCCAGTTCGGCGGTCCAGTCGGGATAGTGATCGCGGGGGTAATGGTGGATGGCTTTCTCGACACCACCGTGTACCCGCAGATCACCCTGTTCGTCGCCGGCGATACCGAGGAAGGTCACTGCCAGAGGCCCTTGGCGAGGCTGCTTGTCGATGGCGCTGTGCGAACCCGGGCGGGTAAACGGCCGGGCGCAGCCGGTGAGCAGGCTGTCGAGGCGCGGGCTGGGCAAGTTCATGCGGCGGTCTCGTTGAAAGATCCGCCAGAGCTTACACCAGAGCGCCTGAGGGCCCAACCGCATTACCTGTGGGAGAAACTGTCTTGCTGAGTTTTTTCAGCTGCCGCGATCTCTGTAGGAGCGGCCTTGTGCCGCGAAAGGGCTGCGAAGCAGCCCCAGGATTTCAGCGTTCTTGCAAAGATCGCCGGGGCCGCTTTGCGGCCCTTTCCGGCCGGTCCGGCGCCCCGGCAAGGCCGCTCCTACAGGTTGGAGTAGCACCTGTGGGAGCTGGCCGCGCAATCATAGACCGTTACTTGCCCCGCGCCTTGTTGTAGATGGTCTTGGCGCGGTCGGCCGAGGCTTGGCACTTGGCCATGTCGCCTTTGTCCCGTGCGTCCTTGGCCTGCTTGAGCAGCTCGTGATAGTCATGGGCCATGCCGCCGTGCAAGGCCTGGCCATCGGTCTTGCTGATGCTCTCCAGATCATTGATCTTGGCATCGCAATTGGTCGCCGGACCATCCTCGGCGTAGGCGGCGAAACTCAGTACACAGGTGATCGCTAGCAGTGTCATGGATTTCATGGCGTGTTCTCCTGGGAAATCGACGCAGCTCAGAGCTTAGTCCGCCAGTGCCTGCCCGACGGGACTTCAGCCCAACGGTCGTGCAACCTCGCCGACCAGGAAGTCGATGAACACCCGCACCTTCAACGGCATGTGCCGGGCCTGCGGATACACCAGCATGAACGGCCGCGACGTCCCGCCATGTTCGGCCAGCACTTCCACCAGCTCGCCGCTGTCCAGCGCCTCCTGCACGGTGAAGCGGTAGGCCTGCATCAGGCCGCCCCCATGACGCACCAGGGTGGTGGTGGCGAGGAAATCGCCCAGGCAAGTGAGCGCACCCTGGGTCTCGAGCTCGACCAGCAGCCCGTCACGGCGAAAGCTCCAGGGCGGCCGCCTGCCACTGCTGGGCAGCTCGAACTGGATGCACTCATGCCCGGCTAGGTCCTCCAGGGTCCGTGGCGTACCGGCCCGGGCCAGATAGCCGGGGGTGGCGACCACCACCAGCTCGGCGTCCTCCAGGCGCCGGGCCACCAACCGCGAATCGGCGGGCGCGCGGCCACGGATCGCCAGGTCGAAGTGCTCCTCGGCGAAATCGACGTTGCGGTTGCTGACATGCACATCCACCTGTACCCCTGGATAGCGCTGGCGAAAACGCGGCAGCAGTGGCAACAGGCGGTGATGGGCATAGGGCGTAGGTGCGCTGATGCGCAGGCGGCCAGCGGGCTCGAGCTGGCCACCGGTGACTTGGCGCTCAGCCTCGACCAACTGCCCCAGTGCCTGGCGGCAGTGCAGGTAATAGGCCTGGCCGGCCTCGCTCAGGCGCATCTGCCGGGTGGTGCGCACGAACAGGCGCACGCCCAGACGCTCCTCCAGGCGCGCCACCGAGCGGCTCACCGCCGCGGGGGTGACCCCTGCCAGGGTGGCCGCCTCGGTAAAGCTGCCGGCATCGGCGGCAAGGCAGAACAACTCCAGGCTGCCCAGTTGCAGGTCATCGAAATGGCGGGTCATGGCGGGCTCTATTAATTACATGATGTATCGATTGAAATGCCCTGCGCCTCATTTTTCAAGCCGAGATTGCAACTTAAAGTGGCTCCACACCCGAGCAACGGCTCGCATCACCGGAGAGTTTCCCATGAGCAACGCAAGAACCGTCATCATCACCGGCGCCTCCAGCGGCCTGGGCTTCGCCCTGGCCCAGGCCTACCTCAAGCGTGGCGATAACGTGGTCGGCAACGCCCGCACCCAGGCTCGCCTGGACGAAGCCGCAGCGCGCCTGGGAAATCCGGCCGCCTTTATCGGCGTGGCGGGCGACATCGCCGAAAAAGCCACCGCCGAGCGGCTATTCGCCGCCGCCCAGGAAGCCTTTGGCCGGGTTGATATCCTGGTCAACAACGCCGGCATCTTCATTCCAAAGCCCGTGACCGACTACACCGAGGCCGACGTCGATGCGCTGGTCGGCACCAACCTCAAGGGTTTCTTCTACCCCGCCCAGGCAGCAGCCCGGGTCATGAAGGCCCAGGGCCACGGTCATATCGTCGCCATCACCGCCTCGGTGGCCCTGCAACCGGACACCCGCGTCCCGGCGCTGCTGCCGGTGCTGGTCAAGGGCGGGCTGAACCAGGCGGTCAAGGGCCTGGCCCTGGAGCTGGCAGCGAGCGGCGTGCAGGTCAACGCCGTGGCCCCGGGCATCATCGACACGCCGTTGCACAGCGGCCACACCGAAGGGCTCGGCGCACTGTCGCCAAGCGGTCGCACCGGCAAGCCCGAGGATGTGGTGGACGCCGTGCTGTACCTGACCGATGCCCGTTTCGTCAGCGGCGTCATCCTCCCCGTCGACGGTGGCAGCACCGCCGGTACCTGGCACTGAACCTGGAGCGACGCACATGCCTTATGTCCATATCCGCGTGACCGATGAAGGCGTCACGGCCGAACACAAGCGTCAACTGATCGAAGGCACCACCCGCCTGCTGGAAAAGGTCCTGAACAAGCCGCCGGCGAGCACTTTCGTGGTGATCGAGGAAGTGCCCACCGACAACTGGGGCGTCGGTGGCGAATCGGTGACCTCATTGAGAGCACGCGAACGGCGATAAAAGCAACCACCGGCCTGGAAAACTGGCCGGTTCGCATGCGCCTAGCGCAACAGCGTCTGGATCTGCTCGTGGAGCGTGTCGAGGTCGAAAGGCTTGGCCAGGATCGGCGCCTTGCGCGCGATCGGGCTGCCCGACTCGACGATCTCGGCCGGGTAGCCACTGATGAAGATCACCTTCAGGTCCGGGCGCAGCTTCACCGCAGGCTCGGCGATTTCCACCCCGGAAATCCCGCCTGGCAGGCGGAAATCGGTGACCATCAGGTCCAGGTGCGGCTTGCTCGCCAGGATCGCGAACGCCTCCTCGCCGTCCTCGGCCACCAGCACGTGGTAGCCCTCACCGGCCAGGTAATCGCGCAGGATCATGCGGATCGCCGGTTCATCCTCGACCACCAGTACCACGTCTTGTGCATCTTCACTCATGACAACGCCTTCGCATTCAACAGGTTGGCCATCAGACCCCAGCACTACGCAGAGGTTGCGCGGGCCGGGTCACAATGTTGCGACTGTGCCGACAGCGGCAGATACACGGTGAAGGTCGAGCCGATGCCGGCCTGGCTGTCGACCTGGATCCGCCCGCCATGGGCCAGGACGATCTGCTCGGAGATGTACAGGCCCAGGCCCAGCCCGCCCGTGGCCTGCTGCGCGGCGACGCGCTCGAATTGCTGGAAGATCCGCTGCAGGTGTTGCGCATCGATACCGATGCCATGGTCCTGCACCTGCACGCAGGCCATCTCGCCCGCTTCGAACACCCGCACCTGGACCGGTTTGCGCTCACCATAGCGCAAGGCATTGGACAACAGGTTGGCCACCACTTGTTCAATGCGGAACTCGTCCCATTCACCCTGCAAAGGGTCGCAGCGCTGCAATTCGAGCGGCGTGTCCACGGCGCCGGCCTGGGCGGCGAAGTTCTCCACCAGGCCCCGCACCAGTTGCCCAAGGTCGAAGGTCCGCGGGCGGATCGACAGCTTGCCGGTACGGATCCGCGATACATCGAGCATGTCCTCGACCAGGCGGATCAGGCTGTTGATCTGGCGCTCGTCGCGCTCGACCATGGCCTTGAGCTTGTCCTCGCTGAACGCCGCCAGGTTGCCGCGGGACAGGTGCAGGCGGCGCAACTGGGTTTCCAGGATCAGCCCGTTGAGCGGCGTGCGCACCTCATGGGAGACAATCGACATGAAGTCGTCACGCATGCGCACCGCGTGCTCCAGCTCGCCCCGCGCCACCTTCAACTGGGCCAGCAGCAGCTCTTGCTCCTGGCGGCTCTGCTCCAGGGCCTGCAACTGTCGGTCGAGGGCCTTGCGCTGGCGGAACAGATCGACGAACACCGACACCTTGCTCTTCACCGCCAGGGTTTCCAGCGGCTTGTGCAGGAAGTCCACGGCGCCGCTCTCGTAGCCCTTGAAGGCGTAGTTCATCTCGCGCCCGGCGGCGCTGACAAAGACGATGGGGATGCTGCGGGTCTTTTCCGTGCCGCGCATCAGCTCGGCCAGCTCGAAGCCGTTCATGCCCGGCATCTGTACATCGAGAATGGCCAGGGCGAACTCGTGCTCGAGCAGCAGCGACAACGCCTGCTCGGCGGACTGCGCCTGGTGCACCTCGCGGTCCTCGCCCTGGATCAGGGCGTCGAGGGCCAGCAGGTTTTCCGGCAGGTCGTCGACGATCAGCAGTTTCGCGGTAATGTGGCTTAGCATGCGCTGGGTTCCAGGGTAGCGAGCAACTGCCCGATACCGCCAAGGGAAAGAATATGGTCAGGGTCGTGCAGGGCCAGGGCGGCCTCCGGCATCAACGCCACCTGTGCGTCGCGGGGGTCCTGGACAACCGTCCGGCCACCGCTTTGTCTGATGCGCAACAGCCCCCGGGCGCCGTCTTCGTTGGCGCCGGTGAGCAGCACGCCGAGCAGGCCCGGGCCATAGGCATCGGCGGCCGACTCGAAGAGAAAATCGATTGCCGGGCGCGAGAAATGCACCGGCGCTTCCTGGCTGAGCGAGAAGCTGAGGTCGCGCTCGACCGACAAGTGATAGCCCGGCCCCGCCACGTAGATCAGCCCAGGCTCGATCCGCGCCTTGTCGAAGGCTTCGCGCACCGGCCGGCGCAGGCGCCGCTGCAGCACCTCGGCGAGCTGGCTGTGGCGGTCGTCCGGCAGGTGCAGCAGGCACAACACCGGGATGGCGAAGTCCGCCGGTAGCGCGCCAAGCACGCTGAACAGCGCCGTGACGCCGCCCGCCGAGGCGCCGATGACGATCGCGCGCACGCCGTTCATGTCTTGCGGTAGATCCGCTCGGGCCGCACCAGCGGCTCGAAGCCTTCGCTGTAGGCCGAGAAGTCCACCGACTCCTTGCTACCCAGCACCAGGAAGCCGCGGTGGCACAGCGACTCGTGGAACAGGCCCAGGGCGCGGTCCTGCAGGTCCTTGTTGAAGTAGATCAGCACGTTGCGGCACGACACCAGCTGGGTCTCGGAGAACACGCTGTCGGTGGCCAGGCTGTGGTCGGCGAAGGTCACGTTGTCGCGCAGGCTTGAGTCCATGATGGCGTTACCGTAGGCGGCGGTGTAGTACTCGGAGAAATCTCGCCGGCCACCGGCCTTGCGGTAGTTCTCCTCGTACTCGCGCATGCTCTGCATCGAGTAGATGCCCTGTTTGGCGCGCTCCAGCGAATGCGGGTTGATGTCGGTGGCGTAGAGGATGGTGCGCTCCAGCAGGCCTTCCTCGCGCAGCAGGATGGCCATGGAGTATACCTCCTCGCCGGTGCTGCAGCCGGCGATCCAGAGCTTCAGCGACGGCCAGGTGCGCAGCAGCGGCACCACTTCGTTGCGCAGCGCGAGGAAATGCCCGGGGTCGCGGAACATCTCGCTGACCGGGATCGTCAGGTACTGCAGCAGCTCGAGGAACATGCCCGGGTCATGCAGCACCCGCTCCTGCAGCGCCGACACCGTGCGGCAGTCGAACTGGCGCACGGCGTGGAGGATCCGGCGCTTGATCGAGGCGCCGGAGTAATCGCGAAAATCGTAGCTGTACTTGAGGTAGATCGCCTCGATCAGCAGCCGGATCTCGATATCGGTGTTGCGTTCACTGGTCAAGATTTCAGATTCGCTCCAATTGCGGCAGCCAGACCCGGATCAGCGAGAACAGGCGGTCCAGGTCGATCGGTTTGGCCAGGTAGTCGTTGGCCCCGGCCTGCAGGCAGCGCTGCTGGTCATCCTTCATCGCCTTGGCGGTCACGGCGATGATCGGCAGCTTGCGCCAGCGCGGCTGCTGACGGATCAGGCGGGTGGCCTCGTAGCCGTCCATCTCCGGCATCATCACGTCCATCAGCACCAGGTCGATGTCATCGTTGGCCTCCAGGCACTCGATGGCTTCGCGCCCGTTGCGGCCGATCTCGACGATGGCGCCCTTGTGCTCCAGGGCGCTGGTCAGGGCAAAGATGTTGCGCACATCGTCGTCCACCAGCAGGACCTTGCGCCCCTCGAACACCTTGTCGCGGCTGCGCGCGGTCTTGAGCATGCGCTGGCGTTCGTTGGACAGCTGCGACTCGACCTTGTGCAGGAACAGCGTGACTTCGTCGAGCAGGCGCTCGGGCGAACGCGCGCCCTTGATGATGATCGAGCGCGAATACTTGAGCAGGTCGGCCTCTTCCTCGCGGGTGAGGTTGCGCCCGGTGTAGACGATCACTGGCGGGAAGCTGCGGATGTCCTCGGCGGTCATGCGCTTGAGCAGCTCGTTGCCGAGCATGTCGGGCAGCTTGAGGTCGATGATCATGCAGTCGTAGATGTTCTCGCGCAGCAGCGCCAGGGCGTCCTGGGCCATGGCCACGGCGGTGATCTGGATATCGTCGTCACCGATCAGGCGGGCGATGCTCTCGCGCTGCAGGTCATCGTCCTCCACCAGCAGGATGTGCTTGAGCTTCTGCGTGAGCTTGGCCTCCAGGCGGCCGAACACCGCCTTGAGCTCCTCGCGGCTGGTGGGTTTGACCGCGTAGCCCACCGCGCCCATGTGCATGGCCGCCTCGACGCGATCTTCCACCGAAATGATGTGCACCGGGATGTGCCGGGTGCCGGCCTGCTCTTTCAGGCGCTGCAGCACGGTGAGCCCGGAATGGTCGGGCAGGCGCATGTCCAGCAGGATGGCGTCGGGCAGGTACTGGGCGGCCAGCTCGAAGCCTTCGTCGGCGGCATGGGCGACCAGGCAGCTGTAGCCCAGCTCGTGGGCCAGGTCGAAGAGGATGCGGGCGAAGTTCGGCTCGTCCTCGATCACCAGGATGCAGCGGTTGGCGAACGGCGCCTGGGCGCGGTCGTCGGCAAAGGCCGGGGCCGGGCGCTCGGTGCGCACCGGCGCCGGTACCGGCGGCGCCGGCGGCAGTTCGTCGACCGCCGGGCGCAGGCTGTGCACCTCTACCTGCTGCGCCGACGGCTCGAAGTGCTCGGGCAGGATCAGGCTGAACACGCTACCCTGCCCCGGGCTGCTGTCAACATTGATCTGCCCGCCCAGCAGGTGCGCCAGGTCGCGGGAAATCGACAGGCCCAGACCGGTGCCGCCGTAGCGGCGGTTACTGGTGCCGTCGACCTGGTGGAAGGCGCCGAAGATCGCCTGCTGCTGGTCGGCGGCAATGCCGATACCGGTGTCGCGCACGGCAAAGACGATGCCCAGGCCGGCCTGGTGGCTGATGCCCAGGCTGACCTGGCCGCGCTCGGTGAACTTGATGGCGTTGGACAGCAGGTTCTTGAGGATCTGCTCCAGGCGCTGGCGGTCGGTGAACAGGCTCGCCGGCAACGGCTGCTCGAGTTTCACCTCGAAGGCCAGGCCCTTGTCCTGGGCCAGCGGCTGGAACATGCCCCGCAGCCCTTCGACCAGGCGCTCCAGCGGCGTGCTCTCGGCGCGCACCTCCAGCTTGCCGGCCTCGACCTTGGCGATGTCGAGGATATCGTTGATCAGGTTCAGCAGGTCGTTGCCGGCCGAGTAGATCGACTCGGCGAACTTGACCTGCTCCTCGCTGAGGTTGCCTTCGGCGTTCTCGGACAAGAGCTTGGCCAGGATCAGCGAGCTGTTGAGCGGCGTGCGCAGCTCATGGGACATGTTGGCGAGGAACTCGGACTTGTACTTGCTCGAACGCTGCAGGTCGTCGGCGCGGGCCTGCAGTTCGACCTGGGCCTGGTTCAGCTCGCTGTTCTTGCGATCCAGGGCCTCGGTGCGCTCGGCCAGCTGTTCGTTGGTCTGCTCCAGTTCCGCCTGCTGGGTCTCCAGGTGGGCCTGGGACTCCTTGAGCACCCGCGATTGCTCCTCGAGCTCTTCGTTGGCGGTCTTGAGCTCTTCCTGCTGCACCTGCAGCTCTTCGTTGAGCTGCTGGGTCTCGGCCAGTACTTCCTGCAGGCGCTGGCGGTAGCGTGCGCTCTCGATGGAGATGCCCAGGTTCTCGGTGATCCGCTCCAGCAGTTCGACGTCGCGCTCCTGCAGCGTGCGCAGGAAGCCCAGCTCCAGTACGCCGTTGACCCGCCCGTCGTCCTGGGACGGCACCAGCACGCCGCTGCGTGGCAGGCCGCGCCCCAGGCCAGAGCTCAGGCGGTAGTAATCCTCGGGCAGTTCGTCCAGGCGCAGCAGGCGCCTCTGGATCACCGCTTCGCCCAACAGGCCGGCATGATCGCCCAGACGCGGCTCGCTGCCCTGCTGCTCGGCGTCCAGCCCATAGGTGGCGACCCGCACCAGCTGGCCATGCTCGTCGCGCACGTACAACGCACCGACCACGCTGCCAAGGTAACCGGCGAAGAAGCGCAGGATATTGTCGCCGAGCATGGGCAAGGTCAGCTGCCCCAGCACCTGCTCGGCCAGCTGGGTCTGCCCGGCCCGCAGCCAGGCCTGTTGCTCCAGGCGCTCGGCGGCGCGCTGCTGGGCCTCCAGGTTCGACACATAGCTGGCCGATAGCGCCAGCAGGTCGCGGCGCCCCAGGTAGGCAAGCAAGGCACTCAGGGCGACGATGAACAGCACAAAGGCCGAGATCGCGGTCATGGTGACCGTGCTGACCGTCTCGTTGCGGGTCGTACGCAGTTGCTGCTCGGTGTTGATGAAGGTGTCGAACTCCTTGCGGATCTCGTCGGTCAGGCGCTTGCCGCGGCCACGGCCGATCGACGCCTGCACGTCGCCCTGGCTGCGGCGCTGGCTGATCATCTCGCTGCCGAAGGTATTCCACTCGCGCTGCAAGGCCGCGATGCGGTCAATGCGGTCGACCTGCTGGGGGTTGTCCGCGACCATTTCCTTCAAACTGTCCAGGCTGCCGAAAATACGCGGCTTGGCGACCTCATAGGGGTCGAGGAAACGCTCCTCGCCAGTCAGCAGGTAGCCGCGCATGCCGGTTTCCATGTCGATCGACAGCTTGATCGTCTCGTTGGCATTGCCGATCACCCGGTCGGTGTGCTCGACCCACTGCATGGCCGAGAGCAGGTAGTTGATCACCGCGACAAACGCCACGGCGCCCAGGAGCCCTACGCCCAGGGGCAGGCCGACGTTGCGGCTCAGCAGTTTGCGAAAGCTGCGTTGGTCCATCGAGGCTGCTTGAATCATCTGAAAGTGCCCGAGTGAAAAAAGTCCATTGAACAGACTGGCGTCTACATCGTGTAAGGGTTGCCCTGCGCCAGACCGACCGGGGGAATACAGCGAGTCTAACCAGCTTTGGCGGATCTGGCAGGGCATTTAGCCAGTATTTGAAGCCTGTCTGCGGCAATCGTTCCATCTATTTGCCGGTGCCGTTAAGCTTGGGAACTTCTGCCACCGCCTTGCGCACAGAGTAGAGACAATCCACCGAAACAGGATCCGCACAATGCACCTTCTGGTAGTCGAAGACGACGACATCGTACGCATGCTGATAGTCGAAGTGCTCGGCGAACTGGGCTACACCACTATCGAGGCCGACAGCGCCGGCGCGGCCCTGAAGATCATCGAGGATCCCGAGCAGTCCCTGGCACTGTTGATGACCGACGTCGGCCTGCCCGACCTGCGCGGCGAGGAACTGGCCGCCAAGGCCCGCGAGGCCCGGCCACTGCTGCCGGTGCTGTTCGCCAGCGGCTATGCCGAGAGTTTCACCGTGCCCGAGGGCATGCACCTGATCGGCAAGCCGTTCAGCATCGATCAACTGCGCGATAAGGTGCTGGAGATTCTCGGCGCGCCGTCCATGCCTGGCCTGTAGGAGCGGCCTTGTGCCGCGAAAGGGCTGCGAAGCAGCCCCGGCAATTGATGCATCAACGCAGAAGCCCTGGGGCCGCTCCGCGCCCCTTTCGCGGCACAAGGCCGCTCCTACAGGCGCCCAGCGAAAGGCACAGGCTGAAATAATTTGAACGTCTTGCGCTTTTAAGCTTCCAACGTTCGAGGTATGCCTCTTTCGCCGGAAAGCCACCATGAAGATGCCCTGCCGCGCACCCTGCGTCCTGCTGGAACTGGACTTCGTCCGCGACACCCTGTTCGGCCGGGTGGCCCAGCGCGCCGAGTGCCAGGTGCAACTGGCGGCCCTCAGCCTGCAAGGCCGCCCGGCACTGCGCCTGCATATCGAGCCGCCGCTGCCGGGCAAGGTCGAGAAAGCCCACAGCGTCGCCTTCGCCTGGGAAGGACGCAACTATCGCGGCGTGGTCCGCGAGCATGTCAAATGCGGTGACGGTGGCATCAACCTGCTGCTTGAACTTTTATGACCTCAGGCGCTGACCTTGCGCACGGTGGCCGGGGCCTTGCGCTGCGCCTTGACCCTTGCCACCAGGCCCAGCAGGTCATGACAGCTGTTGAGCTCGGCGATCGGCACGCCGGTCACGGTCAGGCAGTCGTCCAGGCTCTGTCCCTGGCCCAGGCGAATGGTGAGGTGTTCGCCGTCCGGGCAGCTCACCTCGCAGCGGTCAGGCAGGCAGGCCTGTTCGATCATCTGCCGCATCTCAAGCATTGAAACGCCAATCAACGACATGGTACGACCCTCTCTGTACTGGATGGCCTGTTGGGTGTGGTACGCCCTCGACTGGCAGGCTGCCAATTGATATTGCCCATGCCCGGGTGCAGGTCCATTCGCCCAGGCAATGACAACGTCGAAGTGCCTCTAGCACCTTAGTGGAAGAAACCGCTGGCATGGCAACGTTCGCTCGCCAGCGCCATGTTGGCGACGGATGGTCAACGCCTACAGGCGTGCCAGTTCCTCGCGACAGAACTCGACGAACAATTGCGCCGGCTTGGTCAGCTGCACGCGCTTGAGGTGCGCCGCCGCCAGGCCCGACAGCGCTACAGGCTCGGTGATGTCGAGGGTCACCAGGCGCTGTCCGTCGTAGGTGAATTCGGAATGCGGCCGGGTCACCAGCAGCGAGAAACCGAAACCCTGCCCCACCATGCCCCGGACCATCTCTATCGACGGCGAGCTGAAGACAATGTTCGGCGTCAGCCCCAGCTCGTTGAACAGACTGACGAAATAGGTGCGGCTCGGCGCCACGTCGAGCAGGATCATCGGTTCCGGGCACAGGTCGCGCAGCGACACCTGGGTTTGGCCGGCGAAACGGTGTTTTTCCGGCAGCAGCACATAGGGTTTCTGCGCTGGCATCAACGGCTCGGTCTCTATGGTGCCGTCCAGGTCATGGTCGTAGAGGAACGCCAGGTCGAAGGTGCCCGCCGTCAGGCCCTGGATCAGGTCCTGCTGTTCGCCGTCGCGAAGGCGGATGTCCACCCCGGGATAACGCTGGCGAAAACCGGCGATCAGTCGCGGCAGGTACAAAGGCGCCACGGTCTCGAAACAACCGATGTCGATCTGCCCGGCCACCGTGTCGTTGTCGGCCAGGGCGTTCTGCTCGAACTCATGGGCCATCTGCAGCAGGGCCCGGGTCTTGGCATAGAAGCGCTTGCCGCTGGGCGTCAGCGACACGCCCTGGGCGTGATGGCGGATGAACAGCTGCACGCCGAAGCTCTCTTCCAGGCTCTTGATCGCCGTGGAGATCGACGGCTGGGCGATATACAGCTGGCGCGAGGCCTCGGCGACGCTGCCGGCCTCCACCGTGGTGACGAAGTACTTGAGTTGGCGCAAGGTGTAGGAAGCCACGCTGACCTCTCTGGCGCCGGGAGCGGCGCACGGAATTTTTCTGTCAGCTTACCTCGGCTTGGCACCTGTGGGCTGATCGCGCAGGCAAGGATTTACCTTGGGGTTGAGCACAATTTTCCGTTGCGCCGCCCAACCGACCCAGCTCGTCAGACGGCCTGCAGCGGAATGTCCCCACCGGCGCCCTTGCCGTCGCGCCGCTCGCTCATCCAGTCATTGACCTTCTGCCCGAACTCGGCCGGCGCCTTGCGCCCGAAGCGCCGCGCCAGGTCGAGGATGGTCTGCTGGGCCAGCGCCTCCTCCATACGTTTCTGCGCCCCCAGCATCACCGCATGGATCGCGCAGGTGCCTTCGGTGGCCCAGGCCGGCGCGGCGCCCTCGAACACCGCGCAACGCTCGCGGATCTCCCGGCAGTCGAAGAGCTTCTTCGGCCCATCGATGGCCGTGACGATATCCAGTACGGTGATCTCGTCTGAAGGCCGCGCCAGACGGAATCCGCCGCGCACGCCTTCGGTCGCCGCCACCAATCCAGCGCGGGCCAGCTTGGTGAAGACCTTGGCCAGGTATTCCTGGGGCACGCCCTGCAACTCGGCCAGGTCGCGTACGCTGGATTCGCGGCTGTCGCCGCGCTCGTCCACCAGAAACAGCAGGCAATGGATGCCGTATTCGACGCCGGCGCTGTAAAGGGACATATCAATCTCCGACTAATTCTGTCGCAAATAGTACGCCCATAATCGGTGGCAGGCAAAGCCGGTCGTCGCCGTGCAAGCATATCAACATCCCAGCAGAAGCCAATAAACACGCTGGATACAGCCGATACACCTGCGTTTGCGAAAGGACGACCCGAAAAATAACACTTGCCGATTTAAACTACGATCAATACAGTCGTAGTTATTCGACGGGCCGTGAACGCCTCATCGAAGACCTTTTTCCTGTCCTTGCGGAGCATCCACATGACCTCTCGTATCCTGATCATCGGTGCCGGCTTTGCCGGTGTCTGGAGCGCCCTGAGCGCCGCCCGCCTGCTCGACCAGGCACAACGCGGCGACGTGCGCATCAGCGTGCTGGCCCCGCAGCCGCAACTGCGCATCCGTCCACGCTTCTACGAGGCCGACGTCCACACGCTGCAGGCACCGCTGGAGGCGCTGTTCGACGTGGTGGGCGTGGAGTTCATCCCTGGCACCGCCGACAGCATCGACAGCGCCGCCCGCCAGGTCGGCTACCGCGATGCCGATGGCCTGCCGCAGCAGCTCGCCTACGACCGCCTGATCCTCGCCGCCGGCAGCCAGGTGGCCCGCCCTGCCGTACCGGGCCTGGCCGAGCACAGCTTCGATGTCGACCAGATGGAGTCGGCCGTGCGCCTGGAACAGCACCTGCACGGCCTGGCCAGCCTGCCCGCCTCGCCGGCGCGCAACACCGTGGTGGTCTGCGGCGGCGGCTTCACCGGCATCGAGACCGCCACCGAGATGCCGCCGCGCCTGCGCGCCATCCTCGGTGAAGGCCATGCCCGCGTGGTGCTGATCGACCGTGGCGCCAGCGTCGGTGCCGCCCTCGGCGCCGGAATCACCCCGGCCATCGTCGCCGCCAGCGAGCAGGCGGGCGTCGAATGGCTGACCGGCACCTCGGTGGTGGCGGTGGATGCCGGTGGCGTGACCCTGGACAACGGCGAGTACATCGCCAGCAAGACCGTGATCTGGACCGCCGGCGTCAAGGCCAGCCCGTTGACCGCGCAGGTCGCCGGCGAGCGTGACGGCTTCGGTCGCCTGCGGGTCGACGACCACCTCAAGGTGATCGGCCAATCGCACATTTATGCCACCGGCGATGTGGCCTGGGCCGCGGTGGACGAGCTGGGCAACCACGCCCTGATGACCTGCCAGCACGCCATCCCCATGGGTCGCCACAGCGGCAACAACGCCATGGCCGACCTGCTGGGCCAGGCGCCGATAGCGTACCGCCAGCCCAAGTACGTCACCTGCCTGGACCTGGGCGACTGGGGCGCCGCGTACAGCGAAGGCTGGACCCGCGAACTGAAGCTGCAGGGCCAGGAAGGCAAGGTCCTCAAGCGCCAGATCAACTCGGTCTGGATCTACCCGCCGGCCGCCGACCGCGCCCTGGCCCTGGCGGCGGCCGACCCGCTGATTCCGATCGTCGAGTGAACGAAAACAACAGGCCCGTCCCGGAAGTGACGGGCCTGTTTGTATGCGTCATTACATTGAACGACTGGTCAATAATAGTGGCGTTATGTCATCATTCAGAAAAAACAACATGAACCGTGAGGATATAACCCCCCTTCGCAGTGCATCGAGAGCCTTTCCAGCCGAGCCCGGTCAGTCCGCGCTCTTGACGCCTGCCAGCCACCGTCAAGGAGCGTCGCATGCAGTTACGGAACATGAAGATCGGTATTCGGGCAGCAGGAATGTTCACCCTGCTCGGGATCCTGGTCCTGGCCCTGGGCCTGGTCGCCCTCTACGAAACCCGGCGGATGGACAGCGCCACCGACGAAATCCGTCTCACCTGGATGCCCGCCGTGCTCGCCCTGGGCGAGGTCAGCAGCAACCTGGGCCGGGCCCGCGCCCTGACCCTGCGCAGTGTCCTTGAGGACAGCAGCAGCGCCCGCCATGCCACGCTGGACAAGATCGTCCAGGTCAACCAACAGCTCGAAAACGACCTCAAGGCCTACGAGCGCACCATCTTCGCCGCGGACGACCGCGCCCTGTTCGACACCTTCATGGGCCTGAGCGAACGCTATCACGCACTGCAGCAAGCCATTCGCAGCGCCGCCGGCGATGACCGACTGGACGAGGCCCGACGTCTGGTCAACGGCCCGCTGGCCGAGTACGCCGACAGCATGATGAAGGCCCTGGCCGAACTGATCGACTACAACACCAAGGGCGCCGAGCAAGCCTCGCTGCGCAGCAGCGCGGCCTCCGACGAAGCCTTCAGCCTGATCATCGCCGCCATTGCCGTGATCACCCTGGCGCTGATCGGCATCGCCACCCTCCTCACCCGCAGTATCGTCGTGCCCCTGGCCGACGCCGTTGCCGTGGCCGAGCGGGTCGCCACCGGCGACCTGACCCGCGAGATCGTCGTGCTCGGCCGCGACGAACCGGCCTTGCTGCTGGCCGCCCTGAGCCGCATGCAGCATAGCCTGCGCGACACCCTGCGCAGGATTGCCGCGTCTTCCGACCAGCTGGCCTCGGCCTCCGAGGAGCTGCACACCGTCACCGAGGACACCAGCCGCGGCCTGCACCAGCAGAGCGCCGAGATCGATCAGGCCGCCACGGCGGTCAACCAGATGACCGCCGCCGTCGAAGAGGTAGCGAGCAACGCCGTGAGCACCGCCGACGCCTCCCAGGGCGCCGACCGCACTACCCGCGACGGTCGCGACCAGGTCAACCAGGCACTGGCCTCGATCCAGCACCTGGTCGATGACGTGACCGGCACCTCCGGGGAAATCGAGCAACTGGCCAGCCACGCCAACGAGATCAGCCAGGTCTTGGACGTGATCGGTTCGATCGCCGGGCAGACCAACCTGCTGGCCCTCAACGCCGCCATCGAGGCCGCCCGCGCCGGTGAGGCCGGCCGCGGTTTCGCGGTGGTCGCCGACGAGGTGCGTGCCCTGGCCCACCGCACCCAGCAGTCCACCGCGGAGATCGAGCAGATGATCGGCGGCATCCAGTCCGGCACCGAGCGTGCGGTCAGCGCCATGCACAGCAGCCAGGGCCGTGCCAACGGCACCCTGGCCGTGGCGCAGTCGGCCGGCCAGGCCCTGGAGCTGATTGCCGAGGCGATCGCCACCATCAACCAGCGCAACCTGGTGATCGCCACCGCCTCCGAACAACAGGCCCAGGTGGCCCGGGAGGTGGACCGCAACCTGGTGAACATCCGCGACCTGGCGATGCAGACCTCGGCGGGCGCCAACCAGACCAGCGCGGCGGCGCAGGACCTGTCGCGCCTGGCGGTGGAGCTGAACGGGATGGTGGCGCAGTTCAAAGTCTGAGCAAGCGCATTACATTGCCGCTCAACCGGGCTCCCAGCGGATGACGCCATCCGCCGGGAGCCCGCCTACGCCGGGACAGGTACCGGCAAATAGGAAAATCCGCCGCAATACGTGCGACCTGGCGACTATCTCCCCGCAGCCCCCGGAATCATGCTCCTGACGTTTGCATTCTGACGTCAAGGAACATCCATGCTGTTGAGAAACATGAAGATCGGTAAACGGGCGACCAGCCTGTTCACGCTGCTGGCCGGCCTGGTCCTGGCCATGGGCCTGGTGGCCTTGTACGAAACCCGGCAGATGAACGATGCCACCAACGAGATCCGCCGCAACTGGCTGCCGGCCGTGATCGCCCTCAACGAGATCGGCGGCACCCTGGCCCAGGAACGCGCCGCCACGCTGCGCGCGGCGCTGGAGGAAGACACCGACGAAAACGCCAGCGTCAACCTGCTCAACAGTATCGAGGAAGCGATCCAGCAGGACCTCAAGGATTACGAGAAGACCATCTCCGACGCCCAGGACCGCGGCCTGTTCAATGCCTTCCTGGTGGCGCGCCAGCAATACACCCAGCAACAGCAACAGGTGCTGGCGAACATCGGCGCCGGGCGCATGGCTGAAGCAAGGCGCCTGATCAACGGCCCGCTGATCCAGCGCGCCGACCGCATGATGGACGCCATGGCAACACTGGTGGCCTTCAACTACAAAGGCGCGGAAGCGGCCTCGCACCGCAGCGACACGGTCAGCGACCAGGCGTATGCGGTGATCATCACGGCACTGGTGCTGATCGTCCTGGCACTGATCGCCATCGCCACCCTGTTCACCCGCAGCGTCGTCGCGCCGCTGGCCGACGCCGTCATGGTGGCCGAGCGCATCGCCACCGGCGACCTGACCCGCGAGATCACGGTAGTCGGCCACGACGAGCCGGCATTGCTGCTGCACGCCCTGCGCCGCATGCAGCAGAGCCTGCGCGACACCATCGGCAAGATCGCCGCGTCCTCCGACCGCCTGGCCTCGGCCTCCGAAGAGCTGCACAGCGTCACCGAGGACACCAGCCGCGGCCTGCAGCAGCAAAGCACCGAAATCGACCAGGCCGCCACTGCGGTCAACCAGATGACCAGCGCCGTCGAGGAAGTGGCGAGCAACGCGGTGAGCACCGCCGAGGCCTCCCAAGGCGCGGACCAGACCACCCGGGACGGCCGTGACCAGGTCAACCAGGCGCTGGCTTCGATCCAGCATCTGGTCGACGATGTCACCGGTACCGCCGGGGAGATCGAACAGCTGGCCAGCAGCGCCAACGAGATTACCCGGGTGCTGGATGTGATCGGCTCGATCGCCGGGCAGACCAACCTGCTGGCCCTCAACGCCGCCATCGAGGCCGCCCGTGCCGGCGAAGCCGGGCGTGGCTTCGCCGTGGTCGCCGACGAGGTGCGGGCGCTGGCCCATCGCACCCAGCAGTCCACCGCCGAGATCGAACAGATGATCGGCGGCATCCAGGTCGGCACCGAGCGCGCGGTCAGCGCCATGCACAGCAGCCAGGGCCGTGCCAGCGGCACCCTGGAGGTGGCGCAATCGGCCGGCCAGGCCCTGGAACTGATTGCCCGGACCATCGCCTCGATCAACCAGCGCAACCTGGTGATCGCCAGCGCTTCGGAACAACAGGCCCAGGTGGCGCGGGAAGTGGACCGCAACCTGATGAACATCCGCGACTTGTCGATGCAGACCACGACCGGGGCCAACCAGACCAGCGCATCGGCCCAGGACCTGTCGCACCTGGCGCTGGAACTCAATGGGCTGGTGGCGCAGTTCAAGGTCTGATTCGGGTCGCCCTGCGCTCCATCGCCGGCAAGCCGGCTCCCACGTGATTCTTCCAGAGATGCATACCGTGGGCGCGGGCTTGCCCCGCGATGGCGCCCCCCCAGACGACACAAAACCCCTCGCCAAGCGCCGCGTCTCGGTGCACCCTGATGCTCTAACGCACAAGGACCCGCAAAGCACATGGCGAAATGGCTCGACGGCGGCGGCCTCATGGCCGAACGCATCCGCAACCACGACTGGTCGTCGACCACCCTGGGCCCCCTTGCCAGCTGGCCCGATGTGCTCAAGACCACGGTTGCCCTGTGCCTGGCCTCGCGCTTTCCCCAGGCCGTGCTGTGGGGCGACGCGCTGATCACCCTGCACAACGACGCCTTCAGCGAAATCCTCGGCAACAAACCCTCTGCCCTGGGCCGCCCCTTCAGCGCGGTCTGGCAGGAAGCCTGGAGCGATATCCGCCACCTGGCCCAGCGCGCCCTCGACGGCGAAGCCGTATACATCGAAGATTTCCCGCTGATGATCGAGCGCCACGGCAGCCCGGAGCGCGCCTACTTCACCTTCTGCTACAGCCCCATCCGCGACCACGACGGGCAGGTGGTGGGGATGATCGACACGGTTACCGAGACCACCGCCAGCGTGGTGGCCAACCAGCGCCTGAACTTTCTCGACAGTTTGAGCCGGGCGGCGGCCAACGCCATCGACCCTGAACGGGTCATGGCCACCACCACGCGCCTGCTGGGCGAGCACCTGCACCTGTCGAGCTGCGCCTATGCGGTCATGGCCCCCGACGAGGACGGTTTCACCATCTGCGGCGACTGGGTCGCGCCAGGTTCGCCGCGCCTGCTTGGCCAGTACCGCCTTGCCGACTTCGGCGATCTGGCCGTCAGCCGCCTGCGCGCTGGGCTGGCGCTGGTGATCGAGGACAACCTTGCGCAACTGTCACCCCATGAATCGGCGACCTTCCAGGCCATCGGCATTACCGCCACCATCTGCATGCCCTTGATCAAGGAAGGCCGCCTGACGGCGCTGATGGCCATCCATGACAAGGCGCCCAGGACGTGGACCCGCTACGAGAGGGCCTTGATCGGTGAGGCCACGGAGCGCTGCTGGGCACATATCCAGCGGGTCCAGGCCAATGCCGAGGTGCGCGAGGCGTTGACGGCGCTGGAGGCCCTCAACGCCACCCTCGAGCAACGCGTGGAGGAGCGCACCAGCCAGCTGCTGCACACCGAGGCCGTGCTGCGCCAGGCGCAGAAGCTCGAGGCCATCGGCCAATTGACCGGCGGCGTGGCACACGATTTCAACAACCTGCTGACCATCATCCGCTCCTCCATCCACTTCCTGCAGCGGGCGGACCTCGACGAGACTCGGCGCAGCCGCTACTTCAAGACCGTCTCCGACACCGTCGACCGCGGCGCCAAGCTCACCGGGCAACTGCTCGCCTTCGCCCGCCGCCAGGCCCTCAGCCCGCAGGTGTTCGAGGCCGGTCCCAGGCTCGAGGCCATGGCCGAGATGCTCGACACCGCCACTGGCGCCCGCATCCAGGTCGGCCTGGAACTGCCCGACACGCCCTGCCACGTGCACGCCGACCTCGGCCAGCTGGAAACCGCGGTGATCAACCTGATGATCAATGGCCGTGACGCCATGGACGGCATCGCGGGCACGCTGCGTCTGCGCCTGGAGGCCAATCAGCGACTGCCGGCGTTGCGTGGACAGGCGGCGCAGGACGGGCCGTTCGCGGCGATCTCGGTCATCGACAGTGGCGTCGGCATCGCCCCGCACCTGCTGGAGCGCATCTTCGATCCGTTCTTCACCACCAAGGCCGCCGGCCAGGGCACCGGGCTTGGCCTGTCGCAGGTGTTCGGCTTCGTCAAGCAATCCGGTGGCGATGTGCAGGTGCTCAGCGTGCCAGGCCAGGGCACCACCTTCACCCTGTATCTGCCCCAGGTGCCGCAGGCCGATGGCGAAACACCTGACGTGACGGTGCCGCTGGTCCTGCCCGGCGAGCGCAAGCGCATCCTGGTGGTGGAGGACAATCCGGATGTCGGCAGCTTCACCGCGCAGATCTTGCGTGACCATGGCTACCAGATCAGCTGGGCGACCTCGGCCGAGGATGCCCTGGCCCAGATCGCGGCGGCCCGCGGCGGATTCGACGCAGTGTTCTCCGATGTGGTGATGCCGGGCATGGGCGGTCTCGCCCTGGCCAGGGAACTGCGGCGCAGCCAACCGCAACTGCCGGTGATTCTCACCTCCGGCTACAGCGAAGCGATCGCCGAAGGTGGCCACCAGGGCTTCGCGTTCCTGGCCAAGCCCTATTCGGCCGAACAGGTGTGCCAGATGCTGGGGGATGTACTGGCTAGTCGGTGAGTCGTATCAACTCACCATGGCATGGGAGCGGGCTGCATGCTGTTCGAGGTTTCCTCCACAGCGTTCACTTTCGCGTCGCCAATAGCCGCGCCAGACTCTGCCCCAGCTCGTCCTGGCGAAACGGTTTGCGCAGTACCTCGAAGCCATGCAACTCACGTGGCGTCAGGTTGGTGTAACCGGTAATGATCAGCACCGGCAATTGCACCAGCTGCTCGCGCACCTGCTGGGCGAAGCGCACGCCGGTAGTCTCGGCCATGACATGATCGGTCAGCAGCACATCGGGCAGCAGGCCCTTGTCCAGCAACGCCAACGCCTGGGCCGGTCCCTCGGCCTCGGTCACCTCGTAGCCGAGGGCGCGCAGTTGCAGGAGCGTGGCCTGACGCACCAGTGGCTCGTCGTCCACCAGCAGCACGCGGATCTGGCCTTGCGCCCGGGGAACCTCGAGCGGCTTGGCCGCTTCATCAACCACTTCCTGCTCGCTGGCCGGGAGCCACAAGGTCGCTTCGGTGCCCTCACCCACGCGCGAACGAATGCCGAAGCCGCCGCCGGACTGCAGCGCCAGGCCCTGCACCATCGGCAAGCCAAGCCCGGTGCTGCGGCCCACGCCCTTGGTCGAGTAGAACGGCTCGACGCAATGCGCCAGCACCTCCTCGCTCATGCCACAGCCATTGTCGGTGACCCGCAGCCACACCTGTGGCCCTGCCTGCAGACCGGGCGGACCAGGCGTACCGTCGCCGCCAAGACCGGCGCGTATGGTCAACTTCCCGCCCTCGCCCATGGCATCGCGGGCATTGACCACCAGGTTCAGCAAAGCCAGTTCGAGCTGGTGCGGGTCCACCAGCACCCCCGGCAGTGCCGTCTCGACACTGACCTCCATGGCAACGGTCGGGCCCAGCGAGCGAGCGATCAGCTCGCGCATGTCCCCCACCAGTGCCGCCAGCGACACCGTCGTCGGCTTGAGGGTCTGCCGCCGCGCGAAGCTGAGCAGGCGCCCGACCAGATTGCGCGCGCGCTCGGCCGCCTGCAGGCCGCCATCGATGAGACGCTCGGCGCGCTCCGGTTGCGGATGGCGGCGCAGCAGTTCCAGGGAAGCGATGATCGGTGTCAGCATGTTGTTGAGGTCGTGGGCAATGCCGCCGCTAAGCTGGCCGATCATCTCCATCTTGCGTGCTTCGTGCAGTTGCACCAGTGCGGCCTCGCGCTGGGCAAGCATGTTGGCCACCCGCTCCTCCAGGTTTTCGTTGAGCATGTGCAGGGCGCGCTCGGCACGGGCGTGAGTGACCGCCGCCCAGACCTGCCGGGCGGCCTCTTCCACCAGCAGGCATTCGCTCTCGCCCCAGGCATGGGGTGTATGAAAATGCACCGCGAGCATCGCCTCCAGATGCTCGGCGCGCAGCACCGGCACGTGCAGCGTGGCGCACAGGCCCTTGAACCGGGCCGACGCGCCCTTGCTCGGTTCATAGTTGCGCTGCACCGCCTGGCCGGCCAGCAAGGCCTCACGCAGGGCCGGGTCCAGGGCCGAGTACTGGTTGAAGCCGACCATCGACGGTACTTCGGCGGCCCACTCCTGAGCAACTCGATAGCGTCGGCCATCGCCCAGGTCCTCGCCGAAGCAGACCCGCGCCGCGCCCAGTTCCTCCCCCAGGCGGCGCACCGCATGGGCCTCGATGCGCTCGGCCTCGCCCAGGCCCGGCAAGGCCTGGCGCAACTCCTGGAGAAACGCCTGGCGTTGCTGGAAACGCACCCGCTCGGTGGTGTCGGTGACGATGCACAGCACGCCGCCCACCCCACCGTCGGCCTCGCGCACGGCAGAGTAGGAGACATCGAAATAGGCGGTTTCGCCCGGGCCATGTCGCTCGATATAGAACGGCCGATCCCGGGCCGAGAAGGTCACCCCGGTTTCACGCACTCCGCGCAGCAGCGGCTCGAGGTCGTTCCACAACTCGCTCCAGTGCTCCTGTCCGGGCCGGCCCAGGGCCGCGGGGTGCTTGCTGCCGATGGTCGGCCAGTAGGCATCGTTGTACAACGCGATGTACTGCGGCCCCCAGAACAGCACGATCTGCGCCTGCGCCGGCAGGAGCATGGCCACCACCGACTGCAGCACTGGTGACCAGCCATCCGGGACTCCGAGCGGAGACTGTCGCCAGTCCATCGCCTGCAACAGGCAGCTGACTTCGCCACCGCCGCCCAGGAAGCTCGGCAGTGCTTGCAGATTAACCGTCTTGCTCTCCTGGCGCGCTTTCATGTCTCGGTTTTCCCGGGCACGTTTTCTTTCCTCTGAGGGTAAGAAGTCGCCCGGTGGCAAAACGTTCCATCGGATCGACGCCGACGATCAACGGCGTCCTTCGGCCAGCATGCGCAGCGCCAGTGCCGCCAGCACCGTGCCCATCAGCCAGCGCTGGACTTGCTGCCACACCGGCCTGCCGGCCAGGAACACGGCGATGGAACCGGCCATCAGCGCGATCAGCGCGTTGACCGTGACGCTGATGGCGATCTGCGTGCTGCCCAGCACCAGCGACTGCGCCAGCACGCTGCCGTGGCCGGGCTCGATGAACTGCGGCATCAGCGACAGGTACATGACCGCGATCTTGGGGTTCAGCAGGTTGGTCAGAAACCCCATCATGAACAGCCGCCGCGGGCTGTCGGCCGGCAGGGCGCGGACCTGGAACGGCGAACGCCCGCCCGGGCGCAGCGCCTGCCAGGCCAGGTACAGCAGGTACAGCGCGCCGCCGATGCGCAGGGCGTCGTAGGCGAAAGGCACGGCCATGACCAGCGCGGTGATGCCCAGCGCGGCGCAGAGCATATAGAAGACGAAGCCCAGCGCCACGCCACCCAGCGAGATCAAGCCGGCGCCACGCCCCTGGCAGATGGAGCGGGAGATCAGGTAGATCATGTTGGGGCCCGGCGTCAGCACCATGCCCAGGCTGATCAGGGCGAAGGCCAGCAGGTTGGAGGGTTCTGGCATTGCAAGTCCTCTTTGTCGGTAGTGCCATACCTGGCATTTTTGCCAGTTTCACTGGCCAGGGGCGCACGTTAACGTGGATTGGTCATTTCTGAACAGTGGGGACGCCAATGAGCAGTCCGGCGACCAGGCTGTTGGCGAGCGACCTGGCACGCTCGGTGTTGCGAGGGGCAAGCCATGGGTTTGCCTATTCGGCCTATGGATACGATGCGGTTCGCGAGTCGCCTTGTTTACGCCTTGGCTTCAATGGTGTGATGCGTGATCCACAGGCAGGGGTCTACCTACTGGGCAACGGGTATCGCGCCTACAGAACGGTGCTGATGAGGTTCTGCTCACCAGACAGGTTGAGTCCTTTCGCTACGGGGGGGATAAATGCTTATGCGTACTGCGAAGGAGACCCTGTCAACCACACCGATCCTGAAGGAAGCCGCAGGCTGAGTACCCTGAGGAACGAAACGTTCCCAGTGTTGGCCAGAACTGAAAGAGCTCTCAGGATCGCCCAACAACTACCGAATGCCGCAAACCCTCCACGCCTGACAATGACTTTCCCGGCCACCATTGGCGAGGGGATATCCGATACACATCAGGGCAGGATCAATGAAGTACAGAATGCAGGTAGCAACCTCATGAGTGCGGCCAACCAGTTGGTCAACACACCTTCGCAGCAGAGTCTCAGAACATGGGAGGTACAACTCGATAATTACGAGCGCCTGCGAATGACGTTAATCAATGACCTACAGAATGAAGCTAGCGCTCTGCGGGATATGCAAACGGAAATACTCCTCCCCCCGAATCAGGCTGATTGACGCGCGCTTACCCATAACTACTTACACCTTATTCCTTGAATCACGTGTCCTCCCCCGGTACTCTTTGCCCGTTGCTGTAAGTCCAGCAGCCGGGTTTGGTAGCCCGCGATCAATCAAGGCGCACAAGCGCCCGCTCAACGATTCAGTCGGCGCTTTTTTGTGTCCGCTGTTTTGTTCAATGGCGGCTGTGCGCAGGGCGCCCCCGTGCGCGCCGGTTTCCTTGATTCCCGGTCTACCAACCTGCGTTCAGCCGTCACCATTCGTTTGGTAGCGAACTGTGGCGGCTCCATTGAATCAAGGAGCGACACAATGACAAAAGGCTTACCTGATCCTCCGTCTCGCGCCACCACGGCGCACTCCAGCTTCGGCAATTGCGAATGCAGCCACCCTTCCCTGTTCGCCGTGCGTGAAGGCGTGGACTTCGAAGATGCGCTGGTGCACCTGTCCACCCTGCTCAAAGGCGCATTCGCCACCAACCTCAAGGCCATGGAGCTGGCGACCGGCACCTGTCACGACCTGCTGCTGGGCAACGACCACGGGCTGGACGCGGCCAAGGCGGTAGTCGAGGCGTTGCTCGATGGCGTGGAAATGCAGCAGGTGGAAAAGGCGCGCCTGCGTACCGTCTGAAGGGCTTCATCGCGCCCCCTGTGGGAGCGGGCTTGCCCGCGAACACCGGCGCAGCCGGTGCCATAAACCGCATTACCTTCTTCGCGGGTAAACCCGCTCCCACAGGGTAGGCGATTCGCTCTTGTGCGGGCCCGCAAACCGGCAACTCACCCTGTCGCAGATGAAACCCAACCTCAGATACGACGAAAAACTGCACAATTGATAGTCATTCGCCATTAACTCGTTCTCGGAAGCACCCGCCCGGGGGTAGAATGCCGCAAAACCGGGAGCCGCGATGAACCAGGACCGCCACATTCCAAGCGACGAAGATGCCATTACCGATGCCGCCGCGCATTGGTGCATGCGCCTGCACGCCGACGACTGCACGGCGGGCGAGCGCGAGGCGTTCGGCCAATGGTTGGCGAGCGACCCGCGGCACGCCGAGGAATACCAGGCGATGCTGGAAATCTGGGACACCGCCGACCTGCTCCCACGTAGCGCCCAGGTGATCCCACTGCCCACCCGGCAAGCGACGCCGACGCGTCACTGGCGCCCGTTCGCCTCGGCTGCCGCCATCGCCCTGCTCGCCTTGCCCCTGGCCGGTTGGGTCGGCTGGGAGCAAGGTTGGCTGCCCAACGGCTACCAGCACTTCGAAGCCACCGACCAGTTGCGCCACGTGCGCCTGAGCGACGGCAGCAGCGTCGAGCTGAACCTGCATAGCGAATTGCGCTTCCTCAACTACAAGGACGAGCGCAAGGTCACCCTGGTCAAGGGCGAGGCATTCTTCAAGGTCACCCACGACAGCAACCACCCGTTCATCGTCCACGCCGCCAACGGCCAGACCCGGGTTACCGGGACCCAGTTCAACGTGTGGAAGTATCAGGACCAGGTCAAGGTGACGCTGGTGGAAGGCTCGGTGCTGGTGAGCGCCGGCGGCAACACTGGCGGCTACCGTCTTGGCCCGGGCATGCAGGCCAGCTACCACAAGGGCGATTTCGAACCCGAACTGAACCAGAGCGACGATTACGCCAACAGCCTGGCCTGGCGCAGCGGCAAGCTGGTGCTGGACAACCTCAGCCTCGGCCAGGCCCTGCCGGTGATCAACCGCTACCTGGACAAGCCGCTCATGGTGGCCGACGACAGCACCGCCAGCATTCGCATCAGCGGTGTCTACAGCACAAGCGAGGTTGCACGCCTGGTCGACACCCTGCCCAAGGTGCTGCCGGTGTACCTGACCCGCAGCAAGGACGGTAGCACCGTCCTCAACCGCATCGTCCCCGCGCCGACCCGCGGCTGAGCTGAAGCTGCGCCCTCTGCCCCTGTAGGAGCGGCCTTGTGCCGCGAAAGGGCTGCGCAGCGGCCCCAGGATTTCAGCGTTTACACAAAAATCGCCGGGGCCGCTACGCGGCCCTTTCGCGGCACAAGGCCGCTCCTACAGAAGAGACAGCGGGTCAGTCGCTGGTCAGAGCGTCATCGCCGCCAACCAGCCAAACGCCAGCAGCGGCAGATTGTAGTGGATGAACGTCGGCACCACGGTATCCCAGATGTGATGGTGCTGTCCGTCCACGTTCAGCCCCGAGGTCGGCCCCAGGGTCGAGTCCGACGCCGGCGAACCGGCATCGCCCAGGGCGCCGGCGGTACCGACGATGCACACGGTGGCCAGCGGGTCGAAGCCCAGCTGCACGCACAGCGGCACGAAGATCGCCGCCAGGATCGGCACGGTGGAGAACGACGAGCCGATGCCCATGGTCACCAGCAGCCCCACCAGCAGCATCAGCAGCGCGCCGACGCCCTTGCTGTGGTCGATCCACTGGGCCGAGGTTTCCACCAGGCTCTTCACCTCGCCGGTGGCCTTCATCACTTCGGCAAAGCCGGAGGCGGCGATCATGATGAAGCCGATCATCGCCATCATCTTCATGCCTTCGGTGAACAGGCTGTCGGTGTCCTTCCAGCGCACGATGCCCGACAGCGAGAAGATCAGGAAGCCGACCATCGCACCGATGATCATCGAATCCAGCCACAGCTGGATGATGAACGCGGCGCCGATCGCCACCCCGGCCACCAGCAGGGTCACCGGGTTGTACTGCACGCTGACCTGCTCGACCTGTTCGATGCGTTCCAGGTCGTAGTCACGCTTCTTGCGGTAGCTGAAGAACACCGCCAGCAACAGGCCGGCGAGCATGCCCGCCGCCGGGATGGCCATGGCGTGGGTCACATTGACGCCGCTGACGTCCACCCCGGCGCGGCTGACATTGGCCAGCAGGATCTCGTTGAGGAAGATGTTGCCGAAGCCCACCGGCAGGAACATGTACGGGGTGATCAGGCCGAAGGTGATCACGCAGGCGATCAGCCGGCGGTCGATGCGCAGGCGGGTCAGCACGTACAGCAGCGGCGGCACCAGCAAGGGAATGAAGGCGATGTGGATCGGCAGGATGTTCTGCGACGACACCGCCACCACCAGCATCAGGCCGACCAGCAGCCACTTGACCTTGCCACCGTCGGCATGGCCCTGGCGATCGATCATCGCCAGCGCCCGGTCGGCCAGGGCATGGGCCAGTCCGGACTTGGCGATGGCCACCGCGAAGGCGCCGAGCAAGGCATAGGACAGGGCCACCGTGGCCCCGCCACCCAGGCCTCCATTAAAAGCCTTGAGCGTACCCTCGATACCCAAGCCACCGACCAGGCCTCCGACCAGGGCGCCGATGATCAGGGCGATGACCACATGCACGCGGGACAGGCTCAGGATCAGCATGAGCCCGACCGCGGCAATCACTGCATTCATGGTGTGCGAACCTCGTTACGACAGACAAAAAGCGGGCATTCCGGCGACAGACTGCGCGCAGGCAGTGGCCGGACCAGGGGATGTTGTTATGAAGGGCGCACACTCTGAAGCACAGGCCGGCAGAAGTCAAAAGCGTCTGCTCCGCAACATCGCGTAGGGAATAGACGAAAGTCGCAGGGTTTAATTGAACGTTTGAATAAAGAAAAATCCGAGCAGGCCGACACAGTCGGCAGCATCAAACCTATTACAAGGGATTTTCCCCATGCCTTTGCTGCGACAACTCTCCATCCAATGGAAGATCACCCTGCTGGCGGGCCTGTGCCTGGCGGCCATCGTCACCCTGCTCGTCGGCCTTTCGCTGTACCGCATGGACCACAGTTCGGACCTGGTGAAAGCCAGCAGCATGCGCATGCTCTCCGACTCGGCCCAGTCGCGCATCGAATCCCAGGGCGAGGTCCAGGCCCTGAACATTCGCCGCCAGTTCATGGACGCCTACCAATACGGCGCCGGCTTTGCCCGCCAGGTGCTGTTCCTGCGCGAACAGGCCGAGAAACGCTTCCTCGACGCCTACGACCTGCGCCAGGACATGACCGCCCAGGTGCGTGCCGCGTTGCAGGCCAACCCCGACCTGCTCGGCCTGTCGCTGGTGTTCGAGCCGGGCGCGCTGGATGGCAAGGACAAGTTGTTCGCCGGCCAGAGCGAACTGGGCAGCAACGAGACCGGGCGCTTCGCCCTGTACTGGTCGCAGCCGCGGGTCGGCCAGCTGACCTCGATGGCCCTGCCCGAGCACGACATGGCCAACACCGAGATCGGCCCCAGCGGCCAGCCGGCCAACACCTGGTGGGTGTGCCCGCGCAGCACCGGGACGGTGTGCGTGGTCGAGCCGTACTTCTATGACATCGACGGCCAGCGCGTGCTGATGACCAGCATCGTGTTCCCGCTCAAGGCGGGCGACAAGGTCATCGCCACCCTGTCCATCGACATCAACCTCAACAGCCTGCAGGCCCTGAGCCAGACCGCCAGCCGCAGCCTCTACGACGGCCAGACCACCGTCGGCATCCTCAGCCCCGTGGGCCTGCTGGCCGGCTACAGCGCCGACGCCGGCAAGCTGGCCCAGCGCTTCGACCAGGTCGACCGCACCCAGGGCGCGGAGCTTGTGCGCAAGCTCGCCGACGGCAAGCTGCAGATCCTTCACGACCAGCAACGCCTGAAAGTGCTGGCCGCTTTCGAGCCGATCCCTGGCGGCAAGCCATGGGGCGTGCTGCTGGACGTGCCGGAAAGCGCCCTGACCGGTCCGGCCGAGGCCCTCAAGGTTGAACTCGACGCCCTCAACACCAGCGGTACCCTGCTCGAACTGGGCCTGGGCCTGGCCGCCGCCATCGCCGGCCTGCTGCTGGTGTGGCTGATGGCCCGCGGCGTGACCCGGCCGATCCTCGGCGTGGCCGCCATGCTCAAGGACATCGCCAGCGGCGAAGGCGACCTGACCCGCCGCCTGCAGTACGACAAGCAGGATGAGCTGGGCGAGCTGGCCGGCTGGTTCAACCGCTTCCTCGACAAGCTGCAGCCGACCATCGCCGAGGTGAAACGCTCGGTGCAGGCCGCTCGCGGCACCGCCGACCAGTCCGCGGCGATTGCCGCCGAGACCAGCGCCGGCATGGAGCAGCAATACCGCCAGGTCGACCAGGTGGCCACCGCCTCCCACGAGATGAGCGCCACTGCCCAGGACGTTGCCCGCAGCGCGGCCCAGGCCGCCCAGGCCGCGCGCGAAGCCGACCAGGCGACCCGCGAAGGCCTGGCGGTGATCGACCGCACCACCACCAGCATCGACACCCTGGCCGCCGACATGAGCGGCGCCATGGCCCAGGTCGAGGGGCTGGCGCGCAACAGCGAGAAGATCGGCTCGGTGCTCGAGGTGATCCGCTCTATCGCCGAGCAGACCAACCTGCTGGCGCTCAACGCCGCCATCGAGGCCGCTCGCGCCGGTGAGGCCGGCCGTGGCTTCGCCGTGGTCGCCGACGAGGTGCGCAACCTGGCCCGCCGCACCCAGGAGTCGGTGGAGGAAACCCGCCAGGTAATCGAAGCCCTGCAGGCCGGTACCCAGGAAGTGGTCGGCGCCATGGACAGCAGCCACCGCCAGGCCCAGGGCGGCGTCGAGCAGGTCGGCCAGGCCGTCACCGCGCTGCAGCGCATCGGCCAGGCGGTGACCGTGATCACCGACATGAACCTGCAGATCGCCAGCGCCGCCGAGGAGCAGAGCGCGGTGGCCGAGGAGATCAACAGCAACGTCGCCACCATCCGTGACGTGACCGAGTCGCTGAGCGGCCAGGCCAACGAATCGGCGCGGGTCAGCCAGTCGCTCAACAGCCTGGCCAACCAGCAGCAGGGGCTGATGGATCAGTTCCGCGTTTGATTCCACCCCGTCGGGGCCGCTTTGCGGCCCTTTCGCGGCACAAGGCCGCTCCTACAGGTGCTGACGCGCCCCCTTTAGGAGCGGCCTTGTGCCGCGAAAGGGCTGCGCAGCAGCCCCGGCAACTTCGTCGTCTACACTTCTGCCCGAACCCAAGGACCGGCAACCGACGAGGCCCCGATGAAGAAAGTCCCCACCCTTCTGGCCAGCCTGCTCCTCGCCTTCGGCCTGGCCAGCACCGATTCTGCCGCTGCTGCGGACCAACCCGCCCCCATCCACTTCGGCGCCATCGGCTGGGAAAGCGGTGCCCTGACCACAGAGATCCTGCGCCTGATCGTCGAACACGGTTACGGCTACCCCACCGACACCCTCCCCGGCAGTACCGTCAGCATGGAAGTGGCCCTGGCGCGCAACGACCTGCAGGTAATCGCCGAGGAATGGGCCGGACGCAGCCCCGCCTGGGTCAAGGCCGAACAGGCCGGCCAGGTGTTCGCCCTGGGCGACACGGTGAAGAACGCCGAGGAAGGCTGGTGGGTGCCGGCCTACGTGATCAAGGGCGACCCTGCACGCGACCTGAAACCCTTGGCCCCGGACCTGCGCAGCGTCTACGACCTCAAAGACTACCCCCAAGTGTTCAAGGACCCCGAGGTACCCGGCAAAGGCCGCTTCCTCAACAGCCCCAGCGGCTGGACCTCCGAGACCGTCAACAGCCAGAAGCTCAAGGCCTACGGCCTGGACGGGCTGTACAACAACTTCCGCAGCGGCTCCGGCGCCGCCCTCGACGCCGAGATAGGCTCGGCGATCCGCCGAGGTCAGCCTGTACTGTTCTACTACTGGAGCCCTACTCCGCTGATGGGCCGCTACGACCTGGTTCGCCTGGAGGAGCCGGCGTTCGATGCCACCGCCTGGGCCACCCTGACCGATGCCGCTAACCCCAACCCGAAAGGCAGCCGCTCGTTGCCGGCCAAGCTCTCGATCGGCGTGTCGAAGGCATTCCGTGACGCCCACCCCGAGCTGGTCGCGGTGTTCGAAAAGGTCGACCTGCCCATCATCACCCTGAACACGGCCCTGGCACGCATGAGCGAAACCCGCCAGCCGCCCCGCGAGGCCGCCCTCGCCTTCCTGCGCGACAACCCCGCTGTGTGGAAGGCCTGGATGCCCGCCGAAAACGCCGCCAAGGTCGAGGCCGGCCTGTGAGCGGCGGCTTCCCCGAAGCCCTGCAATTCTCCTTCGCCGCCTGGGTCAACCGCCTGGTCGACTGGCTGGTGCTGCACTATGGCGATCACCTGCGCAGCATCTCCGACCAACTGCTGCAACTGCTGGTGGGCCTGGAGAACCTGCTCCGGTTACTGCCCTGGTGGCTGCTGTTGCTGCTGGTCGGGCTGCTGGCCTGGCACGCCAGCCGCAGCCTGGCACGGGCGTTGGTGTTGCCGCTGCTGCTGGCGCTGATCGGCATGCTCGGGCTGTGGGACAAGCTGCTGCAGACCCTCGCCCTGGTGCTGGTCAGCACCGGCCTGTGCGTGCTGGTCGGCGTGCCGCTGGGCATCCTGCTGGCCACTCGCCCCCTGGCCCGGCGCCTGATCCTGCCGGTGCTCGACGTGATGCAGACGCTGCCGGCCTTCGTCTACCTGATCCCGGTGCTGATGCTGTTCGGCCTGGGCAAGGTGCCAGCGGTGTTCGCCACCCTCATCTATGCCCTGCCGCCGCTGGTTCGCCTGACCGATCTGGGCCTGGCGCAGATCGACCCGTCGCTGCTGCAGGCCGCCCACGGCCTGGGCGCCAGCCGCTGGCAGCGCTTGCGCCGCATCGCCCTGCCGCTGGCCTTGCCGAGCATCATGGCCGGGCTCAACCAGTCGGTGATGATGGCATTGTCGATGGTGGTGGTGGCGTCGATGATCGGCGCCCGCGGGCTGGGCGAAGACGTGCTGGCCGGGATCCAGACCCTGAACGTCGGCCAGGGCGTCGAGGCGGGGCTGGCGATCGTCGCCCTGGCGATGGTCATCGACCGCATCAGCCAGGCTTATGGACGACCTGGGCGCTGAGTTGAAGCCGTGCAGCTAGACTGTAGACAGCCCACCCTCAGGAATATCGACCATGCGCCTACCGTGGATGCTGTTCGGCCTGTCCCTCGCCCTGTTCGCAGGCCTCCTCCCCGCCGCTGACAGCCAGAAAGCCGCGGTCGCCGAAGACAAGGCTCAGGTACTGGAAGAAAAGGTGGCCGAGGATGCACCACCGCCGAAAAAGCAGGAGACCCTGACCCCTGGAGAAGTCCAGGCGGTCGACCCGGCGGGCCAGTCGCCGATGGATGACAGCATCACCTGCCTGGCGCGCACCATCTACTGGGAGGCCAAGGGTGCCAATGCCCAGGACATGGGTGCGGTAGCCAGCGTGGTGCTCAATCGCCTGGGGCACGAGGGCTTTCCCGACAGCGTCTGCGCGGTGGTCAAGCAAGGTGTAGAGAGCAAGAGCTGCCAGTTTTCCTGGTGGTGCGATGGACGCCCCGATCAGGTGGAAGAAGAGGAACGCTATGCAGTGGCCAAGGAAATTGCCCGCAAGGCCCTCAACCAGCAGTTGAAGGACCCCACCGGCGGCGCGCTGTATTTTCACGACCGCAACGTCAACCCGGATTGGGCGAAGGCCTACCGCAAGACGGCCGAGACCACGCACTTCCTGTTCTACAAACCGAACCAAGCGCTAGCCCGATGATGACCGGCGGCAGTCCGACATTGATCCGTGGGCGCCTCGTACGACAATGAAATCGGTCCATCTGAGCCAAGACTTCGCCCATCAGTGTTCCCACAATCTTGTCCTCCAGCATCCTTCGCGTGATCAGACCTCAGGCCAACGCTCGCCTTCAGCGTGGAACCATGTTTTCGCGTATCGTACCCGCCTCCCCCCTCCTGCACGGCCCAACCTGCCAAGCCACGAACCGGAGCCTGCCCCGCGTGTCCCTCAAAGCCTTGCGCACCCTGGTCACCATCGCTCGCCACGGCACCTTCGCCCGCGCCGCCGACCTGCTGAGCCTGACCCCCTCGGCGGTGAGTCTGCATATCAAGACCCTGGAGGTCGAACTGCAGGTCTCCCTGTTCGACCGCAGCCGCCGCCAGGTCATGCTGACCGAGGCTGGCCAACTCGCAGTGGTCCGTGCCGAAGGCATCCTGGCCGCCTACGACGAGCTGGCAGACACCCTGGCCAGCGGCCCAAGCTTGCGTGGGCGTCTGCGCATCGGCGCAATTCATACCGTGCTTGCCCGGCGCCTGCCCAAGGCGCTGGTGTGGATCAAGGCGCACCACCCCGAACTGCATGTCAGTGTGGTTTCGGGCATGTCGGCAGAGCTCGCCCGACGGGTCGAGGATGGGGAGCTGGACGCGGCGATCACCACCGAGCCGGTCAGCCCCTACCCGCAGAGTCTTCAGTACACGCCGCTGTTCGAGGACCGCTTCTGGGCCATCGCCAGCCCGGAACTGGCCGGCCAGAACCTGCCGACGCTGCTCGCCGAGCAGCCGTTCCTGCGCTTCGACAAACGCGCCTGGGCCGGTCGGCAGATCGAGCAGGAGCTGCGTCGTCAGCGGCTGCAGGTGAACGAGCAGATGGAACTGGACAGCCAGGAGGCCTTGGCGCGTATGGCGGCCATGGGGCTGGGGGTGGCGGTGATTCCCATGAGCGACGACGACCTCGAGCGGCTGCCAGCAGCCACCGTGCTGCCCTTCGGCGAACCGCAGCTGATCCGGCGTATGGTGCTGCTGGAGCATGAGAAGAGTCAGCGCCGGCATTTGAGTGCAGTGTTGAGGACCGCGTTGGAGGCCTGATCACAGTGTCGCGCCGCGAACCATGATTGCGCGGTCAGCGCGCACCCTGTGGGAGCGGCTTCAGCCGCGAAGCAAGCGACGCAGTGGATGGCACCGGCTTCGCCGGTGTTCGCGGCTAAAGCCGCTCCCACAGGATAAAATTAAATCAATGAGTCACGCATTGGTCATGGAGCGCGGGCTTTCAGTTCGTGCAGTTTTTCTCAACAGTCGCTCAAGAAAACACCGTTTTTTCTGCTCACTCCACTCCGCTAGTCTGTGACGGTACCCGACCACGGACCCGCCCCCATGCTTCATCTGCTGCTCACCACCCTCGTCCCGATCATCCTGCTCATCACCCTCGGTACCTGGCTGCGAGTGCGTGGCTTTCTCGCCGAAACCTTCTGGCCCGGCGCCGAGCGCCTGAGCTACTACGTGCTGCTGCCGTCGCTGTTCCTCCACGGCCTGGCCACCGCCAACCTCGACGGCGTGCCGGTGCTGGGCATGGTGGGCGTGTTAATGCTCTCGACGCTGCTTGGCGCCCTGTTATTGGTGCTCTACCAGGGCGTTGCCAATTATGACGGTGCCGATTTCACCTCGGTATTCCAAGGTGGCGTGCGCTTCAACAACTACATTGGCGCGACCCTGGCCGCCGGTATCTACGGCACGGCCGGCATCGCCCTGGCGGCCGTGGCCAACGCCGCCATCGTGCCGCTGGTCAACCTGCTCTGTGTGCTGGTCTTCGCTCGCTTCAGCGCACGCCACAGCTCGCCGGCCGTGGTACTCCAGGCGATCTTTGCCAACCCGCTGATCATCGGCTGTGCCGGGGGGCTATTGCTGCGATTGACGGGCGTGGGCCTGCCAGCAGGCCTGGAGCCCACGGTCAAAGCCCTGGGCCAGGCGGCGTTACCTTTAGGACTGCTTTGCGTTGGCGCAGCACTGGGTGGCGCGCGGATCGGCCAGCAGGCCAAGCCCTTGGTAGTCTCGGCACTGTTCAAGTTCCTGGTCATGCCACTGACCACCTGGGCATTGTGCCAGCTGCTCGGGCTGGGCGGCCAGGCGGCGGTGGTGGCGGTGCTGTTCCAGGCCCTGCCCACCGCCTCGTCATCCTACGTGATGGCCCGACAGATGGGTGGTAACGCGCCGCTGATGGCGACCATCATCGCCCTGCAGACCATCATCGCCGCCGTGACGCTGCCAATGGTGCTGACATTGGCGCTGAGTTGAAACAATTCGCTTTGAGGGTGGGCAGCCCACGCTCAGGAGAAAGGCCAGCAAGCAAAAAAAGCGCCGCTGAGCATGACTGCCCAGCGGCGCGGGTATCGCATTGAAACAGCTGACTTGACTTAGTCGAAGTCGAAATCAGGCTGGCAGGATCCCATTGCCGTCGGGTAGTAACCCTCTGGGCATTCGATCGGCATCGGCAACCAGGACGATTGAGCCTGAGCTAAGCCAGCAGTGGCCAACAGAGCGACAAATGCGAACATTTTCATAACAGTTTCCTTCAGTAAATAATGTGGTTTAACCGCGACAAGTGAAACTTCTCATTCCGCCCTGTCATCAGTCCGACACACGATATCCCTTGTCGCAGGAAACGGCTTTCACCAAAGGCCCATCCATAACCCGGAAATCAACGCCTAAACCGTAGGAAATATGTCGAAAATGCCGAGTTAGACACCAATTTCATCACTTATCCTTCTCCAACATCCCCCGCTCGACAATGAAGTCGATCACCGCTTGCAACCCCTCACCCTTCTTCAGATTGCTGAAGGTCCACGGTCGCTCCGGGCGCATGCGCCGGGTATCACGCTCCATCACTTCCAGCGAAGCACCGACATAAGGCGCCAGGTCGGTCTTGTTGATCACCAGGAAGTCCGACTTGGTGATCCCCGGCCCGCCCTTGCGCGGGATCTTCTCGCCCTCGGCGACGTCGATCACGTAGATGGTCAGGTCGGCCAGTTCCGGGCTGAAGGTGGCGCTGAGGTTGTCGCCGCCACTCTCGACGAAGATCACTTCGAGGTTGCCGAACCTGCGCGCCAGATCTTCGACGGCGGCCAGGTTCATCGAGGCGTCCTCGCGGATCGCGGTGTGCGGGCAGCCGCCGGTCTCGACGCCGACGATGCGCTCGGGCGCCAGGGCCCCGGCCTCGGTGAGGATGCGCTGGTCTTCCTTGGTATAGATGTCGTTGGTCACCACGGCGATCTGGTAGTGGTCGCGCATGGCCTTGCACAGGCACTCGAGCAGCGCGGTCTTGCCGGAACCGACCGGGCCGCCGACACCGACGCGCAGGGGTTGCTGGTAGTTTTCCATCTAGGCAGTCCTCAGGAACGGAACAATCGGGTGTATTGGGTTTCGTGACGCGATGAGGCGATGGCCAGCAGCGGCAGGCCGCCGCCGAGCTGGTCGTCATCGAGGGCCAGGGCATGGTCGAGCACGGCGGGCAGCGCCTCGCCCAGGTCGCGCAGCAAGGTCTGGGCGGCCTGCTGGCCGAACGGCACCAGCTTCACCCCTGCCATCACCGCGCCTTCCAGCCAGGCGAAGCCATGGCCCAGGGCGAGCTGGCGCAACGGGATCGACCAATGCGCGCCGAGCCAGGCCATGCCGCCCAGCTGGCTGAGTTCGAGGCTGGCGCGCCAGGCCGGAGCCTGCGCCAGCTGCCAACCATCGAGCAGACGCGCCAGGGCGCTGCCGCGCTGGCGCTCCTCGAGGCGCAACTCGGCGGTCTCGCGGTTGGCCAGCAGGAACAGGCTCCAGTGGGCGAAGGCCTCGGCATCGTCCGCCTGACAGGCCCGGTAGAGGCGCGCCAGCAGCGGCCAATCGAGATGGCCGAGGGTGTCGTGCAACTGCTCGCGCTGCCAGGCGGCAAAGCCCTTGGCATCCTTCACCCAGCCGGCTTCCACGGCCCACTCCAGGCCTTGCGAATAGGTGAAGCCACCCACGGGCAGCCCGGGGCTGGCCAGCTGCAGCAGGCGCAGCAGCGCCAGGTCGCTGGTCATCAACCGGCCAGCACCAGCGCGGCACCGGCCAGCAGGCCGCCGCCAAAGGCTTTCTGCAGACCGGCATGACGGCGCAGCAGGCAGCCGACGCCGAAGCCTGCCGCCAGCAGCAGGCCACTGACCGTGACGAAGCCGGCGCTGAACTGCCAGAACGCGCTGGGGGTGGCTTCCACGCCATGGGCCCAGCCGTGGAACAGGGCGAACACCGGCATGATCAGCGACAGCAGCCACTGGCGGCTCGGCAGCAGCATGGCGGCGGCGGCCACCAGCAGCGAGCCGAGGATCATCTGCTCCATGCCGACCACGTCGCCGAACAGATGGCCGCATACCGCGCCGCCGAACATCGCCGCCAGGGTCGCCAGCGGCAGGGTCAGGTTGCGCCGGGTCAGGGCGGCGAGCACGCCGGTGCCGAGTAGCATCAGCAGGTGATCGAGCCCGGTCAGCGGATGCAGCAGGCCGTCCTGCAGCGGGTTGGCGTCGTGGCCGGGGTGAGCGAAGGCCGGCAGGGCCACCATCAGCAGTACCAGGGCGAAAGTCTTTTTCATTGTGGGCTCCAGGGTGAGGTCAGGAATGGGCTGGCAGGCGTACGAACGGATGGGCGTGGCCATGGGAATGACCATGGGGTGCGCTCTGGTAGGCACCGGCCTCGGGCTCGAACGGCGCCTGTTCGGCGACCACCTCCAGCCCCAGGCCGCGCAGCATGTCGTCGAGCACATGGTCGTGCTGGTAGCGCAGCAGGCCCGGCTCGATCTGCAGCGGCACATGGCGGTTGCCCAGGTGGTAGGCGGCGCGGGCCAGCAGGTGCGGGTCGGCGCAACGCACCGTGGACACCGCCTCCGGCGCGGCGACTACCTGGATCACCTGAGTGCCTTCGGCGTCGCTCAGCAATTCGCCGCCACGCAGCAGATGGCCGCGCTCAAGCATCAATCCGGCCTCGCGGCCATCGTCGAGGGTGACCCGCAGGCGGCTCTTGATGCGGCTGTCGACATTGAGAGTGACGGTGCCGGTGATGGCCTCGACCTGGGTGATGCGACGGGTAAGGACAATCATGTTCGCTCCTTCAGAACAGGAAATAGCGCTGCGCCAGCGGCAGCTCGTGGGCCGGCTCGCACACCAGCAGCTCGCCGTCGGCACGCACCTGGTAGGTCTGGGCATCGACCTCGATCAGCGGTTGCAGGGTGTTGTGGAGCATGTCGGCCTTGCGCACCCGCCGGCAGCCATGGGCCACGCCGATCAGGCTCTGCAGCTTCAGTTCATGGGATAGGCCACGGTCCACGGCGGCCTGGGGCAGGAAGGTCATGCGCGTGGCATGCCGCGCCGCGCCCAGGGCGCCGAACATCGGCCGGTAGTGCACCGGTTGCGGGGTCGGGATCGAGCCGTTGATATCGCCCATCGGCGCCGTGACGATCATCCCGCCCTTGAGCACCAGGGCCGGCTTGACCGCAAAGAACGCCGGCGCCCACAGCACCAGGTCGGCCAGCTTGCCCACCTCCACCGAACCGACTTCGTGGGCAATGCCGTGGGTCAGCGCAGGATTGATGGTGTACTTGGCGATGTAGCGCTTGACCCGGAAGTTGTCGCTGTAGGCACCATCCGGCGCCAGCGGGCCGCGACGCAGCTTCATCTGGTGTGCCACCTGCCAGGTGCGCAGCACCACCTCGCCGACCCGGCCCATGGCCTGGGAATCGGAGGAGGTCATGGCGAAGGCGCCCATGTCGTGGAGGATATCCTCGGCAGCGATGGTCTCGCGGCGGATGCGCGACTCGGCGAAGGCCACGTCCTCGGCGATGCTCGGGTCCAGGTGGTGGCAGACCATGAGCATGTCCAGGTGCTCGTCCACCGTGTTCACGGTGTAGGGCAGCGTCGGGTTGGTCGAGGACGGCAGCACATTGGCCTGCCCCGCCGCGCGGATGATGTCCGGCGCGTGGCCGCCGCCCGCCCCTTCGGTGTGGAAGGTATGGATGGTGCGCTCGCCGATGGCGGCCAGGGTGTCTTCGATGCAGCCCGACTCGTTGAGGGTGTCGGTGTGGATCGCCACCTGGATGTCCATCTCCTCGGCCACCCCCAGGCAGCAGTCGATGGCGGCGGGCGTCGAGCCCCAGTCTTCGTGCAGTTTGAGGCCCACGGCGCCGGCGGCGATCTGCTCGCGCAGGGCCTCGGGCCGCGAGGCGTTGCCCTTGCCCAGCAAGCCGATGTTGATCGGCAGGCAGTCGGCGGCCTGGAGCATGCGCGCCAGGTACCAGGGGCCGGGGGTGCAGGTGGTGGCGTTGGTGCCGGTGGCGGGGCCGGTGCCGCCGCCGATGAACGTGGTCACGCCGCTGGTCAGCGCCTCCTCCACCTGCTGCGGGCAGATGAAGTGGATATGCGAGTCGATACCGCCGGCGGTGACGATCTTGCCTTCGGCGGCGATCACCTCGGTACCCGGCCCTACAGGCACCGTGACACCAGGCTGCACATCGGGGTTGCCGGCTTTGCCGATGGCGGCAATACGCCCGTGCTTGACACCGATATCGGCCTTGACGATGCCCCAGTGGTCGATGATCAGTGCGTTGGTCAGCACCAGGTCCATGGCCTCGGCAGCGAGCATCTGGCCCTGGCCCATGCCGTCGCGGATCACCTTGCCGCCGCCGAACTTGACCTCCTCGCCGTAGATCGTGAAGTCCTTCTCCACCTCCACCCACAGCGCGGTGTCGGCCAGGCGTACGCGGTCGCCGACGGTGGGCCCGAACATGTCGGCGTAGGCCTGGCGGGAAATGCGGCTCATGCCCTGCCCTCCAGCGCGCCCATCACCTTGCCCTGGAAGCCGTACACCTCGCGCTTGCCGGCATAGGCCACCAGCTGCACGGTGCGCGCCTGCCCCGGCTCGAAGCGCACCGCGGTGCCGGCCGGAATGTCCAGGCGAAAGCCACGGGTCGGCTCGCGCTCGAACACCAGGGCGTCGTTGACTTCGTGGAAGTGGTAGTGCGAGCCCACCTGCACCGGGCGGTCGCCATGGTTGGCCACGCTGACGCTGAGGGTCTGGCGGCCGACGTTGAGCTCGATGTCGCCTGCGGCGACCTGGACTTCTCCGGGGATCATGCCGGCCTCCTCAAACGATGGGTTCATGCACGGTCACCAGCTTGGTGCCGTCGGGGAAGGTCGCCTCGACCTGGACGTCGTGCAGCATCTCCGGCACGCCGGCCATGACCTGCTCGCGCACCAGCACCTCACGGCCCAGGCTCATCAGCTCGGCCACCGTGCGGCCATCGCGGGCGCCTTCGAGCACCGCGGCGCTGATCAGCGCCACCGCTTCCGGGTAGTTGAGCTTCAGGCCACGGGCCAGGCGCCGTTCGGCCAGCAAGGCGGCGGTGAACAGCAGCAGTTTGTCTTTCTCTCGCGGGGTCAGCTCCATGGCGGCTCTCTTCAGGTGGCCCAGATGCGCGGCGGGCACGGCGCCAGGCCGAGCACGGCCGGGCGCAGCAGGTGCCAGAGGCGCTGCAGGTTGCGTTGCAGGTGTTGGTTGTCGTGGTCGAGCAGGCGGATCACCAGCAGCGGGCCGAGCAAGGTCGCGCCAGCGGGCGTGGCCAGTTCGTCGAGGGCCTGGCGCACCTGGTCGAGCAGCGCCTGGTCGGCCGGCGCGGCGCAAAACGTGGCGATCAGCGGATGCCCGGCCAGTTTGTCCAGGTGCCCGCCTTCGATGCGCAGGCGCTCGTGCAGGCCGGGCTCACCGGGCAGCTCGATGCGCAATCGGCTATCCAGGGCGCCCTGCTCGAAGCGCTCGCCCATCACCGGGCGGCCCAGGCACAGCGTCTCCCAGGCCAGCAGGCGGGCACCGGGCTCGAGGGTGAAACGGCTGTCCAGGCAGGCTCGGGCACCGTTGAAGAAGATGCTGTCCTGGGGCAGCCACTCCAGGGTGCTGCCGGCGGCGAGGTGAAAGCGCTGGGCCAGGCGCGCGGTGGGGCCGATGCTGCGGTAGAACTTGCTGGCGCCGGGCATGGTCAGCAAGGCGTGGCTGCCGCTCTCCAGGTGGATGTCCAGCTCCAGGCGGTCACCGGCGACAATCCCGCCGGGCGGGTGCAGCACATAGACATGGCACGGCGCGCCCTCCGGGTAGAACGGCCGCTGCACCAAAAGAGGTCCGACATGACGCCGCGCACCAAGGCGGGTCACGCCCTCGCGCTGGACGAAGCGCAACTGCAGATGGGCGCTCCAGCCCGGGTCTGCCTGCGGTGGGTCGATCTGTTGCGCCAACGACATCCTGGAACCCCTGAAATCCGTGGCCTGGTGGCCGGATTGAGGGTCAAGCGCGGGGTGCTTGCGGGCATTCCGGGCTGACCACTCGATCAATATTCGCTGAGGGGATATAGCAGGGAGCGGGCCAACTGCGCAGATGAACGATGATGAAACTTTCGGACCGCCAGTCATGCCGCAAGGCTACGGCCCAGAGCGGCTGCGCCCGGGCGCGCAATTCGGGTGCCAGCCTCGATGGCGAAGTGCGCTAAAGTGACCACCCTGCCCTTTTTCGAGCCAAGGACGCCCCCATGCAATTCGCCCCCGCCATTCCGATCCTGCGGATCTTCTCGGTCGACAAGGCCCGGGAGTTCTACCTCGACTTCCTCGGTTTCCAGCTCGACTGGGAACACCGCTTCGCCCCGGACCTGCCGCTGTACATGCAGGTCCACCGCGACGGCCTGATCCTGCACCTGTCCGAGCACCACGGCGACGCCACGCCGGGCGCGGCGGTGTTCGCCCGAGTCGAGGACCTCAAGGCCCTGGAGCGTGAACTGCTGGCCAAACAATACGGCTATGCGCGACCGCACGCCGAGGCAGTCGACTGGGGCCTGGAGATGCAGGTCGCCGACCCGTTCGGCAACCGCCTGCGCTTCTGCCAGCAGATCGACAACGTCTGATGGCCGGCGGCAAGCGTGCCCTGGCGCGCCTGGAGCGGGAGATGGTCGCCTGCCTGACCGAGGCCTGCGCCACCGCCCAGGGCGAGATCGTCGGTTTCGCCTGGCTCACCCACCAGGTGGACCTCGACGACTTCCCCGCCAGCCTGCGCATCACCTGGGTGTTCACCGACGACACCGACAAGGCCCGGGCCCTGGCCGGCGCGGACAAGGCGCGGATGATCGCGTTGACCGCCCAGGCGCTGAGCGACGCGGGGATCGAGCTGGACCATGTGGCCTGGCATGTGCGCTTCGACAGCGAAGAGGCCTGCTGGCGCGATCATGGCGGCGACTGGAACCGGCGCTTGCGCTGAGCCCTTCAAGCCCTGCGCGGTCCCTGTAGGAGCGGCCTCGTGCCGCGAAGGGGGCGCGTAGCGGCCCCAGGTTTTCAGCGTTGACGCATCAATCGCCGGGGCTGCTACGCAGCCCTTTCCGGCCGGTCCGACGCCTCGGCAAGGCCGCTCCTACAGGGGATTGCGCATGTGCTGACGACGCGCATAGGCGAAAACGTTGCCTTCCAACGCGTTGCTGGACTAGTCTTGCACCCATTCCACACCACGAGGTATTCGTCCAATGCGCCATTGATGCCGCCGTCAGCCTGACGGCCAGTCTTCAGCCTCCGGTTCACACCGGGGATGTCGCGGCATGAGTGGAGTTGTGCATGACGAACTCGTCGATCCTGACGCTGGACAGCGTCACCCTGGTCCTGCCCGATGGCAGGCCACTTTTCACCGACCTCAACGAATCCTTCGACCTGCGCCACACCGGCCTGGTCGGACGCAACGGCGTGGGCAAGAGCTTGCTCGGGCAACTGCTGGCCGGCCTGCGCGAGCCCAGCCAGGGCCACTGCCTGCGCCATGGCCGGGTGCATCATCTCGACCAGCAGGTACTCGCCAACAGCGCCACTCTCGCTGACCTGGCCCGGATCGGTGGCACCCTGCGCGCCCTCGAACGGATCGAACGCGGCAGCATCGACCCGGCGGACTTCGACGCAGTCGGCGATCGCTGGGACATCCGCTCGCGATTGCAGGCTCAGTTGCAACGCCATGGCCTGGGTCATCTCGACCCGCACTGCCCGGCCAATCGCCTGAGCGGCGGCCAGGCCATGCGCGTCGCCCTGCTCGGCGCCTGGCTGAGCGAGGCCGACTACCTGATCCTCGACGAGCCAAGCAACCACCTGGACAGCAGTGCCAGGGCCATGCTGCTGGACATGCTCCAGGGCTGGGACAAGGGCCTGCTGGTGATCAGTCACGATCGGGCACTGCTCGGGCACATGGCACGCATCGTCGAACTGTCGCCCCTTGGCTTGCGCGCCTATGGCGGCGATTTCGCCTTCTACCGGCAGCAGAGCACCGCGCAGGCCGAACTGGCCGCGCAGGAATTGCTGCGCCTCAAGCAGCAACGTCAACGCCAGGCCGTGGCATTGCAACGTCAGCGCGAGAATCTCGAGCGTCACCAGGCCTGCGCCGGGCGCCAGGCCAGGCAGGCGAACCAGGCGCAGATTCTGCTCGACCGCCAGCAACAGCGCAGCCAGGCCACCGCCGGGCGCCAGCGCCGCGAGCAGCAAGACGCCAAGGTGGCGCTGGACGAACAGGTGCGCCAGGCAGCGTGCCAGGTCGAGCGCGAGGTGCCGATCATGCTGCACGCCCCCACGCCGCAACGGCATGCGGGGCGCGAGGTGCTGGCCCTGGAGGGTTTGTGCCTGCCACGGGGCACGACGGATGCGCTGGACCTGCGCCTGTGCCTGGGCCAGCGACTGGGGGTGGTGGGCGACAACGGCAGCGGCAAGTCCACCCTGCTGCGAGTGCTGGCCGGTGAGCTGGCGCCGCGCGCGGGAAGCCTGCGGCTGACCGGCGAAGTGGCCCTGCTCGACCAGCACGGCAGCCGCTTGGAACCGCAACAGAGCGCCCTGGAACACCTGCGCGCCGCCAATCCTCGCCTGCAGCGCGACGAACTGCATCGTCGGCTGGCGCAGCTGGGCATCGATGCGGCACGCATCGCACTGCCCGGTGCCCTGCTCAGTGGCGGCGAACGGCTCAAGGTCGCGTTGGCTGCCGTGCTGTACCGGGAACAGCCATTGGACCTGCTGCTGCTCGACGAGCCGAACAACCACCTCGATCTGCCGTCGCTCGAGGCGCTGGAGCAGTTGTTGCGACAGTTCAAGGGGACGCTGCTGGTGGTCTCGCATGACCACGTTTTTCTGGAAAGCCTGATTCTGAAGGACTATCTGCGTTTAGGCTGAATTCAGCAAAGACATGTCTGACTAAGCATCTGACAACCTTCAGAATCTTCCTACACATCATTCGGAAGTCGGGGTCTTTAGCAACATCCCCCTGCACGGCAATGTTCCTGGCCAAGGTAAAATCTAAGGAAGGTGGATGTGCAGTTCGATAACGTCAGCCAGATCATTACCACACATGGACTAGTATTCGACCTCTATGCACTGACAGTGCACCCCGCAGACCGACCCCACCTGTGCAAGCTGTACTTTGCATCGGCTCGTCAGGCCAGCTACCAGATCAGCGATGCCGCGATCCGGATCTACGATCGAATGCAAGCAGGCGACCGACCATGTGCGCTGCGAATCATGGTGTCCCGACCTCTCTCCAGAGCACAAGGCGATGCACTGAATGACCAACGCGGGCACGTCGGTGCACTAATCAGCACAGCTATTGGCGTACCTGTCGGCTTGGTCGCGCCAATAACCGGCGCCGCGCTGGGGGTGAGCATCGGCCCGCTGGCAAGCAGCAGGTTACCGACTTATCACATGGGCGACAGGATGGTGTACATAGAGGCGACTGTCAGCGGAGGAATCGGACCGCAACGGTCAAGCCAATCGCTGATTATCCAGGCACAGCCATGAACGCCTTCATCGCCGCGATACTGCTCACACTTGTAGCAGCCGTGCTCCACCACAGCCTTCGCGCTGCAAAGCTCCGCAAATGGGCCGGGCTGTCTCTGCTTGGCGCAGGTGCGTTGGCTTGGTGGTTCCTGCCTCAGGGTCTGTACCTGAATGTAGAGTGGTCCATGTGGGTGACATTTCTGCTCTGCACAGGCTCAGGCCTGTTCGTTCATCGTAATCGCCATCGCGACAGCGCCTGACCCGAACGTACACGCCCGGCGGATTGTGTGACTGGCCGTTCCCGATCCGCGCCGGATGTATTATGGTGGCGGGGTGCGCATATAAAAGCAGCCCGCCGTGTTCGGGCCAGAGCAATGAGGGTGTCATGAGTAACGAAAGCATTAACTGGGACAAGCTGGGTTTCGACTACATCAAGACCGACAAACGTTACCTGTCCGTATGGCGTAACGGCGAGTGGGACAAGGGCACCCTGACCGAAGACAATGTGCTGCACATCAGTGAAGGCTCCACCGCCCTGCACTATGGCCAGCAGTGCTTCGAAGGCCTGAAGGCCTACCGCTGCAAGGACGGTTCGATCAACCTGTTCCGCCCGGACCAGAACGCCGCGCGCATGCAGCGCAGCTGCGACCGCCTGCTGATGCCACGGGTCTCGACCGAACAGTTCATCGAAGCCTGCAAGCAGGTGGTCAAGGCCAACGAAAAATTCGTGCCGCCGCACGGCAAGGGCGCGCTGTACCTGCGTCCATTCGTGATCGGCACCGGTGACAACATCGGCGTGCGCACCGCTCCCGAGTTCATCTTCTCGGTCTTCGCCATCCCGGTCGGTTCGTACTTCAAGGGCGGCATGACCCCGCACAAGTTCCTGATCTCCGACTACGACCGCGCAGCCCCGCAAGGCACCGGCGCAGCCAAGGTCGGCGGCAACTACGCGGCCAGCCTGCAACCAGGCTACGAGGCCAAGAAAGCCGGCTTCGCCGACTGCATCTACCTCGATCCGCTGACCCACAAGAAGATCGAGGAAGTCGGCTCGGCCAACTTCTTCGGCATCACCGCCAACGACGAATTCGTCACGCCGAAGTCGATCTCGGTATTGCCGGGCATCACCCGCCTGTCGCTGATGGAACTGGCCGAATCGCGCCTGGGCCTGAAAGTGATCGAAGGCGACGTGGAAATCGACAAGCTCGACCGTTTCATCGAAGCCGGCGCCTGCGGCACCGCCGCAGTGATCACGCCGATCGGCGGCATCCAGTACAACGGCAAGCTGCACGTGTTCCACAGCGAAACCGAAGTCGGCCCGGTCACCCAGAAGCTCTACGCCGAGCTGACCGGTATCCAGAGCGGTGACGTCGAAGCCCCGGCGGGCTGGATCGTCAAGGTCGCCTGAAGCATCCGCCTGAAGTGACGATGGGGCATGCCAGCGATGGCATGCCCCATTTTTCTTGGAACCTCCACGCCCCCCTGTAGGAGCGGGCTTGCCCCGCGAAACAGGCACCGCGTTGCATGGCACCGGCTTCGCCGGTGTTCGCGGGACAAGCCCGCTCCTACAGGGGAATGCGTCTCCCATACAGCCAGATGAATTTTTCTTAAATCGCCGGTTGTCTATTCTTTGGCACAATCAGGTCTCCACTCGCCGCCCAGGAACCAGCATGCCTCGCGTACTGACCATCGAAGACGACGCCGTCACCGCCCAGGAAATCGTCGCCGAACTGTCCAGCCACGGTCTGGAAGTCGACTGGGCCGACAATGGCCGTGAAGGCCTGGCCAAGGCCATCGCCGGCGGCTACGACCTGATCACCCTCGACCGCATGCTGCCCGAGGTCGATGGCCTGACCATCGTCACCACCCTGCGCAACCTGAAAATCACCACGCCGATCCTGATGATCAGCGCCCTGTCGGACGTCGACGAGCGCGTGCGCGGCCTGCGTGCCGGCGGCGACGACTACCTGACCAAGCCGTTCGCCTCCGACGAGATGGCCGCCCGGGTCGAGGTGCTGCTGCGCCGCAACAGCGTGCCGATGACCCAGACCCGCCTGCAGGTCGCCGACCTCGAGCTGGACCTGATCAGCCACGAGGCGCGCCGCGGCGAACAGGCGCTGAACCTGCTGCCCACCGAGTACAAGCTGCTCGAGTACCTGATGCGCCACTCCGGCCAGGTGATCACCCGGATGATGATCTTCGAGGAAGTCTGGGGCTATCACTTCGACCCGGGCACCAACCTGATCGACGTGCACATCGGCCGTCTGCGCAAGAAGATCGACTCGCCCGGGCAGAACCCGCTGATCCGTACCGTGCGGGGCTCCGGCTATGCCATTGCCGAACCCGTCTAAGGGCTGGAGTTCCTCCACCAGCCGCCTGCTGGCGCTGTACAGCTTCCTGTTCGTGGCCTGGAGCAGCATCCTCATGGGGGTGCTGTACTTCGAGGTCACCAGCTACCTGAACAAGCTCACCCGCCACTCCATGCTGCAACGCCAGCACCTGTTCGCCCACATGAGCGGCAAGCAGCTGGACGACGCGCTGATCGCAAGCCAGGCCTTCGAGGAGCGCAGCTTCGACGCCTACGGTTTATTCGACACCCAGCTCAACCCGATCGGCGGGCGCATCCGCACGATACCCTCGGAGCTGGGCCTGGACGGCAAGGTCCACGAGCTCAAGCGCTGCCTGGACGCCGACGACCCCCACCTGCCCCGCGACAGCTGCGACGCCGTGGCGATCAAGGTGCAGGACGGTCGCTGGCTGGTGCTGGTGCGCGACAATGGCTCGCTGTTCGTGGTGACGAGGATCATCCTCGACGCCCTGCTCTGGGGTATCTCGCTGACCTTGATCCCGGGCTTCGCCGGCTGGTACCTGCTGCGGCGCCGGCCGCTCAAGCGTATTCGCGCGATCCAGGCCCAGGCCGAGCTGATCGTCGCCGGCGACCTCACCCACCGCCTGCCCCTGTCGGCCCGGCGCGATGAACTGGACATGCTCGCCGCCATCGTCAACGCCATGCTCGACCGCATCGAGAGGCTGATGCACGAGGTCAAGGGCGTCTGTGACAACATCGCCCACGACCTGCGCACCCCGCTGACACGCCTGCGCGCCCAGCTCTACCGCATCCGCCAGCAAAGCGGCAGCGACTCCGCCGAAGGCGCGGCGCTGGACCAGGCAATCGGCGAGACCGACACGCTGATGGCACGCTTTCGCGGCCTGCTGCGCATCAGCGAACTGGAAGACCGCCAGCGCCGCGCCGGGTTTGTCCGGCTCGACCCGCAGGCGTTGCTGGTGGAGCTTCATGATTTCTACCTGCCGCTGGCCGAGGATGGCGGCATTCGCCTGCACCTGGAGCAGCCTGCGCAGCTGGCGGCGCTGCATGGCGACCGGGAATTGCTGTTCGAAGCACTGGCCAACCTGGTGGGCAACGCCATCAAGTTCACCCCCGAGGGCGGACAAGTGCGTATCGTCGCCAGCGAGGACGAGGCCGGTGTGCATATTGCGGTCGAGGACAGCGGGCCGGGGATTCCGGCGGATGAGCGCGAGGCGGTGTTGAAGCGCTTCTACCGCAGTGAGGAAGGCCATCGCCACGCGGGGTTCGGGCTGGGATTGTCGATCGTCGCGGCGATCGTCGACCTGCATGGGTTTGGATTGGAGGTGGGGACCAGCGAGTGGGGTGGAGCCAAGTTGGTGTTGCATTGCCCATTGGTTGGGGTAGTTCAATAAAGAGCGGGGCCGCTTTGCGGCCCTTTCGCGGCACGAGGCCGCTCCTACAGGGGACCACGCAGCTCTGTAGGAGCGGCCTCGTGCCGCGAAAGGGCTGCGCAGCAGCCCCAGTGGCGCCAATCAGTCAGCCAGGCGCCAGGTGGTGGTGCCCTTGCTGTCTTCCAGCACCACGCCCATGGCGGTCAGCTGGTCGCGGATGCGGTCGGACTCGGCCCAGTTCTTGTCGGTGCGTGCCTGCAGACGCGCCTGGATCAGCGCCTCCACTTCGGCGGCATCGACCTTGCCCTCTGCGCCGGCACGCAGGAAGTCATCGGCCTCCAGCTGCAGCACACCCAGCACATCCCCCAGCTCGCGCAGGCGACCCGCCAGGCCGGCGGCGGCCTCGGGGTCGCTGTCGCGCAGGCGGTTGATCTCGCGCACCAGGTCGAACAGCACGGCGCAGGCTTCCGGCGTGCCGAAGTCGTCGTTCATCGCCACGGTGAAGCGCTCGACGAACGCCTCGCCGCCCTTGGCCACGACCCGCGGCAAGCCGCGCAGTGCGTGGTAGAAGCGCTCGAGCGCGCCCTTGGCGTCGCGCAGGCTGTCTTCGGAGTAGTTGATCGCGCTGCGGTAGTGGCTGGCCACCAGCAGGTAACGCACCACTTCCGGGTGGTACTTGTCGAGCACGTCGCGGATGGTGAAGAAGTTGTTCAACGACTTGGACATCTTCTCGCCATTGATGCGGATCATGCCGCAGTGCATCCAGGCGTTGGCGTACTGCTTGCCGGTGGCCGCCTCGCTCTGGGCGATCTCGTTCTCGTGGTGCGGGAACTCCAGGTCGCTGCCGCCGCCGTGGATGTCGAAGCTCTCGCCCAGGCAGCAGGTGGACATCACCGAGCACTCGATGTGCCAGCCCGGACGGCCCGGGCCCCACGGCGAATCCCAGTAAGGCTCGCCGGGCTTGACACCCTTCCACAGGACGAAGTCCAGCGGGTCCTGCTTGGCCTCGTCGACCTCGATGCGGGCGCCGATGCGCAGGTCTTCGATCTTCTTGCGCGACAGCTTGCCGTAGCCGACGAACTTGCCGACCCGGTAGTACACGTCGCCGTTGCCCGGGGCGTAGGCATAGCCCTTGTCGATCAGGGTCTGGATCATCGCGTGCATGCCGGGGATATGGTCGGTGGCACGCGGTTCCAGGTCCGGCGGCAGGATGCTCAGGCGCCGCTCGTCCTCGTGCATCGCATCGATCATGCGGGCAGTCAGCGCGTCGAACGACTCGCCGTTCTCGTTGGCCCGGTTGATGATCTTGTCGTCGATGTCGGTGATGTTGCGCACATAGGTCAGCTCATAGCCGCTCTTGCGCAGCCAGCGGGTGACCAGGTCGAAGGCCACCATGCTGCGGCCGTGGCCCAGGTGGCAGTAGTCGTACACGGTCATGCCGCACACGTACATGCGCACCTTGTTGCCGTCCAGCGGCTTGAAAACTTCCTTGGTCTTGCTCAGCGTGTTGTAGATGGTAAGCACGAAGGTTCCTCAGCTGCCCCACGAATCGCGCAGGGTCACGGTCCGGTTGAATACCGGGCGACCCGGCTGGGAGTCTTTCAGGTCGGCGCAGAAGTAGCCTTCGCGCTCGAACTGGAAGCGGTCTTCTGGCTGGGCCTGGCCCAGGGAAGGTTCCGCGCGACAACCGCTGAGTACCTGCAGCGAATCGGGGTTGATGTTGTCGAGGAAGCTGCCGCCGTCTTCGGTCTTCTCCGGGTTGGCGGAGCGGAACAGGCGGTCGTACAGACGCACTTCGCACTCGACGCTGCCTTGCGCCGGCACCCAGTGGATCACGCCCTTGACCTTGCGGCCCTCGGGGTTCTTGCCCAGGGTGTCCGGATCGTACGAGCAGCGCAGTTCGACGATGTTGCCGCCTTCGTCCTTGATCGCCTCGTCGGCGCGGATCACGTAGCTGCCGCGCAGACGCACTTCACCGGCCGGCTCCAGGCGCTTGTAGCCCTTGGGCGGCTCTTCCATGAAGTCGTCGCGGTCGATGTACAGCTCGCGGGCGAACGGCAACACGCGCACGCCCATGTCTTCCTTCGGGTGGCGCGGCAGTTCGAGCTGCTCGACCTGGCCCTCGGGGTAGTTGGTGATCACCACCTTCAGCGGGCGCAGCACGCACATCGCGCGTGGCGCGGTGCGGTCGAGGTCGTCGCGGATGCTGAACTCGAGCATCGCCATGTCGACCACGCCGTCGGAGCGGTTGGTGCCGATCATCTCGCAGAAGTTGCGAATCGAGGCCGGGGTGTAGCCGCGACGGCGATAGCCCGACAGGGTCGACATGCGCGGATCGTCCCAGGCCTCGACGTGGCCTTCGTCCACCAGCTGCTTGAGCTTGCGCTTGGAGGTGATGGTGTAGTTCAGGTTCAGGCGGCTGAACTCGTACTGGCGCGGGTGCGCCGGCACCGGCAGCTTGTCGAGGAACCAGTCGTACAGCGGACGGTGGCTTTCGAACTCCAGGGTGCAGATCGAGTGGGTGATGCCTTCGATGGCGTCCGACTGACCGTGGGTGAAGTCGTAGTTGGGGTAGATGCACCACTTGTCACCGGTCTGGTGGTGGTGGGCATGACGGATGCGGTACAGGATCGGGTCGCGCAGGTTCATGTTCGGCGAGGCCATGTCGATCTTGGCGCGCAGCACGCGCTCGCCGTCCTTGAACTCGCCGGCCTTCATGCGCGCGAACAGGTCCAGGTTCTCCTCGACGCTGCGCTCGCGGAACGGGCTGTTCTTGCCAGCCTCGGTCAGGCTGCCGCGGTATTCCTTGGCCTGCTCGGGGGTCAGGTCGCAGACATAGGCGTTGCCCGACTTGATCAGCTCCACGGCCCAGGCGTGCAGTTGCTCGAAGTAGTCCGAGGCATAGCGCACCGGGCCTGCCCACTCGAAGCCCAGCCATTTGACGTCACGCTGGATGGAGTCGATGTACTCCTGGTCTTCCTTGGCCGGGTTGGTGTCGTCGAAACGCAGGTGGCAGGCACCGCCGAATTCCTTGGCCAGGCCGAAGTTGACGCAGATCGACTTGGCGTGACCGATATGCAGGTAACCGTTGGGCTCCGGCGGGAAACGGGTGACGATGCTCTGGTGCTTGCCCGAGTCCAGGTCGGCCTGGACGATCGGCCGCAGGAAGTTCACAGGGACGGCGGGTGCGCCTTTGGCAGCGGCGTTTGGCGCGTTGTCGGCAGTGGGCTTGCTCATAGTGTCCTTGAATGCAGGTAGCCGGCCCGGGTAGGCCGATTGAATCAAAGCGCCTATCATAGCCGAAGCAGTCAAGCTGCTGACAGCCGAAGTGCCCACAAAAGTGCCTTCAAAGTGGCACGTTTTGTCGGCGCGAGGCGGCGCAATCCGGCACAATGGCGGCCCAGCGGCCTGTGTCGCGGTGGCCTGATCCTGCGTCAGGTACTCCGAGCGCCCTGCGCACACTCATTTCCGAATGCCTTGAAAGAGCGATTTTCAGCATGTCCAAAGTCAAACTGAGCACCAACCACGGCGATATCGTCATCGAACTGAATGCCGAGAAGGCCCCTCTGACCGTTGCCAACTTCCTGGCATACGTTGAAGCAGGCCACTACAGCAACACCGTGTTCCATCGCGTGATCAAAGGCTTCATGATCCAGGGCGGCGGCTTCGAGCCAGGCATGAACGAGAAGCGCGACAAGCGTGCCAGCATCCAGAACGAAGCCGACAACGGCCTGAAGAACGACAAGTACACCATCGCCATGGCCCGTACCATGGAGCCGCACTCGGCGTCGGCGCAGTTCTTCATCAACGCCTCGAACAACGACTTCCTCAACCACAGCGGCAAGAATGTCCAGGGCTGGGGCTACGCCGTCTTTGGCAAGGTGACCGAAGGCCAGGACGTCGTCGACAAGATCGAAGGCGTTTCCACCGGCTCCAAGTCTGGCCACCAGGACGTGCCGAAAGACGACGTGATCATCGAGAAAGCCGAGATCATTGAGTGATACTGCTGATCTCCGATCTGCACCTGCAAGAAGAACGCCCGGATATCACCCGGGCGTTTCTTGATCTGCTCGACGGCCGCGCCCGCCACGCCAAGGCGCTGTACATCCTCGGCGACTTCTTCGAGGCCTGGATCGGCGACGATGCGATGACGCCGTTCCAGCAGTCGATCTGCCAGGCCCTGCGCCGGCTGAGCGACAGCGGCACGGCGATCTACCTGATGCACGGCAACCGCGATTTCCTCATCGGCCAGGCGTTCTGCGACGCCGCCGGCTGCACCCTGCTGGCCGACCCCAGCGTGGTCGAGCTGGGTGGCGAGGCGGTGCTGCTGATGCACGGCGACACCCTGTGCACTCGCGATGTGGCCTACATGAAGCTGCGCCGCTACCTGCGCAACCCGCTGAGCCTGTGGATCCTGCGGCACCTGCCGCTGGGCACGCGGCACAAGCTGGCGCGCAAGCTGCGCAGCGAAAGCCGCTCGCAGACGCGCATGAAGAGCACCGAGATCGTCGACGTCACCCCCGAGGAAGTGCCCAAGGTCATGGCCGCCCACGGCGTGCGCACCCTGGTTCATGGCCACACCCACCGGCCGGCGCTGCACAAGCTGGTGGTCGATGGCCAGCCGGCGCGGCGTATCGTGCTGGGGGACTGGGACCGGCGGGGCTGGGCGTTGCAGGTGGACGAACAGGGCTTCCAGCTGGCGCCGTTCGAGTTTTCCTGAACGACAAACGCACAGCCCCCTGTAGGAGCGGCCTCGTGCCGCGAAAGGGCCGCAAAGCGGCCCCCCGATATCAGCGATTATGCAAAGATCGCCGGGGCTGCTTTGCAGCCCTTTCGCGGCACAAGGCCGCTCCTACAGAGGACGCCTGATTACTGGGCGATGACCACGCGCCCCTTATCCCGCTCACTGATCACATACCGCCGAAACTGCGGATCAGCCTTGATCTGCGCGTCGGTAAACGGGATCGGCGCCAGTTGCTTGGCCGCGAAGGCCCGCGTCTGGTCGGCGGCATGCGCCGACGCCTTTTCGCTCGACAGCGAGAACGCCAGCAATCCCTGGGCCTTTGGCCCCTGCTCGGTGAAGCTGACCACCTGCAGATAGCTCGAACCACTGACCACCAGGCGCTTGCCCGGCCCCACCGGCACACTGACCATCGCGTTGTAGACCCCCAGGGCCTGCGGACCACCGGGCACCGGCGTGCCATCGGCAGCCTGCTGGATTTCCCCCCAACGCTGATCGGCGGCGATGCCCGCCTTGCCCACCTGCTCCAGCGACGCCAGCGCCGCCTCGCGCAGCAGCTTGCCTACCGCGCCCTGCTCCACCGCCAGGCCACGCGGCGTGTGCTGCGGGTCGGCCGGATCGAACGGCACGCGCCAGCTTTGCGGGTGCTCGGCCAACGCACCAGCGATATTCATGAAATGGACCAGGCCGACGCCGCTGTCCAGGTCGGCCTTGCCATTCCAGGTCCGAAGGCTGACGCACACTGACTCAAGATCCGCCTCCACGCCCTTGCACCACTGCAGCAGGTCCGGCAGCAGCAGGCTGGCCTGGTACACCTCGTCGTCGAACACCATGCGCTGCAGCTCGGCGACACCCAGCTTGTCCCTGCCCTGCAGGCGCTGCAGGGCAAAACGGCTGCGCATGCCCAGGGGCTGGTCGGCACGGCTGACCAGCGGCGAGAAACCGGTCAGCGGCTGGGCCGGGTTGGCCATCCACGCCGAGTCGTTGGCGTGCTGCACATAGTCACGGCGCTCCAGGCTCGGCAGCAGGTTCGCCGGGAAGATCCCCGGCTGGGCCGCCTGCGCATCGACCTTCCACTGGCAGGCGCTGCGCGAGCCATCGAGCACCACCAGCGGGCCGGACGCCGCCGGATTGCTGCACTGCGCCAGCAGCGCCTGGTCGACATAGGGCACCACCGACTGGTTCAGGTACAGGGCCTGGCCGGCGGCATCCACCGCCAGGGTGTTGACCCAGGGGATACCCTGCAACTGCCCCACCGAGGCCTTGAGCGCCTCCAGGCTATCGGCGCGGTTGATCCGGTACCACTGCTGCAGCACCCGGGTATTGTCCAGGTTGGCGTCGCGCAGGCTGTAGGCCACCTGGTTGTCCCAGTCCAGCCGCCCTGGCCACTGCACCACCGGGCCGAACTTCGACAGGTGGATGGTGCGTTCCACCTCGCTCAGCGTGCCGTCCTCGCCCTTGACCGTGACCTTGAGCGGCTTGCGCTCGAGCGGCAGCGACTGGCCGTCATACAGGTAACGGGTCGCGTCCTTGGGATCCAGTTGCAGGCGGTAGAGGGTGAAATGCTTCGAGGTGTCGACGGTATGGGTCCAGGCCAGATGGCGGTTGAAACCGATATTGACCAACGGCAGGCCCGGCAGGGCCGCGCCCATCACATCCAGCTGCCCGGGGATGGTCAGCTGCATCTGGTAGAAGCGCATCCCGCCGATCCAGGGGAAATGCGGGTTGGCCAACAATAGCCCGCGACCATTGGCCGAACGCTCGCTGCCCACCGCCACGGCGTTGCTGCCACGCTCGGCGGCGAACTGCGCCTGGCGCGCGAGGGCCACACTGTAGTCAACCGCCGGGCGTTGCGCCGCCAGCTTCGGCGGGGTCGCGGCTACCACCGCTTCGACGAATTGACCGACACCGCCTTCGGCCAGCAGGCGCCGGGTCAGCTTGACCAGGTCGCGGCTGCTGATCGGCCGCACCCAGTCCCCTGCCCCGCACTCGGCCGGCAGGCCCTGGGCGCGCCGCTCGCCCAGGGCACGGTTATAGCCGCTGGCGTAGCCGTCGAGCAGGTCACGCACCGCCACCGGTTGCGCCTGCAGGAAGGCGTCCACTGCCGCCGATTCGTTCAGCCAGGTGAAGAACAGGTCGCTGGACAGGTTGTCGCGCTGCTCGACCGTCTTGGCGTCGCCACCGAAATAGCGCGAGCGCTCGCCATTGACCGTCAGCACCTCGTTGGCCAGCAGGCACAGGTTGTCCTGGGCGTAGGCATAGCCGATGCCGTAGCCCAGGCCGCGTTCGTCCTTGGCCAGGATATGCGGCACGCCAAAGCTGGTGCGGCGGATCTGCGCAGAGGCCTCGTCGGCGACCTCCCGTGCCTGGACGGCCAGGCTGGAGGCAACCAGGGCGGCGGCAAGGCCCAGGCGGAACAGGGGAAGAGGGATCACAGGCACTCCTCGTGCTATCGGGGTCATCCCGAACAGACGAATGGCCGGATGAAAATTTTACGTTCGACGTGAGGCTGCAACGTTCTCAACAGAACGTGTCAGATTTTTTTCACCGAGGGTTGCAGTTTTGTCGATCTCATACGTCTTTAGATGTGAGGCACCCATGATTTCGGGACAGTCCACGAAAAGGAGCATTCACATGTACAACCCGCAACAATCGCTATCGGCGCCGCCCGCCCCAGGCCAGGCCGCCGCCCCCCAGGAGGAACGCGTGGGCAACGAACAGATCCGCGAGCTGCTGCGCGCCTATGGCCTGCGCACCAGCCTGATCCGCCTGAAGGTCATCGACGCGCTGCACACCGCCGGGCGCAATGGCCGCAGCATTGGCGTGCGCGGCGTGCATGCACAACTCGAGCAACTGGATATTCCCTTGTCGTTCCTGAGTGTGCGCGAGGTGCTCAAACGCCTGTGCAGCGAAGGCGTGATCAGCCTGGGCAGCGACAAATGCTACAGCCTCAACCCCCAGGCCTGGGCCGTGCTCGAGCAACCCGTCTCGCGTTGAGCGCCTGGCCGGCAGGGATATGCCGGCCCGCCCGTCTCAGGGCTTGACCTTGCGCCGCAGGATCCCGTTGATCACCACCACGACCACCGCGATGGCGATGGCGATGTACTGGAACGTCTGCTCGCTGATAGTGCCCTGCTTCTGCAGGTAGCTTAGGCCGAGCATGATCCCCAGGACCACCAGGATGATCAGGATCGAGTATTTGAGGCGCTGCACGTGGGTCATCGGAAATTCCTTGCGACATCGGGGACATGAGGCTCCAGCGGAGCCGACGCCATGATACCTCGCCCGCTTTTCCCCCGCTGAAGTTCCTGCCCGCCCCCCTTCCCTGCACATACCTCCTCACCCCAGGACACCCGGGCGTGTCTGCGCGCGCACGCCTGGGTCACACACCCAAACCGCCATCATGGAACCCCTTCACTAGACGGTTTGGGGCCTGTAGCTAAAGGGTGAGGGCGTTTCCTACTTCGCGCTATCAGGTTACCCGCAAACAACAGGCAGTTGCGGCTACAAGCTCCGGTCCGCTTCGCGCCTAGCGACCCTTTCCACTGCTGTTCGAAAATCGGACCACGCCACTCGGACCGCCACCCGTGGCCGACCACGCCGCAGCCATTCGGGCCTCGGCGTCTGCCAAACCTACATGACGGAAGGAACCATTTCGTGGAAAAGCCAGACCTGAGCAGTATCGACATCACCCAACTGCCTCAATCGCTGCAGGCGCTGATCGAGTGCATCGGCCTGGACAGCGCCTATCGCCTGACCTGCGCTTTCGGCGGGCGCCCCAAGTACATTCCCAAGCACCGCGACCGCAGCAAGCTCGCCGATGTGCTGCCATCGGCGGCGCTCGACGCGCTGATCGAGCGCTATGCCGGCCTGGCCCTGGAAATTCCCAAGCCCGATCACTTCCAGCGCCAGCTGCGCAACCAGCAGATCCAGAAGGAAAGCGCCAGCGGGCTGTCGCGCAGCCTACTGGCCAACAAGTATGGTTTGAGCCTGCGGCAGATCGGCAATATTCGTCGCCAGGCATAATGTATAAACTTTTGCTACCTCGCTGAGATGGTCCGGAGCACGACATTAACGCTCTTCGCATTGACCTGTACGGAGGACAATAGTAGTCGGTGGCTGTTGAGATTGGTACGAGGACTCGTCTAGCGGTGATCAGGCAAGTAAAAAACAAGCGGAGAACAACCGAGGTACGCTCAACGCCATAAGTTTCAAATAAGCATGCTGATCGGGCTGGCGCGCCAGACTGCGCCCAACCCAGCACAGTCGTCGCACAAGCACTTCCGTACAAAGCCTTGTACTTCAGCGCTATGTTACTATCCGATCTACAGGCACAGACGCAATCCGCTCCATCTCGGCCAATAGAAACGAGTCCTTTGCTTGAAAGCCTGCGTGCGATGCATTCGTAAAAACTGCAACGATGGCTTTCCGGTCGACGTTAGATCGGTTTTCCTCACTACCGTGTACAAATAGCGGGTGCCATGCCAGAGCTTCCCCAGGCTCCATTTCATAGAGGGACGGTTTCTGCCCGACAAAATGAGCGTCAGGAATAGATGAATGCCACTCATAACCTTTCACAAACTGATGTTGGATAGGCACACCCAAATGAGACCCAACATACCCCATTAGACAGCCATTCAGTGAATGGCAAGGAGTAAGGGCAGTCCAGATCGTTAATGCATCTGGGTAGTTTGATTCCCAGAGCGCCTGATCTTGATGAAATGCGGTTCGACTACCTATTCGCCCTGGCTTCATGAAGGCGGCATGAAATATTAATGCAGCATGCGGCCCCACGACGTCTCGTACGATACGACCAATTTCAGAGTGCACAAGCACTTGCGACCAGAAGCCAGGGTCGCTCCAAAACAGCCGTCTTATTTTTCTCAGCCTTCGTTGCCCACAGGCTGACAGATCGAATTCAGGCTGCATGGATTGCAAGCATACCTCGTCTTCGAGATCCCTCGTTTCCAGCCAACGCAGAACGGTATCAACCTGAGAACGGGTCATGACCGGCCCCAGCCGAACCACACCATCTCTATCGAGCGCTTTTTTTACCTGCCCGTCGGAACGCATAATTGTGCCTCTAAATCGAGCGTCTGTTAAATTATTCCTTGCGTGGCAGGCGGGACGCCACCTCTGAGCACTCCCGATGCAGTGACCCCGTACAACGGTTGATAGCGCGATGGCAGTGCTCGTCCCAAAGGACTTGCAAGCCACAGCCGCAAGAGTAATCGATGCCGCTGACTCAACAGGTCGTCCAAGTACCGCGTCCTTGCATGCCACACCGTAAAGTTGTTCAACAGCTGCAGGTCACCCGGCTGAAGATCCATCTCATACGCCCTATTGTGTTCGGCCAGTATCTGATCAACTCTATTGAGGTCTGATACATTCTGCTCTGACAACTGACTTCCCCCGCCGAAGCGACCTGCACTTTCGTTAAAGCGCCGTATATATCGTGATACAAAGCGCCCTTCCACAAACGCAAAAATCTCAAGAGGGATCCAAGGTGCCTCGTGTGGATAGTGCTCACCTCTTCGGTCATGCGGCAGGGGCTGAAGCAACCGAATGGCGGTATCGGGGTAGCGATCAATCAGACAACGCAACACCGCAGGCGCACTGAGGATCTGAGATCGTCCCCCTGAGAAGGCATTATTGACGCATAACAATGCCACTATGTCGCAGCGATCACAATGAAACGGTAGGGCCGAACTTGTCTGATGGCCTCGCGACGTAGGATCTGCCGCGCTCTTCCCTAGATCCTCAACTTCGGCAACTGCATTCCTTGCATAGGTTTGCGAAACGGGCATTCCTAAACAACGGCCCAAAGCCGCATATGCACGCTTGATCGCAGCGAGGTTGTCTAAATCGAGCGGAAACCCACGCAACAGAAGCCAACCATGTCCATACTCAATCTCTTGCAGCCACGCCCTTAGCAACTTCTCAGAAAAGCTCGGCATCAACTCTAGAAGCCCCTGCCTGGTCAGATTCATCACCTGCTCGTTGGACAGCACAGTGGCAATCAAGCGCAAATCTGCACGCTGAGACTCAGTTAGTTCGACTACCTGCGCAGCAGCACCCCGCTTCAGGTCACCACCTAGCCACTCGACCTCTTTTGCCTGATCAAGCAGTTCTCTGACTTTATCGATATCTTCAATAAATACCGTTCTCACCCTTTAGTCTCCAACCACTCATAAAGCACAATACAAGAAAATGCCACTGATGCTGCGGCTTCATTTCCATCTATCGCCTGCGTAAACAACGCGCGCAACGGCTGAGACCTAAAGCCAAGGTCTGTAAAGCAGCGTTGTACTTTCGAAGCTTTATTAGAGATCCATACTCGAAGCGCTCCTGAGAACCAGGTCGTCAGCGACGCACGGAAGGGTGTTTTCACCAGCCCGTTGGTATACGGACTGAACGCACTACGAAGTGCATACTTAGTTACCTGCTCCTTGATGAGGTCTTGCTGATGAAGCTGGGCGGCATAGCTGGCCACGCTACCATGCAGAAACGGCATCCTGGCCTCTACTGACCGTGACATCATCATCACATCACTGCGAAGAAGGAGTGGCTCAAGGCTGAGTTCACGCTCGGCACTGCGCAAAGCATCGACAGACTGCTTGCCATCAAAGCGACTAGCCCACGACATAAATTGTTGCTCGATCTCTTGCCACGCCGACTCAGGCAAAAGCCCTCTGATCATCCGAGCATGCCGGGTGTCCATATAAAAACGTCTGAGTACTGCATTCGAGGATAAAGAGCGCGACCGGCCAAATAACTGCGCATAGCTATCGTAGCCCAGAAATAACTCATCAGCCCCCTCCCCCGTTAGTAATACACGACACTCCGCAGCACTTACAGCCGCACTCAGCGAATCGTACAACAACATACTGCTCATGCGAAAAGGCTGACCATAGCGACGTACAACCTCAGGGAGTTTGTCCCTAAGATCGTACGGCCCAAACTCAACCACCGTATGCCTCCAGGAGGGATGCACTGCAGCACCAAGCGCCAACTCACCAAGCGATCTTATTCCGTCCCTTGCCCCGCAAGTTATGACACTGAAGGTTTGAACATCCCTGATACCTTCATCGGCTACAATGTTAGCAATTATCGTCGAATCGATCCCACCACTGACTGCGATACCAATGGGATGATCGCTGATCAGACATTTAACAACGGCATCACGAATGCAGTCTGCCAGCCCCAACTGACTTGCAACATGGAAATCCAATTTATCTTCAGGAGATAACGCATTTAAACGGGATATCGTACTTCCCTGAACTTCAAGCTGATCACCAGGTCTTACCTCGTACACATCATTGTAAAGAGTTTGCCTATCAAGCATCCGACCAAAAAGAAGGTACTGTGCCAGTGACGTGATACTTGTATTGGCACGTGCGGATGTCTCAGCAACAAGCGCCGCCAGTTCAGATGCAAATGTGACCCCATTGGACTGCACATGATAGAAGAGTGGTTTGATTCCATAGCCATCCCTGCACAGGGTAATCTTCGGACTCCCCCGCGTTGCGAATGCAGCCGCAAACATACCGTCCACACCACCGGACGACCAGACTTTCAATGCCTGCGCTTCGGCAGGTCCGTTTACCGGAGGAGCGTCGTGAATACAACGGCTCCTGGCGGAATAAATTTCTCCATTGTACGCACAAAGCTCTTCCCCTCCTGAAAGCACAAAGGGGAGACTGTCCACAGCCCCCCCCCGAATTCGCAGGCGGCACATACCGATTGACCCAAATCTGCCGGAGAATAGCCCAACGCCATCGGGCCCCCGCGATTGCATCGCGTCCAGCAATCGTGTAACCCGCTCCTCACCCACAGACCCGGCGATTGAAGTGCCCGCTATTCCACACATCACAGACCTCAGCGCAGGATATACAGACGAGTCGAAGGGGCATCAGGCAGTTCAACCCATTCAATTAATCGCGAAGGAACGACTGCAGCTTCCGATATCCGAACTACATCATCAGCGCTGTAGCGCTTTTCTTTGCCACGCCCACGATACCACTGCAACAGACTGTCACGGGGAATATCACCATGAGCAACGATGCAACTTTCCAGCAGCTCCCCTGCCTTGGCATAATCAATAGTATTTGTAACCGAGTCGAAAAAATTTGATGCGATACCGGCGCGCCCTGCCATCACCAGCATCTTCTCATCCATTGGATACAAGCCGAGTTTAACAGAAGTTCTGATCTCCCCACCTGGCGCAAGTAATTCTGACATACCATGCAGAGCCAGAAGGCACTCATCTTCAGTAAGACGATTGATCAAGCGGTCCGACACAACCAGGTCAAATTGGCCTCTCTGCTCAGACGGAATCGACTTCGTGATATCAAGTCGAAAAACACTTACTGCGGACACGCCTTGCACTTCGAGTTCCGCCGCCAGATCAGAACACATACGCGAGGAGAAATCAAAGACAGAAACCTTACCTATTTTCGCCGCACCCAACACCAAATCTCTTGTGCTCGCGCCGATGACCGCAATACGTGCCTGGGGGCCAGCGGGCAATATCGGCGTCAAGAACATCTCAACTTCGCTTTGACTCGGCCTGGCAGACTTTCGACCAAGCTCCCAAAACATTGACCCTACTGCATCCCAAGCCCGAGCCTTGGCACTCCACTGTTGATCCTCCATCGCAACCCCTCCAACATAACTGGCCGTCAGCAACATTCAACATTAGCGTTAACAGCGACTAAGTGAATGCCCTAAAAGGCAGCGTCACTGCAGAATCAGCAACGCTGGATGGCACATCCGCTGTATAGAGCAAACTCGAATTGTAGTCCCCCGACAGCACATGGTTGATAAAAAAACCTGCCCCCCCAATGACGCGATAGCTGTGCATCACACCTGACGGGATAAAGACACTGGTCGGACTGTTGACTGTAAAAATTTCTTCCCCCAATGACACCTCGACTGAAAGGCCGCTGAGGTTTTCACCGCCCCCGATGAAAAGAAAAATGCTGTCAACACAATGGCGGTGTCGATCAACATGCCCAGGTCCATATTCCATCAGCTCCGGGATTTTCCGGACGATACAATATTGGCGCGCATCGCTAACGACACGCTCGTCGAGCAGAAGGTAACGCTCCCCCGGCCCATGTCGATGGTGTCTGAGTTCAGTTGACGAGACAACCTTCGGCGCGTTGAGTAGCTCATTCAGTGATACAGGAAGGATACTCGGCTCAATGGAGCTCTCACGCCCGAGCAACGCAGGGTTGATCCATGAATAGGCACGCTCATCGTGCTGGACAGCATCGCGGTGCAGCTTGGCAACATGCGTGAACGCATTACGACCAACAACGGGCCGCCATCTATCGACCATAAGACGCGAATGTGCCTGTACAAGCAGGCTCGTATGCTGCATTAGGGTGCCACTCGGCATTGCCCTCCACTCCAGCGCATGGAGGTTCGCCATCAGAGACAGGGTATCGGTGATGCCACAACGTTCTCCTATACCATTAATTGAACTTGATACCCAGCGAGCGCCCGCGCGAATGGCACTCAGCGCATTAGCGGTTGCCATACCACGATCATCGTGGAAGTGGACCTCTAATTCAGGGTAAGCCAATCGCCTGCACAGTTGGCCAACCACGTCCTCTACTTCCCACGGACAAAGCAGTCCCACAGTATCAGCAAAGCAAATCCGGTCAGCACCTGCCTCAAGTGCCAATTGGTATGCGTCGACCAGATCATCCACATTTGTTCGACTTGCATCCTCTACGGTGAAACGAACGCGCAAACCAAGCTGTTTAGCAAAGGCGATGCTCTCTTTGATCGTGCCAATCAAAGTATTAGTCGACTTGAATCGGCTAGCACGCGAAATTTCATTGATGCCAAAAAAAATTCCAACCCATTTCGCACCGGTCGCTTTAACGCACACGATGTCATCAAGCTTTGCTCGGGCGTGGGCAAGTACCGGCACGGTCCCACATGCTGCGACAACGGCGACGACTCTCCTTGCCTCCTCCTCGCCGACCCGTGGGTGTCCACACTCCACCATGTCCACCCCAAGTCTTACTAATGACCGGGCAATTTCTGCGCTTTCATCTGGACCGAAGCGAACTCCCGGCGCCTGCATACCTTCCCGCAATGTTGTATCAATGATGTGCGGGTAGCATTCCCTGCCATGCATTGTCATTGGCCTCAGTACGGTTTATGGCAAATTAACGTCCACACGCGGTGCAGCAGTTGCATAGGCTGCTCTGAAAAGCGCATTTTCAGCATCTTTGCGAGGGCATCGTCAAAGTCGCTTACCTCTTCGGCGGGCAGGCTCGCCGCAACGCCTGCACTCGCCCGAATTCGACCGCGCCATCGCTCGTGGGTGTATTCAACCTTGGTGTCAAAACTTTGGGTTCTAATTTCTTCAAAACCCGCCAAGGTAAGATCTTCACACCATTGAGGGTACATCCCTGTAGTCCCAGCCATCGCCCAACGCGGATTGTACTGGAGTATCAGTTTTTCGGTTTCCGCAACGACCGTATTCTTGATCGGAAGCCAGTCAAAGTGGGAGATGACAAGCATGCCGCCCTCGTGTAAAACGCGAAATGCCTCAGCTGCAGCACGCGCACGATCAAACCAGTGCCAGCACTGGCCTGCGGTGACGACATCAAACGACCCCGATTCATAAGGCAGTTGCTCGGCCGGCACTTGCATGTAATCAATGAACACTCCATTTTCGCGGTCAATATGCTTGGCTTGTTCTATCAATGGTAATGCGATGTCTATCGCGCAGACACTCGCACCTTGCAGAGCAAATCCTCGAGCCAGTGTGCCAGTACCTGTACCAAGGTCGAGAATCCTTTGCCCCCTGAGCCCTACGCCGCAGCGATTTAAACTCCAGAAAAACTCTGAAGGAAAACCTGAGCGGTGCTTGCGGTAGTCAAAGGCCGTCTTGCCAAAATCCACTGACATAAGGTCACTCCACTCATCACAAGAACTCAACAAAAACCACTTGTCAGATGGCGCATGCTCAGCCCCCTCGACAACAAATTCAAAGGCTGCCCATCATCAATATAGACTACACATCCACAGCCGTACCCGGCCTGTGCCAGGCTGCTTAAACTGATACGCTACTGAGTCACAAGACACTGATAGCGTTGAAATTTACCTTTTTTGGTATCGACGATGCAAAATCTGACCAAAATATTAAGAGGTGTTCCAACGCGCTGCTCTACCCACAACCGCATAGCCTGCGCATCAATTACTGCCCCGTCCGCCACTTCAACATCCAACTGCCAGCAGTCAATGCTTTTCTGGGTCAATTGAAATTCAAGAATAGGAAATGCCGTAAACAGCGCATGAAATCTTGCTGCAGAAATTGGCCTACCCTCTACACTACGAAAAGGCCTTAATTCACGACCTGCCAGCTCCAGGATATGAACAGCATCACCTGAATCGCACTGCGCATTATTGAGCCCAAGGCGCGCCAAATCACCCGTAGCATAACGAATCAGTGGTAGCGCCCTATTCCGCAACGACGTGATAACAAGTTGGCCAATCTCACCAGGCGCCACCGGAACACCGTCGGAATCAAGAACCTCAACTAGTACATCTTGATCCACCTTCAAACCGCACCCACAACTGCAACTAACCGCCATGAGCCCGACCTCTGTCAAACCATAGGCTTCAACGATAGGAACGCCAAGCAGAGCTCGGTAGTGCAGTCTCTGTGCAGACGTAAAATTTGCCCCACTCACCAAGACTGCCGCGCCAGGGAGACCACTGAAACCGAAACCGTCCAAAGCTGCCAAAGCACTTAACAGGCTTGGCTTAGTCGTTATAAGCTTTGGTCGAACTATGTCGATGATTCCCCACAATTTTTCAATATCGGCTTGAACAAGCTCATTTATGCAAATCTGGATAACAGCGCCTCCCCAGGGATTCGGCCACATTACGTCTTCGCAGTCTGGATTATCGGTCAGCGCTAATATCACGCACTCTGGCTCTGCACTCAAACCTATAGCCTCAAGTGCACGCAGCGGCCTTAAAAACAAATTATCAAACTGAAAATCAGCCGTCTGCACGACAGATGTGGGAGGCCCCGTTGTCCCAGAGGTCATCTTAACCCAAAGTGGCTCAGATATAACCGCTCTATTAATCCATTGTTCAAGACGCAGTCTTAGGTCGTCCTTGGTGGTAACCGGAGCCGTCTCAGCCCCATGCGGTGGCATGTTGTTAAAAAAAAATGCGTTGCGATCGGCTAGTAATTCGTCAATATAGCGCCATGACCAACACCTTTTACTCCGGTGCAGCTGCGCATAATGATGCTCTAGTAAACCTACAGCAAACAGCCAGGACTCAATCGCAACATCAACCTTAACCCTCGGAAACAATCTAAGGCACTGCTGTAATAACTGACCTGTACTCACAGCGCCCCCATTAGTTCTCAGCGTAAACAGAAAACACGCTCACCACTAAAAGTCACACTGACACTGAAGACCTACCGAGCCGCACCCCTAGCTTTAGATCCCCGGCGCTCAGCGCTCCAATTTTCTCAACGCCTGCAGCGTCTTCGACGTTGCTTAACACTGCCTCCAAGCCAAGCGCTTTAAATACTTTAGCGACATCCGCTTCACTGACGCCCGCCTTCTGAGAGAATTCACTTACCAGCTTATTGCTAATTTTATCGTTCATCTCACTCTCCTATAACAAAACATTTTAGTTGACGCCTAGACCTCCAAGGCGCCCCTATCGGTTTAGCTGTGCAGCTTTACCCTGTCAAGCAAAACTCACCAATCATTAAGAGCAACACCCAAAGATATAATCAACAAGAAGACACACAGCCTTTACAGCCGCAAACACATCCCTCTCTTTTTCTACACCGCACCCGGTAAACTTCTAGCTCGCCCCACCAACACAATAAAATATATATAAGCCTCACAGGCTCCATCTATTCAGGAACGCTCCGAACATGTCACTCAGCGCTCTGCAATAAATGGTGTCTTGACTCACCGGGGTCAGCGCCTCAGGTTCCAATGAAAGTCGAGAGAAGAACTCAACTCCGTCGCTCTCTCGCTGCGCGCCCCCTGCGCAGCTGTGTCCGAGTATGGTCGGCACCGCTTCTACAGATTCGACGGCGCGAACAGCATGGTCAGCTGCGCCGCGCTCCTGGCCAAGCCTTGGCCGTACTGGCGCTTGCACTCCCGCTCGGAAAAGCTCATCTGACTCATGGCCAAGGTTTGTTGGGGGGGGTAAACGTAGGGCCATTTCAGCACAGATCAGATGGCCTTTGCTGAAATGGCCGGCGGCACGCAGGAGGCGCCAGACTCAGAAATCGCGCTTGTAGAAGATATCCAGCGAGCTGGCCAGGCCGCTGGCGGCCTCGAGGTAGACTTTCTTACTGAGCTTGTAGCGCAAGGCGATGGTGTTGGCCGGCTCGAACACACCGACGCCATAGCGCAGGCTAAGCCGCTCGGTGAGATTGCCGCTGGCCACCACGCTGGTCTTGTTGCCCGTGCCCTGGGTGTCGAGCTGGAAGTCGTCGATGCCCAGGTTCGAGGCCAGGCCGCCGGTCAGGCCGGCGCTGCCCATCAGGCCCAGGCCCAGCGCCGCCTCGGCAAGCATGTTGTTGTCCTCGCCGGAGCTGTTCAGCGGCCGGCCCAGCACCAGGTAGGACAATGCCTGCTCCTGGCTCATCGCCGGCTCCGAGAACACCTTGGTGGTCGGCTGTTCGGCGCTGCCGCTCAGGCGGATGCCGGCAATCACGTCATCGACCTTGCGGATGGCCTCGATATCCAGGTACGGCTGGTCGATGGGCCCGGCGAACAACAGGCGCGCGCGGCGGATGGTCAGGTTCTGCCCATACTGCCGATAGCGCCCGTCGGCCAGGCTCAGTTCGCCGCGGGTATCGAGGTTGTCGCCGATATGCACATGCCCCAGCAGGTTGGCGGTAAGGCCGAAGCCCTTGAACGACAGTTTCTCGCTGCCGACCTCGACATCGATGTCCATGGCCACCGCCATCGGCGGCTTGCCCTGCTCGGTCTGGTGGCCGACGATCACCGTGTCGTCGGAGACCTTGACCGTCGACGGCGGCAACTCGCGCACGGTGATCTTGCCCTTGGGCACCAGCACCTTGCCGGTCACCGCCAGGCGGTCGTCCAGCAGGCGGATGGTCAGGTCGGGCGCCACTTCCAGCGCCGCGTACGGTTCGATGCTGACCGGCAGTTGCTGGCCCTGCAGGCGCAGGTCCATGCCCAGCGCCTGCCCCCAGGTCAGGTGACCGGCCAGTTGCCCACGGCCGGCGGCGCCGCTGCGCCAGTTGCCGTTCAACTGCACCTGCTCGCCGGCGATCAGTGCCTGCAGCGACAGGTCCTCGAGGCTGACCGGCAGTTCCGCGCCGCTGACTTCGCCGCCGCTCAAGGCCAGGTTGCCATTGACCTGGGGCGCCAGCAGGCTGCCCGACAGGCGCCCGCTGCCATTGAGCTGGCCGGCCAGGCGCTCGACCATCGGCAGGAACGGGCGGATGACCGACAGATCGAGCCCGGCCAGGCGGAAGTCGCCGGAAAGCGGCTTGTTGCGGCCCAGCGGGTCGATGCGGGCATTCAGGTTCAGCTCGCCCAGGCGCTCGCCACGGAAATCCACGCGGGTGTCGACCCGGCGTGGCGCCAGGGTGCTGTCCAGGCGCAACACCTGGTAGGGGAAGTCGATCCAGCGGTCCTTGTCGCGCACCCGCAGGGTACCGCCGCCGGCATCGATGCGAATGCTGCCCTTGGGGCCACTGGACGGGATGTCGAGGTTGATGTCGGCGTTGAGCAGGCCGTGCCAGGCGAAGTCCTTGGGCAGCCACTGCGCCAGGCTGTCCAGCGGGAACTGCTTGAGGTGGTAGCGCAGGCGCGGCTCCGGCGCCAGGCGCTGGTCCTCGCCGCACAGGCTGGCCTGGCCGGAGCGCCAGCAGTGGGCACCGAAGTCGAGCTGGCCGCTGGCCAGGCGTTGCAGGCGCGCCGGTGCCTGCAACTGCCAATCCTGGCCGCCGGCCTGGATGCGCCCGTTGGCCAGGCGGCCACGCCAGTCGCCCTTGCTCAAGGCGCCATCCAGCGCCAGGTCGAGCTTGAGTTGCGGGCCGTCGAGGGCCAGCGTCGCGGCCTGCTGGCGGATATCGCCCTTGCCTTGCACATCGAGGCTGCCCAGGGCGGTGTCCCCCAGGCGGATCCCGCCGGCCTTGAGCGTCAGCTGGCCGCGCTGGGCGCTGTCCAGTCGCGCGTCGAGGTCCAGGCGCTGCACGCGGTTGTCGGCCTGGCCCAGTTGCTGGCCCTGCAGGGCCAGGGTGCCCTGGGGCGCGGCCAGGGTACCGGCCAGGTCCAGGCGGCCCTTGGCCTGCCCTTGCAGTTGCGGCCAGAGCTGGCCCAGGCGCGGCAGGTCGAGGTCGATACGCCCGGCCAGGCGCTGCTGCAGGCTGGCGCTGCCGCTGATGCGGTTGTCACCCAGTTGCACCGCCAGGCTGCCCAGGGTCCAGCGCTCGCCAGCGCCCTCGGCGTCGACCTTGACCAGCGCCGACTGGCCGCGCAGGCGACCCTTGAGGTCCAGCTGCGCCTTGAGCGCCAACTGCTCGTGCTTGAGCTCGCCCTGGCTGCGCAGCGGCCCGGCCAGGGTGCCCGGCAGCTCCGCCAGCCAATAGGCCGGGTCCAGCGCCGACAATTGCAGGTCGACATCCCAGGCCAGGGTGTCGGCAAAACGCAAGGCGACACTGCCCGCGGCCTTGCCCTGCCCCGCGCTGAGCAGCAGCTGTGGCAGGCGTACCTGGCCCAGGTCGCCCTCGAACGGGCTGGCCAGGCTGAAAGCGCCCGCCGGGCCGTCCAGGTCGCCGTTGAACGCGCCCTTGTAGTTGCCGTCGCGGTACTGCACCTGGGCGTTGAAGCGCTTGAGGGTGACCTGGGGCGCCTGCTCCAGCGGATACAGGCGCAACCAGGGGAAGTCCAGCCAGTCGAGGCTGGCGTCGGCGCTCAGGCCCTGCTGCCAGTCGGCGCTGGCCTGCAGCTTGAGCCGCTGCGTGTCGCTGGCGTTGAGGTCCAGCGCATCGACCCGGGCGCCCTTGGCGTCCACCTTGCCGGCCAGCACCAGGCCCACCGGCCCTTGCTCGGCGGGCAAGGTGGCCGAACCTGAGAGTTGGTAACCGTTGAGCAGGTCGCCCTGGGCATCGAGCTTGAGCTGGTTCAACTGCAGGGTGTCGGGCAACTCGCCGGCGGGCTTGAAGGCCTCCGAGCGGATGCTCAGGCGGGCCGGCAGGTGCTCGGCCAGGGCCTGCAATTCACCGTTCAACCGGGCATCCAGGTAACCGCTGCTGGTGGCCTCGATGACGAGGGTCTGCTGCAGCTCGCCCTTGGCGTTCAATGCCAACTGCCACGGCTTGCCATCCACTGTCGGCAGTTGCAGCGTGCCCTGCAGCTGCAGCGGCCAGTCACCCTGGGGCGTCAGGTCGCCTTGGACATCCAGGTGCAGATCGTCTCGGCGCAGTCGCAGGCTGTCCACCCGCAGCCCGCTGGCGGTCCAGTGCGCGGCCAGGCTCAGGTCGCCCAGCAGTTCGCTGCCATCCAGGCGCAACTGGCCCACCTTGACCTCGCCCAGTTCGATGGCCAGCGGCAGGTTCAGTGCCGGCAATTGCAGCGGGCCGCTGTTGGGGTTGTCCTCTCCCGGCGCGAAGGCCATGTCGATGCGCTCGGCCTGCAGGCGCTCGACGCACAGGGTGGCACGCAGCAGACAGGCCGGCGACCAGGCCAATTGTGGCGTCAGCAGCTCGACCCGATCGTCGCCGGCGGACCAGCGCAGCAGGCTGGCCTGCCAGCTGCCGCCAAGGCGCCCGGTAAAATCGCTGACCTCGAGCCCCGGCACCCGCGCCAGCGCCCAGCGGCTGCCCGCCTGGGTGCCGAGCACCAGCCCCAGCGCCAGGACGATCAGCACCAGCAGGCCCGCCAGCACCAGCAGGATCGGTTTGAACACACGCATCACAGCTCGGGCCCCATGGAGAAGTGCAAGCGAAAACCACCGTCATCATCCAGCGCGCGGGCCAGGTCAAGGCGCAGCGGCCCGACCGGCGACACCCAGCGCACACCGATGCCGACACCGGTCTTGAGGCTGGGGAGCTCCAGCGAATTGAACGAGTTGCCCTGGTCGACGAAGGTCGCCAGGCGCCATTTTTCCGCGATCGAGTACTGGTACTCGGCGCTGCCGGCCACCAGGTAGCGGCCGCCGATGCGGTCGCCCTGGTTGTTCTTTGGCGACAGCGACTGGTAGTCGTAGCCGCGCACGCTCTGGTCGCCACCGGCGAAGAAGCGCAGCGACGGCGGGATGTTCTGCTGGTAGCCGTTGGTGGCGCTGCCGCCGAACTGCACGCGACCGAGGAAGCGATGGTTCTGGCCCAGGGTGGTCAGGCCCTTGAGCAGCACGTTGCCGTGGATCAGGTTGGTGTCCGAGCCCAGGCCTTCCTTGGCCGCCTGCAGGTCGAACTGCAGGCGGTAGCCGTTATGCGGGTCGATGCGGTTGTCGCTGCGCAGGTACGAAAAGCTGACGCCCGGCATCAGCAGGTTGCTCAGCCCCGAGTCGTCACCCAGCCGATATTCCTCGCGCTGGTACTTGAGCGAGATCACCCGTTGCCAGCCGCTGGGCAGCTTGCTGTGCCACTCGGGGCCAACGGTGAGCAGCTTGCTCAGGGTGTCGGTGCCGGAGATCTCCTCGTTCTGGTAGCCGCCAGCGAAGCGCAGCTTGTCGGTGAGCGGCGGGTCCAGCGGGATGTCGTACCACAGCCCGACGTTCTGCCGGGGCGCCGACAGCTCGGTTTCCCAACCATAGCTGTGCCCTTGCGGGTTGACCCAGTGGCGGGTCCAGTTGGCCTTGCCGCGCGGCCCGACGTCGGTGGAAAAGCCCAGGCCCAGGCCCAGGGTGCGCGGCTTGCGGGTATCGAGGCGCACATCCACCGGGATGTCCTCGCCCACCGCGGCGGTGGGTGCGGCGTCCACCCGCACGCTGTCGAAGTAGCCGCTCGATTGCAGGTCGTTGTTGAGTTCGGCGATCAGTTCAGAGTCGTAGGGGGTGCCGGGCTTGAACGACACCATGCGCTGCAGCAGGTCGTTGTCCAGCGGCGCGTCGCCGCCGAAGGTCACCGCGCCCAGGCGGTAGCGTGGTCCGCTCTGGTAGACCAGCTCGATGTCGGCCACGCCGGCCTGCGGGTCCACCGCCAGGCGCTGGCGCTCGAAACGGCCGGCGAAGAAGCCGTAGCGCGACGCCTGGTTCTGGATCAGCCGCTTGGCATCCTCGTAGGTGCCGTGGTTGAGTTGCTCGCCCGGGCGCAGCGCCTTGCTGTCGGGGATGCGGAAGGCCTTGAGCTCGCTGGCCGGCCCATCGATGCGCACGGTCACGTTGCGCAGGCGCACCGGCTCGCCGGGCTCGACCCGGATGATCAGCTGCGCGGGTTTGTCGTTGTCCCCCGGTGCCTTGACCTCGGTCTCGACCCGCGCCTGGTAGTAGCCCAGGGCCTGGGCCGCCTTGCGCGTCTGCTCCTCAGCGCCCCGGCTGAAGCGCAGCAGGGCTTCTTCGTCGCGATCGCCCAGGCTGCCGATATACCCTTCGATATTGGACTTGAGCGCCTTGTTGGCGGGTTTGACCCGCACCAGCAATTCGCTCTGCGCCCATGCCATGGAGCTGGCGGCCAGCAACAGCAGGCCCCAGCCAAGTCTTCCTGAATACGTCATGCGCGGCATGCTACCAGAGCAAAGGGGTCAAGAGGGCTGTCGGCAAACGCCTGTCACAGGTTCGCCACCCTGGATGAACGGGGATTGGGGTGGAAGAACACCCGCTCCCTGATCGGTCCCACCGCGATCTCGCCGATTTCTTCATAACCCTGGCGTTGGTAGAACGCCAGGTAGTGCGCATTGCCGGTATCCAGCACCACGCCCTCGGTGTTGGCGTCCTCCGCGCACCAGTCGTGCACGGCCTGCAGCAGTTGCTCCCCATAGTGCTGGCCCTGGAACTGCGGGTGCACGCCCAGCAGCGGCAGGACGTGGACATTGTCGCCCGGCAGGCAGCCGGCCAGCGCGGCCTGGTAGTCCAGGTAGCGCCGGGTACAGCGCAGGCCGGTGCCGAGGATCATGCGCAGGCGCCAGGCCCAGCTGTCGGCCACGCCCAGGCGCCGCTGCGGCGGCACGATCAGCGCCAGGCCGACCAGGCGGTCCTCCAGCAGCAGGCCGATCGCCGGCAACTGCAGATAGAAGTGCTGGCGCACCCATTCGCGCACCATCACCCGCAGGCGACGCTCGTAGCCGGGGCGCTGGCCCTCGAACAGCCAGGCGAAGGTCGGCTCGTGGCGATAGGCATGGTAAAGCAGCGAACGCGCCTCACGGGCGTAGCCGGCGTCGAGCAGACAGGTGCGGGCCGGGGCGGCGATGACGTCGGGCATTGCGGGCAGTCCTCCTGGAATGGGCTTACAGTGCCTTGGAGCCAGATTCCGGCGCTGGGTTCACCTCCTCCAGCACGTTAGCAGTGCCCGCCGCGCGGCGCCATGCTGGCCGTGGCCGGCGATGTCGGCTAGCATCCGTGGCTTTTACCAGGATCATCTTTCCATGAAGATCGTCTCGTTCAACATCAATGGCCTGCGCGCCCGTCCGCACCAGCTGGCGGCGCTGATCGACAAACACCAGCCGGACGTGATCGGCCTGCAGGAAACCAAGGTCAGCGACGATCAGTTCCCGTTGGCCGACGTCGAGGCGCTCGGCTACCACGTGCACTACCACGGCCAGAAGGGCCACTACGGGGTCGCCCTGCTCTCGCGCCAGGCGCCGCTGTCGTTGTTCAAAGGCTTTGCCAGCGATGAAGAGGACGCCCAGCGTCGTTTCATCTGGGGCACCTTCGCAGATGCCGACGGCACGCCGATCACCGTGATGAACGGTTACTTCCCCCAGGGGGAGAGCCGCGACCACCCCACCAAGTTCCCGGCCAAGCAGCGCTTCTACAGCGACCTGCAGGCCCTGCTCGAAGGGCAGTTCAAGAATGACCAGCCCGTCGTGGTGATGGGTGACCTGAACATCTCGCCCCAGGACTGCGACATCGGCATCGGCGCGGACAACGCCAAGCGCTGGCTGAAGACCGGCAAGTGCAGCTTCCTGCCCGAGGAGCGCGAGTGGATGGAGCGGCTCAAGGGCTGGGGCCTGGTCGACAGCTTCCGTCACCTGCACCCGGAGGTGGCCGACCGCTTCAGCTGGTTCGACTACCGCAGCCGCGGCTTCGAGGACGAGCCCAAGCGCGGCCTGCGCATCGACCTGATCATGGCCTCCCAGGGCTTGCTGCCACGGGTCAAGGCCGCCGGGGTCGACTATGAGCTGCGGGGGATGGAGAAGCCTTCGGACCATGCGCCGATCTGGCTTGAGTTGGGTTGAGTTGAGGCGCTAGCGCTTGACTGTAGCCTTGCAGCGCTCTCGAGATCGAGCGCCGCCCGCGCGGCGCATCGCGGCGCAAGGCCGCTCCTACATCTGTTTCGGGCCAGTCAATCCTGTGCCATTACCTGGTCCGCCTTGTTGGTCCGACGCGGTTCCAGCGTGGGCACCGCTGCCGCTTCACCTGCCTCAAGGCATGCACCAAGGCGGGCGCCGCCTCACTCTCAGGCATAACTGGCCCGAAACAGATGTAGGAGCGGCCTTGCGCCGCGATGCGCCGCGCGGGCGGCGCTCGATCTGATAGGCGCCACACCTCTCCCGCCAAACACTTGTTACAACCCACCCTTAAACATCGCCTCGTTCATTTCGTTCATCAGCACGAACTCCCGCTGTCTGCCCAGCAACCCTGAACAAGGCTTCCCCATGACCGCACCCCTGAACCGCCTCACCCTGGCCGCCCTGCTGGTCGCCTGCAGCCTGCCGGCCCTGGCCGCGGCGCCCGCGCACAAACCCGGCACGGTGTTCCGCGACTGCGCCAAGACCTGCCCGGAAATGGTGGTGCTGCCCGCTGGCAGCTTCATGATGGGTACCCCGAATGACGAGAAAGGCCGCCAGGACGACGAAGGCCCGCTGCACCAGGTGACCTTCAAGAAGGCCTTTGCCGTCAGCCAATACCAGATCACCAACGGCGAATGGAAAGCCTACCTCAAGGCCAGCGGTTACAAGGTCCCCAACGGCGACACCCGCCCGGGCCGCGAATGCATCGCGGGCGTGCCGCGCTACCAGCAGGGTGACCGCCAACCCGCCGTGTGCCTGAACTTCCACGAGGCCGAGGCCTACGCCTCGTGGCTGTCGAAGAAGACCGGCAAGGTCTACAAGGTGCTCAGCGAATCCCAGCGCGAATACGCCGTGCGCGGCGGCAGCACCGGGCCGTTCCCCTTCCCGCTCGATGACAACGACGAGCAGAAGTACCAGATCTCCAAGCACGCCAACACCTACGGCCCCACGGACGGCTTCTCCTTCACCTCGCCCGTCGGCAGCTTCCCGCCCAACGCCTTCGGTGTCTACGACGGCCACGGCAATGTCTACGAGTGGACCCGCGACTGCTACGTCGACAGCTACGCCACCGCCCCCACCGATGGCAGCCCGCAGACCAACAGCAGCGAATGCGAGGACCGCCGGGTGATCCGCGGCAACGACTACACCGAGGCGCCGATCTTCTCCCGCTCGGGCAATCGCAACGAACGCAGCTCCACCCTGCGCGGCGACTGGATCGGCTTCCGCGTCGCCCGCGAACTCTAAGCCCTCCCCACTTCCGGCGCCCCTGGCGCCGGATCCGCCTCGCCACTAAATCCGCGCAAAACCCTCTCGTCTACCAAGATCAGGGCCTGGTCCGCCGCCCTGCGCCAACGAATACTCACGAGATGACTCCATGACGTCCAAGACCCCCAGCCTCGCCCAGGAAACCCTGCGGATACTCAAGCCGTTCTGGATGCTGGTCGCGCTTTCGGCGGCCCTCGGCGTGGTCAGCGGCCTGAGCGTCACCGCCCTGCTGGCCACCATCAACAGCGCGATGAACGCCGTGGGCGGGCCGGACACCCGCACCGCCCTGCTGTTCGGTGGCCTGTGCCTGCTGACCCTGGCCTGCTCCACCGGCTCGAACCTGCTGACCAACTACGTCGGGCAGAAGGTGGTGGCGCGCCTGCGCCGCGAACTGGCCGCCAAGGTGCTGGTGGCGCCGATCGCACAACTGGAGCGCTACCGCGCCCACCGCCTGATCCCGGTGCTGCTCAATGACGTCAGCACCATCAGCGCCTTCGCCCTGTCAGTGGCGCCGATGGTCATCGCCTTCACCGTCACCCTCGGCTGCCTGTCCTACCTGGCGCTGCTGTCCTGGCAGATCCTGCTGGTCACCGTGCTGACCGTGGTGGTCGGCACCGGCGCGCAGTTCCTCGCCCATCGCCACGGCATGAAGAACATCCTTACCGCGCGCAACAACGAGGACGAGCTGCAGAAGCACTACCAGGCCCTTTCCGGCGGCGCCAAGGAGCTGCGCATCCAGCGCCAGCGCCGCCAGCATATGCACGACCAGTTGATCCACGGCGCCACCGAACGCATCTGCAAGGCCAACATCCGCGCGGCGAACATCTTCGTCAGCGCCGAGACCTTCGGCTCGATGCTGTTCTTCGCGGTGATCGGCATCGCCATCGCCTTCCAGGCCCTGTGGCCGAGCACCGACAAGACCGTGCTGGGTGGTTTCGTGCTGGTGATGCTGTACATGAAGGGGCCGCTGGAACAGCTGATCACCAACCTGCCGAGCATCAGCCGGGCACAGATCGCCCTGCGCCGGATCGCCGAACTGTCCCAGCGTTTCTCCTCGCCCGAACCGCACCTGCTGGTCAGCGACCGCGCGCCACAGGTGACAGAGGTCGCCTCCATCGAACTGCGCCAGCTGCGCTATGACTACCCTCAGGTCGAAGGCAGCCAGCCGTTCCACCTGGGCCCGGTGGACCTGACCATCCGCCAGGGCGACATCGTCTTCATCGTCGGCGAGAACGGCTGCGGCAAGACCACCCTGATCAAGCTGCTGCTGGGCCTGTACACCCCGCAACAGGGCGAGGTCCGCCTCAACGGCGAGACAGTTACCCCGCAGCGCCTGGACGACTACCGCCAGCTGTTCACCACCATCTTCGCCGACTATTACCTGTTCGACGAACCGCTGCCGGGCCTCGCCGAGCTGCCGCCGGAGGCCGCCAAGTACCTCGAACGCCTGGACATCGCCCACAAGGTCGGGATCCGCGACGGCAGCTTCACCACCACCGACCTGTCCACCGGCCAGCGCAAGCGCCTGGCGCTGATCAACGCCTGGCTCGACCAGCGTCCGGTGCTGGTGTTCGACGAGTGGGCCGCCGACCAGGACCCGGCCTTCCGCCGGGTGTTCTACACCGAGCTGCTGCCGGAGCTGAAGCAGCAGGGCAAGACCATCATCGTCATCTCCCACGACGACCGCTACTTCCCGGTGGCCGACCAGCTGGTGCGCATGCACAGCGGCAAGATCCTGGTCGAACGCAACCAGGAACCGGCCCTGCCCGCCTGACCCCTCCCCCACGGGCGGTGGCCCTGTCACCGCCCGCGCCGCTTAAATTCCCCGCCGCACCGCTCGTTCCCCTATTGCCGCACGCTGAATCAACCCTGCCTACAGGGAAGTCGCAGGTCACGCCTCTACCAACCGCAATAATTATTTTTCCGGTTTTGGCATTCGCATGCGTCCTACTCGCAACGGAATAATTTTCATTTACTTTGCGTACCTTGAGCCAGAGCATAAAAATGCCAATACCAGCCAACACCCTGACCCCTTTGAGCAAAGCGCTGATGCTGCGCCGGATGCTGCGCTCCTCGCCGGCCATGGCAACCCTCGGCCTCGCCCTGTCCCTGCCGCTGGCCGCCCAGGTGCAGGCCCAGGAGCAGGACTTCGACATCCCGGCCCAGTCGCTGGCCAGCGCCCTGCAAGAGCTGGGTCGCCAGGGCAACCTGCAGGTGCTGTTCAGCCCGGAAACCGTCCAGGGCCTGCGCAGCAGCCCGGTCAAGGGCCGCTTCTCGCCAACCCAGGCAGCTGGGGAGCTGCTCAGGAACAGCGGGATTCGCTACAGCGTGCAGGACAACACCCTGATCATCAGCGGTGCGGCAGAGTCCGGTTCGGCCATGACCCTGGACGCCACCACCATCAACGGCCAGGTGCTCGGCGCCACCACCGAGGGCAGCAACTCCTACACCACCGGTGCGGTGACCATCGGCAAGACCGCGCAATCGCTGCGTGAAACCCCGCAGTCGGTGACCGTGGTCACCCGCAAGCTGATGGACGACAAGAACCTGGTCTCGCTGGACCAGGTGATGGCCCAGACCACCGGTATCACCCGCGCCAACCGCGGCTACGGCAACCACCACTTCAGCTCCCGTGGCTTCGACCTCACCGACGAAAGCTACATGGTCGACGGCGTGCCCGGGCAGGCCTACGCCTACACCGGCTGGATGACCCCGGACATGGCGATCTTCGACCGCGTCGAAGTGCTGCGCGGTGCTTCCGGCCTGCTGGTCGGCGCCGGTAACCCGGGCGGCGCGGTGAACCTGGTGCGCAAGCGCCCGACCGCCGACCCGCGCTTCACCGTGATCACCCGCGCCGGTTCCTGGGACAACTATCGCCTGGACCTGGATGCCAGTGGCCGCCTCAACCCCCAGGGCACCCTGCGCGGGCGCATGGTCGCCTCCTATGAGGACCGCGGCTACTTCACCGACGTCACCAAGTCCAAGCGGCCACTGCTGTACGGGATCGTCGAGGCCGACCTGAACGACGCCACCACCGTCGCCCTGGGCCTGCGCCGCCAGACCTCGCGCATCGACGGCTACAGCGTGCTGGGCATCCCCAACAACCCCGATGGCAGCAACCCGCACCTGAAGCGCTCGACCTACCTGGGCCAGGACTGGACCAAGCTGCAGACCGACATGGACGAGGTGTTTGCCGACCTCACCCACCGTTTCAACGACAACTGGACCGCCAAGCTGGCGCTGTCCCATTCCGAGGGTGGCTACAACCGCAGCGCCATCGAGTGGGGCGCGCGGGAAACCCTGGAGTACAACGCTCCCGGCGGTCCGACGGTCAACACCGTCAGCTATCACAAGTTCGATGTGACCTCCAATGCCGTCGACGGCCACCTGGACGGCACCTTCGAGGCCTTCGGCCTGACCCACCAGTTGACCCTCGGCGCCAACTGGTCCAAGCGCAAGATGAACGACAAGGACAACACCATCGCGCTACCGAGCCCTATCCCGCTCAATGTGTTTGATCCCGACCACAGCAATATCCCCGAGCTGCAGCGTAACGGCTGGAAGTCCATGGACGACACCATCGACACCCGCTACGGCACTTACCTGAGCGCCCGCCTGCACGCGACCGAAGACCTGAGTTTCGTCCTCGGTGGCCGCCTGAGCTGGTACAAGAACGAAGCCTGGAACGGCCCAAAGGTAACTACCAGTCGCCAGGATGAAGAGTTCACGCCCTTCGTCGGTGCGATCTACGACCTGAACGACCAGTGGTCGTGGTACGCCAGCTACGCCGACATCTTCCTGCCGCAGTCCAACTACCGCACCGTCAGCGGCAGCGTGCTGGATCCATCCGTCGGCTCGAACTACGAGACCGGTATCAAGGGTGAGCTGTTCGACAAACGCCTGAACGTGTCCTTCGCCGTGTTCTACATCGAGCAGGAAGACGTAGCCCTGCAGGATACGGCCAACCGCGGCAAGTGCCCAACCGACCCGGCCGGCCGCTGCTGGACCAACGGCGATGGCATCAACCGCAGCAAGGGCTTCGAAGCCGAGGCCACCGGCGAACTGCTGCCGGGCCTGCAGGTCGCGGCCGGCTATACCTACAACACCACCAGTTCGTCCGAGGGCGGCCCGATCTCGGCACAGACCCCGAAACACATGGTGCGCGTGAACACCAACTACACCTTCCCGGGTGAATGGAACCGCCTGAGCGTCGGCGGTGGCGTCTCGGCGCAGAACTCCTACGTCGATGCCTACAACGAGGCGTACAACAGCGGCCGTGCGATCTTCGACGCCCGCGCCGCCTACAAGCTCGACGAGCACTGGACCGTCGGCGTCGACGTCGAGAACCTGTTCGACCGCAAGTACTTCGACTCCATGGGCTACTGGACCCGCGGCACCACCTACGGCACCCCGCGCAGCTACATGTTCACCCTGCGCGGCGACTTCTAAGCCCAGTTGCATGACCGGCGCCCCCTCTCGAGGGGGCGCTGTGCTTTCAGCGCCAGCGAGCGCCGCTGTTGTCTTTCCCCGCGTCCCGCCGCACACTCGTGCGCGCCAGCCAGGAAGCGGAGTCCGCAGTGCCCACGCCACGCCAGTTCAGCAAGAAGACCAGCACCAGCAACATGCTGCGACTCAAGTCCGGCGATGCCGGCAACCAGCGCCCCTACCGCGTCGACTTCGTCCTGCTCGAGCATTTCTCCATGGCCAGTTTCACCGTGGCGATGGACGTGCTGGTCACCGCCAACCTGCTGCGCACCGACAGCTTCACCTCCACCCCGCTGTCCCTGGCGGGCGATCGCGTGCTCAGCGACCTGGGCCTGGAACTGGTGGCCAGTCCGCTGGCGCCGCGCAGCCTGCAGGACCTCGACCTGCTGGTGATCTGCGGCGGCCTGCGCACACCCTTGAAATACCCCGACCTCGACCGCCTGCTGGGCGATTGCGCCAGCCACGGCATGACCCTCGGCGGGCTGTGGAACGGCGCCTGGTTCCTCGGCCGCGCCGGGGTGCTCGACGACTATGGTTGCAGCGTGCACCCCGAGCAGCGCGCCAGCCTGGCCGAGATCAGCCCGCAGACACGCATCACCCCGGCCAGCTTCACCCTCGACCGCGACCGCCTGAGCGCCGCCAGCCCCAACGGCGCCATGGAGCTGATGCTCGGGCTGGTGCGGCGGCTGTACGGCGATGCCCTGGCCGAAGGCGTCGAGGAGATCCTGTCGTTCTCGGGGGCGCGGTATCGCCAGGTCGGACCGGGGGCGAAGAAGTCCATGAGCCTGCACCTGCGCACCATCGTCGAGCTGATGGAGAACAACCTCGAGGAGACCCTGAGCCTCGACCAGCTGGCCACCTACTCCGGGCGTTCCCGGCGGCAGATCGACCGCCTGTTCCAGGCCCAGCTGGGCACCTCGCCCCGGCGCTACTACATGGAACTGCGCATCACCAAGAGCCGGCGCCTGCTGCAGTATTCGGATCTGTCGGTGATGGAGGTGGCGGTGGCCTGCGGGTTCGTCTCGGTCTCGCACTTCAGCAAGTGCTATGCGGCGTATTTCGGCTATCCGCCGTCACGCGAGCAGCGGCTAGGGGAATGACCCTGCTGCGCCCTATCGCAACTGTAGGAGCGGCCTTGCGCCGCGAAAGGGTCGCAACGCGACCCCGGCGACTCACCCGCAATCACAGATCCTGGAGCTGCTGCGTAACCCTTTAACAACACAAGGTCGCTCTACCCCCGCTCATTCAGCAATTCGCGAATCACCCGCTCCTGCCCCGCATAATCCCCCTCGCCAAAGTGCACATGGCGCACCTGCCCCTTGCGATCGACAAAGTAATGCGCCGGCCAGAACTGGTTGCCCCAGGCGTTCCAGATCCGGTAGCCATTGTCCACCGCCACCGGGTAGGCGATGCCCAGTTGCTGCACATGGGCCCGGACATTGTCCAGGTCGTGCTCGTAGTCGTACTCCGGCGTATGCACCCCGACCACCACCAGCCCCTGCTCGCCGTAGCGCCGCGCCCAATCATTGACATGGGGCAGGCTGCGCCGACAGTTGATGCAGTCGTAGGTCCAGAAGTCCACCAGCACCACCTTGCCCTTGAGCGCGGTGCCATCCAGCGGCGGCGAGTTGAGCCACTGCTCGGCCCCCGCCAGCGACGGCATGGGGCCGTAGCTGTCCCTGGCCAGCAGGTGGCCGGCCAGGCCCAGCCCGAGCAGGGCCAGGGCCACGCCGCCGGCCTTGAGCAGGCAGCGCTTGCCGCGCGCCTCAGTTGTCATGGCAGCCACTGGTGGCGTATGAGCGGTACTCGACACTCTGCGGCTTGCCCTGGGAGTCGAGGTAGTCCATGCGAGTCTTCACCGGCCCGCAGGTGGTGCCTGGCTCATCCTTCACCGACAGCACTTTCTTCACATCCAGCCGGTCGCCGTAGCGGTATTGCATCACGCTGGCGTCGTTCAGCGAGCTGCTGCTGGCCTGGGCCGTCAGGGCGCCGAGGCCGAGGACGGCAAACAGGGCGGCGCTGGCGAGGGTCTTGAGGTTCATGGCGTGTCTCCTTATGCGGATTCTGGTTTGGGAAGGCTTTACTCCCCGGTCGAGAGCCATTTCACGCCTGCCAGGTATCGCGCATGTGTCCGGCCAGGGGCCGCCGTGCTTCTTCCTGTATCTGTGTCGCCAGCAGATACACTGCAATACAAACCCGGGCAGGCAAGCCCGGATCCACTCGGTACACTGCGCCCATTCCCCACGTACAAGGACACCCCGATGGAACACGCCGATCACATCCTGATCGTCGACGACGACCGCGAGATCCGCGAACTGGTCGGCAACTACCTGAAGAAGAACGGCCTGCGCACCAGCATCGTCGCCGATGGCCGGCAGATGCGCGCCTTCCTGGAAAACAACGCCGTCGACCTGATCGTCCTCGACATCATGATGCCCGGCGACGACGGTCTGCTGCTGTGCCGCGAACTGCGCGCCGGCAAGCACCGCAACACGCCGGTGCTGATGCTCACCGCGCGCAACGACGAGACCGACCGCATCATCGGCCTGGAGATGGGCGCCGACGACTACCTGACCAAGCCGTTCTCCGCCCGCGAGCTGCTGGCGCGGATCAACGCCGTGCTGCGCCGCACGCGCATGCTGCCGCCGAACCTGACCATCAGCGAGAGCAGCCGGCTGATCGCCTTCGGCCCATGGCGGCTGGACACCACCGCCCGCCACCTGCTCGACAACGAAGGTACCCTGGTGGCGCTGTCGGGGGCCGAGTACCGCCTGCTGCGGGTGTTCCTCGACCATCCGCAGCGGGTGCTCAGCCGCGAGCAACTGCTTAACCTCACCCAGGGCCGCGAGGCGGACATCTTCGACCGCTCCATCGACCTGCTGGTCAGCCGCCTGCGCCAGCGCCTGGGCGACGACGCCCGCGAGCCGACCTGCATCAAGACCGTGCGCAGCGAAGGCTACGTGTTCTCGCTACCGGTGCAGTTGCTGGAGTCGCCGGCATGAAATGGCCGCGCACCCTGGCCTCGCGCCTGGCCCTGATCTTCTTCACCGGGCTGGTGCTGGCCTATGGCCTGTCGTTCAGCCTGCAGGCCTACGAACGGTACGTCAGCAGCCGCTCGATGATGCTCAGCAACCTGGAGCTGGATGTCTCGACCTCGGTGGCCATCCTCGACCGCCTGCCCGCCGCCGAGCGCCCGGCCTGGCTGTCGCGCCTGGAACGGCGCACCTACCGCTACCGGCTGGACGGCGGCCTGCCCGGCGAGGCCATGCCCAGCGCCGACCCGCCCATGGCCGCCGAGTCCATCGTCAAGGCCATCGGTGACCGCTACGCCCTGACCTTCCGGGAAATTCCCGGCCCCAACGCGCACTTCCAGGCTCACCTGCGCCTGGCCGACGGCGCGCCGCTGACCATCGACGTCACCCCTGCCCCGGTGCCGGTGGCCACCTGGCTGCCGGTGGTGCTGCTGATCCAGCTGGCGGTGCTGCTGGCCTGCACCTGGCTGGCCGTGCGCCTGGCCATCGGCCCGCTGACCCGCCTGGTCCAGGCGGTGGACAACCTCGACCCGAACAGCCCTGGCCCGCAGCTCGACGAGAGCGGCCCGCGCGAGGTGCGCTACGCCGCCGTGGCCTTCAATGCGCTGCAGGCGCGCATCGGCGCCTACCTCAAGGAGCGCATGCAGCTGCTGGCCGCCATCTCCCACGACCTGCAGACGCCGATCACGCGCATGAAGCTGCGGGTCGAGCAGATGGACGACGGCCAGGAGAAGGACAAGCTGGCGCACGACCTGGACGCCATGGAGCACCTGGTGCGCGAAGGCGTGGCCTATGCCCGCAGCATGGACAGCGGCACCGAGGCGCCATGCCGGGTCAACCTCGACGCCTTCCTCGACTCCCTGGTATTCGACTACCAGGACAGCGGCGCCCGGGTGGACCGCCACGGCAGCGCCCAGGCGACCCTGCAAACCCGTCCCCATGCCTTGCGCCGGGTGCTGGTGAACCTGGTGGACAATGCCCTCAAGTTCTCCGGCGCCGCGCAGCTGGAGGTGGGCTGCGAGAACGGCGTGACCCTGATCCGCGTGCTCGACGATGGCCCGGGCATCCCCGAGGCGGAACTCGACGACGTGCTCAAGCCGTTCTACCGGGTCGAGGGTTCGCGCAACCGCAGCACCGGCGGTACCGGGCTGGGGCTGGCGATCGCCCAGCAACTGACCCAGGCCATGGGCGGCAGCCTGACCCTGCGCAACCGTGCCGAAGGGGGACTGTGCGCGCAGGTCGAGCTACGCTGAGGTCCAGCATTACCTGTTAGTGAAAATCTCGACTGCGTACATCCAGCCCCTGCAACAAGGGGCTGATGTCCTCCAGTCGTCGGGCGATCAGGTGGCGCACCCCGCTCTCCTGCTCCAGGCGCCCGCTCACCTTGAGCAATTTCGAGCCCACCAGCGCCCGCCGCTGGCGCTCGGCCAGGTCGCGCCAGACCACCACGTTGACCATGCCGTGCTCATCCTCGAGAGTGACGAAGGTCACGCCACTGGCGGTCTGCGGACGCTGCCGGCCGACCACGATGCCGGCCACGGCAATCGTGTCGCCATGCTCGACCCCCGCCAGTTCCGTCGAGCTGCGACAACCCAGCGCCCGCAAGCGAGAACGCAGCAGGGTCAACGGATGCGGACCGAGGGTGGTGCCCAGGCTGTCGTAGTCGGCGGCCAGGTCCTCGGCGACACTCGGCAGCGGCAACGACACCGCCTGCTCGAACACAGGTTCGACCTCGGCAAACAGCGGCAACTGCGCCTGCACCGCCGCCACCTGCCAGCGCGCCTGGTGGCGGTCACCGGCCAGCCCGCGCAACGCTCCGGCATCCGCCAGGCGCGCACGGGCCCGAGCATCGAGCCCGGCGCGCAGGCACAGGTCCTCGACATCGCGCCACGGACGCTGTGCCCGCGCCTGCGCCAGGCGACGGGCATCGTCTTCGCAAAAGCCACGAATCTGGCGCAGCCCCAGGCGGATGGCCAGCGCGCCCTCGCCCACGGCTTCCAGGGTGCAGTCCCAGTCGCTATGGAACACATCCACCGGGCGTACTTCGATCCCTTGGCGACGGGCCTCCTGCAGCAGCTGGTCGGGGCTGTAGAAGCCCATCGGCCAACTGTTGACCAGCGCGCAGGTGAAGATCGCCGGCTCATGGCACTTGAGCCAGCTGCTGGCGTAGCACAACAGGGCGAAACTGGCGGCGTGGGACTCGGGGAAACCGTAGCTGCCGAAGCCCTTGATCTGCTCGAAGATGCGCTCGGCGAAGGCCAGGTCGTAGCCATTGCGCAGCATGCCCGCGACCAACCGCTCGCGGTGCGGCTCCAGCCCGCCATGGCGCTTCCAGGCGGCCATGCTGCGGCGCAGCTGGTCGGCCTCGCCCGGGCTGTAGTCGGCGGCGACCATGGCCAGCTCCATTACCTGCTCCTGGAACAGCGGCACGCCGAGGGTGCGCTCGAAGACGGCCTTGAGCTTTTCCGATGGATAGGTGACCGGCTCCTGCTCGAGCCTGCGGCGCAGGTACGGGTGGACCATGTCGCCCTGGATCGGCCCGGGACGGACGATGGCCACCTCGATCACCAGGTCGTAGAACTTCACCGGCTTGAGCCGGGGCAGCATGGCCATCTGTGCCCGCGACTCGATCTGGAACACGCCCATGGTCTCGGCGCGGCCAATCATGGCGTAGGTGGCCGGGTCCTCCTTGGGCAGGGTCGCCAGCGTGTACTCGCGCCCCCGGTGCCGAGCGATCAGGTCGAAGCAGCGGCGCAGCGCGCTGAGCATGCCCAGCGCCAGCACATCGACCTTGAGCAGGCCGACCATGTCCAGGTCGTCCTTGTCCCACTGGATCACCGTGCGTTCGGCCATCGCCGCGTTCTCCACCGGCACCAGTCGGTCCAGCGGCTGCTCGCAGATGACGAAGCCACCGGGATGCTGCGACAGGTGCCGGGGAAAGCCGATCAGTTCCCCCGCCAGCACCAGAATGCGCCGCAGCGAGGGGCTGTGGGCGTCGAAACCGGCCTCGGCCAGGCGCCCGGCATCGGGGATGCGATCATTCCAGCGCCCGCAGCACTTGGCCAGGGCGTCCACCTGGTCGGTCGGCAGGCCGAGCACCCGGGCCACGTCGCGTACCGCGCCGGCGGCGTGGTAGCTGCTGACCACGGCGGTGAGTGCCGCGCGGTGCCGGCCATAGCGGCGGAACACGTACTGGATCACTTCTTCACGGCGGTCATGCTCGAAGTCCACGTCGATGTCCGGCGGCTCGTTGCGCTCGCGGGAAAGGAAGCGTTCGAACAGCAGGCGATGTTCCATGGGGTCGAGCTCGGTGATGCCGAGGACGAAACACACCACCGAGTTGGCCGCCGAACCGCGCCCCTGGCAGAGGATGCGCTGGCGGCGGGCGAAGGCGACGATGTCGTGGACGGTCAGGAAGTAGCTCTCGTAGCCCAGCTCCTCGATCAACGCCAGCTCCCGCTCCAGCACCGTGCGCACCTTGTCGCTCGGGCCCTGGGGCCAGCGCTCGGGCAGGCCGCGCCGGCACAGTTCACGCAACCAGCTGGCCGGGGTATGCCCCTCGGGCACCAGCTCCCGCGGGTACTGGTACTTCAACTGCGACAGCTCGAAAGTGCAGCGCCCGGCAACCCGGGTGGTCTGCGCGAGCAGATCGGCGGGGTACAGCTCGCGCAGCTGGTCGAGCGAGCGCAGGTGGCGCTCGCCGTTGGCGAACAGGAAGCGCCCCGCCTCGGCGACCGCGCAATGTTCGCGGATGGCGGTCATGCAGTCCTGCAAAGCCCGCCGCCCGCGCACATGCATGTGCACATCACCGCAGGCCACCAGCGGGATATCCAGCCGCGCCCCAAGGGCGCGCAGCTGCGCCAGGCGCTGGCAGTCATCGGCCCCGCGATGCAGGTGCACCGCCAGCCACAGGCGCTCGCCGAACAGCTGCCGCAACCAGGCCCCGGCGCCATCGTCGGGCTCGGCCACCCACAGCGCCAGCAGGCCCTGGTGATGGGCCTCGAGGTCCTCGGCGAGCAACTGGTAGCGGCCCTTCTGCGAACGCCGCCGGGCGCGGGTGATCAGCGCGCAGAGGTTCTGGTAGCCGGCAAGGTCCTCCACCAGCAGGACCAGCTTCGGCCCCTGGTGCACCCGCACCTCGCTGCCGACGATCAGCTTCAGCTGATGCTGCTTCGCTGCCTGCCAGGCCCGGACAATCCCCGCCAGCGTGCATTCGTCGGTGATCGCCAGGGCCTGGTAGCCCTGCTCGCGGGCGCGGCGGAACAGTTCGTCGGCACTGGAGGCGCCGCGCTGGAAACTGAAGTTCGACAGGCAGTGCAGCTCTGCATACTCCGGGCTGTTCATGCGAACCAGCCCTGCAACCACAGCGGCCCGGGGCTCGCCAGGTCACGGAAGGCCCAACCGCGCAGGCCGTCACGGGTCTCGATGCGGTAGTAGTCACGACGCACGTCGCCGCCGTCCCACCAGCCGGACTCGATGCGCTCGGCCTGCCCCAGCAGTTGCAGGCCGGTCTCGCTCAAGAGCTGGGGTGTGGGCAGCAGCCAACCGGGACGACGACCAGGGGCCATCACCCGTTGGCCCTGGGCGCCCTGCTCCACGCCTTGCCAGGCATACTCGGGGCGATGGTCGGCTTCGGCGCGCAGGCCCCTGACCGCCTCGTCACCGAGCCGTGCCCGCAGCCGTTCACGCAGCTGCTCCCAGGGCTGGGCCTGCTGTGCACGCGGGTCGAACAGCGCCTGGCGTTGGGGCACGAATGGCGGCAGGTCGGCGGCCAACAGGCGCAGGTTGCGTACCGGCGCCGGGATACGCAGCGGCTCCAGGCGACCACGGGCCAGCTCGAACAGCAGCGAGGCGTCACGCTCGGCGGCCAGCAGGCCGACCTTGAGCACGGTGTCCGCGCCTTCGGCGTGCTCCAGGTGCAGCTCGAAACGCTGCACGCCGCAGTCGCGCCCGGCGAGGAAGGCCGCCAGGTCGCCGATGAGGCGGCGCAAGGGGAACAGCAGCGCCTGGTGCGACTCGACATCGAAATTCAGCTCCAGCCGCGCCTCGAAACGATCGGGCGGCTGGTAGAAGTCCAGCCCCAGGTTGCGCAGGCCGAGCAGCTGGTCCAGGTGCAACTGCACCTGGACACTGAAACGCCTGGCCAAGGCATCGCGCGGCAATGCCAGCACCTGCCCGAGCCGCTGCAGGCCCATGCGGGCGAAGGCCTCGGCCGCTTCGGCGGGCAGGCCGACACGCTCGACGGGCATCTCGAGCAAGGCGGCGCGAGTGGCCTGCGGGCAGGTCAGCGCCAGGCCGTCATGGCCATTGGCGAGCATCCTCGCCGCCACCGGATTGCTGGCCACGACAATGCGCTGGCGCAGCCCCAATGCCGCCAGTTCCTCGCGCAGGCGGGCCTCGAACAGCGGCCAGGGACCGAACAGCTGCAGGCTGGAGCCCACCTCCAGCAGCAACGCACGGGGATAGTGAAGACTGACCTGGGCGCTGAAGCGGTAGGCCCAGGCTGCCAGCAACTGCTGCAACTGCTCGATGCGCGCCGGCTCGACCTCGACGCAGGTGAAACCGTCGGCCAGGGCACGAGCGGCGGTCAGCGTCTGCCCGGCACGCAGGCCCAGCTCAGCGGCCGCCGGGTTGACCGCCCGCAGCACGCGGCGCTGGAGCGGCCCGCCGAGCAGCACCAGCGGCGCCTCGGGGTCGTCGCGTTCGCGCAGGACGGTGTCCAGCGCCAGCTGTGGCAACAAAATGCAGGCCCAGAGCATGGCGCATCACTCCCGTCCCGGGCAGGCGATGGGCGTGGCCGGCGCCAGGCCGCCCCGGCACTTGAGCACGCGCCACTGCGCCGGACGCAGGTCGAGGGCGATGCGCAGGGCGGCGGGTGATGGGTTCAGCGCGGCCTGGTGCGGGCGACAGGCAAACGCCAGCGCGTCGCCGGTCTCCGCGGCCACCTGCAGACGCCGCAGGGCACGGTCGTCGGCGTACCCTGGCCAGCACAGCACGGCGGCGCAACTGCCCGAGCGCAGGCACTGCTCGGCCGCCCACAAGGCATCGGCCGCCTCGGCGTCAACCTGCACCAGCCAGCGCAGGTCAACGCCAGCGGCCTGCCAGGCCGGCGCGTAGGGAATGAACGGCGGCGCCACCAGCACCACCCGCTGCCCCTCCCCGGTCAACCGGGCGAGTGTCGGCCAGAGCAGTTGCAGCTCACCGCAGCCGGGGCTGGCCAGCAGCAGCTCGCTCAGTGCCGCCGCCGGCCAGCCACCTTCCGGCAGACGATGGTCGAGGCTGGCATGCCCGGTGGGTTGCAGGCCCTGCGCACGCGCCTGGGCCTGCCGTCCACGCCATACCTGGCGCTGGTCGAGCAGTCGGTCGAGTTCGACCACGGCGCCCATCAGTCACGCCTCAGCAGGCCGCAGAACACGCCTTCGATGAAGAACTCGCGCCCGGGGCTCACGTCGATGGGGGCATAGGCCGGGTTGCGCGGCAGCAGGCGATAGCCGTCGCGGGTGCGCTGCAGGCGCTTGATGGTCACCTCGCCGTCGAGCCGGGCGACCACGATCTGCCCGTCACGGGCCTCGCCCTGCTGGCGGATGCCGACCAGGTCGCCGTCGAAGATGCCGTCATCGATCATCGAATCGCCGCGCACCTTGAGCAAATAGTCGGGGGTGCGCCGGAACAGGCTGGGGTCGAGCAGCAACTGCTCGTGGATATCGAGGTCGGGGCCGATCGGCGCACCGGCGGCGACCTGGCCAAGTACCGGGATCTCGAGGATCTCGGGCCGGCGCAGGGGCTCGGCCAGGCGGATGCCACGCGCCTGGTTGGGCGTGACGTCGATGAACCCGGCCTGGCTCAGGGCGGTGATGTGCTTGCGCGCCACGCTGCGCGAGGCGAAACCGAAGCGCTCGGCGATGTCGGCCAGCGACGGTGGCTGGCCTTGATCGGTGATGCGCTCGCGGATGAACCCGAGGATGGCGCGGCGTTTGGGGGATAAAGTGTCCATGGAGCACATTTGTACTCTTTTTTCAAAACACTGAACAGTCCCCTTCGTCGCCGGCCCTCCCCGCCCTGCCTCAGTAGCGAATGGACAAGGCGATCGCCTCGTTCGGGGTCTGGTGTTTGTCCAGCAGGCCCAGCACCTCTTTCTTCAACTGCTCCTGCCGGTCGATCAGCGCCAGGTCGCGGAACTTGTAGTCCAGGTCGGCATAGCTTTCCGACACGCCGGCATTGAGGTGGTTCTTGCCGAAGGTGTGCACGATGTGCTTGGACTTCCAGATGTCGTACTGGCTGAACACCTGGTCCTGCGGCAGGTGCCTGGCGACCGAGAACGGCACCCGGGTCAGCAGGCAGTAGTTCATCTTGTACTTGTGGAACTGGTAGTGCTCCAGGGAGTGGACGAACGACACGTACCAGATATAGGTGGCGATCACCTCGATGTTGAAGGCCTTGTCGCCGGGCTGGCACGGCAGGTTGACGTAGCGGCACAGCTCGGCGACCCAGTTGTTGATGTAAGGCTCGGAGCCGTCGCGCAGCAGGTCGTCGTAGCTGGCCGAGACGAACTTCAGCACCGCCGCGTAGTAGTCGCGGTACTGGGCGTTGAGCGCGTGCTGGCCATTGAGGTACTGGTCGAACGGGATGGCGAACTTGATCTCGAACTTCTGGGTCAGCGCCTGGTCCTCGGTCTCGCGCTTGTTGTACATGTTCAGGGCGTTTTCATAACCGACCTTGTAGAAGGTCTGTGCCGAGTAGTAGCCGATGCAGCTGTAGAGGAACTTGTCGGCGATGCCGGTGGTTTCGCGCAGCGACAGCGGCGACTCCTTGAACTGGTGGTTGAGCATCAGGATGTAGGCGGTATGCGGGTCCATCAGCTTGTGGAAGTTCGACTCCCTGGGCACCAGGTTGAACAGGAACGCCGCGCCCATTTCGGCGAAGAACAGGTGGTGGTGCAGGTGCGCGCCGAGGATGAAGAACACCATGGTGTTGGACATGAAGTACACCTTGGCCAGGTCCCAGTGCGGCTCGCCCGGGCCGACACTGAAGCCGTCGCGCAGAGTGATGCGCATGCTGTCGGCGGCAAAATCCTCGGCAATGGCGATGCTGGCCACGTCGAACACCGAGCTGGACAGGCGGATCTCGCGGGTGAAGTCACGCATGTCGAAGGTCGACACGCCATCGACCGTCTGCAGGTAGTGGGTGATCTGCGACGACATCAGGAACACCCGCAGGTCCTCGTCCGAGATGGCCGTCGGTTGCGGGAACTGGCCCAGCGGCACCTTGTAGTAGTCGCGGTTGGCCTTGATGATCGACTGGATGTAGTTGTGGTAGACCTTGTCCTTTCTCCAGCGGTAGACCAGCTCGGCGGGCAGCTTTTTCGGGATGTAGCCCATGTGGTAGTCGGTGCCCGGGATCGGCGTGCTTTCCATCGAGATGGAATCGCGGTTGTAGTGGCGGTAGCCGAAGTAGCGAGGCAGCAGCCATTTCAACTGGACCCACTTCCAGGCCAGGAAGCTGGTGCCGAGATTGACCGCATACAGCGCCAGCAGCAGCGGCACGAATTTCACGTAGTAAAGGCCCACGTACACATGCTTCAACGGCTCGGCGCGGGTCTTGCTCATCAGGATGATCACGGGGCTGACGGTGATGAAAAACGCCAGCAGGATGACTTCCAACATGCTTCAAACTCCTTGTTCGATCGCTTTGTTCTTGTTGCGGCTTGCGCCGTAGCTGTACAGGCAGGCGCCTGTGAAAATCACGTTGGCCACGCTCCAGGCGAGGGCCGCGTCGGGGCTGTACCAGTTCGTCAGGTCGAAGGCCGGCAGGTTCATCAACGGTGTGTCGCCGGCGAGCGTGCGCACGAACAGGTAAAAACCAAAGGTGTAGGCACGGGCCTGGAAGTACAGATCCGAGCGGCGCAGGAGCAAGGCGTAGGCCACCGGTGCCAGCAACAGCGGCAGGGCGTAGCCGAAGGTGGTGATCCGTGCCGAGTACAGGAAGCACAGGTTCCAGGTGGTGTAGAGGTAGGGCCAGTAGGCCGGGACATGCACCACGAAATCACTGTGACGGCCAGAGATCTCCCAATGCTTGCGCGAGTACGGCAGGCAGACGATCAGGCCCACGGCGGCGACGATGTTGAGGATGTTTCCGGTCTGCCAGTCGATCACCGAGGCTTCGATGATGTTCAGCACGATCACCACGTAGATGAGCTTGTAGATGAAGCCTTCGATCCTTGGCTTGTAGCGGGCATAGGCCAGGAAGCACATGGGCAGCAACACACTGATGGTCTTGATGCGCATGAACAGGTTGGCGTTGGGCACCAGCAGCGCCGGCAGCGACAGGACAAAGAAGGTCAGGCCCACCAGGCGGTAGCGCCTGAACAGCTCGGCGACCAGCAGGAAGGCGGCGAAAAAGGCCAGCATCAACAGCAAGGTGTTCGACATGAGGTGTTTCCCTACTCATTCATGGATCGACGTGCGGCGCGAACGCCGGGCACGGCAAAACCTGCCGCGCACGTCCGGGCCAGAGGCCGGGGACGGTGGAGCAATGGACAGGCGTTGCAGGTATCAGGTGGCTGGCTAGAGGGCCGCGGCGCGGCCTGGCTCAGGCCTTGCCGAGGACGTGCGCTTCAGCCTCCAGCCACTTCTTCACGGCTTCGGGCATCGGCGCGGTGGTGGGCTGGACCTTGAGCTTCTCGGCGATCACCGCATTGGCGACCAGGCCCTTGCGACCGACCCAGGCGCCTTTGGAGTAGCCGGTCACGACCACTTCGCCAGCCATGTTCAAGAAGCTGTACTGGAAGTAGGTCCAGTTTTCGTCGAGGCAGCAGATGCTGAATTCGGCGGTATACTTCTCGAACATAGAAAGTTGCTTCTTGTAGACAACCAAGTTGCCACCGAGCATCGGCTTCCAGCCCAACTTGAAGGCCGGAATGAGGATTTTCGCGCGCAGGCAAAGTTCCAGCATGAACAAGTCGGCGATGGTCATGTAACGACCATTGTTCATGTGTTTGTTGATGTCGATATCGTTCGGCCAGACCCGCAGCGTGCGGTGCAGCGTGTCGGTCAGGGCCATGGGCGGCTTGAAGAAACCGCGCAGGACAGCCAGCAACAGGCGGATGTACAGATTCATCCGGTTATCCCTCCCTAGGATTTTTATTATCGTTCCCTGTCAAGCCAGCCGTTGATGCGTCGGCTGGCGGCAAGCGGCGCATTGCAGGCCTGCTTGTTTGCTTCGTAGCGGTGGCGAAACTAACAGCTTTCCCCAAGAGCAACCAGTGGCCAACACCTTAATTGGTCGAAAAACGCCAACTGAATAACCGGTCACGTTCGGACTTTATATCCGGTTGATGCTGAAACGTTTGTTCTTTTATTGGAAAACTATTCGTCGCGGTGTCCCGCTAGTCCATGTGCTCGCACAACGCCTGGCGCAATGCCTCGGGCACTGCAACCGGCTGCATGCTCTCGGGGCAGACGCACACCTGGGTCATGCTGGCGCGAAAGCAAACCTGGCCGTCGGCGCCGCGCGCCTCCACGGCGAAGCTGAATGATGTGGTACCAGGCTCACCACTGCTGACCTGCACGCTGATCAGGTCGCCCCAGGTCATGGGCGCCAGGAATTCGATGGACAGGGCCCGCGCCGGCGGCATCACGCCCATGGCGAACAAGGTGCGCAGACCTTCGCCGCCAAGGCGGTGGGAGAGAAACTCATGAATCGCCTCGATGACGAAATAGGAGATGCGCGGCGTATAGACGATCCCCGCGGGATCGCAGTCGCCAAACAGAACTTTCCTGGTAGTGACAAAAGGCATGGCGTTATGTGCTCCGTGCTGGGAATGCCTGGCCGCTCATACTAACGTACAAACGGCTGGCATCTTTGCTGCCCACCACTCCCAAGCCATGCACCAAGGCAGGCAACAAAAACCTGACAGGTTCGGCACGTTGCAACAAATAATGAAATGGCTACCCCCGCCCCACCCTGTGTCAGCCCTCTAAGCTTTCACAGGGTGCCTATCGGAGTGCAACGCCATGAACACTGTCGCCATCATCGCCATCGACCTGGGAAAGTTGAGCTTCCATGTACACGCTCAGGATGATCGGGGTCATGAGCTCTATCACCGCAGGTTCAACCGTGAGTCACTCATCCGCCACCTTGCCAATCTTGCGCCCTGTACGGTGGCGATGGAGGCCTGTGGTGGCTCTCATTTCATGGCGCGAGAGGTGACGAGACAGGGTCATACGCCCAAACTTATTCCCGCACAGTTCGTTCGCCCCTACGTGAAAAGCAACAAGAATGACTTTGCCGATGCTGCCGCTATCGGTGAGGCGGCAACCCGCGATCAGATGCGCTTCGTGCCTCCCAAAACCGAGGCCCAGCAGGCGCTGGCGATGCTCAATTCACTGCGCGACAGCTTCATCAGAGACCGTACTGCCACCATGAACCGCATCCACGCTTATTTGCTCGAGGTGGGGGTCAGTTTGGCACCCACCTTCAAGGCGGTCCGGGAGCTCCCCATTCTGCTGGACGACAGTACCTTCTCACCGTTGATCAAGAAGCTGTTGCTGGACCTACATGCCCACTTCCGCTATCTCGATGATCGGATCAAGGCTCTAGACAAGGAAGTGCATAGCCAGGCCGTTAGCGATGATCTTGCTTCCCGTTTGATGTCGATACCTTGTATTGGCCCGATCACCGCTACCGCCCTGGCTGCGGAATTGGGTGATGGTAAGCAGTTCCGCTGTGGGCGAAATTATTCAGCCTCCATAGGCCTGGTTCCCAGGCAGCACACGACAGGCGGCAAACCTTGCCTGGGGCGAATCAGCAAGCGGGGCGACGGCAATCAGCGACGACTGCTGATCCAGTGCGCGAGGGTCTATCTGATTGGGCTGGAGCGCAAAACCGGCAAGCTGGCGGACTGGGTACGTGGCTTGCTACGTGTTCACCACCCCAACCTGGTGGTGTGCGCTATCGCCAACAAACTGGCCCGAATCGCCTGGGCCATCACGGCACACCACAGCGAATTTGATGCAGGGTCAAGCGCCATGAACGCTTGACCCTGCAGACACACGAGTAACAACCCACCTGGTTTTGCGATGCTGCACACAGATGACGTGAACGGTATACCGGCCTGGCGATCAACCTGAGCTCCTACTCGGCTTCAGAAGCCGAACAAATATCTAGGCTCGTCGGGCGCGATTTTCATCGAGGCGCGGGACCAACCTCCCACACGACGCCGTATAGATTGACGCAAACCAAACTCACGCACATCTCAGTACAGTATTGCAGAAATGGGGGTAACCATAGATGTAGGAGCGGATTCATCCGCGATGCGCCGCGCGGGCGGCGCTCGATCCGACAGGCGCTACAACTCTCCCGCCGAACACCTCGAACACCTCGACCGCCCCCAGCCAAGTGCATTTCCCACCCCTGATCCCTTATGATGCTGAATGGTTTCTCCACCCTCAGGATGCCCGATGCTGACCGCCCTGCTGTTCGACCTCGATGGGACCCTCACCGACACCGACACCTTGCACCTGCAAGCCTTTCGCCAGCTGCTGTTCGACCATGACGGCCGCGAGCTGACCCAGGAGCAGTTCAACACTCAGGTCAGCGGTCGCTCCAACGGCCTGCTGTTCGCCGAACTGTTCCCCCAGGCCGACGCCGCCAGCCGCCAGGCCCTGGCCGAACGCAAGGAAGCGCTGTTCCGCGAACTGTCACCGACCCTGGCGCCGATGCCCGGCCTGTTGCGCCTGCTGGATCACGCCACGCGGCATGGCATCGGCATGTGCGTGGTGACCAACGCGCCCCGCCTGAACGCCGAGCACATGCTCGGCGCCATGGACCTGGCCACGCGTTTCGAGCATGTGCTGGTAGCAGACGAGCTGGCGCGCCCCAAACCCGACCCCCTGCCCTACCTCACCGGCCTGCAGCGCCTGGACGCCAAGGCCGGACAGGCACTGGCATTCGAGGACTCGCTGCCAGGCGTCAAGGCCGCCGTCGATGCCGGCATCTTCACCGTCGGGCTGGCGACCACACAGCCCGCCGAGCGGTTGCTGGAAGCCGGGGCAAGGCTGGTGGTCGACGACTATGACGACCCGCGGTTGTGGGACCTGGTCGAGCGAATGCAGTCGGCTGGCTGATTGTCCGGGGAGCACAACGTGCACCTTGCCCGTGTGCTCGGAACAGTCGCCGCCACGGCTTGCGTCGATCCATGCGTCAGAACCGCTCCGCCACCATCTTGAACGGATACGGCTGCGCCTTGTGCTTGCCGATCCTGCCTCGCTTGGGCAGCGACACCTTGTGCGCGTGGCTGAGGTCCTTGTAGGGGATCTGTTGCAATAGGTGGCTGATGATGTTCAGCCGCGCCTTGCGCTTGTCCTCCGAGCGCGCCATGTACCAGGGTGCCCAGGAAGAATCGGAGGCGGCGAACATGTCGTCGCGGGCGCGGGTGTAGTCGTCCCAGCGGTTGTAGGACTTGACGTCCATCGGCGACAGCTTCCACAGCTTGCGCCCATCGCTGATACGGTCCTGCAGGCGGCGGGTCTGCTCCTCGGCGCTGACCTCGAGCCAGTACTTGATGAGGATGATCCCCGACTCGACCATAATGCGCTCGAACATCGGCACCACGGTGAGGAACTTGTGGGCCTGCTCGTCAGTGCAGAAGCCCATCACCCGCTCGACGCCGGCGCGGTTGTACCAACTGCGATCGAAGATCACCACCTCGCCCGCCGCCGGCAGGTGGACCAGGTAGCGCTGGGCATACATCTGGGTCTTCTCGCGCTCGGTGGGAGCCGGCAGCGCCACCACGCGAAACACCCGCGGGCTCACCCGCTCGGTGATGGCCTTGATGGTGCCGCCCTTGCCGGCGCCGTCGCGGCCCTCGAAGACGATGCACACCTTCAGGCCCTTCTCCACCACCCACTGCTGCAGCTTGACCAGCTCGACGTGCAACCGCCGCAGTTCTGCCTCGTAGCTCTTGCGCCCGAGTTTGTCCGTGGCATCGCCCTTGCGTTTCTTGCCCTCGCCCTTGGCCATCGGTGGCTCCTCTGTGTTCGTTGCAGGTCTGTCCGTTGCCGGTTGCCCCGACGGCGCCAGGGCGGATCAGAGGAGTATGGATGAGCAGCGGCATTTTGCCGGACATGGCGCTGCGCGGGTGCTGCGAAACAGCGCACAGCTTGGAGGATATGTCGTCTTGCCACGATTGCGGGGGCTCTGGCCCGCGGGTTCTAATCCCGCACCAGCCGGCCCGGCCGGCGCGCATCCCTGCAATTGGCAACTCAAGGAAGCCCTACGATGGACAGGAAGATCATACCGCTGGCCCTGCTGGCGACCCTGGTCGGCTGCTCGGACGGCCAACAGCCCCGCGAAGCCGACCTGCGCCAGGCTGCCCAGGCCTACCTCGACACCCAGTACCCGCACTGTTTCGTGATCAGCGCTTTCCCCACGCGCACCCGTGACTTCGATGTGGAAGGCACCAACAAGGCCCTGCACGCCCTGGCCCGGGTCGGCGTGGTCAGCGAACGGGAAGTCGCCCGCACCGAGGTGCCGGAGCGCCTGTGGCAGCCGGCGCGGACCGATATCTACTACGCCTACGACCTCACCGACGAGGGCCGGCGCCACTACAAGGCCGATGCCCGGCGCGAGGCGAACGGCGCCAGTACCGGCGGCCTGTGCTTCGGCAAGGCACAGGTCACCACCATCAAGGGCTTCAGCCCCCCTGTCGAACACGATGGCCGCCAGCAGTCCCGGGTGACCTACAGCTACCAGATCACCGAACTGCCGGGGTGGGCCGACGACGCGGCGGTCCAGGCCGATATCGCCGGGCTTGGCCAGGCGGTCGCCAGCGCCGCCAAGCCGCTGGAGGAAACCCGATCCATGGTCCTTACGGCCCAGGGCTGGGTGCACGAGCAACTGCTGGCCAACTGAACGGCTTGTTAATCCTGGGAAAATCCGCGCACGCCATCCTTGCCTCAACCCGGCCGCCAGGCGGCCGACCTTCAGGTCAATCGATGGAGACTCCAGTGATGAAATCCGTAGCGTGCGCACTCGCCCTGCTGGCAACGATCTCGGCCACCTCGGCCTTTGCCGAAGGCGGCGCCGACCGCCTCAGGGAACGCAGCGACCAACTTGCGCTGCAACGCCAGCAGGCGGCCGAGCAGGTTGCCAAGGGTGACGCCCCGTCACCCGCCCGGCAGCATCTCGGCCAGCAAGGACAGGACGCTAGCGACAAGCCCTCCAGCTGATGCCCCCTGAACAGCGTCTTTCAGCGCAGACGCCTTGCGCGTGGATGGCTTGGCCCCTACCTGACAACACCGCGCAAAAAACTCAGGCCCGCCGGGCAACGCCCGGACAGGCCTGAGGAAGGGAAAACGGTCGAATGCTACGCGCTACAGACTCTCGTCGAGGAACTTCACCACCGTGCCCATGCACGCCACCCGCTCCTCGACATGGGGCATATGGCTGGAGTTCTCGAACAGCGCCCAGCGGATCCCGGGGATCAGGTCCAGGTACGGCTTGACCACCAGCGGCGTGGCCTCGTCATAACGCCCGGAAATCAGCAGGCTCGGCACATTGATCTGCGGCAGGCGGTCGACGATGGTCCAGTCCTTGGTGCTGCCGATGATATGGAACTCGTTCGGCCCGGTCATGGCGTGGTACACGGTCGGGTCGGCATCCACCTGGGCGAAGGTGCGCGCCACTTCTTCCGGCCAGGGCTTGAGCCGGCACACGTGGCGGTCGTAGAACACCCGGGTGGCGGCGATATAGTCGGCTGCGGTGTAGTCGCCCACGGCCTCGTGGCGCAGCAGGGTGTCCTGGACCTCCTTGGGCAGCTCTTCACGCAGGCGGTTGGCCTCGCGTACCCAGGTGCGCATGTCGGCCGGCGAGTTGGCGATTACCAGGCAGCGCAGGCCCCGTGGCTGGCGCACCGCGTGCTCGCTGGCGAGCATGCCGCCCCAGGATTGGCCCAGCAGCGCGTAGCGCTCGCTGATGCCCAGGTGTTCCAGCAGGTTGTCGAGCTCCTCGAGGAACAGCTTGACCGTCCAGAACGATGCCGGCATCTGCGGCAGGTGGGTCGAGCGGCCGTTGCCCAGCTGGTCGTAGTGGATGACCGGGTAGCCACCGGCGGCGACATCCTTGTAGGCGTCGACATAATCGTAGGTGCAACCCGGGCCGCCATGCAGGATGACCAGTGGGGTGCGGCCACAGTCCAGGTCACCGGTAACGCGGTACCAGGTCTTGTAGTTGCCGAAGGGGGCAAAACCTTCACGCGATTGGGTGAGTTCCATGTCATCCGGCTCCGTGCGAATCATGGAGCACACAATAACCTCACGCGCGGCGCGGCATAACTAGAGAGTTCTCTAGGTTTTCGACCTTTTTTGTTGCTTCATTGGTCCAGCAGGCGGTAGTGCACCGCCCGGGCGACCGCCTGGACGCGGTTTTTCGCCCCCAGTTTGTGCATGGCCGAGGTCAGGTGCAGGGAAATCGTCGCCAGCGAGCGGTTGAGCTTCTCGGCAATCTCCCCTGCCGTCAGGCCTTCGGCGGCCCAGCGCAGGCATTCGACCTCGCGGCGGGTCAGGCGGATGACGCGGGTGGCGGAGGCCTTGGCCAGCAAGGGATAGGCCGCCTCCTGCAAGGCATGGGCGATCAGGCTGAAATCGCCCAGGTGCTCCCGGGCGTCGTCCAGGTCGCGTTGGCTGGCCTGGGGGCGCAGGCCGGTCAGGGTCGCCAGCCCGCCCCGTGGCAGGTGGATGGGCACGGTCACGCCGCAGGTCAGCTGCGCGTCGTGCAGGTAACCGACCACCGGGGCGTGGCGCTGGTCGATGTGGCGCTGCAGGACGGTCTCGCCCTTGGGCAGGTACGACCAGACGAAGGGCGCGATGGAGGACACCGCCACCTGCTGCACCGGGTCGATCTGGTAGAAGCCCTCGGAGCACCACAGGTCCTGCCAGTCCTTCGGGGTCTGGCGCAGCCGGACCACACTCGGGGTGATCAGCTCGCCGACATGATCCAGCGGCACCGGGCTGTAGTCGTACACCAGGGCATCGAAGCCCAGTTCCGCCGCCAGTTCGGCGACGCTGTCCATCTGCTCGTCGAGGCTATCGTCCGACGCCAGACGCGCATTGAGTTCAGCCATCTTGGCCTGCATACCTGACACTCCCTGTGATTCCTTTTGGATTTCCATCTCGAAGTCCGGCACGTAGAATGCCACGGCTTGGCGCGGGACTGCCATACGAAACCTATAGGAAACACTAGCTTGTAGGCGACGAAAACTCCTGCGCTAGTTATAGCTGCAAGCCATGGCCAACAGGAGAGTAGCGATGTGGCGTGAGATGCAACCTGACCAGCAGTTCAACGTATCGGTCGATGGCCACAATCTCGTGGTGTACAGCTTTGGTGAAGGGGACGAGGTGCTGCTGTGCCTCAATGGCGGGCCGGGGCTGCCCTGCGACTACCTGCGCGACGCCCATGCCTGGCTCAAGGACAAGGGTATCCGCGTGGTCGCCTTCGACCAGCTGGGCACCGGCGCCTCCGACCGCCCGGATGACGACAGCCTGTGGAACATCACCCGCTACGTGGCCGAGGTCGAGCAGGTGCGCCAGGCCCTGGACCTGGGCCGTGTGCACATGCTCGGGCACTCCTGGGGCGGCTGGCTGGCGATCGAGTACGCCATTCATCACCCGCAGTCGCTGAAAAGTCTGATTCTCGAGAACACCGTCGGCGACATTCCGCACCTGATCACCGAGCTGGAGCGCCTGCGCGGCGCCCTGGGCAGCGAAACAGTGGCGATGATGCAGCGCCACGAGGCCATGGGCACCCTCGACCACCCGCAGTACCAGGCCGCCATCACCCTGCTCAACTACCGCCATGTCTGCCGGCTCGATGAATGGCCGGCGCCGATCCAGCGCTCGCTGGGCGACTGGAACATGGGCCCCTACGCCACCATGCAGGGCCCCAACGAGTTCCTTTATATCGGCAACCTCAAGGACTGGAACCGCCTCGAGCAAATGGGCTCGTTCCGCATGCCGGTGCTGATCACCACCGGCCAGCACGACGAACTGACCCCGGCCTGCGCCATGCGCATGAAGCTGGCGCTGCATGAGCGCGCCGAGCTGCACGTGTTCCCCAACAGCAGCCATATGCCGTTCTACGAAGAGCCCCAGGCCTATTTCCCGGTGTTGCTGGATTTCCTGCAACGTAACCGGGGCTGATCGATGAGCCTGGCCCGCTACCGGTTCGTCCTCATCCGTCCGTTGCAACTGCTGCCGGTGCTGCTGGGCATCAGCATCATCACCTTCGTGCTGGTGCGCTCGATCCCGGGCGATCCGGCGCGGGTACTGCTGGGCGCGCGCAGCACACCGGACGCGATCCAGAAAATCCGCGCCCAGTTCGGCCTCGACGAGCCGATCTGGGTGCAATACCTGTACTTCCTGAAGAACCTGCTCAATGGTGACCTGGGCAAGTCGCTGCTGTACAAGGTCGACGCCCTGCCGCTGATCGCCAGCCGCATCGAGCCGACCCTGATGCTGGTGTTGGGCAGCGTCGCCCTGGCGCTGCTGATCGCCGTGCCGCTGGCCATCCTCGCCGCCCGCCACAAGGGCGGCTGGGCCGACAACCTGATCCGCCTGTTCACCACCGCCGGCCTCGGCTTGCCGGCCTTCTGGCTGGGGCTGATGCTGATCCTGCTGTTCAGCGTGCACTGGGGGCTGTTCCCGGTGTCCGGCTATGGCCGTACCTGGACCGACAAGCTGCACCACCTGGTGCTGCCCTGCCTGACCATCGCCCTGGCGCTGTCGGCGGTGCTGGTGCGCAACCTGCGCGCCAGCATCCTGCTGGAGATGCAGGCCGACCATGTCACCGCCGCCCGTGCCCGGGGCCTGGGCGAAGGGGCGATCCTGCGCCGGCATGTCCTGCCCAACTCCATGGTGCCGACCATCAACCTGCTGGCGGTCAACATCGGCTGGCTGATCAGCGGCACGGTGGTGATCGAGAGCCTGTTCTCCCTGCCGGGCGTCGGCCAATTGCTGGTGCGCGGCATCTTCACCCGTGACTACATGGTGGTCCAGGGCGTTGCCATGGTGCTGGCCTGCGCCACGGTGGCGGTGAACTTCCTCGCCGACGTGGCGACCACCGTCCTCGATCCGCGGGTGAAGATCCAATGAGCGCCACCCTCGCCCTGCGCGCACGCCTGGCCTGGAACCTCGGCGATGGTCGCCTGACCCTGTACTGCGGCCTGGCCATCGTCCTCGGCTGGTGCCTGCTGGCGCTGTGCGCGCCGTGGGTTGCGCCATTCGACCCGCTGCTGCAGAACGGCGACCTGCGCCTGGCCGCGCCGAGCCTGGCGCATCCCTTCGGCACCGACAACTTCGGCCGCGACGTGCTCTCGCGGGTGATCTGGGGCGCCCGCGTCGACCTGCAGATGGCCTTGATCGGGGTGATCTTCCCGTTCCTGCTCGGCACCTGCATCGGCGCGGTATCCGGCTACGTCGGCGGCTGGCTGGACAACGCCTGCATGCGCCTGATCGACATTGTCCTGGCCTTTCCGTTCCTGGTGCTGATGCTGGCGATCATGGCCATTCTCGGCCCGGGCCTGGGCAGCTTCTACATCGCCATGGCGCTGGTTGGCTGGGTGTCCTATGCGCGGCTGATCCGCTCGCAGATCCTCGTGCTCAAGCAGAGCGACTTCGCCCTGGCCGCCAGGAGCCTGGGCTTCAGCCACCGACGCACGCTGTTCGGCCACCTGCTGCCCAACGCGCTGTTCGGCTCGGTGGTGTTCTGCATGTCGGACGCCGTGCTGGTGCTGCTCAACGGCGCCGCCGTCAGCTACCTGGGCCTCGGTGTGCAACCGCCGACCCCGGAATGGGGCACCATGGTCGCCGAGGGGCAGAGCTTCATCACCAGCGCCTGGTGGATCTGCACCTTCCCGGGCCTGGCGGTGGTGACCCTGGCCATGGGCTTCAGCCTGCTGGCCGACGGCGTCGCCGAACGCCTGGGAGACCGCTCATGACCACGCCCCTGCTCCAGGTCCGCGGACTGAGCGTCATCGCCCGTGCCGGCCAACGGGATATCACCCTGGTCGACCGGCTGTCCTTCGACCTTGGCGAAGGCGAGATCCTCGGCCTGGTGGGCGAAAGCGGCTCGGGCAAGACCCTGGCCTGCCGGGGCCTGATGCGCCTGCTGCCGGCGCCGAACCTGCGGGTCGAGGGCCAGGCCGTGCGCCTGGCGGGCCACGACCTGCTGCAGCTGGACGAAGCCGGCATGCGCCGCCTGCGTGGGCGCGAGCTGGGGATGATCTTCCAGAACCCCAGCAGCCACCTGGACCCGCTGATGCGCATCGGCGAGCAGATCGCCGAGGGCATCCGCCTGCACCAGGGCGTTTCGCGTCGGGAGGCCCGGGCCGAAGCCATCGAGGTGCTGCGCCAGGTCGGTATCCCCGACCCGAAGTCCCGGGTCGACAACTATCCCCATGAGTTTTCCGGCGGCATGCGCCAACGGGCGATGATCGCCGTGGCCCTGGGCTGCAACCCCAAGGTGCTGATCGCCGACGAGCCGACCACGGCCCTGGATGTCACCGTGCAGGCGCAGATCCTGCGCCTGCTGCTGGAGCTGCGCGACCGCCGCGGGCTGTCGATGATCCTGATCAGCCACGACCTGGGCGTGGTGGCGCAGACCTGCGACAGCATCGCCGTGATGTACGCCGGGCGCCTCTGCGAACACGGCGCCAAGCACGAAATGCTGGCCCGGCCTCGACATCCGTACAGCGCCGGGCTGCTGGCCTGCCATCCGGCGGCGCAACCCGAGGCACGGCGCATGACCACCATCGCCGGGCAGCCACCGCTGCTCGATGACCTGCCGGCGGGCTGCCGCTTCGAATCACGTTGCCCCCAGGCCATGCCGCTCTGCCGGCAACAATTGCCCGAACTGCTGGAGGCAAGCCCCGGCCACCGCCTGGCCTGCCATGTCCCGCTGCTGGCCGGAGGCCTGTCATGACCAGTTTGTTGCAGGTCAAGGACCTGCAGGTTCAATTTCCCGCCGCCGGCAGCGGCCTGTTCAACCTGCGTCCGCGCAAGGTCAGCGCGGTCAACGGCGCCTCGCTGAATCTCGCCGCCGGCGAAACCCTCGGCCTGGTGGGCGAATCGGGCTGCGGCAAGAGCACCCTGGCCCGGGCCATCCTCCAGCTCACCCCGAGCTGCGGCGGCCAGGTGCTGTTCGACGGCACCGACATGAACCAGGGCAGCCCGGCGGATATCGCCCGCCTGCGCCGCGAGACCGCGATGATCTTCCAGGACCCGTACAGCGCGCTCAACCCGCGCCAGCGCATCGGCCAGATCCTCGCCGAAGTGCTGCAAGTGCAGCGCAAGGTGCCCGCCACGCAGATTCCGGCCCGGGTCGGTGAACTGCTCGAGCTGGTCGGCCTGCGCGCCGAGCTGGCCGAGCGCAGGCCCGGTTCGCTGAGCGGTGGCCAGTGCCAGCGGGTCGGCATCGCCCGGGCCCTGGCCGTCGAGCCCAGGCTGATCGTCGCCGATGAATGTGTCGCCGCGCTGGACGTGTCGATCCAGGGGCAGATCATCAACCTGCTGCTGGAGCTGCGCGAGCGCATGGGCCTGGCGCTGCTGTTCATCACCCATGACCTGGGCGTGGTGCGCCGCCTGTGCGACCGGGTGGCGGTGATGTACCTGGGGCAGATCGTCGAGGAAGGCCCGGTGCATGAGGTCTTTACCGCCCCGCGCCACCCCTACACCGCCGCGCTGATCCAGTCCATCGCCGACATCGACCCGGCCCGACGCCTGCCCCAGGACCCGCTGGCCGGCGAGCCGCCGAGCCCACTGAACCTGCCATCCGGCTGCGCCTTCCATCCGCGCTGCCGGCATGCGCTGCCCGGCTGCGGCGAAACCGCGCCACCCGAGCATATCCAGGGCGCCCGGCGCCACGCCTGCGTTCACTCGCAACTGCCCTGCTGACATCACCACCATGACCATCAAACGGAGCTTGAGCATGAAACCCGCCGCATTGAAACTTCTCACCGCCGCCATACTGGCTGCCAGCACCCTGGCCAGCGGCATGGCCCAGGCCGCCGGCGTGCTGACCATCGGCTGCCGTGAGGAAAGCACCACCTTCGACCCGATCAAGAGCGCGCAGAACCGCGACAGCTGGGTGTTCGCCAACGTCTATGACGTGCTGATCCGCGTCGACAACAGCGGCACCCGGCTGGTGCCGGGCCTGGCCGAAAGCTGGAAGGTTTCCGACGACGGCCTGACCTACACCTTCAAGATGCGCGAGGCCAAGTTCTCCGACGGCTCGCCGATCACCGCCGAGGACGCCGCCTTCTCCCTGCTGCGCATCCGCGACAACCCGGGTTCGCTCTGGGCCGACTCGTACAAGATCATCGACACCGCCAAGGCCGCCGACCCGCATACCCTGGTGGTGACCCTGCACAGCAAGTCGGTGCCGTTCCTGGCCCAGCTCGCCACCGCCAACATCTCGATCCTGTCGAAAAAGGCCATGGACAAGCTCGGCGAGGAGGAATACGCACAGAACCCGGTGGTGTCCGGGGCCTTCAAACTCAAGGAATGGCTACGGGGCGACCGGGTGATCCTGGAGAAGAACCCGGAGTTCTGGCAGGCCGACAAGGTCAGCCTGGATGGCGTGGAGTGGATCTCCATCCCGGATGACCGCACGCGCATGATGAAGGTCCAGGCCGGCGAACTGGACTCGGCGATCTTTGTGCCGTTCACCCAGGTGGACGAGTTGCAGAAGGACAAGAAGATCACCATCCATATCGACCCCTCGACCCGTGAAGACCACCTGCTGATCAACCACTCCAAGGGCCTGCTGGGCAAACAGGAAGTGCGCGAGGCCATCGACCTGGCGATCGACAAGAAGGCGCTGGTGGACACGGTGACCTTCGGTCACGGCGAAATGGCCTACTCGTACATTCCCAAGGGTGCGCTCTACCACAACGCCGACAACCCGCAGCGCCCGTTCGACCCGGCCAAGGCCCGCGAGCTGCTGAAAAAAGCCGGTGCCGAGGGGCTGAAGGTCAACTACGTGGTCAACGCCGGCAACGAGGCCGACGAGCAGATCGCCGTGCTGGTGCAAAAGCAGCTGGCCGATGTCGGCATCACCGCCAACCTGCAGAAGGTCGACCCGACCCAGAGCTGGCAGATGCTGGTCGACGGTGACTATGACCTGTCGGTGATGTACTGGACCAATGACGTGCTCGACCCGGACCAGAAGACCACCTTCGTGCTGGGCCACGACACCAACATGAACTACATGACCCGCTACCACAACGACAAGGTCAAGGACCTGGTGGCCGCGGCCCGGGTGGAAACCGACCCGGTCAAGCGCAAGCAGATGTACCAGGACCTGCAGAAGCTGGCCAAGCAGGACGTGCACTGGATCGACCTGTACTACAGCCCGTACATCAACATCTCGCGCAGCAATATCCAGAACTTCCTGCAGAACCCGCTGGGGCGTTTCACCCTGGAGGAGACGGTGAAGCTGGAGGCCGGTCAGAAGACCGCGCAGAACTGAAACCCGTGGGGCGGCTCATGGCTGCCTTTTGACCGCGTTGTGGCGGACAGGTGCCTGGCGGTAGTCTTGTCGCGCCCTTGAGACCGAGCGCCGCGCGGGCGGCGCTCGATCTGATAGGCGCTGCAACTCTCTCGTCCTACACCTCGAGAATCCAGCGCCGCCCCCTCATATCAACCCCTAGCCTTGCGCCGCCGCATCCACGCCCAGGCAACCCCCGCCAGCACCACCAACCCCACCGGCAGCACCTGCGCCTTGTACGGCCGCAACGCCGTGCGCACGCTATCGAGCTTCTCGGTCAGGAAGCGCTTGTTGGCCTGGTCGAACCGGGGCTCCTCGCACTGCTTACCGAAATCTTCCGCCCACTGCACGAACGGACCCTGCTGGACATAGCGTCTGTACAACGTGCTTTCCTGTTCGCTGCCGGGCACCCATCCGGCCGCCGTGCACAGCACCGCGGCAAAGGCCTGGCTGCTGCGTGGCAGCTGGTCAGCGGCCTGGTTGGCCAGGTCGGCGGCGACATAGCGGTAGTGGTAGCGCTGATCGGGCTTGGCCTCGGTCGCCAGTTGGCGCTGCACTTCGCCCGCGGCCAGGAACGGCCCTGGCTGCACTTCGGCGCTGCCCAGGCTGTAGCTGCCGCCCAGCCAGGCGTAGTCGGGCGCCATTTCATAACCGAGGATCTCCATGCCCGCGCTGCGCGCCAAAGTCGCTGCGGCGTACAGTGCTTCAGCGCGGCCGGTAGGCGTCCAGCGCGAGATGGCGTCCTGGCGGTGCTGGCCGTAGGCCTTGGCGTCGGCCTGCAACTGCGGCGTGGCGAAGTAGCCGGGTGCTTCGTCGTAGCGTCCTTCGCGCAGCAAGCGTCGCCCCAGCAGCTCGCGCAGTTGCGTCGCCACTGGTCGCGGCACGTAACCGCCCTCCTCTGCCTTGGGCGCTGGCGGCGCCGGCACATGGGCATCGACGTAGCCTTTGAGCTCATCCAGGGTCAGCACGCGGTCGGCCACGCTGGCCGTGTCCTGCCAGTAGATCTCCTGGCTGCGGTACAGCAGGTCGAAGGCCTGCAGGTAGTCGCCGCGCTCCAACGCCAGGATCGCGCCTTCGCCTTCGACGCGGCAGCCGGGCTTCACGCTTTCGTAGTCCCAATCGGGTGTCTGTCGCGAACCCCATGACTCTTCGCGGGGGAACGCGGCGGCGGCCTTGGCATAGGCCGCCGCTGCCTGTTTTTTGTCGCCGTCGCGCAAGGCCAGCTTGGCGCGCAGCCACCAGGCAAGGCCCGTGTCGCCTGCCTGCTGCAGATAGCTTCTGGTCGCGGCATAGTTGCCTTGCTGGTAGGTCAACGCAGCCAGGCGGTCGGCGTCTTCCAGCTTGTCGCCGACACTGGCCTGCAGCAATGCGGGCAGGCGCCGGGCCTGGGTCGGCGGCTGGCCGTCGTAATCCCAGCCGACATGGCTGAGCAGGTAGGCGGTGAGCAGTTTGCGTGGCATCGGTTGTGCCAGCAGTGTCTTCAGCTGTTCATCCGGCAGGTTCACCAGTTCGTCGGCAAGCTGCCTGAGCGAGCTGTAGCCGCTGCCCGAGCCCAGCCGGCTCTGGCTGGCATACAACTGGATGGCGCTGTTCCAGTCGCCAGCGAGCTTGGCCAGGCGGGCCTCTTCGCCAAGGCTGGCCACCCCCAGCTCCAACGGATCGCTGAAACCTTCGGCGCTGAGTGTGCGGGCCTGGTGGAAGGCCTCGCGTGCCTGGGTTTGCAGGGCCTGCGGCGTCTGTTGCGGATCATCGCTGGCCTCGAAGCTGCGGGCCATCAGCGCCCGCCCCAGCGAGTAGGCCGCCCAGGTGCTGCGCAACTTGCGTTGATCGGCCGGCAGGGCCAGCACCTTGGCGAAATAGTCCGCCGCCAGGGCGTGGTCGTCGGTGTCGAAGGCCACTGCGCCGGCAATGTACAGGCGCAGTTCATCCGGCAGTTCGGCGCCCTGCTCCAGCACCTGTTGCGGATCCTGCAGGGCACGCAGTTGCGCGACCTTTTCGCGCAGCGATTCCGGCAACTCGCTGGCTTCGATCCGGCGGCGCTGCTCACGGTAAGACCGGTCGTTGTCGTCACCGTCCCAGTAAGGGGTCAGGGTCATCTCGGTGGTGGGCTTGAGGCCTGCCAACTGCTCGCCGAGGCGATTCACCTCGAAGCCGAAATTGCCTTCCGGCAGCTCGGCCAGGGTCTGTGCCCGGTCATCCAGCAGGCGCATCGGGAAGTCCGGGCCACAGGCCAGCGCCGTGCCGACCGGCACGCTCAGGGACAGGCACAGCAAGCGTCGGGTCCAGTCAGGGGTAGACATTCCATGCTCCTTGATCGATTCCATGGCAGCGCGCCCAACCGAGGACGCGCCGGCCGCCAGCGGCCACACGCACGCTGGACTGGCGGTTGAAGACGAGGTGTTGGGGGGATTGCTGCAGGCGGTAGCCGTTGAGCCCATCCGCGGCGTCGCAGGATTCGACGTTCAGTTCCACGCGCGCGGGCACCGCCAAGTCGAGATTGCCGACATTGACCAGGCTGATGTCGAAGAGCCCGCCTTGCCCGGACAGTTCGACCCGCCACTGACTGGCGAGCGTGTCGCCGCGCGCCACCGCCTTCAGGGTAGCCAGGCTCCAGGCCCGGCGGTCGCCGGGCAACGGCAGGCGGAACCAGATCAGCCCGGCCAGGTGCGCGGGCGGCTTGTCCCGCAGTTGCCTGCCCAGGTCCGCCAGTTGCTGCGGATCGGCCAGCAGCTCGCGGCGCTCGCCGGGCCGGTTCAATGGGGTTTCACTTTCCACCACCGGCGCACCGCCGGTATCCGGCAGCAGCGCGACGCCATAGGCGGGCAAGGCCAGGTAGAACGGCCTGTCACCGACACGACTCCAGCGTTCGGCCCAGGTCTTCGCCTGGAGCGGATCGAACAGGCCTCGACGGGGATCGCTCACCGCGTGTACCTGCAACACGCTGCTGTCCACCGCCTGCAACAGCGCCGGCAGGTGCGGGCTGTCGAGCCAGGCGGGCAGCGCGGTGATGCTCAGTTTCAGGCCCGGCGGCAGTTGCTCGCGCAGTTTCAGGAGAAATTCGGTATAGCCCGGCAGGCGGGCGCTGCCGCTGTCATGGTCGATCTCGAGCCCGCTTGGGGCCAAGCCGGCGGCCTGCCAGTCGGCCAGCAATTGGGCGATCTGGGTGCCGGCCAGCTGCAGGTCGAGCGCGGGCAACTGACCGTCCAGCCGCACCACGGCGATCACTGGGCGGCCATCGGCCTTGAGCTGAGGCAGGTTGACCAGCGCCCTGCTCCAGCCTGCCTTGGGCTGGGCTTGCAAGGCCAGCACACGCAGGGTCGAGAAGTCGGCGCGGCTATCGGCCAGGGCCTGTTCGTGGGCCGGCCGCCACTGGCGTTGCCAGATGTAGAGTTGCTGGTCGAGGGGCGGTGCAGGGGCGGGCTGGCAGCCGGCGAGCACTGCGAGGACGAAACCTGCGAAAAGACGACGCAGTAGCGGGATGGCGGGCATACAGTCCTTTGTCTGACGGGTGTTGGCGCCGGGGTGAAGTGCAGATTTTACCCCAGCGCACCAAAGGATGGACACGGAGCTGATCGTTTAATCACGGAGTCCGGTCAGGTGCCTGACGGCCTAGCTGGCGGGTCGGCTGAGCAATAGATAGATGACATTCCGGTAGGGATCGAAGTACAGGCAGGTGTGCGTTGACGCGCCTTGGGGTATGAACCCTCTCATCTGCTCGCGTGATCGAAGCACCAGGTTCCAGTCCATGAACGCTTCCATGTAGCCCCGCCCCCAGTTGTCCGCAGTGAAGTTCGCAATCAGCATTCGCCCCCCCGGATTGAGTCTGGCCATCAGCCAGGTGGTGAGCTTCGCTGCCTGGGCGTGGCTGAGATAGTCGTAGATACCAATGCTGTAGATGAAGTCGAAGCCGTTGTGCTCACCGTTTTCAGGCAAGCTCTTGACATTGCACTGCCAAGTCGTGATCTCGGGAGAGACTTGCCTAGCCTGAGCCAGCGTCTCGGCATCATTGTCAAAGGCAACGAAACGGGTGATGCGCGCGCGGGTCGATGGCGTAAGCAGCTCCAGCTCCCGGCAATGTCCGCAAGCCACACTCATCAGCGCCAACGTTTCCCGTTGGCCTGCCATTTGCTCGATCAACCAGGCGATATGCTCGCGCCGCCAACGCACACTGAGCGCATTCGGGCTAGAGGTCACGACGTTGAAGATCCGCTTGCCCAGCTCGCTGGCATCCGATGGCGGCTGTTGGTAGTAGGCGTAGTCCAGCATCACCGCATCCCCCGGATAACCTCTGGGTTTGTCGAAGGCGCGTGATGTATAGGGATCTTGCTTGAGCAACTGGAATATCGGGTGCTGACGACACTGATCGACCACACTTTCCCGCCAGAGCGTGTCGGACAGCCCCTGGCGGTACTCGGTCAGCAGTTCGTTCATGCAGTTGATGGCGTGCAGGTAATCGCCACCGACGATGTCATTCTGAAAATCATCCAGTGCGCGGCTCAAGCCTCTCATGGTCAACCTCCGGTGGGACGCAAGGTTATTTGAATAGCCCTTTGAGATTAGTAGAGCCGCAAGCCCGTGGCGCATCGGACCGTGACGCTTGTTCAGCACATCGCGCAAACAGCGGACAAAGGCTTGAACCTCAAGGCAACCCGGCGTACAAATCCTCCAGCCCTCCCAATCCCGCAAGGAGCACCGGATGCTGGAGCTGCACACCGATCGGTTGTACCTGCGCCCCCTGGCCGAAGCCGACTGGCCGCTGTTCCTCAGGCTCCACCGCGAGCCCGAGACCATGCGCCATGTGTTCGACGAGCTGCCGGAAAGCGAAGTGCGCCGGGGGTTCGAGCATCGCCTGCCGGACTGGTCACCCGGCGCCGAACACTGGCTGTGCCTGGTGATGACCGACAAGGCCAGCGGCCGGGACGTCGGAGTCACCGGCCTGCGCGTGCTGCGCCCAGGGCATGCCGAATGCGGCTATCTGCTGCTGCCCGAGTGGCACGGCCAGGGCCTGGGCAGTGAATCGCTGCGGGTGATCGTGGATTTCGCCAGCGCCACCGGTCTCACCTCGCTGGAGGCCACCGTCACCGACGGCAACACGGCCTCCTGCCGGGTCCTGGAGAAGTGCGGCTTCACCCTCGCCCGCCGTGTGCCCGAGGCCTACCGGCTCGGTGGCCGCTGGCACGACGAACTCATCTACAGCCTCGAGCTGCACGGATAACCCATGACCCCCTACCAATGAGTGCCGCCCCGCGCCTTCTGGCGCACGGCGATGACCGGGCAGGCGCGCAAGGCGCAACAGTACGGCGTGTTTTCGTTCCGCGCCGGCAACCTCTATCCGACGATGCTGCGCCAGTGGCTGGTTTGGGCACTGGGGTGTTCGCCGAGAGAAATTCAGCGCCTATGATATCGAGCGCGACGCAAGGCCCACACAGGGATCGCGCCAGATTCTAAAAATTGAGCAAGACAGTTGCTCCCACAGGCGTGGCGCGTGGCTTGAGGGCTGCGCGGTCGCTGTGGGAGCGGCTTCAGCCGCGAACACCGGCATAGCCGGTGCCAGGTACCGCGTCGCCTGCTTCGCGGGTAAACCCGCTCCCACATGGATCGCGCCAGATTCTAAAAATTGAGCAAGACAGTTGCTCCCACAGGCGTAGCGCGTGGCTTGAGGGCCGCGCGGTCGCTGTGGGAGCGGCTTCAGCCGCGAACACCGGCATAGCCGGTGCCAGGTACCGCGTCGCCTGCTTCGCGGGTAAACCCGCTCCCACAGGGATCGCGCCAGATTCTAAAAATTGAGCAAGACAGTTGCTCCCACATCTGTTTCGGGCCAGTCAATCCTGTGCCATTACCTGGTCCGCCTTGTGGGTCCGACGCGGTCTCAGCGTGGACAGCGCTGTCGCCCCACCTGTCTCAAGACATGCACCAAGGCGGGCAACCATAGCCTGACAGGTTCGGCACGTTGCAACAAATGTGGGAGCAACTGTCTTGTGCTGTCTGCGCTCGATCTGATGGGCGCTGCAAGTTTATCGCCCGACACCTGCCCCGAATATTACGTACTACGTAGTACACCACGAATCATGTTTCCCCTTGGCCCGGTAACTGCCCGGACTCTGCCCGGTCCATTTCTTGAACGCTCGGTGAAACGCGCTGGGCTCCTGGAACCCGGTGTGCTCGGCAATCTCGGCAATGCTCAGGTGCCCTTCGCGCAGCAACTCGAAAGCCATTGCTCGGCGCACCTCATCCTTGATCTGCTGGTACGAGCGCCCTTCCCGCTCCAGCCGGCGGCGGAAGCTGCTGGCGCTAAGCCCCTGCCGCTCGGCCATGGCGTTGAGGGTCGGCCACTGCCCGTAGTGGCGGGCACGCAGGTGGCGGTAGACCTCGGCCACCAGGCCGTTCTGGTTGCGAAAGCGAATCACCAGCCCCTGCGGCGCACTGCGCAGGAAGCCCTTCAGCGCCGCCAGGTCCTGCACCACCGGCAGGCGCAGCCAGGCGCTGTCGAACTCCACCTCGGTACGCCCGCTGCCCAGGCGCAGGTCCGGCCCCCACAGCAACGCATCATCCTCCTGCGTCGGCCGCGCCAGGGCCAGCTCGGTGCGGTCGATGGCGATGCGCCTTCCCGCCAGCCAGCACAACAAGCCGATCACCAGCACCAGGTAGGTTTCCTCGGCATAGACCCGGGTCAGCGGATCGGTGATGTTCGACTGCACACTGATCACCGCGCGCGCGCCGCGCACCGTGACACTGCCGTTCAGGTCGCGCAGGAACAGGGCGAAACTGCCCAGGCACTGGCGCAACGCCTTGCCCAGGGTGGGTTCCTGGATCAGCCCGCGGCAGATCAGGGCGAAGCTGCCCAGGGGCATGCCATGGCTGTCAAGGTGGAAGAACTCGTCGTGCAGCTCGTCGATCAGCGCCAACCACAGTTGGGCGAAAGCCTTTGCCGGCACCCGCGCCAGAGGCTCGGCCAGCACCTGCGGATCAATGCCCACCGCCCGCAGATGGGCGTCGCGTGCCTGTGGCCGCTCACGCAGGGCGTGGAGCATGGCATTGAGGAAATACACCGCGACCGTATCGCTATCGCGCATGGCAGAAGTCCGCTGTCTATGCTGAGTGGCAAAAAATGCCAGGTTGATTGAACAGATCCGGCATAGGCCACCTGAAGACCTTTGCCTAGACTCGATCCACCCCGGGAGGGTGCGGCCGCCATTCTCGCAGAGCCACCTCCACCCCGCCACGCCTTCGCAAACGGAGCCCCCATGAGCAGCACAGAAATCTTTGTCGTCAGCGCGGTACGTTCAGCCATCGGCAGCTTCGGCGGTTCGCTCAAGGACCTGCCGCTGGCCGACCTCGCCACCCAGGTGACCCGCGCCGCCATCGAGCGTTCGGGCATCGCCGCCGAGCAGATCGGCCATGTGGTGATGGGCAACGTGATCCCCACCGAGCCACGCGACGCCTATCTGGGGCGGGTCGCGGCCATGAACGCAGGCATCCCCAAGGAAACCCCGGCCTTCAGCGTCAACCGCCTGTGCGGCTCGGGTCTGCAGGCCATCGTTTCAGCCACCCAGGGCCTGCTGCTGGGCGACAGCGACATCGCCCTGGCCGCCGGCGCCGAATCCATGAGCCGCGGCCCCTACCTGCTGCCACAGGCCCGCTGGGGCGCGCGCATGGGCGACCTGCAGGGCATCGACTACATGGTCGGCATCCTTCAGGACCCGTTCGAGCACTTCCACATGGGCATCACCGCCGAGAACGTCGCGGCGGCCCACGGCATCAGCCGCGAGATGCAGGACGAGGTCGCCCTGACCAGCCAGCGCCGTGCCGCCCGCGCCATTGCCGAGGGCCGCTTCGACGGCCAGATCGTGCCGATCGAGATCAAGACCCGCAAAGGCCCCGTGCAATTCGCCGTGGACGAGAACGTGCGCGGCGACGCCAGCGCCGAACAGCTGGCGGCCATGAAGGCGGTATTCAAGAAGGACGGCACCGTCACCGCCGGCAACGCCAGCAGCATCAACGACGGCGCCGCCGGCCTGGTCCTGGCCACCGGTGACGCCGTGCGCCGCCAGGGCCTCAAGCCACTGGCGCGGATCGTCGCCTACGCCCACGCCGGCGTGGAGCCGGCACTGATGGGCCTGGGCCCGATCCCGGCCACGCAGAAGGTGCTGGAGAAGGCCGGCCTGAAGGTCGCCGACCTGGACGTGATCGAATCCAACGAAGCCTTCGCCTCCCAGGCCTGCGCCGTTGCCCGCGCCCTGGGCTTCGACCCGGAGAAGGTCAACCCCAACGGTTCGGGCATTTCCCTCGGCCACCCGGTCGGCGCCACCGGCGCGATCATCGCCACCAAGGCCATCCATGAACTGCACCGCGTCCAGGGCCGCTACGCCCTGGCCACCATGTGCATCGGCGGCGGCCAAGGCATCGCCGTCGTCTTCGAACGCGTCTGAAAGGAGTCAGCAACATGAACATCGAACGCATCGCCGTGATCGGCGCCGGCACCATGGGCAACGGCATCGCCCAGGTGTGCGCACTGGCCGGCTACCAGGTCCTGCTGGTGGACGTCTCCGACGCCGCGCTGGAGCGCGGCGTGGCGACCCTGGGCAAGAACCTGGAGCGCCAGGTCGGCAAGGGCACCATCGACGCCGACAAGGCCAGCGCAGCCAAGGCGCGCATCCGCACCAGCACCGACTACGCCCAGTTGGCGGACGCGCAGCTGGTGATCGAGGCGGCCACCGAGAACCTCGCCCTCAAGCAGCGCATCCTGCAGCAGGTGGCCGCCAATGTCGGTGCCGAGTGCCTGATCGCCACCAACACCTCGTCGCTGTCGGTCACCCAACTGGCGGCCAGCATCGAGCAGCCGCAGCGTTTCATCGGCGTGCACTTCTTCAACCCGGTGCCGATGATGGCGCTGGTCGAGATCATCCGGGGCCTGCAGACCAGCGATGCGACCTACGCCCAGGCGCTGCTGGTCACCGAGAAGCTCGGCAAGACCCCGATCACTGCCGGCAACCGCCCGGGCTTCGTGGTCAACCGGATCCTGGTGCCGATGATCAACGAGGCGATCTTCGTGTTCCAGGAAGGCCTGGCCAGCGCCGAGGACATCGACACCGGCATGCGCCTGGGCTGCAACCAGCCGATCGGCCCGCTGGCCCTGGCCGACCTGGTGGGCCTGGACACCTTGCTGGCGATCATGGAGGCCTTCCACGAAGGCTTCAACGACAGCAAGTACCGCCCCGCCCCACTGCTCAAGGAGATGGTTGCCGCCGGTTACCTCGGGCGCAAGAGCGGCCGCGGCTTCTTCACCTACTAGAGGAGCCGCGTGATGCCCCCGGTCAACGCGGCGCTGCGCTGCGCCAACTTCGAGGAGCGGCGTGACCGGGCCATGGCCCTGTTCGCCGAAAAAGGCTTCGGCCAGGTCAGCATGCGTGAGCTGGCGGCGCACGTGGGCTTGACCGCGGGCTCGCTGTACCACCATTTCCCCAGCAAGCAGGACCTGTTGTATGACTTGATCGAGGAGTTGTACGAGGAGTTGCAGGCCACCCTGGACCTGGGCCGTCGGGCGCGGGCCCAGGGCCGGCCAGTGCTGGCTTGCCTGATTGCCGCGCACTGGCAGTTGCATGCGGAGCGGCCTTTGCAGTTTCGTCTGGCCGAGCGGGATGTCTGCTGCCTGACCGGGGAGCAGCAGGCGCGGCTGGCGGGCTTGCGGGAGCGCTATGAAACCGGGCTTTTGCGGTTGATTGCGCCGCAGGCGCGGCTGGGGGCCGAGGTCCTCGCGGCTACCGGGCATGTGCTGGCGACGCTGTTGAACCAGTTGCCTGGGATGTTGCGGGGGAAGGGGCTGGGTGAGGCGGAGGGGGTTGGGTTGATGGAGCGTTTGGTGGGGGGGGCTGTGGAGAGGGCTTTGGGGTAGGGTTCTGGTTCTCTGGTTCTCTGGTTCTCTGGTTCTCTGGTGATTGTTTTGGTTTTTTTATACGCATTCGTAGGTGATGTCGACATTTAGTCACCTTTTCGCCTTTACGGCGACCTACTTTTCTCTAGGGAAAAGTAGGCAAAACCGTTCCGCTCCGTTCATCCGGCCCCTGCGCTTCGCTCCGGGGTCCCCTCGCTCCGTTCTTGCTCCCGGGAGGACCGCGCTGAACGCCCCATCCTGGGGCGCAGCGCTTGACGGCCATCCATGGCCGTCACCTCCCTCCGCAAGAACTCCGCTCGGCCTCCTGAAGTCGCAATTGGTGTTGCCTGAACTATCGCGCGCTTAGAAGCAAGAGCAAGAGTAAGAAATGCGAAGTTAGTTGTTTTACAGTTAGTTATGTATTGGCTGTTCCGGCCCTTTCGCGGGGCAAGCCCGCTCCTACAGGGATTTATATAACGGCGACTATCGTGTAGGAGCGGGCTTGCCCCGCGATGTGATCGAGAGATTAATTAGGCTCCCACTAGCGACAGCTGCGCCAGTCCAGGCGCCGCCCGTAACTTCGCGACTTCAGGAGGCCGAACGCAGGACTTGCGGAGGGAGGTGACGGGCATGGATGCCCGTCAAGCGCTGGGGCCCAGGATGGGCCCTGCAGCGCGGTCCTCCCGGGAGCAAGGCCGGAGTGAGGGAACCCGGAGCGAAGCGTAGGGCCGGATGAATGGAGCGAGGATTTTTTGGTGACTTTTTGATCCCTCAAAAAGTTACCCGCCGTAAGGGCGGAAAGGTGAATAAGCGTCGACATCGCAAATGAATGCGCATACAACTTACAAAACAACCAAAAAACCAAAAACCCAACTCTACTCCACTACCAAATCCCGCCCAACATCCCACCCTCCCCCAAGCGCCGCAATCAACTGCACACTCGCCACCAACCGCCCCTGCAACAACGTCAACACACTCCGCTCGTTGCTGAGCGCCGTCGTCTGCACATTGACCACATCCAGATACCCGATCAACCCCGCCTTGTACTGGTTCTCGGTCAACCGCAACGACTCCCGCGCCGCGTCCAGCGCCTCCTGCCGCACCACCGCCTCGTCCCCGTACACCTTGAGCTGCACCAGATAGTTCTCGACCTCCTTGAACCCGTCGAGCACCGTCTGCCGATACTGCGCCACGGTCTGGTCGTACACCGCCACCGTCCGGTCGACCTCGGCACTGCGCTTGCCGGCGTCAAACAGCGTCAGCGCCAGTTGCGGCCCGACCGACCAGTAACGGTTGGGCAACTCGATCCAGTTGTTGAAGCTGCTGCTGGAGTACCCCCCGTTCATGCTCAGCGACAGATCCGGGAAATACGCCGCCCGCGACACGCCGATGTTCGAGTTGGCCGCCATCACCTTGCGCTCGGCCGAGGCAATGTCGGGACGCCGCTCGAGCAGCTGCGACGGCAGCGACAGCGGCACCTGCGGCAACGCCGGAATATCGTTGCTCGCCGCCAGGGCAAAATCAGCCGGCGCCTTGCCCATCAACACGGCGATGGCGTTCTCGTACTGCGCCCGCTGCCAGGCCAGGTCGATCAGGTCGGCCTGGGTGCTCTTGAGCTGGGTACGCGCCTGGGCCACGGCATCCGGCCCGGCAACCCCGGCGCGGTACTGGTTCTCGTTCATCTTCAACGACCGCTCATAAGTTGCGACCGTGGCTTCAAGCAGGCGCTTCTGCGCGTCGATCACCCGCAATTGCAGGTAGTTCTGCACCAGTTCCGATTGCTGGCTCAGGCGAATGGCCGCCATGTCGGCCAGGCTGGCCTCGGCGCTGGATTCGTTGGCGTTCATGGTTTCACGCAACTTGCCCCACAGGTCGATCTCCCAGCTCACCCCGAGCTGCGCGTTGTAGGTGTCGCGGATGCCACTGCTGTTGTTCGACAGGCTGGAGCTGGAACTGCCGGTGCCCTGGGCTGAACGGTTCTTGCTGGTGGTCAGGTTCAGCGAAGGGAACAGCGAGGCACGGCTGCTGCGCACCAGCGCCTGGGCCTGGCGGTACTGCGCCTCGTACTGCGCCACCGTCTGGTTGCTGCGGTTGAGCTCCTCCACCAGGGCGTCAAGCTGCTTGTCGCCATAGATCTCCCACCACGCCCCGCGGGCGATGGCGTCGGACGGGTTGGCCTGGGTCCAGCCTTCGGCCTGCTTGAACTGCGCCGGGGTGCTGATTTCCGGGCGCTGGTAGTCCGGGCTCAGGGTACAGGCGCTGAGCATGGCCACGCACAACCCGGCGCTGACCAGGCGCGAACCGCGCCCGTGGGTCAGCCGCTTGAGGGCACGATGGATTCGGGTGTGGGCAAAGTTCATAGCGGGGTATCCAGGGCAGCGTCGGTGCGCACGCCGCGCCAGCGGTTGAACCGGTGGCGCAGGCGATCGAGGTACAGGTAGACCACGGGCGTGGTGTAGAGGGTGAGGATCTGGCTGAACACCAGGCCGCCGATGATGGTCAGGCCCAGCGGCTGGCGCATCTCGGCGCCCTCGGCGCGGCTGAGCAGCAACGGCAGCGCGCCGAGGATCGCCGCCAGGGTGGTCATCAGGATCGGCCGCAGGCGCAGCAGGCAGGCGCGGCGGATCGACTCCTCCGGCGACAGGCCGTCGTGGCGCTCCAACTGCAGCGCCAGGTCGATCATCAAGATGGCGTTCTTCTTCACCACGCCGATCAGCAGGAACAGCCCGAGCAACGAGATCAGGCTGAACTCGCCACCGGTCAGGTACAGCGCCAGCAAGGCGCCGACACCGGCCGAGGGCAGCGTGGAGAGGATCGTCAGCGGGTGGATGTAGCTCTCGTAGAGGATGCCCAGCACCAGGTACACCAGCACCAGGGCGCCGAGGATCATCAGCGGCTGGCCTTCGGTGGTCTTGGTGAAGGCGTCGGCGTCGCCGCCGAGCTTGGCGATCACCGACTCGGGCAGGCCGAGCTTGGCCACCGCGCGTTCCAGCGCGGCCATGGCCTGGTCGGGGCTGTAGCCTTCGGCGACGTCGAACGAGATGTCCTCGGAGGCGAACTGCCCTTCGTGGCTGACGCGGTCGTTGGCCAGGCTGTTCTCGTAGCGGGCGAAGGTGGACAGCGGCACCCGGGCGCCGTCGGCAGTGATCACCTGCACCTGCTCCAGGGTGCTCGGGTCCCAGGCGTATTTCGGGTTGATCTCCAGCACCACCTGGTACTGGTTGAGGCTGTCGTAGATGGTCGAGATCTGCCGCTGGCTGTAGGCGTTGTTCAGCACCGCGGTGACCATGTCCATGTCGATGCCCAGGCGCTTGGCCTGGTCACGGTCGACCACCAGGGTCACCTGCTGGGTGCCGGCGCCGTCGCGGGCGTCGATGGCGGTCAGCTCGGGCAGCTTGCGCAGCTCGGCGGCCACCTTCGGGAACCACTCGCGCAGGGCTGCCAGGTCGCCGCTCTGCAGGGTGTAAAGGTACTGTGAGGTGCTCTGGTCGCGACCGCCACCGCCCAGTTGCAGGTCCTGGTCGGCCATCAGGTACAGACGCCCGCCGGGGATCTTCGGCAGGTCCTTGCGCAGGCGGTCGATCACCTTCTGCGCGTTCTCCTTGCGCTCGGCGATCGGTTTGAGGCGCACCAGCACGAAGGCGTTGTTGGTGCCGCTGTTGCCGCCGATGAAACCAGCGACGCTTTCCACCGCCGGGTCCTTGAGCAGGGCGCGGCGGTAGATTTCCATCTTCGGCTGCATCACGGTGAACGACAGGCCGTCGTCGCCACGGATGAAACCTTGCAGCTGGCCGGTGTCCTGCTGCGGCATCAGGGTCTTGGGCACCACCACGTACAGGGCGATGTTCAGCCCGATGGTGGCCAGCAGGCTGAACAGGGTCAGGCGCTTGTGGCGCAGCGCCCAGCCCAGGCTCTTGTCGTAGCCGGCGACCATGCGCTGGTGGATGCGGTCGCTCCAGCGTTGCAGGCGGGTCTGCTGCTGCGGGCCGTGGACCTTGAGCCAGCGCGAGCAGAGCATCGGCGTCAGCGTCAGCGACACCACCAGCGAGACGATGATCGCCGCGGCCAGGGTGATCGAGAACTCCTTGAACAGCCCGCGCACGATACCGCCCATGAACAGGATCGAGACGAACACCGCCACCAGCGAGACGTTCATCGACAGCAGGGTGAAGCCCACCTCCTGCGCGCCCTTGTAGGCGGCGCGCATGGGGTTTTCGCCGTTCTCGATATGCCGCGAGATGTTCTCCAGCACCACGATGGCGTCGTCCACCACCAGGCCGGTGGCGAGAATCAGCGCCATCAGCGACAGGTTGTTCAGCGAGAACCCGCACAGGTACATGACCGCGAAGGTGCCCACCAGCGACACCGGCACCGCCAGGCTCGGGATCAGCGAGGCGCGCAGGTTGCCGAGAAACAGATAGACCACCAGGATCACCAGCACCACGGCGATCAGCAGGGTGTGCTCGGCCTCCTTCAAGGTGGCCTTGATCACCGGCGAGCGGTCCATGGCCACGTTGAGCTTGACGCTGGCCGGCAGCAGCGACTGCAAGGCCGGCAGCTCGGCCTTGATCTGCTCGACGGTCTGGATGATGTTGGCGTTGGTCTGGCGGTTGACCACCAGCAGCACCGCGCTCTCGTCGTTGAAGAAACCGCTGTTGTAGCGGTTCTCCACGCCATCGCTGACCTTGGCCACGTCGGACAGGCGCAGGATCGCGCCGTTCTGCTGGCGGATCACCAGCGGCTTGTAGTCCTCGGCGGTCTCCAACTGGTCGTTGGCGCGCACCTGCCAGTTGCGCTCATGGTCTTCGACGAAGCCCATGGGCCGGCGCTGGTTGGCGTTGGCCACCGCATTGCGCACGTCGTCCAGGGACAGGCCGTACTGGTTGAGCAACTGCGGTTCCAGCTCGATGCGCACCGCCGGCAGCGAGCTGCCGCCGATCTGCACCTCCCCTACCCCGCTGACCTGCGCCAGGCTCTGGGACAGGATGGTGTCGGCCAGGTCGTAGAGCTTGCCCTTGGACAGCACGTCCGAGGTCAGCGACAGCACCATGATCGGCGCCTGGGACGGGTTGATCTTCTTGTAGGTGGGCATGCTGCGCATGCCGCTGGGCAGCAGGTTGCGGGTGGCGTTGATCGCCGCCTGCACCTCGCGCGCCGCGCCGTCGATATCGCGGCCCAGCTCGAAGCCGATGATCACCCGGGTCGAGCCCTGGTTGGAACTGCTGGTCAGGGTGGTGACGCCGGCGATGGCACCGAGCTTGCGCTCCAGCGGCGTGGCCACGGTGGAGGCCATGACCTCCGGGCTTGCGCCGGGCAGGCTGGCCTGCACCACGATCACCGGGAAGTCCATCTGCGGCAGCGGCGACACCGGCAGCAGGCCGAAGCTCACCCCGCCCAGCAGCATGATCGCCAGGCTCAGCAGCATGGTGGCTACCGGCCGGCGGATAAAGGGTCCGGACAGGTTCATGCTTCGGCCTGCCGCGCATCGTCAGCCGGGCGCCAGCGGCGCGCCAGGCGGTCGAAGTACAGGTAGATGACCGGCGTGGTGAACAGCGTCAGCACCTGGCTGACCAACAAGCCGCCGACCATCACCAGGCCCAGCGGCTGGCGCAGCTCGGCGCCGGAGCCGGTGGCGAGCATCAGCGGCATGGCGCCGAACAGCGCGGCCAGGGTGGTCATCAGGATCGGCCGGAAGCGCAGCAGCGCCGCCTGGTAGATCGCGTCACGTGGGCTCATGCCCTGATGGCGCTCGGCCTCCAGGGCGAAGTCGATCATCATGATCGCGTTCTTCTTGACGATGCCGATCAGCAGGATGATGCCGATGATGGCAATCATGCCCAGGTCGTTGCCGCTCAGCAGCAACGCCAGCAAGGCCCCCACCGCCGCAGACGGCAATGTGGAGAGGATGGTCACCGGGTGGATGTAGCTCTCGTAGAGCACGCCCAGCACGATGTACATGGTCACCACCGCGGCCAGGATCAGCAGCAAGGTGCTCGACAGCGAGGCCTGGAACGCCTCGGCGGCGCCCTGGAAGCGGGTCTGTACACCGATCGGCATGCCGATGTCCTGCTGCACCTGCTCGATCACCTTGACCGCCTCGCCCAGGGACGCGCCATGAGCCAGGTTGAACGACATCATCACCGCCGGGAACTGGCCGATGTGCGAGATCGCCAGCTGGGCCTGGCGTTGCTCGATGCGCGCCAGGGCCGACAGGCGCACCTGACCGCCGTCGGTGGCCTTGACGTGGATCGATTCCAGGGCCTGCGGGCCGAGGCTGGCCGCGGTCTGCGACTGCAGCACCACGCGGTACTGGCTGGCCTGGGTGTAGATGGTCGAGATCTGCCGCTGGCCGAAGGCGTCATACAGCGCGTTGGTGATCTGCGCCACGGTAATCCCCAGGCGACTGGCCATATCGCGGTCGATCACCAGGAATACCTGCAGGCCCTGATCCTGCAGGTCGCTGGCCACGTCCTGCAGTTCGGGACGGTCCTTGAGCGCCTGCACCAGCTTGCCGCTCCATTCGGCGAGCATGTCGGCATCCGGCGAGCTCAGGCTGAACTGGTACTGGGTGCGGCTGACCCGGTCCTCGATGCTCAGGTCCTGCACCGGCTGCATGAACAGGCGGATGCCGACCAGCCTGTCGAGCTGCGGCTGCAGGCGGTTGATCACCTCGGCGGCGGTGACGTCGCGCTCGCCGTGAGGCTTGAGGTTGATCAGCAGGCGGCCGCTGTTGAGGGTGGCGTTATCGCCGTCCACGCCTATATACGAGGACAGGCTCTGTACCGCCGGGTCCTGCAGGATCACCTTGGCCAGGGATTGCTGGCGCTCGCTCATGGCGGCGAACGAGGTCGATTGCGGCGCCTCGGAGATGCCCTGGATGACCCCGGTATCCTGGGCCGGGAAGAAGCCCTTGGGCACCATCAGGTACAGCACCACGGTCAATGCCAGGGTGGCCACGGCCACCAGCAGGGTCAGCGGCTGGCGCTCGAGCACCCAGGTCAGGGTGGTGCCGTAGTGCTTGATCAGCCAGTCGATCCAGGCACCGCTGGCGCGGTAGAAGCGGCCTTGTTCCTCTTCCTTGGGTTCGCGCTTGAGCAGGCGCGCGCACATCATCGGCGTCAAGGTCAGCGACACCACCAGGGAAATCAGGATGGCCACCGCCAGGGTGATGGCGAACTCGCGGAACAGCCGCCCGACCACATCGGCCATGAACAGCAGCGGAATCAGCACGGCGATCAGCGAGAAAGTCAGCGAGATCAAGGTGAAACCAATCTGCTTGGCGCCCTTGAGCGCGGCCTGCATGGGTGTTTCGCCCTCCTCGATGTGCCGGGAGATGTTCTCCAGCATGACGATGGCATCGTCCACCACGAAACCGGTGGCGATGGTCAGGGCCATCAAGGTGAGGTTGTTGACCGAAAAACCCGCCAGGTACATCACCCCGAAGGTGCCGATCAGTGACAGCGGCACGGCGATGGAGGGGATGATGGTGGCGCTGAAGCGGCGCAGGAAGACGAAGGTGACCATCACCACCAGGGCGATGGCGAACAGCAACTCGTGCTGCACATCGCGCACGGCGGCGCGGATGGTCTGGGTGCGGTCGGTAAGCACGCTGACATCCAGGCCCGCCGGCAGGTTGTCGGTGATCGACGGCAGCAGTTCCTTGATCCGGTCGACCACCTCGATGACGTTGGCGCCGGGCTGGCGCTGGATGTTCAGCAGCACCGCCTCGTTCTGGTTGGCCCAGGCGGCCAGCCGTTCGTTCTCGGCGCCGTCGACGATCTCGGCGACGTCCTTCAGGCGCAGCGGCGCGCCATTGCTGTACTTGAGGATGAGGTTGGCGTATTCCTCGGGCGAGCGCAGCTGGTCGTTGGCGTCGAGCATCGACACCCGGGTCGGGCCGTCGAAGTTGCCCTTGGGCTGGTTGACGTTGGAGGCGCCGATCAAGGTACGCACGTCGTCCAGGTTCAGGCCGTTGGCGGCCAGGGCGTCGACGTTGACCTTGATCCGCACGGCCTGGCGCTGGCCGCCGGCGATGCTGACCATGCCGACGCCGCTGATCTGGGCGATCTTCTGCGCCACGCGGGTGTCGACCAGGTCGTTGAGCTTGGGCAGCGGCATGGTCTTCGAGGAAATGGCCAGGGTCAGCACCGGGGTGTCGGCCGGGTTGACCTTGTTGTACACCGGCGGCGCCGGCAGGTCGCTGGGCAGCAGGTTGCTGGCGGCGTTGATCGCGGCCTGCACCTGCTGCTCGGCGACATCCATGTTCATGTCGAGGTTGAAGCGCAGGGTCAGTACCGAGGCGCCGCCGGAGCTGGTCGAGGCCATCTGCTCCAGGCCCGGCATCTGCCCGAACTGGCGTTCCAGCGGCGCGGTGACGGCACTGGTCATCACCTGCGGGCTGGCGCCGGGGTACAGGGTCATGACGCGGATGGTCGGGTAGTCGACCTGGGGCAAGGCCGCCACCGGCAGCAGCCTGTAGGCGATCAGGCCGGCCAGGACGATGGCCAGCATGCTCAGCGTGGTGGCGACCGGCCGCAGGATGAACAGGCGCGAAAGGTTCATGCGCCCGCCTTGGTGCCTGGTTCAGCGGCCTGGGCCGAGCCCTTGGCGCCCTGCCCCTGCAGGTGCTGGCCAGGGGTGGTCGGCACTTGCGAGCTATCCTCGACCACATCGACCTTGGTGCCTTCGCGCAGGCGGTCGGTGCCTTCCAGCACCAGGCGCTCGCCAGCGGCCAGGCCCTCGACGATCACCGTGTTCTCGCCATCGCTGGCGCCGACCTTGAGCTTGCGCACGTTGATGGTGTTCTCGGCGTTGACCACATAGGCGAAGGTGCCGTCGTTGCCGAACTGGATCGCCGCGGCCGGAGCCAGCACCACCTGTTTGAAAGTATCGGCCAGCAGGCGCACATTGACGAACTGGTTGGGGAACAGCGCGTGGTCGGTGTTCTGGAAGGTGCCCTTGAACTTCAGGGTGCCGGTGGCGACGTCGATCTGGTTATCGAGGCTGCCCAGCACGCCGGTGGACTGCAGCTTCTGATCGCCCCGGTCCCAGGCCTCGACCGGTAGGCTGGCACCGCTGCGGTAGCGGGCCAGGACGGTGTCGAGCTGGGTTTCCGGCAGGGTGAAGGCAACACTGATCGGCTGGGTCTGGGTGATGACCACCAGCGCCGTGGTGTCGTTGGCCGCCACCAGGTTGCCCAGGTCCAGCTGGCGCAGGCCCACGCGGCCGTTGATCGGTGCGCGGATCTGGGTGAATTCGAGGTTAAGGCGAGCGTCGTTGACCTGGGCCTGGTTGGTCTTGACCAGTCCCTGGAACTGACCGACCTGGGCTTCGGCGGTGTCGAGGGTCTGCTTGGCGATGCTGTCCTCGGCGTACAGGCCTTTATAGCGAGCCAGGTCGACCTGGGCGTTCTTCAGCTGCGCCTGGTTCTGCGCCAGGGTGCCTTCGGCCTGCTGCAGGGCGATGCGATAGGAACGTGGGTCGATCTCGGCGAGCAGGTCGCCTGCCTTGACCTGCTGACCTTCCTTGAAGTGGACCTTGACCAGCTCGCCGGCGACCCGGCTGCGCACGTTGACCGTGTTGGTGGCGGTGACGGTGCCGAGGGCCTTGTAGTACAGCGGGAAGTCCCCGACACGCACGGGTTCGACCCGTACCGGCACCGCCTCGGTGGAGGCACCGAAGCCCGGTCGCCCGCCCTTGCCCGGTCGGTGCCCGGCGTCCTCCTTGTGGACGGTCGCCGCGGGCCACAGCCACCAGGCCAGCAGGGCCACCAGCAGCAGGATCAGCAGGCCGAACAGCCAGCGACGAGGGGAACGGGAATTGGAGGCTTGCATGGGTCGAACGAACCTTGTTCAGAGAAAGACGGCGTGGAGAGCGTGAACGATAAGCACTGGCATCGCTTTAGCAAAGGGGCTTTACCAGTGCTTTACCTTCGGCTGACGTTGGCAAAGGGGTGAACTTTAAATGAAAACGGCCTGGAACAGGGTCCAGGCCGTTACAGGGTGTAACCCCTGGGGGTGCTTCGCCCCTTTCGCGGCACAAGGCCGCTCCTACAGGATTCAGCGTTTTCTGTAGGAGCGGCCTTGTGCCGCGAAAGGGCCGCAAGGCGGCCCCAGCGTCACTTACTTCAGGACAGCCAGCGCCGCCTCGTAGTTCGGCTCGTCGGCGATTTCGCCCACCAGCTCGCTGTGCAGCACCTTGTCGTTTTCGTCCAGCACCACCACGGCGCGGGCGGCCAGCCCGGCCAGCGGGCCGTCGGCAATGGCCACACCGTAGTTTTCCAGGAACTCGCGGCCACGCAGGGTCGACAGGTTCTTCACGTTCTCCAGGCCTTCGGCGCCGCAGAAGCGCGCCTGGGCGAACGGCAGGTCGGCGGAGATGCACAGCACCACGGTGTTGGCCAGATCACCTGCCTTCTTGTTGAAGGTACGCACCGAGGTAGCGCAGGTCGGGGTGTCGACGCTCGGGAAGATGTTCAGCACCTTGCGCTTGCCGGCGAAGTCGGCCAGCGACTTGTTCGACAGGTCGCCAGCGACCAGGGAGAAGGCAGGTGCCGCGGCGCCTTGCTTCGGCAGTTCACCGCTGACCTGAACCGGGTTGCCTTTGAGAGTCACTTGAGCCATGGCGGAAATCCTTATGCGGGGTTGGAAAAGGACTCAGAGTTAACCATGAAGGAACGCAAGTGCCTATGGGCAAAGATGAAATTGTCCTACGTTCGGGCAATTCCTGTAGACAAACGCCCGGGTGACTGGCGTCGACCCGGGCGCTTTTCCTACGTGACGGGACTCAGGCCAGCAGGCCGTACACCACCGAGGTCAGGGCCACCAGGCCGACGACCACCACGAACAGGTTGGACAGCGCGCCGCTGTACTTGCGCATCGATGGCACGCGACGGATGGCGTACATCGGCATCAGGAACAGCAGCACGGCGATGATCGGGCCGCCGAGGGATTCAATCATGCCGAGGATGCTCGGGTTGAGGGTGGCGACGATCCAGCACACCACCAGCATCAGCGCGGCGACGATGCGGTCCAGGGCCTTGGCGCCCGGGCGCATGCCGGACTTGACGATCATGCCCTTGAGGCCCTCGCTGGCACCGATGTAGTGGCCCAGGAACGACTTGGCAATGGCGATGAAGGCGATCAGGGGCGCTGCGAAGGCGATGGCCGGCTGCTCGAAGTGGTTGGCCAGGTACGACAGGATCGACAGGTTCTGCGCCTTGGCCTCGGCCAGCTGGGCGCTGCTCAGGGTCAGCACGCAGCTGAACACGAAGAACAGCACCATCAGCACCATCAGCAGGTGCGCACGACGCAGGATCTGGCCGCTGCGCTCATCGGCGTGCTCGCCGTAGCGGCGTTTCTGGTCGACGGCGAAGGCCGAGATGATCGGCGAATGGTTGAACGAGAACACCATCACCGGAATCGCCAGCCACACGGTGTGCAGGAAGGCCGAGCCCGACGGCACCTGGGTGGCGGTGTCGAGGATGCCGCCGGTCCAGTGCGGCACCAGGTACAGGGCCAGCAGCGCCAGGGCGACGATGAACGGGTAGACCAGCAGGCTCATGACCTTGACCGTGGCCTGCTCGCCGCAACGGACGATGGCCAGCAAGCCGAGAATCAGCACGAACGACAGGATCGCCCGCGGTGGCGGCGCGATGTGCAGCTGGTGCTCCATGAAGCTGCTGACGGTGTTGGTCAGCGCCACGCTGTAGATCAGCAGGATCGGGAAGATGGCGAAGAAGTACAGGACGGTGATCAGCGCGCCGGCGGTGATGCCGAAATGCTCCTCGACCACCTCGGTGATGTCGCCGCCCTTGCTGCCGGAGAGCACGAAGCGGGTCAGCCCGCGGTGGGCGAAGTAGGTCATGGGGAAGGCCAGCAAGGCCAGGACCAGCAGCGGCCAGAAACCGCCAAGGCCGGCGTTGATGGGCAGGAACAGGGTTCCGGCGCCGATGGCCGTGCCGAACAGGCCCAGCATCCAGGTGGTGTCTTGACGCGACCAGCTGCCGAGGGTGGCGGGGGTCGATTCTACAAAGCGTTGTTCAACGCTTGGGGCCTGCTCATTCATTCCGGGTGACGCTCCACTCGCAAGACTGCAACAGGCTGAGAATGGCGAAATAGACGATTCGCCCAACTCAACCGGGGAAGAGGGGCGCGATTGTGCATGCAAAGGTTGCACTTGGGGAAGCCCCGCCCGAGGGACGGTTGCACTTGTCTTTACAAGCGGGTTGTGCTGGAGGGGCCGCTCTGCGGCCCCAGGCCGGTTACCGCTGAACGGCGGCAAACGCCTCGGCCACCTGGCGCAGGTTGGCCGGACGCAGCCCGGACATGCACACCCGGCCACTGTCGATCAGGTACACGCCGAACTCGTCACGCAGGCGACGCACCTGCTCCACGCTGAAACCGGTGTAGCTGAACATGCCGCGCTGGCGCAGGAAGAACTGGAAGTCCTGGCCCGGCAGCAGCTCGCCGAGCAGGTCGACCAGGCCCTGGCGCATATCGAGGATACGCTTGCGCATCACCTCCACTTCCGCCGCCCACTGGGCATTGAGCGCAGCGTCGCCGAGCACGCCGGCCACCAGCTGGGCGCCGAACGCGGGCGGGCTGGAGTAGTTGCGGCGCACGGTGGCCTTGAGCTGGCCGAGCACGCTGGAGGCGGTGGCGGCATCGTCGCAGACCACCGACAGGCCCCCTACCCGCTCGCCGTACAGCGAGAAGATCTTCGAGAACGAGTTGCTGACCAGGCACGGCACGCCGGCACGGGCCATCTCGCGGATGGCGTAGGCGTCTTCCACCAGGCCTTCACCGAAGCCCTGGTAGGCGATGTCGAGGAACGGAATCAGCTGGCGCGCCTTGACCACCTCGACCACCTGCTGCCACTGCTGCTGGTTCAGGTCGACGCCGGTGGGGTTGTGGCAGCACGGGTGCAGCAGGACGATGCTGTTGGCCGGCAGGGTCTGCAGGGTCGCCAGCATGCCGGCGAAATCGACGCCACGGCTGGCGGTGTCGAAGTACGGGTAGCTGTGCACCTTGAAGCCCGCGCCTTCGAAGATCGCCCGGTGGTTGTCCCAGGTCGGGTTGCTCACCCATACCTCGGAGCCCGGGAAGTAGCGCTTGAGGAAGTCGGCGCCGACTTTCAGCGCGCCGGAACCGCCGACGGTCTGCACGGTGGCCACGCGGCCATCGGCCACAGCCGGGTGATCTGCGCCGAACAGCAGCGCCTGGATCGCCTGGCGGTAGGCGGCCAGGCCTTCCATCGGCAGGTACAGCGAGGCTTCGTGGGGCTGGCCGGCCAGGCGCTTCTCCACCTCGCCCACCGCCGCCAGCTGCGGCACCACGCCGGCTTCGTCGTAGTACAGGCCGATACTCAGGTTGACCTTGTCGGCGCGCGGGTCGGCCTTGAAGGTTTCCATCAACGAGAGGATAGGGTCGCCGGCATAGGCATCGACATGTTTGAACACAGCGTGCAGCTCCTTGGAAATCAGGACAGTTCAGGGATGGCTCCAGCGAGGATACCCGCAGTGGGGCGTGAGGAACATCACCGATGTGCAAGGAGTCGATGCAGGGGTGCAAGGCCGGGGGTGGGCTTCAAGATACTCGACGAAGAATATGTAGCGCCTGTGAGATCGAGCGCCGCCCGCGCGGCGCATCGCGACGCAAGGCCGCTCCTACATCTATGGTTACCCCCATTTCTGCAATACTGTACTGAGATGTGCGTGAGTTTGGTTTGCGTCAATCTATACGGCGTCGTGTGGGAGGTTGGTCCCGCGCCTCGATGAAAATCGCGCCCGACGAGCCTAGATATTTGTTCGGCTTCTGAAGCCGAGTAGGAGCTCAGGTTGATCGCCAGGCCGGTATACCGTTCACGTCATCTGTGTGCAGCATCGCAAAACCAGGTGGGTTGTTACTCGTGTGTCTGCAGGGTCAAGCGTTCATGGCGCTTGACCCTGCATCAAATTCGCTGTGGTGTACCGTGATGGCCCAGGCGATTCGGGCCAGTTTGTTGGCGATAGCGCACACCACCAGGTTGGGGTGGTGAACACGTAGCAAGCCACGTACCCAGTCCGCCAGCTTGCCGGTTTTGCGCTCCAGCCCAATCAGATAGACCCTCGCGCACTGGATCAGCAGTCGTCGCTGATTGCCGTCGCCCCGCTTGCTGATTCGCCCCAGGCAAGGTTTGCCGCCTGTCGTGTGCTGCCTGGGAACCAGGCCTATGGAGGCTGAATAATTTCGCCCACAGCGGAACTGCTTACCATCACCCAATTCCGCAGCCAGGGCGGTAGCGGTGATCGGGCCAATACAAGGTATCGACATCAAACGGGAAGCAAGATCATCGCTAACGGCCTGGCTATGCACTTCCTTGTCCAGAGCCTTGATCCGATCATCGAGATAGCGGAAGTGGGCATGTAGGTCCAGCAACAGCTTCTTGATCAACGGTGAGAAGGTACTGTCGTCCAGCAGAATGGGGAGCTCCCGGACCGCCTTGAAGGTGGGTGCCAAACTGACCCCCACCTCGAGCAAATAAGCGTGGATGCGGTTCATGGTGGCAGTACGGTCTCTGATGAAGCTGTCGCGCAGTGAATTGAGCATCGCCAGCGCCTGCTGGGCCTCGGTTTTGGGAGGCACGAAGCGCATCTGATCGCGGGTTGCCGCCTCACCGATAGCGGCAGCATCGGCAAAGTCATTCTTGTTGCTTTTCACGTAGGGGCGAACGAACTGTGCGGGAATAAGTTTGGGCGTATGACCCTGTCTCGTCACCTCTCGCGCCATGAAATGAGAGCCACCACAGGCCTCCATCGCCACCGTGCAGGGCGCAAGATTGGCAAGGTGGCGGATGAGTGACTCACGGTTGAACCTGCGGTGATAGAGCTCATGACCCCGATCATCCTGAGCGTGTACATGGAAGCTCAACTTTCCCAGGTCGATGGCGATGATGGCGACAGTGTTCATGGCGTTGCACTCCGATAGGCACCCTGTGAAAGCTTAGAGGGCTGACACAGGGTGGGGCGGGGGTAGCCATTTCATTATTTGTTGCAACGTGCCGAACCTGTCAGGCCATGGTTGCCCGCCTTGGTGCATGCCTTGAGACAGGTGAGGCGCCAGTGGTGCCCACCCCGAAACCGCGTCATACCAACAAGGCGGACTCGGTAATGGCACAGGATTGACTGGTCCGAAACAGATGTAGGAGCGGCCTTGCGTCGCGCGGGCGGCGCTCGATCTCACAGGCGCTGGATCTTTCCTGTCGAACACTTGGCGCCTCCCCCTTAGCCAGCAAAGGGCCAGTTCACCCCGCCAACCCCTGCAACTCCCCCCACTCCCGCTCACTCAACGCCACCCCTTCCCGCCCGGCCACTTCACGCTCGCGATAACGCCGCTCGCCCGGCATCCGCGTCAACCCGGCTGCCTGCATCTGCTCCACCAGTTCGCGGCTGCGCAGCGCGAAGCGCTCGCCCTCGGCCTTGCTCGGGTCGATCACGATGATCAACTGCCCGGTCCAGGGGGTCTTGGCTCCTGGGTGGCCCGACCAGTCGAACTCCCAGGAGAAATTGCCTCCCGTCAGCGCCGCCGCCAGCAGCTCGACCATCATCGACAGCGCCGAGCCCTTGTGCCCGCCGAACGGCAGCAAGGCGCCGCCCTCGAGAATCGCCTTGGGGTCGCTGGTCGGCTGGCCATCGGCATCCACGCCCATGCCCGGCGGCAACTGCTCGCCCGCCCGCGCGGCGATCTGCACATCGCCATGGGCCATGGCGCTGGTGGCCATGTCGAAGACGATCGGATCATGCCCGGCGCAAGGCGCGGCAAAAGCAATGGGGTTGGTGCCGAACAGCGGCTTGCGTGCACCGTGTGGCACCACGCAGGTCATGCTGTTGACCACGCTCAAGGCCACCAGGCCTTCGTCGGCGAACGGCTCGACATCCGGCCACAGCGCGGCGAAATGGTGCGAGTTGTGGATCGCCAGCACCGCGATGCCGGCCGCCCGGGCCTTCTCCACCAGCAGCGGCCGGGCCGCCGCCAGCGCCGGCTGGGCGAAACCACCCTTGGCATCGACCCGTACATAGCCGGATGCCAGGTCGGTCACCAACGGCTCGGCGCGGCCATCAACCCAGCCGCTGGCCAGGGTCGAGACATAACCGGGAATACGGAACACCCCATGGCTGTGGGCACCGTCGCGCTGGGCACTGGCGCAATTGTGGGCGAGCACGGCGGCCACCGCCGCGCTGCAGCCATGACGCTCGAAAATCGACTGCAGCAACGCCTGCAGCTCGGTAAAAGGCACGCGCACGACAGGGCCGGTGGAAGGTGAAGACATCTGGAGCTCCTTTCTTGGAATTGGATTCGCTACAGCGCAACTGCACAGACTTTCCCGCCAATGACAGCTATCTGTCAAATATTGACTTGATGACAGAAAACAGCCATTTTGGCCTCCACGCCAGAAATCAACCGGAACCGACCATGAGCCAATCGATCAAGCAACGCCTGGAAAGCAGCCTGCACACCGCTGCCGCCTCGGGCCGCCAGATCGCCAGCTACATGCTCGCCAACCTCCACGAACTGCCGTTCCAGACCTCGGCCAGCATCGCCACCAAGCTGGGTGTGAGCGAGTCGAGCGTCGGCCGCTTCTGCCGCTCGCTGGGCTACGCGCACCTCAAGGCGCTCAAGCAGGACCTGCAGAACGACCTCGGCGACGGCCCCTGGCTGGTGGGCGACCGCCTGCAGGAGTTCCGCCAGCAACCCGAGGACGACCAGCGCTCGGGCAGCCTGGAGCTGGAAATGGCCGCGCTGGTGCGCGTGCACGAATACAGCCGCGGCGAAGCCTGGCAGCAGGTCGCCCGGCGCCTGGCGGAAAAACCGCGGGTGTTCGTCGCAGGCTTTCAGACCGAACGCGGCGTGGCCATGTGCATGAGCCACCTGCTGCAATACCTGCGCGACGGCGTGCAACTGGTCGACGGCAGCGCCGGACATTTCGCCGAGGTGCTGCTGGGGCGCCCGCAGGACTGTGCACTGGTGGTATTCGAGGCGCGCCGCTATTCCCGCCACGCCCTGCAGCTGTGCCACAAGGCCCGCGAGCTGGGCATCCCGGTGACCCTGGTCACCGACACCTTCTGTGACTGGGCCGATGCCAACGCCGACGAGGTGTTCCGCATCCCCACCGAATTCAACCTGTTCTGGGAATCCACCGCGACCATGCTGTCGTGGGTGCACCTGATGGTCAACGAGGTCTGCAAGAAGCTCGGACCGGATGTTGAAAGACGCTTGGAAGCAACTGCCGCTCTACATAACGAGTTCGTCGGCTACACCTCGTGGCCGGCGGGCAAACAACAATAGCAAGAGTGCAACTACCGAGGTGCGAGATGAAAGGAACCATGGCTGTGGTGGGTGCGTGCGCCCTGCTGCTGGCGGCCGGCGCCAGTGCCGAGACCCTGCGTTTTGCCACTGAAGGCGCTTACCCGCCGTTCAACTACGTCGATGCCGACAACAAATTGCACGGCTTCGACATCGACATCACCCATGCCCTGTGCGAGCAGATGAAAGTCGAGTGCACCCTGGTGGCCCAGGACTGGGAAGGCATCATCCCCGCGCTGATGGCGCGCAAGTACGACGCCGTGGTGGCCTCGATGATCGACACCGAGGAGCGCCGCCGCAAGATCGCCTTCACCGACCGTTACTACCGCACCCCGCTGACCGTGGCGGTCGCCAAGGACAGCAAGATCAGCGACGCGCAGACCGACTTCAAGGGCTATACGGTTGGTGCCCAGTCCGCCTCGACCCAGGCGATCTACGCCGAGGACGTGTACGGCAAGGCCGGCGCGGACGTGAAGCTGTACCCGACCCTGGACGAGGCCAATGCCGACCTCGCCGCCGGGCGCCTGGACGGGGTGATCGCCGACAAGTTCCCGCTGCACGAATGGCTGAACAAGAATGGCAAGGACTGCTGCAAGATCCTCGGCGACGTCGACGGCACCAAGGCCGACGCGGCGATTGCCGTGCGCAAGGATGACCAGGCCCTGCGCGTGCGGCTGAACGAGGCCCTGGCGGCGATCGTGGCCAATGGCACGTACCAGAAGATCGCGAGCAAGTATTTCGCCTTCGATATCTACCAGTAATCTCGTGGGAGCGGGCTTGCCCCGCGATGGCGTCCTGCGTCAACCAGGTGCTATCGCGGGGCAAGCCCGCTCCCACGGGGTCGCCTGTATCCCGGGGGTTACCTATGCTCGATCAACTCTCCCTGCTCTCTTTCGCCAGCGGCGGCTGGGGCCAGGCGCTCTTGGCCGGCGCGCTGGTGACCGTATCGCTGGCCCTGGCCTGCCTGCCCATCGGCCTGCCGCTGGGCCTGCTGGTGGCGCTGGCCGCGCGCTCGCGCAAACGCCTGCCGCGGGCCTGGGCCACCACGTTCTCCACGGTGTTCCGCGGCCTGCCCGAACTGCTCACCCTGCTGATCATCTACTACGGCTGCCAGATCGCCGCGCAGAAGATCCTCGCCGCGATGGGCTACCAGGGCGAAGTGCTGATCAACACCTTCCTCGCCGCGATGGCCGCCTTCAGCCTGGTGTTCGCCGCGTTCTCCAGCGAGATCTGGCTGATGGCCTTCAAGACCCTGCCCAAGGGCCAGCTGGAAGCCTGCGCGGCCCTGGGCCTTAGCAAGCGCACCGGATTCTTCAAGGTGGTGTTGCCGCAACTGACGCGCATCGCCCTGCCGGGCCTGTCGAACAACTGGCTGAGCCTGCTCAAGGACACCTCGCTGGTCTCGACCATCTCGCTGATCGACCTGATGCGCCAGACCAACCTGGCGGTCAGCGTGACCAAGGAGCCGATGCTGTTCTACGGCGTCGCCTGCCTGGTCTACCTGCTGTTCTCGGCGCTGTCGGGCAGGGTCTTCACCCTGCTGGAGCGGCGCAGCAACCGCCATTTGCAAGGAGCCCGCCCATGAGCCCGGAGCAACTGCTGGCCTACGTGCTCGATCCCGACCTGCTGGAGCGCTACGGCGCGCGCTTCGTCGATGGCCTGCTGGTCACCGCCAAGCTGGTGGCGATCTCCTTCACCCTCGGCGCGCTGCTGGGCATGCTCCTGGCCCTGGCGCGGATGTCGCAGCACCTCGTTCTGCGACGCCTGGCTGCGGGCTACGTGTATTTCTTTCGCGGCTCGCCGCTGCTGGCCCAGCTGTTTTTGCTGTACTACGGGCTCGGTTCGCTCAAGGGCTTCTGGCAGGACCTGGGGCTGTGGTGGTTCTTCCGCGAGGCCTGGTACTGCGCCCTGCTCGCCTTCACCCTCAACACCGCCGCGTACCAGGCCGAGATCTTCCGCGCCAGCCTGATGGCCGTCGCGCCGGGCCAGTACGAGGCGGCCAAGGCCCTCAACCTCAAGCGCTCGACCACCTTCTTCAAGGTGGTGCTGCCGCAGTCGCTGCTGGTGGCCATCGGCCCGTTGGGCAACGAGCTGATCATGATGATCAAGGCCAGCGCCATCGCCTCGCTGGTGACCATCTACGACCTGATGGGGGTGACCAAGCTGGCCTTCTCGCGCAGCTTCGACTTCCAGATCTACCTGTGGGCGGCGGTGCTCTACCTGCTGATCGTCGAGGTGGTCCGGCGCACCCTGAAACACCTGGAGGCCCGCCTGGGCCGCCACCTGAACTGATTGAAGGAACCTTTTCATGCATTGCCAGACCATCGTCCTGGGCGCCGGCATCGTCGGCGTCAGCACCGCTCTGCACCTGCAGGCCCGCGGACGCCAGGTGATCCTCGTCGACCGCGACGAACCGGGCAGCGGCACCAGCCATGGCAACGCCGGGCTGATCGAGCGCTCCAGCGTGATCCCCTACGCCTTCCCGCGCCAGTGGAGCGCCTTGCTGCGCTACGGCCTGAACCGCCAGCCCGACGTGCGCTACAGCCTGACCCACCTGCCCAAGGTCGCGCCCTGGCTGCTCAGCTACTGGCGCCAGTCCGCCCCCGGCCGCCTGGCCAAGGCTGCCGCCGACATGCTGCCGCTGGTGCAGCGCAGCGTCGAGGAACACGATGCGCTGATCGAGGCCGCCGGCCTGCAAGGGCTGGTGCAGGCCAAGGGCTGGATCGAGGTGTACCGTGATGCCGCGCTGTTCGAACAGGCCAAGCGCGACCTGAAGGGGCTGGCCCGCTACGGCCTGCAATACGAGATCCTCGAACGCGAACAACTGCAGGCCCGCGAACAGCAACTGGACGGTGGCGTGATCGGCGGCATCCACTGGCTCGACCCGAAGACGGTGAGCAACCCCGGCGGCCTGACCCGTGGCTATGCGGCGCTGTTCGTCCAGCGCGGCGGGCAGTTCCTCCACGGCGATGCCCGCAGCCTGCGGCAGGTCGAGGACGGCTGGCAGCTGGACACACGTCGCGGCAGCGTGACCGCCGACGAAGTGGTGGCCTGCCTCGGTCCGCAGTCGGCCGACCTCTACGAGCGGCTGGGCTACCGCTTTCCGCTGGGCATCAAACGCGGCTACCACATGCACTACGCCACCCGCGATGGCGCCGAGCTGGGTCATTCGATCTGCGACACCCAGGGCGGTTACGTCCTGGCGCCGATGGCCCGTGGCGTGCGCCTGACCACCGGCATCGAGTTCGCGGCGAGCGACGACGCCGCCAACGAGATCCAGCTGCGCCGCTGCGAAACCCTGGCGCGCCGGCTGTTCCCGGCCCTGGGCGAGCGCCTGGACGACAAGCCGTGGCTGGGCCGCCGCCCCTGCCTGCCGGACATGCGCCCGGTGATCGGCCCGGCGCCCCTGCACAAGCACCTGTGGTTCAACTTCGGCCATGCCCACCACGGCCTGACCCTGGGCCCGGTCAGCGGCCGCCTGCTGGCCGAATTGATGACCGGCGAGCACCCCTTCACCGACCCTGCGCCCTACAGCGCCGCACGTTTCGACTGAACCTTGAGCGGGAGAACAACAAGATGACCGCCCCCCTGAGCCTTGCCAGCCTGCACCCTGCCCCCGATCCGCGCCCGGAGCTGATCCGCATCGAGGGCCTGAACAAGCACTACGGCGCCTTCCATGTGCTGCACGATATCGACCTGTCGGTGCGCGAGGGCGAGCGCATCGTGCTCTGCGGCCCGTCGGGTTCGGGCAAGTCGACGCTGATCCGCTGCATCAACCGCCTGGAAATCGCCCAGCAGGGCAGCATCCGCGTGGCCGGCACCGACCTCGCCAGCAAAGGCCGCCAGGCCGACCAGGTGCGCAGCGAGATCGGCATGGTGTTCCAGCACTTCAACCTGTTCCCGCACATGAGCGTGCTCGACAACTGCCTGCTGGCGCCGATGAGCGTGCGCGGCCTGTCGCGCCGGGAGGCCGAGGAACGGGCGCGCTTCTACTTGAGCAAGGTCGGCATCGAGAGCCAGGCGCACAAGTACCCCAGCCAGCTGTCCGGTGGCCAGCAGCAGCGGGTGGCGATCGCCCGGGCGCTATGCATGAAACCGAGGATCATGCTGTTCGACGAGCCGACCTCGGCGCTCGACCCGGAGATGGTGGCCGAGGTGCTGGATGTGCTGGTGCAGTTGGCCGGCACCGGCATGACCATGCTGTGCGTCACCCACGAGATGGGCTTCGCCCGGCAGGTGGCCGAGCGGGTGCTTTTCCTCGAGGGCGGGAAGATTATCGAGGACAGCCCACCCGAGGTGTTCTTCGGCCAGCCGCGCACGGCGCGGGCACAGGCGTTTCTCAAGCAGATCCTGCACTAGCATTCTCCAGTGAATGGCAAGTGACAGCCTGTACTGCCATTTTTCATTGACGCAGCCGCCCCAACGCCTCCAGTACATGTTCCGTCGCCCGCTCCACCTGCCCCTCGCGACAGGCGATCCCCAGTTGGCGCCACATCCCCGGTCGCAACGGCCGCCGGGCGATGCGCGGCGGCGACTGCTGCACCTCCCCTTCCTGCGGCAGCAAGGTGGCGCCGTAGCCCGCCGCCACCAGGCTCTTGATCGCATCGTTGTAGTTCAGCTCGATCCGCGGCTCGGGGTACAGCCCCGCCGCGGCAAACCACTCCGAGGTCACCCGCGACAACTGCGTGGAGCTGTCGTTGAGGATCAGCGCCCGGGCCGCGAGCCAGGCCGGCGTGACCCGGGCAGGCGGCTGCCAGTCGGCGGGAACATAGGCCATGATCGGGTCACGCCGCCACGGTGTGATCCTCACCCCTTTGCCCGCCACCTGCGGCAGCGCCACCAGGCCGATGTCCAGGGTGCCCTCGCGCAGTCGCGCCAGGGAGGCCTGTGAAGTGAGCACCTGAACCTGCACGTCGACTCCCGGATGGTCCACCCGCAGTGTTTCCAGGGCCTGGGGCAACAGGTGGGCGATGGCGCCAGTCGAAGCGCCCAGGCGCACCCGCCCGGTCAGGCCCTGCACCTGGCGGCGCACTTCGTCCAGGGCCTGGTCGGCGTCGGCCAGCAGGCGCCGGGCGCGGGTCAGCAAGGTCTCGCCAATGGCCGTGGGGCGCACCTGGCCGCGGGTGCGGGTGAGCAAGGGCGCACCAATGCGTGCCTCCAGCTCGGCCACGTGCAGGCTGATGGTCGGAGGCGCCAGGTTGAGCTGACGGGCGGCGTCGGCAAAGGAGGCACGGTCGGCAATCACCACCAGGGTGCGCAGGCGGTCGAGGCTGATTTCTCGCATGGGGTCTCGGCACGGATGAAGTAATAGCGGCTGGCACATCTCAGGTAGGAGCGGCCTTGTGCCGCGAAAGGGCTGCACAGCAGCCCCGGCACTTTCGCGCCAAACGGGCAACCCTGGGGCTGCTTCGCAGCCCTTTCGCGGCACGAGGCCGCTCCTACAGTGGCATGCGATTTAGATTCAGGATTACTGAACATGGCAATCATGATATTCAAATTTTCTTTCGTCCAGCGAACGACGAGGATAACGCCATTCCTTCTCTTCACTGGAACACCGACATGCACCAGCCCCTCGTCTTCATCGACGGCGACCAAGGCACCACCGGCCTGCAGATCCATGCCCGCCTGCACGGCCGCCAGGACCTGCGCCTGCTCACCCTGCCCGAAGCCGAGCGCAAGGACCCGGCGCGGCGCAGCGAGGCGATCAACAGCGCCGATATCGCCGTGCTCTGCCTGCCCGACGACGCCGCCCGCGAGGCCGTGGCCACCCTGCACAACCCGGCGGTGCGGGTGATCGACGCAAGCTCCGCGCACCGCACCACGCCCGGCTGGATCTATGGCCTGCCGGAACTGAACGAACAACAGGCCGAACGCATTGCCCGGGCCACCCGGGTAAGCAACCCCGGCTGCTACCCCACCGGCGCGATCGCCCTGCTGCATCCGCTGGTCAAGGCAGGCTTGCTGCCGGCGGACTATCCGCTGAGCATCCATGCCATCTCAGGCTACTCCGGTGGCGGCCGGGCCGCCGTCGAGCGGCATGAGCAGCGCAGCGACGCCTACCTGCCGACACTCCAGCTATACGGCCTGGAGCTCGCCCACAAGCATGTGCCAGAGATCCAGCAGCATGCGGGGCTGAGCGCGCGGCCGGTGTTCGTGCCGGGTTACGGCGACTACCGCCAGGGCATCGTGCTGAGCATCCCGCTGCAACTGCGCCTGCTGCCCGGGGTCAGCGCCGAGCAGCTGCAAGCCTGCCTGGAGCGGCATTACCAGGGTGCCCGCCATGTACAGGTGATGCCTCTGCACCAGCACGGCCCAGCTCAGGCGCTGGACCCGCAGGCGCTGAACGACAGCAACGACTTGCGCCTGGCCGTGTATGCCAACCCCGAGCATGGCCAGGTATTGCTGACTGCGGTGTTCGACAACCTGGGCAAGGGCGCCTCGGGCGCCGCGGTGCAGAACCTCGACCTCATGCTGGCCGGGCTGCGCTAGAATGATCACCCGCCTCGTTCCGGGGCGGGTGTTTCAATCCTGCCGGAGCCCGACCCGCGATGTTCATCCTCCGCCGCCTTGATGGCGTGCCGCCCGAATCCTTCCAGAACCAGATCCGCCAGCTGGTGATCGACCATGTCGGCCAGCTCAGCAGCGTCGCCATCAGCCCGGACAACCCACTCTACCCGCTGTACCAGTACGGTGTCGGCCTGGAGGTGCACCAGTACCTGATGGCACTGGACGGCACCCGCGGCCTGGCCGTCGAGCTGACCCTGGCCCTGGATGCCGAGGCACCGGACCAGTTGCTCGGCTTCGCCCTGGTACTGCCGGCCCAGGACAACCCGCAGGCCTGCGCCCTGGCCTACCTCGCCGTCGCCCCCAGCCACCGCCGCCAGGGCATCGCCCGTGGCCTGCTGCACGCAGTGCGTGAACGCTATGCCTGCGTCGAGATGAGCACTTTCGCCCAGCAGGTGCCATGGTTCGAGAACATGGGCCTGCAGGTGGTCGCCTGTACCGGCCCACAGGTGTTGATGAGCAGTACCGGGCAGGCCAGCGGCGCGCTGATCGGGCGGCTGGACATCGCGCCGATCTACCAGACCGTCGAAGTCCGGCAGATCCACGCCTACCTGCTCAAGCAACAGGGTGAGGCGGCGATGATAGATGCCGAGCGCCTGCGCGACGAGCGGCTGGACGTCCTGACGGAACAGGCACGGGCGTGCGTCAGGGAACGCAAGACCGTGCATTGAGGCGCCTCGCCTTCAGCCCTTGATGGCCTTCTCGATCGTGGCAATGTCGATCTTGCCCATCTGCAGCATCGCCTCGAACGCCCGCTTCGCCAGGGCGCGATCGGGGCTGGCCACCGCCTGGGTCAATACCCGCGGACTGATCTGCCAGGACAGCCCCCACCTGTCCTTGCACCAGCCGCACACGCTCTCGCTGCCACCGTTGCCGACGATGGCGTCCCAGTAGCGATCCGTTTCCTCCTGGCTATCGGTCGCCACCTGGAACGAAAAGGCCTCGCTGTGGCTGAACGCCTGGCCGCCATTGAGACCGATGCACGGGATGCCCATCACGGTGAACTCCACCGTGATCACATCGCCCGCCTTGCCCGAGGGGTAGTCGGCGGGCGCCTTGTGCACGGCGGTCACCCGGCTGTCGGGGAAGGTGCTGGCGTAGAAGTTCGCCGCCACCTCGGCGTCGCTGTCGTACCACAGGCAAATGCTGTTCTTGGCGGTCATGATCGGACTCCTGGCGGGACTCGTTGCCCACGAGTCTAGCCGCCTGTCCTGGCATGCCAGGGCGGACCGATCAGCGGCTCAAGCCATCAGCCCTGGCAGGCGAACGCCTGGGCCAGCTCACGATCGCTCAGCGCGCTCACCGGATGCAGCTGGCGGTACTCGTCCAAGGCCTGCTCCAGCCGTGCGCCGCGCAGGCGCCCGTCGCTGGCGATGAACAGCAACGCATCGTCGCGGGCGGCCTGGTAGGTACGCGTCGGATGGCTGGTGGAGCCGCTTACCGCTGCGGTGGCGAGGCTCGAGCCGACGGTGAAGTGGTCGCTCGAGTTGCCCTTGCCGTCCATGGCCAAGGCCGGGCCGGCAAGCAGCAACATCGCCAGCAATGCTCGGCCGCGCAGGATCACGAGGCAACCCGTGCGGCTTGCGCGACGTCGGCGTGCCGCTGGCTGAAGGCCAGGTAATAGCCATTGCAATCACGCACGCCGAACTCCCGCGAACCATACTCCGTGTCGTGCAACGGCCAGGCGATATCCGCCAGCTCGCGAACTTGTGCGTAATAGCCGTCGACATCCTCGACCACCAGATAGAAGGTCCCGGCACACCCCGGCGGCAGCCGCCACAGGTCGTCCTCGGTGAACAGCAGGCGGCAGTCGTGCAACTGGACGGTAAGGGTCGATTGCGCGGTGTCGGCGACGGTAAATTGCAGCACATCGCGGTAATGACGGCGGGTGGCGTCAAGGTCGGTGCAGCGCAAAAGCGGGGCAACAGGCATGCGGAACCTCCTCGTCGGTAAACGGTTTGCGGCGGATCATCGCCGCAAACCCGGGGAGCGGCAAGGGGCTGTATGCCGCGTTTGCCGGCCATCTGTATCTAACCGCTGGCGCCGTACACGCCTAGGATCGAGGTCTTCGACCCAAGGTAACTGCCATGAACGACCTGCCGCCCGCCATCGACTTTCCCGGCCTGACCCTGCGCCGTCTGTTGCCGGGCGACCATGCCATGGTCTGCGCCCATCGCGAGGCCATGTTTCTGGAAGCCGGTGGCGACCCGCATCGCCTGAAGACCATGACCGAGCACTTTGGGCCCTGGCTATGGACGCGCCTGGCGGACGGTCGCTATTACGGTTTCGTACTGTTGGGCGACATGCAACCAGTGGCCGCGATCGGCCTGATGACGATCGAGTGGCCGCCGCATCCGGCCCACCCCGATCAGGAACAGCGCGGCTACGTGCTGAATGTCTATGTCGAGCCATCCCATCGGCATCAGGGCCTGGCCTCGAAACTGATGCGCCTCGCCGAATCGGAGTTCGCCGAGCGCGGCCTGGACTTCGCCGTGCTTCATGCCACCGACGTGGGCAGGCCGGTTTACGCCGGGTTGGGTTGGGCGGCAACCACGGAAATGGCCAAGGCCCTCGGCTGAACGCTCAAGTCGGCCAGGCAAGAGCCGATACCCCTCGTGCATCCGATCGGATGCACGATTGTGCAGTTACTCAAGGAAGATTCATGTTGCGCCACAACCTGCCAGCCCTGCTGGCTCTGTCGCTGTTGCTGTCACTCACCGGCTGCAACGGCCTGCCAAGCTCGAACGCCACCGACTCAGCGCCGCTCGGTCCGATTCAACCGGATAGCGAAGCCCGCACGGCCTGGATCACACAGATCCTGGCCCAGGACCCACTGGCCAGCCAGGACCGACAGCCACCACCGCGCCAGAGCAACGCGCAGATCGTCGACGCATTGCGCCAGAAACGCGACCTGAAGTTGCCGGATGCCTACTGGGCGCAATGGCAACGCAATCTCGATACTTTCGATGCCGAAGCCTCCCGTCACAAGGAAGCACAGCGCGCCCGTTACATCGCCACCTTCAGCGACCAGCTCAAGCGCGTCGACGACACCACCCTGCAACGCCTGGCCATTGCGCCCGACACCCTGGACGCGGCTACCCGCGATGCCTGGAAGCAACGCCTGATCGAGCGCTACAGCCGCTATATCATCGACAGCGAAGTAGGCCGCGACATCCTCGACGCCCACCTGCGACGCATGGCGCTGATGGACCGGCAATTCGGCATCTGCGACCTGGACAGTCATTGCTGGGACCGCACGCCCAGACCGTGAAATTTGACTCGCGACGGCGCAGGGCTCAAGGTCGGTGATCCCACCGACCTGGAGCCCGACATGCATTTCGACCTGATCCAGAGCTTGTGCCTGGCTGGCAAGCCCGATGTGCCCAATGACGACCGTATCGGCAACGCCGACTGCCACGCCTGGGTCATAGACGGCGCCACCGACCTCGGCGCCCCCGGCCTGCTCGGCGAGCGCGGCGGCGCGGCGTGGCTCTCGGCCACGGCCCAGCGCGCCTTCGCCACGGCCTCGGGGCCACTGCGACAGGTCTGCGAGACAGTTTTCGATACTATTGCCCAGGCCTACCGGCAGGATCGCCGGCGCGAGCCCCTGGCCACCTGGGAACTGCCGCGCGCCGCCTTTGCCGCAGTGGCCATCGAGGGTGGAGAACTGGTCTGCGCGCACCTGGCCGACTGCGTGGTGCTGCATCGCAGCGCGCAAGGCATCCGCTTCCTCACCCCCGAGCCCGATCGCGAGGCCGAGCAAGCCGAAGCCGCCGCACTCGGCCCCGGCACCGGCGCCCACGGCGTGCGCACCCCAGCGGTGCTGGCCGACCGCCGTAGCGCTCGCGAGCGGCCCCGGGCCGTGCTCGGCGTCGATGCCGAGCTGTCCCGTGAGGGCACCTTCTACAACCGAGCGCCAGTCGCCGTGGGTGACGATGTGCTGCTGATGAGCGATGGCTTCGCGGCGCTGTTCGATACCTACCGGGCCTATGACCCGGCTGGTTTCATCGAGCGCCTGCAAAGCCACGGCCTGGATGACCTGGCACGGACACTACGCGGCATCGAGCACGACGATGCCGCATGCCTGCGCTACCCGCGGTTCAAGATGAGCGACGACGCCTCGGCGATCTGGTTGCGGGTGGGTTGACCCTTGTAGGAGCGGCCTTGTGCCGCGAAAGGGCTGCAAAGCAGCCCCGGCTGTGAGGAGCGAGATGCTACGCCAACCGTTTATGCAGGAAATAGCGGGTATGCCCAGGCGGAAAGTCGGCAAGCTCGCCGAACACCTCGAACCCCAGCTTGCGGTAGAAGTCCGGCGCCTGGAAGCTGAAGGTATCCAGCCAGATTCCGCAACACCCCTTCTCCCTCGCCAGCGCCTCGGCCTGGGCCATCAGCTCGCGTCCGCTGCCCTGCCCGCGCATGCGCTCGGGCACCACCAGCAGCTCGACGAACAACCAACCCCCTCCGAGCCTGGCGTAGAGCCCGCCAACGACCTCATCATCGTCTGGATCGCGCAGCGTCCAGGCGACGGTGGCCGCGCCGGGCGAACCGATCACGCTGTCGTTGAAGGCGCGCAGGGGTTTGAGAATCGCATCGTGATGCAGGCCGGTGGCCTGGTCGGTGAAATCGATCGTGAGCGTCATGGCAGGTCGTCCGGTTGACCACGTAGGAAGGCGGCGTAAAGCGCGCCGGATTAAATTTACTTCACGTTGCGCCCTTTAGATATAAGGCATTCGACAGCGGTTCGACCATACTCCAAAATGCAACGGTTTTTTGGGGGAAACCCTTGCACAGCCAACGACATACCAACATTTAGTGAGCCTCAACGTGAAAACTTCCCTGTCCATCCTCAGCCTGCTGCTGTTGCTCACAGGTACCGCGACCCTACCGTCGACCGCTGCTGCACAACCCCCGGCCCAGGTCCAGCGTGACCCAAGCAAGCTGCACCTGGCCTCTGGCAGCGCCCTGTTGATCGACCTCAACACCAACAAGGAGCTGTATGCCAGCCACGCCGATCGCGTGCGCCCCATCGCCTCGGTCACCAAGCTGATGACCGCGATGGTCGTGCTCGACGCCAAGCTGCCCATGGACGAAATGCTCGGCATGACCATCGCCAACAACCCGGAGATGAAGGGCGTGTACTCGCGGGTACGCCTGGGCAGTGAGCTGAACCGACGCGAGACGTTGCTGATCACCCTGATGTCGTCGGAAAACCGCGCGGCCAACACCCTGGCCAACCACTACCCCGGTGGCTATGGCGCCTTCATCAAGGCGATGAACGCCAAGGCCCGCAGCCTTGGCATGAGCCGCACCCGCTACGTCGAGCCGACCGGCCTGTCGACCCTGAACGTGTCCACCGCCCACGACCTCGCCAAGTTGTTGATGGCCTCGCGCAAGTATCCGCTGCTCAGCGAGCTGTCGACCACCCGCGAGAAGACCGTGGCGTTCCGCAAGCCCAACTACACCCTGGGCTTTCGCAACACCGACCACCTGGTGAACAAGAGCAACTGGGACATCGCCCTGACCAAGACCGGCTTCACCAACGAAGCGGGGCATTGCCTGGTGCTGCTGACGAAGATGGACAACCGTCCGGTGGCCATGGTGATTCTCGACGCCTACGGCAAGTACACCCACTTCGCCGATGCCAGCCGCATGCGCCAGTGGCTGGAGACCGGCAGCGCCAAGCCGGCGCCGGCGGTGGCCATGCAGTACAAGAGCGAGCGCCAGAGCCGCGCGCGCCTGGCGCAGGACTGACACACCGCTGAAACGACGACGCCCCGCATGATGCGGGGCGTCTTGCTTTACCGGTATGGGTCTCAGGCCTGGGTGGCGATCATGCCACCGGCGCTGCTGCCGCCAGTCTTGGTCAACGCTTCGAGCAACTGTTGCGTGGCGGCCAGGATCTGCCCGCTCAGGGTGGCGATGCTCGCCTGTTTGGCGGTGATCATGGCCAGCTTGGAGGTTTCGTCCATCTCTTGCTCGGCAATCATCGCCAGTTGCTTCTGCTCTTCGGCAAGCTGCTTCTGCAATTGCTTGATCATGTCGCGCAGCTGGGTAATGTGCCCCGGCTCGCCGCTGCCCTCACCGCCCTCGGCCTGCTTGGCCTCCTCGGCCTTGCCCGGGGTGGTTTCACCCGACAGGTCCACCGCGACGCTCGTCAACGGCTTTTCTTTCTTTTCTGCGGGCTGGGCGTTGGCCACACTGGTGATCACGCCCATCGTCGCACTGTTGATACCTACCATTCCCTAATCCTCCGTGGTGGGTCCTTTCAATACCAGCGCTATCGGCCGCGCCACGGCAGACTTGATGGCTTTACGCCGATAAATTTACCCCCTCGTCATTCGTCCACCACATACCCGAGCCATGCCCTGGCGCCCCTGGCGACCCGACAGGCCGACCCGATCAGCCCCGCAACGAGATGGCAATGACCAAGACCCGTTCCCGCAAAGCCTTGTACATCGGCCTGCCCCTGGCCCTGGTGGCCGCCCTGGGTGGCGCCGCCGGCTATTACTTCTGGAAGCAGGACAGCGGCTATCCCCGCGCCATCGTGCAGCAGGCCAATGAACTGCACGAACACATGCTCTCCTTCGACAGCCATGTCACCGTGCCGCTGGGCTACGGCAGCGACGGCTACGAGGCTGACAAGGACGGCCGTGGTCAGTTCGACCTGGCCAAGGCGGCCAAGGGCCGGTTGTCGGGCGCGGCGCTGACCGTCTTCGGCTGGCCCGAGCTGTGGAACGGCCCGAACGCACCGCACCGTCCGACCCCGGGCTTCGTCGACGAGGCCCGCAACCAGCAGGAAGTGCGCTACAAGATCATCAGCGGGATCGTGCGCGACTTCCCCAACCAGGTCGGCATCGCCTATACCCCCGAGGACTTCCGCCGCCTGAACGGCGAAGGCAAGTTCGCCATCTTCATCAGCATGCTCAACGCCTACCCGCTGGGCAACGACCTGTCGCAGCTCGACCTGTGGAGCAAGCGCGGCATGCGCATGTTCGGCTTCAGCTACACCGGCAACAACGCCTGGGCCGACTCCTCGCGCCCGCTGCCGTTCTTCAACGACACCCCCGACGCCTTCGGCGGCCTGTCGCCACTGGGCGAGCAGGCGGTCAAGCGGCTCAACGACCTGGGCGTAATCATCGACGTCTCACAGATGTCCACCCTGGCCCTGGAAGACGTGGCCCGCCTGAGCCGCGCCCCGTTCGTCGCCTCGCACTCGGCGCCGCGGGCGCTGGTGGACATCCCGCGCAACCTCTCCGACAAGGAGATGCAGTTGATCAAGGACAGCGGCGGCGTGCTCCAGGTCGTGGCCTTCACCACCTACCTCAAGCCGCTGAGCAAGCCGACCCTGGAAAAACTCGAGGCCCTGCGCGCGCGCTTCGACCTGCAACCGCTGCAAGGCCTGACCAACGCGCTGATGCCAGGCGACCCGATCATCGCCATCTGGCCCGAGGCGCGCTTCGGCGAATACGCCAGCAGCCTTTACGCCATCGTCGACGAAGAGCCCCGTGCCGGCCTCAAGGAATACGTCGATGCCATCGACTACGCCGTGAAGAAGATGGGTATCGACCATGTCGGCATCAGCTCCGACTTCAACGATGGCGGCGGCGTCACCGGCTTCATGAACGTCGGCGAGATCCGTAACGTCACCGCCGAGCTGCTGACCCGCGGCTATTCCGAAACCGATATCGCCAAACTCTGGGCGGGCAACTTCCTGCGTGTGTGGGGGCAAGTGCAGAAAGCCGCCAACCCGGTGGCCCTGCTCGACAACAACCGGGAAGCTCGCCATGACTGACCGGCGCGCCTTCCTCAAGCAGGCCGCCGCCCTGGCCGCCAGCCTGCCCTTGCTGCCCGGTGCCCTGGCCGCCGAACCGGCAGCCCCGACACTGCAAGGCCCGGATAAATGGCGCCAACTGCGCCAACTGTTCCCCCTGGCCCCCGATGTCGCGCACTTCGCCAATTTCCTGATTACCGCCCACCCGCGCCCGGTGCAGGAAGCGATCGACCGCCACCGCGCCACCCTCGACCGCAACCCGGCCCTGTGCATGGACTGGGAAAGCCAGTACGAATGGCAACGCGAGGACGAGGTTCGCGAATGGGCGGGCCGCTACCTGGATGTGCGTCCGCGCCAGGTTGCCCTGACCGGCAGCACCACCGAGGGCCTCGGCATGATCTACGGCGGCCTGCATGTGGCGCCGCACCAGGAAATCCTCACCACCGAGCACGAGCACTACTCGACCCACAATTGCCTGGCGTTCCGCCAGCGCCAGCACGGCACCCAGGTGCGCAAGCTGCGCCTGTTCGACAAACCCGGCGAGGTCTCCACTGATCGGGTCCTGAGCCTGATCGACCGCAGCATCCGCCCCGAGACCCGGGTGCTGGGCATGACCTGGGTGCACTCGGGCAGCGGCGTCAAGCTGCCGGTGGGCGCCATCGGCGAACTGGTGCGCCAGCACAATCGCAACCGCGACGAGGCTGATCGTATCCTCTACGTGGTCGATGGCGTGCATGGTTTCGGCGTGGAAAACGTGCGCTTCGCCGACTTCAACTGCGACTGGTTCATCGCCGGCACCCACAAATGGATGTTCGGCCCCCGGGGCACGGGGATCATCTGTGCGGCGTCGGAGCAGATGCAGCACCTGACGCCGACCTTCGCCACCTTCTCGCGCAACGAGGACTTCGGCACCATCATGACCCCGGGCGGTTACCACGCCTTCGAGCACCGCTGGGCGCTGGGCGAGGCCTTCAAGCTGCACCTTGCCCTGGGCAAGGCCGACGTCCAGGCGCGTATCCATCAGCTCAACGACTACCTCAAGGCACGCCTGGCCGAGCACCGCGCCATCGAGCTGGTGACCCCGGTCAGCCGTGAGTTCTCCGCCGGCTTCACCTTCCTGCGCATCAAGGACCGCGATCCCGATGCCGTGGCGGCCTACCTGAACGCCAACAAGGTCATGGTCGATGCCGTGGACCGCGACGTCGGGCCGGTGATCCGCTTTGCGCCCAGCCTGCTCAACGACGAGCAACAGATCGATCGGGCCATGGCGCTACTGCGCAAGCAGATCGGTTGAAACGCCTCCTGCTGTAATGGGGCCGCTCTGCGGCCCTTTCGCCGACAAGTCCAACTTCCCTTGCAGGCATGCCTGCAGACAGACACGGCCCGGACTGTGCCGTACGCCTGCTTGTCGGCGAAAAACCAACGTGCACGAGCGATCATTGCACCGGCGCAATGAGCCAACTGCATCGTTAAATATTATTGACCTAAACCCCCGCCAAACCCTTGCCAGCCAAGGCCTTGAACATCTCAATCCCCCGGAAACCGGCGCCTGGGCGCCCCGCCACTCGTTTGACATATCGAACGGCTCTGGCAAGCTAGGAGTCAGGCCCCGACCGACATCGCCTGCAAGGCGAGCCGGCAGTGCTCGGGGCTCCAGGCAGCACTGAAGGCCCCGGCCGTGCGCCTGCACAACAACGACAGGCATGACCTGTCTCAAGGTGACATATGTCCAACAGCAACATTGGCAACAAGCAACCCTCCCTGCGCAAACCCGTCGTCCTGATGACCATGGGCAGCCAAGAGCGCAAAGGCCATGACTATCAGGTCATGACCCACAAATACATCACCCCGCTGGTCGATTTCGCCGGTTGCGTCCCGGTCCTGGTGCCCACCTGCTGTGGCGTCGAAGACCTCGAGACCTACCTGGACATGGCCGACGGCGTCTACCTGACCGGTGCCGGCAGCAACATCGACCCGAGCCTCTACGGCCAGGAAAACCAGACCCCCGGCAAGGGCCAGGACAAAGACCGCGACCTGTTCGACATGCCGCTGGTCAAGGCCGCGATCAAGCGCGGCCTGCCGATCTTCGGCATCTGCCGCGGCATGCAGGAAATCAACGTGGCCCTGGGCGGTGACATCTACCAGAAGGTCTACGCCGAGCCCGGCTTCAACGACCACCGGGAAAACCCGGAAGATCCGGTCGAAGTCCAGTACGCCGCGGTGCACAGCGTGAAGATCAAGCCAGGCAGCTGGCTGCGCGATACCCTGGGCACCGACGAGATCCGCGTCAATTCGCTGCACGGCCAGGGCCTGCGCAACCTGGGTGCCGGCATCGAGCCGATCGCCCATGCCGAAGACGGCCTGGTCGAGGCGATCCACGCCCCGAGCCTGTCGCCCTTCCTGTTCGCGGTGCAGTGGCACCCGGAGTGGCAGGCGGCGAAGAACCCCGACTCGATCAAGATGTTCCAGGCCTTCGGCGACGCCTGCCGCGCCCAGGTCCGCAAGTCCCAGGTCAAGCACCACCAGGCTGCCTGATCCACTGAAGCTTCGTTAGCTTTGATCGCGGGGCGGTGCAATACCGCCCCCGTTTCCCCGGTCACCCTCTGCTGGTCCCAGAACACTTCCCGTGGAAGCGGGCGGCGGGCTTGTGCCTGTCTCCGCGATCTTTTTTTCTCCTCCTCCACAAGTCATACGACAACACTCCTCTGCCAAATTCTCGGGTTTACGCGTTCCCCTGTAGGAGCGGCCTTATGCCGCGAAAGGGTCGCAACGCGGCCCCGGCGATCGTGGCTCAACGCCGAAATTCCGGGGCCGCTGTGCGGCCCTTTCGCGGCACAAGGCCGCTCCTACAGGGGTTGGCGCTGTCATGGCGGGATGGATTCAAAATTTCTACCGCGAGGGACTAGTCATGATTGTAGTTGTACGATAACTTACCTCTCGCCTTGGTTCCCCCTCCTCCAAGCGCCACAGGATGCCTACAACAATGACCCCACAAGAACTGCAATCCATCCTCTCCCACGGCCTGCTGTCGTTCCCCGTCACCGACTTCGACGCCCACGGCGACTTCAACCCGGCCGGCTACGTAAAGCGCCTGGAATGGCTCGCCCCCTACGGCGCCAGCGCGCTGTTCGCCGCCGGCGGCACCGGCGAGTTCTTCTCCCTGGCCGCCAGCGAGTACAGCCAGGTGATCAAGACCGCCGTCGACACCTGCGCCACGTCGGTGCCGATCCTCGCCGGCGTCGGCGGCTCGACCCGCCAGGCCATCGAATACGCCAAAGAGGCCGAGCGCCTCGGCGCCAAAGGCCTGCTGCTGCTGCCCCACTACCTCACCGAAGCCAGCCAGGACGGCGTCGCCGCCCATGTCGAGGCGGTGTGCAAGGCGGTGAATATCGGCGTGGTGGTATACAACCGCAACGTCTGCCGGCTGAACGCCGACCTGCTGGAACGCCTGGCCGAGCGCTGCCCGAACCTGATCGGCTACAAGGACGGCCTGGGCGACATCGAGCTGATGGTGTCGATTCGTCGCCGCCTGGGTGATCGCTTCAGCTACCTGGGTGGTCTGCCCACCGCCGAGGTGTATGCTGCGGCGTACAAGGCCCTGGGCGTGCCGGTGTACTCCTCGGCGGTGTTCAACTTCGTGCCGAAGACGGCGATGGACTTCTACCACGCCATCGCCCGCGACGATCACGCCACTGTGGCCAGGCTGATCGACGACTTCTTCCTGCCGTACCTGGACATCCGCAACCGCAAGGCCGGTTACGCCGTGAGCATCGTCAAGGCCGGGGCGAAGATCGCCGGCTACGACGCCGGGCCCGTGCGCACGCCGCTGACCGACCTGACCGCGCAGGAGTACGAGATGCTCGCCGCGCTGATGGACAAGATGGGCCCGCAATAAGCGAACGCCCTGCGGCCTGCCGATGCCGCCGCCGGAGCAGGGCCACCCTGCTCCGGCCCACAACCGATCCCCGTATAAAAATAACGAGTGGGAGTAACCAGCATGCAAGCGACGAAAAAGACGCATGTGCGCTACCTGATCCTGTTGATGCTGTTCCTGGTGACCACCATCAACTACGCCGACCGCGCCACCATCGCCATCGCCGGCTCCAGCCTGCAGAAGGACCTGGGCATCGACGCGGTCACCCTCGGCTACATCTTCTCCGCCTTCGGCTGGGCCTACGTGGCCGGGCAGATCCCCGGCGGCTGGCTGCTTGACCGCTTCGGCTCGAAGAACGTCTACGCCTTCAGCATCTTCACCTGGTCGCTGTTCACCCTGCTGCAGGGCTTTGTCGGCGGCCTGCCGGTGGCCTGGGCGGTGGTCACGCTGTTCACCCTGCGCTTTCTGGTCGGCTTCGCCGAAGCGCCGTCGTTCCCCGGCAATGCCCGGATCGTCGCGGCCTGGTTCCCGACGCAAGAGCGCGGCACCGCCTCGGCGATCTTCAACTCGGCGCAGTACTTCGCCACCGCGCTGTTCGCGCCGATCATGGGCTGGATCGTCTTCACCTTCGGCTGGGAACATGTGTTCGTGGTGATGGGCGCGCTGGGCATCGTGTTCTCGGCGGTGTGGCTCAAGACCATCTACAACCCGCGCCAGCATCCGCGCATCGGTGCCGCCGAGCTCGAGCACATCGAACAGAACGGCGGCCTGGTGGACATGGACCAGAAACGCGGCAACGACGGCCCGAAATGGGGCTATATCAAGCAACTGCTGACCAGCCGCATGCTGCTGGGCGTCTACCTGGGCCAGTACTGCATCAACGCCATCACCTACTTCTTCCTCACCTGGTTCCCGGTGTACCTGGTGCAGGAACGCGGCATGACCATCCTCAAGGCCGGCTTCATCGCCTCGTTGCCGGCAGTGTGCGGCTTCATCGGCGGCGTGCTTGGCGGCGTGCTGTCGGACTGGTTGCTGCGCCGCGGCAACTCGCTGACCTTCTCGCGCAAGCTGCCGATCGTCTGCGGCCTGCTGCTGTCGACCACCATGGTCTTCTGCAACTACGTCGAGGCCGAATGGATGGTGGTCGGTTTCATGACCCTGGCGTTCTTCGGCAAGGGCATCGGCGCGCTGGGCTGGGCGGTGGTCGCCGACACCTCGCCCAAGCAGATCGCCGGGCTGTCGGGCGGGCTGTTCAACACCTTCGGCAACATCGCCTCGATCACCACGCCGATCGTCATCGGCTACATCATCAGCGCCACCGGCTCGTTCAAGTGGGCCCTGGTGTACGTGGGCGCCAACGCCCTGGTGGCAGTGTTCAGCTACCTGGTGATCGTCGGTCCGATCAAGCGCATCGAGCTCAAGGACAACCCGAAGCAGGAAGCAGCACCCACCACTGAACTCGCCACTTCGCGCCATTGAGTGAAACACGCCTGCGCCCTGCCCGGGCGCAGGCTGGCGTACAAGAAGCCTGAAAGAAACGACAAGAAGGGCCTGACCATGCAGTTGATCGAACATTCCGAGTCGCCCCGCTACGTGCGCCTGCATCCTGACGACAATGTCGTGGTGGTGGTCAACGACGGCGGCCTGGGTGAAGGCGCGCGCTTCGCCGACGGCCTGACCCTGGTCGAGGGCGTTCCGCAGAGCCACAAGGTCGCCACCGCGGATATCCGCCGGGGCGAGGCGGTGCGCCGCTACGGCCAGGTCATCGGCCATGCCCTGGAAGACCTGCGCCAGGGCAGTTGGGTCAAGGAAGATCAACTGGCGATGCCGGCCGCCCCCGAGCTCGACAGCCTGCCGCGCTGCGACGCCGTGCCCGCCGCCCAGGCGCCCCTCGAAGGCTTCACCTTCGAGGGCTATCGCAATGCCGACGGCACCGTCGGCACCCGCAACATCCTCGGCATCACCACCACCGTGCAGTGCGTGACCGGCGTGCTCGACCACGCGGTCAAGCGTATCCGCGACGAACTGCTGCCCAAATACCCCAACGTGGATGATGTGGTCGCCCTCACCCACAGCTACGGCTGCGGCGTGGCGATCAACGCCCGCGATGCCTACATCCCGATTCGCACCGTGCGCAACCTGGCGCGCAACCCCAACCTGGGCGGCGAGGCGCTGGTCATCAGCCTGGGCTGCGAAAAACTCCAGGCCGGCCAGGTGATGCACGAGGACGACCCGTCCGTGGACCTCAGCGAACCCTGGCTATACCGCCTGCAGGACGCCTCGCTGGGCTTCGTCGAGATGATCGAGCAGATCATGGCCCTGGCCGAAACCCGCCTGCGCAAGCTTGACCAGCGCCGCCGCGAAACCGTGCCGGCCAGCGAGCTGATCCTGGGCATGCAATGCGGCGGCAGCGACGCCTTTTCCGGCATCACCGCCAACCCCGCCCTGGGCCATGCCGCCGACCTGCTGGTGCGCGCCGGCGCCACCGTGCTGTTCTCGGAAGTCACCGAGGTGCGCGACGCCATCTACATGCTCACCTCCCGCGCCGAAACGCCGGAAGTCGCCGAGGCGCTGGTGCGCGAGATGGACTGGTACGACCGCTACCTGCAACAGGGCGCGGCGGATCGCAGCGCCAACACCACGCCAGGCAACAAGAAAGGTGGCTTGTCCAACATCGTCGAGAAATCCCTGGGCTCGATCGTCAAGTCCGGCAGCGGCGCCATCCAGGGCGTGCTCGGCCCGGGCGAACGGGTCACGCACAAGGGCCTGATCTTCTGCGCCACCCCGGCCAGCGACTTCGTCTGCGGCACCCTGCAGCTGGCCGCCGGGATGAACCTGCATGTGTTCACCACCGGTCGCGGCACGCCTTACGGCCTGGCCATGGCACCGGTGGTCAAGGTGTGCACCCGCAGCGAACTGGCCCAGCGCTGGCCGGACCTGATCGACATCGACGCCGGGCGCATCGCCAGTGGCCGGGCGAGCATCGAGGAGCTTGGTTGGGAGCTGTTCCACTACTACCTCGACGTGGCCAGCGGTCGCAAGCGCACCTGGGCCGAGCAGCATGGCTTGCACAACGACATCACCCTGTTCAATCCGGCACCTATTACCTGATGAATATTGGGGCTGCTGCGCAGCCCTTTCGCGGCACAAGGCCGCTCCTACAGTAGATCGCATCCCCCTTGTAGGAGCGGCCTTGTGCCGCGAAAGGGGCGCAAAGCGCCCCCCAACTTCCCCCGACAGGAGCACCCCATGCCCAATATCCTCGGCCACAACTTCATCGCCGGCCAACGCAGTGCCGTCGGCCCGCAACGCCTGCAAAGCCTGGACGCCACCACCGGCGAGGCACTGCCCTACAGCTTTGCCCAGGCCACCGAGGGCGAAGTCGACCGCGCCGCCCAAGCCGCCGCCGTCGCCTTCGGCGAATTCCGCCAGCTCCCCCCGGCACGCCGCGCCGAATTCCTCGACGCCATCGCCGCCGAACTGGACGAACTCGATGACAGCTTCGTGGCCATCGTCTGCCGTGAAACAGCCCTGCCCGCCGCGCGTATCCAGGGCGAACGCGGCCGCACCAGCGGGCAGATGCGCCTGTTCGCCCAGGTACTGCGCCGTGGCGACTTCCTCGGTGCGCGCATCGACCTGGCGCTGCCCGAGCGCCAGCCGCTGCCACGGGTGGACATCCGCCAGATGCGTATCGGCGTCGGCCCGGTAGCGGTATTTGGCGCCAGCAATTTCCCGCTGGCCTTCTCCACCGCCGGCGGCGACACCGCCGCAGCCCTGGCCGCCGGTTGCCCGGTGGTGTTCAAGGCTCACAGTGGCCACATGGCCACCGCCGACCTGGTGGCCTGCGCCATCCTGCGCGCCGCCGAACGCACCGGCATGCCCAAGGGCGTGTTCAACATGGTGTTCGGTGGCGGTGTCGGTGAGTGGCTGGTCAAGCACCCGGCCATCCAGGCGGTCGGCTTCACCGGCTCGCTCAAGGGCGGCGACGCTTTGTGCCGCATGGCTGCCGAGCGGGCGCAACCGATCCCGGTGTTCGCCGAGATGTCCAGCATCAACCCGGTGATCATCCTGCCGGGCGCGCTAGCCAAGCGCGGCGAAGCCATCGCCCGTGAGCTGGCCGGCTCCGTGTGCCTGGGCGCCGGGCAGTTCTGCACCAACCCGGGGATGCTGATCGGCCTGCAGTCGCCTGGCTTCAGCCAGTTGCTCAATGACCTGGGCCGGCATCTGGAGCAACAGGCTGGCCAGACCCTGCTCAACGCCGGCGGCCTGCGCAGCTATGTCGCCGGCCTGGAACACTTGCACGCCCATGCCGGCATCCAGCACCTGGCCGGTCAGGCGCAACAGGGCGACCAGGCCCGTGCCCAGCTGTTCAAGGCCGACGCCCGTCTGCTGCTGGAGTCCGACCCGCTGCTGCAGGAAGAAGTGTTCGGCCCGGCCACGGTGGCCGTCGAAGTCAGCGACCGCGAGCAACTGCGCGCCGCCCTGCTCGGTCTGCGCGGCCAGCTGACCGCCACGCTGATCGGCGAGCCGGAAGACTTCGAGGCGTTTGCCTGGCTGGTGCCGCTGCTGGAGGAGAAGGTCGGGCGGATCCTGGTCAATGGCTACCCGACCGGGGTCGAGGTGTGCGACGCCATGGTCCATGGCGGACCTTACCCGGCGACCTCGGATGCCCGCGGCACTTCGGTCGGCACCCTGGCCATCGATCGGTTCCTGCGCCCGGTGTGCTACCAGAACTACCCGCAGGCGTTGCTGCCGGAGGCATTGCGCGATGGTAACCCGCTGGGGCTGCGGCGATTGGTGAATGGGCAGTGGAGTGACGGGGCGGTCTGAGAGCCCTGGGCTCTTTTAGGGTGCCTGCGTCGGCCTCTTCGCGGGTAAACCCGCTCCCACAGGGATCAGCGTTTGCCAGCGCGCTGTGAAGAACCTGTGGGAGCGGGTTTACCCGCGAAGGGACCAGTACAGATCAAATGCCTTGCGCCTCGGCCTCTTCATGGGCCTGGCGCAGGCGCTCGCGGCTGTTGCTCAGGTGCATGCGCATGGCCATCTTCGCGCCTTCGCTGTCGCGTCGGGCGATGGCCTCGTAGATCGCCTCGTGCTCATGCATCAGCCGGCTCATGTAGTGCGCCTGGTCGTCATGGGCCAGGCGCGCCGAATTGAGCCGGGTGCGCGGGATGATGCTGGTACCCAGGTGGTTGATGATGTCGGCGAAATAGTGATTGCCGCTGGCCTGGGCAATGCGCAGGTGGAACTGGAAATCCGCCGACACCGCATCCGAGGCATGGGCCGCGCCCTCGTTGAGCTCGTCCAGCGCCGCGCGCATGCCGGCCAGCTCATCGTCGCCGCGACGCTGGGCGGCAAGGCCCGCGGCTTCGATCTCCAGGGCGATGCGCAACTCCAGCACCGCCAGCACTTCGCGCAAGGTGACGATGGTCGCCGGGTCGATCCGAAAGCCGCCGGTGCTCGGCGCGTCCAGCACGAAGGTGCCGATGCCATGACGGGTCTCGACCTGGCCGGCGGCCTGCAGCCGCGAGATGGCCTCGCGCACCACGGTGCGGCTGACCCCCTCCTCGACCATGATCTGCGACTCGGTGGGCAGCTTGTCGCCGCGCTTGAGCTGGCCGCTGCGGATGCGTTCGGTCAGCACCGTGACCAGTTCCTGGGCCAGACTGCGCGGCTTGCGCCGGGTCCGTGCCTGTACCTGCTGCTCTGTCATGCCCTGTATGTCTGGTTGTGAAAGACAGGCGTGATGATAGCGCAAGCAGTTGTACGATCACATACATCCAGCGGGGTTTTCATCTGCCCTGGCGTGCCGCCGACGGCGGCTGGCCCATGACTCGCCGGTACAGGCTGGAAAACGCGCTGGGGCTTTCATAGCCCAGGTCCAGGGCGATGGTGGTCACCGCCTCGCCGGTCGCCAGCCGTGTCACCGCGGCCATCAGGCATGCCTGCTGGCGCCACTGGCCGAACGACAGCCCGGTCTGCTCGCGAAAGCGCCGGCTGAAGGTACGCGGGCTCCAGTTGAGCTGCCCTGCCCAGGTGTCGCCACGGGTGTGGACCGACGGCTGCGCCAGGAACGCCTGGCACAGGGCCGCCAGACGCGGCTCGGCCGGCAGCGGCGCGAACAGCGGCAGACGCTCGGCCTGGCCCAGCTCATGCAGCACGAGCCGCAGCAGCAGGCCATCGCGCCCCGCCTCGTCATGCAGGGCCGGCACCTCGGCGCTGGCCAGCAACAGCTGGTGCAGCAGCGGCCCGACCCGCAGTGCCTCGCACACGCCACCCGGCCTGGGCAGCGCGGTCGGTTCGATGTACAGGCTGCGGGTACTCACGCCACGCATGCGCACCTGGTGCGGCTTGCCGGGCGGAATCCATACCCCACTGCCGGGCGGGATGACCCAGGCGCCGTCATCGGTCAGCACCTCCATCAGCCCGCTCATGCCATACAGGAACTGCGCCCGGCGATGGACATGCCTGGGCAGCAGGGTACCGGGCGGATAGTCGGTGGCGATGGCCAGCACCGCACGGGGGCTGGCATCGACCTCGGACAGGGGAACATTGCGCATGAAAGGAGGCTCTGGCCGAAACACGACGATTATTGGCCAGGTTGCGCAAGCCAGCCAAGAGGCATACCCCTACCCTGACCGCCTCAACCCTGGCCCGAGGCCCACACCATGCTCTATCCCCTGCTTGGCCTGTTCGGCCTGTGCGCCGGCGTCACCACCTTGCTGTTTGGCTTCGGCGGCGGGTTCTTCGCCGTGCCGCTGTTCTATGCCCTGCTGCTGGCCAGCCATGGCGCGGGGACGGCCGTGGCCCAGCACGCCATGCAGATCGCCGTGGCCACCTCGGCCACGGTGATGATCTTCAGCAGCGCCCTGGCCACCTGGCGCCATCACCGCGCGGGCAGCCTGCGCTGGGACCTGGTGCGACCACTGGCGCCGGCCATCGCCCTCGGCGCGCTGCTCGGGGCCTGGGCGGTGCTGTACCTGGCCAGCGCCTGGCTGCGCTGGCTGTTCATCGCCTACCTGGCGCTGAGCCTGCTGGACGCCTGGCTGCGCCCGGGCTTCGTCCGCGCTGGCGAACATCGCCTGGCGCCCCTGGGCAGTACCGGCGCCAGCCTGGTCGGCGTGCCCATCGGCGCCCTGGCAGCGTTGCTCGGGGTGGGCGGCAGCGTGATGACCGTGCCACTGATGCGCCGCCGCGGCGCCAGCATGCGAACCGCCACGGCCATGGCCAACCCGCTGTCGCTGCCCATGGCCCTGGCGGCCACGCTGGTCTATGCGCTGCTGCCGGCTGGCCAGCTCGACCTTGGCCCGGGCCTGCTGGGCTTCATCGACCTGCGCGCGGCCCTGGTGATGACCGTCGGCGCCTGGCTCGGCATGCACCTGGCCGCGCCACTGCTCGGGCGCATCCCCGACAGCGTGCATGCCCGGGCCTACCTGGCGCTGCTGGCCTGCGTGCTGCTGGTGATGCTGGTCAACGGCCGCTAAGGCTGGCGAATGGCCACGGCGACGCGGTAGGCTGCGTCCTGCACTCACCAAGGAAGGCACTGCATGAAGACGTTCGATCGCCTGCTGCTCGCCAGCGGCCTGCTCATCCCCCTCTGGCTGCTGCTGGGCGTCACCCTGACGGCGCTGGCCTACCCCGGCTACGACCACCTGCAACAAGCCATGAGCCAGCTCGGCGCGGTCGGCGCCCCCACCCACGGGCTGTCGCCCTGGGCCAACAATTTCCCGCTGGCCCTGTTGTTCGCACTGTTCGCCTGGGGCCTGGCGCGGCGCTGGCGGCGCTCGAAGCTGGCACGGCTGAGCGCCCTGCTGGTGCTGTTGCATGGCCTGGGCAGCCTGGTGACCGGCGGGTTTGCCTGTGACCAGGGCTGCGCGCCGCTGGAGCCATCGTTCTCGCAACAGATGCACAACCTAGGCGGCCTGCTGATGTTCCTTTCGCTGACGCTCGCCAGCGTGTTGTGGATCGGCCTGGGCATGCGCCTTGCCCGATCCCCGGGGCTGGCCTGGGGGTCGCTGCTGAGCGCTGTACTGGCGGTGGTTACCGTAGTGTTGATGACCCAGGCCGTGCACAGCGGTGAACTGTTCGGTCTCTACCAGCGCCTGAACTACGGCGTCGGCGTGCTGTGGATCGCGGCGCTGGCCCTGCAGTCGCTGCGCAGGCGCCAGCACGGTGGCCTGCAAATGGCCATCGCCTGACGGCAAACTGCTGGCCCCCAGGCGTCGGAAGCAAAGGCAAACTTTGTTTTCCTTCAGATGCTTAGGACAGCAACATGCGAGTGATTCTAGCAACCGTGGCCGGCTGCCTGCTGGCCACCGCCGCCTTCGGCGCCCAGGCCCGGGCACTGAGCCAGAACGATCGCCAGGTGTGCGGCTGGGGCGCGCAGATCGCCGCCGAGGCGCAGCAGGCCAAGCTTTCCGGCGTCACCCTGTACGCCACGCGCAAGAAGCTGCAGGCGCGCAAGTTCGCCAAGCCGTGGATGCGCATGACGGCCTTCGGCATCACCGAGCAGACCTACAACAGCCGGTCTCGGCTGAAGCCGACGGCGATCAAGCAGACGTATTACGAGCAGTGCGTACAACACGCGATAGCGAAAAGATAAATTCTTTATATTCAATAGCTTATTAACTATATGTAATGTCATGCATCACTATGAGTTGTCATGATTTTCACCCCTCTCAGGCTGCACGGCAGCTTTGTCGCCGGGGGCAAATGACTCGGTAATCGGATAGCAGGGTCTACGCTGAAGGGTTCACGACAACGAGATCCCTGCCCATGCCCTTGCGATTCTGTTCATTGGCCCTTGCCCTGGCCTGTGCCACCGCCCAGGCCGCCGACCCGACGCCCCAGGAACTGTTCAGCCAGGCCCAGGCCGAACAGCCTCATTACCTGGAGACCCTCAAGACCCTGGTGGCAGTGGACACCGGCACCGGCACCGAACCCGGCCTGAAACAGGTCGGCAGCGAACTGGTGAAACGCCTCGAGGCCCTCGGTGCCAAGGTCAGCACCCAGCCGGCCACGCCCTCGGTGGGCGACAATATCGTCGGCACCCTCAAGGGCAGCGGCGACAAGGACTTCCTGCTGATGGTCCACTACGACACGGTGTTCGGCCCCGGCACCGTGGCCAAGCGCCCGTTCCGGATCGATGGGGAACGCGCCTACGGCCCCGGCGTGGCCGACGCCAAGGGCGGCGTGGCGATGATCCTGCATGCGCTGAAACTGCTACAGGACCAGCAGTACAAGGGCTACCGCACCCTCACCGTGCTGTTCAACCCGGACGAGGAGATGGGCTCGGCCGGCTCGCGGCAACTGATCGCCGAGCTGGCACGCAAGCACGATTTCGTCTTCTCCTACGAGCCGCCGGACAAGGACGCGGTCACCGTCGCCACCAACGGCATCAACCGCCTCAAGCTCGAGGTCAAGGGCCGCGCCTCCCACGCCGGCTCCGCCCCGGAAGCCGGGCGCAACGCGCTGGTGGAGCTGGCGCACCAGTTGCTGCAGTTGAACGACCTCGGCGACAAGGGCAAGGGCACCACCGTCAACTGGACCCTGGCCAAGGCCGGGGAAAAGGCCAATATCATTCCCGCCCAGGCCAGCGCCGAGGCCGACATGCGCTACTCCGACCTGAGCGAGACCGAGCGGGTGCAGGAAGACGCCCTGCGGATCATCAAGAAACAGCTTGTAGCCGATACCCAGGTCGAGCTGGTCGTGGAAAAAGGCCGCCCGCCGCTGGCCAGGAACGACGCCTCCACGGAGCTTGCGCAAACGGCGCGGCAGCTCTACAGCAAGATCGACCGGCAGTTGCAGCCGATCGCCATGCGCTTCGGCACCGACGCCGGCTACGCCTACGTGCCCGACAGCGACAAGCCGGCGGTGCTGGAAACGCTGGGTGTGGTCGGCGCCGGCCTGCATGGCGACGACGAGTACATGGAGATCGCCAGCGTGGCGCCACGCTTGTACCTGACGGTGGCGATGATCCGGCACCTGGCGCAGTAAGCCTGCATGAACATCCTTTACGACGAACGTGTCGATGGACCGTTACCGGCCGTGGACAAGCCGGCACTGCTGGCCGCCCTGCGCGAGGCCCTCCCCGATCTGCAGATCCTGCACCGCAGCGAAGACCTCAAGCCCTACGAGTGCGACGGCCTCTCGGCCTACCGTTCGTTGCCGCTGCTGGTGGCGCTGCCCGAGCGCCTGGAGCAGGTGCAGGCGTTAATGCGGCTCTGCCACCAGCGCGGCGTGCCGGTGGTGGCGCGCGGCGCCGGCACCGGCCTGTCCGGCGGCGCCCTGCCGTTGAGCCAGGGCATCCTGCTGGTGATGGCGCGCTTCAACCGCATCCTCGAAGTCAACCCGCAGGGCCGCTTCGCCCGGGTCCAGCCTGGCGTGCGCAACCTGGCGATCTCCCAGGCGGCGGCGCCCCATGGGCTGTACTACGCGCCCGATCCTTCCTCGCAGATCGCCTGCTCGATCGGCGGCAATGTCGCCGAAAATGCCGGTGGCGTGCATTGCCTGAAATACGGCCTGACCGTGCACAACCTGCTCAAGGTGGAGATCCTCACCGTCGAAGGCGAACGCCTGGTACTGGGCAGCGACGCCCTGGACAGCCCCGGTTTCGACCTGCTGGCGTTGTTTACCGGCTCCGAGGGCATGCTCGGCATCGTCACCGAAGTCACCGTCAAGCTGCTGCCCAGGCCGCAGGTGGCGCGGGTACTGCTGGCCAGCTTCGACAGCGTCGAGGATGCCGGGGGCGCGGTGGCCGAGATCATCGGCGCCGGGATCATCCCGGCTGGGCTCGAGATGATGGACAACCTGGCGATTCGCGCCGCCGAGGACTTCATCCATGCCGGCTACCCGCTGGACGCGGCGGCGATCCTGCTGTGCGAGCTCGACGGCGTCGAGGCCGACGTGCAGGACGACTGCGCCCGGGTCGATGCCGTGCTGCGCAAGGCCGGCGCCCGCGAGGTGCGCCTGGCCTGCGACGAAGCCGAGCGCGTGCGCTTCTGGGCCGGGCGCAAGAATGCCTTCCCGGCGGTGGGGCGCATTTCCCCGGACTACTACTGCATGGATGGCACCATCCCGCGCCGCGAGCTGCCGCGGGTGCTCAAGGGCATCAGCGCGCTTTCCCGGCAGTACGGCCTGCGGGTGGCCAATGTGTTCCATGCCGGCGACGGCAACCTGCACCCGCTGATCCTGTTCGATGCCAACCTGCCCGGTGAACTGGAGCGCGCCGAGGCCATCGGCGGGCAGATCCTCGAACTGTGCGTGGCCGTCGGCGGCAGCATCACTGGCGAACACGGCGTAGGACGGGAGAAGATCAACCAGATGTGCGCGCAGTTCAACAGCGACGAGATCACCCTGTTCCACGCGGTCAAGGCCGCCTTCGACCCACGGGGCCTGCTCAACCCGGGCAAGAACATCCCCACCCTGCAGCGCTGCGCCGAGTTCGGCGCGCTGCATGTACACCACGGGCAACTGCCCTTCCCCGACCTGGAGCGTTTCTGATGGACAGGGACCTCGGCCAGGACCTGCTGGAGCAGGTCAACCAGGCGCTGAACCGGCGCACCCCGCTGCGCATCCAGGGCGGCAACAGCAAGGCCATGCTCGGTCGCCCGGTGACCGGGCAGGTCATCGACACCCGTGGCCACCGCGGCATCGTCGGCTACGACCCCACCGAGCTGGTGCTCACCGCCCGCGCCGGCACGCCCCTGCGGGAGGTCGAGGCGACGCTGCACGAGGCCGGGCAGATGCTGGCCTGCGAGCCACCGCACCTGGGCCCCGAGGCGACGCTGGGCGGCATGGTCGCGGCCGGGCTGTCGGGGCCACGCCGGCCCTGGGCCGGGTCGGTGCGTGACTATGTCCTCGGCACCCGGCTGATCACCGGCCACGGCAAGCTCCTGCGCTTTGGTGGTGAGGTGATGAAGAATGTCGCCGGCTACGACGTGGCGCGGCTGATGGCGGGCAGCTTCGGCTGCCTGGGGCTGCTCACCGAAGTGTCACTCAAGGTGCTGCCGCAACCGCGCCAATGCCTGGGCCTGCGCCTGGAGATGAGCACGCAGCAGGCACTCGCCGCACTCGCCGAATGGGGCCGACAAGCGCTGCCAGTCAGCGCCGCCTGCCATGACGGCGAGGCGCTGCATCTGCGCCTGGAGGGCGGCGAAGGTTCGGTGCGCTCGGCCCGTGAGCGCCTGGGTGGTGAAGCGTTCGACACAGGCTTCTGGCAAGACCTGCGCGAGCAGCGCCTGGCGTTCTTCACCGCACCCGCAACGCTGTGGCGGCTGTCCCTGCCCATTGCCTGCGGTGCACTCGAACTGCCGGGACAGCAGTTGATCGACTGGGGTGGCGCCCAGCGCTGGCTCAAGTCCGACGCCCCGGCGTCCGTCATCCGGGCATTGGCGGCCGAGGCCGGCGGTCATGCCACCGCCTACGCGCCCGGCGACGACAGCAGTGCCCCACTCGATCCGCTGACGCTGCGCTATCACCAGGCGCTGAAACGCCAACTCGATCCCCAGGGTGTGTTCAACCCTGGCCGCCTGTACGCCCATCTGTGAGGCCATGGCATGCAAACCCACCTGAGCGAATCCGCCCGCCAGCTGCCCCGCGCCGACGAGGCCGAACGCATCCTGCGTTCCTGCGTGCATTGCGGGTTCTGCACCGCCACCTGCCCCACCTACCAGTTGCTCGGCGATGAGCTGGACGGGCCTCGCGGGCGCATCTACCTGATCAAGCAGGTGCTCGAAGGCGAACCGGCGGGCACCAGCACCCAGGCGCACCTGGACCGCTGCCTGAGCTGTCGCAACTGTGAGACCACCTGCCCGTCGGGGGTGGAATACCACAACCTGCTCGACATCGGCCGCGCCGTGGTCGAACGGCAGGTCCCCCGGCCGCCGGGGCAACGCCTGCTGCGCGCGGGCCTGCGCGCCGTGGTGCCGAGGCCGGGCGCATTCAAGGCGCTTGTGCGCGCCGGGCAGGCCCTGTATCCCCTGCTCCCGGCCAGCCTCAAGGACAAGCTGCCGGCGCAGGTCGTCACCCCGGGCCAACGTCCGATGCCGCGCCACACCCGTCGCGTGCTGCTGCTCGAAGGCTGCGTGCAGCAGGCCCTTTCACCCAACACCAATGCCGCCGCCACTCGCCTGCTCGACCGGCTAGGCATCAGCGTCGAACCGATCCACCAGGCCGGTTGCTGCGGCGCCGTGGACTATCACCTGGATGCCCAGGCACGAGGCCTCGACCGCGCCCGACGCAACATCGACGCCTGGTGGCCGGCCATCGAGGCCGGCGCCGAGGCCATCGTGCAAACCGCCAGCGGCTGCGGCGCCTTTGTCCGCGACTATGGCCACCTGCTTCAACAAGACCCACGCTACGCCGCCAAGGCCGCTCGGGTCAGCGCCCTGTCTCGTGACCTGGTACAGGTGCTGCAGGCCGAGCCACTGGAGCATCTGGGTCTATGCGCCGAGCAGCGCCTGGCATTCCACTGCCCCTGCACCCTGCAGCACGCCCTCAAGCTTGGCGGCGCGGTGGAAGGTCTGCTGGCCCGGCTGGGCTTTCATCTCACCCAGGTGCCGGATAGCCACTTGTGCTGCGGCTCGGCCGGCACCTATTCACTGACCCAGCCGGCGCTGGCGCGCCAGCTGCGCGACAACCGCCTCAATGCCCTGGAAAGCGACAACCCATTGGTCATCGCCACTGCCAACATCGGCTGCCAGCTGCACCTCGGCGGCGCCGGTCGCACGCCGGTGCGGCACTGGATCGAAATCGTCGAGGCGGCACTTGAGCCCGGCGCTGTCGAGGCCGCGGAAATTGTGCCCCGCACCTGACGCGGATCAAGGCGATGTTCAACCTGGTGCCTGTAATTTCGGAACCCTCCTACCGAAAGTACGGAAGCTTCTAGATTGTTGCCCCACCCTCGGCAAAACATCATCAGGACTGGAGACGTGACCGCCGCCCCGGCGCGGCCAACCCCATCCAGACGAGGCCATGCCATGCCCACAAATGCTCATCGCCCTACCCGCGAACTGCGCCACACCCTGCGTCAACTGTTGGCCCACGAGGTCAGCAACCCCGACGACAACCCGCACCTGTCCGGGGTGCGGTTCTTCTGCGCCACCGATGAACACACCCGCCAGCTGATCGAGCGTGTCGAGCTGCTCGCCAGCGAAGCCTTCTTCGATGCCAAGGGCCGCGCCATCCCCGCGCGCATGCGCGAAGCGGCGGTGGATGGCGTATGCATCCAACAGAAACGCAAGGCCTGCGAGGACGAGACGGTGATTCGCATCGCATTGCCGGAAAAAGGCTACATCACCATCAGTACCGCTCGCCTGTGAACACGCCGCCCTGCAGGAAATTAATTGCCCAGACCTTTCGGTCTGCGTGGGAGCAGGCTGGTGATGCTGATCCCTGTTCGACAGCGCAGCCACCTACAGGGCCCCTTGCAGCTTTGTCGATAAACCCCGAAGCTTTTACACCCCCTGCGCTTCGGACACCCTCCCCCCGATGGAACTGCACATCCGCCTCGAAGGCCGCAAAGGCCTGACCGACCAGCTCTACCAGCAGCTGCGCGCCGGCATCGACAGCGGCCACCTGGCCGCCGGCACCCAACTGCCACCCACACGCCTGTTGGCCGAGCAGTTGGGCGTTTCGCGCAAGACCGTGGCCGAAGCCTATTCGCGCCTGACCTACGACAACCTGCTCAGCGGCGTGGTCGGCCGCGGTACCTTCATCACCCCGCGCCACACGCCGCGCCAGGGCGACAGCGACAACATCCCTCTGGCCGCCGCCGACACCCTCGAACGCTGGCGCCAGCGCGCCACGGTGCTGGGTCGGCGGGCGCTGGACGCGCCGTCGCGCTACGACTTCATCGGCGGCGCCTCGAGCAAGGCGCAGTTCCCCTACGACCACTGGCGCAGCTGCATGAACTACGCCCTGCGCCGCAGCCAGCGCCACCCCGACCGACAGTTTTCCGCCCAGGGCCTGCCCGAGCTGCGCGAGGCCATCGCCCACCAGATCGCCTTCACCCGCGGCATCCAGTGCACTGCAAGTGACGTGCTGGTATGCAACGGTGCCCAGCAGGCCCTCGACCTGATCGCCCGGGTGCTGGTCGAGCCCGGCTGCAAGGTAGCCATGGAAGACCCGGGCTACCCACCGGCGCGCCAGCTGTTCCTGGCCCTGGGCGCGCGCCTGCAGTCGGTGCCGGTGGACGACCAGGGGCTGTGCGTCGAGCAGATCGAGGACGGCACCCGGCTGATCTACGTGACACCCTCGCACCAGTTTCCGCTCGGCATGCCCATGGCCGAGCCGCGGCGCCAGGCGCTGCTGGCCCGGGCTGCCGAGCTCGGCGCGCTGATCATCGAGGACGACTACGACTGCGAGTTCCGCTACCAGGGGCCGGCCGCCGAAGCCCTGCTGCGCCTGGACCGACATGGCCTGGTGGCCTACGTCGGGACCTTCTCCAAGACCCTGCTGCCGGAGCTGCGCCTGGGCTATGCGGTGCTGCCGCCGGCCGTGCTGCAGGCCGCCTGCGTGGCCAAGCACCTGAGCGACTGGCACAGCCCGAGCCTGCAGCAATGGGCCCTGGCGCGGTTCATCAGCGAAGGTCACCTGAACAAGCACATTCGCCGTTGCCACGAGGTGTACAGCGCCCGCCGCGAGCGGATCCTGGCACGCCTGGGCGGCGACCTGGCGCCGTGGTTCGACGCGGTGCCGGCCAGCGCCGGCTTTCACCTGAGCGCGCTGGCCAAGCCGGGGGTGGATATCGAGCTGTTGATCAACCTGGCGCGCAAGGTAGAAGTCGGCCTCTACTCCCTGGCCCCGTTCTTCAGCGAAGCGCCGGTCAGGCCGGGGCTGCTGTTCGGCTTCGGTGCCATCGAGCTGCTGGACATCGACCCGGCGCTGGACCGGGTCGGCGACACCCTGCAGCGCCTCAGTTGAGCGCCGCCACAGTCGCTTGCCCCTCACGGGCGATGGCCCGGGCATAGCCCTTCGGGGCAAAGCACACGGTCACCAGCAGCATCGCCAGCACGGTGCAGGTGAGCAGGGTCCAGGAGGCCTGGAAGTCGCCGCTGGCATCACGCAACCAGCCGGTGATGTACGGCACGATACCGGTGACGATAAAGCCCACACCCTGGACGAAAGCCGCCAGGCTGCCGGCTTCGCCGGGCGTGCGCAGGTGCTCCAGGGTCAGCGTCAGGCTCAGGCTGAAGCACGCGCCCAGGCCCAGGCCGATCAGCGCCACCCACAAGCCCATGTCGCTGGCCGGCGCCAGCAGCAGGCCAAGGAAGCCAGCGAGCTGGATCAGCAAGGCCAGCCACAGGCCCGGCCGCCGATCGACCAGTCGCCGCAGCAGCAACGGCAGGCCCAGGGCACCGCAGACCTGGAAGATGGTCATCAGACCAACCAGCTCGCCGCCACCCTGGGCCGTGCCGCCGTGCTCGAGGTGATAGGCTGGCAACCAGGCGACCATGCTCGTGTAGCCACCATTGATCAGCCCGAAGTAAAGCGCCAGCAGCCAGGCCCGGCGGTTGCCGAACCAGTGCCCGCCGCCACCACCGGCCAGGGCCGGTGTGTCCTGGCGCGGACGCAGGACAGTCCACGCCACGATCGCCAGCAGCGCCGGCAACGCCCACAGGCCAAGGCCGAACTGCCAATGGCCAAAATACGCGGTGATCGATGGGCCAAGCACCGCCGCCAGGCCACCGCCGCTCATCAACGCCGCCGAATACAGCCCCATGGTCGCCGCCAGGCGGCCGGGGAACCAGCGGTTGACCAGCCCCGGCATCATGCCCTGCACCACGGCGACACCGAGGCCTGCGACCACCGCGCTTACGATCAGCGCCCAGGCGCTGTCCAGCTGCAGGCGCCACAGGCACGCCAGGGCGATGGCCGCCAGCCCCGCCAGCATGCCGCCATGCTCGCTCAGCCAGCGCCGCAGCCAGGGTTGCAGGAGCGGCACCAGGCCCATGCACAGCACCGGCAATGCGGTCAGCAGCGCCGCCTGCTGGTAGCCCAGGCCAGTGCTCTGGCGCATCGGTTCGAGCAGCGGGCCAATGCTGGTGAGAATCGGCCGCAGGTTCAACGCCAGCAGCACCACCAGCAACAGGTTCAACGCGCCCCTCATGCTTCGCCGGCCTGCTGCCATTCACGGTACAGGCCGCTTTCACCCGCCGGTTTCAGCGGGCGCAGCGGCAGGCTCTGCTGCTGTGGCGGGCGGGCCATCTGCGCATAAACCGCCGCGGTGGACAAACCATAGGGCTCGCCCTCGTCATTGTCGTAGGCAAACCAGGCGCGCTCGATGCCGCACAAGTGCATGGCGGCCAGGCACATCGGGCACGGATGGCCACTGGCGTATATCTCGGCCCCGTCCAGGCGCGCCCGGCCGAGCACCTGGGCGGCCTGGCGGATGGCCTGCATCTCGGCGTGGCTGGTGGGGTCCTGGGTGCTGTGGATCTGGTTGACGGCACGGGCGATTACCTGCCCCTGGTGGACCAGCACGGCGCCAAAGGGGCGGCCACCGGCCTGGATATTGGCGCGGGCAAGCTCGAGGGCCTCGCGCATGAATCGATCTGCGGACATGAAACGGTTCTCAGGTGAAGACCTGCCCATTATCCCGCCTCGGCCGCCCTGGCAGAAATGAAGAGATTGGATGCCTGTCAGTGCGCATCCGAATGGTGGATTGGCCTCCTGGCAAAGCGCGGGATTGGCTATTCGGCGCGGCGCGGCCTGGCGCTAAGGTAGTGCCACTTTCCTCTTGTCGAACTGGAGCCTCACCATGCATGACCGTATCGAATGGGCCAAACACTCGCCGGAAGCCTACAAGGCCATGATCGGCCTCGAGCAGGCGCTGGTCGCCTCGGGCCTGGAGCATTCGCTGCTCGAACTGATCCGCCTGCGCGCCTCGCAGATCAATGGCTGCGCCTACTGCGTGAACATGCACGCCAACGATGCGCGCAAGGCCGGTGAAACCGAGGCGCGCCTGCAGACCCTGAGCGTCTGGCGCGAGACCCGCTACTTCAGCGAGCGCGAGCGAGCCGCCCTGGCCTGGGTCGAAAGCCTGACCCGCCTGCCCGAGCATGGCGCGCCGCAGGACGAATACCAGGCGCTGCTGGAGCACTTCAGTGCCAAGGAGATCGCCAACCTGACCCTGGCCATCGCCACCATCAATGCCTGGAACCGCTTCGGCGTGGGCTTTGCCATGGTGCCGGCATAACCGCTCAGGGCGCCTGCAACAGCACCGCCCGGGCCAACTGCTCACGCAACCACTGATGTGCAGGATCGCGGTGCACCCGCTCCGGCCACAGCATCAGCATCTCGAAGCCCGGCACCGCCAAAGGCGCCTCCACCACCCTGAGGGCCGGATTCCCGGCCACCAGGCGCTGCGGCAGCATGGCCACCAGGTCGCTGTCGACCAGCATCGCCGCAAGCCCCGAGAAGCGCGGTACCGACAGCACCACATTGCGCGCCAGGCCCTGCTTGGCCAGGGCGTCGTCGGTGGGCCCCGTGAAACCTCCACCGTCGGGCGAGACGATGACATGCTCCAGCGCACAGAACTGCTTGAGCGTTGGCCGACGCCTGAGGCGCGGGTGATCGACACGCCCGGCCAGCACGTAGCGGTCGGCGAACAACGGACGCTGGCGCAAACCAGGCGGTGCATCGATGGCGATATGGAAGGCCAGGTCCAGCTCACCCTGCTCGGCCTTGCGCACCAGCGTCGGCGGGTTCATGTCGACGATCGCCAGGCGCGTGCCGGGGGCGGCCGCGCGCAGTGCGCCCAGCGCAGGACGCAGGATGGTCGCTTCGGTGTAGTCGGTCGCGGCCACCCGCCAGGTCAGCTGCGCCAGGGCCGGGTCGAATGGCCGCTCGGCGGCGATGGCCAGGCGCAACGCTTCCAGGGCCTGGCTCAAGGGCTCGCGCAGCACCAGGGCGCGGGCGGTCGGGCGCATGCCGCGAGCCCCCGGCAACAGCAACGGATCGCCCAATGCATCGCGCAGCCGTGCCAGCTGCACGCTGACCGTCGGCTGGGCGAGGTGCAGGCGTTCGGCGGCGCGGGTGACGTTGAGTTCGGCAAGCAGCGCGTCGAGGGTGACCAGCAGGTTCAGGTCCAGACTTCGCAATGAATCATGCATGGCAATACCTGCAATTTCATCTATTCATTTCAACAATATTCCGGGTATCCGCATGCTTTGGCCATCCCCTACTGGAGCCCGACCATGAATATCCTGATCGTCTACGCCCATCCCGAACCCCGCTCGCTCAATGCCGCCCTCAAGGACTTCGCCGTCCGTCATCTCGAAGACCAGGGCCACCATGTCCAGGTCTCGGACCTCTATGCGATGAAGTTCAAGGCCGTGCTGGACGCCGACGACAGCGTCGAACACCCCGCCGATGAACGCTTCAGTCCCTCCGACGCCTCGCGCCGGGCGTTCGCCGACGGCACCCAGGCGGCCGACATCGTCGCCGAACAGGCCAAGCTGCAGTGGGCCGACGCAGTGATCCTGCAGTTTCCGCTGTGGTGGTTCGGCCTGCCGGCGATCCTCAAGGGCTGGGTCGAGCGGGTGTACGCCTATGGCTTCGCCTTCGGTGTCGGCGAGCACTCCGACCGGCACTGGGGGGATCGCTACGGCGAGGGCCGGCTGGCGGGCAAGCGCGCCATGCTGATGGTCAGCATGGGTGGCTGGGCCTCGCACTACAGCGAGCGCGGCATCAACGGGCCGCTCAACGATGTCCTGTTTCCGATCCAGCACGGCATCCTGTTCTACCCGGGGTTCGAGGTGCTGCCGCCGTTTGCGGTGTACCGCACCAGCCGGGTCGATGAGGCGGGCTTTGCGGCGGCGTGCAAGGCGCTGGGCAAGCGGCTCGATGGATTGTGGCGTGATGCGCCCATTCCGTTCCGGCGGCAGAACGGCGGGGATTATGCGATCCCGGCGTTGACCCTGCGGCCAGAGCTTGCGCCTGGCCGGGATGGATTGGGTGTGCATGTTGCCGACTAGGTGCCCGCCACAACCCTTGCAGCGCCTGTGAGATCGAGCGCCGCCCGCGCGGCGCATCGCGGCACAAGGCCGCTCCCACATCTGTTTCGGGCCAGTCAATCCTGTGCCATTACCTGGTCCGCCTTGTGCGTACGACGCGGTTTCAGTGTGGGCACCACTGGCGCCTCACCTGCCTCAAGACATGCACCAAGGCGGGCAACCATGGCCTGACAGGTTCGGCACGTTGCAACAAATGTGGGAGCGGGCTAGTCCCGCGATGCGCCGCGCGGGCGGCGCTCGATCTCATAGGCGCCACAACCCTGTCGGCGGACACCATCGATCACCACTCTGACACAATTATTTTCACCATATTGATTAATGAAATATTTCATGTCATTTTCTTCTCCGTGCCCAGGCCCCTCCCAAACAGGGTCCTGGACGGTACGCCCCACCCACCGGAGTCAAGAACATGAACAAGACAGGACTTCTCGGCGCGCTGGCACTCTGTGCCTGCAGCGTCTTCGCCCAGGCCGACGACGCCAGCCTGCGCCTCGGCATCGAGGCCGCCTACCCGCCCTTCTCCTACCGCACCCCTGAAGGCGAGCTCGCCGGCTTCGACTACGACATCGGCAATGCCCTCTGTGCACAGATGCAGGTCAAGTGCCAGTGGGTGATCCAGGAGTTCGACGGCATGATCCCGTCGCTGAAGGTGCGCAAGATCGACGCGGTGCTGTCGTCGATGTCGATCACCGAGGATCGCTTGAAGTCGGTCGACTTCACCGACAAGTACTACCAGACCCCCGGCAAGTTCGCGATGAAGGCCGGCAGCCGGCTCGACACCCCGGCGGTGGACCTCAAGGGCCGCAAGGTCGGGGTGCAGCGCTCGTCCACCTATGACCGCTTCGCCACCGAGCAACTGGAGCCGGCGGGGGTCGAGATCGTCCGCTACGCCTCGCAGAACGAAGCCTTCCTCGACCTGGTGTCCGGGCGCCTGGATGCCACCCTCGCCGATATCGTCAACACCGAGGAGAGCTTCATCAAGACCCCGGCCGGCCAGGGCTTCGCCCTGGTCGGCCCGGACATCGCCGACCCGCACTACTTCGGCCGCGGCGCCGGCATCGCCGTGCGCAAGGGCGACAGCGCCAACCTGGCGCGGCTCAACGCCGCCATCGCCGCGATCCGCGCCAATGGCACCTACCAGCAGGTGCAGCGCAAGTACTTCCCGTTCGACATCTACGGCCAATAGCGCAGGCTGACGAGGGTTTTCATCATGCTTCACGGCTACGGATCGAGCATTCTCGATGGCGCCTGGCTGAGCATCCACCTGGCCCTGCTGGCGATGGCACTGGCCATCGGCCTGGGCCTGTTCGGTGCGGCCTGTCGCCTGTCCCCCCTGAAATGGCTGGCGGTACCGGGCGAGGTCTACACCACGGTGGTGCGCGGTATTCCCGACCTGGTCCTGATCCTGCTGGTGTTCTATGGCGGCCAGGACCTGGTCAACCGCCTGGCGCTGGCACTGGGTTACGAGCAGTACATCGACATCAATCCCTTCGTCGCCGGGGTCTGCACCTTGGGCTTCATCTTCGGTGCCTACCTCTCGGAGACCTTTCGCGGCGCCTTCCTGGCCATCCCCAAAGGCCAGGCCGAGGCCGGTATGGCCTACGGCATGAGCGCCCTGCAGGTGTTTGTGCGGATCAGCCTGCCACAGATGGTGCGCCTGGCGCTGCCGGGCTTCACCAACAACTGGCTGGTGCTGACCAAGTCCACCGCGCTGATCTCGGTGATAGGCCTGCAGGACATGATGTTCAAGGCCAAGAACGCCGCCGACGCCACCCACCAGCCGTTCACCTTCTTCCTCGCCGTGGCGGCGCTGTACCTGCTGCTGACCAGTGCCTCGCTGCTGCTGTTGCGCGGCGTGGAGAAACGTTACTCGGTCGGCTTCAAAGCCGCCGAGCTCTAGGGGATCTGCCCGATGACACTCGACTATCCGCTGATCTGGCAGAACCTGCCGTTGTACCTCAACGGCATCGCCCTGACCCTCAAGGTGCTGTTGATCTCGCTGGCTTGCGGCCTGGCCCTGGCGATCCCGCTGGGGTTGATGCGGGTCTCGCGCGCGTGCCTGCTGCGCTACCCCGCCTGGCTCTACACCTATGTGATCCGCGGCACGCCGATGCTGGTGCAGCTGTTCCTGATCTACTACGGGCTGGCCCAGTTCGAGGCGGTGCGCCAGAGCCCGTTGTGGCCCTACCTGTCCAGCGCCACGTTCTGCACCTGCCTGGCGTTCGCCATCAACACCAGCGCCTACAGCGCCGAGTTGCTGGCCGGGAGCCTGCGCGCCACGCCGCGTGGCGAGGTGGAGGCGGCCCGCGCCATGGGCATGTCGAGGCTGACGCTGTACCGGCGCATCCTGCTGCCCTCGGCCTTGCGCCGCACCTTGCCGCAGTACGGCAACGAGGTGCTGATGATGCTGCAGACCACCAGCCTGGCCTCGATCGTCACCCTGGTCGACATCACCGGCGCGGCGAAGACCTTCAATGCGCGCTACTACCTGCCGTTCGAGGCGTTCATCACTGCGGGGCTGATCTACCTGGTCCTGACCTTCCTGCTGGTACGCCTGTTCAAACTGGCCGAGCGCCACTGGCTGGCCTACCTCGCCCCCCGCAAGCACTAAGGAGCTTTCATGCAGCACATCGACCATATCCTGCCCTGGAGCGCCTGCGGGACCCAGCGCTCCCTGCGCGTGCTGCGCTTTGGCAGCGGCCCGCGCAAGGCCTACATCCAGGCCTCGCTGCACGCCGACGAGCTGCCGGGGATGCGCGTGGCCATCGAGCTCAAGCGCCGCCTGCTCGAACTCGAGGCGCAAGGTCGGCTGGCAGCAGTGATCGAACTGGTGCCGCTGGCCAACCCGATCGGCATCGGCCAGATGTTCCAGGCCACCCACCAGGGCCGCTTCGAGTTCAACAGCGGCAAGAACTTCAATCGCGACTTCCCGGCGCTGACCGAAGCGCTGGCCGCCCACCTCGAAGGCCGCCTGGGCAGCGATGGCCAGGCCAACGTGACGACTATCCGCCGGGCCATGCTCGAACTGCTCGATGAACTGCCCGCGCCCGACTCGGAGCTCGACGGCCTGCGCCGCCTGCTGCTGCGCCACGCCTGCGACGCCGACCTGGTGCTGGACCTGCACTGCGATTTCGAATCGGTGATGCTGCTGTACGCCATGCCGCAGCACTGGAACCAGCTGCGCCCGCTCGCCGCCCGCCTCGGCGCACAAGTGGCGCTGCTGGCCGAAGGCGCCGGCGGCGATGCCTTCGATGAAGCCTGCGCGGCACCGTGGCTGCACCTGCGCGAGTACTTCCCCGAGGCCGAGATTCCCCTGGCCTGCGTGGCGACCACCATCGAGTTGCGCGGCATGGCCGACACCGAGCGCGAGCAGTGCCAGGCCAGCGCCGAGCAGATCCTCGGCTACCTCGCCGACCAGGGCCTGATCAGCGGGCCGTGGCCGGCCGCGCCGGAGCATTGCTGCCAACCCACGCCCTTCGCCGGCGCGCAGTATGCCTACGCCGAGCACCCGGGGGTGGTCAGCTACCTGCAGCCGCTGGGCGCGCAGGTGCGGGTCGGCGATCCGCTGTTCGAAGTGCTCGATCCGCTCAGCGACCGCCACAGCGTGGTCAGGGCCACCACCGACGGCATCCTCTATGCCCGCGAACGCCTGCGTTTCGCCCAGCCCGGCCTGTGGCTGGCCAAGGTCGCCGGCAGCACCTCCATCCGCCAAGGTCGCTTGCTCAGCGACTGACCCCTGCGAGTACCGACTGATGAACAAACTGCAAATCCACGACCTGCACAAAAGCTACGGCAACCACCAGGTGCTCAAGGGCGTTTCGCTGCAGGCCGACGCCGGTGATGTGATCAGCATCATCGGCTCCAGCGGCTCGGGCAAGAGCACTTTCCTGCGCTGCATCAACCTGCTCGAGCAACCCAATGCCGGGCAGATCCTGGTCAACGGTGAACAGCTCAAGCTGCGCGAGTGCGCCCGCGGCGGGCTGCGCGCGGCAGACCCGCGCCAGCTGCAGCGCCTGCGCGCGCGGTTGAGCATGGTCTTCCAGCACTTCAACCTGTGGTCGCACATGAGCGCCCTGGACAACGTCATGGAAGCCCCGGTGCACGTGCTCGGCATCAACCGCAAGGAGGCCCGGGACAAGGCCGAGCACTACCTGGCCAAGGTCGGCGTCGGCCATCGCCGCGACGCCTACCCCGCGCACATGTCCGGTGGCGAACAGCAACGGGTGGCCATTGCCCGGGCCCTGGCCATGGAGCCCGAGGTGATGCTGTTCGACGAGCCGACCTCGGCGCTCGACCCGGAGCTGGTCGGCGAGGTGCTCAAGGTCATGCAGGACCTGGCCCAGGAGGGCCGCACCATGGTCGTGGTCACCCACGAGATGGGCTTCGCCCGCGAGGTGTCCAACCAGCTGCTGTTCCTCCACCAGGGCCAGGCCGAGGAGCGCGGCGACCCACGCGAAGTGCTGGCCCGGCCGCAGTCCGAACGCCTGCGCCAGTTCCTCGCCGGCAGCCTGAAGTAAGCGCCAGGGCGCTCAACGGCTCCGCCGCCGGGCGCCTTGGGATACACTACCGGCAACTTTCAGGGAGCGTCGCGCCGGATGTCGAGCCATACCAGGAACACCACCGTCTACGCCTCTGCGGTCATGCGCAAGCTGTCGCAGAGCCTGGGCGAACTGCCGCCGTCCCTGCGCAAGGTCGCCGATTACATCCTGCGCCACCCGCTGAAGGCCGCGACCCTGACCATCGAGGAGATGGCCCAGGCCACCGCCACTTCGCCGGCCGCGGTCAACCGCCTGGCCAAGGCCCTGGACCTGGGCGGCTACAGCGGCATGAAAGCCGAGCTGGTGGCGACCCTGCAACAGATGGTTTCGCCGGTGGACAAGCTGCGCAACGAACTGGCCCAGCGCCCGGGTGGCGAGTTCGGCCTGCATGAGCAGATCCAGAGCGCCAGCAGCAACCTGGCGACCACCGCCAGCAACAACCAGGCCGACGCCTTCGAGGCGTTCGTCGGCTGCCTGCTCGAGGCGCGCAAGGTCTATGTGCTGGGGTTCGGCAATAGTGTCTACCTGGCGGGCCTCGCCGCCTCGACCCTGGTGCCGTTCTGCAAGGACACCTGCGCCATCAGCATGGAAGGCGGCAACGAGAACGCCGCCTACCGCCTGGCCGCGATCACCGAACAGGACGTGCTGCTGGCCATCGCCCTGCCACGTTACTCCCAGGACACCCTGCAGCTGTCGCGCTTCGCCCATGAGCGCAAGGCCACCGTGCTGGCCATCACCGACTCCCCGGCCTCGCCGCTGGCGCCGCTGGCCCGTCACGTGCTGTATGCCACCGCCGATCATCCGGTGCTGACCAGCTCCAACATCGCCGTGCTGGCGTTGATCGAGGGCCTGGTGGCCGGGGTCATGGCGCGCAACAAGGAGGCGGTGAAACTGGCCACCGAACTCACCGAAAGCGTGATGTCGTATCTGCATGTGCCAGGTGACAAGTTCAGCAGAAAGTAGGTGCGCCAGACAGCTGGGTAGATCCCCGTGAATTTACTCCGCTCTCCCTGAGCAGCCTTCGGCACTCAATCGGGGCAACAGGTAATCGAGCAACGCCCGTACCTTGGGCAACCCCTCCCGCCTTTTCAGCCAGACCAGATTCATCGGCAATCCCTGCGAGGTGAGCTGCGGCAACACCTCGACCAGCGTGCCACCCTCGATATGCGTTCGGGTCAGCCAGGTCGGCAGCTGGCCGATGCCCAGACCCGCCAGGACCGCGTCGAGCATGCCTTCGCCATCGCCGATGGCCAGGTGTGGCTGGACGATCCTCTGCCTGATCTCGCCCGGCAACCCACCGCCCAGGTACCACGGCGTGACCAGACCTGTGGCCTCGCCATAGCCGATGCACAGGTGGTGCTCCAGGGCCTGCTCGTCCTGTGGCGTGCCGTGTCGCGCCAGGTAGTCGGGCGAGGCGCAGAACGCCAGGCGCTGGGCACCGAAATACCGGTGCCCCAGGGCCGCAGGCCAGGCTTGCGCGCCGCCGATGCGCACCAGGATGTCCACGCCCTCCTGCACCGGGTCGATGTAGCGGTCGGAAAACGACACATGCGGTTGCAACCGCGGATGCGCCTGGGTGAACGCCACGATCAGCGGCAGCACATGCAGTCGGCCAAAGGCGGCCGGCAGATCGATGCGTACCTTGCCGTGGGGGGTGTCGCTTTCGGCGAAGATGGCCTGCTCGGCCTCTTCCAGATCGGCCAGCACGCTGGTGCAGGTCTTGTAGAACAGCGCGCCCGCCTCGGTCAGCGACAGCCTGCGGGTAGTGCGGTTGAACAATCGTGCCCCCAGGCGCGCTTCCAGCCGCGCCACCCCCTTGCTTACCGCCGAGCCACTGAGACTCAGGCGCTCGGCGGCAGCGCTGAAGCTGCCCATCTCGGCCACCGCGACGAAGACGTCGATTCCCTTCAACCGTTCGGATGCGTACATCAGCCACTCCATTGATGACGAAAATTCCGCTACCTGCGGAATTTATCGCCCAGATCAATCCTGGGTTCTCCAATAGGCTACGGCAAAAGCAAGGTGGCCCCAAGCGCCTGCCTGCCCCTTTCACCTGCCCAGGGACCTGGACCATGACCATTGAAACGCAACCTGCACAGCACACGGAAACCGGCCGCTTGCTACCGGTGGCCACCGCGGTGTTCCTCGGCCTGATGACCATGGGCATGCCGCTGGCCAGCGTGCCGCTGTGGGTCCATGGGCAGTTGGGCTACGGCATGCTCATGGTGGGGTGCGTCATGGGCGTCGAGTCGCTGGCCACCCTGCTCACCCGTCATTTCGCCGGGACAGCCGCGGATCGTCGCGGCCCGAAACGGGCGGTGGTTCTGGGTCTGCTGGGCAGCGCGGTCTCCGGCCTCTGCTACCTGCTGGCCGCGCAACTGCAGGACACCCCTGCGGCCAGCCTGGCGGCCGTCATCGCCGGGCGAATCGCCATGGGCTTTGCCCAGAGCCTGCTGTTTACCGGTGGCAGTACCTGGCCGATCGCCCTGTTCGGCGCAGAGCAGGCCGGCAAGGCGCTGTCCTGGATCGGCATCGCCATGTTCGCCGGCATCGCCTGCGGCGCGGCGGTGGCAGCGCAGCTGGGTGAAGTCGCAAGCTTTGCCTGGGTGTCGGCGGTGACGGCGATCATTCCGCTGTTCGGCCTGCTCGTTGCACTGCGCACGCCGGCGGCCCGCCTCGTCCACGCGTCGGGCGCGTCGATGCCCCTGGCGGCGCTGCTGGCCCGAATCTGGCACCCTGGCCTGGTGTTTGCGCTGGCGACCGTGGGCTATGTGTCGGTGTCGTCGTTCATCACCCTGACCTACGCGCACCATCAGTGGAACGGCGCCGGCTATGCCCTCGCGGCGTTCGGCGCCGGTTACGTCTGCGCCCGCCTGTTGTTCGGCGCTCGGGTGGACAACACCGCGGGGCCGGGCATGGCCTTGTCGATGCTGGCCATCGAGGCCATCGGCCAGTTGCTGCTGTGGCTGGCGGCAAGCCCCGCCCAGGCGATGCTGGGGGCGGCACTGAGCGGCTTCGGCGTGTCGATGATCTATCCCTTGCTGGCGCTGGTGGCGCTGCGCGCGGTGCCATTGCACAGCCTGGGGTTGGCCATCGGCTTCTATGACGCCTGCTTCGATATTTCCATCGGCCTGACGGCACCGCTGGCCGGCCTGCTCGCCCGCCAGCAGGGGATACCTGTGGTATTTCTGATCGGCGTGCTGGCCTCGCTGGTGGCGATGCTGGCCGCGCTTTGCGCCTATCGTCACGTGGTCGATGATCCCCGGGCCAGTTGCTCACGCAACCACCCGGGTTGACCCCTCTACTACCACTCGCTGGACAGATCGGGAGGCATTGCAACCTCAGGCGCCGATAGCGGAGGAGAAACGGATTTATCCATGACGCGCCCGGCTTCGCGGGTGCTCGCGGATAAACCCGCTCCTGCAGATCCGCGCCGCTCAGTCCTTGAGCTTCGCCGCCAACTCCCGGACCCGCTCGAGGTCGGCCTTGGCCACCTTGGCCAGGCCGGTGCCGTAGTCCGCATCCGCCTTGTAGAAGAACGACAGCATGATGTAGCGGCTCTGCTCGTCCGCCGTCGCCAGGGCCTGGCCGAGGCTGTTGATCAGGTCGGTCTGGTCCTTCTTGCCGTAGGAACGGAACAGCTCGCCCGCCTGCTTGAAGTTCTGCTCGCGCTGGATCTTCGCCTGCTGGGTGCTGCCGCTCAGCGGGGCCTGCACATAACGCGCGTCGGCCTGCTCGTCACGCGGCTGGCGGCGGCTCGGCTGGTAGTTCACGCCGCTGTCGGTGTGCCCGGCGTTCATCGCGCCATCCTGGTTGACGGTGTTGACCTCGGCCCGCGGGCGGTTCACCGGCAGGCTCAGGCCATTGGCGCCGACCCGGTACATCTGGGTATCGGCGTAGGCGAACAGGCGCCCCTGGAGCAGGCGATCCTCGGACGGCTCGATTCCTGGTACCAGGTTCGACGGCGCCATGGCCACCTGCTCGGTCTCCTGGAAGAAGTTGTCGACGTTGCGCTCGAGCACCATCTGGCCGATCTTGCGCTCCGGCACGTCGGGCCAGATCTTGGTCGCGTCCAGCGGGTCGAAGTCGAACTTGGCCAGCTCCTCGGGCTTGAGCACCTGGATGTACAGGTCCCATTTCGGCAGCTTGCCCTGGTTGATCGCGCTGACCAGGTCGTGGGTCATGTGGCTATAGTCGCGGCCCTGGACCTGGGCGACCTGTTTCGGGTCGAGGTTCTTCTGCCCTTGCAGACTCTTCCAGTGGAACTTCACGTAGTGCACCTGGCCCTTGGCGTTGACCAGCTTGTAGGCGTGCACGCTGTTGCCGTCCATCTCGCGGTAGCTGGCCGGCGTGCCTTCGTTGGAGTACAGCAGGGTCAGGGTGCGGGTGGCTTCCGGTACATGGGAGAAGAAATCGAAGCGGCGCGAATCGTCATCGAGGTTGCTGCGCGGGTCCGGCTTGAAGGCGTGGACCATGTCCGGGAACTTGATCGCGTCGCGGATGAAGAAGGTCGGGAAGTTGTTGCCGACCAGGTCCCAGTTGCCATCAGCAGTGTAGAACTTGGTGGCGAAACCGCGCGGATCACGCAGGGTTTCCGGCGAGTGGTTGCCGTGCACCACCGAGGAAAAGCGCACGAATACCGGGGTCTTCTCGCCGGGGCGGAACACCTTGGCCATGCTCAGGTCGCTGATGTCGGCACTGGCGGTGAACTGGCCATGGGCGCCGGTGCCGCGGGCGTGCACCACGCGCTCGGGGATGCGTTCGCGGTCGAATCGCTGCAGCTTCTGCAGCAGTTGCACGTCCTGCAACAGCACCGAGCCGTTGGGGCCGGCTGTCTGCGAGTTCTGGTTGTCGCCGACCGGCGCGCCGTTGTCACGGGTCAGGGTGGCGGCCTGCACGGATAGCGACAGCAGACTGGCGGCGAGGCTGCCCGCCACCAGCAGGCGACCGGGTTGGAACAGCTTGAGCAAAGGGATCATGGGGTACTCCTAAGGGTTCTTTCAGGCGTCTTGATGCGCCTCGAAAAGGGTAAGGAGCCCGTGACCGATCACTAAATTGATCCTGCTCATCAGTGCAATTGGTAATTTCAATCCTGTTTTTTATTCATGAATGCTATAGGCAAGCATCGCTGCCCTGGCATTGAGTCCTAGAAGTCCACCTTGCCGCGCCCTGCCTTGATCGTCCCACGCCTGGACTTCGAATCGAGGCGGCGGGTCTTTGAACCGAGGGTCGGCTTGGTCGGCCTGCGCTTCTTCTCGACCTTGCCGGCGCCGATGATCAGCTCGGCCAGACGCTCCAGCGCGTCCAGGCGGTTCTGTTCCTGGGTGCGGTACTGCTGGGCCTTGATGATCAGCACGCCGTCAGCGGTAATGCGGCTGTCGCGCAGCGCCAGCAACCGCTCCTTGTAGAACGCGGGCAGCGACGAGGCCGGGATGTCGAAGCGCAGGTGCACGGCGCTGGAGACCTTGTTGACGTTCTGCCCGCCGGCGCCCTGGGCGCGGATGTAGGTCAGTTCGATCTCGGCATCCGGCAGATGCACATTGTTGGAGATAGTCAGCATGGTGCGCCTCTTGTGATAGCGCGGCCATTATCGCATCTCCTTGGCGTCCCGGGGTGTCAGGCCTGCGCCATGCGCCGCCGGTACTGCCTGGCGCGCACGGCGTCGGTCCATTGCTGGCGCAGCAAAGCCCACAATGGAGATACACCGGGCTCGGGCGCCTTGGCCTCGCTCAGCCTGCGCAGCTGGAACTTGACCATGGCCATGTTGCCCAGCGAAGCCAGCGCCTTGTTCTTCCAGGTGATCGGGCGCAGTTCCGGCACCACCGTCTCCCCCGCCTGCCAGGCGCGGGGCAAGGCCGGCGCGATGGCCAGGGCGGTGCCGATGCCGACCATCTCGACGCCGCTCTGCACCACCTGCTCGGCGACCGGTCGACGGCGGATGCCGCCGGTGACCATCACCGGCATCTTCGCCACCGTGCGGATGTCCCGGGCGAACTCCAGGAAGTACGCTTCACGCGCAAGCGTGCGGCCATCCCGGGCCTGGCCCTGCATCGCCGGCGCCTCGTAGCTGCCACCGGACAGTTCCACCAGGTCGACCGCCAGCTCATTGAGCAGGCACACCACCTGCCGGGCATCGTCGGCGCTGAAGCCGCCACGCTGGAAGTCCGCCGAGTTGAGCTTGACCGCCACGGCGAAGCCGGGCGACACCACCGCGCGTACCGCCTTGACGATCTCCAGCAGCAGCCGCGCGCGGTTGTCCAGGGAGCCGCCCCACTGGTCGGTGCGCTGGTTGCTCAGCGGCGAAAGGAACTGGCTGAGCAGGTAGCCATGGGCCGCATGGATCTGCACGCCGCTGAAGCCGGCCTGTTCGGCAAGCCGCGCGGAGCTGGCGAAGCGCCGGATCACCTCGTCGATCACCTCGGCAGGCATCGCCCGCGGGGTGGCGAAATGCCTGGACATGTTGCCCAGGTCCAGCGCCACGGCCGAGGGTGCCCAGGTCTGCTGCCCGAGGCTCGCCGGCATCTGCCGGCCGGGGTGGTTGATCTGCAACCAGAACTGCGCCCCCTTCGAGCGGCCGATGGCGGCCCACTGGCGAAAACGCTCCAGGTGCCGGTCATCTTCCAGCACCACGCCGCCGGGGCCGGTCATGGCGCGCCGGTCGACCATGACGTTGCCGCTGATGAGCAGACCGGCGCCGCCCTGCGCCCAGGCCTGGTACAGGCGCATCAGCCGGTCCGAAGGTGCATGGTCGGCATCGGCCATGTTTTCCTCCATGGCGGCCTTGGCGATGCGGTTGGGGACGACCGCGCCATTGGGCAGGGTAAGGGGGGAGAACACGTCCATCGGCAATACCTCGAAAAGTGGTGTGCCGCAGACGTTAGCCTTGAAGTCAACTTTAAGGTCAAGCCCTGGGTTGGCGAAAATTTGATCATTGACTCTCAAGTTGGGTTGAACGTTAGGGTGATTGCGCAGCGACAGCCCTTACCCCCCTGGAGATACCGCACCGTGAAACTCGCAAGCGCAACCGCCTTGGCCGGCGCCCTGCTGATGCCCGTCACCCACGCCGCCAATGGCCTCCCTGAACACGCCGAAACCACGCAGATCGACATCGCAGGGCTCTCGGTGCCAGTGCTCAAGGGCGGGCTGTACGACCGTTACCGTTCCAACCCGCCGCTGGCCGTGATCCAGGCCGAGGCGCCGGGCATCGACCTGAGCTGGTTCAAGGGCCTGGAGAAGACCCGGGTCGACATGGGCTTTACCTCCTACTCGCCGAACTTCTACTACAGGAACAGCCGCGTCACCGCCGTCTATACCGCCGACCTCGACCGCCTGCGCGCCCTGATGCCCGCCGAAGTGCTGGAACAAGTGCAACCGTTGCAGGTGTGGCCGGGGCGCGGGCTGGTGGCGTTTACCGCCTACACCTACGACTACTGCGACAACGACAGCTACAACGAGATCGCCCTGTCGATCATTACCAGCAAGCCCGGCAAGGCTAATCTCGGGCCTTTCTCCCTGGTCGGCCAGTCGATGGCCAAGGATTTCTGGGGTTATGTACTCAAGCTGCCGGTCAATACCGAGCTGGCGCGGGTGCGCGGCGTGGTGGGCTACAACCTGCCCAAGTGGCTGACCGCGATCGACCGCCGCGAGGATGCGCGGGCCGTGACCTACGACATCGGCGACGCGCAGAGCGGCAAGGTGGATGTGATCTTCAGGGCGAAGAAGCTCGAGGGGCTGTCCGCTGAACCAGGCCTGGTGACCAACAGTTTCACCAACCTCGACCACCAGGGCCGGCTGGCCTACGGCTACGCCACCTCGCGCCAGACCCTGCATGCCTCGAGCATGAGCGGGGATTCGGCGCAGCTGGTGCTTGGGGATGGCGAGCTGTCGCGCTATATCCGCGATCTGCAGCTGGGACGGATGGTCAAGTACGAGTATGTGCCTGAGTTCCAGAGCGCGCTGTATGCACCCAGGCCGCTGGCGGCGCTGGGCTCGAGCGACTGAGACGGAACTGACGGTGCTCGATTCCTGTAGGAGCGGGCTTGCCCCGCGATGAGGCCGGCCATGACTATGCAGTGGCATGGCACCGGCCGAGGCCGGTGTTCGCGGGGCAAGCCCGCTCCTACAAGTCAGTAGCTTGCCGGGCCTTGTCCTGGGCAAGCTCCTCGCGCAACCGCTCCAGCACCCGCTGCGAGTTGTCCACGCAGGGCATGCCTTCAGGCTTGCTCTCGATCCCCTCGATCACCAGCAGCAACTGCGCCTTATTGCGCGCCAGGCGCTCCTGCAGTCGCTCGATCTCCTCGACCTTGCGCCTGAGCCCGCCGAGCAGTTCGTCATGCTGCCAGCCCTTGCTCTTGGCAGGCAGCAACTGGCGGATCTCCTCCAGCGAGAACCCGGCAGCCTGGGCGTTGGTGATCATTTCCAGCACCCATACCGCGTCGGCATCGTAGTCGCGATAGCCATTGGCCTTGCGTTCGACCGAGCTGATCAGCCCGCTGGCTTCGTAGAAGCGGATACGCGACGCGGCCAGCCCGGTAAGTTTGGCCAACTCTCCTATTCTCATCCGGCACCTTTGAAATTGCATTGACCTTCAAGCGCACTTTAATCCTAGTGTTGTCCGGTGGCCAGTGAACCATCACCGGCCTGCCCGCTCCACACCCTAGAGACAGGAGAAGCGAAATGGGATACGTCACAAGCAAAGACGGTGTCGAAATCTTCTACAAGGACTGGGGACCCCGTAACGCCCAGGTGATCTTCTTCCACCACGGCTGGCCACTGAGCGCCGACGACTGGGATGCCCAGCTGCTGTTCTTCGTCGCCGAAGGCTATCGCGTGGTCGCCCATGACCGCCGTGGCCACGGTCGTTCGAGCCAGGTCTGGGATGGCCACGACATGGACCACTACGCCGACGATGTGGCCGCCGTGGTCAAGCACCTGGGCGTCGAGGGTGCGGTCCATGTCGGCCACTCCACCGGCGGTGGCGAGGTGATCCACTACATGGCCCGCCATCCCGAAGACAAGGTGCCCAAGGCCGCGATCATCGCCGCGGTTCCGCCGCTGATGGTCAAGACCGACGGCAACCCCGGCGGGCTGCCCAAGTCGGTGTTCGATGATCTGCAGGCCCAGCTGAAAGCCAACCGGGCGCAGTTCTACCACGATATCCCGGCGGGGCCGTTCTACGGTTACAACCGCCCCGGGGCCAAGGCGGACCAGGGGGTGATCCTCAACTGGTGGCGCCAGGGCATGATGGGCGGCGCCCAGGCACACTACGACGGAATCGTCGCGTTCTCCCAGACCGACTTCACCGAGTCGCTGAAGAAAGTGACCGTCCCGGTGCTGGTGATGCATGGCGACGACGACCAGATCGTGCCCTACGAGAACTCGGGGCCGCTGTCGGCCAAGCTGCTGCCCAAGGGCATCCTGAAGACCTACAAGGGCTACCCCCACGGCATGCCGACCACCCACGCCGACGTGATCAACAAGGACCTGCTGGCATTCTTGCGCAGTTGAGATACCCGTCGGGGGCCGCCGCGCCCCCGACGAGTACTTGATCGAGTAACAACTTTAAAACTTTTTACATATTGGCTACGTGCACTTACAGCTGTTCAACACCCATTAAAATACTTTCACCAAAAACCTCCATATCGGCCACAACTGTTAATTGAATTAACAGGCCATGGGCCAGACAATTAAATACCCCTGCCCCTGGTAACGTCCCGCGTTACCTGGGCATGGTGGTTTCAAACCAACCAGGTACGGCTGCCTTCTCTTGACTCAAGAGTGCGTATGGCTGTGCGCCTGAAACTGCTGTTCGGCCCAACTTTCACACGACTTCTACACCCCGTCACGGGGTGTAAGCCGGGCCCGTCATTGACCGAGGAAACCTATGAACACCCCTGCCACCGTCGCGCTCGACGCTGTCCCTTCAACCCAGGAACGTATCCTGCTGACCGGCGCCACAGGTTTTCTCGGAGGCGCCGTCGCCGCCCGGATGATCGCCGAAAGCCATGCCGGCGCCCTGTGCTTCCTGGTCCGCGCCGACAACCCGGCCCAGGGCCTGCAACGCCTGCGCGACAACCTGAGCCAGCATGGCGTCGATGAGCGCCAGGGCCTGGCGCTGAGCGAGGCGCAGATCATCTGCGGCGACTTCCTCGACACCGCCTGGCTGGCCCGCGAGACCCCGCGGCTGATGCAGGTCGACAGGGTAATCAACTGCGCCGCCGTGGCGTCGTTCTCGAAGAACCCCAATATCTGGCCGGTGAACGTCGAGGGCACCTTCGCCTTTGCCCAGGTGCTGAGCCGCTCCGCGCGCCTGAAGCGCTTCCTGCACGTGGGCACCGCCATGTGCTGCGGCCCGCAGCGCGAGTCGCCAATCAGCGAGTCCTGGGAATTCCCCGAGGCCGCCCAACAGCTGGTGGACTACACCGCCTCGAAGGCTGAGGTTGAACGACGTCTGCGTGAGGAGCTGCCCGCCCTGCCCCTGGTGGTGGCGCGGCCGTCCATCGTGGTCGGCCACCGCAGCCTGGGTTGCCAGGCGTCGGGCAGCATCTTCTGGGTGTTCCGCATGGGCTTCGCCCTGGAAAGCTTCACCTGCGGCCTGGACGAACAGATCGATGTGATCCCGGTGGACTATTGCGCCGAGGCGCTGATCGGCCTGACCCTCAAGCCGCGCCTGAGTCACGACCTGTACCACATCTCCGCCGGCCATCACTCGGCCTGCACCTTCGCCGAGATCGACGAAGCCTTCGCCCTGGCCAATGGCGCGCAACCAGTGGGCGAGCGCTATCGCAAGGTCGATGTCGACGACCTGAAGTCGCTGGCCAGCCGCTTCGAAGCCCGCATCGGCCCGGCCAACCCGCGCCTGGTGCTGCGCGCACTGCGCCTGTACAGCGGCTTCGCCGACCTCAACTACCTGTTCGACAACAGCCGGCTGCTGGAAGAAGGCATCGCCGTGCCGCCACGCTTCACCGACTATCTGGACGTGTGCGTCAGGTCGTCCAGCGGTGTGAGCATCGCCACGCAGATGCAGTGGGATTTCAAGTAAAAGCCATTCGCCATCCCTGTAGGAGCGGCCTCGTGCCGCGAAAGGGCCGCGCAGCGGCCCCAGCGAATTCTGCCTCTACGCTGAGATCCTGGGGCCGCTGCGCAGCCCTTTCGCGGCACAAGGCCACTCCTACAGGGAGTGCAGCCGCTGGCGGTGATTTACTTAACATGTTCATGAGGCGCATGATCACCACACCTCCTGTGGAGGTCATGCTGTCGCCGTACGCCCTCAGAGATGGACACACTTGGCAGCCTGAAGCAAAACCCTGGCAGCCCCAGGCAAGACACCTACCTGTCGTTAGGTGCTCAATGCCTGCAACCGCCAGCGCTTGTGCAAGCCCTGCTGTCCAACAATTCCAACTGTCCAGGCTGCGCCATGATCAACATCGAAACGCCCACGTACTACACCGCCACCAAGAAGTACAACCTGAGCTTCCCCACCCTGGAAAGCGACATCGACGCCGATGTCGTGGTGATCGGCGGCGGCTTCTCGGGCATCAACACCGCCCTGGAACTGGCCGAGAAAGGCATCACCAACGTCGTCGTGCTCGAAGCCCGCTACCTGGGCTTCGGCGGCACCGGCCGCAATGGCGGGCAGATCATGGCCGGCATCGGCCACGACCTGGAGAAGATCAAGGGCAGCGTCGGCGAGAAAGGCCTGCGCGAGATCTTCGAGATCAGCGAACTGGGCGCCGGCATCATCAAGGAGCGCATCGCCCGCTACCAGATCGACGCCGACTTCTGCCACGGCTACGGCTACATGGGCTTCAACGCCCGCCAGGAAAAGACCCTGCGCGCCTGGGAAAAAGACTTCAAGGCGATCAACGGCAAGGATGAGATCCGCTTCCTCGGCGGCTCGGAGGTCAAGCAGATCATCGGCTCCGACGCCTACAGCAGCGCGCTGCTGCACATGGGCGGCGGCCACGTGCATTCGCTGAACCTGCTGCTCGGCGAAGCCCAGGCCCTGGTCGGCCACGGCGCGCGGATCTTCGAGCACAGCCCGGCCCTGGAGGTGCACTACGGCGAGCGGATCACCGTGCGCACCGGACGCGGCTCGGTCAAGGCCAACAAACTGCTGTGGGCCTGTGACAGTTTCCTCAACAAGCTCGAACCCGAGCTGCATGCGCGCACCGTCAACACCTACGCCTTCCAGCTGATGACCGAACCGCTGTCGGACGAGCAGATCCTGCGCATCAGCCCGATCCGCGGTGCCTACAGCGACATCCGCCCGGTGATCGACTACTACCGCGTCACCCGCGAGAACCGTCTGCTGTTCGGCGCCGCCACCCCGTTCGTGGAGCACATCCCGAAGGACCTGAAGGCCTGGAACCGCAACCTGATGCTGAAGATCTTCCCCTACCTCAAGGACGTGCGCATCGACCTGGCCTGGGGCGGACCGATGGCCACCAGCGCCAACCTGTTCCCGCAGATCGGCACCTTGAGTAACCGTCCCAACGCCTTCTACGTGCAGGGCTATTCGGGCTTCGGCGTCACCCCCAGCCACATCATTTGCAAGATCCTCGCCGAAGGCATGAGCGAAGGCTCCAGCCGCTACGAGCTGATCAGCTCGGTCAAGCATGCGCGCATCCTCGGCAAGGACCACATCCGCCCGCTGCTGCTGACCGCCGGCAAGACCGTGCATCAGCTGTCGGGCTTCTTCAACGGCCGCCGTTGATTCCTTTTGAACAACACCAGGAGAACCACCATGACCCTTACCGCCGTCCGCCAGGGTGTGCAACTGTCCGAACTCGACGCCTGGGGCACCGTTGCCGACCTGGGCTCGACCATCCTCGAAGGCGAGGTCAAGTGCTACGGCAAGATGACCCACGGCGCCCCCACCGACCCGGTCAGCAGCGCCTACTTCGGTACCACCCAGGGCAAGTTCCGCATGGTCTACCCGTTCAGCGAGCAGGCGGTGATCGTGACCGGCGAGATCCAGCTGACCGATGAATCCACCGGTCAGGTGACTCGGTACAAGACAGGCGATGCCTGGTTCGTGACCAAGGGCACGCCGGTGCTGTGGGAAGTGCTGAGCGAGACCTTCGTCAAGCATTACCTGGCGATCGCCTGACGAAACGCCCCCGCGATAGCGGCCGCCGATACATCCTCGTCAGGCAGATTAATACTATCGCGGGGCAAGTCGCATCGGCGCACCGCCGCTCCCACGGGTTCGATGAGTACCTTGTGGGAGCGGCGGTGCGCCGATGCGACTTGCCCCGCGATGACCATTACCGCCCCGGCATCAGGGCCATGGCCCGGAAATCCTTCGGCGACTGCTCGAAATGCTTCTTGAATGCCCGGCTGAAGTGCGCCGAGTCGGTGAACCCCCACTTGTAGGCGATCGAGGTGATCGACTCGCGCTTGAGGAACGGGTTGGACAGGTCGTCCGCGCTGCGCTTCAGGCGTGAGCGCTGGATGTAGCGGCAGACGCTGTCGCCCTCCTCCTCGAACAGGCGGTACAGGTGGCGTACCGAGATGCTCAGGCGTTCGGCCAGGTTGGCCGGGGTCAGGCCCGGCTGGCCCAGCGACTCGTCGATGACCTTCTGCACGTAGCCGCGCAGGCTGGCGCCGCTGAGCCCGGCGAGCGACCCGGGATTGTCGTCGCCGCGCTCGAACCCCGGCTCCAGCAAGGCGATGAACGCCGCCTGCAGCGCCTCGCCCTGGGTTGCCCCGGCCTCGTCGCCCTCGCGGCACAACTGGTCCATCAGCAGGTGCAGCATGCGCCCGCAGGCGTTAGTCGAGGAAATCTTGCCGAAGGTCGCGCCCTGCCCGGTCACGTGCTTGCGCACCTGCTCGCGGGACAGCGACAGCGAGACATGCTCGATCAGGCCGAACGGGGTGATCTCGCACGGGCCTACCGAATCCATCAGCAGCAGCTCGCCCGGTGACAGCTGGATACTCACGCCGTCCTGGGTGATCTGCGAGTAGCCCATGCGTTGGCTGACCAAAAAGCAATGCTGGTCGTCGTCGCGGTCGGGGTTGTCGCCAAAGCGGCGGATGGTGCCGGCGTTGGTACGCAGGTTGGCCAGGGCCAGGCCGGCGCGGTTGTAGGTCGAGATCTCGCCGATGAACAGCGAGCGGTTGAAGGCCAGTTCGGTCTGGAACCGGCCGCAGACCTTCTGCATGGCCGTGGTCCAGCGCTCCAGGCCGTCCAGGGCGGGTCTGGCGTTGCACTGAGTGACGGGTTGGGGCATGGCAACCTCCACACGCGGGCGTTGTTGTTATGCGCTAATTGTTAACATGTTATCAATGAGCGTACAACTGTCATCGTTCGCGGGGGGCTTTAGGACGGTGGGAGCGCTTCGCGGCACAAGGCCGCTCCTACACAAGGATGCGATCGTCTGTAGGAGCGGCCTTGTGCCGCGAAAGGGGCGCGAAGCGGCCCCAGGTTCAAAGATCGCGAAGCATGCGCTCCAACGCATCAAATACCTGCCAGAGGTGCTTGCGCTGTTCAGCGTCGAGGGGAATGTAGCGGCGCAAGGCGGGCATCCGGTTGACCACCTCGCTGGCGCCCATGTGCTCCAGGGTGACCTGCCACAGGCCGTCCTGGCAATCGATGGCCAGGCGCTTGAAATCCAGGGGCATCAGGACGGTGTGAACCGCTGCGAGGCGCGCGTCGAGGCGCTCGAACAAGGCCTGGTCGCCGCCCCGCCGTCGGCAGGCAACACCACTGCGGCGCAGCACGCCGGTGTGGTGCAGTTCCGCCCGCAGCCTGCCCTGGTCGCGGGCAGGCACGCGCAGGATGAACTCGCACATCACCAGGTGCATCAGCAGGTGGCTTTCGGTACGCTCACGCACTTCGATCCGAGGGCCATCCTCGCGGTAGGTAAACGATGTTGCGGATTGCAAATCCGTCAATCCCAGGTTTCGCCCCACCCGCTGCAAGGTCGCCCCAGGCCGGTATCCAGCCGGGGCGCGCGGGCCGGTCAGGTGTTCAAGCCAGCTTGCCGACATGCTGCACCTGCTCGTTGTGAGAATGACCGGGCTCGGCGGCGAACTCCTTCTCCAGCACGTCCTCGACCCGCGCCGGGCGGAACGGGTTGACCTTCTGCACGCACAGCGTCCAGAACAACGCATAGGCCGCAGTGGCGCCGAGCATCACGGCGAACGGCAGGTAGACATCGGCCGGGTTCATCCCCGGCGGGGTGATGAACCACATTCCCAGCAGGATGCCGATGCTGGAGACGATCTGCGGCAGCGGGAACAGCGGCGAACGGTAGGCCCGCGGCAGGTCCGGGCGGCGGATGCGCAGGATCACCACCGACAGGGTCACCAGCAGGTACGCGGTGCTCCAGGCGCATACCGCCGCCAGCACCAGGTGCAGGATGTTGTCGGTGTTGCCGCCCAGGTACCAGGCGTGCAGGCACGGGATCAGCGCCACCACCAGGATGCACAGCAACGGCGTCTTGAAGCGCGGGTGCAGGTAGGTGAACACCTTGGGCAGCGCCCCGTCCACCGCCATGCCGTAGAGAATCCGCGGCACCCCGGCCATCAGCGTGTTGATGGTGGCGGCGCCGGCGAAGAGGAAGCCGATGCCCAGCCACACCGGGCCGATATCGCCCATCACCTGCTCGGCGAAACGCGGGATGGCCATGGGCGTGTCCAGCAGGTGCACGCCGCTGGCGGCGTCGAGCACGACGTTCTCCACCTGGCGCTTCATCGCCGCGCCGTAGATGAACATGCAGCTGGCCACGCCGAACAGGCCCAGGGCCATGGCCTTGGGCATGACCCAGGCCGAGCGGCGCAGTTCCGGCGCCAGCGGGGTGACGAATTCGCAGCCGACGAACATGAACATGGCCATGCCCACCAGCGACAGGATGGTCATCAGGTCGGTGCCAACCAGCGACACGCCGAACGGCCCGTCCAGCTCCACCGCCGGCGCGGCGATCAGGCCAAGCACGCCGAACGCCATCAGCGTGGTCCACATGCCGAAGGTCAGCACCACTTCGGCGCGGCCAAAGGCGCTCACACCAAAAGCGTTGAGCACACCGAACACCAGCACGAAGCCCACTCCCAGCAACCACGAACCACCCGCCGACTCGGCCAGGGTGTTGAGGTGCTCGAAGTTCACCAGGGCCATGACCCCGGAGAGGATGGTCTCGGCGGTGCCGGCGAACACATGCACGATCAGGTACGCCGAGAGGGTGCCGGTGATGGCGAAGAAACGACCCAGGCCGCAGTTGATGTAGTCGTAGACGGAGCCGGTGGTCGGCAGGATCGCCGCCGCCTCGGCGAAGGTGGTCGACTGCGCCAGCATCATCACCGCGGCGATCACCATGGCCACGGCGAAGGCGCTGCCGCCAATGCCGAAACCCATGGTCGCGGTGAGGATCACGGGGCTGGCCATGATCAGGCCAACGGTGCTGGCCAGCGCGGTGGGGAAGCCGACGCTGCCACGGTTGAGGTGCTCGGTGAGCTTATTGTTTATTGTCATGGGTAGGCCCTGGGTGGACGAGGGAAAGATGATCGCTTGCCCGGCGCGCCGCAAGTGCTGGCGAACGCCGGGCCTGCCCCGCGATGAGCTTGACACCCATTGCCGGCATTACCCCTTCACTTTGCGGCCTCCTCCCAGGCGGGGTCTTGCCACAGCCTGCCGCCGATCTTGCCGCTCCCTGCCAGCCCTGCTGCATGCCCTGGGGCCTGCGTGCCGACGATTGAACCTCGACGCGATCCTCGCCGGCCCTATTCCACCGCCTCGAATGGCAGCCCCACATAGTTCTCGGCAATATTGGCAAGGCCGACCGACGAGCCCAGGTAATACTCACGATCCGCCTCCTGCATCTTGCGCTCCCAATCATCCTGGTGCTCGCCAAAATCGTGCAGCAGCCGGGTCATGAACCAACTGAATCGCTCGCCCTTCCATACCCGTCGCAAGGCCATCGGCGAATACTCGGCCAGCAGGTCGGTGCGACCCTCGCGGTACACCTTGACCAGGATCCGGTACAGATAGTTGACGTCCGACGCCGCCAGGTTCAGGCCCTTGGCACCGGTGGGCGGGACGATATGGGCAGCGTCGCCGACCAGGAACAGGCGGCCATGCTGCATGGGCTCGAGCACATGGCTGCGCAGCGGCGCGATGCTCTTCTCCAGCGCCGGCCCCGTGACCAGCTGCGCGGCCACCTCCGCCGGCAGGCGTGCCTTGAGCTCTTCCCAGAAGCGCGCGTCGGACCAGTCCTCCACCCGCTCCTGCAAGGGCACCTGCAGGTAGTAGCGGCTGCGGGTCTGGGAGCGCTGGCTGCACAGCACGAAGCCACGTTCATGGTGGGCGTAGATCAGCTCGTGGTTGACCGGCGGGGTGTCGGCCAGCAGCCCCAGCCAGCCGAACGGGTAGACCCGCTCGTACACCTTCAGCACATCGGCCGGAATGCTCTGGCGCGCCACACCGTGGAAGCCGTCGCAGCCGGCGATGTAGTCGCAGTCGACCCGGTGCTGGCGACCGTCCTTGTCGAAGGTGAGGTAGGGACGCTCACCGTCGATGGCATGGGGCCGGACATTGTCCGCCGAATAGATGATCGGCGCCCCGCTGGCCTGGCGCGCCTGCATCAGGTCGCGGGTGACCTCGGTCTGGCCGTACACCATCACCGTCTTGCCGCCGGTCAGCGCCTTCAGGTCGAGGCGCTGGCGACGGCCATTGACCAGCAGTTCGACGCCTTCATGCACCAGCCCCTCACGGTCCATGCGCTCGGCCACCCCGGCTTCGCGCAGCAGGTCGACCGTGCCTTGCTCGAGCACGCCGGCGCGGATGCGCCCCAACACATAGTCCGGGGCCTGGCGTTCGACGATCAGCGTGTCGATGCCCGCACGGTGCAGCAGCTGGCCCAGCAGCAGGCCAGAGGGGCCGGCGCCGATGATTGCAACCTGAGTCTTCATTGTTGTTGTCTCGCGATGACGATGCCGGCCGGTACTGGCAATGGCCGTACACCTGCTGTTAGGGTTTGCACCTGTATTTTTACTGGCTAACCTGGCGCGAAACGTGTGATATCTGCGCTAAAAACTGCACTTTTACAAAATTCGTTCGATTAACGGACAGCCTTTCATGAACACCCCGCTCCCCGGTATCCCGCTGTTCCAGCTGTACGGCGAACACCACGCCTGGCCGGACACCGACCTGCTGCACTGCGAGTCGATCCCGGCGCGCAGCCGCCTGCACCATTGGGAAATCAAGCCGCACCGGCATGCCGAACTGTTCCAGCTTCTTTATGTGCAACGGGGCGAGGCCCAGGTGGAGATCGAGGGTGAGCGCCGGGTGATTCGCGAGGCGGCGATCCAGGTGGTGCCGCCGCTCACCGTGCATGGCTTTCGCTTCAGCGCCGATATCCAGGGGCATGTGCTGACCTTCGGCACGGCCCTGGTGGTCGACCTGGAGCAGCGCCTCGGTGCGCCCTTGAGCGTACTGGCGGCCCCCCGCTGTTACCCGCTGGGCCAGGACCGTGTGCGCCTGCACGGGCTGATCGACACGCTGCAGCAGGAGTACCAGGGCAGCGCACCAGCGCGAGGGCCCATGCTGCAGGCGCTGGTCACCGCGTTGATGGTCTGGATTCATCGCCAGCAGCGCGCCCTGCCGGCGCGCAATCAGGACGAACGGGACCAGCAACTGCTGGGGCGTTACCTGCGCCTGGTCGAGGCGCATTACCGCGAGCACTTGGCCGTGGACGTATTCGCCGGTCGGCTGGGCATCACCAGCCTGCAGTTGAACCAGCTGTGCCGCACGCTGGCCGGGCAATCGGCGTTGCAGGTGATCCACCAGCGCCTGCTGCTCGAGGCGCGGCGCAACCTGGCGTATACCCGCATGAGCATCGGCCAGTTGTCCGACAGCCTGGGGTTCAGCGATCCGACCTACTTTGCGCGGTTCTTCAAGCGGCTCGATGGCCAGACGCCCAAGGAATATCGCAGGTCGCTCCATCCCTGAACTTGCGCAGTCCCGGTAGGAGCGGCCTTGTGCCGCGAAAAGGGCCGCAGAGCGGCCCCGGCGATCTTTACTTAAAAGCTGAATCCTGGGGCCGCTCAGCGGCCCTTTCGCGGCACAAGGCCGCTCCTACAGAGAGCCAAATCCCTTGGCAGCCTGCTTGACGTATACGTCAACCTGGCATTAGGTTACTCGCATTCCCTCCCCCGAGCCCAAGCATGAGCAGCCAGACCTACAGCATCTCCGACCTGTCCCGCGAGCTGGACATCACCACCCGCGCCATCCGCTTCTACGAGGAACAGGGCCTGCTCAGCCCCGAGCGCCGTGGCCTGGAGCGCATCTACTCGGCACGCGACAAGGTCACCCTCAAGCTGATCCTGCGGGGCAAGCGCATCGGCTTCTCGCTGGCCGAGTGCCGGGAGCTGATCGAACTCTACGACCCCACCAGCGGCAACCAGAAGCAGCTCACCAGCATGCTGGCCAAGATCGCCGAACGCCGTGCCCAGCTCGAACAGCAGATGCTCGACATCCAGCAGATGCACCTGGAGCTGGACACCGCCCAGGAGCGCTGCGAGCAGGCCCTGGCCGCCACCCTGAACCCGTCGCACCCCCACCGTTGATCCGCCACAGGAAGCCCGCCATGTCATTGCCCAAGAATGTCCGCCTGGTCGAAGTCGGCCCGCGCGACGGCCTGCAGAACGAAGCCCAGCCCATCAGCGTCGCCGACAAGGTGCGGCTGGTGGACGACCTCACCGACGCCGGTCTCGGCTATATCGAAGTGGGCAGTTTCGTCTCGCCCAAGTGGGTGCCGCAGATGGCCGGCTCCGCCGAGGTGTTCGCCGGTATCTACCAGCGCAAAGGGGTCACCTATGCGGCCCTGGCACCCAACCTGCGCGGTTTCGAGGATGCCCTGGCCGCCGGGGTGAAGGAAGTGGCGGTGTTCGCGGCGGCCTCGGAAGCCTTCTCGCAGCGCAACATCAACTGCTCGATCAGTGACAGCCTCAAGCGCTTCGAGCCGATCATGGACGCCGCCCGCAGCCAGGGTGTGCGGGTGCGCGGCTATGTGTCCTGCGTGCTCGGCTGCCCCTACGAGGGGCGTATCAGCGCCGAGCAGGTCGCGCCGGTGGCCCGCGCCCTGCACGACATGGGCTGCTATGAGGTGTCGCTGGGCGACACCATCGGCACCGGCACCGCCGGTGACACCCGCCGCCTGTTCGAGGTGGTCGCGGCCCAGGTACCCCGCGAGCAACTGGCCGGGCACTTCCACGATACCTATGGCCAGGCCCTGGCCAATGTCTACGCCAGCCTGCTGGAAGGCATCAGCGTATTCGACAGCTCGGTGGCGGGCCTGGGCGGTTGCCCGTACGCCAAGGGTGCCACCGGTAACGTCGCCAGCGAGGACGTGGTGTACCTGATGCAGGGGCTGGGCATCGAGACCGGGATCGACCTGGACAAGCTGATCGCCGCCGGCCTGCGCATCAGCGAAGTGCTGGGGCGCGCCACTGGTTCACGGGTGGCGCGGGCACGTGGCGTGCGCTGAGTCATACGCCTGTCACACAGGTGTGGGCGGAGTGTTACCGCCTACACGCTTTGCAGAAAAAAATCGGGTAACAGGGAAACAATTCGACAGAATTTCACGTGCCAGCTTTCCCTCAAAAATCATCAAATCATTGATTTTAAAGGACTTTAAAAAGTTGGCACGCCACCTGCTATATCTTTTGGCATAACAAGAACAAAAAACGCGATACCCAATAAAAACAACAGTAAACGGCTCTGACATAACAAGAACAACACGGCAGAGGCGTAGCAAGCAGATTTTTTTGGAGTCGACGTGCTTTCCAGGGGTTTCGGCCCCGCAGCCTGACACAGAACAATAAAACTACCTCCAAGGTAGCGGCAGTCAAGGTTGGATCACGTTGCATGAACGCAGGTCAGCGCTCAAAAAAATACGTTTGCTCTTGGCCCCGGTTGGGGGCCCCGCAATGCAGAGACAAGCGCCGACAAAAACAACAACAGGCCCGTCTCCAATAATAAGAAAAGAGCAGGCAACAACGCTTATGAGGGGAGCTTCGGCTCCCCTCAGTGCTTCCTGCCCTCCTCGTCTTCCTCGCCTTTCTTTTCCCTCGCCTCGCCCTCGACCTTGTCCACCAGCAGCGGCATGCTGGCCAGTACCAGCAGCGCCAGCACGGTGCTCACCAGTGCCGTGGCCTCGCGCCCCATACCTGCGGCCGTACCGATGGCGGCAGTCATCCACAGCCCGGCGGCGGTGGTCAGGCCCTTGACGTGGCTGGTGTCCTGGCCGTTACCCTTGAGAATCGTGCCCGCCCCGAGAAAACCGATGCCGGCGACGATACCCTGGATCACCCGGCTCAACGCCTGCTCGTCGGCGCCGGCCATGCTCGGCGCCAGCACGAACAACGCCGCCCCCATCGACACCAGCATGTGCGTGCGCACTCCGGCCGCCTTGCCCTTGCTCTCGCGCTCGAAGCCCAGCACCGCCCCCAGCAGGGCCGCCATCAGCAGGCGGATCAGGATGCGGGCGACCTCGCGCTCGTCGGTGACATCGGCGAACTCGGTCTGCAAGGCCTCGAGCATCGATTGCCAGAATGTGTCCATCGCTTGCCTCCGGTGTCCCCGATCCTTGTGGAAGATCGCCTGTCGCGCAGTTCGCGCCCCTGTGGGAGTGGGTTTATCGGACCGCCGCGAACACCGGCGCAGCCGGTGCCATCCACCTCTTTGGATTCTTCGCGGGTAAACCCGCTTCCACAGGGTGTGCTTCCCTGTGCGATCTCCTACAGATGACCGCGACACAAGCACCTCGTGCCTTGCACCCCGCCCAACGGCCCCAAGCACGCTGCGACGAAGGTGCGGTGGATAGCCGCAGGCATCTGCAACCAATTGCTCAAGGCTGCTAAATCCAAGGCCTGAGCAAATCAACCCATCATCTGATATGGTTTTTCTCTCAATACCTGGGCCTGTGCTGAAAACAGATCGGGGGCCATAGTGCCCTGGCCTGATCGAGGCCTGATGAGCGATGAACCATGAGCGATAGAATCCCCTTCCGAGTCATCGAGATTGCCCCCGCCGCCAACAAGAGCAAAAGCCAGGTGGCCGATGGCATCCACACCCGCAGCTTCACCGGCTTCTACCGCAACCTGCGGATTGCCTTCGCCGGGTTGCTGTTCGTACTGTTCTTTGGCACCGCCTGGTTGCAATGGGGCGACCGTCAGGCCGTGCTCTGGGACCTGGCCGAAAGCAAGTTCCACATCTTTGGCGCAACCTTCTGGCCGCAGGACTTCATCCTGCTGTCGGCGCTGCTGATCATCTGCGCCTTCGGCCTGTTCGCCATCACGGTGTTCGCCGGGCGTGTCTGGTGCGGCTACAGCTGCCCGCAGAGCACCTGGACCTGGCTGTTCATGTGGTGCGAGAAGATCACCGAAGGCGACCGCAACCAGCGCATCAAGCTGGCCGCCGCACCCTGGGGCGTCGAGAAGATCGCCCGGCGCGGCCTCAAGCACGGCCTGTGGCTGGCCATCGGTCTGCTCACCGGCCTGACCTTCGTCGGCTACTTCACCCCGATCCGCCCACTGGCCGCCGAGCTGTTCAGCTTCGAGCTGGGCGGCGTTGCGCTGTTCTGGATCCTGTTCTTCACCGGCGCCACCTACCTCAACGCCGGCTGGCTGCGCGAGGCGGTGTGCATGCACATGTGCCCCTATGCGCGGTTCCAGAGCGTGATGTTCGACAAGGACACCCTGGCGGTGGCCTACGACCCCAGCCGCGGCGAAGCCCGTGGCCCGCGCAAGAAAGGCAGCGACCCGCGCAGCCAGGGCCTGGGCGACTGCATCGACTGCACCCTGTGCGTGCAGGTCTGCCCCACCGGCATCGATATCCGCGAGGGTCTGCAGATGGCCTGCATCGGCTGCGCCGCCTGCATCGACGCCTGCGACGGGGTGATGGACAAGATGAACTACGCCCGCGGCCTGATCGGCTACAAGTCCGAGCACAACCTGCAAGGCGGCAAGACCCACTGGCTGCGCCCTCGCCTGCTGGGCTACGCCGCCGCGCTGACGGTGATGATCGGCGCCCTGGTGGTCGCCCTGCAGATGCGTCCGATGGTGTCGATGGACGTGATCAAGGACCGTGGCCTGTTCCGCGAGAACGCCCTGGGCCAGATCGAGAACATCTACCTGCTCAAGATCATCAACAAGACCCAGGAACCGCAGCACTATCGCCTGCGCCTGGTGGACGCCGACGGTTTCGAACTGCACGGGCGCAACGAGTTCACCATCGCCGCTGGCGAGATGAGCGAGCTGCCGGTGTCGGTGGCGATGCTCGCCGACCGCCCGAGCAGCAGCTCCCAGGAGCTGACGTTCGAGATCCAGGACAGCGACCAGCCGGGCATCCGCAGCACCGCGCACAGCCGTTTCGTCGCGCCGATGAATCGCTGATCCCTTAAACTGACCACCACCTTGCCTGCCCAGACCATAATGAAACGCTACGAACGATTCGCCGACGACATTGCCGAACTGATCCGCTCCGGGGTGCTTGGCCCCGGCCAGCGGGTGCCTTCGGTACGCTACGCCAGCCAGACCCACGGGGTCAGCCCGTCCACGGTGTTCCAGGCTTATTACCTGCTGGAGCGGCGCGGCCTCATCCGCGCCCGGCCGCGCTCCGGCTACTTCGTCAACGCCCATGCGCCGCGCCCATTCAGCGAGCCGCAGCCCCAGGCGCCGGCCAGCGAGTCCACCGATGTCGATGTCAGCGGCCTGGTGTTCTCGATCCTCGACTCGATCAAGGATCCGCACACCGTGCCGTTCGGTTCGGCCTTCCCCAGCCCGACCCTGTTCCCCCTGCAGCGCCTGTCACGCTCGCTGGCCAGTGCCAGCCGGGCCATGGACCCGCGCATGGTGGTCACCGACCTGTCGCCGGGCAACCCGCAACTGCGCCGGCAGATCGCCCTGCGCTACATGGTCGCCGGGTTGATGCTGCCGATGGAGGAATTGCTGATCACCAACGGCGCCCTGGAAGCGCTGAACCTGTGCCTGCAGGCCGTCACCCAGCCCGGCGACCTGGTGGCCATCGAGGCACCGGCCTTCTACGCCTGCCTGCAGGTGCTCGAGCGCCTCAAGCTCAAGGCAGTGGAGATCCCGGTGCACCCGCGCGAGGGCATGGACCTCGGCGTGCTGGCCCAGACCCTGGAGAAACACCCGGTCAAAGCCGTGTGGTGCATGACCAACTTCCAGAACCCGGTGGGTGCCAGCATGCCGGAGACCAAGAAGCAGGAACTGGTCGAGCTGCTGCGGCGCCACCAGGTGCCACTGATCGAGGACGACGTCTACGCCGAGCTTTACTACTCGCAGCAGGCACCGAAACCGGCCAAGGCCTTCGACACCGAAGGCCTGGTGATGCACTGCGGCTCGTTCGCCAAAAGCCTGGCCCCCGGCTACCGGATCGGCTGGGTGGCGGCCGGACGCTTCGCGCAGAAGATCGAGCGGCTCAAGCTGATGACCTCGCTGTGCGCCTCGATGCCGGCCCAGGCGGCGATTGCCGACTACCTGCAACATGGCGGCTACGATCGCCACCTGCGCAAGCTGCGCTACGCCCTCGAGGGCCAACAGGCCAACATGCTGGCCGCCATCGCCCGCCACTTCCCGGCGCAGACCCGGGTCAGCCAACCCTCCGGGGGCTACTTCCTGTGGCTGGAGCTGCCCGAGCAGATGGACGCCCTGAAGCTGTTCCACATGGCTTTGGCCCAGGGCATCAGCATCGCGCCGGGGCCGATCTTCTCGCCGACCCGGCGCTTCGGCAACTGCATCCGCCTGAACTACGGCAGCCCCTGGGGGGATGGCGCGGAACAGGCCATGGAGACCCTGGGGCGGATCGTGCGGTCGTTTTGATGACTTGATGGCTGGGAGCATGGACCACAACTATAGTGTTAGGGTCCATCGGATGGATCCAGCCTATGCCAGCCCCGTTGCCGCCTTCAGAGCAGTTGCAGGCCCGTATCCAGACCCTCGAGACGCAGGTGGCGAGGCATGAGCTGGAGTTGGTTTGTTTCGAGTTGTTACGCTCCTGCATGGCCGAAGGCTTCTGTGTCCTGGAACTGCTTGATGGCCCCCAAGGGCCATTGAGCGACTACCGCTACATCCTCAGCAACGACGCCTGCCTGCGCCATACAGGCCATGACAAGCGGATGGGGCAGACCGTACGCGAGCTGATCCCGGACGAAGCCGATGCCTGGGTGCCGCGCTTTGCCGAGGTACTGCGCAGCGGCCAGCCGGTACGCTTCGAACAGCGCCTGGACATCACCGACCGTTTGCTCGACGTCTGCGCCTATCGATTGGGGCCGGCCAGTGACAGACGAGTGGCCGTACTGTTTACCGGTGTCCCGGCCAGCGAACAGGCGCGCCAGCTGCTGCACGAGCAAACGGAAGAGCGCATGGACAAGGCCGAAACCAACAACAGGTTGCTTGGCGAGCTGGTGGACCACAGCCTGGCCAATGTGTTCGCCGCAGACTGCAACTTACGCCTGGTGGCGATCAACCGCACGGCGCGCGAAACCTTCGAGCGCCTGCATGGCATTTCGCCCAAGGTTGGCGACCATGTCCATGACATCCTGGCAGGTCTGCCACAGATCATGGAGAAGCTCCAACCGATCTGGCCCCGCCTTATCACCGGGGAGTCTTTCGTCGAGATGGTCAGCCTGGGCATGCCTGAGCAGCCCCGACATTACGAAATGCGCTACAACCCACTGCGCGACGGCAAAGGCCAAATCCGTGGCGGCTATCTGTTCGCCTACGACATCACCGCCCGCGTGCAGGAACAGGAGCGCTTGAGGCAGGCCGAGGAAGCCTTGCGCCAGTCGCAGAAGATGGAAGCCATCGGCCAATTGACCGGCGGCATCGCCCATGACTTCAACAACCTGCTCGGCAGTATTCTCGGCGCGCTGGAGCTGGCCGACAAGCGCCTGACGCAGGGGCGTCAGCAGGACAGCAGGCATCTGCTCGACATTGCCCGGCAGAACACTTCGCGCGCGGCTTCTCTGGTCCAGCGCCTGCTGGCTTTCGCCCGCCAGCAGGCGCTGACGCCACAGCCGCTGGATGTGCACCACCTGGTCGCCGGTATGCGCGAACTGATCCGCAGTTCCCTTGACACCCATATAACGTTCGTCGATGCCACCCGCGCCGGCCAATGGCTGGTCTGCGTCGATCCATCGCAGCTGGAAAGCACTCTGCTCAACCTGTGCATCAACGCCCGGGACGCGATGGCGCGGGGCGGCACCCTGCGCATCAGCTCCGACAACTACCAGCTGGATGCCGCGCAGGCTGCAGCCCTTCAGCTCGAAACCGGACAGTATCTGCACATTCAGGTCGAAGATACCGGCTGTGGCATGACCCAGCAGATCAGCGAGCGTGCCGCCGAACCTTTCTTCACCACCAAGCCCCTGGGGCAAGGCACCGGGCTGGGCCTGTCCATGGCTTATGGCTTCGTGCGCCAGTCAACCGGCCAACTGAACATCGACAGCTCACCAGAGCGCGGCACCTGCATCCACATGTATTTACCACGTGCTCATGCAGGCAGTGCAGCGCAAGCAGACGATATGCCGCAGGCGATCACGCAAGCAAGGCCCAGGCAACCACTCATCCTGCTGGTAGAAGATCAAGCGACACTGCGCCTGGTGATACGGGAAATCCTCGAGGAACAGGGCTTGCAGGTTCAGGACTTCGAGAATGGCCGCACGACCCTGTGCGCCTTGGACGAAGGCGCTCGCCCAGACTTGCTGGTGGTGGATATCGGGCTGCCGGGGGATATCGACGGATACCAGGTCGCCAATGCCTGCTGGGCTATCGAAGAGCATCTGCCCACCCTGTTCATCACCGGCTACGATGGTGCCATCGATACCCGCCGGATCAAGGGCTCGCCGCCCATGACCCTGTTGCACAAACCCTTCGAACTGACACTGCTGACCAGCAGCGTGGAGCAACTGCTGAACGCCGCGCGAAGCAAGCCCCGCGCAAGGCCTTGAGCCGCGCGACTGGACAGGCACACCGACAGGCGATTAGCGTATCTGACCTCACATCGACGGATGCCCGCATGCCCTCGCGCGAACTGCAGTCCCTGCGCCTGGAAGTTGAACGCCTACGCCAGCGCAACGCCTTGCTGGAGGCCGAACTGGCCAATCCACCACGGCATGATCCCGACCTGTTCCGCTTTCTCTTCGACACGATGGACGAAGGGTTCTGCGTCATCGAATTCTTCGACGGCCCGCACGGCCCGCTGAGCGACTACATCCATATCCTCGCCAACGCCGCCTATGCCCGCCACGCGGGGATTCCCAACGTGGTGGGGCAGAAGCTGCGCGAGATGGTGCCGGACGAGGCCGACGACTGGGTGGCCCGCTATGGCCAGGTGCTACGCACCGGTGAGCCTCTGCAGTTCGAGCAGGAATTGATTGCCACTGGCCGGGTGCTGTCGGTCACCACCTTCCGGATCGAGCCCGCCGGGAAACACCAGGTGGCGGTGCTGTTCAAGGATGTCACCGAACGACGCCGCGCAGAAACCGCCTTGCAACAACTCAACGACCAGCTCGAGCAACGGGTCACCGCAGCCCTGGCCGAGCGCAGCCTGTTTGCCGAGCTGGTCGAACACAGTGTCGCCCGGGTGCAGGTGGTGGACACCGCGTTGCGCTTGCTCGCGATCAATGCCCGTGCAGTCAAGGATTTCGAGTACCTGTTCGGACGCAGGATCAAGGCGGGCGACAGCCTGCTCGAAGGCCTGGAGGGATTCCCCGAGGAATGCGAACGATCAGTGGCGCTATGGCGCAGGGCATTGTCCGGTGAAAGCTATACCGAAGTGATCGAATACGGTCGCGGCAATGACAGGCGGCATTTCGAACTGCGCTTCACCCCCTTGCGTGACCACACCGGCGGGATTGTCGGTGCCTATCTGTTCGTCTACGACATCACCCGCCAGGTCAGCGAGCAGAAGCGGCTGCTCGAGGCCGAGGAGGCCCTGCGCCAGGTCCAGAAGATGGAGGCCGTAGGCCAGCTCACCGGCGGCATCGCCCATGACTTCAACAACCTGCTTGGCGGCATGCTCGGCGCCCAGGAGTTGATACGTCAGCGGCTGCAGAAGGCCCGTTACGCCGAAATAACGCCATTGTTGAACAGTGCCTGTGAATCCGCGCAACGGGCCGCCACGCTGGTGCAACGCCTGCTGGCGTTCTCCCGCCGCCAGACCCTGCTGCCCCAGGCCACCCGCCTGAGCACACTGGTAGGGGGCATGGAAGACCTGATCAGCCGCAGCGTCGGCCCGGCCATCGAGGTGAGCAGCGATTTCGAGCAGGAAAACGGCACGGTGTTCATCGATCCACCGCAACTGGAAAGCGCCCTGCTCAACCTGTGCATCAATGCCCGCGACGCCATGCCTGCCGGCGGTCGCATCGACATCCGCTGCGTCGCGCTGGAGGTGACGCAGGTTACAGCCCAATCACTGGACCTGCCTTCCGGGCCCTACCTGCGCTTGAGCGTCAGCGACACCGGACGCGGCATGCCAGCGGAGGTGATCGATCGCGCGATCGAACCCTTCTTCACCACCAAGCCCATGGGGCAAAGCACCGGAGTGGGCCTTTCCATGGTCTATGGCTTCGTCCGTCAGTCAGGTGGGCAACTGCAGATCTGCTCCCAGCCGGGCGAAGGGACCTGCATCCACCTCTACCTGCCCAGGCATGACACCGTTGCCCAGCCTGCGCCTGCAAAAGCTGCGTCACTGCTGTCCGCTCGCGGGCCCGGAAAGCGGGTACTGCTGGTCGAAGACCAGGCCGCGTTGCGCCTGGTGATCGCTGAAGTGCTCGAGGAGCTGGGCCACCAGGTCGATGGCTACGCCACCGGACCTGCGGCACTCGAGGCAGACCTGGGGTTCGACCTGCTGATCACCGACATCGGCCTGCCCGGCGGCATGAACGGCCGCCAGGTCGCCCAGGCCATGCGCGGGCGACTGCCTTCGATCCCGGTGCTGTTCATCACCGGCTACGATGCCAACGCGGTGCTTGAGGATGGGCCCCTGCCGCAAGGCATGCGTGTACTGACCAAGCCCTTCGACCTCGAAAAGCTGGTGGATCAGGTCGATCTGTTGCTGCGCGACTGACGAGCCTAGGGTCTGTACGAAATGTGTCTGCGCGAAGGCCAGACAAGGCGAAACGGGGGGAGGAACGGCCGGGGTCGCGCCCGACTGTACTGGAGTACATGAGCATTCCGAGCCCCGTTTCAACGCAGTATGGGCGAGTGCAGATACATTTCGTACAGAGCCTAACGTCCGCCACTCAGGTCGATGAAGGTGCCGGTCGCGTAGGACGCCTTTTCCGACAGCAACCACAGGATCGCCTCGGCCACTTCCTCGGGCTGGCCACCGCGCCCCATCGGCAAGCCCGGCTCGAGCTTGCTGACGCGGTCCGGGTCGCCGCTCAGGGCATGGAAGCCGGTGTGTATGTAGCCCGGCCGCACGCCGTTGACCCGCACACCCTCGCCGGCTACTTCCCTGGCCAGGCCCACCGTGAAGGTGTCCAGGGCGCCCTTGGAGGCGGCATAGTCGACGTACTCATTGGGCGAGCCCAGCCGCGCGGCCATCGACGACACGTTGACAATCGCCCCGCCCTGGCCGCCATGGCGGCGGGCCATGCGCAGCAAGGCGTGCTTGGCGCAGAGGATCGGGCCGACCACATTGGTCTTCATCACCTTGAGCAGGCGGAACTCGGACATGTCCTCGACGCGACTCTGCTGGCCGATGGTGCCGGCATTGTTGACCAGCGCGGTAACCGGCCCGAGCTCCTGGTCGACGCAGCGGAACAGCCGCACCACTTCGTCCTCGACGCTGGCGTCGGCGCGCACAGCAATGGCCTCGGCGCCCAGCGCACGGACCTGCGCCAGCATCGCCTCGGCGGCCTGGTCGTCAGCGTGGTAGTTGATGCAGATGCGGTAACCCTGTTGCGCCGCCAGCAATGCGGTGGCGGCGCCGATGCCCCGGCTGGCGCCGGTGATGACGATGACCTTGTCCATGAGTCTGCCAAGTAGCCAGGTAAAGGCCTACAAGAGTAGGGGAAATGCCATCATTTGAAAACGGGGCAGGTGCTGCATGGACAGGATCATTGGTTCAATGCCCCGCCGAAGCCGGCCCGGCCTTGGCGGTAAAGGGCGGCTTGGCCAGCCATACCAGCAGGATCAACCCGGCGAACACCCAGGTGAGCAAGGTGAAGTAGTCCACCGTCGACATCATGTAGGCCTGGCTGTTGAGGATCTGTTCCAGCTTCGCGTAACTCTGCGGAGTGGCCCCGCCCAGCTGCTCCAGGGTCTGCCGGGTGGCCGGATCGAAGCTGCTGATGTGCTCGCTCAGGTAGGCGTGGTGCTGGTCGGCCCGGCGAATCCAGATCCAGGTGGTCAGCGACGCGGCAAAGCTGCCGCCCAGGGTGCGCAGGAAGGTGGCCAGCCCGGAACCGTCGGCGATCTGGTGCGGCGGCAGGTCCGACAGCAGGATGCCCAGGGTCGGCATGAAGAACAGCGCCACGCCGATGCCCATGAACAACTGCACCAGGGCGATGTGCAGGAAGTCCACCTCGTTGGTGAAGCCGGCACGCATGTAGCAACTGGTACCGATCGCCAGGAAGGCGATGCCGGCCAGCAAGCGCAGGTCGAAGCGATGGGCGTACTGGCCGATGAAGGGCGACATGAGCACCGGCAGCAGGCCGATCGGCGCCACCGCAAGGCCTGCCCAGGTGGCGGTGTAGCCCATCTGGGTCTGCAGCCATTGCGGCAGGATCAGGTTGATGCCGAAGAACCCCGCGTAGCCGCCCACCAGCACCAGGGTGCCGATGCGGAAGTTGCGGTGCACGAACAAACGCAGGTTGACCACCGGATGGCGATCGGTCAGCTCCCAGATGACGAACACCGCCAGGAACACCACCGAGATCAGCGTGCCAATCACGATGAACGACGACTCGAACCAGTCCAGGTCGTTGCCCTTGTCCAACACCACCTGCAACGCGCCGACACCGATGATCAGGGTCAGCAGGCCGATGTAGTCCATCGGCTGGCGACTGGTGACTACCGGCCGCGCACGCATCTGCTGGCGCACCACGGCGGCGGCGAACAGGCCGATCGGCACGTTGATGAAGAAGATCCACGGCCAGCTGTAGCTGTCGGTGATCCAGCCACCGAGGATCGGCCCGGCAATCGGCGCGACCACCGTGACCATCGCCAGCAGCGCCAGGGCCATCCCCCTTTTCGCCGGCGGGTACACGGCGATCAGCAGGGTCTGGGTCATCGGGTACAGCGGGCCGGCCACAACGCCCTGGATCACGCGGAACAACACCAGCTCGGGCATCGACTGGGCGACGCCGCACAGGAACGAGGCCAGCACGAACAGCAACGTGGCCCAGATGAACAGCTTCACCTCGCCGAAGCGTCGGCTGAGCCAGCCGGTCAACGGCAGGGCAATGGCGTTGCTCACCGCGAACGAGGTGATCACCCAGGTGCCCTGCTCCGAACTCACGCCGAGGTTGCCGGAAATGGTCGGCAACGCCACGTTGGCGATGGTGGTGTCGAGCACCTGCATGAAGGTCGCCAACGACAGGCCGATGGTGGTCAGCAGCAGGCTCGGCGGGGTGAACTGCGCGGGGGCCTGCTGGCTCATCGCTGAGCCGTCTTGCCGGTGGCGCTATTCTCGTGGATCAGCCGGGCGATCAGGTCGTCGGCCTCGACCAGCTGACGGTCATACACCTGGGTGGTGTAGCTGGCCTGCTGCGGTGGCTGCTGGGCCAGGGCCGGGCCGCTCTGGTCGTGCAGGTCGACCTCGGTGACGGTGGACAGGCCGATGCGCAGCGGGTGCTTCTTCAGTTGCTCGGGATCAAGGTGGATGCGCACCGGTACGCGCTGGACAATCTTGATCCAGTTGCCGGTGGCGTTCTGTGCCGGCAACAGGGCAAAGGCGCTGCCCGTGCCCGCGCCGAGGCTGTCGACGGTGCCGGTGTACCTGACTTCGCTGCCGTACAGGTCGGCGGTGATCTCGACCGGCTGGCCAATGCGCATGTCGCGCAGCTGGGTTTCCTTGAAGTTGGCGTCGATCCACACCTCGTCCAGCGGGATCACCGCCATGGTTGTCGTGCCCGGTTGCAGGCGCTGGCCCAGTTGCACGGTGCGTTTGGCGACATAGCCGGTCACCGGCGCCACCAGCGTGGTGCGGGCATGGTCGAGGTAGGCCTGGCGCAGGTCTGCTGCGGCGGCCATCACTTCCGGATGCGAGGACACCACGGTGTCGTCGACCAGCGCGGTGCTGGTGTTGAGCTGTTGGCGAGCGCTGTTGACGGCGGCCTGGGCCACGGTCAGGTCATCGCGGGAGTGGGCGACTTCCTCGGCGGCAATGGCGCCGCTGTCGGCCAGCACCTTGCGTCGGTTGTAGTCCTGCTGGGCCTTCTGCAACTCGGCCTGGCGGGTCTGCAGTTGCGCCTTGAGCGAGTCGACATTGCTGTACAGCCCGCGCACCTGGCGCACGGTACGCGCCAGCTTGGCCTCGGCCGACTGCAGGGCGACCTCGCTGTCGGCCGGGTCGAATTGCAGCAGTACCTGGCCGGCATGGACCAGGTCGCCGTCATCGGCGCCGATGCTGGTGACGGTGCCGGTCACCAGCGGGGTGATCTCCACGACATTGCCGTTGACGTAGGCGTCGTCGGTGCTTTCGTACCAGCGCCCGACCAGGCTGTACCAGGCCCAGGTGCCTGCACCGGCAAGGACCAGTATCAGCAACAGGGCGAGCAGCCAGACCTTGCGCTTGCGTGTGTTGTCAGGCGCGGGGGCCGGGGTGGAGGTGTCAGCGGGAGTGGCCATGACAATACCTTGGAAGATGCGTGACAGGGATCAACGATCGCCGAAGCGGCGGATCGTCAGGGGGTCGCCGGCGTTGATCAGGACCTTGGCGAGCAGTTGCTCGAGGGTCTTGAGTTCCTCGGGCTGCAGCACGCCGACCAGTTCGTTCATCGCCGCCGCGCCGACCTGCGGGAGGCGGTCGGCCAGGCGCTGGCCATCGGCGGTGAGGGCCAGGCGCACCTGGCGGCGGTCGTCGGGGCAGCGGTTGCGCAGGATCAGGCCCTTCTGCTCGAGGCGATCGAGCATGCGGGTCATCGAGCCGCTGTCCAGGCCCAGGTAGCGGCACAGTTCGGCCGGGGTGTCGACCTGGTACTGGGTGACGATGATCAGCACCTTGAACTGGGCGGCGGTGACGCCGTCGGCTTCCAGGTGCCAGTCGAGGATGCGGTCCTTGAGGAGTGCGGCGCGGCCGAGCAGCATGCCTATGGCGCAGGTCTGGAAGGTTTCCGGGGTGAAGTGGGACATCGGGGTCTGCTCGGGGAATTGTGTAAAAATATTACTGCTTAGGCAGTTAATGTCAAAGCTTTGATTAGGGGGCTAAAGGAATTTTTTTGTTTGGAGTCAGGATTGGATGTGATTGTTTTGAGTTTTGCATACATATTCTTTGAATATGTCGACATCTAGTCACCTTTTCGCCTTTACGGCGACCTACTTTTGCTCTTGGGCAAAAGTAGGCAAAAACCGCTGGCTCCATTCATACGGCCCCTGCGCTGCGCTCCGGGGTTCCCTCGCTCCGTTCTTGCTCCCGGGAGGACCGCGCTGAACGCCCCATCCTGGGGCGCAGCGCTTGACGGCCATCCATGGCCGTCACCTCCCTCCGCAAGAACTCCGCTCGGCCTCCTGAAGTCGCAATTGGCGGCGCCTGAACTACCGCGCGCTTAGAAGCAAGAGCAAGAGCAAGAGCAAGAGCAAGAGCAAGAGCAAGAGCAAGAAAGGCGAAGTTGGCTGTTTGAAAATTAGTTATATATTGGCTGTTCCGGCCTATCGCGGGGCAAGCCCGCTCCCACGCTATTCCCGCACCAAGCTGAATAATCTGCGTGGGAGCGGGCTTGCCCCGCGATTTAATCGAGAGATTAATTAAGCTCCAACTAGCGACAGCTGCGCCAGTCTAGGCGCCGCTCGTAACTTCGCGACTTCAGGAGGCCGAACGCAGGCCTTGCGGAGGGAGGTGACGGGCATGGATGCCCGTCAAGCGCTGGGGCCCAGGATGGGCCCTGCAGCGCGGTCCTCCCGGGAGCAAGGCCGGAGTGAGGGGACCCGGAGCGAAGCGCAGGGCCGGATGAATGGAGCGAGGCGGCTTTGGTTACTTTGGCCAAGATGTAGAGACCGGACACATCGCTGACACATGTGCGCAGACATGGTTGACACATTATGGTCCGTAATCAGGTTTATTCACGTCGATGGTGCGCAGGCGTTGATGGCAGAAATAGACATCGAACATGTCCCCACCGTCTCGCCCAGGGCGTATCGCTATGGTCTGCCCGACCAACCCTTTTGCGATGCTGAAATAGCGTTTCTGGAAGCGGAAGCGACTGTGATAAACCTTGGCCAGGATATCGTCTGGCCCATATTCAAATTCCTCAAGCTGGTTGGGGTAGGCCCACGGGCTGGGGTGATATCTGGCCATCGGCACTTGATACCCCAAAGCCTGATGAGGGCGCTGTAAGTTGTAAATTTCCCGCCATCGGTCAAACGCCATCTGGGCTTGCATCAAGGTCGAGAACTGCCGCCCATCGAGTACTTCAGCCTTCAAGGAGCGGTGGAAACGCTCAATTTTGCCATTCGTTTGAGGGTGATATGGGCGACTGAAACTTATCTGTATCCCTAGTCGAATCAACCAGATACTCAGTTCTGTAACCTCTCCAGGATTACGCGGTGAGCCCCAGGGAGCACCATTATCGACGTTGATTCGGACCGGTAGGCCGTAGCGCTGGAAGACCTCAGTCATCTTCTCCTTGACCGTCGTTCCTCGCTCGTTATCGCAAGCGTGAATAGCCAAATTGAAGCGGGAGTGGTCGTCAAGAATGGTCAGCGGATGACACCGGCCTTGCTGCAGGGCGAAGTGCCCTTTGAAGTCCATCTGCCAGAGATCGTTGGGTGCATCGTGCTCAAACCTAAGCCGCGCCTCTCGCGCCTTCTCAGGGCTCTGGATCAGTTCATGGCGGTGCAACACGTTGGTGACGGTGCTGGGGGCAATACGCTTGCTCAGCAGGCTGCTGATTGTTCGTCCGCCCCAGGCCGGGTGCTCCTGTCGAAGTGCAACGACTTCTGCTTCCAACGCAGCCTCGGTCAAGCGAGGGCTACTAGCCGGCCTCCGAGATCGTTCCTGTAGAGCGGCCGAGCCACCTTGTTCAAAACGGCGCAGCCACTTGTATCCGGTTTGAGGACTGATGCTGAAACGTCGGCATAACTCTCGAATATTGGCATCCGGTTGTCTCGCCAGGGATACGAACTCTTCTTTCAGGCTCATGGCGTTTCTCACGTTCCAAGGCATGGCGAAAATCCTGGCAAAGGGGGCTGCCAGGAAGTGTCAACCATGTCTCCGTACACGTGTCCACCATGTGTCCGGTCTCTACACCAAGACCAAAGTAACCCGCCGTAAGGGCGGAAAGGTGAATAAGCGTCGACATCACAAATGAATGCGCATACAACTTCCAACACCAACCCAACCCAACCCAACCCAAAACATTTTAATCCCGAGCCAGCGCCTCAATAGGATCCAACCGCGCCGCATTCCGAGCCGGCACAAACCCAAACACAATCCCAATCAACGTAGAACAAACAAACGCCGTAACAACCGACCCCAACGAAAACACCATCTCCCACTGCTTGACGAACAAGGCAAACAGATACCCGATCCCATAGGACAACCCGATCCCGATCACCCCACCGATCAGACAGACCATCACCGCCTCCACCAGAAACTGCTGCCGGATATCGGACTGCCGCGCCCCCACCGCCATGCGAATGCCGATCTCCCGGGTCCGCTCGGTGACCGACACCAGCATGATGTTCATCACCCCGATCCCCCCCACCACCAGCGAAATCACCGCGATCAGCGACAACAGCAGGGTCAACGAGCGGCTGGTCTTCTGCACGGTCTGCATGATGCTGTCGAGGTTGTTGGTGAAGAAGTCCTTGGTCCCATGCCGCTGCAGCATCAGCTTGTTGACCTCCTCCTCGACCCGCTTGCTCGGCATGCCATCCTTGATCCGCACGCTGATGCTGTCCAGGTGGCGCTGGCCGAGCACCCGCCCGGCGGCGGTCTCGTAGGGCATCCACACGTTCAGCGTGTTGCCGGCGACGAACAGGTTCTTGTTCTCGGCGGTCACGCCGATCACCGTGCACGGCAGCTTGCCGACCAGGATCACCTGCCCCAGCGGGTTGACCCCGTCGCCGAACAGGCGCTTGCGCGTGTTGTGGTCGATCACCACCACCTGCGCCTGGCGCCGGGCGTCGTCGGCGCTGAACACGATCCCCGAGGCCAGCGGAATGTTGCGCACCTGGAAATACTGCTCGCTGACGCCGTTGAGCTGCACGTCGGCGTCGATGTTGCGGTAGCGCACCAGCGAGCTCTGGCCGATCACCGGGGTCGCGCTGTCGACGTAGTAGAGCGCGTTGAGCGCCGTCACATCCGCCGGCATCAAGGTCTCGATAGCCTTGGCCCGGCTGTCGCCGAAACTGGTGCCCGAATAGATGTCGATGGTGTTGCTGCCGATCGCCTGGATGTCCTTGAGCACGTAGCCCTTGGCGCCCTCGCCGATGGCCGAGATCGACACCACCGAGGTGATGCCGATGATGATCCCGAGCATGGTCAGCAAGGTGCGCATGCGGTGCGAGACCAGGGCGATCCAGGCCATCTTGAAGGCCTCGCGGAACAGGCCCAGGCTGGCCACCAGCCGCCGCGGCGCCTGCTCGACAGCCGGCGTGGCCTCGGCGGCTGGCGCCGGTGTCTCGGGTCGGGTGCGGCGGTCGCTGACGATCTGCCCGTCACTGACCTCGATGATCCGCTCGGCATGGGCGGCGACCTTGGGGTCGTGGGTCACCAGGATTACCGTGTGCCCGGCAGCGTGCAGCTCGAGCAGGATATTCATCACCTCCTTGCCGCTGGCGGTGTCGAGGGCGCCGGTGGGTTCGTCGGCGAGGATCACCTCGCCGCCGTTCATCAGCGCCCGGCAGATGCTCACCCGCTGCTGCTGGCCGCCGGACAGCTGGCTCGGGCGGTGGGCCAGATGGGTGCCCAGGCCCAAACGCCCCAGCAGTTCACGGGCACGGGCATGGCGTCCGGCCTGGGGCACGCCGGCATACACCGCCGGAATTTCCACATTGCGCAGGGCATCCAGGTGCGGCAACAGGTGGTAGCGCTGGAAGATGAAGCCGAAATGGTCGCGGCGCAGCGCAGCCAGGGCGTCGTCGTCCAGGTCGCGGGTTTCCTGGCCGCTGACCTGGTAGCTGCCGGCGCTGGCATGGTCCAGGCAGCCGAGGATGTTCATCAGGGTCGACTTGCCCGAGCCCGAGGCGCCGATGATCGCCACCAGCTCACCGGCATGGATCTGCAGGTCGATACCCTTGAGCGCCAGGAACTCACGGTCGCCGGCCATGAAGCTGCGGCTGACCCCTTGCAGGCGCAGCAACGGCTGCTTCTGGTCAGCAGGCCGCGCCAGGTGCGGTGAAAGCTCGACGGTCATGTTCATGCTCACGCCCCCGCCTCGCCCGACACCGGCTCGCCGATCACCACCCGATCGCCTTCGGCCAGGCCATCCTTGACCTGCACCTTGACGTTGTTGTTGATCCCCGCCTGGACCTTGCGCACCTGGGCGAAGCCCTTGCCGTCGATCACCCGTACCGGGAAACTGCCGTCGGCGTCGCGCGGCCCCAGCGCCGCCACCGGCACGGTGAGCACGCCCTGGGCGGTGTCGAGGACGATGCGCACCTGGGCGGTCATCGAGATGCGCAGGCGGTGCTCGGGGTTGGGTACCTCGAACAGTGCGTTGTAGAACACCGCGCTGGCCTGCTTGGCCGCGCCGCTGTTCTTGTCGCTGCTTTCCAGGTAGTTCTGCGGCGCAGGCTCCGTGCCGCGCAGCTTGGCGTAATAGCGCTGGTCATCGCCGAGGATGGTGAAGTACACCTGCTGGCCGGGGCTGATGTGGATCACGTCGGCCTCGGACACCTGGGCCTTGATGGTCATGGTGTCGAGATCGGCCAGCTTGAGGATCACCGGCGCCAACTGGTTGGAGATCACCGTCTGGCCTTCCTGGGTGACGATGCCCACCACATGGCCGTTGATCGGCGCGACGATGCGGGTGTAGCCGAGGTTGACCCTGGCGGTGTCGATCTGCACCCGGGCGCTCTTGATCTGCGCGTCCAGCGAGCGCAGGTTGGCCTGCTGCACCTCGAACTCGGACTCGGCGCTCTCGAAATCCTGGCGCGAGATCGACTCGTCGTCCTGCAGCACCTCGTACCGCTCGTAGACCCGCTTGGCCTGCTTGAGCTTGGCCTGCACCGAGCGCCGCTCGGCCTGCAGCTTCTCCTCGTCGACCTCGGCCTGGCGCAGGGTGTTCTGCGGCACCAGCGGGTCGATCTCGGCCAGCCACTGGCCCTCGCTGACCTTGTCACCGAGCTTGACCTTCAGCGACTTGAGCTGCCCGGAAACCTGGGCGCCAACGTCTACCTGGCGGATGCCCTCCAGGGTGCCGGTGGCCAGTACCGCGTTCTCGATGTCGCCACGCTCGACCGTGGCGGTGATGTACTGCGGCGGCTTGGCCGGGGCCTGCACCGCGTACAGCACGATGCCGGCGACCAGGGCCGCGGCGACCCCAAGGGTGATCTTGCGAAACTTCGTCTTTTCCATAAAACCGTTCTTCCAGAATCCGATGAGGTCCCGTGGGCGCGGGCATGCCCCGCGCCCACGACGGTGTTACTGCTTCACCCTGCCGTGATGCAGGGCCTGCCCGTCATGCCACCACGCCGCCAGGCTGAACACATCCGGCACCTTGAGGATGCTGAAATGGTTACCCGGCCCCTGCCACACCTCCAGTTGCGGCAGCCAATCGCGCCAGCCCTCCTCCATGGCCTGCTGCTCGCGCTGGTTGCCGGCGACGTCCAGACTCGGATCAGCCACCAGCACCAGCCGCGCCAGGCCGTTGAACCCACCCTCGGGACGGTACACCGTGCGCAGGGCCGTGGCGAAGGTCCGCACCACGCCCTCGAGTGCCTGCGCCGAAGAGCGCGACGGCATCAGACCGACCCGCACCATGGCCGCGTGCAACTGGCGCAGTTGCTCCTGATCGTCGGCTTCGGCGAAGGCCGCAGGTTCGATGCCCAACGACTTGCCGGTGGACAGTTGCAACGACTCGATCAGCCGCTGCAGAGCCTGGGTAAAGGTGTACGGCTTGCCGCAACTGCCCCCCGCGCCCGGCGCCTCGCTGTCGACCAGGGTCAGGGAGCGCACTTCGCGCCCTTTGGCCTGCAAGCGTGCCGCCATGGCGTGGGCCACCCAGCCACCGAACGAATGCCCGACCAGGTTCAACGGGCCTTCGGGGTACAGCGCCTCGATGGCCCGGACATGGCAGTCGGCGGCGGCCTCCACTGTGCTGTGCGGCACCTCGCCCGCGGCCAGGCCCCGGGCCTGCAGGCCATGCACCGGCCAATCCGGCCCCAGCGCCTCGGCCAGGCCGATAAAGCTGGTCACGCTGTCGCCGGCCCCCGGTACGCAGAACACCGGGACATGGGACGGCGTGCCGCTCTGGATCGCCAGCATTGGCTGGTGCGTCGGCGGCACGCCGCCTGCTGAGGCCTGCAAGGCCTGCGCGATGGCCTGGCCCAGCACCGCCGCCTGCGGATCCTGCACCATGCTCTGGTGATCGCCCGGCACGCTCAGGCAATACAACGCCTGCCCCGGCAAGGCCTCGGCCCAGCCCAGGGTCGGGCTGTCGGTGACGATGCCGGCGCTGCGCTGCTCGGCCACGAACAGATGCAGCGGCACCGGCAACGGTGCCAGCCGGTAGTGGGCCAGGGCATGCCCATGGGCCAGGTGACGCTCGAAGAAGTGGCGCAATTGCCCGTCGCTGGCCTGGACCAGGCCGGGCACCAGGAGCTGGCGATCACGGCAGTGGGCGAGCAGTGCTTCGAACGCCAGCGCCCCGGGCTGCAATGCCTCGATCTCGGCCAACTGCGCCGCCCCCGCCTCGCCCTGGGCCTGCCAATGCACCCGGCAATGCAGCAACAGCTGCCCTTGCAGCAGGTGCGGCCCTTGCCAGCGCGCCTTGCCCTGGTCGCTCAGGCGCGGCACGTAGGTGTCGATCAGACCGACGAAGGCCACCGGCTCGTCCGCGCCCAGCAACTGCGCGGCCACCTCATAGGCCAGCACGCCGCCAAACGACCAGCCCGCCAGCCGATACGGCCCGTGCGGCTGCACGGCGCGGATCCGCCGTACCAGGCGTGCCGCCAGGCACTCCATGGTATTCAGCTGCGCCTCCCCAGGGGCGACGCCAGCCAGGCCGTAGACGGGGAAATCACCTTCGATATGCCGCCCCAGGACCGGGAAGTACAGGTCCAGGCCACTGAACTCGTGGATCAGGAACAAGGCAGGCTGGCTGCCTGCGGCGCGCACCGTGACCAGGCCTTCGTCCTCGTCCGCACCCTCGCCCAGGCGCGGTGCCAGGGTGGCGATGGTCGGGTGCTGGAACAGCTCCGCCAGGGTCGTGTGCAGACCGGCCTGGCGCATCTCGCCTACCAGGCGGATCGCCGACAGCGAATGCCCGCCCAGTTCGAAGAAGCTGTCATGCCGCCCCACCCGCTCGACCTCCAGCACCTGCGCCCACAGCGCGGCCAATGCCTGTTCCACCGGTGTTGCAGCGGCCTCGAACACCGCCACGGCCAGGTCCTGCGCGCCCGGCAGCGGCAGCGCCCGGCGGTCGACCTTGCCATTGTTGGTCAACGGCAACGCCTCGAGCGCGACGAACGCCGTCGGCACCATGTACTCCGGCAGCCGTTCGCGCAGGAAACCGCGCAACGCCACGCCGTCGAGGGTCGCGTCGGTACGGGTGTACCAGGCCACCAGGCGCAGCGGTCCCTGCTCCAGGCGCAGGGCCATGACCACGACCTCGTCCACGCCCGGGCACTGGGCCAGGTGCTGCTCGATCTCGCCCAGCTCGATACGGAAACCACGGATCTTCACCTGGTCGTCGGTGCGCCCCAGACACTCCAGCTGGCCGTCATCACGCCAGCGGGCCAGGTCGCCGGTGCGGTACAACCTCGCGCCGGGCCCAGCACCGAACGGGTCGTCGAGGAAACGCTCGGCGGTCAGTTGCGGGCGATTCAGGTAGCCCAGGGCGACGCCATCGCCGCCGATGTACAGCTCGCCGGTCACGCCTTCGGGCAGCAGGCGCCCGTGCGCATCGAGGACATAGGCCGTGGTGTTGCCGATCGGGCCGCCGATCGGCACATGCTCGGCGCCGTCGGCCACGGCCCGCACGGTGCAGGCGGTGGCAAAGGTGGTGGTCTCGGTGGGCCCGTAGCAGTGCACCAGGCGCAGGTTCGGCGCCCGCGCCAGCAACGCCCGGAAGCTGGCGGGCTCGCCGCGCTCGCCGCCGCACAGCAGGACCCGCAGCCCGGCCAGGGCCTCGGGGATCAGCTGCACATACTGGTTGAACAGCGCCGTGGTGACGAACATCACGCTGGCGCCACCCTGGCGCAACGCGGTGGCGAACTGCGTTGGCTCGACCAGGGTCTGGTGATCGATCACCAGCACCTGGCCACCGTTGAGCAGGCCGCCCCAGACATCCAGGGTGGCGGCGTCGAACGCCGGATTGGAGACGAAGGCGAAACGGTCGCTGGCATCGAAGTCGGCATAGCCGTTGTTCAGCACCAGCCGGGTGATGCCGCGGTGGCTCACCCGCACCCCCTTCGGCGTGCCGGTGGAGCCCGAGGTGTACATCACATAGGCCACCGCGTCGGCGTCCTGCGCCAGGTTCGGGTTGTGCGCCGGCTGGTCGTCGAGGGCCAGGCAGTCCAGGTCGATGCGCCGCGCCTCGCATTCCGCCGCCAGGCTGCCGAGGGTCAGCAGCGCCACGGCCTGGCAGTCCTGGACCATGAACGCCTGGCGTTCGGCCGGGGCGTTGATGTCCAGCGGCACATAGATGGCCGCGCACTTGAGCACGGCCAGTTGCGCCACCAGCAAGGGCAACGAACGCGGCAGCAGGATCGCCACCGGGTCACCTGCCGCCACGCCCTCGCCGATCAGCCAATGGGCCAGGCGGTTGGCCTGCTCGTTGAGCTCGCCATAGGTGAGCTGGCGTTCATCGTGGCGCGCCGCCAGCGCCAGCGGGTGCCGCGCCACCTGCTGCTCGAACAGGCGCTGCACCGGCAACGCTCGCGGGTAATCACGTTGCGTGGCGTTAAAGCCCACCAGGAGCCGCCGGCGTTCCTCGGCCGGCACGATCTCCAGCCGTTCCAGGCCTCGTTCGGGATCCTGAGTCAGGGCCTCGACCAGGTTTTCCAGGGTCTGTTGCAGATAACCGCACAGGCGTCGCGCATCCAGGCCCGGCGCACACTGCGCGGTCAGGCCGAAGCCTTCGCCCAGGTCGTCGATGCTCAGGGCCAGCGGGTAGTTGCTGCGTTCCTCGGCATGCAGCAGCTCGATGCCTTCCCAGGCGCGCCCGGCAGCACCGTCACGGACCAGGGCCGTGGCACTGTGGCGGTAGTTGAGCAAGGCGCTGAACAGCGGCGCGCCGGCCGGCAGCGCGCTGCAACGCTGGGCCAGGGCCAGTTGCGCATGCTCGTGCACCAGCAGCCCGGTAAGCCGGCGGTGGGTGTCGAGCAGCGCCTCGCGCACCGGCAGGCGGCCCACCTCCAGGCGCAGCGGCAAGGTGTTGATGAACACGCCCAAGGCGCGTTCCACGCCTTCGCCACCCTGCAGGCGACCGAGCAGCACGGTGCCGAACACCACGCTGTCGCGCCCCGACAACTGCCCCAGCACCATCCCCCAGGCCAGGTGCATCAGGCTGGCGGCGCTGACGCCCAGCAGCCGCGCCTGCTCGCGCAGGTGTCGCGCCAGGCCGTCGTCCAGCAGTATCCGGGCTTCGGCCTCGGCGCCCTGATGAGCCAGCGGATGCGGGCCATAGGGCAAGGTCGGCTCGTCGATGTCGCCCAGCTGTTCGCGGAAGAACGCCTCGTGCTCGGCCTCGCCCGCGCCTTGCAGCACCTGGGCGATGTAGTTGCGGTACGGCACCGGCGCGGGCAACTGGCGCTGCTCGCCGAGCAGGCAGGCCTGCAGTTCGGCGCGCAGCACATCCTGGGCCACGTGGTCCATGACCAGGTGATGGAACAGCAGGGTCGCGGTGATGCGCCCGCTGGCCGGGTCCTGGCTGTGCAGCAAGCGCAGCATGGGTGCGCGGGTCAGGTCCAGGCGCAAGACCTGCGGCGCCCCCGGCGACACCTCCTGTACCGGCAGCGATGCCTGGCGCCACACCACCTGCACGGGTTCGGCGAGGCCGTCCCAGTACAGCGAGGAACGCAGGATATCGTGACGGGCGATCACTTGGTCCAAGGCCCGCTGCAGCGCCTCCAGCCGCGCGCGGTCGGCCACGGCGAAACGCGCCTGCAACAGGTACGGATCATCCCCCTCGCTGGCCAGGTGGTGGTAGAGAATCCCCGCCTGCAACGGCCCCAGCGGGTAGATGTCCTGCACGTTGGCGACGCCGCCCGGGACCTGGGCGACGATGCGGTCGATGGCCGCCTGCTCCAGCGCCACCAGCGCCAGCAGGTCCGGTGTGATGCGGCGGCAGTCGACGCCAATACGGTTGGCCGGCACCCGGGTCCCGCCATGCTGGCCCAAGGTCGCGGCCAGGGCGGCCAGGGTCGGCTCGGCGAACAGCACGCGGATGTCCGCCTCCAGGCCTTCGGCACGCAGGCGGGCGATCAGGGTCACCGCCAGCAGCGAGTGGCCACCCAGTTCGAAGAAGTGGTCCTGGCGCCCTACCCTCGGCACGTTCAGCAGCTCGGCCCACAGTGCCGCCAGATGGGTTTCGGCTTCCCCTTGCGGCGCCTCGTAGGCACGGCTGAGCACGGCCTCGGCGCCGGGCTCGGGCAGCGCCTGGCGGTCGAGCTTGCCATTGGCGGTCAGCGGCATGGCCGGCATCGCCACATAGGCCGACGGCACCATGTAGTCTGGCAGCTGCGCCAGGGCATGCCGACGCAACGCCTCGATCCCGGGCGCGTCGTCGTGGGCGGTGAACCAGGCGACCAACCGCTCGCCACGCAGCAGCACCGCAACTTCACGAATCGCGGGATGACTGGCCAGGCAGGCCTCGATCTCGCCCAGTTCGATACGCAGGCCATGCAGCTTGACCTGGAAGTCGTCGCGGCCGAGGAACTCCAGCTCGCCGTCGGCGCGGCGGCGCACCAGGTCGCCGCTGCGGTACAGGCGCTCGCCGACCACGAACGGGCTGTCGCCGAAGCGCTCGGCGTCCAGTTCCGGCAGGCCCAGGTAGCCACGGGCCACGCCGACGCCGCCGATGTGCAGCTCGCCCACCACGCCACGGGGCACCGGCAGGCCGTTGCGATCAAGCACGTACAGCCGGGTATTGGCGATCGGCCGGCCGATCGGTGGCGCGCTTTCAGGCAGCGGTTGCCCGGGCTCCAGGGTCCAGACGCTGCAATCGACGGTGGCCTCGGTCGGGCCATAGACGTTGTGCAGGCGTACCTGCGGCAGGCGCTCGCGCACCTGTTGCAGCAACGCCGTGGTCAGCTCGCCGCCACCACAGACGATATCGGTGAGGCTGTCACAGGCCGCGCTGGCCTCAAGGGCGAGGAACTGCTGCAGCAGCGCCGGCACGAACTGCACCACGTTGACCCGCTGTTGCTGGATCAGCGCCGCCAGGTAGGCCGGGTCGCGCTGGCCGTCCGGGCGCGCCAGCACCAGGCGCAGGCCGGCGCACAGCGGCCAGAACAATTCCCACACCGAGGCGTCGAAGCTCACCGGGGTCTTGTGCAGCAGCGCGCCCTCGACGGTCGGGGCGATCAGCCGCGAGCTCCAATGCACCAGGTTGCACAGGCTGCGGTGCTCGACCATCACCCCTTTCGGCGTGCCGGTGGAGCCGGAGGTGTAGATCACGTAGGCCAGGTGGCGGGCACCCAGGCCGCTCACCTGCGGATTGTCCGGCGACTGGCCGGTCCAGGTCGGCTGGTCAAGGTCCAGGCGTGGCACGGCACTGTCGATAAAGCGCCCGCGGCTGCCGGCATCCACCAGCAACGCCAGCGGCGCGCTGTCGGCAAGCATGTAGGCCAGGCGCTCGTCGGGGTAGCCCGGGTCCAGCGGCACGTAGGCGCCGCCGGCCTTGAGCACCGCCAGCAGCCCGACCAGCAGTTGCGGCCCACGGGCCAGGCACACCGCGACCCGGCTGTCGGCGACCACGCCCTGGGCGATCAGCTGATGGGCCAGGCGGTTGGCCGCCTCGTTCAGTTGCCGGTAGCTCATCTGGCCGTCCTCGGCCTGCAGCGCCAACGCCTGCGGCATACGCGCCACCTGCGCCTCGAACAACGCCTGCACCGGTTGCTGCAAGCCGCCGACCAATTCGCTGGCATTGCAGGTCACCAGCTCCTGGCGACGCTCGGCGGCGCCCAGCAGTTCGACCTTCGCCGGCACCGCCTGGTCGCTGCCGGCCATCGCCCACAGCAGTTGCTCCAGGTAGCCGACATGGCGTTCGATGGTCGCCCGGTCAAACAGTGCCGTGGCGAACTCCAGGGCGCCGCCGTAGCCGTCGGCGGTCTCGCCCAGGCTCAGGGTCAGGTCGAACTTGGCGAAGATCTGCGCGCCGCCCAGCGCCTCCAGTTGCAGGTCGCCCAGTTGCAAGGCCTCGCCCGGCACGCCGTTCCAGGCCAGCGACACCTGGTACAGCGGGGTATGGGCCAGGCTGCGCGGCGGGTGCAGCAGTTCCACCACCTGTTCGAACGGCAGGTCCTGATGGTCTTGGGCCTGGCTGACGCAGGCCTTGACCCGGTCCAGCAGCGCGCCGACGTCGGGCAGTCCGGCGGTATCGATGCGCAGGGCCAGGGAGTTGACGAACAAGCCGATCAGCCCTTCGACCTCGGCCTGCCGACGGTTGGCCACCGGCGTGCCGATCACCACCTCGGCCTGGCCGGACAGGCGCGCCAGCAGCACCGCCCAGGCGGCGCCGAACAGCATGAACGGGGTGACCCCGTGGCGCAGGCACAGCGCCCTGAGGTCTTCGCTCAGACGCCGGTCCAAACGTATCTCGACCCGGTCACCGCGGTAGTCCTGGCGGGCCGGCCGTGGCCGGTCGGTGGGCAGGGTCAGCAGCACCGGCGCGCCGGCCAGGGCCTGTTGCCAGTATTCGCCCTGGCGCTGCAGCGCGTCGCCGGCCAGCCAGCGGCGCTGCCACAGGGCATAGTCGCCATACTGGATCGCCAGCGCCGGCAGCGGGTCGTCGCACCCTTCGCTGAAGGCCTGGTACAGCGCCGCCAGCTCCTGGGTGAACACGCCCATCGACCAGCCGTCGGCGACGATATGGTGCAAGGTCAGCAGCAGCACGTGATGCTCTGCCGCCAGGCACAGCAGGCGGCCACGCACCGGCAACTGGTGCGCCAGGTCGAAGGGCAGCAGCGCCTCGGCCTGCATCAGTTCGGGCAACTGCTGCGCGGCGCCGCGCAGGTCGTGCCAGGCCAGGGCGAAGCCGCCGCGGCCCGGGGCCACGCGTACCCTTGCCTCGGCGCCTTCCTGGGTGAAGTGGCTGCGCAGGCTCTCGTGACGCTCGACGATGCGCGCCAGTGCCTGCTCCAGCGCCGCGCGGTCCAGCGGGCCGTGCAAGGCCAGGCCCAGGGGAATATGGTAGGCGGCGCTGGCATCGTCCATCTGCGCCAGGAACCACAGGCGCTGCTGGGCGAACGACAGCGGCAGGGACTGGCCACGGGGCGTCGGCTCGATGGCCGGCAGCACCTCGCCACCGCGCTCGGCCAGGGTCGCCGCCACCGCCAGCAGGCGGTCGTCGCCGAACAGCTCGCCCAGCGACAGCTCCCGACCCAGGCGCACCCGCACCTGGCCGACCATGCGCATGGCCAGCAGCGAATGGCCGCCCAGTTCGAAGAAGCGGTCCTGGCGCCCTACCCGTTCCAGCTGCAGCAGCTCGCACCACAGTTCGGCCAGGGCCGTTTCCAGCGCGCCCTCGGCAGCCTCGTGGACCTGGCTGGCCGACGCCTCGCGCTCGGGCAACGGCAGCGCGCGACGATCAACCTTGCCGTTGGCGGTCAATGGCCAGGCATCCAGGCGCACCAGGGCCGTCGGCACCATGTAGCCCGGCAAGCGCTGTTGCAGGGCGGCGCGCAGGGCGCCGACCGGCTGCGCCTCAGGGCCGGCGATGTAGTAGGCCACCAGGCGCGGCTGGCCGGGCTTATCCTCGCGGGCCAGCACCAGCGCTTCGGCGACGCCAGGCAAGGCCAGCAACTGCGCCTCGATCTCCCCCAGCTCGATGCGCAGGCCGCGCACCTTCACCTGGTCGTCGTTGCGGCCCAGGTAGTCCAGGGTGCCGTCAGCGTTCCAGCAGGCCAGGTCGCCAGTGCGGTACATGCGTGCGCCAGGCTGCTCGCTGAACGGGTCGTCGAGGAAGCGCTCGGCCGTCAGATGCGCACGGTTCAGGTAGCCCCGCGCCACCCCGACACCGCCCACGTAGAGCTCGCCGGTCACGCCACACGGTACCAGTTGCCGCGCCTCGTCCAGCAGGTAGACCCGGGCATTGGCGATAGGCCGGCCGATGTCCAGCGCGCCGCCCGGCAGCACCAGGCCGGAGGTGGCGACCACCGTCGCCTCGGTGGGGCCATAGTTGTTGACCACGACGCAGCCGGGGTCGCGGGTGAACTGGCGCAGGCGGTCGCCACCGATCAGCAGGGTGCGCAGGGTCGGATGGCGCAGCCCCTGGGTGAAGGCATATTCGGCGACCGGTGTCGGCAGGAAGGCCACCTTCAGCGGTTGCTCCAGCCACCAGGCCAACAGGCCGTCGAGCTGCTCGTTGCCCAGCTCGGCCGGTGGCAGGTGCAGCACCGCGCCGGCGCACAGGGCCGGCCAGACCTCCCAGGCCATGGCATCAAAGCCGAAGCCGGCGACGCTGGCAGTGTGCTCGCCGGCGCCCAGCTCGAAGGCCTTGCAGTGCCAGTGCACCAGGTTGGCCAAGGTACGGTGCTCGACCATCACGCCCTTGGGCTGCCCGGTGGAGCCAGAGGTGTAGATCACGTAGGCCAGGTGGCTGGCCAGCAGGCCGGGCAGCTCGGGATTGTCCGTGCGCGCCGGCCAGTCCGGCCGGTCCAGGGCCAGCACAGGCACGGCCAACCCGTCCAGGCGTGCCAGCAACGCCTGCTGGGCCAGGACCACCACGGGGGCGCTGTCCTCGAGCAGGTAGCGCAGGCGCTCATCCGGATGCGCCGGGTCCACCGGTACATAGGCGCCACCGGCCTTGAGCACCGCCAGCAGCGCCACCAGGGTATCCAGGCCGCGCCGGGCGACCACCGCGACCCGGTCATCGGGCCCTACGCCGCGTTCGATCAGGTGATAGGCCAGGGCGTTGGCGCGCTGGTTCAGCTCGCCGTAGCTCAGGCGTGCATCGCCGGCCACGGCGGCCAGCGCCTGCGGGGCACGGGCCGCCTGGGCCTCGATCAGGGCCGGCAGGGTCTGGCCGACCGGGAATGTCCGGGCACTGTTGTTGAAGGTGTGCAGCAGGCGTCGGCGTTCGGCGCCGCCGACCAACTCCACCTCGGCCAGAGGCGCCTGGTCGTTGGCGACCATGGCCCGCAGCAGGCGCTCGAAGTAACCGGCGAAACGGCACACGCTGCTTTCATCGAACAATGCCGTGGCGTACTCGAGGCTGCCGACCAACGCCTCGCCCTGCTCGCCCATGCTCAGCGACAGGTCGAACTTGGCCACCTGGTTGGCCTGGGCCACGCCCTCCAGGCGCAAACCCGCCAGGCTCGGCGCGACGCCCTCGGTGGCCAGCCAGTTGAGGGTGGTCTGGAACAACGGCGTGTGGCCGAGGCTACGCGCCGGGCGGACGATCTCCACCACCTGCTCGAACGGCAGGTCCTGGTGCGCCTGGGCGTCGAGCAGGCGTGCCTTCACCTGGGCCAGCAGGCGCTCGCTGCTCGGCGCGCCCGACGTGTCGATGCGCAGCGCCAGGGTGTTGACGAACAGCCCCACCAGCGGCTCCAGCTCGGCATGGCCGCGTCCGGCCACCGGGCAGCCGACCACCACCTCTGTCTGCCCGGACAGGCGCGCCAGGGTCGCGGCCCAGGCACTGAGCAGCACCATGTATAGAGTTGCCTGATGCCGCTGGGCCAGGGCCCGCAGGCCGGCCCCCAGGCGCGCATCCAGCTGCAGCGCCAGGCTGGCGCCGCTGAAGTCCTGGCGTGGCGGTCGTGGCCGGTCACTCGGCAGGCTCAGCAGGGTCGGCGCGCCATCCAGGGCCTGGCGCCAGTAGTCGGCCTGGCGTTGCAGTTGCTCACCGGCCAGCCAGCGTCGCTGCCACACGGCATAGTCGCCGTACTGGATGGCCAGGGCCGGCAACGGATCGTCCAGGCCCTGGCACATGGCCGGGTACAGCGCGCCCAGCTCACGGGTCAGCACGCCGAGGGACCAGCCGTCGGCGACGATATGGTGCAGGGTCAGCAGCAGCACATGGTGCTGATCCTCCATGCGCAGCAGGCTGGCGCGCAACAGTGGTCCCTCGACCAGGTCGAACGGCGCGGTGGCCTCGGCCTGCAGGTGCGCGGCCAGGTCATCGGGCGCCAGGCTCAGGCGCCGCAGCCAGCCCGGTAGCGGCGTGGCGGCGACGTGCACCTCGGCGCTGTCGCCTGCGGGTACGAAGCGGCTGCGCAGGCCTTCGTGGCGCGCGACGATGCACAGCAGGGCACGCTCCAGCGCGTCGGCATCCACCGAGCCACGCAGGCCCAGGGCCAGCGGCACGTTGTAGGCCTGGCTGCCGCCCTCCAGCTGGGCCAGGAACCACAGACGCTGCTGGGCGAACGACAACGGCAGGGGCTGCTCGCGGGGCACCGCGACGATGGCCGGCAGCGCGCTGTGCCCGGCGCTCGCCAGCACCTGGGCCACGGCGGCCAGTTCGGGGTTGGCGAACAGCTCGGCCAGGGTCAGCTCGACGCCAAGGCGCAGGCGCACCTGGGAGACCATGCGCATAGCCAGCAGCGAATGGCCACCCAGGGCGAAGAAATGGTCATGCCGGCCAACCTGCTCCACCTGCAGCAGTTCGGCCCACAGCTGGGCCAGGGCAGTTTCCAGTTCGCCCTCGGGGGCCACGTAGCCACGCTCGAACAGCGCCGAACGCTCAGGCGCCGGCAAGGCGCGGCGGTCGAGCTTGCCGTTGGCGGTCAGCGGCAGCGCCTGCAGGGCGACGAAGGCCACCGGCACCATGTACTCCGGCAGATGGGCCAGCAGTTGCGTGCGCAGGACCTCGGGCAAGGGTGCCTCGAGGCCGGCCTGCGCGGTGAAGTAAGCCACCAGGCGCGGCTGGCCAGGCTGGTCCTCGCGGGCCACCACCACGGCCTCGCCGATGCCCGGCAGGCTGTTCAGCCGGTTCTCGATCTCGCCCAGTTCGATGCGCACCCCACGGATCTTCACCTGGTCGTCGTTGCGCCCCAGGTAATCGAGGGTGCCGTCGGCCAGCCAGCGCACCAGGTCGCCGGTACGGTACATGCGCGCGCCCGGCGTTGCCACGAACGGATCGTCGAGGAAGCGCTCGGCGGTCAGCTGCGGGCGGCCAAGGTAGCCACGGGCGACCCCGGCGCCGCCGATGTACAGCTCGCCCGCCACGCCCAATGCTACCGGCTGCAACCCGGCGTCGAGCACGTACAGGCGGGCATTGTCCACGGGGCCGCCGATGTGCAGCGCGCCCCCCGCCTCCACTACTCCGGAGCTGGCCACCACGGTGGTCTCGGTCGGGCCGTAGTTGTTGACCACGGCGAAGGTCTGGGTGCGGTTGAACTGGCGCAGGCGATCCCCGCCGATCAACAGGGTGCGCAAGGTCGGGTGACCCAGTTGATGACTGAAGGCGTATTCGGCCACAGGGGTGGGCAGGAAGCTGACATCCAGCGGTTGGGCGCGCCACCAGGCCAGCAGCGCATCAAGGTCCTCGTGGCCCTCGCCGGCGGGCGCCAGGTGCAAGGTGGCCCCGGCGCACAACGCCGGCCAGACCTCCCAGGCCATGGCGTCGAAGCCGAAGCCGGCCAGGCTCGAAGTGTGCCGGCCCAGGCACAGGTCGAAGGCCCGGCAGTGCCAGTCCACCAGGTTGTTCAGGGTGCGGTGCTCGACCATCACCCCCTTGGGCTGCCCGGTGGAGCCCGAGGTGTAGATCACGTAGGCCAGGTGTTCCGGTCCCAGGTCGGCGACGGCTGGATCATCCAGCCGCTGCGGCCAGTCAGGCTGATCGAGCGCCAGCACCGGCACCGTGATCCCATCCAGGCGGCCGCGCAACGCTTGTTGGGTCAGCACGGCCACTGGCGCGCTGTCGTCGAGCAGGTAGCGCACACGCTCGTCCGGATGGGCCGGGTCCACCGGCACGTAGCCGGCGCCGGCCTTGAGCACCGCGACCAGGCCAATCAGCGTGTCCAGGCCACGACGGGCGAACACTGCCACGCGGTCATCGGGGCGCACGCCGAGGCCGATCAGGTGGTGAGCCAGGGCATTGGCGCGCTGGTTCAGGTGCTGATAAGTCAGCGACTGGTCATTGGCAGTGGCGGCCAGGGCGTGGGGATGGGCCTGGGCCACGGCCTCGATACGCCGATGCAACGGACCGTGCGACTGTTCGATGCCCGGGGTCTGGTTGAAGGTTTCCAGCAGTTGCTCACGCTCGTCGGCAGGCACCATCGGCAGCGCCCTGACTTCAGCGGTGGACGTCGCCGCAAGCAGGCTGCGCAGGGTCTGCTCCAGGTAGGCACAGACACGTCGTGCCGGCACCTCGGGGCTGGCCAGCAGGGTCAGGCGGAACGCTTCGCCGAAGTCGTCGACGCTCAGGGTCAAGGGGTAGTTGGTGGCCTCGGCGGCGTGCACGATCTCGATCCCGGCCCAGCCGGCGCGCAGCACCGCTTCGGAGCCCGAGGCCGCGCTGTGGCGGTAGTTGAGCAAGGCGTTGAACAACGGCGTCGGCGCCGCCACGCCGCTGCAGCGCTGGGCCAGGGCCAGGGGCGCGTGCTCATGGCGCATCAGCGTGCTCAGGCGCTGGTGGGTGGCCTTGATCGCGCTGGCCAGGTCAGCGTCGTCCAGGTCCACCCGCAGCGGCAAGGTATTGATGAAGATGCCCAGCGCCCGGTCGGTGGCCTCGGCGCCTTGCAGACGGCCCATCAGCACGGTGCCGAACACCACCTGGTCGCGCCCGGTCAGGCCGCCCAGCACCCGCGCCCAGGCCAGGTGGAACAGGCTGGCGACGCTCACCCCCTGGCTGCGGGCCTGGGCGCGCAGCGCGCGGCACAGCGCCAGGTCAAGGTCCAGCGCGTGCTCGTTCAGCGCCGCGCCATCCCCCTGCACATCGGCCAGGCCATAGGCCAGGGTCGGCGCGTCCACGCCGCCGAGCATGTCGCGGAAAAACGCCTCGTGCTCGGCCTCGCCGACGCCCAGCAGGGCCTGGGCCACATGGTTGCGGAACGGCAGCGGACGGCCCAACCGGGCACTTTCGCCGAGCAGGAAGGCGAGCATTTCGTGGCGCACCACCTCAAGGGCGCTGTGGTCCATGGCCACGTGGTGGAACTGCAGGGTCGCGTGGACCTGCCCATCCGCCTGCGCCGCCTGGCATTGCAGGCGGATCAACGGTGCCTCGGTCAGGTCGAAGCCGCTGTCCGGCAGCTGGCCCTCGGCCAACTGGGTGACCCGCAGCCGGGCCTGGCGCCAGACCACCTGCACCGGCGTCTCCAGGGCCTTCCAGTGCACCGAGGTGCGCAGGATATCGTGACGGTCGATCACCCCTTGCAGGGCCTGGGCGAAGGCCTCGACCCGGGCGCTGCTGGCGAACACGAAGCGCGCCTGCATCACGTAGGGATCATGGTCGCCGGCGCTGGCATGGTGGAACAGCATGCCTTGCTGCAAAGGCACCAGCGGATAGATGTCCTGCACATTGGCCGCGCCGCCGGGCACGCCTTCGACCAACTGGTCGATGCTGGCCTGGTCGAGCTCGACCAGGCTGAGCATGGCCGGGGTGATCCGCGCGCAGCCGGCGGGGATGCGGTTTTCCGGTACCTCGACGCTGCCCTGGCGCGCCGCCACGTACTCGCCACGTTCGAGCATCCCCAGCAGCGCCGGCTTGTGCTCGCGCAGCCGCGCCACCAGCGCGGCGTCGCTCAGGGCCTGGCGATTGCCCTGGACCACCAGCTGGCCATCCTTGAGGGCCAGCTGGACATTGTTGGCGGCCAGGGTCGCCAGTAGTTCGTTGATGCTCACAGGACGATCTCCATTCTGTCTGTGATGGCGGCATAGCCTGCCAGCGTCGGGTGTTCGAACAGGCTGCGCACGTCGGCTTCCAGGCCCGCCTCGCGCAAGCGCGAGGTGAGGGTCACGGCCAGCAGCGAGTGGCCGCCCAGTTCGAAGAAGTTGTCGTGGCGGCCTACCTGCTCCACGCCCAGCAGCTCGCCCCAGATACGCGCCAACAGCTGCTCGGTGTCGCCTTGCGGCGCCTCGTAGACGCGCGCCGGCAGGTCCGGCTGCGGCAGTGCCTTGCGGTCGAGCTTGCCGTTGGGGGTCAGCGGCAAGGCGTCGAGGGCCATGAACAGCGCCGGTACCATGTACTCGGGCAGTTGCCCCAGCAGCGCCTCGCGCAGAACCTCGGCGGGCGGCGCGGCGCCGGTGACATAGGCCACCAGGCGCGGGCCGGTCGGTTGGGCGTCGTGCACCAGCACCACGGCTTCGCGCACCCCGGGTACCCGGGCAAGGCAGGCCTCGATCTCGCCCGGCTCGATGCGCAGGCCGCGCAGCTTGATCTGGTGGTCGGTGCGGCCAAGGAACTCGAGGCTGCCGTCAGGGCGCTGGCGTACCCGATCGCCGCTGCGGTACAGCCGCTCGCCGTCGGCGAACGGGCTGGCGATGAAGCGTTCGGCCTGTTGCTCCGGCAACCCCAGGTAGCCACGCGCCACCCCGGCGCCGCCGATATGCAGCTGACCGGCAACGCCCAACGGCACGGGTTGGTCGTGGCCGTCGAGCACGTACAGGCGGGTGTTGTCGATCGGCCGGCCAATCGGCATTGCGCCCGATGTCAACGGATCCTGCGGGTGCAAGGTGCAGACGCTGCAATCGACCGTGGTTTCGGTCGGCCCATAGACGTTGTGCAGCCTTGCCCGTGGCAGGCGCTCGCGCACCTGGTGCACCAGGGCCTCGGTCAACTCGCCGCCACCGCAGACGATATCGGTGAGGCTGGCGCAGGCCGCGCTGGCCTCGTGCTCGAGGAACTGCTGCAGCAACGCCGGCACGAACTGCACCACGCCGACCTGTTGCTGGTGGATCAGCTCGGCCAGGTACTGCGGGTCGCGCTGACCGTCCGGCTTGGCCAGCACCAGGCGCACGCCGCTGCACAGCGGCCAGAACAGCTCCCACACCGAGGCGTCGAAGCTCACCGGGGTCTTGTGCAGTAAAGCGCCCTCGCCCGGGAACAGCCCGGCGCTCCAGTGCACCAGGTTGACCACGTTGCGGTGCTCGACCATCACCCCCTTGGGCAGCCCGGTGGAGCCGGAGGTGTAGATCACATAGGCCAGGTTGGCGGCGGCCAGGCCCGGCACCTGCGGGTTGTGCTCCGGCTCACGGATCGAGTCCGCCAGGTCGAGATCGACCTGGGTCAGTGGCAGATCCCCCATCAGCGCCCGGGTGGCCGCCTGCACCAGGACCGCCCGTGGCTGGCTGTCGACCAGCATGTGGCGGATCCGTTCGACCGGATAGTCAGGGTCCAGTGGCACATAGGCGCCACTGGCCTTGAGGATGGCCAGCAGGCCGACCACCAGCGACAGACCGCGCTCGACACAGATCGCCACCCGGTCGTCGGGCCGCACGCCCAGCGCGATCAGGTGATGGGCCAGGCGGTTGGCCTGGGCGTTGAGCTGCTCGTAGCTGAGTTCACCCTGTTCGGCGCTGAGCGCAACAGCCTCGGGCGTGCGCAAGGCCTGGGCCTCGAACAGGTCCTGGAGGGTCCGGTTCAGGTCGTGGGGCTGCGCCGTGCGGTTGAAGTCGTGCACCAGCAGGTCGTGCTCCTCGGCCGACAGCACCGGCAGTTGCAGCAGCGCTTGCCGTGGCTGATGGGCCAAGGCCTCGGCCATGGCCTCCAGCACCCGCCGCATCTGCTCGCAGACACGCGCCGCGCCGACCGCCGCCGGCGCCAGGGCAACCAGACGGAAGCGTTCGCCGATATCGTCCACGCTCAGGCTCAGCGGGTAGTTGCTGCGCTCGTTGCTGTCCAGGGTCTCGATGCCTTGCAGGGCCTGGCGCTGGTCCTCGTCCGCCTGGCTGCCGTGGCGGTAGTTGAGCATGGCGCTGAACAGCGGCGCCGGGGCCGGCACGCCGCTGCAACGCTGGGCCAGGGCCAGTGAGGCATGCTCGTGGGCGAGCAAGGCGCTCAAGCGCTGCTGGGTCTGGCGCACGGCGTCCTGCAGGTTGATGCCTGCAAGGTCCAGGCGCAGCGGCAAGGTGTTGATGAACATGCCCAGCGCCTGGTCCGCTCCCGCGCCGCCTTCCAGACGACCGAGCAGCACGGTGCCGAATACCACGCTGTCACGGTCGCTGGCGGCGGCCAGCAGGCGGGCGTAGGCCAGGTGGAACAGGCTGGCGACGCTGATGCCCAGCTGCCGTGCCTGCTGGCGCAGACCGGTAGCCAGGGGTTCGTCCAGCCATAGCTGGGCCTCTTCGATGCCGAGGCCGTCGACCTGCACGTCGCCCAGGCCGAACGGCAGGGTCGGCTCGTCGATATCGCCCAACTGCTCGCGGAAGAACGCCTCGTGCTCGGCCTGGCTGACGCCCAGCCGCGCCTGGGCCACGTAGTTGCGGTACGGCGCGCCCTGTTCGGCGGGCACCGGCGCGCCTTGCAGATAGCTGACCAGTTCCCGGCCGAGCACATCCAGCGCGGTATGGTCGAGGACGATATGGTGGAACTGCAGCACAGCCTGCCTTCCGGCGCCCTGCGCGTCCGGCCAGTGGTACAGGCGCACCAGTGGCGCCCGGTCGAGGGCCAGGGCATGAGGCACCGCAGCCTCGTCGGCCACCTCGAACAGCGCCAGCTCAGCCTGGCGCCAGACTACCTGCAATGCCTGCGGCAGGCCGTCCCACAGCACTGACGTACGCAGCACGTCATGACGGGCGATGACCTTGCCCAGGGCATCGACGAAGGCGTGCAGCCGGTCACGGCTGGCGAAGGCCATGCGCGATTGCAGCACATAGGGATCGTGCTCCGGCGAGCTGAGGTGGTGGTAGAGAATGCCCTCCTGCAACGGCGCCAGCGGGTAGATATCCTGCACGTTGGCCGCGCCACCCGACACCGTGGCGACGATGCGCTCGATGGCGGCAGGTTCTAGGTCCACCAGCGGCAGCATGTCCGGGGTGATCCGGGTGCAGCCGGCCGGAATCCGGTTGGCCGGGACCTCGACCTGGCGACCATGGCCCAGGGTTGCCGCCAGCGCCGCTACCGTCGGCTGGCCGAACAGGGTGCGCACGTCGGCCTGCAGGCCGGCCTGGCGCAGGCGCGCGGTGAGGCTCACCGCCAGCAGCGAGTGGCCGCCGAGCTCGAAGAAGTTGTCATGGCGACCAACCTGTTCGATACCCAGGACCTCGGCCCAGGTCGCGGCCATGGCCACCTCGGTGGCGCCGATTGGCGCAACGTAGGCCTGGCGCACCAGGGCCGAGGGGTCCGGATCCGGCAGCGCCTTGCGGTCCAGCTTGCCGTGGCTGGTCAGTGGCAGTTCCTCCAGACGCATGAAGGCTTGCGGTACCAAGTGACCCGGAAGGCTGACTTGCAGACCTTGGCGCAAGGTGTCGAGATCGACCACGGCGGTTTCGGTGAACCAGGCCAGCAGACGCTCGTCACGCACCAGCACCACCGCGTCCGTAATGCCCGGCTGGGCCTTCAGCGCGGCCTCAATCTCGCCCAGCTCGACCCGTACGCCACGGATCTTCACCTGGTCGTCATTGCGGCCCTGGTAGTCCAGCGTGCCATCGACATTCCAGCGCACCAGATCGCCCGTGCGGTACATCCGGCCGCCGTTGAACGGATCGTCGAGGAAACGCTCGGCAGTCAGTTCAGGGCGTTTGAAGTAACCTCGGGCGACCTGCGCACCACCGATGTACAGCTCGCCGGTCACCCCCACTGGTACGGGCTGACGCTGCTCGTCCAGCACATAGACGCGGGTGTTGGCGGTCGGCTTGCCGATATGCAGCGCACCGCCCGGTTGCAGTTGCCCCGACGTCGCCACCACGGTGGTCTCGGTCGGGCCATAGTTGTTGACCAGCGCGAAGCCCGGATCGCGGTCGAACTGGCGCAGGCGATCACCGCCGACCAGCAGCGTGCGCAGGGTCGGGTGCTGGCGTTCGCGACGCAGCGCCTGCTCGGCGACCGGCGTCGGCAGGAAGCTGACCTGTAGCGGCTGCTCCAGCCACCAATCCAGCAGTTCATCGACATGCTCGCCGCCGATGGACGCCGGCGGCAGGTGCAGCACTGCTCCGGTGCACAGCGCCGGCCAGGCTTCCCAGGCCATGGCATCGAAGCCGAAGCCCGCGACGCAGGAGGTGTGGCTGCCCTCATCCAACTCGAAGGCCTGGCAATGCCAGTGGATCAGGTTGGCCAGGGTGCGGTGCTCGACCATCACCCCCTTGGGCTGGCCGGTGGAACCGGAGGTGTAGATGACATAAGCCAGCTGATTCTCGTCCAGCCCTGCAACCACAGGATTGCTGGCCGCGTGGTCGAGCCAGCCATCGCCATCCAGCATGACTTTGGCTGCATCGCCGACCAACGCTTCGGTGGCCGATTCGACCAGCACCAGCGCTGGCGCACTGTCGCTGAGCAGGTAGGCAATCCGCTGCTCCGGATAACCCGGATCGACCGGCACATACGCCGCCCCGGCCTTGAGCACGGCCAGCATCGCCACCAACCGTTGCGGGCCACGTTCCAGACACAGCGCCACGCGGTCGCCCAGGACCACGCCACGCTCGATCAGATGATGAGCCAGGCGGTTGGCGCGCTCATTGAGTTCTCCATAGCTCAGACTCAGCTCGCCCTGTACTACGGCCAATGCTTCGGGCGACTGGGCCTCGACCAGTGCGTGCACGGTCTGCCCTTGGGGATAATCCACGGCCGTGGCATTGAAACCTTCTAGCACCTGGCGTCGCTGCATGCCGTCGAGGATGGGCAGCCTGTCGACCTGCGCCGCGCCACCTTGCTCCAACGCCTGGATCAACTGGCTCACGGCAGCGGTCATCCAACCTGCGACCCGCTCGGCACCGATCCCCAGCTGGGCCAGTACGCTCAGGCTGAAACCTTCCCCGTGGTCGTCCACGCTCAGGGTCAGCGGGTAGTTGCTGCGCTCTTCACCGCCGAGCTGATGCATGCCCTGGAAGCTTGCGACATCCACACCGGCCGTATCCGTCGGGCTATGGCGGTAGTTGAGCAAGGCACTGAACAGCGGCGCCGAGGCCGGCACGCCGCTGCAACGCTGGGCCAGTGCCAACGACGCATGCTCATGCCCAAGCAACGCCGACAGCCGCTGGTGGGTGGCCTGCACCGCATCGCGGGCGCCCTTGGCGGTGTCGATGCGCAGCGGCAAGGTGTTGATGAACACCCCCAGCGCCCGGTCGGCGCCGTCACCGCCTTGCAGGCGGCCCATCAGCACGGTGCCGAACACCACGTCACCGCGCCCCGCCAGCACACCCACCACGCGGGCCCAGGCCAGGTGCATCAGGCTCGCGGCGCTGACCCCGAGCGCCCTTGCCTGCTCGCGCACCCGGCGCGACAAGGCCGGATCCAGCGGCAGGCGCGACTCCTCGATATCACGCCCGTCGCCCTGCACATCGGCCAGCCCCATGGGCAGGGTCGGCTCGTCGACATCGCCGAGCATGTCGCGGAAGAACGCCTCGTGCCCCGCCTCGGCGGCGCCCAGGCGTACCTGGGCCACGTAGGTGCGGTACGGCACGGGCGCGCTCAACAGGTGCCGGCGACCGGAGAGGATCGCCTGCAGTTCGTGGACGATCACCTCCATCGCCGTGTGATCCAGGGCCAGGTGGTGGAAGTGTAAAACGGCCACCACCCGTTGCAGGGCCGGGTCCAGGGCGTAGGTCAGGCGCAGCAGCGGCGCCTGGGTCAGGTCCAGGCGTTGCAGGCGGGCATCGAAGTGCGCGTGCAGCCGCTCGATCACCGCCTCTTCGCCCAGGCCGGTGACCTCGCTGACCGCCAGGCGAGCCTGGCGCCAGACCACCTGCACCGGCTCGCCCAGCCCCTCCCAGACCACCGAAGTGCGCAGGATGTCGTGGCGGTCGATGACCTGTTGCAAGGCCTCGGCACAGGCCTGCAACCGATCCAGGCTGTCGAAGGCCAGACGGGTCTGCAGCAGGTAAGGATCGCCCTGCTCAGCACTGAGGTGGTGGTAGAGAATACCTTCCTGCAACGGCGCCAGCGGGTAGATTTCCTGCACGTTGGCCGCACCACCCGGCACGCTGGCGACGATACGGTCGATGCTGCCCTGGTCCAGGTCGATCAGGCTGAGCATGTTTGGCGTGATGTGCTTCGCATCACTTGGGACTCGATTGGCTGGCACCTCGATTTCACGTCCCGACCCCACAGCCGCCGCCAACGCGGCCAGGGTCGGCTGGACGAACAGCACGCGTACGTCGGCATCCAGCCCGGCCTTGCGCATGCGCTCGATCAGGCTCACCGCGAGCAGCGAATGGCCGCCCAGTTCGAAGAAGTGGTCATGGCGACCAACCTGCTCGACCTTGAGCACCTCGGCCCAGATCGCGGCCAGCGCGGTTTCGATTTCACCTTGCGGCGTCTCGAAGGCACGGCTGACCAACGCGTCGCTGCCCGGCTGCGGCAAGGCACGGCGGTCGAGCTTGCCGTTGGCGGTCAGCGGCAGCGCGTCCAGTTGTACATAGGCCGACGGCAACATGTAGTCCGGCAGTTGGCCTTGCAGTTGCTGGTGCAGTTCAGCGATTGCCTGATGGCCAGTGAAATAGGCCACCAGGCGCTTATCGCCCGGCACATCCTCGCGCACGATCACGGCGGCGTCGCGTACACCCGGGCACTCGCCCAGGCGTGCCTCGATCTCGCCCAGCTCGATACGGAAGCCCCGCAGCTTGACCTGCTGGTCGGCGCGTCCCAGGTAACGCAGGGTACCGTCGGCCTGCCAGCTCACCAGGTCGCCGCTGCGGTACATCGTGCCGCCGTTGAACGGATCCGGCAGGAAGCGCTCAGCGGTCAGCTCCGGCTGGCCCAGATACCCCATGGCCACGCCGTCACCGGCGATATACAACTCGCCCACCGCTCCCACCGGCAGCAATTGCTGGCGGGCATCGAGCACATAGCAGCGGCTGTTGCCGATCGGCTTGCCAATCGGGATGCTGCCCTCGCCCACCTCGGTGATTTCGTGGGTGGTGCTGAAGGTGGTGGCTTCGGTCGGGCCGTAGCCATTGAGCAGGTGTTGCGGCGCGCCATCGCGCAGTACCCGGGCAATCACCGCCGGGTCCAGCACATCGCCACCGACCATCAGGTAGCGCAGGCCACGGAACACCGGCAGCAAATCGTCGGCAAACTGGTGGAACAGGCCGGCGGTGAGCCACAGCACGGTGACGCCCTGCTCCAGCAGGACTTCGCGCAGGCCCTGGCGCGACAGCACCGTGTCCTGGTCGACCACCACCACCGCGCCGCCGTTGAGCAGTGGCGCCCAGACTTCCAGGGTGCTGGCGTCGAACGCCGGGTTGGAAGCAAAGGCCACGCGGTCCTGGCGGTTGAAATCGGCAAAGCCGTTGTTGATCACCAGGCGCACGATGGCCCGGTGCGGCACCTGCACGCCCTTCGGCGTGCCGGTGGAGCCGGAGGTGTACATGATGTACGCCGCGCTGCCGGCGTCCACCGCCAGGCCCAACGGCGCATCGGCATAACCGCTCAGGTCGAGGCGGTCGAGTTCGACTCGGCGTGCGCCGTCCACCTGGGGCTGGTCGCTGTGGGTCAGCACCAACCGCGCCTGGCTGTCGGCCACCATGAACGCCTGACGCTCGACCGGCGCATTGCCGTCCAGCGGCACGAACACCGCCGCGCACTTGCTCACGGCCAGCTGGGCCGCCAGCAGATCGAACGAGCGAGGCAACAGCAAGGCCACGCGGTCACCCGCCTGTACCCCCTGCTCCAGCAGGTACCCGGCCAGCCGGCTGGCCTGCCGGTCGAGCGCCTGGTAGCTCCAGCGCCGCGTGCCATGGGCCACCGCCAGTGCATCCGGGCTGGCCATGGCCTGCGCCTCGAACAGGGCATGCACGGGCAGGTCGCGGGGATAGTCGCGACGGGTCGCGTTGAACTGCCGCGCCACGCGCTCGCGCTCGACGTCCGGCAAGGCGTTGATACGGTTCAACGGCGCCGCCGGCGTGTCCGCCAGGGTATCGGCCAACCGCGCCAGGGCCGTCTGCAGCAGCTGGCAGACCAGTACCCCATCCACTTGCGGCACCGCCTGCACGGTCAGGATGAAACCGTCACCCAAATCGTCGACGCTGACCACCAGCGGGTAGTTGCTGCGCTCATGGGCGGCCAGCAGTTCGATGCCCTGCCAGGCCTGTGCGCGCTGCGCCCCGGAGACCGCGCTATGGCGGTAGTTGAGCAGGCTGGTGAACAGCGCCTGGGAGGCCGGCACGCCGCTGCAGCGCTGGGCCAGGGCCAGGGAGGCCTGCTCGTGGGCCAGCAGGCGCGCCAGGCGCTGGTGAGTCAGGCGCACGCCGTCGACCACATCCATCTCCCCCACACTGACCCGCAACGGCAAGGTGTTGATGAACATGCCCAGCGCCCGCTCGGCGCCCTCGCCGCCCTGCAGGCGGCCGAGCAGCACGGTGCCGAACACCACGTCCTCGCGGCCGGACAGCTGCGCCAGCACCTGCCCCCAGGCCTGGTGCACCAGGCTGGCGACGCTGATGCCCAGCAACCGTGCCTGCTGACGCAGGCGCAGGGCCAGTGGCTCGTCCAGGCGCTCACGGTGGTCGAGCACGTGGCTGCCATCGCCCAGCGCCCCGCGCAGGCCGAACACTTCGGTCGGCTCGTCAATATCGCCCAGCAGTTCGCGAAACAGCGCCTCCTGCGCCTGGCTGTCGTCACGCAGGCGCGCCTGGGCCACATAGTTGCGGTACGGCACGCTGTCGCCCTCGGGCATGCGCCCCAGCAGCGCATCGCCGACCTCGGCCACCAGCAGTTCCATGGCGGCGTGGTCGAGGAGGATATGGTGCAGCAGCAGGGTCGCCTGCAAGCGGCCCTGTTGCACATGGCTGCTCAGGTGCATCAACGGTGCGCGGCCCAGGTCCAGGCGCGGGCTGTCCAGTGCCGGCTCAAGGTCCAGGCGCGCCTCGCGCCAGACCACCTGCACCGCTTCCTCGAGCCCCTGCCAGTGCACGCTGGTGCGCAGGATGTCGTGGCGGGCGATGACCTGGTTCAGCGCCGCGACGAAGGCTTCCAGCTCGGCCTCGCCGGCAAAGGCGAACTTCAGTTGCAGTACGTAGGGGTCGACCTCGGCACTGGCCAGGTGGTGGTAGAGAATGCCCTGCTGCAACGGCGCCAGGGCGTACAGGTCCTGGATATTGGCCGCACCGCCGGGAATCCTCTGCACCAGGCTGTCGAGCGCGGCCTGTTCCAGGCGCGCCAGCGGCAACATGTCGGGGGTGATGCGTGTGCAGCCCGCCGGGATACGGTTGGCCGGCACTTCCAGCGTCGCCTCGCCGCCCACCGCCGCCGCCAGCGCGGCCAGGCTCGGCTGGCCGAACAGTACCCGTACATCCGCCGCCAGGCCGGCCTGGCGCATGCGCGCGGTCAGGGTCACGGCCAGCAGCGAGTGGCCGCCGAGCTCGAAGAAGTTGTCATGGCGACCGACCTTAGCCACACCCAGCAGTTCGCTCCACAGCTGCGCCAGCAGGGTCTCGACTTCGCCTTGCGGCGCCTCATAGGCCTGCTGCGTGGTTTCCGGCTGCGGCAGCGCCTTGCGATCGAGCTTGCCGTTGGGGCTCAGCGGCAGCGCGTCGAGGTGGGTGAACGAAGCCGGCACCATGAACTCCGGCAACTGGCCCAGCAGCGCAGGGCGCAGCGTGTCCGGCGCCTGCCGGGCGCCGGTGTAGTACGCCACCAGGCGCTGCTCGCGGGCCAGCACCACCGCCTCCTTGACCCCTTCGATACGGGTCAGGCAGGCCTGGATCTCGCCCAGTTCGATGCGCAGGCCACGAATCTTCACCTGATCGTCGTTGCGCCCGAGGTATTCCAGGTTGCCATCGGCCAGGTAGCGGGCCAGGTCGCCGGTGCGGTACATCCGGCCACCGGCCCTGAGCGAGAACGGATCATCGAGGAAGCGTTCAGCGGTCAGTTGCTCGCGGTTGAGATAGCCGCGGGCCACCTGCATGCCACCGATATACAGCTCGCCGGCCACACCCACCGGTACCGGCTGGCCCTGGGCGTCCAGCACGTACAGCGCGGTATTGGCGATCGGCTTGCCGATCGGCGTGCTGTCCGGTGCCGTCACGCAGTGCCAGGCACTGACATCCACCGCCGCCTCGGTCGGACCGTACAGGTTGTGCAGCTCGACCGTCGGCAGTTGTGCATGGAAACGCCGTACCAGGCTGCCGGGCAAGGCTTCGCCGCTGCACAGCACGCGCTTGAGCTGGTGCGCCAGGACTTCGCCATGGGCGAGGAACACATCAAGCATCGACGGCACGAAGTGCAAGGTGCTGACCTGCTCTTCACGGATGACCGCGCGCAGGTACTCGGGGTCGCGGTGTCCGCCGGGGCGCGCCATCACCAGGCGGGCGCCGGTCTGCAGCGGCCAGAGGAACTCCCACACCGACACGTCGAAGCTGAACGGGGTCTTCTGCAGCACCACGTCACCAGCCCCCAGTTGGTAGGCGTCCTGCATCCACAGCAGGCGGTTGACCACCCCGGCGTGCTCGTTCATCACGCCCTTGGGCAGGCCGGTGGAGCCGGAGGTGTAGATCACATAGGCCAGGTGGCGCGGGGTCAGCCCGGGCACCTGTGGGGCATGCGCCGGCTGTGCCTGCCAGGTCGGTCGGTCGAGGTCGATCAGCGTCGCCGGGCTCGCCTGCGGCACGTCGCGGGTGGCACCGTGCACCAGCACCGCCAGCGGCGCGCTGTCATCGAGCATGTGGCGGATGCGCTCGGCCGGGTAGTCCGGGTCGACCGGCACGTAGGCGCCACCGGCCTTGAGGATGGCCAGCAGGCCGACCACCATCGACAGGCCGCGCTCGAGGCAGAGCGCCACGCGCGCGTCGGGTTTTACCCCCAGCGCAATCAGGTGATGGGCCAGGCGGTTGGCCTGCTCGTCGAGCTGGCGATAGGTCAGCTCGCCTTCCTCCGCCCTCACCGCCACAGCGGTCGGGGTGCGTCGAACCTGAGCCTCGATCATGCCGTGCAGGGTCTGCTCCAGGTCGTACGCCACCGCCGTGTCGTTGAACTCGACCAGCACCTGGCGCCGCTCCTCGGCACTCAGCACCGGCAAGCGGTTCAGCGCCTGCTGCGGATGCTGCTCAAGCGCCAGCAGCAGGCCATCGAGCACCTGCAGCATCTGTGCGCAGATGCGCTGCGCGCCCACCTGGGCCGACACCTGCACGCCCAGGCGCAGGCCATCGCCGAAGTCATCGACGTTGAGGCTCAGCGGGTAGTTGGTACGCCCTTCGCTGCCCAGGGTCTCGATCCCCTCCCAGGCCTGTGGCTGCGGCGCGGCGCGGGTGCTCTGCCGGTAGTTGAGCATGGCGCTGAACAGCGGCAGCGGCGCGGCCACCTGGCTGCAGCGCTGGGCCAGGGCCAGCGAGGCGTGCTCGTGGACCAGCAGCGCCGACAGCTCGCGGTGGGTGGCCAGCACGCCGTCGCGCACGCCCAGCCCATCCAGCTCGACCCGCAACGGCAGGGTGTTGATGAACATGCCCAGGGCCCGCTCGCTGCCCTCGCCGCCCTGCAGGCGGCCCAGCAGCACGGTGCCGAAGACCACGCAGTCCTTGCCGCAGGCCACCGCCAGCAGACGCGCCCAGGCCAGGTGCACCAGGCTTGCGGCACTCACGCCCAGTTGGCGGGCCTGGTCGCGCAGGCGACCATAGCGAAGGCCGTCGAATTCCACCTCGGCCTCATCGAGGGCCTGACCTTCGCCCTGCACCTCGCGCAGGCCGAACGGCAGGCTTGGCTCGTCGATACCACCCAGGCGGGCGCGGAAGAACGCCTCGTGCTCGGCTTCGCTGACGCCCAGGCGCGCCTGTGCCACATAGTTGCGGTACGGCACCGAGGCCGACAACGGCTCGGTCTGCCCCAGCAGGTAGCCGCGCAGTTCGGCCTGCACCGCCTGCATGGCGATATGGTCGAGCACGATATGGTGGAACTGCAGCACCGCCTCGACCCGCTGGCTACCCGGCTCGGTGCGGTGCAGCAGGCGGATCAGTGGCGCCTGGCCAAGGTCCAGACGCGCCAGGTGGGCATCGTCGAGCGGCGCCAGTTGCAGCGGCGCCTGGCGCCAGACCACCTGTACCGGCTGCGGCAGGCCATCCCAGAGCACTGCGGTACGCAGGATGTCGTGCCGGGCGATGACCTGTTCCAGGGCCTGTGCGAACACCCGCAGCCGCGCCGGGCTGTCGAAGCGCAGCCGTGCCCGCAGGGCGTAGGGATCGACGCCCACGGCGCTGAGGTGCAGATAGAGGATGCCCTCCTGCAACGGCGCCAGGGGGTAGATATCCTGAACATTGGTCGCACCGCCCGGCACCGCGGCGACGATGCGCTCAATGGCGGCCGGTTCCAGGTCGACCAGCGGCAGCATGTCCGGGGTGATAAGGGTGCAGCCCGCCGGAATCCGGTTGGCCGGCACCACCACCGCGCCGCCCTGGCCCAGGGTAGCCGCCAGCGCGGCCACGCTCGGCTGGCCGAACAGGGTGCGTACATCCACCTGCAGGCCGGCCTGGCGCAGGCGCGCGGTGAGGGTCACGGCCAGCAGCGAGTGACCGCCCAGTTCGAAGAAGTTGTCGTGCCGCCCTACCCGCTCCACGCCCAGCAGTTGCGACCAGATCTCGGCCAGCAGCACCTCGGTCTCGCCTTGTGGCACCTCGTACTGGCGCGCCTGCACGTCCGGCAGCGGTAGCGCCTGGCGGTCGAGCTTGCCATTGGGGGTCAGCGGCCAGCTGTCGAGGTGGACGAACAGCGCCGGCACCATGTACTCCGGCAACCGCGCCAGCAATGCCTGGCGCAGCGCGTCGGCAGGCTGCGGCTCGCCGCGGTGGTAGGCGACCAGGCGATCACCGCCGTGTGGATGCCGGTGGACCAGCACCAGGGCCTCGCGCACGCCGGCCACGCGGTTCAGGCAGGCCTCGATCTCGCCCGGTTCGATGCGCAGGCCGCGCAGCTTGATCTGGTGGTCGGTACGACCAAGGAACGTCAGGCTGCCGTCGGCGGCCTGACGTACCCGATCGCCGCTGCGGTACAGGCGCTCACCCTCGACGAACGGGCTGGCGATGAAGCGTTCGGCCTGTTGCTCCGGCAACCCCAGGTAGCCACGCGCCACCCCGGCGCCGCCGATATGCAGCTGGCCGGCGACGCCCCAGGGTACCGGCTGGTCGTGGGCATCGAGGACGTACAGACGGGTGTTGTCGATGGGTTGGCCGATCGGCAACGCGCCGGGTGGAATCGGCTGTCCGGGCTCCAGGGTCCAGGCGCTGCAGTCGACCGTGGTCTCGGTGGGGCCGTAGACGTTGTGCAGGCGCACCTGCGGCAGGCGCTGGCGAACCTGCCGGGCCAGGACCTCGGTCAGCTCGCCACCGCCGCAGACGATATCGCTGAGGCTGGCGCAGGCGGCACTGTCGTCCTGGTCGAGGAACTGCTGCAACAGCGCGGGCACGAATTGCACCACGCCGACCTGCTGCTGGCGAATCAGCCCGGCCAGGTACTGCGGGTCGCGCTGGCCATCCGGCTTGGCCAGCACCAGGCGCAGCCCGCTGCACAACGGCCAGAACAGCTCCCACACCGAGGCGTCGAAGCTCACCGGGGTCTTGTGCAACACTGCGCCGCCGGCCGGGAACCGGCGGGCACTCCAGTGCACCAGGTTGGCCAGGTTGCGGTGCTCGACCATCACCCCCTTGGGCAGGCCGGTGGAACCTGAAGTGTAGATCACATAGGCCAGGTGCGCGCCGTTCAGCCCAGGTACCCGTGGGTCGCTGTCCGGTTGCTCGGCCCAGCACGGTTGATCGAGATCGACCTGCGGCACCGCCGCTTCGCCGACCAGCGTCCGCGTGCCTTGTTGCACCAGCAGCGCTCGCGGCTGACTGTCGGCGAGCATGTGGCCGATACGTTCTGCCGGGTAGTCCGGGTCCAGCGGCACATAGGCACCGCCGGCCTTGAGGATCGCCAGCAGGCCGACCACCAGCGGCAGGCCGCGCTCGACACAGATTGCCACCCGGTCGTCGGGCCGCACGCCCAGTGCGATCAGGTGGTGGGCCAGGCGATTGGCCTCGGCGTTGAGCTGGCGATAGCTGAGTTGTCCGTCGTCAGACTGCACGGCGATCGCCTCGGGATCGCGCGCCACCTGCTGCTCGAACAACGCCTGGACAGGCTGTTCGAGATTGCCGGCCTGGGCCGTGGCGTTGCAGGTCTGCAACAGATGCTCACGCTCATCGTCCGGCAATACCGGCAGCGCCAGCAGCGCTTGCCGTGGCTGAGCCTCCAGACCTTCCACCATGCCCTGCAGCACCTGCCGCAACTGCCCGCAGACCCGCTGGGCGCCGACGCTCGCCGGGGTCATTGCCACTAGGCGGAAGTCTTCCCCCATGTCGTCCACGCTCAGGCTCAGCGGGTAGTTGCTGCGCTCCTGGCCATCGAGGAACTCGATGCCCTGCCATTCCAGGCGCCGGGCCTCGCTCGCCGCCTGGCCATGGCGGTAGTTGAGCATGGCGCTGAACAGCGGCGCCGGGGCCGGCACGCCACTGCAACGCTGGGCCAGGGCCAGCGACGCATGCTCGTGCACCAGCAAGGCGCTCAGGCGCTGCTGGGTCTGACGCACGGCGTCCTGCAGGTCGATGCCTGCAAGGTCCAGGCGCAGCGGCAAGGTATTGATGAACATGCCCAAGGCCCGCTCGGCGCCCTCGCCGGCTTCCAGGCGGCCCAGCAGCACGGTGCCGAACACCACCCGGTCGGTGCCGCTGACGGCAGCCAGCAGGCGGGCGAAGGCCAGGTGGAACAAGCTGGCGGGGCTGGTGCCCAGCTGCCGGGCCTGTTGCCGCAAACGCGCGGCCAGGGTCTGGTCCAGCCAGAGGTGGGCTTCCTCGATGGCCTGGCCGTCGCCCTGCACATCACTCAGGCCGTAGGGCAGCGTCGGCTCGTCGATATCGCCCAGCTGGGCGCGGAAGAACGTCTCATGCTCGGCCTGGCTGACGCCCAGGCGCGCCTGGGCCACGTAGTTGCGGTAAGGCACCGGGGCCTGCACTGGCACGGCGCTGCCCTGCAGGTAGCCGAGCAGCTGCGCGCCGATGATCTCCAGGGCGGTGTGGTCGAGAACGATATGGTGGAACTGCAGCAGTGCCTCGATGCGCTGGCTGCCGGCCTCATCGCAATACAGCAGGCGGATCAGCGGCGCCCGGGCCAGGTCGAGGCGTTGCAGGTCGTGGCCGTCGAGCGGCGCGACCAGCAGTGGCGCCTCGCGCCAGACCACCTGCAGCGGTTGCTCCAGGCCTTCCCAGAGCACGGCGGTGCGCAGCACGTCGTGACGGCTGATGGCCTGGCGCAAGGCCTTGGCGAACGCCTCCAGGCGCGCCGGGCTGTCGAACGCCATGCGCGACTGCAGCACATAGGGATCGTGCTCCGGCGAGCTGAGGTGGTGGTAGAGGATGCCCTCCTGCAACGGCGCCAGCGGGTAGATATCCTGCACGTTGGCCGCGCCGCCTGGCACCGTGGCGACAATGCGTTCGATGGCAGCAGGGTCAAGGTCCACCAGTGGCAGCATGTCCGGAGTGATATGGGTGCAGCCGAAGGGGATCCGGTTGGCCGGGACCTCGACCTGGCGGCCGTGGCCCAGGGTCGCCGCCAGTGCCGCCACGGTCGGCTGGCCGAACAACGTGCGCACGTCAGCCTGCAAACCGGCCTGGCGCAGGCGCGCGGTGAGGCTCACCGCCAGCAGCGAGTGACCGCCCAGTTCGAAGAAGTTGTCGTGGCGACCGACCTGCGCAACGCCCAGCACCTCGGCCCAGAGTGCCGCGATGGTGGTTTCCACGGGGCCTTGCGGCATGGCGTAGGCCTGGCCGGTGAGCATGGCCGGTTCCGGCAAGGCCTTGCGGTCCAGCTTGCCGTGGCTGGTCAGTGGCAACTCGTCCAGGCGGATAAAGGCTTGCGGTATCAAATGGCCCGGAAGGCTGGTTTGCAAGCCTTGGCGCAAGATGTCTAGATCGACCATGGCGGTTTCGGTGAACCAGGCCAGCAGACGCTCGTCACGCACCAGCACCACGGCATCCGCGATACCCGGCTGCGCCTTCAGCGCGGCTTCGATCTCGCCCAACTCGACCCGCACGCCACGGATCTTCACCTGGTCGTCATTGCGACCCTGGTAGTCCAGCGTGCCATCGGCATTCCAGCGCACCAGATCGCCCGTGCGGTACATCCGCCCGCCGTTGAACGGATCGTCGAGGAAGCGCTCGGCGGTCAGTTCAGGCCGGTTGAGGTAGCCTCTGGCGACCTGAGCGCCGCCGATGTACAGCTCGCCGGTCACTCCCACCGGCACGGGCTGACGCTGCTCGTCCAGCACATAGACGCGGGTGTTGGCGGTCGGCTTGCCGATATGCAGCGCACCGCCCGGTTGCAGTTGCCCCGACGTCGCCACCACGGTGCTCTCGGTCGGGCCATAGTTGTTGACCAGCGCGAAGCCCGGATCGCGGTCGAACTGGCGCAGGCGATCACCGCCGACCAGCAGCGTGCGCAGGGTCGGGTGCTGGCGTTCGCGACGCAGCGCCTGCTCGGCGACCGGCGTCGGCAGGAAGCTGACCTGTAGCGGCTGCTCCAGCCACCAATCCAGCAGTTCATCGACATGCTCGCCGCCGATGGACGCCGGCGGCAGGTGCAGCACCGCCCCGGTGCTCAGTGCCGGCCAGGCTTCCCAGGCCATGGCATCGAAGCCGAAGCCGGCGACGCTGGAGGTGTGGCTGCCCTCGCCCAACTCGAAGGCCTGGCAATGCCAGTGGATCAGGTTGGCCAGGGTGCGGTGCTCGACCATCACCCCCTTGGGCTGGCCGGTGGAACCGGAGGTGTAGATCACATAGGCCAGCTGATTCTGGTCCAGCCCTGCAACCACAGGGTTGCTGGCCGCGTGGCCGAGCCAGTCATCGCCATCCAGCATGACTTTGGCTGCATCGCCGACCAACGCTTCGGTGGCCGATTCGACCAGCACCAACGCCGGAGCACTGTCGCTGAGCAGATAGGCAATCCGCTGCGCCGGATAACCCGGATCGATCGGCACATACGCCGCCCCGGCCTTGAGCACGGCCAGCATCGCCACCAACCGTTGCGGGCCACGTTCCAGACATAGCGCCACGCGGTCGCCCAGGACCACGCCACGCTCGATCAGATGATGAGCCAGGCGGTTGGCACGCTCGTTGAGTTCGCCGTAGCTCAGACTCAGCTCACCCTGTACAACGGCCAATGCTTCGGGCGATTGAGCCTCGACCAGCGCGTGCACGGTCTGCCCTTGCGGATAGGCCTCGGCTGTGGCGTTGAAGTCCTCCAGCACCTGACGCGATGCGTCGTCATCCAACATCGGCAGGTCATCCAGCATTTGCCCCGGGCTCTGTTCCAGAGCCTGCAACAGCTGGCCGAGGGTGTTTACCATCCAGCCGCCGATCTGCGCCGCCGGCAGCCCTTCGGCGGCCAGCACGCTCAGGCTGAAGCCCTCGCCCAGGTCGTCGACGCTCAGGGTCAGCGGGTAGTTGCTGCGCTCCTCCCCCCCCAGCAGGCGCACGCCCTGCCAGATGCCTTCGCCATCGCGGGCGACGCCCTCGGCGCTGTGGCGGTAGTTGAGCAAAGCGCTGAACAATGGCGCAGAAGCGGCGACGCCACTGCAACGCTGGGCCAGCGCCAAGGGCGCGTGCTCGTGACCGAGCAGGGCCGACAGCCGCTGGTGGGTGACACGCAGCGCCTGGTCAACCGGCAACGCGGTGTCCACCCGCAATGGCAGAGTGTTGATGAACATGCCCAGCGCCCGATCGGCGCCCTCGCCCGCTTGCAGGCGGCCCATCAGCACGGTGCCAAACACCACGTCGCGACGCCCCGCCAGCACGCCCACCACACGGGCCCAGGCCAGGTGCACCAGGCTGGCGGCGCTGACGCCGCGCTGCCGCGCCTGCTCGCGCAGACCATGGGCCAGGGTGGCCGGCAACATCAGGGCAGCATGTTCGACGCGCCCGCCATCGCCCTGCACATCGGCCAGGCCATACGGCAGGGTCGGCTCGTCGATATCACCCAGTTGCGCGCGGAAGAACGCCTCGTGGCCAGCCTGATCGTCGCCCAGGCAGACCTGGGCAACATAATTGCGATACGGCACCGCCGCAGGCAGCGTGACACCACGCCCGTCCAGCAGCGCCTGCATCTCCTCGCCGACCACGGCCATGGCGGCGTGGTCGAGGGTCAGGTGGTGGAACTGCAACAGGGCTACCCACTCGCCCTGGCGCGGATCCTCGGCATAGACCAGGCGCAGCAAGGGCGCCCGGGTCAGGTCCAGGCGTTGCTGGCGGGCATCGAAACGGGCCTGCAGTTGCTCGATTACTGCCTTTTCGCCCAGCCCGGTGACTTCGCTGACCGCCAGGCGGGCCTCGCGCCAGACCACCTGCACTGGCTCGCCCAACCCCTCCCAGACCACCGAGGTGCGCAGGATGTCGTGGCGGTCGATGACCTGTTGCAAGGCCGCAGCCCAGGCCCGCAAACGCTCGATGCTGTCGAAGGCCAGGCGTGACTGCAAAAGGTACGGGTCGCCCTGCTCGGCACTGAGGTGGTGATAGAGAATGCCTTCCTGCAAGGGCGCCAGCGGGTAGATTTCCTGCACGTTGCCCGCGCCACCCGGCACGCTGGCGACGATACGGTCGATGCTGCCCTGGTCCAGCTCGATCAGGCTGAGCATGTCCGGCGTGATCTGCGTCGCGCCTTGCGGCACACGGTTCTCGGGCACTGCCACTTCACGTCCGGAGCCCACCGCGGCCGCCAGCGCGGCCAGGGTCGGCTGGGCAAACAGCACGCGCACGTCGGCATCCAGCCCGGCCTTGCGCATGCGCTCGATCAGGCTCACCGCCAGCAGCGAGTGGCCGCCCAGCTCGAAGAAGTGGTCATGGCGGCCGATTTGTTCGACCTTGAGCACCTCGGCCCAGATCGCGGCCAGCGCGGTTTCGATCTCACCTTGCGGCGCCTCGAAGGCACGGCTGACCAACGCGTCGCTGCCCGGCTGCGGCAAGGCACGGCGGTCGAGCTTGCCGTTGGCAGTCAGCGGCAGCGCGTCCAGGCGCACGTAAGCCGACGGCAGCATGTAGTCCGGCAGCACGCCTTGCAGACGCTCATGCAGCTCGCCGATGGTCGGCGCCTGGCCGGTGAAGTACGCCACCAGGCGCTTATCGCCCGGCACATCCTCGCGCACGATCACGGCGGCATCGCGTACACCCGGGCACTCGCCCAGGCGTGCCTCGATCTCGCCCAGCTCGATACGGAAGCCCCGCAGCTTGACCTGCTGGTCGGCGCGTCCCAGGTAACGCAGGGTACCGTCGGCCTGCCAGCTCACCAGGTCGCCGCTGCGGTACATCGTGCCGCCGTTGAACGGATCGGGCAGGAAGCGCTCAGCGGTCAGCTCCGGCTGGCCCAGGTAGCCCAGGGCCACGCCGTCACCGGCGATATACAACTCGCCCACCACTCCCACCGGCAGCAATTGCTGGCGAGCATCGAGCACATAGCAGCGGCTGTTGCCGATCGGCTTGCCAATCGGGATGCTGCCCTCGCCCACCTCGGTGATGTCGTGGGTGGTGCTGAAGGTGGTGGCCTCGGTCGGGCCGTAGCCATTGAGCAGGTGTTGCGGCGCGCCTTCGCGCAGTACCCGGGTAATCACCGTCGGGTCCAGCACATCGCCACCGACCATCAGGTAGCGCAGGCCACGGAACGCCGGCAGCAAATCGTCGGCAAACTGGTGGAACAGGCCGGCGGTGAGCCACAGCACGGTGACGCCCTGCTCCAGCAGGACTTCGCGCAGGCCCTGGCGCGACAGCACCGTGTCCTGGTCGACCACCACCACCGCGCCGCCGTTGAGCAGTGGCGCCCAGACTTCCAAGGTGCTGGCGTCGAACGCTGGGTTGGAGGCGAAGGCCACCCGGTCCTGGCTGTTGAAATCGGCGAAACCGTTGTTGATCACCAAGCGCACGATGGCCCGGTGCGGGACCTGCACGCCTTTCGGTGTACCGGTGGAGCCAGAGGTGTACATGATGTACGCCGCGCTGCCGGCGTCCACCGCCAGGCCCAACGGCGCATCCGCGTAGCCGCTCAGGTCGAGGCGGTCGAGTTCGACCCGGCGCGCCCCCTCCACTTGCGGCTGGTCGCTGTGGGTCAGCAGCAACCGCGCCTGGCTGTCGGCCACCATGAACGCCTGACGCTCGACGGGCGCATTACCGTCCAGCGGCACGAACACCGCCGCGCACTTGCTCACGGCCAGCTGGGCCGCCAGCAGATCGAACGAGCGAGGCAGCAGCAAGGCCACGCGGTCACCGGCCCGAACGCCCTGTTCAAGCAGGTAATAGGCCAGACGATTGGCCTGGGACTCAAGCTGGGCAAAAGTCCATCGACGCTGACCATGGACTGCCGCCAGTGCATCCGGTGAATTCACGGCCTGGGCTTCGAACAACCGGTGCACGGCCAGGTCACGCGGGTAGTCCCGTGCCGTGCCGTTGAACTGCTGCACCACGCGCTCACGCTCCGCCTCCGGCAAGCGATGCAGGCTGTGCAAGGCGCTCATCGGCGCCTGTTCCAGCGCCGTGACCAGTTGCAGCAGCGCCATGCGCAGCAGCTGGCAGACCCGGCCACCGTCCACTGGCGCCACGACCTGCACCGTCAACCTGAAGTCATTACCGTAATCGTCGACGCTGACCACCAGCGGATAATTGCTGCGTTCCTGCGCGGTCAGCAGCTCGATCCCGGCCCAAGCCGGCCCCTGGGCGGGTTGGCCGGCACTGTGGCGATAGTTCAACAAGCTGGTGAACAGCGCCTGGGACGCCGGCACGCCACTGCAACGCTGGGCCAGGGCCAGGGACGCCTGTTCGTGGGCCAGCAGGCGTGCCAGGCGTTGATGGGTCAGACGCACGCCATCGGCGACGCCCGCAGCCCCCACGCTGACCCTCAGCGGCAAGGTATTGATGAACATGCCCAGCGCCCGGTCGGCGCCCTCGCCGCCCTGCAGGCGACCGAGCAGCACGGTGCCGAATACCACTTCCTCGCGGCCAGACAACTGCGCCAGCACCTGGCCCCAGGCCTGGTGCACCAGGCTGGCCACGCTGATCCCCAGCGTCCTCGCCTGGCCACGCAGGCGTGCGCCCAGTTCCGGTTCCAACGACTGACGGGTTTCACCGACCTGGCGAGTATCAACCTCGGCCTCACGCAATCCGAACACCTCGGTCGGCGCGTCGATATCGCCCAGCAGCTCGCGGAACAGCGCCTCGTCGGCCCGCGGATCGGCGCCCAGGCGCGCCTGGGCTACATAGTTGCGGTACGGCACGCTGTCCGGCAGCGCCGTCTGCCCTTGCAGCAAGGTACCGATCTCGGCCACCAGCTGCTCCACGGCAGTGTGGTCGAGGAGGATATGGTGCAGCAGCAGGGTCGCCTCCAGGCGCCCGGCCTGGACCTGGCTGCTCAGGCGCAACAGTGGCGCCTGCCCCAGATCGAGCCGCAGTGTCTCCAGCGCCGGGCTTGGCACCAGCGGCGCCTCGCGCCAGACCACCTGCACCGCCTCGTCGAGGCCCTTCCAGTGCAGGCTGGTGCGCAGGATGTCGTGACGGACGATGACCTGGTTCAGTGCCGCGACGAACGCATCCAGCTCGGCTTGCCCGGCAAAGGCGAAACGCGCCTGCACCACATAGGGGTCGGCGCCTTCACTGGCCAGGTGATGGTAGAGGATGCCCTGCTGCAACGGCGCCAGGCCGTAGATATCCTGGACATTGGCCAGGCCACCGGGGATCTGCCGCACCAGCGCATCGATGGCGTCCTGGTCGAGGCTGGCCAGGGGCAGCATATCCGGGGTGATCCGCGTGCAATCGGCGGGGATGCGGTTGGCCGGCACGGCGACGGCCGCATGCCCGCCCACCGATGCGGCCAGCGCTGCCAGGGTAGGCTGGCTGAACAGCACCCGCACATCGGCTTGCAGCGCCTGCTGGCGCATGCGTTCGACCAGACGCACCGCCAGCAGCGAGTGACCGCCCAACTCGAAGAAGTTGTCGTCTCGGCCTACCGCCTCGACCCCGAGCAGGTCAGTCCAGATCGCCGCCAGGGCGGTCTCGACCGGCCCCTCGGGTGCCTGGTACTGCCGCGTCGGTGCCTCGGGCGCCGGCAGGGCCTTGCGGTCGACCTTGCCGTTCGGTGTCAACGGCATGGCCTCAAGGTGGATGAACAGTGCCGGCACCATGTACTCGGGCAATTGCCCCAGCAGATGCTCACGCAGCTCTTGCGCGACCTGGGCCTGACCGCTGTGGTAGGCCACCAGGCGTGGGCCGCTGTGCGGGTGCTGGTGAACCAGCACCAGCGCCTCGCGCACGCCAGGCAGACGGTTCAGGCAGGCCTCGATCTCGCCCGGCTCGATACGCAGGCCGCGCAGCTTGACCTGATGGTCGTTACGGCCAATGAACGCCAAGTTCCCGTCCGCGCGCTGACGCACCAGGTCACCGCTGCGGTACAGGCGCTCGCCCTCTACGAACGGACTGTCGATAAAGCGCTCGGCCTGCTGCCCGGCCAGCCCCAGATAGCCCCGCGCCACCCCCGCGCCACCGATGTGCAAGTGCCCGGCCACGCCCCACGGCAGTGGCTGATCGGCGTCGTCGAGGACGTACAGGCGGGTATTGTCGATGGGTCGGCCGATCGGCAGCGCGCCGTGGGGCACAGGTTGTCCGGGCTCCAGGGTGAAGACGGTGCAGTCGACCGTGGTTTCGGTGGGTCCGTAGACGTTGTGCAGGCGCACCTGCGGCAGTCGCTCGCGCACCTGGCGCGCCAGGGACTCGGTCAGCTCGCCGCCACCGCAAACGATATCGGTCAGGCTCGTGCACTGCGCGCTGCGCGCCTGCTCGACGAACTGCTGCAACAGCGCCGGCACGAACTGCACCACGCTGACCTGCCGTTCGATGATCTCCCGTGCGACATAATCCGCGTCGCGCTGGCCGTCCGCTCGCGCCAGCACCAGGCGCAACCCGCTGCCCAGCGGCCAGAACAGCTCCCACACCGAGGCGTCGAAACTGATCGGCGTCTTGTGCAGCAGCGCGCCGTCAGCGCTGGTCGGGCACAGCCCGGCGGCCCAGCGCACCAGGTTGACCACGCTGCGGTGCTCGACCATCACCCCCTTGGGCGTGCCGGTGGAGCCAGAGGTGTAGATCACATAGGCCAGGTGCCGTGGGGTGAGCCCGGCCACCCGTGGGCGGGTGGCCGGCAAGGCTTCCCAGGTCGGCTGGTCGAGGTCGACCTGCGGTACCGCCACCTCGCCCGCTACCTCGCGGGTAGCGCTGTGGACCAGCACCGCCAGCGGCGCGCTGTCTTCGAGCATATGACGGATGCGCCCGGCCGGGTAACCCGGATCGAGCGGCACGTAGGCGCCACCCGCCTTGAGGATGGCCAGCAGGCCGACCACCATCGACACGCCGCGCTCGATGCAGATCGCCACCCGGTCGTCAGGTTTTACCCCAAGTTCGATCAGGTGATGGGCCAGGCGGTTGGCCTGCTCGTCGAGTTGGCGATAGCTCAGTCGCTCGCCATCGGCCTCCAGCGCAACGGCGCTGGGGCGCGCCTGCGCCTGGTGTTCGAACAGGGCGTGCAGCGGCAGGTCCAGGTCATGGTCGACCGCCGTGTCATTGCAGTCCACCAGCAGGTGATGGCGTTCCTCGACCGTCAGCACCGGCAGGTCCAGCAAAGGCCGCTCGGGCTGCTGCTCGAGCGCCTCCACCAGCCCTTCGAAGACTTGCCGCAACTGCCCGCATACGCGCTCGGCGCCCCACTCGGCGAGCGCCTGGACCGTCAGGCGCAGGTCCTCGCCCAGGTCGTCGACGGCCAGGCTCAAAGGGTAGTTGGTGCGTTCCTCGGCCCCCACCACATCGATGCCCGGCGCCACCGCGATCACCTCGGCCGCATCGCCCGCGGCACTGTGGCGGTAGTTGAGCATGCTGTTGAACAGCGGCGTCGGTGCCAGCACGCCGCTGCAGCGCTGGGCCAGGGCCAGGGGCGCCTGCTCATGGCCGAGCAACGCCGTCAGTTGCCGATGGGTGACCAACAGCGCCTCACGCACGCCCTGCCCGCGCAGGTCGACGCGCAGCGGCAAGGTGTTGATGAACATCCCCAGGGCCTGTTCAGCGCCCTCACCCGCCGCCATGCGCCCGAGCAGCACACTGCCGAACACCACCGACTCACGTCCAGACAACGCCCCCAGCAGGCGCGCCAGCCCCAGGTGCATGATGCTGGCCGGGCTCACCCCGAGCAGCCTGGCCTGGGCCCGTAGGCGCTGGCTGAAGCCGGAAGCCAGGGTCAGCCTGGCTTCCTCCATGGCCTGGCCGGCCACCTCCTGGACGCCAAAGGCCAGGGTCGGCTCGTCGATATCGGCGAGCATGGCGCCGAAGAAGGCCTCATGGGCCTGTTCATCCTGGGCCTGCCGACTTCTGGCCAGCAGGTCGCGGAACGGCACCGGGGCCGGCAGTCGCTCGCCCTCACCCGCCAGGTAGGCCTGGATCTCGCGGCGTACGATATCCAGCCCGGTGTGATCCATGACGGTGTGATGGAACAGCAGCAAGGCCAGAACCTCGCCGTCGCGGGCCTGGGCATGCACCAGGCGCAACAGCGGCGCCTGGCCCAGGTCCATGCGATAGCGGTGGGTGTCGAAGCGCTCGCGCAACTGTCCCAGCGCATCCCCGTCGTCGTTCAGCTCGACGGCCTCGCAGACCAGCGGCGCCTTGCGCCACACCACCTGCAGCGGCTGGTCGAGGTATTCCCAGGCCAGCGCCGTGCGCAGGATGTCGTGGCGCTGGATCACCCAGTCGAGGGCCTCGGCGAACGCCTGCAGGCGTACAGGGCTGGCAAAGCGCAACTGCGCCTGCAACACGTAGGGGTCGCCCTCGGCCGCCGTGAGGTGGTGGTAGAGCATGCCCTCCTGCAGCGGTGCCAGCGGGTAGATGTCCTGCAGGTTGGCCGCGCCGCCGGGCAAGGTGGCGACGATGCGGTCGATGGCCGCCTGGTCGAGGCCGGCCAGGGGCAGCATGTCGGGGGTGATGCGCAACGCCGGGCTCAACCAGCCATGATCCAGGCCGGCGAGCATCTCCAGCAGTGCCGGCTTGTGGGCCGCCAATGCATCCCACAGGGCGTCATCGAGGGTGTCTTCATCGCCTTCGACGATCAGGTCGGCCTCCTCGCGCTGGAGTCGGATCGCACGGGTGGAGAGCGCTGCCATGAGTTCGTTGAAGAGCATTGGTAAGCATCCTGCTTTAGCCAGTCGGAAATGCTCGGAACGCTAATGGATCGAGGTGGGGTGGGCTGACATGGGAAGGGGGGACAATGGCAGGAGCAGTCGGGTGTTCGACAGGCGCTGCAAAACCATCGCCAAACACCCAACAGCCACCCCGCGAGCCCCCATCATTGCAATTGCCCCCCGCCTGCCCCAAGCTCTGCGGTATCGCCACCCCGGACCGCCAGATGCAACGACGCCACCTGATCCTGATCGCCCTGCTGCTTGTACTGGTACTGCCCATCGCGATCGGCTACCTGTGGCGTGACCAGCAGCCCGCGGCGCCCAGCCTGCCGCCGCACAGCTACGCCAAGGCCCTGCGCCAGGCCCACGACGGCCTGCCGGGCGCCGCCCGGGTGCTCTACCAGCAGCTGCAACGCGACGACCTGCCAGCGATCCGCCGCGCCGCGCTGTACGCCGAACTGCCCCATTATCCGTCGCCACAGGCACTGAAGCTGGCCCAGCAAGACCTGGAGCACGCCGACCCACTGGTCCGCCGCGCCGCCATCGCCAGCATCCGCCGCCTGCTGCCGGCCGCCCAGCGCAGCCTGGTGCTGGGTCCGCTGCTGGAAGATGACGAGCAAAGCGTGCGTTTCGCTGCGGTAGACGCGCTGCTGGGCCTCGACCCCGACGCCATCGGCCTGTACTTTGGCCCCTTGCAGGATGCCCTGGAACAATACGAGCAGACCCTGGAGCAACAGCCTGACGACGCCGCGGCCCAGGTGCACCTGGCCCGCCTGTACATGCATGAGCAAGCCTACGACGCGGCCACCAGGGCCCTGCAACGCAGCCTGGCGGTGGCGCCCGAGGGGCTGGACGCCCTGGCCACCCAGGTGCGCCTGCTGGAACAGCAAGGCCGCCACGACGCCTCCCGTGAAGTGCTGGCCAAGGCCTTGGCGCTGCGCCCCGACTCGGCGTTCCTGCAATACGAACTGGGGCGCTGGCTGACCCGCCACGAGCAACAGGAATACGCCCTGCTGGCCCTGGCACGCGCGGTCGAACTGGAACCGGAAAACAACGAATACCGCTATACCCTGGCCGTCACCCTGCACCAGCTGGAACAGGTGGATGCCGCGCAGAAGCAGCTGGAAACCGTGCTCAACCGCCAGCCCGCCAACCGCCGGGCGCGGGTGTTGCTGATCGAGTACTGGAAGGAAACAGGCCAACTGCAGAATGTCCAGGTCCTGCTGGCCGAACTGGAACGGCAGAACCCGGACGACCCCTACTTGCAGCAGGGGCTCTGAGCCCCTCTATCAGGCCTGCAACATGCGCTGAATCTGCACGACCAGCGTCTGCAACGAGAACGGCTTGAACATCAACGCCGTGCCCGGCTCGTCAAGCAACGCCTGTTCGACCGGGTCGCTGGTGAAGCCGGTAATGAACAGGATCTTCTGCTCCGGCTTCATCATCCGCAGCGCCTTGGCCACCTGGCGCCCACTGAAGCCTCCCGGCAAGCCGATATCGGTGATCACCAGGTCGAACGGGCCGCGATGCCGGAACTCGCCCAGTGCGCCATTGGCATCGGCCACATCGCACACCTCGAAGCCGCATTCGACCAACGCCTCTTTCATCAGGCCGCGCAAGTTGACTTCGTCATCGACCAACAGCAGCCGCTCGCCCCGGGCCTGAACCGGCAGCGCTTGCGGGGCGATGCTCTCGGGCATCACACCCGAATGGCGCGGGAACATCAGCACCACCCGCGTCCCTTGATCCAAGGTCGATTCGATCCACGCCTGCCCCCCCGACTGGCGCACAAAACCATGCACCATGGGCAGCCCCAGGCCCGCCCCCTGCCCCAACGGCTTGGTGGTGAAGAACGGCTCGAAGGCCCTCGCCACATCCTCCCGGGACATGCCGTGGCCATCGTCCTCGATCTGCAACGTGACGTAGTCGCCCGCCGGCAAACTGGCCGGCCCCTCGCAACCCGACGCCAAGCGCTCGTTGGAGGTGCTGATCGTCAGGGTGCCCTTGCCAAGACAGGCATCCCGGGCATTGCTGCAAAGATGCAGGAGGGCGTTGCGCAATTGATCGGAGTCGACCTGCAACAGCCAGGGCGCAACATCCAGCTGCCAATCCAGGTGCATTTCGGCGCCGAGGGTCTGGCGCAACAAAGGCTCCATCTCCCGCAGCAGGTGATTGATGTTCAGTGGATAGGGCGACAGTGGCTGGCTACGGGCGAAGGCCAGCAGGTTCTGGGTCAGGCCAATGGCGCGCTGGGCACATTCCCGGGCCATCTGCACATACTCCTCGACACGCTCCATCCGCCCTTGGGCCAGGCGCCGTTCGAGCAGTTCGAGGCTACTGCCGACACCGGACAGCACGTTGTTCATTTCATGCGCCAGGCCACCCGCCACCTTCACCACGGTTTCCATACGCTGGCCGTCCCGCACCGCCGCCTCGGCCAGGCGTTGGACCGCCTGGCGGTCCGCGGTGAGGTCCCGTCCCACCAGCGCGGGCAATGCCGGATCGGCAACCCCGGTCCAGCGGAACCAGCAATAGTGCCCTTCGTTGTGCCTGACCCGAGCATCGAATGCCGTCATGCCCTGTCCCTGCAGCAGCAACTTCAATGCAAGCTGGGCTTCGGTGCGATCGGCAGGGTGAAACAGTTCAGGCAACGTCACCTGCAGATGCGACGCCTCGCCCCAGCCCAGCAAGCGATGCCAGGTCGGATTCGACGAGCGCACGTGCAGGTTGGCATCGAGCATCAGCATCACGTCGGGCGACAGCTGCCAGGTATGTTGCGGATCGCTCAGGTACTGCTCCAGGCGCGCCTCGAAGGACAGCGCCAGCTCACGCCACTCACGCCCGGTCTCGATACTGGCGGTGGTCTCGATCAGGGCATGCAGGAAGCCGGCAACCTCACCCTGGTCATTTCGGATAGGTGAATAGCAACCCGTTACCCAGGCCGTCGCCGCAAAGCCCTCTCGCTTGACAGGCAACGGCGCGTCCTCGATCAAGCTGCCCTGCCCCTCCAGCACCTTGAACACCGCCGCGCCCATGCCCTCCCAGTTCTGCGCCCAGAGTGCATCGAAGGACCGCCCCTGATGGCCACCCTCACCGCCCAGCAGGGCCTGGTAGGGTTCGTTGTGAATCACGGTCAGCGCCGGGCCCCAGACCAGCGCACAGGGAAACGGAGACAGCAACACCATGTCGGCGGCGATACGCAGGGCGGGCGGCCAGGACGTCAGCGGCCCCAGCGGGGTCGTGAACCAGTCGAAGTCGGCGATGGGTTTGCCCATGGCGGCCAGCGGGGAGGAAGGCGGCGCCAGGTGAATGACCTGGATCTCGCCCTCGCCGGCATGCAGGTCAGCGGCCAATATCTTCGTCCCATAGCTCGGGTTTTTCGTCGATGAATCGGCGCATCAGCGCCTTGCAGGTTCCATTGTCGTGTACTTCCAGGCGTACACCCCGGCTGCCGAGCAGTTTTTCCTCTCCCAAGAACGTGGTGTTCTCACCAATGACCACATGCTTGATGCCATACAGCAGGATAGCGCCGCTGCACATGGCACAAGGCGACAAGGTGGTGTAGAGGGTGGCCTCCTGGTACACCCGGGCTGGCTGACGGCCGGCATTTTCCAGGGCGTCCATCTCGCCATGCAGGATGGCGCTGCCGTTCTGCACCCGGCGATTATGGCCGCGGCCAATGATCTTGCCATCGTGCACCAGCACCGAGCCGATCGGAATACCCCCCTCCTCGAGCCCCTTGCGGGCTTCGTCTATGGCGGCCTGCAGGAAAGCGGAAGTGCCCTGGTCCATGGTTTTCCCCGGTAGTACGTCGACTTTGCAGCAGACTAGCACAGCGCCCACCGGTCATGGCGCATTGTCTGGCGCGGGCTATGCTCATAGGGCTTTGGATCTTGCTGGCCAACCGTTTTCCCATGGATTCGACGGGCATGCACACATGAACAAGAAGCTCCTGGTCGTGCTGACCAATACCGCCAAATACCCCACCATCCCGCGCGCCACAGGACTGTGGCTGGGCGAGGCCGTGCACTTCATCGACAAAGTGCAGCAGGCGGGTTTTTCCGTCGACTATGTCAGCCCGGCGGGCGGCTATGTGCCGATCGATCCGCACAGTCTGCGCGTGGCGCCGGAGCTGGACTGGCAGTGGTACAACGACAAGACCTTCATGAATCGCCTGGGCGCCACGCTTAGCCCTGGCCAGGTCAAGGCAGAGCAGTACAGCGGGATCTACTACACCGGCGGGCATGGTGTGATGTGGGATTTCCCCGACAACCAACCGCTGCAAGAGCTGGCACGGCGCATCTACGAAAGCGGTGGTGCGGTCGCTGCGGTCTGCCATGGCGTGGTGGGCCTGCTCAATATCAAGCTCAGCGACAACAGCCTACTGCTCAAGGGACGTAGGGTGACCGGCTTCTCCAATACCGAAGAGAAGTTGGCCGAGCTGGACAAGGTGGTACCGTTCCTGACCGAAAACGAACTTGTCGCCCGCGGTGGCGAGTACAGCTGTACGGACGATGCATGGGCGTCCTTCGTAGTCGCGGACGACAGCCTGATCACCGGGCAGAATCCAGCATCCACCGCCGGGGTGGCCGACGCGGTCATTCACTACTTGCGCAACCGGTAGCCGCCACAAAAACATCGCGGGGCCAGCCCGCTCCCACACCGTCATGGCGTGGGAGCGGGCTGGCCCCGCGATGGATCTTGCAGGCAAAGCGCGTTATTCGACGCTCAGCACACCGCGACGCACCTGGTCACGCTCGATCGACTCGAACAGCGCCTTGAAGTTGCCTTCGCCGAAGCCGTCATCACCCTTGCGCTGGATGAACTCGAAGAACACCGGGCCCAGCAGGGTTTCCGAGAAGATCTGCAGCAGCAGGCGCTTGTCGCCCGGCGCGGAGGCGCCATCGAGCAGGATGCCGCGGGCCTGCAACTGGTCGACCGGCTCGCCGTGCCCTGGCAGGCGCTCCTCGAGCATCTCGTAGTAGGTCTGCGGCGGCGGGGTCATGAAGCGCATGCCCAAGCCCTTGAGCGCGTCCCAGGTCTTGAGCAGGTCGTCGGTGAGGAAGGCCACGTGCTGGATGCCTTCGCCGTTGAACTGCATCAGGAACTCTTCGATCTGTCCGGCACCTTTCGACGATTCCTCGTTGAGCGGAATGCGGATCATGCCGTCCGGCGCGGTCATCGCCTTGGAGGTCAGGCCGGTGTACTCGCCCTTGATGTCGAAGTAGCGGATTTCGCGGAAGTTGAACAGCTTTTCATAGAAGTTGGCCCAGTAGGCCATGCGTCCGCGATAGACGTTGTGGGTCAGGTGGTCGATGATCTTCAGGCCGGCGCCAACCGGGTTGCGGTCCACGCCTTCGATGAACTTGAAGTCGATGTCATAGATCGAGCTGCCTTCCTCGTAGCGGTCGATCAGGTACAGCGGCGCGCCACCGATACCCTTGATCGCCGGCAGGCGCAGTTCCATCGGGCCGGTTTCGATTTCCACCGGCTGGGCGCCCAGTTCCAGGGCGCGAGCATAGGCTTCATGGGCGTTGCGCACGCGGAAGGCCATGCCGCACACCGACGGGCCGTGCTCGGCGGCGAAGTACGAGGCGATGCTCTTGGGCTCGTTGTTGAGGATCAGGTTGATGCCGCCCTGGCGATACAGGTGCACGTCCTTGGAGCGGTGGCTGGCCACCTTGGTGAAGCCGAGAATCTGGAATACCGGCTCCAGCACGCCAGGAGTCGGCGAAGCGAGCTCGATGAATTCGAAGCCTTCCAGGCCCATCGGGTTGTCGAAGATATCTGCCATGTGGGTGTCCTCATCTATAAGCGAAAAACGGTTTATTACAGGCTTTGGATGTGGAGATGGCGTGGTGGTGAACAGGGGATCCCGCGCACGCTGCGGGCCAGGAAGTCACCAATGATCAGCTTGAACCCATGGTATGTCATATGGACCCATTCTCGGCGGGCTTGATTCCCCGGGAGGCGGAGAACCTTATTGTTGTATTCGTAACCCGATTCTACAGTGCGTAAATTTGTTTGTCGCGCTTTAGTTCGCAGGTTGTTCCGACAAACGGCTATTCTCAGCAGCATCCCGTCGCCTTGCAGAAGGTCCACCCGCACATGCCCCTGACCGCCAAACGCCCCGCCCGCTGGAGTTGGCGCGCCCTGCTGCCCTGGGGTGTCGGCGTGCTGCCGCTGCTGTGCGGGCTGGCGGTGATGCGCTGGCAGACCGAACAGGAACTGCAAGCCAGCAGCCAGGCCACGGCCCGCGAAGTGGGCGGCCATGTCGAGGCAATCCTCGACAGCCTGTCCAGCGCCGCCCATCACCTGCTGCCCAAGGCCGGACTACCCTGCGACGAGGTGCAGTTGGCCCTGCGCATCGAGGTGACGCGCAACGCCTTCGTGCGCTCGACCAACCTGTTCGACCACGACCGGCTGTACTGCACCTCGCTGTTCGGCGACTTCGACGAGCCGGTGGATGCCAAGGACTACACCAATGGCCAACTGTGGCTGATGAATGGCAACTCGGTCACCCCGGGACAGGCCCTGCTGGTCTACCGGGTCAGCCAGGAAGGCCGTGGCGACCGTGGCGCGATCACTACTGTGGATGGCCGCCACCTGCTCACCGCGCTGCACCTGATCGGCGCCGACAACCTGGTAAAGGTGCATGTCGGCCATCACTGGATGGGCAGCGATGGCCAGGTTCACGACGGCAAGCCGCCGCTCGCGGCCACCGCCGCCGCGCAGTATGCCTCTACCCGTTATCCGTTCGATGTGCACGCTGGCTACGAAGAAGGCAAGCAGGCCGCGTTGATGCGCTCGCGCTACCCCGCCCTGCTGAGCCTGCTGCTGATGCTGGGCGTGGCGGCCGGCGCCGCCTGCCGCTGGCAGATCCGCCGCGCCAGCTCATCGCGGGGCGAGCTGGACCGGGCCCTGGATGCCGACGAGTTCTTGCCGTACTTCCAGCCGGTGGTACGCAAGGGGGATTACCGCTGGGCCGGTGTCGAGGTGCTGATGCGCTGGCAGCACCCTCGCGAAGGGCTGGTGCGCCCGGACCTGTTCATTCCCTATGCCGAGCATAGCGGCCAGATCGTCGCCATGACCCGGGCCCTGATGCTGCACACGGCCCAGGCCCTGGCCCCGCATGCGGCGCTGCTGGAGGACGGTTTCCATGTCGGCATCAATATCACCGCCGACCATTGCCGCGACCTGGGCCTGCTCGACGACTGCCAGACCTTCCTCCAGCACTTCCCGCCCAAGCGCGTGGTACTGACCCTGGAGCTGACCGAACGCAAGCTGATCGAGCCGACTCCGGTGACCTTGGAACTGTTCGAAAAACTGCACGCCATGGGCGTGATGATCGCCCTGGACGACTTCGGTACCGGCCAGTCCAGCCTCAACTACCTGCGCCAGTTCCAGGTCGACTACCTGAAGATCGACCAGAGCTTCGTCGCCATGATCGGCGGCGACGCCCTGTCCCAGCATATCCTCGACACCATCATCGATCTCTCGGCCAAGCTGGGCCTGGGCATCGTCGCCGAAGGCGTGGAGACCGAGGTGCAGCGCGACTACCTGGCACGCCACGAAGTGGACTTCCAGCAGGGCTACCTGTTCGCCCGGCCGATGCCCGCCGACGAACTGCTGCTGGCCCTGGCCGCCCAGCCCAGTAGCCCGCAGTTGCCGCCGGGCAATGGCCCTGAGATCATGCGCGGCTGATCCGCCCGCTCACTTCCCGTTTTCCGAGGCATTCGTGTCAAAAGGCATTCTTTCGTCGGTCATGGCGTCCTGTCTGTTCGCCGTGATGTACTTCTATACCTCCTTCCTCAAGCCCCTGGACGGCGAGGAGATCTTCGGCTGGCGCACCCTGCTGACCCTGCCCTGCCTGACGCTGTTCATGCTGGTCTCGAAAGACTGGAAACGGGTCGGCGAGCTGCTCGGGCGGGTGCGCCGCGCACCGCTGCTGCTGCTCGGCATGGTCGGCACTTCGTGGCTGATGGGCGTGCAGTTGTGGTTGTTCCTCTGGGCGCCCCTGCACGGGCGCAGCCTGGAAGTGTCGATGGGCTACTTCCTGCTGCCACTGGCCATGGTACTGACCGGACGACTGGTGTATGGCGAACGCCTGTCGCGCCTGCAGAAGGTCGCGGTGAGCTTCGCCGTGCTCGGGGTTGGCCACGAGCTGTACCAGCACGGCAGCTTCGCCTGGGAAACCCTGCTGGTGATGATCGGCTACCCGATCTACTTCGTCCTCAGACGGCGCTGCCGCACCGACCACCTGGGCGGCCTGTGGTGCGACATGTGCCTGCTGCTGCCGTGGGCCCTGTACTTCGTGATCCAGGGCCCGCTGTCGGCGGCGGACCTGGCCGAGCACCCGGGCCTGTACGGGCTGATCCCGCTGCTCGGGGCGATCAGCGCCTGTGCCCTGATCGCCTACGTGCTGGCCAGCCGTCTGTTGCCGTTCAGCCTGTTCGGCCTGCTCAGCTACGTCGAGCCGGTGCTGCTGGTGGGCGTGGCCCTGCTGCTGGGCGAGACCATCGGCCCCGACCAGTGGCTGACCTACCTGCCGATCTGGGGCGCCGTGCTGGTGCTGGTGCTCGAAGGCATCAAGCACCTGCTGCGTCAGCGTCGGCGTTCGGTGTAAGGCGCACCTGGCGCACCCGACGCTCCTCCACCGCCACCACGGTCATGGTCCAGCCGTTCCAGGCCAGGTGATCACCCACCACCGGCAGGCGGTCCAGCAGGCTCATCACCAGGCCCGCCAGGGTCTGGTAGTCCTCGGTGGTACGGGCGGCGAAGCCTGTGCGCGCCTGGACCTGGGCCAGGTTCAGGGCGCCACTGACCACGAAACCGCCCGCCTCCTCGACCACGCCCGGCCCCTCCACCTCGCTCGCATCCGGCAGCTCGCCGGCAATCGACTCGAGGATGTCGGTCATGGTCAGCACCCCGGTGAAGTCACCGAACTCGTTGACCACGAAGGCGATGTGGGTGGACTGGGCGCGCATCTGCTCCAGGGCGTTGAGGATGCTGAAGCTCTCCAGCAGGTTCAACGGCGCCCGGGCCAGATGTTCCAGCGCCGGCTGGTTACCGCCCAGCAGTTCCTTGAGCAGCTCCTTCTTGTGCACGTAGCCCAGCGGTTCCTCGATACGCCCGTCGCGGATCAGCGGCAGGCGCGAGTACGACGAGTTGACCAGCATCTGGGTGATCGCCTCGGCCGGCTGCGACAGGTCGATGGCATCGACCTTGGCCCGCACCGTCATCACCGTGCGGATCGGCCGCTCGGCCAGGTTGAGCACGCCACTGATCATCACCCGCTCACGGCGGTCGAAGACCACCTGCTCGTCACCACCGGCCACCAGGTCGGCGATCTCCTCGCCCACCTCGTCGGCCTCGACCCGGCGCCCACCCATCAGGCGCAGCACCGCGTGGGCCGTGCGCTCACGCAATGGCCGGTGCTGATGCAGGCTGCGCTTGCGACGGGCGCGGGCCAGCTGGTTGAACAGCTCGATCAGCAGCGAGAAGCCGATGGCCGCGTACAGGTAGCCCTTGGGAATATGGAAGCCCAGGCCTTCGGCGGTGAGGCTGAAGCCGATCATCATCAGGAAGCCCAGGCACAGCATGATCACTGTCGGGTGTTCGTTGACGAAGCGGGTCAGCGGCTTGCTGGCGACAATCATGATACCGATGGAGAAGATCACCGCGATCATCATCACCGACAGCTGTTCGACCATGCCCACGGCGGTGATCACCGCGTCCAGCGAGAACACCGCGTCGAGCACCACGATCTGCGCGACGATCGGCCAGAACGCCGCGTGACGGGTCACGCCGCCGCTCTGGGCGACATGACCCTCGAGGCGTTCGTGCAGTTCCATGGTGGCCTTGAACAGCAGGAACACGCCACCGAACAGCATGATCAGGTCACGGCCGGAGAAGGTCTTGCCGAACACCTCGATCAGCGGCGCGGTGAGGGTCACCATCCACGAGATGCTGGCCAAAAGGCCCAGGCGCATGATCAGCGCCAATGACAGGCCGATCACCCGGGCGCGGTCGCGCTGGTGCGGCGGCAGTTTGTCGGCAAGAATGGCGATGAACACCAGGTTGTCGATACCCAGCACCAGCTCGAGGACGATAAGCGTCAACAGGCCCAGCCAGGCCGTGGGGTCGGCTAGCCATTCCATTAGCGGGTACTCACAGGGGCGGCGTCACGAGGACGGGGGAAGGAAGGCCGGGACGGCCAGGGACTGGGGGGCTCCGCGAAGGTGCTCATATAGACCTTGATAGAAAATAGGGATGTCGATCCTACAATCGAAGCAGATTTCTCTGATAGCGCAAAACTATTACAAAAGCTGTAACAGGTGCGGCAGGGCATTTTTGTTCAATACGCCCGTCACGGTCTTAGCCAGGATAGCCACACCCTCCTCCTGCATGGAAATCTCCAATGAGCCTGACATTGTCCATGGCAGCCTTTGCCCTGGCTGCCTCCATCTCCCCCGGCCCGGTCAACATCGTTGCCCTCGGCAGCGGCGCACGCCATGGCTTGCGGGCCAGCATCGGGCATGCCGCCGGCGCCACCCTGGGTTTCTGTCTGCTGCTGGTGCTGGTGGGGCTGGGCGTGCATGAGCTGTTGCTGCGCTGGCCGTTGCTGGGGCGGTTGCTGCACTGGGGTGGCGTGCTGTTTCTGCTGTACATGGCCTGGAAACTGGCCAGTGACGATGGCGGACTGGGTGCCGACGACAACCGGCGAGCGCCCAGCGCCTGGCACGGCGCGGCCATGCAGTGGCTGAGCCCCAAGGCCTGGCTGGCGGCGGTGGCCGGGATCGGCGCCTATACCGGCGGCGAGCAGCAGTTGCTGTGGCTATTCACCTGGATCTACGGGCCGATCTGCTTCGTCTGCGTGGCCAGCTGGGCCTGGGCCGGCAGCGTGATCCGCCAGTACCTGGCCGAGCCGTGGCGGATGCGCCTGCTCAATCGGGTGCTGGCGGGGTTGCTGGTGGCGAGCGCGGTTTACCTGATGGTGTGAGGTTATCGGGCCGGGCGCTATCGCGGGGCAAGCCCGCTCCCACAGAACACCACGTAACCCATTGACTTGGCTTGGCCCTGTGGGAGCAACTGTCTTGCTCAAAGTCTGATAGCTTGCGTAATTCCTGTGGGAGCGGGCTTGCCCGCGAACACGGGCGAAGCCCGTGCCATCCATTGCGGCGCCTGCTTCGCGGGTAAACCCGCTCCCACAGGGGCACAGTTCCTTGCGCGACAACACAGCCCGAAGTCTTGGGCGATCTCCCTCCTGTCTCAGCCATTGCGATAATGCCCAGGCGTGGTCGCCAGGTGGCGCTTGAAGGCCCGCTGCAGGTGCGCCTGGTCGGCGAACCCCGCCTCCAGCGCAACCTCGGCAATCGGCCTGCCGGCCCGCAGTTGCGCCCGGGCGTGCTGCACCCGCTGGTCGAGCAGGTAGCCATGGGGCGTCAGGCCGAAGCGCTTGCCGAACGCGCGGATCAGGTAGGCCCGTGACAGCCCCGCCGCAGCGCAGATGTCCTCCAGCGTCAGCGGGTCGAGGCGATGGGCACGGATGAACGCGGCGGCCAGCTCAAGACGTGGATGGCGTGGTGGCTGGCCGCTCGCGTCCGCCTCCAGCACCTGCGCCAAGCCCCTGAAGAACGCCTCCAGCTGCGCCTCCCGACCCTCGTTGCCGGGCTCGAACAACCCGGCGAACAGCGCCAGCAACTGCCCGTACAGCACCGCCGATGTGCTCAAGGTCGCCGAGGGCAGCGCGAAGCCACGCGCCAGCAGCCAGGGCATGTCGACGAACAGCATCAGGTACGACCAGGGCTCGCCCTGGATCGGGTTGCAGGTGTGCACCACGCCCGGGTTCATCAGCACCGTGCTCCCCGCCGCCACCTCATGCCGGGCGTTGCCGGTCAGGTAGGTGCTGCGCCCACCGGTAATCACGCCGATGGAGAAACTCTCGTGGGAATGGGCCGCATAGCACACCTGGCGGCCGTCCCCCACGCGCCGGGCTTCGACAAAGGGCAATGCCGGATCACGCCAGAACCGCGAGACCTCGATCATCGCCCCGCCCTCACCCCTCGCCGCCCTGCACCACCACCAGCAACTGCGCCTGGCGCTCGCCGACCGAACGCAGGCGGTGCGGGGTCTGGGCATTGAAATGCAGGGCATCGCCCGCCTCCAGCAACACCCGTTCGCTCATGAAGTCCACCTCCACCTGGCCCTCGTGGACGAACAGGAACTCCTCGCCTTCGTGCTCCTTGAAAGTCGGGTCGCTGAACGCGGTCGGTGGCTGGATCAGGAACGGCAGCAGGCTGCGCTGGCCAACCTGGGAGGTCAGCACCGCATATCCCGGCCCCTCGCCACCACCCACCAGCGCCTGGCGCTCGCCGCGGCGCACCAGGCTGTAGCGCGCCTGGCCGTCGTGCTCGCCGTCGAACAGCTCCTCGACATTGACGTTCAGCGCCCGCGCCAGCTTCAGCGCGGCGGCGATCGACGGCGTGTTGAGGCCGCGCTCGACCTTGGACAGGTAACTCTTGGTCATGCCGGACTTGCCGGCCAGTTGCTCAAGGGTGATGCCCAGTTTCTTTCTCAGCAGTTTCAGTCGGATAGACATGTGACGCGGGTTTCCCGAACAAACGCACTTGCTTATGACACTTTGTGTCATATAGGATTATTTGTGTCATCTGATGGCTCGCCCCCTCACCGTCCAAAGCTCGGGGGCGAGCCAGCCCTGACATCCGTCATCACGCCACAGAGGAAAGCTCCCCATGGCCAATACCCTTACCCTCAGCAAAGACCAGCTGGTGCAAAAGGCACTGACACAGATGCAAGGCTCGCTTGCCGATAATACGTGGACTGTGCGCGAAAAGCTGGCCCTGACCTGCCGAATTCTCTTCGATAACGGCCACGACTCGGGCCTGGCCGGGCAGATCAGCGCCCGCGGTCCGCAGCCGGGCACCTTCTACACCCAGCAACTGGGCCTGGGCTTCGACGAAATCACCGCCGGCAACCTGCTGCTGGTCAACGAAGACCTCGAAGTGCTCGAAGGCCAGGGCATGCCCAACCCGGCCAACCGCTTCCACAGCTGGGTGTACCGCGCCCGCCCCGACGTCAACTGCATCATCCACACCCACCCCACCCACGTCGCCGCGCTTTCCATGCTCGAAGTGCCGCTGCAGGTCTCGCACATGGACCTGTGCCCGCTGTACGAGGACTGCGCGTTCCTCGAGGCCTGGCCGGGCGTGCCGGTGGGCAATGAGGAAGGCGAGATCATCAGCGCCGCCCTGGGCGACAAGCGCGCCATCCTGCTCTCGCACCACGGCCAGCTGTCCACCGGCACCAGCATCGAGCAAGCCTGCGTCTACGCCCAGCTGATCGAGCGCGCCGCGCGCCTGCAACTGCTGGCGATGGCCGCCGGCACCATCAAGCCGATCGCCCCGGAGCTCGGCCGCGACGCCCACGACTGGATCGACCGGCCCAAGCGCCACGGCGCCGCCTTCAACTATTACGCCCGGCAGGCGCTGCGCCAGCACGCCGATTGCCTCGCCTGACCCCATCTTGCCTTGCTTGCGGAGCCACACACCATGACCACTCGATTCCACGGCATCATCGGCTACACCATCACCCCGTTCACCCAGGACGGTGAACAGCTTGACCTGCCGGCCCTGGGCCGCTCCATCGACCGCCTGATCGACGGCGACGTCCACGCCATCGCGCCGCTGGGCAGCACCGGCGAAGGCGCCTACCTGAGCGACGGCGAATGGCAGCAGGTCGCCCAGTACAGCCTGGAGCGCATCGGCAAGCGCGTGCCGAGCATCGTCAGCGTCTCCGACCTGACGACCGCCGGTGCCGTGCGCCGCGCCCGCTTCGCCCAGCAGCACGGCGCCGACGCGGTAATGGTGCTGCCGGCGGCCTACTGGAAACTCAGCGAAGCCGAGATCGTCCAGCACTACCGCGCCATCGGCGCGGCCATCGATTTGCCGATCATGCTCTACAACAACCCGGCCACCAGCGGCACCGACATGCCGGTGGAGCTGATCCTGCGCATCGTCCGCGAGGTGGACAACGTGACCATGGTCAAGGAGAGCACCGGCGACATCCAGCGCATGCACAAGCTGCAACTGCTCGGTGAAGGCCAGGTGCCGTTCTACAACGGTTGCAACCCGCTGGCGCTGGAAGCCTTCGTGGCGGGCGCCACGGGCTGGTGCACGGCGGCGGCCAACCTGATTCCCGAACTGAACCTGCGGTTGTACCAGGCGGTGCAGAACGGTGAGCTGGAACAGGCCAAGGCGCTGTTCTACCGCCAACTGCCGTTGCTTGACTTCATTCTCAAGGGAGGTTTGCCGGCGACCATCAAGGCTGGCCTGGAGATGACCGGGTTGCCGGTGGGCGAGCCGCGCCGGCCGGTGTTCGGGCTGGATGCCCAGGGCCGCGACCAGCTGAAGGCGCTGCTCGACGCCTTGTATCAGGGCTGACATCGTCAACGTGCCTGTGGGGGGCCACTCCCACAGGTCATCTACACACTTGAGAACACCGCCCCGACCCGGACGGTGTTCTGATCAGCGCTGGCGCGCCACCTGCCACAACCGCGCCACATCCCCGGCCCGCGCCTGCAGCAGCGTCTCGGCTTGGGCACAGGCCTGCTCCAAGGTCATCGGTCCGCTGGCCAAGGCAAAGGCGGCGTCGATGCCCTGTGCGTACAACTGCTCGTAACCGGCACCCAGGGTCCCCGCCAAAACCACCACCGGTACACCATGACGCCTGGCCACACGCGCCACCCCAAGCGGCGTCTTGCCGCGCAGGGTCTGGGCATCGAAGCGTCCTTCGCCGGTGATCACCAGGTCCGCGCCCTGCACCAGGCCATCGAGCCCGGCCAGCTCGGCGACCACCTCGACGCCCGGGCGGAACTGCGCGCCCATGAACGCCTTGGCGGCAAACCCCATGCCCCCGGCCGCGCCGCTGCCCGGCTGGTCACGCACATCCGTGCCCAGCAGGCCTGCGCAATGGTCGGCGAAATGTGCCAAGGCCTGGTCCAGGGCCTGCACCTGCTCGGGGCTGGCGCCCTTCTGCGGGCCGAAGATCGCCGAAGCACCGTTGTCCCCGCACAACGGGTTGTCGACATCGGCGGCAACCTCCACCTGGACCTGCGCCAGGCGCGGGTCCAGGTCGCTGGCGTCGATGCGCGCCAATTGCGCCAGGGCCAGTCCGCCCTCGGCCAACGGCTCGCCCTGGGCATCCAGCAAGCGCAGGCCCAACGCCCGCAACATGCCGCTACCGCCATCATTGGTGGCACTGCCGCCGATGGCCAGGACGATGCGCGAGGCACCGGCCGCCAACGCCGCCGCCACCAGTTCGCCGGTGCCCCAGGTGCTGCTGCGACAAGCGTCGCGCTGGCCGTTGGGCACCAGCTGGATGCCACTGGCCTGGGCCATCTCGATCACCGCCGTGCGGCTCTCGGCCAGCCAGCCCCAGCCCGCCTCGACCGTCTCGCCCAACGGGCCGCGTACCACCTGGCGACGCAGTTCGCCATGGCTGGCGGCGACGATCGCCTCCATGGTGCCTTCGCCGCCATCGGCCATCGGGCATTCGATGCGCTCGGACGCCGGCCAGACTTCGGCCAGGCCGGCGGCGATGGCGCGGGCGACACCGGCAGCATCGAGGCTGTCCTTGAACGAGTCGGGGGCGATGACGATCTTCATGGGGATTCTCCTGTCCTGTTGTCGCGCATGCTGACAGGTGTACGCCACGCCAGCCTCGGTCGGATGCACAAAACCCAGGGGCGTTGATTGGGCGGATGCCTCTACAGCCCCTTTGCCGGCAACAACTGCAACCCCAAATACAGGCTCAGCATCCCCTCCATCCGCAACGGGTCCACCTCCCCCACCTCGGCCATCCGCTCCAGCCGATAGCGCAGGCTGTTGCGATGGATTCCCAGGGCCTCGGCGCAGGCCTGGCTCTGCCCGTCATGGGCGCACCAGGCACGCAGGGTGAGCAGCAACTGGCCACTGGCGTCCTTGGCGCGGATGCGCTGCAACGGTTCGAGCAGCTCATCCAGGGCATCGTCGTTGCGATGCCGCCAGAGCAAAGCCGGCAAGCGGTAGCGCTCCAGGCTCAGCAGACGCTCGTCAGGCAGCACTTCACGGCCGTAGGCCTGCAGGTCGCGAACCCGCCGATAACCACGGCGCAACTGCTCCAGGCTCTGCGCCGGGCTGCCCAGGGCCAGGCGTTCGACGTCCCAACCATGGCGCTGCAGGCGCTCGAACAGGCGCGGCTCGTCCAGCACCACGCCCGCCGGGCGGCACCATAGCAGCGACTGGCGTGCGGGACTGACGCACCAACTGTCCGGGTAGCGACTCATCAGCCAGGCTGACAGGGCCTCGGCAGGCGGCCCGGCGCGCAGCTCGAACAGGCAGGGAATCCGTGGCAGGTTGGGCTTGAGCCCCAGTTGCTGGGCCTCGTCGACCAGGCGCGGTGACTCACCGCTGCCGCCCAGCAGCAGCGCCAGCAGGTCGTCGCAGCGCTGGCGGCGCCATTGCTGCTCCACCTGCAGGTGACGCTGGGCCAGCAACATCTCGGCGGTCATGCGCACCAGCTCGCCGTAGGTGCGCAGTTGCTGCGGATCACCGGTCAGCCCCAGCACGCCGATCAGCCGGCCATCGAGCATCAGCGGCAGGTTGACGCCGGGCTGCACGCCCTTGAGGCACTTGGCCGCTTCCGTATCCAGCTCGACGATGCGGCCGTTGGCCAGCACCAGTTGCGCGCCTTCGTGACGGGTATTGATGCGCTCGGGCTCGCCACTGCCGAGGATCAGGCCCTGGCTGTCCATCACATTGACGTTGCACGGCAGGATGGCCATCGCCCGGTTGACGATGTCCTGGGCCAGGTCGTGGTCCAGCTCGAACATGTAAGGGTCCTTCGGCATTGGTCGACGGCACAGCAGCCTGCACCTGACACTGTGCAAAAGCACAAAGACAGCCGCGCTACACTCCCCGAGACTGCTCAAGGCGAGCGCCGGCACAGGCGACGCGGTGACAACCATAACAACAGAGAACCCGATCATGGCACACAGCCCCGCCCCTGACCAAGGCATCGAGATCACCCGCAACGCGCTGTACCGGCGCATTACCCTGCGGCTGATCCCGTTCATTTTCATCTGCTACCTGTTCAACTACCTGGACCGCGTCAACGTCGGCTTCGCCAAGCTGCAGATGCTCGACGCGCTGAAATTCAGCGAAACCGTGTACGGCCTCGGCGCCGGCATCTTCTTCATCGGCTACGTGCTCTGCGGCCTGCCCAGCAACCTGGCGCTCAACCGCTTCGGCCCGCGGCGCTGGATCGCGCTGATGATGATCGCCTGGGGCAGCCTGTCCACCTGCCTGCTGTTCGTCACCACCCCCACCGAGTTCTATGCCCTGCGCCTGCTCACCGGCGCCGCCGAAGCGGGCTTCTTCCCCGGCGTGGTGCTGTACCTCTCGCGCTGGTTCCCGGCGGACCGCCGCGGCCGCATCATGGCCCTGTTCATGTCGGCGATCCCGGTGTCCGGCCTGCTCGGCGGACCCTTCTCCGGCTGGATCCTCGAGCACTTCGCCGCCGGCCAGCATGGCCTGGCCGGCTGGCAGTGGATGTTCCTGATCCAGGGGCTGCCCACCGTGGTGCTCGGCGCGCTGGCCATCGTGCTGCTCAGCGACGGCTACCAGACTGCCAAGTGGCTGAGCCCGGCCGAGTGCCAGCTGATCGAGGCGGACCTCAAGGCCGACGCCGCCAGCAAGCCGGCCACCCGCGGTGACAGCGTGCTGTCGGTGCTGACCAACCCGCTGATCTGGACCTTCGGTTTCGTCTACTTCTGCATCCAGAGCGGCGTCTACGCCATCAACTTCTGGCTGCCGTCGATCATCAAGAACATGGGCTTCGACAACCCGCTGCTGATCGGCTGGCTGAGCGCCATCCCGTACCTGTTGGCGGGTGTGTTCATGATCCTGGTCGGCCGTTCGGCGGACCTGCGCAACGAGCGCCGCTGGCACCTTGTGGTGCCGATGCTGATGGGCGCCCTGGGCCTGCTGATCGCGGTGAACTTCGCCGGCAACCCGCCCATCGCCATCCTCGGCCTGTCCATCGCCACCATGGGCGCGCTGACCGGCCTGCCGATGTTCTGGCCGATGCCGACCGCGCTGCTGACCGCCGGTACCGCCGTAGCGGGCCTGGCGATCATCAACTCGGTGGGGCAGATGGCGGGGTTCCTCAGCCCTTACCTGGTGGGATTCATCAAGGACCAGACCGGGTCGACCGATGCGGCGCTGTATGCGCTGGCGGGGTTGATCGTGGTCGGCAGCCTGGTGGCGTTGCGGGTTTCGCGGGGTGGTAGTGCTGCCTTGGCAGGTGCCCGCTCGTAACGTTAACGCCCTATGTAGGAGCGGCCTTGTGCCGCGAAAGGGCTGCGCAGCAGCCCCGGAATCTCAGCGTCGACGCATGAATTGCCGGGGCCGCTACGCGGCCCTTTCGCGGCACAAGGCCGCTCCTACAGGGGGGAAACGGTACTGCTAGTTACGAGGCTTCCACCCCGCCTCGTGCAACGCCGTCAGCAGCGTATCCCCCTCCAGCGCCGGCACCACCAACCCACCCTTGCCCTGCATCGTCCGCCCCGCCAGCAAGGCATTGACGATCGCCTCCTCCACCGCCTCCGCCGCCGCCATGAACAACCCCGAGATATGGTCGTTGTTGAGCATTTGCACGCCCGTGCACTGGGCCAGCCCCTTGCGCCCGTAGTCAGCGGGCGGCAATCCCTGGTTGCCGGTGGAAAACGCCAGGAAGATATCCCCACTGGAGTCCTCGGTGCCGCCGCCGGTGCGGGCGATGCCGATCGACGCCCGCTGCGCCAGGCGCTGACACTGGTGTGGCAGCAACGGCGCGTCGGTGGCGATCACCACCACGATCGAGCCCATCCCCGGCGTGCCCGCCTCGGCCTCGGCGAAGGGCGACGGCAGGTGACCCAGCTGGCGCCCGACCGGATAGCCGTCGACCCGCAGCTCGCGTCGCTGGCCATGGTTGGCCTGGACCAGGACGCCGACCGTCCAGCCCCCCTGCCCGTCCTCCAGGCGCCGCGAGGCAGTGCCGATGCCGCCCTTGAACTCGTGGCAGATCATCCCCGTGCCACCGCCCACCGGGCCTTCCTGCACCGGGCCTGACTCCGCGGCCTGCTGCGCCTGGCGCACCTGCGCCGGCGTCACGTGCTGGCCCCAGATGTCATTGAGCAGGCCATCGTAGGTTTCCATCACCACCGGCATGCACCAGTACACCGCGTCGTCCGGCAGACGCTCGCGCTCGGCGGCGATCAGCGCGTCGCGCACCACGCCGACGCTGTGGGTGTTGGTGATGGCGATCGGCGTGGTCAGCAGCCCGGCCTCGCGAATCCACTCCAGCCCCGTGGCGTCGCCGTTGCCGTTGAGCACGTGGCAGCCGGCGAAGCACGGCTGCTGACGGGCCGCGCCCGCGCGCGGCTCGATCAGGGTCACCCCGGTGCGGATCGGCGCCGGGCGTTGCTCGTCGATCAGGGTGCTGTGGCCGACCCGTACCCCTGGAACGTCGGTGATGGCATTGAACGGGCCCGGGGTGCCGTGGCCGAGGGTGATGCCCAGTTGACGCGCACGCATGTGTACTCCTTGGATGCTCACAATTTCTGGAAAGTCGGGCTGAGGCGGCCGTGGGTGCTGTACAACACCATCGACACGGCCAGCAGCCCGAGAATGATCAACAGGTCGCGCAGCGATGCCTCGCGCAGCAAGGTCACCAGCAGCCAACCGGCGCCGCTGACCGCCAGCAACGCCGGCAACGGCCACAGCGGCATGCGGTACGGGTGCTCACGGTCGCGGCGCAGCACCCGGCTGCACAGTGCGCAGGCCGCCACCACCAGGTAGATCAGCAACAACAGCAGCACGGTGAACGAAGTCAGTTGTTCCAGGCTGCCGGACAGGCTCAGCAACGCCGACGGCACGGCCAGGAACAGGGTCGCCAGCCACGGCGATTCCCAGCGCGGGTGGATCAGCGTGAAGGCGCGGTTGAGGGTTGGCGTCCAGATCGCATCGCGGCCGCTGCTGTACACCACCCGGCCGACCTGAATGACAATGGCGACAATGGCGTTGAACACCGAGAGGAAGATCCCGGCGCTGACCAGCCGCGCCAGGGTCTGGTTGCCGTGGGCGGTGAGCAGGTAGCCGATCGGGTCGCCGCTGGCCAGCATCGCCTGCAACGACGGTGCGCCGATCAGCAGCGCCGCCAGTGGTATCACCTCGATCGCCACTACCACCGCCAGCGACCACAGCACGGCCCGGTGCACGGTGCGACCACGGTCCTTCATGTCCTCGGCCAGCAGCACCGCGCCACCGTAGCCGTTGAAGGCGAACAGGGCCATGCCCACCGCGCCCAGCACCAGCGCCCAGGGCGCGACGACCAGGCTGCCCTGCTCGAGCATCTGCGGTTGCAGCAGGCTCGCCACCGGCTGGCCGGCGTTGCCGAAACCCAGGGTCACGATCACGAGCAGCGCGGCGATCTCGCAGAACAGGAACAACCCGGTGATCCAGGCGTTCAGGCGAATATTGAGAATGCCCAGCGCATAGCTCGACACCACGATCACCAGGGCCACCGCCTGGGTGTCGAACCTGGTGCCCAGGGCGTTGTTCAGGTAGGTGGCGGCACCAGCGGCGAGCACCGGCGGGATGAACAGCATCGAAGCCAGCACGGTGAGGAAGGTGGCGTAGCCGGCCAGCCCGCCGAACACCCGCTTGGCGTACACATATTCGCCGCCGGCGGAGCTGTGGGCACGCCCCAGCTCGGCGTAGCACCAGGCGAACATCAGCGCCAGGACCGCCGCCATGATGAACGAGAGAAAGGCGCCGCTGCCGGCCTGCTGGATGGCGAACGGGGCGATGACGAACACGGAACTGGCCGGGGTCACCGCCGACACGGTGATGGCGACCACGTCGAACACCCCCAGCCGTTGCTGGAGTGCGCCCGTGGGCGCTGTGCTGGAGCTCATGGCGTTTTTCCTCTGGTTGTTATTGGTTGTGAGGGGAAAACCGGTCACGCGGCCGCTGGACCTGGGCTGGACTGTAGGCTGGCGCAGCGACTGGGCCAATTACCTAAAGGGGGTACGCCTCTTGACGGGGAGCAGGAAACCTCACAAGACTGCGCAATCGCAGGTTGAATTTTGTGGGAGCGGGCTGGCCCCGCGATGGCGTAGCGTCAGGCAACCCTGCAATATCGCGGGGCAAGCCCGCTCCCACGCCCCCCTCATTCCAGCCAACTGACTAGTAACAGTCGCCAGCAATGGGGTCTCATGCACAACCTGTTCACCGAAGCCAGCACCCACGCAGGCCTGGCCCGCACCGTCGAACAGATCGGCCAGCCGCGTTTCTGGCGCCAGTTGATCCTGCTGTTGCAGCAGTGGCTGGTGTTCGACAACGCCCTGGCGATGTTCTACCCCCGCGCCGGCCTGCCCCGGGCGCTGGAGATCTTCGATGCCCGGGGTGAAGGCAACCCCGAGGCCATGGCCCTGTACCTGAGCGGCCTGTACCAGCTCGACCCGTTCTACCAGGCCTGCCAGGAGCGCATCGGCGACGGTCTGCACAGGCTCGAGGAAGTGGCACCGGACCAGTTCCGCCAGAGCGAGTACTACCTCAAGTACTTCCACGACCATGTGCTGGAAGACGAGGTGCAGTTCATCGTGCAGTTGGGGGACAGTGGCGCCCTGTCGCTGTCGCTGGGACGCCGCGAGCGGTTCGACAGCGCCAGCCATGGATTGCTGGCGGTGGTCTGCCCGTGGGTGGTTGCGCTGATGGCCCAGCACTGGCTGCAGCAGAGCCTGCGCCCGACGCCCGTGGCAGGCATGGCCCATCAGGTGCGCGACGCCATGAGCCTGTTCGGCGCCAAGGTGTTGTCCGAGCGCGAGCTGGAGATCGCCCGGCTGATCCTGCGCGGCTATTCATCCAAGGCCATGGCCGAGCGCCTGGCCATTTCCCCGGAAACCATCAAGGTCCATCGTCGGCATCTCTATGCCAAGCTGGATATCTCGTCGCAACCGGAGTTGTTCTCGTTGTTCCTGCAATCGCTGGGGCATGATCCGCAGGATCCCTGAGCCCGCCGCACAGCGTTTGCCAAGACGCTCACGGACGCGCCGGATCTGCCAGCCCCTGCCAGGCACGCAGCACGGCATAGCCACGCCAGGGCCGCCAACCCTGCGCAGCCTGTGTCGCGGCCTTGGCGCTGTTCACCCCCAGCGCCTTCTGCAGTGCCACGTCACCCGCCGGAAACGCATCGGGCCAGCGCAACGCGCGCAAGGCGATGTACTGGGCCGTCCAGTCGCCGATGCCGGGCAAGTCCCGCAACTGGGCGCAAGTGGCCGCGACATCGACACCGGGGCTCAGCAGCAGGCGCCCCTCCCCCACGGCCTCGGCCAAGCCCTTGAGGGCGGCCTGGCGCTGGCGCGTGATGCCCAGTCGGCCAAGGGCGTCACCACTGGCCGCCGCCAGGCTGGTCGGTGTGGGAAACAGACGGTCCAGCGCTGCAACGGGCGTCTGGATAGACTCACCAAAGGCGCCGACCAGGCGCGCGCCCAGCGTGCGCGCGGCGGCCACGGTGATCTGTTGGCCAAGCACGGCACGCACCGCCAGCTCGAAACCGTCCAGCGTGCCGGGCACACGCATGCCTTCGCTCGCCGGGAACGTCGCCTGCAACACACTGTGGATCGCCACCGGGTCGGCATCCAGGTCGAACGCGGCCCGCACACGGTTGATCAGCGTGGGCAAAACGCCTGCCAGGCTGTCACTGATGGTCACCTGCGCCTGGGCACGCTGGTCGTCAAGGCTCACACTCAGCCAGCCGCTGCACGCCTGCTGGCCCTGCACAAGGCGCAGGGTGCGCATGTACTGCCGGCCCTCCACCCATTCCAGGCCCGGGATGGCGCGCAGGCGCAGGAAGCCCAGTATCGACTCCACGTCATAGGGCGGGCGCCAGCCCAGGCGAATGCTCACCCCTTGCCCATTCGCGGTCGAGCGGGCGCGACGCAACGTACTGGGATTCAGGCCATAGTGCTGGGAGAACGCATCGTTGAAGCGCCGCACACTGCCAAATCCACTGGCCAACGCCACCTGGGTCATCGGCAGCTGCGTGTCGGCGATCAGTTGCTTGGCCGCCAGCAGCCGACGTGTCTGCAGGTACTGCAGCGGCGAAACCCCGAAATGCGCCTCGAAGATGCGTCGCAGATGGCGGTCGCTCACCCCCAGGTGCCGGGCGATGTCGACCATCGTACGCACGCTCTGCGGCTCGTCCATCATGCGCGCCGCCTGCACGGCCAGGATGCGCGAGGCATCCTCGGTACTCCACGCCACCGCCCGCGGGGCCAGCTCAGGGCGGCAGCGTAGGCACGGCCTGAAACCCGCCGCCTCGGCCTGGGCGGCATGCCGGTAGAACCGCAGGTTGTCGCGCCGTGGCGTCTTGACCCGACACACCGGCCGGCAATAGATGCCGGTGCTGGTGACCGCGGCGAAGAAGGCGCCATCGAAGCGCGCATCGTGCGCCTTGAGAGCCAGGTAGCAGGCATCGCTTTCGGGGGAATCGATGAGGTTGGTCATGAGCGACATCCTATGCCCTGGATTCGCTGGAGGCTCGCCATTTTCGGACATATGGCTCGCAGAGCGAGCCTAGTCTGCAGACGACAAAAAATCCGATGCCTTGCGGCATCGGATTTTCATTGATCGATCACGCCGGCAGGCCTCGACTGCCGGGCATCAGGCACGTCTGCCCGATGCGGGTTCGATCAGGCGGTCGGCGCCTTGCGGGTGCGTGCGGGCGCCTTGGTGCCGTTGATCAGCGGCCCGTAGCGTCGGCTGAACTCCTGGTTGTAGGGCACGTGGTCCTTGTTGACCCCATTATCCCAGTTGACCGACCAGGTCATCAGGCCCTTGATCGACACGCCCTTGGCGTACAGGCGCTTGAACGCGTTGGTCACCGCCGTCGGGTTGACCACATAGCCGGTGGCGGCGGCATCGACGTTGGCCGGCAGGCCGATGACGAACTTGTCGGCCGGAATCCGGGTGAAGCCGCGGGTGCCGCTGACCAGGCTTTCGGTCAGGTAGAAGAGGAAGTCCTCTTTGAGCGCATCGTTGTTCTGGGCGATCCAGGCGCCCCTGCCGTTGTTGGCCTCCTGCACCCACAACCCGTCGCCACCCTGGTTGTAGAACTGCGGGGCGATGAAGTCGTAGTAGCCCTCCAGTGCCTTGAGGTAGTCGACGTAGCGCCCGGCGCTGGTCAGGTAGGGGAACTCCGGTGCCATGCTGATGATGAAATGCTTGCCCTCGGCGGCATAGTGATCCTTCACCAGCTTCAGCGCGGCGGGCAGGACGGTCTTGTTGGCGGCGAAGTCGATCGCGCTCTGTTCAAGATCGATGTCCAGCCCGTCGAAACCGTAGGTTTCCACCAGGCGGATGATTTCATTGGCCAGCGGCTGTTCGTGGCCCGGGTTCAGCGCGATATGCGCATCGGCACCGCCCAGCGACATCAGCACCGCCCTGCCCTGGCTGTTGAGCACGCCGACCTGGCGGCGGAACTCGGCATCGGACAGGTTGTACGGCTTGAAGGTCGGAATGCCGCTGCCCTTCATGAATGCCACGGCCACCACGTTGTAGTCGCGCGGCACCTCCTCCAGGCTCATGTTGGCGAACTGCCCGCGCTGGTAGCCGTCCGCAGGGCCCGCCGGCCAGTTGTGCCAGTAGCCCATGAGGATCTTCTTGCCCTCGAGGCTGGGCATGCGCGAGGCGGCGTCGTCGCGCGCGGCCTTCAGTTGGGTAAAATCAATCTTTGACATGTTCCAATCCTTTAGAACGTGTGGAAGATCCGCGGACTTACTTGAAGTCGACGTCGAAGGCCTGATAGAAGGCGTTGCCGGTGTTGGCGACGATCCACATCAGGACGATCACATGACGGCCCTTCTTGTTGGCCGGCAGCTTCACTTCGTGGTCGACCTTGGCCTTCAGCTCGCCGGCATGGCTGTAGTACGGCACCTGCGGGTAGAAGTCCTCGGCGAACGGCTTGTCCTCCAGCTGCGCACGGCTGATGCGCTGTTTCGGATCCCAGCCGTCCTTGGTGATCAGCCAGCGGTAGCCGCGGGTGGTGTGCGGCGCGGTGTAGCGCCAGGTCACCTTGAACAGCTGTCCGGGGTCGACGTTCACCAGCGGCCAGGTGAAGGCGCGGTTGAGCTTCTTGCTCATTTCCTCGTCGGTGAAGTTGACGCAGTCGCGGGCGTCGGTCTTGCCACCGCTGAGGATGTAGCCGTCGGCGGGCGGGGCGACGCTTGGGTTGTCCGACTGGAACGGTGCGGGGAACGGGCCGGCCGCCAGGGCCGGGAAGTTCTTGCCGCCTTCCATTTCGTCGACCTGCCAGCCGCTGAGCACGCCCAGGTCGATGGCGACGGCGCCGCGGGAGGCCGGAGAAGTGACGCGACCGTGGCGAAGCGGGTTCTGGTTTTGTGGTTGGTTCATGTTCATAGCTCCATAAGGTTTGAGAACTCTCCCTTTCCTAGGAAGAGGTCTTCAAATTAACGGAGCTGGATTTATTGTCCACGGGGCGATTTTGCGCACTGACGCCGGTCGTTTGGAGAAACCCCAATGAATACTGGATATTCATACAGTATCGCTATGCTTCTCCTACCCATCATGGAGCAAATCACCTACATGCCCAGGCGGCGCATGGCCCTGTAGGAGCGGCCTTGTGCCGCGAAAGGGGCGCGCAGCGGCCCCAGGTTCTGAGTCACCCTCGAAATTGCCGGGGCTGCTTCGCAGCCCTTTCGCGGCACAAGGCCGCTCCTACAAGGGATAGCGCATGGCCTGTGGGGCTGTCAGCCGACCAGATAGCGCCGCCGCTTCGACCGGTAGTTCGCCGGATCCAGGTGCGCGGGCAGCCATTGCCCGGCCTGCGGCTTGAGGTAGTTGCCGGTGCTCCCGGGCCGGGCCTGGTACTTCGCCGCCAGGTAGCGCGCATAGTGGTGATCGAACAGGCGCATGAACTCGCCGAAGTAGATGTCCGCCACCCGGGTATCGCCGTGGATCACCAGCATGTTCTCGTCGTTCTTCTCCTGGGAGGCGGCGCTGAAGTTCGCCGACCCGGTCACCACCGTGGGCTGCTCGCCCAGGGGGTCGACCAGCAGGTACTTGGTATGCACGTAGTCGTTGCTGTTCAGCGGGTTGTCACGCTCCTTGAGCGCGTTGGTCAGCGGGTTGTCCTCCCCCAGGAAGCTGCCGGCGGCAAAGATCACGTCACCGTCGGTGCCGATGTTCTCGGTCTTCCTGAGCGGGTCGTCCTTGATCACGTAGCGCAGCACGTCGTTCTGCGCCTGGAGCACCTCCTGGAACTCCCGAGCGATCTCGAACGCGGCGGTAAAACACACCAGCTGACGGGCTGCGCCGGCCAGGTCCGCGTACCACTGCAAGGTCTTCTGCGCCTGGGGCGTTTCCTTGCGCTCGCGGGGACTGAACAGCGGGTAGGTGCCCGGCTGCAACGGCAAGGCGGGCAGCGGGGTAGCCTGGGTATTGGGCGCACGCAGCCTGGCTGGGGTCATGTTCTGTTGCAGCCGCGTCCAGTAGTCCAGGTATTGCCGGGCGATGATGGGGTCGTGGACAACATGGCCGACATTGGAGTGGCCGAAGATCCCGCCAGCCGAGATATTGGTCGAGCCGGTCCAGACGCTGACCGGCTGGCCATCCTTGAGCAGCACGATGAACTTGTTGTGGCGGATGCCTTCGCTGACCGTGCGCGGATGCACCCAGGCCTGCAGGCCGGCCTGCTCGATGGTGGCCAGGTTGTTCGCCTTGTACTTGCTCTGGGCATCGAAGACGACCTGCACGTCGCCTTCACGGGCGGCCTCGCGCAGGGCCTGGGCGACCGGCAGGTACTGGAACTCGTAGAATGCCGCGCGCAGGCCCATGCCTTTCGCGCCGCCGCGCCCGATGAAGTCGAGCAGGGCCTCGTACAGGCCCCGCGAAAGCCATTTCATCGGTTTGGAGGCCGGCGCATCGGGATCGGGAGCGACGTTATCGAATTCCCTGGCATAAGCCTGGGAGCCGATCACGCCGCGGTTGAAATGGATATCGTGCCTCAGGCCCTCGCCGCCCGGCGCAAGCGTGGGCTCACAGCGCACGCGCACCGCGACGCCTCGGGCGTCGTCGATGCGCAGGTTCCTGGGCTCGCCGAACACCGGCTGCACCGTGTAGGCGTACTCCCCTTCGGGCGCGACGGTGTAGTCGGCCCACAGGAAACTCTGGATCGGATGCTCGCTGGTCGGCACCAGCGTGCCCGGTGGCAGCCCCTTGTCCTTGTCGGCGAAGCGCTTGAGGCCGCGCAGATAGTATTGGGTCCGCAGCTTGCCGGCCGCGTCGAAGTACCGACGGTGTACGGCAAAGCCCAGCAGGTTCTGCTCGCCGACCAGGGTCTCGAGGCTCGGCGGCGTGACGAAGTCCCAGGCCAGGAACACGACATGGGTGCCGGCGATGGCCCGTACCCGCAGATAGTCGCCAGTGGCGGATGCTCGCATGGGTGCACTCCTTGCAGGCCGGTTACTGGAACGGCGTCCTGACCTTGATCTGCTGATTGTCGGGGGTCCCGCCGCTCGGGCACGGGATCGCAGCGAGCTGCTTGTCCAGGCACACCCAAAGCTCCTTCAGACGGTTGCCCGAACCCACCGAGACCCGCAGGCTCTGTGCCGGCAATGCAGGGTTGCGGGCCAGGAAGGCCTGCTTGATGTCGCTGACCTTGGCGTTAACCAGTTGATTGGGGCCAGGGTTGCTGCCGAGCATGGCTTGCGTGTCGGGACGGCGCAGCGTGTCGTACACCCGCTGGATATCGGCGAAGTAGCGGTTGGCGGACGACCAGCCACAGGTGCCGTGGGCCTGCCATTCGTTCTGCATCAGGTCCGGCCCCGGCATCATGCACAGGTGCTGCCTGACCAGTGGCGCCGGCAGCGAGCCGACGCTCTGGCAGTTGCGAGGATGGTCCTGGTTGGACTTGGCATAACGGTTCTGCGGCCACAGGCCATGCACCACCCATTCGAAACGATTGCCCGAGAAGCACTGGAAGGCATGCTTGTCCCGTTGCGCCTTGGGCTTGTTGCGCTGGCTCTCGCAGTGTTCCGGCGACCAGGACAGCACCAGCGCCAGGTAGTCGGTGGGCAGGTCCTTGTTGACGTAGTCCACCGGGCGCACCGGCGCGGGCTCGACGGCGTCGGGCAACGCGCAGATTTCCTCGGCGAAGATCGGTGAGGCGGCGGCCAGCCAGCCCCAGAGCAGCGTTCTGACCCAAGCGCAATGCCGTGGTGATCCTTGCATGATGACCTCCTTGTCGGGTTCGACAGGCTCCGTGCCTGTCGCTCGTACAAACCCGTCAGGTGATGGTGTAGCGCGAATATGACGATTCGTCAGTGGCGCTTTGTTGTATCGTTCGTCCCTGCCGTACCACCAGGCGCCAATGAAGCGAAAAAACATGAACCGTCGTAAAAAGATCAACCAGCTGTTGAAAGCCCACGCCAAGAAGGCCAGCGCCAAACTGGCGCCGAAAAACCGCAACACCTACATCTCCAAGGCCGACCGGCTGAAACTGGCGGCCGAAGCCAGCCTGGGCGCCGAGCAGGCCACGGCAGACAGCACCTCCCCCGCACAGCCCTGAGCCTGATAATGACAACACCTGCCGATAGAGCGAGCGATGCGATGGACCTGAAATTCAGCCACGTGGATGTGCTGGTCGCCGATCTGCAGGCCGCTTGTACCTACTACGCCCAGGTGCTGGGCGCCGAGATCTCGCGCACGCTCGTCTGGGAGCGCGGCGGCCTGCATGTGCACTACGCCATCGCCCGGATCGGCCAGGAGCGTTTCATGCTGGTGCAGCCGCTGGCGGGCAACCTCAAGGACCTGCTCGACAGCCATGGCGAAGGGATGATCTACCGCCATTGCTACTCCACGCCGGACATCAAACAGGCCTATGACCAATTGACGGCCAACGGCATCCAGCCCGAGGACGAGAACGGCAAGCCGCTGGCGCGCGAGCACCTGCAGTCGCCTGCCGGTGCCCGCATCATCTGGCTGCCGAAGCGTTTTGGGCATTTCTCGATCGAGATCATCGAGGCACAGGCGCTCGAAGCCTTCATCGAGGAGGCGTTCCTCCCGCAAGCCTGAATCAGAATGCGTACTGCACCCCGACGGTCGAGGTGACCGGCGTATCCCGGCGAATGATCGGGCTGTGGCGGACCTGGTCGGTGTAGTGCATCACGTTCACGCTGGCGATGGTCGACCAGTGCGGGTCGAACCGGTGCATCCACGACAGCTCGCCCGAGTAGGCATAGATGCCCTTGTCCGCCTTGAATCGATCGAAATCGGTGTTGTCGCTTTGCTGGGCAGTGACGCCGAAGTAGGTCTGGTTGTACTTGGCCTGCCCCGCATGCGCATTGAGGCCCAGGGTGACCATGTCGGCGTCGCTCTGGTGCAGCGTGTTCAGCAGGCCGAACTGGTAGCTGTTGCCGCGCTTGTAGCCACCGGTGCGCAACTCGGCGCCGGCGGTGACCGCCAGCCAGGGCAGGACCTGCTGGGCCAGGTCGATGTTGACCACCGTCGCTCCCCCTACCGCCCCCATGCCTTTCAAATCGTCCGAGCCAGCGCGGTACTTGCTGTCACCGTCGGCACGGCCGAAATCGTAGCCGAGCGAGAGACTGGCGCTGAAGCCGCTGTCGAACTGATGCTGGACGCCCACGCCCTTGAGGCTGTCGGCGAAGAAGATGCCGCGCTGGAGGGTCACCGATGGCAACAGGTGGCCCTGGCTGCCCTTCGCGCCCATGTAGCGCGGCGCGGCATGCAGGGCGAAGCCTGCGGTGACCTGGGTCTCGTCGCCCCAGATGATGTCCGGCGCAGTCTTTTCCTGGGCATTGGCCTGGCTGCAGGCAAGTGCCGCGTTGAGGGCAAGCGAAGTGCCCAGTATCTTCCTGATGGACGTTGATTCGAACATGATCATGACTCGCTGGATAAAGTTTTCGACGCTGCGGGAAACGCACCGGGATTGCCCGGCGCATTTCAACTGGCGCGCACTCTAGCGAGGGTCTGTCAATGTTCCTTCCAGCGATTGTCAAGGTCGTGTGAAGATGGCTGAATTTTCCGGGTAGGCCTCAGCTGTCCTGGCCCAGCACATAGCGGTCGAAGTGCTGGATATGCTCGTCGAGGTTGTCCTCGAGCATCATCCGGTACTGCTCGCAGAAGTACTTCAACAACTCCTCCCGCGCCGCGGCCATCTCCTGCGCTGACTTGAAGCTGCGCGCCGTCATCCAGGCGTTGAAGCGACTGGCGGCGAAGGTCATCGAAGCGCTGACCTTGCCGAGGTCTTCGAGCTTCTCGATCTGCTGGTTGGCCAGCTCGATATGCGCATCAGCGCGGTCGTAGAAGGCCTGGTCGGTGGCTTGTGCCATGGCGGTATACCTATTGGAAATGTTTGTCTCAGGCCGTCTTGGCCTGAACAGTGAACAGCCGGCTCATCAGGCGCGCACAGTTGGGTGCGGCCTGCATCCCCAGACCGATAGATTGAGGCGGCGACTGTAACAGAATGCTGTCCTGCCCCGGATACAAGGCTCGAAATCCCTACCTGTGGGAGCGGGTTTATCGGACCGCCGCACCGCCGCGAACACCGGCAGAGCCGGTGCCATCCACCGCGCCGCCTGCTTCGCGGGTGAACCCGCTCCCACAGAGGTCCCTTCGCCTTAAACCGAGCGCAGGTTCAAAGGGCTCGGATCAACAGACTGCCGCGCATCGTGGCCACAGGCGACGAAATCCTCCTTGCGCAGCACCACCAGCGCCACCAGCGACGCCACACCGGTGCCCACGTAGAAGTACCACGGCGCGGTGATATCCCCGGTCACCTTGATCAGCCAGGTAGAGATCAACGGCGCACTGCCGCCGAACACCGCCACCGGGATGTTGTAGGCCATGGCGATGCCGGTGGAGCGGATCCGCGTCGGCAGCAGTTCGCTCATCAACGCGTAGGTCGACGAAGCGTACAGCCCGAACAGGATCGCCACCGCCATCAGCGGCCAGAACAGGGTGGCCGGGGTGGCGCCGGGCGCGGTCTTGAAGAACCAGTACATGGCCAGGGTCGCCAGGGTGCCGATCACCATCAGGAACGGCTTGCGCCCATAGCGGTCGGTGAAGGCGCCGCCCAATGGCATCACCAGCGCCGCCGACAGGCTGGCGACGAACACGTAGAGCAAGGTGGTGCCGCTGTCGAACTTCAGCGTGTTGGACATGTAGGTCGAGGCGAAAGTCAGCACCAGGTAGAAGATCGAGCTGTGCAGGGTGATGATGAAGAACACCAGGGCGATCGAGCGCTTCCACTGCCATACCTCGCGCAGCGGCGCCTTGGAGGTCTGCCCGGCTTCCACCAGGGCGAGGAACTCGGGACTGTCCTCGAGCTTGAGGCGAATGTACAGCGAGATGAAGCCCAGGGGACCTGCGATCAGGAACGGGATGCGCCAGCCCCAGTCCTGCATCAGTTCGGCGCCCAGCGCCCAGGTCATGCCATTGGCCACGGCGCCGCCCAGCAGCAGGCCGAGCACTGCGGTGACCATCAGCCAGCAGGTGGCGAAGCCGCGTCGACCGGGGCCGGCGTATTCGGAAATGAAGCTGGTGATGGTGCCGATCTCACCGCCGGCAGAGAAGCCCTGCACGCAGCGGATCAGTACCAGGATCACCGGCGCGGCGATGCCGATGCTGGCGTAGGTCGGCAGCAGACCGAGCAGGAAGGTGGAGCCGGCCATCATCACCAGCACCGTGATCAGCGTGCGGCGACGGCCGATCTTGTCCGCCAGCGGGCCAAAGAACAAGCCGCCCAGCGGGCGGATGAAGAAGCTCAGGGCGAAGGCCGCGAAGCTCGCCAGCAGGCTGCTGGTGGGGTCGTCGGAAACGAAGAAGGCCTTGCCGATGTACAAGGCCAGGAAGCCGTAGACGCCGTAGTCGTACCACTCGATCAAGTGGCCGGTGGTGGCGCCGATAAAGGCGCGGCGCCGCTGGCGCTGGGTGTTGCCGGGTGACATGCCCATGTCGGGAACTCCTGTCGTGGTGCTTTCCATGAAAGATGCGGGTCAGTGGCTAATGCCAGTCAGTTAAGCCAATTGGGGTCGCTGCGCGACCCTTCGCGGGTAAACCCGCTCCCACAGGTACAGCGCTCGATTCAGCGTTTGCGCGATCCTGTGGGAGCGGGTTTACCCGCGAAGGGCTGCAAAGCAGCCCCAATAAGTGCGATGAAGCGCTAACTGACTGGCATTAGGGTCAGTGGCTGGCGAACGCCCCGTCGGCGTCCTGCAGCCACTGGCGCAGCTGGGTCTTGAGAATCTTGCCGTAGCTGTTTTTCGGCAGCTCGGCGCAGAACAGGTACTTCTTCGGTTTCTTGAACGAGGCCATGCGCGCCAGGAACCATTGGTTGAGCACCTGGGCATCGAGGCTGCCGGGCGTGCGCGGCACGACGAAGGCCACCACCGACTCGCCCCACTCGGCGTCGGCCTCCCCCACCACGCAGGCCTCGAACACCTCGGGATGCTGGATCAGCACCTCCTCGACTTCGCGCGGGTAGATGTTGCTGCCGCCGGAGATGATTACATCCTTGCTGCGGTCGGTCAGGGTCAGGTAACCGCGCTCGTCGAGAAAACCGATGTCGCCGGTGCGCAGCCAGCCGTCCACCAGGGCCTCCCGGGTGGCCTGCGGATCATTCCAGTAACCCTGCATCACCACCGGCCCGCGCACGCTGATCTCGCCGGGTTCGCCGGCCGCCAGCGGCTGGCCCGCGCCGTCCACCACGCGCACCTCGACACAGGCCTGGGCCCGCCCCACCGAGGCGGCGATGGCTGACCAGTCGGCATGTTCACGGTCAGCGATGACCTCACGCGACAGCGCGCTGATGGTCATCGGGCATTCGCCCTGGCCGTAGATCTGCACCAGGCGCGGGCCGAAGGTGTCCAGGGCTTCGCCGAGGTCCGCCAGGTACATCGGGCCACCGCCGTAGACGATGGTCTTGATGCCCGCGCCGTCATAACCCTGTTGGCGGGCCTGCTCGACCATGCGCTTGACCATGGTCGGCGCGGCGAACAGGCAGATCTGTCCCAGAGTCTGCGCCAGGCTGAACAGCTCCGCGGCCTGGAAGCCCCGGGACAGCGGCACCACGTGCCGGGCGCCGCAGCGCACGTGGACGAAGTTGTACAGCCCGGCGCCATGGGACATCGGCGCGGCGTAGACCACGGCATCGACGGCGGTTACCGGGTCGACGTCCAGCGGGTAGCACAGCGACATGGCGACCAGGTTGCCATGGGACAGCATCACGCCCTTGGAACGCCCCGTGGTGCCGGAGGTGTAGAACAGCCAGGCCAGGTCGCTGTCCTGACGCGGGTGCGGCTGCGCCAGTTGATCGCTGTCGAGCGCGCCGGGCGCGGCCAGGACAGGCGCAGCCAGCTCACGGCAGCCGACTGGCAGGGTCGCGCTGTCGAAGAGCTCGCCCTCGTCGGTATAGATCAGGCGCGCCCCGGCATTGCCGGCAATCCAGGCCGCTTCCAGGGCGTGCAGCTTGCTGTTGATCGGCACCGCCACCGCCCCGCTCCACCAGATGGCGTAGAGCAGTTCCAGGTAGACGCAGCTGTTCTTCATCAGCAACGCCACCCGGTCGCCCGGTTCGATGCCATGCACGTCACGCAGTTCCAGTGCCCGTGCCCGCACCTGGGCGGCGAACATCCGGTAATCGGCCACCTGACGCTCCCCGTCGAACAGCGCCGGACGCTCGGGCCAGCGCTGGGCTGCATCCTGCAGCCAATGGGCGATGTTCATCCTCAGACCCTGACCGCTTGCAACACGCTGGCATAGTTGGCCACCGCCATGCCGCCCATGTTGAACAGCAGGCCGAACTCGGCGTTGGGCACGCCCAGGCCGATGGGCTTGCCGGTCAACTGGGCGAAGCCCAGGGCATGCATCGACACCCCGGTGGCGCCCACCGGATGGCCCTTGGCCTTGAGCCCGCCGGACAGGTTCACCGGCAGCCGTCCGCCCTGGCGCACGATGCCATCGTCCAGCGCCCGGTGCCCCTCGCCCCTTGGCGCCAGGCCCATGGCCTCGTAGATCAGCAGTTCGGCGATGGTGAAGCAGTCGTGCACCTCGGCGAAGCTCAGGTCGTTCAGGGTCACCCCCGCCTCGCGCAACGCCCCGTGGATCGCCCGTTGCGGCCCCTCGAAGGCCAGCATGTCGCGACGCGACAGCGGCAGGAAGTCGTTGACCTGGACCATCGAGCGGATCGCCACCTGGCGGCGCATCGAGCGGGCGCGCTCGGGCGAGGCCAGGACGATCGCCGCCGCGCCATCGCTGATCAGCGAGCAGTCGGTCAGGCGCAGGGGCGCGGCGATCAGCGGGTTGCTTGGCGACACCTGGTTGCAGTGCTCGAAGTCCATCACCCGGTGCATCTGCGCCAGCGGGTTGGCCATGGCGTTGGCGTGGTTCTTCACGGCGATGGCTGCCATCGACGCCAACGGGCTGTGGTAGCGCTCGGTGTACTGCTGCGCTACCTGGCCGAACAGCTGGGCGAAGCTAAGCCCGGCTTCCGCCAGGTCGTTCTGGTAGCCAGCGCCGGCCAGCGCCCGGGTGACCTCGACCGTGCTGTTGCCGGTCATCTTCTCCGCGCCGACCACCAGCACCAGCTCGGCGGCGCCGCTGCGGATCGCGTTGATCCCGGCCTGGATCGCCGCCGAGCCCGAGGCGCAGGCGTTTTCGCAGCGGGTGGCGGGCTTGAAGCGCAGTTGCGGGTCGGCCTGCAGCATCAGCGAGGCCGGGAAGCCGTCGGCCACCAGGCCTGAGTTGAAGTGGCCGAGGAACAGCGCGTCGATCTCGGCGGCGTCGATGGCCGCGTCCTGCAGGGCATCGCGGGTGACCTGGACGATCAGGTCCTCGAGGTTCAGGCCATCCAGGCGGCCGAAGGGACTGTGCGCGGCGGCGACGATGGAGATGGAATCGTGGAGCATGGTGGTTTTCTTCTGTCCTTGAAGCGGGTATTGCATACAATGTGGCAGTACCCGAATCCCACGCTAGTTGGGGCAACTACGTACGCGAGTAAGTAGTGAGCCGTACGGGACACCACCACAAGCACCAAGGCAGGAAGCCTGATGACCGTACCCACCCACGCCTCCCCGGACCTCGAACGCCTGGCGTTCCAGGTTTCACCGGCGCCGCAACTGATCACCGGCCACCGGCGCATGCTTGACTGCAACGAGGCCTTCTCCCGGCTGTTCGGCTATACCCGTGAAGAACTGCGCGGGCATCTGACCTTGCTGCTCTACCCTTCCCACGCTGATTACCAGAGCATCGGCGAGCGCAGCGAGCACTGGCTGCGCAACGGGCTGGGCGCCTTCTACTCCGACGAACGCTTCATGCAGCACCGCAATGGCGAGGTGTTCTGGGCTCGGGCCCAGGGCTTCACGCTGACGGTGGAGGATCCGTTCAAGCTGATGATCTGGCATTTCGAACGGCTCGACCGGCAGCCGGCGCCGACGGTGCAACTGACGCCACGCGAGCGGGAGATTTCGTTGCATATCGTCAATGGGCTGACCTGCAAGGAGGTGGCGCGGCGGTTGGGGATCTCGCATCGGACAGTGGAAGTGCATCGGGCACGGCTGATGAAAAAATTGCAGGCGAAGAACAGCGCGGAGTTGGTGTCGAAGATCATTTTCATCAGTTGATTGCGGGTCATCAGCAACCCGCAAACAGGTCGCTTGCCTGAACGGACCCTACCTTTGCAGCAGGGCCACCATCTCCTGGTATCCGCGCTGGCGGGCATGCTCCAGCGCGGTCACGCCATCCTTGTCGGCGATCCGTGGATCCGCCCCGGCCGCCAGCAGCCGGCGCACGATCTCCACATGCCGCGGGCCGCCATCGCCGAGGATCACCGCCTCGAGCAGCGCGGTCCAGTGCAGGCGGTTGAGGTGGTTCACGTCGACGCCGGCATCGATCAGCAGTTGCACGGTCTCGACATGGCCGCGCTCGGCCGCCGGGATCAGCGCGGTGCCGCCGTAGCGGTTGGTACTCCTCAGGTCGGCGCCATGGGCCAGGGTCAGGCGCAGGATGTCGTTCAGCCCGCGGGCGCCGGCATACAGGTAGGGGCTGTCGTTGATATTGTCCTTGGCGTTGACGTCGGCCCCGGCCTCGATCAGCACCTTGGCCACATCCACCTGGTTGGCGTGGGTCGCCACCAAGAGCGCGGTCTGGCCCTGCTCGTCGCGGGTGTCCGGCGGTGCGCCCTGCTCCAGCAACTGGCGCACGACTGGCGCATCACCCCGTTGGGCGGCATCGAGCAAGGCGGTGTTCATGGTCGTGGTCTCGGCATGGGTGGCAAGGCTCAGGCTCAACAGCAAGGCGGCGAACGGCAGGCGCATGGGCATCGGTTCCTTGTGCGACGAAGCTCCAATGTAGGGCCCTGATCGTTGTAGCAGAAGTGAATTATCTGGATGCAACCCAGTGTATTTGCGCATGTTGCCGGGTAGCGGTTCCCATGGTAGAAGTCAGGTTTGTCATTCAGAAGCTGAATACCAAGATGTCTTCCAGCGTAAAACCGAATAGGGCCCTGTTCGACCTCGACCTGCTGCGCGCCATCGTCGTGGTGGCCGACTGCGGCAGTTTCACCACCGCCGCCGCACGGCTGCACTCCACCCAGTCGACCATCAGCCAGAAGGTTCGCCGCCTCGAAGACATGGTCGGTCATCGCCTGCTGGTGCGCGGCAACCGCGACGTGCTGCCCACCGATGCCGGGCAGACCTTGCTCGGCTATGCCCGGCACATGCTGGCCTTGAACGACCAGATGCTCGAAGCCCTGGCCGGGGCCATGGTCGGCGTCACCGTGCGCCTGGGGGTGCCGGAGGATTTCGTCGGCGGACGCACCACCAACGCGCTGTCCGCGTTCAGCCGGCGCCATCCGCAGGTCAAGCTGGAGGTTACCAGCGGCCTGTGCCGCGACCTCAGCCAGGCCTACGACAACGGCGAGCTCGACCTGGTGCTGCTCAAGCAGCGGCGCAACAGTCGCGAGGGCGTGGCCTGCTGGCCGGAGCGGTTGCAGTGGATCGACAGCGTACGCACACCGTCCTTCGAACTCGATCCGATTCCGCTGGTGACCTTCCCGCCACGCGGGCTGTACCGCGACGACATGATCAATGCGATCGAAGGCATGGGCCGGCGCTGGCGCATCAGCTTCACCAGCTCCAGCCTCAGCGGGATCCAGGCAGCGGTGGCCGACGGCATGGGCATCAGCCTGCTTCCTCCACGCGCGGCGCTGGCCGAGCACCGGGTATTGGGTGCCGAGCAAGGGCTGCCTGAAGTGGACAGCTACGAGATCGTGATCGTGCATCGGCCGACGGCGGACGTGATGGTCAAGGCGCTGGCCGAGGTGCTGACGGAGTTGCTGGCGCTGCGGGCGATCTGATACGGCCATCGCGACTTGCCCCGCGATGGCACTCTCTCAGTCCCCACAACAGTGGGGTTTGTCCTGCGCGTCCTCATAGCGATCATGATGCCGCACCCAGTCCATCGTCCCTTCCTCGTTGCGCCCCAGGGGCGCCAGGTCGAGGAAGTTGTAGGCGTTGACCAGGATGTCCAGCCCCCGGGCATAGGTGGAATAGGTGTGGTACAGGTTGCCGTCGGCCTCCCGGTAGAACGCGCTCAGCCCGGGCAGCTCCGCCTCGTTGCCGGTATAGGGTTCGTAGTTGTACTGGGCGCTGCCGTCGGTGGCGACACTGACCCCGAAGTCCTGGTTGAAGGGGCTGCCATGCGAGGAGTACCACGGGAAGCGCCAGCCCATGCGCTGGCGGAACGCCTGGAACTCGGCATAGGGCGCCCGCGACACCGCCACCAGGGACACGTCATGGTGGGCCAGGTGCAGGTTGGCGCCGTCAAAGTGGTCGGCGAGGAACGAACAGCCCGGACAGCCTTCGTTCCAGCCTTCGGCGAACATGAAGTGATAGACCAGCAACTGGCTGCGTCCGGCGAACAGCTCGGTCAGGCCCAGCTCGCCGTGCGGGCCGTGGAATCGATAGTCCTGTTCCACCCGCACCCAGGGCAGGGCGCGGCGGGCGGCGGCGAGTTCATCGCGTTGATGGGTGAAGGCTTTCTCGTGCAGCCAGAGCTGCTGGCGGGCGGCAAGCCACTGGCTGCGCGTGACCACGGCATGCTTGGGGATGGGATGGCTCATGGACGTGACTCCACGCTGGGGGTTCACCAGGTGGTCGAACAGGTACCGAATGTTTCGACAGGCCTTGTGCCGTTACCGACGGATGGTCACGCAAAGCGGGGAAAAAGGAACCGCGGCGCCAGGGAGAGCAAACACCGCGGTCCAAGGGGGGAGCCCGTCACTGCTGGGTCACAGTCGCCGAGTTGGCATTGCCATACTGGGTAATGGTGGCGGTCTGGCTTGCGCCACTCTGGTCGACGAACGCCTGGTTGCCGTTGCCACCCTGGGTCACGTAGGCAAGGTTGGCCACGTCGGTCTGCTTGATGGTGGCCTCGTTGCCATTGCCGTACAGCTGGTAGGTGTAGCTCTGGTTGCCACTGCCCGACTGGTCGAGGGTGATGCTGCCGCCATTGCCGGCGGCCAGGCCTTCGGCGTAGTTGGCGGTGCCGCGCTGGTCGGCGATGAGCAGGTTGTCGCTGCCGTTCTGCTCGAAGTACAGCTCATTGTTGCTGTCGGCCTGGCGGGTTTCCATCTGGTTGCGGTTGCCGTTCTGGTCCAGCCGCGCGACCTGGGCGTTGCCTTCCTGGGTGATGTTGACGCCGTTGCCATTCCCGGTCTGGTTGATCTGCGCCTGTTGGCCGACGCCGAACTGCCCACCGGATTTTTCGCCCTTCCAGTTGCTGGCCATGATCTTGTTGGCATTGCCCGCCGTGCTGATGGTCAGGCTGTGGTTGTCGCCGGTCTGGTAGGTGAAATGCAGGTTGTTGTTGCCTACTTGGGAAATACTGGTCACCGCCTGGCTGGTCTCGTACTGGTCCGACCAGCTGGCATTGCCGCGACCGGTCTGGCTGAGGCCTGCGCTGTTGCCCTGGCCGAAGCTCTGGTCGATGTAGCCTTCGTTGGCCTGGCCATTCTGGTACACGCTGGCCTGGCTGGCGGCCTGGTTGTCCTGCCACACCTCCACCGAGTTGCCGGTGCCGTACTGGTCGATGCCGATGGTGCCGCCCAGGCCGTCGCGCTGGTCGCCATAGGCCCAGTTCTGCTTGCCCTCCTGGTAGATCGCGATATCGCCGTCCTGGTGAGTCATGTGCTCGGCGGCCGCCTGGTTGCCGGTGCCGCCCTGCATGATCACGCTCTTGTTGTTGCTGCCGCCGAACAGCTGCTCGACCGTGGCGTCGTTGCCATGGCCTGACTGCAAGGTGGTGGCCTGGCTGCCCAGCTGGGTGTCCTGCCAGATGACCGAACGGTTGCCGCTGCCCAGCTGGATCTGCAGGGACTCGTTGTTCTCGCCCACCGACTGGCTGGCGAAGGCGTCGTTGAGGCTGCCGCCGGACTGCTGGGTGATCTGGCTGCCGTTCTCGTACAGCTGCTCGGCGTAGCCGGCGTTGAACGAGCCGGTGGCGCTCTGCTGGATATGGCTGGTGCTGTTGTCCTGCAGCGCCATGTGGTTGTGGTCGTGGCCGGTCTGGTTCTGCGTGGCCGAGGCGAACGGCGCCTGGCTCTGCTTGACCTCGGCGATGTTCTGGTTGCCCTGCTGGGACTGGGTCGAGATGCTGTCGTCGGCCATGGCCTGGCCGGCAAGGGCCAGGACGATGGCAGCGCTCAGGGGGGCGAGCTTGTGCATGGTGTTGCCTCCAGATCTGTCGTGTTGGGCCTAGCGGTATTGGCTGACATGGACCTGCTGGCCGTTGCCGGCCTGGGTCACGGTGCTGTTCAGCCCCGTGCCGCGCTGGTCGATGGTGGCGCTGTTGTGGTTGCCGATCTGCTCGATGGCGGCGCTGTTGTCGCTGCCGTTCTGGCGGATCGTGGCGTTGTTGCCCTGGCCCTGCTGGCTGATCGCGGCCGTCAGGTCGCTGCCTTCCTGCAGGATGTACGCCTCCTGCGCGCTCCCGGCCTGGACGATCCGGCCCAGCAGGGCCTGGCCGTTCTGGTCGAGGGCGGCGCGGTTGCCCGTGCCCAGCTGCTCGATCACCGCAACCTGGCCGGCAGCGGTCGGCAGCAGGCGCAGCACCAGCGGCTCGCCGAGGTCGCTGCCGACGGCGAGGTCGGCGTTGTCCATCAGGTCGTCGGCCAGGGCCTGGCCGGTCAGGGCCAGGCTCAGCAGCAGTGGGTACAGGGCGTTCATGGCATCCCTCCGTTTACTGCACCACCACGTTGACCGTGCGCGTGGTGCCCTGGCTGCTGGTCACCGTGGCGGTCGGCGCGGCGGTGGGCACCAAGGTCGTGCTGTTGCTCACCGTCAGGCGCCAGCGGCCGGTGACCGGCACGGTGGTGGTACCGAGGGTCTGCACGCCGGTGGTGGTGGTCACGCGCACGGTGATGGTGTTACCGGTGGTCACCGAGGATGTGCCGCTGATATCCCAGTTGAAGCGGTTGTTCGAGCGCGCCGTGACCGTCGCCGCGGTGACCGCGAAGGTTTCCTGGGCCGGCCGTGGCGACACCTGCACGGTGACCGTGCCGGGCGTCGAGGTGGCGCCGATCGAGTCACGGGCGATGTAGCTGAAGCTGGTGCTGAAGGCCGCGCTCACCGTGGCCGGCGGCGTGTAGGTGATCACGTTGCCGTCGGTGCTGACCGTGCCGCGCCCGGCCGGGGTCGGCTGGGTAACGCTGGCGATGGTCAGAGGCAGGTTGCCTTCCGGGTCGGTGTCGTTGGCCAGGGCGTTGATGGTCAGCGGCACGCCGAGGGTGGCGACGCTGTCGGCCACCGCGCTCGGTGGACGGTTCGGCGCGACGTTGACGGTCACCGTGGCCGGGGTCGACTTCAGGCCCTTGGCGTCCTGGGCGCGGTAGCTGAAGGTCGCCACCACTGGCGCGGTGGCGCCGGCCGGCGGGGTGTAGGTCACCGCGGTGGTGCCGTTGAGTACCACGCCGCCCAGGCCGGTGCCCGGCTGGGTGAGGTCGGTGATGCTCAGTGGCACGTTGCCGTCCGGGTCGCTGTCGTTGGCCAGCAGGTTGAGGGTGATCGGCACCCCGACACTGGTGCTGGCGCTGTCGGCCTGGGCCACGGGGGCCTGGTTCTCGGTGGGCACCGGGGCATTGCCGACCACCACCACCGGCTCCACGTCGATACCGCCGTGGGCCGACTTGACGGTGATGCTGGCGGGCGGCTGGGCCAGGTCGTTGACCGTCAGGCTCTGCTGCACGCCGGACTTGGACATGCGCCCGAAGCCCTGTACCAGCAGGTCGGGCACCACCACTTCATCGCTGGAACGGGCCTCGACCAGCAGGCGCTTGGCGCTCCAGTCGTAGCGTGCGGTGGCGACCTTGACCACATCGCTGAGCTTGCTCGACAGCGCCGTCGGCCGCGTGGTGCCGGCCGGGCTGCTGGCGGTGACCACCACCACCGACGGTGGCACGGCCTGGCTCAGCTGTTGGCTGAAGAACAGCCCGTTGTTGTCGGCGAGCATGCTGAACTGGCACGGCGAGGGCGGCGAGCCGATCAGCGCCAGGCCGTTGCGCAGGCACAGGCTGGCGCTGTTCGGCGCCTTGGCGAAGACCTCGACGCGGGTGCCGGCGGCGTTGCGCTGGTAGGTGGCGCGCTGCAGCGTCACCGGGGTCTGCTGGCGCTGGTCGAGGACCTTGCCGGAGACGGTGAAGACGTTGGTCTGGATGGTGCCCGCCGGGCCCTGGATGCGCACGAAGTTGGTGTTGTTCGGGCTGCCGGTCACCGCCTCGGTGATGTTCGGGTCGCCGACGAAGGTCTCGGTGGCACCGGTGTCCGGGTTGACCTCGGTGTACGGGCCGCCGACGCCGCGCAGGAACGGGCCGAGGTTGCCGTTCAGGGCGCCGCTGAAGTTGCCCGGCGCGCCGATGCCGATGTCGCGGGTGATGTTGATCGCTCGTCGCCCGGCGGTGGTCACGTTGACCGTCTCGACCCCGAACGGGTGGGTGATGGTGTAGGTGCCAGTGCGCGGCACCGAGGCGCGGATGCGGATGCGGGCAAAGCTCTGCTGGTCGCCGTTGACCGGGTTCTCGGCGGCGAAGGCCGCCTCGAGGCCGGCGACATAGACTTCCAGCTCGTAGCCGCTGTTGCCCACCTGCGGGATCTCGGTCTCGGCCAGGAACCAGAACATCTCCGGCGGCCAGTTGTCCGGGAACACCAGCGGCAGGGCGTCGTCGTAGACCCCGGGCTCGGGCAGCAGCGTGCACATGTAGGCCGGGGCGCCCGGCGCACCCGGTGCCCGCGAGCTGGTGGCGCGTGACTGGCACAGCTCCAGGGCAAGGTTGTTGGCGTCCTTGTACCACATCGGGTAGCCCCCGGTGGCGAAGGTGTAGGGGCCGGGATCGACCTCGCTCAGCGCGGCCAAGGCCGCGCTGCTGACGGTAAGGGTGAAACCGGCGGCGCACAGCGCCCGACGCGACCAAGTATTCATGCGGCCTCCTTGAAGGCGGTGTCTGTTCATGGCACCAGCACCACGTCTTCGTTGTCGCTGCCGCCGTGGCTGCTGGTGACTTGCACCTGCGCTGGCGGGATGGGTGACAGCCCGGTGGTCAGGGACTTGACCGCGCCGTTGCCGCTCAGGTTGCCGATCAGCGCACCGTTGCCGGTGCGGGCGGTGAGTGCGGGCGGACTGGTCTCGTCGCTGCTGCTGGCGACCAGGGTCAGCTGGCCGCTGGCCAGGCTGTATTCGGCGCGGCTGATGGTCACCAGGTCGGTCAGCGGCATGGCGGCGCTGGTCGGCGTGCTGGTGGTGATGGCCAGGCTGTTGTCGGCGGTTACCTGCAGGGTCAGCGGCAGGGTCGGGTTGAGCGCCGACTGGCCGTACCAGGCGCCAGTGCCGTTGGCCTCGCCCAGGGAGAGGGTCGGCGTCTGGCTGGTCAGGGTGACCGTGGCCGGCGCCGGCGGCGCCATGACGAACACATCCTGCTGGGCCCGCAGGTCACCGTTGACGGTATGCCGCGAGTAGGTGCTGCGCTGCGGGATCAGCGGCGTCGGCCGGTTGACCGTGGACAGCTTGCCGGAGATGGCGAACAGCTCGGTGCGCAGGTCGATGCCGTTGGGGCCCTCGATGCGCACGAAGTTGGTGTTGAACGGGCTGCCGGTGACCGGCTCTTCCAGGTTCGGGTCACCAATGTAGCTTTCGCTGGCGCCGGTGCCGGGGTTGGTTTCGGTATAGGGGCCGTTGACGCTGCGCAGGAACGGCCCGACGTCGCCTTTGAGCGCGCCGCTGTAGTCGCCGGGAGAGCCGATGCCGATGTCGCGGGTCATGTTGATCGCCCGGCGCCCGCCCGCCGGCACGTCGAACACGTCGACGCCGTAGGGATGGGTGATGGTGTAGGTGCCGGCCACCGGCACATCGACGCGGATGCGCACCCGGGCGAAGCTGACCTGGTCGCCTTCCACCGGCTCCTCGGCGGCGAAAGCAGCCTCGATGGCCGAGCCGAAGCTCAGGTCGATGCCGCGGGCGGCATCGACGATGGCGGCGTCGGCGGTAAACCAGAAGGCCTCGTCGGGGAAGTTGCTGGGGAAGACGATCGGTTGGGTATCGTCGAACACGCCGGGTGTGGGCAGCAGCGTGCACATGTACGACGGCGCGCCGGGGGCACCGGCGACCCGTGAGCTCACCGCCTTGGACAGGCACAGGTCGAGCACTCGGCCATGGCTGTCCTGGTACCAGGCGGGGAACTTGCCGGTGGGCAGGGTATAGGGGCCGCTGTCGACCGCATACAGCGCAGCCTGGGCCGGTAGCTGGAGCAGGCCGGCAAAGATCGCCACGGCCAGCGGGTGGGGAGTCGGTCGGTGCATGAGTTGCTTCCTCCTGCAAACGGGCCCATGGGTTGGGGCGTCTGCAGAGGCATCGGCAACTGTTGTGCCAGGTTTCCCATGGCCTTGAGAAATGGCTCTGGAGCAAGGGTTCCAGCGTGCCTGACCGGTATCCGGCGAAGTGTTGCAGATGGGCGGGTGGACCCAGCATTGGGGAATGGGGCCAGGGTGGCGTGGTATTCACCGCAAGGGATTGTGCGCCTGTCAGATCGAGCGCTGTGCGCGTGGTGCTCGATCTGGCCGGCGTTACAAGGCGTGCAGCGAACGCCTTGAATACGCTACCTCTCGGTACGACGTTCCATCAGCGTGTGCGGCAGGACCCTGGAATACGCACCCTGGTGATAGAGCAGCGGCGAGCCGCCCAGGTCGTCGAAGGCCAGCACCCGGCCGAGGAGGATCCAGTGATCGCCGCCATCGATCTGCTGGAACTTCTCGCAGCGAAAACGCGCCGCGCAGCCTGGCAGCAAGGGCGCCCCACCCTCTCCGGTCTCGTGTTCGATTCCGGCGAAGCGGTCTTCGCTGGGGCGGGCAAAGGTGTTGGACAGGTCGATCTGGTCGGCGGCCAGCACGTTCACGGCGAAGTGCCCGGCGGCCTCGAACACCGCATGGCTGCCTGAGCGTTTGTCGATGCTCCAGAGCACCAGCGGTGGATCGAGGGATACCGAGTTGAAGCTGTTGGCGGTGACGCCGACCTTGCGCCCCGAGGCGTCGGCGGCGGTGATCACGGTGACGCCGGTGGCGAAGTTGCCCAGGGCGCGGCGGAAGGCGCGGCTATCGAAGGGAGTGGACATGCAAGGCTCCGTCATTGTTATCGGGCTGGGTCGGTTTGCGGGCGCGGGCTTGTCTGATCGAGCGCTATCGCGGGGCAAGCCCGCTCCCACGTTGTTCCGTCCATGTTTATCGGTTGCAGATCAGGTCATCGCCGGGTCCGGCTCCAGCCCCATCAGCTCGCGCCCGAGGATCTGCGCGCAGACGTCGTAGTCGGTGTAGGCATGCGCGCCGGTCATGTGCGCATCGCGGAACAGTCGCTGCAGCTCGTTGCCGTCGAACCAGGCGCCGCCGCCGGCCGCCTCCATCAGCCGATCCACGGCCTGGATGCACAGCTTGACCGCGTAGCCCTGGTTGGTGCGCCAGTAGGTAAGCTCGGTGCGGGTCGGGTATTGGTGCCGGGCACTGTACTCGGCGATCTGCTCCCAGCTCTTTTCCAGCAGCGCACGCGCCGCGGCGACCTGGTGGGTGGACTCGGCCAGGCGCATCAGCGCCGGGGTGGCCGCGCCGACGGCGGCGCCGGTGTAGGCGCGCACGCGGTTGCGGGTCTTGTCCCTGAAGACCTCGAGCATGCGCTCGGCGATGCCCAGGCTGACCGTGGAGAATCCGCTGGCGAAGTACGGCCGGTACGGGTTGAAGTAGATCGCACTGTCCGGGTACAGCCCGAAGCCCGCCGACTGGCCCTCCATCATGTCCCTGGCCTTCTGGATACGGTGTTCGGGCACGAAGGCACGCTCGACGATCAGCGTGCGGCTGCCACTGGCGCGCATGCCGGCGGCGAACCAGTCGTCGCGGATCTGGTAGTCGCTGCGCGGCAGCACGGCGAAGCAGTAGTCCTGGCCACCCTCGGGGTTGCCCCGGCGAAAGCCCATGATCGCCCACTCGGCGTGGTCGCAGCCGCTGCTCCAGCCCATCTCGCCGCTGAACAGCACACCGCCCTCGACCTCCTCGGTGCGGCCGAACGGCGCGATGCTGCTGCTGGCGGTGGCGTCCGGGTCGCGGCCCCAGATCTCGTCCTGCAAGCGTGCCGGGAACATCGCCAGCTGATGGCTGTGGGTGCACAGCAGGCTCATCGCCCAAGCGGTGCTGGCGCAGGCGCCGGCCAATGCGGCGATGCACTCGGCGAACTGCGGCAGGCTGATTTCCAGGCCGCCGTAATGCCTGGGCAGGAAGGCCTTGTGCAGGCCGATGGCCTTGAGCGCGGCGATGTTCTCGGCGGGCACGCTGCGCTCGCGCTCGGCCTGGTCGGCGCGGGCGGCGATGGCCGGCAACAGGGGCTTGAGGTCTTCGAGCAGGGAGTTTGGCTTTTTCATGGTCTGGCTCATTGTTATTGGACCCTGGCGAACGCTGCCTGGAAGGGGCCGCTCGCTGATGAATGCCGGGTCAGTATGGGAGCCGTGGGCGAGGTGGAAAATGCAACTTCCGCACCTCGGATTGCACTTTTCGTGGCGCCTGGCAGGCAGGGTCATGGGGGCGGCACGGGCAGACAAGAAGCACAGGGCTGCGCGTCGTAACCTGCAACAAACCAGCGCCGCAGATCCCTGTAGGAGCGGGCTTGCCCCGCGATCACCGGCACAGCCGGTGCCAAGCAGCGCAGCGCCTGGATCAACGCATCTCGCCATTACCCGGAGCCCTGCCATGAGCGACATCCCCCTCCTCCCCAGCGTCAGCGCCTTCCTGGCCCGCGACCACGGTCTGTACATCCATGGCGCATCGGTCGCCAGCCAATCCAGCGCCCGCATCACCGTGCACAACCCGGCCAACGGCGAAGCCATCGCCCAGGTCGCCGATGCCAACCTGGCCGATGTCGAGCGCGCCGTCGAATCGTCCCGCCAGGGCTTTGCCAGCTGGTCGCGCACCAGCCCCGCCGCCCGCGCCGCGGTGTTGTTCCGCCTGGCCGACCTGCTGGAGGCCAACCGTGAGGAACTGGCCCAGCTGGAAACCCTGCAGTCGGGCAAGCTGATCGGCATCGCCCGCGCCTTCGAGGTGGAGCAGGCCGCGCACTTCCTGCGCTATTACGCCGGCTGGGCCACCAAGATCACCGGCCAGACCATCACCCCGTCCCTGCCCTCCTTCGCCGGCGAGCGCTACAGCGCCTTCACCCTGCGCGAGCCGGTGGGCGTGGTGGTGGGCATCGTGCCGTGGAACTTCGCCACCATGATTGCTCTGTGGAAACTGGCCTCGGCCCTGACCACCGGCTGCAGCATCGTGCTCAAGCCCAGCGAATTCACCCCGCTGACCCTGCTGCGCATCGCCGAGCTGGCCAGCCAGGCCGGCCTGCCGCCGGGCGCGCTCAATGTGCTGACTGGCGGCGGCCTGGTGGGCAAGGCGCTGGTCGAGCACCCCGGCACCGACAAGGTGTCGTTCACCGGCTCCGTGCCCACCGGCATCGCCGTCGGCCAGGCGGCCATGGGCGCCAAGCTGACCCGGGCGACCCTGGAGCTTGGCGGCAAGAACGCGGTGGCGTTCCTGCCCGATGTCACCGTCGACAAGGCGGTGGACGGCATCATCGAGGCCGGCTTCCTGCACTCCGGGCAGATCTGCGCCGCCGGCGAGCGCTTCTACGTCCATCGCTCGCGCCTCGACCCGCTGCTCGAAGCCCTGTCCCAGCGCCTGGGCCAGTTGAAGATCGGCTCACCCCTGGACGAAGCCACCCAGTTCGGCCCGGTGGCCAACAAACCGCACCAGCAGAAGCTCGGCGAGCTGTTCGCCACTGCCCGTGCCGAGGGCAACCGCATCGTCCATGGCGGACGCCTCGGCGACGGCCCAGGCTGCTTCGTCGAACCCACGGTCATCCTCGCCAACAACGCGGGCGACACCCTGCTCAACCAGGAAACCTTCGGCCCGGTGGCGACCTTCCTGCCCTACGACCATGAGGACGAACTGATCCACCTGATGAACGCCTCGCCCTACGGTCTGAGCGCGAGCCTGTGGACCAACGACCTGGGCAAGGCCATGCGCCTGATCCCGGAGATCCAGGCCGGGACCCTGTGGGTCAACATGCACACCCTGCTCGACCCGGCGGTGCCGTTCGGCGGCATCAAGGCCTCGGGTATTGGCCGCGAGTTCGGCTCGGCCTTCATCGACGACTTCACCGAGCTGAAGTCGGTGATGATCCGCTACTGACCATGACCCACGCCAACCACGACCTGGGCCGCTACTGCCTGCAGGCCTTCAGCCAGCAGGTGCCGGCCTCGCTGGCGGCGTTCTACCGCATCGATGCCGGGCAGCAGGCCTGCGACTTCCTGTTGCAGGACCTGCAGGCACCGATGCATGCCCGCTACCTCGAGCACTACCGGGCCTTCGACCCGCTGCAGCCCGAGCGCTGCCTGGCCATCGGCCAACCGGTGGTGTCGCTGCGCCAGGGCCTGGCCTGCCTGCCCGAAGCCCAGGGCCAGACCTACCGGCGTTTCCTCGCGCAGCATCAGGTGCTGGACGTGGTGGAGATCATCGCCCAGGCCGATGGCCGTCCCGTGGCCGGCGTCTCGCTGTTGCGCTGTGCCAGCCTCGGTGAGTTCCGCAGCGACGAACTCGAACGCCTGCTGCCCCTGCACGGGCTGATGCAACTCGCCGTGGCCAGCCAGCCGCTGGCGAGCGCGCCCGCGCCCGTCGAACTGACCCCACGGGAACGGCAGATCGCCGAGCTGCTGCGCCAGGGCAGCAGCAACAAACTGATCGCCCGCGCCCTGGGCGTCGGCCTGCCGACGGTGAAGACCCACCTGATCAACCTGTTCCGCAAGCTCGGCGTGCGCAACCGCACCGAGCTGGTGACCAGCCTCTACCTGTGACTCAACCTTCCGGTTGATACCGCCGCCCGTCACACCGTTGCACCCTGTGGCCACCCCAACCACAGGAGTCACCGCCATGCCCAACACCGCCGACTGGATCACCGTGGGCGCCCTCGCCGACGGCTTCGCGCCCGAGGCCTTCATCCTGCCGCAACTGGCCGACCTGTCCGGGCGCACGCTCACCCTGCACTTCGCCAATGGCTGGGTCATCGAACACCGCTTCGACAGCGAACGCCTGCACTGGCGCGCGGCGGACGGCCACAGCAGCGGCAGCGCCGGCTACCGGGCCACCTCGGTGCGCCCCGGCATCTACCTGGTCGACTTCATCAAGCACGAGGCCGGCCAGGCCTGGTCGGTGTCGCTGGTGCTCGACACCCTCGAGCACGCCTTCACCGCCGTGCTCGGCCGCTTGCCCGACCAGGCCCGCACCCAGCGCGGCCTGTACGCCCTGGCCCTGGCCGGCGAAGCGCTGACCGGCGTCGAGGCCAGCTTCCTGCACGGCAGCCTCGACCGCCCCTGGCAGGCCGGCGCCTGCCCCCACGCGCCGACCACCGAGCTGGTCGGCCTGCGCAACCACTACCGCTACAGCCCCACCGAGGAGTACGAGCACATCTACCTCAACGCCAACTACTACAGCTGGCAGTGCCTCAAGGGCGTCGAACAGGGCCTGTGCGACACCGACCGGGCGTACTACTACAAGATCGCCGAGCAGCTGTACCTGTTCGTCTGGTGCGAGAAGATCGTGCCCACCCTGGGCCTGGTGATGATCGACCTGGCGCACCACCGCAGCGACGGCAAGATCTTCGGCTACCAGGGCGGCGGCTTCGATGCGCTGGCCAATTTCCCGGTGTCGTCCCACTGCCGGGTGCTCAACCGCACGGAGCCTGCGCAATGAGCCGCAGCGTACTGATCACCGGGGCCGGCAGCGGCATCGGTGAAGCCTGCGCCCTGCGCCTGGCCGGCCAGGGCTGGCAGGTGGCGCTGGTAGGCCGTCGCCGCGAGGCGCTGGAGCGCGTCGCGCGGCTGTGCAATGGCCTGGTGCTGGCCGGTGACGCCGCCGACAGCGCTGCCTGGGCCGGTTTCATCGAGCAGGTGCGCACCCGTTTCGGCGGCCTCGACGCGGTAATCGCCTGCGCCGGCGGCCATGGCCTGGGACCGGCCGAGCAGACCAGCGACGCCGCCTGGCGCGAGGCCCTGCGCGGCAACCTCGACAGCGCCTTCCACACTGCCCGGGCCTGCCTGCCGTTGCTGCGCGAGCGGCGCGGCAGCCTGGTGCTGCTGGGCTCCATCGCCTCGCTGGCGGCCGGCCCCGAGGTCTGCGGCTACACCACCGCCAAGCATGCCCTGGTCGGCCTGACCCGCTCACTGGCCCGCGACTACGGGCCATTCGGCGTGCGGGTCAACTGCGTCTGCCCGGGCTGGGTGCGCACGCCCATGGCCGACCAGGAGATGCAGCCATTGATGGATCACTACCAGGAAGACCTCGACGCCGCCTACCGCCGGGTCACCGCCGACGTGCCGCTGCGTCGCCCGGCCAGCAGCGACGAGATTGCCGCCGTATGCCAGTTCCTGGTCGGCGCCGAGGCCAGCATCGTCACCGGCGCGGTGATCACCGCCGATGGCGGTTCGACCGTGGTCGACGTGCCGACTTTGGCCTACACCCGCCTGGAGCCATCGGCATGAACGCGCGCTACGACTTCAAAGGCCGCACGGTGCTGGTCACCGGCGCGGCGGGCGGCATCGGCCAGGCCATCGTCGAGGGTTTCGCCCGTGGCGGCGCCCGGGTGCTGGCGCTGGACCTCGACCCGCAGGCGTTGCAGCGCCTGGTCGAGGACCAGGTGGCGTTGGGGCACGAGGTTCGTGGGGAGGTCCTCGACCTGGCCGACCCCGGCGCGATCCGCGCCTCGCTGGCCGGACTGCAACGCCTGGACGTACTGGTGCACAACGCCGCCTACTTTCCACTCACCCCACTCACCGAGATCGACCCGGCCCTGTTGCAGCGCACCCTGGCGGTGAACCTGGGCGCATTGTTCTGGCTTGTCCAGGGCGCCCTGCCTCTGTTCCGCCGCCAGGGTGGCGGATGCGTGCTGGCCACCTCGTCGGTGACCGGGCCCCGGGTGGCCTACCCGGGCCTGAGCCATTACGCGGCGTCCAAGGCCGGGGTCAATGGCTTCATTCGCAATGCCGCGCTGGAACTGGCGGCGTTCAACGTGCGGGTCAACGGCGTGGAACCGGGGATGGTGCGCACACCGGCCATGGACAACCTCGGCGATACCGCCCTGAACGCCCGGATCGCCGCCGGCGTGCCCCTGGGGCGACTGGGCGAGCCGGCCGATATCGCCGCGGCGATGCTGTTCCTGGCCTCTGACGCCGCCTGCTACATCACCGGCCAGACCCTGGTGGTCGACGGAGGCGCGACCTTGCCGGAGAGCGCCGCGAGCCTGTGATGGCGGTGATATGCAAGACCGCTGGCAGCCACGGGCAAGACCGCCGCCAGCGTTCCACGCGCTAATAGCCCGTCGCCTTTCGACACTGCCTCCACAACAACGCGGCACCCAAGACCGCACACAACAAACGAGGATCGATCCATGCGTCTCACCCCACGTCGCACCGCAATGGCCGCGGCCCTGGCCCTGCTGGTCCATGGCCCGGCCAGCCCGGCCTACGAGCTGTACGCCGACGACGACAGCCACCTGAATGCCGACCTGCTCGCGGTCTGGGGCATGTTCAACAGCCGCCACAACTATGACGGCACTCCCGGCGGCTCGACCTGGCGCGAGGGTTTCATCAAGTACGGCCTCAGCGGCGACCAGGGCCTGGGCGGCAACGGCAGCCTGTACGGCGCCCTCAACTGGGTCAGCTCCGGCGCCTGGGGCGACGGCGACGCCGGCGGCAACCAGGACGGCTCCGAACGCACCACCAAGATCGAGGACGCCTACCTGGGCTGGCGCTCGGGTGATCTGTTCCCGTTGCTGGGCAAGGATGGCGTTGACCTGTCCGGCGGGCGCCAGGTGATCCGCCTGGGCAGCGGCTTCCTGATCAACGACGACGGCCCCAACCTGGGCAAGGGCCCGGCCGACGGCCAGCTCAATCGCGGCGGCGGCTTCTACCTGGGCGCGCGCCACGCCTTCGACCGCACCGCGGTGCTGCGCCTGGGCGGCAAGCAGGGGCTGCATGGCAGCGTGCTGTGGCTCAAGTCCGACAACCGTGCCCAGGCCGAAACCGAGCTGGCGGCCGGCACCCTGGACTACACCCATGACCTGGGCACCCTGGGCCTGACCTACATCCACGGCATCGACGTGACCGACCAGTGGGCCAGCGAGTTCCAGAAGGCCCGTGAGGGCATGGATGTGTACAGCCTGCGCGGCGAAGGTGGCGTCGGGCTGGAAAACACCCGCTTCGCTTTCGAGTACGCCTGGCAGGACAAGCGCGGCGGTCGCGAGACCGCCTGGTACGCCGAGGCCGCCTACACCTTCGCCGAAGCCCCCTGGGCACCGCAGCTGACCTACCGCTACACCCGCTACTCGGCGGGCTGGGACCTGCTGTTCACCGGCCTGTCCAGCGGCTACGGCACCTGGATCCAGGGCGAGGTCGCCGGCAACTATGCCGGGCCGTTCAACACCAACAGCGGCATCCACCATGTGGGCCTGAAGGCCACGCCACGGGACGATCTCACGGTCGGCGCGCTGTTCTTCCACTTCGATACCGTGCGCACCCGCGACACCCTGAACCTGGATGCCCAGGAGCTGGACCTGTATGTGGAGTGGGCGGTCAACGAGCACCTGATCGTCACCCCGCTGCTGGGGCTGTTCAAGCCGCGCAAGGATCAAAGCAGTGGCGGCAACCAGGTGGGGAGCGGAACCAATATTTATAGTCAGTTGACGGTGGCTGTGCCGTTCTGAAGGGGTACCGGGGGCGCCCTGCGCCCCGTTCGCGGCACATAGGCCGCTCCTACAGGGACGCGCATTCTGCTGTAGGAGCGGCCTTGCGCCGCGAAAGGGCTGCGCAGCAGCCCCTGGATCCATCAGCCCAGCAGAAGGCGCAGGTCGGCACCGACTTCAGCCAACGGCGGGCACCAGTAGTACCCCCCCGACAACGGCCGGCTGAAGCGGTACAGGCCATCGATCACGCCATCCTCGAGCCCGCTCATGCGCCGCAGCTGCACCTCGAAGGCATCCAGCGAAAAGCCCAAGGCGACGAACGCCAGGCCGGCGCCACGTTCATCGGTCCAGGCCACCGAACGACGCACCACGAACGCCTCCGGCGCGAAGCTTTCCTGGGCGGTACGCTTGACGTGGGCCGATTCGGGTGCATCGTCGAGCTCTTCGTTGTCGCTCAGGCGGCGGCCAATGATGTTGTCCTGTTCAGCCTGGGGCAGCGACTTGAAGTACTCCAGGTCGTGCTTCCACAGCTGGAACGCGGCAAAGCTGGAGCCCGCCAGGCCAGGCGCCTCGCCCGGCACGATGGCCGCGGCGACGGCGTCTTCGTCCACCGGGTTCTCGGTGCCGTCTTCGTAGCCGGTCAGGTCGTGGCCGCCGCGGTGCAGGAAACCGTCGACGCTGTCGACCAGGCGCAGGGCCGGCGCCAGCGCCTGCTGCAGGGCCTGGGCGCGCAGGAACAGCTCGCCGCGTTCGGCGCCGCGCAGCCACAGCCACAGGGCGTGCTGGGTCGCCGGGTTCTCCACCACCGCATCCAGTTGCGGGAAGCTGCGCAGGCCCGGCACTTCGCGGCCCAGAGCCTTGGCCAGCGGCGCGCCGACGCCCAGGATCAGGCTCTGTCCATCGACCTGCGGCAACAGCTGGTCGAGGGCGGCGGGCAAGGCCTCGAGCGAGTCGAGGGCGAAGAACAGGTGGCGGGCATGGGCCGGCACCGGAGTGGCAAGCAGACCTGGCTGGAACGGCATGACAGGCGAATCCTCGGCAAAAGGTCGAATGCTACTGCGCCAGGCGGCGCATCGCAACGCGGCACAAGGCCGCTCGCCCCAGTAACAATCGGTTACCAAGGCAGGCCAGTTGCGATTAGCTATCGTTGCGCCACCACCTACACTCCTCGGAATCCTTCGCCCGAGAGACCGCCCATGACCGCCTCCCCGCTGCTCACCGCCCTTCTGCCGCTGGCCCTGGGCATCATCATGCTCGGCCTGGGCCTGTCGCTGACCCTGGCCGACTTCGCCCGGGTGGTGAAGTACCCCAAGCCGGTGGTGATCGGCTTGGTCTGCCAGATCCTGCTGCTGCCGCTGGTGTGCTTCCTGATCGCCAACGGCTTCGGCCTCGAATCGGCGCTGGCGGTGGGCCTGATGCTGCTGGCCGCCTCCCCGGGCGGCACCACCGCCAACCTGTTCAGCCACCTGGCCCATGGCGATGTGGCGCTGAACATCACCCTGACCGCGGTCAACTCGCTGATCGCCATCCTCACCATGCCGCTGCTGGTGAACCTGTCGCTGGTCTGGTTCATGGAATCGGACCAGGCCATCCCGCTGCAGTTCGCCAAGGTCATGCAGGTGTTCGCCATCGTCCTGCTGCCGGTGGCGCTGGGCATGCTGATTCGCCACTGGACGCCGCGCTTCGCCGCGCGCATGGAAAAACCAATGAAGATCGTCGCGGCGCTGTTCCTGGCCTTCACCATCGTCCTGGCCCTGGCCAAGGACTGGCAGACCGTGGTCGAGTACGCGCCGATCGTCGGGGGCGCCGCGCTGCTGTTCAACCTGCTCAGCCTCGCGGTGGGCTACTGGGTGCCGCGCCTGCTGAGCATTCCGAAGCGCCAGGCGATCGCCATCGGCATGGAGATCGGCATCCACAACGGCACCCTGGCCATCGCCCTGGCCCTGAGCCCGACGCTGCTCAACAACGCGACCATGGCGGTGCCGGCGGCGATCTACAGCCTGATCATGTTCTTCACGGCGGCGGGGTTTGGCTGGTGGGTGAGCCGAGGGCACAAGGCCGCCGGCACCGTCAGCGACTGCGCCTGAGTACCAGGTCTTTCAAGGTGTTTGGGCTCGAGGGCTATTGACCGCATCAGGGCTACCAAGTGTTCGCCTTAACCCTTACAGCGAACACCTTGAAAGGGCTGCGCCTAAGTACGAAATGTGTCTGCGCGAGGCCAAACTAGGCGAAAAGGGGAAGCAAGCGCAATGCACTGGCGTACATGAGCATTCCGAGCCCCGTTTCGGGTCGGACTCGGGATACTCACCACGCCTCGATGTTGGCGCCCCGGTCGGCGGATACTTCGCAACCATTGGATCCAGGCAAAGAAATGTAACAGCCTGCCATTCGCAAGCCCGGCGATCGCGACTAGGCTCAGAAGCATGTGATGCCGGGCCCCTCTGACGGTTTGCGCCGCCATGTCGGAATCACTGTTGCCTTGCAACGTCGACAATCAAGGAGGGGCTCATGACGGCTCTGCAGCATTTCCTCTTCACGCCTTTTCTCGGCACCAGCGCCTGGTTGTGGCTGGTCTTCATCACCATCGTCATCGCCTTGCTGGTTCTCGACCTGGGTGTGCTGCACCGCCAGGACCGCGAGATCGAGATGCGCGAAAGCCTGTTGCTGTACTCGGGCTACTTCAGCGTCGGCGTGCTGTTCGGCCTGTGGGTCTGGCATGAGCTGGGCGCGCAGCCGGCGCTGGAGTTCTACACCGGTTTCCTGGTCGAGCAGTCGCTGTCGATGGACAACGTGTTCGTCATGGCGATGATCTTCAGTTTCTTCGCCATCCCCCGCCGCTACCAGCATCGCGTGCTGTTCTGGGGCATCCTCGGGGTGGTGGTGCTGCGGGCGATCATGATCGGCGTGGGCGCCGCGCTGGTGCAGCACTTCGCCTGGGTGCTGTACCTGTTCGGCGCCTTCCTGCTGTTCACCGGGGTGAAGATGGCCCTGTCAAAGGACGACGCCCACCCGGACCTGGCCAACAACCCGGTGCTGCGCTTCGTGCGCCGGCACATGCGCGTCACCGACCAGCTGCATGGCCGGCACTTCTTCGTCCAGCTCACGCCGCCCGGGGCGACGCAGGCGATTCGCTATGCCACGCCGCTATTCCTCGCCCTGGTCTTGATCGAGCTGGCCGACCTGGTGTTCGCCGTCGACAGCGTGCCGGCGATCTTCGCCATCACCCAGGACCCGTTCATCGTCTACACCTCGAACATCTTCGCCATCCTTGGCCTGCGTTCGCTGTACTTCGCCCTGGCGGCGCTGATGCACCGCTTCGTCTACCTCAAGTACGCGCTGGCGCTGGTGCTGATCTTCATCGGCTGCAAGATCTTCTGGCACGGGCTGGTGGGCAAGGTGCCGGCCGGGATATCGCTGGGGGTGACGTTCGGATTGCTGCTGGGCGGAGTGCTGTTGTCACTGCTGCGCACCCGTGACCAGCCGCCACCCGCCGATACCGACGCCGTGCAGGACACGCCGCTGCCCGCCACGGACAAGCCAGTGATTCCACGCCCTGCCGGCGAGAACCCGGAGAAGAAAGACCCGCACCTGCGGGTCTGATCAAGGGGTGAGCCCCTCGACGATGATCACCTGCGCCAGCGCCACACCCTGGCGATGGCGGCAGGCATCCTGGTAGAAGGTCGCCGGGGAAGGCGCCGGGGTGGTGGTGACCCTGGCCAACCACGAAGAGCGACCTGAGCAAGGGCGCCGGCGCGCATTGAATGCAACGGCGCCCACAGGACCTGTGGGCGCCGCGATGGGGATTCAGCGCGGATTTACTTCTTCGACGGGACACGCGGCGTGAAACGCCCCTTCTTGGCCCGCTGCAGGTGCGCCGGTTGCAGTTGCTCCGACTCGTCCAGGGTCATGTTGGCAAAGCCCAGGCGCACGGCCGCCTGGCCGCAGCGCACCTGGCTGTTGATCGGAAACGCATCGTTCAGGTCTTCGAAATAGGATTCGCTCATGCCCTGTCTCCCTCCAATGGCGACCGTGCCGGCAGGCAATGAGCCTGCCTAGTGAAGCGCGGTCCGTTGAAATGAGACTAGCCGGTCATTTGCAGACCAGTCGGACAAAACTTCCTGGCCCGACCAGTGGCAACTGGCCTTACTTCAGACGCACCGCCGTGCCGGTGGCGAACACCACGACCATGCCGCCCTGCACCGACGGCATGCTGATCTCGAAGTCCACGCCCACCAGCGCATCGGCTTGCAACTGCCGTGCCCGCGCCATGAGTTCCTCGGTAGCTTGCTCGCGGGCCAGCTTCAGCGCGCCCTCCAGGGTTTGTGAGCGGCCACCGAAGAAGTCGCGAAAGCGTGCGAAGAAATCGCGCACGAAGTTGATCCCCTGCACCGATTCGGCACTGACCACGCCGAGGTACTCGGCGATCGGGCGGCCTTCGAGCTGGCTGGTGGTGCTGATGATCATGGCTGTTGCTCCTGGTACAAGACAAAAGAGCACGATCCTACCAAATCCACCGCGACCAAATTACACAAGCAATACCTTGAATAATGATTTTCCGGCTCCTAGACTCCCAGCGCAGGACCACGCAAGGAGCGTACATGACCGCCATCCCCGAACAGCCGCCAGCGCGTTGGAGCGAACTGCTCAGCGGCGGTAACGCGCTGCGCTCGATCGCCCTGGCCGGCGGCGTCGCCCTGCATGCCATCAATGTCTACATCGTCACCACCCTGCTGCCGACCGTGATCGAAGAGATCGGCGGGTTGGCCTTCTATGCCTGGAACACCACTTTGTTCGTGGTCGCCTCGATCATCGGTTCCACCCTCTCCACCCGCCTGCTGGCCCGCAGTGGGCCGCGAGTCGCCTACCTGCTGGCGCTGGTGGTGTTCACCATTGGCTCGCTGCTCTGCGCCCAGGCCGCGAGCATGCCGATGCTGCTGCTCGGGCGCAGCGTGCAGGGCCTGGGTGGCGGTATCCTGTTCGCCCTGAGCTATGCGCTGATCCACCTGGTGTTCGACTGCCGTTTGTGGCCCCGCGCCATGGCCCTGGTCTCGGCGATGTGGGGTGTGGCCACGTTGTGCGGCCCGGCCGTGGGCGGGGTGTTCGCCGAAGGTGGACACTGGCGCTGGGCGTTCTGGTCGCTGCTGCCGGTGGCTGGCGCCCTGGCGCTGATCGTCTGCCTGCGCCTGCCGGCGCGCCAGGCCGTGGACGACAATGGCGCGCGCCCGGCCTACGGGCTGATCGCCTGCCTGGTGGCCTCGGTGCTGGCGATCTGTGCAGCCAGCCTGGCCGATACCTTGTGGATCAACCTGGCCGGCATCGTCGTGGGCCTGGCCCTCGCCGCGCTGATCGCCCGCCGCGATCCGCGGGCGCGCCATCACCTGTTGCCCACCGGGGCCTACAGCCTCAGGCAACCGATGGGCGCGCTGTTCGCCATGATGTGCCTGCTGGTGGCGGCCATCACCACCGAAATCTATGTACCTTACTTCCTGCAGCGCATCCATGGCTTCGGCCCTCTGGCCGCCGGCTACCTGACCGCCGTGATGGCCGCTGGCTGGACGGTTGGCGCCCTGGCCAGCGCCGGACGCGACCGCGATGGCGGCGCCTGGCAGATCCGCAGCGGGCCGCTGGTGGTGGCCGTGGCGCTGCTGGCCCTGGCCGTGCTGACCCCCGCCCCGGCCTGGATCGCCAGCGCGCCGGGCCTGGTCCTGTTCGCCCTGGCCCTGGCCGGCGTCGGCCTGGGCATCGGCCTGGGCTGGCCGCACCTGCTCACCCGGGTGCTGCAGGCAGCGCGCCCCGGCGAGGAAAACCTCGCCTCGGCCTCGATCACCACCGTGCAACTCTACGCCACCGCCCTGGCCGCGGCCCTGGCCGGCCTGGTCGCCAACGGCGCCGGGCTGGTCGAGCCCGGCGGCGAGCAAGGCGCGCGCCAGGCGGCGCTATGGCTGTTCGCCGTGTTCGCCTGCGCGCCGCTGCTGGCGCTGCCGTTGGCGCTGCGACTCACCTCTGAAAACAAGGAGCGCCCATGAAGGAATCCAAGGAAGTCTACGAGCGGATCAGCGAGCAGTTCGAAGACTTCACCAGCCACGCCAGCCAGCGCGGGGTCGAGGTCGACACGTTTCGCTACATGGCCGGCGAAGTGACCGGCGAGGAAGTTCTCGACCTGGCCTGCGGCCATGGCTTCTTCAGCCGCCGCCTGAAGGACTGGGGCGCGGCGCGGGTACACGGCGTGGATATCTCGCCGAGCATGATCTACCAGGCGCGCCAGGCCAACGACGGCATCGCCTACGAAGTGCGCGACGTGGCGCAGATGGGCCGCATTGGCCAGTTCGACAAGGTCACCGCCGCCTGGCTGTTCAACTACGCCGGCAGCGTCGAGGAGTTGCGGCGCATGTTCGAGAGTGTCGCCCTTAACCTCAAGCCGAACGGACAGCTGATCGCCTACACGGCGAACCCCGCCTTCGACCTGGCCCTGGGCAATTTCACCGAGTACGGCATTCGTGTGCTGGACGAACAGCCGGTGGAAGGCGGCCTGCGCTGCCGGGGCCAGTTCATGAGTACACCGCCTGCGGACTTCACCTATTACCGCTGGCAAAAGTCGGTCTACGAACAGGCCGCCCACGATGTCGGCCTGCGCAACGTGCGCTGGATTGCCCCACTGATCAGCGGGATCCGCAAGAAAGCGCATCCGCCTGGGTATTGGGACCTGTTCGAGCAGAACAGCCTGCAGGTCGGGCTGATCTGCAGTCGCTAGGACCATCGAAGCTTACGCGCAGAAAAACTACGATTAAGTGGCATGCGCGTATTCTGTGGGAGCGGCTTTAGCCGCGAAGCAAGCAACGCGGTGGATGGCACCGGCTTCGCCGGTGTTCGCGGCTAAAGCCGCTCCCACAGGTCCCTGCTAAGTCAATGAGTAAGGGCTGCAAAGCAGCCCCGTTGATCGTGATTACAGCGCAAGTCCTGAGGGCGCTAGACCTGGACCAGCCACTCATCCACCAGCCCCTGGCGCGCCAGGGCCTCGCACCAGGCCGGCTCGGCCTCCACCTGGACTTCGTTGCAGTCGAGTTCATGCAGCGCCTGTAGTACCTGCAAGCCACCCAGATCCTCCAGCTCCTGGCAACGCGCACGGGCATACCGACCGTCCCGCCTCGCCTGCGCCCCATGCAGCACCAACGTCGGCGCCCGCCCATCGAGCACCTTGGCCGAAGCCGGGCAGTCCAGCCCCTGGTCAAGCAGCACCCGCAAGGGCACCACCGGCTCGGCCCTTTGCCCGGCAACCTGCGCCACCAGCGAGGTGTCGCAGGCCTTCACCCAGTCACAAGTGGTCAGCAACGCCGAAGCCCTGCCCCGCCAGTGCGCCAGGGGCGTCTGCTCGTCGCAATGGCTGAGCATCGTGCCTTCGCCCAGCGCACCGATCTCCAGCGCCGCCGGACGCAACACCCGCACCCAAGGGCGCTGGCGCTCGATGCGCGAGAAGAACCCGCGATTGAGCGCCCGTGCCCGTGGGCAAGGCAAGGCCTCGACCGCGATGCCCGCACCACGCAGGCGATCCGCGCCGATGCTCTGCGAGACATCGCCGCTGGCCGTGACTACCCGACTCACCCCCGCCGCCACCAGGGCATCGGCGCACGGCGGCGTGCGCCCATGGTGACCACAGGGTTCCAGGGTCACATAGGCGGTCGCCCCCCGCGCCGCCGTGCCCGCCTCGCGCAGGGCGTGCACTTCGGCATGGGCCTGGCCGGCGCGCTGATGCCAGCCGCGCCCCACCACCTGCCCGGCGTTGACGATCACGCAGCCGACCCGCGGGTTGGGCATGGTGCTGTACAGGCCCTGGCTGGCGAGCGCCAGGGCCATGTCCAGGTAGTGGCGATCAATTGCACTCACGTGCGAACCAGCGCCAGCAGGTAGCGAGCCTCGCCATGCTGGCGCTCGATCACCTCCAGCCCCTGCCAGGTGAAGCCATGGCCCTCGAGGGTCTGGCGGATGCCGTCGTCGGTGAAGAAGTAGCCCTGGCGCTGGTTGTCCATCTCGCGCCAGCCCGGCTGCGGATGGGCCGCGTCGACCCCGAACACGTTCAGCCCCACCAGCGCGCCGGGGCGCAGCAGGCGGCGCACATGGCCCAGGTATGCAGCCCACTCATCCGGGTGCTGGTGGTGGAAGCAGCCATTGTCCAGGGCCGCGTCGAACACCGTGCCCGGCGCCGGCTGCCAGTCCTGCATGGCCTTGTTCACCAGGTCCAGTCGATCGCCCCAGCGCTTGCGCAGCAACGGCCAGCTGGAGTTCTCGACGATATCCAGCCCGGTGACCCGGTGCCCGGCGAGGATGAAGGTGGAGGCGTCACGGCCACGGCCCACGCCGATGTCCAGCACATGCTGGTCGGCACGCGGGTCGAGCCGTTCAAGGAAGGCCTGGGCCGCCTGGATCATGCCGATATCCCACGACCACTCGTCCTCGCCATGGCTGTAGCGGTGCACGAACGAAGTGTCGAGGGCCTTGCGGTAATCGCCCTGGGCCATGAAGTCGCTTGCTTGCTTGCTCATCGTGCTGCTCCTTCAGGACGCCAGGCGGGCGTCGATACCGTAGATGCGCCCGTCATAGGAGCTGGCCAGGAAGGCGTCGCTGACGGCGTCGTGGGTCAGGCAGGAAATGCCGCTGGCGGTCGGCCGCTGCATAGGCAGCCAGCGCCGCGAGGCCAGGTCGAACAGCGCCACGGTACCGTTGTAGGCCGCGGTGGCGATCACCCGGCCATCGCCGGAGGCGGCGATGCACTTGATCGAGTGCTGGTGCGGCGAGTCGAACACCTCGTCGCCGGTCTCCAGCCACAGGCGCAACTTGAGGTCGCGACCGATGCTGGCGAAGCCGCCGGTGATCGGGCAGCAGCCATTGGAAATACGCGTGTGCGCCCCCTCGATATGCCGCACGCTGCTGAAATCCTCGATGCTGTGCAGCGCGGCATCGGCCGAGGCGCAGACGCTGAACAGGTGGCGCTCGTCGGCGGCCACGCCCTTGATCGCGTTGTCGTGCATGGGGATCGACGCCACCAGGCGCAGTCCGCCCTGGCCGTCATGGCCGAACACCAGGCCTTCGCCGGTGTAGGTGCCGATCAGCGCCAGGTCCTCGCCGTTCCTGACGAAAGTGGCGCCGCAGTTGAGCGGCGAACGGTGCTGGTACAGCATGCGCCCGGACAGGCCGTCGAACACCTGGCCCATCTGGCCGCCGGTCAGCAGCAGCGGGCCGAACGGCAGGAGGAAGTTGCACAGGCTGCCGACACTGGTCACCGGCTGGTCGTCACGGTGCAGGATGCCGGCGTCGCCGATGCTGTACTGGCGCTCGTCGCTGCGCACCACGGCGTTGATGCTCACCGCCGGCTCGATGCCCGACACCTGCCACTGGTCCTGCTCGTAGTTCCAGGTGGCGTAGCGCGAGCCGAAGGTGGCGAACACCAGCTGTTCGTCACCGACGAAGGCGCAGCTGCGCGGCCAGACGATGCTCGGCAGCGCGGTGCTGCGGCGCTTGACCAGGTTACGCCCGGCGTCGAAGGTCCAGAGGATCGCCGAGCGGTCGTAGCTCAGGCTCACCAGCAGGCGCTTGTCGTCGTTCCAGACGATGCGCTTGATCCCGGCGGCGTGGGCCGGCACGGTCTGCACCTGGCCCTGGGCGATGATCGAGATACGCCCCTCGTCGTCCCCGGCGAACACCACGCCTTCGCGGGTGATAGCAATGGTGTCGGTTTCCACGCCGCCGATGTCCACCTCGTCGCATTGCTGGCCGGTGCGGGTATCCCACTGGCGCACGGTACCGTCGTCGCTGCTGGAGATCAGGCGCTGGCCGTCCGGCGACCAGACCACCGAGATGACGTCGGCCTGGTGGCCATGGAACGCCTGCAGCTGCACGCCGTCGAGGTCGAAGATGCGCAGCACGTGGTCACGCGAGCAGGTGGCCACGCGCTGGCTGTCGGGCGAGAACACCGCCATCTCGACGTCGTCGTTGTGCCCCTGCAGCACGGCTTTCAGGCGCATGCTCGGCACTTCCCAGATGCGCGCGGTGTAGTCGCTGCTGGCGCTGACCAGATGCTTGCCGTCACTGCTGAACGCGCACTGGTTGGCCAGGTGGTCGTGGTGCACGCGGTGGATCGGCTCGCCGGTGGCGGCGTTCCACAGGATTACCTGGTTGTCGTAGCCGGCGGTGGCGACGAAGCGCGCGGCATGGGCGGCGATACCGCTGATAGGGCCAATGTGTTTCATCGAAAGATCCTTTTTCGCTGGAGTCAGAGCTTGATCGAATGGCTGGACTTGACCGCCTTCGCCTGCAGGTAGTTGCGGTTGTGATTGGTCAGGAACACCCCGGTGGGCACCTGCTCGATCACATCGATGCCGCCGGCGCGCAACTGGGCGACCTTCTCCGGGTTGTTGGTCAGCAACCGGCACTGGTCAACGCCCAGGGCGCGGAGGATCTGCACGGCCGGGTCGAACGAGCGCGAGTCGGCCAGGTGGTTCAGACGCAGGTTGGCCTCGTAGGTATCCAGGCCCTTGTCCTGCAGCAGGTAGGCCTCGAACTTGGAGTACAGGCCAATGCCGCGCCCTTCCTGGCGCAGGTAGATCAGGTAGCCGCCCACCTCCTTGAGGGTGCGCAGCGCCTCCTGCAGCTGCGGGCCGCAATCGCAGCGCTGCGAGCCGAACACATCGCCGGTGATGCATTCGGAGTGCACCCGCACCAGCGGCACGTCGCACTGCTCGCGGCCGATGCCGACGGCGAAGTGCTCCTGGTCACGCTCGAAGCCGTGGAAGCCGAAGAAATGGGCGTCGACGTCGCCGCCGAGGATGGAAATCGGCACGATGGTGTGAAGCGAAACATCCTTGTTCATGGAATCAGACCTCTTGCACGGAAGACGGAACAGCTCAGTTGTGGTTTTCAACCAGGCGAAAACCCATGACGTAGATCGGTCGCGGGTAACGCCCGTGGCGGCGCGCGGTGCGCGCCAGGTCGCGGAAACGGGTGAAGCTACCACCGCGGGCTACGCGGTGGGTGCCGACATCGAGCACCAGGTCGTCCTCGATCTGCGGGCCGCCGGGGTATGGCCGGTAGTCCTCGGCCACGTACTCCTCGACATTGCCGGCCATGTCCAACACGCCGAAGGGCGAGGCGGCGTCGATGAACACGCCGACCGGCGTGCTGTCCAGGTAGCCCAGCTCGGCGGTGTTGGCCTGCTCGACCTGGTAGGCGTCGCCCCAGGGGAACTGGCGGCCTTCAGGGCCGGCGGCGGCGTACTCCCATTGCGCCTCGCTGGGCAGGGCGAAACGCCGGCCGGTGCGTTCGCTGAGCCACCGGGCGTAGGCGTCGGCGTCACTGGCCGAGACGCTGTACACCGGATGGTTGGCGTGGTGCCGCGGGTAGCGGCCGAACGCCCAGCCGTCAGGGATGCCGGCATGCCCGCTGTCGAGCAGGAACTGGCGGTACTCCTGGTGCGTCACCGGGAAGCGGGCGATACGGAACGCCGCCAGCTCCACGGCGTGGCGCGGGGTCTCCTTGTCGATCCAGCTGCGGTCCAGGCCGAGCCCGTCGAACTGGTCCATCACCTGCTCGACCGCGCGCGGATCGAGGCCGATGTGCACCCGCGCGGCGGGAATGTCGATCATCTGCGGGGCGAAGGTGTCGATGCGCGGGTCGCCACGCAATGCCAGCACCTCGCCGGCGGCAATGCGCCGGGCCAACGGCTGGCGCGGCTGCTCGAGCAGCGTCAGCAGGCCGTCCAGCGGCGCCTGGAGCAGATCGTCGAGCGCCGTGGCGACCTGCGTCTGCAATGGGTGCTCCTGGTAATGCTGCGGGTAACCCATCAATGCCCGGTCGCTGACATCCTTGGGCAACGGGCTGGGCAGCCGTGGCCAATGCCACTGTTTGTAGCTGTTCATGCAAATACCTGCCTGGGCACAGGCCTGCCCGATGGCAGGCCTGTGACGACGTGGGATCAGAGGCGGTCGAGGAGCAACCGTGGGTTGCTTTCGATCATCTCCACTTCAGCGCTGTAGACTTCGATCACCAGGCCATCCGGGTCCTCGAAGTAGACGGCGCTGCGCACGTTGTCCGGCCCATGGTGGTAGCCCGGCGCCGGGCCGTTGCCCTTGACCAGCTTGATGGTGCCGGCGGCGCTGACCTGCTCGGCGATCCGCCGAACGTCCTCGGGCAGCGCCCGCACACCGATGTGGTAGCCGGCCGGGTAACTGAACGACTCGCTCTGCTCGATGAAGAAGTCGAAGCCGTTGAGCTCCATCACGGCCTTGCGCGGCCCCAGGTTGTAGCAGTAGTTGGCGCCGAGGATGTCGCTGTAGAACGCCTTGGAGGCTTCCAGGTCGCGGGTGAGGATATTGACGTGGTTCATCTCGGGGCGCTGCGCGGCCCGCGCCGCTTCGTCCAGCCCCAGGCCGTCGAGCGAGCGCCACAGCTTGGTCGCGGCTGCGAACTTGGCGAAGCCCGCCAGCCAGTCCTTGATCGCCAGCTCCGGCGCCTGCCCGGCACCGATATCCAGCGAGTAGGGATAGAGGAAGCCCTGGCTCGCCTGCTGCCACTGGGCGATCACGCCGCTGGCGGAAGGCAACTGCGCCAGTGCGCCCTGCACGCGGACCAGCACCAGCGCGGTGTTGCGGCACAGTCCGCTGGCCTCGTTGAGCAGCGTGTTCAACGCCGCCGGCGGCGTGGCGCTGTCGAGCAGCAGGCAGACCGCGTCCACCGGTCCCTGGCCGGCCGGCTTCTGGCTGACCTGCAGGCTGAAACCCGCCGCCGCAGCAGCGCTGCCCAGGCTGTCCAGGGCCTGGGCCGCCGCGTCGCCGAGCGGCGCGGCATGCAATGCCAACAAGCGCAGCATCAGACAGCCCTCCGTCCGATCAGCAGGGTGTAGCGGCCGATCGGCTCCTGCTCCACGGTGAGCCCCGCCTTCGCCATGCTGTCGATCAGGTAGCGGGTCGAGTGCAGCTCGCCGTTGACCGTGTTGAGCATCATGTGCAGGGAGAAGTCGGCCGACAGCGCCGGATGGATCTCGTCATCCTCCAGGGCCATGCTCAGCACCAGCAGCGCGCCGTCACCCTCGACCATGCCGGCGGCGCCGGCGATCAGGGTGCGCACCTGCTCGCGGGTGAAATAGTGCAGGCAGTCGTTGAGCATCACCACGTCTGCCCGCTCGCCCTGGTACTGCGCCAGGTCCAGCAGGTTGCGGGCATGGAAGCCCAGGCGGTCGTCGAGACGGTACTTGGCGAAGGTGGCCGCAGCCGCCTCGCGGGTCGGCTCCAGGTCCCAGACCTCACCCTTGACCTGCGGATTTCGGCTGGCGATCTCGGCCAGGTAGGTACCGTGGCCACCGGCCAGGTCGATCACCCGCCGGGCCTTGTCGAACAGCGGCAGGTCACGCAGCACGTCGACCATGGGCTGGCTGAAGCGGACCATGGCATCGTTGAAGGCATCGCGAGCCGCCAGGTCGTGCTTGAAACGGTTCTCCTGCTGGAAATCCAGCGAGGTGCGGCTGCGCAGCACTTCGTCCAGGCGCGGCCAGTTGTGCCACTGCAGACGCTGATGATCGATGATCGGGCCGATGAACTCGGCGCTGTCGCTGACCAGGAAACGCTGGCTCAGCGGCAGGTTCTCGAAACCTTGGGCAGTGCGTTTCAGCAGGCCCATGGCTACCAGCGCGTTGAGGAAGATGCGGCCCTTGTTCGGCACCCAACCCAGCGCATCGCTCAGGGCCTGGGCGCTGACCGGCTGGCGGGTGTGGTCGAACACACGCTGGGCCAGCGCCGAATGCAGGATGGCGGACTGGCGGTACTGGTCGGAGAGCTTCACCAGGTCGACCACGCCTTGCAGACTGTTCAGTTCGTCGGCGTGTTCGTAGATGGTCACGGGTTTCTGGGCATTCATGCACTCACATCCCTGTCGAGTTATTGTGGGTGAGCCCATGCCCGGCATCTACCAGCAAGGTGTCGATTGACTTGCACGCACCCCTCCCTGGGACCGGCAAGCACAGGCTCCGCAATTGAGCCTAGACGCAGACCCAATAAATACAACTAATACCTTTTATATTTTTATCGCATATAAATTTTCTTATCGATAATCGTTCATCTTGCACAATTCACCGCGAATCCGGGCTATCCTTCGCCCACTTGCCTGCGCAAAGGATGGCCCAGGAGAGTGCCCGATCCGTTCATTCACGCCCGGTTTCCAGCGCTCCATGACCTCGACCACCGTTGATACCAACTGCACCGCCGACCGCATCCTGTTCCTGCTCAAGACCCGCGGGCCGCTCAAGACCGCCGACCTGGCCCAGCTGCTCGCCATCACCTTCGAAGCCACCCGCCAGCAGGTGCAGAAACTGCAGGCGTCCGACCTGATCAGCGGCATCAGCGTGCCGGCCAAGGGCGCCGGGCGCCCTTCGCAAAAATGGGCGCTGACCGCCACGGCCCAGCGCCGCTTCCCCGATTCCCACAGCGTGCTGACCCTGCAACTGATCGAGAGCGTCGAGCAGGTGTTCGGCAGCGACGGGGTCGACCGCCTGATCAGCCGCATGGAAGACAGCAACAGCCGTGAGTACCAGCAGGCCTGCGCCGATGGCCAGAGCCTGGAAGACAAGGTGCGCATCCTCGTGCAGTTGCGCGAGCGCGCCGGCTACATGGCCGAGATGCAGGCCGACGGCAATGACTGGCTGATCGTCGAAAACCACTGCCCGATCTGCATCGCCGCCACCCGCTGCCAGGGGTTCTGCCGCAGCGAGCTGCAGGTGTTCCAGGCGGCGATCGGCGAGCAGGGGCTGGTGGAGCGTTGCGAGCACCTGATCTCGGGGGATCGGCGCTGCGTCTATCGCATTTCGCCGAAATAATCCGCCGACCTACCAGCGTGGGAGCGGGCTAGCCCCGCGATCACCGGCCAAGCCGGTGCCATGCAGCGCCTCGCGGGGCAAGCCCGCTCCCACGCCCCCTCGCCAGGTCAACGTGACTCATCAGATCCGCCGCCTGCCCTTCAGCGCCGGAATGGTGGTCTGCGCAATCGCCACCTGTTCCTGCTCACGCCGGGTGTTGGCCGCCAGGCCCGCCAGGGTCGGCTGGCTGAACAACAGGCGCGCATCGGCATGCAACCCCGCCTGGCGCATGCGCGCCACCAGGCTTACCGCCAGCAGTGAGTGTCCGCCGAGCTCGAAGAAGTTGTCGTCACGGCCGACCTGCTCGATCTTCAGCACCTCCGTCCAGATCTGCGCCAGCGCATGCTCCAGCTCGTCGCGGGGCGCCTCATAGGCCCGGCTGATCACCGCCTCCGCGCCCGGCGCCGGCAAGGCGCGGCGATCGACCTTGCCGTTGGGGCTCAGCGGCAGCTCGGCCAGGAGCACATAGGCCGAAGGCACCATATAGGCCGGCAGGCGCGCCGACAGGTACGCACGCAGCGCTTCCAGCGTCGGCGCGGCATGGCCGTCGCGACAGCTGGCATAGGCCACCAGCCGCTCCTCGCGCACCAGCACCACGGCCTGGCTTAAGGCCGGGTGGGCGGCCAGCAGCGCCTCGATTTCGCCCGGCTCGATACGCAGGCCGTTGAGCTTGACCTGGAAGTCATTGCGCCCGATGAACTCCAGCTCGCCATCGGCGCGATAACGCACCAGGTCGCCGGTACGGTACAGGCGGTCGCCGGCCACGAACGGGCTGGCGATGAAGCGCTCGGCCTGCAACGTCGGCAAGCCCAGATAGCCGCGGGCCACGCCGATGCCGCCGATATGCAGTTCGCCAGCACAACCCACGGGCACCGGACGGTCATGGGCGTCGAGCACGTACAGGCGGGTATTGCCGATCGCCCGCCCGATCGGCGGGGCGACGGCGGGCAACGGCTGGCGCGGCTCCAGGGTCCAGGCGGTGCTGTCCACGGTGGCCTCGGTGGGGCCATAGACATTGTGCAGGCGCACCTGGGGCAAGGCCTGGCGCACCTGTTGCGCCAGCGCCAGGGTCAGCTCGCCGCCGCCACAGAAGACATCGCGCAGGCTGCTGCAACGCTCGACGCCCGGGGTGTCGAGAAACGCCTGCAGCAGGGCCGGGACAAACTTGACGGTAGTCACCCGGCGCGTCTGGATCAGCTGCACCAGATAGGCCGGATCGCGGTGCCCGTCGGGGCGCGCCAGCACCAGGCGCAAGCCGGCGCACAGCGGCCAGAACAACTCCCACACCGAGCCGTCGAAGCTGAACGGCGCCCGTTGCAGCAGCGCGTCGTCGGCCTGTGGCGGGCACAGCTCGCTGCCCCAGCGCATCAGGTTGCACAACCCGCGATGCTCGACCATCACCCCTTTCGGCGTACCGGTGGAGCCCGAGGTGTACATGACATAGGCCAGGTGCCCGCCGCCCAGTTCCGGCAGTTCGGGCGCAGGGTCGCCATGCCCCTGCCAGTCACCGTGATCCAGGTCCACCAGCGGTGTCGACAGGCCCTCGAACAGGCCGCGGGTGGCTCCGTGCACCAGCAGTGCCAGGGGCGCGCTGTCGGCAAGCATGTAGTGCAGGCGTTCGTCGGGGTAGCCGGGGTCCAGCGGCACATAGGCGCCACCGGCCTTGAGCACGCCGAGCAAGCCAACAATCAGCGAGGCGCCGCGCTCCAGGCACACGGCGACCCGGCTGTCGGGCCGCACGCCCAGGCCGATCAGGTGATGGGCCAGCCGGTTGGCCAGGGCATCGAGCTCGCGGTAGGTGAGCTGTGTCTCTTCGCTCTGCAGCGCCACGGCATCCGGCGTGCGTCGCACCTGGGCGGCGAACAACGCCGGCAGGTGCGGATAGGCGGGATCCAGCGCCACCTCGGTGGCATTGAGGGTCTCCAGCAGATAGACGCGCTCCGTCTCCGGCAAGGTCGAAAGCGATTGGAGCGCCACTGGCGGCTCGCTGACCAGGGCATTGGCCAGCGCCTGCAGGGCGCAGCAAACATGCCCGAGCACCCGTTCGGCGCCCAGCTCGCGAGGCGCCCGCACACTCAGCCGCAGGCTGTCGCCCTGCTCGTCCACGGTCAGCACCAGGGCGTGGCTGTGCACCTCGCTGGCATCGAGCAACGTCACGCCAGGCAGCGCCACGCTGTCGTGCGCGGCGCCATGCCGATAATTGAGCAGGCTGTCGAACAACGCCACCCCGGCAGGCAAGCCGCTGCAGCGCTGGGCCAGCACCAACGGCGCATCCTCGTGCCCGAGCAGTGCCGCCAGCTGGCCGTGGATTCCGGCCAGCGCCTGGCCCACATCACGACCGGCCAGCGACACCCGCAGCGGCAGGCTGTTGATGAACATGCCCAGCGCCCGCTCGGCGCCCTCGCCCGCCATCACCCGACCCAGCAGCACGGTGCCAAATAGCACCTCGTCGCGACCGCCCAAGGCTCCCAGCACCTGGGCCCAGGCCAGGTGCATCAGGCTGCCCAGGCCGACGTCGTGCTGACGCACGCGCTGGCGCAAGGTCGTGGCCAAGCCCTCAGGAACGGTCAGGGCGCAGGTTTCGACGGTGGCCTGGCCCTCCTCGCCCATGCCGGCCAGCCTAGGGGGCGCTTCCACCCCGGCCAGGGCTTCGCGCAGGAAGGCTTCATGCCCCGCCTGCCTGGCCTCGTCGCGGCTCAGGGCGACGTAGTTGCGATACGGCACGGGCGCTGGCAGCGTGTGTCCATCGCCCGCCATCAGCGTCGCCAGCTCGGCCAGCAGCACCTGCACCGAGACCGCGTCGTTGACCAGGTGGTGGAAGTGCAGCAGCCCCAGCCAGCGCTGCCGCGCGCTGTCCTCGACGCAGGCCAGGGCCATCATCGGCGCCTGGCGCAGGTCCAGCCGCAGGGCCTCTTCGCGCAGCCGGGTGGCCGCGTCGCCCGGACCGGGCGCAAGCACCCTCAGCGGCAACCAGGCCTGGCGCCACACCACTTGCTGCGGCTGCGCCAGGCCTTCCCAGGCCAGGCTGGTACGCAGGATGTCGTGACGCTCGATGACCCCGGCCAAGGCGCGGTTGAACGCCTCCAGCGCGGCCTGGCTGGCGAAGGCGAACAGCGCCTGTTGCTGGTACGGGTCACGGTCTTCGGTGAGGTGGTGATACAGCAGGCCTTCCTGCAGCGGTGCCAGCGGGTAGATCTCCTGCACATTGGCCGCGCCACCCGGAACCATGCCGACGATGCGGTCGATGCTGGCCTGATCGAGGCGGGTCAGGGTCAGCATCTCGGGGGTGATCCGCTGGCTACCCGGCGCCACGTGGTTGGCCGGTACCGACTGCGCGGGGGTACTGCCGAGCGATGCGGCCAGGCTCGCCAAGGTCGGCTGACCGAACAGGACCTGTGCATCTACTTGCAGCCCCGCCTGACGCATGCGCTCGATCAGGCGCACCGCCAGCAGCGAATGGCCGCCCAGCTCGAAGAAGTGATCGTGCCGTCCGACCTGCTCCACCTCCAGCAGCTCGGCCCACAGCGCGGCCAGGCGCAACTCCAGTTCGCCCTGGGGCGGCTCATGGGCGCGCCGCACCGCGGCCTCGCTGCCCGGCGCGGGCAAGGCGCGACGGTCGAGCTTGCCATTGGCGGTCAACGGCCAGGCCGTCATCGCCACAAAGGCGCTCGGCAGCAACGCGGCCGGCAGGCGCCTGCGCAGGTGCTCGTGCAACTGCAATGGGGTCGATGCCTGTTCGCCGAGGTACCAGGCCACCAGCTGGCCGTCGCGCAGCAGTACCAGCGCCTCGCGCACGGCCGGGTGGCTGGCCAGCGCGCTCTCGATCTCGCCCAGCTCGACCCGCACGCCGCGGATCTTCACCTGGTCGTCGCCGCGCCCCAGGTACTCCAGGGTGCCGTCGGGCAACCAGCGCACCAGGTCCCCTGTGCGGTACATCCGGGCGCCGTGCTGCGGGGTGAACGGGTCGTCGAGGAAGCGCTCGGCTGTCAGGTCGGGGCGATTCAGGTAGCCGCGGGCGACACCCGCACCGCCGATGTACAACTCACCGACGGCGCCTATCGGCAGTTGCCGGCCCTGGGCATCGAGCACATGCAGGCGGGTATTGGCCACCGGCGCGCCGATGTGCAGCACCTGGCCCGGGCGCACCTCGCCCGCGCTGGCCACCACCGTGGCCTCGGTCGGCCCGTAGTTGTTGATGATCCGCCAGCCTTGCTCCCGGGCCAGGCGACGCAGGCGATCACCGCCGACCAGCAAGGTGCGCAGGGTAGGATGCGCCTCGCCCTGGGCGAAGGCGTGCTCTGCCACCGGCGTGGGCAGGAAGCTGACCTGCAGCGGCTGGGCGCGCCACCAGCGCAGCAGCGCGTCGATGTCCTCGCCGCCCTCGCCCACCGGCGCCAGGTGCAGGGTGGCGCCGGCGCACAGGGTCGGCCAGATCTCCCAGGCCATGGCATCGAAGCCAAAGCCGGCCAGGCTGGAGGTGGCGCTGCCAGGGTGCAGGTCGAAGGCGGCGCAGTGCCAGTCGACCAGGTTGGCGAGCATGCGCTGCTCGATCATCACGCCCTTGGGCTGTCCGGTGGAGCCGGAGGTGTAGATCACATAGACCAGGCTTTCGCCCGATAGCCCAGGCACCTCGAGGTCATCAAGCACTGCCGTGGGCAATGGCAAGCGGTCCAGCTCGATCACCGGCACATCGATGGCCGGCAAGCGCTCGCGCAGGACGGACTGGGTCAGCACCACCTTTGGTGCGCAATCGTCGAGCAGGTAGCGCAGACGCTCGCCCGGGTGCGCCGGATCGATCGGCACATAGGCCGCGCCAGCCTTGAGCACCGCCAACAGGCCAACCAGAGTGTCCAGGCCTCGGCGGGCGACCACCGCCACCCGCTGCTCCGGCGCCACGCCCAAGGCCTGCAGTTGCGTGGCCAGCTGATTGGCGCGGTTGTTCAGCTCGGCATAACTCAGGTGGCGCCCCTCGTGCACGGCGGCCGTCGCCTCGGCGCGCAGCGCGGCCTGGGCCTCGATGCGCCGATGGATCAGGGCCGGGCCTTGGGCGGCGCTGGTCGTGGCATTCCACAGCCGCAGGCGCTGGTGCTCGTCGGGCAACAGCAGGTCGTAGTCGTCGATGGCCGCCTGCGGCCGCTCCAGCCCCTGGGCCAGCACATGCAGCAGGCGCGCAGTGAACACCTCGACCTCTTCGGGGGCCAGCCAGGCCTGGTTGTACACCAGGTGCAGCCAGGCCTTGCCATTGTGCGGGTTGCTGCGCAGGTAGATCGACAGCGGCGTCGGCTCGTGATCGTTGCATACCTTCACGCTGTGGGCGCCGAGGCTGCCAAAGCGCAGGTCGTGGCCCTCTTCCTCGTAGGACACGGTGATCTCGAACAATTGCCCCCGGGCCTCCCGGGACAGCCCCAGCGCCCGGTTAAGGTCGCTGAGCGGCAGGCGCTGGTGGCGCAGGTCACGCCGCAGGGCATCGCCGATACCGCGCACCAGCTCGGCGAAGCTCAAACTCCGGCCGAAGTCCATGCGCAAGGCATTGACCTGGACGAACATACCCAGTGTCGCCTTGGCCCGCGCATTGCCACGGTTGCGCACCGGCAGGCCGACCACCCAGTCATCCCGCTGCCAGGCCCGGGCACAGCACACGTGCAAGGCCGCCAGCAGCACATGGGCGACCGATCCCTGCAGCTCGTCGGCCAGTTGCCGCATGCGCGCCAGCAGGTCGCCATCGAAACTGCGCTCCAGCGCATGGCTGGGCGTGGCACCTGGCGGCAGGCCCTGTTCCCTGGGGCGCAGCAGCGCATCGGGCAGTTGCGGGTAACGGCATTGCCAATAGGCAAGATCGCGCTGCTGGCGGGCCGATCCCTGGTAGGCCAGGTCATCCTCGATGAACGTCCGGTAGGACGGGGCGGTGTCCGGCAGTGCCAGGCCCTGCTCGAGCAGACCGTAGTACTGGCCCAGCTGGTGGAGCAACTGCTCCAGGCCCCAGCCGTCGAGGATCAGGTGATGGGCCTGCAACATCAGCAGGCTGCGCCCGCCGCCCACATGCAGCAATGCCATGCGCAGCAACGGTCCGGTTTCAAGGGCGAAGGGCTGTTGCAGCAAGGTCTTGGCCAGACGCTGTGCAGCGGCGAACGGCTCAGCCTGCCCGCGCAGGTCGTGCTCGTCCAGCGGCACCTGCAAACCGGCCACAAAGCGCTGGCGGGCCACGCCATCGTCCCCCGCCTCGCGCACCAGCACCGTGCGCAACCCGTCGTGAAGCGCGACCAGATGCGCCAGCGCGCGCCGCAGCAGGCCACTGTCCACGGTACCGTCGAATTCGAGATAGCCGCCGACGTTGTAGAGCGGCGAGTCGCCATGGCTGATCTGGTCCAGCCAGATGTCGCGCTGGGCGCAGGTCAGGGGGAAGCTATCGGCGACGGACATGGGCGGGTCTTCCTTGAAACGGGATCGTCCGCGGATTCAAGCACCCACCCCGCGCCCTGTATGGCCCCCCAAACCCGGACATTGGCCATTACCTTTTCGCTCCGCCTGAGCCTGCTGAATCTTTTGTAGGAAATTGACGATAGTCGGCAGCCGGTACCTGCCTACCCCTGTCAGCCGGCGGGGCAATCGCCGGCGATCTGGTCGGTTTCTGGCGCCAATTGTCCGACAATCCATCGATTCAAGCTGCATGAGCCCGGGGAAATACCGACTTTTCTTGTCGGATAATTTGGCATTTCCTGTCCCCGCTTTCCGCTACAGACGCAGGCTCGGAGCCTGCTATTCAATAGCGCCAAGCCCCAGCACAGAGAGGACTCGACCGCGAGACCCACCGCGTTACCGGATCAAGGAAGACAACGACATGAAGCTGATCGACAGCCTCGAACACCGCCACGACCCGCACCTGTACCTGCAGTTGGGCGCACTGGTTGCCAGCACCGGCGATGCCTCCTTCGCCGAACAGATGTTCCAGCTGATCGACGACCAGGTACCGATCCATCGACTCGACCTCAGCGAATGGACCCTCGACAGCGACCAGGCCAGCATCCGCCAGGTCAAGGTGCTGGGCAGCGCCGGCCTGCCCGAGGCGACGCCCGCGCAGGCGCAGCTGCGCCATCCCCTGCTGCAAAGCATCATGCGCATGGAAGACCCCTTGCTGATCCAGATAAACGCCCCCGTGCACCAGTGCAACCTGGTGTCGCGCAGCGGCGACCGGCGCTGGGTCATCTGCTGTCATCGCCAGCGCAGCGAGCGGATGTTCTCCCTGGCCGAACTGTCGCTGCTCAAGCGCCTGTCCGACACCCTGTTGCCTCTGGTCGAGCACCATGCCCAGCTGTTCCTGCAGGCCGCCCAGCGCCGCCCGGGAAGCCTGCAGGCGGATGAGGCCGGCTCGCTGCGCCAGGTCTTCACCGAGCGCCTGGAGCAGGAGGCAATCCGCCTGTCCACCCGCGAACAGGAAGTGTGCATCGGCCTGCTCACCGGAGCCACCGTGCCACAGATGGCCCAGCGCCTGAATGTGAAGAACAGCTCGATCGAGACCTACCTGAAACGCGCCACCGCCAAACTCGGCGTCAGCGGACGCCATGGCCTGGCCCGCTGGATGGCCGGCACCTGATCCCAGAGACCCTGTCATGCCGCGAATCACCCTGCCCTTGCTTGTCCTCGTATTGACCGGTTGCAGCCTCGCCCCCGACTACCAGCGCCCACTCTCGCCCAGCGCCGAGCAGTACCCCACGGGTGTCGCCTACCGGGGCGGGCCACCCGCCACGGACGTGACCGGCGACTGGCGCGGGGTGTTCCGCGACCCGGTGCTGCGCCAGTTGCTCGACAGTGCGCTGGTCAACAACCGCGACCTGCGCGTGGCCGTGCTCAACGCCGAGGCCTACCGTGCCCAGTACCGCATCCAGCGCGCCGAACTGCTGCCGAAGATCGCCGCCAACGCCCAGGGCACGCGCCAGTACCTGCCACGGCGGCGCACCGGTGGCGAAGGCATGATCAGTTCCCAGCAATCGGCCACCGTCGGCATCAGCGCCTATGAACTGGACCTGTTCGGTCGATTGCGCAGCCTCAGCGACCAGGCCCTGCTCAACTACCTGGCCACCGACGAGGCCCGGCGTGGCGCCGAGCTCAGCCTGCTCAGCAGTGTCGCCGGCGCCTACCTGACCTGGCGCGCCGACCAGGAGCTGCTGGCCCTGTCGCGCCAGACCCTGCAGGCCGATGAGAAGAGCCTGCGCCTGACCCAGCGCCAGCGCCGCACCGGCACCCTGTCGGCGCTCGACCAGATCCAGGCCACCACCCGCGTCGACAGCACCCGTGCTGCCGTGGCGCGTTACACCCGCCTGGCCGCCCAGGACCTCAACCAGTTGCAGCGCCTGGTCGGCGCGCAGGTCGACGAACGCCTACCGGCGCTGCCGCTGGCCGACGAGCAGATCGCCCGGGTGCCCGCCGGCCTGCCCGCCGACCTGCTGCAACGGCGCCCGGACATCCGCCAGGCCGAGTACCAGCTGCAGGCCGCCAACGCCAATATCGGCGCGGCGCGGGCGGCGTTCTTCCCGAGCATCAGCCTGACCGCCAACGCCGGCAGCAGCAGCCGCGAATTGGCCGACCTGTTCGATGCCGGCAGCGGCACCTGGCTGTTCCAGCCGCAGGTCAACCTGCCGCTGTTCAACGCCGGCAGCCTGCGTGCCAGCCTCGACTACGCCAAGTTGCAGAAGGACATGCAGGTGGCACGCTACGAGAAGTCGATCCAGACCGCCTTCCAGGAAGTGGCCGACGGCCTGGCGGCGCGCAGCACCTACCAGCAGCAGTTGCAGGCCCAACGCGACTTGGTGGAGGCCAGCCAGCGCTACCACGACCTGGCCGAGAACCGCTACCGCACCGGCATCGACAGCAGCCTGACCTTCCTCGACGCCCAGCGTTCGCTGTTCAGTGCCCAGCAGGGCCTGATCAGCGACCGCCTGGCACAGCTGTTGGCCGAGGTGAACCTGTTCACCGCGCTGGGCGGCGGCTGGGACGAGGCGCCGGGGCTGGCCTACCAGCGCTCCGCGGCCCTGCCGAAGTAGACTGACGGCGACACCCCGAGGGTGCGACGGAACATGGCGCTGAAGGCGCTGGGGCTGTCGTAGCCCAGGTCCAGCGCCACCTCCAGCACCGACTGCCCGGCCGCCAAGGCATCAAGGCTGGCCAGCAGGCGCATGCGCCGCAACCACTGCACCAGGCTCAGGCCGGTCTCGCGCTGGAAGGCGCGGGTCAGGGTGCGCGGGTTGAGGCCGCTGTGGGCGGCGGCGCGGGCCAGGCTCCAGTCCTCGGACGGTGCCTGGCGCAGGGCCTCGCACAGGCCTTGCAGCTGCGTCGAGTGCGGGCTGGGCACATGCAGGGCGAACACCGGCAGCACGCGCAGCTCGTCGAGGATCAGTTGCATGATCCGCGCCTCGCGCCCCTGGGCCGGGTGGTCGGGGGCGATGTCCATGGCGCGGATGATCAGCTCGCGCAGCAGCGGCGATATCTCGATCACCTGGCACTGGCGCGGCAGGTCCGGGCGCGCGCCAGGGTCGACGAACAAGGTACGCATGCGCACCACGCCGGCCATGCGCAGCTCGTGATCGACCGCCGCCGGCACCCAGACCCCGCGCCCCGGGGGGACCACCCAGCTGCCTTCACGCGCGCTGACCGTGACCACGCCGCTGATGGCGTGGATCAGCTGGGCGCGGTCATGGCAGTGCGGGGCGATGTGCTCGCCATGGCGGTAGTTCTCGGCGAGCGGCAGGATGATCGGGCGCGGCATTGGTGCGGGTCTGAGTAGGGTGGAGGGGGGATTATGGCGATGTGGGGGGTGAAGGGGAAATCGGGGGAATTGGGGATGGTGGGGTGTTTCGGGGTGTTCGGCGGGAGAGTTGCAGCGCTCTCGAGATCGAGCGCCGCGCGGGCGGCGCTCGATCTCAAGGGCGCTGCAGGACTCTCGCCAGGCACCTGTCTGCCACTACACAATCCCCGCCATCAACACCCCTTGACCCCTTCCTGCGCCGACACCGGCACATCGAAGACCTTGTCGAACCCCCACTGGAACACGAACGCATAGACAAAGAAGAACACGAACAGCGCCAGGTTGGTCACCAGCGCCGCCCACAGCCCGATATCCAGCCAGTAGGCCACCAGCGGCAGCAGGATCAGCACCAGCCCACCCTCGAAGCCCAGGGCATGCAGCAGGCGCCGCAGGAAGGTGCGGCTACGCTGACTTTGGCGTGCCTCCCAACGCTCGAACGCCCAGTTGTAGGCCATGTTCCAGCTCATGGCGATGCCCGACATGAGGATCGACAGCACGGTCGACTGGGCCATGCCGGCGCCGAATGCCAGCTCCAGCGCAGGCGCGACGCAGGCCACGGCGATAGCCTCGTAAAGGATGGCCTGGACGACCTTGCGCGCCTTGCCTTGCATGTTCAGCTCCCCGAAGAAAAGACCTACAAAGCTACAAGAAGAAGGCTGTAAGAAAAAGTCGGAAATACTTTATTGACTGACCGTTCAATCAAGAAAAGCTAGCATAAACGTTTCCGCACCACCCCTCCCTGGCGTCCGGCCCGTCAAGTGCCGACACGACCCCCGCCTCCGTGGCACTTCCGCAAGCGCCTGCACCGCACCGTCCGGCGCAGGCCGCGCATTGGACAACCCCGTGATCGACTGCTTGTATCTATGACTGGCAAGCGGCGACACGTCGTACAACTTCGTCCAGGGAATCGAACGAGGAACTACACGATGGCTTACACCGTGATGATGGTATTCGGTACCCGCCCTGAAGCGATCAAGATGGCCCCGCTGGCCCGCGTCCTGCGCGACTGGCCTGAGGTCGACTTGCATATCTGCTCCACCGGCCAGCACCGCGAAATGCTCGAGCAGGTCCTGACCGCCTTCGGCCTCACGGTCGACCAGGACCTGCAGGTGATGACCCAGAACCAGACCCTCAACGGCCTGTCCCGCGACCTGCTGGACAAGCTCGACCGCGCCTACGAGCAGGTCAAGCCCGATATCGTCCTGGTCCACGGCGACACCACCACCAGCTTCATCGCCTCGCTGGCGGCCTTCCACCGGCATATCCCCATCGGCCATGTCGAGGCCGGCCTGCGCACCGGCAACCTGCAGCAGCCCTGGCCCGAGGAAGCCAACCGGCGCTTGACCGGCGTGCTCGCCGACCTGCACTTCACCCCCACCCGCGACTCCGACGCCAACCTGATCCGCGAGGGCGTGCCGCCCGAGCATATCGAGGTCACCGGCAACACGGTGATCGACGCCCTGCTGTGGATGCGCGACAAGCTGCACCGTGACAACTGGCGCCCCGCCCCCGAATCCCCGCTCAAGGTGCTGCGCGACGACCAGCGCATGGTGCTGATCACCGGCCACCGCCGGGAGAACTTCGGCAGCGGCTTCGAACGCATCTGCCTGGCCCTGGCGGAGCTCGCCCTGCGCTACCCGGATGTGCAATTCCTCTACCCCGTGCACCTCAACCCGCAAGTGCAGCACGCGGTGTACAGCGTGCTGTCCGGCCGCGACAACATCCACCTGGTCGCGCCCCAGGACTACCCGCATTTCGTCTGGCTGATGAACCGCGCCCATATCATCCTCACCGACTCCGGTGGCGTGCAGGAAGAGGCGCCCGCCCTGGGCAAGCCGGTGCTGGTGCTGCGCAAGGTCACCGAGCGTCCCGCCGTGCTCAAGGGCGGCACGGTCAAGCTGGTCGGCACCTTGACCGAGCGCATCGTCCACGAGACCAGCCAGTTGCTCGACAACCCGGACGCCTACGCGCGCATGGCGCAGGTGTTCACCCCCTTCGGCGACGGCCACGCCAGCGAGCGCATCGCCGAACGCCTGAGCCGCTGGTTCGCCGAGCAATCCGCCGCACGGGACAACGCATGAGCCTGGTCTTCATCGATTTCCTTACCTATGTCCTGTTCGGCCTGAAGATCCTTGCCATCATCCTGGCGACACTGATGTTCGTGCTCGGCCTGGACGACCTGTTCATCGACCTGTGCTACTGGGGGCGCAAGCTGATCCGGCGCTTCCGGATCTACGACAAGTTCGAGAAGGCCGACGAGAAGCGCCTGTTCGAGGTGCCGGAAAAGCCCCTGGCGATCATGGTGCCGGCCTGGAACGAGGTCGGCGTGGTCGGCGAGATGGCGCGCCTGGCCGCCTCGACCATTGACTACGAGAACTACCAGATCTTCGTCGGTACCTACCCCAACGACCCGCAGACCCAGGCCGACGTCGACGCCGTGTGCCTGCACTACCCCAATGTGCACAAGGTGGTCTGCGCCCGCCCCGGCCCGACCAGCAAGGCCGACTGCCTGAACAACATCATCGACGCCATCCTGCGCTTCCAGCAGGACGCGCGCATCGAGTTCGCCGGGTTCATCCTGCATGACGCCGAGGACGTCATCTCGCCCATGGAACTGCGCCTGTTCAACTACCTGCTGCCGAACAAGGACATGATCCAGATCCCGGTGTACCCCTACGCCCCGGAATGGAAAGGCTTCACCGCCGGCCACTATGTCGACGAGTTCGCCGAGAACCACGGCAAGGACGTCATCGTGCGCGAGGCGCTCACCGGCCAGGTGCCCAGCGCCGGAGTCGGCACTTGTTTCAGCCGCCGGGCGATCAGTGCCCTGCTCGAGGACGGCGACGGCATCGCCTTCGACGTGCAATCGCTGACCGAGGACTACGACATCGGTTTTCGCCTCAAGCAAAAAGGCATGAAGTGCATCTTCGCCCGCTACTCCATCACCGACCCGGCGCTGGCCCTCAAGCAGGACTGGCGCCCCGGCATGAGCCGCGAATTCGCCCAGGTGATCTGCGTGCGCGAGCACTTCCCGCGGGACTGGCAGCACGCCATCCGGCAAAAATCGCGGTGGATCGTCGGCATCGTGTTCCAGGGCACCAGCAACCTCGGCTGGAGCCGCAAGGGCGCGCTCAATTACTTCCTCTGGCGCGACCGTCGCGGGCTGTTCGCCTACCTGCTGAGCTTTTTGGTCAACCTGTTGCTGCTGGTGCTGCTGGCGATGTGGCTGGTCACGGTGATCGCGCCGGAGTCGTGGCGCTTCATGTCGATCCTCAGCGACAGCAAGCTGCTGACCACGCTGCTGTGGCTCAACGGCCTGCTGCTGTTCAACCGCCTGTTCCAGCGGTTCTGGTTCGTTACCCGCTACTACGGCATCTTCGAGGGCCTGCTGTCGGCGCCGCGGATGATGTGGAGCAACTTCGTCAACTTCTTCGCCAACCTGCGCGCCTTGCGCCAGGTGATGGAGATGGGCGATTCGCGGCGGGTGGCCTGGGACAAGACCACCCACGAGTTCCCCGCCCTCGCCGCGCCTGCGCGCACACCGCTGGGCCAGCGCCTGGTGGAGAAAGGTTTGATAACCGAGACCCAACTGGAGCAGGCCATCACCAGCCCGGTCCGCCGGCGCCTGGGCCGCGAGCTGCTGCTGCGCGGCTGGCTGAGCAGCGAGCAACTGGTCGAGACCCTGGCTGAACAGCTGGACCTGCCCTGGGCGCCGCTGAACCCGTTCAAGATTGAGCCTGCGCTGATCGCCAAGCTGCCGCGCAAACTCGCCACCCACTACGGCGTGCTGCCGGTGGACGAAGACGGCGACACCCTGGTGCTGGCCAGCGAGAGCCCGGTCAGCCAGGTCTCGCTGGGGGTGATCAGCCGCCAGCTCAAGCGCCCGGTGCACGCCCGCCTGGCGCCGCAAGGTCGGGTCACCCTGGGCCTGCGCTACCACTACCCGAGCCCCTGGCAGAAGCCCGAGACCCGCGAAATGCTCGCGGTACTCGAACGTCATCAGGACGACGCTACCCTGCTGGAGCAGGTGGGCATCCACCAGGTGATGCTCGGCACGCTGCTGCAGGTACGCGGCATGGTGCCAGTGACCCTGTTCAACCAGGCGCTGATCGACTTCAGCCCCGAGCAGCAGAGCCTGGGCGAGCACCTGATCGCCCGCGGCATCATCACCGAAGAGGTGCTGCAGCAAGCCCTCGCCGAGCAGGCCAGCGAACAGCAGGCCGCCTATGAACTGACCCGGGAGGTGGCATGACGCCCCGTCTTTCCCTGACCCTCGCCAGCCTGCTGCTGTGCTCATCCACCCTGGCCGCGCCGACCAAGCCGATGACCGACTTCCAGCGTTTCACCAGCTACCCGTTCATGGAGCGTGGTTACCGGGAAGCGCAGAAGGACAACTGGGCGGAGGTCGAGCGCCTGACCCGTCATGTACTCAAGCGCGTGCCCAACAACAACGAGGCCCGCGCCCTGCTGGCCGAATCCCTGGCCCACCAGCGCCGCTACAAGGAGGCCGAGGCCATCGCCGAGGACCTCGACGACAACCCCGAGCACGCCGACGCCCTGCTCGAACTGCGCCTGACCTGGATCGAGCAGGACCCGCCCGCGGCGAGCCAGGTGGAGGCCTGGCTGGCCGACAGCCAGGGCCAGCAGCGCGTGCGCCTGTGGCAGGCGTACAGCGTCAGTCTGGCCAAGTTCGGTGGCGCGGCCAAGGCCCTGGAGTGGCTCAACCAGTTGCCGGTGCGCGACGACGGCATGGTGCTGCGCATGACCCGGGCCAACTTCGCCGAGCAACTGCGCAACTGGGGCGAGACCATCGACCAGCTGCAACCCCTGGCCGACAAGGGCGAATTGCCGCCGCAGGACTGGCAGCGCCTGGCCAACGCCTATATCCAGCAGGTCGATGAAAAGGGCCTGAACAAGCTGCTGGCCAGCGCGCCATCCCAGGAGGCGGCGACCCACGCCCGCCTGGCCATGGCCAACCGCGCCATCGCCATGGGCCACAACCAGCAGGCCGAGCGTTGGCTGCAGAGCCTGCCCGCCGATCAACTGCAACATCCCGAACAGCGCCGGCAACTCTGGGAACTGGCCCGCGAGGGCGACGACGCGGCGCTGGTGCGCCAGCTGAGCAACGAATTGCAGCGCCCGTGCCTGGAGACCGTCGACTGGCTGTCGCACAAGGACCTGAAGCTGGCCCGCGAGCAGCTCGCCCAGTGCCAGGCAAGCGACAATCCACGCAGCTACGCCATCCTCAAGCAGCGTCTGTACGGTGAAGCCGCGCAGCCGCCGCAGCCACGCACGGCGGCACAATGGGAGCAACGCTACCGCCAGACCGGCGACCTCGCGGCGCTGGAACAAGCCACGTTCATGCTGCTCGAACGCGGCCAGGCCGAACACGCCCGGCAGCTGCTGGAGAACGCCTACGACCGCCGCCAGGGTCGGTTGACGCCCTCTCTGCTGCAACGCCTGGGTAACCTCTATGCGCGCAACGACGGCCCACTGGACACCCCGCGCATGCTTGCCCTGGTGCCGCAGGTCGATGCCGCCACCCGCGGCCTGTTGCTCGCCCGCCTGGCCGAGGCCGGCCAGTGCGACGCGGTGCGCAAGGCCATCCCGGCCAACCCGAGCGAAGCTGGCCAGTATCGCGCCCTGGGCCGCTGCGCCATGCCCGACCAGCCCGGCGAAGCCGTCATCTACTACCAGGCCGCCGAACGTCTGGGCGACCCAGGCAGCCGCCTGCCCCTGGCCTACGCGCTGGAGGCCTCGGGCGACTCCGAGGCGGCGCTGCCGATCTGGAACAGCCTGCCGGCCGACGCCTGGACCGACAATGCTCGCCTGACCGCGGCGCGTGGTGCCTTGAACGCCGGCGACGCCAATGTCGCCCGCCGTCACTGGGACGCGGCCGCGCACCTCAGTGCCGACGATTGGGCCCTGGGCGCCGCCATTGCCCAGCACCAGGGCGACACCCAGCAGGCCCTCGCCTTCCAGCGCGAAGCCCTGCGCCACACCCCGCGTGCCGATCATTACTACGCCGCCGCCGGCACCGCCCAGCAGGCCGGCAACAGCGCCCAGAGCACCGCCTGGCTGGCCGAGGCCGTGCGCCTGGCGCCGGACCAGCCGCGCTACCGGGCCGACTACGGCATGCGCCTGGCCGGCTCGGCAGACAAGCAGCAACGACGCCAGTCCATACCCTACCTGGAACGCGCCACCCGCGACTTCCCCGAGGACTACCGCCTGGGCGAGACCCTGGCGCTGCGCTACGACGAGGCCGAGGACAGCGCCTCGGCCCGCCGCGAACTGCGCCGGGTGCTGGACGTGGAACGCAACCTGGTCGACGGCGACGACGAGTACGGCAGCCTGGAAGCGCGCAAATACCGTCAGCGCCGCGCCCATGAAGCGCTGTCGCGCCGCGATACCATCACCCTGGCCAGCACCTGGTCGCCAGCCGGCACCTCGACCAACGACAAGTTCCTCGACGACGGCGCGCGCGCCGGCAGCTCACGCCGGGCGCAATCGCAGAACGTGCAGCTGGCGATGTGGGACCACGCCCTGGGCGAGGAGCCCAGCCGCAACGGCAGCACCCTGTCGGTGTATGGACGCGTGCTGTTCGGTGGCCAGAGCCGCACCGACTACGCCCAGAGCATGGGCACCGGCGTCGGCCTGCGTTACAAGCCGCTCGGCCAGGCCAACCTCAACCTGTACGCCGAGCTGTACCACCAGCGCCAGATCGACAGCACGCACTACAGCGGCCTCAGCCTGGGCGAGCTGCTCAGCCCGGCCAAGGTCGGCGGCAACTGGGGCGACCTGCGCCACAACGCCGAATCGAGCAACGACCTGCTGCTGCGTGCCACTGCCTCGTTCCTCGACCAGGGCCGGTACCGCAATGACTGGCGCATCGACGAGGACGACTGGGACGAGCGTTTCCTCTACCTCGACGCCGCCTGGTGGACCCGGGCCGGCGATCATGCCTGGTTGTCGCGCTTCCAGCAGGGCCATGCCTGGAAACTGCCGAGCCAGTCGCCGCAGACCATCATGCCCTACGGCTTCCTCGAGTTCTCAAGCCAGGACCCGAGCAACGACTGGCGCCAGGACGCCCGCGCCGGGGTCGGCGTGCGTTGGCAGTGGTGGTTCGACGATGACCGTTACAACGCCTACCGTGGCTCGCTGAAAGTGCGCGCCGAGTACCAGCAGGCACTGGGCGGCAACCTCTACGAGCGCGCCAATGGTGTGCTGCTGGGTGTGGAGATGAACTTCTGATGCGTACCTTCCTGGCGCTCTGCCTGCTCGCCCTGTGCCTGCCCGCCCAGGCCGACCAGCGCCTGTTCTACCAGCCGCTCAACCGCGATGCCAGCGTCACGCCGGCCCAGTGGCAACAACTGTGGCGCGCCACCAAGGCCCAAGGTGGCAAGACCCTGATCGTGCAATGGAGCGCCTACGGCGACAGCGACTTCGGCGGCGCCCACGGCTGGCTCGCCGGCAGCCTGCGTGAGGCGCGGGCCCAGGGACTGGAGCTGGTGCTGGGGCTGTACATGGACCCGGCCTACTACCAACGGCTCGAACAGCTCGACGGCGAAGGCCTGAACAGCTACTTCAAGGCGCAGCTGGGCCGCTCCCTCACCCAGTACCAGCAGCTCAAGGCCGACTGGGCGCTGCCGGTGGCCGGCTGGTACCTGCCGCTGGAGCTGGACGACCTGCACTTTCGCGATGCGGCCAGGCGCGATGCGCTGTACACGCAGTTGCAGGCGTTCAACCGGCAACTGGACAAACCTCTGCATATCAGTGCCTTCAGCGCCGGCCAGCTGTCGCCTCGGGTCAATGGCGCGTGGCTGGAGCAACTGGCGAGTCTTGGCCTGAACGTGTGGTGGCAGGATGGTGCCGGCACCGGTCGCCTGGCGCCGCTGGTGCGAAAGGGCTACGAACAGGCCCTGCCCTGTCGGGTGGGTATCGTGCGCGAGGCGTTTCGCCAGGTCAGCCAGCCGGGGCAACCGTTCCGCGCGGAACCGGCGCAGCCGACGCTGAACGGAGGTTGCCACGCAGAGGCTGTGTTCGCCTTGCGCTACCGGCCTTGGGCCAAGGACGTGCTGAAATCGGACTCGCTGTAGGAGCGGCCTTGTGCCGCGAAAGGGGCGCGTAGCGGCCCCGACGATCTTTGCATGAACGCTGAATTCCTGGGGCCGCTGCGCGACCCTTTCGCGGCACAAGGCCGCTCCTACACGGCCACAGACACCATCCCCATGTACAAAACCCTCGAAGCCCACATCCGCCAACAGGTCGCCCCCGCCGCCCTGCGCGCCGAGTTCCGCCAGCACGAATTCGAGGCCATGCGCCGCTTCTGCCTGCTGATCTTCTGCATCGGCATCGCCATCTGGCTGATCTTCGATCTGATCGTCAGTTACCTCGGCGGCCAGGGCTTCACCTGGCTGTAGGGGATATTCATCGCCCTGCTGTGCAGCCTCTGCGTGGTCCTGGGCTTCACCCGCAAGAGCCAGCATTTCGACGTGCTCAACCTGTTGTTCGTGGCAGTGATCACCCTGGCCATGCGCCTGGTGATCGAGGGCATCCCCATCGTCCTGCGCCCGGTGTGGCTGGTGCTCGGGGTGTCGACGGTGCTCTACGCAGTCTCGGTACTACCGGTGCGGCGCTGGTCGTTCTTCTGCGCCATGGCCATCACCTGGCTCATGCTCAACCCCTTCTACCACACGCGTATCGAGGCCCTGGAGCTCGAGGGCGCGATGCTGCTCAGCTACGCGGTGTTCCTCAGCGGCTTGGTGATCTACAGCTACCTGCGCATCCGCCAGGCCAAGCTGCACAACTTCTACCTGACCAAGGTGCTGCTGGAACAGGCCTACATCGACGCCCTGACTGAAATCCCCAACCGCCGCTCGTTCATGGCCAAGGCCGAAAAGCAGCTGCGCCAGGCGGACGCCGGGCAGTTCCTGGCGATGATCGACATCGACAACTTCAAGCAGGTCAACGACCGCTTCGGCCATGACATCGGCGACGAGGTGCTCAAGCGCGTGGCGGCACATATCAAGGCGGCAATGAACGGCTACGAGATCGCCCGGCTGGGTGGGGAGGAATTCGCGATCTTCTTCCAGGGGCTGGACGAGGCCGGCGCCGAACAGCAGGTCGCGGCGCTGTGCCGGCGGGTGCGCGAGGACCTCGGCGCGCATCCGGTGACCATCAGCATCGGCCTGGCCCGGATCGACAGCGGCGATAGCCTGAGCATGGCGCTGATCAGGGCGGACCAGGCGCTGTACGAGGCCAAGCACACCGGCAAGAACCGCTTCGTGACCTGGTCGGCAAGCCTGTCAGGGCAATGAACATCGCGGGGCAAGCCCGCTCCCACGCCAGCCTCCATCACCTGCCTCCAACACCTGCCTTCATCACCTGCCTTCATCACCAGCGTGGGAGCGGGCTTGCCCCGCGATGAGGCCGGCCCAGGCACTGAATCAACCAGCAGGCAAGCGAATCCTGAACTGCGCCCCACCCAGCGCCGACTGCGCCACCGTCAGCGTGCCCCCCTGCCCTTCGATGGCCCGCCGACTGATCGCCAGCCCCAACCCGAACCCACCGGTATTGCGATCACGGCTACGGTCCAAGCGATAGAACGGCTGGAAGATCCGCTCACGCTCCTCGGTCGGGATGCCGATGCCATCGTCCTCCACGGTCACCAGGCAGGCGCCGTCTTCTTCCCGGCGCAGGCGCAGCAGCAGGCTTTCATCGCAATAGCGCATGGCGTTGCGCACCAGGTTCTGCACGGCGCGGGCGGTCAGCCGCGGGTCGAGGACAAAGCGCGGCAGGTCGGTTTCGCAGCGCACCTCCCAACGGATGCCACGGTTATCGAGCTCCTCGGCGAAACTGCCGAGCACGCTGTCCACCAGCTCCAGCAACGACACCTCGACCCGCTCGCGGGCCTGGTCGACGCTGTCCAGGCGGCTGTAGGACAGCAGCTCGAGCACCAGCTCGTCCAGCTCGCGCACGTGCCCCACCAGCCCCAGCAGGCGCTTGCGGCTGGCCGGCGGCACCTCGTCGAACAACAGCACCAGGCCGAAGTCCAGACGCGTCAGCGGCGTGCGCAGCTCATGGGAGACCGCGTTGAGCAGTTCGCGCTGCTGGTTGACCTGGCGCTCCAGGTCGCTGGCCATGGTGTCGAACACCCCGGCCAGTTCACCGATGTTCGAGCGTGGCGAAATAGACGTGCGCTCGGACATCTCGCCGCGCCCCAGGCGCCGGGCGGTGTCCTTCAACCGTTCGAGGTCGCGCCAGTGCGGCCATACCCACAGCAGCAGGCAGCCAAGCATGGCCGCGCCGATCAGCACGGTCACGCCCCAGGACAGCACGTTGATGTCCAGCGGATCGTCCGGCGAGTGCAGGCGCACCAGCCATTGCGAATCCAGCGGCGCCAGTACCGTTTCGTAGTAGCCCCAGTCGGCCATGCGCACCGCGTACAGGCCATGCTCGAGCCGGGCTTTTTCCTCGCCGCTCAGCTCGGCCTCGTCCATGCGCAGCAGGCGCACTTGCAGCGGCTTGAACACCTCGGCCAGGTCTTTTTCCACTGCCGGCCACTGCTCCCGCGGCGCCTGCTGGAACTGGCGCACGATCAGGGTCTGCACGCCTTTGGCCTGCTCGAGGTTGTAGGCCATGAAACGCTCATGGAACAGCCCGACGATGGTGTCGGGGATCAATGCGATCGCCCCGGCATAGGCGACGATGATCACCAGGTACAGCCGCACCAGGATCTTGAGCATGGCCTGTCAGTACTCCCACTCGACCCGGCTGAACAGATACCCCTTGCCCCACACGGTCTTGATCTTGCGCGCCTCGCCGGCGCTGTCGTCGAAGCGCCGGCGCAGCTTGGAGATGGCCACGTCCACCGAGCGGTCGGTGCCGTTGAATTCGATGCCGCGCAGTTGCTGGAGAATACGGTCGCGGCTCATCACCTCGCCGGCGTTGCGCGCCAGCACCACCAGCAGGTTGTACTCGCCGCTGGACAGCTCCACCTCCTCGCCGCGCCAGCTGACCGTGCGCTCGGCCAGGTCGATGCGCAGGCCGCCGACCTGGATCAAGTCGCTGTCCAGGCGCGGTTCGTTTACGCTGCTGCGGCGCAGCAGGGTGCGCACCCTGGCCAGCAGCACCCGGGGTTCGCAAGGCTTGGTGACGTAGTCGTCGGCGCCCATTTCCAGCCCCAGCACCTGGTCGTGGCTGTCGTCACGGGCGGTCAGCATGAGGATCGGCAGGCCCTGGGTTTCCTGGCGCAGTAAGCGGCACACCTGCAGGCCGTCGAGGCCCGGCAGCATCAGGTCGAGGATCACCAGGTCCGGTTTCTGCCGGCGGAACTCGTCCAGCACATGGTCGCCGCGGGCGATCACCCGGACATGGAAATCGTTGCGTTGCAGGTAGCTGGCGATCAGCTCGGACAGCGCGCTGTCGTCTTCGACCAGGAGAATGTTCGGCATAAGGGGATTTGACGAAAGATTGAAGTAAGGCAGGATATAGAATCCTGGGCGGGCCACCGCCGATTGTTCACACTTTTTCACACACGCCCAACACAGCTTAACAGCCGCCACCCGAACGGCTGCTTTAGCATACGCTGGATCAAACCTGGAAGATCCGTATGTCCATTCCCTGCCCTTCGCGCCTGCGCCCCTTGGCGCTGCTGGCGCTGATGACCCTTTCCCTGGCCGGTTGCAACGACGCCGCCGAACAGGAAGAACAAGCCCCGCCTTCCCAGGTCCGGGTCGAGACCCTGGCCGTGCAGCCATTGGCGATCAGCACTGAACTGAGCGGCCGCATCCTCGCGCCGCGTACCGCCGAGGTGCGCGCCCGGGTAGCCGGCGTGGTGCTCAAGCGGGTGTACCGCGAAGGCAGCGACGTCAAGCAAGGTGATGTGCTGTTCCTGATCGACCCGGCGCCGTTCAAGGCCGACTTCGACAGCGCCCGCGCCAGCCTGGCCAAGGCCGAGGCAACCCTGTACCAGGCCCGCCTGCAGGAGCAGCGCTACCGCGAGCTGGTCGACGACAAGGCGGTCAGCCGCCAGGAGTACGACAACGCCCGCGCCGCCTTCCTCCAGGCCGATGCTGCGGTCGGCGAAGCCAAGGCGGCGCTGGAACGGGCACGCCTGAACCTGGGCTACGCCACCGTCACCGCGCCGATCTCCGGACGCATCGGCCGCGCCCTGGTGACCGAGGGCGCGCTGGTCGGGCAAAGCGAAACCACGCCGCTGGCCACCATCCAGCAGTTGAACCCGATTCATGCCGATGTCACCCAGTCGACCCGCGAGCTCAATGCCCTGCGCCGCGCATTGCGCGCCGGCGAGCTGCAGCAGGTCGGCCAGGGCCAGGTCAAGGCCACGCTGATCCAGGATGACGGCAGCGCCTACCCGCTGGCCGGCAAGCTGCTGTTCTCGGACATCAGCGTCGACCCAAGCACCAACCAGATCACTTTGCGCAGCGAGTTCCCCAACCCCGACCTCGACCTGCTGCCAGGCAGCTACGTGCGCGTGCGCCTGGACCAGGCCGTACAGCCCCAGGGCATCAGCGTGCCGCAGCGCGCCATCCTGCGCGACAGCGCCGGCGTGCCCAAGGTGCTGCTGGTCGACCCGCAGGACCGCATCAGCGAACGCCAGGTGGTCCTGGGCAGCGCCCAGGGTGATCGCTGGATCGTCAGCGAGGGCCTGGCCCCCGGTGATCGCGTGGTGGTCGAGGGCCTGCAACACGTCAAGGCCGGCGACCAGGTCCAGGTCGACGAGCAACCGGGCGCCTCCGCGGTCGCCCAACACACCGGCCAATGAGGGCCTGATCCATGCCGCAGTTCTTCATCGACCGCCCGGTATTCGCCTGGGTGGTCGCCCTGTTCATCCTCCTGGTCGGCGCCCTGGCCATCCCGCAGCTGCCGGTGGCCCAGTACCCCGACGTGGCGCCGCCGCAGGTGGAAATCTACGCCGTCTACCCGGGCGCCTCGGCGGCGACCATGGACGAGAGCGTGGTCAGCATCATCGAGCAGGAGCTCAACGGTGCCGACAACCTGCTCTACTTCGAGTCGCAGAGCAGCCTGGGCAGCGCCACCATCACCGCCAGTTTCCAGCCCGGCACCAACCCGGACCTGGCCCAGGTCGACGTGCAGAACCGCCTCAAGGTGATCGAGTCGCGCCTGCCGCGCCCGGTGACCCAGCAAGGCCTGCAGGTGGAAAAGGTGTCCACCGGTTTCCTGCTGCTGGCCACCCTCACCTCCGAGGATGGCAGCCTCGACGAGATCGCCCTGTCGGACATCCTCGCGCGCAACGTGATGAACGAGATCCGCCGCATCAAGGGCGTCGGCAAGGCGCAGCTGTATGGCTCGGAGCGGGCCATGCGCATCTGGATCGACCCGGCCAAGCTGGTCGGTTTCAACCTCACGCCCAACGACGTGGCCGAGGCCATCGCCGCGCAGAACGCCCAGGTCGCCCCCGGCAGCATCGGCGACCTGCCCAGCCGGCCGACCCAGGAAATCACCGCCAACGTGGTGGTCAAGGGCCAGCTGAGCACCCCCGAGGAATTCGCCGCCATCGTCCTGCGCGCCAACACCGACGGCTCGACCGTCACCGTCGGCGATGTCGCCCGGGTCGAGATCGGCGCCCAGGAATACCAGTACGGCACGCGCCTGAACGGCAAGGCCACCAGTGCCTTCAGCGTCAAGCTGTCACCCGGCGCCAACGCCATGGAAACCGCGGGCCTGGTCAAGCAGAAGCTCGACGAGCTGGCGCGCTACTTCCCGGCCGGGGTGAAGTACGACATCCCCTACGACACCTCGCCGTTCGTCAAGGTCTCGATCCAGCAGGTGATCAACACCCTGGTCGAGGCCATGGTGCTGGTGTTCGCGGTGATGTTCCTGTTCCTGCAGAACTTCCGTTACACCCTGATCCCGACCCTGGTGGTGCCGGTGGCGCTGATGGGCACCTTCGCGGTGATGAACGCGCTGGGCTTCTCGATCAACGTGCTGACCCTGTTCGGCATGGTGCTGGCCATCGGCATCCTGGTGGATGACGCCATCGTCGTGGTGGAGAACGTCGAGCGGATCATGGCCGAGGAAGGCCTGCCGCCCAAGGAAGCCACACGCAAGGCCATGGGCCAGATCAGCGGCGCCATCGTCGGCATCACCCTGGTGCTGGTGGCGGTGTTCCTGCCGATGGCCTTCATGAAGGGCTCGGTAGGCGTGATCTACCAGCAGTTCTCGGTGTCGATGGCGGTGTCGATCCTGTTCTCGGCGTTCCTCGCCCTGAGCCTGACCCCAGCGCTGTGCGCCACCCTGCTCAAGCCCCTGGAAAAGGGTGAGCACCATGAGCGCAAGGGTTTCTTCGGCTGGTTCAACCGCCGCTTCGAAGGCATGAGCAACGGCTACCAGCGCTGGGTGACCCACGCCCTGGCTCGCAGCGGCCGCTACCTGCTGGTGTATGCCGCGCTGCTGGCGGTGCTCGGCTACGGCTTCAGCCAGCTGCCCACCGCCTTCCTGCCCACCGAGGACCAGGGCTATACCATCACCGACATCCAGCTGCCGCCGGGTGCCAGCCAGGCCCGCACCATCGAGGTGGCGCAGCAGATCGAGGCGCACAACGGCGAAGAGCCGGGCGTGGCCAACACCACGCTGATCCTGGGCTTCAGCTTCTCCGGCAGCGGGCAGAACGCGGCGCTGGCCTTCACCACGCTCAAGGACTGGTCCGAACGCGGTGGTGACGACAGTGCGCAGTCCATCGCCGACCGCGCGACCCTGGCCTTCACCCAGCTCAAGGACGCCATCGCCTACGCGGTACTGCCGCCGCCGGTGGACGGCCTGGGCGAGTCGACCGGCTTCGAATTCCGCCTGCAGGACCGTGGCGGCATGGGCCACACCGTGCTCATGGAGGCCCGCGACCAACTGCTGGAGGCGGCGCGCAAGAGCAAGGTGCTGGTCAATGTGCGCGAAGCCTCGCTGGCCGAAAGCCCCCAGGTGGAACTGGAAATCGATCGGCGCCAGGCCAATGCCCTGGGCGTGTCGTTCGCCGACATCGGCGCGGTGCTCGACACCGCGGTGGGTTCGAACTACGTCAACGACTTCCCCAACCAGGGCCGCATGCAGCGGGTGGTGGTGCAGGCCGAAGGCGACCGGCGCAGCCAGGTCGAGGACCTGCTGAAGATCCATGTGCGCAACAACAGCGGCAAGATGGTGCCCCTGGGCGCCTTCGTCACGGCCCACTGGCAGTCCGGACCGGTGCAGCTGACCCGCTACAACGGCTACCCGGCGGTGTCGATCTCCGGCGAGCCGGCGGCCGGCTACAGCTCGGGTGAGGCCATGGCCGAGGTCGAGCACCTGGTCGCCCAGCTGCCGGCCGGCTCCGGCCTGGAATGGACCGGCCTGTCGCTGCAGGAGCGTCTGTCCGGCAGCCAGGCCCCGCTGCTGATGGCGCTGTCGCTGCTGGTGGTGTTCCTGTGCCTGGCGGCGCTGTACGAAAGCTGGTCGATCCCCACCGCGGTGCTGCTGGTGGTGCCCCTGGGCGTGCTCGGCGCGGTACTCGCGGTGACCCTGCGCGGGATGCCCAACGATGTGTTCTTCAAGGTCGGCCTGATCACCCTGATCGGCCTGTCGGCAAAGAACGCCATCCTGATCATCGAGTTCGCCAAGGACCTGGTGGACCAGGGGCACGACGCGGTGGACGCGGCGATCCAGGCCGCGCGCCTGCGCCTGCGCCCGATCGTGATGACCTCGCTGGCGTTCATCCTCGGCGTGGTGCCGCTGGCCATTGCCAGCGGCGCCAGCTCGGCCAGCCAGCAGGCGATCGGTACCGGGGTGATCGGCGGCATGCTCAGCGCCACTTTCGCCGTGGTGTTCGTGCCGGTGTTCTTCGTCGTGGTGATGCGCCTGGCCGGGCGTGGCAAGGTGGCTCGGCTTGAGTCGGAACGCTCGGCACCCTGATCGGAGATACTTGAAAATGGAATTGAGGAGGCAGCGATGCCTCCTCGTCCATCAAGCATTAGCCAATACTTGACCTTTCAGTTGACGGCCTCTTTCAAATGACTGCCGGCTTTGAATCCAGGCTTCTTCGCTGCCGGAATTTTCAGTTCCTTACCAGTCTGCGGGTTACGCCCGGTACGCTCTGGCCTATCTGTTACCGCAAATGTGCCAAACCCCACCAGTGTAACGCTGTCGCCACTCTTCAACGCAGCGGTCACAGCCTCAAGGAAAGCATTCAGGCTACGTGCAGCCTGTACTTTGCTTACATCTGCCGCTGACGCAATCGCATCGATCAGTTCGCCTTTGTTCATCGTCACACTCCATGATTAAAGATCAAATTGCCTAACGGGTTTGTACTGGTTTCCCTTCAGTGCCAGGTAGCTTTCAAATGGCTTGTGTCAGCAGCAGGCTCTTCGAAGCTACACATCGATTCGACCTCGATGGCAGACTCGGTTGAAAACGAGCCGATGCCTGAAAGGCCTGTATCGTCACCGTCTTCATGTGCCTGGATGACTGACTTCATGAAAGCTTCCACCACCAGTCCAGCTTTGGCCACACTGATACCGGTGTTTTTGGCAACGGCACGTATCAATTGCGCCTTGTTCATATTCCATCCCTCACCCAATGAGTATCTTCTACGGGCTCCCTCGATAATTAGCTGCAAACCCACCGGCTCACGCAACTAGCAAAAATGTCAGGTGACATTACTATCGATACGGGTCTCGAATGAGTCCCGATGACTGGACAACCCGCCGATGAGATGGGAGGGTTGCTAACCACCCCTCCCTACTGGCTGTAACTGCCAGCTGCTGGTAGAGCTCACCTTGATGCCAAACACTCTTCCCCCCTGCTCCATCCTCATCCTCGCCGGCGGTCGTGGCCAGCGCATGGGCGGCCGCGACAAGGGCCTGGTGGCCTGGCGCGGCGAGCCGCTGGTGGCCCATGTGCAACGTGCCGTGCGGGCGCTCAGCGATGACCTGGTGATCTCCTGCAACCGCAACCAGGCGGCCTATGCGGCGTATGCCGACCAGCTTGTCGGCGATGCCGAAGCAGATTTTCCCGGTCCGCTGGCCGGGGTCATCAGCGGGCTCAAGGTGGCGCGGCATGAGTGGGTAGTGCTGCTGGCCTGCGATGCACCACGGATCGACCGGGCCTTGATCGAGGACCTGCTGGCCCTGGCGGTGGCCCACGACAGCGCGGCCATGGTACGCCAAGGTGGGTACTGGCAGCCGATGTTCAGTGTGTTGCCGCGGCGGTTGCTGCCGCTGCTGGAGCAGGCCTGGCAGGCGGGGGAGCGGAGTTTGCAGAAGGCGTTGCTGCAGGCGAGCGTCCAGGGGCTGGAGTGTGTCGAGGACGATCCGCGATTGAGTAACTTCAACAGCCCGGATCTGCTGCAGGATTAACCTGTCCACGATCCTCTGTAGGAGCGGCCTTGTGCCGCGAAAGGGCTGCGTAGCGGCCCCGGCAATCTGCGCTTCGCCACGAGATCTTGGGGCTGCTGTGCAGCCCTTTCGCGGCACAAGGCCGCTCCTACACAGATTGTGTAAGCCCAAATAAAAAAGCCCCGGGCAAAGATCCCCCGGGGCCGAGCGGTTGGAATCCCCAACCAAAGGAGTCTTTCAGCCCTCGTCCGGCCAACCACCGCCCAGGGCACGGAACAGATCGACCAACGCCAGCTGGCGCTGGGTGCTGGCCTCGATGAAGGCCGCTTCGTTGACATAGCCGTTACGCTGCGCATCCAGGTAGCGCAGGTGGCTGTCCACGCCGCCCTCGTAGCGCGCCTTGGCCAGCGCCACGGTCGCCCGGCTGGTATCGGCCAGGGCCCGGCGCGCCGCTTCCTCGCGGCGCAGGGTGTCGGTGGCGGCCAGGGCGTCGGCGACTTCGCGGAAGGCGGTCTGGATCGTGCCCTCATAGGCCGCCACCGCCGAATCCTTGCGCGCCTCGGCCAGGCTCAGGCCGGCCTTGTTGCGCCCGGCATCGAACAGCGGCAGCGACAGCTGCGGCATGAAGCTCCAGCTGCGCGAACCACCGTCGAACAGCCCGGACATCTGTGCACTGGAAGTACCGAAGTTGCCGGTCAGGCTGATCCGCGGGAAGAACGCCGCCCGCGCCGCGCCGATATCGGCGTTACGTGCCCGCAGCCGATGTTCGGCGGCGAGAATGTCCGGGCGGCGCTCGAGCAGCGCCGACGGCGCGCCCGGAGCGATATCCTGCAGGACCAGCGGCGCCTCGCCACGCTCGGCCGGAATCGCCTTGGCCGCGTCCGCGCTGCCCAGCAGCAACACCAGGGCGTTGTAGGCCTGGCGCTGCTCGCGCACGATGCCTTCCAGCTCGGCCCGCGACTGTTCGACCAGCCCCAGCGCCTCCTGATGATCCAGCGCCGTGGCCGTGCCGGCGCCACGCCGCTGGCCGACCAGGGCCAGCGAATCCTCGCGACTGGCCAAGGTCTGGCGGGTCAGCGCCAGGCGCCGCTCGGCGCCGTCCAGGGTCAGGTAGGCCTTGCTCACTTCGGCGATCAGGGCAATGCGCGCGGCACGGCCAACTTCCTCGGTGGCCAGGTACTGTTCCAGGGCCGCGTCACTCAGGCTCTTCACCCGACCAAACAGGTCAACTTCGTATTCGGGCAGCGACAGGCCCACCTGGTAAGTACTGCTGACACCCTCGCGACCGTTGCTCGACAGGTCCGCCGGCAAATGCTGGCGGTTGCCCGAAGCCCCGGCATTCAAGCCCGGCACCCGGTCGGCACGCTGGATACGGTACTGCGCGCGGGCCTGCTCGATATCCAGCAGGGTCTGGCGCAGCGAGCGGTTGTTGTCCAGCGCGGTGCCCACCAGCTGGCGCAGGGACGGGTCGACGATGAACGCCTGCCAGTCCAACTGCTCCACCACCTTGCCGTGATGGCCGGCGGCATCGCCCCAAGCGGTCGCCACCGGCGCCTCGGGACGCTGGTAGGTCGGCGCCAGGGAGCAGCCGGCCAAGGTGACGGCCAGCGCGAACGGAATTGCAAGATTGCGCATGAGCATCACTTGGTCACCTCGACAGCGTGTTGCACGGGGGCCGGCTTGCGCTTGAGCAGCTTCAGCACGAATACGAAACAGATCGGCACGAACACCACGCCCAGCAAGGTGGCGCTGAGCATGCCGCCGATCACCCCGGTACCGATGGCGCGCTGGCTGGCCGCGCCGGCGCCGCTGGCGATGGCCAGCGGCACCACGCCGAGGATGAAGGCCATGGAGGTCATCACGATCGGGCGGAAGCGCAGGCGCGCGGCTTCAATGGCGGCGTCGCTCAGGCTGTAGCCCTTCTCCCACAGCTCCTTGGCGAACTCGACGATCAGGATCGCGTTCTTCGCCGCAAGACCAATGATGGTGATCAGGCCGACCTTGAAGTACACATCGTTGGGCAGGCCGGTGAGCATCACCGCCCACACCGCGCCCAGGGCGCCGATCGGCACGATCAGCATCACCGTCAGCGGGATCGCCCAGCTTTCGTACAGCGCCACCAGCAGCAGGAACACCACCAGGATGGCCAGGGCGAACAAGGCCGTGGCCTGGCCGCTGGAGACCTTCTCCTGGTACGACAGGCCCGTCCAGGCATAGCCGATGCCAGGCGGCAGCTCGCTGACCAGGCGCTCCATCTCGGCCATCGCCTGGCCGGTGCTGTGGCCGGGCGCGGCGTCACCGGCGATGCGAATCGACGGATAGCCGTTGTAGCGCACCAGCTGCACCGGGCCCTCTTCCCACTTGGTGGTGACGAAGGCACTGAACGGTACCTGCTCGCCTGCGGCATTAGGGGCATACAGGCGCAGCACGCTTTCCGGGGTCATGCGCTCGCCCTGTTCGGCCTGTACCACCACGCGCTGCTGGCGCCCGGCGTTGCTGAAGTCGTTGATCACCGCCGAACCGAAGGCGGTAGCCAGGGTGCTGTTGATGGCTTCGAAGCTCACGCCCAGGGCGCGGGCCTTCTCGCGGTCGATCTGCACGCGCAGCTGCGGTGCCTCGGCCAGGCCTTCCATCATCGCGTAGAGGATCACCGGGTTGCCGTTGGCACGGGCCAGCAGCTGGTCGCGGGCCGCCAGCAGTGCTTCGCGGCCCAGGCCGCCACGGTCCATCAGGCGCAGGGCGAAACCGCCCGAGTTGCCCAGGCCATCGATCGGCGGCGGCATGACCGCCGTGATGGTGCCGTCGCCATTGGCCGCGAACTGGGCGTTGATGGCGGCGGTTTCCGCCTCGGCCGACTGCTCGGGGCCGCGCACGGACCAATCCTTGAAGGTCGGGAACGCCAGCGCGGCATTGTCGCCCTGGCCCGAGAAGCTGAAGCCGCTGACGATGAACGAGCTGGCCGTCGCCTCGCGGGACATCAGGAATTGCTCCAGCGCCTCGGCGGTGTGGTCGGTACGCACCCGGCTGGCGCCCGGCGGCAGTTGCACGTCGACAATGCTGTAACCCAGGTCCTCCGAAGGCACGAAGGCTTCCGGCAGACGCAGGTAGGAATAACCGAGCACCACCAGGATGCCGACGTAGGCCAGCATCCAGCGACCGGCGCGGGCCACCAGAGCGCTGTTCATCACCGAGTAGCGCTCGGTCACGCGGGCGAAGGCGCGGTTGAAGGCACCGAAGAAACCGCCCTTCTCATGGTGGCCATGGGGCACCGGCTTGAGCAGCGTGGCGCACAGCGCCGGGGTGAAGGTCAGGGCGAGGAAGCCGGAGAACAGGATCGACACCGCCAGCGACACCGAGAACTGCTGGTAGATCACCCCCACGGAACCGGACATGAACGCCAGCGGCAGGAACACCGCCGCCAGCACCAGGGTGATGCCGATGATCGCCCCGGACACCTGCCCCATCGCCTTGATGGTCGCGTCCACCGGCGACAGGCCCTCCTCGGCCATCAGCCGCTCGACGTTCTCCACCACCACGATGGCGTCGTCCACCAGGATGCCGATGGCCAGCACCATGCCGAACATGGTCATCATGTTCACCGAGAAGCCGAGCAGCTTCATGATCATCAGCGTGCCCAGCAGGCACACCGGCACCACGATCGACGGAATCAGGGTATAGCGCACGTTCTGCAGGAACAGGAACATCACCAGGAACACCAGCACCATGGCTTCGATCAGGGTGTGGATGACCTTCTCGATGGCCACGTCGACGAAGCGCGAGGTGTCGTAGGGCACCGAGTACTCGACGCCCTCGGGGAAGAACTGCGCAAGCTCGGCCAGGCGCTCCTTGACCAGCGTCGCGGTCTGGATGGCGTTGGCACCGGGCGCCAGCTGCACCGCGCCGGCCACGGCCGGGTGGCCGTCCAGGCGCGAGGACAGGTTGTAGTTCTCGCTGCCGATGGCCAGGCGCGCGACATCGCCCAGGCGCACGCTGGAGCCGTCCGGGTTGGCGCGCAGGACGATGCCGGCGAAGGCCTCGGGAGTATCGAGGGTGCCCTGCACCGCCAGGGTCGCGGTCAGCTCCTGTTCGCTGGCACCCGGCGTGCTGCCGAAGCTGCCGGCCGGCACCTGGACGTTCTGGCCACGGATGGCGTTGTTGATGTCGTCGATGGACAGGCCATAGCCCACCAGCTTCTGCGGATCGACCCAGACCCGCATGGCCGCTTCGGAGGCGAAGAACTGCAGCTTGCCCACGCCCGGCACGCGCAGCAGTTCGTTGTTGATGTTGCGCGCGGCGTAGTCGGCCAGGGCCGTGGTGTCGCCACGGTCGCCGGCCTTGCTGGTCAGGGCGTAGATCAGCAGGAAGCCGGAACTGGCCTGCTCCACCTTCAGGCCCTGGGTCAGCACGGCCTGGGGCATGCGTGCCTCAGCCTTCTTCAGGCGGTTCTGCACGTCGACCTGGGCCATGTCCGGCTCGGTGCCGGGCTCGAAGGTCACCAGCACCTCGGCGACGCCGTTGGAGTTGTTGGTGGACTCGTAGTACAGCAGGCCCTTGGCGCCGTTGAGCGACTCCTCGATGATGCTGGTCACCGACTCCACCAGCACCTTGGCCGAAGCGCCCGGGTAGCTGGCGGTGATGGAAATCTGTGGCGGTGCCACGCTGGGGTACTGGGCCACCGGCAACGCCGGGATCACCAGCAGGCCGGCCAGGGAAATGAACAGCGCCACGACCCAGGCGAAGTTCGGCCGATTGATGAAGAACTTGGACATCTCGCTACCCTCGCCTTATTTCGCCGCGACCGGCTGCGCCTGTGCCGGCACCACGGGCATGCCCGGGGCCAGGCCGGCCGGGCTGCCGACGATGACCTGGTCACCGCCGCGCAGGCCTTCGACGATCTGCCAGCGCGAACCCTGCATCACGCCGGTGCGCACGCTGCGCGCCTCGGCCAGGTTGCCGGTGCCGACCACCATCACCCGCGCCTCGCCGTCGCTGCCACGCTGCACCGCCCGCTGCGGCACCAGGATGGCCTGCTGGTCGGTGCCCTGCGGGGTGCGCACGCGCACATACATGCCCGGCAGGAGAATGCCGTCGGCATTGTCGAAGCGCCCGCGCAGGGTGACCTGGCCGGTGCCGCGGTCGACCGCCACGTCGGTGAACATCAGCGCGCCCTGGCGCTGGTAGTCGGTGCCTTCCACCTGGGCGGTCAGCGCCTTGTCGTCGCCACCACCCAGGGCGCCGTCCTTGAGGGCCTGGCGCAGGCGCAGGGCGTCGGCGGCGGACTGGGTGAAGTCGACGTAGATCGGATCGAGCTGCTGGATGCGCGCCATCAGCGTGGCGTCGCCCTGCCCGACCAACGCGCCTTCGGTGGCCAGGGCGCGACCGATGCGCCCGGAGATCGGCGCGGTGACCGTGGCATAGCCCAGGTTCAGGCGCGCGGTCTGCACGTCGGCCTGGGCCGAACGCACGGCGGCCTGGGCGCTGCGCAGCTCGGCGGTGGCGCTGTCGAAGTCCTGCTGGCTCACCGCTTCGATCTTCACCAGCGGCGCATAGCGTTTTACCCGCGCCTGGGCTTCGTGCTGCACGGCCTGGGCCCGGGCCAGGTCGGCCTCGGCGCGGGCCAGGGCGGCCTTGAACGGCGCCGGGTCGATCTGGAACAGCACATCGCCGACCTTGACGTCGGCACCTTCCTCGAAACGCTTGTGCAGGACGATGCCGGCCACCCGCGCACGCACCTCGGCCACCCGCATCGGCTCGACCCGGCCTGGCAAGGTCGAGGCCAGGGCCAGTGGCTCGGCGGCCACGGTCACGATTTCCACCGGAAACGCCGTTTCAGCGCCGACCTGCTGTTCATCGGCCGCCCCGCAGCCAGCCAGGGCTACTGCCACTGCCAGCCAGCTGGCCACTCCTATTGCACGCAAATTGCTCATGAACTCACCCGAGCCGTTAACTAAATTTGGCGCGAATGGTACTCATACAATCGATTTGAGTCAATTTAGTCTCATTTGAAGTTTTTGTGAAAAGTTGTAATGACCACCTCCGATCGTCGGGTCGTCGCAGTCCAGGCCCATGGCAGGCGTCAAATGAAACACAACGCCTGAGGAGATCCGCCATGACCCTGCACGCCGTGGCCAGCCTCGACCAGCTCGAGGAACACCGCCCCCTGCGCGTCCAGGCCGGCACCGAGGACATCGTCCTGGTGCGCCAGGGCGAATTGGTGAAGGCCTACCAGGCCAACTGCCCGCATGAGGGCGCGCCCCTGGAAGAGGGCGCGGTCTGTGGCGGGCTGCTGGTCTGCCCCTGGCACAAGGCCGCCTTCGCCGTGGACGAGGGCGCGGTCTGCGAACCGCCGGCCCTGACCGGCCTGCGCCGCCATGCCGTAGAGCTCAGGGATGGCCAGGTCTGGGTCGACGACCAGCCGTTGCCCGAGACAGCACCGCCGCGCCACAGTGACGCCCGCACCTTCGTCGTGGTGGGCGCCGGCGCCGCCGGCTCGGCCGCCATCGCCACCCTGCTCGAGCATGGCTTTGCCGGGCGCCTGCTGTGGATCGACCAGGAACAGCCGAACGCCTACGATCGCACCGCCCTGAGCAAGTTCGTCATCGCCGGGCAGATGCCGGTGGACGAAGTGCCGACCCTGCTGGCCCCGGACGCCCTGCGCCGCGGCCAGCTGCAGCGCCTGCACGGCAAGGTGCGCGCCGTGGATGCCGGCAAGCGCGTGATCACCCTGGCCGACGGCCAGAAGCTGAAGTACGACGCCGCCCTGCTGGCCACCGGCGGCAAACCCAGGCGCCCCGAGCTCCCCGGCGTGCAGTTGCCCGGCATCTGCGTGCTGCGCTCGCGCACGGATGCCGCGCAGCTGCTCGACCTGGCCGAGCCGGGCCAGCCGGTGGTGATCGTCGGCGATGGGTTCATCGGCCTCGAGGCCGCCAGTGCCCTGCGCAAGTACGGCTTGCAGGTGCATGTAGTCACGCGCCACGCCATCCCGCTGGCCCGGCAGCTGGGCGAGCGCATCGGCCAGACCCTGCGCGAGCTGCACGAACGCAAGGGCGTGGTATTCCACGGGCCGACCGAGGTGAGCGGCTTCGAAGGCCGGGAGCGGGTCGAGGCCGTGTTGCTGGCCACTGGCGAGCGCCTGCAAACCCCGCTGGTGCTGCTCGGCACCGGCGTCAGCCCGGCCACCGGCTACCTGCAAAACCTGCCCCTGGCCGAGGACCGTTCGCTGACGGTGGACGCCCACCTGCAGGCCGCCGACGGCCTGTGGGCGGCCGGTGATATCGCCACCTTTCCCCTGGCCGGCCGCCCGGTGCGCATCGAGCACTGGCGCCTGGCCCAGCAGCATGGGGTGATCGCCGCCGCCAACATGCTCGGCGAGCGCCGCCGCTACGACGACGTGCCGTTCTTCTGGACCTACCAGCACGGGCGCACCTACGAAGTGCTCGGGCATGCCAGCGGCTGGAACCGCATCGAGTACGTCGGCACCCCGGAACAGGGCGACTTCATCGCCCTGCAGTGCCTGGACGACCAGGTCGAGGCGGTGATCGCCAAGGGCCACGCGCGGGCCATGGCGGTGCTGTCGCAGCGGCTGAAACGGCCACTGTCGAGCCGCGAGGCGCGTGACCTGATCGATGCCTGGGCGGAGTGAAACGGCGCCCGCCGCACGCTTTCAATGCCGGGCGGAACTGTGTAAAAGAGGGAAACCCCTCTCAAGGCGTCAGAAAAGGATTATCTGCAATGATCTACCGCCCCCTCGGCCGCTCCGGCCTGCATGTCTCGGCCCTCACCCTGGGCAGCATGATGTTCGGTGAGCAGACCGGCACCGAAGACTCGCTGCGCATCATCGACAAGGCCTGGGACCAGGGCATCAATTTCGTCGACACCGCCGACGTCTACAACGGCGGCCGTTCCGAGGAGATCGTCGGCGAGGCGGTGGCGCGCAACCGCCACGACTGGATCATCGCCTCCAAGGCCGGCTACGGCCCGGTCGATGGCGTGCCGAACCGCAGCGGCCTGTCGCGCAAGCACCTGTTCAATGCCATCGAGGCCAGCCTCACGCGCCTGGGCACCGACTACCTGGACATCTACTACCTGCACCGCGAGGACCACTCGGTCCCCCTGGAAGAGACCGTGCGCGCCATCGGCGACCTGCTGGCCCAGGGCAAGATCCGCTACTGGGGCGTGTCCAACTTCCGTGGCTGGCGCATCGCCGAGATCTGCAACCTGGCGGAGAAACTCGGCGTGGCCAAGCCTGTGGTCAGCCAGCCGCTGTACAACATCGTCAACCGCCAGGCCGAACCCGAGCAACTGACCGCCGCCGCCTACCATGGCCTGGGCGTGGTGCCGTTCAGCCCGCTGGCCCGCGGCGTGCTCAGCGGCAAGTACGCGCCCGGCTCGACCCCGGACCAAGGCAGCCGCGCTGGCCGCCAGGACAAGCGCATCATGGAGGTGGAATGGCGCCAGGAGTCGCTGGCCATCGCCCAGAAGATCCATGCCTACACCGAGGCCAAGGGCGTGGGCATCGTCGAGTTCGCCATCGCCTGGGTGCTGAACAACCGCCTGGTCAGCTCGGCCATCGTCGGACCACGCACCGAGGCGCAGTGGGACACCTATGCCGGCGCGCTGGAGGTGAAGATCACGGCGGAGGACGAAGCGTTCATCGACTCGCTGGTGACACCGGGCCATGCCTCGACGCCTGGGTTCAACGACGTGGCGCACTTCGTCAGCGGGCGCCTGCCACGCTGACACCCAGGTCTAGGTCTGGGACGTAGAGCATAGAACGTGGGAGCGGGCTTGCTCCGCGATGAAGGTTGCGCAATCCCTGGCACCCGCTTCGCGGGTGTTCGCGGGGCCCGTCGCATCGGCGCACCGCCGCTCCCACACTGTCCCCAGCAGATCGACAGTTCATGTGTCCGCAAGCCCCCCCATGGCGGCCCGCCCCGATTGCTGGCATTGTTCGATTTTCCCCGCGCAAAGGACGCGCTCCCATGGCCCTGCACCTCTGGTTGACCTTCTCCTTCGCCTACCTGCTCACCTCGCTGATCCCCGGCCCCAACGTCCTGCTGACCGTGCGCAACGCCCTGCGCTACGGCCCCTCCGGCATGGGCATGACCCTGTTCGGCAACCTCACCGCGCAACTGCTGACGATCACCGCCGTGGCGATGGGCGTGGGCGCCCTGCTGATCTCGCTGCCCACGGCGTTCCTGGTGCTAAAACTGGCCGGCGCCGGCTACCTGATCTACCTAGGCCTGCGCCAGTTGCTGAGTAAAGGAGGCCCCGCCGCCCCGGCGACCCAGGTGGTCGCGACGCCACCCCAGACGCAATGGCGGATCGCCGTGGAGGCCTTCCTGGTCTCGGTGAGCAATCCCAAGACCCTGGTGTTCTTCTGCGCCTTCCTGCCGCAGTTCCTCGAGCCCGGGCGGCCGATCTTCGGCCAGTTCGCGGCGATGTACCTGAGCGGCTCGCTGATCGTCTGCCTGGTGCATTCCTTCTACTGTTTCACCGCTTGGCGCTTCGGCCTGCGCCTGAAGGCTTCGCCCCTGGCCGCCTGGTTCAGGCGCGCCACCGGCGCGCTGTTCATCGGCCTGGGCGTGCGCCTGCTCAACGCCCGGGCGGTGTGACGCTCGGCTGCTCCCCCGCAAGGCCTTTCAGGACTGACCCAGGTTGAACGCCAGCGCGGTGTCGCCCTTGAGACTGGCATTGAGCAGCCCGGCCGGGTCGTGCAGGCGCGCGCCTTGGGCGAAGGTCAACTTGAGCTTGTCCTTGTAGCTCTCCCCGGTACACAGGATGCCGGCATGGGACCACACCGGCACGCCCCGCCACTTCACTTCCTTGACCACCTGCGGGTCGGCCTGGTGGATCAGCGCCCTGAGCCGGGCCAGGCGCGGACCACGCCAGTCGACAAGGCTGGCGATGCGGGCGTCGATCTGCTCGCGGGCTTCGGGCATGGGGCATCCTCAGGCAGGTTCTCCCAAGAACTGTAAGCGAATGCTGCCAAATAGCCCTTAAAGGGAAAATCAGAGAAACGTCCTACGCGGATTTGGGAAGCACTGTCGACCACCCACAATCCGTTCCTCGCTAGTGTTTCAGGTCTGCGTAACGTCGCCCGTGGCTGGCTGCAACAGCCAGCCATGGGCTCGGTACAAACCCACCTGCATGAACAGCTTCGCTGAGGACATCGGATGTTCGACTTCAACAAATTGCTCGAAATCACTCGGCAAGCCTGCGAGGCCCTGGAGGCCCCCTTCGCCAGCGGGCCCGCCGTCCATTGCACGCGCACCTTCACCATCCTGCCCCTGCGCTATGCGGCCGTTGGCGGCACTACCGGCCAGCGCCTGCGCTTACCCACCCTGCCCGATCACCTGCGCCATCCCTACAGCGTTGCCACGCTCCAGCATGCCGACTATGCCATTCGGCCACTGCGCCAAGGCTTCCTGTACGTCATGGAGAAACGCAAGCGCAGCGGGCAGCACAGCCTGCACCCGCCCTATCGCATTGCGGCGAACGGTTCATTGTCGCTGGTTGCCCCCGGGCAGTCCGAGCCGGACGCCACAGACGCCCACACCCTGCGCGACATGATTCGCAACACGGCCTTGGCGTTCAATGTCCATGACCTCGAAGACCTGGCTGAGCTGCGCCTGTTCTACAGCCCCGACCCGCTGACCGAAGCGGCCCAGCAGCAACTGCTGCGTCGACGCGACAGGCTGCCGGCCGTGGATGTCGCCGCCTTCACCGGCCTTGGCTGCCCGACGCCCAGGCCTTATGTGCTGCGCCATGACCAACTGGACCTGGTCGCCGATTTCGCTGCGGAAACCGACAGCTCATTGCGCAAGCTGCTGGACAACCAGCTGTTCAGTGAAACCAGCGTCCACTCGCTAACGGCGGCCCGGTACATGCTGGGCCCGGTTGCCGGCAAACCCGAGGCCCGTGGTATCGCGGTGGTGGTGGAGGATGCCATTGGCATCACCCAGCAACTCAATGCCTGGCGCAACGCGGGCATGGAGTACCTGAAGGATTGGCTGGAAGCCACGGAGTCGGTCGCGGGAAAGCCCGGCCCCAGCAACGAGCGCAAGGTGCTGGTCGCCCAGGCCTTCACCGAACTGCATCAGCAATTCAGTGAGCGCAAGGTCGCCGCGCTGGTCGACCGTCACAAAGAGGCCATGCGCGCCCACCTCGCCGGTGCCGACCAGGGCGCCAACCCGCAGATGGCCGCCTGGTGGGCGCAGGCCAAGGAGGGCATTCTCGACACCGCAGGCGCACTCAGGCGCCAGGACCTTGAGGCCCGGGCGAACAACGGCGAGTTCGCCCGGCAGTTCGAAGCGCGTTACCTGCCACACGTCGACCTCAAGGCCATGCACGACCAGCTTGCCTGGTTCGAATCCCACGGCCTCGAAGCGCAGCGCCTGGCCGACGTGCGGGCTGACGACCATCTCGCCTGGCTGCAGTCTGAGCAACTGCTCGCGGCCCTGGCCTACTACGACGAGAACGACCTGCGCAGCGGCCTGTGCTTCGCTCACCAGACCGGGCTCAGCGTGGTCGGCATGGAGGGCGTGTCAGCCGGGGCGCGGCTGCTCGCCCAGTGGTGGCATGCCGACACGCTGACGCCCGACAACCTGGCCCTGCGTTCCTTCGTCTTCAACCAGCGCGCCATTGCCGAGGTGCTGGAGCAGACACGTCAGGCACTGCAAGCACTGCCACCGGAATACGATCACTGGCAGCAAGTGGACACTTCACTGAAGTACGCCAAGGAACTCGCCTCGCAGTTCAGCCGGGTGGACGGCCACCTCGACCAGCTGGCCCAGCACAGCGCCCTCAACACCGCCGGCGCCTTGGCCTGGCTGGGTCAACTGGGGCGCCAGAGCCTGCAGGCCGGCGCCCCCGGCAACATGGATCGCCTGCTGTACCGGCGCCTGGGCACTTACCTCATTGCCTCGCTGGGCGAGCAAGCCATCAACCTGCGCCTGAGCGAACACGCACTCGAGGGTGACACCCCCTCGCGAGGACGGGTGGCCGCCCCCATGGTCCGACGCCTTGATCGCGCCTACGTGGAGACGTTGCAGGGCGCTCACGCTCATTCATTCTATCGGCTTCGGCTGGCCAGTGGCCTGCTCCTGCTGGAGGCGGGACTGCTCCTGTTGCAGGGGCAGCGGGATGACAAGGACCGGCGCTTCTGGAGCGAGGTAGTGGCCGCTGGACTGGCCAGTGCGGCGGCGGGGTTCGAGCTTCTCGCGGTGGGGACGGAGCAGACCCTGCTGGGCGTCGGGCGGAACAGCGCGATTGCGCGGGGAGCGGACATCAGCCTGGGGCGCTATCGGCTGTGGGGGGCGGGGTTGGCGACGGTGGGGGGCGTTGTCAGTATTACGTGGGACGTTTCAGACGCGAGAGAAGCCACCGCTCGATCTAAATCATTGCTGGCAACGACTTATTGGCTACGAGCTGGATCTACGACCGCCCTACTTTTGGGGCAGGGAGGAATAGCATTTTCACAGGCAAGTGTGTTTTTCCAATGGCTATCAATGAGTGCCAACCAAACATGGAAAAGCAGCTTATACGCCACCCTTTCCACTCTTTCTGCACGACTAGCCGCGAACCGTGCCGCCATGATGTTTCTGAGTCGCTTAAGCTGGATAGGCGGCGCTATTGTACTCGGCACCACTATAACCTTACTCATTATCGATGATGACGCACTGGAAAAATGGTGTAGTAAATGCTGCTTCCGCCTTAAACCATCCGACAAAGGATACGTGAAGGACGCAGAAGAGCTAGAAGCCTTATTCAGCGCCATGAGTGAGGTCATATAATGTATTTTATTGAATGGCTTGCATGGCTGGCCGCCATTGACCCCAAAGAAGAACGCGAAGCCTTTAAAAAGCAGAACAGAACAATCAAGAATAGAGGGGTGTACGAAAGCGAGGACGAAGAATACGTTGCAGCCGCAAAAAAACCAGTATGCGAAACCCCAAAGAGCCGTGGCCCAGTCTACGTGTACAACGAGCATGTGCTCGAAATGCGCTGCGGCATGTGGGAGGACAAGCGCGGGCTGATCAGTATATTATCTCTCACCATAATAATGCTGATAATCAGCGGATTAGAAATTGCTTTCCATTCGATAACGATATTAATCGATCTTGCTTCTGATTATCAGGGAGAGCCGTATGGTGAGAGGCTATATTTAGCAGTTTTCTTTCTCAGCACAACCCTCTGCATCTTGTGGTTTTATCTGAAGTATGTTTTCCGCTTCACACGTTTTGAAATGTTCACGTCACGCCACTTGTTGATACGTTTCAACCGCATCACCCAACAAGTCTACCTCCACCGCCCGCCATACTGCGGAGGGATCGTCACGCTCCCATGGAACGGCGTATCGTCTAGCGGCTCTGATAAAAAGTATGCTCCACCAGGTGGAATGGGTATGCCGCTGGAACTCACATGGTCGCCCGTGTTCACTGGCACACTGCGTCCTGAACTGATTTGGGTCGGCAAATCCGCCAACAATTTTGCGGAGCTTCAAGCCGAATGGGAGTTTATCCGTCGCTTCATGGATGAAGGTCCAGAAGGACTACCACGCCCCCACATCACCTCGCACTTTCCCTGGCCCTGGCAAGCCTTCACGCCTCAGTTCGAAGGCCTGACTCACTACTTCCGCAGTTCCCCACGCGTCCTCAAATGCGGCCTGCTGCTGCTCTCTCCTGCCTTCCTGATCATCGGAACAGGCCATTGGTTGAGTCTCCTGCTGTGCTGGAAGCCTCGATGGCCCAGGGTCATTCGTGAAGCCGGCCTGCCGGGAAAACCCGTCCCGGCAGTGACCACAGTTGACGATTACCCACCCCATATCCAGGAGAGGCTGCGAGAAAACGCCTACCTCTGGACCATACGTCCAGGCAAACGCCCGGAGAGAAAGCCCCGCGCCTCTAAACGTCGGCCCAAGAGCCAAAGTCAAACTCCCGATATCGAGAAGGATGCGCCCCATGAGCTCGACAGTATTGATCAGCCGTAAAAGCAGGTTGTTCTTGACCGAGATGGAACTCAACGCACCACGCCTCTGCCTGCTGGACCAATGCTGGCGCGACGATCCCCATGACTGCGACAACCCGACAGTGCGCGGCTCCACCGTCATCCAATCCGATACCCGCGAAGTGCTAATCACCCTGAGCGAAGCCAAATAAGGCGCGGCTTAAATCCCTACACCTAACGAAAACAAGGAGCATACGTGATGAAACCCATCGTTCTAGTCGGGCACAAGCATGACTGCCCCCTGCATGGCGCAGGCGAGGTTGTTTCAGGCCATACGGCCACATTGATCAATGGCAGGGCTGTCGCCTGCGTAGGCGACAGGATCAGTTGTGGGGCCGTCATCGAAACAGGGTCGGCGAACCATGCCATCGAAGGCCGGGCCGTTGCACGCCAAGGTGATACCACCAGCCATGGCGGAACCCTGGTGGAGGGCGAGATCGGCTGGATGGTTGATTAGGCCTCATTCGCTTCTCTGCAGTACCAACGTGGCCACCAACACCACCACCGCAAACCCACAAGCCACATAACCCAACGCAGCCAGACCAAGCCCCTGGATCGCCGCGCCCCCCAGCGCGGCACCGGCGGCGATGCCCGCGTTGGCCGCCGACACGTTGAGGGTCCCGGCCAGGGCCTGGGCCTTGGCGCCGGCGCGCATCACCCGCACCTGGCACACCGGGAACAGCGCCGTGTAGGCGATGCCCCACAGTGCCAGGGCGCCCACCAGCAGCAGCGGGTTGCCGATCACCGGGGTGACCAGGCCCATGCCCAAGGCCAGCATCGCCAACAGCAGCAGCGTGGCCCGCAGCGGGCTGCGATCGACGATCCGTCCGGCCAAGGCGTTGCCGAGCATACCCACCAGGCCAAAGCCCATCAGCCACCAACCGACCGCGTTGGCCGGCACGGCGGCAAGCTGTTCGAGGATCTCGGCCAGGTAGGTATAGGCAGTGAACATGGCGGTGAACACCAGCGCCGAAAGCAGCACATGGGCGATGAAACGACGGTCCTTGAGAATCACCGTCTGCCGCTCCCCTGCGACGCGGGCCGGGACCTTCGGCAGAGGCGGCAGCCAGGCCCACATCAGCAGCGCCACCAGCAGGCACAGCCCGGCGCTTTCGCTGGCGGTGCCCCAGTACACCGGCAGGGCCAGCGCGGCGAGGAACCGCGCCAGGGCCAGTACCCAGACGTTCGGCGCCAGCGCCGACAGAGCATTGAAGGCGGCGAACAGCAGCAGGATGGAGATAAACAGCCCCCTGGCGCCGCAACCGCGGGCATCTGCCCAAGGTGAGCGCGATGGTCCAGGCCCTGGCCGAGCGGCTGGGGCCGCTGATTCAGGGCTGATCCAGGCTGAACGCCAGTGCATGCCTGTATCCAGGCACAAACAAATGAAATAAAATAACATTTCATTTGAATGCCATTCCTGCCTGCGACCCTCCTCGATGACCAGCCTCCCGACCGCCCTCCCCAGCCAACGCCTGCACAGCATCGACGCCCTGCGCGGCCTGGTGATCCTGTTCATGCTGCTGGACCACGTGCGCGAAACCTTCTTCCTGCACCGCCAGGTCAGCGACCCGATGACCATCGACGCGATCGACGCCACCGAACCCAGCCTGTTCGTCAGCCGCACCCTGGCGCACCTGTGCGCGCCGGTGTTCGTGCTGCTCACCGGGTTGTCCGCCTGGCTATACGGCGAAAAGCACCAGGGCCGGAGCGATGTAGCGGCGTTCCTGTTCAAGCGCGGCCTGTTCCTGGTGTTGCTGGAGCTCACCCTGGTCAACTTCGCCTGGACCTTCCAGTTGCCGCCGGGCGTGATCTACCTGCAGGTGATCTGGGCCATCGGCCTGAGCATGATCGCCCTGTCGCTGCTGGTGTGGCTGCCACGCCCGCTGCTGCTGGCCCTGGGCGCGCTGATCGTCGTCGGCCACAACCTGCTCGATGGCCTGCACTTCGCGCCGCACTCGGCGCTGCATGTACCCTGGGCGATCCTGCACGAACGCGGCTGGCTGGAGCTGTCCGACAGCCTGCGCCTGCGCACTTCCTACCCGGTGCTGCCGTGGATCGGCGTGATCGCCCTCGGCTACGGGCTCGGCCCCTGGTTCAGCCGCACCAGCGATGCCGGCGAGCGCCAACACCGCCTGCTGCTCGGCGGTGTGATGCTGCTGCTCGGCTTCGTCGTATTGCGTCTTTTCAACGGCTATGGCGAGGCGCCGTGGACCTTCTACCCCAGCGTCGGCCAAACGCTGATGAGCTTCTTCAACATCACCAAGTACCCGCCGTCACTGCTATTCCTGGCCATTACCCTGGGCGTCGGCCTGTTGCTGCTACGCGCGTTCGAGCGTGCCGGCGAGGCCCGCTGGATCGGCCCGCTGGCGGTGTTCGGCGCAGCGCCGATGTTCTTCTACCTGCTGCACCTGTATGTGCTCAAGCTGCTGTATGTAGCCTGCGTGGCGCTGTTCGGCCTGAACCAGGGCAGCCATTTCGGCTTCGACGGCATCGGCGCGGTGTGGCTGCTCGCGGTGCTGCTGGCGATCGCCCTGTACCTGCCGGTGCGCGGCTTCGCCCGGCTCAAGGCGCGGCGGCGCGACATCGCCTGGCTCAAGTACCTGTAAAAGCGTTTTCAGCCGATGGCCCGATGGTCTACCATGCCGCCCGCCGGTTTCCACACGGAATCAAAAGGGAATCCCGGGCGCGCCGAGGGCGGGCCAAAGGGAACTGCCCCCGCAACTGTAGGTGCCGAGCCTGCGCCATCGATGCCACTGGGTCTGCCGACCCGGGAAGGCCGGCGCCGGCCAGGACGCACCAGTCAGGAGACCTGCCGGCACGCATTCACCAACCGGCGGGGTGTCCGGGATGGTCATCCGCCCTTGGTCGCGCGCTTGCCGCACGACGCTTGGCGATGCCTGTCCGTGGGCCATTCCGTGCACCACCCGACAGGAGATCGCCCCACCATGCCGTACCGCCTCGCCATCCTGCTCGCCGGCCTGTCACTGGCGGGCCTGGCCCACGCCGACGCCACCCGCTACCCGCTGACCGTCGATAACTGCGGCCTGCCGCAGACCTTCGCCCAGGCCCCGCAGCGCGCGGTGACCATCGGCCAGGCCGGCACCGAGCTGCTCTATGCCCTGGGCCTGGGCGAGCGGCTGGCGGGCACCTCGCTGTGGTTCAACAACGTGCTGCCCGAGTTCAAGGCGCAGAACGACAAGGTCGAGCGCCTGGCCGACAACGAACCGGGCTTCGAGGCGGTGGTCGGCAAGCGCCCGCAGCTGGTGACGGCGCAGTTTGAATGGATGGTCGGCCCCCAGGGCGCGGTCGGCACCCGCGAACAGTTCACGGAACTGGGCATTCCCACCTACCTGCTGCCCTCGGATTGCGAAGGCAAGGACAACCTGGTGGGCGCCGACGGGACCCGCCTGCAGCCGTTCAGGATCGACACCATCTACAAGAGCGTCAGCCAGCTGGCCGAGATCTTCGACGTGCAGGATCGTGGCGAACGCCTCAATGCCGAGCTCAAGGACCAGCTGGACCAGGCCCGGCAACGCCTGGCCGGCCAGGACCTGAGCCACACCAGCGCGCTGTTCTGGTTCTCCAGCGCCGACCTCAAGGTCGACCCTTACGTCGCCGGTCGCCAGGGCGTGGCCGACTTCATGTTGCAGACCCTTGGCGTGCGCAACGTGGTCGAGTCCAGCGAAGAATGGCCGGCGGTGGGCTGGGAGACCCTGGCCAGGGCCAACCCCACCTGGCTGATCGTCGCGCGCATGGACCGCCGCCGCTACCCCGCCGACGACTACCGGAGAAAGCTCGAGTTCCTGCGCAGCGACCCGGTGACCCGCAACATGGACGCGGTCAAGCAAGGCCGGATCATCGTCCTCGACGCCGACGCCATGCAGGCCGGCATCCGCCTGTTCCGTGGCCTGGAGGTGCTGTCCAGCGCCTTTGCCAGCGGTAAAGCGCCACAACCATGAGCCGTTTGCTGCCCATCAGTGCCTTCGCGCTGTTCGCCCTGTGCCTGGCCATGCTCGCCGGGATCGCCATCGGCGAGACGCGGATCAGCGCCGAGGTGGTCTGGCAGGTGCTGGCCAACCAGTTGTGGCAGGCCGGTCATGCCCTCGACCCGATCGACGCCGGCATCGTCTGGAACTACCGCCTGCCGCGCACCCTGGTGGCCGCCGCCTGCGGCGCGGGGCTGGCGACCTGCGGGGTGATCCTCCAGGCGCTGCTGCGCAATCCGCTGGCCGAGCCGTACCTGCTGGGCCTGTCGGCGGGCGCCTCGACCGGCGCCGTGGCGGTGGGTCTGTTCGGCCTAGGTGGTGCGGTGCTGTCGCTGTCGGCCGGCGCCTTCATCGGCGCGCTGGCCGCCTTCGCCCTGGTGCTGGTGTTGTCGCGGGCCAGCGGCAGCCGCCACGACAATGCGCAGGTGATCCTCGCTGGCATCGCCGGCTCGCAGCTGTTCAACGCGTTGACGGCCTTTCTCATCACCAAGTCTGCTACCGCCGAACAGGCCCGGGGCATCCTGTTCTGGCTGCTGGGCAACCTCAGCGGCGTGCGCTGGCCGGCGGTGTGGCTGGCGCTGCCGGTGGCCCTGGTCGGGCTGGCGGTGTGCCTGTGGCACCGCCGGGCGCTGGACGCCTTCACCTTCGGCGCCGACTCGGCGGCCTCGCTGGGCGTGCCGGTGCGACGCACGCAACTGTTGCTGATCAGCTGCACGGCGCTGGTGACCGCGGTGATGGTCTCGATCGTCGGCGCCATCGGCTTCGTCGGCCTGGTCATCCCCCATGCCCTGCGCCTGCTGCTCGGCCCCGGGCACAGCCGTCTGCTGCCGGCCAGCGCCCTGGGCGGCGCGTTGTTCCTGATCGTCGCCGACATCCTCTCGCGCACCCTGATCGCCGGCCAGGTGATCCCGGTGGGCGTGGTCACCGCCTTGATCGGCGCGCCGGTGTTCGCGTTGATCCTGGTCAGCCGCCGGGGGCGTCCATGACCGTGATGACCGCCCTCGCCCACGCCCCGCTTGCCTGCGAGGGCCTAAGCCTGCGCCTGGGCGACCGCGAAGTGCTGCAAGACATCGACCTGAGCGTTATGCCCGGCGAGACCCTCGGCGTGGTCGGCCCCAACGGCTCGGGCAAGTCCACCCTGCTCAAGCTGCTCGCCGGCCTGCGCACGCCCAACAGTGGCAGCGTGCGTTTGCTGGGCGAGGCGCTGGAGCGCATGCCGCGTCGCCGGGTTGCACAAAGCCTGGCGTTGGTCGAACAGCAGGCCGACACCCTGGACGCCATCAGCGTCTACGACGCCGTGGCCCTCGGCCGCACGCCGTGGCTGTCGGCCCTGGCGCCGTTCGGCGCGGACGACCGTGCCATCGTCGAGCAGGCGCTGGCTGACGCCGATGCCGGCCACCTGCGTCGGCGCCTGTGGGGCGAGCTGTCCGGCGGCGAACGCCAGCGCGTGCACATCGCCCGGGCCCTGGCCCAGCGGCCGCAGGTGCTGCTGCTGGACGAGCCGACCAATCATCTTGATATCCAGCATCAGTTGAGCCTGTTGCGGCAGGTGCAGGCGTTGCCGGTGACTACCCTGGTGGCCTTGCATGATCTGAACCAGGCGTTGACCTGTGACCGGTTGGCTGTCCTGGATCAAGGGCGGTTGGTGGCCTTGGGGAAGCCTGAAATGGTGCTGACGCCGGAGCGGTTATTGGGGACGTTTGGGGTTCAGGCTCATTACCTGGTCGATCCGTATGATGGGGCGCGGGTGCTGCGGTTTCGTGCCTGAAACGGCTGGGGGGGCTTTACAGCCCTATAAAGGTCTTTGGAGGCGGGGTTATTGATTGTATCAAGGCCACCAGGTGCTCGCCGCGCCCCTTGCAGCGCCTATGAGATCGAGCGCCGCCCGCGCGGCGCATCGCGGGACAAGCCCGCTCCTACATCTGTTTCGGGCCAATTTCTCCTGTGCCATTACCTGGTCCGCCCTGTTGGTACGACGCGGTTTCAGCGTGGGCATCACTGCCGCCCCGCACGACTTGAGGCATGAGCCAAGGCGGACAGCGATAACCTCACAGGAGTGACTGGCCCGAAACAGATGTAGGAGCGGGCTTGTCCCGCGATGCGCCGCGCGGGCGGCGCTCGATCTCACAGGCGCTGCAAGGCCCTCGCCGAACACCTGTCAGCCTCCCCCCAATCCCCAACCATCACCCCACCCTCCACCAACGCGGCCGACAAGCCCGAAACGAATGCGAACTCGGCCGCAGGGCCTGGTCGCCCTTGGCATCAAAGCAACCCAGCAGCAAGGCCACCGTCGGCGCATCGTCAATGGCCCCGAGGGAACTGCCGCAGGTGGCACAGAACGCACGGCAGGAGCCCTCGGACGAGCGGTACAGCGCAGGCAATCCACCCTCCCCGGTCCAGGCGACCGCGGCCTTGTCGAACTCCACCCAGCACAGGGTCAGGCTGCCGGAATGTCGCTGGCACTGCCCGCACGAGCAGGTATGCGGAAAGCGCGGCTCGCCGCTGGCGGCGAACCGGATACGGCCGCACAGGCAGCCACCTTTGTAGAGGGTCATGGGGTTACCTTCCTTGGCTGCCGGGATTGCCGCACAATAGCCAACCTGTAAGCCAACGGCGGCGCAAAAGTGTTACGCCGTGTGGCATGCCGACCTGCCCTGCCTGCGTCGCCTGCTACAGTGCGCCCCGCGGCCCTTCCGGCCCCTGCAATGATGGAAACCTGCTGATGGAAAGAATGATCCAGTTCGTGGCCGTGGTGGTGGTCTGCACCCTCATCGGCGTTGCCTGCGAACACTACGAAGTCAACCGCTACCTGAAATGGCTGCTGATGGCCCTGCCGGCGATCCTCTGGGTGCGCCTGCGCAATCCGCTGCAACGCTGATTCCACCACCACGGGTTTGCAGTACACTCCCAGGCCTTACCGTGCTCAAGGCCCCACCATGCCCCGCCTGTCTCGTCTACTGCTGCCCGTGTTGCTGCTCGGCGCCCTCGCCGCCTGCGACCAGAAATCCAGCCGCGAGGAAAAGATCCTCGCCAACCTGCCCCTGCAGGAAGCCTACGACCACAACATCGAGCGCATGGCAGGCCTGTTGGCCATGACCCATGCGCAGGTGCCCGAGGACAAGATCAAGGACGTGCTGCGCAAGCACCTGACCGTCGACGACCAGCGCCAGGACCTGTTCAGGCTGTACAGCGAGGAGCACTTCAGCGATGCCGAGTTCGACCTCATCGTTCAGGCCACCCGCGACCCGGCCAAGGCCAGGGAGCTTGGCCAGAGCGAGGAAGGCAAGCGCCTGAGCGAGAAGCTCACCACGCTGATGCGTGAAAGCGCCAGCGACGCCAAGGTCCAGGCCCTGGTGCAGGAGCGCATGCAACAGGTCGAGGATGACCTGCAGGCGCTGGAGCAGACTGCGCCCTGACCCTGGATAACAAGGGAGGATAATTCCGAGAGCTTTGTGGGAAACCGGAGCTCCCCTTGTCCTCCAATCCTGCAATTGCGCACAAGCATGGTCCACCTTGCGCCAAGCGCGTAAGGTGCGTTTTCCGCTGTATCCGACGAGGCCAAGGATTGCGATATTTCACCCCGCACGGACCGCGCCCCGACCTGCGCACCCTCATACTCGCCCTGTGCGCCACCACGGCCCTGGTCATGCTGCTGGCCAGCTACTTCGCCAGCTACCGGGTACAACGGCAACTGCTGATCGACAGCGCCCTGGAGGCCAACCGAGCCTATGCCGCCAAGCTGGCGGCCGTGACCGAAACCACCTTGGTCAGTGCCCTGCAGCAACTGGCCTACAGCGCCCGGCAAAGTGGCCTGCACCCGAACGACGACAGCCTGGTGCAGGATGAGATCGACCGCCTGCAACAGCAGGGCAACCTGTTCAATTCCACCTTGCGGGTCGATGCCCAGGGGACCGTGCGTTCGCTCTCGCCCGCCTCGCTGCAGCACCTGGCCGGCAGCCAGGCGACTTCACCCGGCGCCCAGCAAGCACTGCGCGAACACCGCACGCTGGTCTCCACACCTTTCCTGTCGGCGGCCGACAACCTGCTCGTGGTGCTCTCGCAACCGATCTTCGACGCCAGCGGCCACTACCACGGCTACATAGGCGGCAGCCTCTACCTGCGCGAGCGCAACCTGCTCAACAGCCTGCTGGGCACGCACTTCTACCAGAACGGCTCGTACCTCTATGTGGTCGATCGCAACCGCCGGCTGCTGTTTCACCCTGACAGCAAACGGGTCGGCACCCTGGTCGGCGACAACGCGCTGCTCGACGACCTGCCGAACCTCGACCATGGCACCCGGCGCCTGGTCAACAGCCAGGGCGTCGAGATGCTGGCCGGCTTCGCCACGGTGCCCAGCGCCGGCTGGACCATCGTCACCCAGCAGCCACTGCGTAACACCGTAGCCCCGCTGCGCCAACTGGTCCTCAATGTGGTTGCCATCTCCGCGCCGCTGGCCCTGCTCGGCTGCCTGCTGTTGTACTGGCTGACACAGGTCATCGCCCACCCGCTGCGACAGTTGACCCACGTTGCCCGGGGCATGGGCCAGCAACAGACCACCGAACGCATCCATCAGGTCCGCGCCTGGTACGCCGAGGCCGCCGAGCTCAAGCGCGCGCTGCTGTTCGGCGTCAATCTGCTGCAGGAACGTATCGGCCGACTCAACCGTGATGCCCAGACCGACCCACTCACCGGGCTGGTCAATCGTCGTGGCCTGCAACAGGCGCTGCGCCTGTTACAGGCCGAAAAGCGCGGCTTCGCCGTGGTGGTGCTGGACATCGATCACTTCAAGCGGATCAACGACGGCCATGGCCACGATATCGGCGATCAGGTCCTGCAGCAGCTGGCAGGCTTGATGCGTGGAAGCTGTCGCGAGGGGGACCTGCTGTGCCGCACCGGCGGCGAAGAGTTCCTGATACTGCTGCCAGGGGCGAGCCTGGAGGTGGCGACCGCGATCGCCGGTCACCTGCGCCTGACCGTCGAGCACGCCCCTTTCGCGCCAACTGGCGGCGTCACCCTGTCACTGGGCGTGGCCAGCTGGCGGCCTGGGGACGGCAGCGAACCCGCTGATGTGTTGGGCAACGCCGACAGGGCGCTGTACCGGGCCAAGCAGAAGGGTCGCAACCGAGTCTGCATCGACAGTCCGCACTGACGCCTGCCTGTCGCTGGTCATCGCCCAGCCACATCCGTCACGCTCAGGCCTGGCGTCTGCGCGGCACCTGTTCCGGCAGTGGCAAGGCGCCGGTGGCCAGGGCGCGAGCGCGGTCCACGCCCCAGACCAGCGCCCGGGTCATGGTCTCGCCTGGCCGCGAGGGGTAGTACTCCTCCAGCAAGGCCTTGCCGCCTCGGGCATACAGCCCGAGAAACAGTTGCGTGGCACCGACCCTGGACAGGCGCACCTGTACATCGATGCTGGTGCCGTCGCTCAGTTCCTCGTCATGGCAGCGACTGTGCAACTGCGCATCGGCCCACTGCCAGTAGGTCTCTTCCCTGATTCGCATTGCGCTCGATACTCCGTGTCTGAAATGCCGCGCAAGAAAAGCACAGCCACGAAGCCGCGACGAGGGCCACTCGCCGAAACCATGAGCGGGATCAAGAAACCACAGGAAAAGCCTGCCGTTGGGCGGTTTTGCTCTCACAGCAACAGGTTGCCCCGCTCCTCCTCGGTCAACTGCGCCTTCGCCCGTTCGTCCAGCGTCCCCGCGCCCAGCACCTGCACCGGGCTCTGGCGGTTGTACTGGGGATTGAGGCTCGCCCCGTCCTGCCCCGGCACCAGCCGCTCGCCGCCGAAACCCAGCACCTGCACGGTGATCACCGAAGGCTGGCGCTGCCTGGACGCAGCCTGCTGCTGGCGGCCCGCCTCTTCGGCAGCCTGGCTGGCCGACGATGCCGCGGCACTGGCCGAGGCGATCGCACCGGTGTTCACCGAGGCCACCACCGGCATACCCTTGGCATCGCCCTGGACCTGGATGTTGGCGGCGTTGACCACCTGTAGCGCGGCGATGTTGACGTTGCCCGACACGCGGATCCCGGCCTCGCCAGCATCGATGGTGCCCAGCGGCGCGATCAGGTCGATATCCCCCGGTGGCACCTCGGCGATCGGATTGAGCGTGGCGATGCCGGCGCCGGTACTCGGCACGCTCGGCGCCAGGCCGACGTTGCCCCAGCGGTCGTAGGTGCGCTTGGGCGGGGTGTAGACCACGGTGGTCTTCGAACCGCGGCCGGCGTTGATGTCGCCCTGGGCCGACCAGCCGAGGATCGAGCCGCCGAAGGTGGTCATGATCCGGCTCTGGCCGAGCAGGATGCTGCCTTGCGAATACAGCTGGATGTTGCCGCTGCCCTGGGTGATCACCCCGGCGGTGGACGGCGGGGCCTCGCCTTCGATACCGAACACTTGCTGGCCACCCGGCGTCAGTACCTGGATATCGCCGCCGAAGTCGGTGTGGATGCCCGCCCCGCCGTAGAAGGTGGCGCTACCACCATAGCTGATCGGGTTGCCGGCCACGTCCCGCTCCGGGAACAGCGCGGCGATCGCCTGGCGACCGCGCAGGTAACTGCCGCTGCGCGGGCCGTCGACGTCATTGTATTCGCGGCCACCCTCGCGCAGTTCGGCGAAGTACACCTGGCGGGCGAAGATCCGCTGCTGCTCGGCGGGCAGCGTGGCGAGGAACGCCCTGCCCGCCTCGGCGACACCCTCGAAGGCAAAGCGCGCGCGCAGCCAGGCCAGCAGGTCCTGGTCGTAGACCTTGACGACCTGGCCCGGTTGCCCCGCCAACGACCGGGAAGGATCGGCCAGGTGCTGCGGATCCAGGTAGCGTGCCAGCAGGCCGGCGTAGTCCGGTCCATGCTTGCCGGCCCCGACGATGATGGCGATGGCCGCGCCATCGTTACCGGCGCCACTGCCACCGACCCGACCGATACTGGTGATCGCCGCCTCCTGATAGGCCGAGTCGACGCCCGATCCGGACTGGTACAGGTTGCGCCCGGCGACCACCTCGAGCTGGCCGGGGCCGGCAACATTGAAGGTGCTCAGGCGGATGTCACGACCGGCGCTGACCAGCGAGACATCGTGGCGGTCGCCATGGATGATGAGGTTGCCGCGGGACAGGTTGTTGCCACCCTCGCCACCGGCCACCAGGCCGCCGGCCGCCTGGCGCTGGCTGCCCAGCACGGTGCCGGCGTTGACGATGTCGCGACCGGCCATGATGCGCAGCGGCCCGCTGCCCTGATAGAGCCTGAGCCCCAGCACGGGATAATCGATGACCTCGCCGGTGTTCAGCCCGACGATATCGCCGTCCAGCGCATAGAACCGCACTGGCTGCGCAGGCTGCACCCGGCTTTGGACATAGGTGTTGACGCCGAAACTGTAGAGTGGACTTTCCCAGACATTGCGCGGCAGGTCGCCGTGCAGGTTGGTCGACAGCACGAGGTTGCCGGTACTGCTGCCCAGGAATGCGGGGCGCCACGGCATAGGCAGCGCCGAGGCGTCGGTGCCCGCCTGGCTGACTGTGTAGCCGCCGGCATAGATCGAGTCCCCCGCGAGCAACTGCAAGCGCGTGTTGGCCGACGGCGCGGTCATCAGGCTCTCCGCCGAGGCCTGGCTCGCCGAGCTGCGCACCGAGTCGCCATAGTACAGGCTGCCATTGACGGCGGTGGCGCTGAGCGCGGTCGGATAGAACACGCGGCCGCCATGGATCGCCAGGTTGCGGGTCGCGACACTGGCACGGTTGTGAACGTTCGGTGCCAGGTCGCCACCCAGGCTGACCAGTTCGATGGAGGTCTGCGGGGTCCACAGCGAGAACCAGCTGTTGCCGCGCCCGCTCATCCGCGTGCCATCGTCGGCAGTGAACGGCGTGCTGTTGAACGTCGGCACCCGGCCCGGATCGCCTACCCCCTGCAGCACCAGGTCGCCGCGGCTGAGCAGGCGCACGCCGCTGTCACCCGGCATCAGCGTGACGCCGCCCCAGGCCTTGGCCCGGGTTGCGCTGTAAGGGTCGTAGGCGCGCGATTCGCTGTTGTCCTGCTCGATGCCGTAGCTGCCGTAGATCGACTGCAACAGCCCGATATTGGCCGCCTCCACCTGCAAGGCGCCGCGCAGGTTGACCAGCGTTCCCTGCAGGTCCATCTGGGCGTCCGCGGCCGTGATCGCGGCCAGCCCCGGGTTGAGTCCGCCACCGACACGCAGGTCGAGGTCGCCCCCGCCGGTCTGCACCAGGCGCCCATCGGCGTCCACCCGGCCGCTGCTGGCGACCACCAGGTTCAGGCCCTGGCTGCGCTCGACGCTGGAAAGGTCGGCGCCGCTGGCCTGCAACAGGCCGGCCGCGCCCGCCACCCGCACATCCAGATTGCCGCCACCCAGGGTGCCGATGCCGGTGAAACCGACCAGGTACGGCAAGCCGGGTGCGCTGGCCGGGTCCTGGGCGAAACTGCCGAAATTGAGCCACCAGGCACCTGGCGTGCCAGCGTCGGTCTGCCCCTGGCGCCACAGCCAGTTGCCGACAGCCGCCGAAGCGGTCTGACGGCGCGTCTGCTGCTCGGTAGCCTTGGGCCCGACCAGGTTGCCGGTCAGGTCGCCGCCAGCGGCGATCAACAGGTTGCCGCCCTGCTGCGGATACCAGGCCCGGTACTGGCCGGTGGTCGATTCGTAGGCCGCGCCCAGGGCGCCAAGCACGCTGCCATCGGCCTGGCGACCGCGGGCCAGCTGATGCGCATCGATGCCCTGCTCGAGCAGGGCCGGTGCCTGGGTACCGGCGGTGTAGACCCCATACAGCGAGTCCATGCGCCAGTCGCCGGCGCTGAGCAGTTCAAGGTCGCCGGTACCGGTACGCAAGACGCTGTACAACTGGGTCTGCGGGGTGATCTCGGCCTTGGTGACGCCGCCCGGCGTTTCGACCTTCAGGCACCAGGTCGGCCGGGCGGTACACAGCGCCAGCAGGTTGGAGGGTACCGGTTGGCCGGGCACCCGCCCAACCGCCAGGTTGGTCCAGAAATAGCTGATGATGGGTTTGGAAGTCTCGATCACCCGCGTGGCGATGTAGTGCTGGTCGGCCAGGCGCAATGCGCCGGCGTCAGGCTCCGGGCGGGTGATGCGGCTGTCGGCGGCGCCCAGGTCGGCGCCGGCCACCAGGCGCATCGACCAGGATTGCGAGCCCTCCGGCAGCATCTGCCCGAGCGCCCAGTTGCGTCCCTGCTGGCCGGCGACTTCCTGGCGCAGGTCGACCCAGAACACACCTGTGGGCAGCTTGACGTCGGTGCCGGCCGGCAGCAGCGCGCCCACTGCCAGGGCCAGGGCGCCACGCTGGGTCAGCCCTCCCACAGGCAGGGCAGCGCCCTTGCGCCAGACCCCACCGCGCACCGCCACGCTTACCGGCAGGCGGCTGCCGGCATCCAGCCGGGTATCGGCGGCCAGAGTCACCGCCTGCTCGAGCAAGGTGCCGGCGGCATACAGGAGATTGCCGGAAGCATCACGCACGGCGGCATCAAGCACGGTACCGGCCGGCAGGGTCACGGCGCTTGCCAGGGTCAGCACAGCGGGCAGCCGGGTGTTGGCCGGCAGCGAGGTGTCGGCGAACGGCAGGTCGAAATTCAACGTGCTGCCCGCGGGGTAGCGCGTGCCGGCGGCCAGTTCGACGCCGCTGCGTGGAATCACCAGGTCACTGTCGAATGGCTGCTTGCCGGGAATCAGGATCCAGCCACGGCCATCCATGCGTTCGCTGCCGGTGGCCAGCTCCGGCGGCAGGAAGCCGTCGCTGATGCTGCCATGGACTTCCAGGTTGCCGCCGGCGCGCAGGGCCAAGTGGCCGACTTCGCCGGAACCGCGCAGCGCAGTCTGCGCCGTGGCCGGGTTAATACTGGCGTAGCGATGACCGGACAGGTCGAGGTCGCCGCGCACCACCAGGTCGGTCTGGCCATCGCGGCTGGCGATCTCCACGCCGGGGCGCAGGTGCAGGGCCTTGGCGTAGGCAGCGTTGTTCAGCCCGGCCAGGCGGTTGTCGAGCAGGTCGCGGTTGGCCAGCGCGGCATTGACGAACAGCACGCTGCGCGCATGCTTGGCGTCGAGATAAGCCTGGTCGATGTACTGGTACGGCCGACCACTGGCCGCCGTGCCGCCATTCAGCGCGTCGGTGTAGCGCTGCTGGCCGACCACGGCGATGGACTGCGCACCCTGGATGTCCAGCCTGCCACGGGCATCGATGGCGATATCACCGGCGATGTCGCCGCCCACGCGCGGCGCCGTCAATACCAGCGAGCCGCGGGCACGGCCGTCGTGTTGCGCGGCGGCGGTGCCGTGGCGCAGGTCCAAGCGAGCGCCGGGGCTCAGGGTCAGCACGCCGTCGCCGCTGGCCAGCTCGATCTGCGCCCGGTTCGGCGCATCGATGATCGCACCGTTGCTGTCGACCCGCAGCAGGCTGCCATGGGCATCGAGCACCGCCCCGGCGGCCAGGGTCAGGCCATTCCCGGCCGCCAGGCGGATGCTGCCGACCTGGGCGCCGCTGGCATCGACGGTGCCGGCCACGGTCAGCTGGCCGTTGTCCAGCGAGAGGCTGATTTCCCGCGCCTTGAGCTCGCTGCCGATGACCAGGTCGCCCTGGGTGATCTGGAAGCTGCGCGCGCCGAACACCTGGTCACGGTTCAGGCGCTGGTTGAGGCCGGCGAAATCATCCACCTGGCGGGCACGGATCGCCACCGCTCCCTGGTCGTACGGCACTCGCGTGCCACCGGCGTCATGATCACCGCTGGCGGCGCCAAGGAGCTGGCCCTGCAGGCTGACCTGCCCGCCCAGGGCAGTGGCGCTCAGGCGGCCGGCGCGATTGTTGCGGGCACTGAGGTCAACCAGGCTGCCACTGGCCTGGCGGATGTCACCGACAGCGCTGGCCAGCAGCAGCTCACCGCCCCAGCTGTACTGGGTCACGTCGTTGAAGGTCAGGCTGCGCCCGGCCAGGTCGATACGCGAACGCTCCCCCAGGACCAGCGCCTGTTGCGCCGAAACGCTCAGCTTGCCGCTGGGCAGGCTGAAGGTACCGTCGAGCAGCACCTGCTGGCCACTGAGCGCGAGCTCCGCGCCCACGCCATCGCGGCCGCTGGCCAGCGCGCCACCGCCACCGGTCACGCGCAACAGACCACCGGCGCTGATGCGGTTGATCGAACCGGCGCCGCCGGTCCACAGCGGCGTCTCCACCAGCAAATCGCCACCGCTGTACTGGAAGCCGCCCTCGCCCTGCCAGGCGCCGCGCTGGTGGTACACCTGCAACGCCCCGCTGTGATTGGCGCTGACCTGGCGGCTGGCGCGGATGTCGACCTGGCTGAAGCCCAGGGTCTGGCGGCTCATGCTGGCGGTGCCGTCGGGCTGGCTGGCCGGCCCGTAGCCGAAGGTCAGGTTTTCCACCCGCAGCTCGAGCACGCCGTCGCCACTGCCCGCGCCACCGGCGATGGGTGCGCCAGGCAACGTACGGGCGCCGTTCCACACCAGGTTGCCGGTGTGGATGGTCGCCCGTTCGCTGGCCTGGCCGAGGCCGTAGATGGCCGGCGTGCCGAGGATCAGTTGCTGCACGCGGTTGCGCCCGGTCAAAGGATCATAGGTGTCGAGCACGCTGTTGCCGAAGAAGTTCAGCGAGTCGGCCGCCGTCAGCGACAGGGTCTCCAGGGCGGGAATGCCGCCCTCGGTGCTGCCCTGGAACAGACGGTCGAGCACTTGCTGGTTGAGCGTCAGCCCCTGGCCCAGCACCCCGGCGTTGGCCGCGGCGGCCAGCGCGGCGGCGGAGCCGACGTTGATCCGCCCTACCGCCAGGCCCAGGTGGCGGGTGCCGAAGCTGACCTGGTCGTCGAGGTTGAAGGTGCGGTCGGTCGCGGCGAACAGCGAGCCGTCCGAGTACAGGCGGGTCACCCCCGCGCAGTTGCCCGAGGGGCAATCGCCAATGAGGATGCTGCCGGGCGCGAAGACATCGCCGGCCACCGACGGCAGCACGTCCAGGCGGCCGTTGGACAGCGCCAGCAAGCCGTGGGCATTGGGGTCGATGAGGAAACCGTCATTGGCATCGAACGGCACCGCCCCCTGGCCCAGGGTAATGATACCGGCCCCCTGCTCGACGACGATGGCGCCACGCGCCCTGTCGGTGGCCAGGAACACCTCGCCGGCGCGCAGTTCGGCGCCACTGCGCACGAGGATGTCAGCGGTCGACTCCTTGAAGCGCACCATGTTGCCGCCCTGGCCGTAGAGCACCTCCGGACGGGCGCCGATGCTCAGCCGCGGCGCCTTGAGCGCGCTCAGGTCGCTGGCGCGCAGCGCGACCCGGTTGGGTTGCAACCAGTCGCTGGCCTGACCGTCGGCGAGGATCTCGATGGCCTCCACGCCCAGTACCGCCACGCTGCCGCCACGTCCGTCGCGGGCGGCGTCGAAGCGCGCCTGACCGGTAAAGCGGAACGCGGTCTCGGGATCGGCATTGGGCTTCAGGCGCAGGGTCAGCCACTTGCCATCGGCCTCGAGCGCCGCCCGCGGAACACCCTTGGCCAAGGCGTCGGCCCTGACGAAGGCGGCGTAGGACATTTCGTTGTACTGGCTGTAGCGGCGCAGGGTGTCGGCGGCGGTGAGGATCACCTGCCCCGACAACGGCTGGCGGATATCGGTGTTGGCCACCGACAGGCTGCCCGAGGTGGTCCAGGAACCATTGCGCATGACCTGGCTGATGCCTCGCTGGCCGGCCATGGCCAAGCCGTTGAGCTCGACGCGGAAGGCGCCCGGCAACAGCGCGTAGCTGGCCGGCAGCAAGGTGTAGGTACCCGCCGCCAGCCCCGGCACGCCCTGGTCGAGGGTGATGCGCTGGCCGATGGCCGGGTCCGCCACGCCGGCCTCCCCGGCCAGCGGCGCGTAGTCGCCGGCCAGGCCTGGGACGATGGCATAGACCGGGTTGCTCGACAGCGACGGCAGTACCAGGCGGCCATCGGCATCGAGCTGCATCAACGGATGGTAGCGGGCGTCGGTGGAGCCGCCGCGCCCGGAGACGAAGCCGGCGCCGGTCAGTTCGCCGCCGCCGGCCAGGTCGATCAGCGCCCCGGCCTGCACATCGATGCGCTTGCCGGCCAGGACCACCCCGTGATCGCTATCGCCGGTGCCGCCGATCAGGTTCACCGGCTTGCCGTCGTACAGGTAGCTCAGGCCATCGACCGTGCCGCCGTAAGGCATGCGCAGCCCCGCCGCGCTGACCGAAGTGATGCTGCCGGGCAGCAGGCGCACATCCTGGCCGTTCTCGCCGGTATCCCCCAGCAGCACCTGGCCAAGCGGCGCCCGCACCACCCCACCCTGCTCCACCGTGCCAGCGCCCAGGTGCAGGCGGCCGAACACCGACAGCGGCACGCCTGGCGTGGCCTCACCGACCCGTCCGATCCGCAGAGTGGCGTCGCGGGTGCTCTGCACGCGGGCGTAGGCACCGCTCACGGGGTACAGTTGCGCCGCCAACAGTTCAATATCGGCATTGCTGCTCAGCTGGGTCGGCATCGAGGGGATGTCGCGGCCGAGGAAGCGGATATCCCCTTCACTGCGCAGACGGGTCAGGGCAAAGCCCCGACGGTCGAACTCAAGCTGTTGCCCGCCACTGAGGGCCAGGTTGCCGTGGGCGCCCAGGCTCAGTTCGTCGCGTATTTCAAGCAGGTTGGCCTCGACCTGCAACAGTGCGTGCGACGCCTGCTGCGACAGCCCGCCCTTGACCGTCGGGCGCACGGTCTGGTCGCCGCCCAGGTGGTTGCTGCCTGCCAGTCGCACGTAGGGCGCACGCAGGCGGATGCGGCTGTCGTCGACACTGCCGTCGGCGAGCACCAGGGAGCCGGCGTACAGTTGCAGGCCCTGGGCCAGGTCCAGTGCCAGCGAACTGTCGAAGGCCAGCACACCGTCGCTGAGCAGGGCCAGGTTGGCGAAGCCACCGCGCTCGACGGTGTCCACATCCAGGCGCGCATGGCCATAGCGCAAGCGCTGGTCGGTACCGGCCCCACGGCCGAGTACCAGCTCGCGCGGCACATTCAGGCCATCCTCCAGGCCATCCTTGCGGTACAGACCGGTATCGAGGGCCACGCCGAGGCTGCCGCCCGCCGCGCCGACACCGCCGGACCTGGCGCTGAGCGTGCCGTCCAGGCGCAGGCCATAGCTGGAGGCCAGGCTGATGCTGCCACCGGCGCTGGCCATTGCCAGTGGGCCCTGACCACGGATGTCCAGCACGGCGCTGGCGCCATCGGCGCGCAAGCGGGCGCCACGGGCGATGTCGACAAAGAGGTAGGCGCCGTCGCTGGTCCCCTTGGCGTGGTCGATCTGCCCACCAATGACGATGTTGCCGCCGGCGGTGACCCGCCCATAGCGTCGGCCCTGGCTGTCGAGGGCGGTAAGCGCCTGGCCGGAGACATCGATCAACGCCTCGCTGCCCAGGCGGATCGCACGGTTGTGCAGGCTTTCCTGCACCCCGCTCACCACCGTTTCGGGCAATGCCTGCAACAGGCTCACCTTGCCACCGGCGGCCAGCAGCGAACCGTCCAGGTTCAATTGCGCGGTACTGCTCAGGGCGATCGACTGTAACGGGTCGACACCGATGCTGGCGCCACGGCGCACCTCCAGCAGCGCGGCCTCGCGGTCCGCCTGGGCCAGGCGGATATCGCCGGCAGCGAGGCTCAGGCTGGCACCGGCACGCAGGCCCAGCTCGCCCTTGATCGCGTTCTCGCGCACCTGCGGCGGCAACCACAGGGTGGCCTGGTCGCCGACCGGCAGGCTGGCGTCGAGCAGTTCCACAGGTCGGGTGACCTGCACCTGGGCGCCTTCGGCCACGGTCAACTGTCGCGTGCCACGTACGGTGTAATGGGCGAAGCCGCGGTTGAAGAAATCCTCGCCGAGGGACAAGGCGCTGGCGTCGGCCACGCCGCCGATCCGCACGCGCTCGGCCTGCAGGTCGAGGGTCCCGGCGCCGTTGCTGCCATGGCCGCGCAGCTCGCCATCAAGGCGCAGGCGCCCGTCACCGCTGGCGTTGAACACGCCGGCCTGCAACGTCAGGTTGCCGCCGCTGCCACCGCGCAGCTGATTGCGCTCACCGCGCACCACCCCGCCGGAAACATCCAGCACGCTGGCCTGCCCGAGCAGCACATCGCCTGAGCTGCGCAGCGACAGGCTGCCGCCGTTGCGCCAGGCCATGGCCCCTGCGTCTTCGCGGTCGCTGCGCGCACCACCGACATCCAGGCGCACACCTTCGCCAACCAGCACCTGCGCACGCAATCCGGCCGGCGTGGCCAGGGCGATATCGCGCAGATCGGCGCCGTCACGCTGGCGCAGCACATCGCCCAACATCATCTGCCCGCCCTTGGCGGTAAGGTCGGCCGCGACCCGCACCTGCGGCGCGTACAGGGTCAGTTGCCCGCCGTCGGCCAGGTGCAGCGCCTGGTCGACCTGCACCGACTCGCTGGCGGCAATGCTCAGGCCGCCCAGCGCGAAACCGTTGAGCAATTCGCTGTCCAGTACCAGTCGCCCGCGCCGCTGCTCGTCCAACGGCGCCTGCAACTGCACATCGGCACTGGCGCCACGGTTGCCGCCAGCCAACGTCACCTGGCGCAGCACCGGGGTCAGGCTGAAGGCCAGGTCCTTGCTGCCTGTGAGGTAACCCGGCACCTGCTGGCCGATGACCAGCTGAGCGCCTCGGGCGCGAGCACTGTGGACCTGCTTGTAACCATCCAGCCCGGCCACCGGCGCCTGCACCTGGCGCTCGTCCTGCCAGGTCTCGCCGACCAGCCTGCCGTCGAGCAGCGCGCCCTGGGTGGCCACCACCAGGCTGCCGGCGTCGCGCCCGACGGTGTAGCCCTGCTCGAAGCGCTGCTGCGGCGCGATCAGCGGGTTGTAGAACACACGGGTCTGGGCCCAGCGCGCCGAATGGTCCTCGAAGCCCTGATACAGGCCGCTGTAGAGCAGGTCGCTCGGTGCCCGCGACAGCTCGTACAGGCGCCCGTCCTCGCCACGCAGCCAGCTCTGGCGCACATAGCCGTCCTGCACCGCCAGGGTACCGCCGGACAGGTTGATCTCGGCGCCGGCGCGGGTGACCAGGTCCTGGCCGGTGAAGGTCACGGTGCCGCCCTGGGCCATCCATTCACCCACGCCGTGGCTGCGCGTGCCCAGGTAGCCGCCCACCTCCAGCAGGCCACCCGCGGTGTACCAGCGGTCGCCGGCATGACCATTGACGCCGGCCGCGACGTGCACCAGCTCACGCACGTCGACCCACACATCGCTGTTGATCAGCCCGCCCTTGTCGCGGTTGCCGGCGGCATCGCGCTGCTCGTTGCCCTGGACATTGATCTTGATGACATTGCTTTCCATCGCCACCTTGACCCCGAGCGCGCCAGCCACATCGAGGCGCGCGCCATCGTCGACCAGGCTACGCCGGCCGGCGCTGACCGCCACCTGGCCACCGGTGGCCAGGGTCAGCGAACCGTCCTGGAAGTGCACGGTGCCGCCGCTGACCACTTCCACCCGCGACTGCTCGGGGCGGTCGATGACCGTGCTGAGGTTGTCGAAGCGCCCCGTGGCCAGGTTGCCGTTGCTGCCGTTGACCACCGCCCTCGAGGCTTCGCGCTGGCTGTCGAGCGCCGCGCTGTCGTCGAGCAGCACGGCGGTAACGCTGCCGCGCTCGAAGCTGACGCTGCCGGTGGCATCGCTGGCGGCGTTGAGCAGGTGGATGCTGCCGCGCCGATCCACCGAGGTGCTGGCCAGGACCACACCCTGCTGGCGCACCTGGTGACCGGTCAGGGTGACATCGCCGCCACTGGCCTGGATCAGCCCGCTGTTGCTCACCGTGCCGGCACTGCTGCCGGGCTTCAGGCTACCCGCCACTTCGTTGCCACGGGTGGTCGAGTAACGGTTGGCCTCGGTGCCCTGGCCGCGACGGATATAGAAATCGTCCGCCGCCGCCAGGGTCGCCTGGCCCTTGCCGGCGATGATCTGGCCGTCGTTGCCCACCTCGCTGCCCAGCAACAGCACGTAGCCGCCACCGCTGGTGGAGCTGCTCGGCGCCTGGGTACGAATCTGCGCGCCGCGCTCGACCAACACCTTGCCGGCGGCATTGGTGAAGGTGGCCTGGCTGGCGCTGCTGTCGACGAAGAGCCCGCGCTGGGTGAACTGCTCGTCACTGACCTGGGCGGCGGCGGCCACCAGGTTGCGCACGTTGACCTGGCTGGTGCCGTTGAACACCACACCGTTGCGGTTGATCAGCATCACCGTGCCGGGCGCCTCGATCTGACCATGGATCTGGCTCGGACGGGCGGCGGGGTCGTTGACCCGGTTGAGCACGGCCCAGTCCGCCTGCTGCTCGAAACGCACGGTGGTGTCGCGCCCGACGTTGAAGGTCTCCCAGTTGAGGATGGCCTTGTCGGCGGTCTGTTCGATGCGCACCTGGGTCTTGCCATCGGCCTGGCTCTGCTGCGGTGCCTTGGCATTGAGCCAGCCCTGGGTCAGCGGGTTCTCGTCGACCTTCAGGCCACCCTCGCCCAGGCCGTTGGGCACAACCTGCGGCTGCACCTGGGCCAGGGTCCGGCCATTGGCCTGGGCCGCCTGCTGGGCGGCGATGGCCGCCACCGTGTTGTTGAGGTTGTTCACCGAACGCTGGAACTGCTGGTTCAGGCGCTGCTGCTGGGCCAGCGGTGGTGGCGATCCCGGCAGCACCTGCCCTGCCCCCCCGGCACCGGCGGCGCCGCTCGGAGCATTGGAGGCGCCCTTGGCGGCGAACCAGCCCGAGCTGAACGGCTGCGCCGCGTGGGCGCTGCCCGCCAGCATCAGCAAGGCGATGGCCTGGGCCAGTGGCTTGAGCCGCGGCGGCTCGCCGCGACGCTGGATGGCGGAGGCTGAAAGGGCTGGCTTGGGCATGCCGCGCGACATCGCAGGGTTCCTTGTGCTGGTTCTCGAGATCAGGGGATGGCGGTCGTGATGCCGCTTTGCCATAAGGCGCTCCGGCGACCGGGGGACCGAAGCTTTGTCATGCAAAGTTCATGGGGCTGGGGTATGGCGAACGCCTGCACCCGGCGCAATGCCGGTGCTCGTGCTGCCAGGTCGACGCAAAATGAAAAAAGCCCCGGCGTCACCCACGGGTGCCGCCAGGGCCCATGCCCACGTCCGAGGACGCGGGCCACCGGGGTTTTGCCTGTTACGAGCGACCGATACCGTTGCACACGTTGGTGTTGGCGATATCCAGGCCTTCGTTGCCTGCGTTGGTCAGGAAGGCCTTCTTGATTTCATCGGCGAAGGCGACCGGAACCGGCACGAAGGAGTGGATACCGATGGCCAGGTCGTGGTTGCCGCTGTACAGGTCGTTGAGGAAGCCACGAACAGCGGTGGCGTCGGCGGCGTCCTTGTAGCACTGGCCAACCAGCAGGTTGGTGTAGCCGACGATCGGGTAGCCAGTGGTTGGGACCGGCTTGTCGCTGGCGCCACGGCCGAAGGTGACAGCCCAGCTGGCCGGGTTGGCGCGGTTGGCGGTCGGGGCGGTGGCGCTGGCCAGGGCGGCCTGGGCGTTGTCGACGGTCGGCAGTACGGCGGTGCCGCTGGCCAGCTTGCTGACACGGGCCACCTGGGCGTTGTTGGCGGTATCGACGAAGTCAGGGCTGACGTAGCCGATGGCGCCGTCGGTGGCATTGACCGCATTGATCACGTCAGCGCTGCCGGCCACGCCCTGCCAGGTGCTCGGCTCGGTGCCGACGTTGGCGCTGGTGAACGTGCTGCTGACCGAGAAGGCGGTCGGGCAGCTGTCGTTGAGGAAGCGCGCCAGCAGCTCGGTGGTGCCGCTGCTGCCGTTGCGGTAGATCACCTTGATCGGGGTGGTGTCGGCGGTGCCGAGCAGTTGGCCCCAGGTGGAGATGCTGCCGGAGAACACGCCGCACAGCTGCGAAGCGTTGACCTGCAGATCGCTGACACCATTGCGGTGGTAAGGGATGGTGACGGTGGTGCCGACGGCCGGGATCTGGATCAGTTTGCCCCAAGTCGCGGCGCGGTTGGTGTCGTAGGTCGACAGTTCGCTGGCGCTGAGCACCGAGTCGGAACCGGCGAAGTCGACGTTGGTGCCGGCCGGCTGGTTGATCGACGCAGGGGCGTTGGTCAGGAAAGCGGTCTTGCCACCGCCGCTGCCCACGCCGGTGTAGCTGAAGCCGCTTGGCAGGATGCCTTCCCAGGTGGCGTTGCCGTTGTACAGCGGCTCAGGCAGGGTGGCGCCGCCACCGACAACAGCAGCCATGGATTGGGCCGAAGCCAGGGTAGCAGCCACCAGGGAGGCGGCGATCACAGTACGCTTAAACATGAAGCAATCTCCTATCGTCGTGTTCGTACGTTGAGTGGGTCGCGCATTGCTGTGGCCACAGGCTGCATACCCTGATCCAGAGGGGCTGGCGGCCTGTCCACGGAGGCAACATTCGCAGCTTGTGGTGACAGGCAGAGGAAAAAACATCGGGAGTTCGGCGGGGAAAAGCTCGGGTGTCGGGGGGCGTTTTTTGCGCTCGCGGCTGGGCAGACAGTGAACAGGGCAAACGGTACCGGAGGGATCGATCAGGAGGATGGCGGATCAGGCACTCGGGAGTTTGTAGCAGGTGAGAAAAAAGATTTTGCCAGTGCGACCACTTCACAGTGGCCGGTGGCTCATGTTGGGGGGAACCTGCTCCCGCAGCGCCCGGCTGCGGGAGCGATCACTTAGGGCGCGGCAACCTCGCTGGGCGTCGCCAGTTGCAGGATCTCGCTGGTGTAGGCCCACTCTTGCTGGACCTTGTCCGGGTGCTCGTTCAGGCGGATGCCGTAGGACGGAATGATCTGCTTGATCTTCGCCTGCCACTCGGGCGTGGCCACCTTGTCCTTGAACACCTTGTTCAGCAGGTCGAGCATGATCGGCGGCGCGGTCGAGGCGCCCGGCGAGGCACCGAGCAGCCCGGCGATGCTGCCATCCTTGGATGTCACCACTTCGGTGCCCAGCTTCAGCACCCCGCCCTGGTTCTCGTCCTTCTTGATGATCTGCACCCGCTGGCCGGCCTGCCACAGGCGCCAGTCGGCCTTCTTCGCCTCGGGGAAGTAGGTCTGCAGCGCGGCGAAGCGGTCATCGTCGGACTGCATCAGCTGGCCGATCAGGTACTGCACCAGGTCGAACTCGCGCACCCCGACCCGCACCATCGGCCAGGTGTTGTGCAACGACATGCTGGCGAACAGGTCGAGCAGCGAACCTTCCTTGAGGAACTTGGTGGAGAAGGTGGCGAACGGCCCGAACAGGATCATGCGCTTGCCGTCGAGCACCCGGGTGTCCAGGTGCGGCACCGACATCGGCGGTGCGCCGGTCGCGGCGATGCCGTAGGCCTTGGCCATGTGGCGCTGGGCGATGGCCGGGTTGTCGGTGACCAGGAACGAGCCGCCCACCGGGAAGCCGGCATAGTCCTTGGCCTCATCGATGCCGGACTTCTGCAGCAACGGCAGTGCCGCGCCGCCGGCGCCGATGAACAGGAATTTGGCGTCGGTGGTCGAGGTGCTGCCGTCCTTGAGGTTCTTGTACTCGACGTGCCAACTGCCGTCGTCGTTGCGGGTGATGTCCTGCACCTCGCTGGACAGCTTGAGGTCGAAGTTGGGCCGGGTCTGCAGGTAGCCGACGTACTGGCGGGTGATCTCGCCGAAGTTGACGTCGGTGCCGATGGGCGTCCAGGTGACGGCGAGCTTCTGGTTCGGGTCGCGCCCCTCCATCATCAGCGGCACCCACTTGGCGATCTGCGCATGGTCCTCGGAATACTGCATGGGTTTGAACAATGGGCTGGCCTGCAGCGCCTCGTAGCGCTTCTTGAGGAAGCGGATGTTGTCGTCGCCCCAGACGAAGCTCATGTGCGGTGTGGTGTTGATGAACGAGCGCGGATTCTTCAGCACCCCCTGCTTCACTTGCCAGGCGAGGAACTGGCGGGTGACCTGAAACGACTCGTTGATCTCCACCGCCTTGCTGATGTCGATCTTGCCGTCCTTCTCCGGGGTGTAGTTGAGTTCGGCCAGCGCCGAGTGGCCGGTACCGGCGTTGTTCCAGCCGTTGGAGCTTTCCTCGGCGACCTTGTCCAGGCGCTCGACCATCTCCATCGACCAGCCCGGCTCCAGTTCGTTGAGCCAGACCGCCAGCGTGGAACTCATGATGCCGCCGCCCACCAGCAGCACATCGACCCGCTTGCCTTCGGCGGCGTGGGCGTGAAGGCCCAGGGCCAGGACCAGTGCCGCGACTGCCCACCTGGGCGTTTTGCTGATGTTCATGTGCTCTCCCGTGTTGGTCGTTCCGTGCGTCTGCGGAATCAAGCTTAGCCGACTGATTTGCTCGGGCATGGTCAGGATGCTTGTTGTCGCCTTTAAACCCAGCACTTTTAAGGTATTGACGTCCGGCTTGGACTTGCCGGGGCTGCTTTGCAGCCCTTTCGCGGCACAAGGCCGCTCCTACAGGGGGGGCGCGGTCGCCTGTAGGAGCGGCCTTGTGCCGCGATAGGGCCGGTACAGGCAGCCGATAATCGCCCGCTTTATACAGCCAATCATTTGACCAAACTAACCAGATAGTACAATTATCGAAACATCCAAAAACAACAAAGCGATGCCCCGTCATGACACCTCGAATCCTCGTGCTCAACGGCCCCAACCTCAACCTGCTGGGCACCCGCGAACCCGCCCAGTACGGCCATGAAACCCTTGCCGACCTGGCCCGACTGTGCGCCGACAGCGCCAGCGAACTGGGCCTGGAACTGGAGTTTCGCCAGACCAACCACGAAGGCGAGCTGCTCGACTGGATCCATGCCGCCCGTGGCCGCTGCCACGGCATCCTGATCAACCCCGCCGCCTGGACCCACACCTCGGTGGCCATCCGCGACGCCCTGGTGGCCAGCGAACTGCCGGTGATCGAGGTGCACCTGTCCAACGTGCACAAGCGCGAGCCGTTCCGCCATCTGTCGTTCGTCTCCAGCATCGCCGTGGGGGTGATCTGCGGCCTCGGCAGCCAGGGCTATTGCATGGCCCTGGGCTACTTCAGCAAATACCTGCGCGAGCACGCGGCATGAACGGCGCGGGTATCCTCGCCGGCCTCATCGGCCGTGGCATCCAGGCCTCGCGCACCCCGGCGCTGCACGAGCATGAAGGCGACGCCCAGGGGCTGCGCTACCTGTACCGGCTGATCGACGCCGACCAGCTGGGCCTGGACGACAGCGCCCTGCCCGCCCTGCTCGATGCCGCCGAGCGCACCGGTTTCACCGGGCTCAACATCACCTTCCCGTTCAAGCAGGCGATCCTGCCGTTGCTCGACGAGCTGTCGGACGAAGCCCGTGGCATTGGCGCGGTGAACACCGTGGTACTGCGCGATGGCCGGCGGGTGGGCCACAACACCGACTGCCTGGGTTTCGCCGAGGGCTTGCGGCGCGGCCTGCCTGGGGTCGCGCGGCAGCACGTCGTACAGATGGGTGCTGGCGGCGCCGGCGCGGCAGTGGCCCATGCGCTGCTGGCCGAAGGCGTCGAGCGGTTGCAGCTGTTCGAGGTGGACCGGGCCCGTGCCCAGGCACTGGTGGACAATCTCACTGAGCGTTTCGGCGCCGGTCGTGCCGTGCTCGGCGAAGACCTGGCTGGCGCGGTGGCCGACGCCGATGGCCTGGTCAACACCACGCCCGTGGGCATGGCCAAGCTACCCGGCACCCCGTTGCCGCCCGCACTGCTGCACCCTCGACTATGGGTGGCGGAGATCATCTACTTCCCCCTGCAGACCGAGCTGTTGCGCCATGCCCGCGCCTTGGGCTGCCGCACCCTGGATGGCGGCACCATGGCGGTGTTCCAGGCGGTCAAGGCCTTCGAGCTGTTCAGCGGACGCCCGGCCGATGCCGAGCGCATGCAGGCGCACTTCGCCAGCTTCTGACCACCAGGAGGTCCATCGCGGGTCTGTCGACTTGCCCGCGATCGCCCGTCAGGCCTTGATGTAGCGCATCACCGCTTCGCAGATCACCTGCTTGTGACGCTGCTTGACCTGTTCGTCGGCCAGGTCGATCTGGAAGATATCGCCGAAGGTATGGCGGTTCGACACCCGGTAGAAGCAGAAAGAGCTCATCAGCATGTGCAGGTCGATCACCTCGATCCCCGGGCGGAACACGCCCTGCTCCACGCCACGGGCGAGGATCTTGCCCAGCGCATCGAGCACCATGCTGCTCATTTCGCGGATCACCGGCGACTGCTTGACGTACTCGCCGTAATGGATGTTCTCGGTGCAGACGATGCGCACGAAGTCGACGTTGTTGGCGTGGTGATCGAAGGTGAACTCCACCAGGCGCTGGATCGCCTGCTCGGGCGCAAGCGAGTCGAGGTCCAGGCTGTGCTCGGTCTTGCGGATGTCGCCGTAGAGCTTGACCAGGCATTCGACGTAGAGCTGCTCCTTGCTGCCGAAGTAGTAGTAGATCATGCGCTTGGAGGTGGCGGTGCGCTCGGCGATGGCGTCGACCCGGGCGCCGGCCAGGCCCTGCTGGACAAACTCGGTGATGGCGGCCTGGAGAATGTTCTCGCGGGTCTTTTCCGGGTTGTTCTTGCGCGATCTGCGCAGCCCTTCGACTTCAGGCTTGGCTACCGAATCACTCATACCGACTCACAGGCTCGTTATAGGAATCCGGGCGATTATCCGTGAGCCGGGCGGTGCAGGGAAGCGTGGTGTTGGTCGAGAGTGCGCGGTCCCTGTAGGAGCGGCCTTGTGCCGCGAAAGGGCCGCAAAGCGGCCCCGGCGATCCTTGCTTGAACGCTGAAATCCTGGGGCTGCTACGCAGCCCATTCGCGGCACAAGGCCGCTCCTACAGCTACAGCACCGACTTGCGCGCCTTGGCCATCGCCGCCAGGCGCACCGCCACGTTGGCCGCGCCATACCCGGCGTAACCGCCCTTGCGCTGCAGGATCTCGAAGAAGAAGCGCCCCTCGAACGGTTCGGTGTACACATGGAACAGCTCGCCGCCCTGGGCATCGCGGTCGTACAGCACGTTGTAATACGCCAGCTCGCTGAGGAACTCGTCATCGAAGTCGAAGCGCGCCGCCAGGTCGTCGTAGTAGTTCAGCGGGATCTCCAGCAACGGCACGCCGGCCTCCTTGGCCCTGGCCACCTCGCGGAAGATATCGTCGCAGTCGAAGGCGACATGGTGCACGCCCGAGCCGCGATAACTGTCCAGGGCATGGGCGATGGCGGTGTTGCGGTTCTCCGAAATGTTCAACGGCAGGCGCAGGCTGCCGCACTGACTGCGCAGGGCACGGCTCTTGACCAGGCCATAGGGGTCGGGCAGCACCACCTCGTCGTCGGCGGTGAAATCGAACAGGCTCTTGTAGAACAGCACCCAGCTGTCCAGCGCCTCGGCCGGCAGCGCCAGGGCCATGTGGTCGATGCGCTTGAGCCCGCCGCTGGCCTGGGCGTTCCGGTCCAGGTGGAAGTCGGTGTCGTAGAGGGTCGGGCCATCGCTGTCCGGCTCTACCAGGTACAACAGACTGCCGTCGGGGGCGCGCACCGCCGGGATCTCGCGCTCATTGGGGCCGACCAGGCCACGGAACGGCTGGCCACGGTAGGCGGTGGCGCGCCGCAGCGCGGCCTGGCCGTCGTTCACCCGCAGGGCCGTGGCACACAACGACGGGCCATGGGCCTCGAAGAAGTTGTGGGCGAACGAGTAAGGCTCGGCGTTGAGCACGATATTGATATCGCCCTGGCGCAGCAGGCGCACCGCCTTGCTGCGGTGTTCGCCGACCTCGGCGAAGCCCAGGCGCTTGAGCCACACACCCAGGCGCGCGCCTACCGCCTCGTCGACGGCGAATTCAAGGAACTCCACGCCGTCGTAGCGGCTCGCGGGCGGCGGCGCGAACAGCACGCCAGGCTCGGCAGCCCGCGCCTCACGCTCCAACTGAAGGCGGGTCTTCTCCTCCAGATACAGCAGCGAACGCAAGCCGTCGGCGGCATTCTGCCGGGGCGGTGCCGCACGGAAACCGTCGTTGAAAATCTCCAGCGACAGCGGACCGCGATAGCCGGTGGCCAGAATCGGCGCGAGGAAACCCGCCAGGTCCATCTCGCCCTGCCCCGGGAAGCAGCGGAAGTGGCGACTCCACTCCAGCACATCCATGGCCAGGATCGGTGCGTCGGCCATCTGCACGAAGAAGATCTTCTCGCCGGGAATATCGCGGATACCGCTGGGGTCGCCCTTGATCGACAAGGTGTGGAAGCTGTCGAGGATCACCCCCAGCGCCGGATGATCGGCCTGGCGCACCAGGCTCCACACCTGCTGCCAGGTGTTGACGTGGCGGCCCCAAGCCAAGGCCTCGTAGCCGATACGCAGGCCGCGGTCACCGGCATGTTCGGCAAGCAGGCGCAGGTCGTCCACCAGCAGTTGCTCATCGCCCAGGGCGTCGGGCTGGACATTGCTGCACAGCAGCACCAGGTCGGTGCCCAGCTCCTGCATCAGATCGAACTTGCGCTCGGCGCGGTCGAGGTTCTTGTGCAGGCGGTCGCGGCGGCAGCCTTCAAAGTCGCGAAACGGCTGGAACAGGGTGATCGCCAACCCCAGGTCCGCGCACAGCTGGCGGATCTCGCGGGGGCTGCCGGCGTAGTACAGCAGGTCGTTCTCGAAGATCTCGACGCCGTCGAAACCCGCGGCGGCAATGGCTTCGAGTTTTTCCGGCAGGGTGCCGCTCAAGGAAACGGTGGCGATCGAACGGTGCATGGCGGGTGTTCCTTGTTATTGAGGGAGGCCAGGGCAGGTCCGGCCCTATCGCGGGGCAAGCCCGCTCCCACAGGTGTTGCGTTGTTCCCTGTAGGAGCGGGCTTGCCCCGCGAAAGGGCCAGTCCCGACAGCATCTGTCTGGCACGATCGATTATTCGCAGGTAAAGTCGCCCCGGCAATGCACTTTGTACGAAACAGTTAGTTTTCGTTCGATTACCGAACAAAACCCGTTCCGGCGAATTGATTCACCCACCCCCGTGAACAACCATGAACACCAGTCGCAGGCCCCGCCGGCCCTTCTCGCTGCCACGCCGGTCGTTCGGCGGGCCCCGCGCTGCAACGCCCAACGTCACCACATAATAAGTTCAAGAAAACGGGTACCGACCTATGCATACCTTGCTCGCCCTGCGATCCGCGCCGCCGCGTTCGTCTTCTCCCTACAGCCCCGTTGCCGTGCCCCGCGCGCGCTGACCATCCGGCCCCTGACAAGAACAACGGAGACAACATGGCCCGCTCAAGCTCCCAAGCCAAGAAAGCCACCGCCAGCGGATGGATCGGCTCTGCCCTCGAGTACTACGACTTCTTCATCTATGCCCAGGCCGCAGCGCTGATCTTCCCGCAGATCTTCTTCCCCTCCGCCGACCCGAAAATGGCCATCATCGCCTCGCTGGCCACCTACGGCGTGGGCTATCTGGCGCGCCCGATCGGCGCCTGCGTGCTCGGCCACTGGGGCGACACTCGCGGGCGCAAGAACGTGCTGCTGCTGTGCATGTTCCTGATGGGCCTGTCGACCATGGCCGTGGGCCTGCTGCCCACCTACCACGACATCGGCCTGCTGGCCCCGGCGCTGCTGGTGGTGCTGCGCCTGGTCCAGGGCTTCGCCGTGGCCGGCGAAATCTCCGGAGCCAGCTCGATGATCATGGAGCACGCGCCGTTCGGCCGCCGCGGCTACTACGCCAGCTACACCCTGCAAGGCGTGCAGGCCGGCCAGGTGATGGCGGCGGCGGTGTTCCTGCCGCTGGCCTACTTCATGCCCAGCGAGGCCTTCAACGAGTGGGGCTGGCGCATCCCGTTCCTGATGAGCGCGGTAGTGCTGATCGCCGGTTTCATCATCCGCAAGGAAGTGCACGAGACCCCGGCTTTCGTCCAGGAGGAGAAACAGGACAAGGTCGCCAAGTCGCCGATCAGCGAAGCCTTCCGCCACAGCTGGAAGCACATGGTGCTGGTGATGTTCATGGCGCTGATGAACGTGATTCCGGTGGTCGCCACCATCTTCGGCGCGGCCTACGCGGTGCAGCCGGCCTACGGCATCGGCTTCGACAAGAGCGTGTACCTGTGGATCCCGGTGGTGGGCAACATCGTCGCGGTGCTGGTGATCCCCTTCGTCGGCAACCTGTCCGACCGGATCGGCCGTCGCCCGACCATGATCGCCGGCTGCCTGGGCTCGGGCCTGCTGGCCTTCGCCTACCTGTACGCGATCAGCATCCAGAACGTGCCGCTGGCCTTTACCGCTTCGATCCTGATGTGGGGCATGGTCTACCAGGGCTACAACGCTGTGTTCCCAAGCTTCTACCCCGAGCTGTTCCACACCCGCTACCGCGTCTCGGCCATGGCCATCGCGCAGAACATCGGCACCATGATCACCGCCATGCTGCCGGCGCTGTTCGCCGCCGTGGCGCCACCGGGTTCGGAGCATATCTGGCTGGTGGTCGGCGGGCTGGCGTTCCTGGTCACCTGCGTGTGCGCGTTCGCCGCGTACCTGGCGCCGGAGACCCATCGACTGGCCATGGAAGACCTTGGCAACCCACAGGCGCGGCCGATGGATCGCGAGGTCTATGAATCCGGCCGCAAGGCCACCGCGAAAGTGATGAGCCACTGAGGGCCCGGCCAGTCACCTGACATTATTGCCAGGTGACTGGTATTTCACAAACTGCTCTGCTGTGGGCGAGGGTTAAACCACAGGAGCAATCCGATGAAAGTGCGCAATTGGAAAACAGCGTGGGCGGGGGTATTACTGGCGATGGTCACAGTAATTTCCGCGCAGGCGGCCACGCCACTGTTTACTGTAGAAACCGGGCAGGATACCGCCCAGTTGAAGAAGACCGCGACAGGTTACCTGGCCAGGTTGTTGGCTGAACCTGCCAACGTCGAGATCAAGCTGGTCAAGGTGGATGCGAAGTTGGTCGATCCACAGACTCAGGCTATCGCCGTCTCGACACCTGATGGCAAAACCGTAGAGTTCCACTTGCGCCCCTCCAAGCCCCTGGCCAGCGGATTTGACAGTTGGGTAGGTTACAAGGCCTCCGTGTGGAAGAAAAAACCCGCAAGCCAAGCGAAGAACGAAATCGATTACGATCCGCGCTACTATCTTTCCCTTGTACGCCAACAGGACAAGGTCGTCGGTAGACTGATCGTCGATGGGCAGCTCTATCGTCTTGACTACATAAACCCTGGCCAGCAGGCACTCATTAAGGTTGATGAGTCGAAACTACCGCCGGAATCCAAACCGTTGCCGACCCCAGGGGCCAGCGAAAAAATCCCACCCTCCGATAAGACCAAACGCCCTGACTACTACTTCGTTCGTGTGCTGCTGGTATCGACCAAGCCTGTGCGCGAGAGCAAGCCAAACTACAAAGAGGAACTGATTGGTGCGTTACAGGATGCCAACCAGTACTTTGCAAACAGCAAGATGAACGTCATCTATGAACTTGCCGCTATCTACGACTCCAACTACGAAGGCGACGGTAGTGACTTGGACGAGCTGAAAAGCAAGGACACCGAGCTGGGCAAGATGGTCTGGAAAAACCGCGGCGCGCTGGGCGCAGACCTGGTCTCGCTGTATGGCACCTTCACCGAGTTCTGTGGGGTCGCGTACAGCTGGTCGACCAAGGAGACCGCGTACAGCGCCATCAGTTGCCCTTCGTCACTGGCCCATGTACTTGGCCAGAACTATGGCGGCACCGTTGGTTGGGACCCTGCGCCTTCCAATCCACTCAACCATGGCTACAAACACGAGACCGCCCCTGAGTTCCATACCCAGATGGTCACCGCCCACGGCGCCCTGCCCAACTTCTCCAACCCCAGGGTGGAATATCAGGGCAAGCCCATGGGTGACGCGCTGCATGACATGGCGCAGTTCATTGAGGACAAGAGGGCCGAGTATGTGAGCAGTTTCTACGGCCCGTTCAATGCACTCAGTCTGTCGCTATATGAACAAACGGGCTCCCAGGGAAAGGAATGCTACCTTCAGATTCGTTCCGGGCAACCAGTGAATATTTCCAGCGCGTGCAATGAGCAACCTGTGCGGTCCTTCCGGCTGACCAATATCGGCATCGCACAGCGCCTTTGCCTCTATGACGGACCAGGAGAACGTCATGTGTGCTACACGAGAACTGCCGAAGGTGCAGGTGATGTCGAGGTCAAGAATATTGACGACTCAAAAGATGTGCCCGCTGGCTACACGCGTAGCCAGAAAGGCGAAGCACTGGATGGCGCCGTTGTAGATGCCCTGCATGGAGGTAATGCTGTCCTGCTGTTTGCTGAGAAAAACTTCAAAAGCCCGATGTGTGGCTTTAGCACTTCCTTTGCCGAATACCTGATCACTGAAGAAGTAGGCTGCCCTCACGACGCGGGCGGCAAGGCACGTTCAGCGCTAATCTTCTCGCATTCAGCAGGCAGCCCCCCCACTAGCTATTGGACGTTCTATAACGAAGACCGTAGCCGGACATTGAATTTCAAAGGTCAGCTATACGGTAAATTCGGGATAGCTGACTTCGATTCCCCCAACGGTATTCCAAACACTATCGAGAGGACTCAGACAGGCGGTGCCATGAACGGTAATGTTCACCGCTTCAGGTTCAATATTTCTCCACCCAATTAAACGGAGTTCGAACCCGCCAAGTCATTGAAGGCGGTGGGGTCGCTACACGGCTCCCTGCCTTCAATCAGGCAACCGATACCGCTCGGTAAAATACTGCCGAAAGAACTCCACCGCCACCCGCACCTTGGCCGAGCCGGCCAAGGGCGCGGTGTACACCGCCCAGATGTCCGCCGCCTGCTGGTAGTCCGGCAGCACCTGCACCAGCCGCCCCTCGGCGATGCTGTCGTGCACGTCCCACCACGAGCGCAGCAGGATGCCACGCCCGTCCAGGCACCACTGGTGCGCCACCTCGCCATGGTTGCTCGACAGCCCGCCGGTCACCCGCACGCTCTCCTCACCCTGCGGCCCTTCCAGGTGCCATAGCCCGAACGGGTGGTCACGCTCCTTGATCACCAGGCAGTCATGGCTGGCCAGGTCCGCCAGCACCCGCGGCGTGCCATGCTCGGCCAGGTACGCAGGCGCCGCGCACAACACCCGACGGTTGCGCGCCAGGGGCTTGGCGATCAGGTGCGGGGCGATCACGTTACCCACGCGGATATCCAGGTCGACCCCTTCGGCGATCAAGTCCACCAGGCGGTCGTGCACATCCAGGCGGATGTCCAGGCGCGGATAGCGCGCCGCCAGTTCCGACAGCGCCGGCGCCACGAAGCGTCGGCCCAGGCCAAGGCTGCTGGCGATACGCAACTGCCCGACCGGCTCGCGCTGGCCGGCGTTGAGGTCGTCGCCCATGCGTTGCAGGGTCTCGAAGATCTGCTGCGCCCACTGGTACACCCGCTCGCCCTCCTCGCTCACCGTCACCCGCCGGGTGGTGCGGTGCAGCAGGCGCACGCCGAGGCTGTCCTCCAACAGGCGGATGCGCTTGCTGACGAACGCCGCCGACATGCCGCGCTCGTCGGCCACCGCGGCAAAGCTGGCGCGACGGGCCACCTGCAGGAAGATATCGAGGTCATCCAGGTTCGGCAGATTATTCACGATTCGTGCACCAAGAATTGATAGATTGCCGGATTATCTCCGAAGCACAGCCTTATAGCATGGCCGCATCTTCCCTGAACACGAGAGGCGCCCCATGACCAAGACCTTCAAGATCGCCGCCATCCCCGGTGACGGCATCGGCAACGAAGTCCTCCCCGAAGGCCTGCGCGTGGTCGAGGCCGCCGCCCGCAAGCACGGCCTGAACCTTGAGTTCGAGTTCTTCGAGTGGGCCAGCTGCGACTACTACCTGGCCCACGGCAAGATGATGCCCGACGACTGGTTCGACCAGCTCAAGGGCTTCGACGCCCTGTACTTCGGCGCCGTCGGCTGGCCGGACAAGGTCCCGGACCATATCTCGCTGTGGGGTTCGCTGCTGAAATTCCGCCGCGATTTCGACCAGTACGTGAACATCCGCCCGGTACGCCTGTTCCCCGGCGTGCCCTGCCCGCTGGCGAACAAGCAGCCCGGCGACATCGACTTCGTGGTGATCCGCGAGAACACCGAAGGTGAATATTCGTCCCTGGGCGGGCGCATGTTCGAAGGCACCGACAACGAGTTCGTGCTGCAGGAGTCGGTGTTCACCCGCCGTGGCGTGGACCGCATCCTCAAGTACGCCTTCGACGTGGCCCAGACCCGCGAGCGCAAGCACGTCACCTCGGCGACCAAGTCCAACGGCATGGCCGTGAGCATGCCCTACTGGGACGAGCGCACCGCCGCCATGGCCGCCCACTACCCCGAGATCAGCTGGGACAAGCAGCACATCGACATTCTCTGCGCCCGTTTCGTGCTGCAGCCGGAGCGCTTCGACGTGGTGGTGGCCTCCAACCTGTTCGGCGACATCCTCTCGGACCTCGGCCCGGCCTGCGCCGGCACCATCGGCATCGCGCCGTCGGCCAACCTCAACCCCGAGCGCAAGTTCCCGTCGCTGTTCGAGCCGGTGCACGGTTCGGCGCCGGACATCCATGGCCAGAACATTGCCAACCCGATCGCGATGATCTGGTCCGGCGCGCTGATGCTCGAGTTCCTCGGCCAGGCCGACAATGACGCCCGCTACCAGGCGGCCCATGACGACATCCTCAAGGCCATCGAGACAGTGATCGCCAACGGCGACACCACCCGCGACATGGGCGGCAGCCGCTCGACCCAGGAAGTGGGCAAGGCCATTGCCGAGCTGCTCGGGGCCTGAGTCGGCGGCGCTTGCTTCGCGGGTAAACCCGCTCCCACAGGATGGATGCAAACCCTGTGGGAGCGGGTTTACCCGCGAAAAGGGTGAAACCAACCATCCGGATTGTCCGACGATCCTATTGCCACCCACTTCGATTCAATGCAGAATCTGTAAACCAAAAGATACTTGTTATCCATCGGTTAACAGAAAGGAAAACCCAGCCTCGATACGGACTTCCCCAACGCCTGACGCCTACTACAAAAAAAATGCTCCAGGAGACAATTGATGTCCCCCAATAACAAAAAGATCGACGTGTTCCTGATCGCCGTGAGCCTGTTGGCCGTGCTGCTCACCGTGATCGGCCTTGCTGCCTTCCCCGCCCAGGCCGAAAGCCTGGCCAACCAGCTGTTCGAGGTGGCCACCCGCACCTTCGGCACCAGCGTCCAGGTCCTGGTGTTCGGCAGTTCCCTGGCCGTGCTGTACCTGGCCTTCAGCAAGTACGGCAACATCCGCCTGGGCGCCGGCAAGCCGGAGTACTCCACCACCACCTGGGTGTTCATGTTCATCTGCGCCGGCATGGGCTCCTCGACCCTGTACTGGGGCGTGATGGAGTGGGCCTACTACTACCAGACCCCGGGCCTGAACATCGCGCCAATGTCGGCCAAGGCCCTGGAGTACAGCGTTAGCTACTCGTTCTTCCACTGGGGCATCAGCGCCTGGTCGATCTACGCCCTGGCCTCGCTGGCCATGGCCTATCACTTCCATGTGCGCAAGAAGAGCGGCCTGAACCTGGCCTCGATCATCGAGGCGGTCACCGGTTTCAAGGCCACCGGCCCCGTCGGGCGCGCCGTCGACCTGATCTTCCTGCTGACCATGATGGGCGCGCTGACCGTGTCGCTGGCGCTCACCGCCTCGACCCTGACCCGTGGCCTTGCCGACCTGGCCGGCACCCCCAACACCTTCACCGTGCAACTGCTGGTGATCGGCGCGGTGGCGCTGCTGTTCTCGCTGAGTTCGTACATCGGCATCGACGGCGGCCTGCAGCGCCTGTCGAAGATGGTCTGCATCGGCGCCCTGGTGTTCGCCGCCATCGTCCTGCTGGTCGGCCCGACCCAGTTCACCCTGAACAACACCGCCAATTCCATCGGCCTGATGCTGCAACATTACGTGCAGATGAGCCTGTTCACCGACCCGGCCGGCGATGGCGCCTTCACCCGCAACTGGACGGTGTTCTACTGGCTGTGGTGGGTGTCCTACGCGCCGGGCGTGGCCATGTTCGTCGCCCGCGTCTCGCGTGGCCGGCTGATCAAGGAAGTGGTGTTCGCCCTGCTGCTGGGCGGCAGCTTCGGTTGCTGGTTCTTCTTCGGCGCGCTGGAAAGCTACAGCATGCACCAGTTCATCAACGGCCAGATCGACGTGCCCAAGCTGCTCGGCACCCTCGGTGGCGAAGCGGCGGTGACCGATCTCTTGCTGGCCCTGCCATGGGGCACGCTGTTCCTCGCCGCGTACCTGTTCATCATGGCGGTGTTCTGCGCCTCGCACATGGACGCCGCCGCCTACGCCGTGGCCGCCACCAGCACCCGCAACCTGCGCGAGGGCGAGGACCCGAGCCCGACCCTGCGCCTGTTCTGGTGCGTGGTACTGACCCTGGTGCCGCTGGCCATGCTGTTCGCCAAGGCCTCGCTGTCGACCATGAAGACCGCCGTGGTGCTCACCGCGATCCCGTTCATGGTGATCCTGCTGGTGAAGATCTACGGCTTCTTCAAGTGGCTGGCGGCCGACTACGGCCAGGTGCCGGCGTACCGCATCGAGGAAGAGGCCACCCGCCTGGCCGGCGAAGAGCCGCAGCAGCAGGCGCCGCGCAGCGCAGCGGCGGTGCACTGACCATGTAGGAGCGGCCTTGTGCCGCGAAAGGGGCGCGAAGCGGCCCCCAGGATCTGGGGTCTACCTCGGATTTGCAGGGGCTGCTGCGCAGCCCTTTCGCGGCACAAGGCCGCTCCTACAGGAAGCAGCGTCACGCAGCAGTACAAAAAAATTTACCCAACTTGTTAACCAACAGATACGCGTTAACCAATAAGAACCGAGATAGAGCCATGAACGATTTCAAACGCCTGCCCGCCGACTTCTGCGCCAACCCCGAAGAGGCCTTCACCCTCCCGGCAAAGTTCTACACCCAGGCCGCCGTCTTCGAGCACGAGAAGGAAGCGATCTTCGCCCGCAGCTGGATCTGCGTCGGCCACCGCAGCGAAGTCGCCGAAAAAAACGCCTACATCACCCGCCAGGTGATCGGTGAGAGCATCATCGTCGTGCGTGGCCGCGACGACGTGCTGCGCGCGTTCTACAACGTCTGCCCGCACCGCGGCCACCAGCTGCTCGAAGGCAGCGGCAAGGCCAAGAACGTCATCACCTGCCCGTACCACGCCTGGACCTTCAAGCTCGACGGCGAACTGGCCCACGCGCGCAACTGCGAGAACGTGGCCAACTTCGACAAGGACAACTCCACCCTGGTGCAGCTGCGCGTCGAAGAGTACGCCGGCTTCATCTTCATCAACATGGACAACGACGCCGGTTCCGTCGAAGACCAGCTGCCCGGCATGCAAAAACGCATGCGCGAGGCCTGCGCGGTGATCGACGACCTGCACCTGGCCGCACGCTTCGTCAGCGACACCCCGGCCAACTGGAAGTCGATCGTCGACAACTACCTCGAGTGCTACCACTGCGCCCCGGCCCACCCCGGCTTCTCCGACTCGGTGGACGTCGGCCAGTACAGCCATAGCCTGCACGGCAACTGGACCTTGCAGTACGGCCTGGCCAAGCCGTCGGAGCAGTCGTTCAAGTTCGATGAAACGGTCAAGGATCCGTCCTTCGCCGGCTTCTGGGCCTGGCCGTGCACCATGTTCAACGTACCGCCAGGGGCCAACTTCATGACCGTGATCTACGAGTTCCCGGTCGATGCCGAAACCACCCTGCAGCACTACGACATCTACTTCCTCAACAAGGACCTCAGCGAGGAGCAGCACAAGCTGATCGACTGGTACCGCGAGGTGTTCCGTCCCGAGGACCTGCGCCTGGTCGAGAGCGTGCAGAAGGGCCTGAAGTCCCGCGGCTACCGCGGCCAGGGCCGGATCATGGTCGATTCGCAGCGCAGCGGCGTGAGCGAGCACGGCATCGCCCACTTCCACAACCTGATCGCCGTCGCCCACCTGGACGACTGAACACGCTCCCCGCCCCGCGCCAGGGCCTGGCGCGGGGCTTCGTTGTCGAGGTACGCCATGGCCAAGCAATACGAAATGTTCAAGGTGCGCGTGACCGACGTGGAACAGGCCACGCCGCAGATCAAGCGCTTCACCCTGGCCCGCGCCGACGGCGCCGCCCTGCCCGCCTTCGGCGGCGGCAGCCACGTCATCGTGCAGATGCAGTCGGCCTGCGGCAGCCAGTTCAGCAATGCCTACTCGCTGATGAGCGACCCGCGCCAGTTGCACAGCTACCAGATCGGCGTGCGCCTGGAGGAGCAGTCCAAGGGCGGTTCGGCGTTCATGCACCAGCAGGTCGAGGTGGGCAGCGAGCTGACCATTTCCACCCCCAACAACCTGTTCGCCCTCGACCCAAGCGCCGGGCGCCATGTGCTGATTGCCGGCGGCATCGGCATCACCCCGTTCCTGGCGCAACTGCACGAGCTCGAAGGCGGCAGCATCCCCTACGAGCTGCACTACGCCTTCCGCGCCCCCGAGCACGGCGCCTTCCAGGGCGACCTGGCGCAAGGCCCGCATGCCGGCAACACCCGCTTCTACATCGACAGCCTGGAGCGCAAGCTCGACCTCGCCGCGCTGTGCGCGGGGCTGGCCGATGACGCCCATCTTTATGTGTGCGGGCCCAAGCCGCTGATCGACGCGGTGATCGCCAGCGCCGCCGCCGCCGGCATCGCCGAGTCCCGCGTGCATTGGGAACAGTTCGCCGCCGCCGCGCCGACCGCAGGCTCGGCGTTCACCGTGGTACTGGCGCGCTCCGGTACCGAACTGGCCGTCGAGGAAGGCATGACCATTCTCCAGGCCATCGAGAAATCCAAGGCCGCCAAGGTCGAGTGCCTGTGCCGCGAAGGCGTGTGCGGCACCTGCGAGACGGCGATCCTCGAAGGCGAGGCCGAGCATTTCGACCAGTACCTGAGCGACGAGGAGAAAGCCTCGCAGCAGACCATGATGCTGTGCGTCTCGCGGGCGCGCTCGGCGCGGTTGGTGCTGGATCTCTGAACCTTGGCGGCGGATCGCCTGCCCGCGCGGATTCGCCGGTGAGATGTAACTGAATAGTGCCAATAAGCGCTGAAAAGGAAAATCAGAGAAACGTCCTACGCGGATTTGGGAAGCCCTGCTGACCACCCACAATCCGTTCCTCGCTAGTGTTTCAAGTCTGCGTAACGTCGCCCGTGGCTGGCTGCAACAGCCAGCCATGGGCCTGCACGACGGTACGGCCATTGCCAGCGAGGACCTTATGCGAAATTCCCCCGGAACACTTCAGCAGGTAATCAACAGCCCCGACGCGGCCCTCGGCCATCAGCTCGACAAACCGGCCATCCCGCACGACTGGTCCAAAGTTGTCGCCGCGCTGCCCCAGTCTCGGAGCTATCCATGACCCTCAGCCTCAGTCAATCCATCCTGGACGCACAACGCCAAGCCATCCCCGTCCCCAAGCCCCGCTGTTCCGCCTGCCAGCGTATAGGCCTGCCCATCCTCCTATTACGTACCGCCTACGCCCCCAGCCCCAAGACCCTGAGCACGCGCAACCTGCCCAACTACAACGGTATCGCCGGCATCCCCATGCACAACGAACAGTTGCGCATCCTGCGCCAGGGCTATGTCTACGTGCTGCTCGATCAACGGGTCTGGCACGCCTACCAGGTCACCCCCGAAGGGGCCCTGCGCCAGTTCCCAGCCTTCCAGCCTCCCCCGCAAGCCGGCAAGCCCTTGTCCACGGCCTGCCGGCAAGAACATCACGATGTCATCGCGTCGTTCATCAACATCAACACCCTGCTGTACTCGACCGCCTGGATCGCCTTCGCCAACGATCCCTGGCCCAAGCCCGTGCTGGACCAGTACAAGCACGCCATCGCGAACAACGACCCCGAGCTCACCAGCCGCTTCCAGGCTCTCGACCTGAAAGCGGCCCGCGAAGCGCCCGGCAGCGTGGGCCGGGCCATGCACGCAGACCGCCTGCAACTCGACGAGGTCCTGGAATACGCCGTGCCAAGCACCGGCCCCTTCACCAGCGTCCATGGCTTCTACCCTCGCCTCGAGCGCCTGGCGGCCACACGCACGTACATCGCTGCCCTGATACAACGCGAAGAGCTCGCCGATGGCGTGCTCGCGCTGACGGTGCCAGACCCCGTCGGCATGGTCCAGGAGTGCAACGCGCAACGCCTCGCCTGGGTCCAGGCCCTGCAGGCCTGGCGCGCCGAGCCGCAACGGCACTTCGAGCATTTCACCTCCCTGGCCCTGCTCGGCATTCGCGAGCTGAACGCCACGCTGGCCGCCGGCGAGGCCGCCGCCGAAGTCGAGCGAGAAGCACGGGAGGTGGAGCGCTGGAACAGCAGCCCCCTGCTCGCCGCCAAGGCTCCCCTCCCCGCCGTGGATGTCGAGGCCCAGTTGCCGCGCCGGATCGAACGCAAGCAGCAGCAAGCACGGGAGCGCTTCGAGGAACGCTACGACGAAGGTGAGCGCAGCGCCTTCGCCAGCGCCTACGAGACCGAACTGCACAACCGCCAACAGCTGATCGACCAGCTCGCCACCTTGTATGCCGAGCTCTACGCCGCCCCGGCGTTTCAACGCATCGCCTACAACGACTACAGCGCCATCGACTGGCGCTCGACGGAGTACTTCGTACGCATGCTGGGCACCTGTCTGTACGGCGGCCCCAGCGAAACCCAGCCGCAGGACGGCGCCGCGCTCGGCGCGAGCCAACGGCTGTGGCAACAGGAACTGGAAGACCCCGACAGCCTGCTGTACCAGGCCCTGGTCGCCAAGCACCAGGGCCTGCTCCGGCAACTGCTGGAGGCCTTGACCAGCCAGGACCTGAGCAAGGTCTACGACACGGTCAAGGGCCTCACCACCAGCTACGAGGGCCAGCAGTTGATGGTCAAGCCGGTGCGCGACGCCATCGGCCAGTTGCTCGCCGCCACCGCCAATGCCGGCAACACCCTCCACCAACACCTGTCCGTCGGCGCCCAGCAGATGATCGGCTACGTGCACAGCGCGGCGCTGCTGCGTTTTGCCGGGCAGCACATGACGCAGCTCGTCGTGCCGCTCAGGGCGGGCGAATACCTGAAGCTGCTCAACGAAGGCCTGCAGGCGCGTACCGATGCGCTGCTGGGCCAGCTGGACCAGGCCTTTCGCAAACCCGCCGCGCACAAGGTCAACGCCATGCTGCTCAGCGGCGCCATCACCGCGGCAGTGTCCGGCAAGCACGGCAAGGTCGTGGAGCTGGTGCTCTGGACCATGGAGAGCGCCGAGGACCTGCAGGCCCGGTTGCAGCACCTGCAGGCCAGCGTGGGTACCGACGCTGGCGAGGCGTTGCGCAGCGTGCGCATAGGGGCCGACAGCCTGCAATACCAGGCCGCCCACAGCCTGCGCCTGCTCAGCCTGAGCGCGGAGCAGACCCGCGCCCTGGCCCGTGAAGCCATGGGCAATCTGCGCAGTGGCTTGTCTGGCCTGGGGCCGGGCCGCGCGGACCTGATGTTGAGCCTGGGTGGGTTGTGGTTCCAGCAGGACAGCCTGCGCAGGAATCATGACGCGCTGACTGCGACCCCCGGCAATGCGGAGGCCGAAGCGCTGGCGGCGGTGTGGTCGTCGTCCATCGGGGTTTTGGGCTTGAGTATTGAGGCGACAGGGAAAGCGATCGAGATATTGCGGCCTGCTCGGGTCGCCGTGACGGCGGGCTCGACATTGATGCAGGGGACGCAACTGGTGAAGTACGGTGGTGCCATTGCTGCTGTCGCTGGTATTGCAGAAGGAACAAATTATTTACTAGCGGCTCAACGAACAGGTGCACAAGGCGATCTAGCATCCAACCAAAAATATAATATTGCAGGCCTATCTGCGATTGGTTCAGCATTCGTAGGAGTAAGCACACTTTACTTTGGGACCGCATTCCTAGGCCCTGTAGGTATAGCACTATTACTTGCACTTTCGGCCTACACGCTTGCTACGATCGCAAAAAAAAACGAATCGTCTCCACTGGAAATCTGGGCTCGCCAGTCCAGATGGGGGCTACCAGCGTCACATCGTGAATGGCAGGTCGCAGAAGACAATGACAACGCTATAGGTGCTCTCAATGCAGCCCTAGTGGGCATCACTGCTCACGCCTCGATAGATATAACATTCAAAGAAACACACCCTCCGAAAACGATAGAGCCGTTCGTCACGCTGAAGGACAGCTTCTCGGTTCCACTCGAAACACGTCTGAACTACACAATCACCATTCCTAACTTTGCTCACGAACAGGCAAGATACGAATGGACACTGGTGGTTTATTCACCGGGTAGAAACACTGTGCCGACCGTGTACTCAGGAGACAGCGACAAGGAAAAAACCGAGTTATATGAGAACACTGGCAGCCCAGAGGATAGTTCTCGCCAAGGAAAGACTCTAAGAATAGAAGGGAGTACACCAACCGCAGATTTCAAAACTATCGACGCCTTTGAGTTAACAGTCAGCTATTGGCCCAACAAGGACGACACCACAAATTTCGCGAAATTGGTAAAAAAACAGGACAAACTGGACGTAAGGGGATAAAAATGAAAAGACCTATCCTGATTCCTCCGTGTCCAGGCTGGAAAGAGGACTTCAACCTCCCAAACGCCCCGACTAAAGTCGACCCTTCTCCCATACTGCTAAACTCAAACCATCAAGACGACATCTACGTAGAGATACCTCGCAACTCAGTCAACACTGGGGGACTATTAACCCTGTGCATTCCATTAAGCATTACAACAATCATTCTTGGCACAAGAATAATAGCAACCAGCATCCAGCACAATGACTACGAGTCACTATTAACCATATCAATACTAATATCCATTATAACTTGGCAGGTAGCAATATATTTTCGCCTAGTCCGCACCGCCCCGCGCGACGAGCCAATACGTTTCAACCGTTCCCGTCAAAAAATCTACGCTTACAACTTTACGTTCTGTTGGTGGAACCCCTTCATCCCATGGCCAATAAAAATCGTCAGCTACGACTGGAAGGATGTACGCGCCGAACGCTGGAGAAAGCAGGCTGTCACCCACCAAGGCTCGCACCTCGTGAAGACAGGGATCATGTTGTCCGTCGTCGAACCGGGCACCAACAAGGTCATCGACCGGTTCTCTTTGAGTAATACGTACGGGGAAGAGTCCATCTGGGCCTACATCTGCACTTACATGCAACATGGTCTCGATGCTGTTTCACCTGCCCCACACAATGAAGATCACAACCTTCTCCTCTGGTATCAGTTCGCCAAGCGTCTGGGAGCAGAGGTCAAGTGGCCAGAAGCGATAGACCGCGAATCGCGAACGGCTCCACAAACCGCTCCACTGGCTGAGTTGCCATGAAGCCTGTCGTCTTCGTCGATCATCGAGACTGGTGCCACGCGAGGGAGACACGAGGAGCCTTGGCGGCGTCATGATAGAAGGTGATCCGGGCTGGCTAGTCGAGTCGCATCGAAGAAGCCCGCTCACCGTCAGCATTACTGGCTGCAACGCTGCCCCAGTTAAGCGGGACTACCTACCGCCAATCACAGAAAAGTAAACACCTCCGCCGCCGCCAACCGCGACTTGCTCAGCCCGGCATTGAAATCCTCCTCGCTGCGATAGCCCAGGCTCAGCAGCACCACGCTGGTGAAGCCCTGCTCGCGCAGGCCCAGTTCGGCGTCCAGGGCCTTGGCGTCGAAGCCTTCGATCGGCGTGGCGTCCAGGCCGTGGGCGGCGGCGCCCAGCAGTGCGGTGCCCAGGGCCAGGTAGACCTGCTTCTCCATCCAGTGCTGCAGGTCCTTGAAGTCATGGCGGTGCAGGTCGACGTAGCCGCGGCGGGTCTGGTCCTGGCCATCACGGGCCTGTTCGGTGCGGAAGCGCCCGTCGGCGGCCTCCTGCGCCAGCACCGCCTGCAGGTGGGCTTCGGTCATGTTGGTGCGGGCGGCGAACACGATCACATGGGAGGCGTCGCGCAGCTTCGGGCTGTTGTAGGCGAAACGCTCATCGGTGGCCTTGGCCAGGCGCGCCTTGCCTTCGGCGCTGTCGGCCACGACGAAGTGCCAGGGCTGCGAGTTGACCGAGGACGGGCTGTGGCGCAGCTGCTCGAGCAAGGCATCGATGGTGGCCTGGGGAATCCTGCGGCTGGCGTCGTAGGCTTTGGTGGTGTAACGGCGTTTGGCGAGGGCAACGGTATCCATCTACGGCAATTCCTCAAAGGGATCGTGAATGAGCCGCATCTTATCTTCCCGGCGGCAAAGAAAAACCAGCACAATGCAGCAACACTTTCATCCCTGGAGTGAAAATGCTGCGCATCAACGATCTCGAACTGTTCGCCCGTGCCAGCGCCCTGGGCAGCTTTACCGCTGCGGCCCACGAGGCCGACCTGCTGCCCGGCCAGGTGGCGGCGGCGATCAAGCGCCTGGAACGCGAACTGGATGTGCGCCTGTTCGCCCGCACCACCCGCAGCCTGCGCCTGACCGCCGAGGGCGAGCTGTACCTGCCCACCGCCCAGCGCGTGCTCGATGCCCTGCGCCAGGGCCGCGAGGACCTGCACGGCAGCCACAGTTGCCTGCGCGGCGTGCTGCAGGTGGCGGCACCATCAGACATGGGGCGCAACCTGCTGCGGCCCTGGCTCAGCGCGTTTCGTCGCGAGCATCCGGGGCTCGGCCTGCGCTTCTTTCTCTCCGACCAACTGGCCGACCTCTACCGCGACCCGGTGGATGTCGCTATCCGCTACGGCCAGAACGAGGACGCCAACTACATTGCCCTGCCCCTGGCACCGTGGAACCGTCGGGTGCTGGTGGCCTCGCCCGACTACCTGGCCCGCCATGGCCGGCCGGACAGCCCCGACGACCTGCAGCAGCACGACTGCCTGCTGTACCTGCAACAGAGCCGGGTCTACGACAAATGGCGGCTGGGCAACCGCACCGTGCAGGTGCGCGGGCCGCTGTTCAGCGACGACGCCGACGTGGTGCGGCGCTGGGCGCTGGAAGGCGAAGGCATCGTCTACAAGTCGTGGCTGGATGTCAGCGCCAATGTTGCCGCCGGCGAGCTGGAGGTCCTGCTGCCCGAACACCCCGGCGAGCTGACCCCGGTGACCCTGGTATGCCCGCACCGCAAGCAGCTCACCCCGGCGGTGGCCCAGCTGCACCTGTGGCTGCGCGAGCGCTTCGCCACGCTGCGCCCGGAGGGCATGTTGCAGCCGCTGTCGCCGGGCGTATAGTGCATCCACCCCCGACTGCAAGGAGCTGTCATTCATGCCGAGCCTGGAGTTTCTCGTTACCGCGCTGATCATCGTGCTGATTCCCGGCAGCGGGGTCATCCTCACCGTCTCCAGCGCCCTGGTGGCCGGGCGCCGCGCCTGCCTGTGGACTGCCTCCGGCTGCACCCTGGGTATCGTCCCGCACCTGCTGGCCTCGGTGCTGGGCCTCTCGGCCTTGCTGCACACCAGCGCCCTGGCCTTCCAGGGCCTGAAGTTCGCCGGCGTCGCCTACCTGCTGTACCTGGCCTACGCCACCTGGCGTGACCGCGCGGCCTTCGCCGTGGACACCCAGGCCGCCCCAGCCAGCGCCGGCCAACTGGTGCTCAAGGCCTGCCTGCTGAACATCCTCAACCCCAAGCTGACGCTGTTCTTCCTCGCCTTCCTGCCGCAGTTCATCAGCCCCCAGGCCGGTTCCGCGACCGTGCAGATGCTCGGCCTGAGTGCGGTGTTCATGGCCATGACCTTTGTCGTCTTCGTGATCTACGGCCTGCTCGCCCACCTGTTCCGCCGCGCCGTGATCGACTCGCCCCAGGTACAGGCCTGGCTACGGCGCAGCTTCGCCGCCTCGTTCGCCGGGCTCGGCATCAACCTGGCATTCGCCCAGCGCTGACGGCTGCACAATCGTTCTAAACGCCCGGGCCGTTTCTGCGTTAAGGTCGTCTACCGACACCCACACGGCCCGCGCCCATGAGCAACTGGATCGACCTCAGACAGGACGCCGACACCGGCATCGAGTCGGTCCGCGCCCATTTCACCGGCCATGCCTACGACCCGCACTGGCACGACAGCTTCCTGGTCGGGGTGACCGAACAGGGCGTGCAGCAATTCAACTGCCGCCGCGCACGCCACAACAGCACCCCCGGCCAGGTGTTCGTGCTCGAGCCGGGCGACCTGCACGACGGCCATGCACCCACCGTTGAGGGTTTCACCTACTCGACCCTGTACCTGGATGCCAACTGGCTGGAAACCGAGCTGCGCGCCCTGTTCGAACACGCGCCCTCGGGCGCCCTGCCCAGCTTCGGCACCCTGCTGCACCAGGATCCGCGCCTGGCCGGGGCCACCGCCCGGGCCTTCGAGACGGTGCATTACAACGACCTGCGCATCGTCCGCCAGACCGCCCTGGACGACCTGCTGGCCTGCCTCACCGGCCACCTGCACTGGCGCAAGCGCCTGGCCCCCGATCCGCGCCTGCCGCTGTGCGCCCAGGTCGCCCGCGATTACCTGCACACGCACCTGGACCAGGACATCGGCCTGGTCGAGCTGGCTCAGGTGTGCGGCGTCGACCGCTTCCGCCTGACCCGGGCGTTCAAGGCGGCGTTCGGCCTGGCGCCGCATGCCTACCTGATCCAGCTGCGCCTGGCCCGTGCACGGCGGCGGCTGGCCCTGGGTGAAACGCCGGCCAGCGTCGCCACCTCCCTGGGCTTTGCCGACCAGAGCCATCTGGGGCGCTGGTTCCGCCGCGCCTACCGACTGACCCCGGCGGACTACCGCAAGCGCTGCTCAAACCTTCCAGACTGAACCCGCGCCCGGCGCGACCATGGCGCTTCGATCACTCGGAGCCTTGACCATGTCGCATACGCTGTTGCCCTTCATCCTCTTCGCCCTGGCCGCCAGCATCAGCCCCGGGCCGACCAACCTGCTGATCCTCGCCCACGGTGCTCAACGCGGCCTGCGTGCCAGCCTGGCGCCGATTGTGACGGCGTGCTGCGCGGCGGCAACAGTAGTGCTGCTGGTGGGCCTGGGGCTGGGCGAGGTGCTGCTGCGCTACCCGCTGGCGCAGCAGGCCATGAGTTGGGTGGGCGCCCTGTGGCTCAGCTGGCTGGCCTGGAAGATGCTGCGCAGCGCCGGTGCGCCGCTGCAGGCGGGCAGCGATAGCGGCCTGGACCCGCTGAGCGCGGCGACCCTGCAGGTGGTCAACCCCAAGGTGTGGGTGACGGCGGTGGCAATGGTCGGCCTGTTCGCCGGCCCGGCACTGCCGATGTGGTGGTTGAGCCTGGTGTTCCTGCTGATCGCCCTGCCGAGCATGACCGCGTGGGCGCTGATGGGCATCGGCAGCGCCCGCTGGTTACGTTCGCCCCAGGCGCTGCGGGTGTTCAATCAGGGCCTCGCCGGCCTGCTGCTGGTGTCGGCGTGGTCGGCCTTGCTGGTGTGACGCGGCGGGCATCGGCCTTCAGCGCGCGGTAGCCGCGCGCAGACGCAGCCCCAGGCGCGGCCCGAACACATTGATCAGCAGCCCGAGCATCACCAGCAGCGCGCCCCAGCCCTGGGCCTCGCTCAGGCGCTCGCCCAGCAACACGGCCGAGGAGCTCAGGCCGACCACCGGCACCAGCAGCGAGAACGGCGCCACCTTGCCCGCCGGGTGGCGCGACAACAGGGTGCTCCACAGGCTGTAGCCGACCATGGTGGCGACGAAGGCCAGGTAGGCCAGGGCCAGCACCGAGCTCCAGCCGATGTTGGCCAGGGCATGGCCGATGCGCTCGGGCCCTTCCAGCCACCAGGACAGCGCCAGGAACGGCAGCGGCGGGATCAGCCCGCCCCAGATCACCAGGGCGACCAGGTCGACCTTGCCGAAGCGCCGGGTGATGATGTTGCCCATGCCCCACATGGCGCCGCCGCACAGGGTCAGCAACAGTGCGAGCAACGGCACGTGGCCGCTGTCCTCGCTGCCGATCACCGCCAGGCCGCCGGCGGCCACCAGCAAGCCCAGCACGCTGGCCAGGCGCAGCCGCTCGCCGAGGAACAGCGCGGCAAAGCCCAGGGTGAAGAACGCCTGGGACTGCAGCACCAGCGAAGCCAGCCCCGGCGGCATGCCACTGGCCATGGCCTGGAACAGGAAGGCGAACTGGCCCAGAGAGATGGTCGCGCCGTAGGCGATCAGCCAGCGCCAGGGCAGGTTCGGGCGCTTGATCAGGAACACCGCCGGGAAGGCCACCAGCAGAAAGCGCAATGCCCCCAGCAGCATCGGCGGCAGGCCGTCGAGGCCGACCTTGATGACCACAAAATTGACGCCCCAGGCGATGATCACCACCAGGGCGATCAGCAGGTCCTTGAGTGGCATGGCACGCATTCCTTCTTCAGGCTTGTTATAGACATATTTGGTTACAGCATAAGGGCATCGCGCCGCCTCGGACCAGCACAGTTGCGCGCCAGCCTTGCGCAACAGTCGGCTGTGATGGCTGCGGAACACTCATGAAAACCCTGCGCAAGCTTCACTTGACCAGACTTGTATATACATGCTCATATCGGGCTTCGGCCATCCGCCCTGCGTCCCGCCGATAGCCGCCGCCTTTCACAAAAACAACGAAGCGGAGCCCTCCCCGATGTCCAGCAAACCCGTGATCGAGCGCCGCTCGATCGACTACATCCCCGAGTCTGAACGCCATGGACGCGTCTACAGCCAATTCACCCTGTGGCTGGGAGCCAACCTGCAGATCACCGCGATCGTCACCGGCGCCCTGGCCGTGGTGCTGGGCGGCGATGTGTTCTGGTCGTTGATCGGCCTGCTGCTCGGGCAACTGGTCGGCGGCGCGGTGATGGCCCTGCACGCCGCCCAGGGGCCGCGCCTGGGGCTGCCGCAGATGATCTCCAGCCGGGTGCAGTTCGGCGTGTACGGCGCGGCCATCCCCATGGCCCTGGTGTGCCTGATGTACCTGGGCTTCACCGCCACCGGCACGGTGCTGTCCGGCCAGGCCATCGGCCAGTTACTGAGCATCAGCGACAGCGCCGGCATTCTCATCTTCGCCGGAGTGATCGTGCTGGCGACCCTGGCCGGCTACCGGGTGATTCACTGGATCGGTCGGGTGGCCAGCGTGCTGGGGATCATCGCCTTCGTCTACCTGTTCAGCCGCATCCTGATGCTCGCCGACATCGGCCAGCTGCTCGACAACCGCCATTTCAGCTGGGCCAGCTTCCTGCTGGCGGTGTCGCTGGCGGCGTCCTGGCAGATCGCCTTCGGCCCGTACGTGGCCGACTACTCGCGCTACCTGCCCAGCCATACCTCGCCGCTCAAGACCTTCCTCGCCGCCGGCCTGGGCTCGGTGATCGGCGCCCAGGCCTCGATGATCCTCGGCGTGTTCGCCGCGGCCATCGCCGGCGGCCAGTTCTCCGGACGCGAGGTAGCCTACATCGTCGGCCTGGGCGGGGCCGGCACCACGGCGGCGCTGCTGTACTTTTGCATCGCCTTCGGCAAGGTGACCATCTCCACCCTCAACAGCTACGGCAGCTTCATGTGCATCGCCACGATCATCAGCGGTTTCCGGGGTCACCTGCAGATCAGTCGGGTACAGCGACTGGTGTTCGTGCTTGGCATCGTCGGCGCCGCGACCCTGGTCGCCCTGCTCGGCCAGCATTCGTTCCTCAGCGCGTTCAAGTCGTTCATCCTGTTCCTGCTGACCTTCTTCGTGCCGTGGAGCGCGGTGAACCTGGTGGACTACTACTTCATCACCAAGGAACGCTACGACATCCCGGCACTGGCCGACCCTGACGGCCGCTACGGGCGCTGGAACTGGCCGGGCATCGGCGTGTACACCTTCGGCGTGCTGGTGCAGATGCCGTTCATCGACACCAAGCTGTACACCGGGCCCATGGTCGCGCACCTGGGCGGCGTGGATGTGTCGTGGCTGATCGGCCTGGTGGTGCCGAGCGTGCTGTATTACTGCGTGGCCCGCCGCCGGGCGGCCGAGGCGCCGGCCGGGATCATCGTGCCGGAGGGGCGCTGAGCCGGGTTGCTCACACATATCCTGCATGAGATCGCCCAGCCCCTCGGGCTGGGCTGTCGCACATGAAATGGTGTCCCTGTGGGAGCAACTGTCTTGCTAACTTTTAGAATCTGGCGCGATCCCTGTGGGAGCGGGCTTGCCCGCGAACACGGGCGAAGCCCGTGCCATCCACCACGGTGTCGGCTTCGCGGGTAAACCCGCTCCCACAGGTTCTCTGCCCGCCGGCCCAGCCAGATAGGCTGGGCGATCTCTTACGGGACACTGTCATCTTTCGGTCAAGCAACTGTCGTAATCTGCGGCGCAACTCTGTGCCACGGGTCTTCGGCATGCCTCGCCTGCTTCTGCTTCTGCTGTGCCTGCTCCCGGGCCTGGCCTGCGCCGGGCCCGCGCAACTGCATATCCAGGGCTCCAACACCATCGGCGCGGCCCTTGGCCCGGCCCTGGTGCAGGGGCTGCTGCAGGCCCAGGGCGCAAGCGCCATCGAGCACCGGCCCGGCGCCACGGCCAACGAGACCGAGGTCCACGCCCGCGATCCGGATGGCCAGCCCGTGCGCATCGACATTGCCGCCCACGGCACCAGCACCGGCTTTGCCGCGCTGGCCCGGGGCGAGGCCGACCTGGCCGCGGCCTCGCGGCCGATCAGCGACAGCGAGGCGCAACAGTTGCAGGCCCTGGGCAACCTGCGCGGCGCGGGCTCGGAACAGGTGATCGGCCTGGATGGCGTGGCGGTGATCGTCCACCCGGACAACCCGCTCACGCAACTGAGCACCGAGCAACTGGCCCAGGTGTTCTCCGGCCAGTTGCAACGCTGGGAACAGCTGGGCGTGCCCGGCGGGGCGATCCACCTGTATGCCCGCGATGATCGCTCCGGCACCTTCGAAACCTTCAAGGCCCTGGTGCTTACCCCTCAGCAAGCGACACTGGCCACCCAGGCGCGGCGCTTCGAGTCCGCCGACGAACTGGCTGCCCAGGTCATGGCCGACCGCCAGGCCATCGGTTTCAGCGGCCTGGCCACGGTCCACCGGGCCAAGGCACTGGCCGTGGCCGAGGGCGATGCACCAGCGCTGCCACCCAGCCGTGCCCTGGTGGCCAGCGAGGACTACCCGCTGTCGCGTCGCCTGTTCTTCTACCTCCCCACCCACCCCACGCCGCTGGCCAAGGCGCTCGCCGAGTTTGCCCAAAGTCCCGCCGGCCAGGCCATCGTCGCCGAGCAGGGCTTCGTTTCCCAGCAGATCAAGCCACAGCAGGTCGCGGCCCAGGGCGACATGCCGCCACGCTATCGGACACTGGCCGGCGAGGCCCAGCGCCTCAGCGTGAACTTCCGCTTCCAGGAAGGCAGCGCCGGCCTCGACAACAAGGCCCTGCGCGATGTGCAGCGGGTCGGCGACTACCTGCGCCAGGCCGGCAAGCTACAGGGCAAGGTGGTGCTGGTGGGCTTCGGCGATCCCAAGGAGACACCGGGCCGCGCCGCGCTGCTGTCGCGCCTGCGGGCCATGGCGGTGCGCCGCGAGCTGGCCCGCGTCGGGGTGCAGGTCAGGGACGTGGCGGGCATGGGCGACGAACTGCCGGTGGCCGGCAACGACCTGGAGCAGGGGCGCCTGCGCAACCGCCGGGTCGAGGTCTGGGTGTACTGACCCGCTCAGGACCCGTCAGGCAGTTCAACCCGCGCCACCAGCCCACCGCCAACGCGATTGCGCAAGGTCAGCTCGCCGCCCTGCTCGCGCACGCTGGCACGGGCGGCCGAGAGGCCGAGGCCGACGCCACCGGTGTCACGGTTGCGCGAGCCCTCCAATCGGTAGAATGGCTCGAACACCTGCTGCAGGGCCTCCTCGGGAATACCTGGCCCACTGTCGCGAACCTCGATGACGATCAGGTGAGCGGCGCGGCGCAGCGTTATCTGCGGATCGCGGGCATACTTCATGGCGTTTTCCACCAGGTTGACGACCACCCGCTTGGTCGCCAGCGGGCGGCCGTCATGCACCAGGTGCGCCGGGCCCTTGAAGGCGATGTCCAGATGCTGGTCGCGGTAGTCGTCGACCAGGGTCTGCAACAGCTCCGACAAATCATAGGCCGTGCGCTGCTCCAGTTGCGTGCCTTCGCGGAAGAACGCCAGGGCCTCGTTGATCATCGTCTGCATCTCGTCGACGTCGCGGATCAGCTTGCGCTGGTGGTCCAGGTCTTCCATGAACTCGCTGCGCAGGCGCATGCGCGTCAACGGCGCGCGCAGGTCGTGGGAGATGGCCGCGAGCATGTGGGTGCGCTCGCGGAGGAAGTGTTGGATCTGCGCCTGCATGGTGTTGAAGGCGATGATTGCCTGGCGGATTTCCTCGGGCCCCTCGATGGCGATGGGCGGCGCCTGCAGGTCGCCGCCGAAGCGCCGCGCCGCGCTGGCAAAGCGTTGCAGCGGCGCGGCCAGTTGGCGGGTAGCAAGCCAGGCCACCAGCAAGGTCGCCACCAGCCCCAGGCCGATGACCACCGCCAGGCGCGCCGTCGCGCTCATGCCCCAGCTGCGCTCAGGCGGCACGAACAGCAGCCAGCTGTCATCAGCCAGGGCAACCAGCGCCACGTAGTGCGCCTCGGCGCTGCCCATGGGCCAGTCATCCGGGTTGTACACTTCGATCGGCCGCGAGGGCCCCAGCAGCTGGGCCATCGCCGGCACCTGCCCGGAATTGAGCATGGTGCCCGGGCCAGGCAGGCCAAAGTCGTCACGCCGGGTACTCCAGGTCACCCGCAGCGTTGGCGTGCTCGCCGCCTCGGCCAGCTGCCCGCGCAGCGTCGCCGGCGCGGTCTCGATCACTCGGGTGGTCACGGCGATCTGTTCGAGCAGGCCGGTGCGCTCGATGGGCGGGCGTGCCCAGCTGCCGGCAACCTGGACGAACAGGGCATTGAACGCCAGCGAGGCGAGCAATGCGGTGAAAATGGTCAGGGCGATGCGCTTGCGCAGAGTGTCGCGACCCAGCAGGCGACGGATCACGAGCGGGTCACCGTGGCGCTGAACAGGTAGCCGCCATTGCGCACGGTGCGGATCAGGTCCGGGCGCTTGCTGTCGGGCTCGATCTTGCGCCGCAGGCGGCTGACCTGCACGTCGATGCTGCGGTCGAAGGCGTCATGCCCATGGCCACGGGTAAGGTCGATCAACTGCTCGCGGGTGAGGATGCGCTGCGGGTGCTCGAGAAACACCACCAGCAGGTCGAACTCGGCGCCGGACAGCGGCACCATCACCCGCTCGGGCGAGCGCAGCTCGCGGCAAGTGATGTCCAGCTGCCAACCGGCGAAACCGATCACCGGTCGCGCCGCCTCGCCCCGCGGTGGCTGTTCACCAACCCGGCGCTGCACGGCGCGCAGGCGGGCCAGCAGTTCACGTGGATCGAACGGTTTGGTCAGGTAATCGTCGGCGCCCAGTTCCAGGCCGATGATGCGGTCACTCAGCTCGGCCATGGCGGTGAGCATGATGACCGGCACGCCAAGCTGCGCACGCAGCTTCTGACACAGGCCCAGGCCACTTTCGCCGGGCAGCATCAGGTCGAGGATGATCGCATCCGGGCGCTGCCGGGCGATGGCGGCCCACATCGCCTGCCCCTCGGCGGCCAGGTCCACCTCGTAGCCGTGCTGGACGAAGAACTGCTTCAGCAAGGCGAGGATTTCGACGTCGTCATCGACGATCAACAGTCTGCTCACGGTGATACCGATCCGGGAAAAAAGGCGTATCTAAAACCATTGCGCCACGCGGGTCATTTATTTCAATCGCGCAACATTTCGTCATGCACGACACAAAGCGGACATCACCTGGCAACGATAACCCTTCACCCTGCCAGCCTTCCATCACCGAGGGCTTCCCATGACAATAGCCGACAGCCGCAACAGCACCGATGGGCACGAAGGTTCGATGCCCCTGATCCTCAGCCAGCGCAACACCACCCGCGGGCACACCGGATCCCTGATCGTGCAGCAGGAGAGCCTGGAGCTGGCGGACAACCAGGGCTACATCACCCTGCGCCGGTACTTCGAACATTACGACCCCACCAGCGGCGAATGGGTCGAGTACAGCCACACCGTGCCAATTCGCGACCTGGTCCACTGGTTGATGGCCCACGGGCAACTGCGCATCCACTCCTCGCAGGAAGTCGGCACCCAGGCCTGGCAGGCGGCAATCCCGGAGGAGCGCCATCCATGAGCCGGCGTCACCTCATGGCGCTGGTGCTGACGTCCACCCTGGGCCTGTCCGCGTGCGGCAGCAACAAGCCGACACCGACCGGCTACCTCAAGGATTACGGATTACTCACCCCGCACCAGGCGCCTTCGGGCGCAACGGTGCTCAGCTGGGCCGACCCGAAATGGCCAAAGGGCCGTTACATCGAGGTCTACCTGGCACCCAGCCGGTTCTACCCGGCTCCCGAGCCGAGCACGCGCATCCCCCAGGCCACCCTCGCCAGCATCACCCACTACTACGATGCGGTACTGCGCAACGAACTGGGCAAGGTGATGACGGTGGTCGACAGGCCCGGCCCGAACACCCTGGTGGTCAGGCCGGCCATCACCCGCATCAGCGCCGACACCCAGGGCCTGCGCTTCTACGAGTGGCTGCCGATCACCCTGGTCGCGGCCGGGGTGAGCAGCGCCGCGGGCATTCGCGACCGGGACAGCGCGATCGCCAGCGAGCTGTCGTTCGAGGCGGGGGCAAGCGGCAAGGTGGTCGGCGAGGCGATGCTCGCGGGTACCGGCGTGCCGCTGGACAACGACCGCCAGGTGATGACCGCCGACAACGTCAAGGCCGTGCTCGACGGCTGGGCCGTGGACCTGCGCCAGGGCTATGCGGCGCCGCTCAGGTAGCGTGACGCTTCACAGGACAAGCCCAGCTCGCCTGGTCAGGCCTTGAGCGTGGCCATGTCGATGACGAAGCGGTACTTCACGTCGCCGGCGATCATCCGCTCGTAGGCCTGGTTGATGTTACGGATGTCGAGCATTTCGATATCGCAGCTGATCCCGTGCTCGGCGCAGAAGTCGAGCACCTCCTGGGTTTCGGCGATACCGCCGATCAAGGAACCTGCCAGCACCCGGCGCTGCATCACCAGGTTGGCCGCATGTACCGGTGGATCAACCGGTTCGATCAGCCCGACCAGGATGTGCACGCCGCCAAACTTCAGGGTTTGCAGGTAGGGGTTGAGGTCGTGCTGCACCGGGATGGTGTCGAGCAGGAAATCGAAGCGACCCGCCGCACTGCGCATCTGTTCGGCATCGGTGGAGACGATCACATGGTCGGCGCCCTGCCGACGGGCTTCCTCGGCCTTGGCCGCGGAGCGGGTGAACAGGGTCACTTCCGCCCCCAGGGCCTTGGCCAGCTTGATGCCCATATGGCCCAGGCCACCCATGCCCAGCACGCCCACCTTGTGCCCGGGGCCCACGCCGTGGTGCTTGAGGGGCGAATAGGTGGTGATGCCGGCGCACAGGATCGGCGCCGCGCTGGCCAGGTCCATGCCCTCGGGAATGCGCAGGACGAAATGCTCGCTGACCACGATGCTGCTGGAGTAGCCGCCCATCGTGTTGCTGCCGTCGACCCGGTCGGGGGTGGCGTAGGTCATGGTCGGGCCTTCCAGGCAGTACTGTTCGACGTCCTGGCGACAGGCCTCGCACTGGCGGCAGGAATCAACCATGCAGCCGACGCCGACCAGATCACCGACCTGGTAACGGCTGACCTGCGCGCCCACCGCGCTGACCCGGCCGACGATCTCGTGGCCCGGCATCAGCGGGTAGACGGCGATGCCCCATTCATTGCGGGCCTGGTGGATATCGGAATGGCACACGCCACAGTAGAGGATCTCGATGACCACATCGTCGGGCCGCGGGCTGCGGCGCTGGAAGGTCATGGGGGCCAGGGGGCTGGTGGGGGATTGGGCGGCGTAACCGATGGCGGTGTACATGGGGCACCTCGTGCAAGTGAAACGATTCAGGCGACGCATTCTGCGCGCCGGGACCAGCCTCGCCCACCGCCGATTCTCCAGTATGCATGCCTGATTCTCCGGACCTTGCCACCAACCTCTGGCATGACCCCGCGAATCTGCGAAGATGCCAGTGTCCGATTCTCTGCCCGGGTTCACCATGCACCTGACTCACCATGTGGATGCCAATGCCACGCTCTGCTCACTGATCCGCGCCCTCGCCACAGGCCCCGGGTTCGTGCCCACCGTCCTGCCCCAGGTCCAGGTGCTGACCTGGGACCACTACGTGGCCAGCAGCCCGCAAATCTACGAACCCAGCCTGATCATCCTCGCCCAGGGCAGCAAACTGGCGCGCCTGGGCCCACGTACCCTGGAGTACGGTGCCGGGCATTACCTGGTGCAGGCGCTGTCGGTACCGTTCATGTGCGAGACCTTTGCCACGCCCCAGGCGCCGCTGCTGGGTGTGGCGGTGGACATCGACCGCGCCCTGATCGGCGAGTTGGTGCAAAGCATGGACCTGGGGCCGGATGCCGCGGTGCAGGCGCAGACGCCACAGTCGATGACCTCGGCAGTGCTGGACACGGCCATGCGCGACAGCGTCGAACGCCTGCTGCAGTGCCTGCAGGACCCACTGGACGCCAAGGTGCTGGGGCCGGCGCGGGTGCGCGAGGTGCTCTACACCGCGTTGCGCGGGCCAAAGGCCGGGGTGCTGCGGGCGCTGGTCGAGCAACAGGGGCATTTCGCCCGGATCGGTTCGGCCCTGACTTATTTGCGCGAGCACTACGCCGAGCCGTTGGGGGTGGATGAGCTGGCCAGCCGGGCGAACATGAGCGTGTCGACCTTCCACGAGCACTTCAAACGCTGCACCGACCTGGCGCCGATGCAGTACCTCAAGCGCCTGCGCCTGCTCAAGGCGCAGCAGATGCTAATCGGCGAGGGGCTGGGCGTGGCCCAGGTGGCGCACCGGGTGGGCTATCAGAGCACCTCGCAGTTCAGCCGCGAGTACAAGCGCCAGTTCGCCCGCAGTCCGGGGGAAGAGCAGCCGTACCAGAGCCTGCCGGCCTGATCGGGGCCGTCGTAGCAGACTGCAAGAGCAGGATGCGTGGGAGCAGGCTTGCCCCGCGATCACCGGCGCAGCCGGTGCCATACCCCCTATCGCGGGGCAAGCCCGCTCCCACGCCGGTCACGCTATCCGCTACAAAAACCACTTGCACGATGATCGCCTACTGGCGCAAAACCATCGCCACAATGGTCGCCTGCAGCTCGCGCTTGGCTGCTTCAGCCGTCAGCTCCCCGGCCGCCGCCGCCAGGGACAGCGCATCCGCCGCCCCCACCAGCACCCATAGCCCGGCCACGCCGATATCGCCACCCGGCGCGAACGGCAGCAGCGCTTCACGGCATTTATCCATGAACGGCCCGTCATAACCACGCTTGAGCGCCTCCAGCTCCGGCGAGCCGGCCAGCGCGGCGCTGACCCCGGGGATCTCCCTACCCTGAGTGGCCACACAGTCCACATAGGCCTCGGCAATCACCCAGGCCCGCTCCGCCAGGCCGGCCGGGCAGCCGGCCAGGGCCTTGTCGAGCATGGCGGTCTGGCGGGCGTCGTATTCCTGGTACAGCGCCAGCAACAAGCCGTTGCGGGTCTCGAAATGGTCGTACACCACCGGCTTGGTCACCCCGGCCTGCTCGGCCAGGCGCCCCAGGCTCAGGGCATCGGTGCCCTCCTCACGAACCAGCCGCCAGGCCACATCCAGCAACTGACGGCGGCGCTCCTCGCGGGACAGGCGTTTGCGCGGCGCGGTCTTTTCCTCGCTTGACATTGCTTACCTACCAAAAGTAACTTACTAAGCGTAACTTACCTTGAGTATATAACGCTCCCGGTGTCCCTGCATCCTGATTCTGGAGATTCCACCATGCATGCCCTGATCGTCATCGGTCACCACGACCCCGACTCCCTCACCCACGCCCTCGCCCAGCAGGTCGCCGAAGGCCTGCGCACCGCCGGCCATACCAGCGAGTTCGCCGACCTGGCCAGCGAAGGCTTCGACCCACGCTTCAGCCTGGCCGACCACGCCGTGCATCGACGCCTGGGCCAGCCACCGGCCGATGTACTGGCCGAACAGGCGCGCATCGAGCGGGCCGACACCGTGGTCATGGTCTACCCCATCTACTGGTGGTCGCTGCCGGCCCTGCTCAAGGGCTGGGTCGAGCGGGTGTTCAGCAACGGCTGGGCCTTCGACCAGGCCGCCGACGGCAGCACCACCAAGCTGCTGCACGGGATGACAGCGCACCTGGTCGGCGTGGCCGGCGCCGACGCCGGCACCTTCGAGCGCCATGGCTATGGCGAGGCCATGCGCGTGCAGATCGAGCACGGTATCTTCGACTACTGCGGTGCCCGGGTCATCAGTTCGACCCTGTTCACCGACAGTGAAGGCGCAGCCCCCGCCAGCCTCCTGCCACAAGCCCGTCAACTGGGGCTGACCCTGTTCGCGGGCCAGGAAGCTGCGGCCTGATGCGCCAGCGCGCGCCGCTGCGCAGGCAGCGGCGCGAATTGTTGTGACATGCCCCATTGCGAGACGATGAACCTCCCGGCTACCATTGAGAACGATTCACACTCACAACTGGATAGCCACCGTTGGACAGCACCTCGACCCGCAAGCTGGGCTTCTTCTTCAGCGACCACCATCGCTGGCTGCTCCAACACATCCACAAACGCCTGCGCAACCGTGCCGACGCCGAGGACACCGCCGCCGAGGCGTTCTGCCAGATGCTCGGCGCGCAGGTCGATCCGGACAGCATCCAGCAACCTCGCGCCTATCTGTCCACCATCGCCCGGCGGCTGATCTTCGATCGCCACCGTCGCCGTCAACTGGAACTGGTCTACCTCGAGCGCCTGGCGCTATTGCCTGAACAAGTCGCCCCATCGGCCGAAGAGCAATTGCTGCTGATCGAAGCGCTGGTGACCATCGACCAGGTGCTGGACGGCCTGCCAGCCATGGTCAAGGCCGCTTTCCTCTACAGCCAGCTCGACGGCATGAGCTATGTCGAGATCGCCGCCCGCCTGCAGATCTGCGAACGCACCGTCAGCCGCTACATGAAGCAGGCCCTGCGCCAATGCTACCTGTGCGAAGTACAACCATGAGCGCCCGCAGCCTGGACCCGATCGGCGAGCAGGCCATCGACTGGATGGTGGCGCTCAATGCCCGCGCGCCGGACGATGCGCTGTTGCGCCAACTGGAGCAGTGGCTGCGCCAGGACCCGGCGCACCGGCAGGCCTGGGACCGGCTGCAACAGCGCCTGGGCAGGCCTTGCGCAGCCCTGCGCGCCCTCGAGCAACGGGCCCCCGGACAGGCCGCCGAGGCGCGCCGGGTGCTGCTGCAACCGAGCCATTCACGTCGCGAAGTGCTGGGCGCCCTGGCCAGCCTCGGCCTGCTCGGCGGGGCGCTCTGGGGCGGCTGGCGCAGCGACGCCACCCAGGGCTGGCTGGCCGACCTGCACACCGCCAGCGGCGAGCGGCGCAGCTTCACCCTGGCCGACGGCAGCCGGCTGAGCCTCAACAGCGCCAGCGCCGTGGACCTGCGTTTCGATGCCCGCCAACGCCTGGTGCTGCTGCGCCACGGCGAACTGGTCATCCAGGTCGCCGCCGACGCCGCACGACCGTTGCGCGTGCGTACCGCGCAGGGCCAGGTGCAGGCCCTCGGCACCCGCTTCCTGGTCCGCCAGGAAGACACCGCCACCCGCGTGGTGGTACTCGAACACAGCGTGCGCCTGAGCCTGCCCGACGGGCGCTGGCAAGACCTGCAACAAGGCCAGGCGGCGCTGCTGCGCAGCAACGGCATCGAGCGGCTGGGCAGCGAGCAACAACAGCGCGCGGCCTGGGTGGAGGGCCGCCTGGAAGTGCTCGACGAACCGCTGCATGTGGTGGTCGACGCCCTGCGCCCCTACCAGCGCGGCTACATGCGCCTGGCCCCGGCGGTGCGCGACTTGCGGGTACAGGGCGTGTTCCCGCTCGAGCAGCCGCAACAAGCCCTCTCGGCACTGGCCGAAACCCTGCCGGTCAGCATCGAGCACTTCGGCCCCTGGCTGACCTTGATCGGCCCAAAAGCGGCTACGTGAAACTTTTTTTGAAAATCATTCGCAAAGGTGTCCGGTTTTCATTTCTCGGCCCACCTATCTCCTGACAACTCACAACATCCGGGAGATTTCCGTGCGCAACCCCTGGCCCATTGCCGCCGTCCTGACCAGCTTCAGCCTGTTCGCCCAGGCACAGACCCTGTCGTTCGACCTGCCCGCCGCGAGCCTGGCAACCACCCTCAACCGCATCGCCAGCCAGAGCGGCACCATCATCGCCCTGGAACCTGGGCTGGTACGCGGCAAGCAGGCCCCCGCGGTGGTCGGCCAGATGAGCGCCGAGCAAGCCATGCAGGCAGCGCTGGCCGGCAGTGGCCTGCAATTGCGCATCACCGGCAGCGGCCACTTCAGCGTGGCCCCCGCCAGCCAGGGCGGTGAGGCGCTGGAGCTGGGCAGCACCAGCATCACCGACAACTACCTGGACGCCACCAGCGAAGGCAGCGGCTCCTACGCGGCGCGGGCGGTGACCCTGGGCAAGGGCGTGCACACCCTCAAGGAGATCCCCCAGTCGGTGACGGTGATCACCCGCAAGCAGCTGGACGACCAGGGCATCACCGACCTGCAGGATGCGCTCAACCACACCACCGGCCTGGTCGGCGCCCAGGGCATCGGCCCTGGCGTGGTGGTGACCTCGCGAGGCTTCCAGATCGACGACTGGCAGTACGACGGCGTGCCGATCCCGCGCAACAACTACTCGCTGGGCAACTGGGCGACCCAGGACCTGGTGTTCTTCGACCGGGTTGAAATCCTGCGCGGCGCCTCCGGCCTGCTGCAAGGCACCGGCAGCCCGGGCGGCGCGATCAACCTGGTGCGCAAGCGTGGCCAGGCCGCACCGACCGTCACCGTCACCGGCAAGGCCGGTTCCTGGGACCACTATGGCCTGCAACTGGATGCCGGCGGCCCGCTGACCGCCGATGGCCGGGTACGCGGGCGGATGGTCGCCGACGAGGACCAGAGCGACAGCTTCATCGACTATGCCTGGAGCAAGTCGCACTCCCTGTACGGCGCGCTGGATATCGACCTGAACGACGACACCACCGTCGGCGCCGGCATCAGCTACAACCGCCAGCAGTCGCGGCCGATGCTGCGTGGTATCCCCCGCTATGCCACTGGCAAGGCGGTCGACCTGCCCCGCTCGACCTTCACCGGTGCGCGCTGGAACCGTGCGCAAACCGATGTCACCACCTACTACCTCGATCTTGAGCACCGCTTCGACGACGACTGGACGTTCAAGGCCGCCGCCGTGCGCATGGACGAGACCAACACCTCCATCCACCAGCGCACCCAGACCGTCGGCGAAGGCCTGGAAGCGGACGGCAGCGGCGTCGAGTACGCCAACTGGATCACCGATTTCCACAACACCAAGCTGGGCCTGGACATGAACCTGGTCGGCCACTTCGATACCGGTGCGGTGGCGCATGAGGTAACCGTGGGCGGCAACTACTCCAAGCTGACCTCAGATGATGAGTACTGGCGCACCTTTGGCGGCAACGACAACATCTTCGACATTGACCATGACCGCCCCGAGCCCAGTCGCGACGAGCTGCTCGCCGCGCCCACCGGTCGCCATGAGCACAGCGGCTACGACATTCGCCAGAAAGGCCTGTATGGCGCCTGGCGCATCAAGCCGACCGATCGCCTGACGCTGATTCTCGGCTCGCGCGTCAGCTGGTACGACTACAGCTACGCGAGCACCACTTATCGGGGACTCAACCCGGGCCAGGTCAATCCCACCAGCCGCATGACCGAGTCGGGCGAAGTCACACCGTACGCCGGCTTCGTCTACGACCTGACCCGCGAATGGGCCTGGTACGCCAGCTACACCGATGTGTTCGCCCCGCAGACCGAACGCGGTGTCGGCAATGTGCCGCTCAAGCCTGTGATCGGCAGCAACTACGAAACCGGCTTCAAGGGCGAGCTTCTCGATGGCCGCGTCAATGCCTCGCTGGCAGTGTTCCGCTATGACCAGGAGAACCGCGCCGTCACCGACACCGCCTCAGGTTTTGCCTGTGACGGCTGGTATTGCTCCAATGCCGCGGGCAAGGTGCGCAGCCAGGGGATCGAAGCCGAGGTCAGCGGCGAGGTGCTCAGCGGCCTGCAACTGTTCGCCGGCTACACCTACAACACCACCAAGTTCCTCGACGATCCGGAAAACGAGGGACGGGTGTTCAGCCAATGGACCCCCAAGCACATGCTGCGCGCCTGGGCCGACTACACCTTGCCCGTGGAGGGCCAGCGCTGGAGCACCGGGCTGGGCTTTACCAGCCAGAGCCACACCCTGGGTTACGAGCGCACCTATGAGGTACCCGGCTACACCGTGTGGAATGCCCGCCTGGCCTACCAGCTGACACCGGAGGTAAGCCTGGCGGTCAACGCCTACAACCTGTTCGACAAGAAGTACTGGGTGGCAGGCTTCAACCAGCTCAATGGCAGCAACAACTTCGGCGAGCCGCGCAACCTGATGTTCTCGGTCAAGTACACGCCCGAGTTCTGATCGCCGTTCAGGCGCTCAACGGCCATTGCGCCAAGGGCCAGTAACGGCCCTTGCGCGACTCGTAGAGCGTGAAGTGCCGGGCGGCAAGGAAGAATTCCGGCGCCGTGCCGGCCTCTGGCGGCTGGCCGCGAAAGTCCCTGGCCAGGGTCAGGTGCGGGCGATACTCACGGCTTGCCGCCTCCACGCCCAGGGGCAACAGCGCCTGCTGCAGGCCATACACCAGTTGCAGCAGCGCCGCAGGCGCCTGCTGCGCCTCCAGCACCAGCGCACTGGCCCGCGGCCAGACCTGCAGGCGGTCGAGCAGCAAGCGTGGCGGTGCGACCGGCCGCCTGAGCTGATCGACCGCCGCGCAGATCGCCGGCACCTGCTCGGCGTCTACGTCACCGAGAAACAGCAAGGTGACGTGGAAATTCTCCGCAGGCACCGGTTTGCCGCTGCGCAGGTTCAGCCCTCGACGCCACTGCGCCAGGGCGCGGCATTGTTCTTCGCCTACCGGCAAGGCGAAGAACAGCCGTTTGAACGGCGCGCCGCTGGGGCGCGGATCCTGGACCATGTGAATCTCCCTGACAGCGGTTCGAGCCATCGAGTGTAGTGCTTTACCCAGTCGTAACGGCGACGCAAGCTGTTGAATCGTTTGCGCAACCTGTCAGCCATTGCACCTAAGTCGGTCAGACAAGACGTAACAATAAGTACAAACCCGCGCCACGATTGTTTATGCTGGCGGGCTTACGCCATGGCGCATGGCCATTTTTCGACAAGTAAACGTCCATGAAAATTGCACTCGTACTGATCTTCGTCCTCTCGATCGCCTATGTTCACCTGCGCGGTCGGGTTCGTCACAAGCTGACCCGCCAGCTGGGCGATCACTCCAGCTTCCTGGCCCCGGTCAACGCCTTCCTGTACCTGTTCTCCAAGCATCCGGCCAAGCCGTACCTGCCGGTCAGCGCCTTCCCCGAGCTGCAGGTGCTGCAGGACCACTGGCAGGAAATCCGCAAGGAAGGCCAGCAGCTGTTGCAGGCCGGCGAGATCAAGAAGTCCGACAACTACGACGACGTCGGTTTCAACTCGTTCTTCAAGACCGGCTGGAAGCGCTTCTACCTGAAATGGTACGGCGAGAGCCACCCGTCGGCGATGACCCTGTGCCCGCGCACCACCGAACTGCTCGCCGGCATCGGCACGGTCAAGGCGGCGATGTTCGCCACCCTGCCGCCAGGCGCCAAGCTGGTGCGCCACCGTGACCCGTACGCCGGTTCCTACCGCTACCACCTGGGCCTGGACACGCCCAACGACGATGGCTGCTACATCGACGTGGACGGTGAAAAGTACTCCTGGCGTGACGGCGAGGGCGTGGTGTTCGACGAGACCTACATCCACTACGCCGCCAACACCACCGAGCACAACCGCATCATCCTGTTCTGCGACGTCGAGCGCCCGCTCAAGTACCGCTGGGCCGCGGCGTTCAACCGCTGGTTCAGCCGCAACGTCATGGCCGCCGCCGCCGCGCCCAACGATGCCAGCGACAAGACCGGCGGCATCAACCGCCTGTTCACGCGCATCTACAAGATCCGCGAGCGCGGCAAGGCGATGAAGAAGCGCAACCGCACCCGCTACTACCTGGAGAAGTGGGCGGTGGTCGCGGCGCTGGTGCTGGTGTTCATCTACATCTGACGCCGGAGCAAACCCGCTCCCGCAATGTGCGAGCGGGTTTGCCCTGCCCCGGATACTCTGGCCCCATGAGCAACTGAATCTGGCTTGCTGTGCTGCCATCCTCGGCCATGCTGCCTGACGAAATCAGCGACAAAAAAGCCGCTCTCGATTGCTCGAAAGCGGCCCTTGCCTTGGTGCCGACAGTTCAGCTGTCGCCTTGCTCTCGCTTCACCGGCAACTGCCCATCGATCATCGCCTTGGCCATGCCGCTGAGGTAGTACGTCGCCCGCATCAGCGTCTGTGCGTCTTTCGGCTGGCTCAACGCCTGGTAGGTCAGCCCGGTGATGCAGCCCAGGATGATCGTTGTTTCCTGCAGCACGTCCTCGGTCGGCAACCCCGGGATCGCCTGTACCCAGTCACGCACCGAGTAGCGCTTGGTGCGGCCTGCCAGGCTGACGATCTTCAGATCTGCGGTGCCCTTTGCGTGTTCGTCCTTGTCCATGACCTTGCCCCCTGGAAAAAGAAAGAGCCCGTCGCGGTTCATCCCTCGGAGCCGCCAGACCAAACCGCGCGATCCCTGCGCGGTAAGCTGCCCAGTGGCCCGGTCGACCCCGGAGGGTGAAGCGCGACGAGCAGGCCGAGACTAAAGCGAGCGCCAATCCACTACAACGGGCACCGAGGGGAAAAGGTGCCTTTAGGAAAAGGACTACATAAACAACGGAAGAAAAGCTGTAGGACCTGCAATATTCTCTGCAGATGTTGTCGGCTTAAGCCCATAGCGGGGCAAGTCGCATCGACGCACCGCCGCTCCCACAAGGGCCACGTTGGCCGGCATCGCGTGGAGCCCGCTTCAAGCATCTGCCCTGCTCCAGCACTTCAGGCTACGATGACACCTCGCCCTCCAGGCCCAGCCACCGCCATGCCCAGACCGAGCAAAGTCACCGATCCGTCCTACGAGCTGATGGACGACCACGAAGGCGCCTCGCTGATCTACCGCCAGCACGGCTTCCCCAGCCCGCTGGTGCGCTGGCACTTTCACAAGGAATACGAACTGCACCTGATCGTCGCCAGCGCCGGCAAGGTGTTCATCGGCGACTATATCGGCAACTTCGCCCCCGACACGCTGTTTCTCACCGGCCCCAACCTGCCGCACAACTGGATCAGCCAGGTCGGCCCCGACGAAGTGGTGGGCAAGCGCGACATGCTGGTCAACTTCACCGACGAGGTGCTCGAGGAAGGCGGCCAGGTGTTCTCCGAGCTCACCCAGCTTGCCCCGCTGCTGGCCCGGGCGCGCTATGGCATCGAGTTCCGCGATCCGGCGCTGATCCAGGAGAGCCGCCAGCTGCTGCAACGCATCGCCGACAGCCGCGGCATGACCCGCCTGGGATACTTTTTTATCCTCATGGAGCATCTGGCCGCCTGTGACGACTACCAGCTGCTGTCCACCGTCACCTCCTCGCAGCTGGCCGACGAGCACAATGTCGAGCGCATCAACCGGGCGGTGGACTACATCTTCCAGCACTACGCCCAGGACCTGAGCCAGAACGCGGTGGCCGAGCACCTGGGGATGACGCCGACGTACTTCTCGCGGTTCTTCAAGCAGGCCGCCGGGCGCGGCTTCGTCGAGTTCGTCAACCGGCTGCGGGTGAGCAAGTCGTGCGAGCTGCTGGCCAAGGGCGAGCTGCCGGTGACCGAGGTGTGCTTCGAGTCGGGGTTCAGCAACCTGTCGAACTTCAACCGGCGGTTTTTGCAGCTCAAGGGCATGACACCCTCCGATTACCGCAGCCTGGTGACCCAGCGGCTGACCGAGCAGAACCGGGGCTGAACGCCGTGCGCAACCTCCTGTAGGAGCGGCCTTGTGCCGCGAAAGGGGCGCGTGGCGGCCCCGGCGATCAATGCGTCAAGGCTGAAATCCTGGGGCCGCTGCGCGACCCTTTCGCGGCACAAGGCCGCTCCTACAGGGGGAACGTGACAGCAAAAAAGTATCAGTCCTGGTGCAGGCCAGGCTTTGTCGGCATCGCCGTACGCGGGTGTAATCGGCAGCGAGCGACACAAAAACAATAACGTCATCCCCGAGGGAGTTCACCGATGAACGACTCGATCAAGGCCTGCCTGGCCGCCGCCTGCCTCAGCCTGCCGCTGCACGTCCAGGCCGCCGAGACCCTGACCATCGCCACGGTCAACAACAACGACATGATCCGCATGCAGCGCCTGGCCAAGGTGTTCGAGCAGCAGCACCCGGACATCCAGCTCAAGTGGGTGGTGCTCGAAGAGAACGTGCTGCGTCAGCGCCTGACCACCGATATCGCCACCCAGGGCGGCCAGTTCGACGTGCTGACCATCGGCATGTACGAAGCCGCGCTGTGGGGCGTCAAGGGCTGGCTGGCACCAATGACCGACCTGCCCGCCGACTACAACCTCGAGGATGTATTCCCCTCGGTGCGCAACGGCCTGTCGGCCAACGGCACGCTGTACGCCCTGCCCTTCTACGCCGAAGCCTCGATCACCTACTACCGCAAGGACCTGTTCGAAAAAGCCGGGCTGAGCATGCCCGAGCAACCCACCTGGACCCAGCTCGGCGAGTTCGCCGCCAAGCTCAACCACCCCGACCAGGGCCAGTACGGCATCTGCCTGCGCGGCAAGGCCGGCTGGGGCGAAAACATGGCACTGATCGGCACCGTGGCCAACGCCTTCGGCGCGCGCTGGTTCAATGAGCAATGGCAGCCCGAGTTCAGCGGCAGCGAGTGGAAGAACGCGCTGAATTTCTATGTGAACACCCTCAAGCAATACGGCCCGCCCGGCGCCTCCAGCAACGGCTTCAACGAAAACCTCGCGCTGTTCAACAGCGGCAAGTGCGCGATGTGGGTCGATGCCAGCGTCGCCGGCTCGTTCGTCACCGACAAGACCCAGAGCAAGGTCGCCGACCAGGTCGGCTTCACCTTCGCGCCCAAGGAAGTCACCGACAAGGGCGCCACCTGGCTGTATTCCTGGGCGCTGGCGATCCCCACCAGCTCCAAGGCCAAGGACGCCGCCAGGACCTTCGCCACCTGGGCCACCTCCGAGGCCTACGGCAAGCTGGTGGCCGAGCAGGAAGGCGTGGCCAACGTGCCACCGGGCACCCGCGCCTCGACCTACAGCGACGCGTACCTGGCCGCCGCGCCGTTCGCCAAGGTCACGCTGGAATCGCTCAAGCGCGTCGACCCCAACCACCCCACCCTCAAGCCCGTGCCTTACGTGGGCATCCAGCTGGTGACCATCCCCGAGTTCCAGGCCATCGGCACCCAGGTCGGCAAGCTGTTCGCCGCCGCGCTCACCGGGCAGATGAAAGTGGACCAGGTGCTGGCCTCGGCCCAGCAGTCCACCGAACGCGAGATGAAACGCGCCGGTTACCCCAAGTAGCTCGCACCGCCGTAGACCGCGCCAGCCTGCGGCGCGGTGACCGCCCCTTTCCGAAGCACACGGAGTCGCCATGAATACCTCGGCCCTCGACACCCCGAGCCTCGCCACCGCGCGCCCCGGCAAACGCCGCGTCGGCCCCGGCTGGTTCCTGGTCAGCCCTTCGGTGGCGCTGCTGCTGTTGTGGATGATCGTGCCCCTGGGCATGACCCTGTATTTCTCGCTGATCCGCTACAACCTGCTGTACCCGGGCGAAAACCAGTTCGTGGGCCTTGAGAACTTCGCCTTCTTCGTCACCGACGCCGGCTTCATGCCCGGCGCCCTCAACACCCTGACCCTGGTCGGCAGCGTGCTGGCGATCAGCGTGGTGCTCGGCGTGCTGATCGCCGCGCTGCTGGAGGCCGGCGAGTTCTGGGGCCGCGGCGTGGTGCGGGTGCTGCTGATCTCGCCGTTCTTCATCATGCCCACGGTCAGCGCGCTGCTGTGGAAGAACCTGATCTTCCACCCGGTGTCGGGCATCCTCGCCGCCGTGTGGCGCCTGTTCGGCGCGCAACCGGTGGACTGGCTGGCGCACTACCCGCTGCTGTCGATCATCCTGATCGTGTCGTGGCAGTGGCTGCCGTTCGCCATCCTGATTCTGATGACCGCCATGCAGTCGCTGGACCAGGAACAGAAGGAAGCTGCGCGCCTGGATGGCGCAGGCCCCTTGGCGATCTTCTGGCACCTGACCCTGCCGCACCTGGCGCGGCCGATCGCCGTGGTGGTGATGATCGAGACCATCTTCCTGCTGTCGGTGTTCGCCGAGATCTTCACCACCACCAGCGGCGGCCCCGGATACGCGTCCACCAACCTCGCCTACCTGATCTACAACCAGGCGCTGCTGCAGTTCGACGTCGGCATGGCCTCGGCCGGTGGCCTGATCGCCGTGCTGATCGCCAATATCGCCGCCATCGTGCTGGTTCGCATGATCGGCAAGAACCTCACCGCGCGCAGCTGAGGAGCCCGCCATGCTGACACTCAAGCAAACCCGCACCCTGAAGAACGCGCTGCTCGGCCTGCTGTGCTGGGCCATCGCCCTGGTGATCTTCTTCCCGATCTTCTGGATGTTGCTGACCAGCTTCAAGACCGAGCTGGACGCCTTCGCCACGCCGCCGCAGTTCATCTTTGCGCCGACGCTGGAGAACTACCTGCACATCAACGAACGCAGCGACTACTTCGCCTACGCCTGGAACTCGGTGCTGATTTCGTTCTCCGCCACCTTGCTATGCATGCTGATCGCGGTGCCTGCGGCCTACTCGATGGCCTTCTTCGAGACCCGCCACACCAAGCGCACGCTGCTGTGGATGCTGTCGACCAAGATGCTGCCGCCGGTGGGCGTCTTGATGCCGATCTACCTGCTGGCCAAGCAGTTCGGCCTGCTGGATTCGCGCCTGGCGCTGATCATCGTCTACACCCTGATCAACCTGCCGATCGTGGTGTGGATGGTGTACACCTACTTCAAGGACATCCCCGTGGACATCCTCGAGGCCGCGCGGCTGGACGGCGCCGGTACCTGGCAGGAGATCGTCCGCGTGCTGCTGCCGATTGCCCGCGGCGGGCTGGCTTCGACCTTGCTGCTGTCGCTGATTTTGTGCTGGAACGAGGCGTTCTGGTCGCTGAACCTGACCTCGTCCGCCGCCGCGCCGCTGACGGCGCTGGTGGCTTCCTATTCGAGCCCTGAAGGGCTGTTCTGGGCCAAGCTCTCGGCCGTCTCGACCCTGGCCTGTGCGCCGATTCTGATCTTTGGCTGGATCAGCCAGAAGCAGTTGGTGCGCGGGCTTTCGTTTGGGGCTGTCAAATGATCCCGCTATCTGGGGCTGCTTTGCAGCCCTTTCGCGGCACAAGGCCGCTCCTACAACAGGGGCGCGCGATCTCCTGCAGGAGCGGCCTTGCGCCGCGAAAGGACCGCGAAGCGGTCCCAGCATCAGCAGCCTTCATACATGCCCAAAGGCCTTACCCCACTCCCCTGAAGGACACCCCCCATGGCTGACCTGAAAATCCGCAACCTGCACAAAGGCTTCGATGGCCAAGCCATCATCAAGGGCATCGACCTGGACGTGCGCGACCGCGAGTTCGTGGTGTTCGTCGGCCCGTCCGGCTGCGGCAAGTCCACCCTGCTGCGCCTGATCGCCGGCCTCGAGGAGGTCAGCAGCGGCAGCATCACCCTCGACGGCGCCGACATCACCGACACCGCCCCGGCCAAGCGCGACCTGGCCATGGTGTTCCAGACCTACGCCCTGTATCCGCACATGACCGTGCGCAAGAACCTGTCGTTCGCCCTGGACCTGGCCGGGGTCGGCAAGCAAGAGGTGACAGCCAAGGTCGACAACGCCGCGCGTATCCTCGAACTGCAACCGCTGCTCGAACGCAAGCCGCGCCAGCTCTCCGGCGGCCAGCGCCAGCGGGTGGCGATCGGCCGGGCGATCGTGCGCAACCCGAAGATCTTCCTGTTCGACGAGCCACTGTCCAACCTCGACGCCGCCCTGCGCGTGCAGATGCGCCTGGAACTGGCGCGCCTGCACCAGGAGCTGGCCGCGACCATGATCTACGTGACCCATGACCAGGTTGAAGCGATGACCCTGGCCGACAAGGTGGTGGTGCTCAACGGCGGGCGCATCGAGCAGGTCGGCTCGCCGCTGGAGCTGTACCACCATCCGGCCAACCTGTTTGTCGCGGGGTTTCTGGGGACGCCGAAGATGGGCTTTTTGCGTGGGCACCTGAGCCGTAATCAGGGCAACCAGTGCGAGGTTGCGCTGGAGTGCGGCGCTCGCATCGCCTTGCCGCTGTGCGCGGGGGAGTTGCATACCGGCAGCCAGGTGACGCTGGGGATTCGTCCCGAGCATCTGAACATTGATCGCGCCGGGCAAGGTACCCAGGGCTCGTTGCAGGTGACTGCCGATGTCAGCGAACGACTGGGCAGCGACAGTTATTGCCATATGCGCGCGGCCTCCGGGGAGATGCTGACCGTGCGTGTGCGCGGGGACTTTGCGCCGGGGTTTGGTGAGGGGTTGGAGCTGGGCTTTGATCCGGGCCATTGCCATTTGTTTGATAGCAATGGGCAGGCGATCGACAAGCGATTGCGGCAGGTGGCCTGAGGTGTTCGCCGAGAGGGTTGTGGCGCCTATGAGATCGAGCGCCGCCCGCGCGGCGCATCGCGGCACAAGGCCGCTCCTACATCTGTTTCGGGCCAGTGAGTCCTGTAAGGGTACCTCTGCCCGCCTTGGCGCATGCCTTGAGACAGGTGGAGCGGCAGTGGTGCCCACGCTGAAAGCGCGTCGAGCCAACAAGGCGGACCAGGCAATGGCGCAGGATTGACTGGCCCGAAACAGATGTAGGAGCGGCCTTGTGCCGCGATGCGCCGCGCGGGCGGCGCTCGATCTCAAGAACGCCACAAGGCTCCCGCCAGGCACATCGCCGCCATCACGCGATCCACACATGACCTCCAAAGGGATGCTCCAGGATGAAATTGAACCACCCCAACCTCACCCAATTGCCCCCCTCCGTCGCCCGCCCCAGCTACGACCCAACCCAATTGCGCCAGGGCATCGCCCACATCGGCGTAGGCGGCTTCCACCGCGCCCACCAGGCCGCCTACACCGACGCCCTGATGAACTGCGGCGAAGGCCTCGACTGGGCCATCTGCGGCATCGGCTTGCGCAGTGAAGACCGCGCCATGCGCGACGCCCTGGCCGGCCAGGACCACCTCTACACCCTGTTCGAACTGGGCGACCAGCCCGACACCAAGGTACGCGCAATCGCCGCCATCAACGGCATGCTGCTGGCCGAGGACGGCGCCGAACCGCTGCTCGCCAAACTGGCCGAACCCGGCATCCGCATCGTCTCGCTGACCATCACCGAAGGCGGCTACTGCATCGACGACAGCACCGGCGAGTTCCGCGCCGACCTGCCGCAGATTCAACATGACCTGGCCAACCCACAAACCCCTCAAAGCGTGTTCGGCTACCTCTGCGAAGCCCTGCGCCGCCGCCGCGAAGCCGGCACCGGCCCGTTCACCGTGATGTCCTGCGACAACCTCCCGCACAACGGCGACGTCGCCCGCAAGGCCTTGCTGGCCTTCGCCCAACGCCTCGACCCCGACCTAGCCGACTGGATCGCCAGCCACGTCAGCTTCCCCAACGCCATGGTCGACCGCATCACCCCGATGACCAGCCCCGCCCACCGCCAGCAACTGCGTGAGCGCCACGGCGTCGACGATGCCTGGCCGGTGGTGTGCGAGCCGTTTTTGCAATGGGTGGTGGAAGACAACTTCGTCGCCGGCCGCCCGGCCTGGGAAAAGGTCGGCGTGCAGTTCACCCGCGACGTCACGCCCTATGAAGAAATGAAAATCAAGCTGCTCAACGGCAGCCACCTGGCCCTCACCTACCTGGGCTTCCTGCAGGGTTACCGCTTCGTCCACGAAACCCTCGCCGACCCGCTGCTGCGCCGCTACATGCACGCCTTCATGGACCAGGACGTAACCCCGCAACTGGCCCCGGTACCGGGTATTGATCTTGAGCGCTACAAGCAAAGCCTCAGCGAACGCTTCGCCAACCGCGCCATCGCCGACCAGCTGGAGCGCGTGTGCTCCGACGGCTCGTCGAAGTTCCCCAAGTTCATCGTGCCCACCGCCAACCGCCTGATCGCCGACGGCAAGCCGCTGGAGCGCGTGGCCCTGGTGGTGGCCGCCTGGGCCCTGTACCTGCGCGGCGAAGACGAGCACGGCACCCGCTACAGCATCCCCGACCCCCGCGCCGCCGACTGCCAGGCCCGGGTGGTGCAGCGCGACGGCCTGGCCGCCCGGGTACTGGGCGACGAGGCGATCTTCGGTAGCGCCATCCCTGCGTCCAAGGCTTTTGTCAGCGCCTTCGAGCGCCTGTACGACAGCTTGCGCGAAGTCGGCGTGAGTGAAACCCTGCGCCAGGTCCTCGGCGACTGACACGGAGTGTTTCGAAATGGACGGATTGTTCCTCGGCATCGACTGCGGCACCCAGGGCACCAAGGCCCTGGTGCTGGACGCCGGCAACGGCCAGGTGCTCGGACTGGGCAGCGCCGCCCATGCGCCGCCCCAAGGCCGCGATGGCAGGCGCGAGCAGGCCCCCGCCGACTGGCTGGAGGCCCTGCGTGCGGCGGTGTCCGCTGCCTTGCGAGAAGCCGGTGTGGATGGCCAGGCGATCCGCGCACTGGCAGTGTCCGGCCAGCAGCACGGCCTGGTGATGCTCGACGCCCAGGGCCAGGTGCTGCGCCCGGCCAAGCTCTGGTGCGACACCGAGAGCGCGCCCGAGAACCAGACACTGCTCGATGCCCTCGGCGGCGCCCAAGGCTCGCTCGAACGCCTCGGGTTGGTGATCGCGCCGGGCTATACCCTGTCCAAATTACTGTGGACCAAGCGCCAACACCCCGAGCTGTTCGCCTGCCTCGCCCATGTCCTGCTGCCCCACGACTACCTGAACTACTGGCTGACCGGTCGCGCCTGCACGGAGCCCGGCGACGCCTCCGGCACCGGCTATTACGATGTGCGCCGACGGACCTGGGCGCCCGATGTCCTTCAGCACATCGAGCCGGGCGAGCGTCTTTTGGCGGCGCTGCCTGAGTTGGTCGAATCCGGCGATTGCATCGGCACCCTGCGCGAACAGATCGCCACTGCACTCGGCCTGAGCCCACAGACCTGGGTGGCCACGGGCGGCGGCGACAACATGCTCGGCGCCATCGGCACCGGCAATATCGCCCCCGGCATGATCACCCTGAGCCTCGGCACCTCCGGCACCCTGGCCGCCTACGCCGACCAACCCCACGTCAGCGCCCAGGGCGAAGTGGCGACCTTCTGCGCCTCCAGCGGCGGCTGGCTGCCGTTGATCTGCACCATGAACCTCACCAGCGCCTGCGCCCTGGTGCGCGACCTGCTGGAGCTCGACCTCGACCGTTTCACCGCCCTCGCCACCCAAGCCCCGATCGGCGCCGACGGCCTGCTGATGCTGCCCTTCTTCAATGGCGAGCGCGTGCCCGCCTTGCCCGAAGCAACGGCCTGCCTGCATGGCATGACCAGCGCCAACCTGACCCGCGCCAACCTCTGCCGCGCCGTGCTCGAAGGCACCTGCTTCAGCCTGCGTTACGGCCTCGACCTGCTGCGCGCCAGCGGCCTGCCAGGCAGCGAGATCCGCCTGGTCGGCGGCGCGGCGAAAAGCCCGCTGTGGCGCCAGACACTGGCCGACCTGCTCGGCCTGCCGGTGGTATGCCCCCAACAGACCGAAGCCGCCGCCCTGGGCGCCGCGATCCAGGCCGCCTGGAGCCTCGGTCGCCAACTGGGCCAGGGCGACAGCCTCGAAACCCTGTGCAAACGCTGCGTCGCCCTCGACGAAAGCACCCGAACCCTGCCCCGCCCGGCGCAACAGGCCGAGTACGAAGCCGCCTATCAACGCTACCGGGAGCAACTGCCCGCGCGCTGAGTGCGGGTATCCTTCCCTTGTCTTTCGTTCTGGAGAACTGCATGTACCTGGTGTGTGGCGAGGCCCTGTTCGATGTCTTCAGCGTGGAAAACAGCAGCCGCAGCAGCGAGCTGGGGTTTACCGCGATTGCCGGCGGATCGCCGTTCAACGTGGCCGTCGGCCTGCGCCGGTTGGGCGTGGCGTCGGCGTTGTTTGGCGGGTTGTCCAGCGACTACCTCGGTGCCCGGCTACGCCGGGTGCTGGACGAGGAACGGGTGGACTGCCGCTACGTGGTGACCAGCGATGCGCCGACCACCCTGGCCATGGTCGGGCTGGATGCCAATGGCTCGGCGCAGTATCAGTTTCGCGGTGAAGGCTGTGCGGACCGGCAGGTGACGCTGGCGCATCTGCCGGAGCTGGATGAGCGTGTGCGGGGGTTGCATGTGGGCTCCTACACCCTGGTGGTGAAGCCCGTGGCCGATACCCTGATGACGCTGGTAGAGCGCGAGCGGGACCGGCGGCTGATCAGCCTGGATCCGAATGTGCGGCTTGATCCGCAACCGGATGTAGCGCTGTGGCGGCGGCAGGTGGAGGCTTTTGCCGGCCATGCGCATGTGATCAAGGCCAGTGAGGAAGACATCGCCTTGCTCTATCCGGGGCGGGAGACTCGTGATGTGGCGCGAGGCTGGCTTAACGAACGCTGCCGGTTGGTTTTTGTCACTCACGGTGCTGACGGTGCCAGTGTGCATTGCGCACAGGGTTCATGGCAGCGCCCGGCGGATACCTCATTGCCGGTACACGACACCGTTGGCGCCGGTGACACCTTCCAAGCCGCCGTGCTCGCCCACCTGGCTCGCCTCGGTGCAGACAGCCCGGCCGGTGTGGCGAAGCTCACCCATGAAACCATTGATGCAATCCTCGCCTACGCGATCCGTGCCGCCGCGATCACCTGCTCACGGGCAGGCCCGGATCTGCCTTTCGAACGCGAACTGCCGCCCATGCGCTCATGATGCCAGCAGCCTGGGCTGGCCCCGCGATGAGGCACGCCCAGGCTGTCCATGAGCGCCAGCGCTCTCAGTTGTTCGGTGCGCCACTGGCGATCCAGGCCTGCACGGCCTGGATCAGCTGGGTGTCGGCTTGCGCCTGACCGAAAGGCATCGCCACACCCTTGCCCCCCACCGACAACTGGTCGCCTGTGAGTTTGTGCAGCAGATAGCTGGCCTGCGGATCGCCGGGCATGACACGCTTGAGCGTGCTTTGTACCGAAGCGATGCCCACCAGCTGCCGATAGGCGCTACCGCGCTGCAACACCAGATCTTCCGGGGCCGAACCCTGCAGATGGCAAGACACGCAATAGGTGTCGAGCATGGGCTGGATGGTCTTCCTGAAACTCGGCACCTCGTCGGCCAGCACCGGCGAGGCAGACGTCACCAGTGCACACAGCCATGCCACGCGCCAACGCCGCGCGCAAACGCCGATGCCGTCCATTCATGCCTCCCTGATCGGCTCGCGGGCCGCGTGGTCGCCGGCCAGGCGACCGAACGTCATGGCCGTGCCAAGGGTCGCCCCCGCCGCCCAGTAGGTATCGTGGGCGGGGCTGGCGATGCAGTTGCCGGCACCATACAGGCCAGGGATGGGCTGGTCATCGTAGCCGAGCACACGGCCATGGCTGTCGATTACCGGACCGCCATTGGTATCCAGCGTCACCGGGCACATGATGATCGCGTAGTACGGCCCCTTGCCCGCCAGCGGAAACATGGTGAAGTTTTCCTTTTCGTTGGCCGGGTGGCGCGGGTCCTTGCGCGGGGGGCTGGGGTAGAAATACATGTAGTCGCGGTCGTAGGCGAACTTGCCGCGCTGGTGGTCCTCGTCGCTGCCGCTCTCGGCGAAGCGGTTGAAACGCGCCAAGGTCTCCTTCATCTGCGTGGCGAAGCCCGGGTCCAGGCGCAAGCCACCAGTGTGACTGGCCAGCGAGGCCAGGCGTTCATCGAGGGCCTTGGCCAGCTCGGCGAAAGTCTCGCCGCGCAGCACATAACGCTCGGTGGTACCCGGCGCCGGAATGGGGGGATGACCGGCAAACAGGTCGGCCGTGCGCTGGTCGTAGACCATGAACATCAGCAGGTTGGGATAGCTGGCGGTGCTTGGGTCCCAGGTGAAATGAACCTTCGAGCGGTCATGGTAGTTGCGCTTCTCGTTGACCACGCGACGCCCGTAGCGGTTGACCAGGATCATGCTGTCGCCTGGCGGTACCCAGATTTCCCGAGGTACGCTGGGGAAGGCGATGGCTTCCTCGAGCAGGGTCTGGGCACGCCAGGCGCCACCCATGTTGCCCAGCTGTGCACCGATGGCACCGCCGATGCGGATGAAATCGCCCGTGCAGGTGGGGATGCCGCAGCCACCGAACACCGGGTTGACCTGATACTGGGCGCGCAACTGGCGGTTGGCGGTATAGCCGCCCGTACCGAAGACGACCCCTCGGCGCGCGCGCAGCAGCACCTGGCGTGGCTCGTCGTTGTCGTCCAGGGTGGACACCTGCAGGCCAATGACTTCGCCACGGGCGTTGGTCAGCAGGCGTTCGGCGCTGCTGGCCAGGCGCACCGGGATTGCGCGGCTGTCGAGCGCGCCACGCAGTTGGCGCATGAGCTCCGCTCCCAGGCCGAGACTGTTGTCCGGCTGCTTCGGCCCCAGCGCCCGGCCGCGCAGGCCAATCGAGCCGGCGATGACGTCACCGTAGTCGGGCTGGTCAGGCACATCGTCCGGGAAGATCGAGTAACGCATCGACTGCAGCGCATTCATCTGCGCGAGCTTGTCGATGGTCGGCGACGCTTCGCGATAGAAGGTGCGCATCAGCTCATACGTGGCTTGCGGGATGCCCAGGGTGGGGTGATCCGGGTTGAACAGCTGGGGGTAGCTGTAGCGGGCCATGTAGGCCAGGCAGGCGGCCTCGCTGTCCGCAAGTCCCTTGGCCTTCATGTGGAAGTTGTCGGGAATCCAGTAGGCGCCGCCCGACTTGGCCGAGGTGCCACCGAAGAACGGAGCTTTCTCCAGCACCACGACCTTGGCACCGGCCTCATGGGCAAACAGTGCGGCGCTGACACCGGCGGCACCACTGCCGACGACGATGACATCGAACTCCTCGTGCCACTGCGGGGATTGTGGCGTGGCCGCCCGGGCGCTGGCGGCCATGCCCAGGGAGGAGACGGCGGCACCGGCGGCGCTGGCCTTGAGCAGCGAGCGCCGGGAAATACGCGAAGCATTCTTGGACATGCGGGTTGTTCCTTGATTCGAGAGCTGCGACGGGAGCGCGATCAGAAGCAGGCGCGTACCACACCACCGTCCACGCGCAGGGCGGATCCATTGATCGAGGCGGCCTGCTCGCTGCAGACGAAGGCCACCGCCGAGCCGATCTCGGCCGGCTCCTGGAAGCGCTGGATCAGCGAGCTGGGGCGCAGGGTGCGGAAGTATTCCTCGGTGAAGGCTTCCAGGTTGCCGCCGCCCAGGCCCTGGACGAAATCGCGCACACCGTCGGTCAGGGTCGGTCCGGGCAGCACGGAGTTGACCGTGACACCGGTGGCGGCGCAGGTCTCGGCCAGGCCGCGGGCAATGGCCAGCTGGGCGGTCTTGGTCATGCCATAGTGGATCATTTCCCTGGGAATCTGGATGGCGCTTTCACTGCTGATGAACACGATCCGCCCCCAGTTGCGCTGCTTCATGCCGGCCAGGTACTGACGCGACAGACGCACTCCGCTTAGCACGTTGATGTCGAAGATCTCCTGCCATTGCTCGTCGCTGATCTCGTCGAACTCGGCGGCTCCGTACACCCCCAGGTTGTTGACCACGATGTCGACCTGAGGATGCGCCTGGTGCAGGCGCTGCACCGCATCGGCACGACTGAGGTCCGCAACGAACGGGATCAGTTCGGCCTGGTGCTCGCCGACGCGTTGGCGAAGGCCGGCAATGGCGGTATGCACGGCATCGGCGTCACGGCCATTGATGATCACGTTGACGCCTTCGGCATACAGTGCCTCGGCAATGGCCAGGCCGATGCCTTTGCTCGATCCGGAGACGACGGCCAGGCGGGGTTGACTGAACAGTTTCATGCAAGCTCCTTGTGCAGGTGTTCGTGAGTGCTGTGGGTGCGCGCCGTGGGCAGGAGTTGCTCGAGCACCTGCGCCAGTACCTGGCGCGGCGTCCCTTCGGCCTTGGCGGCCCAGGCGACATGGCCGTCCGGGCGGACCAGGGCCAGGTCGGTGTCGGTGAAGCCCACGCGGTTACGCAGGTCGAAGTAGATATCGTCGAAGCCGTCGGCTGCGCTCAGGCGCAGCCCGTGCAGGGGTATGCCGCGCGCTCGGGCCAGCTCGCCCGCCGCCTCGACCCAGGCACCTGCCTGACTGCCGGCAATCAGGGTGAAGCGGCCCTTGCCCAGCAGGGCCAGGGTCGACACGCGCTCGCCCCGACGCGTCACCCAGGCATGGGGGAAGCGTGCGCCGGCGACCACCTGCGAATGGTAGGCGCCCGCCAGCTCGTCGAGCGGTTCGGGCGGCGCGTCGGCCGCTTCGAGGATGGCGGCGGAGCGATAACGCAGATTGCTTTCCACCCCGAGACAGTTGAACTCGTAGTTCTTCTGCCAGATGGCCTGGGCCAGCCGCTCACGGACCTGAGCACCGCCGACGTCGTCAGCGAATACCGCCTGCAGGTCCAGCTGCCCCTGCTGGCCGTCCGGCTCGAGCACCGCCAGCAGCTCACGGGTCTGACCGATGCTGCGGATCGCCCGGGTGACGATCTGACGGCCGATCGGCGCACGCTCATCACTGTAGCTGTGAAGCAGGCGTGGAGCGGCGATGCCCTTGAGCACGTAGGCAAGCTTCCAGGCCAGGTTGTAGGCGTCCTGGATCGAGGTGTTCGAGCCCAGGCCGTTGTTCGGTGGATGCCGGTGCACCGAGTCGCCGGCACAGAACACTCGCCCACTGGCGTACTCGGTGGCATAGGCGCGGTTGACGGTCCAGGTGGAAATCGAGCTGATGTCCGGCTCGACATCGTCGGTCCCCAGGACCTTGCGAATGATGTCCGCCGCTTCGGCATTGCCCAGGCGCGGGGCCGGCTGGTTGATGTCGTAGCTCCAGACGCACAGCCATTCATTCCACGGGCGCACCATGCGCAGCAGGCCGACCCCCAGCCCGCCGATACGGGCTTCCGGGTTGAGCATCCAGAAAAGGGCGCTGGGGCGGTGGGCGACGTAGCGGCTGAGGTCGGCCTTGAACAGGATGTTGATGCTGCCGGCCAGGCCCATCTCGCCTGACATCGGTAGCCCGATGGCTTCGGCCACACGACTGCGGCCGCCATCGGCACCGATCAGGTACTTGGCGCGAATGGCGAACTGCTCGCCGGTCAGGTGGTCGAGCACCTGGGCCGTGACGCCCTCCTCGTCCTGCTCGAGCGAGAGGAACTCGCTGCTGAAACGGATTTTCGCCCCGGCCTTGACCGCGTTGGCCACCAGCACCGGCTCCAGGAAATTCTGCGGGATATCGCAGATTTCGTGGGGGCTGGTGAGGCGGTATTCCGACAGACGCTCGGGGGCCGCGCCCCAGGAGCGGATGCGTCCGATCTCGCGTCCGGTCAGCGACTCGCAGAGGATGCTGTCACCGATCAGGTGATTGGGCACGGCATCGCGCAGTGCTTCCTCGACCACTCCGGCGTCGTCGAGGATCTCCATGGTGCGCTGGTTCATGATGTGCGCGCGTGGGGTATCGGCCAGCCAGGGGTATTTGGTCACCACCAGGGTCTGGATACCGTGGCGGGCGAGAAACAGCGCGGCCGAGGCGCCGGCCGGGCCGCTGCCGATGACGAGGACTTCGGTTTCAATCATGGTCTCTTCCTTGAACGTGTGGGCACTGCCCGCACGCGACAGGCTTCAGGGGCGTGGTCAAGCGAACTTCTGTGCCAGGCGCAGGGCCAGTTCCAGCGATTGCTCACGATTCAGGCGTGGATCCACGCTGCTGCGGTAGTTGCGCGGCAGGTCGGCTTCGGTGAGGTTGCCCGCGCCGCCCAGGCATTCGGTGACGGCTTCGCCGGACATCTCCAGATGCACGCCACCCAGGTGACTGCCGTGGGCGGCATGCAACTCGGCGGCCTGTTCCAGCTCGGCGAGAATGTGCTCGAAGTAGCGGGTCTTGTAGCCGTTGCCGAGACTGCAGGTATTGCCGTGCATCGGGTCACACACCCACAACACGCGACGTCCCTCGCGACGCACCGCGTCGATCAGCGCAGGCAAGGCGTTGCCAATGGTTTGTGCGCCCATGCGGGTGATCAGGGTGAGACGGCCAGGTTCGTCGTCCGGATTGAGGCGTTCGATCAGGCGTAGCAACTGGTCGCTGCCGGTTGCCGGCCCAACCTTGACCGCGATCGGGTTTTCGATGCCGCGCAGGTATTCGACATGGGCCCCCTCGAGGTCGGCGGTACGCACACCGATCCACGGGAAGTGGGTCGACAGGTTGAACCAGCCATGATGGGACGGCACATAGTGCGTCAGTGCCTGTTCATAGGGCAGCAGCAGGGCCTCATGGGAGATATGCAGGTGCGCCGATGGCTCGCTGCCGCCACCCTCCTGGCGCAAGGCCTCGAGCAGTTGCAAGGCTTCGCGCAGGGAGCCCAGCAAGCGTTCCTGGGCATCGGCCCGGGGGCTCTGGCGCAGCCAGTCGAAGGCCCAGCGCGACGGCTGGTACAGGTCGGCAAAGCCTTTGCGCATCAGCGCGCGGGCCAGGTTCAGGGTCAGTGCCGAGCGGGCATGGGCCTGCAGCATGCGCTGCGGATCGGGTTCGCGCGCACTGGCTTCGAAACGGTGCCCGTTGACGATATCGCCGCGGTACACCGGCAGTTCGACGCCATCGATGCATTCGCTGTCGGCCGAGCGTGGCTTGGCATACTGGCCTGCCAGACGCCCGACACGGATGATCGGGCGACGCAGGCCATGGGTCAGCAGCAGCCCCATTTGCTCCATATGTTCCAGGCGCGTGTGTATCGCCGCGCCGGTGCAGTCCTCGAAGCGTTCGGCACAATCGCCGCCTTGCAGCAGGAACAGCTTGCCTTCCTGGGCTCGCGCCAGCGCCTGCTTGAGCTGGACCACTTCCTCGGCCATGACCAGCGCCGGCTGCCGGGCGAGCTCCTCCAGGGCCTGCTCCATGGCCTGGCGGTCGGCATAGCGGGGTTGCTGCAGGGCGACCCGTTGTTGCCACGACGCCGGTGACCAGTCGGGATCACGGCGTGGTTCAGCGATATCGGCAGTGAACGGCACCGTTGCGCTGCGCGAAGGAGGAACAGCGTCTTGCAGATTCAGAGAAACCATGGGGATCCTGCTCTCAAGTTGGGTGGACGAAGGCACTGCACTCACAGATGTTGCGTCAGCGCTCCGGCAGGCCGGGCAAGGGGCCGTGCAGCGGGAGACGGGGCACGGCCCTCGTGGTGCCAGAAGCCTGACAGGAAGCACTCGGCAATCAGCAGCGGCGCGCCGTGACGGTGGAACAGCGAGCGTCGCGCCAGCCAAGGACCGCTGTCGTCAAGGCAGCGCGACAGCCTGCCCAAGGGCTCGTCCAGGGCCAGCACGCCCCATTCGAACGGCCCTCGGACGATGTCCGGGTCCTGATACAGCATCATGCCCAGAGGCTGGGAGCCGTAACCGTCAAGCACCGCCCAGCCCTGGTCGAGGGCACCGAGCGGAGCGATGCTGCGCGCCAGCACACAGGGGCGTTGATCAAGGCGCATCAGCACCGTGCGCACCCACAGCGGGGTGCCGGCGGCGATGCCCAACGCCTGGGCATCGGCGAAGCAGGCCTGGGTCGGGTACTGATCGATCAGCTCGAGGCGATATTGGCCCAGCGCCTTGAGGTGCAGGGTCAGCGAGCCGGGCAGGAACAGCCAGTGGCATTGTTCGGTGGAAAGCCAGGGCAAGGGCGCACGCTGCCACTGGGTGCACGAGTCGGTGTTCATCACTTGAATCCCTTCAAGAGGCGCGCAAGGCGGTGGTCAGGCGCAGGTAGTCCGTGGAGTGTTCGTCTGGGTCACGCTGGCATAGTCCGGCAAGGCCAGGCGGCGGGCTTCGGCAAAACTCATCAAGGCGTCGAAGTCGGCGAACGGCAGGCCATCGGCACGCCGGTCGGCCTCGTGGATCAGTGCGTCGGGCAGCTCTTCGCGGTCGCCGAGCACGATGGCCGAGGTCAGCGGTTTGCGCTGGGCCTCGTACTGCTGCAGGGCCTGCTCCAGTGAATCGCCGCTGGCCAGTGCCTCTGCCAGGCAGTGGGCATCGAGAATGGCCTGGCCGGCACCGTTGGAGCCCACCGGCACCATGGGGTGCGCGGCGTCGCCGATCAGGGTGATGCGCCCCACCGTCCAGCGTGGCAGCGGATCGCGGTCGGCCATCGGTGTCTGGATGATCGGCTGGTTGCTGCGCATGAGCAATTGCGGGATGTCCAGCCAGTCGAAACTGCGCGAAGCGAAGAAACGCGCCAGGTCCTCGAGGCGGTCGGGGGCGAACTCCGGGTCGTGCTCGAACAGCGCACGGTCCAGTTCGGCGACCCAGTTGATCAGTTGCTCGCCACGCTCGTTGACCTGGTCGCGAATGGGGTAGATCACCAGCTTGCCATGTGCTGGCACACCGATGCGCACCATGCTGGCACCGCTCAGGAACGGCGGCGCCACCGTCACCCCGCGCCACATGTGCACGGCCCGATCGACCGGGGCCAGGTGCTCGCCGAACAGGCTGCGACAGACCTGCGAACGCACGCCGTCCGCACCGATCAGCGCACTGCAGTGCACCTGGACCAGGGGGGCCTGCGGCCCTTGGGAAAAGGTGGCGATCACACCCTGGTCATCCTGGACGACATCGCGCAGCGTGTGCCCGGTCAGCAGGAAGTCGGCGCCCAGGCGTTGGCGGGCGGCGTCCAGCAGGGTCTGCTGAAGCACCCCGCGGTGAATGGACAGCTGCGGCACCGAGTGACCGTTGCGCAGCCCCAGCGGCAGGCTGTGCAGGCGTTGGCCATATCGGTTGAAGAACACCATCTCCTGGGTGGTGACGGCATTTTCCTGCAACTTTTCCAACAAGCCAAGTTCGGCAAACACTTTCATCGCATAGGGCTGAAGGTTCAAACCTACGCCCAGCGGCTCAATGGTTTTTGCCGACTCGTAAACTTTTACCCGGAAGCCTTTTTTATGCAGTGAGAGTGCGAGCGTAAGCCCTGCTATCCCCGCGCCGACAATAATCATTTGATTCATGACGTGCTCTACGCGCTGTATGGAGTTTAAGTATTGAATTGTTCTATTTGTTCCCAGGAATCCTAGCATGTGCATTTTTTTATAATCAAGGCGTTGATTTCAGTTGTTTATTCCAGTGATTTTTGAATATTTTTCCACAATTTAGGCGTTTCCAGGCCGGCCGTTGCGGAAACGACAAAACTGTTTCAATTTTCAGGCAACAATTGGAAATACAACCAAATGAGAACGCAATGAGCAGCACACACACTCAATTGCAGGCGCGGGAAAAGTGACTGAAGAGTCAGCGATAACAGGCGGGCACAAAAAAGCCAGCGGCATAACTTAAAGTTCTGGGCGCCGGCAGTAATGAAATAATTGAATTAATTATGATCGAGGAACAAGGGCGTCAAATGCCGGGAAAGAAAGCGCAGCATGATGTCGACCTTGGGCAGCAGTTGCCGGCTGCGTGGCCAGATGAGGTGTACCGGCAGCCCGGGTGTCGAGAGGTGCGGCATGATTTCCACCAGATCACCGCGCTGCAGTTCGTCGCGGATCATCCAGGTCGCCAGCTGCGATATGCCATAGCCGCCCTTCACCGCCTGCACCTGGGCCTCGCCGCTGCCGACGATGATCCTGCCATTCATGGTGCGCCGTTCGATCTGGCCATCGGGGCCACTGAACATCCAGGGGCTGACACTGCCATCGGCGCGGCCATACATCACGCAGTCGAACTGGTCGAGTTCATGTCCGTGCTGGATGTTCAGATGCTGGCGCAGGTACTGCGGCGCCCCGCAGAAGATCAGGCGCTCCTGGCCGATCTGCTGGTGCGCCAGCAAGTTCGACAGCTGGTCGACACTGCCAATGCGCACCGCCAGGTCGATCCCCTCCTCTATCACATCGACGAAGCGGTCGGTGAACGAGGCATGCAGGCGCAAGCGTGGATTGTGCTCGGTGAAGTTCAGCAGCAACGGCAGCACATGTTGCTTGCCGAAGGTCACCGGCACATCGATGCGCAGGCGTCCGGCCGGTTCCTGGCGCTCTGCGGCCAGGACCGTCTCGGCCTCCTCCAGCTCGGCCAGGATACGTGCGCAGGTACGATAGAAGGCCTCGCCCGTGTCGGTCAGGGAAAGGCTGCGGGTCGTGCGCTCGAACAGTCGGGTGCCCAGCCGGCCTTCAAGGCGGGCAACCCCCTTGCTCACAGCCGAAGTCGAAAGGTTGAGTTGCGCGGCGGCGGCGGTGAAGCTGCCGGCGTCCGCAGTGGTGACGAAAACTTCGATGCCTTTGAGGTGCTCGGTAAGCCTCATTGAAAATCCTTTTACTGCCGCGCCCGCGATGGGCGCACACGCTTCATGCGTAGATTGCGAGGGGCTCGCCATCCGCCCTGCGAGGGCGGACAGCGTAGTGACGGCGGTCAGGGTAGCAGCAAGCGCAACAGGTCGAAACCGAACTGCCCTCCTCGTCAGGCGAACTGGGGCAGCACATGCTCGGCGAGTTCATCCAGAACCGCCTGTACAGGGCGTCGACTGATGCGCAGGTTCAGGGCGATGTGCGAAACGCCCTGCTCGCGCTGGCGCAGCCAGAGATCGAGCAGGGCCTGCCGTCCGCCACGCAGCCCCCGCCCCGCTCGCAAGGGTGCGCCCGGGTCCTGCTCCAGATCGAAGAACGCGCCGTAGCCATACGGCTTGAACTGCCCCGGCTCCTGGCAGGCGCGCCATTGCTCGAGGACCCAGGGCAAGGCCTGGGCATCGCTCTGGTGCCAGATCCAGCCATCGGTGTGCTGGGCCAGCCAGGAAAGCTCCTGACCGCAGCGACCCACGGCCAACGTTGGCAACCTGCCAGTAACCGGTTTGGGGACCAGGTCCAGGGTGCCGTCCAGCGTGCCATGGAAGTGCGAGTAATGCACCGGGTAGTCCTGGCTCACCACGCTCTGCAGCATCTGGTAGGCATCCCGGTAGCGCTCGGCACGCTGCTGGTAGTCCACGCCGAACGCCGGGTACTCGCTGGGTCGGTCGCCTGTGGACAAGCCCAGCAGGAAACGCCCTTGCAGCAGCTGGTCGACACTGCAGGCCTGCTTGGCGACCAGCAGCGGGTTGCGCAAGGCCAGGATGATCCCGGCAGTACCAATGGCGATGCGCTGGGTATGCGCCGCCAGCCAGCCGGCATAGACCATCGGATCATGGACCTGGGCGACGTCCCCGAAATCCGGGTCGTGAAACGGCACGTCGCGCAACCAGATGGCGGAAAAGCCCAGGGCCTCGGCATGCTGTACCAGCTGCAGGTGCTGGCGCAGCGGTGGAACGGCACTGTCGGGATAGGCCTCCAGCGGCGCGATCAGGCCGAAGGTCAGTTGCCCCGGGCGGAACACCCGGGCATACGCAGGGTGAGCAGCCAACGCAGCGTCCATTCCAGGGTACGCCGGCGTGCCGTGGGCCGGCAGGGTGTGCGGCGCGGTCATCGGCGCAGCGTCCCGGCGCGCTCGAGGCCCGCATCGGTGGCGCGGCGCTCCTTGAACTGCACCAGCAGCAGGCAGATCACCGCGGCGGCCAGGGCAATCGTGGCGGCGATGTAGCCGAGGCTGGCCAGGCCGGTCTGCTCGATGCTGTAGCCCCCGATGATGGCACCCAGGCCGATGCCGGCGTTGGCGGCAGAGACGTTCAGGGTGCCGGCAAGGGCCTGGGCGTGGCTGGCGGCTTTCATCACGCGTACCTGGCACACCGGATACAGCGCGGTGTAGGCGATGCCCCAGACGGTCAGCGCCACCGCCAGGCCGACATACGAACCGGCCAGGGGAATGCTCATGGACATGCCTGCGGCCAGGATCAACACGAACACCGCCGTGGCGCCCAGCGGGTTGCGGTCGACGAAGTGACCGCCTAGCCAGTTGCCAACCAGGCCGATGGCACCAAAGCCCATCAGCCACCAGCCCACTGCCACCGGCGCGATACCGGCCAGGCGTTCGAGCATGTCAGCCAGGTAGGTGTAGGCGGTGAACATGGCGGTAAACACCACCACCGAGAGCACGATGTTGCCGATGAAGCGGCCATCGCGCAGGATGCGCATCTGCTGGCCGATGCTGCTGCGCTCCGGACGGGCCAGGGTCGGCATGTACAGCGCGAGCAACAGCAGCATCAGCAGCGACAGCGCGGACAGCCCCCAGAACGCGCCACGCCAGCCGATCAGGTTGGCGAACACCGTGCCCAGCGGGATACCGAACAGCGTGGCCGCAGCGATGCCCAGGTAGACCTGGGCGACGGCGCGACCGGCCCGATCGGGGCCAACCAGTTGGCTGGCCGTTTCACTGGCCGTGCCCCAGAACACCGGCAACAGCAGTGCCGGGATGAACCGGGCAATGCACAGCACCCAGATGTTCGGTGCCACGGCCGCCAGGGCGTTGGAGGCGGCGAAAATCAGCATGATCACCATGAACAGCCGCTTGCGCTCGAAATGGGCCAGGGCGGCAGTCAGGGGCGGGCCGAACAGCATCACGGTAAAGGCGAACAGCGTCACCAACTGGCCGGCGGCGGAAATGGAAATGTCCAGGTCCCGAGCGAGTGCCGGCAGCAGCCCGATGATCAGAAATTCGGTGGTGACGATCACGAAGGCGGCGATGGCCAGCAGCGTGATAGAGAAGGCGCTGTGTCGCGACCCCGAAGCGGACGTGGGAGACGAAGTGGCGTGTGTCATGGCAATGCGATCCAGGCAAGGTAGATCGCGCTAGTCTAGGAAAGCAAAAAATTCCTATCTCGGGTAATTATTCCTCTGATTGTTGCCCCAATTTCCACAATCTCCCTTGCCCTTGTGCAAACCTGAGCCACGCAGCACTTGCTGACCGATCACCCCAGCCAAAGCCGAACAGGGCGGCCATCCTGAGGCGGAGGATTCGTGCGGATGCCGCTCGTAGACATCATTCACTACCCTCCGCGCGCATGTATGACATCTGCTACAGCCTGCGCTATCGACGCCGATTGCAGTTGCAGGGTCTCCCTGGATCGTTACACGGGTAAGTCCAAAGGATGATGCCATTCGGACATCAAGCCACGCTAATCTAGGAAGACGGCCAGCGAACAACAAGGAGTAACGCCATGCAGCACATTACCCAGGTCGATAACACTCTCTGGGCACTGATCAGCCGCTTGCAGGGCACGGAGCTGCAAACGCCCTCCAACGCCAGCAATACCCATTTCAGAATCACGTCGGTCAACAACGACCAGGTAGAGGTGGTAACCGGCGCCAATAACAGCTCGGTCACCCTGCCCCGTACGGCTTTCCAACAAACGCTGGATTATCTTGCCGCTAATCATCACTTCGGCGAGGCACGCGCTGTCGAGATCCGCTCCAACCGCAAGCCTGAGGACGCCGGCCCGCTCTGCCACGCCGCTCGTCGCCAACCTGATGGTCGTCCAGGCACCGTCGTCATCACCTACATCCTGCCGATACTGGAACACTGCCAAGCTGTCGCCATTCAGCGCGACGTCAGGCCGACCAGCACCTGGCTGGTGCCTTGAGCCCACCCAAATTTGCATGGGGGCACCCGCTCCCTTTACCCGATACACCGTTCAAAAGGTAAGGACACACGATGGCAACCTCAGGAATCGATTGCGACGACGACCTGTTCACCAGCCTCATCAGCGCCACGCCCGAAGAAGTGGACATTCTGGTGGACATCATCACCGACTTCTCCCGGGGCCGCGCCGGCCTGGATGCGGACATCAAGAAACAACTGGTACAGGCCAAGCACAGCTCGCGACCGGCGGGCTACAGCGAGCAGCAGCTCGACCTGCTGGGCCATGAGCTGCAGCAGTTCGGCGGGCATTCGGCAATGAACCTGGCCCGTCGCCTGTTGAAGAAATCGGCGGTGCCCTACGCCGAGATCGTCAACGACGTTTACCAGAAGCTTAACGGCAGCGGCGCAACCAGCGTGGCGGACAAGGAACGCCAGATCGCCCTGGCGCTGTTCGGTGCAGGCTGGCGGGAGCTGCCGGACAGCGAGCGTTTCGAGCGGGCCACCAGCACCAAGGTACTGACCGGGCTGTTCAAGCTCGAAGAGGCTCTGCCCAAAGGGGCCGCCAGCATGATCGGCCTCTCCGCCTCGCGCAGCGCGGCACTGTTCACCATGGCCGCGACCACCGGATTGCGCCTGAACCCCTTTGGCGCTGCCTTCACGGCCGGCGTGGGCCTGCATAGCAGCGTGGCTGAAGCCTACCGCGTGACCGTGCCTTTCGTTGCCCAGATGGGCTGGATCCGCCTGCGTCGGGAAGCACCCGCCACGCCCCCGGCCACACGCCCCGATGCCCAGCCAGTGGTCACCACCTCCCCGACCACGGCCGACCTGGTGATCCAGGACGGCCAGGGCGGCACATTGCTCAAGCTCAACGTCGTGCAACGCCCACCCGCAGGTACCCACCGCCCACTGCCAACTGACCGGATCAGTGCGCTCAACCCGCTGCTGGCCAATGTGCCCGGCCTGGCCGCCATGGGCGAGCTGGCCAGCGGCAACTACGTGGTGTGCAGCCTGCCATTCGAGACACTGACCAAGAACGCCAACGGCGACGGCAGCGTCCGGGCCTTCGTGCGTACCGGCGGCAAGATCAGTGAACAGGCCAGCCTTTCGTTGCCTGAAGACCTGCAGAACGTGCTGCTCAGTGGCGCGGTGTGGAACGCGGTGTCCTCGGCGGTGGGCCAGAAACACCTGCACGACATCAACGAGAAGCTGGATGCCATCAAGCGTCAACTGGATGCCGTGCAGCACGATCTGGACGAAAAGCAGTGGGAAAAGCTGACCGGGATGTTCGAGTACACCCAAGGCGTGCTCGATCACTATCAGCAAGAAGGCATCGACAGCACTGCCCGCCAGACACTGGAAAATCACCATAGCCAGATCACCTCCCTGGCCCAGTACTTCGCTCGCAAGATGAACGAAGAACTGAAGCGCGCCCAGGATGTGCAGGCAGACAAACTGTTCGGTGTGGACAGCACCCGCCAGGCATTGCAGGACAGCCTGACGAAGATGGAGGGTTGGGTCAGCGGTTACCTGCAAACCGCACAGCTGCAGGTGGTCAGTTGTGCCTTGCGCTACCTGGCCGAACCACTGCAACGCTATCGCGCCCAGGCGGCCAAGGCTCTCGAAAGCCTCGGCCAGCTAGAGGAAATCGGCAACCAGAGCCGGAGCATCTACAACTCGCAGATGGAACTGACCAGCTCACGCATGTTCAGCCTCGACGCCTCCCTGAAACAAAGCTTCACGGCGCAACTGGACGGCCTGACCAGCGTCTTGGCCCAAGGCCCGCAGGACACCCAGCAACTGCAGCAGTCGCTGTTCGATCAAGGGGAGCGTCAGGTACTGCTGCGTTATGAGAACGGACAGATCGCCGAAGCCCAACTACTGGAGCGGGCAATCTGAGGGCGACCAACGTAGCCTTTGGTGTAAGCGAAACGGAGGATGGCACAGGCAGGACCGGGGTGCGCGAGGGTGCAGAAGTGTTCTGCTGACTCTCGTACTCTCAACCTTCGAACAGCACGGTGCGCTTGCGATTCGCTTGTGCCCGTGCCCGAAGACCAGCAATGCGACTCAGCAACGATGCAGGGATGGGCTGGAGACGTTCCGGGTTCTCGGTAATGTCCGTGTGCACAAGCTCAAGAATGGCCTTTTGGGCCTCCTGCGCTTCGCATTCGATGGCCAGAAGAGCCACGTTCACCCTTGATTTTGACATGTTTTGCTCCTTCATCCGAACCATGCGACGACTGCCGCATGTGCGGTCTGATCAGATGAATGCTACAGCAGAATCGTTTACGGCAAATCAAGAGCGAGCCACCGTTACAAATGTAAAAAAATATGATGGCACTATGCCTCGTTAGTCGGCAAAATCCACACGTTCCCAACGGATTTGAAGGACCAGTTCCAATGACATGGCCAGTCATTCTGAAACTCGACAACGCAGCCTATTCCCTCAGCGTGGTGCAACGAACCGCTTACGCCTTGGCTGACACAGTCGCGATTCAGATCGGCATTGAAGCTGACCAGATCAGCCTCACTGCGTTCCCAGCTAAAACGAAAGTCATGCTGCCTCAGGAGCAGGCACATTCGCTGATCCTCCAGCATTTAAATGACTTTGCCCTACGTGATCACATCAACCGTGAGACCGCTGGGTTGCGTGAGGTGCTGGCTCGGACAGCGCTTGCGGGATGCGGAGCTTCGCGGTGACACTGATTGCCACCGACGCTAACGGCTACCGTCTGCTGCCCTTTCGCTTCATGCGCCTGAACACCGCAAATGACCGCGACATTTTGCTCACCTCCGATACAGGCGAGTATCTGCACGTGGACGACGCGCAGTTGCGGGCCCTCAGTTACTTCGACATAGAAGCAGGCACACCTTTTTACAAGGACCTGCTAGCTCGCCATTTCATCTACGAACCGACACGCCACGATCCTTTTCCCGAAATGGCGGCGCAATATCGCAGCCGCAAGGACTTTCTTTTCCAGGGCCCGGCACTGCACTTGTTCGTTGTAACGCTACGCTGCAACCACACCTGCCAGTACTGCCAAGTTTCACGAGCACCGCTGGGTGGCTCGGGCCATGACTTATCGGAAGCGGATGCACTCGCTGCCGTTGATCGCTTGTTCGAATCGAACGCTCCCGCGCTGACGGTAGAGTTCCAGGGCGGCGAGCCACTTCTGGCCTTCGAACGTGTACGCCAGATTGTCGAATGGGTAGCTACACGAAACCTGGTCGAGCAACGGGATATTCAGTTCGTCATAACCACAACGCTGCACCACCTAACAGACGAAATACTCGACTTCGCAAAACAACACCGCATCCAGTTCTCGACTTCCCTCGATGGACCGGCGCCCTTGCACAATGCCAACCGCCCGACGCCTTCACGAGACTCTTACGAGCGCACCGTGGAAGGCATCAAACGGGTCCGCGAGCATCTTGGGCACGACGCAGTCTCCGCGCTGACAACGTTGACCTCTCGAAGCCTTGAACAGCCTGAAGCTATCATCGACGAGTATGTAAAGCAGGGCTTTTCCAGCATTTCACTTCGACCGCTCAGCCCTTACGGGTTTGCTTCCAAGAGTGCACATCGCCTTGACTATCCGATTGAGCAGTACCTGACCTTCTACACGAGGGCGCTGGCCTATCTGCTGAAGATCAACCAGCAAGGGACCTACCTGTCGGAGAGCTACACCAGCTTGCTGCTGAAGAACATCCTGACGCCCTTCTCATCCGGCTATGTCGACCTGCGCTCACCCGCCGGCGCGGGTACAGCGGCGCTGGTCTACAACTATGACGGTTACGTCTACCCGTCGGACGAGGCTCGGATGCTGCTGGAGATGGGCGAAGACGGTTTAAGGTTGGGCACAGTCCAGCAACCCTTGTCAGAACTTTTGTCCTCACCCGTAATGGAGGCGCTGCTTGCCAGTGGCGTCGCGGAGGCATTGCCGGGCTGTTCGGATTGCGCACTGGTTCCCTACTGCGGCGCAGACCCGGTCGAGCATTATGCTCGCCAAGGTGATCCGATCGGACACCGGATGTTCAGCAGTTTCTGCAAGAAGAACATGGGGCTGTTAAAGCACTTGTTCGCCTTGCTACGCGACGGAGATAACAACGTTCAAAGGGTACTGCTGTCCTGGTTGAACAGGCGCTCATACAGCGATGTTCGCTTCCCAGGCTACAGGGGCTAAGGGCGATGCTGCGCAAAGATACCCACTTCGAAATTCAATACCTGAATGAACCAAAGCTGCTCAAGGTCATCACCCTGAATGAGTTCATTGAGCAAGGAGTCGCCGTTTGCGCCGGTACCGCGCAATTCAATGATTTGCTGCTCTGGTTACCCAACGAAGATCTTGAACGAAATCCACATCTGATTTCATTGCCAGTGGGCGGCTTCCTGACCCCAGAGGCACTCACTAGCCCCTTCGACAACGGCAGGCTGCACCTGCATTCCCCCAAGGATCCGGATGTCGTTCAACCTGGCGATGTCATTGCCATTACCCCTGGCAATGCATTGGTAAGAGTGCTCTATCGACGCGGGTCAGACAGTAACCTGCTGTTCATGACGGATCGTTGCAACAGCCTCTGCCTGATGTGCTCGCAACCGCCTAAAGATATCGATGACCGCTGGCATATCGAGGAAAACCTTCGACTGATCGACCTGATGGATGCAGGCGAGGAAAACCTGGGGATCAGCGGCGGAGAGCCCACACTTTATCGTGATGGCCTGCTTGAGATTCTGGCCAAGTGCAAAACCGTTTTGCCACAGAAGTCCGTACACGTGCTCAGCAATGGACGGCTGTTCAAAGATCCGAGCTGGATTGCAGCCCTCGCGGCCCTAGGCCACCCCCAGCTGAGCTGGGGCATTCCGCTGTATGCCGACAACGCAGTCGACCATGACCATGTAGTTCAGGCCCCGGGCGCCTTCAGCGAAACCGTGCAAGGACTCTATAACCTCGCACGCGCTAACCAGATCATTGAGATACGCGTGGTACTCAGTCGCCTGACCACACCACGCTTGCCTGAATTAGCCCATTACGTGTTCAGGAACCTCCCCTTCGTACGGCACGTTGCGTTGATGGGTATCGAAAGTACTGGTCTGGCCAGAAAGCACTACGAGGAGTTGTGGATTGACCCGCTGGATTATCAAGAGGCATTGAGCCAAACCGCCTATTTCCTCTTCAACCGTGGGATGCCGGTTTCGATCTACAACCTGCCCTTGTGTTTGATCCCACCCCACCTCTCACGATTCGCCCGCCAGAGTATCTCCGACTGGAAAAACCTGTTCATCGATACCTGTCAGCAATGCGCTGCCGTCAAACATTGCTCAGGGTTCTTCAAATCCCACACTGACCGCTGGCAGAGCCGCGGCGTACGACAACTATCGACCGAGGCCTTTAGCGCCTATGCAAGGAGTGCACAGTGAAATTGCTTGACCGCTGGAAAATCCTGATCAGTGGCATCACCTTGTTGCCGATGGCTGGTACCACATTGGCACAGGCGGGCCATACACCGCTTGCCGATGCGAACTGGCAACCGAACGACAAGCTGCAGCCTCCAGTCTTTGCCGATACGCTAAATGCCCCAGATGCAGTGAACATTTATGCGGCACATCGCTCGCACAGCTCACATCGGTCCCATAGCTCCCACAGTTCCCATTACAGCGGGTCTGGTGGCTATAGCGCGCCTCGCTACTACAGCCCGCCCGCAACCAGCACACGAAGCTACAGTGCGCCGAGCACTTCGCACAGTACTTCAAGCAGCAATAGCCTTTATCAGTCGTCCGGCACTACTACCGGGGCTAGCCCGGGTACGTCAAAGACCCGCGCAACCAACGAACAGAAAAGCAACCTGGTCAAGCGCGTACAGACTGCACTTATGGTTCGCCAGTACTATCAAGGCACAATTGATGGGGTCATGGGCAAGGCTACTCGTGGCGCGTTAATGGCTTTCCAAATGGATAGTGCACTGACCGTGAATGGCAGGATGGATACACCCACCCTCAACTCCCTGGGGATCAAGATTCCATAAATTTGGTCAGGGTAAGAGTCCACCGCGAACTCGCTCTAGCAACAGGCGAGTCCCAATGTAAGCCGTTCGCGAAAGGTTTTGATTACTGCGCCTAAGTGATAAAGGCGCTTGGCCATTAGCACAAGCGCCCTAATCGACCCAGCTCCCCCAGCGCTCGTATAGTCCCTTCTGGATTACATAAATCGGGAAAGGACTCCATGCGTCACAGACTTCCACTCCCCTGCCAATGGCTAGCCATCCTGGCTCTGGCCTGCAGCACCTCGGCCCTGGCCGAACAAGCTGCGGGCGACTACTGGATCATCTACGGCAAAGGCGAACGCCTGCACAACGAGGTCTACGTCGCCGATGCCGCCGGCATCCTGCAAAAGCCCGGCGGCGTGCAATCGGCCCAGGTCATGCAGCTGTTCGAAGACCCAGCCTTCCCGACCCTCGCCGCCTACGAGGTGCAGGTCAAATGCAAACAGCGCCAGATCCGCCTGGACAGCGCCCGGGCGATACGTCGCTTCGACGGCGCCGTGCGCGATGTGAAAACCAACGCAAAAGACTGGGCCGCACCAAAGGACTACTGGCTGCAGCGCACCTTCGCCTTCGTCTGCGCCCCCGACAACCGCGCACGCAACCAGATGCTGTCGATCGGCAAGATGCCGGCGGCGAAGATGGTCGCCACCATCCAGGCCATGTTCATCCAGTTGATCGGCGTCCAGGCCAACAGCCAAACGGTGCAGGAGTTGGACGACATGCTGGCGAACACCCCACGATGAGCACGCGCCCTTTGCTGGTCCTTGGCCTGTTGCTGCCGACGCTGGCCGGCTGCATCCCGACCCTGCCGGAGCTGATGGCGGGCAACCAATGGCAAGGGCGCGACGCCAAGCAGGCCATCGACTTCTTCGGCCCGCCCATGCGCATGGAGCCGTTGCCCGGCGGCGCTGGGGTGCAGTTGGGCTGGTACCGCGATACCACCTACGTGCAAAAGGAGGTGGTCGGTAGTACCGCCGAGATGCAAGGCAACGTGATGGTCCATACCAACTACTGGGACGACGTGGCCCATCCTGGCGGCTGCACGATTCTGATGTCGGTGAACAAGGCGCGACAGATCAACGACTTTTCCACCAAGGGACGCTGTAATGGCGTGAACCTGGCGCCATAACGGCTAGCCGAAACGCGGCAGTGAACTTGTTGGTGCGGGATCGTGGGAGCGGGCTTGCCCCGCGATAGCGTCCACCCAGACAACCAAGCCCCCAGCCAGATACCCTCCCCCTACTCAGCCCCCCGCCCAACCATCAACCCATGATTCACATCCTGGGCCAACGCCTTGGCCATGCCACTGAGGTAATGCACCGCCGTCAGCAGCGTAGGCAGATGATCAGTCTCCACCATCGCCAGATCACTGATCTTGTGCACCGCACACATCAGCACGGTCGCCTGCTCCACCGCATGGTCCAGCGGATGCCCCGCCACCACGCGGAACAGCGGGTCTTGCACACTCACCTGCGCGCCTTCGCCGAAATGCCCGACGCCGGTGGTGGCGAGTTTCTTGATGCGCGGGATTTGCAATTCCTTATCCATACCATACCTCCTGCGGCCCCGCGAACGGCGCGGGGCCTGATCGGTGAACATCAAGTGCGAGCCCAGGCTCGCCAGGTCAGTGCCGTGATTGCACGCGGCTTAGCGCCACCTCCACCAAGGTGCGGGCGCTGTCGATTTCGTGCATGGCGGCGAGGGTCAGGACCTGGCCTGGGGGTTTAGCGTGGAGCAGGACGGTCTGCTGGCTGACGGTCAGGGCGCAGACGAGGTATTCGGAGATCTGGACCAGGAGGTCTTCGAGGGTGTGGGTGGTGTATTTGTCGTGCAGGGGTGGATCGGGGACTATTTTCAGCATGGTAGCGCTCCTATTTTCAAATGGAGCTACCGTTCTCTGCTGTCAAACAGAAAGGTGGCAGCTGTACGCGGGTTGACAGACCGGGAAAATAGGAAACCGGCGCACCGAAGTGCCCCACGTACAGCCACCATAGACGGCCATGCACGCGCGTTACTATCTTCCCGGTCTGTCAAAACCGGTCGCTGAATTGGCAGCGACTTGGCGAGACTAGATGGGTGATGCAGCGGCTGCAACGGGCTGTAAGGGGGTAGAAGTATGTTTCGGAAACGGACTACAGAGAAGAGGGAAAATCCGATTCCGTAGGCCCTGGGCACGCCTGCTGCCACAACGAATATGAACCTGAAACGCATACGAACTCTCGCGCGGACGCTACGGTCGCAGTGGCGCTTTGCCAGTTTTTCTTGAACCGTTTGATCACTTTGGCGACGATGGGGAATTCTCCTACAAACATCGGCGACAAAGGGCAGCACACGTGGCGATCAAAGCTGTATCGAAGGAACGTATTGACGAGGCTTTGCTGGAATTTGACCGCGACTTTAGAGGAAGACGAGAGTGGCTTGGCTGGGAGACGAACCTGCCCCACCGCTACGCGATTGCTGTAGGGGGTACATCGTATCCAGCAAAGAAAATAATCTCCTTGGCTACCGGTATCGCAGTGGGCCAATTCCCTGGCGGACACCTCACAAACCGCTATTTAGAAAAGCGTGGGTTTACCATTATCGAGCTGCAAAGCACTGGTCTAGAACCAGTCCTGCAGTTCGAGCCTGGGGCCATTTACGATCGCGTGACTGAAATCAACGGGCCATTCGGGGGTAGCCGGCAGAGCGGCATAGCGACATCCGCCACCCACCCAGTGATTTTCTTGTTTACAGGTGATAGTGGCGAGCAATACGGCTATGCCGACAGCTGGGACAACGGTGCGTTTCTCTACACCGGTGAAGGGAAGCGTGGGCCTATGAAATTGAACCGTGGCAACAGAGCTGTCGCTGAGCATGCTGAGACAGGTCGTGCGCTTCATCTGTTCAAATCGCTCGGCAAAGGAAAAGGTAATCGCTATATAGGTGAGTTCTGCTGCGCCGAGGTCTTTGAACGAATCCAACCGGATGTTGACGGTAAGGACCGTACTGCTCTTGTATTCAGATTGGTACCTGTGGGCAGTCCAGAGCTGAGCATCGAAACTGAGTTGGGGACGGAGGTTGAACTCGAAGATTCGTTAGCTGCTGCTCGGATAGCCGCTCTGGCTGCCTGCAAGCCGGTAACGAATGCAATGGACCAATCGGCGCATCGCAAAATTTACCAGCGCAGCCGGAAGGTCGCTCACTACGTCCTCATGCGTGCCAAAGGCTTATGTGAAAGCTGCGACAAGCCAGCCCCCTTCATTAAGAAGGATGGAACCCCATACCTGGAGCCGCATCATGTAAATCGGCTCTCTGACGGAGGCCTCGACCACCCTCGATACGTAGGTGCTGTCTGCCCGTCTTGCCATCGCGAGATTCACTCGGGCGTGCACGGCATGTCGCTCAATGAGCGATTAAAGCAAAGACTCAAAACAATTGAAGGCTGAATTTAACTTGTCAAACTAGCAGATTCGCCGCTGTTTAGCTTTGATAGCAGGCATCGCCGCCAGCTGTGGGCGAGGTGCAATGAGCAATGGCTATACCCGTGTTGTGATCGGGAGCGATACGAATTGCTGCGCTGGACGATGCTGCTCCCGTACAAACCGAATTGGCGCGAATAAAAAGTTAACTCCATCAGAAGGACTCTGTAATGCAGCAGCTACGCAAGGACAACCACTACGTACCTGAGCTCTATCTTAAGCAATGGGCAGATAATAATAGTGTCCTTGCATACCGGTTAGTCGTACCAAACGAGAATGTTAGAACCTGGAAAAGACATTCTTTGAAGGGAATTGGCTACCAAAAGCACCTTTACACCTATTGGGCCGGAGGTGCGGAAACTGACGAGTTTGAGTGCTGGCTAGATCGAGAGTTCGAGAGCCCTGCCCACGAAGCAATTCGGAGGGTTGTGCAGGAGGAACGCTTAGAACCAGAGCATTGGAGACGCTTGGTGCGGTTCGCATTGGCCCAAGATGTCCGTACTCCAGCACGACTAAAGGAGTTCATCCATCGTCAAAATAAAACGCTGAAACCATTGATGGATGACGTTCTGAAGCGTTCTATTCATGAAATGGAGGATGCAATTCAGCAGGGTGTACCGTTACCTCAGCCGGCCACAGATGTTGTTGACTCATCCTCGCTGTTCAAGACATTTATCGAACCGTTGCCGGAGGGCGGAGGAGCCATAAGGGTTGAGACCATCGTGGGGCGGCAAATGTGGATCTGGAGCATGAAGCGCATTTTAACGCAGACAATCCAAATTCTACCCAAACACCGGTGGACGATCCTGCATGCACCTCCAGGTGTCTCCTGGCCAACCTCAGATAATCCTCTAATCAAACTCAACTACCAAGACCCACGTAACTATGACACTAGAGGTGGTTGGGGTGTGAATAAAGGCGACATTCTCCTTCCATTAAGCCCAAAGCACTTGCTCCACACTTGCATCGGCCAGAAAGGCTGGCCACGTGGGAAAATTCTTGATCCCGATATCGCCCGACATATCAGGAAGATCATCATAGAACATGCTCACCAATACGTGTTTGCCAAAGAGCCTGAGGACATTCACCTGATCCGTCCCAGGCTGGTATGCCCAGAAACTTGCAAGAGCGAGAGGGCAGCGTGGGATCGTTGGCACGCGGATCAGTGCGCTGCAGAACGAGAAATGCAGGCCAGATAATAATTTTTCCCAACATAAAAAAACCCAGCCACCTAAATGACTGGGTTTTTTAGGGATTTTTGGTCGGGACGGAGTGATTCGAACACTCGACCCCTTGCACCCCATGCAAGTGCGCTACCGGGCTGCGCTACGCCCCGACATCATTCTCGATACCGCTGAGAACGTTGAAGAATTTAACCTAACCTTTTGAATAATGGAAGCTTTTTTTCAAAAATTTCCACTCGTCACCAACCAGGTCATTTCTTCAACACCACCAACACATCCTCCAACTCCGCAATCATCTGCCGAATCAGCTGCTTGTACTGGCTGGACTCATCCTTGACCTCATCACTGGAGAGCCGTAACCGCGCCCCGCCAATGGTAAAGCCCTGGTCATACAGCAAAGCGCGGATCTGGCGGATCATCAGCACGTCCTGGCGCTGATAATACCGCCGGTTGCCACGGCGCTTCACCGGGTTGAGCTGCGGAAATTCCTGCTCCCAGTAGCGCAGCACGTGCGGTTTTACCGCACAGAGCTCGCTGACTTCACCGATGGTGAAGTAGCGTTTGCCCGGGATGGGGGGCAGCTCGTCGTTATGGCTTGGTTCCAGCATAGGCCTCTACCCGGGCTTTCAGCTTCTGCCCTGGACGAAAGGTGACGACGCGGCGCGCGGTGATCGGGATCTCTTCCCCTGTTTTAGGGTTGCGGCCCGGCCGCTGGCGTTTGTCGCGAAGGTCGAAGTTGCCGAAACCGGACAACTTCACCTGCTCGTTGTCTTCAAGCGCGTGCCGAATTTCTTCGAAAAACAGCTCGACCAGCTCCTTGGCCTCACGCTTGTTAAGCCCCAGCTCCTCGTACAGCCTTTCGGCCATCTCAGCTTTCGTCAGAGCACCCATGCCGTTATTTCCTTAACGTGGTGTTCAACCTTTGTTCAAGCGAGGTGAGGATAGTCTGCAGGGTTTCATTCACCTCATCGTCGTTAAGAGTGCGCGATGGATGTTGCCAGGTCAAGCCGACGGCCAGGCTTTTTCTATCAGGATCAATGCCTTTACCCTGGTAGACGTCAAACAGCCTGAGGTCTGTGAGCCATTCGCCTGCATTGTCACGAATTACTTCAAGCACCGAGCTAGAAGCCACATCACGACCTGCGATCAAGGCCAGGTCACGGCGGGTTTCCGGGAACTTGGACAGTTCGCTGAACTTCGGCAGGCGGCCTTCGACTACATCGCCGAGCACCAGCTCGAAGACGAACACCGGGCGGTCGAGGCCGAGGGTCTTGGCCAGCTCCGGGTGGATGGCGCCGAGGTAGCCGACTTCCTTGCCGTCGCGCTCGATGCGGGCGGTCTGGCCAGGGTGCAGGGCTGGGTGCTTGCCGGCGACGAAGCTGAAGTCGCTCAGGGCACCGGAATAGCCCAGCAGGGCTTCCACGTCGGCTTTGACGTCGAAGAAGTCGATGCCGTCGCGGCCGTTTGCCCAGCCTTCTGGCTGGCGGCTGCCGGTGACGACGCCGGCGATCATCGGCTGCTGCTTGAGGTCACCGAGCTGGCCGACGAAGCGCAGGCCGCTTTCGAACAGGCGCACGCGGTCTTGCTGGCGGTTGAGGTTGTGCTGCATCGCCTTGACCAGGCCCGGCCACAGCGAGGCGCGCATGGCGGCCATGTCGCTGGAGATGGGGTTGGCCAGCAGCAGCGGCTCGACGCCTGGGGTGAACAGCTCGAACAGTTTCGGGTCGATGAAGCTGTAGGTGATGGCTTCCTGGTAGCCGCGGGCGACCAGCAGACGGCGCAGGTTCGGCAGCTCGCCGCGGGTTTCCGGGCGGGCTTGCGGGGCCAGGCGGGCCTGTGGGTAGCGGACCGGCAGGTTGTTGTAGCCGTACAGGCGGGCCAGCTCTTCGATCAGGTCGACTTCCAGGCTGACGTCGAAGCGGTGGCTTGGAACGGTGACCGTCCACTCCCCTGCCCCATTGGCGCTGGTCTTCAGCTCCAGGGCGTTGAGCAGCTGCTCGACCTGGGCGGCGTCCATCTGCATGCCGAGCATCTGGGTGATGCGTTCGGCGCGCAGGGTGATCGGCGCGATGTTCGGCAGGTGCTGCTCGCTCACGGTCTCGACTACGGGGCCTGCTTCGCCGCCGACGATCTCGAGGATCAGGGCGGTGGCGCGCTCCATGGCTTCACGGGCCAGTTGCGAATCCACGCCGCGCTCGTAACGGTGCGAGGCGTCGGTGTGCAGGCCGTAGGAACGGGCCTTGCCGGCGACGGAGATCGGCTCGAAGAAGGCGCTTTCGAGGAACAGGTCGCGGGTCTTCTCGGTGTTGACGCCGCTGTGCTCGCCACCCATCACGCCGGCAATGGCCAGGGCGCGGGTGTGGTCGGCGATCACCAGGGTGTCGGCGCGCAGGGCGACTTCCTGGCCGTCCAGCAGGACGAGCTTCTCGCCTTCCTCGGCCATGCGTACGCGGATGCCGCCGTTGATTTCGGCGAGGTCGAAGGCGTGCATCGGCTGGCCGAGTTCGAGCATCACGTAGTTGGTGATGTCGACGGCGGCGTCGATGCTGCGCACGTCGCTGCGGCGCAGGCGCTCGACCATCCACAGCGGGGTCGGCTTGCTCAGGTCGACGTTGCGGATCACGCGGCCCAGGTAGCGTGGGCAGGCGGCCGGGGCGCTGACTTCGACCGGGCGCACTTCGTCGTGGGCGGCCGGTACGGCCGGCACCACCGGGCGGGTGACCGGCACGTCGTACAGGGCGCTGACGTCACGGGCCAGGCCGGCCAGGGACAGGCAGTCGCCGCGGTTCGGGGTCAGGCCGATCTCGATGCTGGCGTCGTCCAGGTTCAGGTACTGACGGATGTCCTGGCCCACCGGGGCGTCGGCGGCCAGTTCCAGCAGGCCGTCGTTTTCTTCGGTGATCTGCAGTTCAGCCGCCGAGCAGAGCATGCCGAACGACTCGACGCCGCGCAGCTTGGCCTTCTTGATCTTGAAGTCGCCCGGCAGTTCGGCGCCGATCATGGCGAACGGGATCTTGATGCCCGGGCGGGCATTCGGGGCGCCGCAGACCACCTGGAAGGTCTCTGCGCCGTTGCTCACCTGGCACACGCGCAGCTTGTCGGCGTCCGGGTGTTGTTCGGTGGTGAGGATCTCGCCCACCACGATGCCGCTGAACTGGCCGGCAGCGGGGGTCACACTGTCGACTTCGAGGCCGGCCATGGACAGGCGGGCGACCAGTTCGTCACGGGAGACTTGCGGGTTTACCCAACCGCGCAGCCACTGTTCACTGAATTTCATGCTGTTCTCCTGAAAGTTGCGTCGATTGGGCCTAGCGGAATTGAGCCAAGAACCGCAGGTCGTTGTCGAAGAACAGACGCAAATCGTTGACGCCATAGCGCAGCATGGCCAGGCGCTCGGCGCCCATGCCGAAGGCGAAGCCCTGGAACTCTTCCGGGTCGATGCCGGACATGCGCAGCACGTTCGGGTGGACCATGCCGCAGCCCATCACTTCCAGCCAGCCGGTCTGCTTGCAGACGCGGCAGCCGTTGCCGGAACACATCACGCACTGGATGTCGACTTCGGCGCTTGGCTCGGTGAAGGGGAAGAACGACGGGCGGAAGCGCACGGCCAGTTCTTTCTCGAAGAACACCCGCAGGAACTCTTCGATGGTGCCCTTGAGGTCGGCGAAGTTGATGCCACGGTCGATCAGCAGGCCTTCGACCTGGTGGAACATCGGCGAGTGGGTGATATCCGAGTCGCAACGGTACACACGGCCTGGGCAGACGATGCGGATCGGCGGCTGGGTGCTTTCCATGGTGCGCACCTGGACCGGCGAGGTGTGGGTGCGCAGCAGCATGTTGGCGTTGAAATAGAAGGTGTCGTGCATCGCCCGGGCCGGGTGGTGGCCGGGGATGTTGAGCGCTTCGAAGTTGTGGTAGTCGTCTTCGACCTCGGGGCCTTCGGCGATGCCGTAGCCGATATGGGTGAAGAACTGCTCGATGCGCTCGAGAGTACGGGTGATCGGGTGCAGCCCGCCGGTGGTCTGGCCACGGCCTGGCAGGGTGACGTCGATGCATTCGGCGGCCAGGCGAGCGTTGAGCTCGGCCTCTTCAAAACCGGCCTTGCGTGCGTTGAGCACGTCGGTGACGCGTTCCTTGGCGTCGTTGATCAGCGCGCCAACCTTGGGGCGCTCTTCGGCTGGCAGGTTGCCCAGGGTCTTCATCACCTGGGTCAGCTCGCCTTTCTTGCCGAGGAATTGGACCCGGATCTGTTCCAGGGTAGTGATGTCTTCAGCGCGTTCCACGGCCTCGAGGGCTTGGGCGACCAGCGCGTCCAGGTTTTCCATGTACAGACTCCAGATACGAAAATAGGGGAAGAGCTTTTGAAGGCTCTTCCCCTATCCGATGACGTTTTACACCCGACGGCGCAGGCGCCGCCGGATGATTGTCGTGGGTACTTAAGCCAGTACGGCTTTAGCCTTCTCGACAATCGCAGCAAACGCCGCTTTTTCGTTCACTGCCAGATCGGCCAGAACCTTACGGTCGATTTCGATCGACGCCTTTTTCAGGCCAGCAATCAGACGGCTGTACGACAGACCGTTGGTGCGGGCACCGGCGTTGATACGAGCGATCCACAGTGCGCGGAACTGACGCTTCTTCTGGCGACGGTCGCGGTAGGCGTATTGGCCTGCCTTGATGACCGCTTGCTTGGCAACACGGAATACGCGCGAACGTGCACCGTAGTAACCTTTAGCCAGTTTCAGAATTTTTTTGTGACGCTTACGAGCGATAACGCCGCGCTTAACACGAGCCATGAGTAACTTCCTCTATCTTAACCAGAATTAACGAACGCGCAGCATGCGCTCGACTTTTGCCACGTCAGACGGGTGCAGCAGGCTGGCACCGCGCAGTTGACGCTTACGCTTGGTCGACATTTTGGTCAGGATGTGGCTCTTGAAAGCGTGCTTGTGCTTGAAGCCGGAAGCCGTCTTCAGGAAGCGCTTCGCAGCACCGCTCTTGGTTTTCATTTTTGGCATGTTGGAACTCCGCATTCGAATAAAAATTACACAATAATCATCAGGCCTGCCGTGCCCGGGAGATTACTTCTTCTTTTTGGGGGCGATGACCATCATAAGCTGGCGTCCTTCCATCTTCGGATGCTGCTCAACGGTGCCGTATTCCACGAGGTCAGCTTCGACCCGCTTCAACAGCTCCATGCCCAGCTCCTGGTGGGCCATCTCACGGCCGCGGAATCTCAGAGAGATCTTGGCCTTGTCCCCATCGCTAAGGAAACGTACCAGGTTGCGTAGTTTTACCTGGTAATCCCCTTCTTCCGTCCCTGGACGAAACTTGATTTCTTTGATCTGGATCTGCTTCTGGTTCTTCTTGGCTTCGTTGGCCTGCTTCTTCTTCTCGAAGAGGTGCTTGCCGTAGTCCATCACCTTGCAGACGGGCGGTACCGCGTCTGCAGAGATTTCCACCAGATCCAGCTTCGCTTCATCAGCGATACGCAGCGCTTCATCAATCGAGACGATGCCAATCTGCTCGCCGTCAGCACCAATTAACCGAACCTCGCGTGCCGAGATATTCTCGTTGATCGGGGCTTTCGGTGCAGTTCGTTTATCGTTTCTCATTTCACGCTTAATAGTCATTACTCCGATTCTTGGCGACCACGCCGGGAAACCGCTTGCGACAGCAGCTCAGCGAACTGCGCGACGGGCATCGAGCCCAGGTCTGCGCCTTCGCGGGTGCGCACAGCGACGGTTTGCGTTTCGACTTCGCGATCCCCTATAACCAAAAGATAAGGGACCCGCAGCAACGTATGCTCGCGGATTTTAAAGCCGATCTTCTCATTTCTCAAGTCCGACTTGGCACGGAATCCGCTACCGTTCAGGTCTTTTTCCACCTCGAGGGCGAAATCGGCCTGCTTGTCGGTGATGTTCATGATCACCGCCTGGGTCGGCGCGAGCCAGGCCGGGAACACGCCGGCGTAGTGCTCGATCAGCATGCCGATGAAGCGCTCGAACGAACCGAGGATGGCGCGGTGCAGCATCACCGGGCGCACGCGGCTGTTGTCTTCGGCGATGTAGCTGGCGTCCAGGCGCTCAGGCAGGTTCGGGTCGTACTGCAGGGTGCCGCACTGCCAGTTACGGCCGAGGCAGTCGCGCAGGGTGAACTCGATCTTCGGACCGTAGAACGCGCCCTCGCCCGGCTGGTATTCCCACTCCAGGCCCGACTCGTTCAGGGCGTCGGCCAGCGCACCCTCGGCGCGGTCCCACAGCTCTTCGGAGCCCACGCGCTTGGCTGGGCGGGTCGAGAGCTTCATGGCGACGTCGGTGAAGCCGAAGTCCTTGTATACGTCCAGGGTCAGCTTGATGAAGTCGGCGGCTTCTTTCTTCACCTGGTCTTCGGTGCAGAAGATGTGCGCGTCGTCCTGCACAAAGCCACGCACGCGCATGATGCCGTGCAGGGCGCCGGACGGCTCGTTACGGTGGCAGGCACCGAACTCGGCCAGGCGCAGCGGCAGGTCGCGGTAGGATTTGAGGCCCTGGTTGAACACCTGCACGTGGCACGGGCAGTTCATCGGTTTTACCGCGTAGTCGCGGTTTTCCGACGAAGTGGTGAACATGTTCTCGGCGTAGTTGGACCAGTGGCCGGAACGCTCCCAGAGGATGCGGTCGACGACCTGCGGGGTCTTGATTTCCTGGTAGCCGTTTTCACGCTGAACCTGGCGCATGTACTGCTCGAGCACCTGGTACACGGTCCAGCCGTTGGCGTGCCAGAACACCATGCCCGGGGCTTCTTCCTGCAGGTGGAACAGGTCGAGCTGCTTGCCGATCTTGCGGTGGTCGCGTTTTTCGGCTTCTTCGATGCGCTGGATGTAGGCGGCCAGCTGCTTCTTGTCGGCCCAGGCGGTGCCGTACACACGCTGCAGCTGCTCGTTCTTGGCGTCGCCGCGCCAGTAGGCGCCGCTCAGCTTGGTCAGCTTGAACGCTTTGAGGAAACGCGTGTTCGGCACGTGCGGGCCACGGCACATGTCGACGTATTCTTCGTGGTAGTACAGGCCCATGGCCTGTTCATCCGGCATGTCCTCGACCAGGCGCAGCTTGTAGTCTTCGCCACGCTGGGTGAACACGTCGATGACTTCGGCGCGCGGGGTCATCTTCTTGACGACGTCGTAGTCCGTGTCGATCAGCTGCTGCATGCGCTTTTCGATGGCGGCGAGGTCGTCCGGGGTGAAGGGACGCTCGTAGGCGATGTCGTAATAGAAGCCTTCGTCGATCACTGGGCCGATCACCATGCGGGCGGTCGGGTACAGCTGCTTCACCGCGTGGCCGATCAGGTGGGCGCACGAGTGACGGATGATCTCCAGTCCCTCTTCATCTTTAGGGGTGATGATCTGCAGGGTGGCGTCGTGGTCGATCTTGTCGCAGGCATCGACGAGCTTGCCGTCGACCTTGCCGGCCAGGGTGGCCTTGGCCAGGCCCGCACCAATCGAGGCGGCGACTTCGGCTACGGATACCGGCTGGTCGAACGTGCGTTGACTGCCATCGGGAAGAGTAATAATGGGCATGGCGCCTCCTCTCCTAGTGGTGACCCCTACCAAAGGTCACGTGGGTTGGGATGAGCCAGTACAAGATCCGCCCTGCCTTTCCCGCGGGAAAGCCTGCCTCACAGTGGCAGAGACCTTTCGGCCTGCCAGGGACGAACCAGAGTGACTGGAAGGTAAAAGTTGCAGGCCGCCAGTGGCGAGCCGCAAGCCGAGCATGCTAGCACGCGGGTTGCACCCGGTCGCAGAAATATTTGGAAATTACGCCGCCGGGGTGAACTTGTGCAGAAAATTTCCTATCAGACCTTCTGAAGCAACCTACTCTTGATGAGACCTTTACCCAAGGAGTGTTCGGTTATGCGACTTCAGTCCCTTCTGGCTGCCTGCGCCGCAAGCGCCCTGCTGCTGCCGCTGGCCGCCAACGCAGGCAATTTCCCCGCCGGCAAGGAGGCGCCCTACATGGCTCAATGCCAACAGGTGGCGAGCGGCCAGGGCGTGGACGCGGCGACGGCGAAGAAGCACTGCGAATGTGGCGCCAAAGTGATCAAGGAGAAATTCACCGACAAGGAAATCAATGACCTCACCACCGCGGAGGATGGCGTTGACGCCAATCTGATGCAGAAGGCCCAGCAGGCAGTACGGGCCACCTGCACCGCAAAATAGGCAGGGTTGACTGGCCATTGCACGCATCTTTTGCGCTGGATCAACATCCTGCGAAGGTAAAAGGCGCTAGATACGCAGAAATGGACTATAGTGTCGTCGGTGCTACTGAAGCTACGGCGACATTGCACCCCGATAAAAAATCATGTTTCTGGAGATTCACCCCATGTCCAATCGCCAAACCGGCACCGTCAAGTGGTTCAACGATGAGAAAGGCTTCGGCTTCATCACTCCTCAAGGCGGCGGCGACGACCTGTTCGTACACTTCAAGGCCATCGAAACCGACGGTTTCAAAAGCCTGAAAGAAGGCCAAACTGTTTCCTTCGTAGCCGAAAAAGGCCAGAAGGGCATGCAGGCCGCGCAGGTTCGTCCGGAGTAATTTTCGGATAGCTGCAAAAAAACCCGCCACTTGTGGCGGGTTTTTTATTGGCTGCCAGAATCACGCAGCACCTTTGTAGGAGCGGCCTCGTGCCGCGAAAGGGCCGCAACGCGGCCCCGGCGATCTGTGTTGTGGCGAAGAACCTGGGGCCGCTTTGCGGCCCTTTCGCGGCGCAAGGCCGCTCCTACAGGGGGCGGCAGCGCCGGGGGATCAACCGCAGTTGACCCGGGTAACCACACCCTTGTCGTCGACATTCAGGTTCAGCCGCTCGGAACGGTATTCCAGGGTGATCATGTCGTGGGGCTTGAGGATGCGCGCCATCTGCGAGCCACTGGCCTTGCGCGCCTGCTCCAGCAGCTCTGGCGAGGCCAGCTTGCCGATGGTGAAGTCGGCGCCACTGGCTTCGCAGCGGCCGTCATTGCCGGCCGGGGTGGCCTGGGCACTGCTGCCGCCCGTGGAGCCACCAGTGCTGCAACCTGCCAGAACGGAAGCCACCAGCAAGGTCGCCAGGGAAGCGCGGGTACGGAACATGAATCCTCCTAAATAAATCCGGGAACTGCCTGATGCGACAATTCCTCCAGGCATTTGTTGCACAACCGTACGATTCTGCCTGACTCGGCCACTTGACGCGAAAGGCAATCGTGACCGGATTTTGCACCGAACCGCCGGTTCGGCCAACCGCGCCCCTTATGCTTAAGTCGCAGGTCCCGTCACGCAAAGGCATGATTTACTGCAAGTAAGCGGAGCGCGCAACGCCTCCCCTTCGAACGCCAGGACGCGGTATTCGACCTATCACCCAGGCCCCAGCGAGAACCGCCCCATGAGCAGCCACAGCATCGACGCCGATATCAAGGTCAAGTGGGACGAGGGCCAGAGCGCCTACAGCCCGAGCACGCCTGAAGAACTGATGCTGATCGCCGTCGACCTGCTGGTGCGCGACCGCGGCGGTGACGCGGCGCGCAGCTTCATCGAGCAGGTGCTCGGGCGCCACGCGCCGCATGAGGCTATTTCAATCGAGCCAGGCGGGCGCTGAGCAGGTCGAAGAAGCCCTGGGCGTTGCCCTCCTTGATCCACGTCACGTTGGCGGGTTGCTTGAGCACACCGTACCAGTCGGCGACGGTCTGGCCGAAGGTCGGGCCTTCGCGGCTGTCGACCACCATGTGCACCTGCCGGCCTTCGAACAGATCAGGCTTGAGCAGGTAGGCAATGACGCTGGCGTCATGCACCGGGCCGCCGGGCATGCCGTAGTTGTCCATGTCGAACTTGATGTAGGCGTTGAGGATATCCACCACCAGCTTGCTGGCGTGGTTGTTCACTGCCGCCAGCTGCTTGAGGCGGGCGTCGCTGGTGAGCACCTTGTGGGTGACGTCCAGCGGCAGGTAGGTCAGCTTGACGCCGCTGGCCAGCACCACCTCGGCGGCGTGGGGGTCGGCGAACAGGTTGAATTCGGCAGCCGGAGTGATGTTGCCGCCGTTGAAGTGGGCACCGCCCATCACCACCACTTCCTTGATGCCGTTGACGATCTCGGGCTTCTGGATCAGCGCCAGGGCCAGGTTGGTCTGCGGGCCGAGCATGGCGATGGTGATGCTGTGGGGTTCGGCGCTGCCCAGGGTGTCGATCAGGTACTGCACGGCGTTGCCGTTGGCCAGGGGCTTTTTCGGTTCGTGGACCTTGACGCCGGTCAGGCCTTCCTCGCCGTGGACGTTGGCGGCGTAGATCGGCGTGCGTACCATCGGCCGCCCTGCCCCGGCGTACACCGGGATCTCTTCGCGGCCGGCCCATTCACGGGCCAGGCGGGCGTTGCGCGAGGTCTTTTCCAGGCGCACGTTGCCGGCCACGGTGGTGATGGCGCGAATCTTCAGCTCCTCGGGCGAGGCCATGGCCAGCAGCAGGGCCACCACGTCGTCGGCGCCGGGGTCAGTGTCGATGATCAGGTCGCGGGGCGCGGCCATGACGGCGGTGGCGGCTAGCGCGGACATGAGGACGGCTCCTTGGAGCAGGGATTTGAGGGACATTCAGCACTCCTTGTTGCTAGGGGATGGATTCAACAGGGGCCGCTTTGCGGCCCTTTCGCGGCACAAGGCCGCTCCTACACGAATCGGGTTGCCCCTCTGTAGGAGCGGCCTTGCGCCGCGATCGAGGGCAAAGCCCTCGCATTCGGTCTAGAAAGTAACGCCAGCCACCAGGGCAATATTGCTATAGGGCTTGCACTCCCCCGTACGCACCACGGCTCGAGCCTGGCGACACAGGGTCTTGAAATCGGCATGGCTGAGCACCTGGCGCTGGCCCAGCTCGCCGCCGGCATGCAGCTGCTCGACCTCGGCCAACCCCGGCGGCAAAGCCTGGAACACCTCTTCGGCCAGCACATGCCGCTCGACCTGCATCTCGCTCAGCACCACGCGCAGCACACTGGCGAAATCCGGGATGCCCGGGGTCAGCGCCAGGTCGATCAGTTCCACGCCCGGCGGCACCGGCAAACCAGCGTCACCGATCACCAGGATGTCACCGTGGCCCAGCCCGGCGATGGTGCGCGACAGGGCGATGTTCAACAGTGGCGTCTTCTTCATGGCGTCAGCTCCCGCAGATACGGAATCGACGGCTGGGCACCGGCGCGGGTGACGGACAACGCAGCCGCGCGTTGGCCGACGATGATCGCCTGCTCTTCCGGCAGCCCCCGGGCCAGGCCCGCGGCGAACCCGCCGACAAAGGTGTCGCCGGCCGCCGTGGTGTCCACCGCTTCGACCTCCGGCGCCGGAAAGTGGCGGCCCTCGCCATCATCGACCAGCAGCGCGCCCTGGGCACCGAGGGTGACGATCACCTTGCCCGCGCCCATCCTGCGCAGGCGCCGGCCAGCCCGGCGCGCGCTGTCCAGATCGTTGACCGGCAGGCCAGCCAGGGCCTCGGCCTCGCTCTCGTTGGGGATCAGGTAATCGATGTGGGCAAACCATTCCACCGGCAGCGGCCCGCTGGCCGGCGCCGGGTTGAGGATCACCTTCTTGCCCAGCTCGCGGCCACGGGCCAGGGTCCAGGCCACGGTGGCCGTCGGCACCTCCAACTGGCAGATGATCACCTCGGCCTGCTGCAGCAGGCTGTCGAACCGGCGCACCGACTCAGGCCCGAGCAGGCCATTGCCGCCCGGGATGATGACAATGGCGTTCTGGCTGGCGGCATCCACCACGATCAGCGCCACGCCACTGGAGACGCCACTGCACACACCAACGCCCTGGCAGTCGATGCCCTCCACTTCCAGGGCTCGACGCAGCTGCTGGCCATAGGCATCGTCACCGACGTTACCGACCATCGCCACGCTGGCCCCCAGACGCGCCGCGGCCACGGCCTGGTTGGCACCCTTGCCGCCAGGCACGGTGAAGAAACTTTCGCCGGCCAGGGTCTCGCCGCCCCGGGGCAGGCGCTGGGCGCGGGCCACCAGGTCCATGTTCAGGCTGCCGACCACAACCACCTTGGCATTCATGGGTATTCCTTAACGGTAATCGTTGAACAGGTCCGGGCGCGGCCCGGTGGATTCACGCAAGACGATGCGCGGGGCGACGATGCGCTGCTCGGCGGCGCCGTCGCGCCGCGGCGTGACGATGCGCGACAGCAGCAGGCCGGCGGCGCTCTCGCCCAGCTCGCGGATCGACTGGCCGACGGTGGTCAGCGACGGGTACACGTAGCGGCTCAGCTCGATGTCGTCGAAGCCGATCACCGACAGCTCGCCGGGCACGTCGATATTGCGTTCGGCGGCGGCGCGCAACACGCCGAAGCCGATCATGTCGTTGCCGGCGAAGATCGCCGTGGGCCGCTCGCCATCGAGCAGGCGCGCCGCGGCGGCATGCCCGCCGGGGCTGGTGAAGTCGCTGTGCAGCACATGGCCTGGGGCGATGCGCACATCGGCCTCGGCCATCGCCCGGCGGAAACCGGCCAGGCGCAGTTGGCTGACACCGGTGTCCACCGGGCCGCCGATGGTGGCGATCTCGCGATGGCCCAGCTCCAGCAGGTGGCGGGTGGCCAGGTAGGCGCCCTGCTCGTGGTCGATGCGCACCAGGTCGGCCTCGACGCCGTCCAGGGCGCGGTCGACGATGACCATCGGCGTGCGCACGCCGCCGAGGCTGTCGAGCAGGTCCTGGTCCTCGCCCACCGAGGCGACGATCAGCCCGTCGATGCGTTTTTCCAGCAGTACGCGCAGGTAGCTGCGCTGCTTCTGCGGGTTGTCGTCGGAGTTGCACAGGATCACGCAGTAGCCGTTGCGCTCGCAGGCATCCTCGATACCCCGGGCCAACTCGGCGAAGTACGGGTTGACGCTGTTGGGCACCAACAGGCCGATGGTGGCGGTGCTGCGCGCCTTGAGCGAGCGCGCCACGGCGCTGGGCACGTAGTCGAGCTCGGCGATCGCCGCCTCGACCTTCACCCGCACGTGCTCGCTGACCGGGCGAGTCTTGTTCAGTACATGGGACACGGTGGTGTAGGAAATACCCGCCAGTGCCGCGACGTCTTTGATGGTTGCCATGGTTTCAGTTCCGCCGGTTCGCGCGCCGGCTGCGGTAAGTGTCGAGTACCACGGCGATGACGATCACCGCCCCGGTGATGATGCGTTTGGTCGGCTCCGAAGCGCCGATCTGGGCCAGGCCTGCGGCCAGCACCGAGATGATCAGCACGCCGAAGAAGGTGCTGATGACCGAGCCGCGCCCGCCCATCAGGCTGGTGCCGCCGATCACCACAGCGGCGATCACCTGCAGCTCGAGGCCGGAGCCGGCGTTGGGGTCGGCGGCTTCCAGACGGGAGATCTGGAACAGCGCGGCGAGGCCGGCGAGCACGCCCATCAGGGCGAACACCAGGATCTTGTAAGGGCGCGGGTCGATGCCGGCCAGGCGCACGGCCTCTTCGTTGGTGCCGATGCCGATCAGGTAGCGGCCGAACACGGTGCGGGTCAGCACCAGCTGGGCGGCGACGATCACCAGCAAGGCGATGATGAACGCCGGCGAAATGCCGAAGGCGACGGGGTTGGAGAACCAGGCGAAGGCGTCGCCGATATAGGCGGTGCGCGAGTCGGTGAACTGGTAGGCCAGGCCACGGGCCATCTCCAGCACGCCCAGCGAGACGATGAACGAGGGGATGCGCCAGGCCACGGTGATGCTGCCGGTGACGGTGCCGGCCAGCGCCGCCACGGCCATGCCCAGCAGCGCGGCGGGCAGCACGCTCCAGCCCCAGCCAAGGATCGCCACACTGACCGTCGAGGCGGCCAGGGCCAGCACCGAGCCCACCGACAGGTCGATACCGCCGATGATCAGGATGAAGGTCATGCCCACCGCCAGCACCATCAGGTCGGGGATCTGGTTGGCCAGGGTGCTGAAGGTGGCGTAGGACAGGAAGTGGCTGCTCAGCATCGAGAACAGCACGATCATCGCCAGCAAGGCGCCGGCCAGGCCCAGGTAGGTACCCAGGCCAAAATAGGTGCCGCTGCGGCGCACGGGCGCGCTGCCCGAAATGTTTGTTGTGGTTTTCATGCGTCCATCCTGGGGGCTGCGTCGTGCAGCAGGGCATCACGTTTCTGGTAGCCGGCGAAGGCGGCGGCAAGCAGTTGGTCCTGGGTCCAATGATCGCGGTCGAAGGTGTCGATCAGGCGTCCGGCGCTGAGCACGGCGATGCGGTCGCAGATCAGCATCAGCTCGCGCAGGTCGCTGGACACCACGACGATGGCCTTGCCCTGACGCGCCTGCTCGGCGAGCAGGCCATAGATGTCGAACTTGGCGCCGACGTCGATGCCGCGGGTGGGCTCGTCGAACAGCAGCACCTGGCAGTCGCGCTCCAGCCAGCGGCCGATCACCACCTTCTGCTGGTTGCCGCCGGACAACTCGCCCACGGCCTGGGCGGGGCTGGCACTGCGGATGCGCATGGCGCCGATCTGGCGCTCGGCCAGTTCGCGCTCGGCGTCGCGGTCGAGCACGCCGGCGCGGGACACGGCGCCGAGGTTGCCCAGGGCAATGTTGGCGCTGATCGACTGGCTCAACAGCAGGCCTTCGCCCTTGCGGTCCTCGGTGATCAGGGCGATGCCGGCCTTGACCGCGGCCTTGGGCGAATCGATGTTCAGCGGCCGCGGCGGCTGGCCGAGGGCGACCTGGCCGCTGTCGGCGCGGTCGGCGCCGTAGATCAGGCGCAGCAGCTCGGTGCGCCCGGCGCCGATCAGGCCGGAGATACCGAAGATCTCCCCTGCCCTGACCTCGAACGACACCTCGCGCACCTTGTCGCCGCGGCTGAGCTTGTCGACCCTGAGCAGCGGCGCGCCGATGCTGCGCTGGCCGAGGTCGATATGCTCGCCCAGCTCGCGGCCGACCATCAGGTTGACCAGTTGCTCGCTGTTGTAGCGCTGGATCGGCTCGGCGCACACCAGCTTGCCGTCGCGCAGCACGGCGATGCGCTGGGCCACGCGCTGCAGTTCTTCGAGACGATGGGAAATATAGACGATGGCCACGCCGCGCTGGCGCAGGCGCTCGATCTGGGTGAACAGCAGCTCCACCTCGCGAGCGGTGAGCATGGCCGTGGGCTCGTCGAAGATCAGCACATGGCAGTCGCCGATCAGGTTGCGGGCGATTTCGACCATCTGCTGGTGGCCGATGCCGAGCTCACCCACGGGGGTGTCCGGGTCGATGGCGTCCAGGCCGACCTGGGCCATGGCCGCGCTGGCCAGCTGGCGCAGGCGCTTCTGGTTGACCCAGCCGAGGCGGCTGGGCAGGTTGTCGAGGAACAGGTTCTCGGCCACGGTCAGGGTAGGCAGCAGGTTGAGCTCCTGCATCACCATGCGCACGCCGAGGCGCTCGGCCTCGGCGCGGTTGCCGGGGCTGTAGGGCTGGCCGCGATAGACCATCTGCCCGGTGGTGGGGATCTCCAGGCCGCTGATCAGCTTGGACAGGGTCGACTTGCCCGCGCCGTTCTCGCCGGTCAGGGCCAGCACCTCGCCGCCGCGCAGCTCGAGGGTGACGTCGCCGAGCACGGGCTGGGCGTAGGTCTTGCCCAGGCCGCTGACGGCTAGCACGGTTTCATTGGCCGGTACTGACATGGCCATTCTCTCCTAGGTTGGCACAACACCCCTGTAGGAGCGGGCTTGCCCCGCGAAGCAGTCGACGCGGTGCATGGCACCGGCTACGCCGGTGATCGCGGGGCAAGCCCGCTCCTACAGGGATCGCAACATCACTGGGTAATCAGCTCGACCGGCGTCTGGATGACATTGTCGGCATCCACGCCCGGCTGCTCGCCCTTGAGCATCTTCAGCGCCGCCTGGATGCCGAACACCGCCTGCTGGCTGGCCGCCTGGTCGAGGGTCGCGAGCACGCGGCCATCCTTGAGCATCGGCTTGATGGCGTTGATGTTGTCGTAGCCGACCACCTGCACCTGGCCGGTCTTGCCGGCGGCGCGCACGGCCGAGACGGCGCCCAGGGCCATGCTGTCGTTGCCGGCCAGCAGCGCCTTCAGGTCGGGGTATTCGTTGAGCATCGAGGCGGCCACGGCGTTGCCCTTGTCGATCTCCCAGTTGCCCGATTGCACCGAGACGATCTTCATCTGCGCGGCTTGCATGGCGTCCTTGAAACCGGCGGTGCGCTGCTGTGCGTTGGTGGTGGTCGGCACGCCTTCGATGATGCCGACCTGGTCACCGGCCTTGAGCTTCTTGGCCAGGTAGTCACCGACCTCACGCGCGCCCTTGCGGTTGTCCGGGCCCACGAACGGCACGCTGATGTTCTTGCTCTTGAGCACGGCGGGGTCGAGGCGGTTGTCGATGTTGATCACGGTGATGCCGGCGTCCATGGCCTTCTTGATCACCGGCACCAGCGCCTTGGAGTCGGCCGGGGCGATGACCAGGGCCTTGGCGCCGGTGGCGATCATCTGCTCGACGATGCGGATCTGGTTGCCGGTGTCGGTCTCGTCCTTGATGCCGTTGGCCACCAGGGTGAAATCGTTGGGGTGGTCTTTCTGGTAGGCCTTGGCGCCGTCTTCCATGGTGCGGAAGAACTCATTGGCAAGGGACTTCATCACCAGGGCGACCTTGGGCGCTTCCTCGGCGTGGGCAGTGGACAGGGAGAAGACCAGCGAGGAGAAAACGGCGAGGGCCAGCGGACGGCCGGGGAACGGCAGTTTCATGGAAATGACTCCGAATCTTGTGGTTTTTATCGGATCGCAAACGTTTGCGGTAAGCAACTATGGAAACAGGCGTCGGTTTTGTCAAATCCATTGCGTAGGCAGCCACAGCTACGCGCGTCGGATTATCCGCAATTCATCCGAAAAACCGAACACCTTTCCTGCAAAAATTCGGTGATCCGAACACGCGCACCGTCTCTGACCCTCTGGTCGCGTCGAGTACCCCCAGTCAAAACAGGGGTTTCAAGATGAAATACGACGAACGGTAGTTGCTGGTACGATATCTGCCTTTACCCCAGTGCGACATAACGCACATCTCCTCCAGGAAGAGAGAAGCAGAAATGATGAAAACCGCTATCAAGACCTTCGCACCGAGCGCCCTGGCGCTGCTGCTGGTACTGCCGACCACCGTTTCCGCCAAGGAAGCCGCGCAACAACAGAAACTCGCCAACGTGGTGATCCTCGCCACCGGCGGCACCATCGCCGGCGCTGGCGCCAGCGCGGCCAACAGCGCCACCTACCAGGCGGCCAAGGTAGGCATCGACAAGCTGATCGCCGGCGTGCCAGAGCTGAAGGACCTGGCCAACGTGCGCGGCGAGCAGGTGATGCAGGTCGCCTCGGAAAGCATCGGCAACGACGACCTGCTCAAGCTGGGCAAGCGCGTCGCCGAACTGGCCGACAGCAAGGACGTCGATGGCATCGTCATCACCCACGGCACCGACACCCTGGAAGAGACCGCCTACTTCCTCAACCTGGTAGAGAAGACCGACAAGCCGATCATCGTGGTCGGCTCGATGCGTCCGGGCACCGCGATGTCCGCCGACGGCATGCTCAACCTGTACAACGCCGTGGCCGTGGCCAGCAGCAAGGACGCCCGCGGCAAGGGCGTGCTGGTGACCATGAACGACGAGATCCAGTCCGGTCGCGACGTGAGCAAGGCAGTCAACATCAAGACCGAAGCCTTCAAGAGCCAGTGGGGCCCGCTGGGCATGGTCGTGGAAGGCAAGTCGTACTTCTTCCGCCTGCCAGCCAAGCGCCACACGGTCAACTCCGAGTTCGACATCAAGACCATCAGCAAGCTGCCGGCCGTGGACATCGCCTACGGCTACGGCAACGTGACCGACACCGCCTACAAGGCGCTGGCCCAGGGTGGCGCCAAGGCGATCATCCACGCCGGCACCGGCAACGGTTCGGTGTCGTCGCGCGTAGTACCGGCGCTGCAGGAACTGCGCAAGGAAGGCGTGCAGATCATCCGTTCGTCCCACGTCAACCAGGGCGGCTTCGTGCTGCGCAACGCCGAACAGCCTGACGACAAGAACGACTGGGTCGTGGCCCACGACCTGAACCCGCAGAAGGCGCGGATCCTGGCCATGGTCGCGATGACCAAGACCCAGGACAGCAAGGAGCTGCAGCGGATCTTCTGGGAATACTGATCGGCGCTTGAAACTAGCCGGTGTGTTTTCTGCACCGGCCTCTTCGCGGGTAAACCCGCTCCCACAGGATTTGTGCTGGACCTGTGGGAGCGGGTTTACCCGCGAAAGGGCCAATATTCAAGGAACCAATCCCTCTACCACGGTCTTATACGGCTTTCATCCTACCTGCTGTTGCGAAACGGCTTACAGTGAAATACTGTATGCACATACAGCAAAACAAGGAACAGCCCCGTGGCCAAACCCGCCTCCGCGTCGCCAAGCCCTTATGAACTACTGGGTCAGCGCATCCAGAAGATCATCAACAGTCCCACCGCCCAGCGCAGCCGCGCCGCCCTGATCTTCCGCCTGGAGCACGAGTCGCCCGACGACTGGGCAACCCTGCTCGAGGAAATCGCCGAGAACGACAACGTCACCCTCGCCCACCGCGACGATGGCGGCGTGCAGATTTTCTGGACCGTGCCGAAGGAAGACTGACCGCGCATGAGAGTTTCGCTTTTCGCCGCCTGCCTGCTGCTGCTTACCCCCCTCGCCCACGCCGACGCCCCACGCACCTTCCAGGAGGCCAAGAAGGTCGCCTGGAAGCTGTACGCGCCGCAGTCCACGGAGTTTTATTGCGGCTGCAAGTACAAGGGCAACAAGGTCGACCTGGCCTCCTGCGGCTACGCGCCACGCAAGAACCTCAACCGCGCCTCGCGCATCGAATGGGAGCACATCGTCCCGGCCTGGCAGATCGGCCACCAGCGCCAGTGCTGGCAGGACGGCGGGCGCAAGAACTGCACGCGCCACGACAAGGTCTACCAGCGCGCCGAGGCCGACCTGCACAACCTGGTGCCGAGCATCGGCGAGGTCAACGGCGACCGCAGCAACTTCAGCTTCGGCTGGCTGCCCGAGCAGCATGGCCAGTACGGCAGCTGCCTGACCCAGGTCGACTTCAAGGCCAAGAAGGTCATGCCGCGCCCGTCGATCCGTGGGATGATCGCGCGCACCTACTTCTATATGAGCAAGCAGTACGACCTGAGGCTGTCCAGGCAGGACCGCCAGCTGTTCGAGGCCTGGAACAAGACCTACCCGCCGCAGGCCTGGGAGCTGCAGCGCAACCAGCAGGTGGCGTGCGTGATGGGGCGCGGCAATGAGTTCGTCGGGCCGGTCAACCTCAAGGCCTGCGGCTGAGGCCCCTCAGGCCAGCGTCTGCAGGTAGACGCTGGCCTGCTGGTAACGGCACAGCCGGGCCAGGTCCGCCGGGCCTGGGCAAGGGATGCGCGAGAGATCGCTGTTGTCGGCCAGGTCGGCCAGCTTGACCTGGCGCGCCAGGGGGTCGACGCCCAGGCGGATGACGAAGGCCTCGTAGCTCTCGCCTTCGCGACGGCTAAGCGCCAGCAGCGCGGCGAGGATCTTCAGCGGGAAACCTTCACGGGCGAGGTCGGACAGGGTCAGCGGGGTGTCTTCCAGCACGTCGTGCAGTACCGCGACGATGCGTTGCTCCGGGGTGATCACCCGTTCCATCACCCGCAACGGGTGAAGGATGTACGCCGCACCGCCTTTGTCGAACTGCCCTTCATGTGCCTTGATGGCCATCGCAATGGCCCGCTCCAGCGTCGCCATGAGGCGCTCCCCCATTCAACCCCCACAGTAGACAGCATAGCTGCTGCTGCACGGGCTGGCCGGGAAGCAACTCCGTCTGTTCTGACGCCATCGCGGGACAAGCCCGCTCCTACAGGGATTTATATGGCCGTCGCGATCAGCGCTTGACGCCGTGCTGGATGACGATCGAGTCGGTGCCCAGCTTGGCCATTACCTCGGCCTTGCGCGCATCAGCCTCGGCCTTGGCCGGGAACGGGCCCATCAGCACCACCGGCTTGCCATCGCGGTACTCGACCCAGGACGGAATGCCCTTCTCGATCAAACGGGCAGTCATGTCGGTCAGGGCGCCCATGTTCGGCCCCTGAATCACCTCGACGTCCCAGCCCTCCGGCGCCGGCTGGTCGGCCAGCGCCTCGGCGCGGCGCTGCAGGTCGGCACCGCCGCAGATCTCGCGGATGCGCAGGTTGTTGCCGGTTTCGTCGATGAGGATTTCGTACTGGCCGTCATGCTTGATCGCCACGTAGCTGCGATAGGCCTGGTACTGCCCGGCGTCGTCCTTGCCGCGCACCTGGCCGCAGATAGAGCCCTGAGTGTCGAAACGCACGTTGGCGAACTTGGCCGTCTTGGGGTTGTTCAGGTGCTCGGCCACCTGCTTGTGCACGCCTTCGACCTCGTTGTTACAACCCGCCAGGGCCAACACCGCCATTACCACCGCCAGTTTGCGCACGCCTGTACCTCCAGATTCGAAGGGGCGGATTCTAGCATGGCCGGGAACATCCCCTCATGGCACTTCTGTCGCAGGCTTTGTCTGTTGCCTGTGGCCCTCGACCTGGCCGAAGATGTCGCCGCGCCACAATGGACAGACAGCGACACAAGGACCTCAGGTTGGAACCTTCAAACGCCACAGCCACCCCTGCCAGCACGCCCGAACTGCCGCAAGAGTGGCCCACGCACCTGCAGCCCGAAGCCAGCATCAGCCCCGACACGCGCATCTACCCGCGTACGACCTTCGTGCTTGATTTCGCGATGCCGGCGGAATCCTTCGAACAGCTGTGCTGGTGGCTGCTGAGCAAGGAACAACCGCTTGGCGGCTGCCACCGTCTCGGGAAAAGCGGCACCCGGCAAGGCGGCATCGACCTGTTCGCCCATGACGAAGAAAGCCCCGACCGACTCAACGTCTTCGAATGCAAGGCCTGGAAGGACTTCACCAGCAGCGAGCTGACGGGCGCCATCGATGCCTTCCTGAATGGCCCCTGGCCTTCGCTCACGCGCTCGTTCACCCTGATCCTGGCGCAGCGCGAGATCGGCACGCTGGCCAGTCGCTGGATCAATGAGAAACAGCGCCTGAAAGCGGCAGGCATCGAAGGGCGGCTGTGGACCGCCCATGAGCTGACGCAGAAACTGCAGCATCACCCCGACGTGCTGTCGAAGTTCTTCCCAGGCGCGCATATCGAGACGTTCGGCAACCTGTGGATGGAACGCGTGGGGTTCTCAGAGCTGGTTGCCAAATCCATCTTCGACCCGCGCCCCTACGTGGCACGCAAAGCCAGGGCATTCGTCGAACGCCCCGGCAGGCTGAGCGACCACCTGGCCGCCGCCAGGCATGCGCCCGATAGCGCCTGCAGCCCCGATGCCTTCACCCGCATCGGCCATCACGGCCGCCACTGGTACTACCGCGGCCCCTGGTTTTCGCTGAGCGTGTTCCTGCCGGACCTGACCTCGTCCCGCGCCACCGCCGCCTTCGACTTCCACCAGCACGACCTGCGCGGCGTGACCATCACCGTCAGCCACGAATGGCTGCTCGAGCGCTTTCTGTTTGCCAGCGGCGCGCCACTGGACAGCCAGTCGCGCCCGTTCATCGTCGGGCTGATGCCAGGCGACAAGGACCGTTACCTGATCGACCTGCCCAACAGCCGCCTGATACTCGAAGAACCCGTGGTCCAGGCACTCGCCGATGTCGCCGACGCGCTCACGGTGGTGATGCGCGACACCTTGCAGGCACTGGAACGCAGCCTGTCCGCCAGCGGATTTGCGTTTATCGCCCACGGGGGCTCGCACCGGGTGAAGATCGGCTCGCTGCGCAAGCACGCCTGGCGCTACATCGCCCGCTTCTGCGAGGCGCACGACTACGCCGCAGGCACAAGCCCCTGGCACATGTTCGACGCCCACCCGAGCATGCTCAAGCCCTGCCACGCACAGGCAACCGACCGCCACGACAGCGGATACCACGCGCTGATCACCACCCATACGTCGACCGACGCGTTTTCCAGCGATTGGCTGGACCTGCTGTGGACGCCCCACGACCTCAGCGAACGCGAACCCTCGTCCAGAGGCTGGTGGCCCTGCCAGGACACCCTGGACTGGCTCGACCAGGAACTGCTGCCCGAGGTCAGGCGCTGGACCTGGGAGCGCGAATTCGGCTCACGCTGGCGCCGATTGCGCTACGCCAGGGAGGCTCGCAACTTCGCAGGCTATCTGGATTATCTGCTGACGATCGGGGATGTGCGCGAACGAGCACTGGTAGAACAAGGCAGCTGGCAGGCGGACCTGCCGCACGCCATCAACCGACTCGAGCGCTACTATGCAGGCCGCTCGGCAGGACACATCGACAAGGAAGATGTCGTCAACCTGTACCGCGCAGTCGCCATGATGGCAGGCCACAAGCGAGGGCTGCCCAGGTATCTTGCCCGGTCGCTGAGCCTGGAACCGACAGACGATCACGAAGCGCTGATGGCATCGATCCACCGCCACATCGAGACGTCACAAACCGTCGTCAACAATACAGTGGTCGAATATGCGCTGAAGGCCCTGGGCGCTCAGTTCGACGGCCCAGACTGCCCTTTGCAGCCCGATGAACGCCAGCAGATGCTGGACTGGTTGCTGCCGCTTGCCCATACGTGCGATGACGGTGCACTGGTGCGACGCCACAGCAGCAAGCGCTGAGGCCGCACCGGGGCGTCTTTTCCTGCGCAAAACAAAAAGGGCGATCCTTGCGGATCGCCCTCTTCTGATTTGGTAGGCACAATTGGACTCGAACCAACGACCCCCACCATGTCAAGGTGGTGCTCTAACCAACTGAGCTATGTGCCTGTCGTGTGGTGCGCATATTAGTGATCGAATGCGTACCTGTAAAGCGTTTTTTTCAAAAAAATCAAAAACTTTGCGAAACTGCTTAATGCCAGCCCTGTCAGGCGACGCAATCCCTGTAGGAGCGGCCTTGTGCCGCGAAAGGGCTGCGTAGCGGCCCCAGTATTTTTGCGTTAAAGCAGAAATTGCCGGGGCTGCTACGCAGCCCTTTCGCGGCACAAGGCCGCTCCTACAGGGGCCGTGCATGGCCGTAGAGCGCCAGAATGCAAAAAGGGCGATCCTTGCGGATCGCCCTCTTCTGATTTGGTAGGCACAATTGGACTCGAACCAACGACCCCCACCATGTCAAGGTGGTGCTCTAACCAACTGAGCTATGTGCCTGTCGTGTGGGGCGCATTCTACCCGATCCAGATACCCTGTCAACACTTTTTTTCACGCTAAGCTACTGAATCTTAAACTATTTATAGGAAGGCCAGGTTTCAGGGGGGCGTAAAGGATTTTCACCGGACGACTAGCGGGTGTTTATTATTATTGATAGCATCGGTACATTCGTTAAAAATATAAAACACGAGGTTCCTCGAGCATGGCTAACACCCCCTACCCCCAGTCCTACTACGCCGCCTCGGCCAACCCGGTGCCGCCACGTCCGGCGCTGCAGGGTGAGGTGGAAACCGATGTGTGCATCATCGGCGCCGGCTACACCGGCCTGTCCAGCGCCCTGTTCCTGCTGGAGAACGGCTTCAAGGTGAGCATCGTCGAGGCCGCCAAGGTCGGTTTCGGCGCTTCGGGCCGCAACGGCGGCCAGATCGTCAACAGCTACAGCCGCGACATCGACGTCATCGAACGCACCGTCGGCCCCAAGCAGGCGCAACTGCTGGGCCAGATGGCCTTCGAAGGCGGGCGTATCATCCGTGAGCGCGTGGCCAAGTACGACATCCAGTGCGACCTGAAGGACGGCGGCGTGTTCGCCGCGCTGACCAGCAAGCAGATGGGCCACCTGGAATCGCAAAAACGCCTGTGGGAGCGCTTCGGCCACAACCAGTTGGAACTGATGGACCAGAAGCGCATCCGTGAAGTGGTGGCTTGCGACAGCTATATCGGCGGCATGCTCGACATGAGCGGCGGCCACATCCACCCGCTGAACCTGGCCCTGGGCGAAGCCGCCGCGGTCGAGTCGCTGGGCGGCATCATTTATGAGCAAACCCCCGCCGTGCGCATCGAGCGTGGCGCCAACCCTGTCGTGCATACCCCGCAGGGCAAGGTCCGCGCCAAGTTCATCATCGTCGCCGGCAACGCCTACCTGGGCAACCTGGTACCGGAACTGGCGGCCAAGTCGATGCCGTGCGGCACCCAGGTGATCACCACCGAGCCGCTGGGCGACGAGCTGGCGCGCACCCTGCTGCCGCAGGACTACTGTGTCGAGGATTGCAACTACCTGCTCGACTACTACCGCCTGACCAGCGACAAGCGCCTGATCTTCGGCGGTGGTGTGGTGTACGGCGCGCGCGACCCGGCGAACATCGAGGCGATCATCCGTCCGAAGATGCTCAAGGCCTTCCCGCAGCTGAAGAACGTCAAGATCGACTACGCCTGGACCGGCAACTTCCTGCTGACCCTGTCGCGTCTGCCGCAGGTCGGTCGTATCGGCGACAACATCTATTACTCCCAGGGTTGCTCGGGTCACGGCGTGACCTACACCCACCTGGCGGGCAAGGTGCTGGCCGAGGCCCTGCGCGGCCAGGCCGAGCGCTTCGACGCGTTCGCCGGCCTGCCGCACTACCCGTTCCCGGGTGGGCAGATGCTGCGCGTGCCGTTCAGCGCCATTGGTGCCTGGTACTACAGCCTGCGCGATCGTCTGGGCTTCTAAGACAGTTCGGGGCCGCTTTGCGGCCCCGGCAAGTCCAAGTCGGACGCCAATTATCAACATATTGAAAGGGCTGGGTCTCAATTCCCGAGACTGGTGACCGCCTGTTTCGCCGCGATCTCCTGCCCCGCACGGGCCAGCTCGTCCGCCGCCTGCAACCAACGCTGGCGATCCACCTGGGCCGGCAGTTGCCGTGGCGACTGCAGCAGCACCGCCCAATTGCCCTCCTTGGCCCACGCCGACTCGAAATCATCGAAGGCCATCAACTGGCGCCGATGCATGCCCGAACGCAGCAGCACCCGCTGCTTGTAGCGGTCGTAGCCGATCAGCACCGCATAGCGCGGCTCGCTCCACCAGGCCGAACCTTCCTGATAACGCAGCAGCACCGGATAACCGGCGGCCACTTGCGCAAGCAGCGCGTCCAGGTGCTTGTCCAGCGGGTAGACCACCCGACCGTACTCGCGGGCTACCCGGGGAATGCCGGTGTCCAGCGATTCGGCGGCCTTGGGCAGGCCCAGCGCCTTGTCGAGCAGGCCCGGGGTGATCGGCGCGCCCTGTTGCGACAGCACCGCGGCCAGGGCCATCGAGCCGCTGTGGTTGGCGTTGCCGCGATAGAACGGCACGCTGCTGATCTCGACCCGCTGTGGCAGGCCCTTGAGCGCAGCCGGCGGCGTGCCGGCGCAGCCAGACAGGGTCGCCGCCACCAGGCAGGCGACCAGCAGGCGACGTGGGCCCAGGGCCCGAAACTTGGAGAGCTTTTGCAACGTGGACACTCGCTTGTTCCGCGGCCAGGCAGGCGGCGCCCGACCAAGAACCCCGATCATAGGATGCCGGCGTCCGCGGGTATAGCCCGGCGCGGTCTTGGAACGAAACGGCCCAAGGACTAGACCTTCGGTCAATGGAACGTCACAGCCGACAGGCTAGACTGAAGCTGTGTCTGGATGGCGAGCACGGCTCGCCAGAGAGAAGGAGGCACACATGAGCCTGACAATGGCAATTCTCGTGTTGGTCGGCATGTGGCTCAGCGTCGCGGCGGCCATGCTCTGGGGGGTGTTGCGCATCGTGCGCCGGCATTCCCACCCTCATCACCTGCCACCACAGGCCGTGGCCAAGGCCCCATCGGTGCGCCGTGCCAGGCGCCATGCCGGGGCGCATTGACAGCACTACAAACTTCGAGCCTTGAACGACAAGAGGGAGCCTAGGCTCCCTCTTGCTTATCACTTGCAGCTTGCGGCTCAGTTGCCCTCGGCCGCCTCACGCTTCAAGCGCGCCCGACGCGCCAGGATGTTGAGGATCTCGATCGCCGTCGAGAACGCCATGGCCGCGTACACATAACCCTTCGGTACATGGGCGCCAAAGCCTTCGGCGATCAGGGTCATGCCGATCATGATCAGGAAGCCCAGGGCCAGCATCACCACGGTCGGGTTGTCGTTGATGAACTTGGCCAGCGGGTCGGCGGCCACCAGCATCACGATCACGGCGCTGATCACGGCGATGATCATGATCGGCAGGTGCTCGGTCATGCCCACGGCGGTGATGATGCTGTCGATCGAGAAGACGATGTCCAGCAGCAGGATCTGGAAGATCGCCGCGGTGAAGCCGATGGTCACGGCGTTGCCGGCCTTGGACTCTTCCTTGGCGCCATGGGGGTCGACGCTTTCGTGGATCTCCTTGGTCGCCTTCCACAGCAGGAACAGGCCACCGGCGATGAGGATCATGTCCTTCCACGAGAACGTGTGGCCAAACACCTCGATCACCGGCTCGGTCAGCTGGACGATCCAGGCCACGGTGCTGAGCAGCGCCAGGCGCATGATCAGGGCCATGCTGATACCAATGCGGCGTGCCTTGGAACGGTAGGCCTCAGGCAGCTTGTTGGTGAGGATCGAGATGAAGATCAGGTTGTCGATGCCGAGCACGACCTCCATGGCCACCAGGGTGGCGAGGGCAACCCAGGCGGTGGGGCTTGCGGCGAGTTCCAGCAAATATTCCATTGGTCAGTCCTGCTCTCAGATGTCCTGGGTGTCTTTCTTGTCGTCTTCGGCCTTGGCCTTCTCGCCTTCGCTGCCGATGGCGTCGCTCAGGGCCTGCTGGGCGGCGTCGTTGGTCTTGTCGATGGCCTGCTTGGCGGTTTCGGCGGCCTGGTCGAGCATCTGCTGGGCGGATTTCTCGGCCTGGTCGCAACCGGACATGGCGAACAGGGCCAATACCAGCACCAACGGTGTACCAATGGATTTGAGTTGTAGCATGAGGTCCTCGCTTGTCGAATTCCGGGCGGCGCGTCGTGCGCCTGATGGGGAGGCATTCTAAAGAGGCTGAAACATCCGGAAAATTCGTTTTTTCGGCGTGTATACTTCGGTTTTCCCGAACTGAGACAGGCCATGCTCAACTACCGTCAGCTCCATTATTTCTGGGCCGTGGCCAAGACCGGCAGCATCGCCCGCGCCAGCGAGCAGCTGAACCTCACCCCGCAGACCATCAGTGGGCAGATCAGCCTGTTCGAGCAGACCTGGAACCTGGAGCTGTTCCAGCGCGTCGGGCGCCAGCTGGAGCTGACCGAGACCGGGCGCCAGGCGCTGGTCTACGCCGAGCAGATGTTCCAGATCGGCGGCGAGCTGGAAGCCATGCTGCGGGCCGGGCCGCAGGAGCAGATCCTGTTTCGCGTGGGGGTGGCCGACGTGGTGCCCAAGTCCATCGTCTACCGCCTGCTGGCGCCGACCATGGAGCTGGACGAGGTGCTGCGCATCAGCTGTCGCGAGGACAAGCTCGAACGGCTATTGGCGGACCTGGCGATCCAGCGCCTGGACCTGGTGATCTCCGACAGCCCCATGCCCAGCCACCTGGACATCAAGGGCTACAGCCAAAAGCTCGGCGAGTGCGGCCTGAGCTTCTTCGCCACGCCCGCGCTGGCCGAACGCCTCGCCCGGCCCTTCCCCGCCTGCCTGGACGACGCGCCGTTGCTGATCCCCGGCCAGGAGACCGTGGTGCGCAGCCGGCTGTTGCGCTGGTTGGCCGAGCAGCAGGTGCAGCCGCGCATCGTCGGCGAATTCGACGACAGCGCGCTGATGCAGGCCTTCGGCCAGTCGGGCAGCGGCATCTTCGTCGCCCCCAGCGTGATCGCCGAGGAAGTCTGCCGCCAGTACGGGGTGCGCCTGATCGGCCAGACCGAGGCGGTGAACGAGTCGTTCTACGCCATTTCGGTGGAGCGCAAGGTCAAGCACCCAGGGATCCTGGCGATCACCGAGGGCGCGCGGCGGGAGCTGTTCCACTGGTAACCCGACGGGTACACAGGGTGCGTGGGAGCGGGCTTGACCCGCGATTCAGGCGAAACCGCTTCGGCCAGTGATCGCGGGGCAAGCCCGCTCCCACGCTATGCCCCGCAGGTCTGTGATAAAGTCGCGCGCTTTCACGTAATCGGATTGCGCTGCACATGACCCCCATCCTCCGCCTCATCAACCGCACCGGCCTGGTGACGCAGATCTGCATCGGCCTGGTGGCCGGCATTCTCCTCGCCCTGCTCGCCCCCGCCGTGGCCCGTGACCTGGCGTTCCTCGGCAAGGTCTTCGTCAGCGCCCTGAAGGCCGTGGCGCCGGTGCTGGTGTTTATCCTGGTGATGGCCTCGATCGCCAACCACCGCCATGGCCAGGAAACCCACATCCGCCCGATCCTCTGGCTGTACCTGCTGGGCACCTTCGCCGCGGCGGTGGTGGCCGTGGCGGCGAGCATGCTGTTCCCGTCCAACCTGGCGCTGACCACCAGCGATGCCGCGCTGAGCGCCCCCGGCGGGATCGGCGAGGTGCTGCAGAACCTGCTGCTCAGCGCCGTGGACAACCCGGTCAACGCACTGCTCAACGCCAACTTCATCGGCGTGCTGACCTGGGCCATCGGCCTGGGCGTGGCCCTGCGTCATGCCAATGAAACCACCCGCACCGTGGTCGAGGACCTGTCCAACGGCGTCACCCTGATCGTGCGCGTGGTGATCCGCTTCGCCCCGCTGGGCATCTTCGGCCTGGTCAGCGCCACCCTGGCGCAATCGGGCCTGGACGCGCTGCTCGGCTACCTGCACCTGCTCGGTGTGCTGATCGGCTGCATGCTGTTCGTGGCGCTGGTGATGAACCCGCTGATCGTGTTCTGGAAGATTCGCCGCAACCCCTACCCGCTGACCCTGCTGTGCCTGCGCGAGAGCGGCATCACCGCGTTCTTCACCCGCAGCTCGGCGGCCAACATCCCGGTCAACCTGGCGCTGTCGGAAAAGCTCGGCCTGCATGAGGACACCTATTCGGTGTCGATCCCGCTGGGCGCGACCATCAACATGGCCGGCGCGGCGATCACCATCACCGTGCTGACCCTGGCCGCCGTGCACACCCTGGGCATCCCGGTGGACCTGCCGACCGCGGTGCTGCTCAGCGTGGTGGCGGCGGTCTGCGCCTGTGGCGCCTCGGGCGTGGCCGGTGGCTCGCTGCTGCTGATCCCGCTGGCCTGCAGCCTGTTCGGCATCCCCAGCGAGATTGCCATGCAGGTGGTGGCGGTCGGCTTCATCATCGGCGTGCTGCAGGATTCGGCGGAAACCGCGCTGAACTCCTCCACTGACGTGCTGTTCACCGCGGCGGCGTGCCAGGCCATGGAACGACGCAGCGCCTGAAGCCCTCGTTGCCGGTCAAGCCGCTTCCATTGGAAGCGGGCTTGACCGGCAATGCCCCGGTGATTGCTTAAGCCTGGCGCTTTACCTAGGCTAGTGGCCTTTTCCTCGCAATGAGACAGGGCCATGTCAGAACACGAAACCACCGGCGAAGGCCATTTCAGCAGCATCGAGATCCGCGTGCTCGGTTCGCTGATCGAGAAGCAGGCCACCAGCCCGGAAACCTACCCCCTGACCCTCAATGCCCTGGTCCTGGCCTGCAACCAGAAGACCAGCCGCGAACCCGTCATGAACCTCTCCCCCGGCCAGGTCGGCCAGGCCCTGCGCGCCCTGGAGAACCAGGAAATGGCACGCCTGCAGATGGGCAGCCGCGCCGACCGCTGGGAGCAGCGGGTCGACAAGGCCCTGGAGCTGGTACCGGCGCAGCTGGTGCTGATGGGGCTGATGTTCCTGCGCGGCCCGCAGACCCTCAGTGAGCTGCTGACCCGCAGCAACCGCCTGCACGAGTTCGATGACACCGAACAGATCCAGCACCAGCTGGAGCGCCTGATTTCACGCGGTCTGGCCCTGCACCTGCCACGCCAGGCCGGCCAGCGCGAAGACCGTTACACCCACGCCCTGGGCGACCCGGCCGAGATCGAGGCGATTCTCGCCGCCCGCCAGCAGGACGGCGGCACCCGCTCCGCCAGCGCGGCGGACGAGCGCATCGAGGCGCTGGAAGCCCGAGTGACGGCGCTGGAGGCGCGCCTGGCCCAGCTCGAAGGTTGATTCAGGGCTTTTCGGCGTCGGGGAAATTGCGGCAACTCTTGCGTTCGGCCAGCTCCCGCTCACTGGGGCGCTGGTCGACGAACACGGTGCGGCCGTCGGCGTAGATTTCCAGGTAGCCCCAGTGCAGGTCCTGCTCGGTCTGCCCGGGCTTGGGCGGGACGAGCCACCAGGGTTCGCGGCTGATCAGGTTCATGAGTGGGCTCCAGTGGGGCTGGCGGTAACTTGTGCGGTAACTATAGACAGCCAGGCCTGGCACTCCCGCGCGGATTGTTCCTCCGAGGACAATTATGAAGTGCCCGGCGCACCGATTCTCCCTGCCCGGCGACGGGTCTAATCTCGGTCCTGCAAACCCACTTCCCGCAAGGATCGACCACGATGTCCCGCCCACCACTGCCCCCCTTTACCCGTGAAACCGCCATCGAGAAGGTGCGCCTGGCCGAAGACGGCTGGAACAGCCGCGACGCCGCCAAGGTGGCCCTGGCCTATACCCTCGACACCCACTGGCGCAACCGCGCCGAGTTCTGCAGCAGCCGCGAAGAGGCCCAGGCCTTCCTCACCCGCAAGTGGAACCGCGAACTGGAGTACCGCCTGATCAAGGAGCTCTGGGCCTTCACCGACAACCGCATCGCCGTGCGCTACGCCTATGAGTACCGCGACGACAGCGGCCAGTGGTACCGCGCCTACGGCAACGAGAACTGGGAGTTCGCCGAGGACGGCCTGATGCGCAACCGCCACGCCAGCATCAACGAGCAGCCCATCAGCGAGGCCGAGCGCAAGTTCCACTGGCCGCTGGGACGCCGCCCGGACGATCATCCTGGGCTGAGCGACTTCGGTTTCTGAGGAGCGACGCCGGATCTGCGGGGCCGCTCGACGGCCCCGTTTCAGCTTTAGGAAACGGACTACGTGAGCCTGGGAAACCGTGAGCGCAGCGTTGTGCCAGACTGCAGGTCGACTCCACTCCAGGACAGCCCGATGACCCTCCTTGATGCCTTTTTACAATGTCGGCGCTATGATGCTTCCCATGTGCGCAAGCGGTTTCGCGTTGCGCGGAGGTGTCCAGCGATGGCAGCAAAAGCAAAGAAAGTCTCCGAACGAGACCTCGATGCCCTTGAGCAACAAATCCCCCTGCACGCCAGCGAGGCCACGCATTCGGCCTACCTGCGTGCCCTGCAGGCCAGCCAGCGCGGCGTCCTGTGTGTCGATGAAGGCGAACTGGTGCGCGTCGAGGCCGATGGCGCCCGAACCGTGCTGGGCAAGGCCAGCCCCCGGCGCAAGGTGCGGGTCGGCGAGGTAATCAGCGTGCGCAGGGTCGATGACGAGACGGCCGGCGGGCGTGCCTAGACTGCGGGTTTTCGCGGGGCCCAACGGCTCGGGCAAGAGCACCATCAAGGCCAGCCTGCCTGCGGCGCTGACACGCCTTTTCGTCAATGCCGACGAACTCGAACACGAGGCGAAAGACACCGGCTTCATCGACCTCGCCCCGTTCGGCATTCAGGCCACCCAGGCCGAATTACACGCCTTCCATCTCAAGCATCATCTGATCGCATCCCGGCAGCTGGTTGCGCAGGCGCGGCTGCTGCAACTGCTCAATAACCGGATCGACTACCGCGCGGTGCCGGTGGACTCGTACTTCGCCTCGGTGATCGCCGATTTCATTCGCCAGCACCTGCTGGAGGCAAAGCAGAGCTTCACCTTCGAAAGTGTCATGTCGCACCCGAGCAAGATCGAATTCATGCGCCTGGCCCAGGCCCAGGGCTATCGCACCTACCTCTACTTCGTCTCGACCGAGAACCCGCAGATCAATATCGAGCGGGTCGCCATTCGCGTGCGCGCCGGCGGGCATCCGGTCAGGGACGACCTGGTACGCAGCCGCTACGAACGTTCCCTCGACCTGCTGCCCGAGGCCATCGCCGCCAGCCATCGCGCCTACGTGTTCGACAACTCCGGCCAGAGCGCGGTTTGGCTGGCAGAAATCACCGATGGCGTGCAGCTGGAATACCGTAACGAAGAAATTCCCGACTGGTTCTTCGAATCCTATGTGGATGAAGTCGAGCGGCCGGCAGAGGTGTAACGATATCCCAAGCCATCCACGACTACTGTAGGAGCGGCCTTGTGCCGCGAAAGGGGTGCGAAGCGCCCCCAGAACTTGTGCCTCAAGCTGATATCGCCGGGGCCGCTACGCGCCCCTTTCGCGGCACAAGGCCGCTCCTACAGGGAAACGCGCATGGGCTGTCATTCGCCACCACACTCAGCGCCCTCCGAGTTCCCCGATCTTCTCCAACCGTGCCCGCACGATATTGCGGCTGATGTTCAGCAACCGCCCGGTCTGCAACTGGTTGCCATGGCAATAACGGTACGCCGCGCGGAACACGGTCTCCTCGATGTGTTCGTACAGGTCCGGAATATTCTGCTCGAACAATGCCAGCAAGGCGCTTTCCAGGCTCACCGGCGCCACCGCGCCCGGCGCTGGCAACCCGGTCACCTCCGGCTGCCCCAGCGCCTGTGGGCGCATGTCCACCAGGTGCAGGTCCCCCGGCGCCACCTGCTGCTGGCGGCACACCAGCAGCGCATGGTGAATGGCGTTCTCCAGTTCGCGGATGTTGCCCGGCCAGCTATGCGCCAGCAGCTTGCGCTCGGCCTCGATGCTCAGGCTGGCGCGCTCGTAACCCAGGCGCCGGCAATGCTCCTCGATGAAGAACTCGGCCAGCGGCAGGATATCCCCGGGCCGTTCGCGCAGCGGCGGCAGACGGATGGTCGCCACGTGCAGGCGGTAGAACAGGTCTTCACGAAAGTGCCCGGCCACCACGGCGTCGGCCAGGTTGACGTTGGTCGCCGCCACCAGGCGCACGTTGATCGGCACCGGGGTGCGCGAGCCGAGGCGCACCACTTCACGCTCCTGCAGCACGCGCAGCAGCTTCACCTGCATGTTCAGCGGCAGGTCGCCGATCTCGTCGAGAAACAGCGTCCCGCCGTTGGCGGCCTCGAACCAGCCGGCCTTGTTCGAGGTGGCGCCGGTGAAGGCACCCTTCTCGTGGCCGAACAGCTCGCTCTCTACCAGGGTCTCGGCGAAAGCGCCGCAGTTCACCGCGACGAAAGGCTCACTATGACGGCGACTGAGCTTGTGGATATGGCGGGCCACCAGCTCCTTGCCGGTGCCGGTCTCGCCAATGATGAGGGTGTTGGCTTCGCTGGGGGCCAGGCGCTCGATGCGGCTGAGCAGCTCCTGGGAGCGCGGGTCCTTGAACACGAGCACGGTGGCGCGCACGGATTTGGTCAGCTCGCGGGCATTGGGATGGGTAATCAGCGACATGGGGGCATTCCTGGCAGTGTGTGCGCGCCCTCATAGTGCATGAAACAAGTTAGACCGAAAAATTATTAATAAATATTTATATATTCGATTAGTGAATATATAGAAAACCAATCGTTGCAGTGCTGCTGGAGCAGCAACCGGTCAGCAACGGCCTGCCTGCCGATCAGCACCCCGGACCGCGCGCCAATGCCTTCGCTGTAGCGCGTAGCCCTTGTCGCACAAGGGCTGCAGCCCTGCCCGCAGCGCCCTGGCATGCATTTCGCTCCTGCCTGACAAACGCCTGGGCCGCCCAAACACGCGGCCCGCACACTGTCGGGAGCGCAACATCATGAAAATCCTCTGGCGCCATGGCCTCGCCCTGCTCGGCCTGCTGTTGAGCCTCACCACCTGGGCCGGCGAGGCGCCCAAATCCGTGCGTATCGCCATCGTTGCCTTCACCCAGGGCGGCGTGCCGGTGTTCGGCGGCATCCCCGGGCGGGTGATCGAGGATGGCTGGCTCGCCCAGCAGCTCGCCCAGCGCGGCATCAGCCTGGACTGGGTCGCCCTGCCCCACGCCGGCGCCGGTCCGCAGATCAACGAAGGCTTCAGCAACGACAGCCTGGACTTCGCCGTGCGCGGCGACCTGCCCTCGGTGATCGCCGGCGCCGGCAACGTGCCGGGCAAGCTGGTGGTGCCCGGTGGCAGCGGCAACAACGTGTACCTGGTGGTGCCGGCCAACTCCAGCGCCCGCAGCATCCAGGACCTCAAGGGCAAGCGCCTGGCCCTGCACCGTGGCCGGCCATGGGAGTTCGCCTTCAGCAACTTCCTCGTAAGCCAGGGGCTGCAACTGAACGACTTCAAGATCGCCAACCTCAACCCGCAGGTCGGCGCGGCGGCGGTGTCGGCGGGCAAGGTGGATGCGGCGGTGCTGCTGAACGAGGCCTATGCCCTGGAAGACAAGGGCGTGGCGCGCATCCTCTGGTCGACCAAGCAAGGCGCCGACGACTGGCGGCTGGTCTCGGACTTGTGGGCCACCGACCGTTTCGTCGAGCAGCACGCCGACCTCACCCAGCTGGTGGCTACCGCCTGGGTCAAGGCCGCCTGGTGGATCTCCCAGGAGCAGAACCGCGACGCCTACTACAAGCTGTCGTCCCGCGCCGGCGTGGCCGAGAGCGTGCTGCGCCGCGACGACCAGGACGACCCGGTGGCATGGCAGGCGCGCTGGGCGCCGAAGAGCGATGCCCAGCTCAAGGCCCATTACCAGGCACTGGCCCGCTACGCCCTGGACAACCGCCTGATCCGCACGCCCTACGACATCGGCCCGGACCTGGCCACCGGCTTCACCCGCCAGGCCCTGAGCGACCTGCAGCTCACCCATTACTGGCCGTCCCTCGACGCCCAGCTCAGCCAACACTGATAAAGAGATCCGCCCATGAAACTGCCCGTTACATTCGCCCTGGGGTTGTCAGCCCTGGCCTTGTCCATCGCCGCCGTGGCCGCCGACACCTTCGCTCCCAAGCCCGACCCGCAGCAGGGCGACGGCCGGGTCTCGGCCTTCTATACCTGGAGCAAGGCCATCCCGGCCACCCCCGGCAAGCTGCTGCGCAGCGAGCCGCTGGACAGCGCCCTGAGCCTGCCCAACGCCGCCAGCGCGCAACGCATCCTCTACACCTCGCTGGACGGCATCGACGGCAAGACGCCGATCGTGGTCTCCGGCGCGCTGTTCATCCCCAAGGGCAAGGCGCCCGCCGGCGGCTGGCCGGTGGCCAGCTGGGGCCATGGCACCGTAGGCGTCGCCGATATCTGCGCGCCGTCCTGGGCCGGCCGTTCGTACCGAGATGTGCAGTACCTCAACCGCTGGCTCGACGAGGGTTATGCCATCGTCGCCACCGATTACCAGGGCCTGGGCGTGCCCGGCGGCCACCCGCTGCTGAACAACCGCATGGCCGCCTACGGCATCCTCGACGCGGCCAAGGCAGTGGTCGCCGGCGTGCCGGGCCTGGCCAACAAGGTGCTGATCGTCGGCCAGTCGCAAGGCGGCGCCGGGGCCTTCGCCGCTGGCGCCTATGCCGCCACCTACGCGCCGGACCTGGGGGTGAAGGGCAGCATCGGCACCGGGGTGATCTACACCATCGGCGCGCAGAACGTTGGCGAGCAGGATGTGAACAAGGTCGACCCGGCGCTGGCCTACGGTTTCTACACCCTGCTGGCGGCGCAGCAGTACGACCCGAGCATCGACCCGCGCGACTTCTACACCGACAAGGCCCTGCCGCTGTTCGAGCAGGCGCGCAGCAGTTGCCTGTCCGCCCTGGTCAGCGATGTGGTCGGCAGCGGGCTGACCCCGGCCAATGCCAAAAAAGACTATCAGGGCGACCAGCTCAAGGCCTGGCTGGCCCAGGTGTCGTACCCGACCCTCAAGCTGGCGCAACCGATCTTCATCGGCACCGGTGCCGAGGACAAGACCCCCGCCGCCAGCACCCAGGTGGCGCTGATGCAGGACGCCTGCAAGGCCGGTTCCGTGGTCCAGGGCCACCTGTACAAGGGCCTGGGCCACAGCGAGACGGTCAACGCCTCGCTCCGGGACTCGATCCCGTTCGCCCGTCAGGTCATCAGCGGCCAGCCCGTCACCCCGATCTGCAACCCCAGTGTCCAGTAAGCCAGGAGCACGACCATGAGCCTCGAATTCTTCACCCGCCTGCCGCTGCACGGCGAGACCCAGTTCCTCCCGGGCGACCCGCGCAACCGCGGCGACTGGCATGCCGGCGGCCCCAGCACCGGGGCCGTCTCGGGCTTCGCCGTGGGCGATCACTTCAGCTACATCGACTACCTCGGCCAGGTGGCCCGCGCCGCCGAGATCAACGGCTTCGGCGGCGCGCTGATGGTCAACGCGCCGACCGGCGAGGAGCCGTGGACAGTGTGCTCGCTGCTGGCCCGCGAGACCCGCACGCTGAAGTTCGTCACCGCCTTCCAACCCTACCACTACACGCCCTGGGTAGCGGTGCAGCAGGCCGCCACCTACCAGCGCGCCACCGGCAACCGGCTGGTGTGGAACATCATCAACGGCGGCTCGGACGCGATCCAGCGCCAGGTCGGCGACTTCGAAGGGCACGATGAGCGCTACGCCCGCGCCACCGAGTTCATGGACGTGGTGCGCGGTTACTGGCACAACCCCGACTTCCACTACCAGGGCCGCTACTACAGCGCCGAAGGCGGTGGCCTGCGCGGGCCGTTGAAGAAGGCCGAGCTGCCGCTGATCTGCACCGCGGGCTCGTCCGAGGCGGCCCGGGAGTTCGCCGCCCGGCACGCCGACTTCTACCTGATGCGCGCCGAGCACCCCGACGAAATCGCCGCGCTGATCGCCGATATCCGCGCACGCGCCTTGAAGCACGGGCGCAGCGATATCCGTTTCGGCCTGTCGATCGATGTCATCACCCGCGACACCGAGCACGCCGCGCTGGCCGAGGCCAAGCGCTTCTTCGACGAGGGCGTGGCCAAGGGCACGGTCAAGGCCCGCGCCGCCCATGCCGGGCTGCGCACCGCGCGCAAGCTGAGCTACGAGCACGAATACGCCGAGCAGGACGAAGCGCGGGCCTTCGACGACTTCTTCATCCATCCCAACGTGTGGACCGGTTTCGGCTACATCGGCATCCCGCCGGGCTGCGCCCTGGTCGGCAGCCACGCCAACGTGGTGGCGCGGATCCGCGAATACCATGCCATCGGCATCGACCTGTTCTTCCTCGCCGGCTACCCACACCTGGAGGAGGCCTACCGCCTCGGCGAACACATCCTGCCGCATTTCCGTGAGCAACGCGCCCCGCTCACCCGTCCGAGCCAGGCCTGACCTCGGCGCAGCCAGAGCGCTCGCTGTTCAGTGCCTGGCGCTTCGAGAATATCTGGCTAAAAGGCTGGGCACTGCCCCCTGTAGGAGCGGCCTTGTGCCGCGAAAAGGACGCGCAGCGGCCCCGGGAGCTGCGCACTGGCCTAGATTGTCGGGGCTGCTCTGCAGCCCTTTCGCGGCACAAGGCCGCTCCTACAGTGCGCCCAACCGCAGGAGCAGGTGGCCTGCGAGTGCCTGGGGCAAGCTGACAAAGAATGACCACACCCACGATCCGCCTGTCTCACGCGGCTCGTAATGACATCAGCGAAATCCTTCGTTTCACCCAGGTGCAGTTCGGTGACGCTGCGCGACGACGCTACCAAGGGCTGCCCCAGGCAGCATTGCGTTCGATCAGTGAAGCACCGGAGCAAGCGGGCAGTTGCAAACGTACGGAGGTCGCGGCTGGCCTGCGCAGCCTTCACCTGATGCATTGCCGCAGCGTGTCCACGGCAGGACGGGTCGCACGCCCCAGAGGATCTTGACCTCCATGGGCGTGCTCCATGCGCGAAAGGTGGGGAATCAGTTGCGCCGGTCGATGCCGGGCACCAGGCCCAGTTCGCTGGCGCGCTCGTACAGGCCGCTCATCTTCCACTGCTGGGTGAGCACACCCGGGCCATAGGGACGCGAGCCGCCGAGGGCGTCGGCGAGCAGCTGGATCTGCGCGCCCTCCTCCAGCAGCAGGATGAATTCGGCGGTGGCGCGCAGGCCCTGCTTGCCCCACACGGTGGCGCCGCCGTTGGCCTCGAGAATGGCCAGGTTGAACGGGTTGGCGGCGATCTGCTCGAGGATGAAATCCACCTCGGCCTGGCGGCGGTCGATGTACACCGGCAGCTCGCGGGCCAGCTGGTAGCGCTGCACCGGCACGTAGTGGAACGGCAGGCTGCGGTGGGTCTGGGCCCAGGCGCCGAGGTACGGGCTGTGCACGTGGGACACGGTGGTGATGTCGGCGTGGGTCTGGAACAGCTTGGTGTAGCGGCCCAGCCCTCCCTTGCCCTTGCCGAGGATGACATTGCCGGCAAAGTCGCTGACCGTCGCCTCCAGCGGTTTACGGTGGTTCCACGGGCCGCCGTAGTTCACCGACACCAGCAGTTCCTCGCCGGGTACCCGCTCGATGAAGCCGACGGTGCCGTTGGCGGTGATGGTGCGGGTTTCGCGGAACACGCTGAAGGCCGCTTCGGCCTCGGCCAGCACCTGGTCGGTGAAGGCTTGCAGCTCGGTGCTGAGGGGGCGTTCGTTGATCAGTACGGTCATGGTCGGTCTCCGGTATCAGGCGCGGCGCTGGGCCAGCAGGTCATGGGCGGCTTGCAGGGGACGGTGGTCGACCCAGTCGGCGAGGTCGAAGTCGCGTTCCAGGAAGCCATGCAGGTTGAGGAAGGTCTTCTGGGTGTCGAGGTAGGCCAGGCGCTGGGGCGACAGGTCCGGTGCCAGGGTGGTGTGGAAGTCGCCGCGATAGGCTTCGGCCACGCCCTGGCTGCCGGCGCGGGTCTCGTCCTCGAGAATGCCGTTGAGCGCGTCGCGGTTGCCGGCGGCCCAGTCGGCGGCGCGCAGGGTCTGGGCGAGGAAGCGCGTTACCAGGTCGAAATGCTCGTCGAGCAGGCGCTGGTGCACGGTGATCGGCCGCGGCGTGCCGTTGTTGATGCGGTGGCGCGGATCAGGCAGGGCATCGAGGTCGATGCCCACTACCAGGCCCAGGCGGCGGGCGGCATCGGCGGCGGCGGCGCCCTTGACGTACACCGCATCCACCTCACCGCGCACCAGCGGATCCAGGCCCGACCACAGCCGTTGCAGGCCCAGTTGCGGGGTGCCGGCATCGAACTGGTCGAGCAGCGCCACCTCCACCAGATGCACGTCATCGAAGCCCAGGCCGGCCGAGGCCAGCGCGCCTTTGTAGCCATGCAGGCTCATGGCCCGGGCGATGCTGCCGGGGCGGTTGTCGCCCCAGGCCGGCAGGGCCAGGCGCTTGCCGCGCAGGTCTTCAGGGCGGCGGATGTCGCTGTCGGGGCGGACCAGGATGGTCTGCCACTCCTCGATCCAGGTCAGGCCGATCAGCCGTGTCGGCGCACCGGCGGCGCGGGCGGCCAGGGCCGGCAGGTTGCCGCCCTCGCGGAACAGGCCGGGAAGCTGGTGATCGTAATGGTGATGGCCGAGCTGGCGGGCCTCCTGCAGGGTATCGATGGGCAGGCCGTCGGCGGCGAATTCATCTTGCAGCCAGCCGAGCTTGTAGGCGATGCCCGAGGCAGTGGGTACCGGGCAGCGGGTGAACCAGAGGCGCTCCAGGGTTTCAGGTTTGGGAGTGGCTTGAGCGAGGGTCATGGGTGGCTCCTTGGACGTCGTGCAAGGACCGTTGCAGCGCTCGTGCCAAGGGCTGGGATGCCCGGAATACCGGGCTTTTCGGTGATGGCCAGGGTGGCGACTGCTGATCAGGATGCAGGATTGCGGCGCGGGTGTTGCCTGATCAGCAGAAGCGACGATCAGAGGTGCTGCTGGAGCAGCAAGGGTGCGCTGAAAGCCCGGTACTGCGTGGACTTCAGGGCTGTGGCAAAGAAGTTGCTCTGGCGTTTGCAGGCATCGCGGGGCAAGCCCGCTCCCACACCGACCCGCGATGGGCCATACACTGCCACCGAGGTAACCCATGACCACCATCGAACACCCGCCAGCCCGGCGCATCACCCGCGAATCCGAAGCCATCGACATCGCCCGCCAGGTCGCCGGCGAAATCGCCGCCCTCGCCGCCGACCCGGGCAACAACCGGCAACTGCCCCGCCGCCAGGCCGAGCTGCTGTCGAGCAGCGGCCTCACCGCCATCGGCGTGCCCACGCAGTTCGGCGGCCTCGGCGCCTCGGTCGCGACCATCGTCGAGACCGTGCGCCTGGTCTCCACCGCCGACGGCGGCGTCGGCCAGCTGCTGCAGATCCACAACGTGATGCTGCGCGGCGTGCTCGGCGGCTACCCCGACGAGGTCCGCGACCGCGTGCTGGCCGATGTGCTGGCCGGCAAGCGCCTGGGCAATGCCCTGGCCGAGGTCGGCGGCAAGAACAAGTTCGCCCTCAAGACTCGCGTCGAACGCCGCGCCGACGGCAAGCTGGTGCTCAACGGCAGCAAGTTCTATTCGACCGGCGCCTACCTGGCCGACTGGATCTCGCTGACCGCCGCCAGCGAGGACGGTGGCGCCGGCGTGCTGCTGCACCGCGACACCCCCGGCCTGACCCTGGTCGATGACTGGGACGCCTTCGGCCAGCAGCACTCGGTGAGCGGCACGGTGAAGTTCGACGAGATCGTCCTCGACGAACGCTTCGTCACCTTGCGCAGCGGGCCGATGAAGCGCACCGGCCTGACCTTCCCGCAAATCCTTCACGCCGCCATCGACAGCGGCATCGCCGCCGGCGCCCTGCAGGCGGCGGTGAATTACCTTCGCGAGCACGCCCGGGCCTGGGTCGAGAGCGGCGTCGAGCGGGCCAGCGACGAGCCGCACATCATCCGCCAGGTCGGCGAGTACGCCGTGGCCCTGCGCGGCGCCGAGTCGGTGCTGCGCGAGGCGGCGCGGGTGTTTGACGCCCATGAGCGCGACCCGGCGGACAAGGCGCTGGAGGATGAGTTGATCCTCTCGGTGGCCACCGCCCGGGCGCATGCCGACGGCGCGGCGCTGAAGATCGCCAGCGACCTGTTCTCGCTGCTGGGGGCCAGCGCCTCGCTGAGCAAGTGGAACCTGGACCGTTTCTGGCGTGATGCCCGGGTGCACACCACCCACGACCCGATCCGCTGGCGCCTGCACAACGTCGGCAACTACTACCTCAACGGGGTGGATCCGGGGGAGTACACGGCAGTGCTCAATGCCAAGGAAGCGCAAGGCGCTACACGTCGCTGAGGGGTTGCGCCCTTGGGGCTGCTGCGCAGCCCTTTCGCGGCACAAGGCCGCTCCTACAGAGACCGCGCGATTCCTGTAGGAGCGGCCTTGTGCCGCGAAAGGGGCGCGCAGCGCCCCCGGCGACCTCGAAGACCTCCCGCCACCACCAGACCCGAGCCCTGCATGACCTCCAGACACCCCCTCCTGCGCGCCCTGGCCATCTACCGCGAGATGCCCTGGCGCTTCACCCTGGTCACCACCCTGTACATCGCCGGCAACCTGGGCCTGGCCTGGCAGCAATGGCTGATCGGCCACGCGGTCGACGATGTCGGCGCCGGCCGCGCCGTCACCCGCCTGGCCGACGGCAGCCTCGACGCCAGCCTGGGCTGGCACTGGCTGTGGACCCTGCTGGCCATCGCCCTGGCACGCGGCCTGCTGCAGTACGCCGCCGCGGTGCTGTCGCTGGTGCTCAGCCAGGCCCTGCTGACGCGCCTGCGCGAACGCATTCTCGAACAGGTCCAGGCCCTGCACCTGGGCTACCACTGGCAGCATGGCATGGGCGAGCTGGTGACCCGCACCACTCGCGATGCCGACAAGGTGCGCGATGCGCTGATCACCTTCTGGCGGCAGATCGTCGAGACGCCACTGGTGGTGCTGGCGGCGGTCGGCCTGCTGGGCTGGTACGACCCGCTGCTGGGCCTGGTGCCGTTGCTGCTGACCGGTGCCGGGCTGTGGCTGTTCGTACGTCAGACCGAGCGCCTTGTCACCCTTGATCGGGCAGTTGCCTCGGCGTATGACCAGGTCAGCCAGGATCTGGCCGAAGGTATCGGCGGCGTGCGGGTGATCAAGGCGTTCGGCCTCGAGCAACGGCGCATCGCTCGTTTCGCCGAGCAGGTGACACTGTTCAGCGGCCACGCCCGTGCGGCGCTGGCCTACGCCAGCTCGCGCATTCCGTTGCCTCAGGCGGTGGTCGCCCTCGGCCATGTATGGATCCTGGTGTACGGCGCCCACCAGGTGGCCGCCGGCCGCCTGGGCATCGGCGAGCTGGTGACCTCGCTGCTGGTAGCCACCACCCTGGTGTTCCGCATCGAAGGCATCGGCCGGGTCATGCAGACCTTCGCCGACGCCCGCGCCAGCGCCGAACGCATCTGGCAACTGCTCGACGAACGCCCCGCCATCATCAGCGGTCAGTGCGCACTGCCCGAAGGGCCGTTGGGCCTGAAGCTGGAGCAGGTGCGCGTGGCCGCGCCGCAGGCCGGCCGCGACCTGCTGCACGGCTGCTCGCTGCAACTGCGCCCCGGCGAGGTGGTGGCGCTGGTCGGCGCCACCGGCAGCGGCAAGAGCCTGCTGGCCAGCCTGCTGCCGCGCCTGGCCGAGGTGGACGGTGGCAGCGTGCGGGTCGGCAGCGACGCTCACGGCTGGCACGATGTGCGCGACCTCGACCTGGCGGCCTTACGCCGCCGGGTGCAGGTGCTGGCGCAGGAAAGCTTCCTGTTTTCCGACTCGCTCGCCGCCAACCTGCGCCTGGCCGCGCCCGACGCCAGCGACAGCGAGCTGCGCGAGGCCCTGCGCCAGGCCGCCGCCGAGGACGTGCTGGAGCGCCTGCCCCACGGCCTGGATACGCCACTGGGCGACCGTGGCGTGACCCTTTCCGGCGGCCAACGCCAGCGCCTGTGCCTGGCCCGCGCCCTACTCGGCGCGCCCGACATCCTGTGCCTGGACGACGCCACCAGCGCCCTGGACGCCCAGAGCGAGCGCCGCGTGCTCGACAACCTGCGCCGTCAACGCAGCCAGACCGGCCGTGCGCCGACCCTGCTGTTGATCACCAGCCGCCTGTCCACCCTGCTGCTGGCCGACCGCGTGCTGCTGCTCGACGGCGGGCGCATCAGCGCCAGCGGCAGCCACGCCGAGCTGACGGCGAACAACGCCCATTACCGCGACCTGCTGGGGATCGAGCATGGCTGAAAGCGATATCGACATCGAACAGCGCCTGGCCCGCCAGGCCCTCGACCGCGGCATGCTGGGCCGTTTGCTGCCGCTGCTGCGGCCGATCCGTGGGGCGATCCTGAGCGTGATCGGCCTGGAGCTGCTGCTGGTGTTCACCGTGTTCCTGCGGCCGTGGTTCGTCCGCGAGCTGCTCGACCGCGGGCTGATCCAGAACGCCGGCCACTGGCTGCTGGACGAGCGCCTGGTGCTGTGGCTCGGCCTGGGCCTGGCCGCCAGCTGGCTGGGCCGCTTCCTGCTGGCGGGCATCTCGCAGTTGATTGCTGGCGGTGCCGCCATCGGCGTGCTCAACACCCTGCGCGTGCAGGTGTTCGCCCATGTCCAGGCGCTGTCGGTGAGCTACTTCGACCAGACCCGCGCCGGGCGCATCATCGCCCGTGCCGACCGCGACGTCGACGCGCTGGAGCCGTTGCTGGTGCAAGGCCCGCCGGAGCTGCTGGGCGCCCTGTTGCGCTGCGGCCTGGCCGGGGTGATGCTGTGGCGCATCGAGCCGAGCTTCTTCTACAGCCTGGCGGCCACCGTGCCACTGCTGGCACTGGCCACCTGGCGCTTCAAGCGGGTGTCGCAGCGCAACTGGGCCAAGGTCGCCGAGCAGCGCAGCCGCTTCACCGCGCACCTGGTCGAAAGCGTCAGCGGCGTGCGGCTGATCCAGCAGTGCGGGCGCGAGGCCAGCAACCAGCGGCGCTACCGGCAGTTGCTGGAGGTGTTCAACCAGGCGCTGATCCGCGGAAGCCTGCGCACCGGCTGGTTCGCGCCGTTCACCGCACTGCTGGGCACGGCGGGCATGGCCGTGCTGTTGCTGGTGGGCGCCTTCGGCCTGGCCGAAGGCCGGGTGAGCGTCGGCCAGGTGGCCGAAAGCCTGTTCTACGTGTTCCTGTTCCTCGGCCCGCTGCAGGAGCTGTCGGACCTGTTCGAGCGCTACGCCACCGGCAGCGCCTCGGCGCAGCGCATCTTCCTGCTGCTCGACACCCGCGCCCAGGTGCTCGACCCCGCGCAACCACGGGCGCTGGGCCGGGCCCGTGGCCAGGTGGACTTCGCGCAGGTCGGCTTCGCCTACAACGCCAGCGCCCACCCGGTGATCGACGGGCTCGAGCTGCATATCCCGGCGGGTGAAGTGCTGGCCATCGTCGGCCCCTCGGGGCATGGCAAGAGCACCCTGGTGCAGTTGCTCACGCGCTTCTATGACGTGCAACGCGGGGCGGTGAAGCTCGACGACATCGACCTGCGCGAGCTGGCCCAGCACGACCTGAGGCGCAACGTCGGCGTGGTGCTGCAGGACAACGTGCTGTTCAGCGGCACCCTCCTCGACAACCTGCGCCTGGCCCGGCCCGGCGCCGACGACGCCCAACTGATCGCCGCCGCCCGCGAACTGGGTGCCGACGAGGTGCTGGAGCGCCTGCCGCTGGGCTACCACACCGAAGCCGGCCCGCTGGGCAGCCACCTGAGTCACGGTCAGCGCCAGCTGGTGTGCCTGGTGCGCGCCTATCTGGCCGACCCTGCGGTGCTGGTGCTCGACGAAGCGACCTCGGCGGTCGACGTGCACACCGAGCGGCGCATCCAGCAGGTGCTGCGCCGGCTGTGCCAGGGCCGCACGGCGATCATCATCGCCCACCGCCTGGCGACCATCCGCGACGCCGACCGGATCGCCGTGGTGCGCCATGGGCAGGTGGTCGAGCTGGGGCGGCATGCCGCGCTGGTGGAGGCCGGCGGGGTGTATGCAGGGTTGTACGCGGCGTATCTGCGCAGTGCCGGGGAGCAGGTTGGCGGAACCACGCAACCCGTGTAGGAGCGGCCTTGTGCCGCGAAAGGGCTGCACAGCAGCCCCAGGATCTCAGGGTAACGCACATATCGCCGGGGCTGCTGCGCAGCCCTTTCGCGGCACAAGGCCGCTCCTACAGGGAAATTGCGTTCCCCTGCTGCTCACCGGGCAACGGCTGCTGCCTGACTGCTGCCACAGCAGCACCCCACCCTTGCCACCCCACGCCGTTCCGGCCCTGCAGTGCCATGGCACAGCCGTTGCACCACCCTCCCCATCGACCACCTCCCCTTCAGGAGCCCCCATGACCACCGAATTCTTCTGGCGCCTGCCCCTGGGCACCGACGGCCCGCAACTCTCCACCGACCGCCACACCCGTGGCAACCCGCAGCACCGCCCGGGCCACATCGCCCCCGGCCGCCTGCCCGGCGGCGAGGCCGACGGCTTCACCTACATCGACTATATCGCCCAGGTGGCCAAGGCCGCCGAGCTGGCCGGTTTCGAAGGCGCCCTGCTGCCCACCGGCCCCGAGCCATGGATCGCCGCCGCGGCCCTGGCCCGCGAAACCCGGCGCATCCGCTTCCTGATCGCCTTCCAGGCCACCTGGACCCTGCCGGCCTACGCCGCGCAGCAGGCGGCGATCCTGCAGAACCTCAGCGGCGGGCGGCTGGACTGGAACATCATCACCGGCGGCAACCCGGCCAGCCAGCGCGCCAACGGCGACTTCCTCGAACACGACCTGCGCTACAAGCGCACCGGCGAATTCCTCGACGTGATCCAGGGCCTGTGGGCCAACGACAGCTTCTCCTACGAAGGCGACATCTACCGCCTGGAGCACGGCAGCCTGCCGCCGGGCCTGGCCCACGAGCGCAAGCCCGGGGTGTACTTCTCCGGCTTTTCCGACGCCGCGCTGGAGGTCGCCGCCCGCCACGCCGACGTCTACCTGAACTGGGCCGAGCCGATCGACAAGCTCAAGCCGCATCTCGAGCGGGTGCGCGAACTGGCCGACAAGCAGGGCCGCACGGTGCGTTTCGGCCTGCGCGTCGACCTGTTCGCCCGGGAAACCGAAGAGCAGGCCTGGCGCGAGCTGCGCCAGCAGTTCGAACGCCTCGAAGGCAAAAGCAGCGCCATTGCCAAGGGTTTCGCCAGCGGCTCCGACTCGGTCGGCGGCGCGCGCCAGGCAGCCTATCACCAGCACCTGCAGGACTTCGACGAACTGAAGCTGGCGCGCAATCTCTGGGCCGGCTTCGCCAAGGCCAAGCCCGGCCCGACCGTGGGCCTGGTGGGCAGCCACCAGAACATCGCCGAGCGCCTGGCCGAATACCGCGACGCCGGCTTCTCGACCTTCATCCTGGCGGCCAACCCGCACCTGGAAGAGGCCCTGCGCATCGGCCAGGAAGTCCTGCCGCTGGTGCAGCAGGCCGCCGCCACGCCGCTCAAGGCCAGCGCCTGAGGAGAACGACCATGAGCCAACCCCTCGACACCCTCTGGTACACCCGCTGTCCGGTGCCCACCGGCCTGGGCATCGCCGTGCAGCAAGGCTGGCTGCAGCAGGACCTGTCCGCCCTGGGTACCCGCGTGCAGTCGCTGCGCGAAGCCGACGAACAGGCCGTGCGCGAATCGCACTTTGACCACACGCTGCGCAATTCGGTGCGCCACGGCGGCAGCATCCCGGCGATCTGGGCCCGCGCCCAGGGCCGCGAGACCCGCGTGCTCGGCCTGTCCTGGGCCGACGAGGCGCAACTGATCCTGACCCGCCCGGACAGCGCCATCCACACGGTGCAGGACCTCAAGGGCCGGCGCTTCGGCCTGCCCGACTGGAGCGCGGCGCAGATCGACTTCACCCGCGCCCAGGCCCTGCGCGGCCTGGAAAACGCCCTGAAGCTGCACGGCCTGCAGGTGGGCGACCTGCAACTGGTCAACTACCGCTACCACGGCACCTTCAGCGACCGTCCGGTGCGCAATGTCGCCGGCACGCCGGTGTCCACCGGCCAGGGCGAGGGCCGCAACCTGGAGCTGGCCGGCCTGCTGCGCGGCGAGGTGGACGCGATCTTCCTCAAGGGCGCCAGCGCCGTGCAACTGGCCCACGCCTTCGGCCTGCGCACCGTGATCGACACCGGCAGCCACCCCGACCCGCTGATCCGCAGCAACAACGGCACGCCGCGCACGCTGGCGGTGGACAGCCATCTGCTCGAACGGCACCCGCAGGTGGCCCGCACGCTGCTGTCCAGCGTGCTGCGCGCCGAGCACTGGGCGCAGCAGCACCCGGACGAGACCCGTCGCTACCTCGCCCGCGAAACCAACAGCAGCGAATACTGGGTCGGCGTGGCCTATGGCAATGACGCCCACCTGCGCCTGCGCACCGCCCTGGACGAACAGGCCATCGACGCGCTGCAGGACTTCGTGCAGTTCCTCGCGCGCTGGCGCTTCATCCCGGCCAGCTTCGCGGTGCGCGACTGGATCGACCGGCAGCCGCTGGACGCGCTGCTTGCCGCCCCTTCTGCCATGGACAGGAAACCCGTCGCCTTATGAGCAAGCCCCTGGAAACCCTCTGGTACACCCACAGCCCGGTACCCACCGGCCTTGGCATCGCCGTGCAGTCCGGGCGCCTGGCCCAGGCCTTCGCGCCGTTCGGCACGCGCATCCAGTCGCTGCGCGAGTCCAGCGAGCGCGAGGTGCGCGAGGCCCACTACGACCACCACCTGCAGAACTCGGTGCGCCACGGCGGCAGCATCCCGGCGATCTGGGCCTACGCCAGCGGCGTCGAGACCCGGGTGCTGGGGCTGAGCTGGATCGACGAGGTACAGCTGATCCTCACCACTGAAGAAAGCGGCGTACGCGGCATCCGCGACCTGAAGAACCGCCGCTTCGGCCTGCCCAAGTGGGCCAACGTGCAGATCGATTTCACCCGCGCCCAGGCCCTGCGCGGCCTGGAGAACGCGCTCAAGCTCGAAGGCCTGAACGTGGCCGACGTCGAGCTGGTCGACTACCCCTACGGCGGCACCTACAGCGATGAACCCAAGCAGCATTTGTACGGCTCGGAGGTGGCACTGGACACCCGCCGCGTGAGTCGGCGCAACAACGAGCTGATCGGCCTGCTGCGCGGCGACATCGACGCGATCTTCCTCAAGGGCGCCCACGCGGTGCAGCTGGCCCACGAGTTCGGCCTGCGGGTGGTGGTCGACACCGGCAGCCACCCCGACCCGCTGATCCGCAGCAACAATGGCACGCCGCGCACGCTGACGGTGGACGCCCACCTGCTGCACGAGCATTTCGAGGCCAGCCGCACCCTGGTCGACACCGTGCTGCGCACCGAGCAATGGGCCTGGGCCAACCCCGAGGACACCCGGCGCTTTCTCGCCCGCGAGCTGAACACCAGCGAGTACTGGGTGGCGGCGGCCTATGGCGAGGATGCCCACCGGCGCCTGCGCACGGCGCTGGATGGCCGCTCCATCGCGGCGTTGCAGGACTTCAGCGAGTTCCTTCATCGCTGGGGGTTCATCCCGCGGCGCATTGATGTGCGCGAGTGGATCGATTCGAGCGTGCTGGAGCAGGTGATCGGCTCCACCTCGCGATTGGCTGTCTGATCGCATCACGGGGGCGTGGGAGCGGGCTTGCCCCGCGATTGGGGCGGCCCTGCTGCCCCAGCAACACCCTGCAAACACCCCGCTGCTGCAGCATCCGCAGCACCCTCTTGAAAACTCAATAAAAACTAACAAAAACAATATGTTACGAGCTTGGCACAGTCCCTGCTCTGTCCTCCCCAACAACGCGTTCACTCGGGGAGATTCCACATGCACCAGCGCCATCCACTAGCCCGCCAGATCAGCCTCGCGCTGCTGCTGGGCAGCACCGCCAGCCACACCTTCGCCGCCGACGAGAACAAGACCGAGCCGGCCCTGGAGACCGTCACCGTCACCGCCCAGCACCGCGAACAGACCCTGCAGGAAGTGCCGGTGGCCGTATCGGCGATCAAGGGCACGCAACTGGTCGCCGACGGCGTGCGCTCGATGGGCGACATCACCACCTTCGTGCCCAATGCCTCGGCCAAGAACCCCGACGGCGACGGCCGCCCGCGCTGGTACATCCGTGGCCTGGGCACCGGCGACACCGGCGCGGCGACGGTCTACCCGGTGGGCATCTACGCCGACGACGTCTACCTCAACGCGCCCATCGCCGGCGGCGGGCCGCTGTTCGATCTGGAGCGCATCGAGATCCTGCGCGGCCCGCAGGGCACCCTGTACGGCAAGAACACCACCGCCGGCGCGGTCAACGTGATCTCGAAGAAACCGACCTTCGACACCGACGGCTATGGCACGGTCGGCTTCGGCAGCAGGAACGAGCGCATCCTCAACGGCGCCCTCGGCGGTACCCTGGTGGACGACAAATTGGCCGGCCGGGTGTCGCTGTATTCCGAGGAACGCGACGGCTTCCAGCACAACGATTTCGACGGCAACAGCTACGGCGACGTCAACAAGAAGGCGGTGCGCCTGCAGTTCCTCGCCCAGCTCAACCCGGACCTGGACGCCCTGCTGAAGATCCACAGCCGCCAGTTCAAGGGCGACGGCAGCAACGGCTCGCTGCCGGTGGGCAGCTACTACAACGTCGGCTACCAGCGCCCCAACGGCCGCGACATCTCGCTCAACGTCAACGAGGACTACCGCCTCGACCACGACGGCGCCTCGCTGACCTTCAACTGGTACCTGGGCGACTACACCCTGACTTCGATCAGCGCCTACGACGACATCCGCAACCGCTCCACCACCGACGCCGACTACACCCCCTACGAGGTCAATGGCGCCTCGATTACCGACAACCGTTATCGCCAGTGGTCCCAGGAACTGCGCCTGGCCTCGCCGGAGGACCGTTCTCTGCACTGGCTGCTCGGCGCCCACTACTTCCACGAAGACCTCGACAGCGCCTCGCAGCGCATCGTCACCCCGGGCCCGACACCCAACGGCAGCGGCTCCAACCAGGTCGGCAGCACGGCGTTTCGCGACCTGGGCTTCGACCATCGCACCGACAGCTACGCGCTGTTCGGCAACGTCACCTACGACTTCACCGACGACTTCAGCGTGACCGGTGGCCTGCGCTGGACCCAGGAGAAGAAGGACATCGACCTGGACCTGGTGCAGCTGACCCGCGCCAGCGCCAACGGCCCGCTGATCCCCATCGCCGGCGTTGGCAGCAACGGCAACCGCCAGCAGGACAAGACCTGGGAAGCCTGGACCTACGACCTGACCCCGGAATACCGCATCAACGACAACCTGCGGGTGTTCTTCCGCTATGCCCATGGTTTCCGTTCCGGCGGTTTCAACACGGGGCTTTCCACCAGCCTGGTGCAGCTGACCACGGTCGATCCGGAAGAACTGGACGCCTACGAGCTGGGGCTCAAGTCCGAGTGGTTCGACCGGCGCCTGACGGTCAACGCCAACGTCTTCTACTACGACTACTCGGACATCCAGGTAAACCTGCTGACGGTCAACAACGGCGTGCTCACCACCGCCCTGACCAACGGCGCCAAGGGCAAGGTCAAGGGCGCCGAGCTTGAGATCGAGGGTCAGCCCACCGAACGCCTGCACCTGCGCGCGGCCGTGTCGTTCCTCGACACCGAGTACACCGATTTCAAGAACACCAACCCCACCACTGGCGCGGTGACCGGCGACTACAGCGGCAACAGCTTCGTGCGCTCGCCGCGCAACGTGGTGTCGCTGGGCGCCGACTACACCCTGCCGCTGGACGTGCCCGGCCGCGTGGTAGCCGGTGGCGATGTGAGTTTCCGCGACAAGGAGTACTTCCTCGCCGACCGCCAGAGCAGTGCCGACGAGACCCTCAGCCAGCCGCACTACACCCTGGCCAATGCGCGCCTGAGCTGGTTCAGCGCCGACGACAAGCTCAGCGTCACCGGCTTCGTCAACAACCTCACCGACCGCCGCTACCAGGTGCATGGCCGGCCCAACGGCGGTGCCGGGCAGTACGTGATCACCTACGGCGACCCGCGCACCGTGGGGATGAGCGTTACCAGCCGGTTCTGATTTTTCTGCCCCCTGGGGCTGCTGCGCAGCCCTTTCGCGGCACAAGGCCGCTCCTACAGGGTTTGCGCGGCCCCTGTAGGAGCGGCCTTGCGCCGCGAAAGGGCCTCGCAGAGGCCCCATTGCCCTTCAAAAGGACATCCCCATGCCCCACCACACCCCCTTGGCCCTGAGCCTGGCCATCGGCAGCCTCGCCGTGCCCGCGCTGGCCGCCGAACCCACCGACCGCCTCGACACCGTGGTCGTGGTCGGCACCCACCGCAGCGACCTCACCGCCCTGCAAAGCGCCGCCCCGGTGGACGTGCTCAGCGGCGAAAAGCTCCAGGAAACCGGCGCCCAGGACCTGTCCGGCGCCCTCACCGCGCTGTCGCCCTCGTTCAACTACCCGCAGTCGCCCCAGGGCGCCTTCGCCGGTTCCATCGCCCAGGGCGCCTCGCTGCGCGGCCTGGCCTCCGACCAGGTGCTGGTGCTGGTCAACGGCAAGCGCCGCCACACCAGCGCCAACGTCACCCGCCAGGGCCTGGCCAACGGCCGTGGCGCGGCAGCGGTGGACCTGAGCCTGATCCCGCTGGCGGCGGTCGAGCGGGTGGAGATCCTGCGCGACGGCGCCGCCGCCCAGTACGGTTCGGACGCCATCGCCGGGGTGATCAACATCGTGCTCAAGGAGCGCGACGAAGGCGGCAACCTCGGCTACCGCTTCGGCGGCTACGACAAGGGCGACGGCCTGCAGCGCAAGCTCAGCGGCTGGAAAGGCTTCGCCCTGCCCAACGACGGTTTCCTCACCCTGGCCTTCGACGCCGGCAGCCAGGACCCGGCCAGCGACACCCGCGACGACAACCGGATCTTCTACCCCGGCTCCACCAGCACCAACACTGCGCGTGAGCAGAACAACCGCTACCGCAACTGGCGCTGGGGCTCGGGCAATGTCTCGGACCAGTACAACTTCACCGCCAACGCCGAAATGGGCCTGGGCGATGGCCTGAGCGCCTATGGCCTGGCCACCTACGCGCACAAGAACACCGACGCCGAGAACTTCTTCGACCCGCCCACCACCCTGCGCAGCAATTACGGCAGCGTGGCCCTGGCGCGCTACCCGGACGGGCGCCTGCCGATCACCCGCTACGGCCTGGAGGACTACGCCGTCACCGGCGGCCTGCGCTACGAGGACGAGACCCTCGGGCACTTCGACCTGGCCCTGAACCATGGCAACAACCGCGTCGACTCCACCGACCGCGATGCCATCAACCCCAGCTGGGGCACGGCCAGCGCCTCGACGATCTACACCGGCCGGCGCGAGGCCGACCAGACCAACCTGACCCTGGACTGGACCCGCGACTTCGCCACCGACCTGCTGTTCAAGCCACTGACGGTGTCCGCCGGCCTGGCCTGGCGCGAGGAGAACTACCAGCTCAGCGCCGGTGACGCACAGGGCTGGCAGAACGGGCCGCTGTTCAACACCGTCGACCCGCTGACCGGGCGACGCATCCCCGGCTACTACTCGGGCATCACCCAGGTCGACGCCGCCTCCCTCGACCGCCGGGTGATCGGCGCCTACTTCGACCTCGAAGGGCAGATCACCGAGCAATTCCAGGCCGGTTTCGCCCTGCGCAGCGAGCACTACTCCGACTTCGGCGACACCACCAACGGCAAGCTGTCGCTGCGCTACGACTTCACCCCCGAGATCGCCGCCCGGGCCAGCGCCAGCACCGGCTACCGCGCACCGTCCCTGGTGCAGTCGGGGCTGTCGTCGTTCAGCGTGCAGGTGGTCGAGCAGCCGCCGGGCAGTGGCAACTGGGTCGAGGTGCAACAGCGCACCCTGCGCGCCGACAGCCCCGAGGCGCAACTGCTGGGCGGCAAGGCGCTCAAGCCCGAGGAGTCGACCAACTTCTCGGTCGGCCTGGTGTGGCGCCCGCTGGCCAACGCGTCGCTGACCGTCGATGCCTACCGCATCGACATCGACAACCGCATCACCCTGTCCGACCAACTGCCGGCGTCGGTGGTCGGGCCGATCTTCGCCGGCACGCCCTACGCCAATATCCAGAGCGCGGCGTTCTACAGCAACATCGCCGACACCCGCACCGACGGCATCGAACTGGCCGGGCACTACCAGCTCGACCTCGGCGCCTGGGGCCGGCTGGACCTCAACGGCGGCTATGCCCGCACCAACACCCGCATCACCGGGCTGGACGATGTCGGCGGCATTGCCGGCAACCAGATCATCGGCCGCAACACCCAGGGGCTGATCGAGGACGGCACGCCCAAGGACAAGCTGACCCTGAGCGCCAACTGGCAGTACCAGGGCTGGAGCGTGACCGTGGCCCAGCGCCGCTACGGCCAGTGGCAGAACCGCAACGCCGCCAACCCGGCGCTGGACCAGACCTTCGGCGCGCAGTGGGTGACCGACCTGGACGTGGCCTACCGTTTCGGGCTGGGGCTGACCTTGTCGGTGGGTGCGATCAACCTGTTCGACAGCCACCCCGACAAGCTCGAGGGCGCGCAGCTGTATGGTGTGCAGAAGTATTCGATCACCAGCCCCGAAGGGGCGCAGGGGGCGTTCTACTACACCAGCCTGAGTTATGACTTTTGAGCGGGTGTGGGGGGGCTGGTGCCAGGCGATAGTCTTGCAGCGCTCTCGAGATCGAGCGCCGCCCGCGCGGCGCATCGCGGCACAAGGCCGCTCCTACATCTGTTTCGGGCCAGTCAATCCTGTGCCATCACCTGGTACGCCTTGTGAGTACGGCGCGGTTTCAGCGTGGGCACAAAGGCAGGCAACCATGGCCTGACAGGTTCGGCACGTTGCAACAAATGTAGGAGCGGCCTTGTGCCGCGATGCGCCGCGCGGGCGGCGCTCGATCGCATAGGCGCTACAACTCTCTCGCCAAACACATCGCCCTCCCTCAAGACGCGAGGATAAAGTCCGCCACCGTCACGCTGGTCGCATCCCCCACCCCGACCAGGCGGATGGAGTCAGGCCCCCCGAAACTGACCAGCGTATCGGCGCCCACATCGGCAATGCTGACACTGACGGCAAAGCTCGCCGCGGTAATGCTCAGCGCCGTGATATCCAGCCGGTCCTGCCCCCCTGCCGGGGCGGCGTCGAAGCCGAACACCTGGTCGGTGCCGAAGCCTGCCGCGAACTGGAAGATATCGTTGCCGTCGTTGGCCACCAGCGAGTCGTTGCCGGCACCACCGCTGACGATGTCGTCACCGGCCCCGCCATTGACGAAGTCGTTGCCGTTGCCGCCCTGCACGACATCGTTGCCGCCACCGCCCAGCACCGTGTCGTTGCCGTCGCCGCCGACCACCACATCGATGCCGACACCACCGTCGAGGTTGTCGTTGCCCGCTCCGGCCAGCAGCGTGTCGTTGCCGACACCGCCGTTGAGCGTGTCATCGCCCTCCCCTGCGTCGAGACTGTCGTCGCCGCCACCCCCGTTCAGGCTGTCGGCGCCGAGGCCACCGATCAGCTGGTCGTTGCCGGCATCGCCGTTGAGCGTGTCGTTGCCGGCGTTGCCGACCAGGGTGTCGTTGCCGCCGTCGCCACTGAGGGTGTCGTTGCCGGCACCACCGGTGATGACGTTGTTCAGCCCGTTGCCGCTGCCGATGAAGTTGCCGACGCCGGTGTAGGTCAGGTTCTCGACGTTGGCGCTCAGGCTGTAGCTGGCCAGCGCGGTCAGCACGGTGTCGATGCCGCCACCACCCGCCTCGACCACCACATCCGAGGTGGAGTCGACGATATAGGTGTCGTTGCCGGCACCGCCCACCATACGGTCACCGCCGGCACCGCCATCGAGCTGGTCATTGCCGGCCCCGCCGGTGAGGGTGTTGGCCAGCGTGTTGCCGAAGCCTGTGAAGTTGCCGCTGCCAGTGAAGGTGAGGTTCTCGATGTTGGCGCCGAGCTGATAGCTGAGCAGGCTGGTCTGCACCAGGTCGGTACCACCCCCAGCCGCCTCGACAACGCTGTCGCCGGCATTGTCGACCACGAAGGTGTCGTTGCCGAGGCCGCCGTCCATGGCATCCGCGCCAAGGCCACCGTTGAGGGTGTCGTTGCCGTCCTCGCCGAACAGCAAGTCAGCGTCGTCACCGCCGTTGAGGATGTCGTTGCCCGCCCCACCGAACAGCTGGTCCACCGCGCCCAGGCCATTGAGCGTGTCGTTGCCGCCCAGGCCGCGCAGCACATCGTTGCCAGCGCCGCCGGTGAGTGTGTTCGCCGCATTGGTGCCCACCAGGGTGACGCCGGTCAGCAGGCGCACCGCCGTGGTCGCGGCGGAGGTCACGGTTTCCTGGGCGCCGAAGCCGTCGGTGTAGCGCACGATCACCCGCAGTTGCTGGTTGCCCTGGGCGAAGCCCGGGGTGTAGCTCGCCGTGGTGGCGCCAGCGATGTCGACGAAGATGCCGCCCACGCCCTGCTGCCACTGGAAGCTGAAGGCGCCCAGCCCGTCGAGGTCGGCGATGCCGGCGGTCGAGGCGGTCAGCAACTGCCCCTGGTCCGGCGTGGTGTCGCTGATCAGCACCGTGCCGGTCGGCGCGTCGTTGACGTTGGCCACCGGGCCGAGGATGTCGGAGGCGGCGCGCTCGGCCACGCCGAAGGTGTCCACGTAGCCCACCTGCACCCGGACATGCTGGCCGACCTGGGGCTGGCCAAGGGTGAAGGTACTGGCGGTGGCACCGGCGATATCGACCCAGCCCGCGCCGTTGTTCATCTGCCACTGGAAGGTGAACGGCGCGCTGCCGATGCCGTCGGCGTCGACGATGGTCGCCGGGTTGGCGCTCAGCACCTGGTTCTGCACCAGCAGCCCGGCCACGGCGGGCCCGCTGCTGGGCGCGCTGTTGGCCGAGGAGTCGACGATCTCCAGGGTGCCCTTGGCGTCCTGGTACACCGCCCGCACGCGGATGTTCAGGCCGGCGACATCGTCCGCCACCCGGTAGGTGCTGCCGATCGCCCGCGAGACCTCGCCGGCGGCGACGAAGGTAATGTCCTCGTAGACGCCCGTGCCGGGGATGTTCTCCACCTGCCAGTAGTAGGCCACCGGCCCGCTCAGCGCGCCGCTGGGGTTGCTCGCGCTCTGGTTGTCGGCGTCATGCACCGCCAGGTCGCTGACCCGCAGCAACTGCCCGGCCACGGGCGTGTCATCGCGCAGACCGGTGGCATCGTCGACGATCGCCAGGTGGCCGCTGGGGCCGTTGTTCAGCGCGCTGCCCACGCCGGAAGCCTGGGCGCCGTCGGCGAACTGCAGACGCTCGATGCCGGTCAGGCGATCGACGCCGTCGCGGCCGACCACCGTGTCGGTGACGATCACCGTGTTGCCCTCGACGACGATGCGGTAGTCCGTGGCGATGCCGGAGAACAGCGCGGTGTCGTACTGGTCGGTACCGCTGAGGATCTCCCGCACGATCACCAGCTGGCCGGGGTTGTAGGTGCCCTTGAGCATCAGTGGCACCATCGGCTCCATGCTGTCGAACGAGGCGATCTCCGGCCCGCTGCCGTCGCTGTTGGCACGCACGCTGATGCGCACGTTCAGCCACTTGTCACCGTCGAGGATATCGTCGCCGCCACGCCCTTCGATCAGGTCGCTGCCACTGCCGCCGAGGATGATGTTGCCACCGTCGTAGAAGGTCGCGCCAACAGGCAGCAGCCCGGCCAGGCCGTTGATCAGGCTGATGTTGGTGAGCACGCTGCCGGTGGCCCCGGCGGTCGGCAGCGAGGTGGCGTCCTCGTTGTCGCCGCGCAGGAAGTCACCGTGCGCCGAGCCCGACAGGCCTTCCATGATGTCGAAGCGCACCAGCGCCGAAGCCCCCGAGCCCGGTACCGGCGGCACATCGAAGAAGCGGTCGCTGTAGTCGACGGTCACGCCCTGGGCCAGCCCCTTGAAGGTCGCCCAGTCATAGCCGGAGCCGCCGATGTAGCGATCGCCGAAACCGAGGCTGCCGACCATGATGTCGTCGCCGCCTTCACCGTTGAACTTGTCGTTCTCGTTGCCGCCGACGAACACGTCGTTGCCGATCACCGGATCGTTGCCGAGAGGGTCGAAGTTGTCGCCGGGGGCGCCGTCCGAGGTGCCCTTCTCGATCCAGTCGTCGCCTTCGTTGCCCATGTCCTGCTCGTTGGCCTTGCTGCCGAGGATGAAGTCGTTGCCCTGGCCGCCGATGGCCTCGGAAGCATCCTCGCCGGTGACGATGAAGTCATTGCCGAAGCCGCCGATGATCAGGTTGACGCCATTGCCGCCATGCAGCACATCGTTGCCGTCGCCGCCCTGGATGTTGTCGTCGCCGCCCATGTCGCTGATGATGTCGTCGCCGGCACCGCCGCGCAGCTGGTCGTTGCCGTAGCCGCCTTCGATACGGTCGTTGCCGCCGTCGCCCCAGACCGTGTCGTCGCCTTCGCTGGAGACGAGGATGTCGTCGCCCTGGGTGCCGCCCAGCACGATGTGCTGGTCACCGGCATAGCGGATGTAGTTGCTGTCGGGCCCGACGGTCAGCGGGCTGTCGCGGAACACCACCTGCTGGCCGTTGTCGCCAAGCGGGTCGGCGTTGCCCAGGCCGTCGTTGTACTGCTTGCTGCGGTCCAGCTCCAGGTAGAACCCGGGGTCGGAGAACACCAGGCCCGGCAGGTGCGTGGCCGAAGTGTTGGCCATGATCAGCTTGGCGAACGAGTTGCTTTCCAGCTCGGCGTTCATTGACAGGCCGGCGGTGCGCTCCAGGTAGTAGAAGCGGTCACCGTCCTGCAGTTTCTCCAGCTGGTTCTCGAACACGAAGTTGAAGGTGCTGCCGAGCATGCCGCCGAACGGGGTCTTGGCCTCGGCCAGGCCGCCAATCCACAGGTCGATGGCATCGACGCCGGTCACGGTCACGCCCTTGAGGTCATCGACAGTGCCCAGCACCCCGTCCTTGCCCGCCAGCGTCACGTTGGCCCAGCTGCCGCTGCCGTTGAGGAAGTCCAGGCGGTCGGACGGCGCGTCCGCGCCACCGAACACCAGGGCCAGGGCCGCGGCGCGCTTGCCGTCGAGGGTGGTGGCCGAGGTGATGGAGCCGTGGGTGCCGTAGGCGGCGATGAAGTTGATCAAGGACTCCGGGTGCTTGAGGTGCTGCACCAGGTCGACCCAGCTGGTGTACGGCTTGAGCTGGGTATCGCCGGTCTGCCCGAAGATGTCGCGGCGCACGGCGTTGAGCGAGGGGATGCCGACATCGCGGCCACGGGCGATGTTGATCGCCGGCAGGTCCAGTGGCAGGCCGAGCAGGTTGTTGCGCAGCGCCTCGGTGACGAACTCGTCGATCTCGTTGCCGGCCTGGCGGGTCACCCCGCGCACGATGGCACTGGTTGCCTCCTCGGGGGTCACGCCGCTGGCGGCGTAGGCCAGCGGGTTGAGGAACGCCGCGATCAGGCCCATCTGCTGCTCGGGGTTGGCGCTGGCCGGATCGCCGATCACCTTGAAGTCGATGTCGAAGCGGTCGACGGTCTCGGTCAGCATCGAGTGGCCGAAGCGGTACACGGTGTGCGCGAACTCGGCGACGATCGAGGCATCGAGGTCGACGTCGTAGACCTGGGTCGGGGCGAAGAACAGGTCGACGCGCGGCTGGATGGTCCGGGCGAACTCCTCGAACACCAGGTGCTGGTACTGCATCTCGGTGCCGAACTTGGCCGCCTGGAACAGTCGCTCGCCGTTCCACACCAGGGCGTCGATCTCGGCCTGGCTGACGGGCAAGGCGCTGACCGGGGTCAGCAGCCACTCGTTGAGGAAGGCCAGGTCGCCCGAGTCGAGCACGGTGTCCTGGGTCTGCGCCACCAGCCGGTTGTGCTCTGAGTGGAAGATCGCATGCACCGCGGTCAGGCCGATGTTCTCGTTGACCCGGCCATCGCCGGCGATGTAGTGGGCGTCCAGCAGTTCATTGTCGTAGGCCAGGTTGGCGCCGGTGTGCGGGTTGACCGGCACGGCGTTGCCGGTGGCGCTGTCGGCATCTGGCGCCAGCACGCCGCCGATGGACACCGGCACGGCATTGTGGGCGATGTCGGCGAGGAACTGGTGGCCGGTGCGCACGGCGTGGGTCAGGTCGATCGGCGCCAGCGGGTTGCCTTCGACCAGCACATCGTCGGCGGTGCCACCCAGGCCGTCGGCGCCCTTCATCACCACCATCGGATAGCCATGCGGCCCCTTGATGAAGTTGCCGTAGGCATCGGTGGCCAGCAGCGGCACGTTGTCGACGTCGGCGTCGGTCAGGTGGATGCCAAGGATGTCGTTGGCCTGGGCCTTGACCACCTTCCAGGTGGCCATGCCACCGATCTCGCTGTCGTCACCGGTGCCGAACTTGCCGTCGGCGCCCAGGTCGCGGTTGGTGATCAGCCGACCGGTGGCGATGGGGCCACTGGCGGTGAGCTGGTAGCCACGCAGGAAGACCTGGTGCGAGGGGTGCGAGCTGTAGGTCTGGTTCTGGTCGACGAACGGCGTGGTGGTATTGGTGTGCTCGTGGATGTCGTCGGCGTTGCCGAGGATGCCGTCCGGCCCCGGCAGGTTGGTGGCCCGGGTCAGCACCATGAAGTTGGCGGCGCCGCCCGGCACGTACAGCGGGTCGTCCGGCTGCAGGGGTATGAAGATGGTCCCCGAACCGCCCTTGGTGACCAGGTCCAGGCCGTGGTCGAAGAACTGGCCGAAGAAGGTCATCCAGGCGTTGAACGGCGCCGACAGCCCGGCATCCGCCGAGGTGTTCTCGAACAGGAAGACATCATGGTCGTCGCCGGTGCCGAACTGGCCGTCCATGCCGGGGCTGGCGACGACCCGCACACCGTCCTTGAGCTGGTCGTCGTTGCCCGGCGTGCCGAAGTCCAGCACGCCGTTGGCGCCGGGGTCGTAGGCGCTGGCGTAGGCCGCCGGGTTGTTCGAGGTCTGGTCGACGATCAGATTGCTGATGGTGCGCGGCTCTGAGTCGAACACGTAGCCGCTGGTCTGCTGGTACGACGAGCCGGGGATGGCCGGCGAGCCGGGGCCGAAGAACCCGGCGGGCGCGCCCTCGGCGGCATTGAACACCGGGTCGGTCAGGCGCGGGAAGACATTGTCGGCGGCGCCATACTCGGTATGGTCATGGCCATTGAGGTTCATCAGGTTGTTGTTAGAGCCGTCGACCGCGCGCAGGCCCAAGGGCGCGCGGATGTTGGGGATCAGCGAGAGGATGTCCTGCCCGGCGGCATCCGCTTCGGCAATCTTGATCTGGGCAAGGATGAAGTTGAGGTCGGAGCGGACCATATGCAGGCCCTCGCCCCCCGCGCTGGCATCGACCACCGGCGTCGGCGCGGTCGGCACCACCGGCGCGCCGGCCTCGACCACGGTGGTGGGCGCGCTGAACAGCACCTCGGTGGTGCCGTGGGCGTCCTGGTAGATCGCCTTGACCCGCAGCGACAGGCCGACCAGGTCCGGCGACACCTTGAACGCGGTGCCATCGGCGCTCTGGAACGCCAGGTCGCCGGCCGGCAGCAGGATGATGTCCTCGAACACACCGCTGCCGGGGTCGGCCTCGAACTGCCAGAAGTAGGACACCGAAGCATTGGCCAGGGTGCCCAGCGGGTTGCCCGCCGTGATGTTGTCGCCGTCGCGCACCCCGGCCATGCTCACGCTGAGGATATCGCCCACGGTGATCGCGCCACCGTTGCCGTCACTGAGGCTCGGGCTGCCAGTTGGCTGCGCGTTCAAGCCCGGCACCAGCACGCGCTGGGCATCGGCGAACTGCAGGCGCTCGATGTGCAGCAGGGTATCGGTGCCGTCACGCCCGGCCACGGTATCAGCCACGGTCCACACATCGTCCGCCAGGTCGGCGGTGCCGCGGGTGTCCTGGGTCACCACGTACTCGGCCTGCACCCCGGAGAACACCGCGGTGTCGAAGGCCGCGCCGCCAGTCGAGGTGCCGGGCAGGATTTCCCGGATGGCCTTGAGCTGGCCGGGGTTGTAGGTGCGGTCGAGCATGAACGGGATCATCTCGACCATGCTGTCGAAACTGGCGATTTCTGGCCCTGTGTGGTCGAGGTCATCGGCGGCGTAGACCGCGATACGCACGTTGAGCCACTTGTCGCCGTCGATCAGGTCGTCGCCGCCACGGCCCTCGATCAGGTCGCTGCCATTGCCGCCCAGCAGGATGTTGCCGGTGGCAAAGCCGGTGGTCGGCAGCCCCGCGTCGGCGAGGAACTGCGCCAAGCCGCGGATCAGCGCGACATTGCTCAGGGCGCTGCCTGTGGTGCCGCCATGGTTGAGGATGGTGACCGCATCGACGTCGTCGCCCTTGAGCACGTCGGCGAAGCGCGAACCGGACAGCCCCTCGACCTCGGCGAAGCGATCGAGGATCGACGCTGGCGAAGCGCCGACCGGGTTGAACACCCCGGCGTTCTGGTTCGGCGCGTTGCCATGGGGCTGCGCCAGCGCGGCCAGGCTCAGGTCGGCGGTGACGCCGACCTGGTCGTTCTTGTAGGTGATCCAGTCGAAGCCGGACATGCCGTCCATCTTGTCCTGGGCATCGCTGCCGACAAAGATGTCGTCGCCGCCCTCGCCGATCATTTCGTCGAAGCCGCCGCCCCCGACGAAGATGTCGTTGCCCACCACTTCATCGGTAAGCAGCGGCGCGAAGTTGTCGCCCGGCGCGCCGTCCTGGGTGCCCTTCTCGATCCAGTCATCGCCTTCGTTGCCGGTGGGCGGCAGGTTGGTCTTGGCGCCGAGGATGAAGTCATCGCCCTGGCCGCCGAAGGTGGTGCTGATGTCCTCGGTGGTGATGATGAAGTCCTGGCCGTCGCCGCCGAGGATCAGGTTGCCGGCGGCGAGCATGCTGCCGGCGACGATCACGTCGTTGCCGGCGTTGCCTTCCAGGCGGTTGTCGCCGAACGAATCGGTGATGATGTCGTCGCCTGCGCCACCGAGCACGGCATCGTTGCCGGCTCCGCCCTCGAGGTAGTCGTTGCCGCCATCGCCATAGAGCGTGTCGTCGCCTTCGCCGGAAAGGATGATGTCATCGCCCGAGGTACCGCCGAGCACCACATGGTCCTCGCCGGTGTAGTGCAGGTAGTTGCCGTCCGGCCCCACGGTGTCGGGGTTGTCGCGAATGACCAGCGGCACGATCTCCACGCCGTTGATCTCGATCCCTCCGGTGGGGTCGGCGCGACCGTCGCCGCCAAGGCCGGTGAACTGGTTGGCCTGGTTGACCTCGAGGGTGAAGGTCGGGGTGAGGAACACGGTGTTGGACAGGTGGGTGACATCCGAGTTGGCCATGATCAGCTTGGCGAACGAGTTGTTCTCCAGCTCCGCGCCGAAGTTAAGGCCGGCGGTACGCGACAGGTAATAGAAGCGGTCGCCGTTCTGCAGGGCCTCCAGCTGGGTCTCGAAGACGAAGTTGAAGGACGAGCCGAGCATGCCGCCGAAGGGCATCTTCTGCTCGGCCAGGCCGCCGACCCAGAAGTCGATGGCGTCGACCCCGGTCACCGTCACCCCGGTCAGGTCGTCCGCGGTGCCCAGCACGCCATCCTTGCCGGCCTTGGTCACGTTGGCCCAGGCGCCGCTGCCGTTGAGGAAGTCCAGGCGGTCGGACGGCGCGCCGCTGCCGCCCAGCACCAGGGCCAGGGCGGCGGCGCGCTTGTCGGCCAGGGTGGTTGCCGAGGTGATCGAGGCGTGCGTGCCGTAGGCGGCGATGAAGTTGACCAGCGACGCGGGGTGCTTGAGGTGGTCGGCAAAGTCGACCCAGCTGATGTAGGGCTTGAGCTGGCTGTCGCCGGTCATGGCGTAGAACTCGCGCCGCGACTCGTTGAGCGAGGGGATGCCGGTGTCGCGGCCACGGGCCAGGTTCAGCGCCGGCAGGTCCAGGGGCAGGCCGAGCAGGTTGTTGCGCAGCGCCTCGGTGACGAATTCGTCGATCTCGTTGCCGAGCTGGCGGGTCACGCCACGGATGATCGCCCCGGCCGCTTCATCGGCGGTGGCGCCGCTGCCGGCGAAGGCCAGCGGGTTGAGAAAGGCGGCGATCAGGCCCAGTTGCTGGTCCGGGTTGTCCGGGTCGCTGAGGATCGGGTTGAACGCCGGGTCGAAGCGGTCGACGGTCTCGGTCAGCATCGAGTGGCCGAAGCGGTACACCACATGGGCGAACTCGGCGAGGATCGCCGGGTTGATCGAGGTGTCATAGCCGCTGGGGGCGAGGAACTCGTCGATCTGTGGCTGGATGGTGCGGGCGAACTCCTCGAACACCAGGTGCTGGTACTGCATCTCGGTGCCGAACCTGGCCGCCTGGAACAGGCGTTCGCCATTCCACACCAGCGCCGCCACCTCGGCGGGCGTGGCGGGCAAGGCGGCCACATCGTCGATCAGCCACTCGTTGAGGAACGCCAGGTCGCCCGAGGCGAGGATGGTGTCCTTGGTCTGCTGGACCAGGCGGTTGTGCTCGGCGTGGAACACGTGGTGCACGGCGGTCAGGCCGATGTTCTCGTTGACCCGGCCGTCACCGGCAATGTAGTGGGCGTCGAGCAGTTCGTTGTCGTAGGTCAGGTTGTTGCCGCCCGGGCCCATGGGCTGGGCATTGCCCACGGCACTGTCGGCATCGGCCTGCAGCACCCCGCCGACCAGCACCGGCTCGGCGTTGTGGGCGATGTCGTCGAGAAAACCATGGCCGCTGCTCACGGCATTGACCAGGCTGATGGGCGCGGCGCGGTTGCCTTCGACCAGCTGGGTGACGTCGTCGGCGGTGCCGGCAATACCGTCGGCGCCATTGCCCACGCGGATCACCACCTGCGGCATGCCGTTGGGTCCGCGCAGGAAGTTGCCATAGGCGTCGGTGGCCAGCAGTGGCACCCGGTGCACGTCGGCGTCGGTCAGGTTGATGCCGAGGATATCGCGGGCCTGGGCCTTGACCACGGCCCAGGTGGCCATGCCGCCGTTCTCGCCGTTGCCATCGTCGCTGGTGCCGAACTTGCCATCGGCGCCCAGGTCACGGTTGGTGATCAGCCGCCCGGTGGCCACCGGGTGACCAGCCGCGTCGAGGGCGTACTCGCGCAGGAACACCTGGTGCGAGGGGTGCGAGCTGTAGGTCTGGCTCTGGTCGACGAAGGGCGAAGTGGTGTTGGGCTGGCCGTCGTCGGCGGTACCGACCACGCCATCGGCGCCGGCAGTGCGCACGGCACGCGGCAGCACCATGAAGTTGGTCGGGCTGTTGGCCACGTACAGTGGGTCGTCCGGTTGCAGCGGGATGAACACCATCTGGCTGCTGCTCTTGGTGACCAGGTCCAGGCCGTGGTCGAAGAACTGGCCGAAAAAGGTCATCCAGGCGTTGAAGCCGGCGGTCAGGCCGGCGTCCGGCGACTGGTTGGGGATGAAGAACACCTCTTTGTCATCGGCGGTGCCGAACACCCCGTCGATGCCGGGGCTGAGCACCGGAGCGGCGCCGCCGTTGGCGTCGACCGCGGCCGGGTTGTTGGCGGTCTGGTCGACGATCAGGTTGCTGATGGTGCGCGGCTGGCTGTCGCTCACCGTGCCGGTGCCGGCATATGCCGCGCGGTACTGGGCATCCATCAGGCGCAGGAAGGCGTTGTCCGAGGCGCCGAACTCACTCTGCCCGGTCACCAGGTTGTTGTAGCTGCCATCGACGGTGCGCAGGCCGAACGGCACCTGGCTGTTGGGCAGCAGGTCGATGAGGCTGGCGCCCTTGGCGTGGGCCTCGGCGATGAAAATCTGCTGGAGGATGAATTGCAGGTCGGACTTGCTGAAATTGGCCATGATGGTTGACCTCTGTCTGTCGGGAGCGAGGCGCAGGCGCCCGTCGCGCCCGGTCGGTGGCGTGCACGGTCATGCAGTTGGTTTTTTTATGGCGAATACGGGTGCGCGACAGCGTTACCCGTCGTGCGGGCTACGTGCCTCGGATTCGCGAAGGTTCAGGGCTCGCCGTCGCTCAGGCGCGGCGCTCCCGGGCCCGGGGCGGGCCATGGTTTCTCGAATGGCAGGGGAACGTCCTGTAGAGCCCATTCACTCGGTACAAGAACAGGAGACGAGTCATGTTCTGCTCCCACAGGAATGTCGACAAGGATTCGCGAGGGGTCGGGGCGACAGCTGGCCTGCGGCGAAAGTTCCCACGAACTGATTAAGACTAAAGTTGCGCGGCAAAATATTGTCAATATCTCGTCAGCAAAAAATGTCGCGCATCGATAATGCTTATCAAGCCACTGTTTTTAATAGGAACTTGAAGGAATCAATAGAGCAAAAAGATATTACAAGATATTTCTACGCAACCTACTCTGCTGTTTGTGGGCTCCCTGCAGCGTATTTGGAATAACCCGCCAAAAGAGCGACAAAACCTTCTGCAGGCCAGCAACCACAAGGCTTTTAGCCCGACCACCGCAACGGCGGCCGGCATTTTTCGCAGAGGGAGGCTCCCCCGATGACCAGGCAGACAGGTACCCGCTCCGAGCTGGCCGAGGCACTGTTTCAACTGCGACGCAGTTTCTATGCCCTGGCGGTGTTCAGCGGGGTGATAAACGTCATGATGTTGACGCCCGCCGTGTACATGCTGCAGGTATACGACCGCGCGCTGGTCAGCCGCAACCTCACGACCCTGGGCATGCTGACGGTGCTGGTGGTGGGGCTGTTCCTGCTGATGACCACCCTGGAGATGCTGCGCAGCCGGGTGCTGGTGCGGGTCGGCAACCGCCTGGACATGGCGCTCAACCGGCGCCTGTTCAGCGCCGCCTTCGAGCGCAACCTCAGCCGTGCCGGCGGCAGCCCCGGCCAGGCCCTGCAGGACCTGGCGCAGGTGCGTCAGTTCCTCACCGGCAACGGCCTGTTCGCCTTTTTCGACGCGCCCTGGACACCGATCTACCTGCTCGTCGCCTACCTGATCCACCCGCTGCTCGGCCTGGTCACGCTGGTCGGCTCGCTGATCCTCGCGGCACTGGCCTGGCTCACCGAAAAGGCCACCAAGCAGCCCCTGGGCGAGGCCAACCACGCCGCCCTCGCCTGCGCCCATTACGCCAACAACAACCTGCGCAACGCCGAGGTGATCGAGGCCATGGGCATGCTGGCGTCGATCAGCCAGCGCTGGTTCCAGAGCCACCTGCGCATCCTGCAGATGCAGACCCTGGCCTCCGACCGCGCCGCCGTCATCGGCAGCATCGGGCGCTTCGTGCGCATCACCCTGCAGTCGCTGATCCTCGGCACCGGGGCCCTGCTGGCGATCGAGGGCAAGATCACCCCGGGCATGATGATCGCCTGCTCGATCCTGACCGGCCGGGCCCTGGGCCCGGTGGAACAGGTGATCGCCGCGTGGAAGCCACTGCTCGGCTGCCGCCTGGCCTGGGGCCGGCTCAACGGCTTGCTGCAGGACTATCCGCAGCGCCCGCCGAGCATGTCGCTGCAACGGCCGCTGGGCATGCTGGCGGTGGAGAACGTGTATGCCGGCGCGCCCGGCACCGGCAGCACCATCCTGCGCGGTGTCAGCCTGGGCCTGACCCCGGGTGAAAGCCTCGGGGTGATCGGCCCGTCAGCCTCGGGCAAGTCGACCCTGGCGCGGTTGCTGGTCGGGGTGTGGCCGGCCCAGGCCGGCAAGGTGCGCCTGGACGGCGCCGACATCTTCACCTGGAACAAGCGTGAACTGGGCCCCTGGCTCGGCTACCTGCCCCAGGATGTCGAGCTGTTCGAAGGCAGCATCGCCGACAACATCGCCCGCTTCGCCGAGGTGGACAGCGAGGCGGTGATCCGCGCCGCCAAAAGCGCCGGCGTGCACGACATGATCCTGCGCTTTGCCCAAGGCTACGACACCCGCCTGGACAGCGACGGCGGCCCGCTGTCCGGCGGTCAGAAGCAGCGTATCGCCCTGGCCCGCGCGCTGTACGGCGAACCCAACCTGATCGTGCTGGACGAACCGAACGCCAACCTCGACGACCTCGGTGAGAAAGCCCTGGTCGACGCCCTGGCCGAACTCAAGGGCCGCGGCGCCACGGTGGTGCTGATCTCGCACCGCCCCAACGTGCTCTGCGCCGTCGACAAGGTGCTGATGCTGCGCGACGGCGCCGTGCAGATGCTCGGCAGCCGTGAAGAAGTGTTCGCCGCCCTGCGCACGGCCAGCGTGATCCCCGCTGGCGCCGCGACCCCGCTGGCCGCCGTCAAGGTACGGGAGTGACCGATCATGATCCATTCCATGCAAACCGAACTGCTTCCGGCCGACGCCAACCCGATCGACCTCGACGTCGGCAAACCCGTGCGCTGGGGCCTGTGGCTGGTGCTCGCCGGCTTCGGCGGTTTCCTCCTGTGGTCATGGCTGGCGCCCCTGGACGCCGGCGTGGTCGCCACCGGCACGGTCAAGGTCACCAGCAACCGCAAGGCCGTGCAGCACCTGACCGGCGGCACCGTCGAGGCGATCCTGGTGCACGAGGGTGAGCGGGTGAACAAAGGCCAGGCGCTGGTGCGCCTCGACGCCCTGCATGCGCTGGCCGAGCAAGGCGCGGTCAGCGCCCAGTACATCGTCAGCAAGACCGTGGAGAATCGCCTGGAGGCCGAACGCGACGGCCACGACACGGTGACCTTCGCCCCTGCCCTGCTGCGCCAGTTCGAAGACGATCCGCGGCTGTTGGCGGCCATGGACCTGCAACAGCACCTGCTGGCGACCCGGCGCGCGGGCCTGGCCGGCGAAATCGGCATCCTCGAGGAGAACATCGCCGCCTCGGCGGTGCAGCTCAAGGGCCTGCAGCAGGTGTATGGCGCCCGCGCCTCGCAGATCGGCTTCCTCGGCCAGGAACTGCAAGGCACGCGCATGCTCGCGGCCGAAGGCTATGTACCGCGCAACCGCCTGCTGGAGCTTGAGCGCAGCAACGCCGACCTCTCCGCCGGCCAGGCCGAGAACCTCAACAACATCGCCCGGGTACGCAGCCAGATCAACGAGCTCAGGCTGCGCGTCCTGCAGCGCCGCCACGACTACCTCAAGGAGGTGCAGTCGCAGCTGACCGACACCGCCAAGGAAAGCACCACCCTGGCCGACCGCCTGCGCGCCCTGGACTACGAAGTGACCCATACGATCATCCGCGCGCCCATCGACGGCATGGTCCAGGCCTTGAGCATCGCCACCGTCGGCGGGGTGGTCCAGCCCGGCAGCCGGATCATGGAGATCGTCCCGCTCGACGAGCCACTGCAGGTCGACGCGATGATCCCGGTGCAGGCCATCGACCGCATGACCCCGGGCCTGGCCGTGGACATCGCCTTCCCCGCCTTCAACCACGCCAGCACGCCGAACATTCCCGGGCGCGTGCTGACCGTCTCCGCCGACCGCCTGCTCGACGAGGAGAGCAAGCAGCCGTTCTACCTGGCCCAGGTGGAAGTCACCGCCGACGGCATGGCTTTGCTCGGCAGCAACCATATCCGCCCCGGCATGCCCGCCACCGTCACCATCAAGACCGGCGAGCGCAACCTGCTGAGCTACCTGCTCAAACCCCTGCTCGAACGCGTCGACGCCGCGTTCAAGGAGCAATGAGATGAATCGCCATTGCCTTGGCCTGTGCCTGCTGACGCTGGCGTTGCCGGCCGGCGCCATGGACCTCAAGCAGGCCTGGGACCTGCTGCAGTACCAGGGGCCGATCTACCGCGCCGCGGTGCATGAACAGCAGGCCGGCCTGGAAAACCGCGCCATCGGCCAGGCCGGCCTGCTGCCGCAGGTCAACGCCTCGGCCTACGCCAACCGCATCGACGGCAGCCAGCGCCAGCACGGCATCGACAACGACCTCGACTATGACGCCACCGGCGCCAACCTGCGCCTGCGCCAGCCGCTGTTCAACAAGCAGAAGATGGCCGAATACCGCCAGGGCCAGCAACGCGCCGACTACAGCGTGGCGGTATTCGACGCCAAGAGCCAGGACGCCGCCGTGCGCCTGGCCGACAGCTACTTCGACGTGCTCCTGGCCAGCGAGACCATCACCCTGGCCCGGGCCAAGCTCGGTGCCTTCGAGGAGCAGCTCGGCTCGGCCAGGCGACGCATGCAGCTTGGAGCCGGCACCATCACCGACATCGACGAGTCCCTGGCCCGGCGCGACCTCGCCGAGGCCGAGCTGATCGAGGCCCAGGACAACCTGGCCAACGCCAGCCGCAAACTGGCCGAGTACATCGGCGAGACACCCGTGTCGCTGACCACCCTGCAGGCGGACTTCGCCACCCCGCCGCTGCTGCCGGACAACCTGCATGACTGGCTGGCCAGGGCCCAGGCCGACAGCCCGGTGATCCAGGCGCGCCGGCACAGCTACGCGCTGGCCGAGGAAGAGGTCAAGCGCGCCAAGGCCGGCCACTGGCCGACCCTGGACTTCGTCGCCGGCTACACCGCCGGCAAGAGCCAGTCGATCTCCGAGCTGAACCAGCGCAACCACTACAGTTCGATCGGCCTGGAGCTGAACATCCCGCTGTACAGCGGCGGCGGCGTCAGCGCGCTGAGCCGCCAGGCCAGCGCCAACAGCGCCAAGGCCCTGGACGAGCTCGATGCCACGCGACAGGAAGTCATCACTGGCACCACCCGCGAGTTTCGCGGCGTGCAAAGCGGCGCCCTGCGCGTGCACGCGCTGGAAAAGGCGGTGGCCTCCAACGAACGCTCGCTGCTATCGGCACGCAAGGGTTTCAGTGCCGGCGGCACCAGCACCAACGCCGATGTGCTCGACGCCGAGGAGCTGCTGTTCGTGGCACGGCATGACCTGTTCGAGGCCAAGCTGCGCTACCTGATGTCGCGCCTGCGCCTGGCCTCGGCGGTGGGCAGCCTGGGGGATGATGACATCGACCAGATCAACCGGTACCTGGGGCCGGAGTTGTTGGTGAACAACTAGATTGAGATACAGCCCGCGACATCGGCCCACAGTTTGGCGATACTGCTCAGCCCTCATCCATGAAAAGGACTTCGCTGATGAAGCGACTGCTTGCCCTCACCCTCCTCACCCTGGCCATCGCCGGCTGCGACAAGGCCGACCAGACCACCGCGGCGACCGGCCAATGCGCCAAGGACACCGACTGCAAGGGTGAGCGCATCTGTGAAAGCGGCCAGTGCGTCAACCCGCAGCCTCAGGCCGCGCTATTGGCCAAGCCTACCGTCAGCGCACCGCTGGCGCCGAGCATTGCCTATGAGCCGCTGCCGATCAGCGACGAAGGTGCCGGTCCGTTCAGCGTCCAGGGCATGGAAATGGGCACCGCGTTGAACTACCAGTCCCGGGCAGGCGTGATGAACGTCATGGAGTCTGTCGTCGCCGACGCCGAAGGCACCGGCTACGTCGCCATCGAGAAAGCCTACGCCTTCGGCCCGAGCCGCTATGTGCTGGTGGTGTCCACGGGCGAAGGCGGCAATGCCTGCCCGGCGTCCACCTATGTCTTCAGCTTCGATACCAGCGGCGAGTACGTGGACGGCAAGGCCGAGGTGGACGGCTGTTCGGAAATGGTCGAAAGCATGGCCGAAGGCAACAAGCTGACCATCAAGAAGGATGGCGCCGCGACCGTGGTGTACAACGGCCAGGTGAAGTGAGTGGGCTCAGGCCGGCACCACGTTGGCCCAGTACCCCAGTACCCGCTGGATCCGAACCGGCAGGGTCTCGGTCAGCAGCATCAGGCTGGCATCCGGTTGGTCGAGGGACAATGACCTGCTGACCTGCAATCGCGCGATCTGCGGGTCGCACCTGAGCACGCCTGGGCGATAGTTGTCGAGTTCCTCGAGCACCTCGGCCAGGGGCATGCGCTCGGCCACCAGGTGTCCGTGGGTCCAGGCGCCGGCCCCGACTGGCAACGCAACACTCGGGATGCTGCCCGTGTCGCCGAACAGTTGCTGCCACCCGGCTTCCAGTGCCAGCGGAGCGGCCGAACCCCACGCGATCGATGCCACGCCATCAAGCATCTGCACCAGGGTCGCGGATGCTTGTTGCTGGACGATCAAGCGCGCCGCCTGCCCCGGCATGATCCGTACCTGGGTGGTTCGCAGGCTGACACCGGCGCCCTGTGTCACCTCCAGCAGCACCCGCCCACGTTGCAAGGTCACGGCGCGGCCAGCGTTGTCCAGTGCGCTGCGGCTGTCCAGTAGCACCGAAAGGCCCGGTGCCAGTCGCCAACCGCGTCGTTGTCCGGTGCCGGTGGCGCAATCGCTGAACAGCGTTGGCAGCACGCCACCTTGGTTCACGCCATAGCCACTGGCGAGAAGTACGCCGGTCGCGGTCAGGCTGCCGAGCAGCGTTCGCCGCGACACCTTCGCCCGGCCACCCTGGGGCTGGGAGTCACGGTTCTGGATCAGGTCCATTGCCGGGTCGCGGTGGGTTGAAGACATGCGGCGACTCTCTGGGGAGGGCGAAAAGGTGCTTATGATAATCCTTATCATTTACTTTTTGCCAGTTGCTCTGACTCGCTCTGGGGGTGTTCGCCGTAACCGTTGCAGCGCCTATCAGATCGAGCGCCGCCCGCGCGGCGCATCGCGGCACAAGGCCGCTCCTACATCTGTTTCGGGCCAGTCAATCCTGTGCCATCACCTGGTACGCCTTGTGAGTACCGCGCGGTTTCAGCGTGGGCACCAAGGCAGGCAACCATGGCCTGACAGGTTCGGTACGTTGCAACAAATGTAGGAGCGGCCTTGTGCCGCGATGCGCCGCGCGGGCGGCGCTCGATCTGATAGCCGCTGCAACGGTTACGGCGAACACCTTGAGGACAAGAATCGGGACACCCCCCCCTCCAGAACTTTTTCCATTTTCCCGGTCTATTGGGTGAGTGCATTCCTCGGTTGCTCCAACAGCCACCGAACGCACGCTCACCTGCCATTCAGAGGTTGTCTTCTCTCATGAAATTCCCTGCCCAATGCATGCTGCTCGTTGGCCTGTTCGCACTCGCGGCCGCAGGCTCGGCATCCGCCACACCGATGAAGACTTCGACACCTCACACCCTCGACCTGGCGGACCGCCAGGCCAGCGAAAACCCTTGGCCAAGCCTGGCCAGCGCACCCTCGGCAGCGCTGCTGGCCCATGACGACCGCTACCGGCACGACGAGCGCTGGCACGATCACCGCGACGACTGGCGTCGGGAACAGTGGCGCCGCGAACAATGGCGCCGGGAGCAGCACCGCCGGGAAATGGAACGGCAACGTTACTGGGAACGCCATCACGAGCGCGCCCTGCGTCATCGCTATGACGACGACCACCGCTACTATCGTCGCTGAACAGCCCACGCGCTGCCTGCTTCCCTCTGGAACAAAACATAACGTGCTGATTTAGCTTGCACAGCGTGGGAGCGGGCTTGCCCCGTGATGGGGTTGCGCGATACATACGAAAATACGTATATTCGATTTTCCATATGTATAGGCCATCACCATGCTCACGCCTCCTGAGGTATTCAAATGCCTCGCCGACGAGACTCGCGCCCGTGCCACCTTGCTGATCGCCCAGTCGGGCGAGCTGTGCGTCTGCGAGTTGATGTGCGCCCTCGGCGACAGCCAGCCGAAGATCAGCCGCCACCTGGCCCAACTGCGCAACTGCGGCCTGTTGCAGGACCGCCGCCAGGGCCAGTGGGTGTACTACCGCCTCGCCCCACAGCTCCCCGCCTGGGTGCATGACCTGCTGCAACTGACCCTGCGAGCCAACGAAACCTGGCTGCACGACAACACCACCCGCCTGCAGCACATGGACGGCCGCCCGCAACGCGCCGCCTGCTGCTGAACCTGCCCCCGGAAAACACCCATGCTGATCGCGATCGCGGTATTCGTCTTCACCCTGGTGCTGGTGATCTGGCAACCCCGTGGCCTGGGCGTGGGCTGGAGCGCGGCACTCGGCGCGCTGATCGCCCTGGCCGTCGGCGCGGTCTCGCTGCAGGACATCCCGGCGGTCTGGGCCATCGTCTGGAACGCCACGGCCACCTTCATCGCCATCATTATCATCAGCCTGCTGCTCGATGAAGCCGGCTTCTTCGAATGGGCCGCCCTGCATGTGGCGCGCTGGGCCAATGGCAGCGGCTACCGCCTGTTCGCCTTCTGCGTGCTGCTGGGCGCGGCGGTGTCGGCGCTGTTCGCCAACGACGGCGCCGCGCTGATCCTCACCCCCATCGTCATGTCGATGCTGCTGGCCTTGCGCTTCTCGGCCGCCACGACCCTGGCGTTCGTCATGGCCGCTGGTTTCATTGCCGACACCGCGAGCCTGCCGCTGGTGGTGTCGAACCTGGTCAATATCGTCTCGGCGGACTATTTCGGCCTGGGCTTCGGCGAGTACGCCGCGGTGATGGTCCCGGTGAACCTGGTCAGCGTCGCCGCCACCCTCGGCGTGCTGTGGCTGTTCTTCCGTCGCGACCTGCCGCGTCACTATGCCCTCGATGCGCTCAAGGCCCCCGAAGCGGCGATCCATGACCGCGCCACCTTCGTGGTCGGCGGCTGGATGCTGCTGGTGCTGCTGGTCGGGCTGTTCGCCCTGGAACCGCTGGGCGTGCCGGTCAGCGCGGTGGCGGCGGTGTGCGCGGCGATGCTGTTCGCCGTCGCCGCCCGCGGCCATCGCATCTCCACCCGTCGCGTGCTGCGCGAGGCGCCCTGGCAGGTGGTGATCTTCTCGCTGGGCATGTACCTGGTGGTGTACGGACTGAAGAACGCCGGCCTCACCGACCTGCTCACGCAACTGCTCGACCGCCTGGCCGCGCACGGCCTGTGGAGCGCCACCCTCGGTACCGGCCTGCTCGCCGCCTTGCTGTCGTCGGTGATGAACAACATGCCCAGCGTGCTCATCGGCGCCTTGTCGATCCAGGCCAGCGATGCCCAGGGTCTGGTACGCGAAGCGATGATCTACGCCAACGTCATCGGCTGCGACCTGGGCCCCAAGATCACCCCCATCGGCAGCCTCGCCACCCTGCTCTGGCTGCACGTACTGGAGCGCAAGGGCATGCGCATCACCTGGGGCTACTACTTCAAGGTCGGCATCCTGCTGACCCTGCCGGTCCTGTTGATCACCCTCTCGGCCCTGGCCTTGCGCCTGAGCCTTTGATACCCGGAGCGCCCCATGCGAGTCCTGTTCATGTGCACGGCCAACAGCTGCCGCAGCATCCTCAGCGAAGCCCTGTTCAACCACCTGGCGCCGCCGGGCTTGCAGGCCGTGAGCGCCGGCAGCTTTCCCCGGGGCCAGGTGCTGCCGCGCAGCCTGAGCACCCTGCAACAGGCCGGCATCGCCATCGAGGGGCTGAGCAGCAAAGGCAACGACGCCTTCGCGGACAACCCGCCGGACATCGTCATCACCGTGTGCGACAAGGCCGCCGGAGAAACCTGCCCGGTGTACTTCGGCCCGGCGCTGAAGTGCCACTGGGGGCTGGCGGATCCGTCCGAGGTGGTGGGCGACGAGCAAGCCATCGACGCCGCCTTCCGCGCCACCCTGGCGCATATCGAACGGCGCTGCCGGGCGTTTCTGGCCCTGCCATTGGCCAGCCTCGGGCGCGATCAGCTTGCGGTTGAGCTGGAGAAGATCGGCAGGCTTTGAGCGCTGGTCCTTTCGAGGTGTTCGACGGTAGCTTTGCAGCGTTCTTGAGATCGAGCGCCGCCCGCGCGGCGCATCGCGGCACAAGGCCGCTCCTACATCTGTTTCGGGCCAGTCAATCCTGTTCCATTTCTTGGTACGCCTTGTGGGTACGACGCGGTTTCAGCGTGGGCACCACTGCCGCCTCACCTGTCTCAAGACATGCTCCAAGGCTGACAACCATGGCCTGACAGGTTCGGCACGTTGCAACAAATAATGAAATGGCTACCCCCGCCCCACCCTGTGTCAGCCCTCTAAGCTTTCACAGGGTGCCTATCGGAGTGCAACGCCATGAACACTGTCGCCATCATCGCCATCGACCTGGGAAAGTTGAGCTTCCATGTACACGCTCAGGATGATCGGGGTCATGAGCTCTATCACCGCAGGTTCAACCGTGAGTCACTCATCCGCCACCTTGCCAATCTTGCGCCCTGTACGGTGGCGATGGAGGCCTGTGGTGGCTCTCATTTCATGGCGCGAGAGGTGACGAGACAGGGTCATACGCCCAAACTTATTCCCGCACAGTTCGTTCGCCCCTACGTGAAAAGCAACAAGAATGACTTTGCCGATGCTGCCGCTATCGGTGAGGCGGCAACCCGCGATCAGATGCGCTTCGTGCCTCCCAAAACCGAGGCCCAGCAGGCGCTGGCGATGCTCAATTCACTGCGCGACAGCTTCATCAGAGACCGTACTGCCACCATGAACCGCATCCACGCTTATTTGCTCGAGGTGGGGGTCAGTTTGGCACCCACCTTCAAGGCGGTCCGGGAGCTCCCCATTCTGCTGGACGACAGTACCTTCTCACCGTTGATCAAGAAGCTGTTGCTGGACCTACATGCCCACTTCCGCTATCTCGATGATCGGATCAAGGCTCTAGACAAGGAAGTGCATAGCCAGGCCGTTAGCGATGATCTTGCTTCCCGTTTGATGTCGATACCTTGTATTGGCCCGATCACCGCTACCGCCCTGGCTGCGGAATTGGGTGATGGTAAGCAGTTCCGCTGTGGGCGAAATTATTCAGCCTCCATAGGCCTGGTTCCCAGGCAGCACACGACAGGCGGCAAACCTTGCCTGGGGCGAATCAGCAAGCGGGGCGACGGCAATCAGCGACGACTGCTGATCCAGTGCGCGAGGGTCTATCTGATTGGGCTGGAGCGCAAAACCGGCAAGCTGGCGGACTGGGTACGTGGCTTGCTACGTGTTCACCACCCCAACCTGGTGGTGTGCGCTATCGCCAACAAACTGGCCCGAATCGCCTGGGCCATCACGGCACACCACAGCGAATTTGATGCAGGGTCAAGCGCCATGAACGCTTGACCCTGCAGACACACGAGTAACAACCCACCTGGTTTTGCGATGCTGCACACAGATGACGTGAACGGTATACCGGCCTGGCGATCAACCTGAGCTCCTACTCGGCTTCAGAAGCCGAACAAATATCTAGGCTCGTCGGGCGCGATTTTCATCGAGGCGCGGGACCAACCTCCCACACGACGCCGTATAGATTGACGCAAACCAAACTCACGCACATCTCAGTACAGTATTGCAGAAATGGGGGTAACCATAGATGTAGGAGCGGCCTTGTGCCGCGATGCGCCGCGCGGGCGGCGCTCGATCTCACAGGCGCCGCAACACGCTCGTCGAACCCCAGGGAAAATGGCAATCTAAGCAACAGGATGTTCAAGGGAGTCATGGCAGCACTGGATCGCATATTTCATGGTCTTCACCAGCAAGGGTTGCTGCGCCTGGTCGAACGCCAGGCCAGCCAGGCCGATGGTTCCTGAACGCTAGGAAAACGCTGCACGTGTTCAAACTGACCGCGAAATACCTGGCCCTCATCGGTGTCTGTACGCTGGCGAACGCCCTCCTCTACCTGAACAACCTGTGGGTGTTCTACAAGGAAGGGGAAGAGTTCTACTACCTTGGACTGATCATCCTCGGCCTGGCCCTCGTTGCCTTGCCGGCGTGCCTGCTCTGGGGCATCGGTGTCCTGCGCCGTGAGCCGGTGCATACGCTCCACAGCCGCAGCCGGCGCCTGATCACCCTGCTGGCCTGCTCGGCCCTGGCTCTTCAGGCGTCGCAGGCGGTAATGGACTATGTCCACCTGGATCGATACGGCCTCACCGAGGCGTACCTGTGGTCCAGTGGTAGCGAGAACTTCAACCTCATCTCGATGCGTGGCAAGGCGCTTTGCACGATAAGCACCAAGACCGGCGTGCACTTCGAGGATGTGAACGGAGATGGCTTCCCGGACATGATTCCCGAACAGCATCAGCCCATGCGTTACTTGCCGGCGAGCGACACGTTCGACAATTGCCCGTTCCTCGGTGGCTAGGTGAGGCAACATGGGCGATCCGGCGCTGCTCCACGAGTCAACCTGCACACAACATGAGCCTCGTACAAACGCGTTCCTTCAACTTCTGCCACGCCCGGTCTACTCAGCCGAGGCATAACCCGGCACCCGCCTGCGCAACAACCATCGTCGAGCTGCTGGGGCGGTTGCCGTTTCCACCCGACAGGGGCACTGAAGCAGCCGACGGTCTGCTTGCCCACAGGTAGTGTGCCGCGCCCCCGAGCCTGTGTATGCTGCACGGGCGCGGCAAGCGGCCCCCGGCGGCTTGCAGGACCTCGCGCCGCCGCCCTGCGTGATCGGACCATGACCGGGCTACCCGTATCGGACACCCCTGCCCTATGCCCGTCGACCTGCAAGCGCTCTACCCCAGGCTGATCCACCTGATGCTGGACACCGTGTTCGTGGTCGACCGGGACGACACCATCGTGTTCGTGAGCAACGCCTGCGAAGCCTTGCTCGGCTATCGCGCCGACGAACTGACCGGCACCCCGATCACCCGCTACATGCACCCGGACGACCTGGAAACCACCCGCGCCTCGATCGTCCGGGTCATGGACGGCACCCCGCACTTCGACTTTCGCAACCGCTATGTGCGCAAGGATGGCGAGATCGTGCATATCCTCTGGGCGGCCTTCTGGTCCGACGAGGTGGGCGCGCGGATCGGCGTCGCGCGCAACATCACCGCCCTCACCCAGGCCGAGCAGGAACTGCGCTTTCTCGCCCATCACGACCCGCTGACCAAGCTGACCAACCGCTCGCTGTTCAACGACCGCCTGGCCTCCGCCCTGCGCGCCGCCCGTCAGCAGCAGCGACGGCTGGCCCTGCTGTTCCTGGACGTCAACGACTTCAAGGGCATCAACGATGTGCACGGCCACGCGGCCGGCGACCGCGTGCTGTGCACCATCGCCCGACGCCTGCAGGACAGCGTGCAGGAAGCAGACACCGTGGCGCGGATCGGCGGCGACGAGTTCATCGTGCTGCTGACCGATGTGCCGTCGGAGGACGCCGTGTACGAGGTGGTCGAGCAGATCGCCATGGTCATGGAGGAGCCGCTCGGGGCCGAGTTCGGCGATGTCAGGATGCCGTCCTGCAGCATCGGCGTGGCCTGCTATCCCAGCGATGGCGAGGATGCCGACACCCTGCTCAGCCATGCCGATGGCGAGATGTACCGCAAGAAGCGGCGGCGAGTGCGGGTGGGGTGATGGCCTGTTGTGGCCTCATCGCGGGGCAAGCCCGCTCCCACGCTGATGAGCACGCGCAACCACTCGTGGGAGCGGGCTTGCCCCGCGATGTGGCCCGCACACTTGCTCAGCCCTTCCAGGCCTCCACCACGATCCGCGTGGCCGCCGCAATCGTCTCGCTGTTCCACGGCGCGTCCTGTTTCGTAGCACGGCTGAACACCACCAGGATCCACGGCGCCCGGCCCTTGGGCCAGATGACCGCGACATCGTTGGCCACGCCATAGTCACCCGAGCCGGTCTTGTCGCCCACCACCCAGTCCTTCGGCAGCCCGGCGCGAATGCGCGTGTCGCCGGTGGTGTTGCCCTTGAGCCAGGCCTGCAGCTGTTGTTGCGCGGCGGCGGGCAGGCCATCGGTGAGCAGCAGGCGCTGCAGGGTCATGCCCATGGCCAGGGGCGTCGTGGTGTCACGCGGATCACCCGGCAAGGCGGTGTTCAGCGTCGGCTCGTTACGGTCGAGGCGGAAGGTCGGATCGCCCAGGCCACGGACGAACGCCGTCAGCCCGGGTGGACCACCGACCAGCTCGAGCAGCAGGTTGCCGGCGGTGTTGTCGCTGTACTGCACCGCGGCGGCGCACAGTTCGGCGACGGTCATGCCAGGCCCGACATGCTTTTCGGTGACCGGCGAATAGACCACCAGTTGCTCGGCGCCATAAGCGATGCGCCGCGCCAGCAAACCCGGCTCGGACGCGCTGCGGTGCAGGACGGCACCGGCAAGGACGGCCTTGAAGGTGCTGCAGAAGGCGAAGCGCTCTTCGCCACGCCAGGCCAATTGCCGACCGCTGCCGGTGTCCAGGGCCCACAGGCCGATGGTACTGCCGCTGGCCGCCTCGAGCTGTTGCATCGCCTGGCGCAGCGAATTGTCCGCCCAGGCGGGCAGGGCCAGCAGGGCCGAGCAGCCGAGCGCGCCCTGGAGCACGCGCCGGCGGCTGAGGGTGGGGATCATGCAGGCATTCCTTAAGAAAATGAGCAAAACGCGAAGGCTAGAACGTTTTAGCACCTGAGCCAAGCACCGCCTTGTCCCTCCAGCAGGACCAGCCATGCCGTGGGAAAGCGGATTCTTTTCGCGCCACTGCCCTGGCCACCCTTGCGTTGACCGGCAAAAGGCAGGACAGTAACCGGGTGTTCCCGCAATGAAACGGAGATTCGCCTTGACTACCGATCGCCTGAGCCTGCTCCAGTTCGAGCAACTCAGCCTGAAGCCCGCCGCCGCCAGCCAGTTCGCCCTCTCGCTGAAGGACCTCGAACAGCTGACACTCCCCGAGCGCTACGCCTATCGTGCTGCCCACTACCTGGGCGACATGGCCGAGGCAGAGAACAGCCAGCAGCTGGCTGTCGCCAAGGAGCAGGGCATCGGTTTCACCCAGGGCCTGCTCACCGCCGCGGCCATCGAAGACGCCCTGGCGAAAAGGCTGATCGAGGTCTTCAATAACGCGAGCGAGCGCGCCTCCAAGCTGCTGCCACAGTAACGGTAGTTGCCTTCCCGAGCCCGGCGCCTGTCCGGGCTCATACCTGATCCTGCCCTACCAGCTCCTGCGTCTCGCCTGGCCATCGTCCAAGGAGTCCACATGCCACTGGTACGCATCGATATCAAGCGCCACCCCGACCCGGCTCATCTGCGCACACTCGGCCAGATCGTCTACGCCTGCATGCGGCGAACGATCAATGTGCCCGAGCACGACAATTTCCAAATCCTGACCGAACACGACGGCGACCGCCTGGTGAACGACCCGCAATACCTGGGCATCCAACGCTCCGACGGCCAGGTGTTCATCCAGATCACCCTCAACGAAGGCCGCACCCTAGAGCAAAAGAAAGCGCTGTACCAGGCCATCACCGAAGGTTTCGAGCGCGAGGCCGGCGTGCGACCGGAGGATGTGTTCATCAACCTGGTCGAGGTGCGCAAGGAGAACTGGTCGTTCGGCAACGGTATCGCCCAGTACGCCAGTTGACGGCAGTGGGCCGCCTGGCACCGTCCTTACCCTGGCCGCAGGAGCCTCCGATGATCAGCGAACTGTCCGTTCATGTCCTGTTCCGCAGCCTGTGCTATCCGCTCGGTTGGCCACTGGTGAAGCTGGCCACGCTGGGCAGGTACCCGTCCAGGGGCGCCTGGTACGCGGAGCGTGCCGAGGCCGAGTGGACGGCGGCCATCGGCCTTGTCGTACTCTTGCTGCTACTGATGCTGTTGCTGGGGCAATTCAACATTGCGCCTTTCCCCTGATCCGCTGGAGCCCCTCGTTGACCAACGCACCCTTCTTTCCCTTGCAGGCCCTCGCGGCCGAGTTGCTGCCCCACCTGCCCACAGACAGTAACGACGGCTCCCATGACCTCGCCCATCTGCAACGGGTCTGGAGCAATGTCCGGCGTATCCAGGCCAGGGAAGGCGGTGATCTTGAAGTGCTGCTCGCCGCCACCGTGCTGCACGATTGCGTGGCGGTGGAAAAGAACTCGCCCCTGCGCGCGCAGGCCTCGACGCTGTCGGCTGAACGCGCCGCCGCGATCCTCGCCGACATGGGCTGGCCACTACCGCGCATCGAGCAGGTGGCCCATGCGGTGATGACCCACAGCTACTCGGCGGGCCTTTCACCGCAGAGCCTGGAAGCGAAGATCCTCCAGGACAGCGATCGCCTGGACGCCATGGGCGCCGTCGGCATCGCCCGCTGCTTCTATGTGGCCGGGCGCACGGGGTCGGCACTCTATGACGCCGAGAACCCCACTGCCGCAGGGCGGGACTATCGCGACAACCACTTCGCCATCGAGCACTTCCCAACCAAACTGCTCAAGCTCAGCTCGGGCTTGCAGACCGGCGAAGGCGCGCGCCTGGCCGCCATCAGGCATCAGCGGCTGGCGTCGTTTCTCGCCGAATTCATGGAAGAGGTCGGGGTGGATCCGGCCTGCGCCCTGTCGACCCAGGCTTGAAGGACACCAGCGCCACCTCTTTTTGCGAAAATCCGCTTTACCTGTCTATAACTTCATAGTTCATCATCGCCCCACTGCATGAGGGGAAGACTGGTGTATCGCATTTCCGAACTGGCGGCGAAGGTGGGCCTGAGCCGCTCCACGTTGCTCTACTACGAAAAACTCGGGCTGGTGTCCTCGCGGCGCCAGGCCAACGGTTATCGCACCTACGGCAAGCAGGACCTGCAGCAGCTGCGGCTGTTGCAGCAACTGCAGGCCGGCGGCCTGAGCCTGAAGGAATGCCAGGCCTGCCTGGAGGCGCGCCTGGACCGCGCGGCCCTGCTCGAACGCCTGCATACCCTGGACGAAGAGATCGCCGCCCGGCAACGCTCGCGTGACCTGCTGGCGGCGATGCTCGGCTTGTCGTCCATGCGCCCCTGGCACCAAGCCCTCGAGCAGCAGGCGCCCGGCGCCCACCTGGCGTGGCTGCGCCGGCAGGGATTCAATGAGAAACAGGCCCTGCGCCTGAAATGGCTGTCCCGCGACATGAACGAACACGACCGCTACATGGCCGACTTCGAACGCATTTTCGATGGCCTCGAGTACCTCGGCCCAGGCTCGGCACAGGACTCACTCAAAGCACTGCACGCCTTGCCCCACGCCCCCGCGACACTGCTGGACATCGGCTGCGGTCGTGGCGCCTCCAGCGTGCTGCTGGCCGAACACAGCCAGGCACACATCACTGCGCTGGACAACGACGAGCTCAGCCTGGGCTGCCTGCGTGCGACCCTGGTCGCCAAGGGCCTGCAGGCGCGGGTCACGCCGATTTGCGCGAGCATGACCCAGCTGCCGTTCGCGCCCCGGCACTTCGACACGATCTGGGCCGAGGGCTGCGCCTACATCATGGGCTTCGACAACGCCCTGGCGTACTGGCGCACCTTTCTCAAACCCCAGGGTTACCTGGTGGTCAGCGACCTGGTGCGGGTGGCCGACCGGCTCACTCCCTCGGTCGAGGCGTTCTGGCAGGCCGCCTACCCCGACCTGCACAGCGTCGACACGCGCCTGGCCGCCATCGCCCGCCTGGGCTATCGCACCCTGTCGCACTTCCCCTTGAGCGCGCAGGCCTGGACCCACTATCTGGAGCCGCTGCGCGAACGCGTGGCCAGCCTGGCGGACGAGGACTTCGCCTCCCAGGCCCTGGCCGACATCCGCCGCGAACTCAAGATCCACGAAAACCACCTGGGCGAGTACGGGTATCATCTGTTCGTCATGCAGACGCGCTGAACCCGCCCCAGGACATGGAGTCACCATGAACATCGAAAAACTGCAGAACCGCCTCGCCTTCCTGCGCCAGGCCGAACAACTCAAGAGCGTGATCCGCAGCGCCCACACCTCCAGCGGCCGCGCCGAAAGCACCGCCGAGCACACCTGGCGGCTGTGCCTGATGGCCATCACCTTCGCCGACGAACTGGGCGATCTCGACCTGCTCAAGGTGCTGAAGATGTGCCTGGTCCACGACCTGGGCGAGGCCATCAGCGGCGACGTCCCGGCCGTCAGCAAACAGGGCTTCCCCGACAAGAACCGGCAGGAACGCGAAGACCTGCTGCACCTGATGTCGAGCCTGGACGCCGCCCTGCGCGACGAGATCATGGCGTTGTGGGAGGAATACGAGGCCGCCACCTCGGCCGAGGCGCAGGCGGTCAAGGCCCTCGACAAGCTGGAAACCCTGCTGCAACACAACCAGGGCCGCAACCCGCCGGGCTTCGACTATGCCTTCAACCTCGACTACGGCAAGCGCTATACCGCCGCCACGCCGCTGTTCGAGGCCCTGCGCGGCCTGATCGACGCCGACACGCGCCGGCATCTCGACAATGGCATCAGCCTGCGCGACGAGCGCCCGGAGGACACCGCCACCATCGGCCAACTGACCGAGGCCGCCTTTGCCAACGCCGAACACAGCAGCCACACCGAGCAGTTCATCGTCGCTGCCCTGCGTCAGGCCGGACAACTGACGGTGTCGCTGGTGGCGGTGGAGGCCGGCGCCATCGTCGGCCATGTGGCGATCTCCCCGGTAAGCCTGTCGTCGGGCGCCAAGGGCTGGTACGGACTGGGACCGGTCTCGGTGCTGCCGCAGCGTCAGGGCCAGGGCATCGGCTCGGCGCTGATCAACGCCGCGCTGGCCCGCCTGCACGGGCTGGGTGGCCAGGGCTGCGTGGTGCTGGGCGACCCAGGGTACTACGGCCGCTTCGGTTTCAAGGCCCAACCGGGCCTGAGCTTGCCGGGCGTGCCGGCCGAGTACTTCCAGGCCCTGGCCTTCAGCGGTGATGTGCCGAAGGGCAGCGTGCAATACTCCACGGCGTTCGAGGCAACCGCCAACGCGTAAACGCGATCACTGTAGGAGCGGGCTTGCCCCGCGACGGCGTCGGCAGCCACAACCTTGTCACCCGTGCCGACGCTATCGCGGGGCAAGCCCGCTCCCACGCTGAAACCCTGTTCCCTGCGCGACAGCGCAGCCCGGAAGGGCTGTGTGATCTCCTACAGGTTGCGCATCAGCACGCGAGCCAACGCGAACAGATGTGCTCCGCAGCCAGCAACCATCGTCTACCTGAACGTTTTCGAACGCGCCTTTCCTTCGCACCAGGTTTCCCGATGCAAGCACTCCTGCAAGAGATCCTCGACCACGTCCGCCCCCTGCTCGTCCAGGGCCAGGTGGCGCAATACATCCCCGCCCTCGCCCAGGTCGACCCGAACCAGCTGGGCATCGCCGTGCAGAGCCTGGACGGCCAGTTGCACTGCGCGGGCGATGCCCACACGCCGTTCTCGATACAGAGCATCTCCAAAGTGTTCAGCCTGGTGCAGGCGATCAACCACAGCGGCGAGGACATCTGGTCGCGGCTGGGCTACGAGCCTTCGGGCCAGGCGTTCAACTCGCTGGTGCAGTTGGAGGTGGAAAAAGGCCGGCCACGCAACCCGTTCATCAATGCCGGGGCGCTGGTGATCTGTGACATCAACCAGTCGCGCTATGCCACGCCCACCCTGTCGATGCGCGACTTCGTCCGCCGCCTGGCGGCCAACCCGCGCATCGTCAGCGACACGGTGGTGGCCGAGTCGGAATACCAGCACCGCGCGCGCAACGCGGCCATGGCCTACCTGATGCAGGCCTTCGGCAACTTCCACAACGATGTCGACGCGGTGCTGCGCAGCTACTTCCACCACTGCGCGCTGTCCATGAGCTGCGCCGACGTGGCCCGCGGCTTCGCCTTCCTGGCCAACAGCGGCTACTGCCCGCACAGCGGCGAGCAGGTGCTCAGCCCGCGCCAGGCACAGCAGGTGAATGCGATCATGGCCACCAGTGGGCTGTATGACGAGGCCGGCAACTTCGCCTACCGGGTCGGCCTGCCAGGCAAGAGCGGCGTGGGCGGCGGCATCGTCGCGGTGGTGCCAGGGCGCTACAGCATCTGCGTGTGGTCGCCAGCGCTGAACGCCTCGGGCAACTCGCTGGCGGGGCTGCGGGCGCTGGAGCTTTTGAGCGAGCGGATGACCGGGTCGGTGTTCTCGGCGGTCTGAGCGCCCCCTACAGGGTCGGGCTGTCGCGCCAGGCCGAGGGGCTCTGTCCGGTCCAGCGCTTGAACGCCCGGCGAAAGCCGCGCACATCGCTGTAGCCCAGCGCTTCGGCAATGCGTTCGATGGGCATGTTCGGGTTGCCCAGCAGGCTCGTTGCCCGCGATTGGCGCACCTGCTCCTGCAAGCCTTCGAAGGTCACGCCGTGCTCGGTCAGGTGCCGGCGCAGGGTACGGCTGCTCATGTTGAGGTCGGCGGCGACACTGTCGATCCGGCAGCCCCCGGGCAGGTCGCGGGCGATGGCGCGCTCCACGCTCTGCAGCAAGCTGGCCTTGTGCTGCAGCGGCGCGCACTCCAGCTCCAGCAGTTTGAGCGCCTGGCGCAGGGCGACCGGCTGATGCCCGGGCAACGACTGGTCGAGCCAGCGGCTGGCGATCACCATGCGGTTGTGCAGGCAACCGAACGCTACTGCCGGCCCTAACAGATGCACGTAAGTGTCCCGGTAGGCCGGCGCGGGATGGGTGAACTCGAAACGCAGCGGCTGGAACTCGGTACCGATCAGCGTCCGGCCGTAGACCATCAGGCTGGCGAAGAACTCCTCCACCGCGAACACCTGGATCTCGGCGTAGGGCAGCCGGCAGTCGACCTCGATAAAGGTCTCCCGCTCGTCCTCGTGAAGACTGTAGACCGCGATGCCGCCGCTGGCGTGCTGGTAGCGCGCGCCTACCTCGAAGGCATCGCGCAAGGTCCTGCACAACGACAGCACGTGGCCGAGCAGGCCCAGGGTGCCCAGTACATTGCGATGCCCGACCCACAGCCCGAGGCCCTGCCCGGGCAAGGCCTGCAGGGTGCGCTGGATCAGTGCCACGGCCTGGCGACAGGCGATGCGCTGGGCCGGGTCCTGCAGCTCGGCCGGGGTGAAGCCCAGGCCTCGACACAGCCGCTCGCCGTCCAGGCCACGGTCGCTGGCGAGCTGGAGCAAGGTCTGCAACATGAACGGCGAGGCCAGCGCCAGGTCGAGTTGCGGGTCAAGGGGGGTACTGGGCATGAAAGGCTGCTCCCGGGCCGAGGCGCCTGAGGTTCTTGTTGTCGGGGGCACTGCGCTCGGCGCCGTCATGATATCGCGCAGGGACGCGCCCCGACGGCGAGAGTAACAAAATATTGCAGAGTGTCCGGCAAAGCCCCCCTGCCTGTCCGGCACGGCCCTGCGCCCCCAGGCGGCCAGCGCTTATTTGTATAGGGCGGCACAACGCCGCTCGCCCACAACAATAAGAACGAGCCCGACCATGAACCCGACCCGCCTCGCCTGGCTGCCCCCGGCAGCCGCCTGCATGCTCAGCGCCAGCCTCGCCCTCCCGACCCATGCCACCGAAAACGGCGTGGACAACATCGGCCCCGGCACCGACGGTTTCTTCGTCCTGCCGCTGAACGTCGACCAGCTGCCGGCGCACATGTTCGCCTTCAATCTCTACTACAACCACTACCAGGCGCGAAAACTGGACATCAGCTCGCTCGGCGGCAAGGTCGAGCAGGTGAAGATCACCTCCGATGCGATCATCCCGCGGCTGGACTACCTCAGCCCGCTGCGCCTGTTCGGCGGGCGGGTCGGCGGCTACGTGGCGCAGCCCTACATGCGCCAGCAGGTGGCGATGTTCGGCCAGCGCAGCCGCCGCGAGAGCCAGGGCGACGTCACCATCGCACCGATCATCCTGTGGGACATGGGCGCGGACCTCACCCTGGGCGCGGCGCTGGAGATCACCCTGCCCACCGGCGACTACGAAGCCACGCGCATGGCCAACACCAGCAACAACTTCTACACCTACAAGCCGCTGCTGTCGGCGACCTGGCTGCCCAGCGAGCGTAGCGAGCTGTCGGTCAAGGCCACCTACAGCTTCAACGAAGAGAACCATGACACCGACTATCGCTCGGGGCAGCTGTTCCACTTCGACTATTCGGCCAGCTATCGGGTGACCGACAACCTGCGCCTGGGGGTCAATGGCTACTACGTGAAGCAGACCACCGACGACAAGCAGTTCGGCCGGACCGTGAGCTTCATGGGTGAGGATGTCGATGATGGGGTGCGCGGGCAGGTGTTCGCCATTGGCCCGGCGCTGCATTACACCTTTCTCGAGTACGCCAGCATCGAGGCGCGCTGGGCCAAGGAGTTCGCGGTGCGCAACAGGCCGGAGGGGGAGATGTTGTGGGTCAAGCTGAGTTTGCCGTTTAGTTTGTGAGGCCCGATCAGTTGCTAATTTCAGCGTTTACGTCTTGATCGCCGGGGCTGCTTTGCAGCCCTTTCGCGGCACAAGGCCGCTCCTACAGGGAGTGCGGTCGCCTGTAGGAGCGGCCTTGTGCCGCGAAAGGGATGGCCGCCCATTCAGGGAAATGCATGAATTTATGGACTGCGCAGCAACCCGCTACGCATACACCGGCCAGCGCTCGACAATCCGCCCATCGCGTACCGCCAGCAGGTCGCCGAACTGCAGCAGGATGGCCTCGGACTGGGTCGGGCGCAGGAACACCTGGTCGTCGACCTGCAGGCCCACCGCCGCCGAGCCGTTGAGCATTTCCTGGTTGGAGCTGCGCCCATAAAGGCCGTTGAAACGCAGTCCCCTGGGCGACTCGGGCTCGGCCAGCCAGTTGCCGCCATAAATGAAGAAGGTCTCGCGCTGATTCGGGTCCCACCAGGCGAACAACGCCGACTTGCCGTCCAGCGCCGGAATCTGCACCGCACCCGTGCGCTTGATCACCGGCGTGGCAATATAGGCCGCCGGCTGGTGGTCCTGCAGCGACGGCAGGTCATAGTGGGTGGGCTTGAGCAACGCCGAACCCACCGATACCTCGCTGCTGGTGCGCTCGTACTCGTGCATCCGGTAGCTAGGGCTGCCGGCGGTGTTGAGGGTCAGGTCCGTACGCCACAACCCGGGATAGCGACTGCGGGCATGGTCGACGAAGCCGTCGTACAAGCCCATGACCTTGGCGAACAGCGCCTGTGGCGATCCGAGGATACCCGGCACGCCCATGCCGACGAAGGGGTCGTAGCCCATGAAGCCGGCGAAGGCCAGGTGCCGGGGATTGGCGGCGATGATCGCCAGCATCCGCTCCAGCTGCGCCGAGTCCTTGACCCCGCCCCGGTGCAGGCCGACATCCAGCTCGATATTGATCCGCAGCCGGGTGCCCAGTCCCTGGGCCAGCGCCAGGTACTGTTGCAGGCGCTCGGGGGTGTCGAGCAACCATTGCAGTTGCCTGGCCGGGTCGAAAGCGCCGCGGTGCTCTTCGTAGAACAGCTGCGCCGAACGCACCGGCAGCGGCTTGCCCAGCAGGATGTCGGCATCCGGGAAGCGCAGCGCATCGTGGTTGAGAAACGGCTGGTGGAACGACATCAGCCGGCGGGTATCGGCGCGCCGGGCGATGTAGTCGAGCAACTGCGGCGAGGGCAGCGACTTCTCCACCAGGCGCAGCTGCTTGCCGGCGCGGCGCACCGACTGGGTCACCGCATCGATGTTGTGGTCCAGGCGGTCGAGGTCGATCAGCATCACCGGGCGCATCGGCCCGTGCTCGCGCAGCTCGCGCTGCAACCTGGCGAAATAGTCATCGTGCGGCGCCCCTTGGGCGCCAGGGCGCAGCCAGGCGCCGGCAGCGGCCAGCAGCACACCGGCGCCCGCTGCGCCGACCAGGAATTTGCGTCTGTTCATCACCTCTCCTTGTGCTCAGGCCACGCCGAGGATCGAGGCCAGGTGGCCATTGAGGAACTTGCCTGTCGGGTCCAGCGCCTGACGCACCTCGGTGAATGCCTTCCAGCGCGGATACAGCGGCTGCAGGGTGCGCGCATTGAGGGTGTGCAGCTTGCCCCAGTGCGGGCGCCCGGCGTATTTCCAGAAGATCGGCTCGATGGCGGCGAAGAAGTTGTGGTGGTCCATGCTGTAGTGCTGGTGCACCGAGATCGAGCAGCTGTCGCGCCCTTCGAACATGCTCAGCGGGATATCGTCGGCCTTGACGTAGCGGTACTCGATGGGGAACCAGGTTTGCAGGTCGCGCTCACGGATCAGCGTGAGGATCTCGCGCAGGCAGGCCGGACCATGCTCGGCGGGCACCGAGTACTCCATCTCGTTGAAGCGCACGTTGCGCACATTGGCGAAGATCTCGTACGAGTCACCGACCCGCTCGTCGAAGCTGGCGACATGCCGCAGGCTGTTGAGCAGTACGCGCCGGGCTTCGGGAAAGTCGCTGCCGTACTTGTCGAGCTTCTCGATCAGGCTGACGAATTCGTTGCCACTGCCGCCGGCCGTATCCTGGTCAGCGGTGGCGGCATCCTTGGTTTCATTGAGGGCGATGGACAGCGCATAGTCGGAATGGGTGATTACCAGCATTTCCCAATGCTGGTTTTCCCGGGTGTTCTTCTCCACGTCCTCCAGCAACTCGTCGGTGCGAGCGATCCATTGCCGCTCGCGCAGACGGAAAGCCTCGCGGTTCTGCAGGCGGATCCGGGTGGCCACGCCCAGTGCGCCGAGGGACACCTGCGCCGCGGCGAACACCTCGGGGTGGCGATGGCTGTCGCAGTCGAGGACCTCGCCGCTGGCCGTGACCAGTTGCAGGCCGGTGACCTTCGAGGAATACGAGCCAAAGCCGACGCCGGTGCCATGGGTCGAGGTGGCGATCGCGCCGGCCAGGGTCTGGTAGTCGATGTCGGCCATGTTCGGCAGCGCCTGGCCGACCGCCTTGAGCGCCGCGCCCATCGCCGACATCGGCGTGCCGGCAGCGAACTCGGCCTGCAGGGTGGCGGGGTCGTGGTCGAGCAAACCGCTGAAATAGCCGAGCGACACTAGAGTGCCGTCGCTGGGCACCAGGGCGCTGAAGGAATGCCCCGAACCGACCGGACGCACCCTGCCGGGGGCCTGGCGGATGGCCTGGGCCAGTTCGTCAAGGCTCTGCGGCGCCAGCCGCGCCTCCGGCAGGCAGCTCTGCGCGCCGGACCAGTTGCGCCAGGGGATCAGCCGCGGCGCGCGCAGCAGTTGCGCCAGTGCCGGGTTGGCGGAAAGCGCGAGCAACGCGCAGGCCGCGCCGGAGTGTTGCAGCCAGCGACGACGGGAAAGGTGAATCGTCATGGGAGTACCTTGCGCTCAGTGGAGGGGCTGGCCGGACATGTAGCCGATCAGGGCAAGGAACTGCGCCTCGCTGCACTGCATGCACAGGCCCATGGGCGGCATGCCCTGGTAGCCGTTGATGCTGTGCTCCAGCAGGCGGTCGACGCCCTGGGCCAGGCGCGGGGCCCAGGCCGCCGCGTCGCCTGCCAGGGGGGCGCCGGACGCTGGGTTGGCGTGGCAGGTCTGGCAGGTGCTGGCGTACAGCGCGGCCAACGCAGGGTCCGCGGGGGGGGCCTGGGTGACGGCGGGTTTGCTGTCGTCCCGGCAACCGCCGAGTAGCAGGGCCAGGGTGGTCAGGACGGCTGCAGGTAGCAGCGGTGGGAAAAGCGCCATGGTGCTCCCCTCTTCTACCGTGCTTGGGCACGGCGTTTTCTTGTGGTGGGTAGGAAGCAACAGTAAGGCGGGGACAGGCTGGGGGTTCAGGGCAATGGCGGACAGCGAGGGGGGTGGGATCGGACAATCCTGCGCAGGGCAAGCAGCAACAGGCAGCCCTTTAAAGGTGTTGAAAATTGGCGTCCGACTTGGGCTTGCCGGGGCTGCTTTGCAGCCCATCGCGGCACAAGGCCGCTCCTACAGGGGTACGCGTTCGCCTGTAGGAGCGGCCTTGTGCCGCGATGGGCCGCAAGGCGGCCCTGTCAGCCCTTGTTGGTCAGTCCGTCAACCTGGCCTTCGACCGTCACCGGCCCGACCTTCAGCTTGCCGCCCTCCAGCGACACGCTGGGTAGGCCCGCCTCCGGCAGCTTGGGCAGGTCGAGGGTGGCCTTGACCTGGTAGCCGAGCGGCTTGACCTCGGCCCCGAGCGTGGTACCGCCCTGCTCCACGCCCTTGACCTGCAGCCCCAGCCCACGCTGCGCCGCGATGCCCGAAGCCTGCGTGACCCCGGCCTTGCGCACGAACTCGCCCTGGGCATTGAACGATGGCGTGTAGTCGAAGCCTGGCTTCTCCTGGCCCTCCTTCGCCTCGCCCGGCTTGCCGGCCAGGCCCGCGCCCAGGTCGACCCGCACCGAGGTGGTGGTGTCCTGGCGTTCCGCGACCGTCAACCCGCCCGCCAGCTTGCCGCCGACCTGCTGGCCGTCGACCCGTGCGCCGCTGAGTTGCGCCGCACCGTCACTGTTCAGGGTCACCTCGCCAGCGGCGATATGGCTGTTCTGCTGGGTGGTGGCCTGCAGATGATCCACCTGCACCTTGCCGCCCAGGTCGAAGTCATGGGACGAGCTGACCTGTTGCCCGGCGTCCGCCGGCGTAGTGCGGCTCAGGTTGCTCCCGGCCTTCACCTCGACGCCCCAGTTGGTGCGGCCCTGGGTGGACTGAGCCGACTCCAGCGCCAGGCCACCCTCGCCTGCGCCGACGTTGACGCTCGTGGCACCGACCTGCGTACCCTGCAGATGCACCGACTGGCCGGCCAGGTCCACGTTGCCACGGCTGTTCAGCTGGCCGCCGGCCAGGGTCTGCGAGCGTTCGTTGGTCTGGCCCACATTGAAGTTGCCGCCCAGCTTGCCGCTCAGGTCACGGCCCTGCTCACCGGTGGCGGCCTTGCCACCGAGATTGAGGCCACCGCCCAGATGATTGCCGCTGACGGTCCGGGTGTCGCTGGCGGCCTGCAGGTCGAGGGCGCCACCGGCCTTGAGTTCGACCGGGCCGCCCGCGTCGATGCGCGCGCCTTGCAAGGTCTGGTCGCCAGCACTGACCAGTCGTACCGGGCCGTTGCCGCTGATGCTCGCCACCTGGGCCTTGCTGTCGACACTGTGCTCGCCGGCATGGTCGAGCTGGAACCCAGCGCCCAGGTCGACCTTGTCGCCCACCGGCAAGGTGCCCACGGTCAACGAACCGCTGCCACCGAGGCTGCCGGTGTCGCGACGCGCCTGGTTGCTGGCCTGGTCCAGGGCCAGCTTGCCGCCGGTGTTGACCGCCACCGCGCCCTGGCCACCGTCGAGACGGCTGCCTTCGAAGCGGGCATCGCCACCGACCTGGATGTTCAGGCCCTGGCTGCCACTGAAAGCGCCGACCACGGCAGTGGATGCATCTTCGTCCAGGCGCTTGCTCCCGCCCGAACCATTGGCGGTCACGTTGAGGTCTTCGCCGGTCTTGGTGTAGATCCGGGCGGACACATCAGCGTTCACCTGCTGCTCGCTGCGGCTGTGGGTGTTGCTGGCCGCGTCGGCCTGCAGCGAACCGGCCTTGACCTCCAGCGCGCCACCGTTGGCGTTGTAGCGGGTGCCCTGGTCCTTCAGCGCGCCGGCCACCTCCAGCTGGACGCCCTGGCCGTTGAACTGGCTGACCACCGCAGTGCCGGTCTGCTCGCCCTGCTGCTGGCTGGCATGGCCCACGGCCAGGTCGACGCCCAGGTTCGGCGTGCCGAGTTTGCCCAGGGCCGCGGTCAGCGAAGTCTTGCCGTCCAGCACGTCCTTGACGTCGTTGAGCGGCAGCTTGCCGTCAAGGGCATCCTTGACCGACACCTTGCCGTCCACCACGTCCTTGACCGCCCCGGCGATCGGCCGGGCGATGTCCTTGTACTCGACATTGACACCGACATCCGCCGTCCAGCTGCTCTGCTGGTGGCTGCTGTTGGTGGTGTCGCGGGCCGCGCGGTTGTCCACCTGGCCTGCGCTGATGCTCAGGGTGCCGGCGCTGTTCACCTGCGCGCCCTCGCTGGCCAGGGTATCGGCCTTGATTTTCACGCTGCCGGCGCTGTCGAGGCCGGTGGTCTTCGCCGTGGTGCTGCTCGAGGCGTCCTGCTGGGTGCCATGGGCGAAGTCGACCCCGGCGCCGGCACGGTCGAGGCCAGCGGTGAGGTAGACGCCACCGCCGGTATGGCTGCTGTCGCGGGACTCGCTGCGGCTGTCCTGCTCGGCCAGCAGCGACACCTGCTTGCCGGCCAGGGTGGTATCGCCCGCGGTGGACTTCACCGCGGCGCCCTTGACGGTCAGGTCACCACCGGCGGCCAGCTGTACTTCGCTGCCGCTGAGGCTGGAACCCTGCTGGCTGACCTGGCTGCCAGCGGCGCTCTGGCGATCGCTCGCATAGCCGACGCCAGCACGATACTGCCCGGAGCCCGGCGCGGTCTCCTTGGCCGAAGCAACGAAGCCACGGCTGCTGCTGGCGCTGTTGTGTTCGCGGGTGTCCTGGGCCGAGGCGACCTTCAGATCCCCCGCCGCCTCGGCGTTCAGCGCACCGGTGGCCTTGACCGTCGAGCCGACCACGTCGATGCCCTCGGCGCTGCTCAGGCCGACGCTGCCACCGGCCACCAGCTCGCTGCGCACAGCGGTGCTTTCCCGGCTGTTCTGCTTGGCTTCGTTGTGGCTGACGCCGAAGAACTTGCTCTGCTGGTTCTGGCTGTCACGCTGGTCGGTGCGCGAGGCGTTGCTGATCTGCACCTGCTTGCCGGCGATGCGGATGTCCTGGCCACTGGTCAGCTGGGCACCTTCGGCCAGCACCGAGGCCTTGGCGTGCAGTGCGATGTCGCCACCCTTGAGCTGGCTGGTGACGCTGCGCTGGGTTTCATTGCGGTTGTCCCAGTCGGCCTTCCAGAAGCCCTTGGTGTGCTTGCCCTGGTCGGTCTGCACCTGGCGCTCGGTGGCGGCGGTCAGGCGCAGGTCGGCACCGCTGTCCAGGCGCAGTTTGCCGGGCGCCTCGAGGCTGGCGGCGCTGAGGGTGAGGTCCTGGCCGGCGTGCAGCCCGGCATCACGCTGGGCCACGACCCGGGTGGCGTGCTCGCGGGTGTCGCTGTCGGTCTGGGTGCGCTGGTAGGTCTCCCAGTCGATGCCCAGTGCGCCGCTGCGCCAGTTCTCGCGTTTTTCCTGGAGCTTGCGGCTTTGCACGGTGCTCAGGGTGAGATTGCGTCCGGCGTCGAGCTTGACGTCGCGCCCGGCCACGTCGGCAGCGGCCAGGGTCAGGTCCTGGGCACCATGCAGCTCGACATCGCCCTGGCTGCTGCGCACGCCGGCACGGGTCGCCTGCAGCGAGTCGGCCACGGCGGCGCCGCTGATATTCAGGTCACCCGCCGAGTCGATACGCACGCCGTCGCGGCCGTCGATCTGCCCCGACCCGACCCGCACACCGGCACCCTGCGCGGTACTGAGGATATTGATGCGCCCGGCCTGCATCGCGCCGAACAGGCTGGCGTCGATACGTTGCTCGCTGGCTGCGCCGCGGTCGACGACCTTGGCCTGGCCGCTGACGTAGTCCACCTGATTGCGGCCCACGGTGAGGTTGAGTTGGTCGCGGGCATCCAGACGACCCTGGCTGTCGATGCGCGGGGCGATCAGGTTGACCGAGCCGCCGTCGTTGCGCAGGCCGGCGCCCTGCACCTGCAACTGGCCGTTGGCGTCCTGGGTGCCCAGGGCCTTGAGCCGGCCCGCGTCCAGTTCAGGACGGCCCACCACCAGGCTGGCATTGGGCGCGTTGATGAAGCTGGCGCCGTTGACCGAGATGCCGTTGGGGTTGGCCAGCACATAGTCGGCGGCGCGGCCGAAGATTTCCTGGGCGCCATTGATGGCGGAGGCGTTGCGGCTGACCACTTCGTTGAGGATCACGCTCGCCGCCTGGCCCTGGAACTGCGGGTTGGCCGCCAGCTCACCGGCCAGCTGCGAGTGGCCGGCCTGCAGGGCGTTGTTCAGTACCAGGCCCTGGCGGTCGACGTTGTAGTCAAGGAACTGGTTGTGCGACAGGCCCGCGCCGTTGGGCGCGACGATATTGACGATGGGCACGCCGCCCTGGGTCTGCAACTGTGCCGTGCCCCCGGGGCCGGGGGCGACCACGACGCCGCCGGCCAGCGCCTGGGGCAGGCTCGCGGCCAGGAACAGGCTGGCTATCGCCCAGCGCAGCTTGCCTTGCGGGGACAGGTTGAAGGTAAAGGGGGTCTTGGGCATAGGTCACTCTCCATGTCGGTACTGCTAATTCGGTGCGACTCAAATCTGCACGGCGGCCCTGAACAGCCAGACTTCAGGCTCGCGGTGGTAACCGCTGGGGGTGGTCAGGCTGCGCTGGTAGTCAACGTCCAGCTGCAGCGCCTTCCAGCTCAGGTTCAGGCCCAGGCTCGCGCCGCTCAGGCGCTGGCTGGCGGCGCCGTGGTCGGCCTTGATCCAGCCGTGGTCCAGCCCCAGCCGCGGGGTGATGGTCAGCGGCCCCTGGGGCTGCAGCGGCAGGCGCAGGGTGTTGCGCCACACCGCCCCGCTGGCCCCGGACAGGCTGCTGAGGCGATAGCCGCGCACGGCAGAATCGTCGGTGCCGAGCAACTGCTCGATGGCTGGCAGCGGGTCGGGGCTGTACTGCAGGTTGAGCTGGCTCTGCCACTGCCAGGCCTGGCCCAGCAGCTGGCCATTGCGCCACTGGCCGAGGCCGGCGCGGTACTTGCGAAACTGCGCCATGGGCAGGTCGGGCACCGGCCGGTCGGCATCGTCGTCGGCGCCAAACCAGTGCAGTCCCTGGGCGTAGTTGAGGTCCAGATTCCACACCGCGCTGTCGAGCCAGAACAGATTGAGCCCGGCCTCGGCCACCGTCAGCGTCGGGCTCTGCACGTCCAGGCGGACCTTGGCGAATTCGCTGTCGACGTCCTTGTGCGCCAGTTGCAGGCTGGCGCTCAGCTGATGACGCTGGTCGCGCCACAGCACGCGCTCGCCGCGCAGGCTGAGCTGGTCGGTGATGCCAGTGCTGTGCAGGGTCAGGGTGCTGAGCTTGATCGGCGAGCGGTACTCGGCATGGCTGGCGAACAGGCTGAAGGTCCAGTAACCATAAGGAATCGCGTAGTACAGGCTGGCGTTGCGGCTGTAGCGATCGCCCTGGTTGAGGGTATCGCTGGCCGACAGGCTGAGCAGGTCATTGAGCGCCAGCGGGTTGTCCAGGCTCAGGCTGAGCACGCTGCGGTCACGGCCAGTGCTGGCGCTGCCGAGATTGTCCAGGCCCAGGCCCACGGAAACCCGTGGCTGGCCTGCGCTGCGCGGGCGCAGGATGATCCGCGAGGCGCCCGGCTGGCTGCCGGGGGCGATGTCGGCGGTGAGGTCGACCGAGCGCAGGCGGTTGAGCTGGTCCAGGCCCTGCTCCAGGTCGCGCAGGTTCAACGGCTCGCCAAGCATGCCGGGGAAGGCCCCGGCCAGGGACACCGGCAGGCGCTGGTCGGCCAGCTCGATGGCCTCCAGGTAGCCTTCGTCCACCAGGATGTCCAGCGACTGCCCGGCCGCCGGGGCGCTGCTCAGGTAGGGGCGGCTGGCGATATAGCCCTTTTCCAGGTACAGCGCGGTGATGCCCGACAGCAGCTGGTTGATCTGCCCCACGCCCATGCACGCGGCCACCAGGGGGTCGATGCGGGCATCGAGGGTGGCGCGGTCGATCAGCGTGACACCGCCGATGCGCACCCCGGCCAGCGGCCAGCAGCGCGCATCCGGGGCCGCGGCCTTGGGTGTCTGTGGGGTGGTGTCGGGCGCGGTGAACGCGCCGCGTTGCAGTTGCCGGCGGCGTTGTTCCAGTTGCAGTTGCTGCAGGTCGTGTTGCTGCTGTTGCTGTTGGCGCAGCACTTCCTGGCCGGGGGTAAATGTCTCGGCATGCAGGTTGCCGGCGCACAGGCAAGCCAGTACGACAGACAGCATTAATTGACGACGATCAACAGCAGACAGGTACGACATACAACACCCATTCGCAGGCAAAGGCACAGCGAGAATCGCAGTACTTGGAACTTCCCAGCACGGTCACCGAGGGTTATCGGCACACGCGCAATAACTTTAGAAAGTTGAGCGTTGTTTGTTGAAACGCTCGCGGAAAAGTTAACGACTGCTAATTACCACATGGCTACGGGCATGACCGCATGGTCACTTGATAGCCCTTGGTAAAGCGGGTAAAGGGGTTGACGCGATCGAATTGTCCAACAATCGAACTGGATGACTGCCTGGCCCCACGGTACTTGTAGACACGAGCGGGAGACACCGGACTTTAGTCGTAGGGGGAAATAGTGTATCAACTTTCTGGTTTTCGGCAGATTGGGCGAGAGACAAGTTGGTTGAAAATTGCGCAAAAGTTGCGCTGAGGAATGGGGAGTAATTGTTCTGGAATTGAGGTGTTCGACGAGAGTATTACAGCGCCTATTAGACCGAGCGCCGCCCGCGCGGCGCATCGCGGATGAATCCGCTCTTACATTTGTTGCAACGTGGCCATGCCTGATAGGCCATGGTTGTTTGCCTTGTTTGCACGACGCGGTTTTTCGGTGGGCATTGCCGCCGCCCCACCTGTCTCAAGACAGGCGCCAAGGCTGGCAACCATGGCCTGACAGGTTCGGTACGTTGCAACAGACGTAGGAGCGGATTCATCCGCGATGCGCCACGCGGGCGGCGCTCGATCTGATAGGCGCTGCAAGACTATCGCCTGCCACCCACCGCTCTCACACAATCCCCCTCACCGCTCCAACGCCGAACCGCGCAACAATCCCCCCTCTTCACTCCCCTCGCCCAACCCATCGATCTGCGCCATGCTCAGCCGCGCCGACTCCTTCAAGCCCAACGAACACAGCGCCACCAGCGCCAGCGCCGCCGCCCCGTACAACGCGACGCCCAGTGGGTCATGCCCGGTGAGAATCAGGATCGCCGTGGCAATGCTCGACGCCGTCCCGCCCCCCAGCGCCGCGCCGACCTGGTAGCTGGCGGAAATGCCCGAGTAGCGCATTTCCCGGGGAAACTGTTCGCCCAGGAACGCCGGGATCGGCCCCTGTGTGGCGCCCATCAGTGCACCGACCAGGCTATAGGCGACCAGGGCGATACCGAAGTGGCGCATGTCCACCAGGGCAAAAAAGGCGAACAGGCCCAGCGCCATGACCAGCGCCCCGAACACCATCACCACGCGCCGCCCCAGGCGGTCCGACAGGTGCCCGAACAGCGGTGCCGACAGCACGATGGCGACCGACAGGGTCAGGTCGAACATCAGGGCCTCGGTGCTGCCGTACCCCGCCTGGGTGGCGTAGGTCAGGAAGAACGTGCTGCCGATGTAGGCAATGGTGCAGTAACCGAAGGCGATACCGGTGCACAGCAGCAATTGCCGTGGCCGTTGCCGCAGGGCTTGCGCCAGGGGCGCCCGCACGGGTTTGACGGTGGATGCGGTCAGCGGCGTCTTCAGCCGTGCATACAAGCCGATCAGCACCAGGGTGCCTCCCAGCCAGAACGGGATCCGCCAGGCGAAGTCCACCAGGTTGTCATCGAACGCGGCGCTGACCAGGGCGAATACCGCCGCACCGAGAATGCCGCCCACGCCGATGCCCATGCTGGTGAAACTGCCCCACAGGCCGCGCCGGCCAGGCGGCGCCGACTCGATGCCAAACAGCGCGGCGCCACCCCACTCGCCCCCGGCGGCAAAGCCCTGGACCAGGCGCAACAGCACCAGCAGGATCGGCGCAACCACACCAAGGCTGGCATGCCCCGGCAGGCAGCCGATGAGGAAGGTGCTCAGCCCCATCAACAGCAAGGTGGTGACCAGTACCTTCTGCCGACCGACGCGGTCGCCGAAATGGCCAAACACCAGGCCGCCCAGGGGCCGGGCGAGGAACCCCGCGCCGAAGGCACTGAACGCCACCAGGGTGGCGGTCAGGTGGTCCAGACCGGGAAAGAACACCTGGGGAAACACCAGCGCGGCGGCGGTGCCATAGATGATGAAATCATAGAACTCGAGGGCCGTGCCCAGGCCAGAGACGCAGAAGGTGCGCAAGGCGGAGCGGGAAGGTTGTGCATGCATTGTTGTTGTTCTCGTGATGCGGATGGGCTCAGAAACGTTGGCAGCCGGCCTTGGCCAGTTGTAGCGGGGTGCCGGCGACGTAGTCGAGATGGCCGTGCTCGGTGTCGATGGCCACGCTGAGCAGGGTTTCCCAGCGCTCGGTGTCGGGCAGCGCCAGGTCCGGATGGAAGCAGATCGGCGCGGCATCGCCCGCAGCGCCGCACATGGCCTCGGCACGGGCACGCGGGTCGGCGCTGGTCATCTGGCCGACCACCTGTTGCAGATGGGCCAGCCGGCCCTCGGTCTCGGCCCGGTCGGCGACCTGCTCACCGGTACTGAGCTGCGGGTCTAGGAAATGGTTGGTGTGCAACAGCCAGCCATCCTCGCGGGGCAGCACCAGCGCCGTGCGCTCGGGACTCAGCTCGATGCTCACCGCACGTGGGCTGCGGTCCTCGCGGGAGAACACAGTGAGCACGGTGGAGGCGCTGACCCGCGCCGAACGGGCCAGTTCGATGGCCTCGTCGACACTGCGAGCCTCCTCCAACAGCCGTCGGGCGATGGCATGCACCGGCACGCCGCCGGCGGTGTTGTCGCTGCGGTGGTGAAGGATGTTGAAGTGCAGGCCCAGGCCCGCGCTGTTGACCCCCAGCTTGGCCAGCATGCCGAACTCGCAGAACAGCTTGACCGCCAGGCCCTGGCGGCTGCGCAGGGCCAGCATCAGGCCATGGGGGCACAGGCTGTCGTGCCAGTCCCAGGTCTGCAGGGTCTGCGGCGCACGCGGGCCACGGGGGGCGTGCACGGTGGTGGAGCATTCGCTGTGGCGGGTGCGTGCCGCCAGCACCTCGGTGCGGGCGTTGAGGCTCGCCAACTGCCACAACGGCAGGCCGCTGCCACTGGCCAGGCCGGTGATTTCCGCCGCCAGGTCCGGGCTCCAGGCCTCGAGGGCGGCCACGCTGTTCTCGCCGATGCGCTGCGCTTCGCCCAGCGTCACGCCGACGCGGGGAAAGAAGTCCAGGTACAGCTGGGTGGTCTCGCCGATCTGCCCGGCAAAGCGCTCGCCGACCTGACGGCCGCGGGCATGGGGATCGAGGGTATCGGTGACGCAGGTATGAATTTTCACGGCGGCTTTCCTGATGGGACGCGAGCGGCAAGCCTAGCGGCGAGGCCCCACCCCGATCATCGCCAGGCCCCGCACAACTTTTGTGCCCGCCAGGAAAAACTCAGGCGCGCAGGCCCTGCCCGCGCAAGTGCTCATGCAACAGGGCGATGAATGCCTGCACCTTGCGCGTATTGCGCCGATGCGGCAGGTACAGCACATGCACCCAGGGACCGAACGCGCTCAGCGCCCGCCAGTAATCAGGCATCACCTCCAGCAGTTGCCCATTGGCCAGGTAGGGTGCCGCGCACCAGGTGGGGATGAACTGCAGCCCCTGGCCATCGAGCAGGCAGGCCAGCAGGAAGTCGAAGTTGTCGCTGACCAGCCTGGCCGTCGGCTGGCGCACGCGCTGGGTCTGGCCCTCGTGCTCGATCCACCAGAAGCTGCGGTTGAGCAACGGGTGGCGCAGCAGCAGCCAGTCATGCTGGGCGTAGTTGTCCAGGTTGATGACCTCGCCGCGTCGGGCCAGGTAGTCCGGGCTGGCGCACAGGATCACGCGGTTCTCGATCAGCGGCTGGGCGATCAGCTCGGGCTGGTCGGTGGGACCGTCGCGCAGCGACAGGTCGTAGCCGCCGTCGATCAGGTCCTCGTTGGCATCGTTGAGGTTCACCTCCAGGCGCACCTGCGGGTGCTCGCGCATGAAGCGGCAGCACACCTGGTTGAGAAAGGCCGGGCCGAACGACGGTGGTGCGGTGATGCGCAAGGTGCCGCGCAGTTCATGCTGCAACTGCTCCACTTCTTCGGTGACCCGCTGCAGATGCATCAAGGCCTGTCGCGCGCCTTCCAGGTAGAGGGTGCCGGCTTCGGTCAGCGCCATGCGTCGGGTGGTGCGCTCGAACAGGCGCACCCCCAGCTCGGCTTCCAGATGGGCGACGGCCTTGGTGATGGCCGACGGCGTCTTGCCCAGCTGCTCGGCGGCACGGCTGAAGCTGCCGTGTTCGGCGGCGGCGACGAAGATGGTCAGGGCCGTCATTTTGTCCATGGTTGCTTCCTGGTTGGCACACTTGGGGCGCCGTGGAGTATCCATGGATTCATGCGCAGGCGGCAATCGATGGGGAGCAGCAAGCACTCTTTCCAGAACGCGAATAAAGTTGTGCCTGCCGTGCCGTTTAAACACCCTTCCCGCTTGGCTAGCCTGCCGCCTCCCCCATCAAGCACGAGGCATCGCATGAAGCAGTTCCTGAAGATCGCGCTTGGCGCCGGCCTGGCCTGCGCCGCCCTGCCCGGCTTCGCCGCCGTCGACCTGATCCTGCACAACGCCAAGGTCTACACCGCCGAGCCGGGCCAGCCACTGCAGCAAGCCGTGGCGGTGGAGGGCGAGAAGATCGTCGCGGTGGGCTCCGACCAGGCCGTGCTGCGCCTGAAGGTCGATGGCACGCGGACCATCGACCTGGGCGGCAAGGTGCTGATGCCCGGCCTACTCGACTCCCACTCCCATGCCATCAAGGGTGGCCTGCAGCTGGAGTTGGCCGACCTGGCCGGTGTGCAGATCCCCCTCGACGCGCTGGAACAACGCCTGCGCCAGTGGCGTGAGGACGGCAAGGCACGACGCGGCGAGTTCCTCAGCGTCGGCGGCTTGCCGCCGACCTACTGGGACGACCTGGCCGCGCTCGAGCAGCGCTTCAACCAGGGCGAGTGGGCCGACCAACCGATCCTGTTCGCCGCCAACGACATGCACACCGGCTGGGCCAACCGCGCCATGCTCACCCGTGCCGGCATCGATGCGGCAAAGATCGCCGCCCTGCCAGCCGTGGCCCGCAACACCATCGGCCAGCACTCGGACGGCACGCCGAACGGCTTTCTCGTCGACGCCGGGCTGTACCCGGTCACCGACCTGCTGCCGACACTGACCCACGACACACTGATGAGCGCCGGGCGCCAGGCCCTGGCGCACTATCGAAGCCTGGGCGTCACCGGCTGGATGGACCCGCTGGCCAACGAGCTGCCCGGTGCCGACGTACACAACGATTCGCTCGGCGTGCTGCCGGTGTACAGGGCCCTTGCCCTGCGCGGCGAACTGACCGCCCATGTGGCCGCGCTGCTGATGGCCGATTCCAAAGCCCGTCCGGCCGACCTGGATGAGCTGGACAAGGTGCGCCGGCAGTTCCTCGGCGTACCCAACCTCACCCTGCCCGGCATCAAGGTGTTCGCCGATGGCGTCGCCGAGATGCCGGCGCAGAGCGCGGCGATGCTCGAGCCTTACCGCAACTCGGGGCAGCACGGCGAACTGCTGCTGGACCCGGCGCACTTCGGCGAACTGGTGAGCGCCGCCGACGCCCGTGGCTGGCTGGTGCATGTGCACGCCATCGGCGACCGCGCCGTGCGCGCGGCGCTCGACGGCGTGGCCCAGGCCCGCCGTGATCGCGCCAGCGGCATCGCGCACTCGATCACCCACCTGCAGATGGTCAACCCGAAAGAGTACGCACGCTTCAAGCAGCTGGACGTGATTGCCTCGATGCAGTTGTACTGGGCCAGCGCCGACGAGGCCAACCTGGAGCTGGTCAAGCCCTACGTCGATGCCATGGCCTTCCTGCACACCTTCCCGGCGCACTCGCTGCTTGCCCTTGGCGCCACCATCGCCGGCGCCAGCGACTGGCCGATCAGCACCCCCGATCCCTGGCAGGCCATCTACCAGGCCATCAGCCGCGTCGGTCCCAAGGGCGTGCTCAACGCCGCCGAGGCCCTCGACCGCGAGACGATGCTCCAGGCCTATACCCTCAACGCCGCCCGGGCCATGCGTCTGGAACGGCAGATCGGTTCGCTCAAGGCCGGCAAACAGGCCGACATGATCGTACTCGACCGCGATATCTTCAGTGTCGCACCCCAGGCGCTGCGCGACACCCAGGTGCTGCAGACCTGGTTTGCCGGAAAACCCATCTACACGCGCTGAGCCAGCTTGCGCGGGTCGGGTCGATCAACCGTCCATGCTCTTGGTCAATGCTTCGCTGCCCTTGGGCGGGTAGACCACCTCCCGGGTATCGAGGTCGCGAATCTCGGAGGTGATGGTGATGGTCATCGTCTCTCGCCCGGGCGGGCCGTTGATGGCATCGACGGTGTCGAAGTCGACGATGTAGCGCTTGCCTGCACGGAACTCGACGTCGCGCGCGGTGAAACCGCATTTGCCGCCACCGGTCCCCAGCGCGTTCATCGAGGCCCAGCACCAGCTCAGCGAGTGCTTGCCCGGCGTCAGCCGCAGCGCCTGCTTGCCCGCGATATCGAGGATCGAGCGGCGCCCGGCCCCCTCGAGCAACTGGTCATCGACATGGGTGGCCAGCAGCAGGCGATGGAACGGCACGCCCAGGGCGCGGTAGCGGATGGTGGCGAAGTACACGACCGGCGCGTCGGCCTGGTTGCCGGAGAGATCATAGGGCGTCATCGTCTCAGGCGCCCAGTCACCCTGGTACTCCTTGTAGTGGTAGTTGGAGCAGGCTCCGAGCAGGGCGGCCAGTGACAGGGCGACAACCGATTTGAGGCAGGACGACAGACGCATGGTTCTTCCTTGGTGAATACAGGCGCAAGGATAGCGGCTGCGCACCCTTAAAATCAAAACGCCATCATCCTCGTCGATCACGCACCGCGGTGTATGCTTCGCGCAAAGGTCCGCCCCTCCTGCCCCTGAAAAGGACATCGTCATGCGCCGCCTGGACTGGCTGAAACACCACATGGCCCACAGCGATACCCTCGCCCAATGGCTGCACCAACAGTTCCACTATGAATACGCGGACGTGCCGCTGGCCGACTGGCAACGCGAATTCGCCGAAGGCCAACACAACGGTCAATGGCAATGCCTGGTTGCCCTGGACGGCGACCGCCTGCTGGGCAGTGCCGCCCTGGCCAGCGACGACCTGCCCGGGCGCCGCGACCTCGGTCCCTGGCTGGCCTGCGTGTTCGTCGCCCCAGAGGCGCGTGGGCAAGGCCTGGCGGAGCAACTGATCGAAGGTATCTGCGAGCATGCCCGCAGCAACGGAGTTGCCACGCTCTACCTGCATACCCACGATCAGGATGCGTACTACGCCAAGCGCGGCTGGACGCGCATGGCGCCGTTCGAGGGCTGGGGGCATAGCCATTGGTTGATGTCTCGCACGCTCTGACCAGCGCCGTCCTCAAGCCATGCGCCCTCCCCTGTGTAGGAGCGGCCTTGCGCCGCGAAAGGGCTGCAAGGCAGCCCCAGGATCTCAGCGCAGACGCATAATTCGCCGGGGCCGCTTTGCGGCCCTTTCGCGGCGCAAGGCCGCTCCTACAGAATTCGCGCATGGTTTACCCCACGCAAATGCCCCCGCAGGGAATTATTTAGCGCGCCGTTGTATCTGACCTTAGGTACAAGGCTGGCCAAACCATGGCCATGCCCCAAGCCTCAAGCCTCAAGGACAACGGCCCATGAAATCACGCAGGAAACCCGTCAAACCCATCGGTTTGAAGGACATCACCATCGTCGACGACGCCAAAATGCGCAAGGCCATCACCGCCGCCGCCCTGGGCAATGCCATGGAGTGGTTCGACTTCGGTGTCTACGGCTTCGTCGCCTATGCCCTGGGCAAGGTGTTCTTCCCCAACGCCAGCCCCGGCGTGCAGATGATCGCGGCCCTGGCCACCTTCTCCGTGCCATTCCTGATCCGCCCGCTGGGCGGGCTGTTCTTCGGCGCCCTGGGCGACCGCTACGGACGCCAAAAGGTGCTGGCCGCGACCATCGTGATCATGTCGCTGAGCACCTTCGCCATCGGCCTGATCCCCTCCTACGCCAGCATCGGCATCTGGGCGCCGATCCTGCTGTTGCTGGCGAAGATGGCCCAGGGCTTCTCGGTGGGCGGCGAATACACCGGCGCGTCGATCTTTGTCGCCGAGTACGCCCCGGACCGCAAGCGCGGCTTTCTCGGCAGCTGGCTGGACTTCGGCTCGATCGCCGGCTTCGTCCTCGGCGCCGGGGTGGTGGTACTGATCTCGACGGTGCTCGGCGAGGAGCAGTTCCTCGAATGGGGCTGGCGCCTGCCGTTCTTCCTGGCCCTGCCGCTGGGCCTGATCGGCCTGTACCTGCGCCATGCACTGGAGGAAACCCCGGCGTTCCAGCAGCACGTCGACAAGCTTGAGCAAGGCGACCGCGAAGGCCTGGCCAGCGGCCCGAAAGTGTCGTTCAAGGAAGTCGCCACGCAGCACTGGCGCAGCCTCCTGACCTGCATCGGCGTGGTGATCGCCACCAACGTCACCTACTACATGCTGCTCACCTACATGCCCAGCTACCTCTCGCACAACCTGCACTACAGCGAAGACCACGGTGTGCTGATCATCATCGCGATCATGGTCGGCATGCTCTTCGTGCAGCCGATCATCGGCCTGCTCAGCGACAAGTGGGGACGCAAGCCGTTCATCATCATTGGCAGCGTCGGCCTGTTCCTGCTGGCGATCCCGGCGTTCATGCTGATCACCAGCGGCAAGCTGGCGGTGATCTTCGCCGGCCTGCTGATCCTCGCCGTGCTGCTGAACTTCTTCATCGGCGTGATGGCCTCGACCCTGCCGGCGATGTTCCCCACCCATATCCGCTACAGCGCCCTGGCCAGCGCCTTCAACATCTCGGTGCTGATCGCCGGCCTCACCCCGACCCTGGCCGCCTGGCTGGTGGAGACCACCGACAACCTGTACATGCCGGCCTACTACCTGATGGTCATCGCCGTGATCGGCCTGCTCACCGGGCTGACCATGAAGGAGACCGCCAACCGCCCGCTGCGCGGCGCCGCCCCGGCCGCCTCGGACATCGAGGAAGCCCGCGAGCTGCTGCAGGAGCACCACGACAACATCGAGCAGAAGATCGAGGACATCGACGCACAGATCGCCGAGCTCGAGGCCCGGCGCCAGACCCTCGCGCAACAGCATCCGCGCATCGATTGAGGCTACTTGCGCATTCCGCCGGATTGCTTGCCTGATCCTCTGAATCTGTGGGGTGTATCGGTTGCGCAATGGGCCCCTGTGCTAGCGTTTCTGGATTGGGGAACAGCGTATTCCCCGCTTCCACAACCGATGATCAGCAGGTGAGCCCATGGAACTACGAATCAACCAGCAGACCTACCAGGTCGAGGCTGACGCCGACACGCCCTTGCTCTGGGTGATCCGCGACGACCTGGGCCTGACCGGCACCAAGTATGGCTGCGGCCTGGCCCAGTGCGGCGCCTGCTCGGTGCTGGTGGACGGCAACGTGGTGCGCGCCTGCGTCACCCCGGTGGCCGGCGTGGTCGGCCGCGAGGTCACCACCATCGAGGCCATCGAAAACGACGCGGTTGGCAAGCGCGTGGTCGCCGCCTGGGTCGAGCACCAGGTGGCCCAGTGCGGCTACTGCCAGTCCGGCCAGGTGATGGCGGCCACCGCGCTGCTCAAGCACACGCCCAAGCCCAGCGCTGCGCAGATCGACGCGGCCATGGTCAACCTGTGCCGCTGCGGCACCTACAACGCCATCCATGCCGCCGTGCACGATCTCGCCGAAGGGGGTAAAGCCTGATGAGCACACGCATCGATACCCCCGAAGACTTGCTGAAACTGCCAGCAGGCGAAACCGTCAACCTGTCGCGCCGGCGCTTTTTGGTCGGCACCACCGTGGGCGCGCTGGTGCTCGGCTTCGGCCTGCCAGTGGGTGCACCACGCGTACAGGCCGCCAGCGCCACGGAGCGCGGTACCCAGGTGCCGGCTTTCCTGGAGCTGCGCCCGGACGGCAGCGTGCGTCTGCTCAGCCCATTCATGGAGGGTGGGCAAGGCGTCAACACCGCCATGGCGCAGATCGTCGGCGAGGAGCTGGACCTCGAGCCTGCCCGTTTCCTGGTCGAAAGCGCGCCCGCCGGCGAAGCCTACGTGGTCATGGAAAACGGCCTGCGCATCACCGGCGGCAGCATGTCGGTGCGCATGAGCTACCCGACCATGCGCCGCCTCGGCGCCCTGGCCCGGGCCATGCTGCTGCAAGCCGGCGCCCAGCAGCTGGGCGTGCCGGTGAGCGAGCTGACCACCGAGCCGGGCAAGGTGGTGCATGCCGCTTCGGGCCGTTCGCTCGGCTACGGTGAACTGGCCGAAACGGCCATGGACCTGCCGGTGCCGGACCCGGCCAGCGTCACCTTGCGCGACCCCAGCCAGTTCCGCTGGATCGGCAAGCCGGTGCAACGCCTCGACGCCTACGACAAGTCCACCGGCAAGGCCATCTACAGCATCGACATCAAGGTCGACGGCATGCTCCACGCCGCCGTGCAGCATGCGCCGCGCCTGGGCATGAGCGTCGGCGGACTGCGCAACGAGGAACAGGTCAAGGCCATGAAGGGCGTGCACTCGGTGCACCAGCTGCCCGGCGCGGTGGCCGTGGTCGCCGAACGCTGGTGGCACGCCAAGCGCGCGGTCGAAGCGCTGCAGGTGGACTGGAAGGAGGCGGCTGCCGACAGCCAGGTGCGGCCAATGCCCGCCGATTTTTCCACTGACGGCTGGCGCGACCACCTGGCCGCCCAGACCGGGCCGAGCCGCGACGAGGAAAACCAGGGCGACGTAGCTGGCGCCCTGGCCAGCGCCAAGACCACCGTCGAGGCCACCTACCACAACCAGTACCTCAACCATGCTCAGCTGGAACCGCCCTCCGCCACCGCCCGTTTCAACCCCGACGGCAGCCTGGAGGTGTGGCTGCCGAACCAGGCCCAGGACATGTTCCGCGACGACATCGCCAAGCGCACCGGCCTGGACCCTGCGCGGATCACCCTGCACTCGCCACTGCTCGGCGGCTTCTTCGGCCGCCACTTCCTGTACGACTCGGCCAACCCCTACCCGCAGGCCATCGCCCTGGCCAAGGCCGTGGGCCGGCCGGTGAAACTGATCTGGAGCCGCGAAGAGGAGTTCCTGCGCGATGCCATGCGCCCCATGGCCGTGGTCAAGTTCCGCGCCGGCCTGGACGACAAAGGCCTGCCGGTGGCCATCGAGGCGATCAGCGCCACCGAAGGTCCGACCGAGGCGCTCGCCGGCAAGCAGGGTGACAAGGTCGACCCCACCGCCCTCGAAGGGCTGTCGGGCAAGGCCTACGCCATCGCCAACAAGCGCATTGCGCAGATCTACGTCAAAGGCCCGGCCATGCTCGGCTACTGGCGCTCGGTGGGCAACTCGCTGAACGACTTCTTCTACGAGTCGTTCCTCGATGAACTGGCCGACAAGGGCGGCCATGACCCCTACGAGCTGCGCCTGCAACTGCTGCAGGGCAACCCTCGCCTGACCACCCTGCTGCAGGCGGTGGCGGAATTGTCCGGCGGCTGGAAACGCGGCCCGTTCACCGCCGAGGACGGCAGCAAGCGCGCCCGTGGCGTGGCCATGGCCTCGCCGTTCGGCTCGGAGGCGGCGGTGATCGCCGAGGTATCGCTGGAGGGCGGCCAGGTCAGGGTGCACGACATCTGGCAGGCCATCGACCCAGGCAGCATCGTCAACCCGGCGATCATCGAAGCCCAGGTCAACGGCGCGGTGTCCCTGGGCCTGTCCCAGGTGCTGCTGGAGGAGGCGGTGTGGCTCAACGGCGTGCCACGGGCGCGCAACTACGACCTGTACCCGGTGCTGCCGCCGTCGCGCATGGCCCGGGTGCATGTGCGCATCGTCGAGAGCGGGGCGAAGATGGGCGGTATCGGTGAGCCACCGCTGCCGGCGGTGGCGCCCGCGGTGGCCAACGCCGTGGCGCAGCTCACCGGCCAGCGCGTGCGCAGCATGCCCCTGAGCCGCCATACCTTCAGCTGACACGACAAGGACAGCCCATGAACAACAGCCGATTCGCAAGAACCGCAGGCTGGCTGGCCTTGCCGTGCCTGGTCGCGGCAGGCCTGCTGGCCTGGTACGTCACCCGCGAGCCCGCCTCGCCCTTCAGCGCCACCGACAGCGCCGACGCCGCCCTGGTCAGCCGTGGCGAGTACGTCGCCCGGCTCAGCGACTGCGTGGCCTGCCACAGCCTGCCGGGCAAGGCACCGTTTGCCGGCGGCCTGGAAATGGCCACGCCGCTGGGCGCCATCCATGCCACCAATATCACCCCGGACCGCGAGCACGGCATCGGCGCCTACAGCCTGGCCGACTTCGACCGCGCGGTGCGCCAGGGCGTCGCGCCGGGTGGGCGACGGCTGTACCCGGCCATGCCCTACCCGTCCTACGTCAAGCTCAGCGACGACGATGTGCGGGCGCTCTATGCGTTCTTCATGAAGGGCGTGCAGCCAGCCGCCGAGGCCAATGTCCCCAGCGACATTCCCTGGCCGCTGAACCTGCGCTGGCCCATCGCCCTGTGGAACGGCCTGTTCGCGCCGACCAGCGCCTATGCGCAGAAGGCCGACCAGGACCCGCTGTGGAATCGCGGCGCCTACATCGTCCAGGGCCCCGGCCACTGCGGCAGTTGCCACACACCTCGGGGCCTGGCCTTCAACGAGAAGGCCCTGGACGAGAGCGGCGCACCGTTCCTCGCCGGCGCCCTGCTCGATGGCTGGTACGCGCCGAGCCTGCGCCAGGACCACAACACCGGACTCGGGCGCTGGAGCGAGCCGGAGATGGTGCAGTTCCTCAAGACCGGACGAAACAAGCATGCGGTGGTGTACGGCTCGATGACCGAGGCGTTCAACAACTCCACGCAGTTCATGAGCGACGACGACCTGAACGCGATCGCCCGCTACCTCAAGTCGCTGCCCGGCGACCCGGGGCGTGACGGCGCACCCTGGCAGTATCAGGCGGTAGCCGCGGGGCCCGACACGCCGGGGGCGCATACCTACGCGACCCGCTGCGCCAGCTGCCATGGCCTGGACGGCAAGGGCCAGGCCGAGTGGATGCCGCCGCTGGCGGGCGCCACCTCGATGCTGGCCGCGGAAAATGCCTCGGCGATCAACATCACCCTCAACGGCTCGCAGCGCATCGTCGCCGCCGGGGTGCCGGATGCCTACCGCATGCCGGCGTTCCGCGAGCAGTTATCGGACCAGGAGATCGCCCAGGTGCTGAGCTTCGCCCGCAGTGCGTGGGGCAATCACGGCGGCGCGGTAGAGGCCAAGGCGGTGGGCGCGTTGCGCGGGCATACCGACCCGGCCAGCAGCAGCCCGATCATCCTGCATATGCGCTGAGCAGCGCTGTGGGAGCGGGTTCACCCGCGAAGCCGGTGACACGGTGGATGGCACCGGCTCTGCCGGTGTTCGCGGGTAAACCCGCTCCCACAGGGATCGCGCCAGATTCTAAAAATTGAGCAAGACAGTTGCTCCCACAGGGATCGTGTCAGCTTTTAGACATTGAGCAAGACCGTTGCTCCCACAGGCACTCGGCAACACGAGGTTTCATACACCATGGAAAGCATCGACCTGCTGGTCCTGCGCACCACCCATGACTGGCTCCAGGCCGGCCACCGCGTGCTGCTCGCCACCGTCGCCCGCACCTGGGGCTCGTCGCCGCGTCCGGTCGGTTCGATGATGGCCCTGCGCAACGACGGTCGGGTGGTCGGCAGTGTATCCGGCGGTTGCATCGAGGACGACCTGATCCACCGCTACACCACCGCCTACGGCGGCCCCGGCCTGCCCGAAGGGGCACCCGAGGTGATCCGCTACGGCATCAGCGCCGACGACGCCCACCGCTTTGGCCTGCCGTGCGGCGGCACGCTGGAGCTGATCCTCGAATTCATGCCCGCCGCCGCCTCGCTGCGACAACTGCTGGAGCAGCTCGACAGCGGCCAGCTGATGCGTCGCCAACTGACCCTGGCCGACGGCGCGGTCAACCTCGAACCCACCGCCACCCCGGAACAGTTCCGTTTCGACGGCCGGCAGATGACCAACACCCTCGGCCCCGGCTACCGCATGCTGCTGATCGGCGCTGGCGCGCTGGCCGAGTACCTGGCGACCATGGCCCTGTTCAACGGCTTCCGGGTGGCGGTGTGCGACCCTCGGCCCGAGCACATGGCCACCTGGTCGGTCGCCGGCGTCGAATACCTGAAGGGCATGCCGGACGATGTGGTACGCGACTTCAAGGCCGATCTGCGCACCTGCATCATCGCCGTCAGCCACGATCCCAAGCTCGACGACCTGGCGCTGCTAGAGGCCCTGCATGGTCCGGCATTCTACATCGGCGCCATCGGCTCGCGACGTAACAGCCAGCTGCGCCGCGAACGGCTGATCGAGCACTTCGGCGAAACCGAGCAGTCGCTCGAACGGCTGCATGGGCCCATTGGCATCTACATCGGCAGCAAGACCCCGGCGGAAATCGCGGTGAGCGTGATGGCCGAAGTACTGGCGGCGAAGAACGCCGTGAGCTTGCCGGGGGCGGTGAGTGTGTCCAAGGCCAAGCGCGAGCGTGATCATCAACCTTTGTAGTGCCTGAACCGGCCTCATCGCGGGGCAAGCCCGCTCCCACGTTGGTACCGCTGCCTGACAGTCGTGGGAGCGGGCTTGCCCCGCGATGAGGCCAGCATTGGCCACACACCTGCCAACCAGTGTCTATGCTTCTTCTCGCATACACCCACCGGTATCGACCACAAGGAAGACAGGCCAATGACTGCCACCCTCGCACGCGCTGTTGCTTTCGCCTCGCTAGTGTCCGCCGCCAGCCTCACCGCCCACGCCGCCGAACTGCCCATCGCCAGCGAAGCGCTGGAAAGCCATGTCACCACTGAAGTGACCAGGATCGACCTGCCCAACCGCCAGGTCACGGTGAAGGGCCCCCACGACAAGGACGTGACCTTCCAGCTCACCGAACAGGCCAAGGCCCTGCCCAATCTCAAGGTGGGCGATCAGGTCGATATCAAAGTGACCCGTGCCATCGCCTATGTGCTCAACACCAATGTCGGCGGCGCTCCCAAGGCCTCCGAGGAGTCGGGCACCATCCGCGCCACCAAGGACAACCCCAACCCGGGTGGCGAGGCGTTCCGTCAGGTCAAGGTCACCTCGCAGATCAAGAAGATCGACCTGAACACACACGAAGTCACCCTGCTGCCACCGGAAGGCAAGCTGCAGGTGGTCAAGGTCGAGGACCCCGAACTGCAGGCACGCATGAAGAATCTCAAGCTCGACCAGACCGTAGAAGCCATCTATACCGAAGTGCTGAGCGTGGAGACCTCACGCCCAGCCCAGTAAAACCTTTGGCCGGCCCGCGCATCGAACATCATGTGAGCCCTTCCCCCCCTTCAGGAGGTTTCCCATGGCGATGCGCCTGGCCGTGCCGTTTTGCTGCTGCCTCACCCTCGTGCTCATGGGCTGCACCAGCGCCCGCGATGAGCCGCCGCCCACCACGCAGCAGGTCGAACTGCAGCGCTACCAGGGCACCTGGTACGAACTGGCGCGCCTGCCGATGTTCTTCCAGCGCCACTGCGTGCAGTCCGAGGCCCATTACGGCCTGCGCGAGGACGGCCGTATCGACGTGACCAATCGCTGCCTGGAGCAGGACGGCCAGTGGAACGAAGCCCTAGGCGTCGCCGAGCCGCAGGTGGCCGGACGCACCGACAAGCTCTGGGTGCGCTTCGACAACTGGCTCAGCCGCCTGGCACCGAACCTGACAAAGGGCGAGTATTGGGTGCTCTACCACGACCCGGACTATCGCGTGGCACTGGTCGGCCACCCGAACCGCGAGTACCTGTGGCTGCTGTCGCGCTCACCGACCGTCAGCGCCCAGACCCGAGAACAGCTGCTGGAGCTGGCACGCCGGCAGGGCTATCCCACCGACCAACTGATCTGGCGACAACCAGCCCCCCAGTGACGGCCGCCATCCGCCCCTGTAAGGTGAGCCACCCGGCTCACCCAAAGGATTGCGTGCAATGATCACCTGCCACCTCAAGTACATCATCGACCCCTACCAGATCCCGGCCTTCGAGGCCTATGGCAAGCTGTGGATCGGCCTGGTCAACCGCATGGGCGGTACCCACCACGGCTATTTCCTGCCCAGCGAAGGCGCCAACAATGTTGCCTACGCCCTGTTCAGCTTCCCCAGCCTGGCCGCCTACGAGCAGTACCGCACAGCCTCGGAAACCGATCCGGAGTGCATCGCCGCCTTCGCCCTGGCCAACGAGCAACGCTTCATCCTCAGCTACGAACGCAACTTCCTGCGGCCAGTGCTCGATTGACCTTCACAGGCCTGCGAAAACCTGACACGCATCACCGGCGTGCAGGCCCGGCGCAGGGTTTCAATAACGCGCTTTCGGCTGCCAACCCTGCAGGGTCTCGATGAAACTGTCCAAAGGCAGGCGCAGCGCAGGCCAGTCCTCCCTGTAGTGGTGTTCGATCACCACGGCGTCCTCTTCGAAGGCAACGTGGTAGGCGTTGCCGCTGTAGGCCTCCACCACTCGGTTGCGACGTGCGGCCAGGGCCTTCTCGAGCAAATGCTCAAGTGCCACGGCCGTCACCTCGTCGTCGAGAAACTGCTGCAGGCCTGGGGGGCGGGGATTGGACATGAGCAGGCTCCTTTGCCAGGGATACGGAAGAGCCGGGCATGATGCCCGGCCCTGGTGAGGGTGACGCAGGATCAGTAGTCAGGATAGGCGGTGGTCACCACCGTGCCAGCCCCATTCAGATATCCGACGATGTTGAACGATGCGCCAGGGTTGCCCGCCACGCAATGCGCCCCCGACGGCCCGCGGAACTCGTTGCCGTTCAGCGAGGTGCGGTTGTTGTAGGCATTCTGGATGGCCGCCACCACATTGGCTTGCGAGCAGCTGTCCGGGAACATGGTGGAGATGGACTTGCTCGCGGTCACGCCGTTCTGGGTGATGTTGAAGCTGCGCAGGACATAGATCCCGGCCGGCCCGACCGGCGTATTGGTGGTCGCCGCGGTGAAGGCCACGGTGGCGGGCAACTGTCCGCCAGGCCTGCTGTGGAAGCCCTTGGCCCGGTTGTTGGCCACCTCGCCGCAGAACACATGCTGTTGATTGACCGCCGGCACGCCGCCCGAATTGGGCTGTGGGCATGCCACGGCGGCCTGGGCGGACGCCACCGGCACCAGGCTGAACGCCAGGCTGCCGATGACCGCCAGCCCAGCCAGCGCGACGCGTGCATGTGGGAACACGAAAGTCTTTTTCATCATGAAGCTCCTTTTTTACGGTGACAGGACGTTGTTGTCCTCGGGTTCCGCCGCTGCCGGCGAAAAGGGGGAATGGGGTTCAGCCGACCAGCAGCCACCTGGCCCGGGCGAGGTACGCGGCGCGGTCGTCCAGGCCGTTGAAACCGCCATTGACCCGGCGGGTAACCTCACGCAGGTCATCCTTGTCGGCCCAGTCGTTGAGCTTGCGGTTGGCCCAGAACCAGCCGGCGACGTCCACCGCCAGGGCCGGGTCGCTGCTGACCAGGGAGGGGTCGTCCTTGTTCTCGAAATCGCGCTTGCAGTACTGGCCGTACTGGCGGTAGTTGGCGCGACCGGTCAGCTGGATCAGCCCGCGCCCCTTGAAGCGCGGCCCGTCGCCCGGTTGCAGGTTGCCCAGGTCCTTGCGGCCCTCGTAGGCACTCCCGCTGGCCAGCTCCTCGGTGTAACGCAGGCAGCCGCTCTCATGGGCGATCTGGGCAAGGAAGTGGGCGATGCGCAGCGGCGTGTCTATGCGGTAGCGGGTCAGCACGTCGAGCACCGGCTGGTGGAAGGCATCGATACGTGTGCCGCTGGCATTGATCAGCGCCAGCCACAATTTGGGCGCGACCAGCCCACCGGGCAGGCCCACGCGCAAGGCGGCCAGGGTCGCATCGCCCGGCGCCACCGGCTTGCCCTGCGGGCTGCCGATAAGCTGCTGGAAGTTGTCCAGCGCACTGCGCGTGCCGCCCCCCCACAGGCCATCGATGCCAAGCGCGCAGCTGAAGCCGCGTTGACCGCTGTTGAGGTTGAGCAGCAGCTGCAGGCTGCGCACATCGGCGGTGGCGTTGTTGCCGCCCGTCCCTACGGTGTTGGTGATGCACATGGTCAGCTCCTTTTTTCGGGCAAGCCGCTCCCCGTGGGGCAGCGGCCAGGCCGTGCCTTGATGGCGAAGCGAATGGATGTCGGTTGCTTGTGGCGGCTACCTGGCGGGCGGCACCAGGGTGGCGCTGTAGGCGAGCTTGTTGGCCTGGGTGAACAACTGGATCTGCAGGCCGTCACTGCCCTGGCGACTCTGCAGGTAGCCCAGGGTCAGCGGCCCGCAGCGGCCCGCCCCACCGCCTTTGAGGCTGTAGCTGCGCTCCGGCCCGTCTGCGCCGTTGAACTCCAGGGCGAAATCGCACGCCCATCCCGCGCCGAAGCGCACCTTGCCGGCGTTCTTGCCCAAGCCTGCGCCAGGATCGATGTTCAGCAGCACCGGCACGTTGGTGCCGTTGTCCTTGAATGTGCCCTGGTACTCGTCGGCCCACGCCGATCCCAGGCCGGCCAGTGCAAGGGCACCGGCCAGTGCGGTTGCCAGATGTCTCATGGTGACTCTCCTTGTTGGGTGATTCATGGGTTCAGAACGCCAGCACCAGCCCCGCCCACTTGGCGATGGCCAAGGCCAGGTCGGGCTGGATCGCCCCCAACGCCACCAGCGCCGACAATGCGGCTGCGCCAATGGCGCACAGCACGCGCTTGCCGGTGGACATCCGAGTCGGTTGGCCTGGTTTGTTCTTGAGAATCGTGCGCATGGTTCGGGTCTCCTGGGTTGAAAGCAGCAAACGCATCGAGCGCTCAGTCGGCCTGGCCATCACCGGGGCTCCCGTAGTGGCCGAACAGCTCGCCATCGAGGCAAACGATAATCGCCTCACCGGCATCGCCGGGCACGTTGATACTCAGCTCATGCAAGGTTTCATTGCGCCGTGGCGCGCGACCGACACGCAGCGCCAGACTCCCCGGCGCATCGCCGGGCTCGAGGGTGGCGGCCAGCACCACCTGCATCTCTGCGATCCGGATCCCCGGCCAGCGTTGCCCGGTGGCGTGCCGCGCGCACTGCACGGCGCCGCCCAGCGCGTGGACGAACTCTGCGAAGTGGTTCATCACGAGGCCTCCTGTTCGTCGGCCAGCCAGAACGGCCGACGGGCGAAGCCCACGTGGTAGATGAGTGACTGCAGCACCACCTGGTGCTCGCCGATGTTGAGCAGGTTGAAGGTTTTCTCGATGCCGACGATGCGCCCCTTGGGCGGTTCGCTGAGGCAGCGGTTGAGCAGCGCGGTCTGCGCCTGGATCAGCTCGTGCGACGTCAGCTTCTCCGGATCGGTGCTGCCGACGACGATGCGTTTCACATATCCCACGTCCGTTAGATCGAACATCACGGAACTCCTTTCCGGAAAAGTCTGACGGCCAACCCCTGGCTAGCGCTCACACGACCACAGGGCTGGCATTGGGCCGATCACCGCTTACTGCTGGGTGATGGCTTTGGGCGCGACCGACTGCGAGATCATGTCCAGCACCCGGGCCAGTCCTTCCGGCATACCGTCGTCGGCCGCGTGGACCTCGACGTGATACTTGGCCGACTGGTCGGTCGAACGGGTGTTCTCCTTGTGCGAAGACACCGAGCCGGAGATGTTGACCTTGGCGCTGAACGGCCCCCAGCCCACGCTGGCCTCGGCCGACATCGCCGCCTGGGCGTCGGTGGCTTCGCGCGATTGCTCGGAGTTCTTCACCTCCATGTCGAAGGTGATGTCGACCTTGTTGATCGACAGGTTCGGCACCTTGACCACCGCCAGCAGCGGGACTTCGAGCTCCACCCGTTCCATCGGGATGGTGCCGTCGTCGGGCTTGCTGGTGGACGGACGGTCGAAGCGGAAGCTGACCGTGCGCACATCCCCCACCGCGTTGGGGTCAGTCGGGTTGTTGGGGTCAGGCAGGAAGCCGATCACCTTGATGAAGTCGGCGGTGGCATTGGCCAGGCGGACCTGGGCGTCGCAAGCGGCTGTGAGAGGACCGCCGATCAGGTCGCCCATAGGCAGGCCGCGGAACTGGTCACCCATCGAGAAGTTAGCCATTTGTGTTTCTCCTAGATCAATTTATCGAGGTTTTGCAGCAGCCGAGCCATCCCCTCCGAAGGGGGCTGGGTTTCGACTTTGAGGGTGACGCGCGCCAGCGGCCCGCCTTCACCATTGCGGCGAACGCCCAAGTCGACGTTCAGAGCCTTGTGGGTCTCGCTCGGCCAGCCCGAGTCGTCATCACCGGCAGTCGCCGGGCCGACGTTCACGGCCGAACCGTCATCGGCGTTCAGCCCTACCTCGAACGAGATTTCCATGTCCTTCACGGCCATCAGCCGCGCCCCCACCAGCGACAGCAGCGGGACCCGTACCACGCGCTCCTCGCCTTCCTTCGCCTCGGGCGAATGGGACGGCAGGCGCACATCGATGCTGACCGGCCGGTTGTCCTCGTCGAAGTACTGGCGCACGGTCGACACCTGGAAGCGCTGGATCTTGTCCTGCGCCTCGGCGACCGCGCCGGCGATGCTCTGGATGAGGTGATGGAGGGATTGATTCGCCACGACCGACGCTCCTTGTCTCATGCGGTGCCGATGCCGTCCGGGTGGCTTCGGTATGCCCCACGCGTTGCAGGGTTCAGGCCCTGACGACGGCACCGGGTTGGATGGATGGTTGGGTTACCAGGTGAGCCCAGATTACGGATGGGCCTGGGGCGTGTCCGGGGGCGTGCGTCCCGGAAATCGGGTCAGCCGTCCCGAATCAATGACTGGCCAACTCGCGCAGCCAGCGCGCCATCGATGGCGGCTCGCCGACCTGCGCATCCGGGCAGGCCAGCTCGCCTCGCTGCAAGGCGGTACGCGCCGCGCGTGGAGACAGGCCGAAGGCCTTGCGGAACACCTTGCGCAAGTGCGCCTCATCGGTAAAACCATGGTCGTAGGCCAGGTCGCCGATGCGCCGCCCGGCATTGCCGGGCTCGCCCAACGCTTGCAGGTAGCGGCGCAGGCGCCGTTGCAGCAGGTAGTGGCGCACCCCGCCGAATCGCTCGAATGCCCGATACAACTGACTGCGCGAGGTACCCATGGCCTTGGCCAGCACCGTCGGGGTAAGGTCGTTGCGTTGCAGGTTGCGCTCGATGTAGCTGCGCGCCCGTCGGCCGAGGTCGCCCTGTGTGGGCGAGGCCCCGACCTGGCGGCAAGCTGCCGCGCTGATCAGGCAGGCACCGATCACTCCCACCAGCGGCTGGCCCAGGTGTAGCAATTGGTCCTGGGTCAGTTGCGGCGCGGCCGTGGCGAACGACGACAGCAGGCTGGCGAGCAGGCGCCCCATCGGGCTCTCCCGTCCCAGGCGCAGGCCATGCAACTGCCATGTGGGGTGCGCCAGCGCGGTACGGGGTATCACCAGGCTCAGGCCTTCGCCGCCGGCCATGGCAAAAGCCGCCGGCTGTGTCAGGTCCAGCACCACCACATCCCGCGCCCGCACGCGCATGCCATTGCCAGCGGCCAGGCCACGTTGCAGTGGCAGGTGCAGTACATAGTGATCGAGGTCGCACCCGTCCAGACGGCGCGCGTCACGGCCATAGCGGGCGCCCTCCAGGTAACCACGGCACAACAAAAATCGCTGGCAATGAAAGACCTCGAGCGAGGCACTGAATGCATCGCCTGCCCTGGTCGCCGTGCTGAAGAGCACGTCGGCCGCCAGGCGCCAGGCACGCAAGTGCTCCGTTGTGATGTGCAGGAGGGGCAGTTGCGTGTCGCGGGGGGCGGTGCTGGTGCGCTCGGCTTGCGTTACGTGAATATCCATGTGTTTCGGCTCTTCTATCCATAGTCGAGCCGGAAAAGTGGTTCACTTCCGATTAGCCTGTAGCCTTTTGCCATTATTCGTGTCAGGTATCTGCCATCAACCTGTCGTCGAGAAACACGGCAATTTTCACAAAACAACACCTGCTCCCCGCGAAACAGATATTTTTTCTGTAACGAAAATGTAAAATTCGTTTTCGCATACCTATAACAAGTTGGGAGCTTCACATGTTTGCCTTCTTCCGCCCTGCCGCGCACCAGGCGCCGCTGCCCGACGAGCGCGTCGACAGCACCTATCGTCGCCTGCGCTGGCAAATCTTCGCCGGGATCTTTTTCGGCTATGCCGGCTACTACCTGCTGCGCAAGAACTTCTCCCTGGCCATGCCCTACCTGATCGAGGAAGAGGGCTACACCCGTGGCCAGCTGGGCGTAGCGATTTCCGCCATCGCCATCGCCTACGGCCTGTCCAAGTTCCTCATGGGCCTGGTCTCGGACCGCTCCAACCCGCGCTACTTCCTGCCCTTCGGCTTGCTGATCTCGGCCGGGGTGATGTTCATTTTCGGTTTCGCGCATTGGGCCACGTCCAGCGTGACGATCATGTTCGTGCTGCTGTTCATCAACGGCTGGGCCCAGGGCATGGGCTGGCCGCCGAGCGGGCGGACCATGGTGCACTGGTGGTCGCAGAAAGAGCGCGGTGGCGTGGTCTCGGTGTGGAACGTCGCCCACAACGTCGGCGGCGGCCTGATCGGCCCGCTGTTCCTGCTGGGCCTGGGCTGGACCAACGACTGGCACGCCGCCTTCTACGTGCCCGCCGCCGTGGCGGTGCTGGTGGCCGTGTTCGCCTTCGCCACCATGCGTGACACCCCGCAGTCGGTCGGCCTGCCGCCGGTCGAGCAGTACAAGAACGACTACCCGGAAGGCTACGACGAAAGCCACGAGCAGGAGTTCAGCGCCAAGCAGATCTTCGTCGAGTACGTGCTGCGCAACAAACTGCTGTGGTACATCGCCCTGGCCAACGTGTTCGTCTACCTGCTGCGCTACGGCGTGCTCGACTGGGCGCCGACCTACCTGAAGGAAGCCAAGCACTTCAGCGTCGACACCACCTCGTGGGCGTACTTCTTCTATGAGTGGGCCGGCATCCCCGGCACCCTGCTGTGCGGCTGGATGTCCGACAAGATCTTCCGCGGCAACCGCGGCCTGACCGGTATCGTGTTCATGGCCCTGGTGACCGTCGCTACCCTGGTGTACTGGCTCAACCCGCCGGGCAACCCGACCGTCGACATGATCGCGCTGTTCTCCATCGGTTTCCTGATCTACGGACCGGTGATGCTGATCGGCCTGCAGGCGCTGGAGCTGGCGCCGAAGAAAGCCGCCGGCACCGCGGCCGGCTTCACCGGCCTGTTCGGCTACCTGGGCGGCTCGGTCGCGGCCAGCGCGGCGATGGGCTACACCGTCGACCACTTCGGCTGGGACGGCGGCTTCGTGCTGCTGGTGAGCGCGTGCGTGCTGGCGATCGCGTTCATGGTGCCGACCCTTTGGCACACCAAGGCGGCAAGTGCCAGTCGCGAGGCGGTGGCCTGATAGCCAAACCCTGAATCGGCGGCGCCCGTTGTAACGGCGCCGCTGGTCTCACTCCCCGGGCGCATCCGGCGCCTGCGCCGGCGCGCTGTACCAGCGCTCGGGCGGCACCCACTTCTCCTGTGCCGGGTCGCCCAGGTAATGCGGCGACATGATCTGCACGCCGTATTCGTTGAACACATCCTGGATATTGGCGTGCAGCAGGCTCAGCAGCTCCGCCCGCGGCCTGGGCTCGCTCGGCACCGCCTGGGCGACCAGGCGGTATTCCGGGTAGAAGTCCGACAGCCCGGTCTGGAACACCTGCGGCCTGGGACTGGCGAGGATGCCGTCGGTGCGCCGCGCCGCCTCGGCCAACATCGCCTCCACCTGGCGCCAGGGCGTGTCGTAGCCGATGGTGACCACGGTATCGACGATATAGCCCAGCCCCTGCACCGCCCGTGAATAATTGCGGGTCACGGAACCTGTGATCATCGAGTTGGGCAAGGTCAGCACTTCGCCCAGCCCGGTGCGGATGGTGGTGTTGAACATCCCCACCTCGGTCACCGTCCCCTCGTGCTCGCCGACCCGCACGTACTCACCGGCCTTGAGCGTGCGCGAGTAGGTGAGGATCAGCCCCGCCGCCGCCTGGCCGACCACGCTGGAGGCGCCCAGGGAAATCATCAGGCCCAGTAGCACCGACAAGCCCTTGAACGCATCGGTGCCCGAGCCCGGCAGGTACGGGTAGGCCATCACCAGGGCGAACAGCCAGATGGCCAGGGAGGTCAGGCGCGTGGTCGGTTGCAGGGTCTCGCCGGTCAGCCAGGGCACGCTGCCGGGGCGCGCCAGGCGCTCCAGCAGGCGGCGACTGAAGCTGCTGATGCCACGGGCGATGAAGAAGATGGTGATCGCCACGGCGATGCCCGGGATGGCATGGACGATCCCGTCGAGCAGGTAGCGCAGCAGGTCGAGCAGGTGCAGGTTGAGGCTCTCGCCCCAGGGGCGGGTGTAGGGGAAGCGCGACAGCACGAAGCTCAGCCACTGGTAGCTGAACAGCGCCACCAGCAGCCAGTAGAACAGGCGCAGCAAGCGGTCGACCAGGGCATAGACGTACTGCATGTCGAACAACGGCAGTTGCCCCACCTTGAGCTGGTAGGCCCGGTTGCGCATCAGCCTGGGCAAGAGGCCAGTGAGCTTGCGCCGGGCAACATGAGTGGCCTTGAGCAGCGCGAGGTAGATCAGCGTGGCCAGCAGCGAGTAGCCCAGGGCCACGAACAGGAAATGCAGGCTGCGCGCCTCGCCGGTTTCGTCCACCACCTGGCGCAGCACCACGGCGGCCTGCTCGGCGGCCGCCCGGGTATCGCCCGAGCCGCCCGGCAAGTCCTGCGGGGCGACGATGAAGGCGCGCCGGTCACCGATCAGGACCAGTTGGCTGTCCATCATCGGATCGACCCGCACCTGCAGCCCCTCGGCACCGCGCAGGGCCTCGTCGACCACCGCCCGGGCGCGCTGCGCACGCACTGTCGGGGGTTCGCCGAGCACACTAGCGTGGAAGGTGAAGACCGTGCGGTTGGCCACCGTCAACTGCGCCGCGACAGGTGCTGTGCCGTCGGCGTCGTCGGCCATGGCGGCGGGGATCAGCGACAACAGCGACAACAGCAGGTAGTACAGGCATTTCATCAGGCAGCTCCCTGGCCTTGCGTGACCTATAGCACGCAAGCGTAGCTGCTCCTTGCGGGGGCTTCAGGCTGCCTGGTGTCCGCCGCAAGCCTTGCAGCGCCTATCAGATCGAGCGCCGCCCGCGCGGCGCATCGCGACGCAAGGCCGCTCCTACATCTATGGTTACCCCCATTTCTGCAATACTGTACTGAGATGTGCGTGAGTTTGGTTTGCGTCAATCTATACGGCGTCGTGTGGGAGGTTGGTCCCGCGCCTCGATGAAAATCGCGCCCGACGAGCCTAGATATTTGTTCGGCTTCTGAAGCCGAGTAGGAGCTCAGGTTGATCGCCAGGCCGGTATACCGTTCACGTCATCTGTGTGCAGCATCGCAAAACCAGGTGGGTTGTTACTCGTGTGTCTGCAGGGTCAAGCGTTCATGGCGCTTGACCCTGCATCAAATTCGCTGTGGTGTGCCGTGATGGCCCAGGCGATTCGGGCCAGTTTGTTGGCGATAGCGCACACCACCAGGTTGGGGTGGTGAACACGTAGCAAGCCACGTACCCAGTCCGCCAGCTTGCCGGTTTTGCGCTCCAGCCCAATCAGATAGACCCTCGCGCACTGGATCAGCAGTCGTCGCTGATTGCCGTCGCCCCGCTTGCTGATTCGCCCCAGGCAAGGTTTGCCGCCTGTCGTGTGCTGCCTGGGAACCAGGCCTATGGAGGCTGAATAATTTCGCCCACAGCGGAACTGCTTACCATCACCCAATTCCGCAGCCAGGGCGGTAGCGGTGATCGGGCCAATACAAGGTATCGACATCAAACGGGAAGCAAGATCATCGCTAACGGCCTGGCTATGCACTTCCTTGTCTAGAGCCTTGATCCGATCATCGAGATAGCGGAAGTGGGCATGTAGGTCCAGCAACAGCTTCTTGATCAACGGTGAGAAGGTACTGTCGTCCAGCAGAATGGGGAGCTCCCGGACCGCCTTGAAGGTGGGTGCCAAACTGACCCCCACCTCGAGCAAATAAGCGTGGATGCGGTTCATGGTGGCAGTACGGTCTCTGATGAAGCTGTCGCGCAGTGAATTGAGCATCGCCAGCGCCTGCTGGGCCTCGGTTTTGGGAGGCACGAAGCGCATCTGATCGCGGGTTGCCGCCTCACCGATAGCGGCAGCATCGGCAAAGTCATTCTTGTTGCTTTTCACGTAGGGGCGAACGAACTGTGCGGGAATAAGTTTGGGCGTATGACCCTGTCTCGTCACCTCTCGCGCCATGAAATGAGAGCCACCACAGGCCTCCATCGCCACCGTACAGGGCGCAAGATTGGCAAGGTGGCGGATGAGTGACTCACGGTTGAACCTGCGGTGATAGAGCTCATGACCCCGATCATCCTGAGCGTGTACATGGAAGCTCAACTTTCCCAGGTCGATGGCGATGATGGCGACAGTGTTCATGGCGTTGCACTCCGATAGGCACCCTGTGAAAGCTTAGAGGGCTGACACAGGGTGGGGCGGGGGTAGCCATTTCATTATTTGTTGCAACGTGCCGAACCTGTCAGGCCATGGTTGCCCGCCTTGGCGCATGCCTTGAGACAGGTGGGACGGCAACGATGCCCACACTGAAACCGCGTCGTGCCAACAAGGCGGCCCAGGTAATGGCACAGGATTGACTGGCCCGAAACAGATGTAGGAGCGGCCTTGCGTCGCGATGCGCCGCGCGGGCGGCGCTCGATCTCACAGGCGCTGCAAGGCTTGCGTCGGACACCTGGCGGCCCTTACTCGGTCCATGTCATCGAGCATGGCCCGGCGCAGGCGGATTGCGGCATCCATCCGTTTCAGTCCATGGCTACCGGCCACAGCACCGCCTGTGCAGCCACCACATGTCCCTTGCTGCTATCGAAAGTCACGCTGGGCGAACCATAAAGCTGATAACCCAACGCCAGGCTCTCGGAAATACGCTGGCAGAAACTGGCGTCGTCCTTGCCGGTGATCAGGCGATAGACCGGCAGGCCGTTGGGTGGGGTCGAGGGCATCTGAGTATTCCTTTCATGGCAGGCGTCTATCGCGTGCGGGGCCGGGCATCATGCCATAGCTGCCGCGTCGATTCGCCTCGGTGGGACCTGAGCGGGCATGCTCCATAAGGATGGCACCGGCTGCGCCGGTATCGCGGGACAAGCCCGCTCCTACAGGGTCTATCCTTGGCTGGAAATCCTGTCTCAGACACTGCACAGCACCTGTAGGAGCGGGCTTGCCCCGCGATAGCGCCAGCGCGGCCACCCACGCAGCCAACGTCAATCATCGCCAGACATGCCCACTTCAACCACTGCATCCCACGCAGGATGCGCAAACTCAATGGTGTGTCTGCACCTGTGCTGGCACCTGCGCCAACGCGCAGTCCAGCAGCGCGCGTACCGTTTCCATCTCGTGCACCGCCGTCAGCGCCAGCGTTGCACCAAGCGAATGCGGATGTGAGGCCAGCACCGACTGATGGGCCACGATCAGGGCGCAGCGCACGTATTCCGCTGCCTGGATCAGGGTGTCTTCAAGGTGATGAGGGGAAGGATTGGATGGCGGTGGATCGGGGACGATCTTCAACATTTCGACTTCTGCTGCGGTAAGGATACGCCGCCATCCTTCCTTTGCAGTGGAGGGGTGGCGGCTACGTACAGGCTGCAAAAACCGGGGCAGAAGAAGGTAACCCGGCAGGTCCGAAGACCTCCCGCACGCAGCCACCATGAAACAAGCCTCCAGGTGCCTTGATGCACCTGGGGCCTGGCAACGGCGTCCTTCTTCTTTGGATCGGGTTTGCAGACCCGGTCGCTGAATTGGCAGCGACCGGCGGAGCCTAGGTTGCAGGGAGAGCCGTAGCAATGGCTGAAAGGCGGCAAAAGGATGATTCGGAAATGGACTACAAGCAATGAGGAAAAACTGATTGTCCAGCGTCAGAAGTCGCAGGTTCAGTCACCGCCCTTCGCCCGATCCCGCACCGGACACTGCGCCCGGTGCAGGTTCAACGCCGTATTGATGATCCCGATATGGCTGAACGCCTGCGGGAAATTCCCCAGCATGCGCTTCCCCGCCGGGTCGTACTGTTCGGCCAGCAGCCCCACGTCATTGAACAAGCCCATCAATCGTTCATACAGCACCTGCGCCTCGTCCTGCCGCCCCAGCAGCACATACACATCCGCCAGCCAGAACGAACACACCAGGAACGTCCCCTCCCCCGGTGTCAGGCCGTCGCTGCAATTGTCGCTGTCGTAGCGCAGCAGCAGGCCGTTGCGCAGCAGGCGCCTTTCGATCTGTTCCAGGGTGCGCAGAAAGCGTGGATCGTCGGCCGGCAGAAAGCCGGTCAGGGCGATCTGCAGCAGGCTGGCGTCCAGCTCCGCCGAGCCGTAGGCCTGGACGAAGTGCCGACCGCCGGCGTCCAGCCCGCGCCGGCAGACCTCGTCACGGATCTCGTCCGCCACCTGGCGGTAATGCCGGCTGCGCTCACGCCCCTCCTCGGTGGTATCGGCCAGGCCCGCCGCCCGGTCGAAGGCGACCCAGGCCATGACCTTGGAGTGCACGAAGTGCTGGCGACCGCCCCGCACCTCCCACAGGCCCTCGTCCGGCTCGCGCCAGATGCCTTCCAGGTACGGCAGGATCGCACGGGCGATGGCCGCGCCGCGCGGGTGGCGCGGCAGGCCGCCCTTGATCGCCTGGGTCATGGCGTCGGCCAGTTCGCCGTAGATGTCCAGCTGCAACTGGCCGGCGGCGGCATTGCCGACCCGCACCGGCTGCGAGCCCTCGTAACCCGGTAGCCAGGGCAAGGTAAATTCGGGCAGGTCACGTTCCCCCGCCAGGCCGTACATGATCTGCATCTGTTCGGGATTGCCGGCCACCGAGCGCAGCAGCCATTCGCGCCAGGCCTGGGCCTCGTCGAAATAGCCCAGGTTCATCAGCGCCAGCAGGGTCATGGTGGCGTCGCGCAGCCAGCAGTAGCGGTAGTCCCAGTTGCGCTCGCCGCCGACGCGCTCGGGCAGCGACGTGGTGACGGCGGCGACCATGCCGCCGGTAGGCGCGTAGGTCATGGCCTTGAGGGTCAACAGCGAACGACGCACATGGTCGGTGTAGGGCCCGACATCAGGGCAGCGGGCGGCAAAGGCCCGCCACTGCTCGAGAGTCTGTTCGAAGTCGTGGTCGATATCGCAATCAGGCTGCACGGGCAGGTGCGAGGCCTGGTGGCAGAGGCTGAACACCTGGCGCTGCCCTGCGCACACGCGAAAACGGGCGACGCTGTGGTGGTCGCGGCCATGGGTTTCGGTGCTGCTGCGCAGGATCAGCCGATCAGGACCGGCGACGGCGCTCAGGGTCAGCGGATCGATCTTTTCCACCCAGGGCACGCTGCGGCCGTAGTCGAAGCGCAGCACCAGGTCCATCTCGAAGGCCGTCTCGCCGGCCAGGCCCTCGACGATGCGCAGCACGGCGTTGCGCTCGCCCAGGGGCATGCAGTCGAGCACCCGGGCGCGGCCACTGGCGGTGGTCCAGGTGGTTTCCAGTACCAGGGTGTCGTCGAGGTAGCGGCGAGTGCTGTGCTCGACGGGGTCGCTGGGGGCGATGCGCCAGCGGCCGTTTTCCTCGTTGCCCAGCAAGGCGGCGAACACCGCGGGGGCGTCGAAGCGCGGCAGGCACAGCCAGTCGAGGGCGCCATCGCGGTTGACCAGGGCGGCGCTGCGGCAGTTACCGATGAGGGCGTAGTCTTCGATCGGGGCGGGCATCGGGGATCCTCTGGCGGGTGGGCTTGAAGTTGGATGCTTCGCTACGGCTGGTCGTTCCACTGAGCATTGGTTTAAGCCCTGCGCTGCGAAAAATCCTACATGAAATCAAGACCGTTCCTGTTGGGAGGTCTCCGCCCGCTTCGCCCTAGAGTAAGAACGCCGACGCCTAATGCCAGTCAGTTAGCGCTTCATCGCACTTGTTGGGGCTGCTTTGCAGCCCTTCGCGGGTAAACCCGCTCCCACAGGATCGCGCAAACGCTGAATCGAGCGCTGTACCTGTGGGAGCGGCTTTAGCCGCGAACACCGGCATAGCCGGTGCCAGGTACCGCAGCGCCTGCTTCGCGGGCAAGCCCGCTCCCACAGAGATAACAGTTCCCTACGCGATCTCCTATGGAACAACACGTAACTCAGCACTTGTGTTGTGCCGCTGGCGACACGCAAGAACATTGATCCACGGCATTGGTTCGCAAATACCCTGTGCTAGAAATATGCCAGTCAGTAGGCGTCACCGGGGCTGCTACGCAGCCCATCGCCGGCAAGCCGGCTCCCACGGATACAGCGCAGGCTCAGGGAATGCACGCGCCCTGTGGGAGCCGGCTTGCCGGCGAAAGGCCGCAGAGCGGCCCCCTTTCGCTTGACTGACAGGCATCAGGCCATTGGCTGCTTACAAGGATGAGCACGCCTCCACTCATGCGCACATACCGCGCAGGATCAACCCCCTCAACAAGGACGTTATATGAAGATCGTCGGGCTTTCCGCAATACTGCCGTCACGCCAAGTCACCAACCAGGACGTCATCAACCTGGTCGAACAACACTCCAGGGACACCTTCCAGGAGGACTTGCCGAAAACCTTGAAGACCATCGGCAAGTTGCTGGAAAAAAGCGGCAGCGACACCCGCCATTGGCTGGCGGCTGACGAGACGCCGATGGCCCTGATGGAAGCGGCGTTCGACGCGGCGCTGGCCCAGGCCAATATCAGCAAGGCCGACCTGGACCTGTTGATCTATCCCAACGTCACCCGCGGCTTCATCGAGCCGGCCAACAGTACCTTCATCGCCAAGGCGCTGGGCCTGAACTGCCGCAACTTCGACGTGGTCGATGCCTGCAACGGCTGGGTGACGGCCATGGACGTCATCAACAGCAAGATGCAAGCCGGTGAAATCCGCTACGCCGCCATCGTCAACATGGAGTTCGGCATGTCGGAAGGCGGGCCGGTGATGCCCAAGAATTTCTCGCTGCAGTCGCCAGCCGAACTGGCCTACAAGTTCCCGAGCTTTACCATTGGCGAGGCCGCCGTCGTCACCATCCTGAGTAACGAGGCACCGGGGAACTTCAAGTTCTCGTACATCAACCGACCTGACCTGAGTGACTTGTCGACGATCTCCTTGCCGGACTGGAAGCTGTTCTGCAACGAAGAAGATATCGCCAAGATCGAACCGACCGGTGGCCAGTACCAGTTCAACTCCTATGCCGCCGCTCTGCACGAAGACGGGCGCAACGAAGCGATCAAAGTCTTCAACCTGCAGAAACTCACCGCGGACGACGTGCACAAGGTGTTCATCCATACCGGCTCGCCAAAGATGTGGGAACACATTGGCCAGATGATCGGCGTCGATCACAAGTTGCATCACGTCGGGCACAAGACCGGCAACATCATTACCGCGTCGATCCCCTTCGGCATCTTTGATGCCATGAGCCGCGGCGAAGCCGAGCCAGACCAGTTCTGCATGGGCTGGGCGGGCAGTGGCGGGATGGTGTTCTCGGCGCTGTCGTTTACCTTGTAGGGCTGCTCTGAAGACCTGCCGCCGTGCTGCAACGGCGGCAGGTCGCTGCTCCCGCTGGCGTCACCCCAGCGTGTGCCACTCGCGCTTGTCCCGCGCCAGCAGCTCGTCGCCGGCCTCGGGGCCATCCTCCCCCGCCGCATACCCGTGCACTTCGCCGCCCTCAGCCGCCCAGGCATCGAGGAACGGTTGCACCGCGCGCCAGCCGTTCTCGATGTTGTCGGCACGCTGGAACAGGGTCTGGTCACCGGTGAGGCAGTCGTAGATCAGCGTCTCGTAACCGGTCGCCGGGGTCATCTTGAAGAAGTCCTTGTAGGCGAAGCCCATCTCGACATTCTCCATCACCAGCTCCGGCCCCGGGCGCTTGGCCTGCAGGTCGAACCACATGCCCTCGTTGGGCTGGATCTGGATCTTCAGGTAATTGGGCTTGGGCCGCTCCAGCTCGCTTTCGCGAAACTGCGCGTAGGGCGCCGGCTTGAAGCAGATGGCGATCTCGGTGTCGCGCACGCTCATGCGCTTGCCGGTGCGCAGGTAGAACGGCACCCCGGCCCAGCGCCAGTTGTCGATCATCACCTTGAGGGCGACGTAGGTCTCGGTCTGGCTGTGCGCGGCGACGTTGGCCTCCTCGCGGTAGCCGGGGAGCTGCTTGCGGCCCTGCTTGCCGGCGCTGTACTGGCCACGCACGGAATTGCGCAGGGCCATCTTCTGCGACCAGGGGCGGATGGCGCCGATCACCTTGGCCTTTTCACCGCGCACGGCGTCGGCGCCGAAGGCCGCCGGCGGCTCCATGGCGACCATGGCCAGCAGCTGGAACAGGTGGTTGGGCACCATGTCGCGCAGGGCGCCGGTGTTGTCGTAGAACGCCCCGCGCGTCTCGACGCCGACGGTTTCGGCGGCGGTGATCTGCACGTGGTCGATGTAATGATTGTTCCAGAACGATTCGAACAGGCCGTTGGAGAAACGGCTGACCAGGATGTTCTGGACGGTCTCCTTGCCCAGGTAATGGTCGATGCGAAAGATTTGCCGCTCGTTCATCACCTTGAGCAGGCGGGCGTTGAGCGCCTCGGCGCTGGCCAGGTCAGTGCCGAAGGGCTTTTCCACCACCACCCGGCGAAAGCCTCCGCCCGACTCGTCGAGCAGGCCGGCATCGCCCAGGCGCTGGGCCACCTCGGGGAAGAAGCGTGGCGAGGTGGCCAGGTAGAAGATGGCGTTGCCGTGGCGCGTCTTGTCGATGCGCCGGGCCAGGGCCTGGTAAGTCTGCGGATCGAGGAAATCGCCGGTCTGGTAGTCCAGGCGCTTGGCCAGGCGTGCCCAGAGCTTCTCGTCCAGGCACTTGCCGGCGTCGCGCTCGGCCATGAAGGCATGCAGGCGCTCGGCGAACGCCTCGGCCGTGGCGGCGTTGTGGTCGACCCCGACGATGCGCATGTTGCGATCGAGCAGGCCGTCACGGCTGAGGTTGTACAGCGCCGGCATCAGCAGGCGCTTGACCAGGTCGCCGCTGGCGCCGAACAGGAACAGGGTGCAGGGCGGCGCAGCGGGGATGGTCGATTTGCTCATTCAGTCCTTCTTCTTCTCGACGTGGCCGCCAAAGCCCAGGCGCATGGCGGAGAGGATCTTGTCACCGTAGGTGCCCTGCTGTTGACGCGAGCGGAAGCGGGCGAACAGCGCGCTGGACAGCACCGGCACCGGCACCGCCTGCTCGACGGCGGCGTCGATGGTCCAGCGGCCTTCGCCACTGTCGGACACCGAGCCGCTGAATTCGGTCAACTGCGGGTCGGCGACCAGCGCGTCGGCGGTCAGGTCCAGCAGCCAGGAGGTGACCACGCTGCCACGGCGCCACACTTCGGCGATCTCGGCGACGTTGAGGTCGAAGCGCTGGTCCTCCGGCAGTTCCGGGCCGCCCTTGCTGCGCAGCAGGTCGAAGCCTTCGGCGTAGGCCTGCATCAGGCCGTACTCGATGCCGTTGTGCACCATCTTCACGTAGTGGCCGGCACCGGGCGGGCCGGCGTGGATGTAGCCGTGCTCGGCGCGCTCGTGCTCGCCGCTGCGGCCCTGGGTGCGCGGAATGTCGCCGACGCCCGGGGCAAGGGCCTTGAACAGCGGTTCCAGGCGCTCGAACACCGCCTTCTCGCCGCCGATCATCATGCAGTAGCCACGGTCCAGGCCCCACACGCCGCCGGAGGTGCCGACGTCGAGGTAGTGCAGGCCACGCTTGTCCAGCTCGGCGGCGCGGCGCACGTCGTCCTTGTAGAAGGTGTTGCCGCCATCGATGATGGCGTCGCCCGGCTCGAGCAGGTCGGCCAGCTGGGCGATGGTCTGCTCGGTGATTTCGCCCGCCGGCAGCATGACCCACACCGCCCGCGGCGCCTTGAGTTTCTGCACCAGCGCACCCAGGTCGTGGGCGCCCACGGCACCTTCGCCTTCCAGGGTGGTGATGGCTTCGCGGTTGCGATCGTGGACCACAGTGCTGTGACCTGCGCGCATCAGGCGCCTTGCGATATTGCCGCCCATGCGGCCAAGCCCGATGATTCCCAGTTGCATGTGACGACGCTCCCGTTGGTTTTGCTTTACAACAATTGACGATTTCAGATTAGTCCAGCGTTCTGGCGTAGGGTTCACCGACGAACGGGGCGACAACGATAAACAAAAAAGTTCCCAAGGGCCTGCGAAGAATTCAGAATGCGCGCCGCGCGAAGCGACTACGCTTCAAATTGTCACCAGCCATGCGAGGTGTGCCATGGGTACCCTGATGCCAGCCACTCCCACCCAGACCCTCTACGTCACCGTGCGCCGCGACGAGCTGCGCCAGTTGAAGGACGAACGTGACCAGCTGCGCCAGCAGGTCGCCCAGCTGAACCTGCTGCTGGAGCAGGCCCGCGTGCAAGGCAAGGCCGCCGGTCTCTGATTCACCCTTCCCGTGTGGGAGCGCCCTGGCTCCCACCCTCTCGCTGACGCCCTTTCCTGTTGCCGTATCGCGCCCGTCGCGGGTCGAACCCGTTGCGTTGCGCTGCGACCCTCATATTTTGCAACAACTCGCCAACGTTTGCGCGGGCAAACGTCCTCGAGAAAAATGACCAACGGGTCACTTTTCTCGCATTTCGTCTCCTACACTCCAGTTTCGGCCCGCGTTTTGCTCATAAAAAAGTGACGTAAAAAAGTCGAACTTTGCAGAACACGGGCAGGTCAGGACTTAAGTGGGCCGACGCAAAAGGACTTCCTCACGTCAGGCCCGCCCACCCCAACCAGTTCATACGTCTTTCGGCCGGAATGCCGAACGTGCCGTGCCTGCGCGCACGTATCTGGGGCAAGGACCGCACTACGAAGATGCAACAACGATCAGAGAGCACACCCACGAGCCAACGTTAAGCACACACCAGAACAAGGGACGGAGAGAAGTATGATCAGTGCCGCTGTCGAACCTCACGTAGAGTCATTCAATTCGGATAACCGCGAGCCCCTGCCATCGGCGCTCGCCCCGACAGTCAAGGCACCCGGCGCCCAGCGCCAGCACAATCCGAACAAGCGCAAGATCCTGTTCGTCACCTCGGAAATCGCCGACCTGGTCAAGACCGGCGGCCTGGGCGACGTGTCCTCCGCCCTGCCCCGCGCCCTGGCGCACCTGCACGACGTGCGGGTGCTGATCCCCGGTTACCGCCAGGTCATGGAAAGCGACAACCCCATCCATATCGTCGGCGAACTGGGTGGCCACGCGGCCCTGCCGCCGTGCAGGATCGGCCGCATGGACCTGGCCGACGGCCTGGTGATCTACGTGCTGATCTGCCCCGAGCTGTACCAGCGCGACGGCACCCCCTACGGTGCCAACAACGGCCGCGACTGGCCCGACAACCATATCCGCTTCGCCCGCCTGGGCCTGGCGGCGGCGGAAATCGCCGCCGGCGAAGGCATGGCCCACTGGCGCCCCGACCTGGTGCACGCCCATGACTGGCCGGCCGGGCTGGCCCCGGCCTACATGCACTGGCGCGGCCTGAGCACGCCGACCCTGTTCACCATCCACAACCTCGCCTACCAGGGCGTGTACAGCCGCGGCTGCAGCCCGGAGCTGGCGATCCCCGACCACGCCATGCAGCAGGAAGGCATGGAGTTCTACGGCAAGCTGTCGTTCCTCAAGGCCGGGCTGGCCTACTCCAGCCACATCACCACGGTCAGCGCCACCTACGCCCGTGAGATCACCACCCCCGAGTTCGGCTGCGGCCTGGACGGTTTCCTTGCCAGCAAGGCCCAACAAGGGCTGCTCGGCGGCATCCCCAACGGCATCGACGAAAGCTGGGACGCGGCCACCGACCAGCACCTGCACCACAACTTCAGCCTCAACGACTGGGCCGGCAAGGCGCGCAACGCCCAGCAGGTGCGTGAGCTGTTCGAACTGGAGCCGTCGGACGGGCCGCTGTTCGCCGTGGTGTCGCGGCTGGTCTACCAGAAAGGCCTGGACCTGACCCTGGGGGTGGCCGACTACATTGTCCAGCAGGGCGGCCAGATCGCCATCATCGGCCGCGGCGAACCCGAGGAGGAGCAGGCCATGCGTGAGCTGGCCCTGCGTCATCCGGGCCGCATCGGCGTGCGCATCGGCTTCAACGAGACCGACGCCCGGCGTATGTTCGCAGGCAGCGATTTCCTGCTGATGCCGTCGCGCTACGAGCCCTGCGGCCTGAGCCAGATGTACGCCCAGCGCTTCGGCTCGCTGCCGGTGGCGCGCAACACCGGCGGGCTGGCCGACACCATCGAGAACGGTGTAACAGGCTTCCTGTTCGACGACTCGACCGTCGACAGCTACCGCGAGGCCCTGGCCCGCGCCTTCTATGTGTACGGCAAGAAGAACCTGCTGAACGCCATGCGCTGCCTGTCGATGACCCAGCCGTTCAACTGGTGCCAGGCGGTGGAGCCCTACGCCCGGCTGTACGAAGACCTGGTCAGGCAGGCGCAGCACGCCCACTACTGAGCGGAGAGCCGGCGATGCACAAGCATGGCGCACAGTTGATGGACGCCACGTCGGCGCGCTTCGCCCTCTGGGCGCCGGATGCGCGCAGCGTGAGCGTGGCGATCGGGCAGCGGCCGCCCCTGGCGCTGCGGCCCGACGGCGATGGCTGGTACACCGGTGTCGGCCCCTGCCAGGCGGGCGAGCACTACCACTATTGCATCGACGATGAGCTGCAGGTGCCCGACCCGGCGTCGCGCTATCAGCCCGAGGGCGTGCACGGCCCCAGCGCGCTGGTGGATGTCGGCGCTTATCCGTGGCGGCACCCGTGGCAGGGCCGGCCCTGGCACGAGGCGGTGATCCAGGAGCTGCACGTGGGCCTGCTCGGCGGCTACGACGGCGTGGCCAAGGTGCTGCCGCGCCTGGCCGAGCTGGGCATCAGCGCCATCGAGCTGATGCCCCTGGGGCAGTTCCCCGGCGCGCGCAACTGGGGCTACGACGGCGTGCTGCCGTTCGCCCCGCAGCACAGCTACGGCACGCCGCAGGCGCTGTGCGGCCTGGTCGACCAGGCCCACGGCCACGGCCTGATGGTGCTGGTGGACGTGGTCTACAACCACTTCGGCCCCGACGGCAATTACCTGCACCGCTACGCCAGCCCGTTTTTCCGCGAGGACCGGCAGACGCCCTGGGGCGCGGCCATCGATTTTCGCCGCGCCGAGGTGCGCGAGTATTTCATCCAGAACGCGCTGATGTGGCTGTGCGACTACCGCTGTGACGGCCTGCGCCTGGACGCGGTGCACGCCATCGACCAACCGGACTTTCTCGTTGAGCTGGCACAGCGGGTGCGCGCCGCCGTCGAGCCCGGGCGGCAGGTGTGGCTGGTGCTGGAAAACGAGCACAACCAGGCCGCGCTGCTGCAACAGGGCTTCGACGCGCAGTGGAACGACGACGGCCACAACGCCCTGCATGTGCTGCTGACCGGCGAGACCGAAGGCTACTACGCCGACTACAAGGAGCGGCCGATCGACCAGCTGGCCCGCTGCCTGGCCGAAGGCTTCGTGTTCCAGGGCCAGCCCGACCGCCACGGCACACCTCGGGGCGAGCCCAGCGGCCACTTGCCACCGAGCGCCTTCGTGCTGTTTTTGCAGAACCACGACCAGGTCGGCAACCGCGCCCTGGGCGAACGCCTTACCCGCCTCTGCCCGCCGCCGGCCCTGCGCGCTGCCACCGCGCTGTTGCTGCTGGCACCGATGATCCCGCTGCTGTTCATGGGTGACGACGACGGCAGCCGCGAGCCGTTCCTGTTCTTCACCGATTTTCATGATGAGCTGGCCGACGCCGTGCGTGAGGGACGGCGCGGCGAGTTCGCTCATTTCGACGCCTTTGCCGATCCGCACAAGCGCGAACAGATCCCCGACCCGAATGCCGAGGCGACCTTCGCCTCGTCCCGGCCCCGGCACCAGGACGTGCTGGCCGGCTGGCACGGCCTGTACCAGCAACTGCTCGACCTGCGCCGGCGCCATGTCATCGCGCACCTGCCCGGCACCCGCGCCCTCGGCGCCGAGGTGCTCGGCGACCAGGCGCTGACCGCCCGCTGGCGCCTGGGCAACGGCTGCGAGCTGCGCATCGACCTCAACCTCGCCGCCCAGCCCCAGCCGGTCGCGCTGCCCGCCCTGCAACGGCGCCTGTACGACAGCAGCGACAACGCCCACCCCGACTCGACCCTTGCCGCGCACAGCTGCGTGGTCAGCCTGCTGCCCCCCGACCAGGAGACGCCATGAGCGAACAGCCCCTCCATCGCCTGGCCGCGCGGGTCGGCCTGGCCCGCGACTGGATCGACGCCAACAACCGCCCGCAGCAGGTCAGCGACGAGGTATTGCGCCGGGTGCTCGCAGGCCTCGGCCACCCGGCCGACGATGCCGCCGCCATCGCCGCCAGCCTGCGCGCCGTCGAGCAGGCCGAGGACAGCGAACACCTGCCGCCGCTGCTGACCGTCGATGTCGGCCAGCCCCTGGACCTGCAACGCTATTTCAGCGCCGACCGCCAGGCGCACTGCACCCTGGAGGACGGCAGCCAGCGCAACCTGGCCCTGGACGCCCAGGCGCGCCTGCCGGGCGAGCTGCCGCTGGGCTACCACCGCGTGGACATCGATGGGCGCAGCTTCAGCGTGGCCGTGGCACCGCCGCGCTGCCATGCCCTGGAGGACCGCGTCGAGCAGCAACCGCCGCGCTGCTGGGGCATCGCGGCGCAGCTGTACAGCCTGCGCCGCCCAGGCGATGGCGGCTACGGCGACTGCCTGGCCCTGGAGCAACTGGCGCGCAACGCCGCCGAGCGCGGCGCCGATGCCCTGGCGATCAGCCCGATCCACACCCTGTCGGCATTCGACCAGCGCCACTTCAGCCCCTACTCGCCCTCCAGCCGGCTGCTGCGCAACGTGCTCTACGCCAGCCCCGGTGTCGTCTTTGGCGAGCGCGAGGTGCGCATGGCCATCGAGGCCTGCGACCTGCAGGCGACACTCGACACGCTGGAACAACAGGCCCTGGTGGACTGGCCACGGGCCGCCGACGCCCGCCTGCGCCTGCTCGAGACGCTCTACCGGCAGTTCAGCCAGGGCGAGCATCCGCTTCGCCAGGATTTCGACAGTTTCCGCGCCAGCGCCGGCGAGCAACTGGAGCACCATTGCCGCTTCGAAGTGCTGCAGGCCGAGGCGGTCAGTACCGGCCTGGGCGCCGACTGGCGCCGCTGGCCCAAGGCCTGGCACGATCCCTACCACCCCGAGGTCGAGGCCTTCGCCAACGCCTACCCGGCGCGGGTCGAGTTCCATGCCTTCTGCCAGTGGCTGACCGAGCGCAGCCTGCAACGGGCCCAGGACGCGGCGCGCGGCAACGGCATGGCGGTGGGCCTGATCGCCGACCTGGCGGTGGGGGCCGACGGCGCCGGCAGCCAGGCTTGGAGCCGCCAGGACGAACTGCTGGCCGAGCTCAAGGTCGGCGCACCGCCGGACATCCTCAACCGCTCCGGCCAGGACTGGGGCATCTGCGCCTTCTCCCCCGAGGGCCTCAAGCGCAACGGCTACCGCGCCTTCATCGAGATGCTGCGGGCCAACCTGGCCCATGCCGGCGGCCTGCGCATCGACCATGTGATGGGCCTGCGCCGGCTGTGGCTGATCCCCCGTGGAGCCACACCCAGCGAAGGCGCCTACCTGGACTATCCGCTGGACGACCTGCTGCGCCTGCTGGCGCTGGAATCGGCGCGGCACCAGGCGATCATCCTCGGCGAGGACCTGGGCACCGTGCCCGAGGGCCTGCGCGAACGCCTGGCCGACAAGGCCGTGCTGGGCATGCGCGTGCTGCCGTTCGAGCAGGCCGCGCCCGGGCAGTTCAAGCCGATCCTCGACTGGCCGGACAACGCCCTGGCCACCACCGGCACCCATGATCTGGCGCCCCTGGCCGGATGGCTGGTGGGTCGCGACATCGACTGGAACCATCGCCTGCAACTGATCGACGCCGCCACCGAACTGCACTGGCGCCACACCCGGGCCGTGGAGCGCGACGGCCTGCGCCGCACCCTGGAGCAGAACTACGGGCCACTGCGCGGCGACGACGCGCTGATCGACGCGGCGATCCGCTACATTGGCCATACCCGCGCGCCGCTGGTGCTGGTGCCGCTGGAGGACCTGCTGGGCTGCGACGAGCAGGCCAACCTACCCGGCACCACCGAAGGCCACCCCAACTGGCGCCGGCGCTTCCAGGCGCCGGTACGCGACCTGCTCGACGACGAGGACGCCGCCCGCCGCCTGGAGCTGCTGGCCCAGGCCCGCGAACAGGCCTGGGAGCGTGATCGATGAAACCGTTGACCGCCACCCTGCGCCTGCAGCTGCACAGCGACTTCACCCTGGATGACGCGGTGCCGCTGGTGCCCTACTTCGCCCGGCTAGGCGTCAGCCATCTGTACGCTTCGCCGATCCTCACCGCCCGCGCCGGCTCCCGGCATGGCTACGACGTGGTCGACCCGACCCGGGTCAACCCGGAGCTTGGCGGCGAAGCGGCGCTCGAACGTCTGGTGGCCGCCCTGCGCCAGCACGGCATGGGGCTGATCCTCGACACCGTGTCCAACCACATGGCCGTGGGCGGCGCCGACAATCCCTGGTGGCAGAGCCTGCTGGCCTGGGGCCGGCGCAGCCCCTATGCGGAATTCTTCGATATCCAGTGGCATTCCAGTGATCCGTTGCTGGCCGGGCAGCTGTTGCTGCCGTTCCTTGGCAGCGACTACGGCGCGGCTCTGAAGAGCGGCGAAATCCCACTGACCTTCGACGCGCCACAGGGGCGTTTCGAGGTGACCCACCATGAACATCGCTTCCCGATCTGCCCGCTGGACTACGGGCGGATCCTTGGTCAGGCCGAGGATCCGCGCCTGCAGGCACTGGCCGCGCACTTCAGTGCCCTCGGCGAGTCCGGCGACCCGCTGGCCGAGGCCCTGCCCCTGCACCGCGAACTGACCCGCCTGAGCGCTGCCGGCGCGAACCTGCAACCTGCCCTCGACGCCTTCGACAGCCGCACCGAGGCCGGCTTCAAGCGCCTTCACCTGCTGCTGGAACGCCAGACCTACCGCCTGGCCAGCTGGCGCACCGCCGCCGACGACATCAACTGGCGGCGCTTCTTCGACATCAACGAACTCGGCGGCCTGCGCGTGGAGCGCGCGGTGGTGTTCGAGGCCACCCATGCCAAGCTGTTCGAGCTGATCGAACGCGGCCTGGTGGACGGCCTGCGCATCGACCATATCGACGGCCTGGCCGACCCGCGCCGCTACTGCCGCAACCTGCGCCGCCGGGTCGACCGCTTGCTGGCGCGACGGCCACTGGATGCCGCGCTGGCACACTTCCCGATCTATGTGGAGAAGATCCTCGGCGCCGACGAACACCTGCACCGTGACTGGCTCACCGACGGCACCACCGGCTACGAGTTCATGAACCAGGTGTCGCTGCTGCAGCACGATCCCGCTGGCGAGGGGCCGCTGGGCGAGCTGTGGAGCGCCGTCAGCGAGCGACCTGAATTCACCGAGGAGGTGCGCAGCGCCCGCCACCTGGTGCTCAACGCCAGCCTGGCCGGCGACTGCGAGTCGGTGGCCCAGGCCCTGCTGCAGGTGGCCCGCGACGACCTGATGACCCGCGACCTCACCCTCGGCGCCATTCGCCGGGCGCTGCAGGCGCTGGTCGAGCACTACCCGGTGTATCGCACCTATATCAACGCCTGTGGCCGCCCCGCCGAGGACGAGGCGTTCTTCCAGCAGGCGCTGGCCGGGGCGCGCCAGTCGCTGGGCGAAGCCGACTGGCCGCTGCTCGAGCAGCTCGAGCGCTGGCTCGGTGGTCAACCGTGGCGCCGCCTGCCGCCGGGCCGACCGCGCAAGCACCTGCGCCATGCCTGCGTGCGCTTCCAGCAACTGACCGCGCCCAGCGCCGCCAAGGCCGTCGAGGACACCGCGTTCTATCGCTCGGCCCGCCTGCTGTCGCGCAACGACGTGGGCTTCGACGCCGAGCGTTTCAGCGCCGCGCCGACCTGGTTCCACAACGAAGCCCAGCGCCGCCTGCGCGATTTTCCCGACAACCTGCTGGCCACCGCCACCCACGATCACAAGCGCGGCGAGGACTGCCGGGCGCGCCTGGCCGTGCTCAGCGAACACGGCCCCTGGCTGGCCAGCCGTGTCGAGCACTGGCGCGAACTGGCCGCGCCGCTGCGCGAGGCACTGGACGATGGCGAGGCCCCCAGCCCCAGCGACGAACTGCTGCTGTTGCAGACCCTGCTCGGCAGCTGGCCGCTGACCCTCGACCTGCAGGATCCGGCGGCCCTGCGCGCCTATGCCGAACGCATCCGCCAATGGCAGCGCAAGGCCCTGCGCGAAGCCAAGCTGCGCAGCAGCTGGGCCGCGCCGAACGAACGCTACGAGCAGGCCTGCGCAGCCTATGTCGACGGCCTGCTGCTGGACGACGAGAACCAGCAACTGCGCCAGTCCCTGCACGAAGCGGCGCGCCGCCTGGCCTGCCCCGGCGCCCTGAACGGCCTGGCGCAATGCCTGCTGCGCATGACCACGCCCGGCGTGCCGGACCTGTACCAGGGCAACGAGTACTGGGACCTGTCGCTGGTCGACCCGGACAACCGCCGCCCGGTGGACTACCCTGCAAGACGCGCCAGCCTGGACGATGCCACGCCCCTGGCCGAGCTGCTCGCCCACTGGCGCGACGGCCGCCTCAAGCAAGCCCTGGTGGCCCGGGTGCTGGACGCCCGCCAGGCCCACCCCGAACTGTTCCAGCGTGGCGCCTACCTGCCGCTTGCCGTGCGCGGGCGCCATGCCGACAAGGTGCTGGCCTTCGCCCGCCTGAGCGAGGACGCCCGCGCCATCATCGTCGTACCGCGGCTGGCCAGCACCCTGCTGGGCCCGGCCGCCACCCCGTTGATCCCGGCACAGAACTGGGACGATACCCGGCTTGTCCTGCCGTTTGCCTTGTCGCCTGCCAACTGCTCGGGACTTTTCGGCGGCGGTGCTGTCACCCCTTCAAGGGAGCTGATGTTGAGCGCCGTGCTGATGGAGTTTCCAGTCAACCTGTTGATTGAACATGCCTAACTGCATTCAGGAGCGTCGAGATGAGTGTCGAAGAAAAGCGTATTCGCGAGTTTGCGTATCAGATCTGGGAGTCGGAGGGTAAGCCGGCGGGCCAGGAGGACCGTCATTGGCAGATGGCGCGCAAGCTGGCCGAGGCCGAGGCATTGGCGCCAAAGGCCGCGCCTCGCAAGAAGGCGGCGGCCAAGCCGAAGGTAGCGGCGCCGGTGGAGAAACCGGTGGCAGCCAAGAAACCGCGGGCGGTGAAAAAGCCCGCTGCCGGCTGATTACTCCACTGGCCTCTTCGCGGGTAAACCCGCTCCCACAGGGGAGTTGCATGCACCTGTGGGAGCGGGTTTACCCGCGAAGAGGCCCGCATTGACACCCAGGCAACGCCCCGGACCATGAGGACCGCCATGAGCCCCCGCACCCCGAAGAAGACCCGCTCCGTCGCCCCGTCGCGCATCCGCGAAGGCCTGCCCTTTCCGCTCGGCGCCACCTGGGACGGCCTGGGGGTCAACTTCGCGCTGTTCTCGGCCAACGCCACCAAGGTCGAGCTGTGCCTGTTCGATCCCAGCGGCGAGGAGGAAATCGAGCGCATCGAGCTGCCCGAGTACACCGACGAGATCTACCACGGCTACCTGCCCGACGCCCACCCGGGCCTGGTCTACGGCTACCGTGTGCACGGCCCCTACGAGCCCGAGAACGGCCACCGTTTCAACCCCAACAAACTGCTGATCGACCCCTACGCCAAGCAGCTGGTCGGCACGCTGCAATGGTCCGAGGCGCTGTTCGGCTATACCATCGGCCACCCCGACGCCGACCTGTCGTTCGACGAGCGCGACAGCGCGCCGTTCGTGCCCAAGTGCAAGGTCATCGACCCGGCTTTCACCTGGGGCCGCGACCAGCGCGTGTCGATCCCCTGGGAGCGCACGATCATCTACGAGGCTCACACCCGCGGCATCAGCATGCGCCATCCGGCGGTGCCTGAGCACCTGCGCGGCACCTTCGCGGGGCTTGCCAACGACGAGCTGCTGGCGCATATCAAGGAACTCGGCGTGTCGAGCATCGAACTGCTGCCGATCCACGCCTTCGTCAACGACCAGCACCTGCTGGACAAGGGCCTGAACAACTACTGGGGCTACAACAGCATCGCCTTCTTCGCGCCCCATCCGCGCTACCTGGCCAGCGGCAAGATCGCCGAGTTCAAGGAAATGGTCGCGCACCTGCACGACGCCGGGCTCGAGGTGATCCTCGACGTGGTCTACAACCACACCGCCGAGGGCAACGAACGCGGCCCGACCCTGTCGATGCGCGGCATCGACAACGCCTCGTACTACCGCCTGATGCCCGACGACCGGCGTTTCTACATCAATGATTCGGGCACCGGCAACACCCTCGACCTGAGCCACCCCCGGGTGCTGCAACTGGTCACCGATTCGCTGCGCTACTGGGCCGGCGAGATGCACGTGGACGGCTTTCGCTTCGACCTGGCGACCATTCTCGGCCGCTATCACGACGGCTACAGCGAGCGTCACGGTTTTCTCGTCGCCTGCCGCCAGGACCCGATGCTCAGCCAGACCAAGCTGATCGCCGAACCTTGGGACTGCGGCCCGGGCGGCTACCAGGTGGGCAACTTCGCCCCCGGCTGGGCCGAGTGGAACGATCGCTTCCGCGACACCGTGCGCAGCTTCTGGAAGGGCGACGAAGGCATGCTCGCCGACTTCGCCTCGCGCATCACCGCCTCGGGCGACCTGTTCAACAACCGTGGCCGGCGCCCCTATGCCTCAGTCAACTTCGTCACCGCCCATGACGGTTTCACCCTGCGCGACCTGGTGTCGTACAACGACAAGCACAACGAGGACAACGACGAGAACAACCAGGACGGCACCAACAACAACCTGTCGTGGAACTGCGGCGTCGAAGGCCCCACCGACGACCCGGCGATCAATGCCCTGCGCATGCGCCAGATGCGCAACTACTTCGCCACCTTGCTGCTGGCCCAGGGCACGCCGATGATCGTCGCCGGCGACGAGTTCAGCCGCACCCAGCACGGCAACAACAACGCCTACTGCCAGGACAGCGAGATCGGCTGGGTGAACTGGGACCTGGATGAGGATGGCAAGGCGCTGATGGCCTTCGTCAGGCGCCTGACCCGCCTGCGCCTGGCCTACCCGATCCTGCGCCGCTCGCGCTTTCTGGTCGGCGACTACAACGAGGCGATCGGGGTCAAGGACGTCACCTGGCTGGCCCCGGACGCCAGCGAGATGACCGTCGAGCAGTGGGAGGACCCGCACGGGCGCTGCCTGGGCATGCTGATGGACGGCCGCGCCCAGGTCAGCGGCATCGCCCGGCCGGGCGCCGAGGCGACCATGCTGCTGATCGTCAACGCCTACCACGACGTAGTGCCGTTCACCCTGCCGGCGGTGCCGGAGGGCGACTACTGGAGCTGCCTGGTGGACACCGACCGGCCCGAGCTGCGCAAACCGCAGCACCTGGCGTTCGACACGGTGTTCGAGGTCAAGGGACGGTCGTTGCTGTTGCTGGTGCTGCAGCGGGAGGAGGAGTGAACCTGCAATGGGCCTTTTCGGTCCTACACTCATGACTTTCAAGGTTTTTGCGATTTTTGGGGATGACCAGTCCAGTTCAGGATTGCCGGGGCTGCTTTGCAGCCCTTTCCGGCCGGTCCGACGCCTCGGCGAGGCCGCTCCTACAGGCGACCGCGTACCCTGTAGGAGCGGCCTTGTGCCGCGAAAGGGTCGCAAAGCGACCCCGGCAAGTCCAAGCCGGACGCCAATTATCAACACTTGAAAGGGCTGGGACCCACAAAGCCCGCTCCCACAACGTGACTTACCAGCAGGAGCCGTCGTGAGCAGTCCAGGTTTCGCCAACGTCAACCAGGCCCCGGCCGTGCATCGGGTCAAGGTGCTGACGGTCAACACCCACAAGGGCTTCACCGCCTTCAACCGGCGCTTCATCCTGCCGGAGCTGCGCGAGGCGGTGCGCAGCACCGAGGCCGACATCGTGTTCCTCCAGGAAGTGCTCGGCAGTCACGACCGCCATGCCGCGCGCTACCCCGGCTGGCCACGGACCTCGCAGTACGAATTCCTCGCCGACAGCATGTGGAGCGACTTCGCCTACGGCCGCAACGCGGTCTACCCCGACGGCCACCACGGCAACGCGCTGCTGTCCAAGTACCCGATCATCGAGCACCGCAACCTCGACGTGTCGATCACTGGCCCCGAGCGCCGCGGCCTGCTGCACTGCGTGCTGGACCTGCCCGGGCAGCGCCAGGTGCATGCCATCTGCGTGCACCTGTCGTTGCTCGAGCGCCACCGCCAGCAACAGCTGCACCTGCTGCGCCGGCTGCTCGACGCCCTGCCCGCCGACGCCCCGGTGATCATCGCCGGCGACTTCAACGACTGGCAGCTGCGCGGTAACCACACCCTGGGGCTGCAGCACGGTCTGCACGAGGCCTTCGAGCGCCATCACGGCCTGTTGGCCCGCACCTACCCCGCGCGCCTGCCGCTGCTGCGCCTGGACCGCATCTACCTGCGCAACGCCGATAGCCACGCACCGAGAATCCTTGGCAACAAGCCCTGGACCCACCTCTCCGACCATCTGCCGCTGGCGGTAGAAGTGCGGTTGTAGCAACGATTCGGCATAGCCGCAGGGCGGCAAATCACCATTATCGATATGCGTCTTTCAAATTTTCGAAAATTCAACAGGTTGAACAGTCAAACAGGCATTTTGCGATCCTTTCACGCTTTCTTGACGCAAGCGCCGTCCTCTCCTTAGCTGAACAGTAATCACCAGACGTAAAAACTCGTGCCGGGCCTCTAGCGCGCGCCCTCGTGCGCTCTGCAGAAGGCTGGTGCGCTGGTACCTGTCGCCCCCTGTTCTTGTCGTACAGCTCGTGACATCAGGCCAGGTCTTGGGCTGTTCACTCATACATCAACAGGAGATCCGCCATGAAAAGCACCTCGAATCCCTCGCGCTTCGACGCTTTTTTCTGTGCGGTTTCCACGTCGCTGCTCTTGGCAACCCCGGTGGAAACCTTCGCCTTCGAATCGCAGGAGGGCGAACCCTTCGCCCCCGTCCTGGCGCAGCCCGAGGTGCCGCGATTGTCGCTCGATCCGGTCAGCGTCAGCGGCCTCAACCAGGGCCTGCTCAGCGCCTTCTCCGAGCGCATGGGTGAACGTCATGGCCAGCCCGACAGCGACCATATCGCCAGCCAGTGGGCGCAGTTCTTCCCCGGCGCGCCGCGCCCGGGCGCCCAGCCGCCGGCGCAGGTGGAGGCGCCCAGCCAGCAGATGATGATCGGACCGGACTTGTTCGTGCGTGAAACCAGTGGCGGCAACGTGCACCGCGCGGGGATCTTCGTCGGCCACAACAACCTGCAGAGCACCTTCAACGGCATGCGCCCGCTGCTGGGCGACAAGCAGCGCGACGCGGTCAACCTCAGCGGCGAGAGCCTGGGCGTGTACTGGAGCATGACCCACGAGCAGGGCTGGCACGTGGACGCCGTGGCCATGGGCACGCGCATCGACGTCAATGGCCGCTCCCAGGCCGGCCAGCGGCTCGACGACAGCGGCCACGCGATGACCTTCTCGGTGGAAGGCGGCTACCCCATCGGCCTGGGCGCCGGCTGGGTGATCGAGCCCCAGGCGCAGTTGATCAACCAGCAGTTCTTCCCCGGTAGCCAGGTGCAGGAGGAAACCCTGCAGGCCTTCGACAGCCAGCCCAGCTGGAGCGGCCGGGTCGGTGCCAAGCTGTCGGCGCGCTACGAAGTGCGCGGCATGCCCATCGAACCCTATGTGCGCACCAACGTCTGGTACGACTTCAGCAACGCCGCCCCGGTGAAGCTGGACCAGGTCGACAAGATCTCCAGCTCGCGCAGCGCCGCCACGGTGGAACTGGGCTTGGGCCTGGTGGCGCGGGTGACGCCGAACGTGGCGCTGTTCGTCAGTGCCGACTACAGCTCCGATGTGGATGACAATGACCTGAACGGGTTGATTGGCAGCCTTGGGGTCAGGATGCGTTGGTAGACGACCACCGCACTCCTGTAGGAGCGGCCTTGTGTCGCGAAAGGGCCGCAAAGCGGCCCCAGGATTTCAGCGTTGATGCATCAATCGCCGGGGCTGCTTTGCAGCCCTTTCGCGGCACAAGGCCGCTCCTACAGGGAGAGAGGAAACCATCAGGCCGGCTTCATCACCAACACCCCCAACGGCGGCAGGTTCAGCGCCAGCGACAATGGCTGGCCATGGCTGGCGATCGCTTCGCTGGCTACCGCCCCCAGATTCCCCACATTCGACCCGGCATACAGCTCGGCATCGCTATTGAGCAATTCTTGCCAGTGCTCGCCAAACGGCACGCCAATGCGGTAACCCTCCCGCGGCACCGGAGTGAAGTTGGCCACCACCAGCAGTGGCTCGCCCTGACTGCTCCAGCGCAACCAGGCGTACACGCTGTTATGCGCGTCGTCGCCAATCAGCCACTGGAAGCCCTGGGCCTGGCAGTCCTGCTCGTGCAGCGCCGGCAGTTCGCGGTACAGACGGTTGAGGTCGGCCACCAGTTTCTGCACGCCCTGGTGCTCGGAGTACTGCAGCAGGTACCAGTCCAGTTGCTGGTCATGGTTCCACTCGCGCCACTGGCCGAACTCGCAGCCCATGAACAGCAGCTTCTTGCCCGGGTGGGTCCACATGAACGCCAGGTACGCCCGCAGGTTGGCGAACTTCTGCCAGCGATCGCCGGGCATCTTGTCGATCAGCGAATGCTTGCCGTGGACCACTTCGTCGTGGGAGATCGGCAGGATGAAATGCTCGGAATAGGCGTAGATCAGCCCGAAGCTCATCTCGTTGTGGTGGTAGGTGCGGTGCACCGGGTCGTTCTGGATGTAGTGCAGGGTGTCGTGCATCCAGCCCATGTTCCACTTGTAGGCGAAGCCCAGCCCGCCCTGCTGCACCGGCTGGCTGACGCCGGGCCAGGCGGTGGACTCCTCGGCAATGATCAGCGCGCCCGGCGCTTCGTGGGCGGCGACGCCGTTGAGGTGACGGATGAAATCGATGGCCTCGAGGTTTTCGCGCCCGCCGTGGCGGTTGGGCACCCATTCGCCGGCCTTGCGCGAGTAGTCGCGGTAGAGCATCGAGGCCACCGCGTCCACGCGCAGGCCGTCAATGTGGAAGTGCTTGAGCCAGTGCAGCGCCGAGGCCAGCATGAAGCCGCGCACCTCGTTGCGACCGAGGTTGTAGATCAGCGTGTTCCAGTCCTGGTGGAAGCCTTCCAGCGGGTTGTCGTACTCGTACAGCGCGGTGCCGTCGAAGCGCGCCAGGCCATGCTCGTCGGTGGGGAAATGCGCCGGCACCCAGTCGAGGAGCACGCCGATGCCGCCCTGGTGGCAGGCATCGACGAAGAAGGCGAAGTCCTCGGCGCTGCCATAGCGCGAGGTCGGCGCGAACAGCGACAGCGGCTGGTAGCCCCAGGAGCCGCCGAAGGGGTGTTCCATGATCGGCATCAGTTCGATATGGGTGAAGCCCAGCTCCTGCACGTAGGGCACCAGGCGCTCGGCCAGCTCGCGCCAGTTGTAGAAGCGCGCGACTTCGCCGGCATCGTCCAGCTCGCAGCGCCAGGAGCCGACGTGCAGTTCGTAGATCGACAGCGGCGCGCTGTAGGCATGCCGTTGGGCGCGCTGCTCCATCCACTGGCCATCGCGCCAGTCGTGGGCCAGGGCACCGGCCACCTTCGAGGCGGTGCTCGGCGGCAGTTCGGTGGCACGGGCCAGGGGGTCGGCCTTGAGTGGCAGCACGCCGTCCGCGCCCAGTACTTCGAACTTGTAGGTTTCGCCCACGCCGAGCCTGGGCACGAACAGCTCCCACACCCCGGCACCGTGGCGCAGGCGCATGGGGTGACGGCGGCCGTCCCAGTTGTTGAAGTCGCCGACCACCGACACTCTCCGGGCATTGGGTGCCCAGACCGAGAAGCACACGCCCGCGACGCCTTCGACAACGGTGGGCTGGGCGCCGAAGCGCCCGGCCAGGTCGCGGTGGTTGCCTTCGGCGAACAGATGCATGTCCATGTCGCCCAGTTGCGGGCCGAAGCTGTAGGGGTCCTCGGTCACCTGCTCGCCGCCGGCCCAGCCGATCTGCAGCAGGTAGGCCTGTGCCTCATCGAGGTGCGCGGTGAACAGCCCCGGCACGCTGCCCTGCACCATTTCGGCAAGCACTTGCCCATCCTGGCGCGTCAGCAGTCGTGCATTCAGGGCATTAGGCAGGAAAGCGCGGACGAACAGGCCGCCCGCACCGTCGCCATGGGGACCCAGCACGGCAAATGGGTCGGCGTGCTCGGCGCGGACCAGGGCGTCGAGGTCCCGTTGCCGAAGGCCGCCGTTGTCACGCGTGGTTGCATTCATCTCACTGCCCCTTATCAAATTATTCAATGCTGCCCATCCGGGCCCCTGTGGGAGCGGGCTTGCCCGCGAAGCAGGCGCCTTGGTACATGGCACCGGGTTTGCCGGTGTTCGCGGGCAAGCCCGCTCCCACAGAGATTCGTGTTCAACCTGGAATGGCTCACCCCTCCCCCCAGGTACTGATCAGTCCATGCAGACCATGCAAAGGCACGGCCAGCCAGCTTGGCCGGTTTTCGGCTTCATAGGTGATTTCGTAGGCGGCCTTCTCCAGGCAGAACAGCTCCAGCGCGGCGCGCTCGCCCTCGGCATGCTGCCAGGCGTGGGGCATGGCGGCGGTGGCCAGCCCGTAGGCTTCGACGAAGGCGTGACGCGACTGGTGCAGGTACTGCCGGGCGACCCGCTGCCGGGCTTGACGCGCCGCGTCGGACAGGTCGACCGCCGAGGCGCTGCGCAGGATCATCGCAGCAGCATAGTCGAAGGAACGCAGCACGCCGCTGACATCCTTGTACGGGCTGTGTTTCGCCCGGCGCTCGTCCAGCGGGCGCGCCGGCTCGCCCTCGAAATCGATCAGGTAGGCGTCGCCCTGCACCACCAGCACCTGGCCCAGGTGCAGGTCGCCGTGCACGCGCATCAGCAGGCCGCCCCGGGCCTGCCGGGCGAGGTTGTCGACGTGCTGCTGCAGGCCTTCACGCTGTTGCTGCAGGTCGTCGACCAGGGCCTGGCTGTCGCGGTCCAGGGTGTCGCGGTGCTGGGCCAGCAGGTCGAGGGCACGGGTCAGGTCGGCGCTGATCTGCCGGCTCCAGCGCTCGCTGTCCTGGGCATCGCTCGGACGAGACTGGAACGCCTTGTCGTCGCTCGGCGCGGCCAGCAGCAGATGCATCTCGCCCAGGCGTTGGCCGAGCAAGGCGGCGAAGCCGGTCAGCTCGGCCAGGGCATCGGTATGCGCCTCCTGTTCGACGCTACCCGGTTCCATCTGGTCGCGAATCGCCCGTTCCAGGGTGTTCTGCGTCCAATCCCAGGCATCGCCCTGGTTGCTCAGGTAGCCCTGGGCGATCATCAGCAGATGGGGCTGGCCACTGTCATCGACACGGCTGACCCAGGCCAGCAGGGGCGAGATATTGGCAAAGCCCGCAGCGGTCAGGTAGGCGCTCATCTCAAGCTCCGGATGCACCCCCGGGTTCACCCGGCGGATCAGCTTGAGCACCAGGCTGCCGCCGACCACCACCGAGCTGTTGGACTGCTCGGCGCCCAGGTAGCGCACCTCGCTCTGCTCATCGAGCAGCAGCGCGGCCAATGCCTCGGTGCGATGGAAATGCAGCTCGCCCACCCCGTCGCCGCAGGGCAGGCGCAGGCCCTCCTGGCAGCCCTTGAGCACGGCGCGAATGAACGGTTCGAGCACGAAGGCGTCGGTGATCAGCCCCACCTGGCGGCCACGGCGCACCCGCGACAGCGCCAGTTGCTGAGGCAGCGCCGCGTTGATCTGCTCCTCCGGCAGCAGGCCGAAGGGCAACTGGTAGTGAGTGACGACGCCCTCGCTGTACACCTCCAGCTCGGCGAGCAGCACCGGCAGCGCCGTGGTGGCGAAGCGCACGCCATAGCTCAGGCGTACCTGGTCAATGGGCCCTTCCTTGCCGGCAAACCAGCGGCGCTTGGGCAGGTATTGCGGCAGGATGGATGCCTGCAAGGTCTCGCGCGATGGTGACTCGAGCAGCTCCTCCATGCGCTTGCGTAGCACCAGGGTGGTCAGCTCGGGCAGACCCTCGGCAGGCTGGACATGCCAGCTCGGCATGCGGTCGTGGCTGGCCAGCAGGAACCAGTAGAAACCATAGGGCGGCAGGGTCAGCAGGAACGGCAGCTGGCCGATGGGCGGGAAGGCGCTGCCGCCGAGCATTTCCACCGGCACCTTGCCGGCGTACTGCGACAACTCCAGTTCCGCCGCCTGGGCCGCCCGCGAGACATTGGCCACGCACAGCACAATCTCGCTGTTGCCGTCGGCATCGGTGTATTCGCGGATATAGGCGAGAATCCGTCGATTGCTCGGCGTCAGCATCTTCATGCTGCCCCGGCCAAAGGCTTTCTGCTGGCTGCGCACCGCCAGCAGGCGGCGGTTCCAGTTGAGCAATGAATGCGGGTCGTGGGCCTGGGCCTCGACGTTGATGGTCTGGTAGCCGTACAACGGGTCCATGATCGGCGGCAGCACCAGGCGTTGCGGATCGGCCCGGGAGAAACCGCCGTTGCGGTCCGGCGACCATTGCATGGGCGTGCGCACGCCGTCGCGATCGCCCAGGTAGATGTTGTCGCCCATGCCCAGCTCGTCGCCGTAGTACAGGGTCGGGGTGCCGGGCATCGACAGCAGCAGGCTGGTCAGCAGTTCGATGCGCCGCCGGTCGCGCTGCAGCAGCGGCGCCAGGCGCCGGCGGATGCCGAGGTTGATGCGTGCGCGGCGGTCCTCGGCGTAGTAGTTCCACAGGTAGTCGCGCTCGCGGTCGGTGACCATCTCCAGGGTCAGTTCATCGTGGTTGCGCAGGAAGATCGCCCATTGGCAATTGGTCGGGATCTCCGGGGTCTGGCGCAGGATATCGGTGATCGGGAAGCGGTCCTCCATGGCCAGGGCCATGTACATGCGCGGCATCAGCGGGAAGTGGAAGGCCATGTGGCACTCGTCGCCGTCGCCCTCGCCGAAGTACGGGCGGGTGTCCTCCGGCCACTGGTTGGCCTCGGCCAGCAGCATGCGGTCGGGGTAGTTGGCGTCGATCTCGGCGCGGATGGCCTTGAGCACGGTGTGGGTTTCGGGGAGGTTCTCGTTGTTGGTGCCGTCGCGCTCGATCAGGTACGGGATGGCATCCAGGCGCAGGCCGTCGACGCCGATGTCGAGCCAATAGCGCATCACGCCGATCACCGCTTTCAACACCTGTGGGTTGTCGAAGTTCAGGTCCGGCTGGTGCGAGTAGAAGCGGTGCCAGAAATACTGGCCGGCGACCGGGTCCCAGGTCCAGTTGGACTTCTCGGTGTCGAGGAAGATGATCCGTGTGCCGTCGTACTTTTGCTCGTCGTCGGACCACACGTAGAAGTCCCGGGCCTTGCTGCCGCGCCTGGCGTGGCGGGCGCGCTGGAACCAGGGGTGCTGGTCGGAGGTGTGGTTGATGACAAGCTCCGTGATCACCCGCAGGCCGCGCTTGTGGGCCTCGGCGATGAAGCGCCTGGCATCGGCGAGGCTGCCGTAGTCCGGGTGCACGGCCTTGTACTCGGCGATGTCGTAGCCGTCGTCGCGCCGGGGCGAGGGGTAGAACGGCAGCAGCCAGAGGGTGTTGACGCCAAGTTCGGCGATGTAGTCGAGCTTGCCGATAAGCCCTGCGAAATCGCCGATGCCGTCGTTGTTGGAATCGAAGAACGATTTCACGTGCAACTGGTAGATCACCGCGTCCTTGTACCACAGCGGATCGTCGATGAAGGCTGCCGGGCGGGAACGCTTGGCCATGTGCGACTCCTTTCATTTTCCGGTTCGGCACACTCCCTGTAGGAGCGGCCTTGTGCCGCGAAAGGGCTGCGTAGCAGCCCCAGCAATCTGTCATGTCGCTAAGAACCTGGGGCCGCTTCGCGCCCCTTTCGCGGCACAAGGCCGCTCCTACAGGGGATTAGCGGAGCTTCTCGATGCGCCAGATACCAAACGGCTGGTGCCACGGTTCGATGCGCATCCACTGGGTCTTGCCATGCCAGGTCCAGCGGTGGCCATTCATCAGGTCCTCGCCCTGGGTGTCGGCGTTGTCGTCCAGCCCCAACTCCCACAACGGCAGCTCGAAACTGGCCTCCTGGGCGTTGTACGGATCGAGGCTGATGGCCACCAGGATGACGTTGTCACGCTCGGGCGTGCGCTTGGCGAAATACAGGATCTGATCGTTCCAGCAGTTGAGGAACACCACCCCCAGGTGAGTCTGCAGGGCGCGGTTCTGCCGGCGGATGCGGTTGAGCTGGGCGATTTCGGCGACGATGTTGCCGGGCTGGGTGAAATCGCGCGGGCGAATCTCGTATTTCTCCGAATCCAGGTACTCCTCCTTGCCCGGCAGCGGCGTGCCCTCGCACAGCTCGAAGCCCGAATACATGCCCCACAGGCCCGAACCCAGGGTTGCCAGCGCGGCGCGGATGAGAAAGCCAGGGCGGCCCGAGGTCTGCAGGAAGAACGGGTTGATGTCCGGCGTGTTGACGAAGAAGTTGGGCCGGTAGCACTGGCTCCACGGCGGCTGGTTGAGCTGCTCGAAGTATTCGCGCAGCTCCTGTTTGCTGTTGCGCCAGGTGAAGTAGGTGTAGCTCTGGGCGTACCCGACCTTGCCCAGGCGCGCCATCATCGCCGGGCGGGTGAAGGCCTCGGCGAGGAAGATCACCTCGGGATGCCGGCTGCGCACATTGGCGATCAGCCATTGCCAGAACGGCAGCGGCTTGGTGTGCGGGTTGTCGACGCGGAAGGTCTTCACGCCCTCCTCCACCCAGCCGACCACCACGTCGCGCAAGGCCAGCCACAGGCTCGGCACCGATTCGGGGGCGTAGAAGTCGACGTTGACGATGTCCTGGTACTTCTTCGGCGGGTTCTCGGCGTAACGGATGCTGCCGTCGGGGCGCCAACTGAACCAGCCGGGGTGCTCCGTGAGCCAGGGGTGGTCCTGGGAGCACTGGATGGCGAAATCCAGGGCGATCTCCAACCCATGCTCGGCAGCGGCGGCGACCAGCCGGCGGAAGTCCTCGCGGCTGCCCAGCTGTGGGTGTATGGCGTCGTGCCCGCCCTCGGGGCTGCCGATGGCGTAAGGGCTGCCGGGGTCGCCGGGCTCGGCCTGCAAGGCGTTGTTGCGGCCCTTGCGGTGCTTCATGCCGATGGGGTGGATCGGCGGGAAGTACAGCACGTCGAAGCCCATGTCGCGGATCATCGGCAGGCGCTGGTGCACGTCGTCGAAGGTGCCGTGGCGTTCGGCATCGTCGGTGATCGAGCGCGGGAACAGTTCGTACCAGCTGGCGAACAGCGCCGCCTCGCGGTCCACATCCAGGGGGAACTCGCGGCTGCGGGTGAGGTAGCTGCGGTGCTCGGCCTCGGCCATCAGCTGGGCCGCGTCGGGGTGCAGCAGCAACATCACCTGTTCATCCACCGGCAAATCCGGCAGGCGCTGTTGCAAGCGTTCAAGCTGCTCGCGCAAAAGCCCGTCGCTGCGCTCGATGCCCTGGCCCAGCAGCAGACGGCCCTCCTCCAGTTCGAGTTTCACGTCCACACCGGCGGCGTACTTCTTCTCCAGGTCGTGGCAGTAGGTGGCGAAAGGGTCGATCCAGGCCTCGATGCTGAACAGGTGCAAGCCCAGATCGGTGGGGGTGAAGTCCGCCAGCCACAGGTCGTTGCCCGGCGAGTGCATCGCCACGCAGTGCCAGCGCCGGCTGTGGGCCTGGCGCCAGTTCAGGCTCACCGCCAGGCGGTCGTGGCCATCGCTGTAGACCTTGGCCGTCACCTCGACCTTGTGCCCGCGCACCGCCTTGGCGGCGAAGGTGCCGCCGTCGAGCACCGGGCTTGGGTCCTCGATCACGATGCGCGGCGCCAGCAGCGCCTGGGACAGGCTGATGGCCTGGTCCGGGTGATCGTTGGCCATGGGCACGCTTTCGAACGGCTCTTTACCAGACATCGACCTGCTCCCCTGGGCTGGTGGCGGTAAGGGTTCAGAGCCGTGGTCGGGCGCGGGGGTTCAAAAAAAATGAGCGTCGGGCGCAGGCCTGGGTCAAAGCCTGCGACACCGCTTCATTCATCCCGCGAGGCCAGGCCCATGAACATTCCCATTCCACCGGAGACACCCGACCCGAACATCGACGACCCGACCTTGCCGCCGCCGGCGCCTGAAGAGGATCCGGACGAGCTGCCGATCAAGCCGACCCTGCCGCCGACCGTGGGCGATCCGCCGAGCGAGGAGCCGCCGGTGAAAGGTAGAGGATAGACAAGGTTGTGGAATGTTGACCGCCTGAGTCGGCCCCATCGCGGGGCTAGCCCGCTCCCACGCAGGCGACACGGCACTTGTGGGAGCGGGCTAGCCCCGCGATGAGGCCGGTCCTGACAGCACAAAGCTGCGCCCGATGCACCTGGCATTTCTGCCAGTGGCGCCCGCTCACGAAGCCACGTAAAGAGAAGCACCGCCCTCTGACGGTCACCTCCGGCATGCGCTCGCGCCTCTACATCGCCTTCCACCTGCAATGGATCCTCGCCGGCTTCCTCGAACAGAGCCTGCACCAAATCCGCCCGAACATCGCCATGGACGAACTGGGCGCCGACAGTTTCGACGTGGTGGAACTGCAAGCCATCGTGGAGGAGACATTCGGCATCTTCATTCCCCATCAAGTCCAGACCTACACCACCTTTGCCGAGCTGATCGACCTGGTCTACAAGGCGATGCCTAGCCCCCCAGCTCCTCCACGCTGATTTCGCGCATCCGAAACTTCTGCACCTTCCCCGTCACCGTCATCGGAAACTCATCGACAAAGCGGAAATGCCGCGGCGTCTTGAAATGCGCCAGCCGCGCCTTGCACCACAGCTGCAGTTCCTCGGCACTGGCACTGTGCCCGGGGTGCAGGCGAATCCACGCCACCACCTCCTCGCCATACCTGCTGCACGGAATCCCCACCACCTGCGCCTCGGCCACCGCCGGGTGGGTATGGAAGAACTCCTCGAGCTCGCGCGGGTAGATGTTCTCGCCACCGCGAATGATCATGTCCTTGTTGCGCCCGACGATGCGCACGTAGCCCTCGTCATCCATCACCGCCAGGTCGCCGGTGTGCATCCAGCCGGCCGGATCGATGGCGTCATGGGTGGCCTGCAGGTTGTCCCAGTAGCCGAGCATCACGCTGTAGCCCCGGGTGCACAGCTCACCGATCTCGCCCCGTGGGACGATGCGCCCGTCGGCGTCCACCAGCTTGGTCTCCAGCTGCGGCTGGGTGCGGCCCACGGTGGTCACGCGCAGCTCCAGGCCATCGTCGGGACCTGTCTGCAGCGAGACCGGGCTGGTCTCGGTCATGCCGTAGGCGATCTGCACCTCGGCCATATGCATCTGCTCGATGACCTTGCGCATCACCTCGATCGGGCAGGTGGCGCCGGCCATGATGCCGCTGCGCAGGCTGGACAGGTCCAGCACGGGGCGGCTGGGGTGATCGAGCATGGCGATGAACATGGTCGGCACGCCATAGAGGATGCTGGCGCGCTCCTCGGCCACGGCGCGCAGGGTGAGTTCGGCGTCGAAGGCGTCGTTGGGGTAGATCAGGGTGCTGCCGTGGGTGATGCAACCGAGATTGCCCATGACCATGCCGAAACAGTGGTACAGCGGCACCGGGATCACCATGCGGTCCTGCTCGGTCAGGCCCAGACTCTCGCCGACCATGTAGCCGTTGTTGAGCAGGTTGTAGTGGCTCAGGGTCGCGCCCTTGGGCGCGCCGGTGGTGCCGGAGGTGTACTGGATGTTCACCGGCTGGTCGAACTGCAGGCCCTGTTGCCGGGCCTCGTAGGCGGCGAGTTCCACCTGCCCTGCCCGCCCGGCCAGCGCGGTCCAGGGCAAGAAGCCCGTGGGCGGTTCGACGGCCAGGCTGATCACCCCGCGCAGGTCGGGCAGGCGTTCGCTGGCCAGCTCGCCCACGGCATGGACCGCCAGCTCAGGTACCAGCTCCTGCACCATCGCGTGGTAGTCGGAGGTCTTGAAGGCATCGGCGCACGCCAGCCAGCGGCAGCCGGACTGGCGCAGCACGTATTCCAGCTCGCCCACCCGATAGGCCGGGTTGATGTTGACCAGGATCGCGCCGACCTTGGCCGTGGCCAGCTGCAGGATGCACCACTGGGCGCAGTTGGGCGCCCAGATGCCGACCCGCTCGCCCACCTCCACGCCCAGCGCCATCAAGGCCCGGGCATGCACATCGACCTCGGCGGCCAGCTCGCGCCAGCTGTAGCGCACGCCCTGGTGGCGCACCACCAGCGCCTCGCGCTCGCCGTGAAGGGCGACGGTGGCATCGAAGGCCTGGCCGATGGTCAGGGTGAGCAATGGTTTGTCTTGACGGCCGCGCGTGTAGCTTGGTTGAGGCATGGTTGTCCCTTCTTGTGGTTGTTCTGGGCATGACTGAAGCAGGCGGCAATTACTCTGGCGCAGATTTACGTTTACGTAAAGGTGACGTTCCGATTGACACGCTCGAGAGGCAGGCTTACGTTAACGTCAACCACGCATCACGCCGACCCTGTAGGAGCGGGCTTGCCCCGCGATGAGGCCGGACCAGGCAGTACTGCTGGCCGTTCTGACGGGCATCGCGGGGCAAGCCCGCTCCTACAGGGCCGGCGTGGTACCTCGAATTTCAAGAACAAGAAGGTGCCCCCATGCATTACCCCAGCCTGAACTTCGCCCTGGGCGAAACCATCGACATGCTCCGCGACCAGGTGCGCACCTTCGTCGCCGCCGAACTGGCCCCGCGCGCCGCGCAGATCGACCACGACAACCTGTTCCCCGCCGACATGTGGCGCAAGTTCGGTGACATGGGCCTGCTGGGCATCACCGTGCCGGAAGAATACGGCGGCGCCGGCCTGGGCTACCTGGCCCACGTGGTGTCGATGGAAGAGATCAGCCGCGCCTCGGCCTCGGTGGCGCTGTCGTACGGCGCCCACTCCAACCTGTGCGTCAACCAGATCAACCGCAACGGCACCCACGAGCAGAAGCTCAAGTACCTGCCCAAGCTGATCAGCGGCGAGCACATCGGCGCCCTGGCCATGAGCGAGCCCAACGCCGGCTCCGATGTGGTGTCGATGAAGCTGCGCGCCGAAAAACGCGGCGACCGCTACGTGCTCAACGGCAGCAAGACCTGGATTACCAACGGCCCCGACGCCAACACCTACGTGATCTACGCCAAGACCGACCTGGACAAGGGCCCCCACGGCATCACCGCGTTCATCGTCGAGCGCGACTGGAAAGGCTTCACTCGCAGCAACAAGTTCGACAAGCTCGGCATGCGCGGTTCCAACACCTGCGAGCTGTTCTTCGATGACGTCGAAGTACCGGAAGAAAACATCCTCGGCCAGCTCAACGGCGGCGTGCGCGTGCTGATGAGCGGCCTGGACTACGAGCGCGTGGTGCTCGCCGGCGGCCCCACCGGCATCATGCAGAGCTGCATGGACCTGGTAGTCCCGTACATCCATGACCGCAAGCAGTTCGGCCAGAGCATCGGCGAGTTCCAGCTGATCCAGGGCAAGATCGCCGACATGTACACCCAGCTCAACGCCAGCCGCGCCTACCTGTACGCCGTGGCCCAGGCCTGCGACCGCAGCGAAACCACCCGCAAGGACGCCGCCGGGGTGATCCTCTACACCGCCGAGCGCGCCACGCAGATGGCCCTGGAAGCGATCCAGATCCTTGGCGGCAACGGCTACATCAACGAGTTCCCGGCCGGCCGCCTGCTGCGCGACGCCAAGCTGTACGAGATCGGCGCCGGCACCAGCGAGATCCGCCGGATGCTGATCGGCCGCGAACTGTTCAACGAAACCCGCTGAGCACAAGGAACCGGCGTCCATGGCTACCTTGCATACCCAGATCAACCCGCGCTCGGCGGAATTCGCCACCAACAGCGCGGCCATGCTCGAACAGGTCCAGGCCCTGCGCGGCCTGCTCGCCCAGGTCAGTCAGGGCGGCGGACCGAAGGCCCAGGAGCGGCATACCTCGCGGGGCAAGCTGCTGCCCCGCGAGCGCATCGACCGCCTGCTCGACCCGGGCTCGGCGTTTCTTGAGATCGGCCAGCTGGCCGCCCATGAGGTGTACGGCGAAGACGTGCCGGCCGCCGGCGTGATCGCCGGCATCGGCCGCGTCGAAGGCGTGGAGTGCATGATCGTGGCCAACGACGCCACGGTCAAAGGCGGCTCCTATTACCCGCTGACGGTGAAAAAGCACCTGCGCGCCCAGACCATCGCCTTGCAGAACCGCCTGCCGTGCATCTACCTGGTGGACTCCGGCGGCGCCAATCTGCCGCGCCAGGACGAGGTGTTCCCCGACCGCGAGCACTTCGGGCGGATCTTCTTCAACCAGGCCAACATGAGCGCCCTGGGGATCCCGCAGATCGCCGTGGTGATGGGCTCGTGCACCGCCGGTGGCGCCTATGTGCCGGCCATGGCCGACGAGGCGATCATGGTGCGCCAGCAGGCGACCATCTTCCTCGCAGGCCCGCCTTTGGTGAAAGCCGCGACCGGTGAAGTGGTCAGCGCCGAGGACCTCGGTGGCGCCGACGTGCACTGCCGCACCAGCGGCGTGGCCGACCATTACGCCGATAACGACGAGCACGCCCTGGCCATCGCCCGGCGCAGCGTCGCCAACCTCAACTGGCACAAGCAGGGCAAGCTGCAGTGCCAGGCGCCGATCGCGCCGTTGTACAACGCCGAGGAGCTGTACGGTGTGGTCCCGGCCGACGCCAAGCAGCCGTTCGATGTGCGCGAGGTAATCGCCCGTCTGGTCGACGGCTCGGTGTTCGATGAGTTCAAGGCGCTGTTCGGCACCACCCTGGTGTGCGGCTTCGCCCACCTGCACGGCTACCCGGTGGCGATCCTGGCCAACAATGGCATCCTCTTCGCCGAAGCTGCACAAAAAGGCGCGCACTTCATCGAGCTGGCCTGCCAGCGCGGCATCCCGCTGCTGTTCCTGCAGAACATCACCGGCTTCATGGTCGGCAAGAAGTACGAGGAAGGCGGCATCGCCAAGCACGGCGCCAAGCTGGTGACCGCGGTGGCCTGCGCCCAGGTGCCGAAGTTCACGGTGATCATCGGCGGCAGCTTCGGCGCCGGCAACTACGGCATGTGCGGCCGCGCCTACGACCCGCGCTTCCTGTGGATGTGGCCCAATGCCCGCATCGGCGTGATGGGCGCCGAACAGGCGGCCGGCGTGCTGGCCCAGGTCAAGCGCGAACAGAGCGAGCGCAGTGGCGAGGTGTTCAGCAGCGAAGACGAGAAGAAGCTCAAGCAGCCGATCCTCGACCAGTACGAACGCCAGGGCCACCCCTACTACTCCAGCGCCCGGCTGTGGGACGACGGCGTCATCGACCCGGCGCAGACCCGCGACGTGCTCGGCCTGGCGTTGTCCGCCGCGCTGAACGCCCCGATCGAACAGAGCCGCTTCGGCATTTTCCGGATGTGACCCATGAGCGAATTCGCCACCCTTGAACTGGTCAAGGACCCTCGCGGCTTCGCCACCTTGTGGCTGAGCCGGGAAGACAAGAACAACGCCTTCAATGCGCAGATGATCCGCGAACTGATCGTCGCCCTCGACCAGCTGGCCGAAGACGCCAGCCTGCGCTTCGTGGTGCTGCGCGGCCGTGGCCGGCACTTCAGCGCCGGCGCGGACCTGGCCTGGATGCAGCAGTCGGCGCAGCTGGACTTCAACACCAACCTGGACGACGCTCACGAACTGGGCGAGCTGATGTATGCCCTGCACCGGCTCAAGACGCCGACCCTGGCCGTGGTGCAAGGCGCCGCTTTCGGTGGCGCGCTGGGGCTGATCAGCTGCTGCGACATGGCCATCGGCGCCGAGGACGCGCAGCTGTGCCTGTCGGAAGTGCGCATCGGCCTGGCCCCGGCGGTGATCAGCCCGTTCGTGGTCAAGGCCATCGGCGAGCGCGCCGCCCGCCGCTATGCCCTCACCGCCGAGCGCTTCAGCGGCGTGCGCGCCCGTGAGCTGGGCCTGCTGGCCGAGGTGTACCCGGCCGCCGAGCTGGACGCCCAGGTCGAAGCCTGGGTCGACAACCTGCTGCAGAACAGCCCGCAGGCGCTGCGCGCCACCAAGGACCTGCTGCGCGAGGTGGACGCCGGCGAACTGAGCCCGGCCCTGCGCCGCTACTGCGAGAACACCATCGCCCGCATCCGCGTCAGCGCCGAAGGCCAGGAAGGCCTGCGCGCCTTCCTGGAAAAACGCCGCCCCGCCTGGCAAGACAACAAGGAGCCGCGCTCATGAGCCGACCCACGCTGACCACCCTGCTGGTCGCCAACCGCGGCGAGATCGCCTGCCGGGTGATGCGCACCGCCAAGGCCATGGGCCTGACCACCGTGGCCGTGCACAGCGTCACCGACCGCGATGCGCGCCATAGCCGCGAGGCCGATATCCGTGTCGACCTCGGTGGCACCAAGGCCGCCGAAAGCTACCTGGTGATCGACAAGCTGCTCGCCGCCGCCAAGGCCAGCGGCGCCCAGGCGATCCACCCGGGCTATGGCTTCCTGTCGGAGAACGCCGGTTTCGCCCGCGCCATCGAGCAGGCCGGTCTGATCTTCCTCGGCCCACCGGCCAGCGCCATCGATGCCATGGGCAGCAAGTCGGCGGCCAAGGCGCTGATGGAGTCCGCCGGCGTGCCGCTGGTACCGGGCTACCACGGCGAGGCCCAGGACCTTGAGACCTTCCGCGCCGCCGCCGAGCGCATCGGCTACCCGGTGCTGCTCAAGGCCAGCGCCGGGGGCGGCGGCAAGGGCATGAAGGTGGTCGAGGACGAGAGCCAGCTGGCCGACGCCCTGGCCTCGGCGCAACGCGAGGCGCAGTCGTCGTTCGGCGATGCGCGCATGCTGGTCGAGAAGTACGTGCTCAAGCCGCGTCATGTGGAGATCCAGGTGTTCGCCGACCAGCACGGCAACTGCCTGTACCTCAACGAGCGTGACTGCTCGATCCAGCGCCGCCACCAGAAGGTGGTCGAGGAAGCGCCGGCACCGGGCCTCTCTCCCGAGCTGCGCAAGGCCATGGGCGAGGCCGCGGTGCGCGCCGCCCAGGCCATCGGCTACGTGGGCGCCGGCACCGTCGAGTTCCTGCTCGATGCCCGCGGTGAGTTCTTCTTCATGGAGATGAACACCCGCCTGCAGGTGGAGCATCCGGTCACCGAGGCCATCACCGGGCTCGACCTGGTGGCCTGGCAGATCCGCGTGGCCTGCGGCGAGCCGCTGCCGATCACCCAGGAGCAGGTGCCGCTGATCGGCCATGCCATCGAGGTGCGGCTGTACGCGGAGGATCCGGCCAACGAATTCCTGCCGGCCACCGGCACCCTGGCGCTGTACCGCGAGTCGGCACCGGGCGAAGGCCGCCGAGTGGACAGCGGCGTCAGCGAAGGCGATGTGGTGTCGCCGTTCTATGACCCGATGCTGGGCAAGCTGATTGCCTGGGGCCAGGACCGCGAGCAGGCGCGCCTGCGGTTGCTGGCGATGCTCGATGAGTTCGCCATTGGCGGGTTGAAGACCAATATCGCCTTCCTGCGTCGCATCCTTGCACACCCGGCGTTTGCCGAGGCGGAGCTGGACACCGGGTTCATTCCGCGTCACCAGGATATGTTGCTGCCTGCGCCTCAGGCGCTGCCGGCGCAGTTCTGGGAGGCTGCCGCCGAGGCGTGGCTGCAAGGCGAGCCTGCGCTGCAGCGCCAGGACGACCGCGCTTCACCGTGGGCGGCCCGTGATGGCCTGCGCCTGGGCTTGCCGGCGCGCAGCAGCCTGCATTTGCAGTGCGACGGGCATGAACAGGCGGTGGCACTGGAGCGCAGCGCGCCTTCGACTTATCGCCTGGAGGGGGAGCAGCTGTGTCATGACGTGGACGGCCTGCGCCGTCGTCACCTGGCGGTGCGTCGGGGCGGCACGCTGTACCTGCAGTGGCAGGGTGAGTTGCATGCGGTCAGCGTCCATGACCCGATTGCGGCGGCGGAAGCCAGCCACAGCCATCAGGGCGGGCTGGGTGCGCCAATGAACGGGAGTATCGTGCGGGTACTGGTGGAGCCGGGGCAGGTGGTCGAGGCCGGTACCGCGCTGGTGGTGCTGGAGGCGATGAAGATGGAGCACAGCATTCGGGCGCCGCACTCCGGGACAGTGAAGGCACTGTTCTGCCAGGAGGGGGATATGGTCAGCGAAGGGACAGTGTTGGTCGAGTTGGAGGCTTAACGAGCTTTGAAGGTTGAGCTAGGGGCGCTTTGCGCCCCTTTCGCGGCACAAGGCCGCTCCTACAGGGAAGCTCGGTTTCCTGTAGGAGCGGCCTTGTGCCGCGAAAGGGCTGCACAGCAGCCCCGGCGATCTAGAGCACCCCGTGCATCCGCACCACAACACCAAGGAACTCGCAGCCCTCCTCGCACACCAAAGTCGGATAGGCATTGTTGAGCGCCTTCAGATACCGCTGCCCACCCTCCTCGGTCAACTGCCGAAAGATCGCGGACTTGCCTGGCAGCCGGGCAATCACCAGACGCCCCGGCTCGGCGGGCACACCATCATCGACCAGGATTCGAACCCCCTCGGGCACGCTCCTGCCACTGGCGACACTCATGGTGTCGTTCTCGACCGTCAGCCAGAACGCCTTGCCCTGGGCCAGGTAGTCAGTCTGCTCGAAGACCTCCGGCGCTTCCTGCTCCTGCTGACCCAAGGTGCTCCAGTCACGTACCGGATAGCGGAAACACACGAAGTATTTCGCCAGCCCGTCGTCATCGTCGTCATCGAGGCCATAACGCGCCCGCTCCTCACCCACCTGCCCCAGCACACGCAGTTGCATGCTGACCTGGTAATGCGGCATGCCCAACTCGATGAACGTGCGGTTCATCGAGTCGACCCGAGGCTGACGGCGTTTCTTCAGCCAATGGCCGATGCTGCCCTGGGAAACCCCAACGCGTTCGGCAAGCTGCTCCTGGGAGATATCGAGCTCCTCGATCCGTTCCCGGACCAGAGCTATCCATTTGTCCATATTCATCGCAGGCACGATACGGACTGCCTCCCTGCGTTCAATACACATCAAGTAGTATTTGCCTAAACACATTTCAATACTTTAGGTATTAGAATCGGACTTCACCTTTCACCTATTGGTATTCGCAGGTAATCAGGATGAGCATCTCGAAAGAAACGGAAACAGATCTCGACGAAGAAGCAGCCCGCCGCGCCCTCGATTTCTACCTCAACCCCACCCCCACGCCCCGCGACCTGGAGCGTTCGCTATGGACCCTGCGCGATGGCGTCAGCAACGCCCAGGCTTGCGACCATGCCATGGCCCTGCTGCGCTGCGCGTCGGCCACAGCACAGGAAACCGGCAACCATCTGCAGGGCACGACGCGGGAAGTAGTGTTTGCGCTGATGCACATGGTCAACATGGCCCGCGCCCTGCTCGAGCAGTGCCACGCCACGGAAAAGGCATCGATCTGAAGGACAGCCCTTTCAAGGTGCTGATAATTGGCGTCCGGCTTGGATTTGCCGGGGCTGCTTTGCAGCCTTTTCCGGCCGGTCCGACGCCTCGGCAAGGCCGCTCCTACAGGGGCGCGCGGTCTCCTGTAGGAGCGGCCTTGTGCCGCGAAAGGGTCGCAAAGCGACCCCGGCAATCTTGAATAGGAACAGCCATATCCCAAAAATCGCAAAGCTTGAAAGGGATGGCTGTGAAGGGAGAACGTGATAGCCGACGAACGGCAAAAGCCCCGATTGCCGGGGACGAGGTGTGCGTCAGTTAGATATTTTTTTGCCAATCGCGGAAAAATCATTTGACTGGCAAATGATAACGATTATTATTGCACTCAGCAGGTCGCGAGACCCGCTGGATAACCTGCAACGTCCTCAGGTCGGACGCTCAGATTATCTCCTCATCAGGCTAATCACGGTTTTTGACCCGGCTTTTTGCCGGGTCATTTTTTTTGGCTCTTCAGGCTAATGAAGATCGTTGATGGCGGCGATGATAGCAAAACTGTGTCAGGACGTGAACGCTCATTACAAATCTTTGCGGAATCAGCACTTGAGAATCAATCTCGTTTAGCTTAAGCTGATTCTGCATCAAGGAAGATGCCCCCACCCCTTTCCTTAATGAGCAAGGAGCTGTCCATGACCCGCCTGCTGCTGCCCCTCGAGCACGACCCGCGCACCGCCGAACAGCATGGCGAGGACGCGCTGCTGCATGCGCTCAAGCGCCTGCCGCGCCGGGTCCAGCAAGTCTTCCTGCTCAACCGCCTCGACCAGCAGGGCTTCGCCGCCATCGCCGAACGCCTGGACCTGCCGCTGATCAGCATCGAGCGCCATATGAACCAGGCCCTGCAGACCGCCCGCGCCCCCGGCGACGCGCTGGCCAGCATCGCCGGCCAATGGTACGTGCGCCTGCAGAGCCCGCAGGTGACAGCCAGCGAACGCATCGACTTCCGCCGCTGGCTGGATGCCGCCCCCGACCACCTGCGCGCCTTCCACGAAACCGAACTGCGCTGGCGCAGCCTGCTCGCCCCGGCCCGGCAATTGGGCCATGACGGCTGGTACCGGCAAGGGCGTGCGGCGCTGTCGCTGGGTGGCTGCTCGATTGCCGTCGGGCTTGGTGTTGCGGCGCTTGTAGCGCTGGGGCTACTGGCCTGAAGAGCCTGGGGCTGCGCTGCAGCCCTTCGCGGCAAAAGGCCACTCCTACAGGAAACCGCGCACTTCTGTAGGAGCGGCCTTGTGCCGCGAAGGGGGCGCAGAGCGCCCCCAGTCCAATTAACCTGCGCACCCCCGCCGCCAAGCGGTGTAGAGTACAGTCACAACAACGCCAACAGGAGGCTGGCAATGACCGTGACGCTCTCCCCGCTGCACATCGACTGCGATTTCGACTCCGGCAACATCCTGGTCCTGGACGCCAGCAACCCTGCGCACGTCCACCTGAACATCCGCAAGGACAGCCACAGCGACCACTTCCAGTGGTTCCATTTCAAGGTCAGTGGCCTGACCCCGGGCCAGGTCCATCGTTTCAGCCTGGACAACGCCCATGAGTCCTCCTACAAGAACGCCTGGACCGGCTACCACGCCGTGGCCTCCTACGACCAGCAGACCTGGTTCCGCGTGCCCAGCCAGTTCGACGGCAAGGCCCTGAGCTTCGACTTCAAGGCTGAACAGGCGCAGGCCTGGTTCGCCTACTTCGAGCCCTACCCGCGCGCCCGGCACAACCAGCTGATCGAGCGCGCCAAGCAGATCCCGGGCGTCGAGCTGCTGGCCAGCGGGCGCAGCGTGCAGGGGCGCGACATTCCGCTGCTACGCGCGGGCAATGGTGCGACCGGCAAGCGCAAGCTGTGGATCATCGCCCAGCAGCACCCGGGCGAGCACATGGCCGAGTGGTTCATGGAAGGCGTGATCGATCGCCTCGAGGCCAACGACAAGATTGTCCAGGATCTGCTGGCCAAGGCCGACCTGTACCTGATCCCCAACATGAACCCGGACGGCGCCTTCCTCGGCCACCTGCGCACCAACTTCAAGGGCAAGGACCTCAACCGCGCCTGGCAGGACGCCAGCGTCGAACTGAGCCCCGAGGTGTTCTTCGCCCAGAGCCAGATGAAGCTGCATGGCGTGGATGCGTTCATCGACGCCCATGGCGACGAGGAGATCCCCCATGTGTTCACCGCGGCCTGCGAGGGCAACCCCGGCTACACGCCGCGCATCGCCAAACTGGAAGAACAGTTCCGCAGCACCCTGTGCAGCCTGACCCCGGACTTCCAGACGAAGTATGGCTACACCCGCGACGAGCCGGGCCAGGCCAACATGACCCTGGCGTGCAATGCCGTGGGCCAGGCCCATGACTGCCTGTCGCTGACCCTGGAGATGCCGTTCAAGGACCACGACGATGCGCCGAACCCGCGCACCGGCTGGTCGGGCGAGCGCTCGAAGGCGCTGGCCGGGGCGGTGCTGGAGACGTTGCTGAAGATGGTTGGCGATCTGCGCTGAGCAGCACGCTTCCCTGTGTAGGAGCGGCCTTGTGCCGCGAAAGGGCTGCGGAGCAGCCCCAGGATCTCAGCGTCGCGGCAGGTATTGCCGGGGCTGCTTCGCAGCCCTTTCGCGGCACAAGGCCGCTCCTACACAGGGGGGGCGCACGGCAAGTTGCATCACTCAGAACTGCACATCCAGAATCACACTGTCGGTATAGGTCGCCGCCGGCGGCGTGGCCTGGTCGGTGTACACCTTGGCGTTGTAGTTGAACACCTGGCTCCCGGTCCCGGTTCCCGCCCCGGGGTTCACCTCGGCATCGCTGCTCGAGCGCCGCGCCGCGCCCACCGAGCCCCAGCGCACCACGCCGGCACTCTTGAAGATGTCGTAGGCCAGGTAGTTGTTGGCACTGGACTTCATCCGCCGCCGTCCGCCCGAGACGTTCTGCCCGTCATCCAGCCCCACCGTGTAGTTGCTGCCCTTGGTGCACGACACGCTCACGCTCTGGTTCACCGTGCCAAACCCGGCCACCACCGGCGCGCTGGCGAAGCTGATGTTGGGCGTGGTGATCTGGCAGTCGTTGGTCACCGTGAGACTGACCAGCAGGGTCTGGTTGCCGCTGCCGATGTCGCGCCCCAGGCAGATGGCACCAATACCGATACCCGAGCAGTAGTTCCAGCTCCAGGCGATGTTCAGGGTTTCCTGGTACAGGCCGGCGGCGACGTTGGCGCCGACCACGGTCTTCAGGTACAGCGGCACGGTCTTGGGCGTGGTGCCGTTGAGCAGGCCCAGTGCGTCGATGATGCCATTGCGGGCAAAGTCGAACTGCACGCCCCGGCTGATCGGGTAACTGGTGGTGTTGTTGGCGTAGATCGTATAGGGGATCACATCGCCGGTCGGCCCCACCAGGCCGCTGCTGGAAGAGGTGATGGTGGCGTAGAAATGGTCGCTGCTGACCAGCAACGACAACAGCGAACCGGTGCATTGCAGGCCAGCGTTGGTGCTCGAAGCGCTCTGCACCGTGGTGCGCACCAGCGTCGAGTTGACCGATCCGAACGCCGCCGGCGCGGTGGCCACCGCCGAGCACAACGCCCAGGCCGGCCCTGGCAACAGCAGCAGCCCCGCCAGGCACCCCCTGGCCAGCCAGTTCATCGGCACACCAGCGGGCCGATCAGCGGAATCGGGCCCTGCCCTTCAGGCAGGTCAAACGCCACCTGGCACTGCCCGCCATCAGCCTTGTCCACCTGCAGGCGATTGTGCGCTGACAGGTTCTCCAGATAGACCAGCCCATCCCACCCCACCACCGCCTCGCCGCCGCTCTCCTGGTGGTGCACCCGGCTGCCCAGCTTGAGCTCCTGCTGGTCAGCATCGACCAGCACCAGGCTCGCCGCCAGCACACGCTGGAGCGGGAACTCCAGCAAGTAGCCACTGCCACGACGCACCGCCACGCGCTGCTCCACCTGCGGCGCCAGCACATCGGCGGGCAGGTCCATCGGGTCGATCTCGTATTTGCCGCGGTAGTAGCCGCTGCTGTACGGCACCAACAGGTGGCCGTTGCGGTCGGTGCGGCCGATCTGCTGGTTCTCGTAGCGCACCGGCACGTCGGCGTAGCCGCTGGTGCTGACCACAACGAAGGCGTCGTCGATGCGGTTGGCGGCGAACAAACCTGCGTCCATCAGCACCAGCGAGCCACTGGCATCGGCCCAACGGGTCATCTCGCCGCTACTGCCGTAGGCGCCCACCTGCAACTGCACCGACTGCAGGCGCCAGGTCAGGTCGGCCTGGCGGTAGTCATCGCGATTGCCGCCGGTGGCGTAGCCCAGGTTGTAGCCCACCCCGCCGCCCACCGGCACCGCCTGGCTGTAGTTGACCCGCTGCAGGTCCTGGCCGTCCTTGCTGCGCTCGGCGCTGAAGGCCAGGGTGCCACGCAGGTCGAAGGGGATCACCAGCTGCGCCTGCACCGCCCACTGGCTGTCACCGACCTCGCGGTTAGCCGACAGGTACAGGCTGCTGTTGCGCCACAGCGGCTTGCTCCAGCTCAGGTTGATCAGCCGCGTGCGCGTGCCGTCGCCGGCGCGCACGTCGAAGTAGCCGGCGCCGAGGCTGCCGTAGCGGTCCAGGTTGAGGCTCAGGGTGGCCTGCTCGCTGCGCTGGCTCAGGCGGGTGAAGGGGCTGTCGACCAGCGACAGGTCGGCGTAGTCGCCGTGGCGCTGCACGCGCTGGTAGTTGAAGCCGATGCGCCGGCTGTTGTACTGGTAGCCCAGCGCCACCTGCTGCCCTGTATCGCCTTCGAAACGGCTCTGGGTCAGCGCCGCGTTGAGCACGCCGAAGGTACCCAGGCGCAGGTTGCCGCCCAGGCCGCCGAGCATCATCGACTCGGCGCTTTCGGCATGGGTTTCCAGGGTGAAGTAGTCGGACACCCCGTGGCGCAAGGTCACCGAGGCCACGCCCGGGCCATAGGCGAAGTCACGCACGGCATAGTCGCGGCGCAGGCTGCCGGCGGCCACCGAGAAGTCCGACAGCCCCTTGGCCAGCAGGCTGCTGGTGACGTAGAACGGCAAGGTGGTCGACACCTGCCGGCCGAGGGCGTCGGTGGTCACCACCACGGCCTCGCCGGCGCCGTTGATGAACGGCACGTTGGTCAGTGTGTAGGGGCCCGGCTGCAGTTCGGTGCTGCTGCTCTTGTAGCCGTTGATGAACAGGTCCAGCGAGGTCGGCACGGCGGCTTCGCCGGCAAAGGCCGGCAGCGGATAGGTGACCAGGTCGGGACGGGCGCCGAAGTCGCGGGACAGTTGCAGGCCGCCCACGCGCACCGAGGTGGTCCAGGGCAGCGCGCCGGTCACCAGGTCGCCTGCCTCATAGGTGAGCAGGCGCTGCTCGTCGGTGTAGCGGAAGGTGGTGTCGTAGCGCAGGAAACCCTGGCGACCCTGGGCCTGGGCGCCGTTGAACGACTGGCGCCACTGCCCGGTGGTGGAGAAGGTGCCCCAGTCGTCGAACAGGCGCAGCTCGTTCCAGGCGGCCAGGTAGCTGCCGCCCTCATCGGTGTCGTTGAGATAGGCGTCGTAGTTGAGCAAGGCGCCGAAGCTGCTGCGGGCGTCGCTGGCCGGGTACAGGTTGCGCTCGCCGACCTGCTGGTCGGGCAGCCAGGCCGGCGGCACCTGCAGCAGCAGGCGCTGGTTCTGGCTGTCGTAGTCGCTGTGCAGGCCGGGGATCTCGTCCAGGGCCACTTCACCCTGGGGCTCGCCCGGCAGCCTGACGCCCGCCTCGCGCAACACCTCGCTGGCCAGGTACAGGCGCCCGGCGCGCTGCTGCACCGGCACCAGCTCAGCCTTGGCCACCTGGTTCACCAGCAGGTCGAGGTACAGCGTGGCGTCGGCGATGGCGGCATGTTCCGAGGGCGGCGGCGGCAGCTCGTCGGCCACGCCCAGGCCGGGCCCCAGCACCGCCAGGCCCAGCCACAACCGGTGCGTTGCCACCCGCACCCAGCTCACACACGATTTCCAACCATTACCGGGTCCTCCCTGGCCCCTGTGATCCGTTCAAGCGCGGCTCATTGCCCCTGTTTGATGGCCTGGGCCACCTCCTGGCCGTTGACCCGCCCCTTGAGCACGCTGGCGGCGCCCGGCGTGGCCGGTGCCGGCCAGCGCATGCTGGCGCCGGGCAGCACGTAGCCAAGCAGCCCTTCGACCAGCGGCCGGTCCTGGCCGGCCTGCTGCAGTACCACATCGGTCAGCCGCGCATGCACTGGCCCCGTGTTGCGCAGCTCGACATAGGGCTTGCCCTGCACGCTCACCGCGCGCCAGCTCAACTGCGGCTTGCCCACGCCCTCGGCACTGCGCCTGCCTTCCGGGTCGGGCTTGCCCCACAGCCCCTCGCCGTAGACGAACAGCGGTACCGAGTAGCGCATCTGCAGGCGGATCGCCGCCTTCGGCCCTTCGCTGGCGGCATCGGCCGGCAGCGGCGAAGGGATCTCGTCGATGATGATGCGGTAGGCCTGCTCCTGGCCTGCGGGCGAGCTGCCGGTGCGGGTCAGGCGGATCAGTTGCTTCTGCCCCGGCGCGATAGTGGCCACCGGCGGGCTGCCGATGATCTCGCGCTGGGCCTGGAACTGCTCCTGGTACTCGCCCTGGCGCCAGGCGAACACCCGCACCTGCAGGCTGGTCGGCGCCGAGCCGCGGTTTTCCAGCCACAGCGCGCCGGCCTTCTGGTCGGCCTCCAGCACCGGGTCGATCGGCCAGATCAGCACCGAAGTGGCCGCGAAGGCCGATGCGCAGCTGGCCAACAGCAGCAGCCCGATGATCCCACGCGCCCGTTTCGCGCCTGCCCCCATGCCCCTCTCCTTCTCGGTTATTCGCGGCGGCCTGTCACCAGGTCACCGTCACTTGCACGACATCGGTATAGGTCCCGGCCGGCAGGGTGCCGGTCAGGGTGGTACGGCCATAGACCGGCAGCTTGATCGCCGTCGGGTCGCTGTAGCTCACCGCCACGCTGCTGCCGATGCCCAGGCTCTGGCTGAACGCGGCGTCGCGGTACAGCTGGTAGGCCAGCAACTGCGTGCCCCCCGAACGCTTGAGGTTGCGCGTGCCGCTGGCGCTGTTCTGGCCGCCGTCCAGGCTCATGCTCAGGGCCACCCCGGGGGTACACTGGAAAGTCACCGTGCTGCCGCCGAGCGAGGTGCTCAGGGTGGCGGTGGACAGCGCCGAGCTGGTGCCGTAGTCGAGCACGCCATAGGCGGTCACGCCGCCGACCACCAGGCAGCCGGCGACGATCTGCGCCGTCACCTGGAAGGTGCTGGTGGTGACCGCGTGGGCACCCTGGGTCAGCGCCAGGCACAGCCCGACGGCCAGCAGCCGCGCCGTGCCCGGCATGGCTCAGAAACTCAGCTCGACCGCCACCGTGTCGGTGTACACCCCGGCCGGCAGGCCGGCCTTGCCGCGGGCCTGACCGTACAGGTTGACGGTCTGCGCCACGCCGGTGCTGGTCGGCAGGGTGATGGTGCCGTCGATCGCCAGCAGCTGAGTGTGCCCAGCGTCGGTGTAGAAGTCGTAGGGCACGAAATTGCCCGCGCCATCGGCCAGGGCCCGGGTCCCGCCGGCGGACTGCGAGTCATGGGTACCGGCACGCACCTTGATCGTCGGCACCGTGCCTGCCGAGCAGAGAATGCTCATGGCCCCGCCACCGCCGCCGAGCACCTGGCCATTGGCGGTGGTGAACAGCGAGTCCTGGGTGCCGAAGTTGAGGCTACCGAAGTTCAGCCCCGAGGTGCCGCCGCTGCCGTTGACCTGGCAGGCGGCGGTCAGCGTCAGGGTCGAGCTGATGGTGCCGGTCACGGTGGCGGCCTGGGCCTGGGCGGCCAAGGCCAGGCCAAGGCCGGCGAGGATGCAGCGGGTGAGGTGCTTGGGCATCGGAATCTCCTTGCGTGTTACCAGTCCAGGGTCACCCTTAGGGTGTCGCGATACAGCCCGGCGGGCAGCGCGCGCGGTTGCGCGACCACCACGCCATAGATGGGCACGGGCACCTGTTGGGTGCCGCTGATGGTGAAGGTACGGGCCTGGCCGATGTCGTAGCGACTGTTGCCGCCCGGGTCGATGGCCAATTGGTAGGGAATGAGTTCGCGGCCATTGCTCAGGCGACGCACGCCGTCGGTGCCGTTCTGTCCGCCGTTGATGCGCACGCTGAAGGCGCGCACCTGCGGCGAGCAGCTGATCTGCAGGCTGCCCTCGCCGCCGGCTTCGTCGACCCGGCTGGTCAGCGGCTGGTCCCAGGTCGGCCCGCGGGCGCCGAAGTCCATCAGGCCCGGGTTGCCCAGGGCGGCCGGCTGCGGGTCGCTGCTGATCTGGCAGGCGGCGCTGATCACCAGGCGCGCCTGGATGAAACCGGTGGTGGTGCCGTGGGCCGCGCCGCTGGGCAGCAGCAGCGGGCCCAGGGTCAGTAGCAGGATCGAACCACGGTGCAACGCGTCCATGAGCATGCTGCCTCCCTACCAGGTGACCGTAACTTTGAGCAAGTCGGCGTACAGCCCGGCGCGGGGCGCCCAGGCCAGCGTGTCGATCCGTGCGTAGAGGGGCAGCTCCACCGAGCCGCTGTCCGGCACCCGCGCCGATTGCGCCACGTCCACCGCCAGCGGCTGGCGCCAGGCGGCGTCACGGTAAAGGCGGTAGGGAATCGGCCGGGCCTGGGCATCGGGGCTGGCGAGGTAGCGCACTTCGCCGACGCCGCCGTGCTGGCCGCCATCGACACGCACCTGGTACGGGGTGTCCGGGTTGCATTCCAGGCGCGGCGGGCGCTGGGCGAGCAGCACGCCACTGGCCGGCGCGCCCGGGCCGTCCAGGCGCGCCACGCTGCCCAGGTCGATGCGCCCCAGTGCCTGCGGGCCGGCGTCGCGCTGCTGGTTGACCAGCATGCAGCCGCGCTGCACGCGCACCTGCACTTCAACGAGAAAATCCGCTGCCATGGCGTTGCCACTCAACCACAGGCCCAACAGCATGGCCACTAAGCGCTCCGTCACCGGTCGATCCTTGTGCGTATGGGTTGAGTTTGAGCGTAGCAGCGCGATTGGATCCGGGCCGGGGTGGGCCTACCCCTCTTTGGCATTAATGAAAAGGGCTGGGTGGAGGGGTTGTCGAAAGGCCGTGGGTTGCCATGGTGTTCGCCGGGAGTGTTTTGGCGCCTGTGAGACCGAGCGCCGCCCGCGCGGCGCTCGATCTCGAGAGCGCTGCAAACCTGTCGCCAGGCACCCGGCAACCACACAGACATCCGCAGGAAAATTTCCCACCCCAGCCACGAAACCCTGGCGCCCATCACCTTTCAAATAACCAGACCCCGGCAAAGCGGCCGCCATTCTGATACCGTTCACCAACAATATCCTGTGCATACGCATGGCCCATGCGTGGACGGACCCTAACAGGAGAGTCCCGTGACGACCGACCCGACCTCACTCGACCAGGCAATCGAGCGCTGTGCCCAGGAACCGATCCAGGTTCCGGGCAGCATTCAGCCCCAGGGTTTCCTGCTGGTGCTGGACGAGACCGACCTGCGCGTGCTCCAGGCCAGCGAGAATGCCGAGCGCTGGCTGGGTGTACCGGCCCGCGCCCTGGCCGGCCAGGCCTTCGCCGAACTGGTCGGCGAAGGCTTCGACCTGCGCCAACAGTTGGCGAACCTGCCCGACGATGAAATCTTCCCGTTCCACATCGGCGATGCGCGCCTGCACCACGGCGCGCCCTGGCCCACCGCGCTACGGGTGCTGGCCCACCGTCACGACCAGGTGCTGATCCTCGAGTTCGAGCCTCTGCGCAACCCGCCGGGCAACACCGGCAAGGACGACTACTACCCCCTGGTCCGCGCCTTCGTCAGCACCCTGCACCAGGCCACCCGGATCGACGAGCTGTTGCAGCAGTCGGTGCGGCAGATCAAGCGCATCACCGGCTTCGGCCGGGTCAAGGCCTACCGCTTCGACAGCGAGGGCACCGGCACGGTCCTGGCCGAGGACGCCGACCCTGGCTACCCCAGCTACCTGGGGCTGTGCTTCCCGGCCTCGGACATACCGCGCCAGGCCCGCGAGCTGTACCGGATCAACCGTATCCGGGTGATCGAGGACGCCAACTACCAGCCCTCGCCGCTGGTGCCGGCCGCCAACCCGCGCACCGGCAAGGCCCTGGACATGAGCTTCGCCGCGCTGCGCAGCGTCTCGCCAGTGCACCTGCAGTACATGCGCAACATGGGCACCCTGGCCTCGATGTCGCTGTCCATCGTGGTCAACGACCGGCTCTGGGGGCTGGTCTCCTGCCACCACGAGCAACCGCGCCCGGTGGACTTCAAGACCCGCACCGCCTGCGAGCTGCTGGCCAACGTGCTGTCGCTGCAGATCGAGGCCATCGAGTCGCACGACAGCACCCGCCAGCTCCTCGACCTGCGCCAGCGCATCGTGCGCATGCTCGCCGCGATGGCCGATCACGACAGCGTCAGTGACGGCCTGCTGGCCCTGCCCGAGGTGATGCTGCAGTTCGCCGGGGCCACCGGTGCGGCGATCATCAGCGCCGAACGCTGCGACCTGATCGGCGCAACGCCGCCGGCGGCGCAGGTCAACGCCCTGGCGCACTGGCTGGCGTGGCGCGGCGGCGACGCGGTGTTCCATACCGACAACGTGCGGCGCGATATCGATGAGCTACCGGAACTGGCCCGGCATGCCGCCGGCGTGCTGGCGGTGGCGATCTCGCAGATCCATTCGCATTATCTGCTGTGGTTCCGCCCCGAGCAGGCCCATACGGTGAACTGGGCCGGCCGCCCGGAGAAGACCGTGGCCCCCCAAGGCAACCTCAACCCGCGGCACAGCTTCGAACGCTGGCAGGAGGAAGTGCGCGGCTTCAGCGCGCCCTGGGATCCGCTGATCATCGAAGGCGTGCAGGAGCTGCGCGGCGCGGTGCTCGGCATCGTCCTGCGCAAGGCCGAGGAAATGGCGCAGCTGGCCGGCGAGCTGAGACGCTCGAACAAGGAACTCGAAGCGTTCTCCTACAGTGTGTCCCATGACCTGCGCGCGCCGTTGCGGCACATCGCCGGCTACAGCGAGCTGCTCGGCGAGACCGAGGGCGCGCAGCTGTCCGAACGCGGCAAGCGCTTCCTCGGCCATATCGAGGATGCCGCGCAGTTCGCCGGCACCCTGGTGGACAACCTGCTGAACTTCTCGCAGATGGGTCGCTCGGCGCTGCGCCTGTCCGATGTCGACCTCAACACCCTGATCGATGCCATTCGCGCCGAGATGGCCCCGGACTACGCCGGCCGCGCCATCGTCTGGGAAATCGCCGAGCTGCCCAAGGTGATCGCCGACCCGGCCTTCATCAACATGGTCTTGCACAACCTGATCGCCAACGCCATCAAGTACACCCGTGGCCGCGACCCGGCGCGCATCGAGATCGGTGCCGTGCGCCACCGGCACGAGATCGAGTTCCATGTGCGCGACAATGGCGTAGGCTTTGACATGGCCTACGCCGACAAGCTGTTCGGGGTGTTCCAGCGCCTGCACCGCATGGAAGAATTCGAGGGCACCGGCATCGGCCTGGCCAGCGTACGGCGGATCATCGAGCGCCACGATGGCCGGGTCTGGGCCGAGGGACACATCGACCAGGGCGCCAGTTTCCACTTCACCCTACCCCTCCACCCCACGTCTGCCTGAGGCCGGACATCATGCTCAAACCCATCCTGCTGGTCGAAGATAATCCCCGAGACCTCGAACTGACCCTTCTCGCCCTGGAGCGCAGCCAACTGGCCAACGAGGTCATCGTCGTGCGCGATGGCGCCGACGCGCTGGACTACCTGTTGCGACGCAACGCCTATGCCGAACGCGATGATGGCAACCCGGCGGTGATGCTGCTCGACCTCAAGCTGCCCAAGGTCGATGGCCTGGAAGTACTCAAGGTGGTGCGCGACACCGCCGAGTTGCGCAGCATCCCCATCGTCATGCTGACCTCCTCGCGGGAAGGCCCTGACCTGCGCCGGGCCTATGAGCTGGGGGTCAACGCCTACGTGGTCAAGCCGGTGGAGTTCAAGGAGTTCGTCACCGCGATCTCCGACCTCGGCATGTTCTGGGCGGTGCTCAACGAACCACCACCCGGTTCGTTGCGCCTGAACCGACGCGGCAGCAATTGAGGCGAGCACGATGCAGCACACCCCGCTGAAGCTGTTGATGGTCGAAGACAGCGCCATGGATGCCGAGCTGATCCTGGTGCGCCTGGAGCGCAGCGGGTTGCAGGTGCAATCGCGGCTGGTGTTCGACCATGTCGGTGCCGAGCATGCCCTGCGCGAAGCCTCCTACGATTTGATCCTGTGCGACTGCGTGCTACCGGGCTCCTCCGGCGCCGACGTGCTGGCCACCGCGCAGCGCCTGGCCCCGCACGTTCCGTTCATCTTCCTCTCGGGCATCTACGGCGAGGAGCACGCGGTGGAGATGATCCGCCTCGGCGCCACCGACTATGTACTGAAGAAGAACCTGCCGCTGCTGCCCAAGGCGGTGCGCCGGGCGCTGACCGAGGTACAGGAACGCCAGCGCCGGCGCCGCGCCGAAGAGGCCCTGGCCCAGGCCGAGGCCCGCGCGCGCATCGCCATCGACGCCGCCGGCATGGGCACCTGGGACTACCATCCGCAGGACGGGCAGATGGTCTGGGACGATCGCTGCAAGATGCTGTTCGGGCTGCCCGGCGACACCCGGATGAGCCTCGAGGTGTTCTACGCCGGCATCCATCCCGACGACCTGCCGCGCGTGCGCGACGCGGTGGAGCAGGCCATGCGCGCGGACAGCGACGGCCACTACCGCGCCGAATTCCGCATCGCCCAGACCGGCGCGCTGGAGCCACGCTGGCTGCTGTCCACCGGCCAGACCCAGTTCGTCGACGGCCTGTGCGTGCGTTTTTCCGGCGTGTTGCAGGACATCCACCAGCAGCGCCAGGCCACCCAGGCGCTGGAACAGCTCAACGAAATGCTCGGCGAGCGGGTCGAGCGCCGCACCCGCGAGCGTGACCGCGCCTGGGAGCTGTCCCAGGATCTGCTGGCAGTGCTCAACAAGGACCTGACTCCCGTGGCGTTGAACCCGGCCTGGGAGACGGCGCTGGGCTTCCCTCGCGAGCGCCTGGCGCAGATCTCGCTGCTGCATCTGCTGCCGGAGGCCGACCAGGAAAGCTTGCTCACCGAACTGGCCGCGCTGTCCCAGGGGCGCACCAGCGCCCGCTTCGTCGGCCGTATCCTGCATGCCGAAGGCCAGCAACGCTGGCTGTCATGGGTGGTGGTGCCGGACGACAACCTGCTGCACGTAGTCGCCCGCGACATCTCCAGCGAGCGCGAGGCGGTGCTGGACCTGGCCGAGGCCAACGAGCGCCTGCGCGAGCAGATTGCCGAGCGTGAACGCATCGAGGCCGCGCTGCAGCAGATGCAGCGCCTGGAAGCGGTCGGCCAGCTCACCGCCGGGGTGGCGCACGACTTCAACAACCTGCTGACGGTGATTCTCACCGGCGCCAGCTTCCTGCAGAGCGACCTGGACAAGGGCTTGCTGGACAAGGCCCACAACCGCCTGCAGCACATCCGCGAGGCGGGCGAGCGCGGGGCCAAGCTGACCGCTCAGCTATTGGCGTTCTCCCGCAAGCAGCGGCTGGAGCCGGTGCCGCTGAACCTCAACCGCACGCTCTCGGGGCTGGAGGAACTGCTGCGCCGCACCCTGGGCGGCAGCATCTCGGTACGCCTGGAGCTGGACAGCGGCCTGTGGCAGGCCCTGACCGACCCGACCCAGACCGAGATGATCATCCTCAACCTGGCGATCAACGCTCGCGACGCGATGCCCGAGGGAGGCCAACTGACGTTGGCCACACGTAACACCCGGGTCAGCACTCGTGCGCAGCGCCCGGAGGAACCGGAGCCCGGTGACTATGTGGTGCTGAGCATCCGCGACAGCGGCTGCGGCATGAGCGAGGACGTGCTGGCCAAGGCGTTCGAGCCCTTCTTCACCACCAAGGACATCGGCAAGGGCTCGGGCCTGGGGCTGGCCCAGGTGTTCGGCTTCGCCAAGCAGTCCGGCGGCGGCGTGCGCATCGACACGACGCCGGGCCGCGGGACCCTGGTCAGTGTCTACCTGCCAGCGGTGAAGGCCCGCGCCGATGCCTTGACGACAGGTCAGGATGAACTGCGTCCGCCGTCCGGCCAGGGCACGGACCGGCGCATCCTGCTGGTGGACGACGACCACCTGGTGCGCGAGATGATCGGCGACCTGCTGCGCCGCCAAGGCTATGAGGTGCAACAGGCGCATGACGGCAAGCAGGCCATGGCGCTGCTCGACGAGCGCATCGACCTGCTGCTCACCGACTTCGCCATGCCCGAGTTCAATGGTGCCCAGTTGGCCCTGGCGGCCCGCGAGCGCTACCCACGGCTGCCCGTGGTGTTCCTCACTGGCTACGCGCAGTTGCAAGGGCTGGAGTTGCCGGGGTGCCAGGTGCTGCAGAAACCGGTGCAAGAACACGCCCTCGCCCAGGCATTGGCCGAGCTGCTGGAAAACCGGTAGGCAGAAACGAAAAAATCGCCGAAAGGCGATTTAAGGAGAAGGTATAGCTTGAAAAATGGCAGGGGCGGCTGGATTCGAACCAACGCATGGCAGGATCAAAACCTGCTGCCTTACCGCTTGGCGACGCCCCTGTATCGGATCTGGCGAGTGACTGACTCACTGCCTCACTGACAACCCCCTTGCAGCGCCGTGTGTTGCTGCTTGGGAATGGCCGGCACTTTAACAACCTTTTTTCGAGGTGGAAAGCTTTTTTTTGAAAAAAACGCAGAAAAACAGCAGGTTAGTTGTACCAGCCCGAATTTGTGGGGTTTCTGCCGGCCCTCTCGCGGGGCAAGCCCGCTCCCACGCAGACGATGCTCTGCGCAATGATTTCCCAAAGGCAAAGTGTTCTGGCGTGGGAGCGGGCTTGCCCCGCGATAGTCTCCACGACAACCATTCGTCGCAATTCCCCCTCCTTGCCTCAACACAATCGCATTCCTCCCTTCCAACCAGATAGACCCCATCGGCGCATCACAAGGAGGACGCCATGCCTGTTTCCCACGACCTCTACCAGGACCTGCACTACCCCCGCGAGATCGTCCAGCAGCGACGCCAGCACGACCCGCAGCTCGACCGTCTGCTCGACGAGTACATGGACATCGACAACCAGGTGCTGGCTGCCGAGTCGATCTCGGCCGGCAACTTCCAGGACGACGACCTGCGCCATCTCAAGGAGCGCCGCCTGGCGATCAAGTACATGATCGAGCGACAGCTGGAGCACAAGGCCTGACCTATCGCATTTCACGATCATTGCCCGACAGATTCTCGATTGGTCAAAATGCCCGGCGTCGCGCAAGCTGCGCCCTGCCCCAGATCCGCCCCGAGGAGCCTGTCACTTGTCCACCTGGATTCCCGCGCCCTTGCGTCTGCTCGGCCAACGTTTGCGTCACGAGCCACCTGCGCACAGCACCCTTGCGAACTACTTCCAGGACCGCGCGACCGAACGCGGCTACACCCTGAGTGACGGGCAACGACAGGTGATCGCAGCGATGGCCACGCAGTTGGCCGCGCTCGCGACGGGCCAGGCACGCAGCCTGTACCTGCACGGTGCGGTCGGACGTGGCAAGAGCTGGCTGCTCGATGGCTTCTTCCAGGCCGTGCCGACGGCGGCCAAGCGTCGCTTGCACTTCCATGACTTCTTCGCCCGTCTGCACCAGGGGATGCATCGCCATCGGGCGCTGGACGATGCCCTGGAGGCGACCCTCGACGAACTGCTGGGGGATTGCCGGGTATTGTGTTTCGACGAGTTCCACGTCCACGACATCGGCGACGCCATGCTGCTCACCCGGTTGTTCGATGCCCTGTTCGCCCGTGGCGTGTTCCTGCTGGTCACCTCCAACTACGCCCCCGAGGGGTTGCTGCCCAACCCGCTGTACCACCAGCGCTTCCTGCCGGTGATCCGCCTGATCAACAGCCGCATGCAGGTGCTGGAAGTGAACGGGGACACGGATTTTCGCAGCCTGCCGGCCAACCATGAGCATCAGCGGTTTACCCAGGGGCATTATGTCTGGCCGGGCACCCCGGAGCAGTGTCAGGCGATGGCGCTGCCGACAACTTCGCCATGCGTGCTGGAGATCAACAAGCGGCCGCTGCACGCCCTGGCCTGCGAGGAACGGCTGGTAATGTTTGCCTTCGACGACCTCTGCGAGCAACCCACTGCGGTGATCGACTACCTGGCCCTGGCCGAACGCTATGACCACTGGATCATCGTGGGCCTGGACGACCTGGCCGAATGCTCGCTGGCGGCGCAGCAGCGCTTCGTCAACCTGGTGGATGTGCTGTATGACCAGGATCGCCAGGTGACGGTGATCGGCAAGCGGCCGCTGGAACAGAGCCTGGGCGGGTCGCTTGCCGACCTGATGCGTACCCGCAGCCGGTTGGGGCAGTTGCATCAGGTGGGGGCCTAAGCACCAGCCTTTTCAAGGGCGCCCGGCTTGGAGTTGCCAGGGCTGCTTTGCAGCCTTTCGCGGCACAAGGCCGCTCCTACAGAGGATTGCACTCCCCCTGTAGGAGCGGGCTTGCCCCGCGATGACTTCAACCTGCCCTGGGCAGGTCCGCCAGCACGCCTTCAATTTCAGCCAGCACCGCCGGATCATCCAGTGTCGAGGGCGGCACATAGTCCTGCCCATCGGCGATCTTGCGCAGCACCGCCCGCAGGATCTTGCCCGAGCGGGTCTTGGGCAGGCGCTTGACCAGGCGCACCCGGTTGAAGCAGGCCAGCGCGCCGATCTGTTCGCGCACGCTGCCCACCAGCTCGCCCTGCAACTGCGCCTCGCCAATGCCCTGGCCGTCCTTGAGCACCACCAGCGCCAACGGCACCTGGCCCTTGATCTCGTCGTGCACGCCGATCACCGCGCATTCGGCCACCGCCGGATGACGCGCCACCAGGTCCTCCATTTCACCGGTCGACAACCGATGCCCGGAGACGTTGATCACGTCATCGGTGCGCCCCATGATGTAGACGAAGCCGTCCTCGTCGAGATAGCCGCCGTCGCCGGTGTGGTAATAGCCCGGATAGCTGTGCAGGTAGGCCTGCAGGTAGCGCTCGTGATCGCCCCACAGCGTCTGGCTGCAGCCCGGCGGCAACGGCAGGGTGATGACGATGGCGCCCTGCTGGTTGGGGCCCAACGGCTTGCCGTCGTCGTCCAGCACTTGCACGTGGTAGCCCGGCACCGCGCGGTTGCTCGACCCCGGCCGCGCCGCGCTGCCTTCAAGGCCAACACAGGGCGCGGTCACCGGCCAGCCGGTCTCGGTCTGCCACCAGTGGTCATGCACCGCCTTGCCGCTGACCCGCTCGAGCCATTCATGAGTACTGGAGTCGAGCTTCTCCCCGGCCAGGAACAGCTGGCGCAGCGAGCCCAGGTCGTGGCGGCGGATCAGCTCACCGTCCGGGTCTTCCTTGCGGATCGCGCGCATGGCGGTGGGCGCGCAGAACAAGCCGTTGACCTTGTACTGCTCCACCACCCGCCAGTAGGCCGAGGCATCCGGGGTGCGGATCGGCTTGCCCTCGTAGAACACCGTGGTGCAGCCGCTCATCAGCGGCCCGTAGACAATCAGCGAATGGCCGACCACCCAGCCCACATCGGAAATGCCCCACCACACATCGCCCGCCCGCATGCCGTAGACATGGCGCATGGCGTAGCACAGGGCGACCGCGTTGCCGCCGTTCTCGCGCACGATGCCCTTGGGTTTGCCGGTGGTGCCGGAGGTGTACATGATGTACAGCGGGTCACCCGCGTCCAGCGCCACCGGCGCTACCGGCTCGGCGCCGAGCAGCGCCTGCTGCCAGTCCAGGTCGCGCCCGGCCTGCAACTCGGCGCGCATCTGCGGGCGTTGCAGCACCAGCACATGCCGCGGCTGATGACGGGCCAGCTGCAGGGCGCGGTCGACCAGGGGCTTGTATTCGATCACCCGGTCGAACTCCAGCCCGCACGAGGCCGTGAGCAACAACGCCGGCCGGGCATCGTCGATGCGCAGGGCCAGCTCGTTGGCGGCAAAGCCGCCGAACACCACCGAATGCACAGCGCCGATGCGGGCGCAGGCGAGCATGGCCATGGCCGCCTGGGGCACCATCGGCATGTAGATGATCACCCCGTCACCCTTGCCCACGCCCAGCGAACGCAACAGCCCGGCCAGGCGCGCCACCTCGTCGCGCAACTGGTGGTAGGTGAAGGTCTGCTGCACGCCGGTCACGGGCGAATCGTAGATCAGCGCCAGCTGTTCGCCACGACCCTGCTCGATCTGGTGGTCGAGGGCCAGGTGGCAGCTGTTGAGGCGGCCGTCGGCGAACCAGCGGTGGGTGCCGTCGGTGTTCTGCTGCAGGATCTGGGTCGGCTTGCGCTGCCAGGCCAGCTGCTCGGCCTGGGCCAGCCAGAAGGCGGCGGGATCGGAAATGGAATGGGCGTAGCTGTGCTGATAGGTCATTGGTTCGCAACCCGGTACTTGTTGTTATTGAAGGGCGAACCTTGAGTATGGACCGGGGTGACGGCGCCGCCATCGGACTTAAGTCGCAACCCATATGCAGATTTGCCGCACCCGAGCGTTTACAATGCCCGGCCTCGAATACAGAACAGTCCCATGCATACCCTCGACGACCTGCGCGCCGGCCGCCTGCGCGGCATCACCCGCCTGAACCTCTGCCAGGAGCTGACCGATTTCCCCCGGGAGATCTTCGACCTGGCCGACAGCCTCGAGGTACTCGACCTCACCGGCAACAGGCTGAGTGACCTGCCCGCAGACCTGCACCGCCTGACCCGGCTCAAGGTGCTGTTCTGCTCCAATAACCGGTTTACCCACCTGCCCCACGCCATCGGCCGTTGCCAGTCTCTCGAGACCGCAGGTTTCAGGGGCAACCGCATCACCCGGGTCGACGCCCAGGCGCTGCCACCCGCGCTGCGTTCGCTGGTGCTCACCGACAACGCGCTGGAACAACTGCCCGAAGCCCTGGGCGACTGTGCTCAGCTGCAGAAACTGATGCTCGCCGGCAATCGCCTGCGCGCCCTGCCGCAAAGCCTGGCGCGCTGCGAGCGACTGGAGCTGCTGCGCGTCGCCAGCAACCGCCTGCAAGCCCTGCCCGACTGGTTGCTGCGCATGCCACGCCTGGCCTGGCTGGCGTATGCCGACAACCCGCTGCCGCCGGGCCTGATCGCCCCCGCCACGGACGGGCACTGCCCGGTGCTGCATTGGCAGGACATCGACCTTGAAGAAGAACTCGGCCGTGGCGCCTCCGGAGTGATTCACCGTGCCCACCTGCGCGGCCAGGATGCCCCGGTGGCGGTCAAGCTGTACAAGGGCGCGATCACCAGCGATGGCTCGCCACTGGCAGAAATGAGCGCCTGCATTGCCGCCGGTGACCACCCGCAGCTGGTGCGCCTGGCCGGACGCATCGACGACCACCCGCAACAACTGCCGGCCCTGGTGATGCAACTGATCGACGCGCACTGGTCGAACCTGGCCGGACCTCCCAGCCTCGAAAGCTGCACCCGCGACCGCTACCCGGACAACCGCCGCCTGACCTTGCCCGCCCTGCGCCGCCTGGCCGGCGGCATCGCCTCGGTCTGCGCCCACCTGCATGAGCGTGGCTTGAGCCATGGCGACCTTTATGCCCACAACATCCTGTTCGACGACGACGGCCAGTGCCTGCTGGGTGACTTCGGCGCCGCCTCGTTCCATCCGCAGGATGGCGGGGCCCAGGCCCAGGCGCTCGAACGCCTGGAGGTGCGCGCCTTCGGCATCCTCCTGGAGGAACTGCTGCAGCAGTGCGCCGAGCAGGAGCACGCGTTGCAGGCACTGGCGCTGCGCTGCCAACGGGCCGATGTGATGGCACGCCCGTCCTTCGCCAGCCTGGTGGCGCAATTACCCGGTTAAGCGCCCCACAACGGTGCAAAGCCTCTAGAATAGGGCACCCCTTCAGCCACAGAAGCGCCCCATGGACATCGATCAGGCCCGCACCTTCCTGGAAATCGTCCGCTGCGGCAGCCTGGTTGCCGCCGCTGAGCGCCTGTTCGTGTCACAGACCGCGATCAGCGCCCGGGTCCAGCGCCTGGAGCAGCAACTGGGCTGCCAGCTGTTCGTGCGCAGCCGCAATGGCGCCAGCCTCACCAGCGACGGCGAGGCGTTCGTCAGCTATGCCAACCAGCTGGTGCAGACCTGGGAAGCGGCGCGCCGCGACCTGCCGCTGCCCCAGGGCTGCCAGCAGGTGCTGCATGTGGGCGCCGAAGTGAGCCTGGGCAACCCGATGCTGCTCGACTGGGTCAGCGCCCTGCACCGGGAGCTGCCCAGCCACGCCATCCGCAGCGAGGTCAGCGACGGCGAGTCGCTGCTGCGCAAGGTAGAGATGGGCCTGCTCGACGCCGCGCTGGTCTATCAGCCAACCTATGGCCCGGGCCTGCAGGTCGAGCAGTTGATGGAAGAGAAGCTGATCCGCGTGCGTCGGGTCGATGCGCCCGATCCCTATGTCTACATCGACTGGGGCGAGGCGTTCCGCCGCCAGCACGACGCCGCCCTGCCCGACCTGTCACGCCCGGCCCTGAGCTTCAACCTCGGGCCGCTGGCCCTGCAGTTCATCCTCGACCGCGGCGGCAGCGGCTATTTCCGCACGCGGGTGGTGCAGGCCTACCTGCAGAGCGGCGTGTTCGAGCGCGTGCCCCAGGCGCCGGAATTTACCTACCCAACCTTCCTGGTGCACGCCCGCGAACGCGACAGCGAGGCTTTGCAGCAGGCCTTCAGCGTGTTGCGTCGGCTGGTGGCCGCTGGCGAAAGCGACTGGTCACAGCGCTGGGACCCGGTGATCTGAGCCCGGCGCGGCGGCGCTGAGCAGGTGTCGCTTGAGGCCGGCGATCAGGTCGGTCTGGGTGATCACTCCCACCAGGCGCTCGCCGTCGAGCACCGGCAGACAGTGCAAGCCTTGTTCACTGAGCAACGGCAGCAAGCGTTCCAGGGGCTGCGCGCCGTCGACACTGATCACCTGGCGGCTCATTACCTGTTCCAGGCGCACGGACTGGCGACGGAACAGGCCGCGCCAGCTGAACCGCCCACGGACCATTGCCGCGCCGATCAGATCGCTGAGGCTGACGACTCCAACCAGGCGGCCGTGCTCCAGCACTGGCAGGGTCTTCAGATGGTGGCTGGCGAGCATTTTCCAGGCCTGTTCCAAGGTGGTGGCTGGCGTCGCGGTCTGCACGTCGCGGGACATCACCGAGCGCGCGGTGATACCGCCCAGGCTGCGCTGCAAGGCATGCTGCTCGGTGGCCAGGATGATGCGCTCCAGCTCGTCGCGGGTGACGTCGACGAACTCGCCGATCTCTGCCAGGGCCTGGTCCAGGTCTTCGCCCCGGATACCGACCCGCTCGCCCGGCAGGGGATCGTGAGTATGGTGCGGGTCCTTGCGCGGCACCGCGCCCTTCGGGTAACGCACCCCGGTCAGGCGGTTGTACAGCACCGCCACGCCCACCAGCACCAGCGCATTGAGCAGTACCGGTTCGAGCAGGTGGTCGCCCATGGCCACCAGGCCCGGATCGGCCAGTACCGCGCTCACTGCCACGCCGCCACCGGGCGGGTGCAGACAGCGCAGCAGGCACATCGCCAGGATCGCGATACCCAGCGCCGCCGCCGCGACCCACAGGCCATCACCGAAACCGTGACGCATGGCCAAGCCCACCACGCCGGCCAAGGCGTAGCTGCCCAGCACCGGCCAGGGCTGGGCCAGGGGCCCGGAGTGCACGGCGAATACCAGTACTGCCGAGGCCGCCAGCGGGCCGAGCAGGTGCAGGGCGATGGATGGGCCGTAGGCCAGGCTGCACAGATAGCCGGCGAGAAACAGGCCCAGCAGCGCGCCGACGCCGGCGCGCAGCCACTCTTTCTTGGGAATGTTCAGGGGCGCCGGAAGCAGGCGCTGAAAGCGGGATTGGGGACGCGAGGCAGACATCGAGGTATTCGGATCGTGTTCTTGTGCGGAAAAAGAAAGCCCAGCGCGACCGGCCTGGGCCCTGTGTTGCGCAATGCAGTGGCGCAAGGGGCTCCGTCCATGGAGAGATGGAAACCGCAGGGTTTCGTGGGGAGGGATTGTGCCGGGTGTGGGCAATGGCGGGCCAATTCAAAAAACTGCGGCTGAACTGCAATTTTTTTGCAGGGTTGATCCGAGTTTTGCAATCCCCTGTAGGAGCGGCCTTGCGCCGCGAAAGGGGCGCGTAGCGGCCCCACGATCTCTAACATCATGCAAAATCGTCGGGGCTGCTGCGCAGCCCTTTCGCGGCACAAGGCCGCTCCTACAGGGGGTTGTGCACGCCGATCAACGTCCTTTTCGCGGCAGTTCGATACTGACCCGCAGCCCGCCCTGTGGGCTTTCCAGCAGCGCGATGCGCCCGCCCCAGGCCTCGACGATATCGCGCACGATACCCAGCCCCAGGCCATGGCCATCGACCTGCTCGTCCAGCCGCGAGCCGCGCTCGAGCACCTGCAGGCGCTGCGCCTCAGGGATGCCCGGACCATCGTCGTCCACCCACAGCCGGTAACCCTCGGCGGTCGGCGCGATGCCCAGGCGCACCTCGCTGTCGGCCCATTTGCAGGCGTTGTCCAGCAGGTTGCCGAGCAGTTCCAGCAGGTCCTCGCGGTCCCAGGGCAGCAACAGGCCGGACGGTACATCGCGCTCAAGCAGCAGGCCTTCGCCATGGATCATGCCCAGGGTCGCCAGCAGCCCTGGCAACTCGGCATCACAGTCGAACTGCGCGCCCGGCAGCGCGTCACCGGCCAGGCGTGCGCGATTGAGCTCGCGGGCCAGGCGCTGCTGTATCTGCTCCAGTTGCTCGCGCATCTGCGCACGCACCTCGGGCAGCGCCTGCAGGCGCTCGCTGGCGGCCAGGCTGAGCAGCACCGCCAAGGGTGTCTTCAAGGCATGACCGAGGTTGCCCAGGGCATTGCGCGAGCGCCGCAGGCTGTCCTCGGTATGGGCCAGCAGATGGTTGATCTGGTCCACCAAGGGTTGCAGCTCGCTGGGGACCTCGGCGTCCAGTTGCGAACGCTGGCCCTGCTGCAGCTGGGCGATCTGCTGACGCGCCCGTTCCAGCGGGCGCAGCGAGCGGGTCACGGTGATGCGCTGCAGCACCAGCACCAGCAGCAACGCCACCAGGCCCAGGCCCAGGCCGATCTGCTGCATGTGCCGGAAGCCCTCGCGCACCGGCGAATAGTCCTGGGCCACGCTGATCGAGATGTCCTGCCCCAGGCGTCGGTAATCGCCGCGATAGGCCAGCAGTTGCTGGCCCTCGGGCCCCAGCTCGTGGCCGTCATCCAGCCCGGGCTTGCCGGGCTTGGGCATGTCCAGGTCCCACAGCGAACGCGAGCGCCAGGTACCCTGGTCGAAATCGATGCGGAAGTAGTAGCCCGAGAACGGCTGCTGGTAGGCCGCCGACAGCCGTCGCTCGTCCAGTTGCAAGCCGGACGGGCCGCGCACCAGCGCCACCAGCAGGTTCTCGCTCTCCTTGCGCAGGCCCGCTTCCAGGTAGCGCTGCAGACCGGCCTCGAACAGCCACAGGGTCAACTGCGCCAGGGCCAGCCCCACCACCACCAGTACCGCTACCAGGCCCAGGCTCAGGCGCGCCTGGATCGACTTCACGCGGCGCTCCCGGCGTACACGTAGCCCTGGCCGCGACGGGTCTCGATCACGCTGCGGCCGAGTTTGCGCCGCAGGTGGTTGACGTGCACTTCCAGCACGTTGGAGTCGCGCTCGGTTTCACCGTCATACAGGTGCTCGGCCAGGTGGCTCTTGGACAGCACCTGCCCCGGGTGCAGCATGAAGTAGCGCAGCAGGCGGAACTCGGCCGCGGTGAGCTGGACATCGACACCCTCGCGGCTCACGCACTGGCGCGATTCGTCCAGGTGCAAGCCGGCCGCTTCCAGCTTCGGCTGGTTGGCCAGCCCCTTGGCCCGGCGCAGCAAGGCCTGGATACGCAGTTGCAGCTCCTCGGGGTGGAAGGGCTTGCTCAGGTAATCGTCGGCGCCGGCCTTGAGCCCCTCGATCCGCTCGGCCCAGGAGCCGCGGGCGGTAAGGATCAGCACCGGGGTGGCCAGGCCGGCCGCGCGCCACTGCGCCAGTACCTCGAGCCCCGGCAGGCCGGGCAGGCCGAGGTCGAGGATGATCAGGTCGTAGGGTTCGCTCTGGCCCTGGTACACCGCATCGCGGCCATCGGCCAGCCAGTCCACGGCGTAGCCCTGGCGTTGCAGGGCGGCGGTCAGTTCGTCGGCCAGGGGGACATTGTCCTCGACAAGCAGCAGGCGCATTCAGTCGTCTTCCTCGTCTTTGAGCAACTCGCCGGTGCGGGCGTCGAGCTTGATCTCGCGCACCACGCCGGCCGGGGTCAGCAGTTCGACCTCGTACTCGTAGCGCTCGTGCTTCTCTTCCAGCTCCGCTTCCAGCAGCCGCGCCCCGGGGTAACGCCCCAGGGCGGACTCGAGCAGTTGCTCCAGCGGCAGGATGATGCCCTTTTGCCGAAGGGCCAGGGCTTCATCCTGATCCAGGTCGCGCGCGGCGGCCAGCGAGCAGACGGTCATCAATGCGAAGGCAAGATAGCGCGTCGTTCGCGGTAGATCGCCCATCAGTTGTCCCGGGCGTCCCGCAGCACTTCACCAGTCTTGGCATCGACGTCCACGTCCCACTCGGCGTTCTGCGCATCACGCAGCTCGACCTTCAGCACGTAGCGGCCATAGGTGTTTTCCAGCTCGGAATCGGTGATGGTGGCGCCCGGGTGCTTGGCCTTGGCGATGTCTGCGATTTTTTGCAGCGACTGAACGGTACCCGCCTTTTCCAGGCCACTGATCTCGTGAGCCGGCACATCGGCCAGGGCAACGCTGGCGCCAAGCGTCAGGGCAGCGGCAGTAACAAGGGCAGTCAAAGTTTTCATGAGGTTCTCTCCAGCGAGATATGTAATTTGTCTACGGGGTTAAGATTAACCACCGGTCCTTAACTCAACCTGAAAACAGCTGGCCGCATGATAGCGCAGCTCATATGAGCCCGTACGCTGTCCCTTTGTAGGAGCGGCCTTGTGCCGCGAAAGGGCTGCAAAGCAGCCCCGGGATTTCAGCGTTGATGCAAAGATCGCCGGGGCTGCTTTGCAGCCCTTTCGCGGCACAAGGCCGCTCCTACAGGGGGATGTGTACGTCCAGCCCAGCGATACACTCTATACTGCCCGCCTGCCCCACCCGAGACCCCGCCATGAGCGCCATCCACATCAAGTACCCCGCCCTGACCTTCAAGGCCGGCCAGCGTGCCCTGCGGCAGATCCGCGAGCGCGGCCTGCGGGCCGAAGATGTCGGTGTGCTGCCGGGCGCCGCCGGCGGCCCCAAGCCGCTGGGGATCCAGGGCCTGGACCTGGCGCTGTTCGGTGAGTGGCTGCCCAGCGCGCCGCGCCAGCGTGCGCTGATCGGCGCCTCGATCGGCGCCTGGCGCTTCGCCAGCGCCTGTCTCGACGACCCGGTCGCCGGCATCCGCCGCCTGGGCGAGCTGTATACCGAGCAGGACTTCGCCAAGGGCGTGACGCCGAAAGCGATCAGCCAGAGCTGCCAGCGCATGCTCGACGACCTGCTGCAGGGCCGCGACGGGCAGGTCCTGGCCAACCCGCACTACCGCCTGAACATCCTGGTGGTGAAGAGCCATGGCCAACTCGCCCACGACCACCGCGGCCGCCTGGGCATGGGCCTGTCATCGGTGATCGCCAGCAACCTGCTGGGGCGCGCGCGCCTGGGCCGGCATTTCGAGCGGGTCATCCTCCACGACCAACGCGCCGCGCCGCCGTTGGAGCCCCTGACCGACTTCCCGTCGCGCAGCCTGCTGCTGGACCTGGCCAACCTGCGCCACGCCCTGCTCGCCTCGGGCTCGATCCCCATGGTCATGGAAGGCGTGCGCGACATCCCCGGCGCCGGGGCCGGCACCTACCGCGACGGCGGCCTGCTCGACTATCACCTGGACCTGCCCTACCAGGGCGACGACCTGGTGCTCTACCCGCACTTCACCGACAAAGTGGTGCCCGGCTGGTTCGACAAGGCCCTGCCCTGGCGCAAGGGCGACGCCACGCGCCTGCAGAACGTGCTGCTGATGACCCCGTCGCCGCAGTACCTGGCCGCCCTGCCCTACGGCAAGCTGCCGGACCGCAACGACTTCAAGCGTTTCATGGGTGATGCGCCGGGCCGCAGGCGCTACTGGTACCAGGCCATGGCCGAAAGCCGGCGCCTGGGCGACGAGCTGCTGGAACTGATCGCCACCGAGCGGTTGCAGGATCGGTTGCAAGCCTTGTAGCGGGCATGCTGGTAGACTGCGCGCATCGTTGATTCACACAGAGTTATGCCAGCGTGGAAATCTTTAAGGAATTTACCTTCGAATCGGCTCACCGCCTGCCCAACGTCCCTGCCGGCCACAAGTGTGGTCGCCTGCATGGCCACTCGTTCAAGGTCGCCCTGCACCTGACCGGCCCGCTCGATCCGCACACCGGCTGGATCCGCGATTTCTCGGAGATCAAGGCGATCTTCAAGCCGATCTACGAGCAACTGGACCACAACTACCTGAACGATATTCCCGGCCTGGAAAACCCCACCAGTGAAGTGATCGCCAAGTGGATCTGGGAGCAGGTCAAGCCGCTGCTGCCGGAGTTGTCGAAGGTGCGCATCCATGAGACCTGCACCAGCGGGTGCGAGTACACCGGCGACTGATCTGCACCGGCCTTTTCGCGGGTAAATCGCAGCGGCGAACCGCCGCTCCCACAGGTTCGGCACAGACTTCAAAAACTGTGGCGTACCTGTGGGAGCGGCGGTTCGCCGCTGCGATTTACCCGCGAAGAGGCCAGCACGATCACCCCAGGGCTTCAGTCCTGCCCGCGATCCAGGGCATCACGCAGAAAGCTCGGCGCGATATAGCGCTGGTAATGCGCCTCCGACAACAGGAAGAATTCCCGGTCGATGGCATCGCGCAACTGCGGCAGGTCCCAGTCGCGGAACTCCGGCAGCAGCGCCATCCCGTACGCCTCCAGATCACGAATCATCCGCGCCCCACGGGCGATCAGCTGATACGCCCAGCAATACTCCGACTGCTGCGCCACGAAACGGATCGAGCGCTGCTCCAGCTGCTGGCGCAGCAGCTCTTTGTCGAACACTTCCAGCTTGGCCATCATCACCTGCACCAGCAGTTGCTCCAGGCGCAGCCACACGGCGCGCTTCTGCTCGTCGTCGTAGCCGTTCCAGTGGATCACTTCGTGGTGAAAGCGCTTGCAGCCGCGGCACACCAGGTCGCCGTAGACCGTGGAGCATAGGCCGACGCAAGGGGTCTTGATGGATTGGTTGGACATGTAGAAACAACGGCTTGGCGGTGGAACACCGGTTCATGTTAGCCCTTTGTCTAACCAGGGTCACCCGTTAAAGTCATCTTCGCCGCCTTACTTTCGGCTTATTTTTGCCGTAGAATCACTCCGCCTTTTCAAGGCAACAATGTCCGTTGGAAGCTGTTTTCAAAGCGTCACGAGCACAGTTCATCCGGTAGAACGGCGTTGGCCCTGTCCATGCAAGCGCGCATGGCCATGGCCAACCCCTCATCAGCCTTCCGTTCTACAGGCGTAAAACTTTGAAAGCAGCTTCTGTAAGGATTCTCTGCGACCCTGGCTTGCCGGCTCAAAAAGCCGTCTTGAGCGCATGGGTGCATGGAATGCTGGATGAGCGTCCCGGACTCCCTTTAGGGACCACTGATGAGGGTAATAACTGTGCTTGAAGCCTACCGCAAACACATCGAAGAGCGTGCCGCTCTGGGTATCGTGCCCCAGCCGCTGAACGCCGAACAAACTGCAGGCCTGGTCGAGCTGCTGAAAAACCCGCCGGCCGGCGAAGAAGCCTTCCTCGTAGACCTGATCACCAACCGCGTTCCGCCAGGAGTCGACGAAGCCGCCTACGTCAAGGCCGCTTTCCTCTCCGCCGTCGCCAAGGGTGAAACCAAGTCCCCGCTGATCGACCGCAAGCACGCCACCGAGCTGCTCGGCACCATGCAGGGCGGCTACAACATCGAAACGCTGGTCGCGCTGCTGGACGACGCCGAACTGGGCGCCGTCGCGGCCGAACAGCTCAAGCACACCCTGCTGATGTTCGATGCCTTCCACGATGTGGCCGAAAAAGCCAAGGCGGGCAACGCCCACGCCAAGGCCGTGCTGGAGTCCTGGGCTGCCGGCGAGTGGTTCACCAGCCGTCCGGCGATCGCCGACAAGTACACCCTGACCGTGTTCAAGGTGCCTGGCGAAACCAACACCGACGACCTGTCCCCTGCCCCGGATGCCTGGTCGCGCCCTGACATCCCGCTGCACGCCCTGGCCATGCTGAAGATGGCCCGCGACGGCATCGAGCCTTCGCAGCCAGGTTCGGTCGGCCCGCTGGCCCAGATCGAAGCGGTCAAGGCCAAGGGCTTCCCGGTTGCCTACGTCGGTGACGTGGTCGGTACCGGCTCCTCGCGTAAGTCCGCCACCAACTCGGTGCTGTGGTTCTTCGGCGACGACATCCCGTTTGTTCCGAACAAGCGCGCCGGTGGTTTCTGCTTCGGCACCAAGATCGCCCCGATCTTCTACAACACCATGGAAGACGCCGGCGCCCTGCCGATCGAGTTCGACTGCACCAACCTGGGCATGGGCGACGTCATCGACGTCTACCCGTTCAAAGGTGAAGTACGCCGTCATGGCAGCGACGAACTGGTCACCAGCTTCGAGCTGAAGACCGAAGTACTGCTCGACGAAGTCCGCGCCGGCGGCCGTATTCCGCTGATCGTTGGCCGTGGCCTGACCGAGAAAGCCCGTGCCGAACTCGGCCTGGGTGCTTCCGACCTGTTCAAGAAACCCGAGCAGCCTGCCGCTTCGACCAAGGGCTTCACCCTGGCGCAGAAGATGGTCGGCCGTGCCTGCGGTCTGCCGGAAGGCCAGGGCGTGCGTCCAGGTGCCTACTGCGAGCCGAAGATGACCACCGTCGGCTCCCAGGACACCACGGGCCCGATGACCCGCGACGAGCTGAAAGACCTGGCGTGCCTGGGCTTCTCCGCCGACCTGGTGATGCAGTCGTTCTGCCACACCGCGGCCTATCCGAAGCCGATCGACGTCACCACCCACCACACCCTGCCAGACTTCATCCGCACCCGTGGCGGCGTGTCGCTGCGCCCGGGCGACGGCATCATCCACAGCTGGCTGAACCGCATGCTGATGCCTGACACCGTCGGCACCGGTGGCGACTCGCACACCCGCTTCCCGATCGGCATCTCGTTCCCGGCCGGTTCCGGCCTCGTGGCCTTCGCCGCCGCTACCGGCGTCATGCCGCTGGACATGCCGGAGTCGATCCTGGTCCGCTTCAAGGGCAAGCTGCAGCCTGGCATCACCCTGCGTGACCTGGTCCATGCCATCCCTTACTACGCGATCCAGAAGGGCCTGCTGACCGTCGAGAAGAAAGGCAAGAAGAACGCCTTCTCCGGCCGCATCCTGGAGATCGAAGGCCTGAACGACCTGACCGTCGAGCAAGCTTTCGAGCTGTCCGACGCTTCGGCCGAACGTTCCGCCGCCGGTTGCACCATCAAGCTGCCAGAGAAGGCCATCGCCGAGTACCTGCAGTCCAACATCACCCTGCTGCGCTGGATGATCGGCGAAGGCTACGGCGATGCCCGCACCCTGGAGCGCCGCGCCCAGGCCATGGAAGCCTGGCTGGCCAAGCCTGAGCTGCTGTCGGCCGACGCCGATGCCGAATACGCCGAGATCATCGAGATCGACCTGGCCGACGTTAAAGAGCCTGTGCTCTGCGCGCCGAACGACCCGGACGATGCCCGCCTGCTGTCCTCGGTACAGGGCGAGAAGATCGACGAAGTGTTCATCGGTTCGTGCATGACCAACATCGGTCACTTCCGCGCCGCCGGCAAGCTGCTGGACAAGGTCAAGGGTGGTATCCCGACCCGTCTGTGGCTGGCCCCGCCAACCAAGATGGACGCCCACCAGCTGACCGAAGAAGGCTACTACGGCATCTACGGCAAGGCTGGCGCGCGCATGGAAATGCCAGGCTGCTCGCTGTGCATGGGTAACCAGGCACGTGTGCAGACCGGTTCCACCGTGGTCTCCACTTCGACCCGTAACTTCCCGAACCGTCTGGGCGACGCCACCAACGTGTACCTGGCCTCGGCCGAGCTGGCTGCAGTTGCTTCGATCATCGGCAAGCTGCCGACCGTCGAAGAGTACATGCAGTACGCGAAAGACATCGACAGCATGGCTGCCGACGTTTACCGCTACCTGAGCTTCGACCAGATCGCCGAGTTCCGCGAAGCGGCGGCCAACGCCAAGATCCCGGTGGTTCAGGCGTAAGCTGAGCAGTACGTTGTAAGCGAAAGCCGCGGTAGCGATACCGGGGCTTTTTTGTTGGCTTGTGTTGGCTTTGCTGGCCTCTTCGCGGCTAAAGTGAACTGGCCTAATGATTTTGGACACCTTCATCGGGCGCTATGATGGCGCCCAATTGGAGGCAAAATCAGTGCGTAAATCTTATTCAAGAGAATACAAAGTCCAAGCTGCCGAAATGGTGCTGGACGGTGGGCAGTCAGTTCCTGAGGTCTGTGCCGCCCTTGGGCTGGGCCCTACCGCGCTTCGCCGCTGGGTTGATCAGGTGCGTGAAGAGAGAGCCGGTAAGGTTCCGGCTGGAGCCAAAGCGATCACACCCGAGCAGCAACGAATTGAAGAACTCGAAGCGCTGGTTCGGCAAAAGGATCGGGATATCGAAATCCTAAAAAAGGCCAGTGCTCTCCTGCTTCGGGACTCCAAAGATCGTTCTCGCTGATCAACGAGCTGAGTGAGCAATACCCTGTTGTCGACTGCTGCCGCGTGCTTGGGGTTAAGCGCAGCAGTTTCTATGCGTGGCGTAAACGGCAAGGACGTGAAAACCCGGCAAGAGATGCGCTACGCCTGCTGGTAATCAAGCACTTCAACGCATCGCGAAGTGCTTCTGGCTCGCGAACCCTGGCGCAGGAATTGCGGCACGAAGGCCATGAAATAGGACGATACAAGGTGCGTGCGCTAATGCGTGAAGCTGGCCTGAAGTGCAAACAGCGCAGGCCGCACCGCTATCGGTCATCAGGGGCAGAAGCGTTGATCGCCGAGAATCAGCTGAAGCGCAATTTCAAGGTTTCGGCGATCAATGAGGTTTGGTGTGGCGATGTGACCTATATCCAGGTTGGCAGGCGCTGGCTGTACCTAGCCGCCGTGATTGACCTCTATGCCCGTCGCGTAGTGGGTTGGGCATTCTCGATGATTGCAGATGCCAACTTAGCTTGTAACGCCCTGCGCATGGCCGCTGAATCGCGGGGTAGGCCGGCGGGCGTAATGTTTCATTCAGACCAGGGCTGTCAGTACACCAGCCATAAATTCAGAGCCGCGCTCGATGAGTACAACTTGAACCAGAGCATGAGCCATCGAGGCCAATGCTGGGATAACGCTGCCATGGAGCGATTCTTCGGAGCATTGAAATCAGAATGGGTGCCGGCAGAGGGTTACGAGACCGAAGCGCAGGCACGAGTGGATATCCAGGCTTATCTGATGCGCTACAACCTCAAGCGCCTCCACAGCTACAACGGCTATGAAACGCCAGTAGCCATGGAGGAAAAGCTCAAGGCAGCGGCATGAACCTTAACCGGTGTCCAAAATTACTTGACCAGTTCAAAGCCGCTCCCACAGGAAACCCGAACTCTTCAAGATCACGATAGACCTGTGGGAGCGGCTTTAGCCGCGAAGAGGCCGGAACAGGCAGCCTCAGATAACGAACAGATCAACGAACCTGTGCACCGGCATGGCCTCCAGCGTCTGCTGATCCTTGCACACATCCAGGATCGCCTCACAACGCTGCCGCGCAAACCGCGTCGCCAGGTTCTCCCTGAACTTGGCCTCGAGCAACGGCATCCCCTCCTCCCGCCGCCGCCGATGCCCGATCGGGTACTCCACCACCACCTGGGGGGTGTGCGAACCGTCCTTGAAGAACACCTGCACGCCATTGGCGATGGAACGCTTGTCGGCCTCCAGGTACTCGCGGCTGAAACGCGGCTCCTCGACGATCACCATCTTCTCGCGCAGTCGGTCGATGCTCGGGTGCGCGGCATGGAAGGCATCCTCGTAGTGCTCGGCCACCAGCTCGCCGAAGATCAGCGGCACGGCGGTCATGTACTGCAGGCAGTGGTCACGGTCTGCGGCGTTGGCCAGCGGCCCCTCCTTGGAAATGATGCGGATTGCCGACTCATGGGTGGTGATGACGATCCGGTCGATCTCGTGCAGGCGGTTGCGCACTTGCGGATGCAGGGTCACCGCGGCTTCGCAGGCGGTCTGGGCGTGGAACTCGGCGGGGAAACTGATCTTGAACAGCACATTTTCCATCACGTAGCTGCCCAACGGCTGCGGCAGGCGCAGTTCACGCAGCGGCTCGGGCTTGAGCGCCAGGTCCTTGTTGGTGTGGCTGAACGACACATCGTAGAAGCCCCACTGCCTGGCGGTCAGCGCGCCGGGCACGCCCATCTCGCCGCGCAGGGCGATATCGGCCAGGCGCACGCCGCGGCTGGAGGCATCCCCCGCCGCCCATGACTTGCGCGAGCCGGCATTGGGCGCATGGCGGTAGGTGCGCAGGGCCTGGCCGTCGACGAAGGCGTGGGACAGCGCCGACAGCAGTTGCTCGCGATTGGCGCCCATTAGCCTGGCGCAGACCGCCGTGGAGGCGACCTTGACCAGCAGCACATGGTCCAGGCCGACCCGGTTGAACGAGTTCTCCAGCGCCAGCACGCCCTGGATCTCGTGGGCCATGACCATGGCATCGAGCACCTCGCGCATGACCAGGGGCGCCTCGCCGATGGCCACGCGCTTCTGCGACAGGTGGTCGGTGACCGCCAGGATGCCGCCGAGGTTGTCCGAGGGATGGCCCCACTCCGCCGCCAGCCAGGTGTCGTTGTAGTCCAGCCAGCGGACGATGCAGCCGATATCCCAGGCGGCCTTGACCGGGTCGAGACGGTAGCTGGTGCCGGGTACGCGGGCGCCATGGGGAACGAGGGTGCCCTCGACCAGCGGGCCGAGGTGCTTGGTGCATTCGGGGAAGCGCAGGGCCAGCAGGCCGCAGCCCAGGGTGTCCATCAGGCAATGGCGGGCGGTGTTCAGGGCTTCGGACGAGTCGACGCGATAGCCGAGCACGTAGTCGGCGAGGGTCTGCAGGACCTGGTCGTAGTCGGGGCGGGTGTTGAGGTCTACGTTTGCGCTCATATACAGCTCCCTTCTGGATTGCCGGGGCTGCTCTGCAGCCCTTTCGCGGCACAAGGCCGCTCCTACAGGGAGAGTGCAATCCTCTGTAGGAGCGGCCTTGTGCCGCGAAAGGGCCGCAAAGCGGCCCCAACCAACGAAAGCCGAACGCCACTGATGCCTTAGAAACTATCGCCAGGCACGCGCACCCAGCCCTCCATCAGCACCCGAGCACTTCGGCTCATGATTGCCTTGGTCACGGTCCACTGCCCGTCCACCTGACGCGCCTCGGCCCCGACCCGCAGCGTTCCGGACGGATGGCCGAAACGCACGGCACTTCGTTCTCCGCCACCGGCGGCAAGGTTGACCAGCGTCCCCGGGATCGCTGCGGCAGTGCCAATCGCGACCGCCGCAGTACCCATCATCGCGTGGTGCAGCTTGCCCATCGACAGCGCACGCACCAGCAGGTCGACATCCTCGGCGGCAACAACCTTGCCACTGGAGGAGGTATAGCCGGTCGGCGCTGCGACGAACGCCACCTTCGGCGTGTGCTGGCGTCCGGCGGCCTGGTCGATGTGCTCGATCAGCCCCATGCGCACCGCGCCATGGGCACGGATGGTCTCGAAACGCTGCAATGCCGCAGCATCGCCATTGATGGCGTCCTGCAGCTCGGTACCGGTATAGCCGATATCGGCGGCATTGACGAAGATGGTCGGGATGCCGGCATTGATCAGGGTCGCCTTGAAGGTGCCGACACCCGGCACCTCGAGGTCGTCGACCAGGTTGCCGGTGGGGAACATCGCCCCGCCGTCACCGTCCTCGTCGGCGGCCGGGTCGAGGAATTCCAGCTGCACCTCGGCGGCCGGGAAGGTCACGCCGTCGAGCTCGAAATCGCCGGTTTCCTGCACCTCGCCTTCGGTGATCGGCACATGGGCGATGATCGTCTTGCCGATGTTGGCCTGCCAGATCCGCACGGTGGCGATGCCATTGCGCGGAATGCGCGCGGCATCGACCAGCCCGCTGCTGATGGCGAACGAGCCGACCGCGGCGGACAGGTTGCCGCAGTTGCCGCTCCAGTCGACGAAGGCTTTGTCGATCGAGACCTGGCCGAACAGGTAGTCGACGTCGTGGTCGGGCTTGATGCTCTTAGACAGGATCACTGTCTTGCTGGTGCTGGAGGTGGCGCCGCCCATGCCGTCGATCTGCTTGCCGTACGGGTCGGGGCTGCCGATCACCCGCAGCAGCAGGGCGTCGCGGGCCGGGCCAGGAATCTGCGCCTGCTCGGGCAGGTCCTGGAGGCGGAAGAACACGCCTTTGCTGGTGCCGCCACGGAGGTAAGTGGCGGGGATTTTTACTTGGGGTACGTGGGCCATTGTCGTGCTTCCTGATCTTTTCGTTTCGGCGAACATCCCTGGGGCTGCGTTGCAGCCCTTTCGCGGCACAAGGCCGCTCCTACAGGCGAGCGCGTCTCTCTGTAGGAGCGGCCTTGTGCCGCGAAAGGACCGCAACGCGGCCCCGCTCACTCAGGCCGCGCCTTCCAGGAAGTCCTGGGCAAAGCGCTGCAACACGCCACCCGCCTCGTAGATCGACACCTCTTCGGCGGTATCCAGGCGGCAGGTCACCGGCACCTCGACACGCTCGCCGTTGCGTCGCGTCACCACCAGGGTCAGCGTCGCCCGCGGCGTGCGCTCGCCGAGCACGTCGTACGTCTCGCTGCCATCCAGGCCCAGGGTCTTGCGGTCGGTGCCCGGCTTGAACTCCAGCGGCAGCACGCCCATGCCCACCAGGTTGGTGCGGTGGATACGCTCGAAGCCTTCGGCGACGATGGCCTCGACACCAGCCAGGCGCACGCCCTTGGCCGCCCAGTCACGGGACGAGCCCTGGCCGTAGTCGGCACCGGCAACGATGATCAGCGGCTGCTTGCGCTGCATGTAGGTCTCGATGGCCTCCCACATGCGGGTCACCTTGCCTTCCGGCTCGATACGTGCCAGCGAACCCTGCTTCACACTGCCGTCGTCCTTGCGCACCATCTCGTTGAACAGCTTGGGGTTGGCGAAAGTGGCACGCTGGGCGGTCAGGTGGTCACCGCGGTGGGTGGCATAGGAGTTGAAGTCCTCCTCTGGCAGGCCCATCTTCGCCAGGTACTCACCCGCGGCGCTGTCGAGCATGATGGCGTTGGACGGCGACAGGTGATCGGTGGTGATGTTGTCCGGCAGCACCGCCAGCGGGCGCATGCCGCGCAAGGTGCGCTCACCGGCCAGGGCGCCTTCCCAGTAAGGCGGGCGGCGAATGTAGGTGCTCATCGGGCGCCAGTCGTACAGCGGCGCGACCTTCGGCCCCTTGTCCTCCTCGATGGTGAACATCGGGATGTACACCTGGCGGAACTGCTCGGGCTTGACCGAGGCGCGCACCACGGCGTCGATCTCTTCATCGCTCGGCCAGATATCCTTCAGACGAATCTCCTTGCCGTCGACCACGCCCAGCACATCCTTCTCGATATCGAAGCGGATGGTGCCGGCGATGGCATAGGCCACCACCAACGGCGGCGAAGCCAGGAACGCCTGCTTGGCGTACGGGTGGATGCGCCCGTCGAAGTTGCGGTTGCCCGACAGCACGGCGGTGGCGTACAGGTCGCGGTCGATGATCTCCTGCTGGATCACCGGGTCCAGCGCGCCGGACATGCCGTTGCAGGTGGTGCAGGCGAAGGCGACGATACCAAAGCCCAGTTGCTCCAGTTCCTGCTCCAGCCCTGCTTCCTTGAGGTACAGCTGCACGGCCTTGGAGCCCGGCGCCAGCGACGACTTGACCCATGGCTTGCGGACCAGTCCGAGCTTGTTGGCGTTGCGCGCCAGCAGGCCGGCGGCGATCACGTTGCGCGGGTTGCTGGTGTTGGTGCAGCTGGTGATGGCGGCGATGATCACCGCGCCATCCGGCATCTGCCCCGGCACTTCTTCCCACTGGCCGGCGATGCCCTTGGCCGCCAGGTCGCTGGTGGCCACCCGGGCGTGCGGGTTGGACGGGCCGGCCATGTTGCGCACCACGCTCGACAGGTCGAAGCTCAGGGTACGCTCGTACTCGGCCTTGGCCAGGCTGTCGGCCCACAGGCCGGTGGCCTTGGCGTAGGTCTCCACCAGCTGCACCTGCTGGTCATCGCGGCCGGTGAGCTTGAGGTAGTCGATGGTCTGCTGGTCGATGGCGAACATCGCCGCAGTGGCGCCGTATTCCGGGGCCATGTTGGAGATGGTGGCGCGGTCGCCCAGGGTCAGCGCGCTGGCGCCGGCACCGTGGAACTCCAGGTATGCGCCGACCACCTTCTGCTTGCGCAGGAACTCGGTGAGCGCCAGCACCAGGTCGGTAGCGGTGATGTTCGGCGCCAGGCGACCGGTCAACTCGACGCCGACGATCTCCGGCAGGCGCATCCACGAGGCGCGGCCGAGCATCACGTTCTCGGCCTCCAGGCCGCCGACGCCGATGGCGATCACACCCAGGGCATCCACGTGCGGGGTGTGGCTGTCGGTGCCGACGCAGGTGTCCGGGTAGGCCACGCCGTGATCGTTGTGGATCACCGGCGACATCTTCTCCAGGTTGATCTGGTGCATGATGCCGTTGCCCGGCTGGATCACGTCGACGTTCTTGAACGCCTGCTTGGTCCAGTTGATGAAGTGGAAACGGTCTTCATTACGGCGATCCTCGATGGCGCGGTTCTTGTCGAACGCCTGCGGGTCGAAGCCACCGCATTCCACAGCCAGCGAATGGTCGACGATCAGTTGCACCGGCACCACCGGATTGACCGCGGCCGGGTCGCCGCCTTTGTCGGCGATGGCGTCACGCAGCCCGGCGAGGTCGACCAGGGCGGTCTGGCCAAGGATGTCGTGGCACACCACGCGGGCCGGGAACCAGGGGAAATCGAGGTCTCGCTTGCGCTCGATCAGTTGCTCGAGCGATGCGTCGAGGGTGGCCGGATCGCAGCGACGCACCAGGTTTTCGGCCAGTACGCGGGAGGTATATGGCAAGCCGTCGTAGGCGCCGGGCTTGATCGCCTCGACCGCGGCACGGGCGTCGAAGTAGTCCAGGGCGGTGCCTGGCAGGTTCTTGCGGAATGCGGTGTTCATATCGTTATCGGGCTCGGTCACGGTATGCGGACTGCAGGTCAGGCCACGGGGGGCGCTGCGCGCCCCTTTCGCGGCACAAGGCCGCTCCTACAGATGTTGCGCCGCCCCCTGTAGGAGCGGCCTTGTGCCGCGAAAGGGCTGCAAGGCAGCCCCAGCGGCTTCAGCTCAACGCTGCTCGATCGGCACGAACTGGCGCTGCTCGACGCCGACATACTCGGCGCTCGGGCGGATGATGCGGTTGTTGGCGCGCTGTTCGAACACGTGCGCGGCCCAGCCGGTCAGGCGCGAGCAGACGAAGATCGGGGTGAACAGCTTGGTCGGGATGCCCATGAAGTGGTACGCCGAGGCATGGTAGAAATCGGCGTTGGGGAACAGGCGCTTCTGTTCCCACATGGTCTTGTCGATGGCTTCGGAAACCGGGTACAGCACGGTGTCACCGACTTCGTCGGCAAGCTGCTTGGCCCAGCCCTTGATCACCTCGTTGCGCGGATCGGACTCTTTGTAGATGGCGTGGCCGAAGCCCATGATCTTGTCCTTGCGCTCGAGCATGCGCAGCAGCTCGGCGGTGGCCTCCTGCGGGGTCTGGAAGCGCTCGATCAGTTCCATCGCCGCCTCGTTGGCGCCGCCGTGCAGCGGGCCGCGCAGCGAGCCGATGGCGGCGGTCACGCAGGAGTACAGGTCGGACAGGGTCGAGGCGCAGACCCGGGCGGTGAAGGTCGAGGCGTTGAACTCGTGCTCGGCGTAGAGGATCAGCGAGACGTTCATCACCTTGACGTGCAGCGCGCTCGGTTTCTTGCCGTGCAGCAGGTGCAGGAAGTGGCCGCCGAGGGTGTCCTCGTCGCTGGTGCAGTCGATGCGCACGCCGTGGTGGGTGAAGCGGTACCAGTAGCACATCACCGCCGGGAACAGCGCCAGCAGACGGTCGGTCTTCTCGCGCTGGGCGTCGAAGGTCAGTTCCGGTTCCAGGGTGCCGAGCACCGAGCAGCCGGTGCGCATCACGTCCATCGGGTGGGCGTCGCGCGGGATGCGCTCAAGCACTTCCTTCAGCGCTTGCGGCAGGTCGCGCAGACCCTTGAGCTTGCGCTTGTAGTCGGCAAGCTCGGCCTTGCTCGGCAGCTCGCCGTACAGCAGCAGGTAGGCGACTTCCTCGAACTCGGCGCCGGCGGCCAGGTCGCGCACGTCATAGCCGCGGTAGGTCAGGCCGGCGCCGGCCTGGCCGACGGTCGACAGCGCGGTCTGGCCCGCCACCTGGCCACGCAGGCCCGCGCCACTGAGTACTTTTGCTTCGGCCATGGTGTTTCTCCTTTCTTGAATTTGTTATCGAAGTCTTTTCTGGCTAATCGGTTTGCCTGTGCCGGCCTCTTCGCGGGTAAACCCGCTCCCACAGGTTTGGCGCAATCTCTGAGACCTGTGGGAGCGGGTTTACCCGCGAAGAGGCCGGCACAGGTATTCATTTACCCTTTTTTCTGCGCGAACAACGCATCGAGGCTCTGCTCGAAGGCGTGGTAGCCGATGGCATCGTAGAGCTCCATGCGGGTCTGCATGGTGTCGATCACGTTCTTCTGGGTGCCGTCGCGGCGCAGCGCGGTGTAGACGTTCTCGGCCGCCTTGTTCATGGCGCGGAAGGCCGACAGCGGGTACAGCACCAGCGACACGTCGACCGAGGCCAGTTCCTCGGTGGTGTACAGCGGCGTGGCGCCGAATTCGGTGATGTTGGCCAGGATCGGCGCCTTTACCCGGTCGGCGAAGGTCTTGTACATCGAAAGCTCGGTGATGGCTTCCGGGAAGATCATGTCGGCGCCGGCCTCGACGCAGGCCGCGGCGCGGTCCAGGGCGGCGTTCAGGCCCTCCACTGCCAGCGCGTCGGTGCGCGCCATGATCACGAAGCTGTCGTCAGTACGGGCGTCGACGGCGGCCTTGATGCGGTCGACCATCTCCTGCTGCGAGACGATCTCCTTGTTCGGGCGGTGGCCGCAACGCTTGGCGCCGACCTGGTCCTCGATATGAATGGCGGCAGCGCCGAACTTGCTCATCGACTTGACGGTGCGGGCGACGTTGAAGGCCGAGGCGCCGAAACCGGTGTCGACATCCACCAGCAGCGGCAGGTCGCACACGTCGGTGATGCGCCGTACGTCGGTGAGCACGTCGTCCAGGCCGCTGATGCCCAGGTCCGGCAGGCCCAGGGAGCCGGCGGCGACACCGCCGCCGGACAGGTAGATGGCCTTGAAGCCGGCGCGCTTGGCCAGCAGGGCGTGGTTGGCGTTGATGGTCCCGACCACCTGCAGCGGATGTTCGGCGGCGACCGCGTCACGGAAACGCTGGCCGGGCGTGTTCTTCACTGTCATGACTCACCTCGTGGGCTATTGTTGTCGGCACCTTGGTAGTGGCGCTCGATATTGCGTTTGGATGCGCCGATGTGGCGACGCATCAGGAGTTCTGCCAGTTCGCCGTCGCGAGCTTCGATGGCATCGAGAATGCGGTGGTGCTCGGCGAAGGCCTGGCGCGGACGGTTGGGCGTGCTGGAGAACTGGATGCGGTACATGCGCACCAGCTGGTACAGCTCGCCGCAGAGCATCTTGTACAGGGTCTGGTTGCCGCTGCCCTGGATGATCCGGTAGTGGAAGTCATAGTCGCCTTCCTGCTGGTAGTAGCCCTGCCCGGCCTGGAACGCGGCGTCGCGCTCGTGGGTGTCGAGCACGTGGCGCAGCTCGTCGATGGCCGCCTGGCTCATGCGCTCGGCGGCCAGTCGGCAGGCCATGCCTTCAAGGGATTCGCGGATTTCGTACAGTTCGATCAGCTCGGCATGGCTGAGCGACACCACCCGGGCGCCGACATGGGGCACGCGCACCAGCAGGCGCTGGCCCTCCAGGCGGTGAATCGCCTCGCGCAGCGGGCCGCGGCTGATGCCGTAGGTGCGCGCCAGCTCCGGCTCGGAGATCTTGCTGCCAGGGGCGATCTCGCCCTTGACGATGGCGGCCTGGATGCGCCGGAAGACGTGCTCCGAGAGGGTCTCGGTCTCGTCGTGGGGCAGCGTGGTGGCCGGGGCTGTGTCCAGCATGATTGTCGACACCTTCAAAATCAGTGACGCCAAAACTAGCCAAATAGAGAAGTGGAGTCAAAGACAAAAAGAATATTGTCGACAATCGTCTAATAACGAACTTACCCCGCGCTGATGCGGTCAGATCGCGGGCGCGCTGGCGTCAACACACCGGCGTGATAGAATGCCGCGCTCCTTCGGGAGCATGGATAGTGTGTCTGTCATCATTTCATGTTGTTGACAGATCAATGAGGACGCTTGGCCAGTCGCCTTGCCCTGAAACCTGCACAGCACCGCGCCAGGATTATGAGACTCAAACCCGCTTTATTGCTGCTCTGCCTGACCCTGCTGCCGGCGCTCGCGCCCGCGGCCGAAAAGACCGTGTACGGCCTGAACGAATACGCCCGCCTGGGCGACCTTGACCTGGAAGTGGCGGCCAAGCTCGACACCGGCGCCAAGACCGCCTCGCTCAGCGCCCGCGACATCAAGCGTTTCAAGCGCAACGGCGAGAGCTGGGTGCGCTTCTACCTGGCCATCGACGCCGCGCACAAGCACCCCATCGAACGCCCCCTGGCCCGCGTCAGCAAGATCAAGCGCCGCGCCGGGGACTATGATGCCGACTCGGGCAAGGCCTACACTGCCCGCCCGGTCATCGAACTCGACATCTGCATGGGCCAGACACGACGCACCATCGAGGTCAACCTCACCGACCGCAGCGCCTTCCAGTTCCCGCTGCTGATCGGTTCCGAGGCCCTCAAGCACTTCGGTGCGCTGGTCGACCCAAGCCTTAAATACGCGGCCGGCAAACCTGCCTGCGCCACCGAAGCTCCCAAAGCAGAGTAATTCCGATGCGCTCTCTTACCCTCCATCTGAAAGTCCTGATCACCGTCCTGGTAGTGCTGGGCATCGCGATCACGGCCTACCAGATCTTCGCCCTCGGCATCCCGGTGACCGAGGACGAGACCGACGACCTGTGGAACATCGACGCCAAGGTCGAGTTCGTCGCCAGCGCCAAGGATCCGGTCAAGGTGCAGATGTTCGTGCCCCCGCTGAACCGTGACTACGTGAGCCTCAACGAGAGCTTCATCTCCAACAACTACGGGGTCAGCGTCAACCGCGCCGACGGCAACCGCAAGGTGACCTGGTCGGCCCGTCGCGCCAGCGGCAACCAGACCCTCTACTACCGCTTGGTGCTGACCAAGCGCTACAGCAACGAAAAAGCCAAGATCAAGGGCCCGACCTTCCGCGACAGCCTGGCCGTCGAGGGCCCTGAGAAGATCGCCGCCGAAGCGCTGATGGCACCGATCCGCCAGCACTCGGCCGACGTCGAGACCTTCGTCAGCGAGACCATCAAGCGGGTCAACAATGCCAGCGACGACAACGCCAAGCTGCTGCTGGCCGGCGACAATTCGCCCATGAAAAAAGCCCAGGTCATCGACCTGCTGCTGTCCATTGCCCACGTGCCACTGGAGAAGGTCCACACCATCCGCCTGGTGGCCGACACCCCGCAGAGCCCCGAACTGTGGCTGCGCAGCTTCAATGGCAACGACTGGCTGTACTTCAACCCGGAGACCGGCGAGCAGGGTCTGCCCAGTGACCGCCTGCTGTGGTGGACCGGCGACGACAACCTGATCACCGTCGATGGTGGCAAGAAAGCCAACGTCACCTTCAGCATGAACAACAGCGAGATGAACGCCATCCGCCTGGCCAAGCTGACCGACGAGAACACCGACGCCGACTTCCTCGAATACTCGCTGTACGGCTTGCCGCTGCAGACCCAGCAGACCTTCATGATCATGGTGATGATCCCGATCGGCGTACTGGTGATCCTGGTGCTGCGCAACCTGATCGGCATCCAGACCCTGGGTACCTTCACCCCGGTGCTGATCGCCCTGGCCTTCCGCGAGACCCAGCTGGGCTTCGGCATCATCCTGTTCACGGTGATCACCGCCCTGGGCCTGTCGTTGCGCTCGTACCTGGAACACCTGAAACTGCAAATGCTGCCACGCCTGTCGGTGGTGCTGACCTTCGTCGTGGTGCTGATCGCGGCCATCAGCCTGTTCAGCCACAAGCTGGGCCTGGAGCGCGGCCTGTCGGTGGCACTGTTCCCGATGGTGATCCTGACCATGACCATCGAGCGCCTGTCGATCACCTGGGAAGAGCGTGGCGGCGGCCATGCCATGAAAGTGGCCGTCGGCACCCTGTTCGCCGCCTCTATCGCGCACCTGCTGATGACCGTGCCGGAAGCGGTGTACTTCGTCTTCACCTTCCCGGCGGTGCTGCTGATCCTGGTGGGCTTCATGCTGGCGATGGGTCGCTACCGCGGCTACCGCCTGACCGAGCTCGTGCGCTTCAAGGCATTCCTGAAGAAGGCTGACGCCTGATGTTTGGCCTGATCAAGACGTGGAAAGCCCTGGAGGCCCGGGGCATCATGGGTATCAACCGGCGCAACGCGGACTACGTGCTGAAGTACAACAAGCGCCACCTGTACCCGATCGTCGACGACAAGATCATCACCAAGGAGCGCGCCCTGGCGGCCGGCATCCATGTGCCGGAGATGTACGGCATCATCGAAACCGAGAAGCAGATCGAGAAACTCGACGAGATCATCGGCGGACGCAGCGACTTCGTCATCAAGCCGGCCCAGGGCGCCGGCGGTGACGGTATCCTGGTGATCGCCGACCGCTTCGAGGACCGCTACCGCACGGTCTCGGGCAAGATCATCAGCCACGAGGAAATCGAGCACCAGATCTCCAGCATCCTCACCGGCCTGTACTCGCTGGGCGGGCACCGCGACCGCGCGCTGATCGAGTACCGGGTCACCCCGGACCAGATCTTCAAGAGCATCAGCTACGAAGGCGTGCCGGACATCCGCATCATCGTGCTGATGGGCTACCCGGTGATGGCCATGCTGCGCCTGCCGACCCGCCAGTCCGGCGGCAAGGCCAACCTGCACCAGGGCGCCATCGGCGTGGGCGTGGACCTGGCCACCGGCCTGACCCTGCGCGGCACCTGGCTGAACAAGATCATCAGCAAGCACCCGGACACCACCAACGCGGTGGACGGCGTGCAACTGCCGAACTGGGACGGTTTCATGAAGCTCGCCGCCAGCTGCTACGAGCTGTGCGGCCTGGGCTACATCGGCGTGGACATGGTCCTGGACCAGGACAAGGGCCCGCTGATCCTCGAACTCAACGCCCGCCCCGGCCTGAACATCCAGATCGCCAACGACTGCGGCCTGACCCAGCGCACCCACGCCATCGAGGCGCACCTGGAGATGTTGGCCAAGGAAGGTCGCAGCGAGGATGCCGAGCAGCGCGTGAAGGTCTCGCAAGGGCTGTTCGGGCACGTCAACCCACTGTAACCGCGCTCCATGTAGGAGCGGCCTTGTGCCGCGAAAGGGCCGCAAAGCGGCCCCGACAATCTCTGCATCAACGCGGAAATCCCGGGGGCTGCCTTGCAGCCCTTTCGCGGCACAAGGCCGCTCCTACAGGGGGAATGCGCAGATCCAGATGGCGAATGTCGCTGCCAGCGCTAGGCGCATTTCCCGCACAGGTCTACAATCGCCCACCTCGCTTGTTCATCGCCGTCCATCCTGATGCCGACCTGTACGCTCCACCCCCTGCCCTACCAGCCCGACCCTGCCTTCTACTTCGAACGCCTGCGCCGCGCGCCCGGCGCGACCCTGCTCGACAGCGCCCGCCCAGGCGCCGAACGCGGCCGCTACGACCTGCTCAGCGCCTGGCCGTTGCAGCAGTTGCAGGCACACCCCGACGAAGACGGCCGCGACTACCTGCAGCGCCTGCGCCAGGCCCTGGCCGACCTGGGGACGGCACAACTGCCCGAGGGCATCGAGCTGCCGTTCGCCGGCGGCCTGATCGGCTACCTGAGCTACGACTTCGGCCGGCGCCTGGAGCAGCTGCCGACGCATGCGGTCGACGACCTTGGCCTGCCCGACGCCCGGCTGGGGCTGTATGCCTGGGCACTGGTGTCCGACCATCGGCTGTGCAGCAGCCAGCTGGTGTTCCACCCAAGCCTGCCCGAGGACGAGCGGCAACGGCTCATCACGTTGTTCGAGGCCAGCACCCTGGGCGATAGCGGTGACTTCCACCTGCTCGCGCCGATGACCGGTGATTTTCGCCCCGAGCAATACCGGGCGGCGTTCGACCAGGTGCAGCGCTACATCCAGGCCGGCGACTGCTACCAGATCAACCTCACCCAGCGCTTTCGCGCACCCTGCCAGGGCGACCCGTGGCACGCCTACCAGGCCCTGCGCGCCGCCTGCCCGACGCCGTTTTCCGGCTACCAGCAGCTGGATGAAGGCACGGCGCTGCTGAGTTTCTCCCCCGAACGCTTCATCCGCGTCAGCCAGGGCGCGGTCGAGACCCGCCCGATCAAAGGCACCCGCCCACGCGCCGCCGACCCGGCCGAGGACGCGCGCAACGCCGCCGAGCTGCTGGCCAGCCCCAAGGACCGCTCGGAAAACCTGATGATCGTCGACCTGCTGCGCAACGACATCGGCCGTACCTGCCAGACCGGCTCGGTGAAGGTGCCGGAGCTGTTCAGCCTGGAGAGCTACCCCAACGTTCATCACCTGGTCAGCAGCGTGGTCGGCCGCCTGGCCGCCGACAAGGACGCCCTGGACCTGATCGGCGGCAGCTTCCCCGGCGGCTCGATCACCGGCGCCCCGAAGATCCGCGCCATGCAGATCATCGACGAGCTGGAGCCGGCGCGCCGGGCGCTGTACTGCGGCTCGCTGCTGTATGTCGATGTGCGCGGCGAGATGGACAGTTCCATCGCCATCCGCAGCCTGCTGGTCAAGGATGGCCAGGTCAGTTGCTGGGGTGGCGGCGCGGTGGTGGCCGACTCGGACTGGCAGGCCGAATATGAAGAGTCGATCGCCAAGGTGCGAGTGCTGATGGAAACGCTGCAGGCCCTGTGATCGGCGGCGCCTGCTTCGCGGGCAAGCCCGCGCCCACAAGGCCTGCGCCACTGCCGGGATCACTCGACACCTGTGGGAGCGGGTTTACCCGCGAAAGGGCCCGCGCAGGCAGCACAAACCCTTGAGATAAACGTCTGCCCCGCCATTTTTTGTTACCATCTGACCACTACGAGCGCACAGCGCCACTCAACCGATGGAAACCGCCTGATGAGCCAACCCTTCGACGTCGCCGCCCTGGCCGCGACCTACGCCAGCAAGTCCCCGCAGGAGATCCTCAAGCTCGCCTTCGAGCATTTTGGCGATGACCTGTGGATCTCCTTCAGCGGCGCCGAGGATGTGGTGCTGGTGGACATGGCCTGGAAACTGAACAAGCAGGTCAAGGTGTTCAGCCTCGACACCGGCCGCCTGCACCCGGAGACCTACCGGTTCATCGACCAGGTGCGCGAGCAGTACAACCTGCCCATCGAGATCCTCAGCCCGGATCGCGACAAGCTCGACCCGTTGGTCAAGGAAAAAGGCCTGTTCAGCTTCTACAAGGACGGCCACGGCGAGTGCTGCGGCATCCGCAAGATCGAACCGCTGCGCCGCAAGCTGGCCACCGTCAGCGCCTGGGCCACCGGCCAGCGCCGCGACCAGAGCCCCGGCACCCGCAGCCAGGTGGCGGCGCTGGAGATCGACAGCGCCTTCTCCACTCCGGAGCGCACCCTGTACAAGTTCAACCCGCTGGCGCAGATGACCAGCGAGGAAGTCTGGGGCTACATCCGCATGCTCGAGCTGCCCTACAACAGCCTGCACGAGCGCGGTTTCATCAGCATCGGCTGCGAGCCCTGCACCCGGCCGGTGCTGCCGAACCAGCACGAGCGCGAAGGGCGTTGGTGGTGGGAAGAGTCGACGCAGAAGGAGTGCGGGTTGCACGCCGGCAACCTGATCAGCAAGGCTTGAAACAGCAGGGGCCGCTTCGCGCCCCATCGCGGCACAAGGCCGCTCCTACACGGGAAACGTGATCCCCATGTAGGAGCGGCCTTGTGCCGCGAAAGGGCCGCAAAGCGGCCCCAGCTATTTCAGATCAGTGCACCGGCAGCTCGACCCCTTCGAACAGCTCTTCGAGCTCCTGCTTGTTATGGCACTGGATCGCCTTGGCCATCACCTCACGGGTCAGGTGCGGCGCGAACTTCTCGATGAAGTCGCACATGAAGCCGCGCAGGAAGGTGCCGCGACGGAAGCCGATCTTGGTGATGCTGGCCTCGAACAGCTCGCTGGCGTCCAGGCACACCAAATCGCTGTCGAGCTTCGGGTCCACCGCCATCTTGGCCACGATGCCCACGCCCAGGCCCAGGCGCACATAGGTCTTGATCACGTCGGCGTCGGCGGCGGTGAATACCACCTTCGGCGTCAGGCCACGGTGATTGAACGCTTCGTCGAGCTTGGAGCGGCCGGTGAAGCCGAACACGTAGGTGACGATCGGGTACTCGGCCACCGCTTCCAGGGTCAGCTTCGGCAGCTTGGTCAACGGGTGGCCCTGGGGCACCACCACGCAGCGGTTCCACTTGTAGCACGGCATCATGATCAGGTCGCCGAACAGCTCCAGTGCCTCGGTGGCGATGGCGAAGTCGACGGTACCGTCGGCCGCCATCTCGGCGATCTGCATCGGCGAACCCTGGTGCATGTGCAGGGCGACTTCCGGGTACTGCTTGATGAAGTTGCTGATCACCGGCGGCAGCGCGTAGCGCGCCTGGGTGTGGGTGGTGGCGATCGACAGGGTGCCCTTCTTCTCGTTGGAGAATTCCTGGGCGATCTGCTTGATGCTTTCGACCTTGCGCAGGATCTCGCCGGCGGTATTGATGATGCGCTCGCCCGCCGGGGTGACGCGGGTCAGGTGCTTGCCGCTGCGGGCGAAGACCTCGACGCCCAGCTCGTCCTCGAGCAGGCGAATCTGCTTGCTGATACCCGGTTGGGAGGTGTACAGGCTCTGCGCCGTCGCGGAAACGTTGAGGTCATGGTGCGCCACTTCCCAGATGTAGCGCAGTTGCTGAAGCTTCATAGATATCCCTCAAAGGCGGTAGGTCACCGGCGCGCCGGCAGCGACGAGTTATAACTATATTAGTGGCTTGAGAAATAAATCTAGAACTATTTTGTTACGTTCGCTGGAAAAAGTCCTACCGCTAGGTTCACGATTTCCTACGTCCAAGATGGTGAGCCAACGGCACCATGTACACCGGCACCGGTGACAGTTGCAGCAGCCGCACCGCCGTGCGGCCGATCGGCACATCCACCCCCGCGCCGGCGCTGTGGCTGCCGAAGATCAGCAGGTCGACCGACAACCGCTGGGCCTGCTCGAGGATCACCTGGGCCGGATCGCCCTGGCGCACCCGCACCGCGCGGATCAATGCCAGGTCGGCCGGCTCGGTCATCTCGTCGCGAAAGTTCTCCAGCACCCGCTGCTCGATATTGGCCATGACCGTGTTGACGCCCTCGCTGTGCAGCGCATCGAGGGTCTGCTCATCGAGGTAGCTCTGCAGCAACGATTCGGCGAACTGGCCCATGGGCTCCACGGCATGAATCACATACAGCTCTGCGTTGAAGGTCCGCGCCAGGGCCAGGGCGTGCTGCATGATGAAGGGCGCATAGACACCGAGGTCAGTGGCAAACAGCATGGAACGGATCATTCGACCTCCTCGACTGCCGCGACGGCAGAGCAAGCTTGAGCTTAGCAGCGCCATCGGCGGTCGCCTGGCCGTCCGGCGCACAGCCGCCGCGGGCTTCAGGCCTGCTGATTGCGCCGGTCGATGAACGCCAGGGCCTGGTACAACGCCTCCATGCGCGGCAACGCGCAACCGGCCGCGCGGGCCCGGGCCAGGGGCTCGGCATAGATCGCCTGCAGCTCCAGCGGCCGCTGCTGGACATGGTCGTGGTACATGCTCGGCCAGTAGTCCGGCATCTTCTCGGTGATTCGGAACAGGTGCTCGGCATAGCCCGCCGGCAGCTCGCGGCCACAGGCCTTGGCGCCCGCCACCACTTCGGCCATCAGCGCCTGGATCAGCGCGCGGCTGTCGGCATCGCCCATCAAGGGCGTGGTGCTGGCCTGCAGCAACACCGAAAGGCCGTTGTAGGGCACGTTCCACACCAGCTTTTGCCAGCGCGCCTGGTCGAGGTCGGCCATGGCCTGGGAGTCGATGCCCGCAGCCCGGAACAGCCCGGCGCCCTCCTCCACCACGGCAGCCCCGCCGTCCTGCGCAGGACCACTGTGATAGCCCAGGTTCACCGCGCCCAGCGACTGGTGGCGGATAACACCGAGGCCCTCGCGATTGACGCAGATGAAGCACAGGCCGCCGAGCAGGTGCAGGTCCGGGCGCAAGGCCGGGCGCAACTGCTCCTCGACGCCAAGGCCGTTCTGCAGCAACACGACCCGGGCGTCAGGGGCCGCGGCCTGCACGATCAAGGGCGCAAGTTCCGCGTTGCTGGTGGCCTTGGCACCCACCAGCAGCCAGTCGCAGGGCGGCATGTCGGCGGCAGAGGCGTAGGCCTGTACCGGCATGTGCACCTGGCCGTGCACCGCGCTGTCCAGGCGCAGCCCCTGCTCGCGCACGGCCTGGTATTCGCTGCGCAACAGAAAGTGCACGTCGAAGCCGGCGCGGGCCAGCATCAGGCCGTAGAATCCACCGATTGCGCCGCTGCCGATGATGCCGATGCGGGGATTGCCAATGCGAGGGTCGAGGGACGCCATGCCGTGCTCCTGAGCGAGAGTCATTGTTGTGGGTCAGCCACTATACCCGCGTGCCGGCCATCGCGATCAAATCCTCCCAGCCGACATCGAACCGCCCGCAAACGCCACCCGATGGGCAAAAACCCCGTATCGACGGGCCCCAGCCCATTGTCGCGCCCCCGCTAACGCGCTAAGGTTCGGCCTCCCCGCTGCGAATAATCTGCTGCTGGGCCGCACGGGGATCGCTGGCGGCCGGCACCCGTGACCTGACGAGTAACACGATGGCTGATTTACCGATCGATGACCTTAACGTTGCCTCCAACGAGACCTTGATCACCCCCGATCAGCTCAAGAAGGAAATCCCCCTCAGCGCCAAGGCCCTGCAGACCGTGACTGCCGGCCGTGAAGTGGTGCGCAACATCCTCGACGGCAAGGATCATCGCCTGTTCGTGGTGGTCGGCCCCTGCTCGATCCACGACATCAAGGCCGCCCACGAGTACGCCGAGCGCCTGAAGGTGCTGGCCGAGGAAGTCTCCGACACCCTGTACCTGGTCATGCGCGTGTACTTCGAGAAGCCGCGGACCACCGTCGGCTGGAAAGGCCTGATCAACGACCCGTACCTGGACGACTCGTTCAAGATCCAGGACGGCCTGCACATCGGTCGCCAACTGCTGCTGGACCTGGCCGAGAAGGGCCTGCCCACCGCCACCGAAGCGCTCGACCCGATCTCCCCGCAGTACCTGCAGGACCTGATCAGCTGGTCGGCCATCGGCGCCCGCACCACCGAATCCCAGACCCACCGCGAGATGGCCTCGGGCCTGTCCTCGGCGGTCGGTTTCAAGAACGGCACCGATGGCGGCCTGACCGTGGCCATCAACGCCTTGCAGTCGGTGTCCAAGCCGCACCGATTCCTGGGCATCAACCAGGAAGGCGGCGTGTCCATCGTCACCACCAAGGGCAACGCCTACGGCCATGTGGTGCTGCGTGGCGGCAACGGCAAGCCCAACTACGACTCGGTCAGCGTCGCCCTGTGCGAGCAGGATCTGGTCAAGGCCAAGATCAAGCCCAACATCATGGTCGACTGCAGCCACGCCAACTCCAACAAGGACCCGGCCCTGCAGCCGCTGGTCATGGAGAACGTCGCCAACCAGATCCTCGAAGGCAACCAGTCGATCATTGGCCTGATGGTCGAGAGCCACCTGAACTGGGGCTGCCAGGCGATTCCGAAGAACCTCGACGAACTGCAGTACGGCGTGTCCGTCACCGATGCCTGCATCGACTGGACGGCCACCGAGAAGACCCTGCGCAGCATGCATGCCAAGCTCAAGGATGTACTGCCCAAGCGCCAGCGCGGCTAAAAGACGTGCAAACGAAAACGCCGGGCAATGCCCGGCGTTTTCATGTGTGCCGTATCAGGCCTTGCTCGAATGCCGCTGCTGACGCTCCATGTAGCGCTCGACGTAGGAGCACGACGGGATCACCGTGTAGCCCATCTGCTCGGCGTACTCCAGCGCCCTCTCGGTGAGTGCGGCGGCAATCCCGCGACCGCGCAGGGCGTTGGGGACGAAGGTGCGATAGATGTCCAGCGTCTGCTTGCCCAGGTCCATGTACGTCAGATAGGCCCGGTGACCGTCCACGGTGGTCTCGAACTGATGACCGGCCTGGTCATGGTGGATGGTCAGCGTTTCGCTCATCACTACTCCTCGCAGGTCTTGTCGGCAGACCCTTACCTTACCGATATGGTTTATCCGGCGGAGGAACCTCCAGGCTTTGCGCGAAAAGTGCCTGCGCGACGATCATGCTGCGTTGAAAACAGGCTCGGAATGCTCATTTACAACCCGTAAAGTCGAGCGCGACTCCGATCGTTCCTCGCCTGTTTTCGCCTTGCCTGATCGCCGCTCGGCGACTTTTCGCACAAAGCCTACGCCACCTGTTGCCCCTTCGACAGCAGCGCGACCGGGATCGTTCTGCATCGATGGCCCCCTCAAATAGTAGGCGGCACCAGCGAGAATGCTCAAGCTGTGCAGAATGAAAATGCTGACAGCCATCCGCCCGAGGCCCGGCAACAGCAACCGGATGTTCAAGGGCTAAGACGCCGGTCGACAGTTAAAGTCACCCTTAGTTCAACAAAAAAGTTCCTGTACTACAATCGCTTGCGAAGGCTGGCCAGGATTTTCACACTTTGTTTACAAACCCCGTCGCCGGGGCCGTCCACAGCATTTTTTTTGCAGTTCTTGCGCTCAGTCAGTTTACTTACTACAAGTAATGGGTACTATGTACGCCGGCCAGTTTCTCTTTTCCGAGAGATGGCTATTTAATAGAAAGTCCTTGAAGGGGAACACGATGAACAACGTTCTGAAATTCTCTGCTCTGGCTCTGGCCGCAGTTCTGGCTACCGGTTGCAGCAGCGTATCCAAAGAAACCGAAGCTCGCCTGACTGCTACCGAAGACGCAGCAGCTCGCGCCCAGGCTCGTGCAGACGAAGCCTACCGCAAAGCTGACGACGCTCTGGCAGCTGCTCAGAAGGCTCAGCAGACCGCTGACGAAGCCAACGAGCGCGCTCTGCGTATGCTGGACAAAGCCAGCCGCAAGTAATAATCCTCACGGATTGTTATGGAGCCGACCCACTTGTGGGTCGGCTTTTTTATTGCCTGCAAAAAAGCCAGGTGATGCCGCCCAAACAACTGGGGCCGCCTGGCGACCCACCCCGGGACAAGCCTACGCCTAAAGGCATGGCGTTTACCGTACCTGTAGGAGCGGGCTTGTCCCGCGATGGGCCGCAAGGCGGCCCCAAAGTGCCCCGCTAGTTGCCAGCGGGCAATCGCTTACTGCAGTTCTGGCGGAATGCTCGACACCATCGGCGCGCTTGCACCATTGGTTGGCACGGCGATCTCGACCGGCATGCCGTCTTCGGCCGCCACCACATCGCGAACCATGTCCCAGTTCATGCGCAAGTTGTTGGCCAGGTCTTCACGCTTGAGCAACGCATTGATGACCGCAGTGTGCTTGTCGACCACCGACGGATTGCCGTGGTCGTCCAGCGGTGTATGCGCCTCGAGATAGACCTTGCCGGCACTGATGCCGAACTTGTACGGCTCGTTGATGATGCGCACCGGGGTACCCACCGGAACCATCTTCGACAAGGTCAGCACATTGTTGTTGAGCATGCGGAAGCAACCGTGACTGGTGCGCATGCCGATGCCGAACTTCTTGTTCGAGCCGTGGATCAGGTAGCCCGGTACACCCAGGGTGAACTTGAACGGCCCCAGCGGATTGTCCGGCCCTGCTGGCACCACCGTCGGCAGGATGTCGCCATCGGCGGCGTGCTCGGCGCGAATCGAGGCTGGCGGGGTCCAGGTCGGGTTCGGCGTCTTGGCGGTGATCTTGGTGTTGGCGATCGGCGAACCCCAGCCCTCGCGACCAATGCCCAGCGGGAAGGTGTGCACCACGTTCTGCCCTTTCGGGTAGTAGTACAGGCGATATTCGGCCAGGTTGATGACGATGCCTTCACGCGGGCCCGGCGGCAGGATGTAGCGGGTCGGCAGGACGATTTCGGTACCGGCGCCCGGCAGCCAGGGGTCGACGCCCGGGTTGGCGGCTATCATCTCGAGGTAGCCGAGGTCGTTGGCGGTGCCGATGTCGGCGAAGGTGTCCTCGTACTTGGCCTTGATGGTATGGACCTGGCCGACGACGTCTTCACCGGGAGCTGGCAACGGCAGTTCCAGCGCAACAGCGGGGCCTGTCGCCAGCAGGGCGGCCAGGGTCAGGCTACGGGTGACGGCGGGAAAGCGCGGCAACATCCGGGAAATCCTTCGAAAGATCAGTCAAGACAACGATTGTACACCCGCGCCCAAACGAGCGGGAGGCGCAAGCGTTTCAGATGATGAAAGGCGCTCAGAGTTCCGGCCACACCGGGCGCATGCCGCGCCGCTGGGCATCGAGGATCGCCCGGCACAGCGGGCACAGGCGCTCGTCGCGGTAGATCGCCCGCTCCACACCCGACCAGCGCGGCTGCGCCGGGAGCAGGCCACCGCACAAGGTACGGTCGACCGGCACGCCCAGCTCGAGCTGGCGGGCGGCCAGGTGGATGCGCACTTCCTGGCAGGCAAACAGGTCGAGCTGCTCATCGGGCTCGATCAGTTGATAGGCGTACAGGGACCAGGCGGGGCGCGGCATCGGGGGCACTCGAAACGGGGGGCGCAACATTAGCCGAAAGCGGCCCCCGATAAAAGCGTCACAGCAAGGGTTTTATCGCCGGCCAGGCATTTTCCAGCAGGCGCTGCTGGGCGGTCGCAGCCGGGTGGATGCCATCGGCCTGCATCAGCTCCGGCACCCCACCCACGCCTTCGAGGAAGAACGGCACCAGCGGCACCTTTTTATCGGCGGCCAGCTGTTCATAGACCTGGGCGAATGCCGTGGTGTAGCGCACGCCATAGTTCGGCGGCAGGCGCATGCCCAGCAGCACCACCTTGGCACCGGCCTGGCGAGACTGATCGATCATCGCGGCAAGATTCTGTTGCAATTGTTGCGGCGGCTGGCCGCGCAGGCCATCGTTGCCTCCCAGCTCCAGCACCACCAGGTCCGGCTTGTGCGCCGCAAGCAGCGCCGGCAGCCGCGCCTGGCCACCTGCGCTGGTGTCGCCACTGATCGAGGCATTGACCACCTGGTCGTCGAACCCCTCTTTCTTCAACTGCTGTTGCAGCAGGTTGACCCACCCCTGGCGGGTATCCAGGCCAAAACCGGCGCTGATACTATCGCCGACAACCAGCAGCGTTCCCGCCGCCGCGCCCTGGGCCAGGCAACACAGGGCCAGGCCGGCACTCAACCACCACATTCGCATCGGATTCTCCATGGGCCCCAGCATTCTCGTTGCGCAGAACCTTAGCAAAGTGGTCCCCAGCGCGGAAGGCGACCTGACCATCCTCCACGCCCTCTCCCTCGACCTCGCCCAGGGCGACAGCCTGGCCATCGTCGGCGCCTCCGGCTCCGGCAAGTCCACGCTGCTGGGGCTGCTCGCCGGGCTCGACCGGCCCAGCGCCGGCAAGGTGATCCTCGCCGGCCACGACCTCGGCCTCCTCGACGAGGACCAGCGTGCCCGGGTGCGCGCCGAGCACGTGGGCTTCGTGTTCCAGTCGTTCCAGTTGCTCGACAGCCTCAACGCCCTGGAGAACGTCATGCTGCCGCTGGAGCTGGACGGTCGGCGCGATGCCCGCGAACACGCCCGCGACCTGCTCGAGCGGGTCGGCCTGGGCAAGCGCTTGAGCCATACCCCGCGCCAGCTCTCCGGCGGCGAGCAGCAGCGGGTGGCAATCGCCCGCGCCTTCGCCGCGCAGCCGGCGGTGCTGTTCGCCGACGAGCCCACCGGCAACCTCGACAGCCACACCGGCGAGCGCATCAGCGACCTGTTGTTCGAGCTGAACCAGGAGCGCGGCACCACCCTGGTGCTGGTGACCCACGACGAGCGCCTGGCCAAGCGCTGCCGTCGCCTGATCCGTCTGGATGCCGGTCGCCTGGTGGCGCCCCTGGAGCCCTGATGACCCGCCTATCGTTCCCGCGACTGTGTGTCCTGGCCCTGCGCCAGTTGCTGCGCGATGCCCGCGCCAGCGAAGTACGCGTGCTGTTCTTCGCCTTGCTGGTGGCGGTGGCGGCCAGTACCGCCATCGGCTACTTTGGCGCCCGCCTCAACGGCGCCATGCAGTTGCGCGCCAGCGAGTTCCTCGGCGCCGACCTGGTCCTGCAGGGCAGCGCCCCGCCCAGCGCGCAGCAGATCGCCGATGGCACGGCGCTGGGCCTGAGCCATGCGCGGGTGGTGGAATTCACCAGCGTGGTCGGCGCCGACAACGGCATCCAGCTGTCCAGCATCAAGGCCGCCGACCCCGCCTACCCCCTGCGCGGCCAGTTGCGCAGCGCGGCGGCGCCCTACGCAGAGGAAACACCTGGTGGCGGCCCCGCGCCGGGCGAAGCCTGGGTCGAGCCGCGCCTGCTCGCGGCGCTGGGCCTGGCCATCGGCGACAGCATCGACGTGGGCATGAAGACCCTGCGCATGAGCCGCGTGCTGACCTACGAGCCCGACCGCGCCAACAATTTCTACAGCCTGACGCCACGGGTGCTGATGAACCTCGCCGACCTCGACGCCACGGGGGTGATCCAGCCCGGCAGCCGGGTCAGCTACCGCGACCTGTGGCGCGGCGATATCGATGCCCTGCAACAGTACCGGCAGACAGCGGAACAAAGCCTGGCAGCCAATCAGCGCCTGCTCGACACCCGCGACGGCAACCGGCAGATCGGCGGCGCCCTGGGCAAGGCCGAGCGCTACCTGAACATGGCCAGCCTGGTGGCGGTGCTGCTGGCTGGCGTCGCCGTGGCCCTGTCGGCCAGCCGCTACGCCGCGCGGCGCCTGGACGCCAGCGCCCTGTTGCGCTGCCTGGGACTATCCCGGCACCAGGCCCTCGGCCTCTACAGCCTGCAACTGGCCATGCTCGGCGTCGTCGCAGCGCTGGCCGGCGCCCTGCTCGGCTGGCTGGCGCAGCTGGGGCTGTTCCGCCTGCTCGAAGGCTTGCTGCCCAGCCAGGTGCCACCCGGCGGACTCACCCCGGCGCTGGCCGGCATCGGCACCGGGCTGGTGGCCCTGGCCGGCTTCGCCCTGCCGCCGCTGGCGGCCCTTGGTCGCGTGCCGCCGCTGCGTGTGCTGCGCCGCGACCTGCTGCCGCTGCCACCGAGCAGCTGGCTGGTGTATGGCGCCGCCCTGCTCGCCCTGGGTCTGATCATGTGGCGCCTGAGCCTGGACCTGCTGCTGACCTTCGCCCTGCTCGGCGGCGGGCTGATCGCCGCCTTGCTGCTGGGTGGATTGCTGTTGCTCGGCCTGCGCAGCCTGCGCCGGTTGCTGGGCGGCGCACCGCTGGCCTGGCGCCTGGGGCTCGGGCAACTGCTACGCCACCCGCTGGCCGCCGCCGGCCAGGCCCTGGCCTTCGGCCTGATCCTCCTGGCGATGGGCCTGGTCGCCCTGCTGCGCGCGGAACTGCTCGACACCTGGCAGGCGCAGTTGCCCAAGGATGCGCCCAACCATTTCGCCCTGAACATCCTGCCCGACGAGCGCCAGCCGTTCACCGAGCGCCTGGCCCAGATCAACGCCAGCGCCGCACCGCTGTACCCGGTGATTCCCGGCCGCCTGACCCATATCAACGAGCAGCCGGTGCGCCAGCTGGTCAGCAAGGAGTCCACCGGCGAGCGCGCCATCCAGCGCGATCTCAGCCTGACCTGGGCCGCCGAACTGCCCCAGGGCAATGCCCTGAGCGCCGGCCAATGGTGGCAGCAGGCGCCCGCCGGTGATGAAGTCCCCGGGGTTTCCGTGGAAGCGGAGCTGGCGCAGAGCCTGCACCTGCAACTGGGCGACCTGCTGACCTTCGACATCGGCGGCCAGCAGCGCCAGGCCCGGGTCAGCAGCCTGCGCAGCGTGCACTGGGACAGCTTCCAGCCCAACTTCTACATGATCTTCCAGCCGGGCACCCTGCAAGGCCTGCCCACCACCTACCTCACCAGCTTCTACCTGGCGCCGGGCCACGACCAGGAGATCGTCGCCCTGTCCCGGGCCTTCCCGGCGGTGACCGTGCTGCAGGTCGACGCGCTGCTGGCGCAGCTGCGCAGCATCCTCGCCCAGGTCACCCTGGCGGTGGAGTATGTGCTGCTGTTCGTGCTGGCGGCGGGGCTGGCGGTGCTGTTTGCCGGCCTGCAGGCGACCCTCGACGAGCGCATCCGCCAGGGTGCCCTGCTGCGGGCGCTGGGGGCGGCGCGCCCGTTGCTGGTCAAGGCGCGGCGCATCGAGTTCGGCCTGCTCGGCGCGGTCAGCGGTGTGCTGGCGGCACTGGGGTGCGAGCTGATCACCTGGGCGCTGTACCGCTACGCCTTCGACCTGCACTGGGCACCGCATCCGTGGCTGCTCGCGCTGCCGCTGGCCGGGGCGGTGCTGGTGGGCGCAGCCGGGGTGATCGGCACGCGTCGCGCGCTCAATGCCAGCCCGTTGGCGGTGTTGCGCGAGGGGTGAATATTCGGAGGCTTACGCTTCCCCCTGTAGGAGCGGCCTCGCGCCGCGAAAGGGCTGCGTAGCGGCCCCAGCGATCGTTGCCTTGATGCTGATATCCCGGGGCCGCTTCGCAGCCCTTTCGCGGCGCAAGGCCGCTCCTACAGGAGTCGCCAGCTAGAGGTTGTAGCGGATGCTGTTCACATACCAGGTCGCCTCGCCCGTGGGCGTGTGCACCAGCACTTCGTCACCCTCCCCCTTCTTTAGCAGGGCCCGGGCCATTGGTGAGTCGATGGAGATGTAGTCGTTGCGCCCGTGGATCTCGTCATAGCCAACGATGCGAAAGCGCAGCTGCTCGCCGTCATCGTTCTCGATCTCCACCCAGGCACCGAAGAACACCTTGCCTTCCTGTTGAGGCGAGTACTCGACCACCTTGACGTCTTCCAGGCGCTTGCGCAGGTAGCGCACGCGGCGGTCGATCTCGCGCAGCAGCTTCTTGTTGTACTGGTAGTCGGCGTTCTCGCTGCGATCGCCCAGCGATGCCGCCCAGGTGACCTTCTGGGTGATTTCCGGGCGATAGACCCGCCACAGGTGGTCAAGCTCCTGCTTCAGCGCAGCATGGCCTTCAATGGTGATGATGTTGGTGCTCAACGACTGTCTCCTCAGTGCATCCGCAGCGGGCGACAGGCGCCCACCGGGAGACCGAGCTTAGCGAAAAAAGGCTGGACGCGACACGCCGCTCAACGGCGGGTGATCAACCCCTGGCGGGCAATGCGGGTGAGCTGGCCGATGACCTCGGCGGCCTCTTCTGCTGCGGGCGCCTGGATCACAGCCAGGTCGAAGCGGTCGTTGCCGTACTGGTCGAGCTGTTCACAGCTGTCGGAGAACTGGATGAGGAAGGCACAGGCCTGGCCCTTGCGTCGGGAAAAGCCATCGAGATTGCGCAAAAGCGTGGGTTGATGCTGGCCGCCGAGCAGGATGCGCGGGGTACGGGAAGCCTGGTTCTTGGCCAGGGGGGTCAAGCAGACACTGGTACGTGGGCAACTCATGGAGTCTCTCTCCGCCTCGCTGTTCCCGCTGGGCAGCGGTGGGAGGCGTCACCGAACCAGCGCTTTAGCGGTATTTCGGATGACCCGTCGGGGCCTCTCCTGCGCCCCGCAAGTAGCTGTTTAAATCGGCGCAATCGGTATGCTAGAGGCAGACGCATGAAGTTACAAGCGCTTGTGCAAAAGCAATCGCGGGGCCAGCCCGCTCCCACAAGCTTCGTGGGAGCGGGCTGGCCCCGCGATTGACGATCAGCGTGCGATCAGGCGGTCCAGCGACAGGCGACCGGCACCCTCGATCAGCACCGCCACGGTACCGGCCATCAGCGCCAGGGCGAACTCGTAGCCGTTGTTGGACATGAACAGCCCGTTGCCGATATGCACCGAGAAGATCGCCACCACCAGGGTCACGCTCAGTGCCAGCGCCGCCGGGCGGGCCAGCAGGCCGACCACCAGGGCCAGGCCGCCGAAGAACTCGGCGCTGCCGGACAGCAGGGCCATCAGGTAGCCTGGGGCCAGGCCGATGCTTTCCATCCACTGGCCGGTGCCTTCCAGGCCGTAGCCACCGAACAGGCCGAACAGTTTCTGCGCGCCATGGGCCATGAAGATGATGCCGACCAGGATACGCACGACGCTCAGGCCATAACCGGCGCGGGTGGTGAACAGGGCATTGAGGGAGTGATTCATGTTTGCTTCCTTGTTTGAGCAGGTGTGTGTTGGATGAGCGCCATCTTAATCAAATCATCGAATAAGAAAATCGCAATAATCGCGTAAATTCTATCGAGTAATTAGATTTATCTAGCGCTTCGCCACACGCTCCAGGGAAGCCCGCTCTCGGTTGAACGCGAGGAAGTACTTGTTGACGCTGTTGACGAAGTTCACCGGCCCCATGCCCACCTGCTCCATGGCGATGCGCTCGGTCTGGAAGAACCACTGGTTGCCATTGAGCCCACGCCGCCGTGCTTCGGCACGCATGGCCTGGACCCGCTCCGGCCCGAGGTTGTAGGCGGCCAGGATGAAGGCCATGCGCTCGCGCTCGTTGAGCTGCGGGCTGGCGAAGAACTTGCGGCGGATCAGTGCCAAATAACGGGCGCTGGCCTGGACATTGCCGTCCACCGTGGCGGTGTTGCTCACCCCCACCCGCTGGGCCGCCGACGGGGTGATCTGCATCAGCCCGTGGGCGCCACCGGTGCCGCGTGCCTTGGGGTCGAGGGTCGACTCCTTGAACGCCAGGGCGGCCAGATTCAGCCAGTCGAACTGCTGATCGCCACCGTGCTTCTGCAGCACCGGGCGCACCGACTCCAGGCGCTGGCGATCCTGTCGAGCCAGCGGGTTGTGCACCCGGTACTGGCGCCGGTAGATGCGTTCGAAGGCCGCGTCCTGGTTGTCCGGCGCGCGGTAGGTGGCGAGAAAGCGATCCACCGCCGCCTGCAGCATCGGCGCGTCCTGGCGCACATACCAGCGCATGGCCTGGGGCGGGGCCAGCTGCAGCTTGCTGTCCACCCGCAGGCGCGGCATCACCCGCGCCCAGCGCTGGGCGATCGGCCGCTCCACCACGGTCAACGGGTAGATGCCGGCCTGGACCATCTCCAGCACATCCTCCACCGCCAGCGTCGGGTCGACCCATTCCACCTTGATCGGTGCCCGCTTGCGCAGGGCCAGCTGCTGGTTGATCGCCTGGATCGCCGCGCCCGCGGCACTGGCGGTGGTCAGGGCGACGGTGCGCCCGGACAACTGCTCGGGGCGGCTGTAGCCGCGCTCGCCCTTGCGCCCGACCAGTTGCAGCGGCACCTGGTCGACCACCGGGGCACTGACGCCAACTCCGCGCACCACGCTCGGGTCGAGCAGCTCGCCGGGGGCGGCAAGATCGCCCTCGCCGCGCTGCAATGCCGCAAGCAGCTGCTCCTTGGCGCGGGGGATGATCTTCAGGGTGATTTCCTGGCCGTCGGCGACCCGGGCATTGAGGGCATGCTCCAGGGCGCGCAAGCGGTAGTACTCGACCCCTACCGGCTCACCCTTGACCTCGCCGGAGCTGTTGCGGCTCTGGTTGACCAGCACCCGCAGCACCTTGCTCGAACGGATCTGCGCCAGGTCACGCGCCTGGCTGGCCGGCACATGCTGTTGCGGCCCGGCTTCGCCGGCAGCGGCCGGCACGGCGGCCAGCGGCCCGGACAGCAACAGGCAAGTCAAAAAGGTTCGCAACATGGGGATAAGGGTCCGAGAGCGGTTGGCGGGCACCATGTGCTGTGATCGATCCGTGATAAATGACCGCAACAGACCACGGCAAACGTTTGAAGTTCTTGGTTTTTTCTCGATATCCCGGTTTTTGCTATGCTGGCCGCCCCGCGGCACGAGGTAGCACCATGCAACTGATCGATATCGGCGTCAACCTGACCAACAGCAGTTTCCACGACCAGCAGGCCGCCATCGTCGAGCGCGCCGTGGAGGCCGGCGTGGCACAGATGGTCCTTACCGGCACCAGCCTGGACGTCAGCACCGAGGCCCTGGAACTGTGCCAGCGCCTGGACGAACCTGGCCAGCGCCTGTTCAGCACCGCCGGGGTGCACCCTCACGACGCCAGCCACTGGAGCAGCGGCAGCGAACGCCAGCTGCGCGAACTGCTCGCCCAGCCACGGGTGGTGGCCGTGGGCGAATGCGGCCTGGACTTCAATCGCGACTTTTCCCCGCGTCCGGCCCAGGAAAAAGCCCTGGAAGCGCAGTTGGCACTGGCGGTCGAACTGCGCCTGCCGGTGTTCCTCCACGAGCGAGAGGCCAGCGAGCGCCTGCTGGCAATCCTCAAGGACTACCGCGACCAGTTGCCCGCCGCCGTGGTGCACTGCTTCACCGGCGAGCGCCAGGCGCTGTTCGCCTACCTCGACCTGGACCTGCACATCGGCATCACCGGCTGGATCTGCGACGAGCGCCGCGGCACCCACCTGCATCCCCTGGTCGGCAACATCCCCGAGGGCCGCCTGATGCTCGAAAGCGACGCGCCCTACCTGCTGCCCCGCAGCCTGCGGCCCAAGCCGAAGAACGGCCGCAACGAGCCGGCCTTCCTGCCCGAGGTGCTGCGCGAGGTGGCCCTGCACCGCCATGAAACCGCAGCGCACACCGCCGCCCACACCAGCGCCTGCGCCCGCGCGTTCTTTGGCCTGCCTGGGGTTTCTTGACGCATATCAACAAGGCCCCTGGCCTTGGCGGGCACAATGATGGCACCTTGCCAATAATGTTTCCGCCAACTCAGAGAAGACCTACCATGGGTGCCTGGCTTAGCAACGTTTCCCTCAAATACAAGTTCTGGGCCGTCAATGCCGTGGCCTTCGTCACCACCCTGATGCTGGTGCTCTACGCGGTGTACCTGGAGCAGCAGGCCCGCGCCAGCGGTGCGCAGGCGCAAGCCCAGGCCCAGGCCGAACTGCTGGCGGCCTGGCCCGCCGGGCAGGCCCTGCCCGCCCAGGCCAACCTGATCACCTGGCGCAATGGCCAGACACCACAGTTCGCCGGCGAACCCCTCGAAGCCCTGCGCGACGGCCAGGGCTGGGTCGAGCTGCCCGGTGCCTGGATCCTCGGCGACAACCCGCTGCGCGGCGCCCAGGTGCTGCGCCGGGGGGATCAGCAGCTTGCGTTGATCGCCCAGTCGCCGAGCCTGCGCCAGGTCTATTTCGACCGCTTCAGCAACTACGCCGTGTGCGTACTGATCCTGATGCTGGCGATGCTCTGCGCCTCGCAGTTGTTGATCCGTTTCCTGCTCAGCCAGCTCAACACCCTCAAGGACGTGATGCTGCACGTGGAGAAGACCGGCGACCTCTCGGCCCGGGTGCCACTGGCCTGCGGCGACGAAGTCGGGCAGATGGCCGGCGCGTTCAACGCCATGCAGACCACCTACCACCGCGTGGTCAGCACCGTGGCGCGCACCGCCGCGCAGCTGGACTCCGGTGCCGCGCGCCTGGCCGGCAGCATGGACGAGGTGCGCCACGGCATGATCGGCCAGCAGAGCGAGACCGACCAGGCGGCCACCGCGATCAACGAGATGACCGCCACCGTCCACCACATCGCCCAGCATGCCGGCGCCACCCGCGACCTGTCGCAGACCGCCGACACCCTGGCCGGCAGCGGCCAGGCCGTGGTCAGCCGCGTGCAGGACTCGATTGCCGGGCTCTCCAGCGGCGTGCAGCAGACCGCCGAGATGATCCGCCAGCTGGCCGATGACAGCCAGAAGATCAACGGTGTGGTCGGGGTCATCCACAGCATCGCCGAACAGACCAACCTGCTCGCCCTCAACGCCGCCATCGAGGCGGCCCGGGCCGGCGACCTGGGCCGCGGCTTCGCCGTGGTCGCCGATGAGGTGCGCAACCTGGCCAAGCGCGTGCAGACCTCCACCGACGAGATCACCACCATGGTTGCCGACCTGCAGGCCGGTACCCGCGACGCGGTGGATTTCATGCAGGAAAGCTCGTACAAGGCCGACGATTGCGTCAAGCAGGCCCGCGAAGCCGGCGAGGCCCTCGCCGAAATCACCAGCGCCGTGGCGCAGATGCGCGAAAGCAACACCCAGATCGCCGTGGCCGCCGAGCAGCAGAGCCAGGTGGCCGAGGAGATGAACCGCGCCGTGGTCAGTATCCGCGACGTGACCGAGGAGACCGTGCAGCAGACCGTGGGCTCGGCCACCACCAGCAGTGAACTGGCGACCCTCGCCGGCGAGCTGAACAAGGCGATCGGCCAGCTAAAGCTGTGACCCGCGCCGGCTATGGCCACCATAGCCAGCCTCGATTGGCCCCCGCCCGGGGGCCGCACTAAGCTTTGGACAGGCCCCAGAGGATCTGTCCATGAGCAAGCGACTGCCCAACCTGCCCGCCTGGCAATGGCGCGGCTACCACCATAACCATCGCCACCCCGCCAACCTGGTGCTGCACCTGATCGCCGTGCCGCTGTTCATCCTTGGCGCGCTGCTGGTGCTGTCGGGGCTGTTCGGGCTGGACCTGTCGCAGATCGCCGTGGGCATCATCGCCCTGGTGGCCGGGCTGGGTCTGCAACGCCAGGGGCACCGCCTGGAAGCCGAGCAGCCCGAGCCGTTCAGTGGCCGCAAGGACGCCGTGCAACGCCTGCTCACCGAGCAGTTCATCACCTTCCCGCGCTTCGTGCTGAGCGGTGCCTGGTGGCGGGCCTGGCGCGAGCGACACAAGCATCGCCACTGACTGAAAGACATCGCGGGGCAAGCCCGCTCCCACGCTTGAACTCTGTACCCTGCGCGCCAGGCTAGGCGATCTCCCACAAGCGCCACAGGGCGGCGTGGGAGCGGGCTTGCCCCGCGATTGGCTTGACGAAGATGGCTCAGGCGAACACAGTCACCGTCTGCCGGCTCAACGCCAGCAACTCGCCCTCTGCCGTCCACAACGCCGCGGCCGCATGCCCATAGCCATCACGGGCATACTCGGTCTCGACCACATAGCGGCACCAGTCGAGGGTCGACAGCTGCGGCGTGGGCTGCACGAACTCGATGGTCCAGGTCAGCGTGCTGCCAGCGGCGGGCTGCTTGAGATACGGCAGCAGGCTGGGCGGCCAGGCATCGACCAATGCCAGCAGGTGCGCCACCCCGACCGGCTCCTCGGCGGCATCGCGCAGGCGCACCCAACCACCCATATGGCGCGAGTCGTTGCCACTGAACGGCAGGCCGCCCACCGCCCAGCGAAACGCCACGTGCTGCATGAACTGCGGTGTAATGCCCTTGATAAAGGGCAACTCCGGCGCTGCCTCCTGCAGCGGCTTCATCGGCATCGCGGTGGGCGCGTCGACCGCCACCACGGAAGGGCGACCGGCACCGAAGCTGCCCTGCACCAGCGTCACCACCTGGCCATCCTGCACGGCGCGCCCCAGCAAGGTGCTGACCGCCTTGCCCTCGCGCAGCACCTCGACCTCCAGACTGATCGGCACATCCGGCGCCGCCGGGCCGACGAAGGTGATGGCCAGCGAACGCACCGGGCGGTCGTCGCCCAGCTTCTGGCGCATCGCTTCGTGCACCATCGCCGCCATCAGGCCGCCGAACACCGCGCGCCCCTGGGCCCAGCCGGCGGGCACGCTGATTGCCTCGGGGTGCGCGCGGGCGGCTGCCAGCAATTCTGTGAAGTTCATGTGCCAGGGCTCCTGCGCCAAAAAAACCGATAGTAACCAGCGATCACGCCAGCCACAGCCCGCATATCGGTCATTTGCCGGGACTAACGGCGCGCCAGGGCCTTTTGCAGTGCTTCGAGGGTGAGGTCGGAGCGTGCCTCGGCGGCATGCAGCTCATGCTCCCAGGCCACCTTGCAGCCGAGCAGGTCGCTGTGCTCGCGCACCTGCAGCAACCACTGCACGCGGTCGTGCCAGTCGCCCAGGTCGCCCTGGGCCGCCTTGAGCAGGCGCTGCAGCTTGTTGCCGGCGTGTTCGAGTTGCGGGTAGGCCTGGTCGCCATAGCGCACCCGCTTGATCAGCAGGCGCAGGCGGTGGCGGTCGTGGGCAGGATCCGCCAGGGCCGTCTGCAGCTTGTGCCATTGCTTGTGCAGGCGCTTGTCGATGCGCTGCTCCAGCTTCGCCGCCAGCCCTTCACGGCCGGCGGCACGCAGGAACATCGGAAACGCATCGAGAATCGCCAGCACGCGGTTGAGCTGGGCGCTGGCCGCAACACCGGCATAGGTGCGCGCCCTGCCCTCCTGGCGCCGCTCGCCTGCCTGTATGTGCCCGCGATGAGTCAACTGCGCCGCCAGCACCTCGCGGTCTCGCAGCGGCGTAGTCAGGGTGCCCAACGCTCCGGCCGACTGTTCGAGCTGCTCGACGCCCGGCAGGCCACGCAACGGCCGCAGCAGGCTGCGCAGACGCCGCAAGGTGATGCGCAGGTCGTGCAACGCCTCGCGGTCGGTGTCGGCGGCCAGGCGCTCGCGGCAAGCCAGCAGGCGCACCTGCAGGGCAAGGATCTGGCCGACCACATGATCGAGCATGGCGGACATGGGCAGCTCCTCGGTCAACGCCCGGCGCGGGATTCACGAATATAGAAACGGGCCTTCTCGGCCTTGCGGGTACAGCCCTCGAAGCCTTCGAACTGCTGCTGGGTCTTGGCGCCGGTCAACAACGACAGCGCCTTGGAGTAACTCACGGTGCCGGCAAAGCCTTCGGCCTTGGCCAGGTCCAGTTCCTTCCAGGCGGCATCGAGCTGGGTCGCGCAACTGTCGCGATAGGCCGTCTTGCCCGCGCAGCCGGCCAGGGCCAGGGCAATCAGAGGAAGGGTGATCCAGGCTTTCATCGGTAATACCTCGAGGGTGAAAAACTAAGGTGGCCGTTCGACGGCAAAGCAAACGAAAAGTGCCCTGCTCAGCGTAGTCCAGCGCGGACTACATTGAAGCACAGGTGGTAATGGGTGCATTGTTGGACCATGGTGGCACAGCGGCGGGGGAAAAGGTCATGGGCAAACGCGTGGCATTGGTGCTGGGCTCCGGTGGTGCCCGGGGATACGCGCACATCGGCGTGATCGAGGAAATCGAACGACGCGGCTATGAGATCGGCTGCATCGCCGGCTGCTCGATGGGCGCGGTGATCGGCGGCATCTACGCCGCCGGCAAACTCGACGAATACCGCAGCTGGATCGAGAGCCTGGACTACCTCGACGTGCTGCGCCTGGTGGACGTCAGCTTCCGCCTGGGGGCGATCCGTGGCGACAAGGTGTTCGGGCAGATCCGCAAGATCGTTGGCGAAATCAACATCGAGCAATTGCGCATCCCCTACACGGCGGTCGCCACCGACCTGACCAACCAGCAGGAGATCTGGTTCCAGGAGGGCTGCCTGCACCAGGCCATGCGCGCCTCGGCGGCCATTCCCAGCCTGTTCACCCCGGTGGTGCAAGGCAACCGCACACTGGTCGATGGCGGCATCCTCAACCCGCTGCCGATCGTGCCGGTGGTGTCCAGCCACTGTGACCTGATCATCGCCGTCAACCTCAACGCCACCAACCAGAAGCAATACCAACTGCCGGTGATCGAGCGCCCGGCGGCATTCAAGATGCGCTTCGATGCCTTGATCAGTTCGCTCGGCTCGCGCCTGCCGTTTCGCCGCAAGCCGGCCGAACAGCTGATCCGCCTGGAGCAGGAAATCACCGCCGAGGGGCTGGCCAGCCCCAACCCGTGGCTCGCTGAAAGCGCCGCCCCCGAGGGCCAGCAGCCGGCGGCCGCGCCGCAGAGCGAGGGGGCGCCGAAATCGGCCACCGGGTCGTTCATCGTCGACAACGTCGGCCCCGCGTCCCTGCTCGACCTGATCAACCAGAGCTTCGAGGTGATGCAGACGTCATTGGCCCAGTACAAGATCGCCGGCTACCCGCCGGACATACTGATCAACGTGCCCAAGCGCGTGTGCCGGTTCTTCGAGTTCTACAAGGCGCCGGAGCTGATCGCCCTGGGGCGGGAGGTTGCGCGGGATACGCTGGACAATCATGAGGGGGTTCGGCGGTAGCTACGCGCGCGATCCCTGTAGGAGCGGCCTTGTGCCGCGAAAGGGCTGCGCAGCAGCCCCGGCGATTGCAGCGTCAACGCTGAAATCCTGGGGCCGCTTCGCGCCCCTTTCGCGGCACAAGGCCGCTCCTACAGAGGGAGAGAGAAGAGGCAGCAGAGCGTTCCGAACATCGGAAACGAAACAGGCCGCATACGCGGCCTGTTTCGTGATCAGCGCACCACTCAGTAGCGCGTGATGTCGGCACTGCCTTCAAGCAGCTTGCGATAGGCCGCGAAGTCCTGCGAACCGGCACGCGAAGCGAGGTAGCGACGGATCTGCGCTTTCTCTTCGTCGGTGGCGGCGGCGCCTTCGTTGACGCCCTTGAGCTGAAGGACCACCAGGCTGCCGTCGCCCAGGACCACGCTGCCGTAGACCGGCTTGTCCTTGGCCGCAGGCTTGCCGAGGCGGAACACCGCCTGCAGCTCGGCCGGGTCGATACCGTCCTGGCCGCGGGTGACCGCTTCGTGGACTTTCCAGCCCTGGCCTTCGGCCTTGGCCGAACCCTCACGCAGACCGGCGATCAGCTTGTCGGCCTTGGCCTTGAGTTCGGCAATCGCCTTCTCCTTGGCCAGGTGCTCGCTGATGTTCTTGGCCACGGCCTCCAGCGGCAGTTGCTCAGGCTTGCGGTGTTCCTTGACGCGCAGTACCACCACGGTCTCCGGATCCAGCTCGATGGCGTTGCTGTTGGCGCCCTCTTCCAGCACCTGCTCGCCGAACGCGGCCTGGATCACCGCGCGGTTGGCGGTGATGCCTTCGCCGCCCTCGCGACCGAAGGCCGCCGAAGTGTGCACCTTCAGGCCCAGGTCCTGGGCCGGCTGGGCCAGGTCGGAGGCTTCGAAGGCGGTGTCCTCGAGCTGCTTGGTGGCCTCGACGAAGCGCTGCTCCACCTGCTGGGTCTTCAGCTCGTGGGTCAGCTTGTCCTTCAGGCTGGCGAAGCTCGGCACATCCGGCGCCTGCACGCCCAGCAGCTTGATCAGGTGGTAGCCGAACTCGGTGCGTACCGGTGCGGACACCTGATCCGTGTTCAGCTTGTACAGCGCGTCCTCGAAGGCCGGGTCGTACACGCCAGGGCCGGCGAAGCCGAGGTCGCCACCGGTGTTGGCCGAACCCGGATCCTGGGAGAATTCCTTGGCCAGCTTGGCGAAGTCCTCACCCTTGTCCAGGCGCTGCTGGATCTCTTCGATGCGGGCCTTGGCCTTGGCATCGTCGGTCTTGTCGTTGACCTCGATCAGGATGTGCGCGGCATGGCGCTGCTCGCCCAGGTTGGCGATCTCCTTCTCGTACAGGGCCTTGAGCTCGCCGTCGTCGACCTTGACCTGGTCGAAGAAGGCCGACTTCTTCAGCTCGAGGTAGTCGATGACCACCTGATCCGGGGTCATGAATTCCTTGGCGTGCTGGTCGTAGTGCGCCTTGACCTCGTCATCGCTCACCTTGACCGCGGCCGGGTCGGCCTTGAAGGTCTGTGAAGCGAAATCGCGGGTCTGCTTCTCGAGGCGGGCGAAGGCCTCGACCTGCTTGTCGGTGACGAAGCTGCTGCCGGCAAGGCCGGTGCGCAGCTGGCCGATCAGCATTTCCTGGGCGAGCATCTCGCGGAACTGCATGCGGCCGTAGCCCATCTGGCGGATGACCGAGTCGAAGCGCTCGGCGCTGAACTTGCCATCGACCTGGAATTCAGGCGTCTGCAGGATCAGCTGATCCAGCGCGGCCTCGGAAAAAGCGAACTTGGCGTCTTCGGCACCCTGCAACAGCAGCTTGCGATCGATCAGCCCCTTGAGCGCTGCTTCGCGCAGCATCTTCTCGTCCAGCAGCGCAGGGTCGAAATCCTTGCCCAGCTGTTGCATCAGCTGGCGGCGCTGCATGTCCACGGCCTGGCTCAGCTCGTTCTGGCTGATGGTCTGGCCGTTCACCTTGGCGGCGTCCTGGCTATGGCTGGCGGCCTGGAAAATGGCCTCGAAGCCGGTCAACGCCATCAACACGACGATTAGGCCGATGATGGTCTTGGCAATCCAACCTTGTGAATTGTCCCTGATATTCTGCAGCATGCGTCCCCCAGAAACGGCTGTACCACTGCGTCGACAACCGCGGAGCGTGGGTAGAATCCTGATAGAAGAAAGGCGCATCCAGTGGATGCGCCTTTTCGAAGCGAGCGTGCCAGCGGGAACGTTTGCGACCCGCCGTCACGCGGTCGGCCCTGACGATGCCGGGCCGGCTGAAAGACGACTTAGTTGACGGCGTCTTTCAGGCCCTTGCCAGCCTTGAAGCCTGGAACCTTGGCGGCAGCGATCTTGATCGCCTTGCCGGTTTGCGGGTTGCGGCCGGTGCGCTCGGCGCGCTCCTTGACCGAGAAGGTACCGAAGCCAACCAGTACCACATCGTCACCTTGCTTCAGGGCGCCGGTGACGGATTCGATGACTGCGTCCAGCGCACGGCCGGCTACAGCTTTCGGGATGTCAGCAGATGCGGCGATAGCGTCAATCAGTTCCGACTTGTTCACTCTAAGTCCCCTTATTTCTCTATTGAGTTTGTTTCTAAGTATGTAATGAAAAGCTTAATGAAACGAGCGCTGGGTGGCCTGTTGACACTGGCGTGCCGTTTTATAGCAAGGGGCCGAAAATGCTGTCAACCAAAGCCCCCCAGCGAAATACGTACTAGTGCGTGCTGATTCTTTCCTTAGCATCGCCGTCGCGCTTCTCATCTTTCGCGACAATCTCCGGAGCCACATCTGGCAAGGGCTCCGGGGCGTATTGCAGCGCAATTTGGAGGACTTCGTCAATCCATTTGACCGGTTTGATCTGAAGATCCTGTTTGATATTTTCCGGAATCTCCTTCAGATCGCGAACATTCTCCTCTGGAATGATCACCGTCTTGATCCCGCCGCGGTGTGCCGCCAGCAGTTTTTCCTTGAGGCCACCGATGGCCAGGACCTGGCCGCGCAAGGTGATCTCACCGGTCATCGCCACGTCGGCGCGTACCGGGATCTGGGTCAGGGCCGACACCAGCGCGGTGCACATGCCGATACCGGCGCTCGGGCCATCCTTGGGCGTGGCGCCTTCGGGCATGTGGATGTGAACGTCGCGCTTCTCGTGGAAGTCTGCGGCGATCCCCAGGCTCTGGGCACGGCTGCGCACCACCGTCTGCGCGGCGGTGATCGACTCGACCATGACGTCGCCGAGCGAGCCGGTCTTGATCAACTGGCCCTTGCCCGGGATGACCACGGCCTCGATGGTCAGCAGTTCGCCGCCCACCTGGGTCCAGGCCAGGCCCGTGACCTGGCCGATCTGGTCCTGCTGCTCGGCCAGGCCGTAGCGGAACTTGCGCACCCCCAGCAGCTGCTCGAGCTGCTCGCCGCTGACCTTGACCTTCACCTGCTTGGCCCCGGTGTGCTCCTTGACCACCTTGCGGCAGACCTTGGCGATCTGGCGCTCCAGGCCACGCACGCCGGCTTCGCGGGTGTAGTAGCGGATGATATCGCGGATGGCCGAAACATCGACCTCCAGCTCGTCCTTCTTCAGGCCGTTGGCCTTGACCTGCTTGGGCACCAGGTACTTGACCGCGATGTTGATCTTCTCGTCCTCGGTGTAACCCGGCAGACGGATGACTTCCATGCGGTCGAGCAGCGCCGGCGGGATGTTCATCGAGTTCGAGGTGCACAGGAACATCACGTCCGAGAGGTCGTAGTCGACTTCCAGGTAGTGGTCGTTGAAGTTGTGGTTCTGCTCGGGGTCGAGCACCTCCAGCAACGCCGAGGCCGGATCGCCGCGCATGTCGCTGCCCATCTTGTCGATCTCGTCGAGCAGGAACAGCGGATTGCGTACACCGACCTTGGTCATTTTCTGAATCAGACGACCGGGCATCGAACCGATGTAGGTGCGACGGTGGCCACGGATCTCAGCCTCGTCACGCACGCCGCCCAGGGCCATGCGCACGAACTTGCGGTTGGTGGCGGCGGCGATCGACTCGGCCAGCGAGGTCTTGCCCACGCCGGGCGGGCCGACCAGGCACAGCACCGGACCACGGATCTTCTTCACGCGCTTCTGTACGGCGAGGTACTCGAGGATGCGTTCCTTGACCTCTTCCAGGCCGTAGTGGTCGGCATCGAGGATTTCCTCGGCCTTGGCCAGGTCCAGGCGCACCTTGCTCTGGGCCTTCCACGGCACCTGCACCAGCCAGTCGAGGTACGAACGCACCACGGTGGCCTCGGCCGACATCGGCGACATCTGCTTGAGCTTGTTCAGCTCGGCCTGGGCCTTGGCCAGGGCGTCTTTCGGCAGGCCGGCGGCGTCGATGCGCTTTTTCAGCTCCTCGACTTCGTTGTGGCCTTCGTCGCCATCGCCGAGCTCCTTCTGAATGGCCTTCATCTGCTCATTCAGGTAGTACTCGCGCTGACTGCGCTCCATCTGCTTCTTGACCCGGCCACGGATACGCTTCTCGACCTGCAGCAGGTCGATCTCGGCGTCCAGCAGCGCCAGCACGTGCTCGACGCGGGCCTGCAGGTCGACAATCTCGAGGATCTCCTGCTTCTGCTCGATCTTCAGCGCCATGTGCGCGGCCATGGTGTCGACCAGGCGACCCGGCTCCTCGATGCTGTTGAGCGAGGACAACACTTCGGCGGGGACCTTCTTGCCCAGCTGCACGTACTGCTCGAACTGCGACAGCAAGGTCCGCACGAACACTTCGGACTCGCGCTCGGCGGTCTCGGTTTCGTCGATCAGGCTGACTTCGGCGCGGATATGGCCGTCGACTTCGTTGAAACGCTCCACGGCGCCGCGCTGCTCACCCTCGACCAGCACCTTGACGGTGCCATCGGGCAGCTTGAGCAGTTGCAGCACGGTGGCGACGGTGCCCACGCGATACAGGGCGTCTTCGCCCGGATCATCGTCGGCCGGATTCTTCTGGGCCAGCAGGAGGATCTGCTTCTCGCCCGTCATCGCGGCCTCGAGGGCCTCGATAGACTTCTCACGCCCCACGAACAGTGGGATGACCATGTGCGGATAGACGACGACGTCACGCAATGGCAAAAGAGGCAAGTCGAGGGTGGTCTTCATGATTTCGCCTCTACAGCGGCCTTAGTGGCCGGAAACCGTTGGAAATGGTGCTTGGGGCTAATGTGGGGGCAGCCCTGGGAAATTACAAGCGCCCAGGCCATGAAATGCAAAAAGGGGCCTGAAAGGCCCCTTCTTGCTTGCTGCCCCTTGCCCGATCAGGCGTCGGGGGCGGCCTTGGCTTGCGGCTCGCTGTTCTCGTAGATGAGCAGCGGCTGCGACGAGCCTTCGATGACGCTCTCGTCGATCACCACCTTACTGACATCCTTCTGCGAAGGAATCTCATACATGGTGTCGAGCAGCACGCCCTCGAGAATCGAACGCAGGCCGCGGGCGCCAGTCTTGCGCTCCAGAGCCTTGCGTGCCACGGCCTTGAGCGCATCGCTGCGGAACTCGAGGTCGACGTCTTCCATCTCGAACAGCCTGGCGTACTGCTTGGTCAGCGCGTTCTTCGGCTCGGTGAGGATCTGCATCAGCGCAGCCTCGTCCAGCTCGTCCAGGGTCGCCAGCACCGGCAAGCGGCCGACAAACTCCGGAATCAGGCCGAACTTGACCAGATCGTCCGGCTCGACCTCACGCAGCGACTCGCCGACCTTCTTGCCCTCTTCCTTGCTGCGCACTTCGGCACTGAAGCCGATGCCGCCTTTGGTCGAGCGGTTCTGGATGACCTTTTCCAGGCCCGAGAAGGCGCCACCGCAAATGAACAGGATATTGCGGGTATCGACCTGCAGGAACTCCTGTTGCGGGTGCTTGCGGCCCCCTTGCGGCGGCACGGAGGCCACGGTGCCTTCGATCAGCTTCAGCAACGCCTGCTGCACGCCCTCGCCCGAGACATCACGGGTGATGGACGGGTTGTCCGACTTGCGCGAGATCTTGTCGATCTCGTCGATGTAGACAATGCCCATCTGGGCCTTTTCCACGTCGTAGTCGCACTTCTGCAGCAGTTTCTGAATGATGTTCTCGACGTCCTCACCGACATAACCGGCTTCGGTCAGGGTGGTGGCGTCGGCAATGGTGAACGGTACGTTCAGCAGGCGCGCGAGCGTCTCGGCGAGCAGCGTCTTGCCCGAGCCGGTCGGCCCGATCAGCAGGATGTTGCTTTTGCCCAGTTCGACTTCGTCGCCCTTCTTGTCACGCTGGTTCAGGCGCTTGTAGTGGTTGTACACCGCTACTGCCAGCACCTTTTTCGCGCGCTCCTGACCAATGACGTACTGGTCCAGGATTCCGCTGATTTCTTTCGGCGAGGGTAACTTGTGCGCGTTGCTCTCGGCCTGGGCTTCCTGCACCTCCTCACGGATGATGTCATTGCACAGGTCGACGCACTCGTCGCAAATAAATACCGAGGGGCCGGCAATCAATTTACGCACTTCATGCTGGCTTTTGCCGCAGAAAGAGCAGTAGAGCAATTTGCCGTTGTCCTCGCCGTTACGGGTGTCAGTCATTCGATCGATCCAATCCGGTAGGCTTGAAACACAAGATGAAGGCAATCGCTGGCTTTTTCAAGTCCGCGCTCGGGCGCAATCAGCGCCCGAACGCTCTGGCGCATTGCTTCAGGATGCCAGTTGCCGCTTGTCGTAGACCGAGTCGATCAGGCCGTACTCGGCCGCGCGCGCGGCGCTCATGAAGTTGTCGCGCTCGGTGTCGCGTTTGATGGTCTCGAGGTCCTGGCCGGTGTGGTGGGCCAGCAGCTCGTTCAGGCGCGCCTTGATGTTGAGGATTTCCTGGGCGTGGATTTCGATGTCGGTCGCCTGGCCCTGGAAGCCGCCCAACGGCTGGTGAATCATCACCCGCGAGTTTGGCAGGCAGTGGCGCTTGCCGGCGGCACCGGCCGCGAGCAGGAAAGCGCCCATGCTGCAGGCCTGGCCGATACAGATGGTCGAGACGTCCGGCTTGATGAACTGCATGGTGTCGTAGATCGACATGCCGGCAGTTACCGAGCCGCCCGGGGAGTTGATATAAAGATGGATATCCTTGTCCGGGTTTTCCGCCTCAAGGAACAGCAACTGCGCCACCACCAGGTTGGCCATGTAGTCTTCTACGGGGCCGACCAGGAAGATCACGCGCTCCTTCAGGAGGCGCGAATAGATGTCGTAGGCACGTTCGCCACGGGCGGACTGCTCGATAACCATCGGGACCAGACCGCCTGCGGCCTGGATGTCAGAGCTTTGCTGAATATAAGAATTGCGGGACATGTCCTGCACTCGCTCCCAAATAGTCATGGCTTGAATACGCACAAGCCAGCGCGAAGGCTGGCTTGTGGGGGTTTCCTACGAGAGTAGCCTGTTACTCAGCGTCGGCAGCAGCCTGTGCTGGTTTGACGGCTTCTTCGTACGAGACCGATTTGTCGGTCACAGTCGCTTTCTGCAGGACAGTATCTACAACTTGCTCTTCCAGCACAACCGAACGGACTTCGTTCAGTTGCTGGTCGTTCTTGTAGTACCAGGCGATGACCTGCTCAGGCTCCTGGTAGGCCGAGGCCATCTCTTCGATGACTTCACGAACCTTGGCTTCGTCCGGCTTCAGGTCGAACTGCTTGACCACTTCGGCGACGATCAGGCCCAGCACGACGCGGCGCTTGGCTTGCTCTTCGAACAGCTCGGCCGGCAGTTGGTCAGGCTTGATGTTGCCACCGAACTGCTGGACAGCCTGCACGCGCAGACGGTTGACTTCGTTTTCCAGCAGGGCTTTCGGCACGTCGACCGGGTTGGCGGCCAGCAGACCGTCCATGACCTGGTTCTTGACCTTGGCCTTGATGGCCTGGCGCAGCTCACGCTCCATGTTCTTGCGAACTTCGGCGCGGAAGCCTTCCAGGGTCGATTCCTTGATGCCGAACTGGGCGAAGAAGGCTTCGTTCAGCTCTGGCAGCACAGGGGCCGATACGCTGTTGACAGTGATGGTGAACTCAGCGGCTTTACCAGCCAGGTCGAGGTTCTGGTAGTCCTCTGGGAAGGTCACGTTGACCACGCGCTCTTCACCAGCCTTGGCGCCTACCAGGCCGTCTTCGAAGCCCGGGATCATGCGGCCGGAACCCAGCACCAGCTGGGTGCCTTTGGCCGAACCGCCGGCGAAGGCTTCACCGTCGATCTTGCCGACGAAGTCGATGTTGACCTGGTCGTCGTTTGCAGCGGCGCGCTCGACGGCCTCGAAACGGGTGTTCTGCTTGCGCAGGACTTCCAGCATGTTGTCCAGGTCGGCGTCAGCCACTTCGGCGCTCAGGCGCTCGACGGCGATCGACTCGAAACCGGCAACGGTGAATTCAGGGAAGACTTCGAAGATGGCGACGAACTCGAGGTCCTTGCCCTTCTCGAACGACTTCGGCTCGACGGCAGGCGCGCCAGCCGGGTTCAGCTTCTGCTCGACGATGGCTTCGTAGAAGGAAGCCTGGACCAGGTCACCGAAAGCCTCTTGGCGGGCATCGGCTTCGAAACGCTGGCGGATCACGCTCATTGGCACCTTGCCCGGACGGAAGCCGGCAACCTTGGCGCGCTTGGCAGTCTGCTGCAGACGCTTGTTGACTTCGTTCTCGACGCGCTCGGCCGGAACGGCGATGGTCATGCGGCGCTCGAGAGCGGAAGTGTTTTCAACAGAAACTTGCATGGATATTCCTCGTTGCACAGACGTTAGCCGGCGATAGCCCGACTCCAGAATCAAGGGCAAACATTCTAGTGACTCATCAAGCAGAAGTCACCCCACCTGGATTGTCGGCGAGCCGCGCCGGTCGATTTCCTTGAAAGGCCCGCCCGCCTTGGCGTCGAGCCTGTTTCATTCACGGCCGCGCACGCCCTTGTTGCGTGCGCGGTTGTAAAACCTTGTCAAACAAACAACAGCCAGAACGATCGTCCGCCTTACTGCGGATCGAGGTCGTTGAACTGGCAGTATTCTTCCCAGGCCATGCCCAGCGCCTCGGCCACCTCGCGATGCGTCTCCAGGCGCATGGCCTGCAGTTGCTCCGGCGACTCGGCGATCAGTTGCAAGGCATACTCCCAGGGCTCGACGCCCTGCTCCTGCGCCGCATCCTCGAACGCCCACTCGATCTGCTGGGCCTGCTCGCGAGCATCCAACTCGCGGACCTCTTCGAGCAGCTGCGGATTGGCCTCGGCGAAACGTTGCAGCGCCAGGGCCTGGCGCGCTTCTTTTGCGATCATCTGCGCTATTCCTCTGCCGGCATCTCGGCCAGCCCTTCAACCGGCTGAAATCTATCAGCTTTTATCGCTCCGCCACCAGTAGCCACGAGGGCCGTACGGCAGAAACGAAAAAGGCGCCCGATCATCCGATCCGGGCGCCTTCTTCAAATATGGGGTGGACGATGGGAATCGAACCCACGACAACCGGAATCACAATCCGGCGCTCTACCAACTGAGCTACGCCCACCATAATGCAGTGTTGCGGTACAGCCTTACAGAAACATGGTGCGGACGAAGAGACTCGAACTCTTACAGCTTGCGCCGCTGGAACCTAAATCCAGTGTGTCTACCAATTTCACCACGTCCGCATGAAACTCAAAAACAAAGGCGCCGGATCATTCAATCGAGGCGCCCCTGCAGAATCTGGGGTGGACGATGGGAATCGAACCCACGACAACCGGAATCACAATCCGGCGCTCTACCAACTGAGCTACGCCCACCATATTGCGGTACTGCTTACTTGCCCAGGCCTTAATGGCGCACCCGGCAGGACTCGAACCTGCGACCATCCGCTTAGAAGGCGGATGCTCTATCCAGCTGAGCTACGGGCGCTTAAGCTTACAGTCCAGCCGAACAAACGAACCGCTTATTCTGCCCGACTTTGCCAACCCGTGCCAGGCAGTGCCCGACAAGTGCGGCGAATCTTATAGGCGACCCCGCAGGTCGTCAACACCTTTCGCAAAAAAATTTAAATTATTGAAGGGGTTAGGGGATTTGCCCGACCACCCGCCTTTGCCCTTGGGCCGTGTCGTGCGAGAATGCGCGCTTCTTATATATGTTCCCTTCTCGATGGTTAATCACGCGTCTATGACTGCACACCTAATCGATGGCAAGGCGATCGCCGCCAACCTGCGCCAGCAGATCGCCCAACGTGTCGCCGAGCGTCGCCAGCAGGGCCTGCGCACGCCAGGCCTGGCGGTGATCCTGGTCGGTACCGACCCGGCCTCCCAAGTCTATGTCTCGCACAAGCGCAAGGACTGCGAAGAGGTCGGCTTCATCTCCCAGGCGTTCGACCTGCCCAGCGAGACCACGCAGCAAGCCCTGACCGACCTGATCGATCGCCTCAACGATGACCCGGCCGTCGACGGTATCCTGCTGCAGTTGCCGCTGCCCGAGCACCTGGACGCCTCCCTGCTGCTCGAGCGCATCCGCCCGGACAAGGACGTGGACGGTTTCCACCCCTACAACATCGGCCGCCTGGCCCAGCGCATCCCGCTGCTGCGCCCGTGCACGCCGAAGGGCATCATGACCCTGCTGCACAGCACCGGCCAGGACCTGTACGGCATGAACGCGGTGATCGTCGGCGCGTCCAACATCGTCGGCCGGCCGATGGCCATGGAGCTGCTGCTGGCCGGCTGCACCGTCACCGTCTGCCACCGCTTCACCAAGGACCTGGCCGGCCACGTCGGCCGCGCCGACCTGGTGGTGGTCGCCGCCGGCAAGCCGGGCCTGGTCAAGGGTGAGTGGGTCAAGGAAGGCGCCATCGTCATCGACGTCGGCATCAACCGCCAGGACGACGGCAAGCTGGTCGGCGACGTGGTCTACGAGACTGCCCTGCCCCGCGCCGGCTGGATCACCCCAGTGCCGGGCGGCGTGGGCCCGATGACCCGCGCCTGCCTGCTGGAGAACACCCTGTATGCGGCTGAAGAGCTGCACAAGTAGGATGTTCCGGCAATGACGCAACGGCGCCTCTCGAGGCGCCGTTTTCGTTTGTGCACTTCATCCTCGTGGGAGCGGCGATGCGGCGACCCGACTTGCCCCGCGATAGCGATGGATCTGCCGACGCCATCGCGGGGCAAGCCCGCTCCCACGAGTATGGCGACCTTTTCTGCGACATCAGCCGATTCCGCTGCCAAGCGAGCCATTTCAGCTGGACCCGCTGCCCGCCCCTTCCGCTTCAGCCGGGATTTCACCGCAAACCACCACACAATGGTCACACAGCCCACCCGTGGATGCGTGCCCAATGCAAACAACAAATACCGTCCTCATGATTCGCCCGGCGCGGTTCGCCTTCAACCCCGACACCGCCGCCAACAACCGCTTCCAGCAGGCGCCGCCGGACCCGCAGGCCGCCAGCGAAAAGGCCCTGGAAGAGTTCGACGGCTACGTCGACACCCTGCGCCAGCACGGCGTCGATGTGCTGGTGGTGCAGGACACCCCCGAACCCCATACCCCCGACTCGATCTTCCCCAACAACTGGTGGAGCAGCCACGCCGATGGCAGCCTGGTGCTGTACCCGATGGAGGGCGAGAACCGCCGCCTGGAGCGCAGCAAGGGCGTACTGGGCGTGCTGCAGGAGCGCTTCGCCATCCAGCGCACCATCGACCTGAGTCCGCTGGAACAGCAGAATCTGTTCCTCGAAGGCACCGGCAGCATGGTTCTGGACCGCGAGCACCGCATCAGCTACGCCTGCCACTCCGGGCGCACCCACGAACGCGCCCTGCGCCAGTTCGCCGAGCGCCTGGACTACCGCCTGTGCCTGTTCAACGCCATGGACCGCCGCCAGGCGCCGATCTACCACAGCAACGTGATGATGAACGTCGGCCGCCAGCTCGCCGTGGCCTGCCTCGACGCTCTGCCCCACCCCGATGAACGCCGCACCCTGGAGCATTCGCTGCGCGACACCGGCAAGCAGGTGCTGGCGCTGAACTTCGACCAGTTGGAGAACTTCGCCGGCAACATGCTCGAAGTCCACGACCGCGACGGCCGCTCCCTGCTGGTCATGTCGCGCAGCGCCTGGAAGGCGCTCGACACCGACCAGCGCCGCCAGGTCGAGCGGCACAGCCACCCATTGGTGGTGAACATCGACCATATCGAACGCATCGGTGGCGGCAGCGCTCGCTGCATGCTCGCCGAAGTCCACCTGCCCTCGCGCCACTGACTCGACAAGGAGAATCATCATGACCCGCTACATCGACGTGCACGACCTCGCCCACCTGGTCAACCGCAAGGGATTGCCCACCTGCCTGGCCGAGATGGCCGAGTACATCCGCCAGGACTACCTGCGCTGGCACGACTTCGAGAAATGCCCGCGCCTGGCCAACCACTCGGCGGACGGGGTGATCGAACTGATGCCGGTGTCCGACGCCAACCTGTACGCCTTCAAGTACGTCAACGGCCACCCGAAGAACACCCACAATGGGCTGCTCACAGTGATGGCCTTCGGCGCCCTGGGCGATGTCGACACCGGCGCGCCGGTGCTGCTCAGCGAGATGACCCTGACCACCGCCATCCGCACCGCCGCCACCTCGGCCCTGGCCGCCCGCTACCTGGCGCGCCCGGACAGCAAACGCATGGCGCTGATCGGCAACGGCTCGCAGAGCGAATTCCAGGCCATCGCGTTCCATACCTTGCTCGGCATCGAGGAGATCCGTCTGTTCGATATCGACCGCAAGGCCTCGGAGAAACTGGCGGCCAACCTGGCCGGTTTCCCGCAGCTTAAGCTGATGATTGCCGGCAGTGTGACCGAGGCGGTGCGCGGCGCCGACATCGTCACCACGGTCACCGCCGACAAGGCCTACGCCACCATCCTCACCCCGCAGATGATCGAGCCGGGCATGCACCTCAATGCCGTGGGCGGCGACTGCCCGGGCAAGACCGAGCTGCACTGCGACATCGTCGAGCGGGCGCGGGTGATCGTCGAGTACGAACCGCAGAGCCGGATCGAGGGCGAGATCCAGCAGATGCCGGCGGACTCGCCGACCACCGAGTTCTGGCAGGTGGTCGAGGGGATCGCCGCCGGCCGTGAGAGTGCCGCGCAGGTGACGCTGTTCGACTCGGTCGGCTTCGCCCTGGAGGACTACTCGGCGCTGCGCTATGTGCTGGATGTGGCCAGGGCGCTGGACATCGGGCGCGACATCGCGCTGGTGCCGCAGCTGGAGAATCCGAAGGACCTGTTTGCCCTGCTGCAGCCGAAAGCGGCGCAACGCAAGGCCAGCGCCGCCTGACAGCCCCCCCTGTAGGAGCGGCCTTGTGCCGCGAAAGGGCCGCAAAGCGGCCCCGGCAATCTGTGCGTCGAAGCTGATATCTGGGGCCGCTGCGCAGCCCTTTCGCGGCACAAGGCCGCTCCTACAGGGGACCGCGTACACCGCGACCGACAAGCATGACGGTCGCTCGACCTGACAGAAACCGCTGTCGCACTTCCGTAAATCTTTGTCGGAACAGCCGATTCGGCTGCAAAAAGAATCTTTACAGCCGAATCCGGCAGCCCACGTGCAGGCAAACGACACAAAAAACCTGTCTATCTCGCGCATTCTGAGCCCGACCCATGAGTCACCGACGGACCTGTACGCGCTAATCGCCCTACTACCAATAACAACACCCAGGGACCCAAGACCATGCCCTCCATGCGAAAACGCCTCGGCGTGCTGCTGTTCTCGTTGTGCGCCACCACCCTCACCCAGGCCAAGGAGTGGACCGAAATCCGCTTCGGCGTCTTCCCCGAATACCCGCCGTTCGAATCCGTCGCCGCCGATGGCAGCCTGCAGGGCTTCGACATCGACCTGGGCAATGCCATCTGCGCCAAGCTGCAGGTCAAGTGCACCTGGGTGCACAACGAATTCGACGGCATGATCCCCGCCCTGCGCGCCCGCAAGTTCGACGCCATCATGTCGTCGATGGCCGTCACCCCGGCACGGCTGAAGCAGATCGATTTCAGCGACCGGCTGTTCCTCAGCCCCACCTCGGTGATCGTGCGCAAGTCGGCCGACTTCGGCGACAGCGCCGAATCGCTCAAGGGCAAGCAGGTCGGCGTGCTCCAGGGCTCGCTGCAGGAGGCCTACGCCCGTGCCGTGCTGGCGCCGTTGGGCGCGCAGGTCAAGGCCTACCAGGGCCAGGACCAGAACTACGCCGACCTGCTCAACGGCCGCCTCGACGCCACCGTCACCGACAAGCTCGAAGCCCAGCTGAATTTCCTTTCCAAGCCCGAAGGCGCCGACTTCAGGAGTGGCCCGGCGATCAAGGACCCGACCCTGCCGCTGGACATCGCCATGGGCCTGCGCAAGACCGACCCCGAGCTCAAGGCCCTGCTCGACAAGGGCATCGCCATGATCCACGCCGACGGCACCTATGCCGAGATCCAGAAGAAGTACGTCGGCGACCTGGATATCTATAACGAGTGAGTTCCCACCGGCCTCTTCGCGGGCAAGCCCGCTCCCACAGGTAACCACCAGCGTTCGGCCTGCACACATCCTGTGGGAGCGGGTTCACCCGCGAAGAAACCACCGCGAGATCCCCGTCATGCACGACTTCCTCACAAGCGGCCTGCAAGGCTTCGGCCCGCTGCTGGCCCAAGGCACCTGGATGACCGTCAAGCTGGCCCTGCTGTCGCTGGCGCTGAGCCTCGCGCTCGGCCTGATCGGCGCCAGCGCCAAGCTGTCGCGATCCCGGCTGCTGCGCCTGCCAGCCACCCTGTACACCACGCTGATCCGCAGCGTCCCGGACCTGGTGCTGATCCTGCTGATCTTCTACAGCATGCAGATCTGGCTCAACGACCTGACCGAGGCGCTGGGCTGGGACTATGTCGAGATCGACCCGTTCGGCGCCGGGGTCATCACCCTGGGCTTCATCTATGGCGCGTACTTCACCGAGAACTTTCGCGGCGCCATCCTCAGCGTGCCCGCCGGCCAGCTGGAGGCCGCCACTGCCTACGGCCTGAGCCGGGCACAGCGGTTTCGGCTGGTGCTGTTCCCGCAACTGATGCGCTTTGCCCTGCCGGGGCTGGGCAACAACTGGCTGGTGCTGCTCAAGTCCACCGCGCTGGTGTCGATCATCGGCCTGGCCGACCTGGTCAAGGCCGCGCAGAACGCCGGCAAGAGCACCAACGACGTGTTGTTCTTCCTGTGCCTGGCGGGCCTGGTGTACCTGGCCATCACCACCCTGTCCAACCGCCTGCTCAAGCACCTGGAGCGGCGCTACAACATCGGCATCAAGGAGCTGGCGCGATGATCGAACTCCTTCAGGAATACGGCCTGGCCTACCTGTACCACGACGGCAGCGGCCTGTCGGGCCTGGCCATGACCCTCTGGCTGTTCCTGGCCAGCATGGTGCTGGGCTTCGCCCTGTCGCTGCCCCTGGCCCTGGCACGCACCTCGCGCCACGCCTGGCTGCGCCTGCCGGTGCAGCTGTACACCTTCGTGTTCCGCGGCACGCCGCTCTATATCCAGCTGCTGATCTGCTACACCGGGCTCTACGGCCTGCAGGTGGTGCGCGAGCATGCCCTGCTCGACCAGTTTTTCCGCAACGCGCTCAACTGCACCCTGCTGGCCTTTGTGCTCAACACCTGCGCCTACACCGTGGAGATCTTCGCCGGGGCCATCCGCAACCTGCCCGCCGGCGAACTGGAAGCGGCCCAGGCCTACGGCCTGCGCGGCTGGAGGCTCAACCTGTTCCTGGTGTTGCCGGCGGCCCTGCGCCGCTCGCTGCCGGCCTACAGCAACGAGCTGATCCTGATGCTGCACGCCACCTCGCTGGCCTTCACCGCCACCGTCGCCGACATCCTCAAGGTGGCCCGCGACGCCAACGCCGCGACCTTCCTGACCTTCCAGGCCTTCGGCGTCGCCGCCCTGCTGTACATGCTGCTGTCCTTCGCCCTGGTCGGCCTGTTCCGCGTGGCCGAACGTCGCTGGATGCGCTTCCTTGACCCTGTACGAGGCTGAACCCATGACCGCTACCGCACTGCCACTCACCACCTTCGAACAGGCCCCCTTGGCGCGTGCCCATGCCGGCACCCTCAAGCTCAGCGTCGACGGCCTGCACAAGCACTACGGCGAGCACCAGGTGCTCAAGGGCGTCTCGCTGCAGGCGCGCAAGGGCGACGTGATCAGCCTGATCGGCGCCAGCGGCTCGGGCAAGAGCACCTTCCTGCGCTGCATCAACTTCCTCGAAAAGCCCAACGCCGGCAGCATCACCCTCGACGGCCAGACCCTCGACCTGAGCAAGGGCACCCCGCCAGCGGCCCAGCTGCAAAACCTGCGCACGCGCCTGGCCATGGTGTTCCAGCACTTCAACCTGTGGAGCCATCTGACGGTGCTGGAGAACATCTGCCTGGCGCCGCGCAAGGTGCTGGGCATCAGCGCCGGCGAAGCCGAGGCGCGGGCGCGCAAGTACCTGGACAAGGTCGGCCTGCCGGCCCGCGCCGCCGACCAGTACCCGGCGTTTCTCTCCGGCGGCCAGCAACAGCGCGTGGCCATCGCCCGGGCGCTGGCGATGGAGCCGGAAATCATCCTGTTCGACGAGCCCACCTCGGCACTGGACCCCGAGCTGGTCGGCGAAGTGCTCAAGGTGATACAGACGCTCGCCGAGGAAGGACGTACCATGCTCATGGTCACCCATGAAATGGGGTTCGCCCGCCAGGTGTCGAGCCAGGTGCTGTTCCTGCACCAGGGCCTGGTCGAGGAAAGCGGCAGCGCCGAGATCCTCGACCGGCCACAGAGCGAGCGCCTGCGGCAGTTCCTCTCCAATCGTCTGAAGTGAAGTCACGCCGCATATGGATACCAAGGCCATCACCCCCGCCGCCGCACCGCTGGATCGCATCGACGAAGCGATCATCGACGTGCTGCGACACCAAGGAAGGATCACCTACGAGAAGCTCTCCACCCTCGTGCACCTGACCCCCAGGCCCTGCCTGGAACGGGTGCGCAAGCTGGAGCGGCGCGGGGTGATCCGCGGTTACGGGGCCATCATCGACCTGCAGCAGGTCTCCCCCGGGTTGTCGTTGCTGGTGCTGGTGGCGTTGTCCAACCAGAGCGGGCGCTCGGCGCAGCGGGCCTTCGAGGCCACCGTGCGCGCCTGCCCGCAGGTCTACGAGTGCCAGCTGATCAGCGGGCATTTCGACTACAGCCTGCGCATGCGCTGCCGCGACATGGAGCACTACCGGGTGTTGACCGAGACCTGGATGAACAACGACGAGCTGCATATCGACAAGCTGGTGGCGCATCCGGAGCTGGCGGCGGTGAAAAGCACAGCGCCGCAGGCGTGAACGCTCCATTGCTCCTACAAGAGACTTCCCAGTTCTTCAGGCTGGGCGGTCACGCAGGCAACGGAGTTGCAAATCATCAGCGTGGGAGCGGCGGTGCGCCGATGCGACTTGCCCCGCGATAAGGCCTCGCCTGTGATCGCGGGGCAAGTCGCATCGGCGCACCGCCGCTCCCACGAGTTCCCCCCCGCCGGCCCTCAGCGCCACGCCTGGGGCTGCCGGTAGTCCAGCACCCACTGCGCCACCGCCTCCACCGGCATCGGCCGGGCGATGCCGTAGCCCTGCGCCAGCTCGCAGCCCAGCTCCATCAGCAGCCGCCCGTGCTCGACAGTCTCCACGCCCTCGGCCACCACTTCACGGCCGAACGCCCGCGCCAGGCCAATCACCGCACCGGTCAGGGCCAGGTCGTCATGGTCATGGAGGATGTCGCGCACGAAGGACTTGTCGATCTTGATGGTCTGCGCCGGCAGGCGCTTGAGGTAGCTCAGCGAGGAGTAGCCGGTGCCGAAGTCGTCCAGGGAAAAACGCACACCCAGGGCTCGGCAGGCATCGAGGCAACGGCCGACCCGCGGCAGGTTGTCGATCGCCACCGACTCGACGATTTCAAGGTCCAGGCGCCCCGGCGACACTCCGGGATGACGCGCCAGCAGGCGCTCAAGGCGCTGGGCGAAGTCGCCGCGTTGCAGCTGGCGGGCGGCGATGTTGACGCTCAGTGACCAGTCTCGCCCGGACAGCTGCCACTGCTGCAACTGGGTCAGGGCCTGGTCGATGACCCACTCGCCCAGCTCGACGATCAGGTCGGTCTGCTCCACGAAGGGCAAAAACTCCCCCGGCGGCACCGGCCCCTTGGACGGATGCATCCAGCGCAACAAGGCTTCGAAACCGATCACCTGACCGCTGCGCATGTTCACCTTGGGCTGGTAGTGCAGGCACAGTTCGCCCTGGCGCAGGGCCTGGCGCACCCGCGCCACGGTCTGGTGGGTGGCCTTGAGCTCAAGCTCCTGGGACACGTCGAACAGGTGGTAGCGGTTGCGCCCGCGCTGCTTGGCCACGTACATGGCCTGGTCGGCATGGCGCACCAGGGTGTCGGCGTCCTCGTCATCCTGCGGGAACAGCGTCACGCCGATGCTCGCGCTCAGGCTCAACGACTGCTCGCGCACCACATAGGGCGCGGCCAGCGCCTGGAGAATGCGCTGCAACGCGGCATGCAACTGCTGCGGGCCTTCGATATGGCGCAGGATCAGCACGAACTCGTCGCCCGACAGGCGCGCCACCGCATCGCCACCGCGCAGGATGTGCTGCAGACGCCGGGCGACCTCCACCAGCAGCAGGTCGCCGGTGGCATGGCCGTAGCCGTCGTTGACCGCCTTGAAGCCATCCAGGTCGAGCATGCACACCGCCAACGGAATACTCTCCCGGCGGGAGAACGCCAAGGCCTGGTTGAGCAGGTCGGACAGGTAGGCGCGATTCGGCAGGCCGGTCAAAACGTCATGCCCCACCCGCCACTGCAGGGTGTGCAGCAACTGGCGCTTCTCGGTCACGTCGAAGCGGATCGACACGTACTTGCGCACCTGGCCGGTGTGCGGGTCGATCAGCGGCACCATGGTGCTGTCCACCCAGTACAGCGAGCCGTCCTTGGCGCGGTTGCAGATCTCGCCCTTCCACACCCGGCCAGCGGCCAGGGCGCGCCACATCTCGAGGAAGAAGGTCGGTTCGTGCAACCCGGAATTGAGGATGCGGTGGTTGGCCCCCAGCAGTTCCTCGCGGCTGTAACCGGAGATGCTGCAGAACTGCTGGTTGACGTAGGTGATGCAGCCGCGCAGGTCGGTCTCGGAAAAGATCGCGGCCGCATCGACGGCCGCGCGGTAGTTGTCGTCCATAAGCCTCGCAACCTAGCGGTTGAAGCGCTCCACCAGGGCGCGCAGCCCGGCGCACACTTGCTCCAGTTCCGCGCCGCGCACGGCGGCGGCATTGGCGCGGCGGGCGCTCTGCTGCACCGTGCCGGCCACGCCGTTGATCTGCCGCGAGACATCCTCGGCCACGCTGGACTGCTCCTGCGAGGCCGCGGCCATCTGCTGGCTCATGTCGCTGATGCGCTGCAGCGCGTGCTGGATGCCCTGCAGGGCCTCCCGGGTCAGGGCGACCTGGGTCACGCCCTGCTGCGCGCCTTCCAGGCCTTGGCTGGCGATGCTCACCGCCTGCTCGGCACCGCCGCGCAGGCTGTCGATGATCGACTGGATATGCAGGGTCGACTGGCGGGTCTTGTCGGCCAGGGCGCGCACCTCGTCGGCGACCACCGCGAAGCCGCGCCCCTGCTCGCCGGCGCGGGCCGCTTCGATGGCGGCGTTGAGCGCCAGCAGGTTGGTCTGCTCGGCGATGGCGCGGATCATTCCGGCTGCCTCGGCAATGGCGCCGGTCTGACCGGCCAGCTCGTTGACCGCCTGGTTGATCTGCCCGACCGTGCCGGCCAGGCTCTGGATCGCCGCGCCGCTGGCGTCGGCCACCTGGCTGCCCTGCCCGGCCAGCAGGTGCGCGGTGTGCGCCTGCTCGGCAGTCAGTTGCACGTGGCCGGCGACCTCGCCGATGGAGGCGGCCATCTCGGTCATGGCGGTGGCGGTCAGATCGGTTTCGGCACGCTGTTCGAGCAGTGCCGACTCGGTGCTGCGCGACAGCCGCCCGGCATCCTGGGCGGCGCCGGCCATCTGCGCGGCGAGGTCGCTCAGGCGGGTGAGCGCGGTCTTCAGGCGCGCCTCCTCGCTGATCAGGATCAGCTCCAGCTGCCCGGCGGCACCGGGCAGGTCGCTGTAGGTCAAGGCCGCGACCGGGTCGCTGAAGGTGTTGTCGGCAACCTGAACGATGCGCCGCAAGTGGCGCCCCATACGGCTTTGCGCCCACAGGCCGACACCGGCGAACAGCGCCAGGGTCAGGCCCTGGGCGGGCAGTTCAGGCAAGATCTGGTTGGCGCCAATGGCCACGGCCCCCGCCAGCAGCGGCAGCGCCATGGCCCGCCCCAGCAGGGCCAGGCGCCGGGTCGGCGACAGCGCCGCCTTGCCGTCACGCAGCCGGGCGTACAGGGCTTCGGCGCGGGCCACCTGCTCGCGGGTCGGGCGCACGCGCACCGACTCGTAGCCGACCACCTGGCCGTTGTCGAGCATCGGCGTGACGTAGGCGTTGACCCAATAGAAGTTGCCGTTGCGGCAGCGGTTCTTGACGATGCCCATCCAGCTGCGGCCGGCCTTGAGGTACTGCCACATCAGCTCGAACACCGCCTCGGGCATGTCCGGGTGGCGCACCAGGTTGTGCGGGCTGCCGATCAGCTCGTCCTGGCTGTAGCCGCTGATGGCGGCGAACTCGGCGTTGCAGTAGGTGATCAGGCTGGCCGTGTCGGTCGCCGAAATCAGCCGCTGGTGCTCGGGAAAGCTTTGCTCGACCGGATTGACCGGCAGGTTCAGACGCACGATGAGACTCCATTCATACACGGCCCGACGCATGGCCTGACAGGAGGCCAGGGGCGCCGGAACCGTTCATCCTGGATCAGTTCCAATGTCCGACAACGCTTGCACACGGGCCGGCAAATGGCCGGATCGCCCTGGACGACTACTTGAATGACTGATCAATCAAAGCGGCGAATTCTACGAATTCCATCACATTTTGCAAATAAAGGTGACGAATCATGGCGTTGCGCCATATCGACATATATCGTTAAGTGCTTGATTCTAAATGGGAATTGAGCGATGACGAGAACAGGTCTAGGTCCAGCCCTGCGCCGCTACCGCAAACTGGCGGGCTTCACTCAGGCGCAACTGGGCGAGCGAACCGGCTTCGACCCCAAGACCATCAGCCGTTTCGAAACCGGCACCTACACCCCCAGCATCGAATCGCTGGTGAGCTTCGCCGAGGCACTGGGGATCAAGCCGAAAGTGTTCTTCAGCGACCCTGACGATGAAGACGAACAACGCGCCTACCTTTTCGGCGTGATCCACAACGCCCCTCCCAAGGACCTCGGCAAGCTGATCGCCGCCGTCGATCAGGTGCTGGCCAAGCCGTGAAATCCCCCCGCGCACCACGCTAGAGCAGAAGCACCGTCACTGCACCACAACTGGTCAGACCGGTAAGGCCGAAATCACTTGCAAAGTAAAAAAAATCGGCGTTTTATGGCTCGGCAGTGAACAAACCGGTAAGACCACAATAATTAAGTCCTGCGCTCTTTCGCTCCGTGTGGCTTGGGGGGCAAGGACACCGACCAGAGACTCCTCCCATGCTCAAATGGTGTTCGCGTTCGATCTTCCTCCAGGTTGTGCTCGGCCTTGCCCTCGGCATTGTCTGCGGCCTGAGCTTCCCCGACCTGTCCCTGCAACTCAAACCCCTGGGCGACGGCTTCATCAAGCTGATCAAGATGCTCATCGGCCTGATCGTGTTCTGCGTGGTGGTCAGCGGCATTTCCGGCGCCGGCGACCTGAAGAAGGTCGGGCGCATCGGCCTGAAATCGGTGATCTACTTCGAAGTGCTGACCACCCTGGCCCTGGTGATCGGCCTGGTGTTCGCCTTCTCCACCGGCATCGGCAGCGGCGCCAACATCCACCTCGACCAGCTGTCCAGTGCCGACGCCGGTGCCCTGGCCGAGCGCGGTGCGCACATCCACGGCACCACCACCTTCCTCATGGACCTGATCCCCACCTCGGTGGTGGGCGCCTTCGCCGACAACAACATCCTCCAGGTACTGCTGTTCTCGGTGCTGTTCGGCAGCGCGCTGAACCTGGTGGGTGAGTCGGCCTCGGGCATTTCGCGGCTGATCAACGAGCTCAGCCACGTGATCTTCCGCATCATGGGCATGATCGTGCGCCTGGCGCCGATCGGCGTGTTCGGCGCCATCGCCTTCACCACCAGCAAGTACGGCCTGAGCTCGCTGCAGCACCTGGGTGGCCTGGTGGCGCTGTTCTACCTGACCTGCGCCGGCTTCGTGCTGATCATCCTCGGCACGGTGATGCGCCTGTCGGGCCTGAGGCTGCTGCCGCTCATCAAGTACCTGCGCGAGGAGCTGTCCATCGTCCTCGGCACCGCCTCCTCCGACGCCGTGCTGCCCCAGGTGATGCGCAAGCTCGAGCACCTGGGCATCGGCAGTTCCACCGTCGGCCTGGTGATCCCCACCGGCTACTCGTTCAACCTCGATGGCTTCTCCATCTACCTGACCCTGGCCATCGTGTTCATCGCCAACGCCACCGGCACGCCACTGGCGATGACCGACCTGCTGACCATTCTTCTGGTGTCGCTGGTGACTTCCAAGGGTGCCCACGGCATCCCAGGCTCGGCCCTGGTGATTCTCGCCGCCACCCTCACCGCGGTACCGGCGATCCCGGTAGTAGGCCTGGTGCTGGTACTGGCCGTGGACTGGTTCATGGGCATCGGCCGGGCGCTGACCAACCTGATCGGCAACTGCGTCGCCACCGTGGCCATTGCCCGCTGGGAAAAGGACATCGACCTGGAACGCGCCCACAACGTGCTGGCCAACAAGCCTGGCTTTGCCCCGATCACCCGCAAGCAGGGCCAACCTCATCAACAGGAATTCTAAGCCCAAGGCCGCCGGCGCCCAGCGCCGGCCGGCCAAGCGCAAAGATGCCGCGTCAACCAAGGAGCGAACCGTGATCAGCTCTTCGACCGTAGTCAATTCAGTGGTGGAGAAACTCCGCCAGGCCCTGGCCCGCGGTCAGTGGCGCAGCGGCGACATGCTGCCCGGCCAGCGCGAGCTGGCCGAACAACTGGGGATCAGCCGACCGAGCCTGCGCGAGGCGGTGATCGTCCTGGAAACCCTGGGCCTGGTGCGCTCGATGCCCGGCAAGGGCGTGCTGGTGCTGGATGCCGACGCCGCCCAGTCACAGGAAGCGGACACCGTCGCCGAGGCCAGCCTGGCCGATGTGCTCGAGCTGCGCTACACCCTCGAACCCTTCATCGCCGGGCTGGTGGCGCAATCGGCCGGCAGCCAGGACATCGGCCAGCTGCGCCTGACCCTGATGGACATGCGCGAAGCCCTCGATGCCGGTGACAGCGAGGCCGGCATCAACGCCTACATCGCCTTCCATGAGGCGCTGTTCGCCCTGACCACCAACCCGATCTTCCAGAGCGTGGTACAGCAGACCGGCAATGCCCTCAAGCAGAGCGCCGCCATGCTGCGCAACTCGCCCGAGCACCTGGCTGCGCGCCTGAGCGAGAACGAAGCGGTGGTGCGCGCGATCCGCGAGCGCAACAGCGCCAAGGCCAGCCAGCAGATGCGCCAGCACATCCTTGCCGAGGGCCAGCGCATGGGCATCGCCCTGAACATCCCGGACGACCAACCAGGCACCTGAATAAAGAAGGAGAGCGACCATGACCGCCTGCGCCCAAGCCGCCCCCCGCCTGCCTGCCCTGCTCGGTGCCGGCGAGACCCGCCTGTCGGCGGAACAGATCTACCCCCGGCTGTTCGACGCCATCCTCGAACAGCGCCTGCCCCCCGGCAGCGCCCTGCCCGAGCAGGCGCTGGGCAATGCCTTCGGCGTCAGCCGCACGGTGATCCGCCGGGTGCTCGGGCGCCTGTCCGACCAGCAGGTGGTGGTGCAGCGCCCCAGCCATACCGCGCACCTGGCCGCGCCCGACCCCGAGCAGGCGCGCCAGGTGCTCAGCGCCCGGCGCCTGGCCGAAACCACGCTGATCGGCCTGGCCACCCAGCGCGCCCGACCGGCGCAGATCCGCCAACTGCGCCAACTGGTCGAGCGCGAGCGCCAGCACCATGAACGCGGCGAACGCTGCACGGCAATCCGCCTGGGCGGCGAGTTCCACATGAAGCTGGCGCAGATGGCCGCCAACGCGCCGCTGGCGCGCTTCCTCAACGGCCTGGTGCCGATGACCTCGCTGATCATCGCCCGTTACGAGTCACCATGCTGCGAGCACTGTGCGTGGCAGGAGCACGCGGCGATCATCGATGCGGTGGAAAGCGGCGACGGCCAGGCCGCGCTGGCGCTTATGCAAGAACATCTGGATCGCTTGCAAGCCAAACTGGAGTTGGACTGATCTGAGCGGAAACCTTACCGGCTGATGCTACCGGGTGAGTTTCAGGAAACTCGATGCCATCCCTGACATCCCGTCAGGGCTGCCATCAGAAGGTTTTATGACCAATACCCCATTCCACGACCCTGACAGGGTCGATTTGCCCGATCATGACGCCCCTCCCTCTCCCGTATCGACCCCAGGCATAGACTCACCGCAAGCCCCCTTGTCGCGGGAGGCACTTGCCAGCTCGAACACGGTGCACAGCCCTCACAAAACAACCATGAACCCACTTGACAGGATCGCCCATCAGAGCCACAACAACCTTGCTTTGCCGCTGCGCAGCCCTGTCGACGATCTGGGCGCTTCATTTGCCCGTTGGGAGGCAACCGCCATGGCCGACCCACAGGATCAGCACGCCCACCCCGTTCCTGCACCCGCGCCAGGCAGGGGTTTACTGAGCCCACCCCTGCCTCTCGATGCATTGGCCAGTGATGCGTCCTATGTACTGATGGACGAACGGGGGCGCGTCCTGTGCGCCCAACAACAAGGTGGGTGGGACTGGGCTTTTCTGGGTGACTTCAACGCCTACCATTCGGATGTGCTGTACTTTTCCGTCTCGACTTCACGCATCGGCAACCAGACTGTCCTGAAGACCACGAGCAAAAACAAACACTGGAACTTCCATGTCAATCACAACGACTGGATTTTCGCCTCCGCCCAACGCTGGCCTGGCTACCCCATGCTCGAATTGCACTTTGCCAACCTGCGTCATGATTCGAACCAGTTCACCCTGGCGTTCAACATCGGAGCAGAACATCGCGCCCTGGCCGCCGAGGGAGGCGCGTGGAATTACCTGCGCGTCGCCAGGCCAGACCACGCCACACGCTTTACCCTACACCGCTATTATGTGCCGGGGCGAGGGCTGGCGGACCTGATCGCTGAAACCTGGCCTGGCGTGAGTACTGACTTGATCCATGAGACTGACAGGCCTTATCTGGGCATTTCTGCGCACCACGCCGAACAGATCTGGAATGATTCGAAGCTTGGCCGCTACCAATGGCGTGAAGGGAGCTTCGATAGCGACGATTTCGCCTTCATCTACAAGGCTCAGGCCTCGCTGGACGCCTATCATGGCAATCTTCCCCATCCCTACGCGATAGGCTGGGTTACCGGTGCCAATGCCGCACACAGGTACACAGCGAACCTGTTCATGGACCTGAATGGCAGGCTCAATACACTCGACCCACAGACCGGCGAAATCGCAGCTGCGGCCAGTTGGGCTTTCGCACCGACCAGAATCCTGATCTGACCGGGGCGCACCGGCTGCGAATGACGCTTGCAGCACTCGGTAGGGTCACCCGAAATGCATCTCGAAGGCCCGGCGCGGTTTCGGCATTGGCGAATCCGCACCACGCCGCCACCTGCTTGGGCGACTCCTCCAGACATCCACACGCGGCATTCAACGCGCCAGCTCCATCCAGGCCGCCGGGGTCATGCCCACGTCGGCCTGGAACAGCCGAGCTCACGCCGATCCGCAACGGTGCGCATTGTATTCGCGCACCTGGATCGCCTGGAGGACAGGCTGGAACTGGACAGGCCCAAGGGAAACCGTGCCGTATGATCAAGCGGCGGGATCCGCGCGAGACTCCCGGGCATCCCGGCATCCCGTCGGGCTTGTCCTGCCGAAGGTGCCATGAACACTACTGCAACCATTCCAAAATCAGCCAGCCATTCGCTCGATCGCGTTCCCACGACCCCGCCAGAGGCCGCGCCCGCGCCAAGACCAAGCCCGGCGGGTGGCGAACTCAGCGCGGCAATGTCGCTGGACACACTGGCCAGTGACGAGTCGTATGTACTGTTCGACGAACTTGGGCGGGTCCTGTGTGCCCAGCAGCAAGGATCCTGGGGCTGGGCCTACCTGGGCGATTTCGACACCTACAACTCGGATGTGCTCTACATCGCCGTATCGGCCGCAGGCGGTGGGCGCCTTGCCACGCTGGACGTCTCGGCGAACGATCGCCCCTGGAGCCTTTACGCCAATGGCCCCATCGGCAGGGACCCTTGGTTGTTCGCCTCCGGCCAAGGCTGGCCAGGTTACCCGCGGATCAACCTGTGCCCCGTAAGCAACGGCAACAACGCCCAGCAATTCACCCTGCAGGTCGAAATCGACGGCGAGCGCAAAGCCTTCAAGGCCGGCAGCAGCACCTGGGACTGGCTGTACCTGGCAAGCCCCGCAAAGGAACCCACGCGCTTCACCCTGCATCGTTACCATATCACCGGCCAACGCCTGTTCGACCTCATCAAGACGACCTGGCCGAGCGTTGCCGCCGACGCACTTTGTGAAGCCGACAGTGCCTACCAGGCCATCTCGTCACACCACGCCAGGCAGATCTGGCAGGACGCGGGCCTTGGCCGCTGCCGCTGGCGCAGCGAAAGCTTCGACTGCGACGACTTTGCCTTTGTCTACAAGGGCCAGGCCTCGCTCGACGCCTACCACGGCAATGCAACCTACCCCTACGCCGTGGGCTGGATCGCTGGCGCATGCGGCAACGAGGCGCACGCGGTGAACCTGTTCCTGGACCTGGATGGCCATCTCAAGACCCTGGAGCCGCAAACCGGCGAAATCATGCTGGCGCAAGACTGGCCCTATGCGCCGTACCAGGTACTGATCTGAGACCTGTCACTTTTCACCTGCTGCATCGACCGAGCTGAACGCCACCCAGTCGACGCCAGGCAGGATCGACACTTCGTCCCCCAACGACCATTCCGCCACCCGCGCCGCCAGGGCGGCGGGCACACCCGGCGAGCCGCCTGGGCCGGGCGGCACGTCGTAGGTGGCGTGGGCGTCGTGCGCCAGCAACACCTCGAAGCCCCGTTGCAGCGCGGCGCGGGCGGTGGCGGCCAGGCACATTTCCGAGAGCAGGCCGCACAAGGCCAGGCACTGGACTCCCAGCTCATCCAGCAAGGCCTGCAACCCGGTCTCGACAAAGCCATCGTCCTCGGTCTTGAACAGCACGTGCTCGCCACGGGCCGCCGGGAAATACAATTGCCAGCCGGCCGTGTGCGGGGCGTCCGGGGTATCGGGGGCGCCGTCGTTCTGCAGGAAGATCACCGGCACGCCGGCCTGCCGCGCACGTGCCAGCAAGCGGGCGATGCTCGTCTGCAGGGCGAGATGAGCGGGAACGGCGTCGGGCCCTTCCATGAACGCGCATTGCACGTCCACCAGCAACAGGGCCTCGGCCCGGGGGATCGGTTCAGCGGGCATGCGACGCTCCAGTGCGAGAGATGAAAGGCCGAGCATAGCGCAGCCCCAGGGAGCGCCGTACCATGACCGCCGATTCATCACAGGGTCTTGGAGGCCAATATGAAGCACGCTATCGCGCCAGTGGGCGCGGAACATTTCGATCGGCTGGCCGATCTGTGGGAGGCCTCGGTACGGGCGACCCATGACTTTCTTCCCGATGGCTATATCGAGCGTCTGCGCCCGCTGGTGCGCGAGCAGTACCTGGGGTTTGTCGAACTGCGCGCCTGGCGGGACAGTGAAGGCCATATCCAAGGGTTTGCCGGGGTGCATGACGGCAAGCTGGAAATGCTCTTCATCGACCCCGCCTGCCGTGGCCAGGGCATCGGCAAGGCGCTGCTGGCCGGCGTGGTCGAGGAACTGGGCGTGCGTGAGGTAGACGTCAATGAACAGAACCCACAGGCGGTGGGGTTCTACCTGAAGCAGGGGTTTATCCAGGTGGGCCGCTCGGAGGTGGATGGCCAGGGCGATCCGTATCCGTTGCTGCACTTGAAGCTGGAGGGGTGAACATGTTTATCAAGCCTGCAAAGGGGGCCGCTCTGCGGCCCATCGCGGGACGAGCCCGCTCCTACAGGTATTGTGCAGTACCTGTAGGAGCGGGCTTGCCCCGCGATGAGGCCCGCAAGACAAACCTATACTTCGGATAACCACCCAGCCTCTCGCCAAGGGGGCAATCCGCGTGAAATCAATCCTTGCGATGTTTGCGCTCTGCCTCCTGCTGGCCCTCGCCGGTTGCGCCGGCAAACGCCCCCCGGCCCCGCCGCCACCGCAGAACCTGCCCCCCGCCGTCTGGCAACGCATCGACCAGGACATCATCGAAGCCTCGGTCGCCGCCGCAGGCTCTGCCAACGACTACGCACGGCGTTCCATGCGCGTGTGGAAGGAGCAGGTGCAGCAACGCACCGAGAACGATTTCATCCCCTGGTTCACCGGCTACTGGACCCAGCAATGGCTCACGCTCAAGGTGGCCTGGTACACGATGAACAGCGGCAATGGCAACGAGCCGCCGGAAAAGCGCCTGGGCCTGTACCTGCAGGAGCAGTACCGCGAAAGGGTGATCGACCCGGTGGCCGAGCAGATCAACCCCGAGGGCATCCGCGACCGCGCAAGCGAGCTGTACCTGCAACTGCTCGGCCAACAGCTGCCGGCGATCATCCAGCGCTACAACGCGCCGCCCGAGCAGTTCAGCCAGCGCCTGAACCGCATCCCGATCATCGCCCTGGGGCCGCCGGATGCACGCAACGCCTCGCTCTACCAGTTGCTGCGGGCCAAGTCGCTGGACCAGCAACCGGCCTGGCAATCCCTGCGCCAGCACCTGCACCAGCAGGCCGCCAAGGCCCCCGGGCAGACCGATGCCGGGCTATCGTCAGTGGCTACCCAGGCCAGCGAGAAACTCGGCGCCACCCTGGCCCCGCGTGGCGCCGCCAGCGCGATCGCGGCGGCAGTGGGCAAGGCGGCAGGAGCGCTGATCTCGGTGGCGGCAACCGGCTACGGCATCATCACCCATGACCGCGAGCAGCCGCAGATGGTCGAGCAACTGCGGGTGATCCTCAATGTGGCGCTGAACCAGGAATGGCAAGAGCTGATGGAGAACCGCCAGAGCGGGGCCATGGCTGGGGTGTATTACTTGTCGGGGCAGGTGGAGGACAGTTTGCTGGGCTATCGAGCGCCGTGATCTGTAGGAGCGGCCTTGTGCCGCGAAAGGGCTGCGGAGCAGCCCCTGGATTTCAGCATTTATACATAGATCGCCGGGGCTGCTGTGCAGCCCTTTCGCGGCACAAGGCCGCTCCTACAGAAGGCTCAGGCCGTCGCCATTGCCGAAGTCGGCAAGCCAAAGATCCGGTCGAACGCCCAGTTGTAGACGAACGTGTAGCACGGCACCAGGATGATGAACGCCAGGTCCACCAGCAACGCCTCCAGCAGGGTCATGTCCAGCCACCAGGCGATCAGCGGGATCAGGTACACCACCAGGGTCAGCTGGAAGCCGATTGCATGCGCCACCCGACGGCCCAGGCTGCGGCCGCGCTTGGCCTGGCGGCTCTCCCAACGCTCGAACAAGGTGTTGTAGATGAGGTTCCAGACCATGGCGATGGTGGTGATCATCACCGCCAGGGGGCCGGTGTGCGAGGCCTGGGTGTCGGACAGGTAGGCCAGGCCCAGGGTCGACATGCACAGGCCGATCAGTTCATAGAAGGTCACGTAGACCAGTTTGCGTTTGATTCCTTGCACAAAGTTACCTTGCTGCGGGGATGACGAAGACGCGCAGAATGAATCAATAAACTTGACAGAAAAAGTCGGCAGCCTTCAGATTTACTGAAAGGAGACTGCCATGAACTTTTCCAGCGACACCATCCTGCTGTTTCTCGCCGTGCTCGACCGCGGCTCGTTTTCCGCCGCCGCGCGGGCCCTCGGGCGGGTACCCTCGGCGGTGAGCATGGCCATCGGCAACCTCGAGGCGGAGCTCGGCTACCCGTTGTTCGAGCGCGGCTCGCGCGAGGCGCGCCCGACCGCCCAGGCCCAGGCCCTGGAACCCCATGCCCGGCTGATCGCCGAACAGCTCGGGCTGCTGGAAGTGCACGCACTGGAACTGTCGCGCGGGCTGGAGAGCAGCCTGGCCATCGCCGTGGTCCCGGATATCGACCAGCGCCCGTTGCTCAACGCCATTACCCGCCTTGGCGAGCGCCATCCGCTGCTGGACATCGAACTGCTCGCCGCGCCCCAGGAGGAGGCCCTGCAATTGCTCGACAGCGGTCGCGCCGGCCTGTGCCTGGCCTTCGCCGGGTTGCAGGTGGACCCACGGCGCAGCTTCCAGCACATCGCCATGGAGTCGCTGGTGGCCACGCTGTCGCCGCAGCATCCTGCCCTGCGCGAAGGGCGTATCCGCCACCTTGAAGACCTGGTCAACCTGCGCCAGATCCTGGTGCGCAGCCGCGACCTGCCGCTGTCCGACCCGCGCTCGCTGATCGGCACCTCGCACTGGCGCACCGACAGCCTGGATCTTGCCGTGCAGATGGTCGAGGCGGGCCTGGGCTGGGGCGACCTGCCACTGTCGCGGGTCGCGCCGCTGATCGACGCCGGGCGCCTGGTGCGCCTGGAATTCCACAACACCCGCAACGAACTGCAACTGCCGGTCAATGCCTTCTGGCTGAAGCAGCAACCCCTCGGCCAGGCGGCCAGGGCGCTGGTGAGCCTGTTGGCTTCGAAATGATTTGTCACTCTGTTAGGGCAATTGCGCCAAGCACTGCGACATTTAGTCTTTCAACATTTTTCAGATTCGGCCGATAGCGTTGCAACAGGCTCCGCCATTCGTGCCACAAGCACGCGGCGCCCTCCTTTCACTGGCTCAAGGTCTCGAAACATGAACCTGAAATTCCGCCACAAGATCCTGCTCAGTGCCTGCGCCGTCGTCGTACTGGCCTTTGCGCTGTTCACCCTCTACAACGACTACCTGCAGCGCAACACCATCCGCCAGAACATCGAGTCCTCGGTGCGCCAGGCCGGCGCGCAGACCGCCAGCAGCGTGCAGAACTGGATGAGCGGACGCATCCTGGTGCTGGAGAACCTGGCCCAGGACATCGCCCAGCAGGGTGCCGGCAGCAACGTGCCGGGCCTGGTCGACCAACCGTCGTACACCAGCAACTTCCAGTTCACCTACTTCGGCCAGAACACCGGCCTGTTCACCCAGCGCCCCGACGCCAAGATGCCCGATGGCTACGACCCGCGTCAGCGCCCCTGGTACACCCAGGCCGTGGCCGCCAACCAGACCATGCTGACCCCGCCCTACATGGCGGCGGTAGGTGGCCTGGTGGTGACCATCGCCATGCCGGTCAAGGCCAAGGGTAGCGGCGAGCTGATCGGTGTGGTCGGCGGTGACCTGAGCCTGAACACCCTGGTCGACATCATCAACGCCGTCGACTTCGGCGGTATCGGCCACGCCTTCCTGGTCGACCGCAATGGCCAGGTGATCGTCAGCCCGGACAAGGACCGGGTGATGAAGAACCTCAAGGACATCTACCCGGGCTCGCCGCTGCGTGTGGAAACCGGCATCCAGGAAGTGAGCCTCGATGGCAAGGAGCGCATCATCTCCTTCGCCCCGGTTGACGGCCTGCCGTCGGCGCAGTGGTACATCGGCCTGTCGATCGACAAAGAAAAAGCCTACGCCCCGCTGAGCCAGTTCCGCACTTCGGCCATCATCGCCATGCTCATCGCCGTGGCCGTCATCGCCGGCCTGCTGGGCCTGCTGATCCCGGTGCTGATGAGCCCGCTGACCACCATGGGCCGCGCCATGCAGGACATCGCCGAAGGCGAAGGCGACCTGACCCGCCGCCTGGCCGTGCAGCAGAAGGACGAATTCGGCGAGCTGGCCACCTCGTTCAACCGCTTCGTCGAGCGTATCCACGCCTCGATCAGCGAAGTGTCGTCGGCCACCCGCCTGGTGCATGACCTGTCGGAAAAAGTCGTGGGCGCCTCCAACGCCTCGCTCTCCGGCTCCGAAGAGCAGAGCATGCGCACCAACAGCGTCGCCGCCGCCATCAACGAGCTGGGCGCCGCCACCCAGGAGATCGCCCGCAACGCCGCCGATGCCTCGCAGCATGCCAGCGGCGCCAGCGAACAGGCCAACGGTGGCCGCCAGGTGGTCGAAGAGGCCATCAGTGCCATGACCGCCCTGTCCGAGCGCATCAGCGAGTCCTGCGAGCAGATCGAGACCCTCAACGCCAGCACCGACGAGATCGGCAAGATCCTCGACGTGATCAAGGGCATCTCCCAGCAGACCAACCTGCTGGCGCTCAACGCCGCCATCGAGGCCGCCCGTGCCGGTGAAGCCGGCCGTGGCTTCGCCGTGGTCGCCGACGAAGTGCGCAACCTGGCCCACCGCACCCAGGAGTCGGCCGAAGAGATCCACCGCATGATCACCAGCCTGCAAGTTGGCTCGCGCGAGGCGGTGCACACCATGAACACCAGCCAGGTCTCCAGCGAAGAGACCGTGCAGGTGGCCAACGAGGCCGGCGAGCGCCTGGCCAGCGTCACCCAGCGCATCGGCGAGATCGACGGCATGAACCAGTCGGTGGCCACTGCCACCGAAGAGCAGACCGCCGTGGTCGAGAGCCTGAACCTGGATATCACCCAGATCAACGCGCTGAACCAGCAAGGGGTGGAGAACCTCAACGAAACCCTGCGCCACTGCGACGCCCTGAGCCAGCAGGCCGGGCGCCTGAAGCAACTGGTCGGCAGCTTCCGCATCTGACCTGCCGCCCGCTCCCGCATGCACTGCGGGAGCGGGCTTGCCTCAGGCCACCGCCACCTTCGCCCCCCTGCCCCGCCGCAACCACCCCACCAGCACCGCCGCCATCAGCACGAACCCCAGGTAGCCGAACAGCGGATACACCTGCCCGACCAGGCTGATGAACCCCACCAGGCTGCAGACGAACCCCACCCCACCGGCCACCACCGCCCCCCAGCGAAACTTCACCGTGCCCGCCGGCAGCAATCGCGACAGGAACGAGAACAGCGTCCCCACCGCCGTGTTGACGATCATCCCGAAGATGATCAGGCACATCACCAGCCCGAGCAGCGGCGACACCTCGCTGGCAATCGACAGCATCGGCATCGGCAGCGCGGCCACGCTGTCCAGGCGCGACAGCAGCCCCGCGCTCATCACCAGCATCAGCCCGCCCAGCGCCGCGCCGCCCAGCAGGCCGCCGACCACGGCAACCCGTCCATTGCGTGCCGAGCCGCCGAGGATCGCCAGGATCGGCGCGCCGGCAACGATGTTGTAGGAGACATACAGGAACGCCCCAAGCAACCAGTGATGGGTGCCCGCCTCCTGCTGGCTGGCCACCTGGTCGAGCGCCGCGAAACTTAAGCTGCGGGTACACACCGCATACAGTGCGATGGCCGAGGCCACCAGGATCAGCAACGGGGTGATCGCGCCGATGGCCACCATCACCTTCTGCACATCCAGGCAGACGATGGCCACCACCAGCACGGTAACCAGCACGCTGCCGGCCAGCGCCGGAATGCCGAACTGCTGTTCAAGCAGTGCACCGCCACCGGCGAGCATGACCACGGTCACGCCGAACATGAAGAAGGTAATGAGCCAGTCGACCAGCACGCCCAGGTGGCGACCGCAGATGGCCTGGATCACCTCCTTGTGCGAGGTGGCCTTCAGGCGGTTGCCCAGCCCCGCCAGGGCCATGCCGAGAAACGTGAACAGCGCGGCGCTGACCAGCGCGCCGACCAGTCCCCAGACGCCGAAATCGACGAAGAACAACAGCAGTTCCCGCCCGGACGCAAAGCCCGCCCCCACGATCACGCCGACGAATGCGCCGGCGATCTTCAGCTGCTCTTGCATGTGCACCTCTGGTTTTTATTGTTGTGTCGGGTCGTTGCAGGGGTTGTTGTGGGAGCGGGCTTGCCCCGCGATGGCTGTATCGCGGGACAAGCCCGCTCCCACAGTGTCAGTTGTCCTGACCGATGTAGGCCTGCACCTCGATCTCCACATCCACCCCCAGCGCCAGTGCCGAGGCCACCGTCGAACGCACCGGCAGCGCCGCACCGAAGAACTCCTTGTAGACCTCGTTGAAGCCGGCGAAATGGCTCATGTCCGACAACCACACGGTGCACTTGACCACCTGGTCGAAGCGCGCGCCGCACGCCGCCAGGCTCTCGGCGATACGCTCGCAGGCCGCCCGGGTCTGCGCCTGGATATCGCCACGCACCACCTCGCCGCCCGGGCTCATCGGCACCTGCCCGGACAGGAACAGAAAGCCCCCGGCCTTCACCGCACGGGAGAAGGGAAACGGCAGGCTGCTGGGAAAACGCTGGATCTCATTGCTCATGGGATGCTCCATTCAGGGTTGGATGAAACGTGCCGGGGACAACCGTGCTGGCTCGACCCCCTGGCTGACAAGGCTGGCGCACAGCGGCAGGCCCAGCAACAGGTCGGCCGCCAGGCGCGAAGCCCCGGCGGCGGACTGGATACCGTAGCCGCCCTGGGCGGCCAGCCAGAAGAACGCGGGGGAAACCGGGTCGAAGCCGATCACCAGGTCGCCATCGGCGACGAACGATCGCAGCCCCGCCCAGCTGTGGCTGGGCCGGCGGATCTCGAGGGTGGTCATCGCCTCGATGTTGTAGATCCCCAGCGCCAGGTCCAGCTCTTCGGGCGCGGCGTCCTGCGGCTCGACCGGGTCGGCATTGGCGGGCGAGCCCAGCAGTTGGCCGGCGTCGGGCTTGAAGTAGAAGCTCTCGTCGACGCCGATCACTGCCGGCCAACGGGCGAAGTCGTGCTGCGCCGGGCCAGGAAAGGTGAACGCGCTGCGCCGGCACGGCTGCAGGCCGACCTTGCCGATCCCGCACTGCCCGGCCACCTGATCGGCCCAGGCGCCGGCGGCATTGACCAGTTGCCGTGCGCGCAGGCGGCTGCCGTCGGCCAGCTCGACATGCCACTGGTCATCCAGATAGTACGCCTGCACCAGCTCGGCATTGCAGCGCACCTCGCCACCGGCTTGGCGCAGGCCGCGCAGGAAGCCCTGATGCAGGGCGTGCACGTCGAGGTCCATCGCCCCGGTCTCGTGCACGGCGCCGGCCAGCAGTTCGCCGCGCAGGCTCGGCACCAGCTCGAGCGCCGCCGTGCTGTCGAGCAGGCTGACGGCGGTGCCGTTGGCCAGGTTCTGGGCGTAGGTGCTTTCAAGCAGATCGTGCTGCTCATGGCTGGCGACATACAGGCAGCCGCGGGGTTCGAGCAATGGATGCTCGCAGAAGCCCGCCGGCGGCTGCTCGTAGAACGCCCGGCTGGCGCGGGTCAGGGCCTGGATCTGCGGGGTGCCGTAGGCCTCCATGAACATCGCCGCCGAGCGCCCGGTGGCGTGATAGCCCGGCTGCGCCTCGCGTTCGAGCAGCAGCACCTGGCGCTGGCCGGCCAGTCGGTAACCCAGGGAGGCGCCAGCGATGCCGGCGCCAATGATCAGAATATCGTGGACCTGTCCCATGCACGCTCCTGCGGCGCTAATTATCATTTGTGAGAATTCTAATATATGAGAATTTAGAAATACGCAAGGCACCAAGGTAAGATGCCCGACCACAGCATAGCCCGAGAGCCCCGATGCCCGACGCCCCCACCACCCGCACCCCGCTCGACCGCAGTGAAGTCGGCGCGCGCCTGCGCCAGGTGCGCAAGGCCCGGCAGATGACACTCAAGCAGCTGTCGGCGCTCAGCGGCGTACCGCTGTCCACGCTGTCGAAAATGGAGCTGGCGCAGGTCTCGGTAAGCTACGAAAAACTGGCCGCCGCCGCCCGCGCCCTGAACCTGGACATCGCCCAGCTGTTTCGCGCCAGCGGCCCGGTGGGCGCGCCGCAGCCGGCCACCGTGGTAGTCGATTCGCTGGCGGCGGTGGCGGGTTATTCCACCGGCACCTACGACTACTACCCGATCGCCGGCGCTTTCCCCGAGCGACGCATGACCCCGGCCTATGCCCGCATCATCGCCCGTGAACGCGGCCAGTTCGACGATTTTATCCGCCACCCCGGCCAGGAGTTCGCCATGGTCATCAGCGGGCGCGTGCGCATCGAATTCGAGACCGGCGAGGCGGTCAGCATCGGGCCTCAGGAGACTGCGTATTTCGACAGCCAGGTGGGGCATATCTACCTGTCGGAGAGCGAGGATGGCGGCGATGCGCAGGTGATGGTGGTGATGACTGATCGCTGAAGCGCCTGGAGGTAACTCATACCCCTGTAGGAGCGGCCTTGTGCCGCGAACGGGGCGCGGAGCGGCCCCAGGATTTCAGCGTTCAAGCAACAATCGCCAGGGCCGCTGCGCAGCCCTTTCGCGGCACAAGGCCGCTCCTACACAAAGCCAGTGAATGAGCCGGGCCAGTTATAACCTAATAACGAACAAGTCTATTTGGCTATAAAAAAATCTATATGCTGGCATCCATCCGATCACGGGCAAGCTGGGCGTCGAGTAGCGTATGGATGTAGGTTCTTTCGGTTTCACCATTGCGGGACTGGTTGTGGGCTTCATCGTCGGCATGACCGGCGTCGGCGGCGGTTCGCTGATGACCCCGATCCTGCTGTGGTTCGGCATCAACCCGGCCACCGCCGTGGGCACCGACCTGCTCTACGCCGCCATCACCAAGGCCAGTGGCGTCTGGGTGCATGGCCGCAACAAGAACATCGACTGGAAGATCACCGGCTGGCTGAGCCTGGGCAGCGTCCCGGCCGCCGCGCTGACCCTGTGGTTCCTCAGCACCCTGCACGCCGACACCTCCGCGCTCAACGCCATCATCAAGCAAGGCCTGGCGGTGGTGCTGATCCTCACCGCCCTGGCGATCCTGTTCAAGTCGCGCCTGCAGGCCTTCGCCAGCAAGCATGCCGGCGATCACTACCACCTCAGCGACCGCACCCTGAACATCCTCACCGTGATCACCGGCGTGGTGCTGGGCGTGATGGTCACCCTCACCTCCATCGGCGCCGGCGCGCTGGGGACCGTGGCGCTGTTCCTGCTGTACCCGTTCCTGGTCACCCGCCGCCTGGTCGGCACCGAGATCGCCCACGCCGTGCCGCTGACCCTGGTGGCGGGCCTGGGGCATGCCGGCATGGGCAACATGGACTGGTCGCTCTTGGGCTACCTGCTGCTGGGTTCGCTGCCGGGGATCTACCTGGGCAGCCACCTGACCGGGCGTATCTCCGACCGTGTGCTGCGGCCTTGCCTGGCGACCATGCTGTTGCTGATCGGCTACAAGCTGGCGTTCTGAGCCGTCCCTCAGACCCTGTAGGAGCGGCCTTGTGCCGCGAAAGGGCTGCGCAGCGGCCCCAGGATTTCAGCATTGACGGAAAAATCGCCGGGGCCGCTACGCGCCCCCTTCGCGGCACAAGGCCGCTCCTACAGGGGACATGTCAACCTAGGCGCCACAGTACCGGCCAGAATTCCGGCTTTACGTATCCACAGCGATCCAGCCGGGCCACCCGCTCCAGGCGCATGCGCTGACCGTCATAGCGCCATTGCTGGACCAGGCCACAACCGCGCTCCAACAGGCTTTTATCAGTGGCCTGCAATTGGCCACTTTGCGGATCGAACGTCACATGACCACTGAGCTGCGGTGCCAGTAACGGCATCGGCGCCTCGAACGCCATCTCGCTGATCTGGTAAGGCGCGGTGCGAGACACCCGATACAGGTAATTGGCGCAGAACTCGCCACTGCACCCGACATTGAGAATGACCAGGGCACTGTCAGCATCCAGCGGGTACACCTCGTAGTGGCTGAAGCTGAGGCCCGGCACATCGCCCTCGACACCCGCCTGGCGCTTCACCGCCCTGCCGATCTCATGGGCCTGCTCGTCGCTCATGCCAGGCGCGGCGACAAACTGCGGCAACGCCGCCGCGACAGGAGCGTCAGGCACCTCGGCAGCCGGGACGTCGCCCACCCGCACCAGCGCATCGGCATGCCCTACCCGACCCTGGACCGCATCAATGGCCAGCAACGCGCCACTAATCCCCTGCAACGACGCCACCAGCTCGCCATCCTCGGTCAACGAACTCAGGCGATTGCCGTTGCGTATCTGACGGATCAGCGCCAGTGCCGCATCACCTTCGAGCTGCAGGTCGAAATCGTACTCACCTTGGATCCGCCGCCATTGAGCAGACAGTTCCTGACCATCGAGCAACACCTGGTCGGCAAACGCCGGCCCGACACGCAGCGTCAGCTCGAGCTTACCCTGCGGCCCTGCCTCGCGCCGGACGATGGTCTGCAGGCCGCTCATCAGCTCGTCATCGATCGCCAGCAACGCCGTGCAGGCACGGGTGTTATCACAGCCGACCGCCCAGTCCTTGACCTGCCGGTACAGCGGCACCGCCTCGAGCGCTGCCGGGTCGCTTTCGGCCTGCGCGGCCAGTGGTGCCATGAGCGCCAGCAGCAGTGCCGCACGGTGGCGTTTCATCCATTGCATGGTGTTGCCCCTGACATCCCTTTCGCGTTTTCAGCCTTCGCTGCGCCATAGTACCGGCCAAGTGTCAGTGCCCACTTCGGCACACCGGTCCATCCGCGACAACCTGACCAGGCGCATGCGCATGCCGTCGTAGCGCCAGCTTTCCTCGACCCCGCAACTGCCGGGATAGTCGTCCTTGGCATAGCTGTAGAGCTCGCCTTTTTTGGGGTAGAACTCGATGGCGTCGCGCATCCGGCTGATCAGCACCGGGCTGGACGGTGCCTCGAACTCCAGCGGCCCAAGCGCGTAAGGCGCCTCTCGCGACACTTTGTACAACGCGTAGAGGCAATGGAAGTCGTTGCAGTTGTAGCTGAGCAACGCCAGGGCATGCTGGTTGTCCAGGGCATGCAGCTCAAGCTTGGGAGCGACATCGTATTCGTTCTTCAACTGGTCTTCGGCGGCCGCCTTGGCCATCACCACCGGGTTGATGCCCGCCAGTTCCTGCTCGCTAAGGGGCGTGGCTGCCACAAAGGCCGGCCCCTGGGGCTTGGCCGGGGTGGGCAACTGGGCGTCGGCGACGCTGTCACCGGGTCGCATCAGCGCGCTGTAGTGACCGACCCGGCCCTGCACCGCATCCATCAGCAGCAAGGCGGCGCTCAGGCCTTGCAGCGAACTCACGCGCTCCCCTGGCCGGGTGTCGTCCACCAGGCGCTGGCCATTGCGCAATTGCCGCAACACGGCATAGGCATCGGCGCCCTCCAGTTCCAGGGTGGTCTCGACGCCGCGGGTCATGCGCCAGGGTGCGACCAGTAGCTCTCCGTCGAGCAGGGGCTCGCCCGACCAGTCAGTGCTGCCCACCAGGGTCAGGTGCAGGTTACCCCAGGCGCCCGCCTCGCGCTGCACCAGCATGCCCACCCGCATCTTCTCCGGATGATCGGCCAGCACCGCGGTGCAGAAGCGCGTGTTGTCGCAGCCCACCACCCAGTCCTTGATCTCCCGGTACACCGGTACCGGCTCTGGCTCCGCCGCGCCGACCAGGCCGGGTAGCAACGCCAGCCCGAGGGCCAGCAAGTTCCTTGTTGTTGCGCGCATCGTGCTGCATTCCTGTCTTAGCCGTGAAAGCCCCACTCCAGAGGCGGCGCAATGATTCCACAGATCAAATGCCAGGTGCGGAAAATCGGCAGTGGTGGTGGCGCCATGGGATCTGGCAGTATCGGTTGCGTCATGTTCAGAGCCTGCGCCATGTCCGCTACCGTCAGCCCGCTGTTGCTTGCCTTGCGCGAGGGTACCCGCGCCTGCCACGAAGGGCTGGAGGCGCGCCTGCCGTTCTTCAGCGAAGGCTTCGACCGGGCGGCCTATGCGCGCCTGCTTGCGGCTTACCACGGTTTCCATGCGCCGCTGGATACCTTGCTGGCCGGGTACCAGGCCGCCGAACGCAACAAGACACCCGCCTTGTCCCGCGACCTGAGCGCCCTGGCCATCGATGTCGAAGCACTGCCGCTGTGCCACGCCCTGCCTCGCATCGACGATGAAGCCAGTGCACTCGGTGTGATGTATGTACTGGAAGGCTCCACCCTGGGCGGCCAGCTACTCAAGCGAGCCATGGCTGAACGCCTGGGCATCGACGCCGACAGCGGCGGTGCGTTTCTCGACGTCTACGGCGCGCAGACCGGCGCACGCTGGCGCAGCTTCCTCGCTCGACTGGCTGGCGCAGATCCGGAGCCTGCCGCCCAGGCCCGGACGGTAAAGGCAGCGGTCGAGACCTTCACCTGCTTCGAACAATGGCTTGAAGAGCGACGCGTGCTGGCCTGCTGATCCCCCGCGCTGGGGCCTTACCTACGGCACTTGTTCAACAGCGATGTCACCGTGGGCGTCATGCTGATCGCCGCCCCGCACAAACCACCGCATAGCAGCGCGAAGCCCAGCGCCCGCAGCGGGTGCAAGGTATTGAAGAATGCCAGTACCAACAGCATCAGCAACAACGCCAGCGCGTAGCGGATTGACGTTCTTGGAATTGCCACCATCAGCAGGTTGAAGAGCACGAAAGCGTAGAACACCATCATCGTTGCCAAGCCAACGCTGACGCCTCGCGCCATCGGCGGGCCGATATACTGCCGGTACAGATCGAAGCCCAGCCTCAAGAGGAAGGGAAACGCCACACAGGCCAGTGCGTGCAGCAGGAAACGGGAAAGCAACGGCAACATTCGTCCTTGATCCTGGAGCCGGCCATGGTTTGCGCAGGGCCGTGAGTGAGGAAAACGGATGCTAATGGCCGGAATGGCCGCCAGCAAGCCACAGTATTGGCCGGCAACCCCTCGTGACAAAGACCTGCTTTTCCAGCTTGGCGCCACACAGCAGAATCCCTACGTCAAAGACGTAAGGATGCGGTATGCTGACGATCATCGAAGCGCCACTGTTTTCGAAGCTGTGGCCCGACTACTGGACCGCTGACGAACATGGCGCGTTCATGCACCACTTGGCCAACAACCCTGATGGCGGCGCAGTCATCCCCGGCTCCGGTGGCTGCCGCAAGGTACGCTGGCGCATCGAAGGCCAAGGCAAGCGCGGCGCCGTGAGGGTCATCTACACCGCCCAGCTAGACAATGGTGTTCTGGTAGCACTGCTTATCTACGGCAAGAGCGCCACCGAGAGCATACCCGCGCATGTACTGCGCCAGATCGTGAAGGAACTGAACCATGCCCCTGACTGAAAAAGAACTGATGCAGCGCGATGCCAAGCGCAATATCGCAGAGGAGCTGCTTCAGTCCGTTCGCGATGTCAAAGCCGGACGATTTGGCGCTGTACACCAGGTCGAGGTGACCGAAGCCGCAGAGGCCCGCAGCAAGACCGGCTTGTCCCAGCTGAAGTTCGCCGAGCTGCTCGGCGTCTCCGTACGTACGTTGCAAGAGTGGGAACAAGGCCGGCGCACGCCTTCGGGAGCTGCACGTACGCTACTGCATATCGCATCTGTACGACCGGATGTGTTTCATGAAATCCTGCAGGATCGCCCCACATAGCAAGGGCGCTGGACAGCCTGATAGCGAGCCCCGACATGAACGTCATTGCCTGTGATCTGCACCACCTGGACGCCGCCGCGGACCTCTTCAACCAGTACCGGATGTTCTACCAGGAAGCGGATGACCTCCCCGCTTCCCGCACATTCCTCAAGGCCAACCTCGAAACCGGCAACTCGCGCATCTACCTGCTGCTGGACGCCGACGGCCAGGCCATCGCTTTTGCCCAGTTGTACCCGGCCACCTGCTCGCTGGCGATGAAGCGCTTCTACTGGCTGTATGACCTGTTCGTTGCTCCGCACGCCCGCAGGGGTGGTCATGCCCGTTACCTGATGCAGCAACTGACCGAGATTTTCCAGGCCGAGGGCGCGCAGCGGTTGAGCCTGGACACCGCCCGGACCAACCTTGCCGCCCAGGCGTTGTACGAATCGCTGGGGTATGTGGCCGAGCAGGACTTCGTGACCTATCACAAGATGCTCGATCACTGACGGGCAGGTGCAGGGTCGGGCCGCACAGGCGGCCCTCGCTGCCATCGACTAACCCCGCTCTATTCCATCCAGCACAGCCGACGTCAAGGCCAGCCCTTTCTCCAGGGAGTTCTCCGTCGCCACCAGCAAACTGCGCAGTGGTTCGCTGGCTTTTTCCAGGGCCATCGCGTTGGTTTCGTAGGCCGCCTGCAAGGCCGCTACCGCGCACACCAGCGCATCCTCGCCATCAATGCCGGCATGCACCGAGAACATCGGTGGATGGGCGTCGTGGCAAGTGCCGAAATGGGCGTTGGCCGTGGTGGGCCGGGAGGTTCGGGTGGTCGTATCGAGGGTCATGGGCGAACCTCCCGGGGCAAGGGGCGGGGTGGGTCGGGCACGATTTTCAGCATGGTTCAGCACTCCTGTACCGTCATGGGAAAACTGCCTGAATCCGCTTGCACTCGAATAGGTGGCAGCTATACGCAGGTGTGCAAGACCGAGGGTACAGGAACTCGGCAGGCCCAAGGGCCTCCCACGCATAGCCGCCATTGGAGGGCCAGAACCGCAGACTGCCGGCAAGGCCCAAAAGCGCTTTCGCGTTGTACCTGTACGGGCTTGCACACCCGGTCGTTGAATTGGCAACGACAGGACAAGACTAAGGAGCGCGACTGGCCAGAACAACAGCTGAAAGGCCGTAAAAGCATGCTTGGGAAACGTCCTACGTGAAATAGGGAAAGTCTTAGTAATCCGCTTGAAACAACTGTCTTGGCCTTATCGCGGGGCAAGCCCGCTCCCACGCATCTCCTCCTATTTGCCCTGCTACTTGCCCTGAAAGTCAGGACAATTTCTAATTTTCCTGTACACGAAACATCTACTAAAGGTTTATATTCCGCCCGCCGAAACAGAAAAGGTAGCAAGTGGCCACCACTCCATCGAAGCGGCCATGTACACCCTTCACTCTCACGGATGGGCGTCACCATGAAAATAAAAAACAAACTGATCCTGGCCTTCGTACTGGTGGCCTTCATCCCGGTGGCCCTGGTCGGCGGGATCTCGGTGCTGAACATCCGCAGCGAGGCGGTCGACCAGTTCCTCGACGGCAGCACCCGGGAAATCCGCCAGATCGACGGCAACATGCGCCAGTTCTTCGATGGCACGCTGCAGAACGTCGATCAAATGGCCAAGGATCCTGTATACACCTCGGTTACCTCGCTCAAGGACTACACCGGCGCCGACGCCGCCAACCAGCCGATGCCCGAGGCCGCGCAGCGGGTGATCGACGCCTTCGCCCGCTACGGCACCACCCACCCGGCGGCGGCGATCCTGTCCATCGGCCTCGAGGACGGCAGCTACGCCAAATGGCCGGACGACCCGCAACTGGCCAAGTACGACCCGCGCACCCGCCCCTGGTACAAGGCCGCCATGGCCAGCCCGGACAAGACCGTGCGCACCGCCGCCTATTACTACGACAAGGATGACGTGGCCCTGGTCGGTACCGCCCGGGCGCTGCTCGACGAAACCGGCAAGACCAAGGGCGTGTTCGTGGTCAGCGTGTCGCTGAAGAACCTCACCGAGCTGGTCAAGAGCATCAAGCTGGGCGACAGCGGCTACGTGATGCTGATCGAGGACGGCACCGTGCTGGTCGACCCGCGCAACGCCAGCCACGGTTTCAAACAGCTCAAGGACCTCGGCGCGCCGTACGCGCAACTGGCCGCCACCACCCAGGGTTCCACCGAGGTGGTGATCGACGGCGTGCGCTACATGGCCAATGTGTGGACCTCGCCAGGGCTTGGCTGGCGCTTCGTCGGCCTGATCGAGTACGACGAGGTGATGGCCGCGGCCACACGCATGACCTATGTCACCGCGTTGATCGTGGTGGTGCTGGCCCTGGTCTTCGCCCTGGTGGCGGCGGCGTTCTCGCGGGTGATCGTCAAGCCGATCGGCCAGGTCAGTATCGGCCTGCAGTCGATCGCCGAAGGTGAAGGCGACCTGCGCCGCGACCTGCAGGTGCAGGGCAAGGACGAAACCGCCGAGCTGGCCGGCTGGTTCAACAAGTTCCTCGCCGCCATCCGCCAGCTGATCCAGCGCATCGGCGCGGCCTCGACCAATCTGCACGAAGCCTCGCGCAGCAACAGCGAAATGGCCGGCAACATGAACGAGGCCGCCGGGCGCCAGCGCGAGGCGGTGGAGCTGGTGTCCACCGCGTTCAACGAGATGGTCGCCACCGCCAACGAAGTGGCGCGCTCGTGCAGCAGCGCCGCCGACGCCGCCGAGCACGGCCACCGCCGGGTGGCCGAGGGCAAGCAGCAGATCGAGGCGACCACCGACAACGTCAATCGCCTGGGTCGGCGCCTGAGCGAATCGTCCCAGGCCATGGTCGAGCTGGAGGAAGGCAGCCGCAGCATCAACCAGATCCTCGGCACCATCCGCGCCATCGCCGAGCAGACCAACCTGCTGGCGCTCAACGCCGCCATCGAGGCCGCCCGGGCCGGCGACCAGGGCCGTGGTTTTGCCGTGGTGGCGGACGAGGTGCGGGCGCTGGCCAAGCGCACCGCCGACTCCACCGGCGAGATCGACCAGTTGCTCAACACCCTCGGCGGCAAGACCCAGGAGGTCTCGCAGAAGATGGAAAGCTGCCTGGACCTGTCGCGCGCCAGCGTGTCGTCGATCGAAAGCGCGCGGGACAGTTTCGAGGGCATCCAGCTCTCGGTAAACGAGATCCGCGACCAGAACCTGCAGATCTCCGCCGCCGCCGAGGAGCAGCACAGCGTGGCCGAGGAGATCAACCGGCATATCCAGCAGATCTACGACGAGGCACGGCTGGTGGAGGGGCTGGCCAGCTCCGCCCAGGCCGACTCCGGCAGGCTGGCGCAGTTGTCGGATGAGCTGAACGGGCTGGTGGGACGCTTCAAGTCGTGACCTTTGGCTTCACGCGGGCCCTGTAGGAGCGGCCTTGTGCCGCGAAAGGGCCGCAAAGCGGCCCCGGCAATCTGTGCATCAACGCTGAAATCCCGGGGCTGCTCCGCAGCCCTTTCGCGGCACAAGGCCGCTCCTACCAGGACTTGCGTATGGCTCGGCTACAGTGAACTCGACGCCACCCTCGAGAGCACCATGCCCAACCACAGCCCCATCCCCCGCAGCGTCTGGGCTTTAGGCTTCGTCTCGTTGCTGATGGACATCTCCTCCGAGATGATCCACGCCCTGCTCCCGCTGTACATGGTCACCGTGCTCGGCACCTCGGTGCTGGCCGTGGGCCTGATCGAAGGCGTCGCCGAGGCGACGGCGGCGATCACCAAGGTGTTCTCCGGCGCCCTCAGCGACCGCTTGGGCAAGCGCAAGCTGCTGACGGTGATCGGCTACGGCCTGGCCGCCGTGACCAAGCCGGTGTTCCCGCTGGCCCCCGGGCTGGAATGGCTGACCGCGGCACGTTTCGTCGACCGTGTCGGCAAGGGCATCCGCGGCGCGCCTAGGGATGCGCTGATCGCCGATGTCACCCCCGCCGAGCTGCGCGGCGCGGCATTCGGCCTGCGCCAGGCACTGGATACTGTCGGGGCGTTTCTCGGGCCATTACTGGCGATCCTGTTGATGTGGCTGACCGCCAGCCACTTTCAGACAGTGTTCTGGGTGGCGGTGATTCCGGCATTCATGGCGCTTTATGTGCTGGTTGCCTTTGTCCGCGAACCCGACAAACCTGCAGCAGTCGGCACAGTGGCTGCGCCCCTGGCATTTCGCGAGCTGGCCCGGCTGGGCAACGGTTACTGGCGCCTGGTCATCCTGGCCACGCTGTTCACCCTGGCGCGCTTCAGCGAAGCATTTCTGCTGCTGCGCGGCCAGGCGCTTGGCCTTGCCGCCTTGTGGGCGCCAGCGGTGCTGGTATTGATGTCGCTGGCGTATTCACTGTCGGCCTATCCTGCCGGGGCACTCTCCGACAAGGTCGGGCGACGGGGTGTGTTGATGATCGGGCTGGCCCTGCTGGTGCTGGCCGATCTGCTGCTGGCCTGGTTGCCGGGCCTGCCCGGCCTGGCCCTGGGCGTGATCCTGTGGGGGCTGCACATGGGGTTTACCCAAGGCGTGTTCAGCGCTTTGATCGCCGACAGTGCACCCGAGGATCTGCGGGGGACCGCATTCGGCGTGTTCAATCTGGTGACGGGGGTGGCGTTGCTGGTGGCCAGTGTGCTGGCCGGAGGGCTGTGGGACTGGGTGGGGTATCAGGCGACGTTCATGGCGGGGGGCGTGTTCGCCGCTACCACAATGGCAGGTTTGTGGTTCATGGCTGATCGTGGGAGCGGGCTTGCCCCGCGATGAGGCCGGCAGGAACAACTTCATTGCCTGACCTGACGCCATCGCGGGGCAAGCCCGCTCCTACAGGGTCATGGCTGCCGGCTGCTGCTCCAGCAACGACCATCCCCCCTGCCCGTCCACCTCCAGGCGATGGGAGTGGAACCCCGCCAAGGTACTGCGGTGCCCGACACTGACCAGCAGCGTCGCCGGCAGCTCCGCACGCAGCAGCGAATACAGCGCATGCTCCAGCCCTTCATCCATCGCCGAGGTGGACTCGTCAAGGAACACCACCTGCGGCCGGTTGAACAGCACCCGGGAGAACGCCAGGCGCTGCTGTTCGCCCAGCGACAGAATCCGCGACCAGTCGCGCTGCTCGTCCAGCCGTTCGGCCAGATGCGCGAGATTGACCTGGCGCAGGGCCTGCTGCATGCGCGCATCGTCGCCGGCCGCGCCCTGTGCCGGATAGGCGATGGCAGTGCGCAGGTCGCCCAGCGGCAGGTACGGGCGCTGCGAGAGGAACAGTGCCTGCGTCCCCAACGGCCGCCTGACCTCGCCCTCGGCATAAGGCCACAGGCCCGCCAGGGCGCGCAGCAAGGTGGTCTTGCCGCTGCCCGAAGGTCCTTTGATCAGTAGCGCCTGACCGCTATGCAGGCTTAGATCGAGATCAGCGATCAACGCATGGCCATCGGGGCGTCGCACCTGCAAGCCATGAATCCCCAATCCATGAGCCTGATCCACGGTGGCCACGCGCGGCAAGGCGCTGGCCTGCTGGTTGGCATCGAGAAAGCCTGTCAGACGATCGAGGGTGGCTCGGTACTGGGCAAAGGTGTCGTAGGACTCCCGGAAGAACGACAGCGAATCCTGCACCTGGCCAAACGCCTGGGCGGTCTGCATCACATCGCCGAGCTTGATCGCGCCGCTGAAGAAGCGCGGCGCCTGGAGGATGAACGGGAACACCACCGCCACCTGGCTGACGCCCAGGTTGAAGCCGCTGAACTTGAGGTTTCGAAACACCAGCGCCCAGGCGTTGCCGATCAGCGCGAAGAAGCGCCCGAGCAAGGTGCCCCGCTCCACCTGCGCGCCCTGGTAGAAGGCGATGTTCTCGGCGTTCTCGCGCAGGCGCATCAAGGCGTAGCGGAAGTTGGCGGTGAGTTTCTCGTTTAGGAAGTTCAGGCGGATCAGCGGCTGGCCGAGGCGGAAGGCGATCCAGGTGGCGACCAGCACATAGACATACACGGCGAACACCATCGCCCGGGGGACTTCGACGCCGGCCACTTCAAGCGGCGCCGACAGGCCCCAGAGAATGCCGGTAAAGGCCACCAGCGACACCAGCGCGCTGACCGCCCCCAGCGCCAGCGACACGGAGCCGCTGACGAAGGCGTTCACATCCAGTTCGATACGCTGGTCGGGGTTGTCCACCGGTTCGGCAAGGAACTGCCCACGGTAGTAGGCATCGCCGTGCATCCAGTCGGCGGTCAGGCGCTCGGTGAGCCACACCCGCCAGCGGATGTTGAACGCCTGGGTGACGTAGAAGGCGAACAGCGAGCGCAGTACATGGATGGTCGCCAGCACCGCGAACACCCCGAGCAGGTACCAGAACGCGGTCTGGTCCAGTGCCTGCAGGGCGCTGTAGAAGCCGTTGTACCAGAACGAGAACAGCACGTTCAGGCGCACCGCGAACAGCGTCAGGACAAGCAGCAAGGCGAAGGCCAGCAGGGGTCGCCAACTGCGACGGAAGCTGAAATAGGGCCCGGCCAGTTGCCAGAACTGCGCCCCCCAACGGGTATGGCGCACCGCCAGCAAGGCGGTAATGGTGAAGCAGACAAGGGTGACCAACGAGGCGATTGCCAGCCAGCTCAAGCTCTCTTGCAGGGCCTGGTGCCAGTTCATGTCCATGGTGCGCTTCCATAGAGGATGTTGTTGCGAGCGTAGCACCGGACCTGCATTGACCCTGCAATCATGACGGACATTTCATCCAGATTATGCGCTGCGCCAACATCTGTGCAGGACTTGTCCGGGCGCGGATAATCGCGGCACCGCCACTGCAGAACCAAGCCATGAACATTCGCCTTGCCGGACTACAGGATCTACCCGCCCTGATCGCCATCGACAGCGTCGTCCGCCAGGACCCGCAGCGTGCCGAACAGATTGCCGACTGGCTCGGGCAGTACCATTGCCTGGTGGCCGAGGTACAGGGCAAGGTGGCCGCCTATACGGTGATGCACCAACACTTCTTCGGTTGCCCGTTCATCGAGATGCTGATGGTCGGCCAGGGCCATCGGCGCAGTGGGCTGGGAGCCGCGCTGCTGGCCCGCATACAGGCCGACTGCACGGGACAGAAGCTGTTCACCTCGACCAACCGCTCCAATGGCCCGATGCGCCGCTTGCTGGAGCGCCGGGGCTTTGTCGAGAGCGGCGTTGTCGAGCACCTCGACGAAGGGGACCCGGAGCAGGTCTATTTCTGGCGATGCGATTGAGCCAGCGTTCCAGGGCCCTATCGCGCCCCCCTGTAGGAGCGGCCTTGTGCCGCGAAAGGGCTGCGTAGCGGCCCCCTGTAGGAGCGGCCTTGTGCCGCGAAAGGGCTGCGTAGCGGCCCCGGCGATTGCAGCGTCAACGCTGAAATCCTGGGGCCGCTTTGCGGCCCTTTCGCGGCACAAGGCCGCTCCTACAGGGGCAGGCGTGAATTGCGCAATCAAACCACCGGCTGAAGTGCCTCGCGCACCAACACTTCCAGCCCCTCGCCGCCCTCGGCCTGCAGCCGTTCACCCAACTGCCGGCGCATGGCTGGCGTCCAGAAGCTCTGCAGATGCTGCCTGACTCCCTGCACCGCCTTGGCGTGATCCGGCTCGCTGTCGAAGTAATGGGCGATCTGGTTGGCCATCTTCACCAGATTGTCACTGCTCATCGGCGCACCTCCGCCGCTTCGGCCTGCCGCCGCTCCTTGAGCAACCTGCGCTGCTCGTCACTGAAGCGCTGGTAGCGCTTCTGCCATTCCGACGGCTGGAACACCTTTGCCACTTCCACCGCAGTGATCTTGTATTCCGGGCAGTTGGTGGCCCAGTCGGAGTTGTCGGTGGTGATCACGTTGGCGCCGGACTCGGGGAAATGGAAGGTGGTGTACACCACCCCCGGCGCCACCCGACCGCTGACCCTGGCACGCAGCACGCTCTGCCCGGAGCGACTGCCTATACCCACCCAGTCGCCGTCGCTGATACCCCGACTCTCGGCATCGCTGGGGTGGATCTCCAGGCGGTCCTCGTCGTGCCAGGCGACGTTGTCGGTGCGCCGGGTCTGCGCGCCGACGTTGTACTGGCTGAGGATGCGCCCGGTGGTCAGCAGTAGCGGGTAGCGGCTGTTGACCTTCTCGTCGGTGGGCACGTAGCCGGTGAGCATGAAGCGCCCCTTGCCGCGCACGAACTGGTCGATGTGCATGGTCGGCGTGCCGTCGGGCGCGGCGTCGTTGCACGGCCATTGCAGGCTGCCGTGGCGGTCGAGTTCGGCATAGCTGACCCGGCGGAAGGTCGGGGTCAGGCGGGCGATCTCGTCCATGATCTCGGAGGGATGACGGTACTGCATGGGGTAACCCAAGGCACCGGCCAGGGCCACGGTGGCCTCCCAGTCGGCCTTGCCGGCCAGCGGCTCCATCACCTTGCGCACCCGCGAGATGCGCCGCTCGGCGTTGGTGAAGGTGCCGTCCTTCTCCAGGAACGAGCTGCCTGGCAGGAACACATGGGCGAACTTGGCGGTCTCGTTGAGGAAGATGTCCTGCACCACCACGCACTCCATCGCCAGCAGCGCGGCCGTGACATGCTGGGTGTTGGGGTCGCTCTGGGCGATGTCCTCGCCCTGGCAGTACAGCGCCTTGAAGCTGCCGTCCAGCGCGGCCTCGAACATGTTGGGAATGCGCAGCCCCGGATCAGGCTGCAAGGTCACGCCCCAGGCCTGCTCGAACTCGGCGCGCACACTTTCGTTGGAGATATGCCGGTAGCCGGGCAGCTCGTGAGGGAAAGAGCCCATGTCGCATGAGCCCTGCACATTGTTCTGCCCGCGCAGCGGGTTCACCCCAACCCCTTCGCGGCCGATGTTGCCAGTGGCCATGGCCAGGTTGGCGATGCCCATCACCGCAGTGCTGCCCTGGCTGTGCTCGGTCACACCCAGGCCGTAGTAGATTGCCGCGTTGCCGCCGGTGGCGTAGAGCCGGGCGGCGGCGCGGATCTGCTCGGCGGGCACGCCGCACACCGGGCCGAGCACTTCAGGGGCGTTGTCGGGCTGGGCGACAAAATCGCGCCAGCGGGCAAAGTCCTCGGTCTCGCAGCGGGCGTCGATGAAGTGCTGGGCCAGCAGGCCTTCGGTGACAATCACATGGGCCAGGGCGTTGAGCATGGCCACGTTGGTGCCCGGTCGCAGTTGCAGGTGCAGCTCGGCGCGGGCGTGGGGCGAATCGACCAGGTCGATGCGGCGCGGGTCGATGACGATCAGCCGGGCGCCCTGGCGCAGGCGACGCTTGAGCTGTGAGCCGAACACCGGGTGCGCGTCGGTGGGATTGGCACCGATCACCAGCACCACGTCGGCCTGCATCACCGAGTCGAAGCTCTGGGTGCCGGCGGACTCGCCCAGGGTCTGCTTCAGGCCGTAGCCGGTCGGCGAATGGCAGACCCGCGCGCAGGTGTCGACGTTGTTGTTGCCGAAGGCCGTGCGCACCAGCTTCTGCACCAGGTACGCCTCTTCGTTGGTGCAGCGGCTGGAGGTGATGCCGCCGATGGAATCGCGCCCGTACTTGAGCTGGATCCGCCGGAACTCGCTGGCGGCATAGGTCACCGCCTCGTCCCAGCTGACCTCCTGCCACGGGTCTTCCAGGCGCTTGCGGATCATCGGTTTGGTGATGCGGTCCGGGTGGGTCGCGTAGCCCCAGGCGAAACGCCCCTTGACGCAGGCATGGCCATGGTTGGCGCCGCCGTTCTTGTCCGGGACCATGCGCACCAGTTGCTCGCCCTTCATCTCGGCGCGGAACGAGCAACCCACGCCACAGTAGGCACAGGTGGTGATCACCGCCCGCTCGGGCTGGCCCAGCTGAACCAGGCTCTTCTCGCTCAAGGTGGCGGTCGGGCAGGCCTGCACGCAGGCGCCGCAGGACACGCATTCGGAACTGAGGAAATCATCGCCGCCGGCCGCCGCCACCCGCGAGTCGAAGCCACGCCCGGTGATGGTCAGGGCGAAGGTGCCCTGGATCTCCTCACAGGCCCGCACGCAGCGGTTGCAGACAATGCACTTGCTCGGCTCGTAGTCGAAGTACGGGTTGGACACGTCCTTCTGTTCGCTCAGGTGATTGGCGCCGTCATAGCCGTAGCGCACCTCGCGCAGGCCGACCTGGCCGGCGACGGTCTGCAGCTCACAGTTGCCGTTGGCCGAGCAGGTCAGGCAGTCCAGCGGGTGGTCGGAGATGTACAGCTCCATCACGTTGCGCCGCAGGTCGGCCAGGCGCGGTGTCTGGGTGCGCACCACCATGCCTTCGCTGACCGGCGTGGTGCACGAGGCCGGGTAGCCGCGCATGCCGTCGATCTCGACCATGCACATACGGCACGAGCCGAAGGCCTCGAGGCTGTCGGTGGCGCACAGTTTGGGAATGCTGGTGCCGAGCAAGGCGGCGGCGCGCATCACCGAGGTGCCGCCGGGCACGCTGATCGAACGGCCATCGATGACCAGGCTGACCTGCACGTCGTTGACCCGCTCTAGGGTGCCCAGGTCGATATCGCTGCGGGGGTCGAAGTAGTTGATCATTGCGCGGCCTCCAGGCCGAAATCGGCGGGGAAGTGCTTGAGCGCGCTGACCACGGGGTACGGGGTCATCCCGCCCATGGCGCACAGCGAGCCGTATTGCATCGTGTCGCACAGGTCGCGCAGCAGGCCGGCCTGGCTCGCGCGGTAGGCCGGGTCGGTACTGGCGATCAGGCGGTCGACCACCTCTACGCCACGGGTCGAGCCGATCCGGCACGGCGTGCACTTGCCACAGGATTCCTCGGCGCAGAACTGCAGGGCGAAGCGGGCCATGCCCGCCATGTTCAGGGTGTCGTCGGCCAGCACCACGCCGCCGTGGCCGAGCATCGCGCCCAGGGCGGCGAAAGCCTCATAGTCCAACGGGGTGTCGAACTGTGCGGGCGGCACCCAGGCGCCCAGCGGGCCGCCGACCTGCGCCGCCTTGATCGGCCGGCCACTGGCGGTGCCGCCGCCGTAGCCTTCCACCAGCTCGCGCAGGGTCAGGCCGAAGGCGCGCTCTACCAAGCCGCCATGGCGGACATTGCCGGCCAGCTGGAACGGCAAGGTGCCCGTCGAGCGGCCCATGCCGAAGTCGCGGTAGAACGCCGCGCCCCTGGCCAGGATGATCGGCACCGAGGCCAGGGTAAGCACGTTGTGCACCAGGGTCGGCTGGCCGAACAGGCCTTCGAGCGCCGGCAGCGGCGGCTTGGCCCGGACGATGCCGCGCCTGCCCTCGAGGGATTCGAGCAGCGCGGTTTCCTCGCCGCAGATGTACGCCCCCGCCCCCACCCGCACCTGCAGGTCGAAGGCCACGCCGTTGCCGGCGACATCCAGGTAACCGGCCTCGCGGGCCAGCAGGATGGCCTCGTTCAGCGCACGCACGGCATCCGGGTATTCCGAGCGCACATAGATGTAGCCCTTGTTCGCCCCCACGGCGAGGCCGGCGATGATCATACCCTCGATCAGCAGGAACGGATCGCCCTCCATCAGCATGCGGTCGGCAAAGGTGCCGGAGTCGCCTTCGTCGGCGTTGCACACCACGTACTTCTGCCCGGCCATTGCCTGGCGCACGGTACGCCACTTGATGCCCGCGGGGAACGCCGCGCCGCCCCTGCCCCGCAACCCGGAGTCGAGCACCGCGGCGACCACTTCGTCACCGTCCAGCAGGGTGGCCTGGCGCAGGCCTTCAAAGCCGCCGTTGGCGTGATAGTCGTCCAGCGACAGCGGCCGGGTGATGCCGGCGCGGGCGAACAGCAGGCGTTGCTGGGACTTCAGGTAGGGAATCGCTTCCACCGGCCCCAACGCCAGGGCATGGCTGCCGGGGTCGCCCGCCAGGGCGTCGAGCAGGCCGGGCACATCCTCGGGGGTGACCGGCCCGAAGCCCAGGCGGCCTTGGGCGGTATCCAGCTCCACCAGCGGCTCCAGCCAGTACAGGCCACGGGAGCTGGTGCGGTTGATATGCAGCGGCAGGCGCCGCTGCGCGGCTTCCCGGGTCAACGCCTCGGCCACCTGGTCGGCACCGACGGCACAGGCCAGCGAATCGCAGGGGATGCACAGGTTCAGCATGCCTTCACCTCCTCGCGGCAAGCGGCCACCAACGCCTGCAGGCGTTCGGGGGTGACGCGGGCGTGGAGCCGGCCATCGAGTTCCAGGGCCGGCGAGCAGGCGCAGGCGCCCAGGCAATACACCGGGCGCAGGTCGAGCGCGCCATCCTCGGTGCGACCGTGGTCGTCCAACCCAAGCTGCTCACGCAACTGCGCGGCCAGCGCCTCGGCGCCGCGGCTCTGACAGGACTCGGCGCGGCACAGACGCAGGGTATGGCGGGCCGCTGGCGTGGTACGGAAATCGTGATAGAAGCTGATCACCCCGCGCACCTCGGCCTGGCTGAGGTTGAGGGCATGGGCGATCTCGGCGACGGCGCTGTCGGGAATGTAGCCGGCGCCGGCCTGGATGGCGTGGAGGATCGGCAACAGGGCGCCGGGAGTGTCCTGCTCACGGGCCAGGACGCGTTGGATCAGGGGCAGGTGGTTCAAGTCATCAGGCATACAGCAGACCTCGGCATCCCGGGGCGGCCCGTTGGCGGGCGGCGGTCCGGCGGTGTTCAGCTGCGGTGCGGGCCAGGTCACGGTGGCGGCAGGCCGGGCACCCTCGTTGTCCCTGGCCGGGCGTCTTGCTGCGCTCGGTCCACGGGCATCCTCAGAGCATGGCAGTTATTGCGCGAGGGGGTTGTGCGCGGGCGACCCGGCGCGTCCTGAAACCGACCACCGGAGGATGAGGAATGGCCTGTGTAGGAGCGGCCTTGTGCCGCGAAAGGGGCGCGGAGCGGCCCCAGGATTTCAGCATTGATGCAACGATCGCCGGGGCCGCTTTGCGGCCCTTTCGCGGCACAAGGCCGCTCCTACAGGGGGGGCGCAGGCGGTCAGTCCAGCACTACATGGGGCAGGAAGCGCGAGCTGTCCTTGGTGATCAGCGAGTCGTCTTCACGAATGCCGATCCCCGAGGCCAGGTCGCCGATCACCCAGGAGCCGATCAGGGTGTAGCTGTCGCCGAACTTCGGCAACGGCGCGAAGCCCTGGAGGATGTACGGCGCATCGTCGTAGGGACCGTCCTCGAACACCCGCTGGTCGTCGTCGGTGCGAATATCCACGTTGGCGCCCTCGCGGGAGAAATACGGCTTGCGCACCCAGCCCTTGGGCACCGGGCGCCGAGGGTCTTCGTCGAGGAACGCCGGCAGCAGGTTCGGGTGCCCTTCGTGCCACTCCCACAGCAGCGGCAGGATGCCCTTGTTGGAGATCAGCGACTTCCAGGCCGGTTCCACGAACTGGGTATCGCAGCCGGCGATGGCCTGGCCGAAGTCCTCGTGGAAGATATGCTCCCAGGCATGCAGCTTGAACAGGCGCGGAATCGGCCGGCCTTCGAGGTCGACGAAACGCCCCTCGCCGTTCAAGCCGATGTCCTCCACATCGATGTGCCGGGTACTGATACCCACGTGCCCGGCCATCTTGCGCAGAAAATCCGTGGTGCCACGGTCTTCGACCGAGCCGGCAATGGCCGAGAAGTAGAACGGGCTTTCGCGCTCGAAGGCGCCAAAGGCCCGCACCAGGTCCTCGGCCAGGGTGTTGAACTGGCTGGCATGGGCCGGCAGCACGCCGCGCTCGATCTGCTGCTCCAGCCAGATCAGCTGGAACGCCGCCGCCTCGTACAGCGAGGTCGGCGTGTCGTAGTTGGCCTCGATCAGCTTGGCCGGGCCGTGGCCGTCGTAGCTGAAGTCGAAGCGCCCGTAGAGGTGCGGATGCCCCTCTTTCCACGAACGGCGCACCAGGTCGAAGAACGCCGGCGGGATCGCCAGGCGGGTCATCAACGCCTCGCTGTCGACGATGCGCTCGACCGCATCCAGGCACATGGCGTGCAGTTCCTGCGTGGGCGCCTCCAGGTCACGGCTGACCTGGGCCTCGCTGAACTGGTAGTAGCCGCGCTCGTCCCAGTAGCGCTCACCGTCGATGGTGTGGAAGGAAAAACCTTCGCGTTCGGCGGTGGCGTGCCAGTCCGGGCGTTCGTCGATGCTGATCTTGCGCATGCTCAACCGCCGAAGCTGAAGCCGCCGCTGCTCTTGCCGCCCCAGCCGCTGCGCGCAGTGGCCTGGCTGCCGAAGCCGCCGCGGGAGATCGACGAGGACACACTGGAGCGGGTCGAGGTTTTGGATCTGTAACTGCTACCGCCGGAGCTGCCGGAGTAGTAGCTGCTGTAGCTGCCGCCACTCTGCTGGGCCTGGTCGGAGCGCTCGAAGCGCTTGCCCTGGTCGATCTGCTGGCCGAGGGTGGTGGTGCGGTAGTCGCCGCGGCTGTCGCGGTACTGGTACACCGGCTGCGAGTAGTACTGGCGGCTCCCGCCACTCATCATCTGACCGAGCAGCAGGCCGGTGAGCAGGCCGTTGAAGTTGCTGCCACCGCTGACGGCCTGGCCGCTGTTCTCGACCTGGGCGCGTGCCGCGTCGACCTGCGACTGGCTCACTTCGCCCGACACCGCCAGCTCGAACCCACCCAGGCGCGGCATGTAGCGGCCGTCGCTGGTGACCTGGCAGTAGTCCGGCACGAAATCGGCCTCGCAGGCCGCCTTGTCGCCATAGGTCGGGGCGACCCGGCGGTGATCGGCCAGCGCCTCCATGTAGGCATCGGAACACACATCCACCGGCATCTTGTCATCGACGCAGGCCTGGACAGTGGTGTAGTTGCTGCGCTTGCTGACCGTGTAGGTCTCCTCGGGCGCGCTGCACGCGGTAAGCGCCAGCGGCAGGGAGCTGGCCAGCACCAGCTTGACGGAACTTCGTCTCATGTAGGGCTCCTTGCGCGCAAACGGCTCAGACCGACGGGGTCATGCAGGCCGAGTTGAGGAAGCCCACGCTGATCGCCACGGCGGCGGCGTAGATCGCGGCGGCCATTTCGCCCTTGGCGATTCGGCTGGCCAGGCCCTTGAGCACCAGGCTGGTGATGCCGAAGGCCAACAGCTGCACCACCGCGGCGATCACTACCCAGACCACGAAGTCGAGCAGGCTGACGCTGTAGGCGATGATGTTGCTGGCCGGCAGCGAGAAGCCGATCAGCGCGCCGCCCAGGGCAATGGCCGCGGCGCTGTTGTTGTCGCGGATCAGGGCGAACTCGCGGTGCGGGGTGAGGTGCGTATAGATGAACTGGAATACCCAGAACAGCACCAGCGCCACGCTGATGTAGAGGATGAAGCCGATCACTGCCTGGGCGTTGAGCGACATGCGAAGAGCGTCGAGCATGGTGAATCCTTGTCAGATGACGTTGAAGTCCGTTGATTGCAGGGTGACACCCACCGAAGTGGTCAGGCTGACATTGCCGTCCTCGTCCTCCTCCACCGACAACAGGAGGAATTCGCGGCGATCGGTCAGGCCGGTTTCGCGGGCATACAGCATCGACAGGTGCTGGATGCGGTAGCTGGTTTCGGGGCTGGTGACCCACTCGCTGATCGGCGTCAGCTCGGTCTGCCCTTCCTCGCTGCCCCACTGGCGGACGAACTCGTAGCCTTCATGCTCGTAGTACGGCAGGCCGATGTTCGACTCAGGACCGACCAGGCGCTTGAGTTCGGCGTCGCTGCTGACCGGCACCACGCTGTAGTAGCCGAACAGGATGATATCGCGCACATCGTCGGCCGACGCGCCGTTCATCACCACCTGCAGCCAGTAGTCCTCGTCTTCCATGTAGAAGCGCGCCAGGCGCACCGACTGGCCGAGGTCGACCTCACCGACGGCCCAGACCACTTCCTGACCGGGCACTTCCAGCTCGCTATGGCCATCGAGCAGCAGCTTGAGCGAAGGGTCGAGCTTGAGCATGCGCCCGCTGCCCAGGCCGAACGGCAGGTTGCCTTTGACCGGGCTGCCGGCGGCAGGTTTGGGGGCTTCGAAGCCCATGAAGCGTTTCAACCAACCCACGGGGCATCTCCTGGGTGAGAGGGTGACGGAACCGGAGCCAATGCAGGCGCTGAAGCGAACAGGCAGGGCCTGTGGGGAGAAGGCGACATTGAAGATCCCTTGGGTCGCGGCAGTCCTTTGGCGGGGGCGACACGATACTGCTTTTCGTGCGCCCCGCCAACGGGTCTGGGGCAAGGTTTTGCGCCAGCCGGGCCGGCCTCATCGCGGGGCAAGCCCGCTCCCACAAAGTCGCTGCAGATTTTACCCGTGGGAGCGGGCTCCCACAAAGCCGGTGCAGATTTTACCCGTGGGAGCGGGCTCCTACAAAGCCGGTGCAGATTTTACTCGTGGGAGCGGGCTCCTACAAAGCCGGTGCAGATTTTACTCGTGGGAGCGGGCTCCTACAAAGCCGGTGCAGATTTTACTCGTGGGAGCGGGCTCCTACAAAGCCGGTGCAGATTTTACTCGTGGGAGCGGGCTTGCCCCGCGATGAGGCCGGCCCACTCAGCGGATCACTCCGCCGGCTTCGCCGCCTTGGCCTTCAAGCGCGCCAGCACATCGTCGGCGCCGCTGTTGCTGGCACCGATGCCGGCCGACTTCAGGCGTGCCTCAAGGTCGCTGCCATCGGCCTTGCCAGCCAGCTCCGCCGCCGCTTCCAGCTCGGCAGCACGCTCGCTCTGACGCTTCTTGATGCGGTCCAGCGAGCCAACCGCCGTTTCCAGGCTGCCATTGGCGCCGCCGGTGGCCGACGCCGCGCTCACCTGGGCACGCTGCACGCTCTCGCGGGCCTTGACCAGGTCCACCTGCTGCTTGAGGCCCTTGATCTGCGCCTCGGTCTTGCTCACGGTGGCGGTCAGGGTCGCGACCGACGCGCCGAACTGGTCGGCCAGCGCCTGCTCGGAATCGCGCTGGTTGGTCAGGTCGGCGATGCGCGCCGCGCATTCGTGGGCCAGGCCTTCCTCGCCCTTGTCCAGGGCAGCGATGGCTTTCTGTTCCCAGTCGCCGATGGTCTTGTCGAACTCGGTGATGCGCTGCTGCGCGGTCTTGTGCTTGGCCATTATCTTGACCAGCTGGTTGCGCGCATCGATCAGGTTGTTGTCCGCGTCGCGGATCTCCTGGTCGAGGATGCGCAGGGCCTGGGAGTCGACGATCGCCTCACCGACTTCCGAAGCGCCGCCACGCAGGGCGGTGACGATCTTTCTCAACAAACTCATGGGGCAATCTCCGGAATCAGTGGGTGAAGTAGTCTTCGAAATCTTCGGCGGCGGTGATGACGTTGTCGGCCAGGGTGTGGATCTCCTGGACGATGTTCTCCAGCGACGAGGCCGCACTCAGGGCGCCGAACATGGTGTACACCGACTCGCCCGAGGGCAGCGTGTGCAGGCCGATCGACGACAGCGGGAAGACATCGCGGGTGCGCAGCACCGCGTCGTTGAAGGCTGCCGCATCCTTCACCTGGCTGGCCTCAACCAGCAGCGTGTCGACCAGGATCTGCTCACCGGCCACGGCGATGTACAAAGGCAGGCCGTCCAGTTCGTTCATCACCAGCTTCAGGCTGGGTTCGGCGCCCTGTTGCAGGGACAGGCCGATCGCGCCGCCGCGTACATCCTCCAGGCCCTGGAGGGCGCCGTGCAGCGATTCGATCGTCCAGTGGTTGTGCTCGGTCATGAAATCCTCCGTTCTGACCTGTTTGCCCGTGAGGGGCTGACGTAAAGCCTTCTCGATACCGCGCAAGGCGGCGGCATGCTCTGGCAGGATCCACAACTCACGCTTGACCAGGCCCGCGGCCTTGAGCCGGGCGCGCATGTCACGCATGTAGTCGGTGGAGCTTTTCTTGCCTGCCATCGAGGGGTGTCCTTGTCTCACATGTGAGGTACGTTACGCCTTGAACGTGTCCTGAACAAGCACCGCATTCGACTTGAGATGACCTCCGAGAGCAACAGGCAGCAGTAACGCCCAATCTGAGATCGATGAGCGGTTGCTGGGCATTTAACATCGTCATCCAGCTATGCCATCATTTAAATATCAATCGCCCAGTGTTCGCGAATAACCTCGCTTTTTCTTCATGGATGATCGGCTTGTCTACCCAATTCAATCTGTTCGTAACCACCCAACCGGCTAACCACATCGCCGAGTTTTGCCTGACGAACGAGCACGGCGCCCAACTGGGTTTTCAGCAGACTGACTTCAAGTCCATCAGCGCGAGCCATTGCCGTGGCATCTTCGACCTGCGCAACTACGTTAATTTTTACGTGGCCTCGGATGGTGTTGAGACCTTGGCAGCGTTGGAGGGCATTGGCATAACCATTGCCGACGAGGTGCTCGGCCAGGAAATATTCGAGAAACTCTGGGAAGGGAACCATCAGCGCACGCTTTGCGTTCATCTACCAGCTGCAGGACAGGCTCAGGACTTCCTCGCAGCTCTGCTGGCCCGGGTGCCATGGGAAATTGCCAAGCCGAATATCGGCGCCCCTAGCCTGGGTGATCGGAACCTGCTGGTACGCGTAAGCCATGACATGGCTCCCCCTCCCTACCACCCTGTGACACCAGGCTCCGAGGAAGCCCTTCGAATCCTGTTCGTTTTTGCCGAAGCCCAGGGTTCACGTCCACTTAGTGCCCGTAAAGAACGGCGTGAACTCTTGCAGCTGTTCAAACGTGAGATCTACCCTAAACGTCGCGTTGTAGCGCACTTCCTCACCCATGGTGTCACCCGCGAACGCCTGATCGACCAGATCCAGCAACATGGGGGCTACCACATCGTTCACTGGAGCGGGCATGGGACCCTCAACCTCCTGGAGCTTGCCCGCCCCGGAGGAGCCAAAGACAACATTTCTGGGGATGAACTCCTGGCACTGTTCAATCGTGCAGGCGGTTTTCTACCACAGCTGATTTACCTGAGTGCCTGCCAGTCAGGTGACAGCCTCCAGGTCCACGACTGGCATGACTTCTTTTCCATCGCCCAAGGAAACGAAGCGAACGTCAGGAGATCAGACTCAGAGCCCGCTGACATAAAAACACAACCAAACACCACTGGAACCGCTTATGCACTGATGAGTGGGGGGGTGCCGTCAGTAGTGGCTATGCGGTTCGCGGTAAGCGATGACTATGCTCGTGAACTGGCTGTGAAGTTCTACCGCGCCCTGCTGGCGGACATAAAGCCCAAGGATGCGGCTGCCGCACTCAACCTCGCACGCAAGGAACTGGCAAGCAAGACGAACAGCGGCATCACAGGATTCGCGATCTGCGACCACGCCACCGCAGTTTTGTATGGCAGTGAGCAACCTGGCCTCAGCCTGGTAAGCGGCCGCAGCCCCAGCACACACATTCGTGAGCGCCGCCTGCATCAGATTGGTGAGCTCAGCCCCGCCAGTCATGAGCATTTCGTAGGGCGTACCTGGGAGCTCGCAGGCTTGGGGGCCGACTTTATCGGGTCACGCGATGGCCAAGAGATCAAGCCTGTGGCGCTCATCAGCGGTCTGGGCGGAATGGGCAAAACTGCGCTGGTGGCAGAGGTGCTTGACCTATGGACTGAACGTTTTGACCATGTGTTGCTTTATCAGGCCAAGCCAACGGCCTTGGCTTTCGAGGCAACGCTACGCGATATCCATCTGAAACTTGCTGACGAGTTGGGTACTTACTGGGAGCATGTGCAGCAGTTTCCCGCCAATGCAATCTTCCGCGATGCAACTTCCGATTTCACAGGTTCCAAACGTACAGAAAGGCTCATTCGGAACCTGGTCGAAGCATTGAAGCAAGAGGCAGTGTTGCTGGTGTTCGACAATTTCGAAAGCAATCTCAAACCCCAACCCGAGATAGTCGACGGAAAACCGCTCTGGGCCTGCAAGGACCACACCTGGGATCGTTGTCTCGAAGCGCTCACAACAGGCCTTGCCGAAGCCCCTTCCCGCGTGCTGATAACCTCACGCCATCCGCTGCTCACATTGGCTTCCGATCTCACCATGCCTATTCTTCTCGGGCCGCTGCCCCCTGGAGAGGCAGCATTGTACCTTCGGGCTCGTCCCGTGCTCAGCCAAATGGCGACCGGTAGCACAGAGGAACGCATGCTTGCGGTGCGCTTGTTGAACGCCAGCCGGTTCCACCCATTACTCATGGACCGCCTTTCCCGCCTAGTGGCCGCCCCGGAATTGCATGAGCAGCTTTTCCTGGCGCTGGAGACGCTGGAAAAGACCAGAGATTTTGCAAACCTTCCCGATATCTTCGCCACAGCGACCAATGGATCAAATGAACGGGCTTACCTTCACGACGCCCTTGCGACGTCTCTGGACTTGTTCATCCAACATGTTGGCGTCAATGAGCGCCTATTGTTGTGGATGATCACGGCGGCGAACGAACCAGTAACGCTTGACTTGCTAGGAGAGGTGTGGCGAGGCGAGAACCAGCTATTGGAAACCCTGCGGCATCTGAACCTCCTCCTCCAAGCTGAACAGGACATTCCGGCTGAATGGCAAGACCACGTCACACCCGAGTTGGTGGCCATGCTTGCCGATTTACCGCCAGGCTCGATCCGGCCTGAGATCGAACCCTTGCTGCAGAATCTGATTCGTATAGGTCTTGTCACTGCGCAGACCTCTGAGTCAGATAATCGCGACCTGGCGTATAGTTGCCATGAACTTGTGCGAGAGCGTATAGATTTGTGGATGAGAGAACACCCCAACGACAGAGGCGGGCTAAGCGAGAATGCTATTCGGCGAGCCTACGCCGACAGACTGGAGGCGTACTTTGATGCCATGCAACATCACGACCTGGAAAAGGCCATTTATGCAGGCAGCCATGGGCTCATCTATTGTGTTCAGGCCCAAGCCTGGGAGCAAATGGATGGATTTGCCAGCCGCCTTGTGACCAGCATCAGCAATACGCGCCTGATAGAGGGGCTGATTCCCCACCTGCGTACTGCCGCCGAGTCTGCGCCAGAAGATCATTTACGCTTGTCTTTCATAAGCCATCTTGCAGATGCGCTATCGACTATCGGTGAGTTCGAAGCCAGTTCGGCATTCTTCGAGCAAGCGGTGGATCTCGCTCGCAAAGCCACCGAAACCAGTGACGATACAATAAAAGCCTGGCATCAACTCGCAATGATTACCTGCAACTGGGGGGTCGTACACTCAGCACTTGGAAACTTTGATGCAGCGCGACGTTGTTACCTTGAAAGCACGGAGGCAGAAAAAAAAGCTGACAGCCCTGCCATCAAGATAATCATAAATGAACTGGCGATACTAAAACTCGACATCAAAGAGGGTGGCATTGACAAAGCAGCACCGCAAGTAGCGGAGAGGCTGGAACGCGTTCATCAATGGTGGCTTCAGTACAAAGCGGGCCAGCTCTCACCTGAAGCTCCCGATATTGAAACGCTAGCACGCACAATCATAGGTGCACTCGATATCGCTGCCGACATAGATATGGCCAAAGAAAACTGGGAGTCTGCCTTGAGTCGGCTGGACACCATGATTGATATCAAGAGATCGTTGGCGCGAAGCACAGAAGAAATTGCCACCTCCCGGTTCAACAGAGCAGGTGTGCTAATGCAGCTACCTAACCACCTGACTGAAGCGAGAAGCGAACTGGAGGCGTGCTATGAAATCTTCAAGGACACTGCTCGTTTGAATGCGAAAGTTGTCAGCGCTCTCTCCTACCTCGCTGAAAAGCAAGATGACCTTGACCAAGCAATTACCTTAGCACGTAGAGCTCTTATCCTGCATGAAAGGATGCCCGATCCGGAGGAGCGCGCTAATTCACACAACAATCTTGCTTCCTACCTTGCCAGACGGGGGGACGCAACCGATCATACAGAACAAAGACATCACCGCCTTGCCAGCCTCATCTACACCGCTGCTACAGGCTCAGCACGGGATCTATCGCTATACTTCGTCAACTATGCGAAGGATCTGCAGAACGCCCACAGCGTCGGCACAGCTATCATACGACCCATTGTTCGCGAGCTGGTTAACGCCCCTGACTTTGACGCCCTCGCAATATGGCTCAAACAGCGTGATATTGACCTTACCGAACTTCAAGCCTTAATCGACAGCTTATTCGATCAAATTCTTAAGGCATACTTAAACATTCAAAGCTTTACTGGACCCACCTCCGATGACTAAACTTGACGGCTCTCCTTCAATAGCGGATATGATGGCTATGCTTGAGCTCGCGGTTCGTGCCAACGATCATGAGCGCGCACGCGAACTTGAACAGGAAATACTGTTACGCCTTTCTTGCGATAATTCCGAGTTTGCCCACATCGAGCAGAGGGTGCAGGCCTTGCTCGCCGAGCTGCGCCAACCAAGAAAAGGTGCTGAAGCCCTTAGCCTGGATGACTTGACTCTCGAGCGCACATCAACCCAGCCAGGTATACTTTATCCGGTTTGGTTCGGAACCAACCGGAAGCCGCAAGACAACGGATTCAGTAATGAACGCCACCATTTGGTAACCTACGGCAAGGCCTCGGTTTTCGTTCCAGAAGCTCATCGCTTTGGCGAGACCGGCTCCAACTTTTGGCGCCGCCTGTGGCGCTTTGACTTGCGTGATGACAACCTGCACCTGAAGGCTATCGAGTTACGGGATGAGGCAGCATTCTTTGCCCAAGTCCTTACCGAAACCCAGACCGCTGAAGATGAAGGTGGAACGCCTCACGCCTTGGTATTCCTCCATGGATACAATGTAACCTTCGAGGAGGCCGCAATACGCGCTGCGCAACTCGGTGTCGACCTCAGCGTGGAAGGAACGACCGCCTTCTTCAGCTGGCCATCCCGTGGAAACGTGCTGGGTTACCCTGTCGACGAGGCGAGTATTGAGGCGAGCGAGCCTGCCATCACCGAATTTCTGGTGAACTTCGCAACTCGGTGCGGCGCACAAAAGGTCCATGTCATTGCCCACAGCATGGGTAATCGCGGACTGTTGCGTGCCTTGCAGCGAATCGCCGCCAATGCAGAAACCCGCGGTAAAGTTCGGTTTGGTCAAATTTTCCTGGCGGCTCCCGACATCGACCGCGATCTATTCCTTGACCTGTCCAGTCTTTATTCCACGCATGCAGATCGCGTTACTCTCTATGCCTCGGACGCGGACAACGCAGTCTACCTTTCAACGAGAGTCCATGATTCACCCCGCGCCGGCTACTTCCCTCCATATACCGTGGTGGCAGGTATCGATACCGTCAAGGTCCCCAACTTCAATGTAGACTTCCTCGGCCATAGCTATTTTGCTCAGGCGCAAGCTCTGCTGCACGATATCTATGACCTCATGCGCCACGATTCTCCACCGCAGACCAGACAACGGATCGCGCCAACCGAGTTTGAGGGGCAGCAGTTCTGGCGGCTCAAACGCTAAGCTATGTTTCACGCCGTGGCACCCTACCCTGCTAACCGTATCAATTGTTGCAATGCATAGATCACCTGCGGGTCTCGCGCCACAAGCACATCCATCTGGATCCGCGCAATCACCGCCTTGAGCAGTTCGGTCTGGCTCATCCGAGTCTGTTGCAGCAGTACCAGAAAGTCCTCGGCCATGTGCGCGTTGACCTTCATCGACAGGCGCCGGGTGGCCCCCGATGCCTGCAACCCACGCTGACGCCGCTGCGCCTCTAGGGCCGTCACGAAGGCCTCGTGGCCAGGCTGCAAACCCATGCCCTGGCGGGCCTGCACCAGCCACTGGAAGTAATGGGCCAGGAACAGCTTGCGCAGGTGCGCGCCCGCCTCGCTGCACACGGCCTGCATCGCCGCATCCAGCACATCGAGATAGACCGCCGGTAGCCGCGCCTCGATGGACTTGAGCTGCTGCTTGCGCGCCTCGCGAATCGCCGGGGTGGACTGCGGCGGGATGGCCACTACCATGTCGCAGCCATCGCACACGCCCACCAGGATATCCCGCGCGATGCCCTGGCCATCGCTGAAGGGCACATCGCGCCGGGTGTAATGCATGGCGACCAGCGCCTGGCAATGCTCGCACAAGGCCTGGCCGGTATCGCCTTCGAACAGGATCTTCATGGTCGGGATACTCATTGGTGAACGCTGATGAACCACGTCTGGGGTTCGATGAAATAGAACTTGATGTACCAGCCGCGGCGCTTCAGCACATGGACCTCGATGGCCGGCACGGCGTGGTGCGGGCTACTGCTGTAGTGGCTGGCGTCGCAAGCATTGATGATATCGATGACTTTGCCTGCGCCGACCTCCCCGATGGCCAGCAGATTCTTGACCTCGATATCACCCCGTGAGACGTGCAGGTAATCCCCGGATTCGAGCGCGGCGACTACCGCGCGCCTGACTGCCCTGAAGCCCTTTGGCATAACCCTTCCTCACGATACGAAAATCATCGTACAAAATCCTGAATGAATCCACCTTCAGGTCGATTCACCCGACCAGCGGCGCATCAGCCATGTCGAGATGCGGATGACACGTGCGGATGAACTATGGCTTGACGGGATTAGCTGGGTTGGACGCCTGTGTAACAGGTGCTTTCGAGGATTAGCCGGATGTTTCAACAAGGCTGGGCGGTCAGCAATATCACCTTCGCCGCCGGTCCGATCGCCCCCGCCTTACTCATCAGAGAATTATTTCGATTTTTTATAAAGGAGCGGCTTGCAATAGCAAATAGCTAGCACGAGTATCGGATCCGAATCCGGCAAACATGGACCGTTTACTTCAAATGCACCGTTCCCGTAAAAACCGTCTTGCCCTGCAGATTGCCCTTGTCGTTTCCAGTGGCGCTTCGCTGCACGCCCAGGGGGCGGAGTATTTCATCGACACCCCCACCTTTGTTCCCCAGCAGCTAGGCAACATCGACAGGCTGAACATCGGTAGCACCGGCAGCGTCATCGTGGCCAACGGACAAGCCGTGACATTGAATAACCACGGCTACATCCCCTCGGTCTCGATCGACAACGCGGGCTCGATAATCTCCACCGGTTCCAGGGCGATTGATACCCTCGATCTGCCCAACACCACAGGCTACTACCAGATAAACAACAGCGCTGGCGGGCTGATCCAGGGCAACGGCGACGCCATCCGCATCAACAACAGCAACGCCTACGGCTCCCTGGATATCGTCAACAGCGGCACTATCACCTCCACCCTAGGCCAGGGCATCAACCTTGATGCAATGGTCGGCAGCAGCTACTACACCACCCACGTCACCAACGCACGCGGCGGTGTGATTCGTGCCTATGCCGCCGACGGCATGACCACGGGCTCGAATGCCAGGATCGACAATTTCGGCGAGATCTCCAGCGATGGCTTCGACGGCGTCAACCTGCGCGCCGCAACCGGTACCTATGTCACCAACCATGGACAGATCGATGGCGGTCGGCATGGCGTCAACGCCGATGCAAATGGAACGCTCAGCACCTTCGGCACGGTCATTGGCCGCCACGACGCCGGGTTCAATTCGTCTGGCGACAGCAACGTCTTCAACCAGGGTGGACTGATCGTCGGTGGCGCCAATGGCGCGCAGGCCTACGGTGACGGGGATGGCGTGCGTATCGCCGGCATCGGCGAGGTCTCCAACAGCGGCACGATTCGCGGCGAAGGTGCCGCTGGCCTCGATCGCAACGGCATCGCGAACACCAGCGAGGGCGTCGTACTCGGCGGCGGCCGGCTGGTCAACGGCCCGGACGCCCTGATCGTCGGCGCTGACAACGGCGTGACGATCGGCAGCGCGCGCAACCGCGATGGCGCGGCGCTGGGCGGCACCTGGGTGAGCAACGTCGGCACCATCCAGGGACTGAACGGCCATGGCGTCAAGTTCGTCGGCGCGTTCGACGACAGGCTTGTCAACGATGGCCTGATAAGGGGCAACAACGGCCTGGCGCTGGACCTGGGCGGCGGCAACGACCTCCTCCAGGTCTCCACACGGGGCCGCTTCGAAGGCCTCGTCGACGGGGGCAGCGGCCATGACACCGTGGAGCTGGGGCGCAAATACGACTGGTCAGGCAGCGGCAGTTTTGGCAACAGCCGCAATTTCGAGTCCCTGCAGGTCCTGGGCGGAACCTGGACCGTCACCAGCCACGGCGACTTCAGCGACACCAGCCGGGTGTTCGACTACGCGCACCTGGTCAACCAGGGCGCCCTCAACGGCACCGTGGATGTCGACCAGTGGGGCACCTATGCCGGCGGCGGCTCGGTCGGCCATCTCAATGTCAACGGCACGCTGTACAGCAAGCCCGAAGGCGCCACCCGGGTCATCGGCAACCTGACCCTGGGCAACCAGGCAATCGTCGATATCGGCGTCAACCCCGATGGCAGCAGCGGCGCGCTGCGGGTGGGCGGCACCGCCTACCTCAATGACGCCAGCCTGCGCATCACCCCCAATTTCGGTGATACGCCATGGCCATGGCACAGCCACTACACCTTGCTCGAAGCCGGCCAGGTCGTCGGCCGTTTCGCTCAGGTTCAGGATACTTACTATGCGTTCCTGACTCCGGAGCTAAGCTATACCGACACCCGCGTGAACATGACCTTGACGCGCAACGACGTGGAGATGACCGAGTACGCCACCACGCCTAACAGCCAGCGGCTGGCCGAGAGCATCCGACCGAACGACTACTGGTGGGAGAGCGACCCCAACACCCCGGTTTACGGCGCCCTGCTCTACGCCAGCCCCGCCACGGCCAGTTCGGCCCTGGAGCAACTGGCCGGCAGCGGCAACGCCAACCTCGGTGCCGCGATTCTCGGCAGCAGCGCCCAGGTCGGCACGAGCATGCTCGCGGCCATGTACCAGATGGGCAGCGGCGCAGGCCTGGCCCTGGCGCTCGACCCGGTGCAGGCCCCGAGCGTCGCAGCCACCGGCGTGCCCAGCGAGCTGCGCAACCTCAACGACCCGCACGCCCGTGGCCGGGTGTGGCTGCAGGGCATCGGCGGCTACGGCAAACTGGATGGCGCCCACGGCAGCGCCGGCCTGGAGCAACGCACCCAGGGCACCCTGCTCGGCGTCGACTGGGCGCTAGACGACACCTGGCGCCTCGGCGTGCTGGGCGGCTATTCGAAAACCCGCCTGGACAGCGGTGCCGACGAGGGCACCCTGGACAGCTGGCACGCCGGCCTCTATGCCTTGCGCCAAAGCGGCCCGCTGGCCCTGCGCCTGGGCGCCGCCTACAGCCGGCACGACGGCGACAGCAAGCGGCGCATCGAATTCGAGCGCTTCAGCGAGCGCCCCAACGGCGACTACGACGCCGACAGCCAGCAGGCCTTCGTCGAGCTGGGTTACAACCTCGGCAGCGGCCGCCTGAATGTCGAGCCCTTCGCCAACCTCGGCTACCAGCGCTATCACCGCGACAGCTATCGGGAGACAGGCGGCATCGCCGCGCTGGACGTCGACGGGCAGAGCCAGGACAACTTCAGCAGTACCTTCGGCGTACGCCTGGCGCACTTGAGCCAACTGGACAACGGCATCAGCCTGACGCCACGGGCCAGCCTCGGCTGGCGGCATGTGTATGGTAGCGTGGACAGTGAGGTGCGCCAGGCCTTCGTTTCCGGCGGCAGCGCCTTCAGCGTCGAAGGCACCGCGCTGGATCGTGACAGCCTGATGCTCGAGGCCGGTGTGGGGATCGGCCTGTCAGCGCGGCACAACCTGAACCTGGGGTACAGCGGCGAGCTGGGCAGCGATAGTCGCAACCAGGCGCTGACGGCGCAGTGGCAGATGATGTTCAGACGGTAGCGGTCGATGGCCCCACACAGGGGCCATCAGCCACGCCTCATCTGTATCAGAACGCGTAGACCAACGTCGCCGTGGCGCTACGCGGGGTGCCATACCAACCACGCGCGCCGATCGCCGAGTAGTACTTCTCGTCCAGCACGTTGTTGAGGTTCAACGAAACGCTGGTCTGCGGCGTGATCGCGTACTGCGCCATCAGGTCGACCACGCTGTAGGCGTCCTGGGTGAACGTCTCGCCATGGGGTCCCGCTTTCTTCTTGTACTCCATGCCCTGCCAGCGCACGCCGCCGCCGACTTTCAACTGCGGCAGGGACTGCAGTTGATAGCTGGTGAAGAGCTTGAAGGTGTCGCGCGGCACTTCGGTGAGCAGGCGTTTGCCTTCGGCGTCCTCGGCCTGGGCATAGGTGTAGCTGGCGGAAACTTGCCAGTCGGGCAGGATCTGCCCGGCCGCCTCCATCTCGAAACCACGGGTCTTGGTGCCGGACTCGGCGCGGTAGGCCTGGTTGCCGTCCGGTGCCAGCTTGTCGCCGTCGGCCACGGCCAGGTTGTCCTGCTGCACTTCGAAGACACTGAAGGCGGTGGTCAGGCGCTTGTCCCAGAACTCGCTCTTGATACCCAGTTCGTAGTTCACGCCCTCCAGCGGTTCGATATAGCCACCACTGGCATCCTGCCTGCTCTGCGGCTTGAAGATGGCGGTATAGCTGGCGTAGGCCGACCAGTTCTCGGCGAAGTCGTAGACCAGCCCCACGTAGGGCGTGACCACCCCGGTCTCGCTGCGCGAGGTGCGCGTGGTCGCACCGGTGGCCAGGGTGGTATGGCTTTCGTCGCGCTTCCAGTCGATCAGCCGTGCACCGGTAATCAGCGCCAGGTCATCGGTCAGACTCCAGCGCACCGAAGTCACCAGGCCGTCCTGGGTTTCATCCAGCGCATCTTCCGAATACTTGGTGTGGATGGCATCCGGGATCGCCAGCGAACCGTCCCAGGTATGAATGTTGTCGATGGGCTGGATCGTCCACAGCTGGTAGCCGGGGTTGCGGTAGTAGGCCCGGTAGTGGCTGGCGCCAAGGTACGCCTGATGCTCACGGGACAGCAGCTCGAACGGGCCGGAGGCCGAGAGATCGAACGACGTCTGCCGGGGCTCGCCCGCCCAACGGCCGGTCCAGGTGCTGATGCCGCTGCCGTCGGGCTTGACTGTACCGCTGGCGGCGGTGGCGAAGGTATCGTCGTAGCTACGGCGACTGTGCTCGGCATTCAGTTTCAGTTGCCAGCCATTGTCCAGTTGGTGTTCCAGGGTAGTGAACAGGGTTTTCGCGCTACGCTTGTGGTAGCTCCAGTCCGACGCCGAGTTGAACGAACGTGACGGGTTGAAGTGGCTGCCATCGGCGTTGTACATCGGAAAACCGTGGTTGCCCGCGCCGTCGTTGTCCATCTCCTGGTATTCCGCGCCCACGGTCAGCAGGGTGCTGTCGGTGACGTCCCATTCCAGCACGCCGTAGGCTACCTGCCGTTCCAGCGACTGGCGGTCGACATTGCTCTTGCTGTCGGTGGTCGAGGCCACGAAACGCCCACGCACATGGCCGCTTTCCGACAGTTTGCCGGACACATCCAGCTCGGTGCGGTAGTTGTCCCAGGAGCCGGCCTTGAGGGTCAGTTTGCGCTGAGTCTCGACGGTCGGCTTCTTGCGAATCAGGTTGACCGTGGCGCCGGGATCACCGGTGCCCGACATCAGGCCCGTAGCCCCGCGTACCACCTCCACGCGGTCGTACGACACCATGTCGGCCAGGTCGTCCCGGAAACCAAAGGTATCGGGGCGGTTGACGCCGTCGACCTGGATGCTGCCAACCTGGAAGCCCCGCACATAGATATGGTTGGCGTCGCTACCGGCCGGCCCCATGCTGTCGACGACCACACCCGGCGTCTGCTCGAGCACCTGGGTCACGTCCGTGAGGTTCTGGTCCTCGATCTGCTGACGGGTCACCACACTGACGGATTGCGGCGTCTCTCGCGCCGACAGGCGCAGGCCGGTCGCGGTGCTGGCAGAACCCGTGGTGTAGCTGCCGGTGCCTTCGGTGGTGCTGCCCAGGCCCAGGGCATCGACACTGGTCGCGCCCAGTTCGACGGCGCCGTCGTTCTGCACCTTGCTCAGCACATAGCGTTTTTCGCCCACCTGCTGCACCCGCAACCCGGAGCCCTGCAGCAATGTGGCAAAACCTTGCTCCAGCTCGAAGCTGCCCAGCAGCCCCGATGAATGCAGCCCGGTGGTTTCGTCGTTGCTGAAGCTGATGGTCACGCCGCTGGCGGCGGCGAACTGGCTGATCGCAGCGGCCAGGCTGCCGGCCGGGATATCGTAGCGCTGCGGGGCGGCCCAGGCGGTCGAGGTCGCCAGTGCGCCAGCGCAAAGGCTCAATGCGAGGGTCGCCTGGCGGATGCTGCAGGCTAGCGAGGTACGGCGTGCGGACATGAAAAGGGGTTCCTGTACTGGTTGGCATGGGCACGCTTGAAGCGCGCGCCCTGAAGAGCCGAAGCAGCGTGAGAAATCTGCTACCCCAAATGCGAAAAATTCTCGAATATTGAGACAGGATGAGCAATCACCCAGACTTTCAGTCTGTGTTGTCGCACAGGATTCGAGGCGTAGAAGGATTAGAGGCGTGGGAGCGGCGGTTCGCCGCTGCGACTTGCCCCGCGATGCGATGGCAGCCTTGACGCCCTCATCGCGGGGCAAGCCCGCTCCCACGAAATGTGCATTCGAGAGGGAGGCCGGACCACCCTACCCCACCCCAAGTGGCTCCAGCCGCACCCAATAGCGCGTCACCCGCCTTGCCCGAACCGGCAACGCGTCTTCCAGACTGGCCAACGCAACATCGGTATCATCAAGATTGAACGCCCCCGACAGGCGCAACCCGGCAACGTCCTGCGTACACCCCAGATACCCAGGCCGATAGCGCCCCAGCTCACGAACCACATCGCCCAGGCGCCAATCAACGCTGACCAGCATGCCCTGTACCCAGGCCTGGGCGCCGGGGGCCAGGGGACGCAACGGCCCGATACTATCGGCAGCGAAGCTCAGCCCATACCCGGCATCGATACGCACCACTTGCGACGCTTGCCCTGGCCGCACTTCCACGGCATGAGCAGCCACCGCCACGTGGCTCGTACCCGCGTCCTGACGCACGCTGAAGCGGGTGCCGAGGGCACGGATCACACCTTCGGCGGTGCGCACGCTGAGCGGACGCGGGTCCTTGGCGGTCTCCACCAGGATCTCGCCTTGGCGCAGGTGGATCAGCCGCTGGCCAGCGTCGAAGCGGATATCGACGTGGCTGTTGGTATTGAGGTCCAGGCGCGTGCCATCGGCCAGGGTCACTCGGCGCCGCTCGCCGGTCCGGGTCGAGTAATCGGTGCTCCACGGCGAGCGCCGGTAACCCTGCCAACCCACCACACCGGCCCCCAGCAACAGTGCCAGGGCCTTCACGGCATGGCGCCGATCCCGTCGGGCGATTTCCAGGGTCTGCGCGGCGCCGCTGGGCACGTTGTCCAGGCGGCCCTGCAGCTCCTCCAGCCGCGCCCAGGCGGCGGCATGGCGAGGGTCGGCGGCGCGCCAGGCTTGCCAGGAGGCGTGGGTGGCGGCGTCGACGTTGCTGTCGTGCAAGCGCACGTACCAGTCCACGGCCTCGGCAAGAATGGCCTTCATGCACCCTCGACCAGCAGGCAGTGCATCAGCCCGCGCGCCAGGTGCTTGCGCACGGTGCTCACCGAAACGCCGAGGCGTTCGGCGGCCTTTTCGTAGCTCAAACCGTCCAACTGCACGGCGAGGAAGATCGCCCGGGTGCGCGGGCCGAGGCCGTCGAGCATCCGGTCGATGGCCATCAGGGTATCGAGGATGGCGGCGTGGGTTTCGGCGGAAGGTGCGTAGTGCTCCGGCTGCAGCGCCAGGGCTTCGAGGTAGGCGGTTTCCAGGCTGCGGCGGCGATAGAGGTCGATGACCAGGCCACGGGCGATGGTGGCCAGGTAGTGACGGGGCTGGTTGAGGGTGCCGGCGGTGCGCGCCAGCAGCACGCGGATGAAGGTGTCCTGGGCCAGGTCGGCGGCATCGGCGGAGCTGTTCAGGCGTTGGCGCAGCCAACCGTGGAGCCAGGTGCTGTGCTCGCGGTAGAGCGTTTCCAGGCCGCAGTGGACAGTGCCGACGGGAACAACGGTGGACATCACGCCCTCCCCCATAAAGATTACCAGGTGCAAATAAGAACTTATCGCAAGTGTACTGAGTGAGCGCGGGATTGGGAATGGTGGCAGGTCAAAGACGGATTGAGGGATTGGAAGCGGTTCAGAGGGTTTCACCACAGCCGACCGGGGCAAATAGCGGTCCATTTCATCCGCGGTCTTTGCATGGCGAAGGATCCCCTGCGCCTCTCGATTCATGCCTTGTCACAAATGGAAATCCATATCATTTGCGATATAATATGCACAAACGCATCGATATGCATTGAATGCAAACCTGTATTTTTATACAGTATCGGCATGCATTGGGGCCTTCTCCCAATGCCGCAGCGACACAAAGTCACCTGACCGTCGCTGCTCCTCCCATCAAAAAAGGAATTGCAAATGCCGGTAGAACTACCCGCCACCGTCATCACTGGACGCCGCCCTGATTTTTCACCAGTTACTGTTCGTCCTGTTGTCGAGCCAATGGATCCCCGAGCAGAAGACACGCTGGCACGGTTGATTCGCGCCTCGGAATACGTGGAAGACTGGATGAGTAAAAAATGGACCGAGATCGGCCAGCAACACGACAACAACATGGCAGCGATCGACGCTGAACTGGACAAGGACATCAAGGACGCTGGCGGGCTGAACACCCCGATGGATCTGTCCACACCAGCGAGCACGGTTACCAAGGAAAAGAACATCGTCGTCAAGCTCTACTTGACCAAGCAATCCAGTGCCAATGAAAAATCCGCTACCGCCAAGGCCTTGTTCGATGGCGATGTACTTGCCCCTCGAAGCGCCACCGGGTTGACCTTCGCACGCGCCAACGGATACCAGGTGCGTGTCGACCAGCTGCGCCTCGCCAACTGGGCAAACAGCCTGCAAGCAGCCCGGCTGGCCCAGGTCTACACCGAAATGGTGCGCCGCCTGCAGGTGCGGGCGGGTGTACTGGGGTCCGTCGAAAGCGCCCAGGCCACGCGAGCGGCAAACGAACTGAACGCTGCGAGGGAGCAGATCCGTCTCAAGCAATACCCTGCCGCGCCGCCAGGCGTATCGCTGGCGCAGAACCTGGAGGAGTCGAAAAAGCAGAAGGAGCACTTCAAGAATGGCGGTACAGCCTTCCTGTTCAGCTGGTTCTATGCAAAAGTCCGAAATCGCGGGGACTGGGACTACAAGCAGCGTGGCCGCCAGTTTGCGAGCTTCGGCAACTTCAACTATGGCGCTGTAGGCGCTGCGGCCGGGATCTCTGAAGCGGTACTGTTGCGAGCGGCCGGGGCGGCACAAACGGTCGCGGGCACCTCCCAGGCCGAATTCGACAAGTGGTGGGCCGATGCGCCCTACGGTGATGATCCCGTTGACCAGGCGTGGATCAAGGCAGGTATCGATTATGCAAAATCCCAGGGTTACTAAATGGACGCTCTGGGCACTGTTGGTCGTTTGCCTCGGGCAGATGCTATACATCTATGCGTCCAGCCCAGGGCGACCTGACCCGGACCGAATCGTTTCGGTCACACCGGTGGGTGAAGGCGGCGCCATCTATGAAGTCCTGTACGACTCGGGAGGCGCGACCGTTCCATACGTCTATCGGTACTTTGTAATGGATCTTCAGGCCAGCGACGAGGTCGCGCTGAAAAAAACAAAAAAGGCGACGCCCTTCCTGGTCACGCAAAGCACTGGCGCGGTGCGAGAAGTTGCAGGCACCACGGTGAAGCTGCGCACCCGTGAGACCGTCTACGACTTCCACAACACGGCGTACTTCAAGACCCATGGGGAACTGAATATCGTGACGTTCGATCTGGACGCTACGCTTCCGTAAGCCAGGCGCCCCGCACCAGGCTGTTTTTCGAAGGCCATCGCGGAACAAGGCCGCTCCACATGCCGTATGCCTCAGCAGGCATGGGCAATCTCTGGAGCGACCTTATGTCGAAGAGCTGCGTAGCAGCCCCGGCGATTGGTGCGTCCAATCCCCAGGGCCGCTACGCGGCCCTTTCACGACCTTGGGCCGTTCCAGTCGCTTTCAAGCGCAGACGCTGCCAGCTTCGCCATCTCGAGCCTACTGCCCGGCTCGATACCGTCCTCGATCATCCAGGTCGCCGACAACCCTGCCCATGCAAGCACCCATTGCAAAAGCCTCTGACGATCGAGGCCGGCAGCAGCCGATATGATCGCTATCCGACGTGCAAAGCCCTCCGATGCCAACGCGCTTGCGTCGTCGGGGTTACAGAGGATGTTGGCGTAATCGAAGCCTCGCTCGCCGCACAAACCCTTGGGATCGATGGCGAGCCATCCAGCCGGCCCGAAATCCAGCACATTGCCGTGATGGATATCGCCGTGCAGTACCACCACATCCTGCGGCGCAGCTAAAAGCGCCCGCGCCGCTCTGGCACTGTGCTCCAGCACCCCGCCGTGAGTCGCTGCTGCACTCCACAGCGCTTCGAACCATTGTTCCAGCGGAACCAGCGCAGGCATTGGCTGAGACCGTGGTGTATGAAGGCGGGCGACCACTGCACAGAGGATTCGCGTGGCTTCGTCATCCCGGCCATCGGCAACCATCTGCGCCAGGGATGCCGAGCCTTGCGCCCGCTTCATCAACAACGCCTCGCCATCGTGAACCAGCACCGGGGCCGCACCATCACCGCCCCACCAGGCCATGAGCTGGTTGCCAGCCTGCTCTTCGGGTGATTGCGCGATCTTCAGCATGGCGGGTGTATCGCCCTGGCGAACCGGGAGAAGATGGCCGTTCAACGACACGAACGCGTCCCCATCGAGGGTCAGCCCCCATCGTTTCAGGTAGTGGTCAAACATGGTTTCATTACTCGCGATCCACTTGTGAACGGGGCTCGGTGAGCCGGTGAGCATCCATCGATGCCGTTCATTCGGAAATGACTATCCTGACGCGACGATTATTCGAGTACCAGCAGATGGACCGCAAGGCATGTGTTGCCTGGTCGGGCCCTTTCGCGGGTAAACCCGCTCCCACAGGATCACCTGTGCCTTGGAGCCAGCGCTGTACCTGTGGGAGCGGGTTTACCCGCGAAGAGGCCCGCACAGGCACCGACCATCTCAGGGAGAGAATCATGATTACAGACGACACCCCCACCACCGTCGGCAAGACCAAGTTCTACCAGGGCGAAGGCCAGACCGACCCGCTGTTCTGCATCGAACCCGGTATCCCCTGCCTGCACGCCCGCGACCAAGCCTCGGAACTGATGGGCTGCGTACTACCTGAGCGCGTTGGCCAAGGCGCTGATGGATGATGCGGAACTGGGCATGAGCCACTGAAGCGGGAGAGAACTTGGGCTTACCTTGCAACAGGTAAGCCCTCTGGAGCAAAGCAGCGAACTGGCAACAGCGAATGGATGCAATCAAGCGTTGATGGCACGCCAGAAAAGTTACCATTTCAAAATAAAAGAGCCGCGCAGTGCACGGCTCTTTTATTATAGCTGACCGCCCTTTTAAAGTGATTGCAGAGAAATACTGGCGCTCGTAGAGTCTTGTTGACTATCAGCGTCCATCCAGACCCACTGCGTGCCGTCGCCTTGCAAGTTATTGCTGACACTTTGAATCTGAGTTGCAACGATGGTGACAGCTCCTTTTTCCGAAGCAGTAGGCCCAATATTGGTGACTTGACCAGACAGCAGGCCATTGGAGGTTTCATTAACAACAAATACAGTAGCAGCAGCCTCCCGGAACTGGCACGAGATGAACTGAGTAATTTTGCTAACGATGGTCAGGTTCATCCACTTTGACGGAGGCACTGCATAATAGCGGTTATATTTGTTGAACGGATACTGCTCACCATTCGCCTGCAGCTGGTTATTATTCAGCCCGCTGGTATTGGTCGGCATGCTGGTACTGCCCAGCCACAGCTCGACCTGTGCGATGCCACTGTTACTGGGCAGCGAAACCGAGATGGTCTGGGTATCGGTACCCGAAACAAAGCCCAGCGAAGCCAAGCCGGCATTGGCAGTGGTACCTGGAACAGTAATGCCTGCAGGGGGTTGGCTATTGCTCCATACCACATTGACAGTGGCATTGTTGTCACTACCTGCAGAGTTATAGATGAAAATCCCGTAAATCTGGCCAGGGCGCAACGTCGTGCAGGTAGCCGTATCACCCGGAGTCAAAGTAATCCGTTGGCCACCGTTCCAGTTTATTTGTGAGGCTGCGATAGCGAAGCTTTCCATGGGATAATCCTTTAGTAGATGCAGCATGATAGACGCGCTTACGTCCCTAACATCCGTTGCGCGACTACGAGCTTAGCCATCACAAAAAAATATGCTACGGAGTGCTTAGAATCATTGGCAATTAGCGAATAGTGGCTAAAAGCTATTCATCTTTCAATGCCCACTTAAACACCACCCATACTAAAGTAAGAACTGTAATAGTACTTTCTACAGCTGGCTGATACCCCTTACTTTTCAGCGCCCGCTGAAAATATTCGGCCATTTGGCTTTCACGATAGAAATGTATGCGATAGCGGTTGATCGCTTTATTCGAACTATCGTCCAGCCATTGCTACTGTACGAGATCCCGGGAACGCCAATCGCGCGCCCGGGGCAATCCGATCGGCACGATGGGCCAATGCTTCCGCCATGGGTTGTCTGCTCTGGCGCATTTGCGGGGCCAGCCCGCTCCCACGAGGGTGATGCTTGTAACGCTGTTCACCTTCGAACCGGCAGCACCTGATTCGCCGATCCAACCGGACGAATCCCGCCGCACTTGGTACTGGCCGCCATTCACTCTTTCCATCGCCAGCCAGCGCCCCCGCCGCCTGGCTTCGCTGAGTTCGCGTCCTGACTTATGCATCCTCAAGCCGCAACACCTGCAACCCTGCGCCCCGAGCCATACCGCCGCTTCTCCGTAGCGCCGATGATGAATTGGAACTATTAATCTCGCAGATCAGTAAAAACAAGGCCTACAGCACCGACCTATAAACCCCGTACCACTTTCGCACCATCTCCCCTCGAAACTTGCCTCTCGACAGAGTTTATTGAACGCCAGACCGTCTCATATCGCGAGTCTCTATCATTCCAAACCAGTCACGCCCTCCCCTGAACCTAGCATCAATGCAAACGGCCAATCTCGGTCGATGACTGCTCCTCATACGCCTGCGCAAACGCGGATTAGGGCCGTCAAAACCAGAGTATAAGTGGGTGCTTACAACACAGTCTGATACAACTACGTGTCTCGGACACAAAATCGATGAAGGCCACCGCCAAAGCAACTGCAAGACGAGTATGCCTCGGCTGAAGACCACAGACCACGGTGCTGACCATTCTTTCCGTGCCCAGTGTATAAATAACCAGTCCAAAAATGCATAAAAATCCGGAAACGAGTGAACATTTCCGGATTTTTACACAACCACTGGGTCGGTTAACCTATCCATAACTGATCGGATTTACACCCCAGCAACTTTCTATGCATTGCATTATAAATTTCAACACCCCCAATTGCTTTATAAATAGCACTTCATTGAAATTAACCACCCTTTTTCCCAGGACGCCGCTTTCCTTTAGGATTAGATCCCTGAGCACTCCAATCAAAATAATTTACTTTATAAATCTTCATATCAACATTAGAGACGGATTTATCCCCTTCAAATTCAACTAATTTATCTGGATCATCGGAAAACAACTCCCACTCATCATCAGAACTATTGTCTGGACCAGTTGTCTTGTAGCTTCTCGTCGGGAAATTATCAACTGCATAATCACCAGATTTTGGCGTATCAACTTGCAACTGCGCCCCTTGATAATCAGGTTCTGAATAAAAAGTGATACCTTTATTATTTTTCGGCGGCACATAAGGCGTGTGTGACGGATATTTCGTTGGACCATCAATACGCAAATATGTTACAGCAAAATTCATCAAAGCAGTTTGACTACCATCAGTGTACCCTTCAAATCCTACGATATAGTACCCTTCACGCTGAAATGATTTAACAAGAGTACTTTGTGAGTTCGGCCTCACAACCGTACCATCTGAAAGAATAAAAAAGATGCTATTTGCTGGCGAGGAAGTTGCCATATGGTCAACTCCAATAATGTCACGCTGATCCAGCGCAAACTCACCATTAATTTTATTATCTGGATTTGCCTCTGGAGGATACCCCGTTTGAGATACTTTCCCGGTATATCGAAGCATATTATAAACTGCCGGATTCCCAATATCCTTCATACCTTCCCATGAAATTTTGGCGAAAGCACCGACATCGACATCAAACCCATTTTTAACAGGGCACAAACACTCTGACAATTGACTATTCGGCCTCAAAAGAGAACTTACGCAATAATTTTCCTTATCATTGAGATCGTTTAATTTCCAATTATACCCAAGTGGCTCATGAATATAAGCCACAGGAATATCTTTAGTCTCAATAGCATGGCTTGGACTAGTTAAATTTAAAGCATCAATCGCTATATTAACAGCCTCCCTCGAAGCTAGACCAACCCACATTCGCAATGTTTGTAAGTCATTGATACAATCAGATGCTGAAAAAATCGTATGAACTTCCTCTTCAATTCCCTCAATATATTCAGCAGCGTCGAGCAGAATACTTCTTGCAAGCACGTACTGCCCTTCAATGAAATCAGGACTAAGTTTCAAGATGTCATTATAATATGTATTCAACCAGAATGACGAAGACATTTGCACCCACGCTGAATAAAAGCCAGAGGTATAAGCCTTAGTCAAGACATCAGTAAATTTAAATTTCTGCTCCATGCCAACCATTTGACTTGACGTAGAAATGTAATGCCCCCTTGCAGATTCAATGTTACCTTCTTCAATTAAAATATCAATGATCTCAAATTTAACTCGATAAACCTCAATCTCATTAGTAAGATGATTTTTTAAATAATCAACTATTTCTTGCTCAACCCGACCAACTGCTCGACAAAGCATTGATTCATATAGTTCTACCTTTGGGTCGTTAGGGGTGGCAATTCTCCAAATAGCTTTGACAAGTTGCTTAAGAGCAAATCCTTTTACGCCCTTAGCGTCAGCGTCATGAGCTACTGACGCCGATACATCCAGCAATAACATTTTCACTTCATCTGAAACATCAAACCCATCTGGAATTACAGGACAATTCAATTCAAAACCATCATTCATAACAAAACCCTCTCACTTTGCGAAATAGACAAACCTATAACAACCATTACCTCAATTGAAAATCTCACAGTCTGTGCAACTTTGTTAAATCACAGTGTACCTCCTTAGCTTTTCATTCATATAGCTTCGGCATTTTAATTACTGCTCCAGAAAAGCCATAGCAACCCCCAAGCAATTCTTCCACCGCACCACATATTATGCACCTGTCGATAAGGTGCGATCTTTTCACTGTCGTATTCGTAGCCTAGCGGCATAAGAACCTCACATGTCACTTAAGAGAATTATCGATATTAGGCGGTTGACTATAATTCTTGTAACCATGACACTCTCTAATAAAGCCAATTGAAGCGACGCCAACCAATAAGACCCCATGAGCCATTCAGAAGATATGTGCAAAACAGACAGAATCACCCGAGAACTGGCCAATTCTTGGCCCGAACAATTTCACCGAGGCTCACTCGGTCGGGTATTGACGCGCTATATCCACAGCCCTACGGTGCAGAACCGCACCAACTACAGCATGGTTGCGCTTGATCAGTTATGGAGCAAAGCCGCCTCCCTTGATCCAGCGATAGGTCTGCATCTGTTCTCGCATTTCAGCCGTCAGGATTGGCACGTGCTGGCGCATGGCTGTTTGTACTGTGCTCACGTAGCCGAGGCGCTTCACTTCTGGGCGCGCTATGCAAAGCTAGGATCGGACATGGATAACGTGGTGTTGGTCGAGGAAGAAGATTCCTTAAGGGTGGAGCTCCACATTAATGCTCCCGCCGGTTTGGTCCGGCACATGGTCGAGCACTACTGTGTAACGTCACTCAGCGTATTACGGGCAGGAACAGGCAAAGCTTTTTTGCCTCAACGGGCGTGCTTTGCTCATCAGCGTCCAGTTTATTACTCTGAGTACCACGACTGGCTCGGCGACAATATCAAATTCAACTGTGAGTTCAATCGCCTGTACTTCAGTCGGACAAATCTAAAGATCCCGATGCAGTTTCACCATGCTGGGATGATGGATGTGTTACACCAAGAACTGGATCGCCGGTTGACACAGCAGAATCAGTTCAGTGGGTGGGCAGGAAGGGTGGCGCAAGGAATTCGCCAAAGCCTCATCTCAGGTCAAACTCCTACCCTGATGACCCAGGCACAAGAGCTCCATCAGAGCTCACGCACCTTACGTCGACGCCTCGAAGACGAGGGAATGAGCTTCCGCTTACTTCTAGATCGGGTTCGCGCAGAGCTCGAGCAGTATCTTGAGTTGCAAGGAAGCAGTCGCACGCAGATCGCCGCGCAGCTCGGTTATAGCGACCAGGCCGCCTATGTCCATGCTCGCAAACGCTGGCGGGCACAGTCAGAGCACGACCAATGAGAACGCAATAACAATGAATCGCCCCGGGTTTCGTAGAGACCTCTTTCCCGCAGGTCCGATCCCCACAAAACAGATCAGCAAATCACAGCAATGCTGCGATCTCGCATGAATCTGTCTCCCACATCCTTGCGGCTACCGCCGTTGCGGTTTCTGGTGCGTCAGTCGGGAAAAATCCCAGCACTCACCCTCCATCTTCTCATTCCGGTAGTGATTGCCTGTCGCCCCAATCCCGACACCACCTAGAAGCGTCAACATTTGAATCTGTGCGATTGTCGGTGTGTAACGGTAAAGGTCATGAGTACTGCGCAATGCGCGTGTTGCGTCAGAAGTGCCCTCCCTAGGGTCTGTACGAAATGTGTCTGCGCGAAGGCCAGACAAGGCGAAACGGGGGGAGGAAGCGGAGTGTACTGGAGTACATGAGCATTCCGAGCCCCGTTTCAACGCAGTATGGGCGAGTGCAGATACATTTCGTACAGAGCCAAGGCATATCTCGCGTTTTCATATTGACCCACGGGAAATAGGTGTTGGATTCACCTACTACAACTAGAAAAGTTGCTCCAGTACTGAAGGCTGCCAATTCATGATCACCAGCTCGCCAGTCACCTCGGCCGTACCCTGCCTCTGGTTGGTGTTGCTATAGCGAATATCCAGGCACTCGAAGTGGAAGCCATAGAAGGCTCGCCGGATGTCCGGATGATCGTTGATGCTGACCATCACCCTGCCCTTGCAGCGCCGCATGAAGTCGGCCATGCGCCCGTACTCCTCGAACGGGAAGTCGACGCCGTAGCCGGTGGTATGCGTTTCAACCTGCACGCATAGATGTATCACCGCCCAACCAGCAGGTGCCTGCCCCAGAAATCAAGCTCAGCTGCAGAACGAACCAGCCTGAAAATAGTCGATTGAAGCCGCCAACAATCAGATTTTGCCCCTTCCTTGTAGTCCATTTCCCAAACATACTTCTGCCGCGTTTTTTCCGTTGCGACCTCTTGGGCAGAGCTCTAGTCTCGGGCTGTCGTTGAATATCAACGACACAGCTTTGACAGGCTGTGACGGTAGAATCACGCAGGCAGTCTCCGCTTAATGGTGGCTGTACGTGTGGGCACGCTTGCGTGCGCCGGAACTTTTGCGTGATTTTCCGCCGGTCTGTCAACCCACGTACAGCTGCCACCCTTCTGTTTGACAGCAGGCTGGTGGTGGCACCGTCAACGGTAAATCACCATGTTAAAGATCGTCCCCGATCCACCCCACAACCATTACTCCCTCGAAGACACCCTCATCCAGGCCACCGAGTACGCCCTGTGCGCGCAAAGCGTGGCGCATCAAGCCGTGTTGCTGCAGCCCAAGTCACCCGCCGCGATTCTGATGCTGGCTTCCATGCATGAAATGGAGGCACTGCGCGTACTGCTCGAATCGGCATTGATCCAGGTACAGATGCCGAAGGCGCAGCCGCGTCCGTTGCACTAGATCACAAGGCATGTGGCGCCTGAGTTGACGTCATCGCGGGGCAAGCCCGCTCCCACGCCATTGCGTGCCGACGTGGGAGCGGGCTTGCTCCGCGATAGCGTCAGACCAAGCAGCGGAACACTTCAGGGAGATTCAATGATGACCACAGACACCACCACGCCCCATACCACCGTGGGCAAGACCAAGTTCTACCAGGGCGAAGGCCAGACCGACCCGCTGTTCTGCATCGAACCTGGGATCCCTTGCCAGCATGCTCGGGATCAGGCCTCGGAACTGATGGGTTGCGTTCGCGACCTGACCATCAGCGGGATCATGGAGGAGAAGCCGCAGATGCTTTGGGCAGCGTATTATCTGAGCGCATTGGCCAAGGCGCTGATGGATGATGCGGAGTTGGGGATGAGCCACTGAAGGTCAGCCCGTTTAAGGTGTTGAGCATTGGCGTTCGGCTTGGAACTGCCGGGGTCGCTTTGCGACCCTTTCGCGGCACAAGGCCGCTCCTACAAGGGGCGCGGCCACCTGTAGGAGCAAGCCCGCTCTCACACGGATGATGCTTGCAACGCTGTCCACCTTCGAACCGGCCAGCACCTGATCGCCGATCAAACCGGACGAATCCCGCCATGCTTGGTAAACTGGCAGCCATTCACTCTTTCCATCGCCAGCCAGCGCACCCCGCCGCCTGGCTTCGCTGAGTTCGTGTCCCAGACTTATGCAATCTCAAGCCGCCACACCCGCCACCCTGCGCCCCGAGCCATCCCGCCGCTTCTCCGTAGCGCCCATGATGGACTGGACAGATAGACACTGTAGATTCTTTCTGCGCCTGCTCTCCCAGCACGCCCTGCTCTACACCGAAATGGTCACCACCGGCGCCCTGCTGCACAACGATGCCCAGCGCTTCCTGCGCCATGACCAATCCGAGCACCCGCTGGCCCTGCAGCTGGGCGGCAGCGTGCCGGCGGACCTGGCCGCCTGCGCCCGCCTGGCCGAGGACGCCGGCTACGACGAGGTCAACCTCAACGTCGGCTGCCCCAGCGACCGGGTGCAGAACAACATGATCGGCGCCTGCCTGATGGGCCATCCAGCGCTGGTGGCCGATTGCGTCAAAGCCATGCAGGACGCGGTCGGCATTCCGGTCACGGTCAAGCACCGCATCGGCATCAACGGCCGCGACAGCTACGCCGAGCTGTGCGACTTCGTCGGCCAGGTGCGCGACGCCGGGTGCCGCAGCTTCACCGTGCATGCGCGCATCGCCATCCTCGAAGGCCTGTCGCCCAAGGAGAACCGCGAGATCCCGCCGCTGCGCTACGACGTGGCGGCGCAGCTGAAGGCCGACTTCCCGGACCTGGAGCTGGTGCTCAACGGCGGTATCAAGACCCTCGACGAGTGCCGCACCCACCTGCAGACCTTCGACGGCGTGATGCTGGGACGCGAGGCGTACCACAACCCGTACCTGCTGGCCGAGGTCGACCAGCAGTTGTTCGGCAGCGCGGCGCCGGTGGTCAGCCGGGCCGAGGCGATGGAAAAGCTGCGTCCGTACATCGTCGCGCATATGCAAAGCGGCGGCGCGATGCATCACATCACCCGGCATATCCTCGGGCTCGGCCAGGGCTTCCCGGGGGCGCGGCGCTTCCGGCAGTTGCTGTCGGCGGACATTCACAAGACCAGCGAACCGCTGAAGGTGCTGGACCAGGCCGCCGAGCTGTTGCAGGGGCGTTGAGGGAACCTGGGGCGGGGTTGGCACTCGAAGGGTTAGCCTTTTACCGCGGCCCTGGCGTTGGCCGGGGCTGCTTTGCAGCCCTTCGCGGGGCAAGCCCGCTCCTACACAGGGGAGCGCGCTGCTTCGAAGGGTTTCCCGATACGCCTGCGACGGGCCTTGAGTGGCTGTCGGGGCTCGGGTAATGTCGAGTCATTGCACAGGACAGAGCACGCCCATGACCTCCAAGCTGGAACAACTCAAGCAGTTCACCACCGTCGTCGCCGACACCGGCGACCTGGACGCCATCACCCGCCTCAAGCCGGTCGACGCCACCACCAACCCTTCGCTGCTGCTCAAGGCCGCCGCCATCCCGGGTTACGCCGACCTGCTCAAGCAGGTCAAGGCCGATGCCAAGGGCAATGTCGACCTGGCCTGCGACAAGTTCGCCGTGTCGGTGGGCTCGGGCATTCTCAAGGTCATTCCGGGGCGCATCTCCACCGAGGTGGACGCGCGACTGTCGTTCGACGAGCCGGCGCTGCTGAAAAAGGCCCGTCAGCTGATCGAGCTGTACGAAGCGGCCGGTGTGCCGAAAGACCGCGTGCTGATCAAGCTGGCCTCCACCTGGGAAGGCATCCGCGCCGCCGAGAAGCTGGAAAAGGAAGGCATCCAGACCAACCTCACCCTGCTGTTCTCCTTCGCCCAGGCCCAGGCCTGCGCCGATGCCGGGGTGTTCCTGATCTCGCCGTTCGTGGGGCGCATCTACGACTGGTACAAGAAGAGCACCGGCAAGGAATATATCGGCGCCGAGGATCCGGGCGTGCAGTCGGTCACCCGCATCTACGACTACTACAAGACCAACGGCTACAACACCGTGGTCATGGGCGCGAGCTTCCGCAACATCGGCCAGATCGAGCAACTGGCCGGCTGCGACCGCCTGACCATCAGCCCCGAGCTGCTGCAGCAACTGTCGGACGACCAGGGCGAGCTGCCACGCCTGCTCAAGCCGGGCAATGCCGGCGAAGCCAAGCAACAGTTGAACGAAAGCCAGTTCCGCTGGGCGATGAACGAAGACGCCATGGCCACCGAGAAGCTGGCCGAAGGCATCCGCCAGTTCGCCCGCGACCAGGAAAAGCTGGAAGCGCTGATGGCTGGCTGACAAAGGCTGATACATCTTCGGCTTGATCGACGGGCGGTTAATGCAGAGCATTTCCCGCCCGTTTTCGTACCAGACCATAACACGCACCCTGTGGGAGCGGGTTTACCCGCGAACACCGGCGCAGCCGGTGCCAGCCACCGCAGTGCCTTCTTCGCGGGTAAACCCGCTCCCACAGGGCCTGGGCCAGACCCACTTCTCATGTTTTGCTCAAGATAGATGACACCTACCCCGTCGCTCCCCCTCGTCCTCGCCGGCCCCATCCTGCGCCGCCTGGAACCGCAACGCCTGGCCATCTGGCTGGTCGGCTCGCAACCGCTGCAACCCGAACTCCTCCTCGACCAGGCCGGCATCAGCGCCACTACGCGCTGCGAGGTGATCGCGGTCGGTACGCACGCCTTCATCCACCTGCTGGACATCCACTTCGACCACCCGCTGCCCAGCAACGTGGCGCTCGACTACGACCTGCGCCTGGCCAACGGCCAGGTCATCGCCGACTGGGCCCCGCACCTGCTCTACCCCGGCGCCAGCCGCCCGAGCTTCGTGCTGCGCGAGCGCCTCGACCAGTTGCTCCACGGCTCCTGCCGCAAGCCCCATCACCCGGCCGCCGACGGTCTGCTGTGCGCCGACCGCCTGCTTGCCGCCGGTCCGCGCCCTGAAGAGCGCCCCGCCGTGCTGCTGATGAGCGGCGATCAGGTCTATGCCGACGATGTCGCCGGCCCCATGCTGCGCGCCATCCACGAACTGATCGAACACCTGGGTCTGTTCGACGAGGCGCTCGATGGCGCCCTGGTCGACAGCGGCGCCGCGCTCTATCGCCACCCGGCCTGCTACTACCACCGCGCCGACCTGCTGCCAGCCCAGGAAGGCAACGAGACCCTGCGCGAACGCTTCTTCGGCGGCAAGCGCAAGCCGATCTTTTCGTCCAGCAACGCCGACAACCACCTGGTGACCTTCGCCGAGGTCATGGCCATGTACCTGCTGGTCTGGTCGCCGCTGCCGTGGGCCCTGGTGCGGATGGACATGCCAGAGGGGCTCACCGACCAGCGCCAGGCCCGCTACCTCCAGGAGCTGCCCCTGATCGAGGCCTTCCGCGACGGCCTCGGCCAGGTAGCGCGGGTGCTGGCCCACCTGCCCTGCCTGATGATCTTCGACGACCACGACATCACCGACGACTGGAACCTGTCGGCGCAATGGGAACAGACCGCCTACGGCCACCCGTTCTCGCGGCGCATCATCGGCAACGCCCTGCTCGGCTATCTGCTGTGCCAGGGCTGGGGCAACGACCCGGACGGTTGCGCGGCGCTGGTCGGGCAATGCCGGCAACTGAACGAGGCCCGGGACGAGCTGATCGGCGAGCTGCTGCGCTTCCAGGGCTGGCAGTACGCGCTGCCCAGCGATCCACCGCTGCTGGTGCTGGACACCCGCACCCGCCGCTGGCGCAGCGAAAGCAGCCTGGGCAAGCCTTCCGGCCTGCTCGATTGGGAGGCGCTGAGCGAACTGCAGCAGGCGCTGCTCGACCATCCTTCGGCGATTATCGTCTCGCCAGCGCCGATCTTCGGGGTCAAGCTGATCGAGACCGTGCAGCGGGTGTTCAGCGCCCTGGGCTACCCGCTGCTGGTGGATGCGGAGAACTGGATGGCCCATCGCGGCGCGGCGCAGGTGATCCTCAACATCTTCCGCCATTCACGCACGCCGGGGCACTACGTGGTGCTGTCGGGCGACGTGCATTACTCGTTCGTCTACGAAGTGCTGATCCGCCACCGCCAGCGCAGCCCGCACCTGTGGCAGGTGACCAGCAGCGGGATCAAGAACGAGTTTCCCCGGCGCCTGCTGGATGTGCTCGACCGGCTCAACCGCTGGCTGTACTCGCCGCGCTCGCCGCTCAACTGGTTTACCAAGCGCCGGGAAATGGAGGTGGTGCCGCGCACGCCCAGCCGTAGCAAGGCCGGGGAGCGGTTGTGGAACAGCGCGGGGTTGGGGCAGGTGTTCTTCGATGGCCAGGGGCGGCCGGAGCGGGTTTATCAGTTGAATGCGGATGGTTCGCCGGCTACGGCGTTCCTCCAGGACTGACGCCATCGCGGGGCAAGCCCGCTCCTACAATGAACACCATTGTTTCCTGTGGGAGCGGGCTTGCCCCGCGATGGCGTCGGCAGGTCCAGCGCAGGATCAGGACCGCTCGAGCGCGCTCACCAGGTCATGGAACGCTTCACGGTTGGAGTCATTCAAGCCCATGAGGATCTTGTGCGCCTCCAGCACCTTGGAACGCACCACGCTCTCGTCCTGGTCCTGGGACGGCAGGTCGGTCAGGCACTCCGGGCACGGCACCGGGCGGTCGACGATGTTGAACACCTGGTCGAAGCCCATGGACTGCAGCAGGCGGGAAATGTCCGGGTTGGTGGTGACCACGGTCGGCAGCAGGCCGACTTTCTGCCGGGACAGGATCGACAGCTTGGCCAGCAGGCCGAGGGTGGTGCTGTCGATGCTCTCGGTTTCGGTCAGGTCGATGACGATGGCCGAGAAGTTCAGCGCGGTGAAGATCTTCTCGATCGTCGCATCCAGCGCCGAACACAGGGTCAGGCGCACTTCACCGACAAATTTCAGAACGAAGGTCCCGCTTTGTTCGGCGAACTGGATTCTACCAGTACTCATTCAAGGTTCCTGCTCAACACCAATAGGGCGATATCATCCGGCATCTCCCCAAGCGTAGCCAATTCGAATCGTTGGCGCAGCCCCTCCAGGCTACCACCCGCCGCCTTGACGATTTCCGGCAAGGCCGCTTCCTTATCTTTGAGTGTGTCCCCGGGCAAAAGGTCCAGAATGCCATCGGACATCAGGGTGAGGCTGAACTGCGGTGGCAGCTCCAGCACCTGGTCCTGGTAACTGGCCTCGTCGAACAACCCCACCGGCAGGCCGCGGCCCTCCAGGTAGCGGGCCTGGCCCGGGGTGTACAGCACCGGCAGCGGCAAGTGGCCGCCGACGCTGTAGGTGAGCAGGCCGGTGTCCTCGTCGATGACGCCACCGACCATGGTCACATGCTTGCCCAGCTTGCAGTTGATCAGCCCGCGGTTGATGTGGCTGAGTACCTGTGAAGGCTTGAACTCGCGCATCTTGCCGCCACGCTTGAATTCGAACAGCAGGCGCGTGGTCATGAACTTGAGCAGCACCGTGACGAACGCCGACGAGGCACCGTGGCCGGAGACGTCCGCCAGGTAGAAGGCGATGCGCCGGTCATCCACGCGGAAGTAGTCGGCGAAATCGCCCGACAGGTACAGCGACGGGATGATCTGGTGCTCAAAGGCGAACTCGCCGGCCACCCAGGGGTTTTCCGGGAGCATGTTCATCTGCACCTGGCGACCGGCGGTCTGGTCCTCCTGCAGCAGGTGCAGGCTGGCCTCCAGCTCGCGGTTGGCCGCTTCGAGCTTGTCCCGGTAGCGCTGGTTTTCCAGCACCAGGCGCGAGCGATCGAGCGCGCGGCGCACCGAGTGCTCGAGCACGGCCAGGTCTTCCAGGGGCTTGATCAGGTAGTCCGCCGCGCCCAGACGCAGGGCTTCGACCGCATCGCTCATGACGCCGGCACCGGACACCACGATCACCGGCAACTGCGGCGCGCGCTCGCTGATCCGGCGGATCAGTTCGAGGCCGCCCATCTGCGGCATGCGCAGATCGCAGATCACGAGGTCGGGCTGGTGTGCTTCGAAGACCTGGAGGCCCTGCTGGCCGTTGCCGGCCTGGAGGACGCTGAAGCCGCTGTCTTCCAGATAGGCGGCGAGACTGGCACGGACCACCTCGTCGTCATCGATGATCAGCAGCGTTGCACTGGGTTTCTGCATGTGGGCGAACGGCGCCAGATTTGGGTTGGCGTAGCGGCTGTGAAGGACCGACAGACGGCTACTGGAATGCTCTCTAGCCACTCTCTATTTGAGTTGTAGGACAAGAAGACTGGTCCGGCAAATAGCGAGGTGCCCTGTAAGGCGCTGACGGTACTCCCATCCGCCTGGCGTTTCAAGCATGGCAAGGAAGACTTCCGCGCACTTTACAGGGCAAATCACCCGGCGTTATAAGAAAGCACATCGGCGCAACCTGACGAAAGGATGCAAGCATGTCCCAGCCTCCCGTGGATTACAGCGAAAAACGCGATTTCATACGCATGCGCATTGAAACCGAGGTCAGCCTGCTGCACGCCGGCCAGGTGATCAGCGCCGTGTGCATCGACCTCTCCAGCAGTGGCATGCAGGTCCAGGCACCGCAGCGGTTCAAGGTGGGCGACCAGCTCGAGGTGCGCATCGACTCCGACCATGCCGCCCTCGCCGGCCTGCATGCCAGCACCGAGGTGGTGTGGATCGCCGACCAGCCCGGCGGCGCGCAGAAGTTCGGCCTGCGCATCCTGGCCATGCATTGAACTGTTACGAAAAAGGCGACCCGAAGGTCGCCTTTTGCGTGAGCCGATCGATCAGAAGTCGTCTTCGACCTGGCCGTCCTTGACCTTGAACTCGCGGTTCTGCAGGTAGGCGTTGCGCAGGAAGATGTACTTGTCGCCCTGGATCAGCTTCTCCGCCGACAGCAGGCTGGCGCGGGTGTCGATCACGTCCACTGCCATGAGCGAGTTGCGGGTCGGCACATGGTCGATGTAGCGGTAGGGTTCGGTGTAGGTGTCCGGGTACTTGGCCAGGCCGTCACGCACGGTGCTCGGGCCAAGGAACGGGATGACCACGTACGGCCCGCTGGGCACGCCCCAGTAGCCGAGGGTCTGGCCGAAGTCCTCGTCGTTGCGCTGCAGGCCCATCTTGGTGCCGACGTCGAAGAAACCGCCCAGGCCGAAGGTGGTGTTGACGATCAGCCGCGCCGTGTCGACACCCGCCGCATGGGGCTTGAGCTGCAGCACATTGTTGGCCAGGTTGGTAACGTCGCCCAGATTGCGGAAGACGTTATGGATGCCATCCTCGAGGAACTGCGGGGTGACGAACTGGTAACCCTGGGCCAGCGGCTTGAGGGCATAGGTGTCGAGGACATCGTTGAACCTGAAGATCGGTCGGTTGACCGACTCCCACGGGTCCTCCTCGGTGGCCGCCTGGGTGGCTGCCACGGGCGCCAGCAGCAAGCTGGCGCAGACACAGGCCTGGGTGACTCGCTCGATCACTCCGGCACCGATCCTACGCATAGATGTTTCTCCATCGGATTTCACGGCGGCAACGGCCTTTGGCGCGCTGCCCGATAGGGCGCAAGTATACTGGCTTGCTGGCTGAGCGGTAGTTTTACATATCTCTGTCAAGATTTTGTGAACAACTGTAGTCGTCATCCCTTGGTCACAATCGCCGGGTAGCTTGCGGGGTATTTAGGGACGTTGCCATGCAAGACGCACCCGCCTTCACCGCCGTGCTGTTCGGACTGCGCGGCTGTCTGGTCCAGGCAACCGACGGCGGCACCCTGCCCGCCCCCGGTGCCCTGGACTCCCTTCACCATCTGCGCTCACAGGCCGTGCCGTGCATCTGGCTCGACGAACTCAGCGTCGCCCAGGGCAAGCGCCTGAGCAGCGTGCTGCCCGACTGGCTACCAGGCCACTTGGTCAACGGCTGCAAATGGCCAGCGCCCAACGCCTGCTGGCAGGCGCTGATGAGCCTCGACAGCCAGCGCCTGGACGGCTGCGTGCTGGTCAGCGGCGAGCCGCGGCTGCTGCAGGCCGGGCTCAACGCCGGCCTGTGGACGGTGGGCCTGGCGGCCTGCGACCTCGGCTCCAGCCAATGGCAGGCCATGACCCGGCAGGAACAGGAGCGCACCCGTGGCAAGGCGACCCTGGCGCTGTTCGGCCTGGGCGTGCACTCGGTGATCGATCACCTGGAATCCCTCGACACGTGCCTGGCGGACATCGCCCAGCGCCGGCACAAGGGCGAGAAACCCTGATACATCCCCGTTGATGCGGGTCATGCAAAGCAGCGGCAGGTGGATTACGCTAGAAGGCAGGCCAGAACCTTTGCCGCTTCGCCGAGGTCCATGGTTTGCCAAGCCATTGATGGAGAACGAACAATGCCTGCCCGCGAACTGCAAGAGCGCCTTAATAGCCTGCGCGAGCAACTGGATCGCAATGTGCCGCTTTCGGAAGAAGAGCTGGCCAGTCTGCATGAGGAGGCTAGGCAGATCGAAGCCCAGCTCAAGCTTGAGGAAGCCACGCCCGACAACAACCTCGTCGACGGCGTGAACCTCGCCATCGAACGCTTCGAAGCCGATCACCCCGACCTCACGGCGACCCTGCGCAGCATCGTCAACTCGCTGCACAGCATGGGTATCTGATCAGGCTTCGCTGTAGCGCAAAAAACAGGGGCGTGGGAGCGGCAGTGCGCCGATGCGGCTTGCCCCGCGACACCGGTGTAACCGGTGCCATCCATCGCGGGGCAAGCCCGCTCCCACGATGCCCGTCGACACGCTCGAAAACTACTGACGCACCAGTCGCAGATTCTGCGGGCTGATCGCCCCGGTGCTGCGGTACGGGTTGATATCCAGTCCGCCCCGGCGCACATACCGCGCATACACTGTCAGGTGCTCAGGCTTGAGCAGGTTTTTCAGGTCCAGGTAGATCCGCTCCACGCATTGTTCGTGGAAGTCGGCATGCTGGCGGAAGCTGATCAGGTAGGTCAGCAGGCTGGCATGATCCAGCGCCTGGCCCTTGTACTCCACCACCACGCTACCCCAGTCCGGCTGGCCGGTGACCGGGCAGTTGGATTTGAGCAGGTGGCTGTGCACCGTCTCTTCCACCACGCGCTCCGACGCGCAACGCAGCAGCTCCGGTTGCGGCTGCTCGTAGTTGCTGATGTTCACATCCAGCGCATCGATGCACAGGCCCGGCAGCGCGGTCACGCCCTGCCCCTCGACCTCGGCCAGGGTGCTGACCTTGACCGCGACCGGCTTGCCGGCTGCGGCGGACAGGTCCTGCACCAGGCACGCCTGCAACGCCTCCACCGACTCGAACACCGTCTGGTTCAGCGAGTTGAGGTACAGCTTGAAGGACTTGGACTCGATGATGTTCGGCGAATCGCACGGGATGGCGAACTCACCGATGGCCACCACCGGCTTGCCCGAAGGCAGCAGCCAGGACAGCTCGAAGCAGTTCCAGAAGTCCACGCCCTGCCACGGCAGCGCGTCGCCGCTCACGCCCAGCTCGGCCCATTTGGCCAGGCGGGGAATCGGGAACAGCAGCGCGGGGGTGTAGGTGGCGATGTATTCGCTGGACTTGCCCAGCGGGGAGTGTTCGGCGGCGGGATGCATGGAAACTGACCTGAAGGTTCGAAATTGCCCCTAGTCTACCGGTTTTGCACCCCGCCTTGGAGCCGTTGTCACTCGATGGTCAGCGGGCCGACCATGCCTGCCTGATAGTGGCCTGGCACGTTGCAGGCGAACTCGATGGGCGCCGACTTGCGGAAGGTCCAGGTCAGCTCGGCGCGCTGGCCGGGCTGCAGCAGCACGGTGTTGCCGCCCGCATGACCGTGGCCAGCGCCCATCTGGCCGTGGTCCATCTGGCCATGGTCCATGCCTTCGTGGTTCATGCCGGCGGTGAACATCTTGCCTTGCATGGCGATCATTTCCTTCTGGTGCTCGGCGTGCATGGCCTTGTCGCCCAGGTTGAACTCGTGGGGCAGCTTGCCTTCGTTGACCAGCACGAAGCGCACGGTCTCGCCGGCCTTGACCTTGATGTTCTTGGGTTCGAAGGCGATGTCCTTGAGCACCACCTCGACGGTGCGGGTGGCCTTGGCCGCCTCGGCCGGCTCGCCGAAGGCGAAGGTTTTGCCGCTGTCGGCGAAGCTCGGCAGGCTGACCAGTGCGAGGGCGGCGGCGAAGAACAGGTGTTTCATGGGTGACTCCGGGTCGTTCTGGGAGAATGAGGCCATTCTCGAAAAGGCTGGCTGGCAGCTGGCTGACGGGAAGATTACAACTTTGTCAGCTTGGGCAGGCCGCCGGATCGTCACGTATCATTTCGTCACCATGATTGCGCCTTTCAAGGTGATGATAATTGGCGCCTGACTTGGAATTGCCGGGGCTGCTTTGCAGCCCTTTCGCGGCACAAGGCCGCTCCTACGCAGAGCGCGGTCACCTGTAGGAGCGGCCTTGCCGAGGCGTCGGACCGGCCGGAAAGGGTCGCAAAGCGACCCCGGCAATCTTGAATAGGAGCCGCCATATCCCAACAGTCGCAGAAACTGCTAAAGGGATGGGCCTTATGGGGCGCTCCCACAAAATCCACTTCACCCAAAAAACCATTCAAATCGCCGTATCACAAGGACTGCCATGAAACTGCTGATCGTCGAAGACCAGGCCAAGACCGGCCAGTACCTGAGCCAGGGCCTGAGCGAAGCCGGCTTCGCCACTGAGCTGGCCAACGACGGCGACAGCGGCCAGCACCTGGCCCTGACCGGTGACCACGACCTGCTGATCCTCGATGTGATGCTGCCGGGGCGCAACGGCTGGCAGATCCTCCAGGCCGTGCGCCAGGCCGGGCTGGACACGCCGGTGCTGTTCCTCACCGCCCGCGATGCCGTCGAGGACCGTGTCCACGGCCTGGAGCTGGGTGCCGACGACTATCTGGTCAAGCCGTTCGCCTTCTCCGAGCTGCTGGCCCGGGTGCGCAGCCTGCTGCGCCGAGGCGCCAGCGCCAGCCAGGACACCTGCCTGAGCCTGGCCGACCTGCGCCTTGACCTGATCCGCCGCCGCGCCGAGCGGGCCGGCCAGCGCGTCGACCTGACCGCCAAGGAATTCGCCCTGCTCGAACTGCTGCTGCGCCGCCAGGGCGAGGTGCTGCCCAAGTCGCTGATCGCCTCGCAGGTGTGGGACATGAACTTCGACAGCGACACCAACGTCATCGAGGTGGCCATCCGCCGCCTGCGCCTGAAGATCGACGACCTTCACACCACCAAGCTGATCCATACCGTGCGCGGCATGGGCTACGTGCTCGAGGAGCGCCAGGACTGATGCGCCGCCTGTCCCTCGGCAGCCGCCTGGCGCTGCTGTTCGCCGCCTGCACCGCCAGTGTTTCGCTGGGCGCCGGCCTGCTGTTCAGCCGCGCCAGCGAGCAGCATTTCGTCGAACTCGACCAGCAGCTGCTCAGCGGCCGTCTGTCGCTCATGCGCAGCCTGCTTGACGGCGTCACCAGTCCCGAGCAACTGGCCACGCGCCTGCCGGGGCTGCTCAACGAGTTGAGCCACCAGTCCGACCTGGCCTTGCGCGTGCGCGCGGTCGACGGCACCACCTGGTTCGCCAGCCGCAGCGACCTGCCGGACGCCCCGGACCAGCACGGCCTGGCCACCCTGCATACCCAGGGCATCGACTACCGCGGGCTGAGCCTGCCGCTGGACGAAACCCGGCCCGCCTCGCCGCAGCTGACCCTGTTCCTCGACATCACCCATCACCAGCACTTCCTGCAAGGCATGCAGCGCCTGATCTGGCTCACGGTCGGCCTCAGCGCGCTGGTCACCGCGCTGCTGGGTGCCTGGGCCGTGCGCCGTGGCCTGAAGCCGCTGCGGCGGATGGGCAAGGTCGCCGCCGGCGTCAACGCGCGCTCGCTGACCACCCGCCTGCCGGTCGCCGAAATGCCCGAGGAGCTGGCCGAGCTGGCCGGCACGGTCAACGCCATGCTGCAGCGCCTGGACGACGCCTTCCAGCGCCTGTCGGCATTCTCCGCCGATATCGCCCACGAATTGCGCACACCACTGTCCAACCTGCTGACCCATACCCAGGTCACCCTCACCCGCCCGCGCAGCCTCGAGGAGTACCGCGAGGCCCTGCATGGCAATCTCGAGGAACTGCAGTGGATGGCCCAGCTGGTCAACGACATGCTCTACCTGGCCAAGGCCGACCACGGCCTGCTGATGCCCAATAGCCAGGCGCTGGACCTGGCGACCGAGATCGATGCGCTGCTGGAGTATTACGCGCCGCTGGCCGAGGAAGCCGAGGTCAGGCTGTCACGCGAGGGCCAGGCGCATGTCGAAGGCGACCGGCACATGCTGCGCCGGGCCTTGTCGAACCTGCTGGACAACGCCCTGCGCTTCACCCCGGCGGGTGGCGAGATCCGTGTGAGCCTTGCGCCAGGGTTGCGCATCGAGGTGGCCAACAGTGGGCCGGCGATCGCCCCGCAACTGCTGGAGCGGCTGTTCGACCGTTTCTATCGGGCAGACCCGGCGCGCCAGGAGGGCAGCAGCGAGCATGCGGGACTGGGGCTGGCCATCACCCGCTCGATCGTGCAGGCCCACGGCGGGAAGATTCGGGCGGAGTGTGAAGATGGGTGGACGCGGTTCGTGATCGAGTTGCCTGCGTAGCCCTCATCGCGGGTCAAGCCCGCTCCCACGCCAGACCTCATATTTCCGGGCATCATAGTCTGGCGTGGGAGCGGGCTTGCCCCGCGATAGCGCTTACTCGTAACGCAACGCCATCGCCGGCTCGATCTGCGAGGCGCGGTACGCAGGGTAGATGGTCGCCAGGAAGCTCATCACCAGCCCGGCCACGCAGATGATCGCCACGTCGCCCCACTGCAGTTCCGACGGCAGGCTGCTGATGAAGTAGATGTCGGAGGTGAAGATGTGCTGCCCGCTGACCCGCTCGACCCAGCCGACCACCGCACTGACATTCAGCGCCAGGATCACCCCGAGCACGCCGCCGATCAGCGTGCCGACGATGCCGATCAGACTGCCCTGGACCATGAAGGTGCCCATGATCTGCGCCGGCGTCGCGCCGATGGTGCGCAGGATGGCGATATCCGCGCCCTTGTCGTTCACCACCATCACCAGGGTGGCGATGATGTTGAACGCGGCCACGGCGATGATCATCATCAGCAGCAGGCCGATCATGGTCTTTTCCATCTTCATCGCGCTGAACAGGCTGCCCTGGGTGTGCGACCAGTCATCGGCGCGGTAGCCGTCGCCCAACCCGGCGGCGATGGCCTTGGATACCTGCGGCGCGGCGTACAGGTCGTGCAGTTTCAGGCGCACGCCCTGCACCTGGCCCGGCGCCCAGCGCTGCATCTCGCCGGCGTCGGCGACATGGATATAGGCCTGGGAGCCATCCAGCTCGGCGCCGACCTTGAAGATGCCGACCACAGTCAGGCGCTGCATGCGCGGGGTGATGCCGCCTGGCTCCTTGCTGATTTCCGGAACGATCAGGGTCAGCTTGTCGCCGGTGTTCAGGCGAAAACGCCGGGCGGTCAATTCACCGATCACCACGCCGTACTCACCGGGCACCAGCGCCTGCAGGCTGCCCTGGACAATATGCTGGGTGACGATGGAGACCTTGCCCTCCTCGGCCGGGTCGATGCCGGCGACCTGGATCGGCTGCATCGCCCCCTTGTACGAGAGCATGCCTTCCATTTCGGTGATCGGCGCCGCGGCCATCACCGCCGGATTGCCTTCTGCGGCGCTGGCGACCTTGCGCCAGTCATCCAGCGGTTGCGCGCCAAGGATCGCGGCATGGGGCACCAGGCCGAGCACGCGCGAACTCATCTCGCGCTGGAAACCGTTCATCACCGACAGCACCGTGATCATCGCCAGCACGCCAAGCGACAGCCCGATCATCGAGGTCATGGAAATGAACGAGATGAAGTGGTTGCGACGCTTGGCACGGGTGTAGCGAGCACCGATGAACAAGGACAAGGGTCTGAACATGAACAGGGATACCCAATCTAAGTGTGAACCGGGACGCCTGGGGGCGCCCCGCGCAGGCGATTCAGATCGCCACCAGGCGCCCGTCTTCCAGGCTCAGCACGCGGTCCATCTGGCGCGCCAGGTTGAGGTCGTGGGTCACCACCAGGAAGGCGGTCTGCGAATGCGTGGACAGCTCTCGCATCAGTTCCTGGATACCCATGGCCGTGTGGTGGTCGAGGTTGCCGGTGGGCTCGTCGAGCATCACCAGGCCCGGGCGGTTGACCAGGGCGCGGGCGATCGCCACGCGCTGGCGCTCACCGCCGGACAGCTCGGCCGGCTTGTGATTCAACCGGTGGCCCAGGCCGACGCGCTTGAGCAGCGCCTCGGCACGCTCGCGGGCCTCGGCGATCGGCGTCTTGCCGATCAGCAGCGGCATGCAGGCGTTTTCCAGGGCGGTGAACTCCGCCAGCAGATGGTGGAACTGGTAGACGAAGCCCAGGGCGCGGTTGCGCAGCAGGCCACGGGCCCGCTCGCCCAGCGCCGACAGCTCCTCGCCGGCCAACCAGACGCTGCCCTGGGTCGGCGTGTCGAGGCCGCCGAGCAGGTTGAGCAAGGTACTCTTGCCCGAGCCCGAGCTGCCGACGATGGCCACCCGCTCGCCCGGGTGCAGCTCGAGGTTCAACCCCGACAGGACCTGAACCGACTCCGGGCCTTCCTCGTAGCTCTTGCCCAGGTTGCGGCAGCTCAACACGGCTTTATCACTCATGCGCGACTCACTCATAACGTAGCGCCTCCGCCGGCTGGGTGCGCGAGGCGCGCCAGGCCGGATACAGGGTGGCGAAGAAACTCAGGACCAGCGCCGCGCCACAGACCATGTACACGTCCTGGGCCTGGATCTGCGATGGCAGGTAATCGATGAAGTACACGTCGGCATTGAGGAACTTGTGCCCGATCAGGGTCTCGATGCCGGCGATGGCCGCGCTCACGTTGAGCGCGCCGAGGATGCCCAGCACCGCGCCGATCAGCGTGCCGACCACGCCGATCACCGTGCCCTGGACCATGAAGATGGCCATGATCTGCCCGGGCGTGGCGCCCAGGGTGCGCAGGATGGCGATGTCGCCGCGCTTGTCGTTGACCACCATCACCAAGGTGGAAATGATGTTGAACGCCGCCACCGCGACGATCAGCAACAGCAGCAGGCCGATCATGGATTTCTCCATGCGGATCGCCTGGTACAGGTTGCCGTGGGTGCGGGTCCAGTCACGCGGATAGAACTCCTGCTCGCCCAGCTGCTGGGCGATGGCCCAGGCGGCCCGCGGGGCCTGGAACAGGTCGTCGAACTTCAGGCGCACGCCCTGGACCTGGTCGGCCTTCCAGCGGTGCAGGCGCGACAGGTCGGCGATGTTGGTCAGGCCCAGGTAGCCGTCGATCTCGCCGGCGCCGACATGGAAGGTGCCGACCACGGTGAAGCGCTTCATGCGCGGGAACATCCCCGCCGGGGTGACGCTGACCTCGGGGGCGACGAAGGTCAGCTTGTCGCCGATGCCCACGCCCAGCTTCTGCGCGGCCTTGTCGCCGATCATGATGCCCCACTCGCCCGGCGCCAGCCTGTCGAGGCTGCCGTCGAGGACGAACTTGTCGATGATCGACACCTCGCGCTCGCGGGCCGGGTCGATGCCGTTGAGCAGCACCTTCTGCACCTTGCCTTCATGGGTCAGCAGGCCCTGCATCTGGGTGAACGGCGCGACCGCCAGCACCTGCGGATTCTGCTTTACTTTAGAAGCGAGGGCCTGCCAGTCGTCGATCGGCTGGCCGGTCTCCAGCGTGGCGTGGGGGATCATCCCCAGCACGCGGGTACGCATCTCGTGGTCGAACCCGTTCATCACCGAGAGCACCACGATCATCACCACCACGCCCAGGGCGAGGCCGATCATCGAGGTGAGCGAAATGAACGAGACGAAGTGATTGCGGCGCTTGGCACGGGTGTAGCGCGTACCAATGAATACGAATAGAGGTCTGAACATGTCGGGGCTTGTTCGGATGAAAGGGAACGTCCTTGTGGCGAGGCGCCTGCGGCGGCTTTACACTCGGACCACCGCCGTAACCTTGGGTTCGCCATGACGACATTAGACGAAGAAGATCGCCGCGAATACTACCGCATCGAAGATCGGATCGCACTTCAAATCAACCCCCTCAGCGCGGCCGAAGCCCTTGAGACAGAACTGTTGCAGGATGATTCAGAGCTGTTCAACCTGCTCAGCGAGCTGCACCTTTCGGACTTCGAATCGCAGCACCTGCTGCGCCAGTTGAGCGAGAAGGACCGTACCCTGGCCGCCTTCCTGCGCGCCCAGAACAAACGCCTCGACCTGCTCAGCGCGGTGGTCGCCCAGAGCCTGATCGGCGAGATCGGCCAGCCGCAACCGGTGATCATCTCCGAAGGCGGCATCGAGTTCGCCCAGGCGCAGAAGATCGCCCCGGGCACCCGGGTCAAGGTAAAGATGGTGCTGATGCCCCGCGCCCATGGCCTGCTGCTGCGCGGCCGGGTCACCCACTGCGACCCGCGCCCGGATGGCGACTACGAGGTAGGCACCGAGTTCATCGACATGACCGACGCCCAGCGCCAGCTGCTGGCCCGCTACATCCTGCAGCGCCAGCAACAGCAACGCCGCCAGGCGCTGGAACAGAACGACCCCGCTTCCTGAAGCCCTTTTCTCTGATTTGAAGGAACGAACGTGACCTTGATCTATGGCCACCGCGGCGCCAAGGGCGAAGCGCCCGAGAATACCCTGCAGAGCTTTCGCCAGTGCCTGTCCCATGGCGTGGACCGCTGCGAACTCGACCTGCACCTGTCGGCCGACAACGAGCTGATGGTGATCCACGACCCGACCCTCAAGCGCACCACCGGTCGACGCGGCAAGGTGGTCGAACACACGGCGGCAGACCTGGTGACCTACGACGCGCGCAAGGGCGGCCCGGGCCATGTGCAGCCCTGCCCTATCCCGCGCCTTGAAGAGCTGTTCGAAAAATGCGCCTTCGAGCACTGGCAGCTGGAGGTCAAGAGCGCCTCGCGCACCCGCGCCGCCAGCACCGTGCTGGCAATCCGCGAACTGGCCCAGCAGCATGGCCTGCTGGACAAGGTGACCATCACCTCGAGCTCACGAGAAGTGCTGGGCGCCGCCCTGGAACTGGTGCCCGACATCAAGCGCGGACTGGTTGCCGAGTACGCCTGGCTCGACCCGCTGAAGGTCGCGCAGAACTACGACTGCGAGATGCTGGCGCTGAACTGGACGCTGTGCACCCCAGAGCGCCTGATCAAGGCGCAGCGCCAGGGTCTGCACGTGTCGGTATGGACGGTCAACGAACCGGCGCTGATGCGCCGGCTCGCCGACTTTGGCGTGGACAGCCTGATTACAGACTTTCCCGGTTTGGCCAGGACCACCCTCGGGTAGGGCTGAAATCGGTCTCCCCGACCGGCTCAGGCCACCGGTCGGAGCCGCTCAAAAAAGCCGGTTCAGACCATCATAGGCAGCTACCCGATAGGCCTCGGCCATGGTCGGGTAGTTGAAGGTGGTGTTGACGAAGTACTTCAGGTTGTTCTGCTCGCCCGGCTGGTTCATCACCGCCTGGCCGATGTGGACGATCTCCGAGGCCTGGTAGCCGAAGCAGTGCACGCCGAGGACTTCCAGGGTCTCGCGGTGGAACAGGATCTTCAGCATGCCTTGCGGCTCGCCGGCGATCTGTGCGCGGGCCATGCTCTTGAAGAAGGCCTTGCCCACTTCGTAGGGCACCTTGGCCTGGGTCAGTTCCTGCTCGTTCTTGCCGATCGAGCTGATCTCCGGAATGGTGTAGATGCCGGTCGGCACGTCGTTGACGAAGCGCCAGCTGCCGTTGTCGACGATGCTGCCGGCGGCCGAGCGGCCCTGGTCGTGGGCGGCGCTGGCCAGGCTCGGCCAGCCGATCACGTCACCGGCGCCGTAGATGTTCGGCACGCTGGTGCGGTAGGTCTCGTCGACCTCGATCTGGCCACGGCTGTTGACCTTGATGCCGATGTTCTCCAGGCCCAGCTTGTCGGTGTTGCCGGTACGGCCATTGCACCACAACAAGGCGTCGGCCTTGATCTTCTTGCCCGACTTCAGGTGCAGGATCACCCCGTTGTCCAGGCCTTCGACGCGGTCGTATTCCTCGTTGTGGCGCACGGTGATGTTGTTGTTGCTGAAGTGGTAGCTCAGCGCCTGGGAGATTTCCGAGTCAAGGAAGCTCAGCAGCTGGCCACGGTTGTCGACCAGTTCGACCAGCACCCCCAGGCCGCTGAAGATCGAGGCGTATTCGCAACCGATCACCCCGGCGCCGTAGACGATCAGCTTGCGCGGGGTGTGGCTCAGGCTGAGGATGGTGTCGCTGTCGTAGACGCGCGGGTGGTGGAAGTCGATGTCGGCCGGACGGTACGGGCGCGAGCCGGTGGCGATGATGATGTGCTTGGCGTTGAGCTTCTCGACCACGCCGTTGGGGCAGACCACTTCGACGGTCTGCTCGTCGGCGAAGCTACCGGTGCCGACGAACACGTCGACGCGGTTGCGCGCATAGTAGCCGGTGCGCGAGGCAACCTGCTTGCTGATGACCTTCTCGGCGCTCTTGAGCACGTCGGGGAAGGAGAACCAGCGCGGCTCGCCGATGGCACGGAACATCGGGTTGGTGTTGAACTGCATGATCTGCCGCACGGAGTGACGCAGCGCCTTGGACGGGATGGTGCCCAGGTGGGTGCAGTTGCCGCCGACCTGGCGACGGCTGTCGACCATGGCCACCTTGCGCCCTGCTTTGGCGGCGTTCATTGCCGCGCCTTCTCCGGCCGGGCCGGAACCCAGCACCACTACGTCGTAGTTGTAGACAGCCATGCGTACTCCTTCAGAACTGGCCCGCCGGCCGGATGGCCGCGGGGCGCGATCATGTCGCCGGGGCGCCATGAGAAAATTCGGGTGCAGTCTAATCAAGCGTGAACGCCGCGCACATTAACCCTTGGTCGCGTCGTAGGCCATTATTGCCTGCACTACATGTCGTTTCACCGTTTCCCTGGCATTGATCATCCGTGGCTTGCCTTTCACTCGCCTTTCACCACCCGCTCGAAGGCCGGCGTGGAACGGGAGACGAAACCACCCTCGACTCTGGTCACCAGCACCGCGGCGATGCCGTGGGCGATGGCGAAATCCCAGCCTTGCTGCGGCCCGAGGATCAGCAGCAGGGTCGAGTAGCCGTCGGCCTGCAGCGCCGAGGCGTCGAGCACCGTCACCGCCGCCAGGTCGTGCTCGACCGGGCGCCCGAGACGGGCATCGAAGGTGTGCGAATAGCGCCGGCCATTGTCCTCGAAATAATGCCGATAGTCACCCGAGGTCGACACGGCCATGTCCTCCACGCCGATGACCTGGCGGGCGATCTGGCGGTCCTCGCGCGGCAGCTCCAGGGCCACCCGCCAGGCACTGCCATCGGGTTTGCGGCCCACGGCCTTGAGCTCGCCAGTGGCTTCGGCGAGAAACGCCTCGATGCCCATGGCGCGCAGGCGCTTGGCGATCAGGTCGACGGCGTGGCCGGCGGCGATACTGTTGAAATCCAGCTCGATGGGAGCGTCCTTGCACAGGGCGTCACCCTCGATGCGCAGGTGCCGGTAGCCCACGCGCTCACGCGCTCGAGCCAGCGTCTGCGGGTCGGGCACCTGCATCTCGCGGGCCTGGGGGCCGAAGCCCCAGAGGTCGAGCAGCGGCTCGACGGTGAGATCGAAGGCGCCCTGGCTCTGCTCGGCCAAGTGCTGGCCGAAGCTGGCCAGCTCGAACAGGTCGGCGTCGATGGGCAGGCACTGGTTGGCCGCAAGCTGGTTGAAACGGCTGACGGTGGAGTCGCCACGGTAGGTGGAGTAGCGGGCGTCGATGGCCTGGAGGATGGCCTCGACCTCGGCCTGGACCTGCTCGGGCGCCGGGCCGCCGGGTTGGCGCACGTACTGGATGCTGTAGCTGCTGCCCATGGTCGGGCCGCCGAAGCGCTCGAGGGTGGGGCCTTGATTGCAGGCTGACAGCAACAACAGGCAGAACAGAAGAACTGTGCGCAATATGGATCTCTCGGTTGACCGGTCTCTTTGTAGGAGCGGCCTTGTGCCGCGAAAGGGCCGCAAGGCGGCCCCAGGTTTTCAGCGTCACTGCCACAATTGCCGGGGCTGCTACGCAGCCCTTTCGCGGCATAAGGCCGCTCCTACAAAGAGACCGCGCTGATGCGGGGAGCAAAAAAAACGGGAACCCGAAGGTTCCCGTTTTCTCAACGCATTACAAGCGGATCAGCGTGGAAACGCTGGCGGGTTCACACCGGCCATGTCTTCCATCACGCGTACCACCTGGCAGCTGTAACCGAACTCGTTGTCGTACCACACGTACAGGACAACGCGGTTGTCGTTGCAGATAGTCGCCTCGGCGTCGACCACACCGGCGTGGCGCGAACCAACGAAGTCGGTCGATACCACTTCCTGGGAGCTGACGTAGTCGATCTGCTTGTGCAGCTCCGAGTGCATGGCGGTCTGGCGCAGGTACTCGTTCAGCTCTTCGCGGTTGGTGGCCTTCTCGAGGTTCAGGTTGAGAATGGCCATCGACACGTTCGGCGTCGGCACACGAATGGCGTTGCCGGTCAGCTTGCCCTTGAGCACTGGCAGTGCCTTGGCGGCGGCGGTGGCGGCACCGGTCTCGGTGATGACCATGTTCAGCGGCGCGGCGCGGCCACGACGGCTGCCCTTGTGGAAGTTGTCGATCAGGTTCTGGTCGTTGGTGAACGAGTGAACGGTTTCGACGTGGCCGTTGACGATGCCGTACTGGTCGTTGATGGCCTTGAGCACCGGCACGATGGCGTTGGTGGTGCAGGACGCCGCCGAGATGATCTTGTCGTCGGCGCTGATGTCGCCGTGGTTGATGCCGTGCACGATGTTCTTCAGCGCGCCCTTGCCCGGTGCGGTGAGGATCACGCGGGCGGCGCCCGGGCAGGCCAGGTGCTGGCCGAGGCCGTCGGCGTCACGCCATACGCCGGTGTTGTCGACGATCAGCGCATCGTGGATGCCGTACTGGGTGTAGTCGACTTCGCTCGGGCTCTTGGCGTAGATCACCTGGATCAGGTTGCCATTGGCGGTGATGGTGTTGTTGGCTTCATCGATGACGATGGTGCCGTCGAACGGACCGTGCACCGAGTCGCGGCGCAGCAGGCTGGCGCGCTTGACCAGGTCGTTCTCGGCGCCCTTGCGCACGACGATGGCGCGCAGGCGCAGGCCGTCGCCGCCACCGGTCTTCTCGATGAGGATGCGCGCCAGCAGGCGGCCGATACGGCCGAAACCGTACAGGACGACGTCGGTGCCCTTGCGTGCGGAAGCGTTCTGCTGACCCACGACGTCGGCCAGTTCGTCACGGACGAACTGCTCGGCGCTGCGGCCGTTGCCTTCGACCTTGAACTTGTTGGCCAGCTTGCCCAGGTCCACCGAGGCGGCGCCCAGCTTCAGCTCGCTCATGGCCTTGAGCAGGGGGAACGTCTCGTGGACGGACAGCTCGGTCTCGTCGGTCTGACGGTGACGGGCAAAGCGGTGGGCTTTGAGGATCGAGATAACCGAACGGTTGATCAGGCTGCGGCCATAGATCGAGCTCACCACGTTGTTGTTGCGGTAGAGCTGACCGATAAGCGGGATCATCGCTTCAGCCAGGGCTTCACGATCGATCCACTCACCAAGACACTGGTCGGGCTTCTGAGTCACGGTAACCTTCCACATGTAGGGGAACAAAAAAGGGGCTACATTATGACGCCCCTCGGCGTATCGGGCAATGAGCGCCTGTCGCCGACGCCAGACCCCGTCGTCATGCCCTCGCGAGCCTGACAGCGAGCCCCGTCACCGGTACAATCGACCTCTTTGCCGCAACGCTTGGAGTCCGATCTCCCGTGTCAGTTCTGCGCCTACCGCAAATGTCGGCCACGGCCGGCAAACAAACCTGGGGCAACCTGCCCGGCGCCGCCTTGAGCCTGGCCATCGCCGAGGCGGCCAGTACCGCCGGTCGCTTCACCTTGCTGCTGACCGCCGACAGCCAGGCGGCCGACCGCCTCGAGCAGGAGCTGCGCTTCTTCGCGCCGGCGCTGCCGGTGCTGCCGTTCCCCGATTGGGAAACCCTGCCCTACGACCTGTTCTCGCCGCACCAGGACATCATCTCCCAGCGTATCGCCAGCCTCTACCGGCTGCCGGAGCTGGACCACGGCATCCTCGTCGTGCCGATCACCACTGCCCTGCACCGCCTGGCCCCCACGCGCTTCCTGCTGGGCAGCAGCCTGGTGCTGGACGTCGGCCAGAAGATCGACGTCGAGCAGATGCGCACGCGCCTGGAAGCCAGCGGCTACCGCTGCGTCGACACGGTCTACGAGCATGGCGAGTTCGCCGTGCGCGGCGCGCTGATCGACCTGTTCCCCATGGGCAGCAAGCAGCCGTACCGCATCGACCTGTTCGACGACGAGATCGAGACCCTGCGCACCTTCGACCCGGAGTCGCAGCGCTCGATCGACAAGGTCGACTCGATCCGCCTGTTGCCGGCGCGCGAGTTCCCCATGCAGAAGGACGAGGTTACGCGCTTCAAGGCGCGCTTCCGCGAACGCTTCGACGTGGACTTCCGCCGCAGCGCGATCTTCCAGGACCTCACCAGCGGCATCATTCCCGCCGGTATCGAGTACTACCTGCCGCTGTTCTTCGAAGAGACCGCCACCCTGTTCGACTACCTGCCGGTCGACACCCAGGTGTTCTCCCTGCCGGGCGTGGAGCAGGCCGCCGAGCACTTCTGGAACGACGTGCGCGGGCGCTATGAAGAGCGCCGCGGCGACCTCAGCCGGCCACTACTGCCGCCGGCGGAGCTGTTCATGCCGGTGGAGGACTGCTTCGCCCGCCTCAAGCAATGGCCACGGGTGGTGATCGGTGCCGACGACGTCGAGCCCGGCGTTGGCCGCGAGCGCTTCCCGGCCCGCGCCCTGCCCAACCTGGCGATCGAGGCCAAGGCCAACCAGCCGCTGGCGGAGCTGTCGAACTTCCTCGACCAGTTCCCCGGCCGCGTGCTGTTCACGGCGGAATCGGCGGGCCGGCGCGAAGTGCTGCTGGAGCTGCTCGAACGCCTGAAGCTGCGCCCCCACACCGTCGACGGCTGGGCCGACTTCGTCAGCGGCGGCGAACGCCTGGCGATCACCATCGCGCCGCTGGACGACGGCCTGCTGCTGGACGACCCCAGCCTGGCCCTGGTCGCCGAAAGCCCGCTGTTCGGCCAGCGCGTGATGCAGCGCCGGCGCCGCGAGAAACGCGGCGAGGCGGCCAACGACGCGGTGATCAAGAACCTCACCGAGCTGCGCGAAGGCGCCCCGGTGGTGCACATCGACCACGGCGTGGGCCGCTACCTGGGCCTGGCAACCCTGGAAATCGACGGCCAGGCCGCCGAGTTCCTCACCCTCGAATACGCCGAGGGCGCCAAGCTCTACGTGCCGGTGGCCAACCTGCACCTGATCGCCCGCTACACCGGCAGCGACGACGCCCTGGCGCCGCTGCACCGGCTGGGCTCCGAAGCCTGGCAGAAAGCCAAGCGCAAGGCTGCCGAACAGGTGCGCGACGTCGCCGCCGAACTGCTCGACATCTACGCCCGCCGCGCCGCGCGCAAAGGCTACGCCTTCGCCGACCCGGCCGCCGACTACGCCACCTTCAGCGCCGGCTTCCCGTTCGAGGAAACCCCCGACCAGCAGGCCGCCATCGAGGCGGTACGCACCGACATGCTCGCCGGCCAGCCGATGGATCGCCTGGTCTGTGGTGACGTCGGCTTCGGCAAGACCGAGGTGGCCATGCGCGCCGCCTTCATCGCCGTGCACGGCGGGCGCCAGGTCGCATTGCTGGTGCCCACCACCCTGCTCGCCCAGCAGCACTACAACAGCTTCCGCGACCGCTTTGCCGACTGGCCGGTGAAGGTCGAGGTGATGAGCCGCTTCAAGTCGGCCAAGGAAGTCGCCAGCGCCGCGGCGGACCTGGCCGAGGGCAAGATCGACATTCTCATCGGCACCCACAAGCTGCTGCAGGACGATGTGCGCTTCAAGGACCTGGGCCTGGCCATCATCGACGAGGAGCACCGCTTCGGCGTGCGCCAGAAAGAGCAGCTCAAGGCCCTGCGCAGCGAGGTGGACATCCTCACCCTGACCGCAACGCCGATTCCGCGCACGCTGAACATGGCGGTGTCGGGCATGCGCGACCTGTCGATCATCGCCACCCCGCCGGCCAGGCGCCTGTCGGTGCGCACCTTCGTCATGGAGCAGAACAAGAGCACGATCAAGGAAGCGCTGCTGCGCGAACTGCTGCGCGGCGGCCAGGTGTACTACCTGCACAACGACGTCAAGACCATCGAGAAGTGCGCTGCGGAACTGGCCGAACTGGTGCCCGAGGCGCGCATCGGCATCGGCCACGGGCAGATGCGCGAGCGCGAACTCGAACAAGTGATGAGCGACTTCTACCACAAGCGCTTCAACGTGCTGATCGCCTCGACCATCATCGAGACCGGCATCGACGTGCCCAGCGCCAACACCATCGTCATCGAGCGCGCCGACAAGTTCGGCCTGGCCCAGCTGCACCAGCTGCGCGGCCGGGTCGGCCGTAGCCACCACCAGGCCTACGCCTACCTGCTGACGCCACCGCGCCAGCAGATCAGCGCCGATGCCGAAAAGCGCCTGGAGGCCATCGCCAACACCCAGGACCTGGGCGCCGGCTTTGTCCTGGCCACCAACGACCTGGAGATCCGTGGTGCCGGCGAGCTGCTCGGCGAAGGCCAGAGCGGGCAGATCCAGGCGGTCGGCTTCACCCTGTACATGGAAATGCTCGAGCGCGCGGTCAAGGCCATCCGCAAGGGCGCCCAGCCGAACCTCGAGCAGCCGCTCGGCGGCGGCCCGGAGATCAACCTGCGCCTGCCGGCGCTGATCCCCGAGGACTACCTGCCCGACGTGCATGCGCGCCTGATCCTCTACAAGCGCATCGCCTCGGCGGCCGACGAAGAGGGCCTCAAGGACCTGCAGGTGGAAATGATCGACCGCTTCGGCCTGCTGCCAGAGCCGACCAAGAACCTGATGCGCCTGACCCTGCTCAAGCTGCAGGCGGAAAAGCTCGGCATCAAGAAAGTCGACGCCGGCCCCAACGGCGGCAAGCTCGAGTTCGAGGCCGAGACACCGGTCGACCCGCTGACCCTGATCAAGCTGATCCAGGGCCAGCCCAAACGCTACAAGTTCGAAGGCGCGACCCAGTTCCGCTTCCTGGTGCCGATGGAACGCCCCGAAGAACGTTTCAACACCCTGGAAGCGCTGTTCGAGCGCCTCACTCCACAAAATCCATAAGGAAGCTTCATGCGTGCCATCCGTTGCCTGACCCTGCTGCTGGCCCTGCTCGCGCCGGCTGCCTTCGCCGCAGGCCCCTACCAGGTGGAAATGATCCTGGTGCGGCAGAACGCCGTGCCGGCGATCACCAGCCCATTCGCCCCGGAAGACTGGAGCGCCGGCGCGCCACGCCTGGAAAAAGGCGCCGAGCGCCCGACCGGCCTGGGTGACGAAGTCACCCGCCTGCAGGCCACCGCCGACTACACCGTGCTTCTGCACAGGGCCTGGCAGCAGGACGGCGATGCCGTCGCCGTGAGCGCCGGTGACGAGCAGTTCGGCCACTTCCCCATCGAAGGCAACCTGACCATCAAGGAAGGCCGCTTCATCGCCGTCGACGCCAGCCTCTGGGTCAACCAGCTCGACGCCAATGGCAGTGTGCTGCGCAGCGAGCAGTTCAAGCAGAGCAACAGCAACATGAAGGCCGGCCAGCTGACCTTCCTCGATGGCGGGCACCTGGCGCTGCTGCTCAAGGTCTCGCCGGCCGGCATGCGCAAGATCCCGCTGCCGGATCCGGAAATGATGGAGCAGTGAAACCGTGAACGCCGATGTGCAGAAGCTGGCAGCCGAGAATCCGAGCTGGAAGCGCGATTTTTCAGCGGCCACCCTGCAACGTGGCGAACGCTACGCCGAACAGGGCCTGGTGCAGATCCAGTCCCACGGCGACTCGCGCATCGAGTCCACCTGCCACGGCAGCGGCGGCAACATCTACCGCCAGCGGATCATCATCACTGCCGGCCCCTCCGGGCAATGCCATGTGCGCGGCGACTGCTCCTGTCCGGTGGGCACCAACTGCAAGCACTGCGCCGCAGCGCTCTATACCCTGGCCAACAGCCACGGACACGGCGCGGCCAACGGCGACCAGTTGCCCCATCACCTGCAGCACTGGCTGCAGGGGCTGGAGCCGCCCACATCCCGACAGGGCGACGCCGAAGACAAACGGGGCCGCATGGTCTGCTACCAGCTGGCGCTCAACGACGACCACAGCAGTTGCGCATTGCGTGTGCGCAAGGGCACCCGCGAAGAGCACGGCATTCGCTACAGCCGCATCCAGTCGCTGTACGAACTGCTCTACGAGCCCCCGAAGTTCGTCAAGGAAGAGGACCTGCGCATCCTTCGCCAGCTCTCGGCGCAGACCGCGCCCTACGGCCACGAGCGCGGCTATGCGCTCAAGGGGCTCGAGGGCGGCGAGTTGCTGCAGCGGGCGCTGGACACCGGGCGCCTGATGTTCATCGAAGACCTGCCCCTGCTGACCCAGGGCGCGCCTCGTCAGGCGGACTTCCGCTGGGTACGCCTGGGCAACGGCGACTACAGGGGCATGTGGTACAACGGCGAGGAACCGCTCAATTGCGTGCTGCCGCTGGTGCCGCTGTACTACTTCGACCTCGACACCCATGAGGTCGGCAGCGTTTCCCACGACCTGGATCCGCACACTGCCCTGCAGCTGTCCCTTGCTCCCGATGTACCGGAACACCTCATCGTGCCCCTCAGCCACAAGCTCAACGCCCTCAACCATCACCTGCCGACGCCCACCACCGTGCAGCAGGAGCAGCTCGACGACATCGCGCCGACCCCGCACCTGACCCTCGGCAGCCTCGAGTTCAGCGCCTACACACCCAAGACCGGGCGCATGCAACGGCAGATGCAGCACCGCGCCGCACTGGCGTTCGACTACGACGGCCTGCGCGCCAGTGGCGGCGACGACAAGCCGCTGAGCCGTCTGGTGGGCAGCACCAGCCAACGCATCCGCCGCCAGCCCCAGGCCGAGCAGGCCCTGCGCAAGGTATTGCGCGAGCATGGCTTCAAGCCCGCCACCCGCCAGAGCAAGGCCCTGCCCGACAGCGCCGGCGAGATGTACCAGCTGCCCGACGACGAAGCCTGGCTGCGCTTCGCCCGCGAGGGCCTGCCGCGCCTGCGCGAGGCCGGCTGGGCCATCGATGTGCACCGCGACTTCGCCTTCAACCTGCACGAGGTCGACGACTGGTACGCCACCATCGACGAAGCGCCGGGCCATGAGTGGTTCGACCTGGAGCTGGGCATCGTCGTCGATGGCCAGCGCCACAGCCTGCTGCCCATCGTCCTGCAACTGCTGCGCGCCAGCCCCGAGCTGCTGCGCCCCAGCGAACTGGCACGGCGCAGTGACGACGAACACCTGCTGATCGACCTCAACCGCGCCCGCCACGACAGCCCGGCGCTGCGGGTCGCCCTGCCCTACGGGCGGATCAAGGCGGTCATGGGCACCCTGGGCGAGCTGTACCTGCACAACGACGCCAGCGGCCCGAGCCTGCGCCTGGAGCGCGCCGACGCCGCGCGCCTGAACGACATCGACCACCTGCCGTTGCAGTGGGAGGGAGGGAGTCATGTGCGCGACCTGGGCCGGCGCCTGCGCGACGCCCGCGACCTGCAGGTGGCGCCGCCCAAGGGCCTGAACGCCACCCTGCGCCCCTACCAGCAGCAAGGCCTGAACTGGCTGCAGGCCCTGCGCGAAATGGGCACCGGCGGCATCCTCGGTGACGACATGGGCCTGGGCAAGACCCTGCAGACCCTGGCCCACCTGCTGCTGGAGAAGGAAGCCGGGCGCCTGGCCCACCCGGCGCTGGCGGTGATGCCCACCAGCCTGGTGCCCAACTGGCTCGACGAGGCCCGGCGCTTCGCCCCCGACCTGCGCGTCCTGGCCCTGCACGGCCCCGGGCGCAACAAGCACTTCGCCAAGCTGGCCGACTACGACCTGGTGCTGACCACCTATGCCCTCGTCCCCCGCGACCTGGAACACCTCAAGGCCCAGCCCTGGCACCTGCTGGTGCTGGACGAGGCGCAGAACATCAAGAGCAGCACCAGCAAGGCCGCCCAGGCCGTGCGTGAGCTGCAGGCCAACCAGCGGCTGTGCCTGACCGGCACGCCGATGGAGAACAACCTCGGCGAACTGTGGTCGATCTTCCACTTCCTGATGCCCGGCTGGCTGGGCGAGAGCAAGCGCTTCACCCAGGACTACCGCACCCCGATCGAGCGCCACCGCGACGCCGAGCGCATGGGCCACCTGGCCAGCCGTATCCGCCCGTTCCTGCTGCGCCGCACCAAGGAGCAGGTGGCCACCGAGCTGCCGGCCAAGACCGAGATGATCCACTGGGTCGAGCTCAGCGACGCCCAGCGCGACACCTACGAGGCGGTGCGGGTGGCGATGGACAAGAAGGTCCGCGACGAAATCGCCCGCAACGGCGCCGCCCGCAGCCAGATCGTCATCCTCGATGCCCTGCTCAAGCTGCGCCAGGTATGCTGCGACCTGCGCCTGGTCAAGGGCACCGAGGCCAAGGGCACGTTCGCCGACAAGGGCAAGCTGGGCAGCCTGCTGGAGATGCTCGAGGAGCTGCTCAGCGAGGGGCGCAAGGTGCTGCTGTTCTCGCAGTTCACCTCGATGCTGGCACTGATCGAGTTCGAGCTGGAAAAGCGCGGCATCCGCTACAGCCTGCTGACCGGCGACACCCGCGACCGCCGCGCGCCGGTGCAGCAGTTCCAGAACGGCGACAGCGAGGTGTTCCTGATCAGCCTCAAGGCCGGTGGCACCGGGCTGAACCTGACCGCCGCCGACACGGTGATCCACTACGACCCGTGGTGGAACCCGGCCAGCGAGAACCAGGCCACCGACCGCGCCTACCGCATCGGCCAGGACAAGCCGGTGTTCGTGTTCAAGCTGATCACCCGGGGGACGGTGGAGGAGAAGATCCAGCAGTTGCAGCAGGAGAAGGCGGCGCTGGCGGCCGGGCTGCTCGATGGCGGCCAGGCCGGGCAATGGCGGCTAGGCGATGACGAGATCGAGGCGCTGTTCGCACCGTTGCCGGGTAAGCGCGGGCGTTAAGCCAGGCTTTTCCCGTGCTGGGCTCTTCGCGGGTAAACCCGCTCCCACAGGATCGGCGTATTCCTTGAGGGTGACGCCGAACCTGTGGGAGCGGGTTTACCCGCGAAGAAGCCAACGCGGTCAGTCGACCAGCTGGGCTTCCTTCAACGCCCCCAACGCCTCCAGCCAACGCGGCTGCTGGCGGTAATCGGTACGCGCAAAGCCCTGCCCACGCATCCGCGCGATTCGCGGCGACGGCTTGACCTTCATCCGTTGCGCCGCGCTCAGCGCCAGCTCCGCCGCCGCCCGATCGTTGCACACCAGGCCCATGTCGCAGCCGGCGCTCAGGGCCGCCTCGATACGACTGGCGGCATCGCCCACCACATGGGCGCCGGCCATGGACAGGTCGTCGCTGAAGATCACCCCGTCGAAGCCCAGCTCGCCGCGCAGGATGTCCTGCAGCCAGCGCCGGGAGAAGCCGGCCGGCTGGTTGTCGACCTGCGGATAGATCACATGGGCCGGCATCACCGCCGCCAACTGGCCACCCAGCTGGGTGAACGGCACCAGGTCGGTAGCGCGCAGCTGCTCGAGGCTACGTTCGTCGACCGGGATCGCCACATGGGAGTCGGCTTCGGCCCAGCCGTGGCCGGGGAAATGCTTGCCGCAGGCGGCCATGCCCGCGGCGTTCATGCCGCGGATGAACGCACCGGCCAGCTCGGTGGCACGCTGCGGATTGCCTTCAAAGGCGCGGCTGCCGACCACGGCGCTGCGCTGGTGATCGAGGTCCAGCACCGGGGCGAAGCTCAGGTCCAGGCCCACCGCCAGCACCTCGGTGGCCATCAGCCAGCCGCACTGCTCGGCCAGGTACTCGGCATTGGTGTTGTCGGCGATCGCACGCATGGCCGGCAGGCGCACGAAGCCCTGGCGCAGGCGCTGGACCCGCCCGCCTTCCTGGTCCACGGCGAGGATCAGCTCGGGGCGAATCGCGCGGATCGACGCGCACAGCTCGCGCACCTGGCGCGGGCTGTCGATGTTGCGGGCGAAGATGATCAGGCCGGCCACTTCGGGCTGGCGCAGCAGATGGCGGTCTTCGGCGGTCAGCCATTTACCGGCGATATCCACCATCAGGGAGCCTTGCAGGCTGGCAGTCATAGGGAATCCTTCATGGGAGGTCCAGGGGCGCTTGGCCGTGGCGCAGGCGCACGCAAACATCGGACAACGAAGTGCCCGATGGTTCAGTGGCGAAGCGGCCGTGCTGGCGGAAAATGCGGCGGGAGACAAGGTCAGGCATGGGCGCTAGCTTAGCGCAAGCGCCCTGCCCCGCCCAGTACTCAGGCCTTGGCGGGGGTGGCGGACTTGCTGCGCGGACGCAGCTGCGCCGTGGCCATGGCCTCGTCGGTGACGCCGCTGTCGGCGCGCATGCCGGCGGCCAGGAACGGCACCATCAGGCGCATGACCTGCTCGATCGAGGTGTTGATGCCGAAATCGGTCTCGGCGATGGCCCGCAGGGCCTTGATCCCCGACATGCTGAACGCCGCGGCGCCGAGCATGAAGTGCACGCGCCAGAACAGCTCCAGCGGCGGGATGCGCGGCGCGGCCTCGTTGACCAGCAGCATGTAGCGGCGGAACACCTTGCCGTACATGTCTTCCAGGTAACGCCGCAGGTGCCCCTGGCTCTGGCTGAAGGCCAGGCCCAGCAGGCGCATGAAGATCGACAGGTCGTTGTTGCTGCGCGGCTGCACGGCCAGGGCCTGCTCCACCAGCATCTCCAGCAGTTCCTCGAGCGAGGCCTTCTGCTCGGGACGCGCCTGGCGGCGCTCCAGTTCGCGCTCCAGGCTTGCGCAGAACGGCCCCAGGAAGCGCGAGAACACCGCCTGGATCAGGGCCTTCTTCGAACCGAAATGGTAGTTCACCGCCGCCAGGTTGACCCCGGCCTTGCTGGTGATCAGCCGCAATGAGGTTTCCGCGAACCCACGCTCCGCGAACAGCTGCTCCGCCGCATCGAGGATGCGTTCAACGGTTTCCGATTGGGCCATGACTACTCCGCCTGACAAACAGTTGTTTGAAACATACGTTTCAGGCCTGCCGATGTCAAGGCTGGGTGACCGGTCGGTCGCCATTTAAAAGCGCCAAGAGTCAGGCTGCAAGCGACAAGATGCGTCGGCGTTTCGATCTTTCTTGGTCCGGGTGGGTTGCAGGCCGCGAGCCACTGTATATAATTCCAGTCACTGTATAAAAAGACAGAGCCCTCGCCCATGCTGAAACTGACGCCACGCCAAGCCGAGATTCTGGCCTTCATCAAGCGCTGCCTCGAAGACAACGGCTTTCCGCCGACCCGCGCCGAGATCGCCCAGGAGCTGGGCTTCAAGTCGCCCAACGCCGCCGAGGAACACCTGAAGGCCCTGGCCCGCAAGGGCGCCATCGAGATGACTCCTGGCGCTTCCCGCGGCATCCGCATTCCCGGCCTTGAGCCAAAGCACGAGGACAGCGGCCTGCCCATCATCGGCCGGGTCGCCGCCGGCGCGCCGATCCTCGCCGAGCAGCACATCGAGGAATCCTGCAACATCAACCCGGCCTTCTTCCATCCCCGCGCCGACTACCTGTTGCGCGTACACGGCATGAGCATGAAGGACATCGGCATCTTCGACGGCGACCTGCTGGCCGTGCACACCACCCGCGAAGCCCGCAATGGCCAGGTGGTGGTGGCCCGCATCGGCGACGAAGTGACCGTCAAGCGCTTCAAGCGCGAAGGCAGCAAGGTCTGGCTGCTCGCCGAAAACCCCGAATTCGCCCCCATCGAAGTTGACCTGAAGGAACAGGAACTGGTGATCGAGGGCTTGAGCGTCGGCGTCCTGCGCCGCTGAACCAGGAGGCGTCATGCAGCCGTTCACCCATGCACCCCAGCAAGCCCAGTTGCCGCTGTTCGAGGCCTTTCTCGCCCAACCGGTGCTGCCAGGCCTCAAGCCCGCCCCGGTGGCGCGCAAGAGCAGCCAGCCAGAGCTGTTCAGCGAACTGGCCCTGCGCGGCGCGCCCGGGCATTGCCAGAGCCTGCTGGCGCCGATCCTGCGCGAACTCAGCGAAGAAGACGACAGCCGTTGGCTGACGCTCATCGCCCCGCCGGGCAGCCTCACCCAGGCCTGGCTGCGCGATGCCGGCCTCAACCGTGAACGCATCCTGCTGCTGCAACCCGGTGGCAAACAGACTGCCCTGCAACTGGCCTGCGAAGCCTTGCGCCTGGGCCACAGCCATACCGTGGTCAGCTGGCTGGGCACCCTCAACGGCAGCGCCCGGCAACAGCTTCAGCGCGCCGCCGCCAGCGGAAACGCACAAAGCCTGAACATCCGCCTCGGCTGATGTTCAGGCTTTGCCTGTCAAACGCTTGAAACCCTGAGCCTGTAACCTGCCTCAGTGAAGGACGCGCGGCCCTTCTTCACGCTCAAGCTCACCCTCGACGAGGCGGCCGGCCATCTGCACGCCGACGCTGAGCATGGCCTTGGCCACTTCCACATGCTGTCCTTGCAGGAATGCCTTGGCATCCTCGGAGAAATCCAAGGTCACCAGGGAGCCTTCATCCTCGGCACGGCGCAGCTCGATCCGGCCATCAGGCAACTCGACAATTTCTAGAAAGGACGTTGACATAAAGGGCCTGCTTTTCACGAAAGGCCATCAGTGTACCAGCCATGGCGGCGGTCAGCACTCACTCAGCGCTTCGCGGAATCGTCTCACCAGGCTTTTCAGGTTCTGTCGCCAGGCTTCAAGCTCCTCCCGGGATAGCTCGGCCGGCTCGGGCTCGTCCAGATTGACGGCCTGGATCAGCGGCTGGGTGACGTCGCCCTTCACGGTTTTCTTCGCGACCGGCGGTCGGAACAAATCGGCATAAGCGGCCAGCAGGCGCGCCAGCCAGGTTTCCGGCTGGCGGGCCAGTTCGAGCAGCTCGGCCATTTCCGGGATCGCCACGCTCTGCAACACCTCGTCGCTGAACAGCAGTTCGGCCCGTGACGCCGAGGCCTGGGGCAGACGGTAGAAGCCGGCGATCTCGTGGCACAGCCCCAGCAGCGCGCCATACAGGTGGAACAGCGCCGATTCGCGCTCGGCCTGGAGCAGGCCCTGGGCGTTCATGGCCTGGCTGTCAGCGGCCTTGGCCATGGATTCCAGGGCAAGGCCGGCGAAGAACAGTTTCTGGTTGGTGCGGGTGTAGAGTTCCTGGGCCATTTCGACTGACTCCTGAAGGCTGCAAGGCGATACCCCAGTTTCCGGGATTGGCCGACTTTACCGCAAGCACAAACGATCGCGGGGCAAGCCCGCTCCCACGAGGTTGCAGAACACCTGTGGGAGCGGGCTTGCCCCGCGATGAGCCTGAGACTCAGATCAGCGCTTGTCTTCGACCTTCCACGCCTTGCCGTCGTAGAACGCCTTCCAGCCGGTCGGCTTGCCGTCGACTTCGGACTGCACGTACTGCTCCTTGGTCTTGCGGCTGTAGCGAATCACCGTCGGGCGACCGTCCGGGTCCTTCTGCGGCGCTTCGCAGAGGAAGTGGTACTTCGGATCGATCTCGTGCTTGTGCGGGACGATCTCCAGCACCAGCGGCGCGCGGGTTTCGCGGTTTTTCGGGAACTGGCTGGCAGCCAGGAACAGGCCCGAGGCACCGTCGCGCAGCACGTAGGTGTCGTCGACCTTCTCGCACTTGAGCTCCGGCATGTCCACCTTGTCCATCTTCGGCGGCGCCGCCTCGCCGCTCTTGAGCAGCTTGCGGGTGTTCTTGCAGGTGGCGTTGGTGCAACCGAAGAACTTGCCGAAACGGCCGGTCTTGAGCTGCATCTCGCTGCCGCACTTGTCGCACTCCAGGCTCGGGCCTTCGTAGCCCTTGATCCGGTAGCTGCCTTCCTCGATCTCGTAGCCGGCGCAGTCCGGGTTGTTGCCACAGATGTGCAGCTTGCGCTTCTCGTCGAGCAGGTAGGCGTCCATCGCCGTCGAGCAGATCGGGCAGCGGTGCTTGCCGCGCAGCACCAGCGACTCGGATTCGCCCTCGTCGTCGGCGGCGATCTCGTCGCCCGGCACCAGGTTGACCGTGGCCTTGCAGCGCTCCTTCGGCGGCAGGCTGTAACCCGAGCAGCCGAGGAACACGCCGGTGGAGGCGGTACGGATCATCATCGGCCGGCCGCATTCCTTGCAGGCGATGTTGGTCAGGGTCGGCTGGTTGGCGCGCATGCCGTGCTCGCTGGACTCGGCGGTCTGCAGCTTCTTGCTGAAGTCGCCATAGAACTCGTCGAGGACGTTCTTCCAGTCACGCTCGCCCTGGGCCACATCGTCGAGGTTCTCTTCCATGCCGGCGGTGAAGCCGTAGTCCATCAGGTTGGCGAAGCTCTCGGACAGGCGCTCGGTGACGATGTCGCCCATCTTCTCGGAGTAGAACCGGCGGTTGTGCAGCGTCACATAACCGCGATCCTGGATGGTCGAGATGATCGCCGCGTAGGTCGACGGACGGCCGATGCCGCGCTTTTCCATTTCCTTGACCAGGCTGGCTTCGGTGAAGCGCGCCGGCGGCTTGGTGAAGTGCTGGCTGGGGTCGAGCTGGATAAGCTTGAGCGCCTCGCCCTGGGCCATTTCCGGCAGCACGTCGTCCTCGCCCGGCTTGCTCTGCTGCGGCAGGACGCGGGTATAACCGTCGAACTTGAGGATGCGGCCCTTGGCACGCAGCTCGAACTCGCCGGCCACCACGGTGACGCTGGTGGACAGGTATTGCGCCGGTGGCATCTGGCAGGCCAGGAACTGGCGCCAGATCAACTCGTACAGGCGCTCGGCGTCACGCTCCATGCCGCTGAGCTTGGTCGGATGGGTGTTCACGTCCGACGGGCGAATCGCCTCGTGCGCCTCCTGGGCGCCTTCCTTGCTGCCATAGACGATCGGCGCGGCGGGCAGGTACTGCTTGCCGAATTCTTTCTCGATGTAGCTGCGTGCCATCTCGACGGCGTCGGTCGACAGGTTGGTCGAGTCGGTACGCATGTAGGTGATGTAGCCGGCTTCGTACAGACGCTGGGCCATCATCATGGTCTTCTTCACCCCGTAGCCCAGGCGGTTGCTCGCGGCCTGCTGCAGGGTGGAAGTGATGAACGGGGCCGAAGGCTTGCTGCTGGTCGGCCGGTCCTCGCGCTTGCTCACGCTGTAGCTGGAGGCCTTGAGCTTCTCCAGAGCAGCCATGGCCTGGGCTTCGTTGAGCGGCTTGAAGGCCTCGCCCTTCTCGCGGGCCACTTCGAAACGCACCTTGGCGTTCTTGGCGGTGCCCAGGTCGGCGTGGACTTCCCAGTACTCTTCCGGGTTGAACGCGCGGATCTCGCGCTCACGCTCGACCACCAGCTTCACCGCCACCGACTGCACACGGCCGGCAGACAGGCCGCGGGCGATCTTGGCCCACAACAGCGGCGAGACCATGTAGCCGACCACGCGGTCGAGGAAGCGCCGCGCCTGCTGGGCGTTGACCCGGTCGATATCGAGCTCGCCCGGCTGGGAGAAGGCTTCCTGGATAGCCTTTTTGGTGATCTCGTTGAACACCACGCGCTTGTAGCGGCTGTCGTCACCACCGATGGCTTCGCGCAGGTGCCAGGCAATGGCTTCCCCCTCGCGATCCAAGTCGGTTGCGAGGTAGATGGTGTCGGCATCCTTGGCCAGGCGGCGCAGCTCCTCGATCACCTTCTCCTTGCCGGGAAGGATCTCGTACTTGGCCTTCCAGCCTGCCTCCGGGTCGACGCCCATGCGCGCGACCAGGGTGCGGCGTGCCTTTTCCTTCGGCGACAAGGCCGGAGCCTCGGCCGCGGCCTTGCCGCGCTTGGCCGCCGGTTCCTTGCTCGCACTGGCGGAACCGCTGGTGGGAAGGTCACGGATGTGGCCGATACTCGACTTCACCACGTACTGGCTGCCCAGGTACTTGTTGATGGTCTTGGCCTTGGCCGGGGATTCCACAATGACCAGCGATTTGCCCATGGATCGGAGTATTCCTGAATCTGAAGATGAAAAACGCGTCAGGTGCCGGACGCGGCACCGCTATATATAGTGGCAAAAGAGTGAGGTCAAGCGTGGTCGATCACTCGTGCGCCTTGCCAAGCCGCTCGTCCAGCCCCTCTTCGGCCTTGACCAAAGCAAAGCGTGGCACCTGCTCGCCGTCAACCTCGACGGACTCCTGGAACATCGAAAGTGGCCTGACCCAGAAGCTGTAGTCACCATACAGGCACTGGTAGAAGACCATCCACTCTTCGCTCTCGGAATGGCGCGCCGCGCTGAACACGCGGTATTCAGGGCCTTTGTAATGCCGGTACACACCAGGTTGTATCTGCATGTCACTCGCCCTCTTGAACAAATCCTGTAAAAAACAAAAGCCGGGGCACATGGCCCCGGCTGCTGTCCCGCAACGCGATCAGACGCGTTCGAAGACAGTGGTGATGCCTTGGCCCAGGCCGACACACATGGTGGCGACGCCCAGGGTACCGCCATTCTGCTTCATGACGTTGAGCAGAGTGCCGGAGATCCGCGCACCGGAGCAACCGAACGGGTGGCCCAGAGCGATGGCGCCGCCGTGCAGGTTAACCTTCTCATCCATCTTGTCGAGCACTTTCAGGTCCTTCAGCACCGGCAGGGCCTGTGCGGCGAAGGCTTCGTTGAGCTCAAAGAAGTCGATGTCGGCGATGGACAGGCCAGCGCGCTTGAGGGCTTTCTGCGTCGCCGGAACCGGGCCGTAGCCCATGATCGCAGGGTCCACGCCGGCCACCGCCATCGAACGGATCACCGCCAGTGGCTGGATCCCCAGGTCCATGGCGCGCTGGCCGGACATGACGATCATGCACGAGGCACCGTCGGTGATCTGCGACGAGGTACCCGCGGTGACGGTGCCACCTTTGGGGTTGAACGCAGGCTTGAGCGACGCCAGGCCTTCGAGGGTGGTTTCCGGGCGAATGGTCTCGTCGTAATCGAAGACCTTCAGGAAGCCGTTCTCGTCGTAACCCTGCATCGGGATGATCTCGTCCTTGAACTTGCCTTCGACCGTCGCCTTGTGGGCGAGCTGGTGCGAACGCAGGCCGAACAGATCCTGCTGCTCACGGGTGATGCCGTGCATCTTGCCGAGCATCTCGGCGGTCAGGCCCATCATCCCGGAAGCCTTGGCGGCGTGCAAGGACATGTGCGGGTTGGGGTCGACGCCATGCATCATGCTGACGTGGCCCATGTGCTCGACACCACCGACCACGAACACATCACCATTGCCGGTCATGATCGCCTGGGCGGCGGTGTGCAGCGCGCTCATCGACGATCCGCACAGGCGGCTGACGGTCTGGGCGGCGGAGGTGTGCGGGATCTGGGTCATCAGCGAGGCCATGCGGGCGATGTTCCAGCCCTGCTCCAGGGTCTGGTTGACGCAGCCCCAGATCACGTCCTCGACTTCCTTCGGATCGACCTTGTCGTTGCGCTCCAGCAGCTTGCTGATCAGGTGCGCGGACATGTCCTCGGCACGGGTGTTGCGGTGCATGCCACCCTTGGAACGGCCCATCGGCGTGCGACCGAAGTCGACAATCACCACGTCTCTTGGATTCAGGCTCATATCAATATTCTCGCTCTAGCTCGTTGGGCGCTCAGTTGAAGAAGCGCTGGCCGTTCTTGGCCATTTCGCGCAGCTTCGCAGTGGGGTGGTACAGCGGCCCCAGGTCGGCGTACTTGTCGGCCAGTGCGACGAACTCGGCGACCCCGATCGAATCGATGTAGCGCAGCGCGCCACCACGGAAGGGAGGGAAACCGATGCCGTAGACCAGGCCCATGTCGGCTTCGGCGGCAGTCTCGACGATGCCGTCTTCCAGGCAACGCACGGTCTCCAGGCACAGTGGCACCATCATCCAGTTGATGATGTCCTCGTCGCTGACTTCACGCTGTTCGAAGATGACCGGCTTGAGCACGTCGAGCACGCTGGCGTCGGCGACCTTCTTCGGCTTGCCGCGCTTGTCGGTCTCGTAGGCATAGAAGCCCTTGCCGTTCTTCTGGCCCAGGCGGTTGGCCTCGTAGAGGGCGTCGACGGCGGAGCGACGGTCGTCCTTCATGCGGTCCGGGAAGCCTTCGGCCATCACGTCGCGGCCGTGGTGGCCGGTGTCGATGCCGACCACGTCCATCAGGTAGGCCGGGCCCATTGGCCAGCCGAACTTTTCCATGACCTTGTCGATGCGCACGAAGTCGACGCCGGCGCTGACCAGCTTGGCGAAGCCGCCGAAGTACGGGAACAGCACGCGGTTGACCAGGAAGCCCGGGCAGTCATTGACCACGATCGGGTTCTTGCCCATCTTCTTGGCGTAGGCCACGGTGGTGGCGACAGCCACTTCACTGGACTTCTCGCCGCGGATGACTTCGACCAGCGGCATCATGTGCACCGGGTTGAAGAAGTGCATGCCGACGAAGTTTTCCGGACGCTTGAGTGCCTTGGCCAGCAAGTTGATGGAGATGGTCGAGGTGTTGGAGGCCAGGATGGCATCTTCCTTCACCTGGCCTTCCACTTCAGCCAGTACCGCTTGCTTGACCTTCGGGTTCTCGACCACGGCCTCGACGACGATATCGACGTTGGCGAAATCGCCGTAGGACAGGGTCGGGCGAATGGCATTCAGCGCCTCGGCCATCTTCGCCGGGGTCAGGCGACCCTTCTCGACGCGCTTGCCGAGCAGCTTGGAGGCCTCGTTCAGGCCCAGCTGGATGGCTTCCTCGCGGATGTCCTTCATCAGGATCGGCGTGCCCTTGACCGCCGACTGGTAGGCGATGCCGCCACCCATGATGCCGGCGCCGAGCACGGCGGCCTGCTTCACGTCGTGGGCGATCTCGTCGTGGGCCTTGGCCTTGCGCTTGAGCTCCTGGTCGTTCAGGAACAGGCCGATCAGGCTCTCGGCGACCGAGGTCTTGGCCAGTTTGGCGAAACCTGCGGCTTCGACTTCCAGGGCCTTGTCACGGCCGAAGTTGGCAGCCTTCTGGATGGTCTTGATGGCCTCGACCGGCGCTGGGTAGTTCGGGCCGGCCTGGCCGGCGACGAAGCCCTTGGCGGTCTCGAACGCCATCATCTGCTCGATGGCATTGAGCTTGAGCTTTTCCAGCTTGGGCTGGCGCTTGGCCTTGTGGTCCAGCTCGCCGCTGATGGCGCGCTTGATCAGGTCCAGGGCACCGGCCTGCAACAGCTCGGGGGCGACCACGGCGTCGACGGCGCCGACCTTCAGGGCGTCCTCGGCGCGGTTTTCCTTGCCCGAGGCGATCCATTCGATGGCGTTGTCCGAGCCGATCAGGCGCGGCAGGCGCACGGTGCCGCCGAAGCCTGGGTAGATGCCCAGCTTGACTTCCGGCAGGCCGATCTTGGCGCTGCTGGACATGACCCGGTAGTCGGCGGCCAGGCACATCTCCAGGCCGCCACCCAGGGCGATGCCGTTGATGGCGACAACGGTCGGCACCTGCAGGTCTTCGAAGTCATTGAAAATGCGGTTGGCTTCCAGGTTGCCGGCGACCAGTTCGGCCTCGGGCAGCTTGAAGTTGTCGACGAATTCGGTGATGTCGGCGCCGACGATGAACACGTCCTTGCCACTGCTGACGATCACGCCCTTGATCGAGGCATCGCCCTTGATCACGTCCACGGCCTGACGCAGCTCGTTCAGAGTGAGACGGTTGAACTTGTTGACGGACTCACCCTTGAGGTCGAACTTCAGTTCGACGATGCCGCTTTCAAGAGCCTTAACCGTGATGGCTTTACCTTCGTAAATCATCAACTGATCTCCACGATATGGAAGCTGAACAGTACACGTCGAACGCTGGTGCAAGAGCCGGTCTACCGGTCCCTCGCCCCAGGCACACCCGTCGACGCGCTAATCGGGATTCTGTAAGAGCCGTCTGACATACAAACGCTCAATTCATACGCCCGTTTGACTTGGGTGTGCACACATTCTCCGAAATGAACGGCGTTGTCAAATGCTCGCGAACACCGTGAAAACGCGACTTTCCAGTCATCTTCTACCCGCCGGGTACGAAAACTGATGACAGTGATCGCCGACCATTCATGTCAGCGATAGACCATCACCGACCGCGGATGGCGTTTTTTCTAAACGCATCCGCCAACGATGGCTACACTGGGGCTGCATGAAAGTGTTTCCGGCCTGCCTGGCCTTTTTCTGCGCTGCAGAACGCAAAACGGCGCGCAAGAGCATGGTTGCTCCTGCGCGCCGTTTTGCGTTGGCCAGGTTCAGGCGAGGGTATCGAGGGCCTGGGCAATATCCTGCAAAACAGATTTATCGCCCCGCTCGCTCCAGTACAGGGCGATCATGCGCCGGTCGGCCTCGACCTTGTAGACGGTTTCCGGCAGGCGGGCAAAGACCTCGGCCAGGCGCGGGTCCTCGCAGGGCTCGCGCCACTGGTTCCACCACACGCCAGGGGTGATCTGCCAGTAGCACCAGCAGTCTTCGCGGCCCTTGCGCCGCGCCCGGTGGTATTGCGGACAAGGGCTGGGCGGTTCCTTTTCCAGCCAGTGCGGCCACTGCTGCGGCGCCAGCTGCATGGCCAGGCCCATGCGCCGGCCCTCCAGGCGCAGGCTCATCTGCTCGCCCTGCTTGCGCGACTGACGCAGCCAGGCCAGCGGGCTGAGCATCAGCGCAAGGATTGACACCACCAGCCATACCGTCATATCTGTAGACCTTATAAAGCGTTGCAAATGAGCGGGTTATCCAGGATTCACGAACGCCCGGCCCGAAAGCGACCATACTTCTACTATCGCGATTGTCAGGAGTACTGCACATGTCCTATGAACATCTTCTGGTCGCCGTCGACCTGACCGAAGAATGCGACCCGGTGATCAAGCGGGCCATGGCAATTGCCATGGACAACAGCGCCAACGACGCCAAAACCACCAAGGTATCCCTGGTGCATATCGTCGAACCCATGGCCATGGCCTTCGGCGGTGACGTGCCGATGGACCTGTCGCAGCTGCAGCAGCAACAGTTCGACCAGGCCAAGGAGCGCATGGAGCGCCTGTTCAACAAGTACCCGGACATCCAGCGAGGTGACTCGCATCTGGTCTATGGCCAACCGCGCCAGGAAATCCATGAACTTGCCAAGAAACAAGCCTGCGACCTGATCGTGGTCGGCAGCCATGGCCGCCATGGCCTGGCGCTGCTGCTGGGCTCCACAGCCAATGACGTGCTGCACGGCGCGCCGTGCGATGTACTGGCGGTGCGCTTGCAGAAGAAAGAATAAGTCAACCTGCTCCGGCCTCTTCGCGGGTAAACCCGCTCCCACAGGCTGGTCACTGCTCCTGAGGCAGCGGCAATCCTGTGGGAGAAATGTGTGTTTGCCTGTACCGGCCTCTTCGCGGGTAAACCCGCTCTCACAGGTTGGTCACCGCTCCTGAGGCAGTGGTAACTCTGTGGGAGCGGGTTTACCCGCGAAAAGGCCAGGACAGGAAATCAACCTTCCAGCTCGGCCCAGCGCTCCACCAGCACGTCCAGCTCGCCCTGCAGTTTCTCCAGCTTGGCCAGCACTGCGGTGGTTTCATCGATCGGACGCTGGTAGAAGTTCGAGGCGCCGACCTCTTCCTGCACCTCGGCAATCTGCCGCTCCAGCGCATCGATCTGCCCTGGCAACGCCTCCAGCTCGCGCTGCAGCTTGTAGCTGAGCTTCTTCTTGCTGGCATCGGCAGCGGGCGCGGCGACGGCCGCAGGCGCCTGCTCTTCCACCGGCTTGGCCACCACCGCACTGTTGAGTTCGGACTTGCCGCCCTTGCTCTCGGTCACGCCCAGCAGCTTCGGCGAACCACCCTGGCGGATCCAGTCCTCATAGCCGCCCACATACTCGCGCACGCGCCCCTCACCCTCGAACACCAGGGTGCTGGTCACCACGTTGTCGAGGAAGGCCCGGTCGTGGCTGACCATCAGCACCGTGCCCTTGTAGTTGGACAGCACTTCCTCGAGCAGCTCCAGGGTCTCGACGTCGAGGTCGTTGGTCGGTTCGTCCAGCACCAGCAGGTTGGCCGGCTTGCTGAACAGCTTGGCCAGCAGCAGGCGCGCACGCTCGCCACCGGACAACGCCTTGACCGGCGTGCGCGCACGCTGCGGGCTGAACAGGAAGTCGCCGAGGTAGCTCAGGACATGGCGGTTCTGGCCATCGATCTCGATGAAATCGCGGCCTTCGGCCAGGTTGTCGATGACGGTCTTTTCCAGGTCCAGCTGATGGCGCATCTGGTCGAAGTAGGCCACTTCCAGCTTGGTGCCGCGCTCGACCTTGCCGCTGGTCGGCTCCAGGTCACCGAGCATCAGCTTGAGCAGGGTGGTCTTGCCGGTACCGTTGGCGCCGAGCAGGCCGATGCGGTCTTCGCGCTGCAGGACCATGGAGAAGTCCTTGACCAGTTTCGGGCCATCCTTGTGGGCGAAGCTGACGTCCTCCAGCACCATCACCTGCTTGCCGGACTTGTCCGCCACCTCGATAAGGATGTTCGCCTTGCCCTGGCGCTCACGGCGCTCGCCGCGCTCCACGCGCAATGCCTTCAAAGCACGCACACGGCCTTCGTTGCGGGTACGCCGGGCCTTGATGCCCTGGCGGATCCACACCTCTTCCTGGGCCAGGCGCTTGTCGAACAGCGCATTGGCGGTGGCCTCGGCGGCAAGCTCGGCCTCCTTGTGCACCAGGAAGCTGGCGTAGTCGCCGTTCCAGTCGATCAGCCCGCCACGGTCCAGCTCGAGGATGCGCGTGGCCAGGTTCTGCAGGAAGGAACGGTCGTGGGTGATGAACAGCACCGCGCCGTTGAAGCCGTTCAGGGCATCTTCCAGCCAGGCGATGGCACCGATATCCAGGTGGTTGGTCGGCTCGTCGAGCAGCAGCAGGTCGGGCTCGGACACCAGCGCCTGGGCCAGCAACACGCGACGGCGCCAGCCGCCGGAGAGCTCGGCCAGGGTCTTGTCGGCCGGCAGTTGCAGGCGGCTCAGGGTGCTTTCCACCACTTGTTGCAGGCGCCAGCCGTCGCGGGCCTCCAACTCGTGCTGGACGTGCATGAGCTTTTCCAGGTCCTCGTCGCCGTGGATGTTCTGGCTCAGGTGGTGGTACTCGGCCAGCAGCTCGCCCACGCCATCCAGGCCCGCAGCCACCACGTCAAAGACGCTGCGCTCGTCGGCCACCGGCAGTTCCTGCGGCAGTTCGCCGATCTTGAGCCCCGGCGCGCGCCAGATATCGCCGTCGTCGGGCTTCTGCTCGCCCTTGACCAGGCGCAGCATGCTCGACTTGCCCGTGCCATTGCGGCCGATGATGCACACCCGCTCGCCACGGGCGATCTGCCAGGACACTTTGTCCAACAGCGGCATGGCGCCGAAGGCGAGGGACACATCGCTGAATTTGAGCAGGGTCATGATCATCTCCAAAAACCGGGCGCGCATTCTACCTGACTTGCCCCTTCACGGCATCAAAAGCCCATCACCGGCAGCAGGGCGTCGGATAACAACTCGATACAAGCACAGTGCTTTCACCGGCCACCGGCAAACGGCTAAGCTAGGCAGTAATACCCAACAGTGCTGGCTCCGCCGTCACTTTCCATGGTTCTACTGCCCGGACGTATCATGCGCAGCCGCCTGTTACAAATTGCTTCCTGCCTGCTGCTCACCGCCACCGCCGCGAGCGCCGCACAGGCCATCGATATCACCCAGCAGCGTCAGTACTATGACGAGGCCAAGCGCGCCCTGGCCAAGGGCGACAAGGGCCCTTACCTGCGTTACGCGCAGGCGCTGCGTGACTACCCGCTCACGCCCTACCTCACCTACGACGAGCTGACCGCCCGCCTGAAGAGCGCCAGCAACGAGGAGATCGAGGGTTTTCTCAAGGCCCACGGCGACCTGCCCCAGGCCAACTGGATGAAACTGCGCTGGTTGCGCTGGCTGGCTGAACGCGGTGAATGGAACACCTTCACCCGTTACTACGACCCCAAGCTCAACTTCACCGAGCTGGACTGCCTCAACGGCCAGTATCAACTCTCCCACGGCCTGCGCGCCGAAGGCTTCGCCACCGCCGACAAGCTGTGGAACGTCGGCAAGTCGCAGCCCACCGCCTGCGACACCCTGTTCGCCATGTGGGCGGCCGAAGGCCAACTGACCGAGGCCAAACGCTGGCAGCGCGCCAAGCTGGCGGCCCAGGCACGCAACTACGGCCTGGCCAACAGCCTGGTCAAGACCCTCACTACCCTCGCCCCCCAGGGCAAGCTGCTGATCGACGTGGCGCAGAAGCCCGAGCTGCTCAACCAGCCGTCGCGTTTCACCCCGGTCAACGAGGCCATGTCCGACGTGGTCAGCCTCGGTCTGCGCCGCCTGGCCCGCCAGGACCCCGAGCAGGCCATGGCGCTGCTCGACGACTACGCCCAGCGCATGCACTTCTCCCGCGACGAGAAGGTCGCCATCGCCCGCGAGATCGGCCTGACCCTGGCGCGGCGCTATGACCCGCGCGCCCTCGATTTGATGACCCGCTACGACCCCGAGCTGCGCGACAACACCGTCAGCGAATGGCGCCTGCGCCTGCTGCTGCGCCTGGGCCGCTGGGAGGACGCCTACGCGCTGACCAAACGCCTGCCCCAGGACCTGGCCAGCAGCAACCGCTGGAAGTACTGGCAGGCGCGCAGCCTGGAGCTGGCCCAGCCGAACAACCCGCAGGTCCCGCTGCTGTACAAGACCGTCGCCCGCGAGCGCGACTTCTATGGCTTCCTCGCCGCCGACCGGGCGCAGACGCCCTACCAGTTGAACAACAAGCCGCTGGCGCTCAGCCAGGCGGTGATCAACAAGGTTCGCAATACCCCGGGCGTGCGTCGCGCCCTGGAGTTCCATGCCCGCGGCCAGATCGTCGAGGGCCGCCGCGAGTGGTACCACGTCAGCCGTCACTTCAACCGTGACGAAATGGTCGCCCAGGCCCGCCTGGCCTATGACATGCGCTGGTACTTCCCGGCCATCCGCACCATCAGCCAGGCCCAGTACTGGGACGACCTGGACATCCGTTTCCCCATGGCCCACCGCGACACCCTGGTACGCGAAGCCAAGGTCCGCGGCCTGCATTCGAGCTGGGTGTTCGCCATTACCCGCCAGGAAAGCGCCTTCATGGAAGACGCCCGCTCCAGCGTCGGCGCCAGCGGCCTGATGCAGCTGATGCCGGGCACGGCCAAGGAAACCGCGCGCAAGTTCAGCATCCCGCTGGCCTCGCCGGCCCAGGTGTTCAACCCGGACAAGAACATCCAGCTCGGCGCCGCCTACCTGAGCCAGGTGCACAGCCAGTTCAACGGCAACCGCGTGTTGGCCTCGGCCGCCTACAACGCCGGCCCCGGGCGCGTGCGCCAGTGGCTCAAGGGCGCCAAGCACCTGAGCTTCGATGTATGGGTCGAGTCGATCCCGTTCGACGAGACGCGCCAGTACGTGCAGAACGTGCTGTCGTATTCGGTCATCTACGGGCAGAAGCTCAATTCACCGCAGCCGCTGGTGGATTGGCATGAGCGGTATTTCGACGATATGTGATCAGACCCTATCGCGGGGCAAGCCCGCTCCCACGGTGCGTGGGAGCGGGCTTGCCCCGCGATGGCACTATTCGAGGACCTGGACGGCCATCCCCACCTTGAGCTCCCCCTCGCCATCCACCGCCAGGTTCTGGCCAAACAGCACATCCCCTTCCTTCTCACGGAACGTCTTGAGCGTGGTCAACGGCTCACGGTCCGGGCTGCGCTCGCCCGTGGCGGGATCGAGGGTGGTGAGGATGCAGCGCACGCTCGGCTTGAGCACGCGAAAGGTCATGTCGCCGATACGGATACGCTTCCAGCGGTCCTCGGCAAAGGCCTCGCCCCCCTCGACCACCAGGTTCGGGCGAAAACGCAGCATCTCCATGGAGCGCCCGACCCGACGGCTCAACTCATCCAGCGAGGCCTGGCCGATCAGCAGCAGTGGGAAACCATCGGGAAAGGCTGCCCGATCACTGTTAAGGCCGTAGCCGCTGGGCAGGTAGCGGGCCCGCTGCTCGGGGCAGTACACCAGCCTTACCGCCTTGCCCAGCAGCTCGCTGAGCCAGGCCGCGGCGGCATCGCCGGCATCGGGCACGCGCAAGGTATCGCGCCAGATGGTGACGCCGCGCAGGGCGTCGTCGGCAGGCGGCACGGGCACCTCCAAGGGTGCCCGCCCCGGCGCCTGGAGCAGCAGTTGGCCCTGCTCGCCATAATCGGCGCCAACCTGCCCCAGCCGGGGCCAGGCCCGCTGGGTCAGGAAACGGCCATTCTCCTCCTCCACCACCAACCAGCGGCGGTCACCGTCCAGGCCCAGATTGCCGACCGCGGACGCTTGCAGGCCCTGGGCCCGCCCCGATTTCACCGGGTATCGATACAACGCACTCAGAAACATCCCTGCTCACCTGGTTTCCATGGAAAAACCAAGCTTACACCTAGGCGTGATCCATGTTCAGACGCTGACGCACCACATCCACCAGGCGGTCGGGCTGGAACTTGGACAGGAAGTTGTCGCAGCCGACCTTCTTGACCATCGATTCGTTGAAGCTGCCCGACAGCGAGGTGTGCAGCACCACGTAGAGGCCGCGCAGGCGCGGGTCGTTGCGAATCTCGGTGGTCAGCCGGTAACCATCCATCTCGGGCATTTCGGCGTCGGTGAAGATCATCAGCAGCTTCTCGCAGACATTCTCCCCGGCGTCGGCCCAGCCCTTGAGCAGGCGCAGGGCCTTGAGGCCGTCACTGGCCACGTGCAGCTTCACCCCCAGTTGCGACAGGGTGTCGCGCAACTGCGCCAGGGCCACGCTGGAGTCGTCCACCAGCAGCACTTCGCGGCCACGCGCACGGGCCAGCACCGGATCTTCCAGCTTGTCGCGGGACACCTTGGCGCTGTACGGCACGATCTCGGCCAGCACCTTCTCCACGTCGATGACCTCAACCAGCTTCTCGTCGACCTTGGTGATCGCCGTGAGGTAGTGCTGGCGACCGGCGCTGGCCGGTGGCGGCATGATGGCTTCCCAGTTCATGTTGACGATACGATCAACGCCGCCCACCAGGAATGCCTGCACCGAGCGGTTGTACTCGGTGACGATGATGGTGCTGTCCGGCCCGGGCTGCAGCGGGCGCATGCCGATCGCCTGGGACAGGTCGATCACCGGCAGCGTCTGGCCACGCAGGTTGACCACGCCGCAGACGAAGGAATGGCGCTGTGGCATGAGGGTCAGCTTGGGCAGTTGCAGCACCTCCTGGACCTTGAACACGTTGATGGCGAACAACTGTCGGCCGGCCAGGCGGAACATGAGGATTTCCAGGCGGTTCTCACCCACCAGTTGCGTGCGTTGGTCTACCGTGTCGAGAATGCCAGCCATTGGAAAGCCCCCAGGCTTGAGTCGGGAAAAGTGGATGCATCCCCCTGTATCGGCGGATGCGCGCGCAGCTTGACCCCTGATGGAAAAAGCCGCGCCGGGTGATTGATATCACTTTACCATCATGCTTTACTGCTGCCACATCCCGCCGCGTCCGTCGCTCGCAACGAACGACCCACCTGAATCCTCATCAGGGAATCCCCTAGTAGCAATCGGGTGCAACCTGATGTTCGCAATATCCATTAGCCATTAATGTGACGCCATTCTCACTGCATGAACGGAGTCAGGCTTTTGCGAGCGATCATCTTGGTACGGCCAATCCCTGACCACGGGGCGCCATGATGGATAGCACACCACTGCACAACGCCGCCGTGGCGGCCTTTCTGCAGGACGCACAGGTCCTGCTGGCCCGGTCCCAGGAATGCCTGCAGCACCTGGAACTGATCGCCAACGACCCGGACGCCTGCCACAGTCTCACCACGGCACTTGATACCCTGGCCCGCCGTGCCGACGCGCTCGGCCTGCTCGAGGTCGCCCACTATGCGTTCGCCTTGCAAAAGCTGCTCGCGCCCACCTGTGCCCAGCAGCACCTGCACGGCAGCAGCCTGCCCGCACTGGACGCCTGCCTGACCCTGCTCGACTGGCAACTGGAGCTGCTGGACCCGCAGACCGGCCAGCTAGGCATGGACACCGACGAACAACAGCTGCTGCTGGGCGAACTGGCCACCTCCCTGGGCCAGCCGTCCACGCAGCTGTGCGCGGACTGCCAGCAGACAGGGGTGTACTGCGCCCACCCTCATACGGCAAGCACCGGCATCGACTCGCCCGACCGGCAACATTAAATGCAGCCAACTGAGTCACAACTAAGGTCGGCTCAGGATGAAACTTGCAAAGTTGGACAAGTTTTTCCAAATGTTTTTGCGAAGCGGGATTATTAGTTGCCCTGTGCGCACTGGAAACATCATTTAATAATGGCACTCTGCTAGCCAAGCCCTCGACCGCCAGGCCCGCCACAGCCCGGAAAATACGAGGTTTCAAGCAGTTATCCCCCCGCGACCAAATTCAATCAAAGTGATAACATGCGCCCACTCGAACATGCGCGCCCAGGTTATCGGGCGATTGGATCCGCATTCCGCACTTGATTGCAAGCGGGGCGGTAAAACCCCTGGTCAGACGTGTGCAATGCCCCTAACCGCTATAATTCAGTGGCTTCCCTATCTATGCTCCCACGCTTGAAGTTTCTCCAGCGTTGCCGTTCCAGCGTTGCCCTGCTGCGCTGGACGACAGCGCTGCTGTGCGTTGCATCGCTGGCGGCGAACCTGGTGGTATACCTGAGCACCCAGCCCCTGTCGGCCAGCCTGCTGCTGCTGCAACTGCTTGCGATGCTCGGCGTCGGCTGGCACCTGCGCCACTGGGCGCGTTCGATCAGCCTGCGCCCGGCGGAACTGGCCACGCGCATGCTCAAGGTGCAGGAGAGCGAGCGCCAGCGCCTGAGCCGCGAGCTGCACGACGATATCGGCCAGTTGCTGACCGCCGCCAAGCTGCAGGTCGACTGGCTGCAACGCCGGGTACCGGCCGAGCTGCAGGAGCACTGCAGCACCTTGCGCAGCACCCTGGACCTGACCCTGAGCAACGTGCGCGACGTTTCCACCATTCTCAACCCGCGCCAGCTGGCCAGCCTGGGCCTGGAGGCGAGCCTGCGCGCGCATCTGCTGCGCACCCTGGAAAACACCGAGGTGCACTGGAGCCTGGAATGCAAGCAGCGCCTGGGCGGCATCAGCGAAGAGGTGGCCATGGCCGCCTTCCGCATCACCCAGGAGGCGGTCACCAACATGTTGCGCCATGCCGGTGCCCGCAACCTGGTGGTTCGCCTGCAACGCACCTCGGCCGGCCTTGCCCTGTCGATCCACGACGACGGCGGCGGCTTCGTGCCGGCCCAGTCCCCCGCGGATTACGGCCAGCGCGGCATGGCCGGCATGCAGGAGCGGGTGACCGCCCTGCGAGGCAGCCTGACCATCACCAGCCAGCCCGGCCAAGGCACCCAGATCGAAGCCCTCTTTCCATGGCCACCCCGCAGCCAAGAACGCGCCAGGACCCCTGCCCCCGATGACCTGTAGATTACTGCTGGTGGACGACCACTCCCTGATTCGCGCAGGCGTCAGGGCACTGGTATCGGACATCCCCGGTTACACCGTGATCGGCGAGGCCGACGACGGCAGCCAGCTTCTGGACCACGTCCTGCGCCTGGCGCCGGACATCGTCCTGCTGGACATTTCCATGCGTTCGACCAGCGGTCTCGACGCGCTCACGCAATTGCGCGCAAACGGTTGCACCTGCAAGGTCCTGATCCTGTCGATGCACACCGACCCGGAAATGATCATGCGCGCCCTGGAAAGCGGCGCCCACGGCTACCTGCTCAAGGACACCACGGCCACCGAGCTGGAACAGGCGCTCACCGCGCTGCGCAACGACGAACGCTACCTCAGCCCGGCCATCGCCCACACCGTCATCAACCAGGCCCTGCTACGCGCGCAGAACGGCCGCCAGCCGAGCAGCGAAGGTCATAACCTGACGGGGCGTCAGCTGGAGATCCTGCGCCTGATCGTGCGCGGCAAGTCGACCCGGGAGATCGCCGCCGGCCTGGGCCTGTCGATCAAGACCGTGGAGACCCACCGCTCGCAGATCATGAAGCGCCTGCAGATCTACGACGTGGCAGGGCTGGTGCTGTTCGCCGTGCGCGAGAAGATCATCAGCCTGGACGACTGAGCAGCGGCGAGTCCGTCGGCAGGTGCACGCGCAACGCTCGTGGCATGGCCTCGAAGCGCAGGCTGGCGGCCTGCAGCGGCTCGCCGTCGAGGTTCATGTCCAGCCCCTGGGCGCCCTTGATTTCCACCCATGGCAACCGCGCACGGACGAACAGCCCGTCGCCGGCCAACAGGTCGCGCAGGGCGCCGGCCATCTCCTGTGGCGCAGGCAGGATGCCGATGTCCAACAGGCCGTCGTCCACCGTCGCCTCCGGGCACAGCACGTGCCCGCCGCCGGCCTGGCGGCCGTTGCCGATGCCCAGCGCCAGCAACTCGCCCTGCCACTGGAAACCGGGGCCCTGCAGTTCCACCGAGGCGGCCTGCAGTTCGCTGAAGCGTGACAGGCCGGTGAACAGGTAGGCCGCCGCGCCGAGCACTTTCTTCAGGTCTTCCGAGGTGTTGGCCGTGACCTGACTGCCGAAGCCGCCGGTGGCCATGTTCAGGAACAACTGGTCACCCACCCGCCCCAGGTCGATCGGCCGCGCCGGCACCTCCAGCAGGTCGAGAGCCGCCTGCGGCTCAAGGGGCACGCCGGCCGCCCTGGCGAAGTCGTTGGCGGTGCCCAGCGGCAACAGGGCCAGGCTGACCTGGGTCGCGGCCAGACCCATCGCTTCGGCCACGTCACGCAAGGTGCCGTCACCACCACCGGCCACCACCTGGCCATAGCCTGCGGCCAGGGCCTCGCCGACCAGGCGCTGGGCGTCGCCGCCCTCCCAGGTCAGCCGCACGTCCAGGGTCCAGCCCCGCTCGCGCAGCTGGCCCACCGCGGCTCGCACCTCGTCGTTGCCGGCCTGTTTGCCATGCAGGATCAACAGTGCCTTGCGCTCGCTCATGCCGTTCTCCCCGAATAGAAATGCCCTACCGCAATCTCGACCACTGCGACGAGCAGATTGCTCCCGGCGACGCCGAAAAACCGCCGCCTCACACAAATACCATTGAAAGCCGGCCGCCACAGGTGCATCATCTGACAAATATTTGGCCATCACGGACGAAGCCGACTCGAAAAGTCATTTTATTGACTTTGTGCCGCCAGACGCCTGACAGGTCGTGATTTCCTTGCATTGCGCTGCCCCCGGCGCCCTGATTCGAGGCTGTGACTATGAGCGTTCTGATTCCCTGCATCATCGCTGGCGGCGCCGGTACCCGATTGTGGCCGGTCTCCCGCGAGGCCATGCCCAAGCCCTTCATGCGCCTGCCCGATGGCATGAGCCTGCTGCAGAAGACCTTCAGCCGCGCCAGCAGCCTGCCCGGCGTCGAACGGGTGCTCACGGTGACCAACCGCGAAGTGGTGTTCCGTACCCAGGACGAGTATCGCCAGGTCAGTACCCAGCGTATCGCCCTCGACTTCATCCTCGAACCTTTCGGCCGCAACACCGCCCCCGCCATCGCCGCCGCGGCGCTGCACTGCGCCCGCCTGCATGGCGAGGACAGCCTGCTGCTGGTGCTGCCCGCCGACCACCTGATCCAGGACCAGGGCGCCTTCGAGGCGGCCGTCCAGCGGGCCATGGCCCTGGCCGGAAAAGGTTGGCTGACCACCTTCGGCCTGCTGCCGACCCGCGCCGAAACCGGCTTCGGCTACATCGAACAAGGAGAGGTACTGGGTAACGACGGCTATCGGGTCGCCCGCTTCGTCGAAAAGCCCGACGCCGACACCGCCCAGGCCTACCTGGACGGAGGCCGGCACCTGTGGAACGCCGGCATGTTCTGCCTGCGCGCGGGCACCGTGCTGCAGGAGCTGCAGGCCCATGCCCCCGAGGTGCTGCACAACGTGACCCACTGCCTGGCGCAGAGCCTGTTCAAGGAGGGGACGTGCGGCCAGCAGGTGGAACTCGACGCCGACAGTTTCGCGCAGGCCCCCGACATCTCCATCGACTACGCACTCATGGAGCCCTCCACCCAGGTGGCCGTGGTGCCCTGCGCCATCGGCTGGAGTGATATCGGCAGTTGGGAAGCGGTGCGCGAGCTGCGCCCGGCCGACAGCCAGGGCAATCATTGCAACGGCGAAACCGTGCTGCATGACGTGAGCAACTGCTACATCGACTCACCGCGTCGGCTGGTGGGCGCGGTGGGCCTGGACAACCTGATCGTCATCGACACCCCCGACGCCCTGCTGATCGCCGATGCCGCGCGCAGCCAGGAGGTCAAGGTGATCGCCCAGCAACTCAAGCGCCAGGGCCACGACGCCTACCGCCTGCACCGCACCGTGACCCGCCCCTGGGGCCTGTACACCGTGCTCGAGGAAGGGCCACGGTTCAAGATCAAGCGCATCATGGTCCGCCCCGGCGAATCGCTGTCGCTGCAGATGCACCATCACCGCAGCGAGCACTGGATCGTGGTCAGCGGCATGGCCTGCGTGACCAACGGTGAAGAGGAGTTTCTGCTCGACACCAACGAGTCGACCTTCATCAAGCCCGGACGCAGCCACCGCCTGACCAACCCCGGCGTCATCGACCTGGTGATGATCGAGGTGCAGAGCGGCGAATACCTGGGCGAAGACGACATCGTACGCTTTACTGATATCTATGGACGCGCCCCGGCAGCAGCAGCACCTGCTTGACTGCCAGAGGGCGCGTTTTGCCATCCAGGGCCGACACCCGGCCAACCGCGAGGATTCGGGCTCATGCGCATACTCTGGACCCTGCCCTACCTGCCCTGGCCCACCACCAGCGGCAGCAAGACCCGGCAATACCACCTGCTGCGCGCCCTGGCGCAGCATGGCCACCGGATCACCTTGCTGGTGCAGTCCAAGGTACCCTTGAGCGACGCGGCGCGCGAGGCCCTGGAGCCGCTGGTGGAGCGCCTGGTGGTGCTGCCCCGGCGCGCGCTGCACAGCCCGCTGAACCTGCTGGCCTCGCCCATCATCGACTACCCCATGCGGGCCATCATCAATGGCCTGGCGCCCTGCCTGAGGCACCGCTTCGAGCAGTTGCTGGACGAACCCTGGGACGTGATCCAGATCGAGCACAGCTACAGTTTCCAGCCGTTCGAGAAGGCCTTGCAGGCCCGTGGCCTGCCCTACATGCTCAGCGAGCACTACCTGGAATCGGTGATGGGCGCCGCCTGCCACGACCGCTTGCCCCTGTGGCTACGGCCGCTGAACGCCTTCGACCGCTGGCGCTACCGGCGCTGGGAGCAGCGAGTGCTGCGCCAGCCCACCGAGGTGGTGGCGGTCAGCGCCCATGATGCCGAGCTTATCGGCCAGATCAGCGGGCGCCCGGTGAACGTGGTGGTCAATGGCGTGGACTGCGACCACTACCAGGAGGTTCGCCCCACGCCGCACAGCCAGCGTCTGCTGTTCGTCGGCAATTTCGAGTACGGCGCCAACCTGGAGGCCATCGAATGGGCGCTGGAAGAGATCCTGCCTCAGGTGTGGATGAGCAATCCGGCGGTGCGCCTGGCCATTGCCGGCCACGCCCTGCCGGCCAGCTGGAAGCTGCACTGGAACGACCCGCGCATCGAGTGGGTGGGCTATCGCCCCGACCTGCGCGAGCTGCAACGGCGCTCGGCGCTTTTTTTCGCGCCGCTGCGCCATGCTGGCGGCTCCAAGGTGAAGATCCTCGAAGCCATGGCCGCCGGGCTGCCGGTGATCACCACCAGCAAGGGCGCCTCGGGCCTGGCCATGAACAACGGCGAGCACTACCTGGGCAGCGACGACAGCGGCCAACTGGCGCTGCTGGTCACCCAGCTGCTCAACCAGCCATGGCGCATGTGCCAGCTCAGTGAGGCCGGGCGCCAGTTCGCCCGCCAGCGTCATGACTGGAGCGTCGCCGCCCAGCAGCTGGAGAACGTGCACATGCGCCTGACCCAGCTGGCGCCGGCCGGCGCCGCAGCCGCCGGCGGCGTGCTAGCCAAGTAGCTCGCTGAACGGAATGAACGTCACCGCATCGCCCTGTTGCGGCGTCGTGCCTTCGAGCACCTCCACCACGCCATCGGCCCATGCCGCGCTGCGCAGCACGCCGGAGCTCTGGTTCTTGTAGATGCGCACGCGACCGTCCTCGATGCGTACCCGCAGGTACTCGCGGCGCGTTCCGGCCTTGGGCCAGTCGAAACCCGCCGGCACGCTGAAGCGCAGCGGCGCGACATGGGCCACGCCCATTCGACGCAGCAGGTAGGGCCGGGTCAGCAGGCCGAAGGTGACCAGCGTCGAGGCCGGATTGCCCGGCAGGCCGATCACCGGCACCCCCTGGTAATGGCCGAAGGTCAGCGGCTTGCCCGGCTTGATCGCCAGCTTCCACAGCGCCAGCTCGCCCGCCTCGCGCAGGGCCAGGCCGAGGAAATCGGCCTCGCCCACCGACACGCCTCCGGTGGACAGGATCAGGTCGACATCGCCCAGCCCGCCCAGGCACTGGCGGGTGCGCTCGAGATCGTCCGGGAGGATGCCGGCGTCGACCACCGTGCAGCCCAGGCGTTGCAGCCAGCTGACCAGCAGGCGTCGGTTGCTGTTGTAGATCTGCCCGGGGCCCAGGGCCAGGCCCGGCTCGACCAGTTCGTCGCCGGTCGACAGCACCGCCACCCGGGGCCGACGCCGCACTTCGAGCGTGCCGAAACCCAGGGTCGCGGCCAGCCCGAGCTGGATCGGGCCCAGCCGCGTGCCGGCGCTCATCACCTGTTCGCCGACACGGGTTTCCTGGCCCTTGGGGCGAACGTTCTGCGCCAGCGCCAGCGGTTCGAGGAAACGCACCCGACCATCCTCGAGCACCTCGGTGTTTTCCTGCATCTCGACGCAATCGGCACCTTCCGGCAGCGGCGCGCCGGTGAAGATCCGTGCGCAGGTGCCAGGTTCCAGGGGCTGTGGTGCATGCCCGGCGAAGATGCGCTGGGTCACCCGCAGCGGTTCGCCCTGACAGTCGGCCAGGCGCAGCGCGTAGCCGTCCATGGCGCTGTTGGGCCACGGCGGCAGGTCGAGGCCAGCCACCAGCTCATGGGCCAGGACCCGCCCTTCGGCCTCGGCCAGCGGTACCTGTTCGGTCTCGGCGATGGGCGCCGTGTCGGCCAGCGCCAGCAGGCGCTCCAGGGCCTCTTCCACCGGCATCAAGGGCCGGGCCACCTCAGCCACGGCTGTCACAGGCCGCCGCCTGCTTCAGGTGCGGCACGAAATTGCACGGCCGATGACGGGCGTCCAGCTGCTCGGCAAGGATGCCGTCCCAACCGGTGCGCACGGCGTTGGTCGAGCCCGGCAGGCAGCAGACCAGGGTGCCGTTGGCAAGCCCGGCCAGGGCGCGGGACTGCACGGTGGAGGTGCCGATATCGGCCACCGAGATCTGCCGGAACAGCTCGCCGAAGCCCTCGACCTGCTTGTCCAGCAGGCACGCCACGGCTTCCGGGGTACTGTCGCGGCCGGTGAAACCGGTGCCGCCGGTGATCAGCACCACCTGCACCTGGTCGTCGGCGATCCAGGTCGCGACCTGGGCGCGGATCTTGTACAGGTCGTCCTTGAGCAGCACCCGCTCGGCCAAGCGGTGGCCGGCGGCGCTCAGGCGATCGACGAACAGCTGGCCGGAGGTGTCGGTGTCAAAGGTGCGGGTGTCGCTGACCGTCAGCACGGCGATGTTCAGCGCAACGAAAGGGGTATCTGCCTTGGCTTTCATGGGAGTCCGTCGCAGGGTAACTGGGAATGTGCGCTGTTATATCACAGGCCGCCCGCGGCGTTGTTCTTGGTCAATGCCGCCGCGATGGCGCTATGCTGCACTGTGCAAGGAACTTGCGTGGACGCCCTGCGTCTTAATGACATCTAGCACCATCGCACTGGAGAAACACGATGATCCAACGGACCCTTCCCGCCTTCCTGCTTGCCCTGGGCCTGGGCGCCCTCGCCGGCTGCGCCTCGCCAACCGTCATCACCCTGAACGACGGCCGCGAGATCCAGGCGGTGGACACCCCATCCTATGACGACGATTCCGGTTTCTACGAATTCGAGCAGCTCGACGGCAAGCGCACGCGCATCAACAAGGACCAGATCCGCACCGTCAAGGAGCTGTGATCCAGTCCCGCTTTTTAGCGCAACTCCTTTTTGCAACAAGGGGTTGCGTTGAAAAAAGCGATGCAGTAGCATTTTGGACATCGGAGTGTAGCGCAGCCAGGTAGCGCGTCTCGTTCGGGACGAGAAGGCCGCAGGTTCGAATCCTGTCTCTCCGACCATATCCCGCAAAAAACCCGCTTCGAGCGGGTTTTTTGTTGCCTGCGAAAAGGCCTGGTGGCGCCCTGCATCAGGCACCACTGGGCCCTGTAGGAGCGGCCTTGTGCCGCGAAAGGGCTGCACAGCAGCCCCGGGATTTCAGCGTTGTTGCAAAGATCGCCAGGGCCGCTTTGCGGCCCTTTCCGGCCGGTCCGACGCCTCGGCAAGGCCGCTCCTACAGGCTGGCGCCGCTCCCACGCTCAGCTCACACGGTTACTCCGGCAACACCGGCACGTACAGCAGTTGCAGGCGCGCACTGCTCCACTCACGGGTCTTGTTGGTCAGCTCGAGGTCGTTGTTCAGCTTCTGGCCGTAGGTCGGCACGATCTCCTTGAGCTTGGCTTGCCACTCGGCACTCTTGATCCGATCCTTGAAGGTCTTCTCCAGCACGCTCAGCATGATCGGCGCGGCGGTCGAGGCGCCGGGCGAAGCGCCTAGCAGCGCGGCAATGCTGCCGTCCTCGGCGGCCACCACTTCGGTACCGAACTGCAGCACGCCACCGTGCTCGGGATCCTTCTTGATCACCTGCACGCGCTGGCCGGCCTGGAGCAGTTTCCAGTCTTCGTTCTTGGCGTTGGGGAAGTACTCGCGCAGGGCCGCCATGCGGTCATCGAAACTGAGCATCAGCTGACCCATCAGGTAGGTGCTCAGGTCAATGTTGTCGATGCCGGCATGCATCATCGGGCTGATGTTGTGGGTGGTCAGCGAGCTGAACATGTCCAGCAGCGAGCCGTGCTTGAGGTACTTGGTGGAGAAGGTCGCGAACGGACCGAACAGCAGCACTTCCTTGCCATCGATCACCCGGGTGTCCAGGTGCGGCACCGACATCGGCGGCGCGCCGACCGAGGCCTTGCCGTACAGCTTGGCCTTGTGGCGGGCAACCAGGTCAGCGTTGTCGGTCATCAGGAACTGGCCACCGACCGGGAAGCCTGCATAGCCTTCAGCTTCCGCAATACCGGACTTCTGCAGCAGCTTTAGCGCGCCGCCACCGGCACCGATGAAGACGAACCTGGCCTTGACCGAAGACGCCTTGCCGCCGTTGGCCAGGTCGGCCACTACCACGTTCCAGCTGCCATCGTCGTTGCGCACGATGTCGCGCACTTCATGGCTCAGGTGCAGCTGCACATTGGGATTGCGGGTCATGGAGGCGAACAGCTGGCGGGTGATCTCGCCGAAGTTCACGTCGGTGCCGATGGCCATGCGGGTCGCGGCCACTTTCTGCCCGGGATCACGGCCTTCCATTACCAGCGGCACCCACTTGCGGATCTGCTCGTGGTCCTCGGTGATCTCCATGCCACGGAACAGCGAGCTGTGTTGCAGGGCCTCGACGCGCTTGTGCAGGAAGGCGACGTTGTCGTCACCCCAGACGAAGCTCATGTGCGGCACATTGTTGATGAACGAACGCGGGTTGCTCAGCACGCCCTGCTCGACCTGGTAGGCCCAGAACTGCTTGGACACCTCGAACTGCTCGTTGACGTTGACCGCCTTGCTGATGTCGATGCTGCCGTCCTTGCCGACGCTGGTGTAGTTCAGCTCGCAGAACGCCGAGTGGCCGGTGCCGGCGTTGTTCCAGGCGTTGGAACTTTCCTCGGCGACCTGGTCCATGCGCTCGTAGACGTCGACCTTCCAGTTCGGTTCCAGCTCGGTGAGGTAGGTCCCCAGGCTCGCACTCATGATGCCGCCGCCGATCAGCAGGACATCGACGGACTTCTGTGGCTCCGCGGGCTTGGAGCAGCCGATGACGCTCAGGCACAGGAGCGTCAGCAGGATTTTTTTCATTAGCTCAATCCAATTGAAGTGAAGGACTGGCAGTCGTTGCCCCCGGCGTGCACGCCCGGATGTTGTTGTTCTGGTCAGCAGGAGTCTTGCGAAATCGGGGCACGATCGCCTCGGGCCGTGGCCCGGAGCGCCGTAAAGCAGGGAGTGTGCCAGGTTGGCCTGGGCCAATGGCGCAGTGGGCTTGGCAGGGCGGGTTGGCGGCAATCCGCCAAATGGATGGGTACTTTGCCTGAGGAATGGCGGTTTTCCCCCGAACGCCTGTAGGAGCGGCCTCGTGCCGCGAAAGGGTTGCGCAGCAGCCCCAGGATATCAGCGCCATGGCGAAAATAGCCGGGGCCGCTTTGCGGCCCGTTCGCGGCACAAGGCCGCTCCTACACAGGGATCGTGCAGGCTTGTCAGGCAGTGAGGCGGGAAGTGACTTCGCCCAACTGGCCCGACAACCCATGCAGGCGCTGCCCGGCTTGCTCGGTGTGCTGCACGGCCTCCTGGTTGGCGGTGGCGATGCGGGTGATCTCGACCAGGTTGCGCGAGATGTCCTCGGCGACACTGGTCTGTTCCTCGGCGGCGGTGGCGATCTGCCGGTTCATATCGCGGATCGCCTCCACTGCCGTGGTGATGCGCTGCAGCATTTGCCCGGCCTGCTGCACCTGCTCGGCGCCCTCCTCGCTGCGCTGCTGGCCGCTCTCGATGGCCTTGACTGCCTCCACCGCGCCCGATTGCACCGCCTCGATGATCTGGTGGATCTCGGCGATCGACGCCGCAGTGCGCTGGGCCAGGCTGCGCACTTCGTCGGCCACCACCGCAAAACCACGCCCGGCCTCGCCGGCACGGGCGGCCTCGATGGCGGCGTTGAGCGCCAGCAGGTTGGTCTGCTCGGCGATGCCGCGAATCACTTCGAGCACCTTGCCGATGCGCGTGCTGTCGTGCTCCAGGTGACGGATCACCGCCGCGGTACCGGCGATCTCGCGGTTGACCACGGCAATGGTATCGATGGTCCGCTGCATGACCTGCTCGCCGGCCTGGGCACTGTGGTCGGCCTCGTCCGCGGCGCGGGCGGCGTCGGCGGCGTGGCGCGCCACTTCCTGGGCGGTGGCCGACATCTCGTGCATGGCCGTGGCGACCTGGTCGGTGCGCTGGAACTGGTCGTGGGTGCCATGGGCCATGTCGCCGGCGATGCTGCGCAGCCGGCCGCTGGCACTTTCCAGCTCCTCGGCGTTGTCCTTGAGGCGGCCGACGGTGTCAGCGAGGAAGTCGCGCAGGGTGTTGGCGGCCAGCGCCAGGCGCCCCAGTTCATCCTCGCGGCGGCTGTCGACACGGGCGGCGAAACGCCCCTGGCTGAGCTGGGCGACATAGTCGATCAGCTGGCGAATCGGCTCGACCAGGCTGCGATTGACCAGCCACAGGCTGAACAGCCCGACCAGCACGGCCGAGCCCAGCATCACCAGCACGCCCAGCCACACCGTGCGCTCGGCGCTGGCGCTGATGGCGCCGGCACGCCCGTGGGCGTCGGCGCGCAACTGCTCCACCAGCGCGCTCATCTGGTCGCTGGTGGCCCGGTCCACGCCCTTGACCGCCAGGTCGCCCGCCACCGGGTCGCCGCCGGCGGCCAGGAACGCCTGGCGTCCCTGCTCATAGGCCGAGCCCAGCTGCCGGTGGCTGGCCTTGAGCTGCTCCAGGCGCGCCTTGAGCGCCGGCTCACTGCTGTCGATCAATTGCCCCAGCAACTGCTGCACCTGCTGCTCGCGGCTCTGGAACTGCTGCCAGTACTTGTCCAGCTCCGCCGGCTGGCGACCGCGCAGCAGCACGTTCTTCCACTCCTGCACCTGGATCTTGAACTGCAGGTTGGCTTCGTCGATCAGTTGCGAGGCACGCAACGGCCCGTCCACCAGCTCGGCATAGCCGCGCACGCTGGACGACAGGAACTGGAAGCACACCAGGGCGATCAGCAGGATCGCCACCAGGCTGCCACCGAGCAGGGAGAGAATTTGCACTCTGAGGGATTTACGCAAGATTGCGGATCTCGGAACAAGGAAGAGGGAAAACGGCGCGCGACGGCACCGCCGACGGAGGCATCCTTGTCCTCGTTCGCTGGCCCGAAAACGCCGCCATCGGGCGATGACAGCCAGGGCGAGCACCTGCGCAACAACCGAGGCAGATAGTCTCAGGCAATTGCTACAGAATTGTTACAAAACAGCGACAGCCACGGCCGCTCAGGCCGGGTTGAACTGCAGCGCAGCCAAGCGTGCGTAGAGTGGGCTTTGCTCGATCAATTGTCGATGGCTGCCAACTGCCGCCAGTCGGCCTTTGTCGATCACCGCGATGCGGTCGGCATGCTGCACCGTCGCCAGGCGGTGGGCGATGACCAGCGTGGTGCGCCCGGCCATCAACTGCGGCAACGCCTGCTGGATCAGGTGCTCGCTCTGCGCGTCCAGGGCGCTGGTGGCCTCGTCCAGCAGCAGGATCGGCGCATCCACCAGCAACGCCCGGGCGATCGCCAGGCGCTGGCGCTGGCCGCCGGACAAACCCACGCCGCCTTCACCCAGGAGCGTCTGGTAGCCCTGGGGCAACTGGGCGATGAACTCATGGGCATGGGCGCCGCGCGCCGCCGCCTCGACCTCGGCCAGACTGGCCTCGGGCCGACCGTAGCGGATGTTGGCCTCGACCGTGCCACGGAACAGCGCCGGCTGCTGGGCCACCAGGGCGAACTGGCGACGCAGCTCGGCCGGCTCCAGCCCGGTGATCGGTTGGTCGTCGAGCAGAATCGCGCCGCCCTGCGGGTCGTAGAAGCGCAGCAGCAGGTCGAACAGGGTCGACTTGCCGGCCCCCGACGGCCCGACCAGGGCCACGGTCTCGCCCGGGCGGATGTGCAGGCTCAGGCCATCGATGGCAGCGGCAGTGGGGCGTGACGGGTAGGCGAAGCGCACGTCGCACAGCTGGATGTCACCCGTGGCACGGCCCTGCGCCAGCCCCTGCGGTCGTGCCGGCGCCAGGATAGCCGTCTGCGCCGCCAGCAGCTCGGCGATGCGCTCGGCGGCACCGGCGGCACGCTGCAGTTCGCCGATCACCTCGCTCAGGGTGCCGAAGGCGCTGCCGACGATCAGGCTGTAGAACACGAAGGCGGCCAGCTCGCCGCCGGAGATGCGTCCGGCGATCACGTCCATGCCGCCGACCCAGAGCATCACCCCTACCGCCCCGAGCACCAGCACGATCACCAGGGTGATCAGCCAGGCACGCTGGGCGATGCGCCGGCGCGCCACGCCGAACGCCGCCTCCACGGTCTCGGCGAAGCGCGCCTGGTCATGCCCTTGATGGTTGTAGGCCTGCACCGTCTTGATCTGACCGAGGGTCTCGGCGACATAGCTGCCCACGTCGGCCACCCGGTCCTGGCTCTGCCGCGACAGGCTGCGCACGCGCCGCCCGAACAGCAGGATCGGCGCCAGCACCAGGGGCAAGGCCAGCACCACGATGCTGGTCAGCTTGGGGTTGGTGACGAACAGCAGGATCACCCCGCCCAGCACCATCAGCGCGTTGCGCAGGAACATCGACAGCGACGAACCGATCACCGACTGCAGCAAGGTGGTGTCGGCGGTCAGCCGCGACTGGATTTCCGAGCTGCGGTTGTCCTCGAAAAAACCCGGGTGCAGGCCGATCAGGTGGTCGAACACCGCCCGGCGGATATCGGCCACGCAACGCTCGCCGATCCACGACACCAGGTAGAAACGGGCGAAGGTCCCCACCGCCAGCGCCATCACCAGCAGCAGGAACAGGCCAATGGTCTGGTTGAGCTGGTGCGCCGAACCGGTCATGAACCCCTGGTCGACCAACAGGCGGATGCCCTGCCCCATGGACAGGGTGATGGCGGCGGTGACCACCAGCGCCAGCAAGGCCAGTAGCGCCTGGCGGCGATAGGGGCGCACGAAATGCCAGCCCAGGTGCAGGGCGCGGCGCTGGCGGGGAGAGATTGGCTCGGGCATGGCGAAAGTCGTTCTTTGCACGGATTAGACCAAGACTACCACTCGTCGGCCCCATGCAACGCCTGGGAATCCGTCGCCGTCCCATGATCGAACAGAACAACAGTGACTATGCTCATTCGTTCTAACCTGTGTCTGGAGCTTTGTCGCGCTTTCTGTTGGACTGTTCCGGCATGACGCCGAAGAAACTGTCACAGACCAGTCACGGCGAAGCACTACCTTGAGCTTGAACCTGAAAGAGGAGACAGGATATGAGCTTGCAGCACACCGATACGCCCAAGAACCAGAACCGTCCGCAACCTCAGGTCTGCGGCTCGATCATCGATGCCCAGGGCCGCGAGGTCCCGATCACCGAGCAGATGATCCAGAAGGCCTGCAAGGACCTGGAAGACAGCCGGGTCAAGAAAGTCGGCAAGGCCTGACCCCCGAATTGCGTGCAACCCGGCGCTTGCGCCGGGTTTTTATTGGCTGGCCGTCAGGCCAGCACCGCCCCCAGTGCGCTGACCAGTTGAACCAGCTGCGGCGCCTCTCCACGGACACGTACCGCCAGCCCCTCGATCTCGCGCCTTACCGGGTAGTGCTTGCGCAGCAGGTCGAACGCTGCACGCTGTTCGGCCGGCTCTTCGCTCAGGCTGCGACGAAAATCCGCATCGTCGCGACGTGGGTCGTAGACCGCCCGGCACAGGGTGGCCAATGCCCACGCCGGATCCGCGCTCGGGTCAAACTCGATCTGCGCCAGACCCGGCGCCGGCAACAGGTCGGCCAGGCGCACCTGCTCGGGCTCCCCTCGCCAGCGGCAGAAGGCCTGGTAGATCTGCGCCGTGCCCCGCTGCTTGCCGTCCAGGCTGTAGCCGGCGATATGCGGCGTGGCCAGGGTGCACAGGTCGGCCAGTTGCAGGTCCACCTGCGGCTCGCCCTCCCACACATCAAGCACCGCGTGCAGATCCTCGCGATCCAGCAGCAGTTCGCGCAGGGCCGCGTTGTCCACCACCGGGCCGCGGCTGGCGTTGATCAGCCAGGCGCCGGCACGCAAGCGGGCCAGGCGCGGCTGGTCGAGCAGGTGCCAGGTCGGGTGATCGCCGCCGCGTTGCAGCGGCGTGTGCAGGCTGATCACGTCGCACTGCTCGAGGATCGTCTGAAGGTCGACAAAGTCGCCGCCCTCGCTGGCCTGTCGCACCGGGTCGCACACCAGCACCTTCCAGCCCAGGCCATGCAGCACCCGCACCAGGCGCCCGCCGACCTCGCCGGCGCCGACCACGCCATAGACGCGCTTGGCCAGGTCAACGCCGTCGAGTTCGGCCAGGGTCAGCAGGCTGCCCAGCACGTAGTCCACCACGCCACGGGCGTTGCAGCCCGGCGCGCTGCTCCAGTGGATACCGGCCTGGGCGAAATAGTCGAGGTCGAGGTGATCGGTGCCGATGGTGCAGGTGCCGACAAAGCGCACCCGGCTGCCTTCGAGCAGTTGCCGGTCGACGCGGGTCACCGAGCGCACCAGCAGCACGTCGGCGTCCTTGACGCAGGCGGCGTCGATGGCCCGGCCGGGGTAGCGGCGGATCTCGCCGAAACCGGCGAAGAAGGCATCGAGCAGCGGGATATTCTCGTCGGCAACTATCAGCATGGTGCTCTCCTGTCAGGGGAGCGCAGTGTAGCGCGCTCGCAGCCGGCTCAGTCGGCCTTCTTGCGGATCCAGTACAGGTAGGTGCCGGCCTCTTCCTGCTGGCCGAGCAACTCGTGGCCGAGGAAGATGCAGAACTTGGGAATGTCGCGACGGGTCGACGGGTCGGTGGCGATCACCTTGAGCACGCCGCCGCCGGCCAGCTCGCGCACGTGCTTGTGCAGCATCATCACCGGCTCCGGGCAGTTCAGGCCGGTGGCGTCGAGGATCGCGTCGTGGGTGAAATCGGTCATGAAAGGCTCCGCAAAATGATCGTCATTGTGGCGCATCGGTCGAGGTGCTCCAAGGGGCTGAGAACCGCAGCCCCCTGTAGGAGCGGCCTTGTGCCGCGAAAGGGCTGCAGAGCAGCCCCGGCAATTTCTGCTTTCACGCTGAAATCCTGGGGCCGCTTTGCGGCCCTTTCGCGGCACAAGGCCGCTCCTACAGTGGCCGGGCAAACCCGTTTAACGCGGTTTCAGGTCCAACCGGCGCAGGTGGCAGGTCACTTCCTCGCGGTCGTGATACAGCTGCTTGCAGGCGATCGACACCTTCACCTTGCGCGCCTTGAACCCGGCCTCGATGCGCTCGAGCAGCTTGCGCACCTCGGCATGGCGCTGCTTCATCGGCAGCTTCAGGTTGACCACTGCCTCGCGGCACAGTCCTTCGCCCAGCCAGGTCTCGATCAGCGAGGCGGTGCGCGCCGGCTTCTCGACGATGTCGCAGACCATCCAGTCCACGGTCTGGCGGGGTTTCCAGGTGAAGCCGTCAGCCATCAGGTGGGTGACCAGGCCAGTGTCCATCAGGCTTTCGGCCATCGGCCCGTTGTCGATGGCGGTCACCAGCATGCCGCGCTTGACCAGCTGGTAGGTCCAGCCGCCGGGGGCGGCGCCCAGGTCGACGCCGGTCATGTCGTCGTTCAGGCGCTGGTCCCACTGCTCGCGGGGAATGAACTGGTGCCACGCCTCCTCGAGCTTGAGGGTCGAGCGGCTGGGGGCTTCGCGGGGGAACTTCAGGCGCGGGATGCCCATCGGCCACAGCGCCGAGTTGTCGGCCTCGGCCAGCCCCAGGAACACCCGCCGGCCACTGATGAAGGTCAGCAGCAGGCGCGGCCGCCGGGCGTCGTCCACCAGCCGTCCGGCCTTTTCCAGGGCCTTGCGCAGCGGTACTTCGAACTTGCGGCAGAAGGTCGACAGTTCCTTGCCGTCGTTGCTGTCGAGCACTTCCAGCCAAAGGCTGCCGCACACCGGCAGCGCGGCAAGGTGCTCGAGCAGCACGCTGATGCGGTCGGTCTCCGGCAGCTCGACGTAGGCGCCGCGGGCCCACTGGCGCGGGAAGATCAGCTGCGAAAAGCGCAGCGTCTGCATCATGCGTTGGGCACCGTCCGCCTCGCTGCAGACGAACTCGGCACAGGCACTCTGCGGCTTGCCCTTGGCATAGCCGGCCACGCCCAGGTGGGCGGCGTGTTCGCTGATTTCGGCGCAGACCTCGCCCTCGAAGCCGGGCCGGCAATGCATGAACAGGGTATTCATTTCTCACTCCACATCACTGGCGCAGACGGCGCCAGGGCGGCGAATGATAAAGGAAGATCGGAACCGACGACACGCCCCATCGGTCCAGAAAAGGGTCAGGGCGGACAAACCGGTCTAACCTGACTGTTCAGCCAGGTCCGTGCCGTGCGGACCGGTCCAGAGCGGTGACACCGGCGAGCGACCCGCAGTCGCCGGGCACCGGAGCACAAGGAGTTGTAAATGCCCTCGCTCGATAGCCTGAAAACCCTCAAGACCCTCCAGGTGGCCGACCGCGCCTACCACTATTTCAGCCTGCCCGACGCCGCGCGCCAGCTCGGCGACCTGCAACGCCTGCCCATGTCGCTGAAGGTGCTGCTGGAAAACCTGCTGCGCTGGGAAGACGGCAAGACCGTCACCGGCGACGACCTGCGCGCCCTGGCCCAGTGGCTGCAGGAGCGTCGCTCTGATCGCGAGATCCAGTACCGCCCGGCGCGGGTGCTGATGCAGGACTTCACCGGCGTACCGGCGGTGGTCGACCTGGCCGCCATGCGCGCTGCGATGGCCAAGGCCGGCGGCGACCCGCAGCGGATCAACCCGTTGTCGCCGGTGGACCTGGTGATCGACCACTCGGTAATGGTCGACCGCTACGCCAGCCCCAATGCCTTCGCCCAGAACGTCGACATCGAGATGCAACGCAACGGCGAGCGCTACGCCTTCCTGCGCTGGGGCCAGAGCGCCTTCGACAACTTCCGCGTGGTACCGCCGGGCACCGGCATCTGCCACCAGGTCAACCTCGAGTACCTGGGCCGCACAGTATGGACCCGTGAAGCGGACGGCCGCACCTACGCCTTCCCCGACACCCTGGTCGGCACCGACTCGCACACCACCATGATCAACGGCCTGGGCGTGCTCGGCTGGGGCGTGGGCGGCATCGAAGCCGAGGCGGCAATGCTCGGCCAGCCGGTGTCGATGCTGATCCCCGAGGTGATCGGCTTCAAGCTCACCGGCAAGCTGCGCGAGGGCATCACCGCCACCGACCTGGTGCTGACGGTGACGCAGATGCTGCGCAAGAAGGGCGTGGTGGGCAAGTTCGTCGAGTTCTATGGTGACGGCCTGGCCGACCTGCCGCTGGCCGACCGCGCCACCATCGCCAACATGGCTCCCGAGTACGGCGCCACCTGCGGCTTCTTCCCGGTGGACCAGGTAACCCTGGACTACCTGCGCCTGTCCGGTCGCCCCGAGGAGGCCGTGCAACTGGTCGAGGCCTACAGCAAGGCCCAGGGCCTGTGGCGCCTGCCGGGCCAGGAGCCGCTGTTCAGCGATACCCTGGCGCTGGACATGAACGACGTCGAAGCCAGCCTCGCCGGGCCCAAGCGCCCGCAGGACCGGGTCGCCCTGGGCCAGGTCGCCCAGGCCTTCGACCACTTCATCGAGCTGCAGCCCAAGCCACTGGCCAAAGAGGTCGGCCGCCTGGAAAGCGAGGGCGGCGGCGGTGTGGCGGTGGGCAATGCCGACCAGGCCGGCGAGATCGACTACACCCACGAAAACCAGACTCACACCCTGCGCGACGGCGCCGTGGTGATCGCCGCCATCACCTCCTGCACCAATACCTCGAACCCAAGCGTGATGATGGCGGCCGGGTTGGTGGCGAAAAAAGCCGTGGAGAAGGGCCTGACCCGCAAACCCTGGGTCAAGAGCTCACTGGCGCCAGGTTCCAAGGTGGTCACCGACTACTACAAGGCCGCGGGCCTGACACCTTACCTCGACCAGCTTGGCTTCGACCTGGTTGGCTATGGCTGCACCACCTGCATCGGCAACTCCGGCCCCCTGGACGAGGCGATCGAGAAAGCCATCGGCAGCGCCGACCTCACCGTCGCTTCGGTGCTGTCGGGCAACCGCAACTTCGAAGGCCGGGTGCACCCGCTGGTCAAGACCAACTGGCTGGCCTCGCCGCCGCTGGTAGTGGCCTATGCCCTGGCCGGCAGCGTGCGGCTGGACCTGACCAAGGACGCCCTGGGTACCGGCAAGGACGGCAAGCCCGTGTACCTGCGCGATATCTGGCCAAGCCAGCAGGAAATCGCCGAGGCCGTGCGCAAGGTCGACACACGCATGTTCCACAAGGAGTACGCCGAAGTGTTCGCCGGCGACGCCCAGTGGCAGGCCATCGAGGTGCCCCTGGCGGCCACCTATGTCTGGCAGGACGATTCCACCTATATCCAGCACCCGCCGTTCTTCGACGACATCGGTGGTCCACTGCCGGAAATCGGCGATATCCACGGCGCGCGCATCCTCGCCCTGCTCGGCGACTCGGTGACCACCGACCATATCTCCCCGGCCGGCAACATCAAGGCCGACAGCCCGGCCGGCCGCTACCTGCGCGGCAAGGGCGTGGAACCACGGGACTTCAACTCCTACGGTTCACGGCGCGGCAACCATGAGGTGATGATGCGCGGCACCTTCGCCAACATTCGCATCCGCAACGAGATGCTCGGTGGCGAGGAAGGCGGCAACACCCTGTACGTACCCACGGGCGAAAAACTGTCGATCTACGATGCCGCCATGCGCTACCAGCAGGACGGCACGCCACTGGTGGTGATCGCCGGGCAGGAATACGGCACCGGCTCCAGCCGCGACTGGGCGGCCAAGGGCACCAACCTGCTGGGGGTCAAGGCGGTGCTGGCGGAGAGTTTCGAGCGCATCCACCGCTCAAACCTGGTGGGCATGGGCGTGCTGCCGCTGCAGTTCAAGGCCGGCGACGACCGCAAGCGCCTCGGACTGACCGGCAAGGAACGCATCGATGTGCTGGGCCTTGGCGGGGCGCAGATCCGCCCGGGCATGAGCCTGAAGGTGCGCATCACCCGCGAGGACGGGCGCCAGGAGCAGATCGAAGTGCTGTGCCGGATCGATACCCTCAATGAGGTGGAGTACTTCAAGTCAGGGGGGATCCTGCATTATGTGCTGCGGCAATTGATCGCGGAGCAAAGCAGGCGATAGTTGGCTTCGCAGCCCTTTCGCGGCACAAGGCCGCTCCTACAGGGGAACGCGATCTCTTGTAGGAGCGGCCTTGTGCCGCGAAAGGACCGCAAAGTGGTCCCGGCATTACCCGCCCAAGCGCGTAAACATCCAAGTGTCCTGAAGGCCATGGGGTAAGTCCTACCCTCCTCGGATTCACCGGCACTAAGGAAATGTCATGCCTCTTCCCCACTGGATCGCCCTGCTCCTGCTCGCCCTCGGCTATGCAATCGCCCTGACCTACGGCAGCCTCGGCCTCGCCGCCCTGCCCGCCTTGCTCGCCCTGCTGTGCAGCGCACTGCTCGCCCGCCGTCCGGTACGCTGGCAACAAAGCCTCGGCCACTTGCTGTTCATCCTGCTCGCCCTCGCCCTGGCCCTGCACTGGCTGCCCGGCTTCCACAGCGCCAAAGTGATCGACAAGGCCGTGCTCAGCGACGGCGCCGTGCCCTTCTCCCTGTACCTCAACCTGGACAAGCCTCTGATCGGTCTGTGGTTGCTGCTGGCCTGCCCGTGGCTGGTGATGCTGCGCCCACGCGGCCTGCTGCCCGGCCTGGCACTGACCCTGCCATTGACCCTGCTCGCCTGCCTGGGCGGCGCCTGGGCACTGGGCATGGTCGCCTGGGCACCGAAATGGCCCGACCAGGCCTGGCTGTGGCTGCTGAACAACCTGCTGTTGGTGAGCCTGACCGAAGAACTGTTGTTCCGTGGCTATATCCAGGGCGGCCTGCAACGTCTGTTCAGGCATGAAGGGCTGGCGTTGCTGGTGGCCGCGCTGTTGTTCGGCCTCGCCCACCTGGCCGGTGGCTGGCAATGGTTCTACCTGGCCACCCTGGCCGGGGTGGGGTATGGTCTGGCCTATCGCCATGGCGGGCTGGCGGCGGCGGTGCTGTGCCACACCTGCGTCAACCTGGCGCACTTCGCCGCTTTCAGCTACCCGATGCTGGCCCCGAATTGAACAATCGGTCATGATCAGACCTGATCGTCATCATTTATAAAGAAAACTGCAATATTGGCGGCAACGGCTGCGATCAGGTGGGCTGCATTAGCTCAGCCGCACTGATGGCACCTTGCCCCAGATCAAGCCAGTTAAATATTCATTCAATAAAACCAGAGGCTTGCCGATACCCGTCGAAAGCCTTGCGGATTGAACAGCCAATGCGTAACAACCAGCCGATTACCCAGAGAGAACGGACTTTCCCTGCCCAGCAGCGGTTGATCTCCACCACCAACGCCAAGGGCGTGATCACCTACTGCAACGATGCCTTCATCGAGATCAGCGGTTTTTCCCGCGAGGACCTGATGGGCGCGCCGCACAACCTGGTGCGCCACCCCGATGTGCCACCGGCCGTGTTCGCCCACATGTGGCAGACCCTCAAGCAAGGCCTGCCGTGGATGGGCATCGTCAAGAACCGCTGCAAGTCGGGCGACCATTACTGGGTCAACGCCTACGTCACGCCGATCTTCGACAGCAACCAGGTGGTCGGCTACGAGTCGGTGCGGGTCAAGCCCACCGCCGAGCAGATCCGCCGCGCCGAAGCGCTGTACCAGCGCATCAACCAGGGCCGCTCGGCCATCCCGAAACGCGACAAGTGGCTGCCGGTGCTGCAGGACTGGCTGCCGTTCATCCTGGTCAGCCAGATCGGCTTCCTGATCGGCAACTGGCTCGGCCATTCCTGGGGCTTCGCCCTGGCCGCCGGCCTGTCGGTGCCGCTCGGCCTGCTCGGCCTGAGCTGGCAGCAGCGCGGGCTCAAGCGCCTGCTGCGCCTGGCCGAACAGACCACCTCCGACCCGCTGATCGCGCAGATGTACACCGACAGCCGCGGCGTCCAGGCGCGCCTGGAAATGGCCATGCTCAGCCAGGACGCACGGATGAAGACCTGCCTGACCCGCCTGCAGGACAGCGCCGAGCAGCTCAGCGACCAGGCCCGCCAGTCCGACGCCTTGGCCCACCAGAGCTCTTCGGGCCTGGAGCGCCAGCGGGTGGAGACCGAGCAGGTCGCCGCCGCCGTCAACCAGATGGCCGCCACCACCCAGGAAGTGGCCAACCATGTCCAGCGCACCGCCGACGCCACCCAGGAAGCCAATCGCCTGACCAGCCAGGGCCGCAACATCGCCGGCGAGACCCGTGACGCCATCGAGCGGCTGTCCGCCGCCGTGGGCGAGACCGGGCTGACCGTCACCCAGCTGGCCAAGGACAGCGACGAGATCGGCGGCGTGGTCGATGTGATCAAGGGCATTGCCGACCAGACCAACCTGCTGGCGCTCAACGCCGCCATCGAAGCGGCACGTGCCGGCGAGATGGGCCGCGGCTTTGCCGTGGTGGCCGACGAGGTCCGTCAGCTGGCCCAGCGCACCGCCGAATCCACCGGGCAGATCCACACCCTGATCGCCAAGCTGCAGCAGACCGCCAACAACGCGGTGCAGACCATGGAAACCGGCCACCGCCAGGCCCAGGAAGGCGTCGAGCGGGTGATGGAGGCCGACCAGGCGCTGGTGGGTATCAGCGAGGCGGTGGCCAATATCACCGACATGGCCACCCAGATCGCCGCCGCCACCGAGGAGCAGTCCGCGGTGGCCGAGGAGATCAGCCGCAACATCAGCACCATCGCCGACCTGGCCGACCAGACCTCCGGCCAGGCCCAGCGCTCGGCGCTGCTCAGCGAAGAGCTGACCAGCACGGCGGGTACCCAGTACTCGCTGGTGGAACGCTTCAACCGCTGACCAGCGGTGACAGACTGTAGGCGCCAGCCGTGCTGGCGCCTACAGCGGCGGTGCCGGCCTCAAGCCATGCCCCATGCCTGTGCAAGCGACGCGGTGCCTGGCACCGGCTGCGCCGGTTCGCGGGCAAGCCCGCTCCCACAGGGATCGCGCCAGCTTGAGACATTTGCCCAAGACAGCGCCGGGCGAAGATGTGGGACTGGCCTTTACCAATCCAACTTCAAGCGGCTTTCGAAATAACGCACCTCACCCGTCAACGGATCCTCGAAGCGCAGGCTGTGGGCCAGCAGCTTGAGTGGCCGCGCGTAATCATCCTGTTCGTTGACCAGCTGCGGATAAAAAGGATCGTTGCAGATCCCCGCGCCCAACGCCGCCATATGCACCCGCAACTGATGGGTCTTGCCGGTGACCGGTGACAGGCCATAGCGCCACAGCTCGCCATTCTTCTCCAGCACACAGGCGTGGGTTTCGCTGTTGTCGGCCCCTTCCACTTCATGCATGCGGAAGAACGGCTCGCCATGCACCAGACGGCTGCGGTGCACCAGCGGGTAGTCATGCTGCGGCATGGCCGCGGCGATGGCCTGGTAGTGCTTGTCGATGCGCCGCTCGGGGAACAGGCGCTGATAGGCGCCACGGCTTTGCGGGTTGGCGGAAAACAGCACCAGCCCGGCGGTGTGCCGGTCGATGCGGTGCAGCGGCACCAGGTGCGGGTTGTCCAGGCGCCGGATGAGCCGGCGCAGCAGCGTCTGTTCGACGTACTCGCCGGTGGGCGTGACGGGTAGGAAGTGCGGCTTGTCCGCCACCACCAGGTGCTCGTCGACATGCAGGATCTCTTCCTGCACCGGGATCACCTTCTCGTTGGGCACTTCACGGAAATAGTGCAAGCGCATGCCCCGCCGATAGAGCGTATCCGCCGCAATGGGCTGGCCGTCGGCATTCAGCACCCGGCCCCGGGCGAAGCGGTCAAGCCACTGCTCACGCGCGATGCCCTTGAAGTGATCGCACAGGCAGTCGAGCACGTTTGCCCAGGGCCCCGGAGGCAGGCATACGGTACTGGCTTGCTGGTGGGCGGGGTCGAAAGGCGTGGTCATCATCGGGCTCGGTTCTACGTGGGCGGACATTATCTCCTACCCCCTGCCCCTCAACCAGCCTCGCTGGCCGGCTCGCAGCGCGCCTTGAGCCAGCGCAGCACCTGCACCGCGTCCCAGCGCCCCGGATCGTAGAGGGCGTAACTCAGGCCCTGATAGCCCACCACGTCCAGCGGACGGTGAAAGCCGGCGCGCTGGAACAGCGCCTCGATCTCGGCAAAGCAGGTGTTGAAATGCACCTTGCCGAACGGCGTGCGTTCGTCGGTGACGATGCCGTCGAGGCGCAATTCCAGCACGGCCTCGCACACACGCTCGGGAGCCATGTGATTGACGCTGTACTTGAGTTGCTCGACATTGAGCATGGCTTCACCTCGGATACTGTATTTATATACAGCATACGGAGCGAGCCACCCGCTCGTCAATGCGCGACTCAGCCGAGGAAGGCCACCACCTGCTCGGCATCGAACGGCCAGCCCAGCTCGGCGCCGGTATCGCAACGGCGCAGCACCGGGATGCTCAGCCCGTAGCGTTCGAACAGCGCCTCGCTGTCGGCGATATCGACCAGCTCGACCAGCAGGCCGTGCTCGACGAACGGCATCAGCACGGCCTCGGCCACTTCACACAGGTGGCACCCCACGGTGCCGAACAACTGGGTTTCAGGGAGCATGCAGACATCCGTAATTCGCATGAATGGATGCTCATTCTAGGTCCGTCCCCGCCAACGCGCACCTGACCTGGCTCAATCCTGGCTGGTGGCGCCGATCCGGTGCACGGCCAGGTCCGCGCCCTGGAACTCCTCCTCGTGGCTCAGGCGCAGGCCATGCAGCGCCTTGATCAAGCCATATACGGCAAAACCGCCGACCAACGCCACCAGCACACCCGCCAGGCTCCCCAGCAGCTGGCTGACCAGGCTGACGCCGCCCAGGCCACCCAGGGCCGCCTGGCCGAACACGCCGCAGGCAATGCCGCCCCAGATGCCACACACGCCGTGCAAGGGCCATACCCCCAGCACGTCGTCGATCTTCCAGCGGTTCTGCGCGGCAGTGAAGCACCAGACGAACAGGCCACCGGCCACCAGCCCGGTGACCAGCGCGCCCACCGGGTGCATCAGGTCGGAGCCCGCGCACACCGCCACCAGGCCGGCCAACGGGCCGTTGTGCAGAAAGCCCGGGTCGTTACGCCCCGCCAGCAGGGCCGACAGCGTGCCGCCGACCATGGCCATCAGCGAGTTGATCGCCACCAGCCCGCTCACCCCCTGCAGGGTCTGCGCGCTCATGACGTTGAAGCCGAACCAGCCGATGATCAGGATCCACGAGCCCAGCGCCAGGAACGGAATGCTTGACGGCGCGAACGCCACCAGGCGCCCGTCGCGGTAGCGGCCACGGCGCGCGCCGAGCAGCAACACCGCCGCCAGCGCCAGCCAGCCGCCCATGGCGTGTACCACCACGGATCCGGCAAAATCATGGAACGGCGCGCCGAAACGCGCCTGCAACCAGGCCTGCAGGCCAAAGTTGCCATTCCACACCACGCCTTCGAAGAACGGGTAGATGAACGCCACGATCAACGCCGTCGCGCACAGTTGCGGCGCAAAGCGCGCGCGCTCGGCGATACCGCCGGAGATGATCGCCGGAATGGCCGCGGCGAAGGTCAGCAGGAAGAAACACTTGACCAGCGCATAGCCGTGATCGCTGGCCAGCGTCGCCGCCGGTTGCAGGAAACTCACGCCATAAGCGATCCAGTAGCCGATGAAAAAATACACCAGGGCCGAGACGGCGAAGTCGCTGAGGATCTTCGACAGGGCGTTGACCTGGTTTTTGTGCCGCACCGTGCCGACCTCGAGAAAGGCGAACCCCGCGTGCATGGCCAGGACCAGGATCGCGCCCATGAGGATGAACAAGGTGTTGGAGCCATGGACCAGGGAGTCCATCGCGCTGTGCATGTTTTCCATGAAGTGGCAGACCTGCAAAAAGGCACCAGGACAGTTCAAGAACCGGCATCCATGCACCGGATCGGTGCCAGGCCCCTGCCCCGTTTCGGTGAGCCGGGCGGCGCCTGCGTGGTTTTTTCTTGGGTTTGTCGTGGATTGGGTTAAGGTTTAGCGGTATCCGCAACGCTGGCGCATGGTTTCGGCGCAAGCCGCGGCGGACACGCACCGCTTTTTAGCAAGCGCTGTACCAACACATCCCGCTGAACCTTCCGCGCCACCGATCACTCGAAATAACCAGCACACATCCACAGGGAGAGGCCCATCCATGGCCAGCAAATCGGCAAAGACTGCACAGGAAATATTGATGGCTGACTTCCAGGCTCTGGTCCGCGATACCGAGAAGCTGCTCGCCGACACCGCCAACCTGGCCGGCGACCAGGCCGACGAACTGCGCGAGCAGATCCACGAACGCCTGGTGCAGGCCCGCGAGACCCTGCAGTTGACCCAGGATTCGGTGCGCGCTCGCGGCCAGGCGGCCCTTGGCAGCGCCGAGGAATACGTGCAGGAGAACCCGTGGCAGGCCATCGGCATCGCCGCCGGCGTTGGCCTGCTGATCGGCCTGCTGGCCAAGCGCTGAGGAGCCGGCATGGACAACGACGCCATCGGCACGGGCGCCTCCGGTCGGCGCCTGGGCGCGGCCATATTGGGCCTGCTGCACAGCCATATCGAGTTGTTCGGCATCGAGTTGCAGGAGCAGAAGGCCCGCACCCTCAGTCTGCTGTTGTTCGCAGGTCTGGCCCTGGTGTTCGCCCTGCTGCTGCTGACCGCGCTGTCGGGCCTGGTGCTGGTGCTGCTGTGGGACAGTTACCGACTGGCCGGGATCATCGGCCTGTGCGTGTTCTACGGACTCGCCGCGCTGTACTGCGGCCTGCGCCTGAAAGCCGCGGTGTTCGATGAATCCTCGCCGTTCAATGCCACCCTCGAGGAGTTGGCCAAGGATCGGGAGCGCCTGCTGCCATGAGCCTGCCCGAACTGCCCAACACCCGTAACCCCCGTGAGCTGCGCAAGGCGCTGCTGCGCCTGCGCATGGAAATGCACCGCCAGGAAATCCGCCACGAGTCCGGCCAGTTGCTCGAACCGGTCCGCCGCCTGCGCGGCATGGGCGGCTCGTTCGGCGAGGGCCTGGGCGTCAAGCACGGCTCGCTGTGGGGTATCGGCGCCGTCGTCGCCCTGGGTTTTCTCACCGGCAAGGGCGTGCGCAGCGGCAACCTGGCGCGCCTGGTGCGCCTGGGCACCAGCCTGGTACCGCTGATCCGCCTGTTCCTCGGCAACAGCCGCCGCCCCTGAGGCCAAGGCGCGTCCGACGCTTGCGCGGGCGCGCCGGACGCAGGAAGCTATCCCGACTCTACGATGGGAGATCACGCCTTGGACTGGCACACCCTGCTGACCCGCGAACGACTGGGCAAGGCCCTCTACAGCCCCGAGGAACTCGGCCGCAGCCCGTTCCACAAGGATCACGACCGCATCATCTTCTCCGGCGCCTTCCGCCGCCTGGGGCGCAAGACCCAGGTGCACCCCGTATCCAGCAACGACCATATCCACACCCGCCTGACCCACTCCCTGGAGGTCAGCTGCGTCGGCCGCTCGCTGGGCATGCGCGTCGGCGAGACCCTGCGCGAGCAACTGCCGGACTGGTGCGAACCCAGCGATCTGGGAATGATCGTGCAATCGGCCTGCCTGGCCCACGACATCGGCAACCCGCCGTTCGGCCATTCCGGCGAGGACGCCATCCGTCACTGGTTCCAGCAGGCCGCCGGGCGCGGCTGGCTGGACGACATGAGCGACGATCAACGCACCGATTTCCTCAACTTCGAAGGCAATGCCCAGGGCTTTCGCGTGCTCACCCAGCTCGAATACCACCAGTTCGACGGCGGCATGCGCCTGACCTATGCCACCCTTGGCGCCTACCTCAAGTACCCATGGGCGGCACGCCACGCCGACGCCCTGGGCTACAAGAAGCACAAGTTCGGCTGCTACCAGAGCGAACTGGGGCTGCTCGAGCAGATCGCCGGCAAGCTCGGCCTGCCGCAGCTGGAGCACCAGCGCTGGGCCCGTCACCCCCTGGTGTACCTGATGGAGGCCGCGGACGACATCTGCTACGCCCTGATCGACCTCGAGGATGGGCTGGAGATGGACCTGCTGCAATACGCCGAGGTCGAGGCGCTGCTGCTGGACCTGGTGGGCGATGACCTGCCGGAAACCTATCGCCTGCTGGGGCCCGGCGAATCACGTCGGCGCAAGCTGGCGATCCTGCGCGGCAAGGCCATCGAGCACCTGACCAATGCCGCCGCCCAGGCCTTCGTCGAACAGCAGCAGGCCCTGCTCGCCGGCAGCCTGGCGGGTGACCTGGTCGAGCACATGCATGGCCCGGCGCAACGCTGCGTACTGCAGGCCAAGGACATGGCGCGCAAGAAGATCTTCCAGGACAAGCGCAAGACCCTGCACGAGATCGGCGCCTACACGACCCTGGAGATCCTGCTCAATACCTTCTGTGGCGCGGCGCTGGAACAGCATGGCGGGCGTACCCCGTCGTTCAAGAGCCGGCGGGTGCTGGACCTGATCGGCAACAACGCCCCCGACCCGCATGGTTCGCTGCACGACGCCTTCCTGCGCATGATCGACTTCATCGCCGGGATGACCGACAGCTACGCCAGTGAAATGGCTCTGGAAATGACCGGGCGGTCCAGTCCGAAGTGAGGGGATGACGGGGTGTTCGGCGCGAAGCTTTCGGCGCCTATGAGATCGAGCGCCGCCCGCGCGGCGCATCGCGACGCAAGGCCGCTCCCACATCTGTTTCGGGCCAGTCAATCCTGTGCCATTACCTGGTCCGCCTTGTTGGCCCGACGCAATTTCAGCATGGACACCAATGCCGCCCCGCAGGACTTGAGGCATGCACCAAGGCGGGCGCCGTCTCATTCACAGGAATAATTGGCCCGAAACAGATGTGGGAGCAACTGTCTTGCTCAATTTCTAGAATCTGGCGCGATCCCTGTGGGAGCGGGTTTACCCGCGAAGCAGACGACGCGGTGCCTGGCACCGGCTGCGCCGGTGTTCGCGGCTGAAGCCGCTCCCACAGCGACCGCGCGGCCCTCAAGCCACGCGCTATGCCTGTGTGAGCAGCCTTGTGCCGCGATGCGCCGCGCGGGCGGCGCTCGATCTCATAGGCGCTGCATGGATCGCGGCGGACACCTGGAGGCCCTCACCCGATCAATAACCTCGCGCCCAAACGTCCTTGAAACGACTGACGTTTAATACGCATGAAATTTCCCACGCAATATTGATTCCCAATAAACACGCTCACTACGCAACCCCACCAAAACGATCAAACCCTGACAAATCCCTGTCAATATCTACATCACTCGTAGCAATGTTTCGCCAACACTGTAAGTAAATTCCTATATCCCGGTTTTGGCAGCCACTTCCCTGCCCGTCGACATTCAACTGAGCTAATGTGCCGGCTGCCTTCACGCGCCGCATGGAATGTTGAATATGCACTCAGTCTTTATAGTTGATGACCATCCCGTCATACGTTTGGCGATACGGATGTTGCTGGAAAACCAGGGATACAAGGTGGTCGGGGAATCGGACAACGGCGTGGACGCCATGCAGTTGATCCGCGAGACCCCGCCGGACCTGGTCATCCTCGACATCAGCATTCCCAAGCTCGACGGCCTGGAGATGCTCTCGCGCCTGCAGGCCATGGCCATCCCGCTGAAGGTCCTGGTGCTCACAGCCCAATCGCCGGCACTGTTCGCCGTGCGCTGCATGCACTCCGGCGCGGCCGGGTACGTGTGCAAGCAGGAAGACCTCAGCGAACTGCTCAGCGCGATCAAGGCCGTGCTGTCCGGGTACAACTATTTCCCCAGCCAGGCGCTCAATCCACCGCCGACGGGCAGCAACCAGGAGCTGGAACTGTTCCGCCAGGTCAATGATCGGGAACTCATGGTCCTGCAACTTTTTGCCCAGGGGCGCAGCAACAAGGAGATTGCCAAGGGCATGTTTCTCAGCAACAAGACCGTCAGCACTTACAAGAAACGTCTCATGCACAAGTTGCGCGCCAGCACTTTGGTGGAATTGATCGACGTCGCCAAACGCAACGCGCTGGTCTGAGGTCATGATGTGGAGGTGCATCGTTACATCGCTGCTGTGCCTGGGCATGCCGCTGCAAGGTGCCGGCGTGACCGTCGACACGGGGCGAACCTATACCCTGCTCAGCCGTTCAGCGCCGGCATCGGTCCAGCCCAGCCTGACACCGGCCCAGCGCGACTGGCTCGCGCAGCGCCGGGAACTGGTGCTGGGCACCTCGGCCCCTGACTACCCGCCGTTCGACATCGCCACGGGCGGGCGCGAGTACCAGGGGCTGACGGCCGACTACGCCGGACTGATCGGCAGCGCCCTGGGCCTGCCGGTGCGGGTGCAGCGCTTTCCCAGCCGGCCGGCGGCGGTCGCGGCGCTCAAGAGTGGGCATATCGACCTGCTGGGCAGCGCCAACGGCTATGAAGCGGTGACCCAGGGCCTGGCGCTGTCGCGGCCCTACGCCATCGACCAACCGGTGCTGGTGACCCGCGAGGATGAAACCCGGGCGCTGGACACGGGCCTGACGGGCATGCGCCTGAGCATGCTGTATCACTACCTGCCGCCCGGGGAGATTCACGCCAACTACCCCAAGGCCGAGCTGCTGACTTTCGAATCGTCCACCCAGGCGCTGAATGCCGTGGCCTTCGAGCAGGCCGACGTGTTCATCGGCGATACCATTTCCACCCACTACCTGATCAGCCAGGGGCACCTGCCGCACCTGCGCATGGCCAATTTCGGCAAGCACGAAGCCGTGGGCTTCAGCTTCGCCATGCGCGAGGACGCACTCACCCTCCAGTCCCTGGTGGACGCCGCCCTCGACGCCCAGCCCAACACCACCCGCAACGATATCTTCAAGCGCTGGAGTGCCAGCAGCGGTAGCCTGCTGACCGATCGCAAGCTGCAGTTGTCGGCGCGCGAGGAACAGTGGCTGAGCGAACATCCGATCATGCGCGTGGTGGTCAACGACACCGCCGCGCCCCTGACCTTCTTCGACAACAATGACCGCCTGCGTGGCATCGTCGCCGACCTGCTCGAACTCATCCGCCTGCGCACCGGCCTGCGCTTCGAGATCCGTCGCGCCAGCGGCGATGGCGACATGGTCGACCAGCTCGAGTCCGGTCGCGCCGATATCATCGCCAGCCTCTCCACCGACGCCCGTCGCGGCAGCCCGCTGCAGGTCAGCCGGCCCTACCTCGAAAGTGCCTACGTGCTGGTCAGCCACACCGGCAACGACCAGCCCAGCAACCTCAAGCAACTCAAGGGCAAGCGCGTCGCCGTGCCACGCGACAGCAGCGTGGCCGCCCTGCTCGCGGCACGTCACCCACGGATTCACCAGGTCGCCACCGAAAGCACCTACTACTCCATGGTGCTGCTAGGCAGCGGCGCGGTGGATGCGGCAATCGCCACCCTGATCGACGCCAACCACATGCTCGCCACCAGCAACAACCTGGTGATCCGCAGCACGGTGGGCACGGAACCGGCAGCCTTCGCCATGGCGACCGCCGCCGGGGCCAGCGAGCTGGCGGCGATCCTCGACAAGGCGCTGTTGAGCATTTCGCCGGAGGAACTGGGGGTGATCAACAGCCGCTGGCGCGACCATGGCCTGCGTGACGACGCCTACTGGCGCAGCTACCGCCGGCTGATCCTTCAGGTGGCGGGGGTCATTGCGGTGCTGCTGGTCCTCGCACTGGTGTGGAACGCCCGGCTGCGCCGTCAGATCAAGCAGCGCCAGCGGGCCGAGCGAGCGCTCAACGACCAACTGGAATTCATGGGTGCGCTGCTCAATGGCACGCCTCATCCGATGTATGTTCGCGACCGTGACGGACGCCTGCAAAGCTGCAACGACAGCTACCTGCAGGCCGTCGGCGCCAGTCTCGAGGAAGTCCTGGGCAAGAGCCTGGACGAGGCCCCCTTCAGCGACTGCGACTATACCCGCCAGGTCCAGGACGACTACCAGCGGGTGATGGCCCAGGGCAAACCCTTGATCCTCGATCGCCCCCTGCGCCTGCGGGACCGCGAGCTGACGATCTATCACTGGATCCTGCCCTACCGCGACTCGGTGGGCGAGATGCAGGGCATCATCGGTGGCTGGATCGATATCAGCGAGCGCCGCAATCTGGTCCAGGACCTGCGCCTGGCCAAGCAACAGGCCGATGACGCCAATCGGGCCAAGAGCACCTTCCTGGCCACCATCAGCCATGAGATCCGCACGCCGATGAACGCCCTCATCGGCATGCTGGAACTGGCCCTCAAGCGCGCCGACCAGGGCAAGCTGGACCGCCCTGCGCTGGAGGTCGCTCATCATTCGGCCAGTGACCTGCTGGGGCTGATCGGCGACATCCTGGATATCGCCCGGATCGAGTCCGGACAGATGTCCCTGGTCCCCGAAGCAGTCGACCTTGCGGCCCTGGTCGAGTCGGTCGGCCGCGTATTCGACGGCCTGGCCCGGCACAAGGGCCTGGTGCTGGATGTGGTGATTGCTCCCGAGGCCCGCTGCCACGTCATGCTCGATCCGCTACGGTTCAAGCAGGTGCTGTCGAACCTGGTGAGCAATGCGATCAAGTTCACCGAACAGGGGCAAGTGCGCATCACCGCCAGGTTGCGCAACGATGGCGAACCTGCCATGCCGACGCTCGACCTGGAGGTGCGCGACAGCGGTATCGGGATCCACGAGCAAGACCTGCAACGCCTGTTCTCCCCCTTCGTGCAGGCCAACCCCTACAGCGACGGCGCCAGGGCCGGCACCGGGTTAGGGCTGGTCATCAGCCGCGACCTGTGCACGATGATGGGCGGCGAGCTCACCCTGCAGAGCCTGCAGGGCGTCGGTACCCGGGTCCGTCTGGTGATGCCGCTGCAATGCGTCGATCCGGTCACGCCCCAGCCCCGATCGCCCACGGAAATCCCGCAACCGGACCAGCAGCTGCGCATCCTGGTGATCGACGACCACCCAGCCAACCTGTTGCTGATGGCACAGCAACTGAACTACCTGGGCCTTGGTCAGGAAAGCGCCGAAGATGGACGCGAAGGGCTGCGCAAGTGGCGCGAGGGTTGCTTCGATATACTCATCGTCGACTGCAACATGCCGCTGATGAATGGCTTCGAACTGGCCAGGACCGTGCGCATGGAGGAGCAACTGCGCAACCGGCCACGCTGCACCATCCTCGGCTACACCGCCAACGCCCAGCCCGAGGTGCGCCAGCAATGCCTGGATGCAGGCATGGACGATTGCCTGCTCAAGCCCATCGGCCTGCAGGTGCTGGGGCAGCGGTTGAAGGCCCTTGCACGGATTGCCTACCAGGAAGACGAGCACCATACGCCCGCCGTGCGGTTCGATCTCGATGGCCTGTCGGCGATCGTTGGCGACAACCTCGCCGACCGCGACCGCATCCTCGACACCCTGCTGCTGAGCCTGCGCCAGGACCTGCAGGCGCTGATGGCCATCGACCCGCAACGCGAGGGCGGCGAGCTGGCATTACAGGCACACAAGATCCTCAGCGCGGGACGGATGCTGGATGCTCAGGCGTTGATCGAGGCGTGCGAGGCGCTGGAGGTGACGGACTTGCCCCAGGCTGAACTGAAACGGCGCCGTCAGGCGCTGGCGCGGCACATGCGCCGCGTGGAGAAAGCCCTGGCCAGGCAACGGGAGCACCTGGCCGAGGTCGGATGAGGGCGGTACAAGGCGTACCGCCGCCATTCATCAGGAAGCCGGGTTGACCGGTTTTTCCGGGTACCAGGCGTCCAGCAGCGGGCTGACTTCGATATTGGTCAGTTCGCTGCGGCCCTTGAGCCAGGCTTCGACAGCGGCGCGCTGTTCTTCGTTGACCGAACCACGGGTGGCCTTGCAAACCAGGCCGAAGTCGTCGCCACCGACGTAGTCCAGGCCGTTGGCATCCATGGCTTCAGCCAGGAAGGCGTCGAGGAAGGCATCGATGGCTTCATCGGACAGGTCTTCCTTGAAGCCCAGGTTCAGTTCGAAACCCAGCTCCTGGAATTCGTCCACGCACAGTTTCTTGCGCAGGCGACGGGAACGGTTGGTAGCCATGAAACAATCCTCTCAATTAATTACGCGCGGCACTTTACCAGTTTCCGGCGCCTAGCGGCGCTTTTCCGTCGAATGAGGCCCATGCTCGTGCTGCTTGGGGCATAATGCGCACTACATTTTGTCCTGGGGCCATCACTTCCTACAGCCCCGTTGTCTTTTCCCCTCGCCTGCAGGGTTTGTCCATTTATGATCAAGACGCTCCGCCCACTGCTGCTCGCCGGCCTGTTCCTGCCCCTGTCGCTGTCCGTGCAGGCCGCCGCCGTCAACACCAGCCTGCCACCTAAGGTGCAGCAGGCGCTCAAGACCAACAAGCTGCAGGATTCGGCCCTGTCGCTGGTCATGCTGCCGCTGGACGGCCCGGGCACGGCGACCGTGTTCAACGCCGATGTGTCGGTCAACCCGGCCTCGACCATGAAGCTGGTCACCACCTACGCCGCGCTGGAACTGCTGGGCCCCACTTTCCAATGGAAAACCGAGTTCTACACCGACGGCACCCTGAGCAACGGCGTGCTTAACGGCAACCTGTACCTCAAGGGTGGCGGCGACCCCAAGCTGAACATGGAGAAACTCTGGCTGCTGATGCGCGACCTGCGCGCCAATGGCGTTCGTACCGTGACCGGCGACCTGGTCCTGGACCGTAGCCATTTTGTGCAGCCCAACTTGCCGCAGTTCGATGACGACGGCGGCGACGAGAACAAGCCGTTCCTGGTCAAGCCGGACTCGCTGCTGGTCAACCTCAAGGCTTTGCGCTTCGTTGCCCGCAACGACGGTGGCAAGGTCAACGTCTCGGTCGAGCCGCCGATCGCCAGCATCCGCATCGACAACCAGGTCAAGGCCGTGGCCGGCAAGCAGTGCACCGGCGAGGTGCGCTACAACCCGGTAGTCCAGCCGGACGGTGTCAGCGTCACGGTCAGTGGCCAGCTCGCCGACGGCTGCAACTCGCAGACCTATCTGTCGCTGCTGGACCACCCGACCTACGCGGCCGGTGCCGTGCGGGCGATCTGGAACGAGCTGGGCGGCAGCATCCAGGGTCGCGATCGCATCGAAAACGTGCCCAAGAGCGCCCGCCTGCTGGCCCGCGCCTTCTCGCCGGACCTGGTGGAAGTGATCCGCGACATCAACAAGTACAGCAACAACACCATGGCCCAGCAGCTGTTCCTGAGCCTTGGCGCGCAGTTCCGCACCGACGCCGACGGCGACGATGCCCGTGCCGCCCAGCGTGTGGTGCGTCAGTGGATGGCGAAGAAAGGCATCACCTCGCCGCACCTGGTGATGGAGAACGGCTCGGGGCTGTCCCGCGCCGAGCGGGTCAGCACCCGCGAGATGGCGGCGCTGTTGCAGGCGGCCTGGAAGAGCCCTTACGCGGCGGAGTTCATCAGCTCGATGCCGCTGGTGGGGATGGACGGCACCATGCGCAAGCGGCTCAAGCGCACGGCCATGACGGGCGAAGGGCACATCAAGACCGGGACCCTGAATACCGTGCGGGCGATTGCCGGGTTCAGCCGGGACAGTAACGGGCACACCTGGGCGGTGGCGGCCATTCTCAATGATCCCAAGCCTTGGGGGGCTTCGCAGGTTCTCGACCAGGTGTTGCTGGATCTTTACCGGCAGCCCAAGGCGGGGAATGGGACTGTTGGGGTGATGCCTTGATTTGAGTGGGGTTGGGGTTGGGGCTTGGCTTTAAGGTGTTGGTTTTGATGGATGTAAGCGCATTCATTGGCGATGGTGACGCATAGTCACCTTTTCGCCCTTACGGCGAGTTCCTTTTTGTAGAGACCGGACACATCGCTGACACATGTGCGCAGACATGGTTGACACATTATGGTCCGTAATCAGGTTTATTCACGTCGATGGTGCGCAGGCGTTGATGGCAGAAATAGACATCGAACATGTCCCCACCGTCTCGCCCAGGGCGTATCGCTATGGTCTGCCCGACCAAGCCTTTTGCGATGCTGAAATAGCGTTTCTGGAAGCGGAAGCGACTGTGATAAACCTTGGCCAGGGTATCGTCTGGCCCATATTCAAATTCCTCAAGCTGATTGGGGTAGGCCCACGGGCTGGGGTGATATCTGGCCATCGGCACTTGATACCCCAAAGCCTGATGAGGGCGCTGTAAGTTGTAAATTTCCCGCCATCGGTCAAACGCCGTCTGGGCTTGCGCCAAGGTCGAGAACTGCCGCCCATCGAGTACTTCAGCCTTCAAGGAACGGTGGAAACGCTCAATTTTGCCATTCGTTTGAGGGTGATATGGGCGACTGAAACTTATCTGTATCCCTAGTCGAATCAACCAGATACTCAGTTCTGTAACCTCTCCAGGATTACGCGGTGAGCCCCAGGGAGCACCATTATCGACGTTGATTCGGACCGGTAGGCCGTAGCGCTGGAAGACCTCAGCCATCTTCTCCTTGACTGTCGTTCCTCGCTCGTTATCGCAAGCGTGAATAGCCAAATTGAAGCGGGAGTGGTCGTCAAGAATGGTCAGCGGATGACACCGGCCTTGCTGCAGGGCGAAGTGCCCTTTGAAGTCCATCTGCCAGAGATCGTTGGGTGCATCGTGCTCAAACCTAAGCCGCGCCTCTCGCGCCTTCTCAGGGCTCTGGATCAGTTCATGGCGGTGCAACACGTTGGTGACGGTGCTGGGGGCAATACGCTTGCTCAGCAGGCTGCTGATTGTTCGTCCGCCCCAGGCCGGGTGCTCCTGTCGAAGTGCAACGACTTCTGCTTCCAACGCAGCCTCGGTCAAGCGAGGGCTACTAGCCGGCCTCCGAGATCGTTCCTGTAGAGCGGCCGAGCCACCTTGTTCAAAACGGCGCAGCCACTTGTATCCGGTTTGAGGACTGATGCTGAAACGTCGGCATAACTCTCGAATATTGGCATCCGGTTGTCTCGCCAGGGATACGAACTCTTCTTTCAGGCTCATGGCGTTTCTCACGTTCCAAGGCATGGCGAAAATCCTGGCAAAGGGGGCTGCCAGGAAGTGTCAACCATGTCTCCGTACACGTGTCCACCATGTGTCCGGTCTCTACAGAAGGATCAAAAAGGAACCAAAAAATCCTCGCTCCATTCATCAGTCCCGCCCGTGGCGGGATTCCCTCGCTCCGTTCTTGCTCCCGGGAGGACCGCGCTGAACGCCCCATCCTGGGGCGCAGCGCTTGACGGCCATCCATGGCCGTCACCTCCCTCCGCAAGAACTCCGCTCGGCCTCCTGAAGTCGCAATTGGCGGCGCCTGGACTATCGCGTGCTTAGAAGCAAGAGCAAGAGCAAGAGCGAGAGCGAGAGCGAGAGATGCGAAGTTAGTTGTTTGACAGTTAATTATGTATTGGCTGTTCCGGCCCTTTCGCGGGACAAGCCCGCTCCTACAGGGTTATATATAACGGCGACTATTGCGTGGGAGCGGGTTTGAACTGGTCAAGTAATTTTGGACACCGGTTAAGGTTCATGCCGCTGCCTTGAGCTTTTCCTCCATGGCTACTGGCGTTTCATAGCCGTTGTAGCTGTGGAGGCGCTTGAGGTTGTAGCGCATCAGATAAGCCTGGATATCCACTCGTGCCTGCGCTTCGGTCTCGTAACCCTCTGCCGGCACCCATTCTGATTTCAATGCTCCGAAGAATCGCTCCATGGCAGCGTTATCCCAGCATTGGCCTCGATGGCTCATGCTCTGGTTCAAGTTGTACTCATCGAGCGCGGCTCTGAATTTATGGCTGGTGTACTGACAGCCCTGGTCTGAATGAAACATTACGCCCGCCGGCCTACCCCGCGATTCAGCGGCCATGCGCAGGGCGTTACAAGCTAAGTTGGCATCTGCAATCATCGAGAATGCCCAACCCACTACGCGACGGGCATAGAGGTCAATCACGGCGGCTAGGTACAGCCAGCGCCTGCCAACCTGGATATAGGTCACATCGCCACACCAAACCTCATTGATCGCCGAAACCTTGAAATTGCGCTTCAGCTGATTCTCGGCGATCAACGCTTCTGCCCCTGATGACCGATAGCGGTGCGGCCTGCGCTGTTTGCACTTCAGGCCAGCTTCACGCATTAGCGCACGCACCTTGTATCGTCCTATTTCATGGCCTTCGTGCCGCAATTCCTGCGCCAGGGTTCGCGAGCCAGAAGCACTTCGCGATGCGTTGAAGTGCTTGATTACCAGCAGGCGTAGCGCATCTCTGGCCGGGTTTTCACGTCCTTGCCGTTTGCGCCACGCATAGAAACTGCTGCGCTTAACCCCAAGCACGCGGCAGCAGTCGACAACAGGGTATTGCTCACTCAGCTCGTTGATCAGCGAGAACGATCTTTGGAGTCCCGAAGCAGGAGAGCACTGGCCTTTTTTAGGATTTCGATATCCCGATCCTTTTGCCGAACCAGCGCTTCGAGTTCTTCAATTCGTTGCTGCTCGGGTGTGATCGCTTTGGCTCCAGCAGGAACCTTACCGGCTCTCTCTTCACGCACCTGATCAACCCAGCGGCGAAGCGCGGTAGGGCCCAGCCCAAGGGCGGCACAGACCTCAGGAACTGACTGCCCACCGTCCAGCACCATTTCGGCAGCTTGGACTTTGTATTCTCTTGAATAAGATTTACGCACTGATTTTGCCTCCAATTGGGCGCCATCATAGCGCCCGATGAAGGTGTCCAAAATCATTAGGCCAGTTCACCTTGCCCCGCGATACAATCGAGAGATCAACTAAGTTTTCAGCTAGCGACAGCTGCGCCAGTTCAGGCGCCGCTCGTAACTTCGCGACTTCAGGAGGCCGAACGGAGGCCTTGCGGAGGGAGGTGACGGGCATGGATGCCCGTCAAGCGCTGGGGCCCAGGATGGGCCCTACAGCGCGGTCCTCCCGGGAGCAAGGCCGGAGTGAGGGGACCCGGAGCGAAGCGCAGGGCCGGATGAATGGAGCGAGGATTTTTTGGTGACTTTTTGATCCTTCAAAAAGTTACCCGCCGTAAGGGCGGAAAGGTGAATAAGCGTCGACATCACAAATGAATGCGCATACAACTCTCAACACCAACTAAAACAACCAAACAACAGACCAAACTCAACTCAAGACAACTCCCCCTCAACCCGATCCCTCCCCCCCTGCTTGGCCACATAAACCCCAGCATCCGCCCGCAACAACAACGCATCCGCCCCCTCCCCAACCCGCCACCCCGCCACCCCAAAACTCGCCGTCACCCGCCCCACCCCCTCGACCGGCACACTCCGAACCCCCTGCCACAACTCCTGCGCCAGCACCCGCGCCTGCTCGGCATTACTCCCCGGACACAACACCATGAACTCCTCCCCCCCCAACCGACAAAACACATCGGTCCGCCGCAACCGCTGCCCGATCCGCTGGCACAGGCTGCGCAGCACATGATCCCCCACCGCATGCCCGTATTGATCGTTGATCCGCTTGAAGTGATCGATATCCAGCATGATCACCGCCAGGTCCAACCCATCCCGCTGCGCCCGATCCAGTTCGTTGCGCAGCCGCTCCTGGAAATACCGCCGGTTGTAGATCCCGGTCAGCGCATCGGTCACCGACAGCGCCCGCAGCTCCTCCTCCACCCGCTTGAGGTCCGAGATATCGGTCAGGTAACCATGCCAGAGCGTGCTGCCGTGCTCGCCGACCTCCGGCGTCGCCTCCCCCCGCACCCAGCGCAACCCCGCCCGCGGCAGGCACACCCGGTACTCCTCCCGCCACGGCGTCAGGTACTCGGCGGAGTAACGCACCGAGCGCCGCACTCGCTCCAGGTCGTCCGGGTGGATACGTTCGAACACCGCCGCGGCGTCCTCGCGCAGCACTGCCAGGTCCACCTCGTAGATGTCGTGCAGACCTTGGCTGGCGTAGGGGAAACAGGAATGACCATCGGCGTCCAGGCGATACTGGTAGATCCCGCCAGGCACCTCGGCGCTGAGTTTTTCCAACAGCCGGTCGCGGGCCGCCAGGGCTTCGTGCACCCGGCGCCGCTCGGTGACATCGATGCAGATCGCCAGATAGCCCACCCATAACCCCTGCTCGTCCAGCACCGCCGTCACCAGCATGTTGGCCAGCAGGTGGCTGCCATCCTTGCGCACCAGGGTCCAGTCCGCCGGCTCCGCGCCGCCCTCCTGCACCGTCTCGGCGAACATCGCCTGGCCCGCGCCAACCTCGCGCCCGAAGCGCACGCTCAAGGCATGGGCCCGCTGGCGCAGCTCCTCGGGCAAGACCAGGTCCTCAAGGCGCAGCTGGCCCAGCGCTTCGCCGGCCGAATAGCCCAGCATGCGCTCGGCGCCCGCGTTGAACGTGCCGATCACCCCGCGCAGGCTGGTGGCGATGATCGCCACCTGGGTCGCGGCATCAAGCACGCTGCGCAACTGGTTGTGGGTCTCGCGCAATGACTGCTCGCTGATACGCAGCTCGGCGGTACGCCGGGCCACCAGGCCCAGGGCACGCTGGCGCTGGCTGAACAGGCTGTACAGCAGCAGCGCCAGCAAGACACTGAGCAGGCCACCGAGCAACGCCACCACCGGCACCGCCGACGAGCGGTTGGCGGCAAGAAAGCCCTGGCTGGGACGAATGTCGAGCTGGTAGTGGTGGTCCGCCAGGTGCAGCAGGTGACTGCTGGCAAAGCCCATGCGCGCCGGCGGCATCCCTGAGTCGAACAGCACCTCGTGACCACCCTCTGTGGACAGGTCGAGGATGCGCACCACCAGGTTGTCGTCAGCCACCGTCGGCAGGCTCTCGGCGATCAGCTGATGCAGGCTCAGCAAGGCCATGACGTACCCTCGAAGGGGATCGCCCACAGACGCTTCATCGGCGAACACCGGGGCGACTATCAGCAGGCCACGGGTATAAGTCGGTTCGACGTTGATCATGTCCAGCGGCGCCGACACCGCCATGCTGCCGGGGCTGGCGGCCCGGGCCAAGGTCGCGGCGCGCAGCGGCTGCCCACCCAGGTCGAAGCCGTAGGGCTGGGCCTGGCGACTCGCCGCCTGGGTGTACAGCACCGGATAGTAGTGATCACGCGCAGGCGCGGCCTGCCAATCACCCTGGGCGTCCAGGTCGCGGATCTGATAGGGCTGGCCCAGCCAGGCACTGGCGCGCCGCTCGAAGTCCTCGCGCTGCGCGGCCGCTACCCGCGGTGCCCAGGAGTAAGCCTGGGTGCGGTGCAGCAAGGGACGTGCGTAGCCATCGAACTCGCGGGGGGTGATTTCAGTGGAATAGGCGAAGAACCGGCGCAAGCCATCCAGGCGTTGCTCCTGCTCCTCGAAACGCTCGGCGATGCGGCTGTAGCGCTCACTGGCCAGCAGCTCGAAGCGCTGGCGCAGTTGCTGCTGGTAGAAGGTCTGGGTGGCGATCGCCAGGGCGGCCGTGAGCAACGCCCCGGCGACCAGCGCCGCCAGGGCCACGCCCCAGGCCGACAACTCGTCGCCGAGCAGGCCAAGCCGCTTTGCAGGTACGCCCGGGTTCGACATAGAGGACTCCAACCAAGGTCAGCGTCCTGCGTATTGTCCCGCCCTGTCCTGAGTTATAGCCACTGGCCAGCAGGCGTGCCACGTACCTCGTCGGCTCAGCGCAGACGCAGCTGCCAGGCGCGGTGGATACGATTGTTGCGGGCGAAGTCCGGGTCCAGGGTCTGGGCACTGATCTCCTCCACTACGTAGCGCGCGGCCAAATGCTCGTCGAGCTGGAACTTGCGGAAGTTGTTGGAGAAGTACAGCACACCCCCCGGGGCCAGGCGCGCCATGGCCAGGTCGAGCAGTTGCACATGGTCGCGCTGCACGTCGAATACCCCTTCCATGCGCTTGGAGTTGGAGAAGGTCGGCGGGTCGATGAAGATCAGGTCGTAGCTGTCCTGGGCGTTCTCCAGCCAGGCCATGACATCGCCCTGCTCCAGGCGGTTGCGCTCGGAGAAACCGTTGAGCGACAGGTTGCGCCGGGCCCAGTCCAGGTAGGTCTTCGACAGGTCCACGCTGGTGGTGCTGCGCGCGCCGCCCTTGGCTGCGTGCACGGTGGCCGTGGCGGTGTAGCAGAACAGGTTGAGGACGCGCTTGCCCGCCGCCTCGCGCTGGATGCGCATGCGCATCGGCCGGTGATCGAGGAACAGCCCGGTATCCAGGTAGTCGGTGAGGTTGACCAGCAGCTTGACGCCGCCTTCGTTGACCTCCTGGAAGCGCCCTTCGGTGGCCTGGCGCTCGTACTGGCGGGTGCCGCTCTGGCGCTCCCGGCGCTTGAGCACCACACGCTGCGGATCGACGCCCAGGGCCTGGGGAATCGCGCTCAGCGCGTCGAGCAGGCGCGCCTGGGCCTTGTCCGGATCAATCGAACGCGGCGCGGCGTACTCCTGCACGTGCACCCAGTCGTGGTACAGGTCCACTGCCAGGGCGTACTCGGGCATGTCGGCATCGTACACACGGTAGCAATCGACCTTCTCGCGGCGGGCCCACTTGCCCAGCTGCTTGAAGTTCTTCTGCAGGCGGTTGGCGAACATCTGCGCGCCTTCCGACAGGCGCGCCGGCTCGCTGGCCACCGGGGCCTGGCGACGAGGCTCGCCCTCAGCCGCCTCGGCCTGGGCCGAACGACGATCACCGGTGACGAACTGGTCGGGCTGGACCTTGAACAGCAACAGCTTGCACGGCAACGCGCCGTTCCAGAAGGCGTATTGCTTGTGGCTGCGGATGCCCATGCGCTTGCCCAGCTCCGGCGCGCCGGTGAACACCGCCGCTTCCCAGCCCATGCAGGCCTGGCGCAGGCGCTCGCCGAGGTTCTGGTAGAGGTACAGCAGGCTGGCTTCGTCGCCCAGGCGCTCGCCGTAGGGCGGGTTGCTGATCACCAGGCCTTTCTGGTTCTGGTCCGGACGCGGCTCGAAACTGGCCACCTCGCCCTGGTAGATCTTCACCCAGTCGCCCAGGCCCGCGCGCTCAACGTTGTTGCGCCCCGGCTGGATCAACCGTGGGTCGGCCTCATAGCCGCGGATCCACAGCGGCGGCTTGGCCAGGCCGGCTTGAGCACGGGCCTGGGCCTCGTCGTGGACCTTGCGCCACAGCGCCGGCACATGGCCGAGCCAGGCGCTGAAGCCCCAGCGCTCGCGCTTGAGGTTGGGAGCGATATCGGCGGCGATCATCGCCGCCTCGACCAGGAAGGTGCCCACGCCGCACATCGGGTCGGCCAGGGCGCCGCCCTCGGCCGCGATACGTGGCCAGCCGGCGCGGATCAGCACCGCCGCCGCCAGGTTCTCCTTCAGGGGCGCAGCACCCTGCTGCAAGCGATAGCCACGCTGGTGCAGGCTGTGGCCGGACAGGTCGAGGGAAAGGATCGCCTCGCCACGGTCCAGGCGCAGGTGCACGCGCACATCCGGGTCGACCTTCTCCACCGACGGGCGCAGGCCTTCGCGGTTGCGCAGCTTGTCGACGATCGCATCCTTGACCTTGAGCGCGCCGAAGTGGGTGTTGTCGATGCCTGAGCCATGGCCGCTGAACTCCACCGCCAAGGTGCCATCAGCCGCCAGGTGGTCGGCCCAGTCGACGGCATTCACGCCGTCGTACAGGTCGTCGGCGTTCTTCATCGAGAAGCGCTTGAGCACCAGCAGCACGCGGTTAGCCAGGCGCGACCAGAGGCACAGGCGATAGGCGGTTTCCATGTCGGCGTCGCCGCGAATGGCCGAGGTGTGCTCACGCACCTCGTTCAGGCCCAGTTGACGGGCTTCCTCGGCGAGCAGGCCTTCAAGACCCTTGGGGCAGGTAAGGTAAAGTTCGAAACGGTCCGACATGTGCAATCCAGAGCCTTTGGCTAGGTAGATGGCGAGCCGACGCATCGGCTGCCGCTGTTAGCCCGCACGCCTTTCCAGCAGGCGTCCGGGTGGCCCGACGAAACGCTCGCCAGGCCTGGCCGCCCGGTCGATCATGCCTTTGCCGGGTGGCGAAAGAGGCTTTGATCGTCGGGCAGTATGAAAATTGCGTGGACGTCGGGCTCAGATGTGACCCTTCGTCGCATTACCAAATATTACTGTCATCATCCAGCAACGCTGGCCAATTGACGTCAAGGTTGGGTAAACCCTGATCATAGCGGGCTCAACGGCAAACAAGGTTGAGTCGCATTTATTTACTTATCCCCTCACCTTCGGAAAGGTTACGTCCTTATGACAAATCGATCATTCACACTGTGACCTGCATTCGTTAGAACTGATCTCAGGTCGCACCGCAACGGGGCGGCACTTTCAACCCGCCACGCCAGCAGCGGGTGCACTTCGGCAGAACGATTCTGCCCGGCCTCGGAGAGGCCGACGGGACATTTCAGTCAACAAGTGAGGGCAATACCTTATGAGTGGAAAAAGAATGAAACGTAGTTCCGAGGAGAAAGAAAAAGCACGCGGTTTTCTTTACGGCATACAAGGTAAATCCCGAGAACTGTGCCCAAAACAGGAAGGTACAGCTGGCCATCAAAACTGGATGAACGGTTGGCGCAACGGCCGTGAAGCATACTGGAATGCAGAGACCGGCATCGCTGGCATTTCTACCCGAAACGAGAACCACGCACTTGGCTGAACGAGGACACTGAATTCGAGTCACCATGCGCGCCCTATCCGGGCGGCGGGCTGCGGCCCAGGGGCCCCTTTGAAGGGGCCCTTTTTTATGCCCTTTTTTTCATCCTATCCGGCGGGCAACGTGGGAGCGGGCTTGCCCCGCGATGGCGTCCGCCCAGGCAACTTGTCCTGGCGCCATCGCGGGACAAGCCCGCCCCCACGGCTACCGGTTCATTTCATGCTTTCGGCATCGCGGCAATGGCATCCACTGCTTCACGAATCAGCGACGGGCCTTTATAGATGAAGCCCGAATAGATCTGCACCAGGCTCGCCCCTGCGGCGATCTTCTCGGCCGCATGACGCCCCTCGGTGATCCCGCCCGCCGCAATGATCGGCAGCTTGCCACCCAGCTCACCAGCGAGCACTTTCACCGTGTGAGTGCTCTTTTCCAGCACCGGCGCACCCGACAAACCACCAGCCTCGCCACCGAACGGCAGGCCTTCGACGCCCTCGCGCCCCAGGGTGGTGTTGGTGGCGATCACCGCATCCATCCCCGATTCGACCAACGCCGCCGCCACCAGGGCGGTCTCCTCGTCACTCATGTCCGGCGCGATCTTGATCGCCAGCGGTACGCGCTTGCCGTTTGCCTGCGCCAATTGCTCACGGCGCTCGGCCAGGGCATCGAGCAGTTGCTTGAGCGAATCGCCGAACTGCAGCGAACGCAGGCCGGGGGTATTCGGCGAGCTGACGTTGACGGTGATGTAGCTGGCGTCGTTGTAGACCTTCTCCAGGCAGATCAGGTAGTCGTCCTGGGCCCGCTCGACCGGGGTGTCGAAGTTTTTGCCGATGTTGATACCCAACACGCCGGTGTACTTCGCGGCACGCACCCGCGCCAGCAGGTGGTCGACGCCCAGGTTGTTGAAGCCCATGCGGTTGATGATGGCCGTGGCCTCCGGCAAGCGAAACAGCCGCGGCTTGGGGTTGCCCGGCTGCGGGCGCGGCGTCACGGTGCCGATTTCGACAAAGCCGAAGCCCAGTTGGGCAAAGCCATCGATGGCCGCGCCGTTCTTGTCCAGGCCGGCGGCCAGGCCGACCGGGTTGGCGAAGTTCAAGCCCATCACTGTCACTGGCAACGCCGCCGGCTGCTTGCACAGCAGGCCGTTGAGCCCGAGACGGCCACCGGCGCCGATCAGGTCCAGCGAGAGGTCGTGGGAGGTTTCCGGGGAGAGCTTGAACAGCAACTGGCGGGCCAGGGTATACATGGGTGGGCGGACTCGCGGTGTGTGAGGGGGCGATTATAGCCAGCGCGCCGCCGGGGCAACAGGGCAATGGCACATGGGTTGCTAAGTCCGTTGCATGCAGTCAATCGCGAACGCCTGAGGATTCTCGTGAACACAGCCCTCCCGACAACGCCCCTGGCCTGGGTCAACGGCAGCGACGCGCCGGAAAAGCCCAGCCTGGACATCGGTTTCATGGCCCTGACCGACTGCGCCTCGGTGGTGGTCGCCGCCACCCAGGGCTTCGCCCAGCAGTTCGGCCTGACCCTCAACCTGCGCCGCCAGGCGTCCTGGGCCGGGCTGCGCGACAAGCTGGTCAGCGGCGAGCTGGACGCCGCCCACTGCCTCTATGGCCTGGTGTACGCGGTGCACCTGGGCATCGGCGGCGTGCCCGCCAGCCCCTTGGCCGTGCTCATGGGCCTTAACCAGAACGCCCAGGCCATCAATCTCTCCCCCGCGCTGCAGCGCAAGGGCGTGACCAGCCCCGAGGCACTGGCGCGGCTGGTGCACCAACAGGGCGCACAACTGACGTTCGCCCAGACCTTTCCGACCGGTACCCATGCCCTCTGGCTTTACTACTGGCTGGCCAGCCAGGGTATCCACCCGCTGCGCGATGTGACCAGCGTGGTGGTGCCCCCTGCGCAGATGGCCGCCCACCTGCAGGCCGGGCGCATCGACGGCTTCTGTGTCGGCGAACCCTGGTCGGCGGACGCCGTCGCCAAGGGGCAGGGCTTCACCCTGGCCACCAGCCAGTCGATCTGGCCCGACCATCCGGAAAAGGTCCTGGCCAGTGCCCGCGGCTTCGTCGAACAGTACCCCAACAGCACCCGGGCGCTAATCAAGTCGGTACTCGCCGCCGCACGCTTCATCGAGCAGAGCCAGGAGAATCGCCGTGGCACCGCGCAACTGCTCAGCGGCAGCGCCTACCTGGACTCCCCGGTCGGCAGCATCGAGCCGCGCCTGATCGGCGACTACCAGGATGGCCTGGGCCATCGCTGGCACGATCCCCACGGCCTGCGCCTGTTCGACCAGGGTCGGGTCAACCTGCCGTACCTGTCCGATGGCATGTGGTTCATGACCCAGTTCCGCCGCTGGGGCCTGCTGCGTGACGACCCGGACTACCTGGCGGTCGCCAGCCAGGTGCAGCAGCTGACGCTGTACCGCGAGGCCGCCACGGCGTTGGGCGTACCTTGTGCCGACCCGCCCATGCGCAGCAGCCTGCTGATCGACGGCAGCCGCTGGGACGGCAGCGACCCCCATGGCTATGCGCGCAGCTTCGCACTGCACGCCCTGGACGCGGCGCCTGACGCCCGCGCCCATCGCTGAGGGCCCAGCCATGTTGCGTATCCTGCTGATCGACGACACGGAAAAAAAAGTCGGCCGCCTCAAGGCCGCCCTGATCGAGGCCGGCTTCGAGGTGATCGAGGCCAGCAGCCTGAGCATCGACCTGCCCGCGTGTGTCGAAACGGTGCACCCGGACGTGGTGCTGATCGATACCGAGTCACCAGGCCGGGACGTGATGGAACAGGTGGTGCTGGTCAGCCGCGACCGCCCGCGTCCCATCGTGCTGTTCACCGACGAGCATGACCCCGGTGTGATGCGCCAGGCGATCCAGGCCGGGGTCAGCGCCTACATCGTCGAGGGTATCCAGACCACGCGCCTGCAACCGATCCTTGATGTGGCCATGGCCCGCTTCGAAAGCGACCAGGCGCTCAAGGCTCAACTGCTGGCCCGCGACCAGCAGTTGGCCGAGCGCAAGCTCATCGAGCAGGCCAAGGGCCTGCTGATGAAGATGAAGGACTGCAACGAGGAACAGGCCTACACCCTGATGCGCCGCCAGGCCATGAGCCGCCAGCAGAAGCTGATCCAGGTGGCGGAACAGATCATTGCCATGTCGCAGATGCTGGGGTAACGCCATCCGTACCGACGTTACGCCCCTCTGTAGGAGCGGCCTTGTGCCGCGAAAGGGGCGCGCAGCGGCCCCAAGATTTCAGGGTTTACATAAAGATCGCTGGGGCCGCTTTGCGGCCCTTTCGCGGCACAAGGCCGCTCCTACAGGGTTCGCGCGAGACTGGATATTGGCCCGCCTCTTGCTCTGAAAACCCCGGTAGCCAACGGCGGTTGCCCCCATACCCTGACAAAGACGTCGCTCGCCCCTCCACAGCCATGGACCGGGCAGCGGCGTCTTTTCGTTTCCGCGCCCAACGAGGTGTTCGATGAATACGAGCTTCTGGAAATCCGGGCATGTGCCCACGCTGTTCGCCGCCTTCCTGTATTTCGACCTGAGCTTCATGGTCTGGTACCTGCTCGGCCCCCTGGCGGTGCAGATCGCCGCCGACCTGCAACTGAGCGCACAACAGCGGGGCCTGATGGTGGCCACGCCGATCCTCGCCGGCGCGGTACTGCGCTTCGCCATGGGCCTGCTGGTCGATCGCCTGTCACCCAAGACCGCCGGGCTGATCGGCCAGGTCATCGTGATCGTCGCCCTGGCCTGCGCCTGGCACCTGGGGGTGCGCAGCTATGAGCAGGCGTTGCTGCTGGGTGTGTTCCTCGGCTTCGCTGGGGCCTCGTTCGCCGTGTCCCTGCCCCTGGCCTCGCAGTGGTATCCACCCCAGCACCAGGGCAAGGCCATGGGCATCGCCGGCGCCGGCAACTCCGGCACGGTGTTCGCCGCGCTGCTGGCCCCGGCGCTGGCCGCAGGCTTCGGCTGGAACAATGTGTTCGGCTTCGCCGTGCTGCCCTTGCTGCTGACCCTTGTGCTGTTCGCCCTGCTGGCGCGCAATGCCCCGCAACGGCCCAGGCCCAAGGCCATGGCCGACTACCTGAAGGCCCTGGGAGATCGCGACAGCTGGTGGTTCATGTTCTTCTACAGCGTGACCTTCGGCGGCTTCATCGGCCTGGCCAGTGCCCTGCCCGGCTACTTCAGCGACCAGTACGGGCTGAGCCCGGTGACCGCCGGCTACTACACCGCCGCCTGCGTGTTCGCTGGCAGCCTGATGCGCCCACTCGGCGGAGCCCTGGCCGATCGCTTCGGCGGGATCCGCACCCTGCTGGCGATGTACGGCGTGGCCGCCGTGTGCATCGCCGCAGTGGGCTTCAACCTGCCCAGCGCGGCGACGGCCCTGGCGCTGTTCGTCAGCGCCATGCTCGGATTGGGCGCCGGCAATGGCGCAGTGTTCCAGCTGGTGCCACAGCGTTTTCGCCAGGAGATCGGTGTGATGACCGGGCTGATCGGCATGGCCGGTGGCATCGGCGGCTTCCTGCTTGCCGCAGGCCTGGGCACCATCAAGCAGCATACCGGCGACTACCAGCTCGGCCTGTGGCTGTTCGCCAGCCTCGGCCTGCTGGCCTGGTTCGGTCTGCACGGGGTCAAGCAACGCTGGCGCACCACCTGGGGCTCGGCGGCAGTGACGGCGGCGCGGGTCTGAAGCCGCGCCATGAGCCTGCAACTGAGCTTTGCCCAGGCCAGCGCCACCGGGCCGCGTCCGGAAAACCAGGACGCCCTGCGCCTGGTAACACCCGTACCGGAGCTGGCCGCCAGCAAGGGTTACCTGTGCGCGCTGGCAGACGGCGTCAGCCAGTGCGCCGATGGCGGCCTGGCGGCGCGCGCCAGCCTGCAGGCCCTGGCCCTGGACTATTACGCCACGCCCGCCACCTGGAGCGCTGCCCAGGCCCTGGACCGCCTGCTCACGGCACAGAATCGCTGGCTGCGCGCCCAAGGCAATGGCCAGCCGCTGCTGACCACCCTCAGCGCCCTGGTGCTGCGCGGGCGACGTTTCACCCTGGCCCATGTCGGCGATTGTCGGGTGTACCGCTGGCAGGCCGACCAGCTGCACTGCCTGAGCGAAGACCATGTCTGGGACCAGCCCGGCATGCAGCATGTGCTCAAGCGCGCGCTGGGGCTGGACCAGCAACTGCTGGTGGACTACCTGGAGGGCGACCTGCGCGAGGGCGAGTGCTTCGTGCTGCTCAGCGACGGCATATGGGCCAGCCTGAGCGATGCGCATATCCAGTCGATCCTGCGCGAACAACCCGACCTGCAGGTGGCCGCCGACACCCTGGTGGCCAGCGCCCACCATCGCGGCAGCCAGGACAACGCCAGCGCCTTGCTGGTGCGAGTGGATCAACTGGGCGCCAGCAACCTGGGCGACACCCTGGCGCAACTCCAGCAGTGGCCGCTGCCAGGCGCGCTGCGTGACGGTCAGTCGATCGATGGCTGGCAGGTCGACGGCTTGCTGACCCAGAGCCGGCAATCGCTGCTGTACCGGGTCCGCGACCCGCACGGCCAGCCCTGGCTGCTAAAGACCCTGCCGCAGTCTCGCGACCAGGAGCCCGGGGCCGCCCAGGCCCTGCTGCTGGAGGAGTGGTTCCTGCGCCGGGTCGCCGGCCGCCACTTCCCTGAAGTGCACCCGGCCAGCCAACGCCAGCACCTGTACTACCTGATGCGCGAGTACCCGGGCACGACCCTGGCCGGACAACCCCCACTACCGCTGGCGCAATGGCTGGAGGTCGCCCGCCAGCTGTTGCAAGCGGTGGGCGTACTGCATCGGCGCAACCTGCTGCACCGCGACATCAAGCCGGACAACCTGCACCATGGCAGCGATGGCCAACTGCGTCTGCTGGACTTCGGGCTGGCATACTGCCCGGGGCTTTCCGAGGACCCGCCCCATGCCCTGCCGGGCACGCCTTCGTTCCTCGCCCCTGAAGCCTTCGACGGCCTGCCCCCCGCACCGCGCCAGGACCTCTATGCCGTGGGCGTGACGCTTTATCATCTGCTCACCGGGCACTACCCCTACGGCGAGGTCGAAGCGTTCCAGCGCCCACGCTTCGGCACGCCAGTGAACCCGGCGCGTTATCGGCCGGATTTGCCGGAGTGGTTGCAGCGCAACCTGTTACAGGCGGTGGCGGCAGACCCGGCGCAGCGCTTCGAGACCGCCGAGCAGTGGTTGCTGTTGCTGGAACGGGGAGATCACCAGGAGCTGGCCGAGCGGCCACGGCCGCTGCTGGAGCGCGAGCCGTTGAAGGTGTGGCGCACGATTGGGTTGCTGTCGCTGCTGTTGAACCTGGTGTTGTTGCTGGTGTTGCTCAAACGCTAAGCGCGCAGGCGCACCACAGTTCGTGTAGGAGCGGCCTTGTGCCGCGAAAGGGCTGCGTAGCAGCCCCGGCAATCCGCGTGATGCTGAAATCCTGGGGGCGCTGCGCACCCCTTTCGCGGCACGAGGCCGCTCCTACAAAGGAGGGGGACCAGGTGTATCTCGAAAAATCTCGGGCAAAGAAAAACCCGGCCGAGGCCGGGTTTTTCGTGAAGCGTCAAACCAATTACTTGGCCTGGGCTTCTACCTGAGCTTCTACGCGACGGTTGACGGCGCGGCCAGCATCGGTGGCGTTGTCGGCGACCGGACGGGTCTCACCGTAGCCAACCGAGTCAACACGGCTCGATTCGATGCCGTACTGCTGGGTCAGGACTTGCTTGACAGCGCTGGCGCGACGCTCGGACAGCTTCTGGTTGTAAGCGTCTGGACCGACGGAGTCAGTGTGACCTTCCACGGTGGTGGTGGTCTGTGGGTACTGCTTCATGAAGTCAGCCAGGTTCTTGATGTCGCCGTAGCTGTTAGGCTTGACGACCGACTTGTCGAAGTCGAACTTGACGTCCAGCTCAACGCGAACGACTTCGGCAACAGCCGGGCAGCCATCAGCGTCAACGGTAACGTTGGCTGGGGTGTCAGGGCACTTGTCGACGTTGTCGCAGACGCCATCGTTGTCGCTGTCGGAGCAGACTTCGGCAACTGGAGCTGGCGCAGGAGCGGCTTTCTGGCCACCGCTGCCACCGAAGTTCAGACCCAGACCAACGGTCGGACCCCACTCGGTGTTGCCGTTGTCGATGTTGTACATGGCTTCGACGCCGGCACGGGCGAAGAACATGTCGGTGATGTACCACTTGGCGCCAGCGCCAACGTTGGCGAAGGTGGAGTGGTCACGGCCGCCACGAGTGGCCTGGCCCAGGCTTTCGTGAGCGAAACCAGCGGAAACGTACGGACGCAGGGCGTCACCGACGGTACCGAAGTGGTAGGTGGCGTCCAGCTTGGTCTTGGAGCCTTTGATGTCTTTGTTGAAGACTTCACCACGAGCGTTGTGGGTCTCGTTGTAGCCCAGGTCCAGGGACACGTCGTCGGTCAGGAAGTAACCGAGGCGGACACCAGGGTTGGTGCCGGTGTTCTTGAAGTTACGCTCGCTGTCGTAGTACTGCTTGGTGACGTTGCCTTCGATTTCGACAGCGCCTTGGCCTTGAGCCAGAACGCCGAACGAAGTAGCGGCCACGAGCGAGCCAATGGCCAAGCCCAAGGTGTTTTTCAATTTCATCCGTTAAATCCCCATCTGGTGATAGTTAAGCAGTCCCACCAACATCCGGGGGACAACTCGACGGCAAGTCTAGCAGAACTTGCCGGTTGGTTAGAGGTATTTGCTGGCCACTAAGTTTCAGCCAGGCCTGCAAATTTCTCTCTAAGCTTGTCGAGCGCACGCTTGTAGCGCATTTTCGTGGCGCTCAGGCCCATGTGCATGATGTCCGCGATCTCCTGGAATTCCAGCTCTGCGACAAATCGCAGCACCAGGATTTCCCGGTCGATCGGGTTCACATGCACCAGCCATTTGTCCAGCCCGCCCTTCTCCTCCGGCTTCGGTGCCTTGTCCTCGGACGCCTCTTCGACAGGGTCCAGGCTCAGGGCATCCATCAACCGGCGCTTGCGGCGCTCCTTGCGGTACTGGGTGATGCATTCGTTGTAGGTGATGCTGTAGAGCCAGGTCTTGAACTTGGACTTGCCCTCGAAGTTCTTCAACCCGTACAGCACCTTGAGCATCACCTCCTGACAGACATCGTCGGCATCCCGATCGTTCCCCAGGTAGCGCGCGCAGACGTTGAACAGCGTGCGCTGGTAGCGGCGCATCAGTTCCTCGTAGGCGCGGGTGACGTGAAACAGCTCCTCATGCGAACGCGCCACCAACTCCTCGTCGGTGAGCTCGCGGGGGTCATAGCGCATGGGCGGCGAATGAACTTTATTCAAAACGGATCTGGCCGACAGTCAGGTCAATGTCGCCGCTCGGCCCCGTGGGCCGATTTTTGCGGCGGCATACATTAACAGCTTTTGTGCGGTTAGCGGCTATTCACGCGCTGCTCGAGCAGCTCGCGATTAGACAACGACACCAGTTCGCCATCATCGGTCAGCAGGGTCGTCTTGACCGTGCCGATTTCCTCGATGTGCCCCTCGACCTCGCCAATACGCACCTGCTGGCCGACTTGATACAACTCGCGCACATAGATGCCGGCCAGGATCTGCCCGGCGATTTCCCGGCTGCCCAGGCCCATCGCCAGTGCAACGGCCAGACCAACGGTAATCAGCCCGATGACGATCACATGGTTCAGCAGGTCGGTCTTGACCTCGAGCTGGCTGATGGCCACCGAGATGCTGATGATGATCACCAGGCCCTGGGCGATGCGCCCGACGCCGGCGGCGTACTCCAGGCCGATACCCTCGGCGGCGCCGCGCACCAGACCGTTGACCAGTTGCGCCAGGAGCACGCCGGCCAGCAGCACCAGGGCCGCGCCGAACACCTTGGGCAGGTACAGGGCGAGCATGTCGAGGGTCGCCGAGACCCGCTCGAGCCCCAGGGATTCCGCGGCCGAGACCAGGAAGATCAGCAGCACGAACCAGTAGACGATCTTGCCGATCAAGGTCGAGATCGGCACCTGGATGCCGACCCGGGCGAGCATCTTGGTCAGCCCGGTGCCACTCATCAGGCGATCCAGGCCGAACTTGGCCAGCACCTTGGACAGCAGGGTGTCGAGCAGCTTGGCCACGACGAAACCGAGCAGCACCACGACCAGCGCGCCGAACAGGTTGGGGATGAAGTTCGCCACCTTGGTCCAAAGGGCAGTCATGGCGGTGACCAGGCTCTGGGTCCAGAGATCGAGTTCCATATTCAATCGGCCTTATCTGCGTTGCTGCCGGCGGCAGGTTTGCGGGTAGAGTTGCGACGGACCGGCGCGACATGCGCCGAGCCATTGTTCACGGCGATCAGCAGCGCCTGGCTCCAGCGGCCAAGCAGGCTGAACAGATCGCCCGCGCCGACCTGGCGGTTGGCGGTCTTGAGCACGCGACCCAGGCAGGCGGCGTCGTCGCGGTCCTGGCCGGACGGCGACGCCTTGAGCAGGTCGCGCAGGGATTCTTCAAACGGATCGTGCATGGGCACCTCGCGCAATGTCAGTCAAAGACGAGGGCGCCGAGCAATGGGTCACACAGGGATGTGGGACGAGTGTTTCAAAATGAGTGTGCGAGCCCATCGCGGGGCAAGCCCGCTCCCACGGAACCACGCTGAGAGCGTGGGAGCGGGCTTGCCCCGCGACAAGATACATCACACCCACCGCAACCGCCGGAACAACCACCACTGCCCTGCTGCCAGCCCCAGCACGACCATGCAGGCGAACAGGAAGCCATAGGGGTTTTCCGCGCCCGGAATACCGCCGACATTGATGCCCAGCAGCCCGGTGATGAAGCTCATGGGCAGGAAAATGCAGGTGATGATGCCGAACCGGTACATGGTCCGGTTCATCCGCTCGCTGCGCCGCCGGTCCTCGCTTTCCAGCACCAGCGCGGCGCGCTCGCGGGCCAGTTCGAGCTCTTCGAGGTAGCGGATCAGGCTGTTGTTCAACTCGTTCCAGTAGTCGGCGTCGGCATCGGCGAACCAGCTGTATTTGCTGCGCGACAGCTGGGCATAGATGTCGCGCTGGGGGGCGAGGAAACGCCGCAGGCCGGCGGCGCGGCGCCGGATCTGCTGCAGGCTGCCCTGGGCCGGAGAATACCGTTCGTCGGATTCTACCTTTTCTTCTTCCAGATCGACCGCTTCGGACAGGTCGCTGACCAGCGCCTGGACCTTTTCGGTCAACAGTTCACCCATCAGCAACAGCAGTTCGGAGGCGGTCTTCGGCCCCCTGCCCTCGTCCAGTTTCTGCAGGACCTCGTCGCTCGCCCGAAGGGGCCGCAGACGCAGGGAAATGACCCGACGCGCCTCGGCGAAGATACGCACCGAGACCATGTCCTCAGGCTCGGCGCCCGGGTTGAGGTTGACCCCGCGCAGGAACAGCAGCATCTGCTCGTCGGCCAATGGCAGCAGGCGCGGGCGGGTGTTCTCCTCCAGCAGCAATTCGCAGGCGAACTCGCTCAGGCCACTGTCGTGGAGCAACCAGGTGCGGGTCTGCGGGTGACTGCGGTCCCAGTGCAGCCACAGGCTCTCCTGGGGCTGCAGCTGCAGGTCGTCCAGCTCGGTGCGGGCGATCGAGCGCGCGCCACCCTTGCCATCGAGCACCAGGGCATGCACCAGGCCCCACTGCGCGTTGTCTTCCTCGAACATCAAAGCTCCATCGGTGTACGGCGCGTCACTCGGGCATCTTCAGCGGGCTCGGCGAGACCAGCACGCCGTTGTTGTCGGCATACACATACTCGCCCGGGCGGAAGGTCACGCCAGCGAAGGTCACCGCGACATTGAGGTCGCCGATGCCACGCTTGTCGGTCTTCATCGGGTGACTGGCCAGGGCCTGGATGCCGACATCGGTCTGCGCCAGCACGTCCACGTCACGCACGCAGCCGTAGATCAGCAGGCCTTCCCAGCCATTTTTCGCCGCTTTCTCGGCGAGCATGTCGCCCAGCAGCGCGCGGCGCAGCGAGCCGCCGCCGTCGACCACCAGGACCTTGCCCTTGCCGTCGAGCTCGACCTGCTCCTTGACCAGCGAATTGTCCTCGAAGCACTTGATGGTGACGATCTGGCCACCGAACGAGTCGTGGCCGCCGAAGTTGCTGAACATGGGTTCGAGCACCTGGACCAGGTCCGGGTAGGCGTCGCACAGGTCGGGCGTTACGTAATGCTGCATGGGAAACTCCTGTCAGTCACAACGAAAGCGGATGTGGAGCAAGGCTACACCGCAGGAGGCCGGCAGTCATCCGGGACCGAGCAGTCAGTTTGCTTTTGTCTGCTCCGGCCTCTTCGCGGGTAAACCCGCTCCCACAGGGTTTCGCACCTCACCTGTGGGAGCGGGTTTACCCGCGAAGAACCCCACGCGGAATCAACTGGCGGGCACCGGCTCCATCACCACCGTCGAGGCATGCACCGGCACCTGCGGATCCCTCAGCCAGCGCTCCACCAGCGGCCACACCTGGGTTTGCGCCGCCTTGCTGACCAGCATGTCGACATGCCCGAAGGCCTCGAAGCCCTCCTCGCGCCCCAACCGCAGGAACTGCCTGGCGTCACCGCCGAACTGCTCGAACAGCTTGCGACAGGCCCACACCGGGTCCTGGAAGTCACCGGCCCCGGCCACCGCCAGCAGCGGCACCTCGATCTCGGCCAGCCCCGCCCACCAGTCCTTGTCCTTGTCGCCGAAGCGGCCGAACAGGCCATTCCAGCGCAGGCTCTCCAGGGCCAGGCCGATGGGTTCGTCCTCCGGGCCACGCTTGAGGCGCGAACCCGAGATCTGCGCGAAGCGCTTGAGCAACACGCGCGCGCCCCACTCCACCGGCGGCACTTTCAGCGGCCAGTAGACCCGGCTGACCTGGGTGCCGAACAGTGCCGCGCTGGCCACCAGCGCGGTGTCCAGGTAACCGCTGCCCAGCGCCGCCGCCAGGGTGGTGCCGCCCAGCGAGTGGCCGACCCAGTGCGGCGCCTGCCCGGCCTGCTCGCGAACGAAAGCGCCGATCACCGGCAGGTCGTAGCGCGCATAGTCGGCCACACGGTTCTGTCGCCAATCGCGGTTGCGCGGCGACAGGCCGTGGCCGCGCATCTCCGGGATCCACACATCGAACCCGGCGCGGGCCAGGTAGGCGCCCAGGCCGATGCCCTTGGGCGAATACCAGAAGCGCCGGTTGGAGAAACTGCCGTGCAGGAGAATGACCGGCACGCCCTGGGCGTGGTCCTGATCGGCCAGGCCCAGGCGGGTGACGGCCAGCTCGACGCTCGGATCGGGGCTGTTGCCGGCCTTGATCCGGTAGACGTCTTCGCTGAGGTCGCCGCGGCGCTCGGCACTGAGCAACGCGACGGGAAATTGGGTGGAGCTGCTTTGCATGGGTTCACGAACAAACTGAGGATATGAACGTGGGAGCGGGCTTGCCCCGCGATTGAACCAGACCTGCAGACACTGCTGTCCCATCTGGCGCTATCGCGGGCCAAGCCCGCTCCCACAGTGTGTTGCCTTCAGCGCATCACGCCGCGCCCTGGCCCTCGGCCAGGAAGAACCAGGTCTCGAGCACCGAGTCCGGGTTCAGCGACACGCTCTCGATGCCCTGCTCCATCAGCCACTTGGCCAGGTCCGGGTGGTCCGACGGGCCTTGACCGCAGATGCCGATGTACTTGCCGGCCTTGTTGCACGCGGCGATGGCGTTGGCCAGCAGCTTTTTCACGGCCGGATTACGTTCATCGAACAGGTGGGCGATGATGCCCGAGTCGCGGTCCAGGCCCAGGGTCAACTGGGTCAGGTCGTTGGAGCCGATGGAGAAGCCGTCGAAGTACTCGAGGAACTCTTCGGCGAGGATGGCGTTGGACGGCAGCTCGCACATCATGATCACGCGCAGGCCGTTGTCACCGCGGGCCAGGCCGTTCTCGGCGAGCAGGTCGACGACCTGGCTGGCTTCGCCCAGGGTGCGCACGAACGGCACCATGATCTCGACGTTGGTCAGGCCCATCTCGTTGCGCACGCGCTTCAGCGCACGGCACTCGAGCTCGAAGCAGTCACGGAACGACTCGCTGATGTAGCGCGAGGCGCCGCGGAAGCCCAGCATCGGGTTTTCTTCTTCCGGCTCGTAGAGTTTGCCGCCGATCAGGTTGGCGTACTCGTTGGACTTGAAGTCCGACAGGCGCACGATGACCTTTTTCGGGTAGAAGGCCGCGGCCAGGGTGCTGATGCCCTCGACCAGCTTCTCGACATAGAAGCCAACCGGGTCGTCGTAGCCGGCGATGCGCTTGTCGACGCTTTCCTTCAGCTCCGGCGGCAGGCCGGCGTAGTTGAGCAGCGCCTTGGGGTGCACGCCGATCATGCGGTTGATGATGAACTCCAGGCGCGCAAGGCCGACACCGGCGTTGGGCAGCTGGGCGAAGTCGAAGGCGCGGTCCGGGTTGCCGACGTTCATCATGATCTTGAACGGCAGTTCCGGCATGGCATCGACCGAGTTCTGCTTGACGTCGAAGCCCAGCTCGCCTTCGAAGATGAAGCCGGTGTCGCCTTCGGCGCAGGACACGGTGACGCCCTGGCCGTCTTTCAGGACCTGGGTGGCGTTGCCGCAGCCGACAACGGCCGGAATGCCCAGTTCACGGGCGATGATCGCCGCGTGGCAGGTACGCCCGCCGCGGTTGGTGACGATGGCGCTGGCGCGCTTCATCACCGGTTCCCAGTCCGGGTCGGTCATGTCCGAAACCAGCACGTCGCCCGGCTGGACCTTGTCCATTTCCGAGACATCGTTGATCACGCGGACCTTGCCGGCGCCGATGCGCTGGCCGATGGCGCGCCCCTCGACCAGCACGGTGCCCTTCTCTTTCAGCAGGTAGCGCTCCATGACATTGGCGCTGGAACGGCTCTTCACAGTCTCGGGGCGGGCCTGGACGATGTACAGCTTGCCGTCGTCACCGTCCTTGGCCCACTCGATGTCCATCGGGCGCTGGTAGTGCTGCTCGATGATCATCGCCTGCTTGGCCAGTTCGTTGACCTCGGCGTCGCTCAGGCAGAAGCGCGCGCGCTCGGCACGCTCGACCTCGACGGTCTTGACCGAGCGCCCGGCCTTGGCTTCGTCGCCATAGACCATCTTGATTGCCTTGCTGCCCAGGTTGCGGCGCAGGATCGCCGGACGGCCGGCCTGCAGGGTCTGCTTGTGCACGTAGAATTCGTCCGGGTTGACCGCACCCTGTACCACGGTTTCGCCCAGGCCGTAGGCGCCGGTGATGAACACCACGTCGCGGAAGCCCGACTCGGTGTCGAGGGTGAACATCACGCCGGCGGTGCCGGTCTCGGAGCGGACCATGCGCTGCACGCCCGCGGACAGGGCCACCAGCTTGTGGTCGAAGCCCTGGTGCACGCGGTAGGAAATGGCGCGGTCGTTGAACAGCGAGGCGAACACTTCCTTGGCCGCGCGGATCACGTTGTCGACGCCGCGGATGTTGAGGAAGGTCTCCTGCTGGCCGGCGAAGGAGGCATCCGGCAGGTCCTCGGCGGTGGCCGAGGAACGCACGGCCACGGCCATGTTGTCGTTGCCGCCGGCCATCTCGGCGAAGGCCGTACGGATTTCTGCGTCCAGACGCGCCGGGAAATCGGCTTCCATCACCCACTGGCGGATCTGCGCGCCGGTCTTGGCCAGGGCGTTGACGTCATCGACGTCCAGCGCATCGAGCGCCGCGTGGATGCGCTCGTTCAGGCCACTTTGCTCGAGAAAATCGCGGTACGCCTGAGCCGTAGTGGCAAAGCCGCCCGGCACCGAGACACCGGCACCTGCGAGGTTACTGATCATCTCGCCCAGGGATGCGTTCTTGCCCCCCACATGCTCCACATCATGGACGCCGAGCTTATCGAGGGAAACTACGTACTCTACCAAGGTGATCTCTCCACTAACTGTATTGGAAAAGCTCAAGGGCGCCCGCCTGCCTGACTGACTGGGCCGGACGCTTGTGGCCTGGACCTGGAAAATAAGTGAGAATGCCGAGCAACCGCGTTCGGCAAACCGAACCTATCATATCCAGAAATCTTCGGCAGCTTAAGGCCCCCAGGTGCAAATGAAACGAACCGCGTTCTTCATCTCCGACGGTACCGGCATCACTGCAGAAACGCTGGGCCAGAGCCTGCTCGCACAATTCGAGAGCATTCCGTTCAATAAATTCACGCGCCCCTACATCGATACGCTGGACAAGGCCCGGGCCATGGTCCAGCAGATCAACGCCGCGGCCGAGCGCGACGGAGTGCGTCCGATCATTTTCGACACCATCGTCAACCAGGACATCCGTGAGGTCATGGCCACGTCCAATGGCTTCATGATCGACATCTTCTCGACGTTTTTATCCCCGCTCGAGCAGGAATTGACCGCCCATTCGTCGTATTCCGTGGGCAAATCCCACTCGATCGGCGGCAATTCCAACTACATGGAGCGCATCGAGGCGGTCAACTTCGCCCTGGACAACGATGACGGCGCGCGCACCCACTACTACGACAAGGCCGACCTGATCCTGGTCGGCGTGTCGCGCTGCGGCAAGACCCCGACCTGCCTGTACATGGCCATGCAGTTCGGCATCCGCGCCGCCAACTACCCGCTGACCGAGGACGACATGGAGCGCCTGCAACTGCCGGCGGTGCTGAAGAAGCACCACAGCAAGCTGTTCGGCCTGACCATCGACCCCGACCGCCTGACCGCCATCCGCCACGAGCGCAAGCCCAACAGCCGCTACTCGAGCTTTGCCCAGTGTGAGTTCGAGGTACGCGAAGTGGAGAACCTGTTCCGTCGGGAGAACATTCCCAACATCAACTCCACGCATTTCTCGGTGGAGGAGATCTCGGCGAAGATCCTGGTGGAAAAAGGCGTGGAGCGGCGGTTCAAGTAAGCCTGAACCGGCCTCTTCGCGGGTAAACCCGCTCCCACAGGGATATCACAGGGCTTGAGGCAGTGAGGTCCCTGTGGGAGCGGGTTTACCCGCGAAAGGGCCAGACCTGCTGACAGAAGGCCCAAAGAAAAGCCCCGGCATCACTGCCGGGGCTTTCTTTTACCTCAACGCCAGGCTCAGGACGGAATCACCGCCGCCTGCCCGCTCATCGCCAGGTCGACCAGCTCGCGGTTGGCCACCGCGTACATCGCATAGTCGGTGCCGGTGGCGTTGCGCAGGTCGTCGAGCATGGCGCGCCAGCGCTCGACCATCACCCGGTGCTGCTCGCACCACAACGCCACCCGGGCATCCATGTCCTGCGGCGCGTCGGCCATCTGCAGCACGGAGATGGTGATCGCCCGCTGCTGCAGGTCGATGTCGTCGCGGAACGCCTCGCGGGCCAGGGCCTGCCAGTTGTTCTCCACCGGCAGGTTGCTGATCTCCTGCAGGTACCAGGTCAGGTCCAGCGAGCTGCCCACGGCGAAGAACGCCTTGGCCACCTGCGCCGGATCGTGACCGGTGACGTCCGAGGCCTCGATGATCGGCAACAGGGTGTACAGGTGGGTGGTGCCGGCCACCATGCGTGCCAGCAACTCCGGCACACCGGCCTCGACGAAGCCCTGGTAGCGGACCATCCAGCGCTCGCGGGTCGGGCCTTCCAGCAGTTCGTCGAGCTTGAGCCCCAATTGCGCGAGCACCGGCCCGAAGTGGGCGACGTCGCGGCCCGCATCCTGCTCGTTACGGCGGCTGCGCAGGAACCAGCGGGTGGCACGACGGCCCAGGCGCATCAGCTCGTCCATCAGGGTCAGCTGGATCTCGGCTGGGACCTGATAGTCCAGGGCCTCGATCTGGCGGAACCAGTGCGGCAGGTGGAAGATGTCACGCACGATCACATAGGCGCCGGCGACGTTGGCCGGGCTCATGCCGGTGGACTCCTTCAGACGCTGGACGAAGGTGATGCCCATGTTGTTGACCAGGTCGTTGGCGATCTGGGTGCTGACGATCTCGCGCTTGAGGCGGTGACGGCGCATCGAGTCAGCGAACTTGCTCACCAGCGACGGCGGGAAGGCCGTCTCCATGTCGCGGGTCAGGTAGTCGTCGTCCGGCACCAGCGACTTGAGCAGTTGCTCCTTGAGGTCGATCTTGCTGTACGAGATCAGCACCGACAGCTCGGCGCGGGTCAGGCCCTGGCCGGCGGCCAGGCGCTCGGCCAGCTGCTCCTCGGTGGGCAGGAACTCGATGGCGCGGTCCAGCTTGCCACGAGACTCGAGGTCGGCCATCAGGCGCTTGTACTCGGCGATCCGCTCGCGGGCGCGGCGGGCGGCCAGCGACAGCGCCTGGGTCTGCTTGTAGTTGTTGCCCAGCACCAGGCCTGCGACTTCGTCGGTCATGCTGCCCAGCAGCTGGTTGCGCTGCTTCTCGGTCATGTCGCCACCCTGCACCACTTCGTTGAGCAGGATCTTGATGTTGACCTCGTGGTCGGAGCAGTCCACGCCGCCGGCGTTGTCGATGAAGTCGGTGTTGGTGGCGCCGCCGTTGAGGCCGAACTCGACCCGGCCGAGCTGGGTCATGCCCAGGTTGCCGCCCTCGCCCACCACCTTGCAGCGCAGCTCGTTGCCGTTGACGCGCAGGGCGTCGTTGGCCTTGTCGCCGACATCGGCGTGGCTTTCGCTGCTGGCCTTGACGTAGGTGCCGATACCACCGTTCCACAACAGGTCCACCGGCGCCTGCAGCAACGCGTGCAGCAGTTCGGTCGGGGTCAGGCGATCCGCTTCGATGGCGAAGCGTTCCTTCATCTGCGGGCTGATGGCGATGCTCTTGGCGCTGCGCGGGAAGATCCCGCCGCCTTCGGACATGATGCCGGTGTCGTAGTCACTCCAGGCCGAGCGCGGCAGGTCGAACAGGCGCTTGCGCTCGACGAAGCTGGTGGCCGGGTCCGGATTCGGGTCGATGAAGATGTGCAGGTGGTTGAACGCTGCCACCAGTTGTAGCTTGTCGGACATCAGCAAGCCGTTGCCGAACACGTCGCCGGCCATGTCGCCGACCCCGACCACGGTGATCGGATCTTCCTGCACGTTGATGCCGCGCTCGCGGAAGTGACGCTGCACGCCGACCCAGGCGCCACGGGCGGTGATGCCCATCTTCTTGTGGTCGTAGCCGGCCGAGCCGCCGGAGGCAAAGGCGTCGCCCAGCCAGAAGCCGTAGTCGATGGCGATGCCGTTGGCGATGTCGGAGAAGGTCGCGGTGCCCTTGTCGGCCGCCACCACCAAGTACGGGTCGTCGTCATCGTGGCGCACCACGTTGGCCGGCGGCACCACGCCACCATCCTTGAGGTTGTCGGTGATGTCGAGCAGGCCGGAGATGAAGATGTGGTAGCACGCCACGCCTTCGGCGGCGATCTCGTCACGGCTGCCGCCCAGCGGCAGGCGGCGCGGCAGGAAGCCGCCCTTGGCGCCCACCGGCACGATCACCGAGTTCTTCACCTGTTGGGCCTTGACCAGGCCGAGCACTTCGGTGCGGAAGTCCTCTTCGCGGTCCGACCAGCGCAGGCCGCCGCGGGCGACGTTGCCGAAGCGCAGGTGCACGCCCTCGACCCGTGGCGAATAGACGAAGATCTCGAACTTCGGCACCGGTTTCGGCAGTTCGGGGATCAGCTTGGGATTGAACTTGAAGCTGAAGTACGACTTGTTCTGGCCGTTGGCGTCCGGCTGGTAGAAGTTGGTGCGCAGGGTGGCCTTGATCAGGTCCAGGTAGCGGCGCAGGATGCGGTCCTCGTTGAGCACCTGGACCTCGTCCAGGGCGCTGAGGATCGCCTGCTCCAGGCGCAGCTGCTTGTCGTCCAGATCTTCCTGGGTCAGCTTGCGCGCCAGGTAGAAGCGGGTCTTGAACAACCGGGTCAGCTCGCGGGCGATGTCGGTGTGGTTGTTCAGGGTACTGGCGATGTAGCCCAGGTCGAAGCCCAGGCGGATCTGCTTGAGGTAGCGGGCGTAGGCGCGCAGCAGCGCCACGTCGCGCCACGGCAGGCCGGCGGTCAGCACCAGGCGGTTGAAGGCGTCGTTCTCGGCGTCGCCCTTGACGATATGGACGAAGGCATCCTGGAAGGTGTCGTTGAGCTGCTGGATATCAAGGTTGAGGCCTTCGCTGTAGGTGAAGGCGAAGTCGTGGATCCAGAACTCGCGGCCGCTGGCGTGGCGCAGGCGGTACGGGAACTCGCCGAGCACGCGCAGGCCGAGGTTTTCCAGGATCGGCAGCACGTCCGACAGCGCCAGCGGCGTATCGGCGTGGTACAGCTTGCAGTGCAGCTGGCGCTCGCCCAACTGGGTCAGCGGCTGGTAGAAGCTCATGGCCAGCGGCTTGGCTTCCGACAGGTTCAGCACATGCTGCATGTCGACCACCGCCGAGTGCGCGGCGAAGCGCTCGCGGTAACCGGCCGGGAAGCCTTTCGGGAAGTCGGCCAGGATGTTGGTGCCATGGGCCTCGCCGAAGTTCTCCACCACCAGCGCCGAGAAGTCGTCCTGCCACGAACGGCAAGCCTGGATCACTTCGTTTTCCAGCTGCTGCGGGTCGATGTCGATGCGGTTCTTCGGGTCCACCCGCAGGATCAGCTGCACGCGGGCCAACACCGATTCGGAGAAGAAGGTCCAGAACTCGCAGTCGGTGGCCTTCAGACGCTCCATCAGCACCTGCTGGATCTTCTGCCGCACCTCGGTGGAGTAGATCTCGCGTGGCACATAGGCCAGGCAGTAGCAGAAGCGGCCGTACGGGTCCTTGCGCAGGAACACGCGGATCTTGTTGCGCTCCTGGATCTGCACGATCGACATGACGGTACTGAGCAGTTCGTCGACCGGGGTCTGGAACAGGTCGTCGCGCGGCAGTACCTCGAGGACCTGGGCCAGCTCCTTGCCCAGGTGGGCTTTGGGGTCGAAGTTGGAACGGCGTTCGACTTCGGCGACCTTGCCACGGATGTACGGGATGGTATGCACGCTCTCGCCGTACACCGACGAGGTGTACAGGCCCATGAAGCGGCATTCCTTGATGACCTTGCCATCCTGGTCGATCTGGCGGATCGACACGTAGTCCGGGTACGCCGGGCGGTGCACGCGGCTCGGCTGCGAGGCCTTGGCGAACGACAGCAGGCGCGGCTCGCGCAGGTAGGCGACGGCGTAGTCCTCGATGCGCAGGTCGTCGGCGCCCAGGCCTGCGCGCAGCAGGCGGGCCAGGCCCAGGAACGAGGCCTCGTCGTAGACCAGATGGCCGCCGTCGGCATCGGACTCGACAGTGAATTCCTCATAGCCGAGGAAGGTGAAATGGTTGTCCAGCAGCCACGACAGGAAGCTCTTCACCTCGGCCTTGTCGTTCTGCGCCGGGCCGAAGGCGTTCTGCTCCACCAGTTCCAGCAGCTCGCGGATCTTGGCTTTCATCGGCTCGAAGTCGGCGACCACGCCGCGCACTTCGGCCAGTACCTGCTCCAGCTCCATGCTCAGGGTGTTGAGCTCGGCGGCATTGGCGCAGCGGTCGATTTCCAGGTACATCAGCGACTCATGGCTGACGCCCTCGCCCTGGGTGCCCTTGGGCAGCAGTTCGACCAGCTCGCCCTTGGCGCCGCGGCGCACGCTGAGCACGGTGGTCTGCAGGGTGTGGATGCTGTAGCCGCGGCGGTTGAGCTCGGTGCGTACCGAGTCGACCAGGAACGGCAGGTCGTGGTGCAGCACCTCGACCACGGTGTGGGTCGATTGCCAGCCGTGGCGTTCGTAATCGGGGTTGTAGACCCGCACCTGCGGGTGTTCGGGGTCGAAGCGCTCGATGATGCGCCAGGCGGACAGCGTGCAGCCGGCCAGGTCCGACAGCCTGCGCTGTGTGAGTTCGTCCAGAGAGATGATGCCGAAGAACTGCTCGGCGAACAGCGCCACTTGTGGCAGGGACTGTTCGCTGATGTGCTGCGCCAGGGCCACCTGCAGTTGATGCTGGAAGTCGGCTTTGCTGGCTGCGGTGAAAAACGCCATCTGTGGTACTCCGCTTGGGCTTTGTTATAGGTGAAGCGTCGCGTACGTCCGCCGGGTACGGATCAACGATAGCCAACCCGCGGCAAGCCGGACGGTAAAACCAGGCGTTGGACACGAGCGTCATGTCCACCGACTGGGGAGCTTAACGACTGAACGGTCACTGCGGCTTGCAGCGCTGCGACAATTTCGGTCAATGCGCGGTAACTTTACGTTTATCACGGCCGCCAAGGCTGTCAGAATTCCTTTCCCTTGCCATTGACCCGAGCCGCCCATGCAACTGAAAACCGCCCTGCTCTTCGCCACTCCCTGCGACGACGAGGAAGACAACATGGCGACCCTGTGCTGCCACAGCGACAAGGGCCAGATGTTCCTGCTGACCCGTTATCCGGACGAGGACACCGTCGACCTGACCCTGGATGACGAGCCGTCGACCCTGGACGGGCTGAAGGTGACCCTGAGCGCGCAGCGGCTGTTGATCGAGGTGGCGGCTGGGGATCGTGATGCGTTGAAGGGGGATGAAACGCTGGAGATCATCCTGACCAGCGCCGGGACCGACCTGGAGGAAGTAGCGCTGACCTTGCGCAATATCCTCGACGGGACCGGAACGTTCGTGTCCGAAATCTAAGCAGTTACATCACCCGTGTAGGAGCGGCCTTGTGCCGCGAAAGGGGTGCGAAGCGCCCCCTTATTGGTGCATCACGCTGATATAGCCGGGGCCGCTATGCGGCCCTTTCGCGGCACAAGGCCGCTCCTACAGGTAGCGCGCAAGCTTCCAGGACATTGACAGGCCACTATCGACACAGGCATTGTCTGACAACCTGACCAATAAGAACTTCCATGTCCATGCTAGAGCTCCAGCGCCCCGACACCCTCGTCGAACGGGTCGTCAGCGCCATCCGCGCCGAGATCGATTCCGGCCGCCTGGCCGCCGAATCGCGCCTGCCCACCGAACAGCAACTGGCTGAACAGCTCAATGTCAGCCGCTCGGTGGTGCGCGAGGCCGTGGCGCAGCTCAAGGCCGACGGGGTGCTGATCGCCCGCCGCGGGCTCGGCTCGTACATCTCGCAGACGCCCAGCGGCACGGTGTTCCGTTTCCCCGGCAGCCAGGGGCGCAAGCCGGACCTGGTGCAGATGTTCGAGATGCGCCTGTGGATCGAGACCCAGGCCGCCGCCATCGCCGCCCGCCGCCGCGACGCCGACGACCTCGCGCGCATGGCCGCCGCCCTGGGCACCATGGAAGACCCGCGCAGCGACTTCGCCACGGCCTCGGCCGCCGATGTGGCCTTTCACCGCGCCATCGCCGAAGCCAGCAAGAACGACTACTTCGTCGCTTTCCACGATTTCCTCGGCGGCCAGTTGGCCGCCGCCCGCCGCACCGCCTGGGAAAACTCCGCCACCCCGGCAGTGGGCGGTTCGGCCGATGCCCTGCGCGAGCACCGGGCGCTGTACCAGGCCATCGCCGACGGCGACCGCCAGGCGGCGGCCGGCTGCGCCGAAGCCCACCTGCGCGCCTCGGCCAAGCGCCTGAAACTCGACCTTCCCGACCTCGACTGACCCCGGAGAACCCCATCGCGGCCTGGCGAGGCTTTCACACGCACTACTTAGTCTGACAACCTGATAAGCAGATTCACCGACAAGAATACCAAGGTACCCTGCATGACCTACGACTACTGCATCATCGGCGGCGGCATCGTCGGCCTCGCCACCGCGATGGCCCTGCTTGAACGACGCCCCGGCGCTTCGCTGCTGATTCTGGAAAAGGAGGCCAGCCTCGGCCGCCACCAGACCGGCCACAACAGCGGCGTGATCCATGCCGGCATCTACTACGCGCCCGGCAGCCTCAAGGCCGACCTGTGCAAGCGCGGCGCCCAGGCCACCAAGGATTTCTGCAGCGCGCACGGCATTGCCTTCGAGGTCTGCGGCAAGCTGCTGGTGGCCTCCAACGACCTGGAGGTGCAGCGCATGCAGGCGCTGTACGAACGCTCCCAGCAGAACGGCCTGAAGGTCGAGCGCCTGGATGCCGGCGCCCTGCGCGAGCGGGAGCCGAACATCGTCGGCAAGGGCGCGCTGTTCCTCGATGCCACCGGCATCGTCGACTACCAGCAGGTGTGCGACGCCATGGCCAAGGTGATCCGCCAGGCCGGTGGCGAACTGCGCCTGTCCACCACCGTGCGCGCCATCCAGGAGCATGCCGACCACGTCGCGATCAGTGCCGACGGCAACGCCTGGCGCGCCCGTCAGCTGGTGGCCTGCGCCGGCCTGCAGTCCGACCGCCTGGCGCGTCTGGCAGGGGTGAAGATCGACCACCAGATCATCCCTTTCCGCGGCGAGTACTACCGCCTGCCGGCGAGCAAGAACCAGATCGTCAACCACCTGATCTACCCGATCCCCGACCCGGAGCTGCCGTTCCTCGGCGTGCACCTGACGCGGATGATCGACGGCAGCGTCACCGTCGGCCCCAACGCGGTGCTCGGCTTCGGCCGGGAAAACTACCGCAAGTTCTCGGTGAACTGGCGCGATGTCACCGAGTACGCGCGCTTCCCGGGTTTCTGGAAAACCATCTGGAACAACCTCGGTTCCGGCACCACCGAGATGAAGAACTCGCTGTTCAAGCGCGGCTACCTGGAACAGTGCCGCAAGTATTGCCCGTCTCTCGAAGTCGAGGACCTGCTGCCCTATGAGGCCGGCATCCGTGCCCAGGCGGTGATGCGCGACGGCACCCTGGTGCACGACTTCCTGTTCGCCGAGACCCCGCGCATGGTGCATGTGTGCAATGCGCCATCGCCCGCCGCCACCTCGGCGATCCCCATCGGCCAGATGATCGCCGAGAAGATTCTCCAGGCCCGCTGATCCACCCGCTGCATCCACAATTACAAAGACAACAAGGAAAACCCCAATGTCGGTACACGAGACGGCCCTGGCCGCGAGCGAAACCCCCGAACAGCAACGCAAGCGCCTGCGCAAGGTGGCGGCGGCGACCATCTTCGGCTCGATGCTGGAGTGGTACGACTTCTACCTCTACGCCACCATGGCGGCGATCGTCTTCTCGAAGATCTTCTTTGACCCGAGCAACCCGGCGGTGGCCTCGCTGCTGGCGTTCTCCACCTTCGCCATCGGCTTCATCGCCCGACCCTTCGGCGGCGTGCTGTTCGGCTACCTGGGCGATCGCTTCGGGCGCAAGCACGTGCTGGTGATCACCTTCTGCATGATGGGTCTGTGCACCATGCTGATCGGCCTGATCCCCGGCTACGCCACCATCGGCATCTGGGCGCCGATCCTGCTGGTGATCATCCGCATCATCCAGGGCCTGGGCGCCGGCGCCGAATTGTCCGGCGCGGCAGTGACTTCCTACGAGCACGCCAGCGAAGGCAAGCGCGGCAGCCAGGGCGCCTGGCCGGCGCTGGGGCTGAACCTGGGCCTGCTGCTGTCGTCGCTGACCGTGTACCTGCTGACCATGAACGGCAACGAGTTCCTGCTGGCCGGCGGCTGGCGCATCCCGTTCATCGCCAGTATCGCCCTGGTGGCGGTAGGCCTGTGGGTGCGCAAGAGCATCCCCGAGACCCCGGACTTCAAGGAACTGGACAAGGCCGACGACAAGCCGCAGGTGTCGCCGCTCAAGCTGCTGTTCAGGAATGACCTCAAGGGCCTGGCGGTGGTGTTCTTCGTGGCCGTGGGCTACAACGCCCTGAGCTACATCTTCAAGACCTTCTCGCTGGCCTACCTGACCCAGTTCAAGGGCGTCGAGGCCCATGTCACCTCGCTGTCGGTGACCCTGGCCAGCCTGGTGGCGATCTTTGCCGTGCCGTTCTTCGGCTGGCTGTGCGACAAGTGGAGCAGCAAGACCGTTCTGATGCTCGGCGGGCTGTTGTCGGCGCTGTTCGCCTACCCGTTCCTGCAACTGCTGTCGACCGGCGAGCCGATGATGATCTACCTGGCCATCGCCGTGGGCACCGGGATCCTGGCGCCGATGATGTTCGCCCCGCAGGGCTCGTTCCTCAGTCGCCAGTTCCCGACCCAGACGCGCTCGTCGGGGTTCGGCACCGGGCGCGAGGTCGGTACCGCCGTGGCCGGCGGTTTGGCGCCGCTGGGCGGGCTGGCGCTGGTGGCTGGTTCGGCGACTCATTCCACCGATGGCGTGGCGTTGATCCTGGCGGTGGCCGGGGTGCTGGTGGTGGTGTTTGCGTTCCTTGACCAGGGCTGGCGGCATTCGAAGTCGAAGAACTGACCTGGCGATAGACGGGTAAACCCGCTCCCACAGGTACTACGCCAACCTGTAGGAGCGGCCTTGTGCCGCGAAAGGGCCGCATAGCGGCCCCGGCAATTTCTGCGTCGGTGCTGACATCCTGGGGCTGCGTTGCAGCCCTTTCGCGGCACAAGGCCGCTCCTACACGTTGGCGTAGTACCCGCGAAGAGGACAATCCCGAGCATTGCCCAGGTTTTCCCAGGTGGACCACCGCCAACTGCTGTCTCGGGAGGATATAATGGCCCCCTCCCCAGGCAGCAGCCTCCAGACATGATCCAGTCCAGCCTCGATCTCTTCGACCCCCACCCCCAGCGCCTGGCGCGCCATACCCTGCTGCTGCCCGGCTTCGCCCTGCCCGAACTCGAGGCCCTGCTCGACGCCCTGCGCCCGGTGCTGCGCGCGGCACCGTTTCGCCACATGCACACCCCCGGCGGCCTGCGCATGGCCGTGGCCCTGACCAACTGTGGCGCGCTGGGCTGGGTCAGCGACGAGAACGGCTACCGCTACACCCCCATCGACCCGGTCAGCGCAAAACCCTGGCCCGCCCTGCCCCCGCTGCTGGTCGACCTGGCCACCCGCGCCGCCGCGCAGGCGGGCTTCGATGGCTTCGTGGCCGATGCCTGCCTGGTCAACCACTACCTGCCCGGTACCCGCCTGAGCCTGCATCAGGACCGCGACGAACAGGACTACGGGCAGCCGATCGTCTCGATCTCGCTGGGCTTGCCTGCGGTATTCCTGTTCGGCGGGCTGCAACGCTCGGACCGCCCCCGGCACATCCCGCTGAGCCACGGCGATGTGCTCGTCTGGGGTGGCGAGGACCGCCTGCGCTTTCATGGCGTATTGCCGATCAAGCCGGGCGTGCACCCGCGCATGGGCGAGCGGCGGATCAACCTCACGCTGCGCAAGGCGGGATAAGCCGCCCGCCTACAGGCTGGCGAACCATTCGCGGCGTTCCTCGAACGCCGCCCGGATCGCCCCGACCATCACCTGCACCAGCGGATCACCTTCGGTCTGCCCGTTGACCGCCAGCCACACCCGCCGCCGCATCGGCTCGCGGAACAGGCCCGGCAGGGCCAGCAATCCACGGTCCAGGTGCGTCGCATAATGCGGCAGCAAGCCGACACTGGCGCTGCATTTGATCAGCTGGCAGTACATTTCGTAATCCTCGATCTGGGTCACCCCGGCCGAGCGCGTGCGCAGCAATGCCTGCCAGGGCATCAGCGCCTGCACACCTACCTCGCCCTGCCATTGCACCAGCATGTAGTCCTGCAGGTCCGCCAGGCTGGTCGGTCGGTTGGCCTCGCGGGCGTAGCGCTTGGCAATATGCGGCAGGTACTCGAGGGTGGCCAGGGCCTCGGGGGCGGCACCGGCAAAGCTGCCGGCGCGGGCACCGTGGCTGGCGTCGCCCAACCACAGGGCGACATCGGCAACCTGTTCGGGTACCTGGCGACCGTCGAGGGTGGCCACCTCCAGGCGCATGCCGGCATGCTGGCGCACGAAGTTGATCAGGTTGCGGCCCAGCAGGTCCTGCAGCAGCGGTTCGGCCACGGCCAGGCGCACGCTGGCGCTTTGCTCTCGCGGCAGCGGCACGACCGGCTCGCGCGCCTGGAGTATCTGCAGCAAGCGTTCGCCCTGCTGGCTGAGCACCGGGTTGTTGTTGCGGTTGAAGAACAGGCTGTAGCCCAGGCGCGCTTCCAGCGCCGCCAGGCGTTTGCGCAGGGCCACCGGCTTGAGGTTGAGTCGCCGCGCCGCCTGCATGAAGCAGCCGCAGCGCGCGGTGACCAGGAAACAGTTCAGGGTCTGTTCGTCCAGGGCCAGCGGCACCTGGGGACGAACGACAGGCACGGCGGTATCCGGGGCTCGCCCCCGGGGCAGATCGATCGGCATTCCTCGCCTCCCGCGGGCCCGCCTGGGCAGGCCCGGTTCTTCCATGGTTGTTGGCGACTAGCGGCTGCTGCTCTCCAGCACCTGATTCAGCGCCGCGCCATCGATACTCAGGGTGGCGGTGTCGAACATGCCCTCGACATAGGCCTTGGCCACCTGCTCCTGGCGCTGGGCCCGCAACAACTCACGCAGGCGTGGCGCCACCTCCTCGAAGGTCGCCGCCCGGGCGGGCTGTTGCTCGACCAGCTTGATGATGTGGTAGCCCGCCGCGCTCTGCACCGGTTCGCTGACCGTGCCCACCTTGAGCTTTGGCACCACCCCACGCACCTCGGGCAACAACTGCGCCAGGGCCTGCAGGCCGGTGTCGCCACCGCCGGCGGCCGTGCCGGCATCCTGGGAGTGCTCGCGGGCCAGCGCGGCGAAGTCGGCATCCGCAGCCTGGGCCTGCTTGGCCAGCGCCTGGGCCTGCTTGCGCACGGCCTCGTCGTCCCTGGGGTTCTCCACCCGCAGGAAGATCTGGCTCAGGCGGTAACGCACCGGCAGCTGCAAACCGGCCTTGCCTGCCTCATAGGCCTGCTTGAGCTCCGCCTCGCCGGGGTAGTCGTCGGGCACCTTGCTCACTGAGTTCAGGTAGTCGCGCAGGACGATCTGCTCGGTGGCCGCGCGGGTCTGCACCTGGATTTCCGGGCGCTGCAACCAGCCCTGGGCCTCGGCCTGCTGGTACAGGGCCTTTTCTGCCAGGCGAGCACGGATCCAGGCCTCCAGTGCCGGGCGATCGCCGCGCAGGCTGGCACGGGCTTCCTCGGGCAACTGGGCGAACAGCGCCTTGAGTTCGCCGCTGCCGACCTGTTGCTCACCCAGGCGCGCTAATACCGGGCCGTTGTCGGTGGCCACCAGGGCGGCGGGCGACGCCGGACGCGCCGCCGCCACCGGCTCGTCGCCCGGGCGCAAGGCCAGGGCGACCGCCACCGCGACAATGGCCAGCGCGCCAGCGCCGGCCCAGAGAGTGCGCGCCGTCACGAGGCGCGCTCTTGGTCGTGGGCGACCTGGGCTTTCTGCTGGTCGGCCACATTACGGCTGTAGTCACGCAGATAGACGATCAGCTCCTGCAGCAGCCGGTCCCACAGCACCAGGCTGCCCAGCAGGTGCTGCTGACTGACACCATCGGCGACCACCACGTCCTGCTCCATCACCAGGAACTCGCCCTGCACCGACAGGCGGGCGAAGCGCCGGCTGGCATTCCAGTGCTCGGCCAGGCCCGCCGGCAGCTCGCCCTGGATACGCAGGGCACAGCTGAAGGTGAAGTCGAGGAATTCGCCCTCCTTGCCCGCGGCCCGGTTGCCGAAACGAACGGCATAACCCACGCCCTGGCTGGCGCTGAGCAACTGCACCACGGCGTTCTGCTCGGTGCGGTTGACCCGGCAGCCGGCATCCTGCAGCAACTGGGTCAGGGAGTCGGCGCTAACGGTTTCGATCAGGGTGACTTCGGTCATGTGCTTACTTCCTTGCGTTGAGAAAACATCACTGGGTCACGCCCTTGGGGGCGTCGAACTGGCTTTCGTAGAGCTTGTCGCCGTAGGCCTGGGCCAGTTCCTCGAACTTGACCCGGGCGCCACCGGCGAACGGCTGGCGCATCTTCATGACATCGGCGATATCGACCTTCTCGTAGGCGGCCAGCATCTCCTTGGCCACCCCGTACATCTGCTGGTTGCGGGCCTGGCATTGCTGCACCTGGCCATCACGTTCGCCCAGCTGCGCCTGCAGGGTGGCGCGCTCGCTTTCCTTGGTGCGCGCCATCGCCAGCAGCTCGTCGTAGGCCTGCTTGTACTTGTGCAGTTGTTCGTTGCTGCTGGCCACCAGCGCCTGGGCCTGGCTGTGCACGGCCTGTTGCTGGCCGGCCAGTTGCTCGCTGTGGCCGCGGGCCTTGGCCAGTTGCGCGGTCAGTTCGCGCACCTGGCCCTGGGCCGCGTCGCGCTGCTGCTCGGCCGCCTGGCGGGCGGCGCTGGCCTGGGCCTGCTCGCTCTGCAGGGCCTGCAGCTGTTGCGTGGTGCTGCGCAGTTGGGCGCGCAGGCGTTCCTCGAGGGTCTCGGCCGACGCCGAGGCCGCCAGGCTTGCGCCCAGGGCCAGCATCAACCAGGCGCAGCGGTGGCGATAAGCTCCCTTGTTCATGCCCGTGCTCCTTCCCTAGAACCGCGTGTTGACTTCAAGTTGTAGCACATCGATGTCAAACGGCGCGCCGTAGACCGCCTCGCTGCTCAACCAACGGGCTGTAGCGTAGACGTTGTCGGCCAGGCCGTAGTTGCCACCGAGGAAATAACCCTTGGCGTTGGTACCGCCGAGGTGGAAGCTCGAGTCGTTGAAACCGTCCGGCAGCGCGTCGGGCTCGATGCGCTTGTAGCCGGCGAACAGGTTCCAGTCGCCGGCCTTGCGCATGTCCAGGGCGTTGCCCAGGGTGAACTGGAGCATCCAGGCGTCGCCGCCGCTCTTGATATTGCCGTTTTCGTCGAGGTTGTTGGCCAGTTGTCCGGCCGAGCGCTTGCGCATGTCGCCCTCGTCGTAGGCCAGGTTGTGGATGTAGTTGGCCTGGCTGCGCAGCTTGAAGTCATGAGGCAGGTCGGCGTCCCACACCAGGTTCAGGTCGAGCAGCTCGAATTCCGAGGCAATGCCGACGAACTGCGGCTGCGGCGTGGCCGTCGGGTTGGCCGGGTTCGGCGTGATGTCGCGCAGCAGGAACACGGTGTTGCCCTTCTGCATGAAGGTCGGCCGGCTCTCGTCGCTGTCGCAGGCCGGCTGGCCGTCCCACGGGGCGCAGGGGCTGGAGCGCTCGCCGGCGATGTCATCGAAGCGGTAGTAGGCCATCGCGCCCTTGAGCCGGTTGTTGTCGTTGAGCGCCCATTTCGCGCCCAGTTGCGCGCCGTACAGCCACTTGTTGTCGCTGTCTTCCTTGTCAAAGCCGTTGCTGGTGGCGTTGTCGTCGCTGTACTGCACGGGGAATGCGCCGACGGTGCCGAACAGGCTGAGGTCGCGGCCCAGCGGCTGGTCGAACAGCGCCGCCACGCCGTCGAAGTTGAGGTCGTGGGAATACAGGATGTCGGTGGACATGAACGGATTGGCGATCCGCCCGCCGGTCAGTGTCAGGCGCTCACTCGGCGTCCAGGTGACGTAGCCCTGGTCGAGCCAGATGTCCTTCTTGCCGAAGCCGCCACCGAGGTTCTGGGTGGTCGAGACCGGGTTGTTGTTGGAGCCGGTGGCGACGCGAATGCCGGCCACCCAGTTTTCCGCCAACTGCGCCTTGAGGCCGAAGCGCGCCCGCAGGCGCAGGAGGCTGTCGCGGTCCTCGCGGGTGTTGAGCAAGGGCGGCAGGCTCGAGCTGCTGTTGGGGTTGACGTCGTAGGGGCCCTTTTCGTTGAGCTTGGCGAAATCGACGATCTCGTTGCTGTTGCCGTCGGCGTACGAGCGCGACTCGTAGCGCAGGCGCAGGTCACCGTCGAAGCTGATGCGCGAGGCCCAGTCGGGGAAGGTGTTGGGCGCGGCCCAGTTTTCCTGCTTGGCGGTGTTCATCACCTCGGCCTTGATCTCGTCGCGGATCTGCTGGCGGACGATCGCCGGCACATACTGCACGCGCACCTCGCCGTTGGCCGCCGGGGCCTGGGCGACAATCGGCGCGGCGCTGCCGGCGACGTGCGCCTGCTGGGCTTCACGTTCGGCCTGGGCGATCAGCGCATCGGCCTTGTCCTGCTTGAGCACGCCCTGCTCCACCAACAGGCGGATCAGGTTGACGGTCGCGTTCTCCGACGGCGCGGCGTGGACGACGGTCGGACCGACCGCGGTGGCAGCGGCCAGCAGGCCGAGCGCCAGGGTCAATCGGTTGACTGGGCACTTCATGGGTTTGCAACTCCTGTGGGTCAGTCGTGCTTCGTTGTTCATGGCAGGCGCCCCTGCAGGGCGATCTTGACCGGCAAGGTCAGGTTGGCGGGCGGACGCTGGTCGAGGGCGCCGGCACCGCGCAGGGCGGCGAGCACCTGGGCGTCCACCTCCGGCTCGCCGCTGCCGCGCAGCAACTCGACACGGGTGATCTCGCCGGCGGCGCTGAGCCAGATCTCGGCTTGCAGGTTGAACACCAGGTTGCGCAGCTCGGGGTTGTCGCGCAGCAGGCGCTGGAAGGCGTAGGCCAGGTACTGGCTGTAGGTACCGCTGCCCAGGCCCCCACCGCCGCCACCGGCCATGCCGCCGCCCTTGCCGGCGCCGACGTTGAAGCTGTCGCCGCCTGCTTGCGCGTCGCCGTCCATCTGCATCGGCTCGGCCAGGTCCTGGGCCGGGTCGGGCGCCTCCTCGGCAGGCTTGACCTCCTCGGCCTCGGGCACCGGCTGCGGCTCGACGATCTTCTCCTCGACCGGCGGCTCGGGCTCCTTGGGCGGCTCGGGCGGGGGTGGTGGCGGAGGGGGCGGCAACGGGATGATCGCCGGCACCTTGGGCGCCTCGCGGCGCACCCCGGCCATGTCGTTGGCCCACTGCCACAGCAGCCAGGCCAGGCCCGCGCCGGCGACGGCGAGCACGGCCCAGGTCAGCAGGCGGCGGGGGTTGGTTGTACGTTCCATGCCTGTGCTCATCCCTGGTTCGGCTTGCCGGTGACCAGCCCGACCTGGGCCAGCTCGAGACGGCGCAGCAGGTCGAGCACCTCGACCACCTTCTGGTACTGCACGCCCGCGTCGCCGCGCACGATCAGCGGGAAGTCGGGATTGCGCGCCTTCTCGCTGCGCAGGCGGTCCTCCAGCTCCTGCAGCGTCACCGGGTAGGCGTCGAGGAATACCTGGCCGGCGTCGTTGATCGAGATCGCCTTGGTCTTGGGCTGGGCCAGCGACACCGTGGCGCTGGCCTTGGGCAACTGCACCTGGATCCCGGAAACCTGCGCGGTAGCGGTGAGGATGAACATCACCAGCACCACCATCAGCACGTCCACCAGCGGGGTGATGTTGATGCTGTCGACCGCGGCGTCGGCGTCGTCGTCATGGGCGTTGTTCACGGATGCCATGGCTGCGCCCTCACGCCGGAACCGACGGGTTGACGCTGCGCCCGCCCGGACGCATCGCCGCTTCACCGGCCTGGCCCTCGCCGTGCAATTCGGCCAGGCGGGTGATGAACTCGTCGACGAACACCCGCATGTCGGCGCTGACCTCGCGGTTGCGCGTGGTCAGGCGGTTGTAGCCGAACAGCGCGGGGATGGCGACGAACAGCCCCATGGCGGTGGCCAGCAGCGCCGCGGCCATGCCCGGGGCGATGGCGTTGATGTTGACGTCGCCGGCCATGGCGGTGCCGAGGAACACCACCATGATCCCCAGCACCGTGCCCAGCAGGCCGATGTAGGGGCCGCCGGCGATGGCGTTGGACAGGGTCGACAGCTTCGACGACAACGCCTGGTTCTCGCGGGTGCGCACGCCGTCCATGGAGCAGCGGATGGCCTCGATGGTGGCTGCGGACACTTCACGGGTGTCGGCGCCCTGGGCGCGGCGGGTGCGCAGTTCCTGCACGGCCACCAGGTACAGGCGCCACAGCGAGGAGTCGGTCAGCCGCGCATGCAGGTCCTGATCGTCGGCGAACTGCTCCAGGCGTGTGCCGACCGTGGCGAAGCGCTCGCGAAAGCGAGTGTTGGCGGCGGTGACGCGGTTGAGGGTGCGCTGCTTGCGCAGCATGATCACCCACGACTGCACCATCATCAGCACCAGGATGGCGATGATCACCCAGGCGTCCACCGGCACCGCCTTGAGCAGGAAGCCCAGGCCGCCGAAGCCGAAGCCTGACTGCTCCTCGTCGACCCCGTACACCACCAGGCGCGACTCGGCGCCCTGGGCCAGTACGTCGGCCTGCAGGCTGGCCTGGCTGCGGGCCACGCGGGACAGGCGCAGTTCGTCCAGGGCGCCCACGAACGGCGCGAATTGACTGGCCGCCTCGCCTTCGGTCGCCGGCAGGTCGCCGCCGACGCCGATGGCACCGCTGAAGGCCGCCAGGCTGGCGGCCAGGCGCGCCACCGGCTGGCCTTCGAGCAGCAGGCTCAGGTTGCCGCCCTCGCCCACCAGGGCCAGGTGTTGCCACTGACCGGCGCTCACGGCCTGATTGGCGCTGGCGCGCTGGCCGTCGACCTCGATGAAAGGCACGCCCTGGGCCAGGCCCAGCAGCAGGCTGTGGCCGGCCTCGCGACGGGCCAGCAGCAACTGCTCGCCCACCGCCTGGTCCTGGCGCAGCCAGGCGCTGAAGGTGAACGCCGCACCTGCCGGCAACTGCAGCGAGGCGCTGGCCGGCAGTTGCAGGCCCTGGCCGCCGAGCTGGATGGCCCGCCCGATCACGCCGTCGACGCTCACCGTCGGCCCTTGCAACGGATTGCCATAGGGGCTGGCGTCGCGGGCGGTGGCACCGTCGAAGTGGTAGAGCGCGGTGTAGTCGGCGTCGAAGCTGGGCTGGCCGACAGGCGCCTGGGCTTTCGGGTTGCCGTAGTACATCCACAGGTCCTGGCGCTGGCCCGCTTCTATACGGGGCACGTCCACCCAGATCAGCGCCATGCCCATCAGCGGATCGAACTGCTCGACATGGTGATTGAGTACCGTCTTGTCATCGGCGCTGACAAAGCGGATGTCCGCGCCGGTCTCGCTGACGCCGTCGAAGCTGAAGTTGCCGGTATGCAGGCGCACCAGCAGCGCGGTGCGCCCCAGCGCCTGGGTCAGGCCGGCGCCCTGGGGCGTGGTGTCCACGGCGATCTGCTTGCGGTACATCCAGTCGTCCTGCCACCAGGCGCTGGCGCTGCCCGGCAGGGCGAAGCCCAGGCACAGCAGCAAGGTCAATATCAGGCGTTGCATGAGAGGTCTCCAGGTCGATGCCGGTCAGTGAGTTCAGAAGGTCGCCTGCACGCTGAAGTGCACACGGGAAGCGTTCTTGTCGGTGTTGGGGCCATCCTTGAGCGGCACGGCCCAGTCGACGCTGCCGGACAGCCAGTCGTTGAGCGTGGCGCGAGTGCCGACGCCGACACTGGCCAGGCTGTAGCGGTCGTCCTGCTCGGGCAGCGCGTCCTGCAGGCGCAGCTGGGCGCCTTCGGCGAACAGGTAGAAGCGCCAGTCGCTGATGTAGCTGCCGACGTAGCGGCCGATGGACGGGGTGCGCAGCTCCTGGGAAAACAGCAGGCCGTCGTCCCCGGTGCGCTCGGCGGCCAGATAGCCGCGCACCGAGGTGGCGCCGCCGGCGGCGAACTGTTCGTTCGACACCAGTGGCCCCGAGGCCAGCTGGAAGGCCAGCTTGGAGGCGCTCTGCCAGGAGCCTGCGAAGTCGAAGGTGTAGCTGCCGTCGCCCTTGAGCGCGGCGAAGCTGGAATCGGCGCGGTAGCGCTTGTAGTCGAACTCGGCGTCGTCGCTGCCGTAGCCCAGCAGGCTGCGGGTGCCGGCCACCAGGCTCAGGCCCAGGCTCAGCTGGTCCTGTTCGGTAAAGCGGTAGCCGGTGTAGCCCAGGGTGATCGGGGCGTACTTGAGCGGGACCTTGTCGCTGCTGCCGCCCAGGCCGACCTGCTCGTCGAAGTCCTTGAAGTCCACGCCGATCGACAGGGCGTTGGCCCAGGCACCGACGCCGGGCAGGTTGTAGATCGCCGAAACACCGTAGGAATGGCCCTTGCCCAGGACGTTGGTGCCGCCCACCGTGGCGACGTTGCTGTCGGAGTGGTAGCCGGAGAACTGCACGGTCCAGCGCTCATTGAGCGGCGCGGCGTAGGAACCGGACCAGACCTCGGCATTGTCACGGTCCTGGGGTGCGGTGAACCAGCTCAGCGAGACGCTGTGGCCGGCCTGCCAGAGATTGTTGTAGCCCAGGCTGACGACGCTGCGCAGCTTCTCGGTGTCGGCGCTGTGGTCGTTGTTCAGGCCCAGGCTCAGGTTCCAGGGCTGCTTGTCCTCGACCTGCAGGTCGACGTCCATGGTGCCCGGGCGCTGCCCTTCGCGCACCAGCGGCATGACCTGCCGGCCCGGGGTGCGATTGAGCGCGGCCAGTTCGTCCTGCACCTGGGCGAAATCGGGCACCTTGCCCTCCTCCAGCGCCGGGACCTGCTCACGGATCTCCAACGGCGAGTAATGCTTGGCACCTACCACGCGCACGCGGCCGACCTTGGTTTCGCTCACTTGCAGGTAGACCACGCCGCCCTCGACCTTCTGCTCGGGCAGCTCGACGAACACCGACTGGTAGCCACGGGCCTGGTAGCTTTTCTGCAGGGCCTCGCGGGCGCCTTCGAGGTCGGCCAGGGTCTTGTCCGGCCCCAGGTAGGGATAGACCGCCTCTTCGATGGCCTGGGCGTCGAGCACCGTATTGCCGCGCACCACGTACTCGTTGATCTCGACCCGGCGCTGCGCCTCGTCGGCGGCCACGTTGCCCGCCAACAGGCACGCCAGCAGCCCTGCGCCCATGCCGCATCGCTTGAAGAAAAAATGCTCCACACCGCCCCCTTGAGCGCCAGGAATTCGTTGGGTTTCTAGTGGTTTGCGTCAGGCGCGGCCTGACCTTGGTGACGTGCCAGCCAGCTGTGCAGCAGGGCCAGGTTGAGGCTGAACTCGGGCATGGCCTGCAAGCTTGCGCCGAGCACCTCGTCGACCATGCGCTGCAGCAGTGACACGGCCATGGCACTGCCCAGCAGCACACCGAGGTCATGACTGAACAGGCTGAAGTTCCACACCCGCGACTTCAGTTCCAGGCCGGCGAACCAGCGGAACAGCAGGTTGTAGTTGAGTTGCTCGTAGAGCTGCTTCTCACTGGGCACCGAATACAGCAGTTGCAGCAGCAACACATGCATCAGCGTGTGCGGGGCGATGATCATGCCCTGCTGTTCGGCCAGCAGGGCCAGCGCGGTCCGGTGCTCGTCCAGCAAGGCTTCGATGCGCGGCTTGAGCAGCGCCAGCGAATGCCCGGGCGGCACGCAACTGGCCACCTCGCGCAGGGCGCCCTGCCAGTCTTCCTGGGAGACGATCCAGACCCAGGGCGCGCCGTAGCGGTAGACCGAGACCGGCTGCTTGCGCGCGGCCTCGACGATCTTCGCCAGGCGCTGGTCAAGCTCCTGCATTCCCACCTTCGTGTAGCGTTCCATAGTCCCCATCGCCCCGCTCCCAGGCCGTTCCCCAAGGCTCGACCGGCCTGATGGCCAGATGCCTTGTCGGTATCCATGGCTTTGACGGGGGTGGCGCTTTGCTACCGACGTTTTGTCATGAAAGGTTCATCAGTGGGCCAGGCTTGCAGGCGAACGGCTCGCAACGTCTTCGGCCCCCACTCGCTGCTTTACACTAATTTTGCAAACCGCCATTGGTCCCCGCACCCCCGGATGGATTAAAGTATCCACCCCCGCCCGGCCACCGCTCACAGCGCGCCAGGGCCCATCCCCAGGAACCGCCAACGATGGAACACCGTGAAGCGCTGATCGCGCTGCGCACCTTTCTCTCCTCCCAGATCCTCGGCCAGGAAAAACTGGTGGAGCGCCTGCTGATCGTGCTCCTGGCCGACGGCCACATGCTGGTCGAGGGCGCCCCGGGCCTGGCCAAGACCAAGGCCATCAAGGAGCTCGCCGAAGGCATCGAGGCGCAATTCCATCGCATCCAGTTCACCCCCGACCTGCTCCCGGCCGACATTACCGGCACCGAGATCTACCGCCCGGAAACCGGCAGCTTCGTGTTCCAGCAAGGGCCTATCTTCCACAACCTGGTGCTGGCCGACGAAATCAACCGCGCCCCGGCCAAGGTGCAGTCGGCGTTGCTCGAAGCCATGGCCGAACGCCAGGTCAGTGTCGGGCGCAGCACCTATGAACTGTCGCCGTTGTTCCTGGTGATGGCCACGCAGAACCCGATCGAGCAGGAAGGCACCTACCCGTTGCCCGAGGCCCAGCTCGACCGTTTCCTGATGCACGTGAAGATCGGCTTCCCGGATGCCGCGGTCGAGCGGCGCATTCTTCTGCAGGCCCGCGGCGAAGCGCTGGGCGGCGAGGTGAAGCCCGAACGGCGGGTCAGCCAACAGGCGATCTTTGCCGCGCGCAAGGAAATCCTCGGCCTGTACATGGCCGATGCGGTGGAGGAATACCTGGTGCAACTGGTCATGGCCACCCGCACTCCGGCCAAGTTCGACGGCGAACTGGCCGACTGGATCGCCTACGGCGCCAGCCCCCGTGGCTCGATCGCCCTGGACCGCTGCGCGCGTGCCCACGCCTGGCTGGCCGGGCGCGACTTCGTCAGCCCCGAGGATATCCAGGCGGTGCTGTTCGACGTGCTGCGCCACCGCATCATCCTCTCGTTCGAGGCCGAGGCGGCCGGGGTCGACCAGGACCGCGTGGTCCAGCGCATCCTCGACGTCGTTGCCGTCGCCTGACCCCATGCCCACCACCCCGCAGGCCGAACCCGGCATCCGCATCGGCCTGGCCGAACTGATCGACATGCGCCACCGCGTGCGCGAGATCCAGCTGTTTTCCCGGCCCGGCCAGCGCAGCCCGTTGGTGGGCCTGCACCACTCCAAGCTGCGTGGCCGCGGCGTGGACTTCGACCAGGTGCGTGTCTACCAGGCCGGCGATGACGTGCGCAATATCGACTGGCGCGTCACCGCGCGCACCCAGGAGCCGCACACCAAGCTCTTCCACGAAGAGCGCGAGCGGCCGATCTTCATCATGGTCGAACAGAGCCAGCGGCTGTTCTTCGGCTCCGGACTGGTGTTCAAATCGGTGCTGGCGGCCCAGGCCGCGGCCCTGTTCGGCTGGGCGGCGCTGGGCCACAACGACCGCATCGGCGGGCTGGTGTTCGGCGACAGCGAGCCCCACGAGATCAAGCCACGGCGCAGCAAGCAGAGCCTGCTGCAACTGCTCAACCGCCTGGCCAAGGTCAACCAGGCCCTGCACACCGAGGCCGTGCCGCAGCCCGACAGCCTGGGCCTGGCCCTGCGCCGGGCGCGCGAGGTGCTGCGCCCGGGCAGCCTGGCCATCGTCATCTGCGACGAGCGCGCCCTCAGTGCCAGTGTCGAGCAGCACCTGGCCATGCTGTCGCGCCACTGCGACGTGCTGCTGATGCCGATCAGCGACCCGCTCGACCATGCCCTGCCCGCCGCCGGCCTGCTGCGCTTCGCCCAGCGCGGCGCGCAACTGGAACTCGACACGCTGGATGCCAACCTGCGCCAGGCCTATCGCCAGCAAGCCGAGGCGCGCATCGAGCGCTGGGAACTGCTGGCGCAGAAACTGCGGGTGGTGCTGATGCCACTGAGCACCCAGAGTGAGATGATCGAGCAATTGCGCGAGTACCTGAACGCGCAGCGTCCCGGGAGTACCCGATGAATCCGCTGGACCAGCTGCAGCCGCTGATCGCGCCGCCGGCCATCGGCCTGTGGCCGCCCGCGCCCGGCTGGTGGCTGCTGCTGGCCCTGCTGCCGCTGCTCGGCTGGGGCGCCTGGCGCCTGCGTCGCTGGCGCCCGGGCAAGCGCAAGGTGGTGCGCGCCGAACTGCCGCTGGACCCGATCCGTGTCGAGGCTCTCGCCGAGCTGGCACGCCTGCCGCGCCCCTACGACGGCGCGCCGGCCGGCGCCTGGCTGCAACAGATCAATGCCTTGCTCAAGCGCCTGTGCCGCAACCAGTACCCCGGCGCCAACAGTCACACCCTCAGCGGCCGTAAATGGCTGGCATTTCTCGACAACCGCTGCCCGGCCGCCGGCCTGACCCGTTGGATGGTGCTGGTCGAAGGCACCTACAAACCCGAGTGCAAGCTCGACGACAAGGCCATCGCCGGGCTCGCCCAGGCGGTCGAAACCTGGATCCGCAAGCATGTTTGAACTGGCCTGGCCGTGGATCTTCCTGCTGTTGCCGCTGCCCTGGCTGGCGCGTCTGGCGCTGCCCGCCGCCGACAGCGGCGAGCCAGTGCTCAAGGTGGGCTTCCTTGATGAACTCGAGGGCCTGGCCGGGCGCCGCGCGCGGCTGAACCTGCCGACCTGGCGCCAGCAGGCGCCGTTCATCCTGATCTGGCTGCTGCTGTTGCTGGCCGCCGCCCGCCCGCAGTGGCTGGGCGATCCGCTGCCGGTGTCGGCCAGCGGGCGCGACCTGCTGGTGGCGGTGGACGTGTCGGGCTCCATGGACTTCCCCGACATGCAATGGAAGGACGACGAGATCAGCCGCCTGGACCTGGTCAAGGCGCTGATGGGCGACTTTCTCCAGGACCGCCAGGGCGACCGTGTCGGCCTGATCCTGTTTGGCAGCCAGGCCTACCTGCAAGCCCCGCTGACCTTCGACCGGCGTACCGTGCGCACCTTCCTCGACGAGGCGCAGATCGGCATCGCCGGCAAGAACACCGCCATCGGCGACGCCATCGGCCTGGCGGTCAAGCGCCTGCGCCAGCGCCCGTCGCAGAGCCGGGTGCTGATCCTGATCACCGACGGCGCCAACAACGGTGGGCAGATCCACCCACTGACCGCCGCCCGCCTGGCCGCCCAGGAAGGCGTGCGTATCTACACCATCGGCATCGGCGCCAACCCTGAGGCCAGCGGCACACCGGGCCTGCTCGGGCTGAACCCGAGCCTGGACCTGGACGAAGCCTCGCTCAAGGAGATCGCCGAGATCACCCACGGCAGCTATTTCCGCGCCCATGACGGCGCCGAGCTGGGCGCCATCGGCGACACCCTCGACCAGCTGGAACCGGTGGCCCAGCAGCCGACCCAGGCGCGCACCGCCCACGAACTGTATGCCTGGCCACTGGCCCTGGCGCTGCTGCTCAGCGTGCTGCTGGTGGTGGCCGTGCAATGGCCGGACAACCTGCTGCAACGCCTGCTGCGCAAGCCACGCTTCCTGCAGCCCCACCCGGAATGGCGCCAGCGCCTCAAGCGCCTGCGCCTGAGGAGGCGGCGATGATCGAACTCTGGCCACAATGGCTGCGCCCGCTCTGGCTGCTGGTGCTACCCCTGCTCGGCTGGCTGCTGTTCAAGCTCTGGCACCGGCGCAAGCGCGCCGGGCGCTGGCAGCTGATCCTGCCGCAGCCGTTCCATGCGGTATTGCTCGGCGGCGGCAGCGGCAGCACCAGCAAGCTGCCGTGGATCGCCCTGGGCCTGGCCTGGCTGCTGATCGTCCTGGCCCTGCTCGGACCCAGCTGGCAGCGCCTGGAGGAAACCCGCCAGCGCCCGGCCGACCCGCTGGTGATCCTGCTCGAGCTGACGCCGCAGATGCTCGCCGAGGACAGCGCGCCGAACCGCCTGGAACAGGCCCGGCGCAAGGTCCTCGACCTGCTCGAGCACCGTCGTGACAGCCAGACCGCGCTGATCGTCTACGCAGGCTCCGCCCACACCCTGGTGCCGCTGTCCGATGACCTGGGCACCACGCGCAACCTGCTCGAGGCCGTCGACCCGTCGATCATGCCGCAGCCCGGCCAGCGCGCCGATCTCGCCGTGCACAAGGGCCTGGCCCTGCTCGCCCAGAGCGGTCTAGGCCAGGGCCGCCTGCTGCTGATCGGCTCGTCACTGAGCGAACCCGAGCGCGAAGGCATTCGCCAGGCCCTCGGGCGCCAGGGCCCGAGCCTGCTGATGCTGGGCGTCGGCAGCGGCGAAGGCGCCCCGGTGCGCCAGGCCAATGGCGAGTACCTCAAGGACGATCAGGGCGGCATCCTCCTGCCACGCCTGGACAGCGCCTCGCTGAAGAGCTTCATCGCCTCGACCGGCGGGCGCTACCGCCACGCCCGCATCGACGACCTCGACCTGCGCGGCCTGGGCCTGTTCGACAACCCGCGGCTGCTGCACAACGATGGCCAGACCCTGCAACTGGACAGCTGGGCCGATCAGGGCTACTGGCTGCTGTTGCCCCTGCTGCTGCTCGCCGCCTGCGCCGGCCGGCGTGGCTGGCTGTTCTGCCTGCCCCTGTTGCTAGCCCTGCCCCAACCGAGCCAGGCCTTCGAGTTCAACGACCTGTGGCTGCGCCCCGACCAGCAGGGCCAGCGCCTGCTGGAGCGGCAACGCCCCGCCGAGGCAGCCCGGCACTTCGAGGACAGCCAATGGCGCGGCATGGCCTTGTACCAGGCCGGCGATTTCGAAGGCGCCGCTGCCGCGTTTGCCCAGGCCGGCACGGCGGCCGCCCACTACAATCGTGGCAACGCCCTGGCCCGCGCCGGCGAGCTGGAGGCGGCGCTGGACGCCTATGAGCAGGCGCTGGAGCGCCAGCCCGACCTGAAGGCGGCACTGGACAATCAGGCCCTGGTCCAGCAATTGTTGCAACAGCGCCAGGCCAGCGCCGAGACACAACCGAGCAACGCCGATGCCCAAGGCACCCCCGGTAACGAGACCGAAGGCAACAGCAGCTCGACCAGCAGCCAGGCCCAAGGCACGCCCGGCAGCGACGAACAGGCCCAGGGCCAGCAGAACGGCGACAGCCAGGGCAACGCCCAGGCCCCGCCCGGCGCTGCCGGCGGCGATGACGACAACCTCACCCAGCCGCCCCAGCGGCCGCTCTCCACCAGCCTTGACGCCGAACAGCGCCAGGCCCTGGAGCAATGGCTGCGGGAGATCCCCGACAACCCGGCGGAACTGCTACGGCGCAAATTCTGGTACGAACAGCAATTGCATCAGGAAACCCCACGATGAGTCGCCTCGGCGTCTTTCTCCTAGGCCTGTTGTGGAGCCTCGCGGCCCAGGCCGAACCGATCCTGCAGGCCAGCGTCGACCGCACGCGCCTGGAAGCCGGTGAAACCCTGGAACTCACCCTCGAGAGCCAGGACGTCACCCAGTTCGGCAAACCCGACCTGCGCACCCTCGAGCCCGACTTCGAGGTGCGCGGCACGCGCCAGCTCAACAGCCTGCACACCCTGGACGGCGAAACCCGCGCCAGCACCCGCTGGATCATCACCCTGCTGCCCCGACGCAGCGGCAGCCTGCGCATCCCCGAGCTGCAGCTGGGCCAGTCGCGCAGCCAGGCCATCGAGCTGCAGGTGCAGCAGGCCGACAGCCAGCGCCCCGACGCGGCGGCGCAGGTGTTCGTCGAGGCCACCCTGGACAGCAGCGAGGTCTATGTCCAGGCCCAGGCCGTGCTGACCCTGCGCATCTACCATTCGGTGGCGCTGTACGACGACAGCAGCCTCAGCCCACTGCAGCTGGAAAACGCCAAGGTCGACCCGCTGGGTGAGTCGCGCACCTATGAGAAAGAGATCAACGGCGTGCGCCACGGGGTGATCGAGACCCGCTACGCGATCTATCCGCAGCAAAGCGGCAGCCTTGAAGTGCCGCCGCTGCGCTTCACCGCCACCGCCGCCGACAATGGCGAACAGCCGGCCGGCACACCGCGGGTCGGCCGCCAGGTGCAGGTCAGCTCGCTGCCGCTGCGCCTGACGGTCAAACCAATCCCGGCCAGCTACCCGGCCGACCGCCCCTGGCTGCCGGCCCGCAGCCTGACCCTGGAAGAACACTGGAACCCCGACCCGGAGCGCCAGCCGACGCAGATCGGCGACTCGCTGACGCGCAACATCACCGTGCGCGCAGAGGGTCTGTCGAGCACCCAGTTGCCGCCACTGCCGGCTACCGAGGCCACCGGCCTGCGCCGCTACCCCGACCAGCCATTGCTGCGCAACGAGATCGGCGAACGCGGCATGGTCGCCAACCGCGAGGAACGCGAGGCGCTGGTGCCGACCCACGCCGGCGACCTGGCCCTGCCGGCGCTGGAGGTGACCTGGTGGAACACCCGCGAAGACCACCTGGAACACAGCAGTCTGCCGGCGCGCACCCTGAACGTGCAGGACAACCCGGCGCTGAGCGCCGACACCCCGGTCGGCGACGGCAACCTGAGCCCCGGCCCGCTCTGGCCCTGGCAACTGGCCACGCTGGTCCTGGCCCTGACCACCCTGCTCGGCTTCACCCTGTGGTGGCGGGCCCGCTCGCAACCGGCGGTGCTGCGCGCGGCGCAGGCCGGCCCGAGCCCGCGCACGCTGCTCGACGACCTCAAGCGCGCCTGCCAGGCCAACGACCCGCAGGCTACCCGCCAGGCGCTGGACGCCTGGGCCCGGCAGCAGCCGGAAACCCTGGCCGAGATGGCGGCGCGCTTCGTGCCGTTGTCCGATGCACTGGATGGGTTGAATGGCGCGCTGTACAGCGAGAGTGGCCAGTACTGGCACGGCGACGAGCTGTGGCGCGCGATCGGCGCGATTCCGCCGGCCGAGCAGGTGCTGGCGCCGTCGGGTGAAGCGGGTAGCTTGCCGCCGTTGTATCCCAAGTAGCCGAGCATGCCTTGAGCCTTGCAGGGTATTCGAGATCGAGCGCCGCGCGGGCGGCGCTCGATCTCATCGGCGCTGCAACTCTTTCGCCAGACACATAGGGAACGCCACTCGGTGCCCGCCCCGCGATGAGTTACCATAGCGCCCTTGTCCATAAGCCCCCTGCCGCTCACCCAACGGATCTTCCATGCGTCTGTTTCATACCTCCGACTGGCACCTGGGTCAAAGCCTGCACGGCCAGGAACGCGACTTCGAACACGCCTGCTTCATCGACTGGCTGCTCGGCCAACTGCGCCTGCGCCAGCCCGACGCGCTGCTGATCGCCGGCGACATCTTCGACACGGTCAACCCGCCGGTCAAAGCCCAGGAGCGCCTCTACGACTTCATCGTCCAGGCCCACGAGCAACAGCCCAAGCTGGACATCGTGATGATCGCCGGCAACCACGACTCCGGCTCGCGCATCGAGCTGCCAGCGCCGCTGATGCGCCGCCTGCGCACCCACGCCCTGGGCCGGGTGCACTGGCTCGACGAGGGCCAGCTGGACACCGAGCGGCTGCTGATCCCGTTGACCAACGCCCGTGGCAAGGTCGGCGCCTGGTGCCTGGCCCTGCCCTTCCTGCGTCCGGCCGAAGTCACCGGCCCCGCGCTGGGCGACGACTACCTGCAGGGCATCAACCAGGTCCATGAGCAACTGATCGCCGCGGCGCAGAAGAAGCGCAAGAAAGACCAGGCGCTGGTCGCCATCAGCCACGCGCACATGGCCGGAGGCAGTATCTCGGAGGACTCCGAGCGCAGCCTGATCATCGGCAATGCCGAGGCCCTGCCGGCCAAACTGTTCGACAAGGCCATCAGCTATGTCGCCCTCGGCCACCTGCACAAGCCGCAGAAGGTCAACCGCGAGAACCGCATCCGCTACAGCGGCGCGCCGATCCCGTTGTCGTTCGCCGAGATCAACTACCCGCACCAGGTCCTGGAAGTCGAGCTGGACGGCGCCGAGCTGGTCAGCATCGAGCCGCGTCCGGTACCCCGCGCGGTGGCCCTGCAACGGGTCGGCCCGGCGCCGCTGGGCGAACTGCTCGAACAGCTCGGGCAACTGCCGGTGATCGACCTGCTCGAAGACCCCAACCGCCAGCCCTGGCTGGAAGTACGGGTGCGCCTGGACGAGCCGCAGCCCGACCTGCGCCAGCAGATCGAAGGCGCCCTGCAGGGCAAGGCCGTGCGCCTGGTGCGCATCAGCGCCGAATACGCCGGCAGCGGCCGCGCCGAAGACGACGAGCAAGCCTTCGTCGAGCTGGCCCAGATGACCCCGCAGGACCTGTTCGGCCGCGCCTGGGAGCAGGCCTACGGCAACCCCGCCGACGACCAGGCCCTGGCCGATTTCGCCGAATTGCTGCAGGACGTCCTGCAAGAGGAGGAGCAGGCATGAAAATCCTCGCCATCCGCCTGAAAAACCTGGCCTCGTTGGCCGGCCCGGTCGATATCGACTTCACCGCCGAGCCCCTGGCCAGCGCTGGCCTGTTCGCCATCACCGGGCCCACCGGCGCCGGCAAGAGCACCCTGCTCGACGCCCTGTGCCTGGCGCTGTTCGGCAGCGTGCCGCGCCTGAACGACATCGCCCGGGAAGCCAAGGTGCCGGACGCCGACGGCGAGATCCCCACCTCGGATCCGCGCAATTTGCTGCGCCGCGGCACCGGCAGCGGCTTCGCCGAAGTCGATTTCGTCGGCATCGACGGCGGCCGCTACCGCGCCCGCTGGGAAGCCAACCGCGCCCGCGAAAAAGCCACCGGCAAGCTGCAGAACAGCCGCCAGAGCCTCTACGACCTGGACAGCGAGCAGTTGCTGGGCAGCGGCAAGAACGAATACAAGCAACTGGTCGAGGCCCGCCTGGGCCTGAACTTCGAGCAGTTCACCCGCGCGGTGATGCTGGCCCAGAGCGAATTCGGCGCCTTCCTCAAGGCCGACGACCGCGAGCGCAGCGAACTGCTGGAAAAACTCACCAACACCGCGATCTACACCCGCCTGGGCCAACGCGCCTTCAGCAAGGCGCGGGAAACCGGCGAGGTTCACAACGACCTGAAGAAGCAGGCTGAACACCTGCTGCCGATGGAAGCCGAAGCCCGCGCCGCCCTCGACCAGGCACTGGAACAGGCCCAGCAGCAGTTCAAGGCCGAACAGGCGCGCCAGCGCCAACTGGAACAGCAGCGCATCTGGTTTGCCGAACAGCAGCGCCTGCAGGCCCAGCACAGCGAAGCCGGCACGGCCCTGCAAAATGCGCAACACGAGTGGCAGCAACTGGCCGAGCAACGCGTCGACCTGCAACGCCTGGAGCGCCTGGCGCCCCAGCGCCACCAGTTCCACCGCCAGCAGCACCTGGCCGGGCAACTGGCCCCGGTGCTGGCCGATATCGACCAGCAACTGCGCCAGCAAACTGAACTGCAGCAACACACCGACGCGCTGCAGCAGGCTCTGGAAACGGCCCGCCAGCACCTGGTCCAGCACCAGGCCCTGCACGGCGAAAACGCCCCGCGCCTGCGCCAGGCCTTCGCCGCCCAGGGCGACCTGACGCGCCTGGACAAGGAGCTTGCCGAACAACGGGAAGCCTGCACCCAGGCCGAACAGGAAGTCGATGCAGCCCAGCAGCAACTGCAGCAGCTGGAAGACAACCAGCAGCGCAGCCTGGAGCAACTGGCCCAAATCGACAGCGCTCTGGCCGAAAGCGAACCGCTCGGCAGCCTGGCCGACGCCTGGCAGGCCTACCTGCCGCAACTCAAGCAGGTGATGCTGATCGGCGGCCGCCTGGCCAAGGGCCGCGAAGAGCTGCCCGGCCTGCAGGCCCAGGCCAGCCAGGCCAACGCCCAGCTGCAAGCCCAGCGCGAACATTTCGAGTTGCTGTTCCGCGAGGCAGGGGCCGAACCCCAGGCGCTGGCCGAGCAGATCGACCTGCTCGGCGCCATGCTCCAGGACAACCGCAAGCAGCAACGCGCGGTCGAGGAACTGTCGCGCCTGCATGGCCGCGAAATGGAACTGCGCAACGGCCTCAATACACTGCGCGAGCGCCAGCAACAGGCCATGCAGCAGCGCCAGCAACTGATCGGCGAAGGCACGGCGGCCAAGGCAGAACTGGAGGGCGCCGAGCAGGCACTGACCCTGACCCGCCAGCTGCTCGAGCGCCAGCGCCTGGCGCGTAACACCAGCGTCGAGGAACTGCGCGCCCAGCTGCGCGATGGCGAGCCCTGCCCGGTGTGTGGCAGCGCCGAGCACCCGTTCCATCAGCCCGAAGCGTTGCTGCACAGCCTCGGTCGCCACGACCAGGCTGAGGAAGCGGCGGCGCAGCGGCAGGTCGAACAGCTCAATACCAGGTTGGTGGAGCTGCGCACCGAGTTGGGCGTGGTCAACGCCCAGCTCAAGGACTACCAGCAGCAACAGCAGCAGTTGGGCGAGCAGTTGCAGCCCGTGCTCGAGCAGGTTCAGGCCCATGCCCTGTGGCCAGCGCTGGCGCCGCAGGACGACAGCGCCCGTGGCAAGTGGCTCGACGGTCAGCTGCGCCGCCTCGGCGACGAGATCGACCGCGACGAGAAACGCCAGGGCGCCCTGCTCGCCCTGCAAAGGGATGCCGCCCGTCTCACCCAGCAATTGCAGGCCGCCGGCGAAGCCCAGCAACAGGCCCAGCGCCACCTCGACCAGCAGCACCAGGCCCTGGCCGCCGACGAGCAACAACTCGCGCAGGCCCTCGAAAGCCTCGAAAGCGTGCTGCCCCCGGACATTCTCCAGGCCCTGCGCGACGACCCGGCCAATGCGTTCCTCGGCCTCGACCAGCAGATTGCCCAGCGCCGCCAGCAACTCGACCTGCGCAAGGACGAGCTGGAAGAACAACAGACTCGCCAGCTCCAGCTGGACAAACAGCGCGATCAGCAACAGGCACGCCTGCACAGCCAGCAGCAGCTGCAACAGAAACTCGCCGTGCTGGAGGAGCAACGCCACAAGGCCCAGGCCACCCTGGGCGAGCTGCTCGGCGACCAGCCCAGCGCCGAAGCCTGGCAGCAGCACATGGACACCCAGTTGGAACAGGCCCGCGCCGCCGAGGCAGACAGCGCCCGGCAACTGCAGGCGCTGCACACCCAGGGCGTGCAACTGGCCGGCGAGCTCAAGGCCAACCAGCAGCGCCAGCAGGCACTGGAGCAGGAGCACCAGCAGCTACAGGGCGAAATCGCCCAGTGGCGCAGCGAACACCCGGAGTTGGACGACGCCGGCCTCGACCGCCTGCTGGCCATCGACGACAGCCAGGTGGGCGAGCTGCGTCAACGCCTGCAGGCCGCGGAAAAAGCCGTCGAGCAAGGCCGCGTGTTGCTAGTAGAGCGTGAGCAGCGACTGCAGCAACACACTGCCCAGGCCCACGGCGAGTTGCCCGTCGAAGCGTTGGAAACCGCCCTCGCCGAACTGGCCGCACAGCTGGCAGCCCAGGAGCAGCAATGCGCCGAGCTGCGCGCCCAACAGGCCGAGGACCAGCGCCGGCAACAGGCCAGCCAGGCCCTGGCCGAACAGATCGAACAGGCCTACCAGCAATGGCAACGCTGGGCACGTCTGAATGCGTTGATCGGCTCGGCCTCGGGTGATGTGTTCCGCAAGATCGCCCAGGGCTACAACCTCGACCTGCTGCTGCATCACGCCAACAGCCAGTTGCGCCAGCTGGCCCGGCGTTATCGCCTCAAGCGCGGCGGTAGTGCCCTGGGCCTGCTGGTGCTGGACACCGAGATGGGCGACGAACTGCGCTCGGTGCATTCGCTGTCGGGCGGCGAGACCTTCCTGGTGTCGCTGGCCCTGGCCCTGGGCCTGGCATCCATGGCGTCGAGCACTCTGCGTATCGAATCGCTGTTCATCGACGAAGGCTTCGGCAGCCTCGACCCCGAGTCGCTGCAACTGGCCATGGACGCCCTCGACGGCCTGCAGGCCCAGGGGCGCAAGGTGGCAGTGATCTCCCACGTGCAGGAGATGCACGAGCGCATTCCGGTGCAGATCCAGGTGCGCCGCCAGGGCAATGGCCTGAGCGACGTGGAGGTGTGCGGGTGATCCTCTACTCGTTCCGTCGCTGCCCCTGGGCCATGCGCGCGCGCCTGGCCCTGCGCTACGCCGGCTGCGACGTGCAGGTCCACGAGGTGAAGATGAAGGAAAAGCCGGCCGTGCTGCTGGCACTGTCGCCCAAAGGCACGGTGCCGGTGCTCGATACCGGGGATGTGGTGCTGGAGGAAAGCCTGGACATCATGCGCTGGGCGCTCGCCCGACATGACCCCGAGGACTGGCGCCTGCAGGCCGATCCCACTGCCGCGCAGCAGGCCGAAACGCTGATCACGCGCAACGACAGCACCTTCAAGGCGCAGGTGAACCTGTACAAGTACGCCGAGCGCTACCCCGAGCACACCCGGGCGCACTACCGCGCCCAGGCCGAGCCCTGGCTGGCCGAGCTGGAACGCCTGCTCGAAGGCAGGCCCTACCTGCTGGCCGCTCACCCGAGCCTGGCCGACGCCGCCTTGCTGCCCCTGATGCGCCAGTTTGCCGGGGTCGAACCCGAATGGTTCGCCGAGGCGGCTTATCCGCGGTTGCGGAGCTGGTTGCAGGGCTGGCTGGCATCGCCGCTGTTCAAGGCCGTGATGGCCAAGTGAGACAGCGTATCGCTCAAAGCGCCAGGATCGGCGCGGACATCAACAACAGCACTACCGCCGTGATACGCCACATCATGCTCTGCCCCTTTGGAGAGTCAAAAAATTAGCGTCAAATTAAATCACGTGGCGTTGTGCTATTACCAATGGCTTTACACACTCAATTGGCATGCTTGCTCAGGGCGGCATGGAAATGCGCGCTCTGCTGCAGGTATTTCTGGGTGTAGCTGTGGGTGTTCGATGCCTTGGCGCTTTGCTCCAGTTGGGCGTGGGCCGGCAGCACGACGGAGGCGGAGATGGCGGAAGCGGCGATGACCGGGAAGAGATTGAAGTTCATGTGGGCTGACCTCGACTTCGGTGGTTGACGTTAGCCCGTTGGGGCCTTGGGTCAAAACTTACGCCGATGCATCTGCCTGGAAAAATTCATTGCAGCAGTAGCGAATATCACCCCCATCGATAATTGGACACGCGCCCCCTGTAGGAGCGGCCTTGTGCCGCGAAAGGGCTGCACAGCAGCCCCGGCGATTGATGCATTAACGCTGAAATCCTGGGGCCGCTCTGCGGCCCTTTCGCGGCACAAGGCCGCTCCTACAGGGCAAACGCAGGTTCATTCCAAAAACTTGAGATCCGAAGGCGCCTGCTGGGGCAGTTTCTGCACCGTATCCCCCAACTTGCCGCTGCGCGGATCGCGGCGCATGACCACGATCTGGTTGCTCTTCTGGTTTGCCACCAGCAGGTAGTTGCCATCCGGATCGAGGGCAAACTCCCGGGGATGGTCGCCCTCCACCGAGCGGCGTTGCAGCAGGGTAAGTTGGCCATCGTCCTTGCCCACGGCGTACACCACGATCTCGTTGGCAGTGCCACGGTTGCTGACATAGAGGAAACGCCCATCGGCCGACAGGTGCAGGCCGCCTGCGGCCTTCGCCGCAGCGTCCGTGCTCTCGGTCAGCGGCAGGCGCTGGCGCTGGGTCAACGCACCGTCCTGCACATCGAACACCACCACCTCGGCGCTCATCTCCAGGGTCAGGTAAGCATGCCGGCCCTTGGCGTCGAACAGCAGATGGCGCGGGCCGCTGCCCGGCGGTAGTACCACCGAAGGCGGAATCGCCGGGCTCAACGGATGCTCGGGGCTGGCGCCGTCGTAGCGGTAGATGAACACCTTGTCGGCGCCCAGGTCGCTGGCGTACAGGTGGCGGCCATCGGGCGACAACACCAGCGAATGCACATGGGCACCGGCCTGGCGTTCGGGGTTGACCTTGCTCGGCGCACGCCGGGCCTGCTGCACCACCGGCTTGAGCTTGCCGTCCCGGGCCACCGGAATCACCACCAGGCTGCCACCGGGGTCGGGGGCAACGGCGTAGTTGGCGACGAACAGGTAGCGCTGGTCGTGGCTGAGGCTGGCGTGGGTCGGCTCGTCGCCCTGGCTGGGCACCTGGTTCAGCAGCTTGATCTCACCCTGCTTGCCCAGCGAGAAACTGCTGACCTGGCCCTTTGGCGTTTCATTGACCGCGAACAACTGGCGCTGGTCGGCGGACAGCACCAGCCACGAGGGGCTGACGCTCTTGACCACCTGCCGGGGCGTAGCGTCGATCTGCCCCGTGCGGACATTGAAGTCGTAGCGGTAGATCCCTTCGCTGCCGTTGTCGGTGTAGCTGCCCACCAGCAACGTGGCGGCCTGGGCGTTGACTGACAAAGCCATGAGGCTAGTGGTCAGCAGGCGTGTCCATTTCCTGTTCATCGTCTTCTTCATCCGGGGCACGAAAGGCACTCATACAGACTAGACGATGCTCGCCTTCGTCACTGGCCAGGCTCCAATCGTCGCCCGCGCCGATGGCGGCGCTGATCTGGTCGGAGGTGAAGGACCAGCGACGCAGCTGGCGGCCGTCCATGCACTCGATGGTGAGGCCGGATGCGTCGAAGGTGAAGTCGAAGGCGTGCAGGCCATCGATCAGGAGCATGTCGCAGGATGCGAGGGCGGTGGCGAGGGTGGACATGGGACGAGAGATTACCGATGGAAAAAAGAGCCGACAGTATACGCTGTGGGAGCGGGTTTACCCGCGAATGCGTCGGTGAGTGCACCATCGTATTCGCGGGTAAACCCGCTCCCACAGACTCTACTGCCGCCTTGGTCAGTGAGCGAAGATCGACCCGCCTTCCTTGCCCGCCAGCTTCTCCGGCTTGATCAGGAACCGCGCCAGCGCCGGCAGCAGCCACAGGGCGCCGAACATGTTCCACAACAGCATGAAGGTCAGCATCAGGCCCATGTCGGCCTGGAACTTGATGGCCGAGAAGATCCAGGTGCACACGCCGATGGCCAGGCACAGGCCGGTGAACAGCACTGCCTTGCCGGTGGAGCGCAGGGTTTCATAGTAGGCCTCCTGCAACGGCAGGCCGGCGCGCAGGAAGCTCTCCAGGCGGCTGTAGATGTAGATGCCGTAGTCCACGCCGATGCCCACGCCCAGCGCCACCACCGGCAGCGTGGCGACCTTCACGCCGATGCCCATGAACGCCATCAGCGCGTTGCCGAGCACCGAGGTCAGCACCAGCGGCAGGACGATGCACAGCGTCGCGGCGAAGGAGCGGAAGGTGATCATGCACATCACCGCCACGCAGATGTAGACCAGGATGAGGATGGTCAGCTCGGCCGACTTGATCACTTCGTTGGTGGCCGCCTCGATGCCGGCGTTACCCGCCGCCAGGAGGAACTGCAGGCCGTCCTTGTTGTGGCTGTCGGCAAAGGCCTTGGCCGCGGCGGTGACCCGCTCCAGGGTCTCGGCCTTGTGGTCGTTGAGGAACACCAGCACCGGCGCCAGCGAGCAGTCGGCGTTGTACAGGCCATCGGCGCGGGCGATGGAGTTGTTGAGGATGTCCGGGTTGCGCGACAGGGTTTCCCATTTCAGGCTGCCCTCGTTCATGCCCTTGATGACCTGTTTCGACACGGTCACCAGGGAAATGGTCGACTGCACCCCCGGGGTGTTGTCCATGGTCCACATCAACTCGTCGATCGGCGCCATGGTCGAGTGGATCGAGCAACTCTCGGCCGGGGTCTTGACCATGATTACCAGCACGTCGGAACTGGTCGAGTAATTGCTGATGATGAAGCTGTTGTCCTGGTTGTAGCGCGAGTCCGGGCGCAGCTCCGGCGCGCCCTGGTCGAGGTCGCCGATCTTCAGGTTCTGGCTGTACCAGAGGCCACCGGCGAAGGCCAGCAGCGCCAGCACCACCGACACCGGCGCCACCTTGGCGCTGGCGAAGTTGGACAGCAGGCGCCAGAACGGGTGCTCGCGGGTGGCGTCCTTCTTGCTGCGGGCGATGGCCTTCTGGCTGATGCCGACGTAGCTGATCGCCACTGGCAACAGGATCAGGTTGGTGAAGACGATCACCGCCACGCCGATCGAGGCGCCGATGGCCAGCTCGCGGATCACCCCGATGTCGATGATCAGCAGGGTGATGAAGCCCACGGCGTCGGCGAGAATGGCGATCATCCCCGGCAGGAACAGCTGGCGGAAGGTGCGCCGCGCCGCGGTCAGGGCGTTGTCGGCGTCGCTCGACTGCAGGGCGATGCCGTTGATCTTCTGCACCCCGTGGGAGATGCCGATGGCGAAGATCAGGAACGGCACCAGCATCGAGTACGGGTCCAGGCCGAAGCCCACCGCATGCATCAGCCCCAGCTGCCAGACCACCGCCACCAGGGTGGTGATGAGCACGGCGATGGTGCTGCGGATGCACCAGGTGAACCAGTACAGCAGCGCCCAGGTGATCACCAGCGCCACGCCGAAGAACATCGCCACCATCACCAGGCCGTCGATCAGGTCGCCGACCTTCTTGGCAAAGCCGACGATGTGGATCTTCACATTGGGGTTCTGTGCCTGGAACTTGTCGCGGATCTTCTCTTCCAGCTGATGCGAGAACTGCTGGTAGTCGAGCTTGACCTGCTTGCCCGGATCCTGCGGATCGGGGTGGCTCTCCAACAGCGGAATGTCGATGATGCTGGACTTGAAGTTGTTGGCCACCAGGCGCCCGACCTGGCCGGACTTGAGCACGTTGTCGCGCAGGGTGTCGAGGCTGTCCTGGGAGCCGTTGTAGGTGTTGGGGATCACCTCGCCGCCGGAGAAGCCTTCCTCGGTGACCTCGCTCCAGCGCACGCTGGGGCTCCACAGCGACTTCAGGCCGGCGCGGTCGACGCCGGGGATGTAGAAGACTTCGTCATGGATCTGGCGCAGGGTCTCCATGTAGTCCTTGTCGAAGATGTCACCCTTGGTCGACTCCACCGACACACGCACGGTGTTGCCGAGGTTGGCCAGGTCGTTGCGGTGCTCGAGCATCTGCTCGATGAACGGATGCTGCAGCGGGATCATCTTCTCGAAGCTGGTGGAGGGGCGGATCTGCGTGGCCTGCCAGAACAGGAAGATGCTCACCAGCACGCAGATGGCGATGACGATGGGGCGGTTGTTGAAGATCAGGCGTTCCAGCAGGGTGGCCTTGTCCTTGTGCTGCATGTCGAAGCTCTCCCGGCTGGTCATGGACGCGCCTCCTGGGTGCCGTCGGCCGAGGCCAGGTGCACGCCCCCTTGCCCGACCAGCAGCAGGCCGCCGCCGCCCAGGCCGCTGACGCCCGACAGGGCGATGCGGTCGGCGCGGTTGCGCACGCTGAAGGTCTGCCCGTCGTCATGGCTGCGCAGCACGCTGCCACCGTTGCCGACCAGCACCAGGCTGCCGTCTTCGAGAAGCGTAGCGCTTGCCAGGCCGAATTCGAGCGGGCCACGCTCGGCCTTGAGCTCGATCGGCTGCCAGCTGTCGCCGAAATCAGTTGAGCGGAACAGGTTGCCGCGCAGGCCGTAGGCCAGCAGGGTGTTGGGCTGGGCGGTGCCGATCACGCCGAACAGCGAGCCCTCGTAGGGGCCCTGGACCTTGGTCCAGCGCTGGCCGGCATCGCTGGAGCGGAACATGCCGCCCTGCTCGCCGACAATGAACAGGCCGGCGTCCTTCACCTGGGTGATGGCGTTGAGGTGCAACTGCTCGGGGTTGTCCAGGCGCTCGGCGACGTCCTGCCAGTGCTGGCCGCCATCGAGGGTTTCCAGCACGGCACCGTAGGCGCCCACGGCGAAGCCGTGCTGCGGATCGAGGAAGCGCACATCGAGCAAGGGGGCTTCGCGGGACAGGTCTTCGAACTGCTTGCTCCAGGTCGCGCCGCCGTCGCTGCTGGCGAGGATCTGCGCGTCGTGGCCGACGGCCCAGCCGCGCTTGTCGTCAAGGAAGAACACCGCAGTGAGCAGTTGCCGGGTGGGGACCCGGGCCTGGGTCCAGGTATGGCCCTGGTCGTCGGAGAACAGAATGTGGCCGCGGTCGCCGACCACCACCAGGCGCTGCCCGGCGTGGGTGGCGCCGATCAACAGGCTCTGGCTGGCCTTGGCCGACTCTACCGAGTATTCCTCGGCGGCCACCGCCGCCAGGACTTGCCCGGCCCCGATACTCAGCGTCAGCGCCAGCATCGCGCTGGCCGCCAGGCTGTAGCGTGCCCTTGCCCGCTCTCTCATGACTGCCCCCTGTTGTGTTCTTGTGGTGGGTCAATCTATTGCCAGGTACTGCGAAAACCCTGTTCCAGAGCCCTGGAATAGCTTCGGGTCATCGTATCGGGGTTGTTCGGCGGAACACAACGAGCGGGACGTTATGTTTTGTTAACCACAAGAACAATTGGGGCCGCTGCGCGGCCCTTTCGCGGCACAAGGCCGCTCCTACAGAGGATCGCGGCCCCCTGTAGGAGCGGCCTTGTGCCGCGAAAGGGCTGCGCAGCAGCCCCAGGGGTCTCAAGCGAGGCTCTTGCTCACCACCTCATACACATCGCTGGACAGCGCCCCGGACGCGAGAATCCGCTCCAGCTCGCCCTTCATCAACGCCTGGCGCTTGTCGTCGTACTTGCGCCAGCGGGTCAGCGGTGCGAGCTGGCGCGAGGCGATCTGCGGGTTCAGCGCGTTGAGCTCGATCACCAGGTCCGCCAGGAAGCGGTACCCCGAACAATCGGCGGCGTGGAAGTTGACCAGGTTCTGCCCGGCGAAGGCACCGACCAGCGCCCGCACCTTGTTCGGGTTCTTCAGGGTGAAGGCCGGGTGCTCCATCAACGCCTGGACCCGCGCCAGGCCGCCCGGCAGTGCACTGGCCGCCTGTACGCTGAACCACTGATCCATGACCAGCGGGTTGTCCTTGAAGTGCTCGGCGAAGGCCTCCAGCGCCTTGGCCCGCTCGGCCTCGAATGGCGAGTTGACCAGCACCGCCAGGGCGGTGAGGCGCTCGGTCATGTTGTCGCAGTGCTCGAACTGCTCCAGGGTCGCCTCGAGCACCAGCGCCTTGCCGGTCAGCATCAGGTACGACAGGGCAATGTTCTGCAGGCTGCGACGGGCGAAGTGCTCGGCAGAGGCCACGTAGGCCGTCTTGCGCGACACCTCGCGGTTGGCCTGGTAGCGCGACCACAGGGCGTCGAACAACTGCTCGGCGATCTGCTGGCGGGCGAACTCGCGAGCGGCGTGGATCGCATCGACGTCGGCCACCTGGCTGATTTCGGTGAGGTAGGCCTCGCCCGGCAGCGAGAGCATCTCGGCGACCATGGCCGGGTCCAGCGACGCATTGCCAAGCACGGTAGCCAGGGCGGTGATCAGGCGCTGGTCAAGCGTGAGCGCTTCGCCGCGCTGATGCTGGCCGATCAGCTCCTGCAGTACCTGTACCGACAGCTGCTGGCCGGCTTCCCAGCGGTTGAAGCCGTCGCTGTCGTGCTGCATGAGGAACATCAGCTGGTCGCGGTCGTACGGGAAGCCCAGCTTGACCGGTGCGCTGAAGCCACGCAGCAGCGACGGCAGCGGCTTGGCCTTGATCCCCTCGAAGGTGAAGGTCTGCTCGGCCTCGGTCACCGACAGCACGCGGCTGCTGCCGACGGCCTGCGCCTCGCCCACCAGGCGCAGCGGCAGGTCGTTGCCCTCGGCGTCCAGCAGGCCCAGGGCCACCGGGATCACGAACGGCAGTTTCTCGACCTTGTCCGGGGTCTGCGGGCAGCTCTGGCGGAAGGTCAGGCTGTAGGTCTGCGCGGCGCCGTCATAGGCCTCGCTGACCTCCAGGCGCGGCGTGCCGGCCTGGCTGTACCAGCGCTTGAACTGGGTCAGGTCGACGCCGTTGGCGTCTTCCATGGCCTTGATGAAGTCGTCGGTGGTCACCGCCTGGCCGTCGTGACGCTCGAAGTACAGGTCGCTGCCCTTGCGGAAGCCCTCGGCGCCCAGCAGGGTATGGACCATGCCCACGACCTCGGCGCCCTTCTCGTACACGGTCAGGGTGTAGAAGTTGGAGATCTCGATGAAGCTCGCCGGACGCACCGGGTGGGCCATGGGGCCGGCATCCTCGGCGAACTGGTGGGTGCGCAGGTAGGCGACATCCTCGATGCGCTTGACCGTGCGCGAGTTCATGTCGGCGCTGAACTCGGCATCGCGGTACACCGTGAAGCCTTCCTTGAGCGACAGCTGGAACCAGTCGCGGCAGGTCACGCGGTTGCCCGACCAGTTGTGGAAGTACTCGTGGGCGACCACGCCCTCGACACGCTGGTGGGCGGCGTCGGTGGCGGTCTCGGCGCGGGCCAGCACGCAGCTGGAGTTGAAGATGTTCAGGCCCTTGTTTTCCATGGCGCCCATGTTGAAGTCGTTGACCGCGACGATCATGAAGATGTCCAGGTCGTACTCGCGACCATAGACTTCCTCGTCCCAGCGCATCGACTTCTTCAGGCTGACCATGGCGTGGTCGCACTTGTCGAGGTTCTCCTCCTCGACATAGATGCGCAGGGTCACCTCACGGCCGGACTGGCGTGTGAACTCGCTCTCGACGCACCACAGGTCACCGGCCACCAGCGCGAACAGGTAGGCCGGCTTCTTGAACGGGTCTTCCCAGGTCGCCCAGTGGCGGCCGCCTTCAGCCGGGCCGTCACCGACCGGGTTGCCGTTGGACAGCAGCACCGGATAGCGATGCTGCTCGGCGATCACCGTGGTGGTGAAGGTGCTCATCACATCCGGACGGTCGAGGTAGTAGGTGATCTTGCGAAAGCCCTCGGCCTCGCACTGGGTGCAGAACATCTTGCCGGACTTGTACAGGCCTTCCAGTGCGGTGTTGCTTTCCGGGTGGATCTTCACGCTGGTATCCAGGGTGAAGCGTTCGGCCTTGGGATGCACGGTGAGGCTGTCGTCATCGAGCTGGTAGTCGTTGGCGCCCAGCGCCTGATCGTCCAGCTGCACGCTCAGCAGCTCCAGGTGCTGGCCATCGAGCACCAGCGGCGGCAGGCCGGCGCCGCGCTCGGGGTTGCGGCGCATGACCAGCTGCGCATGGACCAGGCTGTGGTCCTCGAACAGTTCGAAGGTCAGGTGGGTCTCGTCGATCAGGTATTCGGGGGCCTGATAGTCCTTGAGGTAGATCACTTGCGGTTGTTCGGTACGCATGGTGACGATCCTTTTACTGGAGCACGGCCAGCTGGTAGGCCGTGTACTTGCGAATGTTGATCACGCCGGTGTCGAAGATCAGGTACTGGCCCTTGATGCCCAACAGTGTGCCTTCCACGACCGGGTCCTTGTCGAGGTTGAAGCTGACGATCTTTTTCGGGTAGGCCTCGACCGGGTAGCGCATCTGCACCACCTCGGCGTCGGGCAACGGCTGGATGGCCTGCAACCCGAAGCGTTCCTGCAGGCCGCGGATGCCGTCGGCGCAGGCGTCGAAGATCTGTTCGCGGATGGCCGGCAGGTCGAGCACCTCGGCGTCGCCCTTGAGCAACGCGCGCCAGTTGGTGCGGTCCGGCACCTGGCTGCGCAGCACGTCCTCGACCAGCCCGGATTGCTGACGAGTGGCCACGCGCATGATCGGCAGCGCCTGGCTGGCACCCTGGTCGAGCCAGCGGGTGGGCAGCTGGGTGGCGCGGGTGATGCCGACCTTGATGCCCGACGAGTTGGCCAGGTAGACCACGTGGTCGGTCATGCAGAACTGCTCGCCCCACGAAGGCTCCCGGCAGGTGCCGGCGTCGTAGTGGCATTTCTCCGGGGCCATGATGCACACGTCGCACTGGGCCAGCTTGGTCATGCACGGGTAGCAGTAACCCTGGCTGAAGCTGGTCTTGGTGCGCTTGCCGCAGTGGGTGCAGTGGATCGCGCCGAGGTATTCCAGGCGGATCGACTGGCCGATCAGCGGGTTGACCGGCACCTCGGCGTCATCCAGGCGGAAACTGTATTGAACGACCGGTGCGTCCAGGCGCACCGCCATCTTGCTCAAAGAGCCACGAGCGAGTTCGATCAATGTACCGAGTCCGACTTGAACAGGATGTTGGCGATCGGCGCCGACTTCGAGGCGCACTCCTGCGGGCCCATGTAGCCGGTGCGCTGCTCTTCGGGGAGGTTTTTCATCTCCCAGGCGATCACCGCCTGCAGCGACAGCTCCTTCTGTTCGGCGGTCAGCTTGCGGCCGTCGGACCATTTGCCGATCTCCACGGCCGTCTTCAGGCTCTCGTAGATCTCGGGGGTGATGTTTTCGATCATTTGCGCGAACGTGGACATGGTGTCTCCTCAGTCAGGCGGTCAGTTTACGCCGGGCAAGCCATCCGCCCAAGAGGCCGGTCAGGCATCCGATGAGCAACCCGCCGACATGGGCGGCGTTGGCGATCTGGCCGAAGCCCAGTTGACCGACCACGCCGCTCAGGCAGATCACCAGCCAGATCAGCATCATCACCAACACGCCTTTGGGTAGGTTGAACTGCGGATTGGGCGCCAGCCACTGGTACAGCCAGACATGCCCGAGCAAGCCGTAAAGCACCCCGGACAGGCCGCCGAACAGGCTCGGGCCGCTGGTGAAATGCTGGGCCAGGTTGGACACCAGGCTGAACAGCAACGTCAGCCCCAGCAGCATCCACGGGCCCTGGCGCAACTCGATGCGCTTGCCCAGCTCCCAATACCACAGGCCGTTCATTGCCAGGTGCAGCACGCCGAAGTGCAGCAGCATCGGTGACACCAGGCGCCACCATTGGCCTTCGGCCAGGCCCTGGAGCAACGGGGTGAAGTACAGGTAGTCGCCCTGCACCTTGAACGACAGGAAGGTGAACCAGCCGATGGTCGACAGGTTGTCGCCCAGGCCGGTTACCCCGGCGACCACCAGGCTCAGGATCAGCACCGCAGCGGTGACCTTGCAGGCCAGGGCCTGTTCCTTAAGCGAAGGCGGCGCCGGAGCGACTTCCACGGGTTCCGGCAAGGCTTGCAGATCGGCATTGCCATCAGGGAAACGCCGGTACAGCTCGAGCACGTCCCCGGCCATGGCCGGCGGCGCCCACAGCACCTGCTCCTCGCCCTCCTCCACCACCCGGTGCGGTACCTGCAGGCGCCGCAGCAAGGCGACGAAACCACTGAGGTCGACCGCCAGCGGCAGGCGCAGTACTTCGATCACGTTCATTGGCTGGCCTGCGGACGGTCGACGTCGACCCAGACGAACTTGTGCGGGTCAATGCGGGTTTCGTCATCCAGGCGGTAGGCCGCCAGCTTGCCGTAGAGCACGGCGCTGTAGTCCAGGCACGCCAGGTTGCCCCGGATCGGCGCCGGGCGTCCGCTGCGCCAGTAGTGGCCGACAAACAGCAGCGGCTCGTCCTCGTCGTAGCGCAGCAGGGCGTTCTTCTGGCTGTGGCTGAGGGGCGTGCGGGCCACTTCGTCGGGCAGCGCGTCGGGCTGGAAAACGATGTCGCCGTAGGTCTGCGGGTCTTCCTCCCAGAACTTGGTGCGGAAGAAGGCGCGGGTCAGGCCGTCGCCGCCGGTCAGCGTCAGACCGTCCGGCAGGCGCATGTCGGTGCCGCGCAGCAGGCGGTTGCACACCGTGGCGGCGAAACTGCCGGACACCGCCGACGCCTGCACGAAGTGCTCGTCGATGCGGCCCGTGGGGTACTGCTGGCGCAGCGGCTCGATCAGCCGCGGGTCCCAGCAGGCGTGCACCAGGCGGAAGCGCCCGGCGTCGACGAACAACGGCAGCTCATAGAACCACTGGATGAAATCGTGCCAGTCGCCAGGATGCTGGGCGAACTGGGTGAGGGTCTCGTCGATCAGCCGGGCATGGCGCGGGGTGTGCTCGCGCACGAAAGCCTTGCCGCTGCCGGGCAGTGCCGGGGTGACCCAGCCCAGGGCGTTGTACTCATGGTTGCCCATGATGCAGAAGGCCTGGCCGGCCTCGACCATGTCATGGACGATGTGCAGCGCCTCGCGGATGCGCGGACCGCGGTCGACGATATCGCCGAGGAACAGCGCCTGGCGCCGCGGGTGGCGCCAGACCCCGCCGACCCGCTTGTAGCCGAGCGCGTCGAGCAGGCGTTCGAGGGTGAGCGCACAACCATGCACGTCACCGATGATGTCGAAACTGCGCGCCGGATCGAGCATCAGTCGTCCCTGCCGCCGAGGCGGCTGCCCCAGCCGAGCTTGGTGCGGCAGACCTCGTAGTAGTTGTGGTCCAGCGGATGGATCAAGCGCAGCTTCTGCGGCTTCTTGCTCACCGTGATGGTGTCGCCGGGGGCGCAGGTGAAGTGGTTCTGGCCGTCACAGGAGACCTGCGGGTAGATCTGCAGGTCCTTGGACACGACGATCTTCAGCTCGCTGTTGCCGTCCACCACGATCGGCCGGCCCGACAGGGTGTGCGGGTACATCGGCACGATGACGATGGCGTCGAGCTTGGGGTGCATGATCGGGCCGCCGGCCGACAGCGCATAAGCCGTGGAGCCGGTGGGCGTGGCGACGATCAGGCCATCGGCCTTCTGGCTGCAGACGAACTGGCCGTCGATGTAGATCTCGAACTCGATCATCCGCGTCGACTTGCCCGGGTGCAGCACCACATCGTTGAGCGCATCGCCCTGGCCGATGGCCTCGTGGTGGCGGCGTACCTCGGCTTGCAGCAGGAAGCGGTTCTCCACCAGGTAGTGGCCGTCGAGCACCTCGGCGACTTTCTCTTCCAGCTCGTCGGGACGGATGTCGGTCAGAAAGCCCAGGTTGCCGCGGTTGATCCCCAGTACCGGGATGTTGTGCCGGGCCAGGGCGCGGGCGGCGCCAAGCAGGCTGCCGTCGCCGCCGACCACGATGACCAGGTCGCAGACCTCGCCCAGCAGCTTGCGCGTGGAGGTCTGCAGGCCGTGGCCGGGCAGGACTTCGGCGATGGTGTCCTCGAGGATCACGTGCAGGTGGCGCTCGAGGAGGAATTTTTTCAGTCGGCGAATGGTGTCGAGCACCTGGGAGCTGCCAAGGCGTCCGATGATACCGATATTGCGAAATTGCTCCATGGTGCTCCTGCAAGGCTCTGCGGCGGGGTGACAATGCCGGGATTATGGGCGAAAGGACCGGCCAGCGGCAAACCGGCTATGCTCGCAGGATGATGCCCTTCGCCGACCTCGAGTCCCTGCCCCGCCAGCTGCGCCACCCTGCCGTGCGCGACCTGGCCTGGGCGCTGCTGTCGCCCCCGCTGCTGGCGCAGGCCGGCTGCCCCCAGCGCCACCCGCTGCAGGGCAGCGCCTGGGCCGATGATCCGCAGCGCCTGGGCCAATGGCTCGCGTCGCTCGACCAGGAGCCTGCGCCGCTGCTGGCCTGGCTGACACGCCTGAACAGCCGGCGCCTGGGCCTGTACTACGAAAGCCTGTGGCAGTTCGCCCTGCAGCAGGCGCCGGGCATCGAGCTGCTGGCGGCCAACCTGGCGATCCGCGACGGCGGGCACACCCTGGGCGAACTGGACATCCTGCTGCGCGACCGCGAAGGCGATCATCACCTGGAGCTGGCCATCAAGCTCTATCTGGGACCACCGAGCGGTGACGGCGGCAACCCGGACCTCTGGCTCGGCCCCGGTTGCCATGACCGGCTGGGGCGCAAGCTGGCGCACCTGGTACAGCACCAGTTGCCCATGTCGAGCGGATCGCGGAGTCACTCGGTGCTGGCCGGACTGGGCCTGGATCGGGTGCAGGCCCACCTGTGGCTTGGCGGCTACCTGTTCTACCCACGGTCGGGACAGACCCACTCGCCTGACGGCGCCAACCCCCGGCACCTGCGCGGTGGCTGGCTACGTCAATCGCAATGGAGCGAAGCCGATAATGGATGCTGGCAGCCCCTGCCCCGCCACGCATGGCTGGCACCGGCGCGGTTCGAAGCACAAGCCTGCTGGAATGCAGCGCGCTTCACCGCCTGGCGGGAAGGGCTGGAGCCCGATGCCCACGCACACCTGCTGAGCAGGGTGGAGGAACAGCCGGACGGGACATGGGCAGAGGTCGAACGGATGTTCCTGGTGGCCGACAACTGGCCAGACCTCCCCCCACGCTGAAGCAGCCCCCACCGCCGATTCGCCGGCGACGGGAGCTCAAGCGTCAGGACGCCTCGGCCACTGGCTCAGGCGCCGGGCAATGCGCCTGGGCATCCTTCGGCCACAGCACCTGCCCCTTGCCGTCGACCACCTGTTCCGCGCCGCAGGGCAGGCGGTTGGTGTCGAACACCACGCTGCCATCCAGACGATACAGGGCGCGCAGCGTGCGCACGGCGTCGTCGCCATTGCCCTCGACCCGATAGGCGAAGATCGCGCCACGCGCCTCGTCGACTTCCAGGTCTTGCCATTTGGCGGGCACCAGCAGTTTGCCATCGAGGTCATACAGTGCGCGCAAGTTGTCCGACCTGCTACCCTCGGCAGCGAGCAGGTGATGGCCATCGGCCAACAGCTTGAACGACACGAACTGTTCCGGCTTGACCAACACCTTGCCCTGCTCGTCCATCAGGCCCACGGTATCCGTCTCACTCGGGCTACCGAGGAGCATGACCGTCTTCTTCGGCGATTTCAGCTCGGTGAAGGCATAGCGCTTGGGCGCGACCACACCGATCTGCTTGTAGGTGGGCTGGAACACAACCTTCCCCTGGTCCAGGTCGATGGTTCCGTAGGTTGCCAGGAACATGTTCTGCAGCTTGCCGATATGGTTGAAACCAGGGCGGTGCCCACTCATGCCGAGCAGGCCAATACCCGCGTCGCCGATCGAGTCGTACTCGGGCTCGATCAGCCATTTGCCGTCATGCCCGATCATCCCGGCTTTGCCCCGGTCTTCGTCGGTACGCGGCAACTGCACCATGCCGCCAACCTTGCCGAACGTCTCGCAGTTCTGGTACTGCGCCTCGATCACGACCTTGCCTTGATAATCCAGGTAGCCACAAGGTTTGTCGTAACCATCCCGATACGCCACCAGGCCACCCCCTGGCGTGCCCAGCCAGCCCTTGTCGAGCGCAATCACCAGGTCGCCGTTGGCATCAGCCAGGCCCTTGCCTGCGCCGCCTTCGCGGGAGACCACCAGATACCCGTCGGCCGCGCTGACAATGGTGTCGAAGTCCAGCTTGCGCAACACCTTGGTCTTGAGGTTGTATCCCCAGCTTTCGCCTTGGCGCTCGGCGAGCACCCAGTTGCCGCGCTTGGCGAAATCCTCGCGCACGTACATTGAGTCGAATACCGCCTCGCTGACCTTCTCGCCCTGAGGCGTGAGGATGCCGCGCAGTTCGTCGATCTCGTAGACGATAAAGTCGTTGTCGCCACCGACATAGACATTGTCGAAGATGGCCGGCTGGACTTCCTTGCCCTGCTCGTCCATCACCCCGACCTTGCCATTGCGGACGTAGCCGAACAGGCCAGGGGTCAGGGTGTAGAGCTCGTCGGTGAGGTCGGCGCGAATCACCTGCTTGCCGTCACCACTTGCCAGGTGCCAGTAGTCGCCACGCCCGAAGATGAAGGCGTTGGTGAAGGGTTGGGTATAGATCTGGGTGAACTCGCTGCCTGGGGCGACTCGGAATGCGCCGTTCTGGTCCAGTACGGCGCATTCGTCGTTCACGCACAGCGGAATGGTCAGGGCGGCAATCGGTGGCGTCTTGACCGCCGGGTTTTGCTCGCAGCCGGCGAGCAGCAGGGACAGGGCGCCGAACAGCGCTACCCGAGGGGTGGAGATGAGGCGTTTCATTGACACAGGATCCTTGTGCGATGGAGATCGGGTGCAGGCCCAAAGCCATCACCCAAGCCCGCTGTGTCGGCCGCGTTTGATAGATCTGAAGCAAACACATTTCCACGCCAGCGATTAGAGTTAGGGGCAGGCGCCAGCAAGAGCGCCCTTTTTGACCTGATGACGAGGATCCACCATGGTTTCATCCACTCCCGCGACCCATTACGCGCGGCTGTCGATCGTCCTGCACTGGCTGATGCTGGTGCTGTTGGCCGCAGTCTACGCCTGCATCGAGCTGCGCGGCCTGTTCCCCAAGGGCAGCGCCGAACGCGACCTGATGAAAGACCTGCACTTCATGCTCGGGCTGACGGTATTCGTGCTGGTCTGGCTGCGCCTGGCCCTGCGCCTGTCGCGCCCCACCCCGCCGATCGTGCCCAGGCCGCCAGCCTGGCAGACGGGCCTGTCGCACCTGGTGCACCTGCTGCTGTACCTGATGATGATCGGCCTGCCGCTGGCCGGCTGGGCAATCCTCAGCGCCGCCGACAAGCCGATCCCGTTCTATGGCCTGGAGCTGCCGGCCATCGTCGCCCCGGATCCGGACCTGAGCAAGTTCATCAAGGGCTGGCACGAGCGCATCGGTAGCTGGGGCTACTGGCTGATCGGCCTGCACGCGCTGGCCGGGCTCTACCACCACTATGTGCGGCGCGACAACACACTGCTGCGCATGCTGCCCTACAAGTAGCCGCGTCGTCCCTGCAGGCCTCCGGTGTGCAGGAACATCAGGCGGGTGCCGGGGGCGAAACGCCCGGCCTCGACCTGGTCGCGCAGGGACAGCAGGGCCTTGCCGGTGTAGAGCGCCTCCAGCGGCATGCCGGTTTGCCGTTCGGTGTCGGCGATAAACGCCAGCAGCGCGTCGTCGATACGGGCAAAGCCGCCGCGGCTGGCGTCGTGCAGCTGGTAGCCCTGCACGCCCGCCAATGTTGCGACGGTTTCCGGCACGCCGTGGTCCAGGGGCACGGCCAGGGCGCCATGGACCACATGCCTGCCCGCCTCCTCCAGCACCAGGCCCGCCAGGGTCGTGCCGGTTCCCGCCGCCAGCCACCAGGCGTCGTAGTCGGTCCAGCCGAGCGTTGCCAGTTGCGCCCGGCATTGCGCGGCGATCAACCCGCAGCCCTGGGCACCGGCCAGGCCGCCACCGCCTTCGGGGATACAGTGCCAACCTGGGTACCGGGCCTGCCAGGGCTGCCAGAAACCGGGCTCATGGCGGGCGCGGTAGCCGCCGAAACCGAGCCAGTGCAGTTCCATGCCCAGGGCGCGCAGGTCTAGCACCGTCGGTGTTTCCTGGGGGTGGCCACGCAGCAGGCCGGCGGTGGCGAAGCCGAAGCGCTTGCCGGCGGCCGCCAGGGCGTGGAGATGGTTGGAATGGTTGCCGCCCAGGCTGATCAGGCCCGGGGCATCGGCCGTGCGGGCCTGGATCAGGTGATGACGCAGCTTGAACCATTTGTTGCCGCTGATCAGCGGGTCGATCAGGTCCAGACGCAGGACCGCGGCTTCGATTCCCGCGTGGCGCAACCAAGGCAGGTCCAGGCGTTGCAGAGGGGCTTGGGGGAGAGAAAAATCAGACATGAAGGCAGTTTATCTGATCACGCAGATGCAGACGTGCTGCTCGTTGCCGTTGCCGTTGCCGTTGCCGTTGCCGTTGCCGTTGCCGATCAGGAGTCTATCCTCATACCTCGCTAGCGACAGCTGCGTCAGTCCAGGCGCCGCCCGTACCTTCGCGACTTCAGGAGGCCGGATGAATGGAGCAAAGTGGGTGAGGCATACCACCATCCCTTTCAAGGTCTTTTGGGTGGGAGGCCATTGACCGAGTGAAGGCCTCCAGGTGTCCGCCGCAACCCTTGCAGCGCCTATCAGATCGAGCGCCGCCCACGCGGCGCTCGATCTCACAGACGCTGCAACTCTAAAGTCAAACGCGACTTAAACAATCACAGTTCCGCCGCCAACCTCGACCCTTGGTTAATCGCCCGCTTGGCATCCAGCTCGGCCGCCACATCAGCGCCTCCGATCAGGTGTACCGACTGCCCGGCCGCAACAAGGCCATCATGCAACTCACGCAGCGGATCCTGGCCAGCGCAGATGACGATGTTGTCCACCGCCAGCAACTGCGGCTCGCCCTCGCCAACCCGCAGATGCAGGCCAGCATCGTCCACGCTCAGGTATTCGACGCTGTTGAGCATCTGCACCTGCTTGTTCTTCAGCCCCGTGCGATGAATCCAGCCGGTGGTCTTGCCCAGGCCGTCGCCGACCTTGGTTTTCTTGCGCTGCAACAGGTACACCTGGCGCGCCGGCGCATGAGGCTCGGCCTTGACCCCGGCCACACCACCACGGGCCTGCAAACGCGTATCGATGCCCCACTCCTTCCAGAACGCCTCACGGTCCTGGCTGGTGGCCACGCCTTTGTGCACCAGGTATTCGGACACATCGAAGCCAATGCCACCAGCACCGATCACCGCCACCCGCTCGCCCACCGGCTTGCGCTCCAGCAGCACGTCCAGGTAGCTCAGCACCTTGGCATTGTCGATGCCGGGAATGGCCGGCGTGCGCGGGGCGATGCCAGTGGCCAGGATGACCTCGTCGAACTCGCCGGCCACCAGCGCGGCCACATCGACACGGGTATTCAGGCGCAGGTCGACACCCGTGGACTTCACCTTGTTGCGGAAGTAACGCAGGGTCTCGTAGAACTCCTCCTTGCCCGGCACGCGCTTGGCCACGTTGAACTGCCCACCGATCTCAGCGGCGCCATCGAACAACGTCACTTCATGACCGCGCTCGGCGGCCACGGTGGCGGCTGCCAGGCCCGCAGGGCCTGCGCCGACCACCGCGATGCGCTTCACCGCCCGCACCGGCAGGTAGTTGAGTTCGGTCTCATGGCAGGCCCGCGGGTTGACCAGGCAGCTGGTCAGCTTGCCGCCGAAAGTGTGGTCCAGGCAGGCCTGGTTGCAGCCGATGCAAGTGTTGATCTCGTCGCCACGACCTTCAGCGGCCTTGTTGACGAAATCCGGGTCGGCCAGGAATGGCCGGGCCATCGAGACCATGTCGGCATCGCCCTCAGCCAGCACCGCCTCGGCCACCTCCGGGGTGTTGATGCGGTTGGTGGTGATCAGCGGGATCTTCACCGCGCCACGCAGCTTGGCGGTGACCTTGCTGAACGCCGCGCGCGGCACCTTGGTGGCGATGGTCGGGATGCGCGCCTCATGCCAGCCGATACCAGTGTTGATCAGCGTGGCGCCGGCCTGCTCGATGGCCTTGGCCAGCAGCTCGATCTCGTCCCAGGTGCTGCCGCCCTCGACCAGGTCGAGCATCGACAGACGGAAGATGATGATGAAGTTCGGCCCCACCGCCTCGCGCACCCGGCTCACGATCTCCACCGCCAGGCGCATGCGGTTCTCGTAGCTGCCGCCCCAGCGATCGGTGCGGTGGTTGGTGTGGGCGGCGAGGAACTGGTTGATGAAGTAGCCTTCCGATCCCATGATCTCGACACCGTCGTAGCCGGCATGCTGGGCCAGGCTTGCGCAGGTGACGAAGTCGCGGATCTGCTTCTCGATGCCCTCTTCGTCCAGCTCCCTGGGCTTGAACGGGTTGATCGGCGCCTGGATGGCGCTGGGCGCCACCTGTTTCGGGCTGTAGGCATAGCGCCCGGCATGCAGGATCTGCAGGCAGATCTTGCCACCGGCGGCATGCACCGCCTCGGTGACGATCCGGTGCTTGTCGGCCTCTTCCTCGGTGCTGAGCTTGGCCGCGCCCGAATACACGCCACCTTCGTCGTTCGGCGCGATGCCACCGGTAACCATCAGCCCGACGCCGCCACGGGCGCGCTCGGCAAAGTAGGCAGCCATGCGCTCGAAGCCGCCCGGGCGCTCCTCGAGGCCGGTGTGCATCGAGCCCATCAGGGTGCGGTTGCGCAGGGTGGTGAAGCCCAGGTCGAGGGGGGCCAGCAGGTGCGGGTAACGGTCGGTAGCCATGGATGGACTCCACAGGTGGCGTGATCACGGAATGCGGGCACCTCTACCCGCGCTCTACAGCAGCGCAGCGGGACCCGTCGTTTGTCTGAGGACGACATTAAACAGGCGTTTGAACCCGCTCAATGATCGAAACTGACAACTTATTGATCCTGCTGCACAGCAGGACTACCCTAGGGCACTCCTTCTGCACAACGCTGGACCGCTCCATGCGAAAACTGCTAGCCGGCGCCCTGGCGCTGGTCACCCTTGCCGCCCTCTGCGGCTACGGCTTCTGGACCCTGCAGCGCCCGGAGGGTCATTACTTGTCCGACCTGCGCATCGAACTGGCCCTCAACCAGGGCGTGCCGGGCGAGCACGGCAACCTGCTGGGGGTCGAGCCGCTGCTGTATCCGGGGGACTACCAGAACCTCACGCGCCTGCACCGCAAGCTCTCGGCCTACCTGGAACAGGCCCGCGCCCAGGGCCTGGTCAACCCGCGCACCGTGGTGGTGTTGCCGGAGCATATCGGCACCTGGCTGTGGGCCCGGGGCGAGAAGCGCGAGCTGTACCAGGTCACCCAGCGCAACGAGGCCTGGCAGTGGCTGGAGCTGAGCAACCCGCTGCGCTACGGCCTGGCGATGCTCGCCGCCAGCGGCGACGATCGCCGTTCGGACGCGCACCTGCGCATGAAGGCCGCGCAGATGGCCGCCGACTACCAGCAGGTGTTCGGCAACCTGGCCCGGGAGTTCGGCGTCACCCTGGTCGCCGGCTCCATCGTCCTGCCCGCGCCCTATGTGGAGAACGGCGTGCTGCGCACCGGCAACGGTCCGCTGTACAACAGCAGCCTGGTGTTCGCCAGCGACGGTTCGGTGCTCGGGCAACCCCAGCACCAGCAGTACCCCGACAGCGAAAGCCGGCGCTACATCCACGACGGCCAGCAGCATCCGCTGCAGGTGCTGCAGACTCCCGCCGGACGCCTGGGCGTGCTGATCGGCAGCGACAGCTGGTACCCCGCCAACTACCGGCAACTGGCCGCGCAATCGGTGCAACTGGTTGCCAACCCGGTCTTCCTCAGTGGCAAGCAGAGCTGGCAGGCGCCCTGGCGTGGCAACCGCCACCAGGCCCAGGCCGCCGACCTGCCCCTGCGCCGCGGCGCAGTGAGCGAACAACGCGCCTGGCAGCAACTGCCGCTGGCCGCCAACGCCGCCACCCCAAGCATGAGCGTGTTCATGCGTGGTCAGTTCTGGGAGCTGGGCAGCGATGGGCAGGGCTTTGTCAGCCAGGGTGGCACGCTGTGGGTCGGCAACGACAGCCACGGCGCGCGCCTGCTCAACCTGTGGCTGTGACGCCATGCCCCGCCCCCGCGTACGCCTGGGTGAACTGTCGGTAGGTTTCGTCCAGCCCCTGGCCGAGGCGCTGACGGCACTCGGTCACGATCCACACCCCCTGCTGCTGCGCTATGGCCTCGACTCCAGGCGCCTGGCCGAGCCGGGTGCGCGGCTGTCGATCCCGCGCTACATGCACCTGGGGCACGCGGCGATCGCCTTGTCCACCGAGCCGGCGCTGGGCCTGCACATGGGGCGCCTGAGCCGCCTGGCCCAGGCCGGCCTGGCCGGCGTCGCCGCCGCCCAGGCCCCGACCCTTGGCGATGCCGCCCGCACCCTGCTGCGTTTCGAGCCGCTGTATGCCGCCAACTACCGGGGCCAGTCGAGCTTTCAGGAAGACGCCCAGGGCGCTTGGCTGCGGTTCTATTCCATCAGCCCCTACAACGACTACAACCGCTTCGTGGTCGACTCGCTGCTGGCTGGCTGGCTGGCGCAGCTTGGCGCCCTGGCGGCCAGGCCGGTGCAGGCCGAGCGCCTGGAAATCGAGTTCGACGCCCCCGCCTACGCCGCACAGTACCAAAGCCTGTGCGCAGGCCCGGTGCATTTCGGCGCCACGGCCAACCAGCTGCGCCTGAGCCAGGCCACCCTGGCCCTGCCCAACCCGCAACACTGCCCCAGTACCTGGCAGCACCTGCTGCAGCTGTGCGAAGCAGAACTGGCCCAGCGCACCCGCGTGCGCAGCCTGGGCGAGCGCATCACCCACCTGCTGGGACCGCTGTTGAACGGTGGGCGCGAGCCGGATCTGGAAGAAGTGGCGCGGCACCTGCAACTGCCGACCTGGACCTTGCGCCGCAAACTCGCCGAGGAAGGCACGCGCTTTCGCAACCTGCTCAACGACACGCGGCGCGACCTGGCCGAGACCTATATCCGCGACACGGAGCTGGCCTTCGGCGAGATCGCCTATCTGTTGGGGTTCGCCTCGGCCGAGGCCTTCCAGCGCGCATTCAAGCGCTGGACGGGGCTGACGCCCGGGGAGTTTCGCCGCAATCAGCGACAGGTGGGTTAAAGCTCGGTGGCGTCGTCGGCCGGCTCCGGCAGGTCCAGTTCATAGGCCTGGAATTCGAGCAGTTCTTCCTGGTAATCGTCCATCTTCACGCCCCTTCATTCATCGTTCTTCAGTCATTGCGCCAACCTAAGCCAGCGAAATGACGGAATGATTACAGCCCTATGAACGATAAACGTAGCAGGCGCCCGGGAAGTTATCGACGTGTCAGAGTGGCGCGGGAGCCTGCTCCACTGCCGGTGCTTCCTGCTGCACCTGGATCGGTGCCGGCTCGACGGGCGGCGCGATGGGCTGCGAGCCCTTGCTGTCGTCCACAATCGGGGCCGCAGGGGCTTCGCTAGCCGGTACAGAAGCCGCTGGAGCGGCAACAGGCGCGGGAGCAGCGGCAGGGGCGGCGGCAACCGGAGTCGGTACCGGGGCCGGTGCCTCTGCCACGCTCTCGGCGACCGGCGTGGCAGGCTGCGCCGCGGGCGCCAGGGCAGCGGGCGCAGGCTCCGGCAGGCCCAGGTCGGCGGCCGGTTTTTCAACCTTCGGCTCGGCGGCGGGCTCGGTTTTCTCCGGCTTCTTCTGCTTCGGCAGGTAGCTTTCCACCAAAGCGAAGTAGCGGTCATAGAACTGCGCGGCAGTGACTGTCTCGCTGGCGACCTTGACCATGGAATCGTCGGTGGAGCCGATCGGCATCGATACCGAACCCAGTACACCCACGCCAAGACTGGCGGAAGTGTTGGATTTCTTCAGGGTATAGCGGTCCTGCAGGGCGTTGGCGAACATGGTCGAGCGCTGCTTGTCGCTCATGTCCGGCACGCAGGTGATGTTGAAGCTGATCTGCAGATGGTTCTCGGCGTTCTGCTGGAAGCTCTTGTTGCCGGCGACCTGGTTGGCGTCGCTGCTGGTGATTATGTAGCCCTGGCTGAGCAGCGCGCGCCGCGCCGCCTCGCAGGAGCCCGCCTCGCTGGTGGCGAAACTGCGGGAGAAGGTGCCCGAGTCATCGAAGTTCTCGTGCTCGTAGACGGCGGCCTTTTTCGAGGAACAGCCGGACACACCCGCCAGCACGACGGCCAGCCCGAGCGCGCCATAGACGGTTGATCTAGACATTGCCAATTCCGGGAAGAAACGAATGGGGCGTATTGTGCAACACATCGATCAGTGGCTGAAACCATTGATCGGTGAAGACTCTGTCAGCTTGGTGTAAATCCTTGCCCGTGTCTGTGCAAGGCGCTGAAACGAAAAAAGCGACCCGAGGGTCGCTTTTTCGTAGCTTCGAGGTGTTCTAGGGACCTCGAGGCGAAGATGGCGCAGCGGACGGGACTCGAACCCGCGACCCCCGGCGTGACAGGCCGGTATTCTAACCGACTGAACTACCGCTGCGTATCGTTCGGGCTTGCACCCGATTGAAACTGGGATCTGAGCTTTCAAGCGCTGTGGCGCGAAAGCCAGGCACAAAAAAGGCGACTTTGATATCGCCCTTTCTGTGTTGCCTTGAGCGTTCATGGGGCTCTTGGCAGAAGATGGCGCAGCGGACGGGACTCGAACCCGCGACCCCCGGCGTGACAGGCCGGTATTCTAACCGACTGAACTACCGCTGCGTATCGTTCAGGCTTGCGCCTGATTGAAACTGGGATCTGGCCTTGCGGCCTCAGACCGGTGCAAGCACCCATCTGGAGAAAAATGGCGCGGCGGACGGGACTCGAACCCGCGACCCCCGGCGTGACAGGCCGGTATTCTAACCGACTGAACTACCGCCGCGCATAGTTGGACTTGCGTCCTGTTCCTCTCTGCCAGCGTGTTTCTTTCGAAACCACTGAACCAGGAACGTCTCAGGAAGTGGTGGGTGATGACGGGATCGAACCGCCGACCCTCTGCTTGTAAGGCAGATGCTCTCCCGGCTGAGCTAATCACCCCCGCGATGTTGCTTGTTGCGTTTGCTTCGCTGAGGCCGCGAAATTTACGCAGGTACCGATGCTAAGTCAATACCCCCATTGAAGTTTTTTTCAAAAAGGGCAAAAAAGGCAGCCTGATCGCAGGGCCAGCTCGCTCCCACAACCAGACGCCCGCAGCGTGGGAGCGGGCTTGCCCCGCGATAGAGCCGGTACAGCTGACAAAAAAAGGGGCTCTCGGCCCCTTTCTCTTGCATCTCAACAGGTTACAACTCAGGTGTAGATCATCTTGCGGGTCATCCCGCCATCGACCACGAACTCTTGGCCGGTGACGAACCCCGCCTGGCGCGACAACAACCACGCCACCAGCGCCGCCACATCCTCGACCGTCCCTACCCTGCCAGCCGGATGCTGGGCATGGTCGGCGTCGCTCAGCGGATCGGCGCGCCGCTGCGAAGGGTCACGGGCATCGATCCAGCCCGGACTCACCGCATTGACGCGGATCTCCGGCCCCAGGCTCATGGCCAGGGCGTGGGTCAAGGCGACCAGGCCGCCCTTGCTGGCGGCATAGGCCTCGGTGTCCGGCTCGGACTGCCGGGCGCGGGTGGAGGTCAGGTTGACGATCGCGCCACCATGGGCGCGCAGATAAGGTGCGCAATGCTTGGCCAGCAGCATCGGGCCATTGAGGTTGACCGCCAGCACCCGGTTCCATTGGGCCAGGGACAGGCTTTCCAGGGTCTGGTTATGCGGATTGGCGATCGCCGCGTTGCACACCAGCGCATCCAGCCGGCCGAACTGCCCGAGCACCTCGGACACCCCGGCACTGACCTGGGCCTCGTCGGCCACGTCCATGGTGATGAACCAGGCATTGTCGCCCAGGGCCTTGGCGACCTTGGTGCCGCGCGGGCGGTCCAGATCGCTCAGCACCACCTGCCAGCCCTCGCAGATCAACCAGGCGGCGATGCCCAGGCCGATGCCGCGGGCGGCACCGGTCACCAGGGCCACCCGGCCGTTATGGCCGGGTTCGCCACCCTTCCAGTCGATCACAGCGCCGCCAGGCCGCGGGCCAGATCGGCTTGCAGGTCGGCCACGTCTTCCAGTCCGACCGCCACGCGCACCAGGCTGTCACGGATACCCGCCGCTTCACGCTCCTGCGGCGTCAGACGGCCGTGAGAGGTGGTGGCCGGGTGGGCGATGGTGGTCTTGCTGTCACCGAGGTTGGTGGTGATGGAGATCACCCGGGTGGCGTCGATGAAGCGCCAGGCGCCTTCCTTGCCGCCCTTGACCTCGAAGCTGACCACCGCGCCGAAGCCGCTCATCTGGCGCTTGGCCAGTTCATGCTGCGGGTGGCTCGGCAGGCCGGCGTAGTGGACCTTCTCGATGCCGTCCTGTTGCTCGAGCCACTCGGCCAACGCCTGGGCGCTCTCGCAGTGGGCGCGCATGCGCAGCTTGAGAGTCTCCAACCCCTTGGTGAAGACCCAGGCGTTGAACGGGCTGAGGGTCGGGCCGGCGGTGCGCAGGAAGCCCACCACTTCCTTCATCTGCTCGCTGCGCCCGGCCACCACGCCGCCCATGCAACGGCCCTGGCCGTCGATGAACTTGGTGGCCGAGTGGAACACGATGTCGGCGCCGAGCTTGAGCGGCTGCTGCAAGGCCGGGGTGCTGAAGCAGTTGTCCACCACCAGCATGGCGCCACGGGCATGGGCGATCTCGGCGAGTGCGGTGATGTCCACCAGCTCGGCCAGCGGGTTGGAGGGCGACTCGACGACCAGCAGCTTGGTATTGGCCTTGATGGCCTTTTCCCAGCCGTTCAGGTCGACCAGCGGCACGTAGTCCACCTGCACGCCGAAACGCTTGAAGTACTTCTCGAACAGGCTGATGGTCGAGCCGAACACGCTCTGCGATACCAGCACATGGTCGCCAGCGCTGCACAGCGACATGACCACGGCGAGAATCGCCGCCATGCCGGTGGAAGTGGCCACAGCCTGCTCGGCGCCCTCCATGGCCGCCAGGCGCTCCTCGAAGGCGCGCACGGTCGGGTTGGTGTAGCGCGAGTAGACGTTGCCCGGCGTTTCGCCGGCAAAACGCGCAGCGGCGTCGGCGGCCGTGCGAAAGACATAGCTGGAGGTCAGGAACAGCGCTTCGCTGTGCTCGGCCTCCGGTGTACGGTTCTGACCGGCGCGCACCGCCAGGGTGTCGAAACCGACACCCTCGAGGTCACTGTCCAGTCGACCGGCATCCCATTGATCGGTCATGCCGTCGCTCCCAAATCAGTTGTTGTACAGGTCGATGATCGCGCTGACCGCCTGGTTCTTCACCTTGGCCAGGTCGTTACGGGCCTGCTCGATGCGCTCGAGGTAGGCTTCGTCGATATCGCCGGTGACATACTCACCGTTGAACACCGCGCAATCGAAATGCTCGATCTTGATCTTGCCGCCACCGACCGATTCGATCAGGTCCGGGAGGTCCTGGTAGATCAGCCAGTCGGCGCCGATCAACTCGGCCACCTGTTCGGTGGTACGGTTGTGGGCGATCAGTTCGTGAGCGCTCGGCATGTCGATGCCGTAGACGTTGGGGTAGCGCACCGCGGGGGCCGCGGAGCAGAAGTAGACATTCTTGGCGCCGGCTTCGCGGGCCATCTGGATGATCTGCTTGCAGGTGGTGCCGCGCACGATCGAGTCGTCCACCAGCATCACGTTCTTGCCGCGGAATTCCAGCTCGATGGCGTTGAGCTTCTGGCGTACCGATTTCTTGCGCGCGGCCTGGCCGGGCATGATGAAGGTACGGCCGATGTAGCGGTTCTTGACGAAGCCTTCGCGGAACTTGACGCCCAGGTGGTTGGCCAGCTCCAGCGCCGCGGTGCGGCTGGTGTCGGGAATCGGGATGACCACGTCGATGTCATGGTCCGGGCGCTCGCGCTGGATCTTCTCGGCCAGCTTCTCGCCCATGCGCAGGCGCGCCTTGTACACCGAGACGCCGTCGATGATCGAATCCGGACGGGCCAGGTAGACGTGCTCGAAGATGCACGGCTGCAGTTTCGGGCTTTCGGCGCACTGCTTGGTGAACATCTGGCCGCCTTCGGTGATGTACACCGCCTCGCCCGGCGCCAGGTCGCGGATCAGGGTGAAGCCGAGCACGTCCAGGGCCACGCTTTCCGAGGCGATCATGTACTCGACGCCTTCATCGGTGTGACGCTGGCCGAACACCACCGGACGGATGCCGTTGGGGTCGCGGAAGCCGACAATGCCGTAGCCGGTGATCATCGCCACCACCGCGTAGCCACCGACGCAACGGCTGTGCACGTGGGAAACCGCGGCGAACACGTCTTCTTCGGTCGGCTGCAGCTTGCCGCGCACGGCCAGCTCGTGGGCGAACACGTTCAGCAGCACTTCGGAGTCGGAGTTGGTGTTGACGTGGCGCAGGTCGGACTCGTAGATCTCCTTGGCCAGCTGCTCGACGTTGGTCAGGTTGCCGTTGTGCGCCAGGGTGATGCCGTAGGGCGAGTTGACGTAGAACGGCTGGGCCTCGGCCGAAGTGGAGCTGCCGGCGGTCGGGTAACGCACGTGACCGATGCCGATGCTGCCGACCAGGCGCTGCATGTGGCGCTGCTGGAAGACGTCGCGCACCAGGCCGTTATCCTTGCGCAGGAACAACCGGCCGTCGTGGCTGGTCACGATACCGGCAGCATCCTGGCCGCGGTGCTGGAGGACCGTAAGCGCGTCATACAGCGCCTGATTGACGTTCGACTTACCGACGATACCGACGATGCCACACATGCGACGCAACCCCTACTTTGATGAAACTTGAGTGAAGAGCGCTCAGGGCTTGGTCGGCCCGAGCAACTGCTCCTTGAACGGAAGGTCAACGGGTGCGCTGACCCCACTGGACATCCACTGGCCGCTGAACCCGAGAATGAGGTTCTTCGACCAATCGGCTACCAATAGAAATTGTGGTATCAGGCGTGATTCCTGCCACCACGGATCCTGTTGCACCGGCCCCAGGCTCAGCAGCCCGACCGCCACCACCACCAGCAAGCCCCCGCGCGCGGCGCCGAAGGCCATGCCGAGGAAGCGATCAGTGCCGGACAACCCGGTCACGCGGATCAGTTCGCCGATGAGGAAATTGAGCATCGCCCCGACCAGCAGCGTGGCGACGAAAAGAATGGCGCAGCCGGCAATGACCCGTGCTGAAGGCATCTGGATATAGCTTTCAAGATACTGCGCAAGCGAGCCGCCGAACATCCAGGCCACCGCACCGGCGACAATCCAGATGAGCAGGGACAAGGCTTCCTTGACGAAGCCGCGCTTGAGACTGATCAGTGATGAAATGACGACGATCGCGATGATCGCCCAATCAACCCAGGTAAATGCCACGGTGTTGCCTGCCGACGTTAGAGGCGGCGCATTTTACCAGAGCCAGGGGCTTGGAGTAAGCGGAATGTCAGGCGTTTGAAGGGCTGCGGGCTGACTCCGGGGACAGCTTTACACCCTGAAACAGACCGCCTGGCCTGCGCTGACTCTGTAGGAGCGGCCTTGTGCCGCGAAAGGGCTGCGCAGCAGCCCCAAGGTGTGAGCGGGGGCCGCGTCGCGGCCCTTTCGCGGCACAAGGCCGCTCCTACAGGGAGGGCGTGAGATGTGCGTCAGCCACGCTCCGGCTGGAAGCGCACCACGATACCCTTGAGGTTTTGCTGGCGGCTGATCACATCACGCAGGCGCTCGGCCTCGGCGCGCTCGATCAGCGGCCCGACGAACACCCGATTCATGCCGTCCGCCGAACGGATGTAGGCGTTGTAGCCCTGGCTGCGCAGGGTCTTCTGCAGATTCTCGGCACCGGCCCGGCTGGACAGGCTGGCCAACTGGATCGACCAGCTCACCGGCAGGCCGTTGGCATCGATCTTCGACGGCGCGGCCGGCTTGGCGGCAGGCGCAACGCTCGGTGCAGGCGCCGGACGCGCCTCCACCTTGGCGACCGGCGGCGTCGGCACTGGTGTCTGCGGCTTGGGCTGCACAGGTGGCGCCACGGTCGCGACCGGCGCGATGGGCTGGCTCGGCGCCATCACCGGCGCCGTGGACTCGTCAACCACTACCGGCGGCTGCGCGTTCTGCTCCGGCAACGGCTGAGGCTCCGGCACCTGAACCGGCTCCACCTGCACCTGGGGCAGACTCGGCATGGCCGGCGCCTCCGGCGCCTCGACTCGCACCTGGCGCAGCTCGTCCTCGCGGGTGAACAACATCGGCAGGAAGATCACCGCCAGCGCCACCAGCACCAGCGCACCGACCATGCGCTGTTTCATCCCTTTATCCAGCACTGCCATCTACTCCATCCTCGGGGACCTGCCGCTCGAGCCAGGCCAGGGCCTCGCCGACGCAGAAAAACGAACCGAACAGCAGAACCTGGTCATCCGCCGTCGCCTGGGCGCACTGCCCTTCGAGGGCAGCCGCGACACTGGCGTAAGACTTCACTGTCGCACCCAGGTTCGTCAAGGCATCCGCCAGCTCCGTGGCCGGGCGGCTACGCGGCGTGTCCAGCGGCGCCACCGCCCAATCGGCGACCTGGTCGCGCAGCGGCGCGAGCACACCGGGCAGGTCTTTGTCGGCCAACAGGCCGAATACCGCCAGGCGCCGCCCTTTCACCGGGCGCGCCGCCAGGCGGCGGGCCAGGTACTCGGCGGCGTGCGGGTTGTGGCCGACATCCAGCAGCAACTCCACGCGCTTGCCCCGCAGCAGCAACTCGCGCCGGTCGAGACGACCGGTGATACGCGTATCCAGCAAGGCCTGGCGAACCGTGCCGGCATCCCACGGCAGGTCCATCAGCAGGAAAGCCTGCAAGGCCAGGGCGGCATTCTCCATGGGCAGGTCGAGCAACGGCAGGTCGCGCAGCTCAACGGGCGAACCGTCGAGCTGGCGACCACGCCAATGCCAGTGTTCGGCACTGCTATCCAGGTCAAAATCACGCCCGCGCAGGAAGAACGGGCAATCCAGCTCACGCACCTTGTCCAGCAAAGGCTGCGGCGGATCCAGGTCGCCACACAGCGCAGGCAGGCCCTGACGGAAGATCCCCGCCTTCTCGTAGGCCACCGACTCGCGGCTATCACCCAGGTAGTCAACGTGGTCGACGCCGATGCTGGTGACCAGCGACACGTCGGCATCCACCAGGTTGACTGCATCCAGCCGACCACCCAGGCCGACCTCAAGCACCACCGCGTCCAACGCGCAGTGCTTGAACAGCCAGAACGCCGCCAGGGTGCCCATTTCGAAATAGGTCAGCGAGATCTCGCCGCGCGCCGCTTCCACTGCGGCGAACGCTTCGCACAGGCGCTCATCGCTGGCCTCGCGACCCTCGATCAGCACCCGTTCGTTGTAACGCAGCAGGTGCGGCGAACTGTACACCCCGACCTTGAGCCCCTGGGCGCGCAGCAACGCGGCCACGAAAGCGCAGGTCGAGCCCTTGCCGTTGGTACCGGTCACCGTCACCACCCGCGGCGCCAGCTTGCCCAGCCCCAGGCGCGCCAGCACCTGTTGCGAGCGCTCCAGGCCCATGTCGATGGCCGAGGGGTGCAACTGTTCGAGGTAGGCGAGCCAGTCGCCCAGGCTGCGCTGGTTCATCACGCGACCGCGGCGACCTCTTTGGCCGCTTCCGGGGTCGGCTGGCCGGTCATCTGCGCCAGCAGGCGCGCCAGGCGCGGACGCAGCTCGTCACGGGAGATGATCAGATCGATGGCGCCGTGTTCCAGCAGGAACTCGCTGCGCTGGAAGCCTTCGGGCAGTTTCTCGCGCACGGTCTGCTCGATCACCCGCGGACCGGCGAAGCCGATCAGCGCCTTCGGCTCGCCGACGATCACGTCGCCGAGCATCGCCAGGCTGGCGGAAACGCCGCCGTAGACCGGGTCGGTCAGCACCGAGATGAATGGAATGCCTTCTTCGCGCAGACGCGCCAGCACCGCGGAGGTCTTGGCCATCTGCATCAGCGAGATCAGCGCTTCCTGCATGCGCGCGCCACCGGAAGCGGAGAAGCAGACCATCGGGCAACGGTTTTCCAGGGCGTAGTTGGCGGCGCGCACGAAACGCTCACCAACGATGGCACCCATGGAGCCGCCCATGAAGGAGAACTCGAAGGCGCTGACCACGATCGGCATGCCCATCAGGGTGCCGCTCATGGAGATCAGCGCGTCCTTCTCGCCGGTCTGCTTCTGCGCGGCGGTCAGGCGGTCCTTGTACTTCTTGCCGTCACGGAACTTCAGGCGGTCGACCGGCTCCAGGTCGGCGCCCAGCTCGGCACGGCCTTCTGGATCGAGGAAGATATCGATGCGCGCGCGGGCGCCGATACGCATGTGGTGGTTGCACTTAGGGCAGACGTCGAGGGTCTTTTCCAGCTCCGGGCGATACAGCACGGCTTCGCAGGACGGGCACTTGTGCCACAGCCCTTCCGGCACCGAGCTCTTCTTCACCTCGGAACGCATGATCGAAGGGATCAGTTTGTCTACCAACCAGTTGCTCATGCTTGCTTTCTCCAGTATTGGCCAGGGAGACCTGCGCGGCCCCGCCCTGCCCTTGAGCTCAAATTCTTCTGTAAAGCGACGATGGGCCGGCCACGGCCGCCCCACCTCCAATTCTTCCCCGGCATGCCCCGCGCTCTGGCGCGGCCTGGCAGCACCGGGCTGCGAAAGCTATGGACGATGGCGCGCGGCCAGCCGTCACATTAGCGTTCACGCGTGTTTCACCGCCTGCATGAAGGCTTCGATCTTCGCCGCATCCTTGATGCCCTTGGCCTGCTCCACGCCGCCGCTGACATCCACCGCGTACGGGCGCACCTGGCGAATGGCCGCCGCCACGTTGTCGGCCGACAGGCCACCGGCAAGGATGATCGGCTTGCTCAGGCGCTGCGGAATCAGTGACCAGTCGAAGGCCTCGCCGGTTCCCCCCGGCACGCCCGGCACATAGGCGTCCAGCAGGATGCCGCGGGCGCCGGCGTAGTGGTGGCAGGCGGCCTCCAGGTCATCCCCCGGGCGCACCCGCAGGGCCTTGATCCAGGGGCGGTGGTAGCCCTCGCAATCGGCCGGGGTTTCATCGCCGTGGAACTGTAGCAGGTCCAGGGAAACCACTTCGAGGATCTCGTTGAGCTCGCAGCGCGAGGCGTTGACGAACAACCCCACGGTGGTCACGAACGGCGGCAGCGCGTCGATGATCGCCCGCGCCTGGCGCACATCCACTGCCCGAGGGCTTTTCGCATAGAAGACAAAACCGAGGGCGTCGGCGCCGGCCTCGACCGCGGCCAGGGCGTCCTCGATACGGGTAATCCCGCAGATCTTGCTGCGAACGTTGCTCATGGACGGCGAACCTTGGGTGATCGGGAAAGCGTCGATGGTAGCAAATGACCCGTGCCCCGTCAGTCTGCCAGCGCCTCGTAACCGCTAAGAAAGTGTGGGCCGATGTAACGCTGCGGCAGCGCGTATTCCTGCGGATACTCCACCTGCACCAGGTAGAGGCCGTAAGGGTGCGCGGTCACTCCGCCGTCACGGCGGTTGCGCCCCTCCAGCACCTCGCGGGCCCACTCCACCGGACGCTCGCCGGCGCCGATGGTCATCAGCACGCCGGCGATGTTGCGCACCATGTGGTGCAGGAACGCGGTGGCGCGCACGTCCAGCACGATCATCCGCCCATGACGGGTCACGCGCAGGTGGTGGATGTGCTTGATCGGCGACTTGGCCTGGCACTGGCTGGCGCGGAAGGCGCTGAAATCATGGGTGCCCAGCAGATACTGCGCGGCCTCGGCCATGCGCTCGACGTCCAGCGGGCGATGGTTCCAGGTCACTTCCTCGGCCAGGTGGGCCGGGCGGATCGGATCGTTGTAGATGACGTAGCGATAGCGCCGCGCGGTGGCCTTGAAGCGGGCATGAAAGTGCGCAGGCATCGGCGCCGACCAGACCACGCTGATGTCGTGGGGCAGGTTGAAGTTGGTGCCCAGGGTCCAGGCGCGCTCGTCGCGCACGGCGCGGGTGTCGAAATGCACGATCTGCCCGCAACCATGGACGCCGGCATCGGTACGCCCGGCGCAGATCACCGAGATCGGCTCGTTGGCCACCGTCGACAGCGCCTGCTCCAGGGCCTGCTGGACACTGGGCACGCCGCTGGCCTGGCGCTGCCAGCCGCGGTAGCGCGAACCTTTGTATTCCACGCCCAGGGCGATGCGGGTGTAGCCTTCGGCGGCCGATTCGGCGGCGGCGGTGTCGATGATGTCCAAGAGCGGCAAACCTGATGCTGAAACGAAAGGCGGGAGTATACCGGCAAACCGTGCAGGGGCCGAAATGATCGCGGGGCAAGCCCGCTCCCACGTGTTCTGTGGGAATGGGCTTGCCCCGCGCGGTGCAACGTCGCCTCAGACCAGGCGCGAGAGCATCTCGTTGGCTTCCTGGCGCTGGCTGTCATCGCCGTCCTTGACCACTTCGTCGAGGATGTCACGGGCACCCTGGTGGTCGCCCATGTCGATGTAGGCGCGAGCCAGGTCGAGCTTGGTGGCCACCTCGTCGGCGCCGGAGAAGAAGTCGAAGTCCAGGTCGTCCAGCGGCTCGGGCTCCAGTGCCGCATCCTCGGCGGTGAACTGTGGCTCAGGCGCCGCTGCCGGGACATCGAGGTTCTGCGACAGCTTGTCGAGTTCGGCGTTGACGTCGTCCAGTTCCGAGGCGAAGTTCTTCGCCGCCGGCGAGTCGTCGTCCAGCGACAGCGACAGGTCGAAGTCCTCGGGCAGCTCCAGCTCGGAGATCGGGTCGAACTCCGGAATGGCCTCGAAGGCCGCGAGCTCCGCCGCCACGTCCACCGGGGCTTCCTCGCTGCTGGCCGGGGCCACCGGCTGTTCGGCGACATCCAGGTCGAACTCGGCCAGATCGTCGACATTCTGCGGCGTCGCCTGGGCTTGGGCAAGCAAAGCCTCGAAGTCGTCGTCGGCATCGGTTTCGGCAACGGCAACGGCAGGCGCAGGCTCGGCCTCGATCTCGGGCGCTTCGACAACCAAGTCCTCAAGACCAGCCAGGTCCAGATGGTCATCTACCGGCAAGTCATCACCCAGGCTCAGGTCAAAGGCGCTGTCCAGGTCGGCCTCTTCGACGACAGGCTCAGGTTCCGGCTCGGCCGCCACGACAGGCTCAGGTTCCGGCTCCACGACGAGTTCCGGCGCGCTTTCGCCCAGCTCCAGCTCCTTGTCCTGCAGCAGGTCCTGGACATACTGCTCATCCAGCTCGGCGGCCAGGGCAGCGGCCCCGGCAGCGCCTGCCGCCACCGCCGCGACACCCAGCATGGCCGGGAAGCGCTCCTTGAGCGCGGCGACCTCGGCCTGGTTCGCGTCATTGACCGCCAGCTTGCGCTCCTGGCCGGCGAAGGCGTCCTGGTCACCCTGGCGGGCATAGACTTCCATCAGCTTCAGGCGCAGGTCGCTGCGCTGTGGCTCGGAAGCCACCGCCGCTTCCAGCAGGTCGGCGGCATGGTTGAGACGGCCACGGGCCAGGCTGTCGTCCACTTCGGCCAGCAGCGCGGCGCGCGGATCGACCGCCGGCGCGGCAGCTTCGACGGGGGCCGCAGGTTTTTCCGCGGCAACGGCCGCAGCCGCCGAGGCCGCCACCACCGCTGGCGACAGGGTCACGGTCGGCGCCGACACGTCGAGGCCTTCGAAGCTGCTGGGTGGCAGCTCCAGGTCAGGGCCGCGCTCGCCATCCTCGGCCAGGGCACGCGCCATGCGCAGGTGCTTTTCGGCTTCCTGCTGGGCCTTGCGCTTGCGCGCCAGGAGCAGCAGCAACAGCAGCAGGACCAGGAACGCGGAGCCGGCGATCAGGCCCAGCAGCAGCGGATTGCCCAGCAACTGGTCGAGCATGCCGGGCTCTTCGCTGGCCGGCTCTTCGGCGGCCACATCCTGCGGCGCGGTGTCGGCGGCGGCAGGCGCCGGAGCGACCACCGGTTCGGCCGGGGTCAGTTGGGCGTTCACCACCGGTTGCGCCGGAGCTGGCTCACCCGGCAGCGCGCCGGCCGGCGGCTGCGGTGCTGCGCCACCCTGGGCCTCCAGGCGCGCCAACTGGTCGTTCTTCAGCTCGATCAGACGCTGCAGCTTGTCCAGCTGGCTCTGCAGGTCGACCATTCGGCTCTTGAGTTCTTCGTTGTCGCGACGGCTGGTGTCGAGGCTTTCCTGGGCCACGGCCAGCTTGTCGCCCAGCGCCTTGGCCTCACCGGCCGCAGCCTTGCCGCCCGGCGCCACCAGGCGCAGGTTGTCGCCCTGGGCGATGCGTGCCGGCGCGGCGCCGGCCTCGCCACGGCGGGTGGCGTCCAGTTGTCGCGCGCGCGGGCCGAGGCGACGGCCTTCGCGCCAGGCGGCGTACTGCTCGGCCACTTCGCGGTTGGCCTGGGCCTGGGGAATGCTCTGCGCCTGCTGCTGATCGGGCAGGCGCAGGACCTGGCCGGTCTTGAGCTGGTTGATGTTGTTGCCGATGAAGGCATCCGGGTTCAGCGCCTGGATGGCCAGCATGGTCTGCTGGATCGAGCCACCGTTGCTGTTGCGCGCGGCGATCTGCCAGAGGGTGTCGCGGCGCTTGGTGGTGTAGCTGCCCGCGCTGACCGCCGGGTTGATATTGGCCTGGGTTGGCTGGCTGCCCTGGGCCTGCGCCTGGTCGAGCAACACGCTGTAGTCGCGCAGCAGACGGCCCTGGGGCCACATGACCTGGACCAGGAACTTGACCACCGGCTCCGGCAGCGCCTTGCTGGAGGTGACCCGCAGCACGCTCTTGCCGTTGGGGTTGACCACCGGGGTGAACGTGAGGTCTTCGAGGTACGGCGGGAAGGCCACCCCGGCCTTGGCGAACTCTTCCGGCGACGCCAGGCTGGGCGCCATCTGCGCTGCGGTGAGGTCGCGCACATCGAGCAGTTCGATCTCGGCATCCAGCGGCTGGTTCTGCGCCGACTTGAGGGTCAGCTCGCCCAACCCCAGAGCGTTAGCCATGCCGGACGACAGCGCCGAGGCTGCCGCGATGGCCAGAACCAGTTTGCGAATTCGAAGCATGAACTCTTCCCTTGTATGAAGCGTCCCGAAAACCTTTGCGCGGTGCAGGACAAAATTGCTCGCAGTATCTTTTACGCCATGTGTTTTATCAACAATTGTGCCGCCTGCACGGCATTCAGCGCCGCGCCCTTGCGCACATTGTCGGTGGTCAGCCACAGGTTCAGTTGCTGGTCTTCATCGACACCATGGCGTACACGACCAACATAGACCACGTCCTGGCCCACTGCGTCACCTACCGGTGTCGGATAATCCCCCAATTCGACCAGTTCGATGCCTTCGGCGGCCTCCAGCGCGGCGTTGACGGCCGCCAGATCGACCGGATTACGGCTTTGCACCGCCACACTGAAGCTATCGCCGAAAAACACCGGGACTTGAATGCAGGTCACGGAAATCTTCAGTTGCGGCAGGTCGAGCACCTGGCGCAGCTCGCCAACCAGGCGCCGCTCCACCGTTGTGTGACCCTGTGCGTCGGGGGTGCCGACCTGGGGCAGCAGGTTGAAGGCGACCTGGCGATCGAAGAAGCGCGGCTCCAGCGGGCGTGCGTTGAGCAGCTCGGCGGTCTGCCGGGCGAGCTCGCTGACGGCCTCCCTGCCCTGCTCCGAAACCGCCAGGCAAGCGTTGACCTGCACGCGCTCGATGTCGAGCAGTCCCTTGAGCGGCGCCAGCGCCACAGCCAGGGCCACCGCGCCGGCGCTCGGGCTGGTGATCAGCGCGGGCCGCGCGAGTTCGGCGATGCGCTCGCCGTTGGCTTCCGGGACCAGGGCGGTGGCGCCGTCCAGGGCGCCGGACAGGTCGATCACCGCGCAACCGGCGGCGATGGCCTTGGGCGCGAAGCTGCGGCTCACGGCGGGGCTGGCGGCGAAGAACACCAGCTGGGCCTGGGTGAAGTCGAAGCTGTCCACTTCGCGGACTTTCAGTTTCTTGCCGGCGAACATGACGCTGCTGCCGGCGGATTCCATGCTGGCCAGCAGGTGCAGGGTGGAGACCGGGAAGGCCACTTCCTCGAGGATCTGGACGAGGGATTCACCGACGGTGCCGGTGGCGCCGATTACGGCGATGTCTAGGGCGGGGGTGGTCATGGGATCGGTTCCTTTCTGCGGGGGTACGGCGGGGGAGCGGCACTTTACTTGGATTGTGGGGTGGGAGGTAGGTTCGGGTTCGGGTTCGGGTTCGGGTTCGGGTTCGGGTTCGGGTTCGGGTTTAAGAGTGTGGGTTTTGATTTATTTATGCGCATTCATTGGCGATGTCGACGCATTATCACCCTTCCGCCCTTACGGCGGCCTACTTTTCTCGTGGGAAAAGTAGGCAAAACCGTCCCGCTCCGTTCATCCGGCCCCTGCGCTTCGCTCCGGGGTTCCCTCGCTCCGTTCTTGCTCCCGGGAGGACCGCGCTGAACGCCCCATCCTGGGGCGCAGCGCTTGACGGGCATCCATGCCCGTCACCTCCCTCCGCAAGAACTCCGCTCGGCCTCCTGAAGTCGCAATTGGCGGCGCCTGAACTATCGCGCGCTTAAAAGCAAGAGCAAGAGCAAGAGCAAGAGCAAGAAATGCGAAGTTGGCTGTTTGAAAATTAGTAATATATTGGCTGTTCCGGCCTATCGCGGGGCAAGCCCGCTCCCACGCTATTCCCGCACCAAGCTGAATAATCTGCGTGGGAGCGGGCTTGCCCCGCGATTTAATCGAGAGATTAATTAAGTTTCAACTAGCGACAGCTGCGCCAGTTCAGGCGCCGCCCGTAACTTCGCGACTTCAGGAGGCCGAACGCAGGACTTGCGGAGGGAGGTGACGGGCATGGATGCCCGTCAAGCGCTGGGGCCCAGGATGGGCCCTGCAGCGCGGTCCTCCCGGGAGCAAGGCCGGAGTGAGGGAACCCGGAGCGAAGCGCAGGGCCGGATGAATGGAGCGATGTACGGGTCACCCACATGGGTTACACAAAAGTTCACTCACATAGGTGACAACACCTTGAGTGTTACATAACCATCAGTGGCATCTCGCACATCGACCCTGCCAAGGATGATGGGACCGAAAATAACATCCCAGACGCCATCCCCAACCTGCTCCAGGCCAATGGTCTGGTGCTTGAGCACATAACCTACGTAGATCCTCAAGCCGCGGCGGTTGATGATGCCGCAGCTATCCGCTGGCAAGCTCTCAATATGGCTGGGATAGGTCATCTCGGGGAGTTTTTCAGGGAATGGGCGCGGCGAGGGTTGGTAGCAAGACGCCGGTGTTTTCTGCTTCAACGCTTCATGCAAGCGCTCGTGATTGTAGTGCTGCCGGAAGCGATCAAAGTGCCGTTGTTGAGCCTCCCAGGCCACTGCCGGCGGCGATGGTAGCGTGCTTTTGAGCGTCCGATGCATGCGTTCGTGGCGGCCATTTTGTTCAGGCCGACCAGGCGCAATGCGCTCGGGAATGATGCCTAGACGCAGCCACCAGATCGACAGCTGGGAAAGTCCCGCACGCCCCTTACTGGCAAACGGCACACCGTTATCGGTACGAATCCGCTCAGGCAGGCCATTCTCCCGGAACACTTGGGTGAAAACGGCCTGCGTTTCCAGAAGATTGGTGTTGGGCATGCTGTGGCAGGCGAGCAGGAAGCGACTGGCGTGATCCATGATCGTCAGCGGATAGCACCAGACGCCTGCACCTGTCAGAAATTGGCCTTTGTAGTCCGCACTGAACAGTTGGTTAGGCGACTCTGCCTTCTCCAGGGGCTTGGGATAGACCGCTACCCGCTGACGTAAGCGGCGTGGTTTGACCAACTCGGCCTTCTTGAGGATGTTGTAGATCGCTGTCTTCGACGGCGGCGCCTGATCAGGGAAACGCTCCTGCAGCGCAGCCTGGATCTTTTTCGGACCCGGTTCCGTTTCGCCTCGACTGCGCAGTTCGATAATGGCTTCGCGAACTGCAACAGGCACGATCCAGTCCTGGGTCAACCGGCGGCGGCTGCGTTCTTCCAGCCCCGAAGGCCCCTCTTTCTCATATCGCTCGACCCATTTGTAGCCGGTCTTTCGGCTGATCTCGTAGGCCTGGCACAGGGCGCTGAAGCTGGGCGCCCCCTGTAGGTAATCCGCGATGAAAAGCATTTTCAGGTCCATAGGTTTCAGCTCTCGCCAAGGCATGGTCAGATCCTCGAAAACCGACCCTGCCAGTTAAAGACTGTTACCTATGTGCGTGAACTGATTTGTAACCCATGTGGGTGAGTCATACCGCGAGGATTTTTTGGTGACTTTTTGATCCTTCAAAAAGTTACCCGCCGTAAGGGCGGAAAGGTGACTATGCGTCAACATCGCAAATGAATGCGAATAAAAACATCAAAACAAACAACGAATCTAACACCAATAAAAAAACCCGCATCACTCTCGCAACACGGGCTCTTCAAAATCCAAACTCAAACCACCCAGATCACCGCTCCAGCAGAATCCGCAACATCCGCCGCAACGGCTCCGCAGCCCCCCACAGCAACTGGTCGCCAACAGTGAAGGCCCCAAGATACTGCGACCCCATGTTCAGCTTGCGCAAACGCCCGACCGGCACGTTCAGGGTCCCGGTCACCTGGGTAGGACTCAGCTCCTGCATGCTGATCTCCCGCTGGTTAGGCACCAGCTTCACCCAGGGATTGTGCTGGCTGATCATGCCTTCGATATCCGCCAAAGGCACATCCTTGTTCAGCTTGATGGTCAGCGCCTGGCTGTGGCAACGCATGGCGCCGATCCGCACGCAGATGCCGTCGACCGGAATCGGGCTCTTGAAGCGCCCAAGGATCTTGTTGGTCTCGGCCTGGGCCTTCCACTCTTCACGGCTCTGCCCGTTCGGCAGCTCCTTGTCGATCCACGGGATCAGGCTGCCAGCCAGCGGCACGCCGAAGTTGTCGGTCGGGAAGCCCTCGCCGCGCATGGCCTCGGCCACCTTGCGGTCGATGTCGAGGATGGCGCTGGCCGGGTTGGCCAGGTCGTCGGCGACCGCCGCGTGGATACCGCCCATCTGCTTGATCAGCTCACGCATGTTCTGCGCGCCGGCACCCGAGGCCGCCTGGTAGGTCATGGCGCTCATCCACTCGACCAGGCCGGCTTCGAACAGGCCGCCCAGGCCCATCAGCATCAGGCTGACGGTGCAGTTGCCGCCGATGTAGTTCTTGGTGCCCGCGTCCAGCTGCTGGTCGATGACCTTGCGGTTGACCGGGTCGAGGATGATCACCGCATCGTCCTGCATGCGCAGGGACGAGGCCGCGTCGATCCAGTAGCCCTGCCAGCCCGCTTCGCGCAGCTTGGGGAAGACTTCGTTGGTGTAGTCGCCGCCCTGGCAGGTCAGGATCACGTCGAGGGTCTTGAGCTCGTCGATGCTGTAGGCGTCCTTGAGCGGGCCAGTGTCCTTGCCCACGGCAGGGCCTTGGCCACCGACGTTGGAGGTGGTGAAGAACACCGGCTCGATCAGGTCGAAGTCCTGCTCTTCGAGCATCCGCTGCATGAGCACGGAACCGACCATTCCACGCCAACCGATCAGACCTACACGTTTCATCGCAACTACACCTTTGCTAAAAGTGGGCCGCCACCGGGAGTTTTTGGTGGCGGGCCAGAGAGATTACAGATTCCGCAGCGCTGCGACTACTGCGTCGCCCATTTCCTGCGTACCCACCTTGCTACAGCCCTCGGAGAAGATATCGCCGGTGCGCAGGCCCTGGTCCAGCACCCGGCTCACCGCCTGCTCGATCGCCTCGGCGGCGGCCGTCTGGTTGAAGCTGTAGCGCAGCATCATCGACACCGAGAGAATGGTCGCCAGCGGGTTGGCGATGCCCTGCCCGGCGATGTCCGGCGCCGAACCGTGGCACGGCTCGTACATGCCCTTGTTGTCGGCATCCAGCGACGCCGACGGCAGCATGCCGATGGAACCGGTGAGCATGGAAGCCTCATCCGACAGGATGTCGCCGAACATGTTGTCGGTCACCACCACGTCGAACTGCTTGGGCGCGCGCACCAGTTGCATGGCGGCGTTGTCCACGTACATGTGGCTCAGCTCGACGTCCGGGTAGTCCTTGGCCACCTCTTCGACCACTTCGCGCCACAGCTGGCTGGAGGCCAGGACGTTGGCCTTGTCCACCGAGCACAGCTTCTTGCCGCGCACGCGGGCCATGTCGAAGCCGACACGGGCGATGCGGCGCACTTCGCTCTCGCTGTACGGCAGGGTGTCATAGGCCTGGCGCTCGCCGCCTTCGAGCTCGCGCTGGCCGCGTGGCGCGCCGAAGTAGATGCCGCCGGTCAGCTCGCGGACGATGAGGATATCCAGGCCGGAAACGATCTCGGGCTTGAGCGACGAGGCATCGGCCAGTTGCGGGTAGAGGATGGCCGGGCGCAGGTTGGCGAACAGGCCCAGTTGCGAACGGATCTTCAGCAGGCCGCGCTCCGGACGGATGTCACGCTCGATCTTGTCCCACTTCGGGCCGCCCACGGCGCCCAGCAGCACGGCGTCGGCCTGGCGCGCGCGCGCCAGGGTCTCGTCGGCCAGGGGCACGCCGTGCTTGTCGATGGCGGCGCCGCCGATCACGTCGTGGGTGAGGCTGAAGCCGAGCTGGAACTTGTCGTTGGCCAGTTCCAGCACCTTGACCGCCTCGGCCATGATTTCCGGGCCAATGCCGTCACCTGGGAGAATCAGAATCTGCTTGCTCATGCGTTCCTCTATCCAATCAAGCGGCGCGCCTCGCAGGCGCGCCGAAGTACTTCAGTGTCCAATGCCCCTCTGCGCGGGGCAAGCAGTCAATCACGCGTCGCGGAACAACCAGGGCTGGCTGGCGCGGTGCTTGCCCTCGAACGCCTTGATCGCGTCGCTGTCCTGCAGGGTCAGGCCGATATCGTCCAGGCCGTTGAGCAGGCAGTGCTTTCGGAACGCGTCGATCTCGAACTTCAGCACCTTGCCGTCCGGACGAGTCACCGCCTGGGCCTCGAGATCGATGGTCAGCTGGTAACCCGGGTTGGCCTCGACCTGCTTGAACAGCTCGTCGACTTCGGCAGCGTCAAGAATGATCGGCAACAGGCCGTTCTTGAAGCTGTTGTTGAAGAAGATGTCGGCGAAACTCGGCGCGATCACGCTGCGAAAACCATACTCGTCGAGCGCCCATGGGGCATGCTCGCGGCTCGAGCCGCAACCGAAGTTCTCCCGCGCCAGCAACACGCTGGCACCCTGGTAACGCGCATGGTTGAGCACGAAATCCTGGTTCAACGGGCGCTTGCTGTTGTCCTGGTAAGGCTGGCCGACGTCCAGGTAACGCCACTCGTCGAACAGGTTGGGGCCGAAGCCGGTGCGCTTGATCGACTTGAGGAACTGCTTGGGAATGATCTGGTCGGTGTCGACGTTGGCACGATCCAATGGCGCGACAAGACCGGTGTGCTGGGTAAAGGCTTTCATGCTGCGCTCCCTTGGATCAACTCGCGGACATCGATGAAGTGGCCGGTCACCGCGGCGGCGGCGGCCATGGCCGGGCTGACCAGGTGGGTACGACCACCGGCGCCCTGACGGCCTTCGAAGTTGCGGTTGGAGGTGGACGCGCAGTGCTCGCCGCTCTCCAGGCGGTCCGGGTTCATCGCCAGGCACATCGAGCAGCCTGGTTCACGCCATTCGAAGCCGGCTTCGAGGAAGATCTTGTCCAGCCCTTCGCGCTCGGCCTGGGCCTTGACCAGGCCCGAGCCCGGCACCACCAGCGCCTGCTTGACGTTGGCGGCGACCTTGCGGCCCTTGGCGATTTCGGCGGCGGCGCGCAGGTCTTCGATGCGCGAGTTGGTGCACGAACCGATGAACACGCGGTCGAGCTTGATCTCGGTGATCGCCTGGTTGGCGGCCAGGCCCATGTACTTGAGGGCGCGCTCGATCGAGCCGCGCTTGATCAGGTCGGGCTCGGCGGCCGGGTCCGGCACGCGCTGGTCGACGGCCAGGACCATCTCCGGCGAGGTGCCCCAGCTGACCTGCGGCTTGATCTGCGCGGCGTCGAGCTCGACCACCGTGTCGAACACGGCATCGGCGTCGGACACCAGGCCTTTCCAGGCCTCGACGGCCTGCGTCCACTGCTCGCCCTTCGGCGCGTACGGACGGCCTTCGACATAGGCGACGGTGGTGCCGTCGACAGCCACCAGGCCTACCCGGGCACCGGCTTCGATGGACATGTTGCAGATGGTCATGCGGCCTTCCATCGACAGCTCGCGGATGGCGCTGCCGGCGAACTCCATGGCATGGCCGTTGCCGCCAGCGGTGCCGATCTTGCCGATCACGGCGAGGACGATGTCCTTGGCGGTGACGCCAGCGGGCAATTGACCCTCGACGCGCACCAGCATGTTCTTCATTTTCTTGGCCACCAGGCACTGGGTGGCGAGCACGTGCTCGACCTCGGAGGTGCCGATGCCATGGGCCAGGGCGCCGAACGCGCCGTGGGTGGAGGTGTGCGAGTCGCCGCAGACCACGGTCATGCCCGGCAAGGTCGCGCCCTGCTCCGGGCTGATGACATGGACGATACCCTGACGCTCGTCATTCATCTTGAATTCGACGATGCCATATTCGTCACAGTTCTCATCGAGGGTCTGCACCTGAAGGCGCGACACCTGGTCGACGATGGCCTCGATGCCGCCCTTGCGCTCCGGCGTGGTCGGTACGTTGTGGTCGGGGGTGGCGATGTTGGCGTCGATGCGCCACGGTTTGCGGCTGGCCAGGCGCAGGCCTTCGAAAGCCTGGGGCGAAGTCACTTCGTGGATGATGTGGCGGTCGATGTAGATCAAGGACGAGCCGTCATCGCGGCGCTTGACCTCATGAGCTTCCCAGAGTTTGTCGTAGAGCGTTTTGCCAGCCATCAGACTGTTCCTCATCAGCGTCTTTCTATGCCAAAGACCCCTTGGCTTGTACGGACGATGCTATGGCGATAGATTGAATAACTCAAATTCATAATTTTCATGCTTTGCATAACCATCAGGAATTCAAATAGATGGACCTGGCCAACCTCAGCGCCTTCATCGCCATCGCCGAAACCGGCAGTTTTTCCGGGGCGGGCGAACGCCTGCACCTGACCCAGCCGGCCATCAGCAAGCGCATCGCCGGCCTCGAGCAGCAGCTGGACGTGCGCCTGTTCGACCGCCTGGGCCGCGAGGTCACCCTCACCGAGGCCGGCCGCGCCCTGCTGCCCCGCGCTTATCAGATCCTCAACGTACTCGATGATACCCGCCGCGCCCTGACCAACCTCACCGGGGCGGTGAGCGGTCGCCTGACCCTGGCTACAAGCCATCACATCGGCCTGCACCGCCTGCCGCCGCTGCTGCGTGCCTTTACCCGCCAGTACCCGGCGGTGGCCCTGGATATCCAGTTCCTCGACTCGGAGGCGGCCTACGACGAGGTGCTGCACGGCCGCGCCGAAATTGCCGTGATCACCCTGGCGCCCGAGCCGCACCATTTGGTGCGGGCCGTGCCGGTATGGGACGACGCCCTGGACTTCGTCGCCTCGCCCGAGCACCCGCTGGCCAGCAACGGCGCGGTCAGCCTGGCCGACGTGGCGCGCCATCCGGCGGTGTTCCCCGGCGGCAACACCTTCACCCACCATATCGTCCAGCGCCTGTTCGAAAGCCAGGGCCTGGTGCCGAACATCGCCATGAGCACCAACTACCTGGAAACCATCAAGATGATGGTGTCGATCGGCCTGGCGTGGAGTGTGCTGCCACGTACTATGCTCGATGAACAAGTGGCGCCCATCGCCCTGCCCGGCATACAGCTGTCACGCCAGCTAGGCTACATACTGCATACCGAACGCACGCTGTCGAACGCGGCCAGGGCTTTCATGGCCCTGCTCGACAGCCATGCAGGGTCCGCCTGACCGCTCGTCAGCACGGCATGACATCCACAAGGACGCGTTTTCCGCCAAAGGTCTGGTACCGATGCCCAAATCAGCAAACCGCTTTCCGCGCCTGCCACGCATCCCTGCGGCTGATCCCCAGGAGTCGGAGCTGGCCTGGCAGAACGCTCCCCAGCTGCTGGCCGCGCTCAACGGCGCGCGCCTGGGCGCCTGGCTGTGGGACATCGAGAGTGGCCGGGTGAGCTGGTCACGGGGCACCCAGGCACTGTTCGGCTTCGATCCGCAGCGCCCGCTACCCAACGACGTCGACTACCTGGACCTGCTGCCCGAGGAAGACCGCGCCCGCACCCGCCAGGCGTTCCAGGCCGTGGTCAACGGCGAGCCGGTGGAACAGGCCATGCGCCACCGCATCCGCTGGCCCGATGGCAGCGTGCACTGGCTGGAGATCAACGGCAGCCTGACCCACGATCCCCATGGCCGGCCACAGATGATCGGGGTCATTCGCGAGATCACCCGCCAGCGCGAGCGGGAAACCGCGCTGATCAACTCGGAAAAGCGCTTCGCCACCCTGTTCCACCTCAGCCCCAACGCCATCCTCCTGACCCGCCGCCACGACGGCCTGATCATCGAGGTCAACCAGCATTTCGAGCACATGTTCGGCTGGCCGGGCGCCCAGGTGGTCGGCAAGACCAGCCTGGAGCTGGGCCTGTGGGTCAATCCCGAGCAGCGCCACCTGGTGATGGACGCCACCCGCGCCGGCAGCGGGCCGTTCACCCTGGAGGTGCAGTTCCGCGCCACCAGCGGCAAGATCCACGACGGCATCCTCTGCACCCAGGGCATCGAACTCGAAGGCGTCACCTACCTGATCAGCACCTTCGTCGACACCACCGAGCGCAAACGTGCCGAACAGGCGCTAAAGGACAGCCAGGAGCGCCTCGACCTGGCCCTGGACTCGGCCCAGCTCGGCACCTGGGACTGGCATATTCCCAGCGGCATGCTCTACGGCTCGGCCCGCGCCGCCCAGCTACACGGGCTGGACCCGGTGCCGTTCCACGAGTCATTCGAGGCGTTCTTCGAAGGCGTGCCCGAGCACGAGCGCAGCGTCATGCGCCAGGCCTACCGCAGCCTGCGCGAGGGGCCGGCGGGCAACTACCAGATCACCTACCGCGTGCAGCTGGACAACGGCGCCTCGCGCTATATCGAAAGCCGCGCCCGGCTGTACCGCGACGACCAGGGCAACCCGCTGCGCATGGCCGGCACCCTGCTCGACATCACCGACCAGGTCGAGCGCGAACAACGCCTGACCGCCTCGGAAGAAAAATTCGCCAGCCTGTTCCAGGTCAGCCCCGACCCGATCTGCGTGACCCGCCAGGACACCGGCCAGTTCATCGAGATCAACCCGGCCTTCAGCCAGACCTTCGGCTGGAACCCGGAGCAGATCCTCGGCCAGACCGCCGAGGAGATCGGCCTGTGGGCCGAATCCGCCGAACGCGCCCAGCGCATCGAGCGGGTGATCCGCGACCAGGCCCTGAGCAACGTGGCGGTGGTGGTCAACCACCGCAACGGCACGCCGCTGACCTGCGTGATCTCCAGCCGCCTGATCAGCGTCGACAGCCAGCCCTGCAGCGTCACCACCCTGCGCGACATCACCCAGCAGCAACGCGCCGAGGCGGCGCTCAAGGCCAGCGAAGAGAAATTCGCCAAGGCCTTCCACTCCAGCCCCGACGCCATCACCATCACCGAGCGCCAGAGCGGGCGCTACGTGGAGGTCAACGACGGTTTCAGCCGGCTGACCGGCTACAGCCCCGAGGAAGTGGTGGGGCGCACGGTCTACGAGATCGGCATCTGGGCCGATGAAAAGCAGCGCGCCGCCCTGCTCAACGAGCTGCGCGAGCGCGGCCGGGTGCATCACCGCGAGATGCTTGGGCGCAACAAGCGCGGCGACATCCTCACCGTGGAAGTCTCGGTCGAGCCGATCAGCCTCAACGAGACAGACTGCCTGCTGATCAATGCCCGCGACGTCAGCCTGCTGAAGAACGCCCAGGCGCAGATCCGCCACCTGGCCTACCACGACCCGCTGACCAACCTGCCCAACCGCGCCCTGCTGATGGACCGCCTGAGCCAGCAGATCGCCCTGCTCAAGCGCCATAACCTGCGCGGTGCGCTGCTGTTCCTCGACCTCGACCACTTCAAGCACATCAACGACTCACTCGGCCATCCGGTGGGCGACACGGTGCTGAAGATCATCACCGCGCGCCTCGAGGCCAGCGTGCGCCTGGAGGACACCGTGGCGCGCCTGGGCGGCGACGAGTTCGTGGTGCTGCTCAGCGGCCTGGAGGGCAGCCGCGAGGTGGTCGAGACCCGGGTCCGCGAGCTGGCCGACACCCTGCGCGAGCTGCTGGCCGAGCCGATGTCGCTGGACGGCCAGCGCCTGCAGGTGACGCCGAGCATCGGCGTGGCGCTGATCCCCGACCATGGTGCCACCCCCGCCGACCTGCTCAAGCGCGCCGACATCGCCCTGTACCGGGCCAAGGACTCCGGCCGCAACACCACCCAGCTGTTCCACACCACCATGCAGAAGGCCGCCAGCGAGCGCCTGCGCATGGAGAGCGACCTGCGCCTGGCCCTGGCCCGGGGCGAACTGGCCCTGCACTTCCAGCCCCAGGTCGATGCCCGCGACAACCGCATTGTCGGCGCCGAGGTGCTGCTGCGCTGGCACCATCCGCAACTGGGCCAGCAACCGCCGGCGCAGTTCATCCAGGTGCTGGAGGAAAGCGGCCTGATCCTCGAAGTCGGCAGCTGGATCCTCGACGAAGCCTGCGATGCCTGCGCGCGCATGCTCGCGGACGGCCTGATCGACGCCGACGACTTCAGCCTGTGCGTCAACATCAGCCCGCGGCAATTCCGCCAGAACGACTTCGTCGAGCGGGTGCTGCGCAGCCTCGACGACTACCGCCTGCCGCGACGCATGCTGACGCTGGAGATCACCGAAGGCATCGTCATCCAGAACCTGGAGGACACCATCAGCAAGATGCGCGAACTCAAGGGCTATGGCGTGAGCTTCGCCATGGACGACTTCGGCACCGGGTATTCCTCGCTCACCTACCTCAAGCGCCTGCCGGTGGATGCGCTGAAGATCGACCAGACCTTCGTGCGCGACGCGCCGGTCGATCCCAACGACGCCGAGATCGTCCGCGCCATCGTCGCCATGGCCCGCAGCCTGGAACTGGCGGTGATTGCCGAGGGGGTGGAGCTGAGCGAGCAGCTGGAGTTCCTCGAGCGGCTGGGTTGCCACCTGTACCAGGGCTACCTGCACAGCCGGCCGCTGCCGTTGCCGGAGTTCCGCCAGATGCTGCTGGAGGCGCCGGCGGATTACTAATCAAGCGATCCCCTGTAGGAGCGGCCTTGTGCCGCGAAAGGGCTGCGCAGCAGCCCCGGCGATTACTGCTTTAACGCTGAAACCCTGGGGCCGCTACGCGCCCCTTTCGCGGCACAAGGCCGCTCCTACAGGGTCCGCATAAAGCAGAAAGGGCACCCGAAGGTGCCCTTTTTTTTATCCCGCCGAACTCAGTTCAGCACCGGCTTTTCGCCGTTGATCGGGATGCGCTTGGCCTTGGCTTCTTCCGGCACGATGCGCAGCAGCTCGATGCTGAGCAGGCCGTTGGCCAGGCCCGCGCCCTTGACCTCGATATGGTCGGCCAGGCGGAACGACAGCTTGAAAGCGCGCTGGGCAATGCCCTGGTGCAGGAAGGTGACACCTTCGCTGGCGTTGTCGCGCTTGCCGCCGGTCACAGTCAGGACACCTTTTTCGACCTGCAGGTCGAGGTCCTGCTCCTGGAAGCCGGCTGCGGCAACCACGATGCGATAGTGGTCATCGCCATGCTTTTCCACGTTGTAGGGCGGGTAGCTGCTACCGGCCTCGTTACGGGCGGCGGCTTCGAACAGGTCGTTGAAACGGTCGAAACCGACGGAGTTGCGGAAAAGAGGCGCGAGAGAGAAAGCGGTAGTCATGGTCATTAACTCCTGAGATTCAGCAAGTAAAGTCACTACGCGACCCGACTTCGGCATCGCGTACTCAAGAGATATGTCCGGGCAAACGCCTTTCAAGGGCTGGCCTGAAAAATTTTACGACTGGGCATGGCTTCGTGGGAGCGGGCTTGCCCCGCAATAGCGCCAGCTCAGGCGACACAAACCTCGACGGCCTGCAGCTCCACCCCCAGCAACCCACTGATCCGCTGGCAGTCATCCTCCCGACGCAACTCAGCGAACAGCGCCACCGCCTCGGGATAGCCACGGGTCAGCATCGCCAGCCATTGTTTCATCCGCCCCGGCGCATAGCGTGGCGACAGCTTGTCCTGGGCCTGGCGCCAGAACTCGCGCAGCAGCGGCAGCAACTCGTCCCAGCTCATCGGCTGGTATTCGACGCCATCGCGGGCCGCGGCGATCTGCAAGGCCAGGTCCGGACGCGACACCAGCCCACGGCCCAGCATGATGTCCCTGGCGCCACTGACCTCGCGGCAACGCCGCCAGTCGTCGACCGTCCAGATCTCGCCATTGGCGAACACCGGCACCGCGACCACATCCTGCACCCGTGCCACCCACTCCCAATGGGCCGGAGGCTTGTAGCCCTCGACCTTGGTCCGCGCATGCACCACCAGGTGCGCCGAGCCGCCTTCGGCGAGCGCCCTGGCGCAGTCCAGCGCGCCGTCGGGGCTGTCGTAGCCCAGGCGCATCTTCGAGGTCACCGGGATATGCGCCGGCACCGCGCGACGTACCTCGCGGACGATGGCATGCAGCAGCTCGGGCTCCTTGAGCAGCACCGCCCCGCCCCGGGACTTGTTGACGGTCTTGGCCGGGCAGCCGAAGTTCAGGTCGATGACCGGCGCGCCCAGCTCGCAGGCCAGGGCCGCGTTTTCAGCCAGGCACACCGGATCCGAGCCGAGCAGTTGCACGCGCATCGGCACGCCGGCGGCGGTGCGCGCGCCCTGGCGCAGCTCCGGCGCCAGCTTGTCGAACGACGACGCCGGCAGCAGACGGTCGCAGACGCGGATGAACTCGGTGACGCACCAATCGATACCGCCCACCCGGGTCAGGACGTCGCGCAGGATGTTGTCGACCAGCCCCTCCATCGGGGCCAGGGCAATTTGCATTTCAGGGTCTCGCCACGCAAAAGGCGGCAGTCTAGCAAAAAACCGCCCCGTTTCAGCGGCCGGTCAGCGCCGGACCGTAGCCGTCGAGGAATTCCGCCGGCATGCGCTTTGGCTTGCCGCTGGACAGCTCGATGCAGGCGAAGGTGGTCTGTGCCCGCAGCAGGGTCACGCCGTCACTCGGGCGCTTGAGCTGGAAGCGTCGGGTCATGCGCAGGCGCTGGTCCCAGTCGACGATCCAGGTGCCCAACTGCAGCTCGTCGTCCTCATAGGCGGCGGCAAGGTAGTCGATTTCATGGCGGACCACGGCCATCGCCCGGTCCAGCCGGCGATACTCGGCCAGGTCCAGCCCCAGGCGCTGGGAATGGCGCCAGGCGCAGCGCTCCAGCCAGGTGACATAGACGGCGTTATTGGCGTGGCCGAGGCCGTCGATGTCCTCGCTGCCGACGCGTAGGTCGATGATGAATGGTGCTGCCAGATCCCAGCTCATGCCCGCTCCATTGGGAAACTGCCCATTGAAATGCCCAACCCTGTGGGAGCGGGTTTACCCGCGAACACCAGCGAAGCTGGTGCCAGGCAACGCAATGCCTGCTCCCGTAGCGTTTTGCACACCGATCAAACGGGCACAGTGTAACGGATGCTCAGGCGCTTTGCCGCGCGTGCTGGGTAGAACGCGCCAGCAGCTCCATCACCGCCTCGCCCAGGCGCGGGTCGGCCAGCACCCGCTGATGACCACCCTCTTCCAGCAGCAGCAGGCGGCTGTCGAACCAGGCCTGGTGAATCACCGGCGCCTCGCCGGCCGGCACCACCGGATCGTCCTCGGCGTGCACCACCAGGCCCGGCACATCCAGCTGATAGCCACTGACATCCAGGCGCGCCACCTGGACGCCGACATCCCGCTCCACCTGACGGATGAACGCGGCCCGAGCCCGGGCCGGCAGACCCAAGCGCCGGGCAAAACCGCGCAGCACGCCAAGCAGGCGGGCTGGCGCGGCGATGCTGACCGCCGCATCGGTGCGCAGCCCCCATTGCAGGGCCAGCAACAGGCTGGCGCCGCCCATGGAGTGGCCAATCACCGCCCGCAGCGGCGGCAGCTCGGCGGCGGCCTCCAGCAAGGCGCGGGCGAACGCCACCACATGCGCCTGCTCGCCGGGCGAGCGCCCATGGGCCGGCCCTTCCAGCGAAACCACGGTATGGCCGCTGTCGACCAGCCGCTCGATCAACGCCGCGAACTGAGTCGGGCGCCCTTCCCAGCCATGCATCAGCAACACCGTCGGCCCCTGCCCCCAGCGCAGCGCCGACAGCCCGAAGCGCAGGGTAATGCGCTCGGCGCGGGCCAGCAGCGGCAGTTCCCAGGCTTTGGGTGGCAAGGTGCGCGGCGTCATGAAGGCACGACGCATCTTGCCGGCGACATGTTCGGGGACCAGGTGGCCGAGGGTGCCATTGACGCCACGAATCCAGCTCAGGGTAGTCATCGCCTTGCTCCAGGGTCAGGTTGCTCAGATCACCGCCGACTTGGCGGCGCGCAGGATACGGTCGGACAGCTCGCCATCGCCCAGGGCACGGGCCACGGCCAGGCCACCCACCATCAGGGCGAAATCGGCGAGCGCCTTGTCGATGTCTTCGGGGCGATCGACCATCTGTGCGGTCATCAGCTCGATGTGTTCGGCCAGCACGTTGCGAAACGCCTCCGGCAGGCGTTGCATCTCGCTCAGCGCATTGGGAATCGGGCACGCCTGCACCTCGGAATCACGGTGCTTGCGCGACAGGTAGAAGGCCGCGACCAGGGCCCGACGCCCGGCGCCGTCAAGGGCGGGATCGACCTGAGCGAGCAAGGCGCGGCGCTCGCCGAGCAACTGGCTGAACGCCTCGAGCATGAGCTCGTCCTTGCTGTCGAAGTGGGCATAGAAGCCGCCGACTGTCAGCCCCGCGGCGCCCATGACCTGGCTGACGCTCGGCTCGGCCGGCCCCTGCTGCACCAACGCGCTACGGGCGGCATCGAGGATGCGTTCGCGGGTCTTGCTCTTCTTGTCGCTCATGGCTCACCTCAAAACATTATGACCATCATATTATGCTCATAATATTTTCTGGCAAGCGGAATCTGCGGCCATTGATCGGCGCAGCGACACTTTTCGGGAGGCAGAAAAAACAAAAGGCCCATTCAATAATCGAATGAGCCTTATAAGTCCTGCAAAACGCAGGTAAAAAATTGGCGTCCCCTAGGGGACTCGAACCCCTGTTACCGCCGTGAAAGGGCGGTGTCCTAGGCCACTAGACGAAGGGGACTTAAACCTTCGTGCCGACTCGCTGCTGCGAATCGTGGCGAATTGGTGGAGCTAAGCGGGATCGAACCGCTGACCTCCTGCATGCCATGCAGGCGCTCTCCCAGCTGAGCTATAGCCCCGAGTAAAACAAATGACTCACCGATCTGGATGATGAGTCATTCAACTCCCGCAAACGCGGGTAAAAGTGGCGTCCCCTAGGGGACTCGAACCCCTGTTACCGCCGTGAAAGGGCGGTGTCCTAGGCCACTAGACGAAGGGGACGTAACCTTCGTGCCGACCCGCTTTCGCGAATCGCGGCAAAATTGGTGGAGCTAAGCGGGATCGAACCGCTGACCTCCTGCATGCCATGCAGGCGCTCTCCCAGCTGAGCTATAGCCCCGGATTTCTAGCCTCGCGGCCCAGCGACATCGTGAAACATCGCTTGTGTGAAACTGGCGTCCCCTAGGGGACTCGAACCCCTGTTACCGCCGTGAAAGGGCGGTGTCCTAGGCCACTAGACGAAGGGGACGAACCTTCTTACCTTCAAGACCCGTTTACTGGAACCGGTCTTGCCTGACGGCCTTGGCCATCAAGCGGAATTTGGTGGAGCTAAGCGGGATCGAACCGCTGACCTCCTGCATGCCATGCAGGCGCTCTCCCAGCTGAGCTATAGCCCCACAATGTCGCTTTGAACCGAACCGCTGGCTGGGTGCCTGGCGTTTCGTTTTCGCTCATCGCTGTGGACGGGGCGCATATTAAGATCGGATTGCAGGGCTGTCAAACGAATTTTTGAAAATATTCAAAATTTTTTTCACAGATAACAATCACTTACCGCCCTGCCCTGCTGAATCAGAGCGCCGCTCCCTTGTAGGAGCGGCCTTGTGCCGCGAAAGGACCGCAACGCGGTCCCACAATCTGTGCATTGACGCAGAATCGCCGGGGCCGCTTTGCGGCCCTTTCGCGGCACAAGGCCGCTCCTACAGGGGGCACGATAGCCGCTGTCAGGCGATATTCGCCAGCAGCTTCTCCCACTCCTTGTTTTCCTTCTTCGACACGCCACCGAGCAGGTCGATGGCCTGGCGCAGGCGGTAGCGGGTCAGGTCGGGGCCGAGGATTTCCATGGCGTCGAGCACCGACACCGAGCTGGCCTGGCCGGTGATGGCGGCGAACATCAGTGGCATGGCATCGCGCAGTTTGAACTCCAGCGACTCGACCACGGCCTGGATGCAGCCGGTGATGCGGTCCTTTTCCCACTGACGCAGGCTTTCCAGCTTCCACAGGATCAGCTGCATCACCTGGCGCACCTGGTCGGCCGACAGCTTCTTGCTCTCGAACAGCTTGGCGTCAAGCTTGAGCGCGCCTTCGAAGAAGAAGCCACCCAGCGGGGCGACCTGGCTGAAGGTCTCGACCCGGCCCTGCACGTGCGGAGCGATCTTCATCATGTAGTCGCTGTTGAACGCCCACTTCTGCACGCGCGCGGCGAACTCTTCCACCGGCAGCTCACGCAGCCACTGGCCGTTCAGCCACGACAGCTTCTCGATGTCGAAGATCGGACCGCCCAGGGAGATGCGCGACAGGTCGAAGTGCTCGACCATCTCGTCCAGCGAGAACTTCTCGCGCTCGTCCGGCATCGACCAGCCCATGCGGCCCAGGTAGTTGAGCATGGCTTCGGGCATGAAGCCCATGCGCTCGTAGAAGGTCACCGAGGTCGGGTTCTTGCGCTTGGACAGCTTGCTCTTGTCGGGGTTGCGCAAAAGCGGCATGTAGCACAGCTTGGGCTGTTCCCAGCCGAAGTACTCGTACAGCTTGATCAGCTTGGGCGCCGACGGCAGCCACTCTTCGCCGCGCAGCACGTGGGTGATGCCCATCAGGTGGTCGTCGACCACGTTGGCCAGGAAGTACGTCGGCAGGCCGTCGTTCTTCATCAGCACCTGCATGTCCATGCGGTCCCACGGGATCTCGACGTCGCCACGGAGCATGTCCGGCACCACGCAGACGCCTTCGCTCGGCACCTTCATGCGGATCACGTGCGGCTCGCCAGCGGCCAGGCGGCGCTGCACTTCCTCGTCGCTCAGCAGCAGGGCGCGGCCGTCGTAGCGCGGGGTTTCGCCGCGGGCCATCTGCTCGGCACGCATCTGCTCCAGCTCTTCGGCGGTGCAGAAGCAGTAGAAGGCGTGGCCGGCATCGACCAGCTGCTTGGCGTATTTGGCATAGATCTCGCCACGCTCGCTCTGCCGGTACGGGCCGTGCGGGCCGCCGACGTCCGGGCCTTCGTTCCATTCGATGCCGAGCCAGCGCAGGGCGTCGAAGATCTGCTGCTCCGACTCGCGGGTGGAGCGCAACTGGTCGGTGTCTTCGATCCGCAGGATGAACTCACCGCCATGCTGCTTGGCGAAGCAGTAGTTGAACAGGGCGATGTAGGCGGTGCCGACATGGGGGTCGCCGGTGGGCGATGGCGCGATGCGCGTGCGAACGGTGGTCATGGAGAGTCTCGGACAAAGAGAAACAAAGGCGGAATGTTAGCAGGGAGCGGGCACCGGGCTCCAGCAATGGCGCGATCGCCACTTGTGAGCGCCCTGCCGGGCGCTGTTAAATTTGCTTACATTTTCGCAATGACAGCCTCCCATGCCCACTCCACTCAAACGTCGCCTGCTGGTCTTCATCACCTTGGTACTGCTGGTCGGCCTTGCCTTCCTGGCCCACTGGTACTTCAAGGGGCGCTTCTACGAGAGCACCGACAACGCCTATGTGCAAGGCGAGATCACCCGCATTTCCAGCCAACTGGGCGCGCGCATCGACGAGGTGCGGGTCGAGGACAACCAGCATGTGAGCAAGGGCGACCTGCTGGTGCGCCTGGAAGCCGCCGACTTCGAGCTGGCCGTCGAGCGCGCCCGCGCGGCTCTGGCCACCCGCGAGGCGGAACTGGCCCAGGCGCGCAGCCGCCTGACCCAGCAAGGCAGCCTGATCGCGGCCGGCCAGGCCCAGGTCGCCGCCAGCCAGGCCACCCTCGACCGCTCGCAGCTGGACCTCAACCGCGCCCAGGCCCTGCGCAAGCCCGGCTTCGTCTCCGAAGAGCGGGTCACCACCCTGTCGGCGGAAAGCCATGTCGCCCGCTCCCAGGTGGACAAGGCCCAGGCCGACCTCAAGGGCCAGCGCCAGCAGGTCGACGCCCTGAACGCCGAACTCAAGCGCCTCGACGCGCAGATCGCCAACGCCCGCGCCGACCTGGCCCAGGCCGAGCTGAACCTGACCCGCTGCGCGATCCACGCGCCGATCAGCGGCACCATCGGCCAGCGCAGCGCCCGCAACGGCCAGGTGGTGCAGGCCGGCGCCTACCTGCTGTCGATCGTCCCCGACGAAGACATCTGGGTGCAGGCCAACTTCAAGGAAACCCAGATCGGCCGGATGCACCCCGGCCAGCGTGCCGAACTGCTGTTCGACAGCTACCCCGACACCCCGATCGAAGGCCGCGTGAACAGCCTGTTCGCCGCTTCCGGCGCGCAGTTCAGCCTGTTGCCGCCGGACAACGCCACCGGCAACTTCACCAAGGTGGTGCAGCGCATTCCGGTCAAGCTGACCTTCGCCGCCGACAACCCGCTGCATGGGCGCATCCGCCCGGGCATGTCGGTCACAGCCACGGTCGACCTGCGCGATGGGGATGCGGATGGCCGGTGACGCGCTGCTGCGCCCCACCGCGGAGCCGACCCGGCGCGACTGGATCGCGGTGATGAGCGTGATGCTCGGCGCCTTCATGGCGGTGCTGGACATCCAGATCACCAACTCTTCGCTCAAGGACATCCAGGGCGCGCTGTCGGCGACCCTCGAGGAAGGCTCGTGGATCTCCACCTCCTACCTGGTGGCCGAGATCATCATGATCCCGCTGACCGCCTGGCTGGTGCAGCTACTCTCGGCCCGGCGCCTGGCGGTGTGGGTGTCGCTGGGCTTCCTGGTGTCGTCGCTGCTGTGCTCGATGGCCTGGAACCTCGAGAGCATGATCGTGTTCCGCGCCCTGCAGGGTTTCACCGGTGGCGCGCTGATCCCGCTGGCGTTCACCCTGACGTTGATCAAGCTGCCCGAACACCACCGCGCCAAAGGCATGGCCATGTTCGCCATGACCGCCACCTTCGCCCCCTCCATCGGCCCGACCCTGGGCGGCTGGCTGACCGAGAACTGGGGCTGGGAATACATCTTCTACATCAACATCCCGCCGGGGCTGGTGATGATCGCCGGCCTGCTCTACGGGCTGGAGAAGAAGGAAGCGCACTGGGAACTGCTCAAGAGCACCGACTACGCTGGCATCGTCACCCTCGGCCTGGGCCTGGGCTGCCTGCAGGTGTTTCTCGAGGAGGGGCATCGCAAGGACTGGCTGGAGTCGAACCTGATCGTCAGCCTGGGCAGCATCGCCCTGCTCAGCCTGATCCTGTTCGTGATCCTGCAGTTCTCCCGTCCGCACCCGCTGATCAACCTGCGCATTCTCGGCAACCGCAACTTCGGCCTGTCGAGCATTGCCAGCCTGGGCATGGGCGTCGGCCTGTACGGGTCGATCTACCTGCTGCCGCTGTACCTGGCGCAGATCCAGGGCTACAACGCCCTGCAGATCGGCGAGGTGATCATGTGGATGGGCGTGCCGCAGCTGTTCCTGATCCCGCTGGTGCCGCAGTTGATGAAGGTGATCCCGCCCAAGGTGCTGTGCGCCCTGGGCTTTTGCCTGTTCGGCGCGGCCAGCTTCGGCTCCGGGGTGCTCAATCCGGACTTCGCCGGCCCGCAGTTCAACCAGATCCAGGTGATCCGCGCCCTTGGCCAACCGATGATCATGGTGACCATCTCGCTGATCGCCACGGCCTATATCCAGCCCCAGGACGCGGGCTCGGCGTCGAGCCTGTTCAACATCCTGCGCAACCTGGGCGGCGCCATCGGCATTGCCTTGCTGGCGACGCTGCTGGATGCGCGGACCAAGGAATACTTCGACTACCTGCGCGAGGCGGTGGTGCCGAGCAACCCACAGGTGGCGGAGCGCCTGGCGCAGCTGGCCGAGCGGCTAGGCAGCGATAGCGCGGCGCTGGGCAAGCTGTCCGAGATTACCCACCAGCAGGCCTTGATCATGGCCTACAACGATGCCTTCCATTTTGTCGGGATCGGGCTGGCGGTGAGCATGCTGGCGGTGTTGCTGACGCGCACGTTGCCGCAGGGGTTGAAGGCGGGTGAGGCTCACTGACACAGCCCACAAGCAAAATCTGTCGTGCGGCTGCCGGCCTCTTCGCGGGTAAACCCGCTCCCACAGGTTCAGCGTCTACGCGAATCCTGTGGGAGCGGGTTTACCCGCGAAGGGGCCGGCACTGATAGACGCCGCTCAACTGGCGATCAGCCGCTCGCGCAGCTTGCCGATCTCGTCGCGCAACTGCGCGGCGGCCTCGAATTCCAGGTCGCGGGCGAACTGGACCATCTTCTCTTCCAACTGCTTGATGCGCTTGGTGATCTGCGCCGGGGTCTGCAGCTCGGCCTCGTAGCGCTCGGCCTCCTCCGCCGCCTTGGCCATGCCCTTGCGCTTCTTGCTCCGCGCTCCCGGCACCGTGGCGCCTTCCATGATGTCGGTGATGTCCTTGACCACGCCCTTGGGCACGATGCCATTGGCTTCGTTGAACGCCACCTGCTTGGCCCGACGCCGCTCGGTCTCGTCGATGGCCCGCTGCATGGAGCCGGTGATGTTGTCGGCGTAGAGAATCGCCTTGCCATTGAGGTTGCGCGCGGCGCGACCGATGGTCTGGATCAGCGAGCGCTCGGAACGCAGGAAACCCTCCTTGTCGGCATCGAGGATCGCCACCAGCGACACCTCGGGCATGTCCAGGCCCTCGCGCAGCAAGTTGATCCCCACCAGTACATCAAAGGTGCCCAGGCGCAGGTCGCGGATGATCTCGACCCGCTCGACGGTGTCGATGTCCGAGTGCAGGTAGCGCACCCGCACATCGTGGTCAGCCAGGTAGTCGGTGAGGTCCTCGGCCATGCGCTTGGTCAGCGTGGTAGCCAGTACCCGCTCGCCCATGGCCACGCGCTTGCCGATCTCCGACAGCAGGTCGTCCACCTGGGTCAGCGCCGGGCGCACCTCGACCTGCGGATCGACCAGGCCGGTCGGCCGCACCACCTGCTCCACCACCCGCCCGGCGTGCTCGGCCTCGTAGGTACCGGGGGTGGCGGAGACGAAGATGGTCTGTGGGCTGACCGCCTCCCATTCGTCGAAGCGCATCGGCCGGTTATCCAGTGCCGACGGCAGGCGGAAGCCGTACTCCACCAGGGTCTCCTTGCGCGAACGGTCACCCTTGTACATCGCACCGACCTGCGGAACGCTGACGTGGGACTCGTCGATCACCAGCAGCGCGTCATCCGGCAGGTAGTCGTAGAGCGTGGGCGGCGGCGCACCGGCCGGGCGCCCGGAAAGGTAGCGCGAGTAGTTCTCGATGCCGTTGCAGTAGCCCAGCTCGAGGATCATCTCCAGGTCGAACCGGGTGCGTTGCTCCAGGCGCTGGGCCTCGACCAGCTTGTTGTGTGTGTTCAGGTACTCCAGTCGATCCTTGAGCTCGTCCTTGATGCCCTCCACCGCGTCGAGCAGGGTCTCCCGCGGGGTCACGTAGTGGCTCTTGGGGTAGAAAGTGAAACGCGGCAACTTGCGAATCACCTCGCCGGTCAGCGGATCGAAGGCGGCGATGTTCTCCACCTCGTCGTCGAACAGCTCGATACGAATGGCCTCGAGGTCCGATTCGGCCGGGAAGATATCGATCACGTCGCCGCGCACGCGGAAGGTGGCGCGGGCGAAGTCCATCTCGTTGCGGGTGTACTGCAGGTCGGCCAGGCGCCGCAGCAGGGCGCGCTGGTCGAGCTTGTCGCCGCGGTCGACGTGCAGGACCATCTTCAGGTACGTCTCGGGGCTGCCCAGGCCGTAGATGCACGACACGGTGGTGACGATGATCGCGTCGCGCCGCTCCAGCAGCGCCTTGGTCGCCGACAGGCGCATCTGCTCGATGTGATCGTTGATCGACGCGTCCTTCTCGATGAAGGTGTCCGACGACGGTACGTAGGCCTCGGGCTGGTAGTAGTCGTAGTAGGAGACGAAGTACTCCACCGCGTTGTTCGGGAAGAACGCCTTGAACTCGCCGTACAACTGGGCTGCCAGGGTCTTGTTCGGCGCCAGCACCATGGTCGGGCGCTGCACCTGCTGGATGACGTTGGCGATGCTGAAGGTCTTGCCCGAGCCGGTCACCCCGAGCAGGGTCTGGTGCGACAGGCCCGCGTCGATGCCCTCGACCATCTGGCGGATGGCCTCGGGCTGGTCGCCGGCCGGCTGGAATCGGGTGACGAGCTGGAACTCGGACATGACGGACCTCGTGGATGTCGCGGCAACTGTAAATTTAGCCAGTAGTCTATACCCAAATGCGCGCCCCGGGCGCGGGATTCAAGCCCGACCTGTGAACGTTCATGTCTATGGACCGGGCAATTCGACCAATGGTCGAAAAATATTTGCGCAAACAGCCGGAAAAGCTGCGCCAGACTGTCGCAGTGACCGGTCGGTATCACTATACTGACTCCCCGTTTGTGCACCGCTTCAGTGCCTTCGGCTGGAGCGTGGCGACCCCTATCACTCTCCTATCAGAGCCAAGGTAACAATGAGCCTGTTTTCCGCTGTCGAGCTGGCACCCCGCGACCCTATCCTGGGCCTCAACGAAGCATTCAACGCCGACCCACGCACCGACAAGGTGAACCTGGGCGTGGGCGTCTACTGCAATGAGGAAGGCCGCATCCCGCTGCTGCGCGCGGTAATCGAAGCCGAGACCGCCCGTGCCGCCCAGCACGCTTCGCGCGGCTACCTGCCGATCGACGGCATCGCCCAGTACGACCAGGCCGTGCAGAAGCTGATCTTCGGCGCCGAGTCGCCACTGCTGGCCGCCGGCCGCGTGGTCACCGTGCAGGCCGTGGGCGGCACCGGCGCGCTGAAGATCGGCGCCGACTTCCTCAAGCGCCTGCAGCCGGGCGCCGTGGTGGCCATCAGCGACCCGAGCTGGGAAAACCACCGTGCCCTGTTCGAGAGCGCCGGTTTCCCGGTACAGACCTACCGTTACTACGACGCCGCCAGCCAAGACGTCAACCGCGCCGGCATGCTCGAGGACCTGAACAAGCTGCCGGCCGGCTCGGTCATCGTCCTGCACGCCTGCTGCCACAACCCGACCGGCGTCGACCTGTCGCTGGACGACTGGAAAAACGTCCTGGAAGTGGTCAAGGCCAAGGGCCACATCCCGTTCCTCGACATGGCCTACCAGGGCTTCGGTGCCGGCATCGACGAAGACGCCTTCGCCGTGCGCCTGTTCGCCGAATCGGGCCTTGAGTTCTTCGTTTCCAGCTCGTTCTCCAAGTCGTTCTCGCTGTACGGCGAGCGCGTCGGCGCGCTGTCGATCGTCACCGCCTCGAAGGACGAGAGCACCCGCGTGCTGTCGCAGGTCAAGCGGGTAATCCGTACCACCTACTCCAACCCGCCGACCCACGGTGCCAGCATCGTCGCCGCCGTGCTCAACAGCCCCGAGCTGCGCCAGATGTGGGAAACCGAGCTGGCCGAGATGCGCGAGCGCATCCACGGCATGCGCAAGCAGATGGTCGAGCTGCTGGCCGAATACGGCGCCAAGCGCGACTTCAGCTTCGTCGGTCGCCAGTGCGGCATGTTCTCCTACTCGGGCCTGACCGTTGAGCAAGTGGCGCGCCTGAAGAACGAGTTCGGCATCTACGCCCTGGACACCGGCCGCATCGCAGTCGCCGCGCTGAACCAGAGCAACATTCACGTGGTCACCAAGGCCATCGTCGAAGTGCTGTAACTGCTTGATTGTCTTGGGGGAAGCTTGACTTCCCCCAAGCAGTCAGTAAGATACGCGCAGATTCCGCGATAGCTCAGTCGGTAGAGCAAATGACTGTTAATCATTGGGTCCCTGGTTCGAGTCCAGGTCGCGGAGCCAAACACTGAAAACCTCCAGATGCGCAAGCACTGGAGGTTTTTTCTTTTCAGGATCCGCCGCTTGTTTTCCGACTGCCCTGGACTATCGTCTGCCTGCGCACCTCGCGCAGCAACGACAGGGAGTCAACATGGACACCGTTCGCAATGCCCAGCAAGCCGTGGAAGTGGTCGCCGATCAATCCATCCTCGCCGCACTGCAGAAGACGTTCGCGGTAGGCGGCTGCATCATCGAAAATGCCACCGGCAAGGTGTTGAAGGCCATGCACAACAATGTGCTGATGCCCTACCCCGACAGCACCGCGCAACCCCCGTTCCTGCCTCATGATCCTACAGCCCACGGCGAACGCCAGTTGGTGCAGTGGTACTACGACAATCGCCAGGCCCTGAACCTGCCGCCACCCGGCGCGCTCACCGTGGTGACCACCCTGGACCCCTGCGCGATGTGCGCAGGCTCGCTGCTGACCGCCGGTTTCAATGTGGCGGTCAGCGCCATCGACACCTATGCCGGGGTCAACTACAACAGTCAGTTCGACTTCCCGACCCTGCCGCCGGAAGTGCGCCAGAAAGCCCAGCAAACCTGGGGCTACTACGCGGTAGACAAGCCTATCGATCGGCAGTACCAGGGCTCGACAGGCCCCGTCTTCGCGAAGGAAACCATCGACTCGCGAGTATTCAGCCTGACCGGCTCGATCTTCGACGCCAGCGTCAACACGGTACGCGATGCGAGCAACAATAGTGGCCTGGCGCCTGACAAGCTGAAGAACCCGGCATCGCTGCCGGCCAACAGCGCGGTGCGCAAGGCATTGGCCGAACTCAGCCCATGGGCATTGACGGTCAAGTTCGACGACCCGCGCATGCCGGGCGCGGCCTTGGCCAAGCCATTGACGGAAACCGCTCGCCATGCCGACACGATGAATGCCGTGGCCTTGCTGGATCCGTTCGGCAACCTGCTGGCCTGCCTTGGCGGCCAGGAAAAACAGTCGCCCATCCGCACGGCGTTCATGGAAACCACACGCCGCTATGCCCTGATGCGCTGGCAGTTGATGAACAGCAACGACCCGCAGGTCCGCGCTGAGGCGCAGCAGTACCTCACCCATCCCAAGTATGGCACGTTCGTTTTCCTGTATATCCCTGATCCGCGCACCAGTGAAGCAGTGATGACCTTCGGTGCGTATGGCTCGACCATGGAGGGGCCTGTGCCGCAGTCGTTCCCGTCCAACCTGCAATATGTGCTGCTGCACCCAGGTGTGACGCCGCAGGCCGTGGCGCAGCTGGCGCAGAAGCTGCCGCCCTTCTACACCCAGAGCGTTCAGGTCGCCCCCAGCCAGGTGCTGGACGACGCCTTGATCCAGGCTGCGAAGGGCGCGCTATAAGCCCCTCTGTCAATCATTGGGACAGGGGCTCGGTCACTGGACGCCCCTCGTCCACCAGGCTCCAGACCAGCAGTTTGGCCGGCTGGGTCTTGCTGGCATTGCGCGACACGCTGTGCACGGTGCCCGGCGCCTCGTACCAGAACTCGCCGGCCTTGTAGGTTTTCTCTGGTTCGTCGTTGAGCTTGGAGGTCACCGCCCCTTCCAGCACATAGGCCATGACCGCTCCCGGATGCTGATGGGCGGGCGATGCCTGGCCGGGGCCATAGCTGACCGTGAGCATCACGGCTTTCTTGCCGGGGGCGTTGGTGGGGAGTTGTTCCTGGAGAATCTTGACCTGGTCGGGCTTCTCGCCGTGGGCCCAGGTAGGTGACAACGGGGCGAGCAGGCCTAATGTCAACAGGGCAATAGGTAGACGGATGGATCGCATCGGGTTTCTCCTGAAGGGTATCTGCCTGCAGGTTAAGCCCAGGGTGGTGAGGGGCAAACGGCCAATTCGCGGAAAAAACGGGAGGCCGATTGCCGGTTTATCGTTTTGGCCGTTGCCGTTGCCGTTGCCGTTGCCGTTGCCGTTGCCGTTGCCGTTGCCGTTGCCGTTGCCGTTGCCGTTGCCGTTGCCGTTGCCGATCAAAAGTCTAGCGCCAAACCCAACTAGCGACAGCTGCGTCAGCCCAGGCGCCGCCCGTACCTTCGCGACTTCAGGAGGCCGAACGCAGGCCTTGCGGAGGGAGGTGACGGGCATGGATGCCCGTCAAGCGCTGGGGCCCAGGATGGGCCCTGCAGCGCGGTCCTCCCGGGAGCAAGGCCGGAGTGAGGGGACCCGGAGCGTAGCGGAGGGCCGGATGAATGGAGCGAGGATTTTTTGGTTCCTTTTTGATCCTTCAAAAAGGAACTCGCCGTAAGGGCGAAAAGGTGACTATGCGTCGACATCGCAAATGAATGCACTTACAACTATTAAAACTAGCACAGACCGACTTTGACTTTGACTTTTAGAGTCATGTGTTTTGAAAGTTATATGCGCATTCATTTGCGATGGCGACGTATAGTCACCTTTCCGCCCTTACGGCGGCTCACTTTTTGAAGGATCAAAAAGTAAGCAAAAAATCCTCGCTCCATTCATCCGGCCCCTACGCTTCGCTCCGGGGTCCCCTCGCTCCGTTCTTGCTCCCGGGAGGACCGCGCTGAACGCCCCATCCTGGGGCGCAGCGCTTGACGGCCATCCATGGCCGTCACCTCCCTCCGCAAGAACTCCGCTCGGCCTCCTGAAGTCGCAATTGGCGGTGCCTGAACTATCGCGCGCTTAGAAGCAAGATCAAGATCAAGATCAAGATCAAGATCAAGATCAAGATCAAGAAATATGAGTTGATTGCTGGGCTGTTGTATCTGTAATGAAACGGGGATTCAGAAACAGTTATTATATACTACGCCCAATCGGATAGAACTCACCCCGACTCCAAACTCCAAGCCAAACTTCCCCATCAATCTCCCGCGCCACCGCCAGTTCCACCAACTGATAGAACACATTGCGATGAATCAACGCCTCGAGGTTGCTGCGCATCAGCACATACGGAGAAGGCTCCTGGGTAACCGGATCAAGCTCAACCCGCAGGGGATTCTCAGGCCCAGCCTCGACCTGATCGTCGACATTGCTGGTAAACCGCAACACCTGCTGCTCCCCACTGCCCTCGACATCCAGCAGCACGGCAACAAATGGCGCATCATCGACCCGGATCCCGACCTTCTCCACCGGCGTGACCAGGAAGTAATCGTCCCCGTCACGCCGAATGATGGTGGAGAACAACCGCACCATCGGCTTGCGCCCGATCGGCGTCCCCAGGTAGTACCAGGTCCCGTTCCGGGCGATCCGCATGTCGATGTCACCGCAGAAGTCCGGGTTCCACAGGTGCACCGGGGGCAGCCCCTTGTGCGCGGGGATCTGCGCCAGCAGATCGTTGGCCTTGCCGGAATCGCTCATGACGCGCTCGCTCAGTTGCTCATGCCCAGAAGACTACGAGCGTACTCGCGCATCGGCGCGGCAAGCAAATCCTGTGGCGTGTTGTCGTGGAACGTCAACAAACCGCCGCGGCTCTTGATGCGCGCGGTGTCGATCAGGTAGCGGGTGCTGGTCTCGATCAGCATCATCTGCACCACGCCACGGTCCCAGCCCAGGCGATCGACAGCCTGCTCGTCATACCACTCGTCACCGTTGCCGATACGGTCGTCGGTGCGGGCGAAACGGGTGTACAACACATAGTCGGCACCCACCGCGCGGGCCTCGGCGATCGCGTCTTCCAGACCCAGCGGGCCCTGGGCGCGACGCACCAGCGGGAAGTACTCGACGAAGCTCTTGAAGGCCTCCTCGGCCACCGCGTTCTGCTGCGGCACCGGCCCCTTGCCCGGCGGCACGAAGGCGCCCTGGCCGATGAAGATGAACGAGTCCGGCTGCAGACGGATCGACAGGGTACGGGTGGTGTCGCTGTGGTCCAGCAGGCCCGCATCACTCATGTGGTAACGGACGCCCTCGCCCATATCGCTGACATTCATGCAGCCGCCCAACGCCATCAGCGCCAGCAGCAAGACCAGGCTACGCATCTTTCCTCCAGAAACCGGTGACGAAAAACCGGCGAATAGCCGCGGGATGCAGCTTTTGCGCCAGAGTCAGCCGCCGATCACCTTCATCACCATCACATCGCCGGAAAACGCCACATCCTGCTTGTCCGCCAGGGCCTTCACCAGCAGCCGCTGCAGCGCCGGAAGCGCCTGATGGCGGGGCTTGTCGAGCAGGTCGCCGACAAAGTGACGGTTACTCGACGACAGGCAGCCATGCAGCCAGCCGGTGGACGACAGCCGCAGGCGCGAACAGGTGCGGCAGAACGGCACGCTCTCGTTGGCGATCACGCCGAAATGGCCCTTGCCGGGAATGCGGTAGCGCAGGGCCGTGGCATCCAGCGGGCGCGGCGCCTGCTCATAGCTGTGTGACTGACCGATCAACGCCAGCAGTTGCTCAAGGCCGACGAACTGCTGCAGGAAAGCATTGCCGTCGCGCGCCAGGTGGCCCATGCGCATCAGCTCGATGAAGCGCAGCTCGTAGCCGCGTTCGAGGCAGTAATCGAGCAAAGGCAGCACCTGATCGAGGTTCTGCCCGCGCATGGGCACCATGTTGACCTTGATCGCCATGCCCGCGGCGCTGGCCTGCGCCATGCCCGCCAAGACGCTGGCCAGGTCGCCACCCCGGGCGATCCGGCGAAAGGTACTGGCGTCGAGGGTGTCGAGGGAAACGTTGAGCCGGCGGATGCCGGCGTCGCGCAGCAGCGGCAGCTTGCGGGTGAGCAGCTGGCCGTTGGTGGTCAGGCTGATGTCTTCCAGCCCCAGGCCCGCCACCGCGCCGAGAAAGGCTTCCAGTCGCGGACTGACCAGCGGCTCGCCGCCGGTGATGCGCAGCCGTTCGACCCCGGCCGCCTCCACCAGGTAGGCCACGCCCCGGGCCAGGGCATCCGCCGTGAGCTCGTCCTGCGCCGCCACCAGGCGCTTGCCATCGGGCACGCAGTAGGTGCAGGCATAGTTGCAGGCAGCAGTCAGGCTGACGCGCAGGTTGCGAAAGCGCCTGCCTTGACGATCGACGATCATGGATGACTCCGGCGTGGAAGATTCTGGCGAGCAAAACCTGACTCAAAAATCAGGTTTTTGCAAGCCTTCCCGGCGAAGCCTTGAGCGAAGGCGCCCGCCGGATGTGCGGTGGGCGCTGCTTGAACGGCTTTAGTTCGCGGCTTCCGGATCGCGCTTGCGCTTGTTGCCCATGCGCACGCCGATGTCCATGAGGAACTGGAAGAAACCTTCCTGATCCTCGAGCACATTGCTCCAGAACGGCGAGTGGTACAGCGCCACCGCGCCATGGACCAGCGCCCAGGCCGCACAGTAGTGGAAGTACGGCGGCACGTCCTCGAGCTTGCCCTCGCTGATGCGCCCCTTGATCAACTGGGTGAGGCGATCAAAGTTGGAGGCGCGGATGCTGTGCAGCTGCTCCACCATTTCCGGCACCTGGTTGCCCTTGACCACCTTCTCTTCCAGGCGGTCGAACAGCCGGTAGCGCTGCGGGTCGCGCATGCGGAACTCGAAGTAGGCACGCGACAGGGCTTCCTTGTCACGGTCGACGTCGGCCGAATGCAACAGCTCATTCAGGTCGCGCTCGTAGTCGAGCATCAGGCGCAGGTAGATCTCCGCCTTGGACTTGAAGTGCTTGTAGATCGTGCCTTTGCCGATACCCACGGCGTCGGCGATCATCTCGACGGTGACGCTGTCTTCACCTTGTTCGAGAAACAGCTTGAGCGCCGTGTCGAGGATCTCTTGTTCGCGACGGCGAAACTCACGGACCTTGCGAGGTTCTTTCTGCATAAAGAAGGACTGGGATGACAATCGAAGCGGATTATTATGCCTAACTGGCGGCAAATTGCACGGATCTTCCAACCATGTCTGTGTTTCTTGATGAGTTCGAGCAGGCGCCGGGCCTGTGCTACCTGAATCACGCGGCGATCGCCCCCTGGCCGCGGCGGACCGCCGAGGCCGTGGCGCGCTTCGCCCAGGAAAACGTGCGTCTGGGCGCCCGCGAGTATCCGGCCTGGCTGGCCACCGAGCGCCGCCTGCGCGAGCGCCTGGCACGCCTGCTGAATGCGCCCAGCACCGGCGACATCGCCCTGGTGGGCAACACCTCCCAGGCGCTGTCGCTGGTGGCCTTCGGCCTCGACTGGCGGCCCGGCGACCAGGTCGTCATCAGCGACGAGGAGTTCCCCTCCAACCGCGTGGTCTGGCAGGCCCTGGCTGATCGCGGGGTCGAAGTGGTCGAGGCAGGCCTGGCCGTCGCCGATCCGGAAGCGGCACTGCTCGCCGCCTGCGGCCCGCGAACGCGCTTGCTGTCGGTCAGCGCCGTGCAGTTCGCCAGCGGCCTGCGCCTGGACCTGGCACGCCTGGGCGCCGCCTGTCGCCAACGCGGCGTGCTGTTCTGCGTCGACGCGATCCAGCAGGTCGGCGCCCTGCCCTTCGATGTGCAGCACTACCAATGCGACTTCGCCATGGCCGACGGCCACAAGTGGATGCTCGGCCCCGAGGGGCTGGGAGTGTTCTATTGCCGCAGCGAGCTGCGCCGGCAGTTGAAGCTGCACGCTTATGGCTGGCACATGCTCGAACACCTTGGCGATTTCGAACGCCGCCAGTGGCAACCGGCGCGCAGTGCGCGGCGCTTCGAGTGCGGCAGCCCGAACATGCTCGGCGCCTGCGCACTGGAGGCCAGCCTGTCGCTGCTGGAGGAGGTTGGCATGACGGTGGTCGCCGAACAGCTGGGGCAGCGGGTCGAGCAGCTGCATCAAGGGCTGACGGCCATCCCCGGGGCGCAGTTGCATAGCCCGGATGATCCTTCACGGCGGGCCGGCATCGTCAGTTTCAGCCTGGATGGTCATGCCAACGCCGACATTTATCGAGCCCTGGGCAAAAACGGGGTGATATGCGCCGTACGCGGCCCCGGGGTACGGTTTTCCCCACATTTCTATACCGACCGCCGCCTGATCGACGAAGTACTGCGACAGGTCCGACAGATTGCCATGCATTGAACGCGCAAGGGACTGCGGACGTATTCCAAATCTGTTTAAAAAACGATCAATCACTGCTGGCGGGGCGCCAATCCTGGCCAATACTTGAAGTGTTGGCGCGGCGCATACCCCCAAGTGGCGCGCCGATAAAGGTACCCAGGGAGCGTGTGCCTTTGTTTTACTCCTAATGGTCTTAACCCGGATTCCCCCCCCAGAACCCGGGTTTTTTTTGCCCGGTTCGGGGTGGGTGGCGCTTGGTAGCGTTGGGGGGAGGCTTGCAGGTGTTCGCCGACAGATTTTCAGCGCTCTCGAGATCGAGCGCCGCGCGGGCGGCGCTCGATTTCAACGCCCCCATCCAACTTGAGCCTTACCCCACGAAACGACCTCAGGCCACCCTTGCCAGCGGGAACAGGCGCTTGAAGTTGCTGGTCGTCTGCTCGGCCAGCTGCTCGTAGCTCACCCCACGCAACGACGCCACATACTCGGCCACTTCCCGCACGTACTGCGGCAGGTTCGGCTTGCCGCGATGCGGGATCGGCGCCAGGTACGGCGAGTCGGTCTCCACCAGCAGGCGATCCACCGGCACCTGCCGGGCCACCTCGCGCAAGGCGTCGGCATTGCGGAAAGTGACGATGCCGGACAGCGAAATGTAGTAGCCCAGGTCGAGCGCGGCCTTGGCCATCGGCCAGTCCTCGGTGAAGCAGTGCAGCACCCCGGCCTGGGGCAGGTTGGCCTCGCGCAGCAGCGCCAGGGTGTCCTCGCGGGCCGCCCGGGTGTGCACGATGACCGGCTTGCCGGTCTGCCGCGAAGCCTCCAGGTGCAGGCGGAACGAGGCCTGCTGCAGTTCGGCGGCCTCTGGCTCGTAGTGGTAGTCCAGCCCGGTCTCGCCAATGGCCACCACATGGGGGTGGGCCAGTTCGCGCAACAGCCACTCCAGGGCCGGCGTTTCCCCGGGCGCCAGGTCGAGCGGGTGCACGCCCACCGAGCAGTCCACGTCGGCGTAGCGCTCGCTCAGCGCCTTGACCGCGCCGGCGTTCTCAGCGCTCACGCCGATGCACAGGAAGTGCCCTACCCCGCGCTCACGGGCCGCCTGCAGGGCGGCGTCGAGGGAGCCCTGGTGGGCGCTCAGGTCGAGACGGTCGAGGTGGCAATGGGAATCTACGAGCATGGGAACACGACACACATGAATGAACGGTGGAAATCAGCGCATGCCCGGCAGCTGCACCCAATGGGCGAGCAAGGCTTCGAGCAGCAGTACACGGTTGAGGTTGGCCTTGCCCAGCACCTTCTGGCGCTGCTCGAGGATCCACGCCTGGACCTCCAGCACCTTGCCCTGGCGGCTCTTCTGCGCCAAGTACTGCAGCACCTTGCGCATGTCGGCCAAGCCTAGTCCTTCCTCATCCTGGGTCAACTGGTAGCGCAGGATCAGGTGCGACCAGTCGCAGAACCAGTCGAACAGCAACAGCAACGGCACGCTGTTCCAGGCCTCGGCCAGTTGGCTGGGCGACTGCTGCTGCTTGAGCAGCTTCTTCACCCCCTCGGTCACCAGCGCCCGCTGCTCGCGCACGCCCTGGGCCTGCAAGCTCACGGCCATCAGCGGCGAACCGGCGGCCAGGGTCAGCAGCTCCTCGCGCTCCTCCTCGCCACTGTCGGCAAGGGCGGCGGCCAGCCAGGCGCGGCTCTGCTCCAGGCTCGGCTGCGGGCAGGCAACCTGCTGGCAGCGGCTCTTGATGGTCGGCAGCAGGCGGCTGGGCTGGTGGCTGACCAGCAGTAGCACGGTATCGCCGGAGGGCTCCTCCAGGCTCTTGAGCAGGGCGTTGGAGGCATTGATGTTCATCGCCTCCACCGGCTCGATCAGCACCACCTTGCGCCCGCCCTGCTGGGCGGTCTGCACCACGAATGACACCAGATCACGCACCTGGTCGATCTTGATCGGCTTGTCGGCCTCTTCCGGCTCCAGTACGAAGTTGTCCGGGTGGCTGCCGGCCTTGAGCAACAGGCACGACTTGCATTGGCCGCAAGCATCCAGGCCCTGCGGCTGCTGGCACAGCAGCCGCGCCATCAGGCGCTCGGCCAGTGCGCGCTTGCCGATGCCCTGGGGCCCGTGCAGCAAGTAGGCATGGGCATGCTGGGCGCGCCCGGCCAATTGCTGCCAGAGCGCCTGCTGCCAGGGGTACTGCTTATCCATGGTCGGTACGCCTGAAATGGTTTGCACATGTGAATGTGCCGCGCTGGATCTTTGCAAACATCATCTATGACAAATTAAAATCGGGCCGAAGCCTTCCATTGTACCTGCGCAATCACACTGAAGACACCGGAGCCTACGTGAGGAAAATTATCGGCCTGGCCGCCCCCGCCAGATCGGGAAAGGACACCGTCGCCGCGATGCTGCTCGCATACCCCGGCGTTGCTGCCTATGCGCTCGCCGACCCCCTGAAGATGGGCTGCCAGGCATTGTTCGGCCTGACCGACGAGGAAACCTGGGCCGACGCGCTCAAGGAGCAGAAACTCGATGACTGGGCACGTTCCCCACGCGAGTTTTTCCAACAGGTCGGTACCGAATGGATGCGAGTCTTCAACTCAGACCACTGGCTGATGCGAGCGGAACGGGCGATCGAGCCACAACCACAATCTGCGCAACCACTGGCCCAGGCAACACTCTCAGAAGCCGATGCCCCAATCAGGCTTGCCGCCCAGGCATTCTTTGGTTTTACCGAACAACAGACATGGGACCCGCATTGCTCAAGGCAAATTGACCCATTCTGGCAGGTCACGCCCGAGGACACGTTCGCTTTCATCTCGCAAAAGGCAGTTGAGCTGGACCGGGATTATCTGCTCAAGCGAGCACTGCGACCGGTGATGCGACCCAAGCCGTTGCCATTCCTGCCAGCGCAGATCAACACCATCGTCATCAAGGACATTCGTTTCGAGAACGAAGCCAGCTTCCTGCGTAGCCACAACGGCGTTATCTGGCATGTTCGCCGACCTGACGCCCTGCGAGTCAACGCACATAGCTCCGAGTCGGGCATACAGCAGAATGAGCAGGATATCCTGATCGTCAATGATGGAACGATCGCAGACCTTGAACACAAGGTGGCCAAGGCCTGGGCTACTCAGCAGAGCCGTTGAAGAGCCCTGCCTTGACTGCCGCCCTGCCAACTCAAGACGCTTGACGGGACACCTTCCCGCTCGCCGACATCCCTTGACGATGGATCGCACGCAATGCTGACAAATTTCCAGATCAAAAGCGATTGACCTTTCACTTGACACATGCCCAATATAGAAGGAAGGCTTCCGGTATGCGCTATCAGATCTGCCTACAGGCGACCGGGGGCAGAGCCCCCGGTCGCCTGTAGGCAGATCAAAAGCAGGCACATTTGAGCCGCATCGTGCGACCTAGCTTGCGAGGTTCAGATTCAGCACTTATGCTTTGACTCATGCATTACCTGCGGCTCGTCGGCATCGTACATACCCAAGATGTAGCAATGCGATTTGTGTTACCCTTTGAGTGTCTACCCTTCCAGCAAAAACAGGCGCAACAGCGATGAATTTCGCCAACATGCAAGCCCAAAACCTCAGCTTCTCCAACCTCGTGGCCTTCAAGGACATGGCGCGAGAGCAGCAAGTGCAAGCAGTTTACAGCGCTGACCGTAACGCTCTGGATATGGCTGCCAACTCGGTTAAAGCAGCCATCAAAGGGAACGCAGCGTCAATCGCACGCCCTCGACGCTTTTCGGTAGCCTGAAAGCGTGTCACAGCCTGAGGAATTACCTGAGGCTGTAGATCTGAGCACACCCGAACCACTATCTCCTTTCCAGCAGCTATTGGAACGGTCGGAAGTCTTTGCAACGCTTCGCGATCTCATCCAGCGCGTCTACCAGCCTTCAGCTGAAGAGGTTGTGACCAAGCACCACCTCGTCATTGTCGGCGGTCAATCGCTGGCCTTGTGGTCGAGACAGTACCTGATCGACGAATTGACAGGCGAAGAAGTCGGGTTTGTGACCAGCGACGACCTAGATTTTATCGGCAAAAGCTCTTCTATCGAACATTGCCAGCAAGCCCTAAACATCGATTTCCGCAAAGCCTCTATTGAAGACAACACGCCCAATTTAGCCATTGGCCTGTACGAATGGCAGAAGGACAAAAATCTTGTTGTCGATATCTTGGGTGAGATTGCAGGCGTCGAAGAAAAAGTTTTGCTTAAGAACTTATCTTTCATCGACCTAGAAGGAGTAGCCGTAGCAGTTATTGACCCTGTCACCTGCGTCCAATCCCGGCTAGCTAATCTTTTTGCCCTATGGCAATCAAACACTCACCGCGAAGCAATCCGAACGAAAATTGCGATCAGAGCCGCAAACTGCTTCATCCGGGAAATCCTCGTTCATGATGGCTACCGCGCCGCCGCCACAATTATCAGACGAGTTAAAAAACTGGCCCTTTCAGACTACGGCAAACGCGTATTTGTCGAGTACGGCATCGACATTTTTAGCGCGATCCCTCACGACCCAGCCATTTTCCCTGAACTCTATAACATACGCGAGCGACCCAAAAGCGTAACCCAGCTTGAAGACCTTCGCCGGAGAAAGCTCGTTCAATACAACCGCTTTGGGCGAAGCAACGATATCCATGAGTCTCATATACGCCCGCAGACCGCACCGACTGATACACGATAGTTGAACCACTAGGAAAGCAACCGCCATCCCAAACGAGACTAATGCGAATCGTCGATCCTGGCTCTACTCACGCACAGTGAGCAATGGAACCTTCTAGTCTTTCCTGGATAGCCTGCCCTATCAAAATAGCCAGCCAGAACTGCACCACCACCCAAGGCTCGCCACCCCATAACCTAACCAAAGCGCTGCAATGACAAGCACCACAGTGGCTCTTTTGCAGAATTCTTAGCGGATAAACCGCTTACACTTTTTCGCCAAGTTGCGTCCCAGAAGAGCGGCGTCCCTGCCCTGGCTAAAGCGGAAATGCTACTGGCCTCGATTACCGAGTCAAAGAACACTGGGGCCGGGCAACCAGAAACCTCTCCCGACCCCACCGCCTACCTGACGGCGGTCTCCGTCCAACGACTCATTGAGGCACAGACTGGTCCGTCGGCTGAGCCTCCTGCTGTGCAGGTTCCACCGGCACTGCCGGCACCTCCTCGGACTTGACCGCAGGTTGCGCGGATGATGGTTCATCCGTGGACTCCTTTGGCACAGGCGCGGGGCTGGAACGGTAATCCGCCCGCCGCTTGAGCTGGAACTCACGCACCGCACTGTTGTGATCGTCCAGGTCATCGGAGAACACATGGCTGCCATCGCCGCGGGCGACGAAGTACAGGCTCGAGCCGTTGCTGGGGTTGAGCGCGGCATGGATCGCCTCGCGCCCGACCATGGCGATCGGCGTCGGCGGCAGGCCGGTCATGGTGTAGGTGTTGTAGGGGGTCGGCTCGCGCAGGTCGGCGCGGGTGATCTTGCCGTTGTAGCGCTCGCCCATGCCATAGATCACGGTCGGGTCGGTCTGCAGCATCATGCCCAGGCGCATGCGCCGCACGAACACGCCGGCGATCTGCCCGCGCTCCTGGGGAATGCCGGTTTCCTTCTCCACCAGCGAGGCCATGATCAGCGCCTGGTACGGGTCGCGATACGGCAGGTCGGTGCTGCGCTCGGCCCATTCCTTGGCCAACACTTCGTCCAGGCGCATATAAGCCTGCTGCAACAGCTCGATGTCACTCATGCCGCGCACGAAGCGATAGGTGTCGGGGAAGAAGCGGCCTTCGGGGAACACACCGGTATGGCCGAGCTTATCCATCACTTCGGCATCGGACAGCCCCTCGAGGGTGTGCTTGAGCTTTTCGTGCTTCGCGACTGCGGCACGCACCTGGCGGAAGGTCCAGCCCTCGACCAGGGTAATGTTGTACTGCACCACGTCGCCGCGCTTCCAGGCGTCGAACAGCTGCCCCACGGTCATGCCCGGGGTCACCCGGTACTCGCCGGTATGCAGCGGCGTGCCCGCCATGTTGAAGCGCCAGTAAAGGCGCAGCCACAGCGGATCGTCGAGCAGGCCTTCGCCCTGCATGCGATAGAACATACGGTTGGGCGTCGTGCCGCTGGGCACGTCGAGCAGGCGCTCCTGCGCCACTTGCAGGGGCTGCTCCAGGACCGAGTTGACCTTCCAGGCGGCCCAGCCCAGTGCCAGGCCGGCGAGGATCAAACTCATTTCCAGCAGCAGCAGGAATTTGCGTCTCACGAATCAGGTATCCAGTAACGTACGGGCAACGGCCTGCAGTTTACGGGTGAGCGGCCCGGCCGGCCAGTTCAGCGCGGCGAATTCACGCACGGGCCAGATGCCGTAGACACTGTTGCAGACGAACACTTCGTCAGCCTGCTCCAGCGCCTCCAGCGGCAAGTCCCGCACCTGGGTGGCAATGCCCAGCAACGCCGCCTGCTCCAGCAACGCCGCGCGCATCACCCCGGCCACGCCGCAACGGCTCAGCTCGGCAGTCAGCAGCACGCCGTCACGCACCAGGAACAGGTTGCTGTACACCCCTTCGATCACCCGCCCTTGGCCGTCACGCATCAAGCCTTCGGCAAACGCCGGATCCTGCCATTCGGCACGGGCCAGCACCTGCTCGAGGCGGTTGAGGTGTTTGAGCCCGGCCAGCAGCGGTTGTTCCGCCAGCCGCGTCTGACAGGCGTACAGGCGCACGCCCTGTTCGGCGTTTTCGGCGGGATAAGCCGGCAAGGGGCTGCCCTGGAGAATGCGCCGCGCCTGGGCGCCAGCCACCGGGGCATAGCCGCGCTGGCTGTCGCCACGGGTCAGGATCAGCTTGGCGACGCCCTCGCCCAGTAGCTGGGCGAATTGCAACAGTTCATTGCGAACCAGCGTCAGATCGGCTTCGATCGCCAGGCGCTGGCAACCCAGCGCCAGGCGGTCGAGGTGCAGGGCCAGCAGGCTGGGCCTGCCGCCGCGCACGGCAATGGTCTCGAACAGGCCATCGCCGTAGGCCAGGCCACGATTCTGCAGATTGACCGCAGCCGCGTCCTGGCCATCGATCCAGCTGTGCATCAGTCGGCGAACCGACGGAATACCAGCGAGCCGTTGGTGCCACCGAAGCCGAACGAGTTGGACAGCACGACGTCGATCGGCATGCTGCGCGCCTGGTGCGGCACGAAGTCCAGGTCGCAGCCTTCGTCGGGCTCGTCCAGGTTGATGGTCGGCGGCGCCATCTGGCTGTTGATCGCCAGGACGCTGAAGATCGCCTCCACCGCGCCGGCGGCGCCGAGCAGGTGGCCGGTCATCGACTTGGTCGAACTGACCGCCAGCTTGTAGGCGTGCTCGCCGAACACGCGCTTGATCGCGGCCACTTCGGCAATGTCGCCGGCCGGCGTCGAGGTGCCGTGGGCGTTGATGTAGCTGACGTCCTCAGGCTGGATGCCGGCATCGCGCAGGGCGTTGGCCATGCAGCGGGCGGCACCTTCGCCGGAATCGGGCGGCGAGGTCATGTGGTAGGCGTCGCCGCTCATGCCGAAACCGACCAGCTCGGCGTAGATGGTGGCGCCACGGGCCTTGGCATGCTCCAGTTCTTCGAGCACCAGGGCACCGGCGCCGTCGGACAGCACGAAGCCGTCACGGCCCTTGTCCCACGGACGGCTGGCACGGGCCGGCTCGTCGTTGCGGGTCGACAGCGCGCGGGACGCGCCGAAGCCGCCCATGCCCAGGCCGCAGGCGGCCATTTCGGCGCCGCCGGCGATCATCACGTCGGCTTCACCGTAGGCGATGTTGCGCGCGGCCATGCCGATGCAATGGGTGCCGGTGGTGCAGGCGGTGGCGATCGCGTAGTTCGGCCCTTGCAGACCCAGGTGGATCGACAGGAAGCCGGAGATCATGTTGATGATCGAGCCCGGCACGAAGAACGGCGAGATCCGGCGCGGCCCCTGCTCGTGCAGGGTCTTGCTGGTCTCTTCGATGTTGGTCAGGCCACCGATGCCCGAGCCCATGGCCACGCCGATGCGCTCGCGGTTGGCGTCGGTGATTTCCAGGCCGGCGTTGCGCACCGCCTGGAAGCCGGCCGCCAGGCCGTACTGGATGAACAGGTCGAGCTTGCGGGCCTCCTTGGCCGACAGGTACTGCTCGACTTCAAAGCCCTTTACCGAGCCGCCAAAACGGGTGGAGTAGGCAGACAGATCCGTATGCTCGATCGGACCGATGCCACTGCGGCCAGCCAGAATGCCCTGCCAGGTGCTCGGTACATCGGTACCCAGTGGCGACAGCATACCCATACCAGTGACCACGACGCGTCTACGCGACACAGTACTCTCCTCATTTCCAAATTACAGAGTCTCTTGCCAGTGCACTGGCGCGGCCAATGGCCTGGCAACAGACTCCGCTGATTGCAGGGCTTGCAAAGAAAAAACCGCACGCCGGCGACGGCAGTGCGGTTTTTCCCGACAAGTAGCGTCGACTGAAACGTCTTAGGCCTGGTGGGCGTTGACGTAGTCGATGGCAGCTTGAACGGTAGTGATCTTCTCGGCTTCTTCGTCAGGGATTTCGGTCTCGAATTCCTCTTCCAGAGCCATCACCAGCTCAACGGTGTCAAGCGAATCGGCACCCAGGTCCTCAACGAAGGAAGAGGTGTTCTTCACTTCATCTTCCTTGACGCCCAGTTGCTCGGCGACGATTTTCTTGACGCGTTCTTCGATGGTGCTCATACCTAGTTTTCACTCCTAATGGACATATGTCAGGCAGCTGGCCGGTGACCAAGTTTATAGGAAGACGCCTGCTTTTCAAGCGTAACGCGCCTTCCACCAGGCCACCGGGCCCTCTGCCCGGAATCTGGTTGCAGCTTTATAACGGATTTTAGGCTCGCAGTATGACTCTTTTTTGAAGCAATCCGTCACATTGAGTTGCGGTTTTTACATGTACATCCCGCCGTTCACCGGCACGGTGGCGCCGGTGACATAGGCTGCGCCGTCGGAAGCCAGGAAGGAAACCACTTTCGCGATCTCCTCGGCCTGGCCCAGGCGGCCCAGCGGAATCTCTTTCTGCAGGGCCTCGCGCTGCGCTTCTGGCAGTTCGCGGGTCATGTCGGTGTCGATGAAGCCCGGGGTCACCGAGTTGACTGTGATGCCACGCGAGCCCACTTCACGGGCCAGGGCACGGCTGAAGCCTTCCAGGCCGGCCTTGGCGGCGGCGTAGTTGGCCTGGCCGGCGTTGCCCATGGCACCCACCACCGAGCCGATGCTGATGATACGACCCCAGCGGGCCTTGGTCATGCCGCGCAGCACGCCCTTGGACAGACGGTAGAGGCTGTTGAGGTTGGTGTCGATCACGTCGAACCACTCGTCGTCCTTCATCCGCAGCATCAGGTTGTCGCGGGTGATGCCGGCGTTGTTGACCAGGATGGCCGGTGCGCCGAACTGCTCGCCGATGGCGCCCAGCACCGCCTCCACGGACTCGGCGCTGGTGACGTTCAGCTCCAGGCCGGTGCCGTTGATGCCGTGCTCTTTCAGGGTGGCGGCAATGCGCTCGGCGCCCGACGCGGTGGTGGCGGTACCGATCACGGTCGCGCCCTGACGGCCCAGCTCGAGGGCGATGGCCTGGCCGATACCACGGCTGGCGCCGGTGACCAGTGCAACTTTACCTTGCAGGCTCATGCAAGCTTCTCCGAATTCAGGCCAGCGCCGCACGGGTGGCGGCGACGGCGTCTGGGGTGTTGAGGTTGTAGGTGGTCACGCCGTCGGCGCAACGCTTGTTCAGGCCGGCCAGGACCTTGCCCGGACCGCATTCGACCAGGTTCACCGCGCCGCGCTCGGCCAGGGCCTGCACGCACTCGACCCAGCGTACCGGCTGGTACAGCTGTGCCAGCAGATCGTGCTTGAGAGCGTCGAGGTCAGCGGCGATGGCGGCGGTGACGTTCTGCACCACCGGGATCTGCGGGGCCTTCCATTCGATGGCGTTGACCGACCCGGCGAAACGCTCGGCGGCCGGTTTCATCAGCGCGCAGTGCGACGGCACGCTGACCGCCAGCGGCAGGGCGCGCTTGGCGCCGGCCTCTTTGCACAGCTCCATGGCGCGATCCACCGCCGCCTTGTTGCCGGCGATGACCACCTGGCCAGGGGAGTTGAAGTTCACCGCGCTGACCACTTGGTCTTCGGCGGCCTTGGCACAGATTTCGACCACCACCGCGTCGTCCAGGCCGAGGATCGCGGCCATGGCGCCGTGACCGGCCGGCACGGCTTCCTGCATCAGCTGACCGCGGCGCTCGACAAGGCGCACGGCGTCTTTGAGCGACAGGCTGCCAGCGGCGACCAGGGCGCTGTATTCACCCAGGCTGTGACCGGAGACAAACGCAGGCTGCGCGCCACCCTCTTCCAGCCAAAAGCGCCACAGGGCGATCGAGGCGGTCAGGATGGCCGGCTGGGTCTTGTCGGTCTGGTTGAGTTGTTCTTCCGGGCCTTCCTGGACCAGTTTCCACAGGTCATAGCCCAGGGCCTCGGACGCTTCCTTGAAGGTCTCGACGATTACCGGTTTTTCGGCGCCCAGCTCTTTGAGCATGCCCAGCGACTGGGAACCTTGACCAGGAAAGACGAATGCGAGGGATGCAGACATTGAACAAGCCCTTATGATCTTGTCGTCGGATAGGGTGCGCCGGGCCGTGGGCCGGGCGCGCAATCTGAAAGCTTGGATGGAGCGGCGGACCAAGCGGTCACATTTAAGCACTTCATGGGCGACATGCCCAAAGGCTTTGTATTTCCAGTCATGGCCTCATCGCGGGGCAAGCCCGCCCCCACGCCACTCAGGGCAACAGGTCTTCGAGGCGCCCATGCAGGCGCTGCGGCAGGTTCTCCTGAATCTCGATCAGCGCGCGTTGGATCGCGCTCTGCAAGCCCTGCACGCCCGCCGAACCATGGCTCTTGATGACGATGCCCTGCAACCCCAGGAAGCTTGCGCCATTGTGTCGCGCCGGCGCCAGGTCGGCCTGCAGGCGCTTGAGCAACGGCAGGGCCATGGCCCCCGCCGCCCGCGCCAGCAGCCCGCCGCGGAACAACGCCTCGATGCGCGCACCGATCATGGTTGCCAGGCCTTCGCTGGACTTGAGCAGGATATTGCCGACGAAACCGTCGCACACCACCACGTCCGCCTCGCCACGGTACAGCCCGTCGCCCTCGACGAAGCCGATGTAGTTCAGGCCCCGGGCGTTCTGCAGCAGACTGGCGGCCAGCTTGACCTGCTGGTTGCCCTTGATGTCCTCGGTGCCGATATTGAGCAGCGCCACCCGCGGCCGATGCACGCCCAGGGCCTGGGCGGCCACCGAGCCCATCACGGCGAACTGGTAGAGGTTTTCCGCGCTGCAATCGACATTGGCGCCGAGGTCGAGCAGCTGGCAGTAGCCGGCCTGGGTCGGAATCGCCGCCACCATCGCCGGGCGATCGATACCAGGCAGGGTCTTGAGCACCAGGCGCGACAGGGCCATGAGCGCACCGGTATTGCCGGCACTCACGCAGGCCTGGGCCTTGCCATCACGCACCAGTTCGAGGGCGACGCGCATCGACGAGTCCGGCTTGCCCCGCAACGCCTGCGATGGCCGCTCGTCCATGCCGATCACTTCGCTGGCCGCAACAATCTGCAGGCGCGCGCGATCCGCAGCCGCAAGGCCACTGACGAGATCTTCAAGGAGGGAGGGTTGACCGACAAGGGTCAGGTGCAGCGAGGGGGTAGCCGAAAGGCAGGCAATGCTAGCCTGGACAATGTTGCGGGGACCGAAGTCCCCGCCCATTGCGTCGATCGCGATGATCTGAGCGGACAAGGATTACTCGTCGGCGCCCTTGTCGATCACTTTGCGACCACGGTATACGCCTTCTGGCGATACGTGGTGACGCAGGTGTACTTCACCGGTGCTCTTCTCTACCGACAGAGCTTCTGCCGACAGGGCGTCGTGCGAACGGCGCATGTCACGGGCAGAGCGGGATTTTTTGTTCTGCTGAACAGCCATAATTGATTAACTCCTAAACGTTTGGGTCACGCTTTAACTGCGCCAATACACTGAACGGGTTGGACCGCGATACCTCGTCCTTGCTCGGCTCGGGCTCATCGAGTCCCGCCGGCTGCTGGCATTCTTCCGGATGATGAGCAGGCACGATCGGCAGGGCGAGCAACAGCTCTTCCTCGACCAACGCCTGCAGATCCAAAGGATCTTCGCCCAGTTCCAGCACGTCATAGCCTTTCGGCAACGACTGGGTGTTCGCACCCTCCTTCACCACGGCGTATGTACATTCGCTGTGGATCGGCAGGGTGACCAGCTCAAGACAACGCTGGCAAACCATCTTGACTTCGACATCCAGCGCGCTGTGGATAACCACCACGTGCTGTTCATCTCGTTCAAAATCGAACTTCGCCTGCACCGTACCGACATTGTCGGAAAGCGGGTCGCAGAGTCTTTCCAAATCAGCGAGTTGCAGCGAACCTTCGAGGGTTACGCCACGATCAGCCAATTTGCGCGGGTCAACGTGAGGTGGAATCGGGTCATTCAACATAGGCGCAGCATTCTAGGGATGCACCCCCTCCCTGTCAAAGGAAATTAGGTGTCATCTCGCATGTTAGAATTCGGGGTAATTGCCCAGGAGTCTACCATGCTTCCCTTGTTACTGGCTTCCAGCTCTGCGTACCGCCGCGAACTGCTCACCCGCCTGCGCCTGCCCTTCACCTGGGCGAGCCCCGACCTTGACGAACGGCGCCTCGATGGCGAGCCCGCCGTCGAGCTGGTCCGCCGCCTGGCCCGACAGAAAGCCGAAGCCCTGGCCGCCAGCCACCCCGACCACCTGATCATTGGTTCCGACCAGGTGGCGGTGCTGGGCGAGCAGATCCTCGGCAAGCCCCACACCTTCGAACGCGCCTGCGAGCAGTTGCTGGAGGCCAGCGGGCAGCAGGTCACCTTCCTCACCGGGCTGGCGCTGCTGAACAGCGCCACAGGCCACTGCCAGGTCGATTGCGTGCCGTTTACCGTGACGATGCGCGAGCTGGATCGGGAGCGCGTGGAGCGCTATGTGACGGCCGAGCAGCCGCTGGACTGCGCCGGCAGCTTCAAGGCGGAGGGATTGGGGGTCAGCCTGTTCCAGAGCACCCATGGCTGCGATGCCACGAGCCTGATCGGGCTGCCTCTGATTAGACTGGTGGACATGCTGCACAAGGAAGGTGTGCGGGTGCCCTGAGCACCAGCCCTCTCAAGGCATTAAAAATTAGCGCCTGACTTGGAATTGCCGGGGCTGCTTTGCAGCCCTTTCGCGGCACAAGGCCGCTCCTACAGACGAGCGTGACCCCTGTAGGAGCGGCCTTGTGCCGCGAAAGGGTCGCAAAGCGACCCCTGCATCTTGGACCGATCCACGACGATGAACCTTCAGCTCAACGCAGCGAAGGCCCCTGGAAGCCCATGTACAGCGCCAGGCGCTCAGCCACGCTGGCACCGATGCGCTTGGAGAAGCGATCGAACGGCGACTCCTGAACGGTGAAGTCAACCAACTCCTTCTCACCCACGATGTCGCGGGCGACATAGCTGGCACTGCCCAGCCCATCCACCAGCCCCAGCACCTTGGCCTGCTCGCCGGACCAGATCAGCCCGCTGAACAGCTCCGGATGCTCCTTGTCCTTCAAACGCTCGCCCCGCCCCTGCTTGACCATGGCGATAAACTGGCGATGAGTGGTGTCCAGCACACCCTGCCAGAACGCGGTCTCCTCGGGTTTCTGTGGCGAGAACGGATCGAGGAACGCCTTATGCTCGCCAGCCGTATAGGTACGACGCTCCACCCCCAGCTTGTCCATGGTCCCGACGAAGCCATAACCGGCCGCGGTGACACCAATGGAGCCGACCAGGCTGGCCTTGTCGGCATAGATCTCGTCGGCGGCGCTGGCGATGTAGTAGGCGCCGGAAGCACCCAGGTCGGCGATCACCGCATATAGCTTGATGGCCGGGTACTCGGCGCGCAGGCGACGGATCTCGTCATACACGTAGCCCGACTGCACCGGACTGCCGCCCGGGCTGTTGATGCGCATGACCACGGCCTTGGTCTTCGGATCCTTGAACGCCTCGCGCAGGCTCTTGACGATATTGTCGGCACTGGCCGGCTCCTGGTCGGCAATCACCCCGCGCACCTCAACCAGCGCGGTATGGTTGCCGCTGCGCGAGGCCGCCTTGTCCACATCCATCAACGGCGTGAACAGGAACAGGATGCCGAACAGGTAAACGAAGGTCAGCAGCTTGAAGAAGATCCCCCAGCGCCGCGCCCGGCGCTGCTCCTGGACGCCGGCCAGCAAGGTCTTCTCCAGCAGCTTCCAGCTCTTGCGCTCCTCGCCGGTGTCATCTGGCTCGGGCGCCTTCCATTCGTCAGTCATGCTCACCTACCTTGGAAATTGATCTGCGCAGGCTCGGCCAGCCATTCGCGCAACTGGGAAAAATGCTCGATGCACACTTGCGGACCGAATTCGGCCAGGGCCTGCAGCGACATGGCGCCGTAGCCCACGGCAACCGAATGCATGCCGGCATTGCTGGCCATCTGCAGGTCGAACGCCGAATCTCCGACCATCAGCGCCCGTCCAGGTTCGACCCGGCAATGGGCGAGAATTTCTTCGAGCATCAGCGGATGCGGCTTGCCACGGGTTTCGTCGGCCGCCCGGGTGATATCGAAATAACCTTCCCAGCCATTGGCCTTGAGCACCCGATCCAGGCCGCGTCGCGCCTTGCCGGTGGCCACCGCCAGGCGATAGCCCTCGGCACGGAACGCTTCCAGCGACTCGACCACGCCGTCGAACAACGGTGACGGCTGTTGGTCCAGCGCCATGTACACGTCGGCGTAGTGCTGACGGAACGCCTCGACCTGCGGCACATCAAGATGCGGGTACAGGGTGGCGATCGCCTCCCCCAGCGCCAGGCCGATGATGCCCTTGACCGCCTCGTCGCTACTGGCGACCTCGCCGGCACGCCCGGCGGCCACGTTCATCGCCTCGACGATGCGCCCGATGGAGTCGGCCAGGGTGCCGTCCCAGTCGAAGATCAGCAGGTCATAACTTTTATTCATGGATCAGGACGCCAGCCGCTCGATGGTCTTGGCCCACATCTCGTCCACCGGCGCCTCGAGCTTGAGCTCGCCACCGTCGGGCAGCGGCACGGTCAGCTGGTAGGCATGCAGGAACAGACGCTTGCCGCCCAGCTCGCGAATCTCGCGACTGAAGTCTTCATCGCCGTACTTGCTGTCGCCGGCGATCATGTGCCCGGCATGCAGGGTATGCACGCGGATCTGGTGGGTACGCCCGGTGATCGGCCGCGCCTCGACGATGGTGGCGAACTCGCCGAAGCGGCGCAGCACGCGGAACATCGTCAGCGCGTCCTTGCCCTCGTCATTGACCTCGACCATGCGTTCGCCGGAACGCAGGTTGCTCTTTTGCAGCGGCGCGTTGACCTGCTTCTTCGAGGTCGGCCAGTGGCCGCGCACCAGCGCCATGTAGCGCTTGTCGACGCCATCACCGCGCAGGGCGGCGTGCAGGTGGCGCAGCATGCTGCGCTTCTTGGCGATCATCAGCAGGCCCGAGGTGTCGCGGTCCAGGCGATGCACCAGCTCGAGCTCCTTGGCGTCCGGGCGCAACTGGCGCAGCGCCTCGATCACGCCGAAGCTCAGGCCGCTGCCGCCATGCACGGCGATGCCGGCCGGCTTGTTCATCACGATCAGCGCCTTGTCCTCGTAGACAATCGCGGCCTCCAGGCGCTGCAGCAGCCCCTGGGCCACCGGCGCCGGCTCGTCGCGCTCGGGCAGGCGCACCGGCGGCACGCGCACGATATCGCCGGCCTGCAGCTTGTACTCAGGCTTGATCCGGCCCTTGTTGACCCGCACCTCACCCTTGCGCAGGATGCGGTAGACCAGGGTCTTGGGCACGCCCTTGAGGGCCGTGATGAGGAAATTGTCGATGCGCTGGCCGGCAAGCTCCGGCGGGACTTCGATCAGCTGAACGCCGGAAGTCGGGGGGGTATTGGTCGTCATGGCGGGATCATAACAATTTTTTATGGAATTGAAGCACTTAATCATTGCTGCTATAGTCGCGAACGCCGCCAAAAGCGGCAGGCCAGCGGCACCAGGCTCTACGCCGGCCCTGACCATCGCAATTCCCGAGGACGCGAGGCCGTCCTACGGAGCGTTCGCCAGTTTAACTAAATGCCTGGAATCGCCACCAGCGCTGTGTAGAGAAGACCGAAAAAAAACGACAAGTGCGGTGTTTCACCTGCTTACCCGATTCTTTTCGCCGTACCTCTGCCCGCCACCGTCGTCTCCGCGCATTTGGGCGAATGCCTCGGAAATTCCTGCCTTGGATATGTTATGGCGCCAGCCCGGAACCGGGCTGGCGAAAAATGCAACCCGTTGCGGATTCAGCGCGCGGCAGCACCGAATTTTCAAGGGATACGTGCAGGGTGGAGATGCACAGCCCTCGGACCGTGTGGCACCGAACCCGCCCCAGCGCCCCACTCAACGGGCGATGAGCGGACAAGGTCCTCAACAGACGCCCTAGTGGCGTCCACGGCCGACCGGTTGATTCCTCCTCCTGACTGAGTGCACCAGGCCCGCTCGATTGATTCGGATAACCTTCGAAAAGCTCGACAGGTCTTTTGGCACCGCAAAACAGGACGCGTCGTCGCGACAACGGCAGGCTGGGCAACCGGCTGGTGCCGAACGTCGCCAGACACGGGGGTGGCCCGCCACCCTTTGCGCACCTTGGCACCGACCCTGAGAAGTCGTGTGTGCCGCACGCCGTTTCCGGCAGCCCGGAAACCGACGGTACAACATGAAAAGAATGCTGATTAACGCAACTCAGCCCGAAGAGTTGCGTGTAGCCCTGGTGGACGGCCAACGTCTCTACGACCTGGACATCGAGTCCGGCGCCCGTGAGCAGAAAAAGGCCAACATCTACAAAGGCAAGATCACCCGGATCGAGCCCAGCCTCGAAGCCGCCTTCGTCGACTTCGGCTCCGACCGTCACGGCTTCCTGCCGCTGAAGGAAATCTCCCGCGAATACTTCAAGAAAGCCCCTGAAGGCCGGGTCAACATCAAGGAAGTCCTGAGCGAAGGCCAGGAAGTCATCGTCCAGGTCGAGAAGGAAGAGCGCGGCAACAAAGGCGCCGCCCTGACCACCTTCATCAGCCTGGCCGGCCGCTACCTGGTGCTGATGCCCAACAACCCGCGCGCCGGTGGCATCTCCCGCCGCATCGAAGGCGAAGAGCGCAACGAACTGCGCGAAGCGCTGAACGGCCTGACCGTTCCGGGCGACATGGGCCTGATCGTGCGCACCGCGGGCCTGGGCCGCAGCAGCGAAGAAATGCAGTGGGACCTCGACTACCTGCTGCAGCTGTGGACCGCCATCAAGGAAGCCTCGCAAGACCGCGCCGCGCCGTTCCTGATCTACCAGGAAAGCAACGTCATCATCCGCGCCATCCGCGACTACCTGCGCCAGGACATCGGCGAAGTGCTGATCGACAGCATCGACGCCCAGGAAGAAGCCCTGACCTTCATCCGCCAGGTAATGCCGCAGTACGCCAGCAAGGTCAAGCTGTACGAAGACAGCGTGCCGCTGTTCAACCGCTTCCAGATCGAAAGCCAGATCGAAACCGCCTTCCAGCGCGTGGTCGACCTGCCGTCCGGCGGCTCGATCGTCATCGACCCGACCGAAGCCCTGGTGTCCATCGACATCAACTCGGCGCGCGCCACCAAAGGCAGCGACATCGAAGAAACCGCCCTGCAGACCAACCTGGAAGCGGCCGAAGAGATCGCCCGCCAGCTGCGCCTGCGTGACATCGGCGGCCTGATCGTCATCGACTTCATCGACATGACCCCGGCCAAGAACCAGCGCGCCGTCGAAGAACGCGTGCGCGAATGCCTCGAGGCCGACCGTGCCCGCGTGCAGGTGGGCCGCATCTCGCGCTTCGGCCTGCTGGAAATGTCCCGTCAGCGCCTGCGCCCATCGCTGGGCGAAAGCAGCGGCATCGTCTGCCCGCGCTGCTCCGGCACCGGCATCATCCGTGACGTCGAGTCGCTGTCGCTGGCGATCCTGCGCCTGATCGAGGAAGAAGCGCTGAAGGACCGCACCGCCGAAGTGCGCGCCCAGGTGCCGATCCCGGTGGCCGCCTTCCTGCTCAACGAGAAACGCAACTCGATCACCAAGATCGAACTGCGTACTCGCGCACGCATCATCATCCTGCCGAACGATCACCTGGAAACCCCGCACTTCGAAGTCCAGCGCCTGCGCGACGACAACCCGGACGTGCTGACCAACCAGTCCAGCTACGAGATCGCCTCGGCCGAGACCGAAGAAGCGCCGCAGCCGACCGCCACCCGCACCCTGGTGCGCCAGGAAGCCGCGGTCAAGACCGCGCCGGCCCGTGCCAACGCACCGGTTCCGGCCACCGTTGAAGAACAGCCTGCCCCTGCCGCGCCGGTCGCTGCCCCTGCCGCCGCCGAGCCGAGCCTGTTCAAGGGCCTGGTCAAGTCGCTGGTCAGCCTGTTCGCCGGCAAGGAAGAGCCCGCCGCCGCACCGGCCGCCGCCACCGAGAAGCCAGCCACCGAGCGCTCGCCACGCAATGAAGAGCGTCGCAACGGTCGCCAGCAGAGCCGCAACCGCAACGGCCGTCGCGAAGAAGATCGCAAGCCACGCGAAGAGCGCGGCGAGCGCGCCCCGCGTGAAGAGCGTCAGCCTCGCGAAGAGCGTGCCCCGCGTGAAGAACGCGCGCCACGTGAAGAGCGTCAACCGCGTCAGCCGCGTGAAGACCGCCGCGGCAACCGCGAAGAGCGTGTGCGCGAACTGCGCGAGCCGCTGGACGCCGCGCCGGTTGCCCGCGAAGAACGCGCCCCGCGTGAAGAGCGTGCGCCACGCGAAGAACGCGTAGCCCGTGAAGAGCGCGCACCACGTGAAGAACGTGCTCCACGTGAAGAACGTGCCCCTCGCGAAGAACGCGCTCCACGTGAAGAACGCGCCCCTCGCGAAGAGCGTGCTCCACGTGAAGAACGTGCCCCTCGCGAAGAACGCGCTCCACGTGAAGAACGTACCCCTCGCGAAGAGCGTGCCCCACGCGAGGAACGCGCTCCACGCGAAGAGCGCCAGCTGCGCCCTGAGGTGCAAGCCGCCGAACAGGTTGCCGAGCTCGCCGAGGAAGAACTGCCGAACGAAGAGCTGCTGCAGGACGAGCAGGAAGGTGCCGATGGCGAGCGTCCGCGCCGTCGTTCCCGTGGCCAGCGTCGTCGCAGCAACCGTCGTGAGCGCCAGCGCAACGCCAATGGCGAGCTGATCGAAGGCAGCGACGAAGACGCCGGCGAAGAGCAGCCACAACAGCACCAGGCCACCGAGCTGGGTGCCGAACTGGCCGCCGGCACTGCCGTCATCGCCGCTGTCGCCACCAGCAACATTAGCGCTGACGCCGAGGCCGAAGCCAACCAGCAGGCCGAACGCGCCAGCGCCGCTGTCGCCGAGACCCAGGTGGAAATCACCGAAGTCGTGGCCGAGCAGGTCGCCATCGCCCCGGTGGTCGAGCAGCCTGTCAGCGAGCCTGTGGTCGCCGCCGAGCCAAGCATCGAGCCTGTAGTTGAAGTGGCGCCGCAGCCAGTGGTTGAAGAAGCCGCCGCCGAGCAGCCGGCCGCCGCCGTTGTCGAGGCAGCCGTCGAGCCTGCAGCGGTCGTGGAAGCCCCTGTGGTGGAAGCGGGCGAGATCGAGAAGGCACCGGTTGCCGAAGTGGTCGAAGCCGAGGCGCCAGTCGCCGAGCAGCCTGCTCCGGTGGTCGAAGCCGTCGAAGCCCAGCCTGAAGTGGTCGAAGCCCCGGTGGCCGAGCCTGCGCCAGCCGTGGTTGCCGAAGAAGCGCCAGTCGAGCCGTCCACCATCATGCTGTCGAACGGCCGTGCGCCGAACGACCCGCGTGAAGTGCGTCGCCGCAAGCGTGAAGCCGAAGCAGCCGCCGCTGCCCTGGCCGCCGCTGCCCCGGCCGAAGCCCTGGAAACCGCTGATGAGCACAAGCCTCATCACGGTTGATAGCCTCGGCTGAATGAAAAAGCCCCGCCAGTGCGAACTGGCGGGGCTTTTTCTTTGTCGATTTGGATGGCACCGGCTTCGCCGGTGATCGCGGGGCAAGCCCGCTCCCACGCAGTCCCTCTCAGCCGCGGGACGGTGGCGTGGGAGCGGGCTTGCCCCGCGATAGGGCCGGCACAGGCCAGCCCATCAGTACAGGTTCGGCTCCATCTCCAGCTCGACCCCGAAGCGCTCGAGGATATCCGCCTGGATCCGCCGAGCCAGGGCATGCAACTGCGCCCCGCTCGCCTGGCCGTAGTTCACCAGCACCAGCGACTGCAAGCGGTGCACCCCGGCATCGCCATCGCGATAGCCTTTCCACCCCGCCTGCTCGATCAGCCAGCCGGCCGCCAGCTTCACCTGGCCATCGGCCTGGGGATAGGCCACCACGCCAGGGTGCCCGGCACGGATGCGCTCGACCAATTCAGCGGGCACCACGGGGTTCTTGAAGAAGCTCCCAGCGTTACCCAGCTCAGCCGGATCCGGCAGCTTTTCCCGACGGATACTGCAGATCGCGTCGCTGATCGCCTGCGCGCTCGGCTGCTCGACGCCCTGCTCCGCCAGGCGCTGACGCACCGGGCCGTAGTCCAGGTGTGCCTGCAAGGTGCGGCTCAAGGCAAAGCGCACGCGCAGGATCAGCCAGCGCCCGGGGCTGCGCTTGAACAGGCTGTCGCGATAACCGAACGCGCAGTCCTCCAGCGAGAAGTCCCGCAGCTCGCCGGTCTCGCGGTCCAGCGCGGTCAAGCCGGCGAACACATCCTTGATCTCCACGCCATAGGCACCGACGTTCTGCATCGGCGCGGCGCCCACGGTGCCGGGGATCAGGCTGAGGTTTTCCAGCCCGCACAGCCCCTGCCCAAGGCTCCACTGCACAAACGGGTGCCAGGGCTCGCCGGCCTCGGCCTCGACCACCACCCGCTCGCCGTCGTCGCTGAGCAGGCGTCGGCCACGGCTGGCCATATGCAGCACCAGGGCCTCGACATCGCGTGACAGCAACAGGTTGCTGCCGCCGCCGATCACCAGCACCGGCACCTGCCGCTCGGCGGCCTGGGCCAGGGCCTGGCGGACTTCGTCGTCGTCATGGGCCTGGGTGAAGTAGCGGGCACTGACATCGATGCCGAAGGTGTTGTAGGGCTTGAGCGACACCCGCTCCTGCCAGTGCGTCGTCATAACCGCCCCTTGATTTCCACGACCAGCTCGCGGCAGGCCGCCTCGATCAGGTCCAGGACCTGCTCGAAGCCTTCGACACCGCCGTAGTAAGGGTCCGGCACTTCGTCCAGGGCCGCGCCATAGCGGCGCAGCAACAGGTCGAGCTCGCCCTTGGCGTTGTGCGGGCGCAGGGCCTGCAGGTGGCCCAGGTTGCTCTTGTCCATGGCCAGGACCAGGTCGTACTCGGCGAAGTGCGCCGCCTTGACCTGCTGGGCGCGCTGGCGCGACAGGTCGTAGCCACGGGCCAGGGCGGCCTTGCAGGTACGGCTGTCGGGCGCCTTGCCGACATGCCAGTCGCCGGTGCCGGCGGAGGCCACCTGCACCACATCACCCAGGCCTGCGGCCTCGAGCTGGTGGCGCAGCACGCCTTCGGCGGTCGGAGAACGGCAGATATTGCCGAGGCAGACGAACAAAACGCGCATCAGGCCTCCAGCAAGCGCCGTACGCGCTCCAGGTCTTCAGGGGTGTCCACACCCACGGCCGGTGCCTCGATGGCGTCGGCGACATGGATGCGCACGCCGTGCCACAGGGCGCGCAGCTGCTCCAGCGATTCGGTCTGCTCCAGCCAGCACGGGCCCCAGGCGACGAAGTCCTGGAGGAAGCCCACGCGGTAGGCGTACATGCCGATATGGCGGCGATAGGGCACGCCCTCCGGCAACTGGTCGCGGTTTTTGGCGAAGGCGTCGCGGGCCCAGGGCAGCGGCGCGCGGCTGAAGGTCAGGGCCAGGCCGTGCTTGTCGCTGACCACCTTGACCGCGTTGGGATTGAAGATGGTTTCTGGCGCGTGGATCGGCTCGGCCAGGGTGGCGATGCCGGCTTCCGGGTGCGCCGCCAGGTTGGCCGCCACCTGGTCGATGATCACTGGCGGAATCAGCGGCTCGTCGCCTTGCACGTTGACCACGATGGCATCGGCGGCCAGGCCCAGCTGGGCAGCCACCTCGGCCAGGCGATCGGTGCCCGACTCGTGGTCGGCGCGGGTCAGCAGCACTTCGGCGCCGAACGCTTGGCAGGCTTCGACAATGCTGGTGTCGTCGGTGGCGATGACCACGCGGCTGGCACTGCTCTTGCGCGCCTGCTCCCACACATGCTGGACCATCGGCTTGCCGGCGATCGGCAGCAATGGCTTGCCCGGCAGGCGCGTGGAGCGCAGCCGGGCGGGAATCACCACGGTGAAGTCCAGGCTCATTTGTCCAGGCGCTCTTCATCGGTCAGGGTGCGCGCCTCGCTTTCCAGCATCACCGGGATGCCGTCGCGGATCGGATAGGCCAGGCCCGCGCCCTTGCTGATCAGCTCGGTCTTGTCGGCGCTGAGCTTGAGCGGGCCCTTGGTGATCGGGCAGGCCAGGATATCGAGCAGTTTGGTGTCCATGGAGGTGTCCTTGCGACGGAAAATGAAAAAAGGCTCAGGGGCGGCCGGGCAGCAGGCGGTCGAGCTGGGCGTCGAACCAGGCGCTGAAGGCGGGCGTCGGCACGGCGTCGACCGCCAGGTACCACCAGTCGTCGGCGGCGAAGGGCCGGCATTTCACCGCATCCTTCTCGGTCATCACCAACGGCAGCGGCGGGCTGAACGACAGCACTTCACGGCTGTAGGGCGCATGGTCGGCGAAAGGGTGCGGCACCGGCTGCCAGTGTAGCCCCAGCAGGGTGTTGAAGAAACGTTGCGGATTACCGATGCCGGCCACGGCGTGCAGCGCCTGGCCAGGCGGGAACAGGTCGAGCTCGCGGCGCTCGCCGCTGCGCAGGTTGATCAGCGCCGAGGGTTGCAGGCGGAAGGCGAAGCCGTCGTCGCGGTCGCTCTCGGCGCCGTTGAACAGCACCGCGTCCGCCTCGCCCAGCCGCTCGGCCGGTTCACGCAACGGGCCGGCCGGCAGGCAGCGGCGATTGCCCAGGCCCCGGGCGGCGTCGATCAGCACCAGCTCCAGGTCGCGGGCCAGGCGGTAATGCTGCATGCCGTCGTCGCACAGGATCAGGTCTGGCGCGTCGCTGGCCAGCAAGGCCTGCACGGCGCGGGAACGGTCGGGGTCGATCACCAGCGGCACGCCGGTGCGCTGGACGATCAGCAAGGGCTCGTCGCCGGCCTGCTCCGCAGGCTGGTCAGCCTGGACGCGCCAGGGATAGTGCGGCGGCTTGGCGCCATAGCCACGACTGACCACGCCGACCTTGAGCCCCTGCCGGCGGCAGTGCTCGATCAACCAGAGGATCATCGGCGTCTTGCCGGTACCGCCGACGGTGATGTTGCCCACCACGATCACCGGTACCGGGGCACGGTAGCTGGGGCTTTCGCCACTGAGGAAGCGCGCGCGCTTGCGCGTCACCACGCGCCGGTACAGCGCCTCCAGCGGACGCAGCAGGGCCAGCGCCGGATGCCCGGCGTACCAGGCGGCGAGCAGACGGTCGGCGAAGGCCATCAGGGCTTGCCCTGCGCGGCCTCGACGGTGGTCATGCGCAACTTGCTGAAGCCGAGCTTGCCGGCCGCGTCCATTGCGGTGATCACAGCCTGGTGCGGGGTCTTGCCGTCGGCGCTGATGGCCAGCGGCAGGGTGATGTCACCGCCGGACTCCTTCTCGATCGCCTCGGTCAGGGTGTCCAGGTCGCTCTTGGGCAGCAAGTGGTTGTTCACCGAGTACACGCCGTCGGCGCTGATGGTGATCTCCACCAGCTTGCCCTGCTCGGCCGGCGGCTGCTCGGCGCTACTGGCCTCGGGCAGCTCGACGCGCAACTGGGTCTCGCGGGTGAAGGTGGTGGTGACCACGAAGAACAGCAGCAGCACGAAGACCACGTCGATCAACGACGCCAGGTTGATGTCGACGTTCTCGCGCTGGCGATTGCGCCGGAACTTCACGCCTTGCCTCCGGCCACTTCCACTTCGCGGTCGCCCTGCAGCACTTCCACCAGCTTGATCGCTTCCTGCTCCATGCCCACCACCAGCTCATCGATGCGGCGCAGCAGGAAGCGGTGGAAGAACACCGCCGGGATACCGACCATCAGGCCGGCCGCGGTGGTAACCAGGGCCTTGGAGATACCCCCGGCCAGAACGGCGGCGTTGGCGGTCATCTGCGAGCCCATGAAGGCGCTGAAGATGTCGATCATGCCCAGCACGGTGCCCAGCAGGCCCAGCAGCGGGGCCATGGCGGCGATGGTGCCGAGGGTGCTGATGTAACGTTCCAGCTCGTGGATGACCCGCGAGGCGGCCTCCTCGATGCACTCCTTCATGATCTCGCGGCCGTGGCGCGAGTTGGCCAGGCCCGCGGCGAGGATCTCGCCCAGCGGCGAGTCGGCGCGCAGGGCCTTGAGCTTGTCACTGGTGAGTTGTTTGTCCTTGATCCACATCCACACCTGGCCCAGCAGGTGCGGCGGGGTGACACGGCTGGCGCGCAGGGTCCACAGGCGCTCGACGACGATCGCCATGGCGGCGATGGAGCTCAGGATGATCGGCAGCATCATCCAGCCACCGGACTTGACCAATTCCCACACAGTTAGCATCCCCTCGGAAAAAGGCCGCCACTCTACCATAGGACCGCCTGGGGCTCATCTGCCGGAGGTCAGGGAAATCGCCGGGCTTGGCTTGGAAGCTGTGGGGTGGCGGATACCGAGCACCGCGCGGGCGGCGCTCGATTTACGCACCAAAGAAAAACTCACGACATGCCCCCCAAAAAACCCTCCTAATCACGCCAGAACCGCCGCTCCCTGCGCACACCCTCCACCTCACCCTGACTCCCCAGCATCAATCGCAACGCCCCCTCCACCGCCGTGTCATGCACCACCACCCCATGCCGCCGATAGCGCTCGACCACCTGCCCATGGGGATGCCCGAAGCCATTGTGTCGCCCTCGGGAAATCAGCACCCCGCGCGGCGCCGTGGCCTGGACGAACGGCTCGCTGGACGACGTGCGGCTGCCATGGTGCGGCGCCTGCAGCCAGTCCACCCGAGGATCCTCGACCGTGGCCAGCCAGGCGCGCTCCGCCCCGGCCTCCATGTCCCCGGCCAGCAGCAGGCGCTCGCCCATGGCCTGCACCCGCAACACACAGGAACGCTCGTTGCTGGAAGCCCCCTGCGGCCAATGCCAAAGCTCGAAATCGACGCCATCCCACTGCCAACGCTCACCACTGCTGCACAGCGACGCCGCCTCCAGCCCGTCGACCTCGCCGGCCAGCACCCGCGCCACCGGTACCCCACGCCGCACCGCCGCCGCCCCACCGGCATGGTCGGCATGGCCATGGCTGATCAGCATCACATCCAGCGCCTTCACCCCGAGCTTGCGCAAGGCCGGCAGCACCACCGTCTCGCCCAGGTCACTGCCACCCCGGGCCGGGCCTGCGTCATACAGCAGCGCGTGATTGCGGGTACGCAGCAGCACCGCCAGACCCTGCCCCACATCCAGCTGCCAGACCTGCACCTGGCCCAAGGGCACCTGTTCGCGTGGCGCCCACAGCGCCAGCAACATAACCGCCCCCGGTGCCCGCAATGGCACGCCCCGGGGCAGCAGCACCAGCACGGCGTCCAGGCACACCAGCAGCCAGGCCCACAACGGCAGCGGCTCGGGTATCCAGGCCGGCTGCTGGCCCGCCAATCGCGTCAGCACGGCAAACAATCCATCCAACGACAGGCCCGCCAGCCACAGCATTCCCTCCCCCAGCCCAGGCACCGGCAACATGGCCGTGCCCAGCAACGCCAACGGCAGCACGCCCAGGCTGAGCCATGGCACGGCGAGCAGATTGGCCAGCGGCGCGCTGAGGCTGACGGGCAGCCCCAAGGCCAGCAGCACCGGCAGCAGCCCCACGGCGATCACCCACTGGGCGCGGGTCCAGGCCTGCCAGGGCCGCCAGGCGCCCAGCCGCGCGGCAAAGCACAACACCAATACCGCCACGGCAGTGAACGACAGCCAGAACCCCGGCAACAGGCTGGACAGCGGCTCGACCAGCAGCACGCCCGACAGCGCCATCAGCAACGGCACCCAGGCGCCCAGGTGACGAAAACGCAAGCGCCAGAGCAGCACCACCGCCAGCATCAGGCACGCCCGCTGCACCGGCACGCCGAACCCCGCCAGCCAGCCGTAGCCCAGCGCCGCCGTCATCGCCAGGCCACAGGCCCAGGGCAGCCACGGCAACCGCCGGGGCCAGGCCCCCAGACGCGCCAACCCTGCCACCAGCCCATAGACCAATCCGGCCAGCAAGCCGATGTGCTGTCCGGAAATCACCAGCAGGTGCACCGTGCCGGTGGCCTGCAGCACCTGCCAATCCTCCCGCGCCAGGCCTGCCCCATCCCCGAGCACCAGGGCGGTCAACGCCGCCTCCCGGCCATGGGCATCGGTGGCCAGCAAGCGCTGGCGCAGGCCGTCGCGCCAACTGCTGGCCTCCTCCCCCTGGCGTGTACCGGCCTTGACCGTGCCGGTGGCGCCGACCCGCCGTGCCAACAGCGTGGCCTCCTGATCCGGGCCATGCGGGTTGAGCAGGCCCAGCGGCCGACGCAGGTTGACCGCCAGCCGCCAGTGCTCCCCCGCCCGCAGCGGCGGCCCGTCGAACCAGCTCAATTGCACCCGCTGCGGCAACCGGGCCCGGCGCGACTGCGGCTGCTCCAACTCGAAACGCACGCCGCGCTCGGTGCGAGTCGGCAGGCCCACCACCCGCCCCTCCAGCCACAGCGTACGGCCGTCCAGCGCGGCCGGCAGGCGGTCGTCCAGGGCCTGCTGCGCCGACCAGCAGGCCCAGCAAACACCCAGCAGGAACCCGCCCAGCGGCCAGGCCCGGGTACGCAGGCAGGCCAGGGCCAGCAACAGCAGTGGAATCAGCCATCCGACCGGTGGCAAGGCAGGCAAGAAGCGCAGGCTCAACAGCCCGAGGACCAGCGCCAGCATCCCTGTGCGCATGAGATAGAGCTCCAGAAGCGAAAACGCCCCCTGAGGCTTAGCCGATTGGCGGGAAAAACCTGCTAATCAATTGTCACAAACTCTGAACGAGGTTGCGCTTGAATGAAGGCATACTGACGCCCTTCAACCCCGCCGGGAGCCCACATGCCGCGCCGTCTGTTCAAACGCTACATGCCGGACCCGACCAGCATCCGCGAACACAAGTCGTTACGCTTTTTCGGCAAGCTGCTGCACGACCCCAACCTGTGGCACCTGAATCGCCATTCGGTGGCGCGGGCCATGGGCGTCGGCCTGTTCGCGGCGTTGATCCCCATCCCCATGCAGATGCTGCTGGCCGCCGCGCTGGCGATCCCGGTGCGCGGCAACCTGCCGATCGCGGTGAGCCTGGTGTGGCTGACCAACCCGCTGACCATGCCGCCGGTGTTCTTCGTCACCTACATGACCGGCGCCTGGCTGATGCAGGTGCCGCCGCGCACCCTGCCCGAGGAAATCACCGTCGACTGGGTCACCGACCAGCTGGCGACGATCTGGCAACCGTTCCTGCTCGGCTCGGTGGTGTGCGGGGTGGTGCTCGGCGTGCTCGCCTACTTCACCACCATGGGCTACTGGCGCTGGTGGGTGGGCCGGCAGTGGCGCCGGCGCCAGTGCCGCTGTGCCCTCACCCGCAGCTCAGGCACGCATGCCGCGGCCGCTGACCAGCAGGCGCACGCACAGCAGGTAGAGCACCGCGGTGGCCACCAGCATGAAGCTGATCGCCGTGCCGATGCTGATGTCCGACACCCCTAGGATGCCGTAGCGGAACGAGTTGACCATGTGCAGCACGGGGTTGGCCAACGACACGGTCTGCCAGAACGGCGGCAGCAGGTTGATCGAGTAGAACACCCCGCCCAGGTAGGTCAGCGGCGTCAGCACGAAGGTCGGAATGATCGAGATGTCGTCGAAGTTGCGGGCGAATACTGCGTTGACAAAGCCCAGCAGCGAAAAGATCGTCGCCGTCAGCAGCACCACGATGACCGTCACCCCCAGGTGATGCACCTGCAAATCGGTGAAGAACAGCGACAGGAAAGTCACGATCACCCCCACCGCCAAGCCGCGCAGCACGCCACCCAGCACATAACCGACGAGGATGGTGTGCGGCGACACCGGCGAGACCATCAGTTCCTCGATGGAGCGCTGGAACTTGCTGCCAAAGAAGCTCGACACCACGTTGCCGTAGGAGTTGGTGATCACCGACATCATGATCAGCCCTGGCACGATGTACTCCATGTAGGTGAAGCCGCCCATGTCGCCGATCTGCCGGCCGATCAGGTTACCGAAGATCACGAAGTACAGGACCATGGTGATCGCCGGCGGCAGCAGGGTCTGCGGCCAGATGCGCAAGAAGCGCCGCACTTCGCGGTAGACGATGGTGTTCAGGGCGACCCAGTTGGTGCGCAGCTCCACACTCATATCGCCACCTTCGACAGGTTCTTTTCCACCAGGGACACGAACAGCTCCTCGAGTCGGTTGGTCTTGTTGCGCAGGCTCTGCACCTCGATGTTCTTCAGCGCCAGCTGGCCGAACAGCGCGGTGATGCCGATGTCCTTGTCCACCTGCACCTCCAGGGTGTGCGGGGTGATCAGCCGGCACGGGTAGCCCTGCAGCTCAGGCGCGGCGGGCAGGTCGTGCTTGAGGTCGAGGACGAAGGTCTCGACATGCAGCTTGCCCAGCAGCTGGCGCATGCTGGTGTTCTCGACGATGGTGCCGTGGTCGATGATGCCGATGTTGCGGCACAGCTGCTCGGCCTCTTCGAGATAGTGGGTGGTGAGGATGATGGTGATGCCCTTCTGGTTGAGCTCGGTGAGGAAGCTCCACATCGAACGACGCAGCTCGATGTCCACCCCGGCGGTCGGCTCGTCGAGGATCAACAGGCGCGGCTCGTGGATCAGCGCCCGGGCGATCATCAGCCGGCGCTTCATGCCGCCGGACAGCGAACGCGACGGCACGTCGCGCTTGTCCCATAGCCCGAGTTGCGTCAGGTACTGCTCGGCGCGTTCCTTGGCCACCTTGGGCGGGATGCCGTAGTAGCCGGCCTGGGTGACGACGATGTCGAAGGTCTTCTCGAACTGGTTGAAGTTGAACTCCTGGGGCACCACGCCCAGGCAGCGCTTGAGCGCCGCCGGCTCGCGGTCCAGGTCGTGGCCGAACACGTTGACCGTGCCGCTGGTCTTGTTCACCAGGGTCGAGAGAATGCCGATGGTGGTGGACTTGCCGGCGCCGTTGGGGCCGAGCAAGGCGAAGAAGTCGCCTTCGGAAACGTCCAGGTCGATGCCCTTGAGGGCCTGGAAACCGTTGCCGTAGGTCTTGGTCAGCTGTCGGATGGACAGGGCGGAACTCATAGCGGGTCGGGTACCGAGAAAAGGGTTCGGGACACGCCAGGCAAAGTCACTGGCGCAGTGAGTGCGGCCATGGTGCAAGGGCTGGCCGCACAAGTACAGTCACATCTATTGATAATGACTATCGAAGTGGCGTCACGTCAGGGCGGTCATCACCGCCGCCTGGTAGGCCGGGCGCTGCTTGAGGCGCGCGTACCAGGCTTCGAGGTGGTGCATGGCCGGGCGTTCGATGGGCATTTCGAACCAGGCGTAGATGAAGCTGCCCAGGGGGATGTCGCCCATGCCGATCTGCTCGCCGGAGAGGTACGGCTGCCTGGCCAGGGTCTCGTCGGCGATGGCCAGCAGTTGCGCGCACTGCTTGTGCGCGGCGTTGATCGCCACCCAGTCGCGCTGCTCCTCGGGGGTGCGCAGCAGGCCCCAGAACAGCGGACGGAAGGGGCCGGCGAAGGACGAGGTGGTCCAGTCCATCCACTTGTCGGCCAGGGCGCGCTGGCGCGGGTCGTCGAGGTACCAGCCTTGTTCTGCGCCGTATTCGGCGCACAGGTAGCGCACGATGGTGTTGGACTCCCACAGCACCAGGTCGGCGTCTTCGAGCATGGGCACCAGGCCGTTGGGATTGAGTGCCCGGTAATGCGGTTCGTTGACCACGCCGAAGGCGCCGCCGGCATCGATGGACTCGAAGTCCAGGCCCAGCTCGTGGGCGATCCACAACGCCTTGCGCACATTGCTCGAATTCTTGCGGCCCCAGATCTTCAGCATGGCAACGTCCTTAATGAATGCGGGAGGGGGGTCAGTCTACCCCAAGCGGTGGGCGGTGCCAGTGAAACCGGGGGGCCGCTTTGCGGCCCTTTCGCGGCACAAGGCCGCTCCTACAGGGACCGCACCACGGCAGAACTGGCGCATATCCTGTAGGAGCGGCCTTGTGCCGCGAAAGGGCTGCGCAGCAGCCCCAGCGACCTCAGAGACTGTCAGATCTTTCCGAACCTGAAACCAAATGCTTCAGCCAGCAAAGCTTGGGAACTATCCTACGCGCTTGCCGGAAGCCGCCACGTTGTCGGGGAAATACCCCGGGGATAACTTCATCGGGTCGCCCAATTGGGTGACCGGGTGTGAGAAACCCGATTTCCACAACGGTAACGCGCCTCCGTCATGGTGGCCGTGTACGGGCAGACCTCGGTCTGGCCGGGTTTACCTTGTGGCCCGGATTTCTCACCTCGTACATGGCTGCCACCTTGATCTCGTGAGAAAGGATGCGGGTGGTGGTTACTCGTAACCACAAGGAAGCTCGACCATGAAAAAAATCGTCCCAGACCCACCCCGTCTCTCCCACTTCATCACCATCCGCCCCACCCTCCCCCGCGACGACGCCATGGCCGCCGCCGTCGAAGTGGCCACCGCCATCTCCGACGTCCTCGACATCTACTTCAAGACCGAGCCCGGCGAAGCCCAGGACCGCCTGTTCACCGTCAGCGACTACCTCGGTCAGCTCGCCTGCGCCCTGCTCGAGCACAAGCCCCAGGTGCAGCCATGAGCCGCGGGCATACCGCAGGCCGCATCACCTGCCTGGACCTGTTCAAGGTCGAGCCGGGCGTTACCTTCGAAGACGCCTTCAGCGAGTTGTCGGTGCTGCTCGGCTGCATCCGCCACCTGACCTGCGAAGCGGAGATGGAAGGCGACCTGCTGGCCGGCAGCTCGGCGCGGATCCTCAGCGCCATGGCCAAGGCGCTGATCGATGACATGGAGGTGGGGTTGAACAGAAGTAAATGATCCCCGGGGCCGCTTTGCGGCCCTTTCGCGGCACAAGGCCGCTCCTACATGGGATCGCGGCCGTCTGTAGGAGCGGCCTTGTGCCGCGAAAGGGCTGCAACGCAGCCCCACAATCCCCCAACCGCCACCGAACTCCCGCCACCCAACCCGGTCAGTCTTCTAAGCAGGCCATCCACCCCAACACGTCTAAGCTCTGTGGATCGCCCCCCGCCCCGCTTCCAAGGAGGAAGAATCATGCTGCTGTTGTGGTTGCTGGTCCTGGTGCTAGGCGCCGCGTATCTCCTGCATCGACGCCTGGCGCCGTTGCAGATCCTCGCGGCAATCGCCGCCTACACCCTGCTCATGGGCCTGTTCAGCACGGCGCCGGGCTGGCTGCTGACGCTGATCTGGGTGGTGATCGCCCTCAAGGTCGCCTTCTTCGTCCTGCCAGAAATGCGCCGCAAACTGTTCACCGCGCCGATGTTCAGCTGGTTCCAGCGCACCCTGCCGCCGATGTCGCAGACCGAGCGCGAAGCCATCGACGCCGGCACCGTGTGGTGGGACGGCCACCTGTTCAGCGGCCGCCCCGACTGGAACACCCTGCTCGACTACCCCGCGCCCAAGCTCAGCGAGGAAGAACAGGCCTTCATCGACGGCCCCACCGAGCAGCTGTGCGCCATGGTCAGCGACTGGCAGATCGGCCAGGACCTCGACCTGCCGCCGCAAGCCTGGGACTTCATCAAGCAGCACGGCTTCTTCGCCCTGATCATCCCCAAGGAATACGGCGGCAAGGGCTTCTCGGCCTACGCCCACTCCCAGGTGGCGATGAAGCTGGCCACCCGCAGCGGCGACCTGGCCTCCACGGTGATGGTGCCCAACTCCCTGGGCCCGGCCGAACTGCTGCTGCACTACGGCACCGACGAACAGCGCAGCCACTACCTGCCGCGCCTGGCCCGTGGCGACGACATCCCCTGCTTCGCCCTCACCGGCCCCCTGGCCGGCTCCGACGCCGGGGCCATGCCCGACACCGGCGTCATCTGCAAAGGCCAGTGGCAGGGTGAAGAAGTCATCGGCCTGCGCCTGAACTGGGAAAAGCGCTACATCACCCTCGGCCCGGTCGCCACCCTGCTGGGCCTGGCCTTCAAGGCCTACGACCCCGACCACCTGTTGGGCGAGCAGACCGAGCTGGGCATCAGCCTGGCACTGATCCCCACCGACCTCCCCGGCGTGGAGATCGGCCAGCGCCACCTGCCGCTGGGCGCCGCGTTCATGAACGGCCCCAACAGCGGCAAGGACGTATTCGTGCCGCTGGACTGCCTGATCGGCGGCCAGGCCATGCTCGGCAAGGGCTGGATGATGCTGATGAACTGCCTGTCAGTGGGCCGCTCGATCTCCCTGCCGGCGGTCGGCACGGGCGCGGCCAAGTACACCAGCCTGGTCACCGGCCAATACGCCCGCGTGCGCGAACAGTTCAACGTACCGCTGGCCGCCTTCGAAGGCATCCAGGAATCCCTGGCACGCATCGGCGGCAACGCCTGGCTGATGGACAGCGCCCGCCTGCTCACCGCCAAGGCTGTCGACCTGGGGGAAAAACCCTCGGTGCTGTCGGCGATCCTCAAGTACCACCTCACCGAGCGCGGCCGCGAGTGCATCCAGCACGCCATGGACGTGCACGGCGGCAAGGGCATCATCATGGGCCCGAACAACTACCTGGGCCGCAACTGGCAAGGCGCGCCGATCTTCATCACCGTCGAGGGGGCCAACATCCTGTCGCGCAACCTGATGATCTTCGGCCAGGGCGCAATCCGCTGCCACCCGTTCGTGCTCAGGGAAATGGCCCTGGCCGGGCGCGAGGACCACGACCAGGCGCTGAACGAGTTCGACGACCTGCTGCTGCAGCACATCCTGTTCGCCGCCGGCAACGCCGCCAGCACCCTGGTGCTGGGCCTGGGCCTGGGGCATTTCGAGAAGGTCCCGGGCGATGCCTTGAGCCAGGGCTACTTCCGCGCCCTCAACCGCCAGGCGGCGGCGTTCGCCCTGCTGGCCGACCTGTCGATGATGCTGCTGGGCGGCGCGCTCAAGCGTCGCGAACGCCTGAGCGCCCGGCTGGGTGATGTGCTCAGCTACCTGTACCTGTCCAGCGCCGCGCTCAAGCGCTACCACGACCTCGGCTCGCCCGAGCATCTGCGCCCCCTGCTGCGCTGGGCCCTGGAGGAAAGCCTGGGGCAGGCCGAGAAAGCGCTCGATGCGTTGCTCGACAACTTCCCCAACCGCTTCCTGGGCTGCGCCCTGCGCGTGCTGGTGTTCCCGTTCGGCCGCCGACATACCGGGCCCAGCGATGAGCTGGATGCCGAGGTGGCGGCGCTGATCGGCCGCCGCAAAGGCGACCCGGCGCTGGAAGAGTTGCTGGCGGGCTGCTTCAGGCCTCAGGCCGACGGCGACCCGGTGGCCGCGCTGCAGACCGCCTGCGACCTGCTGGACGATGCCGCCCCGCTGCACAAGGCGCTGCATCAGGCCATCAAGGAAGGTAAGGTGCAGGCGACACCAGGGCAATCGGTGATCGACGCCGCCATCGAAGCGGGCGCCTTGCAAGCGGAGGAAGGCCAACGCCTGCATCAGGCCGAGCAGGCACGGCGGGTGGTGATCGATGTGGATGCGTTCGACAAGGAAGTGCTGTTGCCCGAAGCAGGCAAAGTGCGCTGAACATTCATCGACAACATCGCAGGGCAAGCCCGCTCCCACGAACAAGCCGTGAACATATGTTCGTGGGAGCGGGCTTGCCCCGCGATAGCGCCAGCACAGGCAGCTACGCTGCCAGCCTATGCAAAACCGGCGTATACTCCGCCCCCCGTTTCAACCACCCCGAGGACCGCCGCCATGGCCAACCCCCACCTGGAATACCACCTGCAACTGCTCCACCACCTGCGCACCATCCTGGCCGCGCTGGGTGAAGCCGAACAGGTCCCGGAGGAAAGCCACGCCCTGTTCCTCGAGCGCTTCGACGAACTGCTCACCCTGCTGCCCCAGGACCCGCTGCAAAGCCAGTACCTGGGCCAGGACCTGATCTGCCAGGTGATCCAGCGCTACCCACAGATCGCCCACCTGGTGCCGCGTGACCTGCTGTGGTTCTTTGGTGGCGATTGCCTGCATTTCATGCCGGATGAAGAGCTGGAGCTTTACCAAACGCTGGAAGAGCGACGCTACGAGGCCGAGCAGAACGGTGAAGCGTTCGATTGGCACCAAGAAAAGCAACTGCTAGCCAAGCCTGCTCAGGGTGATATTCACTGATGTAGATGCATCCCGGCCCCATCTGGGCCGGGAACCCCAATCACCTGAGCGGGACAAGTGAATTCACTCCGCCAAATCACGATCTAGCAAGTCAGGGGGAATCCTAGCCACACCCCCGAAAAAATGATGCGCCGAAGAACATAAGAACTCTGCTTCCAGTCGAAGTCGTTCTACCTGCGAAGGGGGCTGCTTCCCTTTACTTTCTTCATAACGCCTCCACGCATCGACCGCCCGTTTACATATCTCCAGCTGGACTTCCAAATCCGTCGTTTCGATCGTCACGGTCATTGCTCCTTCCTTGTTCAAGACAGAATGGAGTGGGATCAGGCGCGCCCAACATTCTCCCCCGACAGAGTAATAACTGATGGTATGAGTACGAACATCGGGCGTAACGAGTAGCTCCATGCCGTTGTACGCCCCCAGACGACATTAGCCAACTAGTAAAATTGATAGGTGTGCAGAGCCAGCTCGCCCCAAAAAACCAATCTCGCGAGCAAAAAAAAACGCCACTTCAAACGAAGTGGCGTTTTCAATTTGGAGCGGGAAACGAGACTCGAACTCGCGACCCCGACCTTGGCAAGGTCGTGCTCTACCAACTGAGCTATTCCCGCAGGGTGAAGCTTTACCGCATGTGGCGTGAAGCGCCTTGACGACCTTCACCACCTGCACCGTCGGAAACGATGCGTTGAAACTGGAGCGGGAAACGAGACTCGAACTCGCGACCCCGACCTTGGCAAGGTCGTGCTCTACCAACTGAGCTATTCCCGCAAATATGGCGTCCCCTAGGGGACTCGAACCCCTGTTACCGCCGTGAAAGGGCGGTGTCCTAGGCCACTAGACGAAGGGGACTAAGCCGACGCTTTTCAGCGCACCAGAACATGAACCTCACGATTCAGCCTGGATTTTCTTTTCCTGCCCTGCCGCAGCAGTGCCGGAGAAACTGGAGCGGGAAACGAGACTCGAACTCGCGACCCCGACCTTGGCAAGGTCGTGCTCTACCAACTGAGCTATTCCCGCAATATGGCGTCCCCTAGGGGACTCGAACCCCTGTTACCGCCGTGAAAGGGCGGTGTCCTAGGCCACTAGACGAAGGGGACACGCTGCTCGCATTACCTATTAAAGTACTGCTTGCTTTCACTCCCTGCCGCGTTTCGCTGTGTGCTTTACGCTGCAAGTGGCGCGCATTCTATGGATGCCTTGGAAGGTCGTCAACCCCTTTGTAGAAATTTATTTAAATCAATGACTTCCCGTCGTCATGGACAGTGATGCAGGATGCGTCCGGGGATTGGCGTTGCTTTTCTGACGTTGGCTCGGCAAGCTCGTAGCGATGTGCCACTATCTGTAGGTTTTGGATTACGGGCCGATATATAGAGCAAGGCTTGAGGGGTTCATCGCGGGGCAAGCCCGCTCCCACGCATATCCAACGGATATGAGGGAGCGCGGACTGTTCCGCCAGGCTGCACTGTTCGCTTTCGGGCGGACTCACTACACTCTCGATAGATGCAAAACTTCTTCATGAGGCGTTAACGGTGACACCACTTCTGATCACCCTGCTTATCGTTGCGGGTATCGCGCTGCTGATCGTGATCGGCTACCTCAACAATGTGGTCGAGAACGGCAAGCTCGAGCGTGCACGGCTCAAGGTCGAGCTGGCCGACCGCCTGCGCCGCTGCGGCGAAATCACCGAGACCTTCCCCGGGCAGTTCATGACGCCTGCGCTCAAGCTGCTGTTGACCCGCCTCGAACTGAACCTCAACCAGCGCCAGCTGGCGCTGGACAAGCACAGTGGTGACCTCAAGGCACGTATCGCCGAGCTGGAGGGGCTGATCGGCCAGGGTGAGAGAATCCCGGTCAGCAACCCGCCCTCGCCGATCCAAACCGAGGTCAAGGCCAAGGATGTGCGCTTTTTGCTGGAGCTGCTGCACAACCAGATCGTGCGCGCCACCCAGGAAGGGTTCCTCGCGACCAACGAGGGCAAGTACTGGGTCAAGGAGATCCGCCATATCCTGGTGTTGCTGCATATCGAGTTCTTCAACAACCTCGGCCAGCAGGCCCTGCAGCAAAACCAGCCGGGGCAGGCGCGCCTGGCGTTCGAGCGTGGCGTGCAGTACCTGCGCAAGCAGCCTGAGCCCAAGCAGTATGAAGAGCAGCTGACTTACCTTGAGAAACTGCTGAACCGGGCCAACGCCCAGGTGCTGGACCAGATGGAGCCGGCGGAGAACGAACAGAATGCGCTGACCCAGGGGCTCAAGACTGATGAGGATGAGACCTGGAAGAAGAAGGTTATTTACGACTGACCGGGATTCTGGGGGGCGCTTTGCGCCCCTATCGCGGCACAAGGCCGCTCCTACAGAGGGTTGCGATTGCCTGTAGGAGCGGCCTTGTGCCGCAAAAGGGCTGCGAAGCAGCCCCCAGCGATCTTGATAAAGAAAGGGGCCTTCGCAGGCCCCTTCTTCATTTCAGCAATCGGTCAACTCGAGGAACACCTCGACCAACCGCTCCAGCCCCACCTGGTCGGCCTCGCTGAAGCGCGCCAGCTTCGGGCTGTCCAGGTCGAGCACTCCGATCAGCCTGCCGGCCTTGACCAACGGGATCACCAACTCGCTGTTGGACGCGCTGTCACAGGCGATATGCCCGGGGAACGCATGCACATCCTCGACCCGCTGGGTCGTGCGGGTAGCCGCCGCGGCACCGCACACGCCCCGGCTGAAGGGGATGCGCACGCAGGCCACCTGGCCCTGGAACGGGCCGAGCACCAGTTCTTCGTTACGGTTGATATAGAAGCCCGCCCAGTTCAGGTCCTCTACCTGGTTGTACAAAAAGGCCGAGAACTGCGCGGCGTTGGCGATGAAGTCGCGCTCGTCGGCGAACAGCGCCTGCACTTGCGCGGCCAGCAGGTCGTAGCCATCGAGGCCTTGGCCACTGGCGTTGAGGTCGATCATTTATTTCTGCTCCAGCAATTGCAGCCCGACCCAGTAGCGGGCGAACTGATAGGCACAACGGCCATTACGGTTGCCGCGGCCGGTGGCCCAGCGTACGGCGAGGATGTCGAGCGCTTCGCTGCGCTGCCACTGCAGCCCGGCCGGGCGCGCCAGCTGGCCGATCCAGTGCTCGACCACGTTGAGGAAATGCTCCTGGCTGAACGGGTAGAACGACAGCCACAGGCCGAAACGGTCGGACAGGGCGATCTTGTCCTCCACCGCCTCGTTGGGGTGCAGCTCGCCGTCGACCATCTTCCAGTTCTCGTTGTCGCTCTGCTTCTCCGGCACCAGGTGGCGGCGGTTGGAGGTGGCGTACAGCAGCACGTTGTCCGGGGCTTGCTCCAGCGAGCCGTCGAGCACGCTCTTGAGCACCCGGTAGTCACCCTCCCCGGCTTCGAACGACAGGTCGTCGCAGAACAGGATGAAGCGTTGTTCAAGTTTTTGCAGTTGCTCGACCACCCGCGGCAGGTCGGCCAGGTGGTCGCGCTCGATTTCGATCAGGCGCAGGCCGGCGCCGGCATGCTCGGCCAACAGCGCACGCACCAGCGACGACTTGCCGGTGCCGCGCGAACCCCACAGCAGGGCGTGGTTGGCCGGCATGCCGTTGATGAACTGGTGGGTGTTGCGGCCCAGCTGCTCACGCTGCTGGTCAACGCCGATCAGGTCGGACAGGCGGATGTCGAGGCTGACTTCGAGGGGCATCAGGTAGCCGCTGCGGCCGTCGCGTTGCCAGCGGGCGGCCAGGGTGCGGGTCCAGTCGATGTCCGAGCGCGGGGCCGGCAGCAGGGGTTCGAGGCGGGCGAGGACGGATTCTGCGCGGTCTAGGAAAGCGGTAAGGCGGGTGTCCATGAGGGCTCCTGCAAATCAGGTTTCGGTACCGTGCCGGCCCCTTCGCGGGTAAACCCGCTCCCACAGCAGGCAGTGGACCCTGTGGGAGCGGGTTTACCCGCGAAGGGGCCGGCACGGACAAAAGCTGAATGTTCGACAGACCCGCCAGCAGCCAGGGCTGATCGGCTATGCTTGCGCAGCGCACGGAGCAAGTAACCGGCTTGGGACCCATGGATATCAAGTTCACCAATCGCCTGTCATACAAGCAAGCCCGGTTGACAGTCCTGGTCGGCTTCATCCTGGGAACATTGCTCAGTCTCATCCAGATCGGCATCGATTATGCCAGCGAAGACGCGTCCATCAACCGTGAAATTCAGGCACTGTTGAAGATCAGCCACGACACGGCCTCGCGCATCGCCTACAACATCGACACGGAGCTGGCCCAGGAGCTGACCGGCGGCCTGCTGAAATCGCCGGCGCTGATCCGCGCGCGGCTGATCGACAACAACGACACCGTGCTGGCCGACGTGCAGCGCCCCAGCACGGAGAGCCGCTACCGACCGCTGTCGGACTTCCTGTTCGGCGAGCAGCGCCAGTTCCAGGACCGACTGTTCCTCGCCCACATGCCCGACGAATACCTCGGCACCCTTTACCTGGATGTCGACACCTACACCTTCGGCGGGCGCTTCCTCGACCGCGCCGGGGTCACCCTGGTCAACGGCTTTGCCCGCAGCCTGGTGCTCACCGGCATTCTCCTGGGGCTGTTCTACCTGATGCTGACCAAGCCGCTGGTGACGGTGATCGGCGCGCTCAGCGGCAACGATGCGCGCACGCCCAGGCAGAACCGCGTGGACTGCCCCAAGGGCCACGAGAACGACGAGATCGGCGTGCTGGTGCGGGTCGCCAACCAGCAGTTCGTCAGCATGGCCACCGAGATCCAGCAGCGGCGCACCGCCGAGAACCGTCTGACCCAGTACCTCAACGAGCTGGAGGACATCGTCTCGGCGCGTACCACCGAGCTCAAGGCCAGCAACAGCCGCCTGAGCCTGTCCAACCAGGAGCTGGACGAGGCGCGCCAGCGCGCCCTGGACATGGCCCAGGCCCGCGCCGCCTTCCTGGCCAACATGAGCCACGAGATCCGCACCCCGCTCAACGGCATGCTGGGCATGATCGCCCTGGCCCTGGACAGTGGCCTGGCGCCCGAGCAGCGCCAGCAGCTGTCGATCGCCCACGACTCGGGCAAGGTACTGGTGGAGTTGCTCAACGATATCCTCGACCTGTCGAAGTTCGACGCTGGCCAGCTGGAGCTCGAGCGCATTCCGTTCGACCTCGGCGCCATGGTCGAGGACACCGCCAACCTGCTGTCGCAAAACGCCGCGCCCAGCGTCGAGCTGACCTGCCTGGTCGCCCCTGACTTCCCCAGCACGGTGCTGGGCGACCCGACCCGGGTGCGGCAGATCGTCAGCAACCTGTTGTCCAACGCCCTCAAGTTCACCCGTTTCGGCCGCGTCGACGTGCGCCTTTGCAGCATCGTCGGCGGTATCCGCCTGGAGGTGAGCGACACCGGCATCGGCATCCCCGAGGAGGCCCAGGCGCGGATCTTCCAGCCGTTCACCCAGGCCGGCGCCGGCATCACTCGCCAGTACGGCGGCACTGGCCTGGGCCTGGCCCTGACCCGCAACCTGTGCAAGGCCATGCAGGGGCATCTGCATATCCAGTCCGAAACCGGCTTCGGCAGCCGCTTCAGCGCCGACCTGCCGCTACCGGCGCACACCGAGGCGATCCCGCCGGCGCCATTGAACGGGCGGGTGGTGGCCCTGGGCAACCCCGGCAGTGGCCTGGCCGAGCTGCTGGAGGGGCTGTTGCCGCGCTGGGGGCTGGAATACGTGCGTCATGAGGATGCCAAGGACCTGGCCGGCACGGCTGTCGACCTGCTGATTACCGACGACCTGGACCACGTGCTCGACCTGCGCCCGGCCATCGAGGCACCGATCTTGCTGGTGACCGCCTACGGTAACTTCCTGCCCACCGAGCAGGCCGAGCAACTGGCGCCCTTGCAGCAACTGGCCCGCCCCCTGGCACGCAATGCCTTGTACCAGACCCTGCGCCGCACCTTGCAGGGCGAGCCCAACGCGCCACTGCCCCACGAGGTACCGGCCTCCAGGGAGCTGAGGGCGCGCATCCTGCTGGTGGAGGACAACCCGGTGAACCAGCTGGTGGCCAAGGGCATGCTGGGCAAGCTCGGCTGCCAGGTGCAGGTGGCTGCCCACGGCCAGGAGGCCCTGGACTGCCTGGAGCGGGACAGCTTCGACCTGGTGCTGATGGACTGCAACATGCCGGTGATGGATGGCTACGAGGCCAGCCGACGGATCCGCCAGAGCAGCCGCTGGCCGGAGCTGCCGATCGTCGCGCTGACCGCCAACGCCATGCCCGAGGAGCGCGAGCGCTGCCGCGCCGCAGGCATGAACGACTACCTGGCCAAGCCGTTCCGCCGCGAGGAACTGCTGGCGCTGATCGAGCACTGGGTGCCGGTCAGCGGTTGAGCAGCGGCTCGATCGCCGACTTCAGCGCCTCGGGCTTGGTGGTCGGGGCAAAGCGGCTGACCTTGCCGGTGCGCGGGTCGACCAGGAACTTGGTGAAGTTCCACTTGATCTTCTGCGTGCCCAGCACGCCCGGCGCCCGGCGCTTGAGCTCGGCGAACAGCGGGTGGGCACCGGGGCCGTTGACCTCGACCTTGCGAAACAGCGGGAAACTCACGCCGAAGTTAAGCTCGCAGAACTGCGCGATCTCCCGGGCGTCGCCCGGCTCCTGCTTGCCGAACTGGTTGCAGGGGAAGCCCAGCACCACCAGGCCCTGGTCGCGGTACTCCTGCCACAGGCGTTCGAGGCCCTTGTATTGCGGGGTGAAACCGCACTGGCTGGCGGTGTTGACCACCAGCAGCGCCTTGCCGGCGAAGTCGCCCAGCACTTTCTGTTCGCCACCGAGGGTGACGCAGGGGATGTCCAGCAGCGCATCGGCCATGTTCGCTCTCCGTCAATCGCGTGGCTTGAGGTCCAGGCACACCGAGTTGATGCAGTAGCGTAGCCCGGTCGGCGGCGGGCCGTCGGGAAATACATGGCCCAGGTGGGCATCACACTGCGCGCAGGTGACTTCGGTGCGGATCATGCCGTGGGAGGTGTCGCGGATCTCGATCATCGCGGCTTCTTCGATCGGCTCGTAGAAGCTCGGCCAGCCGCAGCCGGAATCGAACTTGGCCTTGGCGTCGAACAGCGGCAGGTCACAGCAGATGCAGTGGTAGACGCCGTCGCGGCGCTCGCTGTTGTACTTGCCGCTGAACGGCCGCTCGGTGCCCTTGAGCCGGCACACCTGGTACTGGGCCGGATCGAGCATGGCGCGCCATTCGTCCAGGGTTTTGTCGATCTTTTGCATGATGGGACCTCGGCAGGCTGAATTTCACCTCGCACCGGCTTTTCCCTGGCGCGGGTGGCACGTATATTAGTTGGCTTCGTGTGCAAGGCAGCCAGTCTGGCACCCGCTTCCCGCCCTTTCAAACCTTTCGAGCAAGGGCGGCGCGTATTCTCACTCGGGATCTCATCATGCAGTTCAGCAAATCGAACAAGCTCGCCAATGTCTGCTACGACATTCGCGGCCCAGTGCTCAAGCACGCCAAACGCCTGGAAGAGGAAGGCCACCGCATCCTCAAGCTGAACATCGGCAACCCGGCGCCGTTTGGTTTCGAGGCGCCGGACGAGATCCTCCAGGACGTGATCCGCAACCTGCCCACCGCCCAGGGCTACAGCGACTCCAAGGGTCTGTTCAGCGCGCGCAAGGCGGTGATGCAGTACTGCCAGCAGAAGGAAATCGAAGGCGTCACCATCGAGGACATCTACCTGGGCAACGGTGTGTCCGAGCTGATCGTGATGTCGATGCAGGCGCTGCTCAACAACGGCGACGAGGTGCTGATCCCGGCTCCCGACTACCCGCTGTGGACCGCCGCGGTGAGCCTGGCCGGCGGCAAGCCGGTGCACTACCTGTGCGACGAGCAGGCCGACTGGTTCCCCGACCTGGACGACATCAAGGCCAAGATCACACCGAACACCAAGGCCCTGGTGATCATCAACCCGAACAACCCGACCGGCGCTGTGTATTCCAAGGAATTGCTGCTGGGCATGCTGGAGCTGGCGCGCCAGCACAACCTGGTGGTGTTCTCCGACGAGATCTACGACAAGATCCTCTACGACGAGGCCGTGCACATCAGCACCGCGTCGCTGGCCCCGGACCTGCTGTGCCTGACCTTCAACGGCCTGTCCAAGTCGTACCGGGTGGCGGGCTTCCGCTCCGGCTGGCTGATCATCTCCGGGCCCAAGCACCACGCCCAGAGCTACATCGAAGGCATCGACATGCTGGCCAACATGCGCCTGTGCGCCAACGTGCCGGCCCAGCACGCGATCCAGACCGCGCTGGGCGGCTACCAGAGCATCAACGACCTGGTGCTGCCGCCGGGCCGCCTGCTGGAGCAGCGCAACCGCACCTACGAGCTGCTCAATGCCATCCCCGGGGTGAGCTGCGTCAAGCCGATGGGCGCGCTGTACGCGTTTCCGAAGATCGACCCGAAGGTCTGCCCGATCTTCAACGACGAGAAGTTCGTGCTCGACCTGCTGCTGTCGGAGAAGCTGCTGATCGTCCAGGGCACGGCGTTCAACTGGCCATGGCCGGACCACTTCCGCGTGGTGACGCTGCCGCGGGTGGATGACCTGGAACAGGCCATTGGCCGGATCGGTAATTTCCTGCGCACTTATTCGCAATGATTGATGGCCTTTTCGCGGGTAAACCCGCTCCCACAGGTTCGGCGCCGAACCTGTGGGAGCGGGTTTACCCGCGAAGGGGTTGACCCGATCCCTCTTACATCCTGCAACGCTCTATCCCACGGTACGCCCGGCATCCTCTGCCATACTCCTCGCGTACACAGTTTGAAATAGTCGCCCGGTTGAATAGCCGCGCCCTCCCCCTTATATACCCCGCAGTACGCAACGAACTTATCCGTCAGGAGAACGTAACAACCATGATGCGCATTCTGTTGTTTGTAGCCACCAACCTCGCGGTGGTGCTGGTTGCAAGCATTACCCTGAGCCTGTTCGGCTTCAACGGGTTCATGGCGGCCAACGGGGTTGACCTCAACCTCGGCCAGCTGCTGGTCTTCTGCGCCGTGTTCGGTTTCGCTGGCTCGCTCGTCTCGCTGTTCATCTCCAAGTGGATGGCGAAGATGACCACCGGCACCCAGATCATCACCCAGCCCCGCACCCGTCACGAACAGTGGCTGTTGCAGACCGTCGAGGAACTGTCCCGCGAGGCCGGCATCAAGATGCCCGAGGTGGGTATCTTCCCGGCCTACGAGGCCAACGCCTTCGCCACCGGCTGGAACCGCAACGACGCGCTGGTCGCCGTCTCCCAGGGCCTGCTGGAGCGCTTCTCGCCCGATGAGGTGCGTGCGGTGCTGGCCCACGAGATCGGCCACGTGGCCAATGGCGACATGGTCACCATGGCGCTGGTGCAGGGCGTGGTGAACACCTTCGTGATGTTCTTCGCCCGCATCATCGGCAACTTCGTCGACCGGGTGATCTTCAAGAACGAAGAAGGCCACGGCATTGCCTACTTCATCGCGACCATCGTCGCCGAGCTGGTCCTGGGCATCCTCGCCAGCATCATCGTCATGTGGTACTCGCGTCGCCGCGAATTCCGCGCCGACGAAGCCGGCGCCCACCTGGCCGGTACCGGCGCGATGATCGGCGCACTGCAGCGCCTGCGCTCCGAACAAGGCCTGCCGGTGCACATGCCCGACACCATGAAGGCCTTCGGCATCAATGGCGGCCTCAAGCATGGCCTGGCCGGCCTGCTGATGAGCCACCCGCCGCTGGAAGACCGCATCGACGCGCTGCGCCGTCGCGGTTGATCCAGGCAGCAACAAGAAAGGGCGACTTCGGTCGCCCTTTTTCATTGCCATGTCGCCCTCCCCTGTAGGAGCGGCCTTGAACTGGCCTAATGATTTTGGACACCTTCATCGGGCGCTATGATGGCGCCCAATTGGAGGCAAAATCAGTGCGTAAATCTTATTCAAGAGAATACAAAGTCCAAGCTGCCGAAATGGTGCTGGACGGTGGGCAGTCAGTTCCTGAGGTCTGTGCCGCCCTTGGGCTGGGCCCTACCGCGCTTCGCCGCTGGGTTGATCAGGTGCGTGAAGAGAGAGCCGGTAAGGTTCCGGCTGGAGCCAAAGCGATCACACCCGAGCAGCAACGAATTGAAGAACTCGAAGCGCTGGTTCGGCAAAAGGATCGGGATATCGAAATCCTAAAAAAGGCCAGTGCTCTCCTGCTTCGGGACTCCAAAGATCGTTCTCGCTGATCAACGAGCTGAGTGAGCAATACCCTGTTGTCGACTGCTGCCGCGTGCTTGGGGTTAAGCGCAGCAGTTTCTATGCGTGGCGTAAACGGCAAGGACGTGAAAACCCGGCAAGAGATGCGCTACGCCTGCTGGTAATCAAGCACTTCAACGCATCGCGAAGTGCTTCTGGCTCGCGAACCCTGGCGCAGGAATTGCGGCACGAAGGCCATGAAATAGGACGATACAAGGTGCGTGCGCTAATGCGTGAAGCTGGCCTGAAGTGCAAACAGCGCAGGCCGCACCGCTATCGGTCATCAGGGGCAGAAGCGTTGATCGCCGAGAATCAGCTGAAGCGCAATTTCAAGGTTTCGGCGATCAATGAGGTTTGGTGTGGCGATGTGACCTATATCCAGGTTGGCAGGCGCTGGCTGTACCTAGCCGCCGTGATTGACCTCTATGCCCGTCGCGTAGTGGGTTGGGCATTCTCGATGATTGCAGATGCCAACTTAGCTTGTAACGCCCTGCGCATGGCCGCTGAATCGCGGGGTAGGCCGGCGGGCGTAATGTTTCATTCAGACCAGGGCTGTCAGTACACCAGCCATAAATTCAGAGCCGCGCTCGATGAGTACAACTTGAACCAGAGCATGAGCCATCGAGGCCAATGCTGGGATAACGCTGCCATGGAGCGATTCTTCGGAGCATTGAAATCAGAATGGGTGCCGGCAGAGGGTTACGAGACCGAAGCGCAGGCACGAGTGGATATCCAGGCTTATCTGATGCGCTACAACCTCAAGCGCCTCCACAGCTACAACGGCTATGAAACGCCAGTAGCCATGGAGGAAAAGCTCAAGGCAGCGGCATGAACCTTAACCGGTGTCCAAAATTACTTGACCAGTTCACCTTGCGCCGCGAAAGGGCTGCGCAGCAGCCCCAGGATCTTGGCATCATGCAAAATCGCCGGGGCTGCTGCGCAGCCCTTTCGCGGCACAAGGCCGCTCCTACAGGGTTGAAGCCAGCTTAGCGCCGAACGCTGTAGACTCGCTCAAGCAGGCTTTCAACACCGGCCTTCAGAAACTTCGGGCTCTCGTCCAAAATCTCCCGCGCCTCGACCTCATCGACCCACCACCCGGCAAACCCTGCCCGCACTTCGGCGTCCGGCACCGAAAACGGCGGCCCGTCGATCAATCCCTGGTCGTAATCCAGGGTCACCAACAGCCCGCGACAGGCCGCCGGCAACTGCTCACCCAACAACGCCATGTAGCGCTCGCGCATTGCCACCGGCAAGGCGATCAGCGCCGCCCGGTCATATACCCCCGCGCAGTCCGCCAGATCCTCGGCGCACAGGGCAAACACATCCCCGCACCACAGCTCCACCTCGTCGCTGCGCCACACCTCGAAGGCACCGTGCCGGGCAATCTGCGCCACCAGGCCATGTTCGGTGAAGAAGTCCGCCACCGCCCTGCGCGACAGCTCCACCCCCAGCACCCGATAACCCTGGGCGGCCAGCCAGAGCAGGTCCAGGCTCTTGCCACACAGCGGCACCAACACCCGCGCGCCCGGGGCCAGCCCCAAGGTCGGCCAGTGCGCCTGCAGGTACGGGTTCACCTGGGATTGGTGAAAGCCGATCTGGTTGTCCGCCCACCGCTTGTGCCAGAACGCTGGCTCCATGATTCCTCCCGGTTTTTCGATAAAAGCCTGTGAAAACTTATATTGGATCTCGATCGAAGGCTGATCGAAGATGGCAGCATCTTACCTGCCAGGACCCCGCCATGCTGCCCAACCTGTTCATCTCCCACGGATCGCCCATGCTCGCCCTGCAACCCGGTGCCAGTGGCCCGGCCCTGGCCGCGCTGGCCCGTGCCCTGCCCCGGCCGAAGGCGATCGTGGTGGTGTCGGCGCACTGGGAAAGCCGCGAGCTGCTGGTGATGGGCAACGCTCAGCCGCAGACCTGGCATGACTTCCATGGTTTTCCGCCGGCGCTGTATGCCGTGCAATACCCCGCGCCCGGCGCGCCGGAACTGGCCCAGCGGATCGCCGAGCGCCTGGGCGCGCAGCTGGACTCGCAGCGGCCCTTCGACCATGGTGCCTGGGTGCCGCTTTCACTGATGTATCCCGAGGCGGATATTCCGGTGGTTCAGGTGTCGCTGCCCAGCCAGGCCGGCCCTGATCTGCAACTGAAGGTTGGCCGGGCGCTGTCGACACTGCGCGAGGAAGGCATCCTGCTGATCGGCTCGGGCAGCATCACCCACAACCTGGGCGAGCTGGACTGGCATGCCGGGCCGGATGCGGTCGAGCCCTGGGCGCTGGCGTTTCGTGACTGGGTGGTGGAGCGGTTGAACGCTGGGGATGAGGCGGCGCTGGTGGATTATCGGCGGCAGGCGCCGTTTGCGCTGCGTAACCATCCCAGTGATGAGCATCTGTTGCCGTTGTTCTTTGCCATGGGGGCTGGTGGGCGGTTTGGCATTGTGCACCAGGGGTTTACGCTGGGGGCGCTGGGGATGGATATCTATCGGTTCGACTGACGGGCCTCTTCGCGGGTAAACCCGCTCCCACAGGTACAGCGCGATACCTGGGGGAGCGGGTTTACCCGCGAAGAGGCCGGGACAGGCAAAAAAAATCCCCGACCAAAAAGCCGGGGATTTTTTATTGCAGCGCCAGGATCAGTCTTCGCGGTAACGGCGCAGCTTCAGCTGCTTGCCGGCCACGCGGGTGTCCTTGAGCTTGGTCAGCAGGCGCTCGAGACCGTCTTCCGGCAGCTCGACCAGGCTGAAGCTGTCACGCACCTGGATACGACCGATGGCGTCACGCGCCAGGCCACCCTCGTTGAGGATCGCGCCCAGCAGGTTCTTGGCGGCGATGCCGTCACGGGCACCCAGGGCGGTACGGCAACGCACGCGGCCTTCGGCCAGCGGCATCGGCGCGCGGCGCTCGCGGTCACCACGGTCCGGACGCTCGCCACGCTCGGTACGCTCAGTGCGCTCACGCGGGCTGTAGGTCGGTACCAGCGGCTGCTCGCGCTCCACCGAAGCCAGGTCCAGCGCCTGACCGTTGGTGGCCTTGCGCAGCAGGGCCGAGGCCAGGGCACGGGCACTGCAACCCAGGTCGGCGGTCAGGCGGTCGAACAGCTCGCCGTGGCTGGCCTCGGATTCGGCCACCAGCGGCGCCAGGCTCTTGGTCAGCTTCTTGATGCGCGCATCCAGCACGGCTTGCGGGTTAGGCAGGCGGGCTTCGGCGACTTTCTGACCGGTGACACGCTCGATCACCTGCAGCATGCGACGCTCACGCGGGGTGACCAGCAGCAGCGCGCGGCCATCGCGACCGGCACGGCCGGTACGGCCGATACGGTGCACGTAGGACTCCGGATCGTACGGCATGTCGACGTTGAACACGTGGGTGATGCGCGGTACGTCCAGACCACGGGCAGCGACGTCGGTGGCGACGACGATGTCCAGGCGGCCGTCCTTGAGCGAGTCGATCACGCGCTCACGCTGGTTCTGGGCAATGTCGCCGTTCAGCGCGGCAGCCTTGTAGCCTTTGGCTTCCAGGGCGGCGGCCAGGTCCAGGGTGGCTTGCTTGGTGCGCACGAAGGCGATCAGCGCGTCGAACTCTTCCACTTCCAGCAGGCGCAGCACGGCCGGGATCTTCTGGTCGGCGTGGACCATCAGGTGGGCCTGCTCGATCGCGGTCACGGTCTGGGTCTTGCTCTGGATCTTGACGTGCTTCGGCTCGCGCAGGTGGCGCTCGGCGATGGCACGGATCGAGGCCGGCAGGGTGGCGGAGAACAGCACGGTCTGGCGGGTGGCAGGGATGGCGTCGAAGATCACTTCGAGGTCATCCATGAAGCCCAGCTTGAGCATCTCGTCGGCTTCGTCGAGTACCAGGTACTGGACGGTGGACAGGACTTTCTCGTCGCGGCGCAGGTGGTCGCACAGGCGGCCCGGGGTGGCGACGACGATCTGTGCGCCATTGCGAATGGCACGCAGCTGTGGGCCCATCGGGGCACCACCGTACACGGCCACCACGTTAACGCCCGGCATCTGCTTGGCGTAGGTTTCGAAAGCGGTGGCTACTTGCAGCGCCAACTCACGGGTTGGCGCCAGGATCAGGGCTTGCGGTTCGCGCTTGCTCACGTCGATCTTGTTGAGGATCGGCAGGGCGAAGGCAGCGGTCTTGCCGGTGCCAGTCTGCGCCTGGCCGATCATGTCGTGACCGGCGAGGATGATCGGGATCGACTGTTGCTGGATGGCCGACGGCTCTTCATAGCCGGTGGCCAGGACGGCAGCAACGATGTTCGGATTGAGTTCGAGAGCGGCGAATCCGCCGGTTTCCTGGGTCATGGGTCTGCCTCTAGGTGCATCCGCAAAGACCCATGCTCCAAAGCTGCACATGCCTTGAAAGACCAGTCGGTCACCCAGGCAGCTTTGGCGGCGGGGATTTGCGAAAACGATTGAAATAGGAACGTCTTGGGAAGGTCCGCCTAGCGGACGCGCAGCCGAAGCTGGATTCGGAGGATTTGCACCACCTGATTTTGAGGTCCGCTAAAAGACCGGCGCGTACTATACCCGAAATAGCCGTGAATTGTGAGAAATATTTCGAAGATCAAGGGCCATATTGGATCCAGGCTGAATCGTTTCCCTGTAGGAGCGGCCTTGTGCCGCGAATGGGCCGCAATGCGGCCCCAGGATGTGTGCCTACCTCAAGATCGCCGGGGCCGCTGTGCGGCCCTTTCGCGGCACAAGGCCGCTCCTACAGGGGGCGCACACTCGGATCAGGTCGCCGGGCGGATTTCCTTGATCAGGTACTCCAGCGAATAGCCCAGCTGCGGCGCCAAGGCTTCGGCCCGCGCCCGCACGGCATCGATATCCAGCGTCTGCTCCAGGTCCGCCGGCACCAGCACGATCACGTTGCCCTCCTTCACCGGCAGCTCCCAGTAATGGCGGTGGTACAAACCACGCAACAAGGCTGCGCCCAGCGGCTTGCCGTCGTCCCCGGCCCACTGGTTGATCACCAGCCAGCCATCGGGGTTCAGCTGCTTCTGGCAGTTCTCCAGGAAGCCCCAGGCCAGGTGGCCGACACCGGGACCATAGTCGGTATAAAGGTCGACGAACAGCAGGTCGGCCTTCTCCGCGCTGGGCAAAAGCTCGAGGGCGTCGCCCACCCGTACATACAGCCGCGGGTCGTCGTCCAGGCCCATGTACTCCATGGCCAGGCGCGGCACGTCGGGGCGCAGCTCGATGGCCTCGACATCCTCCAGCGGCAGGAACTTCAGGCACGCCTGGGTCAGGGTGCCGGCGCCAAGGCCGAGGAACAGCGCGCTCTCCGGCTGCCCGTGGCACAGCGCGCCGACCAGCATGGCGCGGGTGTAGTCGTACTCCAGCCAGCTCGGGTCGGCGGTGAAGGTGCAGCTCTGCTCGATGGCGTCGCCGAACTCGAGGAAGCGATAGTCATCCACCTCGTACACGCTGATGACGCCAAAGGCGTCCTCGACCCGTGCCAGCAGCCGCTCTTCCCGCTCCGTCGCCATCCTTACCACCTGCCCGCGCAAAACGTGCATTGTCCGCCAATGCCGGTGGTGCAACAAGCACACCCGGGCGTACCATGGCTGGCAGGCCTTAACGACACTTATGGATAGAGCTTGCGATGACCCGACAATGGACCCCTGACAGCTGGCGCGCCCTGCCGATCCAGCAGCAACCGATCTACCCCGACGCCGCGCACCTGCTGAAGGTGGAGCAAACCCTGGCCAGCTACCCGCCACTGGTGTTTGCCGGCGAGGCACGCGAGCTGCGCCGGCAGTTCGCCGAAGTGACCCAGGGCCGGGCGTTCCTGCTGCAGGGCGGCGACTGCGCCGAGAGCTTCGCCGAATTCTCCGCGGCGAAGATCCGCGACACCTTCAAGGTGCTGCTGCAGATGGCCATTGTCATGACCTTCGCCGCCGGCTGCCCGGTGGTCAAGGTCGGGCGCATGGCCGGCCAGTTCGCCAAGCCGCGCTCGGCCAATGACGAGACCATCGGCGACATCACCCTGCCCGCCTACCGTGGCGACATCGTCAACGGCATCGGTTTCGACGAAAAGAGCCGCGTTCCCGACCCCGAGCGCCTGCTGCAGGCCTACCACCAGGCCACCGCCAGCCTCAACCTGCTGCGCGCCTTCGCCCAGGGCGGCTTCGCCGACCTGCACCAGGTGCACAAGTGGAACCTGGACTTCATCGCCAACTCGGCGCTGGCCGACAAGTACCACCAGTTGGCCAACCGCATCGACGAGACCCTGGCCTTCATGCGCGCCTGCGGCCTGGACACCGCGCCGCAACTGCGCGAGACCAGCTTCTTCACCGCCCACGAAGCGTTGCTGCTCAACTACGAGGAAGCCTTCGTGCGCAGCGACAGCCTGACCGGCGACTACTACGACTGCTCGGCGCACATGCTGTGGATCGGCGACCGCACCCGCCAGCTCGACGGCGCCCATGTCGAGTTCCTGCGCGGCGTGCACAACCCGATCGGGGTCAAGGTCGGCCCGAGCATGAACCCCGAGGAGCTGATCCGCCTGATCGATGTGCTCAACCCGGACAACGACCCGGGCCGCCTGAACCTGATCGTGCGCATGGGCGCCGGCAAGGTCGGCGACCACCTGCCGGGGCTGATCCGCACCGTGCAGCGCGAGGGGCGCCAGGTGCTGTGGAGCTCCGACCCGATGCACGGCAACACCATCAAGGCCAGCAGCGGCTACAAGACCCGCGATTTCGCGCAGATCCTCGATGAGGTCAAGCAGTTCTTCCAGGTGCACCAGGCCGAGGGCAGCCACGCTGGCGGCATTCATATCGAGATGACCGGGCAGAACGTCACCGAGTGCATCGGCGGCGCCCGGCCGATCACCGAAGATGCCCTGTCAGACCGCTACCACACCCACTGCGACCCGCGGATGAACGCCGATCAGTCGCTGGAGCTGGCGTTCCTGATCGCCGAAACCCTCAAGCAGGTACGCCGCTGAGCAATGCCTGACGCAGCCGGCTGCCCTCGGCGCGGGGGCAGTTGAGCTGCACCTGCGCCAGGCCCAGCCAGTTGGCCAGCTGCCGCAGGCTGAGCGCCAGCGCCTGGTAGCCCGCCTCGTCCAGCCCCAACGCCTCTTCGTGCACCGCATGCACCGCCAGGCGCCCGTGGGCGCGCTCGGCACGCAGGTCCAGGCGGGCGGCGATGCGCCCGTCGTGCAGGAATGGCAGCACGTAGTAGCCGTACACCCGCTTATGCGCCGGCGTGTAGATCTCCAGGCGGTAGCGGAAATCGAACAGGCGCTCGGTACGCTCGCGCGCCCAGACCAGCGAATCGAACGGCGAGAGCAAGGCGCTGGCTTCGATGCGCCTGGGAATCCGTGGCACCCCCGCGACATAGGCCGGTTGTTTCCAGCCCTGCACGGTGCAGGCCTGCAGGTGCCCGGCCTCGACCAATACGGCCAGGGCGGCCTTGCTCTGCTGCGGCGAGAGGCGAAAGTAGTCGCGCAGGTCCTGTTCGGTGGCCACGCCCAGGGCGCCGGCGGCATGCAGCAGCAAGCCCTGGTGCGCTTCGGCCTCGCTGGGCCGGGCCTGATCGAGGATGGCCGCCGGCAGCACCCGCTCGGGCAGGTCGTACAGGCGCTCGAAACCGCGACGCCCGGCCACGGTGACCTCGCCGGCGGCGAACAGCCATTCCAGCGCGTGCTTCTCTTCGCTCCAGTCCCACCAGGGGCCGGCGCGCTCCTCACGGGTGGACAGGCTGCCCGCGCCCAGCGCGCCCTGGTCGCGCACCGCCGCCAGCACCCGCTCGATCACCTCGCGCCGCTCGCGGCCGAACGCGGCCAGTTGCCGGTAGATGCCCTTGCCGTCGGCGGCGTGGGCCATGCGCCAGCGCATCAGCGGGTACAGCGCCAGCGGCAGCAGCGATGCTTCATGACCCCAATATTCGAACAATCGGCGCTGGCGGCGCTGGCCCCAGGCGAGCTGGTCAAGCAGGTCGTGCGGGTAGTCGCCCAGGCGCGAAAACAGCGGCAGGTAGTGGGAGCGCACCAGGGCATTGACCGAGTCGATCTGCACCACGCCTAGGCGCTGGAACATGCGCGTGAGACTGCCAAGGGTCGGCGGGCTGCCGGGCGACTTGCCGAAGCCCTGAGCGGACAGGGCCAGACGGCGGGCCTGGTGGATAGACAGTTCGAGGGGCAATGGAGGTACCTCACAGTGGCTCTGCAACTCATTCTGTGTCTGCACCATAGCATTCGCGGGTAAACCCGCTCCCACAGGGTTACCGTTGACCAGGGAACAACAGCGAACCTGTGGGAGCGGGTTTACCCGCGAAGAGGCTAGCAAAGCCTTCACGGCCTATTTACGCAACGGATCCTCCCAGAAATGCCGGTCGGCCTCCTGCTGGATATCCGCCCGCGACAACCCCAGGTCGTGCAGCGTGGCATCGCTCAGGCGCGCCAGTTCGTCGCGTTGGCGGTGCAGCTCGTACCAGCGCAGCAGCCGCCCGCCGGCATCGTGCAGCAGGTGGCCGAGGGTAGACCCAGGCTGGTGAGCAACGTTGAAATGACCTTTCATCTTGACGCCCTCCTTGTGGATGGCTCCAGTCTCTGCCCAGGCCTAAGATCAATCCAACGAATGTTTCTGATGTCATGCATCTCGGAGATTGATGCCATGTCCCAGTATCAGAGTCTCGACGCGGACGTGCTGCGCACCTTCGTCGCCATCGCCGAGCAAGGCGGCTTCACCCGCGCCGGCGAGGTGGTCAACCGCACCCAGTCGGCGGTGAGCATGCAGATGAAGCGCCTGGAAGAGGACATCCTGCAGCGCCAGCTGTTCGAGCGCGACGGCCGCCAGGTGCGCCTCACCGCCGAGGGCCAGGTCCTGCTGGGCTATGCCCGGCGCATCCTCAAGCTGCACGGCGAGGTGTTCAACACCCTGCGCATGCCGCACATGGTTGGCGTGGTGCGCATCGGTACCCCGGACGACTACGCCATACGCTACCTGCCGGGCATCCTCACCCGCTTCGCCCAGGCGTACCCGTTGATCCATGTCGAGGTGCACTGCGACTCGTCCAAGCAGCTGATGCTGCGCCAGGACCTGGACCTGACCATCGTCACCCGCGAGCCGGGTAACGAGGTCGGCCAGCTACTGCGCCAGGAGCGCCTGGTGTGGGCCGCGGCCAAGGGCTTCTGCCCCCACGAGCAGCGGCCGATGCCGCTGGCACTGTTCAACACCGACTGTTTCTGCCGCGCCTGGACCTGCAACGCCCTGGAGCGCCAGGGCATCGAATACCGCATCGCCTACACCAGCCCGAGCCTGGCGGCGATCTTCGCCATCGTGCATGCCGGCCTGGCGGTGACCGCGCAGCTACAGAGCCTGATCGGCGGCGACCTGCGCATCCTCGGCGCGGACGACGGCCTGCCGCAGTTGCACATGGCCAATGTGATGCTGCTGCGCAACGACCAGCAGCATTCGCCGATCACCGACTGCATGGCCGAGTACATCGTCGAAGGGTTCAAATAAGCATCCCGCCCGCCCCCTGTAGGAGCGGGCTTGTCCCGCGATGGGCCGCAACGCGGCCCCGGCTATCTAGAGCTCGAACCCAAGCATCACCGCACACACCACCAAAAACCCGCAGAACAGCGTGCGTAACACCCTCTCCGGCAACGCATGGGCCAGCTTCACCCCCCAGCTGATGCTCAGCAACCCACCCACAGCCAGCGGAACCCCGATGCTCCAGTCGACACTCTGGTGCAGCCCATAGGTCAGCAAGGTCACCATGGTGCTAGGCGCCGCCAACGCCAGCGATAACCCCTGGGCCACCACCTGGGTAGTGCCGAACACCGAGGTCAGGATCGGCGTGGCCACCACCGCCCCGCCCACGCCGAACAGCCCGCCCATGGTCCCGGCGAAGCTGCCCAGCACACCCAGCCAGGGCCACGGATAGCGCAGCTGGTTGCTCGGCGGCCTGACCGGCAGAAACATCCGCGCCACGTTCCAGATCGCCAGCGCCACCAGGAATCCGACGAAGTACAGGCGCATCGACTGGGCATCGATGCCCACCGCCCAGATCGACCCCAGCCAGGCGAACACGAAGCTGCACAGCGACAACGGCACGGCGTGGCGTAGCTCGATACGGTTGCGCTGGTGATAGCGCCACAGCGCCAGCAGCACGTTGGGCACCACCATCACCAGCGCGGTGCCCTGGGCCAGCTGCTGGTCAAGGCCGAACAGCACGCCCAGCGCCGGAATGGCGATCAACCCGCCGCCGATGCCGAACAGCCCACCCAGGGTGCCGAGCGCGGCCCCCAGCACGATATACATCACCCACTCGATCATCAGCGCCTCTTCCGCCTGCTTTCAGAGAATGAGGGCATGCTAGCCAGTCGCGGCTGGCGGGGAAACGCACAGCAGCGCACAATGGCTTTGCGTATTTCGCACAAGCATCGAGCCACCATGAGCCCCGACATCCTCACCGAACAACTCTGCCTGTTCCTCGACGTGCTGGAAACCGGCAGTTTCTCCGCCGCCGCCCGGCGCCACCCGTTGACACCCTCCGCCGTGGCGCGGCGCATCGACAGCCTGGAAAGCGCGGTGGGCAGCCGCCTGTTTTCGCGCAGTACCCACGCCGTGCGCCCGACACCGGCCGGCAACGCCTTCGCCGAACGGGCCCGGCGCATCATCGAAGAGCTGCGCCTGGCGCGCGCCGAGGCGGTGTCGTTGAGCAACGCCCCGGAAGGCTTGATCCGCATCGACGCACCGGCCGCCTTCGGCCGTCGTCACCTGGCCCCGGCCATCGCTGACTTCCTGGTGGCCTACCCCGGTCTCGACGTGCAGCTGCGCCTGATCGACAGCTTCGTCGACCTGCACGGCAGCCACCTGGGCGAAGTGGACCTGGTGCTGCGCGCCGGCCCCCTGGCCGATACCCGCCTGGTGGCCACGCCCCTGGCCTACATGGTGCGCATCGCCTGTGCCAGCCCTGCGTACCTGGCCAGCCGCGGGGTGCCGGCCTGCCCCAGCGAACTGCCCGGCCACGACGGCCTCGACTGGGACGGGCTGGCCCCGCCGTTCGCCTGGCGTTTCGCGGTCGACGGCCAGACCCGCCTGTACCGTCCGGCGCGCATGCGCATGGCCGCCAACAACGCCGAGACCCTGCTGTTCGGCGCCCTGGCCGGCCTGGGCATCGCCCACCTGCCGACCTGGCTGATCAGCGACTACCTGCTGCGCGGCGAACTGGTCCCGCTGTTCTGCGACAACGGCCTGCCGCAACCTGAGACCAGCGGCATCTATGCCCTGCGCCTGGAACATGAAACGAACTCTCGCAGCCGCTTGCTGCTCGAATTTCTCAAGAGCCGTTTCAGCCCGGTGCCGCCCTGGGACCTGGCGCTGAGAAGCGAGCTGCGCTGGCAATGAGCGCACCAAGCTTTGGCGTGCTAGATTTTAACCCTTACCGATTCCAAGGACCTGCATGAACGCCGACACCCAAGCCCCCTGCAACGCGCTGCTGCTGGACAACCAGGTCTGCTTCGCCCTGCACTCGACCTCGTTGCTGATGACCAAGGTCTACAAGCCCCTGCTGCAGGCGCTGGGCCTGACCTACCCGCAGTACCTGGCCATGCTGGTCCTGTGGGAACAGGACGGCCTGACCGTGGGCGAGATCAGCCAGCGCCTGCTCACCGACCCCGGTTCGCTGACGCCGCTGCTCAAGCGCCTTGAGAGCGAAGGCCTGCTCAAGCGCAGCCGCAGCCGCGAGGATGAACGGGTGGTGCTGGTGCAACTGACCGACAAAGGCCGCGCCCTGCAGGTCGAGGCCCAGCGCGTGCCACAGTGCATTCTGCAGGCCAGCGGCCATAGCGCCGAGCAACTGCGCAAGCTGCAGGCCGACCTGCTCGCCCTGCGTGCGCAGCTGCAAGAAAACCTCTGACGTCTAAGCTGTGAGATGGCTGTTCGGATGAATGGTCGAATATTTAACTTGCGCACTAAATAATTGCGCGCTAAGTTAAGCCCATACCCACTCAGCGCCGACGGCGCACAGCACCCAAGCGAGGCTCAAGATGCAAAAGGTCACTCCGCTGTACATCGCAGAAGCCACTTCCACCGGTGGTCGTGATGGCAAATCCCGCTCCAGCGACGGCAAGCTGGAAGTCAAGCTGAGCACCCCCAAGGAGCTGGGTGGCGCGGGCGGTGACGGCACCAACCCCGAGCAGATGTTCGCCGCCGGCTACTCGGCCTGCTTCATCGGCGCGCTGAAATTCGTCGCCGGCCAGGAGAAAAAGGCCCTGCCGGCGGATGCGTCGATCACCGCCAAGGTCGGCATCGGCCAGATCCCGGGCGGTTTCGGCCTGGACATCGACCTGCACATCAACCTGCCGGGCCTGGCCCAGGCCGACGCCGAAGGGCTGGTGGAGAAGGCGCACAAGGTCTGCCCTTACTCCAACGCCACCCGCGGCAATGTGGATGTGCGGTTGCATGTGACGGTGTGATACACGATCGATGTGTAGGAGCGGCCTCGTGCCGCGAAAGGACCGCAGAGCGGTCCCGGAATGCACGAGGGCTGCTTCTTAGGTTTGCCTGATCCATGGTCGGGGGCGCTTCGCGCCCCTTTCGCGGCGCAAGGCCGCTCCTACAGGGGCCAGACAACCCGCCATAAAAAAACCCGGCCAAGGCCGGGTTTTTTGTGCTTATCGCAAGAAGGATTACTTCTTGGAACGGCCCTTGAAGCTGTTGTCGCGAGTGTCGATGTCGATCCACTCGTCGATCTGGATGAAGTCGGCAACCGAGATCTCGGTACCGTTCTTCAGCTTGGCAGGCTTCATGACCTTGCCCGAGGTGTCGCCACGTGCGGCGTTCTCGGTGTAGACGACCTGACGGCTGATGGTGGTCGGCAGTTCTACCGAGACCAGGCGGCCTTCGAAGAACACGGCTTCGCAGATGTCTTCCATGCCTTCTTCGATGTACGGCAGAACGGCGTCGATGTCTTCGGCGTTCAGTTCGTACATGGTGTAGTCGGTGGTGTCCATGAAGGTGTACGAGTCACCGCTGATGAACGACAGGGTCGCTTCTTTGCGATCCAGGATCACGTCGTCCAGCTTGTCGTCCGCACCGTATACGGTTTCGGTCTTGTAGCCGGTCAGCAGGTTCTTCAGCTTGGTCTTCATGATCGCGCTGTTACGGCCCGACTTGGTGAACTCAGCTTTCTGAACCAGCCACGGGTCGTTGTCGATCCGCAGTACGGTACCGGGTTTCAGTTCTTTACCAGTTTTCATTACGAAGTATCCGAATCTGGATGGATTTATAAAAATCGAGGCCGCGTATCATAGCGAATTTCGGTAAAACTGTACCAGCCTCGTAGCAAGGTCCGGCCGAGCGGCCTGCACGGCCTGCCACTGGCGGGCATGTTCGCGCACTTCGTCCCAGTGCGGCTGCAGCGCCTGCCAGGCCTGGCCCATCGGGCGATCCATGTTCCAGGCGCGCCACAGTTCGGTCAGCGCCTGCCCGGCGGCGGCCGACAAGCCTTGGCGATAAAGGGCGAGGAATGCCTCGAGCTTTTCCCAGTGGGCGTTCTCTTCCTGGATGTAGATGTGCCAGAGCATCGGCACGCCAGCCCATTGCGCGCGCACGAACGAGTCTTCGCCGCGCACGGCGTTGAAATCGCAGCTCCACAGCAGCCGGTCGTAGTCCTCCTGGCTGACGAAAGGCAGCACCTGCACGGTCAAGGCTCCGCGCCGATGCAGCGCGCCCACGGGCAGGTCAGCCACGCCCAGCCAGCTGCCGAGGTCTCCCAGGATGCGCCCCTGCGGTACCAGCAGATGGGTGGGATGCACATCGGCGGCCAGCACATCGAGCCAGTTGCCCAGCTGCGGGTTCTCGTAGGCGAACAGCGAGATCAGCCGGGCCCCTTCCTGGGGATGCACAGCCAATCCTGCCAGGAACTTCGCCCGCTCGCCGGGCGACTGCCGGAACGCCTGGCAACGCGGTAGCAAGGTGGCTTCACGCAGCAACCCACCGGTGTTCTCGGTGAAGCCCGGGAAGAAGAAGAACTTGCGCAGCCCATTGGCCTGGGGCGAGGGCAAGCCATGGCAGCCCTCCACCCAGTCTTCGGCACTGAGGTAGTCCAGGTTCAGCCACAAAGGCGGCGTGGGCTGACGGGCCATGGCCTCGACGTAGCCGTCCGGCAGTTGGCAAGCAAAGGCGCCTACCACCACCTGGGCTGGCTCCGCCCCTTGCCACGTGACAGGCCAGTGGCGTACCTCGACCCCTTGCCGCCACTGCTGCCCGGCCTGGCTGTCGGCGTCCGGACACAGGCGCGCGAAAGCCTGCAGGTCGTCCACCCACAGGCGCACCGCCAGGTCGTGCTCGGCCGCCAGCTGGCGCGCCAGGCGCCAGGTGACGCCGATGTCGCCATAGTTGTCGACGACCGTGCAGAAGATGTCCCAGGTGGTTTTCATCGCCACGTTCCGTTACCTGCGAAAAAAGACCGCGGATTTTGCGGATATTTGCCCGTCAGCAAAAGCGCGGCGCTGAAAAAACCTCTCGCACCATGCGAGAATGGTCCCTCGAACCGCCTGCCAGGAGGCCGCCATGCCCCGCCCCCGCGAATTGAAGATCACCCTCAGACCCGTGCAACTGGTGCTGTGCGTCGCCCTGGGTCTGTGGCTCGGCGCCGTGGCCATCGCCCTGAGCCTGTGGCTGGCCCTGCGCCTGTGGCCGGCACAGGTGCAGCCACTGGTCGAGGCCGCCGTCCCCGCCGTGGTCCAGCCTGCGCCTGCCGCCGCGCCAGCACAACCGGCCGACGCCCAGGCGCAGATGTTCGAGCACTACAAGGACATCCTGCACAAGCAGGAACTGCAACAGGCCGCCGAGGCCGCCCAGGGCAATCCGCGCAACCTGAACAGCCCCAAGTGCCAGTTCTGGCTGCAGCAGAACCGCACCGCGCCGACCGACAAGAGCCAGGCCAACGTGCTGGAGTTCTGCTACTGACCATGGACAAGGCCTGCCTGCTGCAATGCATCATCGCCACCCTCGAGCTCGACATGGAGGTGCTGCGCCGCGCCGCCCAGACCGCCTACGAGGCCGCCACCGCCGAAGAGAACATCGCCGAGAACAAGTACGACACCCTGGGGCTTGAGGCGTCGTACCTGGCCACCGGGCAGGCGCGGCGCACGGCCGAGATCCGCCAGGCGTTGCACACCTACCAGCAGTGGGTGCTGCGCGATTACGACCCGGCGCGGGGGATCCAGATCGGTTGCCTGGTGACCCTGGAAGATGAGTCGGGCCAACGGCGCCGGCTGTTCCTCGGGCCGGAAGGAGCCGGGCTGAAGGTTGGCGAGGGGGATGGGCTGGTGACGGTGATCACGCCACGCGCGCCGCTGGGACAACAACTGCTCGGCAAGCGGGTGGATGACGAGGTGAGCCTGGTGGTGGCTGGAGTGGCGCAGGTGCAGTTCATCATCGATATCGCCTGAGTGAGCCCATTGATTTAGCAGGCCCCTGTGGGAGCGGGTTTACCCGCGAAGCAGGCAGCGCGGTGACTGGCACCAGCTTCGCTGGTGTTCGCGGGTAAACCCGCTCCCACAGGAATTACGCAAGCTATTAGATTTTGAGCAAGACAGTTGCTCCCACAGGGTTGGCAATTCCCTACAGGGCTGTGCGATGGCCATCAATGACTCTGCAACGCATCGAACCGCCCCGCCAGCCCCTGCTCGGCGAACTGCTCCACCACGAAATCGATGAAGGCCCGGGTCTTACCCGGCAACAGCTTGCGCTCGGCGTAGTACAGGCTGATATGTCCATCGTCCACGTACCAGTCCGGCAACACCCGGCTCAGACGCCCGGCAGTCAGATAGGGCAAGGCGAACGGCAGGCTGACCAGGGCGATGCCCAGGCCTTGCTCGGCCACCGCGCAGGCGGCGTCTGAATCGCTCATGGTCAGGCGCTGGGGCAGTTGCAGCGGCTGTTGCTCCTGCCAGCGACTGGTCAGCGGCCAACTGCGCACCCGGCCGGTCTGCGGCGAGCGGATAAGGATGCCGGCGCACGCCTGCAACTGCTCCGGGCGGCTCAGTGGTCCGTGCTGTTGCAGGTAGCCCGGCGAAGTGACCAGCACTCGGTGTGCCGGGGTCAGCTTGCGCGCCACCACCCCCGGCGGCAGTTCGAAGCCGCCACCGATGGCGGCGTCGAAGCCCTGGCCGATCAGGTCGACCTGGCGATTGTCGAAGTGCCAGTCCGCCGTCACCGCCGGAAAACGGGCCAGGAACTCGCCCAGCAGCGGCAACACGTACAGGCGCCCGAATACCGTGCCCATGCTGACCCGCAACACGCCCGAGGGATGCCCTTCGCAGTTGGCGAGGTTGGCCACCGCGTACTGGATGGTGCGAAAGCTCTCGCTCACTTCGGCCAGAAAGCGCTGACCGGCCTCGGTCAGGGTCAACTTGCGCGTGCTGCGCAGGAACAACCGCACACCGAGCCGCGCCTCCAGCTGGGCGACGTTCTTGCCGACCGCCGCCGGGGTGAGCGACAGGCGCCTGGCCGCCTCGGCAAAGCTGCCGACTTCGGCGCTGCGAATAAAGCATTCCAGGCTGCTGAAGGATTCCATCACGGCCATTATCAACTCCTGGTTTATTCTGAGTAACTCGATTGCCATCTTATCAACAGGTAATCGAGCGCCGATACTGCGTCCATCCCAAGGCATCCGGCCTTGCTTCACTGCAGGAGATCAGCATGTCCCAAGCACTTCCCCTCACCGGTAAGGTGGCCCTGGTCCAGGGCGGTTCCCGCGGTATCGGCGCGGCCATCGTCCGCCGCCTGGCCCGCGACGGCGCCAAGGTCGCCTTCACCTATGTCAGTTCCAGCGCCAGCGCCGAAGCCCTGGCGGGTGAAATCAACAACGCCGGCGGCCAGGCCCTGGCCCTGCGCGCCGACAGCGCCGACATCCAGGCCGTGCAACAGGCCGTGGCCGACACCGCCAAGGCCTTCGGCGGTCTCGATATCCTGGTCAACAACGCCGGCGTGCTGGCGGTGGCGCCAGTGGCCGAATTCGACCTGGCCGACTTCGACCGCCTGCTGGCGATCAACGTGCGCAGCGTGTTCGTGGCCACCCAGGCAGCGGTGAAGCACATGGGCAAGGGTGGACGGATCATCAACATCGGCAGTACCAACGCCGAGCGCATGCCGTTCGCCGGCGGCGCACCCTATGCCATGAGCAAGTCGGCGCTGGTGGGCCTGACCAAGGGCCTGGCCCGGGACCTGGGGCCGCAGGGGATCACCGTCAACAATGTGCAGCCGGGGCCGGTGGACACCGACATGAACCCGGCCAGCGGCGAGTTCGCCGAGAGCCTGATTCCGTTGATGGCCATCGGGCGCTACGGGCAGGCGGATGAAATCGCCAGCTTTGTTGCCTACCTGGCGGGGCCTGAAGCAGGGTACATCACCGGGGCGAGCCTGCTGGCCGATGGTGGGTTTGCGGCCTGAGGTGCCATTCCCCTGTAGGAGCGGCCTTGTGCCGCGAAAGGGCCGCGCAGCGACCCCTGCGATCCATGCGTCGACGCTGAGATCCTGGGGCTGCCTTGCAGCCCTTTCGCGGCGCAAGGCCGCTCCTACAGGGGAGCATCAGGTCGGCGGGAGGCTCTGTTCCATGACGTCGAGGAACGCCCGCGCCGCGGGCGTGGGGCTCGGCGACCAGACCGCATACAAATGCCGCACCGGCGCATCCACCAGCGGCACCATGGCCACCCCCTGAAAACCCCGGGCGACACGCTCGGGCACCAACCCCAGCGCCATCGCGCGCTGGACGAACTTTTCCACCAGGCGAATATGGCCAATCTCGAACTGCACCCGATGCTGCAACCCCGCCGCCTGGAACGCCTCATCGGTCTGCCGGCGCGCCCCGGTGCCCTCGGGAAAGTCCACCAGCACCTCGTCGGCCAGATCGGCCAGGGCCAGCCGCGCCCTGCCCGCCAGCCGATGGCCGGGCGGCAACACCGCCACCAGTTCCTCCCGCGCCAGCAGGCGATGCTGCACGCCATGCAGCGCCTCGCCCTGCCACAGGCCGATGAAACCCACGTCCAGGCGCCGTTCGCAGACGTCTGCCATCAGCAACTCGCTCTTGGCGGTCAACCAGCGCACGTCCACATCCGGATAACGCTCATGGAACACCGCCAGCAGATCGACCAGGTCGAGCGCTGTGAGCGAGCTGATCTCGCCGATCGACAGGCGTCCACGCACCTGTCCGCAGGCGGCGGCGACATCCTCGGCCACCCGCCGCGCCGCCGCCACCGCCGGCCGGGCGCTGAGCACGAAGGCCTCGCCGGCCGGAGTCAGGCGCACGCGCCGCGAACTGCGCTCGAACAGGCTCACCCCCAACTGTGCCTCCAGCCGCGCCACCTGGTGGCTGAGGGCCGACTGCACCACATGGCAGCGCTCGGCGGCGCGGGTGAAACTGCCGGTGTCGGCCACGGCCAGGGCGTATTCGAGCTGCTTGAGGTTCATCAATCTATCTGCTTTCAAGATGGATAAGTTGAAAACTATACATTGGCGTCATGCAAGACACTTCCTGATACTTGTCGCCACACAACCTTGCCTGCAACGAGACAACCCATGAACACCCCGACTCTCGGCCGCGCCCTGATCCTGCTGATGGCCACCGCAACCGGCCTGGCCGTGGCCAGCAACTACTACGCGCAACCGCTGCTGCACAGCATCGCCCAACAGTTCGGCCTGAGCACCGCCAGCGCCGGCACCATTGTCATCGCCGCCCAGCTCAGCTACGGCGCCGGGCTGCTGTTGCTGGCGCCGCTGGGTGACCTGTTCGAGCAGCGCCGGCTGATCGTCACCATGGTGCTGATCGCCACCGCCGGGCTGCTGATCAGCGCCTGCGCGCCAAGCCTGCCGTGGCTGCTGTTCGGCACCGCGCTGACCGGGCTGTTCTCGGTGGTGGCCCAGGTATTGGTGCCCATGGCCGCCGCCCTGAGCGCCCCGGAGCAACGCGGCCGCGCCGTGGGCACGCTGATGAGCGGGCTGTTGCTGGGCATCCTGCTGGCGCGCACCGCCGCCGGCTTCATGGCCGAGCTGGGTGGCTGGCGCAGCATCTACGTGCTGGCGGCGGTGCTGATGGCAATCAGCGCCCTCGCTCTTTACCGCAGCCTGCCGCGGCACCACAGCCACGCAGGGCTCAAGTACCCGGCGCTGATCGGCTCGGTGTTTCGCCTGTTCGCCGAGGAGCCGGTACTGCGTCTGCGCTCGCTGCTGGGGTTGCTGGCGTTCAGCCTGTTCGCGCTGTTCTGGACGCCGCTGGCGTTCCTGCTGAGCAATGCGCCCTATCACTATTCCGACGCGGTGATCGGCCTGTTTGGCCTGGCCGGGGCGGTCGGTGCGCTGGCAGCCAACTGGGCCGGGCGCCTGGCTGATCGAGGCAAGGGGCCGCTGGGCACCACCGTGGGGCTGGTGGCGCTGCTGCTGTCGTGGGTACCGCTGGGATTCGCGCAGAGCTCGCTGGTGGCGTTGCTGGTGGGGGTGCTGCTGCTCGACCTGGCAGTGCAGCTGGTGCACGTGAGCAACCAGAACGCGGTGATCGTGCTGCGGCCGGAGGCGCGTACGCGGCTCAATGCCGGGTATATCACCTGTTACTTCATTGGTGGGGCGCTGGGGTCGTTGCTGGGGACGCAGCTCTTCGAGGTGCATGGCTGGGACGGGATCGTGGTGGCCGGGCTGGTGATCGGCGCGCTGGCGCTGGTGGTGTGGGGGTTGGCTGAGCGCAAGCGGGGGAAACGCCTGAGCGCCGGGATGTCCCCCCTGTAGGAGCGGCCTCGTGCCGCGAAAGGGCCGCGTAGCGACCCCGGCAGTATCAGCTTGATGCTCGAATCCTGGGGGCGCTTCGCACCCCTTTCGCGGCACGAGGCCGCTCCTACAGGGATTTGCGCATGGTCTGGTCAGCCTGACTTGCCCTCGATGAACGCTTCATCCACCCGCGCCAGCTGCGTCTCGCTCAACACCCCGGCCTGGTAATGCAGTTTGATCCAAGCCAGCAGGTAGTCGTAGCGCGCCTGGGCCAGGTCGCGGCGGGTAGTGGCCAACTGCTGCTCGGCGTTGAGCACGTCCAGGTTGACCCGCTCGCCGCCCTGCACGCTCTTGCGCGTGGAGACCACCAGCGCTTCGGCCGCCACCAGCGCCCGTTCGTAGGCGCGCAGGCGGCTGGCGCCGGACTCGCAAGCGTTGTACTGCCTGCGCAGCTCGATCAGCGCGCTGCGGGTGTTGCCATCAAGCTCGTACTCGGCCTGCTCCAGGTGCCGGCTGGCCTGGCGGGTCGAGGCCAGCACGCCGCCCCCGGCGAAGATCGGCACGCTGACTTCGATACCCACGGTGTTGGTGTCGTAGCGCTGGTTGTAGGTGTTACCGCTGTCCGACTCCTGGCGCCGCGAGGTGGCGAACGCGGTGACCTTGGGCAGGTGCCCGGCACGGTTGCGCTCGACTTCGTAACGCGCCACTTCCAGCGCCTGGCGTGACGAGGCCAGTTGTGGGTTGTTGGCCAGGGCCCGCTCCTGCCACGCCTCGTAGCCGCTGGGGTCGACCACCGGCAGGGCGAAGCCCAGGCGCAGCGGCGCCAGGTCCTCGACCCGCACCGCCGGCTCGCCGATCAACGCGCCCAGCTCGCGCAGCGCGGCATCCTGCTCGTTGCGCGCCTTGATCTCCTCGGCGTCGGCCAGCTCGTAGCGGGCCTGGGCTTCGAGGATGTCGGTGCGGGTGCCTTCACCGGCGTCGAACAGACGCTGGTTCTGCTGGAACTGCTGGCGGTAGGCCTGCTTGCTGGCCACGCTGATGGCAATCTGGTCCTGGGCGAACAACGCCTGGGTGTAGTTGGTCATCACCCGCACCAGCAACTGCTGGCTCTGGTCACGGAAGCTTTCGTCGGCGAACAACGCCTGGGCCACACCCTTGCGGTAGCTCGAATACGCCTCGTAGTCGAACAGCGGCTGCTGGAGGATGAAGGTCGAACCCATGCTGTTGTAGTTGCGGTCTTCCTTTTGCCGCCGCGAATCCCCCAGGTAGCGCACCTCGGAATCGTTGCGCCCCTTGTTGTAGCTGTACGAGATGTTCGGCAGCAGGCCAGCGCGGCCGATGGCCCGGTATTCCTGACCAGCCTCGCGGGCCTTGAAGGCGGCGAGGTAGGTCGGGTCGCGGCGCAGGGCCTGCTCGTACACCTGGAACGGCCCCATGCCGGCCAGGGCGATGGTCGGCAGCCAGGCGCAGGCCAGCAGCAGCCCGGTCAGTGGGAACTTCTTCACTGGGCGGTCCTTATTGTTCAGTCAAGGCGGTACCTGCACGGTCGAGCAGGGGTTTGAACAGGTAGTTGAGCAGCGAGCGCTCACCGGTACGCACGAACAGCTCGGCAGGCATGCCCGGACGGATTGCCAACCCCTCGAGACGCGCCAGCGCTTCTTCGCTGACGGTGCTGCGCAGCACGTAGTACGGCTGGCCGCTGCGCTCGTCGATCAGCTGGTCGGCCGACACCAGCGCCACCTCCCCGGTCACCCGTGGCGTGCGGTTCTGGTTGAAGGCGGTGAACAGGATGTCCACCGGCAGTTGCGGCGCCACCTTGTCCACCAGGTTCACCGGCAGGCGCCCTTCCACTTCCAGCGCGGTGCCCTGGGGCACGATTTCCAGCAGGGTGTCGCCAGCTCGCACCACGGCGCCTTCGGTATGTACGCCGAGGTTGACCGCCACGCCGTCGGCCGGCGCCAGGATCTCGCTGTGCTGCAACTCGAAGTGCGCGGAGTTGAGCTGCTGTTCCAGGGTCGCGGCCTTGACCTGAGCGTCGGCCAGTTGCGTGCGCACCTCTTTCTGGTACTCCTCGCGGCGCTGTTGCAGGTTGAGCCGGGACTCGACGATCACCTGCTCCAGGCGCGCGCTCTCGCCGGCGTTCTGCGCCAGGTCGCGCTGCACCTGCGACAACTGGCGCTGGTACTCGAGCACGCGGTTGCGCGGGATGTAGCCGTCGCCGGCCAGCGGGCGCAGGCTGTCGAGCTGCTCGCGCAGCGAATCGGCCTGAGCCTGCAGGTCGCTGCGCGCGCGGCGCATGCCGGTCAGCTGGGCCTGGGAGCCGTCGATGCTGGCGGCCAGGGCGCCCTGCTCGCGAGCCTGGGCCTGGCGGCGGCTGTCGAACAGCTGGCGCTGGCCTTCGACAATCAGTGCCAGGCGGGCGTCGGAATCTTCCAGCAGCTCTGCGGGAAACTGCACCTGCCCCAGGTTGTCGCGCTCGCTCTGCCAGCGCGCCAGGGCGGCGCGGGTCATGCGGTACTGGGCCTGCAGCGCGTCGACATCGGCCTGCACCTGGGTGCGGTCGAGGCGGAACAGCGGCTCGCCCTGGCGTACCTGCTGGCCTTCGCTGACCAGAATGCGGCTGACCACCCCGGCGGCCATCGACTGCACCGCCTTGCGCTTGCCCGATACCACCACGGTGCCCTGCACCGGCACGCCCTGGTCAAGTGGGGCGAGGCTGGCCCAGGCCATGAAACCGCCAAAACCGACCAGGGTCAGCAACCAACCCAGGCGAACATGGAAACGTGCATCACGGGTGTGCTGGCTCATGCGCCACCTCCGGCTTGCAGCGGGCGTTGCGCCGGGGCCTGGCCCATGGCGTGGAGAATGTCGCGGGCCGGGCCGAAGCCCTGCATGCGCCCTTCGTTCATCACCAGCAGCTTGTCGGCCTGGGCCAGCGCCGCGCTGCGGTGGGTCACCAGCACCACGGTGCGGCCCTGGGCCTTGAGCTGGACAATGGCGTTGGCCAGCGCGGCCTCGCCATGGCTGTCGAGGTTGGAGTTGGGCTCGTCGAGCACGATCAGCCGGGCATCGCCGTACAGGGCACGGGCCAGGGCGATGCGCTGCTTCTGGCCGCCGGAGAGGTCGACGCCCTCCTCGCCCAGGCGCGTGTCGTAGCCCTGGGGCAGGCGCAGGATCAAATCATGCACTCCGGCCAGCCGGGCCGCCTCGACCACCTTGATGCCGTCCAGCTCGCCGAAGCGGGCGATGTTCTCGGCGATGCTGCCGCGCAGCAGTTCGATATTCTGCGGCAGGTAGCCGATGTGCGGGCCCAGGGCATCGCGGTCCCACTGACTGAGCTCGGCGCCGTCGAGGCGCACATGGCCGCTCATCGTCGGCCACACGCCGACCAGCACCTTGGCCAAGGTCGACTTGCCCGAGCCCGAAGCGCCCAGCACGCCGAGCAGTTCACCCGGTGCCAGGGCGAAGTTCACCTGCTGCAGGGTGGCCAGGTTGCGCCCGGGCGGGCCGGCGCTGACCTGCTCCACCGCCAGTTGTCCGGTAGGCACCGGCAGCGGCATCGGCGTCGGCGGCTCGGGGTGCTCGCGCAGCAGGACGTCCAGGCGCTGGTAGGCCAGCTGCGCGCCGCTCCACTGCTTCCACACCGCGATCAGCTGGTCGATCGGGGCGAGTACCCGGCCCATCAGGATGGAGCCGGCGATCATCATGCCCGGGGTCATCTGCCCCTCGATCACCAGCAGCGCGCCCAGCCCCAGCACCAGCGATTGCAGGCACAGGCGCAGGCCCTTGCTGGTGGCGGTGATCACCGCCGACGTATCGCTGGCCTTGTTCTGCAGGTCGAGGAAGCGCCCGTGCAAGGTGTACCAGCGCTGGCGCAGGGCGCCGAGCATGCCCATGGCCTGGATGCTCTCGGCGCTTTGCAGCTGGCTGCCGGCCAACTGCGTCGATTGCAACTGGAAGCCACTGGCCTCGGCCAGGGTGGCATGGGTGAGGCGTTCGTTGAGGATCGCCAGGGCGATCAGCAGCAGCGCGCCGACCGTGGCCATCACCCCCAGCCAGACGTTGAAGGCGAAGATCACCGCCAGGTAGATGGGGAACCAGGGCGCATCGAAGAAGGCGAACAGCGCGGGGCCGGTGATGAACTGGCGCAGCTGGGTCAGATCGCCCAGGGCCTGCCCGGCGGCGCCGTCGCGCTGGCGCAAGTTGCGCTCGAAGGCGGCGCGGTAGACCTTCAAGTTGAAACTTTTCTCCAACTGGTTGCCCACGCGGATGACAATGAAACTGCGGACTGCTTCAAGCCCGCCTATATAAACGAAGAAGCCGACCACCATCAGGGTAAGCACCCACAAAGTTGTGGTGCTCTGCGAACTCAGTACACGGTCGTACACTTGAAGCATATAAATCGACGGCACCAGCATGAGCAAGTTGATCAATGCCGTGAAACAGCCCACGCTGATCAAGGTTGACTTATGTTCGCCGAGTGCCGCCCACAAAGGCGCCCCGGGCTTTTGGCTCGGTAGTTTCATGTTTCGCCCTGGCTCGCCTGGAACTTTTTAGTTCCAGGTGGGAATTATTTGTCGAGGCGCTCGAGCACCAGTTGCTTGCCGTCCGGGGTGGTCCAGGCGTAGCGCTGGTCGCCATCGCGGCTGAAGTGCACCACGCTGCTGCCGTCACCGCCCACCAGGGCCAGGGTGTCGGGGGTCACCAGCCAGCTGCCGGGGCGCAGGCCTATCAGCCCCTTGGCGCACTCCAGGTCACCTTCGATTTCGCCTTCCGTGGCGCCAAGACGCAGGTCGCAGGCCTGCGTCTGCTGCTGTTCGGGGTAAAGCTGCCAACGGCCGGCCAGTTGCGCGGCGTTGGGGAGTAACAGGCTGCTCGCCATGACTACCTCGGTCATCGACACCATGGGGATCGCGGCCAGCGCGATCGTTTTCAGGTTTGCTTTCATTGGTTCGCCTCACCGGCAAAAGGGGCGACGCGCAAGCGCCGCCCCCTGTTGCATCAGACCACGATGTCGGTGACAGCGGCCTGGCCAACGGTGGTCACCAGGAAGTCAGCCGAGCTGTTTCCGGTGAAGTCGATGGACAGGCTGCCCAGGTTGGTGGCCTGGTCGTAGGTCAGCAGCGCCTCGCCGGCATGACCGGTAAAGGCGTTGACGAACTGCAGCGGCAGCTTGTTCACGGCGAACGCGGAGATGGCCGACAGGTCGATCTTGTCCACGCCCGAGGTGAAGTCCATGATGCGATCCGGCGCCGCCTTGGTGGAGTCGCTGACAGCCGCGAACACGAAGGTGTCCGAGCCGCTGCCGCCCCACAGTTGGTCGGCACCGCCGCCGCCGTAGATGATGTCGTTGCCGGCACCACCCTTGAGCACGTTGGCCAGCGCGTTGCCGATCAGCAGGTCGTTGCCCGAGCCACCGAAGGCGTTTTCAATGGTCACGCCCTTGGCGATGGAGACGTTGCCGACCATGCCGCCGACGTCGGAGAACGACGCTTCGTTGAGGTTGATCTTCTGGTTCTGGGTGAACCCGGAGAAGTCGAAGGTGTCGTTGCCGCCACCGTCCCACACCGAGAACACCAGCTTCGACGAGGCCGAGGTGGCCGAGTAGAAGTCGCGATCAGCGGTGGAGTTGAAGCCGTAGGTGGTGTCATTGGCACGGGTGGCGTAGTTGGCGCCGTAGAGCTTCTGGATCGCCAGGATGTCGTCCATCAGCGGGGCCGAGGCGTAGTACTGACCGCCACCCTTGATGAAGTTCTGGCCGTTGTTGCTCTCGCTCCAGTAGCTCATGATGCTGTAGCCACGGGTGTCCTGGGCGTAGTCGGCATCACGGTAGGTCGGGTTGCCCTCGCCGGCGTTGTAGTCGCCAGGGTGGGACAGGCCCAGTACGTGACCGATCTCGTGGGTCAGGGTCTGACGACCGTAGTTGCCGGTGCCCGGGTTGATGTTGACCTGGTAGCCGCTGTTGATCAGGTACCAGGATTCACCCTTGTGCGAGCCCGGGCCGTCGAACGGCAGGTAGGCGAATGCCGCGCCGCCGTTGCTGGCGCTGAAGTTGCCGTAGGTCATGTGGCCATCGCCACCCGATGCCGCCTCGGTGAAGGTGACCTTGGCCACGTCCGCCCAGGACTGCATGGACAGCTTGGCTTGTTGCTTCTGCAGGTCGCTGAACTGGCTGAAGGTGCCCAGTCCGCGGCTGTAGAAGTCCGCCGGTGCCTTGGTCAGGAAGGTGTAGGTGAGGCTGATCGTGCCGTCCTTGTTCAGGTCTTTCCAGGAAGCGCCGTCACGCAGGATGTGATCGGCGGCCTGGTCGGCCGTGAAGGACTTCTTGCCATTGATGTTCGCGCCGCCGCGGTCGTACTGGTGGGCAAAGCTGTCGATCAGGCCGAAGGAAGAACTTGGGCCCTTCGGTTGCAGTGCGGAAACGGCGGAAACAATGGCGTTTTCTTTGACTTTCGACATGCAGATTACTTCCTTGTGTACAAAAAAGCAGTTGATGTCCGACAGGGTTCTCCCACCGGGCGAGAACTTCCTGTCACTCGCCTTTATGAGGCGCAAAAAAACTGACACACATTGAAACTTGATGTCCAGCGTTTTTTGACGTCATTTTTTCGTTTTCGAAAATTAAACTGCGCCGTACTAATTTGCGCAAACTGCGATGGATCAACGGCGCCAGCGATAAGCATTAGTTACAGTCATGCCCCATGACAGTTATAGACAACGGTTCGAAGTTTACTTTCGAAAATGCGACTTTCACTTGTTGAGCGCCACCGCTCGCTCGTCTATGCGCTTTACTGCGCGACAACCCGCCACACGACCCTCCGTCGCCTGCTCGTTGACTTGCCGGCGTGGCAAGCGCTCAGTAGGCGTTGGTCAACGACCCCTTCCTGACAGGACGACGCAATGACAAGACTCACGGTGCAATCCGGCGATTTCTTGCAAGGTGAAGGCGAGTATCGCAATGGAGCGCTCACTCTCAAGACCCCGCGCAGCCCCTCGCCCGGCGAGCGCATTTCGCTGGCGCGGATCAAGGATCTGAAGCTGGCCAACCTCGAATCGACCCGCAGCCTCGGTGGCGCCCTGGGCTGGGGCGTGGCCGGTGCCCTGGTGGCCGGCCCGGTCGGCCTGCTGGCTGGCCTGCTGCTGGGCGGCAAGGAGGAGGAAGTCACCTTCCTCGCCACCTTCAAGGATGGCCGCAAGCTGCTGGCCATCACCGACGGCAAGACCTGGTCGAAGATCGACGACAACTGGCGCCGGCACCAGCGGCCGGCGGCGGCCTGAATCAACGGCCGCTTCGTTCGTTCTGACATTACAAGCCCGATTACCGGCAAGCCGGCTCCAACAGGGGCAGATGCATCTGTAGGAGATCACACAGCCTTCCGGGCTGCGCTGTCGCGCAGGGAACAAGGTTCCAGCGTGGGAGCGGCGGTGCGCCGATGCGACTTGCCCCGCGATCACCGGCGAAGCCGGTGCCAAACGCCGCATCGCGGGGCAAGCCCGCTCCCACGCTGCCCCAGTCAAATCAAAGAATTATGTTTTGTTCCATGAGAGCGGGCTTGCATCAGCCATACGAACGTTTCCCCTGAAACCTCGAATCCCTCCCCTGGCAGCCTGCTACCATGGCGCCCTTTTGCCTGCCCGACAGCTGCCGAGCGATAACGGCGCGTCCACTTTTCAAGGAGCCTTGCATGACCCCGCTTCGCCCCCGCCTGCCCCTTGGCCTGCTCGGCCTGGGCCTTGCCCTGCACACTGGCCAGGGCCTGGCCGAGGACAGCGTGACCCTGGCCCCGGTGCGCATCTCCGAAGTTCAGGACAACAGCGGCTACCAGGCACGCGAAGCCCAGGTCGGCGGCCTGCACAGCGCGCCGCTGCTCGACACCCCGGCCTCGGTCAGCGTGTTCAGCCGCCAGCTGCTGGACGACCGCCAGGTGCGCAAGCTGAGCGAAGTGCTGCAAAGCGATGCCTCGGTGGGCGAAAGCTACGCGCCGATCGGCTACTACGAGAACTTCAACGTGCGCGGCTTCGAGCTCAACGCCGCCAGCAGCTACCGGATCAACGGCCAGACCATCGCCGGCGAGCAGAACGTGGCGCTGGAGAACAAGCAGCAGGTGGAGCTGCTCAAGGGGCTGTCGGGGCTGCAGAGCGGCGTGTCGGAGCCCGGCGGGCTGGTCAACTATGTGACCAAGCGTGCCGAGGACGTGCGCTCGGTCACGGTTTCGAGCAACGAGCAGGGCGAACGCTACCTGGCCACCGACCTGGGCGGCTGGTTCGGCGCCGAGCGCCAGTTCGGTCTGCGGGTCAACCTGGCCCACGAGGACATCCGCTCCTATGTCGACCACGCCGACGGCAAGCGGGATTTCGCCTCCCTGGCGCTCGACTGGCAGATCAACCCGAATGCCGTGCTGGAGCTGGACGCTGAATACCAGCACCGTGAGCAATATTCGGTACCGGGTTACCAACTGCTCGGCGGCAAGCAGTTGCCCCACAACGTCGACCCCAAGGATCACCTGGCCTGGCAGTCCTGGGCCAAGCCGGTGCAGAACGACTCGCTGAACCTGGGCGGGCGCTTCAAGTATCAGTTCAACGACAACTGGAACGGCACCTTGAGCGCTTCGCGCAGCAAGGTGGTGATCGACGACTACAGTGCCTTTGCCTGGGGTTCGAGCGAAGGTGCCTTCTTCGGCAGCAACGGCGACTACGACATCTACGATTTCCGCAGTCCCGACGACACCCGGCGGATCGACGAGGCACAGGCCACACTCGATGGACGCTTCGACGCCCTGGGCGTGAGCCATGAGCTGACCGTGGGTACCAGCGCGCAACGCCGCACGCTCGATCAGCGCCCGTACTACAACGAATGGATCGGCAGCGGCAATATCAACACCAATGCGCCAGCCTACGCACCTTCCGGCAAACCGATCGGCGCCAGCGAGCGCCGCCTCGACAGCCGCCAGTACGGCCTGTTCTTCAGCGACCGCATCACCTTCAACGAGCACTGGCAGACGGTGATCGGTGCCCGGGAGGTCCGGCTGGACGAGAAGACCTGGAACGAGAATGGTGTCGCCGGACGGCATACCCAGCAGTACCAGTTGCTGCCCAATGCGGCACTGATCTACAAGCCGCAGTCCGATACCACGCTCTACGCCAGTTACTCGAAAGGCCTTTCCGCAGGCGGCACTGCGCCCTGGTTCGCCAGCAACGCCGCCGAGATCCTCGCTCCGACCCTGTCGCGCCAGCTCGAAGTCGGCATCAAGCGCGATTGGCAGGGTATGAGCTTCAGCGCGGCGCTGTTCCAGATCCGCCAGGCCTATCAATATGCCCGCCCCGACGGAACCCCAGCGCCGACCTACGTGCAGTCGGGCCAGCAGAAAAATACCGGTCTCGAACTCGGCGCCAGCGGCTGGGTGACCTCCAACCTGCAGATCCAGGCCAGCGCCGCAGCGATCCGCGCCCGCGTGCAGAACAGCGACACCGACGCCTACGAAGGTCACCAGGCAATCAACGTCCCGCGCCTGCGCGCGGCGCTGCAGGCCGACTACGCCCTGCCCGTGCCCGGCCTGGCCCTGCTCGGCGGCGCCCGCTACAGCGCCAGCAAGTACGCCAGCCACACGGGCGACGCCGAAGTCGGCGGCTATACCGTGTTCGATGTCGGCAGCCGCTACCGCACGACCATCGGCGGCTACGACACGGTGCTGCGCCTGACCGTGGACAACGTCTTCGACAAGCGCTACTGGCGCGACGTGGGCGACTACCTGGGCGACAACTACCTGTTCCAGGGGGCGCCGCGCACGGCACGCCTGTCGGCTTCCGTCAGTTTCTGACAGCGCCATCGCGGGGCAAGCCCGCTCTCATGGAAAAAACCGTAACTCATTGATTTAGCTAGGCCCTGTAGGAGCGGCTTTAGCCGCGAAGAATCCAACACGGTGCCTGGCACCGGCTCTGCCGGTGTTCGCGGCGGTGCGGCGGTCCGATAAACCCGCTCCCACAGGGAGCGCGGGCTACCCGCGAACTCAGCTCCCTGCGCGACAGCGCAGCCCCAAAGGGCTGGGCAATCTCTCATGGAACAAAACATAATTCTTTGATTTGACTGGGGCAGCGCGGGAGCGGGCTTGCCCCGCGATCAGGGCTTCAACAAAAACGCGAGACAAACAAAAAGCCCCCGAACCTTTCGATTCGGGGGCTTCTCGTAGAATGTGGCGGTGAAGAAGGGATTTGAACCCTTGATACGATTTCTCGTATACACACTTTCCAGGCGTGCTCCTTCGACCACTCGGACACTTCACCGTTTTCTCTTCAAGCTATTCAGCCTGTCGAGGCGCGCTAATTTAGTAGAAGCCTTTTCCTTTGGCAAGCATTTTTTTCAGAATTTTCATGCGCTTAAGCCAATCGACCGAAATACCGGGGCAATCAGGGCAATGCTGCCATTGTGCCCAGCGCTTTTCCCGCCCCTCGCGCCGCTGCCCCGATGGCACAAGGCACAAGCTCCCGCCGCTGACTGACCAGTCAGTCTTGGCGCTTTACCTGGCCGGTGCCGCTGGGTAACGTCACCGCCACGCCCTCCAAAGGACTCTGCCATGAGCGAGCTGATTACCTACCACGCCGAAGACGGCATCGCCACCCTGACCCTGAACAACGGCAAGGTCAACGCCATCTCCCCGGATGTCATCAAAGCCTTTAATGCCGCGCTCGACCGCGCCGTCGAGGAGCGCGCGGTGGTGATCATCACCGGCCAGCCGGGCATTCTCTCTGGCGGCTACGACCTCAAGGTGATGACCGCCGGCCCCAAGGAGGCCGTCGGCCTGGTCACCGCCGGCTCCACCCTGGCCCGTCGCCTGCTGTCGCACCCCTTCCCGGTGATCGTCGCCTGCCCCGGCAATGCCGTGGCCAAGGGCGCCTTCCTGCTGCTGTCGGGTGATTACCGCATCGGGGTCGAAGGCCCCTACAAGATCTGCCTGAACGAAGTGCAGATCGGCATGACCATGCACCATGCCGGTATCGAACTGGCCCGTGACCGCCTGGGCCGTGCGGCCTTCCAGCGCTCGGTGAACAATGCCGAGGTATTCGATCCGCAGGGCGCCCGTGAAGCCGGCTTCCTCGACAAGGTGGTGCCTGCCGAGCAGTTGCTGGAAACCGCCCTGGCCGCGGCCCGCGAAATGAAGAAACTGAACATGCTGGCGCACAAGAACACCAAGCTCAAAGTGCGCAAGGCGCTGCTGGAGGCGCTGGACGAGGCGATCCTGGCGGATCAGAACCACCTGGGCTGATTGCCGAGTCTACTTCTCTGTAGGAGCGGGCTTGTCCCGCGAACACCGGCGAAGCCGGTGGCACGCACCGCGCCGCTTGTGTTCGCGGGACAAGCCCCCTCCTACAAGGGCCTGCCTGACATTTGTCGAGCATTTGCCCCTGACAGTGCACATCCGTACACTGCGCCGCGACTGTCCGGTGTGAGTCGTACCATGCTTTATATGCTTCGCATGCTCCTGTTGGCGCTGCACTTCCTGCTCGTGGGTGTCGTCGGTCTGGTGATCGGCCTGCTGCGTCCGTTCAACCCCGATAACAGCCGCCTGTTCGCCCGCCTGTACAGCGTGCCGGCCGCCTGGCTCATGCGCATCAAGGTCAAGGCCGAGGTCGGCCCGCTGTGGGACCAGCCCCCCGGCTGCGTGATCATCGCCAACCACCAATCCAACTACGACCTGTTCATCATCGGCCAGGTGGTGCCCCGCCGCACCGTGGCCATCGGCAAGAAGAGCCTGGGCTGGGTCCCGCTGTTCGGCCAGCTGTTCTGGCTGGGCGGCAATGTGCTGATCGACCGCAAGAACGCCTACCAGGCGCGCAAGGCCATGCAGACCACCACCCGGACCCTGCGCGACGACACCTCGATCTGGATCTTCCCCGAAGGCACGCGCAACCCCGGCGAGCAGTTGCTGGCGTTCAAGAAGGGCGCTTTCCACATGGCCATCGAGGCCGGCGTGCCGATCGTGCCGGTGTGCGTTAGCCGCTACACCCAGCGCCTGGGCCTGAACAGCTGGCGCCAGCGCACCGTGGTGATTCGCTCGCTGGCCCCCATCGCCACCGCGGGCCTGACCCAGCAGGACCTGCCCGCGCTGATCGAGCAATGCCGCAGCCAGATGCAGCATTGCATCGACCATATGGAAAGCGAGCTCACCGCGCCCTGATCGGCGTGCGGACTTGCCCCGTGCCGCTACACAGCCCAAGCTGTGTAGCGTGTTCAATCGGATAAGCGGACAACCATGGGTCGAGTCGTCGCATCGGCGGTGTACAGCGCCGGCAGGAAGGTCACCAACATCAGCCTCGACGAGGGCGCCGAATGGGCGCGCAAGCCCGGGCACTTTGTCTGGATCGGCCTGGAAGAGCCCAACGCCGAGGAACTGGCCAACCTGCAGCGCCAGTTCGGCCTGCACGAGCTGGCCATCGAGGACGCCCTGGAGAAACACAGCCGGCCCAAGCTTGAGACCTTCGGCGACGCGCTGTTCATCGTCACCTACTCGCCGGTGCGCCACGAGGGAAAGCTCGAGTTCATCGAGACCCATATCTTCGCCGGCAACGGCTACATCATCACCTGCCGCAACGGTCACTCGAAGTCCTATGCCCTGGTGCGCCAGCGCTGCGAGGCGCGTCCGCTGCTGCTCGAGCACGGCGAGGACTTCGTGCTCTACGCCCTGCTGGATTTCGTCACCGAGAACTACCAGCCGGTGAGCGAGGCGATCCACGGCGAGATCGAGGAGCTGGAACAGAGCGTGCTGAGCAATTCGCTCAAGGAAGAGGACATCCAGCGCCTGCACAGCCTGCGCCGCGACATCCTGCGCCTGCGCCGCTACGTGGCGCCGATGGTGGAGATCAGCGAGGAACTGCAGCGCCTGAGCTTCCCGTTCATCGACAAGAACATGCGCCCGTACTTTCGCGACGTGCAAATCCATGTCACGCGGCAGATGGAAGACCTGGCCGGGATCCGCGACATCGCCAGCCAGACCATCGAGATCGGCATGCTGCTGGAGTCGTCACGGCAAAGCATCACCCAGCGCAAGTTCGCCGCCTGGGCGGCGATCCTGGCGTTTCCCACGGCGGTCGCCGGAATCTACGGGATGAACTTCGAGAACATGCCGGAGCTGGCATGGCGCTACGGTTACTTCGGCGTGCTGGGGGTGATCGCCCTGGGCTGTTCGGGGCTGTATTACAGCTTCAAGCGTTCGGGCTGGCTGTAACGCCAATCGCGGGCGAGCCAGTTCTCATGGAGTAACGGTAACGCGCAGATTTAACTGAAACAGCGTGGGAGCGGGCTTGCCCCGCGATGCGATGTATGGCACCGGCTGCGCCGGTGATCCGGGCGGTGCGGCGTTCCGACAAGCCCGCTCCCACGCAGCCTCAGTCAAATCAAAGAATTGCGATTGTTCCATGAGTGCGGGCTTGCCGATGCGGATCTCAGATCGCGCGGCTGCCGGGCTGCTGGACGAAACGCAGCATCCACTCGCCCACCAGATCCCCCTGGTGCTCGGTGGCCAGGCTGGCCACCGCCTTCTCATAGACTTCATTACCCAGCGACGCCTGTCGCGCGTCGAGCAATGCCCGGGAGTAGTCATGGACGAACTCCGGGTGCCCCTGGAAGCACAGCACCTGGTCACGGATGTGGTAGGCGGCGTTCGGGCAGAAGTCACTGGAGGCGATCACCGTGGCCCCTTCGGGCAGCTCGGTGACCTGGTCCTGGTGGCTGATCAACAAGGTCAGCTCGGACACCTGCGGGTCCATCCACGGCGCATGGGCCGCCAGGCTGTAGCGGTGAACGCCCACGCCCCAGCCTTTGTCGGCGCGCTCGGCCTTGCCACCGAGGGTCAGTGCCAGCAGCTGGTGACCGAAACACACGCCCAACAGCTTCTCGCCACGTTCGTAGAGCTTGAGCAGGTAGGCCTTGAGCGTCTGGATCCACGGATCGTCGCCGAACGAGTCGGCCTTGCTGCCGGTCACCAGGTACGCATCGAAGCGTTCGCCGTCCGGGGGATAGTCGCCGTTCATCACGTTGTACACATCGAATTCGGCCGCGATCGGCTGGCGCGAGAACAGCTGCTCGAACATCCTGCCGTAGCCCTGGTACTGCGCGATCAACTCCGGTCGCAGGACATCGGTTTCAAGGATGCAGATGCGTAACGACATAGGGGTAGTCCTGAACGACATGTGGGTGGGATTTGCTGTAGAGACTGACGCGAAAGGGCCGTACAAGCAAGTAGGATGTCCGGACGAACGGTAGGCCCTGTAACCCTTGGTAACCCCTGCCGCGCACTCGTCTAGCCTGAGCGTGCCAGCGGGGTGGCCAGTGGCCTTAATGCCATGAGGAATCGACATGAAAATTGTTAGAACAAAGGGTTCTGAAACAGGGATGACGCGGGCCCTACTGTTGGTTGTATATCCAGATATACGCGGCAAGCAGGAACGGCGTGCCATCACGCCGCTGCGATCGACCCGACGCTAGACAAGGAAGCCAAGGGTTATTCAGGAATAACAACAAGAAGGCGGTCCGCCATGTTCAGACAATCCAAGGTACGCCAAGCCGGCCTCATACTCTTCGCCACGACGCTGTTGCTGATCCTGCCGAACCTCACCCGGCTGTTCGGCTGAACGCGGCGGTGGCCTTTTCCGAGCACGCGTGGGTAATCTGCCGACCTTGATGGTTGGAGATCGTCCATGCGCCTGTGTCTTGCCCTGCTCTGCCTACTGCTCGCCCCGACATTGTCGGCGGCGCAGTTGAACCTCGAACTGGGCGGCGACAGCCGGCGCTGGAGCAGTGAACAGCTACTTGCCCATCCGCAGGCGCGAAACATCACCATCGAACAGGACGTGGCCTACAAGCGCACCTTGCATTACCGCGCCGTGCCCCTGGCGGTGCTGCTGCAGGGCGTGAACCCGAGCGATCACCTGCAGGCCGTGGCCCTCGATGGCTTCGCCGCCGAGATGCCCGCCGGGCCGCTGTTGCAGGCGGGCCCCGCGCAGGCCTGGCTGGCCATCGAAGACCCCAGCCACCCTTGGCCCGCGCTGAGCAAGGGCAAGCCAGGCGCCGGGCCGTTCTACCTGGTATGGACCCAACCCCAGGCCAGCGGTATTCGCCCGGAACAATGGCCGTATCAGATCGCCAGCATCCGCCGCCTGCCCCCGGTCGAGACGCGCTTCCCCGCCCTGCTGCCCGACCCGGCCGTGGCCGAGAACGACCCGGTGCGCCAGGGTTTTGCCCTGTTCCAGCAGAACTGCCTGGCCTGTCATCGCCTCAATGGCGCCGGCGACGCGCACCTGGGCCCGGACCTGAACCTGCCGCACAACCCCACCGAGTATTTCCAGCCGGCCTACCTGCGCCAGTACATTCGCGACCCGCAGAGCCTGCGGCAGTGGCCGCAGGCGAAGATGCCCGGGTTTTCCACCCAGGTGCTGGATGAGCCGGCGCTCGATGCCGTGCTGGCGTACCTGAAGCATATGGCGGGGCGCAAAGCGCACTGATGCCCTTGCGGGCCTAGGCAATCGGCCTTTCCTGCTTGACGCCCCAGCCCTCGACTTCGCCGCCGTAGGGCGAGACGACCTGTTCAAAGGCCTGCTCGAAGGCGCCGATGCCGCCATGGGTGGCGTACATCACCTTGCTCAACTCCAGGTGCCAGGCGCCGTCGTCGCGCTCGCTCACCTGGGCGTTGAGCGATTCGCCACGAAACTGCCCCGCCGCCCGGCGGGCACCTGCCTCGCTGGGAAACACGGCGTAGAACTCGATGGGATGGATGCGGGTGAAATCGAAACCGCCAGCTTTCATCTGGCGCAGGACACTGCTGCTGATGTCGTCGTTCTGGCTGCTCATGAAACGTCCTCCTGCAAAGCAATGGATAGACTTTCCGTGCACAACGCACCTGCCTGGCACACAAGGAATGCCTGACAATACGAGCGGATTGCAAGACGCGATGAAAACGGCGGCGGCCCGCAGAGAAGGCCGGCGCCTGACTTGAGCGTAGCGCCTGAGACAGCGCTACGCCAGAGACACCCGGTTCAGGGCGCTTCGCGAATGGTGGTGATGGTCACGCCGCTCTGTTCCTTGAGCCAGCGCGCCGTGGGGGAAAAGCTGCGGTCCTGGAAGTCGTTGAGGTCCAGTTCGTCCATGAGCGGGAACAGGCGCGAACGGATGGCGCGTGCGGCATCTTCCTCGCTGGGGCGCTGCTCGGCATTGAGCAACAGCGTTTGCGGCTCGCCTTTCTGGTCTGCAAAGCTGACTTCCCATGCTTTCATCGATCAGCCCTCGCTGGCGCAACGGTGAATGGAACGGCGTACTCACTTGACCATGGTGCAGGGATGAATGTTCAGCCGCATACATGAAACCGCATGAAAAAAGCCCGCCGGTTCAGGGCGGGCTTCATGGGGCAGGCGGCGGCCTTACTTCGGCGTGCCGTGGACGACACCGGCGGTGTTGTCCAGCAGGCTCTTGGTCGCGGTCTGGATATAGGCCTCGAGCTTCTTGAGCATTTCCGGCTGGTCGGGGCTTTCGATCAGTTCGGCCTTGAACTCACGGCCCAGCTGGTAACGGTACATCCGCGGGGTCATGTCCTTGGACTCGATGAGGATGCGATCGCCCTGCACCAGGCCGACGATCTGCTCGCTGCCCGACGGTTTGATCATGCCCACGCCCTGGTCGCCCTCAGGCAGGTTGAGCAGGTCGCGGCCCCAGCACTGGTGGCGGGCCTGGCCACCCAGGCGGCCCATGATGGTCGGCACGATGTCCACCTGGGTACCCACGGTGTGGTTGACCGCGCCGAACTTCTCCTGGATGCCCGGGGCAATCAGCAACAGCGGCACGTTGAAGCGGCCCAGGTCCAGCTCGGTGACCTGCTGGTGGTTGCCGAAGCCATGGTCGCCGACGATGACGAACAGGGTGTCCTTGAAGTACGGCTCCTTGCGGGCCTTCTCGAAGAACTGGCCCAGCGCCCAGTCGGAATAGCGCATGGCGGTCAGGTGCTCGTCCAGGCGCCCTTGGCCGGTGACCTTCTCCACCGGCAGGTCCTTGGGCAAGGCATACGGCGTGTGGTTGGAGAGGGTCTGCAGCAGCGCGTAGATCGGCTTCTTGCCGTCGTGCTTGGCCAGCTCTTCGTTGCCGCGATTGAACATGTCCTGGTCGGACACGCCCCAGGTCGGGTCGGAGAACACCGGGTCGACGAAGTCGTTGCGGCCGATGAAGGTGGTCATGCCCTGGTTGCCGAAGAACCCGGACTGGTTGTCCCAGGCGAAGTCGCCGTTGTAGACGTAGACATCGTCATAGTCGCGGGCACTGAGCAGTGCCGGCAGGCCGGACAGTTTGTGGCCGCCTTCCGGGGTCTGCATCAGGTACTCGAAGCCCGGCAGGTTGGGGAAGCAGGCCATGGTGGCGAACATGCCCTGGTGGGTGTGGGTGCCGTTGGAGAAGAAGCGGTCGAACAGCAGACCTTCCTTGGCCAGCTTGTCGAAGTACGGGGTGATGTTGTTCGGACTGCCCAGGGCGCCCACCGAGTGGCCGGCGAAGCTTTCCATGAGGATGACCACCACGTTCTTGACCGGCAGCGTGTTCGCCACGGGCGGCACGAAGTCGCGACGGATCGCGGCCTCGTCGGCATCGACCAGGGTGTCGTTGGCGGTCAGCAGCTGCTCGCGCACGGTCTGGGTGGCCAGCGGCTGCTCGAGTACCGGCTTCCAGATGTTGGCGCGGTCCTCGCCGAAGCGGCTCTTGGCGGCGTCGATCAGGGTCAGCGTGCCGTTCAGGCCCAGCTGGTTGACGAAGTTCGAATCGGTGGTGAAGGCGTCGCCCCAGCGCATCGGCGGGCCCTGGCGCAGGGTGCCACGGGCGGCGACCACGGCCACCAGCAGTACGACCATGAACACTGCCAGGCGGCCATACCACGGCGCGAGCTTGCGGCTGCTGGCGGGCTGGACGTTTTGCTCGCCACGGGTCAGGCGATCGATGCCCTTGAACAGCAGGCTCAGCAGCCAGGTGCCGACCAGCCAGGCCAGCAGGTAGCGGACCACCGGGAAACCGTACCAGAGCATGCTCATGACGGTCTTGGGGTCTTCCTTGATGTACTGGAACACCAGGCCGTTCAGGCGCTGGTGGAACTCGCGGTAGAAGTCCATCTCCATCAGGCCGAGGAACATCACCACGCTCGAGGCAATGGTCAGCCAGAAGCGGAAGAAGCCACGGCGGGCCATCAGCCAGGGGCTGAGCAGCGCCAGCAGCAACGGGATGCTGATGTACACCACCACCCGCAGGTCGAAGCGCAGGCCGTTGAGGAAGCCCTCGGCGACGGTCGAGTTCGGCGTGTCGCCGATCATGTCGCTGTTGTAGACCAGCAGCGCCAGGCGCACCAGGCTGAGCATCAGCATGATCACCAGGCCACTGAGCAACGTGTAGGCCAGGTGGGATTTCAGGGTCGGCGAGAACGAGCCTCGCACGCTCTGTTGCTTCAAGGCGTCCGTGTTAGCCATGAATGGAGAGGTCCTAGGATTGCGGTTTGCGGGAAGGCGAAGTCGCCAACAGCCTGGTGGTCGGGCCCTCGAGGGCGAGGTGAGACCAAGGCCGCATTGTGCGGCGCGGATTTTCAAAAATCGAGTGTGAAAATTTTGTCGAGAGCAACTATCGCTTACATAACCTGTAGGAGCGGGCTTGCCCCGCGATCACCGGCGATGCCGGTGCCATAAACCGCATCGCGGGGCAGCCCGCTCCCACGCCGTTCCGGTTGACTCAACTGAATCAACAGGCAAAGCCGGTGCCATGTCCCCATAGTCAGATCCGCACATTGCCCCGCGGCCCGGCGATTGCCCAGATGATCAGCCCCAGCACCGGCAGCAGCAGGATCAGCAGGATCCACAGCACCTTGCTGCCGACCTCGGCGCCGCTCTTGAGCACATTGAGAATGGCCCAGATATCCAGGGCCAGGATGATCAGACCGACCAGGCTGTTGAAGGTGGACCCCATGGCGCCGCTCCCGCACGGTAAATGTGTTCAAGAGCATAGCTGGCTATGGCCCCGATAGAAGGGAATCCTTGGCCGGGCGTACGGGTCAGTGGATAGACTGCTGTCATTCACTGCCCCGAGGTTCGCATGCCCCCTGCCCACACCCAAAGTGCCGTCCCCGACTCAATGTTCAGCGCCTGGCGGCAACAGGCCCTGGCCACGCCCTGGCTCAGCGCCGGCCTGGCCCTGAGCCTGCTGGCCGTCGCCGCGCTGTTGCTGGCGAGCCTGTGGAACGCGGTCAACGGTGACCACGCCGACAACCTGCACCTGGCCCTGCTCGGTGGGCTGTCGGGCTTCGGCGCCACCGCCCTGGGCGCGGTGCTCGCGGTGATCCTGCGCGACGTCAACGCCCGCACCCAGGATGTGATGCTGGGCTTTGCCGCCGGCATGATGCTCGCCGCCAGTTCGTTCTCGCTGATCCTGCCGGGCCTGGACGCCGCCCGCGAAATCACCGGCAACGGCCCGGCGGCGGCCTTCACCGTGGTCCTGGGCATGGGCCTCGGGGTGCTACTGATGCTCGGCCTGGACCGCTTCACCCCGCACGAGCATGAAAGCACCGGCCCTTGTGGCCCGCAGGCCGAGCGGGTCAGCCGGGTGTGGCTGTTCGTGCTGGCCATCACCCTGCACAACCTGCCCGAGGGCATGGCCATCGGTGTGAGCTTCGCCAACGGCGACATGAACATCGGCCTGCCACTGACCAGCGCCATCGCCATCCAGGACATACCCGAGGGACTGGCCGTGGCCCTGGCCCTGCGCGCCACGGGGCTGTCGAACTTCAAGGCGATGATGGTGGCGATCGGTTCGGGCCTGATGGAGCCGCTGGGCGCGGTGATCGGCCTGGGCATTTCCACCGGCTTCGCCCTGGCCTACCCGATCAGCATGGGCCTGGCGGCGGGAGCGATGATCTTCGTGGTATCCCACGAGGTGATTCCGGAGACCCATCGCAATGGGCACCAGACTGCGGCGACGCTGGGGCTGATGGGCGGGTTCGCGGTGATGATGTTTCTTGATACCGCGTTGGGCTGAAAGGCCAATGCGCAATCCCTGTAGGAGCGGCCTTGTGCCGCGAAAGGGCCGCAAAGCGGCCCCGCGATCATTGTATTGACGCTGAAATCCCGGGGCTGCTTCGCAGCCCTTTCGCGGCACAAGGCCGCTCCTACAGGGGGAATCGTTGCTTAGACGTGCACCGCCACCTTCAGCGCCTCCAGCGCCGGCTCCACCTTGATGCCTACGGCCTCGCCCAACTCCAGCACACGGGCCAGGTCATTCTGCCCCACCATCACCATCTGCAGCTCGTCATCGAGCAGCTGGCTGAAGTTCAGCAGCACGTAGCCCCCGGCTTCCTTGTTCAGCGCGCCCATCTGCACCTGGATGCGGTTGAGCGCGGTCAGCGCCTCGGTGCGCGCCAGCTGCTTGGACTTGAGGGTGAACGGCACGCTCTTGTCGAACGAGTCGCTGATCTGCTTGAACAGGTCCTGGTAGCTGTCGGCCTGGAACAGCACGGTATCGGGCAGGCTGCCGACCACCACCCATTCGCCCAGCGGGAACGGGAAGCTGTCGTCGTAGTTGATGTCCGGGTTGGCGGCGAGGAAGGCGGCGGGGTCGGCGTAGGCCTGGGCGGCCTCGGCGGCGATGCGCTCGATCTCCTCATCGCGCATGCAGCCGGCGCCGATGAGGCGGATGAGTTCGAGCAACTGGTCTTTCATGGGGGGCCCTGCGGGTTGGCGTGAAAGGCGCCAAGGATAGCCGCAAACGCCCCCGAAGGGTTAGCCGGCCTTCGCCTCCAGGCGTGCGGCGGCGTCCGCCGCGCCCATGGTGCGCGCAGCCGTCAGCGCGGTGGCGCCGGCCGCGTCACGCCGTGCCGGATCGGCCCCCTGGGCCAGCAGGTAGTCGATGATCTCCAGGCGGTTGAACATCGCCGCCAGCATCAGCGCGGTGCGGCCGTCCGCGGCGGCGGCATCCACCGGCACGCCGTGCTCGAGCAGCAGGCGGATCATCGCCAGGTCGCCCTTGAAAGCGGCGCCGGCCATGGGCAACTGGCCGTTGTCATTGGCGATCAGTGCGTCGGCGCCATGGGCCAGCAGCACTCGCACGGCGTCGTGGTGGCCGTGGTAACTGGCCAGCATCAGCAAGGTGTCGCCCTTGTGGTTGCGCAGGTCGGCGGGCAGGCCACCGTCGAGCAGGCGACCGAGCATGTTCGCGTCGCCGCGGCGGGCGCGCTCGAAGACCTCCTCGGCGAAGGCCGCGGTTTCTTCGGCGGTCATGGTGGCGGGCTGGTGATCGGACATCGGGAACCTCCTGGCATCTGGCAATGGCCCAAGTGTCCATCAGGCAGCGGCGAGCGGTCCAAGGTTCAGATTCTATCGGCGGCAGAGAGCCAGGCTATGACCGTGCAAAATGCACTGTGCAAAATGCACGGGCATGCAGATTGCAATGCGCAACCTTATAAAAACAAATTTAAGTAATTGATTTTAAAGGCTTTTTACTTGAGCAAAGGCTGGCACGGTCGCTGCAATCATCAACTCAAGTCTGCCAGTACAACAGTCAGGAGTTGATATGGACCTCATCCAGGAAAAATTCGCCTCGGTCTTCGCCGCCTACCAGGTCACCACCCAGCCGCGTCCGGACGGCGGTGTCCTGCTGACGCTGCGCGCCAGCGACGGCATCGTCACCCGCCGCGTGCTGACCTATGCGCAGCTGCACAGCGCCGAGCAACTGTCCTGGGCGATCAGCGCCATCCGCCGCGACCTGGCCGGGCAGCCGAGCGAGCTGCCGGTGATCTCGATGCTGCAGAGCCAGCAACGCTTCGCCCTGCCGACCTACCGCTGATTGCGCGACCCGACCCTTTCAGAGTTCGTCGAGCCCGGCAAATTGCCGGGCTGTTCCATCACCGGTGAAACGCGGCTGCACCGCCTGCTCGCTGGCGAACAGGCGCAGGGCCAGGCAGAACGGGGTGTCGCCCAGGTCCAGCCAGCGCCGTGTACCGGCGGGCACCACCAGCACATCGTCCTTCTCGCACAACACGGCGTACACCGCGTCTCCCAAACGCAGGCTGACCTGCCCGCGCCCGCTGATCAGCGCGAACACTTCCTCGCCGTCATGCACGTGCTCGTCGCGCAGGTCGGCCTGGCCCGGGTCGACGCCATCGCGGCTGAGCACGCCGAACACCCGGCTGCCATGGGCGGTCATGAGTTGGTCGAGCGGCCCACGGCACGCAGCGACCACCTCATCCTGGCTGCTGCCCGGGCGCAGGCGCGCGCCGGACTGCCAGCGGCCGAAGCGCACGCCCTGCTCGGCCAGGGTCGCGGCGATGTCGTCGTGGTGGGTCAGCACCTTGTGCGGCAGTGCCGGGCTGGACGGGTCGAATACGCTGAGTATGCTCATCAGGGGTGGTTCCTGCTGTCTTTGAGTCGGAAGGCAATGATAACGGCTGCCGCGAGCGCCGCGACGCTGGCCATACCAAAGGTGAAGTGCGGCCCCAGCAGTTTCCAGCTGTAACCCGAATACAAGGCGCCCAGGGCACCGCCGGTGCCCGAGAGCGCCGCGTACAACGCCTGGCCCTGACCCTGCTGACGGGCGCCGAAACTGGCCTGGACGAAGGCGATGGCCGCGGCGTGGAAGCAGCCGAACGTGGCCGCGTGCAGCACCTGGGCGAACACCAGCACCGCCGGGATATCGGCCAGGTTGCCCAGCAACAGCCAGCGCACGGCGGCCAGCAGGAAACTCGCCAGCAGCACCTTGCGCACGGAAAAACGGGCGAAAATCCGGCTCATGCCCATGAACACCAGCACCTCGGCCACCACCCCCAGCGCCCACAGCAGACCGATGGCACCACGGCTGTAGCCCAGGTGCTCCAGGTGCAGGGTGAGGAAGGTGTAGTACGGCCCGTGGCTGAGCTGCATGAGGGCCACGCACACATAGAAGGCCAGCACGCCGGGCGCCCGCACCTGCGCGAGAAAGCCCCCTGCCCCGCGCCGCTCGGCCTGTTCCACCGGTTGCGCGTTGGGCACCCAGAGGCTGGCGGCGACGATCCCGGCCATGATCGCCACCAGTGCCACCGGGTAGATGTCCAGGCTCAGCCATTCGAACAGGCGCCCAAGACCGACCACGGCGAGGATGAAGCCGATCGAGCCCCACAGTCGCACCTGGCTGTAGCGCGCGGTCTGGCCATGCAGGTGGGCCAGGGTGATCACCTCGAACTGCGGCAGCACCGCGTGCCAGAAGAACGCGTGCAGGGCCATGACCATCGCCAGCCAGGCATAGCTGTTGCCGAAGAAGATCAGCGAAAAGGTCGCCAGGGTCGACAGCGCGCCCAGACGCACGATCAGCAGGCGCTGGCCACTGCGGTCGCCCAGCCAGCCCCACAGGTTGGGTGCGACGCAGCGCATCAGCATGGGGATGGCCACCAGCTCGCCGATGCGTGCCGGGGAGAAGCCCAGGTGGTCGAAGTACAGGGCCAGGAACGGCGCGGTGGAGCCGAGCAGGGCGAAGTAGAAGAGGTAGAAGCTGGAGAGGCGCCAGTAAGGGATCGGGGGCATGGGATGGGCCTTGTATGAGCCTGCACCGGCCTCTTCGCGGGTAAACCCGCTCCCACAGGGATCTCGCAGCATTGGAGATCCCTGTGGGAGCGGGTTTACCCGCGAAGAGGCCGACCCTGGCTAAGTCAGAGCTGGCCCAGTACCGGGGTGCCCACTTTCACGTCGGCATTCTGCGCCCGGTGGCGCAGCAGGTGGTCCATCAAGGCGATGGCCATCATCGCCTCGGCGATCGGCGTGGCGCGGATGCCGACGCACGGGTCGTGACGGCCCTTGGTGATCACCTCGACCGGGTTGCCGTCGACGTCGATCGAACGGCCCGGGGTGGTGATGCTCGAGGTCGGCTTGAGCGCCAGGTGAGCGACGATCGGCTGGCCCGAAGAGATACCGCCGAGGATGCCGCCGGCATTGTTGCTGAGGAAGCCCTCGGGGGTCAGTTCGTCACGGTGCTCGGTGCCACGCTGGGCGACGCTGGCAAAGCCGGCGCCGATTTCCACGCCCTTGACCGCGTTGATGCTCATCAGCGCATGGGCAAGCTCGGCGTCGAGGCGGTCGAAGATCGGCTCGCCCAGGCCCGGCATCACGCCTTCGGCGACCACGGTGATCTTCGCCCCCACCGAGTCCTGGTCGCGGCGCAGCTGGTCCATGTAAGCCTCGAGCTCCGGCACCTTGTCCGGGTCGGGGCTGAAGAAGGCGTTGTGCTCGACCGAGTCCCAGGTCTTGAACGGGATCTCGATCGGGCCGAGCTGGCTCATGTAGCCGCGCACGCGGATGCCCTGGGTGGCCAGGTACTTCTTGGCGATGGCGCCGGCCGCCACGCGCATGGCGGTCTCGCGCGCCGAGCTGCGGCCACCGCCGCGGTAGTCGCGGATGCCGTACTTGTGGTGGTAGGTGTAGTCGGCGTGGGCCGGGCGGAACAGGTCCTTGATCGCCGAATAGTCCTTGGACTTCTGGTCGGTGTTGCGGATCAAGAGGCCGATCGAGCAGCCGGTGGTACGCCCTTCGAACACGCCGGAGAGGATCTCCACTTCATCCGGCTCCTGGCGCTGGGTGGTGTGCCGGCTGGTGCCGGGCTTGCGCCGATCGAGGTCGTGCTGCAGGTCGGCGAGGGAGATTTCCAGGCCTGGCGGGCAGCCGTCGACAATGGCGACCAACGCCGGGCCATGGCTCTCGCCAGCGGTGGTGACAGTGAACAGCTTGCCGTAGGTATTGCCGGACATGGACGCTCCGCGAATCTGCCTGAGGTGATCGAAAGCGGCAGTATACGGAAAACGCTACAGGATGGGTTGCCCATGCCGGCCTCTTCGCGGGTAAACCCGCTCCCACAGGGATCGCGCCAGATTCTAAAAATTGAGCAAGACAGTTGCTCCCACAGGCCGGCCCATCTCACTGTGGGAGCGGGTTTACCCGCGAAGAGGCCGGCACGGCAAGCGAGCCATGCGAACCTTCATCGCGCTGCAATGTCTCAATGACACCTAGCCATGTAGTACCCCTCCATGAAGTCGCGCCTCGCCGCCCTGCTCCTGCTGTTCTGCGCCAGCCTCGCCCAGGCCGCGCCCACCGTACTGCAACGCCCCATCGACCTGGACACCGGCCAGGGCGTGCTGCACGGCAGCCTGCTGCTGCCCCAGCAAACCACCCCGCCACCGGTGGTGCTGATCATCGCCGGCTCCGGCCCTACCGACCGCGATGGCAACAACCCTGCCTCCGGACGCATCGACAACCTCAAGCGCCTGGCCCTGCTGCTGGCCGGCGAGCACATCGCCAGCGTGCGCTTCGACAAGCGCGGCGTGGCCGCCAGCCAGCCGGCCACCCCCGACGAACGCGACCTCAGCGTCGAACGCTATGTCGCCGACGTGGTGGCCTGGGGGCGCGCGTTGCGCCAGGACCCGCGCTTCGGTCCGCTGATCCTGGTCGGCCACAGCGAAGGCGCGCTGATCGCCAGCCTGGCCGCCGAGCAGGCCGGCGCCAGCGCGGTGATCACCCTGGCCGGCAGCGGCCGGCCGGTGGCCGACGTGCTGCGTGAACAACTGGCCCAGCGCCTGCCTCCGGCGCAACTGGCCGGTGGCGTGGCACTGATCGACCGGTTGCAGGCCGGGCAGACCAGCCTCGACGTGCCCGCCCCGCTGCGCCAGGTATTTCGCCCCAGCGTGCAGCCGTACCTGATCACCCTGCTGCACCAGGACCCGGCGGCCGCATTCGCCCGGCTCACGGTGCCCGCGCTGATCGTCCAGGGCCGCAACGACATCCAGGTGGAGGTGGCCGACGCCGAGCGCCTCAAGGCCGCCAAACCCGACGCCCAGCTGGCGCTGATCGACGGCATGAACCACATGCTGCGCATCAGCCCCCGGGAGATGGGCCAGCAGCGTGAGAGCTACCGCAATCCCGAACTACCGCTGGCCCGTGAGTTGGGGGAGCGCATCGTCCTGTTCATCCACGGGCTGCCGCAGGCCTGAAAGCGCCCTCAGGTATTGGCCCGGCCTGCCGATAACGCGGCTAAGAAGGCAGTGATCCAGGGGCATGCGCGCCCCGATCGCGGGCAAGCCCACATCTGCGATGTCCTTGCAGGTACCGGCACCCGGCCGCCGTGCACCTGAGGATTCCCTGATGACCGATGCCCCCGCCGCCGAGGCGACCGAAGAACAAGCCCCGGAAAGCGCCCCGCTGCCCTGGGCAGACCTTGCCGCCGAGCATTTCCAGTTGCTGCGCCTGGCGCCGCTGCCGACCGACCGCAACAGCGGCGCCCGCCCGCTGCGTTTCGTCCAGTTCGGCTACGCCGAGCGCCACGACAAGGCCCACAGCCTGCTGCGCATGGAAATCCGCCTGCCGGGGCAGAAGGTGCGCAAGGAACAGAACCAGCTGGATATCCGCGTCGACCACGAAGCGCGCACGGTGCGTATCGGCGACCCGGCCGGTCTGCAGCTGGAACCGCTGAACCGTGGCCTTGGCCGCTACCTGCTGGCGCAGGCGGTGCAGTGGCTGCAGCAGCGTTGCTCGCACTACCGGGTCGAGGGCATGAGCCTGCCGAACAAGGACGCCCTGAACGAAGACACCCGCCTGCGCCGCGACCATGTGTTGGGCAGCGTCGGCCTGTCGGTAGAGTACACCGACGGCCAGTTGCTCAAGGGGCGCGTGGTGGAGACGCCGGTGGGCCAGCTCAAGGGCGGCTGGAACACCGAGAAGGTGCAGCGCGTGGACAACCTCGAGGCCGCCGGCATGCTGCAGCAGGCCGAGCAGAACCTGATGGAGAAGGAAGCCCAGCTGCGCGAGCGTGACGAGCGGGTGGCCAAGTACCGTCGCGAGGACAGCGGCCTGCGCTTCACCATCACCTGCCTGGTGGCGTTCGCGGTGTTCCAGGCCGGGTTGCTGATCTGGATCGCCACCCGCTGACCTGCCCTACGCGATCCGTGTAGGAGCGGCCTCGTGCCGCGAAAGGGCCGCAAAGCGGCCCCGGCGATCTTTGCATCAACACTGATATCCTGGGGCCGCTACGCAGCCCTTTCCGGCCGGTCCGACGCCTCGGCAAGGCCGCTCCTACAGCAGGGGGCGGTGTGAATCCTTCAGACCCGCGCCTTGAACAGCTCCTGATGCTGCCGGCACTGCTCGGCGGTCAGCATGAACACCCCGTGGCCACCGCGCTCGAACTCCAGCCAGGCGAAGTCCACCTCGGGATAGAGCGACTCGACATGCACCTGGCTGTTGCCCACCTCGACGATCATCAGGCCCTTGTCGGTCAAGTGGTCGGCCGCCTCGGCCAGCATGCGCCGCACCAGGTCCAGGCCATCGTTGCCGCAGGCCAGGCCCAGCTCGGGCTCGTGATGGTACTCGGCCGGCATGTCGCCGAAATCCTCGGCGTCGACATACGGCGGGTTGGACAGGATCAGGTCGAAGCGCTGCCCCGGCAGGCCAGCGAAACCATCGCCCTGCACGGTGTACACCCGCTCATCGAGGCCATGGCGCTCGATGTTCTGGTTGGCCACCTCCAGCGCGTCGAAGGACAGGTCGGCCAGCACTACCTCGGCATCCTGGAACACCTCGGCGGCGACAATGCCGATGCAGCCTGAGCCGGTGCACAGGTCGAGGATGCGCGCAGGCTCGCCGGCCAGCCACGGCTCGAAGCGTTTCTCGATCAACTCGCCGATGGGCGAGCGCGGCACCAGCACCCGCTCGTCGACGATGAACGACATGCCGCAGAACCAGGCCTCGCCCAGCAGGTAGGCGGTGGGCACGCGTTCTTCGATACGGCGCTTGAGCAGGTGCTGCAGGCGTACCGTTTCGTCATCCTCGAGCGCGCAGTCCAGGTAGCTGTCGGCTACCTCCCAGGGCAGGTGCACCGCGCCGAGCACCAGCAGGCGAGCTTCGTCCCAGGCGTTGTCGGCACCGTGGCCGAAGAACAGTTCATGCTCATGGAAGCGGCTGACCGCCCAGCGGATATGGTCGCGCAGGGTGCGCAGGCGGGATGTGATCACGGGGTACTCCTTTTCAGACAGGACAAAAGTCTAACAGCCCACACCGCACATTTGTTTCCTCTGATAGCCAAACCGATAGCCACAAGCCAGCAACCACGCTGTCTGCGCTGTCAACCATTCACATTGGCGTCAAGGCAAGGGAGAATAGGCGTACAAAAGCCCTACCCAAGGAGCCCTTGATGTCCGTTCCAACCACGATGTTCCGCCTCACTGGCCGCGACTACCCGCCGGCGAAGCTGGGCCAAGCCAGCCTGATCGTCATCGACGCGCAGAAGGAATACCTGAGCGGTCCGCTGGCGCTGTCGGGCATGGACGAGGCCGTGGCGAACATTGCCAGGTTGCTCGATGCCGCCCGCAAGGCCGGTCGCCCGATCATCCACGTGCGCCACCTCGGCACCGTCGGCGGTCGCTTCGACCCCCAGGGGCCGGCCGGCGAGTTCATCCCGGGCCTGGAGCCACTGGCCGGTGAAACCATCATCGACAAGCGCATGCCCAACGCCTTCAAGAACACCAAGCTGCACGAGACGCTGCAAGCCTTCGGCCCGCTGGACCTGATCGTCTGCGGTTTCATGAGCCACTCCAGCGTCAGCACCACCGTGCGCCGCGCCAAGGACTATGGTTATCGCTGCACCCTGGTGGAAGACGCCTCGGCGACCCGCGACCTGGCCCTGAAGGACACCGTGATCCCCGCCGCGCAGATCCACCAGTGCGAGATGGCCGTGATGGCCGACAACTTCGCCTGCGTCGCCCCCACCGCCAGCCTGGTCTGAGCCACGACCGCCCGGCGGACGGGCGGAACCCCGAGGTGACCCGCAGGTCGAAATCCGGATCAGCTCTACCAGATCCTGAGGAATTCGAATGAAGCTCAAAGGCAGTTTCGATGCCAAGCGCCTGCGCCAGCGCGAGCCAAGCAACTGGGGCGCGCGGGTTTCCGCCGCTTTCTCGGTGCTGCTGGCCACCCTGGGCATTTTGCTCGCCATGGCCGGTTTCGCCGGCCTGCTGGGCAATTACGCAGCGCTCGCCGAGCTCAATGCCAACCGCCCGCTGTCGGCGATTCTCGTCGTGGTCGGGTTGTTGCTGTTGTGGATCGGCGTGCGCGTCTGGCGACGCAGCCGCATCCGCCTGCGCCGTGGCCGCGAGCTGAACCTGTCGCCGCACCTGATGAAGAAGCACGACTGACAGATTTATACCGCCCCCCTGTAGGAGCGGCCTTGCCGAGGCGTCGGACCGGCCGGAAAGGGCTGCAAAGCAGCCCCAGGATTTTCGCTTCGATGCATGGATCGCCGGGGCCGCTTTGCGGCCCTTTCGCGGCACGAGGCCGCTCCTACACAAACCGCGCGCAGCTCAGGGCTTCACGCCGACGCGCAGTCGCGTAAACTATGCCGCCCACGTGGAGGCACCATGCAAGACGACGATTTTTCCCTCTTCCGCAGCCAAGTGCAGGGCGTCAAGCCGATCAAGCACGACCGCGCCGAAGTCGGCAAACCCAAGGCCGACCGCAAGCAGCTGGCCGGCCTGCGCCAGGCGGCGACCATCCGCAGCGACCAGGCGTTGGTGATCGACGGCCTGTCCGACCAGTTCGTCATCGACGTCGGCGCCGAGGATGAACTGATGTGGCGCCGCGACGGCGTCCAGGAAACCCAGATCCGCAAGCTCAAGCTCGGCCAGATTGCCTTCGAGGGCAGCCTCGACCTGCACGGCATGAGCGTCGAGAAGGCCCGCGAGACGCTGTGGGCCTTCATCGCCGAGGCGATCAAGCTCGAAGTGCGCTGCGTGCGCGTCACCCACGGCAAGGCCGCGCGCCTGGACGGCAAGCGCCCGATGATCAAGAGCCACGTCAACACCTGGCTGCGCCAGCACCCGCAAGTGCTCGGTTTTGCCTCGTGCCAGGCCCGCCACGGCGGCACCGGCGCGGTGTACGTGATGCTCAAGCGAACCATGCTCGAAGGGCACGACGAGTGACATCGCGCTTGCAGCGCCGCCGTCGCCGCCGTACCCTTCGTCTTTGCGAAAAATCCCACAGGTAGATCCATGTCCCTGGAACAGAACTACACCGCGATTCTCAGCCAGATCGGCGAGGACGTCTCCCGCGAGGGCCTGCTCGACACGCCCAAGCGGGCCGCAAAGGCCATGAAGTACCTTTGCCGCGGTTATGAGCAAACCCTGGAAGAAGTCACCAACGGCGCGCTGTTCACCTCCGACAACAGCGAAATGGTGCTAGTCCGGGATATCGAGCTGTACTCGATGTGCGAACACCACATGCTGCCGTTCATCGGCAAGGCCCACGTGGCTTACCTGCCCAAGGGCAAGGTGCTGGGCCTGTCCAAGGTGGCGCGGATCGTCGACATGTACGCCCGTCGCCTGCAGATCCAGGAAAACCTCAGCCGCCAGATCGCCGAGGCCGTGCAGCAGGTAACTGGCGCCGCGGGCGTGGCGGTGGTCATCGAAGCCAAGCACATGTGCATGATGATGCGCGGTGTCGAAAAGCAGAACTCGACCATGCTCACCTCGGTGATGCTCGGCGAGTTCCGCGACAACGCCTCCACCCGCAGCGAGTTCCTCAGCCTGATCAAGTGATCGGCCTGTATCCCGAGCCGACCCCATGGGTCGGCTTTTTCATTTCAGGAGTTGCCCATGATCGTCAAAGCCCTGCGGGTCGGCCTCGGCCAGCTAATCGTGTTCGGCGACTGGATCAGCCGCCCGGCGAAAAAGCAGCGCGATGCCGCGGCCCAGGCCCAGGTCGAGCAGCAGGCCAAGGGTCTGGCGCTGTACCAGTTCCATGCCTGCCCGTTCTGCGTGAAGACCCGCCGCACCCTGCACCGCCTGAACGTGCCGGTGGCACTGCGCGATGCCAAGAACGACGCCCAGCACCGCCAGGCGCTGCTCGAAGGCGGCGGCCGGGTGAAAGTGCCGTGCCTGCGGATCGAGGAGGACGGCAAGGTGACCTGGATGTATGAATCCAAGGACATCATTGCCTATCTGGACAAACGCTTCACGGCGGTCTGACCCGCACGCACGCCCCACACTGTAGGAGCGGCCTTGTGCCGCGAAAGGGCCGCAAAGCGGCCCCGGCGATTGATGCGTCGACGCTGAGACCGAGGGGCTGCTGCGCAGCCCTTTCGCGGCACAAGGCCGCTCCTACAGGGGTGGGGCAGCAGCGAGTCAATCCACCATCGGCACATGCCGTGGATGGCTGGCCACCCGCGCCAGCCAGGCCTGCACGGCCGGGTAACCCGCCAGGTCGAAACCGCCCTGGTGCGCCACATGGGTATAGGCATACAACGCCACATCGGCAATCGAATATTGCTCACCGACCAGGTAGGGCGTCATTTCCAGCTGCTTGTTCATCACCTTTAGCGCCTTGTAGCCGCCCTTGTGCAGCCCCTTGTATTCCTCCAGCCGGTCCTGCGGCAGCCCCAGGTAGAACTGGATGAAACGCGCCACGGCAATGTACGGCTCGTGGCTGTACTGCTCGAAGAACTGCCATTGCAGCACCTGGGTACGCAGGCGTGGTTCGCTGGGCAGGAACTCGCTGCCATCGGCCAGGTAGTTGAGAATCGCGTTGGACTCCCACAGGCAGGTGCCGTCCTCGAGCTTGAGCACCGGCACCTTGCCGTTGGGGTTCATGGCCAGGAACTCGGGCGTTTCGGTTTCGCCCTTGAGAATATCCACCGGGTGCCACTCATACGGGCGGTCGAGCAGGCTCAGCATCAGCTTGACCTTGTAGCAGTTGCCCGACTGGTAATCCCCATACACCTTGTACATCGCCCCTCCCCTTTCACGCAGTTGCGCAGTAATACCCCATAGTTGGCGACTGTACGGCTAAATGCAATGCCTGCTGTATGGCAAGGATCACGCCATTGCACGGTAGCCTGAAAAAACTGCTTACACCTGTACAAGGAATTCCCCATGACCGATGCCACCTCCGCGCGCCTGCGGCCGCTGGCGGACAGCTCCCCGTCGGCAGTCGTCGCCGGCTTCATCGCCATGCTCACCGGCTATACCAGCTCGCTGGTGCTGATGTTCCAGGCCGGCCAGGCCGCCGGCCTGACCAGCGCGCAGATCTCGTCGTGGATCTGGGCCCTGTCGATCGGCATGGCGGTGTGCAGCATCGGCCTGTCGCTGCGCTACCGTACCCCGGTCACCGTGGCCTGGTCGACACCCGGCGCGGCGCTGCTGATCACCAGCCTCGGCGGCGTCAGTTACGGCGAGGCGATCGGTGCGTACATCACCTGCGCCGTGCTGGTACTGATATGCGGCCTGACCGGCAGCTTCGAGCGCCTGGTGCGACGCATCCCCGCCTCGCTCGCCTCGGCCCTGCTGGCCGGGATCCTGTTCAAGATCGGCAGCGAGATCTTCGTCGCCGCCCAGCACCGCACGGTGTTGGTGCTGGGGATGTTCTTCAGCTACCTGCTGGTCAAGCGCCTGTCACCGCGCTACTGCGTGCTGGCCGCGTTGCTGGTCGGCACGGCATTGTCCGGCGCCCTGGGGCTGCTGGACTTCAGCGGCTTCCAGCTGGAGATCGCCACCCCGGTGTGGACCACGCCGAGCTTCTCGCTGGCGGCGACCATCAGCATCGGCATCCCGCTGTTCGTGGTGGCCATGACTTCGCAGAACATGCCCGGCGTCGCCGTGCTGCGCGCCGACGGCTACCAGGTGCCGGCCTCGCCGCTGATCTCGGCCACAGGGTTCGCCTCGCTGCTGCTGGCGCCGTTCGGCTCCCACGGGATCAACCTGGCGGCGATCAGCGCGGCGATCTGCACCGGGCCGCATGCCCATGAAGACCCGGCCAAGCGCTACACGGCAGCGGTCTGGTGCGGGATCTTCTACGGTATCGCCGGCACCTTCGGCGCGACCCTGGCGGCGCTGTTCGGCGCCCTGCCCAAGGAGCTGGTGCTGTCGATCGCCGCTCTGGCGCTGTTCGGTTCGATCATGAACGGCCTGAGCGTGGCCATGGGCGAGGCACGCGAGCGCGAGGCGGCGCTGATCACCTTCATGGTCACGGCGTCGGGCTTCACCCTGTTCTCGATCGGCTCGGCGTTCTGGGGAATCGTGGCGGGGGTGCTGACCTTGCTGATCCTGAAGCCCAGCGCACGTCCGCTGTAGGAGCGGCCTTGTGCCGCGAAAGGGCCGTGCAACGGCCCCGGGGATTCATATTGACGCAAAGATCGCCGGGGCCGCTATGCGGCCCTTTCGCGGCACAAGGCCGCTCCTACAAGGGCCCCTCACAGCCTGAAGTGGCCAACCATGCTCTTGAGGTCGATCCCCAACTGCGCCAACTCGACGCTTGAGCGGGCATTGTCCTCCATCGCCAGCGCCGCCTGGTCGGCACTGCCACGGATCTGCGTGACGCTGCGGCTGATCTCCTCGGCGACCGAGCTTTGCTGCTCGGCTGCCGCGGCGATCTGCTGGTTCATCTGCTGGATCAACGACACCGCCGCAGCGATGCTGCCCAGGGCGCTCTCGGTCTTCAGCGTGTCGGCCACCGCCAGGCGCACCAGCTCGGTGCTGCCACGGATCTGCGTCACCGACTGCTGGGCGTTGCCGCGCAGGCTGGCGACCAGCCGTTCGATTTCCTCGGTGGACTGCCGGGTGCGCCGGGCCAAGGCGCGTACCTCGTCGGCCACCACGGCGAAGCCACGCCCCTGCTCGCCGGCGCGGGCCGCCTCGATCGCCGCGTTGAGCGCCAGCAGGTTGGTCTGTTCGGCCACGCTCTTGATCACCTCGAGCACGTCACCGATGGTATGGATCTCGGCGCTGAGGCTGTCGATACCGCTGCTGGCGGTCTCGGCTGCCAGCGCCAGCTGCTCGATGCGCTGCATGCTCTGGCGCACCACCTGCTGCCCCGACTCGACCTTGTCGTCGGCATCCTGTGCCGCCTGGGCCGCCTGCTCGGCGTTGCGCGCCACGTCATGGACGGTGGCGGTCATCTGCTGCATGGCAGTGGCCACCTGCTCGGTCTCATCCTTCTGGCTACCGACTTCGCGGTTGGTCTGCTCGGTGACCGCCGACAAGGCCTGGGCGCTGCCGGCCAGCTGATCGATGCCCTGCTGCAGGCCACTGACGATGCCGGACAGCCCCTCGGCCATCTGCTGCATGGCCTGCAGCAGCTGACCGACCTCGTCGGCACGCGGCGGCTCGGCCTCGATCCCCAGCTCGCCCGCGGCTATGCGCCGGGCACGGCTGATCACCCGCTTGAGCGGCGCGACCACGGCCCGGGTGATCAACCAGGCCGCCAGCACGCCCACCAGCAGTGCCAGGGCCGTGGCCGCGGCGATGGCCACGGTGTTGCGCGCAAGCTCCGCCTGCATGGCCTGCTCCTGGGCGAGGTAGGCCTGGTCGACCCGCGTGGTGACCTGCTCGGCCCGGGCCTGCAACTGATCCTTGATACCCCGCTCCTGGTCCAGCAGGTCGGTGTACTCGTTGAGCTTCTCGGAGAAACTGGCGATATGCCCGGCCACTTCGCCCAGCACGCTCTGGTAACCGGCATCGGTCACCGCCGACTTGAGCTGGTCCACCAGGCCGGCGGCCTCCACCGTCTGGGCGATGCGCCCCTCGGCAACAGCTTCGCCGCCCTTGCGGCTCTGCTCCAGGCGCACCCGGGCCTCGTCCATGGCCTGCAGCATCAGCCGCGACACCTGCGCCACCTGTCCGGCCTGCTCAAGGAACTCGCCGCCTTGCTGGCCCTGGGACTGCTTGAGGGTGTAGGTGCCGTCGTCGGCCAGGCCGGCCTGCAGCACATCGAGGTTGTTGGCCACGCTCGATACCGACCAGCTGGCCATGTCCAGCGCCAGCTCCTTGGCCTGCACCGCCTGGACGAACTGGTCGAAGGCCTGCCCGTAGGCACTGAGGTCGGCCTCGGCGGAAGTCAGCGCAGGCGCGGCGCGGGCCCGCTCCACCAGCCCTTGAAGGCCCATGCGTAGGGCATCGGCCTCCTTGATATCCGAACGCAGGGCGAAGGCCTGCTCATGTTGGCGCAGCTTCAACAGGTCGGTGTTGAACTGGGCCATCTGCCGCAGCCCCTCGAAGCGCTGGCCGACGTTGGCCAGGGCGTATACGCCGATGGCGGCCACCACCAGAGTGAGCAGCAACACCAGGGCAAAACCCAGGCCCAGCTTGCGCGCCATGCCCAGGTTGGCCAATACACCGTGCTTGGTCGCCGTCATCACCGCCCTCCTCGCTTTTTGGCCCTCCGCCGGCGACAAGAGTGACAATGGCGCCGACCTAGTCACAAGGGCCGCGTGCGCGAATGGTGTCATTTAGCTATGAGCGTGTCGCTTTCAGACCGCCAAAGGTCGCCCTGCATGCCGGAAGAACGCCTGGGCCCGGGAATCCTGCCCATAGGCGACATTGATCCGTAGCCAGTCACTGGCCCGCCCCTGCGGATCGAAAGCGCTGCCCGGGGTGAGCAACACCGCATGCTCCAGCGCCAATCGCTCCAGCTCGGCAAAGTCGCGTCCGGGCACCCGGGCCCAGACGAACATGCCGCCGACCGGCTCACAGAACACCTCCCAGCCACAGGCCTCCAGTTGCCCCAGCGTCCTGGCCCGGTGCTGCCCCAGGCGCAGCCGCAAGCGCTGCACGCTCTTGCGGTAGCCGCCATTGGCGAGCATCTGCCCGACCACCTGCTCGGCGAAGCGCGAAGTGCCAATGCCGGCCACCATCTTCAGTTCGGCCAGGCGGGCGATCAACGGTGGGTCGGCCACCAGATAGCCGACCCGCAACGAACTGCTGAGGGTCTTGGAGAAACTGCCCAGATAGATTACCCGCTGCTCGCTGTCGAGGGTCGCCAGGCGCGTGGCCGGGCCGTCCTGGAAGTCCGCGTACAGGTCATCCTCGACGATCCGCAGGTCATGCTCGCGGGCCAGCTCCAGCAGGCGGTAGGCGACCTTGGGCGTCAGGCAGGTACCGGTCGGGTTCTGGTACAGGCTGTTGATGAACAGGCAACGGGGCTGGTGCTCGGCCAGCAACTGCTCGAACACCACCAGGTCCGGGCCAATGGCGGTGCGCGGCACCTCGAGCATGTGTACACCGTGCACGCGCAACAAGTTGTACAGGTTGTAGTAGCCGGGGCGCTCCACCAGCACCGTGTCGCCCGGTTTCAGCAAGGTCCGCACCAGCAGGTCGAGGGCATGGCTGGCGCCCTGGGTGGTGAGGATCCGCCCCGGCTCGGCGGCAATATCCAGCCGCGCCAGCCCCTTGTGCAGTTGCAGGCGCAGGCTGGCCAGGCCCTGGGGCGGGCAGTAGTCGAACAGCGCCTCGGGCGCGCCGCGGCTGACCTGGCGGATGGCCTGGGCCAGCTCGGCTTCGGCGCGCCAGGCCACCGGTAGCCAGCCGCAGCCGAGCTTGAGCAATTGTTCATGCCCTTCGCGAAACTGCCGCCAACTGCCGTCGATTGCCTCGCCCCAGGGCTCGCCGGGGTCGGGCCGCAAGCCCGGCTTGCGCTCGGCGACGAAGAAGCCCGCGCCATGTCGCGCCTCCAGCCAGCCGTTGGCCGCCAGGCGGTCGTAGGCCTCGATCACGCACGAGGCGCTTACCGACTGCGCCTTGGCCAGCGCGCGGATCGACGGCAGGCGCGCGCCGGGGCGCAGGCGCTGCTGTTCGATCCAGGCCTGCAGGTGCTCGGTCAGCTGCTGGACCAAGGGGGTGGGAGGGTCACGATCAAGATGAAAATGCATGGCAAGTGTTCGCTGCTTTCAGGCAAACAGTTAAGCATAAATGCCCCGTGAGTGTGCCTTGGCGAGCACCTGTGCAAAGGCCGATGCTGCCAACCACAGCCACTGCCTTGCGGATCCGCCCCGATGCCCACTTGTCACGCCCCAGCCCTGCTGGCTTTCGCCCTGTGCCTGATCACCCTGGCGGTGAACCTGCAGGCCCCGCTATACATCACCTACGCCGACCTGTCCGGGCAAGGCGCAACGGCAACCGCCGTGGCCTTTTCCGGCTATGTGCTCGGCGTGCTGCCGGTGCTGCTGGCCCTTGGCGGCTTGGCCGACCGGGTGGGTCGTCGCCCGATGATCCTGGTCGCGCTGGCCCTGTCGATGGTCGCGACGCTGCTCATGCTGCTGGCGCCGAGCCTGCAGATGCTGGGCCTGGCGCGCCTGTTCCTGGGGCTGGGCACAGGCCTCGCCTCGGCCACCGCCACCGCCTACATGAGCGAGCTGATGGCCCCGGACGCCAGTGGCCGCGCCGCCACCTGGGTCACCGCAAGCACGTCGCTCGGCTTCGGCCTGGGCGCGGCGCTGACCAGCCTGTTCCTGCTGCGCGGGCCGACCCTCACCCCCGGCAGCTTCCACCTGCAACTGGCATTGGCCGCCGTCGCCCTGCTGCTGGTCTGGCGCCTGCCCGACCCTCGCCCGGCGCAGCGCCGCGCCATGCTGCGCCTGCCCTGCTACCCCGCCGGCAGCCTGGCTTATGGCCTGGCGATCCTGCTGGCCTGGGCCTGTGTCGGGCTGGTGATCGCCCTGCTGCCGGGGATCCTGCGTCAGCACGGGCTGAGCGCCTGGTCGGGGTTCTCGACCTTCTGCGTGATCAGCTGCGGCCTGCTGTTCCAGCCGCTGGCCCGGCGCCTGGCCAGTGCCCAGGCGACCTTGCTGGGGCTGCTGATCCTGCCGTGCAGCTACGCGCTGCTGGCCTGGGGGGCTGACAGCGGCAATCTGCTGGGTGTGCTGCTGGGCGCCGTGGCTGCGAGCAGCGCCTGCTATGGCTTTATCTACCTGGGCGGATTGGCGGCGGTGAACGAGCTGGCCGGGAGCGAGAAGATCCGGGCCAGTGCCGGGTTCTTCCTGCTCGCCTACCTGGGGTTCAGCCTGCCGGTGATCTTTACCGGATTGCTCAGCGATCGGCTGGGATCGCGCATGGCGCTGGAAGTGTTCGGCGGCGTCCTGCTGGTGGGCTGTGCCGCCGTGGCATTGGTTTTGAGGACGTCTTCGCGGGCCTCTTCGCGGGTGAACCCGCTCCCACAGGGGCCGAGTTGATACCTATAGGGCCGGTCAGATCGCCAGCGCGCCGCCATCGACGGTAAGGCTGTGCCCCGTCGTGAACGCCGCGCCATCGCTGCACAGGTACAGCACCGCGCTAGCGATCTCCTCGACCTTGCCGATGCGCCCGACCGGATGCATCGCCGCGGCAAACTCGGCCTTGCGCGGATCGGCCTCGTAGGCGCGGCGGAACATGTCGGTATCGATCACCGCCGGGCACACCGCGTTGACCCGAATGCCCTTCTTCGCATACTCGATGGCCGCCGACTTGGTCAGGCCGATCACCGCATGCTTGGATGCCGCATAGATGCTCATCTTCGGTGCCGCCGACAGGCCGGCCACCGAGGCCGTGTTGACGATGGCGCCGCCGCCCTGGGCCAGCAGCAAGGGCAGTTGGTACTTCATGCACAGCCACACACCCTTGACGTTGACCCCCATGATCGCATCGAACTCCGCCTCGCTGCCCTCCGCCAGCCGCCCCTTCTCGATCTCGATACCGGCGTTGTTGAAGGCGTAGTCGAGGCGGCCATAGGCCTTGATGACCTGCTCGTGCAGCTGGCGCACGTCACTGTCACGGGTGACGTCGCAGGCGACGAACAGCGCCTCGCCGCCAGCCTGGCGGATCAGCGCCACGGTGGCTTCGCCCCCGCTCGCGTCACGGTCGGCCACCACCACCTTGAGCCCCTCGGTGGCGAATGCCTGGGCCGTCGCCCGGCCGATACCCGCCGCGCCACCGGTGACCAGGGCAACCTGGCCGGAGAAAGTCATGCTCATCACTGGCTCCTGCAAAAGGATGGGAAGTCGTGGCTGAGTCTAGTCAGGGCACCGCCGGGCTGGGCAGCATCATCAAGGGCACGGTTGGACTACTATCGTTCGCGGTGATCTTGCGTGACGCGGCCCATTCAACCCGCCGATCATCAGCCCCTCACACTCGTTCAGGAGAACTCGCCATGCCCCACACCAACCGCCGCTTCCTGCTGACCCGCCGCCCGGTCGGCGCCGTGCGCCGTGACGACTTCACCTACGAGCAGGTGCCCGCCAGCGAGCCGGGGGAAGGCCAGGTGCTGGTGAAGAACCTCTACCTGTCGCTGGATCCGGCCATGCGCGGCTGGATGAACGAAGGCAAGTCGTATATCCCACCCGTGGGCCTGGGCCAGGTCATGCGCGCCCTCGGCGTCGGCGAGGTGGTCAGCTCCAATCACCCGGACTACAAGCCCGGCGACCATGTCAGCGGCGCCCTCGGCGTGCAGGACTACTTCACCGGCGAAACCCAGGGCCTGCACCGGATCGACCCGCGCCTGGCGACCCTGCCCCGCTACCTGTCCGCCCTGGGCATGACCGGCATGACCGCCTACTTCGCGCTGCTCGATGTCGGCCAGCCCAAGGCCGGTGACACCGTGGTGATCTCGGGCGCCGCCGGCGCGGTAGGCAGCATTGCCGGGCAGATCGCCAAGCTCAAGGGCTGCCGCGTGGTGGGCATCGCCGGTGGCGCGCAGAAGTGCCAGTACCTGCTGGATGAGCTGGGCTTCGACGGGGTCATCGACTACAAGGCCGAGGACGTGCTGGCCGGCCTCAAGCGTGAATGCGCCAATGGCGTGGATGTGTACTTCGACAACGTCGGCGGCGAGATCCTTGATGCCGTGCTTTCGCGCCTGAACTTCAAGGCCCGGGTGGTGATCTGTGGCGCCATCAGCCAGTACAACAACAAGGAAGCGGTCAAGGGCCCGGCCAACTACCTGTCGCTGCTGGTCAACCGTGCGCGCATGGAAGGCTTCGTGGTGATGGACTACGTCAAGGAGTACGACAAGGCCGCGCAGGAAATGGCCGGCTGGCTGGCCAGCGGCAAGGTGAAGAGCAAGGAGGATGTGGTGGAGGGCCTGGAGACCTTCCCCGAGACGCTGCTCAAGCTGTTCAGCGGGGAGAATTTCGGCAAGCTGGTGCTAAAGGTCTGAGATCAGCAGCCAGGCGCTTTGTGGGAGCGGGCTTGCCCCGCGATGGCGATTGCCTGGACTGGCGCCATCGCGGGGCAAGCCCGCTCCCACGATCCCTGATTCAACCGCGGATTTCAGCCACCACGGCAGCCAGCGCCTTGGCCGGATCTGCCGCCTGGCTGATCGGACGCCCGATCACCAGGTAATCGGAACCGGCGTCCAGTGCCTGACGCGGCGTCAGAATCCGGCGCTGGTCATCCTGGGCACTGCCCGCCGGGCGAATACCCGGGGTCACCAGTTGCAGCGTCGGGTGCGCCGCCTTCAGTGCCGGCGCTTCCAGTGCCGAGCACACCAGGCCGTCCATGCCGGCTTTTTGCGCCAGCGCCGCCAGGCGCAGCACCTGCTCCTGCGGATCGACATCCAGGCCGATGCCGGCCAGGTCCTCGCGCTCCATGCTGGTCAGCACGGTCACGCCGATCAGCAGCGGCTGCGGGCCGCTGCGCTTGTCCAGCTCCTCACGGCAGGCCGACATCATGCGCAGGCCACCGGAGCAGTGCACGTTGACCATCCACACACCCATCTCGGCCGCGGCCTTGACCGCCATGGCGGTGGTGTTGGGGATATCGTGGAACTTGAGGTCGAGGAACACTTCGAAGCCCTTGCCGCACAGGGTTTCGACTATCCCTGAGGCGCTGCTGGTAAACAGTTCCTTGCCCACCTTGACCCGGCACAGGGCGGGGTCGAGCTGGTCGGCCAGCTTCAGGGCGGCGTCACGGGTGGGGAAATCCAGGGCGACGATCAGGGGCGTCTGGCAGGCGGACATGGGCAGGGTCTCTTGGCAAGTCGTAAACGGCGCGCATTGTAAACGAAGTGGCGCGGGGTTTGGGGGCCGCGGGTCATGAGATTTGGCCCGGGCGGGGGCGGCTCCTATAATTGAACCAACGGCTGCGGCAATGGCTCGAATGCCATGTAAGCGGTGCCCTGTACGCTTTCAGGAGAATCTTGATGCCTTGGTATGCCTGGTTGATACTGCTTGTTGCTCTCGGGTCGATTGTCGGCGGGTTGATGCTGCTGCGGGATACGGCGAAGAAGTTGCCGCTGACCGAGGAGCAGTTGAAAAAGGTGCATGAGCGCAACGCCGAGGCGGATGCGAAGGATGCGGCAGACCGCTGACATGCGGTAGAAAGCCGACCGATACAGGATCGGCCGGCTAGCCGAGGTTAATCCACCCTCAGCTTTTCACGGTTGCGTTCCAGCAGCGCATTGCCGATACCCTTGATCTCCAATAGCTCGTCGACCGATTGGAAAGGGCCGTGCGCCTCGCGATAGGCCACGATAGCCTCGGCCTTTGCCTTGCCGATGCCACTCAATTGGCTCTGCAGGGTAGATGCATCGGCCTGGTTGAGGTCGACCGCCCCCGCTTGTTGCGATGACGCGACAGCTTGAAGCGCGACCTGCTCGGTGCCAGGGGGCAACGAAGCAGACGGCGCGGCCGAGAGCGAGAATGACAGAAAAGTAAAGAGCGGAAACAATAGATAATTAAGTACATTTCGCATGATGAAATACTCCTTGGTCATGGGTTTCAGAAGCAGCGTTCCGTGGCTGCCCCTGAACCCTAGACGCTCAAGTCGAAGATTCAACAGGCCAACATTCAGAAAATCATTACCAGATCATACCGAATGGAAAAACTTTAATCAAAGCGAGCAATTCAGCGAGACCATCTAAGCCCTGTAAAACAAATGACTTGTAACATGCTCGCAATAGAATCAAGCGGTGAAAAGCTAGGGTTTGTACGAAAAGTAGCCGAGCGTCGATCAGGCAAGGCGAAAACAGGCGAGGAAGCGAAGTTTACGGGTTGTAAATGAGCATTCCGAGCCTGTTTTCAACGCAGCATGATCGTCGCGCAGGCACTTTTCGTACAAAGCCTAGGGACATCCGCAATTCAAGATATCCCATGAGCTGCCCCGGTGACGATTATATTTATCTCACGCTGGCCGCAGGAAAGCCTTTGAATTTCTAATTCGCTCAATGAAAGATCGCCCCGCTGCCACCCCGTACTTTTCAACGGTTTTTGTAGCCACGTAACACAGGACGAAGAGCAATATGATCTGCTGCAGCTGATAGGGAATGGCAGTCAACCCGATCTTGACGACCAAAATCTCCAGGTAACCCCACGACCAAAGATGAAACAGATAAATGGCATAGGTCATCTCGGACAACGTCTTTATAATCGCGTTGCTAACGATCCGTCCTCTCAGAGCCCAACCCGCCAAGAAAAGCAAGGTTGCCATCACTACATAATTGCTTTCCTTAAGCGCTGGTTTCAGTAGCACAGTTTTCTCGATCGAAACCACTGCGATCAAAAAAATCAAGGCGAAACAGAGATAGGGATTTGCCAATTTCTTTTCAACAAGATAGACCATCACCCCCACAAACAAAAACGGTCCAAAAATGTTTAGGTAGCCATCAGTCCAAGCACCCGCGTGTGGGAACGCGCCACCAAAGAATAGTATCAGGGTCATGACACCAAGCACCAATGGCAGGAGCTTGGGGCGTTCAATGAGCCCAGTCGCTTTCAGAACAGCCATGAAGCCATAGAATAGAATTTCTATCCTCAGCGTCCATTCCACGCCACCCAGTGCATTGGGTGTATTGAAAAAATCCCCAACCAGTAGAAGCCTTGAAATCAACTCAGTCAAAGAAGGTAAAGGAACGCTCATAACTGTATGCGTTACTACAACCTCCGACAGAATTGCAACAATGTAAAGTGGATAAATCCTAAAAATTCGACGAATGACGAATTCGCCTGTACGCTCATGCTGCAAAACATGAGTAATGATATACCCCGATGTCATGAAGAACACAACGACGCCGGCGGCGCCTGCGAAACAGATATCATATATCAGCTGCGCGACCTGACGAACAGTGAGATGCAGGGAGGTATCCATTGCAATCTCAGCCAGATGCTTGTTGAACAGGTGACCTATGAGTACGCTGAGAAAGGCAAATACCCTCATGAAGTCGAGAAAGTCAATCCTGCTTTTATCTCTCAACATAACTACCCGCCAGTGACCGAGGAAAAATGGGGGTAGATTTTACATCAGACAGAAGCAAAAGCAAGCCTCAGGATTGCTAGGACCATCTGCATTTTTCACGCATGATACCGCTACCGCACTTGAGAATGTCAAATCCAATCAATATTCTGCAAGTCTTTAACTGCAAGTGAGCGCTGCTTCTGCCCTTATCGCCCAATTGAATCCACCCAAAAAATCAAGACTTTATTACTGCCACCTGGTCGTGATTCATTTTTCAAGTACCCTTGAAAAAAGCAAACTTGCGACAGTATCCATATCACACTGTCGCACCGCCCTCGCGCCTTCGACGCCACAAGGAAATCATCTTCATTCTAGCGGGAGTTTCATAATACTTGAAAAGAAAAATACTGAGCGCCAAGGAGATCGAAAAATAGACGACTGCAAAGCCTGCATCCGTCAAAACAGCATGATCGCTATTAAGTCTCAGCCTGACTTCCTGACCAACAATAATTACCAACTGATGCACGAGATAAAATGCGAAACTCGCCTCCCCCAACAAAACCAGTAGGCGTGAGCTTATCGCTTGCGCAAGAACCCCTTGCTGGTGCGCAAAGGAAAAAACAAGGCAAGCCATGGGCAGAAGGTAATAGATGTCGAACCTATGGGATTGTGGGATATATTGACCTAGAGAGAAGAAAGCCACCAGTACAAACAATGACAACGCCTGACAGAATGACGCCTGCCTGAACGTGTACACCGGCCCTCCCACATAAAGCCTGAACAGCAAGATTCCTACCAGGAAATCGGCAAGGCGCAGCGGAGGAAAAATGTAAAACAAAAAATGCTCCAACGCCCCGCCGACCAACAAAGCCAGAACAACCTTTAACAAAACAACAAAAACAACAACACTAACAAGTACGCGAGTGCTGAATGAAATTAAAAAAGGAAACAATAAATAGAAAAAAAACTCTACCGACAAACTCCACGAGGGGGCATTAAAAGAGAAATACACCGATGCCTTGGCGATCAAGGCTTGAAACAGACTGACATTCAACAATAGCGCCGATACGTATTTCGAAACACTGGATGACCCGCCGCCAACTGCCACCAACACAGGAATGGACAGCAGCAAAGTCAGTAGATGCAATGGATAGATCCGCGCCAGCCTGGAAAACAGATACTCGCTGTAACTAAATACTCTACCATGGTTAGCGTAAGCAAGAATAAAGCCCGAAAGCACAAAGAAAAAGGTAACACCAATGTAGCCTTCGTACAGGTAGCCGCTATAAAAATCCGACACCACCAAGGAATCGCTTTGCCTTAAAAAATTCAGGTGACTAACAAAAACCAAAAGCGCGCCAAAAAACCGCAGCGAAGTCAGAGCAGAAAGTTTTGACCCCATAAAAGCTTACCTTACCTTTGCCTGACTGAGGAGATGCAAGACTGATATCGGCCCATAGCCTGAGATTAGTAACTTTTAGAAGTTACGAGCACCGCTTACACCCGGCCTCACTCAGAACCAAACGAACGCGTGTATCACGCATAGGATTGCGTGATACACCGCGATCATTAAATCACGGATCCATTCTCCTCTGAAGATAGATCCAATCTACAATTTCGCTATCTGGAGAATAGCCGCTGACCATTTCCCGCAGCAATTGCCGAACAGAAACATAATCGTCCACCCGCACAGCATTCTGCAGTCGAACCAACTGTTCCTTGAGTGCGGACCACTCAAGGAAGTCCTCATCAGCGCTCATGATCATTGGGTGCTGAGTGGCGCCGACATTATCGCCAATCAACAACTCTTCGTAGAGTTTTTCTCCAGGCCGCAACCCGGTGAACTCAACGGCGATGTCACCATTCGGATTTCGCTCCGAGCGAACGCTGAGGCCAGAAAGGTGAATCATCTTCTCCGCCAGCTCGACGATCTTCACCGGCTTGCCCATGTCCAGCACGAACACATCCCCTCCCAGCCCCATGGACCCCGCCTGGATAACCAACTGCGCGGCCTCGGGAATGGTCATGAAATAACGGGTGATCTTCGGATGGGTTACGGTCAGCGGACCACCCGACTTGATCTGCTTGTGGAAAAGCGGAATCACCGAACCCGAGGAACCCAGTACATTGCCGAAACGGACCATGGTGAATCTTGTCCGATTGACATGGGATAGATTGCTGCTGCGACCAAACAGGACAGGAGCAGATTCACGGCTCAAGGCCTGCAGGATCATTTCCGCCAGACGCTTGGTACTGCCCATGACGTTGGTTGGACGTACCGCCTTGTCAGTGGAAATCAATACGAAGTTCGAAACGCCTGCCTGCAACGCAGCCTGTGCCGTGTTGAGCGTGCCGAATACGTTGTTCAACACACCTTCGGCGATATTGTGCTCGACCATGGGTACATGCTTGTAGGCAGCGGCATGGTAGACCGTATCGATATGCCAGGTACGCATGACATCAAGCAACTGGTCAGGATTGCGAATGGAGCCCAGGATCGGCAGTACCCTGACAGGCAGCGACTCACGAGCAACCCGTTGCTCCAGCTCGCTGAGGATGCTGTAGAGATTGAATTCGCTATGTTCGAACAACAGCAGATTCTTCGGACGAAGACTCAGTATCTGACGGCAGAGCTCGGACCCGATCGACCCACCGGCTCCGGTTACCAGAACGGACTGGCCGACAACACAGCGTTCCAGCAACTCGTCCTGGGCCGGCACCGGGTCACGTCCAAGCAGATCGGCAATGTCGACCTCCTGGATATCATCGACCTTGACCTGACCACGGGCCAGGTCCATGAAGCCAGGCACACTACGCACATGCAAAGGGAAACCTTCGAGGAAGCCAAGTATCTCACGGCGACGCGCACGGGTCGCCGAAGGAATGGCCAGCAGGATTTCCTCGGCGCCGGTCAGCTCCAGCATTCTCTGGATATGCTTGGGTTTGTAGACTTGCAGCCCGGCGATCACCCGGTCACTGATACTTACATCATCGTCAATGAAAGCCACCGGCCGCATCAACCGGCCCATGCGCAATGCCGCAACCAACTGGTTGCCGGCGGCGCCTGCCCCGTAAACCGCAACCTTCGGCAAACCGTCATCACGATTGGTGAAGGGCACATGCTTGGCCGCTGCGAACCAGTCGCCGAGGAAATATTGGCGCATCACAAGGCGCAGACCGCCCAGGAACACCAGGCTCAACCACCAGTAGTTGAAGATGATCGAACGCGGCACCACCGCTTGATGGTTGCTGTACCAGTAGACCACCAGGGCAAGGATCAACGACGAAAGGCTGACGGCCTTGGCAATGGCGATCAGCGCATCGTTACCGAAATATCGCATGACCGCACGGTACATGCCGAAGCGGATGAACAACGGAATCGCCACAATCGGGGCGGCGATAAAGAGCCACAGGTGCTCCTTGATCGGATTGGACAGCTCTTCGACCCCCAGGCGAACGAGAAATGCCAGCCACAAGCTCCCCCAGACCAGCACGACGTCAGTTGCCACCTGCAACAGCCTTTTGTATCGCCGAGGCAACCCTAGCAATGCGGACCGAAAACTATCCATAACCCCTTTCAAAATCATTCTCCTCTTACCTGAACCTGAGCCGCACTCGCAACTGTAGTGGCTGGCATGATCAATGCCGCCGGGGCCCTTTGGACACTCATGCTGGCGACTTGTCGACGATTTCCCTTTGCCCCGCCTTGAACTTGACCGCAAGCGCGAGGAGCGGTGCATAAGCCACGATCACGCCAACCAATGCATCCACATGCCCCAATGCCACGACGGCCGCCCAAGGCAGCAGCCAGAGCAGATTGATGGCCGTCACGGCCAGCGTGACGGGACGGTGCTTGCCAAATTGTCGCGAAGCATACTGGTAGGCATGGCTTCGGTGTGCTTCATAGACCTTGTCGCCACGCAACAGCCGACGAGCCAGGGTAAAGGTGGCATCGACAATGAAAACACCCATCAGGATGATCCACGACCAGAGCAGCACGGGGTCGCCGTTCGCGGCATGCAACGACAGCAGCGCCAACTGGATTCCCAGGAAACCACTGCCTGCGTCGCCCATGAAAATACGCGCCGGCGGGAAATTCCAGAACAGGAAACCAGCCACGGCCAATGCAAGCAAGGCCGGTGCCCACACCATTGATGAAGCGCCGCAAGCGAAATAGATGACGCATGCACCCAAACAGACCGTTATCGCCTGAAGGCTAGCCAAGCCATCGATACCGTCCATGAAATTATAGAGATTAAGCATCCACACAATGTAGAAAGCCGCCAGCACGTAGGTAACCAGGCTGATGTCCAGTGTCGCGCCCAGGACCACCAGCTTTGGGGCATTACCTAGCCAGAACAACACCCAGCAGGCTGCGGAAAAATGTCCCAGCAATCGCCACCGGGCCGCAATATGGCCATGGTCGTCGAGAAATCCGATTACCGCCACCAGGCCGCAGCCACCCAAAGAACCGATCAGCAGCCCCGTCGAGATGAGATCGAGGCCGTAGGCAACCGGCAATGCCGCGAGGAACGCCAGCACGATTGCCACACCACCACCGCGTGGCGTGGGAACGGAGTGAGAACTGCGGGCATTGGGAACATCGATGATGCTTCGGGCAATTGCATAACGGCGCAACGCCCCTGTCAGCAAGTAAGAAACCAGCAGAACAGCAATGGGAAGGATCCAGTAACTCATCGAATGGGGTTTTCCAGGAAATGTTTTGCAGTGACGCCGAGCGCTTCCTCCAGTGACACGGGCGGCTCCCAACCGAGCATCTGGCGTGTCTTGGAGATATCGACCTGAAGCGAGCCGCAGAGACGTTGTGACAGTGCCCGCTTACCCAGCAGATTGGCCCCGAGGGTCAGTAGCGAACTCGGAACCGGTATCAACCTGGCCGGCTTGCCCAGGGCGACCGACATCTTCTGCAGCAGCTCCGTGGTGGAAACGTCATGGCCGTCACTCACCAGAAACACTTGGTTGGCTGCCGCCGGGTGCGAGCAACACAACACGATCAGGTCGACGAGGTTGTCCAGGGCCACGAGGCTGCGCTTGTTATGTATGGCACCGAAAGGCAACGGAATCTGTTTGTCGAGCCAACGCATCATGTTGTGGAAGTTGGCCTTCACCCCAGGTCCGTAAACCAGCACAGGCCTGATGACGACGATCTCCATGCCCAGGTCACGTCCCAGCTTCATCAACTGCTCTTCCGCTTCCTGCTTGGACACCCCGTAAGGGTCCGAGGGCGAGGCATCATCATCTGCATGGTAGGGCCGCCCCAAAGGCGTTCCCTCGCCATTGACCTTGATCGAGCTGATAAAGACAAAGCGCTTTACCCCAGCCTGGGCGGCGCGCCGGGCAAAGGCGAGCGTTGCCTCGACATTGACCTTGCGAAATTCCGCCAGCGGGTCGGCGGCGACCTCGTTCATCACATGCACCCTGGAGGCACAATGAATCACTACATCAAATGGCCGCTCAGCCTGAGGCCAGGCAGATTCGCTTGCCAGGTCATCGAACAGGTGTGGCTCAACCCCGGCGGGCAATGGTGTTGATTGCCGGCGCACTGCCGCAACCACCTCTACCGGCATCGTCGCCAATCGCTTCAACACACCTTGACCAACAAATCCGGAACCGCCTGTTAACACTATGCGCATCGTACCATCGCCCCTTGTCCTTTCTACTTGCGGCGTCATTGGCGGTCCATGATCGCCTTGATGAACACCTGCATTTCCCCAACCACCAGATCCTGCGAGAAGTCCCGGCGAGCCCTCTGCAGACCAGACAGCGCGAGCCTATCACGAAGTACCGAGTCGCCATGAAGCCGGGTGAGAACCTCGCGGATCTGCGCAATGTCGCCTGCTTCATGGAACAGCCCGGTGACGTCTTCCTCGACGGCATCGGTCAATCCGTAGATTCGCGAGACCATGCTGGGCACCCCCACCGCTGCGGCCTCGATCACCGCCAGGCCAAAACCCTCCCGGTAGCTGGGCATGCAAAACACGTCGGCCATTGCCATGTAGTGCTCAGGTGTACGGGTGAAGCCCACACGGTGAAAACGGTCCTGGCAAGGTTGCAGGATGGCCGCCAGCGACTCATCGATACCCTCGTCGTCAGGTCCGACAACCAGCAGGTGGGCATCGGCATACCCTTCGCCAAGCGATGCAAAGGCTTGGGCAAGATCCAGAATCCCCTTGGCCGTATTGACCCGACCAAGAAACAGGAAAACCTTGGCGTTTTCGGCGATGTTCATCTCACTACGCATTTGCGCGGCACGCTGCGGATCCGGCTTGAAGCGCTCGATATCCACGCCACTGATGGAGCCTTTGCCAAGCACCCTGATCTTGTCTCTGGCGACGATCTTCGACTCAACCAGGAAATCTCTTTGCGAATGACTGTCCGTCAGCAGGTGCGTTGCGGCACCAGCCAGGAGACGGTCAAGGAACATCAGGAAACGACGTCCCAGCCCACGCCGGGTGAACCAGACCTGCCCGGTAAAGATGTGCACGCGGCACCGTGTCGCCGACAGCCACCCCGCCAACATGGCGACAAGCCCTGACTTGGGCATCAGGGAAAGCACGCAGTCATAACGACGCTGCATCAGGATTCGCCAAAGCCGGTACAGCGAGATCACGTCACGCTTGAGGGAGATCTTGCGTTCGATGGCATAGGGAATGAAGTCGACATGCGCCCCGAGTAGCTCTTCAACCTCGTGACGCGCACCGGGGACCACCAATGTCACGTCGTAGTTCGCAGAGAGGCGCTTGATATGCGCCCGCATGAACACATGCAAAACAACAGGGACAGTAGCCACTATGCAAATTTTTTTACGCGATTGCATACCAGTATCCAAAATGACTCACTGTTTTCTCAAAATAGAGACTAGCTGCTCGGGCATCGAGGCCGAAGGACTAAAGCCAAGTAGCGATTTCGCCAAGCTGGTATCGTAAGTTGTTCGCTTAACCAGGGCATCAATTCGCTCTTGAGTGAGCGGGGACAACCGTGGGGGCAGCAGCGCTACCATAGCCCTCAGAAACTTTTCTGGAAGGCGTAATCGTGGCGGGCGAACGCCTTGAATGGAGGCTATGGCCTCGACCAAGGCCACCTGCTCGCAATCATTGGAAATGATGAAAGTCTGATTTTTCGACTCGGACTTTTCAGCACAGAGCAGTAAAGCCCTCACCACATCATTCGCATGTATATATGTCGAAATCGCACCTGCAAGCCCGATATAGAAAAACAACCTACGATGCACTGCGCGGGCCAACTGGAAAAATGACTGGTTAGGCATTGCCGCGTGTAGCACTATCGACGGCCTCACGATTGTGTAATGCAAGCGTGGGGTTACAGACGCTACCGCCGCCAGTGCCTCATCTGCAATGGTTTTGGTGACCTCATAGTCTCCCACTGGCGCAGGGATACTCTGCTCGTTTACTACGCGCAGCGAATGAGCGGCACCACTTCCTGGTCCATATGCCCCCACACTACTCAACTGAATCCAATGAAGATCACGTTCAGAGCGCTGTATGGAGTGCACTGCGGCCCCCAACAATGCACGCGTACCATTCACATGCAAATCATGCATGAACTCGGTTCTTTTCAACTCTCCAGCGCAGTGAAATAAAACGTCCAATCCCTCGACAAATCCTGACAATGCCTGTTCGTCACTCGTCAGATCACCCAAGTGCACTTTTACACCGGGCATGTCGAAATCAGCGCGGCGGGTGAGCACCACGACTTCGTCTCCACGCGCCAACAACGCCTGGCAAAGCAGTTTTCCGATGAAACCACTAGCCCCTGTTACTCCAACCTTCACGTTTCGACCTCCTCTGATTTGCGTAAACCTGCTTGGCGGAGCGTATCGCGTTGCTGTTGCCCGGCGAACAGATACAAGGACACAGCGAAGATCGGCATGACCTGCAGTCCTTTGAAATTTATGATTACAAATATCAAAAGCAAGGCCAGCGCAAAAATCTTGATCTCACGACTCTTTTCATAACGCCCGGAAAAAAGAATCGGGAAAAGGTAAAAACTATTCAAAAGAACAAATAAAGCAATGGATCCCACACCCGAAAAATACAGAAGCCGCAGATAACCAACGTCCGTTCCCTTATAGAACCCTAATACGGATGTATCCTCAGAAAAATAGCGACCATCACCATACAAGTATGTAGACAGCTGGTCGGGCAATCGATACATAAATGACAGAGATTGAACACTATCACTGTGCAGCTCACCGGTTGTCGCAAAATTTCTGAAGATCTCGGTAGCCTGGTAGAAAGCACCCGATGTCACATAGAAACTCAGCACGACCATTCCAACCAGAGCCACGAGCATCAGAATTTTCAGGCCCAGACCACGACGACTGGCGCCGAGAATCGCGAAAGGAATTATCGCACTGCGCGCTATCGCCATCGCAATCGGAAAAATCAGAATAATCAAAAAACCCTTAAAATAACCAGGGCGAGTAATCAGCAAATAGTAGAAGGTCGTTATAACTAACGTAAGGGCGCCATCAACATGAAACAAGCCAAAACCGAGCGCGCGCAACCCGTAAATATGTTGAAACACCTCTGCCGATCGCGGTGATATAAAGCCCAACAGCGCAAGGTATACCTCGCGATCAATAACTGAAACTATGACCAAGACACTTTGCAAGGCAATCCAAGCCAGTAAAACCGAAGGCCTTTTACTCGAAACCCGATAGATAACGTAGCCAAAAAAAATATTAAGAAAAATCTTACTGGACACGACAAAATGGAAGAACAGATCGCCCGGCGCACCGGTGGTAGCGACAAGCGCACCACCGAGAAGCCAACTTCCAAACAACAACATGAAGGCAACCGCAAACCCGCCATTGGTAAAAAGCAACCGAAGAAACCCAAACAGATAAAATGGCATGAGCAACACCGCCATTGGGATTTCGGTACCGTAGATACGCGGAAAGCCAATTATTACCGTAAGTACAATGAGCGCCAACAGAAAAGAGCCTTTTTTCTCAGCCTGCTCATTACCCTGCACGCCTACAGCTATTGTCATCGGTTCTTTACCATTTGAACAGCAAGTTAAAAATTCCTTGCCACATGCGCACATCTCCTACTCGCCAACACACAGAAGGTAGCATCTTGACCGCTTGGAGTTTTGCCACCATGGCATGATCGCGAAACTTCATACAATGCAACATCGATTGATTGGCGGCATACAACGGATGAAGGCGATAGGTACTGGCAATTTTTGCCATCTCAGCCTGCATCAACGCATAGTTTTTCGATGTATTGCTGTCGTGCCTGCGGTAGAGCGAAACTACCTCACCGACAATCCTCAATCGCTCTCCAGCCTGCGTCATCCGAAGCCACAAGTCCCAGTCCTCGACCTTGACTTGCGGATTGAATCCCCCCATACGCCGGACCACTTCGGTGCGCAGCAGATTGGCAGGGGCCAGAAGCTTGACTTTAGCCAGGAAAATATCCGCAAAACAACAATCGCGAGCACCAGGGTTAACCTTTCCTACGATTGCTCCATCATCGTCCATCATCATGATGCCGCCAAAGGCTCCAGCGTACGTCGTGTCCGCCTCCAAGTGCGTCAACAGTTTCGTTGTCTTGTCCGGCAACATGGCGTCATCCGAAGCAATCACACAAAAGTATTCACCGCGACTCCATGCCAACCCTTCGTTAAGCGTGTTGGAAAGGCCCTTGTTTGGACGTCTACGGAATGCAAAGCGTTCGAATCGCGCCTCGCACTCGGAAACAAGTCGCTCAATTACTTGACTACTCGCATCAGGAGAGCCGTCATCGATTACGATCAACTCGATACGCGAATAATCTTGTTCCAAAATACTGCGTATGCACTGCTCGACGTAGCGCTGATGGTTATAAACAGGTATGCAGACACTGACCAGACCTTTCACAAGCTTCGCCGGATCGCCACCGCAAGGTAGTTCTAGCTCCAGACTCATTTGAACACCCCAAACCGCCTCAACGCCATATACATGAAAATAAAATATGCTGCATAATTCAACGCGTGCGCCATGGCCAAACCCGAAATACCTAGGGGCGGCAAGAGCAAACGAGTCAAAGCATAGAACAGAACGGCAAATAGAATTTCAGAAGCAATATAAATCCTAAACCGACCTTTCGCGATAAATACGTAAGCCAGCATCCAGCTACAAATACGCAGCACGTCGCCCACCATCTGCCAGGCAAACATTTCGCGAATAGGCAAAAAATCTTCAGTAAATAGCAGACCAATAATAAAGTCGCGCAGCACGTACATTACCAATGCACTGAGCACCGTGACAGGTACAATTATCTTGTAACCCGCAACTATTTCACGACGAATATCCGCCAGGTCTGCCAATTCCGAGAAACGCGGAAGAAAATAAACGCTGAGCGTGGTCGTTACAAGCATCAGATAAGCCGCACTAAGACGCCACATCGCCTCCCAATACCCGGCAACCTCCCATCCAGCGTGAGTACCAATGTACTCACGAATAGCTATCTGGCTGAGTGGCACACAAATGGCCGATGCCAAGGCCATGGAGGTAAACTTAAGCAGATTCAGCGCGATAGACTTGTCGAAACGACCAAAAAAATTAGCCAGCGTGAACCAAGAGGTTCTGAGAATGATGACCAACGTGACGAAAAAACTCAGAGACTGATACACCGCCAATGCAACCAAGGCACCATACAGCCCCCATCGAATAGCCAACACCGTAGTGACGACGAGAGAAAAAAGACTACCGGCAATATTCGCGACTACGTAAAGCGCGATCTCCTTTCTGCCATTGAGGATAGCAATCAACAATGCATTGAGAGTGAAAGGGAGAAGGAATGCGGCAAACCAGACAAACACACTGGCATAGGCTGAATCCTTCATAAGCAAAACAGCCAAATGATCACTGAGGGCAAAAATGAGCAGGCTCGATAGCACAGAGCCTGCTCCAGTGATAATCAAGGCCGTACGCCAGACTTCTCGCTGACGCTGCAGATCATCTCCATACTCGGCAGTATACTTGGTTACGCCAGTATTAATTGCACCACTAGCAAATGTGGTGATCATTTGAACTGCGTTTTGAAACTGCCCAAGCACGGCGTAGCCCGATGGACCGACATAGATTGCTAGAATCTTGTTCAGTCCGAGCAGGGTCAACATCCGGACGAGTACGGAAATACCATTGAGAAGACTGGTCTTTATAAGCGTCATCGACTTAGAGGACCATACCTTTGAAGGAGTTGCAGGCGGCGATAACCTTTTCGACGTCCGCTTCCATCATGGTCGGATCCATAGGCAGACTCAGCACCTCTTGATGCAGCTGCTCACTGACGGGATAGCTGTGCTCGTGCCACTCCGCATACGCTTGTTGTTGATGAGGTGGAATCGGGTAATGAATCAGGGTTTGTACCCCTTGCTCATTCAGATGCTGCTGCAATGCTTCCCTCTGAGCCGTACGCACAACGAAAAGATGCCAAACATGCTGCTCCTCTCGCTCAACGGCAGGAAGAGTGATCGCGGGATTATCAATACCAGCCATATAGCGACCCGCAATAATCCGACGTTGTCGCGTATGGACGTCAAGCACACGAAGCTTAACGGAAAGCATCGCCGCCTGAATTTCGTCCAGTCGGCTATTTACTCCCCTGTACAGATTCTCATACTTCTTGTGAGAGCCATAATTACGCAATGCTCGCAGCGTCGAGGCGAGCTCTTCATCATTGGTCGTGACAGCCCCGGCATCACCCAAAGCGCCAAGGTTCTTACCTGGATAGAAGCTGAACCCTGAAGCATCCCCCCAATTCCCACATCGCCGCCCATCAATACTGGCACCGTGTGACTGCGCGGAGTCCTCCAGAACAAGCAGCCCATGCTCCTTGGCCAATTGCATGATGGCAGGCATGTCAGCCAATTGTCCGTACAGGTGAACAGGTAATATCACCTTGGTTTTCGACGAAATGCAGCGCCTTATGCCATCCACGGAAATATTGAATGTGTCAGGATCAGGCTCAACCAAAACGGGCTGTAGCTGATTTTCCGAGATAGCGAGGATACTTGCAATATACGTATTAGCCGGGACAATTACCTCATCACCCGCATTAAGCTTACCCAACTCTTTCCAGGCACGAAGCGTCAACACCAAGGCATCTAGACCATTAGCGACACCAATACAATGTTTTGCACCACAGTACTTAGCCCAAGCATCCTCAAACTCAGAAAGTTCTTTGCCCGCAATATACCAACCTGATTCAATAACCCGCTTGCAGGCCTCCATCAGTTCATCTTGAAGCGTTTCGTTTATTTTTTTCAGATTGAGAAAGCTGACCATCATATTCCTCATGAAATCCTGGGCCCGGTTCGACTGTGCAAGCAGACCCGGGACAACCCTGTAACCACGACACATTGAAAGCCTGTGTCTTCATACGATCGCAACGCAACGCTGCAACCCTACGCAAGACATGAACGGTGCGCGGAATGCTTACTATCTCACATTAATGACACTCGCGTTACAAGGCAAAATGCCACCCCCCCCCTACGGAGTGATGACGCCGATAGCGCCAGTAAAGCAATTCTCAACGCAAGCGCCCCCCGCTGAGATCCTCACGCTGCAGGACGGCGCCCGTAGCCGCCACCCGATCAAGGGCAGCCCCCTTGAACTGCGAGCTATTACTCATGAACAGATGCCGCAGCAACACAAAACCCATCCCTAATAACAGCCCCAGTAGCATGCCGCTGATGCCTAGAAGCCATTTGTTCGGTGAGACCGGTGCCTGTGGGCTCACCGCACGCTGGTCAACACTCACAAGCTTGAGAATCGAGGCTTGCAACCTGAGCTGTTCCAACTCAAATCGCTCTGCCCTGATAGCGGCGATATCCTGTGCGTACAAATCAGTACGCTTGCGCTGTTCAAGCGCCTCAATTTCGCGATTGCGCTCGAGCATCTGCAGCTCTTTCGCGATCTGCGGGATTCGAGTGTCAACGAAATCGTCGGAGCGACGCTGGACCAATGCTGCGCGCTCAGCCTCCAGGGCATCGCTGCCAAGGAAGTAGAGAGGGTCGCGACTGACACCATCAGCCACGACTACGCTGGTGGCATTATTCGCCAGGTTATCGGCAATCGAGGCAGGTGTCGAAGGCCGCTTGATGCCCAAGCGTCGAGCGATGAGAAGCGCCTCATCCAACTGAGCAATACGATTGGCACGCAATGTTTTGAGCTCGGCACGCCGTGCACGCATCTCGTCAAGCAGCCGGGCTCGTGTTACCGAGTCTTTTTCATTCAACGAAACAATCTGGAGATCTTTGAGTGTCTCGTAGGTGAGCCGCGACTTCTCTAGCCTCAAATCCAATGTTTTCAGCTGATTATTAATAATAGCGCTTATATCACTACTAATTCTTTCACGTTCAACCATAGAAGCTTGTTCCAGCAAGCCTTCCATGATCGCGACACCCTCATCACCTGCGCGATAAGTAAGCTCAAGCACGACAGCATCACTACTTCCTTCCCCGGTTGAAGCACTGACGCGACGCACCTGCAAAGAATTGCGATTGAATAATTCGAAGCGTTGCTCAACACTTAAAGCGGGGTCATCGAATGACTTGAACTGCTCGGGATGGGCTCGAAAGTAAGCAAATCGGGTGTCGTAAGATTCCAGCGCTGCACCAACACGCTGCAACGCTTGCTCGGGCTCGAGCTTGTATACCCCTGACCGGTTCAGCGAGTCCAACTCGAATTGGGCTACTGGGCGCAGAACACTTGTTACCCTATAACTGGGTGTGGCAAGAAAGGCATAGGTCAATGCGGCCATGGTTGCCAGCGCAGTGGTTGCGAGAACCAGTCGCCTACCGCGCCACAGCGCGGCAATCGCACTGAAAAGGTTAAACTCAAGGATACCTACTGAGGGAAGCTTATTGATGCTAGTCACGACAGACCTGCCTTCGAGCCTGAAAAGTACCGCGGCAGGCCCCATCCCATGGCTTGGCTAAAGGCATATCCGTGCCACGACGTGGAATGCAGGCCGTACCTGCATGCAAGGAAAGGGTCGTATTATGGCAGCGGTAGCCATTTATACAAGCGTCAACGCTGACCTTTTGCTAGCACGCCTGACTGACAGCAGGGTGACACCCCCTTGACATTCTCGTGACCGTCGTCGAATGGGAATGGCCCGCAGCAGAAACGGCTACCCCGCCCCCGCGCAGGCATGCCAATGGCCCAAACGGCCACTCGACTCCCGCGAAGCCAGGGGAAGGGATAAAGGATCCTTACTTTACAAGCTCGACAAAATCTTCATAACTGTGGATGTAATCTTCTGCATCATAGTAATCGGAGGCGAACACCAGGAGCACGGCATCACTGGAGTATTGGTATTGAACCCCCCAAGTCAGAGGAGGCAGATAAATACCCATGTTTGGCTTATCGAGCACAAACTCATCCCGCACACGACCATCATCGACAATGACATTAACACTGCCCTTGACTACCACCAGGTATTGATGGCACTTCAAATGAGCATGCTCACCGCGAGTTTCACCAGCCGGGACACCATAGACGAGGAAATAACGCTTCGCCGTAAAAGGCACACTCCGCTCAAACTCGCCAACCGTCAGACAGCCCCGCGAATCACTTATTACTTTCTGGCAATGAAGCGTTACCCCACCAACTTGCGTGGCGGTCACACCAAGCTCACATGACGAATCAGCCACCAATGGAGAGGAACGCTCGCTGTCCACATGGCCGATAATTTTCGCAGGATTGCCTACGACGACTGCCCCAGGCGGGACCGAGCGCGTAACTACAGCCCCAGCGCCAACCATGGCCCGCTCCCCAATGGTCAAACCCGGCAATATAGTGCAGTTCGCACCGAGAGACGCACCTCGTCGGACAATCGTTCGCAGAAACTCTCCTGGATAGACTTTGCTTCGTGGGAACAGATCATTTGTAAAGGTAACATTAGGACCCACAAATACGTCATCCTCCAAAGTAATGCCATCCCAAACCTGGACACCACACTTGAGTGTTACCCGATCACCGATTACGACGTCGTTCTCGATAAAAACGTTATCACAAACATTACATTCCTTGCCCACTACAGCCCCTGGCAGGACATGAGCAAATGCCCATATCCGAGAGCCAGCACCAATCGAGAGAGATTCGCACAAAGCATGCTCATGCACAAAATAATCCAACTCAGTACCCATTTCTCGCTCCGAAATTCTTGCTTTAAAACGCTTTCAGCATGCCTTATCGCAGACACTATACATTACGCAAGCTTGAGCGCAGCCCCGCTGCCCTAGGCTATTTACGAAATGTATCTGCACTCGCCCATACTGCGTTGAAACGGGGCTCGGAATGCTCATGTACTCCAGTACACTACGCTTCCTCCCCCCGTTTCGCCTTGCCCGGCCTTCGCGCAGACACATTTCTTACAGCCCCTAGCTTGAAGACAACTCGGCAGCGCTGGAGCCTCGACGTCGTACACCTCGCCACACGAGCTGCGATAAAGCGGCGGCGACACCAAGAAGCAGGCCCGCCAGCACACCCAGCGATATGACCAGAGCACGATTCGGCTTGACCTGCTCATCAGGCTCCAGCACCTCGCCATCAGGGCGATACACCTCAAACTCCACTTCACCCACTTTCAATGCCTGATAAAAGGCGAGTTCTTCTTGATAGGCGCGCAACCCTGAGATAAAAGGATCGTTACTTTCCCGCTTGCCAAGCGCCTCTATCTCGGCCTTCAACGCCTTGGATCCGCGTAGATACATCATGTCGCGTACCCCTCCCGTTTCACCCACCGATGTATTAAGCACCTCAGTTGGCTTTTCCAGCCCGATTGTTTCTGCGATCACCAGCGCTTCCGATAACTGCACCACCTGATCTTCACGCCCTCTACGGGCATTGGCTCGAGCGACTTCAATCTTTTTTCCGAGACTGTCCGCTTTCAATGAAACTTCAACCTGCGCCCCTCGAATCAGAGCCGCCTTCGCCTCTTCACTGGCCATTTGCACATAACGCGAGAGCCAATTGGCAGCCACGGCTGGGGTCGTCTGTCGCATCACAACCGAGTAACGCTCAGGCACTGGGCTTTCCGTAATAACCAACAGCTTATTGAACCGCGCGTACAAATCGTCCTGAGAGTGTGATCGCTCCCCCTGCGAAAGATTTGGCATATAAAATTCGAGAAAAAATTTTCTGCGCAATGTTTCCGAATTCAAAGAATCCAGAAACACAGTATAAGCATCCTTGGACGAAATCAGTTTCAGACCACTATCCCCCCCCCTCCCTTGGTTGAGACGCGCGACATCATGAGCAAAGGGCGGCTGGACGTAAACCTTTGCCTCGAACAACGGTGAAGCGAAAAACGCATAGCCGATTGAAGCAAGCGTGACAACTAACGCCACACCGATCACCAGAATTTTCTCCTCCCACAACACCGCAATCAAGGTGAAAAGGTCCATATCCCCAAAATCAGCGCCACCACGTACGTTTTGCATCTATTCTAGTTTTCCTCAAGTCTTCGGATCGACTACGCCTCCAGGTGCTAGTGTCCTGTCTCGGAAATACGTTCTCTTTTGGCGAGTGGCCTGGGTGTCCGGCCAAGGCACCGCGACGAGTCATAGCAGGGCTATGGCGAGGAGTGGCAACGCCGGTCGGACGCTCAAGGTGCCGCCAAAAGTGAACAGATTATTTCCGAGACAGCACACTAGCAGAACATCCTGTCACATCCGCCAAGCATAGCTGGAATTACGCAACACCAAGCGCAGATTCACTCTCGCGCTTCAATCACATAATGAAAGCACTCCCTCGGATTAGTTCCATTGATTCGACAAATGGGGGAGAAACCAAGGTAGCCTTTCGCTGTCGCAATGTCTTTGCGCACTGCTTTTTCTTGAGTGGCCCTACAAGCAGCCGATCATTTCGTCAAGCCGCCTGGGATGCCAATGCCTCGCGTTCGGCGTGACAACACAACCAGAAATATCAGATGCCCTGCCGCGCGCACACCTCTCGAGCGGTACCTATAGACATAACTTAGCCCTGTACGAACTAGCCCGTACTGCGTTGAAACAGGGTTCCACGCGCAGGAATTGAAAGTACTAATGCAGACTATTTCCAACAGAAGCATGGTGGCACTTAGATATCGCGCATGCCATTTTTACAAGTTTCTGGATAGCATAACTTTGCGCCCCCTGCGCCACCATCCCAATACCCCCAGCAACGGCCCTATAGCCAAACCCACCACCAACGCCGCCAACACCAGCACTGCAATCGGCATGGAGGGTGCCGACCAGCCGAACAAAACCAGAGACACAGCTTGCTGATTCTCCAGCACAAAGAACAGCACCACAGCCGCCAATAGCAGCACGAACAGCACCACCAGGGCGCGCTTTAGATTACGCATCAGGCCGTTCCTCCATTCAAGGGTGCTCATGCTCATCTTCATTGACCCGATCACGCAGCTCCTTGCCGGGCTTGAAATGCGGCACATACTTGCCTTCGAGGCTGACCGACTGGCCGGTCTTCGGATTGCGCCCTACCCGCGGTGCGCGGTAGTGCAGGGAAAAACTGCCAAAGCCACGGATTTCGATACGATCCCCGGTCGCCAGGCACTGCGACATCTGCTCGAGCATGGTCTTGATGGCCAGCTCGACGTCCTTGGACGAGAGCAGCCCCTGATGGGTGACAATACGTTCGATCAGCTCCGACTTCGTCATATTTTTCCCTTCGTTATCAAGCAGCTAGATCATTGCTTAATCAGTTTGTAGCACGCCCCGGCGGATTTGAACAGGGTGGTTCTTGACTAAACAAAAAAATTCAAGATAAGCCGCAGCACAGGCGATCCCCACCCTACACGAACGCGAGCGCACTGCGGCGCGACTTTGCCGGCGAGCGGTAAAGCCTACTGCTCGTACACCGCTCACGAGCCCAGAAACATCTACAAACCCTGTAGGAACAATCTGCTTCTGCTCGACCAGGCAAATCGCAGGCACAAAAAAGGGCGACCCGAGGGTCGCCCTTTTTACCGATCAAACAGAACTCAGTTCTGCTTGGCCATTGCTTCGCGCAGCAGCGCAGCCATGGTGGTATCGGCAGCCGCTTCCGGAGCGTTTTTCAGGCTCTGGATGGCTTCGCGCTCTTCAGCGTCGTCCTTCGATTTGATGGACAGGCTGATAACGCGGGACTTGCGGTCGACGCTGATGATCTTGGCTTCGATCTCTTCGCCTTCCTTCAGCACGTTACGGGCGTCTTCAACGCGGTCACGGCTGATTTCGGAAGCTTTCAGAGTAGCTTCGATGTCGTCGGCCAGGGTCACGATAGCGCCCTTGGCGTCAACTTCCTTGACGATACCCTTGACGATAGCGCCCTTGTCGTTGACAGCAACGAAGTTGGAGAACGGATCGTCTTCCAGCTGCTTGATGCCCAGGGAGATGCGCTCGCGCTCTGGGTCAACCGACAGGATGACGGTTTCCAGCTCGTCGCCCTTCTTGAAGCGACGCACGGCTTCTTCGCCAGCTTCGTTCCAGGAGATGTCGGACAGGTGAACCAGACCGTCGATGCCGCCGTCCAGGCCGATGAAGATACCGAAGTCGGTGATCGACTTGATGGTACCGGTGATCTTGTCACCCTTGTTGAACTGGCCGGAGAAGTCTTCCCATGGGTTCGATTTGCACTGCTTGATACCCAGGGAGATACGACGACGCTCTTCGTCGATGTCCAGAACCATGACTTCCACTTCGTCGCCAACCTGAACGACTTTCGACGGGTGGATGTTCTTGTTGGTCCAGTCCATTTCGGAAACGTGCACCAGACCTTCAACGCCTTCTTCCAGCTCAGCGAAGCAGCCGTAGTCGGTCAGGTTGGTGACGCGAGCAGTCACGCGGGTGCTCTCTGGGTAACGGGCTTTGATAGCAACCCATGGGTCTTCGCCCAGTTGCTTCAGACCCAGCGAAACGCGGTTGCGCTCGCGATCGTACTTCAGGACCTTGACGTCGATCTCGTCACCAACGTTGACGATCTCCGACGGGTGCTTGATACGCTTCCAGGCCATGTCGGTGATGTGCAGCAGACCATCGACGCCGCCCAGGTCAACGAACGCACCGTAGTCGGTGAGGTTCTTGACGATACCTTTGACCTGCTGGCCTTCCTGCAGCGATTCCAGCAGAGCTTCGCGCTCGGCGCTGTTTTCGGCTTCCAGGACGCTGCGACGGGAAACGACAACGTTGTTGCGCTTCTGGTCCAGCTTGATGACCTTGAATTCCAGCTCTTTGCCTTCGAGGTGGGTGGTGTCGCGCACTGGGCGGACATCAACCAGGGAGCCCGGCAGGAACGCACGGATGCCGTTAACGTCGACAGTGAAGCCGCCTTTAACCTTACCGTTGATAACGCCCTTGACCACTTCTTCAGCAGCGAAAGCAGCTTCCAGAACAATCCAGCACTCGGCGCGCTTGGCTTTCTCACGGGACAGCTTGGTTTCGCCGAAGCCGTCTTCGACCGCGTCCAGCGCAACGTGAACTTCGTCACCGACCTTGATGGTCAGTTCGCCAGTTTCGTTGTAGAACTGCTCGAGCGGGATGACACCCTCGGACTTCAGGCCAGCGTGTACGGTAACCCAGTCGCCGTCGATGTCGACAACGATACCGGTGATGATTGCACCCGGCTGAAGATTGAGGGTTTTCAGGCTTTCTTCAAAGAGTTCTGCAAAGCTTTCGCTCATTTTAATTCCTGTAGATTCGGGCGAAAAAGACGCCCATAGCCACATTCCAGACAATGTGGGTTTCGTTAAGTTAAGAAGCGCTGACAGGACGTTGACTGGTGCCCCTGCCCGCTCTCCTCTCCATCAGGCCAGGTCGCGCAGGGCGAGCTCGCTTCTGATGCGTTGCAGCACCTGCTCGATGGACAACTCCGTGGAATCCAGCTGAATGGCATCGGCCGCCGGCTTGAGCGGGGCCACTGCGCGCTGGGTGTCACGCTCATCGCGCGCACGGATCTCATCTAGCAGACTTGACAGACTAACATCTTCACCCTTGCCCTTCAACTGCAGGTAGCGGCGACGGGCACGCTCCTCGGCACTGGCGGTGAGGAACACCTTGAGCGGCGCGTCGGGGAACACCACGGTACCCATGTCGCGACCGTCGGCGATCAACCCCGGAGCCTCGCGGAAGGCGCGCTGGCGCTGCAGCAGCGCTTCGCGCACGGCCGGCAGCGAGGCGACCATCGAGGCGCCGGCGCCGACGGTCTCGGTACGGATGACGTGGCTGACATCCTCGCCCTCGAGAATGATCTGCTGCAGCTTGCCCGGCTCGGCGGCGATGAACTGCACATCCAGATGGGCGGCCAGGGCCTTGAGCAGCTCTTCGTTGGTCAGGTCGACACCATGGTTGCTGGCGTTGAACGCCAGCAGGCGGTAAAGCGCGCCGGAGTCCAGCAGCTTCCAACCCAGCTCGCGGGCCAGCAGGCCCGCCACGGTACCCTTGCCCGAGCCGCTCGGCCCGTCGATGGTGATGACCGGTGCTTGGGAATTCACGACTTGCCCTCTTCGGCGACGCGGATGCCGACTTCCTTGCACAGCGCCAGGAAGTTGGGGAACGACGTGGCGACGTTGGCGCAGTCATGAATCACGATCGGCGCGCTGGCGCGCAGCGAGGCGATGCTGAAGGCCATGGCGATGCGGTGATCGCCGTGACCGTGCACTTCGCCGCCGCCGATCTGGCCGCCGTCGATGATGATGCCGTCCGGGGTCGGCTCGCACTTCACGCCCAGGGCGATCAGGCCGTCGGCCATCACCTGGATGCGGTCCGACTCCTTGACCCGCAGCTCTTCGGCGCCACGCAGCACGGTGCGCCCTTCGGCGCAGGCGGCGGCGACGAACAGCACCGGGAATTCGTCGATGGCCAGTGGCACCAGGTGCTCGGGAATATCAATGCCCTTGAGCTTGGCGCCGCGCACGCGCAGGTCGGCTACCGGCTCGCCGCCGACTTCACGCTGGTTCTCCAGGGTGATGTCGCCGCCCATCAGGCGCAGGATGTCGATCACGCCGGTGCGGGTCGGGTTGATGCCGACGTGCTCCAGAACCAGCTCGGAACCTTCGGCGATGGACGCCGCCACCAGGAAGAACGCTGAGGAGGAAATGTCCGCCGGCACTTCGATGCGGGTGGCGGTGAGCTTGCCGCCGGACTGCAGGGAGGCCACGGCACCGTTCGACTCGACCGCGTAGCCGAAGCCGCGCAGCATGCGCTCGGTGTGATCACGGGTCGGCGCCGGCTCGGTGACGGTGGTGGTGCCTTCGGCGTACAGGCCAGCCAGCAGCAGGCAGGACTTGACCTGGGCACTGGCCATCGGCAGAGCGTAGTTCAGCGCCTTGAGCTTGTGCCCGCCACGAATGGTCAGCGGCGGACGCCCTTCAGGGCCCGTCTCGACCACCGCGCCCATTTCGCGCAGCGGATTGGCCACGCGGTTCATCGGGCGCTTGGACAGCGAGGCGTCGCCGGTCATGGTGGTGTCGAACGACTGCGCCGCCAGCAGGCCGGACAGCAGGCGCATCGAGGTGCCGGAGTTGCCGACGTACAGCGGCCCGGGTGGCGGCTTGAGGCCGTGCAGGCCAACGCCATGGATGGTCACGCGGCCGTGGTGCGGGCCTTCGATGACCACACCCATGTCACGGAAGGCCTGCAAGGTGGCCAGGGCGTCCTCGCCCTCGAGGAAACCTTCCACCTCGGTGGTGCCTTCGGCCAGCGAGCCGAGCATGATCGAGCGGTGGGAAATCGACTTGTCGCCAGGTACGCGGATCCGTCCGGACACGCGGCCACCCGGTTGGGCCAGGAAAATCAGATCGTTGGCGTTCATAGCGTCCACATAGGCCCGGCGGGCCAGGATTTTACTGAAATGCTCGCGGGCAACCCGGGCGCGGGTGAACACGCCCAGCAATTGGTGCCCGTCCCCAGCATCGACCGCGTCGCGCAAGGCGTCGAGGTCGCTGCGAAATGTATCGAGAGTGCGCAGGACCGCCTCGCGGTTGGCGAGGAAGATGTCGTGCCACATGATCGGGTCGCTGCCGGCGATTCTCGTGAAATCGCGAAAGCCCCCCGCAGCGTACCGGAAGATCTCCAGGTTTTCATTGCGCTTGGCCAGCGAATCGACCAGGCCGAAGGCCAGCAGGTGCGGCAGGTGACTGGTGGCGGCCAGAACTTCGTCATGGCGCTCCACCGGCATGTGCTCGACATCGGCGTCCAGCGCGCGCCAGAGGCGATCGACCAGGTGCAGCGCTTGCGGATCGGTTTCCGCCAGCGGCGTGAGGATCACCTTGTGGCGACGGAACAACGCGGCATTGGAAGCCTCCACGCCACTTTGCTCGGAACCGGCGATCGGGTGTCCGGGCACGAAGCGCGGCAGGCGCTCGGCGAACGCTTCGCGAGCGGCGCGCACGACATTGCCCTTGGCACTGCCCACGTCAGTGATCACCGCGTCACCCAGGTCGAGCTGGGCGAGGCGGGCCAGGACTTTCTCCATGGCCAGGATCGGCACCGCCAGCTGGATGACGTCGGCGCCGACACAGGCGGCGGCGAGGTCTGCCTCGCAACGATCGACCACGCCCAGCACCACGGCCTGCTTGCGCGACTCGGCATCCAGATCGACGCCGACCACTTCGCGGCACAGGCCGCTTTCACGCAGCCCCTTGGCGAAGGAGCCGCCGATCAGGCCGAGACCGACCACGACCAGGCGACCGACAATCGGTGCGGATTTGTTTGTTACAGCATCAACCACGAGTGCGAACCCTGTTCAGAAATCAAGACAGCCTGTAAGCCCATCGCGGGACAAGCACGCTCCCACGAGGCCCGCGATGAACCTTGAAACATACGTCAGAGCACCGCCTTCGGATACGACCCCAGCACCTTCAGCGCCACAGCCTCCTGGCTGATCTGCTCCAGCACCGCCTTGATCAGCGGATCGCGGTGATGGCCGACGAAGTCGATGAAGAACACGTAGGTCCACTTGCCGCTGCGCGACGGACGGGTCTCGATGCGCGTCAGGTCGATGCCGTTCTCGTGGAACGGTACCAGCAGTTCATGCAGCGCGCCCGGCTTGTTGCTCATGGAAACGATGATCGAGGTCTTGTCGTCACCGGTCGGCGGCACTTCCTGGCTGCCGATCATGAGGAAGCGCGTGGAGTTGTCCGGGCGGTCCTCGATCTTCTCGGCCAGACGGGTCAGCCCGTACAGGTTGGCCGCCATGTCACCGGCGATCGCCGCCGAATTCCACTCGCCCTTGACCCGCTTGGCCGCCTCGGCGTTGCTGGAGACAGCCACGCGCTCGACGTTCGGGTAATGGGCATCCAGCCACTTGCGGCACTGGGCCAGCGACTGGGCATGGGAGTAGATGCGGGTGATGCTGTCGGTCTTGGTGTTCTCGCCCACCAGCAGGTGGTGGTGGATACGCAGCTCCACCTCGCCGCAGATGACCATGTCGTGCTCGAGGAAGCTGTCCAGCGTATGGCTGACCGCGCCCTCGGTGGAGTTTTCCACCGGCACCACGCCGAAGTTGACGGCACCGGCCGCCACTTCGCGGAACACCTCGTCGATGGCCGCCATCGGACGGCTGACCACGGCGTGACCGAAGTGCTTCATGGCCGCCGCCTGGGTGAAGGTGCCTTCCGGGCCGAGATAGGCGACTTTCAGCGGCTCTTCCAGGGCCAGGCACGAGGACATGATCTCGCGGAACAACCGCGCCATCTCTTCGTTGTCCAGCGGCCCCTTGTTGCGCTCCATGACGCGCTTGAGCACCGCGGCTTCACGCTCGGGGCGATAGAACACCGGCGCCTCGCCTTCGGCCAGCGACGCGGTCTTGACCTTGGCCACTTCCTGGGCGCAACGGGCGCGCTCGCTGATCAGCTCGAGGATCTTCTCGTCGAGGCTGTCGATGCGCACGCGCAGGGCCTTGAGTTCCTGGTCGGACATCAGCCGTGCTCCTTCTCGAATTCAGCCATGTACTGCACCAGCGCCTCGACGGCCTCCAGGCCCAGGGCGTTGTAGATCGACGCGCGCATGCCGCCGACCGAACGGTGCCCCTTGAGATTGAGCAGGCCACGGGCGTCGGCGCCGGCCAGGAAGGCCTTGTCCAGGCGCTCGTCGGCCAGGCGGAACGGCACGTTCATCCACGAACGGGCGTTGTGGCTGATCGGGTTGGTGTAGAACTCGCTGGCGTCGATGAAACCGTACAGGCGGTCCTTCTTGGCGCGGTTGCGCTGCTCCATGGCCTCGACGCCACCCTGCTCCTTGAGCCATTCGAACACCAGGCCCGAAAGGTACCAGGAATAGGTGGCCGGGGTGTTGTACATCGAACCGTTGTCGGCCGCGATCTTGTAGTCGAGCATGGTCGGGCAGCTGCTGCGGGCGTGGCCCAGCAGGTCTTCACGGACGATCACCACCACCAGGCCGCTGGGGCCGATGTTCTTCTGCGCGCCGGCGTAGATCATGCCGAACTGCGACACGTCGGTCGGACGCGAGAGGATGTCGGAGGACATGTCGACCACCAGCGGCACGTCGCCGGTCCCGGGCACCCAGTCGAACTGCAGGCCGCCGATGGTCTCGTTGGACGCATAGTGGACGTAGGCCGCGTTCTTGCTCAGCTGCCACTCGTTCTGGCCCGGGATGGCCAGGTAGTCGTAGGGCTTGGCGCTGGCGGCGACGTTGACGTTGCCGAAGCGACGCGCTTCCTCGATGGCCTTCTTCGACCAGATGCCGGTCTCGATGTAGTCGGCGGTGCCGTTCTCCGGCAGCAGGTTCAGCGGAATCTCGGCAAACTGCTGGCTGGCGCCGCCCTGCAGGAACAGCACCTTGTAGTTGGAGGGGACGGACAGCAGGTCGCGCAGGTCCTGCTCGGCCTTTTCGGCAATGGCCACGTAGTCGTCGCTGCGATGGCTCATTTCCATCACCGACAGGCCCTTGCCGTGCCAGTCCAGCATTTCGGCCTGGGCACGCTGCAGGACAGCATCGGGAAGCGCGGCGGGGCCGGCGCAGAAGTTAAAGGCTCGTTTGCTCACATCCACTCTCGCTCTGCCAAATAGAACAAATCGTAAATCTTCGATGCCAGCGGAAACCCTGTGGGAGCGGGTTTACCCGCGAACAAGGGCGAAGCCCTTGCCATGCACCGCGGTGTCTTCTTCGCGGGTAAACCCGCTCCCACAGGTTATGCGACCAACCTGCGGATCGGGCCAGGCCCTTATCAGTCAAACGGGGCGACCTTGGTCGCCCCGTTCGGGTTGTTGCTTCGGTTATTCCTGAGGCGCCTCTTCGGCACCGGCGTTGTCCTCGCCCGCCGCATCGAGCGGGGCGCCCTCCTCATCCGTCTCGACCAGATCGTCGAGCTCTTCCTCGGAAGGCTCCTGGACACGCTCCAGGCCTACCAGCGTTTCGTCGGTGGCCAGCTTGATCAGCGTCACACCCTGGGTGTTACGGCTCAGGCTGGACACTTCGCCGACCCGGGTACGCACCAGGGTGCCCTGGTCGGAAATCAGCATGATCTCCTCGCCTTCCTGCACCTGGATGGCGCCGATCAGCAAGCCGTTGCGCCCCTTGGTGCCCATGGCGATCACGCCCTGGCCGCCACGGCCGCGACGCGGGAACTTGGACAGCGGGGTGCGCTTGCCGAAGCCACGCTCGGAGGCGGTGAGGATCTGCGCGCCGGACTCGGGGATCAGCATGGAGATGATCTGCTGACCCTTGCCCAGTTTCATGCCGCGCACGCCACGGGCGGTACGGCCCATTTCGCGGACCACGCTCTCGGCGAAGCGGATCACCTTGCCGGCGTCGGAGAACATCATGACTTCCTTGGCGCCGTCGGTGATGGCCGCGGCGATCAGGGTGTCACCTTCCTTGAGCTTCAGGGCGATCAGGCCGTTGGAGCGCGGACGGGCGAACTGCACCAGCGGGGTCTTCTTCACGGTGCCGGAGGCGGTGGCCATGAAGATGTAGGCGCCGGTCGGTTCGGCGGCCCACTCAGGGGTGTCGCCGTCTTCCTCGTCGATCTCTTCGGCTTCCACCAGCTCGCCTTCGATCACGCTGTCGTCGCTGTCTTCCAGTTCCTCGTCGGGATCTGCGTGCTGCTGCAGCGCCTCCAGGTCGATCTGCAGCATGGCGGTGATGCGCTCACCTTCCTCCAGCGGCAGCAGGTTGACCAGCGGTCGACCGCGGGCGGCGCGAGAGGCCTCGGGGATTTCGTAGGTCTTCTTCCAGTACACCTTGCCCTTGCTGGAGAACAGCAGCAGGGTGGCGTGGCTGTTGGCGACCAGCAGGTGCTCGATGTAGTCCTCGTCCTTGACGCCGGTGGCCGACTTGCCCTTGCCGCCGCGGCGTTGGGCCTGGTACGCGGACAATGGCTGGGTCTTGGCGTAACCACCGTGGGAGATGGTCACCACGCGCTCTTCTTCCGGGATCATGTCGCCGTAGTTGAGGTCGTGGCTGGCGTTGAGGATCTCGGTGCGGCGGGCATCGCCGTACTCGGCACGGATCGCTTCGAGTTCTTCGCGGATCACTTCCATCAGGCGCTCGGCGCTGCTGAGGATGCGGATCAGCTCACCGATCTGCTCGAGGATCTCCTGGTACTCGGCCAGCAGCTTCTCGTGCTCCAGGCCGGTCAGGCGGTGCAGGCGCAGCTCAAGGATGGCCTGGGCCTGCTCCGGCGACAGGTAGTACTTGCCTTCACGCAGGCCGTACTGCTCCGGCAGGTCTTCCGGACGGCAGGACTCGGCACCGGCGCGCTCGACCATGACCTGCACCGCGCTGGATTCCCAGGCGGTGCTGATCAGCGCTTCCTTGGCTTCGGAAGGCGTCGGCGAGGCCTTGATCAGGGCGATGACCGGGTCGATGTTGGACAACGCGACCGCCTGACCTTCGAGGATATGGCCACGCTCGCGGGCCTTGCGCAGCTCGAACACGGTGCGGCGGGTGACCACTTCGCGACGGTGGCGAACGAACGCTTCGAGCAGGTCCTTGAGGTTCAGCAGGCGCGGGCGACCGTCGATCAGCGCGACGATGTTGATGCCGAACACGCTCTGCAGCTGGGTCTGCTGGTAGAGGTTGTTGAGCACCACCTCCGGCACCTCGCCGCGACGCAGCTCGATGACGATGCGCATGCCGTCCTTGTCGGACTCGTCGCGCAGCTCGGTGATGCCTTCGATCTTCTTCTCTTTGACCAGCTCGGCGATCTTCTCGATCAGCCGCGCCTTGTTCAGCTGGTACGGCAGCTCGGTGACGACGATCTGCTGGCGGCCACCGACCTTGTCGATGTCCTCGATCTCGGAGCGGGCGCGCATATAGATGCGGCCACGGCCGGTGCGGTAGGCCTCGATGATGCCCTGGCGACCGTTGATCTGGCCGGCGGTGGGGAAGTCCGGACCCGGGATGAACTGCATCAGCTCATCGACCGTGATGTCGGAGTTGTCGATCAGCGCCAGGCAGCCATCGATCACTTCGCCGAGGTTGTGCGGCGGGATGTTGGTGGCCATGCCCACGGCGATACCACTGGAACCGTTGACCAGCAGGTTGGGGATCCTGGTCGGCATGACCGCCGGGATCTGCTCGGTGCCGTCGTAGTTGGGCACCCAGTCGACGGTTTCCTTGTGCAGGTCGGCCAGCAGCTCGTGGGCCAGCTTGGACATGCGCACTTCGGTGTATCGCATGGCCGCGGCGTTGTCGCCGTCCACCGAACCGAAGTTGCCCTGGCCATCGACCAGCAGGTAGCGCAGCGAGAAGGGCTGGGCCATGCGCACGATGGTGTCGTACACGGCAGTGTCGCCGTGCGGGTGGTACTTACCGATCACGTCACCGACCACACGGGCGGATTTCTTGTACGGCTTGTTCCAGTCGTTGCCCAGTTCGCTCATCGCATACAGAACGCGGCGATGCACGGGCTTCAAGCCGTCACGCGCATCGGGCAGCGCTCGCCCGACAATAACGCTCATCGCGTAGTCGAGGTAAGACTGTCTCAGTTCGTCTTCGATATTGACCGGGAGGATTTCTTTGGCCAGTTCGCCCATGAGAAGCCTGATTCCTTTTTCTGGTGAAACTTCGCCTGATCCCTCGAAGGACGAACGAAGCTCGCCGCCGCAGCGCATATAGGGTGCGACGACTTACGACAAATCAATGAGTTGTGACATGGATCTGCGCAATGAAGGCCGCCGTAAAGAGCAGCCTTGGAAACTGCCGGATGGTATCACAAACACGGGACGCATGGGAGATGTGGCAGGTTGCCTTGCAGTGCCATCCAAACGGGTGAAAAAACGCCTCAATGGAGGCGCTTTCGACACATCAACTGGGCGATTTTCGCCGTATCCGGGCGCTCGACCACACCCTTCTCGGTAATGATCACGTCAATCAGGTCCGCCGGCGTGACATCGACCACCGGATTGTAGGCCTCGACATCGGCCGTCACCTGGATGCCCGCCACTTCCAGCAGCTCTTCCTCGCCACGGGTCTCCAGCGGAATGTCCTCGCCGGTGGCCAGGTTCAGGTCGATGCTGGTGCTCGGTGCCACCACCATGAAGCGCAGGCCATGGTGCATGGCGGTCACCGCCATCTGGTAGGTGCCGATCTTCGCCGCCACGTCGCCATTGGCGGCGATGCAGTCGGCACCGACCACCACCCAGGTGATGCCCTTGGTCTTCATCAGGTGGCCCATGGCCGCGTCGGCGACCACGGTCACCGGCACGCCGTCGGCGGCCAGCTCCCAGGCGGTCAGGCGCGAGCCCTGCAGCCAGGGCCGCGACTCGCAGGCGTAGACCTGTTCGACCATGCCCTCCAGGGTCGCGGCGCGGATCACCCCCAGGGCGGTGCCGAAGCCACCGGTGGCCAAGGCGCCGGCGTTGCCGTGGGTGAGCAGGGCCTGTTCGCTGCCCTGATGGCGGCGGATCTGCTCGACGCCGAACTGGGCCATGGTCAGGTTGGCCTCGCGATCGCTTTCGTGGATGGCCACCGCCTCGGCCTCCATCACCGCCAGCACGTCCTCGCCGGGACGCAGGCGCTGCAGGCGTTCGCGCATGCGATTGAGCGCCCAGAACAGGTTGGCCGGGGTCGGACGCGCCTCGCCCAGCAACATGAAGTCTTCCTCAAGGGATTCCTCCCAGCCTTCGCCCTCGGCCAGTCTCCGGCGCAACGCCAGCACCAGGCCGTAGGCGGCGCAGATGCCGATCGCCGGGGCACCGCGCACGGCCATGTCGCTGATCGCCTCGGCCACCTCGGCCGCCTCGGTGCAGGCCAGCCAGCACTGTTCCAGCGGCAGCAGGCGCTGGTCGAGCAGGTACAGCACGCCGTCGCGCCACTCGATGCCCGTCACCGTCTCCGCCGCCATCAGTTGCTCGCGCATCGCCTCTCCCCGTCGCCCTGGCATCAAAAGCCGGCGATTATAGCGACCCTCAGCCGCGGACGCTCGGGTATACTGCGCGTTTAGCCGAACCGACCCAGGTATATGCCGCGCATGCCCACCGCCACTCCCCTCCTCGACCTGCTGCTTGTGCCGGACTGGCTGGTCCCCGTGGAGCCGGCCGGCGTGGTGCTCGAAGGCCATGCGCTGGGCGTTCTGGACGGCCGGATCGCCTGGCTCGGCCCCCGCGAGCGGGCGCCCATGGCCCGGGAGGTACGCGAGCTGCCCGACTGCGTGCTGACGCCCGGACTGGTCAACGCCCACGGCCACGCCGCCATGGCCCTGTTCCGCGGCCTGGCCGACGACCTGCCGCTGATGACCTGGCTGCAGGAACACATCTGGCCGGCCGAGGGCCGCTGGGTGGATGAAGCCTTCGTGCGCGACGGCACCGACCTTGCCATTGCCGAGCAGCTCAAGGGCGGCATCACCTGCTTTGCCGACATGTACTTCTTCCCCCGCGAGGCCTGCGACCGCGTGCACCAGAGCGGCATCCGCGCGCAGATCGCCGTGCCGTTGCTGGACTTCCCGATCCCCGGCGCGCGCACCCCGGACGAGGGCCTGCACCTGGCCATCGAGCTGTTCGGCGACCTGCGGCACCACCCGCGCATCACCGTCGCCCTCGGCCCGCACGCGCCGTACACGGTCAGCGATGCGAACCTGGAGAAGATCCGGGTGATCGCCGACCAGCTCGACGCACCGCTGCACATGCATATCCACGAGACCGCCGGCGAAGTCGAGCAGGCGCTCAAGGACAACGGCGAGCGCCCGCTGGCCCGCCTCGCCCGCCTGGGCCTGCTGGGGCCAAACCTGCAGGCGGTGCACATGACCCAGGTCAGCGACGAGGATCTGGCCCTGCTGGTAGAAAGCAACACCAGCGTGGTCCACTGCCCCGAATCCAACCTCAAGCTGGCCAGCGGCTTCTGTCCGGTGGAGCGCCTGTGGCAGGCCGGAGTGAACGTGGCGGTGGGCACCGACGGCGCCGCCAGCAACAACGACCTCGACCTGCTCGGCGAAACCCGTACCGCCGCGCTGCTGGCCAAGGCCGTCGCCGGCTCGGCCACCGCCCTGGACGCCCACCGGGCGCTGCGCATGGCCACGCTCAACGGCGCCCGGGCGCTGGGTCTGGAGGCGACGACCGGCTCGCTGGAAGTGGGCAAGGCCGCCGACCTGGTGGCCTTCGACCTGTCGGGGCTGGCGCAGCAGCCGGTGCACGACCCGGTCTCGCAACTGATCTACGCCACCGGCCGCGATTGCGTGAAGGACGTCTGGGTCGCCGGCCACGCCCTGGTGCTGGACCGCCGCCTGACGCGAATGGACGAGCAAGCCCTGGCCGCCAATGCCCGCGCCTGGGGAGCCCGCATCGGCGGGCGCAACGAATAACCGGGCGCCAGCCATGGCTGGCGCCCCGTGACACTTTCATAGAAGCTTCAGAGGACTGTTCAGATGAGCAACGTCGACCACGCCGAAATCGCCAAGTTCGAAGCCCTGGCCCACCGCTGGTGGGACCGCGAGAGCGAGTTCAAGCCACTGCACGACATCAACCCGCTGCGGGTCAACTGGATCGACGAGCGCGTCGCCCTCGCCGGCAAGAAGGTGCTGGACGTCGGCTGCGGCGGCGGCATCCTCAGCGAGGCGATGGCCCAGCGCGGCGCCACCGTGACCGGCATCGACATGGGCGAGGCGCCGCTGGCGGTGGCCCAGCTGCACCAGCTGGAGTCCGGCGTGGCGGTGGAATACCGGCAGATCACCGCCGAGGCCCTGGCCGAGGAGATGCCTGAACAGTTCGACGTGGTCACCTGCCTGGAGATGCTCGAGCATGTGCCCGATCCTTCGTCGGTGATCCGCGCCTGCTACCGCATGGTCAAGCCGGGCGGCCAGGTGTTCTTCTCGACCATCAACCGCAACCCCAAGGCCTACCTGCTGGCGATCATCGGCGCCGAGTACATCCTCAAGATGCTGCCGCGCGGCACCCATGACTTCAAGAAGTTCATCCGCCCCTCCGAGCTGGGCGCCTGGAGCCGCGCCGCGGGCCTCGAGGTCAAGGACATCATCGGCCTGACCTACAACCCGCTGACCAAGCACTACAAGCTGAACAACGACGTCGACGTCAACTACATGATCCAGACCCTGCGCGAGGAATGAGCATGCGCCTGCGAGCAGTACTCTTCGACATGGACGGCACCCTGCTGGACACAGCGCCCGACTTCATCGCCATCTGCCAGGCGATGCTCGCCGACCGCGGCCTGCCGGCCATCGACGACGCGCGCATCCGCGAGGTGATCTCCGGCGGCGCCCGCGCCATGGTCGCCGCGACCTTCGCCATGGACCCCGAGGCCGACGGCTTCGAGGCCCTGCGCCTGGAATTCCTCGAGCGCTACCAGCGCGACTGCGCGGTGCACAGCAAGCTGTTCGACGGCATGCCGGAGCTGCTGGCCGACATCGAGAAAGGCAACCTGTTGTGGGGCGTGGTCACCAACAAGCCGGTGCGCTTCGCCGAGCCGATCATGCAGCGCCTGGGCCTGGCCGAGCGCTCGGCCCTGCTGATCTGCCCGGACCACGTGAAGAACAGCAAGCCCGATCCCGAGCCGCTGATCCTGGCGTGCAAGACCCTGGACCTGGACCCGGCCAGCGTGCTGTTCGTCGGCGACGACCTGCGCGACATCGAGTCCGGCCGCGACGCCGGCACCCGCACTGCGGCGGTGCGCTACGGCTATATTCATCCAGAGGACAACCCCAACAACTGGGGCGCCGACGTGGTGGTGGACCACCCGCTGGAACTGCGCAAGGTGATCGACAGCGCGCTGTGCGGCTGCTGAAACCTATCTGAACCACAGCACAGCCCTTGTGGGAGCGGGTTTACCCGCGAATGCGCCAGCCCGGACAACATCGCGGCCTGAGCGAACGAGTTCGCGGGTAAACCCGCTCCCACAGGGCCCAGTGTCGCGCCAACGAACTCGAAGGATAGAACCATGTTCGACTACACCGCCCGCCCCGACCTGCTCAAGGGCCGGATCATCCTGGTCACCGGCGCCGGCCGCGGCATCGGCGCCGCCGCCGCCAAGGCCTACGCCGGCCTGGGCGCCACCGTGCTGCTGCTGGGCAAGACCGAGGCCAACCTCAACGAGGTCTACGACCAGATCGAGGCCGCCGGCCATCCGCAACCAGTGGTGATCCCGTTCAACCTGGAAACCGCCCTGCCCCACCAGTACGACGAACTGGCGGTGATGATCGAGGAGCAGTTCGGTCGCCTCGACGGCCTGCTTAACAACGCCTCGATCATCGGCCCGCGCACGCCGCTGGAGCAGCTGTCGGGCGACAACTTCATGCGCGTGATGCACATCAACGTCGACGCCACCTTCATGCTCACCAGCACCCTGCTGCCGCTGCTCAAACTGTCGGAGGACGCCTCGGTGGTGTTCACCTCCAGCAGCGTCGGGCGCAAGGGCCGGGCCTACTGGGGTGCGTACGGGGTGTCGAAGTTCGCCACCGAGGGGCTGATGCAGACCCTGGCCGACGAACTGGAAGGCGTGGCGCCGGTGCGCTCGAACAGCATCAACCCGGGCGCCACACGCACGGCGATGCGCGCCCAGGCCTATCCGAGCGAGAATCCGCAGAACAACCCGTTGCCCGAGGACATCATGCCGGTGTACCTGTACCTGATGGGGCCGGACAGCAAGGATGTGAACGGGCAGGCGCTGAACGCGCAGTAAAACCCATCGCGGAGCAAGTCGCATCGGCGAACCGCCGCTCCCACATATGCTGCACGACAACTGTAGGAGCGGCCTTGTGCCGCGATAGGGCTGCGCAGCAGCCCCAGGATTTCAGCGTTGATGCAGTAAAGCTGGGGCTGCTGTGCAGCCCTATCGCGGCACAAGGCCGCTCCTACAGCGAACGTGCAAGTTCATTGAGTGTGCGGTTTGCCGGCGAATAGGCCTGCAAATCCAACGACTATCCTCAGCCCGCCGCCAATGCCGGGCGCAGACGCCCCTGCTGGCGCCCTTCGAGTTGCATGCAACGCTCCAGGAACAGGAACATGCAGTCGTAGCTCTTGCAGATCGCCCGACGCAGCTCGGTACGCAGCCCCAGCGTCGGGCTCTCGCCTGCCAGGGTGCAGATGATCTCCAGCGCCTCCCACGGGTGCGCGTCATCGTACTGCGCATGCATCTTCAGCCACTTCATCGCGCGCTTGCGGGTGTCCTCGGGGAAACCCTGGGCGTAGGTGTCCTCGGCGCAGACCACCGCCGACCACTCGCCGGTGGCACCTTCGATGGCGTAATTGGTGGCCGCCATGGCGATGGCCAGCGACTCCGTGGCGCACACCCGCCAGCACCAGTCGTTGAGGCCATTGAGCTCTGGCGGCACCTCCTGGGACTGCAGCTCATGCAGATGGACGCCGTGCGCCTGGCACCAGTGCACCCAGTAGTCGGCATGGTTGAGCTCGACCCGGATGTTGCGCATCAGCCAGCGACGCGCCATGTCTTCGCCGGGGTGTCGGGCGTAGCGGGTCTTGGTCAGGTTGTGGGCCATGTAGAGGGAGAACTGCTCGACCACCGGCCAGCCGCCGATCAGGTACTGGCGGATGGTCGACTGCTTGAGCTGGCCATCGCGCAGTCGCTGGTAGAACTCATGCTCCACCACCCGGCGCTTGCTTTCGCGGCAATCCTCTATCAGTTGTTGGGCCCACTGCGGATAACTGGCCGGATCCATCAATGGTCCGATCCTTACGAACGCGTCGATCACTGTCAGCTCCTTGATTCCCTGTGATTTCCGGGCGTTGTTCAGCGAAAGGTCCCCGGCGCCCGGTGCAGAAGGGGCCTCGCGGCAATCCGTTGGCGCTGCAGGCTGTCGCAGGTGAAGACCTGCGGGCGTTCGATGAGGTATCCCTGGGCGTAGTCCACGCCGATCTCCTGCAAAGCCTGCTCGATCAGCGGCGTCTCGACGAACTCGGCAATGGTCCGCTTGCCCATGACGTGACCGATGTGATTGATCACTTCGACCATCGCCCGGTTGATCGGGTCATCGAGCATGTCTTTGACGAAACTTCCGTCGATCTTCAGGAAGTCTACAGGCAAATGCTTCAAATAGGCGAATGACGACATTCCGGCGCAGAAGTCGTCGAGGGAGAATCTGCAGCCCAGTCCTTTCAATTCATTGATGAATCGGATCGCGCTGCCCAGATTGGCGATGGCGCTGGTTTCGGTAATTTCAAAACAGATCAGCCGTGGCGGGATGTCGAACTCGCTGAACAGCCGTTGCAGGTACTCGAGGAACTTGTCGTCGCCGATGCTCGAGCCCGATAAATTGATGGCGCACATCGCCAAGGGCCCCTCCCGACCTTCGTCCAGGCACTGGCGGATTACCTGGAACACGCTGCGCACCACCCAACGGTCGAGCGCGGTCATCAGGCCATAGCGCTCCGCTGCGGGGATGAAACTGTCGGGCAGGATGGTGCGCCCGCTTTCGTCGTGCAGGCGCAGGAGAATCTCGATATGCCCGGGGCTCTCGTGGGGGTGCAGGGGGGCGATCTCCTGGGCGTAGAGGCAGAAGCGGTTTTCCTCCAGCGCCACGTGCAATCGCTGGATCCAGGCCATCTCGCCAAAGCGCATGGACAATTCGCTGTCGTCGGCGTGATACACCTGGACCCGGTTGCGGCCCTTCTCCTTGGCCATGTAGCAGGCCATGTCCGCCGCACGCAACGACGCCTCCAGGGTGCTGGGCACCTGGGCGATGTGCACCAGGCCGAGGCTGACCGTGGTCACGAAGGGGCGCCCCTTCCACACGAAATGCAGGCTCTGCACGGCCTGGCGTAACTGCTCGGCAATCCGCTCGGCCTGCTCCGGCGGGCAGTTCTCCAGGAGCACGCCGAACTCGTCGCCGCCCAGGCGCGCCAGGGTGTCACCCTCGCGCAGGCCCGACTGCAGTACCGCGCAGATATGCCGCAGCAGCTCGTCGCCGGCGGCATGGCCGCAGGTATCGTTGACCAGCTTGAACTGGTCGAGGTCGAGGAACATCAGCGAATGGCGCCCGGCCTGGCGGGCCAGGCCGTTGAGCGCCTGCTCCAGGCGGTATTCGAACTCGCGGCGGTTGGCCAGCCCGGTCAGGGCGTCGTGAGTGGCCTGCCAGGACAGGTTGGCGATGTACTGGCGCTCCTGGGTCATGTCGTGCAGCACCACCACGATGCCACTGACCTGCCCCTCGGTAAGAATGGGCGAGCCCACCAGGTTGACCGACACCGTACTGCCGTCCAGGCGCTGGATCAGCCGGGCATGCTCGGCGCCGCCCTTGAGGCTGCCGCTGAGCACCTGCTCGACCAGCGTCAGGCTGTCGCCCTCGGCATTCTCGTCCAACAGACTGAACAGCGCCGCCAGCGGCAGGCCCTGGGCCTGCACCGCCTGCCAGTGGGTCAACTGCTCGGCGGCCGGGTTCATGTAGCTGATGCAACCATCGACATCGGCGGTGATCACCGCATCGCCGATCGACTCCAGGGTGATCTGCGCCCGCTCCTTCTCCTCCTGCAGCGCGCTGGCGAACGCCTGGCGCTGGGCCAGCAGCTTGCTTGAACGCCGCCAGGCCATGGCGATCAGGAACAGCGCGGTGGCCAGGTTGGTCAGCATCAGCACCTTGAGCAGCATCCGCGAGCCTTCGCCCAGGGCATCGCTGAAGGCCTTGGCGGCGGGGGTCACGCCGTCATTGATGGCGACGATGCGCGCCTTCCAGTTGGCCACCTGGTGCGGGTCGATCACGCCGCCGGCGAAGCCTTCGCGCATCTGCTGGGCCAGCACGTCGAGCTGGCGCAGGTAATCGTCACCGATGTCCCAGTAATCGATGGCGGTTTCCATATAGCTGATATGCCGGAAATTGCGATAGAACCAGATGATCCGGGCGACGTCCTCGGGATGGTTGCCACCCTGCAGCACACCCTGGCGCGCTGCCTCCAGGTCCGGTTCAGGTCGGTCCAGGGCCAGGCGCAGGTTGTGATCGCCCTGGGGTACCAGGATCGCCCGGCGGTAGCGGGCATAGGTCAGCGGATCGCGGTCGTCGGCGTAGAGGTTGAGGTAATAGATGGCGTCCTTCTGTGCCTTGGACCACAGGCTCTCGCCCGCCACGTAGGCGCGCACGGCGGACAATGCATAAAGGCTCAGACTGCCCAGCAGTACCTGGAAAACCACAACGGCGACGAAGGGCCAGATGATACCCAGCAGCCTTGGCGCTTCGAGAGTCCGATTTCCCTTCATGTAATCCCTGTCATGGCGGCAGATAAGGCACGAATCGACCTAGACAAGCACAGCGTAGGCCATTTGCCATGCCTGTGGCGTGGTTTTTGATGACGGGGAAAGGGGCGCAGCACCTGTAGGAGCGGCCTTGTGCCGCGAAAGGGCTGCGCAGCAGCCCCACAAGATCGCCGGGGGCCGCTCTGCGGCCCTTTCGCGGCACGAGGCCGCTCCTACATGGACGTAGGTGGCTCAGGTCTGCTGCAGGTGACCGTAAAGCTTGGCGTACAGGCCGCCCTCGGCGATCAGTTGCTGGTGGCCGCCGTCCTCGGCCACATGGCCGCCGTCGAACACCAGCACGCGGTCGGCCTGCTTCACCGCCGACAGGCGGTGGGCGATGATCAGCGTGGTGCGGCCGCTGAGGAAGCGCGCCAGGGCCAGGTGCAGGTTGTACTCGGTGGCGGCGTCCAGCGCCGAGGTGGCCTCGTCGAGGATGACCACCTTGGGCTCGGCCAACACCATGCGGGCGATCGCCAGGCGCTGACGCTGGCCGCCGGACAGGCGCACGCCGGAGCGCCCGACGATGCTGTCCAGGCCCTGGGGCAGCGCGGCGATGGTGGCGTCCAGCTGGGCAATGCGCAGTGCCTGCCAGCAGGCATCATCACTGCAATCGCGGCCCATGGTCAGGTTGGCGCGCACGCTGTCGTTGAACAGCGACGGGTGCTGCAGCACCACCGCGACATGCTCGCGCAGGGTCTCCAGGCCGATCTCCTGCAGGCTGGCGCCGCCGAAGCGAATGGTCCCGGCCTGGGCGCTGTACAACCCCAGCAACAGTTGCACAAGGGTGCTCTTGCCACCGCCACTGGCGCCGACGATGGCGACCTTCTCGCCCGGGGCGATGGACAGGTTCAGCTGATCCAGCACCGGCTCGTCGGCGTAGGCGAAGCGCAGGTCGCGCACCTCGATGCCGACCGTCTCGCGCCCGGCGAACGGGTCGCTGCCCGCGGGGTACTGCGGCTCGTCGGCCCGCGCCAGTAGCTCGTTCAAGCGGCTCAGCGCGCCTCCGGCGGCGTAGTAGGCATATTGCAGGTTCAGCAACTGCTCCACCGGGCCGATCATGAACCACAGGTAGCTGAACACCGCCAGCATCTGGCCGATCGACAAGTCGGAGAACAACACGGTGAGCATCGCCGCGGCACGGAAGATGTCGATGCCGAACTGGAACAACAGGCCACTGGCCCGGCCACTGGCATCGCTCTTCCACTGCGAGGCCACCGCGTAGTCGCGCACCTCGCGGGCACGCAGGCCAAGGCGACCGAGGAAATAGCCCTGGCGGTTGCCGGCACGGATTTCCTGGATCGCATCGAGGGTCTCGGTCAGCGCCTGGGTGAAGCGCGCGGTGCTGTCGTTCTCGAGTTTCTTCAGGTGCTTGACGCGCTTGCCCAACTGCACGGTGAAGAAGATCACCAGCGGGTTGAACAGCAGGATCAGCAGCGCCAGCTGCCAGTGCATCCAGATCAGGATGGCGGCGGTGCCGGTCAGCGTCAGCACCGCCACCAGGAAGCGGCTGAGGGTTTCGCCGACGAACTTGTCGAGGGTGTCCAGGTCGGTGACCAGGTGGGTGGTCACCGTACCGCTGCCCAGGCTTTCATATTCCTTGAGCGAAATGCGCTTGAGCCGCTCGATCAGGCGGATACGCAGGCGGTAGACGATGTCCTTGGCCAGGCCGGCGAACAGCTTGGCCTGGACCACGTTGAACGCCAGCGCCGCCAGGCGCAGGCCCAAGGTGGCGCAGAGCATCAGGCCGATATAGCCCGCGGCCACCTGCCAGCCAGCGGGCAGGAAGTTGTTCATCCACTTAAGCGCGGCGTCACCATGGCCCAGCAGCACTTCGTCCACCAGCAGCGGCAGCAGCAACGGGATCGGCACACTGCACAGGGCGGCGAGCACGGCTACCAGGTTGGCAGTCCACAAAGCCTTCTTGTGGTGCAGGGCCAGGCGGCGGATTTCCGCCCAGCTCAGGCGATCAGGCACAGCGGGGGACTTCCCTGGCACAGGGTCTGGCGACCCTGGCAGGTCAAGCACAGGCGGCCTGCTGCAGCCAGCGGCCGAGCAGCGGCTGCAGGCTGTCCAGCGACTGGTAGCCGTTGGTCAGCAGGGCCAGCTGACCATTGCGCTCGGCCAGCAGCGTGGGGAAACCGGCGATGCCCAGGTCCTGTACCCAGCCGAAGTCGGCGCTGGTGGCGGCGCGGGTATCGGCATTGGTGAAGCACTGCGAGAACGACTCGCGGTCGAAACCGGCCTGTTCGGCCAGCTCCACCAGCTGCGGGGCGCGGGTGACATCGAGCCCCTGCTCGTAGAACGAGCGCTGGATCAGCTTGAGCAGCGTCCAGGCCCGCTTGTCGTCCAGCTCACGCGCCGCGACCAATGCGCGGCACGCAGGCTCGGTGTCGTAAACAAAGCCGTCGGGCATCGCGCCGTCGAAGCGGAACGGCTGCCCGGTGGCGTCATGCACCGCCTGCCAGTGCTCGAGGATGTACTTGCGGGTCGAGGCATCCAGGGCGCTGCCGCCGCTGCGCAGGCCACCGGGCACCAGGCGGGTGACGACACCCGCCTCACGCGCCTGGGCGATCAGCGCCTCGGCCACCGGGGCGAAACCCCAGCACCAGGAACACATCGGGTCCATCACATAGAGCAGGCGTGCGGACATGCATCAGGCCTCGGCTTTGTAGTTGTAGCCGATCGGGTGTGGCTGGTTGCGCGCCTTGGCCAGTTCGATCTGCTTCTGGCGGTCGATGGCGCTGCGCCGGGTCTTCTCGCTCAGGCTGTCCCAGCAATGCGGGCAGCTCACGCCTGGCGAATAGTGTTCCGACTCCCGGTCCTTCACGTCGATCGGGTGGCGGCAGGCATGGCATTGGTCGTACTCGCCCTCGCTCAGGTCGTGACGCACGGTGACCCGGTTGTCGAAGACGAAGCAGTCGCCGTCCCAGAGGCTTTCTTCCTGGGCTACTTCCTCGAAGTATTTCAGGATGCCGCCCTTAAGATGATAGACGGCTTCATAGCCCTCACCGAGCATGTAGCTGGAGGCCTTCTCGCAGCGGATGCCACCGGTGCAGAACATGGCGACCTTCTTGTGCTTGCTCGGGTCGAAGTTGGCCTTGATGTAGTCGGGGAACTCGCGGAAGGTCTCGGTCTTCGGGTCGATGGCGCCCTTGAAGGTGCCGATGGCCACTTCGTAGTCGTTGCGGGTGTCGATCAGCAGCACTTCCGGGTCGCTGATCAATGCGTTCCAGTCTTTCGGATCGACGTAGGTGCCGACCGCCTTGTTCGGGTCCACGCCCGGCACGCCGAGGGTGACGATCTCTTTCTTGAGCTTGACCTTGGTGCGGTAGAACGGCTGCTCGTCGCAATACGACTCTTTGTGGTCGACATCCACCAGGCGTGGGTCGCTGCGCAGCCAGGCCAGCAGCGCGTCGATGCCTTCACGGGTGGCCGAGACCGTGCCGTTGATGCCTTCGTTAGCCAGCAGCAGGGTGCCTTTGACGCCGTTGTCGGCCATGGCCTTGAGCAGCGGCTCGCGCAGTTCGACGTAGTCTTCCAGGGTGACGAACTTGTACAGCGCCGCCACGACGATCGGTTGGGTCATGAATCTGAAACTCCTGGTGGTTGCCCTCGTAAGGGGCGGACCGGGTTTGACATAAAAAGCATGGGGGCGCTTTGCGCCCCTTTCGCGGCACAAGGCCGCTCCTACAGGGAACTGCATACTCCTGTAGGAGCGGCCTTGTGCCGCGAAAGGGCTGCAAAGCAGCCCCCGGATTTTGCGAGATTGTACCAGAACGACGGAAAGGATTCAGTGCCCGCCGCCGGCGCACACCGGCGAGGCTGGTGCCGCGCCGACTGCCGCCCATTCCTCGGGCGTGTAGGTGTGGATCGCCAGGGCGTGGATCTCGCCCATCAGCTCACCCATGGTGGCGTAGACCTTCTGGTGGCGCTTGACGCTGTTCAGCCCGGCGAACTGCTCGCTGACCAGCACCGCCTTGTAGTGCGTTTCCTGGCCACGGCTGTGCATGTGGCTTTCGTTGCGCACTTCGAGGTGGTCGGTGCCCAGCGGCGCCAGCTGCTGTTCGATGCGTTGCTGCATGTTCATCGCGTCAGGCTCACTTCTTCGCCGGAGCGGCTGCCTTGCCGGCGCTCGGGTCGAGTTCCTTGGTCATGTCGTCGAGCAGCTTGTTGACCACCGGCACCGCCGGTTCCAGGCTCTGCTGGGTCAGCTGGGCCGACTGCTGGGTGACCTTGGGCATCTCGCGCAGGACTTTCTTGCCCAGCGGCGACTCGTAGAACTTGACCAGGTCGTTCAGCTCGGCCTCGGTGAAGGTCGCGGTGTACAGGTCGACCATCTTCGGCTTGAGCTTCTTCCAGCCGATGGCGTTGTCCAGGGCGGCGTTGGCCTTGGCCTGGTAGCTGTCGAGCACGGTTTTCTTGGCAGCCGGCGCCTTGGTCTGTTCGAAACGCTGGGCGAACATCTGCTGGACCTGCATGTACACCGGGGTGCCCAGCTTGTCGGCATTGGCCAGGGTCAGGAATTTCTCGGCGGCGGCATTGTGGCTCGCGGTGGCGGCGAGTACCTGGCCGCTGGCGCAGGCCAGGGCAACGGCGGCAAAGAGGACACGAAGACGGGTCATTGCATTTCCTTCAAGAAAGGGAGGCGAGTACCTCAGGGTAGAGCATTCTGCGCCGTGATGGCGAAGTGCTCAAGTGGCACGACGAGCGACTGAACCGCTGTGTCGAATCAGGGCCTAAACTGCGATTTCTGACTACAAAGGAGTGAGCGCAGCATGAGCCGTATCGAGACAGACAGCCTGGGCCCGGTCGAAGTTCCAGAGGACGCCTACTGGGGTGCGCAGACCCAGCGTTCGCTGATCAACTTCGCCATCGGCAAGGAGCGCATGCCGCTGGCGGTGCTGCACGCCCTGGCGCTGGTCAAGAAAGCCGCTGCCCGGGTCAACGACCGCAACGGCGACCTGCCCGCCGACATCGCCCGGCTGATCGAGCAGGCCGCCGACGAAGTGCTTGCCGGCGACCACGACGAGCAGTTCCCGCTGGTGGTGTGGCAGACCGGCAGCGGCACCCAGAGCAACATGAACGTCAACGAGGTGATCGCCGGACGCGCCAACGAACTGGCCGGCAAGGGTCGCGGCGGCAAGCTGCCAGTGCACCCCAACGATCACGTCAACCGCTCACAGAGCTCCAACGACTGCTTCCCCACCGCCATGCACATCGCCGCCGTCCAGGCCGTGCATGAACGACTGCTGCCGGCGATCACCGAGCTGTCGGGGGGGCTGGCCGAACTGTCGGCGCGCCACACGCACCTGGTCAAGACCGGGCGCACGCACATGATGGACGCGACGCCGATCACCTTCGGCCAGGAGGTCTCGGCCTTCGTCGCCCAGCTCGACTACGCCCAGCGCGCCATCCGCGCGACGCTGCCGGCGGTCTGCGAGCTGGCCCAGGGCGGCACCGCCGTGGGTACCGGCCTCAACGCCCCGCACGGTTTCGCCGAAGCCATCGCCGCGGAGCTGGCGGCGCTGTCCGGCCTGCCGTTCGTCACCGCGCCGAACAAGTTCGCCGCCCTCGCCGGACACGAGCCGCTGACCAGCCTGGCCGGCGCGCTGAAGACCCTGGCCGTGGCCCTGATGAAGATCGCCAACGACCTGCGCCTGCTGGGCTCCGGCCCGCGCGCGGGGCTTGCCGAGGTGCGCCTGCCGGCCAACGAGCCGGGCAGCTCGATCATGCCCGGCAAGGTCAACCCGACCCAGTGCGAGGCACTGTCGATGCTGGCCTGCCAGGTGCTGGGCAACGACGCGGCGATCGGCTTTGCCGCAAGCCAGGGCCATCTGCAGCTGAACGTGTTCAAGCCGGTGATCATCCACAACCTGCTGCAGTCGATCGAGCTGCTGGCCGATGGCTGTCGCAACTTCCAGCAGCACTGTGTGGCCGGTATCGAGCCGGATGCCGGGCAGATGGCCGCGCACCTGGAGCGCGGGCTGATGCTGGTGACGGCGCTGAATCCGCATATCGGTTACGACAAGGCGGCGGAAATCGCCAAGAAGGCCTACAGCGAGGGCAAGACCCTGCGCGAGGCGGCGCTGGAGCTGAAGTACCTGACCAACGAGCAGTTCGACCAGTGGGTAAGGCCGGAGAACATGCTGGCGCCTGGCGGGAAAGGCTGACTCATCACCTGTAGGAGCGGCCTTGTGCCGCGAAAGGGCTGCGCAGCAGCCCCAGGATTCGGCATTTAATACAAAGATCGCCGGGGCTGCTGCGCAGCCCTTTCGCGGCACAAGGCCGCTCCTACAGGTACCGCGAGGGTTATTGAGCCTGGCTCTTCGCTCTCCACCCCGCGATCAGCGACGGCCCCAACGCCACTAATGCCGACCCCAGCACCACCGTCACCGCCCCGACATAGCCCAGGCCATTGATCTGCTCGGCATGCACGTAATCCGGCCACAGCCAGGCCGCCAGCGCCACCGCGACGAACGTCACCAGCGGCGTCAGTGCCAGGGTCGCGCTGACCCGCGAGGCCTCCCAATGTGCCAGCGCCTCGGCGAACGCGCCATAGGCCACCAGCGTGTTCAGGCAGCAGGCCAGCAGCAACCAGCCCTGCAACGGGCTGAGCTGCAACACCTCCAGCGGATGCACCCAGGGCGTGAGCAGCAGTGCGCAGCACAGGTAGATCACCATCATCACCTGCTGCGAGTTCCACACCGTCAGCAGTTGCTTCTGGCTCAAGGCATAGAACACCCAGATGCTGGTCGCCAGGATAATGGTCAGCACGCCGGTGGTGTAGGTGCCAAGTGATGTGAGCAGCTCTTCCAGGCGCTGGTTGAAGAACAGCCCGAATCCCGCCAGCAGCACCAGCAGGCCCAGGCCCTGCCCCAGGCTGAAACGCTCCTTGAACACGAACACGCTGGCCACCAGCAACAGCACCGGCCCCAGCTGCACGACCAGTTGCGCGGTGCCGGGGCTGAGCAGGTTGAGGCCGACCAGGTACAGCACATAGTTGCCGACCAGGCCGGCCACCGCGACGGCCACCAGGCCCTTGCCCTTCATTCCAAGACGACTGAACGACGGCAGCCGCCGATTGGCCGCCAGCCAGGCGAACAACAGGCCGCCGGAAACGCTCAGGCGGTACCAGGTGACGGTTACCGGGTCCATCACCTGCAGCACCTGCTTGAGCTTGATCGGCAGGATGCCCCAGAGCAACGCGGTCAACAGCGCCAGCAGAAGGCCCTGGACCCAGCGTCCGGAAGAAATGTGCATGGTGTCCTCGAGTCGAGCCTTGGTGGGGGAAGGTGCAGTCTACGGGCTTGGCGGGGAACGTGTGGCGGGAAAAGATTTCATCAGGTCATTCCCTGGATGCATGTCTGATTACCCCAGCAGGGCTGACACCGTCACTGTAGGAGCGGCCTTGTGCCGCGAATGGGGCGCGTAGCGGCCCCGGCAATCCATGGGTAAACGCCGATCCTGGGGCCGCCTTGCGGCCCTTTCCGGCCGGTCCGACGCCTCGGCAAGGCCGCTCCTACCTCTTGGCGAACGCCGCCTCCAGTGCCTGGTTGATCGTGCGCAGCACCTTCACCCGCGCCCAGCGCTTGTCGTTGGCCTCCACCAGGGTCCACGGCGCGATCTCGGTGCTGGTGCGGTCGACCATGTCGCCCACCGCCTCGGAATAGACGTCCCACTTGTCGCGGTTGCGCCAGTCCTCCTCGGTGATCTTGTAGCGCTTGAACGGGATCTGCTCACGCTCCTCGAAGCGCTCCAGCTGGGTCTGCTGGTCGATGGCCAGCCAGAACTTGACCACCACCACCCCGGCGTTGCTCAACTGCTCCTCGAAGTCATTGATCTCGCCATAGGCGCGCATCCAGTCCGCCGGGCTGCAGAAGCCCTCGACCCGCTCCACCAGCACCCGGCCATACCAGGAGCGGTCGAAGATGGTGAACTTGCCCCGCGCCGGAATGTGTCGCCAGAACCGCCACAGGTATGGCTGGGCACGCTCTTCCTCGGTGGGCGCGGCGATTGGCACAATGCGGTACTGGCGCGGATCCAGCGCCGCCGCCACGCGGCGGATCGCCCCGCCCTTGCCGGCCGCGTCGTTGCCTTCGAACACCGCCACCAGGGCGTGGCGGCGCATGCGCTTGTCGCGCAGCAGACCGGCCAGGCGCGCCTGTTCGGTGACCAGCTGTTCCTGGTAGTCGTGCTTGTCCAGGCGCAGGGTCATGTCCAGGGCGCCGAGCAGGCTCTTCTGGTCGATGCTGCGCCCCAGCGGCGTGACGTTACCCTGATGCTTGCCCTTGGGGTTGTTGGCCAGGGCGGCCTGCAGGCCCTCCAGCAGGATGCGCCCGACTGCCAGGCTGCGGTAGTGCGGGTCGACGCCCTCGATCACATGCCAGGGCGCGTAGTCGCGGCTGGTGCGGCGCAGCACACGCTCGCCGAAACGCACGAAACGGTCGTAGGTTTCCGACTGCTGCCAGTCCAGCGGGCTGATGCGCCAGTTGTGCAGCGGATCTTCCTTGAGCGCCTTGAGTCGCGCCTTCATCTGCTTCTTGGACAGGTGGAACCAGAACTTGATGATCAGCGCGCCTTCGTCGCAGAGCATCTGCTCCAGGCGCTCGGCGCCGGCGATGGCCTGGTCGAGCACGGCATCCTTGAACTGGCCGTGCACGCGGCCTTCGAGCATCTGGCTGTACCAGTTGCCGAAAAACACGCCCATCCGCCCTTTCGGCGGCAACGCCCGCCAGTAGCGCCAGGCCGGTGGCCGAGCCAGTTCCTCGTCGGTCTGCTGGTCGAAGGTGCGCACTTCGATCAGTCGCGGGTCCATCCACTCGTTGAGCAGCTTGACCGTCTCGCCCTTGCCGGCGCCCTCGATGCCGTTGATCAGCACGATCACCGGGAAGCGCGCCTGCTGCTTGAGTTCGTACTGGGCTTCGAGCAGCGCCTCGCGCAGGGCGGGGACTTCTGCTTCGTAGGTGTCCTTGTCGATGCTGTGACCGATTTCGGCGGATTCGAACATGGAGGGCTCCTTCAATGGATCTGCTACAAGCTACAAGCTTCAAGCTGCAAGAAATAGCAGGTCGTGCCACTATTCGCTTTTTTCTTGCAGCTCAAAGCTTGCAACTTGCGGCTTGAATATGACCATGTCCGACACCACCCTCCCCCTGCACGCCCAGATCGACTGGGACGACCAGGGCCGCCCCCACTCCCGGCAATACGACGATGTCTATTTCGCCGTCAACGAAGGCATCGACGAGACCCTGCACGTGTTCATCGAGCAGAACCACCTGCGCCAGCGCTTCGCCGAGCTGGCGCCGCGGGACTGCCTGGTGATCGGGGAAACGGGCTTCGGCACCGGCATGAATTTCTTCTGCGCCTGGCAGCTGTTCGCCGAGCTGGCCCACGCCGAGGCGCGCCTGCATTTCGTCAGCGTGGAAAAGTACCCCCTGAGCCGCGACGACCTGGAGCGCGCCATGCAACTGTGGCCGGCGCTGGCGGCCTTCACCCGGCCCCTGCTCGATCAGTACGTGGCGATCCATCCGGGTTTCCAGCAACTGAGCCTCGATGACGGCCGCGTCACCCTCACGCTGATGATCGGCGATGCGCTGGCGCAACTGCCGCAACTGGACGCGCGCATCGACGCCTGGTTTCTCGACGGCTTCGCCCCGGCGAAGAACCCCGACATGTGGACGCCGGAGCTGTTCGCCCAGTTGGCGCGGCTATCGCACCCCGGCACCACCCTCGGCACCTTCACCACCACCGGCTGGGTCCGCCGCTCGCTGATCGAGGCCGGCTTCACCATGAAGAAGGTGCCCGGTATCGGCAAGAAGTGGGAGGTGATGCATGGCGTCTACAGCGGCGCGCCAGCCGCCCCCGCGGCGCCCTGGTACGCACGCCCGGCGCCCTTGCCGGGGCCACGCGAGGCGCTGGTGATCGGTGCCGGCCTGGCGGGCAGCGCCACGGCGCGCAGCCTGGCGGCCCGGGGTTGGCAGGTCAGCGTGCTGGAGCGTCACGACGGGCCGGCCCAGGAGGCCTCGGGCAATCCCCAGGGCGTGCTGTATCTCAAACTGTCCGCCCATGGCACCGCCCTGTCGCAGATGATCCTTTCCGGCTTCGGTTACACCCGTCGCTGGCTCGAGCACCTGCAACGTGGCCAGGACTGGGATGCCTGCGGTGTGCTGCAACTGGCCTTCGACAACAAGGAAGGCGAACGCCAGGCCAAGCTGGCGACCGCCTTCGACAACAGCCTGCTGCGCCAGCTCGACCGCGAACAGGCCGAAGCCGTGGCAGGCGTGGCGCTGGCCAGCGGCGGCCTGTTCTACCCCGAGGGTGGCTGGGTGCACCCGCCGGCGCTGTGCCAGGCGCAGCTGGACCATCCGCGCATCCGCCTGCTCGGCCATGCCAACGTCATCGCGCTGCGCAAGGCCGACGGTCTGTGGCAGGCCTGGGACGGCGAGCGCCTGCTGGCCAGTGCGCCGCTGGTGGTGCTGGCCGGGGCTGCCGATGTCCGTGACTTCCCGGCTTGCGCCGGGTTGCCGCTCAAGCGCATTCGCGGGCAGATCACCCGCCTGCCGGCCACCGTGGCCAGCCAGGAACTACGCACGGTGGTCTGCGCCGACGGCTACGTCGCGCCACCTCGCGGCGATGAGCACACCCTGGGCGCCAGCTTCGACTTCCACAGCGAGGACCTGGCGCCGACCGTGGCCGAGCACCAGGGCAACCTGGCGCTACTGGATGATATTTCCGCAGACCTGGCCACCCGCCTGCGCACCGCCGAGCTGGATCCGGCGCAACTACAGGGTCGGGCAGCGTTCCGTTGCACCAGCCCGGACTACCTGCCCATCGTCGGGCCGCTGGCCGATGTCGAGGCGTTCAACCAGGCCTACGCCATGTTGGCCAAGGATGCGCGACAGGTGCCCGATGTGGCCTGTCAGTGGCTGGAGGGGCTGTATGTGAACAGTGGGCATGGGTCGCGGGGATTGATTACTGCACCGCTGTCCGGGGAGCTGATTGCGGCGTGGGTCAGTGGTGAACCATTGCCGGTGCCCCGAGCCGTGGCCGAGGCCTGCCACCCGAACAGGTTCGCGTTGCGCCGGTTGATTCGCGGTAAATAGCGGGATTGCCGGGGGCGCTGTGCGCCCCTTTCCGGCCGGTCCGACGCCTCGGCAAGGCCGCTCCTACACAGGCGACCGCGATCTCCTGTAGGAGCGGCCTCGTGCCGCGAAAGGACCGCACAGCGGTCCCAGTCCCCGACAACCACATATAACAGATTGATCTAAAACTCTCACAAGCTACCCCGGTCCCTACCTAAGTGCCCACCTTCGCGGCACACCTCCCCAACGGCAAAACCGGTAAGGACTTATGTGCGGATTAGCAGGAGAGTTACGTTTCACCCCCATCGACCAAGCCCCACGCCCGGCGGACCTCGCCGCGGTGGAGCGCATCACCCACCACCTGGCGCCCCGCGGCCCCGACGCCTGGGGCTTCCATAGCCAGGGCGCGATTGCCCTCGGCCATCGGCGCCTGAAGATCATGGACCTGTCCGACGGCTCGGCCCAGCCCATGGTCGACAGCACCCTGGGCCTGGCCCTGGCCTTCAACGGCGCCATCTACAACTTCCCCGAACTGCGCGAGGAACTGCAGGCCCTGGGCTACAGCTTCTGGTCCGACGGCGACACCGAAGTGCTGCTCAAGGGCTACCACGCCTGGGGCGCGGCGCTGCTGCCCAAGCTCAACGGCATGTTCGCCCTGGCCATCTGGGAGCGCGACAACCAGCGCCTGTTCCTGGCCCGCGACCGTCTGGGCGTCAAGCCTCTGTACCTGTCGCGCAACGGCGAGCGCCTGCGCTTCGCCTCGACCCTGCCGGCACTGCTCAAGGGCGGCGATATCGACCCGGTGATCGACCCGGTGGCACTGAACCACTACCTGAACTTCCACGCCGTGGTACCGGCGCCACGCACCCTGCTGGCCAATGTGCAGAAGCTCGAGCCCGGCACCTGGATGCGCATCGACCGCCATGGCGAGGTCGAACGCCAGACCTGGTGGCAACTGCACTACGGCCCGAACCCGGACGAGCGCGAGCTCGACCTGGAGGGCTGGACCAGCCGCGTGCTCGACGCCACCCGCGACGCCGTGGCGATCCGCCAGCGCGCCGCGGTGGACGTCGGCGTGCTGCTCTCCGGCGGCGTCGACTCCAGCCTGCTGGTCGGCCTGCTGCGCGAGGCCGGGGTGGACGACCTGTCGACCTTCTCCATCGGTTTCGAGGACGCTGGCGGCGAGCGCGGCGACGAGTTCCAGTACTCCGACCTGATCGCCAGGCACTACCACACCCGCCACCACAAGCTGCGCATTGCCGAGCACGAGATCATCGAGCAGTTGCCGGCGGCCTTCCGTGCCATGAGCGAGCCGATGGTCAGCCACGACTGCATCGCCTTCTACCTGCTCTCGCGGGAGGTGGCCAAGCACTGCAAGGGCGTGCAGAGCGGCCAGGGCGCCGACGAGCTGTTCGCCGGCTACCACTGGTACCCGCAGGTGGACGGTGCCGAGGATGCCTTTGGCGCCTATCGCGAGGCGTTCTTCGACCGCAGCCACGCCGAATACCGCGCCACCGTGCAGGCGCCGTGGCGCCTGGACAACGACGCGGCCGGCGACTTCGTCCGCGAACACTTCGCCCGCCCCGGCGCGCCGGACGCGGTGGACAAGGCCCTGCGCCTGGACAGCACGGTGATGTTGGTGGACGACCCGGTCAAGCGGGTGGACAACATGACCATGGCCTGGGGCCTGGAGGCGCGCACGCCGTTCCTCGACTACCGCCTGGTGGAGCTGTCGGCGCGCATTCCGGCACGCTTCAAGCTGCCCGACGGCGGCAAGCAGGTGCTCAAGCAGGCGGCGCGCCGGGTCATCCCCCATGAGGTGATCGACCGCAAGAAGGGCTACTTCCCGGTTCCCGGCCTCAAGCACCTGCAAGGCGCCACCCTGGACTGGGTGCGCGAGCTGCTGACCGACCCCAGCCAGGATCGCGGGCTGTTCGACCCGGCCATGCTCGACCGCCTGCTGAGCAACCCCCACGGCCAGCTAACCCCGCTGCGCGGCTCCAAGCTGTGGCAGTTGGCGGCCCTGAACCTGTGGCTCAGCGAACAAGGAATCTGACCGATGAAAGCCCACGAGATCGCCTATGGCCAGCGCCTGCTGCGCGGCCAGGCGCCGTCCTACGAGCGCTTGCAGGCACGCCTAGCCGGCGACGGCAGCGACCCCCACGACCAGCCGCGAGCCGTGCATTGCGGCTGGGGGCGGCTGCTGATCGGGCATACCTACCCCGATCCGCTCAGCCTGGCCGAAGCGCTGCTGCAAGAGCAGGCCGGCGAGCGCGACATCGCCCTGTACGTCGCCGCCCCGCAGCAGGTACTGGCCCAGGCGCCGCAACAGCTGTTCCTTGACCCGTCGGATACCCTGCGCCTGTGGTTCACCGACTACCGGCCGGCGCGGCGCGTGTTTCGCGGCTTTCGCATTCGGCGGGCGCAAGGACCGGCGGACTGGCAGGCGATCAATGCGCTGTACCAGGCCCGCGGCATGCTGCCGGTCGACCCCGAACTGCTCACCCCACGCCACCTCGGCGGGCCGGTGTACTGGCTGGCCGAGGACGAAGACAGCCACGCGGTGATCGGCAGCGTCATGGGCCTGGACCACAGCAAGGCCTTCGACGACCCCGAGCACGGCTGTAGCCTTTGGTGCCTGGCGGTGGACCCGCACTGTACCCGCCCTGGCGTCGGCGAGGTGCTGGTGCGCCACCTGATCGAGCACTTCATGAGCCGCGGCCTGGCCTGCCTCGACCTGTCGGTGCTGCACGACAACCGCCAGGCCAAGCGGCTGTACAAGAAGCTTGGTTTGCGCACCCTGCCGACCTTCGCCATCAAGCGCAAGAACGGCATCAACCAGCCGCTGTTCCTCGGCCCCGGTCCCGAGGCCGGGCTCAACCCCTATGCACGGATCATTGTCGACGAGGCGCTGCGCCGGGGCATCGAGGTGCAGGTGGAGGACGCGGGTGTAGGGCTGTTCACCCTGACCCTGGGCGGACGGCGCATCCGCTGTCGGGAATCGTTGAGCGACCTGACCAGCGCCGTGACCATGACCCTCTGCCAGGACAAGCGTCTGACCCGCCAAGCCCTGTACAACGCGGGTCTGCAGGTACCGGCGCAGCAACTGGCGGGTAATGCCGATGACAACCAGGCATTCCTCGACGAGCACGACACGGTGGTGGTCAAGCCGGTGGATGGAGAGCAGGGCCAGGGGGTGGCGGTCAATATCACCACGCTTGAAGCGCTGAGCCATGCCGTGGAACAGGCCCGCGTCTTCGACAGCCGCGTGCTGCTGGAGAGTTTCCATGCAGGCGTCGACCTGCGCATCGTGGTGATCGGCTACGAGGTGGTGGCGGCTGCAATCCGCCATCCGGCCCAGGTGATCGGCGACGGCAAGCACAGCCTCCGTGCGCTGATCGAAGCCCAGAGCCGGCGCCGCCAGGTGGCCACCGGCGGCGAGAGCCGCATTCCACTGGACGAAGAGACCGAGCGCACGCTCAAGGACGCGGGGCTGGGCTACGACGACATCCTGCCCGCCGGGCAACGCCTGGCCGTGCGCCGCACCGCCAACCTGCACACCGGCGGTACCCTGGAGGATGTCACCGCGCGCCTGCACCCGGTACTGGCCGATGCCGCCGTGCGTGCTGCCCGCGCCCTGGAAATCCCGGTGGTGGGCCTGGATTTGATGGTCCGCGATGCCGAACATCCGGACTACGTGATCATCGAGGCCAACGAGCGTGCGGGATTGGCCAATCATGAACCGCAGCCTACGGCCGAGCGCTTTGTCGATTTGTTGTTCCCACATAGCCGACCTGTGGCCTGACAACCCCTCGTTATTTGTAGGAGCGGCCTTGTGCCGCGAAAGGGGTGCGAAGCGCCCCCAGGATTTCAGCTTCGCTGCATCTATCGCCGGGCCCGCTTTGCGGGCCTTTCGCGGCACAAGGCCGCTCCTACAAAGGCCTTGCCCGCAGTTTGGAAATTTCACCCCGACCGGAGACCTGGACATGTCCGAACGACTCCCCGAACCCGATCTCGACTACCTCAAACGTGTGCTGCTGGAGATGCTCGCCATCCCCAGCCCCACCGGCTTCACCGACACCATCGTGCGCTATGTCGCCGAGCGCCTGGACGAACTGGGCATCCCCTTCGAGCTGACCCGTCGCGGCACCATACGCGCCACGCTGAAGGGCCGCCAGAACTCGCCCGACCGCGCCGTCTCGGCGCACCTGGACACCATCGGCGCCAGCGTGCGCCAGTTGCAGGACAACGGTCGCCTGGCCCTGGCACCGGTGGGTTGCTGGTCGAGCCGCTTCGCCGAGGGCAGCCGGGTCAGTGTGTTCACCGATACCGGCGTGTACCGCGGCAGCGTGTTGCCACTGATGGCCAGCGGGCACGCCTTCAACACCGCCATCGACCAGATGCCGATCAGCTGGGAACACGTTGAAGTGCGCCTGGACGCCTACTGCGCCACCCGCGCCGATTGCGAGGCGCTGGGGATCGCCATCGGTGACTGCGTTGCCTTCGATCCGCTGCCGGAGTTCACCGAAAGCGGCCATATCAGCGCCCGCCACCTGGACGACAAGGCCGGCGTGGCGGCCTTGCTGGCGGCGCTCAAGGCCGTGGTGCAAAGCGGCCGTCAGCCACTGATCGACTGCCACCCCTTGTTTACCATCACCGAGGAGACCGGCTCGGGCGCCGCGGCCGCCCTGCCCTGGGACGTCAGCGAATTCGTCGGCATCGACATCGCCCCGGTGGCGCCGGGGCAGGCGTCCAGCGAGCACGCGGTGAGCGTGGCCATGCAGGATTCGTCCGGTCCCTACGACTATCACCTGTCGCGCCACTTGCTGAAGCTGGCCGGCGATGCTGATTTGCCGGTACGCCGCGACCTGTTCCGCTACTACTTCAGCGACGCCCACTCGGCGGTGACCGCCGGGCACGATATCCGCACCGCCCTGGTGGCCTTCGGCTGTGATGCCACCCATGGCTACGAGCGCACCCATATCGACAGCCTGGCGGCGCTCAGCCGGCTGCTCGGCGCCTACCTGCTCAGCCCGCCGGTGTTCGCCAGCGACTCGCAGCCGGCCAATGCCTCACTGGAGCGCTTCAGCCACCAGCTGGAACACGACGCGCAGATGGAAAGCGATACCCGGGTGCCGGCGGTGGACAGCCTGGTGGGCAACAAAGGCTAAGCTCAAACGCCTATCCCTGTAGGAGCGGCCTTGCGCCGCGAACGGGTCGCGTAGCGGCCCCTGGATCAAAGATCGCCGGGGCCGCTTTGCGGCCCGTTCGCGGCACAAGGCCGCTCCTACAAGGGAATTGCAAATTCACGTAGCATGCCCCCATTCCCACAACCACTGCCCAGACCATGCTGATCCCCTACGACCAACTCGAAGCCGAAACCCTGACCCGCCTGATCGAGGACTTCGTCACCCGCGACGGCACCGACAACGGCGACGACACCCCACTGGAAACCCGCGTGCTGCGGGTACGCCAGGCCCTGGCCAAGGGGCAGGCGTTCATCCTGTTCGACATGGACAGCCAGCAGTGCCAGTTGCTGGCCAAGCATGACGTGCCGCGGGAGCTCTTCGAGTAGCCGGCCTTCAGGCCTGCTGCTTCTCCAACTCCAGTGCCTTGATGCGTTTGTACACCTCGACCCGGTGCACCTCCACTTCGCGCGGCGCGCAAATGCCGAAACGGACTTGGCCGTTCTCCACGGACATTACCTGGATCCTGATGTTGTCGGAAATGACGATGACCTCGCCCACTTCTCGTCCGATTACCAGCATGCTCCGATCCTCCCGCTCAATGGAAAATCGGAGACTGCCCCGCCAGCTTTGGCCTACTCAATCCTTCTTCGGATAAATAGACATGCCCTACTGGCGAGGGTAAAAAAACCTACAGAAACTTCCCTCAATGTGCGGCTTTGCGTGCCTTCGCCCGCATTTTCACCGCCATGTCCGCCATTTCATCGTACAGCCGCTGGGGCGACTGGCATTTGAGCTGCCAGGCCTGACGCCCGGCTTCGTGGGGCAGGATCAGGAACTCGCCAGCCGCAACCCGCTGATGGATATACTCGGCGATATCGGCGGCATTGATCGGCGAGCCTTCCAGCAGTTTGCCCACCTGCGCCTTCATCGCCGGATCCGGCCCGCGGAACGAGTCGAGCAGGTTGGTCTGGAAGAACGACGGGCACACCACATGCACCGCCACCTCGACCTGGCGCAGCTCCACCAGCAGGCTCTCGGACAAGGCCAGCACCCCGGCCTTGGCCACGTTGTAGTTGCTCATGCCCGGCCCCTGCATCAGGGCGGCCATGGAGGCAATATTGATGATCCGCCCACGGCTGCGCTCGAGCAGCGGCAGGAACGCCTTGCAGCCCTTGACCACGCCCATCAGGTTGACCGCGATCTGCCAGTCCCAGTCCTCCAGGGACAAATCGGCGAAGAACCCGCCCGACGCCACCCCGGCATTGTTGACGATCACGTCGATGCCGCCGAGCTTCTCCTCGCAGGCCTGGGCCAGGGCGGTGAGCTGGCTGTAGTCGCGCACGTCGCAGCGCTGGATGAAGCCGTCACCACCGGCGCCACGCACCAGCTCCAAGGTCTCGCGCAGGCCCGCTTCATTGACATCGGCCAAGGCCAGGCGCCAGCCATCGCGGGCCCAGCGCAGGGCGATCTCGCGACCAAGGCCGGAGCCGGCGCCAGTGATCATCATTCGGTTGTGCATGGTCAGCTGCCTTGAACAGTGGGATTGGCCTGGAGTCTAGCCAGAACGCGGGCCACAGCGGTGCAGCATCAGAATGCTGAATGAGGATTCATCCACCCGGGGCCTGCACAACCGATGGAATCTTTGCCCACCGCCAACGGTCGGAACAGTAAGCGCCCAGCATTCCGAGGCCCTTGACCCTCAACCACGCAAGGACTCCATCATGACCACGATCCTCATCATCATCCTGATCCTGCTGCTGGTCGGTGGCTTACCGGTCTTCCCGCACTCGCGCAGTTGGGGCTACGGTCCTTCCGGCATCATCGGCGTGGTGCTGGTGGTGTTGTTGATCCTGTTGCTGCTCGGTCGGATCTGAGCCAGCCATTGCAGCTGGCTCCCTGTTGAACGAAAACGCCCCGGCAAGCCGGGGCGTTTTCGTTCAGGCAACAACCAGGATCAGTGGGAAACCGCCCCGCTGGCCCCAAGGCCGGTCTGCGAACGGACGAACTGCGGGAAGAACAGCGCGCGCTCGTTCTCGGCAGCCTTGGACTTGTCGGTGACCGAGAAGAACCAGATGCCGGCGAAGGCAATGATCATCGAGAACAAAGCCGGGTACTCGTACGGGTAGATGGCTTTCTCGTGACCGAGGATCTGCACCCAGATGGTCGGGCCCAGGACCATCAGGCCCACCGCGCTGACCAGGCCCATCCAGCCGCCGATCATGGCGCCGCGGGTGGTCAGTTTCTTCCAGTACATCGAGAGCAGCAGCACCGGGAAGTTGCAGCTGGCGGCGATGGAGAAGGCCAGGCCGACCATGAAGGCGATGTTCTGCTTCTCGAACAGGATACCCAGGCCGATCGCCAGCACGCCCAGGGCGATGGTGGTGATCTTCGACACGCGGATCTCGTCCTTGTCGTTGGCCTTGCCCTTGCGCCAGACGCTGGCATACAGGTCATGGGACACCGCCGAGGCACCGGCCAGGGTCAGGCCGGCGACCACCGCCAGGATGGTGGCGAAGGCCACCGCCGAGATGAAGCCGAGGAACACGCTGCCGCCCACGGCATCGGCCAGGTGCACCGCCGCCATGTTGTTGCCGCCGATCAGGGCGCCGGCGGCGTCCTTGAAGTCGGGGTTGGTGCTGACCAGCAGGATCGCGCCGAAGCCGATGATGAAGGTCAGGATGTAGAAGTAGCCGATGAAGCCGGTGGCGTACAGCACGCTCTTGCGCGCTTCCTTGGCGTCGCTGACGGTGAAGAAGCGCATCAGGATGTGCGGCAGACCGGCGGTGCCGAACATCAGCGCCAGGCCCAGCGAGAACGCCGAGATCGGGTCCTTGACCAGGCCGCCCGGGCTCATGATCGCCTCGCCCTTGGCATGCACCTTGGTCGCCTCGGAGAACAGGGTGTTGAAGTCAAAGCCCACGTGCTTCATCACCATCAGCGCCATGAAGCTGGCACCGGACAGCAGCAGCACCGCCTTGATGATCTGCACCCAGGTGGTGGCGAGCATGCCGCCGAACAGCACGTACAGGCACATCAGGATGCCCACCAGGATCACCGCCACGTGGTAGTCCAGGCCGAACAGCAGCTCGATGAGCTTGCCGGCACCGACCATCTGCGCGATCAGGTAGAACGCCACCACCACCAGCGAACCGGAGGCCGACAGGGTGCGGATCTCCTTCTGCCCGAGGCGGTACGAGGCCACGTCGGCGAAGGTGTACTTGCCCAGGTTGCGCAGGCGCTCGGCGATCAGGAACAGGATGATCGGCCAGCCGACCAGGAAGCCGATGGAGTAGATCAGGCCGTCGTAGCCCGAGGTGAACACCAGTGCGGAAATACCCAGGAACGAGGCCGCCGACATGTAGTCACCGGCAATCGCCAGGCCGTTCTGGAAGCCGGTGATCTTACCGCCGGCGGCGTAGTAGTCGGCCGCCGACTTGTTGCGTTTGGAGGCCCAGTAGGTAATGCCCAGGGTGAAGGCGACGAAGGCCACGAACATGGCAATCGCCGAGACGTTCAGCGGCTGTTTCTGCACCTCGCCGGTCAGGGCATCGGCGGCCCACACGGCGGGTGCGAAAGCGCCGCAGGCCAGGACGGCCAGGGTTTTGGCGTGACGGATCATTGCTTGGCCTCCTCGAGAATGGCCTTGTTCAGTTCATCGAACTCGCCGTTGGCGCGACGCACGTAGAGCGCGGTGAGCACGAAGGCCGAGAGGATCAGGCCGACGCCCAGGGGAATGCCCCAGGTGATCGACGACTCGGGGCTGAGCTTGGCGCCCAGCACGTGCGGGCCATAGGCGATGAGGAGGATGAAGGCGCAGTAAAGGCCGAGCATGATCGCCGAGAGAATCCAGGCGAAGCGCTCGCGCTTGGTAACCAGTTCCTTGAAGCGCGGACTGTTCTGTATCGATTGGTAAATGCTGTCGTTCATTGTTTTTGTCCTAGCAGCACAGAGTAGGGATAACCCGACTCCAACTTTATGCTGCCGCTGGACGCCAACCAGACGACCTTAGTCTTAGATGCAACGGTGTTTTACAGTTTTCGCAACAACCAAAACCCGAGTAGGGGCATTCGCGGGTAAACCCGCTCCCACAGGTAAGCCACAATGTTCAAGTTTGTGGTGATCCTGTGGGAGCGGGTTTACCCGCGAAATGGTCGCACTGGCCTCTACGGCGAGGTTACTTGCCGGTCCACTCCTTGACCCGCTCCGGATGCTTGGCCACCCAGTCCTTGGCAGCGGCCTCGGGCTTGGCGCCTTCCTGGATCGCCAGCATCACCTCGCCGATCTCATCCTTGGACTGCCACTGGAACTTCTTCAGGAACTCGGCCACTTCCGGCGCCTTGCTCGCCAGTTCCTTGCTGCCGATGCTGTTGACGGTTTCGGCGGCGCCATACACGCCTTTCGGATCCTCGAGGAACTTGAGCTTCCACTTGGCGAACATCCAGTGCGGCACCCAGCCGGTCACGGCGATGGACTCGTTCTTCTTGTAGGAGCGGCCCAGCTCGGCGGTCATCGCCGCGCCGGAGCTGGCGGTCAGTTTGTAGCCGGTCAGGTCGTAGTCCTTGATGGCTTGCTCGGTCTTGAGCATGACCCCGGAGCCGGCATCAATGCCGACGATCTTGTTCTTGAAGCTGGTATCAGTCTTGAGGTCGGTGATGCTGCTGGCCTTGACGTACTCGGGGACGATCAGGCCGATCTTGGCATCCTTGAAGTTCGGCCCGTAGTCGACGACGTTGTCCTTGTTCTTGGCCCAGTACTCGCCATGGGTCACCGGCAGCCAGGCCGAGAGCATGGCGTCGAGCTTGCCGGTGGCCACGCCCTGCCACATGATCCCGGTGGCCACGGCCTGCAGCTTCACGTCATAGCCGAGTTTCTGCCTGATCACCTCGGCGGCCACGTTGGTGGTGGCCACGCTGTCCGACCAGCCGTCCACGTAACCGATGCTCACTTCCTTGGCCATGGCCTGCGCAGTGCTCATGGTCAATACCAGGGCGGCGCCCACACTCAGGAAACGTCGTACTCTTGTAAAAGTCGCCATCAAAGCATCCCCTCGTCAGGTCTTGGAGAGAGCATCATCGACCTGCCCCCGCGCACGACCTGCTCTGTCAGCGACCTCCAGCGAACGATCAGCGACAGCACTGTGCCATTAGCGCCATGCCAGCCGAGCGGCCTGCGCGATCCTTGCATGCCAAAGGCTTGGCGCCGGTCATTTGCGGCTATCATCTAGCCCTTTGTGCTTGCCGACGGACCGCCCGATGCCCAGTAACACCCGACTGCTCCTGCCTGCTTACCTGCTCGCCTGCCTGCTCGCCCTCATCGGGCTGTGGGCGCTCTGGTACGGCCTCGGCAAGCCGGTGCACCTGCCCGATGCGGCGAGCCCGACGCACAAATTGCAGTGCGCGTCCTACACCCCGTTCGACAAGGACCAGTCGCCGTTCGACCAGCCGTTTCGCCTGCGCCCGGCGCGCATGGACGCCGACCTGGCGTTGCTGAGCGAGCGATTCCAGTGCATCCGCACCTATTCGATGACCGGCCTGGAGGCGATCCCGGCGCTGGCCCGCAAGCATGGCCTGAAGGTGATGCTCGGTGCCTGGGTCAACTCAAGCCCCGTGGACACCGACAAGGAAATCGAATTGCTGATCGCCGCGGCCAACGCCAACCCCGACGTGGTCAGCGCGGTGATCGTCGGCAACGAGGCGCTGCTGCGCAAGGAAATCACCGGCGAGCGCCTGGCCGGGCTGATCGAGAAAGTGAAAAGCCAGGTGAAGGTGCCGGTGACCTACGCCGATGTCTGGGAGTTCTGGCTGCAACACCCGCAGATCGCACCGGCGGTGGACTTCCTCACCATCCACCTGTTGCCCTACTGGGAAGACGATCCACGTGGCATCGATGCGGCGCTGGCCCATGTGGCCGAAGTGCGCCAGGTATTCGGCAACCGCTTCGCGCCCAAGGACATCCTGATCGGCGAGACCGGCTGGCCCAGCGAAGGACGCCAGCGTGAGACGGCGGAGCCGAGTCGGATCAACGAGGCGCGTTTCATCCGCGGCTTCGTCGCCCTGGCCGAGGCTAACGGCTGGCGCTACAACCTGATCGAGGCGTTCGACCAGCCCTGGAAGCGTGCCAGCGAAGGCGCCGTGGGCGGCTACTGGGGGCTGTACGATGCCGACCGCCAGGACAAGGGCGTGCTTGAAGGGCCGGTGAGCAACCTGGCGCTGTGGCCGCAGTGGTTATTGGCCAGTGTGATACTGATGCTGACGACCCTGGCTCTGGCCGGGCGTCCGGCAAGCCGCCGCGCCGCCCTGCTGCTGCCGTTGCTGGCGGCCTTGGGCGCCGGCAGCCTCGGGCTGTGGGGGGAACTGATGCGCACCAATGCCCGCTTTGCCGGGGAATGGCTGTGGGCGGTGGCCCTGGCCGGTTTGAACCTGTTGGTGCTGGCCCATGGCGCGCTGGCCCTGGCTCGCAGAGACGGCTGGCGCCAGCGGTTGTTCGCCTGGCTGGAAAAGCATGCCGGCACATGGCTGCTGGCGGCCGGATTCGCCGCGGCGGTGAGCATGCTGGCGATGGTGTTCGACCCGCGCTATCGCAGCTTCCCCAGTGCGGCGCTGCTGCTGCCGGCAGTGGTCTATCTGCTGCGGCCGGTGTCGGCGCGGCGGGCGGAGGTGGCGTTGCTGGCCTTTATCGTGGGCGCTGGAGTGGCGCCGCAGTTGTTCCAGGAAGGGTTGGCGAATCGACAGGCCTGGGGTTGGGCGGTGGTCAGCGTGTTGATGACCACCGCCTTGTGGCGCAGCCTGCGTTTGCGCAAGGCCTGAATAATGCGTTGCTTTCTTCGCGGGTAAACCCGCTCCCACAGAGGGTACTCCGCTACCCTGTGGGAGCGGGTTTACCCGCGAATAGGCCCTGTCAGGCAACCAGTGATCGGCGCACCAGCCGCAACCCCGCCAGCACCACGGCAAACACCGCGATGCTCGCGGTATACAGCACCAGCGCCGGAGTCCCGAACAGCAGCGCCAGCGCCGCCAGCCACCATCCGCCTCGGCCAGGCACCAGTTGGCAGAGCAACGCCAACCCCAATGCCCCCCAGGCAATTATCTGGAAATGTATCCCCAACCCCAGCAGCGATCGCACCTGGCATTGCCAGACCTCCCCCGGCACGCTGCACAGCCCGACCCACCGGGCATCCTCCATCAGCCCATAGCGCACGCCATAACTGGCCGCGAGCCACAGCGGCAGGAACAGCAACAGGGCAACGACCGGCCACCAACGCGCCATGCGGATCTCCAATAGCGGTAATCGAAACGTTGCATGATCGCCCAGGGGCCGCGACAAGGCAAAATCATGGCCCTGCAGCTATGTTGCACAAGACAAACGTTGTCCGGCGCGGCAACATCTTGTGCGACGAACGACAGGGCAACGGGCAACTTTGTCCGACATGCCGTGGTCTTAGTGTCCTGTCTCGGAAATAAGCTGTTCACTTTTGACGGCGTCTTGGGCGCCCGGCCGGCGTTGCCACTCCTCGCCATAGCCCTGCTATGACTCGTCGCGGCGCCTTGGCCGAACACCCAAGCCACTCGTCAAAAGAGAACGTATTTCCGAGACAGGACACTAGCCTGCGTACTGCACGACCTTGCGTTTTCCTTGGGGGACTACATGCTTCGATCTTTGCGCCTCGCCGCCCTGCTGGGTGGCCTGCTCATGGCTGCGGCCGCTTCGGCGCGGGATATCGACGCGGCGAGCTACGGCTATCCGTTGACCAACCCGTTCGAGGCGACCATCGCCACCACGCCGCCGGAACAGCGCCCGACGCTGCCCAGCGACGACGACATCGACCAGGCCGACTACAGCCTCACCCTGCGCCCGGAGCGCGAGTTCACCCTGCCCGATAACTTCTGGTCGGTGAAAAAACTGCGCTATCGCCTGGCCAGGCAGGACCACGAAGCGCCATTGATCTTCCTGATCGCCGGTACCGGCGCGCCCTATTCCAGCAGCATCAACGAGTACCTGAAGAAGCTGTTCTACCAGGCCGGCTACCACGTGGTGCAGCTGTCGTCGCCGACCAGCTGGGACTTCATGAGCGCCGCCTCGCGCTTCGCTACCCCCGGGGTGACCAGCGAGGATGCCAAGGACCTGTACCGGGTCATGCAGGCGGTGCGCGCCCAGCAGGCACACCTGCCGGTCAGCGAGTACTACCTCACCGGCTACAGCCTCGGGGCGCTGGACGCGGCGTTCGTCAGCAAGCTCGACGAGACCCGCCAGAGCTTCAACTTCAAGCGCGTACTGCTGCTCAACCCACCGGTCAACCTGTACACCTCGATCAGCAACCTGGACAAGCTGGTGCAGACCCGGGTCAAGGGCATCGATCGCAGCACCACGTTCTACGAGTTGATGCTGGAGAAACTCACCCGATATTTCCAGGACAAGGGCTACATCGACCTCAACGAAGCGCTGCTGTACGACTTCCAGAAGTCGCGCCAGCACCTGTCCAATGAACAGATGGCCATGCTCATCGGCACCTCGTTCCGCTTCTCGGCCGCCGACATCGCCTTCACCTCCGACCTGATCAACCGCCGCGGCCTGATCATCCCGCCGAAATTCCCGATCACCGAGGGCAGCAGCCTGGAGCCGTTCTTCAAACGGGCCCTGCAATGCGACTTCGACTGCTACCTGACCGAGCAGGTAATCCCCATGTGGCGAGCGCGCACCGACGGCAACAGCCTGCTGCAACTGGTCGACCAGGTGAGCCTGTACGCACTGGAGGACTACCTGCGCGCCAGCCCCAAGATCGCCGTGATGCACAATGCCGACGATGTGATCCTCGGCCCCGGCGACATCGGTTTCCTGCGCCGGGTGTTCGGCGAACGCCTGACGCTCTACCCCCATGGCGGCCATTGCGGCAACCTCAACTACCGCGTCAACAGCGACGCCATGCTGGAGTTCTTCCGTGGTTAACAGACTGCTGCTCGTCACCGCCCTGCTCGCCAGCGGCTGCGCCCTGGCCGAGGAAGTCGCGCCGCGTGCCAGCGTGGTCGAGGCCGACAAGACCGAAACCCTCACCGTGGAGGCCGACGGTTTCGTCGATCCGCTGCGTGAGCTCAAGTTCAACCCCGGTCTGGACCAGCGCGAGTTCGAACGCTCGACCCTCGCCGCGCTGAACATCTACGACCCGCTGGAGTCGCTGAACCGGCGCATCTACCACTTCAACTACCGCTTCGACCAGTGGGTGTTCCTGCCGGTGGTCGATGGCTACCGCTACGTCACCCCCGGTTTCGTGCGTACCGGGGTGAGCAACTTCTTCAACAACCTGGGCGATGTGCCCAACCTGTTCAACAGCGTGCTGCAGCTCAAGCCCAAGCGTTCAGCGGAAATCACCGCGCGGCTGATGTTCAACACCATCATCGGTGTCGGCGGCCTGTGGGACCCGGCGACCAAGATGGGCCTGCCCCGCCAGAGCGAGGACTTCGGCCAGACCCTGGGCTTCTACGGGGTGCCGGACGGGCCATACCTGATGCTGCCGATCCTCGGGCCGTCGAACCTGCGCGACACCACCGGGCTGGTGGTCGATTATGTGGGAGAGAAGGAGATCAACTACCTGAACGTGCCCGACACCGCCAGCGACCACCCGGAACTCACTGTGCTGCGGGCGGTGGACAAGCGCTACACCACCAACTTCCGCTACGGGCAGACCAACTCGCCGTTCGAGTACGAGAAGCTGCGTTACGTGTATACCCAGGCGCGCAAGTTGCAGATTGCTGAATAACGGCAACCCCGATCCCCTGTAGGAGCGGCCTTGCGCCGCGAAAGGGCCGCAAAGCGGCCCCGGCAATCTTGAGATGGGCACACATCCTGGGGCTGTTCTGCAGCTCTTTCGCGGCGCAAGGCCGCTCCTACAGGGTCAGGCGGGCAATCCCAGGAACTGACACAACTCCCGCTTCTTGGCCAATGCATCCTTGCGCCCCAGTTCGATCAGCTCGCTGCAATAGCTCGCCTCGAACAGCAGGTAGCTCAGCACCCCCGCGCCGCTGGTCTTGGTAGCGCCAGGCCCACGCAGGAACAGCCTCAGCGCCGCCGGCAGCTCGCGCCGATGACGGGCGGCGATCTCGTCCAGCGGCTGGCTGGGCGCTACCACCAGCACCTCGATCGGCGCCAGCCCCAGGCGCCGGGCGTCCAGGTGCGCCGGCATCAGGTGGCTCAGATGGTTGAGCCGCTGCAGCAGCTCGATATCGTCCTCGAGGCTGTCGATGAAGGTGCTGTTGAGCATGTGCCCGCCGATCTGCGCCAGGCTTGGCTGCTGGCCGCTGAACACGCGCTGGGTCGGCAAGGGCGGCGCCGGGCGCTGGGGGTTGCCACTGACGCCGACCACCAGCACGCGGCTGGCGCCCAGGTGCAGCGCCGGGCTGATCGGCGCCGACTGGCGCACCGCGCCGTCGCCGAAGAACTCATCGCCCAGGCGCACTGGCGCGAACAGCAGCGGGATCGCCGAGCTGGCCAGCAGGTGGTCGATGGTCAGCGGCGTGGGCATGCCGATGCGCCGGTGGCGCAGCCAGGGTTCGATGGTGTCGCGGCCCTGGTAGAAGGTCACCGCCTGGCCGGACTCGTAGCCGAACGCGGTCACGGCGATGGCGCGCAGCTGATTGGCCGCCAGGGAGTGGGCGATGCCATCCAGGTCCAGGTGCTCATGCAGCAGACGGCGCAGCGGGCGGCTGTCGAGCAGCGCCACCGGCACCTGGCCGCCGAGCCCCAGCAGGCTGTGGCCGACGAAACGGCTGGCCTGGCGGATCACCCCGGGCCAGTCGCTGCGCAGCACCAGGTGGCTGCGAAAGTTCTGCCAGAAGGCGGTCAGGTGCTGCACCGAATCGGCGAAGCGGGTGGCGCCGCTGGCCAGCTTGACGGCGTTGATGGCGCCGGCGGAGGTGCCGACGATCACCGGAAAGGGGTTCGCCGCCCCAGGGGGCAGCAGCTCGGCGATGCCGGCCAGCACGCCGACCTGGTAGGCGGCGCGGGCGCCGCCGCCGGAGAGGATCAGGCCGGTGGTTGGGGACATGCTTCCTTCCTGGATCATGGTTGACAGGTCTGGCCTCTTCGCGGGTAAACCCGCTCCCACAGGTACAGTGCCGGCCTTAGCATATACATACCCCCTGTCGGAGCGGGTTTACCCGCGAAGAGGCCGGCCCTGCTATAGCAACAGTCAGCGTTTCTTCTTGTCGTACAGCCGTGGCTCGCCCTCGGGCCGCGACTTGAAGCGCCGGTGCGCCCACAGGTACTGCTCGGGACACGCGCGCAGCACGCCCTCGACCCACTGGTTGATACGCAGGCAGTCGGCTTCCTCGGTTTCGCCGGGGAAGTCCTCGAGCGGCGGGTGCACCACCAGACGATAGCCGCTGCCGTCCTCAAGCCGTCGCTGGGTAAACGGAATCACCCGGGCCTTGCCCAGCCGGGCGAACTTGGTGGTGGCCGTGACCGTGGCTGCGGGGATGCCGAACAGCGGCACGAAGATGCTCTGCTTGGCGCCATAGTCCTGGTCCGGCGCGTACCAGATCGCCCGGCCCTTGCGCAGCAGCTTGAGCATGCCGCGCACGTCATCACGCTCCACGGCCAGCGAATCGAGGTTGTGGCGCTCGCGGCCACGGCGCTGGATGAAGTCGAACACCGGGTTGCCATGCTCGCGGTACATGCCGTCGATGGTGTGGGCCTGGCCCAGCAGCGCGGCGCCGATCTCCAGGGTGGTGAAGTGCACGGCCATGAGGATGGCGCCCTCGCCTTCGCGCTGGGCAGCCTGCAGGTGCTCGATGCCCTCGATGTGGGCCAGGCGTGCAAGACGGGCCTTTGGCCACCACCAGCTCATGGCCATCTCGAAGAAGGCGATGCCGGTGGAGGCGAAGTTTTCCTTGAGCAGGCGTTGCCGTTCGTCGCCGGACAGTTCGGGGAAACACAGTTCGAGATTGCGCGCGGCAATGCGCCGGCGCTCGCCGGCCACCCGGTACATCACCGCGCCCAGGGCGCGACCCAGCCCCAGCAGGGCGCGGTACGGCAGCTGGGCGACCAGCCACAGCAGGCCCAGGCCCAGCCACAGGCCCCAGAATCGCGGGTGGAGGAAAGAGGATCGAAAACGCGGGCGTTCCATTGAAGCTTCCGGCAAGACATGAGCCCGGCATTCTACATCGGTTGCGGGCAATCGGTCTTATCGCTATAAGTCAGGGCACTTTTTTCGCAACAAGCCGTCTATGCAGACCATGAGCCCCAACCAGACACCCGACAACGCCCCCGTGTTCCAGCTCAAGGGCAGCATGCTTGCCATCACCGTGCTGGAACTGGCGCGCAACGACCTCGAATCCCTCGACCGCCAGCTGGCGGCGAAGGTGGCGCAGGCGCCGAATTTCTTCAGCAACACCCCGCTGGTGCTGGCCCTGGACAAGCTGCCCCATGACTCGGGCGCCATCGACCTGCCCGGGCTGATGCGCATCTGCCGTCATCATGGCCTGCGCACCCTGGCGATCCGTGCCAGCCGCATCGAGGACATCGCCGCGGCGATCGCCATCGACCTGCCGGTGCTGCCGCCGTCCGGGGCCCGCGAACGCCCGCTGGAACCCGAGCCGGAAGTGAAGACGCCCGAGCCTGCACCCGCTCCACCAGCGGCACCGGCCGAACCCGAGGTACGCCCGACGCGGATCATCACCTCGACCGTGCGCGGCGGCCAGCAGATCTACGCCCAGGGCGGCGACCTCGTGGTCACGGGCTCCGTCAGCCCCGGCGCGGAACTTCTCGCCGATGGCAACATCCATGTGTACGGCGCCATGCGCGGCCGTGCCTTGGCCGGTATCAAGGGCAATACCAAGGCGCGCATCTTCTGCCTGCAGATGACCGCGGAAATGGTCTCGATCGCCGGCCAGTACAAAGTCTGCGAAGACCTGCGCCGCGACCCGCTGTGGGGATCGGGCGTGCAGGTCAGCCTGTCCGGCGACGTGTTGAACATCACCCGTCTTTAACGGATACTTGCCGGCATTTTTAGCGCAACTTTTTTCCAGTTGCCGTTTTTTGTATTTGCAGGGACGCCTGTCCCGATTATTTAGGGGTGAAACACCTTGGCCAAGATTCTCGTGGTTACTTCCGGCAAGGGGGGTGTGGGCAAGACCACCACCAGCGCCGCTATCGGTACCGGCCTCGCGCTGCGCGGGCACAAGACTGTCATCGTCGACTTCGACGTCGGCCTGCGTAACCTCGACCTGATCATGGGCTGCGAACGCCGCGTGGTGTACGACTTCGTCAACGTGGTCAATGGCGAAGCCAACCTGCAACAGGCCCTGATCAAGGACAAGCGCCTCGAGAACCTGTTCGTCCTGGCCGCCAGCCAGACCCGCGACAAGGACGCCCTGACCAAGGAAGGCGTCGAAAAGGTCCTGATGGAGCTCAAGGAGCAGTTCGAGTTCGTGGTCTGCGACTCGCCGGCCGGTATCGAAAAAGGTGCTCACCTGGCGATGTACTTCGCCGACGAAGCCATTGTCGTGACCAACCCGGAAGTCTCGTCGGTGCGTGACTCCGACCGCATGATCGGCCTGCTGTCCAGCAAGTCGCGCCGTGCCGAGCAAGGTGACGACCCGATCAAGGAACACCTGCTGATCACCCGCTATCACCCGGAGCGCGTCGAGAAAGGCGAAATGCTTGGCGTCGAAGACGTCAAGGAAATCCTCTCGGTCGAATTGCTGGGTGTGATTCCCGAATCCCAAGCCGTACTCAAGGCCTCCAACCAGGGCATCCCGGTCATCCTTGACGACCAGAGCGATGCCGGCCAGGCCTACAGCGACACCGTCGACCGCCTGCTGGGCAAGCCAAAGCCGCTGCGGTTCATCGAAGTGCCGAAGCAAGGATTCTTCGCGCGCCTGTTTGGAGGCAAATAAACCATGAACCTTTTTGACTTCTTTCGTGGCAGACAGAAACAGAGCAGCGCGTCGGTAGCGAAAGAGCGTCTACAGATCATCGTGGCGCACGAGCGTGGCCAGCGCAGCACCCCGGACTACCTGCCAGCCTTGCAGAAGGAGCTGGTCGAGGTGATCCGCAAGTACGTCAATATCGGCAACGATGACGTGCAGATCGAGCTGGAAAATCAGGGCAGTTGCTCGATTCTGGAACTGAACATCACTTTGCCTGATCGCTGATTCAAGCACTTCCGGCTGATCCTGGGGCTGCCTTGCAGCCCTTTCGCGGCACAAGGCCGCTCCTACACAGGCCCTGCCCCCCTGTAGGAGCGGCCTTGTGCCGCGAAAGGGCCGCAAAGCGGCCCCGATTGTCTATAGAGAACCTGCAATGCCGCTGTCGAACATCCAGATCCTTCACGAAGACGCCGCCATCCTGGTGATCAACAAGCCGACCCTGCTGTTGTCGGTGCCGGGCCGCGCCGAGGACAACAAGGACTGCCTGATCACCCGCCTGCAGGAAAACGGCTACCCGGATGCCCTGATCGTCCACCGCCTGGACTGGGAAACCTCGGGGATCATCCTGCTCGCCCGCGACGCCGACAGCCACCGCGAGCTGTCGCGCCAGTTCCACGACCGCGAGACGGAAAAGGCCTATACCGCGCTGTGCTGGGGCCAACCGACCCTGGACAGCGGCAGCATCGACCTGCCGCTGCGCTACGACCCGCCGACCAAGCCGCGTCATGTGGTCGACCATGAACAGGGCAAGCACGCCCTGACCTTCTGGCGCATCGTCGAGCGCTGTGGCGATCATTGCCGGGTCGAGCTGACACCGATCACCGGACGCTCGCACCAGTTGCGCGTGCACATGCTGTCGATCGGCCACCCGCTGCTGGGCGACCGGCTGTACGCCAACCCCGAGGCGCTGGCGGCCCATGAGCGGCTGTGCCTGCATGCGTCGATGCTGAGCTTTACCCATCCGGTTTCGGGTGAGCGGTTGAAGTTCGAGTGTCCGGCACCGTTCTGATCCATCGGCGCTGGATTCTTCGCGGGTAAACCCGCTCCCACAGGAGAGTGCCTAACTTGAAATCTGCGCGGCAGCTGTGGGAGCGGGTTTACCCGCGAAGAGGCCGACACAAATTTTCGAGTATTTACGCTAAACTCGCGCCACTGCTGTCTGGAGTGACTTATGCGCGATGCCCTGAACGCCGGCCTGATCGAATTCCTCAAGGCCTCCCCGACGCCCTTCCATGCCACCGCCAGCCTCGCGCAGCGCCTCGAGGCCGCCGGTTACCAGCGCCTGGACGAACGCGACAGCTGGGCCACCGTGCCCGGTGGTCGCTACTACGTGACCCGCAACGATTCCTCGATCATCGCCATCAAGCTCGGCAAGCTCTCGCCGCTGCTGGGCGGCATCCGCATGGTCGGCGCCCACACCGACAGCCCGTGCCTGCGGGTCAAGCCGCAGCCCGAGCTGCAACGCCAGGGCTTCCTGCAACTGGGCGTGGAAGTGTACGGCGGCGCCCTGCTCGCGCCCTGGTTCGACCGCGACCTGTCGCTGGCAGGGCGGGTCACCTTCCGCCGTGACGGCAAGGTCGAGAGCCAGCTGATCGACTTCAAGCTGCCGATCGCGGTGATCCCGAACCTGGCGATCCACCTCAACCGCACCGCCAACGAAGGCTGGCAGATCAACCCGCAGACCGAGCTGCCGCCGATCCTGGCCCAGGTGGCCGGCGACGAGCGCATCGACTTCCGCGCCCTGCTCACCGAGCAGCTGGCCCGCGAGCACGACCTCAATGCCGACGTGGTGCTGGACTACGAGCTGAGCTTCTACGACACCCAGGACGCCGCGCTGATCGGCCTGAACGGCGATTTCATCGCCGCCGCCCGCCTGGACAACCTGCTGTCATGCTATGCCGGCCTGCAGGCCTTGCTGGGTGCCGACAGCGACGAGACCTGCGTGCTGGTGTGCAACGACCACGAGGAAGTCGGCTCGTGCTCGGCCTGCGGCGCCGACGGCCCGATGCTCGAGCAGACCCTGCAGCGCCTGCTGCCCGAGGGCGACGAATACGTGCGCACCATCCAGCGCTCGCTGATGGTCTCGGCCGACAACGCCCACGGCGTGCACCCCAACTACGCCGACAAGCACGACGGCAACCACGGTCCCAAGCTCAACGCCGGCCCCGTGATCAAGGTCAACAACAACCAGCGCTACGCCACCAACAGCGAAACCGCCGGTTTCTTCCGCCACCTGTGCATGGCCGAGGAAGTACCGGTGCAGAGCTTCGTGGTGCGCAGCGACATGGGCTGCGGCTCGACCATAGGCCCGATCACCGCCAGCCACCTGGGCGTGCGCACGGTCGACATCGGCCTGCCGACCTTCGCCATGCACTCGATCCGCGAGCTGTGCGGCAGCCATGACCTGGCACACCTGGTGAAGGTGCTCAGCGCGTTCTACCGCAGTCGCGAACTGCCCTGACGGCCAGCCCGCTCCCAAACGGACCTGTGGGAGCGGGCTTGCCCCGCGATTCGGTAGTCACCTGCCCCCGATCAATCCGCTGCGCTTGCAAAGCGCTATGCTTGATACATGGCCCCAAAACAGAAGGATGCTGTCCATGTCATCGCCGTTCCTGTCCCTGTTCGTGCCGGTGTTCCTGTTCCTGATGCTGCTGACCATCGGCTTCAGCCTGCGTGAGCGCAATGTCGGCGTGCTGATGATGTGGATCGGCACCCTCGGCATCTTCGGCCTCACCTGCTGGAAGATCCTCGAGAAACTGCCGTCGTAAACCACTACACTCGGGCAAACGTTTGACCTGAGGTAGAGTTTCCGGTGCCAGCCCTCCTGCGTTGCATCACGCTGCTGTTCCTGCTGTTCGTCACCCCGGTGCACGCCGCCGGCCTGCCGGGCCTGCTCGGCTCCAGCACACCCGCCCAGCCCGAAGCCAGCGAACCGCTGGGCAAGTCGCTGGACGAGGTGATCAAGAACCTGGAGAACGACCAGCAACGGGCCAAGCTGCTGGCCGACCTGAAGAAGCTGCGCGACGCCACCAAACAATCGCAACCCACCGTCGAGCAGGGCGTGCTCGGGCTGATCGGCGGCGCCCTGCACGATTTCGAGCAGCAGTTCAGCGGCGATGCCAGCCCGTTCAAGCGCTGGTCGCTGGAAATCGACCAGGCGCAGGACGAGCTGGCCGCGCTGGTGGTGCCGGTGCACCAGTGGCCGGCGATCCTGTTCGGCTTTGCCGGGGTGATCCTGGTCTGGAGCCTGTTGGCCTACACCTTCAACTGGATCGGCCACCGCGTGCGCCTGCGCTTCGGCCTGACCGAAGAATTGCCCCAGCACCCGCGTACCTGGGACCTGGTGCGCTTCGCCCTGCGCAAGCTGGGACCGTGGCTGGTGGCGCTGGTGTTCACCGTGTACCTGAGCTTCGCCCTGCCCTCCTCGCTGGGCAAGTCGATGGCCATGGTGCTGGCCTACGCGCTGGTGGTCGGCACGCTGTTCTCGGCGATCTGCGTGATCGCCTTCTCGCTGCTCGACGGCCCGCATCGCCACCGCGCCCTGCACATCCTGCGCCACCAGGCATTCCGCCCGCTGTGGCTGATCGGCAGCTTCGCCGCGTTCGGCGAGGCGATGAGCGACCCGCGCCTGACCACCGCGCTGGGCAGCCACCTGGCCCACGCCCTGGCCACCCTGGCCAATGTCGTCGCCGCGCTGTGCACCGGGCTGTTCATCCTGCGCTTTCGCCGCCCGATCGCCCACCTGATCCGCAACCAGCCCCTGTCCCGACGACTGACCCGGCGCACCCTGAGCGACACCATCGAGCTGCTCGGCAGTTTCTGGTACGTCCCGGCGCTGATCCTGGTGGCGATCTCGCTGTTCGCCACCTTCGTCTCCGCCGGCGACACCAGCACCGCCCTGCGCCAATCGCTGATGTGCACGGTGCTGGTGGTGGTGTGCATGGTGCTCAACGGCCTGGTCCGACGCCACGCCGCCAAGCCCAGGCGCGCCAACAAGCGCCAGGCGGTCTACACCGAACGCCTGCGCAACTTCGGCTACGTGCTGGTGCACCTGTTCATCTGGCTGGTGTTCATCGAACTGGGCCTGCGTGTGTGGGGTCGCTCGATGATCAGCTTCGCCGAAGGCGACGGCCATGAGGTCAGCCTGCGCCTGCTGGGCCTGGCCGGCACGCTGATCGTCGCCTGGCTGGTGTGGATCCTCGCCGACACCGCCGTGCACCATGCCCTGGTGCGCTCGCGCCGGGGCATGGCCAACGCCCGGGCGCAGACCATGATGCCGCTGATCCGCAACGTGATGTTCGTGGTGATCTTCATCATCGCGGTGATCGTCGCCCTGGCCAACATGGGCATGAACGTCACCCCGCTGCTGGCCGGTGCCGGCGTCATCGGCCTGGCCATCGGTTTCGGCGCCCAGTCGCTGGTGGCCGACCTGATCACCGGGCTGTTCATCATCATCGAGGACTCGCTGGCGATCGACGACTACGTCGACGTCGGCGGCCACCTGGGCACGGTCGAGGGCCTGACCATCCGCACCGTGCGCCTGCGGGACATCGACGGCATCGTGCACACCATCCCGTTCAGCGAGATCAAGAGCATCAAGAACTACTCGCGGGAGTTCGGCTATGCGATCTTCCGCGTGGCCATTCCGCACAGCATGAACATCGACCAGGCCATCACGCTGATCCGCGAAGTGGGGCAGAAGTTGCGCAACGACCCGCTGATGCGCCGCAACATCTGGTCGCCGCTGGAGCTGCAGGGGGTGGAGAGTTTCGAGTCGGGTTCGGCGATCCTGCGGGCGCGGTTCAAGACTGCGCCGATCAAGCAGTGGGAGGTGTCGCGGGCGTTCAACCTGGCGTTGAAGCGGCAGCTGGACGAGGCGGGGCTGGACCTGGCGACGCCGCGGTTGTCGGTGCAGGTGGTGACGGCCGGAGGGGGCCAGATGGCGGAAACCGGGTCCTCCAGTTAGGGCCCTTTCGCGGGTAAACCCGCTCCCACAGGATTGCCACACATTCGAAAATTGTGGGGTCCCTGTGGGAGCGGGTTTACCCGCGAAGAATCCAACACCTTATCCCGCCTGGGCACGGATGCGGATCGCATCGTGGCGCCAATATTCCAGGTCACAGTCGATCAGATGCCCATGCTGGTCGCTGTTGACCCGGGTGATATGCAAGCCCGGACTGCCCGCCGAAACCTTCAACGCCCCCGCCGCCGCCACCGGCAACGCGGTCGGCAGGATCTCGAAGCACACCTGCCCATAGTGAATGGCGTACTCCCGCGCATAGATCTCGGTCAGCGACCGGGCCAGGTCCAGCTCAAGAATCTTCGGGAAGTAGCGCGGGTTGAGGTAGTGCTCGGCATACAGCACCGCCCTGCCGTCAATGCGCCGCAGACGGCAGATCCGCACCACGCTGGACAACGCCGGCAGGCGCAGGCGCGCGCAGATCGACGCCGAGGCCGGCTGCAGGCGCGCCGACAACAACTCGGTGCTCGGTACCCGCCCCTGGTCGCGGACCATCGCATGGAAATGGCTGCGCTCGATCAGGTCGTAGGTCAGCCGCTCGGGCGCGACGAACCAGCCACGGCGCTCCTCGCGGTAGATCAGCCCCTGGGCCTCCAGCTGCACCAGCGCCTCGCGCAGGGTGATGCGCGTGGTGTCGAACACTTCGCTGAGCCTGCGCTCGGCCGGCAGCTTGCCGCCGGGGGCCAGCAGGCCGTGTTCGATCTGCTCCTGCAGGGCATGGCAGATGGCTGTTACCGCGCGCGGTGGCGTCGCTTGCATCAAAGGTTACCTATCTGGACTAGTCCAGCCCCATAACAGGGCATGTGGCGATGGCTACAAGCCTAGGCATGGCTGATGAACATCCTGTGACAAAGCCTCGCCCAGGGACTTGCCAGATCCGGGCCAGGCCACGCGATTCAAGGCTTTCGATGTGGTCTACGCTGTATTCCCAGAGCCATCGGCCTGCCACCCGCGCCCTCTCCTTACATCAAACTGTCACGCAACAGGCCTACCTTGGCTCAAGGTTTGCTGACCTAGACCAAGGGTTCGCAAGCACCGCTTCTGTTCATAACAACGAATGCAAGGCACCCACCAAAGGAGCTTCGGATGAAAAAGTTGTTCATGGCGTCACTGCTCGGTTCGGCCATCGCTTTTTGCACCTCGGCCATGGCCCAGGACCTCAAGGCCCTTGAAGACGCCGCCCGCAAGGAAGGCACCGTCAACAGCGTGGGCATGCCCGATGCCTGGGCCAACTGGAAAGGCACCTGGGAAGACCTGGCCAAGAAGTACGGCCTCAAGCACAGCGACACCGACATGAGCTCGGCCCAGGAGATCGCCAAGTTCGACGCCGAGAAGGACAACGCCAGCGCCGATATCGGCGACGTCGGCGCCGCCTTCGGCCCGATCGCGGTCGCCAAGGGCGTTACCCAGGCCTACAAACCGAGCACCTGGGACCAGGTGCCGGCGTGGGCCAAGGACCAGGACGGCCACTGGGCGCTGGCCTACACCGGCACCATCGCCTTCATCATCAACAAGGACCTGGTCAAGGAAGGCGAACGCCCGACCACCTGGCACGACCTGGAAAAGGGCAAGTACAAGGTCGCCATCGGTGACGTCGGTACCGCCGCCCAGGCCGCCAACGGCGTGCTTGCCGCCGCCATCGCCTACAAGGGTGACGAGAGCAACATCGAGCCGGGCCTGCAGCTGTTCACCAAGCTGGCCCAGCAGAAGCGCCTGTCGCTGGCCAACCCGACCATCCAGACCCTCGAGAAGGGCGAGGTGGAAGTGGGCGTGGTGTGGGACTTCAACGGCCTGAGCTACCGCGACCAGATCGACCCGAAACGCTTCGAGGTGCTGATTCCGTCGGACGGCTCGATCACCTCCGGCTACACCACCATCATCAACAAGTACGCCAAGCACCCGAACGCGGCCAAGCTTGCCCGTGAGTACATCTTCAGCGATGCCGGACAGACCAACCTGGCCATCGGCCACGCCCGGCCGATCCGCGCCGAGCACCTGAAGCTGCCTGCGGACGTGCAGGCCAAGCTGCTGCCCAACGAGCAGTACAAGGCCGCCCAGCCGATCAAGAACGCCGAAGCCTGGGAAGCGACCTCCAAGGCCCTGCCGCAGAAGTGGCAGGAGCAGGTGATCATCGAGATGGAATAAGCGCCATCATCCTCGTGGGAGCGGGCTTGCCCCGCGATCGCCATCGCGGGGCAAGCCCGCTCCCACGAAGCCCCGTTTCCCTGGAGCCAACATGCAACACAACGTCATCCTGGTCCTGCTCGACGGCCTCAACCACCAGGTCGCGCACCATGCCATGGGCCACCTGCACGCCTACGTCGAGGCCGACCGCGCCGCGCTGTACCGGGTGGAATGCGAGCTGCCGTCACTGTCGCGACCGCTGTACGAATGCATCCTCACCGGCGTGCCGCCGATCGACAGCGGCATCGTGCACAACAACGTCAACCGCCTGTCCAACCAGCGCAGCGTGTTCCACTACGCCCGCGAGGCTGGCCTGGGCACTGCCGCCGCGGCCTATCACTGGATGAGCGAGCTGTACAACCGCTCGCCCTTCGACCCGCTGCGCGACCGCCATACCCACGCGCCGAAGCTGCCGATCCAGCACGGCCTGTTCTACTACGCCGACCATTACCCCGATTCGCACCTGCTGGCCGACGCCGAGTACCTGCGCCGCCGCCACGCCCCGAACTTCCTGCTGGTGCACCCGATGAACATCGACGACGCCGGCCACCGCCACGGCCTGGACAGCAGCCAATACCGCAATGCCGCGCGCAGCGCCGACATCCTCCTGGCCGACTACCTGCCACGCTGGCTCGAGGAGGGCTACCAGGTGCTGGTCACCGCCGACCACGGCATGAACAACGACCGCTCGCACAACGGCCTGCTGGCCGAGGAGCGCGAAGTGCCGCTGTTCGTGTTCGGCGAGGCGTTCAGCCTCGATCCCGCGGCCAAGCCGTTGCAGACCGAACTGTGCGGCACGATCTGCGAACTGCTTGGCGCCGCCCACGACAAACCGGTCTGCCGGGAGCTGCTCAAGTGAATGCAAGCCATCGCGGCCGCTACCTGGCCCTGCTCTGCCTGCTGCCGTTCGCCGTGTTCTTCATCATCTTCCAGGTCGCGCCGCTGGCCTGGGTCGCCCTCAACAGCCTGCAGAGCGAGAGCGGCTGGGGCCTGGCCAATTTCAGCAAGATCTTCGCCTCGAAGTTCTACCTGCAGGCGCTGCAACGCAGCCTGGAGATCAGCTTCTGGTCGAGCCTGTTCGGCATCGTCATCGCCACCCTGGGCGCCTATTCGCTGCGCCGGGTCGACTCGAAGCTGCGCGACTTCGTCAGCGCCTTCGCCAACATGACCAGCAACTTCGCCGGCGTGCCCCTGGCGTTCGCCTTCATCATCCTGCTCGGCTTTAACGGTGCACTGACGCTGCTGCTCAAGCAGATGGGCCTGCTCGGCGACTTCAGCATCTACTCCAAGACCGGCCTGATCCTGGTGTACACCTACTTCCAGATCCCCCTGGGCGTGTTGCTGCTCTACCCGGCCTTCGACGCCCTGCGCGAGGACTGGCGCGAATCCGCCGCACTGCTCGGCGCCAGCCACTGGCAGTTCTGGCGGCATATCGGCCTGCCGGTGCTGACCCCGGCGCTGCTCGGCACCTTCGTCATCCTGCTGGCCAACGCCCTGGGCGCCTACGCCACCGTCTACGCCCTGACCACCGGCAACTTCAACGTGCTGCCGATCCGCATCGCCGGGCTGGTGGCCGGCGACATCAGCCTCGACCCGAACCTGGCCAGCGCCCTGGCGATGGTGCTGGTGGGCCTGATGACGGTGGTCACGGTGGTCCATCAATGGCTGCTCAAGAGGAGCTACCATGCGCGCTGAGAACAACGCCGGCGGACTCTACCACCGCGTGGTGGTGTATCTGCTGTTCCTCATCCTGCTACTGCCGCTGGCCGGCACCCTGCTCTACTCGCTGGCCACCAGCTGGTCGGCGACCCTGCTGCCCAGCGGGCTGACCTTCAAGTGGTACCTGGCGCTGTGGAGCGAGCCGCGCTTTCTCGCCGCCTTCGGCCAGTCATTGCTGGTGTGCGTGGGTGCGCTGGTGCTTTCGGTGGTGCTGATCCTGCCGCTCCTGTTCGTGGTGCACTACCACTTCCCGAAACTCGACGCGCTGATGAACGTGCTGATCCTGCTGCCCTTCGCGGTGCCGCCGGTGGTGTCGGCGGTGGGCCTGCTGCAGCTGTATGGCAGCGGGCCGCTGGCCATGGTCGGCACGCCGTGGATCCTGATCGGCTGCTACTTCACCATCGCCCTGCCGTTCATGTACCGGGCGATCACCAACAACCTGCAAGCCATCAACCTGCGCGACCTGATGGACGCCGCCCAGTTGCTTGGCGCCAGCCCTCTGAAGGCGGCGCTGCTGGTGGTGCTGCCGAACCTGCGCAAGGGCCTGATGGTGGCGCTGCTGCTGTCGTTCTCGTTCCTGTTCGGCGAGTTCGTGTTCGCCAACCTGCTGGTGGGCACCCGCTACGAGACCCTGCAGGTGTACCTGAACAACATGCGCAACAGCAGCGGCCACTTCAACAGCGCGCTGGTCATCTCCTACTTCGCCTTCGTGCTGGTGCTGACCTGGGTCGCCAACCGCCTGAACAAGGACAAGACCTGACATGAGCTTCGTCAGCGTACAGAAACTGCAAAAGAGCTACGCCGGCAGCCCGGTGTTCGAGAACATCGACTGCCAGATCGAGCGCGGCGAGTTCGTCACCCTGCTCGGCCCTTCGGGCTGCGGCAAGTCCACGCTGCTGCGCTGCATCGCCGGCCTGACCCCGGTGGACAGCGGGCGAATCCTCCTCGACAGCCAGGACATCGTGCCAGTGAGCCCGCAGAAGCGCGGCATCGGCATGGTGTTCCAGAGCTACGCGCTGTTCCCCAACATGACCGTGGAACAGAACGTCGCCTTCGGCCTGCGCATGCAGAAGGTCAAGGCCGACGAAAGCCAGGCGCGGGTGCGCGAAGTACTCGATCTGGTCGAACTCGGCAGCTTCGCCGGGCGCTACCCGCACCAGCTGTCCGGTGGCCAGTGCCAGCGTGTGGCCCTGGCCCGCTCGCTGGTCACCCGCCCGCGCCTGCTGCTGCTCGACGAACCGCTGTCGGCGCTGGATGCGCGCATCCGCAAGCACCTGCGCGAACAGATTCGCGCCATCCAGCGCGAGCTGGGGCTGACCACCATCTTCGTCACCCACGATCAGGAAGAGGCGCTGACCATGTCGGACCGCATCGTCCTGATGAACCAGGGCCGCATCGTCCAGAGCGGCGATGCCGAGACCCTCTACACCGCGCCCGTGGACCTGTTCGCCGCAGGCTTCATCGGCAATTACAATCTGCTCGACGCCGACAGCGCCAGCCGCCTGCTGCAACGCCCGGTCAACGGTCGCCTGGCGATCCGCCCGGAGTCCATCACCCTGGGCCTGAACGGCGAACTGGACGGCGAGATCCGCAGCCACAGCCTGCTGGGCAACGTCATCCGCTACCGGGTACGGGTGCGCGACGTCGAGCTGGTGGTGGACGTGCTCAACCGCTGCGCGGCCGACCTGCACGCGGACGGGCAGCGGGTATCCTTGTCGATCGACCCCACGGCGCTACGGGAAGTGGCCTAAGGAGAAGCAACGCATGGCACTGGCAATCTTCGATCTGGACGAAACCCTGATCTACGGCGACTGCGCGTCACTGTGGAGCGAGCAGATGGCCCGGCTGGGCTGGGTCGACGGCAAGGCTTTCCTCAAGCGCGACCATGAGCTGATGGAAGCCTACGGCAAGGGCCACCTGGCCATGGAGGACTACATGGCCTTCAGCCTGGAGCCCATCGCCGGGCGTACCCTGGAAGAGGTCGAGCACCTGGTCGAGCCCTGGGTGGAGGACGTGATCGAGCCGATCATCTACGGCGACGCCTGCCGCTGCATCGCCGAACACCGCAAGCGTGGTGACCGGATCCTGATCATCTCGGCCAGCGGCACCCACCTGGTCGGGCCGATCGCGGCGCGCCTGGGCGTCGACGAGTACCTGGCCATCGAGCTGGAGGCGGTCAATGGCGTGTTCACCGGCAAGACCCACGGCGTGCTCACCTACCGCGAGGGCAAGATCACCCGTTTGCTGGAGTGGCTGGACCAGGAGCAGGAGAACCTGGAGGGCGCGAGTTTCTACTCGGATTCACGCAACGACCTGCCGCTGCTGCTGAAGGTCGATCACCCGCACGTGGTGAACCCGGACCCGGTGCTGCGCGAGCATGCGCAGACCAATCGCTGGCCCATTCTGAGCTGGTCCTGAACGGGCCTTTCGCGGGTAAACCCGCTCCCACAGGTATTGCGTAGCATCAAGCCTGTGGTGATCCTGTGGGAGCGGGTTTACCCGCGAAGAGGCCGGCACAGGCACCATTGATCCGTCACACTTGCCACTCCCGCCACAAATGTGCAGTATAGTGCGCACTGTGAGGACGGCCTCACGACGCTGTGCGTGAACATACCGGGGACGGCCCCATCATTGAATCGATGGAGACTCACCATGTCCTGGATCATCCTGTTGTTCGCCGGCCTGTTCGAAGTTGGCTGGGCTGTCGGCCTCAAGTACACCGACGGCTTCACCCGCCCCATGCCCACCATCCTCACCGTCGGTGCCATGGTCATCAGCCTTGGCCTGTTGGGCCTGGCCATGAAGGAGCTGCCGCTGGGCACCGCCTATGCCATCTGGACCGGCGTCGGCGCGGTCGGCACGGTGATCGCCGGGATCATCCTGTTCGGCGAATCCATGGCGCTGATCCGCCTGGCCAGTGTCGCCCTGATCATCACCGGCCTGGTCGGCCTGAAGGTCAGCGCCAGCTGACCTCCCTCCGTTTCCCTTAACGCAAGTCGCCGCGCAGCAGGCTCACCTGCTCGCGCAGCGCCTCGGGCTGCGCCGCCTCCACCGGGATGGCGGCGCCGGCCACCAGGGTCACCCGCGACCACAGGCGCTTGAAGAAGCCCTTGTTCGGGTCACGACTGAAGAAACTGCCCCACAGCCCCTGCAGCGCCAGCGGAATCACCGGCACCGGCGTCTCCTGCAGGATGCGGTTCACCCCGCCCTTGAACACATCGATCTCACCGTCCGCGCTCAGCTTGCCTTCGGGGAAGATGCACACCAACTCGCCGTCGGCCAGGTACTGGGCGATACGGGCGAAGGCACGCTCGTAGGTGGCCTCGTCCTCGCCGCGCCCGGCGATGGGAATGGCGCCGGCGGTACGGAACACGAAGTTGAGCACCGGCAGGTTGTAGATCTTGTAGTACATGACGAAACGGATCGGCCGGCGGATCGCCCCACCGATCAGCAGCGCATCGACGAACGACACATGGTTGCACACCAGCAGCGCCGCGCCTTCATCGGGAATACGCTGCAGCTCGCGGTGCTCAACCCGGTACATCGAGTGGCTGAGCAGCCAGATCAGGAAGCGCATGGTGAATTCCGGCACGATGCGGAAGATGTAGGCGTTGACGGCGATATTGAGCAGCGACACCACCAGGAACAGCTGCGGGATGCTCAGCTTGGCCAGGCTCAACAGGGCGATGGTGATGATCGCCGACACCACCATGAACAGCGCGTTGAGGATGTTGTTCGCGGCGATTACCCGGGCCCGCTGGTCTTCCGGGGTGCGCGCCTGGATCAGCGCGTACAGCGGCACGATGTAGAAACCACCGAAGATGCCCAGGCCGACGATCGACAGCATGATCCACCAGGCCTGGCTCATGCCCAGCAACGCCAGCCAGTCATGGGGCACGACGCCGACCGGCACATCGCCCGAATGCCACCACCAGAGCAGGCCGAACAACGTCAGGCCGAACGAGCCGAACGGCACCAGGCCGATCTCCACCTTGCGCCCGCTCAGGCGCTCGCACAGCAGCGAGCCGACGGCGATGCCCACCGAGAACAGGGTCAGCACCAGGGTGACCACGGTCTCGTCGCCGTGCAGCCAGTCCTTGGCATAGGCCGGAATCTGCGTGAGGTAGATGGCGCCGACGAACCAGAACCACGAGTTGCCGACGATCGAGCGCGACACCGCCGGGGTCTGGCCCAGGCCCAGGCGCAGGGTCAGCCACGACTGCTTGAAGATGTTCCAGTCCAGTTTCATTTGCGGCGCGGCGGCGGCGGCGCGGGGGATCCAGCGGCTGGCCAGGTAGCCCAGCACGGCGGTGGCCACCACCCCGGCGGCAGCCAGCACCGCGTACTGGCTGGAGGACATCAGCATCCCGGCGCCGATGGTCCCGGCCAGGATCGCCAGGAAGGTACCCATCTCCACCAGGCCGTTGCCGCCTACAAGCTCCTCCTCACGCAGGGCCTGGGGCAGGATCGAGTACTTCACCGGGCCGAACAGCGCCGAGTGGGTGCCCATGGCGAACAGCGCCACCAGCATCAGTTCCAGGTGATGGGTGACGAAACCGGTCGCGCCGATGGCCATGATGACGATCTCGGCCAGCTTGATCGCGCGGATCAGCCGGTCCTTGGCGAACTTCTCGCCGAACTGCCCGGCCAGCGCCGAGAACAGGAAGAACGGCAGGATGAACAGCAAGGCGCAGAGGTTGACCCAGATCGAGCGGTCGCCTTCCAGGCTCAGCTTGTAGAGGATCGCCAGGATCAGCGACTGCTTGAACAGGTTGTCGTTGAAGGCGCCCAGCGACTGGGTAATGAAGAACGGCAGGAAGCGCCGCTTGCCGAGCAGGGTGAATTGCGAGGGGTGACTCATCGTCCTTGTACCTGGTTGGGCTTTGTCATTGGAGGCACGTACAGCGTGATAAGCCACAAATCTGCACGGGAATGCCTGGTCATGGCAACCTTGCCGGCACGCTGGAAAGACAGCCAGGGCGATGGCAGACTGCCAGGCACCGAAAAAAGCCGCCCCATCCAGGGCGCATGAACGAGGCTAGATGCACCGAGAGCCTCTCTGCAGGACGCCCCCAGGAAATGGACATCGAAATACCATGAATGAAGACAAGCGGTTGGCGGCGATGATCGACGCCGCCACCGAAGCCACGAAATCGGCGAAAAACACCGCCGATCTCCTTGCTATCGTGGGCAAATTCGTTGACTACAAGGGCAAGCTGCGGTTCGAGTACAAAGCCGACTGGCAAGCGATCCAAGTCTTCACGGTCCTGGCGATCGTCGCCCTGGCGGCCAACTACCTGGGGCCCTGGGCAATCCTGACCTGGTTGGCCGAGGCCTGGGGTTTCACACCGTCGACCTGCGCCTGGATCATCGCGGGGCCAAGCATCCTTTTCGTCACCGGCACGCTTTCCTACATCGCTCGCGGCCGCCACCTGCTGCCCGAACTGTCCAGGGCACTGGCGCTGCGCTCGAGCAGGTTCGCCAACGGCCTCGGGGAAATCGGCACGTCCCCCGAACAATTGCTGGTCCGGTTGCAGCAATCCTTCCGTGATTACGCGCGAGGCAATCACCGTCGCCAGATACAACTCGCGTTGAAAGGCACGTTCAAAGGCCCTCTGCACACCCTCACTTACCACTATGTCGACCTGGAATACGTCGACAGGCATACACAGACCTATACCGAGACAAACAGCAAGGGTGAAACCGTGACACGGTCCCGAAACGTCTACGACCAGTATCGGCGCTACAGCCTGGTGGTGGATTTCCCGTGGGTGCAAGGTATCGCCGTGCGCAGCGACAAACAGACCAAGATCGACCTCGACCACACCTACGAAACCACCTCAAGCGCCTTCAACAGCACACTCACCCTCAGCGGCACAAGTGCGATGGCCTGCGCCCGGTTCGCCAAGCCCGTCACGGTACTGCACCTGCTGAGCATGACCGCGCGCCTGCGCAACCCCAATCTGGAATTCGCCGCCGACGGCGCCGGGCTCTGCCTCAGCTTCGACGACAACAACCTCATCGACTTCGAGATGCCGGGTGACTTGAGCAACCCAGGGGCCTTTTACAAGGCCATCGAAGCGGGCATCGACTTGCCCGCGCTGACTACCTTGCTGGAAGCGATCCACGTGCTCGCCGAGCAGCATGACGACAATTTCGAATCACCCACCCCAACCGCCATTCAGAGGGAAAACTGACAATGGATCTACCCGTCATCATCGGCATTAGCGTCGCCGTTCTGGGCCTGCTGGCCGTGATCAGCTACTACAACGCGATCATCGGCGGCCACAACCGTGCGCAACGGGCCTGGGCCGACGTGCTGACCTACGAGCGGCAGAAGAGCAAGGTACTCGACGGCTTGCAGCCGCATGTCAGCCACTATCAGGACTACGAACACAACCTGATGAGCGAGATCACGCGCCTGCGCAGCGCCATTGCCGAGCTGCCGAGCGCGGCCAACGGCACTTCGTTGGTCGCCGCCGAGAGCGCCACCCGCTCGCTGCTCAATGGCCTGCGCGTTGCCGTCGAAGCTTATCCTGACCTCAAGGCGTCCGAGGTGCTCGGCAACTTCATGCGGGAAATCACCGAACAACAGGAAAACGTCGGTGCGGCGATCGTCATCTTCAACGGCGAAGTGGAGCGCTTCAACAACAGCATCCAGATGTTACCGGGCTCGATGGTCAATGACATGCTGAACCGCAAGGCACCGATCGCCCCGTTCACCGACGCAGAGGCCTCAGGCAGCTTCAACTACACGCCCAATCTCTGAATCCCCGCCGTTACTGCCGGGCAATGCAGGGCGAGACGAACAGCTCGCCACGCCACGCCCCACGCAGGGTACGGCTGGCCACCAGCAGCCAGAGCAGCGCCAGCGCTACCACCAGTGCCTGGCCAAACACACTGAAGAAACCCAGCTCAAGCCAGGCCGCCAGCTTCAGGGTGGCCAGGCAATACACACCCAGCGGGAAGGTGAACCCCCACCAGCCCAGGTTGAACGGCATGCCCTGGCGCATGTAGCGCAAGGTGATCAGCACCGCCGTCAGCAACCACCACAGCCCCGCGCCCCACAGCACGATACCGGCCACCAGCCCCAGCCCGCGGGCCACCTCGCCGAGGCCGCCCAGGCCATTGGCGGCGAACACCGCAGGGGCATCGCCGCCGAGCACCAGCATGCCCAGCGCGCCGGTACCGATCGGGCCCAGGGCCAGCCAGCTGGAGGCGGCCATGTTGGCCGGCGGCAGTTTATGCAGGGCCATGCGCAGCATGAGGATGGTGAGGATGCTGAAAGCCACCGGCAACGACACCGCCCACATCACATAGCTGGTGATCACCACCAGGAACTGCCGGTGCGCATCCACCAGGTGCGGCGCCAGCAATCCGCCACTGGCGGCGGCGACCTCCGCCGCCACCACCGGCAGCAGCCACACCGCGGTCATCTGGTCGATGCTGTGCTCCTGGCGAGTGAACATCAGGTAGGGAATGGCCACGCCGCACAGCAGCGCCAGGCCCACGTCCAGCCACCAAAGCATTTCCACCCACGGCACCACCGCCTCGCCCCAGCGCGCCAGGCCGAATACCAGGGCGCCGTTGAGGATGGTGGCCAGGCCCATGGGGATGGTGCCGAAGAACATCGACACGGTGGAGTGGGCAAAAATCCGCCGCGCCTCGTCGAAGAACATCACCCAGCGGGCGCCGTACAAGACGCAGAACAGGGTGAACAGGCCAATGGTCAGCCACCACAGGCCCTCGGCAAGCGCGTCCAGCAGTGGCACCTGCACCTGGTGCAACGCCAGGGCCAGCACGCCGGTGCCCATGGTCGCGGCGAACCAGTTGGGGGTGAACTGGCGGATCACTTCGCGGGGATGGGCCAGATGGCTCAACGGGCGCCACGACGGGGCGCGGGTCTGGGTGCATGGCATGGGATGTCTCCTGGCCTTGTGTAAGGTGGATTCATCTTATGCCTTCGAAGAATATCTATATAACGGGTAATTTCTCTATCTGTTATCTGTTTTGTAGATATAGCTAAAACCCCAGGCCCTGGAATATGCTTGGCGCGGTTTTCCTGATGACAATAATGACAAGGACCTGTCGATGCTCACCGCCCTCAAGCGCTACCCCAACCCGGTACGCCTGCTCTTACTCACCACCTTCACCCTGACCATGGCCCGGGCGATCACCCTGCCCTACCTGGTGGTCTACCTGGCCGACAACTTCCAGCTTTCGGTCGGCCGTATCGGCCTGGTGATCGGCGGCGCGCTGATCGTCGCCTCGCTGCTGAGCCTGTATGGCGGGCACCTGGTCGACACCGTGCGCAACCACACCCTGGTGATCGCCAGCCTGCTGGTGTTCGCCCTGGCCTTCGTCGGCGCCATCGCCAGTCGCTCGGCCGCCCTGTTCTTTCTCTGCCTGGTGGTGATCAACCTGGCCCTGGCGCTGGTCGACATCGCCGCCAAGGCCGCCTTCTGCGCCCTGTTGCCGGTGGAGCAGCGCGCCGAGGTGTTCGCCATCAAGTACACCCTGAGCAACATCGCCTATGCCGTGGGGCCGATGCTCGGCGTGGCCCTGATCGAGGTGGACGGCCACCTGCCCTTTGTGGTCTCGGCACTCATTGGGCTTGCCATGTGCCTGGCTTACCAGCGCCTGGGCGTTCGCGACCTGCAGCCCCAGGACCGGCCGCAGCCCGGCGCCGGCTTCGGCCAGGTGGCGCTGGGCCTGCTGCGCGACCGGCGGCTGGTATGCTTCACCCTGGGCGGCGTGCTCAGCGCGGTGGTGTTCGGCCAGTTCACCGCCTACCTGTCGCAGTACCTGGTGGTGACCCGCAACCCCGCCGAGGCGGCGCGGCTGGTCGGCTACCTGGTGACCACCAACGCGGTGACGGTAATCGCCTTGCAGTACCTGATCGGCAAGCGCATCGACCGGCGCCGGCTGATGCCCTGGCTGATGGCCGGCATGGGCCTGTTCGTCGCCGGGCTGCTGGGTTTTTCCCTGGCCGGCACGGCGCTGGCCTGGTGCCTGGCGATGCTGGTGTTCACCCTGGGCGAGATCATCGTGATTCCGGCCGAGTACATGTTCATCGACCTCATCGCCCCGGAGCACCTGCGCGGCATCTATTACGGCGCACAGAACCTGGGCAACCTGGGCGCGGCACTGGGGCCGGTGCTGGTGGGCGTCGCGCTCGGGCACCTGGTGCCGGTGGCGGTGTTCTATCTGCTGATCGGGTCGGTGATACTGGCCGGTGTGTTCTACTGGCTGGGGACGCGCCGAGCTGAGTGATGCCATCGCGGGGCAAGTCGCATCGGCGCACCGCCGCTCCCACGCCCAAGGGCAGCTCGACATTCGTGGGAGCGGCGGTGCGCCGATGCGACTTGCCCCGCGATGGTCCCTGCGACGTCCTGCCACTGCGACCATGGTCGGCGCTGACGAACCGCGCCCTGCGTGCCAGACTGATTGATCGTGACCGCGTTTCATTTTTTGCTCCGGAGTTTGCATGTCGTTGTCCAGCGGGCTGATCGCCGTGGTCGCCCTGGCCTACATGGCCATCATGTTCGCCATCGCCTTCTATGGCGACCGCCGCAGCACGCCGTTGCCGCCGCGCCTGCGCGCCTGGGTGTACAGCCTGTCGCTGGCGGTGTACTGCACCAGCTGGACCTTCTTCGGCGCGGTCGGCCAGGCCGCCGAACAATTGTGGGCGTTCCTGCCCATCTACCTGGGCCCGGTGCTGCTGCTGATCTTCGCGCCCTGGGTGCTGCAGAAGATGGTGCTGATCAGCAAGCAGCAGAACATCACCTCGATCGCCGACTTCATCGCCGCCCGCTACGGCAAGTCGCAGACCCTGGCGGTGGTGGTGGCGCTGATCTGCCTGGTCGGCGTGCTGCCTTACATCGCCCTGCAGCTCAAGGGCATCGTGCTGGGGGTGAACCTGTTGATCGGCGCCAACGCCGATGCCACCGGCAGCCGGGTGCAGGACACCGCGCTGGTGGTGTCGCTGGTGCTGGCGCTGTTCGCCATCGTCTTCGGCACCCGCAGCCTGGACGTCACCGAGCACCACCGCGGCATGGTCCTGGCGATCGCCTTCGAGTCGCTGGTCAAGCTGCTGGCCTTCCTCGCCGTGGGCGCCTTCGTGGTGTTCAACCTGTATGACGGCTTCGACGACCTGTTCACCCAGGCCCGGCAGTCGGTGCACCTGAACGATTATTGGGAAGAAACCATCAACTGGCCGTCGATGGTGGTGCAGACCGCCGTGGCGATGATGGCGATCATCTGCCTGCCGCGGCAGTTCCACGTCACCGTGGTGGAGAACATCGAGCCCCAGGACATGCGCCTGGCGCGCTGGGTGTTCCCGCTGTACCTGGCCCTGGCCGCGCTGTTCGTGGTGCCCATCGCCCTGGCCGGGCAGATGCTGCTGCCGGGCACGGTGATCTCCGACTCGTTCGTGATCAGCCTGCCACTGGCCGAGGCCCACCCGAGCCTGGCCCTGCTGGCGTTCATCGGCGGCGCCTCGGCGGCCACAGGCATGGTCATCGTCGAGGCCGTGGCGCTGTCGACCATGGTCTCCAACGACATGCTGCTGCCCTGGCTGCTGCGACGCAACAACGCCGAGCGGCCTTTCGAGGTGTTCCGCCACTGGATGCTCTCGGTGCGCCGGGTGACCATCGTGGTCATCCTGCTGCTGGCCTACGTCAGCTACCGCCTGCTCGGCTCCACCGCGAGCCTGGCGACCATCGGCCAGATCGCCTTCGCCGCGGTGACCCAGCTGACCCCGGCGATGCTCGGCGCGCTGTACTGGAAACAGGCCAACCGCCGCGGCGTGTTCGCCGGCCTGGCCGCCGGCATCTTCCTGTGGTTCTACACCCTGGTGCTGCCGATCGCCGCCCACAGCCTGGGCTGGTCGCTGCAGTTGTTCCCGGGGCTGGCCTGGTTGCACGGCAACCCGCTCAACCTGCCGATCACCCCGCTCACCCAGGGCGTGGTGCTGTCGCTGGCGGGCAACTTCACCCTGTTCGCCTGGGTCTCGATCCTCTCCCGTACACGGGTTTCCGAGCACTGGCAGGCCGGGCGCTTCATTGGCCAGCAGACCAGCGCCCGACCTTCCAGCAAACCCCTGCTGGCGGTGCAGATCGACGACCTGCTCAAGCTTGCCGCGCGCTTCGTCGGCGAGGAGCGCGCCCGGCAAAGCTTCATCCGCTTCGCCTACCGCCAGGGCAAGGGTTTCAACCCCAACCAGAACGCCGACGGCGACTGGATCGAGCACACCGAGCGGCTGCTGGCCGGCGTGCTCGGCACCTCCTCGACCCGCGCCGTGGTCAAGGCTGCCATCGAAGGCCGCGACATGCAGCTCGAGGACGTGGTGCGCATCGCCGACGAAGCCAGCGAGGTGCTGCAGTTCAACCGCGCGCTGCTGCAGGGCGCCATCGAGAACATCAACCAGGGCATCAGCGTGGTCGACCAGAACCTGCGCCTGGTGGCCTGGAACCGGCGTTACCTGGAGCTGTTCAACTACCCCGACGGGCTGATCAGCGTCGGCCGGCCGATTGCCGACATCATCCGCTACAACGCCGAGCGCGGCCTGTGCGGCCCGGGCGAGGCCCAGGTGCATGTGGCGCGGCGCCTGCACTGGATGCGCCAGGGCCGGGCCCACTCCTCCGAACGGCTGTTCCCCAATGGCCGGGTGATCGAGCTGATCGGCAACCCGATGCCCGGCGGCGGCTTCGTCATGAGCTTCACCGACATCACCCCGTTCCGCGAGGCCGAGCAAGCCCTGCGCGACTCCAACGAGGGCCTGGAGCAGCGCGTCGCCGAACGTACCCACGAACTGTCGCAGCTCAACCAGGCGCTGACCGAGGCCAAGAGCCGCGCCGAGGCGGTCAGCCAGTCCAAGACCCGCTTCCTCGCCGCCGTCAGCCACGACCTGATGCAACCGCTCAACGCCGCCCGGCTGTTCTCCGCCGCCTTGTCGCAACAGGCCGAGGCCATGAACGACGAGGCCCGGCAGCTGGTGCAGCACATGGACAGCTCGCTGCGCTCGGCCGAGGAGCTGATCAGCGACCTGCTCGACATCTCGCGCCTGGAGAACGGCAAGGTCACCCCCGACATCAAACCCTTCGCCCTCAACGAGCTGTTCGATACCCTCGGCGCCGAGTTCAAGGTACTGGCCGCCGAAAAAGGCCTGGAGTTCCGCCTGCGCGGCAGCCGCCTGCGGGTGGACAGCGACATCAAGCTGCTGCGCCGGGTGCTGCAAAACTTCCTCACCAACGCCCTGCGCTACGGCAAGAGCCCGCTGCTGCTGGGCGCACGGCGCCAGGGCGAACGCCTGTGGCTGGAGGTGTGGGACCGCGGCCCGGGCATCGCCGACGACAAGCTGCAGGTGATCTTCCAGGAGTTCAAGCGCCTGGACAGCCACCAGACCCGCGCCGAGAAAGGCCTGGGCCTGGGCCTGGCGATCGCCGACGGCCTGTGCCGGGTGCTCGGGCATTCGCTGGAGGTGCGCTCCTGGCCGGGCAAGGGCAGCGTGTTCCGCGTCAGCGTGCCCATCGCCCACAGCCCCGCGCCCGCGACGCCCGCCCCCGTGGAGCAGGCCGGGCAGCCGCTGGCCGGGCTGCAGGTGCTGTGCGTGGACAACGAGGACAGCATCCTGATCGGCATGAACAGCCTGCTCAGCCGTTGGGGTTGCCAGGTGTGGACGGCGCGTAACCAGGCCGAATGCGAGGCCCTGCTCGGCAAGGGTCTGCGCCCGCACCTGGCGCTGGTGGACTACCACCTGGATGACGGCGAGACCGGCACCGGGCTGATGGGCTGGCTACGGACGCGCCTGGGCGAGCCGGTGCCCGGGGTGGTGATCAGCGCTGACGGACGCAACGAGACCATCGCCCTGGTGCATGCCGCGGGCCTGGACTACCTGGCCAAGCCGGTCAAGCCGGCGGCCCTGCGCGCCCTGCTCAATCGGCATCTGAGCCTGGTTCAGTAAGCGCTTCGTCGGCCAGGGCGCGCTCGATCAGCTCGGCGGGCAGGCTCTTGCTGGCCCGGGCACCGAGCAGCTTGAGCTGCTCGCTGCGGCTGACCAGGTTGCCGCGCCCCTCGCACAACTTATTGCGCGCCGCGGCGTAGGCCTTGTCCACCTGGGCCAGGCGCGCGCCGAGCTCGTCCAGGTCCTGGATGAACAGCACGAACTTGTCGTACAGCCAGCCGGCGCGCTCGGCGATCTCCCGGGCGTTCTGCCCCTGGCGTTCCTGCTTCCACAGGCTGTCGATCACCCGCAGGGTAGCGAGCAGGGTGGTCGGGCTGACGATCACGATCTGCCGGTCGAAGGCCTCCTGGAACAGGTTGGGCTCGGCCTGCAGCGCCGCCGAGAAGGCCGCCTCGATGGGCACGAACAGCAGCACGAAGTCGAGGCTGTGCAAGCCCTCGAGGCGGTTGTAGTCCTTGCTCGACAAGCCCTTGACGTGGTTGCGCAACGACTGCACATGCTGCTTGAGCGCGGCTTCGTCGTTGTTGCCGACGAACTGCTGGTAGGCCGTCAGGCTGACCTTGGCGTCCACCACCACCTGCTTGTCGCCCGGCAGCATGATCAGTACATCGGGCTGGAAGCGCTCGCCGTCGGCGCTGCGCAGGCTGACCTGGGTCTGGTACTCGCGGCCCTTCTCCAGGCCCGCGTGCTCCAGCACCCGCTCCAGGATCAGCTCGCCCCAGTTGCCCTGGGTCTTCTGGCCCTTGAGCGCCTGGGTGAGGTTGGTGGCCTCGTCGGACAGGCGCAGGTTGAGCTGCTGCAGGCGCTCGAGCTCCTTGCCCAGGGAGAAGCGTTCGCGGGCCTCCTGCTGGTAGCTTTCCTCGACGCGCTTCTCGAACGCCTGGATACGCTCCTTGAGCGGATCGAGCAATTGCCCCAGGTGCTGCTGGCTGGTCTGGGCGAAGCGTTGTTCGCGCTCGTCGAAGATCTTGGTGGCCAGGTCGGCGAACTGCGCGCGCAGGGTGTCGCGGGCCTCCTGCAGGTCCTCGAGGCGTTGCTGGTGGCTCTCCTGCTGTTCACGCAGCTCGGCCTCCAGGCGTGCGGTTTGGGCCTCGAGGCGACGCAGCTCGGCCTCGCGGTTGGCGCGCTCGAGGTGCCAGGCATGGGCGGAGTCACGGGCGTTGTCGCGGTCGATCTGCAGCAGTTCCAGTTCACGGCCCTGGGCGGCCAGTTGGGTCTGCTTGACGGTGTTGGCCTCGCTGAGGTCGCTGACCTCGTCGCGGCTGGCCTCCAACTGCGCCTGCAGGCCGGCCTGGGTCAACTGGGCGGCATTCAGGCGCTCCTCGAGCAAAGCCTGCTCGGCCTTGCGCGCGCCCTGGCCGCGCTGCACCTGCATGACCCAGCCCAGGCAGGGCACGGCGCCCGCCACCAAGCCCAGCAGAATGCTGGTCAGATCCACTGTCATGCTTACCCCGATCGAACATTGACGAATGCTGCGCAGCTTATCAGCCTGGTGGCAGGGCTGCCTGGTCAGTGCCCCCTGTAGGAGCGGCCTTGTGCCGCGAAAGGGCCGTGCAACGGCCCCGGGGATTCGGTGTTGACGCAAAGATCGCCGGGGCCGCTGTGCGGCCCTTTCGCGGCACAAGGCCGCTCCTACAGGGGGACGCGAGGATCGATACCCCTAACCACCGAACCACTGGCGCAACAACCGCCGCGCCTCCTGCGAGCCCTGCCCCGCCGCCAGCTCCAACCAGTAGCGGGCCTGCTCCGGCTCCTGGGACTGGCACAACCGGCCATATTCCAACTGGGCCCGCCGATCACCGGCACGGGCCGCCTGGCGCAGCAATTCATGGCCGATGCGCCGGTCGCGGGCATTGCCGCAATCGCGGCAGAGCATCTGCCCCAGGCGACTCTGGGCCACCACCACGCCCTGGCGCGCCGGCTGCTTGAGCATGCGCCCGGCCAGGTGCTTGACGCTGGGCTTGTCGCCCAGGCGTGGGCTGTCGAGCAGCCACAGGGCCACTTTCAGGGAAAAGCGCTTGGGGGAAGGCAGCGATGGCGAGGCATCAGGACTGGCGAGGTGTTTACCGCGAAGCTTCATGACCAACAGCAAGGGTGACTCGAGAGGCGCGCCACTCTACTCCATTTTTCGTGGTCTGGCCCGGGCGACCTTCGGCTGATCGACATTTTTTTCCATGATTTTTTCTTGACGTTTTCCCAGGGAAAATGCCCATGCCACCTCAATCCACCGATTGTCGGACAATCGATGAAACAGCTGGCACGCCCGTCCTAGAGCAAGCGCCCGGGACAATCCACAGAACCTGTGGATAACTCGGTGGACAACCCCTTGAGGCAGCCCGCAAACCCCTGTGAAATGGGGCTTTCGCTCAAACTGTCGATTTTTTCACCAGCAAAAATTAGTGTTTTTTTTCATTGACTTAAGCCCCCAGTCAAGTCATTGGCGAGCCGTCCACAGGATGTTGCAGGAGGGTTACAACTGTTCAGCCGAGTGTGTACAAGTGCACCAACAAACGGCAGCACGGTGCACGAAAACGGTACAGCCGGGCGATTGCCGGGGCATTTCCCCCTCTTCACAGCAGGCGCGATTGACGACATAATGATCGGCTTCCCGCCAGAATGCCAAAAGCTTGCCAACCCCGAAATGTTCGTGTAGGGTTGCGCCCTGTTAGTACCCAGCTGAAGTCATTCTGGCCACTCAGTCCCCGCAGCCCACCGCTCGACAACGAGCAGGCACTGCCCCATCGGGACCGGCCCATTCGATGATTCACTCGGCAGACCTTGCCCAGCACGAATCACGTTTCAGATTGATCAGGATCTTCCCCGACGCCCAGAACCCTGGTGTCGGTGTGCTGCCTGCCTTCTGTCGTACCTACCAGTCAGCCCAGCGCCCACCTATTGCATGCGCCCCTCTGGCTGCCCTGTTCCAGTCAGGTTCTGCGTCTCCTTAATAAAGACGTCACTGGAACGTTTCTATTGTGCACGGATCAAACACCGTGTCTTACGCAGGAACATCCAACAATATGAGTAACCATCAACAGATCCAGGCTGCCTTTGGCACCCTTTCCCAGGCCTTCGCCCCACTGAAGTGCCTTATCGTTGCCCCACGCAAGGGCAGCTTCAGCTTCACCCTGGTCGACGAGCATGGCATCGCCTGCCACAGCGAGCGGCTCTACCCGGAACAATACAACCGGGCCGAACCGCTGCAGGCAGTGATCGAGCGCACCCGCCAGTCGCTGACCGCATGAACGAATGGCGGGTGATTCACGCCATGAATACGCCATGCAAAACCCAGCCTGAAGGCAATTGGCCTAATCGCCAGCGGGCATATGCCCCGCGCCTTCGGGCTGCAATCGATTTAAAAACAGCCCTTTACACCACAGTTATCACACTACACTTCAACTCGAGCGGCTCCTGCCGCTTCCGGCGGGCCTGACCACTCACCAGCTGCCAAGCTCCAGCGCCCGTCGGCCCTTTCCAGCAGAGGGCATCCAGCAGAGGGCATCATGGGCATCGCTGCGAACGAGTTGAGTCGATATGTGATCCGGCCGACCCTGGTCTACCTGGGTCGTCACTGCGACAGCGCAGAAGCTTTGTTACTGGGCGTTGCCGCAAGCCAGTCTGCGCTGGGGGCCGCCCTGCATGACCGACGCGGCCATGGGCTCTACAGGATCGGTGGGAATCGTCACCGCTGCCTGTGGGACGAATACCTGGCCCGCGACCCCGAACTGGCCAGCCTGGTACGTGGCCTGGCCAGCCAGCACGCCTTCCTGGGCGGCCCGCACCTCGAGCTGACCGTCAACCTGCGCTACGCCACTGCCATCGCCTGGATGCTCATCGAAGAGCAGGCCATGCCGTTGCCGGCGGCCGACGATCTGCTGGGCCTGGCGCGGATCTGGCGGCAGACCTTCCAGCCCCAGGGGCGCCTGCGGGATTTCACTCAGGCCTGGCAACACTGTATCGAGCCAATGCTCGCCCCAGCCTCCTGAGCCAACACGTCCTACAACCGAAATAAACGGAATTTTGGTCGGATTGTCCTACAAAACCGCTCTATCTCCTGTGTTTCAGCCTATGGCGCAGCGCGGCATTTGTTGGTAGCTTTTCGCCCCGGAGATCCCAAGGAGTTTTCTAATAATGAAAAAAGTTATGCTCAAAACCTCTCTCGGCATTGCCGTTGCCCTCGCTTCCAGCCAATTGCTCGCCAGCGGCTTTGCCCTGAACGAACAGAGCGTCAGCGGCATGGGGACAGGTTTCGCGGGTCGTTCTTCTTCTGCCGAAGATGCCAGCACCGTGTATGGCAACCCGGCGGGCATGGCCCGCCTGAAGCGCGACCAGATGACCGTCGGTGGTGCCGCGGTCATCGCCAAGTCCGATATTTCCGGACGCGGCAGTAACAAAGGGGGGGAAATGGACGGTGACATGGTGCCCGTGGTCGGCGTGCCGATGGGTTACTACGTCAAGTCCATCGATGACCACTGGAGCGTCGGTTTCGGCGTCTACGTGCCGTTCGGCCTGGTCACCGACTACGGTAGCGACGATGCCGCGCGCTACTGGGGCAAGAAGAGCCATGTCGAGGTCGTGACCTTCCAGCCGACCGTGAGCTATGCGTTCAACGACAAGGTCTCGATCGGCTTCGGCCCGACCATCAACCGCATCAAGGGCGAGCTGGGTTCGAACCTGGCCAGTATCTCGCCGCTGCGTCCGGCTGATGGCGAGGTGAAGATCAAGGGCGACGACACCGCCGTCGGCTACAACATCGGTGTCCTGGTGCAGGCCACCGACCGCACCCGCGTCGGCTTGACCTACCACTCGATGGTCGACTACAAGCTCGAAGGCAAGACCAAGGTCAGCTACCCGCTGCTCGGCCTGGACGGCAACAAGTTCGATGCCACCCTGAAGATCAAGACCCCCGAGTCGGTGGACTTCTCGGTCACCCACGAACTGGACGACCAGTGGACCCTGTACGCAGGCAGCACCTGGACCCGCTGGAGCCGCCTGGAAAACATCACGGTCAACAACGAAGTGCCGGCAGGCCCTGCCGGGCAGTTCAAGACCATCAACGAGGAACAGAACTGGCACGACACCTGGGCTCACGCCATCGGCGCCTCCTACAAGGTGAACAAGGAGTGGGTCCTGCGCACCGGTTTCTCGGTTGACCAGTCGCCGACCAACAACACCAACCGCTCCCCGCGCATCCCTACTGGTGATCGCAAGATCTTCAGCATCGGTGCCGGCTGGAGCCCGACCGACGACATGACCATCGACGTGGCCTACTCCTACCTGTGGGAAGAAGACACCAAGGTCAACAACCAGCCGCACAGCGCGACGGAAGCTGGCCTCAAGGGCAGCTACCAGGCCAAGTACGAAAACAGCGCCCACGGCGTTGGTGCTTCGCTGACCTACCGCTTCTGAGTGGCACCCGCAGCATGAAAAAACCGCCCTCGTGGCGGTTTTTTCATGCCTATATTCGGCACTGCTCGCCCAAGCATTACTGCAGGAACTGTCTTCTATAACAAATAAAACTCATACTGAAACTAATTCAAGTTTCTTGAAGCGGCATGCTCTCAGGGAGAGCCCCCGCCTCATTCTGCCCCCTCCTGTTAAACCGCACCCGCATGTTAGCCGCAAACATATCAACACCCACAGATAACAATTTAAGACCAAAATCAACGACTACATAAGGTATATCCTCATACTCAACCACCGGACCAACACCAGTAAAATTATACAAATTACTATCAGGCATCTTACCCACTTCCACGCCAGCATTTATAATATTAAGTGATGCCGCGACCACATTAGAGCCCACCTCTAAAGGTGTAGCTCTACCGCTATTATACATCCTCCTAGCGGACGCCACGTTATAAGTGGCTGACCCAATTTCATAACCTACATATACGTTTCGAGCCATATCTTTTTGGGCCGTGACTGCCGCCTGCCTACTTCGCTCCGGAGAATAAGCAACCTTTAGACTCTCTGTCGGATGAAGGTTACCTTGGCTGTTTATGATATCTCTCTGCACAGTAATTCTATGCTTCCACCCCGTTCTGTCCCTACCATTACGGTCTGCGTAATTGATCGGGTCTCCACCACAATACATATATGCATTGATCCCACCCGTTCCAAACGGACTCAGCCGATCAGGAGAGTGGAATCGTTTCAATAAAGGATCATAAGTCCGGTGCCCATTCCCCGGAGAATAGTTACCCGTCAGCACCTCACAAGGCATCCCACAATAGGCCAATCGGGGGCCGGCAACCTGCGGCAACGCGCCATAGGGTGTATAGCGCCTGCCCACCTGGCCATCACCAAGCACCGATTGCTGCCAGTCACACATTGCAAGATAGGTAGTCGACATGTCAGACCCAACCGAGCGGTAGATGCCGACAACCTAACATCTGCTCGACCAGCGAATAACTGGCAAAAATGCCAGGTACCCCCTCAAGGCTGCGAAGCAATCGCCTTGTCGATCGCCGCCCTGAACGCCGGATCATCCGGCTTGGTCAGGCTGGAGAAGTTGCCGATCACCTTGCCCTTGCGGTCCACCACATACTTGTAGAAATTCCACTTCGGCGCGCTGCTCTGCCGGGCCAGCTCGACGAACAGCGGGATCGCGTCCTTGCCGCGCACCGGCTGGGCCTTGGTCATGGTGAAGGTCACGCCGTAGTTGGCGTAACAGACCTTGGCGGTCTTGTCGCTGTCGGCGTCTTCCTGCTTGAAGTCGTTAGACGGCACGCCGAGCATTTCCAGGCCCTGTTCGTGGTAGTCCTTGTAGGTCGCCTCGAGTCCTTCGAACTGCGGGGCGAAGCCACAGTAGCTGGCGGTGTTGATCACCACCAGCGGCTTGCCGGCGAAGCGCTGGCACAGGTCGATCTGCTCCTTGCCACGCAGCTCCGGCAGGCTGCCCTGGAGCAGTGCCGGGCAGTCGGCTGCCCAGCTCGAAGTGGCGGCGGCCAGGGCCAGCAGGGGGAGGGTCAGCCAGCGGGCATGCATGATAGCGGTCTCCTGCACATGATTCCTTGAATGTGCAGGGTAGCGCTTAACACAGGCTCATGCCCAACTGCATCAACGCCAGCCCGCCCTTGTGCCAGCCCCACCACACCAACGCCAGCACCAGCACGGCGGCGACCAGCATCAGGCCACGCCCGAGCAGGCGGTTCATGCGGCCTGGGCCTGCAGACGGGCGACCGGGCGTTCACGCACTGGCCAGTTGAGGGCCGCGGCCAGCAGGCTGAGCAGGATCGAGATCTGCCATACCAGGTCGTAGCTGCCGGTCTGGTCATAGACCACCCCGCCCAGCCAGCCACCCAGGAACGCGCCCAACTGGTGGAACAGGAACACAATGCCGCCGAGCATCGACAGGTTGCGCACGCCAAACAGCGTGGCCACGGTGCCATTGGTCAGCGGCACCGTGGACAGCCACAGCAGGCCCATGGCAATGCCGAACAGGTAGGCGCTGAACTGGGTCACCGGCGCCCAGAGGAACAGCACGATGACCACGGCGCGCAGCAGGTACAGGCCGGTCAGCAGGCGCGGCTTGGACATGCGCCCGCCGAGCCAGCCGGCGGTATAGGTGCCGACGATATTGAACAGGCCGACCAGCGCCAGCACGGTGGTGCCGGTGATCGCCGGCAGGTGCTGGTCGACCAGGTAGGCCGGCAGGTGCACGCCGATGAACACCACCTGGAAGCCGCAGACGAAAAAGCCCAGCGCCAACAGCCAGAAGCCGGAGTGCGAACAGGCCTCGCGCAGCGCCTGGCCGAGGCTCTGCTCGGCGCCATGGCTGGGCAGCGGTCGATCACGCAGCATACCTACGAACGGCACGATCAGCGCCACCATCAGGCCCAGCACCAGCAAGGCCGCCGACCAGCCCAGCCACTGGATCAGGCCGAGGGTGCCGGGGAGCATGGCGAACTGGCCGAAGGAGCCGGCGGCGCTGGCGATGCCCATGGCCATGCTGCGTTTCTCCGGCGGCACGGCGCGCCCGACCACGCCAAGGATCACCGAGAACGAAGTGCCGGACAGGCCGATGCCGATCAGCAGGCCGGCACTCAGCGACAGCGACCAGGCCGAGTCGGCCATGCCCATCATCACCAGTCCGGCGGTGTAGAGGATGCCGCCGATCACCACCACCTTGGCCGCGCCCAGACGGTCGGCCAGGGCGCCGGTGAACGGCTGGGCCAGGCCCCAGATCAGGTTCTGCAGGGCGATGGCGAAGGCGAACACCTCACGACCCCAGCCGAATTCGGCACTCATCGGCGCCAGGAACAGGCCGAAACCATGTCGCACCCCCAGCGACAGCGCCAGGATCAGCGCCGCCCCCACAAGTACCCAACCGCTGCTCCGCCAAAGGGAAGTCATTGTCGTTGTCTCCAGCCCATCGCAAGGTTTATACGGGTATATACCCGCTTTCTATCGTGGTCGTTCAGGCAAGCTGCTCCAGCAAGCGCACCAACTCGTCACGCTGGCTTTCACCCAGTCGCTCCACCAACTGCCTCTGAGCCTGCTGCCAGGCCGGGTAGGCGGCGTCCAGGCGCGCCCTGCCCGCTTCGCTCAGCAGCACCACGCGGTTACGCTGGTCGTCGCCGTCGGCAAGACGCACCAGGCCATCGGCCTCGAGCACCTTGAGGTTGCGGCCCAGGGTGCTACGCTCCAGGCCCATGGCCTCGGCCAGGCAGGTGATGCTGGGGCGATCGAGGCGCTGCACATGGCGCAGCAGGGAAAACTGGGCGACATTGATGCCGAAGCCGGCAAGCGCCTCGTCGTAATGCCGGCTCACCCCACGGGCGGCGCGACGCAGATGGGTGCAGATGCATTCACTGGTCAGCATGGTTACGTGTATATACCCGCATTATGGATGTTGCAAGAAATTTCACGGTATCGGTTTAGGTAGCAGGCGCTGGCGGATCGGCTCGAACTCGGCCGTGGCCTTGCGCGGCAAAGGGTCCGGCGCGGCGTTTTCGATGGCTTGCCAATAACGCCACGGCACCTTGGCCGATCCCAGTTCGTAGTCCATGCCATCCCAACTGTCCTCGCGGAAGCTGTAGAAGGCCCAATGCAATTGCTGGCGATCCAGCACCGCGAGCACATCCTCCAGGTATTGTCGGCACCCGGGCAACCGACGCATGCAGCCAAACTCCCCCACCACAAGGCGCGAACTCGGCAACTTGATCGAATCGGCCCAATCCACCGGCTGTTGCAGATAGCGGGCGACCTGCTCGGCATCCCACTGCCGGGTCTGCCCGGCAAACGGCACAGGCCCCGGATAGGCGAAAGGTTGCTCGCGAGCAAGATTAGGCGCACTGGTGGCGGCATAGGGTTCGTACATGTGCACGCTGTACAGCACACGCTCATCCGCCAACGCCTTGGGCCAGTAGCCGAAGGCATCGGCGGCGGCGTACCAGCCGGCATCGACCATGACCGGCGTCTTGCCGTCGACCTTGCGGATCGCCGCCAGCAACTGCCGATAGAGCGCCGGCAGGTCACGCGCCCCGCCCTGCTCGCGGGCGTACCACTGCTTCATCCGATCGAGGTCGGCGTGCTCGGCCAGGTTTCCCTGTTTCTCTGGAGCGGGCTCGTTGATGAGGTTGTACGCGGCAACAGCCGGGTGGTCCTTGAGGGCCTGGGCAACGTCTCGCCAGAAACGGGCGGACTGGGTCCAGTAACGCTTGTCCTGCCAAAGCCTGTCGTCAAAGCGGTTCTGGTTGTTCTGCGCCCAGCGCATGCCGGGGAGCGACAACGGCGTGATGACCACCTTGAGGCCGGCGGCGTGGGCGCGGTCCAGCACCGCGATGAGCTGCTTCAGGTCGGCGTCGGCCAGGCCCTGGTAATCGTCGGCGTTGCCCAGCAGGAAGTCGCGTTCGGCCGGGTGCCATTTATCGTAGGAGAGGCGTACCCAGCTGGCGCCGTAGCCTTTCAGCGCATCGAAGTAGGCCTGGTCCGGGGGCAGGCGGTTGAAGCTGTTGCCGCCGTGGCGGGGGGTGTTCCAGAAATCGATCAGGTCGGCGGCGGTGGCGGGTATGGCGGCAAGGGCCAGCAGGCTGGCGAGTATCCAGGGGTGCATGGCGGGGTTCCTGATACTTAGAGGAGCGAACGAGGATAGCCGCAATGCTCGGGGATATTTTCCGAGATCCATGCAGGACACGTCCGCTTTCTGTAGGAGCGGCCTTGTGCCGCGAAAGGGCCGCAAAGCGGCCCCGGCGATCATTGCATTAACGCTGAAATCCTGGGGCCGCTAGGCGGCCCTTTCGCGGCACAAGGCCGCTCCTACGCAGGGGAACGTGTCGGCCTGAAGCTATGCGCGTAGTGCCAGGGTAATTACCACCGTCAATTCCAGTAGTTCCAACAGCGCCCCGGCCGTGTCCCCTGTGGTTCCACCCAAGCGACGGCACATCAGCTTACGCAGCCACACGAATACCACCAACGCCGCCAGCAGTGGCCACAGCACCGCCCAGCCTCCCAGCGCCAGTCCGGCCAGCGCAGAAACCAACAATACCCAGATCGCGCCGCGCCGGGGCAGGTGTTCGGCCAGGGCCGCACCCAACCCACCCGCACGCACGTAAGGCGTGCCGAGAAACAGCCCAAGCATCGCCGCCCTTCCCACCACCGGCGCCAGTACCAGCAGGCCGCCAGCGCCCCGCTCGACCAGCACCCACAGCGCGCAGAACTTCAGCAGCAATACCAGCACCAGCGTGACCACGGCAATCGGCCCGCTGCGCGGGTCCTTCATGATCTGCAAGGTGCGCTCGCGATCACCGAAGCCCCCCAGCCATGCGTCGGCGCTGTCAGCCAGGCCGTCCAGGTGCAGCGCGCCGCTGAGCAGCACCCACAGCGCCAGCAGCAAGGCCGCGTGCAAGGGCGCCGCGGTGCCTTGCAGCAGATGGCTGGCCAGCCACAACAACAGGCCGAACAGCAGCCCCACCAGCGGATAGCACAGCAGCGAACGCCCCATCTCGCGAGGCTCCGGCATGCCCGGCAAGCGTACCGGCAAGCTACTGAGGAACTGCAGGGCGATCCAGAACGGCAGCATCTCAACCCACCTCGCGCATCTGGCCGTCGTTCTCCAGCATCAGACGAGCCAGCGTGCCATGCCCGACCTCGACCTGAAGCAATTGCTCACGTGGCAAGCCACGTGCCCGCGCCAGAAGAAGACGCATCACCCCGCCATGGGTGACCATCAGCACGCGCTTGCCTGCGTACGCACGGCGCATGCCCTCGACCGCCGCCAGCACCCGTTCGGCAAAGGCCAGCACCGGCTCGCCGCCCGGCGGGGTGAACGCATACGGGTCATTCCAGAACTGCCCCAGGGCATCGGCGTCAACCTGCATGATCTGCGCGGCGCTTTGCCCTTCCCACTCGCCGAAGTGCAGCTCGCGCACACCGGCCTCGCGCAGCACCGGCAAGTTCAGGCGCGCACCCAGCTCATCGGCGAACGCCGCACAGCGCTGCAACGGCGAACTGACCAGCACATCCCAAGGGCCGGCCTCGGCGACAGCCTGGCGCATCTGCGCCCAGCCAGTCTCGGTCAGGGCGTCGTCGAGGCTGCCGCGCAAGCCGCCACCCAGTTCCGTCTCGCCATGGCGCAGCAGTTCGAGGATCATGCCGGGCGATCCGCCACCGCCGCCTCGGCGAAGGTCGCCATCTGTCCGTGCAGGGCGCAGGCCAGGCGGATCAGCGGCACCGCCAGCGCCGCGCCGCTGCCCTCGCCCAGGCGCAGCCCCAGGACCAGCAGCGGCTCGGCCTCCAGGGCCGCCAGCAGGGCCTTGTGCCCCGGCTCGGCGCCCTGGTGGGCGAACAGCAACCACGGCAGGCACTGTGGATTGAGGCGTACCGCCACCAGGGCGGCGACACTGCAGATGAAGCCATCGACCAGCACTGCCACGCCATGCTGGGCGCACGCCAGGTAGGCACCGGCCAGGGCGGCGATCTCGAAGCCGCCGACACAGGCCAGCGCCTGCAGCGGCTGGTCGGCACGCAGGCCGTGCAGCACCAGGGCACGCTCGATCACCTCGGCCTTGTGCCGCACGCCGGCGCTGTCCAGGCCGGTGCCCGGGCCGCTCAGTTCACGCGCCGGGCAGCCCAGCAACGTACTGGCCAGCGCCGCCGCTGCGGTGGTGTTGCCGATGCCCATTTCGCCGCCGATAAACAGCTGGGCGCCGTTATCGAGTGCGCGCAAGGCGCTGTCGCGACCGGCCTGCAACGCCGCCGCCAATTGCGCGTCGGTCATCGCCGGCTGACGGGCGAAGTTGGCGGTGCCGGGCCCGAGGTTCAGGTGATGGACACCGGGCAGTTGCAGGGTCGGGTCGATGGTACCGAGGTCGACCACCTCCAGTTGAGCATCCAGTTGCCGCGCCAGCACGCTGATCGCCGCGCCACCGCCGACGAAGTTGCGCAGCATCTGCCCGGTCACCGCCTGTGGATAGGCGGAGATGCCCTCCTCCACCACGCCATGGTCACCGGCAAAGACCGTGATGGCGATGCGTTCCAGGCTGGGGCGCTCGCGCCCTTGCAGGCCGGCCAGGTGGATCGCCAGGTCTTCGAGCTGGCCGAGGGAGCCGGCCGGTTTGGTCAGTTGCTGCTGACGGGCGCGGGCCTGGTCCATGGCGGCGGTGTCGAGGGGTTGGCAGGCATCACGCCACCACATCTGGGTCATAGGGCAGGTCCTTTGAGCATGAGAGGGAGGCCGGCCACGGTCAACACCACGCGCTGGCAGCGTTCGGCCACAGCCTGGTGCAGCGTGCCCGCCAGGTCGACGTAGCGACGGGTCAGTTCACCCATGGGCACCACGCCCAGGCCGGTTTCGTTGCTGACCAGGATGACGGTGCCCGGCAACTGCACCAGGCACTCGAGCAGTGCGTCGCGCTCCTGCGCCAAGCGCAGGTCATCCTCGAGCATCAGCAGGTTGGTCAGCCACAGGGTCAGGCAGTCCACCAGCAGACAGCGTCCTTCGGCGGCTTCGGCACGCAGCACATCAGCCAGCGCCACGGGCTCCTCCACCAGCCCCCAATGGGCCGGACGGCGCTCGCGGTGCAGGCGCACGCGTTCATTCATCTCGCCATCCAGCGGCCGGCTGGTGGCGATGTAGGTCACCGACAGGCCGCTGGCCTCGGCCAGTTGCTCGGCCAGGCGGCTCTTGCCCGAACGGGCGCCACCGAGGATCAGGTTGCGCATGTCAGGCGACTCCACACAGTTGGCGCAGGTGCGCGGTATCCAGATGCTGCTCGACCAGATCGGCCAGACGCTCGATATCGCGTTCGCGCAGGGCCTCGTAGTCGATGGTCTGCACATCGGCCAAACCTGCCCAGCGCAGCAGCGCGGCGCACGACTGGCTGCCCTCGAACAGGCCATGCAGGTAGGTGGCGAGGATCTGCCCGTCGGCGCTGATGGCACCGTCGGCGCGGCCATCGGCCAGTTGCACCGCCGGACGCTCCAGCGCCGGTCCCTGTGTGACACCGGCATGTATCTCGTAACCCGACACCGGGCTCTGTTCGAGGTCGAGCGTGCCCGTGACATTGCGCAACTGCTTCTCGGCCTCCAGCACGGTGCTGTAGGCCAGCAGGCCGAGGCCTGCGCTGGAACCGGCGGGCCCTTCCAGGCCCAGCGGATCATGCACCTGCTCGCCGAGCATCTGCAGGCCGCCACAGATGCCGATGAGCTTGCCGCCGTAGCGCAGGTGCCGGGCGATGGCGGTGTCCCAGCCACGCTCGCGCAGTTGCGCCAGGTCGCCACGCACGCTCTTGGAGCCTGGCAGGATGATCAAGTCGGCGGGCGGGATCGGCTGGCCCGGGCCGATGAACTGCAGGTCCACCTGCGGATGCAGGCGCAACGGGTCGAAGTCGGTGTGGTTGCTGATCCGCGGCAGCACCGGGACGATCACCTTGAGCACGCGCTCGCCCTTCGCCCCCTGGCGGGTATCGATACCGTCCTCGGCCTCAAGGTGCAGGTCGGTGACATAGGGCAGCACCCCCAGCACCGGCTTGCCGGTGCGTTGTTCCAGCCAGTCCAGGCCCGGTTGCAGCAAGGCGATGTCGCCACGGAAACGGTTGATGACAAAGCCCTTGACCCGCGCCTGTTCGCTTGCCGACAGCAGCTCCAGGGTGCCGACCAGGTGGGCGAACACGCCGCCCCGGTTGATATCGGCCACCAGGATTACCGGGCAGTCGACCGCCTCGGCAAAGCCCATGTTGGCGATATCGCCGGCCCGCAGGTTGATCTCCGCCGGGGAGCCGGCGCCTTCGACCATCACCACCGGATAGGCTACGCTCAGGCGCTCGTGGGACGCCAGCACCGCCTGCATGGCGATCGCCTTGTAATCGTGGTAGGCGACGGCGTTCATGCTGGTTACCGCGCGGCCATGGACGATCACCTGGGCGCCGGTGTCGCTGTTGGGCTTGAGCAGCACCGGGTTCATGTCGGTGTGCGGCGCCAACCGGCAGGCCTGGGCCTGCACCGCCTGGGCGCGGCCGATCTCGCCGCCGTCGGCGGTCACGGCGCTGTTGAGGGCCATGTTCTGCGGCTTGAACGGCACCACGGCAACGCCCTGGCGCAGCAGCCAGCGGCACAGGGCGGTGACCAGCGTGCTCTTGCCGGCATCGGAGGTGGTGCCTTGCACCATGAGGGTGGTCATGCCGATTCCTTCTGGTAGTCCGCCAGGGCCTGGGCCAGACGTTGTTCGTCCGCCGACGTGGCAGGCAGGCCGAAACGCAGCGCGGGCGGCTGTTCGAACAAGCGCACCAGGATGCCACGGCGGGCGAGAAATTCATGCAGGTGCGCGGCACGCTCATCACGCACGTACTGGAACAGGTCGCAGCCACCGCTGGGTGGCAGGCCTGCACCATCGAGCAAGGTGGCCATACGCTGGCTGGCCTGGGCGCAACGGGCAATCTGTGCCTGGTGCGCCGCGTCGTCGGCAAAACACGCCTGCCCCAGCACACGGGTCGGACCGCTGACGGTCCAGGGCCCGAGTGCCTCGGCCAGGCGTCGCAGCACATCCACCTGGGCGACGACAAACCCCAGCCGCACGCCGGCCAGGCCGAAGAACTTGCCGAACGAGCGCAACACGATCAAGCCCGGTTGCCCGGCATGCTCGACCACGCTGTGTTCGGGCGTGTTGTCCATGAAGGCTTCGTCCACCAGCAGCCAGCTACCGCGCTCGGCCAGGCGCGTATGCCAGGCCAGCAGGCGTTCGCGGGTCACCCGGCGGCCAGTGGGGTTGTTAGGGTTGACCAGCACCAGGACGTCGAGGCTGTCGAGCACGTCCTCGACCTTGCTCTCGTCCAGTTCGACCAACGTGTGCCCTGCCCGTGCCCAGGCATGCGGGTGCTCGGCATAGCACGGCGACAGGACCCCGACCCGCCCGCTCGGGCGCAGGTACGGCAAGGCCTGGATCGCCGCCTGGGAGCCGGCCACCGCCAGCAACGGCTGCGCGCCGTAGTACTGCCGCGCCGCCGCCTCCAGGCCATCCTCGGTCTCCGGCAGGCGGGCCCAGGCCTCCAGCGGAATCGGCGGTATCGGGTAAGGCCATGGCGCGATACCGCTGGACAGGTCGAGCCACTGCTCCCGAGGGATGGCGTACTGTTTCACCGCCCGCAGCAGGCGGCCACCGTGTTCAAGCATTCAGATAGGCTCCCACGCAGATCAACAGCACCCACAGCCACACGCCGCGCTGCACCAGGCTCCAGCCGCGCTCGATGGCATCGGCGTCGGCCATTGGCCCTTCACCCAGGCGCGGCCGTTCGTGCAACTCGCCGTGATACACCGCCGGGCCGCCCAGCTCCACGCCCAGCGCACCGGCCCCCGCCGCCATCACCGGGCCGGCGTTGGGGCTGTCCCACAGCGGCGCCTGGCTGCGCCAGCAGGCCAGGGCCAGGCGGGTCTTGCCCAGCAGCGCATAGGTCAGCGCCACCAGCCTGGCGGGAATATAGTTCAGGCCATCGTCGATGCGCGCCGCGCACCAGCCAAAGCGCTCGAAGCGCTCGTTGCGATAGCCCCACATCGCGTCCAGGGTATTGCTCAGGCGATACAGCACCACCCCCGGCGCGCCGGCCACGACGAACCAGAACAGCGCGGCGAACACCGCGTCGCTGCCGTTCTCCAACACCGACTCAGTAGCCGCCCGGGCCACGGCGGGCTCGTCCAGCTCGCGGGTCTCGCGGCTGACCAGGTAACCGACGCGCCGCCGCGCCTCGGCCAGGTCGCCCTGGCGCAGCGCCTGGGCCACCGGCAGCACATGCTCGCCCAGGCTGCGCAGGCCCAGGGCGCAGTACAGCGCCAGCACATCCACCAGCCAGCCGATATACGGCAGCCACGACAGGATCAGCGCCAGCAGAGTCAGCGGCACCACGGCCAGGAACCACGCGGTAACGCCATGGCTGCGCCAGCCGCGCCCGCCGGCGTTGAAACGTTGTTCCAGGCGCGAGGCGAAGTTGCCGAAACCCACCAGCGGATGACGTCGACGCGGCTCGCCCAGCAGCGCATCCAGGGCCACGCCCGCCACGGTCAGCAAGGCCACGCTCATGGACGCTCTCCCCAATGGTTTTCGTACAGCATCTCGCTCAAGGGCCGTTGCTCGGCCCAGTCTTCCAGTACCAGCATCGGTGCCGGATAAAATTCGGTCACCGGCCCCAGGCACAGCACCGCCATGGGCTTGGCGCCGGCGGGCATGCCCAGTAGCTCGGCCAGGGCCTCGGGGTCGAACAGCGACACCCAGCCCATGCCCAGCCCTTCGGCACGCGCCGCCAGCCACAGGTTCTGGATGGCGCAGGCCAGCGAGGCCAGGTCCATCTCGGGCAAGGTGCGGCGACCGAAGACGTGCGCCTCGCGCTTGTCCATCAACGCCGCCACCAGCACTTCGGCGCAGTCGTTGATGCCTTCGACCTTGAGCTTCATGAATTCATCGGAGCGCTCGCCCAGGGCCTCGGCGGTGCGTACCCGCTCCTGCTCCACCAGCGCCTGGATCCGCTCGCGCAATGCACGCTGGCTGATCCGGATGAAGCGCCACGGCTGCATCAGGCCCACGCTGGGTGCCTGATGGGCGGCGGCGAGCAGGCGCCCGAGCAACTCGGGGGCCACCTCGCCCCCGGCGAAATGGCGCATATCGCGGCGTTCGCCAATGGCCCGGTAGATGGCCTGGCGTTCGGCTTCACTGTAGGCGTGTCGGCTCATGGTCGCAGCAGCGCCGCCGCCGCATCGGGGTTGGAGGGAAAATAGAAGTGCACGTAGGAGGCGGTCAGGCGCCCCAGGCGATAGACCGCCTCGTTGCCCCGCCCACCGTTGGGGCTCAGGCCACGGGCGATCGGCGCCAGCTCGGTGCTGGTCAGCGAATGGTGGTAGGTGTGGCCACGCAGGGTGCCTTCAGGCAGTTCGACCGCCTGCAGGGCCAGGGCCGCCAGGCGCTTCTGCATGGTTGCCTCGCCCGGCAGCAGGCCCAGCAGCGCGGCGCGCTCGCCCGCCACGTCGGTCAGTGCGTCGAGCAGGTAGAGCATGCCACCGCACTCGGCCAGCAGCGGCTTGCCGGCGGCATGATGGGCGCGGATCGCCTCCAGCATCGGCGCGTTGGCGGCCAGGGCCTGGTGATGCAGCTCAGGGTAGCCGCCGGGCAGGTAGAGGCTGTCCACCACGGGAAGCTCGCGATCATGCACCGGCGAGAAGAACTCCAGCTGCGCACCGAGGCCGCGCAGCAGGTCGAGGTTGGCACCGTAGGTGAACGCAAAGGCTTCGTCGCGGGCCACGCCGATGCGCACCCCGGTCAGCGACGAGGTCACGCTCACCGGCTCAGGCCCGGCAAAACTGACCGGTGGCGGCAACGCGGCATCGCAGCTGGCACCGAGCGCTTCGGCGGCAGCGTCCAGTCGAGCATCCAGATCGTTCAACTCGCTGGCCTGGACCAGGCCGAGGTGGCGGCTGGGCAGCTCGATGCCGCGCTCGCGGGACAACCCGCCGTACCAGCGCAGGCCTTCGGTCAGGCTGCCTTCGAGCAGTTGCGCATGGCGCAGGCTGCCGACCCGGTTGGCCAGCACCCCGGCGAACGGCAGGTCGGGCTGGTAGCGCGCCAGGCCCAGGGCCAGGGCGCCGAAGGTCTGGGCCATGGCCGTGCCGTCGATCACCGCCAGCACCGGCACGCCGAAGTGGCGTGCCAGGTCGGCGCTTGACGGGGTACCGTCGAACAGGCCCATCACGCCTTCGATCAGGATCAGGTCGGCCTCGCCCGCCGCTTCCCACAACAGGCGACGACTTTCCTCGGCGCCAATCATCCACAGGTCGAGCTGGTAGACCGGCGCGCCGCTGGCGCGCTCCAGGATCATCGGATCGAGAAAGTCAGGCCCGCACTTGAACACCCGCACCTTACGCCCGAGGTTGCGGTGCAGGCGAGCCAGGGCGGCGGTGACCGTGGTCTTGCCTTGGCCCGAGGCCGGGGCCGCGATCAGCACGGCGGGACACTGGCGCGACTCACTCACAGTTCGACGCCCTTCTGCGCGCGGATACCGGCCTGGAAGGCGTGCTTGAGCATGCCCATCTCGGTGACGGTGTCGGCCAGTTCGATCATTTCCGGCTTGGCGGCGCGACCGGTGACGATCACATGCTGCATCGGTGGACGGGCCTGGATATCCGAAAGCACCTGATCGAGGTCCAGGTAGCCATGCTTGAGGGCGATATTCAGCTCATCGAGCACGACGAACTGGATCGACGGGTCCTGCAGCAACTGCCGCGACACCGCCCAGGCGGCTTCGGCGGCGGCGATGTCACGCTGACGGTCCTGGGTTTCCCAGGTGAAGCCCTCGCCCATCACGTGGTAGCGCACCTGCTCGGGGAAACGACGGAAGAACAGCTCCTCGCCGGTACTGTTGCGGCCCTTGATGAACTGCACCACGCCGCATTGCATGCCGTGGCCCAGGGCGCGGGCGAGCATGCCGAAGGCCGAGCTGCTCTTGCCCTTGCCATTGCCGGTCAGCACCAGCAGCAGGCCGCATTCGTTGGGGGAATTGGCGATGCGCTCGTCGATGATCGCCTTCTTGCGCTGCATGCGCGCCAGGTGACGTTCGTCGCGTTCGATGGATTCGCTCATCAGGGGTCTCCGCAGGCTGTCGCGGCGGCGGCGACAGATAAAAGGCAGGCAGACGAGGAGCGCGCAGGGGGCATGGCAACGGCCACATCGCACCGCGCATCACCCTCCGTGATGCCGTTTGGCAGTGACAGGCCGGTCTCCGGGCTCATGAGCGGGCGCAGGCCCTGGCCACGCGCCTTCCCGGACTTGGAAATCCAGTGGCCTTGCGTAACCGTCGACTCATCTACCGTTGCGGGGGCAGCGCCGGGCTCGCGCCTGCTGGCGCCCACCGGCTTCCCAGTTTCACCCTGCCGAACCGCGGCTCGCAGGGCACCTGAAACACGCCGCGAAGGTTAGAGGGTTGAATCGGGAGCGTCAATCGAACGAGGGCCGATCTGGCCTGGATCAATGGCCGATCCGCCAGCTTGTGCCACACTCAAAGCAGTGATATCACATAGCCACCATTTTATCGGCTGACCTCGATCACAATGACAAGGAGAGCGCAGCATGCAAGGCCTGATCATCAACAACCCGCGCCTGGAGTTCCTGCGCCCGGCCCTGGAACGCTGGGTCGACTGCATCGACCGCTTCAACCAGCTGCAGGGCGACAACGAGGCACCCTACTGGCACGGCACCGCCGCCAACGTCGGCCTGCTCGCCGCCGCCGCCTGGCAGGGTGAGCTGGTGGCGCTGGAACGGCACATGAGCAAGAAGCAGCGCGACGAGGGCGAGCGCGATGGGCGCTGCGACCTGTCGATCAGCAGCGCCGAGGAGTCGCTGTACCTGCACGCCGGCCAGCGCTGGCCACGCATCGCCCGCCTCGACCTGACAGCAGCCCTGCAGGAAACCGCCGCCCTGGCCAAGCCGATCGCCTATGGCAGCCAGCTCAAGGCCGGGGCGCTGTTCGTCACGCCATGGAAGGCCGGCCAGCATGCCAGCCCCGAGGAACTGCAGGACCTGGTGGACGACCTGCAAAAGCACACGGCCTGCGCGATAGCCTGGTACTTCCCGTATGCCTACCGCAAGCTGCATAACGAACTGGGACAGTACTATCCCGGGGTGGCATTGCTGCTCAAGCAGGCTTGATCGGCGCCGCCTCAGTTGGCAGCGGCAGCCGGCGGGTCGACGGGAAAGAAACGCTCTGCCAGCCCAGGCGTCCTGAATCGCACCTTGTAGGCCTGTTCGTCGAACAACAGGCCTGTGCGCAGATCGTAGACCGGCCCGACAGCAGGCTTGGGCACCTGCTGGAGCGTGACATGGACGAAGCGATAGTGCTCACCGTAGACCTGCTCCAGGTTGTCGATCCGGAAGTAGTGGCCCGGCAGGAACAGGGTCTCCCCTTCGTCCCAGTAAAGCGAGAATGCGCTGATCGGCGTGCCCTCCTGGTAACGCCCTAGGGGCAGCTCGAACACCACCGACGTGTCGTCGAACACCCCCGGCAGGTGACCGGGTGCATTGACCGAAGGTTGCGAGGCGAACTCGGCGACCTTGTAGGGATTCTCGGTAAACGAGGTCAGGTCGGTATTGACCAGCACATCGCCAACCCGTATCCGGCCATTGCGATAGTGTTCGCCACTGGTGCCACGCGAAGCATGCCCGCCACGATACAGGCTCACCTCACTGCTCTCGGGCAGTTGCTCCAGGGTATCGGCCAGCTTGGCGATGTAGTCATCCTCGTCGCCATAGCGGTACGTGCCTGAGCGGAACACATCGTTCACCCTCGACTCGTCGCTGGTGTAGTACTCGATCAACGAATTGAAGTACTCGCGATCGTAACGGTAGGAATACTGGACAACGCCCTCCCTCCGCACGCAATCCAGGCCATGCTCGTCCAGCTCGGGAACCTGGTCGCGCGCCAGGCGTGGAATAGGCTGGGGCTCCAGCAATGCCTTCTGGCGGTGCAAGGCATTGGCGGAAAACGCCTTGGCCCGCGCGTCATCCACCACCACGTGGCGGTTCCAGAAGCGCGAGGTGGCGCTGGGCATGCCTTCGACGACGGGAGGCGCGCCACCGGCCAGCCGCGGCGGCACCAGCAGCTCCCATTCGTTGCTGTCGCTCAGACGTACCGGATACAGGGGGCCGAAGGCAAAGGGATTGTGCGCGGGCACCACCTGCCAGACCCGCAGTTCATGGTTGTAGCGCACCCGGTAGGACAGGCCGTTGAGCACGATCCAGCAGCTGCCGTGCGCATCGACCCTGATACCCCGCAAGCGCCCGCTGCCTTGCAGCTCGCCCCTCGGCAACGCGTTGCTCTCTCGCCCTTCCACCGGCAGCGTGGCGGTCTGCGCCACCTGCCAGCGCTCCAGGTGCACATCCATTTCGCCGGCCGGCGTTTCATAGGCCAATGAGGCAAAGCTCGACTGAAACCCCAGATCGACCATGTTCAAGGCGGCAAACAGGCTGTCGAGCATGGCATCGCGCAGGGCGCTCTTGCGGCTCTGCTCATCCGCGGCATGCAACGCCGCATCGATGTCCAGGCCCACCTTGCCCAGGCTTGCCCCCAGCAGCATCAGGGTCATTGGCCAGCCGAGCGGGGCAAAGCCGCCGAACACCTTGATGAATACCGACAGGTAACCGCTCCACATCGCCTTGCGCAGGTCGGCATTACCCAGCATCGCCGCGGCGTTGTCATTCATCTCGCCGGTGGCCTGGCTGGCCAGGTAGGTGAAGATATCGTCGCTGATCGGCCTTTTCAGGTAACCGAGCAACACCCGTGCCGCTTGCTCGCTCGCACTGTTGGCGATGCTTAGCAGGTGGGTCCTCACCGAGTGGGCGCGCGCGGGATCGCGGGCATCGGTGTGCGCCGCCTTGACGTAGCTGGCCAGGGTGTCGGCATCCTGCAACTGTTCACGCAGCCAGCCCGCCATGGCCTGCTCGGAGTCGAAGCTCTTGAACGCGTCGCTCGCCCAAGGGCGGTACAGCAGCGTCCGCCCCGTGTCGGTCGCAAAGCTGTAGAGGCAACCACGATCGCCGCGATCGAGCACGTAGCGACAGGCCGAAAACGGGTGCGTGGTGCTGGCCTGTTTCAGCTTGTCCAGGGTCGGCAGCACGCCGCCCTGCAGGCCGTCGGCGACCATCGACCGCAGCAGCGCCCAGTCGCTTCGACTGATACGTCCGGCCCGCACCGCGCCCGCCCCCTGTCCCAGCAGGTTGACCTTGGCCAGTACGCGAAAATGCTGCGAGTAGGTGTTCCAGAAGCGGCTGATCGCGCTGCGGTAGGCAACGGCGAAGTCCAACGCCCAGAGATCCTCCTGGACCTTGCTGGCAAGCATTGGCACTTCATTGCGTTCGTCGAAACAATCGGCTTGCCGACCCTGGCGGTAGAAACCACCGTACAGGTCGAGTTCGTCGGTCGCTTCCTGGAAATGCGCATCGAAGCGCTTGATCACCAGCTCGACCAGGTGCATCGACTTCAGCGGCGGGCCGCTGTGCTGCCAGCCGGTGAAACTGCGCTGACTGGAACTGGCGGTGGCGAACTGGTGCCACCAGATGAACCGTGGATCGATCGGCTTGCCCGTGTGCTTGAGCACGATGCGTTGCGCATGCTGGGAGGCCAGCACATAGGGGTCGGGGTATTCGCGAATGATCTCGTCGACCAGGCGCACCAGTGGCCGCCCCGCATCCAACGCCTCGAGACTGCGCTCCACGCGCTCCTTGATACTGCTCATGCTCCACTCCCGGGATGTCGTTGTCGGACGGACATCCTGGCTCGACGGGAAATGGCAGACGCGGTAGAAGATTGTCGCAGCACCCGCGAAGGCGGTGGATCCTATGACGCGATTGCGGGTAAATCCGCTCCCACAGGCTTAATGAAGCAGCATCAAGGATTCTGCGCCAGGTGGCCCGGCGGCAGTACGCGCTTGGCCTGGAGGTAGGCCTTGGCCCAGTAGCTGTTGGACAGGTAGTCCAGGCGCACGGTCCCGCCCGTCGACGGCGCGTGCACGAAGCGCCCTTCACCGACGTAGATGCCGGCGTGGCTGACCTGCGAACCGCCGCTGGTGGCGAAGAACACCAGATCGCCCGACTGCAGCGCATTGATATCCACGTTCGGCGCGCGCATGACGATCATCTCGCGGGTCGAGCGCGGCAGGCTGATACCCGCCGCGTCACGGTAGACGTAGCCGATCAGGCCGCTGCAATCGAACCCGGCATCCGGCGTGTTGCCCCCCCAGCGATACGGGGTGCCCACCAGGCCGATGGCGCGGAACAGCACATCGTCCGCCGCCGGCGATGAAGGCGCCTGATTGAACACCATCGGCTGTTTGGGCATGGGCGCCGGCGCAGGTGCACGGCTGGAACAGGCCGCGAGCAGGGCCAGCAGGGAGAGGAATGCGAAGCGCGCCAACATCGCCATGATGCGAACGTCCTGTCAGGAACCCTGCGGCCACGGCCGAAGGTCGAAAAGAGTTGAGAATTTAGATTAGACGCTTTCTGTAAATGCGCACGGCGGCGAGCTTTTCAGCTACGCCGCCGTGCGAGATTACAGCATTTTGATATCAAATCAATTGCGCGAGATCGTGGTCGGCGCCATGGCGAGCGCGCGTTTGGCCTCGATGAAGGTCTTGCTCCAGTAGCGATCGCCCAGGCTGTCGATGCGCACGCCACCGCTGCGGCGGCTGCTGGAGTGGATGAACTGGTTGTCACCCAGGTAGATGCCGGCATGGCTGACGCGGCCACGGCCGTTGGTGCTGAAGAACAGCAGGTCGCCGGGCTTGAGCTTGTTGCGGGCGACCTTGGGCGCGTCGACGTTGATCATCTCGCGGGTCGAGCGTGGCAGGTTCATGCCCGCCTCTTCGCGGAACAGGTAGCCGATGAAGCCGCTGCAATCGAAGCCGGACTTCTCGGAGGTGCCGCCGAAGCGGTAGCGGGTACCGATCAGGGCCATGCCGCGTTCGAGAATGCTGTCGGCCAGCACAGGCAGCTGGTACGGCTTACTGTTGCTGGAGAAGGCCTCGAGGTCGTCTTCGCTGGCCAGTTCTTCCTCGGTGAATACGGAAGAGGCGGAAGCCTTGGCCTTGACCGATTGCTCGGCGGCCACGCGGTGATCCTGCGAGGGTGCGACCGGGCCGGTGGAGGCGCAGCCGTAAAGTAGGGTGACAAGTGCAAGTGGCACGAGGGGTGCGAAGCGCTTCAGCATGGGCACGACCGTGTCTGTAGTCCTTTAGAAGGGGGAAACTATGCCTTCTATCGGACCCATTTGCAAATTTTATCGAAAAAGATGTGACTTTTCCGTTTTGACGCTCTGGCACCGCGTTCCCAAGGTCACCAGCCTAGGGTTTCCTTGAGGAACGGGATGGTCAGTTTGCGCTGGGCCTGCAGGGAAGCCTGGTCGAGGCGCTCGAGCAGGTCGAACAGCGCGCTCATGCTGCGCGTGCCGCGGGTGAGGATGAAGTGACCGACCTCGTCGGTCAGGTGCAGCCCGCGGCGCGAGGCACGCAGTTGCAGGGCACGCAGTTTGTCCTCGTCGGACATCCCGCGCATCTGGAAGATCAGTGCCAGGGTCAGCCGCGATTTCAAGTCTGCCAGCTTGATCGGCAGCTCCCGTGGCGAACTGGACGCTGCCAGCAGCAAGCGCCGGCCGCTGTCGCGCAGGCGGTTGAACAGGTGGAACATGGCCTCTTCCCAGTCCGCCTTGCCGGCAATCACATGCAGGTCGTCGATGCACACCAGTTCGTACTGTTCAAGGCGGTCAAGCAGTTCGACGCCGCGATCGAGCAGTTGCGCCAGGGGCAGGTAGACGGCGGGCTCACCCAACTGCTGGAAACGGTGGGTGGCGGCCTGCAACAGATGGGTACGGCCCACGCCCTGTTTGCCCCACAGGTAGATGAGGCTCTCGGTCCAGCCGGCATCGGCTTCGCACAGCCGCTCGACATAGCCCAGTGCCGCGGCATTGGCGCCGGGGTAGTAGTTGATGAAGGTGGCGTCGTCGCGCAGACGCACACCCAGGGGCAACTGGATCGGTTTCATGCTCGCGGGCGGTCGCGGGGACCACAGGGGGCCTTTGATTAACAGTGTGCAAAGTCTATACCCGCAGCGCGGACGGCACAATCGGCGAGGGGAATAGCGCAAGTAAAATCAATTAGTTGCAGTAATTTCTGGCGCAGCCAATAACCTGTGGGAGCGGGTTTACCCGCGATCACCCGCAAGGCGGGTGCCAGCCACCGCGGCGCCTGCTTCGCGGGTAAACCCGCTCCCACAGCCAGGGGATCACCCGCACGCACAAAATTGCATTAAAGCTCCGGGTCGATCTCCCCGGCATACATGTCCGATTCCTTGTACAGGTCATGCACATGCCGCAGCAGCACCATGATCACCGCCGCCACCGGCAACGCCAGCAACACTCCGGTGAAACCAAACAGCTCACCGCCGGCCAGGATCGCGAAGATCACCGCCACCGGGTGCAGGCCGATGCGGTCGCCTACCAGCAGCGGCGTCAGCACCATGCCTTCGAGGGCCTGCCCGACCATGAACACCGCAACGATGCCCAGCATCGGGTAAAGCTCGCCGCCGAACTGGAACAACCCGGCGACCAGCGCCGCGCCGATGCCGATGATGAAGCCCATGTACGGCACGATCGCCGCCAGCCCCGCGAGCATGCCGATCAGCAGGCCCAGCTCCAGGCCCACCAGCATCAGGCCGCTGGAATAGATGACGCCCAGCGCCAGCATCACCAGCAACTGCCCACGCACGAACGCCCCCAGCACCTCGTGGCACTCGCCGGCCAGCCCCACCACCTGCGGCTCGCGCTGGCGCGGCAGCAGGCTGCGCAGCTTGGCCATCATCAGGTCCCAGTCGCGCAGCAGGTAGAAGCCCACCACCGGGATCAGCACCAGGTTGGCCAGCCAGCCGATCAGCGCCAGGCTCGAGGCGGTGGCCTGGGACAACAGCACGCCGACGATGTCGGTGGTCTGGCCCATATGCTCGCCGATGGCGGCCTTGATCTTGTCGAACTTCCAGAAGCCATCGGCCAGGCCCAGGCGGCTCTGCACCCAGGGCAGTGCCACATGCTGCAACCAGTCGAGCATCTGCGGCGCCAGCTCGTACAGGCGCAGCAACTGCTTGGCCAGCATCGGCACCAGCACCAGCAGCAAGGCCAGGAAGATCAGGGTGAACAGGCTGAACACCACCACCACGCCCCAGGTGCGTGAAAGGCCGAGCCGCTCCAGGCGATCCACCAGCGGGTCGGCCAGGTAGGCCAGCAGGATGCCCACCAGGAACGGCGAGAGGATGTTGTGCAAAAAGTACAGCAGCACGGCGACCACAAAAGCCGCGCCAAACCAGATCCAGCGACGCATATCAATCATTCAAGTATTCCTTACCAGCGAAAACGCAGGCCGTCGAACGGCTTGGCGGCGGTGGCCGGCGGCGTTGCGCCGGCCGGTTCCTGGATGCTCGGCGCAGGCGTGGCGGGAGCAGGCTCGGCGGGCAGCTCCTGGAGCTTGGCCAGGCTCAACTGCGCGCGCAGCTGTTCGCGATTGCCGCTGACGCGGTAGGTCAGGGTGCCACCATCGGCCATCTGCAGCCGCGCGCCATAAGGCTCGAGCACCCGGCTCAGCTCGGCGTAGCGTTGCAGGTTCATGCCCTGGACCTGCACCTGCAGGTCGCTGCTGGCGCCGGGACGGGTGACGTAACGCGGCGCCAGGCGATTGCTCACCGCCAGCAACACGGCATCGGCCAGGGCCGACTGGTCGGCGCCCTCGGCGCTGCCCTGCTCGCGCTGATCGCCCAGCCACAGCTGCCACTTGCCCTGCCACTTGCCGTCGGCCTCATGGGCGTGTACCGCCAGCAGCGCATCGGCGCCATAGCGTTCGGAGGCCTCGCGCAGCGGTGCCGGGTCGTTGCCTTCGAGCAGCTTGGCATTGGCCACCAGTTGCTCCTGCAGGTCGGCCAACGGCAGGCGCAGGGGCAGGCCACGGTGCTGGGCGGCCCGACGCAGGGGTTCGGCGACGGCCTGGCCATCGCCGACCAGGTTGCTGCCCTCGACGCTGTCATTCAGCCACCAGCCAAGGATCGACGGCCGGTTGCTGCCCCACAGCGCCAGGCCAGCCTGGCGCAGGGCGCGCTCGGTGCTGCCGGGGTCGAATTCGACCAGCACCGACTCCGGCGGCCCGGCTTCGGTGCCGACCTGGTTGATGATCTGCTGCGGGTCCTTGCGCAGCGCGGCCAGTGCCGGGTTCTGCGCCGCCTTGGCATCGCCGGTCAGGCGCAGCACCAGGGTATCCAGGGCCTTGCCGGTGGCCTGGGCGCGGGCTTCGCTGCCCTGCCCTTCGACCGGTTCGCGCACCTGATACAAGCCGGAGACGGTTTCGGCCTGGGCGACGGTGCCGGCCACAGCCAGGCAGGCGCCCGCGAGGAAATTGAGAAGACGCATTGAGGATTCCTGTCCAGATGACCTTGGGGCGACACGCCCTTGCCTGTCGGCTGTGACCGCGCAACCACGGAAAATGCTCCGCGTTGCCGGCCCGTTACGTGGGTCGCCATGCCTATACCTTATACAGGCACCGGCGCGGCAACCAGTCGCACGGGGTGAAACACGGTTTTTTGCCCAGATTTCCCGCCTGCCCGTCGGCCTGAGGATGGCCGCCTTGGGGCAACCCTGATAAAATCGCGCGCCTTCGCAGACCAGTGACGTACAGGCAGCCGCCGTTTCTGAAACCGGCCTTGGCCGTCCCGGTCGTTTTTCTGAATCCCTCCCTCCTAAAGGCCTGGATCAATGAGCAAGCAACCCTCCCTGAGCTACAAAGACGCCGGTGTAGACATCGACGCCGGCGAAGCACTGGTCGAACGCATCAAGGGCGTCGCCAAGCGCACCGCACGTCCTGAAGTCATGGGTGGCCTGGGCGGCTTCGGCGCCCTCTGCGAGATCCCGGCCGGCTACAAGCAGCCGGTGCTGGTCTCCGGCACCGACGGCGTCGGCACCAAGCTGCGCCTGGCGCTGAACCTGAACAAGCACGACAGCATCGGCCAGGACCTGGTCGCCATGTGCGTCAACGACCTGGTGGTGTGCGGCGCCGAGCCGCTGTTCTTCCTCGACTACTACGCCACCGGCAAGCTCAACGTCGACGTGGCCGCCACCGTGGTCACCGGCATCGGCGCCGGTTGCGAACTGGCCGGTTGCTCGCTGGTCGGTGGTGAAACCGCCGAGATGCCAGGCATGTACGAAGGCGAAGACTACGACCTGGCTGGCTTCTGCGTCGGCGTGGTGGAAAAGGCCGAGATCATCGACGGCTCGAAAGTGGTCACCGGCGACGCCCTGATCGCCCTGCCGTCCTCCGGCCCGCACTCCAACGGCTACTCGCTGATCCGCAAGATCCTCGAGGTTTCCGGCACCGACATCGACAACACCCAGCTCGACGGCAAGCCGCTGGCCGACCTGCTGATGGCGCCGACCCGCATCTACGTCAAGCCGCTGCTGCAGCTGATCAAGCAGACCGGCGCGGTCAAGGCCATGGCCCACATCACCGGCGGCGGCCTGCTGGACAACATCCCGCGCGTGCTGCCAAAAGGCGCCCAGGCCGTGGTCGACGTGGCCAGCTGGCAGCGCCCGGCGGTGTTCGACTTCCTGCAGGAAAAAGGCAACGTCGACGAGCATGAAATGCACCGCGTGCTGAACTGCGGCGTGGGCATGGTCATCTGCGTGGCCCAGGACCAGGTCGAAAGCGCCCTGAACGTGCTGCGCGCCGAAGGCGAGCAACCGTGGGTGATCGGCCGTATCGACGTGGCCGCCGAAGGCGCCGCCCAGGTCGAGCTGCAGAACCTCAAGGCACACTGATGCCCTGCAATGTAGTCGTGTTGCTGTCGGGCTCCGGCAGCAACCTGCAGGCACTGATCGACAGCAACAGCGCCAGCGACAGCCCGGCACGCATCCGCGCGGTCATCTCGAACCGTGCCGATGCCTATGGCCTCGAGCGCGCCAAGGGCGCCGGCATCGAAACCGCCGTGTTGTCGCACACCGGTTTCGACGGGCGTGAAGCCTTCGACGCGGCGCTGATGGCGCTGATCGATGGCTTCCAGCCCGACCTGGTGGTGCTGGCCGGTTTCATGCGCATCCTCAGTGGCGATTTCGTGCGCCACTACCAGGGCCGCCTGCTGAACATCCATCCGTCACTGTTGCCGAAGTACAAAGGCCTGCACACCCACCAGCGCGCGCTGGAAGCGGGTGACGCCGAGCACGGCTGCAGCGTGCACTTCGTCACCGAGGAACTCGATGGCGGGCCTCTGGTCGTACAGGCTGTGGTACCCGTGGCAACGGATGACACCGCGCAGACGCTCGCCCAGCGTGTGCATCTGCAGGAACACCAGATCTACCCGCTGGCGGTGCGCTGGTTCGCCGAAGGACGCTTGCGTCTGGGCGAACAGGGTGCATTACTGGATGGCCAGCCGCTGGCGGCCAGCGGTCACTTGATTCGATCCTAGGAGAATTTATGCGTCGCGCCCTGCTCTTGGCTCTCGCCGTGCTCGCCCTGCCCCTCCAGGCAGCTGATCTGAAGCCTTTCGCGGCCAGCTACACCGCCGACTGGAAACAGCTGCCGATGAGCGGCACCGCCGCACGCAGCCTGGAAAAGAACGCCAACGGCACCTGGAGCCTGAACTTCAAGGCTTCGATGATGATCGCCAGCCTGACCGAGCAAAGCACCCTCAAGTTCGAGAACGACACCCTGCTGCCGCAGCAGTATCACTTCGAACGCGGCGGCCTGGGCAAGGCGAAGAAGGTCGACCTGAACTTCGACTGGGCCGGCAAGAAGATCACCGGCAGCGACCGTGGCGACGCCATCAACCTGCCGCTCAACCGCGGCGTGCTGGACAAGTCGTCCTACCAGCTGGCCCTGCAGCATGACGTGGCCGCCGGCAAGAAGAGCATGACCTACCAGGTGGTCGACGGTGACGAGATCGACACCTACGACTTCCGCGTGCTGGGCACCGAAAAAGTGACCACCAAGACCGGCCAGGTCGACGCGATCAAGGTCGAGCGCGTGCGCGACCCGAGCCAGAGCAAGCGCATCACCGAGCTGTGGTTCGCCAAGGACTGGGACTACCTGCTGGTCCAGCTGCGCCAGGTCGAGACCGATGGCAAGGAGTACGTGATCGTGCTGCAGGATGGCACGGTCGATGGCAAGGCGGTCAAGGGTAACTGATCGTCAAGCCTGCAATGCCCGAAGCCCCGCCCTGTGCGGGGCTTTTTTTTGCTGCTGTCCGCCCTCCCCTGTGTAGGAGCGGCCTTGTGCCGCGAAAGGGCCGCAAAGCGGCCCCGGCAATTTCTGCGTCGGTGCTGACATCCTGGGGCTGCTGCGCAGCCCTTTCGCGGCACAAGGCCGCTCCTACATGAAACTTGTTTCATCGCTGTTTTATTTACTTAGCCTGCTAACAAATTCTATAAAGAAGGCCTGCGACACAGTGCCGCAGCCAACCAAGCAGTGGAGTTTGACGATGACAGTCCAAGTAACCGAACGCGACGAATCGAAAATGTCCCACGAAGGCCAGGCCGCTGGCCTGCGGATCTGGGACGTGCATCAGCAAGGCCAACTGGTCGGCATGTTCCATGACGAGCAACAGGCTCACCAGTACCGCATGGAGCTGGAATGCCTCGAGCGCCAACGCCCGGCGCAGTGACCCGGCCCTGCAATAAAAAACCCCGCCAAGGCGGGGTTTTTCGTGCTTACCACATCAGATCGTCTGGGATCTTGTAGGCCGCGTAAGGATCGTCCTCGTCCGCTTCCTCGACATGGGTGTTGAGCAGCAGGATACGGTTGGGGTCGCGCTCCTGGATCTTCACTGCCGCCTCGCGCGGGATCACTTCGTAGCCGCCACCATGGGCGACGATGGCCAGCGCGCCATTGCTCAGCTTGCTGCGCATCAGGGCGTTGACGGCGATGCGCTTGACCTTCTTGTCATCGACGAAGTTGTAGTAATCCTCGGTGGTCAGCTTGGGCAGCCGGGTCGCTTCGATCAGTTGCTTGACCTGCGCGGCACGGGCCTTCTGCTCGGCCTTTTCCTGGACCTGGCGGTTCAGCTCCTGGTCCTTCTTGGCCTTCTCGGCCTGGGCTTCCCTGGCCAGGCGCTGCTGGCTGTCGTCCACCTCGACCTGGCCCTTGTGTTCCAGGCGTTTCTGTTTCTTCTCGGCTTTGTTGGTCTGCGAGACCTGTTTCTGGTTGACCAGGCCGGCTTTGAGCAATTGGTCGCGAAGGGAAAGGCTCATGGGTGTTCACTCACTTATGCATCGGCTCAGCCGCAGCTGGGCAGGTTCTTTTCCTGACGCTTGGCCTCGCCCCATAAGGCGTCCAGCTCGTCGAGGGTACGATCTTGAATGTTCAGGCCCTGCTCGCGCAATGCCTGTTCGATAAAACGGAAACGGCGCTCGAATTTACGGTTGGCGCGGCGCAAGGCGTTTTCCGGGTCGTGCTTGAGGTGCTGGGCCAGGTTGACGGTGGCGAACAGCAGGTCGCCCAGCTCGTCCTCCAGCGCCTCGCTGTCTCCATCGGCCATGGCCTGCAGCACTTCGTCGAGCTCCTCGCGGACCTTGTCCAGCACCGGCAACGCCTCGGGCCAGTCGAAGCCGACCGTGGCGGCGCGCTTCTGCAGTTTGGCGGCGCGAGACAGCGCGGGCAAGGCCGCGGGCACGTCGTCGAGCAGCGACAACTGCTCGGGCTCGCTCTTTTCGGCACGCTCCTCGGCCTTGATCTCCTCCCAGCGCGACTTGACCTGGGCCTCGTCGAGCTTGGGTGTGTCCAACGGTGCGTACAGCTCGCCGGTGGGGAATACATGGGGATGGCGGCGGATCAGCTTGCGGGTGATCGAATCGACCACGCCATCGAACTCGAAGCGCCCTTCCTCGCGGGCCAGCTGGCTGTAGTAGACCACCTGGAACAACAGGTCCCCCAGCTCGCCCTGCAGGTGCTCGAAGTCGCCGCGCTCGATGGTGTCGGCGACTTCGTAGGCTTCCTCGAGGGTGTGCGGGACGATACTGGCGTAGTCCTGCTTGAGGTCCCAGGGGCAGCCATATTGCGGATCGCGCAGGCGGGCCATGAGGTGCAGCAGGTCTTCAAGGGTGTAGGTCATGGGTTGTCCTTACCGGCCTCATCGCGGGGCAAGCCCGCTCCCACGCTGACGGTACAACAGCGTGGGAGCGGGCTTGCCCCGCGATAGCAGTCTCAAGGGGTACGATTACGCCGCGTCTCGATGATGTTGGGCAACTGCGAGATCCGCCCCAGCAAGCGCCCAAGGGCGTCCAGGCCTGGGATCTCGATGGTCAGCGACATCAGCGCGGTGTTGTCTTCCTTGTTCGAGCGGGTGTTGACCGCCAGCACGTTGATCTTCTCGTTGAGCAGCACCTGCGACACGTCGCGCAGCAGCCCCGGGCGGTCGTAGGCACGGATGACGATGTCGACCGGATAGGTCTGCACCGGGATCGGTCCCCAGCTGACCTGGATCATGCGCTCCGGCTCCTTGCCCGCCAGTTGCAGCACCGAGGCACAATCCTGGCGGTGAATGCTCACGCCACGGCCCTGGGTGATATAGCCGACGATGGCGTCGCCCGGCAGCGGCTGGCAGCACCCGGCCATCTGCGTAAGCAGGTTGCCGACACCCTGGATCTGGATGTCGCTGCGCTTGCCCGCGCGGATGCCCCGGGCCTGGCGCGGGATCAGCTCGACCGGCTCCAGGCGCTCGGGTTCGAGCAACTGCTGCGCGGCGTTGACCATGTGCGCCAGGCGCAGGTCGCCGGCGCCAAGGGCGGCGAACATGTCCTCGGCAGTCTTGACGTTGGCCTTTTCCGCCAGGCGTTCGAAATCCACCTGGGGCAGGCCCAATCGGCTCAGTTCGCGCTCGATCAGGGTCTTGCCGGCGGCCACGTTCTGGTCGCGGGCCTGCAGCTTGAACCAGTGGACGATCTTGGCCCGGGCCCGCGAGGTGGTCACGTAGCCCAGGTTGGAGTTCAGCCAGTCGCGGCTCGGGTTGCCGTGCTTGCTGGTGATGATCTCCACCTGCTCGCCGGTCTGCAGGCTGTAGTTCAGCGGCACGATACGGCCGTTGATCTTGGCGCCCCGGCAGTTGTGGCCGATCTCGGTGTGCACCCGATAGGCGAAGTCCAGCGGCGTGGCGCCCTTGGGCAGGTCGATGGCGTGGCCGTCGGGGGTGAACACGTAGACCCGGTCCGGCTCGATATCGACGCGCAGCTGTTCGGCCAGGCCGCCGATGTCGCCCAACTCCTCGTGCCACTCGAGCACCTGGCGCAGCCAGGAGATCTTCTCTTCGTAGTGGTTGGAGCTGGGCTTGACGTCGGTGCCCTTGTAGCGCCAGTGCGCACACACGCCCAACTCGGCTTCCTCATGCATGGCGTGGGTGCGGATCTGCACCTCCAGCACCTTGCCCTCGGGGCCGATCACTGCGGTGTGCAGGGAGCGGTAGCCGTTTTCCTTGGGGTTGGCGATGTAGTCGTCGAACTCCTTCGGAATGTGCCGCCACAAGGTGTGCACGATGCCCAGCGCGGTATAGCAGTCGCGTACTTCCGGCACCAGCACGCGCACCGCGCGCACGTCGTAGATCTGGCTGAACTCCAGGCCCTTGCGCTGCATCTTGCGCCAGATCGAATAGATGTGTTTTGCCCGGCCGCTGATGTCGGCGTTGACGCCGGTGGCCAGCAGCTCGTTCTGCAGCTGGTTCATCACGTCGCTGATGAAGCGCTCGCGGTCCAGCCGGCGCTCGTGCAGCAGCTTGGCGATCTGCTTGTACTGGTCGGGCTCGAGGTAGCGGAACGACAGGTCCTCGAGTTCCCACTTGATATGGCCGATACCCAGCCGGTGCGCCAGCGGCGCATAGATGTCGAACACCTCGCGGGCCACGCGCAGGCGCTTCTCGTCATCGGCGGCCTTGACCGCACGAATGGCGCAGGTACGTTCGGCGAGCTTGATCAGCGCCACGCGCACATCGTCGACCATGGCCACCAGCATCTTGCGCAGGTTCTCGACCTGCGCCTGGGAGCCGAGCACCAGCGACTGGCGCGGGCTGAGGCTGGCACTGATGGCCGCCATGCGCAGCACGCCGTCGATCAGCTTGGACACCACCGGGCCGAAACGCTGGCCGACCTCGGCCAGGGTCACCTTGCCTTCGCGCACCGAACGGTAGATGACCGCCGCCACCAGCGAATCCTGGTCGAGCTTTAGGTCGGCGAGAATTTCGGCGATCTCCAGCCCCGCCTGGAAACTGGAGGTACCGTCGGCCCAGGAATGCTTGGCCGGATTACCCTTCCTCTCGACTTCATGGGCAAACTCGCAGGCCTCTTTCAGCCCAGGGCGATCGAGCTGCGAATCGACGCTCACCACATGATCGAGCCATGCTTCGAGATTGATACTGCCGTCGTTGTTGACCGGCTGGTGCACTCTCACCTGTACCATCTTTGTTCTACCTTTCCATACAGCGCACCACACGGGTGCACTGGCTATCACCTGTGCGCCCCTCACTCCCTGAAGGGCGCACCAAGAGGGCCAGCCCAGCTAGCCCGCTTCGAATAACGCCATGGCCTCGACATGCGCCGTCTGAGGAAACATGTCGAGAATCCCGGCCCTTTTTAACCGGTACCCCTGTCCGACCAGCACCTGCGCGTCTCGCGCCAGCGTGGCCGGGTTGCACGATACGTAGACCAGCCGCTTCGCGCCCAGCCGGGCGATGCCTTGCACCACCTCGAAAGCCCCGTCGCGCGGTGGATCCAAGAGTACCGCAGAAAAGCCCTCGGCGACCCATCCGGCGCCCGCCAAAGGCTGCGATAAATCGGCCTGAAAAAACCGAGCGTTATGCACATTGTTGCCATCGGCGTTGGCCGCGGCGCGCTCGACCATGGCCTGCACGCCCTCCACCGCCACCACCTCGCGCGCCTGGCGAGCCAGGGGCAAGGCGAAGTTGCCCAGGCCGCAGAACAGGTCCAGGACCCGCTCGTGCGCCTCGGGCGCCAGCCAGGCGAGAGCCTGCTGGATCATCAAGGTGTTGACCTGGGCGTTGACCTGGACGAAGTCACCCGGCCGCCAGGCCAGTTCCAGGCCCCAGGGCTGCAGGGCAAAGCCCAGTTGCGCCGCAGCATCCACCGGCGCCGGCTCGCCCTCGCCCTGCAGCCACAGCTGGGCGCCGGCCTCGCGGCAGAACGCCTCGAGCCGCGCCAGGTCGTCACTTGGCAGGGGCGCTACATGCCGCACCAGCACCGCCTCGGCGGTGCCGCTGAACAGCTCCACGTGCCCCAGCGCCTGTGGCTTGCCCAGGCTGCGCAGCACGGTCGGCAGGTGGCGCATGATCGTTTGCAAGGGTTGTACCAGCACCGCGCATTCGTCGATGCCGACGATGTCCTGGCTGGCCTCGGCGCGAAACCCCACGTCCAGTTGGCGCGCCTTGGTGTCCCAGCGTACCGCGACCCGCGCCCGGCGGCGGTAGCCGAATTCCGGTCCGCTCAGGGGAACAGCCCACTCCTCGGGCTGCACGCCAGCCACCCGCTGCAGTTGCTCGGCGAGCAGGCGCTGCTTGAGTGCCAGCTGGCCGTCATGGGGCAGGTGCTGGAGGTTGCAGCCACCGCAGCGGGCGTAGTGCCGGCAAGGCGCTTCACGGCGCTCGGGGCTGGCCTGGAACACGCGCTCCAGGCGCGCCTCGACCACCTTGCCGCGGGCGGCGAGCACCCGCGCCTCGACGTCCTCGCCGGCCAGCGCGCCGCTGACGAACCAGGTACGTCCTTCAATGAAGGCGATGCCGCGACCGTCACCGGCCACGCGCTCGATCGACAGACGTTGCTTCTTGCCCACGGGCAGCTGTGCGGCACGGTTGCCGCCGGCCGGCTGGAAGCGCAGGCCGGTGTTGCTTTTCTTTCTGGACATCAGGTCGGGTCGAACAGGCCGGTGGAGAGGTAACGGTCGCCGCGGTCGCAGATGATGGCGACCATCACCGCATTCTCGACTTCACGGGACAGGCGCAGCATGGCTGCCACGGCACCGCCGGAGGATACGCCACAGAAAATGCCCTCTTCGCGGGCCAGGCGACGGGTGGTCTCCTCAGCCTCCTGCTGGGACATGTCGACCACGCGGTCGACGCGGGTGGCGTCGAAGATCTTCGGCAGGTACTCGTGGGGCCAGCGGCGGATGCCGGGGATGGCCGAGCCTTCCATCGGCTGCAGGCCGACGATCTGCACCGCCGGGTTCTGCTCCTTGAGGTACTGCGAGCAGCCCATGATGGTGCCGGTGGTGCCCATGGAGCTGATGAAATGAGTGATGCTGCCCTGGGTCTGCTGCCAGATTTCCGGGCCGGTGCTGTTGTAGTGGGCGATCGGGTTGTCGCCGTTGGCGAACTGGTCAAGGACCAGGCCGCGGCCTTCGGCCTGCATCTTCTCGGCGAGGTCGCGCGCGCCCTCCATGCCCTCTTCCTTGGTCACCAGGATCAGCTCGGCGCCATAAGCGGTCATCGCCGCCTTGCGTTCGGCGGTGGAGTTGTCCGGCATGATCAGGATCATCTTGTAGCCTTTGATCGCCGCGGCCATGGCCAGGGCGATACCGGTGTTGCCGGAGGTGGCTTCGATGAGGGTGTCGCCGGGCTTGATCTGGCCACGCAGCTCGGCGCGGGTGATCATCGACAGCGCCGGGCGGTCCTTGACCGAACCTGCCGGATTGTTGCCTTCGAGCTTGAGCAGCAAGGTATTGCTGGTGTCCCCGGCGATGCGCTGCAGGCGAACCAGTGGCGTATGGCCGATGCAATCGGCGATGGTTGGGTACTGCAGGGTCATGGGCGTTTTCGCAATCCGGACGGCAGGGGCGCCTATCATACCGGCAAACCCAGCGCGGCCATATCACGCAATTGCTGGATGTTATAGCGCATGGCTATAAGGGCATGGACCTGGCACCCGCTTTGCGGGTGATCGCGGGGCAAGCCCGCTCCCACGGAACAAACCGTAACTCATAGATTTAGGTGGACCCGCTCCCACAGGAGGACAGTTCCCAGCGCGGCAACGCAAGTTTCCTACAGGGTGTGCGAAGCCTTTGTGGGTGCGGGTTTGTCCCGCGATGAGCTCGACTCCCCCGCAGCCAGGCGCATGCACAAGCGCAGGCCATGCTCGCCATTGACCGCCCACACGCTCCCGCCCTGGCGCCGGATCGCATTGCGGGCAATGCTCAAGCCCAGGCCGAAACCACCATCCCCGGGCCGCGAACCCTCCAGCCTGGAAAACGGCGCGAATATCCGCTCCAGGTCTTCCTCGGCCACGCCACCGCCCTCGTCCTCCAGGTCGATACGCCAGTACCCGCCCTCTCGCCAACCGCTCAGGCGCACCACGCCCGCCTCCGGGGAATGACGGATGGCGTTGCGCAGCATGTTCTCCAATGCCTGGGCCAGGTCGTTGAGGCTGCCCTGCACCCAGCAGCCGGCCGGCAAGTCGCAGCGCAGCCGCTGCGGCGCCCAGCCACTTTCGTAGCAGGCGTTCTCGCTGAGCAGATCCCACAGCGCCGCCACCTGGATCGGCTCGAGGTTCACCGGTGCGCGTTCGGCGTCCTGCCAGGCCAGTTGCAAGGTGTCCTCGACCAGTTGCTGCATGCCATCCACCTCGCGGTGCAGGCGTTCGCGCAGGCGCTGCAGGTCGGTCTCGCCATCGCAGGCCACGCGCAGGCGGCTGAGCGGCGTGCGCATCTCGTGGGACAGATCGCGCAGCAACTGCTGCTGCAAGGCCACGGTGCCCTGCAGGCGCTCGGCCATCTGGTCGAAGGCGCGGGCCAGTTCGCCCAGTTCGTCCTTGCGCCGGGTGGTGCGCGAATCCAGGCGCGCGGCCAGCTGGTCGGCCCGCCAGGCATTGGCCTGCTCGCGCAACTGGTTGAGCGGCACGATCAGCATGCGGTACAGGCCGACGCACAGCAGCAGGGTGAACAACCCGGGGATGATGCCGTTGGTGACGACGCGCCAGAACAAGCGGTACTGGCCGGGGTTGAAGCGCTCCGGCAGCTCGATCACCAGCATGCCCTGCTCCGGCGCGCCGGGGAACGGCAGGCGCAACCAGGGCTGGCCGACACTGCGTCGGCTCATGGGCCAGTCGACGCCACGCAGGCGGGTCAGGCGCTGGGCCTGGCCGGCGCTCAGGTCGGCGCTGCCCAACGGTTGCAGGTCACCGTCGAGCACGCCCACCCAGCCCTGCTCGCGCTCGCGCATCTCGGCCAGCCAGGCGTCCACGCCCTCGCGGTCGCCACTGCGCCAGGCCTGCTCGGCCTGCGTCGCGTAGCCGCGCAGCACTTGCCGCGCCGGCTCGGACAGGAAGGCATCCTGGGTTTCCATGTGCCGGCCCCAGCTGTAGCTCAGGCCGATCATCAGCAGGCAGAAGCCCACCAGCAGGACGGTCAGTTTCCAGAACAGCGAGTGACGGTCGAGCACGGTTCAGTCGGCCTCGCCCGCGCCGAACACATAGCCCTTGCCCCACACGGTACGCACCTGCCGCTCGTGGTAGCCGATGGCCTTGAGCTTGCGGCGGATCTGGCTGACGTGCATGTCCAGGCTGCGGTCATGCCGCGAGTAGCCACGCTGCAGCACCTGCTGGTAGAGGAAGGGCTTGCTCAGCACCTCGTCCTGGCTGCGGTGCAGGGTGTCGAGCAGGCGATATTCACTGGGGGTAAGCCCGGCCCAGGCGCCGGCGAGGCTGACATCGGTGGCCTGCTCGTCGAAATGCAATTGCCCGGCCTCCACCCCACGCGGCGCCCGAGCGCGCCGCTCGAAGGCCACCCGGCGCAGGATCGCCTCGATGCGCACCCGCAGCTCGGCAAAGCTGAACGGCTTGGGCAGGTAGTCGTCCGCGCCGCGCTCGAAGCCGCTGATGCGGTCGGCCTCGGCGCCCAGCGCCGACATCAGGATCACCGGCGTGGCGCTGCGTCGACGCAGGCTGGCCAGTGCGTCCAGGCCGTTGAGCCCGGGCAGCAGGATGTCCATCAGCACCAGGTCGAACACCTGCCGGCCCGCCGCCTCCAGGCCTTCCAGGCCATTGCGGCACCAGGTCACCTGGAAGCCGCCGCGCTGCAGCTCGTCATGCAGGTAGGCGCCCAGCACGGGATCGTCCTCGATGGCGAGGATGTTGGTCGCGTGAATCGCTTCAGGATGCATTGGCAACTGCCATCAATTCTCAATTACGCGATTATTGGACAAGCGGTCCGAACAAGGCAACCTCCGTCCGACTGGCGTGACATTGAAGTGCCCGCACCGGCAACGCCAGCCGAGAAAAGCAAAAACCATTACAAATCCTGTGCATTACCCCTCAGCGCAGAGTAACGTTCCCGCTGATGCGCGAACCGCGCCTTTAACAGCACATGACAGGAGACAGGTGTGCTCGACCGTTTGGGAATCCGCAGCCGCGTCCTGCTGCTGGCCTTGCTGCCCGCCAGCCTGATGGCCCTGGTGCTGGGCAGTTACTTCACCTGGCTGCAACAAAGCGACCTGCGCACGCAACTGCTGCAACGCGGCAAGATGATCGCCGAGCAGTTGGCACCACTGGCGGCACCGGCCCTCGCCCGCCAGGCTCCGGCGCAACTGGAGCGCATCGCCGCCCAGGCCCTGGAGCAGGCCGATGTGCGCGCCGTGGCGTTCCTTGCCGCCGACCGCACGCGCCTGGCCCATGCCGGCCCCAGCATGCTCAACCAGCCGCCCAGCGGCGGCACCGGCACGCAGCTGCTGCAGCGCACGGGCAACGACGCCACCCGCTACCTGATGCCGGTGTTCGGCCATCACCGCGACCTGGCCACCGACGCCGTGCCGGCCGAGGCCGAGCGCCTGCTCGGCTGGGTGGAGATCGAACTGTCCCACGACGGCACCTTGCTGCGCGGCTACCGCAACCTGTTCACCAGCCTGCTGCTGATCCTCGCCTGCCTGAGCCTGACCGCGCTGCTGGCCCTGCGCATGAGCCGCACCATCAACAACCCGATCAACCGCATCAAGCACGCGGTCAACCAGCTCAAGGACGGCCACCTGGACGAGCGCCTGCCGGCCATGGGCAGCCACGAGCTCGACGAGCTGGCCGCCGGCATCAACCGCATGGCCGAAACCCTGCACAGCGCCCACGAAGAGCTGCAGCACAGCATCGACCAGGCCACCGAGGACGTGCGCCAAAACCTGGAGACCATCGAGATCCAGAACATCGAGCTGGACATGGCGCGCAAGGAGGCCCTGGAGGCCAGCCGCATCAAGTCTGAGTTCCTCGCCAACATGAGCCACGAGATCCGCACCCCGCTCAACGGCATCCTCGGCTTCACCCACTTGTTGCAGAAGAGCGAGCTGACCCCGCGCCAGCTCGACTACCTCGGCACCATCGAGAAGTCCGCCGACAACCTGCTGGGGATCATCAACGAGATCCTCGACTTCTCCAAGATCGAGGCCGGCAAGCTGGTGCTCGACAGCATCCCGCTGAACCTGCGCGACCTGATCCAGGACACCCTGACCATCCTCGCTCCGGCCGCCCACGCCAAGCAGCTGGAACTGCTGAGCCTGGTCTACCGCGACACGCCGCTGTCGCTGGTCGGCGACCCGCTGCGGCTCAAGCAGATCCTCACCAACCTGGTGAGCAACGCCATCAAGTTCACCCGCGAAGGCACCATCGTCGTGCGTGCCATGCTCGAGGACGAGCAGGAAGACAGCGTGCAACTGCGCATCAGCGTGCAGGACACCGGCATCGGCCTGTCGCCCCAGGATGTGCGTACCCTGTTCCAGGCGTTCAGCCAGGCCGACAACTCGCTGTCGCGCCAACCCGGCGGCACCGGCCTGGGGCTGGTAATCTCCAAGCGCCTGATCGAGCAGATGGGCGGCGAGATCGGCGTCGACAGCACCCCTGGCGAGGGCTCGCAGTTCTGGATCAGCCTCAACCTGCCCAAGGCCCACGACGACGCCGAGGAACAACCCGCCCAGGCCCTGCTCGGCCGCCGCGTGGCCATCGTCGACGGCCACGACCTGGCGCGCCAGGCACTGGAGCACCAACTGGAGGACTGCGGCCTGGCGGTCAGCGTGTTCGCCTCCTGCGACCAGCTGCTGCAAGGCGTGCAGGCCGCCAGCCAGGCCGGGCAGCCGTTCGAGTTCGCCGTGCTCGGGGTCAACCTGGGCAGCCTGGCCCCGGAACAGCTGGGCCAGTACCACCAGCAGCTCGAACGTCTCGGCTGCCAGTGCGTGGTGCTCTGTCCGACCACCGAGCAGCCGCTCTACCACCCTTACCTGCCCAATGCCCATGGCCAACTGCTGGCCAAGCCGACCTGCACCCGCAAGCTGCGTCGCCTGCTGCTGGAGCTGGTGCAGCCACGCCGCCCGGTGTGCGAACAGCGCAACCACGGTGGCCAGCGCATGCCGAAGATCCTCTGCGTCGACGACAACCCGGCCAACCTGCTGCTGGTACAGACCCTGCTCGAAGGCATGGGCGCCGAGGTGCTGGCAGTGGACAACGGCTACGGCGCGGTACAGGCCGTGCAGGACGAACCGTTCGACCTGGTGCTGATGGATGTACAGATGCCCGGCATGGATGGCCGCGCCTGCACCGAGCAGATCCGTCAGTGGGAAAGCAGCCAAAGCGGCCCGCCCCTGCCGATCGTGGCCCTCACCGCCCACGCCATGGCCAACGAAAAGCGCGCCCTGCTGCACAGCGGCATGGACGACTACCTGACCAAGCCGATCAGCGAGCGCCAGCTGGGCCAGGTGGTGATGAAGTGGACCGGCCTGAGCCTGGGCTCACCACCACCGGAACGCGCCAGCGAACGCCTGGCCGACAGCAGCGAGCTGAAGGTCCTCGACCCGGAAGAAGGCCTGCGCCTGGCGGCCGGCAAGCCGGACCTGGCGGCGGACATGCTGGCCATGCTGCTGGCCTCGCTGGAGTCCGACCGTGAAGCCATCCGCGCCGCGCGCAACGCCGCCGACCGCACGGCGATGATCGAGCGCGTGCACCGGCTCAACGGCGCCTCGCGCTATTGCGGCGTACCGCAGTTACGGGCGGCCTGCCAGCGCAGCGAAACCTTGCTCAAGCAGGACAGCCCCCAGGCGTTGCAGGCGCTGGACGAACTGGACCAGGCCATCAGCCGACTGGCCGAACAGGCGCGCGAGAGCGCGTAGGTAACTGTCCCCTGTGGGAGCGGGTTTACCCGCGAAGAATCCAGCGCGATGGATGGCACCGGCTGCGCCGGTGTTCGCGGGCAAGCCCGCTCCCACAGGGACCGCGCCAGATTCTAAAAATTGAGCAAGACAGTTGCTCCCACAGGGTGCGCGGATCACCTGTGAAGTCAGTTCCCAGCGCGACAGCGCAGCCCAGCAGACTGGGCGATCTCCCACAAGAGACACAGGTCAACCCCCAGACTGACCATTTGGCTAGACTGGTGGCATTTAAGATAGGACTCAGACCATGCGCGCCCTGTTGTTCAGCAGCCAGCACTACGACCAGGAAAGCTTCACCCGCGCCGCCAGTGCGGGCAACGTGGAGCTGCACTACCAGCCCGCCCGCCTGACCCTCGACACCGCGCCGCTGGCCCAGGGCTTCGAGGTGGTCTGCGCCTTCATCAACGACGAACTCGACGCGCCGGTGCTGGAACGCCTGGCCGCCGGCGGCACGCGCCTGATCGCCCTGCGCTCGGCCGGCTACAACCATGTCGACCTGGCTGCGGCGCAGCGCCTGGGCCTGACCGTGGTCCGCGTCCCGGCCTACTCGCCCCACGCCGTCGCCGAGCACGCCGCGGCCCTGATTCTGGCCCTCAACCGCCGCCTGCACCGGGCCTACAACCGCACCCGCGAAGGCGACTTCACCCTGCACGGGCTGACCGGCTTCGACCTGCACGGCAAGACCGTCGGCGTGGTCGGCACCGGCCAGATCGGCGCCGCCTTCGCCCGCATCATGGCCGGCTTCGGCTGCCAACTGCTGGCCTACGACCCCTACCCCAACCCCGAGCTGGTCGCCCTCGGCGCCCGCTACCTGGAACTGCCCGAGCTGCTGCGCCAGGCACGCATCATCAGCCTGCACTGCCCGCTGAGCGAGCACACCCGCCACCTGATCAACGCCCAGAGCCTGGCCCAGCTGCAGCCCGGCGCCATGCTGATCAACACTGGCCGCGGCGCGCTGGTCGACACCCCAGCGCTGATCGACGCGCTCAAGAGCGGCCAGCTCGGCTACCTGGGGCTGGATGTGTATGAAGAGGAAGCGCAGCTGTTCTTCGAGGACCGCTCCGACCTGCCGTTGCAGGACGACGTGCTGGCACGCCTGCTGACCTTCCCCAACGTGATCGTCACCGCCCACCAGGCCTTCCTCACCCGCGAGGCCCTGGATGCCATCGCCGCGACCACCCTGGACAACATCAACCGCTGGGCGGCAGGCAATCCGCACAATCTTGTAAACGGTTGATGCTAGGATACGCGGCAATTTTGGAGGACCCATGGTCGAACACGATTTCCGCTACACCCTTTTCAACCCGCAACACACCCTGATCGAGTGCCGCGCGCTGGTGCCTGGCCGCTACCAGGTTACCGGCAACGGCGGCTCGATCCAGAAGGGCGACGTCCTGCTGGTCACCCTCAAGGGCAGCAAGGACCTGTCCATGCGCCTGACCGTCGAGACCGTGCGCCACCTGATCAACCCGCATGGCCAGTGGGTCGCCGTGGCCCAGGGCCCGGCGTTCAACGAGCTTGAGATCCTCAACTGGCAGGTCAAGTGCGACAGCTGCGACGCGGTGCTGGACTTCGAGTTCGCCAACGACGCCAAGCTGGGCAAGAAGGGCCAGGCCCCGGCCGCCAGCGCGCGTATCCAGGAACTGGGCTGGGCGAGCAAGGGCGACAAGCACCTGTGCCCGCAGTGCCGGGAGCGTGGTTGAGTGAAACAGCTGCTGACCGGCGCGCTGATCGCCTGCGGCCTGCTGGGCTGCGCCGCACAACCCTCGAAGCTGCAGCAGGAGCAGAGCTACGTGCTGGAGTGGATCGGTGAGCGCCCGCTGATCGACTACAGCCACCTGACGCTGACCCTGGCCAGCGATGGTCGCGCCTACGGCAACGGCGGCTGCAACCACTGGTTCGCGCCCTACACACTGGAGGGCGAGCGCATCAGCTTCGGCAAGGTCGGCAAGACCCGCAAATTGTGCGCGCCAGCGCTGATGGACCAGGAAAAACGCTTCCTGCAGGCGCTGGAAACGGTGCAGCGCTGGGATGTGTCGCCGATCGAGCAGATCCGTTTCTGGCCGGCCGAGGGCAAGCCGCTGCGGTTCTGGCCTGAGGAAGGCTGATCATCGCCGGGGGCTGCTTTGCAGCCCTTTCGCGGCACAAGGCCGCTCCTACAGGGGTTCGCATTCCCTTGTAGGAGCGGCCTTGTGCCGCGAAAGGGCCGCAAAGCGGCCCCAGGATCGATCAGGCGCCGCCTTTCAAAGCCCTGATCTTCGCCTGCAGCCCTTCAAGCGTCTGCTCGCCCATCAACTGCTCACGCACCTTGCCCTTGTCGTCGATGATGTAGGTCACCGGCAGCGCCTCGCTGCGCGGCAACTCGTAGCGCTCGGCCGGGTCCTGGGCCAGCACGGTAAAACCGATGCCCAGGGTGTCGGCGGCGGCTTTCAGGTCCGGCCCCTGCAGGCCGTCGAAATTCACCCCCACCACCCGAATGCCCTGGGCCTCCCACTGCTTGGCGGCGGCATTGAGCTCAGGGATTTCCGTGCGGCACGGGCCGCACCATTCGGCCCAGTAGTTGAGCACCAGCCAGTGCCCGTCGATCTGTTCGGCCTTCACCGTATTGCCGTGCTGGTCCACGCCGTAGTCCGCACCGCAGCCGCCGAGCAACAGGCTCGCGGTGATGGCCAGTGCAGCTGCCAAACGCCTTGCCATGGGTCAATCCTTCTCGAAGTTTTCAAGCATTGAAGTCGGTCGCTGCGGTTAGAATAGCCGCCACACCCAGCTGGATGCGACCCGTCATGACCGATCTGACCCTCTATCATAACCCGCGCTGCTCGAAATCCCGCGGCGCCCTGGAACTGCTCGAGGCACGCGGCCTCGCGCCGACCATCGTGCGCTACCTCGAGACCCCGCCGGACGCCGCCACCCTCGAACAGCTGCTTGCCAAGCTGGGCATCGGCGCGCGCCAGCTGCTGCGCACCGGCGAAGACGAATACAAGGCCCTGGAGCTGGCCAACCCGGCCCTGAGCGACGCCCAGCTGATCAAGGCCATGGTCGAGCATCCCAAGCTGATCGAGCGCCCGATCCTGGTGGCCGGTGACAAGGCCGTGGTCGGCCGCCCACCAGAGAAGGTCCTGGAGATCCTGCCGTGAGCGAACCCTACATCCTGGTGCTGTACTACAGCCGCCACGGCTCGACCAGCGAGATGGCCCGGCATATCGCCCGCGGTGTCGAGATGGCCGGCCTGGAGGCGCGCCTGCGCACCGTGCCGGCAATCTCCACCGAGTGCGAGGCCGTGGCCCCGGACATCCCGGCCAGCGGCGCGCTTTACGCCACCCTCGACGACCTGCGCCACTGCGCGGGCCTGGCCATGGGCAGCCCGACCCGCTTCGGCAACATGGCCGCGCCGCTCAAGTACTTCCTCGACGGCACCAGCAGCCTGTGGCTGGGCGGCGAGCTGGTGGGCAAGCCGGCGGCGGTGTTCACCTCCACCGCCAGCCTGCACGGCGGCCAGGAGACCACCCTGCTGTCGATGCTACTGCCGCTGATGCACCACGGCATGCTGGTCACCGGCCTGCCCTACAGCGAATCGGCGCTGCTCGAGACCCGTGGCGGCGGCACGCCGTACGGCGCCAGCCACCATGCCGGCGCCGACGGCAAGCGTGAGCTGGACCCGCACGAGATCACCCTGTGTCGCGCGCTCGGGCAGCGCCTGGCGAAGACGGCCAAGGCCCTGGGTGGCGAACGTGGCTAGAAAGCCGAAGGTATTGCCGCCACTGGACTGGCTGGCCCCCCGGGTGCGCTTTACCCGCGCCCTGAGCCTGGCCTGCTTCTTCGGCCTGATCGCCCTGCTGGTGGTGAACAACCTGTGGTTCGCCGACCTGCACGGGGCGCGGGTCGAGGTGATCATGGCCATCGAGCTGATCCCCCTGCTGCTATTGCTGCCGGGCATGCTGATGGGCAGCGCCCGGGCGCACGCCTGGACCTGCTTCGTGGTGAACATCTATTTCATCAAGGGCGTGCTGGCGGCGTTCGATCCGGCGCGGGCGCTGTTCGGCTGGGTCGAGGTGCTGGTGAGCCTGGGGTTGTTCGTCAGCGGGTTGCTGTTTGTGCGCTGGAAGTTCCAGCAGGAGCGGCGCCTGGCGGGTGAAGGGCGTTAAGTTCCGGGGCTGCTCTGCAGCCCTTTCGCGGCACAAGGCCGCTCCTACAGGGGGACGCGTACTCCTGTAGGAGCGGCCTTGTACCGCGAAAGGGCCGCACGGCGGCCCCGGCGATCTCAATGATTGACGGTATGCGCCAGCATCACCGACAACTGGCACAGCGGCCGGCCGCTCTCTGCATGCCACTGGTTGAACGCCTGCTGCACCAACGCCAAGTCGCGCTGGCTGGTCGGCGGCTTGTCGATGATCTTCTGCGCGATCAGCGCCGCCGCCATGTCATCGGTGGGAATGAACGTATCCTTGCCGACCATCCGCAGGAACCGCGGCGCCGACAACCCGCCCAGCTGGTTGCCATGCTTGGCCAGGTACTTCCACAACCCGACGATATCGGTCTCAGGCCAGTCGGCGATGAACGCGCCGAAACTGCCCTTCTCCTTCGCCACGTCCAGCACCATCTGCGCATTGCGCGGCACGCTCTTGAGCTTGCCCAGGTGGCGGATGATGCGCTCGTCGTGCATCAGCCGCTCCAGGTGCTCGGCGCCCATCAGCACCACCTTCTGCGGATCGAAACCGAAGAACACCTGCTCGAACGCCGGCCACTTGGCGTCCACCAGGCTGTGCTTGAGCCCGGCGCGGAACACGCGCAGGGCCAGGGTCGACAGGTAGCGATCGTCAGGGATGTCGCGCAGCTGCGCGGGCGTGCGCGGCTGCGGCAGGAAGGCTTCCAGCGCCTGGGCCGAACCGAAGCGGTTCAGGCAGTACTCATGCAACCACTGATAGTCGCGCATGGGCTCAGATGTTCAGCACGTCGAGGAAACGCGGGGTGGCGCTCTCGTCGATCTTCAGGCTGGTGAAGTCGAACAGGTTGCGGTCGGCCAGTTGCGACGGCGCGACGTTCTGCAGGGCGCGGAAGATGCTCTCGGTACGGCCCGGGTGCTTGCGCTCCCACTCCACCAGCATGTCCTTGACCACCTGGCGCTGCAGGTTCTCCTGCGAGCCGCACAGGTTGCACGGGATGATCGGGAATTCCTTCATGTCCGAGTAGGCCTGGATGTCCTTCTCGCTGCAGTAGGCCAGCGGGCGGATCACCACGTTGCGCCCGTCGTCGGCGCGCAGCTTCGGCGGCATGCCCTTGAGCGCGCCGTTGAAGAACATGTTGAGAAAGAAGGTCTCGACGATGTCGTCGCGGTGGTGACCCAGGGCCATCTTGGTCGCGCCGATCTCGTCGGCGAAGGTGTACAGGGTGCCGCGACGCAGGCGCGAGCACAGCGAGCAGGTGGTCTTGCCCTCGGGTACCAGCTCCTTGACCACCGAGTAGGTGTCCTTCTCGACGATGTGGTACTCGACGCCCAGCTCCTTGAGGTAGGCCGGCAGCACGTGCTCAGGGAAGCCCGGCTGTTTTTGGTCCATGTTCACCGCGACGATGTCGAACTTGATCGGCGCCACCTTCTGCAGGTGCAACAGAACGTCGAGCATGGTGTAGCTGTCCTTGCCGCCGGACAGGCAGACCATGACCTTGTCGCCATCCTCGATCATGTTGTAGTCGGTGATGGCTTCGCCAGCGAGACGACGCAGGCGTTTTTGCAGTTTGTTCTGGTTGACCGAGAGGGTGCCCATAGCGCTTGGATCCGCGAGGTGTGACAAAAGCCGGCTATTTTACGCACAAACCGCACGGCGCAGTAGGTGAATCCGATAAAGACTTCAAGGGAATCAGCACCGGGCCTGACAGCGCAATTTGCTCTAAAAAGCCGGTTTTGTGCCGGGATCCGCTTCCTATACTGCGACATAAGGCCACATTGGCGCAGCACTTGGTGTCCTGGCCTCGGGCCATAGGCGCTCCATCCGGGGGGCGTTTGGCAACGACGATAGGAGTGACCCGTATGATTCATCACGTTGTTGGGCTGTTCACCCACCCTGACCAGGAGTGGCGGGAGATCCGTGGCGAGGAAGAAAGCATCAGCCACATGTACCTGACGCACACGCTGATCCTGGCGGCGATCCCCGCCGTCTCGGCGTTCATCGGCACCACCCAGGTCGGCTGGGTGATCGGCGAGCGGCCAGCGGTGATGCTGACCATGGAAAGCGCGCTGTGGATGAGCATCATGTCCTACCTGGCGATGCTCGCCGGGGTCGCGGTGATGGGCGCCTTCATCCACTGGATGGCACGCACCTACGACGCCAACCCGAGCATGGCGCAGTGCATCGCCTTCGCCACCTACACCGCCACCCCGCTGTTCATCGGCGGCCTCGCGGCGCTGTACCCGCACCTGTGGCTGGGCATGCTGATCGGCACGGCGGCCATCTGCTACACCGTGTACCTGTTGTATGTCGGCTTGCCGACGTTCATGAACATACCGTCGGATGAAGGCTTCCTGTTCTCCAGCTCCGTGCTGGCGGTGGGCCTGGTGGTACTGGTGGCGATCATGGCCGCGACCGTGATCATCTGGGGACTGGGCGTGGGGCCCGTCTACACCAACTGAACGCATACCTATCAGATCCAACCAACACTGGGGCATCACCCGAGGCCGCCGCAAGGCGGCTTCGTTTCGTGTGCCTGACCGGCGGCTCGGCAGCCGGTCATTGCCTGCGGCATAATGCCCGGTCAGGAGAACTGCCCCGCCATGCCCGAGCTGCTCAGACAACGCGTCGAAACCTGTTACCAGCAAGCCGAAACCTTCTTCAAACGCCCTTTTCCGCGCCCGCAGGTCAGCTTCAAGCTGCGCGGCCAGAAAGCCGGTGTCGCCCACCTGCACGAGAACCTGCTGCGCTTCAACCTGCAGCTGTACCACGAGAACCAGGACGACTTCCTGCGCCAGACCGTGGCCCACGAGGTCGCCCATCTGGTGGCCCACCAGCTGTTCGGCGAGCGTATCCAGGCCCATGGCGAGGAGTGGCAGCTGATCATGCGCGGGGTGTACGAGCTGCCGCCGAACCGTTGCCACAACTATGAAGTGCAGCGGCGGGTGACGACGCGCTACATCTACCGCTGTCCGTGCCCGGAGAGTGATTTCCCGTTCACCGCCCAGCGGCACAAGCTGGTGCGCCAGGGCCGGCGGTACCTGTGCCGGCGGTGTCGGGAGATTCTGGTGTACAGCGGCGAGACCCGCGTCGAGTAGATGCCGGACACCTCCCTGTAGGAGCGGCCTTGTGCCGCGAAAGGGCCGCGCAGCTGCCCCGGCGATCCTTGCATCAACGCTGAAATCCTGGGGCCGCTTTGCGGCCCTTTCGCGGCACAAGGCCGCTCCTACAGGGGGGGGTAGGCTTATGCAAGTGGCACAAAAAAGGCGACCCGAGGGTCGCCTTCTTCATTTCACACCGCGATCAACGTGCCGGGCCTTCGGCCACGCCCAGGTCGTCGGTTGGACGGGTGTCGATCAGCGGCGAGCCGCCGGATGCCAGTTCCGCCTGCAGGGTGTCGGTGTCCAGCTCCTTGACCCACTTGGCCACGACCACGGTGGCCACGGCGTTGCCGATCAGGTTGGTCAGGGCGCGGGCTTCGGACATGAAGCGGTCGATACCCAGGATCAGCGCCAGGCCCGCCACCGGCAGGTGGCCGACAGCCGACAGGGTCGCGGCCAGCACGATGAAGCCGGAACCTGTGACGCCCGCAGCACCTTTGGACGCTACCAGCAGCACCAGCAGCAGGGTGATCTGGTGGGTGATGTCCATGGTGGTGTCGGTGGCCTGGGCGATGAACACCGCGGCCATGGTCAGGTAGATCGAGGTACCGTCCAGGTTGAACGAGTAGCCGGTCGGGATCACCAGGCCAACCACGGATTTCTTCGCGCCCAGGCGCTCCATCTTGGCCAGCATGCGCGGCAGGGCCGACTCGGAGGACGAGGTGCCCAGCACGATCAGCAGCTCTTCACGGATGTAGCGGATCAGCTTGATCACGCTGAAGCCGTGGGCGCGGCAGATACCGCCCAGCACTACCAGGATGAACAGCACGCAGGTGATGTAGAAGCAGGCCATCAGGTAGCCCAGTTGCACCAGCGAACCCACGCCGTACTGGCCGATGGTGAAGGCCATGGCACCGAAGGCGCCGATCGGGGCCAGCTTCATGATCATGTTGATGATGTTGAACATGACATGGGCGAAGCGATCGATCAGGTCGAGCACCGGCTTGCCGTAGCTGCCCAGGCGATGCAGGGCGAAGCCGAACAGCACCGAGAACATCAGCACTTGCAGGATATCGCCGTTGGCGAAGGCGCCGACCACGGTGTTGGGGATGACGTTGAGCAGGAAGCCCACGGTGGTCTGCTGCGCGCCGGCGGCGGCGTAGGCGGCCACGCTGCTGGCGTTCAGGGTGCTGACGTCGACGTGCATGCCGGCGCCCGGCTGGACCACGTTGACCACGACCAGGCCGATGATCAGGGCGATGGTGGAGACGATCTCGAAGTACAGCAGCGCGTAACCGCCGGTCTTGCCGACCGATTTCATGCTCTGCATGCCGGCGATGCCGCTGACCACGGTGCAGAAGATGATCGGGGCGATGACCATCTTGATCAGTTTGACGAAGCCGTCACCCAGGGGTTTGAGGGCTACGCCGGTTTCCGGGTAGTAGTGGCCGAGCAGGATACCGATGGTGATGGCAACGATCACCTGGACATACAGCGATTTGTACAGCGGCTGACGAGTCGTCATGGCTAGTTTTTCCTCAAGTGGGCCGGCGCATCCTTCCCAGGATGTCGGGGCACCTGAATCGCGAACCCTCCTGTACCCGGAGGGATTTGTCGTTGTGGGCGAGTGCCTGGGCAGGCCTCTGTCAGCTGAATAGCAAGGGCGATGCCAAAGTGCCCGCTTGAGGTGCACAGCCAATGATTACAGGGTGTGAATGCCCCGGGACGGGGCGAAGAACCACGTAGGAAATGGCGGATTTCCGCCCGATGGCGGAAATCGTACAGGGCAGGTTGGCGGGAATCCGCCTCAGAGGTATTCAGTGGGACTTTCCGGTGGGAGCGGGCTTGCCCCGCGATGAGGCCCGGGCCGGATGGCACCGGCTTCGCCGGTATCGCGGGACAAGCCCGCTCCCACGCACCGCCCCCTGCACTGGAAAGGCAGAATCAATCGAGTCGGAACGCGATACGGAACGCAGCCCCGCCCAACGGCGAATCACCCAGGCTCAGCTCGGCGTCATAGCTGTCGATGATGTCCTTGACCACCGCCAGCCCGATCCCCTGCCCCGGGTGCTGGCGGTCCAGCCGCTCGCCGCGTTCGAGAATCCGCTCGCGTTGATCCGGCGGCACGCCCGGCCCGTCGTCCTCGACGCACAGCTCCAGCAGCCCCGGCGACTGCTGCAGGCTGACCCGCACCTGCCCCAGGCATAACCGGTAGGCGTTTTCCAGCAGGTTGCCCAGCAACTCCAGCAAGGCGCCCTGCTCCATCGGCACCCGTGCCAGGGCCGGAATATCGAGGCTGACCTCGACGCGCTTGTCGCGATAGACCTTGGCCAGGGTGCTGCACAGGCTGTCGAGCAACGGCTTGAGCTCGACCTGGTGCTTCACCAGGCCGCTCTTGCGCAGGCTGGCGCGCTGCAGCTGGTAGTCGATCTGCTGGCTCATGCGCTCGATCTGGCTCTGCAGCACCCGCGCCTGTTCGCGGTCGCCCTGCTCCATGCTCTCGCCAACGCCCTGCAGCACCGCCAGCGGGGTCTTGAGGCTGTGGGCCAGGTCGTCGAGCGAGTCGCGGTAGCGCTGACGCTGCTCGCGCTCGCTGCGCAGCAGGCGGTTGAGCGAGCCGGTCAGGCGCAGCAGCTCGCGTGGATGCTCGCGACTCAGCCCATCTCTGGCTCCGCTCTCCACATCGTCGAGCTCGGAGCTGAGCCGACGCAATGAACGCAGGCCCCAGGTCAGGCCGGCCCAGAGCAGCACCATCAACGCCAGCAGCGCCGCGCCGAAGCCCAGGTAGAGTTTCTCGCGCAGGCCGTTGAGGGTGTCCTGGTATTCACGCACCGGCTGCAGGGCGACGATGCTGAACGCCGCGCTCTTGCCGCCGAGCAGCTTGACCTCGACGTCGTAGACGAAGAATTCGTCGCCGTCGTCCTGGTGAATGCGGGCGAACTCGTTGCCGCGTCCGTCATAGCGGGGGTGATAGTTGATATTGCGGTTACGGGTGGCCCGCGACTGCCACACCAACGTGCCCTGGCGGTCGAAGATGTAGCCAAGCAGACCGGTGTAAGGCAGGTTGTAGCGTTCGTCCGGCAGCAGCGCCGGCATCTGCAGCTGGCCGCGCTCGATGCGCGCGGCCGAAATCAGGGTGGTCACGTCCGAGGCCAGGCGCTGCTCGATCGACTCCTGCAACGCCAGGCTGAAGGCCTTCTGCAAGGCCGGCAGCAGCGCCAGCATGAACAGCAGCGCCAGCAACGCCGCCGCCAGCATCAGGCGCACCCGCAGCGAACGGATCATCGGCAGCGCTCGGTGAACAGGTAGCCCAGGCCGCGCACGGTGTCGATCGGCTTGAAGCCGTTGTCGCCCTCGAGCTTGCGGCGCAGGCGGCCGACCAGCACCTCGATGACGTTCGGGTCGCGCTCCTCGTCGTCCGGGTACAGTTGCTCCATCAGGCGGTCCTTGGCCACCACTTGCTGGTGATGACGCATGAGGTACTCGAGGATGCGGTATTCGTAGGCGGTCAGCGCCAGCGGTTGCTCGTCCAGGGTCGCCTGCTTGCGGTTGAGGTCAAGCACCAGGGGCCCGGCAGCGATGGTCGACTGGGTGAAGCCGCTGGAGCGGCGCAGCAAGGCGTTCAGGCGGGCCTCCAGCTCCTCGAACTGGAACGGCTTGACCACGTAGTCGTCGGCGCCGGCAGCCAGGCCCTCGACCTTGTCCTGCCAGTTGCCGCGGGCGGTCAGGATGAGGATCGGGAACGTCTGGCCGAGGCTGCGCAGCTGGCGGATCAGATCCAGCCCGCTCATGCCCGGCAGGCCCAGGTCGATCACCGCCAGGTCGTGGTTGTACTGCTCGGCCTGGTACAAGGCCTCTTCCGCGTTGGCCACCGCCTGCACCACATGGCCGCCCTCGCCGAGGCGGGTGAACAGGTGATGACGCAGCAGCGCCTCGTCCTCGACCACCAGCAATTTCATGTGGATCTCCTTTCAATGGGAATGCCCTGTGCCGGCCTCTTCGCGGGTAAACCCGCTCCCACAGGGTTGTGCACCACCTGTGGGAGCAGGTTTACTCGCGAAGAGGCCGGCACAGGATAACAGCGACCTCAGAACTTGTAGGTAGCCGCCAGGTAGGTCTGCGCGCTGCTGGTCAGGCGCAGGGTACCGTCCTTCGGCCCGCCGTGGGCGCCGATCTCGGTGGCGGCGTTGCTGCGCAGGTAACGGTAGCCCAGCTCCACCGAGGTGTTGTCGGTCACTTCCTGGATCACACCGGCCTGCAGGCCGACGGCGTAACCGTAGTCGGTGTCGCGGCGGGCGCCCGGCGAATCCTGGGTCAGCTTGGTCATGCCCAGGCTGCCGCCGCCGAACAGTTTGGTGGTATCGCCCACCGGCAGGAACAGGTCGTAGCTGCCCAGCAGGTTCTCCTGGCGCAGCTTGACGCCGCTGTGATCGCCCGAGACGTTGTCGTAGGTGATGTAGTAGCGGCCCTGGTCGTTGATCTTGCCCAGGCGCGCGCCCCAGGTGCTGTCCTTGCCGATGATGCCGTCGGCGTTCAGGCCGTCGGTGTTGCGCTGCAGCAGGCCGGACTTGCGGACTTTGTCGCTGGTCTGGCCGTAGGTCAGGCTGGCGAAGTTGTCATCGGCCTGGGCAACGCTGGTGAGGCCGGCGGCGCAAACGGCCATGGCGGCGATCAGGGTATTGAGGGTTTTCATGGTTCAGGTACTCCGGGTTGGATGCGTTGTTGCTGTCTGGGGGCTAGAGTAGGGAGGGCGCCCTGAACCCCTGCTGAACCCGGCCTGAACCTTGGCTGAACGAACCGAAGAAGGAGCTCGACCATGCGTACCCTGCTTGCCCTGGCCTTGTTGTGCAGCGCCAGCCTTGCCCAGGCGGCGGTGCAGACCCGCGAGATTCCCTACCAGGATGCCGACGGCAAGCGCCTGATCGGCTACTACGCCTATGACGACGCTATCGAGGGCAAGCGCCCGGGCGTGGTGGTGGTGCATGAATGGTGGGGGCTGAACGACTACGCCAAGCGCCGCGCCCGCGACCTCGCGGCGCTGGGCTACAACGCCCTGGCCATCGACATGTACGGCGACGGCAAGAACACCGAGCACCCGGCCGACGCCCAGGCGTTCATGGCGGCGGCGATGAAGGACCCGAAAGCCGCTGCCCGGCGCTTCGACGCCGGGCTTGAGCTGTTGAAGATCCAGCCCAACACCAACAAGCACCAGCTGGCGGCCATCGGCTACTGCTTTGGCGGCAAGGTGGTGCTGGATGCGGCGCGCCGGGGCAAGAAGCTCGATGGCGTGGTGAGTTTCCACGGTGCGCTGGTGACCCAGACGCCGGCCAAGCCTGGGGTGATCCGGGCGAAGATCCTGGTGGAGCACGGTGAGGCCGACAGCATGGTCACCCCGGAGCAGGTGGCGGCGTTCAAGGCGGAGATGGATGCGGCCAAGGCCGACTACAAGTTTGTCGGGATTCCGGGTGCCAAGCATGGGTTCACCAACCCGGATGCGGATCGGTTGGGGCATGGGGGGCATGGCGGGCCGGATATCGGGTATGACAAGGCGGCTGACGAGAGCTCCTGGAAGGATATGCAGGCGTTCTTGAAAGACGCGTTCGACTGATGATCGCCGGGGCCGCTTTGCGGCCCTTTCGCGGCACAAGGCCGCTCCTACAGGAGACCGCATGCCCTTGTAGGAGCGGCCTTGTGCCGCGAAAGGGCTGCAAAGCAGCCCCAAATATCTGCTCCACCACCAGTCACCAGGCTGGCACAATACCCGCCATGAACAGACTCCCCACCTGCTGCGCCCCGCTCCAGCACCACTGGCCCCTGCCCCGCCCGGTCCCCGGCGCGGTGCTGGTCAGCTGCGCCTTCGACCCGGCCCGCCTGGCCGCCGACGACTTCCAGCGCGCCGGCATCGAGCAGACCGCCAGCCTGCAACGCTCGGTGGCCAAGCGCCAGGCCGAGTACCTGGCCGGTCGGGTCTGCGCCCGCGAGGCACTGCGGATTCTCGATGGTCGAAGCTACGTTCCCACCCCTCATGAAGACCGCTCGCCAATCTGGCCCGCCGGCATCCACGGCTCGATCACCCACGGCCAAGGCTGGGCCGCCGCGGTTGTCGCAGCCGACGGCCAATGCCGTGGCCTGGGCCTGGACCAGGAAACCCTGCTCAGCGAAGAGCGCGCCGAACGCCTGGCCGGGGAGATCCTAACGCCCGCCGAGCTGGAGCGCCTGGACCGCAGCCAGCAGGCCCTGGCCGTGACCTTGACCTTTTCGCTCAAGGAAAGCCTGTTCAAGACCCTCTACCCGCTCACCCGGCAGCGCTTCTATTTCGAACACGCCGAACTGCTGGCCTGGTCCGCCGACGGTCACGCCCGCCTGCGCCTGCTCACCGACCTGTCGGCCGAGTGGCACCACGGCGTCGAACTCGATGGCCAGTTCTGCCTGCAGGACGGCCATCTGCTCAGCTTGATCAGCGTCTAGTCGCGCGGCTGCTCACGCGGCCAGCTCAGGCTGAAACACGCCCCGCCCAGTTGCTCGCTGTGCCCGACCAGGGCGCGGCCGCCGTGCCAGTAGATGATCCGCCGCACGATCGACAGCCCCAACCCATGCCCGCCCGAGGCCCGGGTGCGACTGTCATCGAGACGGGTGAACGGGGTGAAGATGCGGTGCCATACCCCTTCGGGAATCCCGGGTCCGTCGTCCTCGACATCGATGCGGCAACGCTGCTGGCCGATCTGATAACTCAGGCGCACTTGCGATTCGGCATGGCGCATGGCATTGCGCACCAGGTTCTGCAGGGCCCGGTGCAGGTAACGCGGCTCGGCCTCGACCCGGGCGTCGCCGCCGTCGAGCCCGTGGCACACCCCGCGCACAACCCGCACCTCGGCCCGCAGCGGCGCCAGCTCCTCGATCACCCGCGCCAGCAGCTCGTCCAGGTCCACCACCTGGAAATGCAGGGCCGGCGCGCCCTGCTCCAGGCGGGCGTAGGTCAGCATCTCGTCGACCAGCTTGTCCAGGTCCTGGATATCGCCGTCCATGCCGGCCAGGTGCTTGGCCCTGGCCTCATCGGTGCTGGCGCTCTCGATCATCTCCAGGCCGAAGCGCAGCCGCGCCACCGGCGTGCGCAATTCGTGGGACACCGCCCGTACCAGCTCGCGCTGCATGGTCAATGAGCGCTGCAGGTGCTCGGCCATGCCGTTGAAGGCCTCGGCCAGACGCCCCACCGAGTCGGCGTCGCCGGCCGGCACGCGGGTATCGAGACTGCCCTGGGCGATGCGCGTGGCCGCCACCTCCAGGCCCGACACGCGCCGCTCCAGTTGGCGCACCAGCAGGTAGACCACCAGGCCGATCAGGCACAGGCCGAGGAAGGCGATCAGGATCAGCAACTGCGGCGGATACGGGTTGAGCTGGTACAGCGGGCCGATCTCCAGCACCCAGGGCGAACCGGACAGCCCCGCGAACACGCGGATCGAATCGCCGTCCCGGCCCAGGGCCATCACCGTGTCGCCCTCCTCCACCCGGCGGCGCTGGTCGTCGTCCAGGGCAGCGCGCTCGATACGCTGCAGGGCGATGTCGAAGCCGAAGCCCTTGCTCTGGCGCAGCTGCGCCAGACGCGCCTGCTGCTCGGTCACCGGGTAGCGCACCAGTTCGTCGGCCAATAGGTAAAGCGTGGCGCGGGCCAGCTGCTCGCTGATCTGCTTGACCTCGGCCACCAGCAACAGATCCTCGTGACCAACCCGGCGCAACACCCGGGCGGCATGCGGGCCGGTCTTTTCCACCACCACCAGGTCGCGGTACAGCCGCGCCCGCTGCCCGCCGTCGAGGGTGAACGCCGACAGCGGCTGCAGGTCCAGCGGCACGCCGAGCAGGCGCTCCCAGATCACCAGCGAACGGGTGCGTTCCACCGCGTTCTGTTGCGCCAGGTTGTCGGCCATCAGGCTGAAAGTGCCCTGGGCCAGACGCTCGCGGTGCTGGCCGGCGCGGATTTCGTTGAGCAGATGCAGGCTGAGCACGCCGAGCACGGCCACCAGCACCAGCACCGCGAGCATGCCGCCATAGATGCGCAGGAAGATCGAGTTCATGGCGCCTCGCCGACGAACAGGTAACCCTTGCTGCGCAGGGTCTTGATCAGCCGCGGGGTGATCGGGTCATCGCCGATCTTGGGGCGGATCTTGGAAATGCGCACATCGATGGAGCGGTCCTGGCCGTCGTAGCCGACACCGCGCAGCGAGGTGAAGATCTCCTCGCGGGACAGCACGCGCCCGGCGTTGCTGGCCAGCAGCCAGAGCAGGTCGAACTCGGCGCCGGTCAGCTCGATCAACTGGCCGCTCAGGCGCGCCTCGCGCTGACGGCTGTCTATATGCAGTGGGCCGAAGGTCAATTCCTGGCGCCGTTCCGGGGCCTCGCTGCGGCGCAGCAGGGCGTTGATGCGCGCCAGCAGCACGCGCGGGCGCACCGGCTTGCACACATAGTCGTCGGCGCCCAGGTCCAGGCCCTGGATCTGGTCCAGCTCGTCGCTGCGAGCGGTGAGCATGAGGATGGGGCCGGCGTACTGGCCACGCACCCGGCGGCAGATGCTCAGGCCGTCCTCGCCGGGCAGCATCAGGTCGAGGATCACCAGGTCTGGCTGGCTGTCGATGATGCGCCGGGCGGCACGGCCACCATCGCCCTCCACCGCCACCTCGAAGCCGTTGGCCTGGAGGTACTCGGCGGTGAGCTCGGCGAGGCGCTGGTCGTCCTCGACGATGAGGATGCGGTTGATTGGCTGGTCCATGGCCTTACCCTTCTTCTGGTTTTTTTTGGGCCTTGCTGTTGTCTGTACCGGCTTCATCGCGGGGCAAGCCCGCTCCCACGCATGACTCTGTATCCCACGCATGGTTCTGTATTCAGCGTGGGAGCGGGCTTGCCCCGCGATGAGGCCAGCACAACCCTTTGATTCCAGCGAAAAACCGCCTTCACCAAAGCGCAACATCAGCCCCGGATACTACGTCCCGCCCCCACCCCTGCCAACCACCCAGAACGCCCCACGACTGAACCGTTTTTTGTGATAGGGTGCGCGCCCGAAAAAAACTGCGCGAAGGCGTAGCACAGACAAAAAATAGTGCAAACCTCTTGGGACAAGGCCTACAGCGAATACCCACGGATCACTCACAAAGTACCCACAAGTTATCCACAGGCGCTCACCTTGCAAAGCCCCCGAGACCGCATTATCTTGTATCCCTATCGCAGCGAACCACTAGATGTTGGGTTTCGCGCAAAATCACAAACACAAGTCGCCAGGCAAATTCAAGCGAATTTACCGACTGAACTTAACGTGATTTCAACAGCCAAACCGCTCCTGCGGAGGGCGACCGAGGCAAGCCGCAGACGGCCTTGTTCGGGTATGAGTGTTGCAGGCAACGCCTCGCCACTCATCAGCAACAGATTTTGGGTACGCCCAGAACCTTTGACTTCGGCCAGGGAGCGGCAGGTTATTGCCCCTTATTCCTGAGTCTGTCCCGAAGTCGGTAAGCCCGAGCGGGCGTATGCGCGTGCATGACGCCTCCCCGCCCGGGCCATCGAGCAAGCGGACGGAACGGTGGGCGCCCCAACAAGGCGCCTGAACAAACTAGAAACTGTGGAGACACCCACCCATGCAAACCGACACAACTCGCGAGAACCCGCAGGCCAAGGCGCCGCAGGCCGAATCCAACCAGGATCTGGCTGCCACCGCCCCCGGCCAACTGCGCGTGATCAAGCGCAACGGCACTGTCGTCCCCTACACCGACGACAAGATCACCGTGGCCATCACCAAGGCGTTCCTCGCAGTTGAAGGCGGCACCGCCGCCGCCTCGTCGCGCATCCACGACACCGTCGCGCGCCTGACCGAGCAGGTCACCGCCACGTTCAAGCGTCGCATGCCATCGGGTGGCACCATCCACATCGAAGAAATCCAGGACCAGGTCGAACTGGCCCTGATGCGCGCCGGCGAGCAGAAAGTCGCCCGCGACTACGTGATCTACCGCGACCAGCGTGCCAAGGAGCGTGCCACCCGCTCCAACGCCGACAGCGTGGTCGAGCCGCACCCAAGCATCCGCATCACCCTGGCCGACGGCAGCCTGGCCCCCCTGGACATGGCCCGCCTGAACACCATCATCAGCGAAGCCTGCGAAGGCCTGGCCGAAGTCGATGGCGAGCTGATCCAGCGCGAAACCCTGAAGAACCTGTACGACGGCGTGGCTCTGAAGGACGTCAACACCGCCCTGGTGATGACCGCCCGTACCCTGGTCGAGCGCGAGCCGAACTACTCGTTCGTCACCGCCCGCCTGCTGATGGACACCCTGCGCGCCGAAGGCCTGGGCTTCCTGAATGTCGCCGACAGCGCCACCCACCACGAGATGGCCGACCTGTACGCCAAGGCCCTGCCGGCCTACGTCGAGAAAGGCGTCGAGTTCGAGCTGCTCGACCCAGCACTGAAAGGCTACGACCTGGAGCGCATGGGCAAGGCGATCAACCACGAGCGTGACCAGCAGTTCACCTACCTGGGCCTGCAGACCCTGTACGACCGCTACTTCATCCACAAGGATGGCGTGCGCTTCGAGCTGCCGCAGGTGTTCTTCATGCGTGTGGCCATGGGCCTGGCGCTGGAAGAGAAAGATAAAGAAGCCCGTGCGATCGAGTTCTACAACCTGTTGTCGTCCTTCGACTACATGGCTTCGACCCCGACCCTGTTCAACGCCGGTACCCTGCGTCCGCAGCTGTCCAGCTGCTACCTGACCACCGTCCCGGACGACCTGTCGGGCATCTACCACGCGATCCACGACAACGCCATGCTGTCGAAATTCGCCGGTGGCCTGGGCAACGACTGGACCCCGGTACGTGCACTGGGCTCGTACATCAAGGGCACCAACGGCAAATCGCAAGGCGTCGTGCCGTTCCTGAAAGTGGTCAACGACACCGCCGTTGCCGTGAACCAGGGTGGCAAGCGCAAGGGCGCCGTGTGTGCCTACCTGGAAACCTGGCACCTCGACATCGAAGAATTCATCGAGCTGCGCAAGAACACCGGTGATGACCGTCGTCGTACCCACGACATGAACACCGCCAACTGGATCCCTGACCTGTTCATGAAGCGCGTCTTCGATGACGGCAAGTGGACCCTGTTCTCGCCATCGGAAGTGCCTGATCTGCACGACCTGACCGGCAAGGCCTTCGAAGAGCGCTACGAGTACTACGAAGCCCTGACCGAGTACAACAAGATCAAGGTATTCAAGACCATCCAGGCCAAAGACCTGTGGCGCAAGATGCTGTCGATGCTGTTCGAGACCGGCCACCCATGGCTGACCTTCAAGGACCCGTGCAACCTGCGCTCGCCCCAGCAGCACGTGGGCGTGGTCCACAGCTCGAACCTGTGCACCGAGATCACCCTGAACACCAACAAGGACGAGATCGCGGTCTGCAACCTGGGCTCGATCAACCTGCCGAACCACATCGTCGACGGCAAGCTGGACACCGCCAAGCTGCAACGCACCGTGAACACCGCCGTGCGCATGCTCGACAACGTGATCGACATCAACTACTACTCGGTGCCGCAAGCGCGTAACTCGAACTTCAAGCACCGCCCGGTCGGCCTGGGCATCATGGGCTTCCAGGACGCGCTGTACCTGCAGCACATCCCCTACGGCTCGGACGCTGCCGTCGAGTTCGCCGACAAGTCGATGGAAGCGGTCAGCTACTACGCGATCCAGGCTTCCTGCGACCTGGCCGACGAGCGCGGCGCCTACGAGACCTTCCAGGGTTCGCTGTGGTCCAAGGGCATCCTGCCACTGGACAGCCAGCAGATCCTGATCGAGGCCCGTGGCCAGAAGTACATCGACGTCGACCTGACCGAGAGCCTGGACTGGGCCCCGGTGCGCGAGCGCGTACAAAAAGGTATTCGTAACTCGAACATCATGGCCATCGCGCCGACCGCGACCATCGCCAACATCACCGGCGTGTCGCAGTCCATCGAGCCGACCTACCAGAACCTGTACGTGAAATCGAACCTGTCGGGCGAGTTCACCGTGATCAACCCGTACCTGGTCCGCGACCTGAAGGCCCGCGGCCTGTGGGACTCGGTGATGATCAACGACCTGAAGTACTACGATGGTTCCGTGCAGCAGATCGAGCGTATCCCGCAAGAGCTGAAGGACCTGTACGCCACCGCGTTCGAAGTCGAGACCAAGTGGATCGTCGATGCCGCCTCCCGTCGCCAGAAGTGGATCGACCAGGCCCAGTCGCTGAACCTGTACATCGCCGGCGCTTCGGGCAAGAAGCTGGACGTGACCTACCGCATGGCCTGGTACCGTGGTCTGAAGACCACCTACTACCTCCGTGCCCTGGCCGCGACCAGCACCGAGAAGTCGACCATCAACACCGGCAAGCTCAACGCCGTGTCGAGCGGCGGCGACAGCGCCCCGGTCCAGGCCGCGGGCCCTGCCCCGGTACCGAAGGCTTGCGCCATCGACGAGCCGGATTGCGAAGCCTGCCAATAAGGCCTTCGCAGCGCTGAGCTGAAGATGCCGCCTCAACCGCCCTCACGGGTGGCTGAGGCGGCATTTTTTTGCGCCCCGACATTCCCTGCGGGAGCGGTGCGTGGGAACGGCACGTGGGAGCGAGCTTGCCCCGCGACAGGGCCCTACAGGCAATACACCCCCTAGGCCCTGACCAAGATCAAAACACCATATGTAGCGCCAAACAAAAAAAATCACACTACATATAGGATCTAATCCCATTTAGGGCTAGACTCTTACCCCGTGACGAACCACCGGTATCCAGTGAACGGAAGCACGTAATGCAGGTCGAAAATTTACCGCCTTGCGCCTCCTGCGCCGCCCCGATCCAAAGTGATTTCCGGTATACTTCGCGGCCCCAAAAAGGGATGAGCCAATGATCGACTGCGTGAAGCAAGCCCCCCCGGGCCACACCGCAGGTTTTATCGTTGCCGTACAGCTTCCAGGTGCCCTGCCCCCTCGCCCGAGTGCAGGCCAGGCGCCGACCCGAACACCTTCAAACGTGACGAGAGCCCGCTCTCACTGCTTGCCGCAGCGCCTGTTGGCGTCGCGCCGTACAGGCATCACTTCAAAATCCAACCGGTTGCCCCGCGCAACCCTCTAGCAGGAGCCAGGACCATGCTGAGCTGGGACGAATTCGACAAAGAAGACGGTGAAGTCGCCGCCAAAGGCAACACCCCCGCGCAGGCCGCAGCCGCCACCACCCTCGACAAGCTCGACAGCGCCGGCGGTGCCGCCGCCCTGGAAGCCCGTGCCGCCACCGCCGCCGACTCCGACGCCGTCAAGCGCGCCAAGGCTGCGCTGGACGCCCTGGATATCGCTGAAGGCCTGGCCGAGCTGGAAGGCTCCTCGGCCCGTGTCGCCGTTGACGAAAAGCGCATGATCAACTGCCGCGCCGACCTCAACCAGCTGGTACCGTTCAAGTACGACTGGGCCTGGCAGAAGTACCTCGACGGCTGCGCCAACCACTGGATGCCGCAAGAGGTCAACATGACCGCCGACATCGCCCTGTGGAAGAGCATGGACGGCCTGACCGAAGACGAGCGCCGCATCGTGATGCGCAACCTCGGCTTCTTCTCCACCGCCGACTCCCTGGTGGCCAACAACCTGGCCCTGGCCGTGTACCGTCTGATCACCAACCCCGAGTGCCGTCAGTACATCCTGCGCCAGGCCTTCGAAGAGGCGATCCACACCCACGCCTACCAGTACTGCATCGAGTCGCTGGGCATGGATGAAGGCGAGATCTTCAACATGTACCACGAGATCCCGTCGGTCGCGAAAAAAGCCGCCTGGGGCCTGAAGTACACCCGCGCCATCTCGGACCCGGAGTTCAACACCGGCACCGTCGAGACCGACAAAGAGCTGCTGCGCAACCTGATCGCCTACTACTGCGTGCTGGAAGGCATCTTCTTCTACTGCGGCTTCACCCAGATCCTCTCCATGGGCCGCCGCAACAAGATGACCGGCGTCGCCGAGCAGTTCCAGTACATCCTGCGCGACGAGTCCATGCACCTGAACTTCGGCATCGACGTGATCAACCAGATCAAGATCGAGAACCCGCACCTGTGGGATGCCGCGATGAAGGAAGAGGCTACCCAGATGATCCTGCAGGGTACCCAGCTGGAGATCGAATATGCCCGTGACACCATGCCACGCGGTGTGCTGGGCATGAATGCGGCGATGATGGAGGACTACCTCAAGTTCATTGCCAACCGTCGACTGACCCAGATTGGGTTGAAGGAAGAGTATCCGGGGACGACTAACCCGTTCCCTTGGATGAGCGAGATTATGGACTTGAAGAAGGAGAAGAACTTCTTTGAGACTCGGGTGATTGAGTATCAGACTGGCGGGGCGTTGAGCTGGGACTAATTTGTCCGGCCACTCCAGAAGGCTGCCCTCGGGCAGCCTTTTTTATTGCGTTCGCTTTCAAAGTGTTTGCGTGAGGGCCGAAAGGTGTTCGTCGGGGATCCTGTAGCGCCTACCAGATCGAGCGCCGCCCGCGCGGCGCATCGCGGCACAAGGCCGCTCCTACATCTGTTTCGGGCCAGTTTCTCCTGCGCCATCACCTGGTCCGCCTTGTTGGCACGACGCGGTTTCAGCGTGTGCCTTACCCCCGCCCCACATGACTCAAGACATGCACCAAGGCAGGCGCCGCCCCGCTAACAGGCATAACTGGCCCGAAACAGATGTAGAAGCGGCCTTGTGCCGCGATGCGCCGCGCGGGCGGCGCTCGATCTGATAGGCGCCACAAGGCTTTCGGCGAACACTTGGTGGCCCTCATGCAATAGCACTCAAATGCCCTCAAACATCTGATATCAAATCAAGAAACGCCCTACAGATTTGCCACTTTTTACCACCAGCAAATCACGCTAATTTCTCCAAGCGCTAAGAACGCTCACGCAGCGGAATCCCGTTCCCGTTAGAAACGGCTCTCCTGACTTTGGATAGCCCATCATGGACCACTACTCCACCACCCTCTTCACCCGCCACAACCGTCCCCTCCACACCCTCTGGCTCGAATCCCAGGCCTGGTTCTGCGCCCACGAACTCGGCCGGATGACCGGACGCTTCTTCGACGAACACTGCATCCGCAAGCTCGACCCGGACCAGCATCGCACCGTGCAGCTGCTGCGCTACGGCCAGTACAGCGAGACCACCATGGTCAGCGAGTCCGGGGCCTATACCCTGCTGGCCCATCATCACATTCCGGAAAACCGCCACCTGCGCCACTGGCTGACCCACGAGGTGGTGGCGGTGCTGCGCGATGGGCAGGACTCGGCGCTGGAAGACCTGCCGCGCCTGGGCAGGATGTGCTGGCCGGGTGGGCATACGGCGAGTCTGTTGTATTGGCAGAGTGAGCCTTGGGTACGGATGCGGGATATGCCGGTGGTGATGGCGGCGGAGAGGCCCGTGGTGGTGCCCGAGCGGCGCAAGTTGAGCTGGAAGGAATGTGCGCAGCGGGCGTTGCGGTTGCACGGGGTTGGCGATTGAACCCTGCGATCCCCTGAAAGGGCTGCCATGCAGCCCTGTTCAATCCTGCCCTGATTTCTTCCGGATGCGCTGGCGCTTGGCACCAAGCTCATAGCGAGCGATGTCGGCTATGCACTCCACCTTCGGCAAAAACAACGCCTCAAGCTCTTTTCTTCGACCTAGAACCATCGCCACTCGGATCAGATTTTCAAAACCGACATTTCGTCCCGTTTCAAGGTTGGACACGGTATTGGTGCCGATGCCAGCACGAGCAGCCACTTCCGCTTGCGACATCTGTTGAGCGAGCCGCTCGGTGCGCAAGCGCTCGCACAAGGCCCTCATGAGTTCGCAGGGTTTGGTAAGACTTAAATCCAACTTCATGTGTGTTAACTCAATAAATCGCAGTTAAGACACAAAATATTGGATTAATAACTCCTCTGCCAGGGAGGGGTTCGTCTTTCTGAATGGTCTGACAACGCCGTAAGACTCAGGCAGTTTTCGAAGGAAGATTTCGGATGACTGGGGCGTGGGAGCGGCGCTGCGCCGTAGGAGATTGCACCGCAAAGCCGGTGCTCCCCTTCGCGGGGCAAGCCCGCTCCCACGCCCTTATCCGCTCACAATGGACGTAGCACAATAGCCTTAGTGAGCAACATCCAACGGCATCCGATACTCGATCACCCCCGGTTTCTCGGCAATCCAGTCATACAACCGCTGCGCAGTCCGGTTGGTCTCCTGGGTATGCCAGTACAGCCGGTCGCACTGCTGCTGCCGGGCCTTGTCCTGGACGAACTCGATCAGTTGCTTGCCGACCATCCGCCCCCGGGCGCTCGGGCACACGAAGAGGTCTTCCAGGTAGCAGAAGTCGTTGCGTCCCCAGGTCGAGCGGTGGAACACATAGTGGACGAAGCCGAAGAGCCGCTCGCCGTCGGTGGCCACGGCGCAGTGCATGGGCTCGGCCGGGTCGAAGAAGCGGGCCCAGGTGCGCTCGGTGATGGCTGGGCCCAGGTCTACCTGGTAGAAGGCCTGGTATTGCGACCAGTAGTCGAGCCAGGGCTGGAGGTCGGTTTGCTTCACTTCGCGGATGAAGACAGGTAGTTGGGTGGTGGTCATTGGTGGAACCCCTTTTTGGGCAACGCAGTGTGGATGAGTGAGGGGGCCGGCCTGCCCGTAGCGCTTGCCTTCCTTGGTGGTTGCTTGCGGGCTTGGGTTTTATAGCGGATAAATGGTTGGTTTTTACCTGCCAATCGTTCGGTTGTTACCAGACCATTTTGGGGTTGTGGATGAGCGTAAGGCTTGGGATTGCCGGGGCTGCTTTGCAGCCCTTTCGCGGCGCAAGGCCGCTCCTACAGGAGGGCGCGGTCCCTTGTAGGAGCGGCCTTGTGCCGCGAAAGGGGCGCGAAGCGGCCCCGGCATTGGCAGCCATTAATCAGGTCCATCAGCCAGGGAATCAGGCCAATGTTCAAACACGCGCAGCTGGAATCGGTGAAAGCCTGGATCAACGACCCCGCACACGCCGCGCTGGCCTTGCATGTGCGTATTCAACGGGCGATCCGTCAGTTGATCCTCGACGACGCTCTGCCGGTGGGCAAGGCGTTGCCCGCCTCGCGCCCGCTGGCCCAGTCCCTGGGCGTATCGCGGGATACCGTGGAGTCGGCCTACAGCCAGTTGCACGCCGAAGGCTTTATCGAGCGGCGCGTGGGCAGTGGCAGCTTCGTGTCGCAACGGGCGCGCTGCCTGCCGTCGCGCAAGCGCCAGCGTCCGGCACACACCGAAGCCCCCGTGCAGTTGAGCCGCCGTGGTGAAGCGCTGTTGCACAGCGGTGGCGTCCACAACTTCCAGTCGCCCCGCCCCTTCGCTCCGGGCGTGGCCGAAACCCGGCATTTCCCCCTGGCCATCTGGGAGAAGCTGGAACGACAGGTGTACAAGGAATACGGCACGCGGGCGCTGGAACACAGCGAGCCGCAGGGCATGGCCCCGTTGCGCAGGGCAATCGCCGACTACCTCAACCTCGAACGCGGGGCCCAGGCATCCGCCGAGCGCATCCTGATCCTCACCAGCTCGCAACAGGCCCTTGGCCTGTGCGCCCAGGTGCTCATGGACGCAGGCGACCAGGTGCTGGTCGAGGACCCGCTGTACCAGGGCACCCGCAAGGCTGTCACCGCCGCCGGCCTGGCATGCGTGCCGGTCCCGGTGGACGAGCATGGCCTGCAGGTGGACGCCATGGCCCGGCTGGCGCCGGATGCCCGGGCGGTGTTCCTCACCCCTTCGCACCAATACCCGACCGGCGCGACCCTGGCGCTGGACCGGCGCCTGCTGGCGATCGAATGGGCCCGCCAGCAACAGGCCTGGATCATCGAGGACGACTACGACAGCGAGTTCCACTACGCCGGCCGCCCCACCGCCTGTGTGCAGGGCCTGGACCCACACGACCGCACGCTGTACATCGGCACCTTCACCAAATCGCTGTTCGCCGGCCTGCGCATCGGCTACCTGCTGCTGCCGCCCCAGCTCGTCACGCCGATGACCGCCGCTCGCACGCTGCAGGACGGACATAACGCCTCCATCGCCCAGCTGACCCTGGCCCGGTTCATGGAGGGTGGCCACTTCAACGCCCATGTGCGGGCCATGCGCGCGCTCTACGCCGAGCGGCGGGATGTACTGGCGGATCTGCTGCGCAGGCACCTGGGGGCGTTTCTCGTGCCGCAGGTGCCCGCCGGCGGGCTGCAGATGCCCTGCCATTTCGTGCAGGGCTTGCCTGAAGACGCCGTGGTCAGGGCGGCACGCGGAGTAGGGATCGATCTGTTGGGGCTGGGCAGCTTGTACGCGGTGCCGAGGAACGATGCCGGCTTGCTGATGGGGTTTGCGGCACTGACACCCGCTGAGATGAGGGAGGCGGTGGTGAAACTGGAGAAGGTGTTGGCAGGTCTGGTCACTTCGGGACGTTCGATGCGGTAGCCCGTTCTGCGCGAAACGAAATGTGGTAAACCAATCGCTGAAATCCACCGCGAAAACCAGGATCAGACAACGCCTAGAATTCTTGGCAAAAAAACCAAAATGCACCATCAACGCCTAGAAAACTAGTCTTTATCGAGTAGCGGATTTTCCTTTCAAGTGGACCATACAAAGCCTAGAATCCTAGGCATGCAGGTCAATAACGGCGTTTTAAGCATAGGATCCCAGGCGTTATGAAAGCCATATCAATGACTGACGACGCTATCGCCAACGAGATCGGCCAACGCATTGAGGCTATCCGCCTGAAGCGTAATATTGGCCAGGACATCGTCGCCCATGAAGCCGGGATTTCCCGGGAGACCTACCGCAAGCTCACGGCAGGCAAAGGCACCCTGGTGAACGTGATTGCCGTCCTGAGGGTGCTGGGAGAGCTTGATCGTCTCGCCTCCCTCATCGAGGACGTCAGGACCAGCCCCGTGCAACTGGCAAAAATGCAGGGCAAGCAGCGGATGCGGGCGACTGTCACACGGGCTACACCGCCGGCGCCTGAACACGGAATCAGGACGCCTATCGGCAAGCCCACGCTCATTGGTGGCCCGAAACCCGACAAGGATGACAGCTGGTGATTGCACGGATCTATCTCTGGGATGTGTATGTAGGCGCGCTCAACTGGAACACTCAGACCCAGATCGGAGAGTTCGAATACACCCCCGAGTTCGTCAGGACCGGCCTTGAGATCTCGCCGGTCCACATGCCCTTGCGCCAGGACTACACCTACGTGTTCCAGGGGCTGGACCGCGAAACCTTCAAGGGCCTGCCCTCGATCCTCGCCGATTCCCTGCCCGATGATTTCGGCAACGCACTGATCGATGCCTGGCTGGCCCAACAGGGGCGTGACAAGGCAACGTTTACCCCGGTCGAACGCCTGCTGTACCAGGGCAAGCGCGGCATGGGCGCCCTGGAATATCGTCCGGCGATGGCCACCGAGCGGGACAAGGGGGAGAGCATCCATATCGATGCCCTGGTGCGCCTGGCCAGCGAGGTGTTGTCCGAACGCGAATCGATCGCCGAGCGCCTGGATGCCAAGGACCCATCGCTGGACGACAGCGCCCTGCAGCACCTCATCCAGATCGGTACCAGCGCCGGCGGCGCCCGGGCCAAGGCGGTGATCGCCATGAATGCCGAAGGCGAGATCCGTTCGGGCCAGGTCACCGCGCCGCCGGGTTTCGAGTACTGGCTGCTCAAGTTTGACGTGGCCAAGGACTCGACCGTACTGGCTGATTCGCAAGGCTATGGGCGCATCGAGTACGCCTACCACCTGATGGCCAGGGCGGCCGGGATCACCATGACCGAGTGCCGATTGCTGGAGGAAGGTGGACGCGCTCACTTCATGACCCGGCGCTTCGACCGCACGACCGAAGGTGAAAAGATCCACGTGGCGACCTTGTGCGCACTCGACCACGCCGACTTCCGCAAGCCTGGCCAATACTCCTATGCCGAGGCCTTCGCGGTGATGCGCGCACTGCGGATTTCCCGCGACGGCGCCGAACAGTTCTACCGCCGCATGGTCTTCAACCTGGTGGCACGCAACCAGGACGACCACACCAAGAACACGGCCTTCATGATGGACACCGACGGCACCTGGTACCTGACGCCGGCGTATGACGTGTCCTATTCCTACCTGCCTGGCAGCTTCTGGGTCGATACCCACCAGATGACCGTGAACGGCAAACGCGACGACTTCACCCTCGACGATCTGTTAAGCGTTGCCAGCCAAGTGCGTGGCATGGACGCACGGCGGATCATCAAGGAAGTCTGCGAAGCCGTCGCACAATGGCCGCAGTTTGCCCAGGACGCTGGGGTGCCAACCTCAGCCAGTAAGCGAATCGGTGAAGTACACCGCCTGTATCTTGGCGAGGGGCTTTGAATAAACGCCCCTCCCGAGGGCTGGACACGCAGCTCAAGCCACCCGCACCACCACCTTGCCCTTGCTCCGCCCACCTGCCACCGCCGCCAACGCCTGTTCGGTAGCCTCGAAGGCGAACACTTGGTCGAGTACCGGCGTCAGGATCCCCTCCTCCACCAGCCGGGTGATGTCCTCCAACTGTCGACCATCGGCGCGCATGAACACGAACCGATAGCGCACGCCCAAGGCCTCACAACGCTTGCGGATGCGGCGGCTGAGCAGGCGAAGTACCTGCCGTAATGGCCAAGCCATCCCTTGCTCGGCCGCGAACTCAGGCGTGGGCGGCCCGGAAATGGAAATCAGCTGGCCACCCGGTTTGAGAATCTGCACCGAGCGCTCCAAGGTGCCTGCCTCCAACCCGCTGAGCACCACATCGTAGTCGCGCAATTCCCGGGTGAAATCCTGGCGCTTGTAATCGATGACCTCATCCGCGCCCAAGGCCTTCACCCATTCGACATTGCCCGTGCTTGTCGTGGTGGCGACGAACGCCCCCAAGTGCTTGGCCAACTGGATCGCGATGCTGCCCACGCCACCGGAGCCCGCATGAATCAGCACCTTCTGCCCCGGCTTGAGCTGGGCGGTTTCCACCAATACCTGCCAAGCGGTCAAGGCCACCAAGGGCAGCGCGGCGGCCTGCTCCATGCTCAAGTTGGCGGGCTTGCGCGCCAACGCCTGCTGGGTGACGGCAATCTGTTCGGCAAAACTGCCGATGCGTGCCTGCCCAGGCCGTGCATAGACCTCGTCGCCGGGCTTGAAGCGGGTAACACGGGCGCCCACGCGCAGCACGGTGCCAGCCAGGTCGTTGCCCAGGATCAGCGGCAAGCGGTACGGCAGCACCCGTTTGAACTCGCCGTTACGCAGTTTCACGTCCAGGGCGTTCACCCCGGCGGCGTGGACCCGCACCAGCACATCGTCATCCCCCAGGGTGGGCACGGGCATTTCGGCGATACGCCCGACGACATCCTTGCCATAACGATCAATGATGAAAGCTTTCATTGAGGTCTCCCGCAACTCACTGCGCATTGCGATAGCGCTCGGCAACCAAGGATTGGCGCAGGTCACCCATCAGTAACTGCCGGGTGCCATCCAACGCAGCCCAGCGCTCGGCATGTTGCAAGGGTGGAATGGTGATCGCTTCGCGGCGGTCGTAACCCACCAGCGCAGCATCGACCAAGTCTTCCACCTCCATCACTTCTGGCAGCGTGTTGATGTCCAGCCCGGAACGCGACCAGATCTCGGTGCGGGTCGCGGCCGGCAGCACGGCCTGCACATAGACCCCCCTCTGCCCCAGCTCCAGCGCCAGCCCCTGGGACAGGAACTGCACGAACGCCTTGGTGGCGCCATACACGGTCATGCCCAGTTCCGGCGCCAGACCCACCACCGAGCCGATGTTGACGATCGCGCCAGTGCCCTGCTCGGCCAGGCGCGGCGCAATGGCGGCAGCCAAGCGGGTGACGGCGGTGACGTTCAGGCCGATCAGGCGCTCGAGGCTTGCGCCATCCTGCCCCAGAAAGCCCCCTGACTGGCCTTGCCCGGCGTTGTTGATCATCACGCCTATACGCGAGTCTTCACGCAACCGCGCTTCGACCCGAGCAAGGGCATCGGCCTGGGTGAGGTCGGCGACCAGCACCTCGACGGCGACAGCGAAGTGCTCACGCAGGCGGGCAGCCAGGGTCTCCAGGCGCGCCTGGTCGCGGGCGACCAGCACCAGGTCGTGACCACGCTGGGCGAAGCGTTCGGCATAGGTGGCGCCGATACCGCTGGAGGCACCGGTGACGAGAACGGTAGGCAAGGCACTCATGGCAAATCCTCAAGGTGGGTGGCGACACCCGATCGGGGTGGGCCTGGCATTTATGATTACGGCCATCATCTAACTATGTCAACATTTTGATGATGACTGACATCAATGTATGATGAACCTCATCCCCACGGCGCAGGAGTCATCCGCCATGAAAGTCACCAAGGCACAAGCCCAGGCCAACCGCGCCCATATCGTCGAGACGGCGTCCTCGTTGTTCCGCCAGCGGGGCTATGACGGGGTCGGCGTCGCCGAGTTGATGGCGGTCGCCGGTTTCACCCATGGCGGCTTCTACAAGCATTTCGGCTCGAAGGCCGACCTCATGGCCGAGGCGGCGGCCTGCGGGCTGTCGCAGAACGCCTCCGGCACCGACAGTGGCGGTGTGGCGGACTACCTGCGCCAGTACCTCTCCAGGGAGCACCGCGACAACCCGGCCTCAGGTTGCACCCTGGCGGCGCTGGCCAGCGATGCCGCGCGCCAGCCCGACGCCGTGAAGGCGGTGTTTGCCGACGGGCTCGAGCGCTTGCTGGCAACGCTCCAGGCCGCCAGCGAGCCGACGGATACCGCCGACGAGCAGGCCGAACGCGCCCGGCGCCTGGGCGTGATCGCCACCCTGGTGGGCGCCATCACGCTCTCCCGCGCCTGCCCGGACGATTCGCCGCTCGCGGACGACATTCTCCAGGCCTGCCGGGACCGGTTGCTGACACCGCAGTAACCCCGCCCCGAGCTGTATTGAAAATCGCCCAGGCGCTGTATCTGTTTCAGCAGGCGCCCGCCCTTCACCCTCCACCTCACCCCCTGGATGGCTGAAGGAACCCGCATCATGGCTGCCCTGCTGCTGCAAATGTCCCCCATTGGCTTGGTGATCGCCCTGATCCTGCTGCTGCGCCGCCCACCCGTGCAGGCCGCGCTGGCCGGCGTGGCCGGTGTCCTGCTGCTGTGGGGCCTGGGCGCCGCGCAGCCGCTGTCGGCGGCGGTGTCCGGCGCCATCCTGCAAGACACGCTTATCCTGTTCCTCAGCACCGCCTGCGTGATCGTTCCTGGGCTGGCCTTCGTCATCCTGGTCGAACGCGCCAACGCCCCGCAGGCAATCGGCGTCTGGGTGCGGGAGCTGGGCTGGACGCCGCCGATGCAGGTGATCTTCATCGTGCTGGGCCTGGCGCCGCTGCTGGAGGCGATGACCGGGTTCGGCGTATCGCTGATCGCCACGGTGCCGCTGCTGATGGGGCTGTTCTCGCGTCAGGTCGGCATGAAGATGGCGCTGGCCGGCATGGTGGTGATGCCCTGGGGCACGCTGGGGCTGGCCACGGTGATCGGCGCGCTGCTGGCCCATGTGCCGGCGCAGGAACTGGGCAGCCATTCGGCGCTGGTCAGCGCGCCGGTGTTCCTCGGCCTGGCCGCCGTGGCGCTGGTGCTGGCGGGGATTCGCAGCCTGCAGGCATGGCTGGGGTTGGCGCTGGTCTCGCTGCTGTTCAGCACGGTGCTGTATGCGGTCAACCACTGGATCGGGCCGGAGGCATCGGGCGTGCTGGCCGGGCTGGCGGTGGCCGGCGTGGGTCTGGGGATGTCCTGGGCGCGGCGCGGGGCGCTGGTGCGCTGGCCGCAGGCGGCATGGCCGTACCTGGCCCTGCTGACGGTGATCATCATCTCGCGGGGGCTGTTCCTGCTGTCGGGGTGGGACGGGCTATGGGTGGTGCATGGCACCAACGTGTCGTGGAAGCCACTGGCTTCGCCGGGGCTGGCCTTGCTGCTGGTGGTGCTGATGATGGTCGGGCGCCAGGGCACGGGCTTTCCGTGGCAGGCGCTGGTCACGCGGGCGCGGTTCCCGGTGGCGACAATATTCCTGTTCCTGCTGCTGTCGCAGGTGATGGTCAAGGCCGGCTTCCTGGTCGAGGCGCAACGGGCGTTGCAGGCGCTGTCCGGTGTGTCGCTGGCGTCGACGGTGTCGCTGCTGGCGGGGTTGGCCGGCTATGTCACCGGCTCCAATGTCGGCGGCAACACGCTGATGATGCCCTCCATCGCCGCGCTGTCCACGGTCCACGGCCCGTGGCTGGCGGCGATGGTCAACAGCGCCGCCGGGCATGGCGCGCTGGGCTCGCTGTCGATCCTGTCGCTGATCATCGGGCTGGCCGGGGCCAACCGTGAGGAAGAGCACGGGCTGATCCGCTTCGGCTTTGCCCTGGTGCTGCTGAACATCGTCATCGTGGCTGCAACCGGCGTGGTTTTGCTCTACCTTTCCGGAGCCCCCGCCTGAGACGACACAAGGCCCCCATGGACCGGAACCCCAAGCCCGACAAACGCTGGCACACCGTCAACGCCTGGCTGCTGCGCCAGATCGACAGCGGCGAATGGCCCAGCGGCATGCAATTGCCTTCGGTGCGTGAACTGGCGCGGCTGTTCGACAGCAGCATCGCCACCGTGCAACGGGCACTGGCGGAGCTGGAGGCCAATGCCTATGTGCAGGCCACGCCACGGGTGGGCTATTTCGTCGCCAAGGGCGCGGCCCAGGTGCAGGGGTTCGACCTGGCCAGCGTCACCGTCAACGTAGACCACGCGGTGGTCGCCATGCTTGCCCAGGCGGCCAGCAACACCACGCTTTCGCTGAGCTCGGCGGTGCTGCATGACGAACTGGCGCCCCAGGTTCTGCTGAGCAGATGCCTGGCCTCCCTGGCGAGCAAGGCCGATCTGGCGCTGGCCGGGCTGATCGCCCCACCCGGCCTGGCCTCGCTGCGCCGACGCATCGCCGGGCTGATGCTGCAACGCGGCGTGGCCTGCGGGCCGGACGATATCCTGGTGACCTCGGGCGACACCGTGGCCCTGGAGCTGGCCCTCGAAGCCGTCGCCCGGCCGGGGGCCACGGTGGCCATCGAAACGCCCACCTACTACGGCATCCTGCAGACCATCGAACGCCTGGGAATGCGCGCCCTGCCCATCCGCACCCACGCCGACAGCGGCATGGACCTCGAGCACCTGGAATGGGCCCTCAAGCGCGGGAAGGTCGATGTGGTGTTCCTCAACCCGACGCTACAGAACCCACGGGGCTTCATCATGCCCGACGCGGCGCGGGCACGGCTCTCACAGCTGGCGCAGGCAGCGGATGTGCCGATCATCGAGGACGATATCTTCTTCGACCTGGTGGACGAGGCGCAGCGACCCAAGGCGATCAAGCACTACGACGAGACCGGGCAGACGATCTATTGCTCGTCGTTCTCCAAGACCGTGGCGCCGGGGTACCGGGTGGGCTGGTGCGTGGCCGGACGGTACCGGGATGCGATCCTGGCCCAGATGTTTTCGCGTAACCTGGCGGTGTCGAGCCTGGCGCAGCGGGTGCTGGATGAGTTTATCGGGCGGGGGTACATGGACGAGCACTGCGCGAAGCTGCGCGGGCGGCTGGTAGCGCAGACCGAGGTGATGGCGACGCTGGTGCAGTCGGTGTTTCCGGCGGGGACACGGTATGTGGCGCCGCAGGGCGGGTTTATCCATTGGGTCGAATTGCCGGAAGGGACGGACATGCTGGTGCTGCAACGGCTTGCGGCGGAGCGTGGCTGCAATGTCGGCGCCAGCGGGATGTTCTTTGCCGATGGGGAGTGTGGCACTGGGTTGCGGGTGTGCCTGGGGCGGGTGATCACGCCGCAGGTGATGGGCGGGTTGAGGGTGCTGGCGGAGTGTGCGGCGCTTTCAGGCGCTTGATTGCTGGGGGCGCTTTGCGCCCCTTTCGCGGCACTAGGCCGCTCCTACAGAGAGATGCACGCTCCCGTGTAGGAGCGGCCTTGTGCCGCGAAAGGGCTGCGCAGCAGCCCCAGCTATCTGGATCAGGCCAGATGCACCTGGCTGCGCAAATGCTCGGCCAACATATCGATAAAGGTCCGCACCTTGGTCGAGCCATATTTACTCTCCCGATGCAGGATATGGATCGGCCAGGGCGCCTCTTCATACTCGGCCAGGATCACCTGCAAGCGCCCGGCCGCCACTTCATCCGCCACCTGGTACGACAGCAGCCGGGCAATCCCGAGCCCGGCACTGGCCGCGGCGATGGCGGCGTCGTTGCTGGTCACGGTGAGGCGCGGCTTCATGCGGATCAGCGTCGGGTCGTCGATGGCGCCGAAGCGCCAGTCGGTGCGCGGTGACAGGGTCCCGGCGGCGATGACTTCGTGCTTCTGCAATTCCGAGGGATGGCGCGGCGTGCCGTGGCGTTCGAGGTACTCGGGCGAGGCGCACAGCAACCGGCGCATCCTGCCCACGCGCAACGCCTTGAGGCCCGAATCGGGCAGCTGGCCGATGCGCACCGCCACATCCATGCCCTCCTCCACCAGGTTCACCACGCGGTCGAGAAAGTACGCCGACACATCCACCTCGGGGTACTGCTGCAGGTAACGGACGATGCACGGCATGACGAACTTCTTGCCGAACAGGATCGGCGCGGTCACCGCCAGGTCGCCCTTGGGCGCGGCGTTGATGCCGGCGGCGGCTTCGTTGGCTTCGATAATGCTGGCGAGGATATGCCGGGTGTCTTCCAGATAGCGCCCGCCGGCCTCGGTCAGGCGCACGCTGCGGGTGGTGCGCAGCAGCAGCTTGACCCCGAGTTGGTCCTCCAGGGCGCTGACAGCGCGAGTCACCGCCGCCGGCGAGATGGCCAGGCGACGGGCGGCGGCGGCGAAGCTTTCCAGCTCGCCCACGGCCACGAACACTTTCATCAGGTGGATCTGGTCCATGCCGCGCCCCACGCGTTGTCGTGGGGCGATTATCGCCGTGGTCACGCTAGAGCTCCAGTACCAGGGGCTGCACGCCGCCCTCGGCCTGGGCGGGGATAGCGCAGCAGATCAACACGCTGCCGGGCTCGGGCAATTCGGCGGGCGGGTTCTGGTAGTGGACCTGGCCGCTGACCAGTTTGGTCCTGCAGGTACCGCAAGAGCCCCCTCGGCAACTGAAGTCCGGCGACAGGCCACGGCTTTCTGCCAGTTCCAGCAGCGTGCCGCTGTCCGGCGCCCAACGCGCTTCCTTGGCGGAGCTGGCGAAGTACACCGGCACCGGCTCGCTGGCGGGAGGGGGCTGTTGCTGCGTCGGCTGGTTGTCGTCGGTGTGGCGGCGCAGGGTCGAGGGGCCGAAGGCTTCGGCATGGATGCGGGCGTCGGGCACATGCACGCCGCGCAGGCCTTCGTACAGGTCCTGGGTGAAGCTGGCCGGGCCGCAGAGGTAGAAGTCGTAGTCATCCAATGCCAGCGTGGCCTTGACCTGCTCGATGCCCAGGCGGCTGGCGAATTGGTAGTCATGCCCTGGCACGGCCGAAGGTTCGGGCTGGCTCAGGGCACGATGGATGCTCAGAAAGCCATTGGCCTGTTGCTGGAGCGCGGCAAGCTCCTGCTGGAACGGCATGTCGGCCAGTGTGCGCCCGCCATGGAACAGATGGATTCGCCGCCCCTGCCCCCTGGCCAATTGCTCGCGGAGCATGGCGATCAACGGGGTGATGCCGACGCCCGCGCCGATCAGCACAAGGGGCCGGTCGCTCTGCTGATCCAGGGTGAAGCTGCCCGTGGGCTGGCGCACCTGAAGACGATCGCCGACCTTCACCTGTTGGTGCAGATAGCGTGACGCCGGCCCCTGCGCCTTGACGCTGATGCGCAGGAAGCCATCGGACGGCGCGCTGGACAGGCTGTAGGTACGGATCAGCGGCGCCTCCCCATCGATGCGCAAACGCACGGGAATATGCTGACCAGGGGCGAAGGCCACCGCGGCGCCATCCTCGGGTTGCAGATGGAACGAGCGGATATCGCGACTCTCCTGCTCGATGCGCAGTACCCGCCAGGTCAGCCACTGGCGCTGCCGTTCGCGCTGTTGCAGGCGCTGCTCGGTTTCGCGCCAGGTGCCGGTCATCAGGCTGGTGGGTGCGTATTCCTGGAAGGCCCAGCGCAGCGACACGGCAGCCCGGCGCAGCACCACCTGCTCGATGTCCAGGGTCCAGATCCGCTCGGCGCCTTCGAAGGCGCTGATCAGCGGGCTGTCGAGCATGACCTCGGTACGCCCGGAAACCTGCAGCACATCGCCCGTGGTGAAGTCGACGAACAGCAGGCCGGCGACCGGGTTGACCAGCAGATTGCCGAGGGTATTGAAATGCAGGTTGCCGGCGTAGTCGGGAATGGTCAGGCGATTGCCCTCGACCCTGACGAAACCAGGCCGGCCACCGCGATGGGAGACGTCCACCGAGCGCTGGCCAGCGTCCTGATCGACGTAGCTGGCGACAAAGAAGGTGTCGGCGCTTTCGATGATGGCGCGGGTCGCGGCATCGAGCGCCGCTGAATCCCGTCGCCCCTGCGGCGGCTCGTCGACGCGGGTGTACTCGCGCAGCTGGATGTACTGCGGGCAGTTGCCGAAGGATTGCTCGACCACCACCTCCAACTGGCCGGCGCTGGCTCGGCGGATCAGGCCATTGAGGCGATTGCGCCGCCGCGTGTGCAGCTCGATCCCCAGCAGGCCGATGGCGCCACCCGCCACCAGGCCAGGCGTGGCCGGATCGTCGCTGGCGAGATCGGCGCCGATCAACAGTTGCCGTGGATCGGGCGAGCTGACGAAGCCTTCCGGGCCTTCGAGCAGCGTCGCCCAGGGTTTGCCTGCGGCGTCCACGGTACCGGCCACCATGAACGGCAGCTGCTGGTAGAACGTGCGATGCTGGTCGGGCATGTAGTCACGAATGACCTTCTGCCCGAACGCCTCCATGCGCTCTGCAACACCGACGTGCTCCTGCAGCTGTTTTTCACCTGCATGCCAGGGCGATTGCATGGCGGCATCCCTCGGGAGTCAGAGCGTGGTCTGCAAACCGATGACCGTACGTGGCATCGGCACGAAGCCCGGCAGCGCCTCGATACGGGCCAGCCAGGCGCGCACGTTGGGGTACGGCTCCAGCGACACGTTGCCTTCCGGCGCGTGGGCGATGTACGAGTAATTGGCGATATCGGCGATGGTCGCCTGGCTACCGACCAGGAACGGGCCCTCGGCCAGTTCGGCGTCGATCACCTTGAGCAGGGTGTGGGCGCGACCGATGACTTCGTCGGTGTTGAACGAGGCACCGAACACCGTCACCAGGCGTGCCGCCGCCGGGCCGAAGGCCAGGGGACCCGCCGCCACCGACAACCAGCGCTGCACACGGGCGGCACCGAGCGGATCCGCAGGCAACCAGCGCTCACCGCCGTAGGCCTTGGCCAGGTAGACCAGGATGGCGTTGGAGTCGGCGATGACGATGCCGTTGTCATCGATCACCGGCACCTGGCCGAAGGGGTTGATGGCGAGAAACTCGGGTTGCTTGTGCTCGCCCTTGGCCAGGTCGACGAAGACCAGTTCGGTGGGCAGTCCGAGCAGCGACAACATCAGCTCGATGCGATGGGCGTGGCCGGACTTGGGGAAGTTGTACAGCTTGATCGGGCTTGGCATGTGCAGGGCTCCGGATCAGCGCCGGGAGTGGCGCTGCTGGAGGACATGCTGCACTGGATCGGCTGGCAGCAGAATCAGTGCTGGGAGCAATCCAGTATTTCGGCAGGTGGAATAATCACGATTGCGGGGGCAAGTCGGGTCGCCGCATCGCCGCTCCCACGCGCCCGCGATTACGATCTCAATGACCGTGCTGTTTCTGGTACTGATACAGCCCTCGCGCCGCCTCGACCACCAGCGGCACACAGGCCTGATGCTCATCGAAGCTCATCGAATCGAGCAGCTCGAAATTGTCTTCCAGCCCATGCAGGGAAATGGCCTTGAGCAGACGATCCTGCTCCGGCGGCAGCTCGCTCCACTCGGCTACCTGGGTACCGCGCATGTAGCCGAAGCACCATTCCTCGAGAATGATCGTCGGGCCCTCTTCGCCTTTGCCTTCCTCGAACAGCGGTTCGAAGTGCTCAATGTCGTCGGCCAACTCTTCCGCCACCTGGCTGGCGTAACGCAGCATCAGCGCGGTGTAGGCCTCTTCATGGGCGGGCTTCTTGAACTTCGGCACCTTGCCGCCGGAGACAGCGGGTAGCCATTGCTCAGGGTTGACCTTGCTGGGGGAACTGGCCAAAGCGGTGAAGAAGCCGTTGAGTTCGGCGAGGTTGAGCACCGAATAGTCGTTGCCGTAGGTCATCAGCAGGTCTTCGAGGCGATCGAGTTCTTTTTCGCTGAGCGCGGGGAGCATGGGCGGGTGTCCTAGGGTGGAAATTTGCGTGCACCCTAGCACAGGCAACGCCTGCCCGCTCCCATCAAGGGAACGGGCATCGGGCTATTGCTGCAGCCAGTGCGCCAGGTCGGCCTGCCGCCCGCTGCCGATCAGCAGCCACAGCAAGAGTCGGCACTTGCGCGGGCAGAGCCAGCCGGCCATGTGCAGGCCCCGGGCCTGCAGGTCGATCTCACCGCCGATGAATCCATAGGTCCCCTGGGCTGTCGGGCCATTGCCGGTGCGGGTGGCGATGATCACCGGCATGTTGCCGGCGATGCTCCCCAACGCCTCGGCCCAGGCTTCGGAAACATGGCCGGCGCCAAATCCGGCAACCACCAGCCCTGAATAGCCCAGGCCTCCGAGCGCTTGCAGCAGCCTCGTATCGGCATCGAGACAGGCCTCCAGCAGGACGACCTGGTGATCCACCTGCACCGGCAGGGGCAACACCCGCCGTGGCGTGGCAGCCTGGCGATAAATTGGGCGGCCCTCCACGACCTCCCCTATCGCTCCTGTGCCGGGCGACTCGAAGGCCGCCATTGCCAGGCTGGCAGTCTTGCGTACCCGTGCGGCTTGGTGGATCTGGTCGTTGATCACCACCAGCACGCCACGCCCCCGGCTACCATCGGCTATCGCCACCTGCACTGCCGCCAGCAGGTTCGCCGGACCATCCGCGCCCGGTTGGCTGGCCGAACGCATGGCGCCGGTCATGATCAGCGGGATGTCATGGGGCCAGAGCAGGTCGAGGAAATACGCGGTCTCCTCCAGCGTATCGGTGCCTTGGGTGAGGACCACGGCCTGGGCCCCCGCTTGCACTTGCGCGCTTGCCCAGGCCAGCGCGTTCAGCATGTCGCTGAACGCCAGCGAGGCGCTCGGCACCAGGCATAACGTGGCGGTACTGATCTGTGCCAGTGCCTGCAGTTGCGGCAGGGACGCCAACAGCGCGGCGCAATCGAGCCGGGGTGTCACCCCCTGCCCCGGCGCCCCGGATTGCATGCTGACCGTGCCGCCCAGGCTGGCGATCGAAACACGTGGTGCTGTCATGGGTTACCTCCCGCAAGCAGGCCGACCAGGGGCACGATGCCCAGGGTGCTGATGGCCATGGACAGGACATTGCCGATATAGCCGTGCATGTAGCCCGGCAAGCGCTGGCTGATGGCCACGGCAAGCGGTGGCGCGATCAGCGCGCCGAGCACGGCGCTGGCGACGATCACCTGCCAGCTGCCGCCCAGTGTCAGCACGGCGGCGGGCACGATCGACACGATGGGAATATAGGTCGGATACCAGCCCCGTTCTTGCCATTGCCGCCGCCAGAACAGCACACCGACCAACGATGCCAATGCCTGCCCAGCCACCATCTGCAGCACCAGTTGCGATCCGTAGGCCGGTGCCGCCGGGGCCAATACATAAGCCAGCAACACGCCCAGCAGCAAGCCGAGGCTGGCCAGTTCATTGCCAAAAAACGGCGCCTCGCTGAAATCGGCCAGTACCCGACGCAGGGTCCAGACCACACCATAGTCCGGCTTGCTGGCCGTCGCTACGACCTCAGGACGCTGCCCATCGCGAACCAACGTCGGGAAGCGCTTGCACAGCAGGAACGCCAGCATACTGGCCAGGGCCATGCCACTGACATTGCCGATCACCACCGGCAACTGCAGCGGGTAGCACAGGTAGTTGACCAGCAGCAGGCTGGCGGGCGTCACCAGCACGGCACCGAGCAGCGCGCCATTGATCGTGACGCGCCAACCGCCGCCAAACAGCAGGACCATGGCCGCCGGTAACGAGACAAAGGCGACGAAGGTCGGCTGCCAGGCACCACCGTCCAGCGTCCAGCCCCACAACGCATGGCTGAGCAGCAGACCAAGCAGCGAGCTGATGATCAGCCAGGGCCACAGCCCGGTGCCGTAGCAGATGGCAAAGCCTTGCCAGCGATATCCGCGCTGCTGGGCCCAATGCGCGAGGCTCGCCCCCAGCAGCAGCCCCAGTGCCGGCAACTCGTGCTTGTAGAAGGCGACCTCGCTGATATCACCGACAATCCAGCGCAGTCTGCTCAGCGGCTGGTCGAGGGTTGCGACGAGCTGCGCATAATCGGGCCATCCACCCAACATCAGGCTGGCAACGCAAAGCAGCGCGAGGCCCAGGAGAATCAGCGACGACGACCGTTGTCGCGGTAAGGAAAGGCGCTGTTCCATGACGCCTCCTCAACGTGGCATCGGCGCATGCAGCCGATACCCCAGGGTGGCGTCGTAGAGGTCGGTGCGCCGGTCACGCGGCAGGTCGTTGAGGCTGTTCCAGATCGGCGCCGAGCGGGCGGCGCTGAGGTCGACGTCGGCATAGAGGACGCACTCCTCCTCGGCATTGGCCACCTCGCCGATAGGCCAGCCGTTGGTGCCGGCAATCAGCGAACAACCGAGGAAGCGCCCGCCCCGTTCGCGACCGATGCGATTGGCGGCGGCGATGTAGACATTGTTGACGTGGGCCGCGGTCATTGTCAGGTACGAGGCCATGCAGCGTCCGGCCTCGTCGAACAGCGGCGGCGGTGTCCAGACCCAGTTGTTCAGGCTGCAGATGATGTCGGCGCCCTGCGCCGCCATGAGCCGTGGCACCTCCGGGAACCAGATGTCCCAGCAGATCAGCAGGCCGATGCGGCCGATGGGCGTTTCGAATACCGGGAAGCCCAGGTCCCCTGGCGTGAACCAGAGCTTTTCCTGGTTCCACAGGTGCGCCTTGCGGTAATGCCCGAGCCGCCCCTGCGGGCCAAACAGCACGGCGCTGTCGAAGAGCTTGAGGCCGTCACGCTCGGCGAAGCCTGCGGCCAGATACACCTGCTGCTCACGGGCGAACTCCGCCCAGGCCTGCAGGCATCGCCCATCCTCCAGCGACTCGGCGTGACCATAGGCCTCGGCGCGGGAGTTGAAGGTGTAGCCGGTGTTGGCCAGCTCCGGCAGCACGATCAGGTTGGCCCCTTCACGCGCGGCGCGGCGGGCCAGGGCCAAGCCACGGCTCAGGTTGCCATCGCAATGGTCCAGGCCGACCTGCGGATCGTACTGGATGACGGCAATGCGTACGGGGCTGACGGGAGTGGTGTGTTCCTGCATGGCGGCTTCCTGTTCTGGTTGTTGTGGAAGGCCGCCAGTAGAACGGGCATGGCATAAGGGACGACAGTCAGCGGAATCCTCTGGAACTGAGGGAGATTGCGAAAATACCTGGAGGAGCACTCCTACAAAGTTGTTTCAAAGCGCCTGTCGAGGTACCTGATAATGCGGATAGTGCTCCAGGCTGAAGCCCCCCTTGAAACGTGCGCCGGTGTTGTTGCAGAGGTTGATCACGGTGTCGATGGCAGTACGCAGACACGGCTCGGTCCAACCGGCATCGACAGAGAAAGACTCCCCGGCGAGGTAGAGCCCTGAATGGGCACTCAGGTCGCGGTTGTACTTCATCAGGCTTACCGCCTCGTAATAGGCGCCCGCCCGGTACAATTTCGCACAGCCAAGTGCATTCCTGTCTGTCATTCATCTTTGTATGCGGGTGTTTCCAAGATCGATGCCAAAGGGCGGCTCAACGACATGGGCGCAGGAGATTTTGCGTTGATCTGATGGTGATGGTTTCGGGTTCTCAGGGTGGTGAAGAGCCTGAGCATGCCGAGAGCAGGGAGGTGGGGATGGGTAGATGTGTATGGTGGTGCTGTGTGTGTCGTTGTCTGAACTGACGCTATCGCGGGGCAAGCCCGCTCCCACGCCCCCCGTTCCCACAGGCCTGTATTAGCGCAGTGGGAACGGATAGCGTGGGAGCGGGCTTGTCCCGCGATGGGTCGTCAGCGTTTAGACCGCCAGCGCGCGCTCACGCAGCTCGCTGTTGAGGATGCGGTCGTTCTCGCTGTAGTCCACCGGGCAGTCGATCACGTGCACGCCCGGGGTCTTGATGCAGTGCTCGAGCAGCGGCAGGAAGCCTTCGGCGCTTTCCACGCGGTGGCCATTGGCACCGTAGGCTTCGGCGTATTTGACGAAGTCCGGGTTGCCGTAGTCCAAGCCGAAATCGGTGAAGCCCATGTTGGCCTGCTTCCAGCGGATCATGCCGTAGCCGTCGTCACGCAGGATCACCACGGTGATGTGCATGCCCAGACGTACCGCGGTTTCCAGCTCCTGGCTGTTCATCATGAAGCCGCCGTCGCCGCATACCGAGATGACCGGGCGATCCGGGTACACCAGGTGCGAGGCCATGGCCGATGGCAGGCCGGCGCCCATGGTCGCCAGGGCGTTGTCCAGCAGCACGGTGTTGGGCTTGTGGGCCTTGTAGTTGCGGGCGAACCAGATCTTGTAGATGCCGTTGTCCAGGGCGACGATGCCTTCGGACGGCAGGGCGCGACGGATGTCGGCGACCATGCGCTGCGGGTAGACCGGGAAGCGGTTGTCATCGGCGCCTTCGGCGATCTGCGCTTCGTTCGCTTCACGGATGGCCATCAGGCGGGTGAAGTCCCAGTGGCTGGTGTCGGTCAGCGCTTCGCTGATCTGCCACACGGCGTTGGCGATGTCGCCGATCACTTCCACCTGCGGGAAGTACACGGCATCGACTTCAGCCGAGCGGAAGCTGACGTGAATGACTTCGGTGCCACCACGGACCATGAAGAACGGCGGCTTCTCGATCACGTCGTGACCAATGTTGACGATCAGGTCGGCGGCTTCGACAGCGCGGTGAACGAAGTCACCGGACGACAGCGCGGCGTTGCCCAGGAAGCGCGGGTGGCGCTCGTCGACCACGCCTTTACCCATCTGGGTGGTGATGAACGGGATGCCGGTCTTGTCGATCAGTTGCTTGAGGACCTTGGCGGTCATCTTGCGGTTGGCGCCGGCGCCGATCACCAGGATCGGGTTGCGGGCGTTCTGCAGTTTCTGCACGGCGGCTTCGATGGCCACGTGTTCGGCCAGCGGGCGACGGTGCAGGCTGCGCGGGATCGGCAGCGCATCGGTCTGCTCGGCGGCGATGTCTTCCGGCAGCTCCAGGTGCACGGCGCCCGGCTTCTCTTCTTCGGCCAGGCGGAAGGCCTCACGCATGCGCGCAGGGATGTTGTCGGCCGAGGCGAACTGGTGGGTGTACTTGGTGATGGGGTCCATCATGCCGCACACGTCGATGATCTGGAAACGGCCTTGCTTGGACTTCTTGATCGGCTTCTGGCCGGTGATCATCATCATCGGCATGCCGCCCAGGTAGGCGTAGGCGCTGGCGGTCACCAGGTTGGTCGCGCCAGGGCCGAGGGTCGACAGGCTGACGCCGGTCTTGCCGGTCAGGCGGCCGTAGGTGGCGGCCATGAAGCCCGCGGATTGCTCGTGGCGGGTCAGTACCAGCTTGATCTTCGACTTGCGCAGGGACTCGAGCAGGTCGAGGTTTTCCTCACCGGGAATGCCGAACACATACTCGACACCTTCGTTTTCCAGGCATTGCACAACGACATCGGCGGCCTTGGCCATCTTGCTTCTAACCTCAAGTAATAGGACGGTGAAAGTCCAGAAATGCGCAGCACGGTACGCTGGCATCGCTCGGTCCGGGTGCCAGGATTGCCCCGAACCTAAGCCTTGACGCAGGGTAGGTACGGGGAAGTCACGTAATTGTGACGGCAATATTGTCGCACCTGTGACGAGGCGATGTGAGGTAGCCGACGAGCAAAGGATATTTGCGTGATCGTCAGCAAACGGATGCCTGTGTAGGAGCGGCCTTGTACCGCGAAAGGGCTGCGTAGCAGACCCAGGATTTGTGCATCACGCTGATATCGCCGGGGCCGCGTTGCGGCCCTTTCGCGGCGCGAGGCCGCTCCTACAGGGGGAGACTGTGTTTATTTGGGAACGCAGAAAAGACAAAACCCCTACCTGCTCGCGCAGATAGGGGTTTTGCGAAATGAATCTTGACGATGACCTACTCTCACATGGGGAAACCCCACACTACCATCGGCGATGCATCGTTTCACTGCTGAGTTCGGGATGGGATCAGGTGGTTCCAATGCTCTATGGTCGTCAAGAAATTCTGTTGCCAGAACATCCAGATGGATACTCCAGCCAATTCGGATATGCGATATTTGTGGTTTGTCGCGAACTTTCGGTTCTTTCGTCTTCACCACCACAATTTGGCCTCGGCGCAAATTGCTTGGGTGTTATATGGTCAAGCCTCACGGGCAATTAGTATTGGTTAGCTCAACGCCTCACAGCGCTTACACACCCAACCTATCAACGTCGTAGTCTTCGACGGCCCTTCAGGGAGCTCAAGGCTCCAGTGAGATCTCATCTTGAGGCAAGTTTCCCGCTTAGATGCTTTCAGCGGTTATCTCTTCCGAACATAGCTACCCGGCAATGCCACTGGCGTGACAACCGGAACACCAGAGGTTCGTCCACTCCGGTCCTCTCGTACTAGGAGCAGCCCCTCTCAAATCTCAAACGTCCACGGCAGATAGGGACCGAACTGTCTCACGACGTTCTAAACCCAGCTCGCGTACCACTTTAAATGGCGAACAGCCATACCCTTGGGACCGGCTTCAGCCCCAGGATGTGATGAGCCGACATCGAGGTGCCAAACACCGCCGTCGATATGAACTCTTGGGCGGTATCAGCCTGTTATCCCCGGAGTACCTTTTATCCGTTGAGCGATGGCCCTTCCATACAGAACCACCGGATCACTAAGACCTACTTTCGTACCTGCTCGACGTGTGTGTCTCGCAGTCAAGCGCGCTTTTGCCTTTATACTCTACGACCGATTTCCGACCGGTCTGAGCGCACCTTCGTACTCCTCCGTTACTCTTTGGGAGGAGACCGCCCCAGTCAAACTACCCACCATACACTGTCCTCGATCCGGATAACGGACCTGAGTTAGAACCTCAAGGTTGCCAGGGTGGTATTTCAAGGATGGCTCCATGAGAACTGGCGTCCCCACTTCAAAGCCTCCCACCTATCCTACACAAGCAAGCTCAAAGTCCAGTGCAAAGCTATAGTAAAGGTTCACGGGGTCTTTCCGTCTAGCCGCGGATACACTGCATCTTCACAGCGATTTCAATTTCACTGAGTCTCGGGTGGAGACAGCGCCGCCATCGTTACGCCATTCGTGCAGGTCGGAACTTACCCGACAAGGAATTTCGCTACCTTAGGACCGTTATAGTTACGGCCGCCGTTTACCGGGGCTTCGATCAAGAGCTTCGCTTGCGCTAACCCCATCAATTAACCTTCCGGCACCGGGCAGGCGTCACACCCTATACGTCCACTTTCGTGTTTGCAGAGTGCTGTGTTTTTAATAAACAGTCGCAGCGGCCTGGTATCTTCGACCGGCGTGGGCTTACGCAGCAAGTGCTTCACCCTCACCGGCGCACCTTCTCCCGAAGTTACGGTGCCATTTTGCCTAGTTCCTTCACCCGAGTTCTCTCAAGCGCCTTGGTATTCTCTACCTAACCACCTGTGTCGGTTTGGGGTACGGTTCCCAGTTATCTGAAGCTTAGGAGCTTTTCTTGGAAGCATGGCATCAACCACTTCGCGCTCTAAAGAGCACTCGTCATCAGCTCTCGGCCTTGAGATCCCGGATTTGCCTAAGATCTCAGCCTACCACCTTAAACTTGGACAACCAACGCCAAGCTGGCCTAGCCTTCTCCGTCCCTCCATCGCAATAACTGGAAGTACAGGAATATTAACCTGTTTTCCATCGACTACGCTTTTCAGCCTCGCCTTAGGGACCGACTAACCCTGCGTCGATTAACGTTGCGCAGGAAACCTTGGTCTTTCGGCGTGCGAGTTTTTCACTCGCATTGTCGTTACTCATGTCAGCATTCGCACTTCTGATACCTCCAGCAAGCTTCTCAACTCACCTTCACAGGCTTACAGAACGCTCCTCTACCGCATCATCATAAGATGATACCCGTAGCTTCGGTGCATGGTTTGAGCCCCGTTACATCTTCCGCGCAGGCCGACTCGACTAGTGAGCTATTACGCTTTCTTTAAAGGGTGGCTGCTTCTAAGCCAACCTCCTAGCTGTCTAAGCCTTCCCACATCGTTTCCCACTTAACCATGACTTTGGGACCTTAGCTGACGGTCTGGGTTGTTTCCCTTTTCACGACGGACGTTAGCACCCGCCGTGTGTCTCCCATGCTCGGCACTTGTAGGTATTCGGAGTTTGCATCGGTTTGGTAAGTCGGGATGACCCCCTAGCCGAAACAGTGCTCTACCCCCTACAGTGATACATGAGGCGCTACCTAAATAGCTTTCGAGGAGAACCAGCTATCTCCGAGCTTGATTAGCCTTTCACTCCGATCCACAGGTCATCCGCTAACTTTTCAACGGTAGTCGGTTCGGTCCTCCAGTCAGTGTTACCTAACCTTCAACCTGCCCATGGATAGATCGCCCGGTTTCGGGTCTATACCCAGCGACTAAAGCGCCCTATTAAGACTCGCTTTCGCTACGCCTCCCCTATTCGGTTAAGCTCGCCACTGAATATAAGTCGCTGACCCATTATACAAAAGGTACGCAGTCACCTAACAAAGTAGGCTCCCACTGCTTGTACGCATACGGTTTCAGGTTCTATTTCACTCCCCTCTCCGGGGTTCTTTTCGCCTTTCCCTCACGGTACTGGTTCACTATCGGTCAGTCAGTAGTATTTAGCCTTGGAGGATGGTCCCCCCATGTTCAGACAAAGTTTCTCGTGCTCCGTCCTACTCGATTTCACTGGCAAGAGATTTTCGTGTACGGGGCTATCACCCACTATGGCCGCACTTTCCAGAGCGTTCCACTAATCTCAAACCAGCTTAAGGGCTGGTCCCCGTTCGCTCGCCACTACTAAGGGAATCTCGGTTGATTTCTTTTCCTCAGGGTACTTAGATGTTTCAGTTCCCCTGGTTCGCCTCTTGCACCTATGTATTCAGTACAAGATAACCAGCTTATGCTGGCTGGGTTCCCCCATTCAGAGATCTCTGGATCACAGTCTGTTTGCCGACTCCCCAAAGCTTATCGCAGGCTACCACGTCTTTCATCGCCTCTGACTGCCAAGGCATCCACCGTATGCGCTTCTTCACTTGACCATATAACCCCAAGCAATCTGGTTATACTGTGAAGACGACATTCGCCGAAAATTCGCACGTCGCTCTTTCGAGCAGAACTCACAAATTTTACCTTAGCCTGATCCACCAGCAGTGAAACTGGTAATCAGTCTATTTCTATCACATATCCGAATTTTTAAAGAACGATCTGACAAAAGTCAGAAATCAACATTCATCAACGAATGTTCATTTCTAAGTTCTGAGCAGTGCGAAACCTGAAGAGTGGTGGAGCCAAGCGGGATCGAACCGCTGACCTCCTGCGTGCAAGGCAGGCGCTCTCCCAGCTGAGCTATGGCCCCATTTGACCAGCCGAACCAGGTAGTACCAATAAATGGTAGGTCTGGGCAGATTTGAACTGCCGACCTCACCCTTATCAGGGGTGCGCTCTAACCAACTGAGCTACAGACCTATATAACAGGTCGCATCGTCTTTACATCATGAATCAAGCAATTCGTGTGGGAGCTCATCAGCAGGCTGATGTCTTCGATTAAGGAGGTGATCCAGCCGCAGGTTCCCCTACGGCTACCTTGTTACGACTTCACCCCAGTCATGAATCACACCGTGGTAACCGTCCTCCCGAAGGTTAGACTAGCTACTTCTGGTGCAACCCACTCCCATGGTGTGACGGGCGGTGTGTACAAGGCCCGGGAACGTATTCACCGCAACATTCTGATTTGCGATTACTAGCGATTCCGACTTCACGCAGTCGAGTTGCAGACTGCGATCCGGACTACGATCGGTTTTGTGAGATTAGCTCCACCTCGCGGCTTGGCAACCCTCTGTACCGACCATTGTAGCACGTGTGTAGCCCAGGCCGTAAGGGCCATGATGACTTGACGTCATCCCCACCTTCCTCCGGTTTGTCACCGGCAGTCTCCTTAGAGTGCCCACCATTACGTGCTGGTAACTAAGGACAAGGGTTGCGCTCGTTACGGGACTTAACCCAACATCTCACGACACGAGCTGACGACAGCCATGCAGCACCTGTGTCAGAGTTCCCGAAGGCACCAATCCATCTCTGGAAAGTTCTCTGCATGTCAAGGCCTGGTAAGGTTCTTCGCGTTGCTTCGAATTAAACCACATGCTCCACCGCTTGTGCGGGCCCCCGTCAATTCATTTGAGTTTTAACCTTGCGGCCGTACTCCCCAGGCGGTCAACTTAATGCGTTAGCTGCGCCACTAAAATCTCAAGGATTCCAACGGCTAGTTGACATCGTTTACGGCGTGGACTACCAGGGTATCTAATCCTGTTTGCTCCCCACGCTTTCGCACCTCAGTGTCAGTATCAGTCCAGGTGGTCGCCTTCGCCACTGGTGTTCCTTCCTATATCTACGCATTTCACCGCTACACAGGAAATTCCACCACCCTCTACCGTACTCTAGCTTGCCAGTTTTGGATGCAGTTCCCAGGTTGAGCCCGGGGCTTTCACATCCAACTTAACAAACCACCTACGCGCGCTTTACGCCCAGTAATTCCGATTAACGCTTGCACCCTCTGTATTACCGCGGCTGCTGGCACAGAGTTAGCCGGTGCTTATTCTGTCGGTAACGTCAAAATTGCACGGTATTAGCGTACAACCCTTCCTCCCAACTTAAAGTGCTTTACAATCCGAAGACCTTCTTCACACACGCGGCATGGCTGGATCAGGCTTTCGCCCATTGTCCAATATTCCCCACTGCTGCCTCCCGTAGGAGTCTGGACCGTGTCTCAGTTCCAGTGTGACTGATCATCCTCTCAGACCAGTTACGGATCGTCGCCTAGGTGAGCCATTACCTCACCTACTAGCTAATCCGACCTAGGCTCATCTGATAGCGCAAGGCCCGAAGGTCCCCTGCTTTCTCCCGTAGGACGTATGCGGTATTAGCGTTCCTTTCGAAACGTTGTCCCCCACTACCAGGCAGATTCCTAGGCATTACTCACCCGTCCGCCGCTGAATCAAGGAGCAAGCTCCTCTCATCCGCTCGACTTGCATGTGTTAGGCCTGCCGCCAGCGTTCAATCTGAGCCATGATCAAACTCTTCAGTTCAATACTGCTTGGGTTTTTAAGAAACCCTAAACTTGGCTCAGCAATCTCAAATGACTATGTGATTTCTCGCATGGCCACTTGTGATGCTGATAATCTTGGCGACTATCAGTCCATACTCACAAGCACCCACACGAATTGCTTGATTCAATTTGTTAAAGAGCGTTTGGCTGAGAGCTTTTCGTCTCAACCGAGGCGCGCATTCTACGCTTTCCTCATTTGCTGTCAAGCGTTATTTTGAAGTTTCTTTCGAAGTCGTTTTCTGCAAACACCTTCAACCTCAACAACTTACCGCTTGCCTCGTGGCGTTCAACGCTGCGAGGAGGCGAATAATACGCGGTTTGATTTCAGAGTCAACACCTTGATCTGAAAAAACTTTCGATCGCCATCCGGCGGCCGCTCGGCAACTATTCGGCGCGGTTGCCGCTCTGTAGAGAAACACGCAAGCGGAGCGGCTGCCATGAGCGATGCACAGAGCGAGAAGACCCCGGGGCTGTCGCCGGACGAAGAGCAGGAAGTCAGCCATAACCAGCCGCCCCGGGCGGCGGTGCTGCACGAGATCATCCGCGCCCAGGGCGACCAGGAGTTGGAGCGCACCCTCGCCGCCCTGTGGTGGTCGGCGCTGGCGGCCGGCCTGACCATGGGCCTGTCATTGATGGCCATGGGGCTGTTCTATGCTCGCCTGCCCGAGGGCGACAGCGCCCAGGTAGTCGCCAGCCTGGGCTACAGCGCAGGCTTTCTGGCAGTGATCCTCGCCCGCCAGCAACTGTTCACCGAGAACACCCTGACCGCCGTGCTGCCGTTGATGACCACCCCCACCCTCATCAACCTGGGCCGCCTGCTGCGCCTGTGGACCATCGTCCTGCTCGGCAACCTGGCCGGCACCCTGCTGGTGGCCTGGGTAATGCTCGAACTGCCGATCTTCGACAGCAAGACCGACATCGCCTTCCTGGATGTGGGCCGCAAGGTGATGGAGAACGACATCGGCCAGATGTTCGCCAAGGGCATCGTTTCGGGCTGGATGATCGCCACCATGGTCTGGATGATCCCGTCCATGGAGCACGCCAAGATCTGGATCATCCTGATGATCACCTACCTGATGGCCCTGGGCGACTTCACTCATATAGTAGTGGGCTCGGTCGAGGTGTCTTATCTGGTCTGGGCCGGCGAGCAGAGCTGGAGCGCCTTCTGGCTCGACTTCGCCCTGCCCACCCTGGCCGGCAACATCATTGGCGGCAGCTTCATTTTCGCCTTGATCAGCCATGCCCAGGTGCGCAGCGACAGCGGCAAGCCGCCCTCGAAACTGTTGAAGGACGACAAGCAGGTCAAGGATTAGCGCGCGACAACCGCCCGCTCGGATGACCTGCCCCGCTGCGGCAATGGCCGCGGTCGCCACCAGTTCTGCCCCGGATGCGGCGAGTCGAGGCTGAGCCGCTCGCCCATCTGTGGCGTGCTCAGTTGCACCTGGGCGGCATTGGCCAGCGCCAGGATGCGCTCGAAGGGTTCCTGCCAGCTGTGGATCGACAGGTCGAAGGTACCGTTGTGAATCGGCAGCAGCCAACGGCCTTTCAGATCCCGGTGCGCCTGCAGGGTCTGCTCCGGCTGCATGTGCACATTGGGCCAGGCAACGTTGTAGGCGCCGGTCTCCATCAAGGTCAGGTCGAACGGCCCGTAGCGCTCGCCGATCTCGCGCAAACCGGCGAAGTAACCGGTGTCGCCGCTGAAGAACAGCCGCAGCCCTTCGTCGATCATCACCCAGGACGCCCACAGCCTGCGGTTGCTGTCGAACAACCCGCGCCCGGAGAAGTGCTGCGCCGGCGTGGCGGCGAAGCGCACGCCTTCGACCTCGGTTTCCTGCCACCAGTCCAGCTGCCGCACCTTGGCCGGCGGCACGCCCCACTCGATGAGCAGGTCGCCCACCCCCAGCGGCGCGAGAAAGTGCTCGGTGCGCGGCGCCAACCGGCGGATGGCCTGCTCGTCGAGGTGGTCGTAATGGTCATGGGACAGGATCACCGCGGTCAGCGGCGGCAGGTCGTCGAGCGCCAACGGTGGCGCATGGAAGCGCAGCGGCCCGGCCCACTGCACCGGTGAGGCGCGTTCGGCGAACACCGGGTCGGTAATGAAGAAGCGCCCGCGCAGCTTGAGCAGTACCGTGGAGTGGCCGAGGCGCCACAGGCTGTGATCCGGTGCTTCGGCCACCTGCTGGCGTGTCATCGGCTGCAGGCTCAGCGCCGCGTCTGGCCGGGTTTGCGGCGGCTTGCGCAACAGCAGGTACTTGACGCCGATGCGCAGCTTCTTGAGCACGCCATCCCGGGGCAGCTCGACCTGGTTGTGAAAGCGTCCGTCCCGGTGCGGTGCCGGCTCGCCGGCGGGGGTAGCCATGGGGACCATGAGCAGCAGCACTCCGCATAAGAGGAAAGCCTTCATATTACTCCACAGGGTCGGATCAACCGTGAAATGGCTTGTAAGGTCATTTTTCGCCGATGAACGATTGTTCAACAATATTCACACGACTTATGCGATAAACGGCGCCCCACAGAAGAACGACAACCATGATCGACAACCGCAGCGGCAAGGGGCTCTCTTTCGTCAGGCGCATCTACCTGCCGCGCATCATCGGCCTGGGGATCGGCCTGTTCAGCGTGATGGCCGCCATCGCCCCGCTGAACCCGCCGCAGTGGGCCTGGGCCCTGCTGCTGTTCAACGGCTTGCTCTGGCCTCATGTGGCCTATCAGTGGGCTCGGCGCTCGGCCACGCCCTACCAGGCCGAACAGCGCAACATCCTGCTGGACTCGCTGATGGGCGGGTTCTGGACCGCGGCGATGCATTTCAACCCGCTGCCCACCGTGACCATCCTGTCGATGATGACCATGAACAACGTCGCCGCCGGTGGCAAACGGGTGCTGCTGCGCGGCCTGCTGGCCCAGCTGGGCGGCATGCTGCTGGCCAGCGCCCTGCTCGGCACCGGCCTGCAGCTCCAGGCCACGCAGTTGCAGGTGCTCGCCTGCCTGCCGATGCTCACCTTCTACCCCCTGGCCCTGGGCTGGGTGTGCTACCAGCTGGCGATCAAGCTGGCCGAGCACAAGCGCCGCCTCAGCGCCCTGAGCCGCACCGACAGCCTCACCGGCCTGCTCAACCATGGCTCATGGAAAGACCTGCTGCTGCTCAAGTTCCAGATCTGCCAGCAACAACAGCTGCCGGCGGTCATCGCCCTGATCGACATCGACCACTTCAAGACCATCAACGACACCTACGGCCATGTGGTCGGCGACTGCGTGCTGCGCCAGCTCAGCCAGGAACTGCGGCGCAGCCTGCGCGAGGACGACCTGGCCGGGCGCTACGGCGGCGACGAGTTCTGTGTGATCCTCCCCGGCGCCCAGGAGGCCCAGGCCTGCCAGGCCATGGAACGCCTGCGCGAGCGCGTCGGCGCCTACCGCAACCCGCAATTGCCTGACTTGCGCATCAGCCTGAGCATCGGCCTGGCGGACTTTCGCACCACCCTCGCCTCGCCCGAACACTGGCTGGAACAGGCCGACAAGGCCCTGTATGCCGCCAAGCACCAGGGCCGCGACCAGGTCAATTTCGCCCGCGGCGAGGCCGCCATGCTCAAGCTGGCCTATCCTGACTGAACCTTCGCCCAGGCCCGGGCGCAGACAGCAGTTGAAGGAGTCGCCCGTACATGGACAGGAACGTCGACCTTTCATCCTCCAGCCCCACCTCGCGCCTGCAGGTGCGCCGCCTGGTCGGCGGCTTCTGCGCGCTGTTCGGGCTTGCCTGCGTGTTCACCCTGGTGGCGCTGTTCAACATCGCCGCCACGCTGGACCACCAAGCGCAGCAGCAAAGCACCTTCCAGGCCACCCAGGCGCTGGAGCAGCGGCTGGTGGCCTCGCGCCAGTTCCTCTCCAGCTACGCCGTCTGGGACGTCGCCTATGAACATCTGGTCGGCAAGGTCGACTGGCAGTGGGCCTATGACGAGAAGAACGTCGGCGAGTCGCTGTACAGCGCCAGCGGCTACGAAGGCGTGTTCGTGGTCGAGGATGGCCGCACCACCTACGCCCTGTTCAAGGGCAAGCCCACCGACTCGCCGGCCAGCGCCCATATCGACAGCCCCCTGGCGGCGCTCATCGACGCGGCGCGCAAAGCGGCCCCCGCCCGCGAGCAGGTGACCCACTTCGTGCGTTTCAACGACTGGCCCGCAGTGCTCAGCGCGGCGGCGGTGCGCCCGGATAAAGAGGTGACCGAGGCGGATGTGCGCCAGGCGCCGGTGATGGTGTTCGTCGACCAGCTGACCGAGGCCAAGCTCGCCGTGCTGGGCAAGGGCGCTGGCCTGACCGGCATGCGCCTGGAGAAGAACGGCTCTGCCCAGGCCGGACAACCGTATATAGCCCTGGGCGAAACCGGCTATCACCTGGCCTGGAACACGCCGCTGCCGGGCCGCCAACTGCTCCACGCCTTCCTGCCACCGCTGCTGGCGGTGCTGCTGGTGCTCGGCCTGGTGCTGCTCTACCTGTTTCGCCATGCCCTGCGCAGCTCCCGCGCCATCGACGACAGCCTGCTGCGCCTGCAGCAGAGCAACCGTGCCCTGGAGGCGAGCGAACAGCGCTTTCGCGCGGTAGCCGAGGCCGCGTCCGACTGGATCTGGGAAACCGACCGCCAGCACCGCCTGACCTACCTGTCGCAGCGCTTCGTCAGCGTCACCGGTTACCGGCTAGAGGACTGGATAGGCCAGCCGCTCAACCAATTGCTGGCCTGCGACACTACACCGCTTTTGCCTTGGCTCGACAGCCAGGCCGACGAAAACCCGCAGCAACTGGCCAACCTGCGCTGCAACTACGATGACGCCAGCGGGCAGAACCGCTACTGCCGCGTATCGGCGCGCTCGATCATCTACGAGGGCAAGCTTGTCGGCTTTCGCGGTACCGCCAGCGACATCACCGACGAGGTCGCCGCCCATGCCCGCATCCAGCACCTGTCGATGCACGATGCCCTGACTGGCCTGGCCAACCGCAACAAGTTGTCACGCCACCTTGAGCAGGCACTGTTGCGCGGCAGCGATTCACCGCCGCTGACCTTGCTGCTGCTCGACCTGGACAGTTTCAAGCCGATCAACGATTCCCTCGGCCACCCGGCCGGCGACGCGGTACTGCAGGAGGTGGCCGGCCGCCTGCGCGACACCACCCGCGACAACGACCTGGTAGCCCGCCTGGGCGGCGACGAGTTCGTCCTGGTGCTGCATGGCCTGGACAACCGCAGCGAGATCGACCGCTTCTGCGCCCGCCTGCTCGACCTGCTGCAGCAACCCATCGCCTACGAGGAACACCAGTTGCACATCGGCGCCAGCATCGGCATCGCCCAGACCCGGGCCCAGGGCTACGATGCCGGCGAGCTGATCCGCTGCGCCGACATCGCCTTGTACCAGGCCAAGGCCGACGGCAAGAACACCTGGCGTTACTTCTCGCCGGAGATGAACCAGCAGATCCAGTACCGCCGGCAACTGGAAAACGACCTGCGTCGGGCGATCAAACAGCACGAGTTCGTCCTGCACTACCAGCCGCGCTACCGCCTGGACGACCTGAGCATCGTCTCGGTGGAGGCCTTGCTGCGCTGGCAACACCCCGAGGAAGGCCTGCTCGGGCCGGACACCTTCATCCCCCTGGCCGAGCAGAGCGACCTGATCGTGCCTCTTGGTCGCTGGGTGCTGGCCGAGGCTTGCCGCAATGCCCGCGACTGGCCCGACGAACTGCTGGTCTCGGTCAACCTGTCGCCGGCGCAGTTCTCCCGCAGCGATGTGGTCGCCGATGTGCGCCAGGTGCTGCTGGACACCGGTTTCCCGGCCCAGCGCCTGGAACTGGAGATCACCGAGAACGTGATGCTCAACGACATCGAAGGCGCATTGGGCACCATGCTCGCGCTCAAAGAGCTGGGCGTGCGCCTGAACATGGACGATTTCGGCACCGGGTACTCGTCGCTGGGTTACCTGCGCACCTACCCGTTTGACAGCATCAAGATCGACAAGCGCTTCATCGCCGGGCTCAGCAGCCAGAGCGGCAACGACCGTGCGGTGGTCCAGGCCATCATCAACCTGGGCAAGGCCATGGGGCTGACGGTCACCGCCGAGGGGGTGGAGACCGAGCAGCAGCTGCAGGCGCTGGACAAGGAGCAGTGCCATGAGGTCCAGGGCTACTACCTGAGCAAGCCGGTGGACCGGGCGGGGTTCGAGGCGCTGCTGGCGGGCCGGGAGGTGCGCCAGCAGGATGTGTCCTGAGTCCCTCGGGAGAGGGAGCTGTATCTCTGTGGGAGCGGGCTTGTCGGAACGCCGCACCGCCCGGATCACCGGCAAAGCCGGTGCCAAACATCGCATCGCGGGGCAAGCCCGCTCCCACGCAGGTGATGCTTAAAACTCTGTTTCCTGCGCGACAGCGCAGCCCGAAGGACTGGGGGGGTTCTACAGGGATTGCGTTTGCCCTTGGGAGATGCCTTCAGCGCAGGCTGCGTTCGGCCACGATCTCCGGCAGGTCGGTGCGCTGGAGGTAGATGCGCAGCGGCTCGCCGATGTTCAGCCGGTCGTCCACATGCTGCTCCAGCAACAAGGCCAGGCGCTCCCGGCACAATGCCATGCGCGTATCGGCCTCGTGCCGCCAGACGAACTCGTTGCAGGGGGTAATGCTGTCGTCGGCGACATCCATGCCGAACGAATCTTCGGAAAACCGCACGATATGAATGCCGCGCTTGCCGTGGAAGCCGACGAAGCCCTTGAGCTGGTCGGCGGCGTTGCAGATGTCCTGGGAAGTGATGGCCATGGCGTAACCTCGCAAAATTCGGAAGTGACGCACGCAGGGAACGGTCACCTCTGACGGGCGACGCGCAGGTGCCAGCCTAACGCAACTGCCGGAACCTTCGCCACGCTTTCTCACCCTTCCCGTTTCAGCCGGTTGGCGCCGCCACCGGGTCGACCTGCGACGCCAGCAGCGCCGCCAGCCAGTTCATGAACGCCTGGACCCGGCGCGGCACATGGCGCTGCCGCGCATACAGCAACGACACCGGCATGGCCCGCGCCTGCCAGGGCTCGAGCAGCGATACCAGTTCACCGTTGCGCAGGTGTTCAGCGACACCCACCGCCGGCACCTGGATCAGCCCGAGCCCGGCCAGGCAGGCGGCGGAGTAGGCTTCGGCATTGTTCACCGTGACCACGCCGGCCATGGCCTGGAAGCGCAGCTCGCCATCCTGCTCGTATTCGAACCCGGCGCTGCGGGCACCGAGGTTGCGCACGTAGTGGACCAACCGATGGCCAGCCAGGTCCTGCAGGTTCTGCGGCACGCCGTACCGCTCGAGGTAGGCGGGGCTGGCGCAGTTGCGCATGCTCAGGCGCCCCACCGGACGGGCCACCACATCCAGGTCGCTGAGCGCGCCGATGCGCATCACGCAGTCGAAGCCTTCGCGCAGCAGGTCGACCTGGCGGTCGGTGCAACTGAGCTCCACCTCCAGACGCGGAAAACGCTCAAGGAACCCTGGCAGCGCCGGCACGATCAGCCGCCGCGCCATCATGGTCGGCAGGTCGATGCGCAAACGCCCGGCCAACTCGGCATCGTCGGCGCTGAACAGGCTTTCGATCTCGTCCATGCCCGACAGCAGGTCCTTGCTGCGCTCGTAGAGCAAGGCACCATCCTGGGTGGTCTGCACCCGTCGCGTGGTGCGGTTGAACAGGCGCGTGCCGAGCAACCGCTCCAGCGCCCGCACCTGCTCGGAGACGGTCGAGCGCGGCAAGCCCAGGCTTTCGCCGGCCAGGGTGAAACTGCTCAGTTCGCTGACCCTGACAAAGGTGCGCAACAGCTCCAGCTTGTTCATCACGGGCTCCGATTGTCCATTCTATACGAACAGTATTTCCGGAATCCGTGGATTTAACAGCCATCAACCGATCAATAACCTGTCATTCAACAGCCACCCCACCGAGGTAATCGACATGACTCGCAAGATCGCACTGATCACCGGCGCCAGCCGCGGCCTGGGCAAGAACACCGCCGAACACCTGGCCGCTCGCGGTATCGACATCATCGGCACCTATCACAGCAAGGCCGACGAGGCCCGCGCCGTGGCCGCCTCGCTGGAGCAGGCCGGCGTGCGCGCCGCCATGCTGCAACTGGATGTCAGCGACAGTGCCAGTTTCGCCGCCTTCGCCGAGCGCCTGGGCGACACCCTCGAACAGCAGTTCGGCCGCCGCCAGCTGGACTTCCTGGTGAACAACGCCGGCATCGGCCTGAACGCGCCGTTCAGCGAGACCAGCGAGGCGCAGTTCGACCAGTTGCTGAACATCCAGCTCAAAGGGCCGTTCTTCCTCACCCAGCACCTGCTGCCGCTGTTGGCCGACGGCGGGCGAATCGTCAACATCTCCACCGGGCTGACCCGCTTCGCCCTGCCCGGCTACGCTGCCTATGCGGCCATGAAGGGCGCCATGGAGGTGCTGACCCGCTACCAGGCCAAGGAGCTGGGCGCGCGCGGCATCCGCGTGAACATTCTTGCGCCGGGCGCCATCGAGACCGACTTCGGCGGTGGCGTGGTGCGCGACAACCAGCAGGTCAATGACTACATCGCCGGCAACACGGCGCTGGGACGCGTCGGCCTGCCCGACGATATCGGAGCGGCCATCGCCCTATTGCTGGAGGACGGCAATGGCTGGATCACGGGGCAGCGGCTGGAGGTGTCTGGGGGGATGTTTCTCTAGGCGCGCGTTGTCCAGTCGATGCGCAGTTCCTGTGTAGGAGCGGCCTTGTGCCGCGAAAGGGCTGCGCAGCAGCCCCGGGATTTCAGCGTTGATGCAAAGATTGCCGGGGCTGCTGCGCAGCCCTTTCGCGGCACAAGGCCGCTCCTACACGTAGAAACGCCTACCACCCTTCAAACGCGGCTCAGGGCCTGATGCAGCGCCGCCACGGCGGGCAGTGCCAAGGCCTCGTGGGACATGCACAGCCCGACCCGACGCCGCAGCGCCAGGCCACTGCCCGGCTGCCAGTAGACACCCGGGCAACGCTCGACCAGCGACTGCGGCAACCAGGCCGCGCCTTGCCCGGCGGCGACCATGGCCAGGACCAGTTGCAACGAACCGGCCTGGCCGACCTGCTCGCCCCCGTCATACAAGCCCATCAGGCGTTGGTGCGAAGGGTGCTGCGGGCAGGTGACCCAGCGCCCGTCCGGCTGGCTGCCGGTGGCCATCACCCGCACGAACGCTTCCTCCCACAGCGCCAGGAACAGTTCATCCTCGCAACGCTGGGCCTCGTCGGCCAAGCGAGCGTCGCCGTCGCAGCCTTCCAGCAGGGTCAACTGCAAACCCGCCACCGCCTGGCTGGCCAGGCGCACGCAGGCCTCGACCTGGGCCGGCGCGATGTCCGCCTCGATGCCCAGCGCCAATGGCACCCGCTCCTGCCCCTGGCGAAACCGCAGGCGCAAGGCCTCGGCCTCGGCCACCATGCGACAGGCCTGGGGATACAGCTCGCGGGCGTGTTCGCTGACTTCGACGCCGCGGGCCTGGCGCAGGAACAGTTCGGCGCCAAGGTCCTCTTCCAGCTGGCGAATGGTCACCGACAAGGTCGGCTGGGCCACGCACAAACGCTGGGCGGCTACAGTGATGTTGCGCGCTTCGAAGACCGCGATGAATGCCTTGAGATGACGGATATCCATAGATAGAACCGATGCCAGCCAGAGAAATAAGCCGTTTTTCATGGCCGCGAGCGCTATCTAGAATCCTGGCCATCGAAAGCGATTATGCCTTGGAGGCAACCATGAACAAACCCCTGATCATCGTCACTGGCGCCAGCTCCGGTATCGGCGCCGCCACCGCCCGGCGCTTTAGCGCCGCAGGGCATCCGCTGCTGCTGATCGCCCGGCGCCTGGAACGCCTCGAGGCGCTGGCGCTCCCCGATTGCCTGTGCCGCGCCGTGGATATCCGCGACCGGGCGGCGCTGGTCGCCGCCGTGGCCGAGGCCGAAGCGCTGTACGGCCCGGCCGATGCCCTGGTGAACAACGCAGGCGTGATGCTGCTGGGGCAGATGCACGAGCAGGATCCGGAGCAGTGGGAGCGCATGTTCGACATCAACGTCAAGGGCCTGCTCAACGGCGTGCATGCGCTGGTCAGCGGGATGATCGAGCGGCGCCACGGCACGCTGATCAACGTCAGCTCCGTGGCCGGGCGCAAGACCTTCCCCAACCATGTCGCCTACGTGGGCAGCAAGTTCGCCGTGCACGGGCTGTCGGAGAACCTGCGCGAGGAGCTGGCGCCGCACAATGTGCGGGTGGTGACCATCGCCCCGGGCGCGGTGGAGACCGAGTTGCTCGGGCACACCACCGACGAGGGCATCAAGCGCGACTACGAGGCGTGGAAGGCCAATGACATGGGTGGCGTGGTGCTGAGTGCCGAGGATGTGGCCGGGGCGATCGTCTGGGCCTACCAGCAGCCGCAGCAGGTGTGCATTCGCGAGATCGTGCTGGCGGCGACCGCCCAGCAGCCCTGAGATGGATGTATCCGGGGCGCGATGCGCCCCGTTCGTCGGCAGGCCCCACCCCGTGATGAAAATACAGGCAAAAAAATGGGCGACCGAAGTCGCCCTAAATGCCTTGCGTGCTCGTGAATCGGGAAGGATCAGCGCTGATTGCGCTTTTTCGAGTCCTTCCAGATGAAAATGCCCAGACCGGCGAAGAACGCCAACATCAACCCGACCGTTACCACACCGGCGATAACCACGTTGTCGAAGAACATGTCGGCCCCTCCCTTGATGTGCCGTCATCCGATGGGTGCAAGGTAACCAATGCCGGGAGGGGGAAAATTGACCGGAGTCAATGGCGCCCGAGGCCGGGCGCGCGAGGCGGGTGCAGGGTTGACCTGCATCAAGTTTCAGCGCTTCTTGGGTTTGCCCTTGGGCTTTTTCTTCTTGGCCTGGGTTAGCGGCATGGCCTGCTCGAAGGCCTGGCGCATGTCGTTCAGGCGCTTGTCATTGAGGTCGTGGATGCGTTTGGCGCGTTCGGCGCCGAAATCGATCAGGTTGTCTTGGCTCATGGCGGGCTCGACGGACAGCAGAGGCCTTCATGATGAAGGCAAGCGGCAACGCTGACTAGGGTACAGAGCCTGGTCAGACTTCGATATCCACCAACAGCCCCTGGCGCGTGCGTTCGCCCATCGGCGCCACCGGCACGGTGTTGTCGGCGTTGAGCTCCTCGCCGGGCACGGCTTCGTAGCGGTCCCCTTCGGCCTGCTTGCGCCGTTGCTGCTGGCGGCGCTGCTCCTCGCGCAGCAGCAAGGTCTGCTCCTCGGGGTCGCGGTGGTGCTTGAGGTCGATGGAGCCGTCGCTGGAGGTCGGCTGCGCGGGTACCACCGGCGGGATGGTCGGCGGCGGCTTGACCGGATCCTGTTGCGAGGTCACGGGGGCGGCACTGAGCGGGATGATCGGCGGCAGCATGATGGGTCTCCTGTAGCCTTGTTATCGGCTGGTGGTGCGCCGCCTTGAATGCCCGCGGTCAAAGGTGTGCGGCGTATCACAAGGCCACACTGCGCTGGAGTATAGCGCGGGCTTACTCGGCTTCTTCGTCCGGGTCGTCGTCGGGCGCGGCGCTCGACTCGCTCCAGGGCCGCTTGTAGACCTGTTGCCAGACAGCATCCATGTGCTCGCGCACGACCTGCGGGGCGCTCTTGAGCGAGGCGCTGTCCTCGCGCTCGCCGCCGAACGCGTCCTCACCGGGCGGGCTGATCAGCGACTGGCCGGTGATGGTGTAGATCGCCTGGCCCTCACGCATCTCGATGGCGATGTCATGGGGGTCGATGCCGCCGCCGCAGAAAGCATGGCTGGCCACCGTCACTTCGGCGACACCGTCCTTGTTCAGGTCGCCGACATCGCTGACATCGGTATAGAAGTCGACGTCCAGGTCCAGCCCGGCGCAGGTGGTCTCCTGCTCGATCTGCCAGCGCGCCTTGAAGGCGTCACCACCGGCAGCGCGGCCATACAGCGTGGCCTTGAGCACCACCTTGTCGACTTCCTCCTCGGTATCGGGGTCGGTGGCCTGGCCATCGGCCCGGCTCAGCACCAGCAGGCCTTCGCCCTCACGGTCGTGGAAGTGCACGCTCTTGATCGGCGTCTGCACACCGAGCACCTCCAGTTGCTCGACCGGAATAGGCGGCAGGACCTCGAAGCTCTTCTGTTCACAGGCGGCCAACAGCGCGAGGCTGCCCAGGCCCAGGGTGACGTTCAACCAGCGGTGCTTGGCAACCATGTTGGCGCGTGGCCCTCGTGACGGGACGGTGTTCGTCGATGAAAGCGCTAGACTCTTCACATTCATTGGTCTGGCGAAGCCGATCCGTTAACATAGTCGGCTTTTTCATCGCGGGAGTTTTGGCAGTATGGCGCAGCAGTATCAACCGGGGCAACGCTGGATCAGCGACAGCGAAGCCGAGCTCGGTCTTGGGACCATCCTGGCGCAGGATGGCCGCCTGTTGACCGTGCTCTACCCGGCCACGGGCGACACCCGCCAGTACTCGCTACGCAATGCGCCGCTGACCCGCGTGCGCTTCTCGCCCGGCGACCTGATCACCCACTTCGAAGGCTGGAAGCTGACCGTGCAGGAGGTCGATGACATCGACGGCCTGATGGTCTACCACGGCATCGACGGCCAGAACCAGCCGCGCACCCTGCCCGAGACGCAGCTGTCGAACTTCATCCAGTTCCGTCTGGCCAGCGACCGCCTGTTCGCCGGGCAGATCGACCCGCTGTCGTGGTTCTCGCTGCGCTACAACACCCTGCAGCACACCAGCAAGCAGATGCTCTCGTCGCTGTGGGGCCTGGGCGGCGTGCGCGCCCAACCCATCGCCCACCAGTTGCACATCGCCCGTGAAGTGGCCGACCGCATCGCCCCACGGGTCCTGCTGGCCGACGAAGTGGGCCTGGGCAAGACCATCGAGGCGGGCCTTGTGATCCACCGCCAGCTGCTGTCCGGGCGCGCCAACCGCGTGCTGATCCTGGTGCCCGAGAACCTCCAGCACCAGTGGCTGGTGGAAATGCGCCGACGCTTCAACCTGCAGGTGGCGCTGTTCGACGCCGAGCGCTTCATCGAGAGCGACGCCAGCAACCCGTTCGAGGATGCCCAGCTGGCGCTGGTGGCCCTGGAATGGCTGGTCGAGGACGAGAAGGCCCAGGACGCGCTGTTCGCCGCAGGCTGGGACCTGATGGTGGTCGACGAGGCCCACCACCTGGTCTGGCACGAGGAGCAGGCCAGCGCCGAATATGCGCTGGTCGAGCAACTGGCCCAGGTCATCCCGGGCGTGCTGCTGCTCACCGCCACCCCGGAACAGCTCGGCCAGGACAGCCACTTCGCTCGCCTGCGCCTGCTCGACCCCAACCGTTTCCACGACCTGGCCGCCTTCCGCGCCGAGAGCGAGCACTATCGCCCGGTGGCCGAAGCCGTGCAGGAACTGCTCGACGAAGGCCGTCTGTCGCCGAAGGCCCACGCCACCATCCAGGGCTTCCTCGGCGCCGAAGGCGAGGCCCTGCTGGCCGCGGTCAGCGATGGCGACAGCCAGGCCAGTGCCCGCCTGATCCGCGAGCTGCTCGATCGCCACGGCACCGGCCGCGTGCTGTTCCGCAACACCCGCGCGGCGATCCAGGGCTTCCCCGAGCGCCAGCTGCACCCCTACCCGCTGGCCAACCCCGACGCCTACGCCGAGCTGCCCTCGGGCGAGCGCGCCGAGCTGTACCCGGAAGTGGCCTTCCAGGCCCAGGGCGAGAGCGGCGACGACGAGCGCTGGTGGCGTTTCGACCCACGGGTCGACTGGCTGATCGACACCCTGAAGATGCTCAAACGCACCAAGGTCCTGGTGATCTGCGCCCACGCCGAGACCGCCATGGACCTGGAAGACGCCCTGCGCGTGCGCTCCGGCATCCCGGCCACGGTGTTCCACGAAGGCATGAGCATCCTCGAACGCGACCGCGCCGCCGCCTACTTCGCCGACGAGGAATTCGGCGCCCAGGTGCTGATCTGCTCCGAGATCGGCAGTGAGGGCCGCAACTTCCAGTTCGCCCATCACCTGGTGATGTTCGACCTGCCGGCACACCCGGACCTGCTCGAACAGCGTATCGGCCGTCTCGACCGGATCGGCCAGAAGCACACGATCCAGCTGCACATCCCGTACCTGCAGGACAGCCCGCAGGAGCGCCTGTTCCAGTGGTACCACGAAGGCCTCAATGCCTTCCTCAACACCTGCCCGACCGGCAACGCCCTGCAGCACCAGTTCGGCCCGCGCCTGCTGCCGCTGCTGGCCGACAGTGACGAAAAGAGCTGGAGCAAGCTGGTGGCCGAGGCCCGCGCCGAGCGCGAACGCCTGGAAGCCGAACTGCACACCGGCCGCGACCGCCTGCTGGAACTCAACTCCGGCGGTGCCGGCGAAGGCCAGGCGCTGGTCGAGGACATTCTCGAACAGGACGACCAGTTCGCCCTGCCGATCTACATGGAAACCCTGTTCGACGCCTTCGGCATCGACAGCGAAGACCACTCGGAAAACGCCCTGATCCTCAAGCCGAGCGAGAAGATGCTCGACGCCAGCTTCCCGCTGGGCGACGACGAAGGCGTGACCATCACCTACGACCGTGGCCAGGCGCTGTCGCGCGAGGACATGCAGTTCCTGACCTGGGAGCACCCGATGGTCCAGGGCGGCATGGACCTGGTGCTGTCCGGCTCGATGGGCAACACCGCGGTGGCGCTGATCAAGAACAAGGCGCTCAAACCCGGCACCGTGCTGCTCGAGCTGCTCTACGTCAGCGAAGTGGTGGCCCCGCGCAGCCTGCAGCTGGGCCGCTACCTGCCGCCGGCCGCGCTGCGCTGCCTGCTCGACACCAACGGCAACGACCTGGGCCCGCGGGTGGCGTTCGAAACCCTCAACGACCAGCTCGAAAGCGTGCCCAAGGCCAGCGCCAACAAGTTCGTCCAGGCCCAGCGCGACGTGCTGGCCAAGCGCATCGCCGCCGGCGAAGCCAAGGTCCTGCCGATCCACGACGAGCGCGTGGCCCAGGCCCGGCAGCGGCTTACCGCCGAGGCCGACGAGGAGTTGGCGCGCCTGACCGCGCTGAAGGCCGTGAACCCGAGCGTGCGTGACAGCGAGATCGATGCGCTGAGCAAGCAGCGCGAAGAAGGGCTGGCGGCGCTGGAAAAAGCGGCGCTGCGTCTCGAGGCAATCCGGGTGCTTGTCGCCGGTTGATCAGGACTCACGCATCCTCTGTAGGAGCGGCCTTGTGCCGCGAAAGGGCTGCAAAGCAGCCCCAGGATTTCAGCGTTCATGCAAAGATCGCCGGGGCCGCTGCGCGGCCCTTTCGCGGCACAAGGCCGCTCCTACAGGGTTTGTGCGGGGCAGCGGTATCCGTTTAGACCATCCAGCTATTGCCTTCATATCCAAATGGTAGAAACCAAAGTGCCATTAATCAGGAAGGCTTAAGCACCCGTTCCTATACTCCAGCAGGAACAGTCTCCATCCGTGCTTTTTGGGGACGAGTGAAGACTCGACGAAGAGGCCTGCAATGGAGTGGCTGGGACTGCAATTGTTCGCCGAGCTGCCGGCGACCGGACAGATCATCCTCGACTGTCGACACAACCCCTTCCTGGTGCTGCTCGCCTTTATCGTGGCCAGCGCCGCCTGTTTCGCCACGCTGGACATGAGCGAAAGGCAAAGCCACTGCGATGACCGTTTCGCCCGCCGGCAATGGCGGGTGCTCGGCGCCTGCTGCCTGGCCGGCGGGATCTGGGCCATGCACTTCATCAGCATGCTGGCGTTCCAGGCGCCGCTGGAGATCCACTTCGACGCGCCATTGACCGGCCTGTCGCTGCTGGTGGCCCTGCTCGCCGCCTGGCTGGCGATGAACAGCCTCAACCGCAGCGAAATGCGCCTGCGCCACTACCTGCAGACCGCGCTGTTCATCGGCCTGGGCATCAGCCTCATGCACTACACCGGCATGGCCGCCCTGCAGACCAGCGCCCAGCAGTACTACCAGACCGGCCTGCTGCTCGCCTCCATCGGCATCGCCGTGCTCGTCAGCCTGCTGGCGCTGCTGATGGCCCGTTATTTCAACAAGGGCAGCGGCACCTTGCACCTGCTGCTCAAGTACGGCGCCAGCCTGTTAATGGCCGGCGGCATCGTGCTGACCCATTTCACCGGCATGGCTGCCATGACCCTGGTGATTCCCGGCGAAACCGCCCTGCGCCTGCCCTCGGCCGACAACAGTCTGCAACTGGCGCTGACCATCGCCGTCATCACCCTGCTGATCAGCGGCGGCAGCATCAGCGCGGCGCTGGCCGACAAGAAGCTGCAGAGCAAGGAGCACGACCTGCGCCGGGTCAATGTGCTGCTCAGCCAGCTCGACCAGGCCCGGGCCTCGCTGCAGCAGGCCGCCCACTACGACGCCCTGACCAACCTGGTCAACCGCCGCGGTTTCAACCAGGTGTTCGCCGAGCGCCTGGCCGAGCAGGCCGCCCATGAGGGCATGCTGGCGGTGATGTTCCTCGACATCGACCATTTCAAACGCATCAACGACAGCCTCGGGCATGCCGCCGGCGACGAGCTGCTCAAGGTCATCGCCGACCATATCAAGGCCGCCACCCGCGGCCAGGACCTGGTGGCGCGCTTCGGCGGCGACGAGTTCTGCATCGTCACCAGTCTCAACAGCCGCGACGAGGCCCGTCATCTGGCCCAGCGCATCATGCAACGAATGAAGGAGCCGATCGACCTGGCGGGCCGGCGCATGGTGATGACCACCAGCATCGGCATCAGCATCTTCCCCGACGATGGCCAGAGCACCGAGGAACTGCTGAAGAACGCCGACCTGGCGCTGTACCAGTCCAAGGGCTGCGGGCGCAACAGCCTGAACTTCTTCAACAACGGCCTGAAGACCCGCGCCACCCTGGAGCTGCAACTGGAAGAGGAACTGCGTGTGGCGCTGTTCGAGGAGCGCGGCCTGTGCGTGCACTACCAGCCGATCTTCGACCTGCGCAGCGGCCAGGTCGCCAAGCTCGAGGCCCTGGTGCGCTGGCAGCACCCGCAACACGGCTTGCTCAGCCCCGACCGCTTCATCTGCATCGCCGAGGCCAATGGCCTGATCGCCGAGCTGGACCTGTGGGTGCTGCGCCGGGCCTGCGAGGATCTGGCCCAGCTCAATCGCCATGGCTACGGCGAACTGAAGGTCACGGTGAACTGCTCGGCGCTCACCCTCGGCCGCGAGGAGCTGGCCACCGAGGTGGAAATGGCGCTGTTCCAGGCCGGCCTGGCGCCGCGCCAGCTGGAGTTGGAGGTCACCGAGAACGCGCTGATGGGTGACATCCACCACACTATCAGCCTGCTCAAGCGCATCCGCGCCCAGGGCGTGGCGCTGTCGATCGACGACTTCGGTACCGGTTATTCCTCGCTGGCCTACCTCAAGCGCCTGCCGCTGGACGTGCTGAAGATCGACCGCTCGTTCATCCAGGACGTACCGGGCAGCCAGAAGGACCGGGAGATCGTCCAGGCGATCATCATCATGGCCCACACCCTGCACCTGAAGGTGGTCACCGAAGGCGTCGAGACCGTCGAACAGCATGAATTCCTGGCCAGTCATGGCTGCGACTACCTGCAGGGCTACCTGCTCAGCCGACCAGTGCCGCTGGCCGAACTGCGGCCGATCCTCGAACGGCTCGACCGCCAGCCGGGCGAGCTCAGTCCTTGTTGCGATACAGCGTTACCAGGGTCGCCGGATCTTTTTGCAGATAGCCCTGGCTACCGTGCAGGCGCATCAATTGCGCGGCGAGGCCACTGAGCGGCGTCGCCGAGCCCTGCTCGCGGGAGAATTTCACCGCGGTGTCGAGGTCCTTGAGCAAGGTGCGCACATGCCACTTGACCGGTTCGAAGCGGCTCTCGGCCATTTGCGGAGCAAGAATCTGCAGCGGCCTGGAGTCGGCAAACCCGCCCGCCAGCGCCTCGGCAATCAGCCGCGCATCGACCCCTGACTGCTCGGCCAGCGCCACCACCTCGGCGATCACCAGCGCATTGCAGGCCACGATCATCTGGTTGCACGCCTTGGTCACCTGGCCGGCGCCCACCGCGCCCATGTGCGTCACCCGCTGGCCCAGGGTCTGCAGCACCGGCCGCGCCCGCTCAAGATCATCGGCCTCGCCACCGACCATGATTGCCAGAGTACCCGCCTCGGCCCCCGGCGTGCCGCCGGACACCGGCGCATCGAGCCAGGCCATGCCGCACAGGGCAGCCAGCTCGGCGGCCATCTCCCGGGTGGCGGTCGGCTCAAGGCTGGAGAAGTCCACCAGCAACTGACCGCTGCGCCCGCCCTGGGCGACGCCCTGCTCGCCGAACACCACCTCGCGCACCACCGCCGTGTCGGCCAGGCACAACAGCACCATATCCGTCGCCTGGCACAGCTCGGCGGGGCTGGCGGCCAGTCGCGCACCGGCGGCGACCAGCTCGGCGCACTTGTCCGGGCTGCGGTTCCACACGGTCAGCGGATACCCGGCGGCCAACAGCCGACGGCACATCGGCAGGCCCATCAGGCCGATCCCGGCAAACCCCAGCGAAGGCAATGCAGTACTCATGAGCGACTCCAGATTAAAGAAGCGTGACAAACGGACGATGCAATGCGGGTGCGAAGGGAAAAACCTTAGTCCGACTAAGGAAACCCCCTATCGCATAAGAAAAAGACGCACTGATAAAGTCGCGAAATTTCTCCGTGATGGCTAGATGATATTCATCACCGGGAAGCCAACCACTCCAGGCAAATGGCGCACTATGACCTCTACGAACACTTCTGCCAATGCGGCTCCCGAGCCGACCCTCAGCCCCACCTCGCTGACCGCCGGCAGTGCTCGAGACCTACCCGCCGCCCGCAGCACGCCGGCGCAACAGTACCTGTACTTCACCGAGCAGGACATCCAGCGCATCCTCGACAACCTCGACGGCCTGCGCGACCTGGTGTTTCCGCCGAACCTGCACGTCGAGGACGAGGACCAGCTGCGCCTGGAGCAGCAGTTCCCGTCGGTGTGCCTGATCGGCCTGGGCCGCTGCGGCTCGAACATCGCCCTGGACGTCGCAGAGCTGGTGTACAACGCCCGTACCTTCTTCCTCAACGAGTACAACAACGAGGACCGTTTCAAGGGCGAGGCCGGCTACAGCCCGGCGCGCTGGATCCGCCAGAACCTGCGCCTGGTGCAGAACAAGGCCGCCAAGCCGGTGTTCCTGGTCGAGCCGCTGGTGATGCTGGGCGATCTGGACAAGGACATCGCCGGGCGCATCCGCTTCTCGCGCAAGGGCGAGCGTGGCGGCTTCCTGCGCGACTACAGCAAGATGAAGATCATGGACCTGTCCGAGGTGCATGCCGGGGGCGCCGGCAACGCGCCGATCCTCGGCCAGTACCTGGCCAAGATCATCCTCAACAAGGACACCCAGCGCTTCTCCAGCGCCGACTGGAAGCTGATCCACTCGTACCTGATCGACTCCTGCGGCATCAAGGCCAACCAGTCGCGCCTGTACTTCTACATCTTCAGCGCCGGCGGCGGCACCGGCTCGGGGATGGCCTCGGAGTTCGGCCTGGCCCAGCAGTACTCGTACATGAACAAGACCTTCGACACCAAGCCGGCCGACGAGAACGACGGCAAGAGCGGGCACTCGTTCGTCTTCGAGCCGATCTTCACCAGCGGCATCTGCGTGCTGCCCAACGCCTCCGATCACCGCAGCGAGATGTCCGAGGCGCTGCACATCAACGCCGGGCGCCTGCTGTGCAAGTACCTGTCGGAAGAATGGGACTTCTCGTACAACTTCGACAACGAAGACAGCAGCGAAGCCAGCGTCATGGGCCGCATCCGCCCGTGGAACGCGATGATGCTGATCTCCAACGACATCATGCGCTACGCCGAGGAGAGCGATGACGGCACGATCCAGAACATCGACGTCAACGCCATGGAGAAGCACGCCAACCAGTACATCTCCCAGCAGATCTTCAACATCCTCACCGCCCAGGCGGTGACCACCGACTACGACCAGAACTACTTCCGTCGCGCCGGCATCGATATCGGCGAGACCATCCGCCTGGACGCCAACGACCTGTTCATGAGCCTGGCAGGCCCCGTGGCCATTGCCTACGCCGAATCGGTGGTGCCGGAAGTGCCGCCGGCGGGCTCGGACAAGTTCAAGGTGTTCGAGCGCGAGCAGCCGCGCCTGGACATCGACGACCTGTTCTTCCGCTCCATCGACCTGCCGCACTTCAACAAGCAGACCCAGGCCATCGAGGGCATCAGCCTGCTGCCGATCGAGTCGCGCCGCTACCGTGCCGCGCTGGAGCAGTACCAGGCCTCGGGCTACGACGCCGCAGCCTTGCACGACCTGCATTTCTTCAAGAACTGCTCGTCGGTGGTGTCGATCGTATCCCTGCCCAAGGACTACAAGCTGTCGTACATGGACCTGAACCGGCTCAAGACCCACCTCAACAGCCTGTTCCCCAACACCACGCTCAAGCGCTACGCACTGGTGATCGGCGCCTCGGCCAACCTGTCGCTGACCACCCTGATCGCCAAGAGCCCGTGCCTGTCGGATGACTTCCTGACCCTGATCGTGGCGTTCATCAAGCGCTGCTTCGCGCGCAACCCGTACCGCTTCGACGACACCATGGACAACGCGATCCTGGAGTTCATCACCAGCGAGCACTTCGATGAAGACAGCATCGACGACCTGCTCAACGAGTTCGAGAACCCGGCGAAGATCCTCGACACCAACTGGTATGCGATCAAACCGATGTACGAGAAGAAGTACCGCGAGCTGATCAACGACAAGAGCCGCTTCGTCTCGATCAACGATATCCGCCTGTCGCGCGAGTGCGTGAAGAAGGCGGTGAAGTACCTGCGCGAGATCTTCCGCCATCGTATCGGCAAGACCCGGGTGATTTCGCTGAACAGCCATACCGGGCGCGTGGATTACTGATAGAGCTGGGGCCACTTAGTGGCCCTTTCGCGGCACAAGGCCGCTCCTACAGGAAATCGCGCCCTCCTGTAGGAGCGGCCTTGTGCCGCGAAAGGGCTGCGCAGCAGCCCCATTTACGCATCCCGTAAACTGTTACCGCCCCGCCAAATCACCCCGCCACTGTTACCAACTTCCACCTTACGTGAGCGTCAACGCGCACCAACGTGAGGCGCCTGCGCGTTTTTGCGCACTAAAAAAGCGCGTGCTTATTCCGCTTTCTTCGCCTGGATCACGATGAACGGCGAAACCACCACCGCCCAGATCTCTGGATCGCGGGTTTGCAGGTCGAGCGCCTGCTCGGCGGAAACCGCCCCGACAGTGCCATCATTACGCCACTTGGCGAAGATCTCGCTGCGATTCTCGGCCATCGCCTCGGCAACGGTGATCAGGTCAAGGCTGGGGTCGACCCAAATCAGGTCACCCTTGGCCCAGAAACGCTCCAGGGCTTTCCACTCGATGACGGCGGTCTCGCCGAGCAATTTGGCATAGAGGGTGCTTACTTGATCAGTCATGGGTTTACCTGCGCAAAGATCGTCCAACAAAAAGGCCGGCATTTTTGCAGAAAAACCTGGTTTCAAATACGTAATTTGGTCGATCAGGCCCGAACTTGTGGGGGCGGGCCGCAGATACCGGCAAAGTGATGGCGCTTTTCTGTATCTTTATGTCGACCAGGCGACACCCCTCGAAACAGACGCTTTTCGCCCGCTTTTCAAGCGCTCGGACAGCGCTCTACACTGTACCGGTACAGTTCCGGGACATGTTCCGGGGGAAGGTGGGCTTACGGCATGGCGTAGCCAGGCCGAAATCCCGCCCGGTCTGTAGCCCTGGCCTCAGGACTATAAGAATTACAACAGAATGAGTGGAGCACTATGATCAAGATTTCCAAGCTGTTTGCCGCGATGGTTCTGGCCGGAGTCGCCAGCCATTCGTTTGCCGCCGACACCATCAAGATCGGCATCGCCGGTCCCAAGACCGGGCCGGTGACCCAGTACGGCGACATGCAGTTCGTCGGCGCCAAACAGGCCATCAAGGACATCAACGCCAAGGGCGGCGTCGATGGCAAGATGCTCGAAGCCAAGGAATACGACGACGCGTGCGACCCTAAACAGGCCGTGGCCGTCGCCAACAAAGTGGTCAACGATGGCGTCAAGTACGTGATCGGCCACCTGTGCTCCAGCTCCACCCAGCCTGCGTCCGACATCTACGAGGACGAAGGCGTGATCATGATCACCCCCGCCGCCACCTCCCCGGACATCACCAGCCGTGGCTACAAGATGGTCTTCCGCACCATCGGCCTGGACAGCGCCCAGGGCCCGGCCGCCGGCAACTACATCGCCGACCACGTCAAGCCGAAGGTCGTCGCGGTCCTGCACGACAAGCAGCAGTACGGCGAAGGCATCGCCACCGCGGTCAAGACCACCCTCGAGAAGAAAGGCACCAAGGTCGCCGTCTTCGAAGGCCTGAACGCCGGTGACAAGGACTTCTCCTCGATCATCCAGAAGCTCAAGCAGAACAACGTCGACTTCGTCTACTACGGCGGCTACCACCCAGAGCTGGGCCTGATCCTGCGCCAGGCGCAAGAGAAGGGCCTGAAGGCCAAGTTCATGGGTCCGGAAGGCGTGGGTAACGACTCCATCTCGCAGATCGCCCAGGGCGCCTCCGAAGGCCTGCTGGTCACCCTGCCGAAGTCGTTCGACGCCGACCCTGCGAACAAGGCCATCGTCGACGCCATCAAGGCCGACGGCAAGGACCCGAGCGGTCCGTTCGTGTTCCCGGCCTATTCGGCTGTCCAGCTGATCGCCGAAGGCATCAAGGCCGCCAAGTCCGAAGACACCGACAAGGTGGCTGCCGCCATCCACGCCGGTACCTTCAAGACCCCGACCGGCGACCTGTCCTACGACGCCAAGGGCGACCTGAAAGACTTCAAGTTCGTGGTCTACGAATGGCACTTCGGCAAGCCGAAGACCGAAGTCTCCCCTCAGTAACTGCGTGACTAATAGCTGACCGAGAAGCCCACTGTGCGAGCAGTGGGCTTTGTTTTACGAGGTTCTATGGACCTGATTCCCGTGATCCGGGAGCCGGTTCACCTGAAAATCTTAAAACCGTCACCCGCGGTTTCCTGGTTGTGCCCGCACAAGATCACGTGGCGTAGACCACGAGAACATGGGCCGGGGTCATCCCCCGCCAGAGAAATGCAAATCAGGTTTTTAGGAGCGCTGTAATGCCTGAGATCTACCATTTCCTACAACAACTGGTTAACGGATTGACCATCGGCAGTACCTACGCGCTGATCGCCATCGGTTACACGATGGTGTACGGCATCATCGGCATGATCAACTTCGCCCACGGCGAGGTGTACATGATCGGTTCCTACGTGGCCTTCATCGCCCTTGCCGGGCTGGCCATGATGGGCATTCACTCGTTGCCGATCCTGATGACCGTGGCTTTCGTCGCCACGATCTTCGTCACCAGCGCCTACGGCTACAGCATCGAACGGGTCGCCTACCGGCCGCTGCGCAACAGCAACCGGCTGATCCCGCTGATCTCCGCCATCGGCATGTCGATCTTCCTGCAGAACACTGTCCTGCTGTCGCAGGACTCAAAAGACAAGTCCATCCCCAACCTGATCCCCGGCAGCTTCTCGTTCGGCCCGGGGGGCGCTGAGGAAGTACTGGTCTCGTACATGCAGATCCTGGTGTTCGTGGTGACCCTCGTCGCCATGACCTGCCTGACCCTGTTCATCTCCCGTTCCCGCCTGGGCCGCGCCTGCCGCGCCTGCGCCGAGGACATCAAGATGGCCAACCTGCTGGGCATCAACACCAACAACATCATCGCCCTGACCTTCGTCATCGGTGCCGCGCTGGCGGCGGTGGCGGCCGTGCTGCTGAGCATGCAGTACGGGGTGATCAACCCCAACGCCGGTTTCCTGGTGGGCCTGAAGGCCTTCACCGCGGCGGTACTGGGCGGCATCGGCAGCATCCCGGGCGCCATGCTCGGCGGGCTGGTGCTGGGCGTGGCCGAAGCGTTCGGCGCCGACATCTTCGGCGACCAGTACAAGGACGTGGTGGCATTCGGTCTTTTGGTTCTTGTCCTGCTGTTCCGGCCGACCGGCATCCTGGGCCGCCCGGAGGTTGAAAAAGTATGAACAGAAATCTCAAACAGGCGTTCTTCAGCGCCTTGCTGGTCTGGGCCGTGGCCTTCCCGGTGCTGGGCCTGAAACTCAGCATCGACGGCATCAGCCTGATCGTGCACAGCCAGGGCTCGTTCACCATCAGCATCATCGCCGCGTGCTCGGTGCTGATGTTCCTGCGCGTATTGTTCGACAAGCAGTGGAGCGCGGTGATGGGCCGCCGCTCGGAGCGCAAGCTGGTTCCACCTTCGGTGACCAACTTCCTCACCCTGCCGAAGACCCAGCGCTGGGTCATCATGGGGCTGATCGTGGCGGCGCTGATCTGGCCGTTCTTCGGCTCGCGCGGCGCGGTCGACATCGCCACGCTGATCCTGATCTACGTGCTGCTGGGCCTTGGCCTGAACATCGTGGTAGGGCTTGCGGGCCTGCTCGATCTGGGTTACGTCGGTTTCTACGCCGTCGGCGCCTACAGCTACGCGATGCTCTCGCACTACCTGGGCTGGAGCTTCTGGGTATGCCTGCCGATCGCCGGCCTGATGGCCGCCACCTTCGGCTTCCTGCTCGGTTTCCCGGTGCTGCGCCTGCGCGGTGACTACCTGGCGATCGTGACCCTGGGCTTCGGCGAGATCATCCGCCTGTTCCTGCGCAACCTCACCGACTGGACCGGCGGCCCCAACGGCATCAGCAACATCCCCAAGCCTGAGTTCTTCGGCCTGACCTTCGAGCGCCGCGCCGCCGAGGGGATGCAGACCTTCCATGAGTTCTTCGGGCTGGAATACAACTCGATCAACAAGGTCATCTTCCTCTACCTGGTGGCCCTGCTGCTGGCACTGCTGGCGCTGTTCGTCATCAACCGCCTGCTGCGCATGCCGATCGGGCGCGCCTGGGAAGCGCTGCGTGAAGACGAGATCGCCTGCCGTGCGCTGGGCCTGAACCCCACCGTGATCAAGCTCTCGGCGTTCACCCTGGGTGCCTGCTTCGCCGGTTTCGCCGGCAGCTTCTTCGCCGCCCGCCAGGGGCTGGTGACACCGGAGTCGTTCACCTTCATCGAGTCGGCGATCATCCTCGCCATCGTCGTGCTGGGTGGCATGGGTTCGCAGCTGGGCGTGATTCTCGCGGCCATCGTGATGATCCTGCTGCCGGAGATGATGCGTGAGTTCAGCGAATACCGGATGCTGATGTTCGGTGCGCTGATGGTGTTGATGATGATCTGGCGTCCGCAGGGCCTGCTGCCCATGCAACGTCCGCACATGGAGCTGCCTCGATGAGCCGCGAAATTCTGCAAGTCAGCGGCCTGAGCATGCGCTTCGGCGGCTTGTTGGCGGTCAACGGCGTGGGCCTGACCGTCAAGGAAAAACAGGTGGTGGCATTGATCGGCCCGAACGGCGCCGGCAAGACCACCGTGTTCAACTGCCTCACCGGCTTCTACAAGCCCAGCGGCGGCACCATCCTGCTCGACGGCCAGCCGATCCAGGGCCTGGCCGGCCATCAGATCGCCCGCAAGGGCGTGGTGCGGACCTTCCAGAACGTGCGCCTGTTCAAGGAAATGACCGCGCTGGAAAACCTGCTGATCGCCCAGCACCGCCACCTGAACACCAACTTCTTCGCCGGCCTGTTCAAGACCCCGGGCTTCCGCCGCAGCGAGAAGGAGGCCATGGAGCGCGCGCAGTACTGGCTGGAGAAGGTCAACCTGACCGAGTTCGCCAACCGTACCGCCGGCACCCTCGCCTACGGCCAGCAACGGCGCCTGGAAATCGCCCGCTGCATGATGACCCAACCGCGGATCATCATGCTCGACGAACCGGCCGCCGGCCTCAACCCCAAGGAGACCGAGGACCTCAAGGCCCTCATCGCCTACCTGCGCGAATCCCACAACGTGACCGTGCTGCTGATCGAGCACGACATGAAGCTGGTGATGAGCATTTCCGACCACATCGTGGTGATCAACCAGGGCACGCCCCTGGCCGATGGCACGCCGGAAGAGATCCGCGGCAACCCTGATGTGATCAAGGCCTACCTGGGGGAGGCGTAAATGCTGAAGTTCGAGAACGTTTCCACCTTCTACGGCAAGATCCAGGCGCTGCACAGCGTCAACGTGGAGATCAACCAGGGTGAGATCGTCACCCTGATCGGTGCCAACGGCGCCGGCAAGTCGACCCTGCTGATGACCCTCTGCGGCTCGCCCCAGGCGAGCAGCGGCAGCATCAAGTACCTGGGCGAGGAACTGGTCGGCCAGCCGTCCTCGCACATCATGCGCAAGAGCATCGCGGTGGTGCCGGAAGGCCGCCGCGTGTTCTCGCGCCTGACCGTCGAGGAGAACCTGGCCATGGGCGGTTTCTTCACCAACAAGGGCGACTACCAGGAGCAGCTGGACAAGGTCCTGCAGTTGTTCCCGCGCCTTAAGGAGCGCTACATCCAGCGCGGCGGCACCATGTCCGGCGGCGAGCAGCAGATGCTGGCCATCGGCCGGGCGCTGATGAGCAAGCCCAAGCTGCTGCTGCTCGACGAGCCGTCCCTGGGCCTGGCGCCGATCATCATCCAGCAGATCTTCGACATCATCGAACAGCTGCGCCGCGATGGCGTGACCGTGTTCCTGGTGGAGCAGAATGCCAACCAAGCGCTGAAGGTCGCCGACCGGGCATATGTGCTGGAGAACGGCAAGGTGGTGATGCAGGGTACCGGTGAAGCGTTGCTGACCGATCCGAAGGTGCGCGACGCATATCTGGGGGGTTGAATGATCAAAGGGCCTTCGCAAGGCCCTTTTTTCTGCCTGCCAGGAATATATCGCCTATGCCGGCCTCTTCGCGGGCAAGCCCGCTCCCACAGGTACATCACTGCATACAAGGGTGGTGGTGAACCTGTGGGAGCGGGTTTACCCGCGAAAGGGCCGACACACGGTCCACTTGTGATCAGCGCCCAGCCTCGGTACCGTGGCCCGTTATTCTGCAAAGTCTCCCGGAGCCCGCCCCATGCGCCTCACCCCTTCCCTGCTGCTCACCGCCTTGCTGCCGCTGTTCACCGGCTGCCAGATGCTGGCCGAAAAACCGGTAGACCCGAACCTGGGCACCACCCGCATGCAAGGCGAACTGAGCGCGGCCGGCGGTCATCTGCTGTTCAAGCCCTGCAGCGAAAGCCGCCGCTTCATCGTCAACGACGCCGCCGCCACCGGCATCCTGCAGGAAGCCGCCAACCTGGCCGACGACGCCGGTGACAAGCTGTTTGCCGACGTCCGCGCGCGCATGACCGGCAGCAAGCAGGCCGGCAGCGACGGCCAGCTTGACGTGACCCGCCTGTACCGCCTCGAAACCTCCGAATATTCCGGCTGCGAAGACCCGAACTTCAGGCAACTGACCCTGCGTGCCGGCGGCCACGAACCGGACTGGGACATCAAGGCCAGCGGCAAGGGCATGGTGCTCAACCGCATCGGCCAGGATCCGCTGGCGCTGCCTTACCTGGAAGAGGCAATGCCCGGCGGCGGCCTGAGCCTGTCCAGCGAGGCCAATGGCCAGCGCGTCGAGCTGTGGGTCGCGCCGCAACGCTGCGTCGACGGCGCCACCGGGGCCATCCGCCACCTCAAGGCCGAACTGCGCATCGACGGCAAGACCCTGCAGGGCTGCGCCTACTACGGCGGCGCCCGCGACCTCTGATCACCAGGCGCTTTTATCCTGCCTGTCGGGGCGGCTAACAGCTTATACTTGGCGGTTTGTGTAAAGCCGCCGGCCGCCCATGGCCGGGATACTGGACCCTGCCATGCTACGAATCACCGAACTGAAGCTGCCCCTGGACCACTCCGACGACGAATTGCGCGCCGCCATCGTCCAGCGCCTGGGCATCAGCGATGAGCAACTGCTCGGCTTCACCCTGTTCAAGCGCAGCTACGATGCGCGCAAGAAGAACAGCGAGCTGCTGTTCATCTACACCATCGACCTTGAAACCAGCAACGAAGACGAACTGCTGCGCCGCTTCGAAGGCGACGGCAAGATCGGCGTGGCCCCGGACGTCAGCTACAAGTTTGTCGGCCAGGCCCCCGCCGACCTGCCTGCGCGCCCGATCGTGGTCGGCTTCGGCCCCTGCGGTATCTTCGCCGGGCTGCTGCTGGCGCAGATGGGCTTCAAGCCGATCGTGCTCGAGCGCGGCAAGGAAGTGCGCCAGCGCACCAAGGACACCTGGGGCCTGTGGCGCAAGAGCGTGCTCAATCCCGAGTCCAATGTGCAGTTCGGCGAAGGCGGCGCCGGTACCTTCTCCGACGGCAAGCTGTACAGCCAGATCAAGGACCCGAACCACCACGGTCGCAAAGTGCTGGAAGAGTTCGTCAAGGCCGGTGCCCCGGACGAAATCCTCTACATCAACAAGCCGCACATCGGCACCTTCCGCCTGACCAGCATGGTCGAGAAGATGCGCGAGGAAATCATCACCCTGGGCGGTGAGGTGCGCTTCGAGCAGAAGGTCACCGACCTGCTGGTGGACGGCGAGCAGCTCACAGGCGTGGTACTGCAAAGCGGCGAACAGCTGCACTCGCGCCATGTGGTCCTTGCCCTGGGCCACAGCGCCCGCGACACCTTCCGCATGCTCCACGCCAAGGGCGTGTTCATGGAGGCCAAGCCGTTCTCGGTCGGTTTCCGTATCGAACACCCGCAGTCGCTGATCGACAAGGCGCGCCTGGGCAAGTACGCCGGCCACCCGAAACTCGGCGCCGCCGACTACAAGCTGGTGCACCACGCCAAGAACGGCCGTTCGGTCTACAGCTTCTGCATGTGCCCGGGCGGCACCGTGGTCGCCGCCACCAGCGAACCGGGGCGCGTGGTCACCAACGGCATGAGCCAATACTCACGCAATGAGCGCAACGCCAACTCCGGCATCGTCGTCGGTATCGACCCCGAGCGCGACTACCCGGGCGGCCCGCTGGCCGGCATCGAGCTGCAGGAGCGCCTGGAGGCCCATGCCTACGTGATGGGCGGCAGCAACTACCAGGCACCGGCGCAGCTGGTGGGTGACTTTGTCGCCGGCCGTCCGTCCACCGCACTGGGCAGCGTCGAGCCGTCCTACAAGCCGGGCGTGACCCTGGGCGACCTGGCCCCGAGCCTGCCGGACTTCGCCATCGAGGCAATCCGTGAGGCGCTGCCGGCCTTCGACCGCCAGATCAAGGGCTACAACCTGCACGACGCGGTGCTGACCGGCATCGAGACCCGCACCTCGTCGCCGCTGCGCATCACCCGTGATGCCAGCTTGCAGAGCCTCAACCTCAAGGGCCTGTTCCCGGCCGGCGAAGGTGCGGGCTACGCTGGCGGCATTCTCTCCGCCGGCGTGGATGGCATCCGTATCGCCGAGGCGGTGGCGCGGGACATGCTCGGCCTGTAATCGCATCGCGGCTACAGGTAAAAGAAAACCCCGAACAGGCCTGGCCCGTTCGGGGTTTCTTTATATGAGCCGGAATCAGTGAGTGACGCGGCTGGTGCCATCGACGGTCATGATGCGCACACGTTCGCCCACGCGGAAAACCTCGTTCTGCTGCACTTGCTGCACATAGGCGCGCATGCTGCCATCGTCTTCACGCACGGTGATCTCGACCCCCTGGGTGCGGGTCAGGCCTTCTTCGGCGGCAGAGCCGGCCAGACCACCGGCCACGGCACCGATCACCGCAGCCACGACGCTGCCACGGCCGCCACCGATGGCGCTGCCGGCGACGCCACCGACGATGGCGCCAGCACCACCACCGATCGGGGTCTTGGTGCCTTCGATCTTCACCGGACGCAGGGATTCGATGGTACCCATGCGCACGGTCTGCACGCGGCGGGCCTCATCACGGGAGTAGCTGTCGCCGGTCAGCGACGACTGGCAGCCGCCCAGCAGCAGCGACACGGTGGTGAAGCTGGCCAGCAGCAAAGCGGATTTACGCATGGGTCAATCTCCATAAGACAGGTGTCCATTAGACTCCGCGCCTTGACAAGTGTCACGGCGCAAACGTTATAAAATTGTTTTCATTCAGCCCAGGTACAGCCTGCGCCGACTGTGTGGCGGGCTTTTACGTTCGACCAAGGATAGCCATGGATTACTTCATCGTCGTCGTGGTGACGATCGCCGGCCTGTATTTTCACGGGTGGCTGTATGTGCGCATGCGTCGCTGGATGGACCGGGACCTGGCGCTGTCACTGGCCGGGGAGGATCCGGCGAAGCGGGATTTCATGCTCAAGCTGCTGGAGCGGGCACGGGTGGAGAAGGTGCGGCGCAAGGAGTTGGCGGCGTGGCTGGAGCGGGAGGCGGCGGGGTATCGGTAATGCTGGGGCTGCTTTGCAGCCCATCGCGGCACAAGGCCGCTCCTACAGGGGTTACGCGATCCCTGTAGGAGCGGCCTTGTGCCGCGATGGGCCGCGCAGCGGCCCCAGATGTCAGGGCGCCAAACGCTCGCGCAGCCACTGGCCATCGACCAACCGGAAGTTCAGCCGGTCGTGCAGACGACTGGCACGCCCCTGCCAGAACTCGACACGCTCCGGCACCAGGCGGTAGCCGCCCCAGTGTTCCGGGCAATGCGGTTGGGTGTCGGAAAAGCGCGCCTCGGTGGCCTTGACCAGCCCTTCCAGTTCCTCGCGGTCGGCAATCACCCGGCTCTGCGGCGACGCCCAGGCGCCCAGGCGGCTGCCTAAAGGACGTACCTGGTAGTAGTCATCCGACTCCTTGGCCGTGACCTTTTCCACCCGCCCTTCGATCCGCACCTGACGCTCCAGCGCCGGCCAGAAGAAAGTCATGGCCGCGAACGGGTTCGCCGCGATGTGCTGGCCCTTGGCGCTTTCATAGTTGGTGAAGAACGTGAACCCTCGGGCATCGAGGGCCTTGAGCAACAGCACCCGGCAATGCGGACGGCCATCGGCGTCGACGGTCGCCAGGGTCATGGCGTTGGCTTCCACCGGCAGCTGCTCGGTCTTCAGCGCATCGGCGAACCAGTGGTGGAACAGCGCGAACGGCTCCCCCGGGGCCTGGGCTTCAGCCAGGCCATCACGGGTGTAGTCGCGGCGCATATCGGCCAGGGATTGGGTCATGACTGCGTTTCCTTGACGATCAGTTGGTCTTCGCAGGGCTGTTGGCGGCGACTTTCTTGTCGGTGGCGGCCTTCTTCGCGGCGGGCTTGGCCGGAGCGGCTTTCTTCTTCGCGGCGGTGCTGGCCTTGGCAGGCGCCTTGGCCTTGGCGGCCGGCTTTTTCGCGGCTGGCTTGGCAGCGGCCTTGGCGGCTGGCTTGGCCGCCGGGGCCTTGGCGTCCTGGGTGGCGACCATTGCCGCCGGGGCTGGCGCCGGGGCGGCCTGCTGGTACTTGGCCAGCAGCGCGATCATGGTGTTCTGCGGGGTCAGCAGCAGCTCGACGCGGCGGTTCAGGGCGCGGCCCTCTGCGCTGTCGTTGGCGGCGCGCGGCATCACCGAGCCCATGCCCTTGAGCATCAGGCGGTCACGCTGCAGGCCGCTGAGACGGAAGATCGCCGACACCGAAGCAGCGCGCTCGAGGCTGAGCTTCTGGTTGGCGGCGGTGGCGCCGCTGCTGTCGGCGTGGCCAAGCACCAGCACGGCGGTCTTGGTGTCGGTCTCGATGGCCTTGGCCACCTGGGTGATCGGGCCGAGGGTGACCGGCAGCAGCATGTTCGGACGGTCCGGGTTGTAGGAGCTGTCCACCGGAATGGTTACCGCCAGCACATCTTCACGGCGTTCGAGTTCAAACTTGCTGCCCTTGATCGCCTCGCGGACCTTCGGCTCGTACTGGTCGAGCCAGGCCTGGGTGGCCTTCTGGTCGATCTTCGGCACCGCCGCGACCTTGTCCTTTTTCTCATCGCTACCGAACGGCCACCACCAGCGGCTGGCGCTTTCGGACTTGGCATCAGCCTTGGCGACGTTTTCGACGACGGCCTCCTTCACTTCCTTGTCGGCGACCTTGTCGGTGCCGAAGGGCCACCAGTTCAAGCCACTGTCCTTGGCGGCGTCCTGGGAATGGCTGGCGCAGCCGGTCATGGCCAGGCACAGGGCGAGTGCTAAGGTTTTATGTGAAGACATCAGCGATACACCATGAAATAGAAAGAAATTTTGCCCATACGCGTCAGGCGTTGGCATTGAGGATAGTCAAAGGGTCCGGGCAATACCCGCGTTACCCGATCAAAGGCAACTGCCAAGGACCCGCACCAGGCGTTGGGCGCGCGGGTCCATCAGCACGTAGGGGCCCAGGGTATTGGTGACGAAGCCAAAGGCCACGTCGTGTTCGGGATCGGCAAAACCGACCGAGCCGCCCGCACCGGGATGGCCGAACGCCCGTGCGCCAAGGCCGAAGGTGGCGTTGGCCAGCTCCGGCTGGTCGAGCATGCAGCCCAGGCCGAAGCGGGTCTGGGTCAACAGGGTGCGGTCCTGGCCGAGGCTGTGCTCGCGGGTGAGTTCGTCAAGCAGTTCGGACTCCAGCAGGCTGCCGTCGAGCAGGCCGGCATAGAAGCCCGCCAGGCTGCGGGCGTTGCCGTGGCCATTGGCCGCCGGCTGCTGCATGCGCCGCCATTCGGGCTTGTTGGTGCTGGTGAGGATCGCCGGCGGGTTGGTGAAGGCCCGGGTGGGCAGGGCCTCGGGTTCGCGCAGGGTGACCTGCAGCAGGCGCTGGGCCGCGGCATCGCCGGGGTTACCCTTGCCGCGGGCGATATGCGCCACGCGGTGGAATTCGTCGTCCGCCAGGCCAACATGGAAATCCAGCCCCAATGGCCGGGCGGTTCGGGCCACGATCGAGTCGCCGGGGCCGCGACCGTCGGCGCGGCGGATCAGCTCACCGATCAGCCAGCCATAGGTGATCGCCGCATAACCGTGTTCGCTGCCGGGCGCCCACCAGGGCGCTTCGGCGGCCAGGGCATCGACCATGGTCTGCCAGTCGTACAGCGCCTCGGCTGGCAGCAGCTCACGGATGGCCGGCAGGCCGGCGCGATGGCTGAGCAGCTGGCGCAGGGTGACCTGCTCCTTGCCGGCCTGGGCGAACTCCGGCCAGTAGCGTGCCACCGGCGCATCGAGGGCCAGCTTGCCCTCGCCCACCAGTTGCAGGGCGGTGACGGCGGTGAAGGTCTTGGTGCAGGAGAACAGGTTGGCGATGGTATCGCTGTGCCAGGCCTCGCGGCCGTCCTTGTCGGCGCTGCCGGCCCACAGGTCGACCACGGTCTCGCCGCCAACCTGGATGCACAATGCGGCACCACGTTCCTGGGGATCCTCGAACAACGCGGCGAAGGCATCGCGCACCGCCTCGAACTTCAGCTCATAGTGACCCTGGATCTGCACCCGACTACCTCTCTGTACGACCTGGCTTGCAAAGGGGTGCATTGTTTCAGTAGTTGGGCGATTTGCAAACTGGATATGGCTGGGTGGTTGTCAGGGGCGTCCTTGTTCCCTGATGGAACGCTATCGCGGGGCAAGCCCGCTCCCATGAAAGCGCTCCCAGGGACAGCGCTCATTTTTTGGGGGCGGGCTTGTCCAGTTCGGTGCGTAGCTGCGTGAGGCTCTGCAGGTTGCTCCGGCGCACGGTTTCGACGAAGCCCGGGTAGCTCACGTCGGTAATGGCCACCAGGCCCAGGTGGCCGTTTTCGCCATCCAGCAGCCTGCCGCTGGCCGGTTGGTCGAGATACTGGAACCAGTGCGCGCCGACGATCATCGGTTGGGCCATGGCGGCCTTGAGGAAGTTGGCATAGGCCGGGCCCCGATCCTCCTCGCGGGCCACTTCAAGCGGGCCGGGCCAGAACGGACCGCGATCGCGGGAGCCGAACTGGAACTCCGAGACCAGCACCGGCTTGTCCAGCTCGGCCAAACGGACGAAGTCATAGCCGTCATCTGGCTTCAAGGTATAGAAGTTGAAGCTCAGCACATCGCAGAACCTGGCGCAGGCCTGCACCGCCTCGGGCGTGCTGACCGCATAGCGCCCGCCCAGCAGCAGATGGTTGGGCGCATGCCATTTCAGGGCATCGGAAATGGTCTTGAAATAGGTTTCGGCAAACACCTGCTGGAAATACTGGTAGTCGCGCTCGATTTCCGGGTGCTCCGGATTGGGCAATGGCGCCTCGAACCCTGGGTCTTCCATCAACTCCCAGGCGGTCAGCTCGATCCCCCAGGCCTTCGACAACCCTTGCTGGTTGCGGTATTTGTCGCGCAACTGCTTGAGGAAGGCACGCTTGGCCGGCACATCGGTGGTCAGGCGCAAGGTGCCATAGGCCAGGCCGTAGCGTGCCTTGGGGTCGTCGCCGGGGGCGGCCCAGGCCAGTTCGTTGTCGGCGAAGTAACCGATCAGCCAGGGGTCGTCGCGGTGATCCCGGGCGGCGATGGCCACGGCGCGCTCGGTGGCCATGGCGAAGCGCGGGTCGAACGGGTCGGGCATGCGACCCCACCAATCCATGCCGGTGCTGATGCTGGCGTAATCACCGACAATCGACAATGGCAAGGTAAACGGCAGGCGCTTGGCTTGAGCGAGCGCCGGGTCGCTCCAGTTGCCGAGGGTGTTGAAGCCCCAGGCCTGCAGGCGGTCCAGGGTGTGGGCCTGCCAGCGTTGGGCGTCCAAGGCCGGCACCGGGCAGGCCGTGCCATCCTGTGGGCAAGGCTTGCCGTAGGTGCGCTGCAGGTTGGCCGCATAGAAATCGAACCAGCGCCCTTGCTTGAAGCCCCGGCCCTGGGACGAGGTATTACCGTCGTCGTTATTGCCCTCGCCGTAGAAGGCGTTCATGGCTTCGCCCTCGCCTGGCAAGCTCTTGAACATGCCTTCGCGGCCGGCGACATAGGTGCGCCCGCCATCGGCGGCAACGGCATTGACGCCAAGCGAATAGAACGGATGCCCGTCCGGCGTCACCAGGTACCAGCGCCCGTCGCGTTTCTCGGTACGGAAGAAGCCCTTGGCTTCGAACGCCGGCCCCGCGAGCAGGCCGCCGTAGGTGTCCAGCTTGAGCTTGTCGCGCTCGGCCAGCCAGGTCTTGAGCTGTGCCTGTTCGCGGTTGTCGGCGGCCTTGAGCTGTTCATCGCTGACGATCTTCTCCGGCCAGCGGCCACGGGTCGATTGCCCATAGGCATCGATCAATTCGCTGTAGGCGGCCTTGAACGCCTGGTCGTCATCCTGCAGACCGACTTTCTCGATCAGCAGGCTCTGGGCAACCTTGGGGCCGGGAATGCTCAGGCTGACCGAAGTGACCTGCGCCAGGTCCACCGCACCTTCGCTGCTGGTGAGCAGCAGGCGCTGTCCTTCGAAAGTCCAGGGCATCGGAGGCCCGGCGCGCATGCCCCGGCTCAATGGTGAACTGGCCTTGAGCGGAATCATCACGGTCTGTGCGGGCCCAGCCGGCAGGTCGATACGGCTGGTGAGGGTGCGCCCGTCGCTGCTTTGCACCGTCACATCGACGGTCAGCGCCCAGTCCATCCCGCTCTGCAGGCGCAGGGTCAGTGCCTGGCCGGTGCTCCAGTCCCACGCTCCGCCTTGCGGTGCGAGGCGCAGGGTCGGCTGCGCCACCGGGTTGAACACCACCCGCCGCAACACTTCGCCTTCGGCTGTCTGTTCCGCGTTGTACTGCGGCAGGCTGGCGTCCTGGGTGACGACATTCACCACCGAGGCCGGGCGCACGAAACTGAACAGCGTCTGTTGCCCGGCCAGCAAGGGCGCACTGAACAACAGGGAGAACACGACAGGCAGGGTGCGGCGGATCATAGGGCGGTGACTCTCCTTCGGAGCCCGTCATGGGCTCACAATCGAGTAATGGACAACGGGATGTGCGTCTTGCTCCGACGCTCAGCCGATTTCCCGTCGGAACGGTGGCAGCGCATTGAGGATAGCCTTGCCGTAGCGCTGCGTGACCAGACGGCGGTCGAGCAAGGTGATGACGCCTCGGTCCTGCTCGGTGCGCAGCAGCCGTCCGCAGGCCTGGATCAGGCGCAGCGAGGCGTCGGGTACGGCGATTTCCATGAACGGGTTGCCGCCACGGGCCTCGATCCACTCGGCCAACGCGGCCTCGACCGGATCATCCGGCACGGCGAAGGGGATCTTGGCGATCACCACGTGCTCGCAGTAGGCACCCGGCAGGTCGACACCCTCGGCGAAACTGGCCAGGCCGAACAGCACGCTGTGCTGGCCGTCGTCGACCCGCGCCTTGTGCTTGTTCAGGGTCTCCTGCTTGGACAGGTTGCCCTGGATCAGCACCAGCTTGCGCCAGTCGCGGTCCAGGCCATCGAACACGTCCTGCATCTGCTTGCGCGAGGAGAACAGCACCAGTGCGCCACGCGCGTCCTCGACGATGCCCGGCAGCTCGCGGATGATCGCCGCTGTATGGGCCGTTGCGTCCCGCGGGTCGGCGCCCAGGTCCGGCACCCGCAGCAGGCCGGCGTCGCCATGCACGAACGGACTGGGCACCACGCACTGCACCGCGTCGCGGGGCAGGCCCGAACGCATGCGGAAACGGTCGAATTTGCCCAGGGCAGTGAGCGTCGCCGAAGTCACCAAGGCGCCATAAGCGACGTTCCACAGGCTCTTGCGCAGCATCTCGGCGGCCAGGATGGGGCTTGCATTGACCTCGATGTCGAACAGCGCGCCGCTTTCGGCCAAGGTCAGCCAGCGGGCCATGGGCGGATTGTCTTCCGGGTCTTCGGCGGTGAAGGCGGTCCACAGTTCCCAGTTACCCTGGGCGCGGGTCACCAGGCTGCCGAACAGCGGGTACCACTCCTCGGCCTGGTGGCTGGCAATCCCGATGTTGTTCTCGCCGTCCATGCCTTCCTTGAGCAGGTCGGCCAGGCGGGTGAACAAGTCGTTGAGGCGGGCGAAGCCTTTCTTGAGCTCGATGCCGACTTCGCGGATCTGCTCCGGCACCACGCCACCTTCGAAACGGTAGCGCGGGCGGTCGCGGCCTTCCATGTCCTCGCCGGCGCGGAAATCCGCCACCTGCTCACAGAGGGTGAACATGAACTGCTGCTGGGTGCGGACCTCACGCGCCAGCTCCGGAACCTGCTCGATGTACTTGCCAAGGTCGCCCGGCAACGGATGCTGGGCCAGCAGCTTGGTCAGGTTCTTGGCGGTCTGCTCCAGCCAGTCGGCGGTGGAGCGCAGGCGCGAATAATGGGCGAAGTGGCCGATGGCCTTGTCGGGCAGGTGGTGGCCTTCGTCGAACACGTACATGGTGTCGCGCGGATCGGGCAGCACGGCGCCACCGCCCAGGGCCAGGTCGGCCAGGACCATGTCGTGGTTGGTGACGATCACGTCGACCTTGCCCATGCCTTCACGGGCCTTGTAGAACACGCACTGCTGGAAGTTCGGGCAATGCCGGCCGGTGCACTGGCCATGGTCGGTGGTCAGGCGAGCCCAGTCCTGGTCTTCGACAGCCTCCGACCAGCTGTCGCGGTCACCGTCCCAGCGGTTGCCGGCGAGCTTCTCGATCATGCTGTTGAACAGCTTCTGGCTGCGCTCGTCGACCTCGATGCGAAAGCCTTCCTCCTCGAACAGCTGGGCGGTGGCCGACTGGGCATGGCCTTCCTGCAACAGGACGTCGAGCTTGGACAGGCACAGGTAGCGCCCGCGCCCCTTGGCCAGGGCGAAGCTGAAGTTCAGCCCGCTGTTGCGCATCAGGTCGGGCAGGTCCTTGAAGACGATCTGCTCCTGCAGGGCCACGGTCGCGGTGGCGATCACCAGGCGCTTGCCGGCGGCCTTGGCGGCGGGGATTGCGGCCAGGCTGTAGGCGACGGTCTTGCCGGTACCGGTGCCGGCCTCGACGGCCACCACGGCGGGCTCACCGGCACGGCGGCCGTCGTCGTCGCAGGCGATGTCGCCGAGCACCTTGGCCACTTCGGCGATCATCAGGCGCTGACCGTAGCGTGGCTTGAGGCTTTTGGCTTCGAGGAAACGCGAGTAGGCGCCCTGGATGGTGGCTTTGAGTTCGTTGCTGATCATGGTCTGCAGGCGCCCGGAGGGCTGGATATATTTTCAGTGTTTCGCATGGGCCGGCTATCATACCCCGCTATTGACCTTTGTGCCGCATGGAGATCCGGATGCTTGCCTTTGCCCTGCCCTACACCTTGCATGTCCTGGCTGCCCTCGTCTGGGTCGGGGGGATGTTCTTCGCCTGGCTGGTGCTGCGGCCGGCAACGGTTGCCGCGCTGGAGGGGCCTGCGCGGCTGCGGTTGTGGGTGGAGGTTTTCCAGCGGTTCTTCAGATGGGTCTGGCTGGCGGTGGCGGTGTTGGCTGTCAGCGGGGTCGGGATGATTCACCTGCGGTTTGCCGGGTTCGAGACCGCGCCTCGTTACGTGCAGGTGATGATTGGCGGGGGGATTGTCATGTTTGCGTTGTTCATGCGGGTTCAGTCTTTGTTGTTGCCTGAACTGCGGGCGGCGGTGGAGGCTGGGGATTGGGCTTCGGGGGCTGGGGTGCTGGGGCGGATTCGGCGGTTGGTGGGGGTTAATTTGTTTATTGGGGTGGTGGTGGTCGGGGTGGCTAGCTCGCGGATTTTGGTTTGAGGGCTTCGGCTTCGGCTTCGGCTTCGGCTTCGGCTTCGGCTTCGGCTTCGGCTTCGGCTTCGGCTTCAAAGATGATTGTTTTGGTTTTTGTAAGCACATTCGTAGGCGATGTCGACACTTAGTCACCTTTTCGCCTTTACGGCGACCTACTTTTCTCTAGGGAAAAGTAGGCAAAACCGTTCCGCTCCGTTCATCCGGCCCCTGCGCTTCGCTCCGGGGTTCCCTCGCTCCGTTCTTGCTCCCGGGAGGACCGCGCTGAACGCCCCATCCTGGGGCGCAGCGCTTGACGGCCATCCATGGCCGTCACCTCCCTCCGCAAGAACTCCGCTCGGCCTCCTGAAGTCGCAATTGGCGGCGCCTGGACTATTGCGCGTTTAGAAGCAAGAGCAAGAGCAAGAGCAAGAGCAAGAGATGCGAAGTTATTTGTTTTACAGTTATTTATATATTGGCTGTTCCGGCCCATTCGCGGGGCAAGCCCGCTCCTACAGGGTTATATATAACGGCGACTATTGCGTGGGAGCGGGCTTGCCCCGCGATGCGATCGAGAGATTAATTAAATTTCAACTAGCGACAGCTGCGCTAGTTCAGGCGCCGCCCGTAACTTCGCGACTTCAGGAGGCCGAACGCAGGCCTTGCGGAGGGAGGTGACGGGCATGGATGCCCGTCAAGCGCTGGGGCCCAGGATGGGCCCTGCAGCGCGGTCCTCCCGGGAGCAAGGCCGGAGTGAGGGAACCCGGAGCGAAGCGTAGGGCCGGATGAATGGAGCGAGGATTTTTTGGTGACTTTTTGATCCTTCAAAAAGTTACCCGCCGTAAGGGCGGAAAGGTGAATAAGCGTCAACATCGCAAATGAATGCACATACAACTCTCAACACCAACCAAAACAACCAAACAACCAAACAACCAAACAACCAAACAACCAAACAACCAAACAACCAAACAACACTAACCCAGAAAACTCAAAGCCGCTGAAGAATCAACTCCCCCGAGCCCCCAGCCAACCCAGGCTGCCCGGCCTGCCCAGGCCGCCCATTCCCCCCAGCATCAGTCCGATAAACCAGACACCCCTTACTGGCCCCACCCAAACCAGCCTTCCCAGCAGCCCCCGCCTTCCCCGGCGCCCCACCATCAAGCCGCACCACAATCCGCTCCTGCGCAAACCCTTCAGGCACCGCCAGACGAACCCGCCCACCGGCAGCACCATCATGCCCATTGCCCCCATCATCACCATTGGCCCCACGGCTGGCCTGCCCCCAGGTACACCCCCCGGGCTTGCCATTGGCCCCATCGAGCCCGACATACCCAGGCGCCCCAGCCCCGCCCCGGGCGTCGATCGACAGCCGATCCGCCTCCAGCGCCTGCAACCGCAGATCCAGGTTACGCCCCGGCCGCGCAGCACGCTCGTAGGTCCCGGGCGCCCCGGGCGCGCTGAACTCGCTGCCTTCGCCCAGGTAGGCACTCAATGCCTCGATACTCAGGTCCCGCTCGGCCGGCGCAATGGCGATCCGCGCATCACGCCCCAGCTCGAGCCGGTCGATCTTCAGTTCGGTAAGCGTGGCCGGCAGCAGCAACGTCGCCGAGTCGGCCACCCGCAACTGCTCCAGGTGCACGCTGGCCGCCTTGTTGGGCAGACGCAGCATCGAATGGGCGGCGACCTCCAGGCTTTCGGCCTGGACCAGGGGGCTGGCCAGTGCGGCCAGCAACATCAATTTACGCATGGCTCGACGCCTCCTGCGGACGGGGGATGGACATGACATGGAAGATACCGGTCAGCAGGATCTGCAGGCGGTCGAACCAGCGATGGCTGCGCCCGCGCAGGCTGCCATTGAAGAACAGCACCTCCAGCGCATGCAGCGACAGCAGGACGATACCCGCGGCATTGATCAGCAGATTGAGCGGCAACGGCTGCGGCATGAACAGGTTGAACAGCACCACGCCCCAGAACGCCACCGTCAGAGCCTTGCCCAGGCCCAGGATGAACTTCATGTCCGGCCCCCATGGATTGTTGTTATGTCGGCGCGGCCCGTTCGAGCGGACCGCGCCAACAACAGTAACCCTACTGCCGAGGTATGCGCCAGAGGGGTCAGTTCAGGTGCAGTTCCACCCGACGGTTGCGCGAGCGGCCCTCGTCGGTGTCGTTGTCGGCCACCGGCTCGCTCTCTCCGCGACCCTGGCTGGTCACCTTGTTCGGCGCCAGCCCCTGGCTGATCAGGTACTCGGCAACACCGCTGGCGCGGCGCTCGGACAAGCGCTGGTTGTAGGCGTCCGAACCCACGCTGTCGGTGAAACCGAGAACCTTGACACTGGCCACGCCGGGCTCGTTGAGCTTGGGCAACAAACCTTGCAGGCGCTGCTGGGCGCCCTGGGTCAGCTCGGCGGAGTCGAAGGCGAACAGCACCTGGCCCTGGTCATCGAGGGTGATCACCTCCGGGGTTGCCGCCGGCTCAGGTGGTGGCGCCGATGCCGGATACTGCGGCAACGGGCAGCCCATGTGATTGACCTGGGTGCCTGCCGGAGTATCCGGGCAGCGGTCGCGGCGGTCGAATACGCCATCGCCATCCTCGTCGCCATCCTGGGCATAGCAGATCAGGCCACCGGCAATCGCACCGGCAACACCGGCACCAGCCGCCCAGGTGGAACTCTCGATGGCGCCCAGGCCGCCGCCGACCAGTCCGCCAAGCAGGCTGCAGATGGGCCAGGTCCTTTGATTGAGGGGCGCGCTGCCATCGCTGTGGGTGGCGCAGCCTGTAAGCAGGCTTGTGGCCACCAGCAACGGCAGTGCCGCTTTCGACAAAACACGCATGGTGATTGCTCCTGTGTCACCGGCCGCTACCGGTCACACAGGAGTAAAGACGCGCCCGCGCCACTTCTCAAGGCGCGGGCGCACGGCACTCAACGCTGGATCTTGATCTCGGTGCGGCGGTTCATGGCACGGCCGTCGGCGGTGGCGTTATCGGCCACAGGCTGAGTCTCGCCAGCGCCCACCACCGAGACAAAGCTCGCACGCGGTACACCGCTTTCGACCAGGTAGTTGGTCACGGACTGGGCACGACGCTCGGACAGCTTCTGGTTGTAGCTGTCGGAACCGACACTGTCAGTGTGGCCGGAAACGCTCAGGCGGGCGCCCGGGGCTTCCTGCTTGAGGCGTGTCGCGATGGTGTTCAAGCGCTCCTTGTCAGTGGCAGTCAGGCGCGCCGAGTCGAACTCGAAACGCACGTCACGGATGACAATGACTTCTTCCTTCTGCACCACCACTTCCTCGACCACCGGCGCCGGCTCAGGCGGGCAACCGTTGGCATCGACCTGCACGCCTCGCGGGGTGCCGGGGCACTTGTCGCGGCTGTCCGGCACGCCATCGCCGTCCTCGTCGCCATCACCGTGGGCCCAGCAATAGCCAGCCGCCAGACCGCCACCGAGCAACGCGCCCCAGCCGGCCCAGCTGGAGCTTTCGATCGCGCCCAGGGCCGCGCCGCCCACGCCCCCGACGGCAGCACACTTCGGCCAGTCGGTTTTTTGCAAACCTGCACAACCAGTCAACACACTGGTGAGCAGAACCAGGGGTATCGCTGTGCGTACTATGCTCATCTTGTTGCTTCTCCTAGGGGGAATCGGTGCATTACCGATGCTCTGGGAGTAAAGACCGGCGATTACCGCTCTGCCAGCAATAAGCCACGACGTGGCGACGCGCCTCTTTGCCCGATCGCCTGGGACCGCTAGTCTTGAGCGACCTGAACGAGGAATGGCAATGACCGAGGTTTTCTCACAACGCACGCCGCAGCAGGCCCTGGCCGCCCTGCTCGATCGCTTCACCCCGCGCCACCTGCTGCTGGTGGGCAGCCGCTTCCCGGCCCTGGAGGCCTTCAGCGCCGCCCATCCCGAGACCCGGATCGAGGTCGCCACACCCGGCCCGCTTCCCGCCGAACAGGCGGCCCGACGCTTCGATCTGGCGGTACTGGTCGACTGCCTGGAGCACCTGCCCAAGCGCACCGGCCTGGAGCTGCTGGGCGGTATCCGCAACCTCAATGCCAGCCGCGTCGCGGTGCTGGCGGATCTGAACGCCTGCGGCTGGCAGGACACCGACTTCTATTCACTGGCACTCTCGGCCAGCGAGAAATTCCAGCGCGACGAACAGGTGCTGAGCCTGTTCACCTATGATCTGCATGACTACAAGCAGGTCCCGGACTGGCTCAATGCAAAGTTCTGGGCCAACCCTGAAAACTTCGGCAAGTACTGGTGGTGACTGGATGAGTGTCTCGATCTGCCCCTGCGGCAGCGGCAACCTGCTCGACGCCTGCTGCGGGCATTATCACAGCGGCACCCCGGCGCCGGACGCCCAGGCCCTGATGCGTTCGCGCTACAGCGCCTACGTGCTGGGCCTGGTGGACTACCTGGTCGACACCACCCTGCCGGCCCAGCAGGCCGACCTTGATCGCACGGCCATGTCGGCGTGGAGCGCGCAGAGCACCTGGCTAGGGCTGGAGGTGGAAAGCGCCGAGGTACTGGGCGGGCAACCCGAACACGCCTTCGTCACCTTCACCGCGCGCTGGCACGACCTGGAAGGCGACCACCGGCACCGCGAGCGCTCGGCATTCGTCCAGCATGCAGGACGCTGGTACTTCATCGACCCGACCGTGCCGCTCAAGGCCGGTCGCAACGATCCCTGCCCCTGCGCCAGCGGGCAGAAGTTCAAGAAATGCTGCGCCAGTTACCTCGGTAGTTGAACATGCGCCCCCTGGCCCGCCTGCTCACACTCTGCCTGCTGCTGGGCTGGCTGACGGGCTGCGCCGGCTGGGGCGGCGACACCTGGCGCGAGCCACAGCTGCACCTGCTTGAGGTGGAGCCTGTGAAGATGCGCCTGCATCAGCAGGAGTTTGTCCTGCACCTGCAGGTCGACAACCCCAACGACGGCCGCCTGTTCATCCGCCACCTGGCCTACTCGGTGCGCCTGGGCGACCTGCTCCTGGCCGAGGACGAGGCAAGCCTGTGGCGTAGCGTCGGCGGCCAGGCCCGGCGCACCTTCAAGATCACCGTGCGTACCAACCTCTGGCAGCACCTCAAGCCCCTGGCGAAGCTGCTCAAGAGCGGCCAGCCACTGCAATACCAGCTGCGCGGCGAGCTGGCCACCGGGCTGATCGTCCATCGGGACCTGCACTTGTCGCAAAGGGGTGAGATAATCCCCGGCGATCTACAACCGGAGTAACCCCGCAATGACCCAGCAACCCCATGTCCATGGCCCCGACTGCAACCACGGTCACGACCATCACCACGACCACGACCATGGCCATGTGCACGGCCCGCACTGCAACCACGGCCACCAGGAGCCGGTGCGCAACGCCCTGAAGGACGTCGGCCGCAACGACCCTTGCCCGTGCGGCAGCGAGAAGAAATTCAAGAAGTGCCACGGCGCCTGATCGACGTCGACGCAGACCATTGCGGGTCAAGCGCACTCCCCGGCAAATAGTCGTGGGAGCGGGCTTGACCCGCGATCTGCACGTACCAGCACTACCACTGGTAAATAAAGCTTCCCGGCACCTTGCACGGCGACTGCGCGCTCACTACCTTAGCGCCTTTCAGAACCCCGCCACGCCCTGCAGGAGCCTAGTCATGGCCGCCCCCGTCCTTCCGCCCTTCCCTCTCCGCCTCGGCAGTGCTGCCGCGTTGCTTGGCCTGCTCGCGCTCGGCGGCTGCCAGATGGGTGGTCACCAGGGCAGCGTACTGCCGACGACCGGCGTGCAACCGCTCAAGGGCCTGGCGCAGAACGTCTCGGTTCGGCGCAACGCGATGGGCGCGCCGCTGATCGAAAGCAGCAGCTTCCACGACGCACTGTTCAGCCTGGGCTACCTGCATGCCGGGGATCGCATCGAGCAGATGGTCGCCATGCGCCTGCTGGCCCAGGGGCGCCTGGCCGAGCTGGCCGGGGCCGACGCCCTGGAGTTGGATCGCCTGATGCGCGCCGCCAACCTCAAGCAGAGCGCCGGCCAGCTCTATGCCGACGCCTCGCCGCGCCTGAAGCGCTTCTTCGAGGTGTACGCCCGCGGGGTCAACGCCTACCTGTTCCGCTACCGCGATAAGCTGCCGGGCGAGCTCGCCCGCAGCGGCTACCGTCCGGAATACTGGAAACCGGAGGACTCGGCGCTGATCTTCAGTCTCTACGCCTTCAGCCAGTCGGTGAACCTGCAGGAGGAACTGTCGGCCCTGACCCTGGCGCAGAAGGTCGGTGCCGACAAGCTCGCCTGGCTGCTGCCCGGCGCCCCCGACGAGCCACTGGCCGAAGGCGAGGTCGACAAACTCAAGGGCGTGAACCTGGCCAGCCAGCTGCCGGGGCTCGGCGCACTCACCGCCGCCGGCCAGCAACTGGCCGATCTCGGCCTGCTGGGCGCCCCCGGCTCGGCCAACCTGGCCCTGGCGCCCCAGCGCAGCCGCAGCGGCAATAGTCTGCTGGCCAGCGACAGCCGCGCCGCCTGGGCGCTGAGCCCGGTGCAGATCCACACCACCAAGTACCGGGTCGCCGGCCTGTCGCTGCCGGGCCTGCCGATCGTGCTGGCCGGCTACAACGGCAAGCTGGCCTGGAGCAGCAGCGCGGTGATGGCCGACAACCAGGACCTGTTCCTCGAGCAAGTACGCCGCCAGGGCAACCAGCTGAGCTACCTCGCCGACGGCAAGTGGCAGCAGGCCCGCGCACGCAACGAAACCTTCTTCGTCCGCGGCCAGCGCCCGCAGCGCGAGGTGATGTACGACACCCGTCACGGCACCCTGCTGCCGGGCCATGGCAGCCTGGCCCTGGCCCTGCACCTGCCGCAGCTCAAGGAGGATCGCAGCCTCGACGCGCTGTTCGACCTGACCCGCGCGCAGAACATAGAACGCGCCTTCGACAGCACCCGCGAGGTCACTGCGGCGGCGCTGAACTTCGTGTTCGCCGAGCCGCAGCACATCGGCTGGCAGGTCAGTGGCCGCTACCCCAACCGCCGCGAAGGCCAGGGCCTGCTGCCCTCGCCGGGCTGGGACGGGCGCTATGACTGGGACGGCTACGCCGACGCGATGCTGCACCCCTACGACCAGGATCCGCCCGCCGGCTTCATCGGTCACGCCAACCAGCGCAGCCTGCCCAAGGGCTATGGCATGCAGCTGTCGAGCAGTTGGTACTACCCCGAGCGCGCCGAGCGCATGGCCCAGCTGGCCGGCAACGGTCGTCATGACAGCCGCAGCCTGATGGCGCTGCAGAACGATCAGGTGACGCTGCTGGCCGACAAGCTCAAGCAGATGTTCGACGCCCCCGGCATGGCCCAGCCGCTCAAGCAGGCCATCGATGCCCTGCCCGCCGCGCAGCGCGACAAGGCCCGCGATGCCCTGGCCCGGCTCAAGGCCTTCGATGGCCGATTGAGCCAGGTGTCCGCCGATGCCGCGCTGTATGAACTGTTCCTGCAGGCGGTCACCCGGCAGACCTTCCTCGACGAGCTGGGCCCGGAATCCAGCCCGGCCTGGCAGGCCTTCGTCGGCAATGCCCAGCTGTCCTACTCCGCCCAGGTCGATCACCTGCTGGGGCGCGACGACAGTCCGTTCTGGGATGATCGCGGCACGCCGCAGAAAGAAGACAAGCCGACCATCCTCGCCCGCAGCCTGGCCGCCGCAGTAGATGCCGGCACCGCCCAGCTCGGCGCCGATCGCCGCGCCTGGCAATGGGGCAAGCTGCACCAGTACCGCTGGCCGGCACCGGCCTACCACGGCCTGGGCGACAAGCTCGACCGCGCGCCCCTGGCGGCGGGCGGCGACTTCAGCACCCTGGCCCTGACGCCCTTTGCCTGGGGGAGCAACTTCGACACCCAGCTACCGGCCTCGGCGCGGATGATCGTCGACTTCGGCCAGGCAGAACCGCTGCAGGTACTGACCAGCAACGGCCAGTCCGGCAACCCGGTCAGCCGCCACTACAGCGACGGGCTCGATGCCTGGTTCAAGGGTCGCTTCACTAGCCTGCCGCTGCAACCACAGAACTTTGCCCGTGCCTATGGCAGCCAGCGGTTGACGCTGGTGCCTGGCAAATAAGTCCTATTGCGGCCCATCCGCGGTAGCCCTGGATGGACCGCAATAGAAGCTTCGCCAGGAGGTAAGCTCCCGGAGCCCTCTCAGGCAGCCACCACTGCAAGTTCGATGCGCTGCCCCAACACATGCAAGGCATGCTCGACCTGTTCGATCTTGGAGCGATGCAGCAGGTCGACCAGGCGATCCACCTGCGGTCGGTTAACGCCAAGCCGTCGGGCCATTTCAGTCTTGGTCACATTCTGGGCGATCATGGTGTTCCACAAGGCCGCCTTGGCTGCGGTCAGCGCCGGCAACCTGACAACGGCCTCGGCCGATTGCAATGACGTAGGCAACGGAATGGCGACCCGCCGCTCCACGTACAGTGAAAGCGCCGATTCCAGGCCATCCACGGCATCGAACAGCGCCTCATCGAGCGTATCCCCCGCACTGGCCATCTCGGGAATATCCGGGCAACTGATCCAGACACTGCCTGCATCACGGTGCACGTTCACCGGATAATCGAAATTCATTTAGTCACCTCGTTGCGTGGCCAATCGCGGACAACATATTTGTTGCGCATTACGATGAAGCCCCAGTAAACAACACCTGAAGGTTCAGCATTTCTTCATTTCAGGTAGTCCGTGTCTGTACCGTGCTCCTCGGTCCCGCGATCTGAATAGTGCGCCACTCCCGAAGTTATGCTTCTATCCTTGATCCCAGCCTTCGCCCTACAACGCTGACGACATCAGGACCACCATGCACCACTCGACCCACGACCTGCTCTCCCCTGTCCCGGGTATCGCCCGCCAGCTGCACAGCTTCCACTTCGGCCCGCGTGGCGCCGGCAAGGTGTACATCCAGGCCTCGCTGCACGCCGACGAGCTGCCGGGCATGCTGGTGGCCTGGCACTTGAAGCAGCGACTCGGGGAAATGGAGCAGCAGGGCCGGTTGCACAAGGAGATCATCCTGGTGCCGGTGGCCAACCCGGTGGGCCTGGAGCAGGTGCTGCTGGACGCGCCGCTGGGCCGTTTCGAACTGCAGAGCGGCGAGAACTTCAACCGCAGGTTCGTCGACCTGTCCGACAGCATTGGCGACCAGATCGAAGGGCACCTCACCCAGGATCCGGCGCACAATCTGGCGCTGATACGCGAATACCTGCGCCGGGGCCTGGATGCCCACCCCGCGCACACGCCGCTGCAGTCGCAGCGCCTGACCCTGCAACGCCTGGCCTGCGACGCCGACATGGTGCTCGACCTGCATTGCGACTTCGAGGCCGTCGAGCACCTGTACACCACGCCGGAGGCCTGGCCCCAGGTCGAGCCGCTGGCCCGTTACCTGGGCGTGCAGGCCAGCCTGCTGGCCACCGATTCGGGCGGACAGTCGTTCGATGAGTGTTTCAGCCTGGTGTGGTGGCAGCTGCAGCAGCGCTTCGGCAAACGCTTCCCGATCCCCCAGGGCAGTTTCTCGGTGACCATCGAGCTGCGCGGCCAGGCCGATGTCAGCCACCCGCTGGCGACCCGGGACTGCCAGGCGATCCTCGACTTCCTTACCCATGCCGGGGTCATCGAGGGCCAGCCGGCGCCGTTGCCCGCATTGGTTCACCCGGCAACGCCGCTGGCGGCGGTTGAGCCGGTCATGACGCCGCTCGGCGGGCTGCTGGTGTTCCACGCCGCGCCCGGCCAGTACCTGCAAGCCGGTGAGCTGATCGCCGAGGTCATCGACCCGCTCAACGACCGGGTCACGCCCCTGCGCAATACCCAGGCCGGGCTGCTCTATGCGCGCAGCATCCGGCGCATGGCCACGGCGGGCATGGTGGTTGCCCATGTGGCCGGCGAGCAGGTCTGTCGCAGCGGCTACCTGTTGGGCAACTGAGAAAAATCAGGCCACCGGGGCTGGAGGCGGCTCATCGGGTAGGGTCGGCTCGCCCGGCTCCATCGGCGGGTGCTCGCCGGGTTCCGGCGGTTGCGGCGTGTCGGGATCGGGCTGGTGTGGCACGCCACCGGCCTGCATCGGTAGCGGTGTGTGGATCGGCGGGTGGGCCATCAGCGACCAGGCCAGCAATCCGATCTGGTTCGGCTGCAGGACGGCCAGCTTGGCACTGATTGAGGGGTCGAGTTTCATCGGCGGCTCCTGACGAGGCCCGGCGCACGGCATGCGCGCCGAAACTGTATTCTCGTTGGAGTGCCGGGCGCGGAAACAATTCCCGCGCTTTGTCGGCTCAGGTGCGTGGCAGGGTAACGCCGCGCTGGCCCTGGTACTTGCCGCCACGATCCTTGTACGAGACTTCGCATGCCTCGTCGGACTGCAGGAACAGCATCTGTGCCACGCCTTCGTTGGCGTAGATCTTCGCCGGCAGCGTCGTGGTGTTGGAGAACTCCAGGGTCACATGGCCTTCCCACTCGGGCTCGAGCGGCGTGACATTGACGATGATGCCGCAACGGGCATAGGTGCTCTTGCCCAGGCAGATGGTCAGCACGTCACGTGGGATGCGGAAGTACTCGACGGTGCGGGCCAGGGCGAAGGAGTTCGGCGGGATGATGCACACGTCACTCTTGATGTCGACGAAGCTGCCGGCATCGAAGTTCTTCGGATCGACGGTGGCCGAGTTGATGTTGGTGAAAACCTTGAATTCGTCGGCACAGCGCACGTCGTAGCCGTAGCTGGAGACACCGAAGGAAATGACCCGGCTGTCCTGCTCGCCGCGCACCTGGCGCTCGACGAACGGTTCGATCATGCCGTGTTCCTGCGCCATGCGGCGAATCCACTTGTCCGATTTGATGCTCATGGCGGGGTGTCCTGAAGAGTGCGGGGTAAAAAACGAGAGGTGCATCTTACCGGTCCCGGCGCCCGGGTTAAAGTTTCCTCGCCCTATCCCGCGCCGGACGGGGCCTGCACCGGCCGTCGATCCGAATTTCATCAAAGCGCTTCTTGGCCATTGGCAGGTCGTGGAAAGTGGGTTAAGGTGGCGCCACTGTGCTGCACGTGACACCGAGAATCTCTAGTTTGATGCACGATCCTGATCGGCCCATCGCTGAATTTTCTGCTCTCTTTGCGCTCAGTCCCGGTCAGGGTGTTTCCTGACCGTTATCAACTTTGTCCAAGGAGACAGAAAAATGTCCAACCGTCAATCCGGTGTTGTCAAGTGGTTCAACGATGAGAAGGGCTACGGCTTCATCACCCCTCAGTCGGGCGACGACCTGTTCGTGCACTTCAAAGCCATCCAAGCTGACGGCTTCAAAACCCTGAAAGAAGGCCAGGCTGTTACTTTCGTCGCTACCCGCGGCCAGAAAGGCATGCAGGCTGAAGAAGTTCAGATCGCCTAAGTCGATCTCGCTTCCTCGCTTTCAAAAAAAACCCGCCATTGGCGGGTTTTTTTGTGCCTGAACAAAACAGAGGCTGGATTTGCGCATTTCCCTGTAGGAGCGGCCTTGTGCCGCGAAAGGGCCGCAGAGCGGCCCCGGCAATATCTGCTTGATACACAGATTCTGGGGGCGCTTCGCCCCCCTTTCGCGGCACAAGGCCGCTCCTACAGGTAACGGGTCAGTCTTCGCTGATGGTAATGCTCGGCATCGCTGGCGCCGCCGCTTCCTGCAGCACGATCCGCGCCCCCACCTGCCGCGCCAGCTCCTGGTAGACCATGGCGATCTGGCTTTCCGGCTCGGCGATGGCGGTCGGCTTGCCGCTGTCGGCCTGTTCGCGAATCAGCATCGACAACGGCAGCGAGGCCAGCAGCTCGACACCGTACTGCGCCGCCAGCTTCTCGCCACCGCCTTCGCCGAACAGGTGCTCGGCATGGCCGCAGTTGGAGCAGATATGCACCGCCATGTTCTCGACCACGCCCAGCACCGGGATGTTGACCTTGCGGAACATCTCCACGCCTTTCTTCGCGTCCAGCAACGCCAGGTCCTGGGGCGTGGTGACGATCACCGAGCCTGCCACCGGCACCTTCTGCGCCAGGGTCAGCTGGATGTCGCCGGTGCCCGGCGGCATATCGATCACCAGGTAGTCGAGGTCGTCCCAGGCGGTCTGGGTCACCAGTTGCAGCAATGCGCCCGAGACCATCGGGCCACGCCAGACCATCGGCGTGTTGTCGTCGGTGAGAAACGCCATGGACATGACCTCGACCCCATGGGCCTTGATCGGCACGAACCACTTCTGCTCGCGCACCTGCGGGCGGGTGCCTTCGGCGATGCCGAACATCACCCCCTGGCTCGGGCCATAGATGTCGGCATCGAGAATGCCCACCCTGGCACCTTCGCGGGCCAGGGCCAGGGCCAGGTTGGCGGCGGTGGTCGACTTGCCGACCCCGCCCTTGCCCGAGGCCACGGCGACGATGTTCTTCACGTTGGCCATCGCCGGCACCTGGGCCTGGGCCTTGTGGGTGGCGATCACGCAGTCGATGCTGACGCTGGCCGAAGTGACGCCATCAAGGTTGCCGATGGCGGTCTGCAGCACCTGCGCCCAGCCGCCCTTGAACAGGCCGGCGGCATACCCCAGCTGCAACTGCACGCTGACCTGCCCGCCCTGGATGTCGATGGCGCGCACGCAACCGGCGCTGACCGGATCCTGGTTCAGGTAGGGGTCGGTGTACTGGCGAAGCACGCCTTCGACGGCGGCACGGGTAACGGCACTCATGGAGGCTCCCATTGGCAAACTGGATACGGAACAGGCGCCTATGCTAACCCGTCAATCGTCAGCAGATGCGTCCTTGGGGTGAAATAAATTCGCCAGCCCTTTATAGTGGCCGATCACCCTCATTTTTACCCCGTAGCCAGATAAGTAGCCGAGCCACCATGTCCGAGCCACGTCAGATTCTCGTCACCAGCGCCCTGCCCTATGCCAATGGATCGATCCACCTTGGCCATATGCTGGAGTACATCCAGACGGACATGTGGGTGCGCTTCCAGAAGCTGCGCGGCAACCAGTGCATCTATGTCTGCGCCGACGACGCCCACGGTTCGGCCATCATGCTGCGCGCGGAAAAGGAAGGCATCACGCCGGAGCAGCTGATCGCCAACGTCCAGGCCGAGCACAGCGCCGACTTCGCCGACTTCCTGGTCGATTTCGATAACTACCACTCCACGCACAGCGAGGAGAACCGCGCACTGTCGAGCCTGATCTACACTCGCCTGCGCGACGCCGGGTACATCGCCACCCGTTCGGTCACCCAGTATTTCGATCCCGAGAAGGGCATGTTCCTCGCCGACCGTTTCATCAAGGGCACCTGCCCCAAGTGCGCGGCTGAGGACCAGTACGGCGACAACTGCGAGAAATGCGGCGCCACCTACGCCCCGACCGAACTGAAGAACCCCAAGTCGGCGATCTCCGGCGCCACCCCGGTGCTGCGCGACTCGCAGCATTTCTTCTTCAAGCTGCCTGACTTCCAGGCCATGCTGCAGCAGTGGACCCGCAGCGGCACCCTGCAGGACGCGGTGGCCAACAAGCTCGCCGAATGGCTGGACTCGGGCCTGCAGGAGTGGGATATCTCCCGTGACGCGCCGTACTTCGGCTTCGAGATCCCGGGCGAACCGGGCAAGTATTTCTACGTCTGGCTGGACGCGCCGATCGGCTACATGGCCAGCTTCAAGAACCTCTGCGAGCGCCGTCCGGAGCTGGACTTCGACGCGTTCTGGAACGAAGGCTCCAAGGCCGAGCTGTACCACTTCATCGGCAAGGACATCGTCAACTTCCACGCCCTGTTCTGGCCGGCCATGCTCGAAGGCGCGGGCCTGCGCAAGCCGACCGCGGTCAACGTGCACGGCTACCTGACCGTCAACGGCGCGAAGATGTCGAAATCGCGCGGCACCTTCATCAAGGCGCGCACCTACCTCGACCACCTGCAGCCGGAATACCTGCGCTACTACTACGCCGCCAAGCTGGGTCGCGGCGTCGACGACCTCGACCTGAACCTCGAGGACTTCGTGCAGAAGGTCAACTCCGACCTGGTCGGCAAGGTGGTCAACATCGCCAGCCGCTGCGCCGGCTTCATCCACAAGGGCAACGACGGTGTGATGGTTGCCGGCGATGCCGCGCCCGAGCTGACCGAGGCCTTCCTCGCCGCCGCGCCGTCGATCGCCGAGGCCTATGAGGCTCGCGACTTCGGCCGCGCCATGCGCGAGATCATGGCCCTGGCCGACCGCGCCAACGCCTGGATCGCCGACAAGGCGCCGTGGTCGCTGGCCAAACAGGAAGGCAAGCAGGATGAAGTGCAGGCCATCTGCGCCCAGGGCGTCAACCTGTTCCGCCAGCTGGTGATCTTCCTCAAGCCGGTACTGCCACTGCTGGCAGCCGACGCCGAGGCGTTCCTCAACGTCGCCCCGCTGACCTGGAACGACCACCTGTCGCGCCTGGAAAACCACCAGCTCAACCCGTTCAAGGCCCTGATGAGCCGCATCGAGCCGGCCAAGGTCGAAGCCATGGTCGCCGCCAGCAAGGAAGACCTGCTGGCCGCCGAAGCCAAGGCTGCTCCGGCGGGCAATGGCGAACTGGCCAAGGACCCGCTGTCGGCCGAGATCGAGTTCGATACCTTCGCCGCAGTCGACCTGCGCGTGGCGCTGATCGTCAAGGCCGAAGCCGTGCCCGGCGCCGACAAGCTGCTGCAGCTGACCCTGGACATCGGTGACGAGCGCCGCAATGTGTTCTCGGGCATCAAGTCGGCCTACCCGGATCCTTCCCAGCTGGAAGGCCGCCTGACCATGATGGTGGCCAATCTCAAGCCGCGGAAGATGCGTTTCGGCGTTTCCGAAGGCATGGTCATGGCCGCCGGCCCCGGCGGTGAAGAGATCTACCTGCTCAGCCCCGACAGCGGCGCCAAGCCAGGCCAGCGTATCAAGTAAGCCCTCCTGCCCCGGCCAATTGGCCGGGGCAGTTGCATCTGCCGCCCGCTACCCGATAATGATGGCACCCTCCGGCTTTCGACATCGCCATGAGTGACTACGTCCTGATCCTGGTCAGCGCCGCGCTGGTCAATCACCTGGCCCTGCAGGCCGAGCCGGTCGAGCGTGCGCGCCTGCATGCACTGGGTCTGTGTTCGGCCCTGTTGATCCTCCTCGCACTACCTGTCGGCGTCTGGCTACACCGGCAATTTCTCCTGCCCATGGGGTTGCAGGACCTGCAATTGTTCATCTTCCTGCCCTTGCTGGCGGCATTGGCCTGGACACTGCCAAACCTGCTCCGACATTTTCGGCCAGGCTGGCCCCTGCACGATCTGCAACCTCTGCTGAGCGCAAACGCCGTGGTGCTAGGCTTGCTGTTACAGCTTGCCAACGGCGCCGTCGACGGCTGGGGTATTCTGGCGTGGGCCACTGTCGGCGCGCTGGGATTCTGGCTGGCCCTGGCGCTGTATGCAGACCTTGACGCCCGCTGCCGCCATACCGAGATGCCCGCAGCCCTGCGCGGCCTGCCCGTCCAGCTGATCGGGGCTGGGGTGATGGCCATGGCGTTTTCTGGACTCAACGGACTCTTCACCCAATGAGCCCGGCTCCACGCATCGCCCTGCCCCTGGCAACGGAAGCCATCGCTGTGCAACACCTCGAGGACCTGTAAAGCCATGCCGACCACTGATCCGCGCCTGCGCAGCACCATGCAGCTGGTTCTGCTGGCCTGCGTCCCTGGCCTGCTGGTGCTGTTCTGGCTGCATGGCTGGGGCGTGCTGATCAACCTGCTGTTGAGCGGTTGCGCGGCGCTGGCTACCGAGGCTGTGCTATTGCGCTGGCGGAGAATGCCGGTCGCCTGCGCCCTTGGCGACGGCAGTGCACTGGTCACCGCCGCGCTGCTGGCCGCAGCCCTGCCCAGCCTGGCGCCCTGGTGGCTGCCCGTGACGGCGGCCTGCGTCGCCATCGGCCTGGGGAAACAAGCTTTTGGCGGGGTCGGGCGCAACCTGTTCAACCCTGCCATGGTCGGCTATGCGTTCGTCCTGTTGAGCTTCCCGCTACAGATGAACCACTGGCCCGGTCAGGCACCTGGGCTCGTGGAAAGCCTTGGCCTGAGCTTGGGCGCCAGCGAACGGATCGACGCCTGGGCCAGCCCCACGGTGCTCGATGTGCTGCGCCACAACCGCAGCCTGACCATAGACGAACTGTTCGCCAACCACCTGGCGTTCGGCCATCTGGGCGGGCGTGGTAGCGAGTGGGTCAACCTCGCCTTCCTGCTCGGCGGGTTATTCCTGCTGCAGCGCAAGGTCTTCGGCTGGCAGGCCCCCGTCGGTCTGCTCGCCGCCTTGTTCCTGTCCGCCCTGCTGGGCTGGAATGGCGCAGGCTCCGATTCCAACGGCTCGCCACTGCTGCACCTGCTGTCCGGCTCGACCATGCTTGCCGCGTTCTTCATCGCCACCGAACCCGTGTCCGGCTGCAAGCAACCACTGGCCCGCCTGCTGTTCGGTATCGGCACCGGCCTGCTGATCTACCTGATCCGCACCTGGGGCAGCTTCGCCGATGGCACGGCGTTCGCCGTCCTGCTGATGAACCTCGCCGTCCCCACCCTTGATCGCTGGGCGGAGCGCCGCCAGCAACAGGCCTGTCCATGACCGCCCGCTGGCACAGTGCCGCAGCGCTGCTCCTGGTGGCAGGGCTGGCGATTGCCGCGACGCTGGCCTGGCACCGCTTCACCGCCGGGCCGATTGCCGAGGCTTCGCGCCAATGGCAGGAACAGCAGTGGCTCAAGGTGCTGCCGCCGGGCAGCTACGACAACCGGCCATTGCAAACACCCGTGGCCCTCAAGGATCCCAGCCTGAGCCATAGCCATCTGCTGGCCGGCTACCGCGCCAGCCTGGCGGGCGTCACCAGCGCTATCCTGCTGCACAGCAGCGCCCAAGGCTATGGCGGTGCCATCGAACTGGTGATCGCCATCGCCCCCCAGGGCCGCCTGGTGGGCGTGCGCGTGCTCGAACAGCAGGAAAGCCCCGGCCTTGGCGATCAACTGGTCGACCCGGCGCGCCATTGGCTGGACCAGTTCATCGGCCGGACACTGCGCGATACGCCCGAGCAGGCCTGGGCAATCAAACGTGACCAGGGTGCGTTCGACCAGCTGGCCGGGGCGACGGTAACCTCGCGGGCAGTCATCGAGGCGATCCAGGATGCACTGCGCTATTTTGACCAGCATCGTCCCGCATTGCTCGGTGAGACGCCTCCATGAACCGTTTCTGGCTCCTGCCAATCAGCCTGGCGCCATTGCTCGGCGCGACCAGCACCATCGTCCAGGCGCTTGCGATCAGCCTTTGCACAATACTGCTGGTGGGCCTGCACCAGGCGTTGATGACTCCTCTGCGCCGTCACCTGGAACAAGCCCCCCGCCTGTGGATGAGCATTGTACTTGCCGCCACCTTGGCGACCTGCCTGCACCTCGGCCTGCAAGCCTGGGCAATGCCCCTGACCAAACAGCTTGGCCTCTACCCACTGCTGCTGGCCTTGCCCTGCCTCGCCAGCGAGCAACTGCCAGCACAGCCTGGCCGATATCGCCACCTGGGGTTCGGACTGCTCGGCTTACTGGCGGCCGGGCTGGCCCTGGGCATCTGCCGCCAACTCCTGGCCGAAGGTCTCGGCCTGCACCTCGCCGCACTGGCTCCCGGCGCGCTGATACTGCTCGGCTTGCTGCTGGGCCTGTACAATCACCTGCGCCCATCGAATACCGCCTCACGCCGTCAAGGAACCCGTTGACCCCATGAATGCCGCCAAACGCCTGGAGATCTTTCGCAGGCTGCATGAAGACAATCCCGAACCCAAGACCGAACTGGCCTACTCCACCCCTTTCGAACTGCTGATCGCCGTGATTCTCTCGGCCCAGTCGACGGATGTCGGCGTCAACAAGGCCACCGCCCGCCTGTTCCCGGTCGCCAATACCCCACAAGCCATCCACGCCCTGGGCGTCGACGGCCTGAGCGAGTACATCAAGACCATCGGCCTGTACAACAGCAAGGCCAAGAACGTCATCGAAACCTGCCGCCTGCTGGTCGAGCAGCACGCCGGCGAAGTCCCGCAGACCCGCGAGGCCCTCGAAGCCCTGCCCGGCGTCGGCCGCAAGACCGCCAACGTGGTGCTCAACACTGCCTTTCGCCAGTTCACCATGGCCGTCGACACGCATATCTTCCGGGTCAGCAACCGCACAGGTATCGCACCGGGCAAGACCGTGCTGGAGGTGGAGAAGAAGCTGCTCAAGTTCGTCCCCAGGGACTATCTGCTCGATTCCCACCACTGGTTGATCCTGCATGGCCGTTACGTCTGCCAGGCCCGAAAACCGCGCTGTGGCAGTTGCCGGATCGAAGACCTGTGCGAATACAAGCACAAGACCTCCGACGATTGAGGCAATAGCTGAAACCTGCGCGAGGCAATTGAAAAAATCTTTTTTACCCGCTCTGCGATTCCCGTTATAAGGACGGCCAATGGCCCTTTGGCTTGGAGTGACGCATGAGCACCGATAAAGAAGAGCTGGTAATCGACGACGATTTCCAGAGTGCGGACGACGATGTGGAGCCGCAGGCCGAACCGGCCAAGACCAACCTGAGCAAACGCCGCACCATCGACAACATGCTCGAGGAACGACGCCTGCAGAAGCAACTGGCCGACTTCGACTACGACTTGTAGAACAGGCACGCAAAAGCCTCCCGAACGGAGGCTTTTTCAATGATGCTCAGGCCAGCCCATGACGCTGGGCAAGCTCGATCAGGTCCACCAGCGAGCGGGCATTCAGCTTGAGCAGCAGGCGCGTCTTGTAGGTACTGACCGTCTTGTTGCTGAGGAACATGCTGTCGGCGATCTCCTTGTTGCTCTTGCCCCGGGCAAGCTGCTGCAACACCATCATCTCCCGCCCGGAAAGCCGCTCGACCATCTCCATCTCCGTGGCGCCGCTCACGCCCGAGCGTCCCTTGTGCAGCGCCTGGTTGGGGAAGTAGCTGTAGCCGGACAGCACGGCCTTGATCGCGCTGAGCAGTTCGGTCAGCTCCTGCTGCTTGCACACATAACCCGCCGCCCCCGCCTGCATGCAGCGCATCGAGAAGTGCCCCGGAGCCTGAGAGGTCAGCACCAGCACCTTGGTCCCGGGACTTGCCAGGGTCATCCGGGCAATCACTTCAAGCCCATCCAGTTTGGGGATCCCGATATCCAGAATGACAATGTCCGGCAGATACTCCCGCGTCAGTTGCAAGGCATCCACACCATTGTCGCTCTCCGCCACTACCTCGTAGCCATGCCGTTCCATCAGCATGCGTACGGCCAGGCGAATGACCGGGTGATCATCCACGATCAGCACTTTATTCATGCGATTCCCATTGATACGTTATTTTTAGTTCGATAGACCACCACACCCGAGCATAACGATTATTTATGCAGCGGTTTCCCTGGCAAATTCACCGAAAGAAGTGGACTACTGTTAATAGAGATTCTTCCTACAAGCAGCTAATTAACAAAATGTAATAGATGCATGTTCGTCGCCCCCAAAAAGTAACAGTCGGCAGAATTGGATCCAAGTGCCGCCAGGTGACACTTCATGCAGGAAATTTCGACTGTACAGACTGGATAAAAAGCGCTGCCGTAGCCTGTGGCATCACCCGGCAGGGAAATGATCCACGCTTATCGCATTCGGAAAAACGAGCTACTGATGGGCAAAGCATGGCCAGGCACTCATCATGAATCGCGACCCTATCAGTCCGTTGACCCTTATCGCTGTATTTGCCGGTGTGATCGAGGCGTCCGCCCTGGCCTCGCTGCCGTTTCTCAGCGACGACAGCCAGATTGTCTACACCTGGTTTCTGGTGGGGTTTCCGTTCTTCCTTACCGTGCTGTTCTTCCTTACGCTCAACTTCAACAACGGCTCGCTGTTTGCCCCGGACAGACGCGCCACGGGGGCGGACAGGCCGCCTCGCCCACCTGCCGCACGGGACAAAGGGGCGATGATCATCGCCATCTCCGGCGCCGACAGTCGAAAGCTCATCGAAAACCATGTGCAGCGGATGATCGAGCGTCCCCACGGCCAACAGCGGCGCTGGATCCTGTACAACCTCGATACGCGAACCTGCATCCACCTGTCGGTATCGCCGATGCAGGAAGGCGAGGCCCCGCCTCCCCCTGAATCCCGGGCATGAAAAAACCCGGCCGAGGCCGGGTTTTTCGGGCACGCCAAAGGCTTACAGCAGCGAACGGCCCTTGTTGGCCGCGATGCGCATGCGCAGTGCGTTGAGCTTGATGAAGCCTGCGGCATCGGCCTGGTTGTAGGCGCCGCCGTCTTCCTCGAAGGTCGCGATATTGGCATCGAACAGCGAGTCGTCCGACTTGCGGCCAACGACCGTGACATTACCCTTGTACAGCTTCAGGCGCACGACGCCGTTCACGTTGACCTGGGAGGCGTCGATCATCTGCTGCAGCATCAGACGCTCCGGGCTCCACCAGTAGCCGGTGTAGATCAGGCTGGCGTACTTGGGCATCAGCTCATCCTTCAGGTGAGCGACTTCGCGGTCCAGGGTGATCGACTCGATGGCACGGTGGGCCTTGAGCATGATGGTGCCGCCCGGGGTCTCGTAGCAGCCGCGCGACTTCATGCCGACGTAGCGGTTCTCGACGATGTCCAGGCGACCGATGCCGTTGGCGCCGCCGATGCGGTTGAGGTCGGCCAGCACGGTGGCCGGGGTCTTCTCGACGCCGTCGATGGCGACGATGTCACCGTTGCGGTAGGTCAGCTCGAGGTAGGTAGCCTGGTCGGGGGCGTTCTCAGGCGAGACGCTCCATTTCCACATGTCTTCCTCGTGCTCGGTCCAGGTATCTTCCAGGACACCGCCTTCGTAGGAGATGTGCAGCAGGTTGGCGTCCATCGAGTACGGCGATTTCTTCTTGCCGTGGCGCTCGATCGGGATGCCGTGCTTCTCGGCGTAGTCCATCAGCTTCTCGCGGGACAACAGGTCCCACTCGCGCCATGGAGCGATGACCTTGACGCCTGGCTTGAGCGCATAGGCGCCCAGTTCGAAGCGCACCTGGTCGTTGCCCTTGCCGGTGGCACCGTGGGAAATGGCGTCGGCGCCGGTTTCGTTGGCGATCTCGATCAGGCGCTTGGCGATCAGCGGGCGGGCGATGGAAGTACCCAGCAGGTACTCGCCTTCGTAGACGGTGTTGGCGCGGAACATCGGGAAGACGAAATCACGCACGAACTCTTCGCGCAGGTCGTCGATGTAGATTTCTTTCACGCCCATCGCCTGGGCCTTGGCGCGGGCCGGCTCGACCTCCTCGCCCTGGCCGAGGTCAGCGGTGAAGGTCACCACTTCACAGTTGTAGGTGTCCTGCAGCCACTTGAGAATCACCGAAGTATCAAGGCCGCCGGAATACGCCAATACGACCTTTTTTACGTCCGCCATGCCATCACTCCACGGGGTTGTACGGAAAGCGGATGATTCTACCGGCGTTGCTGAAAAATTTACAATGGGGCGACAGCTTGTGACGACAAAGCGACAGGAATTGTCGAGAGCGCGACCCGCTGTCGCACTCAGGATTTCGCTGGAGTGGACGGCGTGGCAGCGGCTGCAGGCGTCGTTGGCGCAGGCGTGGCGGCGGGTGCCGGGGCCGACGGGGGCACCTGCGCTGCCGGTTTCTCCACCGGCTTCTCGACCGGCGTTACACGCTCGAGCTGGATGTTCACCCGACGGTTGCGCGCCCGGTTGGCGGTACTGTTGTTCTTGGCCAACGGATAGCGTTCGCCGTGGAAGCGTACGCTGATCTGCTCTTCCGGCACGCCATGGGCCTTGAGGTAGTCGGCCACCGCCAGGGCCCGTCGGCGGGAGGTGTCGCGGTTGGTCAGGCGATTGCCGCTGTTGTCGGAGTGGCCGTTGAGTTCGATGTGGTTGACCGTCGGATCGGCCTTCAGGTAGTCGAGCAGCACATCCAGACGGGCGCGCGCCGAGCTGTCCAGCTCGATCCCGCCGCCGGGGAAGCCGACCTGGGTCTGGCGGATCTGGTCGTAGTTCATCGGCAGCAGCTTGGCGGCGCACAGTTGGTAGTCGCTGTAGGCCTTGGCGAAGCTGACCGGCATCACATGCACTTCCATCGGCCGACCACCTTCGCCCCGGTAGTTGCGCACCACGGTGCTGCGACCATCGAGCAGACCGTTGATCAGGCGGCTGGCCTGCCCCTGGCTGGAGGTGAACAGCACGCCGGTACGGGCCATGTGCACCGCACCGAGGTTGATGTCGCCGCGCCCGGGCTGCCAGGGCGCGGCGGCGGCCAGCAGGGTGGCGGAGCCAGCGCCCAGGACATTGCTGTCCGAACGCAGCTGGAAGGTCGGCTGCTCGCCGGCACGGCGCACGAACTCACCGCTGCCGAAACCGTCGATCGGCTGGATCAGGCGACATTCGAACTGGTCACCCTCGACTTTCCAGGCGACGTTCTCCACGCGGGTCTGGAAGGTCATTGCTCCGGCCGGCAGGCTGGCAACGAGGGTGAACAGGGCTAGGTAACGCTGGCGCACGGGCGGCTCCACAAATTCCGACGACTTACCTGAACGCTATCGGTCGCCCGTCGGAAAACTTGATAGCCGTGCTCGAACAGGGGTTTTCCGGTAGCATTGGCTTCTGAGTTCGACCCGCCTGGAATCTCCAATGTCCGATCGCCTGACCCTCCTGCGCCCCGACGACTGGCACATCCATCTGCGCGATGGTGCCGTCCTGCCCCACACCGTCGGTGACGTGGCGCGCACCTTCGCCCGTGCCATCATCATGCCTAACCTGGTTCCGCCAGTGCGCAACGCCGTCGAGGCCGCCGCCTACCGTGAGCGCATCCTTGCCGCACGCCCCGCCGGCAGCCGCTTCGAGCCACTGATGGTGCTCTATCTCACCGACCGCACCAGCGCCGACGATGTGCGGGCCGCCAAGGCCAGCGGGATCGTGTACGCCGCCAAGCTCTACCCGGCCGGCGCCACCACCAACTCCGATTCGGGCGTGACCAGCATCGACAATATCTTCCCGGCGATCGAGGCCCTGGCCGAAACCGGCATGCCCTTGCTGGTGCACGGTGAAGTCACGCGCAGCGAGATCGACGTGTTCGACCGCGAGAAACGCTTCATCGACGAGCACATGCGCCGCCTGGTCGAACGCTTCCCGACCCTGAAGGTGGTGTTCGAACACATCACCACCAGCGACGCCGCGCAGTTCGTCAGCGAAGCGCCGGCCAACGTCGGTGCGACCATCACCGCCCAGCACCTGCTGTACAACCGCAACCACATGCTGGTTGGCGGTATCCGCCCGCACTTCTACTGCCTGCCGATCCTCAAGCGCAACACCCATCAGGTGGCGCTGCTGGATGCCGCCACCAGCGGCAACCCGAAGTTCTTCCTCGGCACCGACTCGGCGCCCCACGCCAAGCATGCCAAGGAAGCCGCCTGCGGCTGCGCCGGCTGCTACACCGCTTATGCCGCCATCGAGATGTACGCCGAGGCGTTCGAACAGCGCAACGCCCTGGACAAGCTCGAAGGCTTCGCCAGCAAGCACGGCCCGGACTTCTACGGCCTGGCGCGCAACACCGACACCATCACCCTGGTGCGTGAGGAATGGACCGCGCCGGACAGCCTGCCGTTCGGCGACAACACCGTGATCCCCTTGCGCGCCGGTGAGAAGTTGCGCTGGCGCCTGCTGGAGGACAACGCGTGAGCGAAGATCTGTACGAAGACGACCAGGACAGCCAGGTCAGCAGCGGCTCGCGCCACCCGATGGCCGAGCGTTTCCGTGGCTACCTGCCCGTGGTGGTGGATGTCGAGACCGGCGGTTTCAACAGCGCCACCGACGCGCTGCTGGAGATCGCCGCCGTCACCATCGGCATGGACGAGAAGGGCTTCCTGTTCCCCGAGCACACCTACTTCCACCGGGTCGAACCGTTCGAAGGGGCCAATATCGAAGCGGCCGCGCTGGAGTTCACCGGTATCAAGCTGGACCACCCGCTGCGCATGGCGGTGAGCGAGGAAAGCGCGCTGACCGATATCTTCCGCGGCGTGCGCAAGGCGCTGAAGGCCAATGGCTGCAAGCGGGCGATCCTGGTCGGGCATAACAGCAGCTTCGACCTGGGCTTCCTCAATGCCGCGGTGGCGCGCAACGACATCAAGCGCAACCCGTTCCATCCGTTCTCCAGCTTCGATACCGCCACCCTCGCCGGCCTCGCCTACGGCCAGACCGTGCTGGCCCGGGCCTGCCAGAGCGCGGACATCGACTTCGACGGGCGTGAGGCGCATTCGGCGCGCTACGACACCGAGAAGACCGCCGAGTTGTTCTGCGGCATCGTCAATCGCTGGAAAGAGATGGGCGGCTGGCGCGATTTCAACGATTAAGCCGACCGTTCCCTGTAGGAGCGGCCTTGAACTGGCCTAATGATTTTGGACACCTTCATCGGGCGCTATGATGGCGCCCAATTGGAGGCAAAATCAGTGCGTAAATCTTATTCAAGAGAATACAAAGTCCAAGCTGCCGAAATGGTGCTGGACGGTGGGCAGTCAGTTCCTGAGGTCTGTGCCGCCCTTGGGCTGGGCCCTACCGCGCTTCGCCGCTGGGTTGATCAGGTGCGTGAAGAGAGAGCCGGTAAGGTTCCGGCTGGAGCCAAAGCGATCACACCCGAGCAGCAACGAATTGAAGAACTCGAAGCGCTGGTTCGGCAAAAGGATCGGGATATCGAAATCCTAAAAAAGGCCAGTGCTCTCCTGCTTCGGGACTCCAAAGATCGTTCTCGCTGATCAACGAGCTGAGTGAGCAATACCCTGTTGTCGACTGCTGCCGCGTGCTTGGGGTTAAGCGCAGCAGTTTCTATGCGTGGCGCAAACGGCAAGGACGTGAAAACCCGGCAAGAGATGCGCTACGCCTGCTGGTAATCAAGCACTTCAACGCATCGCGAAGTGCTTCTGGCTCGCGAACCCTGGCGCAGGAATTGCGGCACGAAGGCCATGAAATAGGACGATACAAGGTGCGTGCGCTAATGCGTGAAGCTGGCCTGAAGTGCAAACAGCGCAGGCCGCACCGCTATCGGTCATCAGGGGCAGAAGCGTTGATCGCCGAGAATCAGCTGAAGCGCAATTTCAAGGTTTCGGCGATCAATGAGGTTTGGTGTGGCGATGTGACCTATATCCAGGTTGGCAGGCGCTGGCTGTACCTAGCCGCCGTGATTGACCTCTATGCCCGTCGCGTAGTGGGTTGGGCATTCTCGATGATTGCAGATGCCAACTTAGCTTGTAACGCCCTGCGCATGGCCGCTGAATCGCGGGGTAGGCCGGCGGGCGTAATGTTTCATTCAGACCAGGGCTGTCAGTACACCAGCCATAAATTCAGAGCCGCGCTCGATGAGTACAACTTGAACCAGAGCATGAGCCATCGAGGCCAATGCTGGGATAACGCTGCCATGGAGCGATTCTTCGGAGCATTGAAATCAGAATGGGTGCCGGCAGAGGGTTACGAGACCGAAGCGCAGGCACGAGTGGATATCCAGGCTTATCTGATGCGCTACAACCTCAAGCGCCTCCACAGCTACAACGGCTATGAAACGCCAGTAGCCATGGAGGAAAAGCTCAAGGCAGCGGCATGAACCTTAACCGGTGTCCAAAATTACTTGACCAGTTCACCTTGCGCCGCGAAAGGGCTGCGCAGCAGCCCCAGGATCTCAGTGCCGAGGCGGATATCGCGGGACCGCTGCGCGGCCCTTTCGCGGCACAAGGCCGCTCCTACAGGGCGCCGAACGCACTAACCGCGGGCATAAAAAAACCGGCCACCAGGGCCGGTTTTTTTATGCGCATGGCAATTACAGCTTGCCAGCGTTCTCGCTCAGGTAAGCAGCAACGCCTTCCGGCGAAGCGTTCATGCCCTTGTCGCCTTTCTTCCAGTTGGCCGGGCAGACTTCGCCGTGCTCTTCGTGGAACTGCAGGGCGTCGACCAGGCGCAGCAGCTCGTCCATGTTACGGCCCAGTGGCAGGTCGTTGACGATCTGCGAACGAACGACACCGTTGGTGTCGATCAGGAAGGCGCCACGGAAGGCCACGCCGCCTTCGGACTCGACGTCGTAGGCCTTGCAGATTTCGTGGGTCATGTCGGCTGCCAGGGTGTACTTGACCTGACCGATACCGCCGTTGTTGACCGGGGTGTTGCGCCAGGCGTTGTGGGTGAAGTGCGAGTCGATCGACACGCCGATCACTTCCACGTTGCGCGCCTGGAAGTCAGGGATGCGGTTGTCCAGGGCGATCAGCTCGGACGGGCAGACGAAGGTGAAGTCCAGCGGGTAGAAGAATACCAGGCCGTACTTGCCCTTGATGGCCGAGGCCAGGTTGAAGCTGTCGACGATCTCGCCGTTGCCCAGCACGGCTGGAACGGTGAAGTCCGGGGCTTGTTTGCCAACGAGTACGCTCATTCGATCTCTCCTGATGAGGGGTGAAAAACCTTGCCCGGGCGGAACACCTTCCCCCGGATCCAGCAAAGGCCGACCATCATACACAGCTTTGCGTGACAGGCCGAATCTCGACCGCCGGTCGCTCTGGCGCGCACCTTACACAAAGTGTTTTGACAAGCATTCTCATTACCATTACTCTCCAACGCATCGACTCAACCCGCGACGGTCAGCCTTTATGTATGTGTGTCTCTGTGTCGGTGTCACCGATGGACAGATCCGCGATGCGATCTACGAAGGATGCTGCAGCTACAAGGAAGTGCGAGCTGCCACCAATGTGGCCAGCCAGTGCGGCAAGTGCGCCTGCCTCGCCAAGCAGGTGGTGCGCGAAACCCTCACCGAGCTGCAACTGAGCCAGCAGGCCGCCCTGCCCTACCCCGCTGAATTCAACGCGGCGTAATTACCCCGAATTCGAAGAACCGGACCCAGAGTCCGGTTTTTTTATGCCTGCAATTCAATAAGTTAGCGCCCGAACGCAGTTCACAAACATTCTTATTCCGATTAATTTTCACTTATTATTCAATAACTTAGGTTTGACATAGATAGTTGAGGGGCTCAGACTTGTTTTCATTGGCTCAACATCTACAGGGCAGACCCCATCATGAAAGGCGACGTAAGCGTCATCCAGCATCTCAACAAGATCCTCGGAAACGAGCTGGTCGCAATCAACCAGTACTTCCTGCACGCGCGCATGTATGAAGATTGGGGCCTGAACAGGATCGGCAAGCTCGAGTACAAAGAGTCCATCCAGGCGATGAAGGACGCTGACAAGCTGATCAAGCGCATCCTCTTCCTCGAAGGCATCCCCAACGTCCAGGACCTGGGCAAGCTGATGATCGGCGAGCACACCAAGGAGATGCTCGACTGCGACCTGAAGCTTGAGAAAAAGGCCCATGCCGACCTCAAGGCCGCCATTGCCCACTGCGAAACCGCTGGCGACTTCGGCTCGCGCGACGTGCTCGAAGACATCCTCGAAGACCAGGAAGAGCACATCGATTGGCTGGAAACCCAGCTGGGCCTGATCGACAAGGTCACTCTCGAGAACTACCTGCAGTCGCAGATGGGCGAAGAATAAGTTTTACGTCGGTCAGACAAAGCATCTCCAGCAGGTGATCGCGTAACACTGTAGGAGCGGCCTTGTGCCGCGAAAGGGCCGCATAGCGGCCCCGGCAATATCAGCTTGGTGCGCAGATCTGGGGGCGCTTCGCACCCCTTTCGCGGCACAAGGCCGCTCCCACAGGGGGACAGTTCCCTGCGCAACAGCGCAGCCCCCAAAGGGCTGGGCGATCTCCTAAAAGGACGAGACCTCGATTTTTCTGCGACACAGCCCAACAAAAAGCCCCGCTGATGCGGGGCTTTTTGCGTGCAGGCGAGTAGACCTGAATCAGGCCTCGGAAGCCTTGGCCTTGGCGGCCGCGTCCTTGATCAGGGTCTGCAGTTCACCCTTCTCGAACATTTCCAGCATGATGTCGCTGCCGCCGACCAGCTCACCAGCCACCCACAGTTGCGGGAAAGTCGGCCAGTTGGCGTACTTGGGCAGGTTGGCGCGAATTTCCGGGTTCTGCAGGATGTCGACGTAGGCGAACTTCTCGCCGCAACCCATCACGGCCTGCGAAGCCTTGGCCGAGAAGCCACACTGTGGGGCATTCGGCGAACCTTTCATGTAAAGCAGAATGGTGTTGTTGGCAATCTGCTCTTTGATTGTATCGATGATATCCATGAAGCACCTCGGCTGAACTTTCCGACAGGGTCGTCGGCACGGTGACGCATTGTATCGGAAAGCCGAGCAGCGTGCTCGGCCTTGCCGTGCTTCATGCGGCCTCGACCTGTACCGGCACTCCATTGAGGGCGGCATTGCCGGAAACGCCATCGCGCAGGTGTTCGTCAGTCAGGTCATTGGCACTCGCCCCCGGCTGCACAGCGGCCACCTGCAAGCGCGCGCCCTGGCGCCCATGGCCGTAGCCATGGGGCAGGCTGACCACGCCCGGCATCATCTCCTCGCTGGCCTGTACCGCCACCTCGATCACCCCTGTGCGCGAGCGCACCCGCACCATCTGGCCGTCCTGCAACTGGCGCCGGCTCAAGTCGTCCGGGTGCATCAGCAACTGGTGGCGCGGCTTGCCTTTGACCAGGCGGTGGTAGTTGTGCATCCACGAGTTGTTGCTGCGCACATGGCGACGGCCGATGAGCAACAGCTGGTCATCCGTGGGCGCGGACACACTGGCAAGGCGCCGCAGGTCTTCGAGCAGCACCGCCGGTGCCGCCTCGACCTGCCCGCTCGCCGTGCGCAGGCGCGTTGCCAGGTTGGCACATAGCGGCCCGAGGTCGAGACCATGGGGATACGCGTCTAGCGCCTCCAGCGAGAGCTTCCAGGGCGTCCCGTCGCCATAAGGCCCCTTGCGCAGGGCGAAGTCGATCATCTGTGCCGGCGGCAAGGTGGCCTTGAGCTCGACCTGCGCGCGCTCGGCAAAGGCCTTGGCCAGGCCCACGAAGATCTCCCAGTCGTGCAGCGCGCCATCGGGCTTGGGCAGGATTGCCCGGTTGAAGCGGGTGACGTTGCGCACCGCCAGCAGGTTGAAGGTGGAATCGTAGTGATCGTTCTCCAGCGCCGAGGTCGACGGCAGGATCAGGTCGGCATGGCGCGTGGTCTCGTTGATGTACAGATCGATGCTGAGCATGAAGTCGAGGCCGGCCAGGGCGTCGTCCAGGCGTCGCCCGTTAGGCGTGGACAGCACCGGGTTGCCTGCCACGGTCACCAGCGCCCGCACCTGCCCTTCGCCTGGTTCGAGGATCTCTTCGGCCAGGGCCGAGACCGGCAGCTCGCCGCCATACTCGGGCAAGCCCGAGACCCGGCTGCGCCATTGATCGAAATGCCCGCCGGAGGTGCTGGCGACCAGGTCGACCGCAGGCGCCGTGCACAGGGCGCCACCCTCGCGGTCGAGATTACCGGTGACCAGGTTGATCAACTGCACCAGCCAGTGGCACAGCGAACCGAAGGCCTGGGTCGATACGCCCATCCGGCCATAGCACACCGCCTTGTCGGCGGCGGCGAAATCCCGCGCCAGCTGGCGGATCGCCTCGGCCGGAATACCGCACAACGCGCTCATGGCGGACGCATCGAATGGCAGGATGGCTTCGCGCACCTGCTCCAGGCCCGCAACCGGCAGATGCGAGCCCCGGGCCAGGTTCTCGCTGAACAGCGTATGCAGCAAGCCACACAGCAGCGCCGCGTCGCCACCGGGGCGAATGAACAGGTGCTGGTCGGCCAGCGCAGCCGTCTCGCTGCGTCGCGGATCCACCACCACCAGTTGCCCGCCCCTGGCCTTGAGTGCCTTGAGGCGCTTTTCCACATCCGGGACGGTCATGATGCTGCCATTGGAGGCCAATGGATTGCCGCCGAGGATGAGCATGAACTGCGTATGGTCGATGTCCGGAATTGGCAGCAGCAGGCCATGGCCGTACATCAGGTGGCTGGTCAGGTGCTGCGGCAACTGGTCCACCGAGGTCGCCGAGAAGCGATTGCGGGTCTTGAGCAAGCCAAGGAAATAGTTGCTATGGGTCATCAGCCCATAGTTGTGCACGCTGGGGTTGCCCTGGTACACGGCGACCGCGTTGCGCCCGTGGGCCTGCTGGATCGCCCACAGCCGCTCGGCGGCCAGGGCGAAGGCTTCGTCCCAACTGATTGGCAGCCACTGGTCACCGATGCGCCGGTGGGGCTGGCGCAGGCGGTCGGGGTCCTCCTGGATGTCCTGCAGGGCGACCGCCTTGGGGCAGACATGGCCGCGGCTGAACGGATCCTGCGGGTCGCCCTTGATCGAGCTGATCCGCGCCGGGCCATCGGCTTCGTGGGTGACTTCGATGTTCAGGCCGCAGATGGCCTCGCACAGGTGACAGGCTCGGTGATGCAGGGTCTTGGTCATGGCCGCCTCTGCCTTGTTATTGTCGAGGTTCGACTATGCGCCTGCCGACCGAGGCTCGCCAGCGAGGTTCGCGGCGTGAATCGGACGACATCAGGCGGGCGATTCGCGACAACGGGTTTGCCAAATACGCTCCGAGCCGTGTACAACCGCTGTAGCAAATAAAAAACAGCTAGCCGGCAAGGGCTTACGACACCCTTTGACACAGTGGCGCTGTTTCCCCTCTTGGTTTTAGGCGACATTTAATTATAGTATTGCGCCTTTCCCTATTCCGTCCGCCCCGTGCGGCTTACGCCGCAGGTCACCCCCGTTGTCAACAAAACCCATACGGTCGACCTGCAGAACGTTGCAGATAAGGTAGTCAATCATGAGCGCAAGGCACTTTCTCTCCCTGATGGATTTCACCGCTGACGAATTGCTCGGTGTGATCCGTCGAGGCATCGAGCTGAAGGACCTGCGCAAACGAGGCGTGCTGTTCGAGCCGCTGAAGAACCGCGTGCTGGGCATGATCTTCGAGAAGTCCTCGACCCGCACCCGGGTGTCCTTCGAAGCCGGCATGATCCAGCTCGGCGGCCAGGCCATCTTCCTGTCGCCGCGCGACACCCAGCTGGGCCGCGGCGAGCCGATCGCCGACAGCGCCATCGTGCTCTCGAGCATGGTCGACGCGGTGATGATCCGCACCCACGCCCACAGCACCCTGACCGAGTTCGCCGCCAACTCGAAGGTGCCGGTCATCAACGGCCTGTCCGACGAGTCGCACCCCTGCCAACTGCTGGCCGACATGCAGACCTTCTTCGAGCACCGTGGCGCGATCCAGGGCAAGACCGTGGCCTGGGTCGGCGACGGCTTCAACATGTGCAACTCCTATATCGAAGCTGCCGTGCAGTTCGATTTCCAACTGCGCATCACTTGCCCTGAAGGCTACGAGCCTGATCAGCGCTTCCTGGCGCTGGGCGGTGACCGTGTACAGATCATCCGTGATCCGAAGGAAGCCGTGCGCGGCGCTCATCTGGTGACCACGGATGTCTGGACTTCCATGGGCCAGGAAGAGGAAACTGCACGGCGCCTGGCGCATTTCGCGCCTTACCAGGTCACCCGCGAACTGCTCGACCTGGCGGCACCCGATGCCCTGTTCATGCATTGCCTGCCCGCCCACCGTGGCGAGGAAATCAGCCAGGACCTGCTCGACGACCCCCGTTCGGTCGCCTGGGACGAAGCTGAAAACCGCTTGCATGCGCAGAAGGCCCTTCTGGAATTCCTTGTAGAACCGGCTTACCACCACGCATGAGTCAACAGCTACTGCTCAACCTGCGCAACCTCGCCTGCGGCTATGGCGAACAGCGCATCGTCCAGAACCTCAACCTGCACCTGAACGCAGGCGACATCGGTTGCCTGCTGGGGTCCTCCGGTTGCGGCAAGACCACCACGCTGCGCGCCATCGCCGGCTTCGAGCCGGTGCACGACGGCGAGATCCAGCTGGCCGGCGAAGTCATTTCCCGCGCCGGGTTCACCCTGGCCCCGGAAAAGCGCCGGATCGGCATGGTGTTCCAGGACTACGCCCTGTTCCCCCACCTCACCGTGGCACAGAACATCGCCTTCGGCATCGGCAAGCACCCGCGCCAGGCGGCGGTGGTCGACGAGATGCTCGAGCTGGTCAAGCTCGGCGGCCTGGGCGGGCGCTACCCGCACGAGCTGTCCGGCGGCCAGCAGCAGCGCGTGGCCCTGGCCCGGGCGCTGGCGCCCGAGCCGCAGCTGCTGCTGCTTGACGAGCCGTTCTCCAACCTCGACGTGGAACTGCGTCGGCGCCTGAGCCATGAGGTCCGCGACATTCTCAAGGGCCGTGGCACCAGCGCCATCCTGGTCACCCACGACCAGGAAGAAGCCTTTGCCGTCAGCGACCATGTCGGCGTGTTCAAGGAGGGTCGCCTGGAACAGTGGGACACCCCCTACAACCTCTACCACGAGCCGCAGACCCCGTTTGTCGCAAGCTTCATCGGCCAGGGCTACTTCATTCGCGGCCAGATGAGCAGCCACGAGTCGGTAACCACCGAACTCGGCGAGCTGCGCGGCAACCGTGCCTACACCATGGCTCCTGGCAGCTCGGTGGATGTGCTGCTGCGTCCGGATGACATCGTGCATGCCCCCGACAGCCCGTTGCGGGCGCGGGTCATCGGCAAGAGCTTCCTCGGCGCCTCGACCCTGTATCGCCTGCAACTGCCCACCGGCAGCCAGCTCGAGGCGATCTTCCCCAGCCACAACGACCATCAGGTCGGCCAGGACGTCGGTATCGCGGTAGCGGCGGACCACCTGGTGCTGTTCGCGGTACCCGGCAGCGTCGCCGCGCAGCTGGCCAGTCATGAGCAGGGCGTACGGCGCGTGAGTTCCACGCATTGATGCAGGCGGCCTGACATCACTCTGTAGGAGCGGGCTTGTCCCGCGATTGCGCCAGATCTGGCTACAACTGTGCCGGATCGAACGCAATCACGGGACAAGCCCGCTCCTACAGGGACACATGCCCATGCAGATTCACAACATCAGCGTACCGCTGGCCACCCGCCGAGCCATCCCGCCGATCTTCACCCGCTCCCCTTCCAGACGACAGAACAGCTCACCGCCCCTGGTCGAGCACTGGAAGGCCTGCAGCTCGGACTTGCCCAACCGCGCCGCCCAGTAAGGGATCAGCGAGCAATGGGTGGAACCGGTGACCGGGTCCTCCGGGATGCCGATGCCCGGAGCGAAATAGCGCGACACGAAATCATGCCGCTCGCCTGGAGCCGTCACGATCACCCCCAAGCCCGGCAGGCGAGCCAGCGCCGCCATGTCCGGCGCGCAATCGCGTACCGCCTGCTCCGAGTCGAGCACCACGAACAGCTCGCGGGTCTGGTAGACCTCGCGCACCTCGCATCCCAGCGCTTCGGCCACCGCCACAGGCTCGGTCAGCGGCTGCGGGTCGATGCGCGGGAAGTCCAACCACAGGCGGCCATGCTCACGGCTGACGCTGAGCAGGCCCGAACGGCTCTGGAAATCCAGGCGCGGCGCTTGCTCACCGTAGACGTCGAACAGGACATGGGCGCTGGCCAGGGTGGCGTGACCGCACAGGGGGACTTCGGTGCTCGGGGTGAACCAGCGGATCCGATAGCCATCACCTTCGGCCACCACGAAGGCGGTTTCGGCGAGGTTGTGTTCGGCGGCCACCTGCTGCATCAGGCCATCGTCGAGCCACTGTTCCAGGTGGTAGACCATGGCCGGGTTGCCAGCGAACGGGCGGTCGCTGAAGGCGTCCACCTGATGAAAATGCAACTGCATGCCACGACTCCTGTATCTGACGGGAAAGGTTCCGAGCATGCGGCATGCCGCCAGGGCCCGACAGTGACAGAGTCGTGGAATTTCAATCAGTACAGATGATCAGCCGCGACCGATCTCGGCGAACTGTCCCTGGGTATGGGTGGCCAGCACCACGGCGGCCAGTTCCACTTCGAGACCACGGCGACCAGCGCTCACATGAATCGTTTCATGTTGTTGCGCGGATTGATCGATAAAGGTGCGCAGGCGCTTCTTCTGCCCCAGCGGGCTGATCCCCCCGACCAGGTAACCCGTGGCGCGCTGGGCCGCCTGCGGATCGGCCATCTCGCATTTTTTTACCCCCGCCGCATGGGCCAGTGCCTTCAGGTCGAGGGTGCCGACCACCGGTACCACCGCTACCAGCAGCTCGCCCTTTTCGCTGCTGGCAAGCAGGGTCTTGAACACTCGCAGCGGGTCAAGGCCCAGCTTTTCCGCCGCCTCCAGGCCATACGAGGCGGTTTTCGGATCATGTTCGTAACTGTGCACGCGGTGCTCGGCGCGCGCCTTCTTCAAAAGGTCCAGGGCGGGGGTCATCAACGGCTCCAGTCGATCACAAGTCGCCCGGTACTTTAGGGCAATTCCACCGGTGCAGCCAGCGCAGGTCCCAGGCTAGAGCAGCGGCCATGGATTCACGACCCGGTGCGTCAGTCAGATTGTGGCCAAGCGTTCATTTTCGACCTTTGACATCAGCGTTTCTTGTCTATATTTTTTCGTTTATGAATACATGGTGCACCTATAAGGTGCACTTCCTGTACCCGCCCGGCGTCAATGGGGATCGACTCCGGGCTTTTTTGCTGTCGAGCGCCCAGCGCCTCACAACAACAAGAACCGAGGTCACACATGACAACTGCTCTACGCGAACCCACGTTATCCGCCCAATGCCTGGCCGAGTTTCTCGGCACCGCCCTGCTTATCTTCTTCGGCACCGGTTGTGTCGCCGCGCTCAAGGTCGCCGGCGCCAGCTTCGGCCTGTGGGAGATCAGCATCATCTGGGGGGTCGGCGTGAGCATGGCGATCTACCTGACCGCCGGCGTCTCCGGCGCGCACCTGAACCCGGCGGTCAGCATCGCCCTGGCCGTGTTCGCCGGTTTCGACAAGCGCAAGCTGCCGTTCTACATGCTGGCCCAGGTGTGCGGCGCGTTCTGCGGCGCCGCCCTGGTGTACTTCCTGTACAGCAACCTGTTCTTCGATTTCGAACAAAGCCACGCCATGGTGCGTGGCAGCCAGGCCAGCCTGGAGCTGGCCTCGGTGTTCTCCACCTATCCGCACCCGGCGCTGTCCACCGGCCAGGCCTTCCTGGTCGAGGTGATCATCACCGCCATCCTGATGGCCGTGATCATGGCCCTGACCGACGACAACAACGGTCTGCCACGCGGTGCCACCGCCCCCCTGCTGATCGGCCTGCTGATCGCCGTGATCGGCAGCGCCATGGGCCCGCTGACCGGCTTCGCGATGAACCCGGCGCGGGATTTCGGGCCTAAACTGATGACCTTCCTGGCCGGCTGGGGCGAAGTCGCCTTCACTGGCGGGCGCGATATTCCGTATTTCCTGGTGCCGGTGTTTGCGCCGATCCTCGGTGCCAGCCTGGGCGCGGCCCTGTACCGCGGGCTGATCGCCCGCAACTTGCCAGCCATCCAGGCCGCGGCCCAACAAACAGACGATAATCCTCAGGGCGACACCCAGGTTTCCTGATGCCCGCGCCGGGCCCGGACCGCAAGGCCGGCGCCCGCCACGCCCTGACCTACTCCCATATTCGTGCAAGGCCACCGACATGACCGATACCCTGGACAAGAACTACATCATCGCCCTGGACCAGGGCACCACCAGTTCGCGCGCCATCATCTTCGATCGCGACGCCAACGTGGTGGGCACCTCGCAGCGTGAATTCGCCCAGCACTACCCGCAGGCGGGCTGGGTCGAGCATGACCCGATGGAAATCTTCGCCACCCAGAGCGCGACCATGGTCGAGGCCCTGGCCCAGGCCGGCATCAGCCACGCCCAGGTCGCCGCCATCGGCATCACCAACCAGCGCGAGACCACCGTGGTCTGGGACAAGGAAACCGGGCGTCCGGTGTACAACGCCATCGTCTGGCAGTGCCGCCGCAGCACCGATATCTGCGCCCAGCTCAAGCGCGACGGCCACGAGCAGTACATCCGCGAGGCCACCGGCCTGGTCACCGACCCGTACTTCTCTGGCACCAAGCTCAAGTGGATCCTCGACAATGTCGAAGGCGCCCGCGAACGCGCCGAGCGTGGCGAACTGCTGTTCGGCACCATCGATACCTGGCTGATCTGGAAGTTCTCCGGCGGCAAGGTGCATGTCACCGACTACACCAACGCCTCGCGCACGCTGATGTTCAACATCCACAGCCTGCAATGGGACGACAAGCTCCTCGATATCCTTGGCATTCCGCGCCAGATGCTGCCTGAGGTACGCCCATCGTCCGAAGTCTATGGCAAGACCAAGAGCGGTATCGACATCGCCGGTATCGCCGGCGACCAGCAATCGGCGCTGTTCGGCCAGATGTGCGTGGAGCCCGGCCAGGCCAAGAACACCTACGGCACCGGCTGCTTCCTGCTGATGAACACCGGCGACAAGGCGGTCCAGTCGTCCCACGGCCTGCTCACCACCATCGCCTGCGGCCCCCGCGGCGAGGTGGCCTACGCCCTCGAAGGCGCGGTGTTCAACGGCGGCTCCACCGTGCAGTGGCTGCGCGATGAACTGAAGATCGTCAACGACGCCTACGACACCGAATACTTCGCCAGCAAGGTCAAGGACAGCAACGGCGTCTACCTGGTGCCGGCCTTCACCGGCCTGGGCGCGCCCTACTGGGATCCGTATGCCCGTGGCGCGCTGTTCGGCCTGACCCGTGGCGTCAAGGTCGACCACATCATCCGCGCCGCCCTGGAGTCGATCGCCTACCAGACCCGCGACGTGCTCGACGCCATGCAGCAGGACTGCGGCCAGCGCCTGAGCGAACTGCGGGTGGATGGTGGCGCGGTGGCCAACAACTTCCTCATGCAGTTCCAGGCCGACATTCTTGGCACCTGCGTCGAGCGTCCGAAGATGCGCGAGACCACGGCCCTGGGCGCGGCCTACCTGGCAGGCCTTGCCTGCGGTTTCTGGAGCGGCCTGGACGAGCTGCGCGACAAGGCGATCATCGAGCGCGAGTTCAGCCCGCAGCTGGATGAAGCGGCGAAAGAGAAGCTGTACAAGGGCTGGCGCAAGGCTGTCGATCGCACCCGCGACTGGGAAGATCACGACGCCTGATCCCTGAAGCATCGCGGGGCAAGCCCGCTCCCACAAGTGGTTGTGCGTGGGAGCGGGCTTGCCCCGCGATGGCTATTTACGCGATAACCAGACTGGTCCTACACCACGACCTACGGCATCATTGCAGAATTTGTCCGGCAGCCCCAAAGGACCGCCCATGAATCTGCCCCCACGCCAACAACAAATCCTCGAGCTGGTCCGCGAACGCGGCTACGTGAGCATCGAGGAGATGGCGCAGCTGTTCGTCGTCACCCCGCAGACCATCCGCCGCGATATCAACCAGCTCGCCGAGGGCAACCTGCTGCGCCGTTATCACGGTGGCGCGGCCTACGACTCGAGCATCGAGAACACCGCCTACGCCATGCGCGCCGACCAGATGCGCGACGAGAAGCAGCGCATCGCCGAAGCCGTGGCCCGACAGATTCCCGACCATGCCTCGCTGTTCATCAATATCGGCACCACCACCGAATCCATTGCCCGCGCTCTGCTCAACCATAACCACCTGAAGGTCATCACCAACAACCTGCACGTAGCGGCGATCCTGGCGGCCAAGGACGATTTCGAGGTGCTGGTGGCCGGCGGCACGGTGCGTCGCGACGGCGGCGTGGTCGGCCAGGCGAGCGTCGACTTCATCAACCAGTTCAAGGTCGACTTCGCCGTGGTCGGCATCAGCGGCATCGATGAGGACGGCAGCCTGCTGGACTTCGACTACCAGGAAGTGCGGGTATCCCAGGCGATCATCGCCAACGCCCGCCAGGTGCTGCTGGCGGCGGACTCGAGCAAGTTCGGCCGCAATGCCATGGTCCGCCTCGGTTCGATCAGCCTGATCGACTGCCTGGTGACCGACCAGGCGCCCACTCCTGCCCTGACCCAGTTGCTCAACCAGTACAAGATTCGTCTTGAGGTGGTTTGAGGCAGAGGGCGTGGGAGGCCAAAGGGCGCAGGCCTCACCCCTTGTATTGCCTGTGAGATCGAGCGCCGCCCGCGCGGCGCATCGCGGGACAAGCCCGCTCCCACATCTGTTTCGGGCCAGTCTGTCCTGTGACGTTATAGCTGTTCGCCTTGGTGCACATCTTGAGACAGGTGGAGCGGCAGTGGTGCCCACGCTGAAACCGCGTCGTACAAACTAGGCATACAGCCGCGGCGGCGCAGACATAACTGGCCCGAAACAGATGTGGGAGCAACTGTCTTGCTCAATTTTTAGAATGGCGCGATCCCTGTGGGAGCGGGTTTACCCGCGAAGCAGGCGACGCGGTGCCTGGCACCGGCTATGCCGGTGTTCGCGGCTGAAGCCGCTCCCACAGCGACCGTGCGGCCCTCAAGCCACGCGCTACGCCTGTGGGCTTGTCCCGCGATGCGCCGCCCGGGCGGCGCTCGATCTCGACACCCCTGAAAATCTCCAACCGTTCACCCCACCTTTTTCACAAATGTTCATTTCCCTGTCATCCGATCAGTTTTTTCTATAAAGACTGACTGGCAGCCGCCTGTTCATTGCGCTAGTATTTTCGAAAACGAACATCAATGTTCATATTCGATGTGAACAGCCCCAGGAGGCCTTGCCCGTGTCCCAGCCCGTTTCGTCCCAGCCACCACTCCAGGACTGCTACGACCTCGCCGTGATCGGCGGTGGCATCAATGGCGTCGGTATCGCTGCCGATGCCGCCGGGCGCGGCCTGAAGGTGTTCCTTTGTGAAAAGGACGACCTGGCACAACACACCTCCTCGGCCAGCAGCAAGCTGATCCACGGCGGCCTGCGCTACCTGGAGCACTACGAGTTCCGCCTGGTGCGCGAAGCGCTGGCCGAACGCGAAGTGTTGCTGGCCAAGGCGCCGCACATCGTCAAGCCCATGCGCTTCGTGCTGCCCCATCGCCCGCACCTGCGCCCGGCGTGGATGATCCGCGCTGGCCTGTTCCTCTATGACCACCTGGGCAAGCGCAAGCGTCTGGGCGCCTCGCGCGGCCTGCGCTTCGGCCCGGGCTACCCGCTCAAGCCGGCCATTACCCGCGGCTTCGAATACGCCGACTGTGCGGTGGACGATGCCCGCCTGGTGGTAGTCAACGCCATGGCCGCCCGGGAAAAGGGCGCGCACATCCACACCCGCACCCGCTGCCTGCGCGCCGAGCGCGTCGATGGCCTGTGGCAGGTGGAACTGCAGCATGCCGACGGCAGCCTGCAGAGCATCCGCGCCCGGGCACTGGTGAACGCGGCCGGCCCCTGGGTCGCCAGCTTCATCAAGGACGACCTCAAGCTCGACGCGCCGTACGGCATCCGCCTGATCCAGGGCAGCCACCTGATCGTGCCGCGCCTGTACGAAGGCGAGCACGCCTACATCCTGCAGAACGAAGACCAGCGCATCGTCTTCTGCATCCCTTACCTGGACCGCTTCACCCTGATCGGCACCACCGATCGCGAGTACAGCGGCGACCCGGCCAAAGTGGCGATCACCGAGCAGGAAACCGACTACCTGCTCAAGGTGGTCAACGAGCACTTCAACCACCAGCTCAGCCACGCCGATATCCTGCACACCTATTCCGGCGTACGTCCGCTGTGCAACGACGAGTCGGACAACCCGTCGGCCGTCACCCGCGACTACACCCTCGCGTTGTCCGCTGCCCAAGGCGAGGCGCCGCTACTGTCGGTGTTCGGCGGCAAGCTGACCACCTACCGCAAGCTGGCCGAGTCGGCCATGGCCGAACTGCAACCGTTCTTCACCCAGATGCGTGGCAGCTGGACCGCCGGCGCACCGCTGCCGGGCGGCGAGAGCATGACCACCGTACAGGCGCTGGTCGATGCCGTGCTGGCACGCCATGACTGGTTGCCGGTGGACATCGCCAAGCGTTGGGCCGTCACCTACGGCAGCCGCGTATGGCGCCTGCTCGAGGGCGTGGAAGGTCCAGAAGGCCTGGGGCAATCCATTGGCGGCGGGCTGTTCAGCCGTGAAGTGGACTACTTGCGCGAACAGGAATGGGCGGTCGATGCCGCCGACATCCTCTGGCGCCGGACCAAACTCGGCCTGTTCACCTCTGCCGCCGAGCAGCAGGCACTCGAGGAGTACCTGCTACAGAACCAGGCTCGCGTCCAGGCTGCCTGATCACGCCTCGGCGACAGGCACAGCCGGCAGGAGGCGGGCGTACGCCTCCTGCGCCAGACTCAGGCGCAGCGCCTGCAGCGAGGCTTCGTACTTCACCCTCAGGGCCTCGGATCGAACCAGGTACATCTGCTCGGACAGCGACGCGGCCTGTGTCAATTGCTCATCGAGGGCAGAGACCAAGGCATCGACCCTCTCCGGGTAGCGCACATGCACAAAGCTGTCCCAAAACGGGCGTTGTGCCAGCGCCTCGCTCAGCCGTTGCGGCGTCTCCTCCCGCAGGACCTGAAGCCTGGCCGTGATCAGGTCACCCGGCGACACCCTGGCATCCATCAGGTAGTACATGCCGTCAGGCTGGGCAGGAAGGCCCAGCGGCTCGGCCAGATGCGTCCGATAGGCCATATAGACTTCGATCGGGTCCACCTCCCCACCTCTACGCTCGAGCTCCTGAACCTTGCGCGCAGCCAGCGTATTGACCTCATCCAGCCGATACAACGCCCGGCCGGCCTTCAGCAAGGCCTCCTCACGCTCGACCAGGCGCGTTCCCGCCGAAGCACGCTCCACGTACAACGTGACCTCCAGTTCGCTGAGGATCAGCAACAATCGATCCTCGCAGGCACGCTCCCCGCCAGCCTGGGCGAACATCACTGCACGCAGCTCGGTGTTCTGCTCGCACGCCTCGATCATTCGCCAGATGCGCCTGCGATAGAAATCGTCATGCTCGCGAAAATCCTCGGTCCGGGCAAAATCGGCAAAGAACTGGAACAGCGCCGTTGATTCAGGTTCCTCGCGCAATCTCAGCCATTGCGCTTCACGCTGGCTACGCAGCTTGCCCGAGCTGCCGGCCAACCACAGCTCCCGAGCCGCCTGATCGATCAGCTGGTGCTCGATGGGGTTGCGATTGATCGGCTCACGGGACGCCAGGTTCACCAACGCCTGGCTGGCTTCATCCAGCGGATTGTCGTGCAGGACCATCCGCTGCAGGCGCAGCTGCAGGTTGTGCAAATCCTGACGCACATGCTGGATGCTGTTGTTGCGCAGGTCGACCACCCCCTGCCAGGGCAACTGCTGAACCCGCTCGGGCAACCTGGCGATCTCGCCCGAATGCAGCGATAACCGACGCAGGTGTCGCAGCCCATTCACATCCGGAGCCCAACCGAGCGGGTTATGGCCCAGGTCGAGTTCCCGTAGATTGACCAGGGCCAGCAGGCGCTGGTTGCCGGCACTGTCCATGGCGATCTGGTTGTACCCAAGGCGCAGGTAGCGCAGCGAAGTAAGGCGCTCGATGCCCGCCGGCACCTGAGTCAGCCTGTTTTCCCGCAGGTCAAGTTCCACCAGCCCGGTGAAACGTGACAGGAAGTCCGCATCGACGTTGGCGAGGTCCATGTCGCGCAGGGTCAGACGGGTCACATGACCATAGCTGATGCCCGCGGGCAGGCTCGGCAGGCTGCCGACCTGCTCGCCACGGACCATCAGCCAATGGCCACCATCGCCCAGGACTCGGCTCTTGCGGCGCCAGCAACGACGCATGACGGTGGCCACACGCCGGCGCCTGAGCTTGGCGAGTATGCCGCCGCCTGCGCGGCACCAGCTCTGCAAGCCTTCGCGCAGGCGGCTCAACTGATGTTTCAACTGGTTGTAGTGCACCCATGGATCGACATGCCTGGAGACCAGGTCCAGCAGATAGTTTTCCAGCTCATCCTCGCCGAGGGTCGGATAGATCTGATGAATCCCCCGTCGACTCGCCTGTCGGCCACCTGGAGTACGGCCACATAATGGATATCCCAGGCGGCCGTCGGCGAAACGGGCCAGTGGACGGATACCCTCTCCGACCGGCGCCTGCCTGATCAATGTAGCCACCTGCTCGCGCTGGGTGGCAGCCAATGCTGCCAACTTGTCGGTCAACGCCTTTTCGTCCAGCGAAGCATCACCCAACAACAGTTTCTGCGACGGTTGCAGATGCAGGCATATCGCCTGGATCAGACTGTCCTGCTCCGTTGCCTGCGGTAACGGGATGCCGTTGCCATCCCGGGCCTGATAACCCTGGGTGCCGCGAACGATATAGCGAATATCCGCGGCTTCCTCACTGCCTACCTGTGTGCGCAACGTGCCTGCATGAGAACCGTCACGCAATTCAAGACGCAGGTTCTCAGCCCACGGCGCTTGCTGGTCGATCAACCCTAGGGCCAGACGCTCACTGTCAAGATTCACCGCGCTTGCCTGGCGCAAGCCAGCGCAAGCCCGATCCAACCGACTGTCACGCAGAAACCAGTACGCGTGCTCGGCAAGCTCCAGCGGAATGCGCTGCTTATCGAGCATCTCTGCGAGCTGCCGCCCATTGGCCTGTTCGATGATTTCCCGCGCGCCCCGATGGCTCAATCCCGGGAAATCCCGCCTCAGCAGCAACGCTTCTGGTGTCTCGGTGCCTTGCCTGGATCGCACCTCGGCCTCAAAGGCTTCGCCACGCAACGCAGGAAACTGCTCGTGCAGCTGGTAGCGCTCCCAGGCATCGAGCAACCGGGCTGGGGGCGACGCCTGCTGTACATGCAATCGACGCAGGTGCTCCTCGCCAAAACCGGTACCTTCGGCCAGCCACAGGGCCTGCTCATCGGTCATGTTACTCAGTTCTCGGCCAAGCCGACGCATCAACAGGCCTGCGCCGGACCATTCATGTGGTTCCATTGAGTTCCTGAACAGCTTGGTCTGCCCTGCGTCATCGACTATCGGTACCAGGTTGTCTACCGCCAGCGAACGCTCCAGCACCTTCCCGGTCGCCATTCCCCCCGTGGCGAGGATGGCAGCCACCGCAAGGTTCTCTGCCACCCCGAACATATGCTGCAAGGCGGACTGACGATCACCTATTGCCCAGTCCTCGTAGCCCTCGTAGACCTCATTGGCAATCTGGACGGCGGCCACCCCCAGCATGACCTCGCCAAGCAGTGGCACGAAGAAGGCCGCCAGATTGAGCAGGGTAAGCCCGGCTTCCAGGTAACGGTCGAATCGCTCGCGACACGCGTCGGCATCTGCTTCAGCGGTGGGCACCGCAAGCACACGCGCGTCATCCAGGATTTTCTCGATACGCAACTTACCCAGGTAGGCAATCAACGTGCCTTCGAAGTCCAGATGACGTCCATCCAGTTCGATATCCCGGGAGCTGTCCGTCTCCTTGAGCAGCTTTTTCAGGACAGTGGCGAACACCGGCCTGTCCCGCTCACGGACGAAACGCATGAAAAAGTCGACATAAGGTGATTGCCGCATGCGCCTGGCCAGCGTCTGGTACAACGCAGACCAGGAGGCATGATGCTGGACGGGCTGGATCGGATCGCCCGGAATCCAGCTGAGAATGCCCGTGACAGCCCCCAAGGCGTGCTCCCGGACTTCCACGGTCACCACGCCCTCCACGCGCTTGCCCAGCAGGTGCAACTGACGGCAGGTCAATACGGCCGGATCGCCCGGAACGATCGGCGCAGGCGCACACAATGGCAGCAGTTGCAGGTAGGCGCGCTCATCGATATGTCCTTCGAGAATGGCCCGGCGCACGGCAACCTCCATGCGTGCCCGAAGGTCCTCTTTGACCTGCGCATGAACGGCCTCCTTCTCCAGCAAATCGCTCGGTCGCAGGTGCGCCCTGAGCAATGTCTGATACTGACCGCCCAGGTCGAGACTGCGGCAAAGTTTCGCGAACTGAGTAAAACCGATATTCAGCCGTTTTTTATCGGCATCCAGCACCGTAGCCACGGTCAGTTCGCCAGGCGTGGTTTCATCCTCGGTGTAGTTATGCAGTGCCGCAGTCAACAGCTCCCTGCTGGACGTGCGCCGGTCCCATAGCTTCGGCGCCGAGTTCAGCGGCACCGGATGATAGATCTCCTGCACGATCTTCACAGTGCTGTTGCGCACGTCAACGTCGAGCTTGAACTGCTGGTGCAGTGCCTGCCTGAGCAAGGGCTCGGCAAAAGCATCAAGTGCCGACACAGGTGCCAGCAGTTCACGCATCTTCTCGGCACTTTTCTGCTGTGCCTTGAGCGCACGGTGTAGCGCCTGCAAGCGGTCGACCGCGGCGGTTTGCAACCAAGCCGGCAAACGCTTGGCAATCAGCGCATCGATGGAATCGGGGGCAATCTCGTGAAAACTCATCCAGCTTCTCCTGATGGGAAAAGCCACAGTTGACCCGCGACCCGCCAAGCCATGTCGGTAGATAGCTACATGTCTTCATTCGGATTTCCGAACAGCATGGCACCATGCGTTCGGTTTGACGGACATCAAATGACATCCAAAAACCTTCAACAAAGAGTCATCCCCAGCATTTTCACGGCGTTATGATCAAGGTTGGGGCTTGGCACGACTCATGCTCTACACTTGAACGCCGAATGCACCACGCTTCATGCTGTATTCGTTGAACGAAAGAGTCCGCCAACGGCTCCATAAAAAAAACAAACACGTCGAGGAAAATTTGATGCGCATCGTTCGTCAATTGCTGGGCGCCGCCATCGCGGCCGCTGTCATCGCATCGCCGGTCATGGCCGAAGAGCTCACCGGTACTCTGAAGAAGATCAAGGACTCCGGCACCATCACCCTGGGCCATCGCGACTCCTCCATCCCGTTCTCCTACCTGGCCGGCAAACCGGAACCGGTGGGCTACTCCCATGACATCCAGCTAGCCGTTGTCGAAGCTCTGAAGAAGCAACTGGGCACCGACATCAAGGTCAAGTACAACCTGGTTACCTCGCAGACCCGCATCCCGCTGGTGCAGAACGGCACCGTGGACCTGGAGTGCGGCTCCACCACCAACAACGTCGAGCGCCAGCAGCAGGTCGGCTTCTCGGTGGGCATCTTCGAAGTCGGCACCCGCCTGCTGACCAAGGTCAAGGATGGCCAGCCCTCCTATAAAGACTTTGCCGACCTGGCCGGCAAGAACGTGGTGACCACCGCCGGCACCACCTCCGAGCGCATCCTCAAGGCGATGAACGCCGACAAGCAGATGAAGATGAACGTGATCTCCGCCAAGGACCACGGCGAAGCCTTCAACATGCTCGAAAGCGGCCGCGCCGTGGCCTTCATGATGGACGACGCCCTGCTGGCCGGTGAAATGGCCAAGGCCAAGAAGCCTGCCGACTGGGTCATCACCGGCACGCCACAGTCGTACGAAATCTACGGCTGCATGGTGCGCAAGGACGATCCGGCCTTCAAGAAAGCGGTCGACGAAGCCATCGTCGCCTACTTCAAGTCGGGTGAAGTCAACAAGAGCTACGACAAGTGGTTCCAGCAGCCGATTCCGCCAAAGGGCCTGAACCTGCAGTTCCCGATGAGCGACGAGCTGAAGAAGCTGATCAATGAGCCGACCGACAAGGCAGCGGACGAGAAGAAGTCCTGACCTCCGGCAAATAGTGGCCTGAAGCGCATCCGCGCGAATCCATCCAACAGGCCACTTAGTTAGTGTCTAACCTTTACATCCGAGGGCGTCGAACGCCCCCGGATGTATCGAGGTGCCCGTGAAACAACCGTCTGAGGGGAAATCCCGATGAATTACAACTGGGACTGGGGCGTGTTCTTCAAGTCCACCGGCGTGGGCAGCGAAACCTATCTGGACTGGTACGTCACCGGTCTGGGCTGGACCATCGCCATCGCCATCTCCGCCTGGATCATCGCCTTGCTGCTGGGCTCGCTGCTCGGCGTGATGCGTACCGTACCCAATCGTCTGGTGTCAGGGATTGCCACCGCCTACGTCGAGCTGTTCCGCAACGTGCCGCTGCTGGTGCAGCTGTTCATCTGGTACTTCCTGGTACCGGACCTGCTGCCCGAAGGCCTGCAGGAGTGGTTCAAGCAGGACCTCAACCCGACCACCTCGGCGCTGATCAGCGTGGTCATCTGCCTGGGCCTGTTCACCGCCGCCCGTGTCTGCGAGCAGGTGCGCACCGGCATCCAGGCGCTGCCCCGCGGCCAGGAGTCGGCCGGGCGCGCGATGGGCTTCAGCCTGTCGCAGATCTACATGAACGTGCTGCTGCCCCAGGCCTACCGGATCATCATTCCGCCGCTCACCTCGGAATTCTTGAACGTGTTCAAGAACTCCTCGGTGGCCTCGCTGATCGGCTTGATGGAGCTGCTGGCGCAGACCAAGCAGACCGCCGAGTTCTCCGCGAACCTGTTCGAAGCATTCACCCTGGCCACCCTGATCTACTTCACCCTGAACATGGGCCTGATGCTGCTCATGCGCATGGTCGAGAAGAAAGTCGCGGTACCGGGCCTGATTTCCGTGGGAGGCAAGTAAATGGACATGGATTTCAGTGAAATCATCCCGGCCCTGCCCGCCCTCTGGGACGGCATGGTCCTGACCCTGCAACTGATGGTCATGGGCGTGGTCGGCGGCATTGCCCTGGGTACCATCCTCGCCCTGATGCGCCTGTCGTCGAACAAGCTGCTGGCCAATGTCGCCGGCGCCTACGTCAACTACTTCCGCTCCATCCCGCTGCTGCTGGTGATCACCTGGTTCTACCTGGCGGTGCCGTTCGTGCTGCGCTGGATCACCGGTGAAGACACCCCGGTGGGTGCGTTCACCTCCTGCGTCGTGGCATTCATGATGTTCGAGGCGGCCTACTTCTGCGAAATCGTCCGCGCCGGCGTGCAGTCGATCTCCAAGGGCCAGATGGGCGCCGCGCAGGCGCTGGGCATGAGCTACGGCCAGTGCATGCGCCTGATCATCCTGCCCCAGGCGTTTCGCAAGATGACCCCGCTGCTGCTGCAACAGAGCATCATCCTGTTCCAGGACACCTCGCTGGTCTACACCGTCGGCCTGATCGACTTCCTCAACTCGGCCCGCTCCAACGGCGACATCATCGGACGCTCCCACGAGTTCCTGATCTTCGCCGGTGTCGTCTACTTCCTCATCAGCTTCTCCGCTTCGTGGCTGGTCAAGCGCCTGCAAAAAAGGATCACCGTATGATTTCCATCAAGAACGTCAACAAGTGGTACGGCGACTTCCAGGTACTGACCGACTGCAGCACCGAGGTCAAGAAGGGTGAAGTGGTGGTGGTCTGCGGCCCGTCCGGCTCGGGCAAGTCGACCCTGATCAAGTGCGTCAACGCGCTGGAACCGTTCCAGAAAGGCGACATCGTGGTCGACGGCACCTCCATCGCCGACCCGAAGACCAACCTGCCCAAGCTGCGCTCGCGGGTCGGCATGGTGTTCCAGCACTTCGAGCTGTTCCCGCACCTGACCATCACCGAGAACCTGACCATCGCCCAGATCAAGGTGCTCGGCCGCAGCAAGGAAGAAGCCACCAAGAAAGGCCTGGCACTGCTTGAGCGCGTGGGACTGTCGGCCCATGCCCACAAACACCCCGGCCAGCTCTCCGGCGGCCAGCAGCAGCGCGTGGCCATCGCCCGTGCCCTGTCGATGGACCCGATCGTCATGCTGTTCGACGAACCCACCTCGGCACTGGACCCGGAAATGGTCAGCGAAGTGCTCGATGTAATGGTGCAACTGGCCCACGAAGGCATGACCATGATGTGCGTGACCCACGAAATGGGCTTTGCGCGCAAGGTGGCCAACCGGGTCATCTTCATGGACAAGGGCAGCATCATCGAAGACTGCACCAAGGAAGAGTTCTTCGGCGACCAGGGCGCCCGCGACCAACGCACCCAGCACTTCCTCAGCAAGATCCTGCAACACTAAGTCCGCCTCAGTGACGCTGCCCGGCCCTTCGCCGGGCAGCGGAAGCTGGTCGTGACAAGGCCACTGTGATGAAATGCGACCCCTCGCTCCTTCGCCCTGCCCAGCCTGCCGTGAAATCCCGTCTGATCCGCCAACTGCTCGTCCCGCCCCTGGTCATCCTGCTGATGGTCGGGCTAGGCTTCGCCGGCTTCCTGATCAGCGAGAGCAACGGCATCCGCACCCTCAGCGAGAACGGCGAGCGCCAGCTGGAACTGCACGCGCGTACCGTCGAGAGCGAAATCAGCAAGTACACCTACCTGCCCAGCCTGCTGGAGCTGGAAGACAGCGTCTCGCGCCTGCTCACCGACCCCGAGGCTGGTGATCGCCAGGCCGTCAACGAATACCTCGAAGGCCTGAACCGACGCAGCCGCAGCCGGGCGATCTTCGTCCTCGACACCAACGGCCGGGTCCAGGCCACCAGCAACTGGCGCGACGCCGACTCTTTCCTCGGCGAGGACCTGGCATTCCGCGCCTACTTCCAGGTCGCCGTGCGCGGCGAGCCGGGGCGCTTCTACGGCATCGGCAGCACTACTGGCGAGGCCGGCTACTACCTGGCCCACGGGCTGGAGGAGCACGGCAAGATCATCGGCGTGGCGGTGATCAAGGTGCGCCTGGACACCCTCGAGGAGCGCTGGCAGCGCGCCCGCCTGGAGGCCTTCGTCAGCGACGAGAACGGCATCATCATCCTCTCCAGCGACCCGGCCCGGCGCCTGAAATCGGTACGCCCGTTGACGCCGCAGATCAAGGAGCGCCTGGCGCGCAGCCTGCAGTACTACTGGTGGCCGCTCAACGAACTGCAACCGCTGGCCCGCGAAACCCTGGCCGACGGCGTGGAGAAGCTCACCTTCCCGGCCAACAGCGAGACCGACCAGGGCAAGCAGCGAGAGGTGTCCTACCTGGCCCAGACCCGCCGCCTGGTCGACACCCCCTGGCATTTCACCCTGCTCACCCCGCTGCAGGACCTGCGCCGCGAATCGATGATGCAGGGCATCCTGGTGGGCGTGGCCTTCGCCCTGCTGGCGATCCTGGCCATCGCCTGGAACGAGCGGCGCAAGGTGATCGCCACCCGCCTGGCCGCCCGCGAGGCGCTGGAAGAAGCCAACAGCCAGCTGGAACGCAAGATCACCGAGCGCACCGCCGACCTGCGCGCCAGCAACGAACGGCTCAAGGGCCAGATCCGCGAACGGCGCCACGCCGAGCAGACCCTGCGCCACGCCCAGGACGAACTGGTCCAGGCCGGCAAGCTGGCGGCCATCGGGCAGATGTCCACCAGCATCGCCCATGAACTCAATCAACCCTTGGCGGCCCTGCGCACCCTGTCCGGCAACACCGTGCGCTTCCTTGAGCGCGGCGCGCTGGAAACCGCCAGCGCCAACCTGCGCACCATGAACGACCTGATCGACCGCATGGGCCGCATCACCGCCAGCCTGCGCTCGTTTGCCCGTCGTGGCGACGACAGCGGCCAGGCTTCGCTGGAAAAGGCCGTCGAAGCCACTCTGCAGGTGCTGGCCAACCGCATCAGCGCCTGTCACCTGCAACTGCACCGGCAGTTCGACGACCAGCTGCTGGCCATCGACCAGACCCGTCTGGAACAGATCCTGGTCAACCTGATCGGCAACGCCCTCGACGCCATGGCCACCCAACCCCTGCCGCAACTGTGGCTGGAAGGCGAAGTCCAGGGCGACAAGTACCGCCTGCGGGTGCTCGACAACGGCCACGGCATCGATGCCGAGGCACGCAAGCACCTGTTCGAACCCTTCTTCACCACCAAACCGGGCGAGCATGGCCTGGGCCTGGGCCTGACCCTGTCGGCGAGCCTGGCCACCGCCGCCAAGGGTACACTGAGCGTCGAACACCCTGCCGGTGGCGGCACCGCGTTCGTGCTTGCCCTGCCCCTGGTCACGCCCCCTAGCGAATTGGCTGAGCCTCTATGAAACAAGCACCTCTCACCGTCCTGATCGTCGAAGACGACCCGCACGTGCTGCTCGGCTGCCAGCAGGCGCTGGCCCTGGAAGACATTGCCTGCGAAGGCGTCGGCAGCGCCGAGCAGGCCCTGGAACGCATCGGCGACGACTTTGCCGGTATCGTCGTCAGCGATATCCGCCTGCCGGGCATCGATGGCCTGGAACTGCTCAACCGCCTCAAGGCCCGCGACCGCAGCCTGCCGGTGGTGCTGATCACCGGCCACGGCGACATCGACATGGCGGTCGGCGCCATGCGCAACGGCGCCTACGACTTTATGGAGAAACCCTTCTCGCCGGAGCGCCTGGTCGAGGTGGTGCGCCGGGCGCTGGAACAGCGCGGCCTGTCCCGCGAGGTGTTCGCCCTGCGCCGCCAGCTGGCCGAGCAGAGCAGTCTTGAAGGCCGCATCATCGGCCGCTCGCCGGCCATGGAGCAATTGCGCGAACTGATCGCCAACGTCGCCGACACCTCGGCCAACGTGTTGATCGAAGGCGAGACCGGCACCGGCAAGGAACTGGTGGCCCGCTGCCTGCACGACTTCAGCCGACGCCAGGGCCAGCCGTTCGTGGCGCTGAACTGCGGCGGCCTGCCGGAGAACCTGTTCGAAAGCGAGATCTTCGGCCACGAGGCCAATGCCTTCACCGGCGCCGGCAAGCGGCGCATCGGCAAGATCGAGCACGCCAACGGCGGCACGCTGTTCCTCGACGAGGTCGAGAGCATGCCGCTCAACCTGCAGATCAAGCTGCTGCGCGTGCTGCAGGAGCGCACCCTGGAACGCCTGGGCTCGAACCAGAGCATCCCGGTGGACTGCCGGGTGATCGCCGCGACCAAGTCCGACCTTGCCACCCTGGGCCAGAGCGGCCAGTTCCGCAGCGACCTGTACTACCGCCTCAATGTGGTCACCCTGGAGCTGCCGCCGCTGCGCGAGCGCCGCGAAGACATCCTGCAACTGTTCGAGCATTTCCTGCAGCAATCGGCCCTGCGCTTCGACCGCGAGGCGCCGGAGCTGGACAGCCAGACCCTGTCGCGGCTGATGGCCCACGACTGGCCGGGCAACGTGCGCGAGCTGCGCAACGTCGCCGAGCGCCATGCCCTGGGCCTGCCCGCGTTCAAGAAGGGCCCCAGTGGTGGCGCCAGCCAGGGCCTGGGTTTTGCCGAGGCGGTCGAAGCATTCGAACGCAACCTGCTCAGCGACGCTTTGCAGCGCACCGGCGGCAACCTCAGCCAGGCCAGCCAGGAGCTGGGCATGGCCAAGACCACGCTGTTCGACAAAGTGAAGAAGTACGGCCTCGGCTGATCGGCAACCTGACCCTGGAAGTTCAACGTGGACCTGGTATTCAAAGCGGCCCTGGGCGCCGGCGTGGTGGTGCTCCTGGCGATCCTGTCGAAGACCCGCAACTACTACATTGCCGGCCTGGTGCCGCTGTTTCCCACCTTTGCCCTGATCGCCCACTACATTGTCGGCAAGGGGCGATCGCTGGAAGACCTGAAGACCACCATCCTGTTCGGGATGTGGTCGATCATTCCGTACTTCGTGTACCTGGCAACGCTCTACGTACTGGTCGACCGCCTGCGCCTGGAGGCGTCGCTAGGCCTGGCCACGGTGGCCTGGCTGGTGGCGGCGACGGTGCTGGTGAGCGTTTGGGTGCGGATGCACTGATGAACCGTGGCGCCTGCTTCGCGGGTAAACCCGCTCCCACAGGGAACCCATGGCTCTTGAGAAGGATGCCTAGCCTGTGGGAGCGGGTTTACCCGCGAACAAAACAACGCCGATTCAAAGCCGGGCGATATGCGTGACATCCTGCCGATGCGCCTGCAGGTAGGGTAAAACCGCCCCCAGCAACGGTGCCTTGAACGGCTCCTGGAAACGATGCGCCAGCCCCGGAATCAGCCGCAACTGGCTGCCCTGGATATGCGCAGCCAGATGCACCCCGTGCATCACCGGCAGCAACGGATCAGCGGTGCCATGCACCACCAGCGTCGGCACCCGCAGCTGGTTGAGCAACTCGACCCGACTGGGTTCGGCAAGGATCGCCATGATCTGGCGCTTGACCCCTTCCGGATTGAACGCCCGGTCATAAGCCACGGCGGCTTGTTCGAGCAGCACAGCCCGGTCGTCCCGCACCTCGGGGCTGCCCAGCGCTGCCAGCAGGTCGGCCTGCTGCTCGATGGCCACCTCGCGACTCGGCGCGCTGCGCCGCGCCAGCAACTGCACCAGCGCCGGATCCGGCGCCGGCAGGCCGACAGCGCCCGAGCTGGACATCACCAGGGTCAGGCTACTCACCCGCTCCGGGGCCATGGCCGCCAGGTGCTGGGCAATCATGCCGCCCATGCTCACACCCAGCACATGGAACTGGCGGATGCCCAGGGCATCCATCAGTCGCAGACCGTCACCGGCCATGTCGGTGAGGGAATAAGGCGCCGACACCGGCAGGCCCAGCTTGTAGCGCAACAGTTCGACGGTCAGGTTGGCCGAGGCCGGCAGCTGGTTCCAGCGCGACAGGCCGACATCGCGGTTGTCGTAGCGGATCACCCTGAAACCTTGGCGGCACAGGGCCTCGACCACGTCGTCCGGCCAGTGAATCAGCTGCCCGCCCAGGCCCATGACCAGCAACAGCGCCGGATCGCGGGGCGCACCGACACTCTGGTAGACCAGGCTCAGCTCACCCAGCTCGGCCCGTTGCACCGGCACATGGACGTCGCAGCGACCCTCGGCGAAACTCGCCGGCACGCTGACCAGCAGCAAGAAGAAAAGTAGTAAAGCCCGCATGAAAGAAACACCAGAATGCAGATCCCCAGTAGAGCGCGAGTCTGATGAAATCCGTTCGGGCGCGCTGCCACAAAACCGTGACAGTTTCGTGAACCTTGCCGAGCGGTCGTGTGCATCCTGTTATCGACAGCACATGGCAACATGAGGGAAACTCAACGCAATCTCGTTTTAGCTCAAAGAATGCTCACGGAGCCGTCGTGCTGGAAATCCGCCACCTGAAAACCCTTCATGCCCTACGCGAAGCCGACAGCCTGGTGGAGGCCGCCGAGCGCCTGCACCTGACCCAGTCGGCGCTGTCGCACCAGTTCAAGGAGCTGGAGGAGCGCCTGGGCCTGCCGCTGTTCGTGCGCAAGACCAAGCCCATCCGCTTCACCAGCGCCGGCCTGCGCCTGCTGCAACTGGCCGATGCCACCCTGCCGCTGCTGCGCGGCGCCGAGCGCGACATTGCCCGCCTGGCCGGCGGTACCGCCGGACGCCTGCACATGGCCATCGAGTGCCACAGCTGCTTCCAGTGGCTGATGCCGACCATCGATCAGTTCCGCGATGCCTGGCCGGAAGTGGAGCTGGACCTGGCCTCGGGCTTCGCCTTCGCCCCGCTGCCGGCCCTGGCCCGCGGCGACCTGGACCTGGTGGTGACCTCCGACCCGGTGGACCTGGCCGGCATCACCTATGTACCGCTGTTCACCTACGAGGCCATGCTCGCCGTGGCCAACCAGCATGCGCTGGCGAGCAAGCCCTATATCGTGCCCCAGGATCTGCTCGACCAGACCCTGATCACCTACCCGGTGGAACGCGACCGCCTGGACATCTTCACCCGCTTCCTGGAGCCGGCCGACATCGAGCCGGCGGCGGTGCGCACCTCGGAGCTGACGGTGATGATGATGCAACTGGTAGCCAGCGGTCGCGGTGTGTGCGGCATGCCGCACTGGGCGCTGCACGAATACAGCTCGCGGGGCTACGTGAAGGGCAAGCGCCTGGGCGAGAAAGGGCTGTTCGCCACGCTCTACGCCGCGGTGCGCACCGACATGCTCGATGCACCGTACATGCGCGACTTCCTGCTGACCGCCAAGGACACCTCGTTCGCCACCCTGGACGGGGTCAGCGCGGTGCGTTGAGGCCTTCGCGCCACAGCGGCAGGATCAGGTCGCGAGTCAGGGGGGCCAGATCCAGGTCCGGCGCCTGGTCGGCGGACAGCCAGGTCACCTCTTCGATTTCCGCCGCCGGGTTTACCGTCGCGGTGCATTGGACGCGAAACAACTCGGCCTGCACCTCGAAGCCCGGTTCGTTGGCGGCCGGGGCGCTGAAACGGCCCAGGTGAATGGCCTGGACCGGGTCGACGCGCAGGCCCAACTCCTCGTGCAGCTCGCGTACCAGCGCCTGGGCCGGCGATTCGCCTGCATCGATCTTGCCGCCAGGCTGCATGAACGCCTGGGTGCCGCGCTTGCGTACCAGCAGGGTGCGGCCTTGCGCGTCGATGAGCAGGGCGGCGGCGATGCGGATAATGTTGGGCATGGTGGACTCACGAGCGAATGAAGGGGCGCAGGATACCTGACAAGGCCCTATCGCGGGGCAAGCCCGCTCCCACCAGAGCCCTGCCGAGTACGCGTGGGAGCGGGCTTGCCCCGCAATAGGCCTCCCGGACGAACGGCCCCTTGCCAATCCGCTGGCAACCCGCCATAACCAACCCATGAACCTCCCCGCCCACCAACACCCGGTGCTCGGCCTGTTCCACCCCGCCGTCGCCACCTGGTTCCGCCAGCGTTTCGCCACGGTCACCGAGGCCCAGGCCGGCGCCTGGCCGCTGATCCACGCTGGCCAGTCGATGCTGCTGGCCGCGCCGACTGGCTCGGGCAAGACCCTCAGCGCCTTCCTCGCCGTGCTCGATGAGCTGTTTCGCCAAGGCCTGGCGCAAAACGGCGAACTGCCAGCACAGACCCAGGTCGTCTACGTCTCGCCACTCAAGGCACTGTCCAACGACATCCGCCTGAACCTCGACGCGCCGCTCGAAGGCATCGGCCGGCAGCTCGAACAGCTTGGCCTGAAGGCCCCGCGCATCACAACCGCCGTACGTACCGGCGACACCCCGCAGAAGGAGCGCGCGGCCATGCGCAAGCTGGCGCCGCATATCCTGGTGACCACGCCGGAATCGCTCTACGTGCTGATGGGCTCGGCCTCGGGCCGCGAGGGGTTGGCCAACGTGCACACGGTCATCGTGGACGAGATCCACGCGCTGGCCGGCAACAAGCGCGGCTGCCACCTGGCGCTGACCCTCGAGCGTCTGCAGGCCCTGGCCGGCCGACCGCTGCGACGCATCGGCCTGTCCGCCACCCAGCGCCCGGTAGAGCGGGTGGCGCGGTTCCTGGTCGGGCATGAACGCCCCTGCGCCATCGTCGATATCGGCCATGCCCGCCATCGTGACCTGGCCCTGGAAGTGCCACCCGTGCCGCTGGGCGCGGTGATGGCCACGGATGTCTGGGAGCTGGTCTACGACCGCCTCGCCAGCCTCGCCCGCGAGCACCGCACCACCCTGGTATTCGTCAACACCCGGCGCCTGGCCGAGCGCCTGACCCGCCACCTTGGCGAGCGCCTGGGCAACCACGCAGTGGCCGCGCACCACGGCAGCCTAGCCAAGGAGCATCGCCTGACCGCCGAGCAGCGCCTCAAGGGCGGCGAACTGCAGGTGCTGGTGGCCACCGCCTCACTGGAGCTGGGCATCGATATCGGTGAGGTCGACCTGGTCTGCCAGATCGCCTCGCCGGGCTCGATCGCCGCCTTGCTGCAACGGGTCGGGCGTTCCGGCCACCAGGTCGACGGCGTGCCCAAGGGGCGCCTGTTCCCCACCTCGCGGGACGATTTGATCGAATGTGTCGCCCTGCTCGACTGCGTGCGCCAAGGCGAGCTGGACGAATTGCACATCCCCGAGGCGCCACTGGATGTATTGGCCCAGCAGATCGTCGCCGAAGTCAGCAACCAGCCCTGGGACGAACGGGCGCTGCTCGACCTGTTGCGCCAGGCCAGTCCCTACGGCCAGCTCGACGAAGGCCACTACCAGCCCTTGCTGCGCATGCTCGCCGAAGGTTTCAACGGCCGCCAGGGCATCCGCAGCGCCTACCTGCATCGTGATGCGCTAAACCACACCCTGCGCGGGCGGCGCGGCAGCCAGCTGACCGCCCTGACCAGCGGCGGCACCATCCCGGAGACCGCCGACTATGCGGTGCTGCTCGAACCCCAGGCGCTGAACATCGGCAGCGTCAACGAAGACTTCGCCGTGGAGAGCATCGCCGGCGATATCTTCCAGCTGGGCAACGCCTCCTATCGCATACTACGGGTCGAACCTGGCCGGGTACGGGTCGAGGACGCCCACGGCCTGCCGCCGACCATCCCGTTCTGGCTGGGCGAGGCGCCAGGTCGCAGTGACGAACTGTCCGCCGCAGTGGCCCGCCTGCAGCAGCGGATCGACCAGCAATTGCAGGCCGGCGACAGCCAACAGGTGCGCGCCTGGCTGCAAACGGCCTACGCCCTGGATGAAGGCTGCGCAGAGCAACTGCTCGACTACCTGGGGCGCACCTGGCAGGTACTGGGCGCCCTGCCCTCGCAGCAGACGCTGGTGATGGAGCGCTTCTTCGACGAGTCCGGCGGCACCCAGCTGATTATCCACTCGCCCTACGGCAGCCGGATCAACCGTGCCTGGGGCCTGGCCCTGCGCAAGCGCTTCTGCCGCACGTTCAATTTCGAGTTGCAGGCGGCGGCCAGCGAGGACGCCATCGTGCTGTCGCTATCCACCAGCCACAGCTTCGCGCTGGACGAGGTATGGCGTTACCTGCACAGCCGCACCGCAGAGCCGATCCTGGTCCAGGCCCTGCTCGATGCGCCGCTGTTCGGCGTGCGCTGGCGCTGGAACGCGGCGGTAGCGTTGGCCTTGCCGCGCTATGTGGGCGGACGCAAGGTGGCGCCGCAGATCCAGCGCATGAAGAGCGAGGACCTGGTGGCCGCCGTGTTCCCCGACCAGATCGCCTGCCTGGAGAATATCGTCGGCGAGCGGCAGATCCCCGACCACCCGCTGGTGCAACAGACCCTCGACGACTGCCTGCACGAGGCCATGGACAGCGAGGGCTGGCTGGCGTTGCTGCGGCGCATGGAAAATGGCGAGGTACGCCTGCTAAGTCGCGACCTGCCGGCCCCTTCGCCGCTGGCTTCGGCCATCCTCAACGCCCGGCCCTACACCTTCCTCGACGACGCGCCGCTTGAAGAGCGGCGTACCCAGGCCGTGCTCAACCGACGTTGGAACGACGTGCACAGCGCCGACGACCTGGGTGCACTGGACGGCGACGCCATCGCCGCAGTGCAGGCCGAGGCCTGGCCGCAGGCGGACAACGCCGACGAAATGCATGAGGCGCTGATGAGCCTGGGCGCCATTACCCAACCTGAAGTAGAGGGCAATCCCGGCTGGCCGCAACTGCTGCTGCAACTGGCCAAGGCAGGTCGCGCCTGTCATCTGGATGCCGGGGAGCAACGCCTGTGGTTCGCCCGCGAGCGCCTGCAGGCAATGCTGATCCTGTATCCCGACGCACGCCCGCACCCGGACGTTACGGTGTTGCCGGGCTTCGCCGACCCGCCCGACCTCGACACGGCCCTGGTCGAGTTGCTGCGCGCACGGCTCAGTGGCTTCGGTCCATTGACCCTGACCGAGATCGTCAACCCGCTTGCACAGCCGGCGGGTAATGCCGAACAGGCCCTGGCCCGCCTGGAAGGCGAAGGCTATGTGATGCGTGGCCACTTCAGCCCAGGCCAGACTGGCCTGCAGTGGTGCGAGCGGCACCTGCTGGCACGTATCCACCGCTACACGGTCAAGCGCCTGCGCCAGGAAATCGAGCCGGTCAGCCTGCAGGACTTCATGAGGTTTTTGTTCGACTGGCAGCACCTGGGTGGCGAAGCACGCCTGCGCGGGCCGCAGGCGCTGGGCGAAGTGCTCGCCCAACTGCAAGGTTTCCCCGCCGCCGCCGGTACCTGGGAAAGCGACCTGCTGCCGGCTCGTATCAAGGACTACAGCCCACACTGGCTGGACGATGCCTGTCGCAGCGGCCAGTGGGCCTGGAGCCGGCTGGCCTCGACACAGTCAGCCAGCACCCTGGCCAGCACGCCCCTGGTGCTGCTGCCCCGCGAGCACCAGGGGCTGTGGCGCAGCCTGGCGCCCACAGCCGACCTCGAACAACTGGGCGCACGCGCACGGCGGGTCATGCAGACGCTGCAGGAACAAGGCGCCTTGTTCTTCGATGAACTGGCCCATGAGGCCCACCTGCTACCCAGCGAGCTGGAGACAGCCCTGCAGGAACTGGTAGGTTCCGGCCTGGCCAGCGCCGATGGTTTCAGCGGCCTGCGCAGCCTGATCACACCCGCGGCCAAGCGCACTTCACGCAACAGCCGCCGCGGCCATCCTGCGCTGTCGAGCAGCATGGTCCACGCCGGACGCTGGGCGCTGTTGCGTCGTTCGAGCATTGCAGTGGACGCAGACCTGCGCCTGGAACATGTGGCCCGCAGCCTGCTGCGCCGCTATGGCGTCATGTGCTGGCGCCTGCTGGAACGCGAAAGCGACGTGCTGCCGTCGTGGCGGGACCTGTTGCGCTGCTACCACCGCCTAGAGGCCCGCGGCGAAATCCGTGGCGGGCGCTTTATCGCCGGGCTGGCGGGTGAGCAGTTCGCCTTACCTGAAGCCGTGGGGCTGTTGCGCCAGGTGCGCAGACGCACGCCACAGGGCGAGCTGGTGGTGGTCAGCGGCTGCGATCCGTTGAACCTGGTGGGTACCTTGTTGCCGGGGGCCAAGGTACCGGCGGTGGCGGGTAACCGCGTGCTGTACCGGGAGGGTGTCGCGGTGGCCACTCGGGTGGCGGGGCGATACCAGTTTCTGATCGAGGCGTCGGCGACCGAGCAGGAGCAGTGGCATCAACAGCTGTTGCGCCAGACGCCGCCCCTGTAGGAGCGGCTTCAGCCGCGATCACCCGCAAAGCGGGTGCCACACTCAGCGCAGCCTGCTTCGCGGCTAAAGCCGCTCCTACACCTGGAAACCGGCGAAGCGCTTGTTGAACCCGGCCACCCGCCCTTCGACCGTGGTCTTGCGCTGCTGCCCGGTGTACACCGGATGCGAGGCACTGGACACATCCAGCGCCACATAGGGGTAGGTCTGACCGTCGCTGTGCATCTGGGAGCGATCTGTCTCGACGGTCGAGCCGATCAGGAAGAACACATCGGCGGCAGTGTCGTGAAACAGCACGGGGCGATAGGCGGGGTGGATACCAGCTTTCATGGGGTCAATCTCCTGCGAGCAATAGTTACTTTATAACATATCTCATTGCGAATGATTTTCGATACCCCAATTTTCATTTTTCTCGTCCGCCCCACGCTGGCATAGCGGCGCCCAACCGGGCTATGGTCGGGCTTTGCCCCAGGCCCCTGAGCCTGACCGAGCCATTCGCAAGGACACCGTATGAGCCTGTCACTCCTCAGCCGTTACGCCTTCTTCGCCGCCTGCGTGCTGTTCACCCTCGCCAGCCTGCCGTTCCTCACCCACGACTGGTTGTGGCCGTTCACCCTGACCACCGGGGTGCTCAGCCTGATCGGCGTGTTCGACCTGCTGCAGCAACGCCACGCGGTCCGCCGCAACTACCCGATCCTGGGCAACATCCGCTACCTGGTCGAGGGCATCCGCCCAGAGATCCGCCAGTACCTGCTGGAATCCGACAGCGACGCCCTGCCCTTCTCCCGCGCCCAGCGCTCGCTGGTCTACGCCCGGGCCAAGAACGAAGCCTCGGACAAACCCTTCGGCACCCTGATCGACGTCTACGAGTCGGGCTTCGAGTTCATCGGCCACTCCATGCGCCCGGCGCCGTTGGCCGACCCGGCCAGTTTCCGCGTCAGCGTCGGCGGCCCGCAGTGCACCCAGCCGTACTCGGCATCGATCTTCAACATCTCGGCCATGAGCTTCGGCTCGCTCAGCGCCAACGCCATCCGTGCCCTCAACCAGGGCGCCAAGCTGGGCAACTTCCACCACGACACCGGCGAGGGCAGCATCAGCCCCTACCACCGCGAACACGGCGGCGACCTGGTCTGGGAACTGGGCAGTGGCTACTTCGGCTGCCGCACCGCGGACGGCCGCTTCGACCCCGAGCGTTTCGCCGCCCAGGCGCAGAACCCGCAGGTGCGGATGATCGAGATCAAGATGAGCCAGGGCGCCAAGCCCGGCCATGGCGGCATCCTGCCCAAGCACAAGGTGACCCGGGAAATCGCCGAGACCCGTGGCGTCATGATGGGCGAGGACTGTATCTCGCCCTCACGCCACAGCGCCTTCTCGACCCCGATCGAGATGATGCAGTTCATCGCCCAGTTGCGTGAACTGTCCGGCGGCAAGCCGGTGGGCTTCAAGTTCTGCCTGGGCCACCCGTGGGAATTCATGGGCATCGCCAAGGCCATGCTGGAAACCGGCATCCTGCCCGACTTCATCGTCGTCGACGGCAAGGAAGGCGGCACCGGCGCCGCCCCGGTGGAGTTCACCGACCATATCGGCGTGCCGCTGCGCGAAGGCCTGCTGTTCGTGCACAACACCCTGGTCGGCCTGAACCTGCGCGACAAGATCAAGCTCGGCGCCAGCGGCAAGATCGTCAGCGCCTTCGACATCGCCAGCGTGCTGGCCATCGGCGCCGACTGGGCCAACTCGGCGCGCGGTTTCATGTTCGCCATCGGCTGCATCCAGTCGCAGAGCTGCCACACCAACAAGTGCCCGACCGGCGTGGCCACCCAGGATGCCCTGCGCCAGCGTGCGCTGGTGGTGCCGGACAAGGCCCAGCGAGTGCTCAACTTCCACCACAACACCCTGCGCGCCCTGGCCGAAATGCTCGCCGCCGCGGGCCTGGAGCATCCGGCGCAACTGGAGGCCAAGCACCTGGTGCGGCGGATCTCGGCCACCGAAATCAAGCTGTTCTCGCAGATGCACGTGTTCCTCAAACCGGGCGAGTTGCTGACCGGCGAGGTCAATGGGCAGTTCTATTCGCGGATGTGGCAGCTGGCCCGGGCCGATAGTTTCGAGCCGCATAGCGAGGTGGCGGCCTGATCGATCACAGGGGCCGCTTTGCGGCCCTTTCGCGGCACAAGGCCGCTCCTACAGGGGGACGCATAATCCCTGTAGGAGCGGCCTTGTGCCGCGAAAGGGCTGCGCAGCAGCCCCCGCTATTTCAGCTTGTCAGCGCCTGCGCCTCTTTCGGCGCCAGACGGAAGCTGTAGTACAACGCCGTCAGCAGCACCAGGAACGCCGGGCCGATATACAGGGCCACGCGGGTATCCTCGAAGTACGCCATCAGCCCCACCACCAGCACCAGGAACGCCAGCGCCAGGTACGAGCTCAGCGGCCACAGCCACATGCGGTACTTCAGCGCGTTGCGCTCGGCAGTGCTCAGCCCGGCGCGGAACTTCAGCTGCGCCAAGAGGATCATCACCCAGGTCCAGATCGCGCCGAAGGTGGCGATCGAGGTCACCCAGACGAACACTTTCTCCGGCACCAGGTAGTTGGCCAGCACGCCCAGCAGCAGCGCGGCGATCGACAGCAGCAGCGCGTTGCGCGGCACGCCGTTCTTCGAGGTGCGGGCGAAGGTAGCCGGGGCCTGGCCATTCTGCGCCAGGCTGTAGAGCATGCGCCCGGTGCTGAAGATGCCGCCGTTGCACGACGACAGCGCGGCGGTGATCACCACGAAGTTGATGATGCCGGCGGCGGTCTTGATGCCCAGGCGCTCGAAGGTCATCACGAACGGGCTGCCCTGGCTGCCGATCTCGTTCCACGGGTAGATCGACAGGATCACGAACAGCGCGCCCACGTAGAACAGCAGGATGCGCCAGAACACCGAGCCGATGGCCTGGGGGATGGTCTTCTGCGGGTTGCGCGCTTCGCCGGCGGTCAGGCCGATCATTTCCACACCCAGGTAGGCGAACATCACCATCTGCAGCGACATCAGCACGCCGGTCACGCCATTGGGCATGAAGCCGCCGTTGCTCCACAGGTTGGAAATGCCCATGGCCACGCCGTCGTTACCGAAGCCGAAGGCGATGATGCCGATGCCGCCGAGCACCATGGCAATGATGGTGACGATCTTGATCAGGGCGAACCAGAACTCGAACTCGCCGAACGCCTTGACCGCGATCAGGTTGATCGCGCCCATGCTGCCCAGGGCCATCAGCGCCCAGATCCAGCGCGGCACGTCGGGGAACCAGATGCCCATGTAGATGGCCACCGCGGTGATCTCGGCGACACAGGTCACCAGCCACAGGAACCAGTAGTTCCAGCCCGTGAGGAAGCCCGCCAGGGGGCCGAGGTAGTCCTGCGCGTAGCGGCTGAAGGAGCCTGCCACCGGGTTGTGCACGGCCATCTCGCCGAGGGCGCGCATGATCACCAGGATGGCCAGGCCACCGATGATGTAGGAGAGCATGATGGCGGGGCCGGCCATTTCGATGGCCTTGGCCGAACCCAGGAACAGGCCGACGCCGATACAGGCGCCAAGGGCCATCAGACGGATGTGCCGTTCGCCCAGCTCGCGCTTGAGCGGGCCGCCCTGGACGGACTCGTCGTGGGCAGGATGGTTGCCGACTGGCATAGCAATACAACCTCATTTTGTTATTGGATTTGACCTTCGTGCAGCACCGGCCGCGCCGATAGGCGGGGCGTCGTCTCGCCAGGCCGCCTTGTGGGCGGGCCTGCCCACCGGGCGCGGGGCGTCGGCGGGTCGAAGGGGGCGAGCAGTATAGGAAGCCACTTGCAGGGCTTTTCACTATATACAGTGGGATATTTGGCGAGAATTCTCGGCAAAAAGCCCTTTACCGGAGGGGCATTCTGGCCTCGCTCCGCCCATGCACAGGAATGGGGCAGCTACATTAACAACATTGCCGAAGAATGGAAGTCGCACCAAAGGCGCATGTTCATACGCGATTGCTCGAAGCTTCTTACAAATTTTTCACCAAACTGGGCCAGCGTCTAAGCTTCAGACAAGTAACGCGAAAACACCTGGCCGGACTCAAGACTATGGGCGCACTGTGGCAATCGGAACCAACCGGAACGGAAGCACCCAAAGCACCTCAGGCTGAAGCCCCCTTGCCCAAGACCCCACGTCAGCGCCGCCTGTGGTGGCGCCTGATCCTGCTCATCCTGTTGATCGGGCTGGTCGCGGCGGGCCTTGCCGCTTATGACGAGTTCCAGACCTCACGCCTGCAATCGCGCGAGTTCAGCCGTCTGGCCGGCACCCTCACCTACGCCCTCGAGCCCGGCCCGAGCGATGCCATCGTCTACCCGGGCGAGGGTCCCTTCGACAGGCGCCTGGGCTACAGCGCCCTGGGCGAGTTCCTGCCACGGCTGCTCAAGCGCGACTACCTGATCAACCAGCAGGTGCGTTTCTCCCCGGCGCTGATGAACTACGTCGATCACGGCCTGTTCGTGCCCTACGTGGAGAAGATCCAGGCCGGCCTGTCTATCACCGACTGCCGCGGTGACATGCTCTATCAGTACAACTACCCGCAGCACCTGTACCCGAACTTCGCGGCGATCCCACCGGTGATGGTCAACAGCCTGCTGTTCATCGAGAACCGCGACCTGCTCGACCCGAAAGACCCACAGAACAACCCGGCGGTGGACTGGCCGCGCTTCGCCAAGGCCGCCTACAGCCAGGTGGCCAAGTACCTGGCGCTGCCCGGGCAGTCGGCCGGCGGCAGCACCCTGGCCACCCAGCTGGAGAAGTACCGGCACTCGCCGGACGGGCTGACCGTCTCGGGCGCGGAGAAGATCCGCCAGATGATTTCCGCCAGCGTGCGCGCCTACCAGGGCGGCCCGGACACCACCGAGGCCCGCGAACGCATCGTGCGCGACTACCTCAACAGCGTGCCGCTGTCGGCGGTACCCGGCCACGGCGAGGTGCACGGCATGGCCGAAGGCCTGCGGGTGTGGTACGGCGCCGACTTCGACCAGGTCAACCAGGCCCTCACCTCCACCGCCAGCGATGAAAAGAGCATGGCCGAACGCGGCCTGGCCCTGCGCCAGGTGCTGTCGCTGATGATCGCCCAGCGCCGCCCCTCGCACTACCTGTCCAAGGGCCGCATCGAGCTGGCCGAGCTCACCGATTCGCACATCCGCGTACTCGCCGCCAACGGCATCATCGAGCACCCCCTGGCCGACGCCGCCCTGGCCAGCAAGGCGGTGTACCGCGACTGGGTGGCCCAGCCGACCATCGTGCCGATCATCACCAACAAGGGCATCAGCCTGGCCCGCAACCGCCTGGCGGCCATGCTCAACCGGCCGCTGTACGACCTCGACCGCCTCGACCTGTCGGCCACCAGCACCCTGCAGGCCGACCTGCAAGTGCAGGTCAGCCAGTACCTGAAAAACCTCGCCGACCCGGAGTTCGCCGCACAGATCGGCCTGATCGGCGAACGCCTGCTCACCGCCAAGACCACCGACCAGGTGAGCTACAGCTTCACCCTGTTCGAACGCACCGCCGACGGCTCGCGGGTGCGGGTGCAGACCGACAGCACCAACCAACCCTTCGACATCAACGAAGGCAGCAAGCTAGAACTGGGCTCCACCGCCAAGCTGCGGGTGCTGACCACCTACCTGGAGATCATCGCCGAGCTGCACGACAAGTACGCCGGCAAGCCGGCGGCCGAGCTGAAGAAGGTCCCGGTGGCCGAACTCGACCGCATCACCCAGTGGTCGCTGGAATGGCTGATGCAGAACAGCAAGAACCAGAGCCTGGACGCCATGCTCGACGCCGCGCTCGAACGCAAGTACTCGGCCAACACCGGCGAGGCCTTCTTCACCGGTGGCGGCATGCATGTGTTCAACAACTTCCGCAAGGAAGACAACAACCGCAACCCGACCCTCAAGGATGCCCTGCGCGAGTCGATCAACCTGCCGTTCATTCGCCTGATGCGCGACATCGTGCGCTACGTCACCTACCAGCAGCCGTTCAACCGCGAACCGCTGCTCAGGGACGACAGCGACCCGCGCCGCCAGGAATACCTGGCGCGCTTCGCTGACCGCGAAGGCTCCAACTACACCATGCGCTTCTGGAAGAAATACCAGCGCAAGACCTCGCAGCAGCGCCTGGACACCTTCCTCGACAGCCTGCGCGTAACCCCGCAGCGCCTGGCTGCGGTGCACCGCTACCTGTTCCCCGAGGCCGGCCAGGAGACCTTCAACGCCTTCGTCCGCGCCCACAGCAAGGAAGACAAGAAGGCCATGGCCAAGCTCACCGACGGCCGCCTGGTGGAGATGTACGAAGCCTACGGCCCGGGCAAGTACGACCTGCCCGACCAGGGCTACATCGCCAAGGTCCACCCACTGGACCTGTGGCTGCTCGGCTACCTGCTGAAGAACCCCGGCGCCTCGCTCAAGGACGCCCTCAACGCCAGCCGTTTCGAGCGCCAGGAGGTCTACAGCTGGCTGTTCAAGAGCCGCCACCAGGGCGCCCGCGACAGCCGTATCCGCACCATGGTCGAGATCGAGGCGTTCACCGATATCCACCAGCGCTGGAAGCGCGTCGGCTACCCGTTCGACCATCTGGTGCCGTCGCTGGCCACCGCCATCGGCAGCTCCGGCGACCGCCCGGCGGCGCTGTCCGAACTGGTCGGGATCATCCAGAACGACGGCGTGCGCCTGCCCACGCTGCGCATCGACACCCTGCACTTCGCCCAGAATACCCCCTATGAGACGCAACTGATCAGCGACCCGGACCGTGGCCAGCGGATCCTCCCGGTGGAAGTCGCCCGGGCGCTCAAGGGCGCCATGTCGCAGGTGGTCGACGCCGGTACCGCACGGCGCATCTCCGGCAGCTTCAAGCTGCACGACGGCACCCCGCTGGTGATGGGCGGCAAGACCGGCACCGGCGACAACCGCATCGAAAGCTTCGGCGCCGGCGGCCGGCTGATCGGCTCGCGTTCGCTGAACCGCACCGCGACCTTCGTGTTCTTCCTCGGCGACAACCACTTCGGCACCCTCACCGCGTTCGTCCCGGGGCGCTCGGCCGAAGCGTTCAAGTTCACCTCGGCGCTGCCGGTGCAGGTGCTCAAGGGCATGGCGCCGATCCTCATGCCGTACCTGGAACCGGGTAATCCCACCGCCTGCAAGGCGCCGCAGGTGGCGGGTCAGTCCTGAACAATCAAAAAAATAGATGATAATCATCTGCATTTAACGGCTTGTCTTTAGATATATCTTGAGTAATATCTTGCGATATATCTAAACAGACGGAGCCCTCCCCATGCGCGACCACGACCCCTTCGAACGCCGCCCTGGCCGCGGCGAGCGTGGCCCGCGGGTGTTCGCCCCCGGCGACCTGAAGCTGCTGATGCTGTCGATGCTGGCCGAGCAACCCGGCCACGGCTACGACCTGATCCGCCAGATCGAGACCCTCTTCGACGGCAGCTACAGCCCCAGCCCCGGGGTGATCTACCCCACCCTCAGCTACCTCGAGGAAGCCGAGCTGGTCACCGGCGCCATCCAGGGCAGCAAACGCCTCTATGCCATCACCGCTGCCGGCCGCAGTGCCTTGCAGGAACAGGCCGTCGCCCTCGACGGCGTGCGCATGCGCATCGAGGTGAGCAAGCGCGCCCTGCGCGGCCACGACCGGCCGCCGGAAATCCACGAAGCCGTCGGCAACCTGCGCCACGCGCTGCACATGCACAGCGGCCGCTGGACCAGCGAAGAGATCGAGCGGGTGCGCAACCTGCTCAATGACACCGCCAAGGCCATCGCCTCCGGGCCGGCCACCCCCGTTACGGAGAACACCCCATGAGCGACACTATTCATCGCGTCAATCACGAGATCCGCCAGCGCCGTCTCGAAGTGCTGCGGGTCACCGACCTCACCCCGCGCATGCGCCGCATCACCCTCGGTGGCGCGGAGCTGGCCGGTTTCACCAGTGTCGGCACGGACGACCACATCAAGCTGCTGTTTGCCTGCAGCCCCGAGGAACAACAGGCCATCGACGCGCGCAACCTGGGTCGCGACGGCGGCGCCCGGCCGACCATGCGCGAGTACACACCACGGCGCATCGACCTGGTGAACAACCAGCTGGATATCGATTTCGTCCTGCATGGCGACGGCCCCGCCTCCACCTGGGCAGCCCAGGCCGCGCCCGGCCAGACCTTGGACATCGCCGGCCCGCGGGCCTCGATGGTGGTGCCGGATATCTTCGACAGCTACCTGCTGATCGGCGACGAGACGGCAATCCCGGCCATAGCCCGGCGCCTGGAGGAACTGCCGGCGGGCCGCCAGGTGCTGGCGGTGATCCAGATCGAGGACGAGCAGGAGCGCCAAACGCTGACAAGCAAGGCCCAGGTCGAGGTGATCTGGGTGCGCCGGCACCAGGAGGATGTGTTGGTGCGAGTGAAACACCTGGCGCTGCCTCAAGGCCGGTTGTATGGCTGGGTGGCGCTGGAGAAGGCACTGACCCGCCAGGCCAAGGCGCTGCTGCTGGAGAAAGGCGTGCCCGAGGATGCCCTCAAGGCTGCGGCTTACTGGCGAGCTGACGGTACCGCCGACGACGAATGATCGGGATCTGCACACCCCGGTGTAGGAGCGGCCTTGTGCCGCGAAAGGGCCGCGCAGCGGCCCCCGGGGTCTCAAATTGCTGGGGCCGCTGCGCGGCCCTTTCGCGGCACAAGGCCGCTCCTACAGGGCTGCGCATGATCTGAATGGCGAGGTCGGCAATCTCATGAAGGCCTGCGCCAGCGATCCAACCCCAGCAGTACCAACCCGATCCCCCAGAACCCCGCCAGCACCATCAGGGCATTGCCCAGCACCTGCCCATATCCCAACCGTGCCACATCGATGAACGGATAGGGATAGACCCCGATCTCATGCCCGCGCAACAGCACGAAGGCGAAATACAACGCCGGGTACAACGTCCAGGCCGCCAGGTGCCAGAGCCGCAATCGCCCCTTGGGCACCTCCAGCCACCAGTACAGGAGGAACACCAGCGGCATCACATCGTGCAGCAGTTCGTCCGCCAGCCACTGCCAGCCCTGGGGCTGCCACAGGTGGCGCAGCAACAAGCTGTAGGCCAGCGCCACCAGCAGGATGCTCGCGGCGATGCACGAGCTCACCGCCGGCGACAGGAACCAGCGCCTGGCCGCCGACTCGCGGCCGAACGCGGCCTGGCTGAGCACGGTGGCCACCAGCGTGTTGCTCAACACGGTGAAAAAACAGAACAGGTTGACCAGCCCGCCGATCAGGCTGGCCTGCTCCTGCCAGCGCGCCAGCAGCACCAGGTACAACTGGATCGCCAGGCCGGTCCAGCCGAGGACGGCTGCCAGGGTCAGCCAGGGGCGGCGCGGCATCAGCCTTTGCGCTGCAGCTTCACGTACAGCTGCTCGACCTTTTCCCGTGCCCACGGGGTCTTGCGCAGGAAGGTCAGGCTCGACTTGATGCTTGGATCGCTCTTGAAGCAGCGGATGTCGACGCGCTCGGCCAGGCCCTGCCATTGGTAGTGCGCCACCAGCTCGGTGAGGATCTGCTCGAGGGTCTTGCCGTGCAGCGCGTTGTGATTGGCCGTGCTCATGCCAGTGCTCCAGGTTCGGGAAGGTGCGCACCTTACACGAGTGTAGTGGCATCTACAGCCTCTACCGCTGTGCCCTGTAGGAGCGGCCTTGTGCCGCGAAGGGCTGCAAAGCAGCCCCGACGACATAGGTCATGGCCAAGATCCTGGGGCCGCTTTGCGGCCCTTTCGCGGCGCAAGGCCGCTCCTACTGGGTAAACGCGTCACCACATAAAGTGCTGGCCAGTGGCAAACAGCTTGTGATGAAATGTTATAAAGTAACCACTAACAATTCTGCCAAGGAACGCCACATCCCCATGCGTCACATGCCGCTGCACCTCTCCCCCCTTGCCGTCGCGCTCTGGCTGGCCTCCACCTCCAGCCAGGCCGTGGAGCTGCAACCCCAGGTGATCACCGCCAACCCGCTGGGCAACGCCCAGCTGGCCGCACCCAGCACCGTCCTCGAGGGCGACGACCTGCTGCAGCAGCAACACGGCAGCCTCGGGGAAACCCTCAACAAACAGCCCGGCGTTGCCTCCACCTGGTTTGGCCCCGGTGCCAGCCGCCCGGTGATCCGCGGCCTGGACGGCGACCGTATTCGAATCCTGCGCAACGGCGTCGGCGCCCTGGACGCCTCGTCGCTGTCCTATGACCACGCCGTGCCACTGGACCCGGTGACCGTCGAACGGGTCGAGATCGTCCGCGGCCCTGCCGCGCTGCTGTATGGCGGCAACGCCATCGGCGGCGTGGTCAACACCTTCGACAATCGCATCCCCGACTCGCCCATCGACGGCATCCATGGCGCGGGCGAGCTGCGCTACGGCGGCGCCGACACCACCCGCAGCAGTGCCGGCAAGCTTGAGGCCGGCAACGGCGCCTTCGCCCTGCACCTGGACGCCAACAGCCGCCAGTTCAACGACCTGCGCATCCCCGGCTACGCCCGCAGTTCGAAAGTCCGCGATGCCGACGAGCCCGGCAGCAAGCATCGCCTGAAAAACAGCGACGGCCGTCAGGACGGCGGTGCGATCGGCGGCTCCTACCACTGGGACCACGGCTATACCGGCCTGTCCTACAGCCGCTACGACAGCAACTACGGCTCGGTGGCCGAGCCCGGCGTGCGCCTGGACATGCAGCAGGACCACTACGGCTTCGCCTCGGAACTGCGCGACCTCGACGGGCCGTTCAGTTCGGTCAAGGTCGATGCCGGCTACACCGACTACCAGCACCGCGAAATCGAAAGCGGCGAGGTGCACACCACCTTCAAGAACAAGGGCTACGAGGCGCGCATCGAGGCCCGTCACCAGCCGCTGGGCCCGGTCGAGGGCGTGATCGGCGCCCAGGTCAGCCGCAACGAGTTCTCCGCGCTGGGCGAGGAAGCCTTTGTCCCGCACACCGACACCGACAGCCTGGCGCTGTTCCTGCTCGAACAATGGCAGGCCAGCGAACGGCTCAACCTGAGTCTGGGCGCGCGCCTGGAGCACACCCGGGTCGATCCGGACGCCAAGGGCAACGAGAACTTCGCCGGGGCCGACAGCGCCAGCAGCTTCAACGCCTTCAGCCTGTCCTCGGGCGCGGTGTACCAGCTCGACCCGATCTGGTCGCTGGCCGCCAACCTCGGCTATACCGAGCGCGCGCCGACCTTCTACGAGCTGTACGCCAACGGTGCCCACGTGGCCACCGGCGCCTACGAGATCGGCGATCCGAACCTGAACAAGGAAAAGGCCATCTCCACCGACCTGGCCCTGCGCTTTGACAACGGCACCCACAAGGGCAGCGTCGGCGTGTTCTACAGCCACTTTCGCAACTACATCGGCCTGATCGGCACCGGCAACCTGCGTGAAGGCCATGATCACGGCCACGACGATCATGACCACGATCACGACCATGATCACGGCGATATCCCCGAGTATGCCTACCAGGGCGTGCGAGCACGCTTCTACGGCATCGAGGCCCAGGATCGCTGGCAACTGCTGGAAAACCGCTACGGCAGCTTCGCCCTGGAACTGTCCGGCGACTACACCCGGGCCAAGAACCTCGACAGCGGCGAGCCGCTGCCGCGCATCGCGCCGCTGCGCCTGAACAGTGGCCTGGTCTGGGAGCTGGACCGCTGGCAGGCGCGGGTCGATGTGCAGCACGCCGCGTCACAGCACCGCAAGCCGGCCAACGAAACCAGCACCGATGGATACACCACCCTCGGCGCCAGCCTGGGCTATCGCTTCGACATCGGCCAGAGTGAATGGCTGGCCTTCGTGCGCGGCGAGAACCTCACCGACCAGACCGTGCGCTATGCCAGCTCGATCCTGCGCGATATCGCGCCGGCGCCGGGGCGCAGTGTGCAGGTGGGACTGCGCACTTCCTTCTAAGGCTCCTCTGTGGGAGCGGGTTTACCCGCGAATGCGTTAGTGGATTCAACATTGCATTCGCGGGTAAACCCGCTCCCACAGTGGCCCCTGTACCTCGAACTGTTACCTAGTGAGCAACAATCCCCTGCGACATTTTGTCTTTTTTTCTTACAACTTCCCCTATATCCTCCCTGCCGCAAGCTGAATCGCTTCACTCGATCCCCAACGCAGTCATTTCCCTTCGAAGATCTCGCACTTCGTTGCGCTTGCCGTTTCCTCAACAATCAAAAGATAGCGCTATCTCATGCTCCAGCTGCCCAATACCCGCTACTCCGGCCTCGCCCTCGCCACCCTGCTCGGCGCCCTGTCCCCCACCACCAGCGCCAGCGAGATGTTCGCCAAGGACTCGCCGTGGATGCTCGGCGACTGGGGCGGCACCCGCAGCGAGCTGCTGGAAAAAGGCTATGACTTCACCCTCGGCTACACCGGCGAGATGGGCAGCAACCTGCACGGCGGCTACAGCCACGACCGCGCTGCGCGCTACAGCGACCAGTTCACCTTCGGCGTGAACATGGACCTGCAAAAGATCCTTGGCTGGCACGACACCGAGTTCCAGCTGACCGTCACCGAGCGCCATGGCGACAACATCAGCAACGATCGCATCAACGACCCGCGTGTCGGTGGCTTCACCTCGGCGCAGGAAGTCTGGGGCCGTGGCGAGACCTGGCGACTGACCCAGATGTGGATCAAGCAGAAGTACTTCGATGGCGCGCTGGACGTGAAATTCGGCCGCTTCGGCGAAGGCGAGGACTTCAACAGCTTCCCCTGCGACTTCCAGAACCTGGCGTTCTGCGGCTCGCAGGTGGGCAACTGGGTCGGTGGCATCTGGTACAACTGGCCGGTCAGCCAGTGGGCCCTGCGCGTGCGCTACAACCTGAACGACGAACTCTACGCCCAGGTCGGCGTGTTCGAGCAGAACCCCTCCAACCTCGAGAGCGGCAACGGCTTCAAGCTCAGCGGCAGCGGCACCCAAGGCGCGGTGATGCCGGTCGAACTGGTCTGGAGCCCGCGGGTCAATGGCCTGAAAGGGGAATATCGCGCCGGCTACTACTACAGTAATGCCAAGGCACAGGATGTACTCAAGGACAGCAACGGCACGCCAGCCGCCATCAGCGGCGCCGCCTACCGCAGCAGCTCGAGCAAGCATGGCCTGTGGCTGGGCGCCCAGCAGCAGGTGACCGCGCTGGCCTCGGACCAGTCGCGCGGCCTGAGCCTGTTCGCCAATGCCACGGTGCACGACAAGAAGACCAATGCCATCGACAACTATGTGCAGGCAGGTGTGGTTTACAAGGGGCCCTTCGATGCCCGCGCCAAGGACGACATCGGATTCGCCCTGGCCCGCGTGCACGTCAATCCCGGCTACCGCAAGAACGCCCGCCTCATCAACCAGGCCAACGGCCTGGACGACTACGACAACCCCGGCTTCCTGCCCGTGCAGGACACCGAGTACAGCGCCGAACTCTATTACGGCATCCACCTGGCCGACTGGCTCACCGTGCGCCCGAACCTGCAGTACATCCGCCATCCGGGCGGAGTGTCGCGGGTCGACGACGCCCTGATCGGCGGCCTGAAGATCCAGAGCAGTTTCTAACCCGACCCTTTCACACTACGGAGAACAGACGATGAGCACTGACGGTGCCAAGAATGGAACCCGCTGGCTACCGCGCCTGATGGGCGTATTGCTGCTGCTGATGGGCCTGGCCCTGCTGGCCGGCGGCATCAAGCTGAGCCAGCTGGGTGGCTCGCTTTACTACCTGATTGCCGGCATCGGCTTCGCCTTGTCCGGCATCCTGCTGCTGGCCAAGCGCCGTATCGCCTTGGGCCTGTATGGCCTGGTGCTGCTGGGCAGCACCGCCTGGGCGCTGCTGGAAGTCGGTCTGGACTGGTGGCAACTGGTGCCGCGCCTGGCCATCTGGTTCGCCATCGGCGTGGTCCTGCTGCTGCCGTGGGCGCGCCGCCCGCTGGTCGGCCCCGCGTCGAAGGTCAACACCGCCCTGCTCAGCGTCGCCGTGGTCGCCTCCGGCGCCACCGCCGTGGCCAGTCAGTTCACCCACCCGGGCGAGATCCGTGGCGAGTTCACCCGCGACAACAGCGAGATGGGCAGCGCCGCCCCGGCCATGCCGGACGGTGAATGGCAGGCCTACGGCCGCACCGAACACGGCGACCGCTACTCGCCGCTGCGCCAGATCACCCCGCAGAACGCCTACCGCCTGGAAGAGGCCTGGCGCATCCGCACCGGTGACCTGCCGAGCGAAAACGACCCGGTGGAGCTGACCAACCAGAACACCCCGCTGAAGGTCAACGGCATGCTCTATGCGTGCACCGCCCACAGCCGCCTGCTGGCCCTGGACCCGGACACCGGCGCCGAGATCTGGCGCTACGACCCGCAGGTCAAGAGCCCCACCGGCACCTTCAAGGGCTTCGCCCACATGACCTGCCGCGGCGTCTCGTACTACGACGAGAACAGCTACGTCAGCCGTGACGGCAGCCCCGCGCCGAAGATCACCGACGCAGGCCAGGCCGTGGCCCAGGCCTGCCCGCGCCGCCTCTACCTGCCCACCGCCGACGCCCGCCTGATCGCCATCAACGCCGACACCGGCAAGGTCTGCGAAGGCTTCGCCAACCAGGGCGTGATCGACCTGACCCGCGGCATCGGCCCGTTCACCGCCGGTGGCTACTACTCCACCTCGCCGGCGGCGATCACCCGTAGCCTGGTGATCATCGGTGGCCACGTCACCGACAACGAGTCGACCAACGAGCCGTCCGGCGTGATCCGCGCCTACGACGTGCACGACGGCCACCTGGTGTGGAACTGGGACAGCAACAACCCGGACGACACCAAGCCCCTGGCCGACGGGAAAATGTACAGCCGCAACTCGGCCAACATGTGGTCGATCGCCAGCGTCGATGAAGACCTCGGCATGATCTACCTGCCGCTGGGCAACCAGACCCCCGACCAGTGGGGCGCCGACCGCACTCCCGGCGCCGAGAAATACAGCGCCGGCATCGTCGCCCTGGACCTGGCCACCGGCAAGGCGCGCTGGAACTACCAGTTCACCCACCACGACCTGTGGGACATGGACGTTGGCAGCCAGCCGACCCTGGTTCACCTGAAGACCGACGACGGCGTCAAGCCGGCGGTCATCGTGCCGACCAAGCAAGGCAGCCTGTACGTGCTCGACCGCCGCGACGGCACGCCGATCGTGCCGATCCGCGAGATCCCGGTACCGCAGGGCGCCGTGAAAGGCGACCACACCGCGCCGACCCAGGCCCGCTCCGACCTCAACCTGCTCGGCCCCGAGCTGACCGAACAGGCCATGTGGGGCGCCACGCCGTTCGACCAGATGCTCTGCCGCATCCAGTTCCGCAGCCTGCGCTACGAAGGCCAGTACACCCCGCCGTCCGAGCAGGGCAGCCTGGTCTACCCGGGCAACGTCGGCGTGTTCAACTGGGGCAGCGTGTCGGTCGACCCGGTGCGCCAGATCCTCTTCACCTCGCCGAACTACATGGCCTTCGTGTCGAAGATGATCCCGCGTGAGCAGGTAGCCGAAGGCAGCAAGCGCGAAAGCGAGACCAGCGGCGTGCAGCCGAACGCCGGCGCGCCATACGCGGTAACCATGCACCCGTTCATGTCGCCGCTGGGCATCCCGTGCCAGGCGCCAGCCTGGGGCTATGTGGCGGCCATCGACCTGTTCACCAACAAGGTGGTGTGGAAGCACAAGAACGGCACCACCCGCGACAGCACCCCGGTGCCGATCGGTATGCCGGTGGGCGTGCCGAGCATGGGTGGCTCGATCGTCACCGCCGGTGGCGTGGGCTTCCTCAGCGGCACCCTGGACCAGTACCTGCGCGCCTATGACGTGAAGAACGGCCAGGAGCTGTGGAAGGGCCGCCTGCCGGCAGGCGGCCAGGCCACGCCGATGACCTACACCGGCAAGGACGGCAAGCAGTACGTGCTGGTGACCGCCGGCGGCCATGGCTCGCTGGGCACCCGCATGGGTGATTACATCATCGCTTACAAATTGGCTGAGTAAGCCAGCCCCGTCTGGCAAGCAGCCCTGTAGGAGCGGCCTTGTGCCGCGAAAGGCCGCAGAGCGGCCCCGGTTATCAACGCAGATGCAAAGATTGCCGGGGCCGCTCTGCGGCCCTTTCGCGGCACAAGGCCGCTCCTACACCATTGAAACCCATCCTCCCCTGCCCCATCTAAGCACCATAGCCATTCACGCAGGTGCCCCATGAGCGACCAGCAGGATTTCCCGGAACATCCCGACGAACACAGCGAAGTCGAACACCTCGATACCTCGGCCACCCCCGGCCACCACCTCGCCCTGCCCGGCCAGCAGCTGCCGGACAAGGTCTACGTGATCCCGATCCACAACCGCCCGTTCTTCCCCGCGCAAGTGCTGCCGGTGATCGTCAACGAAGAACCCTGGGCCGAAACCCTCGACCTGGTCGCCAAGACCCCGCACCACTCCCTGGCGCTGTTCTTCATGGACACCCCGCCGGAAGACCACCGCCACTTCGACACCAAGGCCCTGCCCGAGTACGGCACGCTGGTGAAGGTGCACCACGCCAGCCGCGAAGGCGGCAAGCTGCAGTTCGTCGCCCAGGGCCTGACCCGGGTGCGCATCCGCACCTGGCTCAAGCACCATCGCCCGCCCTACCTGGTGGAAGTCGACTACCCACGCCAGCCGGCCGAGCCCACCGACGAGGTCAAGGCCTACGGCATGGCCCTGATCAACGCGATCAAGGAGCTGCTGCCGCTCAACCCGCTGTACAGCGAAGAGCTGAAGAACTACCTCAACCGCTTCAGCCCCAACGACCCGTCGCCACTGACCGACTTTGCCGCCGCCCTCACCTCGGCCACCGGCAACCAGCTGCAGGAAGTGCTCGACTGCGTGCCCATGCTCAAGCGCATGGAAAAGGTCCTGCCGATGCTGCGCAAGGAAGTCGAGGTGGCCCGGCTGCAGAACGAGATCTCCGCCGAGGTGAACCGGCAGATCGGCGAGCACCAGCGCGAGTTCTTCCTCAAGGAGCAGCTCAAGGTCATCCAGCAGGAGCTGGGCCTGACCAAGGACGACCGCAGCGCCGACCTGGAGCAGTTCCAGCAGCGCCTGGAGGGCAAGACCCTGCCTGACCAGGCGAAAAAACGCATCGACGAAGAGATGGGCAAGCTGGCCATCCTCGAGACCGGCTCGCCGGAGTACGCCGTTACCCGCAACTACCTGGAATGGGCCACGGCCCTGCCCTGGGGCGTGTACGGCAAGGACAAGCTCGACCTCAAGCACGCGCGCAAGGTGCTCGACCGCCACCACGCGGGCCTGGACGACATCAAGGAACGTATCCTCGAGTTCCTCGCCGTGGGCGCCTGGAAGGGTGAGATCAGCGGCTCCATCGTGCTGCTGGTGGGCCCGCCGGGCGTGGGCAAGACCAGCATCGGCAAGTCCATCGCCGAATCCCTGGGCCGGCCGTTCTACCGCTTCAGTGTCGGCGGCATGCGCGACGAGGCCGAGATCAAGGGCCACCGCCGCACCTATATCGGCGCCCAGCCGGGCAAGCTGGTGCAGGCGCTGAAGGAAGTCGAGGTGATGAACCCGGTGATCATGCTCGACGAGATCGACAAGATGGGCCAGAGCTACCAGGGCGACCCGGCCTCGGCGCTGCTGGAGACCCTCGACCCCGAGCAGAACGTCGACTTCCTCGACCATTACCTGGACCTGCGCCTGGACCTGTCCAAGGTGCTGTTCGTCTGCACCGCCAACACCCTCGACTCGATCCCCGGCCCCTTGCTCGACCGCATGGAAGTGATCCGCCTGTCCGGCTACATCACCGAAGAGAAGCTGGCCATCGCCAAGCGTCACCTGTGGCCCAAGCAACTGGAGAAGGCCGGCGTGTCCAAGGCCAGCCTGGGCATCAACGACGCCGCCCTGCGCGCAGTGATCGAAGGCTACGCCCGCGAAGCCGGGGTGCGGCAGCTGGAAAAACAGCTGGGCAAGCTGGTGCGCAAGTCGGTGGTCAAGCTGCTCGAGGACCCCGAGGCCAAGATCAGGATTGCCGCCAAGGACCTGGAGCCCGCCCTGGGCATGCCGGTGTTCCGCAGCGAACAGGTGCTGGCCGGCAAGGGCGTGATCACCGGCCTGGCCTGGACCAGCATGGGCGGTGCGACCCTGCCCATCGAAGCCACCCCCATCCATACCCTCAGTCGTGGCCTCAAGCTCACCGGACAGCTGGGCGAGGTGATGAAGGAGTCGGCGGAGATCGCCTACAGCTACGTCAGCTCGAACCTGAAGCAGTTCGGCGGTACGCCGGGTTATTTCAACGAGGCCTTCATCCACCTGCATGTCCCTGAAGGCGCCACGCCGAAGGACGGCCCCAGCGCCGGCGTGACCATGGCCAGCGCCCTGCTGTCGCTGGCCCGTGACCAGGCGCCGAAAAAGGGCGTGGCGATGACCGGCGAGCTGACCCTGACCGGCCAGGTGCTGCCGATCGGCGGGGTGCGCGAGAAGGTGATCGCGGCGCGCCGGCAGAAGATCTTCGAACTGATCCTGCCGGAGGCCAACCGCGGTGACTTCGAAGAGTTGCCCGAATACCTGAAAGACGGTTTGACCGTGCATTTCGCCAAGCGCTTTGCCGACGTGGCGAAAGTGCTGTTCTAAAAAGCCCAAGCCAGCTCCTGCAGGAACCTGTAGGAGCGGGCTTGCCCCGCGATCTGGCCCGCACAGACCACACAAACTTCCGACAGCTTCGGTTATCCTCAGGCAACTTCAGCCTCAGGAGCCAACATGATCGCCCCTCGTCTGCTCGTCCCCCTGGGTCTGGCCCTGCTCACCGCCTGCGCCCAGCACCCGCAACACACCGTCGAACTGGACGGCGACAGCGAGTGCCCCAAGCGTCTGGTCGTCGGCCAGACCATGACCCTCACGCTGCCCAGCAACCCCACCACCGGCTACCGCTGGCTGCTGCAGAACCCGGCCCCGGAGATCCTGCGCAGCCTCGGCCCCGAGGTATACAACTCACCGGAACAAGCCGGCATCGTCGGCAGCGGCGGGCTTTCCACCTGGCGTTTCCAGGCCAAGGCCGCCGGCGAGGGTCACCTGATCCTGGTCTACCAGCAGCCGTGGGCCCCGGAAGTGCGCCCGGTGCAGACCTTCGATTGCGCCATCCGGGTCAAGTAAGCGGGCGGCGCCGGTCAGCGAATCATGCAAGCTTGCCGTGGTTTGGCTAGAATGCCGCCCCTGTAGATTGCCAGCCGCCTGGACCCACCCGTGAGCAAACAACCCGACCGCCTATTCGCCCAACCCCTGGAGCAGGTGCCCGACTTCGTCTTCAACGAAGACGTGGTGCAGGTGTTCCCGGACATGATCAAGCGCTCGGTGCCCGGTTACCCGACCATCGTCGAGAACCTCGGCGTGCTGGCCGCGCGCTTCGCCCAGCCGAACTCCGCGCTGTACGACCTCGGCGCCTCGCTGGGCGCGGTGACCCAGGCGCTGCGTCGCCATGTGCGCACGGACGGCTGCCGGGTCATCGCGGTGGACAACTCCGCGGCCATGGTCGAGCGCTGCCGCCAGTACCTCACCGCCCAGGACTCGATGTTCCAGGAGCTGCTGCCGGTGCAGGTGCTGGAGGCCGACATCCTCGCCCTGCCCTTCGAGCCCGCCTCGGTGGTGGCGATGAACTTCACCCTGCAGTTCGTCGCCCCCGAGCAGCGCCTGGAGCTGCTGGGCCGCATCCGCCAGGCCCTGTTGCCGGGCGGTGCGCTGATCCTCTCGGAAAAACTGCGCTTCACCGACGCGCAGGAGCAGGACCTGCTCAACGAACTGCACCTGGACTTCAAGCGTGCCAATGGCTACAGCGAACTGGAAATCGCCCAGAAGCGCAGTGCCATCGAGAACGTGATGAAGCCCGACACCCTGGAGACCCATGAACAGCGCCTGCGCGCTGCCGGTTTCTCCAAGGTCGTGCCCTGGTTCCAATGCCTCAACTTCGCCTCGCTGATAGCCCTGCCATGATCGATCTGTCCCCCCTCGTCCGCCGCCTGGCGGGCACGCCCCTTGCCACCTGGTCCCAGGGCCTGCAGGCGCAACTCGAAGCCAAGCTGGAAAAGGGCCACGGCGACCTCGACCGCTGGCGTGGCGCCCTCGAGGCACTGCCGCAGCTGACCCCGAGCGAGATCGACCTGGTCGACGGCCTGCGCCTGGACTGCACCTGCGACGACGCCACCCGGGCGCAGATGCGCCAGGCGCTGATGGGCCTGTCGCCCTGGCGCAAGGGCCCGTTCGACCTGTTCGGCGTGCATGTCGACACCGAATGGCGCTCGGACTGGAAATGGTCGCGGGTCGGCCCGCACCTGGACCTCAAGGGCAAGCGTGTGCTCGACGTCGGCTGCGGCAACGGCTACTACCAGTGGCGTATGCTCGGCGCCGGCGCCGACATGGTCATCGGCGTGGACCCCAACTGGCTGTTCTTCTGCCAGTTCCAGGCCGTGCAGCAGTACCTGCCTGAACTGCCGGCCTGGCACCTGCCGTTCGCCCTCGAAGAGCTGCCGGCCAACCTCGAAGGCTTCGACACCGTGTTCTCCATGGGCGTGTTCTACCACCGCCGCTCGCCCATCGAGCACCTGCTGGCGCTCAAGGACTGCCTGGTCAAGGGCGGTGAACTGGTGCTGGAAACCCTGGTGATCGAGGGTGACGAAAACCAGGTGCTGGTACCCGAGGATCGCTACGCGCAGATGCGCAACGTCTGGTTCCTGCCGTCGGTGCCGGCCCTGGAGCGCTGGCTGCGCCGCGCCGGCTTCAGCGATGTGCGCTGCGTCGATGTCAGCGTCACCAGCATCGAGGAGCAGCGCAGCACCGAGTGGATGCGCTACCAGTCGCTGGGCGACTTCCTCGACCCGAACGACCACGGCAAGACCGTCGAAGGCCTGCCGGCCCCGCGTCGCGCCACATTGCTGGCACGCAAATAAAAAAAGGCGCCCGTTCGGGCGCCCAGGGTCACCTGCGCCGAGGAGCTGTCGCGGTGCAGGTGTGTGGTACTCAGTCCTTGGCCAGTTCGCGGGCCTTTTCCTCGGCCTCGCGCTCGGCCAGCGCCTGCTGCTTGTCGCCGTGCAGGCGAGCCTGGTCGTCGCGGAACGCTTGCCAGAATTGCTTCGAACGTTCCGCGCCACCCTCGGCGAAAACACTGGTGCTGCCCAAGGCGAGAATCGCCAGCAGCAGGTACTTGGTCAGGTTCATCGTGCTTGCCTCGTGTTAACCGTTTCGACAGGGCCATCATCGCAAGCGGCAGCTAACGCCAAGGTGAGGCGGACATTACAGTCCTGCAAGACAACCGCATCGCGGGGCAAGCCCGCTCGCACAGGATCGCCCTGTCAGGCACATGACCCGCGTATTACAAATCCGTTATTCCCGCCGCTTGCCCATTCGCATCCAGTAACATCCTCGCCGCTTGACCCTGATGTCACTACAGGGTCGAGAATCGCCCCCTTTCCACACAGAGCCCGACCATGCGCCTACTGATCATCGAGGACGAACCCCGCACCGCCGACTACCTGCAACAGGGCCTGCGCGAGAACGGCTACGTGGTCGATTGCGCCCACACCGGCACCGACGGCCTGCACCTGGCCCGCCAGCAGGCGTACGACCTGGTGATCCTCGATGTCAACCTGCCCGGGCTCGATGGCTGGGGCGTGCTGCAGCGCCTGCGCGCCGAATCCTCGACGCGGATCATGATGCTCACCGCCCATGGCCGCCTGGCCGACCGGGTCAAGGGGCTGGACCTGGGCGCTGACGACTATCTGCTCAAGCCCTTCGAGTTCCCCGAACTGCTGGCGCGCATCCGCAGCCTGTTGCGGCGCAACGACCAGCATCTGCAGCCAAGCACGCTGAAGGTCGCCGACCTCGAACTCGACCCCGGCCGCCACCGGGCCTGGCGCGGCGGCCAGCGCATCGACCTGACCGCCAAGGAATTCGCCCTGTTGCACCTGCTGATGCGCCAGAGCGGCGAGGTGCTGTCGCGCACGCAGATCATCTCGCTGGTGTGGGACATGAACTTCGACTGCGACACCAACGTGGTGGAGGTGTCGATCCGCCGCCTGCGGGCAAAGATCGACGACCCGTTCGAGGACAAGCTGATCCACACCCTGCGCGGCGTCGGCTACGTGCTCGAGGCACGGACGTGAAGCGCTCCAGCCTGTCGCTGCGCCTGGGCCTGACCGTCACCTTGCTGGGCGCGGCGCTGGTCTTGCTGCTGGCGTGCCTGGCGGTGTTCGCCCTCGACCACGAGCTGGACAGCCGGGCGCGTAAGGACCTGGCGCGCAAGATGCAACAGGTCGAACACAACCTGCGCGTCGATCTGCGCAGCGACGATCTGGGTGCCCGCGCCCACCCCCTGCTCGACCTGGTCATGGGGCACGACAACCTCAGCCTCAGCGTGCTGGCCGTCAACGGCCGCCACCCCGCCCTGCTCAGCCTGGGGCCGGCGCTGCAGTCGCAGCACCTGCTGAACCAGGAGGCCGACAACCAGCTGACCTTCCATACCTGGCGCGACGATGATGGTAATCAGATCCTCACTGCCAGCCGCCTGATGCGCCTGCGCGACGACACCCCGGTCAAGGTGCTGATGTCGCTCAACCGCAGCGATGACAACAGCCTGTTGCAGGCCTACCTGAACTCGACCCTGCTGGCCCTGCCGCTGCTGCTGGTGCTGATCGGCATCGCCGCGTGGAAGCTGGTGCAGCGCGGCCTGCGCCCGCTGCGGCACTTTCGCCGGATCGCCGGGCAGGTCTCGACCCAGGACCTGGCGCATCGCCTGCCGGACGAGGGCCTGCCTGCCGAGCTGGCCGACCTGGCCCGTGCCATCAACGTCATGCTCGACCGGCTCGACCAGGGCGTGCGCCAGCTGTCGCAGTTTTCCGACGACCTGGCCCACGAACTGCGCACGCCGATCGGCAACCTGATGGGCAAGGCCCAGGTGACCCTGGCCCGCGAGCGTGATGGCGACAAGTATCGCGAGGCGCTGGAGGACAGCGTCGAAGAGCTGACCCGGCTCAACCGCATCATCAACGACATGCTGTTCCTGGCCCAGGTCAGCCAGCCGCAGACCCAGGTGGCACTGACCCCTGTGGCGCTGGCAGACGAAGTGGCGCGGGTGAGTGAGCTGTTCACCTTCAGCGCCGAGCTCAAGGGCATCTCCCTGCACTTGCAAGGCTGGGGTACCGCGATGGCGGACAAGCTGATGTTCCAGCGGGCGCTGTCGAACCTGCTGAGCAATGCGATTCGCCATGGCCCTGAAGGCCAGCCGGTGGCCGTGGGGATTGAGCGAGTCGGTGACCAGGTCTGCGTGTGGGTGGAAAATCGCGGGCCGGGGATTGGCGAGGCGCATTTGCCGCACCTGTTCGAGCGGTTCTACAGGGCCGGGGCCGGGCGTTCGCGATTGGAAGGCGGGACGGGGTTGGGGCTGGCGATCGTGAAGTCGATCATGCAGTTGCATGGGGGGCGGGTGGAGGTTCAGAGCCAACCAGCGGGCCCGACTCGCTTCACCCTGGTGTTCCAGGCCGAGTGATCCACCGCCAGCGCCGGCCTCTTCGCGGGTAAACCCGCTCCCACAGGGATCTCACCAGCCCTGGGGCTTGCCCAGTACCTGTGGGAGCGGGTTTACCCGCGAAAGGGCCGGTACTGAAGAGCGCTGATCAGCGCGAAGCGGCGACGATCAGTGCCTTCATCTCTGCTACCGCCGCCTTGAAACCGACAAACAGCGCATGGGCCACCAGCGCGTGGCCGATGTTCAGTTCGTTGATGCCCTTGATCGCGGCCACGGCCTCGACGTTGTGGTAGTGCAGGCCATGGCCGGCATTGACGATCAGGCCCTGGCTAACGCCAAATGCCACGCCATCGACAATACGCTTGAGCTCCTCGGCCACCTCGGTCGGTGTCTCGGCGTCCGCATAGCGGCCGGTGTGCAGCTCGATGGCCGGCGCGCCGACACGGCGCGAAGCCTCGATCTGCCGCTCGTCGGCATCGATGAACAGCGACACCTCGGCGCCAGTGCGCGACAGGCGCTCGACCGCCGCCTTGATCCGCGCTTCCTGGCCGGCCACATCGAGGCCGCCTTCGGTAGTCAGTTCCTGGCGGGTTTCCGGCACCAGACAGATATGCGCCGGGCGGATCTTCTCGGCGAAGGCCATCATCTCTTCGGTGACGCCCATCTCGAAGTTCATGCGGGTCTGCAGCACGTCCTTGAGCAGCAGCACGTCGCGCTCCTGGATATGCCGGCGGTCTTCGCGCAGGTGCACGGTGATGCCGTCGGCACCCGCTTCCTCGGCGTCCAGGGCGGCCTTGACCGGGTCCGGATAGCGGGTGCCCCGGGCCTGGCGCAAGGTCGCCACGTGGTCGATGTTGACGCCGAGAAGCATGCGGTTGCTGTGAGTCACGAAGGGGCACTCCTGAAGGTTGAGGGCCACAGCATACGTGCTGATCAGCGCTTGCGAAACAGTTCCCGGCTGACCAGCGGCTTGGGCCCCAGGTGCACCGCCAGGGCCTGGCGCATCAGGCGCTTGGCGGCGAGCAAGGCGCCGGGCGCCTCCCAATCGGCCTGGGCCAGGGCCAGCAGCTCGCTGCCCTTGAACAGCCCGGGCTGGAACAGCTCGACCCGCTCAAGGCCAGCGTCCACCTGCAGGCGATAGAGCCCCTCGGCGACGACGGCGCTGTCGTTGACGTCATGATCCAAAGCGAAGGCATAACCCAGCTCGTCCAGCAGGCGCCATTCGAAGGAGCGCAGCAACGGCTCCAGCGGCCGCCCGGCGGCCAGGGCCTGCAAGGTCAGGGTGTAGTGTTCGAACAACGCCGGGTGCGGCGCCTCGGCGGGCAACAGGCGCATCAGCAGCTCATTGAGGTAGAGTCCGCTGAACAGCGCGTCGCCATGCAGCCAGGCGGCAATGCCGGAGCTGTCCAGGCGGCCGACGTTCTTCAGTTCGCCGCGCCCGCGCAGTTCGACTTCCAGCGGCACGAACGGCCGCACCAGGCTGCCACCCTTGCCCCGCGCCCGGCGCAGCACCGCCCGCACCCGCCCCTGGGGGGTGAGGAAGTCCACCAGCGCGCTGGTTTCCTTGTAGGGGCGGCTGTGCAGCACGTAGGCGGGTTGGGGGGCTGGTTGTTCCATGACGATCTCTGAACCCAGGTTTGACGCAACCCATGTAGGAGCGGCCTTGTGCCGCGAAAGGGTCGCGCAGCGGCCCCAAGACCCACGTAGTAATCGAGATCTTGGGGCCGCTGCGCGACCCTTTCGCGGCACAAGGCCGCTCCTACAGAGGGGGTACAGGCTTTACAGGTCGCCGTAACCCAGCGACCGCAGGGCGCGCTCGTCGTCGGACCAGCCACCCTTGACCTTGACCCACAGGTTGAGCATGACCTTGGAGTCGAACAGCACTTCCATGTCCTTGCGCGCCTCGGAACCGATGCGTTTGATACGCTCGCCCTTGTCGCCAATGATGATCTTCTTCTGCCCGTCACGCTCGACCAGGATCAGCGCATGGATATGCAGCACATGGCCCTGCTGCTTGAACTCCTCGATTTCCACGGTGATCTGGTACGGCAGCTCCGCGCCCAGCTGGCGCATGATCTTCTCGCGCACCAGTTCGGCGGCGAGGAAGCGGCTGCTGCGGTCGGTGATCTGGTCTTCCGGGAAGAAGTGTTCGTTCTCCGGCAGGTGCTTGGCGATCTGGGCTTCCAGCGCTTCGAGGTTGTGCCCCTGCTGCGCGGAGATCGGCATCACTTCGGCGTTCGGCAGTTGTTCCTGCAGCCATTGCAGATGCGGGATCAGCTCGGACTTCTCTTCCATGCGGTCGGTCTTGTTGACCGCAATGATCAACGGGCCGGTGACGTACTGCACCCTCTCCAGCACAAGCTGGTCCTCGTCGGTCCACTTGGTACGGTCGACCACGAAGATCACCACGTCGACGTCCTTGAGGGCCGCCGAGGCGTTGCGGTTCATGTAGCGGTTGAGCGCCTTGTCGTTGGCCTTGTGCATGCCGGGGGTATCGACATAGATCGCCTGCACGTCACCCTCGGTCTTGATACCGAGCATGTTGTGGCGGGTGGTCTGCGGCTTGCGCGAGGTAATCGCCAGCTTCTGCCCGAGGATGTGGTTGAGCAGCGTGGACTTGCCCACGTTGGGGCGACCGACAATGGCGACATAGCCGCAGCGGGTCGAAGTGTTCTCAGTCATTGCCATTCTCCACGCCCAGGGCGATCAATGCGGCGGCAGCGGCGACCTGCTCGGCGATACGCCGGCTCACGCCCTGGCCGCGGCTTTTCTTGTTCAGCAGGACCACTTCGCATTCGACGAAGAAGGTCCGGCAGTGCGGTTCGCCCTGGATGTCCACCACTTCGTAGCGTGGCAGCTCGCAGGCACGCGACTGCAGGAACTCCTGCAGGCGGGTCTTGGGGTCCTTGTTGGTGTCGACCAGGGTCAGCCCGTCGAACTCATCGGTCAGCCAGGCCAGGATACGCTCGCGGGCGGTCTGCATGTCGGCGTCCTGGTAGATGGCGCCGATCAGGGCCTCGAGGGCGTCGGCGAGGATCGACTCGCGACGAAAGCCACCGCTCTTGAGTTCGCCCGAGCCTAGGCGCAGGTACTCGCCCAGGTCGAAGCCACGGGCCAGACGGGCCAGGGTCTCGCCCTTGACCAGGCGTGCACGCAGGCGCGACAGCTGGCCTTCGCGGGCCTGCGGGAAGCGCTCGAACAGCGCCTCGCCGACCACGAAGTTGAGGATGGCATCGCCAAGGAATTCCAGGCGCTCGTTATTGCGCCCGGCATAGCTGCGATGGGTCAGGGCCAGCAGCATCTGGTCCTGGTTCTTGAAGGTGTAGCCGAGCTTGCGCTCCAGGCGGGCCAGGGAAGCGCTCATGGGGCCACCCGTGCAATGTTCAACGCGTTGTTCAAATCAACATCCTGAAAGACGGTTTGACTGCGGTCTGTCGCCGGAAACGGCGAAAGCTCTCGCTCCCTGAGAACACAGCCTATGTCAGAAATGCAATCGGCGCTGTCCGTGGACAGCGCCGTCGTTACTCAATGGATCAGCCCGACCCGCGACAGGTTCGGGAAGTGGCTGAGTTTCGGCTCCGGCCAGCTCATCCACACCGCGAACGCCTTGCCGACGATGTTCCGGTCAGGAACCATGCCGTGCAGCTCCTTGGGAATATTCGGGTCATCCCAGAAGCGGCTGTCGTTGGAGTTGTCGCGGTTGTCGCCCATCATGAAGTAATGACCGGCCGGCACGGTCCATTGCTGGTCCGGCGGCATGCGGTAGCGGGTCATTTCCTTGCGGATCAGGTGCTCGGCTTCACCGAGCTTTTCCTTGTACAGCTCGGCGCTGCCCAGGGTACCCGGCTCGCTGCCGACCAGTTGCTCGGCGATCGACTGGCCGTTGACGAACAGTCGCTTGTCGCTGGTGTAGCGCACCACGTCGCCCGGCAGTCCGACCACACGCTTGATGTAGTTGACGTTGGGGTCGCTTGGGTAGCGGAACACCATCACATCCCCGCGCTGCGGATCGCCCACCTCGATGACCTTCTTGTCGATCACCGGCAGGCGAATGCCGTAGGAGAACTTGTTCACCAGGATGAAGTCGCCCACTTCCAGCGTCGGCTTCATCGACCCCGACGGGATCTGGAACGGCTCGACCAGGAACGAACGCAGCACCAGCACGATGAACAGCACCGGGAAGAACGACTTGCCGTACTCGACCAGCAAGGGCTCCTTGTTCAGGCGTTCGACCACGGCCATTTCGGGCTGGCTGACGCTGCCCTGGTAGTTGGCGATCGCCGCCCGCCGGCGCGGGGCCAGGAACAGCAGGTCGATCAGACCCAACAGACCGCAGACGGCGACGGCGATGACGAGCAACAGCGGGAAATTTAGCGACATAGGACCTAGCTATCCAACCTGAGCACGGCAAGGAAGGCTTCCTGTGGAATCTCCACGTTACCCACCTGCTTCATGCGTTTCTTACCGGCCTTCTGCTTCTCCAGCAGCTTCTTCTTACGGCTGACGTCACCACCGTAGCACTTGGCCAGTACGTTCTTTCTGAGCGCCTTGACGGTTGTCCGCGCGATGATCTGGCCGCCAATGGCTGCCTGGATCGCCACATCGAACATCTGCCGAGGGATCAGTTCCTTCATCTTTTCGGTCAATGCGCGGCCTTTGTAGGCGGCATTGTCGCGGTGCACGATCAGGGCCAGGGCATCGACCTTGTCGCCGTTGATCAACACGTCCAGCTTGACCAGGTTGGCCGACTGGTAACGGTCGAAATGGTAGTCCAACGAGGCGTAACCGCGGCTGGTCGACTTCAGGCGGTCGAAGAAGTCCAGCACCACTTCGTTCATCGGCAGGTCGTAGCGCACCTGCACCTGGCTGCCGAGGAACTGCATGTCGCGCTGCACGCCACGCTTCTCGATGCACAGGGTGATGACGTTGCCCAGGTGCTCCTGTGGCACCAGGATGGTCGCGGTGACGATCGGCTCACGGAAGTCGTTGACCGCCGAGACGTCCGGCAGCTTCGATGGGTTGTCGACGGTGATGGTCTCGCCGGTCTTGAGCTCCAGCTCGTAGATCACGCTCGGCGCGGTGGTGATCAGGTCCAGGTCGTATTCGCGCTCCAGGCGCTCCTGGATGATCTCCATGTGCAGCATGCCGAGGAAGCCGCAACGGAAGCCGAAGCCCAGGGCGTCGGAGCTTTCCGGCATGTACTGCAACGACGAGTCGTTCAGGGTCAGCTTCTGCAGGGCGTCGCGGAAGTCCTCGAAGTCGTCGGAACTGACCGGGAACAGGCCGGCGTAGACCTGCGGCTGGATCTTCTTGAAGCCTGGCAGCACTTCGACTTCAGGCGTGTTGGACAGGGTCAGGGTGTCGCCCACCGGCGCGCCGTGAATGTCCTTGATGCTGGCGATGATGAAGCCCACTTCACCGGCTTTCAGATCGGCAGTCTGGGTGTGTTTCGGGGTGAACACGCCGACGCTGTCGACCAGGTGCACCTTACCGGTGGACTTGACCAGGATCTTGTCGCCCTTCTTGACGCGGCCCTGGCGCACGCGCACCAGCGAGACCACGCCCAGGTAGTTGTCGAACCAGGAGTCGATGATCAGTGCCTGCAGCGGCGCATCGATCTCGCCCTCCGGCGCGGGGATGGTCTGCACCAGGCGCTCGAGTACCTCGTCGACGCCCATGCCGCTCTTGGCGCTACAGGCCACGGCATCGGTGGCGTCGATGCCGATGATCTTCTCGATCTCGTCCTTGACGCGGTCCGGGTCGGCCTGGGGCAGGTCCATCTTGTTCAGCACGGGCATGACTTCCAGGCCCTGCTCGATGGCGGTGTAGCAGTTGGCCACGGACTGGGCCTCGACACCTTGACCGGCATCGACCACCAGCAGCGCACCCTCGCACGCCGCCAGCGAGCGCGAGACTTCATAGGTGAAGTCGACGTGGCCGGGGGTATCGATGAAGTTCAGCTGGTAGGTCTTACCATCCTGGGCCTTGTAGTGCAGCGTGACGCTGTGGGCTTTGATGGTGATACCGCGCTCGCGCTCGAGATCCATGGAGTCGAGAACCTGAGCTTCCATTTCGCGCGCAGTCAGGCCACCGCACATCTGGATGAAACGGTCGGCCAGCGTCGACTTGCCATGGTCGATGTGGGCGATGATGGAGAAATTGCGGATATGACTCAAATCACTCACAGGTCAACACTCGAAAAGGCTGCGAGCCGGACGCCCGCCGAAAAATAGCCGGGAATTGTACCTCAAGCCGGAGGGATATGGGAGATTCCTCTATCGGGTGCACTTACGCACTGTAGGAGCGGCCTTGTGCCGCGATCGGGCGCGCAGCGGCCGCAATATCCAGCATGCGCTGCACCTGGCGAGCGGTGACGGTGCCTCTGCGGCCGCTGCGCGCCCGATCGCGGCACAAGGCCGCTCCTACAGAGAATTGTGAAATTTCATGAAAAAAGGCAGCCGAAGCTGCCCTTTCCCTACTGTTCAACCCGCTTATTCAGCCAGCTTGAAGGTGATGAAGCTGGCACGCCCCTGACGCAGCACACGCATGGACACCGAACGGTTCTTCGGCAGCTCCTTGGCGATCTCGGTGAACTGCTTGGCCGAGGCGATGGCCTGGTTGTTCAGGTGGCTGATGACATCACCCGGACGCAGGCCGATCATGGCCGCCGGACCATCCTGGACTTCCTTGATGACCACGCCGCCCTTGAGTTCCAGCGACTTCTTCTGCTCGGCGGTCAGGTCCGACACGGATACGCCCAGACGGTTGCTGCTGCGCTCGGCGCTGCCATCGGCACCCGCGCCCAGACCGATGTCGGCGTCATCCTCAGGCAACGCGCCGATGGTGACGTCCAGGTTCTGACGCTTGCCGTTGCGGATGATCTCCAGCTTGGCCTTCTCGCCGTCCTTGAGGCTGCCGACCAGGTGCGGCAGGTCGGCGGACATGACGATCGGCTGGCCGTTCATGCTCAGGATCACGTCGCCCACCTGCAGGCCGCCCTTGGCTGCCGGGCCGTTTTCCAGGACCTGGGCCACCAGGGCGCCGGCCGGCTTGTCCAGGCCGAAGGACTCAGCGAGGTCCTTGTTGACCTCCTGGATCACCACGCCCAGCCAGCCGCGGCTGACCTTGCCATCTTTCTTCAGCTGGTTCGACACATCGATCGCCACGTCGATCGGGATGGCGAACGACAGGCCCATGAAGCCGCCGGAACGGGTGAAGATCTGCGAGTTGATGCCCACCACCTCGCCCTTCATGTTGAACAGCGGGCCACCGGAGTTGCCCGGGTTGATGGCCACGTCAGTCTGGATGAACGGTACATAGGTGTCGTTGGGCAGCGTACGGCCCTTGGCGCTGACGATACCTTTGGTCACCGAATGGTCGAAGCCGAACGGCGAGCCGATGGCCAGCACCCACTCACCGACCTTGAGCTTCTCCGAGTCGCCCAGCTTGACGATCGGCAGGTTCTTGCCTTCGACCTTGAGCAGGGCCACATCGGTGCGCGGGTCGGTGCCTACCAGCTTGGCCTGCAGTTCGCTGCGGTCGGACAGGCGGACGATGATCTCGTCGGCGTCGGCCACCACGTGGTTGTTGGTCAGCACATAGCCGTCGCTGGAGATAATAAAGCCCGAGCCCAGCGACTGCGCTTCGCGCTGGCGATCGCCACGGGGCGAGCGCGGCTGCTGCGGCATGTTGCGCTCGAAGAACTCGCGGAACATCGGCGGCAGGCCTTCGAGGTCCGGCATCTGCCCGGCGGCGACGCGGCGGTCCGGCAGTTTCTGCTTGGTACTGATGTTGACCACCGCCGGCGAGGCCTGCTCGACCAGGGTGGTGAAGTCCGGCAGGGACTCTTCGGCCTGGGCGTTGAGCACCTGGCCGAGCATGAGCACGGCGGCGAACATCGATAGGTAGGTTTTCAAGCGTGGTATTGACATACGGCTCCCGTCACAACGAGCGTAGTTAGCAGTAAGGTTCCCGCAGACGCAGGAAAGGCCAGACTCCGAGAAGCCTGACCTATAGAAAATTTGCGGCAGGATTGCAAATGACAATGCCTTAATTTCATGTCAGCTCTGTGTAACAAGAGCTGTCAGAAGGCGCGCCGTCATTGACGCGCCTGGGCATCCTGGGCCCGCATCGACAGGGCGACACGTTCAGCGGTCCCCAGCGGGATCTCGCCGACCACGGTGACCATTACCTTGCCCTTGGGCGTGGTCAGGCGCCGCGACACCGCGACGGTGGGACCGAGCTGGGCACGGGTATCGATACCGGCCTCGTTGCCGATCGGCTCGAGGAACACCGAGAAACGAGCGAGGCCGTCGTCATACATGAGGCTGCTGACGGTGCTCTTGCGTTCAGGATCGCGACGTACCGAGCTGTTGACCAGCTCGAAGCCCGGCGGCAGCCAGTCCGAACGCCATCCGGCGACGGTTTCGGCGGTGCCGGCAGCCTTGCGCTCGACCGGTTTGCAGCTCGCGCTGGCCCCCAGTTCGGCATCGGTCGGCAAATTGTCGGTGTCCAGACGGGTCATCTGGAAGCGCTCGAGCAACTGACCCTTGTCGTTGAGCATCAACGAGCGCAGGGGCAGGCCGGTGCGGCGGTCCAGGTGCAATTCGAAGGCATAGCGATGCTGGTCACGCGGGGTGAGCGCGACAATCACCGCGTCGCGCCCGGCGACGCGTGATTTGCCTGCCACGCTCAGGTCGTACCAGCTCATCAGTTTCAGAGGATCAAGCACCCGCGGGGCGCTGTCCGGCGGTGTGCCCACGCTGCTGGCCAGGTTGCCGCTGACGCACTGCACCTTGCCATCGACCCGCACGATTTCCTGGGCCGAGCCGTCGAGCTGCAGCAGCCGCTCGCTGACCTTGCCGTCCTGGACGCGATGCCAGATATCGTGGGATGAGAAGCTGCCGTTGCGTTCGTAGACGAAGGATCCCTGGTAACTCTGCTGCTGCTCGGCCCGTGCCAGCTTGTTCAGCCACTCACTCGCCTCGGGCGAGGAGTTGGCGGCCAGGGCCTGTACCGTCAGGCTGCTGCCAAGCAGCAGCGACAGGAGAGGTAGCGCGCGCATGATCCTCCTTAACTTAGCGGTTTTCCAGGCTGGCGGCGCGGGCGTAAGGCAGCGCGGTCTCGTTGCCCTTCAGCGCGGACTCCTGGGCGTGCTGGCGCAGGTAACCCGGCAGACGTTGATCCCAGCCGGCCTGGTTCTGCAGCACACCGTTGGCCATCGGCCCGGTCGGTTGCTCGTTGCCTTCACTATAGCCTGCCAATACGGCTGGGCCTTGCGCCTGTGGCATGCTCAGGCCCTGCTGGGCAGGCTGCTGGGCGGCCAGCTCGGCACCAGTGATCTCGTCCTGGTTGTAGAAACGCACGCCGGCCAGTACGGCAACGGTCACCGAAGCGGCCACGGCCAGGCGGCCGATGCTGCGCCACGGGCCCTGCTTGACCTTGGCCGGCACGGCCTCGTCGGCCAGCGCCGCGGAAACCGCCGAGGCGATGTCCAGCTTGGGCAGCAGCAGCTCCTTGTGCATGGCTGCGCGGGCAACCTGGTAACGCGACCAGGTGGCACGGGTTTCGGCATCGTCGACGGCGTTCAGCACGCGACGCAGTTCCAGTTCGTCCGCTTCGTTATCCATCACCGCGGACAGCGATTCCTGCAAAGCTTCACGACTCATGGCGGTTCCTCTCTTGGCTGTCGCCGCTGTCTCAGGTTTCCTGCAACAAAGGTTGCAGGGCTTTGTCTATGGCCTCCCGAGCGCGGAAGATTCGAGAGCGCACGGTACCCACTGGACATTGCATGACGCTGGCAATGTCCTCGTAACTCAGTCCATCGAACTCGCGCAGCGTCAATGCTGTACGCAGGTCTTCCGGCAGTTGCTGGATGGTGCGATGGACAGTGCCTTCGATTTCATCCCGCAACAACGCGCGCTCTGGGGACTCGAGATCCTTGAGACCATGATCGCCGTCGTAAAACTCCGCATCCTCGGAGCTCACATCGCTGTCTGGTGGCCGTCTACCGCGGGACACCAGGTAGTTCTTCGCCGTGTTGATGGCGATGCGGTACAGCCAGGTATAAAAAGCACTGTCACCGCGAAAATTCCCAAGCGCCCGGTATGCCTTGATGAAGGCTTCCTGCGCCACGTCCTGCGCCTCATGGGTGTCGTGTACAAAACGCACGATCAACCCGAGAATCTTGTGCTGATACTTCAGCACCAACAGATCGAAAGCTCGCCTGTCGCCACGCTGCACGCGCTCGACAAGCTGCTGATCCTCTTCCTGGGTTAGCATGAACACTCCTCAGTGATCTCGAAGGAGCGCTGCAACAGCCATCGTTCAGGCTTGCAACCATAGACTCGGGCTTTGCGCAAAAGTTCTCCCCTCCAAGCAAGTTTCCTGCGGCCCTTGGTCGGCTCGCACGAAAGACGCAGCGCGGTCACGGCCGGCTGCGTCGATAATCTGGTTTCATTACGCAGGTGCCAGCCCAAGATAGAGCTGCCGCCTTGCGTCGCCGCGGCGATCTGTGGCGTACGGGCAGCCTTCATAGGATTTCCAGGGGTATCGGAAAGTTCCCATAAAGATCGCCATCCACCCGTATGCGCCATTGGAAATCAGGCGCCCGGGGCTGCTATAAAGGCATCCCGGCCAGGTTTCACGATAGTTTCACAGTGCCATCTGCGCTCGACTATTGTGCCGTGCCCCTTCCAAAGATTACTAGTGTCCCGACATGAGCCAACAATTCCAACATGATGTCCTGGTGATCGGCAGCGGTGCCGCCGGTCTCAGCTTGGCACTGAACCTTCCGCGCCACCTGCGCATCGCCGTGCTGAGCAAGGGCGACCTGGCCAACGGCTCGACCTTCTGGGCCCAGGGCGGCGTCGCCGCGGTGCTCGACGACACCGACACCGTGCAGTCCCATGTCGAGGACACCCTCAACGCCGGTGGTGGGCTGTGCCACGAGGACGCCGTGCGCTTCACCGTCGAGCACAGCCGCGAGGCCATCCAGTGGCTGATCGAGCAAGGCGTGCCGTTCACCCGCGACGAACACTACAGCGTCGACGACGGCGGCTTCGAATTCCACCTGACCCGCGAGGGCGGCCACAGCCACCGGCGCATCATCCATGCCGCCGATGCCACGGGCGCCGCGATCTTCACCACCCTGTTGGAACAGGCTCGGCAACGCGCGAACATCGAACTGCTCGAACAACGCGTGGCCGTCGACCTGATCACCGAGCGCCGCCTGGGCCTGGACGGCGACCGCTGCCTGGGCGCCTACGTGCTGGACCGCAACAGCGGCGAGGTGGACACCTTCGGCGCGCGCTTCACCGTACTGGCCACCGGCGGCGCGGCCAAGGTCTACCTGTATACCAGCAACCCCGACGGCGCCTGCGGCGACGGCATCGCCATGGCCTGGCGCGCCGGTTGCCGGGTGGCGAACCTGGAGTTCAACCAGTTCCACCCGACCTGCCTGTACCACCCTCAGGCCAAGAGTTTCCTGATCACCGAGGCCCTGCGCGGCGAGGGCGCCCTGCTGCGCCTGCCCAACGGCGAGCGCTTCATGCCGCGCTTCGATCCGCGCGAGGAGCTGGCGCCACGAGACATCGTCGCCCGCGCCATCGACCACGAGATGAAGCGCCTGGGGGTGGACTGCGTCTACCTGGACATCAGCCACAAGCCGGCCGATTTCATCACCAGCCACTTCCCGACGGTCTACGAGCGCTGCCTGACCTTCGGCATCGACATCACCCGCCAGCCGATCCCGGTGGTGCCTGCGGCCCACTACACCTGTGGCGGGGTGATGATCGACGAGCACGGCCACACCGACGTGCCCGGCCTGTACGCCATCGGCGAGACCAGCTTCACCGGCCTGCACGGCGCCAACCGCATGGCCAGCAACTCGCTGCTCGAATGTTTCGTCTATGGTCGCGCCGCCGCCGCCGACATCGAGGCGCGCCTGGAGCAGGTGGCCATGCCCCGCGCCCTGCCCTGCTGGGACGCAAGCCAGGTGACCGACTCGGACGAGGACGTGATCATCGCCCACAACTGGGACGAGCTGCGGCGGTTCATGTGGGACTATGTCGGCATCGTGCGCACCAGCAAGCGCCTGCAGCGCGCCGAGCACCGGGTGCGCATGCTGCTGGACGAGATCGACGAGTTCTACAGCAACTACAAGGTCAGCCGCGACCTGATCGAACTGCGCAACCTGGCGCAGGTGGCCGAGCTGATGATCCGCTCGGCCATGCAGCGCAAGGAAAGCCGGGGCCTGCACTACACCCTGGACTACCCGGGGATGCTGCCCGAGGCCCGGGACACCATCCTGGTGCCGTAGGCAGTCTGCGCGATCCCTGTAGGAACGGCCTTGTGCCGCGAAAGGGTCGCGAAGCGGCCCCAGGATGTCAGTGTTAGTGCAAAAATCGCGGGGCCGCTGCGCAGCCCTTTCGCGGCACAAGGCCGCTCCTACAGGGGCATGCGCCAGATCACACAAGTGTAGGGTCGATCACCAGCACCAGCTTGCCGGACACCTGGTTGCTCGCCAGCTCCGCGTAGGCGGCCTCGGCGAACGCCACCGGGTAGGTGTCGACCAGCTGTGGCGACAGGCGCCCCTCGGCGAACAGCGGCCACACCTGCTGACGCAGCTCGCGCAACAACTCTGCCTTGAATACATCATCGCGGTTGCGCAAGGTCGAACCGGTGATTTCCAGGCGCTTGCCCAGCACCAGCGCCAGGTCCAGCTCGACCTTGCGCCCGCCCATCAGGCCAATGATCACCCAGCGCCCGTCACGGGCCAACAGCTTGAGGTTGAGCGGGCCATAGCTGGCGCCCACCGGGTCGAGGATCACGTCGAACGGCCCGAGCTGCTCCAGATCGTCGAGGTTGTCATTGCGCACCACGCCGCCGGCGGCGCCGAGGGACTGACAATAGGCCAGGCGCTCCGGCGAACCGACACTGACCCACACCGGGTTGCCGAACGCCTTGCACAACTGGATGGCCGCGGAGCCCACACCACTGGCACCGGCATGCACCAGCACCTTCTCGCCGGCTTTCAACGCGCCCAGCTGGAAGATGTTCAGCCAGGCCGTGGCATACACCTCGGGCACCGCCGCTGCCTCGTGCAGGCTCAGGCCTTCAGGCACCGGCAGCACGTGCCGGGCGTCGACCACGACTTCCTCGGCCATGCCGCCGCCAGCCAGCAGCGCGCAGACCCGGTCGCCCACGCGCCAATCGGCGCCAGCCCCGACCTCCTCGACGATCCCTGAGCACTCCAGGCCCATATATGGACTGGCGCCAGGCGGTGGCGGGTACAGTCCGGCCCGCTGCAGCAAGTCGGCGCGGTTCAGTCCGGCGGCGGCCACTCGGATGCGCACCTGCCCGGCATCGCAGGCCGGGCGCTCGGCCTCGACCCACGCCACATGTCCGTCAACGCCTTGCAATGCCTTCACAGTGCCTCCATAGTTGAATCATATGACTGAGCCTGGGATAAGCACGTCCCAGGCTTTTTGCAGTATGCGTCCGGCTCCGATGGAACCGGCGAACGGAAAAGACGGCCTACTATGCGTGATCAATTGCCTCCACGTCGAATCAGCATGAAGCATTTCCTCCCCAGCACCGCCCTCGCCCTCATGATCGGCCTGGGCAGCCTCACGCTCGGTGGCAATGCGGCCGCCGCCAACAAGTGGGACAGCCTGCAGCCGGACCGCGACGAGGTCGTGGCCAGCCTCAACATCGTCGAGCTGCTCAAGCGCCACCACTACAGCAAGCCGCCGCTCGACGACGCCCGTTCGGTCATCATCTACGACAGCTACATCAAGCTGCTCGACCCGTCGCGCAGCTACTTCACCGCGGCCGACATCGCCGAATTCGACAAGTGGAAGACCCAGTTCGACGACTTCCTCAAAAGCGGCAACCTCGAACCCGGCTTCACCATCTACAAGCGCTACCTGGACCGCGTGAAGCAGCGCCTGGACTATGCCCTGGGCGAGCTGAACAAAGGCGTCGACAAGATCGACTTCAGCGCCAAGGAAGACCTGCTGGTCGACCGCAAGGACGCGCCCTGGATGAAGAACCAGGCCGAGCTCGACGACCTGTGGCGCAAGCGCGTGAAAGACGAGGTGCTGCGCCAGAAGATCTCCGGCAAGGAGCTCAAGCAGATCCAGGAAACCCTGATCAAGCGTTACAAGAACCAGCTGGCGCGCCTGGACCAGACCCGTGCGGAAGATATCTTCCAGGCCTACATCAACACCTTTGCCCAGTCCTACGACCCGCACACCAACTACCTGTCGCCGGACAACGCCGAGAACTTCGACATCAACATGAGCCTGTCGCTCGAAGGCATCGGCGCGGTGCTGCAGAGCGACAACGACCAGGTCAAGATCGTGCGCCTGGTGCCGGCAGGCCCTGCCGCCAAGACCAAGCAGGTCGCCCCGGCAGACAAGATCATCGGCGTGGCCCAGGGCAACAAGGAAATGGTCGACGTGGTCGGCTGGCGCCTGGACGAGGTGGTCAAGCTGATCCGCGGCCCGAAAGGCTCGGTGGTGCGCCTGGAGGTCATTCCGGCCAGCAACGCGCCGAACGACCAGACCAGCAAGATCGTCTCGATCACCCGCGAAGCGGTCAAGCTCGAGGAGCAGGCGGCGAAGAAGTCGGTGCTCAAGCTCAAGCAGGACGGGCGTGACTACAAGCTGGGGATCATCGAAATCCCGGCCTTCTACCTGGACTTCAAGGCCTATCGCGCAGGCGATCCGGACTACAAGAGCACCACCCGCGACGTGAAAAAGCTGCTTACCGAGCTGCAGAAGGAAAAAGTCGACGGCGTGGTCATCGACCTGCGCAACAACGGTGGCGGCTCGCTGCAGGAAGCCACCGAGCTGACCAGCCTGTTCATCGAGAAGGGCCCGACCGTACTGGTGCGCAACGCCGACGGCCGTGTCGACGTGCTCGAGGACGAGAACCCGGGCGCCTTCTACAAAGGCCCGCTGGCGCTGCTGGTAAACCGCCTGTCGGCCTCGGCCTCGGAGATCTTCGCCGGTGCCATGCAGGACTACCACCGCGCGCTGATCATCGGCGGCCAGACCTTCGGCAAGGGTACCGTGCAGACTATCCAGCCACTCAACCATGGTGAGCTCAAGCTGACCCTGGCCAAGTTCTACCGGGTTTCCGGGCAGAGCACCCAGCACCAGGGCGTGCTGCCGGACATCGCCTATCCGTCGATCATCGACACCAAGGAAATCGGCGAAAGCGCGCTGCCTGAGGCCATGCCGTGGGACACCATCCGCCCGGTGGTCAAGCCGGCCTTCGATCCGTTCAAGCCGTTCCTGGCCCAGCTCAAGGCGCAGCATGAGGCGCGCAGCGACAAGGACGCCGAGTTCGTCTACATTCGCGACCGCCTGGCGCTGACCCAGAAGCTGATGAACGAGAAGACCGTCAGCCTCAACGAGCAACAGCGTCGCGCCCGCCACGACGAGATCGAGGCCAAGCAGCTGGCACTGGAGAACATCCGCCGCAAGGCCAAGGGTGAAGAGCCGCTCAAGGAACTTAAAAAGGAAGACGAGGACGCCCTGCCTGCCGAGCCGGACGACACCAAGCCAGAGGACGATGCCTACCTGTCCGAGACCGGTCGCATCCTGCTCGACTATCTGGGCCTCAGCACGTCGGTGGCCAAGCACTGAAATGATGGCGAAATAATGTGACCTGTCATCAAACAGTCACCGGACTGTCGTGAAATGTAAGGGCCGGACGTGCAAGCGTCCGGCCTTTTTCACTTCAGGAAGCAGTCCATGACCGTCACCGAACAGCTCAGCGCATTGAGCGCCATCCTGGCTCAACGCAGCGTCCACTGTCTGTTCCAACCCATCGTCTGCCTCTCTGAAAGGCGTATCCTCGGCTATGAGGCCCTGAGCCGCGGCCCGTCCAACAGCCCACTGCACTCGCCGCTGAACCTCTTCGCCATCGCCCGCCAGGCCGGCCGCCTCGCCGAACTGGAGGTGCTGTGCCGGGAAACCGCCTGCCGCCGTTTCAGCGAGCTGAACCTTCCGGGCCTGTTGTTCCTCAACGTCTCGCCCGAGTCCCTGGTCGAGCCCGACTACCCGTCCGGGCGCACCCTGAAAATGCTCGAACAGGTCGGCCTGGCACCCAGCCGAGTAGTCATCGAGCTGACCGAGCAGACGCCTACCGAAGACTTCCAGCTGCTGTACAACGCCCTGCACCACTACCGCGACATGGGTTTCTCCATTGCCCTGGACGACCTGGGCGCCGGTTACTCGAGCCTGCGCCTGTGGTCGGAGCTGCGCCCGGACTATGTGAAGATCGACCGTCATTTCATCGATGGCATCCACCAGGACCCGCTCAAGCGCGAGTTCGTCGGCTCCATCCTGCAGATCGCCCGTGCCTCCCGCGCCCAGGTGATCGCCGAGGGCATCGAACTGGCCGAGGAGCTGGCAGTGCTGGGCGACATGGGGGTGACCCTGGTCCAGGGCTACCTGCTCGGCCGCCCTCAGGAGTTTCCAGCAGGCGACAGCCTCGGCCTGCCGCCCCCAGTGACAGGCTCGGGCGTTGCGCTGTGCGAGGACAGCCGCGACCTCAGCGCCCTGCTTATCCAGCAACCCTCGGTCACCCTCGACACCGCCACGCAGCAGGTGCTCGACGCTTTCCGTCGACAGGCCAACCTCAACTCCCTCGCCGTGCTGGACGAGCAAGGTCGCCCCTGTGGCATCGTCCACCGCCACTCGCTCGCCGACGTCCTGCTCCAGCCTTTCGGCACCGACCTGTTCGCGCGCAAGCCGATCAGCCGCCTGATGAGCCAGGATTTTCTCGCCGTCGAGCGCGGCCAGTCGCTGCAGCAGGTCAGCCGCCTGCTTACCAGCCGTGCGCGCCAGCGTATCGAGGAAGACTTCATCATCACCCAGAATGGGCGTTACCTGGGGCTTGGGCGGGTGATCGACGTGCTCAAGCTGATCACCGAGCAGAAGATCCAGCAGGCAAGGCACGCCAATCCGCTCACCCTGCTGCCGGGCAACGTGCCGATCCAGCAGTGCCTGGCACGCCTGCTGTTGCAGCGGCGCAAGGCAGCTGTGTGCTACGTGGACATCGACAGTTTCAAGCCCTTCAACGATATCTATGGCTACGCCCGAGGCGATGAAGTGCTGTTGTGCCTGGCCCAGTGCCTGAACGACTGCGTCGATCCGAGCCGGGATTTCGTCGGCCATATCGGCGGCGACGACTTCATGCTGGTGCTGGGTTCGGCGGACTGGCGCGAGCGCCTGCAATTGCTGCTGGAGGCCTTTGGCCGGCAATGCCGGCGCTTCTACCGTAGCGAACACCTGGAGGCCGGCTGCTTCATCGCCCACAACCGTCAGGGGCAGCGGGAGACGTTCGCCTTGCTGTCACTGTCGATCGGCGTGGTCTGGCTGGAGCCCGACAGCAGCGACGGGCTGGATGCCGGTCAACTGGCCGAACTCGCCTCCCAGGCCAAGCGCCAGGCCAAGGATGGCGGTGGCTCAGGCCTGAGCCTGATCGATACGACTGTGCTGAGTTAAACCAGGGGACCGCTATGCGGTCCTTTCGCCGGCAAGCCGGCTCCCGCAATCCAGCCTACAGCCCCGATTTCAGGCTTCTTCCGGGTAGCGATACTCGAACACTCGCACCACTTCCGAGGCATGCCAGGATGCCGCCTCCATACCATCCACCGGCCCGGAAAACCGCCCCAGGCGCTCGACGCACTCGAAGAACCCGGTGCGTGGCAGGCGACTGGCCCCCTGGCTGATCACCAGCGAGCTGCGCAGCGGCTGCTCGGCGCGGGCGTCGAGCGTCGCCAGGTACTCGAGGGCCGCCGTCAGGGTCTGCATGGCCGGGCTGGGCAATTGCAGACGCTCGAGCAGCGCACGGTAGGTGAGCAGGTGGCGTTGACGGCGGGCCAGGTCGAGCTCGGTCAGCAGGCTCTGCCACTGCTGACGGCTGATCCTGACCTGGCTCATGACGGCTCGCTCCAGCCGGCCACGCCCAGGTGCCAGGCCAGGCTGCGCAGGATCGCAGCGTCCGGGCGGCGCTCCCCGGACTCGATCATCGCCAGGTAGGCCGGGCTGATGCCGACACTGCGTGCCAGTTGCTCCGGGGCCAGGCCCTTGGCCTGACGCAAGGACGCCAGCTGGTCCAGGGAGGACTGGCTGGCGCTCGGTTGAGTGCTCTCGTTGTGACTGACTGAGTCGGGAGCTACGGCCGGCGCCTGGCCTGCGGCCGCCAGCAACTTCTGATATTGCTCCCAGGGAACCACTGCGTACTCGGGCTGACCGTCCCGGCTGATGACCTGAATACCCATACAACCCCCTTGACGTTGGATTACGGCATGTAATCCGTAGGCATAACCCTTATGCCAATTATATTACCAACCTCGGGGGTCTGTGCGGAATCAGCTGCCGGGCCGTTCGAGACGCAGGGCCTCGGGAGTATCAGGCAGGCGCTCGACCACCCGCAGCCGTTCCGGCGACTGGGCATCGCGCCAGGCCTTGAAACGGCCCAGCTCATCGGCCACGGTCTTGAGCACCCAGCCCAGCACGGCGATGTCATCGAGCAGGCCGACACCCAGCAACCAGTCAGGGATGGCGTCCAGGGGGCTGACGAAATACAGCAGCCCGGCAACGATGGTCACCAGCGCCCTGGGGCTGACGGCGCGGTACTCGCCACGCCACCAGGCCAGGCACAGCGCCTGCATCAGGCGCAGGTCCTCGCGTAATTGGCCCAGCTTCGGCCCCTTGCGGGCCACCGCGAACAACAGGGCCGGCAGCCGGCCACGACTGAGCAGGCGCTCGGCCAAGGGCAGGAAGCGGGCGAAATTCCAGGGTGCGCTCATGGGACCTCCAGAGGAGCAGGGGTTATCCACATTTATTGTGGATAACCTTGTGAACAGGGCGACATTGGCGCCGCGTGGTGCCCGCCGGGCAAGGGCCAGGTACGAATCGGGCGTTTTTTACACAACCGTTTCAATCGCGCAAACGTTTTGCGACACCGGCACCCGTGTCTGCGCAGCTACTGCTTGCGACAGTGAATGACGCCGACGGTTCGCGTCAAGCCGGACTGAAAACGACGACGCCCCGTCGAAACGGGGCGTCTTCTTGCAACGGGCCGGGTATTACTTGGCCGGTGCCTGGTCGGCCTTGGCCGGATCCTTGATGGCAATCAGTTCCAGGTCGAAGACCAGGACCGAGTTGGCCGGGATCAGCGGGCTCGGGCTCTGGGCGCCATAGGCCAGCTCAGCCGGGATGTACAGCTTGTACTTCTCGCCGACGTGCATCAGTTGCAGACCTTCGACCCAGCCCGGGATCACGCCGCTGACCGGCAGGTCGATCGGGCTGCCGCGCTCGACGGAGCTGTCGAAGACCTTGCCGTCGGTCAGCTTGCCTTCGTAGTGGACGGTGACCACGTCGGTCGGCTTGGGTTGCGGGCCGTCGGCCTTCTTGACCACTTCATACTGCAGGCCCGAAGCGGTGGTGATCACGCCAGGCTTCTTGGCGTTTTCCTCAAGGAATTTCTTGCCGGCGGCGGCAGCTTCCTCGCTGGCCTTGGCCAGGCGTTCTTCGGCGCGCTTCTGCAAGGCGGTGAAGGCTTCGACCAGCTCTTCGTCCTTGATGCGCTGCTCTTTCTTGCCTACCGCGTCCTCGATGCCCTGGGCGACGGCTTTCGAGTCCAGGTCGTCCATGCCTTCCTGGGCCAGGCTCTTGCCCATGTTCAGGCCGATACCGTAGGAGGCCTTCTGTGCCGGAGTCTTCAGCTCGACGCTGCTGGTCTGGGCGTCGCAGCCCGCGAGGACCAGGCCTACCAGGGCAACCGCGGCCGCCAAACGATGCTGTTTCATGTAATTTCCTTGTTCATGCGCCATGAGGGCAATCAGGGTAAAGCCGCGAGCTTAGCAGGCGGCCGCGACCAATGGCTACCGGCATAAGAGCGGGTTGCGCGCAGGAAGTTCCTGGGTGAAAGGTTGTTCATCCTCGGCGCTTGAAGCCAATGGCCAGTATTGACGGTTCAAGGGCGTGTTGCCGGAAGAATTTCATACAACCCGCTGCTCTTCCTCTCGCAGCGTCAGCACCTCGAATCCGCCCTCGGTCACCGCCACCGTGTGTTCCCACTGCGCCGACAGGCTGTGGTCGCGGGTGATCACCGTCCAGCCATCGCGCAACCCGCGCGTGCCGCGCCCGCCCTGGTTGATCATCGGCTCGATGGTGAACACCATCCCCGCTTGCAGCGGCATGCCCTGGCCGCGCTGGCCGTAGTGCAGCACCTCCGGCGCCTCGTGCATCTGCCGGCCGATGCCGTGCCCGCAGTACTCGCGCACCACGCTGTAGCCGGCGGCCTCGGCGTGGGCCTGGATGGCATGGCCAATATCGCCGAGCGTCGCGCCGGGGCGCACCTGCTCGATGCCCTTCCACAAGGCGGCATAGGTGGTGTCGACCAGGCGCCTGGCCTCGTCGCCGATCTGGCCGATGCAGTACATCTTCGACGAGTCGGCAATGTAGCCGCCCTGCTCCAGGGTGATGTCGACGTTGACGATCGAGCCTTCCTTGAGCACCTCGTCGACCTTGGGCATGCCATGGCAGACCACATGGTCCACCGAGGTGTTCAGCGAATAGGGGAAACCGTATTGGCCCTTGCTCGCCGGCCGGGCCTTGAGGGTTTCGACGATGAAGGCCTCGGCGCGGTCGTTGATCTGCATCGTGGTCACCCCGGGGCGAATGAAACCGTCGAGGTCGGCGAACACCCGGGCGAGCAGTTGGCCGGCGTTGCGCATCAGCTTGAGCTCGGCGGCGTCCTTGAGGATGACCTTGCTCATTGCAGCAACTCCTTGAGGTTGGCCTGTTCCTGGCGCAGCAAATGGCGCAGCAGTTCCTGGTAGGTCGCTTGCGGGTGCAGCTCGGCCAGCATGCCGATGCGGATCCAGTGCTCGGCCTGGGCGTTGATCGAACGCGACAGCGCGGCGCTGGCCACGCGCAGGTCTTCGTGGAGGTCGTCGGAGATCTTGACGATGCCCATGGTGCAGTTACTCGCATATATGAAACGTATGTGAATCATATACTCATCCAATTGCATGTGCCATCCGCTGGTGCGTGGCTCCCCGTATCGGTGCACGCCCATCGCGGGGCAAGCCCGCGCCCACGCGTGCTCACCTGCGGGGCGTGGGAGCGGGCTTGCCCCGCGATGACATGGCCCGGGATTTGCTGCCCCATATGGCATCGAGACCATCAACGCCGATGGTCCCCTCCCATCACGACGAAGGCGCCGTGTTGCCCCGCTTGCCATTTGCAGGCCGGGCAGCCGGCGCCTTTGTCGTTTCATCAGCAGGAGATTGCCGATGAGCGACAGCCAAGTGCGCAGTGTGTGCCCGTATTGCGGGGTCGGCTGCGGCATCGTCATGCACGTGAGCGATGGCAAGGTGGTCAAGGTCAGTGGCGACAAGCAGCACCCGAGCAACTTCGGCCGCCTGTGCACCAAGGGCCAGAGTGCCCATGTGCCGCTGCAGGCCGGGCGCATGGCCCACGCCTTCGTGCGCGACCAGCGCAACCAGCAGCCGGCGCGCCGCAGCCTGGACACGGCCATCAGCGAAACCGCCGCGCGGTTGCGCGCGATCATCGACATCCATGGCGCGGATGCCGTGGCCTTGTACGTGTCCGGGCAGATGTCGCTGGAAGCCCAGTACCTGGCCAACAAACTGGCCAAGGGCTTCATCCGCACCCGCCATATCGAGTCCAACTCACGGCTGTGCATGGCCAGTGCCGGCAGCGGCTACAAACAGTCGCTGGGCGCCGACGGACCGCCGGGCAGCTACCAGGATTTCGAGCGTGCCGAGGTGTTCCTGGTGATCGGCGCGAACATGGCCGACTGCCACCCGATCCTGTTCCTGCGCCTGCTGGACCGGCTCAAGGCCGGGGCCAGGCTGATCGTCGTCGACCCCCGACGCAGCGCCACCGCCGACAAGGCCGACCTGTTCCTGCAACTGCGTCCGGGCACCGACCTGGCGTTGCTCAATGGCCTTCTCTATCTGCTGCATGCCAACGGCCACACCGACGCGGATTTCATCGCCCGCCACACCGAGGGCTGGGAAGACCTGCCGGCGCTTCTCGAGGACTACACCCCGCAACGGGTCGCGGCCATCACCGGGTTGGACGAGGCCGACATCCGCGAAGCCGCCCGCCTGATCGGCGAGGCCGGTGAATGGATGAGCTGCTGGACCATGGGCCTGAACCAGAGCATCCACGGCACCTGGCACACAAATGCCCTGTGCAACCTGCATCTGGCCACCGGCGCCATCTGCCGCCCCGGCAGCGGGCCGTTCTCGCTGACCGGCCAGCCCAACGCCATGGGCGGCCGCGAGATGGGCTACATGGGGCCGGGCCTGCCGGGCCAGCGTTCGGCGCAGGTGGCGGCGGACCGCGTCTTCGTCGAGCGGCAATGGCAGCTGGCGCCCGGCACGTTGCGCAGCGAGGGCGGCGAAGGCACCGTGGCGCTGTTCGAACAGCTCAAGAGCGGCGAGGTGAAGGCCTGCTGGATCATCTGCAGCAACCCGGTGGCCAGCGTCGCCAACCGCCAGCAGGTGATCGACGGCCTGAACCAGGCGCAACTGGTGATCAGCCAGGACGCCTTCCTCGACACCGAGACCAACCGCTACGCCGACATTCTCCTGCCGGCGGCGCTGTGGGCCGAGGGTGAAGGGGTGATGATCAACAGCGAGCGCAACCTGACCCTGATGCCCCGCGCCGTCGAGCCACCCGGCGAAAGCCTGGAAGACTGGCGCCTGATCGCGCGCATCGCCTGTGCCCTGGGCTACGCGCATGCCTTCGACTACCCCGACGCCGAGGCGGTGTTCGATGAGATCCGCCACTTCCATAACCCGGACACCGGCTACGACCTGCGCGGCATCGACTATGCCGGACTGCGCGCCAGCCCCCGGCAGTGGCCCTGCGCGCCGGGGCGCGAGGATGACCGCAGCCCGCTGCGCTATCGCAACGACGAACACGGCCAGCCAGCGGCACTGGCCTTTCCGACCGTCAGCGGCAAGGCGCGTTTTCATGCGCGGCCCTGGCTGGCGCCCGCCGAGCTGCCGGACGACGCCTACCCCTTTGTCCTCAACACCGGCCGCGTGCAACACCAGTGGCACACCCTGACCAAGACCGGCAAGGTCCCGAGCCTGAACCGGCTCGAGCCCGGCCCCTTTGTCGAGATCCACCCCGACGATGCCCGGCGCCTGGGCATCCGCGACAAGGACCAGGTGGCAATCCGTTCACGCCGTGGCCAGGCGCTGCTGCCGGCCCGTCTCAGCAACCGGGTGCTGCCTGGTGGCTGCTTCGCGCCGTTCCACTGGAATGACCTGTACGGCGAGCAGTTGGCGATCAACGCGCTGACCAGCGACGCCGTCGACCCCACCTCGCTGCAACCGGCCTTCAAGTACTGCGCCGTGACCCTCGAACGGGTCGCGGGCGAACGCATTGAGGCCCTCGACCTGAACGTCGCCATTCCTTCGGAGCCCGTCACCATGCCGACCGCCACCCTCGCCCGCCTGCTGGGCCTGGAGACACAGCCTGCCCCGGTGCTTGCCGAGGAGGAGCGGCATTACCTGCAAGGTTTCCTGCTCGGCCTGCAACAGGCGCGGGCCGAAGGCGTGCCAAGCCTGCCGGCTAACGCACCGCTGGCGCCGCCCCGACGCCTGTTCGTCGATGGTCTGCTGGCGGGGCTGTTCGCCCAGCCTCAGGCACAGGCAGGATTACCTTGCCATCGCGTGCTGTGGGCCTCGCAGACCGGCAACGGCGAGGCGCTGGCCGAGCGCTGCGCTAAACGCCTGCGCGAGGCAGGGCTGAAGGTGGAGCTCAGCAGCATGGAAGGTGTCAGCCCGGCGCAACTGCGCGGCTGCGCCAGCGTACTGCTGATTGCCAGCACCTTCGGCGACGGCGACGCCCCGGACAGTGGCGCCTCGTTCTGGCAGGCCCTGCAGGGCGCGGGCGACGTCGATTGCGTCAAGCTGCCCTATGCGGTACTGGCCCTGGGCGACTCCAGCTACGACCAGTTCTGCGGCTTCGGTCGCAAGCTCGACCAGCGCCTGGCGGAACTGGGCGGCCAGCGCCTGCTGGAGCGGGTCGACTGCGAGCCGGATTTCGATGCCGCATTCAGTGCGTGGCTCGAGGCCCTGCTGGCGGCCCTCGGCACAAACACCCCCGCGACATCGGCACCAGCAACCGCCGAATCTCACGGCAGGCACCAGCCATGGCCTGCGCGCCTGGTGCAGAACCGCCTGCTCAACGGCCCCGGCTCGACCAAGGAAACCCGCCAACTGGTGTTCGACCTCACGAGTAGCGGCCTGGACTATCAGCCCGGTGATGCCCTGGGCGTGTGGCCGCGCAACTGCCCGGCGCTGGTCCAGGAGCTGCTCAGCCTGATGCAACTCGATGGCCAGGCCGTGGTCGAGCTTGAAGGTCAGACGCCGATGCCCCTGAGCCTGGCGCTGGAACGGCATCTGGAGATTGCCCGTGTCACGCCACGACAGCTCGAAGCGCTCAGCGAAAACGCACCCTCTCTGCAACAGTTGTTGCAGCCTGAGTGCAAGACCGCGCTCAAGGACTGGCTATGGGGCCGGCAACTGGCCGATGTGCTGCGCGAGTTTCCCCGGCAATGGCCACTGAGCCGTTGGCTGACCTTGCTCAAGCCCTTGCAGCCGCGGCTGTACTCGATCAGCTCAAGCCCCAAGGCGCATCCCGGGCAGGTGCACCTGACGGTGTCCACAGTGCGCTACGGTGAACGCAAGGGGGTCTGCTCGGCCTTTCTCGCCGACCGTGCTGCGGACGTCGAAGTGGCCATCTTTGCCCAACCATCCAGACACTTCCGCCTGCCCGACGACGACGGCACGCCCATCGTAATGATCGGCCCCGGCACCGGCATCGCGCCCTTCCGGGCGTTTCTCGAAGAACGCCGGGAACGCGCTGCGTCTGGCCGCAACTGGCTGTTCTTCGGCGAGCAGCACGAGGAGCACGACTTCTACTATCGCGAGCAGTTGCTGGCTTGGGAAGCACAGGGCCATGTGCGCCTGAGCACCGCGTTCTCCCGCGACCAGCCGCAGAAGATCTATGTGCAGCAACGCCTGCTGGAACAGGGCGCCGAGCTGTGGCGCTGGCTGCAGGATGGCGCGCATGTGTATGTCTGTGGCGATGCCCAGCGCATGGCCCGGGATGTGGATGCGGCCTTGCGCCAGGTGGTGGCGCAGCACGGCGGCCTGGACGAGGCCGCGGCAGCGGCGTATGTCGAAGGGTTGGGGCGGGACAAGCGCTACCGGCGGGATGTGTATTGATGCACCACGGTGGTGAGGGCTGCACCCTGCTTGTGCGGCCGCACCACCTGGCCAGCACATGCCCAAAGCTGTAACCCTTGTGGGAGCGGGCTTGCCCGCGATGAAAGCGAGCCTGGCACACTCCCTGCTTCACCCAATGCACAACAGCCCCAACGACCAACGGCGGTCGACAGGGGCCTCACACTGATGAGTACAGGCAAAGGCGCCTGGAGCTTCGGCTCCAGGCGCCTTTTTCGTTTTCCGTGATCGAGGATCGGCTATGCAGGCAACAGCGAACGAGGCACAACGAGCGCGACTGGTCATCGTCGGCAATGGCATGGTCGGCCATCACTGCGTCGAGCAGTTGATCGAACGCGGCGCCACGGCACACTTCGAGCTGCATGTGTTCGGCGAGGAGCGCCAGCGCGCCTACGACCGCGTGCACCTGTCGGAGTATTTCACCGGCAGCTGCGCCGAGACCCTGGCCCTGTGCGCCCCGGACTACTACAGCCGCCACGGCGTGTACCTGCACCTGGGCGAGGCAGTGCTGGACATCGATCGCGAGCGCCGGGAGCTGGTCACCGCCGAGGGGCGCCTGGGCTACGACCAGTTGATCCTGGCCACCGGCTCCTACCCGTTCGTGCCGCCGATCGAAGGCTCCAGCGGCAATGCGCGCCTGGTCTACCGCACCCTCGAGGACCTCGACGCGATACGCGCCGCCGCCGCGGATGCCCGGCGTGGCGTGGTGGTCGGTGGCGGCCTGCTCGGCCTCGAGGCGGCCAACGCCCTCAAGTCCCTGGGCCTGGAGGCGCATGTGGTGGAATTCGCCCCACGCCTGATGCCGGTACAGCTGGACAGCGAAGGCGGCGCGGCGCTCAAGGCACGGATCGAGGCCCTCGGCGTGGGCGTGCACCTGTCCCGCGCGACCCAGTCGATCAGCGCTGGCGAGCAGTACCGCTACCGGATGAACTTCGACGGTGGCGAACACCTGGAGACCGACCTGATCGTCTTTTCCGCCGGCATTCGCCCACAGGACGCCCTGGGCCGGGCCTGTGGCCTGGAGATCGCCGCGCGCGGAGGTGTTGTGATCGACAACCAGTGCAAGACCAGTGATCCGCGGATCTTCGCCATCGGCGAGTGCGCGTCGTGGAATGGCAGCGTGTTCGGCCTGGTCGCCCCCGGCTACGCCATGGCGCGCAACCTGGCCGCGCGGCTGCTGGGCGAGGCGGCAGACGACTTCACCGGCGCCGACATGTCGACCAAGCTCAAGCTGCTGGGCGTGGATGTCGGCTCGATCGGCGATGCCCACGGCGCCACGCCCGGCGCACGCAGCTACCGCTTCATCGACGAGGCCAACAGCGCCTACCGCCGGCTGGTGGTGGATGCCAGCGGCAAGCACGTGCTCGGCGCGGTGCTGGTGGGCGACAACAGCTACTACGACACCTTGCTGCAGTATGCCCAGAATGGCATCGCCCTGCCGGCCGACCCGGCCGCGCTGATCCTGCCGCAAGGCGGTGGCGCGCCGGCCCTGGGCGCCGATGCGCTGCCCGACAGCGCGACCATCTGCTCCTGCCACAACGTCAGCAAGGGTGCGGTGTGCGCCGCCATCGACAGTGGTTGCGCCGACCTTGCCGCCGTCAAGGGCTGTACCAAGGCCGCCAGCGGCTGTGGTGGCTGCGCAGCCCTGCTCAAGCAGGTGTTCGAACACGAACTGACCGCCCGTGGCGTGACGGTAGACAAGAGCCTGTGCGAGCACTTCGCCTACACCCGCCAGGAACTCTACGCATTGGTGCGGGTGGAGGGCATCCGCACCTTCAGCGAGCTGCTCGACCGCCATGGCAAGGGCCACGTGGGTTGCGACATCTGCAAGCCGGCGGTAGGCAACATCCTCGCCTCGTGCTGGAACCAGCCGATCATGGACCCGGCGCTGGTGCCGCTGCAGGACACCAACGACACCTTCATGGCCAACATGCAGAAAAACGGCACCTACTCGGTGGTGCCGCGCATTCCCGGCGGCGAAATCACCCCGCAAAAGCTGATCGTGATCGGCCAGGTGGCGCAGAAATACGACCTCTACACCAAGATCACCGGCGGCCAGCGCATCGACCTGTTCGGCGCCCAGCTGCATGAACTGCCGCTGATCTGGGGCGAGCTGATCGCCGCCGGTTTCGAGACCGGGCACGCCTACGGCAAGTCGACGCGCACGGTGAAATCCTGTGTCGGCAGCACCTGGTGCCGCTATGGCGTGCAGGACAGCGTGGCCATGGCGCTGCGCCTGGAGGATCGCTACAAGGGCCTGCGCTCACCGCACAAGCTCAAGTTCGCGGTGTCCGGCTGCACCCGCGAATGCGCCGAGGCGCAAAGCAAGGACATCGGCGTGATCGCCACCGACAAGGGCTGGAACCTGTACGTGTGCGGCAACGGCGGCATGCGCCCGCGCCACGCCGAACTGTTCGCCACCGACCTCGACGACGAGACCCTGGTACGGTTGATCGACCGCGTGCTGATGTTCTACATCCGCACCGCCGACAAGCTGCAACGCACCTCGGTGTGGCGCGAGGGCCTCGAAGGCGGGCTCGACTACCTCAGGCAGGTGGTGATCGACGACAGCCTGGGCCTGGCCGCCGAACTCGAGGCACAGATGCAACTGGTGGTCGATCGCTACGAATGCGAATGGGCCAACGCCCTGGGCGATCCGGAAAAGCTCAAGCGCTTCCGCACCTTTGTCAATGACCAACGCGCCGATCCGGATGTGCACTTCGTGCGCGAGCGTGGCCAACGCCGACCGGCCGCGCCCCTACAGCTGATTCCCACCCATGAGGAGGCGATGTGATGAACCTGTCCAACACGGCTGTAGCAAGTGAAACCCGCTGGCAGGCGGTGTGCCTGGCCAGCGACCTGGTCGCCGACTCCGGGGTGGTGGTGTGGCATGAGGGCGAACAGGTGGCGTTGTTCTACCTGCCGGGACAAGGGCAGGAGCTGTACGCCGTCGGTAACCGCGACCCGCGTTCGGGCGCGAACATCATCGGGCGTGGGCTGGTGGCCAGCCTGGGAGCAACCGTGGTGGTAGCGGCGCCGCTGTACAAGCAGCATTTCTGCCTGCAAAACGGCAACTGCCTGGAAGATCCGACACAGCGCTTGCCGGTGTGGCCGGTGCGTATCCGTGGGATGACGGTCGAACTGGGACAGAGATTCAGATAACGATCAGCCTGCCGGGGCATGCCCCCGGCCAGTGCCCGGCTCTTGCCGCGGGTAATCAGTTCAGCCGCAAACCTGCCTTGATGGCTTCCCAATGGGCCAGATCAACCGCCTCCAGTGGTGTTTCCTTGCTATAGCTGACCGCCACAAAACGGGCCTGCCCGCTAGGCGCGTAGGCCAACTGACGCTGGTACGAGACCACTTCGCCGCGCTTGAACTGCAGGCTGACTTCCAGGCCGTGGATGCCGCGATCGACGCCTGCGCTGACCGGCTGTGGTTCGCTGATGACCGCCCCCAGGCGCTCACGCAACTGCGCCAGTTGCTGCTGGTAAAGCGCCTCCAGCGTCTGCCCGGCCGCCAGCGGACTGCGGGCGATCACCAGGGTGGTGCCACGCTGACGGAAGGTCAGCATGTTCATGGTGGTGTCTTCGGGCGTTTCATCGCCCAGTTCAAGGACCAGGTCCTGGGTCAGGTAGGCGGCCATAGCGCTGCTCCATGCATCGAAGCGGCACACGCTAAAGGTTCGGGGCTTCGCCTGCAAGGGAGGAACCGCCGCCCAGTGACGAAGATCACCCAGACGTTGCAGGTCTGGCCCGCACGGATACACTGCCGGGCATGAACCTCGATACCCGCATCAAGTTCCGGCACCTGCTGTGCTTCCTGGAGATTGCCCGGCAGGGCAGCCTGGCCAGAGCCGCCGACGTGCTTGCGATCAGCCAGCCGGCGATCTCCAAGACCCTCAAGGAACTGGAGGAGCTGCTCGAGGCACGCCTGTTCGAGCGCGGCCACAACGGCGTGACCCTGACCCCGGCCGGCACGCGCTTCATGCGCTACGCCGGCCCCAGCGTGCAGGCGTTGCGCGACGGGGTCGGCAGTGTCCGCGGCGAGGCGCGAGCGCCGTCGCAGGTGCGCATCGGCGTGCTGTCGACGGTCGAAGGGCTGCTGATGCCCGAGGTGCTGTGCCGCCTGCACCAACGTCACGAGGCGTTGCCGATCAGCGTGGTGACCGGGGCCAGCGCCCAGTTGCTCGGCCAGTTGCACCTGGGGGAGCTGGAACTGGTGGTCGGGCGGATGACCGACAGCCCGCAGATCCAGGGGCTGTCGTTCGAGCACCTGTACAGCGAGTCGATGACCCTGGTGGTGCGGCCCGGGCATCCACTGCTGGCGCAGCAGCCCGTCGAGCGCAGGCAGGTCGGTGATTATCCGCTGGTGCTGCCGCCACCGGGGACGACCATTCGCCAGCATGCCGACAGCCTGTTCGTGCAATGCGCGATCCCGCTGCCGGCACAGCGCCTGGAAACCTTGTCGCTGGCCCTGAGCAGGCGCTATGTGCTGGGCAGCGAGGCGGTCTGGGTGGCGCCACGGGACGCCGTGCTGATCGACTTCGGGCGTGGTGAGTTGGCCGAACTCGACCTCGGTGTGCGCGAACCGGGCGGGTCGGTGGGCATCTGCCGCAATGCGGCCCTGCCCCAGAGCCTGCCGGCGCAATGGGTGTGCGAGGTGCTCCGCGAGGTGGCCGAGGCCTATCGACTCGGGACCTATCCCTGACAACCCGGCAGGCATCTTCCTATACAATCCCCGCCAGTTCCCCGCGCCTCCAGGACCCCTTTCATGGACGAAACCGCGCAGCACTGGCTGCATGCCCTCTCCGCCCCCATGGCCGCCCTCAACGGCGCCAGCTACACCGCCCCCGACTATTTCGAGGGCGAAGACCAGACCGACCTCGAGCGCTGGTGGGGCATCAGCAACCGCGCCCAGTTGCTGGACATGCTCAGCATGGCCGACAACGGCCACGCCACCGAGATGAGCGAGGCCTACTGGCAATACCAGCGCTGCCTGCCCAGCCAGTGGCAAGCCCTGCTCGACACCCTGTCTCCACGCGAGCGCATCCGCCACGAATACGCCGCCCGCACCTTCCCCGACTGTGGCCCGGGCGGCACCCGGGCCTGGGACCTGGGGCGCATGGGTTTCCTGTTGCGTGCCGGCGTCAAGAAAGGCCTGATCGAACGCGACGAGAGCCTCTACCTGCACTACCGCCTGGCCCTGCGCGCCCGCCATTACTACAACCGCTGGGACGGCTACCTGGCCGGCTACCTGTTCGGCAAGGCGCTGTGGAATGCCAGCGACAGCAGCGACGAGACCCTGGCCGCCAACCTCGAGCGCCAGGGCTGCGAGCACTGGAATCGCTGCATCGTGCTCAACCTGCGCCTCGGCGCCCATGACCTGCTGGCCGGGCTGCCCTGGGACATGCCCCTGCCCGAGCCCGCACGGCCCACCACGCTGGAAGAGGACTGCTGGTCATGAGTTGCTGGATTCGCCTGGGGATCGAACCGACCCAGGACCTGGACACCATCCGCCTGGCCTATCGCGGCCGCCTGCCCTCGCACCACCCGGAAACCGACCCCGAAGGTTTCCAGGCGCTGCGGGCAGCCTACGAGGAAGCCCTGCGCCTGGCCCGCGAGCAGGCGCCCAGCGAGGCTGAGCCAACACTCGAAGAGAATGCCCCTCATCCAGCACTCAAGCAGTTCCACACCCTGCTTGAGGAGCCGTCCCTGCGCTTCGACCCACAAGCCTGGCAGCGTTTTATCGCCGAACTGGACGAGTTGCCGCTGGACGAACTGGACGACCTCGGCTGGCAACTGCTGCACACCCTGCGCGACTGCGGACCGCTGTCCCACCACTGCGCGGGCCTGCTGGCCCGGCGCCTGGGCTGGGCCGAACAGCTGCTGCGCCTGGACGACCGCCACGAAGTGGAAGCTTTCCTCGACCGCCTGGAAGAGCCCGACCCCTTCGACACCGCCTGCATGCGCGACTGGCCGGCCAGCGCACAGATGGAAAGCCTGTGGTATTTCCGCAGCCTTGAATACTGCTACCAGCAGCGCCCACTGTTCGAATACGAGCAGTTCGCCAGCGTGCATACCTGCCTGGCCATGCCGGATGACCCGGCCCTGGTGCAACGCCTGCTGGTGCAATTCTGCCAGGCCGGCATCGCCAGCAGGACCTTCCACGACCTGCTCCAGGCGCGCCAGCAACAGGCCCCGGACGATGCCGACCTGCTCTACCTGCTGGCCCGCCAGGCCGATGCCCTGGGCGCCGAGCAACAGGCCCTGGACTGCTGGCTGCGGCTGTACCGCGAACACCAGCACCCCCAGGCCGAACGCTGGCTGATCGACCTCTGCGCCCGTCACCAGCCCCAGCGCCTGCCGTTGCTGATCCAGGCCTTCGACCGCCTGCACACCCCGGCCGGCTGGCCCGCCGAGCTGGACGACCCCGCGCAAAACTGGGGCAGCCCCGGGCAATCCCCGCAGACCCTGGCGCGCTGGTCCGAAGCCTCGCGCCTGGAGCTGCAAGGCATCGCCGCGACCTTTGTCGACTGGCGGCTGGACGGCGACGACGAACTGCCGCTGCTCGCCTGGCTGTTGCAGGACCCGCAGGACCACGACCTGCACCGCCTGTACTGGCAGGCCTGGGCGCTGCAACGCGGGGAAGCCGGCCTGCTGCGCCAGGTTCTCGCCCAGCCCCTCGCCGAAGATGCCCTCGACGCGCTGATCCTCGAAGGCTTCCAGCGCCAGGCCAGCCAGCAACTGCACTGGCTTGAACAGGCCCCGGTGGTCAAGGCGCTGGTGGACTTCTGCGCCAGCGACGCCCCGGTGGCGGTCCTGCCCGAGGCCTTGACCGAGGACGCCATTCGCCCGGTCTGTCGCGAATGGCTGCGGCGCATGCGGGTCTACCCGGCCCACGCCCTGCATGCCCTGAATGTGCGCTTCGACATGCGCCGCCTGTTCACCACGCCGTTCGCCTTGCAACTGCAGGGCAACCTCGCCGAGACCGGTGTGCTGCTGCCGGCGATGCCTGAAGGTGAGTCGCTGTGGAACTGGCATCGCCAGCAATTGTTCATGCTCGCCCTGCTGGAGCAGCCGTCACGCTGGCTGACCCTGATCGACCCGGCCCTGCCGAGCCAGCTGCACTACCCGGCCGGGCATCCGTTCGCCCCGCTGCACGCCCTGCTCTGCCAGTTGCTGCCCAGCCCCGACGGCAGCAGTGGCCTGCTCGGCAGCCTGGACACCCGCGACCCTGTACAGGCGGTGGTTTCAGCGCGGTTGCTGACCCTGCATCAAGCCCTGAACAGCACACGTCTACCGGATGCAGCGCAATTGCTGGCCTGCCTGGAGCATGACGATGGCAGCCTGGGCAACGACCATCCTCTGGGTTACCTGCTGTTTTGCGCCGTGCTGCACCATGACCGCTCCCTGGACACCGAGCAGCGTGAACGTCTGCGCCAGCGCCTGGAAGCGCTGGCCCCGCAGGACGAATGGTTCGAGGCGCTGCGCAACGGCTTGCTGCAAGGCAAGACCAAGCATCCACCGGCCGAACTCGCCCATGCCCACGGCGTCGACAGCCGTGCGCTCAATGACGTGCTCGACGCCCTGGACAGCCTGTACAACGATTGCGCGCCGCCAAAGCTCCGCGCCCTGCGCGCCTTGCAGAAGATCAAGGACGACCCGCAGCAGGACCCGGGCCTGCGCTGTGCAATCATGGCCGTGCTGTCGTGGAGCGAGCGCATGCTGCGCAATGCCCTGCAGCACCCTCCGGCGAAATTCTGGGCCGTATGGAAGCTCAATAGCCGCCTGAACCGCTCAGGATTCGCCTTGAACCTGGCCGCCGCCGCCCTCTGCGCCAGCATGATGCTCACGCTGCCGGTGTTGATGCTGGTCACGGTGCTGTTGTTGATCAGCGCCTTCCTCAGGCGCCTGCGCGACCTTGGCCAGGGTATCCCGGCGCTGATCCTGCTGCTCGTGCTGAGCAGGGTGCTTCCGGTACTGCCGCTGTTGCTGCTGGGGCTGCCCGGTGACCGGCTGCCGAACCGCTACGGCTCGCAACCGGGCCAGCAGGCGCTGCTCGATGACAGCCTGCAGGCTACCCTGCGGCGCCTGAACGGTCAGTAGCGCAGCTCGTCGAGCGCCTGGCTCAACGCCTGGCGCTCACGGCTGATCTCACCGGCCTGCTGCCCGGCGAGCACGGCGTTGAAGGCGTCCAGCCAGTTGCCGATCAGCTCGCGCTCGTCGCCCAGGCTCTGCATCCAGGCCCGCTCCAGGCGGGCCAGCAGGGTACGGTTGGGCAGCGTGTCGCGCGGGTGGATCTTCAGCCGCGCCAGGCGCTCTTCACTGGCCAGGCGCGTCTCGGCATCCAGCCCGGTGGGGCTGCGGTCGATGCTGTGGCTGTGCTTCTGGCCGCTTTCGAGGAAGGTCACGTCCACTTCCAGCAGACCGTTGATGTCGTAGCTGAAACGCACGTCGAGTGACTGGATCTCGCCGGTCGACTGCAAGGGGATCTCGAAACTGTCCACCAGGATGTTGTCGCGCACCCACGGCCGCTCGCCCTGGTACACGGCGATGCGCACGAACTTTTGCTCCGGGTGGCTGCTGTAGAAGCGCTGCACCTTCGAGGTAGGGATCACCGTGTTGCGCTCGATGATCGGCGAGAACGCGCCGGTGACGTCCTCGCCCCGGGACGAGGCCACACCGAGGGTGTAGGGGCAGACATCGGTCAGGATCAATTCGTCGATGGCCGCGTCGCGGGCCTTGCAGGCGGCCTGGCTAGCCGCGCCGAGGGCGACAATGGTGTCCGGGTCAAGGTGCCGGTACGGCAGGCGGCCGAACAGCTTGGCCACCAGTTGCTGCACCTGCGGCATGCGCGTGGCGCCGCCTACCAGCACCAGGCTGTCCAGCTCGCGTGGGCTCAGCCGGGCATCGCGCAGGGCCTGCTCGATGGGCGCACGCACCCGGGTCAGCAAAGGCGCCCAGATCGCCTGCAGCTTGAGGTCGTCCAACCGCCACTCGCGGGGCTGCACGCCATCGTGCCAGTCCAGCACGCGGCTGCCCTCGCCCGCCTCGCGCTTGAGCTGTTCGATGGCGTCATGCAGGCTGGCCAGGGCCTGGGGGGCCAGCTCCTCGACCTTGAGGTTCCAGTCGCGCAGGCAGGCCTGCAACAACACTTCGGTGAAATCCTCGCCGCCCAGGTAATTGTCACCGGTGGAGGCATGCACCTCGATCAGCGGCAAGGCGTACTCCAGCACGGTGACATCGAAGGTGCCGCCGCCCAGGTCGAACACCAGGGTGCGCTCGAACTTCTGCTCGTGCAGGCCATAGGCCATGGCCGCGGCGGTCGGCTCGTTGATCAGCCGCTGGACCTTCAGCCCGGCCAATTCAGCCGCGAACACCGTGCGCTTGCGCTGCTCGTCGCTGAAATACGCCGGTACCGAAATCACCGCCTCGTTGACCGCGCAGCCCAGGTACGCCTCGGCATCCTGTTTCAACGCACCCAGCACCAGTGCAGACAATTCTTCAGGCGTGAATCGATGCTCCCCCAGCGTGTAGCGCTTGTCGCTACCCATGAAGCGCTTGAACGCCGCCGCGGAGCGCTCGGGGTGCGTGGTCAATCGCGCCCGGGCGGCCTGGCCGACCAGGATCGAGCCGTCGTCATCGACACTGACCACCGAAGGGGTGAGCACTTCACCCACGGCATTAGGGATCAGCCGGGCTTCACCGCCCTGCCAGACGGCAATCAGGCTGTTGGTGGTGCCGAGGTCGATACCGAGCAGTGGCGTGGAATGGGTGGGGGCGTTGGAGAGGCTGGCATCCTGCATGATCGGTCTCTGGCTTGCGATAGGAACCGACGCGGGGCCTGCTGGCCACATGCGGCGGACAGGGGCATTCTGGCGCAATGCCAGAAACAAAAAAAGCGACCCTAAGGTCGCTTTCTCTGTTGCTTCCGGGTGTTCAGTGGGCCCTGGAAGCTAAATATGGCGCGGCGGACGGGACTCGAACCCGCGACCCCCGGCGTGACAGGCCGGTATTCTAACCGACTGAACTACCGCCGCGCTATACATCGAGTGGTGGGTGATGACGGGATCGAACCGCCGACCCTCTGCTTGTAAGGCAGATGCTCTCCCGGCTGAGCTAATCACCCTTCGTCTCGGTGTGGCGCGCATTCTACGGAGGACCTCCTACCCTGGCAAGCACTTTTTTCAAAATTTCTGAAAAAAATTTCCAGGCCTTTCAAAGACCTAGCCGCGCCGCGATTTTCTTCCTCTATATAAGACTGCTGGCCCTCTGACAGGGCTGGCCTGGAACCGCCGCTCGGAGAATAATGCCCGCCTTATGTATTAAGGAGAGATTCCCCCTCATGTGGTTCAAGAACCTGCTGTCCTATCGCCTGACCCAGGAAGTACCGTTCGAGGCCGAGGCCCTGGAGGCCGCCCTGGCCAGCAAGCCGGCCCGCCCCTGCGCCAGCCAGGAACTGACCACCTACGGTTTCGTCGCGCCGTTCGGCAAGGGCGAGGATGCCCCCCTGGTCCACGTCAGTGGCGAGTTCATGCTGATCGCCGCCCGTAAGGAAGAACGCATCCTGCCCAGCAGCGTGGTCAACGACGCGGTCAAGGAGAAGGTCGAGGAGATCGAGACCGAGCAGATGCGCAAGGTCTATAAAAAGGAACGCGACCAGATCAAGGACGAGATCATCCAGGCCTTCCTGCCGCGTGCCTTCATCCGCCGCTCGATGATCTTCGCCGCCATCGCCCCGCGCCTGGGCATGATCCTGGTCAACTCGGCCAGCGCCAAGCGCGCTGAAGACCTGCTGTCGACCCTGCGTGAAGTGATCGGCTCGCTGCCGGTGCGCCCGGCCACCGTGAAGATCGCGCCGAGCGCGACCATGACCGACTGGGTCAAGTCGCAAAAGGCCGCCGAGGGCTTCTTTGTCCTCGACGAGTGCGAACTGCGCGACACCGCCGAGGACGGCGGCATCGTGCGCTGCAAGCGCCAGGACCTGACCAGCGAGGAAATCCAGCTGCACCTGAGCACTGGCAAGCTGGTCACCCAGCTGGCCCTGGCCTGGCAGGACAAGCTGTCGTTCGTGCTCGACGACAAGATGGTGATCAAGCGCCTGAAGTTCGAGGAACTGCTGCAGGAGCAAGCCGAGCAGGATGGCGGCGACGAGGCCCAGCAACAGTTCGACGCCAGCTTCCAGCTGATGATGATGACCTTCACCGAGTTCCTGCCAGTGCTGTTCGAAGCCCTGGGCGGCGAAGAGATCCCGCAGGGGGTCTGAGGGTCAGGCCGGCGCGGCCCAGCGGCGCCGGCTGAACTTCAGGCGCACCCGCAATCGCCGGTGCGCCTCACGATCCAGTGCGTCCCTGGGGATGCACTGGCTCTGGCTGAACCTGTGCCCCTTGGGCACGAACCGCAGTACCACCAGGTTGGGCAGTGCGACGCTGTCCCTGCACAGGCGCGCCAACTGCCAGCCCCGCGCGCGGCTATATAGAAGCCAACCACGTGGGTCACGGCGCAGGCCGGTGATGGCCTCGGGGTGTATCAGCAGGATTCGCCGGGGAATGGCCCAGCAGGCGTGGGCAAGACAGGCGACGACCAGCAGGCCGCGCAGCCAACCGGGCAGCGCCATCAGCGCGAGGGTGAGCAGTGCCAGCGCCAGGCTGGCGAGGTAGGCCGTCAGCAGCAGGCGCGAGCCTTGCCAACGGCACTCGAAGCATTCACTTGGGCTGGACACGGTCCAGGATGATGCGAACCATGCGCTGCAGCTCCGGGTCTTCGGACTCGCTGCGTTCCATGAACCAGCCGAACATGTCCTGATCCTCGCAGGTCAGCAGGCGACGATACAGCTCGCGGTCGGCTTCGCTCAGGCTCGGGTAGACCTCCTGGGTGAAAGGTACCAGCAGCACGTCCAGTTCCAGCATGCCGCGGCGGCTGTGCCAGAAAAGCCGGTTGAGTTCAGTTTGTTCGACCATGGGGCCCTCCTCGAGTGGTCGCGCAGTATACCGTGCAGCGGACAAAGCGGCACAAGGCGTTGGTCTAGTCACCTACCTATTTTGTTACCGGCGTTCTATGATGGCCGCCAGTCTTTAGCTACCGCGATGACCCATGGCCGATTCCGCTTTCTTCTGTACCCTCTCCCATGAGGGCATCCTCGCCGTCCGCGGCTCCGACGCCGGCAAGTTCCTGCAAGGTCAGCTGACCTGCAACATCAGTTACCTCAGCGACGAGCACGCGAGCCTTGGCGCCCGTTGCATGGTCAAGGGGCGCATGCAGTCGAGCTTCCGTATCCTGCCCGAGGGCAATGGCTACCTGCTGGCCATGGCCAGCGAACTGCTCGCGGCGCAGCTTGCCGACCTGAAGAAGTACGCGGTGTTCTCCAAGGCCACGCTGGTCGACGACAGCGCCGCCTGGACGCGCTTCGGCCTGCAGCAGGGCGACGCCGCCCTGCAGGCGCTGGGCCTGTCCGTGGCGGACGAGGCCGGCGCGACCGCCCGCCATGATGGGCTGATCGCCGTCCGCGCCTCGGCCGGCCGGGTCGAACTGTGGGCGCCTGCCGACCAGGCTGCCGCCGTTGGTGAAAAACTCGCAGCCTTGCTGCCTGAGGGCACGCTCAACGACTGGCTGCTGGGCCAGGTCCGCGCAGGCATCGGCCAGGTCATGGGCCCGACCCGCGAGCTGTTCATCCCGCAGATGATCAACCTGCAGGCCGTCGATGGCGTGAGCTTCAAGAAAGGCTGCTACACCGGCCAGGAAATCGTCGCCCGCATGCAATACCTGGGCAAGCTCAAGCGCCGCCAATATCGCCTGGCGCTGGCCGAGACAGCGGTACCCCAGCCGGGCGCCGAGATCTTCTCGCCGACCCACGGCTCGTCGGTCGGCGAAGTGGTGATCGGGGCCAGCACCGGCAGCGCCGTCGAACTGCTGGCCGTGCTCAGCGCCGAGGCGGTGGCGGACGACAACCTGCACCTGGGCAGCCTGGAAGGCCCGCGCCTGACGCTGCTCGACCTGCCTTACGAACTGGACCGCGACCGGGAAATCCAGCGCTGACCAGCCCGCCCCGGCTTTATGCCGGGGCAGCACCACCTTTGCCGTAGAGAAGTCCATGAACAAGCTGGCCGAGAAGGTCCAAGCGCAACTGCTCGCCGCCATCGACCGGGACGACCTGGTCCTGCCGACGCTGCCGGAAGTCGCCCTGAGCATCCGCGAAGCCGCCGAAGACAGCGAGATCAGCGTTTCCGCCCTGAGCAAGGTGATCGGTCGCGACGCCGCGTTGTCGGCCCGCCTGATCAAGGTGGTCAACAGCCCGCTGATGCGCGCCGCCGTCGAAGTCACCGACCTGCACACCGCCATCACCCGCCTGGGCATCAACTACAGCTGCAACCTGGCCATCGGCCTGGTGATCGAGCAGATCTTCCATGCCCGCGCCCCGGCGGTGGAACACAAGCTGCGGGATATCTGGGCCAACAGCCTGGAAGTCGCAGGCATCAGCTATGAACTGTGCCGACGCTACACCCAGCTCAAGCCCGACCAGGCCACCCTCGGCGGCCTGGTGCACCAGATCGGCGCCCTGCCGGTGCTGATCTATGCCGAGGAGCACAACGAGCTGCTGTCCGACCCGATCTGCCTGCATTTCGTGATCGAGCAGATCCAACCGGTGCTGGGCGACAAGATCCTCAGCGCCTGGGAATTCCCCGAGCAGTTGGTCAATGTGCCTAGTCAGGTGCAGGACCTGGACCGGCGCACCGACCAGATCGACTACATCGACATCGTGCAGATCGCCCGCTGCATCAGCCAGCGCGAGCGCAGCCGGCCCCTGGCCGCCCTGCCCGCCTACCGCCACCTGGGGCTGCCCTATGGCACCGAGCTGGATATCGCCGAGCTGCTGGATGCGCGGAGCATGCTGCGCTGATCGAGCCCCGTCTGCGCCGCCCCCTTCGCGGGTAAACCCGCTCCCACAGTCACCAGCCTCCCTGTGGGAGCGGGTTTACCCGCGAATAGGGCTGTAGGGACAACACATCAATCCGCGATAAAACTCACCCGCACCTTCAGCCCGCCCCGCTCGCCGTCGTGCAGGCTGATCTGCGCCAGGTGCGCCCGGCAGATCTCGCCGACGATCGCCAACCCCAGCCCGCTGCCCTGGGCGCTGCGCCGATAGAAGCGCTCGAACACCCGCTCACGCTCGTCCTCGGGAATCCCCGGCCCGTCGTCCTCGACTTCGAGCACGGCCGGCGCCAGTACCCGCAGGACTACGTCGCCACCGGGCGGGGTGTGGGCCAGGGCATTGTCCACCAGGTTGCTGAGCAGTTCGTTGAGCAAGGTCGGCTCGCCCTTGAGCCACACCGGCGCCTCGGCCTCCAGCGCCAGGGCGACGCCGCGGGCATGGGCCAGGGGCGCCATGGCCATGCCCAGTTCGCGGGCCAGCTGGCTCAGGTCCAGGCGCTGGGCGCCGCCCTCGGCGATGGCCCGGGCGCCGTTCTCCACCCGTGCCAACGACAGCAGCTGGTTGGCCAGGTGGGTGAGTCGGTCCGTGCCCTGGGCCGCTGCCTCCAGGGTCTTGCGCCATTCATCGGGCTGCTGTGAGCGCAAACCCAGTTCGACCCGCGCCTTGAGCGCCGCCAGCGGCGTGCGCAGCTCGTGGGCGGCGTCGGCGATGAACTGCGCCTGGCGTTCGAACTGCCCCCGCAAGCGCTCGGTGAAGTGATTGAGCCCGCGCACCAGCGGCCCCAGCTCGCGCTGCACCTGGACCACCGGCAGAGCACGCAGGTCGTCCGGCTGGCGCTCCTCCACCGCCGTGCGCAAGCGCTCCAGCGGGCGCAGCGCGGCACTCACCGCGAACCACACCATCACCAGCGCGCCGAAGGCCAGCATGCCCAGGCGCAGCAGGGTGTCGGCCATCAGCCCGCGAGCCATGCGCACCCGTGCCTCCTCGGTCTCGGCCACGCGGATCTCGGCCATGCCGTTCATGTTCGGTTCGCTCACCGCCTTGAGCAGGCTGACCACGCGCACGTCCTGGCCCAGGTAGGTGGCGTTGTAGAAGCGCGCCAGCGCCGGATAGTCGTCGGTGCGCGGCGTGCCCGGCGGCGGCGGCGGCAGGTTCTCGTAGCCGGAGATAAGCTTCTGGTGGATGTCCAGTACCTGGTAGTAGATGCGCCCGGCACTGTCGTAGGCAAAGGTGTCCAGGGCCACGTAGGGCACATCGGCGCTGAGGGTGCCGTCGCGCTGCGACAGGCCGGCGGCGATGGTCCGTGCCGACGCCAGCAGGGTCCGGTCATAGGCGGTGTCGGCGGCCTCGCGACCGTTCCAGTAGGCGCTCAGGCCGCTGGCCAGCATCAGCACCACCAGCAGCAGCGCCAGGTTGCCCAGCAAGCGCCCGCGCAGGCTACCGTTGTCACGCATCGCGATGCTCGAGCAGATAGCCCAGGCCACGGAAGGTGACGATGGCCACCGGATGGCCGTCGAGCTTCTTGCGCAGGCGATGAATGTAGATCTCGATCGCGTCGGCGCTGGCCTCCTCGTCGAGGCCGAACACCTGGGCCGCCAGCTGTTCCTTGCTCATCACCCGGCCAGGGCGGGCGATCAGCGCCTCGAGCACGCTCTGCTCGCGCTGGGTCAGGGTCAGCGGCTCGCTGCCAAGGCTGAAGCGCCGGGTATCCAGGTCGTAGACCAGCGGGCCGCAGCGCTGCTGGCGCTCGCCACCAAGCACGCTGCGGCGCAGCAGGGCCTTGACCCGCGCTTCCAGCTCGGTCAGCTCGAAGGGCTTGGCCAGGTAGTCGTCGGCGCCCAGGTTCAGGCCGTGCACACGGTCCTTCACATCGCTGCGGGCGGTGAGCATCAGCACCGGCAAGGTCTTGCCGCGCCCGCGCAAACGCGCCAGCACCTCGAAACCGTCCAGCCGCGGCAGGCCGACATCCAGCACTGCCACGGCGTAGTCCTCGCTGGCCAAGGCCAGGTCGGCGGCCACGCCGTCATGCAGCACGTCCACGGTCAGGCCCTGGCTCTTGAGGGCCTGGGCCACGCTTTCGGCCAGTTGCAGATGGTCTTCGACCAGCAGCACACGCATCGGATTCTCCCTGTTCGGCTGGGCTTTTTGCGCGGAGTGTAACCCCGTGGCGGGTGCTGTGAAGCCCTCGCCGGAAACCTTTCACGCTGAAAGGTTAGCGAAAGGTTGGTTGCCTAGCATCGCACCACGGTCGCCCCGCGCGCCGCAAAAAGCACCAGCAAGGTGCAACACATAAGAACAATAAATGGAGTCACCGACGATGCTGTCCATGCAGCCGCAGGCGTTTGCGCCTATCCGTTCATTCGCCGCCCGACCTTCCGCCCTCGCCAGCGCCGTCGCCCTTGCCGGTGTCGCGCCCATCAGCCAGGCCGCCTTCTTCGAAGACAGCACGGCCACCTTCGAAACCCGCAACATGTACTTCAACCGCGACTTCCGCGACGGCACCAGCGCGCAGCAATCCAAACGCGACGAATGGGCCCAGGGGTTCATGCTCAATTTCGAGTCCGGCTACACCGAGGGCACCGTGGGCTTCGGCCTGGACGCGCTGGGCATGGTCGGGGTCAAGCTCGACTCCAGCAAGGACCGCACGGGCACCGGCCTGCTGCCCACCCACGACAACGGCAAGGCGGCCGACGAGTACTCCAAGCTGGGCCTCACCGGCAAAGTCAAGGTCTCGCAGACCGAGCTGAAGATCGGCACGCTGATACCCGAACTGCCGACCCTGCAGCCCAACGACGGGCGCATCCTGCCGCAGACCTTCGAAGGCGGCCTGGTCACCTCGAAGGAGATCAAGGGCCTGACCTTCACCGGCGGGCGCCTGGAAAAGGCCAAGGACCGCGACGACAGCAACTGGGAAGACCTGGCCCTGAACAACAAGAATGGCCGCTTCGGTGGCACCTTCAGTGCCGACAACTTCGACATGGGCGGCCTGGACTACCAGTTCACCGACCGCATCACCGGCAGCTACCACTTCGCCCAGCTCGACGACATCTACCGCCAGCACTTCATCGGCCTGCTCGCCACCCAGCCCTGGGGCCCGGGCACCTTTGGCGCCGACCTGCGCCTGGCGATCAGCGACGACGCCGGCGCGGCCAAGGCCGGCAAGATCGACAACACCACCGTCAACGGCATGCTCAGCTACACCCTGGGCGGGCACAAGGTCAGCGGCGCCTGGCAGCAATTGTCCGGCGACAGCGCCTTCCCCTACGTCGATGGCGCCGACCCGTACCTGGTCAACTTCGTCCAGATCAACGACTTCGCAGGCGCCGACGAACGCTCCTGGCAGGCACGCTACGACTACAACTTCGCAGCCCTCGGCATCCCCGGTCTGACCTTCATGACCCGCTACATCAGTGGCGACAACGTCAGCCGCGCCGCCGGTGGCGAGGGCAAGGAGTGGGAACGCAACACCGAACTGAAGTACGTGGTACAAAGCGGCCCGTTGAAGAACGTCGCCGTGCGCCTGCGCAACGCCACCTTCCGCTCCAACTTCACCCGCGACGCGGACGAAGTGCGGCTGCTGGTGAGCTACAGCGTGGCTCTGTGGTAACCCATAACAACAACGTTCACGGAGATAGACGATGACCTTTTCACTGCGCCGCCTCGTCCTGGCCACTGGTTGCCTGCTGCTGGCCGGCAACGCCCTGGCCGCCGAACCGAAACGCCCCGAATGCATCGCCCCGGCCTCGCCCGGTGGCGGTTTCGACCTGACCTGCAAGCTGGTGCAGAGCGCCCTGGTCAACGAGAAGATCCTCAGCAAGCCCATGCGCGTGACCTACATGCCCGGCGGTGTCGGTGCGGTAGCCTACAACGCGGTGGTCGCCCAGCGCCCGGCTGACGCCGGCACGTTGGTGGCCTGGTCCAGCGGCTCGCTGCTGAACCTGGCCCAGGGCAAGTTCGGCCGTTTCGACGAGAACGCGGTGAAGTGGCTGGCGGCCGTCGGCACCAGCTATGGCGCCATCGCGGTGAAGAGCGACTCGCCCTACAAGACCCTCGACGACCTGGTCGCGGCGCTGAAGAAAGACCCGAGCAAGGTGGTGATCGGCTCCGGCGGCACCGTCGGCAGCCAGGACTGGATGCAGACCGCGCTGATCGCCAAGGCCGCCGGGATCAACCCGCGCGACCTGCGCTACGTGGCCCTGGAAGGCGGCGGCGAAATCGCCACCGCGCTGCTCGGCGGGCACATCCAGGTCGGCTCCACCGACATCTCCGACTCCATGCCGCATATCCAGAGCGGCAACATGCGCATCCTCGCGGTGTTCTCCGACAAGCGCCTGGACGAGCCGGAAATGAAGGACATCCCCACCGCCAAGGAGCAAGGCTACGACATCGTCTGGCCGGTGGTGCGCGGCTTCTACCTGGGGCCGAAGGTCAGCGACGAGGACTATGCCTGGTGGAAGGCTTCGTTCGACAAGCTGCTGGCCTCCGAGGACTTCGCCAAGCTGCGCGACCAGCGCGAGCTGTTCCCGTTCGCCATGACCGGCGAGGAGCTGGACGGCTATGTGAAGAAGCAGGTGGCGGACTACAAGGCGCTGGCCCGTGAGTTCGGGCTGATCCAGTAAGCCACTCACACAGCTCCCTCTGTAAGAGCGGCCTTGTGCCGCGAAAGGGCTGCGCAGCGGCCCCAGGATTTCAGCTTCGCAGCTTGAATTGCCGGGGCTGCTGTGCAGCCCTTTCGCGGCACAAGGCCGCTCCTACAGAGGGCCGCGCAGTGTCGAACATTACCGAGGATTCTTCCATGATCCTGCAACGCCTCTTCGCCCTGGCCCTGCTGGCGCTGTGCGCCGTGCTGGCCGTGATGGCCTGGCCCTACCAGGCCGCCTTCTCCTATGAACCGGTAGGCCCGCGCGCCTACCCGCTGCTGATGCTCGGCCTGATGGGCCTGGGCCTTTTGTACCTGGCGATCCGCCCCACACCCATCGTGCGCAAGGACGACGAACCGGAACTGGACCGCGAGACCCTGATCAAGATCGCCGCCTGCGTCGGCCTGCTGCTCGTCTTCGCCAGCACCTTCGAAACCCTGGGCTTCATCCTCAGCGCCATCCTGGTCGGCGTGCCCATGGCCCGCCTGTACGGTGGCCGCTGGCTGCACAGTGCCCTGGTGGTGGTGGGCATGAGCCTGTTCCTCTACTGGCTGTTCGACCGCGTGATGGACGTGCCCCTGCCCCTCGGCCTGCTCGACGTACTGGAGAACTGACACATGGATACCTTGAGCTACCTGGGCCAGGGCTTCGGCGTCGCCCTGAGCCCGTACAACCTGGTCACCGCCCTGACCGGCACCCTGATCGGCACCGTGGTCGGCCTGCTGCCGGGCCTGGGCCCGATCAACGGCGTGGCCCTGCTGATCCCCATCGCCTTCGCCCTCGGCCTGCCGCCGGAGTCGGCGCTGATCCTGCTGGCCGCGGTGTACCTGGGCTGTGAATACGGCGGGCGGATCAGTTCGATCCTGCTGAACATCCCCGGTGAGGCCTCGACCGTGATGACCACCCTCGACGGCTATCCCATGGCCCGCCAGGGCCTGGCCGGCGTGGCGCTGTCGCTGTCGGCCTGGAGTTCGTTCATCGGCGCCTTCATCGCCACCTGCGGCATGGTGCTGTTCGCCCCGCTGCTGGCGAAATGGGCGATCGCCTTCGGACCGGCGGAGTACTTCGTGCTGATGGTGTTCGCCATCGTCGCCCTCGGCGGCATGGCCGGCGACAAGCCGCTGAAGACCTTCATCGCCGCGCTGATCGGCCTGTTCCTCTCGGCGGTGGGCATCGACGCCAACAGCGGCGTGTACCGCTTCACCGGCGACAGCGTGCACCTGGCCGACGGCATCCAGTTCGTGGTGCTGGTGCTGGGCCTGTTCTCCATCAGCGAGATCCTCCTGCTGCTGGAAAAGACCCACCACGGTCACGTGGCGGTCAAGGCGACCGGGCGCATGCTGTTCAACTTCAAGGAAGCGGCCTCGGTGTTCTTCGTCAACATCCGTTGCGGTCTGCTGGGCTTCTTCATGGGCGTGTTGCCGGGTGCCGGCGCGACCCTGGCCAGTGCCGTGGCCTACATGACCGAAAAACGCATCGCCGGCGACAAAGGCAAGTTCGGCAAGGGCGACGCCCGTGGCCTGGCCGCGCCGGAAACCGCCATCGGCGCCTCCTGCTGCGGCGCCCTGGTGCCGATGCTGACCCTCGGTGTGCCAGGCTCCGGCACCACCGCGGTGATGATCGGCGCGCTGACCCTGTACAACATCACCCCCGGCCCGCTGCTGTTCGAACAACAGCCAGACATCGTCTGGGGCCTGATCGCCTCGCTGTTCATCGCCAACCTGATGCTGATCATCCTCAACGTGCCGATGATCCGTGTCTTCACCCGCATCCTCGCCGTGCCGAACTGGGCGCTGGTGCCGATAATCGCGATCATTACCGCGATCGGCGTGTACGCAGTGCATGCCACCACCTTCGACCTGTTCCTGATGGTCGGCATCGGCATCATGGGCTACATCCTGCGCAAGCTGGACTTCCCGCTGTCGCCGATCCTGCTGGGCTTCATCCTCGGCGGGCTGATGGAGCAGAACCTGCGCCGTGCGCTGTCGATCTCCAACGGTGAACTGGGCATCCTCTGGTCGAGCCCGATCAGCATGGGCGTCTGGGTGCTGGTGGTGTGCATGCTGAGCCTGCCGCTGCTGCGCAGCTGGCGCAAACGTGCCCTGCAGCGCCGGGCCATGGCCGATGCCTGATCGGTCGTTGCCACTGTTCTGGGCCACCGGGCTGGTCGGTCTTGCCGGCGGATTTCTCGCCAGCAAGGTCGGCTGGCCCTTGCCGTGGATGGTCGGCTCGTTGCTGGCGATCATCCTGGTGCGTTGCCTGAGCCCCTGGCAGCTCAGCGAAATCCCCAATGGCCGCAAATGCGGGCAATGGATCATCGGCATCGGCATCGGCCTGCACTTCACCCCGGCGGTGATCGAGCAGGTGGCCAGCCACTTCGCGCTGATCTTCTTCGGCGCGTTGTTCACCACCCTCTCCAGCGTGATCAGCGTGTGGCTGCTGCGGCGTACCGGTGAAGACCGCGCCACGGCATTCTTCGCCAGCATGCCGGGCGGTTCGGGCGAGATGGTCAACCTCGGCGCGCGCAACGGCGCGGTGCTCAGCCAGGTGGCCGCGGCGCAGAGCCTGCGGGTGCTGGCGGTGGTGCTGTGCGTGCCGGCGCTGTTCAAGTTCTTCCTCGGCGATGGCGTGCCGCTGAACCATGCCGGCAGCGTGAGCTGGGGCTGGCTGGCGCTGATCGCGCCGCTGGGGGTGCTGGTGGCGCTGCTCTGGCAGCGCCTGCGCCAACCCAACCCCTGGTTGTTCGGGCCGTTGCTGGTGGCAGCCAGTGTGAGCCTGGCGGGCAACCTGCAGATTGGCCTGCCCAACGGCGCCAGCCAGATCGGCCAGTGGCTGATCGGCAGCGGCCTGGCCTGTCATTTCAATCGCGCGTTCTTCCGCCGGGCGCCGTCGTTCCTTGGCCGGACCTTGCTGGCCACGGCGCTGTGCATGCTGATCGCGGCGGGCGCGGCCTGGGCGTTGAGCCTGCTGACGCACCTGGACCTGCGCTCGCTGACGCTGGGGATGATGCCTGGGGGCATCGCCGAGATGAGCCTGACGGCGGAGACCCTGCAACTGTCCGTGCCGCTGGTGACGGCGCTGCAGGTGATGCGGCTGTTGTTCGTGCTGTTCCTGGCCGAGCCGTTGTTCCGGCGCTGGAATGCCAGCCAGTAGAGATGTGCTGGCTTCTTCGCGGGTAAACCCGCTCCCACAGGTACTGCGCAGACCCTGAAAGGCAGCACATTTTCTGTGGGAGCGGGTTTACCCGCGAAGAGGCCCTCAGCCAATCACAGCGGCGGCAACGCCCAATCGATCGGCGCCATCCCGCGTTGTTCCAGGAAGCTGTTGGTACGGCTGAAATGCCCGCAGCCAAAGAACCCACGGTAAGCCGACAATGGCGATGGATGCACCGACTTGAGCACCAGGTGCTTGCTCGCATCGATCAGCTTCTGCTTGCTCTGGGCATGGGCACCCCACAGCAGGAACACCACGTTCGGGCACTGCTCGCTGACCACCTGGATGATCCGGTCGGTAAAGAACTCCCAGCCTTTCTTCGCGTGGGACGCGGCATTGGCGCGCTCCACGGTCATGGTGGTGTTGAGCAGCAGCACGCCCTGCTCGGCCCAGCTCTGCAGGTAACCATGCGCGGGAATCGGCAGGTTCAGATCGCGCTGCAGCTCCTTGTAGATATTGACCAGCGACGGCGGCGTGGGGATGCCCGGCTGCACCGAGAAACACAGGCCATGGGCCTGGCCGGGGCCGTGATACGGGTCCTGGCCGAGGATGACCACCTTGACCTGCTCCAGCGGCGTGGAATTCAAGGCGTTGAAGATCAGCGGCCCAGGCGGGTAGATCTCCTTGCCGGCGGCGTACTCGGTACGCAGGAACTCGCGCAGCTGATGCATGTAGGGCTGGTCGAACTCGGCGCGCAGCGCGGCCTTCCAGCTGGGTTCGAGTTTGATGCGATCGTCGTCGGTCATGGGGGCATCCAAAAGCAAAGTGCCGCGACACTAGGAAAGCCGGGCCGGCTTGTCAATCGATCCGACCGACGACCGGCAGCTTCGCCGCGGCAGGCCATACTGAGGGGATGACCTGCACGAGGTAGTCCATGTCCATTCAATGCGAGGTACTGACCGGCGTCGACGGCGCCCGTATCGGCATCGCCACCCTGGATGCGCCCAAGGCGCTCAACGCCCTGACGCTGCCGATGATCGAAGTGCTCGACGAACGGCTGCGCGCCTGGGCCAGCGACCCCGGGATCGTCTGCGTGCTGCTGCGCGGCAACGGGCCGAAGGCCTTCTGTGCCGGTGGCGATGTCCGCGCCCTGGTCGAGGCCTGCCGCGAACACCCCGGTAGCGTACCGCCGCTGGCCGCTACCTTCTTCGCCAGCGAATATCGCCTCGATCATCGCCTGCACACCTACCCCAAACCCTTGTTGTGCTGGGGCCATGGCCATGTGCTGGGCGGCGGCATGGGCCTGCTGCAGGGCGCCGCGGTACGTATCGTCACCCCCAGCAGCCGCCTGGCCATGCCGGAAATCAGCATCGGCCTGTACCCGGATGTCGGCGCCAGCTGGTTCCTCGCCCGCCTGCCGGGCAAGCTCGGCCTGTTCCTGGGGCTGACCGGGGCCCCGCTCAACGCCCGCGACGCGCTGGACCTGGACCTGGCCGATCGTTTCCTGGGCGAGCATCAGCAGGAGGCGCTGATCGAGGAACTGCTGCAATTGAACTGGCAGGAGCAGACCGCCCTGCAGCTCAACAGCCTGCTCAAGGCCGAGCAGCACCGCGCCTGCGCCGAACTGCCGCAAGGCCAGTGGCTGGCACGCCGCGCCGTGATCGACGAAGTGCTCGATGTGGCCGACCCGGTGGCGGCCTGGCGGGCCCTGGCCGGCCTGGCCACCCATACCGATCCCTTGCTGGCGGCGGCGGGCCAGCGTCTGCACGAGGGCTGCCCGCTGACGGCGCACCTGGTGTGGGAGCAGATCCGTCGGGCGCGGCACCTGTCACTGGCCCAGGTGTTCCAGATGGAATACACCCTGAGCCTGAACTGCTGCCGTCACCCGGAGTTCAGTGAAGGGGTGCGGGCCAGGTTGCTGGACAAGGACAACACCCCGCGCTGGCACTGGCCGGATGTGGCACAGGTGCCGGCGGCGGTGGTGGAGGCGCATTTCAGCAAGGCCTGGGAGGGGCGCCATCCGTTGGCGGAACTGGGATGACGTCAGTGCCCTGTCACCGCGACCAGCCCCGCTCGCCACCCCGGCCCCCATCGGGTCGACGGTCACGGTTGCCCTGCCCGTTGGAGTGCCAGCGATCGCCCCGGCGGTCGTCATTGCGGTAGTCGTGGCGGTCGCGATCCCGCCCGTAGTCGTAGCGCTGGCGGTTGCCGTAGTCGTAACGCGGATTCCCGTGCCAGCGCGGCTGCATGCCGGGCGCCGGATAAGGGCGGTATTGCGGCACCGGCGCCGGCCTGTAGTAACGCGGCGCGGGCTGATAGTAGTAACGGGTCTGCGGCACCACGTAGTAGCGGTCCTGGCGGTAGTAGCCTGGGTAAACGTAGCGATCGCTGGTGTAGTAGTCGCTGCGGTAATAGCCGCCGCTCTCGTAATAGGGGGCGCAGGCGGAGGTCAGCAGTCCGAGCAGGACGACGAGCAAAATTCGTGGGTACATGGCGGCCTCCTGGACCGCAGGGATGCCCGGCACAGCGACGCTGGCGGGCGTCGACGACAAGCTGTTGGTCGACACAGGATAAGACCGTGGCAACCGGGTTCAGTGCCATTTTCGCAACAAATTGAAACAGGTCCTGTAACGCCGAAAAACATGCAGTCATTTTTCGGTCATCTCTCTAGAATGTGGCCACCGGCACACCTCACGGGACGATCATGCCCTCGCCTTCCACCCTGTTCTCGCAACGCTCGCTGATCTTCGCCCTGCTGCTGTTGCTGGCCGGTGGCTTCCTGGCCACTTCGCTGCTCGGCTACTACGCCTCGCGCGGGGCGATCCGCGACGGCATCGTCAACACCGAGCTGCCGCTGACCTCCGACAACGTCTACTCGGAGATCCAGAAGGACCTGATCCGCCCGGTGCTGATCGCCTCGATGATGGCCCAGGACACCTTCCTGCGCGACTGGGTGCTGGCCGGCGAGCAGGACACCGGGCGCATCACCCGCTACCTGGGCGCCGTGATGGGCAGCCAGGCCACCTGCACCAGCTTCTTCGTCTCCGACCGCAGCCTCACCTACTACCAGGCCAAGGGCGTGCTCAAGCAGGTGCGGGCCGACGCCTGGCGCGACGCCTGGTATTTTCGCCTGCGCCAGTCGAGCAAGCCCTACGAGATCAACGTCGACCTGGACATGGCCAACCAGGACAAGCTCACCGTGTTCATCAACCACCGGGTGCTCGACTACCAGCAGCGCTTCATCGGCGCCGCCGGCGTGGGCTTGAGCGTGGAGTCGGTGGTCCGCCTGATCGACGACTACCAACGGCGCTACCAGCGCTCGGTGCTGTTCACCGATGCCCAGGGCAAGGTCCTGCTGACCGGCTCCGACGGCGGCCCCCATGGCCTGCGGGCTGGCCAGCAACTGGCCGACAGCAGCCAGTGGCAGGACCTGCTGGCACGCATGCCGACACCGGCCAGCGGCAGCCACGAGTACACCGACAACGACGGCCACAGTCACTTCCTCAATGTGCGCCTGCTGCCGGAACTGGACTGGTACCTGTTGGTGGACAAGCGCGAAACCGGCGCCCTGGACCGCATCCGCCAGTCGCTGTACCTGAACCTGGCGATCTGCGCCATGATCACCCTGGTGGTCCTGTCGCTGCTCAATGCCATGGTCAAGCGGCACCAGGATAACGCCGAAGCGCTGGCCACCCTCGACAGCCTCACCGGCCTGCCCAATCGCCGCAGCTTCGACCTGCTGGCCGGCCAGGCGCTGGTCGAGGCCCAGCGCGACAACGCGCCGCTGGTCGCCCTGCTGATCGACCTCGACCACTTCAAGACCCTCAACGACACCCACGGCCACCTGGCCGGCGACGAAGTGCTGCGCCAGTTCGCCAATGTGCTGCAGGGCAGCCTGCGCCAGTCCGATATACTGTGCCGCTGGGGCGGCGAGGAGTTCATCGTGCTGCTGCGCGAAGCCGAAGGTCGCCAGGCCATCGAGGTGGCGGAAAAGATCCGCCGGCGCACCGAGCAACTGACCTTCAGCCATGCCGACCAGCCAATACGCCTGACCGTGAGCATCGGCCTGTCCGCCCTGCAGCGCGACGACAGCCTGCACAGCCTGCTGACCCGCGCCGACCACGCGCTCTATCGTGCCAAGCAAGGCGGACGCAACCGTGTCTGCAGCGAAATGCCCGGAACCGACCATGCCTGATCCTCGACACTGCCCCGCCTGCGGCGCCCTCAACCGGTGCGGCCTGGCCGACCCGCGCAACGCCACGCAAGGCTGCTGGTGCTTCGAAGTGGCCATCGACCCAACAGTGATCGAGGCCTTGCCCACCGAACTGCGCGACAAGGCTTGCCTGTGCCCGCGCTGCGCGCAGGTCGATGGGCAACTCAAGGCAGCGCCAGTGCACACGATCCGCTAGACTGCGCGCCGATTTCCCGCAAGCGACCCGCCCCATGCGCCTCGACCGATTCCTCGGCAACCTGCCCTGCTACAACCGCCAGCAAGTACGCCTGCTGCTGGCACAGCGGCGCGTGCGCGTGGATGGCCAGCCGACCGCCGACCCGTTGCTGGAGGTGCGTGAATTCAGCCGCGTCGAGGTCGATGAGCAGGTGCTCCAGGCCGGTCGTCCGGCACGCTACCTGATGCTGCACAAGCCCACCGGTTGCGTCAGCGCCACCCAGGACCCGCAGCACCGTACCGTGCTCGACCTGTTGCCGGCAGAGCTGCGCGATGACCTGCACATCGCCGGGCGCCTGGACTACAACACCACCGGGCTGATGATCCTGACCAACGATGGCCAGTGGTCGCGGCGCCTGACCCAGCCACGGACCAAGCAGCCCAAGACCTACCTGGTGCACACCGAGGACGAAATCGGTGCACATTACGTCGACAGGTTCCGCGAAGGGTTCTACTTCGCCTTCGAAGACCTCACCACCCTGCCCGCCCAGCTGGAGATCCTCGGCCCGCGCAGCGCACGCCTGGTCATCGTCGAGGGGCGTTATCACCAGGTGAAGCGGATGTTCGGGCACTTCCAGAACAAGGTGGTGGGGCTGCATCGGGAAAGCATGGGTTCGATCACACTGGACCCGATATTGCTTCCAGGAGCGTTCAGGACGCTGACCGCCGAGGAAATCGCCTCGGTCTGAGCGGATTTGCATGCCCCTGTAGGAGCGGCCTTGTGCCGCGAAAGGGCCGCGCAGCGGCCCCGGCAATTTCTACCTCGACGCGGAGATCGTTGGGCCGCTTCGCAGCCCTTTCGCGGCACAAGGCCGCTCCTACAGGGCGTGTATGCGGCCGATCCACCATTCGGCGGTTTCCCACGAAAGATTGCTCCAACGGCACTTGCGCGATCCCGCCCTCCCTGCTTGACTGCTAACTCGTCGGTCTGCATGTGACTCAACGGTCACAACCGCAGTCCAAGACGCCCTTTACCGGCCACCCGGGGTCTCGATGCCCTGGGGCACGGTAATCGCCCGCACAACAATACCGTCGACTACACGCGTCAAGGATCGACACAAGGGCCCACCGGTTTCCGTTCCAGGCGAATGCCTACCTGTCATAAAGCACGTGCACCCTAATGGCCTGTCCGGTCGATTCGGCGCCTAGCCCGCCTGCCGATCGCACACGCCACCAGGTGACGCGAATACCCTTTTTGCGCCAGGAGTCGATGACATGAGGCCAGAAATCGCTGTACTTGATATCCAAGGGCAGTACCGGGTTTACACGGAGTTCCATCGCGCGCAGGGCGCCGAAAAGACGATCATCCTGATCAATGGCTCGTTGGCGACCACGGCGTCCTTTGCACAGACAGTGCGCAGCCTGCACCCGCAGTTCAACGTGGTGCTGTACGACCAGCCGTATGCCGGCAAGTCCAAACCGCACAACCGCCATGAACGGCTGCTGACCAAGGAGACCGAGGCGCACATCCTGCTCGAACTGATCGAGCATTTCCGTGCCGACCATGTCCTGTCGTTCTCCTGGGGCGGTGCCTGCACCCTGCTGGCGCTGGCGCACCAGCCGCGGCTGGTGAAGAAGGCCATCGTCAGTTCGTTCTCGCCGGTGATCAACGAACCGATGCGCGACTACCTGGACCGCGGTTGCCAGTACCTGGCCGCCTGCGACCGCTACCAGGTGGGCAACCTGGTCAACGACACCATCGGCAAGTACCTGCCGTCGCTGTTCAAGCGCTTCAACTACCGCCACGTCAGCAGCCTGGACAGCCACGAATACGCGCAGATGCACTTCCATATCAACCAGGTGCTCGACCACGACCTGGAACGGGCGCTGAAGGCCGCGCGCAACATCGACATCCCGGTGCTGTTCATCAACGGCGACCGCGACGAGTACACCACCGTCGAGGATGCCCGCCAGTTCAGCCGCCATGTCGGGCGCAGCCAGTTCAGCGTGATCCAAGGCGCCGGCCACTTCCTCGACATGGAGCACAAGACCGCCTGCGAGGATACCCGCAGTGCGATGCTCGGTTTCCTCAAGCCGGCTCTGCGCGAATCCCGCCACCGCTACTCACAGGAAACGGGGCAGCATGCACTGGCCATCTGAGCGCATCGGCGCCCTGTAGCCCTCGATACCCGCAGGCTAGGGTCGCCGACAGGCTTTTTTTACAGCCTTGGGCTTCTCATTCGGGGAGGGTTCTGGTAAAAAGTCGTGCTTCGAAGCGGGTATAGTTTATTGGTAAAACTATAGCTTCCCAAGCTATTGAGGAGGGTTCGATTCCCTCTACCCGCTCCAACTCGCATTCCCCGCACGACGTTCCAATGACGTCGTCGCTGTCAAAAGGAGCCTCGGCTCCTTTTTTCGTTTCTGCGCCAAAGCATTGATCTGGCCTCCCCCTCAACCTGGACATAACCCCGCCAGCCTGCGGCCACAGCGTTAAGTGTGAAGGCTGGGGCCAAAACAGCGCGTGTCCGCAGTTGCGGGCTAGAAATTCAACGCAACGCTGAAATTGGCAAGGTCACTCATCATCGTCTTGCCTATCTCGGCCTTCAAACGCCGACCGAACGGCCTCCACGATTCGCGCTGCCAGGCGCTCATCCTCAAGCTGCGGATAGTGCTTCCTGAGCTTGCCGGAAACACTCCAGCCATTCTCCTTGACCGCGCGAATGATGCGATTTGCATCCTGGTCTGGCATCTCCACGACGTCTTTGAGCCGCTCCTGGGCGAGCTGGAAGATGATAAGGATCCTGGCTTCGTCCGCCATCCCCGTTCGAATCGTGTGCTCGACGACGCGCGCCGTATAGAGAACATGTGCGGTCAGATCCGGATAACGCCAGGCGAAGCGCGCATCTTCGTAGTCGTCGAACTCGAAGTTGCTCGGTGTACCGTCTTCGTCGGTCACAAGCCTGCCAAAGCGATAGGATGCCGCATAGCGGCGCATGAAGGGGCGAGAGAATACCTCCAGTGTCGCATCATAGCCGGCACGGAACTCGGCCGAGCTGGTAATGGTTGCTGAAACAGGCAATATCACGCCATTTGGAACCGCCTGGTCCCGAACCAACGTGTCGTTGATCAGGAAACGGTGGATTCGCCCATTCCCGTCTCTCATCGGATGGATGTAGACGAAACCGAACGCCAATGCTGCGGCGCGGGCAAGCGACTCGGCTCCGCGGGTGGCCATCTCGAATTCGTTGAGGCCAGCAAGCATCGGGGCCAGGTCGTCAAAATGTGGGGCGACGTAGTGCACGATGTTCTCGCGCATCGTGGATTGCCCTACAAAAACGGGGGAGTGCCGCAACCCGAGGCCAAACGCATCGCGCCCCAGGATACCTGCCTGCAAGAGATGCAGACTTCGGTCACTCAAAGGGTCTTCGATATGGCCGCAGTGCTGCGCGATGACATGTGCAAAGCGCTGGATGCGGTCGGCTTGGCCTTCCTCTTTTTCAATCAGAAAACTCGCGCGCGACTCTTTCAACGTCAACCAGCTCGCCGTCCGCATCAGGATGTCGGGGCCGAAGGTCTGATCGAGCTCTTCCAACGCGGCTGTCAGGTCAAACTGCAAGGCTTGCTGCACGGCGTCGGTTCGCCGGATCAGTGGGCAAAACTCAGGCGTACCTGGCAGATTGTTGTTGACCCGCCAGCGGCGAGATCGAAACGGCGTCGTTCGGGTCAGGTAGCGGGCCGGCGACACGGCATCGGTATAGGCGCCATTGGTCACATCAGGCACGTCCAGATGCTGCCCCGTCAGCCACTCGTATAGAAACCCGGTGCGCCGGGCGTACTGGCCATAAGGGGAACGTCGGCACCAAGCTTCGACTGGCTCGGGCCCTGTGACTGCAAACAGGCGGGCGAAGAATTCAAGGTGAATCGCCTCGTACTTGAGCCCGAATTCGAAGTGGCCTGCAAAATCGTCGTCAGGCCGATAGTTGGGCGGATACTTGTTTTCTACCTGACTACCGGTGTCGCGGCTTGCCCGCACCGTGCCGATGGTCGAGTCGACGCGTAGAGGTTGTGCCGGATCAACCCCGTACCGAGTGGCTAGCGCCTTGAAACCGACCTGCATGGAATAAATCCTCTACCGAAAGCCCAAAAACGCTACTTTTAGCGGAACATCACCCTAAAACAATACCATCAGCCATGAGACGCAAAAATACTACGGAACATACAATTTCGCTACTTACCCCAAGCATTCCCTCAAAAACGCTAATGAATATGCCATTTCATGTTCAATTCCCCCTACCCACTCCAACTCGCATTCCCCGCACGACGTTCCAGCAACGTCGTCGCTGTCAAAAGGAGCCTCGCCTCCTTTTTCGTTTCCAGCGTCCCTTTCTTGATCTGGCCCATGGCCATTGCCGCGCCGATTGGCTTGAATGCCCAGTGATTCGCGGTGCATAACCGCTAAGCTTGCTGAAACAATTCCAAAGGACTGCGCATGTTTCTCTCCCGCTGGCTACCAGGCCTGGCCAACCTGTTGCACTACCGCCGCGAATGGTTCCACGCTGACCTGCAGGCCGGCCTGTCGGTGGCCGCGATCCAGATCCCCATTGCCATCGCCTATGCGCAGATCGTCGGCCTGCCTCCGCAGTACGGCTTGTACGCCTGCGTGCTGCCGATGATGGTCTATGCCCTGATCGGCAGTTCACGGCAATTGATGGTCGGCCCGGACGCCGCCACCTGCGCCATGATTGGCGGGGCCGTGGCGCCGCTGGCCATGGGCGATGCGCACCGCATCGCCGAACTGTCGGTGATCGTCACCGTGCTGGTGGGCGTGATGCTGATCGCCGCCGGGGTGGCGCGGGCCGGTTTCATCGCCAGCTTCTTCTCGCGGCCGATCCTCATCGGCTACCTCAACGGCATCGGCCTGAGCCTGCTCGCCGGGCAGTTGTCGAAGGTGGTGGGTTTCAAGATCGAAGGCGATGGGTTCATCCTCAGCCTGATCAACTTCCTCCAGCGCCTGGGCGAGATCCACTGGTTGACCCTGGCCATCGGCCTTGCCGGGCTGGGCCTGCTGATCTGGCTGCCGCGACGCTACCCGCGACTGCCGGCGGCACTGGTGACCGTGGTGGTGTTCACCGCCCTGGCCGGGCTGTTCGGCCTTGACCGTTATGGGGTAGCGATCCTAGGCCCGGTGCCGGCGGGCATCCCGGAACTGGCCTGGCCGCAGAGCAGCCTGGCGGAAACCAAGAGCCTGCTGCGCGACGCCCTGGGTATCGCCACCATCAGTTTCTGCAGCGCCATGCTCACTGCCCGCAGCTTTGCCGCCCGCCACGGCTACGCGATCAACGCCAACCACGAGTTCCTCGCCCTGGGCGTGAGCAACCTGGCCGCCGGCATATCCCAGGGCTTCGCCATCAGCGGCGCCGATTCGCGCACCGCGGTCAACGACATGGTCGGCGGCAAGAGCCAGTTGGTGGGCATCATCGCCGCCCTGGTGATCGCCCTGATCCTGCTGTTCTTCACCGCGCCCATGGCCTGGATTCCCCAGGCCGCGCTGGGCGCGGTGCTGCTGATGGCCGGCTGGGGGCTGATCGACGTGAAGTCGCTCAAGACCATCCGCAAGCTAAGCCGTTTCGAGTTCTGGCTGTGCCTGCTGACCACGGTCGGCGTGCTCGGCCTGGGCGTGTTGCCGGGCATCGTGTTCGCCGTGACCCTGGCCATCCTGCGCCTGCTCTACAGCATCTACCAGCCCACCGACGCCGTGCTGGGCTGGGTGCCGGGCATCGAGGGCCAGGTGGACGTGCGCCAGCACAAGGACGCCCGCACCGTCCCGGGCCTGGTGGTGTATCGCTTCGACGATGCGATCCTGTTCTTCAATGCCGACTACTTCAAGATGCGCCTGCTCGAAGCCGTGCAGGGCGTGGAGAAACCACAGGTGGTGCTGTTCGACGCGGAGGCCGTGACCAGCATCGACGTCAGTGGCGTGGCGGCCCTGCGCGAAGTGCGCGACACCCTCGCCGCCCAGGGCATCCACTTCGCCATCGCCCGCGCCCGCGGCACCTTCCTGCGCATGCTGGTGCGTTCCGGGATGGCGCGGGAAATGGAAGAGAAGTTGCTGTTCGGCTCGGTACGGGCGGGGATTCGGGCGTATCGGGTGTGGCGCAACAGGGCTCGGCGGGAGGGGGCGAGCGAGTAAAGGAAAGGGACTACGCCATCACCAGAAGGGAATGATGCAGCTGCGCAGTCACCACTCTGTAGCCTTGCCATTCATCTTCAACTCGTAGCATTGATCCCAGGATCAGCTACGCCAATGGCGTACCTTCTGCTATGCTCTTCACCGAAACCGCCATCTTTACCAAACGCGTCAGAGAGTTGCTCGACGATGAGGCCTACCGAATGCTTCAAGTACGCCTCATGATGTGCCCCGACGCGGGAGAGATTGTTGAGGGAACCGGCGGCCTGCGCAAGATCCGCGTCCCGGCAAATGGGCATGGAAAGCGTGGAGGCGCCAGGATCATCTACTACCACTTCGTCGCCGCATCCCAGATTGCCATGCTTTGTATCTATCCCAAGAATGAACAGTCAGACCTTAGCGCCACGCAGCGCAAGGTACTGAAAGCTGTTATCGAACACTGGAGCCAGCCATGAGCCGTTTCTTCGACGAACTGATGGAAAGCGTTGAACAAATGGATGAGATCATCCAAGGTCAACGCCCTCCCTCACGCCAGTTCGAAATCGACGCCCTCCAGGTCAGGAGCATACGCAAGGCGACCGGGCTATCTCAGGCACGCTTTGCCGAGATGATCGATGTGCAGGTGGCCACCTTGCGTAACTGGGAACAGGGACGTCGAGAGCCGACAGGGCCGGCCAAAGCCCTGTTGAGGGCCATCAACAACGATCCAGATCATGTTCTGAAAGCACTTTCCCACTGAACACGCACGACGTCCCTTGAACGGGACGTCCGCTCGATCTACGGCACACAAGCCCGCGCAACAACCTGTGCTCCCTGCCCAAGCAAGCTGATCAACCCACAGGGCAGGCTCCCGCGCCATTGCAGATAGTCATGCCCGGCAGGAAACTCCACCTGTTCTACCCGGTACCCCTTGGCCAGCAGCACATCGCGCAGATGGCGGTTGGTATCGAGGATCCTCGGTCCCTCGAACAGCCCCGCCTGCAGGTAGAACCGCAATGGCCGGCGCGGTGCCTTGACATACTCGCGGGTCAACCAGCCAGACTCGTCGCCGGCCATCGGCCACCAGTAGGAGCCGGACATGCTCAGCACATTGCCGAACAATTCCGGGTGCCTGAGGCCCATGTAGGCCGACGCCAGGCCGCCGTAACTGGACCCGGCGACCACGGTGCGCGAAGCCGGCGCCGCCAGTCCCTGGCGGCTGGCCCAGGGCATCAGCTCTTCGGCCATGAAGCGGGCGAACAATGGGTTGGGCGGCAGCTCCCGCTCGCGGCTTTCGCTGCTGGGGTTGGCGATGATCAGCGCCGCAGTGGGCGGGATCAGGCCGTCGGCCATCAGGTTGTCGAGTATCGTCGGGGTCGGCACCTGGCGGGTGTAGGCATGGGCATCGAACAGCACCAGCAAGGCCTGGTCAGCCTTGCCCGGGCGCCAGCCCGCCGGGCGGTAGAGGTAGATATCGCGCTCGTTGCCCAGCACCTCGCTGGCCAGGCGCTTGCGCTCCAAAGAGCCACGGGCCACCCCGGCACGCTCGGCGACCCAGGGCTGGGGCGCCGCATCCGCAAGCTCCAGGCGTGAACGCGATAACCAGGCATCGCCGCTGGCGTCGGCGAAGGTGTTGGGGTTGAGCGGGTCGCGCCGGGTGCTGGCGAGGATCACCCGACGGTCGTCGGATACCGGCACATCCGGGGCCATCTGGTAACTCAGGCGGGTGGCCGCTGGCACCTCGAAGCTGTGAAACCAGACATCGCTCGCACCCATCCGAGACAAGGGCTCGTGGTTGCCAGAAGGCGCACCGAACATCCGCACATTGTCCCGTGCGCCACGCCAGAGGAAAGTGACCAGCCGCTTGTCCGGCTGCCCTGGAATTACTTCGACCAGCGGCGTCCCTTCGCCCGCACGTGCCTTCCAGAACGCATCGGTGCCTCCACCAGACGCCAGTTGCTGCTGCAGAGCACGCATTGTCGGGCTGAGCAGGGGCGCAGCAGTTCGACGCTGCTCGCTGGACGGCTGCACCTGCTCCAAGCTCACGCTGAAGCGTTCTGCCGGTCGGATCGCCAAGGGTTCGGCGCGCACTCCGTAGCGGCCATCCTGCGGCGCGACGAACAGGAACTCACGGGGTTGATCCAGGCCGTCGATCAGCAGGCGCAACGGCCGCCCCTCGGTATCCAGCAGGCGCAGGCTGACATCACCGTCGACCCGACCACGCACCAGGTCCCCGGCCTTGAGCGCCAACTGCCAGGTTGGCGGATGCGCTGCGTCGACCTGGCCGGCGACCGATTTTCCAACCTCAAGATCGGCGTGCGCGGCCGCCAGGGCCGCATTCGAGCACAGTGCAGCCAGCAGCCATGCACCACTCAAGCGCTTGAATCGCTGCATGCCCACCTCAGAAGTCGACGCTGGCGGAGAGTTTGAGCGTGCGCGGTTCGCTGACGGTGGCGTAGCCATCGTTGAACACGCCGGCCCAATAGGCCCGGTTCTCGACGTTCTCCAGACTGGCGCGCAGGGTCACCTCCTTGCTCAGCACCCTGGTCGCATAGCGCGCGCCGAGGTCGTAGCGGGTCCACTGCGGGATCTTCAACTGGTTGGCGGAATCGAGGTACTGGGAGCTGCTGTGGATACCCAGGGCGGTCAGGGTCAGGCCCTCGACCCCGGGCAGGTCCCACTCGGCGCCGAGGTTGGCCGACCAGGCCGGCACGCCGCGGGCGGTGTTGCCGTCCATGGCGCCATTGGCGGTCTTGCTCAGCACCGCACGGGTGTAAGTCACGCCACCGAGCAGGCGCACGCTGGGGACGACTTCGCCGAACATCGTCCACTCAACCCCTCGGTTGCGCTGCTCGCCGTCATCGTTGTAGCGATTGCTGGGCTTGTCGTAGATCATGCTGGGCTTGTCGATCTGGAACACCGCCAGCGTGTGGGTGAAGTCGCCCAGGTCCCACTTCACCCCGGCCTCCATCTGCTTGGCGACATAGGGCGCGAACTGCTCGCCGTAGTTGGCGGCCTTCTGGTCGGTGACCATGCCGCCCTGGGTCAGGCCCTCGATGTAGTTGGCATACAACGACACCGGCGCTTCCCAGGGCTTGAGCACGATGCCCACGGCCGGAGTCAGCTTGCGCTCGTCGTACGCAGGGTTGCTCATCTTCTGGCGCACGCGCTGGGAACGCACCCCGAGGGTGAGCAACACCCGCTCGTCCAGGAAGCCCAGGGTATCGGCCACGGCAAAGCTCGACAGGGTGTTGTCGCCGGTCTTGGTGCTGCTGCCGTGGTCGCCGGCGATGATCGCCTTGCCCGGGTGGTAGATGTTGGTGGGGTACTTGGCTCCGGTGACCGTTGGCGCACGGCCGATGTCCTGGTGCAGCAAGGTGGTGCTGAGCACCATCTGGTGGCTGACCGGGCCGGTCATGAAGTTGCCGCGCAGACCGGCCTCGGTAGACAGGCTGTGGGTGTAGCCGGCCTGGTTGTAGGTTTCCCCCGTAGCCGTGCCGTCGGCCTTGTTCACCACCACCCGCGTACCGTTGAGGAAACCATCGTAGCGCGTGCGCGCGCCACCGACGCTGGCGTAGGCGCTCCAGCTGTCATCGAGCTGGTACTCGCCACGCACCACCATGGCCTTGCTGATCTGCCGGGCGTGGATGCCTTCGAGGATGTTGGTGTCCGGCTTGGGTGCGCGGGTTACGTGGTTGAGGCCGCTGAAGCCGGCCATCATCGGGCTGCCGTTTTCCAGTTTCTCGTGGTTTTCGTAGGCATCCAGTTCGAGCTTGAAGTCATCGCCCCGATAGTCCAGGGCCAGCGCCGCCAGGGTACGGTCCTTGGACTGTTCGTCGACACCCGTGTCGCCGCTGCCGTAGACGCCATTGAAGCGAATGCCGAAGCGGCCATCGGCGAAGCGCCGGCCGACATCGATATGCTCGGCGACATAACCATCGGACACGTAGCTGGTGGTCAGGCGGGTCAACGGCGCATCGCCGGCGCGTTTGGGCACCAGGTTGACCACCCCGCCGACACCACCGTTGGGCGCCATGCCATTGAGCAGCGCGCCCGGTCCCTTGAGCACTTCGACGCGCTCGAGGAATTCGGTCGGCACGTGACCATCGGGCGCCAGGCCGTAGAGTCCACCCAGCGCCAGCTCGGTGGAGTCCAGGGCATAGCCACGGATCATGAAGTTCTCGTAGGCATGCCCTTCACCGGTGCTGAAGCGGATCGACGGGTCGTTGCGCAACACCGCGCCGACCGTGCCGCTCTGCTGGTTCTCGATGGTCTTGGCGGTGTAGGCGGTGACGCTGAAGGGGGTGTCCATCAGGTCACGGTTGCCCAGCATGCCGATGCGCGCGCCACGGGCCACCTGGCCACCGCTGTAGCTTTCCGGCAGGTCGCTGTTGAAGCCCGAGGCATTGACCGTGGTCGCCCCCAGGGTCAGGGCACCCTGGTCGGTCGGGCCGCGCAGGATGATCACGCCGTTTTCTTCCACCGCCACCAGGTCGCTGCCGGCCAGCAGCTGGCGCAGGGCCTGCAACACCGTGTAGCGGCCCTGCAAGGCAGGCGCGCTGCGCCCGGCCAGCACACGGCTGTCGGCGGCGATCGCCACCCCCGATTCATGGGCCAGGGCATGCACCGTGGCCTCCAGCGACTGCCCCGGCAGGTCGAGGTTCAGCGGCTGGCTATCGGCCAGGGCCAGGCCACTGCCGCCGAGGGCGCAGGCCAGGGCCAGGCGCCGCAGGGTGCCGGGGAAGCGGGGGGTGAAAAGCGACATGATCGGTCCTTGCAGGAGGTGGGTTCACAGCTGATGACGCGGCAGCGGCGGTTTACCCCTCAAACTTTTTTGGGCGTCAGCGCGGCACGACCAGACGCTCGCCACCCTGCTCCAGCAGCCTGACCGGCAGGATCCCCGGCAACGCCTCAAGCAACACCTCGGGGCGGTCGCTCGGGAAGCTGCCCGTCAATCGCTGGTTGGCCACCCCCGGATCGACCCGAACGGTCCGCCCGACATAGGCATTGAGCTCGCCGATCACCTCGACCAGCGGCTGGTCGGTGAACGACCACCAACCCCGCTGCCAGTGCGCCAGGTCCGGGCCAAACCGGCCACCGGCACGCAAGCTGCCCAGCCGCCCCTGGCCATCCAGGCAGATGCGTTCGCCGGCCTGCAGCACCTGCTCGCCACCTTGCAGGTCGCGCACCTGGACCCGCCCCCTGGCCACCGCCACCTGGACCCGGTCGCCACGGTCACTGACCGTGAAGGCGGTGCCCAGCACCTGCACCAGGCCCAGGCGCGTGCTGATCAGGAACGGTCGCCACAGCTCATGGGCGACATCGAAGAACACGTTGCCGTGCAGCAGCAGGACCTGGCGCTGGCCATGATCGAAACACACGCGCAGGTTGCTTTCGGCCGCCACCAGCAACTGGCTGCCGTCCGGCAACGCCAGCGCCTCCGGCGCTTGCCCGTGGGCCGTCTGCAGGTCCTGCTGGAACGCTGCGGTGCGCTTGTACATCCAGCCCAGCCAGCCACCGGCAGCCAGCAGCAAGGCCAGCGCGCCGCCCTGGCGCAACACCCGCCGGCGACCGACATCGCAGGCCTGCGGCTGCAACGCGCCACGCAGCTGCGGCGCGAGGCGGTGAACCAGCTGCCAACGCTGCTCGGCTTCCAGCCAGGCGCGCTCATGCTCGGCGCTGCGCCCGCGCCAGCGCTGCGCCAAGCCGTGAGTCTTGCGCACGCGCTCCGGATCGTCCCCTTGCAGCGCCGCCAGGTAGACCAGCGCCTGTTGCACCTTGCGCGGCGCAGCCGGCTCAGTCATGAAGGCTCGCCAGGCGCAGCTCGGACAGGTCGAAGACCGCCCGGGCGATATGCAGCTCCACCGACTTGGCCGACAGCGCCAGGGCCTCGCACACCTCACGGTGACTGTGGCCGTGCAGGCGCACGCGAACGAACACCTCACGGCGCAGCCTGGGCATCCGTTCGATGCGGGCGATCAGGTGCTGCAGCTGCTCGCGCGCGATCATGATCTCTTCCACGCTGGGGCTGAGCCAATCGGCCCGCGCCAGCCAGTCTTCCAGCGCCGCCAGTTCGGTGCTGCGCCGACGGTACTGGTCGATGCACAGGTTGCGCGCCGCCTGGAACAGCAAGGCCCGGGCATTGATCACCGGTGCGTTGAGCGCGTGGGCATAGGCCTGGGCGAAGCTGGACTGGGCGATATCGGCGGCGTCGTCAGGATTGCGCAGCCGCCCGCAGAGGTAGCGGCGCAGATCGCTGTAATGGGCGAGCAGATCATCGACGGCCGCCTTGAGGGCAGGCTGGGCGTGCCAAACGCGGGAAAGGGAGGTCATTGCGGATGTGGCGAGGGCCGTTAATAGGAATTCCTATCATTCTCACACATGCCAATCGGCCATCGCTAGTGTCCTGTCTCGGAAATACGTTCTCTTTTGGCGAGTGGCTTGGGTGTTCGGCCAAGGCGCCGCGACGAGTCATAGCAGGGCTATGGCGAGGAGTGGTAACGCCGGCCGGGCGCCCAAGACGCCGCCAAAAGTGAACAGCTTATTTCCGAGACAGGACACTAGTGTGGTGTTTTGCAAATACGACCAATAAATCGCGAGCGATTTTTGCGCTCAGGCAAGGCGTCGCGACGAGTCGTAGCCCAGCTACGGCGAGGAGCGACAACGCCGCATGAGCGCAAAAAACGCCGCGAGTTATGGTCGTTATTTGTGAAACACCACACTAGCATCATCGTGTCGATCAGTAACCCAGCTTGCGCAGCAACTGGCCCTCGTTCTGCGGCAACGGCCGGCCGTAGAAACGCATCAGCTCAGCGGCGCGGTTGGTGAAGATGCCATCGACGCCGGCTTTCATCGCCTTGTCGAAATCCACCGCCTCGTCGAGGGTGTAGACGTGCACCAGCAGGCCCTTGGCATGGCTGGCCTGGTTCATCCACGGCTGGATCAGGTCGGAATAGCTCTGCTCGCCCAGGCGGGTGCGGATCGCCGAAGGGCCGGTACCGATGGCGCCGCCGGCCTTGGCGTAGTCGAGCCAACGCTCGAACTCGGCACGGTCCTTGGGCTGCTGGCGAGCGTAGAAGGCCGACTTGTCCTGCTCGCCGGACTCGGCGAAGTCCTGCCCGGAGGCCGGTTCGATGCTGCCCTTGGCCACCCACAGCAAGAGGATCTTCGGCACCTGCGGCATGGCTTGGTGCAGCAGCTTGAGGCTGTTGCGGTCGAAGGTCTGCAACACCACCCGGCCCGGCTTGTCGAGCCAGCCGCGGGCTTCGAGGCGTTTCTTCAGGTCCTGTTCGATGCCAGGGAACTGGGCCGGTTCCTTGGTCTCGATGTACAGGCCGGGGTGACGCTCGGGGTTGCCTTCGGCGATGTCGATCACCTCGTCCAGGGTCAGGATGCGCTGGCCCTTGAACGCATCCCGGGCACGCTGGGGATAGGCCTTGTTGAACCAGCTGCCGGCATCCAGCGCCTTGAGCTCGGCCAGGGTGAAGGCGCTGACCGGGCTGGCCTTGCGCTCCGGGTAACGTTCGGCGACGTCGCTGGTGCGCGCCAGCACATCGTCGTGGACTACCACCAGCACGCCATCGCGGGTGCGCTGCAGGTCCATTTCCAGGTAGTCAGCGCCCAGTTCACGAGCCAGCAGGTAGGCGGGAGTGGTGGACTCGGGGGCGTCGAACGAGGCGCCGCGGTGGGCGATCACGGCCGGGTGAGGGATGTCCTGGGCACTGGCGAGGGCCTTGCCATCAGTGGCATGGGCGGCAGAGCTCGCCAGCAGGGTGGCCAGGAGAAGGGTCTTGTACATGGGTAGTCCTTTGCAGATCGGGGCCGGCCTCCGGAAGACGCCGGCAAGGTCAACGGTGCAGTCCTTGAAGGCGCAAGCCTCGCACACTCTGCATGACATGCTAAAGTCCCCGGCGTTTTCCGCCCCACCCAACGGACCGCCCATGCCCGCACTCGACGCCCACCTGCCCTCCTGGGCCGACCTCAACCAGCGCCACCCCAGCACGGCCCTGCTGCTGGGCAACGGCGCCAGCCGCGCGCTGTGGAAACCGTTCGGCTACTTCTCGTTGTTCGAGCAAGCCCAGCAGGTGCGACACAAGGCGCTGGGCGTGAGCGACCAGGCGCTGTTCAAGGCCCTGGGCAGCGAACTGTTCGAGCCGGTGCTCAGCACCCTGAACACCACGGTAAGGGCCAACGCCGCGCTGGCGATCAACTCCACCGCGCCGCTGAACCGCTACTACTCGATCAAGGAAGCGTTGATCCACGCGGTGCGCGCCGTGCACCTGCCCTGGCCGCTGTTCCCCGACGCGACACGCACGGCCATCAACCAGGCGCTGCGCCAGTACCGCACCGTCTACACCAGCAACTACGACCTGATCCTGCCCTGGGCCGTGGCCCAGGATGCGCAAGGTTTCGCCAGCCTGTTCGACGAGCAGGGTTTCTTCGATGTGCGCCGCAGCCAGGTCGAAGGCATTCGCGTGCTGCACCTGCATGGCGGCATGCACCTGCTTAAACTACCCGACGGCAGCACCCGCCAGCGCGGCGCGGAACAGGCCGAGCTGCTCGAAGGCTTCGCCGTCAACATCCCCGGCGAAGTGCCGCTGTTCGTCAACGAGAGCCGCAGCGAGGACAAGCTGCGCGCCATCCGCAACAGCGACTACCTGTCCTGGAGCCTGGGGCAACTGGCCCGCGAACAGGGTGGCCTGTGCCTGTTCGGCCAGCACCTGGATGCCAGCGACCAACACCTGCTCGAGGCCATCCGTCAGGCACGGCCCCAGCACCTGGCCATCGCCATCCGGCCATTGAGCGAGGCTTCGATCATCAACCAGAAGCAGCACTTTATCGACCGCTTCGCCGATCTTGCCCAGGTTCCCCTGCATTTCTTCGACTCAGCCAGTCACCCCCTCGGGCTGGCAGAATTGGCGATCGCCGTGCCCGTCAACCACGCTCGTCGGCGCTAAATCGATCACTTTGCAAATGTAAATAATTCTCGATAAGATCCGCACCCTTTCCTCCACGCCAGCCCGGAAAGCGTGCATGCAGCGCCCCAAGCCCGACCCTGTCGCCCACGGTTTCTATGCCGACATCCTGCATTTCCTGCGCAAGCGCATGGACAATGCCAGCGATGCCGCGGACATGACCCAGGATGTGTTCGCCCAGTGGCTGGGCTACCGGGACCGGGCCAAGGTGGAGCAGCCGCGCGCGTTCCTGTTCCAGGTGGCCCGCAACCTGCTGAGCGACCATTGGCGACGGCAGAAAGTCCGCCACGCGGTGCTGGCCGACGACACCCTGCCCGAGGCACATGACACTCCCGCCAATGACCCGCTGGACCACGCCCAGCAGCAACAGCGGCTGAATCAATTGCGCCAGGTGCTCAGCGAACTCTCGCCGCGACGCCGCGAAGCCCTTATGCTGCACCGTTTCGAAGGCCTGACCCAGGCCCAGATCGCCGAACGCATGAACATTTCCGTCAGCATGGTCGAGAAGCACATCGCCGCCGCCCTGCTGCAATGCAAGCAACGCCTGGACAGTGACAACGGCACGGAGCAGTTCCCATGACCCCCACCGACGAGCTCGACCCGCGGCCGATCGACGCCCAGGCGGCGAGCTGGTTCAGCCGCAACCGCAACCAGCCTTCGCGCCAGGAGCGCAAGGCGTTCGCCCTGTGGATGCAGACGCCCGAGCACACCCGCGCCTACCGCCAGTTCGAACAATTGTGGGATGACCTGGCCGCGCTCAAGCAGGCCAACCGCCCCGTGCCCTTGCCGGTGCGCCGCGCACCACGCTGGCGCCCGGCCCTGGCAACCGCGGCGGCCCTGCTCTGCGCGGTGCTGGCGGGCAACCTGGGGGCGGGCAGCACCGCCTTCAGCCAGCGCATCGCCGCCGGCCAGGCCTTGCAGACCCTGCAACTGCCCGACGGCAGCCAGCTCTACGTCAACGCCCAGACCCGCCTGCGCCTGGACTTCAGCGCCGAACGACGGCTGATCCACCTCGACCGCGGCCAGTTGTACATCGAGGTCGCGCCCGACAAGGAACGCCCATTGTTCGTCGACGCCGGCAGCGGCCGGGTGCGCGTGGTCGGTACCGGCTTCGACCTGCGCCGTGGCGAGCGTGAACTGGTGGTGGCGGTTGCCCACGGCCAGGTGGCGTTCGATACGCCGGGCGAACGACAACCGCCCGTGCTGCTCGGAGCCCGTCAGGGTGCCACCTACGACCTGGCGCGCGGCAGCCTGACACGCCACGAACTCGGTGAGCAGCAAGTCGCCGACTGGCGCGAGGGCCATGTGAGCTTCCGCAACCGCGAGCTGGCCAGCCTGGTCGACGAGCTCGGCCTGTATCGCCAGCACCCGGTAGTGCTGGCCGATCCGGCGCTCGGCCGCTACAAGGTGTCCGGCAACCTCGACGTGCACGACCCGGACGCCCTGCTCAATGCCCTGCCGGCGCTGTTGCCGGTCAAGACCACCTTGCTCGCCGACGGGCGCCTGCGCATCGAGCGACGCTAAAAAAATAATTTGAGAATTTTTATCATTCGCAGGTGAGGTTTTGTCGCAACGCCGCGTCTTCCTCCCCGCCTGCCGCGTGATGGCGGGCTTTTTCCGGCCTTTTGCCGTTTGGGGGAATTCATGTTGTCCGCGTTGCGTCCATTGCACTGCCTGCCTGCCCGACCCACCCTGCTGGCCCTGTGCCTGGCCATGAGCCTGGCCGCCGAAGCCGCGCCGGTGCCCTTCGACCTGCCGGCGCAACCGCTGGCCCGTTCGCTGAGCCAGCTGGCCCAGCAGGCCAAGGTCCAGTTGCTGTTCGACGAGGCCCTGCTCGGCAGCGCCCAGGCACCGGCGCTCAAGGGCGACTTCGAGGCCGAGGCGGCCATCGGGCGCCTGCTGGTGGGCAACCGCTTCAGTGTCGTACGCATGGGCAACACCTACGTGGTGCGCCTGCGCGAGGACGCCCCGAGTGCCGACAACAGCATCCAGCTCGGCGCCTTGAGCATCGTTGGCGACGGCAAGCAGGTGGAGCCCGGCAACGTCGGACGCTCGACCCTCGACCAGGAACAGATCGACCGCTACCAGCCGAACAACATCCCCAGCGTGCTGGCCACCTTGCCAGGCGTGAACATGGGTGGCTCGGCCAAGCCCGGCGGCCAGACCATCAACATCTGGGGCCTGGGCGACGCCGAGGACGTGCCGATGACCCTCGATGGCGCGCCCAAGAGCGGCTTCGAGCGTTACCAGCAAGGCACGATCTTCATCGAGCCGGAACTGATCAAGCACATCGAGGTGGAGAAAGGCCCGCACTCGGTGAAGACCGGCAACGGCGGCTTCGGCGGCAGCGTCAACATGGAGACCAAGGACGCCGGCGACCTGCTGCAGGAAGGCCGCAACAGCGGCGCCATGCTCAAGTATGGCTATGCCAGCAACGACCATCAGCAGATCTACAGCTCGGCGCTTTTCGGCCGCAGCGATGACCGGCGCTTCGACGGCCTGGTCTATTACACCAAGCGCGACGGCGGCAACCTGAAAATGGCCGACAACCTGCCGGACCCGAACAACCAGTGGCCGGTCAACCCCAAGCGCGTGCCCTACAGCGCCCTGGACCTGGACGGCATGCTGCTCAAGGGCAACGTCCACTTCACCGACGAGCACAGCCTGGGCCTTTCCTACTCGCGCTCCGAAACCGACCGCTGGACCACCTTCGCCGCCACCGCCTACCCGGCGCCCCCCTCGGCGGCGGACATCAAGAAGTACGGCTATGAAGGCTCTCTCAAACGCTTCCTGGCCTATCGCACCACCATCGACACCACCTGGTCGGCCACCTACAAGTACCAGCCCATCGAGAATCCGTGGGTCGATTTGCAGGTGAAATACTCCGAGTCCGACACCAAGCAGACCGACGAGCGTGAAGCCACGGCGTTCTTCCAGCCGTCCACCGGTGGTCGCAAGATGGACACCGAGTACAAGGACCGCATGCTCGATGTGAAGAACACCAGCAGCTTCCTCACCGGTCCGCTGGAACACGCGCTCACCGCAGGCGTGCAGGTTCGCCGCCATGATCGCGACACGCAGATGTGGATGCCCGGCAAGACCTATGAAGTGCCCAAGTACAACTATGGCCACTACCAGCCGTACTTCATGCCCAGCGGCCAGGTCGACAGCCAGGGTTACTACCTGCAGGACGCGGTCACCCTGGGCAGCGTGACCATCACGCCGTCGTTGCGCTATGACCACGTCACCAACGAGGGCAAGCCCAACCAGGCGCCCTACTACAACAACCCGGCGGCCGGCCACGACTACAGCGACAAGACCTACAGCGGCTGGTCGCCGCGCCTGTCGCTGTTCTGGAAGGCCACCGAGCAGACCGTGCTGTTCGCCGACTACAGCAAGACCTGGCGCGCGCCCGTGCTGGATGAGCAGTACGAGGTGCAAGGCGTGGGAAGCCGTACATCCACCAGCCGCAATCTCGACCCGGAACGTATCACCGGCGTGCGCGTGGGCAGCATCAGCGATTTCTCCAACGTGTTTGTCCAGGGCGACAGCGCCCAGGTACGCACGACCTTGTTCCGCAACAAGATCACCGACGAGATCTTCAAGGCCACCGGGGTCGGCTGCCAGGAGCAACTGGCCACCGGCGGCAGCATCGCCAACACCTGCGGTGGCGGCCTGATGGGCAACTACCGCAACATCGGCGACGTAGAGTACAAGGGCTTCGAGATCGAGACGTTCTACGACTCCACCTACCTGTTCGGCGCGGTGTCGTACGCCTGGATGGAAGGTCGCCACGAGGGCGCCTACACCAACCCTTGGGGCCCCGACGTGTGGGCCAAGGATGTGCCTGCGCCGAAATGGATCACCACCCTGGGGGTCAAGATTCCGTCCTGGGACGCCCGTGTCGGCTGGACCGCGCAGTTCGTCGGCGCCACCCACCACCTGCCCAGTGACAAGTACTTCGAGGGCCCGGCCAGTGCCCTGGGCGACCGCTACTACGACAACTTCGGCAATGAGAAGTACGAGATTCACGGCCTGTTCGCCAACTGGAAACCCCAGCAGCCGTACCTCAAGGGCACCGAGGTCAACCTGACCGTGGACAACCTGTTCAACAAGGCCATCCGGCCGGAGCTGTCGGGCGAGAACGCCTACACCCAGGGGCGCAATGCCAAGATCAGCGTGACCCGGTTCTTCTGATCCTGCGCAACGGCGATGATGCAATGGACTGCATCACCTGCCACTCGCCACCCGTTCCTGGGCCCTGGCGACATTCACCTGCATCGCCACGACAGCCAGTTCATGGAGCGCCTGGGCAACGGCGTGGGTACCCCGTTCCTGCATCCAGGCCAGGATGTCGGCCAGGTGCCAGAGCGAAAGGCTGCCGTCATGCACCGGGGCCGGGAAAGTGCGGTGATGCGTGAGCATGAGCTTGCGCATGTTCTGTCGGGACACCCCCACCAGCGCCGCCACATCGGTCAGGCCGACCAGGTCCGGACTGGCTTCGATCAGGCGGGCCTCCGGCAAGACCTGCCGGACATTCTCCAGGGCGCTGTGCATCGCTTCCCGCGCAGTCTTGCCCTCGCGGGCGAAGGCCAGGGCCAGGCGACCGGGCTGACCGCTACCGACCACCGCGTCATCGCAACCGGCCTCTCCCAGAAGCTCGATCAGTGCATCGACATCCACGCCGTCGTGCAATTGGTACTTGAGGGTGAATTCGTACTCCATCACTTTCGCTCCACTGGCTGATTGACGATCCCACGCATCGACGTGCAGTTGTCCACGACCCGGCGCAACTGGCGAGCGAAGGAGCCCGGATTTCTGGGCGTGCTCCACACGCTGGTGATGCAGAACTCGCCACAGCGGCATTCGCGGTCGTTGTTGGGGCAATAGATCCGCCCCCAGCAATGGCCGCCCCGCACCGTGACTTTCCAGCCCTGCGCCTCAGCGTGTGTCAGGGACTGCTCGACTTCCTTGTTTGGATGGAGAGGACGGGCCATCGATTGAGCTCCAGTATGGGCATGGGAATAAGGTTGTCAAGTGACAACCATGCGACGCCGACGGGCGTCACCACAAGCCAGACTAGGTGCCAGAGAGGCTGCAACAGGCTCAGAAAGACTCTTTCGGAAACGGCCTAACCGAAACTGGGAAGGTGCTGTAGGTTCAATCACCCAGCAATCAGACCATCCGCCTGCAGCAGGGTTTCCAGGCAATGCTCGCGTACCCCATAGAACGCCTTGAGCTCGGCGATCTTCTCCAGCAGCGCGGCATTGTCCTGGGGCTGTCGGCGCTTGACCGCAAGAATCATCTTGTTCTTGTTGGTGTGCTCGAGCGAGATGAATTCGAACACCTTGGTCTCGTAGCCACAGGCCTCAAGATAGAGCGCGCGCAGGCTGTCGGTGAGCATTTCGGCCTGCTGCCCCAGGTGCAGCCCGTATTGCAGCATCGGTTGCAACAGGCCGGGGCTGCGCAGTTGCGGACGAACCTGCTTGTGGCAGCACGGCGAGCACATGATGATCGCGGCGTTGCAGCGAATGCCGGTGTGGATGGCGTAGTCGGTGGCAATGTCGCAGGCATGCAGGGCGATCATCACGTCGATGGCCTCAGGCACCACGCTGCGCACATCACCGCATTCGAACACCAGGCCCGGATGCTCCAGGCGCGCGGCGGCGGCGTTGCACAGCTCGACCATGTCTGGACGCAACTCGACCCCGGTGACCTGCGCCTCACGCCCGAGGGTATTGCGCAGGTAGTCGTGCATGGCAAAGGTCAGGTAGCCCTTGCCCGAACCGAAGTCGGCGACTTTCAGCGCCTGCTGCGCATCCACCGGCGCACCGCTCAAGGCATGGTCGAAGACTTCGATGAACTTGTTGATCTGCTTCCACTTGCGCGACATCGACGGGATCAGCGCGCCCTGCCCATCGGTCACCCCCAGGTCGCGCAGGAACGGTCGCGACAGTTCCAGGTAGCGCTTTTTCTCGCGGTCGTGCCCGCCAGCCCCCGCCTCACGCGGCGCCGGCTGGGCCAGGTGACGGCGCAGCATCGGTTTGCCCTTCTTGCTGAACTCCAGTTGCACCTCGCCGGCGGCGGTGAACAGGTGCGCGTTGCGAAAACTCTCCGGCAGCAGCTCGGCCACCAGCGCCAGCGCCGGGTCCAGCCCCAGGTTGCGGGTGATGTCGCGGGTCTGGTGACGGTAGACCAGCGACAGACAGGCCTGGCCCTTGATCTGCACCGGCTTGGCGATGATCCGCTGCAGGGTCTGGTCGGCGCCGACATGACGGGCCAGCACCAGCTTGCTCAGGCTGCCATCAGCCAGGGCATCGGCTAGCAGGCTCAGGAACTGGGCACGCGGGTCCGGCGCGGTGGGGGCGGAAGAAGGGGACGACATGGGAACGGGTGCCTCGGAATGCGGGGGCGCGATGCGCAATGCCGGGCATTCTACGTCGATGTCAGGCCATCGCGAACCCCTGTGGGAGCGGGCTTGCCCGCGAAGCCGATAACTCGATGCATGACACCGGCTTCGCCGGTGTTCGCGGCGCAAGCCCGCTCCCACGACAACAAGCATTGATTCAGACCACGAGAATCAGTCGAGAATCACCAGGCGGTTGGGCAGCTCGTTGCGCGCATGGGTGGGCGGCACGTGTTCGCTGAGCAGCTCGCCGCAGGCCTCGATGCACTCGACGAAACCCTGCAGGGTATGGCCCTGGCGCACCTGATCGGTGAAGCGGGCGACGATCGCCTCGCGTGCCTGCTCGGGCAGGTGCCGGGCAATGCCCTCATCAACCAATATCTCGACATGACGCTCGGCTTCGCTGACGAAGATCAGCACCCCCGTGGCACCAGCGGTACGCTGCAGGTTGAGCTCGAGAAACTGCTGGCGGGCCAGGCCCGACGCACGCCGGCGCCGCAGCACCACCGGCACCACCCAGGCCGCCAGGCGCGGGTGGCGCAACAGCAGGCACAGGCTGATGAAGGTCAGCATCTGCGCCAGCAGCAGGCCATTGACGCCAATGCCGCCCAGCCACAGGTGCAACGCGCCAGGGATCAGCAAGGCCAACAGGGCGGCCCAGAGCAACGGCAGGTAGGGGAAGTCATCGGCGCGGCGGGCCAGCACGGTCACCAGCTCCGCATCGGTACGCCGCTCGGCGCGGGCGATCGCCTCGGCGATCTGGCGCTGTTCGTATTCGGTCATGCCATCGTCTCTCGAGCGTTCTTATCGTTGTTATCCCGGCAATCGGGTGGGCGAGAGTGTATCTCAACAAACGCCTCATATAAGGCATAATCCGCGACTGCGCCGGATCATGGATGAATGATCCACAGAACCGCCAGCGGACGCGACAATAACAGGCGTACGAAACGTCTCGGCCAGCCGCATATCACTCGACAACGGAATTGATGATGAAACTGTCTTTGCTGGGCCTGGCCATGGGCCTTGCCAGTCAGGCGGCCCTTGCCGCCCCAACCGCCGCGCCCCTGCAAGACAAGCAGGCGTTCATCGACCATCTGGTCGGCCAGATGACCGAGGCCGAGAAGATCGGCCAACTGCGCCTGATCAGCATCGGCCCCGAGATGCCCCACGAGAAGATCCGCGAGGAAATCGCCGCCGGACGCATCGGTGGCACCTTCAACTCGCGTACGGCCCCCGAGAACCGGCCGATGCAGGACGCGGCCATGCGCAGCCGTCTGAAGATCCCGATGTTCTTCGCCTACGACACTATCCACGGCGAGCGCACCATCTTCCCGATCGGCCTGGGCCTGGCCTCGTCCTGGGACATGGACGCCATCGCCAAGGTCGGCCGCACCTCGGCCATCGAGGCCGCCGCCGATTCGCTGGACATGACCTTCGCGCCGATGGTCGACATCGCCCGCGACCCACGCTGGGGCCGCACCAGTGAAGGTTTCGGCGAGGACACCTACCTGACCTCGAAGATCGGCCAGGTGATGGTCAAGTCGTTCCAGGGCTCGAGCCCGGCCAACGCCGACAGCATCATGGCCATCGTCAAGCACTTCGCCCTGTACGGCGCGGTGGAGGGCGGGCGCGACTACAACACGGTCGATATGAGCCTGCCGAAGATGTACAACGACTACCTGCCGCCCTACCGCGCCGCGCTCGACGCCGGTGCCGGCGGGGTGATGGTGGCGCTGAACTCGATCAACGGCGTGCCGGCCACCTCCAACACCTGGCTGATGAACGACCTGCTGCGCAAGGAGTGGGGCTTCAAGGGCGTGACCATCAGCGACCACGGCGCCATCCAGGAACTGATCCGCCATGGCGTTGCCCGCGACGGCCGTGAGGCCGCCAAGCTGGCGATCAAGGCCGGCATCGACATGAGCATGAACGACACCCTCTACGGCGAGGAGCTGCCAGGGCTGCTGAAGTCCGGCGAAGTCAGCCAGGCCGAACTGGACCAGGCGGTGCGTGAAGTGCTGGGCGCCAAGTACGACATGGGGCTGTTCAAGGACCCCTATGTGCGCATTCCCAAGGCCGAAACCGACCTGAAGGACTACTACGCAGAAGACCGCCTGCACCGTGACACCGCCCGCGACGTGGCACGCCGTGGCCTGGTGCTGCTGGAGAACCGCGAGCAGACCCTGCCGCTGAAAAAGGCCGGCACCATCGCCCTGGTCGGTCCCCTGGCCGATGCGCCGATCGACATGATGGGCAGCTGGGCCGCCGACGGCAAACCGCAGCACTCGGTCACCGTGCGCGAGGGCTTGCGCCGTGCCGTGGAAGGCAAGGCCAAGCTGGTCTACGCCAAGGGTTCGAACGTGACCGGCGACAAGGCCATGTTCGACTACCTGAACTTCCTCAACTTCGACGCACCGGAAATCGTCGATGACCCACGTCCCGCCGCCGTGCTGATCGACGAAGCGGTCAAGGCCGCCAGGCAGTCGGATGTGGTGGTGGCCGTGGTCGGCGAGTCCCGCGGCATGTCACACGAATCGTCGAGCCGCACCACCCTGGAGATCCCGGCGGTGCAACGCGACCTGATCAAGGCGCTGAAGGCCACCGGCAAGCCCCTGGTGCTGGTACTGATGAACGGCCGTCCGCTGTCGATTGCCTGGGAGCGCGAGCAGGCCGACGCCATCCTCGAGACCTGGTTCAGCGGCACCGAAGGCGGCAACGCCATCGCCGACGTGCTGTTCGGCGACTACAACCCGTCCGGTCGCCTGGCCATCACCTTCCCACGCTCGGTCGGGCAGATCCCGATGTACTACAACCACATGCGCATCGGCCGTCCGTTCACCCCGGGCAAGCCGGGCAACTACACCTCGCAGTACTTCGAGGAGCCCAACGGCCCGCTGTACCCGTTCGGCTACGGCCTGAGCTACACCAGCTTCGAGCTGTCGGGGCTGGCGCTGTCGCAGAAGGAACTCAAGCGTGGCGGCACCCTGCAGGCCAAGGTTACGGTGAAGAACACCGGCAAGCGTGACGGCGAGACCGTGGTGCAGCTGTATATCCAGGACCAGAGTGCGTCAATGAGCCGCCCGGTCAAGGAACTGAAGAACTTCCAGAAAGTCATGCTCAAGGCCGGCGAAGCGCGAACCTTGACCTTCGACATCAGTGAGCAGGACCTGAAGTTCTACAATGGCCAACTGCAGCACGTCGCCGAAGCTGGCCAGTTCAATGTGCAGATCGGCCTCGACTCGCAGGCGGTGCAGCAGCAGAGCTTCGAGCTGCGTTAAGCAGGTTCGGCCCCTTCGCGGGGCAAGCCCGCTCCCACAGGAACATCTGCAATCCTGTGGGAGCGGGCTTGCCCCGCGATGAGGCCGGCACAGACAACCGAGATCCCGGATCCGCCCCATGCCCTCATCCTTCCGCGCCCTGCGCCTGGGTTTGATCATCCTGCTGATCCTGGTCGGCACCACCCTCAGCGCCGGCTGGGCCATGCACCAGGCCAAGCGCCAGGCCATGGAAACCGACGCCCGCCGGGCCAGCGAGCAACTGGGCCTGTATGCCAACGCCCTGCACACCCTGATCGAGCGCTATCGCGCCCTGCCTGCGGTGCTGGCGCTGGATCCGGAGCTGATCGCGGCCCTGCGCGGTCCGATCACCGAGCCGGTGCAGGACGCCCTGAACCGCAAGCTCGAACGCATCAACGGCGCCGCCAACTCCTCCACCCTGGAGCTGCTCGACCGCACGGGCCTGGCCATCGCCGCCAGCAACTGGCGCCTGCCGACCACCTATGTCGGCTCCAACTACGGCTTTCGCCCCTATTTCAAGCAGACCCGCAGCCAGGGCAGCGGCCGGTTCTATGCCGTCGGCGTGACCAGCGGCGTGCCGGGCTACTTCCTGTCCAGCGCGGTAAACGACGAACATGGCCGCTTCCTCGGCGCCATGGTCGTCAAACTTGAGTTCCCGGAGCTGGAACGCGAGTGGCGCCAGGGCAGCGATATCCTGCTGGTCAGCGATGCCCGCGGCATCACCTTCATCGCCAATCAGGACGGCTGGCGCTACCGCGAGCTGCAACCGCTGTCCGGCGCCGACCGCGCCGAACTGGCCGAAACCCGCCAGTACGACAAGCAACCGCTGGTGCCCCTGCAGCACCAGGCCCTGACCCGCTTCACCGACACCAGCCACCTGACCCGCGTGCAAGGCCCGGATGGCACCGCCGAGTACCTGTGGGAGCGCCTGCCCCTGGAGGCCGAAGGCTGGACCCTGCACTTGCTGCGCAAGCCGCAGGTCGCCGAGGATGGCCGCAACGCCGCCCTCGCTGCTGCAGCCATCTGGCTGAGCCTGGTGTTCGCCGCGCTGTTCGTCAGCCAGCGCCTGCGCCTGGCCCGCCTGCGCCAACGCAGCCGCGAAGAGCTCAAGCGCCTGGTCGAGGAGCGCACCCGTGAGCTGCATACCGCCCAGGAAGGCCTGGTGCAATCGGCTAAGCTGGCGGCGCTGGGGCAGATGTCGGCAGCCCTGGCCCACGAAATCAACCAGCCGCTGACCACCCAGCGCATGCAGTTGGAAACCCTGCGCCTGCTGCTCGACCATGGCCGCCATGACGAAGCCCGCCAGGCCCTGGAGCCGCTGGAGCAGATGCTGACCCGCATGGCCGCGCTCACCGGCCACCTGAAGACCTTCGCCCGCAACAGCCCCGGCGGCCTGCGCGAACGCCTGGACCTGGCCACGGTGGTCGACCAGGCGCTGCACCTGCTGGATACCCGCATCCGCGCCGAAGGCGTCGAAGTGGCGCTGTACCTGGCCCGCCCGGCCTGGGTCCGCGGCGACGCGATCCGCCTCGAGCAGGTGCTGATCAACCTGCTGCGCAACGCCATCGACGCCATGGCCGACAAACGTTACAAACGCCTGGAGATCCGCATCGAGGCAGACGATGGGCAATGGCGCCTGAGCGTGCTCGATTCCGGTGGTGGCATCCTCGACTGCGACCTGGACCGGGTCTTCGATCCGTTCTTCACCACCAAGCCGGTCGGTGAAGGGCTGGGCCTGGGCCTGGCCATCTCCTATGGCATCGTCATCGACGCCGGTGGCCGCCTGCAGGTCGAGAACCTGCCGGGCGGTGCCCGCTTCAGCCTCACCCTGCCCCGCGACCTGGAGCCTGTATGTTGAATTCGGTGATTGTCGTCGACGACGAAGCGAGCATCCGCACCGCGGTGGAACAGTGGCTGAGCCTGTCGGGCTTCAGCGTGCAACTGTTCGCCCGCGCCGAAGACTGTCTGGACAGGCTCGAGCCGCACTTCCCCGGGGTGATCCTCAGCGACGTACGCATGCCCGGCATGTCCGGCCTGCAACTGCTCGAACAGCTGCAGGCGAACGACCCCGACCTGCCGGTGATCCTGCTCACCGGCCATGGCGATGTGCCCATGGCCGTGGAAGCGATGCGCAATGGCGCCTATGACTTCCTGGAAAAGCCGTTCACACCACAGCACCTGATGGGCAGCCTGCGCCGGGCCCTGGAAAAGCGCCAGCTGGTCCTGGAGAACCGCCACCTGCATGAGCAGGCCGACCTCAAGGCGCAGCTGGAGAACACCCTGCTGGGCATGTCCCAGGGCTTGCAGCAACTGCGCCGCCAGGTGCTGGAGCTGGCCGGCCTGCCGGTCAACGTGCTGATCCGCGGTGAAACCGGCAGCGGCAAGGAGCGCGTGGCGCGCTGCCTGCACGACTTCGGCCCGCGCGCCGACAAACCCTTCGTCGCCCTCAACTGCGCGGCCATTCCCGAAACATTGTTCGAGGCCGAGCTGTTCGGCCATGAAAGTGGCGCGTTCACCGGTGCCCAGGGCAAGCGAATCGGCAAACTGGAGTACGCCAATGGCGGTACCGTGTTCCTCGACGAAATCGAGAGCATGCCCCTGGCCCAGCAGGCCAAGCTGCTGCGGGTGATCCAGGAACAGAAGCTCGAGCGGCTGGGCGCCAATCAGAGCATCAGCGTCGACCTGCGCATCATTGCCGCGACCAAGCCGGACCTGCTTGAAGAAGCCCGCGCCGGGCGTTTCCGCGAAGACCTGGCCTACCGCCTGAACGTCGCCGAGTTGCGCCTGGCACCCCTGCGCGAACGGCGCGAGGACATCCCACTGCTGTTCGAGCATTTTGCCCGCGGCGCCGCCGAACGCCTGGGGCGCAGCGCCCCACCGCTGAGCGGCGCGCAACTGGCGCGCCTGCTGGCCCACGATTGGCCGGGCAATGTGCGCGAGCTGGCCAATGCCGCCGAACGGCATGCCCTGGGGCTGGGCTCGCCGGCCCTGGAGATCGAGTCCGGCGGGCAATCCCTGGTCGAGCAGATGGAAGCGTTCGAAGCCCAGTGCCTGCGCGCAGCGCTGCGCCAGCACAAGGGTGAGATCAAGGGCGTGATGGAGGCACTGCAACTGCCGCGGCGCACACTCAATGAAAAGATGCAGCGGCATGGGTTGGTGAGAGAGGACTTTCTTGAGCGCGAATGAGCGGATTCTTGCCTATCCATTGGCGAGAACAAGCGAAATTCCGCTCACTCACTGATCCTCCGAGGCACTTCTTCGCGGGGCAAGCCCGCTCCTACAAGGATATGCATTACCCGCAGGTTACAGGGGTTGCGTGGGAGCGGACCGGCTCGCGATGCACCCAAACGGATCACTGCGCCCCCACCTGGCACACCTCCTGCAAAACCCTTCTCAAGCTGCGCCTCGAGCGCGCTCCACAAAAACAACGAGAAGGTATCCCTGATGGATAACGCCAGCACTCTGCCCACCGGGGCGGCCGTTGCGCCCGCCGCGCAAAAGTCCACCGCCAGCCGCCTTAAATCGATCTTCAGTGGTTCCATCGGCAACATGGTCGAATGGTACGACTGGTATGTCTACGCCGCATTCTCGCTGTACTTCGCCAAGGCCTTCTTCCCCGCCGGCGACACCACCGCCCAACTGCTCAACACCGCCGCGATCTTCGCCGTGGGCTTCCTCATGCGCCCGATCGGTGGCTGGCTGATGGGCCTGTACGCCGACCGCAAGGGCCGCAAGGCGGCACTGATGGCTTCGGTGCTGCTGATGTGCGCAGGCTCCCTGGTCATCGCCCTGACCCCGGGCTACGAGACCATCGGCGTCGCTGCGCCAGTCCTGCTGGTCATCGCCCGCCTGATGCAGGGCTTGTCGGTGGGTGGCGAATACGGTACCTCCGCCACTTATCTGAGCGAGATGGCCAGCAAGGAACGCCGTGGCTTCTTCTCCAGCTTCCAGTACGTCACCCTGATCTCGGGTCAGCTCATCGCCCTGGCGGTGCTGATCGTCCTGCAGAACACCCTGACCACCGAGGAGCTGTATGCCTGGGGCTGGCGCGTGCCGTTCGTGATCGGCGCGCTGTGCGCGGTGGTCGCCCTGTACCTGCGTCGCGGCATGGAAGAAACCGCGTCCTTCACCAAGAAGGAAAAATCCAAGGAAAACCTGATGCGCACCCTGCTGCGCCATCCCAAGGAGCTGATGACCGTAGTCGGCCTGACCATGGGCGGAACCCTGGCCTTCTACACCTACACCACCTACATGCAGAAGTATCTGGTCAACACCGTGGGCATGAGCATCAGCGACTCGACCACCATTTCGGCGGCCACGCTGTTCCTGTTCATGTGCCTGCAACCAGTGATCGGCGGGCTGTCCGACAAGATCGGTCGACGCCCTATCCTGATCGCCTTCGGCGTGCTCGGCACCCTGTTCACCGTGCCGATCCTCAGCACCCTGCACACCATCCAGACCTGGTGGGGCGCGTTCTTCCTGATCATGGCCGCGCTGATCATCGTCAGCGGCTACACCTCGATCAACGCCGTGGTCAAGGCCGAACTGTTCCCGACCGAGATCCGCGCCCTGGGCGTCGGCCTGCCGTACGCGCTGACCGTGTCGATCTTCGGCGGCACCGCCGAGTACGTGGCCCTGTGGTTCAAGAGCGCCGGCATGGAGACTGGCTACTACTGGTACGTCACCGCCTGCATCGCCTGTTCGTTGCTGGTGTACGCGACCATGAAGGACACCAAGCAGCATTCGCGGATCACCACCGACTGATCCCTCCTCGCAGAACTGAAAAGGGGCGCTCCGGATGACCGGGCGCCCCTTTTTTAATGGATTGTGAGCCGAATAATAGCGTCATTCGGCTCATATCATGAGCCGAATGACGCTATTATTTGGCTCATGAACCCAAAAGCGCACACGGCTGCAGACACCGTCTGGGTCTGGCAGCAGGCCGACTGGCCCGACGTTCGTTGGGACGCGTCGCAACTGGCAACCTTGCTCAGGGACTGCGTCCAGGCGCAAGGCTGCCTGCTGGGCAGAGCGGGGGCGGTGACCGAGGCCAATGCCAACCTCGATACACTCGATACCCTGCTGCAGAACATTGTCACGTCCTCGGCCATCGAGGGTGAGCAGCTCAATGTGGAGTCCGTGCGCTCTTCCCTGGCCCGCCGGCTCGGGATTGCCGAGCCAGGAACGACCACGACACGCAGCGAGGGCCTGGCCGAGTTGATGGTGGATGCGACCATGGGCTATGTTCGGCCACTGGATCAGCAGCGCCTGTTCCTGTGGCATCGCTGGCTGTTCCCCGAGCATGACACTACGCTCGCACCGCCCATGCCAGTCGGCGCATGGCGCGACGATGCCCCGATACAGGTGGTGTCGGGTCGTATCGACAAACCCAGGGTGCATTTCGAAGCACCGCCGCGTGCCGGCCTGGAGCAGCAGGTGCAGCAGTTCCTCGACTGGTTCGAGAGAAGCCGCAGTGATCGGCAACTCGACCCCCTGCTACGCGCGGGGCTCGCCCATTTCTGGTTCGTCACCTTGCACCCCTTCGCCGATGGCAATGGCCGCCTGGCCCGCGCCATCACAGACCTGGCATTGGCCCAGGGCGAGCAGCGGGCGGTCCGTTTCTACGCCATATCCAGCAGCATCCTGGAAGACCGGGCCGGCTACTACGCAGTCCTTGAAAGCAGCCAGCGCGGCGATCTGGACGTCACACAATGGCTGGCCTGGTTCCTTGCCACCTTGCTGCGCAGCCTCCAGCAAGCGCTGGCGCGCATCGACCGGGTGCTGGCCAAGGCACGCTTCTGGCTGATCCATCGTGGCGACGGCTTGTTACCCGAACAGGTCAAAGTGCTCAATCGCCTGCTCGACGGTGGCCCTCGCGGCTTCGAGGCGGGTATCAGCGCCAGCCAGTACCAGGCTGTGGCCAAGGTCTCCAAGGCCACAGCCACCCGGCACCTTGCCGACCTGCTGGACAAGCACTGCCTGGTTCGTCTGCCCGGCGGCGGACGAAGCACCCGCTACAGGATCGATACCCGAGAAGCCTGAGCAAGGCCGGTCAAGCCGGCCAACCCATGGTTACGACAGCTCGGCCACCCGCTGCGGCTCGCGACGCTGGTAATAGGTGGCCATCAGCACCAGTACCAGCAGCAAGCCGCCAAGCACCAGCGATGAGCCCACCGTGCCGAAATCCAGCCCGCCTTTCTCGTGTGACTTGGTCAGCACGTCGCCCAGCGTGGCACCGAACGGACGGGTGAGGACGAAGGCGATCCAGAACAGCACGACGCCCGAGATCTTCGTCCAGTAGCGGGCCGCGGCCACCAGCGCGATCCCCGAGCCAATCAGCAGCACGCCACCGGCGAAGCCCAGGCCGGAATCATCGGCCAGGTAATCGCCCAGGGCGGTGCCCAGGGTGTTGGAGAACAGGATCGCTACCCAATAGAACAGCTCGCCACCACGATTGCGGATGCGGCTGACGTCCAGCGGGTTGCCGCTCAGGCGCCACAGGGCAAAGGTCAGCAGGAGAATGCCGATCAGCAGTGCCGAGCCCATGGCGTAGCCCAGGCCCAGGGTCCGGTCCATGAAGTCGGACATGGTGGTACCGGCGGTACTGGTGGCGAGGATCACCAGCCAGTACAGCATCGGGTGGTAACGGCGCGAGTAGAGCTGGGTGAGCAGGGTCACCAGGAACACGCTGATAAGCAACAGCGAACTCATGGCGTAGCCGATGTCCAGGGTCATCGACAGCAGGTCGCCGGCCGTCTCGCCGAGGGTGGTGGCGCAGATCTTCATGACCCAGAAGGCCAAGGTGATTTGCGGGAGTTTGTTCATGGGTGTGCCGCTCCAGGGGTTCAAGTGCGGCGATGGTGGCGAGCGAAGCCTGAAAAATCGGTTTGAGCCGTATGAAAAATCCGTTGATTGCTTAATCCCCAGGCTCGCGTGCCCTTAACTCCCCATTAATTTCCGCCTTTCATCTTTGTCGAACTGGAAAATCATTGGCGCTCGTGCTGCACGCCACACGCGATGCTCACTGCAAGCCAGGGATAGCCACACCCTAAATAATCTAATAAATAGATTCTTTTGCGCTATTTTTTGCGCTTTTTTATCGATTTTATAGGCGTAGCATTGGACCCATAGAAACAACAACCCCTAGCAACTCACCGGAGCAACGACCATGAAAAACAAACTGATCCTTACCCTCGCCCTCTCTGTTCTGGCCACTGGCGCCTTTGCCGAAGACGGCTTCGATCGTACCGGCGCCCACACCTTCGCTGCCGTGCAGAGTCAGTCGGCCACCTACGCAGAAGATGGCTTTGATCGTACCGGCGGCCAACGCTTCGCCGAAGACGGCTTCGATCGCACAGGCGGCCAGCGCTTCGCCGAAGATGGCTTTGATCGCACCGGCGGCCAACGCTTCGCCGAAGACGGCTTTGATCGCACCGGCGGCCAGCGCTTCGCCGAAGATGGCTTCGACCGCACCAACGGCCACCGCATCAGCTGATCGCTGATGCGCGCAACCAGCCCGGCTTCGGCCGGGCTTGATCATTTGCAGCCGGGCCAAGCCTTGGCACACTAGGCGCCTTGTCCCCCACCAGGAAGGGCCTCGCGGCCTTGCGCAGATGTACTACTACGAACCCGCCAAAGGCCACGGCCTGCCCCATGACCCGTTCAACGCCATCGTCGGCCCACGGCCCATCGGCTGGATCTCCAGCCACGACCGCGAAGGCCGCCTGAACCTGGCGCCCTACAGCTTCTTCAACGCCTTCAACTACATCCCTCCGATCATCGGTTTCTGCAGCGTCGGGCGCAAAGACAGCCTGAACAACATCGAGCAGACCGGTGAGTTCGTCTGGAACCTGGCCACCCGTCCGCTGGCGCAGCAGATGAACCAGAGCTGCGCCGCCGTGGCGGCGGATGTCGATGAGTTCACGCTCAGCGGCCTCACCCCGACCGCCTCGAATGTGGTCAAGGTGCCGCGCGTGGGCGAAAGCCCGGTGAGCTTCGAATGCAAGGTCAGCCAGATCGTCCAGCTCAAGCGTGCGGACCAGGAAGTGGTGCCCAGCTGGCTGATCCTCGGCGAGGTGGTGGCGGTGCACATTGCCGAGCACCTGCTCAAGGACGGCATCTACGACACCGCCGCCGCCGAGCCGATCCTGCGTGGCGGCGGCCCGGCCGACTACTTCGCGCTGGGCGAGCTGTTCAAGATGGCTCGCCCACAGGTCTGATCAGAAGACCAGTTCACCTTCCTCGCTCACGCCCTGCAGGCGTTCGAGTTCGGCACAAGCGGCCTGGTCGGCCGCGATCGCCGACTGGAACACCTGCCCGTCCAGCACTTTGTGAAAGCGCGGCGCACCGCCCATGACCAGGGCCTTCACGGCGATCGCCGCGTAGTAGCCGCCGCCTTGCACCGGAACCATTGCCGAAACCGCTTCGAAGTGGGGGAATTCTCTACGTGCCATGTCGCTTTGCGCCTGTGTGATCGAGGGGCGGCATTCTACACGTTAGGCGAAGGTATGCAGGTCCAGGCTGCTGACCACCTGCTCCTGCACCAGCTCCCCGAACACGTCGAGGGTGGGCGAAGCGAAATAGCCACTCATCGCCTGCTGGTCGCACCAGCTGCCGCTGAGCAGCCACAGGTCGGCATCGACCTGCGAGCGCTGCACGCTGAAGCTCAGGCAGCCCGGCGCACGTCGCGACGGCTCGAGCAGGTCGCGCAGGCGCACGCCGAGTTCTGCGGATCGACCGTTGCTGGCGCGGATGAAAGCCAGGTGTGTGACCGGTTGTTGCTGGGTCATGAACGATCTCCTTGAAGCGCTACGGACGGGAAAACCAGGCTGCCAAGGTTAGAGGTTCGCCCGCGCGGGACGTTAGGCCATTACTGCCGGCCGATTGCCTGATCCTGCAACGCGGCAGGATCAGGCAATCGATCTGCAGCTTTCGACTAGCGCCTGCCATTGCCCAAACCTATGCTGCGTCGGTCAGCAGAGGAATCCCGCCATGAGTTCATCCACGCCCCTCGATCCGCTTCTGGAACAGCAACGCCAGGAGCTGGCCGGGCTGATCCGACGTCACGCCAATGGCCCCTATGGCGCGGTGTCGGCCATCGAAGACCTGTACCTGACTCGCTATGAAGAAGATGTGCGCGGCATGCCGGCCCTGGCGCAACCGGCCTTGTGCATCCTGGCCCAGGGCAGCAAGACATTGTTCCTGGGCGACGAGCGCTATACCTACGACCCGCTGCACTACATGGTGGTCTCGGTAACGCTGCCCATCACCGGCGCCCTGCTCGAAGCCAGCCCCGAGAACCCCTGCCTGGGTTTGCGCCTGGACATCGACCCGGCGCAGATCAGCCAGCTGATCGCCGAGAGCGGGCCGATACTGGTCCCCGGCCAATCCTCCGGCCGAGGGCTGTTCGTGGAGAAAAGCGATCCGCAGTTGCTCGACACGCTGCTGCGCCTGGTCCGCCTGCTCGACAGCCCACGAGATATTGCCGTGCTCGCCCCACTGGTGCGCCGCGAGCTGATGTATCGCGTGCTGCGTGGCCCCCAGGGCTGGCGGCTGTGCGAGATCGCCCTGTCCAGCAGCCAGACCCACCGGGTATGCCAGGCCATCGCCTGGCTCAATCGGCATTACCAGGAGCCCTTGCGCATCGAGGACCTGGCGCGCGAGGTCAACCTCAGCACCTCGACCCTGCACCACCGTTTCAAGGCCGTGACCTCAATGAGCCCGTTGCAGTACCAGAAGCAGCTGCGCCTGCAGGAGGCGCGGCGACTGATGCTCAACGACGGGCTGGAGGCCGCGGTGGCTGGCTACCGGGTAGGTTATGAAAGCCCGTCGCAGTTCAGCCGCGAGTACAGCCGCCTGTACGGCGCGCCGCCGATTCGCGACGTGGCGCGCCTGCGCGCCAGCGCCAGCTGAAAAGAGACAAACATCGGGCGACTGTAGGAGCGGGCTTGCCCCGCGATCGAGGGCAAAGCCCTCGCTGCAGCTTCAGCCCTGAACCGCCCGCTGCCACTGACCTTGATCCACCTGGATCAAGGTCGGCCCCCTGCGCTCCACCGCCCTGCCCAACGCTGCCTGCAGTTGCGCCACATCACCCACGTCCTCTGCCTCGGCCCCCAACGCCCGCGCCACGCCAATGAAGTCCGGGGTATGGATGTCCACGCCGACCGGCTCGATCGCCCGGTTGACCATGTACTTCTTGATCTCCTCGTACCCCTGGTTGTTCCACAGCAGCACGATCAACGGCACCTGCGCCTCGACCGCGCTGGCAAGCTCAGGCAGGGTGAACTGCAGCCCGCCGTCACCGATCAGGCACACCGCCGGCGCGCGTACGGCGGGCGACTCGGCGCTGCCCAGCCAGGCGCCCATGGCGGCCGGCAACGCGTATCCCAGCGTGCCGTAACCAGTGGAGGCATTGAACCAGCGACGCGGCCTGGCCATGTCCAGGGTCAGGTTGCCGGTATAGACCGGCTGGGTCGAGTCGCCCACCAGGATGGCGTCCGGCAGGGTCTGCAGGATGCTGGTCAGCAGACGGGTCTGGCTCAGGGTCGGCTGGTCCCAGCTGGCCGCGTTGTCCTGGCGCAGGCGGGCGGCCCGCGCCGCTCCCCAATCGCTTTCGCGCGGCGGCTGCGCCTGCAGGTTCAGGGCCACCAACAGCGCTTCAATAGCCTGGGCGGCATCCGCTACCAGGGCCAGTTCGGGCAGGTAGTTGCGCACCGTCTGGTCCGGGTCGATATCGATCCGCAGCAGGCTGCCGGGGATCTCGAAACCGCCCTTGAAGGTCACGTCGTAGTCGGTTTCGGCCAGTTCGGTGCCGATGGCCAGCACCACGTCGGCCTCGGCCACCAGCGCACGGGTGGCCGGCAGGGTCTGGGTCGAGCCGATCTGCAGCGGATGGTTCGCGGGCAACAACCCCTTGGCGTTGATGGTCAGCGCCACCGGCGCCTGCAGGTGCTCGGCCAGCCGCGCCAGCCCGGCGCCCGCCTTCAGCGCACCGCCACCGGCCAGGATCAGCGGACGCCGCGCCTTGGCCAGGCGCACGGCCATGCGTTGCACGGTCTGTGGCGCGGCGCCGGCCCGGGTGGTGCGCACCACGCGGCCCGGCAACAGGTGATCGGCGGGTTCCACCAGCACATCCAGCGGGATCTCGATATGCACCGGGCGCGGACGGGCGCCATCGAACACGGCGAAGGCGCGGGCCAGCACCTCGGGCAGGTCATCGGCGCTCATCAGCGTGTGCGAGAACGCCGCCACCCCCGCGACCAGGCCAGCCTGGTTGGGCAGCTCGTGCAGCTTGCCGCGTCCACCGCCCAGCTGGCTACGCGATTGCACGCTGGAAATCACCAGCATCGGGATCGAGTCGGCATAGGCCTGGCCCATGGCGGTGGTGATGTTGGTCATGCCCGGGCCGGTGATGATGAAGCACACCCCAGGCTTGCCCCGGGTACGCGAGTAGCCGTCGGCCATGAACCCGGCCCCCTGCTCGTGGCGCGGGGTGATGTGGCGGATCGAGGAGGCGGCCAGGCCGCGGTAGAGTTCCACGGTATGCACGCCGGGAATGCCGAAGACATGATCGACGCCATAGCCTTCGAGGAGTTTGACCAGCACTTCACCACAGGTTGCCATCATCGAGTACCCGATTCTTGTTGAGACCTGTGCTCATGGAACCAAGCGCCGACTACCGCCACAATGCAAAAAAACACATACTAGCCATGACCTCACATCATGGCTTGTCACAATGAAACGCCTGCCGCCCCTCCCCGCCCTGCACACCTTCCTGGTGACCGCCCGGCACTGCAACTTCACCCGCGCCGCGCAACAGCTGCACATCACCCAGGGCGCGGTCAGCCGGCAGATCGCCGGGCTCGAGGAGCACCTGGGCTACGCGTTGTTCCAGCGCCAGGCCCGGGGCCTGGCGCTGACCCGCGAAGGGCAGGACTGGCTGCCCCGGGTGCAGCAGATCTTTGCCCTGATCGAGCAAGGCGTGCGCGAGGTCGGCGGGCGTAGCGCGACACTGCAGCTAAAGGCGCCGACCTGCGTGATGCGCTGGCTGCTGCCACGCTTGCTGGAATGGCAGGCACTGCGCCCGGACGTGCCGGTGGAGTTGACCACCACGGTGCAGCACGGCGTGGATTTTCGCCGCGAGGGCTTCGATGCGGCCGTGGTGTATGGCGCGGCGCCGAACCATGGGCTGCAGGTACGCAAGCTGTTCGATGAACAACTGACGCCGGTCTGCGCGCCATCGGTATCAAGCGACCTCTTGCAGTTGCAGGACCTGGCGCGGCAGATGCTGCTGCACCCCTCGCGGGACGAACACGACTGGCAGCTGTGGTTGCAGGCGGCCAACGCCGGGTTCGAGCCCCAGGGGCCGAAGCAGCACTTCGAGACGTTGGACATGGCAATGGCCATGGCCTCCCAGGGGACGGGGATCGCCATCGGCGATTTCTCGCTGATCGGCGACGACCTGCGCACAGGCCGGTTGTGCATGCCGTTCGAGCTGAAGGTGACGACCGGGAAGGGCTATTACCTGGTGAGCCCGTCGAAGACCATGCCCACGGGGCTGGTCGAGTTGGTGGAGTGGCTGCAGACGCGCGCCTCAAGCCTTGCGCAACCTTTGTAGGAGCGGCCTTGTGCCGCGAAAGGGCCGCATAGCGGCCCCGGCGATATCTGATTTGTCGCTGAAAGCCTGGGGCTGCTGTGCAGCCCTTTCGCGGCACGAGGCCGCTCCTACAGGGTACCGCGCGACTCAGTAGCCGACCGTGAACCGCGCCCGCGAGTGCGCCGGTTTCTCCAGCTCGTCGAGCATGGCGATGGCGTAATCGGCAAAGGTGATCCAGCTCTTGCCATCAGCGCCGATCAGCAGGTGGTCCTTGCCCAGGGTGTAGTGCCCGCTGCGCTCGCCTTCGACGAACTCCGCCGACGGCGACAGGAAGGTCCAGTCCAGGGTCGGCTCGCGGCGCAGCGTCTCGAGGAAGCGCACCCCGGCACTGGCCTCGGCCTTGTAGGCCTCGGGGAAGTCCGGGCTGTCGATCACCCGGTGCCCGGATGGCAGCAGCAGCAGGCTGCCGGCACCACCCACCACCAGCAGGCGCTTGACCCCGGCACGCTTGACCGGCTCGATGATCGCGCCAGGCTCGAGGGTGGAGAAATGCGCCGCGCTCAACACCGCATCGCAGCCAGTCACGGCCGTCTGCAGGGCGGCGCTGTCCTTGGCATCCAGCGCCTTGACCGTCACGCCGTCACGGCCTTGCAGCTTGCCCGGATCCCGAGCGATGGCCACCACACTGTGGCCACGACGCAGGGCCTCTTCCAGCAACTGGCTGCCGGCGCGCCCGGTGGCGCCGATGATTGCGATCTTGCTCATGGGAAACACTCCAACAGGTTGAAAGGGATTACCACTTCATCTCGCCCTTGGCGACCTTGGCCCCCAGTTCCAGGGAGCTCTCGTCGGCAAGGTTCGGGTAGCGTTGCTTCATCGCCGCGATCAGCGCGGTGGAATCGGCGGCCTTGGCGGCTTCGGTATCGAAGTCACGAATGTAGCCGGCGGTGAAGCGCACAGCGTCCAGCGAGCGGCTGCTGTCGCCCAGGTAATGCCCGGGGATCACCGTGCGCGGGGCGAGCTGCTCGATCTTCGTCAGGGTGCTCAGCCAGTCGGCGTGGGATTTCGCGGTCTGGGTATCGGCCATCCACACGTGGATATGCTCGGAAACCACCACACCACCGACCACTGCCTTGATCGAGGGAATCCAGACGAAGCTGCGGTCCGGCTGTGGACCGTCCAGGCCGACAACCTCCAGTGCCTGGCCTTCAAGCTCCAGGCGATTGCCCTCGAGGACCTGCGGCACCACCAGGCGTGCCGGCTTGTCCGCGCCCATCTGCGGGCCCCAGTAGGCCAGCTTGGCGTCCATGGTCTTGCGGATGTGCTCGACCGTGGCGGCCGAGGCGACCACCCGGGCCTTGGGAAACGCCTGGGTGATGGTGTCCAGGCCGAAGTAGTAGTCGGGGTCGCCATGGCTGACATAGATGGTGGTCAGCTGCTTGCCGCTGGCACGCAGGCGTTCGACCACCTGCTCGGCCTGGCCTTTGCCGAACTGGGCGTCGACCAGGATGACGTCGTGGGCGCCGCTGACGATCACCGAGCTGACCGGGAAGATCGCCGCGTGGCCAGGGTTGTAGGCTTCGAGCTTGAGCGGTTCGCTGGCCATGGCCTGGCCGCCGAGGGTGAGACAGGCCAGCAGCAGACCGCGCAAGGGAGTGAGAAGAGACATCGCAAGATCCTGTGAGTGGGACGATGCAGGCAAGCTTAGTTGCCCGAACCAATACAAAAAATGCGATGCTTCGACATAGTTTGTTTCTGAAATCGGACAGATCATGGACCGCCTCAACGCCATGCGCGTATTTGTCACCGTCGTCGACCTGGGCAGCCAGTCCGCCGCGGCGGATCATCTGGAGCTTTCCAGGCCCGTGGTATCACGCTACCTGGCGGAGCTGGAGGACTGGGTCGGCGCGCGCCTGATGCAGCGCACCACGCGCAAGCTAAGCCTGACAGCGGCGGGCCTCGAAACCCTGCCCCGCTGCCGCCAGTTGCTGGAGCTGGCCGGCGACCTGCAGAACGCCGTGCGCCAGCCGGACGACGCCCCCCGCGGTGAACTGCGCATCAGCGTCAGCACCTCGTTCGGCCAGGCCCAGCTGGTGGACGCGCTGGCGGCCTATGTCAAACGCTATCCCGGGGTGAAGGTGGAGCTGCAGATGCTCGACCGCACCGTCAACCTGGTGGACGAGCGCATCGACCTGGCCATCCGCACCAGCAACGACGTCGACCCCAACCTCATCGCCCGACGCCTGAGCGTGTGCCGCTCGGTGGTCTGCGCCAGCCCCGCCTACCTGCGCGAGCACGGCACGCCGCGCCAGGTCGAGGAACTGAGCCGGCACAACTGCCTGACCCATGCCTACTTCGGTCACAGCCTGTGGCATTTCGAGGTGGACGGGCAGAGCGTCGCCGTGCCGGTGCAGGGCAATATCAGCGCCAACGAGGCCATGACCCTGCAGAAAGCCGCCCTGGCCCACGTCGGCATCGCCATGCTGCCCACCTACCAGGCTGCGGCCGCGTTGCGCAGTGGCGAGCTGGTGCGGCTGTTGCCGCACGCCAGGCCACGGGAGCTGACCCTGAATGCGGTGTACACCTCGCGCAAGCACATGCCGGCGACACTGCGCAGCATGCTGGACTTCCTGGCGCAGCGGTTCGGCGACGAGCCGGAGTGGGACAAGGGATTGAGCTGAGTCCAGGCCATGCAGATCCGCGCACAAGGCCTATGCTGGAAGGTATCACCTGTTGCACCAACAGGAGGTCCGCACCATGAGCATCAAATCCAGGCGTTGCGCCCTCGTCTTTGCCCTGGTCGCGGTGGCCGGGCTCTACGGCTCGGCCTGCTGGCGGGTCGAGCTGCTGCGCAGCCAGCCCAACGCGGCCGCCAGCTGCGTCCACGAGCACTGCGTCCCTCATAGCGCCACGCTGAGCGCCGTCAGGTAGAGAGGATCACTCCTCGACGCTCATGTACTCTTTCGCCCAGCGGATGTAGTCCTCGGGCTGGGTGTAGGTGTGCGAAAGCTCGGTGGCGCCGAGGTTGTCCGATTTGTGCTGCTGGCCGCGCTGCTGGCGCAGGCAGTCGTAGGTGGCCTTGATCGCGGCGAAGTAGGCGGCATGGCCATCGACCACGATGCGCACGCCCAGGCGCGCCAGGCGCTCGTCGTCACGCAGGTTCGGGTTGGCGTAGGTGACCAGCATCAGCGGCACGCTCAGGTGCTCGGCGATCTGCTCCAACTGCTCGAAGTCCTTCACCCCCACCATGCAGATGCCATCGGCGCCGGCCTTCTGGTAGCTCTGGGTGCGGACGATGATTTCCTCGGTGGTGAGCACGCCGGCATTGGTCCGGGCGATGATCGCCAGCGCCGAATCGACACGCGCCTCCAGCGCCGCACGAATCTTGCCCACGCCCTCCTCCACCGAGATCAGGTCGGTGGACTTGCGACCGAACTGGGCCGGCAGCAAGGTATCCTCGATGGTCAGCGCGGCCACGCCGGCGCGCTCCAGTTCGATGACCGTGCGCATCACGTTGAGCGCATTGCCATAGCCATGGTCGGCATCGGCCAGTACCGGCAACTGGGCGACGCGACCGATGCGGGTGGCCTGCTCGACGAACTCGCTGAGGGTGATCAGGGCGAAGTCCGGCGCGGCCAGGACCTGCAACGAGGCGACCGAGCCGCCGAGGATGCCGACTTCGAAGCCCAGGTCCGCGGCGATACGGGCGGACATCGGGTCGAAGACCGAAGCGGTGTGATAGCACGAACCTGAAGCAAGCAGTTCGCGGAAGGCAAAACGCAGATCGTGGTGGGAAGCCTTGGGCATGATCACTCCGCTTGTAATGAAATTTGTGAACGGCTGACAACCGACCCCTGAATCGGGTCTACCTGACTGTTCCAACCGTCGCCATCTGGGCGGTCATGCTCGACATGCAGGCAGAGGAATAGAAGGTGTGGACATACAGCGACGCGAAATCCTGCGGCAAATGGCTGCACCATGCTGGTGCAGGCCCCGGATTTCAGCCTCTGCGGCCTAGCCACGATATCACGCGGCCATGCAGCACTGGATGAATGCGCCAATGCCGATCTTGCATAGGGGATGCACGGAGTACATAGGTAGCTATGTAACTCAGGGTACAATTGTCTCGCTGGTGGCAGTGGGATTGCCCCGCGATGGCCACACCGCACTGCATGGCACCGGCTTGGCCGGTGTTCGCGGGACAAGCCCGCTCCTACAAGAAAAAGGAACCGAACGTGACCGCCGCCCTGCCCCCCACCGTCCTGCGCAGCGTCCTGACCGCCCTGATGCTGGCGATCTTCCTCGGCGCCCTCGACCAGACCATCGTCGCCGTGTCCATGCCGGCGATTTCCGCGCAATTCAATGATGTCGGGCTGCTGGCCTGGGTCATCTCCGGCTACATGGTGGCCATGACCATCGCCGTGCCGATCTACGGCAAGCTCGGCGACCTGTATGGCCGGCGGCGCATGATCCTCACCGGCACTGCCCTGTTCACCCTGGCCTCGGTGGCCTGCGGCCTGGCCCAGGACATGCCGCAGCTGGTGCTGGCGCGGGTGCTCCAGGGCATCGGCGCCGGCGGCATGGTGTCGGTGAGCCAGGCGATCATCGGCGACTTCGTGCCGCCCCGCGAGCGCGGCCGCTACCAGGGCTATTTCAGCAGCATGTATGCCCTGGCCAGTGTCACCGGGCCGGTGCTCGGTGGCTGGCTGACCGAGTATCTTTCCTGGCGCTGGGTGTTCTGGATCAACCTGCCGCTGGGGCTGGTGGCGCTCTGGGTGATCCACCGGGCGTTGGACGGCTTGTCGGTCAAGCGCCGCGAGGCCCGGGTGGACTATCTGGGCGCGGTGTTGATGATCCTCGGCCTGGGCAGCCTGCTGCTGGGCATCACCCTGGTCGGCCAGGGGCATGCCTGGCTGTCTTCGCAGGTGCTGGCGCTGCTGGGCTGCGCGCTGCTCGGGCTGCTGGCATTCATCGCCCACGAGCGCCGTTGCCGTGAGCCGCTGCTGCCGCTGGGCCTGTTCGGCAACCGGGTCGCGGTGCTGTGCTGGTGCGTGATTTTCTTCGCCAGTTTCCAATCGATCTCGCTGACCATGCTCATGCCCCTGCGCTACCAGGGCATCACCGGGGCCGGCGCTGACAGCGCGGCACTGCACCTGCTGCCGCTGGCCATGGGTCTGCCCATCGGTGCCTTCACCGGCGGGCGCATGACCAGCCGCACCGGCCGCTTCAAGCCGCAGATCCTCACCGGTGCGCTGCTGATGCCGCTGGCCATCGCCGCCATGGCGCTGACGCCGCCGCAATCGGGGTTGCTCAGCGCACTGTTCATGCTACTGACCGGGATCGCCTGCGGCCTGCAGTTCCCCACCTCGCTGGTGGGCACGCAAAGCGCGGTGGACAGCCGGGACATCGGCGTGGCGACCAGCACCACCAACTTGTTCCGCTCGCTCGGCGGGGCGATGGGGGTGGCGTGCATGTCCAGCCTGCTGCTGGCGCTGCTGCATCAGGGCGGCTTGGAGATGCTGGGCAACCCATTGCTGGGCAGCCTCAAGGCGGGCGAGGCGGATCCGCAGACCCAGGTGCGCTTGCTGGAAACCTTCCGCGACCTGTTGCTGGTCAGTGCCGGGGCTTCGCTGATCGGGCTGCTGGCGGCGCTGGCACTGCCGGACCGGCAGTTGCGCGGGCGCTGAAAGTTGTGGGAGCGGCGGTGCGCCGATGCGACTTGCCCCGCGATAGCGTTCCGCCCAGGTGACGTCATGGCCTGGAAGGTCTCATCGCGGGGCAAGTCGCATCGGCGCACCGCCGCTCCCACGTTATTAATTCTGCGTTAATAGGATGGGAGTAACACTTCCTCACAATCCTTAACAAAGTGTCATTTGCGCAAGCCCGGGCTCAAGCGCAGCATATCCAGCCCGGTATCGACCCATTTTTCGACATCGGCCAACAGATCGAAGCTGTCCGGCAGCAGCAGCCAGCGGCCGATCAGGCCATCCACATAGGCAAACATGGCCACGGCAGCCCGATCGATATCGAGCTCCCCGGGCAACTGGCCACGACGTACGGCATTGCCCAGGGCCAGGGCGATGCTCTGATGGCAGTCCAGCACCGCGCCCTGGCGTTGCTGGCGAATCTCACACATGTCGTCGGTGAACTCGCACTTGTGATGCAGGATTTCATTGATACGCCGGGTACGGGCATCGAGCACCAGCTCGTTGAACACTTGCAGCAACAGCTTGCGCATGCAGCCGAGCGGGTCGAGTTCGTCCTCGCTTTCACTGGCCCGGGCCAGGTGGTCATGGGTCTCGTGCAGGCTGTCGAGCAGCGCCTGCACCAGCTCCGCCTTGTTGCTGAAATGCCAGTAGATTGCCCCGCGGGTCACCCCCGCGAGCTCGGCGATGTCGGCCAGGGTGGTGCGCGCGACCCCGCGCTTGTAGAAGGCCTTTTCCGCCGCCTCGATGATCTGGGCACGGGTTTCCTGGGCTTCTTCTTTGGTTCGACGGACCATGGCAGTACAACCTCATCAGGCCCCGCCTGCGCATCCGGCGGGCGGGAATCAGGCCGGGGCAGGCGCTACATGGGCCGCTCCCGGGTGCATGTGGACGATCCGCGGCGACTCACCGACGGTATTTACAAACAACCATGAATGTAAGTATATTCCTTAGCAAGCTATTTATCCACCGGATAGCGTTTTTCTCATAAGACACTTCCACTATATTCTTGAGCTCCCTTGCTCCTGCGACCCGAGGATCCTCATGCAATTCAAGCCAGCCGTAACCGCCCTGGTTTCCGCCGTGGCCCTGGCAACCCTGCTCAGTGGCTGTAAGAAAGAGGAAGCCGCGCCAGCGCCCCAGGCTCCTCAGGTCGGCGTCGTGACCGTGCAACCGCAAGCCTTCACCCTGACCTCGGAACTGCCGGGGCGCACCAGCGCCTACCGTGTGGCCGAGGTTCGCCCGCAAGTGAACGGCATCATTCTCAAGCGCCTGTTCAAGGAAGGCACCGACGTCAAGGAAGGGCAGCAGCTCTACCAGATCGACCCGGCCGTCTACGAGGCGACCCTGGCCAACGCCCAGGCCAACCTGCAGGCTACCCGCTCGCTGGCCGAACGCTACAAGCAACTGATCGACGAGCAGGCCGTCTCCAAGCAGGAATACGACGACGCCAACGCCAAACGATTGCAGGCCGAGGCCTCGCTCAAGAGCGCCCAGATCGACCTGCGCTACACCAAGGTGCTGGCGCCGATCAGTGGCCGCATCGGTCGCTCCTCGGTCACCGAAGGCGCCCTGGTGAACAACGGCCAGACCAACGCCATGGCCACCATCCAGCAGCTCGACCCGATCTACGTCGACGTCACCCAGTCCACCGCCGAGCTGCTCAAGCTGCGCCGTGACCTGGAAGGCGGCCAACTGCAGAAGGCCGGCGACAACGCCGCCCAGGTGCAGCTGGTGCTGGAAGACGGCAGCCTGTTCAAGCAGCAGGGTCGCCTGGAGTTCTCCGAAGTCGCGGTCGACGAGACCACCGGTTCCGTCACCCTGCGCGCGATCTTCCCCAACCCCGACCACACCCTGCTGCCCGGCATGTTCGTCCATGCGCGGCTCAAGGCCGGGGTCAACGCCAACGCCATCCTGGCCCCGCAACAGGGCGTGACCCGCGACCTCAAGGGCGCGCCGACCGCGCTGGTGGTCAACCAGGAGAACAAGGTCGAACTGCGCCAGCTGAAGGCCAGCCGCACCCTGGGCAGCGACTGGCTGATCGAGGAAGGCCTGAACCCGGGCGACCGTCTGATCACCGAAGGGCTGCAGTTCGTGCGACCGGGTGTCGAGGTCAAGGTCAGCGAAGCCACCAACGTCAAGAAGCCGGCCAGCCCGGCTCAGGCCAACGCGGCCAAAGCAGACGCCAAAGCGGAGTAAACCATGTCGAAGTTCTTTATCGATCGCCCGATCTTCGCCTGGGTGATCGCCCTGGTGATCATGCTGGTCGGCGCCCTGTCGATCCTGAAGCTGCCGATCAACCAGTATCCGAGCATCGCCCCGCCGGCCATCGCCATCTCCGTGACCTACCCGGGCGCCTCGGCGCAGACGGTGCAGGACACCGTGGTGCAGGTGATCGAGCAGCAGCTCAACGGTATCGACAACCTGCGTTATGTGTCGTCGGAAAGTAACTCCGACGGCAGCATGACCATCACCGCCACCTTCGAGCAGGGCACCAACTCCGACACCGCGCAGGTCCAGGTCCAGAACAAGCTGAACCTGGCCACCCCGCTGTTGCCGCAGGAAGTGCAGCAGCAAGGTATCCGCGTCACCAAGGCAGTGAAGAACTTCCTGCTGGTGATCGGCCTGGTGTCCGAAGACGGCAGCATGAGCAAGGACGACCTGGCCAACTACATCGTCTCCAACATGCAGGACCCGATCTCGCGGACCGCGGGCGTCGGTGACTTCCAGGTGTTCGGTGCGCAGTACGCCATGCGCATCTGGCTGGATCCGGCCAAGCTGAACAAGTTCCAGCTGACCCCGGTCGACGTGCGCACCGCCGTGGCCGCGCAGAACGTCCAGGTCTCGTCCGGCCAGCTCGGCGGCCTGCCGGCACTGCCGGGTACCCAGCTCAACGCCACCATCATCGGCAAGACCCGCCTGCAGACCGCCGAGCAGTTCGAGAAGATCCTGCTCAAGGTCAACAACGACGGTTCCCAGGTCCGCCTGGGGGATGTCGCCACGGTCGGCCTGGGCGGCGAGAACTACGCCATCAGTGCCCAGTACAACGGCATGCCGGCCTCGGGCCTGGCGGTCAAGCTGGCCACCGGCGCCAACGCCCTGGACACCGCAAAGGCGCTGCGCACCACCATCAGCGACCTGGAGCCGTTCTTCCCGCCGGGCGTGAAGGCCGTGTTCCCGTATGACACCACCCCGGTGGTCACCGAATCGATCAGCGGGGTGATCCACACCCTGATCGAGGCCGTGGTCCTGGTGTTCCTGGTGATGTACCTGTTCCTGCAGAACTTCCGCGCCACCATCATCACCACCATGACCGTGCCGGTGGTGTTGCTGGGTACGTTCGGCATCCTCGCCGCCGCCGGTTTCAGCATCAACACCCTGACCATGTTCGCCATGGTCCTGGCCATCGGCCTGCTGGTGGACGATGCCATCGTCGTGGTGGAGAACGTCGAGCGGGTGATGTCCGAGGAAGGGTTGCCGCCCAAGGAGGCGACCAAGCGTTCCATGGAGCAGATCCAGGGCGCCCTGGTGGGTATCGCCCTGGTGCTGTCGGCGGTACTGCTGCCAATGGCGTTCTTCGGCGGTTCCACCGGTGTGATCTATCGCCAGTTCTCCATCACCATCGTCTCGGCCATGGGCCTGTCGGTGCTGGTAGCGCTGATCTTCACCCCGGCCCTGTGCGCCACCATGCTCAAGCCGCTGAAGAAGGGCGAGCACCATGTGGCCAAGCGCGGCTTCTTCGGCTGGTTCAACCGCAACTTCGACCGCAGCGTCGTCGGCTACGAGCGCAGCGTCGGCACCATCCTGCGCAACAAGATCCCGTTCCTGCTGGCCTACGCCCTGATCGTGGTCGGCATGATCTGGTTGTTCGCGCGCATCCCCACCGCGTTCCTGCCCGAGGAAGACCAGGGCGTGCTGTTCGCCCAGGTGCAGACCCCGGCCGGCTCCAGTGCCGAGCGCACCCAGGTGGTGGTCGACCAGATGCGCGAGTATCTGCTCGACAAGGAAGCCGATACCGTGGCATCGGTGTTCACCGTCAACGGCTTCAACTTCGCCGGTCGTGGCCAGAGCTCGGGCATGGCGTTCATCATGCTCAAGCCGTGGGACGAGCGCTCGAAGGAGAACAGCGTGTTCGCCCTCGCCCAGCGCGCGCAGATGCACTTCTTCAGCTTCCGCGACGCGATGGTGTTCGCCTTCGCCCCGCCGGCGGTGCTCGAACTGGGTAACGCCACCGGCTTCGACGTGTTCCTCCAGGACCGCGCCGGCGTCGGCCACGCGAAACTGATGGAAGCGCGCAACCAGTTCCTGGCCAAGGCCGCGCAGAGCAAGATCCTCAGCGCCGTGCGTCCGAACGGGCTGAACGACGAACCGCAGTACCAACTGACCATCGACGACGAACGCGCCAGTGCCCTGGGCGTGACCATCGCCGACATCAACAACACCCTGTCGATCGCCCTGGGCGGTAGCTACGTCAACGACTTCATCGACCGTGGCCGGGTCAAGAAGGTCTACATCCAGGGCGAGCCAAACTCGCGGATGAGCCCGGAAGACCTGCAGAAGTGGTACGTGCGCAACGGCAAGGGCGAGATGGTGCCGTTCTCCTCCTTCGCCAAGGGCGAATGGAGCTATGGCTCGCCGAAGCTGTCGCGCTACAACGGCGTTGAGGCGGTCGAGATCCTCGGTACCCCGGCACCGGGCTACAGTACCGGTGAGGCCATGGCCGAAGTCGAGCGCATCGCCGGCGAACTGCCAACCGGCATCGGCTTCTCCTGGACCGGCATGTCCTACGAGGAAAAACTCTCCGGCTCGCAGATGCCGGCGCTGTTCGCCCTCTCGGTGCTGTTCGTGTTCCTGTGCCTGGCAGCGTTGTACGAAAGCTGGTCGATCCCGATCGCGGTGGTGCTGGTCGTGCCGCTGGGCATCATCGGTGCACTGCTCGCCACCAGCCTGCGCGGGTTGTCCAACGACGTGTACTTCCTGGTCGGCCTGCTGACCACCATCGGCCTGGCGGCGAAGAACGCCATCCTGATCGTCGAATTCGCCAAGGAACTGCACGAACAGGGCAAAAGCCTGTACGACGCGGCCATCGAGGCCTGCCGTATGCGTCTGCGCCCGATCATCATGACCTCCCTGGCGTTCATCCTCGGCGTGGTACCGTTGACCATCGCCAGCGGCGCCGGCGCCGGCAGCCAGCACGCCATCGGTACCGGTGTGATCGGCGGCATGATCAGTGCGACCGTGCTGGCGATCTTCTGGGTACCGCTATTCTTCGTCGCAGTGTCGTCGCTGTTCGGCAGCAAAGAGCCGAAAGAACACGCCACCCCTGAAACTCCACGTTATGAGGCTGGGCAATGACCAAGTCTTTGTTGTCCCTGGCGGTAACCGCCTTCATCCTCGGCGGCTGCTCGCTGATCCCCGACTACCAGGCGCCCGAGGCGCCGGTGGCCGCGCAGTGGCCGCAAGGTCCTGCGTACTCGCCGACCGAGTCGGCCAACGTTGCCGCGGCCGAGCAGGGCTGGCGCCAGTTCTTCCACGACCCGGCGCTGCAGCAGCTGATCCAGACCTCGCTGGAAAACAACCGCGACCTGCGCGTCGCGGCGTTGAACATCGACGCCTACCGCGCCCAGTACCGTATCCAGCGCGCCGACCTGCTGCCGGCCGTGACGGCCAATGGCAGCGGCAGCCGCCAGCGGATGCCGGCCAACATGTCGCAGACCGGCGAATCCACCATCAACAGCCAGTACTCGGCCACCCTCGGTGTCAGCGCCTATGAGCTGGACCTGTTCGGCCGTGTGCGCAGCCTGACCCAGCAGGCCCTGGAAACCTACCTGTCCAGCGAGCAGGCGCGCCGCTCCACGCAGATCAGCCTGGTGGCCAGCGTGGCCAACGCCTACTACACCTGGCAGGCCGACCAGGCGCTGCTGAAGCTGACCGAAGAAACGCTCAAGACGTACGAAGAGAGCTACAACCTGACCCGCCGCAGCAATGAGGTGGGCGTGGCTTCGGCGCTGGACCTGAGCCAGGCCCGCACCGCCGTCGAAGGCGCGCGGGTCAAGCTGTCGCAGTACCAGCGCCTGGTCGCCCAGGACCTGAACAGCCTCACCGTGCTGGTGGGCACCGGCGTGCCGGCCACCCTGCCCAAGCCGCTGGAGCTCAATGCCGACCAGTTGGCCGAAGTGCCGGCCGGCCTGCCGTCCGACATCCTGCAACGCCGTCCGGACATCCAGGAGGCCGAGCACCTGCTCAAGGCCGCCAATGCCAACATCGGCGCCGCCCGCGCCGCGTTCTTCCCGAGCATCAGCCTGACCGCCAACGCCGGTACCCTGAGCCCGGACATGGGCGGGCTGTTCAAGGGTGGTTCGGGCACCTGGCTGTTCCAGCCGCAGATCAACCTGCCGATCTTCAACGCCGGTAGCCTCAAGGCCAGCCTGGACTACTCGAAGATCCAGAAGGACATCAACGTCGCCAAGTACGAGAAGACCATCCAGACCGCCTTCCAGGAAGTCGCCGATGGCCTGGCCGCACGCAAGACGTTCGAAGAGCAGTTGCAGGCGCAACGCGACCTGGTGGCGGCGAACCAGGACTACTACCGCCTGGCCGAGCGTCGCTACCGCATCGGCATCGACAGCAACCTGACCTTCCTCGACGCCCAGCGCAACCTGTTCAGCGCCCAGCAGTCGCTGATCGGCGATCGCCTGTCGCAGCTGGTCAGCGAGGTCAACCTGTACAAGGCCCTCGGTGGCGGCTGGTACGAACAGACCCAGCAGCAGGCCTCGATCCAGACGCCGAAAGGCTGATTGGACCGGTAACGCATCAAGCCCACCCTTGCGGTGGGCTTTTTGTTTTTTGGCTGACTGCCAGGGCCCTTTCGCGGGTAAACCCGCTCCCACAGGGGGAATGCAGCGTCCTGTGGGAGCGGGTTTACCCGCGAAAGGGCCAGCACAGCCTGCACCGGCTACCAGCGCCAACATATGGTTCGATAATCGCCCCATTCCGCGTTCCGCGAATTGCCTCGCCCCCACCCTCCCCCGCACCATCGCCCACGCAACGTTGCACAAGCTCTCTCTAAAGACGCCCGACCCTGCGGCCCGCACCCGCAGCGCACCGGCTCGCCCAATAAAAACAAGAGATCCACGACAGATGAGCACTTTGCAACCCGCACGCCAGCTGCTGCCGGGCCTGTTGGCCCTGTCCTGCGCCTTGCCCGCCGTCGCCGCCGAAAGCGGTTTTCTGGAAGACGCCAAGGCCAGCCTCAACCTGCGCAACTTCTACATCAACCGCAACTTCGTCGACCCGGCCAACCCCCAGGGCAAAGCCGAGGAATGGACCCAGAGCTTCATCCTCGACGCCCGTTCCGGCTTCACCCAGGGCACCGTTGGCTTCGGTGTGGACGTGCTGGGCCTGTACTCGGTCAAGCTCGATGGCGGCAAGGGCACGGCTGGCACCCACCTGCTGCCGGTGCATGACGATGGCCGCCCGGCCGATGATTTCGGCCGCCTGGGCGTGGCCTTGAAAACGCGCCTGTCGCAGACCGAGCTCAAGGTCGGCGAGTGGATGCCGGTGCTGCCGATCCTGCGCTCGGACGATGGCCGCTCGTTGCCGCAGACCTTCCGCGGCGGCCAGCTCACCTCCAAGGAGCTCGACGGCCTGACTCTGTATGCCGGCCAGTTCCGTGGCAACAGCCCACGCAACGACGCGAGCATGGAAGACATGTTCATGCAGGGGCGCGCCGGCATCACCTCCGACCGCTTCAACTTCGCCGGTGGCGAATACAGTTTTAACGACAAGCGCACGATGGTCGGCCTGTGGGACGCCCGCCTCAAAGACATCTACCGCCAGCAGTACCTGAACCTGGTGCACAGCCAGCCCTTGGGCGACTGGACCCTGGGCGCCAACCTGGGCTACTTCCTCGGCAAGGAAGACGGCAGCGCCCGCGCCGGCGATCTCGACAACCGCACTGCCTCGGCCATGCTCTCGGCGCGCTACCAGGGCCACACCTTCTACGTCGGCCTGCAGAAGGTCAGCGGCGACGATGCCTGGATGCGGGTCAACGGCACCAGCGGCGGCACCCTGGCCAACGACAGCTACAACGCCAGCTTCGACAATGCCCAGGAACGCTCCTGGCAGGTGCGCCATGACTTCAACTTCGTCACCGTGGGCATCCCCGGGCTGACCCTGATGAACCGCTACATCAAGGGTGACAACGTGCATGCCGGCGGGGTGGACGATGGCAAGGAGTGGGCCCGCGAGACTGAGCTTGCCTATGTGGTGCAGGCCGGGACGTTCAAGGACCTGTCGGTGAAATGGCGCAACTCGACCATGCGCAGGGACTTCAGCAGCAATGCGTTCGACGAGAACCGGTTGATTGTCAGTTATCCGCTGAACCTGCTTTAGCAGGTCTGGCCTCTCGCGGGTAAACCCGCTCCCACAGGGACAGCACAGCCTTGGAGTCCAGTGTTATACCTGTGGGAGCGGGTTTACCCGCGAAGAGGCCGGTGGCCACACTAAAGAATCTAAAGGAATATATAAATCAAATAACATTCTTTGACGTCATATATGGCAGCCCGCTAAAACCGAGCCCTGATCCCCGCACCAGAGCCCGAGCATGGACCTCCGCCAACTGCGCTATTTCATCGCCCTCACCGAATACCGCAGTTTCGTCCGCGCCGCCGAAGCCATGGGCATCACCCAACCTGCCTTCAGCCGCGCCATCCAGAACCTCGAGCAGACCTTCGGCTGCGCCCTGGTCGATCGCGCCAACAAGTCACTGCCCCCTACCCCCGAGGGGCAGGTGGTACTGCAACACGCCCGCCGCCTGGTGCAAGGCGCGGCGCAGTTGAACAACGACGTGCTGCAGATGACCAAGCTCGATGCCGGCGAACTGCATTTCGGCAGTGGCCCGGCCCTGGCCGTGCGCCTGGTGCCCCAGGCCCTGCAACAGTTCATCGATCGCCACCCAGGCATCCGCACCGCGCTGCTGGTGGACAACGCCGAACGCCTGGGCCAGGCGCTGCGGCGAGAGCAGATCGAGTTCTTCGTCGATGACGTGCGCCCCTTCGAGGCCGATCCGAACTTCCACACCGAAGCGCTGACCCCGCGCCCCGGCCTGTTCTTCTGCCGCCCGGGTCACCCATTGCTGGCCAAGGACAGCCTGTCGACCAACGACCTGTTCGCCTACCCACTGGCCAGTGCGCTGCTGGCGCCGGGCGTGCGCAAGCGCCTGGCCAACCTCAGCGGACGCAGCGACTTCACCCCGCACCTGCAGACCGAGCACCTGGCGGTGCTGCGCAGCGTGGTGCTGGCCAGCGACGCCATCGGCACGGCCAGCGAGGAGGCGGTGGCCGAGGACCTGGCCACCGGCGATCTGGTGCGCCTGCACTGGCGCAACCTGCCGCCGGGCCTGGAGGTCCTCAGCGTGCGCTGCGGGGTGATCAGCCGCAGCGGCTATCGCCTGTCACCGGCGGCGCGGGCGATGATCGACACCCTGGTCAGCCTGGATGCTGCCCCATCGCCCGCAGACGCCGGGCATCGACAATCTCCACCTCGCCATAGCCCAGGCGCACCACGCCGGACTGCTCGAAGCTCCTGAGGATCTGGTTGATGGTCTGGCGCGACAGCGACAACATCAGCGCCAGCTGTTCCTGGGACACCTGCAACCGCCACTGGGCGACATCGCGCTCGCCATAGCCTTCGGCCATCTGCAGCAGGCGCTGGGCCACCCGCGGCGCTGCGGCCAGCAGGCTCTGCTGCTCCAGGGCAACGAACACCCAGCGCAACTTGTGGCTCATCAACAAGGCCAGGTCGCGCCAGTGCACAGGCTCACGCGCCAGCCACTCGAGCAGCGGCGCCTGGGGGATCCACAGCAGGCGCGTCGGCCCTTCGGCATAGGCGTCGTGGGTACGCGGCTGGCCGTCGAACAGGCTGATCTCGCCAAACCAGTGGGGCGACTCGACCAGCGTCAACAGTGCCTCCTTGCCTTCGCTGCTGACCGCGCCGACCCGCATCGCCCCCTCCAGCACCGCATACAGGCCACAGGGCGCATCGCCGCGCTGGAACAGGCATTGCCCCGGCGCCAGCTCACGCGCACGGCCCAGGGCCAGCAGGCTATCCTGAACGGTAGCGGGCAATTGCCGGAACCACTGGCCATGCAGCAGCTGGGTACGCGGGTCGTGCATGGTGCCTCGCAAAACGAACTCTGTCGGCCAGGCGACAGACGACGGTGACTGAACAGGGGCAAGCTGCGCTCACCCCTGATGGAGGAACAACAATGAAAAACCTCGTCGAGCACCTGAGTCAATACGCGGCCTACCACCGCGATCCGCGCAACATCGCCACCCACTTCATCGGCATTCCGCTGATCGTGCTGGCGGTGACCATCCTGCTGTCGCGCCCCGGCTGGGACCTGGCCGGCGTCTGGCTGTCGCCGGCCCTGCTGCTGGCGGGCTGGTCGGTGTGGTTCTACCTGCGCCTGGACCTGCGCTTCGGGCTGGTGATGGGCCTGCTGCTGGGGCTGTGCCTGTGGGCCGGCCAGGCACTGGCCGTGCAGAGCACCGGGCTGTGGCTGAGCGCCGGGCTGGGGGCGTTCGTGGTGGGCTGGATCATCCAGTTCGTCGGACACTGGTATGAAGGACGCAAGCCGGCGTTCGTCGATGACCTGAGCGGGCTGATCATCGGGCCACTGTTCGTGGTGGCGGAGCTGGCGTTCATGGCCGGGCTGTGCCCTGAGCTGAAAAAGGCCGTGGAGGCCAATGCCGGGCCGGTGGCCATCCGCCAGAAGAAAGCGGCGATCTGACCCCACCTCGAGGCCTGTAGGAGCGGCCTTGTGCCGCGAAAGGGCCGCAAAGCGGCCCGGCAGCTTCGGCGTCCCCCGCGATGGGGCTGCTGCGCAGCCCATTCGCGGCACAAGGCCGCTCCTACAGGGAAGCGCGCAAGCCTACAGCCGCGACTCCACCCCCAGCTCATCCCACACCGACTCGGCCAGGTGGAACGTGGCGTTGGCCGCCGGGATCCCGCAGTAGATCGCGCTCTGCATGATCACTTCCTTGATCTCTTCGCGCGTCACGCCATTGTTGCCGGCGGCGCGCAGGTGCAGCTTGAGTTCGTCGTTGCGGTTCATGCCGATCAGCATGGCGATGGTGATCAGGCTGCGGGTATGCCGCGCCAGGCCGGGGCGCGTCCAGATATCGCCCCAGGCATGCCGGGTGATCATCTCCTGGAACTCGCCGTTGAAGTCGTTGAGCTTCTCCAGGCTGCGGTCGACATGGGCGTCGCCCAGCACCGCACGGCGTACCTGCATGCCCGCCTCGTAGCGTTGTTTCTCGTCCACGGTGTACTCCTCAGCGGCTCGACAGGAAGTCGAGCACACGGCGGCTGAACGGCGCGCCGATCTCGACATTGGACAGGTGCGCCGCCGCAAACTCCACGTACTCGGCGCCGAGGATGCCGGCCTGCATGAAGCGACCGTGCTCGGGGGTGGTCACCGCATCGGCGCTACCGGCGACAATCAGGGTCGGCACCTGGATCTGGTTGAGCTGGTCACGGAAATCGGCATCGCGCACCGCGGCGCAATTGGACGCGTAGCCCTCCGGCGAGGTCTGCGCCAGCATCTGGCAGATACGCAGGGTGCGTTCCGGCTCGGCGGCGGCGAACGCCGGGGTGAACCAGCGGGCGATGGAGGCATCGCGCAAGTCGGCCATGGCCTGCCGGCCCCCCGCGAGCACGGTGTCGATGCGGGTGTTCCACACTTCGTCACTGGCGATCTTCGCCGCCGTGTTGCACAGCGCCAGGCTGAGCAGGCGGTTACCCGCGTTTATGCCCAGCCACTGACCGATCAGGCCACCCATGGACAGGCCGATGAAATGGGCCTTCTCGATATCCAGGGCATCAAGCAGGGCCAGCACGTCGCCACCGAGTTGCTCGATGCTGTAGGGGCCCTCGGTGACCAGCGAACCGCCATGCCCCCGGGTGTCGTAGCGCAGCACACGGAAATGTTCGGCCCAGGCCGGGATCTGCGCATCCCACATGTGCAGGTCGGTGCCCAGCGAGTTGGACAGGACCAGCACCGGCGCATCGTCCGGACCGTCGAGTTGGTAATGCAATGCGCCATCGGCCAGTTGCAGGTGCGCCACAGCGGTCTCCTTTCAGGCAGTGAATCGTTGATGTTCGGCCACGGCGCGTGCCACCCAGACACGCGCCTGGCCGAGGTAATGGGCAGGGTCGAGCAGACGGTCGAGCTCCTCAGCGGACAGTTCGGCGCTGACCTGCGGTTCGTCGCCCAGCACGGCACGCAGGTGGCGCCCCTCGGCCACGGCGCGCTGGCAGCATTGCTCCAGCAGGTGATGGGCACGCTCGCGCCCCAGGCGCTGGGCGAGCACGATACTGACCGCCTCGGCCAGCACCAGGCCCTGGGTCAGGTCCAGGTTGCGGCGCATGCGGGCGGCGTCCACCTCCATGCCCTCGGCTATCAGCTGCGCCTGGCGCAGGGCGCCGGAGACCAGGCAGCAGATTTCCGGCAGGGTTTCCCATTCGGCATGCCACAGGCCGAGGCTGCGCTCGTGCTCCTGGGGCATCGCGGTGAACAGGGTCGAGACCAGCCCCGGCACGCGGGTGGCGGCACCGATCAGCACCGCCGCGCCCACCGGGTTGCGCTTGTGCGGCATGGTCGAGGATCCGCCCTTGCCCGGCGCGCCGGGCTCGAACAACTCGCCCGCCTCGGTCTGCATCAGCAGGCTGACATCCCGGCCGAACTTGCCCAAGCTGCCGGCGACCAGGCCCAGTACCGAGGCGAACTCCACCAGGCGGTCCCGCTGGGTGTGCCACGGCTGTTCGGGCAAGGACAGTTTCAGCTGCGCGGCCAGGGCCTCGGCCACCGGCAAGGCCTTGCTGCCCAGCGCCGCCAGGCTGCCGGAGGCGCCGCCGAACTGCAGCACCAGCAGGCGCGGGCGCAGTTCCTTGAGGCGCTGGCGATCACGGGTCAGGGCGCCAAGTACACCGGCCAGCTTCATCCCCAGTGTCACTGGCGTCGCATGCTGCAGCCAGGTGCGCCCCACCAGCGGCGTGTCGGCATGCTGCAGCGCCTGGCGGGCCAGGGTGTCGGCCAGCTTGCCGAGGTCGCGGTCGATCAGCGCCAGGGCGTCACGCAGTTGCAGCACCAGGCCGCTGTCCATCGCATCCTGACTGGTTGCGCCCAGGTGCACGTAGCGCTCGGCCTCGGGCACGCCGCTGGCGACCACCTTGCCCAGGGCCTTGACCAGCGGAATCGCCGAGTTGCCGGCAATGGCGATGGCATCGGCCAAGGCACGCACGTCATAGCGCTCGGCCTTGCAGGCCGCCTCGATGGCGCTCACCGCGGTGTGCGGCACCAGTCCGGCACCCGCCTCGGCACGGGCCAGGGCGGCCTCGAAATCGAGCATGCCCTGCAGCCGGCCACGGTCGGAGAAGATCTCGCGCATGGCCGGCGCGGTGAAGTAGGCATCGAACAGTTGGTTGCTCATGCAACGTCCTTAGTGATCATGGTGCAGGTACGCCGCTTGCTTGGGCAGGCGCAGGCTGAACAGGAAGGCCACCGCCATCATCGCGGTCACGTACCAGTAGAAGGTGTTCTCCATCCCTAAGGTTTTCAAGCCCAGTGCCACGTATTCGGCGGAACCGCCGAACACCGCGTTGGCCACGGCATAGGCCAGCCCTACCCCCAGCGCACGGACCTGCGGGGGGAACATCTCGGCCTTCACCAGGCCGCTGATGGAGGTGTAGAAGCTGACGATGCACAGCGCCAGGGTCACCAGCACGAAGGCCATGAACGGGCTGCTCACGGTCTTCAGCGCCATCAGCAACGGCACGGTGAAGATCGTCCCCAGGGCGCCGAACAGCAGCATCGAATTGCGTCGGCCAATGCGGTCGGAGAGCATGCCGAACACCGGCTGCAGGATCATGAACACGAACAGCGCGCCGGTCATGACGAAACTGGCGCTCTTGGCGTTCATGCCGGCGGTGTTGACCAGGTACTTCTGCATGTAGGTGGTGAAGGTGTAGAAGATCAGCGAGCCACCGGCGGTGTATCCCAGCACTGTGATGAAGGCGGCGGCATGGTTGCGAAACAACCCGCTGATGGTGCCGGCGTCCTTGTCCTGGCGGGTCTCGGCGCTGCTGGTCTCCTTCAGCGAGCGACGCAGCATCAGCGAGATCAGCGCGGCGATGGCGCCGACCACGAACGGGATGCGCCAGCCATAAGCGCGCAGCTCATCCTCGCTGAGCAGCTGTTGCAGGATCACCACCACCAGCACCGCCAGCAATTGGCCGCCGATCAGGGTGACGTACTGGAACGAGGCGAAGAAGCCGCGCTGGCCGCGCAAGGCCACTTCGCTCATGTAAGTGGCGGTGGTGCCGTACTCGCCGCCCACCGACAGGCCCTGGATCAGCCGTGCCAGGAGCAGCAGCGCCGGTGCCCAGGCGCCGATGCTGGCGTAGGTGGGCAGGCAGGCGATGATCAGCGAGCCGCCGCACATCATCAGCACCGAGATCATCAGCGAATTCTTGCGCCCGTGACGGTCGGCCAGGCGGCCGAAGATCCAGCCACCGATGGGGCGCATCAGGAAGCCTGCGGCGAACACACCGGCGGTGTTGAGCAACTGCACCGTGGGGTCGTCGGAGGGGAAGAAGGCCGGGGCGAAGTAGATCGCGCAGAAGGCATAGACATAGAAGTCGAACCATTCGACCAGGTTGCCCGACGAGGCGCCGACGATGGCGAAGATCCGCTTGCTGCGTTCTTCGCCGGTGTAATAGCTGGAAGTCATGGTGTTTTTACTCCTGGGAGGTCACTGCAAAGTCTAGACATACCCAGTAACAATCTCGTTCCCTGCCGGACATGGATCCCTGTAGGAGCGGCCTTGTGCCGCGAAAGGGCTGCGTAGCAGCCCCCGGCGGTATTCGCGTTGGAACACAAGTCTCGGGGCCGCTGCGCAGCCCTTTCGCGGCACAAGGCCGCTCCTACAGGGGGCGAGTCCAACTTCAGACCCGCTCGATGGCCAGCGCCAACCCTTGCCCGACGCCCACACACATGGTCGCCAGCCCCTTGCGCCCGCCACTCTTCTCCAGCTGATGCAGCGCCGTCAGCACCAGGCGCGCCCCGCTCATCCCCAGCGGGTGCCCCAGGGCGATCGCACCGCCGTTGGGATTGACCTGCGGCGCATCGTCCGCCAAGCCCAGCTCGCGCAGCACCGCCAGCCCCTGGCTGGCAAACGCCTCGTTGAGCTCGATGACATCGAAATCTGCCACCGCCACACCCAGCCGCTCGGTCAGCTTGCGCACCGCCGGCAGCGGGCCGATGCCCATCACCCGTGGCGCCACGCCGGCACTGGCCATGCCCAGCACCCGGGCCCGTGGGGTCAGGCCATGCTTTTTCACCGCCTCGGCCGAGGCCAGGATCAATGCGGCGGCGCCATCGTTGACGCCCGAGGCATTGCCTGCGGTAACCGTCTTGTCAGGGCCATTGACCGGTTTGAGCCTATTCAGCGCCTCCAGCGTGGTGTCCGGGCGCAGATGCTCATCCTGCTCGACCACCGTCTCGCCTTTCTTATGGGCGATACGCACCGGCACGATCTCTTCGGCGAAGTAACCGGCAGCCTGCGCGGCGGCGGCCTTCTGCTGGCTGCGCAGGGCAAAGACGTCCTGATCGGCGCGCGACACCTGGTAGTCGTCAGCGACGTTGTCGGCGGTCTCGGGCATCGAGTCCACGCCATGCTGCGCCTTCATCAACGGGTTGACGAAGCGCCAGCCGATGGTGGTGTCCTCGAGCTTCATGTTGCGCGAGTAACCGCTCTCGGCCTTGCCCATCACGAACGGCGCGCGGGACATCGACTCGACGCCACCGGCGATGGCCAGCTCCATCTCGCCACTGGCGATGGCGCGGAAAGCACTGCCAATGGCGTCCATGCCCGAGGCGCACAGGCGGTTGAGGGTCACGCCGGGAATGCTCTGCGGCAGGCCGGCCAACAGCAGCGCCATGCGCGCCACGTTGCGGTTGTCCTCGCCGGCCTGGTTGGCGCAGCCGAGGAACACTTCGTCGAGCAGTTCCCACTGCACCTGCCGATTGCGCTCGACCAGCGCCTTGAGCGGCACCGCCGCCAGGTCGTCGGCGCGCACACTGGCCAAGGCGCCGCCGAAGCGGCCAATGGGGGTGCGGATGGCGTCGCAGATAAAGACGTCACGCATCAGGCTTCTCCTGCCGTCTGGCCATGGGCGGCGGCGGTGCGCGCTTCGAGGTCGCGCAGGGCGGACAGCTCGACATCGCTGGGTGCCGCAGTCTGCTGCACGTCGTCGGCGAAGCGGATCGCCCACCCGGTGGCGGCAACGATCTGCTCGCGAGTCACGCCCGGGTGGATCGATGTGACCACGAATTCATGGGTGCCCGCTTCCGGCTCCATGATGCACAGGTCGGTGATGATGCCGACCGGTCCCTCGCCGGGCAGGCCAAGGCGCTTGCGCGAGTCGCTGCCTTCGCCGTGGCCGACCGAGGTGATGAAGTCGAGCTTGTCGACGAACGCCCGCGGCGACTGCTTGAGGATGATCAGCACCTGCTTGGCGGAACCGGCGATCTCCGGTGCACCGCCGGCACCCGGCAGGCGAGTCTTCGGCGCATGGTAGTCGCCGACCACCGTGGTGTTGATGTTGCCGAAGCGGTCGACCTGGGCCGCGCCGAGGAAGCCGACGTCGATGCGCCCGCCCTGCAGCCAGTAGCGGAAGATCTCGCCGGTCGGTACCACGGTGTCGGCGGTTTCGGCCAGCTCGCCGTCACCGATGGACAACGGCAGCACGCTCGGCTTGGCGCCGATCGGGCCGGACTCGTAGATCAGCACGACATCAGGCGACGAGGTCAGGCGTGCCAGGTTGGCGGCCTTGGACGGCAGGCCGATGCCGACGAAGCACACGGCACCGTTGCGCAGGCGACGGGCCGCCGCGACGGTCATCATTTCGGAAGTGGAGTAGCTCATTGCGCGGCCTCCGCGGTGCTGGCCAGCTTGGCCTGGAATTCGGTGAAGTCCCGGGTGCCATGGATAAAGGTATCGATCCAGGCGGTGAACGACTCGCGGTTGCGGGCGATCGGGTCCCAGGCCTGGTAGAAGCGGTTGTCGCGCTCGTAGTAGCCGTGGGCGTAGGACGGGTGGGCGCCGCCGGGCACCAGGCACACCGCGCTGAGCGCCCAGGTCGGCAGCACACAGGCATTCATCGGCGCATTCAGGTCATCGACGATCTCCTCGACGGTGACGATGCAGCGCTTGGCCGCCAGGGCCGCCTCCTTCTGCACGCCGAGGATGCCCCACAGCAGCACGTTGCCCTTGCGGTCGGCCTTCTGCGCATGGATCACGGTGACGTCCGGGCGCACCGACGGCACGGCGGCAAGCACCTCGCCGGTGAACGGGCAGGTGACGCTCTTGATCAGCGGGTTGACCTTCGGCAGGTCGGAGCCGGCGTAAGCCCGCAGCACCGCGAACGGCAGGCCGGAGGCGCCGGCGACATAGGCGTTGGCCAGGTCGGCGTGGCTGTGTTCCTCGATCTCGATGGCGTGCGGCCACTGCTTCTCCACCGCGTCGCGCAGGCGATGCAGCGAACCAACGCCGGGGTTGCCGCCCCAGGAGAAGATCAGCTTGCGCGCGCAGCCGGCACCGATCAGCTGGTCGTAGATCAGGTCCGGGGTCATGCGCACCAAGGTCAGGTCGCGCTTGCCCTGGCGGATGATCTCGTGACCGGCCGCCGTCGGAATCAGGTGGGTGAAGCCTTCGAGGGCGACGCTGTCGCCATCCTGGATGAACTGCTTCACGGCCTCGTGAAGCGAGAGGATTGCTGCCATTGGAGACTCCTGGTCAGGTCGAGTCGAGTCAGTGAGCAGCGGGCCATTGCGTCGCTGCGATGGGCCCAGATTACGGCGGCTGTCGGGATGGTAACAATCCGATAATCGCACTTTCGTGCGATTATCGAACCATTTGTTACTCTACTATCTAACGCGTACCTATCGCCTCAGGTCGCGTCGGCGTGGCTCACCAGCCCCTTCACCACTACGCCGATGGTGGCCAGCGCCGCTGGCACCAGCAACGCGGTCAGCACCTGCTCGAAGGTCCACCCCAGACCCAGCAGCGTCGCCCCGCTCCAGGCACCGAGAATCGCGCCGAAGCGACCGATCCCGAGCATCCACGACACCCCGGTGGCGCGCCCCTGGGTTGGGTAGAACCGCGCCGCCAACGACGGCATGGCCGATTGCGCGCCGTTCACGCACATGCCGGCGACCAGCACCAGCGTGGCCAGCAAGGTGATGTTGCCCAGGCTCTGCCCCACGGCATAGGCGAACACACCCGCCAGCAGGTAGAAGACGCCGATCACCTTGTGCGGGTTGAAGCGGTCCATCGCCCACCCCACGGCCACCGCGCTGAGCACGCCGCCGAACTGGAACAACGCGCCGATGAAGGCGGCCTGCTCCATGCTCGCGCCGCTGTCACGCATCAGGGTCGGCAGCCAGCTGGTCAGCAGGTAGACGATCACCAGGCCCATGAAATAGGTCAGCCACAGCAGCACGGTGCCCAGGCCATAGGTACCCGAGAAGATCACCGCGAACACGTTGCGCGCCGCCACCGCCTTCTGCTCCGGCACACTGAAGCTCGCGGCCTGTGCCACCAGCGCCGGAGCAATCGGCGCCAGGGTCCGGCGCACCTTCTCGGTGCCACGGTTGCGCACCACCAGGAACCGCGCCGACTCCGGCAGCCAGACCAGCAGCACCAGTGCCAGCAGCAACGGCAGCACCCCGCCGATCACCAGCAGGCTGTGCCAGCCGTAGGCCGGGATCAGCTTGGCCGAGATGAAACCGCCCCCGGCCATGCCCAGGTTGAAGCCACAGAACATGCTGGTCACCAGCAGCGACTTGAGCCGCTCCGGGGTGTACTCGGAGAGCAAGGTGGTGGCATTGGGCATGCCCGCCCCCAGGCCCAGGCCGGTCAGAAAGCGCAATACCAGCAGTTGCTCGACATTGGTCGCGTAGGCCGAGGCCAGGCTGAACCCGCCGAACACCAGCACCGCGCCCACCAGCACGCCCTTGCGCCCGAAGCGGTCGGCCAGCGGGCCGGAGCCGAGGGCGCCGAAGACCATGCCGATCAGCGCGGCGCTCATCACCGGGCCGAGACTGGCGCGGTCGATGCCCCATTCCTGGGACAGCGCCGGGGCGATGAAGCCCATGGCGGCGGTGTCCAGGCCATCGAGGAAGACGATCAGGAAGCACAGGATCACCACCCGCCATTGATAGCGCGACAGCGGTTGGTCATTGATGAGGGACTGGACATCGAGGCAGTTGCCGACAGCGGATTGTGGCTTGTTCATTGTTGTTATCCGGGAGTTGGGCACAGGCAGGCTACCGCGCATCGCTGATGCGCAGGAACAGCAAACGGTGGATACGGCGAACTGGATCAGCCGGCGTGCAGCAGCACTGCGCGCGGGTGCGGCCGCGACAGCGAAGGGATGGTCTTCATGGGGATGCCCTCGGGCCTGTTGTTATTGTCCGGTCGGCGAAGCCGACTCGTGCGACAGACATTAATCAGCAGGCCTGGGCGGCGCAATTCGTCGGGAACGACACTGTGCGTTTATCGAACACAAAGCGCCCGGTTCCTGTGCGAGCAACTGTCATGTGCAAACTCCACTCCCACAAGTACTGCACAACGTCTGAGACAGTGGGAATCCCGTGGGAGCGGCTTCAGCCGCGAACACCGGCGAAGCCGGTGCCACAGGATTGTGCGCAGGAATGAGGAGCGTCTGTGCGGATCAGCCAAACAACTGGTGACACAGGTCCTGGCTGGCCGCCAGCAGGATCGGCAGGAAACGCTGCTCCAGTTCCCCACGGCTGACCCGACCGACATGGGTACTCACGTTCAACGCCGCCAGCACCTGCCCCGAGGCGTCATAGATCGGCACGGCAATCGAACGCAGGCCCTGCTCCAGTTCCTGATCAACCACGCACCAACCCTGCTCGCGCACTTGCTGGATGCAGGCGAACAGCGATGCCGGATCGTGCAGGGTACGGCTGGTCCGCGCCTTGAGGTCCGCCCGCTCCAGATATTCGTGCAGGCTGGCGTCGTCCAGCGCCGCCAGCAGGATGCGGCCCATCGACGTGCAATAGGCCGGGAGCCGCCCACCGACCGACAGGTCGACCGAGATCAACCGCTCGACCGTGGCCGAGCGCGCTATATAAAGGATGTCGTCGCCCTCCAGCGTGGCCATGTTGGCCGCCTCGTGGAGCTGGTCGCTGATCCGGTCGAGGTAGGGCTGGGCCGATACCGCCAACGGCGTGGACGACAGGTAGGCATGGCCAAGGGTCAGCACCTTGGGCAACAGCGAATAGGTTCGCCCGTCGGTGGTCGCGTAGCCAAGCTTCATCAGCGTATGCAGACAACGCCGTACCGCCGCCCGGGGAATTTCCGTGCGGTGGCTGATCTGGGCAATGGTCAGGTGTCGCTTGCGCTCCTGGAACGCCTGGATCACCGCAAGGCCACGAGCCAGGGAGGTCATGAAATCCGGATCGCCGGTGAAGGCCTGGATGCGCTTGGCCGCGGACGCCACGATCGGCGGTGCCAGGGTGGGGCTGGTATTGCGCGCGGGCTCGTTCGTTGGCGGGCCGCTGGTTTCTTCGCTCATGGACATGCCTCAAAAAAATCGCTACCTCGTTCGATTATCGAACGAACGGCCGATAATCGCAATTGACCGCTGACACTTTTGCTTATACCTTTCCCCTGCCACATGTGGCTTCTTTGGAGAGACTGGTCAGGTACCCACCGTAGAAGTCCCAGGCAACGGCCTCGCCTCCCAGCGAGGCCGTTTTCATTTCCGACACCCATCGGCAAACTTGCCTACCACAACAACTTGAACTTTCAGCAGTCCGCTCGGACAAACCCTCTGTCCGCAAAGAATAACTTCAGGACTATTGTCAATGGCGGGTAAAGAACGATAGCCTTCGAATTGCCGATTGCTATAATCGGCTCATGTTGATTGTCTGCGCTGTATAACGGATCCAATCGACAAACTTTCGTTGCCTTCCTGACGCCTGCCCGCTGCCTGAGCAGTGGCTTGTCGTGTGGTGCGCCGCAGGTCGCCCTCCCACACTCTGTCCTTGCAGTGCAACGATGTGTTCGCGTTGCTGAATTTCCACATCCTGCGTGTGTATTTAGCGGCTGACGCCCAACTTCAACCTATTCAGGTATTACTGTGACGAAAGAAGAACTGCGCGCGGAGCTCGAGCGCCAGGCCGAACGTTACAAGGATGTTTACGGTGGTGAAGTCACCACCTATGCCGCACAACCCGACCCGGAACGCAAACCCTGGCGTAAACGCGCCAGCATTCTCGACCAGGCCTTCGCCCAGGAAATCGAGAAGATCGAAAAGGAACTGCGCAGCGACGGCGAGTGAAGTCACACGATGTCATGGCGCCGCTATCGAGCAACGGTTGCGGCAAGGCATCCTGGGTGAAAATGCTCGATATGAAATGGAATCACACAAATTTCATACAATCGTTTAAATTGCGGGCTCTCTACGAAAATCGTCTCAAATCGCTGATTTTTCTGAAATTTATCGATTTTTTACGACGTTTTTGCGCGAAAGCTCACCTGCGCCATGCAGGTGCGGGGTCGTCATTCCCCTGCCATCGGTCAGTGGCGGGTGCATCGATTGCCATGGTTTTCTGGCATAATCCGCCCCCCCTAAGACCGCCAGACAACCTTCATGATCGATTTATTCAGCGGACTGGATGCCTGGGTTATCGTGAGCCTGACGCTCGCTCTGACCTTCGTGCTCGCATTCGAGTTCATCAATGGCTTTCATGACACCGCCAACGCGGTAGCCACTGTCATCTATACCAAGGCCATGCCACCGCACCTGGCCGTGTTCTTCTCCGGTGTGTTCAACTTCCTCGGGGTTCTGCTCGGTGGTGTCGGGGTGGCCTATGCCATCGTCCACCTGCTGCCGGTCGAACTGCTGATCAATGTGAACACCGGCCACGGCCTGGCCATGGTCTTCTCGCTGCTGGCCGCGGCCATCACCTGGAACCTGGGCACCTGGTACTTCGGTATCCCGGCCTCCAGCTCGCACACCCTGATCGGCTCGATCCTCGGCGTCGGCCTGGCCAACGCCCTGATCAGCGACATTCCGCTGGGCGACGGCGTCAACTGGCAGAAGGCGATCGACATCGGCATGTCCCTGGTGCTCTCGCCCATGGCCGGCTTCGCTGTCGCCGCCTTGCTGCTGATCGGCCTGAAATGGTGGCGTCCGCTGTCGAAGATGCACAAGACCCCGGACCAGCGCCGCAAGCTCGACGACAAGAAGCACCCGCCGTTCTGGAACCGCCTGGTGCTGGTGATCTCGGCCATGGGCGTGAGCTTCGTGCACGGCTCCAACGATGGCCAGAAGGGCATCGGCCTGATCATGCTGGTGCTGATCGGCATCGTCCCGGCCAAGTTCGTCCTCGACCTGAACAGCACCACCTACCAGATCGAGCGCACCCGCGACGCCACCCTGCACCTGAGCCAGTTCTACCAGCGCAACGCCGCGACCCTGGGCGAGTTCCTGGCGCTGGGCAAGGCGCAGGCAAGCGATCTGCCGGAACAGTTCAGCTGCAATCCGCAACAGACCGAGCCGACCATCACCGCGCTGCAATCGTCGCTCGCCGGGGTGACCGACTACCGCGCCCTGAGCGCCGAGAAGCGCGTCGAAGTGCGTCGCTACCTGCTGTGCCTGGACGACACGGCGAAGAAGGTCGGCAAACTGCCGGGCCTGCAGGCCCGTGAAAAGGCCGACCTGGAGAAACTGCGCAAGGACCTGACAGCCACCACCGAGTACGCACCATTCTGGGTGATCGTCGCCGTCGCCCTGGCCCTGGGCCTGGGCACCATGGTCGGCTGGAAGCGCGTGGTGCTGACCGTTGGCGAGAAGATCGGCAAGCAGGGCATGACCTATGCCCAGGGCATGTCGGCACAGATCACCGCGGCCTGCGCCATCGGCATGGCCAACGTGTTCAGCCTGCCGGTGTCCACCACCCACGTGCTGTCGTCAGGTGTCGCCGGTACCATGGTCGCCAACAAGAGCGGCCTGCAGGGCGGCACCGTGAAGACCATCCTGCTGGCCTGGGTGCTCACCCTGCCGGCAACGATGGGCCTGGCCGCCGGCCTGTTCTGGCTAGCCACCAAGGCCATTGGCTGAGTGGTACGGCAATAGAAGAAGGCGCCCTCGGGCGCCTTTTTCGTGGGTATTTCTTCGCGGGTAAACCCGCTCCCACAGGGCAGTGGGATATCCCTGTGGGAGCGGGTTTACCCGCGAAGAGGTCGGTACAGGAAACTCAACGCTTCCTGCCCCCCAACAACGACCCCATCAACCCACGCACCAGCTGCCGCCCCAATTGGTTGGCCGCCTGGCGCACCGCCGACTTGATGGCCTGCCCCGCCGCGCTCTGCAGGAACTCACCGGCCTTGTCGGCGAAGCTGTCCTCATCGGCCTTGGCCTGGGGCGCCGGCTCCACCGGCTCGCCCTTGCGCTGGGTAAGCATTTCATAGGCCGACTCACGGTCCACCGGCTTGTCATAGCGCCCGGCCAGCGGCGATGCCGCGATCAGGGCCTGCCGCTCGACTGCGCTCAACGGCCCGATCCGCGACTGTGGTGGCGCGATCAGCACCCGCTGGACCATGGCCGGCGTGCCCTTCTCTTCCAACGTCCCGACCAGCGCCTCACCAATGCCCAGTTCGGTCAACACCGCCAGGCTGTCGAACGCCGGATTGGGGCGGAAACCATCGGCCACGGCGCGCAGCGACTTCTGCTCCTTGGCGGTGAATGCCCGCAAGCCATGCTGGATGCGCAGCCCGAGCTGGGCCAGCACCGCATCCGGCAGGTCGCCTGGTGACTGGGTGACGAAATATACCCCCACACCCTTGGAGCGGATCAGCCGCACCACCTGCTCCAGACGGTCCTGCAACGCCTTGGGGGTGCCGTTGAACAGCAGGTGCGCTTCGTCGAAGAACAGCGCCAGCACCGGCTTGTCGGCATCGCCACGCTCCGGCAGTTGCTCGAACAGTTCGGCCAGCAGCCACAGCAGGAAGGTCGCATAGACCTTGGGCGCGTCATGCACCAGGCGGCTGGCATCGAGCAGATGGATACGCCCGCGACCATCGCCTTCGGGGCGCAGCAGGTCCTCCAGTTGCAGCGCCGGCTCGCCGAACAGCGCCTCGGCGCCCTGCTGCTCCAGGGTCGCCAGGCGGCGCAGCAAGGCCTGCGTGGAGGCGCTGGTCATCAAGGCGCTGTCCTCGCCCAGCAGCTGGGGATTGTCCTTCAGGTGCGCGAGCAGGGCCTTGAGGTCTTTCAGGTCGAGCAGCAGCAGGCCTTCGCGGTCAGCCACCTTGAACGCCGCATACAAGGCGGCCTGCTGGCTGTCGGTGAGCTCCAGCAGATTGCCCAGCAGCAACGGTCCCATTTCGCTCAGGGTGGTGCGCAAGGGATGCCCCGATTGCCCCGCGATATCCCAAAGACTTACCGGATAAGCCTGGGGCTTGTGGTTCAGCCAGGGCATGCCGGCGATCCGCTCGGCCACCTTGCCCTGGGGCGCCCCGGCCGCGCCGAGGCCGCACAGGTCGCCCTTCACATCCGCGGCGAATACCGCGACCCCGGCATCGCTGAACAGCTCGGCCAGGTGTTGCAGGGTGACCGTCTTGCCGGTGCCGGTTGCCCCGGCCACCAGGCCATGCCGGTTGGCCAGGCGCATGGACTGGAATACCGGCTGACCATCAGGACCCGCTCCTACTACCATTCGTAAGGAATCTGACATCTTCTTTCATCCCCTGCTCAAGTTCCGCCGCGTGACAGCCGATATTTCAAAATGATTCTACCCAGAAAGACAGTAACAACCCGAAAAGGACCCACGGGAATTGTTGCACTGTTTTCCAGCCGTGCTTTGTGCGAACGACCCGATAAAAAACCTTAGCGGACACGATCACGTTATGAATAAAAGCCTTCGTTTCAGCCACAAGATTCTTCTGGCGGCATCACTGATCGTGATACTCGCCTTCAGCCTATTCACCCTGTACAACGATTACCTCCAGCGTAACGCCATTCGCGAAGACCTGGAGAACTACCTGGCTGAGATGGGCGAGTCCACCTCCACCAATATCCGCAACCTGTTCGAAGGGCGCATCAAGCTGGTCGAGAACGTCGCCCAGAACATTGCCCAGTACCCACAGAACACCGGCACCCTGCTGGGCCAGAACGCGCTGACCTCGAGCTTCCAGACCATCTACCTGGGCCAGCCCGACGGCACCTTCACCGTGCGCCCGGACACCAAGATGCCTGACGGCTACGACCCGCGCGTGCGCCCCTGGTACAAGGACGGCCTGAACGCCAACGGCCCGATCCTCACCGAACCCTACATTGACATGGCCACCAACGAGCTGGTCATCTCGATCATCAGCACCGCCTCGCGTTCGGTCGGCGTGGTCGGCGGCGACCTGGCCCTGGACGGCCTGGTGCAGATCATCAACTCGCTGAACTTCGGCGGCATGGGCTACGCCTTCCTGGTCAACGACCAGGGCAAGATCCTGGTGCACCCGGACAAGAACCTGGTGATGAAGACGCTGTCGGACCTGTTCCCGCAGAACACGCCGAGGCTGTCCAGCAACCTGACCGAAGTGACGCTCAACGGCGAAACCCGCCTGCTGACCTTCACTCCGGTCAAGGGCCTGCCTTCGGCCAACTGGTACATCGGCCTGTCGGTGGACAAGGACAAGGCCTTCTCGATGCTCAGCACCTTCCGCACTTCGGCGGTGATCGCCACGCTGGTGGCAGTGGTGATCATCATCGCCCTGCTCGGCCTGCTGATCCGCGTGCTGATGCAGCCGCTGCACACCATGACCCGCGCCATGTCGAACATCGCCGAGGGTGAAGGCGACCTGACCCGCCGCCTGGAAATCCACAACCACGACGAGTTCGGTATCCTCGGTACCGCCTTCAACCGCTTCGTCGAGCGCATCCACGGTTCGATCCGCGAAGTGTCCTCGGCCACCGAGCAGGTCAACGAAGTGGCACTGCGGGTGATCAGCGCCTCGAACTCGTCGATGAGCAACTCCGACGAGCAGTCCAACCGCACCAACAGTGTCGCCGCCGCAATCAACCAGCTCGGCGCCGCTGCCCAGGAGATTGCCGGCAACGCCGCCCAGGCCTCGCAGCATGCCAGCTCGGCGCGGCTGCTGGCCGAGGAAGGCCAGCAGGTGGTGCAGCGCAACATCGATGCGATGAACCGCCTGTCGGACCTGATCGTCACCTCCAGCGAGCATATCGAGACGCTGAACAACAAGACCGTCAACATCGGCCAGATCCTCGAGGTGATCACCAGCATTTCCCAGCAGACCAACCTGCTTGCCCTCAACGCCGCCATCGAGGCCGCCCGCGCCGGTGAGGCCGGGCGTGGCTTCGCCGTGGTCGCCGACGAGGTGCGCAACCTGGCGCACCGCACCCAGGAGTCGGCGCAGCAGGTACAGAAGATGATCGAGGAGCTGCAGGTCGGCGCCCGCGAGTCGGTCGACACCATGGGCCAGAGCCAGCGCCACAGCCAGGACAGCATGGACATCGCCAACCAGGCCGGCGAACGCCTGGGCAGCGTCACCCAGCGCATCGGCGAGATCGACGGCATGAACCAGTCGGTGGCCACCGCCACCGAAGAGCAGACCGCCGTGGTCGACTCGATCAACATGGACATCAACGAGATCAACATGCTCAACCAGGAAGGCGTCGAGAACCTGCAGGCCACCCTGCGCGCCTGCTCGGACCTCGAGCAGCAGGCCGGCCGCCTCAAGCAACTGGTCGGCAGCTTCCGCATCTGACCTGAGCAAACGCGTCGCCTGATTCGCGGGCAAGCCCGCTCCCACAGGATCTCTGCCGGCCCTGTGGGAGCGGGCTTGCCCCGCGAAGGGCGCAACGCCATTCACCCGTACTCCACCCTCGGCGATCGAACAAACTATCCTTCAGATAGGTCAACCCTCAGGCGCGTCATCGCCGGATCATTACCGCCGAATGACACACCCGAGGACGATCCCGGAGGGATGCTGATCGTGCACATCGCCGACATCACCATGTTCTACGCCCCGGCCAGCGGCGGCGTGCGAACCTATCTTGATGCCAAACACCGCCGCCTCGACGCCATGCCCGGCGTTCGCCACAGCCTGTTGATTCCCGGTGCCAATGCCAGCCAGGTCGACGGTGTCTACCACGTGCCTGCCCCGCCCCTGCCCTTCGGCAACGGCTACCGCTTCCCGGTGCGCCTGGCGCCCTGGTGCAAGGAATTGCGCCGCCTGCAGCCCGACCTGATCGAGGTCGGCGACCCCTACCTCACCGCCTGGGCGGCCCTTGAAGCGCGGCGCAAGCTCGATGTCCCGGTAATAGGCTTCTATCACTCCGACCTGCCCTTGCTGGTGAGCAATCGCATGGGCAACTGGTTCACCCCCAATGTCGAGGCCTATGTCAGCAAGCTCTACGGGCATTTCGACCGGGTCCTGGCACCCAGCCAGGTGATGGCCGACAAGCTGCGCCGGCTGGGCGTGGAGAACGTGCACGTGCAGCGCCTGGGCGTGGACCTGGCGCTGTTCAACCCAGAACGGTACGACCCCGGCCTGCGCGCCGAGCTGGGCATCGCCGATACCAGCCGCCTGCTGGTGTTCGCCGGCCGCGGCTCGCGGGAAAAGAACCTGCCGGTGCTGCTCGATTGCATGCACGCACTCGGCCAGCCCTACCACCTGCTGCTGGTGGGCTCGAACATGCCGGCCAGCGTGCCGGACAACGTCAGCGTGATCGACCACTTCCGCCCGCCCCAGGAGGTCGCCCGGCTGCTGGCCAGTGCCGACCTGCTGGTGCACGCCGGCGACCAGGAAACCTTCGGCCTGGTGATCCTCGAAGCCATGGCCAGCGCCACGCCCGTGGTGGCCGTGCGCGCCGGCGCATTCAGCGAAATCGTCGACGAACGCTGCGGCCGCCTGTGTCCGCCCAACAATGGCCAGGCCATGGCCGAAGCCGTGCGCGAGGTCTTCGACAACGGTGTGAGCGAGCTCGGCCGCCACGCCCGTCACCACGTGGAGCGCCACTACAGCTGGGACAGCGTCGTCAACGGTCTGCTCCAGCATTACCAGGCAGTGCTCGGCCACCCGCTGCCGGTGCGCGCCCATGGCTGAGGGCCGAGCCGACACGCGCAGCCTGATGCTGGTGCTGCACGATATCTCGCCCGAAACCTGGCCGGACTACCAGCCCTTCGTCCAGGCCATCGACGAACTCGGTGGCGTGCCGATGACCTGGCTGGTGGTACCGGACTTCCACCATCGCAACCCGCTGACCCGTTCACCCACCTTCTGCCGCCTGCTCGAGCGGCGCCTGGCCCAGGGCGACGAGCTGGCCCTGCATGGCTACTACCACGCCGACGATGGCCCGCCACCGCGCGGACCGGGCGAATATTTCATGCGCCGGATCTATACCCACGAGGGCGAGTTCCATGGGCTGGACCAGGCCAGTGCCCTGCAACGCCTGCAGGCCGGGCTGGCAGTGTTCGAACGACAGGGCTGGCCGGTGGCAGGCTTCGTCGCCCCCGCCTGGCTGATGAGCGAAGGCACGCGCCAGGCGTTGCGACAGTTGCCACTGCGCTATACCAGCTCCCCACGTCACTTGTACCGGCTGCCGGACTTCACCGCCTTCGATGCCCCAGGACTGGTGTGGAGCGCCCGCAGCGCCTGGCGCCGCGGCCTGTCGAGGGTGGTCAGCGACTGGCAATGCCGCCGCTGGCGCGAAGCCGACACCCTGCGCCTGGGCCTGCACCCGGTCGACATGCGCCACGCCAGCGCACGCAATTACTGGCTCGACACCCTGCACCAGTTGCTGGCCCAAGGCCGTGAGCCACTGACCAAGTCGGCCTGGCTGGCGCGCCAGGCCGCCCCATGAAGCGCCTGGGCTGGCTGGCCCTGGCACTGCTGCTGGCGGGGCTGGTACCCGCCCTGTTCGGCGGCAGCGACCTGCTCCCGCGCCTGCGCGCCTTCGAACCCGGGTTGCTGCTGCTGTTGCTGGCCATGATCCTGCTGTGCTGGATTCTCAATGCCGCCCGTCTGCGCCTGCTGCTGGGTGACCAGGGCGCACGGGTGGGACGGATGCACAGCCTGGGCGTGGTGATGGCTACCGAGTTTGCCATCTGCACCACGCCCGGCGGCAGCGGTGGCCCGTTGACCCTGATGACACTGCTGGCCCGCGAGCGCATCGCGCCATCGCGCAGTGGCGCGGTGTTCGCCATGGACCAGTTGAATGACCTGCTGTTCTTCTTCTGCGCGATGCTGTCGATTGCCGCCTACGCCCTGTTCCACCACCTTGGCCACAGCCAGGCGCAGATGCTGCTGGGCAGCGCCCTGCTGCTGTGTGCCACACTCGCGGGGATCTTCCTGCTGCTTCGCTATCGACGCCGGGTGATGCGTGGCAACGGCCGGTTGTTGCATCGCCTGGGCATGGCGCCAGCACGCCGACGACGTTGGGCACGCAAGCTGCTGCGCTTTGTCCATGCCCTGGCCGATACCTGGCGCATGCCCCGGCGTACGCTGGCGCTGGTGTTCATCCTCACCTGCGCGCACTGGTGCCTGCGCTACAGCGTGCTATATCTGGCATTGCGGGGGTTGGGGGTGGACCTGGGGTGGATTGCCAGTTTCCTGGTGCAGATGCTCTCGCTCAGTGCCGGGCAGTTCAGCCTGTTGCCGGGCGGTGCCGGCGCGGCGGAGCTGACCTCGGCGACCTTGCTGTCACCACTGGTGGGCAGTTCGACGGCGGCAGCGGCGATCCTGATCTGGCGCGCGGTTACCTATTACTTCTATCTGCTGGCGGGTGGGCCGGTGCTCCTGTACCTGCTGGCACATCCGCGACTGGAGCGTCGTCGCCAGACGGGTTGAGGCGCCCCCAAAGCTCGGCGGCACCGGGAAACTCGGTGCCGTCCTCATCGCTCAACGCCTCGGGGTCGAAGCGAGCCAGGCAGCCTTCGCCCAAGGTGGGTGGCGCCGAGGCGCCGGCCTTGTCACGCGGGTCTGCCATGCCAGGGCCCTCGACTCAGTTGAACACCACGGTCTTGTTGCCGTGCACCAGCACGCGGTCTTCCAGGTGGTAGCGCAGGCCACGGGCCAGGACCATCTTCTCCACGTCACGGCCGAAGCGCACCATGTCCTCGATGCTGTCGGCGTGGCTGACACGCACCACGTCCTGCTCGATGATCGGGCCGGCGTCCAGCTCCTCGGTCACGTAGTGGCAGGTCGCGCCGATCAGCTTCACGCCGCGCAGCGCCGCCTGGTGGTACGGCTTGGCCCCCACGAACGACGGCAGGAAGCTGTGGTGGATATTGATGACTTTTTCAGCGTATGCCTGGCACAGCTGCGGCGGCAGGATCTGCATGTAGCGCGCCAGCACCACGGCGTCGGCGCCGTACTCGGCGACCAGGCGCGAGACCTCGGCGAATGCCGGCTGCTTGTCCTTCGGATCGACCGGCACATGGTGGAACGGAATGCCATGCCACTCGACCATGCTGCGCAGGTCATTGTGGTTGGAGATCACGCAGGGAATCTCGCAGTCCAGCTCGTCGGTGTGCCAGCGGTGCAGCAGGTCGGCCAGGCAGTGCGACTCACGGCTGGCCATCAGCACCACGCGCTTCTTCTGCGCCGAGTCGGTGATCCGCCAGGTCATGGAGAACTCTTCGGCGATCGGGGCGAATGCCTCGCGGAAAGCCTCGATACCGAACGGCAGGGACTCGGCGCGGATCTCATGGCGCATGAAGAACCAACCGCTCTGCTCGTCGGAGTGGTGGCTGGCTTCGTTGATCCAGCCATTGTAGAGGGCCAGGAAATTACTGACTTTTGCCACGATGCCGACGCGGTCGGGGCAGGCAATCACCAGTCGATAGGTGCGCATGAGGGAGACTCCAGAACTTCGCAAAGGCGCATATTCTAGCGACCTGCCGGGAAAAACGCAGTAAGCATCTACACCCCCGCGCCACCTGGCTCAAGGACCCAGTCGTACAGGCCTATTCCCTTCTTCCCAAGGGGAAATAGCCTGCGCCCCAGACAAATTGTAAATTTTTCTTAACCTAATGACTGCGCAGTCAGTGCCTACTATTAAATGAGTGATCAATATTAATTTGTTTACTTGAGAGTTTCGCCTGTCTATTATTGCCCCCACTGTCTCTCTCTGAACATGCATTAAGGAACACATCATGTCCCTGATCAACGAATACCGCGCCACCGAAGAAGCCATCAAGGAACTTCAAGCCCGCCTGGCCAACCTGTCGCAAGACGGCAAGCTGCAAAAAGAACTGGAGTTCGAAAAGAAACTGCGCGAGCTGATGGCCGAAAACGGCAAGTCGCTGCGTGACGTGATCGCCCTGCTCGATCCGGAAAGCAAGCTGAGCAAAGCCCCGCGCGGCGCAGTCAAGACCACCGGCACCAAGCGTGCACGCAAGGTCAAGCAATACAAGAACCCGCACAACGGCGAGGTTATTGAAACCAAAGGTGGCAACCACAAGACCCTGAAAGAGTGGAAAGCCAAGTGGGGCGGCGACGTCGTCGAAAGCTGGGCCACCCTGCTGGACTGATTCGCTTATCAGGCGCATTGGTTTCAACATGAAAAACGCCGGCACTTGCCGGCGTTTTTTGTTTATCTGCACATTTCAAAGCTGGTACTGCACTTTCAGTTGCCGGACATGGGCTTGCCAGGCCTCCAGCACCTGCCGTCCCGCTTCGCTGGCATCGGCCCAACTGCTCTGGCATGCCTGCTCGAAGTCCGCCACGGTATTAGGCGCACCGTAAGTAGGATCTGTAAGACGCTGCTGACAGAACGCATGCCAACGTGCGCGGTCTTGTTCATCAAGGGTGTCGGAAAAGTTTCGCGCGCGATAGCGGAACAGCAGTTCAGGCAGCCGCGGATCATCGAACATCCATTGTCCATGCGCCAATTGCGCCGGATCCACACGCCGTACTTGTTCGCTCAGGCGCTTGTCGCGGTCGCCTAGAAAACCGTCATACAACTGTTGCTCCGGGTCTTCGCTGGGGGCAAAGCCTTCTTCCTGATAAATGATGTCCAGCTTGTCTCCCCACATGGCCTGCTGATTGGCCAACTGCTCTGCCCGTGCCTGCAATGCCGACAACTCGAGCCCCAGGCGTTGTTGATCGGCCGGGCGCAGTACCGACAGTGGCGCCAATACCGGGCAGCGGTTGATATGCACCAACTTCAGCGGTACCGGTAGTTCGCCCTGGGCCATGTCTTCGTGCCGCGTATACAGGCGCTGGCGCAATGCCTCTGCACTTTCATGGAGCAGCGGCGAAGCATCTTGTTGCAAGTCACAGACAATCAGCGCGTTGCGGTTGCGCGGATGCCAGGCCAAAGGCAGTACCACGCCGATATAATTGCGCTGGGCCGAGAAACGCCCGGATACATGAACCAGCGGTTGCAACAGCCGAACCTGTTCCATGACCTTGTGCTTGCTGCGCAACTGGAACAACCAGTCATACAACCGCGGCTGTTTCTCGCGGATCAAGCGGGCCAGGGCAATGGTCGCCCGCACGTCGGAAAGCGCCTCGTGGGCATGGCCGTGGTCGATGCCATTGGCCTTGCTCAGCAGTTCCAGGCGCAGGCTGGTACGCCCGTCCTGCTGTGGCCAGACGATCCCCTCGGGGCGCAGCGCATAAGCGGTGCGGACCACGTCAATAAGGTCCCAGCGGCTGTTGCCACCCTGCCATTCCCGGGCGTAGGGGTCGAAGAAGTTGCGGTAGAGGCTGTAGCGGGTAACCTCATCGTCGAAACGCAAGGTGTTGTAGCCTGCAGCGCAGGTGCCGGGGCGAGCCAGTTGATCGTGCACCCGGGTCATGAACTCGGCTTCGCACAGGCCTTGGTCGGCCAGTTGCCGAGGGGTGATGCCAGTCACCAGGCAGGCCGCCGGATGCGGCAAGATATCGTCAGAGGGGCGGCAGTAGAGGCTGATCGGCGCCTCGATCTCGTTGAGGTCGAGGTCGGTGCGCACGCCGGCCACCTGCAGCGGGCGGTCGCTACGCGGATTGATGCCGGTGGTTTCGTAGTCGTGCCAGAAAATGCTGGAGCTCACGGGGTCTTCCTGTATCAAGGTCGACCAGAGTCTAGCGGCATGTACGAGGGCGGGGCCAGCCTCAGGCGGAGGCGTTCATGGGCCTGAAGCTGAAGAAGTCGCGCAGGGAGCGAACGAATTCATCGTATTCCTGCGGTGCCTGCAGCAGCATGAAGCCGGCATCGAAATGCCCCGGCGTCTCATCCTCGCGGCACCACAGGCAACTGGCGGTCAGGTTGATGAACTGCAGTCCGCCACCGGCGAGGGGCACCCGTAGCTGCAGCTCGAAATCCGGCCCCACCAGCACCGGCAACTGGCTGATCAGCATCAGGCCGTCTTCCGAGGCATTGCCCAGATAGCCGATCTGCTGGTCGGTGCAGCGGTTGAACACCTTGAGCACGCAAGGCAGCTGATGACGTTGTATGTGTCGCTCGATAAACATGATCGCAGTGAAATCCTGTACCTGGGGCCAGGAAGACAAGGTACTGGCGATGAACGTTACGACTCTCTAACAGATTAGCCCAGTCCGACGGACGGACTACATGAAATCATCGACACATTGGGATTAACGCCAAGGTGTAGTGTTCACGGGACTCGCCACCGTCGCCTCGCTGCCGCGCAGGTGCCCGAGCTTTTCCAGCGTCTGCAGGCGGGCCTGGGCGCGGTAGGCGTACTCGTTGCGCGGATACTGCTGGATCAGGTACTGGTAGGTCTGCGCCGCGTCGACGAAGAGCTTCTGCCGCTCCAGGCACTGGCCACGCAGCAGCGACACCTCCGGGTGGATGAACGGTCGGGCGCGGCTGGTGCGGTCGACCTGCGACAGCTCCAGCATGACTTTCGCGCAATCGCCACGGTCGTAGGCGCGATAGGCATTGTTCAAGTGGTGGTCCATGGACCAGCGGGTGCAGCCGACGACACTGGCCGCCATGGTCAAAACGATCAGGGTGCGCATGGAAATTCTCCTTTGATGGGCAGTGTATCGGCCTTTCACGGCAAATCTTCACCGCCATTTGCAAGCATACCCGTACCGTTCAAACGCAACCCTGCTTCGTGTGCGGGTAGTGCAACGGAACAATGACTACAGCGCAATTGAGGAGTAGCCTTTCGCTGCGCTTCACTATAGGAGTCTGTGCATGACCATCCGCCGTACCAAAATCGTCGCCACCCTTGGCCCCGCCAGCAATTCGCCGGAAGTGATCGAACAGCTGATCCTCGCCGGCCTGGACGTGGCACGCCTGAACTTCTCCCACGGCACCCCGGACGAGCACAAGGCCCGCGCCCGCCTGATCCGTGACATCGCCGCCAAGAACGGCCGCCATGTCGCGCTGCTGGGCGACTTGCAGGGTCCGAAGATCCGCATCGCCAAGTTCGCCAACAAGCGCATCGAACTGAAAGTCGGTGACAAGTTCACCTTCTCCACCGCCCACCCACTGACCGAAGGCAACCAGGACATCGTCGGCATCGACTACCCCGACCTGGTCAAGGACTGCGGCGTCGGTGACGAACTGCTGCTCGACGACGGCCGTGTGGTCATGCGCGTCGAAACCGCCACCACCGATGCCCTGCACTGCGTGGTGATCATCGGTGGCCCGCTGTCCGACCACAAGGGCATCAACCGCAAGGGTGGCGGCCTGACCGCGCCGGCCCTGACCGAAAAAGACAAGGCCGACATCAAGCTGGCCGCGGAAATGGACCTGGACTACCTGGCCGTATCGTTCCCGCGTGACGCCAGCGACATGGAATACGCGCGCAAGCTGCGTGACGAAGCCGGCGGCAGCGCCTGGCTGGTGGCCAAGATCGAACGCGCCGAAGCCGTGGCCGACGATGAAACCCTCGACCAGCTGATCCTCGCTTCCGACGCCGTCATGGTCGCCCGTGGCGACCTGGGCGTGGAAATCGGCGACGCCGAGCTGATCGCCATCCAGAAGAAGATCATCCAGCACGCCCGCCGCAACAACAAGGCAGTGATCGTGGCGACCCAGATGATGGAGTCGATGATCCAGAACCCGATGCCGACCCGCGCCGAAGTGTCCGACGTGGCCAACGCCGTGCTCGACAACACCGACGCGGTGATGCTGTCGGCCGAAAGCGCCGCCGGCAGCTACCCGATCGAAGCCGTGCAGGCCATGGCCCGTATCTGCTCGGGCGCCGAGAAGCACCCGACCAGCCAGAAGTCCAGCCACCGCCTGCACACCACCTTCGAGCGCTGCGACGAGTCCATCGCCCTGGCGGCGATGTACACCGCCAACCACTTCCCCGGCGTCAAGGCGATCATTGCCCTCACCGAAAGTGGCTACACCCCGCTGATCATGTCGCGCCTGCGTTCGCACGTGCCGATCTTCGCCCTGTCGCCGCACCGCGCCACCCAGGCCCGTGCCAACATGTTCCGCGGCGTCTACCCGATTGCCTTCGACCCGGCCTCGCTGCCGGCCGACAAGGTGAGCCAAGCGGCGGTCGACGAGCTGCTCAAGCGCGGCCTGGTCGAACAAGGTGACTGGGTGATCCTGACCAAGGGCGACAGCTACCACACCATCGGTGGCACCAATGGCATGAAGATCCTGCACGTGGGTGATCCGCTGGTTGGTTGATCCCTCGGCAGTCCCTATCGCGGGGCAAGCCCGCTCCCACGCCGATCCCCTCGGCACTTGTGGGAGCGGGCTTGCCCCGCGATGCTTTTCAGCCCTCAAACATGCTCGGTAAATACGTCCGCAAATATCTGATTACGTGGCACCCCGGCAATGAACAGCCGTCGGGCAAAGCGCTCCACGCTCTCAGGCGACCCGCACACCAGCGCCATGGTCTGACGCGATATCAGTTTCAACCCAGCCAGCGCTTCATCCAGCTGCGCCGCCAACACCCATTCGACCGTCACTCCGTCCAGCGCCTGTAACGACTGCGCCAGATAGTGCCCCTCAGCGGTGTGTGCCACGTGCAGCACCCGAATTTCCCCCTGGTGCCCCTGTCGCAACGCCTCGCGCAGGATGCCCCACAACGGTGCCAGCCCGGTGCCCGCCGCCAGCAGCCAGAGCGGCCGCGCCTGCCAGTCCGGGTCATAGTGCAACGCACCGCCGCGCAGTTCGCCGAGCCTCAGCACATCCCCCAGGCGAAGCTGCCTTGCCTGGTCGCAGAACGCTCCGGGACGGTGGCAATCCAGGTGAAACTCGAGGAAGTCGTCCTCGCCCGGCAGGCTCGCCAGCGAATAGGGCCGCGCAACGCTGCCGCTCCACAACACCAGGTGTTGCCCGGCCTGGTAGCGCAATGGCCGCTCCGGTTGCAGCCTCAGGCGCAGCACATCGGCGAACCAGTCCAGGCCGATCACCGTGGCCGGCAGGCCATCGTTTCGGGGGTCGAACAGCGCCACCCGCAAGTCACTGGCGACCGCGCACTGGCAGGCCAGGCGCCAGCCCTGCTCACGCTTGTCCGCCGCCAATGCCTCGGGTTTCGCGTCGGTGGGGACACCCTCCAGGCAGCGCACCAGGCAGGCGTGGCAGCTACCGGCGCGGCAGCTGTAGGGCACGGTGCAACCGGCGTCGTTGAGCGCATCGAGCAGGTTGCTGCCGGCCGGCACCGCCCAGCGGCGCTCGCCCACGCAAACTTCTGGCATGTCAGTTCATCTCCAAGTACAAGCGATTGGGGCCGCTCTGCGGCCCTTCGCGGGTAAACCCGCTCCCACAGGGGAAATGCATGGCCCTGTGGGAGCGGGTTTACCCGCGAAGGGCCGCAAGGCAGCCCCGGTCAACATTACGCTGATCTCATTGAACTGCATTGCAACGCTCACGTCATCAGCAAAAAGGATGCCCTTTCCCTGCCGACCTTGGTCCAGACCACGTGCAGGTGTTTCCGAAGGCGCGGCACGGTATACTGCCGCGCCTTTTTGTGCCGGCCCGACCAGCCGGCGCCTTGCCAGGCGTTCCTGACATACAGGTGTGCATTGTCGGAATGCCTTTTCGAATGTTCCCGTCTTTAAGAGGAGCGCGCTGCATGACCGTGATCAAGCAAGACGACCTGATTCAGAGCGTCGCCGACGCCCTGCAATTCATCTCGTACTACCACCCCGTCGACTTCATCCAGGCGATGCACGAAGCCTACCTGCGTGAAGAGTCGCCAGCCGCGCGTGACTCGATCGCCCAGATCCTGATCAACTCGCGCATGTGCGCCACCGGCCACCGCCCGATCTGCCAGGACACCGGTATCGTCACCGTATTCATCCGCGTCGGCATGGACGTACGCTGGGACGGCGCCACCCTGAGCGTCGACGACATGATCAACGAAGGTGTGCGCCGCGCCTACAACCTGCCCGAGAACGTCCTGCGCGCCTCGATCCTGGCCGACCCGGCCGGTGCCCGCAAGAACACCAAGGACAACACCCCGGCCGTGATCCACTACTCGATCGTCCCTGGCGACAAGGTCGAGGTCGATGTCGCAGCCAAGGGCGGCGGCTCGGAGAACAAGTCGAAGATGGCCATGCTCAACCCGTCCGACTCGATCGTCGACTGGGTGCTGAAGACCGTCCCGACCATGGGCGCCGGCTGGTGCCCGCCTGGCATGCTCGGCATCGGCATCGGCGGCACCGCCGAAAAAGCCGCGGTCATGGCCAAGGAAGTGTTGATGGAATCCATCGACATCCATGAGCTGAAGGCCCGTGGCCCGCAGAACCGCCTCGAGGAAATCCGCCTGGAGCTGTTCGACAAGGTCAACCAGCTGGGCATCGGCGCCCAGGGCCTGGGCGGCCTGACCACCGTGCTCGACGTCAAGATCATGGACTATCCGACCCACGCCGCGTCGCTGCCGGTGTGCATGATCCCCAACTGCGCCGCCACCCGTCACGCCCACTTCGTGCTCGACGGTTCCGGCCCGGCCGAGCTGGAAGCGCCGTCGCTGGACGCCTACCCGGAAATCGTCTGGGAAGCCGGCCCGAGCGCCCGTCGCGTCAACCTCGACGACATCACCCCGGAAGAAGTCGCCAGCTGGAAGCCGGGCGAGACCATCCTGCTCAACGGCAAGATGCTCACCGGTCGCGACGCCGCGCACAAGCGCATGGTCGAGATGCTCAACCGCGGCGAAGAGCTGCCGGTCGACCTCAAGGGCCGCTTCATCTACTACGTCGGCCCGGTCGACCCGGTCGGTGACGAAGTGGTGGGCCCGGCCGGTCCGACCACCGCAACCCGCATGGACAAGTTCACCCGCCAGATCCTCGAGCAGACCGGTCTGCTGGGCATGATCGGCAAGTCCGAGCGCGGCCCGACCGCCATCGAGGCGATCAAGGACAACAAGGCCGTGTACCTGATGGCCGTCGGCGGCGCCGCCTACCTGGTAGCCCAGGCCATCCGCAAGTCGAAGGTCCTGGCCTTCGCCGAGCTGGGCATGGAAGCGATCTACGAGTTCGAAGTGAAGGACATGCCGGTCACCGTCGCGGTGGACAGCAAGGGCGAGTCGGTGCACATCACCGGTCCCGCGCTGTGGCAGGGCAAGATCGCCGAGAGCCTGGCGGTTGAAGTAAAGTAAGCCTCCTGCTGTAACAGCGGCGGCCCCATCGCGGGGCAAGCCCGCTCCCACGCTGACGTGTGGGGGCCGGGCTTGTCCCTCGATGGGGCCGTTGTCGTTTCACAGCCCTCGATTGTCAAGCAGGCAGCGCCTTGAGCCAGAACGACATGATCTTCGCCGACTGCGCCTGCTCGTCGAGGTCCCGCCAACGGTAGGCGGTACGCAGCGACGGCTCATGCAGAAAGCCGCGGTTGCGCCAGAAGCCCTGCAATGGCTTGTAGTCCGCCGGACGCCGTGGGTGTCCGGAGGGGCGCTCCACCGCACAGAACGCGCAGCAGTCGAACTCGGCCAGTTTGTGCGCATAGGACTCGCGCTCGATGAAAAAGCGCACGCCAAGTCCCTGTCCACGGTACGCCGGCAAAAGCACCGACTCGCCGAAGTAGTAGACCGAGGCCGGGTCGCGCCCCTGGGCGAGGAACGGTTGCTGCAACTCGGGATCGACATCCACCAGCGGCAGGCCGGTGGCGGCGCCCACCACCTGGTCGCCGTCCAGCGCCAGCACCACCAGGCTGCGGCCGGACTCGGCGTAGCTGGCCAGGTAATCGGCCTGGTGGCTCAGGGAGCTGTCCAGGAGATAGGGAAACTCGCGAAACAGCGTCAGACGCAGGTGCGCGAGATCATCGATGTAAGGCGCGATGGCGGCGCCATGGAGCAAGCGGATTTCCATGCGGGGCGGTCGTCCTGTCGATGGCTATGACTGAGGTCCACCCTAGCACCCACCCTGCCCTGCGGCCTTTCCCCTGCGCGACAGGTATTTCTCCATGACCGCTACAAGTGCTCGATCCCTGTAGGAGCGGCCTCGTGCCGCGAATGGGCCGCAAAGCGGCCCCGGCGATCTTTGCATGCACGCTGAAATCCTGGGGCCGCTTTGCGGCCCTTTCGCGGCACGAGGCCGCTCCTACAGTTCAGCGTGTCAGTCAGGAGATACGGGTGCCCAGCACTTTCAAGAACGCCGCCAGCCACGCCGGATGCGCAGGCCAGGCCGGCGCGGTAACCAAGTTGCCATCCACGTGGGCCTGGTCCACCGCGATATCGATGAACCGCCCACCCGCCAGCCGTACCTCGGGTGCACAGGCGGGATACGCGCTGCACTCACGCCCTTCGAGCACACCTGCCGCCGCCAGCAACTGGGCCCCATGGCACACCGCCGCGATCGGCTTACCAGCCTGGTCGAAGGCCTTGACCAGCTCCAGCACCTTGTCGTTCAGGCGCAGGTACTCTGGGGCGCGGCCACCGGGAATCAGCAACGCGTCGTAGCTTTCGGCGCGCACCTGGACGAAGTCGTAGTTCAGGGCGAAATTGTGTCCCGGCTTCTCGCTGTAGGTCTGCTCGCCCTCGAAATCGTGGATCGCCGTGCGCACCGTCTGCCCGGCAATCTTCTCCGGGCACACGGCATGGACGGTATGGCCGACCATGGCCAGGGCCTGGAATGGCACCATGACCTCGTAGTCCTCGACGTAATCGCCCACCAGCATGAGAATCTTCTTCGCCGTCATCGCATCCACTCCTTCGGTTGTCTGGGAACAGTCCCTGCACGATAGTCCGCTTTGCCAGAAGGCGATATACGACGCTAGTTTCGGCGATCCAACAGGTTGGCCACCACCCGGTCGAGCCAGCCCCACAGGCGCTGCTGCACCCGCCGCCACAACGGCCGCGCATGCCAGCGCGCCAGATCGACTTCCAGGCTCTGGGCGAAGTCGCGCTCGAAGCTGGCGGCCACCGCGGCAGTCAGCGGCGGGTCGAGGGCCTCGACGTTGGCTTCGAGGTTGAAGCGCAGGTTCCAGTGATCGAAATTGCACGACCCCACGCTGACCCAGTCATCCACCAGCACCATCTTCAGGTGCAGGAAGCACGGCTGGTACTCGAAGATCCGCACCCCGGCGCGCAGCAGTCGCGGATAGTAGCGGTGCCCGGCATAGCGCACCGCCGGATGATCGGTGCGCGGGCCGGTCAACAGCAGTCGCACATCGAGGCCCTTCTGCGCAGCGCGGCGCAGGGAGCGGCGCACGCTGAAGGTCGGTAGAAAGTAAGGCGTGGCCAGCCAGATACGGCGCTGGCCGCTGTTCAGGGCGCGCACCAGCGCATGCAGGATGTCCTTGTGCTGGCGGGCGTCGGCGTAGGCCACCCGACCCATGCCCTGGCCCTGAGCCGGGACCTGGGGCAGGCGCGGCAGGCCGAAGCCCTCGGGCGGACGCCAGGCGGTGCGGCGCTGGTTGGCGTGCCACTGTCGATCGAACAACAGCTGCCAGTCAGTGACGATCGGCCCCTGCATGCGCACCATCACCTCATGCCATTCGCTGGCCTCCTCGCCCGGCGTCCAGAATTCATCGGTGACCCCGGTGCCGCCGACCACCGCCAGCCGCTCATCCACCAGCAGCAGCTTGCGATGATCACGATAGAGGTTGCGCAAACCCCGGCGCCAGCGCAGGCGGTTGTACCAGCGCAGGTAGACGCCCGCCGCCAGCAGACGCTCGCGCAGGGCCGTGGGGAAGGCCAGCGAGCCGTAGTCGTCGAACAGGCAGCGCACCCGTACGCCGCGTCGCGCCGCCTGCTCCAGGGCCTCGACCACCGCTTCGGCGCAGGCGCCGCCCTCGACCAGGTACAGCTCCAGGTCGACCTGGAACTCGGCGCGCACGATCGCCAGCAGCATGCGCGGAAAGAACTCGGGGCCGTCGATCAGCAGTTCGAACTGGTTGCCATCCCGCCAGGGGAAGACCGGCCCCGGCATGTCAGCGGGCAGTGAAGATCAGCACCGCGCTCACCGGCACCGAGGGATTGATCGACTTGAGCCCGGCCAGCTTGCGCAGGTTTTCCAGACCCGGCAGCAAGCCGAAGTCAGAGGCGCGCAGGATCAGCGGCTCGAGGGTCACCACCTGGAATCGTCGCTCGTCCAGGCGCGTGGCCAGCAGCAGGGTGTTGTAGCTGCGGGTCTGGCCATGCAGGGTGACGCTGACCGGCAGGCGCAGCTCCAGCTGCGCGCCATTGGCCAGGTCGTTGATCGGACGCAGGTCGATCTGCGCCTGTACCGTGGCCTCGGGGAACTGCTCGAAGGCGAACAGGTTGTCGCGCATGCGCTCGTCGCGCAGCGGGATACCGCTGCTGATCGAGTCCATCTCGATGCTCACTTCGGCCGCGCCCTTGCGGTCGACCTTGCCGTGCAGCACCAGGAATCGGTTGACCTCGGCGATATTGCCGTTCTTGCCGGTGACGAAGGACAGGCGCGAGGACTCGCCGTCCAGGTGCCAGTTGGCGTGAGCGGGCAGGCACAGGGCGAGCAGGAGGGCGGGCAGCAGGCGGGACGGCTTGAACATGTGAAATCCTGTAAATCAAGGCCGTCAACCTTACCCGCACGGTCTCACGGCAGCAAGCGGCAGCCCTCGCGCATGCCCTGCCAGGCGGCCTGGTTGCGCCGCCCCAGTCCTTCGGCGGTGACCAGGCGCCGGGCGCCGTCCTCCTCCAGCAGGCTCAAGGGCAGGTACTGCTGTACATAGCCTCGGCAGTAGGTTTCAGCGAAGCCCATGACGAAGCGGCACGAACAATACTCCTTCGCCGAATAGGCCGAGAGAATGCCCGGGAAGTCCGCCAGCGCCCGGCGCTCATGCCAGGCCCAGGCCAACCCGGCCAGCAACAGCACGAGCACGACCCGCTTCATGCGCCCTCCCCGGCCACGGCGGCCAGCACCCGCTTGAGCAGTTCGTTGTGGCTGAAGCTGGCGTCGCGGTCATCGGCGTAGCGCACGATCACCAGCTTGCGCGAGGGCAGCACATAGAGCGCCTGGCCCCAATGGCCGAGCGCGGCGAAGGTGTCCGCTGGCGCATCCGGCCACGGCGCCGACTGCCCGGGCAGCGGCTGGTTGAGCCACCAATGACCGCCGGGGTTGGCTTCGCCCGGCACCGGCTGGGCGGCGCTGAACAGGGTGCGGTTGAACGCCACCCAATCAGCTGGTAGCAACTGGCCCTCGCGCCAGCGTCCGTCGCGCTGCATCAGCAGGCCGATGCGCGCCAGGTCGCGGGCATCGAGATAGAGATAGGAAGAACCGACATAGGTACCCGCGCCATCCCGCTCCCAGACCGCGCTGTCGATCCCCAGCGGGGTGAACAGGGCCTGCCAGGGGTAGTCGGCATAGCCCGCGGGGTCGAGCATGCCGCGCAGGCTGGCGGCGAGCAGGTTGCTGTCGCCGCTGGAATAGGCGAAATGCGTGCCGGGCGCACTGGCGGCGGGCATTGCCGCCGTGTAGGCCGCCATGTCGGTGCGGCCACGGGTATAGAGCATGGCCACCACCGACGACTTCAAGGGTGCATATTCGTAGTCCTCTTGCCAGGCCAGGCCACTGGCCCAGTGCAACAGGTGGGCCAGGCGCAGCCCGGGATGCTGCTGCAGGGCCGGGTAGTAGCGCACGGCCGGTTCGTCGAGTTTGAAGCGCCCCTCACCGTAGGCCACGCCCATGACCGTGGCCAGCACGCTCTTGCTGACTGACCAGGTCAGGTGCGGTGTGTCGGCACGGGTTGGCTCAACGTAGCGCTCATGGAGAATACGACCATCGCGAATGATCAACAGTGCGTCGGTACGAATGCCGCCGCGTTCGGCAGCGCGTGGCGCGAAGGCGTAGGAGTCGACGGCTTGCCAGTCGATGACAGCGTTATCGACTGGCCACTGCGCTGTGGGCCAGTCTTCGGCCAAGGCCGGGCCTGCGGTCATGGCCAGGGCAAGCAATAGTGCCTTCATGGGGAGCAACCTGCAGAGGGCTGCTGTGCGCCCATCGCGGGGCAAGCCCGCTCCCACAGGTCCCGCGATCGGGCGCACGGCGGCCCAGGTTCAAAGGTGCCCCCAATTTCTCAGGCTTTCATGACAATCCGGCGGCACTCCAGGCCTTGGCCAGGCGCTTGTCACGGGCCGCGCCAGCCAGCGCCAGCAGGCCCTGGTCGCGCAGCCACAATTGCGCCCAGTGCTCGGGCCCTGCGGCCAACGCCTGGTCGATCTCGCTCCGCAAGCCCTGGAACTGGGCAAACAGGCCACCCAGCAGCAAGTGGCAGGCCACGCTGTCCGGGCATTGCCGGCTGCCCTCGGCACAACCGGCCAGCAGCGCGATCAACCGCAGCCGCAGGTCCTGCGGCCAGGCGCATTCCTGGGCGACGCCATGCAGCCAGGCCACCAGCGCGGCGAGCACATAAAGGTCTTCAAGGGAACGGAACGGTTTGACGTAGGCGTCCCAGCCATCGCCGGCAAGCAACTCGCACGCCGCCTCCTTGAGCTGCAGCCGGCCATGGCCGACTTCGGGCATCAACGGCAGGGTCGGCAAGGCCTCGAGGCTGACACCCGGCTCCCCCGGATAGACCACCGCCAGTTGCAACCGCGGCGCCTCGCCCGGCCCTTCATGGCGCGCCGCCACCAACAACCATTCAGCGTCCAGCCCGGCGGTGACGAAGTCCTTGCTGCCGGTCAGGCGCAAACCATCGAGGCGGGTGTGCATGTCCGCCGGGCGCACGCTGCGCCGCTCGGTGGCGCACAACGCCCCCAGGCTGGCGGGGGCGCTGGGCCAGAGCACGCGCAGCGCCGCCTGGTAACCGAGCAGGAAGGCCAGGCCCGGCGTGGCCATGGCCCGCCCGCCCAGCACCGCCAGCTCGAACGGCGCGACGGCGCCCAGGCGTTCAAGCACCGCCGCATAGGTTTCGCCCAAGGTCGCCGCCAGTGGGTGGCGCAAGGGGTCGTTGAGTCGTTGCAACCAGGCCATCGCAAGCTCCTTGTAGGGGTGTCACGCAAGCATCACCAAAGATTCACAGGGGTGACACCGGGCGTACCTAGGCTGACTTTGCACAACAAAGCCGACCGGCCGCAACCCTTTGGCTGGCTTATGGAGACTCGCAATGACTCGGATCGCTCGCTCTGGCGACAACAGCACTGAACGCCGTCTGCAAGCCGAACGCCTGGTCGGCGCCGCGGCCCTGCAGGAAGCACAGGCCCTGCGCTTCAAGGTGTTCAGCGCCGAATTCAAGGCCAAGCTCAAGGGCGCCGAACACGGCCTGGACATGGACGACTACGACATCCACTGCCGCCACATCGGCGTGCGCGACCTGGCCACCGGCCAACTGGTCGCCACCACCCGCCTGCTCGACCACCAGGCCGCCAGCAGCCTGGGCCGCTTCTACAGCGAAGAAGAATTCAGCCTGCACGGGCTGTTGCAGCTTCAGGGCCCGATCCTCGAACTGGGCCGCACCTGCGTCGACCCGGCCTACCGCAACGGCGGCACCATCGCCGTGCTCTGGAGCGAGCTGGCCGAAGTGCTCAACGAAGGCCGCTACAGCTACCTGATGGGCTGCGCCAGCATCCCCATGCAGGACGGCGGCGTACAAGCCCACGCGATCATGCAGCGCCTGCGTGAACGCTACCTGTGCACCGAACACCTACGCGCCGAACCGAAGAACCCGTTGCCCAGCCTGCCGTTGCCGAACAACGTCATCGCCGAGATGCCGCCGCTGCTCAAGGCCTACATGCGCCTGGGCGCGAAGATCTGCGGCGAGCCTTGCTGGGACGAGGACTTCCAGGTCGCCGACGTGTTCATCCTGCTCAAGCGCGACGACCTCTGCCCGCGCTACGCCCGTCACTTCAAGGCGGCGGTCTGATGCTGCGCCTGCGGGCCGCTGCCCGCCTATTGCGGCTGTTCCTGGTGCTGGCCCTGGGGCTGGCAATGGCCAGCATCATCGCCCTGGGCGAACGCCTGGGCCTGAAGGCCTCGATCGAACACCGCCAGCGCTGGACACGCCTGTTCATGGGCCGCCTGGTTGCCGCCCTGCCCTTCGACGTAAAGGTCAGGGGTGAACTGCCACAACGGCCAATGCTCTGGGTCTGCAATCATGTATCGTGGACCGATATCCCGCTGCTCGGCATGCTCACACCGCTGTCGTTCCTGTCCAAGGCCGAGGTCCGCCACTGGCCGGTGGCCGGCTGGTTGGCCGAAAAAGCCGGTACGTTGTTCATCCGCCGTGGCGGTGGCGATGCCCAACGCCTGCGCCAGCAGATCAGCGAACAGCTGGGCGAGCAACGCCCCCTGCTGATCTTCCCGGAAGGCACCACCACCGACGGTCGCACCCTGCGTACCTTCCATGGACGTCTACTCGCCGGGGCCATCGATCAGGGCACGCCGCTGCAGCCGGTGGCGATCCAGTATCTGCGCGCGGGTCAAGCCGATTCGATCGCGCCGTTCATTGGCGAGGACGACCTGGTGTCCCATCTGATGCGGATCTTTGGCCACGACCGGGGCGAGGTGGTGATCCACCTGTTGCCTCCGATTGGCAGCGAAGGCCAGGAACGCGCGGCGCTGGCGTTCCAGGCGCAGCAGGCGGTGCGCCAGGCATTGTTCGGCATCGTGGAAGTCGAGCCGCGCCGCCTGGCCAAGGCGGCCTGAACAGTTGACGTCAGCTGTGCCGGCCTCTTCGCGGGTAAACCCGCTCCCACAAGGGCAACGCCAGCTTCAACTAGTGCACTGTACCTGTGGGAGCTGTTTACCCGCGAAGAGGCCAGCACAGGCAGGAGAGCATCAACTGCCTGCCACTCTTCGCGCTACCGCAAACGCCTGCAGTTGCGGATAGAACTCACGAAAATCCGCCAACAAAGGCTCATACAGACGCTCCAGCTCCCCCATCACCCCGTCCATCCCCTCGGGCCGTGACAAGCGCCGGGCAATGCCGCCAAACACCTGCTCCAGGGTGGCGAAGTCGCCATAGGCCCCCAGCCAGTCATCCGCCGCCATGAACGGCGCGATCCGTGCCAGCCGGCCCGGCAGCTGCGGTTCAGCCAGCAGCACCTTGTAGAAGTTACCGGTGAACTGTACCAGCGGCTGCTCCGCGTACTCCCCCCAGTGCCTGGCCAGGCAATGATCGAAGAACACATCCAGCACGATCCCGGCGAAGCGCCGCCGCTCGCGCGGGAAACGCGCCAGCGCCGCCAGCACCAGCGGGTGGCTGTCGGTGTAGCTGTCGATGTGCCGGTGCAGCCGGATCGAAGCCTCCAGCGCCGGCGGAAAACGTCCCTCCAGCGTGCCCTTGACGAAGTCGCCATACAGGCTGCCGAGCAGTTGTTGCGGCGCCGGGCCGCCCAGGTGAAGGTGCGCGAGGTAGTTCATGGCGCCAGTCTAGCACCGCCCACCCCCATATCGTCATGAACCGATATAGCCAATGACGCTTGCCTCAGAACCCTTTCATATTTGTATATCGCGATGCAGCGATTTATATTTCGCTCCATCGCGATATACCGCTACACACCACGAGCCAACCATGCCCCTCGATCTCGACGAAATCATAAAAGCCCTGGCCCACCCGGTCCGGCGAGACATCCTCAACTGGCTGAAAGATCCGGCCGCGCAGTTTCCCGACCAGCACCACAGCACCGAGCACGGTGTGTGTGCCGGGCAGATCGACCAACGCTGCGGCCTGTCGCAGTCGACCGTCTCCGCCCACCTGTCCACCCTGCAGCGCGCCGGTCTGATCAGCAGCCAGAAGATCGGCCAGTGGCATTTCTTCAAACGCAACGAGGCGACCATCAAGGCGTTCCTCGAGCAAATGAGCCAAGAGCTCTGACCTGATCCACGCGAGGCTTCGCATATGACTACGCTGTTCGACCCGATCACGCTGGGCGACCTGGAACTGCCCAACCGCATCATCATGGCCCCGCTGACCCGCTGCCGCGCCGACGAAGGCCGCGTGCCCAACGCGCTGATGGCCGAGTACTACGTACAGCGCGCCAGCGCCGGCCTGATTCTCAGCGAAGCGACCTCGGTCACGCCGATGGGCGTCGGCTATCCGGATACCCCGGGAATCTGGAACGACCAGCAGGTGCGTGGCTGGCACAACGTGACCAAGGCCATCCACGGCGCCGGTGGGCGGATCTTCTTGCAACTGTGGCATGTCGGGCGCATCTCCCACCCGTCGTACCTGAACGGCGAGCTGCCGGTGGCCCCCAGCGCGATCCAGCCCAAGGGCCATGTCAGCCTGGTGCGCCCATTGAGCGACTATCCGACCCCACGAGCCCTGGAAACCGAAGAGATCGCCGACATCGTCGAGGCCTATCGCAGCGGCGCCGAGAACGCCAAGGCCGCCGGCTTCGACGGCGTGGAGATCCACGGCGCCAATGGCTACCTGCTCGACCAGTTCCTGCAGAGCAGCACCAACCAGCGCACCGACCGCTATGGCGGCTCGCTGGAGAACCGCGCGCGGTTGCTGCTGGAAGTTACCGACGCCGCCATCGAGGTATGGGGCCCGGGCCGCGTGGGCGTGCACCTGGCGCCACGGGCCGATGCCCACGACATGGGCGACGCCGACCGTGCCGAGACCTTCACCTACGTGGCACGGGAGCTGGGCAAGCGTGGCATCGCCTTCATCTGCTCGCGGGAGAAGGAAGGCGACGACAGCATCGGCCCACTGATCAAGGCGGCGTTCGCTGGCCCGTATATCGTCAACGAGCGCTTCGACAAGGCCAGCGCCAACGCTGCCCTGGCCAGCGGCAAGGCCGATGCGGTGGCCTTCGGCATCCCGTTCATCGCCAACCCCGACCTGCCCGCGCGCCTGGCCGCCGACGCGCCGCTCAATGCGCCGCGTCCGGAAACCTTCTACGCCAAGGGGGCCGTGGGCTACATCGACTATCCACGGATGTGAGTGAAGCGAACGTAGGGCAGGTTCGTCGTCGTGGCAGCGGGCTTGCCCAGCGATAGTCCAAGGACTCAGGGCCGGGCGTTGATCTGCTGCTGCAGGTTCTGGATCTGGCTCTGCAGGGTGCTGATATTGCGCGTCACCTGCCCGCGGAAGGCATCGAACTCCTGTACCGAGGCACCGCCGGCCGATGTGGCCGGGCGGTTGTCCACCTGGCTCTTGAGCACCAGCACATCCTGCTCCAGGCTCTCGATGGCCGCGCTCGGGTTGCCCTGTTTCTTCAGCGCCGCCACTTCATTGCTCAGGCTCTTGAGCTGACCATCCAGCTTGCCGCCATCCACCTGGCCCGACTTGAGCGCCGCAAGCTCCGCGTTGACCGCCTTGAGCTGCGCCTGCAACTGGCCCTGCAACTCGGTCACCGCCTTCTGCTGCTCGCGGGTGTCGGCCAGCACCTGCTCCAGACGCTTGCCCAAGTCCCCGGCCTGCCCGGCGACGCCCTGCTGCTGCTTGCCCTGCTCCGCCAGCGAGGCCTGCAACTGGCGAATCTGCAGCTTCAACGCCTCGCTGCCGGTGCTGTTGCTGGACTCGCTGGCATCGACCTTGCCACTGATCGCCTGCAGGCGCCCGGCCGCTTCTTCGCTGATGCGGGCAAAGCTCTCCTGGGTCGCCACCAGTTGCTGCTCCATCAGGGTGATCTGCTGGAAGCTCCACCAGCCAAGCCCGCCCAGGGCGATGAACGAGGCACCGAGCAAGGCCCACAGCGGGCCATTGCTGCGTGGGCGCGCCGCCTTCTGGCGGCTGCGGGCCACATGGGCGGGCAGCAGTTCATCGTCGTCGGGGGTGCCGGCACGCAAGGTGGGCACATCGTCAAAATCGTCGTGGGCGTCGTTACGCATGGGTGCATTCAACCGCGGTGGTAGCAAAGAGACATGAGTATAAACCGCCTGGGCGGCGCACTGATGACCATCATCCCGCCCACAGGTTCAGCGTTGTCCCGCCTGCGCCTGCCACCAGGCACAGAATTCATCCAGCGCGGACCACACATCGGCCTGGGGTCGGTAGTCCAGGTACTGCCGGGCGCGGCCGATATCGAGGGTGAAATCGCTGCTCATCACCTGCACCGCCGTGCGGCTGAGGGTCGGCTGCGGACGCCCGGGCCAAAGCAGGCAGGCGGCCTCGTTGAGCGCCGCCAGGCCATAGGCCAGGCCGGGGGAGCGGTAGCGGGTGACCTGCGGCAGCTGCATGCGGCGCATCACGTAGTTGACCACGTCCCACAGCGGCAAGGGCTGGCCGTTGCTGATGTTGTAGGCCTGGCCAAGTGCCTGCTCCTCGGCGAACAACGCACTGAGCAGCGCTTCGTTGAGGTTGTGCACACTGGTGAAATCGACCTTGTTCAGGCCATTGCCGATGATCGCCACGCGCCCCTTGGCCTGCATGCGCATCAGCCGCGGGAAGATGCTTGCGTCGCCGGCCCCGGTGACGAAACGCGGTCGCAGCGCCAGCACTTCCAGGCCGAACTCCTGGGCGCCGAACACTTTCTGCTCGGCCAGGTGCTTGGTCAGTGCGTAATGGTCATGGAAGCGGCGCGGTACCTGGTCCTCGCGGATATCCAGGCGTGACCGGCCGGTGAAGTAGATCGACGGCGACGACAGGTGCACCAGGCGCCGCACATGCTCCTTGATGCAGCCCTCGACCACGTTCTCGGTCAACACCACGTTGCCCTGGTGGAAGTCCTGGTAGCGGCCCCAGGTGCCCACGGCGCCAGCGCAATGCACCACCGCATCCACACCCTGGCACAGGCGCCGGGCCAATTCGGCGTCGCCCAGGTCGCCCGGGATGAACTGCGCCCCGCGCTTGACCAGGTGCTCCACGCCCTCTGCCCGCCGACCATTGACCCGCACCTCCAGGCCCTGCTCCAGGGCGAAACGCGCAAAGCGCCCGCCAATGAAGCCGCTCGCGCCGGTGACCAGAATTCGCATGTAAGACTCCGCCTTGCCAGATTTCGGATGCAACTGACGCCCGATGTGCCTACAAGGGCACCAGCCACTGCCGCGCCGAATGGCGCAGGTGGTCGGTCAGCTGGGCGAGCAACTGCCCGCCGTTGCGCCAATGATGCCAGTACAGCGGTACATCGATGGGAGTATCGGCGCAGATTTCCACCAGCTCACCACGGGCCAGCTGCTCGGCAACCTGCCGCTCCGGCACCAGCCCCCAGCCCAGGCCGGCCTCGGTCATGCGCAGGAAACCTTCGGACGAGGGACATAGGTGATGCAGGAAACCTTCCTGCACGCCTAGCGACGCCAGGTAGCGATGCTGGAGAAAATCGTCCGGCCCGAACACGATTGCCGGGGCACGGGCCAACCGCTCGACCGCGAAACCCTGGGGGAAGTAGCGCGCCATGAACGCGGGACTGGCCAGCGCTCGATAGCGCATCGACCCCAGCGGCAGGCTGCGCGCCCCAGCCACGGGACGTTCGCTGCCGCACAGGCAGGCCGCAACCTCGCCGGCACGCATGCGCTTGAGGCCGACCTCCTGGTCCTCGACCACCAGGTCAAGCAAGACCTGCTGCTGCGCGCAGAAGGCCCCCACCGCACCGGCCCACCAGGTCGCCAGGCTGTCGGCGTTGAGGGCGATGCGCAGGCGCTCGGGCATGCCTTCCTCGTCCAGCGCCGGCACCTGGCGCTGCAGGTCGCGCTCGAGCAGGCGCACCTGCTGCACATGGTTGAGCAACTGCCGGCCGACCTCGGTCGGGCTCGGTGGCGTGGCGCGCACCAGCACCGGCTGGCCGACCCGCGCTTCGAGCAGCTTGATGCGTTGCGAGATGGCCGATTGCGACAACCCCAGCACCTGGGCGGCGCGTTCGAAACCGCCTTGTTCGATCACCGCGGCGAGGGCGGCGAGCAGCTTGTAGTCGAACATCGATTTCTCTAATGACTGATCAGCTCTATTTGTTTTTCTTATACAGCTGCAGCCCTGACAATAGCCACATCTTTCTTGTTGATCCGTGCCGATGCTTGCATCGGTGCCCGTGGAGTGTTCCCGCTATGTGGCAAAGCTATCTCAACGGCATGCTGGTGGCCTTCGGCCTGATCATGGCCATCGGCGCGCAGAACGCCTTCGTCCTGGCGCAGAGCCTGCGCCGCGAGCATCACCTGCCGGTGGCGGCGCTGTGCGTGGTCTGCGACGCGCTGCTGGTCGCCGCCGGCGTGTTCGGCCTGGCCACGGTGCTGGCGCACAACCCCACGCTGCTGGCCGTGGCGCGCTGGGGTGGCGCGGTGTTCCTCATCTGGTACGGCGCCAAGGCCCTGCGCAGCGCGTTTTCCAAGCAAAGCCTGCAGCACCAGCAAGGCCAGGGTGTGCGCTCGCGCCGCGCGGTGCTGCTGAGCGCGCTGGCGGTGACCCTGCTCAACCCCCATGTGTACCTGGACACCGTGCTGCTGATCGGCTCCCTCGGCGCACAGCAGACCGTGCCCGGCGCCTACGTGGCCGGCGCCGCCAGTGCCTCGCTGGTGTGGTTCTCGACCCTGGCGATCGGCGCCGCCTGGCTGGCGCCGTGGCTGGCACGCCCGGCGACCTGGCGCATGCTCGACCTGATGGTGGCGGTGATGATGTTCGCGGTGGCGGCGCAGCTCATTTTCAACTGAACCGCGCCCCTGTGTAGGAGCGGCCTTGCCGAGACGTCGGACCGGCCGGAAAGGGCTGCGTAGCGGCCCCAGGATTTCAGCGTGCATGCAAAGATCGCCGGGGCCGCCTTGCGGCCCTTTCGCGGCGCAAGGCCGCTCCTACAGGGATTGCACATCGCCTGGAAGGGGCCGCCTGTCGGGCCCGGCCAACCGCTCTGGAACCTCTATTCCCCACAGATGTTGCGTGGTTAAGCGCCCGGGCCGGTGCTATGATCCTGCCCTTGCGTCGCAAAGGGTACAAACTCGCCGACGCTCATCAGGCCACCCGTGAGGCCTGGCGCAAACCGCAAACAGACCTGAATCAGGAGATCCACCATGGCTTTTGAATTGCCGCCGCTGCCGTACGCCCACGATGCCCTGCAGCCGCACATCTCCAAGGAAACCCTGGAGTTTCACCACGACAAGCACCACAACACCTATGTCGTGAACCTGAACAACCTGGTCCCAGGCACCGAATTCGAAGGCAAGACCCTGGAAGAGATCGTCAAGAGCTCTTCGGGCGGCATCTTCAACAACGCAGCCCAAGTCTGGAACCACACCTTCTACTGGAACTGCCTGTCGCCAAACGGCGGCGGCCAGCCGACCGGCGCCCTGGCCGAGGCCATCAACGCCGCCTTCGGTTCGTTCGACAAGTTCAAGGAAGAGTTCACCAAGACTTCGGTCGGCACCTTCGGCTCCGGCTGGGGCTGGCTGGTGAAGAAGGCCGACGGCTCCCTGGCCCTGGCCAGCACCATCGGCGCCGGCTGCCCGCTGACCAGCGGCGACACCCCGCTGCTGACCTGCGACGTCTGGGAACACGCCTACTACATCGACTACCGCAACCTGCGTCCGAAGTACGTCGAGGCGTTCTGGAACCTGGTCAACTGGACCTTCGTTGCCGAGCAGTTCGAAGGCAAGACCTTCAAGGCCTGATCATTCGCCTTGAATTCAAAAGACCCGGCCTGAGTGCCGGGTTTTTTATTGCCTGGCGGGATGTCGCCGCATTCGGTAACGGCATACCTGACAGAATTGTTTGCAACCCATCTCCGCGCTCTTGCTCAGCCCGCATAGCGCGCTAACATCAACCATCTGGAAAGTTGACGCAGCGCACTCAAGTCGCATGACCGCTCGACCGATACAGAGCCAAGGGCAATTCCGTCGACGGACGGGTTGCCTGCCGGGGTATCGGGTCGATAGTCTCCCGCCATGGTTGATGGCAAAATAATGGCATGCGCATGGATTAAGGAAACCCCATTGAAGCTGGAATTTCGAAACAGCTTATCGGTCAAGCTGCTGAGGGTCGTACTGCTCTCGGCGCTGGCTGTCGGCGTCGTACTCAGCTGTGCGCAGATCGTCTATGACGCCTACAAGACCCGCCAGTCCGTGAACAACGATGCCCAGCGCATCCTCGACATGTTCCGCGACCCATCGACCCAGGCGGTGTACAGCCTCGACCGGGAAATGGGCATGCAGGTGATGGAAGGCCTGTTCCAGGACGAATCGGTGCGCATGGCCTCCATCGGCCACCCGAACGAAACCATGCTGGCGGAAAAATCCCGGCCGCTGCAGGACATGTCCATGCGCTGGCTGACCGACCTGATCCTCGGCCAGGAGCGCACCTACACCACGCAGCTGGTCGGCCGCGGCCCGTACAGCGAGTATTACGGCGACCTGAGCATCACCCTCGACACCTCCTCCTACGGCGAGGACTTCCTGATCAACGCCGTGATCATCTTCATCTCCGGCGTGCTCAGGGCACTGGCCATGGGCCTGGTGCTGTACCTGGTGTACCACTGGCTGCTGACCAAGCCACTGTCGAAGATCATCGACCACCTGACCCAGATAAACCCCGACCGCCCCAGCCAGCACCAGATCCCGCAGCTCAAGGGTCACGAGCGCAACGAGCTGGGCCTCTGGGTCAACACCGCCAACCAGCTGCTGGCCTCCATCGAACGCAACACCCACCTGCGCCACGAGGCCGAGAACAGCCTGCAGCGCATGGCCCAGTACGACTTCCTCACCGGCCTGCCCAACCGCCAGCAGTTGCAACAGCAACTGGACAAGATCCTGGACGACGGTGGCCGCCTGCAACGCCGCGTCGCCGTGCTGTGCGTGGGCCTGGACGACTTCAAGGGCATCAACGAGCAGTTCAGCTACCAGGTCGGCGACCAGCTGCTGCTGGCCCTGGCCGACCGCCTGCGCGCCCACAGCGGCCGCCTTGGCGCCCTGGCCCGGCTGGGGGGCGACCAGTTCGCCCTGGTCCAGGCCAACATCGAGCAGCCCTATGAAGCCGCCGAACTGGCCCAGAGCATCCTCGACGACCTCGAGGCGCCCTTCGACCTCGACCACCAGCAGATCCGCCTGCGCGCCACCATCGGCATTACCCTGTTCCCCGAGGACGGCGACAGCACCGAGAAGCTGCTGCAGAAAGCCGAGCAGACCATGACCCTGGCCAAGGCCCGCTCACGTAACCGCTACCAGTTCTACATCGCCAGTGTCGACAGCGAGATGCGCCGCCGTCGCGAGCTGGAAAAGGACCTGCGCGAAGCCCTGCCGCGCAACCAGCTGTACCTGGTGTACCAGCCGCAGATCAGCTACCGCGACCACCGCGTGGTCGGCGTCGAGGCGCTGCTACGCTGGCAGCACCCGGAGCTGGGCATGGTCCCGCCCGACCAGTTCATCCCCCTGGCCGAGCAGAACGGCAGCATCATCAGCATCGGCGAATGGGTGCTCGACCAAGCCTGCCGGCAACTGCGCGAATGGCACGACCAGGGCTTCAGCGAACTGCGCATGGCGGTCAACCTGTCCACCGTGCAACTGCACCACAACGAACTGCCGCGGGTGGTCAACAACCTGCTGCAGGCCTACCGCCTGCCACCCCGCAGCCTGGAGCTGGAAGTCACCGAGACCGGCCTGATGGAAGACATCAGCACCGCCGCCCAGCACCTGCTGAGCCTGCGCCGCTCCGGCGCCTTGATCGCCATCGATGACTTCGGCACCGGCTATTCCTCGCTCAGCTACCTGAAATCGCTGCCGCTGGACAAGATCAAGATCGACAAGAGCTTCGTCCAGGACCTGCTCGACGATGACGACGACGCCACCATCGTTCGCGCCATCATCCAGCTGGGCAAGAGCCTGGGCATGCAGGTGATCGCCGAAGGCGTCGAGACCGCCGAGCAGGAGAGCTACATCATCGCCCAGGGCTGCCACGAGGGTCAGGGCTACCACTACAGCAAGCCGTTGTCCGCGCGCGAACTGACCAGTTTCCTCAAACAGGCGCAACGCAACCAGGTTTCCGCCCTGTAAGCCCCGCCGGCCTTGGCGGTGCACCGCGAACGGGCGTTTGCATGAAATGCGCGCCCGCCCCTTTACAGCAAATGCAAATCTTTCGCATGATGTGGCGGTTTCGCGTGCCACGGCGCACGGTCCACCCTTGGTCCAACCACACGACGCAGGAAACCACAATGATTCGAATGCCTCTGGCCTCCGCCAGTCTGCTGGCCATCGCCATCGCCCTCGCCGGTTGCGGCGAAGGCAAGGACGACAAGGCCGCCGCACCGCAAGCCCAGGCACCTGCCGCCGCCAGCACCGCCGCCGCAGCGCCGGGGGCTGTCGATGAAGCGGCCGCCAAGGCCGTGGTCAAGCACTACGCCGACATGGTCCATGCCGTGTACAGCGACTCGCTGAGCACCGCCAAGCAATTGCAGACCGCCGTCGACGCGTTCCTGGCCAAGCCCAACGACCAGACCCTGAAGGCCGCCCGTGATGCCTGGGTCGCCTCGCGCGTGCCGTACCTGCAAAGCGAAGTGTTCCGCTTCGGCAACACCATCATCGACGACTGGGAAGGCCAGGTGAACGCCTGGCCCCTGGACGAAGGCCTGATCGACTACGTCGACAAGAGCTACGAGCACGCCCTGGGCAACCCGGCGGCCAACGCCAACATCATCGCCAACACCGAGATCCAGGTCGGCGAAGACAAGATCGACGTCAAGGACATCACCCCCGAGAAGCTCGCCACCCTCAACGAGCTGGGCGGCTCGGAGGCCAACGTCGCCACCGGCTACCATGCCATCGAGTTCCTGCTCTGGGGCCAGGACCTCAATGGCACAGGCCCAGGCGCGGGCAACCGTCCGGCTTCCGACTACCTGGAAGGCAAAGGTGCCACGGGCGGCCACAACGACCGTCGCCGCGCCTACCTGAAAGCGGTTACCGACCTGCTGGTCAAGGACCTCGAGGAGATGGTCGGCAACTGGGCGCCGAACGTCGCCGACAACTACCGCGCCACCCTCGAGGGCGAGCCGGCCAACGACGGCCTGCGCAAGATGCTGTTCGGCATGGGCAGCCTGTCGCTAGGCGAGCTGGCCGGCGAGCGCATGAAGGTCTCGCTGGAAGCCAACTCGCCGGAAGACGAGCACGACTGCTTCAGCGACAACACCCACTACTCGCACTTCTACGACGCCAAGGGCATCCGCAACGTCTACCTGGGCGAGTACACCCGTGTCGACGGTACCAAGCTGAGCGGCCCGAGCCTGTCGTCGCTGGTGGCCAAGGCCGACCCGGCCACCGACGCCACCCTCAAGGCCGACCTGGAAGCCACCGAGGCCAAGATCCAGGTGATCGTCGACCACGCCCTCAAGGGCGAGCACTACGACCAGCTGATCGCCGCCGACAACGCCGCCGGCAACCAGATCGTGCGTGACGCCATCGCCTCGCTGGTCAAGCAGACCGGCGCGATCGAGCAGGCCGCGGGCAAGCTGGGCATCGACAACCTGAACCCGGATACCGCCGATCACGAGTTCTGATCAGCGTCATGGTTCAGCAGAGGTGGCCTTCGGGCCGCCTTTTTGTTTTCCAGCAACACCACCGCCCCCTTGTAGGAGCGGCCTTGTGCCGCGAAAGGGCTGCAACGCAGCCCCGGCAGTTTCTGCATCAGCTCCGAAATCCCGGGGCCGCTTCGCGGCCCTTTCGCGGCACAAGGCCGCTCCTACCGATAGGCCAACTGACATCGATTTCATTCAGCAATTGCAAATTGCTCTTATTCAAACATCCCTGGCCTGATAAGCTTGCACGCCGGTTTTTCGCCCATGCCCAGGATCCTCGATGTCCTTGCTCCGCCTAAGCCCCCTGCTGCTGGCCTTCGCCCTCGCCGCCTGTGACGACGCTCCGCGTTTCACCCAGGCCGAGCCCGGCGAAGCCCTCTCCGGCGGCAAGGCCACGGTGCAACGCAGCGACCGCAACGCCTATTCGCTGCCCTCGGCCAACCTCACACCCGAGCGGCGCCTGGATTTCGCCGTGGGCAACAGCTTCTTTCGCAACCCCTGGGTGATTGCACCGTCCACCACCACCGCCCGCGATGGCCTCGGCCCGTTGTTCAACACCAACGCCTGCCAGAACTGCCATGTGCGTGACGGTCGCGGCCATCCGCCGGAGCCGGACGACAGCAACGCGGTGTCGATGCTGGTGCGCCTGTCGATCCCCGACCAGCCCTATTACGCCCGCGAGATCGAGCGCCTGGGCGTGGTCCCCGAGCCGGTCTACGGCACCCAGCTGCAGGACATGGCCATCCCCGGCGTGGCCCCGGAAGGCAAGGTGCGGGTGGGCTACGACAACCACAGCGTCACCTTCAAGGACGGCCACCAGGTCGAACTGCGCCGCCCGACCCTGCAGATCACCCAGCTCGGCTACGGCCCGCTGCACCCGGACACCCGCTTCTCGGCCCGGGTCGCCCCGCCGATGATCGGCCTGGGCCTGCTCGAAGCCATCCCCGAAGCCGACCTGCTGGCCAACGAGGACCCGGATGACCTCAACCGCGACGGTATCCGCGGCCGCGCCAACCGGGTGTGGGACGACGCCCAGGGCAAGACCGTGGTCGGCCGCTTCGGCTGGAAGGCCGGGCAGCCCAACGTCAACCAGCAGAACGTGCACGCCTTCGCCGGCGACATGGGCCTGACCACCACCCTGCTGCCAAAGGACGACTGCACGGCGGCGCAGGTCGATTGCCTGGCCGCGCCCAACGGCGACGGCCAGGGCGGCGAGAAGGAAGTCAGCGACAACATCCTGCGCCTGGTCACCTTCTACACCCGCAACCTCGCCGTGCCGGCCCGGCGCAACGTCGATGCGCCGCAGGTGCTGGCGGGCAAGAACCTGTTCTACCAGGCCGGCTGCCAGGGCTGCCACACGCCACAGTTCACCACTGCCGCCGATGCGGCCGAGCCGGAACTGGCCGGCCAGGTGATCCGCCCCTACAGCGACCTGCTACTGCACGACATGGGCCCGGGCCTTAGCGACGAGCGCACCGAGTTCGCCGCCAACGGCCAGGACTGGCGCACCCCGCCATTGTGGGGCATCGGCCTGAGCGAAACCGTCAGCGGCCACAGCCAGTTCCTCCACGACGGCCGCGCCCGCAATCTGCTCGAAGCCGTGCTCTGGCACGGTGGCGAGGCCCAGGCGGCGCGCGATCACGTACTGACCTTCAATGCCGAGCAGCGCGCCGCGCTGCTGGCGTTCCTGAATTCCCTTTAAACCGCACAAGGAGCCGGGCATGTTCCGACCCAAACTGTTGTTCACCAGCCTCGCCGCACTCGCCCTCGGCGCCTGTTCGCCGCAAGACCCGCAGGCGGTGACCTCCGCGGCCATCGCCAAACAGGTGATCCTGCCGACCTACAGCCGCTGGGTCGAGGCCGACCGGCAGCTGGCCGCCAGCGCCCTGGCCTACTGCGAAGGCAAACAGTCCCTGGAGACCGCCCGCGCCGACTTCCTCAACGCGCAGAAGGCCTGGGCCGAGCTGCAGCCATTGCTGGTCGGCCCGCTGGCCGAGGGCAACCGCCCCTGGCAGGTGCAGTTCTGGCCGGACAAGAAGAACCTGGTCGGTCGCCAGGTCGAGCAACTGGTCAGCGGCGAGCAGCCTGTCACCACCGAGTCGCTGGGCAAGGCCAGCGTCGTGGTGCGTGGCCTGTCGGCCTACGAATACATCCTGTTCGACAGCAAGCCGGACATCGCCAGCGCCGAGCAGAAAGCTCGCTACTGCCCACTGCTGGTGGCCATCGGCGAACACCAGAAGGCCCTCGCCGAGGAAATCCTCAAGGGCTGGAACAGCACCGACGGCATGCTGTCGCAGATGACCAAGTTCCCCAACCAGCGCTACGCCGATTCCCACGAGGCGATCGCCGACCTGCTGCGTGCCCAGGTCACCGCCCTGGATACCCTGAAGAAGAAGCTCGGCGCACCGATGGGCCGGCAGAGCAAGGGCATCGCGCAGCCGCTGCAGGCCGAAGCCTGGCGCAGCCACTCTTCGATCAAGAGCCTGGAAGCCTCGCTCAAAGCCGCCCAGACGGTCTGGGTCGGGGTCGACAACCAGGGCCTGCGCGGCCTGCTGGGCAAGGACCAGACGGCACTGGCGCAAAAGATCGACGACGCCTACGCTGCGGCGATCAAACTGCTGGCCGACAACCAGAAGACCCTGGGCGAGCTGCTTGCCGACGACGCCGGCAAGCAGACCCTCAACCAGATCTACGACGCGCTCAACGTCGTCCACCGCCTGCACGAGGGCGAGCTGGCCAAGGCGTTGAACATCCAGCTGGGCTTCAATGCCAACGACGGTGACTGATCATGCTGCGACGCCAGGCCCTGAAACTCGGTAGCGTGTTGCTCAGCGCCCTGACCCTGGGCGGCTGGAGCCTGTTCCGCGGCAAAGGCAGCGAACCGTTGCTGCTGTCGGCGCGCGACGACGGCGACGGCAAGCACTACGCCGTGGGCTTTCGCCTGGACGGCACCGAGGTGTTCAGCACCCAGGTGGCCCAGCGTTGCCATGCGATCATCAACCACCCGACGCTGCCGATCGCCTTGTTCGTCGCGCGCCGCCCCGGTACCGAGAGCTACCTGGTCGACCTGCATGACGGCCGGCTGCTGCAGACCCTCGCCTCGCAACCGCAGCGGCATTTCTACGGCCATGCGGTGATCCACAAGGACGGTGAGTGGCTGTACACCACCGAGAACGACACCAGCGACCCCGGTCGCGGCGTACTGGGCGTCTACCGTTTCGAAGGCGAACGCCTGGTGCACAGCGGCGAGCTTTCCACCCACGGCATCGGCCCCCACGAAGTGGCCTGGCTGCCCGATGGCGAGACCCTGGTGGTGGCCAACGGCGGTATCCGCACCGAGGCCGAGAGCCGGGTAGAGATGAACCTCGACGCCATGCAGCCGAGCCTGGTGCTGATGCAGCGCGACGGCACCCTGCTGAGCAAGGAGACCCTGGCCCAGCAGATGAACAGCGTGCGCCACCTGGCGGTGGGCGACGATGGCACCATCGCCGCCTGCCAGCAGTTCATGGGTGGCGCCGAGGAGACCGCCGAGCTGCTGGCGATCAAGCGTCCGGGCGAGCCGTTCAAGGCCTTCCCGGTGCCGGAGCGCCAGCTGCAGTCGATGGCCCAGTACACTGCCAGCGTCGCGATTCACAGCGACCTGCGTCTGGTGGCACTGACCGCGCCACGGGCCAATCGCCTGTTCATCTGGGACCTGGACAGCGGCGCGGTGAAGCTCGACGCGCCGATGCCAGATTGCGCCGGGGTCGGGGCGGTGAAGGATGGCTTCGTCGTTACCTCCGGGCAGGGGCGTTGCCGGTTCTACGATTGCCGCAAGGCAGAGCTGATCGGCCAGCCGATGAACCTGCCTTCAGGCTTCTGGGATAACCACCTGCACCTGGTCTGATTTGTCGTAAAAGCTATCGCGGGGCAAGCCCGCTCCCACGGCCTGACGTGGGAGCGGGCTTGCCCCGCGATTTGGCCGGCACAAGTTTATCCCTCCTCTTTTCGCAAAAACCGACAATACTTTCCCCCACTGCACGTGGGCCGGATCGCCCGTGGTCGTGCCCGACAAATAGATAACCCACATCCAGGGAACCGGACCATGTTGCGCCGCCGCATGCTGATCATGTTGGCCGTCGTCCTGCTGATCGTGTTGATCCTGGGGGGCATCAAGGCCTTTTCCATCTACCAGCAGGTGCAGATGTTCTCGCAGCCCCGGCCGCCGGTGAGCGTGGCCGCGGCCCAGGCCGAGCTGCGCCAGTGGCAGGAGCGCCTGCCGGCGGTCGGCAGCCTCAAGGCCTATCAGGGCGTGGAGCTGAGCCTGGAAGTCGCCGGCACGGTGAAGTCGCTGCACTTCGAGTCCGGGCAACAGGTGAAGGCCGGCCAGTTGTTGCTGCAACTGGACAGCGACCAGGAAACCGCCCTGCTCGGCACCGCCCAGGCCGACCTGGGGCTGGCCAAGGTCGACTTTGGCCGAGGCAGCCAGCTGGTCGGTGATTCGGCCATCTCCCGCGGCGAGTTCGACCGCCTGACCACCCAGTACCGGCGCAACCAGGCGGTGGTCGAACAACTCAAGGCCTCGCTGGCGAAAAAGAGCATCAGCGCCCCGTTCAGCGGCACCATCGGCATCCGCCAGGTGGATGTCGGCGCCTACCTGGCCAGCGGCACGGTGATCGCCACCCTGCAGGACCTGTCCAGCCTCTATGTCGACTTCAATGTGCCCGAGCAGGCGCTGCCGCACCTGAGCCTCGGCCAGCGGGTGCTGGCACAGGTGGCCGCCTACCCCGACCAGACCTTCCCCGCCAGCCTCAGCGCGATCAACCCCAAGGTCGAGGAAAGCACCCGCAACCTGCTGGTCCGCGCCACCCTGGCCAACCCCGAGGGCAAGCTGCTGCCGGGCATGTTCGCCAGCCTGCAAGTACTGTTGCCCGACCCGCAGCCGCTGGTGGTGGTGCCGGAGAACGCCATCACCTACACCCTCTACGGCAACTCGGTGTACCGGGTCAGCGAGAAAAAGGGCGAGGACGGCCAGCCCCAGCGCGACGCCAACAGCCAGCCGCAATTGATCGCCGAGCAGCTCACCGTACAGACCGGCGAGCGTCGCGAGGGCTGGGTCGTGGTGCTCAAGGGGCTGCAGGCCGGCGATCAGGTGGTCACCGCCGGCCAGCTCAAGCTGACGCCCGGCGCGGCGATCCGCATCAGCGCCGACAGCGCCCTCAAGCCCGCCGCGCCCGGCGCGAAGTGAACGGGAGGCGGCCATGGCGTTCACCGACCCGTTCATCCGCCGCCCGGTGTTGGCTTGCGTGGTCAGCCTGCTGATCCTGCTGCTCGGCCTGCAGGCCTGGAGCAAGCTGCAGATCCGCCAGTACCCGCAGATGGAAAACGCCCTGATCACCGTGACCACCGCCTACCCCGGGGCCAATGCCGAGACCATCCAGGGCTACATCACCCAGCCCTTGCAGCAGAGCCTGGCCAGCGCCGACGGCATCGACTACATGACCTCGGTGAGTCGGCAGAACTTCTCGATCATTTCGGTCTATGCGCGGATCGGCGCCGACACCGACCGCCTGTTCACCCAGTTGCTGGCCAAGGCCAACGAGGTGCGCAACAAGCTGCCCCAGGACTCCGAGGACCCGGTGCTGAGCAAGGAAGCCGCCGATGCCTCGGCGCTGATGTACATCAGCTTCTACAGCAACGAGATGAGCAACCCGCAGATCACCGACTATCTGTCCAGGGTCATCCAGCCCAAGCTGGCCACCCTGCCAGGCATGGCCGAGGCCGAGATCCTCGGCAACCAGGTGTTCGCCATGCGCATCTGGATCGACCCGGTGAAGCTGGCCGGCTTCGGCCTGTCGGCAGTGGACGTTACCAACGCCGTACGCCGCTACAACTTCCTCTCCGCCGCCGGCGAGGTGAAGGGCGAGTACGTGGTCACCAGCATCAACGCCACCACCGAGCTGAAATCGGCCGAGGCCTTCGCCGCCCTGCCGGTCAAGACCAGCGGCGACAGCCGGGTTCTGCTGGGCGACGTGGCACGGGTGGAAATGGGCGCGGAAAACTACGACACGGTCAGTTCGTTCGACGGCACGCCATCGGTGTACATCGGCATCAAGGCCACGCCGGCGGCCAACCCGCTGGAGGTGATCAAGGAGGTGCGGCGGATCATGCCGCAACTGGAAGAGGAGCTGCCTTCGAGCCTCAAGGTATCCATCGCCTACGACGCCACCCTGTTCATCCAGGCCTCCATCGACGAGGTGATCAAGACCCTCGGCGAAGCGGTGCTGATCGTCATCGTCGTGGTGTTCCTGTTCCTCGGCGCCCTGCGCTCGGTGGTGATCCCGGTGGTGACCATCCCGCTGTCGATGATCGGCGTGCTGTTCTTCATGCAGATGATGGGCTACTCCCTGAACCTGCTGACGCTGCTGGCCATGGTGCTGGCCATCGGCCTGGTGGTGGACGACGCGATCGTGGTGGTGGAAAACATTCACCGTCATATCGAGGAGGGCAAGACGCCCTTCGACGCGGCCCTGGAAGGTGCCCGCGAAATCGCCCTGCCGGTGGTGTCTATGACCATCACCCTGGCCGCGGTGTACGCACCCATCGGCTTTCTCACCGGGCTGACCGGTGCCTTGTTCAAGGAGTTCGCCCTGACCCTGGCCGGGGCGGTGGTCATTTCCGGCATCGTCGCCCTCACCCTGTCGCCGATGATGTGCGCCCTGCTGCTGCGTCACGAGCAGAACCCCAGTGGCCTGGCGCACCGCCTGGACCTGATCTTCGACGCGCTCAAGGTACGCTACCAGCGCCTGCTGCACGGCACCCTGAACAGCCGCCCGGTGGTGCTGGTATTCGCCGTGCTGATCCTGTGCCTGATCCCGGTATTGCTGATGTTCACCCGCAACGAACTGGCGCCGGAGGAGGACCAGGGGGTGATCTTCATGATGAGCAGCTCGCCGCAGACCGCCAACCTGGACTACCTCAACGCCTACACTGACCAGTTCACGCCGATCTTCAAGCGCTTCCCCGAGTACTATTCGTCGTTCCAGATCAACGGTTTCAACGGTGTGCAGAGCGGGATCGGTGGCTTCCTGCTCAAGCCCTGGAACGAGCGCGAGCGCACGCAGATGCAGCTGTTGCCGCTGGTGCAGGCCGAGCTTGAGCAGATCGGCGGGCTGCAGATCTTCGGCTTCAACCTGCCGTCGCTGCCCGGCACTGGCGAGGGTCTGCCGTTCCAGCTGGTGATCAACACCGCCGGTGACTACCCGGCCCTGCTGGAGGTGGCCCAGAAGGTCAAGGAGCGCGCCCAGGCGTCGGGCAAGTTCGCCTTCCTCGACATCGACCTGGCCTTCGACAAGCCCGAGGTGGTGATCGACATCGACCGTGCCAAGGCGGCGCAGATGGGTGTGTCGATGGACACCCTGGGCAGCACCCTGGCGACCTTGCTGGGCGAGGCCGAGATCAACCGCTTCACCCTGGAGGGCCGCAGCTACAAGGTCATCGCCCAGGTCGAACGCCCGTACCGGGCCAACCCTGGCTGGCTGAACAACTACTACGTGAAGAACGAGCAGGGGCAATTGCTGCCGCTCGCGACCCTGATCACCCTCAGCGACCGCGCCCGGCCGCGCCAGCTCAACCAGTTCCAGCAGTTGAACTCGGCGATCATCCAGGGCGTGCCGCTGGTGAGCATGGGCGAGGCGCTGGAGACCGTGCGCGCCATCGCCCGCGAGGAGGCGCCCGAGGGGTTCTCGCTGGACTATGCCGGGACGGCGCGGCAGTTCGTCCAGGAAGGCAGCGCGTTGTGGGTGACCTTCGGCCTGGCGCTGGCGATCATCTTTCTGGTGCTGGCGGCGCAGTTCGAGAGTTTTCGGGATCCGCTGGTGATTCTGGTGACGGTGCCGTTGTCGATCTGCGGGGCGTTGTTGCCGTTGTTCCTGGGGGTTTCGAGCATGAACATCTATACCCAGGTGGGTTTGGTGACCCTGATCGGGCTGATCACCAAGCATGGGATTCTCATTGTCGAGTTTGCCAATCAGCTACGGGATGAGCGGGGGCTTGGAGTACGTGAGGCGATCGAGGAGGCTGCCGCGATTCGCCTGCGGCCGGTGCTGATGACCACGGCGGCCATGGTGTTTGGCATGGTGCCCCTGATTTTGGCCTCTGGGGCCGGGGCGGTGAGTCGGTTTGATATCGGGATGGTGATTGCTACCGGGATGTCGGTTGGGACGTTGTTTACGTTGTTTGTTTTGCCTTGTATTTATAGTGTTTTGGCGCATAAGGGAGGGGGTGGTGTTCGTGGGTGATTGTTTTGGTTTTGTATGCGCATTCGTAGACGATATCGACATTTAGTCACCTTTTCGCCTTTACGGCGACCTACTTTTCTCTAGGGAAAAGTAGGCAAAACCGTTCCGCTCCGTTCATCCGGCCCCTACGCTGCGCTCCGGGGTCCCCTCGCTCCGTTCTTGCTCCCGGGAGGACCGCGCTGAACGCCCCATCCTGGGGCGCAGCGCTTGACGGGCATCCATGCCCGTCACCTCCCTCCGCAAGAACTCCGCTCGGCCTCCTGAAGTCGCAATTGGTGTTGCCTGAGCTATCGCGCGCTTAGAAGCAAGAGCAAGAGCAAGAGCACCGAGCAAGAGCAAGAGCAAGAGCAAGAGCAAGAAACGCGAAGTTATTTGTTTGAGCATTAGTTATGCATTGGCTGTTCCGGCCCTTTCGCGGGGCAAGCTGAACTGGTCAAGTAATTTTGGACACCGGTTAAGGTTCATGCCGCTGCCTTGAGCTTTTCCTCCATGGCTACTGGCGTTTCATAGCCGTTGTAGCTGTGGAGGCGCTTGAGGTTGTAGCGCATCAGATAAGCCTGGATATCCACTCGTGCCTGCGCTTCGGTCTCGTAACCCTCTGCCGGCACCCATTCTGATTTCAATGCTCCGAAGAATCGCTCCATGGCAGCGTTATCCCAGCATTGGCCTCGATGGCTCATGCTCTGGTTCAAGTTGTACTCATCGAGCGCGGCTCTGAATTTATGGCTGGTGTACTGACAGCCCTGGTCTGAATGAAACATTACGCCCGCCGGCCTACCCCGCGATTCAGCGGCCATGCGCAGGGCGTTACAAGCTAAGTTGGCATCTGCAATCATCGAGAATGCCCAACCCACTACGCGACGGGCATAGAGGTCAATCACGGCGGCTAGGTACAGCCAGCGCCTGCCAACCTGGATATAGGTCACATCGCCACACCAAACCTCATTGATCGCCGAAACCTTGAAATTGCGCTTCAGCTGATTCTCGGCGATCAACGCTTCTGCCCCTGATGACCGATAGCGGTGCGGCCTGCGCTGTTTGCACTTCAGGCCAGCTTCACGCATTAGCGCACGCACCTTGTATCGTCCTATTTCATGGCCTTCGTGCCGCAATTCCTGCGCCAGGGTTCGCGAGCCAGAAGCACTTCGCGATGCGTTGAAGTGCTTGATTACCAGCAGGCGTAGCGCATCTCTGGCCGGGTTTTCACGTCCTTGCCGTTTGCGCCACGCATAGAAACTGCTGCGCTTAACCCCAAGCACGCGGCAGCAGTCGACAACAGGGTATTGCTCACTCAGCTCGTTGATCAGCGAGAACGATCTTTGGAGTCCCGAAGCAGGAGAGCACTGGCCTTTTTTAGGATTTCGATATCCCGATCCTTTTGCCGAACCAGCGCTTCGAGTTCTTCAATTCGTTGCTGCTCGGGTGTGATCGCTTTGGCTCCAGCAGGTACCTTACCGGCTCTCTCTTCACGCACCTGATCAACCCAGCGGCGAAGCGCGGTAGGGCCCAGCCCAAGGGCGGCACAGACCTCAGGAACTGACTGCCCACCGTCCAGCACCATTTCGGCAGCTTGGACTTTGTATTCTCTTGAATAAGATTTACGCACTGATTTTGCCTCCAATTGGGCGCCATCATAGCGCCCGATGAAGGTGTCCAAAATCATTAGGCCAGTTCAAGCCCGCTCCTACAGGGATTTATATAACGGCGACTGTCGTGTAGGAGCGGGCTTGCCCCGCGATACGATCGAGAGATTAACTAAACTTTCAACTAGCGACAGCTGCGCCACCCCAGGCGCCGCCCGTAACTTGCGCGACTTCAGGAGGCCGAACGCAGGTCTTGCGGAGGGAGGTGACGGGCATGGATGCCCGTCAAGCGCTGGGGCCCAGGATGGGCCCTGCAGCGCGGTCCTCCCGGGAGCAAGGCCGGAGTGAGGGAACCCGGAGCGAAGCGTAGGGCCGGATGAATGGAGCGCAGCGGCTTTGGTTACTTTGGCCAAGATGTAGAGACCGGACACATCGCTGACACATGTGCGCAGACATGGTTGACACATTATGGTCCGTAATCAGGTTTATTCACGTCGATGGTGCGCAGGCGTTGATGGCAGAAATAGACATCGAACATGTCCCCACCGTCTCGCCCAGGGCGTATCGCTATGGTCTGCCCGACCAACCCTTTTGCGATGCTGAAATAGCGTTTCTGGAAGCGGAAGCGACTGTGATAAACCTTGGCCAGGATATCGTCTGGCCCATATTCAAATTCCTCAAGCTGGTTGGGGTAGGCCCACGGGCTGGGGTGATATCTGGCCATCGGCACTTGATACCCCAAAGCCTGATGAGGGCGCTGTAAGTTGTAAATTTCCCGCCATCGGTCAAACGCCATCTGGGCTTGCATCAAGGTCGAGAACTGCCGCCCATCGAGTACTTCAGCCTTCAAGGAGCGGTGGAAACGCTCAATTTTGCCATTCGTTTGAGGGTGATATGGGCGACTGAAACTTATCTGTATCCCTAGTCGAATCAACCAGATACTCAGTTCTGTAACCTCTCCAGGATTACGCGGTGAGCCCCAGGGAGCACCATTATCGACGTTGATTCGGACCGGTAGGCCGTAGCGCTGGAAGACCTCAGTCATCTTCTCCTTGACCGTCGTTCCTCGCTCGTTATCGCAAGCGTGAATAGCCAAATTGAAGCGGGAGTGGTCGTCAAGAATGGTCAGCGGATGACACCGGCCTTGCTGCAGGGCGAAGTGCCCTTTGAAGTCCATCTGCCAGAGATCGTTGGGTGCATCGTGCTCAAACCTAAGCCGCGCCTCTCGCGCCTTCTCAGGGCTCTGGATCAGTTCATGGCGGTGCAACACGTTGGTGACGGTGCTGGGGGCAATACGCTTGCTCAGCAGGCTGCTGATTGTTCGTCCGCCCCAGGCCGGGTGCTCCTGTCGAAGTGCAACGACTTCTGCTTCCAACGCAGCCTCGGTCAAGCGAGGGCTACTAGCCGGCCTCCGAGATCGTTCCTGTAGAGCGGCCGAGCCACCTTGTTCAAAACGGCGCAGCCACTTGTATCCGGTTTGAGGACTGATGCTGAAACGTCGGCATAACTCTCGAATATTGGCATCCGGTTGTCTCGCCAGGGATACGAACTCTTCTTTCAGGCTCATGGCGTTTCTCACGTTCCAAGGCATGGCGAAAATCCTGGCAAAGGGGGCTGCCAGGAAGTGTCAACCATGTCTCCGTACACGTGTCCACCATGTGTCCGGTCTCTACACCAAGACCAAAGTAACCCGCCGTAAGGGCGGAAAGGTGAATAAGCGTCGACATCGCAAATGAATGCGCATACAACTTCAAAAACAAACACCAACCAACCAACCAACCAACCAACCAACCAACTATAAAACCCAAATAAACAAACGCCAGAGATTCATAAATAAACCCCTGGCGCAAAAACACAAAACCCACGTCAACCAAACGGCCGTAACCCCTGCCTCATCCCAAACAAGAACAACAGAAGATCATGATCCGGCTCAGCCCGCCCCTGCTCCACCTTGGCCACCCGTGGCAACGGACACACCCCACCGACCTCAGCCTTGCTGAACACCGTAGGCCGCGGCTGTTCCCAGGCCGCCGCCGCCGCCGTGGTCACCGCCAACGCCGCGACCAGGAACAAAGCTCGAGCGATTTCTAGTTTCATTGCTCTAAACCTTTGACCGCGCTGCCAAACGCCATTTGGTAAAAATAGAGCAAGGTCTGCCATTCCGCCTCGTTGAACGACGAGTGGCGGCGCAACTGCCGCAGGTCGTTATAGGCCGCCCGCTGGCAACTGATCCGCCGCCGGCACTTCTCCAGGTCCAGCAACGCCACTTCCACCCGCGCCTGTTCACCCTCGCCCAGCACCTTGACGAACACATGCTTGCCGTACAGGCAGCCATGCTGCCAATGCCCCAGGTGCATGCGCGCCAGGTTGTCGGCCAGATCCTTGAGCATGCGCTCGTGCACCGCCTGCGGGTAATGCTCGCGGGCCCCGGCGGCATGCCAGGCATCAAGGTCGACGAAACCATCGAGCGCCTCGCTGACCAGCAAGGCCCGCCACTGATGATCCGCGTCCCGCTCGGCCCCGGCATAGACAATCCGCGGTACCCGCACACCCAGTTGCTCGAAACTGTTCAGCGCATCGAGTTCGCGCAGCACCGTGGGGCGCCCGAACGGATGCAGCAGGCTGCGGTAGATGTGCCCGACCTGGCGTTTGGCATACAGCAGATGCCCATCACCGTCGCTCAGGCGCTGCACGCCACTCTCGCCGCCACGCCGCTGGTTGGGCTCCTCGACCCACTCCCCCTGCTGCTGCCAGTAGTAATCGAACTGCCTGGACTGATTCTGGGCTACCGCCATCACTCATTACCCCTTGCGCAATACGTACACTCGCCACATGGCATAGAACGGCAGGAAGTCGAGTCGTTCCTGAATTCTGAATCCCGCTGACACAAATTCTTCTTCAACTGTAGCCGCCGGTAACACGAAGCGGTTCTGATAGCTGTCCTGCGCGGCCCGGGCACTGCGCCTGGCTTCGAGCTTGCGGCGGCGCCAGGCCTTGAAATTGCCATCGACCCACAGTGAAAGGATCACGCTGTCGCGGCTAACCCGTTGAAACTCCGAAAGAATCGTCTTTCGATGAGCCGGATCACCGATATGGTGAAACAGGCGCATGCAAAAGATGCTGTCGACCGCGTTGTCCGGCAGGTCGATAGCGAACGCGGAAGTCTGCAAGGGACGTACCCGCGCAACCACCTCTGGCGGTTGTGACGCACAGGCTGTCTCGATCATCGCCGCCGAATTGTCGGCACCGATGATCACGCGGTTGGCCTTTTCCGCCAGCAGCGGCCAGAACCGCCCGGCACCGCAGGGCAGGTCGAGCACCAGGCCAGGCTCACCGGCCAGCGCCAGGGCGCGGCGGGCCAGTTGCTCGTCACGCTGGTGGGAAAGGCGTCGAGCCAGGCCATCCTGATGCTTGAGGAAGTATTCCCGGGCGTGGTTGCGGTCGTACTTGTCCGAGAATTCGAGTTTGATGGGGCTACGCATTGGACATCTCCTGACTCCAGTGCGCTCACCTTAGGCAGGCAAGCGTTGGAATCAGGTCATGTCCGTGTGAAAAATCTGTCAGCGACCAATGCAGGTGTTACAGGACGTTAATCAGGATCCAATAGCCCATCCCGGCCTTCACCGTCCTGCACCACTTTCGTGCCCTGGCTCAGGTCGACCTGGAAGCGACAGCCATGGGGAAGCGTCGCGGTCAGGGTAACGCGCCAGCCCTGGTCGTCACAGATGCGTTGCACCAGCGACAAGCCCAGGCCCAAGCCCTCGCCACGGCGCTCGTCGCCACGCACGAACGGCCGGAACATCGCCTCGCGCTGCTCCTCCGGAATCCCCACGCCACTGTCCTCGACACTGAAGCCATTGGCCTCCAGGCTAAGGCGAATGTAACCGCTGTCGGTGTAGTGCGCCGCATTGCGCAGCAGGTTACCCATCACCGACTGCAGGAACGTGGCGTTGTACAGCACCGGGCTGGCACTGACCCGACCATCGTAGTAAAGCGCCAGCCCCTTCTGCTCGATGGTGTCGCGCCATACGCCGATCAGATCGTCGCCCACCTCGCGCAAGCTTGCCCGTGAAGCGACGGCACCTTCATCGCGCTGGGCACGGGCCAGCATCAGGAAGGTCTTCACCAGTTCGCGCATTTCCTCGGTTGCCCGGGCAATACGTTCGACCTGGCTGCGCGCCCGCCCATCGAGGCCGGGGTTTTCCATCAACAGCTCGCACGAGGTCGCCAGGACCATCAACGGTGTGCGCAGCTCATGGCTGACGTCACTGGTGAACAGCCGCTCGCGGGTCAGGGCATCGCGCAGGCGCCCCAGGGTATCGTCGAAGGCAACGGCCAGCTGGCCGACCTCGTCCGCCGCGTAGTCCGGCGCCAACGGCGGCGCCAGCCCCAGCAACTGGTCACGGTGACGCACCTGGCGCGCCAGGCGGATCACCGGCGCCATCACCCTTCGTGCCAGCAACCAGCCGAGGATCACCGCCAGGGCCAGGCTGAGCACGAAGCCGACCACCACCACGGCGAACAGTACCCGTTCACGCTCCTCGAAATCGCTCTGGTCCTGCAACAGCACATAGCGCCGACCGTCGACGATCTCGACCATGGCATGGTACGAGAGCTGGTCGCGAAACACCTCGTGGAAGCCCGCATCCAGGTGACGCAGGTCCTTGGGCAATTCGAAGTCATCGCGCCCGCCGCTGAAATAGAACAGCTGGTCGGGGCGTGGCCGGTGGCTCCAGTCGCTGACGCTGTCCATGCGCAACAGGCGTTGCAGGTCGCCACCAAGCACCGAGGAGATCAAGCGTTCCTCGACCAGGTGCACCGTGGCGACAATGCCAAAGGCAAAGGCCCCGGCCACCAGCGCGCTCATCAGCGCGAAAGCGATGATGATGCGCTGGGCAAGGCTCTGCTTAAACTCCATCGCGGCCCTCGGCGAGGCGATAGCCGACGCCATGAACGGTATGCAGCAGGGGCTTGTCGAACGGTTTGTCGATCACCTGGCGCAACTGGTGGACATGACTGCGCAGGCTGTCGCTGTCCGGGCAGTCGTCGCCCCACAGGGCTTCCTCCAGCACTTCCCGACGCAACACATGGGGGCTCTTCTGCATCAGCACGGCCAGCAGCTTCAAGCCGACCGGGTTGAGCTTGAGCAGGCGCCCCTGGCGGGTCACCTCCAGGGTATCGAGGTCATAGCTCAGGTCGGCGACCTGCAGGGTACGCCGGCCACCGCCCTGGGCGCGACGCAGCACCGCCTCGATACGCGCCGCCAGCTCGGACAGCGCGAACGGCTTGAGCAGGTAGTCGTCCGCACCCGAGCGGAAGCCTTGCAGACGGTCGTCCAGCTGGTCGCGGGCGGTGAGCATGATCACCGGCGTGTCACGACGAGCATCCTCGCGCAGGCGCTTGCACAGCGTGTAGCCATCGATGCCGGGCAACATGATGTCGAGCACGATCAGGTCGTAGTGTTCGGTCGCGGCCAGATGCAGGCCGGACAGGCCATCCTGGGCACAGTCGACGGTGTAGCCCTTCATGCCGAGGTAGTCGGCCAGGTTGGCCAGAATATCGCGGTTGTCTTCAACCAAAAGAATGCGCATCGAGGTCTCCTGTGCGGCGCTTCGCCGGACGCGGCAGGCGCAGCTTACGGCCAATGCCTGCATGGTGCCATGCCCTGGCTAGAAATCACCGAACTTGACAGTTTTTTCACCGATCATTCACGCACACAGGATAGCGGGCACCCGACAATGCACGGTCTTTTCCATCTTCTGGAGTCACCATGCAGGTATCCGTGCGCCCTCGCCCGATCAACCCGTGGCTGTACCTGGGCATTCCTTTCGTCACCGCCGTGGCCTTGGTCCTGCTTGAATGGACATCGCTGGATATGGACGTGGCCAACCTGTTCTACGACCCGGTTGCCAGTCAGTTCATCGGTCGCCACAGCTACCTGCTGGAGACCATCCTGCATGACCGGGTCAAGCAGGGCGTGATCGTCTTCGGGCTGCTGGCCGTGGTCGGCTTCGCCCTGAGTTTCGTCTGGCAGCGGCTGCTGGGCTGGCGCCGCGAGCTGGGTTGCCTGGTGTTGGCGCTGGGGCTGTCGACCGCCTTCGTCACGCCGCTGAAGAAGGTGACCCAGGTGCAATGCCCGTGGAGCCTGACCCAGTTCGGCGGCAAGGAGACCTACAGCAAGCTGCTGGAGCCACGCCCGGCCACCGACAAGCCCGGACTGTGCTGGCCGGGTGGACACGCCGCGACCGGGTTCTGCCTGTTCGGCCTGTTCTTCATGCTGCGCGACCGGCGTCCGCGCCTGGCGCGGGTGGCGCTGGCGGTAGCCTTCGTGGCCGGCTCGGTGCTGTCAGTCGGACGGATGATGCAGGGCGCGCATTTCCTGTCGCACAACGTGTGGACGGCGGTGTTCTGCTGGTTGATCGGGCTGGGGTCGTATTACCTGGTGTTGTATCGCCGGGGCCGCTTTGCGGCCCTTTCGCGGCACAAGGCCGCTCCTACAGGATAATGCGATTTCCTGTAGGAGCGGCCTTGTGCCGCGAAAGGGCTGCAAAGCAGCCCCACTGCACCTCGAGGTAAATGAAAAAGCCCCGGCTCTCGCGAACCGGGGCTTTCCTTGGTGCAGGGGGTGAGGCTGGCTTACATCATGCCGCCCATGCCACCCATGCCACCCATACCGCCCATGTCTGGCATGCCGCCACCAGCAGAGGCTTCTACGGGAGCGTCAGCGATCATAGCTTCGGTGGTGATCATCAGGCCACCGATCGAAGCGGCAGCTTGCAGCGCCGAACGGGTAACCTTGGCCGGGTCCAGGATGCCCATTTCGATCATGTCGCCGTACTCGCCGGTGGCGGCGTTGTAACCGAAGTTGCCCGAACCTTGCTTGACCTTGTCAGCGACAACGCTTGGCTCGTCGCCGGCGTTGGCAGTGATCTGGCGCAGTGGCGCTTCAACAGCACGGCGCAGCAGGGCGATACCGACGTTCTGCTCTTCGTTGTCGCCTTTGAGGTCCTTGATGGCTTCCAGGGCGCGCACCAGGGCAACGCCACCGCCAGGCACCACGCCTTCTTCGACGGCTGCACGGGTAGCGTGCAGGGCGTCTTCGACGCGGGCTTTCTTCTCTTTCATCTCGACTTCGGTGCCGGCACCGACCTTGATCACGGCAACACCGCCAGCCAGCTTGGCCAGACGCTCTTGCAGCTTCTCACGGTCGTAGTCCGAAGTGGTGTCGGCAACCTGGGCGCGGATCTGGGTGACGCGAGCCTGGATGTCGGACTCTTGGCCAGCACCGTCGATGATGGTGGTGTTTTCCTTGGACAGGATCACGCGCTTGGCGTTACCCAGGTGCTCCAGGGTGGCGGTTTCCAGGGACAGGCCGATCTCTTCGGAGATCACGGTAGCGCCGGTCAGGACGGCGATGTCCTGCAGCATGGCCTTGCGGCGGTCGCCGAAGCCCGGGGCCTTGACCGCGGCAACCTTGACGATGCCGCGCATGTTGTTGACCACCAGGGTGGCCAGGGCCTCGCCTTCGACGTCCTCGGCAACGATCAGCAGCGGACGGCCGGCCTTGGCAACGGCTTCCAGTACTGGCAGCAGCTCACGGATGTTGGAGATCTTCTTGTCGACCAGCAGCAGCAGCGCGCCTTCAAGCTCCGCAACCATGGTGTCCGGCTTGTTGACGAAGTACGGCGACAGGTAGCCACGGTCAAACTGCATGCCTTCTACGACGGACAGTTCGTTTTCCAGGCCCGAGCCTTCTTCAACGGTGATCACGCCTTCTTTACCGACTTTTTCCATGGCTTCGGCGATGATTTCACCGATGGAGTTGTCGGAGTTGGCGGAGATGGTGCCGACCTGGGCGATGGCCTTGGAGTCGGCGCATGGCTTGGACAGGTTTTTCAGTTCGGCAACAACGGCAGCAGTGGCCTTGTCGATACCGCGCTTGAGGTCCATCGGGTTCATGCCGGCAGCGACGGCTTTCAGGCCTTCGTTGACGATGGCCTGGGCCAGGACGGTAGCGGTGGTGGTGCCGTCACCGGCAGCGTCGTTGGCCTTGGAAGCGACTTCCTTGACCAGCTGGGCGCCCATGTTCTCGAAAGCGTCCTTGAGCTCGATCTCTTTGGCGACGGAAACGCCGTCCTTGGTGATGGTCGGCGCGCCGAAGCTCTTGGCCAGGACCACGTTACGGCCTTTCGGGCCCAGGGTCGCTTTTACCGCGTCAGCCAGAACGTTGACACCAACCAGCATTTTCTTACGGGCGGAATCGCCGAATTTTACGTCTTTAGCAGCCATGATCGTTTAATCCTTGGAATTCTTTGGAGTAACGGGAAGTCGGGGAGAAATCAGGCTTCGATAACGGCCAGGATTTCGTTCTCGGCCATGACCAGCAGGTCTTCGCCATCGACTTTCACGGTGTTGCTGCCCGAGTAAGGGCCGAAAACCACTTTGTCACCCACTTTCACGGCCAGCGCGCGTACTTCGCCGTTGTCCAGGATACGACCGGTGCCGACGGCAACGACTTCGCCGCGGTTTGGTTTTTCAGCGGCCGAACCCGGCAGGACGATACCGCCAGCGGTTTTCGATTCTTCTTCGCTGCGACGGATGACGACGCGGTCATGCAGAGGACGAAGCTTCATTGTCGATCTCTCCCAAATTGTGGTTTTCATCGGCCGGTGTCGACACCGGCGGGTTGATTCGATCCGGCGTTGCCGGGCGTGGCCCGCACCGGGCGAACCACCTATGTCATGTCTGGTGTCGCCACCAGAAACCTTGCGGTGACACATACATGAGGCCGGGATATTCGATTACAAGGCTTGCTACAGAAAAATTTTCATAAGGTGTGAGAATCATCGTGGGAGCGGGCTTGCCCCGCGATCAGGGCGACCGGCCCCATCGCGGGGCAAGCCCGCTCCCACGCCTTGCGAGACCTTTTCGCGGGTTACTTGTCGCGGCGCTCGTACTCGCCCTCGATCACGTTCGGACGATGGCCACCATCGCGGGGCTGGGCCTGGAATGGGTCATCCTGGAACGCCCGCTGGCGCAGGGCCTGTTCCTCGGCGCGGCGACGCAGCTTGCCGGCAACCAGGCGGCGGGTGAACGGCAACAGGCAGAGCAGGCCCAGCACATCGCTGATGAAGCCTGGCAACAGCAGCAGGCCACCACCGACGGTGAGCATCAGGCCCTGGAACATGTCCTCAGCTGGCAGTTCGCCGCGCTGCAGGCTCTCCCGGGCACGCAGGGCGGTGGCCAGGCCGGCCACACGCATCACCAGCACACCCAGGGCGGAACCGGCGATGATCAACAGCAGCGCCGGAAAGAAACCGATGGCCGCGCTGACCTTGACGAAGACGAACAGCTCCAGCACGGGGAAAAGCAACAACAGCAGTAGAAAAGCACGCATCAAGGGTTCCTCGACGGAAGAGAGTCTTCCTGTAAGACCATCAGATGGATGCCTCGACGCCTGTTTTCAACCCTCGACCTGCGTCGAATCCGGCCATTTGTCAGCGCGCGCCAGCAAAACCAAGGCCTCACGGACTTGTGTCGGCGTATTGCAACTAGACGGGAAAGGCAGCCAGTAAATGCCCTGGCCAATACGCAGGTGCATGCCCTCGCTGTCGATGCCGACCATCTGCGCCGAAAGCGGCAACCCTACCAGTGTTACGTAGTGATCAATGGCATTGGCATGGTCATCGTTCATATGCTCGATCATGCTTCTTTCGACCTCGCCCGCGAAGGGGTTGGCCAGGGTCACCTGGTCGAGCCAGTGGATCGCACCGAAACCGCCGATGTAGCGGTGACGTACCGGCTCGAGCACCCAGAAATCGAAGTCGTGGGCCTTGTGGTAATTGGCCGATTCAGGGAAGTACCGGTAGTAGCGGGCCGCGGCAGCCTCGATGGCCGCGTCGTCGCTCAGCTTGCGCGCCTCGGCCATCACCGTCAGGCGCCCGACTGCCTGGACGTCCTCGGCATCGCGCTCGCCCACCAGCAGCGAACATTTGGGGTCTTTCTGCAGGTTGTGGGTGTGCTGGGCGATACGGCTGATGAGGATCAGCGGATGGCCCTCGGCGTCCAGGCAATAAGGCACCACCGAGCCGAAGGGATAGCCGGGCATGGACTTGGAGTGGGTCGAGAGAACGCCACGATATTCCTTGAGCAGCAGTTCCCGGGCGGGGCGGAGGGCGTTGGTACTCACTGGAGAGTCTCCTGGCGACAGACTGGATGGGTGACAAGATAAGCATTATCACCCGCCCCTGCCACTGGGTCTGCTGCCGTGTAGATCTACGCATACCCCTGTAGGAGCGGCCTTGTGCCGCGAAAGGGCTGCATAGCAGCCCCAGGATCTCAGCGATGAGGCAGACATCGCCGGGGCCGCCTTGCGGCCCTTTCGCGGCGCAAGGCCGCTCCTACAAAGAGCACGCACAGCGCTTTACCGGATCGACTTACCAGGTAACACCAAACCCGGCGGTATATCGGGTCTTGTCCAGGTCACTGTCGCGGGTGCCCTTGATCAGGTCCTTCTCCGCCTTCAGGTTGAGCGAAGCCCACTCGGTCACCTTGTAACGCAGCCCCATCTCGGCATCCAGCGCGTACTCGGCCACACCGCCCAGCGGCTTGCCGACCTCGCCATTGGTGAAGAACTCCACCTTCTTGCCGATCAGGTAGCGGTTGTAGTCCCACTTCACGGCGGCGGCATAGAAGTTGTCCTTGCCGCCGTCGCGGTATTCGAAATCGGTGCGGTTGATCAGCGAACCGAGCGAGAACGCGCCCAGCTCATCATCCCAGAACTGATAACCCGGGCCGGTACCGACGGTACGCTGGCGCGCCAGGTCCTCGATATGATCGCGCTTGTACTCCAGGCGCCCCTGCCAGAACCACTTCTCGGTGATGAAACGGTCAAGAGCGTACTCGGCGCTCCAGTTGTTGGTGGTGGTGACGTCGTCCTTGGTCTCGCGGTTGTACTCGCCCTCGGCGTTGTGCCGCCAACGACCGTGGCGGGCGGTGGTCTTGAAGCTGACGTCGTAGTCGTCGGTATTGTTCTCGGCGCGCTTGTAGTCCATCGCCACATCGACATTGCCCTTCCACAGGAAGTCCTCGACCACCGGCCGTGGCTTCATGATCTGCTCGATGCTGGCCAGCTCGACGGTCTTCGGCGCATCGCCGTTGGCCAGGGTCACCTTGCCCGGTTCGGCGGCCTTGAGCGACTTGGCCTTCTCGCCGGAGTAGGCGTCCTGCTTGACCAGCAGTTCCTGGTCGCTCTCCAGCGTCTTCACCTGTTTCCAGTCCAGGGCGATCGAACCGCCATAGGGCGTCTCCAGCAGCAGCTTGCCGCCGTCGAAGACCTTGATCTTGCCGCTCAGGCGGTCACCGTTCTTCATCCACACGGTGTCGGCGAGCACGGGAGTACAGAGGGACGCGGTGATGAGGCAAAGCAGGGTTCTAGAAGACATAAGCGCAATATGGGTTCGATTCGACGAAAAAGCCGGGCATTATCCAGATACCGACAACCTGAGCAAGGACAGACCCAGACCATGCCGATGAGTTCCACTCGCATTTGCCCGGACCGCCTGTCCGGTTTCATCCGCAGGCCAGGTACCCCGTGATGTCCATGCCGCCACCCTCCCCGCCGGAAGACGCAGAGGCCCGACGAATGGCACTGTACTCGGTGCTGGGCCAGGTGCCCGCCGGCAAGGTGGTCAGCTACGGGCAGCTGGCCGAACTGGCCGGCCTCGGCCGTGCCGCACGCTGGGTCGGGCGTACCCTCGGGCAGTTGCCGGCGGACACCCGCCTGCCCTGGCACCGGGTGCTGGGTGCCGGCGGTCGGCTGAGCCTGGCCCTGGGCACGCCGTCGGGCGACGAACAACGCGCCCGTCTACGCGCAGAAGGGGTGAATGTGGCCAATAATCGTGTGGATATGGCGCGCCATGGCTGGCGTCCAATGGAGCACAGCGGTTAGAGTGCGCGCTTTGTTTTCGCAAACCTTGAGGCAGATGTTGGCCCATGCCCCGTAAAACCTGGCGCGCTGCGCTCGCTGCCTATGCCAGCCCGTCAACTTTGGTGCTTTTGCTGCTCGGATTCGCCGCCGGCCTGCCGTACATGCTGGTGTTCTCGACGCTTTCGGTCTGGCTGCGCGAGGCGGGTGTGGCGCGCGAGACCATCGGCTATGCCAGCCTGATCGGCCTGGCGTACGCCTTCAAGTGGGTCTGGTCGCCGCTGCTCGACCAATGGCGCCTGCCGCTGCTCGGCGGCATGGGCCGTCGTCGTTCGTGGCTGCTGTTGTCCCAGGTGCTGGTGGTGCTCGGGCTGATCGGCATGGGCTTCTGCGACCCGCAGAAGCACCTGTCGTGGCTGATTGCCCTGGCGGTGCTGGTGGCCTTCGCCTCCGCCACCCAGGACATTGCCGTCGACGCCTACCGCCTGGAGATCGCCGACGATCAGCGCCAGGCCGCCCTGGCCGCCAGCTACATGGCCGGATACCGGGTTGCCGCCCTGCTCGCCACCGCCGGTGCGCTGTTCTTCGCCGAGTGGTTCGGCTCCACCGGATTCAGCTACCTGCACCAGGCCTGGACCGGCACCTACGTGCTGTTCGGCGTGCTGATGCTGCCCGCGCTGTTCACCACCCTGGTGATGCGCGAACCGCCGGTGCCCCTGCGCACCCAGCTGTCGGCGGCCCGCTACGGGCTTATGCACCAGCTGGCCTCGGTGTTCGTGCTGATCATCCTGCTGGTCTCGGTGCCCGCCAGCTTCACCCAGCTGTTCAACACCGACTGGGCCAGCGTGGTGTTCGGCGACTCGACCATGCTCGACCTGCTGCTCGAGGACCGCGCCTTCCTGCGCCTGATCCTCTACGTGCTGCTGACCTGGGCGTGCCTGTCGTCCCTGGGCCGACGCGGCCTGGCGCCGGTGCTCACACCGGTCAACGACTTCATCGCGCGCTACCGCTGGCAGGCCCTGCTGCTGCTCGGGCTGATCGCCACCTACCGCATGTCCGACACGGTGATGGGCGTGATGGCCAACGTGTTCTATATCGACATGGGCTTCACCAAGGACCAGATCGCCAGCGTCAGCAAGATCTTCGGCCTGATCATGACCCTGGTCGGCGCCGGTGCCGGTGGCCTGCTGATCGTGCGTTTCGGCATCCTGCCGATCCTGTTCATCGGCGGCGCGGCCTCGGCGGCGACCAACATCCTGTTCCTGATGCTGGCCGACATGGGCCCGAACCTGGAAATGCTGGTGGTGACCATTTCGCTGGACAACTTCAGCTCGGGGCTGGCCACGTCGGCCTTCGTCGCCTACCTGTCGAGCCTGACCAACCTGAAGTTCTCGGCCACCCAGTACGCCCTGCTGAGCTCGATCATGCTGTTGCTGCCGCGCCTGATCGGTGGCTATTCCGGGGTGATGGTGGAGAAGTTCGGCTACCACGACTTCTTCCTGATCACCGCGCTGCTCGGCGTGCCGACGCTGGTGCTGATCGCCCTGCACTGGCGGCAGGAGGTTGGTCGGGGAAAGCCGGTGCCGGTGAATAACTCGACCGCCGAGCAACCCTGACCTGTAGGAGCGGCCTTGTGCCGCGAAAGGGCCGCATAGCGGCCCCGGCAATCAGAGCGTCCATGACTATTGCCAGGGGGCGCGCTGCGCCCCTTTCGCGGCGCAAGGCCGCTCCTACAGGACTCGGGTTTACTGAGTGACAGCCCCTTCCCCCGAACGCCTGCCCACCACGAACCACAATGGCCACAACGCCAGTGCCCCCGCCACGCCCGCCGCCACGGCAAAGTGCATCAGGCTCGCACCCGCGCCGAGCATCGCCAACACCGCGCCGCCCAGCCCCAGCAAGGCGATGGTGATCATCCCCAGCATCGCCGATACCAGGCCCTTGCTCTGTTCGCTGGAGAACAGCGTCATGCGGTACAGCACGGCGTTGGCCACGCCCAGGCCCAGCGCGTACAGCGACATGCCGGCCACCACGCTGGGAACCGTCGGCCAATACCAGGTCGCCGCGACCATCAGCGACAGCCCCGCCAGGTATGGCCACAGGGCCCCGCGCACCAGTGCCGGCAGCGGGTAGCGATCGGCGATGCGGTTGATGATCAGGTTGCCCATGATCAGCCCGCCGAACACCGGCAGCTGCCACAGCGCGTATTCCAGGGTGCTCAGGCCTTCGTCATGGATCAGCAACACTGGCGACAGGCCGATCCAGCCAATCAGCGGCAGCCCCACCAACCCCAGCGCCGCACTGCCGGCCACGAAGCGCCGATTGCCCAGCAACTGGCCGTAGCCAGCCAGCAACGGCAGCAGGTGGATGGGCGTAAACGGCAGGCGCGAACCGTCGCGCCGCTCCACGCCAAGGGTTTCCGGCATTAGCCGGTAGAGCAGCAACCAGCACAGCACCGCGCCTGCGGCAAACGCCACGAACAGCCAGCGCCAGTCTAGCCACTGCAGCATCAAGGTACCCACCAGCGGGCCAAGCAGCGGCGACAGCAGGGCGATATTGGCCAGCAGGGCCATCATGCGCACCGCGTCGGCCTCGCTGAACGCCTCATTGAGCGCCGGATAGCTGACCGTGACCACGAAGCCCAGACCGATGCCCTGCAGCAGGCGCAGCAGGTTGAACAGGCCGATGTCCTGCGCCCAGAAGGTTGCAAGGCAGGCCAGGCCGAAGAAGATGCAGCCGCCCAGCAGCAACGGGCGTCGGCCGTAGCGATCCGCCAGCGGGCCGATCAGCCATTGCAGCAGCACCCCGCCCAGCAGGTAGAGGTTGAGGGCGTGGGGAATGTATTCGGGACTGGCCTGAAGATCGCCAACCACCACCGGCATGGCGGGCATGACCGCGTCGCTGGCGAGGTAGGTCAGCAGTTCGAACAGCGCCAGGGTCAGACCGAACAGCAAGGCGCGCAAGGGAGTGATATACAGCAAAGGTTTCATGGCGGACATCGGGTTTGTAGGCAGGATCAAGGTATATGCCAGAAATGACAGTACCCGGCTGTGAACAAGTGTAAGGGTCTTGAAAAGCATCGCGGGGCAAGCCCGCTCCCACAAGACCGTTGCTGGCGATGTGGGAGCGGGCTTGCCCCGCGATAGGAAGCGACGCGGCGTTACTGGACCGCCGCCTCCTGCACCACGCGGATCACCCGCTGCGGAAACGGAATGTCGATGCCTTCGGCCTTGAGACGGTCGCGGGCATGCTCGTTGAGCATGAACAGCACGTCCCAGTAGTCGGCAGTCTTGACCCAGATACGCAGCGACACGGTGATCGAGCTGTCACCCAGGGTCGAGATCACCGCCTGTGGCGCCGGATCCTGCAGCACGCGCGGATCCTGGGCCAGCTCCAGCAGCACGTTGCGCGCCTTCTGCAGGTCGGCGTCGTAGTCCACGCCCACGTCGAACACCACCTTGCGGGTCGGCTGGCGGTTGGTGTTGGTGATGATGCCGTTGGACAGGCTGCCGTTGGGCATGATCACGGTCTTGTTGTCACCGGTGCGCAGCACGGTGTGGAAGATCTGGATGCTGTCCACGGTGCCACTGACACCTTGCGCCTCGATCCAGTCACCGATGCGGAACGGACGGAACATCAGGATCAGCACGCCGCCGGCGAAGTTCGCCAGGCTCCCCTGCAGGGCCAGGCCGATGGCCAGGCCCGCGGCACCGATGGCGGCGACGAACGAAGTGGTCTCGATGCCGATCATCGAGGCCACGCTGACCATCAGCAGCACCTTCAGCACGATGTTGGCCAGGGTGCTGATGAAGCCCTGCAGCGCCGCATCGGCACGCAGGCCGACCAGCTTGCCCAGGCGGGCGCTGAGCTTGTTGATGATCCACCAGCCGATGGCCAGAGTCAGCAGCGCCAGCAACAGGCGGCTGCCGTACTCCATGATCAAGGGGAGCCAGGTTTGCGATTGGCGGACCAGCTGATCGACTTCAGCGTTCAAATCCATGTTTATCTCCTGATGCCGAACGGCAAGTACACAATGAGGCGGGCAACGCAAAGCAAGCGGCCCGGACCCCGATGGACATCACTGCGCCATCAAGGTTCCGGGCCGCCGCGGATCAGTCGCGGAAGTTGTTGAACTGCAGCGGCATGTCGAATTCCTTGGCGCGCAAGGCAGCAATGGCCTCTTGCAGATCATCACGCTTCTTGCCGGTAACACGTACCTGCTCGCCCTGAATGGCGGCCTGGACCTTGAGCTTGGCGTCCTTGATGTGAGCGACGATCTTCTTCGCCAGCTCCTTGTCGATGCCTTCGCGGAACTTGGCTTCCTGCTTCATTTCCTTACCGGAGGCATAGGCGTCCTTGGCTTCCAGGCATTTGACGTCGATCTTGCGCTTGACCAGCGCCAAGCGCAGGATCTCGATCATCGCCTCGAGCTGGAACTCGGCCTCGGCAGTCAGCAGTACGGTCTGCTCCTTCTCCTTGAACTCGAAGCTGCCCTTGCCTTTGAGGTCGTAACGGCGGTCGAGCTCCTTGATGGCGTTTTCGACGGCGTTCTGCACTTCGTGCTTGTCCAGTTCCGATACCACGTCGAACGAAGGCATGGTTGTTCTCCATAAAAAAAAGCGCGCTCGGCCTGAAGATGGAGCGCGTCGGGTTTGATGGTTAAAATGCGGACTCATTATAACGGGTTGCGAAACGCAGATGAGCAGCACCTGGCATATTCTCGGCGCCGGCAGCCTCGGCAGCCTCTGGGCCTGTCGCCTGGCCCGCGCCGGCAAGGCGGTCCGCCTGATCCTGCGCGACCAACAGCGTCTGGCCGCCTATGAGCACGGCGGTGGGCTGACCCTGGTCGAACAGAACGGCGCCCACCACTACGCGATCCCCGCGGAGACTGCCGACGCCCGCGGCCCGATCCATCGCCTGCTGGTCGCCTGCAAGGCCTACGACGCCGCGCCCGCCGTGGCCCGTCTGGCCCCGCGGCTGGCCAACGGCGCCGAGCTGGTGCTGTTGCAGAACGGCCTGGGCAGCCAGGACGAAGTCGCCGACCAGGTGCCCCACGCCCGCTGCATCTTCGCCTCCAGCACCGAGGGCGCGTTCCGCGAGGCCGACTGGCAGGTGCGCTTCGCCGGCCACGGCTTCAACTGGCTGGGCGACCCGGCCAATCCCAACGTCCCGTCCTGGTTCACAGACCTGCACGACGCCGGCATCCCGGCCCAATGGGCGCTCGACATCCCTACCCGCCTGTGGCGCAAGCTAGCGCTCAACTGCGCGATCAATCCGCTCACCGTACTGCACGACTGCCAGAACGGCGGCCTGCTTGGCCACCTGGCCGAAGTCGACCAACTGTGCGACGAACTGGCCGACCTGCTGCGCCGCTGCGGCCAGCCCGAGGCCGCCAACGACCTGCACGAGGAAGTGCAGCGGGTGATCATCGCCACTGCGGCCAACTACTCTTCCATGTACCAGGACGTTCGCCATGGCCGGCGCACCGAGGTCCACTACCTGCTCGGCCACGCCTGCCGCGCCGCCGCACGGCATGGCGCCAGCGTGCCGCATCTGGAAAAGTTGCGCCGGCGCCTGGCGGTAAACCTCGAGGCGCGCGGTTTGCGCAGCGACTGACGCCCCTTATCCACAGGACAGGACACCTCTTCACCCATGACCTTGCGTCAACGCCTGGAAAACCTCCCGGTCGGGCAGAAACTGCTGGCGGCCCTGCTGGTGCTGCTGGTGACCATCCTGCTGGTGGCCAACCTTGCCTTCATCAGCGCCGCCTACTGGATCACCCAGGAGAGCATGGCGCCCCAGGCCCTGCAGACCATCGGCCGGCTGGTCTCCAACCCGCAGCTGTCCGCGCGCGCCGGCGACTCGACACAGAACGCCACGGCGCTGCTCAAGGAGCTCGACAGCTACTCGCCGTTGCGCGCCGCCGCAATCTATGGCGGCGACGGGCAGATGCTGGCCCAGCTGCAGCACGGCGACCCGCTGACCCTGCCCAAGCGCTACCGCAACATCGATGGCTGGCGCCTGATGGAGTTTCGCAGCACCCAGCTGATCCGCCTGCCGCGCAGCGCCGCCCCGCCCGCGCACCTGCTGCTGGTGGCCAGCAGCGAGCTGCCCACCGCGTTCTACACCGGCACGCTCTCCGCCAGCCTGGCCATCCTGGTGTTCAGCATACTGCTGTGGCTGGTCATCGCCCGGCAGATCAAGCGCCTGATCACCGTGCCGATCAATCGCCTCGAAGAGCTGACCCGCCAGGTTACTCGCGAGGAGAGCTATGCGCTGCGCGCCAAACGCGGCAACGATGACGAGATCGGCAGCCTGGCCGAGGCGTTCAACACCATGCTGTCGCGCATCGAGGCCCGCGAGCAGCAGCTCAAGCGCACCCGCGACGAGTTCCAGGACGCCTACGACCAGGCCCAGGGCCTGGCCGAGGAAACCCGTCACACCAACCGCAAGCTGGAACTTGAAGTCCAGGTGCGCAGCAAGATCGAGAAAAAACTCACGGGCTTTCAGAACTACCTGAACAGCATCATCGACTCCATGCCCTCGGCACTGATTGCCCTCGACGAGCAGCTCTACGTCACCCAGTGGAACCACGAGGCCACGGTGCTCTCCGGCACACCGCTGGACGAAGCGCTGAACCAGCCGGTGTTCCTCGCCTTCGAGCCGCTCAAGCCCTTCCTGCCGCAGCTCAAGGAGAGCGTGGAGAAACACCGGGTGGCCAAGATCGAGCGGGTCACCTGGCCCAAGGGCGAGGACCTGCGCCACTATGCCCTGACCTTCTACCCGCTGATGGGTGGCGCTGGACGTGGCGTGGTGATCCGCATCGACGACATCACCCAGCGCCTGTCCCTGGAAGAGATGATGGTGCAGTCGGAAAAGATGCTCTCGGTCGGCGGCCTGGCCGCAGGCATGGCCCACGAAATCAACAACCCGCTGGGCGCCATCCTGCACAACGTGCAGAACATTCGCCGGCGCCTGTCGCCGGAGCTGCCGCGCAACCAGGAGCAGGCCGGCGAACTGGGCATCGACCTGCCGGCCGTCAACCGCTACCTGGAGAGCCGCGAAGTGCCGCAATTGCTCGACGGCATCCAGCAGGCCGGCGCCCGGGCGGCCAAGATCGTCACCCACATGCTCAGCTTCAGCCGCCGCAGCAATCGCCAACTGGCCCCTTGCGAGCTGCCGGCGCTGATCGACCAGGCCGTGGAGATCGCCGGCAACGACTTCGACCTGGCCATCGGCTTCGATTTCAAGGGCCAGGCCATCGTCCGCCAGTTCGACCCGCAACTGGGCCCGGTGCCCTGCACCGCCAACGAGCTGGAGCAAGTGCTGCTCAACCTGCTGAAGAACGCCGCCCAGGCCATTCACCAACGCCCGCAGCCCAGCGAACCGGGGCGCATCATCCTGCGCACGCGGCTCAACCCACCGTGGGCGGAGATCCAGGTCGAGGACAATGGCGTCGGCATGCCCGAGACGGTGCGCAAGCGCACCTTCGAGCCGTTCTTCACCACCAAGGAGATTGGCCAGGGCACCGGCCTGGGCCTGTCGGTGTCGTACTTCATCATCACCAACAACCACAAGGGGCAGATGGAGGTGCAGTCCACCCCCGGCCAGGGCACCTGCTTCACCCTGCGCCTGCCCCTGAGCCCGGCCCAGCCGAGCACCATCCAGACGGAGACATGACATGGGCTATCGCCTGTCGAAGATCTACACCCGTACCGGCGACAAAGGCGAAACCGGCCTGGGCGACGGGCGCCGAGTGCCCAAGGACCATCCGCGGATCGAGGCGATCGGTGAGGTGGACAGCCTCAACAGCCAGTTGGGCGTGCTGCTGGCCGGGCTGGCCGAGGCCGGGCTTGGCGAGTTGATCGAGGTACTGGCGCCTTGTCAGCACCGTTTGTTCGACCTTGGCGGGGAGCTGGCGATGCCCAGCTACCAGGCGTTGAACTCTGCCGAGGTGGAGCGCCTGGAGGCGGCCATCGACCGCTGGAACGAAGAGTTGGGGCCGCTGAAGAACTTCATCCTGCCCGGGGGTTCGATGCTGGTGGCCCAGGCCCATGTCTGCCGCAGCGCGGCGAGGGCGGCGGAACGGCGTTGCCAGCAGCTGAATGCGCTGGAACCGCTGGAGGGGGTGGGGCTGGCCTATATCAACCGGGTGTCGGACCTGCTGTTCGTCGCGGCCCGGATCATTGGGCGGCGCCAGGGAGTGAATGAAGTGCTGTGGCAAGCGGCCGAGAAGCCCGCCTGAACGCATCGCGGGGCAAGCCCGCTCCCACGCCAGATTGTGGTCTGGCGTGGGAGCGGGCTTGCCCCGCGATGGCCTGATGTATCAGATCTCAGGCCAGAACGCCCGAATCCCCGCAACACCCTGCGCCCCAACCTCCCAGGCCCGCTCCCGCTCGCTCGGCCCGACCCCGCCCAGCAGAAACACCGGATGGCTGATCCCGCCGATCATCCGCTGCGCCTCGCCCCACCCCAGCGGCACCGCCTCGGGATGAGTCTGGGTCGCCTGCACCGGCGACAGGGTGACAAAATCCACCCCCATCTGCTCGGCCAGCGCCAGTTCCTCGGCACTGTGGCAGGACGCCGCCAGCCAACGCTCCTTCGGGAATGGCCGGCCCTTGGCCGCGTACTTGCGCAACTGCGCGGCGGTCAGGTGCCAGCCCGCCGACGGGAAGTCGCCCAGCCATTCCAGTGGCCCCTTGAGCATCAACTGGGCTTTGCCCGCACACAGGCCGACCGCATCCACCGCGACGTCGCGGTACTTGGGGTCGTACATGTCCGGCGCACGCAGCTGGATCAGCTTGATGCCGCTGGCCACGGCCTTCTGGATACCCTTGAGCAGCTCAGGCACCTCCAAACCGTCCGGGGTGATCAGGTACTGGTCGGGCAAGCGCGCCGCAGCGACGATCGGCTTGTTGGCCTCGGGGAACTCATACTGGCCAAGGTCACGCGGCGCCACCCAGGCCAGGGGCTGCCCCTCGGCGCCATGGGGTTCGCCGGTAAAGACGTGCACTTCACGCACATCCAGCAGTACTTGCTTGTCCGGATAGTCGTGGCTGACCTTGATCAACGGCCGCGAAGTCGCGACCTCGATACCCAGTTCCTCACGCAACTCACGGGCCAGCGCCGCCTCGACGCCCTCACCCTCCTCCACCTTGCCGCCGGGGAACTCCCACAGGCCGCCCTGGTGCTGGGTATCGGCGCGGCGGGCAATCAGGATCCGCCCGTCGGCGCCACGAATGACCGCTGCGACTACATGAATCCGTTTCACCCTTCACGCTCCGCCAGGCCAGCTTGTTGCCAGGCCTGGAAGGCCGGCCATTGGTAGATGGTCTCGATGTAGGCAGCCGCTTCGGCCGGCACCGCAACACGGTAGGTACGCAGGCGTACGGCCACCGGCGCGAAGAAGGCGTCGGCCAGGGTCGGCCGGCCGAACAGGAACGGGCCGTTGTCCTTGGCGACTACGCGGCATTCGTTCCACAGGGCAACGATGCGGTCGATATCGACCTGCACGTCCAGCGGCACCTCATCCAGCGCCTGGTCACGAGACAGGTCGAACGGCATGGCGCCACGCAGGGCGAAGAAGCCGCTGTGCATCTGCGCGCAGGCCGAACGGGCCTGGGCACGGGCGGCGATGTCCTCGGGCCACAGGCGGGCCTCGGGGTGGCGTTCGTTGAGGTATTCGGCGATGGCCAGGGAGTCGGCGATCACACCGTGCTCGCTCTTGAGCAGCGGTACCTTGGCGGTGGCCGAGAAGGCCAGCAGGCGCTGGCGGGTGTCAGGCTGGTTGAGCTTGACCAGGGTTTCTTCGTAGGGGACGCCAGCCAGCTCGAGGGCCAGGGCGCCGCGTAGCGACCAGGAGGAATACAGCTTGTCGCCGATGATCAGGTGATAGCTCATGATTGGGCTCCAGCGGAATCGGGATATTGGGGCTGCCTTGCAGCCCTTTCGCGGCACAAGGCCGCTCCTACAGGAGATCGCGTTCCCTTGTAGGAGCGGCCTTGTGCCGCGAAAGGGCCGCAAAGCGGCCCCTATGCATCAGGTCCGGTATTCGGCGTTGATCTTCACGTACTCGTGGGACAGGTCGGTGGTCCAGATGGTTTCGCTGCACTGGCCACGACCCAGCTCGATGCGGATGGTGATCTCCTCCTGGGCCATCACTGCCGAACCCTGCGCCTCGGTGTAGCTCGGGCTGCGACCGCCCTGGCTGGCGATGCACACGTTGTCGAGGTAGACGTCGATCAGGCTAACATCCAGCTCTGGCACACCGGCACGGCCAACCGCGGCGAGGATACGGCCCCAGTTGGGGTCGGAGGCGAACAGCGCGGTCTTGATCAGCGGCGAGTGGGCCACGGCGTAGCCGACGTCCAGGCACTCCTGGTGGTTGCCACCGCCGTTGACCTGCACGGTGACGAACTTGGTGGCGCCTTCGCCGTCACGGACGATGGCCTGGGCCACCTCCATGCACACCTCGAACACCGCTTTCTTCAGCGCTTCGAACAGTGCGCCGCTGGCCTCGGTCACTTCCGGCACATCGGCCTTGCCGGTGGCAATCAGCATGCAGCAGTCGTTGGTCGAGGTGTCGCCGTCGATGGTGATGCGGTTGAACGACTTGTTGGCGCCGTCGAGCATCAGGTCCTTGAGCACTGCGGGGGCGACCTTGGCGTCGGTGGCGATGTAGCCGAGCATGGTGGCCATGTTCGGGCGGATCATGCCCGCGCCCTTGCTGATGCCGGTGACGGTGATGGTCTTGCCGTCGTACTGGAACTGGCGGCTGGCGCCCTTGGGCAGGGTGTCGGTGGTCATGATGCCGGTGGCGGCTTCGGCCCAGTGGTTTTCCGACAGGTTGTCCAGGGCGGCCTGCAGCGCGCCTTCGATCTTCTCGACCGGCAGCGGCTCGCCGATCACGCCGGTGGAGAACGGCAACACGGACTCCGCCGGCACGCCGGCAAGCTCGGCCAGCTTGGCGCAGGTGCGCTCGGCGGCGGCCAGACCCGGCACGCCGGTCCCGGCGTTGGCGTTGCCGGTGTTGGTCAGCAGGTAACGCACGGTGCCCTGCACACGCTGCTTGGAAAGGATCACCGGGGCCGCGCAGAAGGCGTTGAGGGTGAACACGCCGGCGACGCTGGAGCCTTCGGCGCAGCGCATCACCACCACATCCTTGCGCCCTGGGCGCTTGATGCCCGCCGAGGCGATACCGAGTTCGAAACCGGGAACCGGGTGCAGGGTGGGCAGGGGACCAAGACCAACAGCCATTAGAGCGCTCCTAGAAAATTGTGGGGAATTAGGGGGCGCTTTGCGCCCCTTTCGCGGCACAAGGCCGCTCCTACAGGGGTGTTGCGATTCCTGTAGGAGCGGCCTTGTGCCGCGAAGGGCTGCAAGGCAGCCCCGGGATCTCAAGCCAGTGGCGAATTCAGATCATTCAATCTGACCATGGCAATGCTTGAATTTCTTGCCCGAACCACACCAGCACGGCTCGTTGCGGCCCAGCTTCATGTCGTTGCGAACCGGTGCAGAGGCCACCGCGACTTCAGCGCCCTCCTCGGCCAGCTGCTCACCTTCCAGGCCCGGCGCTGCGGCATGCTGGAACTGCATGCGGCTGGCCAGTTCCTCGGCCTCGCGGCGCAGGCGCGCCTCTTCCTCGGCCGGGTCTTCGCGGCGTACCTGGACGTGCGACAGCACGCGGATGGTGTCGCGCTTGATCGACTCCAGCAGTTCCTGGAACAGGGTGAACGACTCGCGCTTGTACTCCTGCTTCGGGTTCTTCTGCGCATAGCCACGCAGGTGGATACCGTGGCGCAGGTGGTCCATGGTCGACAGATGGTCTTTCCACAGGTCATCCAGCACGCGCAGCAGGATCTGCTTCTCGAAGGTGCGCAGGGCGTCGATGCCGGCCTGGTCTTCCTTCTCGTTGTAGGCGTCGGTGATTTCCTTGATCAGCCGCTCGCGCAGGGTCTCCTCGTAGAGGTGATCGTCCTCGTCGAGCCACTGCTGGATCGGCAGCTTGATGGCGAAGTCGCTGGCCAGCGAAGCTTCCAGGCCGGCCACGTCCCACTGCTCGGGCAGCGATTGCGGCGGGATGTGCTGGCTGATGGTGGCATCGAGCACTTCCTGGCGGAATTCGGCGATGGTGTCGCCGATGTTCTCGGCGGCCAGCAGGCTGTTGCGCATGTGGTAGATCACCTTGCGCTGCTCGTTGGCCACGTCATCGTATTCGAGCAGTTGCTTGCGGATGTCGAAGTTGCGGCCTTCGACCTTGCGCTGCGCCTTCTCGATGGCGTTGGTCACCATGCGGTGCTCGATGGCCTCGCCGGACTGCATCCCCAGGGCCTTCATGAAGTTCTTCACCCGGTCGGAGGCGAAGATGCGCATCAGGCTGTCTTCCAGCGACAGGTAGAAGCGGCTGGAACCGGCATCGCCCTGACGGCCGGCACGGCCACGCAGCTGGTTGTCGATGCGGCGCGACTCGTGGCGCTCGGAGGCGATCACGTGCAGGCCACCGGCTTCCAGCACCTGCTGGTGACGCTTCTGCCAGTCGGCCTTGATCTGGGCGATCTGCTCGGTGGTCGGGTTGTCCAGGGCGGCCACTTCGGCCTCCCAGTTGCCGCCCAGCAGGATGTCGGTACCACGACCGGCCATGTTGGTGGCGATGGTCAGCGCGCCCGGAGCACCGGCTTGCGCGATGATCTCGGCTTCTTTCTCGTGGTACTTGGCGTTCAGGACCTTGTGGTCGATACCTTCCTTCTTGAGCAGGTTGGACATGTGCTCGGAGGTTTCGATGGTCGCGGTACCGACCAGGACCGGACGGCCATGGGCCATGCTTTCCTTGATGTCGGCGATGATCGCGGCGTACTTCTCGTCGGCGGTCAGGTACACCAGGTCGTTGAAGTCCTTGCGGGCCAACGGCTTGTTCGGTGGGATGACCATCACGTTGAGGTTGTAGATCTGGGCGAACTCGAACGCCTCGGTGTCGGCGGTACCGGTCATGCCGGACAGCTTGCTGTAGAGACGGAAGTAGTTCTGGAAGGTGGTCGAGGCCAGGGTCTGGCTCTCGGCCTGGATGTTCAGGTTTTCCTTGGCCTCGATGGCCTGGTGCAGGCCTTCGGACAGGCGGCGGCCCGGCATGGTACGGCCGGTGTGCTCGTCGATCAGGAGGATCTGGCCTTCCTGGACGATGTACTCGACGTTGCGGTGGAACAGCTTGTGCGCGCGCAGGCCGGCGTAGACGTGGGTCAGCAGGCTCAGGTTGTGCGCCGAATACAGGCTCTCGCCCTCGGCCAGCAGGCCGGACTGGGTCAGCATGTCCTCGATGAACTGGTGGCCGGCCTCGTTCAGTTCGACCTGGCGGCTCTTCTCGTCGATGCTGTAGTGGCCCTCTTGGGTCACCTGGCCTTCGACTTCCTCGATGTGCTGGGTCAGACGCGGGATCAGGCGGTTGATCTCGATGTACAGCTTGGAGCTGTCCTCGGCCTGGCCGGAGATGATCAGCGGGGTGCGCGCCTCGTCGATGAGGATCGAGTCGACTTCGTCGATCACGGCGAAGTTCAGCTCACGCTGGAACTTCTCGTCCTGACTGAACGCCATGTTGTCGCGCAGGTAGTCGAAACCGAATTCGTTGTTGGTGCCGTAGGTGATGTCGGCGGCATAGGCGGCACGCTTTTCTTCCGGCGGCTGGAAGGCCGAGACGATGCCGACGTTGAGGCCGAGGAACTCGTACAGCGGACGCATCCAGTTGGCGTCGCGGCGGGCCAGGTAGTCGTTGACGGTGACCACGTGCACGCCCTTGCCGGACAGCGCGTTGAGGTACACGGCCAGGGTGCCGACCAAGGTCTTGCCTTCACCGGTACGCATTTCTGCGATCATGCCTTCGTGCAAGGTCATGCCGCCGATCAGCTGGACATCGAAGTGACGCATGCCCATCACGCGCTTGCCGGCCTCGCGGGCCACGGCGAAGGCTTCGGGCAGCAGCTGGTCGAGAGTCTCGCCTTTGGCCAGACGCTCCTTGAACTCTGCGGTCTTGCCCCGCAGCTGCTCGTCGGAGAGGGCCACCATCTTCTCTTCGAAGGCATTGACGGTGCTCACCGTCTTGAGCATGCGTTTGATTTCACGCTCGTTCTTGCTTCCAAAAAGTTTTTTTAACAAAGGCGCAAACATATCGGCAGGATCTTCCACACGTAGGGATGGAGGGCGGCCCCGTGAGTCGCCCGTGCAGCCCTGAGGCCGCATGCGAACGAGCATTCTACCCGGAAACGATGGTGAGGAAAGTGGTGGATTTCCACGATGCTGGCACAGCGCTTTTAGGGGGCCTGACTAACATAGGGGCTTTTTGCGCAAGTTCAAGGTGCGCGAAGATGAAACGTATCGCGAATGACTTGCATCAAGATCCGACGACCGCTCGCGGGGCAAGCCCGCTCCCACGCCCCGCCACACGCTGGCGTGGGAGCGGGCTTGCCCCGCGATGAATGCCCAACTGGTAGACTGTCGATCCTGTAACCCTCTGCAGACCTCCATGGCCTACAAACCCACCCCTGCCCGCCCCCCCGCCGACCTGTTGCGCAAGGCACGGCCACTGCGCCTGCTGCTCAACCAGGCCGAACGCCTCGAGCACCTGCAGCGCCTGCTGGAGAGCCAGCTGCAACCGGCCGCCCGCGAGCACTGCCACGTGGCCTCCTGGAAGGAAGGGACGTTGTTGCTGGTGGTAACCGACGGCCATTGGGCCACCCGTCTGCGCTACCAGCAGAAGCGCCTGCAACGCCAGCTGCAAGCCATGGAGGCGTTCGCCAACCTGAGCCGCATCCAGTTCAAGGTGCAACCACCGCTGGTCTCGGCAAAGCGTGAAGGTCATGGGCCTGAACTGTCGGAATCTGCCGCAGACAGCATCCTAGGTTCGGCCGAGGGCATCAGCGACCCGAAGCTGCGCGCAGCGCTGGAGCGCCTGGCGGCTCATGCGCAGAGCAAAGCCTGATACACGACCACGTGGGAGCGGCGATGCGGCGACCCGACTTGCCCCGCGATAGCGTGCGCGGGCCTATCGCGGGTCAAGCCCGCTCCCACGCTCCACCTTTTGGCTGCACTCCATAAAAAAGGCCACCCGAAGGTGGCCTTAATCACACTAGAGAGAGTGTTCGAACTTACACGGCCGCAACAGGGCGCATGTACGAGATCGGTGCCGTGCTGGCATCTTCGAAGGTGACCACTTCCCAAGCGTCGGTTTCGGCGATCAGCTTGCGCAGCAGCTGGTTGTTCAGCGCGTGCCCGGACTTGTAGCCCTTGAACTCGCCGATCAGGCTGTTGCCCAGCAGATAAAGGTCGCCGATGGCGTCGAGGATCTTGTGCTTGACGAATTCGTCATCGGAACGAAGGCCGTCTTCGTTAAGCACGCCGGTCTCGTCGACCACGATGGCGTTCTCCACGCTGCCGCCCAACGCAAGGTTGTGCTTGCGCAGGTACTCGATGTCACGCATGAAGCCGAACGTGCGGGCACGGCTGACTTCCTTGACGAACGAGGTGCTAGAGAAATCTACGACCGCGCTCTGGGTCTGGCCCTTGAGGACCGGGTGATCGAAGTCGATCTCGAAGCTCACCTTGAACCCGTCGAAAGGCAGGAAAGTGGCGCGCTTGTCGCCCTCTTCCACCGTCACTTCGCGCAGGATGCGGATGAACTTCTTGGCTGCGTCCTGTTCTTCCAGGCCGGCCGATTGGATCAGGAATACGAAGGGTCCGGCGCTGCCATCCATGATCGGCACTTCCGAGGCGGAGAGCTCGACGTAGGCGTTATCGATGCCCAGGCCCGCCATGGCGGAGAGCAGGTGCTCGACCGTATCGACTTTGACGTCACCGTTGACCAATGTCGTGGACATGGTGGTCTCACCGACGTTGGCCGCGCGCGCCGGGATTTCGACCACAGGGTCGAGGTCGGCGCGACGGAAGACGATGCCGGTGTCGACAGGCGCAGGCTTGAGGGTCAGGTAGACCTTCTCCCCGGAGTGCAGGCCGACACCTGTGGCACGGATGGTATTCTTCAGGGTGCGTTGTCTAATCATGGCATTGGCCGCTTCAGCGCAAATTGCGAACAGGTATCAACAAAGGCTGGGGATGATAACAGACCCGGCCTTTGCTGAACACCAATCACCCTAATACCCCTGATAAATTCCATTAATCGGCCTGACGACGCAGGAACGCCGGGATATCCAGGTAGTCCAGATCATCCTGAGGGTTGAGTTTAGCTGCCGCCGCGGCACCCGCGTGGGCCTGGTTGCGCATCACGGTCGGACGCTCCAGGTCACGGTAGTTGACCGCCGACTGCTCCTGGCGAACCGGGGCCGGGTTGGAGGACTCATACACCTGCTGGGCAGTCTGCAGGGTGTTGTCGACCACCTTGACCGGTTTCTCGATACGCGCGCCCAGGCCAGTGGCCACCACGGTCACGTGCAGCTCGTCGCGCATGTCCGGGTCGATCACGGTGCCGACCTTGACCATCGCGTGGTCGGAGGCGAAGGCCTCGATGATGCTACCCACGTCGGAGTACTCGCCCAGCGACAGGTCGGGACCTGCGGTGATGTTCACCAGGATGCCGCGGGCGCCCTGCAGGTTGACGTCCTCGAGCAGCGGGTTGCGGATCGCCGCTTCGGTGGCTTCGCGAGCACGGTTCGGGCCGCTGGCGCAACCGGTACCCATCATCGCCATGCCCATCTCGCCCATCACGGTGCGCACGTCGGCAAAGTCGACGTTGATCATGCCCGGACGCTTGATGATGTCGGAGATACCGCGAACGGCACCGGCCAGCACGTCGTCGGCCTTGGCGAAGGCGGACAGCAGGCTTGCATCCTTGCCAAGGATGGTCAGCAGCTTCTCGTTGGGGATGGTGATCAGCGAGTCGACGCTCTCAGCCAGCATGCGGATGCCTTCGTCGGCGATCTGCATGCGCTTGCGACCCTCGAACGGGAACGGACGGGTCACCACCGCAACGGTGAGGATGCCCATTTCCTTGGCCACTTCGGCGATGATCGGCGCCGCGCCGGTACCGGTACCGCCGCCCATGCCGGTGGTGATGAACACCATGTTGGTGCCCTGCAGCACCTCGGCGATGCGCTCACGGTCTTCCAGCGCGGCCTGACGGCCGACTTCCGGATTGGCACCGGCACCCAGGCCCTTGGTCACACCCGTGCCCAGTTGCAGGATGGTGCGTGCGCCGATGTTTTTCAGCGCCTGAGCATCGGTGTTGGCGCAGATGAATTCCACGCCTTCGATGCTGCTCTTGACCATGTGGTTGACGGCGTTGCCGCCGCCACCGCCAACGCCGATCACCTTGATGACCGGACTTTGCGGGACGTTGTCTACGAGCTCGAACATTTTCCCTCTCCTTACAGTTCTCTAGTTGTCGCGCCTACCACTACTGCTTTGAAACTTAGAAGTTGCTCTGGACCCAACGCTTGAGTCGTTCAAGCACAGGGCCCTTCGGTTCATCGCCATAGCTGTTGTTGCTGCTGTTGCTGTTGCTGATACCGGTCAGGGACGGGTCCTCGGACTGCTTCTGCAGGCCGTAGGTGAGCAGGCCCACGCCGGTGGAATAGATCGGGTTGCGCACCACGTCGCTCAGGCCCCGAACGCTGTGCGGCACGCCCAGGCGTACTGGCATGTGGAAGATCTCCTCGGCCAGTTCCACGGCGCCTTCCATCTTCGCGGTGCCGCCGGTGAGGACGATGCCGGCCGGCACCAGGTCCTCGAAGCCGCTGCGACGCAGTTCGGCCTGGATCAGGGTGAACAGCTCGTCGTAACGCGGCTCCACCACTTCGGCCAGGGCCTGGCGCGACAACTCGCGCGGCGGGCGGTCGCCGACGCTCGGCACCTTGATGGTCTCGCCGGCACCGGCCAGCTTGGCCAGGGCGCAGGCGTAGCGGATCTTGATTTCCTCGGCGTACTGCGTGGGGGTGCGCAGGGCCATGGCGATATCGTTGGTGACCTGATCGCCGGCGATCGGGATCACCGCGGTGTGACGGATCGCGCCTTCGGTGAAGATGGCGATGTCGGTGGTGCCGCCGCCGATGTCCACCAGGCACACGCCCAGCTCTTTCTCGTCGTCGGTCAGCACCGAGTAGGCCGAGGCCAGCTGCTCGAGGATGATGTCGTCGATTTCCAGGCCGCAGCGGCGCACGCACTTCTCGATGTTCTGCGCCGCGTTGACCGCGCAGGTGACCACATGGACCTTGGCTTCCAGGCGCACGCCCGACATACCCAGGGGCTCGCGCACGCCTTCCTGGTTGTCGATCACGTAGTCCTGCGGCAGGGTGTGCAGCACCCGCTGGTCGGCCGGAATGGCCACGGCCTGGGCGGCATCGAGCACGCGCTCGAGGTCGGCGGTGCTGACTTCGCGGTCGCGGATGGCGACGATGCCGTGGGAGTTCAGGCTGCGGATGTGGTTGCCGGCCACGCCGACGAACGCCGAGTGGATGCGGCAGCCGGCCATCAGCTGGGCCTCTTCGACGGCGCGCTGGATCGACTGCACGGTCGATTCGATGTTCACCACCACGCCCTTCTTCAGGCCGCGGGACGGATGGGTGCCGATCCCGACGATCTCCAGGGTGCCGTCCTCGCCGACCTCACCCACCAGCGCCACCACCTTGGAGGTGCCGATGTCCAGCCCGACGATCATTTTGCCGCTATGCGCGTTTGCCATGGTCCTGCCTCTCTCTAATTCTTCGCAACGGCGGGTTGGGCCGTCGTCGGTGCATTCGGTTCCCGCCAACCAACGGCAAGTCCGTTGGAATAACGCAGATCGATGCGGGCGATATTGGTGATCTGGTCTTTAAGCGATTTGTCGTAAATGGCAATGAAACGGCGCATCTTCTCCACCAGATGGTCGCGCCCCAGCAGCAGCTCGACGCCCGCCCCGGCGCTGCCCGCACCGGTGGTCAGGAACCAGCTGCCTCGCTCGCGCAGCTCCAGGCGAGCGATGGAAAAGCCCATGGGGCGCAGCATCTGGCTCAATACCTGATACTGCTGCATGACTTGTTGCTGAGCGCGCTGCGGCCCGAACAGCTGCGGCAGGTGCTCGTAGTTGGCCAGCTCGCGCGGGGTGAAGGCCTGGCCCTGGTTGTTGAGCAAGGCCTCGTCGCCCCAGCGCGCCACCGGCAACTGTTCTTCCAGGCGGATCACCACCTCGTCCGGCCACACCCGGCGCACTTCGGCGTGGGCGATCCAGGGCATCTGCTCCAGCTCCACGCGCATCGCCGCCAGGTCGACGGTGAAGAAGCTCGCCGCCACGTACGGCGCGATCCGCTGCTGCACCGACTGCTGGCTGATGTAGCTGAGGTCGCCCTGCACGTCGATCTTGGTGATCGGCCGGTCGGCGTAGGGCATCAGGCGGATGGCGCCCTCGTAGGCGCCAAAGCCTGCGGCCACCAGCAGCACCGGCCACAACAGGCGCTTGAGACCGCCGAAGCTTGGCCGAGGCAGGCGCGCCGATACGGGCTCGTCGGCCACCAGTCGGCTGGCACCACGTGGCACCGGCTTGCTGCGGCCGGTAACGGGTGGTTGCTGACGTATCATCGCGCCTTGCATGGCTGGTTAACCTCGCTTCGCTACGCTGTCGGCCAGGATCGCCAGCACCAGTTGCTGGAAGTCCAGGCCGGCGGCGCGGGCCGCCATGGGCACCAGGCTATGGTCGGTCATGCCCGGTGCGGTGTTGACCTCGAGCAGCCAGAACCGGCCCTGCTCGTCCTGCATCACGTCCAGCCGGCCCCAACCCTCGATGCCAACGGCATCGCAGGCGCGCGCGGTCAGGTCGATCAGTTCCTGTTCCTTGACGCTGTCCAGGCCGCACGGGATGCGGTACTGGGTGTCATTGGCGATGTACTTGGCGTCGTAGTCGTAGAACACGTGCGGGGTGCCCAGCGCGATCGGCGGCAGCACCTGGCCACGCAATACGGCGACGGTGAACTCCGGGCCGTGGATCCATTGCTCGACCAGTACCTGCGAATCGTATTTGGCGGCGTCTTTCCAGGCGGCGACCAGTTCCTGCTCGCTGTTCACCTTGGCCATGCCGATGCTCGAACCTTCATGGGCAGGTTTGACGATCAACGGGAAGCCCAGTTCCGCACTGGCGGCAACACAATCCTGCTCGCTGCCCAGCACCGCGTGACGCGGGGTCGGGATGCCCAGGCTCTGCCACACCTGCTTGGTGCGCAGCTTGTCCATGGCCAGCGCCGAGGCGAGGATGCCGCTGCCGGTGTAAGGGATGCCCAGGCATTCGAGCAGGCCCTGCATGCTGCCGTCCTCACCGCCACGGCCGTGGAGGATGATGAAGGCGCGGTCGATCTTCTCGTTCTGCAAGCGATCCAGCAGGTCGTCACCGACGTCGATGGCGACCACGTCGACTCCGGCGCTGCTCAGCGCCTCGATCACGGCCCTGCCCGACTTGAGCGAGACCTCGCGCTCGGCGCTCTTGCCACCGTACAACACGGCGACGCGGCCGAAGGCCTTGACGTCGAGGGTGGAATGCAGCGTGTCGTAGGCGCTGGTCATTTCGACTTCTCCTGCTTGGCGCCGGCGAACAGCGGGCTTTTCATCAGTTGCGGGGCCAGGCCGCCGACATCACCGGCACCCTGGCAGATCAGGATGTCGCCGGCGCGCAGCAGCGGCTTGACCAGCGGCGCGAGCTCGGCGCCGCGCTCGATGTAGATCGGGTCGAGCTTGCCGCGCTGGCGGATGCTGTGGCACAGCTGGCGGCTGTCGGCACCAGGGATCGGCTCTTCGCCGGCCGGGTAGACCTCCATCAGCAGCAGCACGTTGGCATCGCCCAGCACCTGCACGAAATCGTCGTACAGGTCGCGGGTGCGGCTGTAGCGGTGCGGCTGGTAGACGATCACCAGGCGACGGCTCGGCCAGCCGCCACGCACGGCCTTGATCACCGCGGCGACTTCGGTCGGGTGGTGGCCGTAGTCGTCGACCAGCATCACGCTGCCACCGTCGACCGGCAACTCGCCGTACACCTGGAAGCGTCGACCGACGCCCTGGAAGCCCGACAGGCCCTGGACGATGGCTTGGTCGCTGATGCCTTCGTCGGTGGCGATGGCGATGGTGGCCAGTGCATTGAGCACGTTGTGGTTGCCCGGCATGTTCACCGACACTTCCAACGGCTCGCAGTCGCGGCGCAGCACGGTGAAGTGGGTCTGCATGCCTTGCTGGCGCACGTTGATGGCGCGGATATCGGCCTCTTCGCTGAAGCCGTAGGTGACGGTCGGACGCTTGACCTGCGGCAGGATCTCACGCACCACCGGGTCGTCCAGGCACATCACCGCCAGCCCGTAGAACGGCAGGTTGTGCAGGAACTCGACGAAGGTCTTCTTCAGTTTGTTGAAGTCACCTTCGTAGGTGGCCATGTGATCGGCGTCGATATTGGTGACCACGGCGACCATCGGCTGCAGGTGCAGGAAGCTGGCGTCGCTCTCGTCGGCCTCGGCGATCAGGTAGCGGCTGGTGCCCAGCTGCGCGTTGGTGCCGGCCGCGGTCAGGCGACCGCCGATGACGAAGGTCGGATCCAGGCCGCCGGCGGCGAACACCGAGGCCAGCAGGCTGGTGGTGGTGGTCTTGCCGTGGGTGCCGGCAACGGCAACGCCGTGACGGTAGCGCATCAGCTCGGCGAGCATCTCGGCGCGCGGCACCACGGGAATGCGGCGCTCCAGGGCGGTGGCGACTTCCGGGTTGGCCGGGTTGATCGCGCTCGACACCACCAGCACGTCAGCGTTGGCGGCGTTCTCGGCGCGGTGGCCGACGAAGATCTGCGCGCCGAACGACTGCAGGCGCTCGGTCACCGGCGACTCCTTCAGGTCGGAACCGGACACTTCATAGCCCAGGTTCAGCAGCACTTCGGCAATGCCGCACATGCCCACGCCGCCGATACCGACGAAGTGGATGCGACGGATACGGCCCATTTTCGGGTGGGGCATGGCTTTCTGGCTCTCAACCATGGGCCACCTCCAGGCAGATATCGACCACGGTGCTGGTTGCGCCAGGTTTGGCCAGGCGGCGGGCGGTGCCGGCCATGGCGTTGAGTTTCTCGGGTTGCATCAGCACCTCGTTCAGGCGTTCAGCGAGCTGCGCTGCGCCAGTAGTCGCTTGTGGCATCAGGAAGGCGGCGCCTTCGCGAGCCAGGTATTGGGCGTTGTGGGTCTGGTGGTCGTCGATGGCATGGGGCAAGGGCACCAGCATCGAGGGCAGGCCCGCCGCCGCGAGTTCGCTGACGGTCAGGGCGCCGGCCCGGCACACCACCATATCGGCCCAGCCATAGGCATGGGCCATGTCCTTGATGAACGGTTCGACCTGGGCCTCGACACCCGCCTCGTGATAACGCTCGGCGGTGACAGGGGCGTGGTTTTTCCCGGCCTGGTGGAACACCTCGGGGCGCAGGTTCGCCGGCACTTCGGACAGGGCCTTAGGCAACAATTTGTTCAATGGTTCCGCACCCAGGCTGCCGCCCATGACCAGCAGGCGCGCACGCCGCTCGGCCAGGGGCGCGCGTGCCGCCTCCATGAACAGCTCAGCACGCACCGGATTGCCGGTGGTGCGCAGCTTGTCGCTGGCGGCGAAGGTGTCCGGGAAGGCTTCGCAGACACGTGCGGCCAACGGCAGCAGCAGGCGATTGGTGGTGCCGGCGCGGGCATTCTGCTCGTGGATCACCAGGGGCACCCCGCACAAGCGGGCGGCAACACCGCCGGGGCCGGTCACATAGCCACCGAAGCCGACCACGCAGACCGGCTTGAGCTCACGCACGATGCGCCGCGCCTGCAGCACGGCCTTGATCAAAGTGAACGGTGCCTTGAGCAGCGACAGCTTGCCCTTGCCACGCAGGCCGGTGACCTGGATCAGGTGCAGCGGCAGGCCGGCCTGGGGTACCAGTTCGTTCTCGATGCCACGCGGGGTGCCCAGCCAGTGCACGCTGTAGCCACGGGCCTGGAACTCGCGGGCGCAGGCCAGGGCCGGGAACACGTGGCCCCCGGTACCGCCGGCCATGATCAGGATGTTCTTGCCGTCAGCGGCCATGACTGGTCTCCTCGGCAAAATCGCTCTCCTTGAATTCGTGTTCCTCGCTGCCCAGATGCGTGCGACTCTCCCACTCGATGCGCAGCAACAGCCCGACGCAGGCGCAGCAGATCACCAGCGAGCTGCCGCCGTAGCTGAGGAACGGCAGGGTCAGGCCCTTGGTCGGCAGCAGGCCGACGTTCACGCCGATGTTGATCAGGAATTGGCCGATCCACAGGAACGACAGGCCAAAGGCCATGTAGGCGGCGAAGAACTGCTTGGCCTTCTCGGCCCACAGGCCGATGTACAGCGCACGCACGGTAATGAAGACGAACAGCGCGATGGTCAGCAGCGAGCCGATCACGCCCAGCTCTTCGGCCAGCACCGAGAACACGAAGTCGGTGTGCGCCTCGGGCAGGTAGAACTGCTTCTGCACACTGTTGCCCAGGCCCACACCCAGCCACTCGCCGCGGCCGAAGGCGATCAGCGCCTGGGTCAGCTGGTAGCCGGAGCCGAACTGGTCGGACCAGGGGTCGGTGAAGGTGATCAGGCGCGCCATGCGGTACGGCTGGGCCTGGACCAGCACCACCACCGAAATGACCGCCAGCACCACCATCAGCGAGAAGCGGAACAACCCTACCCCGCCAAGGAACAGCATGGCCGCCGCGGCGCCCATCATCACCACCGTGGCGCCGAAGTCCGGCTCCATCAGCAGCAGGCCGGCCATCGGCAGCAGCACGATGAACGGCTTGAAGAAGCCCATCCAGCTCTCGCGCACCTCGGTCTGCCGGCGCACCAGGTAGCCAGCGAGGTAGATGACCACGAAGACCTTGGCGATCTCCGACGGCTGCACGTTGAAGAAGCTGAAGCCGATCCAGCGCATCGAACCATTCACTTCACGGCCAATACCCGGCACCAGTACCAGCACCAGCAGGCCGAAGGCACCGATCAGCATGAGGAAGCCCATGCGCTGCCAGGTGGCGATCGGCACCAGCATGGTCATCAACCCGGCGCCCAGGCCGAGGGTGACGTACACCAGGTGGCGGAACATGTGGTACAGCGGGTTGCCCGACTGCACCGCGGCCACTTCCGAGGAGGCCGAAGTAATCATCACCAGGCCCAGGCCGAGCAGCGCCAGGCAACCGGCCAGCAGCGGGAAGTCGAGGTCGATGCCACGGCCGCTGATCAGCGGCGACGGGTACGGTTTGAGGATGCCGAAGATCATGCCAGCCCCTCCGCCGCCTGGGCGAACAGGCGCCCGCGTTCTTCGAAATTCTTGAACATGTCGAGGCTGGCGCAGGCAGGCGACAGCAGTACCGCGTCACCCGGCTGGGCCAGCTCGGCGCAACGCTGCACGGCTTCGTCGAGGCTCTTGACCCGGACTTGCGCCACGGCATCGCCCAAGGTTTCGGCCAGACGCTCGGCGTCACGGCCCAGCAGCACCACGGCACGGCAGTGTTGAGCCACCGGCTCGCGCAGGGCGGCGAAGTCGGCGCCCTTGCCGTCGCCACCGGCGATCAGTACCAGCTTGCCTTCGATATCGGCGCCCAGGCCTTCGATGGCGGCCAGGGCCGCACCGACGTTGGTGGCCTTGGAATCGTCGTACCAGTTCACTCCGTTGCGCTCACGTACCCACTGGCAGCGATGGGCCAGGCCCTTGAATTCACGCAGCGCCTCGAGCATCGGCTCGAATGGCAGGCCGGCGGCATGGCCGAGAGCCAACGCGGCCAGGGCATTGCTCTGGTTGTGGGCGCCACGGATCTTCAGCTCACGCACCGGCATGAGGGCCTGGAATTCGAAGGCCAGGTACTTCTCGCCCTCGACCTCGCGCAGGCCAAAGGCCTTGAAGTCCGGCGCGTTGAGACCGAAGCTCCAGCTCGGCCGGCCTTCGACCGGCAATGGACGGCTCAGGGCATCCTGGCGGTTCACCACCACCTGGCGGGCGCCGCGGAAGATCCGGTGCTTGGCCAGGTGATAGGCCGGCAGGCCGCTGTAGCGGTCCATGTGGTCTTCGCTGATGTTCAGCACGGTGGCCACTTCGGCGTTGAGCTGGTCGGTGGTCTCCAGCTGGAAGCTCGACAGCTCCAGCACGTACAGCTCGACATCGTCGGCCAGCAGGTCGAGGGCCGGGGTGCCAAGGTTGCCGCCGACTGCCACACGTTTGCCTGCCTTGGCGGCCATCTCGCCGACCAGGGTGGTCACGGTGCTCTTGGCGTTGGAGCCGCTGATGGCGACGATCGGTGCCTTGGCGTGGCGGGCGAACAGCTCGATGTCGCCGGACAGCTTCACGCCACGCGCGGCGGCCTGCTGCAGGGCAGGCGTGGCCAGGGCCAGGCCGGGGCTCACATACAGCTCGTTGGCCCGGCACAGGAAGTCCACGTCCAGCTCGCCACAGCGCACTTCCACCTGCGGGTATTCACGGCGCAGGGTGTCCAGTTCCGGCGGTTGCTCGCGGGTGTCGGCGACCGCAAAGGCAATGCCCCGGTTCGCCAGGAAGCGAACCAGGGACATGCCGCTCTTGCCGAGGCCGACAACGATGCGGAATTGGTCGGAAGCGATCAGTGACACGCTCGGTTACCTCAGTTTCAGGGTGGCAAGGCCAATCAGCACCAGAATCACGGTGATGATCCAGAAGCGGACGATCACCCGTGGCTCGGGCCAACCCTTGAGTTCAAAGTGGTGATGGATCGGCGCCATGCGGAACACGCGCTTGCCGGTGAGCTTGAACGAAGCCACCTGGATGACCACCGACAGGGTTTCCATCACGAACACGCCGCCCATGATGAACAGGACGATCTCCTGGCGGACGATCACCGCGATGGTCCCCAGGGCCGCGCCCAGCGCCAGTGCGCCGACGTCGCCCATGAACACCTGGGCCGGGTAGGTGTTGAACCACAGGAAGCCCAGGCCGGCGCCGATCAGCGCGCCGCAGAACACGATCAGCTCGCCCGCGCCAGGCACGTACGGGATCAGCAGGTATTCGGCGAACTTCACGTTGCCCGACAGGTAGCAGAAGATGCCCAGGGCACCGCCAACCATCACCGTCGGCATGATCGCCAGGCCATCGAGGCCGTCGGTCAGGTTGACCGCGTTGCTCGAGCCGACGATGACGAAATACGTCAGCACGATGAACCCGGCGCCCAGCGGAATCGCCAGGTCCTTGAGCATCGGAATGATCAGCGTGGTCTCGACGCTGGTCGGCGCGGTCTTGTACAGGAAGATCGCCGCGGCCAGGCCGAACACCGACTGCCAGAAATATTTCCAGCGGCTTGGCAGGCCGCGGGAGTTCTTCTCGATCACCTTGCGGTAGTCATCGACCCAGCCGATGGCGCCGAACGCCAGGGTGACGATCAGAACCACCCACACGTAGCGATTGGTCAGGTCGGCCCACAGCAGGGTGCTGATGGCGATGGCGGACAGGATCAGCGCGCCGCCCATGGTCGGGGTGCCGGATTTGGACAGGTGCGATTGCGGGCCGTCGTTGCGCACGGCCTGACCGATCTGGCGGATCTGCAGGGTACGGATCATCCACGGGCCCAACCACAGGGCCAGTGACAACGCGGTCAGCACACCCAGGATCCCGCGCAGGGTCAGGTACTGGAAGACCGCGAAGCCCTTGTGGAACTGTTGCAGATACTCAGCCAACAGCAGCAGCATTAATGTTTCTCCCCGCTGGCACCACACAGTGCGGCCACGACGTTTTCCATCGCAGCGCTGCGCGAGCCCTTGATCAAGATAGTGGTGTCGCTGGCATTCTCGGTGCCAACGGCAGCGATAAGCTCAGCTTGAGTAGCGAAATGGCGGGCATTGGCGCCGAACGCCTTGACCGCATGAGCCATGTTGGCACCCACCGCGTACAGCGCGTCGACCTTGCCGCGTGCGTAGTCACCCACCTGGCGGTGACCTTCCTCGGCCCATTGTCCCAGTTCGCCGATATCCCCGAGCACCAGGACGGTGCGTCCGGAAAAGCCGGCGAGTATATCAATGGCGGCGCACATCGAGGTGGGATTTGCGTTGTAGCTGTCGTCGATGACCCGCACGCCGTTCGGCGCGATCTGCGCCACGGTGCGGCCCTTGACCGGTTGCACGGCGTTCAGACCGGCGGCGATGCCGCTCAGGCTCAGACCGACGGCATGGGCGGCGGCGGCAGCGGCCAGGGCGTTGCTGACGTTGTGGGTGCCGAGCAGGTTCAACTGCAACGGGACGCTGCCAGTCGGGCCGTGCAAGGTGAACGACGGGCAGCCACGAGCGTCGCGCCCGATATCACTGGCGTGGAAGTCCGCCTGCGGATTGTCCAGGGCGAAACTGAAGATGCGGTGAGCGCCTGCCCGCTTGCGCCAGATCTCGAACGCCTTGTCGGCCAGGTTGAGGATGGCCGTGCCGCCCTCGCCCAGGCCTTCGAGGATTTCGCCCTTGGCCTCGACGATCTTCTCCGGGCCACCGAACTCACCGACATGGGCGGTACCGGCGTTATTGATGATGACCACTTGCGGCTGGGTCAGGCCAACGGTGTAGCGAATCTCGCCAATGCGCGAGGCGCCCAGCTCGATCACTGCGGCGCTGTGCTCCGGAGCGATCTCCAGCAGGGTCAAAGGTGCGCCGAGGTCGTTGTTCAGGTTGCCACGGGTGGCATGCACCGGCCCGCGGGTGCGCAGGATCGCGGCGAGCATTTCCTTGACCGTGGTCTTGCCGCTGGAGCCGGTGATGGCCACCACCGGCTTGTCGAAGGCGGCACGGTTCAGGGCGCCGAGCTGACCGAGGGCGACGCGGCAGTCGGCGACCAGCAGCTGCGGCAGGTCGACACCGGCAACTTCGCGCTCGACCAGCGCGGCGACCGCGCCCTTGGCTTTCACGTCGGCCAGGTAGTCGTGGCCATCGAAGCGCGGGCCGGTCAGGGCGACGAACAGTTGGCCGGCAGCGACGGTGCGGCTGTCGATGCTCACACCGGTGAAGCTGGCGTCGGCGCCTGCCAGGCGCGCACCCAGGGCACCGGTCAGTTGGCTGAGAATCATCGGCTTAAGCATGTGGCGCCTCCCAGGCTGCAAGTGCCTTGTCGGCTTCGACCAGGTCGGAGAAGTCATGGCGTTCGCCATTGATCTCCTGGTAATCCTCGTGCCCCTTGCCAGCCAAGACGATCACGTCGTCCACACTGGCACTGGCGATCAGCTGGGCAATGGCCGCGCCACGGCCAGCGACGAACGCGACGGCAGCAGGCTTGGCGAAACCGGGGCGAATATCGTCGAAGATCCGCAGGGGGTCTTCGCTACGCGGGTTGTCGTCGGTGACCAGCACACGGTCGGCCAGGCGCTCGGCCACTTCGGCCATCAGCGGACGCTTGCCGGCGTCACGATCGCCACCACAGCCGAACAGGCACAGCAGCTTGCCGTGAGCGTGCGGACGCAAGGCTTCGAGTACTTTTTCCAGGGCATCCGGGGTGTGGGCGTAATCGACCACCACCAACGGCTTGTCACCGCCACCCAGGCGCTGCATGCGGCCGACCGGCCCGTGCAGTTGCGGGGTGACCTTGAGAATTTCATCCAGCGGGTAATCCAGCGCCATCAGCGTGGCTACCGCCGCCAGCATGTTGCTCAGGTTGAAACGCCCCAGCAGGCGGCTGCGCAGGACATGCTCGCCCTGTGGGGTGACGATCACGGCGCGCACGCCATCATCGTTGAAGGCAGACTCTTTGCAGAACAGCGTCGCCGCCGAATCCTGCAGGCTGTAGCTGATCAGGCGCGATGTGGCTGGAGCATCTGCCAAGCGACGCCCAAAGTCATCATCCAGGTTGACCACCCGGGCACGCAGGCTCGACCAGGCGAACAACTTGGCCTTGGCGGCCTCGTAGGCCTCCATGCTGCCGTGGTAGTCCAGGTGGTCGCGGGACAGGTTGGTCATCACCGCGATATCGAAGTCCAGCGCGGCCACCCGACCCTGTTCGAGGGCATGGGAGGATACCTCCATGGCCACGGCCTTGGCTCCGCCCTTCTTCAGGTCGCTCAAGGTCGATTGCACGGCGATCGGGTCCGGCGTGGTCAGGCGGCCGCTCTGCAGCTCACCATAAAAACCGGTGCCGAGGGTGCCGATCAGGCCACAGCGCTTGCCCAGGGCGTCAAGTGCCTGAGCCAGCAATTGGGTCACGCTGGTCTTGCCGTTGGTACCGGTCACGCCGACCAGGTCGAGCTGACGGCTCGGCTCGCCATAGAAGCGTCCGGCGATCTGCGACAACTGGCCAATCAAACCCTTGACCGGAATCAGCGGCGCATCGGTGAGCGGCAGCACGCTGGCGCCCTGCTCTTCGTAGGCCACCGCGGCGGCGCCACGGGCCAGGGCATCGGCGATGTGCGCGCGACCATCGACCTTGGCCCCCGGCACGGCCAGGAACAGGTCGCCTGGACGCACGGCGCGGCTGTCCAGGGTCAGCTCGCGGATCAACGGATCGCGGCTGGCATGGGCGAACAGTTTGCTCAATGGCATCGTCATCAACCTCGCCCTCCCTTGGCGGGTACTGCGCTGGCTTGCTGCGTCGAAGGCGGCAGGTTGTCCGGCGGTACATTCATCAGGCGCAAGGTGCCCGACATTACTTTGCTGAATACGGGGGCCGAGACCAGGCCGCCGAAGTAGCCACCCTTGCTCGGCTCGTCGATGACCACGACGATGGCGTAGCGCGGGTCGCTCATCGGGCCGAAGCCGGCGAACAGCGAACGGTAGGCGTTCTCGGTGTAGCCCTTGGAGCCGACGGTGGCCTTGCGCGCGGTACCCGACTTGCCACCCACGTGATAGAACGGCACCTGGGCGCGGAACACCCCGCGCGGCGCCTCGATCACCTGCTGCAGCATGGCCTGCACGGTCTCGGCGGTTTCCTTGGGAATCGCCTGCACGGCTTCCGGCGCCTTGTCGACCTTGAGGATCGACAGCGGCACCATCTTGCCGTCGTTGGCCAGCGCGGCGTAGGCATGCACCAGTTGCAGGGCGGTCACCGACACGCCGTAGCCGTACGACAGGGTCGCGGTCTCGGCCTTGCGCCACTCGCGGTGGTTGGGCAGGTTGCCGACGCGTTCGCCAGGGAAGCCCAGGCCGGTGTACTGGCCCAGACCGACCTGGGACATCACCCGGTAGATGGCCTCGCCACCGATATCGAAGGCGATCTTGCTCATGCCGACGTTGGACGAGTTGATCAGGATACCCGTCAGGTCGAGGATCGGGCCCTCGCTCCTGGAAACGTCCTTGATGGTGTAGCGACCAATTTGCAGGCTGCCCGGATACACCTCGACCTTGTCGGTGGGCTTCCAGCGGCCACTCTGCAGCGCGGCGCTCATGGAGATCGGCTTGACCGTCGAGCCCGGCTCGAAGACGTCGATGATCGCCCGGTTGCGCATGGCCGCCGGGAACATGCTGCGGCGGTTGTTCGGGTTGTAGGTCGGCTGGTTGACCATGGCCAGGACCTCGCCGGTCTTGACGTCCATGATCACCAGGCTGCCGGCCTTGGCTTCCTGTTCGGCGATGGCGTTGCGCAGTTCGCGGGTGGCCAGGTATTGCAGACGCAGGTCTATCGACAACGCCAAGGTCTTGCCGGCCTTGGCGTTCTTGGTTACCTGGATGTCCTTGATCAGCCGGCCGCGCCGGTCCTTGATCACCTGCCGCTTGCCGGGCACCCCGGCGAGCCATTCGTCGTAGGCAAGCTCGACGCCTTCACGGCCATGGTCGTCCAGGTCGGTGAAGCCGACCATGTGCGCGGTGACGTCGCCGGCCGGATAGAAGCGGCGGAACTCTTCCAGGCCGTACACGCCAGGCACCTTCAGGTCGAGCACGTGCTGGCCCTGCTCCGGGGTCAGGCCGCGGACCAGGTAGATGAATTCCTTGCTGGCCTGCTGGGTGAGTCGTTCGGTCAGCTGCTGCGGGTTCTGCCCGAGCGCGGCTGCCAGTTGCGGCCAGCGTTCCTTGGCCGCCTGCATTTCCTTGGGGTTGGCCCATAAGGTAGTGACCGGGGTACTGACCGCCAGCGGCTCGCCATTGCGGTCGGTGATCAGGCCACGGTGCGCGGGAATGGGGATATGGCGCAGGCTGCGGGCATCGCCCTGGCCCTTGAGGAAGTCACGGTCGACCACCTGCAGGTCGATGATGCGCCAGCAGATGGCACCGACCATCAGCGCCAGCAAGCCGATCACCACCCTGAACCGCCAGGGGTAGAGTGCGCCCTCGAGCTTCATCATGGCGCCACCATCCGCACTTCGTCAGCAGCGGGCACGCGCATCTTGAGCTGCTCGGAGGCCAGGCTCTCGATACGGCTGGAGGCGGTCCAGGTGCTTTGCTCGAGGATCAGCCGGCCCCACTCGGCCTGGGCCTTGTCGCGCTCGCTCAGTTCACCGTACAGGGTGTTGAGCAGCTGGCGGTTCCAGTGGGCGCTATAGGAGACGGCAATGGCCGAAATCAGGACGGCGACGAACAGCAGAAGCATCAGGAAGCTTCCGCCTGGCAAAGGTTTGGCAAACAGCCGGCTCACCGCAACTTCTCCGCCACCCGCATCACGGCGCTGCGCGATCGCGGATTGGCCTTGAGCTCGGCTTCGGAGGCGAATTGCGCCTTGCCGATGAGCTTGATCTTCGGTTCGAAGGTCTTGTGCTGCACCGGCAGGTTGCGCGGCAGGTTGTCCGCCTCGCCCTTGACCAGCTTGCGCATGAACAGTTTGACGATACGGTCTTCCAGCGAGTGGAAGCTGATCACCGCCAGGCGGCCGCCCACTTCGAGGGCATCGAGCGCGGCTTCAAGGCCCGTCTCGAGGTCACCCAGTTCGTTGTTGACGTGAATGCGCAGGCCCTGGAAGGCGCGGGTTGCCGGGTTCTTGCCCTTTTCCCAGGCCGGGTTGGCGACCTTGAGCACTTCAGCCAGGTCGGCGGTACGGGTGAACGGCTGCTTCTCGCGACGCTCGACCACGGCACGCGCCATGCGCCCGGCGAAACGCTCCTCGCCATACTCCTTGAACACGCGGGCGATTTCCTCGACCGGCGCAGTGGCGATGAACTCGGCGGCGCTGATGCCCTGGTTCGGGTTCATGCGCATATCCAACGGGCCGTCGTTGAGGAAACTGAAGCCACGCTCGGGGTCATCGAGCTGCGGCGAAGACACGCCCAGGTCGAGCAGGATGCCGCTGACCTTGCCTGCCAGGCCGCGCTCGGCCACCTCGGCGCCCAGCTCGGCAAAGCTGCGCTGCACAATGACAAAGCGGCCGTCTTCGGCCGCCAGCGCTTGCCCGGTGGCAATCGCCTGTGGATCCTTGTCGAACCCCAGCAGCCGCCCTTGCGGTCCGAGCTTGCTGAGGATCAGGCGGCTGTGGCCGCCGCGCCCGAAGGTGCCGTCCAGATAGCAACCGTCGGCGCGCAGGGCCAAGGCCTCGACGGCTTCGTCGAGGAGGACGGTGATGTGGTTGAAGCCGCTATCTATGGTCACAGGATCAGGTCACGCAAATCATCGGGCATGGCGCCCGGTTGTTGAATAGCTGCAAGGTCGGCTGCCGAAACCGCGTTCCAGGCATCCTCATCCCACAGCTGGAATTTGTTCAGCTGCCCCACCAGCATCGCCTTCTTGTCCAGCTTGGCGTACTCACGCAGGCGCGGCGGCACCAGGAAACGCCCACTGCCGTCGAGCTCCAGGTCAACCGCATTGCCGATCAGCAAACGCTGCAGGCGACGGTTTTCCTCACGCAACGACGGCAAGGCGCGCAACTTGGCTTCTATCTGCTCCCACTCATCGAGGGGATAAACACACAAGCAGGGGTCAACGGCGTCGATGGTCACGATCAGTTGACCATTGCAACGCGAATCGAGCTCGTCACGGTACCGGCTCGGCATGGCGAGACGGCCCTTGGCATCGAGGCTGACGGCGTTGGCTCCGCGGAACACGGCTGCGATTCCCCACAATGTTAGCTTTTTTGTGTCAGAAAACCCACTTCATCCCACTTTCTGCCACTTGCGCACACTATAGGAATCCGCCCGCCACACCGTCAAGGCACGTTCATAAGGAAATCCCTTACAGGACGGCGATTTAGCTCAACAAAGGAAGGTGGAAGGATTACCGGAGAAGAAAACTGACGGGAAAAATCAAACACACTCAAGCGGATAGAGTGCGAAGTTAAAGTGATTTATTAAGAGTAAGAATTTTTCGGTATTACCAGGACGCTTCTGCTATCGATTCAAGCAGGGAGGGAAGAGGTGGAGAGTCGATCTGTAAGCCGGGTTTTGTCGAGGACAGTCATTCCTCTACGACGGCCATCACTGGACGCCTCTAGCAACCTACCCGGTTCCGACGCGGGCCACGCCGTATGGAACCCTATTTGGTCTTGCTCCGAGTGGGGTTTACCTAGCCACGAACTGTTGCCAGTCGCGCGGTGCGCTCTTACCGCACCTTTTCACCCTTACCGGCGCCGAAGCGCTTAGGCGGTTGTTTTCTGTGGCACTTTCCGTAGGCTCGCGCCTCCCAGGCGTTACCTGGCACTCTGCCCTATGGAGCCCGGACTTTCCTCCCCCGCCTCTTGCGGAACAAAAGACGGCAGCGACTGTCCGATCGACTCTCCGCCGACAAGGTTACCGGTAGGCGCGCCCAAGAACAAGCGATGTGACAAATAATGCCGTTACGCCACTATCGGCAGCGTCCTTGAGATCGAGCGCCGCGCGGGCGGCGCTCGGTCTCACAGGCGCTGCAACCCCAACGTCGAGCACCTCGAAGGCTATTAATCGGCCTTCTGTTTCTCCAGCGCCAACTGGTAGAGCAGATTCTTGCGTACCCCGGTAATCTCGGCCGCCAGTGCCGCGGCCTTCTTCAACGGCAGCTCGGCCAGCAGCAAGTCCAGAACGCGCTGCGTTTCACTGCTGATCGCCTGCTCGCCCTCCGGCGCACTCCAGCCGGCCACCAGCACCACGCACTCACCACGTTGCTGGTTGCTGTCGTCCTGCACGAACGCGCGCAGCTCGGCCAGGGGCAGCCCCTTCAGGGTCTCGAAGGTCTTGGTGATCTCGCGGGCCAATAGCGCCGGACGCTCGCCGCCGAACACCGCCTCCATGTCTTGCAGGCATTCGAGGATGCGATGCGGCGCCTCATAGAAGATCAGCGTGCGCGGCTCTTCCCTGACCTGCTCCAGGCGAGCCTTGCGCCCGGCGGCCTTGGCCGGCAGGAACCCCTCGAAGATGAAGCGGTCCGACGGCAGCCCCGCCGCCGACAGCGCGGCGATCAGCGCGCAGGCGCCGGGCACCGGCACCACCTGCACCCCGGCGGCACGCGCCTGGCGCACCAGGTGATATCCCGGGTCGGAAATCAGCGGGGTGCCGGCATCGGACACCAGCGCCACATCGTCGCCGGCCAGCAGGCGGGTGATGAAACGCCCGCCTTCGTCGCGTTCGTTGTGCTCATGACAGGCCGCCAGCGGCGTGTCGATGCCGAAGTGCTGCAGCAGGCGCACCGAGTGACGGGTGTCCTCGGCGGCGATCAGGCTCACGTCGGCCAGCACCTTCAGCGCCCGGGCGCTCATGTCGTCGAGGTTGCCGATGGGCGTGGCGACGACGTAAAGCTTGCCCAACGTGGATTTCGAAACCCCTGCAACATCAGTCACTGCGCACACCTGCTTTCCGGATCAAAGGTCGTCATTGTAGCCCGAGCGCCGGTAACAGGGCGCAAAGAACTTCACCCCGGCACCCCCCGCGGCCACCTATAGTGAAGGATCAGTGTCGACGAGATCGCGCCCCGCCCCCCGCTTGGGTACAATTGCCGGCCAACTTGATCGAGTAACAGGACCTTTACATGATCGCTTGTCTGCGGCTGCTCACAGCCCTCTGCCTCGCTGCCCTGCTGGCAGCCTGCGCCAGCTCGCCCTCATCCAGCCTGGGCGAACTGCCGCGCACCCCGGACGCCAGCATCGAGCAACTGCTCGAGAAGGCGGCCTCCAGCAAGTCCGCCGAGGACGCGGCCCTGCTGCGCCTGAGCGCCGCGGACCTGGCATACAAGCAGAAGGACTTCCCGCGCGCGGCCCGGATCCTCGAGCAGGTCCAGCTGGAACCGCTCAAGCCCGCCCAGCAGGTGTTCGCCTCGACCCTGGCCGCGGAACTGGCCATGAGCCGCAACCAGCCCAAGGCCGCCCTGACCGCCCTCGGCCACCCGAGCCTGCAGCGCGTCGGCGAACTGCCGGCCGAGCAGCAGGTTCGCACCTACAGCGTCCACGCCGCCGCCCTCGAAGCCGATGGCCAGGCCCTGGCCGCCGCCCAGCAGCGCGTGCTGCTGGCGCCGTTGCTCAGCGAGCAGGCCGCCGCCGCCAACAACGACGCGACCTGGGCCCTGGTCGCCTCGCTGCCCGCAGAGCAACTGCAGCAGCCCGCCGCCAACGAGACCCTGGCCGGCTGGACCAGCCTGGCCCTCGCCGTGAAGCGCGCCGGCACCCTGGAACAGCAACAGGCCGCCATCGACAGCTGGCGCCAGCAACACCCCGAGCACCCGGCGGCCAGGCAACTGCCGACCGCCCTGGTCAAGCTCAAGGAGCTGGCCAGCCAGCCGCTGACCAAGATCGCCCTGCTGCTGCCCCAGGAAGGCCCGCTGGCCGGCGTCGCCCGCGCCCTGCGCGACGGCTTCATGGCCGCCCACTTCCAGGCCCAGCAAGGTGGCCAGCCGGCCCCGGCGGTGCAGGTGTTCGACAGCTCGCGCATCACCTCGCTCGATGACTTCTACCGCCAGGCCCAGGCCGCCGGTGTGCAACTGGTGGTCGGCCCGCTGGAAAAACCGCTGGTCAAGAAGCTCGCCGCCTACCCGCAACTGCCCATCACCACCCTGGCCCTGAACTACGCTGACGCCGGCCAGAAAGCCCCGCCGCAACTGTTCCAGTTCGGTCTGGCCGCCGAGGACGAAGCCCGCGAAGTCGCCCGCCGCGCCCGCGCCGACGGCATGGTTCGCGCCGTGGCCCTGGTGCCGAGCGGTGAATGGGGCGACCGCGTGCTCGCCGCCTTCCGTCAGGACTGGGAAGGCAATGGCGGCACCCTGATCAGTGCCCAACGCATTGCCCAGCCAGTCGCCCTCGCCCAGCAGATCGCCGACCTGTTCCAGCTGCGCCAGAGCGAAGGCCGCGCCAAGAGCCTGCAGAGCACCGTCGGCGGTAACATCGCCGCCCAGCCTTCGCGCCGCCAGGACATCGATTTCATCTTCCTCGCCTCGACGCCGCAGCAGGCCCAGCAGATCAAGCCGACGCTGAACTTCCAGTACGCCGGCGACGTGCCGGTCTACGCCACCTCCAACCTGTACAGCGCCAGCGGCGACGTCAACCAGTACAACGACATGAACGGCATCCGCTTCTGCGAAACGCCGTGGCTGCTGGACACCAGCAACAGCCTGCGCCAGCAGGTCGTGCAGCAGTGGCCGCAGGCCGCCGGCAGCCTCGGCCGCCTGTACGCCATGGGCGTCGACGCCTACAGCCTGGCGCCGCGCCTGGGCCAGCTCAAGGCACTGCCGGACAACCGCGTCGAAGGCCTGTCGGGCAGCCTGAGCATGAATGCCAACCAGCGCGTCGAACGCCAGCTGCCGTGGGCCGAGTTCGCCGGCGGTCAGGTCAAGCGCCTGCCGGACACACCGCGCTGATGCCTGGCGCATCGCCCAGCCATGCCGGCCAGGCCGCCGAGGACCATGCCCTTGACTACCTTCAAGGGCAAGGCCTGCGGCTGCTGGCGCGCAACTGGCGATGCAAGCGGGGCGAGCTCGATCTGGTCATGCTCGATGCCGATACAGTAGTATTCGTCGAAGTCCGCTACCGGTTGCATGCGGAGTTCGGCGGAGCGCTCGCCAGTATCGATGGGCGCAAGCAGCAGCGACTGGCGCTGGCCGCCAACCTCTTCCTGCAGCAAACGCCCCACTGGGCCACCCACCCCTGCCGTTTCGACGTAGTCGCCCTGCAGGGCCAGGGGCATGCGGGGCAACCGCTTCATTGGCTGAAAAACGCCTTCGAATGCTGAACCCAATTCGATTTTCTAGCTCTATGTTTCGCGGGCTGGTCACTGTTGCGCGTAGCAAAGGCCACCGCCCCTCTTAAGGTCACCCAGATGGACATGCAATCCCGAATCCGCCGACTGTTCCAGAACAGCATCGACACCAAGCAACAGGCAATGGACATCCTGGCACCCTACATCGAGCAGGCCAGCCTGGTCATGGTCAACACCCTGCTCAACGACGGCAAGATGCTCGCCTGCGGCAACGGCGGCTCGGCCGGTGATGCCCAGCATTTCTCTTCGGAGCTGCTCAACCGCTTCGAGCGCGAGCGCCCGAGCCTGCCGGCCATCGCCCTGACCACCGACAGCTCCACGCTCACCTCGATCGCCAACGACTACAGCTACAACGAAGTCTTCTCCAAGCAGATCCGCGCCCTGGGCCAGCCCGGCGACGTTCTGCTGGCGATCTCCACCAGCGGCAACTCGGCCAACGTGATCCAGGCGATCCAGGCCGCCCATGACCGCGAAATGATCGTCGTTGCCCTGACCGGGCGCGACGGCGGCGGCATGGCCTCGCTGCTGCTGCCCGAGGACGTGGAAATCCGCGTACCCTCGACCGTGACCGCACGCATCCAGGAAGTCCACCTGCTGGCGATTCACTGTCTGTGCGACCTGATCGACAGCCAACTGTTCGGGAGTGAAGAATGATCTCCAAGCGTCTCGGCCTGATGGCCCTAACCCTGTGCCTGGGTGTCTCCGGCTGCAGTTCCGTGCTGACCTCGACCCGCAACTCGCCGATCGAGGACGACCGCGGCACCCGCACCATCGGCAGCAAGATCGACGATTCGCTGATCGAGACCAAGGTTTCGGTCAACATCGCCAAGGCCAACCCTGAGCTGGACAAGGGCTCGCACATCGTCGTCAGCAGCTACAACGGCGTGGTGCTGCTCGCCGGCCAGACCCCGCGCGCCGACCTCAAGTCCCTCGCCGAGCAGACCGCCGGCCAGGTGCAGCGGGTCAAGAAGGTGCATAACGAGCTGCAAGTGATTCAGCCCTCTTCGATCCTGGCGCGCAACAACGACGCCTGGCTGACCACCAAGATCAAGACCCAGATGCTGACCGACGAAAGCGTTCCCAGCTCGCGCATCAAGGTGATCACCGAGAACGGTATTGTCTACCTGCTCGGCCTGGTCCGGCAGCAGGAGGCCAACGCCGCCACCAACGTGGTGCAGGGCGTGTCGGGCGTGCAGAAGATCGTCAAGTTGTTCGAATACATCGACTGACAACCCTTCGGCGAGCGTCATGACGCTCGCCTTTTCCCTCTGATCCAGGAAGTACCCCATGAAAAAGCTGCTGCTGCCCGCCCTGCTGATCGGCGCCTTCGCCACCCTGGCCGGCTGCTCCACCCCGAGCGTGATCACCCTCAACGATGGTCGCGAACTGCAGACTACCGACACTCCGCACTTCGACCGCAACTCCGGCTTCTACGAGTTCAAGCAACTGGACGGCAAGCCGACCCGCATCAACAAGGACCAGGTGCAGAGCATCAAGGACCTGTAATTGCGAAATGGCGGTTCAGCCAGGCCAAGCAAAACGCCCGATGCACAGCATCGGGCGTTTTGTTTTTCAGGGCCTCAGAACGCCCAGTCCAGGGTCAGGCCGACCCCGTGGCTCTTGTCGCGGCTACCCAGCAGTCCGTTGTAATCGAGGTTGACCCGGGCCTGACGCCCCAGGCTGATCCCCGCCCGTGCGCCGACCACCGCCGCATCACGGTCCAGTGACAGCGCCTGGACCTTGTAGGTATCGCCCTGACCGGCAAAGGCCAGGTGCTGGTCGGCCCCGGTGGAGCTCAGGTTGTGCTGCCAGCCCAGGGTGGCGGAAAGCTCAACCGCTTGACCACTGTTCAATTGCAGTTGCTTGCCGGCGCGCATGCCCAGGGTCGAGAGCCAGGCATCGCGGTTATCCTGCCCACCCTTGAGCGCGGCAGCGCCACCATGCTCCTTGAAGCTGTCGCTGGCGATATGCACATAGGCCAGGTTGGCGAACGGTTCCAGCGCCATGCCCGGCACCGCGACCTTCCAGGCGGCCTCGCCGAACACCTGGGTGCTCTGCGCATCGCGCTTGCTCTTCTGGCGATCACTGACCTCGTTGTACTGCAGCTCGCGCTTGGTCTCGATGCGGTGCCAGCTGTGGCTGCCGCCCAGGCTCAGGCGCACCTGCTCCAGTTCCTTGCCGGCATAGGCACCCAGGTGGTAGCTGTCGACGCTGGCCGAGGAATGACGACCATCGCCCATGCTCAGCGAGCTGTCGCTGTAGCCGGTGAAGACGCCGACGCGGGTGTCCTCGCTCATCTGTCCGTCAACCCCCAGCAGCATGCCGCCAATCGAACTGCTGTAGCGCGCATGCCCGGAATCACCGTCGGCCTTGCCCCAGGCTCCCAGGGCTTTGACCCACAGGCCGTTGCCCTGGCCGTCCGTGGCCGGAGCGGCGGCGACACCCTGCTGGCGAGTACGCTCGCCCACGGCGTCGCGCAATTGGCGACTGTCGTTGAGCAGCAGGTTGCCCACCGCCGGGTGGATTTCACCGGACAGCTGATCGAACGCCTGCCGGGCGCTGCCGGCATCGGCCGACAACAGCAGGCTCTCGTAGACCGGGTTGCCCGCACCGAGCCGATCGGCAGCCGCGGCCACCGAACGCTGGTTGGCGGTCAAGCCGACACTGGCGAAGCTGGCGCTACGTTGCACCGCCAGCTGCACCCCGGTGCCGGTATAGGCCAGGCCACCACCGAGGAACAGCAGGTTGGACTGCACAGCGGCAAAACCGCCCTGCACGCCGCCTGCGGCCTGCAGGATGTCGAACTGACGCCCCACCAGGCTGGTTGCCTGCCGGGACTGCAGCGAAACCCCGGGGTTCTGCAGATCCAGGGCCAGGTTCGCACCGTTTACCGAAACCGTGCCATCGCTGACCAGGCGGTCGCTGCCAGTAGCATCAACCTCCACGGCATAGGTCGAGCCTGGCTGGAAGGTCACGTCGGAGCCCACGCGCAAGGTGCCGATGGAGTTGCCTGGCGCCACCACGCCACCACGGTTGACCACCAGCGCACCGATCCGGCCATTGCCACCCAGCACGCCGCCGTCATTGACGGTCACCGTCGATTGCAGCGAGCCATTGACCGCCAGCCGCCCCTGGTTGACCAGGGTTGGGCCGCCGTAGGTGTTGTTACCGCTGAGTACCAGGGTGCCGATGCCCTGCTTGGTCAGGCCGCCATGGCCAGCGATATCGTTACTCCAAAGGTCCCACCCGCAACCAAGGCTGTTACAGAGCCGCTTGGTCGGCCTGCCGTCATCCACCACAGCGCCGACACCCGGCAGATCGACCACGAACTGGCTCGGGCCGTAGCCGCCGGCAATACGGAACTCCTCGGGAATGTCCTGTTCGGTGACCAACATCCCCGGGCCACGGATACCCTTGTCCAGGTTGATCATGCCCCAACCGTACAAGGCATCGATGCCGGGCGCGCCCATGTCGGTGGCGGTGGTGCGCAGCACACTGGCGATCTGTGCGCCGCTCATGTAGGGGAAGCGCTCCATCAGCACCGCCGCCGCGCCGGCGGCATGGGGCGCGGCCATGGACGTACCGTTCTTGTTGGCGTAGCCCTGGGTCAGGTCTGCCAGGCTGGTGCCGCCGATCACCGCGCTGTAGATCCGGGTACCGGGGGCCGATACGCAGAAGCTTGCGGTATAGCCGCAACGGGAAGAGAACGTACTGACCAGGTAGGGGTTGGCGCTACTGGTGTCTGGGTTCTGTTGCAACGCCGCCACGGTCAGCCAGTTGGGCGCGATCTCCGGGACGAAGTAGCCCAGCCCGGCAATCGCATCCGGGTTGTTCAGGTTGTAGTCGTTGCCGGCGGCGAAGATCGTCAGCACTCCGCTGCGGGCGGCGGCGATGGCCCCGTCGTAGGCGCCGCCGGGCAAGGTGCCCAGCAGCGGCTGGATCTGCGCGAACTGTGCCCGGGCATCGTCCACGGTGAAATGCGGGAAGTCCGGATTGCGCCCGCCCTTGGCGAAGCGATCGGTGATGCCGATGCCCCAGCTGTTGTTGATGATCCGCGCGCCGCTGGCCACCAGGCTGTCCCAACCGGCCTTGTATACCGCGCCATCGTTGCCCAGGACGATGCCGTCCTCGGGACCGGGGTCGCCGTTGTCCGCGCTGATGATCTGCGCATCATAGGCCACGCCGTGCATCGACTCGCCGTCACGGTTGCCGGCGGCGATCCCGCCGACGTGGGTGCCGTGGGAGCCGAGCTTGCCGTCCGAGCCCACCGACGGGCTGCCGTCATAGCGGAACGCATCGCCGGCCTTCACCGGAATATAGGGGTCGGTGTACTGGCGGATGCCGCTGGTGACCAGGGTCACGATCTTGTCCTTGCCGGCGAACTCGGGGTGCGGGGCGTATACCGGCTGGTCGAAGATCCCCAGTTTCACCCCCTTGCCGCTATAGCCGGCGGCATAGGCGCTGTCGGCGTGGATTGCCCCCAGCCCCCAATCGGCCTTGAACTCGCTGCTGCGCCAGCTGCTGGCGTCATCCAGCCGGCCACTCTCCACATAGGGCGCGGCCTGGGCCGTGCCCATCAACGCCACCCAACCCACCAATGCCCGCCCCAGTGGGGCCAGGGCCCAGCCCTGCGCGAGTGCGCTGTCATCCTTTCTGACTTGCTTCACTACAACCTTCCTTAGTTTTGTTTTGGTTTAGTACCGCGTTGGTCACACTCCGTGTTGCAACGCCTGGCCCAACTCGCGCCAGGGCGTTTCAGAACCGCCATTGCAGGTTGAGTCCCGCGCCATGCTGTTGTTCGCGACTGGCCAGGCGCCCCTGGTAGTCCAGGCTCAGGTCCAGGTCGCGGGTCAACCCCACCCGCGCCTGCAGCCCCACCAGCGCGGCATCGCGCAAGGCCGGCGCAGTCTCCACCCGGAACGGCAGGTCGCTGCTGGCGAAAGCCAGGTGTTCGCGATCCTGGGTGCCGCTCAGGCGATGCTGCCAGCCCAGGCTTGCCGCCAACTGCAGGTCTTGTTGCGGGCCCAGTTGCCATTGCTGGCGCCCACGCAGGCCCAAGGTGCTGAGCCAGGCATCGCGCTGCTCGTCACCGGCATGCAGCGCCGCGGCATCGCCTTTCTCGTGGAAGCCGTCGCGATCCAGATGCTGGTAGGTCAGGTTGGCGAAAGGTTCCAACTGCACCGCTGGCAACGCCAGGCGATAGGCCGCCTCGGCGAACACCTGCTGGCTGCGGGCATCGACCCGTGCGCGCTGACGACCGGACACCTCGCCATAGGCCAGGTCGCGCCGGACCTCGGCACGATGCCAGCTGTGGCTGGCGCCCAGGCTCAGGCGCAGCTGGTCCAGGTCGTGGCGGACATAGGCGCCCAGGTGATAGCTGTCGACCGTGGCCCGGGAATGGCTGCCGCCCATGCCCAGGGAGCTGTCGCTATAACCTGCGGCCAGGCCGGCCCGGGTCTGCTCGTCAAGGTCATGGTCCACGCCCAACAGCACGCCGCCCAGGGAACTGGTATAGGACTCGCTGCCCTGCACGCCCTCGATGCGCCCCCAACTGCCCAGGCCCTTGAGCCAGAGCTGGGTCGAGCCCGACTCGCTGGCACTCGCTCCAGACGCGCCAGCGCTCAAGGCTCGGTCTTGCACGCGCTCACCCAGGGCATCGCGCAAGACCGAGCCCTGGCTGAGCAGCATCGAGTCCAGCGCCGGGTAGATCTCCCCGGCCAGCTGGCGCAGGCCGTCCCGGGCCTGGTCCGCCGAGGTCGAAAGCAGCAGGCTTTCATACACGGGATTGCCTGGACCCAACCGTTCCACGGCGCCGCCGCTGGCGCGCTGGTTGGGCGTGGCGCCGACGCTGGCGAACGTCGTGGCGCTGCGCGTCACGTCCAGTTGCACGCCGTTGGCTGAATAATCGAGGAAGGTCCCCAGGAACAGGTAGTCGGGCTCGACCTGGGCAAAGCGCCCGTTGACGCCACCCGCCGCCTGCAGGATATCGAACTGGCGCCCCACCAGGCTGGATACCGGGCCGCCGGCCAACAGGTTCGCCCGCGCCTGGGGCTCCAGGCTGAGATTGGCGCCGCCGACACTGGCCTGGCCAGCAACGACGAGCCGGTCGCTGGCCGTGGGCGACAGTTCCACCCGGTAGGTCGAGCCCGGCTGCAAGTCCAGGTTGCCAGCGACATTCAAGGTGCCAATGGAGTTACCCGGGGCCACCACGCCCCCGGCGCTGGCGGTCAGGGCGCCGACCCGCCCGTTGCCGCCCAGGGTACCGCCTGCGTTGACCGTCACCGCCGATTGCAGGCTGCCGTTGACCGCCAGCAGGCCGCCATCGACCCGGGTCGGGCCACGGTAGCTGCTGTCCCCCGTGAGTTCGAGCCAGCCAGCCCCGGACTTGACCAGGCTGCCCTGGTAGACACGCTGCGCGGCAGCCGCGTCGCGAGCCATGCCCAGGGCATAGTCGCTGCGATCCTGCTGGCTGGCGCCCGCTGCCAGGCCATGCTCCCAGCCGCGATCCTTGAGGGTCTGCTGCCAGGCCTGGCGCTCCGCGGCGTCCTCGGTTTGACGCTGCACCAAGGCCTGGTCAGAGATGCCGTTGCTCCAGGTATCGCCCTGCCCGCGCCCCAGGTTGACGTCGAATTCACCCAGCAACTGCCCGGGCCCGTGCAACGCCCGGCCCAGGTCCGGGACGCCCCAACCTACCCGGTCACTAGGTCCTTGGGTTGGCGAACCGTCGAGCTGGCGCGAGGTAGTCAGCAGTACTTGCAGGGCCTGCTGGTTGTTCAGGTAGGGATAGCGCTCCATGACCAGGGCCAAGGCCCCGGTGGCATGGGGCGCGGCCATCGAGGTGCCGTTGTAGGTGGCGTAGCCGCCACCGGGCACGGTACTGCTGATCGCCGCACCCGGGGTCGCCAGGCACCAGTACTTGGCGATACCGCACTGGTTGTATTTCTGCTGGTTGTTCTTGTCCAGGCCCGACACCGCCAGCCAGTGGCCTTCCAGCTCCGGCTGGAAGTACGGCAGCGCCGAGCGCACGCTGGCATTGGCATAGCCGCTGTTGCCGGCGCTGAATACGTTGATCACGCCGCGGCGCGCCACGTCGCCGGCGGCGTCGAGCCAGGTGTCCTGCTGGAAATGCTGGGCGTAGGCCGCGCGCAAGCCGTCCAGGGTCTGGTAGCTGACATCCTTGGGCTGGCTGCCCCAGCTGTTGTTGATGGCCCGCACACCGGCGTCCACCAGGGCATCGTAGACCGCCTTGAAATACTTGGGGTCAGGGCCGGGACCGAACAGGAACTTGTCGTCGTGGTTGGTGTTGCCCACGTAGACCTGGGCATTGAAGGCCACGCCATGCATGCCAGCGCCATCACGGGCCGCGCCCATGGTGCCGGTGACATGGGTGCCATGGCTGTCGTTGGCGCCATTGAGCACCCCGGACACGCTGAACGGAGTGCCGTCCAGGTACTGGCCGGTGGCGGTAACCGAGTGAAAACGTCCGGGGCTGGCTTCGGGATGGGCGGCATCGAACCCCGAGTCCAGGGCGCCGATGCTGACCCCGGCGCCGGTGATGCCGGCGGCATAGGCTTGGCTCGCCTGCATGCGCTCCAGGCCCCAGTCCTGCTGGTACTCGGCCGACCGCCAGCTGGCGGGGTCGCCCGGGCGACCGGTTTCCTGGTAGGCCGCCGCCGCAGACAGCGGCAGTCCGGTGGCGAACGCCAGGCACAGGGTGCCCGTCAGCGCCTTGAGCTGATCACATCTCACATCCATGTCGATGACTTCTCTTGTTTTTGTTGTCGGGTCGCCCGTCCTGGGTCGACCGGTGTGTCGCTGCATTACCTGGCCGCAAGGCCCCATCGAGCCAGAGGCGGTTTCCCGCCCCTGGCCAGGTTACTTCGGCCTCAGGCCAGAAGGCGGCCTTCGGCTGCAAGTCGTGAGCTTCTGAAATTGATTACGATATGTCAATCGGCGTTAATAAATAGCCAACAGCTGTCACAAAACACAGGCATGCGCTCCATGAGGCTCGCGCAGCGGCCGGGATCTTCTTGCTGCGTAGTTACTTGACCACCTTCAGGCTTGGACGGCCACTCGGGCGCGGCGGCTCGGGCGGACCTTGGTCATCCGGCTCCACGGCGTCGTCTTCAAGGTCATCCTCATCCTCGAGCGGCGGCTCCAGCTCGAAGACCATACCCTGACCGTTCTCCCGGGCGTAGATCCCGAGGATGGCGCCGACCGGCACAAAGAGCGAGTGCGCCACGCCGCCGAAGCGGCCTTCGAAGCTCACCGCCTCGTTGTCCATGTGCAGGCTGCGCACGGCACTGGGAGAAATGTTCAGGACGATCTGGCCATCGCTGGCAAAACCCTGGGGCACCTGGACCGCCGGATACTCGGCATTGACCAGCATATGCGGCGTGCAATCGTTGTCGACGATCCACTCGTACAGCGCACGAACCAGATAGGGGCGACTGGAGTTCATCAACGGTTCCTCTTAAACCTTGCGCATTTCACGTTCGGCAGCGGACAGGCTCGCCTGGAAAGGCTCGCGGGCGAACTGTCGCTCCATGTAATCCAGCAGCGGCTTGGCCTGCCGCGGCAATTCGATACCCATCACCTGCAAGCGCCAGAGTATGGGCAGTAGACAGCAATCGACCAGGCTTTGCTCCTCGCTCATGAAGCAGGCCATCTCGCCGAACAACGGGGCCACGCCGGTCAGGCTCTCGCGCAGCTCCTTGCGCGCCTGGGTGCGTGCCGCCTCGCTGCTGCGCGTATCGAGCACGGTGTCGGCCAGGGCGCACCAGTCACGCTGGATGCGGTGCATCAGCAAGCGGCTGTTGCCCCGGGCCACCGGGTAGACCGGCATCAGCGGCGGGTGCGGGTAACGCTCTTCGAGGTACTCCATCACCACGGTCGATTCGTACAACGCCAGGTCGCGATCGACCAGGGTCGGCAAGCTGCCGTAAGGGTTCACTTCAATCAGCTTGGGCGGCAGGCGATTGGCGTCGACATCGATGATCTGCACCGTGACGCCTTTCTCCGCGAGCACCAGGCGGACCCGATGAGAGTAATGATCAGCGGGGTCGGAATAGCAGGCTAACCTGTTGGTTGCGCCCATGTAGCGCCTCCTCGCACGGGATGCTTGTAAAACTTCAAATGAAAACGCGCCCGGGGCGCCCCAGCAATTTCGCTGGAGCCCCCCGGGCGCGTTCAACTACCAGAAACTACTGCGTGATCAGTGCACGTCCTTCCAGTATTCGCGCTTGAGCAAGTAGGCGAACACGAAGAAGAAAGCCAGGTACAGCAACACGTAGGTACCGATGCGCTGGCTTTCCAGTTTGACCGGGTTGGCCGAATAGGCCAGGAAGGTCACCAGGTTCTTGACCTTCTCGTCGAACTGCTCGGCCGTCAGGGTACCGGATTTCTCCTCCACGGTCAGCTGGTCGCATGCTTCATGGGTCAGCGGACTACCAGTCAGCGGGTCGAACTGCTTCTTGCCATCGACTTCGGTCTGCACCTGCTTGCAACCGATCACCTGGTTGCCCTGCAGGCCCACCAGCACGTTGGGCATGCCGACGTTGGGGAAGACCTTGTTGTTCACCCCGTATGGTCGCGACTTGTCCTCGTAGAAGCTGCGCAGGTAGGTGTACAGCCAGTCGTTGCCACGCACCCGGGCGACCAGGGTCAGGTCGGGCGGCGCGGCGCCGAACCAGGTCTTGGCATCGTTGGGCTGCATGCCGATCTTCATGTGGTCGCCGATCTTGGCGCCGGTGAACACCAGGTTCTCGAGCATCAGCTCATGGGGAATCCCCAGGTCGTCGGCCACGCGCTCATAGCGTTGGAACTTGGCGCTGTGGCAGCCCATGCAATAGTTGGCGAAGGTGCGCGCGCCATCCTGCATCGCGGCCTTGTCGGTCAGGTCGATATCGACCTTGTCCAGCTCCAGGCCATGTTCGGCGGCGAACGACAGGCTAGGCATCAGTGCCAGCAAGCATACTGCAATCAACTTTTTCATCAGCCAGTCACCCTTTCCGGAACCGGTTTGGTCTTCTCGAGCCTTGTGTAGAATGGCATCAGCAGGAAGTAGGCGAAGTACAGCACCGTGCACACCTGCGACAGCAAGGTACGTCCCGGGGTTGGCGCCAGTACGCCCAGCACGCCAAGGATGACGAAGGACACGCAGAACACCAGCAACCAGATCTTGCTCAGCCAGCCCTTGTAGCGCATGGAGCGCACGGGGCTGCGGTCCAGCCAGGGCAACACGAACAGCACGGCGATCGCCGCACCCATGGCGATGACCCCGAACAACTTGTCGGGCACCGCACGGAGGATCGCGTAGAACGGCGTGAAGTACCACACAGGCGCGATGTGCTCAGGGGTCTTGAAGGCGTTGGCCTGTTCGAAGTTCGGTTTTTCCAGGAAGTAGCCACCCATTTCCGGGAAGAAGAACACCACCGCGCAGAACACGAAGAGGAACACCACCACACCGGCGATATCCTTGACGGTGTAGTACGGGTGGAACGGGATGCCATCCAGCGGAATGCCGTTCTCGTCCTTGTTCTTCTTGATATCCACACCATCGGGGTTGTTCGAACCCACTTCGTGCAGTGCCAGGATGTGCAGCACCACCAGGCCGAGGATCACGATCGGCAGGGCCACCACATGCAGGGCGAAGAAGCGGTTCAAGGTGATGCCGGAGATCAGGTAGTCACCACGGATCCACTGGGTCAGGTCGTCACCGATGACCGGGATCGCGCCGAACAGCGAGATGATCACCTGGGCACCCCAGTAGGACATCTGGCCCCACGGCAGCAGGTAGCCCATGAAGGCCTCGGCCATCAGCGCCAGGTAGATCAGCATGCCGAACAGCCAGACCAGCTCGCGCGGCTTCTGGTAGGAGCCGTAGAGCAGCCCGCGGAACATGTGCAGGTAGACCACGATGAAGAACGCCGAGGCACCGGTGGAGTGCAGGTAGCGCAGGATCCAGCCGTACTCGACGTCGCGCATGATGTACTCGACCGAGGCGAAGGCCTCTTCCGCCGAGGGGGTGAAACTCATGGTCAGCCACACGCCGGTGACGATCTGGTTGACCAGCACCAGCAGTGCCAGGGAGCCGAAGAAGTACAGGAAGTTGAAGTTCTTGGGCGCGTAATACTTGCTCAGGTGGTCTTCCCACATCTTCGTCGCGGGGAAGCGCGCATCGATCCACTCCATGAACTTGCTCATCATGCGTTCTCCTGATCGACGCCGATGACGATGATTTCGTCCGACTCGTACGAGTGCGGTGGCACTGGCAGGTTAAGAGGCGCCGGCTGGGACTTGTAGACGCGCCCGGCGAGGTCGTAGTGCGAGCCGTGGCACGGGCAGAAATAGCCACCGACCCATTTCGGGCCCAGGTCGGCGGGAGCGACTTCAGGACGGAACGTCGGCGAGCAGCCCAGGTGCGTGCACAGGCCGACCAGGATGAGGATCTCGGGCTTGATCGAGCGAACTTGCGGATCGACGTAGGTCGGCTGCACCGACGCCTTGGATTCGGGGTCGGACAGCTCGCCGGTGATCTTTTTCAGATTTCCGAGGATCTCTTCCGTTCGCCGCACGATGAATACAGGTTGACCGCGCCACTCGGCCACCATCTGCTGGCCGGGCTCGACCTTGGCGATATTGACCTTCACCGGTGCCCCTGCGGCTTTCGCCTTGGCACTGGGAAACCATGACCCCACGAACGGTACCGCTGCCCCCACTGCCCCCGCTGCCCCGACCACGGATGTCGCGGCTACGAGGAAGCGGCGCCGGCCTGCGTTGACGCCGTCATTGCTCATTCAGTCCTCTCCCATCAGCTTGCTTGGCCTGTTCTAACAGGCATCTACTTAGGTACGTCTGTGGCACTAAAAATTGGCCGCAATGGTAAGGAACAAATCCACACGCTGACAAGGTGATTACCCGCTGGTCGGGCCACTACCCTCGCTTTGCTTGATCTGCGTCTATGCGACAAACGGCCACGGACTAGCAAACAGGTTAGTTGAAGACATAAAAAAAGCCCGGTTCCAAAAAGGAACCGGGCTTTTTTCGACTGCCGAAGCGGTATTAACGCTTGGAGTACTGAGGACGCTTACGCGCTTTACGCAGACCCACTTTCTTACGCTCGACTTCACGAGCGTCGCGGGTGACGAAGCCAGCACGACGCAGGGCGCCACGCAGGGTTTCGTCGTATTCCATCAGGGCGCGGGTGATGCCGTGGCGGATTGCACCGGCTTGACCGCTGACACCACCACCGGAAACGGTGACGTAGATGTCGAACTTCTCAACGGTCTCGGTCAGTTCCAGCGGCTGGCGAACAACCATGCGAGCGGTTTCGCGGCCGAAGAACACGTCCAGAGAACGGTTGTTGATGGAAATGTTGCCAGTGCCCGGACGCAGGAATACACGTGCGGTTGCGGTCTTGCGACGGCCAGTGCCGTAGTTTTGAGTCGCCGACATAATGAACTATCCCGTTAGATCTTCAGTTCTTGAGGCTGCTGAGCAGTGTGTGGGTGAGCTGCACCCGCGTACACTTTCAGCTTGCGGTACATGTCGCGACCCAGCGGGTTCTTCGGCAGCATGCCTTTGACCGCGGTTTCGATAACACGCTCAGGGGCCTTGGCGATCAACTTCTCGAAGTTGATTTCCTTGATACCGCCCGGGAAGCCGGAGTGGGAGTAGTACATCTTGTCGGAAGACTTGGCACCAGTCACACGGATTTGCTCGGCGTTGATGACGACGATGTAGTCGCCGGTGTCAACGTGAGGGGTGTATTCTGGCTTGTGCTTGCCACGCAGGCGGCTAGCGATTTCGGTAGCCAGACGACCCAGGGTCTGACCAGCGGCGTCGACTACGAACCACTCGCGCTTTACTGTTTCCGGTTTAGCAGTAAAAGTTTTCATTCTCTAAAGCCTCAGAGGCCGCCCAGCGAAAAATAGACGGCGAATCTTACTGGATAGTGCACAGCTTGCCAAGGGCAAGCGCGCAGCCGAACGCTGACGCTTTTGGGGGCTCGGGTCGGGCACGCCAATGTTCGACAAGGGTTCCCTTTGTGGTGGTGCATCACTTCCGCCACACGGAGAGGGGCCGAATTATCCAGATTGCAGGAAAAATTTCAACCTGCTTTTATGGACCTCTTTGCCACGGAGCGCCTTCCCGATGGATTACCGCAAGCTCGCTCGTACCGACCTCAACGTCAGCGCCCTGTGCCTGGGCACCATGACCTGGGGCGAGCAGAACACCCAGGATGACGCCTTCGCCCAGATCAAGCTGGCCAAGGCCCACGGCATCAACTTCATCGACACCGCCGAGATGTACCCGGTGCCGCCGCGCCCGGAAACCTATGCCGCCACCGAACGCATCATCGGCAACTGGTTCGCCGCCAACGGCGACCGCGACGACTGGATCCTCGCCAGCAAGGTCGCCGGCCCCGGCAACGGCATCAGCCATATCCGCGACGGCCAGCTCAAGCACAACCGCCAGCACATCGTCGCCGCCCTGGACGAGAGCCTGAAGCGCCTGCAGACCGACCGCATCGACCTGTACCAGTTGCACTGGCCCGAGCGCAGCACCAACTTCTTCGGCAAGCTCGGCTACCAGCACCTGCCCCAGGACATCTTCACTCCGCTGGAGGAAACCCTGGAGGTGCTCGACGACCAGGTGCGCGCCGGCAAGATCCGTCATATCGGCCTGTCCAACGAAACCCCATGGGGCACCCTGAAGTTCCTGCACCTGGCCGAGACCCGCGGCTGGCCGCGGGCGGTGTCGATCCAGAACCCCTACAACCTGCTCAACCGCAGCTTCGAGGTGGGCCTGGCGGAGGTGGCGATCCGCGAGCAGTGCGGTCTGCTGGCCTATTCGCCGCTGGCCTTCGGCATGCTCTCGGGCAAGTACCAGGACGGCGCCCGCCCGGCAAACGCCCGCCTGACCCTGTACAGCCGCTTTGCCCGCTACTCCAACCCGCAGACCGTGGCCGCCTGCGGCCGCTACGTGCAGCTGGCCCGCGAGCATGGGCTGGACCCGGCGCAGATGGCGCTGGCCTTCGTGACGCGCCAGCCGTTCGTGACCAGCAACATCATCGGCGCCACCAGCCTCGAGCAGTTGCAGAGCAATATCGACAGCCAGGCGCTGAGCCTGGGCGATGAACTGCTGGCGGCGATCGAGGCGGTGCATCAGGAGCAGCCGAACCCGGCGCCTTGAGCGCAGCCCCATCGCGAGGCAGGCGTGGGAGCGGGCTTGCCGCGCGATGGAGATCGTACTTTGGCGGGGTAGACACAATCGCCAAAAAATAAGACGATCCAGCCGGTGATTGACCACTCTACCCTATAAGAACAATGACAATGATGTTTACCCAACCCTCCGCGTCCTTGCGGCGCGTCAGCATCCTGGCCGTGGATAAAGTGTTCGCTTCGACACTGATGCAGGCCAAGGATTTCTTCCACCTGGCCAGCCTGCGCTACAGCAAGCAGCTGGGCCTGGGCCTGCAGCCGATGTTCGAGATCGGCCTGGTAAGCCCGGACGGCTTGCCCGTGGACAGCTTCAGCAACGTGCAGCTGCCGGTCGACAGCGGCCTGAACGACGCCGACGTGATCATCCTGCCGGCGTTCTGGGACGACTTCGACAACCTGCTGCAGCGCTACCCCCAGGTCCTGCCCTGGCTGCGCGAGCAGCATGCCCGTGGCGCGGTGCTGTGCGCCGAGGCCAGCGGCGTGTTCTGGCTGGCCGAGTCCGGGCTGCTCGATGGCAAGGAGGCGACCACCTACTGGCGCTTCTTCGCCAACTTCGCCGAGCGCTTCCCGAAGATCCGCCTGAACCAGGACAAGCACCTGACCGACGCCGACAACCTGTACTGCGCCGGCGGCACCACCTCGGCCTGCGACCTGTACATCTACCTGATCGAGCGTTTCTGCGGCGCCAACGTGGCCCGCGCCGTCGCCCGCGACATCCTCTACGAGGTGCAGCGCAGCTACACCCCGGGGCGCATGGGCTTCGGCGGCCAGAAGCTGCACCAGGACCTGATCATCCTGCAGATCCAGCACTGGCTCGAGGAACACTTCGCCGACAAGTTCCGCTTCGAGGACGTGGCCCGCAACCACGGCATGAGCATCCGCAACTTCATGCGCCGCTTCCAGAGCGCCACCGGCGACAAGCCCCTGCACTACCTTCAGCGGCTACGGATCGAGACGGCCAAGGGCCTGCTGTCGAGCACGCGCAAGAGCATCAAGACCATCAGCTACGAGGTGGGGTACGACGACGCGAGCTTCTTCGCCCGGTTGTTCCGCCAGCACACGGAGCTGTCGCCGAACCAGTATCGGCAGCAGTTCATGCAGGAAGCCTGAAAATCGCCGGGGCTGCTTTGCAGCCCCAGATTCTTACGGCTTGTGCGCCCGCGACAGGAACTCGTGGGACTGCATCTCCAGCAACCGGCTCAGGGTCCGCTGGAACTCGAAGCTCAGGCGCCCGCCGGTGTACAGGTCCTTGAGCTCCACCTCGGCCGAGATGATCAGCTTCACGTTACGGTCGTAGAACTCGTCGACCATGTTGATGAAGCGCCGGGCGATGTCGTCGGTGGTCACGCCCATCTGCTCGACGTTGCTCAGCAGCACGGCGTGGAAGATCTTGCCCAGCTCGATGTAGTCGTTCTGGCTGCGCGGCCCATCGCACAGGGCACGGAAGTCGAACCAGGCGACGTCGTCGCAGGTGCGCAGGGCATGAATCTCGCGGTTCTCGATCATCAGCACGTCGTTCTCGACGGCCTGGGTGCACTCTGGGGTCAACGCTTTGAAGCTGGCGCGCAGGCTTTCATGCGCCGCGTCGTCGAGCGGGAAGTGGAACAGCTCGGCCTGTTCCAGGTGGCGCAGGCGATAGTCGACGCCGCTGTCGACGTTCACCACGTCGGTGTACTGCTTGATCATGGCGATGGCCGGCAGGAAGCGCGCACGTTGCAGGCCGTCCTTGTACAGGCCGTCCGGCACGATGTTGGAGGTGGCCACCAGCGACACGCCGTTCTTGAACAGCTCTTCCATCAGGGTGCCGAGGATCATCGCGTCGGTGATGTCGGAGACGAAGAACTCGTCGAAGCAGATCACCTTGGCCTCTTCGCTGAAGCGCTTGGCGATGATGGTCAACGGGTTCTTCTCGCCCTTGAGGGTCTTCATTTCCTCATGGACGCGCTTCATGAAACGGTGGAAGTGCGTGCGCATCTTCTGCTTGAACGGCAGCGCTTCATAGAAGGTGTCGACCAGGTAGGTCTTGCCTCGCCCTACCCCACCCCAGAAGTACAGGCCCTTGACCGGCGTCTGCTCCTTCTTGCCGAACAGCTTGCCGAACATGCCCGGCTTGTTGTTCTGCGCGCGCACCAGGTCGTCGTACAGGCGCTGCAGGTGACGCACCGCAGTTTCCTGCGCCGCGTCATGGAAGAAGTCGGGACGTTTCAGATCTGCTTGATATCGTTCTAGGGGCGTCATGATTTCGTTAGCGAGGCAACAAAAAACGGGCCGTCACTGTAGCGACCGGCCCGCCTGATGGCAATGATACATGCGACCACTTGCCTCATTACCTGCACCTGTAGGAGCGGCCTTGCGCCGCGAAAGGGCTGCGCAGCGGCCCCGGGATCTCCGTTTCATGCAGAACTGCCGGGGCCGCTTCGCGCCCCTTTCGCGGCACAAGGCCGCTCCTACAGGGGAAGCGCTCAGTCCTGCTGTGGCGCCAGGGCCTCGCGCAGGCTTGCGATGGCTGCATCACGGGCCTCGGCGGCCTCGAACTGCGGCCCGTCGGCAACCTGCTCGCCCTCCAGCCACAGGCTGAAGCTCAGGCCCTCGACCCGTACATCGGCCTCGCCACCTTGCTGCAGTTGCTTGCTCACCGCACCTGCGCTCTTGCCATCGGCGAAGCTGCGCGACAGCAGCAGTTGCTCGCCATCGGCGGCCAGCAGGCGGAAACGGAAGCTGCCGTCTTCATCGCGGAAGCTGACAAAGCGGGCGGCCTTGGCGGCCTTCTTCTTCACTTCGGTGCTGGCCTGGACCGCCGTGCGGAACGAACGCAGGCCAACCGCCTCGCGCAGCTGCTCGAGGAACGGCGTGGCGATCTTGCGGGCCTTGGCGGCGCCGGTAAGGAGAATGTCCTCCAGGTCCGACGGGCGCGAGATCAGCTGGTGGTAGTGCTCGCGCTTTTCCGCCAGCTGGCCGTCGAGCAGCTGGAACAGACGCTGCTTGGCCTCGCCCCAGCCCAGGCCCTGCACCAGCTCTTCGCGGAACTCGGCGCACTGTGCTGGCGTGGAGAAGGCCTGGAACAGGGTGAACAGGTGCGAATTGTCCGGGTCCTTGGCCTCGCCCGGCGCCTTGGAGTCGGTGACGATGCGCGAGATGGCGTCCTTCATGTCCTTGGCGCTGGTGAACAGCGGGATGGTGTTGTCGTAGCTCTTGGACATCTTGCGACCGTCCAGGCCCGGCAGGGTGGCGACGCTCTCCTCGATCACCGCCTCCGGCAGGGCGAAGAAGTCGTTGCCCTGGCCGAACAGGTGGTTGAAGCGCTGACCGATGTCGCGGGCCATTTCCACGTGCTGGATCTGGTCGCGGCCGACCGGCACCTTGTTGGCGTTGAACATCAGGATGTCGGCGGCCATCAGCACCGGGTAGCTGAACAGGCCCATGGTCACGCCGGCATCCGGGTCTTCGCCGGCCTCGACGTTCTTGTCCACCGAGGCCTTGTAGGCGTGGGCGCGGTTGAGCAGACCCTTGGCGGCGACGCAGGTCAGCAGCCAGGTCAGCTCGGGGATCTCGGGGATGTCCGACTGACGGTAGAAGGTCACCTTGTCCGGATCCAGGCCACCGGCCAGCCAGGTGGCGGCGATTTCCAGGCGCGAGCGCTGGATGCGCTGCGGGTCGTCGCACTTGATCAGGGCGTGGTAGTCGGCCAGGAAGTAGAACGAGTCGACGCCGGGCTGCTGGCTGGCGAGGATGGCCGGACGGATGGCGCCGGCGTAGTTGCCCAGGTGCGGGGTGCCGGTGGTGGTGATACCGGTGAGGATGCGCGTGGTCATGGGTGTTCGCTTATTCAGGCTTGGCTCAGTTCGAAAGGCGCGGCAGCAGCAGATCCTTCAGATCGGTCAGCTTGCCATGGAAGAAGTGTCCGCATTCTGCCACTTTCAGCAGCTCATGGGGACGCGACAGGTCATTCGACCAGTCGTAGACCAGCTGCGGATCGACCACCTCGTCGGTGTCCGGCTGCACCACCGTGAGGGTGACACGCTCAGGCAACGGGAACTGTTCGCTCAGGCGCATCACCGCCGGGGCGATCATGAACAGCTGCTGCAGGGCCACGCCCCCGGCCTCCAGGCGACCGGCCAGGCTGGCGGCGACGAAACCACCGAAGGAGAAGCCCATCAGCACCAGCGGCAGTTCGGGATGCTGCGCGCGCAGCCAGGCCGCGGCGGCCTCGGCATCGGCCACTTCACCGGCGCCCATGTCGTGGCTGCCGGCGCTCTGGCCAACGCCACGGTAGTTGAAGCGCAGGGTGACGTAACCGGCGTCGCGGGCGGTGCGTTGCAGGGTCGAGACCACCTTGTTGAGCATGGTGCCGCCCTGGACCGGGTTGGGGTGGCAGATCAGCACCGCGCCGCGGGCGTCGGCCACGTCCAGGTACAAGGCTTCCAGCTGGCCACACGGGCCATCGATGAACAAGGGTGTTTCGCGGATAAGCAAGGCACTACTCCGTGACCTCGAGGAGGGTCGACTCGTCTAGCTGAGGAATTCTGTTCTGATTTGCGATCGCTCGCGGTATACAGCGCAGGTCTGAGCCGTTAACGTAAAGCAAAGCCGTTTATAGAGGAAGGACTCGTGGAACACTCGCTCCTTGTTTGGTTGCTGCCGACCCTGGCCCTGGTTGTCGGCGTCGGCGTCGGTTTCGCGCTGGCCCGCCTGCTGCCCAACGCGGCACCGAGCAACACCCAACGCCAGCTGGATGACATCCAGCAGCGCTTCGACAATTACCAGAATGAAGTGGTGACCCACTTCAACAGCACCGCTTCGCTGGTCAAGAAGCTGACCCAGAGCTACCAGGACGTCCAGGATCACCTGGCCGACGGCGCCAACCGCCTGGCCCTGGATGAACTGACCCGCCAGCGCCTGCTGGCCGCGCTGCACTCGGAAGCCGCGCAAGGCCCGCGTGATCGCCTGACGCCGCCGAAGGACACCGCCGAGGTGCCGCGCGACTACGCACCGAAGACCCCGAACTCGCCGGGCATGCTCGACGAGAGCTACGGGCTCAAGCGCTGAGTCGATGACATGAAGAAGGCCTCGAAAGAGGCCTTTTTTGTGGGCAATTGGTCCATTCACCGGCAAAGCCGGCTCTGATACACATTGATATAGCAGGACCCTGTGGGAGCGGGTTTACCCGCGAAGAATCCAACGCGGTGGATGGCACCGACTACGCCGGTGTTCGCGGCGGTGCGGCGGTCCGATAAACCCGCTCCCACAGGTAATCTTGCCAACCTGTCACCGATACCAGGCCGCCCCCTCCTCGCCAATCCCATAGCGCGCCCTCGCCTCCCCCAGCACATCCGCCGGCAATACGCCCTGGCACACCAGCCCGTACAACGCCGCCATCACCACCGCATGCCGATCCACCTCGAAGAACCGACGCAACTGCTGACGCGTGTCACTGCGCCCGAAACCATCGGTGCCCAGGGTGATGTAAGGCGCCTGCACATACTCGGCGATAAGCTGCGGCCAGGCACGCACATAGTCGCTGGCCGCGATCACCGGAGCATCACCGGGCAGGCTATGACGCACGTGACAATCCGCCTGCTCCCCGGCCATCGCCAGGCGTTGCGCATCCCTGGCCCCACGCGCCAGCTCGCTGAAGCTGGTGACGCTGAACACCTCGCTGTCGACCTGCCAGTCGCTGGCCAACAACTCGCCGGCGGCGATCACCTCGCGCAGGATGGTGCCCGAACCCAACAGCCGTACCTGGCCACGGGGCGCTGCCGACGCATGCCGGGCAAACCGGTACATGCCTCGCAACACATCCTCGTGCACGTCCTCGGGCAATGACGGCTGCGGGTAGTTTTCATTCATCACCGCCACGTAGTGGAACTCGTCTTGTTGCTCTACCAGCATGCGCCATGCGGCATGATCAAGGATCACCGCCAGCTCGCCGGCAAAGCACGGGTCCCAGGCCCGGCAGTTGGGCACCATGGAAGCCATGACCAGGCTCGAGCCGTCCTGGTGCTGCAGCCCCTCGCCACCCAGCGTGGTGCGCCCCGCGGTGGCGCCGAGCAACAGGCCGCGGGCGCGCTGGTCGGCGGCGGCCCAGATCAGGTCGCCGACCCGCTGGAAGCCGAACATCGAGTAATAGATGTACACCGGCAGCATCGCCTCGCCATGCACCGCGTAAGCAGTCGCCGCCGCGATCCACGAGGAGATCGCCCCGGCCTCGGTGATGCCCTCCTCCAGCAACTGGCCGTCGCGCGCTTCCTTGTAGACCAGCAGTGAGCCGGCGTCCTCCGGCTCGTAGCGTTGCCCCTGGGGCGAGTAGATGCCGATCTGGCGGAACAGGCTGGCCATGCCGAAGGTCCGCGCCTCATCGGCGACAATCGGCACTACCCTAGGCCCCAGCCCCGGCACCTTGAGCCAGTTGCCGAGCAGGCGCACGGCGGCCATGGTGGTGGACATCTCCTTGCCCTCGGCGCGCAGGGCAAAGCCGGCGAAGCTGTCCAGGTCCGGCACGGGCAGGCCGGCGCAGTCGCTGCGCCGCACCGGCAGCGGCCCGCCCAGGGCCTCGCGGCGCTGGCGCAGGTAGATCATCTCCGGGCTGTCGGCGGCCGGACGATAGAACCGCAGCTGCTCCACTGCCTCATCCGACAGCGGCAGGTGGAAACGGTCGCGGAAGGCCAGCAGTGCCTGCACATCGAGCTTCTTGGCCTGGTGCGCGGTCATCCGCGACTCGCCGGCGCTGCTCATGCCGTAGCCTTTCTTGGTCTTGGCCAGGATCACCGTCGGCCGGCCCTTGCAGGCCTTGGCCGCGGCATAGGCGGCATGCAGCTTGCGAAAATCGTGGCCACCGCGCTTGAGGGCGTTGATCTCGTCGGCGCTCATATGCGCCACCAGGCGCTGCAGCGCCGGGTTCTGCTTGAAGAAGTGCTCGAGGTTGTAGCTGCCGTCCTTGGCGCCGAGGGTCTGGAACTGCCCGTCGGGTGTCGCCGCCAGCTGGCGCAGCAGCGCATGCTCATGATCCCGGGCGAACAGCGCGTCCCACTCCGAGCCCCACAGCACCTTGATCACGTTCCAGCCGGCGCCGCTGAACAGCGCTTCGAGTTCCTGGATGATCTGGCCGTTGCCGCGCACCGGGCCGTCCAGGCGCTGCAGGTTGCAGTTGACGATGAAGGTCAGGTTGTCCAGGCCTTCGCGGGCCGCCAGGGTCAGGCCGGCGATCGATTCCGGCTCGTCCATCTCGCCATCGCCGAACACGCCCCACACATGCCGCGCCGAGGTGTCGAGCAGGCCGCGGTGCTGCAGGTAGCGCATGAACCGCGCCTGGTAGATGGCATTGAGTGGGCCGATGCCCATGGAGCCGGTGGGGAACTGCCAGAAGTCAGGCATCAGCCAGGGATGCGGATAGGAGCACAGGCCATTGCCCGCGACTTCCTGCCGGTAGTTGGCCAGTTGCGCCTCGCTCAGACGCCCTTCAAGGAAGGCGCGGGCATAGATGCCCGGCGCCGAGTGCGGCTGGAAAAACACCAGGTCGCCACTGCGCTGCGCGCCGCCGCCCTCGCCACGGAAGAAATGCTGGAAACCGACCTCGAAGATTTCCGCCGCCGAGGCATAGCTGGCGATATGCCCGCCAAGCTCGCCGTAGGCATGGTTGGCCCGCACCACCATGGCCAGGGCGTTCCAGCGCAGGATGCCGGTGATTCGCTCGTCCAGCTCCAGATCGCCCGGATAGTTGCCCTGCTGCTCCACCGGCAAGGTGTTGCGATAGGCCGAGAAGGCCTGGGCCTCACGTTCCAGGCCCAGTTCCAGGGCATGGGCCTGCAGGCGCTGCAGCAGATAGCGCGCCCGTGCCGGGCCACAGTGTGCCAGGGTCGAGGACAGGGCCTCGCACCACTCGGCGGTTTCCCCGGGGTCACTGTCCAGGGCGGCTTCGAGGGCCGTCAACGGCTCGTTCGGGTTCATCATCGCTACCATCGCGCAGGCCTCGTCCGTGGCGGTTCAGGCGCAGGCCTTCAGGGCCTGGGCAATGTCGGCGAGCAGGTCGTCGATGTCTTCCAGCCCCACCGACAGACGCACCAGGCCTTCCGAGATGCCGTGCTCGGCACGCTCCTGCTGGGTATAGCTCGAATGGGTCATGCTCGCCGGGTGCTGGGCCAGCGACTCGGCATCGCCCAGGCTGACCGCGCGGCTGAACAGCTGCAGGGCGTTCATGAAACGACGACCGGCCTCGATCCCGCCCTTGAGTTCGAAGGCGATCATGCCGCCCGGCAGGCGCATCTGCCGCTGGGCCAACGCGTACTGCGGGAAGGATGGCAGGCCCGGGTAGTGCAGCAGCTCGACCTGTGATTGTCCGGCGAGGAACTCGGCCACCTGCTGGGCATTGGCGCAGTGGCGATCCATGCGCAGGGCCAGGGTCTTGATGCCGCGCATCAGCAGCGCTGCGTCATGGGGCGACAGCACCGCGCCGGTCATGTCCTTGAGCCCTTCCAGGCGGATGCGATCGACCAGCGCCTTGCGCCCGACCACCAGCCCGGCGGTGATGTCGCCATGCCCGGACAGGTACTTGGTGGCCGAATGCACCACCAGGTCCACGCCCAGCTCCAGCGGGCGCTGCAGGTAGGGCGTGCAGTAGGTGTTGTCGACCACGATGCTCAGGTCGTGGCCACGGGCGGCATCGACCACCGCGGTGATATCCACCAGCTGCATGTTGGGGTTGGCCGGCGATTCGAAATAGATCATCCGCGTCTTCGGGGTGATCGCAGCCTGCAGTGCCGGGATGTCGTTGAGGTCGACATGGCGGATCTTCACGCCGAACTCGCCGATGCCGTGGTGCAGGTAGGCGAAGGTGCAGCCGTACAGGGTGCTGCCGACGATCAGCTCGTCACCCGGGCGTAGCAGGGTCCATAGCGTGGCGGTGATGGCCCCCATGCCGGAGGCCAGCGCCAGCCCGGCCTCGCCTCCTTCCAGGGACGCCATGCGCTGCTCGAGCAGGGCCAGGGTCGGATTGGAAATACGGCTATAGAAATGCCCCGGTTCCTCGCCCGCGAAGCAGGCGGCGCCGTACTCGACGGTGGGGAAGGCATAGGTGGCGGTCTGGTACACCGGCGGCACCAGGGCGCCGCCGTGGGACAGCGGGTCGTAGCCATGGTGGATGGCCCGCGTGGAGAATCCGGTGTTCTTGTTGGAGTCGCGCATGGCAACAGCCTCTTGTGGTTTGTTATAAGCTTATGCCACCAAGCTGCCGCGCTTTTTCCAAATTTGCCCACGCAATCGGGCATGTTTTGAAAGAAAAACAACAAAAACAGAACCAGGAGGGCAAGATATGCCTTCAGCTCTCGACCGTACCGACCGCGCCCTGCTCGCCGCCCTGCAGGACAACGCCCGCCTGACCGTTTCCGAACTCGCCGACCAGGTCGCCCTGACCACCTCGCCCTGCTGGCGGCGGGTCAAGTTGCTCGAGGACAACGGCTACATCACCGGCTACCAGGCGATTCTTTCGCCCAAGTCACTGGGCTTCGGAGTGACCGCGTTCGTCAGCATCATGATGGACTCCCACACCAAGGAGATGGCTCTGGCGTTCGAGCAAAGGCTGATGGAGATTCCCGAGATCGTCGCCTGCCACAACATCTCCGGGCGCTATGACTTTTTGCTGGAGATCCTCGCCCGGGACCTGGAGTCGTTTGGCGAGTTCACCCGGGAGGTGCTGCAACGCTTGCCGGGGGTGAAGGAGATCTATTCGAGTTTTTCGTACAAGGCGGTGAAGGAGCGACGGGTGATCCCGGTTTCCGAGAAACACATTTAGAGAGTCGGGGGCGCGCTGCGCCCCGTTCGCGGCACAAGGCCGCTCCTACAGGGTTGTGCGGTCCCCTGTAGGAGCGGCCTTGTGCCGCGAAAGGGCTGCACAGCAGCCCCGGCTCTCCCGAACCAAACAAAAAACCCCGCCGAAGCGGGGTTTCTCAGATCACGCGGTTACTCAGATCGCGCCACGCAGACGCAGCACATCCAGCACCAGCTTCACACCTTCATCGACACTGACCGACTGGGTGTCGATCACCAGGTCCGCATCCAGCGGCACATCGAACGGGAAACTCTCGCCCGGAATGTTGTCGCCACCGGCCGCGTACAGCCCCTGTGGATCACGCTCACGGCACACCAGCGGCGACGCCTGGACGTAGACGGTGACCAGGCGCTCCTTGCCGATCAGCGCCTTGGCCTGCTCGCGGCCTTCGGCATCCGGGGCAACGAACGCAGCCAGGGTCAGCAGGCCGGCTTCGTTGAACTGGCGCGCCACATGGGCGGCGCGGCGCCAGTTCTCGGTGCGCCCGGCGCGATCCTGCGGCAGGCCCTTGTTCAGGTCGTGGCGCAGGTTCTGGCCATCGAGCACATAGACCGCACGGCCCATGTCGAACAGCTTGCGCTCCACCGCGTAGGCCAGGGTGCTCTTGCCGGCGCCGGACAGGCCGCTGAACAGCACGGTGGCCGGCTGCTGGCCGAAGCGCAGGGCGCGCTCTTCGGTCGACACATGGGCCAGCTTGCCGTGCTGACCGGTGCTGCCGTGCGGCAGTACCGGCGGGGCGATGATCATGCCGGCGCCGACGGTGCCGTTGGTCAGGCGGTCGATGACGATGAACGCGCCGGTGGTGCGGTTACTCTCGTAGCCGTCCAGGGCAATGGCGCTGTCCAGCGCGACCTTGACCCGGCCGATCTCGTTGAGCTGCAGCGCGCTGGCGGCGCCCTGCTCCAAGGTGTTCACATCGACCTTGTGGGTGATGCTCGCAATCGAGCCCGGCACGTAGCTGGTGGCGCGCTTGATGTCGTACTTCTTGCCCGGGAGCATTGGCTCCTCGGCCATCCACACCAGCATGGCATCGAACTGGTCGGTGACCGACGGTACGTTGTCGGCATGTACCAGCAGGTCGCCACGGGAGATGTCGATCTCGTCTTCCATCGTCAGGGTCACGGCCTGGCCGGGGCCGGCGTTCTCCAGTTCACCTTCGTAGGTGACGATGGACTTGACCCGGCTGCTCTTGCCCGACGGCAGCACGACGATCTCGTCGCCCTTGTGCACCACGCCACCGGCGATGGTGCCGGCGAAGCCACGGAAGTTCAGGTTCGGACGGTTGACGTACTGCACCGGGAAACGCAGGTCGGTGACGTTGCGGTCGGCGGCGATCTCGACGGTCTCGAGGATCTCCATCAGCGCCGGGCCCGTGTACCACGGCGAACGCTCGCTGCGGTTGACCACGTTGTCGCCCTTGAGCGCCGACATCGGCACGAAGTGCAGGCTGCTCGGCTTGAGGTTGATGCCCTCGGCGAACTTCAGGTAGTCGGCCTTGATCGACTCGAAGACCTGCTCGTCGAAGCCCTTGAGGTCCATCTTGTTGACCGCGACGACGATGTGCTTGATGCCCAGCAACGAGGCGATATAGCTGTGCCGGCGGGTCTGGGTCTGTACGCCGTAGCGGGCATCGACCAGGATGATCGCCAGGTCGCAGGTGGACGCGCCGGTGGCCATGTTGCGGGTGTACTGCTCGTGGCCCGGGGTGTCGGCGATGATGAACTTGCGCTTGGCGGTGGAGAAGTAGCGGTAGGCGACATCGATGGTGATGCCCTGCTCGCGCTCGGCCTGCAGGCCGTCCACCAGCAGCGCCAGGTCGACTTCCTCGCCAGTGGTGCCGGATTTTTTCGAGTCGCGGGTGATGGCCTCGAGGTGGTCCTCGTAGATCATCTTCGAGTCGTGCAGCAGGCGCCCGATCAGGGTGCTCTTGCCGTCGTCCACGTTGCCACAGGTCAGGAAGCGCAGCAGCTCTTTACGCTCGTGCTGGGCCAGGTAGGCGAGGATGTCCTCGCTGATCAAATCGGATTGGTGCGACATGAGGAAACCCTGAAATTAGAAGTAGCCTTGGCGTTTTTTGTCTTCCATGGAACCGGCGCCATCGTGGTCGATGACGCGGCCCTGGCGCTCGGACGTTCGGGTCAGGAGCATTTCCTGGATGATGTCCGTCAGGGTCTCGGCTTCAGACTCGACCGCGCCCGTCAGCGGGTAGCAGCCCAGGGTACGGAAACGCACTTTCTTCTTGACGATGCGCGCCTTCTCCTCGTCGCTCAGGTGCTCGAGGATGCGCTCGTCGTCGATCATGATCAGGGTGCCGTTCTTCTCGATCACTTCGCGCTCGGCGGCGAAGTACAGCGGCACGATCGGGATGCCTTCGAGGTAGATGTACTGCCAGATGTCCAGCTCGGTCCAGTTCGACAGCGGGAACACGCGGATCGACTCGCCCTTGTTGACCTTGCCGTTGTAGATGTTCCACAGCTCCGGGCGCTGGTTCTTCGGGTCCCAGCGGTGCTTGCTGTCACGGAACGAGTAGACGCGCTCCTTGGCCCGCGACTTCTCTTCGTCACGGCGCGCACCGCCGAAGGCGGCGTCGAAGCCATGCTTGTCCAGCGCCTGCTTCAGGCCCTGGGTCTTCATGATGTCGGTGTGCTTGGAGCTGCCATGGGTGAACGGGTTGATGCCCTGCGCCACACCCTCGGGGTTGACGTGGGTGATCAGCTCCAGGCCCATCTCTTCGACCATCTTGTCGCGGAAGCGGTACATCTCCTGGAACTTCCACTGGGTGTCGACGTGCATCACCGGGAACGGCAGCTTGCCCGGGAAGAACGCCTTGCGCGCCAGGTGCAGCATGACCGCGGAATCCTTGCCGATCGAGTACAGCATCACCGGGTTGTCGAACTCGGCGGCCACCTCGCGGATGATGTGGATGCTCTCCGCCTCCAGCTGTTTCAAGTGCGTCAGATTGTCGACCATGGCTACTCACGAAAAACGATCTTATGGACGGCCTGCGGGCCGTGTTCGAGCGAGCCACTTTATCACAGCACCTGATTCTATTTAGGAGGCTGCCTAGATCGAAACAATCTAACGATATGACTGGGGGTTTGGGCCCTGTAGGAGCGGCCTTGTGCCGCGAAAGGGCTGCAAGGCAGCCCCGGCGATTTATGCATCAACGCTGAAATCCTGGGGCTGCTGCGCAGCCCTTTCGCGGCACAAGGCCGCTCCTACAGGAACGACATCTGCATCATCAGATCGGATTCGGGCAATCGATGAACAGGTGCTCGACCGCGAACCGCCGCGCCAGGTAATCGCCCAGCGCCTGCACGCCATAGCGTTCGGTGGCGTGGTGCCCGGCGGCAATGAAGCTCACGCCATTCTCGCGGGCACTGTGGAAGGTCTGCTCCGACGCCTCGCCACTGATGAACAGGTCGACCCCGGCGGCGATGGCGGTGTCGATGTAGCCCTGCCCACCGCCGGTGCACCAGCCGACCCGGCGGATCATCTGCTCACCCTCGACGACCAGCGGCTCTCGCCCCAGCGCCTCGCGCACCCGGCGGGCGAAGTCCCGCGCCGACACCGGTTCCGCCAGCGAACCGACCAGGCCGACCACCTTGGGGTTGTTCGGGTCCAGCGGGCCCTCGACGGTGATGTCCAGCTGGCGCGCCAGCTGCACGTTGTTGCCCACTTCCGGGTGTACGTCCAGCGGCAGGTGGAAGGCCAGCAGGCTGATGTCGTGCTTGAGCAGGGTCTTCAGGCGCCGCTGCTTGATCCCGGTGATGCACGGGTTCTCGCCCTTCCAGAAGTAGCCATGGTGCACCAGCACCAGGTCGGCTTCGGCCTCGACCGCCGCGTCCAGCAGCGCCTGGCTGGCGGTCACGCCGCTGACGATACGGCTGACCTGGGGGCGGCCTTCGACCTGCAGGCCGTTGGGGCAGTAGTCCTGGATCTTCGCGCTGCCCAGGTAGCGCTCGGCTTCCTCGACCAGGGTATTGAGGGCGACGGCCATGAAAAATCTCCTCGAATTCGGCGTTGCACCAGGGCGCAAGGCCCTATAATGGCCGCCATTATGGGCCGTCGCCGGTTTCGGGGGAACCGCTGTCAGGTTCTCCCCTTCGCGGGGCAAGCCCGCTCCCACGCCGTGCGCGAACGGCGTGGGAGCGGGCTTGCCCCGCGATACACCAACCGTCGCCGTCCGGTTTTTTCACGTGTATGATCGCGCGCGCTCGCCCCGGGCCGAACTGACAAGGCCCCCGCCCTACTCCCAGGATTCATTCATGTTCAAGGCTCTGCGTTACTTCGGCTGGCCCCTGCTCACCGGTGTGCTGATCGCCATCCTGATCATCCAGCGTTTCCCGCAATGGGTCGGCCTGCCCAGCCAGGACGTCAACCTGCAGCAGGCCCCGCAAACCACGAAGATCATGCAGGGCCCGGTGTCCTACGCCGATGCCGTGACCCTGGCCGCGCCCGCGGTGGTCAACCTGTACACCACCAAGGTGGTGAACAAGAGCGCCCACCCGCTGTTCGAAGACCCGCAGTTCCGCCGTTTCTTCGGCGACAACCTGCCCAAGCAGCGGCGCTGGGAGTCGAGCCTGGGCTCGGCGGTGATCATGAGCCCAGAAGGCTACCTGCTGACCAACAACCACGTCACCAGCGGCGCCGACCAGATCGTCGTGGCCCTCAAGGACGGCCGCGAGACCCTCGCCCGGGTGATCGGCAGCGACCCGGAAACCGACCTGGCGGTGCTGAAGATCGACCTCAAGAGCCTGCCGGCGATCACCATCGGCCGCTCCGACAACATCCACATCGGTGACGTGACCCTGGCCATCGGTAACCCGTTCGGCGTCGGCCAGACCGTGACCATGGGCATCATCAGCGCCACCGGGCGCAACCAGCTGGGCCTGAACAACTACGAAGACTTCATCCAGACTGATGCTGCGATCAACCCGGGCAACTCCGGCGGCGCGCTGGTGGATGCCAATGGCAACCTGGTGGGCATCAACACGGCTATCTTTTCCAAGTCCGGTGGTTCCCAGGGCATCGGCTTCGCCATTCCGGTCAAGCTGGCACTGGAGGTGATGAAGTCGATCGTCGAGCACGGCCAGGTGATCCGTGGCTGGCTGGGCATCGAGGTGCAGCCGCTGAGCCAGGAACTGGCCGAATCGTTCGGCATGCAGGGCCGCCCAGGGATCGTCGTGGCGGGCATCTTCCGCGATGGCCCGGCGGCGCGCGCGGGGCTGCAACTGGGCGATGTGATCCTGAGCATCAATGGCGAGCCGGCCGGTGACGGGCGCAAATCGATGAACCAAGTGGCGCGGATCAAGCCCAATGAGAAGATCACCATCGAGGTGGTGCGCAATGGGCAGCAGCTGAAGCTGGTGGCCGAGGTGGGGCTGCGGCCGCCGCCAGCGCCGGTGGCCACCAAAGAAGAGAAGTGATATTGCTTGATTGGGGCTGCTTTGCAGCCCTTTCGCGGCACAAGGCCGCTCCTACAAGGATCGCGTTGTTCCTGTAGGAGCGGCCTTGTGCCGCGAAAGGGCCGCAAAGCGGCCCCGACTGCATCAATGCAGGATCTGGCTCAGGAACAACTTGGTCCGATCACTGCGCGGCCGGTCGAAGAAGTCATCCGGCGCGGCCTGCTCGACGATCTCCCCCTTGTCCATGAAGATCACCCGGTTCGCCACGGTGCGGGCAAAGCCCATCTCGTGGGTCACGCAGAGCATGGTCATACCGTCTTCGGCCAGGCTGACCATGGTGTCCAGCACCTCCTTGACCATCTCCGGGTCCAGCGCCGAAGTCGGCTCGTCGAACAGCATGATCTTCGGCTTCATGCACAGCGCCCGGGCAATCGCCACCCGCTGCTGTTGACCACCAGACAACTGCCCCGGGTACTTGTGCGCCTGCTCCGGAATGCGCACGCGCTCGAGGAAATGCATGGCGATTTCCTCGGCCTTGCGCCGCGGCAGCTTGCGCACCCACATCGGCGCCAGGGTGCAGTTCTCCAGGATGGTCAGGTGCGGGAACAGGTTGAAGTGCTGGAACACCATGCCCACCTCGCGGCGGATCGCCTCGATCTGCTTGAGGTCATTGGTCAGTTCCACGCCATCGACGACGATGCGCCCCTGCTGGTGTTCCTCCAGCCGGTTGAGGCAGCGGATGGTGGTCGACTTGCCCGAGCCGGACGGCCCGCACAGGACGATGCGCTCGCCCTGGCGCACGTTCAGGTTGATGTCCTTGAGCACATGGAACTGGCCGTACCACTTGTTCACGCCCTGCATCTGGATGATGCCTTCGGGGCCGGCAGGCTGCTTGATCGCTTCACTCATTTCGAAACTCCTAACGCTTGTGGCCAGTGTCCAGCTTGCGCTCCAGGTGCATGGAGTAGCGGGACATACCGAAACAGAAAATCCAGAACACCAGGGCGGCGAACACGTAGCCCTCGGTGGCCATGCCCAGCCAGGCCGGGTCAGCCGCTGCCTGCTTGACGCTGTTGAGCAGGTCGAACAGGCCGATGATGATCACAAGGCTCGTGTCCTTGAACAGGGCGATGAAGGTGTTGACGATGCCGGGGATCACCAGCTTGAGCGCCTGGGGCAGGATCACCAGGCCCATCGCCCGCCAGTAGCCCAGGCCCATGGCCGCGGCGGCTTCGTACTGGCCCTTGGGGATGGCCTGCAGGCCGCCACGCACCACCTCGGCGATGTACGCCGACTGGAACAGGATCACGCCGATCATCGCCCGCAGCAGCTTGTCGAAGCTCATGCCCTCGGGCAGGAACAGCGGCAGCATCACCGACGACATGAACAGCACGGTGATCAGCGGCACGCCGCGCCAGAACTCGATGAAAGTCACGCAGACCACCTTCACCGCCGGCATGTTCGAGCGACGTCCCAGCGCCAGCAGGATGCCCAGCGGCAAGGCGCCGACGATACCGACCGTGGCGATCACCAGGGTCAGCATCAGGCCGCCCCACTGGCTGGTGGGCACCGTGTCCAGGCCCAGCGCGCCGCCGTGCAGCAGGATGTAGGCGAGGATCGGGTACAGCACCAGGAAGCCCAGGCCGTACACCGCCTTGCGCGGGAAGCGCTTGATGAACAGCGGTGCGGCACCGAGCACGGCGAGCCACACGGTCAGGTCGACGCGCCAGCGCAGTTCCGCCGGGTAGTAGCCGTACATGAACTGGCCGAAGCGCTGCTGAATGAACACCCAGCAGGCGCCCTCCTTGGTGCAGTCGGCGCGGGTGGTGCCGACCCAGTTGGCGTCGATGAACGCCCACTGCACCAGCGGTGGCACGATCAGCCAGACCAGGTACAGGGCGAACAATGTCAGCAGGGTGTTGAGCCAGCTGGAGAACAGGTTGGACCGCATCCAGGCGAGCACGCCAACGGTCTTCACCGGGGGCGGCATGTCGGGTTTGAAAACATGGGCTGTCACGGAAGTACCCTCACCGCTCGATCAGCGCAATGCGCTTGTTGTACCAGTTCATCAGCAGCGAAATGCTGATGCTGATGGCGAGATAGACGCTCATGGTGATGGCGATCACCTCGATGGCCTGGCCGGTCTGGTTGAGCACGGTACCGGCGAACAGCGAGACCATCTCCGGGTAGCCGATACCGGCGGCCAGCGACGAGTTCTTCGCCAGGTTCAGGTACTGGCTGGTCAGCGGCGGAATGATCACCCGCAAGGCCTGGGGAATGATCACCTTGCGCAGCGTCGGGCCTTCGCGCAGGCCCAGCGAGCGGGCCGCCTCGGTCTGGCCATGGCTGACCGAACGGATGCCGGAACGCACGATCTCGGCGATGAACGCCGCGGTGTAGATGGTCAGCGCCAGGGTCAGCGCCAGCAGCTCGGGGATCAGCACCCAGCCACCAACGAAGTTGAAGCCCTTGAGCTGCGGCACCTCCCAGTGCACCGGGCTGCCGAACAGCAGCGCGCAGACGCCGGGGATGCCGATGAACAGCAGCAGGCCGACCCAGAACTTGTGGAACGGCTCGCCGGTTTCGTTGAAACGCTTGTTGGCGAAACGCACCATCACCACGATGGCAACGATCGCCAGCGTCAGCGCGATGACGAACGGCCAGAAGCCCTCGGCCATCGAGGCGCCGGGCATGTTCAGGCCGCGATTGCTGATGAAGAAGGTGTCGTCGATGTTGATGCTGCCCCGTGGCCCCGGCAGGGTCAGGAACACGGCGAAGTACCAGAACAGGATCTGCAGCAGCGGCGGAATGTTGCGGAAGGTCTCCACATACACCGTCGCCAGCTTGTTGATCATCCAGTTCGGCGACAGCCGCGCCACGCCGATGATGAAGCCCAGCAACGTCGCCAGGATGATGCCGATGAAGGTTACCAGCAGGGTGTTGAGCAGACCGATGACGAACACCCGGGCGTAGCTGTCCGATTCCACGTAGGGGATCAGGTGCTGGGCGATGCCGAAGCCGGCGCTGCGCTCGAGGAAATCGAAGCCCGAGGTGATGCCCCGGTGCTGCAGGTTGGTCTGGGTGTTGTGGAACAGGTACCAGCCCAGGCCCACCACGAAGACCACCGTGAGGATCTGGAACAGCCACGCGCGCACACGTGGATCACTAAGGGAAAACCCTTTCCGTGCGCCGATTTGATTTTGCATGAAGTGCCCCGAAAAGAAGGGATTCGAACGACCCGCGGCGGCAGGATGCCGCCGCGGGGTGCAACCATCAGCGCACCGGTGGCGCGTACTGGATGCCGCCGTTGTTCCACAGGGCGTTCATGCCACGGTCGATCTTCAGGTCGGTGCTCTGGCCCAGGTTCTTCTCGAACACTTCGCCATAGTTGCCGACTTGCTTGACGATCTGCACTACCCAGTCCTTGGGCAGCTTGAGGTCCTTGCCGTACTCGCCATCGGCGCCCAGCAGGCGGGCGACGTCAGGGTTCTTGGTGGACTTGGCCTCGGCCTCGACGTTCTTCGAGGTGACGCCGGCCTCTTCAGCATTGAGCATGGCGAACAGGGTCCACTTGACGATGCTGAACCACTCCTCGTCGCCCTTGCGCACCACCGGGCCCAGCGGCTCCTTGGAGATGGTTTCCGGCAGCACCACGTACTCGGTCGGCGCGGCCAGCTTGGAACGCTGGGCGAACAGCTGCGACTTGTCCGAGGTCAGCACGTCGCAACGGCCGGACTCCAGCGACTTGGCGCTTTCGTCGGAGGTGTCGAAGGTGATCGGGGTGTACTTCAGGCCATTGGCGCGGAAGTAGTCGGAGACGTTCAGCTCGGTGGTGGTGCCGGCCTGGATGCAGATGGTCGCGCCGTCGAGTTCCTTGGCGCTGGAGACGCCGAGTTTCTTGTTGGCGAGGAAGCCGACGCCGTCGTAGTAGGTGACGCCAGCGAACACCAGGCCCATGCCGGCATCGCGCGAGCTGGTCCAGGTGGTGTTGCGCGACAGCACGTCGACTTCGCCGGACTGCAGCGCGGTGAAGCGCTCCTTGGCGTTGAGCTGGCTGAACTTGACCTTGGTCGCGTCGCCGAACACGGCGGCGGCCACGGCGCGGCACACATCGGCGTCGATGCCGACGATCTTGCCTTGCGCGTCCGGTACGGAGAAACCTGGAAGACCATCGCTCACGCCACACTGGACGAAGCCCTTCTTCTTCACCGCATCGAGGGTGGCGCCGGCCTGGGCGAAGCTGGTGGCGCCCAGCGCGGCGGCGGCGGTCAGGACTGCCAGGGTGGTTTTCAACATCTTCATCAACAACCTCCAAATCGCTCTTGTTGTATGAGCCGGAATTGCACCGCACCCTTATGAGGCGCATCCGACCCCTTGTTGGCTTGTTTTTGGGTCAATTGGCGCAATGGGCTGTTCTATGACAGCCTTCGATCCACACGAGGGGTGTTACCGCGACCGGTCCACCTCTTCGCATGGCAAGGACATAGCAAAGGGCGTACCACAGTCGAAGGCTTAAGCGATTAAGCGGTAGTCAAGTAGTAAAAGTTGTAGAGTTGCGACATCTTTTTCTGGCATTAACCTCCAATGCCTTCTTTTTACGCACTACATAAGTACGCAAGCACTCTTTCGGAGCAGTCATGACCAACCCGCTGATCCTCGAACCCCAGAAAACCGCCGACGCCTGTGTGATCTGGTTGCACGGCCTGGGGGCCGACCGTTACGACTTCCTACCTGTGGCGGAATTTCTCCAGGAACGCCTGCTGAGCACCCGCTTCATCATGCCCCAGGCCCCCACCCGCCCGGTGACCATCAACGGTGGCTACCAGATGCCCAGCTGGTACGACATCAAGGCCATGACCCCGGCGCGGGCCATCGACGAAACGCAGCTGGAGGAATCGGCCGATCAGGTCATTGCCCTGATCAAGGCGGAACAGGCCAAGGGCATCAACCTGTCGCGCATCTTCCTCGCCGGTTTCTCCCAGGGCGGCGCCGTGGTGCTGCACACCGCCTATATAAAGTGGCAGGAGGCCCTGGGCGGGGTGATCGCCCTGTCCACCTACGCACCGACCTTCACCGACAGCCAGCAGTTGAGCGCCTGCCAGCAGCGCACCCCGGCGCTGTGCCTGCACGGCGTGCATGACTCGGTGGTGATCCCGTCGATGGGCCGCACGGCGTTCGAATACCTCGATACCTGGGGTGTGGCTGCCCAGTGGCACGAGTACCCCATGGAACACGAAGTGGCGGTGGCCGAGCTGTCCGACATCCACGACTGGCTGAGCCACCAGCTGAAGTGATCCTGTAGCCCAGGATGCATTGCACTACGCCGCGCCCGATTCTTGCATTACACTGCCCGGCGTACATTCCTTAACCAGTTGACGAGACGACCGTGCTCAAGGCACTCAAGAAAATATTCGCCAAGGGAGACGCCGCGCCACAGGCCGCCGAGCCCGTCGCCGTGACCCCGCCCGCGCCGGCCGCGCAACCGGCCGTCGAAAAGGCACCAGCGCGCCAGCACGCCAAGCCCAGGGCCGCGGCAAAACCGCAGGCCGAACCCCAGCCCGCCGACCAGCCACGCGCCGAGCAGCCCGCCCGGGACAAGCCGCGCCGCGAACGCAAGCCCAAGCCCCAGGCCAGCCTGTGGAAGCCCGAGGACTTCGTGGTCGAGCCGCAGGAAGGCAAGACCCGCTTCCACGACTTCAAGCTCTCCAACGAGCTGATGCACGCCATCCACGACCTCGGTTTCCCCTACTGCACGCCGATCCAGGCCCAGGTCCTGGGCCACACCCTGCGTGGCCAGGACGCCATCGGCCGGGCCCAGACCGGCACCGGCAAGACCGCCGCGTTCCTGGTCTCGATCATCTCGCAGCTGCAGCAAGTGCCACCGCCCAAGGAGCGCTACATGGGCGAGCCGCGGGCACTGATCATCGCCCCGACCCGCGAGCTGGTGGTGCAGATCGCCAAGGATGCCCAGGCGCTAACCAAGTACAGCGGCCTGAACGTGATGAGCTTCGTCGGCGGCATGGACTTCGACAAGCAGCTGAAATCGCTGGAGGCCCGCCACTGCGACATCCTGGTGGCCACCCCCGGCCGCCTGCTGGACTTCAACCAGCGCGGCGAGGTGCACCTGGACATGGTCGAGGTGCTGGTGCTGGACGAGGCCGACCGCATGCTCGACATGGGCTTCATCCCCCAGGTCCGCCAGATCATCCGCCAGACCCCGCCCAAGAGCGAGCGCCAGACCCTGCTGTTCTCGGCCACCTTCACCGACGATGTGATGAACCTGGCCAAGCAGTGGACCACCGATCCGGCCATCGTCGAGATCGAGCCGGAGAACGTGGCCAGCGAGACCGTCGAGCAGCACGTCTACGCCGTGGCCGGCAGCGACAAGTACAAGCTGCTGTACAACCTGGTCACGCAGAACAAGTGGGAACGGGTGATGGTGTTCGCCAACCGCAAGGACGAGGTGCGGCGCATCGAGGAGAAACTGGTGCGCGACGGCATCAACGCCGCCCAGCTGTCGGGCGACGTGCCACAGCACAAGCGCATCCGCACCCTGGAGAATTTCCGCGAAGGACGCATCAGCGTGCTGGTGGCCACCGATGTGGCCGGCCGCGGCATCCACATCGACGGCATCAGCCATGTGATCAACTTCACCCTGCCGGAAGATCCGGACGACTACGTGCACCGTATCGGCCGTACCGGCCGTGCGGGCAGCAGCGGTGTGTCGATCAGCTTTGCCGGCGAGGACGATTCGTACCAGCTGCCGGCGATCGAGGAGCTGCTGGGGCGCAAGATCAAGTGCGAGATGCCGCCGGACGAGCTGTTGAAGCCGGTGCCGCGCAAGCATCATTGATCTTCAAGGCCGCTCACCTCCCTGTAGGAGCGGCCTTGTGCCGCGAAAGGGCCGCGCAGCGGCCCCAGCAATATCTGCATCAATGCTGAAACCCTGGGGCCGCTTTGCGGCCCTTTCGCGGCACAAGGCCGCTCCTACAGAAAGCGACCTTTCCCTAGGACTCCCAGCGCCCCGCCGCATCCTGATCGCTCTGCTTACCCTCGACCCAGCGCGGCCCTTCCCGGGTGTTCTCCTTCTTCCAGAACGGCGCCCGGGTCTTCAGGTAATCCATGATGAAATTGCAGGCATCGAACGCCGCCTGGCGGTGCGCGCTGGCCACGCCGACGAAGACGATCGGCTCGCCCGGCTCCAGGGCGCCGATGCGGTGCAGCACCTCGACCTTGAGCAACGGCCAGCGCTGCTCGGCCTCGACCACGATCTTGGCCAGGGCCTTCTCGGTCATCCCCGGGTAGTGCTCGAGGAACATCCCGGCCACATCCAGGCCATCGTTGAAGTCGCGCACGTAGCCGACGAAACCGACTACCGCCCCCACGCCGACATTGGCGGCGTGCATGGCGTTGACCTCAGCGCCCGGGTCGAAGGCCGCCTGCTGGACACGTACGGCCACGGTCAACCTCCGGTCACGGGTGGGAAGAACGCGATCTCGTCACCCTCTTCCACTGGCTCATCGAGCCGGCACAGCTCTTCGTTGCGGGCGCACATCAGGTTCTGCTCGGCCAGCACCGCATAATGCCCGCCCTTGCCCACCAGGGCCTGGCGCACATCCTCCAGTACCTTGAAGTCACCTTCCAGGCGCTCGGCATCGACGCCCAGCAACTCACGGTAGCGGGCGAAATACATGACCTTGACCTTCATCACCCCTCCACCTTGTAGTGGCCGCTCTTGCCGCCGGTCTTCTCCAGCAGGCGCACTTGCTCGATGACCATGCCCTTGTCCACCGCCTTGCACATGTCGTAGATGGTCAGCGCGGCGACGCTGGCGGCGGTCAGGGCTTCCATCTCGACGCCGGTCTGCCCGGCCAACTTGCAGCGGGCGACGATATGCACCACATCCTCGCCTTCGGCGGCCAGCTCGACCTTGACGCCGGTAAGCATCAGCGGATGGCACAGCGGGATCAGGTCGCTGGTCTTCTTCGCCGCCTGGATGCCGGCGATGCGCGCCACGGCGAACACGTCGCCCTTGGGATGTTGGCCATCGACGATCATGCGCAGGGTGTCCGGCAACATGCGCACCCGCGCCTCGGCAATCGCCTCGCGCGCGGTCACGGCCTTTTCAGTGACGTCGACCATGTTGGCGCGCCCCTGGGAATCAAGATGAGTCAGCACTGCTCTGCTCCTGGGTAGGGAATACAGAGTGTAAACCTGCAGGTCAGCTTTGAGCAGAGGGCAGATCAGCGCATCGCGGGGTAAGCCCGCTCCCACGACGAATCGTGGGAGCGGGCTTGGGTTACAGATGCGACTCGGCGTACTCGGCCAGCACCGAGCGCGGCACGCCCTGCAGGGTGATGTGAACGCCGTGGGGGAAGTCCTTGAAGCGTTCGGTCAGGTAGGTCAGCCCGGAGCTGGTGGCCGACAGGTACGGCGTGTCGATCTGCGCCAGGTTGCCCAGGCAGACCACCTTGGACCCGTTCCCCGCGCGGGTGATGATGGTCTTGATCTGGTGCGGCGTGAGGTTCTGGCACTCGTCGATGAGGATCAGGCTCTGCTGGAAGCTGCGACCCCGGATGTAGTTCAGCGACTTGAACTGCAACGGCACCCGCTCGAGGATGTACTCGACACTGCCGTGGGTGCTCTCGTCGTCCATGTGCAGCGCTTCGAGGTTGTCGGTGATGGCGCCCAGCCAGGGCTCCATCTTCTCCGCCTCGGTGCCCGGCAGGAAGCCGATCTCCTGGTCCAGCCCCTGCACGCTGCGGGTGGCGATGATGCGCCGGTAGCGCTTGCTGACCATGGTCTGCTCGATGGCCGCGGCCAACGCCAGGATGGTCTTGCCGGAGCCGGCGGCGCCGGTGAGGTTGACCAGGTGGATATCCGGGTCGAGCAGGGCGAACAGCGCCAGGCTCTGGTGGATGTCCCGCGGCTTGAGGCCCCAGGCTTCCTGGTGCAGCAGCGGTTCCTGGTGCAGGTCGAGCAGCAGCAGCTCGTCGTTGCGGATGCCCTTGATCCAACCGACGAAGCCCTGTTCATCGATGATGAACTCGTTGATATGCACCGCCGGCAGGTTGTCGATCAGTTGCACCCGGTGCCAGGTACGGCCGCGTTCCTGGCGGGTGTCGACCTTGCTCACGCGGTCCCAGAACGACCCTGTGACCGAGTGATAGCCCTTGGACAGCAAGGACACGTCGTCGACCAGCTGGTCGGTGCTGTAGTCCTCGGCGGCAATCCCGCAGGCACGCGCCTTCAGGCGCATGTTGATGTCCTTGGTCACCAGCACCACGTCGAGGTCCTTGCGCTTGGCGCGCAGGTCCAGCAGCTGGTTGATGATGATGTTGTCGGCGAGGTTTTCGGGGAGCAGGCGGTTCGGCTCGTTGCGCGTGCTCATGAGGATGGACAGGAAGCCCTTGGGCCCGCTCTTGCCGCGCTGGATCGGCACGCCCTGCTCGACATCGCTGGGCGAGGCATCACCGAGGGTCTGGTCGATCAGGCGGATGGCCTGGCGACACTCGGCGGCGATGGTGTGTTTACCGGTCTTGAGCTTGTCGAGTTCCTCCAGCACCGTCATCGGTATGGCGACGTGGTGCTCCTCGAAGTTGAGCAGGGCGTTGGGGTCGTGAATCAGGACGTTGGTATCGAGCACATACAGGATTGGCTGGTTGGAGGAAGGGTTGCGTCCTTGGTCATCCATACTCGTTCACCTTATGTGAAAGCCACACGGCGCGAACGGCTGCGCCGCAGAGTGACTGCCGTTCTTCCCGTATCCGCGTCGTTACGGGCGGGAAGCTCACCTGGCAAAAGGGGCGTGGATGACGCCACCTGTGCTGCAGGGTTCGGCTGTCTGATTCCTTGATACCGCAAAAACCATGACCGAAAAAAGTCTTTTTACGCTCTAGTGAAGTTTATTTTTCGGATTGACGAACAGGGCTTGGCGCGAGGCCGGAGCGGGACTACAGTCAGAGATCAGGTAGCGCATCAAGCCCGTTCAGGCGCGCACGAAACGCTGGCGCAGCACATTGCTCAGGGCATCCACCAGCAGCACCAGCAACAGCATGGCGATGATCACCGTGCTGGCCTGGGCCTCCTGGAACAGGCTCAGGGTCGCGTAGAGCATCTGTCCCAGCCCGCCCGCCCCCACGAAGCCCAGCACGCTGGCCATGCGGATGTTGTTTTCCCAGCGATACAGGCTGTACGCCAGCAGTTGTGGCCACAGGTTGGGCAACGTGCCGAAACAGAACGCCGCCACCTGGCTGCCGCCTTGCAGGCGGATCGCCGTCGCAGGCTCAGGCGGCGCATTCTCCAGCGCCTCGGCGAACAGCCGCCCCAGCACCCCGGCGGTGTGCAGCGCCAGCGCCAGGGTGCCGGCATTCGGCCCCAGGCCCGCCGCCAGCACGGTCAGCGCCGCCCAGACCAGCTCCGGAATCGCCCGCAGCGCATTGAGCAGCAGGCGCGCCGCGCCCTGCAACGGCCAGCCAAAGCGTCCGGCGGCCGGCAGCGCCAGCATCAGGCCGAGCAGTATTGCCAGCAGTGTCCCCATCCCCGACATCGCCAGCGTTTCCAAGGCGCCGCGCCCAACCGCCCGCAGGTGCGCCACAGAGAGGTCCGGGTGCAGGAAACGCGCCGCGTATTCCCCCATCTGCGCCGGCCCACCGCTGCCGACAACCGCTGCCAGGTCCAGCTCCAGGTAGGCGAACGACGCCAGCACCGCCGCCAGGATCGCGACAATCACCAGCCCATTGATCACCCGCCTCATGCGAGCCTCCCGCGCAGGAAGCGGCTGAGCAGGTCGGCCAGCATCACCAGCAGCAGGAAGGTCAGCAGCATGCTCGCCACCTCGGCGCCGGCGAACATGCGCATCGACAGGTCGATCTGCTGGCCGAGGCCGCCGGCGCCAACGAAGCCCATCACCACCGAGGCGCGCACCGCGCATTCCCAGCGGTACACGGTGTAGGACACCACCTCGCTCGCGGCCTCGGGCAGGGTGCCGTAGAGAAACGCCGACAGCCGGCTGCTGCCGGCCTGGAGCAAGGCATGGGCCGGGCGCTGGTCCACCGATTCGAAGATCTCCGCGTAGACCTTGCCGAGCATGCCGCTGTAGGTAATGGCGATGGCCAGCACCCCGGCGGTCGGGCCCAGGCCCACGGCGCGGACGAACAGCAGTGCCCAGACGATCTCCGGCACGCTGCGCAGGAAGATCAGCACGCCGCGCACCGGCAGGCGCGCAGCGCGTGACCATGGTCCCAGACGTCCACCATTGGAAGCCGCCCGCAGCGACAACGCCCGGCTGGCCAGCAGGCTGGCCGGGACTGCCAGCAGCAACGCCAGGGTCATGCCCGCCGTGGCCACGGCCAGGGTCTGCACGGTGGCGGTGAGCAGCAGGTCGAGAAACCCGGCGTCGTGGGCCGGGGGCCAGAACGCGCTGACGAAGCTGGCCATCTGCCGGCGGTTCTCGGCCTGCAACAGCACGCCGGGGTCGAGTTCGCTCAAGCGCAGGCCCGGCCACAGCAACGCCAGGCCCAGCAGGGTCAACAACAAGCGGGGGATGGCAGCGGGATCGCGCTGGTCAGTGCTCAGCATCGCGGGATCTGCACCTGCAGGCTCGCCGTCGCGGCGACAGGCGAGGCCAGTTGCTCGTTGGCGTACAAGGCATCGAGCATCGCTTCGCTGACCGCTGCTGCCGGGCAGTCGAACGCCACCTGCCCGGCACGAATGCCGACAATGCGCGGAAAATGCGCCAGCGCGAGCTCCACCGCGTGCAGGCTGGCGACCAGGGTCACGCCATGGGCCTGGGCATGGCGGTTGAGCAGCGCCAGGCTGTGGTCGGCCAGCACCGGGTCCATGGCCGAGACCGGTTCGTCGGTCAGCAGCACTTCAGGTCGCTGGTACAAGGCGCGGGCAATGCCGACCCGCTGCAACTGGCCACCGGACAACTGCCCGCACTGGGCGAACAGCTTGTCGGCCATGCCCAGCTCGGCCAGCACCGCGCGGGCACCGGGCACATCGCCGGGATGGATCAGATTGAGCAGCCCGCGCAACGTGCCCCACTGCCCGAGGCGCCCCGCCAGCACGGCGGTGACCACCCGCTGGCGCGGCGGCAGGGGCGGCGCCTGGTGCACCAGGCCAACCCGTGCGCGCAAGCGCTGGCGGGCCCGGGCAGACAAGGCCCAGGGTTGCTCGCCCAACAGCTCCAGGCGCCCGTCACTGGGCGCCACGGCAGTGGCCATCAGGTGCAGCAGGCTGGACTTGCCGGCCCCGGACGGGCCGATGATCGCCACCCGCTCGCCTTGGCCGAACTGCAGGTCCACCGCGCTCAAGGCCTGGACCTGGCCATGGCGCACACTGGCGCCCTGAACACGGATACTCACTTGAGCAGGCCGGCCTCACGCGCGGCTTGCTCGGTGCCCGCGTAGTTCTCGGGCTTGGTCTCGATGAAGCGGCTGGCGGCCTGCAGGTCGAGGATCGCCTTGTCCGCAGGCTTGGCCGGGTCCAGGGCGAGGAAGGCCTGCTTGATCTTTTCTTTCAGTGCCGGGTCCATGTTGCCGCGCACGGTCCAGTTGTAGTCGAAGTACTCCGGCGTGGTGGCGAACACCTTCACCTTGCTGGTATCGACCTTGCCCGCCGCGACCAGCTTGTCCCAGACGCTGGCGTTGAGCACGCCGGCATCGGCCTTGCCGGCCTGGACCCAGGCGGCGGTGGCATCGTGGGCGCCGGAATAGGCGACGCGGCTGAAGTACTCCTCGGGCTTGATGTTGTCGTTCTTGAGCATGAAGTAACGCGGCATCAGGCTGCCCGAGGTGGACGAAATCGAACCGAAGGCGAAGGTCTTGCCCTTCAGATCCTTGAGGCTCTTCACGTCCGGGTTGGCGGTGATGAACTTGCTGGTGAACTTGGCATCCTGCTCACGCTGCACCAGCGGCGTGGCCTTGGGGTCCTTCAGGTGCACCTGGACGAAGGTGAAGCCCCCCAGCCAGGCCAGGTCCAGACGATCGCTGGCCAGCGACTCGACCACCGCCGGGTAGTCAGCCACCGGCACGAACTGCACTTTCATGCCCAGTTGCTGCTCGAGGTATTCGCCCAGCGGCTTGAACTTGCGCAGCAGTTCGGTCGGCGCCTCGTCGGGGATGGCGCTGACGCGCAGCACATCGGCGGCCTGGGCGACCACCGCGCAGCAGGACAGCGCGAGGCCGGCAAACAGGGCCAGGGGGCGTTTGAGCATGGGGATTCTCCGGTTCGATAGCGGGGCATGAGTCGATGGCGCATCGCAGGTCTGCGTGGGAGCGGGCTTGCCCCGCGATGCTGATAAACGAGGGAAGTATAAGAGCCGCAGGCACAAAGGCCAGCTTTGCTACAATCGCGCATCACGAAAAGTCGAGGTGCACATGAGCGAGCCGATTCGTCTGACACAGTACAGCCACGGCGCTGGCTGTGGCTGCAAGATTTCTCCCAAGGTCCTGGATGTGATCCTCGCCGAGAGCGGCACCCAGGCCCTCGACCCAAAACTCTGGGTCGGCAACGCCTCGCGCGACGACGCCGCCGTCTACGCCCTGGATGACGAGCGTGGCGTGGTCTCGACCACCGACTTCTTCATGCCCATCGTCGACGACCCGTACGACTTCGGCCGCATTGCCGCCACCAACGCCATCAGCGACATCTACGCCATGGGCGGTGACCCGCTGATGGCCATCGCCATCCTCGGCTGGCCGGTCAACGTGCTGCCGCCGGAAGTCGCCCGCGAGGTGATCCGCGGCGGCCGCGCCGTGTGCGCCGAAGCGGGCATCCCGCTGGCCGGCGGCCACTCCATCGACGCCCCCGAGCCGATCTTCGGCCTGGCCGTGACCGGCGTGGTGAGCAAGCGCCACCTCAAGCGCAACGACACCGCCAGCGTCGGCTGCCGCCTGTACCTGACCAAGCCGCTGGGCATCGGCATTCTCACCACCGCCGAGAAGAAGGCCAAACTGCGCGAGCAGGACCAGGGCCTGGCCCGCGACTGGATGTGCACCCTCAACACCCCGGGCAGCCGCTTCGGCAAGCTCGACGGCGTGCAGGCGATGACCGACGTCACCGGTTTCGGCCTGCTCGGCCACCTGGTCGAAGTCGCCGAAGGCAGCGGCCTCACCGCCCGCCTGCAGTTCGCTGCCGTGCCGCGCCTGCCAAGCGTCGAGCATTACCTGGCCGAAGGCTGCATCCCCGGCGGCACCCTGCGCAACTTCGACAGCTACGGGCACAAGATCGGCGCGTTGAGCGACGAGCAGAAGCACCTGCTGTGCGACCCGCAGACCAGCGGCGGCCTGCTGGTGGCGGTCACCCCGCAGGGCGAGACGGAATTCCTCGCCGTGGCGCGGGAACTCGGGCTCGAGCTGGCGCCGATCGGCGAGCTGGTCGAGCGACAGAGCCACGCAGTCGAGGTGATCTGATGCGCCCCGACTGCACCGAGCTGAAACAGCTGTTCCTCGACGACGTGCCGATGATGGACATGCGCGCACCAATCGAATTCACCAAGGGCGCCTTCCCCGGCGCCGTCAACCTGCCGCTGATGAACGACCAGGAGCGGCAGAAGGTCGGCACCTGCTACAAGCAGCAGGGCCAGGCCGCCGCCATCGCCCTGGGCCACCAGTTGGTCAACGGCGCGCTCAAGCAGCAGCGCCTGGAAGACTGGGCCGCGTTCACCCAGGCCCATCCCGACGGCTACCTCTACTGCTTCCGTGGCGGCCTGCGCTCGCAGATCGTCCAGGGCTGGCTCAAGGACGCCGGCATCCAGTACCCGAAGGTGGTGGGCGGCTACAAGGCCATGCGCACCCTGCTGATGGATACCACGCTGCAGGCGGTGCAGCAGTGCGAGTTCGTTCTGCTGGGCGGGCTGACCGGCACCGGCAAGACCGATGTGCTGCACCAGCTGGACAACGTGCTCGATCTGGAAGGCCACGCCAACCACCGCGGCTCCAGCTTCGGCAAGCGCGCCACGGCGCAGCCGGCGCAGATCGATTTCGAGAACGCGCTGGCCATCGACATCCTCAAGAAACGCGAGCGTGGCACCGGCCAGTTCGTGCTCGAGGACGAAGGCCGCGTGGTCGGCAGCTGCGCGGTGCCGCTGGAGCTGTACCAGGGCATGCAGCGCTATCCGCTGGTGTGGCTTGAAGACAGCTTCGAGCATCGCGTGGAACGCATCCTGCGCGACTACGTGATCAACCTGTGCGCCGAATACATCGCCGTGCACGGTGCAGAGGCTGGCGGCCCACTGTTCGCCGAGCGCATGCGCCAGAGCATGGCCAACATCCACAAGCGCCTGGGCGGCGAACGCTTCCAGCGGCTGTCGACGTTGCTCGACCAGGCGCTGGAGGAGCAGTTGCGCAGTGGTGACGTGAGCCTGCACCGAGGGTGGATCGAAGGGCTGCTCAAGGAATACTACGACCCGATGTACGCCTACCAGCGTGAGGCCAAGGCACAGCGGATCGAGTTCGCCGGAGACGGGGTGGAGGTGCGCGAGTACCTGAAGGCCCGGGCACGACGCGCGCACCGCAGCGCCTGAAGCTCGGGCAAGACCGCTCCAATGGAACTGCAAATGACTGATTGATTTAGCAGGGACCTGTGGGAGCGGCTTTAGCCGCGAACACCGGCGAAGCCGGTGCCAGGCACCGCGTTGGATTCTTCGCGGGTAAACCCGCTCCCACAGTCGCGCAGGGAGCTGACTTCGCGGGTAGTCCGCGCACCCTGTGGGAGCGGGCTTGCCCCGCGAACACCGGCAAAGCCGGTGCCATACCCCGCTTGACTAGCCCACCAAAGGACCACTGCACTTCGCGTCAATGCTTGTACAACTTGAACTCACGATCTATCCAGATCACATGGAAGATCCGCCCGCTGCGATACCCCACCATCGCCACCAGATCGAAAGCCCTGAACGCCAGCAACCGAACATCCTCGGTGAGAAATGAAGGCAACACAGCCCTGATACTGCCGCGTGAAATCGTCTCCGTGCCATAACCGTGTCGATCGAGCTGGCGGATCTCTCGCCACGTGCGTTGGCTGATCTGGCGCAGTCGCTCGAGCATCCGCGCCCGCTCCGCCTGCTGGCAATCCTGGATGCACCAACCTGATTGCAGGTACTCCAGTGAGAACACTGGTGGGCGCAGGTCCGAATCGTCAGCCTCGCCTGCCGCTTGGCGTGTCCTGACCTGATTTCCCTGGGCGTCTCGCTCCTTGAGTCGCTTGCGTACCATTGCTCAGTTCACCAGGTGGTTCCTGAAGTAGCGCTGCATTTCGTCCCGGGGAATTTCCCGGCTGAAAGCGCCCTCCTGATAATTGTCCCGCCAGGGGTCTTCTTCATGGGTCAGTTGGCGGAGCTTCCACGCCGAATACTGCCCATAAACCTCGAAGACCTCCTTGATCAGACGGGCCTGCTCCCGGGAAAAGCAGGTCGGCTCGAACACGGCAGGCACCGGAATCGGGTTCGAGCCGTGCTGGCTGAACCGGCGGTAGAGGTCGGGCACCACCGGGCCATGCATCCAGGCCTCGATTCGCTCTTCAAACAACGGCCCGCCCAGCAAGACCAAGCTGAAGCCCTGCGCGTAATAAACCAGCTTCTGCAGCTTCAGGTTCGAGATTTCACCCGCCTCGCCTTCCAGCGTGAGGAAGTAGTTGGCGACATCGGTGCTGTCAGGCATGTGCTCCTCCCTTGGTGAACAAGCTGTCCATGAGCTGTACAAAAATACAGCCATCAAGGTCGCGGCGATACCCTTCAGCCGACCAGATCAACCACCAATCTGTAAGCTGATGCTGCGCTACTGCCCCGGACTGAGCACACGCTCCAGCTCCGCCGCCCGGTCCTTGCTCATGTCCATCTCGCACATCGCGCCTTCGATGCGGTAGATGCTGCCGTTGCTCAACTTGCCGTGGAACGCGCAGTTGCCGTCGCGGTACTTCATCCAGGTACGCTGGACTTCGCGCAGGTCCTTCTGCTGCTGGCTGTCGAGCTTGGCCATCAACTGCTTGTAGACCCGGTTCAGCCGGTCATCCTGTAGCTGGGTCTCGGCCTGGATACAGGCGCCCATGGCCAAGGTGCTGGAGGCCTTGTCCATGCACTGGGTGTAGGTGGGCGAATAGTCTTCGGCCTGGGCAGCGGTCGCGATCAGCAGGGCGGCAACGCCGGGCAGGTAACGCTTGAACATGGGCATTCCTTCTCGCTTAGGGTCTTGGCACAGCCTAGTGTCCTGTCTTGGAAATACGTTCTCTTTTGGCGAGTGGCTTGGGTGTTCGGGCAAGGCGCCGCGACGAGTCATAGCAGGGCTATGGCGAGGAGTGGCAACGCCGGCCGGGCGCCCAAGACGCCGCCAAAAGTGAACAGCTTATTTCCGAGACAGGACACTAGCACCCTGCCACGCTTTCGTTCACGCACAGCGCCTGGATCCGCGCCCGCAGCCAGCGGTGCCCGGCATCGCCGTCACGCCGCGAATGCCAGGCCTGGGCGAAGGCGAACGGCGAGATCGCCAGGGGCGGCGCGAACTGGCGCAGCGCCGGGTCCAGCCGGGCACCGGCGAGGCTGCGCCGGGCCACGGTGAGCACCAGATCGGTCCCGGCAATGAGGCTTTGGGCCACACCCCAATGCGGCAGGGTCAAGGCGATGCGCCGACGTGCGCCCAAGCTGGCCAGGGCCTGGTCGATCTCGTTGTCGATGCCGGGGCGTACCGCCACCAGCACATGGGGCCGCGCCAGCCACGGGTCGAGCGCCAGGCCGCCACGGGGCGGCAGGCTGGCGCGGTCGGCCAGGCAGACGAAGGACTCCTCGAACAGCACCTGCTGGGCCATTTCCGTCGGCAGCTCCGGGAACACGCCCAGCGCCAGGTCCGCCTCGCCGTCGATCAACTGGCCGAGCATCGCCTCACGGCTGCCCTGGGACACCACCAGGTCAATGCCCGGCGCTTCGCGCCGCAGCAGGCGCATCAGCGCTGGCAGCACCACGCGGGCGCCGTAGTCGGACATGGCCAGGCGAAAGGTACGCCGTACCCGCGCCGGCTCGAAGCCCGGCGTGCCGAGCAATCCGTCGAGTTGCTGCAACGCCTCCTGCAACGGCGCTTGCAAGGCCTCGGCACGGGCTGTCAGTTGCAGGCGGCCACCGCGTCGCACCAGCAGCGGGTCGGCGAAGAGCTCGCGCAACTGCGCCAGGGCATGGCTGACCGCCGGCTGGCTGCGATGCAGGCGCAGTGCCGCCCGGGAGACATGTTGCTCGCTGAGCAAGGCGTGCAAGGTCAGCAGCAGGTTCAGGTCGATGCGGCGCAAATCATCCATGGTACGAATATAGCCTGTGCGAAGTTCGAATTTCCATCATTGAAATGCATGATCGAGACTGAGGCCAGTGTTCTTATCTGGAGTAGACACCATGCCCGCCAGCCTCTTCGCCGCCCTCCCCTTGCTCATCGCCCTCCTTGCAGGCGCCGCCGTGCCGTTCCAGGCGGGCAGCAACGCCGCACTCGGGCGCCTGCTCGGCCATCCGCTGTGGGCCGCCGGGGTGTCGTTGCTGGTCAGCCTGCTGATGCTGGTGCCGGCCCTGCTGCTGATGCGCGCGCCGCTGCCGCAGGTGCAGCAACTGGCCCATGCGCCCTGGTGGGCCTGGTTCGGCGGGGTCGCCGGGGTGCTGTACATCACCGCCGCGCTGGTGCTGACGCCGCGCCTGGGGGCAGCCGGGTTCATCGTCTGCGTGGTGGCGGGGCAGGTGCTGTCGTCGCTGCTGATCGACCAGTTTGGCTTGATGGGGTTGCCGGAGCGGCCGGTGAACCTGTTGCGGTTGGCGGGGGTGGGGATGATCGTGATCGGGATGATCGTGGTGCAGTGGGGAACGGTGCGTTGAGGGCCATCAAGTGCCCGCCGCTCGCCTTGCAGCGAACACTTGGTGGCCCTCACTCGGTCAACAATCCTCGCACCCAAAGACCTTGAAAGAGCTGGCATTGAGGGCCTTGTCGCAGGGCAATCCATCACAAGCTGCGCGGCTGCTCCGGCGGCACGATCACCTTGTGCGGCTCGAAGCGCAGCGAGGGCATCTGCGTACCGGCATACAGCGCCACGCTCAGGGCAGCGATCAGCGCCACATCGAGCCAACCCCAGCCCGGCACATCCGCCGCCGAGCGCGCCTTCCAGCACCACCACAGCTGCCCCAGGCAGAACACCAGGATCGCCAGCAGCCACAGGTAGAAGCCCACGCCGAAGCCGGTCACATCCTGGAAGGCGTAGCTCTGGTTGTCCGGCAAGCGGCTGATGGCAAAACTGCTGGCCGCCAGGTACAACGCCACCAGGCCGCATACCAGCGCCAGGCGGCGGAACCGACGATGGGCGAGAACCGCCAGTGCCAGCAGCGGATTGGCGAACCACTGGTACAGGCCGAAGGCGATGCCCCAGGGGCCGTAGAGCAGCATCTGCAGCGCCGGCACATGCCGCCCGGCGCCCGTCAGGGCACCGTCGAAAGCCAGGCTCAGCAGGTACAGGGCCAGGCTTGTGGTCAGGTAGAAAGCGGGCAAGTCAGGTACCTGGAGAAAACGGGACAAGCTGCGACCTTAACCCAGCCCCTGTCGACTTTCCAAACCCATCCGGGCCGCACCGCATCAGCGTGTCGCAGCCTGCTCCGGCAACTCGTCGGCGCCGCTCGGCTGGACGCGCAGGCTCGGCATCTGCGTCCCGGCGTAGATCGTCGCCACCAGCACCGTGATCAACACACCATCGAACCAGCGCCAGCCCGGCACATCCGCCGCCGAACGCACCTTGCGGCACCACCAGGCCTGCCCGACGCAGAACAGCAGGATCGCCAGTGTCCATAGATAGTAACCGGCGCCAAAACCCGTCAGGGGCAGGAAGTTATAGCTGCGGTTGTCCGGCACCCGTTCGATGCCAAGGCAACTGAGCGCCAGGCCCAGCGCGATCACCCCGGCTGCAAGCGCCAGCCGGCGAAAGCGCCGATGGGCGACCAGCGCCAGGCCCAGCAGCGGATTGGCAAACCACTGGTACTGCCCGAAGGCAATGCCCCAAGGGCCCATGAGCAGTATCTGCAAAGCAGGCATATGCCCATCGACGCCCATCAGGATGCCGTCGAAACACAGGCATAGCAGGAACAGCAGCAAGGTGAACGTCACATATAAAACAGGCAAAACACGGGCTCCATCCATCAATAAAAGACTCGTCCATGACACCCTCGGGTATCAGGCCACAGGCGGTTCCAGCAGCAGCCCGTACAGCCCCGAGTCAGACAGCTCACCCGCTACGCACCAGCGGGCCCGCAGCGTCCCCTCCAGGACGAAGCCCTGGCGCTCGAGGGTGCGCGCCGAGCCCTGGTTGCGCGGGTCGATTTCCGCCTCCAGGCGACGCAGGTGCAGGGTGTGGGCGAGGTAGTCGATGAAGCAGGTCAGCGCCTCGTCCATGTAGCCCCGCCCTTGGGCCGACTTGGCCAGGCAGTAGCCGATCTCGCCACGGCGCGAGCCCTCCTCGAGGTTGAACAGCTGGACCATGCCGATCAGCTCGCCGTTGTCGCGGCGGTACATGCCCAGTTTGAGCAACTGGCCGGCGGCATAGGCTTCGCGGTCGGCGGCCAGGGCGCTTTCGGCCTCGGCCAGGGTCTGCCAGGGGGCGTGGTACCAGTAACGCATCACTTCCGGGTCGGCCATGATGGTCAGCCACTGCTGCGCGTCGCCATGGCGCATGGGGCGCAGCTGCAGGCGTGGGCTTTCAAGGCACAGGTCGCTGGGGAAACTGCGAGGGTCGGGCACGCCGGGACTCCTGTCCGGTGGTGGGGAGATGACAGTCTAACGACAGTGGCCCGGTCTGGCATCCCTGGGGCCGCTTTGCGGCCCGTTCGCGGCACAAGGCCGCTCCTACAGGGGATCGCGTTTTCTTGTAGGAGCGGCCTTGTGCCGCGAACGGGCTGCGCAGCAGCCCCCCATTCACCGCGCTCGATTCAGCCCCAATTCCATGTCATCGATCAGCCCCTTGGCCAGCCCGCTGAGGATCCGAGCGGCACTGGCGGCCATGAGGTCCCCTTCCATCTCAGCCTCGGTGGTGAAGTGCGCCACACAGCCGAGCAGCACCGACAGGTCGCTGAAGGCGTGATCGAACGGGATGCCGGGCTGGATGCAGAAGATCTCGAGGCAGGTGGTCTTGCCCTGGGTCGAGCCGGGCTTGCTGTCGTCGCTCATACCGGCGCCCCCTTGGACCGGGCGTGGCGAACCAGCGAGATGACCAGTTGGCCGAGGATCTCGACGCTGTCCATCATCACGTCGAGGCGCTCGTCGCGCTGGCAGACGGTGTAGGCGTGGACGGTGTCGCTGAGGGTATGCATCAGCTTGTTGGCGTGGGCCATGGCTTCCTCGGGGTCGAGGTCGCTGATGATGGTGACGAAGGGGATTGGGTAGGGTGGGTCGGGTACAAGTTTTTTCATGGTTACTCCTCGAAATTGAAATCCAGGAACAACCACCTCGATCCTTCTCACAGATTAGGGTGGCAGTCGTACGCATGGTGAGAAGCCCGTGTGTAACCATGAATCCACGGTCAGGCCAAAGCCTGCACGCGCACGACCGCCATTGACGGAATCGACATGGTTCACACAACGGGCTTCTCACACCCGGTCGCCAAATGTGACGACCCAGTGACGGTACCCCTGATGAGTTTCCCGGCCAATTCAGAGCCTTCCGGCAGGCGCGTAGGATAGGTCCGAAGCGCTGGCTGGCTGAAGGACTTGGTTTCAAATTCGGAAATATCTTACGGGGTTTGGGACTAGGGTTTTGACCGCGTCATGGCCACCAGGTGCATGGCGCTGCAAAATTTGCGGCGAACGCCTGGTGGCCCTGATGCGGTCAACAGCCCTCGCGCTCGAAGACCAAGAAAAGGCCGGGGGCGCTTTGCGCCCCTTTCGCGGCACAAGGCCGCTCCTACAGAGAGGAACATGGTCTCCTCCTGTAGGAGCGGCCTCGTGCCGCGAAAGGGCTGCAACGCAGCCCCGGCGATCTACCTCAGAACCCCATGCTGAAGCTCACCACCACACCATGGTCACGGTTCTCGCTCGACAGCTGCCCGGAATACCCGACCCCCAGCTTGCCGCTCGCGCCCACCGACAGGTCCACCCCTGCCTCGACCACTGCCGCGTCCTTGGCGATCGGCACGCCCTCGGTGCTGAACCCGGCGCCACCGTCGATAAAGCGCAGATCCGCATCGGGCTTGTCGTCACCGAACGCATGGCGCCAACCCACCGACAGCCGCGGCGTGACGCTGCTGCCATTGTCGAGCAGGATGCGCTTGCCGGCCCGCACGCCCAGGGTGGAGAAGGTCACGTCCTGGTCGACCTTGCCTTCCAGCCGCCCTGCCCCGCCCTTCTCGTGGGCGGTGTCGCTGTCGTAGTTGACGTAGGCCAGCCCGGCGAACGGCTCCAGGGCGATGCCGCCGGCATCGATGGCGTAGCCCACCTCGCCGAACACCTGGGCGCTGCGCGCCTTGTACTTGGCCTTGAGCCGGTCGTCGTAGCTGCCGACGGTGACATCGCGCTTGGTGTCGATGTCGTGCCAGCTGTAGGCCACGCCCATACGGGCGGCGAAGGCGTCCAGCTGGTAGCCGAGGTAGGTGGTCAGGTGGTAGCTGTCTACCGTGGCGTCGGAGCGACGGCGGTGCGCATCGATGCTCGAGCGGGTGTAGCCGGCGGCGGCGCCGACTTTCCACTGGTCATCCAGGGCACGGTCGACGCCGAGCATGAAGCCCGACAGGTCGCGGTCGACGCTGGCATGGCTGCTGCTGCCGTCGTAGGTACCCCAGCCGCCGATGGCGCGGATCCAGCCCACAGCCTGGCCCTGGCAGCCTTCGCTGGTCAGCTGCTGGTTGGCGGTCGGCGCCAGGGTGCGACGCGGATCGTCCTGGTTGCTGCAGTCGGCCTGGCGCAGACGGTCGTTGACCGCTTCGCGGACGTAGCGCGAGTCCTCGATCAGCACGGTCGCGGTGCTGGCGTGGATCTCGCCGGACAGGCTGTCGAACGCCGCCTGGGCGCCCTGGCGGTCCAGCGGCAGCAGGTTGTTGACCAGCTCGGCCGGTGCCCCGGCGCTGCCCAGGGCCGTGGCCACGCCACGCTGGTTGCCGGTGGCGGCGACATCGGCGAAGGAGTTGCCGTTGCGGCTGACCGACAGGGTCACCTGGTTGGCGCCATAGTCCAGCGAGCTGTTGAGGAACGCCGAGTTGGCCAGGTTGGTGGTGGCGAAAGTACCGGTGACGCCACCCGCGGCGCTGACCACGGTGTACTGGCCATTGCCGCTGGCAAGGTTGGCCACCATCAGGCTGCCGCCGAGGTTCGCGGTGCCGCCCACGTTCAGGTAGTTCACCGGTGAACTGGCGAGGTCGATCACCAGGGTGCCGGTGGCGCCATTGGTGAAGTTGCCCGACACGTTCAGGTTGCCGGCCGGCCCCGGCAGCACGGTGCCGTTGTTGATCAGCCCGGCGACGGTGCCGTTGCCGGTCAGGGCGGCGCCGTTGGCCACCGTGACCTGGGCGCCGAGGTTGCTGCCCGGGTTGGCCGCGTCGCCCACCTGGAGCACGCCCTGGTTGACATTGAAGGCGCCGCTGAACGGCTGGTTGCCGGTCAGCAGCAAGGTACCGCCACCCTGCTTGGTGGTGGTGCCGGTACCGCTGAGGGTGCCGTTGAAGGTGCCGTTGCTGCCCTGGGCGAACACCAGGTTGGCGTTGTTGAGGATGTTGCCCTGCAGGCTGGTGGTGTTGCCGACCAGGGTACCGCCGCTGACGGTGGTGCCGCCGCTGTAGGTGTTGGCGCCCGCGAGGATCAGGGTGCCGGCATCGAGTTTCTCGATACCGCCAGTGCCGACCAGCGGTGCGCTGACGGTGGCCGTCGCGCCGGCGTTGACACGCACTGCCGCCAGGCTGCCGTCGGCATCGTTGACCGGGGTCAGGCTGCCGCCAGAGCCCGGGACGACCTGGTAGCCATCACTGAGGAACTGCAGGCCCTCGAACGACTGGTTGCCAACCACGGTAACGGTGCCCGACGTGCCGCCAAAGACCGCGTAGCCGCCACTCCAGCCTTCGCTGCTGGTACCGCCGGCATTGGTCCAGCCAGTGTTCGAGCCCCAGGTGCCACTGCCGCCGCCGACGCTGCCGTCGGGGTTGGTCTTGCCGCCGTTCCAGAACTGCAGCTCCTCGCCGTAGTTCTGCACTACCAGGTTGATCTGGTTGGCGATGGCGGTCTGCAGGCTGAGGTCGCCCAGGACCACGCTGCCGGGGATGGCGCCGAACACCAGGCCATTGTCGGTGAGCGTGCCGCCGTAGCTGAACAGTTGGTAGACACCGGTGCCGAAGCCGCCGGCATCGGTGATGTTCAGCGTGCCGTCAAGCACCAGGTTGCCGTTGACCCTGACCACGGTGGTGGAGGCAGCCGGAGCGCCAAGGCTGAAGTCCAGGGCGCTGCCCGACGCCAGGTCGAGGCTGCCGACGGTGAGCGGCGTGGCGCTTTGGCCGGCGGCCAAGGTTGCGCCATTGGCGATTTGCACGGCACCGCCGTAGGTGCCGCTACCGCCCAGGCGGGCGCCGGTGGCGACCTGCACGCTGGTGCTGTCGAGGCGACCGTTGACCAGCAGGGTACCGGCATTGACGCTGGTGGCGCCGGTGAAGGTATTGACGCCGGTCAGCAGCAGCTCACCGGTACCGTTCTTGGCCAGGGTGCCGTTGCCGCTGAGGTTGCCGGTGTAGCTGCCGTTGGCGTTCTGCTCGAAGGTCAGGGCGCCGTTGTTGAGGATCGCGCCCTGCAGGCTGGTGCTGTTGCCCACCACGCCGCCGGCGTTGATCTGGGTGCCGCCGCTGTAGGTGTTGGCCCCGTTCAGGGTCAGCAGGCCGGCGCCGTTCTTGATCAACCCACCCGTGCCGCTGACTACGCCATTGAGAGTCAGGGCGTTACTGCCGGCAATGGCCAGGGCGCCGTTGAGCACGGTGGTGTTGGCCAGGGTGACGGCGGTGTTGCTGTCCAGCGTGGTGCCGCCTGCGGCCGTCAGGGTGCCACTGCCCAGCGCGCTGTCGTTGCCGAGCACCAGGGTACCGCCGTTGAGTGCGGTGCCGCCGCTGTAGCCGTTGGCGGCATTGAGCACCAGGGTGCCGCCGTCCTGCTTGGCGACGCTGCCGGTACCGTTGAGGGCAACGTTGAGGGTGGCGGTGACACCGTTGTCGACCCGCAGGTTGGTGGTGCCGTTGCCCAGCAGTTCACCGGCGGTACCGGCGTTGAGCACATAGCCATCGGTGACGAACTGCAGGCCGGTGATGCTGTGGCTGCCGTTGACGGTGACAGTGCCGGGGGCGCCCTGGAACACCGCGAAGGTGTCGTTCCAGGTGCTGTTCAACACACCGTTGACGTCGGTCCAGTTGGTGTTGGTGGCGTCCCAGGTGCCGCTGCCGCCGTCGATCTGGCCGTTGGCGACGCTCTGGCTGCCATCCCAGAACAGTACGTTGCTGGCACCGCCGACCACCAGGTTGACCTGGTTGGCCACGGCAGTCTGCACGGTCAGGTCGGTGATCGGCACCGGCGTGGTGCCGAAGCTCATGCCGTTGTTGGTGAGGCTGCCACCGTAGGCGAACAACCGGTACACGCCAGCGCCAAAGCCGCCGATATCGGTGACGTTGAGGGTACCGCCCAGGGTCAGGTTGTTGGCCACGTTGACCAGCGGCGTACCACCAGACGACGGCGTGCCCAGCGAGGCGTTGAAATTGGCGCCGCTGTCGAGCACCAGGTTGCCGGCGTTCAACGTGCTGCCGCTGGTGGCCGCGAGGTTGCCGCCGTTGGCCACCGTCACCGCGCCGCCGAGGCTGCCGGCGCCGCTGAGGCTGGCGCCGCTGGCGACGTTGACCGCGCCACTGGCCAGGGAGCCATTCACCTGCAGCCCCCCGGCCTGGACGTTGGTGGTGCCGGTGTGGCTGTTGGTGCTGCTCAACGCCAGGGTGCCGTTGCCGAGTTTGTTCAGGGTGCCGGTGCCGCTGATATTACCGTCGAACACCCCACCCTCCACTGCCAGGCTGTTGCCGGCGGCGATCTGGATCGCGCCGGTGCCGCCGATGTCGCCGAGGCTGGTGTTGCCGTCAAGGTTGAGGCTGGCGCCGCTGCTGACATTCAGCTGGCTCTGGGTACCGAGGGCAGTGGTGCCGATGGTGCTCAGGCTGCCGGAGAGGATGTTGAGGATGCCGCTGAAGGTGTTGTTGCCCGACAGGGTCAGGTCGGCCAGGCCGCTCTTGTTCAGCTCGCCCCCGCCGCTGAGCACGCCAGCCAGTTGCAGGTCGTTGCTTCCCAGCACGTTGAGCACGCCACTGACATTGACCGGGTTGGCCAGGGTGACGGCACTGGCGCTGTCGAGGTTGGCGTTGCCGCTGACCTCCAGGCCGCCGCTGCCCAGCGCCGCGTTGTTGCCGACCACCAGTGTACCGGCCTGCAGGTCGGTGCCGCCGCTGTAGGTGTTGGCGCCCATCAGCGCGAAGCGCGCGAGGCCAGCCTTGAGCAGGCGGCCGGTGCCGCCGACGGTGCCGCCCAGGGTCAGGTCGTTGCTGCCCAGCACGGTGAGATCGCCCGTGGTGGTGACGTTGTTGGCGAGGGTGACCGCCTGGCTGCTGTCCAGGCTGGTGCCGGGCGCCGTGGTCAGGCTGCCGGTGCCGAGCGCGGTATTGGAGCCCAGCACCAGGGTGCCGCCATTGAGCGCGGTATTACCGGCATAGGTGTTGTTGCCGGCCAGCGCCAGCCGCGCGCTGCCGGCCTTGACCAGGCCACCGGCGCCGCCGATGTTGCCGTTGAGGGCCAGGTCATTGCTACCGGCAATGTTCAATGGGCCCGCCAGGGTGACGGCATTGCCCAGGACGACCGAGGCGTTGCTGTCGAGGGTGGTGCCCGCCGCGGTGTCGAGCGCGCCGCTGCCCAGGGCCGCGTTGTTGCCGACAATCAAGGTACCGCCGCTGAGCAGGGTGCCACCGCTGTAGCTGTTGCTGCCGTTGAGCACCAGGGTGCCGCTGTCGAGCTTGTTGAGCTTGCCGACGCCGGTCAGGCCGACATCGAGGGTGGCCGTGGCACCCGGATCGACCCGCACGCTGGTGTCGCCACCGCTGCCGTTGATCAGGTCGAGCGCGCCGCCGGTGCCCGCCAGCAGGCGATAGCCATCGGTGACGAACTGCAGGCCGTTGACGGTCTGGCTGCCGTCAACGGTGACGTCGCCCGCTGTACCCTGGAACACCGCGAAGGTGCTGCCCCAGGTGGTATTGAGCACGCCGTTGAGGTCGGTCCAGTTGGTGTTGCCGGCGTTCCACACGCCGGTGCCGCCATCGACCTGACCGTTAGGCACGCTCTGGCTGCCGTCCCAGAACTGGATGTTCAGGCCGGCGGCGCTTACCAGCAGGTTGACCTGGTTGGCCAGGGCGGTCTGCAGGGTCACGTCACCCAGGCCTACGCCCACTGGCAGGCTGCCGAAGTCCAGGCCGTTGTCGGTGAGCGCGCCGGTGTAGTCGAAGATGCGGTACACACCGTTGCCGAAGCCGCCGATGCTGCCGACATTGAGCGTGCCGTCGAGGGTCAGGTTGCCGCCGACGTTGAACAGCGCGGTGCCGCCGGTGGACGGGGCGCCCAGGCCGACATCGACGATCGAGCCGCTGTTGAGCACCAGGCTGCCGAGGCCCAGGGTGGCGCCGCTCTGCCCGGCCAGGTGGCCGCCGTTGCTGATCACCACCGTGGCGTTGGCGGTGCCGCTACCCGCCAGGGTGGCGCCACTGGCCACGGTCAGCAGGTTGCTGCCCAGGGTACCGTCGACTTTCAAGGTGCCGGCGTTGACCTGGGTGTTGTCGGCCAGGTTGCTGGTGCCGGTCAGGGTCAGGGTGCCGCTGCCGATCTTGGTCAGGCCGCCCAGGCCGTTGAGACCACCGGCGAAGGTGCTGCTGAGGTTGTTGCCGCCCAGGCTCAGGACACTGCCGATGCCGACATCGACCTGGCCGCTGCCGGTCAGGCTGCCGAGGCTGGCGTTGCCGTTGAGGTTGAGCTGGCCGCTGGCACCGACGTTGAGGGTGTCGACGTTGGCCAGCACACCGCCGCCGAGGGTGGTCAGGGACCCGGCCTGGATGTCGACGTTGCCGGTGAAGGTCTTGACGCCGACCAGGGTCAGGTCGTCGACGCCGGTCTTGACCAGGTTGCCGCTGCCGCCGAGGTCGCCGCTCAGGATCAGCGCGTTGGCGGCTTCAACGGTCAGGTTGGCACCATTGCTCAGGGCAATGGTGTTGCCCAGGGCCATGGGCGCGCTGTTGGCCAGGGTGGCGTCGGCGGTGACCGAAAGGGTACCGGTGCCCAGCGCACCGCTGCTGCCCAGGGTCAGGCGCCCGGCGTTGAGCTGAGTGCCGCCCTGGAAGCCGTTGTTGCCATTGAGGGTCAGGTTGCCGCTGCCGTTCTTGGTCAGGCCGGCGGTGCCGTTGATCACGCCATTGAGGGTCAGGTCGTTGCCGCCATCGACGGTCAGGCCGGCGTTGAGGGTGACGTTGTTGGCCAGGGTGGTGCTGGCGCCGCTGCTCAGGGTCGAGGCCCCAGCGACGGTCAGGGCGCCCTGCCCCAGCGCGTTGTCGTTGCCGACCACCAGCCGGCCGGCATTCAGGGTGGTGCCGCCCAGGTAGTTGTTGGCGCCGTTGAGGGTCAGGGTGCTGGCGCCGGACTTGTTCAGGCCGCCGATGCCATCCACCACGCCGTTGAGGGTAAGGTCGGCGCTACCCGGCAGGTTGAGGGTACCGCCCAGGTGTACATTGTTGGCCAGGGTGGCGCCTGCGCCACCGGCATCGAGGCTGGTGTTGGCACCGGTGCTCAACGCGCCGCTGCCCAGCGCGGTGTTGCTGCCAACCACCAGGGTGCCGGCGTTGAGGGTGGTGCCGCCGCTGTAGGTGTTGTTGCCATTGAGGGTCAGGGTGGCGGCGCCGTTCTTGACCAGGCCGTTGCTGCCGGAGACCACGCCGTTGAGGGTCAGCGCCTGGCTGCCGCCAAGGGTCAGGTTGCCACCGGCGAGGTTGACGGCGTTCACCAGCGCCAGCGCCTGGCTGGCATCGAGGCTGGCGGCGCCGTTGACGGTCAGCGCACCGCTGCCCAGGGCGCCGGCGTTGCCCAGCAGCAGGCTGCCGGCCTGCAGCGAAGTGCCGCCGGCGTAGGTGTTGCTGCCATTGAGCACCAGTTGCCCGGCACCCAGTTTGTTCAGCGCCCCGGCACCGCTGATGACACCATCGAGGGTCAGGGCCTGGGTATTGTTGACGCCGAGGCTGGTACCGGCACCAAGGCCGATGGCATTGGCCACCTGCAGCACGCCGGTGGTGGCCAGGGTGCTGCTGCCGATCACCGCCAGGTTGCCCGTGCCCAGGGCGGTGTTGTTGCCCAGGGTCAGGGTGCCGCCACCCAGGGTGGTGGTGCCCTGGTAGGTGTTGGCGGCGCCGAGGCTCAGGTTGCCGCTGCCGGTCTTGGTCAGGCCGCCGGTACCGCTGATCACACCATTGAGGGCCAGGTTGTTGTTGCCGGTCAGGCTCAGGGTGTTGTTGAGTGTCACCTGGTTGGCCAGGGTCAGGGCACCGGTGGTGGCCAGGTTGCTGGCGCCGCCGACGGTCAGGGTGCCGGTGCCCAGTGCCTGGTTGTTGCCCAGGGTCAGCGTGCCGGCATTGAGGGTCACGCCTCCGGTCAGGGTGTTGGCGCCACTGAGGGTGAGGTTGCTGGCACCGTTCTTGGTCAGGCTGCCGGCCCCCGTGACCAGGCCGCCCAGGCCCAGGTCGTTGCTGCCGGTGATGGTGAGGTTGCCTCCCAGGTTGACCGTGTTGCCGATGTTGATCGCCGCGGAGCTGTCCAGCGTGGTGCCGGCCGCCGCGTTGAGCTGACCGAGGCCAAGGGCGCTGGCGCTGCCGAGCACCAGGGTGCCGGCATTGAGGTTGGTGTTGCCCAGGTTGCCATTGGTGCCGTTCAGGGTCAGGGTGCCGCTGCCGGTCTTGGTCAGGCCGCCGACGCCGTTGACGTTGCCGCCCAGGGTCAGGTTCTGCGCCCCGGCGATCGTCAGGTTGCCGGCCAGGTTGAGCTGGTTGGCCAGGGTGACGTTGGCATTGCTGCTCAGGGTGGTGCCGCCGACTGCGTTCAGGGCGCCGGTGCCCAGCGCGGTGTTGCTGCCTACCACGAGGGTGCCGCCGTTCAGGCTGGTGCTGCCCTGCTGGCTGTTGCTGCCGTTGAGGGTGAGCGTGCCGGAACCTGTCTTGACCAGGCCCCCGGTGCCACTGAGCGCTCCGTTGAGGGTGAGGTCGTTTGTTCCCGGTAGGGTGAGGTTGGCGTTCAGGGCGACGGTATTGCCCAGTGCCAGGTTGCTGGTGGTGTCCAGGCTGGCGGCACCGGTGACGCTCAGGCCGCCCGTGCCCAGCGCCTGGGCGTTGCCGAGGGTCAGGGTGCCGGCACCCAGGCTGGTGCCGCCGCTGTAGGTGTTGGCGCTGCCCAGGGTCAGGTTGGCGCCGCCAGCCTTGACCAGGCTGCCAAGGCCGGAGACCACGTTGGACAGCCCCAGGTCGGCGGAACCGGCGACGGTCAGGGCACCGCTTAGATTGAAGGCGTTGCCAAGGGTCACGGCGGTGTTGCTGTCCAGGGTGGTGCCGTTGGCGGTGCTGACAGCGCCGCTGCCAAAAGCGGTGTTGTTACCGACCACGACCGTGCCGCCGTTGAACAGGGTGCCGCCGGTGTAGCTGTTGGCACCATTGAGCACCAGGGTGCCGCTGTCGAGCTTGGCCAACTGGCCGCTGCCCGAGAGGCCGACGTTGAGGGTCGCGGTGACGCCGGGGTCGACTCGCACGGCGAAGGCGCCGTTGCTGCCGTTGACCAGGTCCAGCCCACCGGCGCCGATCAGGCGATAGCCGTTGGTGACGAACTGCAGCCCGGTGGCGGCCTGGGTGCCGACCACGGTGACATCCCCCGCAGTGCCCTGGAACACCGCGAAGTCACTGGCCCAGCTGCCGTTGAGCACGCCGTTGACATCGGTCCAGTTGGTGTTGCTGCCATTCCAGGTGCCGGTGCCGCCGTCGATCACGCCATTGGGCACGCTCTGGGCGCCGTCCCAGAACTGCACGGTGCCGGTGGCGCCGCCGACCAGCAGGTTGACCTGGCTGCCGATGGAGGTCTGCACCTGCAGGTCGCCGGGCAACATGGCACCCGGCACGTTGCCGACCAGCAGGCCGTTGTCGACCAGCGCGCCGGTGTAGTCGAACAGCCGGTAGATACCGGTGCCGAAGCCGCCGACGTCGGTGACGTTGAGGGTGCCGTCCAGGGTCAGGTTGCCGTTGACGTTGACCAGCGCGGTGCCGCCAGTAGCGGGCGAGCCCAGGCCGAAGTCGAGGACCGAGCCACTGTGCAGGGTCAATGCGCCGGTGCCGAGGGTCGCACCGCTGTTGGCCAGCAGGTGCGCGCCGTTGGCGATGTCGACCGCCCCCAGCAAGCTGCCGGTGCCGCCGAGACTGGCGCCGCTGTTGACCTGCACGCTGGCGCTGGCCAGCGAGCCGGTGACATTGAGCAAGCCGGCATTGACCGTGGTATTGCCAGCGAGCACGTTGACCCCGGACAGCTCGAAGCTGCCACTGCCGTTCTTGATCAGCCCGCCGCTGCCGGCCAAGACCCCGCTGAACACGCTGTTGAGGTTGTTGCCGCCCAGGGTCAGGGCACCACCGCCCGCGATATTCACCGTACCGGCGCCGCTCAGGCCACCGATGGTGGCGCTGGCGCCGAGGTTGAGGCTGGTGCCGGCGCCGACGCTGACCGCCGAGGTATTGCCCAGAGCGGTGGTACCGACGGTGGTGATGCTGCCGCCGAGCAGGTCGATGGCACCGCTGAAGGTGTTGTTGCCCGTCAACGTCAGGTCGGACACGCCGTTCTTGATCAACCCGCCGGTACCGGCGAGCACGCCGCCCAGGGTCAGGTTGTTGCTGCCGCCAAGAGTCAGGTTGGCGCCGAGGTTGACGTCGTTGCCCAGGGTCATCGCCACGCTGTTGGCCAGGGTCGCGGCGCCCCCGACGTTCAGCGCGCCGGTTCCCAGCGCCGCGGCATTGGCCAGGGTCAGGGTGCCGGCATTGAGGTTGAGGCCGCCGCTGAAGGTGTTGGCGCCCGACAGGGTCAGGTTGGTGCTGCCGTTCTTGGTCAGCGCGCCAGTGCCGCTGATCACGCCGCCAAGGGTGGTGGCGTTGCTGCCCGGCAGGGTCAGGGTGGCGCCAGCCCCCAGGTTGATGGCGTTGCCCAGGTTGAGCGCGGCGCTGCCGTCGAGGCTGGCATTGCCGCCCACGCTCAGCGCGCCACTGCCGATGGCGTTGTTGTTGCCCAGGGTCAGCAGCCCGGCATTGAGGGTGGTGCCGCCGCTGTAGGTGTTGTTGCCGTTGAGGGTCAGTCCGGCGCTCCCGTTCTTGACCAGCGCACCGCTGCCGCTGATCAGGCCGCCGAGGGTGGTGGCGTTGCTGCCCAGCACGGTCAGGGTGTTGCCGCCCAGGCTGATGCCGTTGGTCACCGCCACCGCGGTGCTGGCGTCGAGATTGGCGTTGCCGCCCAGGGTCAGGGCACCGATGCCCAGCGCGGTGTTGCTGCCGAGGGTGAGCGTGCCGGCATTGAGCTGGGTGCCGTTGGTGTAGAGGTTGTTGCCGCTCAGGGTCAGGTTGGCGTTGCCGTTCTTGACCAGCGAGCCGATGCCGCTGACCACGCCGCTCAGGCCCAGGTCGGCGCTGCCGTCGATGGTCAGGGGGCCGGCGATGGTAACGTCGTTGGCCAGGCTGACTGCCGTGCTGGCATCCAGGTGGGTGCCGGCCAAGGTGTTGAGGGTACCGGTGCCCAGCGCGGTGTTGCTGCCGAGCACCAGGGTACCGGCGTTCAGACGGGTGATGCCGCTGTTGCTGTTGTTGCCGCTCAGGGTCAGGCTGGTGGCGCCGTTCTTGGTGATGCCGCCGGCGCCGGCGATGGTGCCGCTCAGGGTCAGGTCGTTGCTGCCGGGCAGGATGAAGTTGCCGGCCAGGTTCAGCGCGTTGCCGATGTTCAGCCCGGCGACGCTGGTGTCCAGGGTGGTGTTGTTGGCGGCATTCAGCGCGCCAGTGCCCAGGGCGGTGTTGCTGCCCAGTACCAGGGTGCCGGCGTTGAGCGCGGTGGCGCCGCTGTGGGTATTGTTGCCGCTCAGGGTCAGGGTGGCGCTGCCGCTCTTGACCAGGCCGCCGGTGCCACTGAGGTTGCCGGCCAGGGTGAGATTGCTGGTGGTGGGCAGCGACAGATCGGCGGCGAGGTTGATGGCGTTGTTCAGGGTCATGGCCGTGGAGTTGGCCAAGGTGGCAGCACCGCCGACGTTCAAAGCTCCGGTCCCCAGCGCCGCGGCGCTGGCCAGGGTCAAGGTGCCGGCATTGAGGTTGAGACCACCGCTGAAGGTGTTGGCACCTGACAAGGTCAGGTTGGTGCTGCCGTTCTTGGTCAGCGCGCCAGTGCCGCTGATCACGCCGCCGAGGGTGGTTGCATTGCTGCCCGCCAGGGTCAGGGTATTGCCGGCGAGGTTGATGGCATTGCCCAGGTTGAGGGTGCCGCTGCCGTCGAGGCTGGCGTTGCCACCCAGGGTCAAGGCGCCGCTGCCCAGGGCATTGTTGTTGCCCAGGGTCAGCAACCCGCCGTTGAGGGTGGTACCGCCGCTGTAGGTGTTGTTGCCGTTGAGGGTCAGGCCGGCGCTGCCGTTCTTGACCAGCGCGCCGGTGCCGCTGATCTGTCCGGTCAGGGTGGTGGCGTTGCTGCCCAGCACGGTCAGGGTGTTGGCGCCGAGGCTGATGGTGTTGGTGACGGCTACCGCGGTGCTGGTGTCGAGGTTGGCGTTGCCACCCAGGGCCAGGCCGCCGATGCCCAGTGCGGTGTTGCTGCCCAGGATCAGCGTGCCGGCGTTGAGCTGGGTGCCGTTGGTGAAGACGTTGTTGCCGCTCAGGGTCAGGCTGGCGTTGCCGTTCTTGACCAGCGAGCCGATGCCGCTGAGCACGCCGCTCAGGCCCAGGTTGGCAGTGCCGTCGATGGTCAGGGGGCCGGCGATGATGGCGTCGTTGGCCAGGCTCACGGCCGTGCTGGCGTCCAGGTGGGTGCCGGCGGCGGTGTTGAGGGTGCCGGTGCCCAGCGCGGTGTTGCTGCCGACCACCAGGGTACCGGCGTTGACAAAGGTGGAACCGCTGTTGGTGTTGGCACCGGTCAGGGTCAAGGTGGTGTTGCCGCCCTTGGTGATGCCGCCGGCGCCGGCGATGACGCCGCTCAGGGTCAGGTCATTGCTGCCGGGCAGATTCAGGTTGCCGGCCAGGTTAAGGGCGTTACCGATGTTCAGCCCGGCGACACTGGTGTCGAGGGTGGTGTTGGCGGCGGCATTGAGCGCGCCGGTGCCCAGCGCGGTGTTGCTGCCCAGCACCAGGGTGCCGGCGTTCAGCGCCGTGGCGCCGTTCTGGGTGTTGTTGCCGCCCAGGGTCAGGCTGGCGCTGCCGTTCTTGATCAGCCCGCCGGTGCCGCTGAGGTTGCCGGCCAGATTGAGATTGTTGGCGCCGGCCAGGGTCAGGTTGGCGCCGAGGTTGACGCCATTGTTCAGGGTCATCGCCACGGCGTTGGCCAGGGTCGAGGCCCCGCCAACAGTCAGGCCGCCCGTGCCCAGGGCCGCCGCGCTGGCCAGGGTCAGGGTGCCGGCATTGAGGGTCAGCCCGCCACTGAACGTGTTGGTGCCACCCAGGGTCAGGTTGCTGCCGCCGTTCTTGACCAGTGCCCCGGTGCCGCTGATCACGCCACCCAGTGTGGTGGCGCTGGTGCCCGGCAGAGTGAGGGTGTTACCGGCCAGGTTGATGGCGTTGCCCAGGTTGACCGCCACGCCCGCATCGAGGCTGGCATTGCCGCCCAGAGACAGCGCGCCGGTGCCCAGGGCATTGTTGTTGCCCACGGTCAGCACGCCGCCATTGAGGGTGGTGCCGCCGCTGAAGGTATTGCTGGCGTTGAGGGTCAGGCCGGCGCTGCCGTTCTTGACCAGCGCGCCGGTGCCGCTGATGACACCGCCCAGGGTGGTGGCACTGGTGCCCAGCAGGTTGAGGGTGTTGGCGCCGAGGTTGACCGCGTTGCCCAGGTTGACCGCGGTGCCGGCGTCGAGGCTGACGTTGCCGCCCAGGGTCAGCGCACCGCTGCCCAGCGCATTGCTGTGCCCGACGGTGAGCTTGCCGGTGTTGAGCGTCAGGCCGCCGCTGAAGGTGTTGTTGCCATTGAGGGTCAGGTCGCCGGCGCCATTCTTGACCAGCGCGCCGGTGCCGCTGATGACACCACCCAGGGTGGTGGCGCTGGTGCCCAGCAGGTCGAGGGTGTTGGCCCCCAGGTTGATCGCGTTGCCCAGGCTGACCGCGCTGCTGGCATCCAGGCTGGCATTGCCGCCCAGGGTCAGGCCGCTGGTGCCCAGCGCGGCGCTGTTGCCGACAGTGAGCTTGCCACCACCCAGGGTGGTGGTGCCGCTGTAGGTGTTGACGCCGTTCAGGGTGAGGTCGGCAGTGCCGGTCTTGGTCAGGCCGCCGGTACCGCTGATCACGCCGTTGAGGATGGCGGCATTGCTGCCCGGCAGCGTGAGGGTGTTGCCGCCCAGGTTGATGGCGTTGCCCAGGGTGAGCGCGGCGGTGTGGTTCAGGGTGCCGTTGCCAGTAAGGGTCAGCGCGCCGGAACCGAGGGCACTGTCGTTACCGATGGTCAGCGTGCCGCTGGCCAGTGTGGTACCGCCACTGAAGGTGTTGACGCCGTTGAGCGTCACGGTGCCGCTGCCGCTCTTGACCAGCGAGCCGGAGCCGCTGAGCACGCCGCCAAGGGTCAGGGCATTGCTGCCGGGCAGGGTCAGCGCCGCGTTCAACGCCACGTTGCTGTTCAGCACCAGTGGCACGCTGCCCTGCAGGCTGCTGGCGCCGCTGACGGTGAGGCCGCCGCTGCCCAGTGCCGCGGCGCTGGCCAGGTTGAGGCCGCCGGCGGCCAGGTTGGTGCCGCCGCTGTAGGTGTTGGTGGCGCCGAGGGTGAGCAGCCCGGTACCGGTCTTGGTCAGGCCGCCGACACCCGAGATCACGCCATTGAGAGCCATGTCGGTGGCGCCGCCGACGCTCAGGCCGGCATTGAGGGTGAAGTTGTTGGCCAGGCTCAGGCCGCCGACGGTGCCCGCCAGCCCGCCGCCGTTGACAGTGATGGCGCCACTGCCGAAGGCACTGGAATTGTCGAAGTTGAGCTGGCCTCCGTTGAGGGTGGTCTGGGTGGTGCCGTTGAGCACCTGGCCGATCAGGCTCCAGGTGCCGGCGTCGACAATCAGGCGGCTGAAGTTGATGTAGTTGGTGGCGTTGATCGTACCGCTGCCCGCGGTGCCGCTGCCGCCGCCAATGGCGTTCTGCAGCGCCAGGGTGTTGGTGCCGCCGGCGCCGCCGTCGATCTTCCCGGCTGCGGCAAAGGCGAGGTTGGGGTTGCTGGTGACCAGCAACGCCACGCCGACCCCAAGCCCTGCCCCGACGCTGGAGCCGGTGATGGCGTTGAAGCGGTTGGTGCTGTTGGCGCCCATCGACAGGCTGCCGGTCAGGGTCCCGGCGTTGGTGAAGGTGTTACCCGCCGCAGAAGCCTCGAACGCGGCGCGGCCGAGGATGGTGCCGGTGTTGGTGAAGTTCACCGTACTGCCGCCGGTCACGGCGATGACCGGCGTGTCCTCGCTCACCAGCGTGAGGCTGGCCAAGGCCGAGGAGCCGATGCTGCCGGCGTTGCTGATGGTGGTAGTGCCGGCGGCGCCGTTGCGTGCGTCCAGCGCCATGCCGGTGAGGTTCAGCAGGTTGGCGCCGAGCAGGGCGCCGGTGCCCTTGATCACGCCCGTGGCGTTGTTGTTGATGGTGAGGGTGCTGCCGGTGCCGGTGTTGCCGATCAGCACGGCGGAGGACTGGATGCTCAACAGCCCGAGCAACGTCGGGTCGATGGTGCCGGAGTTGTTCAGGGTGTTGTTGTTGCCGGCCAGCGATAGCGAGGTGCCGCCCACGCCCAGCAAGGTGCCCAGGGTCGCGCCCGGGTTGACGTTCACGGTGAGGCCGCTGCCGCCGTTGGTATAGCTCGGCGCCAGCGGGTTGGCAGCGCCGTTGCAGGTGATCGTGGCCCCGGCCGCGCTACAGGCAGCCAGGGCCTGTTCGCTGGACAGACCAAATGCCATCGCACCTACAGCCAGGCTGACAGCCAGCGACAGTTGCGAGAAACGGGCGGGTGAACGGGGGGCGGCACGTCTGTCCACGGAGAGCTCCTTCGTGGATCAGGCGATTCAGTCCTTGAATGCGTGCACAGCGGGGCAGGAAAGAGCAGTGGAACACGCGACGGCCGAAACGCCTGATCTATGGCTACGAATTTCCTTTGAGGGAATGTGTAGCCGCTCAGGCGCGGGCGGTACGGCGCAGGGGACGGTCAAATGGTGTTAATACTTTGTTTAGGCGGCACGTGTTTCGCGGGTTTCAGACTTGCGGCCATTGGATCCAACCGACGAACGGTCATGGCGAATGGCCAGAATGTGAAACGGTTTGTGGGAGCGGGCTTGCCACGAGATGACGCCGGCATCGCAATCGCGGGACAAGCCCGCTCCCACGCAGTTCGCAGTCTGCAAGGCCAAGTAATCCCTTCAGGCGACCTCCGCCCCCTCATCCGGCCAATGCGGCTCATTGGCGCCCGGTGGTGTCAGCGGTGGCAAGCCATAGGCTGCCCGGGCGTCGTCACAGCTGGGGTTGTGCACGCCGTTTTCCCACGAGGCATCGAACTCGCGGCAGGGGCTGGAGCGGTTCTCGTAGATGGAGCACGCCACTTGCGTGCCGATCTCGCCACCCAGGCTGACGCAGCGGCAAGGCTTGGCGTCGGTGCCGATCATGGCGACCCGGGTCGGGTTGATCTGCACCACCAGATCGTCGGGCACCACGCCGCCGGCGGACTGGCATTCACCCCAGAAGAAAGACACACGAAAGTAGCCGCAGCAGGCGCCGCAGGTCAGGCAAGGGTTCTGATCGGACATGATGGCCAGGGAAGGAGGTTGTTGTTATCGGGGCGAGCGCCCGCGGCGCTATTTGTAATCCAGGCGCGGACGGCTGAGAAGAGGGGGAAGCAAAAAAAGATCGCCGCTGATCGGCGTTCCGAGGTAAGCGATATGCGCAGGTCTGTGTAGGAGCGGCCTCGTGCCGCGAAAGGGCTGCAAAGCAGCCCCGGGTTCTTGGCAATGCTGCATACATCCTGGGGCCGCTTCGCGGCCCTTTCGCGGCACAAGGCCGCTCCTACACCCGCGATAGCGCCCTGGCGGCTTACTTGCTGGTCAGCCCATCGGCCCGGAACATCTGGCGAATGCCGCGAATGGCCTGGCGAATCCGGTCCTGGTTCTCGATCAGGGCAAAGCGCACATGATCGTCGCCGTAGTCACCGAAGCCGATCCCCGGCGACACGCAGACCTTGGCCTCGGCCAGCAGCTTCTTGGCAAACTCCAGCGAGCCCAGGTGCGCATAGGCCTCGGGAATCTTGGCCCAGACATACATCGAGGCCTTGGGGTTCTCGACCATCCAGCCCAGCTCGTGCAGGCCCTTGACCAGCAGGTTGCGGCGCTGGCGATATTGCTCGGCGATGTCTCGCACACACTGCTGGTCGCCTTCCAGGGCAGCGATGGCGGCCACCTGCAGCGGGGTGAAGGTGCCGTAGTCGTGGTAGCTCTTGATCCGCGCCAGGGCGCTGACCAGCTCGGGGTTACCGACCATGAAGCCGATCCGCCAGCCGGCCATGTTGTAGCTCTTGGACAAGGTGAAGAACTCCACCGCGATGTCCTTGGCGCCCGGCACCTGCATGATCGACGGCGCCTTCCAGCCGTCGTAGACGATGTCGGCATAGGCCAGGTCGTGCACCACCAGCACGTCGTACTGCTTGGCCAGGGCCACAACGCGCTCGAAGAAGTCCAGCTCGACGCACTGGGCGGTGGGGTTGGACGGGAAGCCGAGGATCATCATCTTCGGCTTGGGGATCGACTCGCGGATCGCCCGCTCCAGCTCGTTGAAGAAGTCCACCCCTGGCACCAGCGGCACGGAGCGCACCTGGGCACCGGCGATCACCGCACCGTAGATATGGATCGGGTAGCTGGGGTTGGGCACCAGCACCGTGTCTCCCTGGTCGAGGGTGGCCAGCATCAGGTGCGCCAGACCCTCCTTCGAACCGATGGTGACGATGGCCTCGCTTTCCGGATCGATGTCGACCTCGTAGCGATCCTTGTACCAGTTGGAGATCGCCCGGCGCAGGCGTGGGATGCCGCGGGAGGTGGAATAGCCGTGGGTGTCCTCGCGCTGGGCGACCTGCACCAGCTTCTCGACGATATGCGGCGGGGTGGCGCCATCGGGGTTGCCCATGCTCAGGTCGATGATGTCCTCGCCACGGCGGCGGGCGGCCATCTTGAGCTCGGCGGTGATGTTGAAGACGTACGGGGGGAGACGATCGATGCGCGCGAAGCGGCGCGGCGAACCTGGGTTGGCCATGTGTTCCTCTGCAGACGTAAGCGCCCGGAACCGTCCGAGCGACGTTGGCCGCTGCGGCGGCCTGATTCAGAAGATAGTGCCGAAACAATATTTCTGTAAAGGATAATTTCCTGTTTTGTTTAACATTTTCAGATGTATTTTTTGAAAATCAAAGATTTATGTTTTCAGGACCGGCCTCTTCGCGGGTAAACCCGCTCCCACAGGGTTAGCGCGATCCCTGAGGGAGCGGGTTTACCCGCGAAGAGGCCGGCACAGGACAAACAGGCATAAAAGCTTGCGGACGCCGACCTGTCATTTTTGCCAGCTGCGCTGTTCCAGCAGCCAGCCTACGCTTGATGCACCCTCACCCGACAGACCATGGGATGCATAATGGGAACGCATGAGAAGAAGGCTGAGCAGGGCCACCTCAGCAGCAACCCGCACTCCAGCATTGTCCATTTACTGGCGACTGAACGCAGTGGTAGCGTGGTTGAGATACGCCCGGAGGACAAACTCACTATTACCTACTCACCCTATGGTATGACGCGCAGGGATATATCAGCTTCAGTAAAACAGCGATTCAACGGTCATTTAAGAGAGCGTTGCCTGGACGGTTACTTGCTGGGCAATGGTTACCGCATGTACAACACACTGCTCATGCGCTTCAACTCACCCGACAACCTAAGTCCCTTCCTCCAGGGTGGTATCAATCCCTACATGTATTGCTCGGGGGATCCTGTGAACCGACATGATCCGACTGGCCATGTAAATAATCGCATCGCGTCCCCTCAACAACGTCGCGCCCTCCCCGGATTGGTGACTGATCAGCCACCAGCCACCTACGATCCTACAAACGCCAATGCTCCGAGAACGGAAAACAATCAAGAGCTCTTCGGCCCCACATCTCAACAGAAAGAAAGCGCTACACCAACCATGCAGCATAAAACTCTTAACGCCAATGACAGCTGGGCAGATATTAATAACAAACTAGATATAAAGGATAACAAAAGAATAGATTTTGCGCGAACCCTAGTAAACAACAACACAACAACCAAAACCTCAACCGATGTCAAGAATGCGCTAATCAGGTACATCACGGCATTGGGAATTTCACACGACCCAACTCTTATCTTACAAAAAGCGTACCCTGGGATAGATGATAGAACCATCGGATACTTAGCGGGCACTGCCGAGGCGATTAGGCAAAAGATCGTACAGCAACCTTTTTCTACCTGACTGATACAAACACAATTAGCAGCCACAAAAAACCCCGGCACATGGCCGGGGTCTTCGTGTAACAGGCTGCTGTATCAGCGCGCGTAGGTCATCAGCACATCGGCCGCAGTCTGGCTGTCCACGCCCATCATCACGCTCAGGGCAGTGACGGTGAGGATGGAGAAGCCGAACACCTTGCGGGCCCACTTGCTGTCGTCCTCGGCCTTGTAGCCACCCCAGGCCATGTACAGCCAGTACAGGCCCATGGCAGCCGCCACGGCGAGATAACCCAGGCCGGCATAACCGCCGAGGGTAAGCATCAGGGTGGCGAGCACGAAGGCCAGCACGTACAGCACGATCTGCTTCTTCGCCGCGAGGATACCGCGTGCCACCGGCAGGACCGGAATGTTGGCGGCGCTGTAGTCCTTGAAGCGGAAGATGGCGATGGCGAAGCTGTGCGGCATCTGCCACAGGCTGAACATCACCAGCAGGGTCACCGCGGCCAGGTCGAAGCTGTTGCTCACGGCGCAGTAGCCGATCACCGGAGGCATGGCACCGGACAGGCTGCCGACCAAGGTGCCGTGCACCGATTTGCGCTTCAGCCACAGGCTGTAGAAACCGACGTAGACAACGAAACCGACCAGGGCGCAGAACGCCGCCAGCGGGTTGGCTTGCACATACAGCAGGCTGAAACCCGCCACCCCGAGCAGGGTGGCGTAGATCAGCGCCAGGGGCAGCGACATGCCGCCCTGGACCATGACGCGGTTCTTGGTACGTTCCATCTTGTGGTCGATGTCACGGTCGATGCAGTTGTTGAACACGCATCCAGACGCGACCACCAGGGAAGTACCGATCACCACCGCCAGGAACAGGGCGAAATCCACATGCCCCTTAGCGGCAAGGAAGAAACCGCCTGCCACGGAAAGCACGTTACCGAAAATGATCCCCGGTTTGGTGATTTGGATAAAGTGCTTCACGGACATGCAGTCTTACCTCACTTGGCCAACATTTCGAAGTGGATGCTGAACATGATCCACAGCGACAGGCCGACCAGCAGTGCAATTACCAGGACGGTGAACAGGAACGTCGACACGTTGGAACGCTGCTCTTTCGAGCGGTCCATGTGCAGGAAGTACACAAGGTGCACAACCACCTGGATGACGGCCATGGCCACCACGATCAGGACGGTCAGGTTCTTCGGCAGGCTCGGGTACATCACCAGGCCGAACGGGATCGCGGTCAGGATGATCGACAGTACGAAACCGATCATGTACGACTTCACGCTGCCGTGATTACCTTCGTGGTGAGTGTCGTGTGCGTTAGCCATTACAGAACCCCCAGCAGGTAGACGACGGTGAATACGCAGATCCAGACCACGTCCAGGAAGTGCCAGAACAGGCTCAGGCAGCTCATGCGGGTCTTGGCGGTCGGCGTGATGCCGTGCTTGTTGATCTGGTACATCATGATTGCCATCCAGATCAGACCGGCAGTCACGTGCAGGCCGTGGGTACCGACCAGCGCGAAGAACGCCGACAGGAAGCCACTGCGCTGCGGGCCGTAGCCCTCGGCGATCAGGTGATGGAACTCATAGATTTCCATCGCGATGAAGCCGGCACCGAACAGGAAGGTCACGGCCAACCAGCCCAGCACGCCTGCCTTGTTGCCGGCGAACATCTTCAGCATGGCGAAGCCGAAGGTGATCGAGGACAGCAGCAGGAACGCGGTTTCAACCAGCACGAAGTCGAGCTGGAAGATGTCGTGACCCGACGGGCCGCCGGCGAAACCGCCGGACAGCACCGCGTAGGTGGCGAAGAGCGACGCAAACAGGATGCAGTCGGTCATCAGGTAGAGCCAGAAACCGAGTACGGTCATCTGGCCCGAGTCGTGGTGGTGGTCGTCGTGCGCATGGTCATGACCATGCGCGCCACCGTGGATTACTTGACTGGACATTGATTACACCCGTTCAAACGATTCGACACGTGCGCCGGCAGGCAGTGCACCTGCTTTGGCCAGCGCTTTCATGCGCTCGCCTTCGATGCGCGCCACTTCTTCGGCCGGAACCATGTAGCCCTGGTCGTCACGCGCGGCGTGGCGAACGAAGACAGCGATGGTTGCCACCAGGCTCGCGCCCACCAGCCACCAGATGTGCCAGATGAAGGCGAAGCCGAACACGGTCAGCAGCAGACCCATGAACAGACCGGTGGAGGTGTTGCTCGGCATGTGGATCGCTTCGTACTTGGCAGGTGCCTTGTACGCAGCGCCGGCTTGCTTGGCTTCGTGCCAGGCGTCCAGGCCAACATGCTCAGGCATGTGAGCGAAGTTGTAGAACGGAGGTGGCGACGAAGTCGACCATTCCAAGGTACGGCCGCCCCATGGGTCGCCGGTGACGTCCATGTTGTCCTTGCGGTCGCGAACCGAGACGTAGATCTGGATCAGCTGGCAAGCGATACCGAACAGGATCAGCACGGCGCCGACCACGGCTACGTACAGGTAGGGTTCCCACAGCGGGTTGTCGGAGTGGTTCAGACGACGGGTCATGCCCATGAAGCCCAGGGCGTACAGCGGCATGAACGCAACGTAGAAGCCGGAGATCCAGAACCAGAAGGCAGCCTTGCCCCACTTCTCGTTCAGGGTGAAACCGAAGGCTTTCGGGAACCAGAAGGCGAAGCCGGCGATGTAGCCGAATACCGCGCCACCGATGATCACGTTGTGGAAGTGGGCGATCACGAACAGGCTGTTGTGCAGAACGAAGTCGGCACCTGGAACAGCCAGCAGGACGCCGGTCATGCCACCGATGGAGAAGGTGACCATGAAGCCCAGGGTCCACATGATCGGCGCGGTGAAGCGCAGACGGCCCTGGTAGATGGTGAACAGCCAGTTGAACAGCTTCACACCGGTCGGAATGGAGATCAGCATCGTCGCCAGGCCGAAGAAGGTGTTGACGCTGGCGCCGGCACCCATGGTGAAGAAGTGGTGCAGCCAGACCGCGAAGCCGAGGATGGCGATCGCGCCCGAGGCGTAGATCATCGAGTGGTGACCGAACAGACGCTTGCCTGCGAAGGTCGAGGTGACTTCCGAGAACACGCCGAAGGCCGGCAGGATCAGGATGTAGACCTCAGGGTGACCCCATGCCCAGAACAGGTTGACGTACATCATCGGGTTCCCACCAAGCTCGTTGGTGAAGATATGGAAGTCCAGATAACGGTCAACGGTCAGCAGGGCGAGCGCGGCGGTCAGGATCGGGAAGGAAGCGACGATCAGCACGTTGGCCCAGGTGCAGGTCCAGGTGAAGATCGGCATGTCCATCAGCTTCATGCCAGGGGCGCGCATCTTCATCACGGTGACGAGGAAGTTCACGCCGGTAAGCGTCGTACCCAATCCGGATAGCTGTAGCGCCCAGATGTAGTAGTCGACACCCACCCCAGGGCTGTACTGGATACCTGCGAGCGGCGGATAGGCAACCCAGCCGGTCTTGGCGAATTCACCAACGCCCAGCGAGATGTTGACCAGCAGCACGCCTGCCAGCAGCAGGTAGAAGCTCAGGGAGTTCAGGAACGGGAAGGCAACGTCACGTGCACCGATCTGCAGCGGAACCGCGAGGTTCATCAGGCCGGTGAAGAACGGCATCGCCATGAAGATGATCATGATCACACCGTGGGCGGTGAAGATCTGGTCATAGTGTTCAGGCGGCAGGTAGCCTTCGGAGCCACCGGTGGCGGCGGCAAGCTGGGTACGCATCATGATGGCGTCGGCGAAGCCGCGCAGCAGCATGACCATAGCGACGATGATGTACATCACGCCGATTTTCTTGTGGTCGACCGTGGTCAACCACTCGGTCCACAAGTAGGTCCACTTGCGGAAATAGGTGATGGCACCAACGACAGCGATACCACCGAGCGCGATCATGGCAAGCGTCACCATGACTATCGGCTCGTGATACGGTATCGCCTCCAGAGTTAATTTACCGAACATCTCTTACTCCTCTGCACCGGCAGCTGGTTGCATACTCGATTCCACACCCTTGGTAGTGGCCAGGTCTTTGCTGCCTGCTTCTTCGTGGTTCGGACGACCGCGGTTCATGCCTTCGTACTTGTCGACGATGCGCTGGAACTGGTCAGCCGGAGCCTCGCTGTACAGCGCGACTGGGTTGTTTTCGCTAGCTTTGGCCAAGGCGTCATATTCGGCCTGGTCCAGTTTCTTCGGCGATGCCTTCACTTCAGCGACCCATGCATCGAAGTCAGCTTGCGAGGTGGCAACAGCCTTGAATTTCATACCGGTGAAGCCGGCGCCGCTGTAGTTGGCGGAGATACCGTCAAACACACCGTTCTCGTTGGCGATCAGGTGCAGTTTGGTGGTCATGCCGGCCATGGCGTAGATCTGGCCGCCCAGACCCGGGATGAAGAAGGAGTTCATCACGGCGTCGGAGGTGACACGGAAGTTGACCGGGGTGTTGGCCGGGAAGACGATCTTGTTGACCGTGGCGATGCCCTGCTCCGGGTAGATGAACAGCCACTTCCAGTCCAGCGCGACCACGTCGATCTGCACCGGCTTCACATCGGAATCCAGTGGACGGTACGGGTCCAGCTTGTGGGTGGAGTGGTAGGTGAAGTAACCCAGGGCGATGATGATCAGGATCGGGATGATCCACACCGCAGCCTCGATCTTGGTCGAGTGCGACCAGTCGGGGGTGTAGGTGGCGGCCTTGTTGGAAGCACGGTACTTCCAGGCGAATGCCAGGGTCATGATGATCACGGGCACGACCACCAGCAGCATCAGGCCGGTGGCGATCAGGATCAGGTTCTTCTGCTCAATGCCGACCTGGCCCTTCGGGTCGAGCAGGGTCCAGTTGCACCCACTGAGTAAAAGCATGCCTAAAAAGGGCAATATGCCAAACAGTCTGGGGTAACGCTTTTTACTCATCTCACGACCTCTAGATCAGCTTGCTTCAATGCAATTTGTGTTTTGGTAGCCAACACTTCGTCCTGCCAAGTGCGGCAATTGGCGCCCGTACTCGCCCCTGCCAGGGATCCGACTGCAGGATCTTGGCGTCAAGCGGGTGTGCGGTGCTTATGGTTTCGTAGGCAACAGGCCTGTACTTCAGACCAAGTCCATTTGGTGCGGAAAACGCGGAGGGGGGTCCGCCCGGTATCGCCGTTGGGCGAAACTTGACGAAGTCAGCAAATGGAAAGCGCTGCGGCTTCCATCAATCCTGCGACTTGCAAGCAGTGCCGAACGGAAATTGGGGGCGATTGTAGATAGGTCGTTCAACGATGACTATGACTTATTGAGCAACAGTCTTTTACAGAATGCGTAACAATGCTGGTCAAAAAATCAACTTCGCGACAGTTTGTCGCACCCCTTCCAGTAGCCCTGAAAGCCTTGCCGCGCAAGGGCTGGTGGCTGACCTGGATCAATCGTGCGGTGCGCACTGCGGCTTATCTCGCCGCGCAATAGACCCAGGTCAATTCGGGACTTTGGTCTAAGCGCGACGTCGGTTTCGGTAGATCCCCAGGGGCACCAGCACCGCCGTCAGGACGAAGGCCACCAGCGCCCATTGCGCCAGCGACAGGCCGAGGATCGGCGGGTACGGGGTGGAGCAGAAACCGTCGACCTGGAAGGCCAGCGGCCAGAGCTTGGCCAGCGGCAGGTCGTCGACGATGGGCTGCAGGGTGTCGATGCCGCAGCTGACCATCGGGTTGGCGAGTATATACACATGGTTACCCGCCGCAATGATCCCGCCGATGGCGCTGAGCACCACCAGCGCCTCGAAGAAGGTCAGGCTGCGACGCCCGGGCATGGCCGCGGCGATGAAGGCGAAGAGCGCGATGAACAGCAGGGCATAGCGCTGCAGGATGCACAGCGGGCAAGGCGCCTCGCCCAGCACCACCTGCATGTACAGGGCGCCGCCGATCAGCGCCAGGCAGATCACGCCGAGGAGCACCAGAAAGCGCCGTTCCCGATTCAGGCGCGATGAGAGTTCGTTCATTGCCGATTCCTTCGATGGAGAGTGGCAGCGCGGGCTGCCCGAGGGGCGCCCAGTCTACACGCTGGAGATGACCTTTGAATGCATCGAGGAGGGGCGTGCGCGGCTATCCATTGATGACCTAGTGTCCTGTCTCGGAAATACGTTCTCTTTTGGCGAGTGGCTTGGGTGTTCGGCCAAGGCGCCGCGACGAGTCATAGCAGGGCTATGGCGAGGAGTGGCAACGCCGGCCGGGCGCCCAAGACGCCGCCAAAAGTGAACAGCTTATTTCCGAGACAGGACACTAGGACCGAGCGGGTCGATTTCGGTTCACTGGCGCACATGAAAAATACGCCAGCCCGAGCGCCGGACAGGGGCAGGCCCCTCAACACCCGGGAGTGAAGGATACAGTGATTAAAGGAGGATTAAAGATGAACGCGGGTGTAGAGGCGTTCATCTCTTTCTATATAGAGAAGGGTGGTAGGCCCAATGGCTGGCAAGCCAGCCCCCGCACTGAGAATGCAATCGTCCGCTTCGTTCTCGATTACCCACGGCTGGGAGCATCCGGTACGGGAGCTGGCTTGCGAGCAATTGGGATGGTGAGCATCCCCGGGGGCGCTTTGCGCCCCGTTCGCGGCACAAGGCCGCTCCTACAGGGATCGCGCACTCCTGTAGGAGCGGCCTTGTGCCGCGAACGGGCTGCGCAGCAGCCCCCGGCGATTGCTACTCCAACGCCGCCGCCGGCCCGAAGAACTCGTAACGGCTCTGCCCTTCCGGCACGCCCAAGCCCTTGAGCTGGCGCTTGATCGCGGCCATGAAGCCCTTCGGCCCGAGGAAGTAGGCATCGACATCGCGCTCACGCGGCATCCACTCCGCCAGCAGGTCTTGATCCAGCAGGCCCACCGCGTCGGCAGCACGACTGCCATCGTCCTCGGCGTAGCAATAGAAGCGCTTGAGCTGCGGGTGACGCGCCGCCAGGCCGTCGACCCAGTCGCGGAACGCATGCACCGCACCATTGCGCGCGCAGTGGATGAAGTGCACCGGACGCTCGGTCTTGAGCGCCGCCTCGAGCATCGCCAGGGTCGGGGTGATGCCAACGCCGCCGCTGATCAGCACCAGCGGCTTGTCGCTGGCGGCCAGGGTGAAGTCACCGGACGGCGGGAACAGTTGAAGGGTGTCGCCGACCATCAACCCGTCATGCAGGTAGTTGGAGACCTTGCCACCCGCCTCGCGCTTGACGCTGATGCGGTACTGCTCGCCGTCGCACAGGGCCGACAGCGAGTAGTTGCGACGCTGTTCCTGGCCATCGATGAACAGCTGCAGGCCGATGTACTGGCCCGGCTCGGCCTTGAGCACCGGCTGGCCATCGACCGGGGCGAAGTAGAACGAGACGATCTCGCGGCTTTCCTGCTCGCGGCGCACCAGGCGGAATTCGCGGGTACCGCGCCAGCCGCCGGCAGCCTGCTCCTTCTCTTTATAGAGGCTTTCTTCCGCGCCGATGAGGATGTCGGCCAGCTGGCCATAGGCGGCGGCCCAGGCGGCGATCACTTCAGGGGTGGCGATGTCCTTGCCCAGCACTTCCTCGATGGCGCGCAGCAGGCAGCTGCCGACGATCGGATAGTGTTCGGGGAGGATTTGCAGGGCCACATGTTTGTTGATGATCTGCCCGACCAGGCCGCCCAGCTGCTCGAGCCGGTCGATGTGGCGGGCGTACATCAGCACACCGTTGGCCAGGGCGCGCGGCTGGTCGCCGCTGGCCTGGTGGGCCTGGTTGAACAGCGGGCGTACCTCGGGGTACTCGCTGAGCATCAGTTTGTAGAAGTGGGTGGTCAGGGCCTCGCCACCGCTTTCCAGCAGGGGGACAGTGGCCTTGATGATTGCACGTTGTTCGGCATTGAGCATTACGACAACTCCTGAGCCTTTGGCTTCGAATGGTTGCGTAAGGCTTTTCAGCAATCGTGCCAACTTTAAACACCAATAAAATCAGGCTTTTGAGCACATCAGTGTCATAAAGACACACCCAGGCGTATAGTCATTACGACCAACAGGAGTCCATATGACTGCAAAGCCCCTGCTCACCGCCCTCCTCCCCCTGGTCAGCGACCTTTCCTGCGACCTGCCCGACCAGGAGCGCTACCGCCGCCTGCTCGGTGCCATGCGTGGCCTGCTGCCCTGCGATGCTGCAGCGCTGTTGCGCCTGGACGGCGAATGGCTGGTGCCGCTGGCGGTGGACGGCCTGTCGCCAGACACCCTGGGGCGGCGCTTCAAGGTCAGCGAACACCCGCGCTTTCAGATTCTCCTCGGGCGCCCGGAGCCGACCCGCTTCGCCAGCGACAGCCCGTTGCCCGACCCTTATGACGGTCTGGTCAATGCCGAGCATGTCGACCTCGAAGTCCACGACTGCATGGGCTGCCCGTTGATGGTCGACGAGCGCCCGTGGGGCCTGCTGACCCTCGACGCCCTCACCCCCGGACAGTTCCAGAGCCTGGAGCTCGATGCCCTGCAGGCCTTCGCCAGCCTGGCCGCCGCCACGGTGACCGTGGCCGAGCGCATCGAGCACCTGGCCCTGCGCGCCGAGGACGAACACCAGCGCGCCGAGGTGTACCGCCAGGCCAGCGGCCAGGACCGGGAACTGATCGGCCAGAGCAAGGCGCACAAACGTCTGGTCGAGGAGATCCGCCTGGTCGGCGGCAGCGACCTGACCGTGCTGATCACCGGCGAGACCGGCGTCGGCAAGGAACTGGTGGCCCAGGCCCTGCACCACGCCAGCCAGCGTGCCGACAAACCGCTGGTCAGCCTCAACTGCGCCGCCCTGCCCGACACCCTGGTGGAAAGCGAACTGTTCGGCCATGTGCGCGGCGCCTTCACCGGCGCCCACGGCGAACGCCGGGGCAAGTTCGAGCTGGCCAACGGCGGCACGCTGTTCCTCGATGAGGTCGGCGAGCTGCCCCTGGCGGTGCAGGCCAAGCTGCTGCGGGTGCTGCAGAGCGGGCAGCTGCAGCGGCTTGGCTCGGATCGCGAGCACCGGGTGGATGTGCGCCTGATCGCCGCGACCAACCGCGACCTGGCCGAGGAAGTGCGCAGCGGCCACTTCCGCGCCGACTTCTATCACCGCCTGAGCGTCTACCCGTTGCACGTGCCACCGCTGCGGGACCGGGGTCGCGACGTGCTGCTGCTGGCCGGCTACTTCCTCGAACAGAACCGCTCGCGCCTGGGGCTGGGCAGCCTGCGGTTGTCCGCAGACGCCCAGGCCGCACTGCTGGCCTACGGCTGGCCGGGCAATGTGCGCGAACTGGAGCATCTGATCGGCCGTTCGGCGCTCAAGGCGCTGGGGCAACACGGACAGCGGCCGAAGATCCTCACCCTGGAGGCGGCCGACCTCGACCTGCGCAACGTGGCGCCGACCCCGCAGTTAGAAACCGAGGTGCCGCCGGCCGACGCGCCATTGCCCGAGGGTGGGCTGCGCGAGGCGGTGGATGATTATCAGCGGCAGATCGTCGAAGCGTGCCTGAATCGCCACGGGGACAACTGGGCCGCCGCCGCGCGGGAACTGGGGCTGGACCGGGCCAACCTGAGCCGGTTGGCCAAGCGACTGGGACTGCGCTAGCTTCAGGCCATGTGCAGCCCCTGTAGGAGCGGCCTTGTGCCGCGAAAGGGCTGCGCAGCAGCCCCTCATATCGATGAAACGCTGAAACTGCCGGGGCCGCTTCGCGGCCCTTTCGCGGCACAAGGCCGCTCCTACAGTTACAGCCCCGCGATGGACTGCAAATAGCAAACTAAGCTAAAGCCTGACGCCAAAAAGCCGATAACCCGGCATCCTCCCCCATTTCGAACCGAAGGTTGCCCATGGCCACGCAAAAAGCCCGCGCGGACTCGTTGTCCCTGCTGCTGTTCACCCTGCGCAGCGGCAAGCTGATGGCAATCAACCTGCTCAAGGTCAGCGAGATCATCCCCTGCCCGCCGCTGACCAAGCTGCCGGAGGCCCACCCGCACGTCAAAGGCGTCGCCACCCTGCGCGGCAACTCGCTGTCGGTGATCGACCTGTCCCGGGCCATCGGCGAAATGCCCCTGGCCGACCCCGACGGCGGCTGCCTGATCGTCACCGAGATCAGCCGCTCGCGCCAGGGCCTGCACGTACAGGCGGTGAGCCGCATCGTCCATTGCCTGAGCACCGACATCAAGCCGCCGCCCTACGGCTCGGGCAACCGCTCGTTCATCACCGGCGTGACCCGGGTCGACAACGCCCTGGTGCAGGTGCTGGACATCGAGAAGGTCATCCATGGCATCGCCCCGCCGCCCCACGAGCCGCACCCGGGCGAAGTCAGCGAGGAAGACGCCAGCCTGCTGGCCGCCGCCAATATCCTGGTGGTGGACGACAGCCAGGTCGCGCTGCAGCAGTCGGTGCACACCCTGCGCAACCTCGGCATCGAGTGCCATACCGCGCGCAGCGCCAAGGATGCGATCAACGTGCTGTTGGAACTGCAAGGCACCGACAGGGAGATCAACATCATTGTCTCCGACATCGAGATGTCCGAGATGGATGGCTTCGCCTTCACCCGTACTCTGCGCGAAACCCCGGATTTCCAGCACTTGTACATCCTGCTGCACACCTCGCTGGACAGCGCGATGAGCGGCGACAAGGCCAAGCTGGCGGGGGCCAATGCGATCCTGACCAAGTTCTCCTCGCCGGAGCTGACCAACTGCCTGGTGACGGCGGCGCGGGCGGTGGTATTCGAGGAGCGCTGAAAGCCAGAGCGTGAAGAGCCATGCGAGTGCATGGCTCTTGAGGCCTCAGCGGCTATTCGTCGACTGAGGGCGGGGCTGCGAGGCCGCCCTGGAAACGACTGGCTCTCGGTTCGGCGCTTTCACGGCCCCCCGCTTCCAGGTCGGCCACTGCTCGACCTTTTCTCGACATTCATCGAGGTAACGAAGAAATTCCTCTTTACTTCCGTTCATCGGAATCATCCTTCAAGTACATTGACAAAGTATACCCAGCCTCATCCTCATGATCGATGTATGAACAAGGCAGCATCTGGGTGCGCAATCTAGCATCTGCTTCAGTCCAGTCAACCGTTTGCCCATCCTCGGTCTTACGTATGACAGCGTAGCCGCTACCCAGACTCATGGAAAACAGATCAAAGAAGCTTCTTGGGCCCACGCCGATGAAGGCGTCAAAAAATACCCCTTTGTGCGAACGGTCCTGGGAAATCGAATCCGAATGAAATTTCTGAGCCTTACTCTTGGGGTAAGGCTCGACATAAACCACACGGTCGACACCTGCGGCAATAATGTGTTTTGCACAGTTGTGACAAGGGTAAGTGGTGCAATACAGCGTGCTATCAACTGCACTTACCCCCATTCTTGAAGATGACAGCAGCGCTTCCATTTCCGCATGGACGACCCGCCCGTATTCAGTGATATCTTTTATTCCGCTATTTCTTATCAACGGCGCCACCTCATCCCGACAGTGCTCGGGTAATGAGCGAATGATGTTGTCTACAATCTCCTTTTTTTTGCATGGCGTTGGAGTCCTCGCCTCGTTTGTAGTCCCTTCCATCCTCCTCATCCACAATTTCATGTGCTTCACTCCTGGTTGGCCAGTACAGGCCGCCTCCTGCCTTGGGTACATCGTTAGCCCCCGTTGCGATGATGCAATCGTACTTGGTCAGTACAGCACCGACCTGCCGTGATAGGTCAGCGGACCTCAGTGAGGCAGAAAATGCCATGAACATCGCATACTCATCGAAAGTGGGGGTGACGTAGGGCTTTCCGAACAACAGATCCAGAATTCGCCAGACCTGATTCTTGAGGGCATCAAGATTCCCGTCATAACTGACAAAGAAATCAGACAAATGGTAAGTATCTCGGGTGTGCTGCCCATGTGGCTCTTTTTCGTTCTCATCCCGTGAAATCAGATCCGCCGCCTGCTCCTTAGTCAACTGCAAGTCCTTGAGAAGATAGCGACTTCTGCGCTCATGGTCCGCATGCACGCCGATCAAGAAGAACCCTCCAGCGTAAATCTTCCGCAGTCGCTGCACCTCAAACGGTGTTTTCAGTGAGTTGATCAGATAGGCATTTCTACCAGGCGCTCCCTGATTTTTCTGGTACCTCAATTGGCTGATGGCGACAGCAGCACCCAACGCCAGTATCGAATTATCCCCTGACACCTCTCTTAACCGATTACCTTCACGCATGTACCTGTCGATACGCTCAACGCGGTTTTCTGTGTCCGGAACGTTCCCGATTTTTGAAATAACCTCACTGGATATACGAATGGAGTTAGAGGTATAGCGAAACGCCTTGAGCCGATCTTCGACAATTTGGCAAACCACTTTCAGGTCAGTTCCCAGTGCCCCGACGAATCCCAGAACCAACTCGGAATCCGCATAGGAATCATCCAGGAAGGACATATTCATGAATTCAGGAGCGTGCGCAAGATTTTCCATGAGTGGCCGGGCATCGGGCATGGCCTCACCGTCCTGTGACAGTATCCCTCTTACCAACTGCTCCAGTTCCAGGGAGGACTCCGGCTTCCCCTGAAAACTCAGTTCACCCGTGCCCGGGTACCAAGACATTACACCACCGCTATGGGTGCGAAACTCAAACTGGTTCGGGTTAAGTTCTTTCCATGTTCCAACCTGCGCCAATATTTCCAGGCGCTCCTTCAGCTGCGCGAATGATCCCTCGAAACGCATTCCATGACCTCACCGTTGCCCGTTGGCTTTTGAATCCCTACAGGTATAGCCACGAATCATCCTCTTTCCAGCGCGAGCAATGCTTGCTAATAAAGTTTCAGCCTTCCGCTAAAAACGTAGGAAAATTCGCAATTTGCGTTGCGCCAATGGAAAGGCATAATTCCCTCTCTTGTTGAGGTCATGCCCCATGCTACGTTCGATACTGCTTAGCCTTTCGTTACTAACCGTTTCCGCCCAAGCTTCGACGCCACAAGCCTGGAGCGACCAGCGCCAGCACATGCTCAAGGCCTGCCTGGCCGCCAGCCAGTTCAAGGATGCCCACGCCCTGGGCAAACCCGCCGAGTTCGACGACCAGGTCGGTTACAGCGCGCTGCTGATCGAAGGCACCTACCCCCAGAAGCACATGCAGAACCGCACCGGCACCGAGCTGTGCCTCTACGACCGCCAACGCCAGCAAGCCTTTACCAGCGAATGGGAAGCCGGCAAGCGATGAGCGACAGCATTCGCTTCGCCTGCACCGGCTGCGGCAAATGCTGCACGGGCCATCATGTGCCCCTGACGCTTGCCGAGGCCCATCAGTGGGCGGCCTCCGGCGGCCAGGTGGTGGTGCTGATCGAAGGGTTCATTGCCGATGGTCCTGGCATGCCGGCAGAGCAGCGCGAGCATGTGCTGCGCCGCTCGTTCCCGGTGCCCTGTGGCGCCGGGCAACTGCAGGTGTCGGTCACCTTCGCCGCGTTCAACCCGGGACGTTGTCGCAACCTCGATGACAACGACCTGTGCGGCATCTATGAAAGCCGGCCGCTGGTCTGCCGCATCTACCCGGCGGAAATCAACCCGCACCTGCCGCTGCGGCCGGAAAACAAGGACTGCCCGCCCGAGGCCTGGGAGCAGGGGCCTGAGCTGATTCATGGCAGCCTGCCGGTGGATGAGGCACTGCGCGCCTTGATCGAGGCCTCGCGCCAGGCGGACCGCGACGATATCGCCGCCAAGGTGGCGATATGCCAGGCGCTGGGGATGACCACCAGTGCGCTGAAGGGCAACGGGTTTACTGCGTGGTTGCCGGACATGGCGACGTTTGCTGCGGTGCTGGAACAAGCGCCACAGGCGGTCGATGGGCCGTGGCGGGTGCATGTGCAGGACGAGGCGCTTGCGGCCGAACTACAAGCTCATCGCTTGCAGGTGACGGGCGAGGCGCCGGTCTACTATGCGTTCATCGGATTCTAGATAGATCCAATCGCGGGGCAAGCCCGCTCCCACGCCCTCCCCCTCCGATGCTTCGATGCTTCGATGCTTCGATGCTTCGATGCTTCGATGCTTCGATGCTTCGATGCTTCGATGCTTCGATGCTTCGATGCTTCGATGCTTCGATGCTTCGATGCTTCGATGCTTCGATGCCAACATTGTGGGAGCGGGCTTGCCCCGCGATAGGGCCGGCCCTGACAACTCAATCAATCACTGACACCGCCGCCAGAACTCATCCGCCAGCCGCCGCAGGTCCTTGGCCAGGTCCGCCACGTCACTGGCACTGCTATGACTGCGCTGCCCGACGCTGACCGTCGCCTCGCTGGCCTGGCGGATGCTGGTGATGTTGCGGTTGATGTTCTCGCTGACCTGGCTCTGCTGCTCCACTGCCGCGGCGATCTGCAGGCTCATCTCGTTGATCTGGTTGACCCGCACGCTGATGCTGTCCAGCGCGTCGCTGGCCAGCTGCGCCTGCTCGACACTGTGCCCGGCATGGGCGCTGCTCTGCTGCATCACCTGCACCGCCGCGCGGGCGCCGTCCTGCAGGGCGGCGATCATGCGCTGGATATCGTGGGTGGACTGCGCGGTGCGCTGGGCCAGACCGCGCACCTCGTCGGCGACCACCGCGAAGCCACGCCCCTGGTCACCGGCCCGGGCCGCCTCGATGGCGGCGTTGAGCGCCAGCAGGTTGGTCTGCTCGGCAATGCCGCGGATCACATCGAGCACCCCGGAGATCTCGCTGCTGTGACTCTCCAGCTGGTGGATCACCTCGCTGGCCTCGACCAGTGAACCTGCCAGGTCCTGGATCGCGCAGCGGTTGCGGTCGACCAGCTGGTGGCCGGACTGGGTCTCGTCCTCGGCCTGGTCGGCGGCCATCGCCGCCATCTGCGCGCTGCTGGCCACCTGGGCGACGCTGGCGCTCATCTGGTGGATCGCGGTGGCCACCTGGTCGGCTTCGCTCTGCTGCTCAAGGCTGTTGGCATGACTGCTGTGCAAGGCCTCGACCAGCGAGCCGGAATGTCCGGCCAGGCGTGACGAGGTATCGCCGATACGCCCGACCACCGCCCCCAGCTGCGCCTTGAGCATGCGCATGGCGAACTCGATCTGCCCCAGGCCATCACGCCGGCCGGTGTACAACTGCTGGCTCAGTGGGTTGTCGGCGATCGCCTGGGCCTGCTGGCGCAGCCGCTCGTAGGGGCGCAGCAGTAACAGGATCGCCAGGCTGCTCAAACCTGCCGACGCCGCTACTTCTACCAGCGATTCCAGCAGCGGCGCCCCCAGCCACCACTGCCCGGCCCCCAGCACCAACGCCAGCACGACGCCGACCGCCAGCGACAGACGCGAACCCAGCCCCAGCACCGGCAAGCGCTCGCGCCAGCCACGCCGACCTTCGCGCAGACGCGCATAACACCGTTCAGCCGCGGCGACCTGCTCGGCCCCGGGCTTGGTCCGCACCGACTGGTACTCCAGCGCCTGCCCGCCGCTGCTGATCGGCGAGACGAAGGCGCTCACCCAGTAGTGGTCGCCGTTCTTGCAGCGGTTCTTCACCAGCCCCATCCACGAGCGCCCGGCCTTGAGCGCCTGCCACATCTGGGCAAATGCCTGGGGCGGCATGTCGGGGTGGCGGACGATGTGATGGGCGTTGCCCAGCAGCTCCTCGCGGGAGAATCCGCTGACCCGCAGGAAATCGTCATTGGCATAGGTGATGCGGCTGTCCAGGTCGGTGGTGGACAGGATATTGGCGTCGCCGGGGTAATCCACTTCGCGACCGGTAACAGGCATATTGCACTTCATCGGAGGCTCTCGTTGTTGTACGTGAAATCGGCAGGGCGTACGACTCTAGGGGCAAACGCCGGCGCAACATTGATCCATGGCAGGGTATTAGCACTTGGCCATCAAGCCGCCGAAACTGACAGCCGTGACAGCCAGGCGTCACGCTGCCGACCCGGTCAGCGCGCTATAACCCTGCAATAGCCGAATCCTTTTCTTAGCCCCTTGGCCAAGGTGCCCGCCCCGATGCGACGTCCGTCCCGCTCCCTCGTTATCGCCGCCCTGGCCCTTGTCCTGCTGGCCGTCGTCGGCACCTGGCAGGGATTGCGCCACGAAGCCCCGGCCAACCGCGCCGCCAGCGCGATCCCCGTGCGGGTGATAGCCGTGGCCCAGCAGGACGTGCCGCGTTACCTCGGCGCCATCGGCTCGGTGCTGTCGCTGCACAGCGTCGACGTCCGCCCCCAGGTCGAGGGCGTGCTGACCCAGGTGCTGGTCAAGGAAGGCCAGTGGGTCAAGCAAGGCGAACTGCTGGCGACTCTCGACGACCGGGCGATCCGCGCCAGCCTGGACCAGGCCCGCGCCCAGCTCGGCCAGACCCAGGCGCAGTTGCAGGTGGCCAACGTCAACCTCAAGCGCTACCAGTTGCTGAGCACCGACGACGGCGTGTCGAAGCAGACCCTCGACCAGCAGCAGGCCCTGGTGAACCAGTTGCAGGCAACCATCAAAGGCAACCAGGCGGCCATCGACAACACCGCGGTACAACTCAGCTACACACAGATCCGCTCGCCGGTCACTGGCCGCGTCGGCATCCGCAACGTCGACCCCGGCAATCTGGTGCGTACCAGCGACACCCAGAGCCTGTTCAGCGTCACCCAGATCGACCCGATCGCCGTGGAGTTCGCCCTGCCTCAGCAGCAGCTCCCGGTCCTGCAGGGCTTGCTGAAATCGCCTATCCCCGCCGAGGTCGAAGCGTACATGGACGCCGACGGTGAACGCAGCCTGCTCGCCAAGGGTCACCTGATGCTGATCGACAACCAGGTCTCGACCACCACCGGCACGGTGCGGATCAAGGCCGAGTTCGACAACCAGGACGGCCGCCTGTGGCCCGGCCAGCTGGTCACCGTGCGCCTGCGCACGGCGGTGGACGAGGACGCCCTGGTGGTGCCGCCGCCGGTGGTGCAACGCAGCATCGACGGCCACTTCGTCTACCGCATGGACGGCGACAAGGTCAGCGCCGTGCCGGTCAAGGTGGTGTACCAGGACAGCACGCTGAACGTCATCGCCGGGGTCAAGGCCGGCGATTGCCTGGTGCTCGATGGACAGTCGCGGCTCAAGCCGGGGAGCCACGTGGAGCTCAGTGGCGAGTCACAGTGCAAGCAGTCGCAGCGCCTGGCGGATGGCAATCGCGGGACAAGCCCGCTCCCACCCAGGCAGCACCAGGACGTGGGAGCGGGCTTGCCCCGCGATGAGGCCCTTACCGACAACGCCAAAGCCGAGGCGAGCCAGCCATGAACACCCGCAACGGCGTCTCGGCCTGGTGCATCGACCACCCCATCGCCACCCTGCTGCTGACCTTCGCCCTGGTGCTGCTGGGCGCCATCGCCTTCCCGCGCCTGCCGGTGGCGCCCCTGCCCGAGGCCGACTTCCCGACCATCCAGGTCACCGCCCAATTGCCCGGCGCCAGCCCGGAAACCATGGCCTCGTCGGTGGCGACGCCCCTGGAGGTGCAGTTCAGCGCCATCCCCGGCATGACCCAGATGACCAGCAGCAGCGCCCTGGGCTCGACCAACCTGATCCTACAGTTCACCCTCGACAAGAACATCGACACCGCCGCCCAGGAAGTCCAGGCGGCGATCAACACCGCCACCGCGCGCCTGCCCCAGGACATGCCCAGCCCGCCCACCTGGCGCAAGGTCAACCCGGCCGACAGCCCGGTGCTGATCCTCACCGTCAGCTCGACGCAGATGCCCGGCAATGAGCTCAGCGACTACGCCGAGACCCTGCTGGCCCGCCAGCTCAGCCAGATCAACGGGGTCGGCCTGATCAACATCACCGGCCAGCTGCGCCCGGCCATCCGCGTGCAGGCCCAGCCCGAGAAGCTCGCCGCCATCGGCCTGACCCTGGCCGATATCCGCCTGGCCATCCAGCAGACCAGCCTCAACCTGGCCAAGGGCGCGCTGTACGGCGAACACAGCGTGTCGACCCTTGCCGCCAACGACCAGCTGTTCCACCCCGAGGACTACGCCAGGCTGATCGTCAGCTACCGCAATGGCGCGCCGGTGCACCTGGCCGACGTGGCCAAGGTGATCGATGGCGCCGAGAACGCCTATGTGAAGGCCTGGTCCGGCGACCGGCCGGGGCTGAACCTGGTGATCTTCCGCCAGCCCGGGGCCAACATCGTCGACACCGTGGACCGGGTGCTCGAAGCCCTGCCGCGCCTGCAGGAGATGCTGCCGGCGGCGGTCGATGTCTCGGTGCTGCAGGACCGCACCCAGACCATCCGTGCCTCGCTGCACGAAGTGGAGCTGACCCTGATGATCGCCGTGGCCCTGGTGATCGGGGTGATGGCGCTGTTCCTGCGCCAGTGGTCGGCCACCTTCATCGTCTCCAGCGTGCTCGGCGTGTCGCTGATCGCCAGTTGCGCGCTGATGTACGTGTTCGGTTTCAGCCTCAACAACCTGACCCTGGTGGCCATCGTCATCGCCGTGGGCTTCGTGGTGGATGACGCCATCGTCGTGGTGGAGAACATCCACCGCCACCTGGAGGCCGGCGACGACAGCCGCACCGCCGCGCTCAAGGGCGCCGGCGAGATCGGCTTCACCGTGGTGTCGATCAGCTTCTCGCTGATCGCCGCGTTCATCCCGCTGCTGTTCATGGGCGGCGTGGTCGGCCGGCTGTTCAAGGAGTTCGCCCTGACCGCCACCGCGACCATCCTGATTTCGGTGGTGGTGTCGCTGACCCTGGCGCCGACCCTGGCCGCGCTGTGCATGCGCCGCCCGCCCGAGGAGCAGCACGGCGGCCTCGGCCAGCGCCTGGTGCGCGGGTACGAAAAGGGCCTGGACCAGGCCTTGGCGCACCGACGCATCACCCTCGGCGTGTTCGGCCTGACCCTGGCGCTGGCGGTGGCCGGCTACGTGGCCATCCCCAAGGGCTTCTTCCCGTTGCAGGACACCGGTTTCATCCTCGGCACCACCGAGGCGGCGGCGGATGTCTCCTACCCGGCGATGATCGAGAAACACCAGGCCCTGGCGAAGATCATCGAGGCCGACCCTGCGGTACGCGCCTTCTCCCACTCGGTCGGCGTCACCGGCAGCAACCAGACCATCGCCAACGGCCGCTTCTGGATTTCCCTCAAGCCCCGTGGCGAACGCGATGTGTCGGCCAGTGAATGGATCGACCGCATACGCCCGAAACTGATGCAGATCCCCGGCATAGTCCTCTACCTGCGCGCCGGGCAGGACATCAACCTCAGCTCCGGCCCCTCGCGCACCCAGTACCAGTACGTGCTCAAGAGCAACGACGGCGTGGCGCTGAACCTGTGGACCCAGCGCCTGACCGAGCGCTTGCGCGAAAATCCGGCGTTTCGCGACCTGTCCAACGACCTGCAGTTGGGCGCCAGCGTCACCCGCATCGACATCGACCGCCAGGCCGCGGCGCGCTTCGGCCTGACCACCACCGACGTCGACCAGGCACTGTACGACGCCTTCGGCCAGAGACAGATCAGCGAGTTCCAGACCGAGACCAACCAGTACAAGGTGATCCTCGAACTGGACGCCCGCCAGCGCGGCAAGGCCGAAAGCCTCGACTACTTCTACCTGCGCTCGCCGCTGTCCGGCGAAATGGTGCCGCTGTCGGCCCTGGCCCATGTCGCGCCGCCCAGCACCGGCCCCCTGTCGATCAGCCATGACGGCCTGTTCCCGGCGGCCAACCTGTCGTTCAACCTGGCCCCCGGCGTGGCCCTGGGCGATGCGGTGCAGATCCTTGAACGCACCCAGCGCGAGCTGGGCATGCCCGACTCCATCGCCGGCAACTTCCAGGGCGCGGCCCAGGCGTTCCAGAGCTCGCTGTCGAGCCAGCCGTACCTGATCCTCGCCGCGCTGGTGGCGGTGTACATCATCCTCGGCGTGCTCTACGAGAGCTTCGTGCACCCGCTGACCATCATCTCCACCCTGCCCTCGGCGGGCCTGGGCGCGCTGATCCTGCTGTGGCTGATGGGCCAGGACTTCACCATCATGGGCCTGATCGGCGTGGTGCTGCTGATCGGCATCGTCAAGAAGAACGGCATCCTGCTCATCGACTTCGCCCTCGACGCCCAGCGTCACCAGGGCATGACGCCAGAGCAGGCGATCCGCCAGGCATGCCTGGTGCGCTTCCGTCCGATCATCATGACCACCCTGGCCGCGCTGCTTGGCGCGGTGCCGCTGATGTTCGGCTTCGGCACCGGCGCCGAGCTGCGCCAGCCGCTGGGCATCGCCGTGGTCGGCGGCCTGCTGGTGAGCCAGGCCCTGACGCTGTTCACCACCCCGGTCATATACTTGGCCCTGGAGCGTCTGTTCCACCGCCGCCGGGCCGCTGCCGCCCCCGCGCCGACCGCCAGTTGAGACAAGACCATGCGTGTGCTGATCATCGAAGACGAAGAGAAAACCGCCGACTACCTGCATCGCGGCCTCACCGAGCAGGGCTTCACCGTCGACCTGGCCCGCGACGGCATCGACGGTCTGCACCTGGCCCTGGAAGGCGACTACGCGGTGATCGTGCTCGACGTGATGCTGCCGGGCCTGGATGGCTATGGCGTGTTGCGCGCACTGCGGGCGCGCAAGCAGACGCCGGTGATCATGCTCACCGCCCGCGAGCGGGTCGAGGACCGTATCCACGGCCTGCGCGAAGGCGCCGACGACTACCTGGGCAAGCCGTTCTCGTTCCTCGAACTGGTCGCCCGCCTGCAGGCGCTGACCCGGCGCAGTGCCATCCACGAGCCCTTGCAGATTCAGGTCGCCGACCTGTGGATCGACCTGATGGCGCGCAAGGCCACCCGCGCGGGATCGCGCCTGGACCTGACCGCCAAGGAGTTCTCGCTGCTCAGCGTGCTGGCCCGGCGCCAGGGCGAGATCCTGTCCAAGACCGCCATCGCCGAGCTGGTCTGGGACATCAACTTTGACAGCGACGCCAATGTCGTCGAGGTGGCCATCAAGCGCCTGCGCGCCAAGCTCGACGGGCCGTTCGACAACAAGCTGCTGCATACCATTCGAGGCATGGGTTATGTCCTGGAGAACCGTGGGTAGCCTCAGGGGCGCTGCACGCATTTCGTTGATAGCGTGGGAGCGGGCTTGCCCCGCGATGCAGGCGGCGCCGTGGATGGCACCGGCTTGGCCGGTGTTCGCGGGGCAAGCCCGCTCCCACGAACCTCCGACGGGCAATCGGACATGAACCTCTTGCGTGCCAAACCCGGCAACTCCATCGCCCTGCGCCTCTCGGCCCTGTTCACCCTGGTGGCCCTGGCCGTGTTCGTGCTGATCGGCAGCGCCCTGTACCGCCAGGTCGACCGCAGCCTCGACCTGCTGCCGGCCGCCGAACTGGACGCGCGCTTCAGCGTGCTCGAATCCACCCTCAACCGCTACGGCACTCCCGAGCACTGGGCCAAGATCAACAACAAGCTCAACCTGCTCAGCGAGGAAGACCGACGCATCCGCTTCTGGGTGGTGAGCAGCAACCCGGCCTTCGAATACGGCCATCCCACCGAGCAGGTGCGCGGCTTCGCCGAGGGCGCGCCGGGCATGCGCGACCTGCGCCTGAGCGACAGCCCCTACCCGTACAAGGTGTTGGTCAGCGAACTGCCGGCACTGGGTGAGCGCCCATCGCTGCGCTTTCTGATCGGCATCGACACCGAGACCTTCTGGCAGGCCCAGCACAGCCTGCTGGTGGCCATCGTCGGCCTGGCCGCCTTCGGCGTGCTGCTGGCCTCGCTACTCGGCTACTGGGTCGCGCGCATCGGCCTCAAGCCTCTGCTGGCGCTGTCGGACGAAGCCCAGGCCCTGGCCCCGCCACGCCTGGACGGGCGCCTGCAGACCCGCGACCTGCCGCCGGAACTGGCGCAGTTCGCCGGTGCCTTCAACGCCGCCCTCGACCGGGTCAGCCAGGCCTATTCGCAACTCGAGGCGTTCAACGCCGATGTCGCCCACGAACTGCGCTCGCCGCTGACCAACCTGATCGGCCAGACCCAGGTCGCCCTGACCCGCGGGCGCAGCGCCGAGCACTACTTCGAGGTGCTGCAATCGAACCTCGAAGAGCTGGAGCGCCTGCGCAGCATCATCAACGACATGCTGTTCCTGGCCAGCGCCGACCAGGGCAGCAAGGCCACCTCGCTGACCAGCGCCTCACTGGCCGAGGAAGTGGCCACCACCCTCGACTACCTCGATTTCATCCTCGAGGACGCCCAGGTCAGCGTTAGCGTCAGCGGCGACGCCCAGGCCTGTTTCGAGAAGGCCCAGCTGCGCCGGGCGCTGATCAACCTGCTGAACAACGCCGTGCAGCACACCGCGCCGCACCAGGTGATCCAGGTGCGCATCGAGGCGGGCGAGGAACAGGTCAGCATCGCCGTGAGCAACCCGGGGCCGGCGATTGCCGACGAGCACCTGCCGATGCTGTTCGAGCGCTTCTACCGGGTGGATGCGGCACGCGCCAACAGCGGCGGCGGCAACCACGGACTGGGCCTGGCCATCGTCAAGGCGATCGCCCTGATGCACGGCGGCAGTGTTTTCGTGCACAGCGAAGCGGGCGCCAATACCTTCGGTATCAACTTGCCAAACGCTCAACTACGCGGGTTTGCGGTAAAAGTCTGAGTGTTTTTGTCGTGATCATTACTTTTTGCGCAACAGTGCTTATCTGAACAGCCTCTGTTTCCCCGCTGTTTACAGGACTAACTTTAGCCCTGTCTCCATTAGCACTTGCCGCGCAAGAAGGTTGCATCACATGTCCAACAGTATGGGTATTGCCAGCGTGTTCGTCCTGTCTTCCCTGTTGTTGTCGCCCCTGGCCATGGCGGAAGAATCCCCGGCCTTTGTCGCCCGTAACGCTGAGTTTGCCGCCGTTCACCAAGAGGCTCGCGAAGCCTACGCCGCGCAACAGGCCGATGCGGTAAAAGACGCACGGCAGACTGCTTCCAAAGTCTCTGTCGACACCGATGCCGACAGCTGATTGGCCTGACTCCAGTTTCCAGTTTTCCCTTGGCTACACCATGGGCAGTGCCCGTGACGATATGTTAGCCTTTCAAAGCCGCTGCCTTTCAGCGGCTTTTTTTATGCGTCGAAAATATCAGCCTGGCTGTTACGTCTCTAATAAGAACTTGCAGACACGACAATAAAAAACTGCCCCATCGCTTGACCAAAGGAGTTTGTACCGGTGTCTTTTGCGTTTCGTTTCACCCCGTTGTTCGTTGCATTGGCCGCAACGATGCCCGTGGCCGCACAGGCCGATGAAGACAAGGCTGAAGGCTTCATCGAGGGTTCCACGCTGAACCTGCATTTCAGAAATGCCTACTTCAACCGCAACGAGAAGAATGCCTCGATCAAGGACAAGCGCGAGTGGGGCCAAGGCGCCGTCGCCCGCTTCGAGTCCGGCTACACGCCGGGCGTGATCGGCTTCGGCCTCGACGCCCACGCCATGGTCGGCCTGAAGCTGGACGGCGGCGGTGGCCGCGCCGGCACCTCGATCCTGCCAAGCGCGCCGGAAGACAAGGCACGCCACGCCTTCTCCACCGCCGGCGGCGCGATCAAGCTCAAGGGCTTCGACACCGAGTTCAAGGCCGGTGACCTGTTCCTCACCAACCCGGTGATCGCCGGTGGCGAAAGCCGCATGCTGCCGCAGACCTTCCGCGGCGTCGCCGTGACCAACCGCAGCATCGACGGGCTGATGCTCGAAGGCGGCAAGGTCAGCTTCACCAAGCCGTACAACCAGAGCGGCCACCGCCGCATCAACACCTACTACAGCAACCAGACGCGCGAGCAGGACAGCCAGAACCTGAGCTGGGCCGGCGCCTCCTGGAGCGGCACCGAAGGCGTTACCGCCAACGTCTACGCCGCCGAGCTGAAGGACATCTGGAACCAGTACTACGCCGACTTCGACTACACCTACCAGGTCAACGATCTGGTCAGCCTGAACCCGGGCGTACACTTCTACCACACCCAGGACACCGGCCAGTCGAAGCTGGGCGACATCGACAACAACACCTGGAGCGTGCACTTCACCGTGGCCGCCGGGTACCACAGCGTCACCGCCGCCTACCAGCGAGTCAACGGCGACACGCCGTTCGACTACATCAACCTGGGCGACAGCATCTTCCTCGACAACTCGCGCATGTACTCGGACTTCAACGCGCCGAACGAGCGTTCCTGGAAGTTGCAGTACGACTACGACTTCGCCGGCCTCGGCATGCCGGGCCTGAGCACCTCGCTGTCGTACTCGCGCGGCAAGGCCGACCTGACCAAGGCCAGCCAGGACACCCAGTACTACGCCTTCTATAACGCCGACGGCGAGAATGCCCGGCACTGGGAGCGCGACTTCGACGTGAAGTACGTGTTCCAGCAAGGCCAGCTGAAGGACCTGTCGGTGCTGCTGCGCTATGCCACGCACCGGGCCAACGCGGCGTACTCGAACATCCAGGACAACAACGAATTCCGCGTGATCGTGGATTATCCGTTGAACGTGTTCTGATCCGGAACCGATCGCGGGGCAAGCCTGCTCCCACGCCAGGTGGCTTATCAGGCGTGGGAGCGGGCTTGCCCCGCGATGGGCTTCAACGGTTACGGTTCAAGCCGATCTCCAGGTCATTGATCAACGCCTTGGCCATGGCGCTGAGGATCCGCGCCGCACTCCCCCGCTTTCAAATCCCCTTCGAAAACACTCCAGGAACGTCGAAACGCCGGCAGTGGCACAAGGCTCGGCTGCTCGCTCATGGCTGCACCTCCAGCGACCTGGCGTGGGCCATCAGGCAGCTCAGCAGCCGGCTGAGGATGGAAATGTTATCCACCAGGATCTCGGGACGCTCATCCACGGGAAAGGCCATGTAGACGTCGCAAGTGCGGGTCATCATGGTCATCAGGACGGCGGCATGCTCCCAGACTTCGGCCAGCGGCAGGTGGTCGATGATGGAGATGTAGGGGATGGGGGGATCAGGTACCAGCTTCTTCATGTGCGTTTTCCAATGTCATTAAAGGAAACCGCCAGCTCATCCTTTCTCACCAGATAAGGGTGGCAGCCGTACATGGGGTGAGAAAACCGAGGACATCGGAACCCGGCCAGACCTAGGTCTGCCCATGCACAGCTGCCGTAACAGAATGCGGGACCAACATCGTTCGGGTTTCTCACACCCGATCACCAAATTCGGCGACCCGAAGACGTTAGCCCTGATGCATTTCCCCGCCTATCCAGACCCTTCCGGCAGACGCGTAGGATAGGTCCCAAGCTCGGCCCAACTGAAGCATTTGGTTTCAGATTCGGAAATGTCGTACATCCCATCGCGGGCCAAGCCCGCTCCCACGACCATGACCATGACCTGGCCCTGGCCCTGGCGAATGGTGGGAGCGGGCTTGCCCCGCGATGGACCTACTGAATCATTTCCGTCGGCCAAATCAGCTTTGATCTTGTCCGACAATCCCGCCTTGCCTAAAATACCGCCGCCGCTTTCCGGCCCACTCCCCATGGATCCCGGGGCTTATGCAGTTGCGAGCATGACGTTGCCCACCCGATCACCACGATCCGCCCTGTACAAGTCACACCCCGAGCTGGTCCTCAACCTGGGCAGCTGCCTTGCCGTGCTCGCCATCGTGGCCATCGTCAGCTACCTGCTGGCCCGCGAGCGCGACAGCGTCGAGCAATCGGAAATGCGCTCCTCGAGCAACATCGTGCAGTTGATCGAAAGCGACATCCTGCGCAACGTCGAACTCTACGACCAGTCGCTCAAGGGCCTGATCTGGGCCGTGCAGCACCCCGAGCTGCTCAACGTGCCGGCCAAGCTGCGCCAGCAGATCCTCTTCAACCAGGCCTTCTCCGCGCCGGTGCGCGGTGACATCCTTTGGCTCGACGCCAAGGGCGATGTGCTCGGCGACTCCACCAGCGCGGTGCCGCGCCAGGCCAACTTCGCCGACACCGTGGCCTTCCAGGCCCACCGCGACCGCCCGGGCCTGGGCCTGCTGATCAGCCCGCCGTTCAAGGCGCGGCTGGGCGAGCTGGACTGGTGCATCAGCTTCAGCCGGCGCATCTCCGGCGCCAACGGCGAATTCCAGGGCCTGGCCGCCGGGGCCCTGCGCCTGTCCTACTTCAACGAGCTGTTCCAGCGCCTGGACATCGGCGTGGACAGCAGCATCAACCTGCTCAACACCGACGGCCAACTGCTGGCACGCCAGCCAACCCGCCCGCAGGACCCGTTGATCGGCACCAGTTTCAGCGAACGCCCCAACTTCAAGCGCATCCTCGAGGAGCGCAGCGGCAGCTTCACCGCCCGCTCGACTACCTATGAAGGCCAGCGCCTCTACACCTTCGCCCGAGTTGCCGACCTGCCGCTGATCGTGCTGGTGGCGCACTCGGCCGACGAGGTGTTCCAGTCGTGGCGCCGCACCGCGATCGTGGTCAGCGTGGCCACCGGCGTGCTGTGCATCGGCATCCTCTGGCTGACCCTGCTGCTGGGCCGTGAATTGCGCCGCCGCCACGATGCCGAGCAAGGCCTGGCCACGCTTGCCGCCACCGACAGCCTCACGGGCCTTGCCAACCGTCGCCGTCTGGACCAGGTGCTGCGCCAGGAATGGGCGCGCGCCCAGCGCAACCGCAAGCCGCTGGCGGTGCTGATGGTGGATGTGGATCACTTCAAGGCGTTCAACCAGCGCCATGGCCATGCCGGCGGCGACCACGTGCTGCGCGAAGTGGCCACGACCCTTGAGCTGTGCATTCGGCGCCCGGCGGACCTGGCGGCGCGTTATGGCGGGGAGGAGTTCCAGGTGGTGCTGCCGGAAACCGAGCTGGCTGGCGCCCGGTTGCTGGCCGAACGCATTCGCGCCAGCGTCGAGGCGATGCCGCCGTTTGGCGATGACGAGCGGTCGGTGACGGTCAGCGTGGGGATCGGCCTGCATGTGCCGGGCACCGCGCAGGATTTGTCGACGCTGCTGGCCGATGCGGACGAGGCGCTTTACCGGGCTAAGGCCAATGGCCGGAATCGGGTTGAAGGGCCGATGGCCTAAGGGGCCGCTTCGCGCCCCTTTCGCGGCACAAGGCCGCTCCTACAGAGAGGAATGCGTTCCCCTTGTAGGAGCGGCCTTGTGCCGCGAAAGGGCCGCAAAGCGGCCCCAAAGATCTCAAGACCGAGCACGTGCCGCGTTACGCAGCGCCTTCACCTGGTCATGATTGCGCTGCACGCCCTGCAGCTGCTTCTCCACCAGCGTATAGCTCTGGTCATTGGCCGAGCGCCCCAGCTTGACCAGCTTCTCGCGGGCCTCTTTGTAGGCCTTGAGCGCATGGTCTTCACCACGCTCCACCTCGTTGAGCACCGCCTCTTCATCCTTGCCGGTGACCATCGACTTGAGGTTGACCCAGCCGCGGTGCAGGTCGCCGCTGATGCTGGTGCTGGTCTCCGGGTCACCACCCAGCCGGCGCACCTCGCCCTGCAGCTCGGCCGCGGCACTGGCGCACTCGCTGGCGCGCTGCACGAAGAAGGCTTTGAGTTGTGGGTTCTTCACATCCTCGGCGGAGGTCTTGAAGCCTTTCTCACCGTCCTTGCTGTACTCGATCAGGTCGTTGAGTACATCGATCGTGTCTTTGTTGGGATTGCTCATGGCAACAAACTCCTTGGCAGGTGATAGTCACCTTTACCGGAGCAGGCTTCGTGCCAGGCGAATGAATATTAAATTATTCATTAAAATCAATAGCTTGAAATGAAAAACAAAAAACCTGAAAACGGCGTTCTGCATGATCGCCGCTTGGGTCGTCGTGCAGTTTGCAGTATGGTCCGCGCTTCACCTGCCACAGGCCGATGCCCGATGAAACCCGAATCCCTGCAACTGCTGGTCACCCGCACCATGCCCTTCGGCAAGTACCAGGGGCGGATCATTGCCGACCTGCCCGGCGATTACCTGGCGTGGTTCGCCCGCAAGGGCTTCCCGCCCGGGGAGCTGGGCGCGTTGCTGGCGTTGATGCATGAGATCGACCACAACGGGCTGGGCGATCTGTTGAAGCCATTGCGGGGCAAGCCCCGGGGGTGACGGCCCTCTCTGTAGGAGCGGCCTTGTGCCGCGAAAGGGCTGCACAGCAGCCCCATTCACTGTGTATGACGCTGAAATCCTGGGGCCGCTCCGCGCCCCTTTCGCGGCACGAGGCCGCTCCTACAGGGATTGCGCCGGGCCTGGCTACCCCTTGGCCGGCGCCACCACCATCTCCACCTGTTCGCTCTTCTTGATCACGGCATACACCACCGCCGTCAGCAGGCTGCCGGCCACGATCGCCAGCAGGTACAGCAGCGCATGGTTGATCGCGTTGGGGATCAGCAGCACGAACAGGCCGCCATGGGGCGCCATCAGCTTGCAGCCGAAGTACATCGACAAGGCCCCGGTCAGCGCGCCACCGGCGATGCTCGCCGGGATCACCCGCAACGGGTCCTTGGCGGCGAACGGGATCGCCCCTTCAGAGATGAAGCACAGCCCCAGCGCCAGCGCGGCCTTGCCGGCCTCGCGCTCGCTCTGGGCGAACTTGCGTCGGGCCAGGAAGGTGGCGATGCCCAGGCCGATCGGCGGCACCATGCCGGCGGCCATGGTCGCGGCCATCGGCGCGTAGCTCGACGACGCCAGCAGCCCTACCGAGAACGCATAGGCGGCCTTGTTGATCGGGCCGCCCAGGTCCACACACATCATGCCGCCGAGCAGCAGCCCGAGCAGGATGGCGTTGGTAGTGCCCATGCTGTCGAGGAAGTGGGTCAGCCCTTCGAGCATGGCGGCCACGGGCTGGCCGACCACATAGATCATCACCAGGCCGGTGAACAGGCTGGCCAGTAGCGGGATGATAAGGATCGGCTTGAGCGCGTCGAGGCTACTGGGCAGGCGCACCCAACGGGCGATGGCCTTGGCGCTGTAGCCGGCCAGGAAGCCGGCGACGATGCCGCCAATGAACCCCGCCCCCAGCGTGCTCGCCAGCAAGCCGCCGATCATCCCGGGCGCCAGCCCCGGACGGTCGGCGATGGACCAGGCGATGTAGCCGGCGAGCAACGGCACCATCAGCTTGAACGCCGCCTCACCACCAATCTGCATCAGCGCGGCGGGCAGCGTGCCGGCCTCCTTGTAGGCCTCGATGCCGAACACGAACGACAAGGCAATCAGCAGGCCGCCGGCCACCACCATCGGCAGCATGAACGACACCCCGGTCAGCAGGTGCTTGTAGACGCCCGTCTTCTCGGCCTGCTGCACCGCGCCAGCCATATCCCCCGCAGCCTCCACCTTGCCCTCGGCCAGAGCCTTGTCCAGCGTGGCGCGGGCCTGCTTGAGGGCGATGCCGGTACCGCAGCGGTAGATGCGCTTGCCAGCGAAACGCGCAGCCGGCACTTCGATATCGGCGGCCAGCAGCACCACGTCGGCTTCGGCGATGGCCTCGGCCGGCAGCGGGTTGCGCGCGCCGACCGAGCCCTGGGTCTCCACGGTGAGCTGGTAGCCCATGGTCTGCGCGGCCTGTTGCAGCGCTTCGGCGGCCATGAAGGTGTGGGCCACGCCGGTCGGGCAGGCGGTCACCGCGACGATTTTCGGCGCGCTGCCCTGCGGGGCCGGCGCCGGCTCGTGTACCCGCGCCTCGGCGGCGGCTTGGTCAAGAAACCCCTCGCGGTCCGCCAGTGCCTGGGCCGGCGTGCTCTGGTACAGGCGCTTGCCCGCGAAGCGCGCCAGGTCCATCGGCCCGGTGCTGACCACCAGCACCCAGTCGGCATCAAGGATCTGCGCCGCAGTCAGGCGACGCTCGGGGTGCTCGGCATCCTGCACCTCGACACTGGTGCTCCAGCCCCGACGCTGGGCCACGGCGGCCAACAGGCGGGCGCTGAGCACGCTGGACACCTGCCCGTTGGGGCAGGCGGTGACAATGGCAATGTTCATCAGCAGCCCTCTTCTTGTTGTTCTGCCAGGTGCACGGCGGCCTCCAGCAGGGCCAGTTGCTCGCGATCGTGGATGCCGAAGCCGACCTGGGTGACCGCCTGGGCGGCGATGGCGGTGGCGCGGCGCAAGGTGGCGGCGGGCGCTTCGGCCTGGAGCAGGCCATGGACCATGCCGGCGACCAGGGAATCACCGGCGCCGACGGTGCTGGCGATGCGCACCTTCGACGGTTGCGCATGCAGCGCCAGGCCGGCGGCGAACCAGGTCACGCCCTGCTCGCCCTGGGACACCACCACATGCTCGACGCCGCTGGCCAGCAAGCGCTGCGCGGCGCCGCGCTGGCCGGCCGCGTCAAGCACAGGCTGCCCGAGCACCTCGCCGAGTTCCTCGGTATTGGGCTTGACCAGCCAGGGCGCGGCCTCGAGGCCGGCGCGCAAGGCCTCGCCGCTGCTGTCCAGGGCCACCTTCAATCCCTGCGACTTGAGCATCAGCAGCAGCTCGCGCAGCCATTCGGGGCTGATCCCCCGCGGCAGGCTACCGGCCACCACCACGGCGTCATGCCCCGGGGCCACCTCGGCCAGACGTTGCAGCAAGGCGTCGCGGGCGGCCTCGTCGACTTCAGGCCCGGGGCCGTTGATATCGGTGACCTGGCCATCGGCCTCGACCAGCTTGATGTTGCTGCGGGTCTCGCCGGGCACACGGACGAAGCAGTCGGCGAACCCACGCCAGGCAATCAGCGCCTCGAACGGCGCCAGGTTGTCGAGCCCGAGAAAACCGCCGACGGTCACGCGGTGGCCCAGGTCGGCCAGCACCTGGGCGACGTTCAGCCCCTTGCCGGCGGCATGGCTGTGCTGGGCCTGGCTACGGTTGACCGCGCCGGGGCGCAGGCGATCGAGGCTGATGGTGATATCCAGCGCCGGGTTGAGGGTGAGGGTGAGAATCTTGGCCATCAGTAACGCTCCACCAGCGCCCGGACTGCCTCGGCGCTGTCTTGTTGCAGGGCCTCGCGCGCCAGGGCGCGGGCCGTCGAAAGGTCGGCCTGGCGCACCAGTGCCTTGACTTCAGGGATGCTGCGGGCGGCGACGCTCAGTTCGTCCACGTCCAGGCCCAGCAGCACGGCCACGGCCTGCGGATCGGCCGCCAGCTCGCCGCACACGCCCACCCACTTGCCCTGGGCATGGGCGGCGCGCACGGTCATGTCGATCAGATTGAGCACCGCCGGGTGCAGGCCGTCGGCCTGGGCCGAGAGGCTTGGGTGGCCACGGTCGATGGCCAGGGTGTACTGGGTCAGGTCGTTGGTGCCGATGCTGAAGAAGTCCACCTCGCGGGCCAACTGCGGCGCCAGCAGGGCGGCCGACGGTACCTCGACCATGATGCCCACTTGCAGGCCGGCCACCGGAATTTCCTGGCGCAGGCGCTCGACCATGGCCTTGGCGGCGCGCCATTCATGGAGCTGGCCGACCATGGGGAACATGATGCGCAGCGGGCGATTGTCCGCTGCGCGCAGCAGGGCCCGCAGTTGCTCTTCCATCACCTGCGGGCGTTGCAGGGTCAGACGCACGCCGCGCACGCCGAGGAACGGGTTCTCTTCCGCCGCGATCGGCCAGTACGGCAAGGGCTTGTCGCCGCCCACATCGAGGGTACGCACCACCAGCGGGCGTCCGCACAGGCCGTCGAGCACCCGGCGGTACTCGGCCTCCTGGGTGGCCACATCGGGCAGTTGCGGGTGGGCCATGAAAATCAGCTCGGTGCGCAGCAGGCCGACGCCTTCGGCACCCTGCTCCACTACCTTGTCGATGCCACTGCTTTCGCCGATGTTGGCGAACACTTCGACCGCGTGGCCGTCGCGGGTCAGGGCCGGCTCATGGCGGTTGGCCCAGGCGATCTGCAAGCGCCGCTCGCGGGCATCGCGCTCGGCCAGCGCCCGTTGCAAGCGGGCCTCGGGCGGCGCGACCTCGACCTGCCCGCGCTGGCCATCGAGCAGCAGCGGCGTGCCGCTCTCCAGCAGCAGCACTGCCGCGCCGGCACCGACCACCGCCGGGATGCCCAGGGCCCGGGCGACGATGGCGCTGTGGGCCGTGGCGCCGCCCTGGGCGGTGATGATGCCGGCGACCCGCGCCGGGTCCAGGCGCGCCACATCGGATGGGCCCACCTCGGCCATCACCAGCACGTAGGGCTGCTCGGGCTCGACCACCGCCTGCACGCCACACAACTGGGCCAGCACACGGCGACCGATATCGCGCAGGTCGGCGGCGCGCTCGGCCAGCAGCGCATCGTGCAGCGCCTCCTGCTGGCGGGCGGCGTTCTCGATCACTGCCATCCACGCGGCGGCGGCGCTCTCGCCCTGGGCCAGGCGCAGCTCGACGTCATCGGTCAGGGCCGGATCGGCCAGCATTTCCTGGTGGGTGATGAAAATTTCGCCGATGGCCTTGTCGCTGCGTTGCACCAGGGCCTGCAGGTCGGCGTGCACCTTGTCGATGGCCGCTCGCAACCTGGCCCGCTCCTGGCCGGGCGACTCACCGCGCAGCGGGTAGTCGATCTCGCGCTCGACGCACACATGGGCCGGGCCACTGGCGATGCCCGGCGCGGCTGCGACACCCTGCAGGGTGCTGCCGGGCGCCGGTGCCTGGAGGGTTTCGATGGGTGGCGGCTCCATTGCTGCCGTTTGCGGCAAGGGCTCGACCTCCTCGCCCAACCCCTGCTCGATGGCGGCCAGCAGCACCGGCAAGGCATCGGCGGCAACGCCCGGTTCGGCGATCAACTCCAGCACCTGGCCACGGCGAGCGCCAAGGCTCAGCAGCTTGCTCAGGCTCTTCACCGAGACGGCGGGCTGGGCGCCGTCTTGCAGGCGGATGCGGATCTCACCCTCGAAGCCCTTGGCCAGTTGCGCCAGCACCTTGGCCGGACGCGCATGCAGGCCATGGGCGTTGGCCAGCACCACCCGGGCGCTGGGCCAGTCGGCGGGCGCCTCGCCACCGAGCACTTCGAGCACGGCGCGGCTACTGGTGGCCTGGTAGAGCATCTGCCCGCGCCCCTCGATCAGCACCTCGCACAGACGCTCGAGCAACGCCTGGTGGGCGGCGCCGAGGCTGGCCAGGCAGAACAGGCCATTGAGCGGCTGGTCGCGGTAGCGCAGTGGCTGTTGTGGAGTGACGAAGGCCAGGCCCGGTTGACGCACCTCGCGTTCACTGTGCAGCCACCACAGGCCTTCGCCCAGCGGCAGCGGCTCGGTCTGCTGCAGCACGGCGGCAAAGCCGCTGTCGGCACAGCCGGCGCGGTGCAGCAGGCGGGCGCCGCGCCAGGCCAGTTCGTCGAAGTCGTCCGCCGCCAGGTTAAGGCCGACCAGCTGGGCATCCAGCGCCAGCTCACGTGGCGCGCCCTGCAGCAGCTTGAGCAGCGCCTCGGCGCTGCCGGCCCGGCGCAGAGCCTCGGCCAGGTCGGTTTCGCCCAGGGCGCGGGTCAGCAGTTGTAGAAGACGCAGGTGTTCATCGGAGCGGGCGGCGATGCCAATGGCCAGGTAGACGATCTGGCCGTCGCCCCAGTCCACGCCATCGGGGAACTGCAGCAGGCGCACACCGGTGGCGAACACCAGCTCGCGGGTCTGCGGCGTGCCGTGGGGAATGGCGATACCCTGGCCGAGGAAGGTCGAGCCCTGCGCCTCCCGGGCCTGCAGCCCCGCCAGGTAGCCCTCGGCGACCAGGCCATCGGCAACCAGTCGATCAGCCAGCAACGCCAGTGCCTCGCCCTTTTCGGCGGCACGCTGGCCCATGGCAATCTGCTCCACGGCAAGCTCGAGCATGACCCTCTCCTTTTGCGGCAGCCCCGTCGGCTACCGAGGTATTGTTGTGGAATTCGACGGCAAAAGCCGCCAAAACGATCAGCGCAACGGGCGAATACTCATTTCCAGGCAGGAAATTTCGTTTTGCTGAAACGTTTAATCTGACCAAGTGGCCACGTTACTCGATAATCTGCCAACGAAAAAGCCCCATCCTGTCGGACAATTGCGACAATGGTCGTCTGCGCGCGGGACCGTAGATGGGTGAAACTAGCCGGTCCAGCCCCGTGGCCAGTCCCGGAAACAACAAGGAAAATTCGGTGAAACTCAGCGATATCGCCCGTCTGGCCGGTGTGTCCGTGACCACCGCCAGCTACGTCATCAATGGCAAGGCCGAACAACAGCGCATCAGCAACAGCACCGTCGAGCGCGTGCGTGCGGTGGTCGAGGCCCATGGCTTCACGCCCAACCCCCAGGCCGCCGGCCTGCGCAGCCGCCACACGCGCACCCTGGGCTTCATTCTCCCGGATCTGGAGAACCCCAGCTACGCCCGCATCGCCAAGCAACTGGAACAAGGCGCCCGTGCCCGTGGCTACCAACTGCTGATCGCCAGCAGCGACGACCAGCCCGACAGCGAACGCCAGTTGCAGCAGCTGTTCCGCGCCCGCCGCTGCGACGCACTGTTCGTCGCCAGCTGCCTGCCGCCGGAAGACGACAGCTACCGTGAGCTGCAAGCCAAGGGCCTGCCGGTGATCGCCATCGACCGACGCCTGGACCCGGCGCATTTCTGCTCGGTGATCAGCGACGACCGCGACGCCAGCCGCCAGCTGGCCCAGAGCCTTTTGAAAACCCGCCCGCGCAGCATCGCCCTGATTGGCGCGCGCCCCGAGCTGTCGGTGAGCCAGGCCCGCGCCGGTGGCTTCGACGAGGCCCTGCAAGGCTTCGACGGCGACGTGCGCCGCTACCAGGGCGAGGCCTTCAGCCGTGAATGCGGCCAGCGCCTGATGCAGCAACTGATCGACGAGCTGGGCGGCCTGCCGGATGCCCTGGTGACCACCTCCTACGTGCTGCTGCAAGGCGTGTTCGACACGCTCCAGGCGCGCCCTGAGGGATCCCGCGAGCTGCAACTGGGCACCTTCGGCGACAACCAGCTGCTCGATTTCCTGCCGCTGCCGGTCAACGCCATGGCCCAGCAGCACGGCCTGATCGCCGCCACCGCGCTGGAACTGGCCCTGGCCGCCATCGAGGACAAGCGCTACGAGCCCGGCGTGCACGCCATCGGCCGCACCTTCAAGCAACGGATCGCCAAGGCCTGAACATGCGCCTGATCGACACCCACACCCACCTCGACTTCCCCGACTTCGACGCCGACCGCCCGCGCCTGCTGGCCAACGCGGCGGCGCGCGGGGTGGAGCGCGTGGTGGTGCTGGGGGTGTACCAGGACAATTTCCAGCGGGTCTGGGACCTGGCCTGCGCCAACCAAGGCGTGTATGCGGCACTGGGACTGCACCCGATCTACCTCGAGCAACACCGCCCCGAGCACCTGGCACAGCTGCGCGACTGGCTGGAACGCCTGCGCGGCGATCCGCGGCTGTGCGCGGTGGGTGAGTTCGGCCTGGACTTCTACCTGCCCGAACTGGACCCGACGCGCCAGCAGGCATTGTTCGAAGCCCAGCTGCAACTGGCCTGCGACTTCGAACTGCCGTCACTGCTGCACGTGCGCCGCAGCCACGCCCAGGTAATCGCCACGCTCAAGCGCTACAAGCCGGCGCGGGCGGGGATCATCCATGCCTTTGCCGGCAGCTACGAAGAGGCGCGGGAATACATCAAGCTCGGCTTCAAGCTGGGACTCGGCGGTGCCGGCACCTGGCCCCAGGCGTTGCGCCTGCGCAAGACCCTGCCAAGGCTACCGCTGGACAGCGTGGTACTGGAGACCGACGCGCCGGACATGGCGCCGGCGATGTTCCCGGGGCAGCGCAACAGCCCGGAGCATCTACCCGAGATTGCCGGGGCGCTGGCCGAAGTCATGGGGATCGAGCCGGGGCTGCTGGCCGAGGCCAGCAGTCGCAATGCCTGCGAGGTGTTTGGCTGGTAGACCGACGCGGTCCCTGTAGGAGCGGCCTTGCCGAGGCGTCGGACCGGCCGGAAAGGGCTGCGTAGCAGCCCCAGGATTTCAGTGTTGACGCAAAGATCGCTGGGGCCGCGTTGCGGCCCTTTCGCGGCGCAAGGCCGCTCCTACACAGGATTCACGCTGCCCTCGATCAGACCCTGAACGCCCCGATCAACCGCTTGAGCTCCACCACCTGCGCCGACAACGCCCGGCTGGCGTCCTCGGTCTGGCAGGCGCCCTCGGTGGTGTCCTGCGCCGCGCGGTTGATCGCCACGATGTTCTGGTCGATGTCGTGGGCCACGGCGGTCTGCTGCTCGACGGCGGCGGCGATCTGCTGGTTCTGCTCGACGATCCCGCCCACCGCGCCAAGGATATTGCCCAGGGCCTGTTGCACCTGGCGCGCCTCGTCCACGGTACCGGCGGCCATCTGGTGGCTGCTGCCCATCACCCGCACCGCCGCGCCCACGCCATCCTGCAGGCGCTGGATCATCTGCGCGATCTCTTCGGTGGAGTCCTGGGTGCGCCTGGCCAGGGTCCGCACTTCGTCGGCGACCACGGCGAAGCCCCTGCCCTGCTCGCCGGCCCGGGCTGCCTCGATGGCGGCGTTGAGGGCCAGCAGGTTGGTCTGCTCGGCGATGCTGCGGATCACTTCCAGCACCCGGCCGATGGCCTGGCTGTCGCCCGCCAGCTGGTTCACCGCCGCCACGCTCTGGTCGATCTCGCCGGCCAGGCGGGCGATGCTGCCCTGCTGGCTTGCCACCAGGTCGCGGCCCGAGGCGCTCTCGTGGTTGACCCGCTGCGCGCCTTCGGCGGCCAGGGCGGCGCTGCGGGCAACCTCCTGCGCGGTGGCGCTCATCTGGTTCATGGCCGTGGCCACCTGCTCGATCTGCTCGCGCTGGCCGCTGACCGCCAGGTTGCTGCGGCTCGACACCGACAGCACCTGCCCGGCCTGCTCCTCCACCGTGGTCACGGTCTTGCCGACCTGCTCGATCAGCCCGCGAATGCGCCGTACCGTCTCGTTGAAGCCACGCCCCAACTCGCCCAGTTCGTCCTGGCTGTTGGCCTTGAAGCTGATGGTCATGTCGCCGGCGGCCACCTTGTCCATGGCGTTGCCCAGGTTGCCGAGGGTTTCCCGGGTGGAGACGTAGAAGCCGCCGTACAGATAGATGATCAGCGCGAACACCGTGGCCAGGGCCGCGACCAGCGCGACCGTGCGCAGGCGATGCTCGCCCAGGCGCTCCTCCAGCTGGCCGTGCAGGTGGGCAAGGACGGCATCGTTGAAGCGGTAGGTCTGCGCCATCAGGTCGCTGGTCTGCTGGTAGAAGCCGGCCCAGGGCGCATCCAGGGTCTCGGCCACCACCACCTGGTCCTCGAACAGGGTCGCGGCCTGCTTGACCGTGGCCTGGCTGGCCTGGGCATCGCTGGCCAGCGCGGCCCTGAGCCCGGCATCGCTGGCCAGGACATCGTCGAGACGGATGGCATAGTCGGCGGACAGCCGCTCCAGGCGCTGCAGCAGGTCTTCGAAGCGCGCGCTGCCCGAGGAATCCATGAAACCGCGGCCGAGGGCCACCGCGCCCATCGCCCGGCCTTCGCCCAGGGCCTGGGTGACCTGCGCCGTGGCGTTGCCGACCAGTTCGCTCAGCTGGCGCACCGAAGCCTGGCTGTCCTGGTTCAAGCCCGACTGGCTGGCGACCAGCTTGCCCAGCACCTGGGCCTGGGCCAGCAACTTGTCGAACAGCGCCGCCTTGTTCTGCAGCGAGCTTTCCTCACGGGCGCGGGCAAAGGCCTCGGCCAGCTCGGCACGCTTGGCCTCGAGCGCCGGGTCGCTGCCCTTGAGGCCGTCGAGCCGGGCCTGGACCTTGTCCTGCAGGGCACCGATGCGGCTTTCCACATCGCCAGCCTGGCCCGACTGGCCCAGCACAGCGTTGATCTGCAGCAGGTTGCCCAGGGTCTCCAGATCGCCGCGCAAGGCCAGGCTTTCGGACAGCGGCGCTAGCCCCTGCAGTTCGCCGCGGGTGGCCTGCAGCTGGTTATAGGCGTCGCGGACCAGGTAAAAACTGGTGACCAGCATGGGCAGGAAGAACAGGACGCTGATCAGGCTGAACTTCATGCCGAAGCTCAGCCGGTTCATCAGTGCGATGGCCGGATAGAGCAGACGCTTCACAGGTCACCTCCTTGAATTCTTGTTGTTCTGCGGGGTAGCACAAGGCCATCTAGGGCCAGTGGCTTTGTATAGCGCAGATTGGAATCAAGGTTTGTAACTTATGGTTAAGCGCGGTTCGGTAGGAGCGGCTTTAGCCGCGATGCGGGCACCGCGGAGTCTGGCACCCGCTTCGCGGGTGATCGCGGCTGAAGCCGCTCCTACAAGAAGGTGATGAAAGTTTTCAGACCAGCACGGTCCACAGGGCGAAGCAGGCATACCACAACACGGCGCAGCGCAGCAGCAGCTCCCACAGGCTGTCCAGGCGCTCCAGGCCACGCTGGCGGTCTTCCTCCTCGGGAATATCGTCGGCCACCCGGCCGACTTTAGCCACCAGGTGCCCGGCGCTGACATGCCAGTCGAGCAGCTCGTGCAACATCACCCGGGTCACCGCGACGAAGTTGCCGACCAGGGCAAAGCTCACCGTCATCACCCGCACCGGCAGCCAGTCCATGGCATGACGCAATTGCCCGGCCAGGGTTTGCAGCGCCGGCTGGCGGCTGTGGTCCATGGTCAGCGCCAGCAGGCGGTAGGCCAGCGCCGCCCCCGGGCCGAGCAGGAAGTACCAGAAGATCACCGCGAAGAAGCTCTGGTAGGCCTGCCACAGCAGGTGGCCCTGGACCCGCTTGATCAGGCTCTGGGCATCGTCGGCAGCCAGCCCCAGGTCGCGTTCGGCCACATGCAGCGCAGCCTGGTCGTCACCGCGGCGCCAGGCGTCGCGAAACGGCCCGAGCGCCGCCTTCACATCGCCTCGGCCGAGGCTGTAGACCAGCACCAGCAGGTGCACCGGCAACGCCAGCAGACCGTAGGCCACCGGCTCCAGCACATGCAACAGCAGCACGAGCAACACCACCGGCGCCAGGACCAGGATGCCCAGCGTCCACCACGGGTGGACCTTGCCGCTGCGCTCCAGGCGCACCAGCTCGCCCAGGTAGAAGCCGTCGCGCTGCAACCGCTGGCGCAGTGCCGAGAACTTCTCGACCCACAGCGCCAGCACCAACACCAGAAAACTCATGCCTTGTCCTCGTTGCGTTGCAGCGCGGCCCGGTAGCGCGGCCAGTCGAAGGCCGGGCCCGGATCGGTCTTGCGCTGCGGGGCGATGTCGCTGTGGCCACAGATGCGCTGGGCGTCGATCACAGGCCAGGCTGCGCGGATCTCGCGGGTCAGGCGCTCCAGGGTGGCGTACTGGGCATCGGTGTAGGGCAGCTCGTCGGTGCCCTCCAGTTCGATGCCGATGGAAAAATCGTTGCAGCCCTCGCGCTCGCCGAAGCGCGACACGCCGGCATGCCAGGCGCGGTCGAGCAACGAAACGAACTGGGTCACCGCGCCATCGCGCTCGACGAACAGGTGCGCCGAGACGGTCAGGTGGTTGATGCTGGCGAAATAAGGATGCTCGTTCGGGTCCAGGCGGTTCTGGAAGAACTGCTGCACCTTGCCGGTGCCGAAGCAGGCCGGTGGCAGGCTGATGTTGTGGATGACCAGCAGCGCGATGGCCTCGCCCTCGGGGCGGGCGTTGAAGTTCGGCGAGGGGCAGTGGCTGACGCCGCTGAACCAGCCGGTCGCACGGTCCAATTGCATGGTGCAGATCCTGAAATGACGCCCGAGACAGGTGCCCAGTATGCCGTGGCCGGCCGGTGCTTGCATGTAAATGATTGTGTAGGGAAATTCAGCTCTGTTGGGCCTGCTGCCCGCGCAACTGCTCCAGCACTGCTTCCAGCGCCCGCTCGAACAGCAGGCCGTCGTCCAGCAGGCGCACCTCGCCACGGCGCAGCGCCAGGGCCAGGCCCATGCGGTTCCATTCGCGCACCTTCATGCCGGTGCGGTTGGTGAAGACCAGGCGATCATTGCTGTCGATGCGCGCCACCAGCTTGCAACGCAGCGGCTCGTCGTCGTCCATCACTTCGACCCAGGTGCCGACCTGCAGGCGCTGCACCTGGCGCAATGCCGGCTCCTGGTCATCGAGCGGCAGGCCAGGGGCAAGGGCGGACTCGTCGCTGACCGCCAGCACGATAGCCTCCTCCAGCCACACTTCATCCAATGCGGCGTCCGGCTCCGGCGTGCCACCGCAGGCACGCAGGTGCAGTTTTTCCAGTTGCAGGAAGAAATCACGAGTGGCAGCAGAGTCCAGCGCCACCCCCGCCAGGCCGTCGCGCAAGGCCTTGAGCAGGCCCGGCACCTGCTCCAGCAGGCGCTGCGGCTCACGGTACGGGGCAATGCTGACCAGCAGGTCGTCCACCGTCGCCAGGGCATCGGCCCAGGCCGCCGAGGCCTCGCCCTGCTTCAGCCAGGCCAGCAGCAGCACCTGGCTCCAGGACTGCACCAGCATCTGCACCACCACCTGCGGCAGTACCCGGCCATGCAGGCGGTCGTTCAACTCCTGCTGTACCCGCTGTCGGGCCTGCAAGGCACGGGCACGCCCCTCCTCGGCGTCGCGGGTGCGCTGTTCGAGGAGTTCGTTGCGCCGGCGCTCGTCCTGGCTGAAGGCGAGAAACTCATCGAGCAGTTCGTTGAACACTGCACAGTCGTCGGAAAAGTCATTGAGCAGGCGCTGGACGATGCGCTCGACCCGCAGGTGCAAGCTGTCGCGCAGCCCCTCGGCATCGCTCTCCCAGCCGATGGCCACGGCGGCGATCTCGTTGAGCAGACGGCGCGCCGGGTGGCTGGCGCGGCTGAACATGCCCTTGTCGATCAGTGCGACCTTGAGCACCGGGATATGCAGGCGGGCGATCAGCGCCCGCAGGCTGGCCGGCAGGTTGTCGTCGCCCTGGATGTAGGTGAACAGCAGGTCGACCAGGTTGATCGTGTCCTCGTCGTCGGTGGCAATCCGCCGCCGCGTACCGCTGCGCACGCTGACCCGCAGCAACAACTGCTCCAGCTGCTGGCCGAGGTTGAAGTCATCCGGCTCGCCGGGGGCCGGCACATAGTGCTGCAGGTGGGTGAGCAGACGCAGCAGGTCGCCGGTGCTGGTCGGCTGCGCGGATCCGGCCGCCTGCAACCGCGGCGCGACACGCCCGCGCACCGGCGCCAGCAGCGTCTGCACCGAGGCGAAGAACGCCTGGCCGGCGGAGTCGGACAAGCCGCCCAGCGCCGGGCTGGCCGGGACGCGCCGGGCGATGCTGCGCCGGTCCTCGGCGCGGCGCCGCGGGGCGGGCATCAGCTGCGGCAGTACACCGGCGCTGGCGAGCAACTGGCTGGCCTCGCCGTAGAGCAGGTCGAGGTCGCGCAGCACGTAGCGCTCGAACAGCTTGAGCAGCACCATCTTGACGCGGGCGCCGACTCCCAGGTTGCGCCCGGCGTCCAGGAAATAGCCACACAGGTTGCCGGGGCCCAGGGGATTGCCTGCGCTGGCCAGCGGCAACTCCAGCAGCGTGGAGAAGCGCAGGTTCAACTGCTCCAACAGGAAGCCGTCGCGGGACAGCACCCGATCGACCATGGCCTGCACGGCCACCGAGCGCTCCAGCGACGGCTTGTCCTGTGTCTGCGCCCTGACCAGGGACTCGAGCCCGTCGCCCTGGCCAATGCGGGCGAAGGCCTCGTAGAAGGTGTCGAGGAAACCTCGTTCAATACTCTTGCGCTTGAGGCGCAGGTCGCGCATGGCTTCGAAGTAGAGGTTCTGATCGAGGCGACCACTGGCCTTGTCGGCCATTTCGAACAGGGTGTCGTCGGCATTGTCGAACAGCGCCTGCAAGCCCTGGCGCAATTGCAGGGCAGCCTTGTCGCGCACCTGCAGGAGCAGCACGGGAAGGCATGGCGAGGGCGCGCGCGCACCCCGGTCGATGGCAGCCGCCAGGGGCACCACCTTGCCTTCATCATGCATCCCGGACTCCTTGCTGGATGTTACGTTGTTCGACTGGAAGGGAATCGTCAAAGCTATGACGCCAAATACTGGGCGCTATTATCAGTGAAAACACTGATAGCTGCCAGCACGCCTTTCGCACGCCTCAACTGACAGTGCGTTCGCAAGAATGCTCAAACCGCCTGACCAAAGGTCATCGGCCCGGCAGCTGTACACGCAGCCCCCCTGCCCTATAATCGCCGGCACCTAGCTTGTGGAGCCGACCATGCCGAACCTACGCCTCGCCGACCTGACTGCCGAAATCGAAGCCAACGTGCGCCGCGCGCTGCTCGAGGACATCGGCAGCGGCGACATCACCGCCCAGCTGATCCCGGCCGAGCGCCTGGCCAAGGCGACCATCATCACCCGCGAGGACTGCGTGATCGCCGGCACCGCCTGGGTCGATACGGTATTCCGCCAGCTCGACCCACGGGTGGCGGTGCACTGGCAGGTGGCCGACGGCGAGCGGGCCACGGCCAACCAGGTGCTGTTCCACCTCGAAGGCCCGGCGCGCTCGCTGCTCAGCGGCGAACGCTCGGCGCTGAACTTCCTGCAGATGCTCTCGGGCGTGGCCACCCGCGCGCGCTTCCTGGCCGACCTGGTGGAAGGCACCCAGGTGCGTCTGCTCGACACCCGCAAGACCCTGCCCGGCCTGCGCCTGGCGCAGAAGTACGCGGTCACCTGCGGCGGCTGCCACAACCATCGCATCGGCCTGTACGACGCCTTCCTGATCAAGGAAAACCATATCGCCGCCAGCGGTGGCGTGGCCGAGGCCGTGGCGGCGGCGCACCGCATCGCTCCGGGCAAGCCGGTGGAGATCGAGGTGGAAAGCCTGGACGAACTGCGCCAGGCGCTGGCGGCCGGGGCCGATATCGTCATGCTCGACGAGCTGACCCTGGACGAGATGCGCGAAGCGGTGCGCATCACCGCCGGCAAGGCCAAGCTGGAGGCCAGCGGCGGCGTCAACGAGACCACCCTGCGGGTGATCGCCGAGACGGGGGTGGACTACATCTCCATCGGCGCGATGACCAAGGATGTGAAGGCGGTGGACCTGTCGATGCGCCTGAGCCTTTAAGAGACTTGGCGCCTTGACTGGCCTCTTCGCGGGTAAACCCGCGCCCACAGAAATGCGGTGCCCCCTGTGGGAGCGGGTTTACCCGCGAAGAGGCCAGTCAAGGCACAACAGATTCAAGGCATGAAAAAACCGGCCAGAGGGCCGGTTTTTTCATGCTGTGGTACCGACTCAGGCGTTGGCCAGGCCGTCCAGGTAGCGCTCGACGTCCAGGGCCGCCATGCAGCCGGCGCCGGCCGAGGTGATGGCCTGGCGGTAGACGTGGTCGGCCACGTCGCCGGCGGCGAACACGCCCTCGACGTTGGTGGCGGTGGCATTGCCTTCACGGCCGCCGTGGACCACCAGGTAGCCGTCCTTCAAGGTCAGCTGGCCTTCGAACAGCGAGGTGTTCGGGGTGTGACCGATGGCGATGAACACGCCGTCGACCTTGATTTCGTCGAAGCTGCCGTCGTTGTTCTTCAGGCGCGCACCGGTCACGCCCATGTTGTCACCCAGCACTTCGTCCAGGGTGGCGTTGAGCTTGAGCTCGATCTTGCCTTCGGCGACACGGGCGTGCAGCTTGTCGATCAGGATCTTCTCGGCGCGGAAGGTGTCGCGGCGGTGGACCAGGGTCACCTTGCTGGCGATGTTGGCCAGGTACAGTGCTTCTTCCACTGCGGTGTTGCCGCCACCGACCACGGCGACCGGCTTGTTGCGGTAGAAGAAACCGTCGCAGGTGGCGCAGGCCGAAACGCCCTTGCCCATGAAGGTCTCTTCCGACGGCAGGCCCAGGTAGCGGGCGCTGGCACCGGTGGCGACGATCAGCGCGTCGCAGGTGTAGGTGCCGCTGTCACCCTGCAGGGTGAACGGCTTGTTGGCCAGGTCGACGGCGTTGATATGGTCGAAGACGATCTCGGTCTCGAAGCGCTCGGCGTGCTCCTGCATACGCTGCATCAGGGCCGGGCCGGTCAGGCCGTGGGGGTCGCCCGGCCAGTTGTCGACTTCGGTGGTGGTGGTCAACTGGCCGCCGGCCTGCATGCCGGTGATCAGCAGCGGCTTGAGGTTGGCGCGGGCGGCATATACCGCGGCGCTGTAACCGGCAGGGCCGGAACCGAGAATGATGACGCGCGAATGACGTACTTCAGACATGTCGAACTCCTGTCGAGCGGGCCGCACGGGTCCAGCATCTAGGTGCCGGTTGCGCCAGCTGGAATTAAAAGGGACCCACGCAGCACTTGGGGAAGGCTACAACGCGTTGGTCCAAAACCGAAAAAGTTGAGCGCACTGTAGCGAGGCCGCAGAGATTAAGGAAATATCCTTCGACAATCCACCTTATAGACAGTCTCTATCCGAAAACCATTGTCCCAGTGCTTTGTTACACGCCGTTTCCCAGAGGTGCGGCTCCTTCCGTCGGCGCGCCAAACTCGGTAAGGTCAGCGCGTTTTCCTCAAGCGGAGCATTCCGATGCAAGCCCCCGTCCTGTCCGGCCCCCAGTACCTGCGCGAGGGCCTGAAACTGGTCCTGAGCCCGAACCTGCGCCTGTTCGTGCTGCTGCCCCTGGCGGTCAACCTGCTGCTGTTCGGCGGCCTGATCTACTTCGCCGGCCATCAGTTCAGCCTGTGGGTCGATACGCTGATGCCCACCCTGCCCGACTGGCTGAGTTTCCTCACCTACATCCTGTGGCCGCTGTTCGTCGCCCTGGTGCTGTTGATGGTGTTCTTCACCTTCACCCTGCTGGCCAACATCATCGCCGCGCCGTTCAACGGTTTCCTGGCGGAAAAGGTCGAGGTGGTGGTGCGTGGCCAGGACAACTTCCCGCCCTTCAGCTGGGCCGAGCTGGTAGCCATGGTGCCACGCACCCTCAGCCGCGAGATGCGCAAGCTGGGCTATTTCCTGCCGCGGGCCATCGGCCTGTTCATCCTCTCGTTCATCCCGGTGGTGAACGTGATCGCCGCGCCGCTGTGGTTGGTGTTCGGCATCTGGATGATGGCCATCCAGTACATCGACTACCCGGCGGACAACAACAAGATGAGCTGGCAGGACATGCTCGCCTGGCTGCGGCAGAAGCGCTGGCAGTCGATGGGCTTTGGCGGGATCACTTATCTCGCGTTGATGATTCCGGGGGTCAACGTGCTGATGATGCCGGCGGCGGTGGCCGGGGCGACGCTGTTCTGGGTGCGTGAGCGCACCTGAGCGCCCACAATCCTGTAGGAGCGGCCTTGTGCCGCGAAAGGGTGCGAAGCGCCCCAGGGTTCATGCGTCAAGCTGAGATCGCCGGGGCCGCTTTGCGGCCCTTTCGCGGCACAAGGCCGCTCCTACACAGGCGGTGTGAAGCCAATCAGTGGCTCAACTGGCTGGAAAACTGCCCCACCGCATCCACCACCTTCTTCGCCCCTTCCTGGATCTCGACGATCACCCCGCCAGTATCGGCGGCCAGGGCCAGGCCCTGCTCGGCCTGACGCTTGCTGGTGTCGATGATGTCCACCGCGGCCTGGGCCAGCTGTTCGTTCTGCTGCACCACCTTGGCGATCTCCTCGGTGGCGCTGCTGGTGCGCGAGGCCAGCTGGCGCACTTCGTCGGCCACCACGGCAAAGCCACGCCCCTGCTCGCCGGCGCGGGCGGCCTCAATGGCGGCGTTGAGCGCCAGCAGGTTGGTCTGCCCGGCGATGTCGCTGATGGTCTTGATGATCGCGCCGATCACCTTCGACTGCTTGTCCAGCGCCTGGATGCCATCGGCGGCGTCCTGCATCGAACCTTCCAGGCCGCGCATCACCTCGACGGTCTGGGTCACCACGTCGGTGGCCTTGCGCGCGCTGTCGTCGGTCTCCAGCGAGGTGGTGTAGGCGATGTCGGCGGCCTGGGCCACGGCCAGCTCCTGGTTGACCTGATCGGTGATCACGGTGGCGAACTTGACCACCTTGTACAGCACGTCATGGGCGTCGATGATCGGGTTGTACGAAGCCTCCAGCCAGACCACGCGGCCATGGGCATCGATGCGCTTGAAACGCTCGGCGACGAACTCACCGCGACGCAGCCGGTTCCAGAACTCCTGGTAGGCCGCCGAGTTGGCCTCCTCCGGCTCGCAGAAAATCCGGTGATACTTGCCACGGATCTGCTCCAGGCTGTAGCCCATGGTCTGCAGGAAACGGTCGTTGGCGGTCAGCACCTGGCCTTCGAGGTTGAACTCGATCACCGCGGTGGAGCGCATCAGCGCCTTGATCAGGCTCTCGTGCTCGCGGGAAGTCTCGATGGTGCGGGTCAGGTCGCTGGAGTGCAGGGAGAAGTACTTGATACGCCCCTGGCTGTCCTTGACCGGTTGCAGGATCGAACGCAGCCAGGCCTCGTCACCGTTGCCGCGCAGCAGACGGAAGGCGCCGTTGAGGTGCTCGCTACGGGTGATGGCGTGCTTCATGCGCTGGTAGAAATCGAGCTTCTTCACATGCGCCGGCACGATCTCTTCGATGTTGCGCCCGATCAGTTGCTCGGCGCGATAGCCCATCTCGGCCTCGAAGTTGTTGTTTACCGACTCGATGCGCCCCTGGGGGTCGAGCTGGAGCACCAGCATCTCGCTGTCGAGGCTGTTCTTGACCTGCTCGATGGACATCAGCTCTTCGCGCAGTTGCTGGATTTCTTTCTTCAGTTTGCTGTTGAACATGGCCGCTCTCCCGGAGCGAATTCCTGTAGTCGAATGCCTCTGCATCGGCTGCGTGACAAGAGTTCTTGAGTGCGTTGCAAGGAAATATTCAAACGGGTGCAAGTGCCGGAAATCAGGCGTCATACGCACGTCACAAAGACGTCACATGGGCGCAACGGGGGCGGCCCAGACTTTTCCCCATGAGCACACCGTCCCTGCGTATCACCCTGGTCAGCGAAACCTTCCCACCCGAGATCAATGGCGTGGCCAACACCCTTGGCCGCCTCAGCGAAGGGCTGCGCCTGCGCGGCCACCAGGTGGAGCTGATCCGCCCGCGCCAGGCCACCGACAACGGGACCGGCAACGACGAGACCCTGCTGCTGTGCCGGGGTTGGCCATTGCCGGGCTACCCTGGCCTGCAGTGGGGCGAGGTGTCGATGCACAAGCTGTGGCGCCGCTGGCGCCGGCAACGCCCGGATGTGCTGTACATCGCCACCGAAGGCCCGTTGGGCCTGAGCGCCCTGCGCGCCGCCCGGCGCCTGGGCGTGGCGGTGGTCAGCGGCTTTCACACCAACTTCCCGCAGTATTCGGGACAATACGGCCTGGGCCTGCTGTCACGACTGCTCACCCACTACCTGCGCTGGTTCCACCGGCGCACCGCCATCACCCTGGTGCCCAGCGCCAGCCAGCGCCTGGAGCTGGAGCGCCGCGGCTTCGAACGGCTCGGCCTGATGGCCCGCGGGGTCGACGCCAGCCTGTTCAACCCGGCACGGCGCAGTCAGGCCCTGCGCGAGCAGTGGGGGCTGGGTGTGGATGACATTGCCGTGCTGCATGTCGGGCGCCTGGCCGCAGAGAAGAACCTGGCCCTGCTGCGCCCTTGCATGGAGGCCCTGGGCAAGGCCTATCCGCAGCGGCGGCTGCGCCTGGTGATCGTCGGCGATGGCCCGATGCGTGGCCAGCTCGAACAGCAACTGCCCAATGCCATGTTCTGTGGCGCACAGCGCGGCGAGGTGCTGGCCGAGCACTACGCCAGCAGCGACCTGTTCCTGTTCCCGAGCCTGACCGAAACCTTCGGCAACGTCGTGCTCGAGGCGCTCGCCTCGGGCCTGGCCGTGGTCGCCTACGACGAGGCCGCCGCCGCCCAGCATATCCGCCACGGCCACAGCGGCGCCCTGGCCATGCCGGGGGACCAGGCGGCGTTCATCGACGCCGCCTGCTGGTTGCTGGAGGAAGGCGAAACCCTGCGCCGGGTGCGCCTCAATGCCCGCCAACACGCCAGCCGCCAGGGCTGGCTGGCGATCGTCGAGCAGTTCGAGGGCTACTTGTACGGCGCCTGCCGCGAGCCGCATGCTGCCCGCGAACAGGCCCCGCCGCTGGTGATCAAGCCAGGGTCGTCAGCGCCTCACGGCTGAACGGCAGCACATCGTCCTCACGCCCGTCCCGCACTTTGCGCGCCCACTCGGCATCCACCAGCAGGGCGCGGCCCACGGCCACCAGGTCGAACTCCTGGTCCTGCAAGCGGCGCAACAGCCCTTCGAGGCTGGCGGGCTTGGCCACCTTGTCGGTGGCCACCATGAACTGCAGGAACTCGCCGTCCAGGCCGACACTGCCCACGGTGATGGTCGGCTTGCCGGTGAGCTGGCGGGTCCAGCCGGCGAGGTTCAGCTCGCTGCCCTCGAATTCCGGCTCCCAGAAGCGCCGGGTGGAGCAGTGGAAGATATCCACGCCGGCCTCGGACAAGGGCTTGAGGAACGCTGCCAGGGCCTCGGGGGTTTGCACCAGGCGCGCGCTGTAGTCCTGCTGCTTCCATTGCGAGAAACGCAGGATGATCGGAAAGTCCGGGCCGACGGCCGCGCGCACGGCCTGGATCAGTTCGATGGCGAAACGCGAGCGCCCGGCCAGGTCACCGCCGTACTCGTCATCGCGACGATTGCTGGCGTCCCAGAAGAACTGGTCGATCAGGTAGCCGTGAGCGCCATGGATCTCCACGCCGTCCATGCCGATGGCCTGGGCATCGCGCGCCGCCTGGGCGAAGGCGGCGATCACCTCGCGGATATCCTCCCGGCTCATGCCGTGGAGCAGCACCTGGCCGTCCTTTTCCTTGCCGCTCGGGCCATAGCCCGGAACCGCGGCGTCCGGCTCGGTACCCAGGCGGCGCACACTGCCCACGTGCCACAGCTGCGGCACGATGCGCCCGCCCTCGGCATGCACGGCCTCGACCACGCGCTTCCAGCCGGCCAGGGCATCCTCACCGTGGAAACGCGGCACGTTGGGGTAGCCGTTGGCGGCCTTGTGCCCGACCGTGGTGCCCTCGGTGATGATCAGGCCGACACCGGCGGCGGCACGGCGGCGGTAGTACTCGACCACGCCGTCGTGGGGCACGCCGCCGGGGCAGAAGGTACGGGTCATCGGCGCCATGACCACGCGGGTCGGCAAGTCGAGGGAGCCGAGGGTGAAAGGCTGGAACAGAGGGTTGCTGGACATGCGGCGCTCCCGAGGGATGAGATGGATGCGCCCGAGCTTAGGGGCCACCAGGTGCGTGTCACAGCATCATTGATTGCAGTGATCGGCAGGTATCGCTGCGAGCGGGCCGATTTGCAACAGGAAATTTATTTTGCAAAAGGGCTTGAATTCGTCCGGCGGTTGCCTGACTTTAGAGTCAAGAGGCGCAGAAAACCCAACGCCCTCAGTGGCCTAGGCACGCCTCTCGCGAGCAAGCTGAATAAGGATTGAATCATGCAAATCCAGGTCAACAGCAGCAACCAGATCCAAGGCAACGTCCGCTTGAACGAGTGGGTCCGCAGCACACTGCAGAGCAGCCTCGAACGTTACGAGGACGACCTCACCCGTATCGAAGTCCACTTGCGCGACGACAACGGCGCCAAGCCCGGACCGCACGACAAACGCTGCCAGATGGAGGCTCGCCCCAAAGGCCACCAGCCGATTTCCGTGACCCACACCGCCACTTCGCTGGAACATGCCGTCGATGGCGCCGCCAGCAAGCTGAACCACGCGCTGGAACACTTCTACGGTAAGCTGCGCAGCAAGCGCGCCATCCTGGAGCAGAGCGATCCAGACGCCTGACACTCGAATGTGTCCAATGAAAACGCCCGGCCTTGCGCCGGGCGTTTTCATTGCGTGCCGATCAGCGGGCCTGAACCAACCCACCCTTGCCCCGGTCAACCCCTGCAGTCATTCAGTGCAGGACCGACCATGAACAACCCTTTCGACCAGATCAGCGCCGCCTTCGCCCCCGAATACCGGGTCAACCTGAGCATCGAGCGCCTGGACGGCAGCATCATGCTGACCCTGTCCGACGACAGCGGCGTGGTCGCCAGGCGCCTGATCAGCCAGGCCCAGCGCAACGATCCGGTGCGCCTGCAGCGGGTCATCGACAGCATCCGCCTGGGCCTGGCCATCGAGCTGGGGCAGAACCCACTTGAGGTGCTGGCGGCCCTGACCCGCACCTGGCATGGCGAACAGCGCTTTCCCGCCGCCGGCATTGCCAACTGAGGGCTACTTGCTCTCGTCCACTTCCTTGCCGCTGGCATCCAGCGCCTTGGTCGACGGGTAGCGGTAGGAGGCGTAGCGCACCACCAGGATGGCGAAGGCCAGCAGCAGGATGCCGCCACACACGTACAGCAGCCCGACATCCGGTGCCTTGTGGTGCGAGACGTCGCCGATCAGCAGGCGGGTCAATGCAGTGATCGCCACGTAGAGCAGGAAGCGGATCGGCATGTGGTTGGTCTTGAAGTAGATCCCCACCATCGCCCCCAGTTCCAGGTAGATGAACAGCAGCAGGATGTCATCGACGCTGACCCCGCCCTTGCCCAGCATGTCCAGGAAGGTCACCACCGCCGCATAGGCGGTGATCGCGCCGATGCCGAACAGCGCCAGGTAGTGGAAGGCTTCCACGCACAGGTTGCCCAGCGAGTCGGCGGAGCCGTGCAGGCCCTTGCGCAGTCTTTCTGCCCATTTGATGTTCACGATGTTCGATTCCTAGATACGGCTGAAGGTCTTGTGCCATGCAGTTAAAGGGCCACGGCCCCTGTCTTGGAAGGCGGCCGATTGCCGCAGGGCACCTGTGGGCTACGCTGATTTTCAGTTTGCCGGGCCATCATTGCGGTTGCAGGGTGATGGCCTGGCGATGTACTGTATAAAAATACAGTTATCCGCAACCCCATCAGCAAAAAGGCACAGAGGTGATGAATGGCCGTCGAAGTGGTGTACCGCAGCAGCCGCGACCCGGAGCGCTTGTTCATGGATAAGGCCGAAGCAGACCGTCACGACAAGATGCTCGAACTGGCCGAACGCCTGGCCGAGGTACTGCACAAAGCCGTACCGTCGCTGAGCGAACAGCAAGTCGAGGAAGCCGGTATCTACATGGCCAAGAACCGCGACGTGTTCGCCCGGGCGTTCAAGAGCCAGCCGGATGCGCTGGCCGAACTGCTCGAAGGCGCAGCAGCCGAGTGATGGCTGCACCGGCCATTTCGCAGCCCCTTCGCGCCTGAGGCGGCACGGCGGCCAACGCCGTGCTGCGGTTCAAGGCAGGTACAAGCGGAACAAGCCGCCCCCCAGCGTACCGCCATTGGCGATCTCGATCCGCCCGCGCACGCCGTTGCGCTCATGCAGCGCGGCAATTCGCGCGGCGAAGTACAACCCCAGTCCGGTACTGCCGCTCTGCGAATCGATGCCCTGCACGTAGTCGTGCTGGCGCTCGAGCATGCGCTGTGGATAACCGGCGCCATCGTCGTTGACACTGATCACCAACTGCTCGCCCTCTTCCTCGATGCTGATCAGCAGGGCGTGCCCAGCATAGCGGATGGCGTTGGTAAGCACGTTGGCCACCACCGAGGCGACCAGCTCACGGTCGAAGAAACCCAACGGGCTTTCGGTCTCGATACGCCAGGTGGCGAGGATGTCGCGGTGCTTGATCACGTCTTCCTGGGCCGCCAGCTGGGCCTCGATGAAGTCGTCCAGTTCGTGGTAGTCGGGGCAGATGGGCAACTGGTTGACGCCCAGCTTGTACAGCCCCAGCAACTGCACGAGCATGCCGTTCAGGTGGCTGAGTTCATGCTCCACCACGCCCTGCTCGATACCGCCGCGCAACTCTTCGGGCAGGCGCGCCAGCCACTGGCTGTGGGCGTGGGTGAGCGCCGAAAGGGAGTTTTTCAGGTCGTGCACGGTGGAGGCGATCACCGTGGAGAAGTCCAGCCCCTGGTTGTCCTGGTTCATGCGCCGAAGACCCGGATGTGCAGTTTGCGGTAACGGTCATAGCGACTGTCGCTGGCGGGAATACCGGCCACGCTGGTGAGGCAGTCGCGACACTCTTGCATCAGCGCCGGCGGTGGCGTCTCGCCACCGATGCGCAGCAGCGCCTGGGCGGTGTTCAGGGCGATGCTGATGTTCTTCGGCTGCAGCGACAACGCCTTGCGGAACATGCCCAGCGCTTCGTTGAGCTGGCCGCCCTGGTAGCTGCGCACGCCCTGGCGGTTGAGGTCCACGGCTTCGGTCACCGCCCCCAGCACCAGCGGGTCGTCGGTGAGCTTGGCGACGCTCTGCATGACCTTGGGGTCGTCGCCGTAGGTTTCCACGCAACCCTTGAGAATCGAGGTACCCGCCGTATCCTGGCCAAGTTGCTGCAACTGCTTGGCCACCGTCAGCGCCGCCTCCACGGAGAAGAACTGGTCCATCTTCTCCAGGCGCTGCATGGCCTGCTCGGTGAGCTTGGCGGCGGTTTCCGGGTCGCCGGCCTGCTGCAGGCTGGCGGCCTTCATCAGGCGCGCGCGCACCTGCAGGCCCTGGTCCTCGACGTTTTCCTTGGCCACCTCGCTGAGCACGGTGTTGATCTCAACCCGGGTACGGGCATCGAGACCGTTGCCGCTGTTCTTGTTCATCAACGCCTGGACCAGCCCCAGATTACTCTCGGCGTCCTTGTAGCGCGAACTCTGCCCCTGGTTCACCGCATGGCGAAAGGCCTTGGAGGCACTCTCGAAGTCGGCGTTGTCCAGCGCCAGCTTGCCCAGCGCGGCCTGGCGGCGCACGGCGAGCGGCGACAGACGCACCGCCTCCTCGAGCATGTGCTGGGCACGCCGGGTCTCGCCCTGGGCCACCAGCACCTCGGCCATGCCATCGTAAAGGTTGGGCATGATCGGGAAGGCCTTGAGGGCCTGCTCGTAGACACCCTGGGCCTGGGCATTCTGCCCGCGCTTGTGCAATAGGCTGCCGAGCGCGGCGTAGACCCAGGGCTGTGGGCGGCTGGCGAGGATGTTCTTGAGGAACTTCTCCAGCTCCTCGAAGCGATTGAGGTCGCGCAGGGCGTCGGCGCGATAGCGCAGGCACAGCGGGGCGAAGCGCGGGTCCTTCTTGCACAGCTCGGCGCAAGCGGCGAGCACTTCGGCCGGGCGCCCGCGATCAAGGGCTTGGAGAATGGGCTTGAGCAGCGTCTTGCGCTGGGTCAGCTTCTCCAGGCGCTGGGCCAGGCCGACCCGGTTGAAGGGTTTGGTCAGGTAAGCGTCGGGTTCGTGCTCAATGGCACTGAGCACGATCGACTGGCTGCTTTCGGCGGTAACCATGATGAACACGCATTCATGGCTGATCAGCTTGTCGAGGATCAGGTCCTCGAGCACCTGCTGGCCGTTCTTCTTGCCGTCCCCCAGGTGAAAGTCCTGGAGAATGAAGTCATAGCGCTTCTGCCCGCACATGCGCAGCGCCTGTTCGCCACTGTCGGCGGTGTCGACGTCGCGCACGCCCAGCTCGCGAAGCATCGAGCGGGTCGAGGTGCGGAAGTCGGTGAAGTCGTCGACGATCAGAAAGCTTTTTTGCCCATACTGCAGCATCAACACGACCTGTATTGAAAAAAGTGGGGAAGTGGCGCGTGGCGATGCATACCGCCGAGGTCTGTATCGGCAGCGGTTCGGGAAAGATGAGCCCGGAAAGGTAACGCCGAATGATGGCCTAAAGCCATTATCTTAACGGCCGACCTCGCCCCAAGCCACTAGACCAGCAAGCCAAGGGACTTGGCCCTGGCCACCGCCTGGGTGCGGCGCTCGACACCGAGCTTGCTGTTGATATGGCTGGCGTGGGTCTTGACCGTGTGCAGGGAGATGAACAGGCGCTCGCTGATCTGCTGGTTGGAGCAGCCCTGGGCGATCAGTTCCAGGACCGCAAACTCGCGGCCGCTCAGGGCCTCGGTGGCACCGCCGCCGGTAGCCAGGGCCTGCGGCAGATGGGCCAGCAGATCGCTCTGCGCCGGGCAGGCCACACGCCCCGTCAACTGCTCGCGCAGCCAGTGTGGCTGCTCTTCGATCAAGCGTTGGAAGGCCTGCAGGGCACCGCCCTGGGCCGCTTCCAGGGCAGGTGCGAGCAACCTGGCCGCTTCGGCGTCACGCCCCTCGGCCAGCAGCAGAGCGATCAATTGGCACTGCGCGCTGACCACCAGCGTCATGCCACCGCTGGCCTGGCCCCGCTCGACCAGCGTGCGCAACCGCGCTTCGGCATCACCGGGGCGGGCCAGCACCCGTTCCAGCAAGGCCTGCTGCAATTCGATGTGCAGCGGCAACAGCGGGTGGAACTCCGGCGCGGCCGCAGGCTGCTCGCCACCGTAGGTCTGCCCCAGGCGCAGCAGCCAGGACTCGGCCAGGTCCGTTCGGCCCTGGGCCAACCAGAGCTCGCACTTCACCAGGGTAATCATGGCCAGGTAGAAGATCGGCGGCACATCCCAGATATGCATCAGCCGCTCCGCCTCGGCCAGTTCCGAGAACGCCTCGGCAAAACGCCCTTCGCGACCGTCCAGCGAGGCGATCACGCAATGCCCGATCAGGACGCTGATGTCGCGGCAGCTGCGCGCCTCGCTGAGCCCGGCGCGCAAGCGCGCACGGCCCTGGGCACAGTGCAGGCGGGCCGCCAGCAAGTAGCCCTCGTACAGGGTCAGGCGCGCGCGCACGGCATACAGGCGTTGCCCCGAAAGGCCCTGCAACCGCTGCAATCCCTGGCGCACTTCGTCCAGGGCGCGCAGCACCTCGCCGCGGGCGTGCAGTACCCGCGCCCGATCGTAATGGGCCAGGGCTTCGAACAGCGGGTTGCCGACCCGTTGCGCCAATTCGAGTGCTTCGCGGTTCCAGCCCCGCGCCCGCCAGAAATCGCCATCGGCGATGGCCAGGTTCGACAAGGTCGACAGGCACACCAGGCGCTGGCCGTAGCGTTTGTTCGGCAGGCTCTGCAGCGCTTCGCCACAGTAAGCGAGTGTCCGCTCCCGATCGCCGCGGCCACGGGCAATGACCCCGCTCAGGGCCAACCATTGGGCCAGCATCGACTTCTGCGCGGTGGCCGACGGCGCGGGCAGGAAGCGGCTCAGGTAGGCCGCCAGCTCCTCGGCGGCGTCCAGTTGGCAGGCCAACCCCAGGGCCCAGCTGTACAGGACGATCAGCCTGGGCGTGCTGATCAACAGGCTGTCGGGCAGGTCCATCTTCCAGCGCAGCAGCATGCCGACATTCTGCTCCGCCAGCAGTTGCTCCTCGGACAGGCTCTGTACCAGGTCCGCCGCCACGTCCAGATGGCCCGCGCGCAGGGCCTGCTCCACCGCCTCGTCCAGCAGACCCTGCCCTTCGAACCAGCGGCAGGCGCGCAGGTGCAGCCCCGCCAGCGGCTCGCTGGCCTGCCGGCTGCGCAGCAGGTCGGAGAACAGGTGGTGATAGCGGAACCACAGCCCATGCTCGTCGAGCGGCACCAGGAACACCTGGTGGGCCTGCAGGTAGCTCAGGATCTCGCCGCTGTCATGGCGCTCGCGCAGGGCGTCGCACAATTCGGCGCAGAAACGCTCCTGGCAGGCAGTCTCGTAGAGAAACGCCTGCACGGGGGCCGGCAGGATGTCGATGACTTCCTCCAGCAGGTAGTCGCGGATCAGTCCTTCGCCGCCATGCAGCGCCTGGGGCAAGGCGTGGTCCTCGCCGGACTCGCTGGCCGCCAGTTGCCAGAAACGCAGCCCCGCCACCCAACCGTCGCTGCGCTGGATCAGGTTATCCAGGGCCTGGCCGCGCAAACCGGTGGGCTGGCGGCCGATCACGGCCAACGCTTCATCGGGGGTCAGGCGCAGGTCCTGCTCGTTGAGTTCGACCAGTTGCCGTGACAGGCGCAGGCGCGCCAAGTGCCAATCGGGCCGCTGGCGGCTGGTGACCAGCAGGACCAACCCGGCCGGCAGATGGTTGAGGAAGAACTGCAGGCAACGATCGAGCACCGGCCCCTGGGCCAGGTGGTAGTCGTCCAGCACCAGCAGCAAGGGCGTGTCCGGCTGCAGGTAGAGCGCGAGTTCATCAAGCAGGCCGTCGAGCCACTCTTCGAAGGCGAAGGGTTGATGCCGCTGGCGCATCTTCAAAAGCCCCAGAGCCTGGCCGCCGAGTGCCGGGCAGAATTGCTGCAAGCCTTCGAGCAAGCGTTCGAGGAAGCGCCCCGGATCGGCATCGCGCTGGCTCAACCCGAGCCAGAGGCTGCGCCAGTGGCTGGGCAACGCCTGGCAGAACTCGACGGCCAGCGAACTCTTGCCGAAACCCGCCGGCGCGTTCACCAGCAACAGGCGCCCCGCCAGGCCACTTTGCAGGCGCTGGCACAGGCGTGCTCTGGGGACGTGTGTTTCCGGCAGCGGCGGCCGGAAGAAACGCCCATCCAGCAGGCCCAGGGCCTGGCTGGCGACTCCGTGGGTACGGGACAGGTCTGTCATGGCCGGCTCGTTCTGATTGGAATTAGGGCGGCGTTAGATTCAGCCCTTTCAAGGTGTTGGTAATAGGCGCGCGGCTTGGAGTTGCCGGGGCTGCTTTGCAGTCCTTCGCGGCACAAGGCCGCTCCTACAGGGGAGCGCGGTCGTCTGTAGGAGCGGCCTTGTGCCGCGAAAGGGTCGCAAAGCGGCCCCGGCACTCTTGAACCTGAGCGGCCATATCCCAAAAATCGCAAAAACCTTGAAAGGGATGGGCGTTACGGCTTGTTGCGAGACTAGCGGCAAACGCGGCGCATTTGAAGATGATGCAGCCGCTTTGCCGCAAAAAGACTACGACAAAAAGAAACAGGTAGCCCGATCTCACACCCACATGAACAGAAACGCCCCGGCAAGCCGGGGCGTTCTGGGAGATCAAACGGAGTTGCGATGCCTGTCAGCTCAACGCACACCGTCCTGACGCAGGGCTGCCGGCTGGAACTCGGCCTTGCTGGCGCTGAAGCCGAAGTTGTAGGCGCTCTTCTCTTCGTTCTTCATGCCCAGGGCCAGGTAGCGACCCGACTGCAGGTCGTAGATGGCCTCCAGGGTGTACCACGGCACCTGCACGTTGTAGTACGGCTGGGCGTGGGCCTCGGAAATGCGCCACAGCTGGTTGCGACCGTCGTACTGGTCGATCACCGCGGCCTGCCAGGTGTCCTCGTCGATGTAGAAGTCACGCTTGGCATAGATGTGACGCTGGCCTGGCTTGAGGGTCGCAACCACGTGCCAGACGCGGCGCAGCTCGTAGCGCGACAGGTCCTGGTTGATGTGCCCGGCCTTGATGATGTCGCTGTACTTGAGCTTCGGATCATCCAGCTTGTAGGCGTTGGAGGCGATGTACATCTCCTTCTTGCCTTCGAGTTTCCAGTCGTAACGGTCCGGCGCGCCGTTGTACATGTCCAGGTTGTCGGAGGTGCGCAGGCCGTCGGCGGCGGTACCCGGGCCGTCGTACGACACTTGCGGCGCCTGGCGCACGCGGCGCTGGCCGGCGTTGTAGATCCACGCCTTGCGCGGTTCCTTGACCTGGTCGAGGGTCTCGTGGACCAGCAGCACGGTCCCGGCCAGACGCGACGGCGCGGTTACTTTCTGCTTGAAGTAGAACAGGATGTTGCCCGGGTTGGCCGGATCGTAGTCATTCATCTTGTCGCGGAACACGAACTGGTCCTGGAAGTACACCAGGCTGTACGAGCCGTTCTGCTGCGGGGTGGCCTGGGTGACCAGGCGGGTCACGCTGCCGCCACGGTAGCGGGTGATGTGGTTCCAGATCACCTCCAGGCCGTCCTTGGGAATAGGGAACGGCACGGCGGTGCGGAAGTTCTCCAGGCCGTTGCCGCCCGTGACCAAGGTGGTCTTGGTGGCGTTTTCCTTGATCGCGGCGAACACATCGTCCGGTACCGTGGAACCACGGTGGGTCTTGTACACTGGGATCTTGTAAGTGTCCGGATAGCGCTTGAACATGGCAACCTGACCAGGCGAGAGCTTGTCCTTGTACTGGTCGACGTTCTGCGCGGTGATGGTAAACAGCGGTTTTTCGCTGGCGTAAGGGTCGGACAGGAAGCCCTTGGCGTCGGCGCTGCCAGCGCTCTTGGACAGCGGTTCCCACGGGCCGATCGAGCCATCGGCGTTACCGGCCTTCTCCGCGCCCATCGGGGTCAGCGTGGAACCCAGCTTGGCCGCTTCGGTGGCGGAAACCGCAGCCATGACGCTGGTTGCCAGCAGGGACATGCCCAGTACACCGGCTTGCAGCAGACGTGTGGTCATTTTCATTGTGTGTCGTCCTGGATCAGGTTTCTTAGAAGTTCACGCCGAAGCTGAGGGCGACGAAGTCGCGATCATCCACGGTGGTGTACTTGCCATCGAAGAAGTTGGTGTACGACAGGCTCGCCGTGTAGGTGTTCTGGTACTCGGCGTCCAGGCCAAGGCTGACCGCCTTGCGGCCTTCCTCGAAGTTGCCGCCTGGGCCCGGGGAGTAACCGTCGACGTCATGCGACCAGGCCACGCTCGGGCGCAGGTTCACACCGGCGAAGACGTTGTTGTAGTCCCAGATGGCGCGCACGCGATAACCCCAGGAGTCGGAGGTGGTGAAGCCGTCGTTTTCGCAGTAGCGCGACAGGTTGTTCTGCTCGACGCCTGCCAGCGTGGTGGCGTTGAGGCTCTGGCAGCGGCCACTGGGTAGCGGGCCTGGCCCGTAGACCGGGTCGCGGCCGTAGCGCATCTTCGAGGTGCTTTCCAGGCCACCGACGTGCGTCCAGCCTACCTCGCCGACCATGGTCAGACGCTCGGCGCCCATGACCTGGTCGAAGAAGTGGGTGAACGTGGTCTGCAGCTGGGTGATTTCCTTGCGACGATAGCCAGGCTGGTCGGTGTTCGGCGTGCCTTTCAGGACCGATGCGTTCGGATCGAGTGGCGTCAGGCCCGAATACAGGATGTCGGTGGTGTTCAGTTGCACCGGCGCATTCGGGCGATAGCTGATCTCGCCGCTCCAGGCCGTGCCGGTAGGCAAGGTGGTGGAGAAGCTCAGGCCGTACAGGCGAATATCCTCGGGGTATTCGACGTAGTAGCTGGAGTTACCGGCGACATACAACGGCATCAGTTGTTGGAGCAACGCCGGGTTGGTCGCCGCGCCCGCTGGAACCCCAGCGCCGATCAGTGCGCCAGCCAGGTTGGCCGGGTTGTAGAAGCGCGCAGCGGCGCCTCGACCACTGAAGATCGGCGCACGGCTGTGATAGTTCATGAAGTAGCCACCGAACTCGGTATTCAGCGGCTCGTACATGTAGCGCAGCGCAACACCGAACTGGCCACTGTCCCGCGCATCACGGTCAGGACCACGACGCACGATCACACCTTCGTCAGGCGAGCCCCAGGAAACGCCCTGTGCCGCCAGCGCACGCATGGTCGGCCCCGAGAGCGCCCCCAGGCGTCCCGCCACGGCCGATTGCTTGGCCAGCACCGCCAGGTTGTTGTTGCAACCATCGGCGATTACGTCGGGCTGGGAGAAGAAGGTGCCGCAGTTGTCGACGACGGTCTGGTCCCACTCGATCTGGTAGAAGCCTTCGGCGGTCAGGTTGTCGGTCACGCTCTGCGACAGGTAGAACATGTTGACCGGGATCAGGCCTTCCTTGATCTCCGCACCCGGGCGGCGGAACGCCGAGACGTCGATGGGGTTGATGGCGTTGATGCCCCCCCCGATGAAGGTACTTTCACCCCAGCTCACCACCTGCTTGCCCAGGCGCACGGTGCCCGGCAGGTCGGCGATGCTGTAGTTGTGGTAGACGAAAGCGTCGAGCAGCTCCGCGCCCGAGGACTTGGCGCCCTCCTTGCGGTTGGAGTCGCTGATGTCCTTGAACTCGCGGTTTTCATCCTTGAGCTCGAAGTCATACCAGTACTTGCCGCGGACGAACACGCCGGTGTCGCCGTACTTGAGCTCCAGGTCGTGGATACCCTTGAAGATCTTCGAGAAGGTCTCGCCCTTCTTGAAGTTCAGGTGGCCATCGTCGGAGGTCTGCGACAGCCCCCTGCCGCCGTTGTTGGCCCCGATGAGGTTCTTGTTGGGGTTGGCAGTCGACCAGCTGGCGCCAACGGAGAGCGAGGAGTCGAACTGGCCTTCGATTTCACCGATGTTGAAGCTGACAGCGAAAGCAGGACTTGCGAGCGTGGAAGCGAGGCTGACGGCCAGGGGCAGTTTCGCCCGGCGCCAGAACAGGTTTGCAGATGTCATCGACGCTACTCCATGTACTTTTTTGTTATGGCAGTGAGTCCTTTCAGAAACGGCTCGAGCGCCCGGTGAAGCAGGCTCCTGCCCGTGGCGCCGCGCGTTGCCGCGTGGCGCCCTCCCCCATTCCTGAAAATCCCCTGACCCGACTATAGCCAGCGGTCACAGGTGCTTGATCCCTCTAAAGTGTGATTTGCGCGTCCCGCTTGCGGCCCACCCCGATCGGCCGGCCTGCGCGCTGGCAGTGCTCAAGCATGGCTCAATTCTACCGTTTGACAAGGCGCCATCCTGTCTAGCCTGCGGGGTCGCGCTGGAAAAAGCGCGACCCGCGCCCGGGTTACAGGGTGGAGAGGAAAGCGCTGTTACTAGCCTGCCACTGGCTGATATCCACGCGGATACGCTTCTTGTCGAGCTTGCCGACGCTGGTCTTGGGAATTTCAGTAACAAGGGCGATCTGGCTGGGAATCGCCCACTTGTTGATGTGCCCCTGCTCGACGAAAGGCTTGAGGTGTTCCTTGAGCGCGCGCGCATCGATGCTCTGCCCCTCGCGCACCACCAGCAATGCGAACGGGCGCTCGCCCCACTGCGGATCGGGCACCCCGACCACCGCGACCTCGCGCACCGCCGGGTGACGGCTGACCAGGTCTTCGAGGTCGAGCGACGAGATCCATTCACCACCGGTCTTGATCACATCCTTGATGCGGTCGCGGATGTCGATGAAGCCCATGCCGTCCAGCGTCGCGACATCGCCGGTGTGCAGCCAGCCGCCCTGCCAGAGCTCCTCGCCCTTTTCCGGTTCGCGGAAGTAGCCCATGGTCAGCCAGGGCGCGCGCAGCACCAGTTCGCCCTGGGTCTCGCCATCGGCGGGCAGGAAGTTGCCATTGCCATCGACGATGGCGGCCTCGACCAGGGGCACCGGCACGCCGGCCTTGATCCGGTAGCTGGTGCGCTCATCCTCGCTGCCGGCCTGCAACTCGTCGTTCAGGTGCGCGGCACTGATCAGCGGGCAGGTCTCGGACATGCCGTAGGCGGCGGTGAGCTGGATGCCCCGGGCCAGCGCCGCCTGGTACAAGGCGCGGTTGAGCGCGCTGCCGCCGATGATGATCTTCCAGCCGCCGAAATCCTGGCCGGCCGCCGACGGGCAGTTGAGCAGCATCTGCAGGATGGTCGGCACGCAGTGGGAAAAGGTGACCTTCTCCTCGCGCCACAGCCTGATCAGCATGTCCGGCTCGTAGCGCCCCGGGTAGACCTGCTTGACACCCATCATGGTCGCCGCGTAGGGGATGCCCCAGGCGTGCACATGGAACATCGGCGTGATCGGCATGTAGACGTCGTTGCTGCTCAGCAGCCTCACGCTGTCCAGGCTGCCCAGCACCGAAGTTTCGGCCAGGGTGTGCAGCACCAGCTGGCGATGGGTGAAATACACCCCCTTGGGATTGCCGGTGGTGCCGGTGGTGTAGAAGGTGGTGGCCACCGAGTTCTCGTCGAAGTCGGGGAAGTCGTACTGCGGGCTGGCGGCAGCCAGCAGTTGCTCGTACTCGCCCACCAGGTTCGGCAGGTCGGCGGTCTTGTCCGGGCCGTCGGTCAGCAGCAGGGTCTTGTCGACCGTGGTCAGCTGCCCGGCGATGCCCTGGTAGAGGCCGATGAAATCACTGTTAACCAGCACGAAGCGGTCTTCGGCGTGATTCATGGTGTAGAGGATCTGCTCGGGCGACAGGCGCACGTTGATGGTGTGTACCACGGCGCCGATCATCGGGATGGCGAACATGCACTCCAGGTAACGGTGGCTGTCCCAGTCCATCACCGCCACGGTGTCACCGGCCTTCACACCGGCCGCGGTCAACACATTGGCCAGGCGGGCGATGCGCTCGTTCAACTGCGGGTAAGTGAGGCGGATCTGGTCGCGGTAGACGATCTCGCGGGTCTTCTCGTAGCGGCTGCCGGACATCAGCAGGCGCTTGATCAGCAACGGGTATTGGTAGGCGCCCTCGGCGGGCTTGATGATGCGTGTCTGCAACATGGGTATCCCTTTTCTTCAATACGGGCAGAACGGTTCAGGAATCCACTGTAGTTCGGTGACGCACCGGTCAAATCAGCCGAAGGAATGATTTGCCGCGCCAAGGTATGAGTGGCGATGTCGGCGTTGACGAACAGCAACGCCGGGCCAGACACTGCCCCGAACGGATCGCGTGCCCTGTGGGAGCGGCTTTACCCGCGAATGCGCTAGTGGACTCGCCTGCGCATTCGCGGGTAAACCCGCTCCCACAGCTTCGAACCGCCACCAAGAATGTATCCAGCCCTGCACCGGAGCCTCCATGCCCAGCCCACGTCGCGCCGTGTTTCTCGATCACCAGTCACTGGACCTGGGTGACCTCGACCTTTCGCCACTGCAGTCGCAGTTCGATGAACTGCAACTGCACGCCGCCACCGCGCCAGGGCAGGTCGCCGAACGCCTGCAAGGCGCCACGGCGGTGATCAGCAACAAGGTGATGCTCGATGCCGCCACACTGGCCGCCGCCCCTGACCTCAAGCTGATCCTGGTAGCCGCCACCGGCACCAACAATGTCGACCTGGCCGCCGCCCGTGCCCAGGGCATCACCGTGTGCAACTGCCAGGGCTACGGCACGCCGTCGGTGGCCCAGCACACCCTGGCCCTGCTACTGGCCCTAGCCACGCGCCTGTGCGACTACAACCAGGCGGTGAAGGCCGGACAATGGGCCAAGGCCAGCCAGTTCTGCCTGCTGGACTTCCCCATCGTCGAGCTGGAAGGCAAGACCCTCGGCCTGCTCGGCCATGGCGAGTTGGGTGGCGCGGTGGCGCACCTGGCCGAGGCGTTCGGCATGCGCGTGCTGAGCGGGCAGATTCCCGGCCGCCCACCCCGGGCCGATCGCCTGCCGCTGGACGAACTGCTGCCGCAGGTCGATGCCCTGACCCTGCACTGCCCGCTCAACGAGCAGACCCGGCACATGATTGGTGCCAACGAACTGGCCCTGCTCAAGCCGGGCGCGCTGGTGGTCAACACCGCCCGCGGTGGGCTGATCGACGAACAGGCCCTGGCCGACGCCCTGCGCCGCGGTCACCTGGGCGGCGCCGCCACCGATGTGCTGAGCGTTGAACCGCCGGTCGAGGGCAATCCGCTGCTGGCGGCGGACATCCCGCGCCTGATCATCACCCCGCACAGCGCCTGGGGCGCAGTGGAGTCACGCCAGCGCATCGTCGGGCAGCTGGCCGAGAACGCCCAGGCCTACTTCGCCGGCCAGCCGCGGCGAGTGGTCGGCTGATCCGCCGACGCCTCTGCTACACTGCGCCACTTTTTCAGGAGGCGTCGTCCATGGACCCGCGCAGTGAAGTGTTGCTCCGCCAGGCAGAGCTGTTCCAAGGCCCGCTGCTGATCGCCGGCGCCCAGGCCGATGGCCTGCTCGGCCAGCTGCCCGGCGCCCATGGCTGGACCTGGCATGCCGGCGACCAGGCGCTGCTCGAGAGCCGTTTCGCCGGGCGCAGCCACTACGGCGTCGAGGTGCCCGAGGTGGCCTTCGACGCCGCCGTGCTGTTCCTGCCCAAGTCCCGCGAGCTGGCCGCCTACCTGCTCAACGCCCTGGCCTCGCGCCTGGGCGGTCGCGAGCTGTACCTGGTGGGGGAAAAGCGCGGCGGCATCGAAGGCGCGGCCAAGCTTCTGCAGGCATTCGGCAAACCGCGCAAGCTCGACAGCGCCAGGCACTGCCAGTTGTGGCAAGTAACCGTGGACAGCGCCCCTGAGGCCAAGCCGCTGGAAAGCCTGGCCGAACGCTTCGAACTGCCGCTGGAAGATGGTCCGCTGCAAGTCATCAGCCTGCCCGGGGTGTTCAGCCATGGGCGCCTGGACAAGGGCACCGCGCTACTGCTGGAGCACCTTGACGGCCTGCCCGGCGGCCATGTCCTGGACTTCGGCTGCGGCGCCGGCGTGCTCGGCGCCACGATCAAGCGCCGTTATCCGCAGAGCCGGGTCACCTTGCTCGATGTCGATGCCTTCGCGGTCGCGGCCAGCCGCCTGACCCTGGCGGCCAACGGTCTGGAAGGCCAGGTGATCAGCGGCGACGGCATCGATGCCGCGCCGGCCGATCTTGACCTGATCCTGAGCAATCCGCCATTCCACACCGGCGTGCACACCGACTACCAGGCATCGGAAAACCTGCTGAAAAAATCAGGCGAACATCTGCGAAAAGGCGGCGAAATGCGGCTGGTCGCCAACAGCTTCCTGCGCTACCAGCCGTTGATCGAAGGCGCCCTGGGCAACTGTGAAATCCGTGCCGAGGCACAAGGCTTTCGCATCTACCGAGCGACCCGCGGCTAAAAACAGGGCTTGCCGAAAGCGTTTCGCCTAGGCAGAATCCGCTCCGTCCTAGGGGAGTAGTCTCCCGCGAGCGCCCTGCTCGCCCGGCACGCGTCAACACACTTGGCCCACAGGCCATGGCGCGTGCGACCCACGATCTGCGCAGACAGGTCCAGGGTTTGACAAGACCTATGACACGCACACCTTACCCGGGGCGGGAAGGCTGTACGTGTCATAGCCGTGTCGACCCGCCCCCGTAGGAATCCTGATGCTGGAATCGTTGCTCGTCCCCACCGCCATCGTTGCCCTCGCCGAAATCGGCGACAAGACGCAATTGCTTGCGCTCATCCTCGCCGCACGCTTTCGCAAGCCTTGGCCGATCATTGCCGGGATCATCGCCGCGACCCTGGCCAACCATGCCGCCGCAGGTGCCGTGGGCGCCTGGGTCAGCGGTTTCTTCAGCGAGTCGGTGCTGCACTGGATTCTTGCCGCGAGCTTCACCGCCACCGCGCTGTGGACCCTGGTACCGGACAAGATGGACGATGACGAAACCAGCAACGCGCGTCGCTTCGGGCCGTTCGTCACCACGCTGATCGCGTTCTTCCTCGCCGAGATCGGCGACAAGACCCAGGTGGCCACGGTGATGCTGGCCGCCCAGTATCCGCACCTGATCATGGTCATCATCGGCACCACCTTGGGCATGCTGATCGCCAACGTGCCGGTGGTCCTGGCGGGCAACTTCGCGGCGGAGAAACTGCCGCTGACGCTGATCCGTCGCCTGGCGGCGACCGCGTTCATCGTGCTGGCCATCGTCGCGGTGTATTCGGCGATGAAGACCAGCGGCTGGATAGGGTGAAGCAGCGACAAGTGGCAAGCTACAAGCGGCAAGAAAGAGCAGATGCGTCCTTACTTGCCGCTTGAAGCTGCTTTTACTTCTTGGCCGCTTGATACAACGGCATCACCTTCGGAATCGCTGCCTGCAGCGAGGCGATCCGGCTGCTCGACGCCGGGTGGGTGCTCATGAACTCAGGCGGCGCGCCTTCGGACGCCTTGCTCATCTTGTTCCACAAGGTGATCGCGGCGTTCGGGTCGTAGCCGGCGCGGGCCGACAGCTCGAGGCCGATCAGGTCGGCTTCGTTCTCGTTGGCCCGGCTGTTGGGCAGGGTCATGGCGTAGTTCACCACGGTGTCGGCCATGGCCATGCTGTCCTGGCCCAGGCCGAAGATCGCGCCGGCACCCTGGCGGGCCATTTCCACGCCATAGGCCTTGGACATCGCTTCACGGCTGTGCTCGCGCAGGGCGTGGGCGATCTCGTGGCCCACCACCGCGGCGATCTCGGCGTCGGTCAGCTTGAGCTGATCGATCAGGCCGGTGTAGACGATGATCTTGCCGCCCGGACCGCAGTTGGCGTTGAGCTCGTCGCTCTTGATCACGTTGACTTCCCAATTCCACTGCGCGGCATCCGGCCGGAACTGTGGTGCCTGGGCAATCAGGCGCTTGGCGATGGCCTGTACGCGCTTGGCATCATTGCTGCTCTTGTCCAGCACGCCCTTGCTCGACGCCTCGCCGAGGGTCTGCTGGTAGGACTGGGCGTACATCTGGTTGACCTCATCGGTCGAGAGCATGCTGAACATGTACTGCTGGCGCTGGACGCCCACGGCACCGCCACTGGTGGTATTGACCGCCTGGCAGCCGCCGAGCAGGACGCTGGCCGTCAGCATGCTGACAACGAATGACTTACGCATGAAAACACTCCCTATTTACGTGCCGCGTATCCTAGGCCCTGACGCCCGTGCCTGCCAGAGCCACAGGTAAGATTTCTGACAAGCCCCTCATGCTTTGGTATTAGCCCGCCGATAACCCTCGGTAACGACCTCCTTGCGCGCGGAGCTTTGCCATGAAGTTCAAGTCGATCCAGTTTTCCGTGGCCGCCCTGGCCGGTGCCATCGTGCTGAGCATTGTCGCGGCCCTGGTGCTGTACGCCGTGTATTCCGGGCAGCGGACCCAAACACTGGTGCAACAGCGCACGCAACAGCAGTTCGAGACCGTCATCGAACAGCGTCTCTCGGCCCTGGCCCGCACCCAGGTCAGCGAGATCCAGCGCGGCCTGGAAGCGCCCCTGGCGATCGCCCGCGGCCTGGCCACCGGCAACGCCATGCTCGGCATGCAGGGCGCCGATGGCCAGCCGCTGATGCGCATTGATCGTGAACACCTGATCAACCAGCTCAAGCGCACCGTGGAGGTCAACCCGAGCGTGCTGGGCGCTTACCTGGGCTGGGAGCCGAACGCCCTCGACCATGCCGATGGCCGTTACGTCGGCAGCCACCTGGTGGGCATCGACAGCGCCAGCGGGCGCTTCCTGCCCTGGTGGTTCCGCAATGGCGACGGCAGCCTCGGCCAGGACAAGCTGGCCGATGTCGACGACCGCACGGTGCTCGCCACCGGCGTGCGCGCCAGCGAGTACTACCTGTGCCCCAAGGAGTCGAAGAAGGCCTGCGTGATCGATCCCGCGCCTTATAAGGTGGGCGACAAGATGGTCATGCTCGCCTCGTTCGTCGAACCGATCATGATCGACGGCCAGTTCCAGGGCATGGCCGGCGCCGACCTGTCGGTGAACTTCATCCAGGACTTGCTCAATGCCGCCGACCGCCAGCTCTACGACGGCGCCGGCGAACTGGCGCTGGTCTCCAGCAACGGCCGCCTGGTGGCCTACACCCGCGATCCGGCCAAGTTCGGCGAAAAGGCCGGCGACGTGCTGGACAGCGACGAAGCCAACACCCTCAAGAACCTGAGCGGCGAGGCGCTGCACTATGAAGTGGACGCCGCCAAGGACCGCATCGAGTTGTACCTGCCGTTCAAGATCGCCGGCACCGACGCACGCTGGACCCTGCTGCTGGAGCTGCCGCTGAGCACGGTCATGGCCGACGTCAACCGCCTGCAGCAGGACCTGGCCGAACAGCGCCGCACCGATATCGCCGGCATGACCGTGGTCGGCCTGGGCATCGCCGCTCTCGGCCTGCTGGTGATCTGGTTGCTGGCCCTGGGCATCGCCCGCCCGCTCAAGCAGATGGTGAGCATGCTCGACGACATCGCCCAGGGCGAAGGCGACCTGACCCGGCGCCTGCAGAGCGACCGGGCCGACGAACTGGGCGCCATCGCCAAGGGCTTCAACACCTTCCTGGCCAAGTTGCAGGCGATGATCAGCCAGGTGGTCAGCTCGGTGCAGAAAGTCAGCGACTCCTCGGAACACACCGCCGACATCGCCATCCGCACCAACCAGGGCGTGCACAAGCAGATGGCCGAGATCGACCAGGTGGCCACCGCCGTGCACGAAATGACCGCCACCGCCCAGGATGTGGCGCGCAACGCCACGCAAGCGGCCCAGGCCGCCAGTGAAGCCGACCGCGCCGCCAACCAGGGCCTGGACATCGTCCGCGATACGTCGCACTCGATCAGCGAGCTGGCCGCCGAGATCGGTCGCGCCGTGACCGTGGTCCAGGACCTGGCCCGCGACAGCGAGAACATCAACGCCATCCTGGTGACCATCCGCGCCATTGCCGAACAGACCAACCTGCTGGCGCTCAACGCCGCCATCGAGGCGGCCCGGGCCGGCGAACAGGGCCGCGGTTTCGCGGTGGTCGCCGACGAGGTGCGCAACCTGGCGCAGAAGACCCAGCAGGCCACCCAGGAAATCCAGCAGATGATCCAGCAACTGCAGCTGGGCACCCGCGAGGTGGTCAAGGTGATGGAAGACAGCCAGGGCAAGACCGACATCAGCGTGCAGCAGGCCAGCCGCGCGGCCGAGTCGCTGGCGAGCATCACCCAGGCGGTGTCGGTGATCAACGACATGAACACGCAGATCGCCAGCGCCGCCGAGGAGCAGAGCGCCGTGGCCGAGGACATCAACCGCAACGTGATCAACATCGGCCAGGTAGCCGGCGAGGTGGCCGGCGGCGCCGACGAGTCGAGCCAGGCCAGCGCCGAGCTGACCAAGCTGGCCGAGCAGCAGCGGCGGTTGATCAATCAGTTCAGGGTGTAGGCCTGCACGCGCGCCCTTGTAGGAGCGGCCTTGTGCCGCGAAAGGGCCGCGAAGCGGCCCCAGGGCTTCAGCGTTGACGCAAAGATCGCCGGGGCTGCTTTGCAGCCCTTTCGCGGCACAAGGCCGCTCCTACAGGGAGTTAGCGCACGCCACCTAGGCGGGAGTCAGGCACTCCGGCCCATTGAGCTTCGGATCGTTGACGAAATTCGCCAACGCCCGCTCACGCAGTGCCGTCGGCGGTTTGGCCAACAACTCGTGCAATCTGGCCATCGGTGTTTCAGGATCCAGCCACAGCGCCTGCTCGGCCTCGTCGAGGATCAGCGGCCGACGCTGGTTCATCGCCGCTTGCGTCACTACCGCGCAACTCAGCCATGCCTGCTCCTGCACCGGGTAGACCTCCCACAGCGCGGCGAAGAACAGCGACGCGCCCTCCCCCGGCGTCACCCAGTACGGGCGCTTGCGCGCCGTGCCTCGCCATTCGTAGAAACCGTTGGCCGGCATCAGGCAGCGCCGCTGGCGCAAGGGTTCGCGAAACATCGGCTGCTCGGCGAGGGTCTCGGCACGGGCCTGGGCCGGGGTGCGGGACAGGTCGGTGAGCCAGGCCGGGGTCAGCCCCCAGCGCGCACCGGCCAGCTGCAGCTGGCCGTCGAGCTGGCGCTGGATCAGCACCGTGGCACCGGGCGAGATGTTCCATAGGGCCTGCTGGCCCGCGGGGAAGCCCGGCAGGCCGGCGAAGCTCTGGGACCAGCGAAACAGGGCGTAGCGTCCACACATGGGCGAAATCAAAACCTAGCAGATCAGGGTTCCGGGATAACTCTCCGGTTCGTCGCCGGCAAGCGGCTGGGCGGCATTGTACGCATCGATCAACTGCCGTGCGTAGCCTGCCTGCTCATCCGGCACCGCCAGCCCCAGCAGTCCGTGCATCGGTAACTCGCCTGCGGCGCCCATCAGGTCGCGCCCGACCAGGTGCACCTCGATGCCCTCGCTGGCCAGCATGCCCACCAGCACCTGCGCCTCCAGCAGGCTTTCCGGCTCATAGATCCGTTGCATCAGTCGTTCTCGCCGTAGACATCGAGCATCCACTCCTCGCCATGCACCTGCAGCACGAAGCGGATCGGCTTGCAGCACACCTGGCAATCCTCGATGTACTCCTGGTCGCCGCCGGACAGGTCCACCGTGGTTTCGACTTCTTCGCCACAATAAGGGCAATCATAGATCGCAGTTTCCAGCATCGCGGCCTCCGAAGTGACTTGTGCGTATAATTGCCGGTCTGTTTACAGGGCCTGTGTGCGTCCGAGCCGTTTTTCGGAGCCCGCCCCTACCTAATTACCCTAGCCGTTTCCAACAAGAGAGCATGATGGGCGAATTCGATGCCATCCGACCGTACGACGACGCTGAGGTCCCTGCCGTTCTGGCACGCCTGCTCAGCGACCCGGCATTCCTCGATATCCTCACCCACTTCCGCTTCCCGCGCGCGGCCGGCGCCTTCGGCTGGCTGCTCAAACCGCTGATCGCCCGGCGCCTGCGCAAGGAATTCGCCGGCGTGAGCTGCGTCTCCACGCTGCAGGACAAGGTCGAGTACTACGTCGACCGCACCATCGACCGCGCCACCGACGGCGTCACCTATACCGGCGTCGAACAGCTCAAGTCGGGGACCGCCTACCTGTTCCTGGCCAACCACCGCGATATCGTGATGGACCCGGCCTTCGTCAACTACGCGGTGTACCACGCCGGCCTGCCGACGCCGCGCATCGCCATCGGCGACAACCTGCTGCAAAAACCGTTCGTCAGCGACATGATGCGCCTGAACAAGAGCTTCATCGTGCACCGCTCGATCAGCGGCCGCCGCGAGAAGCTGGCCGCCTACCAGTTGCTCTCGGCCTACATCAACCACTCGATCCGCAACGATTGCGTGTCGATCTGGATCGCCCAGGCCGAAGGCCGCGCCAAGGACGGTGACGACCGCACCGATTCGGCGATCCTCAAGATGTTCCACATGAGCCGCAAGGACGAGCCGTTCGGCGCGGTGGTCCAGAGCCTGAACCTGACCCCGGTGTCGATCAGCTACGAGTACGACCCCTGCGACCAGGCCAAGGCCCGCGAGCTGTATATCCGCGCCACCACCGGCAGCTACACCAAGGCGCCGGGTGAGGACGACAACAGCATCGCCCAGGGCATCACCGGCTACAAAGGGCGGGTACACATCAACTTCGCCCCACCGGTGACCGAGTACCACGAGGACACCAAGCAACTGGCGCTGGCCATCGACCGGCAGATCCTCGGCGGCTACCGGCTGTTCCCGGTGCACTACCTGGCCTATGCGATGTGGGCGGAGAAGGACGCGACGCTCGAGGTGCCGAGCGCGGAGAAACTGTTCCCGGCCGACGAGTTGGCCAAGGCGAAGGAAGAATGGCAGCGCCGGCTGGACGCCTGCCCGGTCGAGCATCAGCCGTACCTGGTGCAGCAGTATGCGACGCCGGTGCGTAATCAGTATCAGGTGAAGCGTCAGCCCGCGTCGGCCTGACAACGCAACTGTAGGAGCGGGCTTGTCCCGCGAAGGCGTCAGATCAAGCAATGATGTGATCTGATATGACGCCTTCGCGGGGCAAGCCCGCTCCTACACAGAGCAGGTATCGCCTTCAGATCCAGGTACTGAACCAGGACAAAAGCAAGGCCATCGCCAGGCAGCAGAAGCCCAGGATGTAGTAATAGCGCGGTATCCGCTGCTCCAGCGCATCCACCACGCCTTCATCCACCGCCAGGCTTTCCCGGCTCAGCGCCTCGCGACGCCGGGCGCTGTGCAGCAGCAGCCCGCCAGGGCAGGTAATGAGCAGGGCCAGCAGGTTGATCAGCTTGGCCGGATGGGCGGCCAGGAAGCCCCAGAACACTTGCAACGACATTGCGCGACCTCGGTATCACGTGCGGCAAAGCCCGGCATTCTACCCAAGCCCAGGTTCACTGCCGCCACTTTGCGACCAGCTGTCATTTAATTTCATCTGTCACACGCTCGTCATCAAGGCAGGCCACCCTGTCGGCCTTCAACCGAACCGGAGCTTGTCATGCTGCACGCCGAAAACCAGGACCGCCTCTACCTTGTCGCCCAGAGCGACGAGCAGCAGGCGCTGATCGATGGCTTCGCGATCAATGTCCAGGACCGCCAGTGGCTGGTTTACTGCGCGCTGGGTGGGCATGCCCACCAGGACCTGCCTGAGGTCGACCCGTACACCGGGATCAGCCTGCTGGACTTCAATGTGCTGGCTGCCTGAACCGCGCTGCCTGCTCTCCCACTGAAGCCCCACAGCACGCGTGGGAGCGGGCTTGCCCCGCGACAGGCCAGTACAGACAACAAAAAACCCGCAGCCTGATCACAGGCTGCGGGTTTTCTTCACTGCAAAAACCTTACTCGCCCAGAACCTGACCGACGGTCGGGTCCTTGAACAGACGGGTCAGGGCATCGCTGAGCACATCACTCACCAGCTTGGTGTTGGTTTCCTGGTTCGGCGCCATGCCGAAGCGCTGGTCCAGCGAAGCACCGTAACGGCCGCTGTAGCGGCGGTTGGCGTTGGACACGTCGGCACGGAAGGTGGCGCCGATGGTCGCCTCGGTCACGTACATCTTGTCCTTGGGCGACTGGTACTTGAGCTCGGCCAGGGTCACGGTCAGCTGCGGCGCGTTGTAGGCGTTTGGCGTCGGGGTAAAACCAAGCAGGCGCACCGCCGCCTCGGCCTGGGCCTGCAGCTTGGGCACGACATCGTTGCCATTGACGGTGATGGTGCTGGTCTCGGGGTACATGCCACCACGGGTGCCGAGCGATTGCGAGGCGCGCCCGTCGACGACCTTGACCACCACCGGCTGGCCATGGCCGACCGGGGCCAGTTGCTGGGTAAGCTTGGGTTGCGGGCTGAGTTGCTGCGGGCTGTGGGCACAACCGGCCAGGCTCAGGCTGGCCACCGCGAACAAACCGACCAACAGACGTTGCAACATGCGCGTTTCTCCAGAAAAAGCGGCAAAGGCCCACAGTATACCTAGCGGCAAGCTTCCAGCGGCAAGCTGCAAGCAAAAGCACCTACGCTTTTCCTTGCAGCTTGCCGCTGGAAGCTTGCAACTGCCCTTCTGTCACAATCGTTTCATGCCCCCCGGTTACTCTGGCGCCAGCCCTCACACACAGGACTGACCACCATGGCCTCGCTCTGGACCCTGCTCTTGCACCGCCCGCGCCACGCCACCTACGCCCGTCTCGACAGCGACGGCATCTGCCTCGGTTTCAAGCACTGCGCCACGCCACCGGGCAACGGCGCCTGGGTGCAGGTGAACGAGGCGCAACTGGCCTGGCTCGGCCGCCCGCTGCCGGCCAGCGCCCGGATTTGCGCCCGTGCAACGCAGCGTTGGCAGCAACGCACCCTGTCGGCCTGACAAACGCTGCAATAAAAACCCAACAAGTACGCCCTTTCCGCCCGCGACATCGTTATAATCTCCCCCCGATTATAAGGACGTCTCCTGATCGGGCCCCGCATTCGCCGCTTGACCCCGGCACCCTCGACGCTTCGCCCACAGAGAGCCTTCCACTCAGGTCTTGCATTGGCTGTCGTGCCTGCTGTTTCCGGCCTTCTGCTTCGCATGAACCTGCGGGTTGCCATCGCGCAGTCCACTTTTGAGGTTCACGACTCCAAAAGAGCGTGAAAAAACGGTTTTTCACAACTTCACGAGAGTGTGGCGAGCAAATGAACAGTCTGGCATGTGCAAGAGCGGCAGATGTGTCCCGAACAGCCCTGAACAGACGGCAAAAGCGCTCATCCCCGATGAGCCTCTGAGGCCGGTCCATAACGCACGACGGAGCACTTGACCATAAGTCGAATTGCCGCACCCGTGGCAATGGGCGTTCAATAGCCGAACACCCAAGACTGATTGGCGGTATCCGCGGAAGTTGCAAGAACTGCGAAGAGTCGGACATGGCGATCCTGGCCACCCCACGGATCCTATGCTGTCAATTAGGTGCTGTAGATTGTGGAGACGCGTTAATGGCGCAGAACGAATCGGTTGATGTGGTACTGGTAGGCGCGGGCATCATGAGTGCCACCCTGGCCGTACTGCTCAAGGAGCTCGACCCGACCCTGAAGCTTGAGGTCGTCGAGGCGATGGACTCCGGGGCCGCGGAGAGCTCCAACCCCTGGAACAACGCCGGTACCGGCCATGCCGGCCTGTGCGAGCTCAATTACACCCCGCAGGCCGCCGATGGCAGCATCGACATCAAGAAGGCCGTGCACATCAACACCCAGTTCGAGGTCTCGCGCCAGTTCTGGGCCTACCTGAGCCGCAAGAGCGGCTTCGGCTCGCCGCGCGCCTTCATCAACCCGGTACCGCACCTGAGCTACGTCGAGGGTGACAAGGGTATTGCCTTCCTCAAGAAGCGTTTCGAGCTGCTCAAGCAGCACCACGCCTTCGCCGAGATGGAATACACCGAAGACCAGGCGGTGATGAAGGAGTGGATGCCACTGATGATGCCAGGCCGTCCGGCCGACCAGCGCATCGCCGCCACCCGCGTGATGAAGGGCACCGATGTCAACTTCGGCGCCCTGACCAACAAGCTGCTCAAGCAACTGGGCAACAGCCCGGACGCCCAGGTCAAGTACAGCAAGAAGGTCGTCGGCCTGCGTCGCAAAGGCAGCGGCTGGACCGTGAGCATCAAGGACGTCAACAGCGGCGGCAGCCGTGAGGTCGACGCCCGCTTCGTCTTCCTCGGCGCCGGCGGCGCGGCCCTGCCGTTGCTGCAGATGTCCGGCATCCCGGAGAGCAAGGGCTTCGGCGGCTTCCCGGTCAGCGGCCAGTGGCTGCGCTGCGACAACCCGGAAATCGTCAAGCAGCACCAGGCCAAGGTCTACAGCCAGGCCGCGGTCGGCGCCCCACCGATGTCGGTACCGCACCTGGACACCCGCGTGGTCGATGGCAAGACGTCGCTGCTGTTCGGCCCTTACGCCGGCTTCACCACCAAGTTCCTCAAGCACGGCTCGCTCCTGGACCTGCCGCTGTCGGTGCGCGCGGGCAACCTCGGCCCGATGTTTGCCGTGGCCCGCGACAACATGGACCTGACCAAGTACCTGGTCAGCGAAGTGATGCAGTCGATGGAACAGCGTCTGGAATCGCTGCGCCGCTTCTACCCCGAGGCGAAAGCCGAGGACTGGCGCCTGGAAGTGGCCGGTCAGCGCGTGCAGATCATCAAGAAGGATCCGAAGAAAGGCGGCATCCTGCAGTTCGGCACCGAGCTGGTCTCGGCCCAGGACGGCAGCCTGGCCGCGCTGCTCGGCGCCTCGCCGGGCGCCTCGGTGACCGTGTCGATCATGCTCGAGCTGATCGAGCGCTGCTTCCCCGAGCAGGCCAAGGGCGCCTGGGCCGCCAAGCTCAAGGAGATCTTCCCGGCCCGCGAAAAGGTCCTGGCCACCGATGCCGCGCTGTACCACAAGATCAGCGCCGACAACGACGAGGCACTGGAACTGGCGGAAAGCAGCCCGGCCAAGCACTACGCCTGATCCGGCTGAAACGAAAAAACGCCCCTCGGGGCGTTTTTTTGTGCCTGCCTCACTGCCCCCACCTCTCCTCTGTAGGAGCGGCCTTGGGCCGCGAAAGGGCCGCAAAGCGGCCCCGGCGATATTGAGGTATGGCATAAATCTGGGGCTGCTTCGCAGCCCTTTCCGGCCGGTCCGACGCCTCGGCAAGGCCGCTCCTACAGGGGAAGCCGAACGCGCGAAATCAGCCCCGGGCGTTATCGATGATCTCGATGTACTCCGGCGCATTGCGCTGGTCGGCGATCGCCTCGACGAAGGTCTTGCCGTGCTCATCCTTGCCATCGAGGTCGTAACCGGCGGCGACGAAGAAGCCCACATAACGCTCGAAATCATCGACGCGCAGGCCGCGGTAGCCCTTGATCAGCTTGTGATGAGACGGCGAGGTCAGGCCATCGGCCGGCTCGAACTGCAGGAACGTATTGATGTACTCGTCGCTGATCTCGTCACCAATCACTTGTTTCTTGTCTTTACGCATCGCCGACTCCAACTGGGCCATCACGGACATTTTCGAAGGCCGGCAGTTTACCCCCCGAAACCTGCGGCCCTCAACGCGTACGTACGGTACCGGTGTGCAGGTCGGCCCAGATGTGGCCATTGGCGTAGGTAAGGAACTGCACGTACAGGGTTTCGTTGCGCAGCAAGTCCATGATCACCCGGTAGTCGGCCATCGGGTAGTTGAGGGTCAGGGTCCGGCTCTTGTCGTCATAGGCCGGCTTTTTCAGGCTCTTGCCACCCTCACCGTCGAAGTTGAGCAGCACCTGCGTGATGGTCGAGCCCTTGCTCAACGGCTTGCCCTTCAGGCGCATCTGCAAGGACGAGGTGATCGGAATCGGTTGCTGGTCGGACTGACGCTGGGTGCCCACCACCACGCTGTAGTCGGTGACCTGCAGCAGTTGCTGGCTGGCCGGAGCCTCCTGGCGCAGGGAGAGGTCGTCGGGCGGGAGGAACTGGCTGTGCAGCGGCGCAGCGGAAAGCGGCAGGCTCACCGCCAGCAGGAGGGGGACGATCGCACGCATGTGGGGCTCCTTGGCATGAGCTGGCACTCTACGCACATGCCCTGTCGCGGGGCAAGTCGCAGCGGCGAACCGCCCCCCCACGACAAGGGGGCGCAGGCTCAATCGAACTGCGCGCGCATCCAGGCGTGATACTCGGCAACGCCCGCTTCACCCTCGCGTGGCGCCCACTCGGCAAGCTCACCCTCGCCCACCGCACGGTACGGCCCGGCCTTGCACTCGAACATGATGCTGTCGTCCTCCAGCACCACCAGGCCATGGAAGACCCCCGGCACCAGGTCGACCCCCAGGCAGTCGCCACCGGCCTCGAGCACACGCTTGTCAGTCAGCGTGCCCTGGTCGTCGAAAATCAGCAGGCCAAGGCGCCCCTTGAGCACGATCAGCGTTTCGGCCTTGTCGTCGCTCAGATGACGGTGCGGCTGGATGTAGGTCCGCGGCTGCAGCCCCACGGCCATGCGGTGGCACGGCTCCTCCATCTCGTGGAAGTTGTGGTTCTGCCGACCGCGCGGGCTGGCGGTGGCCCGCTCTGCCAGCCCGGCGAACAACGACTGATCGAGGAATCCGGGCTGGCGCATGATTACAGCCCCTTGACCGCGAAGATGCCGTTGGCGTTGCGCCAGTAGCCCTTGTAGTCCATGCCATAGCCGAAGATGTAGCGGTCGATGCATGGCAGGCCGGTGTAGGTGGCCTTCAGGTCCGGGCTGGCCTTGCGGTCGTGGTCCTTGTCGATCAGCACGGCGGTGTGCACCGCGCGGGCACCGGCGTGCTTGCAGAACTCGATGATGGCGCTGAGGGTATGGCCCTCGTCGAGGATGTCGTCGACGATCAGCACGTCGCGGTCGATGAACGACACTTCCGGCTTGGCCTTCCAGAACAGCTCGCCGCCACTGGTGGTGTTGCGGTAGCGGGTGGCGTGCAGGTACGAGGCTTCCAGCGGGAACTGCAGGTGGGTGAGCAGCTTGCCGGAGAAGATCAGGCCACCGTTCATCACGCAGAAGACCACCGGGTTCTTGTCGTGCAGGTCCTGGCAGATCTGTTTGCCGACCTCGGCGATGGCGGCCTCGACCTCGGCTTCGTTGTACAGGCAATCAGCCTCGTGCATCACTTGACGGATATGCTCGAGATCGGCGGACATGGCGCTCTCCAGGGGGTGCGTTTTGGAAAAGCGGGCAAAGGTACGCATCCGCTCGTCCCAGATCAAGCCTTTATGGACTAACGTGCACAATGACTGCACGACATCAAGGACTGAATAGATTAATCTAGCGCGGTTTTTTTGCCCGCCTCCCGGAGCCCTCCCCCTATGCCTACTCGTGAGATCCGCCATCCGCTGATCCGCCACAAGCTCGGCCTGATGCGCCGTGCCGATATCAGCACCAAGAATTTTCGCGAACTCGCCCAGGAAGTCGGTGCACTGCTGACCTATGAAGCCACCCAGGACCTGCCGCTCGAAACCTACGAGATCGACGGCTGGTGCGGCAAGGTGCAAGTCGAGAAGATCGCCGGCAAGAAGATCACCGTCGTGCCGATCCTGCGCGCCGGCATCGGCATGCTCGACGGCGTGCTCAGCCTGGTCCCCGGGGCCAAGGTGAGTGCCGTGGGCGTGGCCCGCAACGAGGAAACCCTCGAGGCCCACACCTACCTCGAGAAACTCGCGCCGGACATCAACCAGCGCCTGGCCCTGATCATCGACCCGATGCTGGCCACCGGCGGCTCGATGGTCGCCACCATCGACCTGCTGAAAAAGGCCGGCTGCAAGGAAATCCGCGCCATGGTCCTGGTCGCGGCGCCCGAAGGCATTGCCGTGGTGGAGAAAGCCCACCCCGACGTGCAGATCTACACCGCCTCGATCGACCAGCGCCTGAACGAGCACGGTTACATCGTCCCAGGCCTGGGTGATGCCGGCGACAAGATCTTCGGCACCAAGCAGAAGGACGCCTGACCATGCAGGACGGCTTCAACGACCCGCTCTGGCGCCAGGTCGTCTCGGGCGCGCAGATGCTCTTCGTGGCATTCGGCGCGCTGGTGCTGATGCCGCTGATAACCGGCCTCGATCCGAACGTGGCGCTGTTCACCGCCGGCATAGGCACCCTGCTGTTCCAGCTGGTCACGGGCCGTCAGGTCCCGGTATTCCTGGCCTCGAGCTTCGCCTTCATCACCCCGATCATCCTCGCCAAGGGCCAGTTCGGCCTGGCCGAGACCATGGGCGGCGTGATGGCCGCAGGCTTCGTGTACACCTTCATGGGCCTGATGGTGAAGATCAAGGGCACCGGTTTCATCGACCGCATGCTGCCGCCGGTGGTGATCGGCCCGGTGATCATTTCCATCGGCCTGGCCATGGCACCGATCGCCGCCAACATGGCGATGGGCAAGGGTGGTGATGGCGCTGCGCTGATGCCGTACAAGACCGCCATGCTGATCTCCATGCCGGCACTGCTGACCACGCTGGTCGTCGCCGTGTTCGGCAAGGGCATCTTCCGCCTGGTGCCGATCATTTCCGGCGTGCTGGTGGGCTTCGCCTTGTCGTTTGCCTTCGGCGTGGTCGACACCGCCAAGATCGCTGCGGCCCCTTGGCTGGAACTGCCGAACTTCACCGCACCGGCCTTCAACTGGCAGGCCATCCTGTTCATCGTGCCCGTGGCCCTGGCCCCGGCGATCGAACACATCGGCGGGGTGATTGCGGTGGGCAGCGTGACCGGCCGCGACTACCTGAAAAAGCCCGGCCTGCACCGCACGCTGCTGGGTGACGGCCTGGCGACCACGGCAGCCGGCCTGTTCGGCGGCCCGCCCAACACCACCTACGCCGAAGTAACCGGCGCGGTGATGCTGACCAAGAACTACAACCCGAAGATCATGACCTGGGCGGCGGTATTCGCCATCACCCTGGCCTTCATCGGCAAGTTCGGCGCGCTGCTGCAGAGCATTCCGGTTCCGGTGATGGGCGGCATTCTCTGCCTGCTGTTCGGTTCGATCGCGGCGGTGGGCATGAACACCATGATCCGCCACAAGATCGACCTGGCCGAGGCGCGCAACCTGGTGATCGTTTCGGTGACCCTGGTATTCGGTATCGGCGGCGTGCTGATCGGCAGCGGCGACGGCCCGGACGACTGGGGCCTGAAGGGCATCGCCCTGTGCGCCGTGGTGGCGATTGCCCTGAACCTGATCCTGCCGGGCAACGATGGCTGGAAGAACAAGAAGCTGGATGATCAGTTGCCTTGATCCGGCGCTAGACTGACCTGGCCTCTTCGCGGGTAAACCCGCTCCCACAGGACTCTCACCGAACCTGTGGGAGCGGGTTTACCCGCGAAGAGGCCGGCCTGGTCAACCCAGGCCTCAAGCCTTCTCGCACATCCCCGCCAACACCCTCACCCACTCCGGGTGATCATTAAGGCACGGCACCAGCACCAGCTCCTTCCCGCCCGCCTCGATGAACTGCTCCTTGCCCCGATCGCCGATCTCCTCCAGCGTCTCGATGCAATCGGCGACGAACGCCGGGCACATCACCAGCAGCTTCTTCACCCCCGCCTTGCCCAGCTCGTCCAGGCGCGTCTCGGTGTAGGGTTCGATCCATTTGGCCCGGCCCAGGCGCGACTGGAACGACACCGACCACTTGCCGTCCGGGATGCCCATCTTCTCGGCGAATGCCCTGGCCGTGGCCAGGCACTGGCCGCGATAGCACACCGCACGCATCTCGGCGCTGGCGTCCTTGCAACAGTCGGCGGCCTGGAAGTCGTGGTTGCCGGTGGGGTCGAGCTTTTTCAGGTGCCGCTCGGGCAAACCATGGAAGCTCAGCAGCAGGTGATCGTAATCCTGTTCCAGGTACGGGCGGGCGCTGGCCACCAGGGCATCGATGTACTCAGGGTGGTCGTAGAACGGCTGCAGAATGCGGGTCTGCAAGGGCAGCTTGCGCTCGGCAATGGTCTGCTTCGCCAACTCCACGACCGTGGTCACGGTGCTGTCGGCGAATTGTGGATAAAGCGGCGCCAGCGTTACCTTGCGCACACCTTGCGCGGCCAGGCGCTCCAGGACCTCCGGCAGCGCCGGTTGTCCGTAACGCATGGCGATCTCCACCGGCCCATGGGGCCAATGGGCGGTCATCGCCTGCTGCAGACGGCGGGTCAGCACCACCAGCGGCGAGCCCTCGTCCCACCAGATCGAGGCGTAGGCATGGGCCGACTGCTCGGGGCGCTTGATCAGGATCAGCGACACCAGCAACCGCCGCACCGGCCAGGGCAGATCGATCACGTACGGGTCCATGAGGAACTGGTTGAGGTAACGGCGCACGTCGGCCACCGAGGTGGAGGCCGGCGAACCCAGGTTGACCAGCAGCAGGGCGTGATCGGTCATGCAGCGTCCTATGTCAGAGGCGGCTGGACAGGTTGTCCAGGGCCGATTGCAGATCGTTGAAACGGAACGTGTAGCCCGCCGCCAGCAGGCGCACCGGGCGCGCGCGCTGGCCACCGAGCAGCAGCGTCGATAACTCGCCGAGCCCGGCCTTGAGCAACAGCGCCGGCATCGGCATGAACGCCGGACGATGCAGGATGCGGCCCAGGCGCTTGGCGAACTCGCGGTTGCGCACCGGCTCCGGCGCGCAGGCATTATAGGGACCGCTGGCTTCGTTGTGCTGCAAGAGAAAATCAATCAGGCCGATTTGGTCGTCGATATGCACCCAGGGCATCCACTGCCGACCATCGCCCAACGGCCCGCCCAGGCCCAGCTTGTACGGCAGGCGCAGGCGCGACAAAAAGCCGCCATCGGCAGCCAGCACCAGGCCAGTGCGCACCAGCACCACGCGGATCCCCAGGACCTGGGCGCGCTGGGCGGTTTCCTCCCAGGCGATGCACAACTGGCTGGCGAAGTCCTCCTTCACCGGCGGCGAAGCCTCGGTGAGTTCTCGCTCGCCGCCATCGCCGTACCAACCCACCGCCGAGCCGGAAATCAACACCTGCGGGCGGCGCTCGCGGCGCTCCAGCCAGGCCAGCAACTGCTCGGTGAGGGTCACCCGGCTGGCCCAGAGCAGGTTGCGTCGCGCCGCGGTCCAGGGCCGGTCGGCGATCGGTGCGCCGGCCAGGTTGACCACCGCATCCACGTCGTCGTCATCGGCAATGTCTTCCAGCCGGGCCACACCGCGAACGCCGCTGCCGCAGATTTTCGCCACCTGTTCGGGGCGCCGGCTCCAGACCGTCAGGCGATGCCCTTGCTGGCGCCACAACTGGCACAGGTGTTGGCCAATCAAACCGGTACCGCCGGTCAGCAATATATGCATGGTTGTGTCCTCGCACTTGGCGGCCGTGGTCTATTTTTAAGATCAAGGCACTTTTTTGACCGAACGCTCTCGGATAAACATAGGCCAACCTGCCTATCGAGCGGAATAACCTTATACAAACATTGTGCATTGTACAGGTTTGCCTGGCAGCGTAGGCTGCGTATAGCTAGGTTCGAAGAGGCCATCATGACAGTACCTATTGCCATCATCGGTGCCGGAATCGCCGGCCTGTCCGCCGCCCAGGCCCTGCAGAAAGCCGGGCAGACCGTCCACCTGTTCGACAAGGGCCACGGCAGCGGTGGCCGCATGGCCAGCAAGCGCAGCGACGCCGGCGCCCTGGACCTCGGTGCCCAGTACTTCACCGCCCGCGACCGGCGCTTCGTCGAGCAGGTCCAGCACTGGGTGGCGAACGGCTGGGCGCAGCAGTGGAAGCCGCAGCTGTACAACTACCGCGATGGTGAACTGACCCCCTCCCCTGATGAACAGATCCGCTGGGTCGGCGTACCACGCATGAGCGCCATCACCCGCGGCCTGCTCAAGGATGTCACGGTGAACTTCGGCTGCCGCATCGCCGAGGTGTTTCGCGGCAAACAGTACTGGCACCTGCAGGACACCGAGGGCTGCAGCCACGGACCGTTCAGCCAGGTGGTGATCGCCGTGCCGGCGCCTCAGGCCACCGCGCTGTTGACGGCCGCCCCCAAACTCGCGGCGGTCGCCGCCGGGGTGCAGATGGAACCGACCTGGGCCATCGCCCTGGGCTTCCAGACACCGCTCGACACCCCCATGCAGGGCTGCTTCGTGCAGGACAATCCGCTCGACTGGCTGGCCCGCAATCGGAGCAAACCAGGCCGCGACGAGCATCTCGACACCTGGGTGCTGCATGCCACCTCCAGCTGGAGCAAGCAGCATATCGACCTGCCCAAGGAGCAAGTGATTGAGCAGCTGTGGGGTGAGTTTGCCGAGCTGGTCGGCTGCATAGTCCCCGCGCCGACCTTCGCCCTGGCCCACCGCTGGCTGTACGCCCGTCCTGCAGTCAATCATGAATGGGGCACGCTGGCCGATGCTGACCTGGGCCTGTACGCCTGTGGCGACTGGTGCCTGTCCGGCCGGGTCGAAGGGGCCTGGCTCAGTGGCCAGGAAGCCGCCCGACGGCTGCTGGAGCATCTGGAATAATCGACGGAAAACTTATACAAAAAATTCTACTTGTATAAGTTTTTATCTGTGCTGGAATAGACTTGTACAAACCGTGCAGCCTGTACAAGTCATTCCGGAGACCGCGATGAACGCTTCACCGCCCAGCGGCAAGCCACGCCTGGCCATCAGCGCCTGCCTGACCGGCCTCAACGTGCGCTACAACGCCGGCCACAAAGCTTCCAGCCTGTGTCTCGAGCTGCTCGGCAAGCATTTCGACTGGGTCCCCCTGTGCCCCGAGGTCGCCATCGGCTTGGGCACGCCCCGTGAACCCATCCGCCTGGTGGGGGACCCGGACCACCCCGCCGTCACCGGCACGCGCAACAGCGCCACTGATTTTGCCGGCCCGCTGCGTGCCTACGGCGAACAAATGGCCGACGAACTCGACGATATCTGCGGCTACATCTTCATGCAGAAGTCACCGTCCTGCGGCCTTGAACGGGTCAAGGTCTACCAGGAAGACGGCCGCCCGGCCCACCAGGGTGGCCGGGGCGCCTACGCCGCGGCCTTCTGCGAGCGGCGCCCGGACCTGCCGGTCGAGGAGGAAGGCCGCCTGCACGACCCGGTGCTGCGGGAAAACTTCATTACCCGCGTCTACGCCTACGCCGACTGGCGGCAACTGCTGCGCCAGGGCCTGAGCCGCGGTGCGCTGATCCGCTTCCATGCCCGCTACAAGTACCTGCTGATGGCGCACAATCCCCAGGCGTACCGCAGCCTTGGCCGCCTGCTCGGCAACATGAGCCGCGACGACGACCCGGCGCAGCTCGGCCCGCGCTACTTCAGCCAGTTGATGCAGGCACTGCGCCGCTGCGCCAGTCGCGGCACCCATGGCAACGTACTGCAGCACCTGAGCGGCTATCTGCGCAACGACCTGGGCCAGGCGGACAAGGCCGAGCTGCAGCAGGTTATCGGCCAATACCAGCAAGGCGTGGTGCCCCTGGTCGTACCCTTGACCCTGCTCAAGCACCACCTGCGCCACCATCCCGATCCTTATCTGCTGCAACAGGCCTACCTGCAACCCCATCCGGAAGACCTCGGACTGCGCAATGCCATCTGACCCATTGCTGCCCATCGGCGAAGTGGCCCGCCTGACCGGCGTCAATCCGGTCACCCTGCGCGCCTGGGAGCGCCGGTACGGCCTGATCAAGCCACAGCGCACGCCCAAGGGCCATCGCCTTTATCCACAGGACCAGGTGCAGCGGGTCCAGGCCGTGCTGCGCTGGCTGGAGCGTGGCGCCGCGGTGAGCCAGGTGCGCGAGCTGCTGGACAATGCCGCGCACGCCACGGCGCCGATCCAGGGCGAATGGGGCGCACGGATCGAGCAGTTGATCGCGGCCATCGCCCGCCTTGCCCAGCGTCCGTTGGACCAGTTGATCAACCAGGTCATGGCCCTCTACCCCGCCGTAACCGTGTGCGAACGCCTGCTGCTGCCGCTGCTCGAAGCCCTCGAACAACGCTGGCAAACGCATTTCGACGCGCGACTGGAACAGGTGTTCCTTCAGGGCTGGCTGCGCAGCAAGCTGGGGGCGCGGGTTTATCACGACAGCCACTCGCTTGGCGGCCCCTGCGTGCTGCTCGCCCGCTCCGATGATTCCCCCTTCGATGCCGAGTTCTGGCTTTGCGCCTGGCTGCTGAGCAGCAACGGCTACCCACTGGAGATCCTCGAGTGGTCGGTCGAGCCCCGTCAACTGCGCCTGGCCGTGGAGCACCTGCAACCACGAGCGCTGCTGCTGCACCTCGGCCGTCGCCCCGACCTCGCCGCGCTGGGCCGCGCATTGAAGGACGTCAACACACTGAAACTCCTGGGTGGTAGCACCGTCAGCCTGCATGAGACGGAACTGCATGCACTGTCGTTGCCTGACCTACACCTGTTCGACAGCCCGCTAACCGCCTTGCGCTGCCTTCAACAACCTCGACCTTGAGCCTGCAACCCATGCAATTGATCTGGCTGCGCAGCGACCTGCGCATCGATGACAACACCGCCCTCGCGGCCGCCTGCCAGCGTGGCCCGACCGTGGCCCTCTGGATCGCCAGCCCCGGCCAGTGGCAGGCCCACGACGATGCGCCGTGCAAGGTCGATTTCTGGCTGCGCAACCTGCGATTGCTGCAACAGTCGCTGGCGGCGCTGAACATTCCGTTGCTGGTTCGCACGACAGACAGCTGGGCGGGTGTCCCGGAGTGCGTGCTCGAGGTCTGTCGCCAGCACGGCATCGAGGCCGTGCACTGGAACGACGAATACGGCATCAACGAGGCCCGGCGGGACCAGGCAACCCATGACGCATTGCAGCAAGCCGGAATCACCGCCACCGGCCACCTCGACCAGCTGCTGTTCAGGCCCGGCAGCGTGCTGACCCGCACCGGCCAGTACTTCCAGGTGTTCGGCCAGTTCAAGCGGGTCTGCCTGGAGCACCTGCACCGCAGCCTGCCCCCCCTTGCCCATTCGGTGAAACGCCAGCAAGCCCTCAGGATCCGCAGCGACGCCATCCCCCTGCAGATCGAAGGCTTCGAGCCCCCTGGCGAAGCCCTACGCCAGCATTGGCCGGCAGGCGAGGATGAAGGCAGGCGGCGGTTACAGCGCTTCGTCGACGAAACCATCGATGACTACGCACAACTGCGCGACCTGCCTGCCAGGGCCGGCACCAGCCAGTTGTCCCCCTACCTCGCCGCTGGCGTGGTCTCGCCGCGCCAGTGCCTGCATGCGGCACTGGCCAGCAACCGGGGCGAGTTCGACAGTGGCAGCGTCGGCGTGCAGACCTGGGTCAACGAACTGCTGTGGCGCGAGTTCTACAAGCACACACTGGTGGGCTACCCCCGGGTCTCCCGGCACCGCGCCTTCCGCCTGCATACAGAAGCACTGCCCTGGCGCGACGCGCCCGCCGACCTGCAGGCCTGGAAGGACGGCCGCACCGGCTTCCCCATCATCGATGCCGCCATGCGCCAGTTGCTGCACACCGGCTGGATGCACAACCGCCTGCGCATGATCGTCGCCATGTTCCTCAGCAAGAACCTGCTGATCGACTGGCGGCACGGCGAACGGCATTTCATGCGTCACCTGATAGACGGTGATCTGGCCGCCAACAACGGTGGCTGGCAATGGAGCGCCTCGACCGGCACCGACGCCGTGCCCTATTTTCGGATCTTCAACCCCATCACACAGTCGCAGCGCTTCGATCCGAACGGATTGTTCATCCGCCGGTGGTTGCCTGAACTGGAAGGAAAGGACGATAAATCAATTCACTACCCCGTGAAATCCGCCGACCTATTTGCTACTAATAATTACTCGGGCCCGATAGTCGATCTCGATAGTAGTCGCCAACGCGCATTGGAAGCCTTCAAAAGCTTGACCAGCTGGCAGGATCAGGGGGCATAGAGCATGACACGTCGTTTCTGGATTACAGGAGCCAGCCACGGACTCGGCCTGGCCTTGGTGGAACAGTTGCTCGCACAAGGGCACACGGTGGCCGCCAGTGGCAGGGATAGCCAGGAACTCGACACCTTGGGGGAGCGTCACGGCACACGCTTGCTGCGGCTTTTCGGCCCCTTGCAGGATGCCGGTCAGCGGCTTAAGGCCACTTGGGGCGCGCTGGATTGTCTGCTGGTAAATGCCGGGAGCTGCGACTATCTGCCGGACAATATGGCGCATGCAGACCTGTTCGAGCAGATCGTCAGCAGCAACCTGCAGGCCACGCACCAGTGCCTGAACGCCGCGCTGCCGTTGTTGGCCAAGGGCCAGAGGCCGCAGGTCATGGCCATTCTCAGTCGCTACTCGGCATTGCAGCTGTTCGAACCGAACCAGCCGCTCAATGGCGGCAACAGCCTGCCGACATGGCTGAGCGAACAACGCAACACCCTGAGCACACTAGGCATCGACCTGACCGTGGTGGCGCCTCAGTCGCTGAAGACCCCGGTGACCTCGGTACAGGCCATTCCGGAGCCCTGGACGGCGCAAAGCGCAGCGCAGGAGTTGCTGGCGCGCCTGGATGAGCGCCAACCCGAGCTGGTACTGGAGGTGCTCAACCCAGGCGAACTGTGGCCGCTGCCGAAAAGCAGTTGACCCTGCGTTTCATGGCAGGAAGCGCTGCACGCTGCCGGACTGGTTCCACAATAGCGGCAGGACATTCTGCAAGTTGTCCGGCTCGCCGCTGCTCCAGAACGCCGTCGCCCGCGCCGGTCCGTCACTGAGCAGCCCGCGAGCGTCCAGCAGGCGTTGCAGTTGGCGCGCCACGGCAGCGCCGGTGTCGATGATCGCCACATCCGCCGGCACCATCTCGGCCAGCATGGGCCGCAGGAACGGGTAGTGGGTGCAGCCCAGGATCAGGGTGTCGCAACCGGCCGCCAGCAAAGGTTTTACATAGCCCGACAGCAACTGGCGCAGTTGCTCGCTGACCAGATCCCCTGCCTCGATACGCTCCACCAGCCCAGGGCACGGCTGAGTAATCACCCGCACATCGTTGGCGAAGCGGTCAAGCAAGGCAGCGAACTTGGCGCTCTGCAGGGTACCGGTGGTGGCCAGCACACCGACCACGCCGGAGCGGGTTGCCGCGGCCGCCGGCTTGACCGCAGGCTCCATGCCCACCAGCGGCCAGTCCGGATAGAGCTCGCGCAGGTCGGCCACCGCTGCCACCGTGGCCGTGTTACAGGCCAGGACCAAGGCCTTGGCGCCCTGCTCATGGTAGAACCTGGCGATCAGCCGCAGACGCTGGCGAATGTAGTCCGGGGACTTCTCGCCATAGGGCACGTGGCCACTGTCGGCCAGGTAGAGCAGCGACTCGTTGGGCAGCAGGCGCTGGATCTCGGCCAGCACCGACAACCCGCCGACCCCGGAATCCATCACGCCCACCGGCGCCGAGCGCTCAGCCATGGCGAGTCGCGCACACCGCGCAGGCGGGGTCGCGCTTGACCCGCAGCTCGCGCATGCGGGTACTCAGGGCGTCGATCAGCAGCAGGCGGCCGACCAGCGGCTCGCCGAAACCGACCAGCAACTTCAGCGCTTCCAGTGCCTGCAGGCTGCCGACCAGCCCCACCAGCGGACCGATCACACCGGCCTCGCTGCAGGTCAGCTCGGCCTCGCTGCCATGGCCATACAGGCAGTGGTAGCAGGGGCTGGTATCGCGGCGGGTGTCGAACACCGACAACTGGCCCTCGAGGCGGATCGCCGCGCCGCTGACCAACGGCTTGCCCGCAGCCACACAGGCGGCATTGACCGCCTCGCGGGTGCCGAAGTTGTCGGAGCAGTCGAGCACTACATCGACCGCCGCCACCGCGGCGGCCAGCGAATCCTCGTCCAGCGCCCGGCGATGGGCGACCAGGCTGATTTCCGGGTTGATCGCCCGCAGACGCTTGATGGCCGAATCGACCTTGCTCATGCCGACGCTGTCGCTGTCGTGGATCACCTGGCGTTGCAGGTTGGTCAGGTCGACGGTGTCGAAATCGGCCAGGTGCAGCTCACCGACACCCGCCGCGGCGAGGTACAGCGCCACCGGCGAGCCCAGCCCGCCCAGGCCTATCACCAGGGCCTTGCCGTGTTTCAGGCGCAACTGGCCGTCGATATCCACCTGCGACAGGAGGATCTGCCGGCTGTAGCGCAACAGCTCCTGGTCGCTCAGCATGGCAGGCGCCCCAGGCTGATGCGTTCGTGGCCGCCCAGGTCGACGCGGCTGGCGACGTCGATGAAGCCGGCCGCCGCCAGCAGGTCGCGTACGGCGGGCGCCTGGTCATAGCCGTGCTCGAGCAGCAGCCAACCTCCGGGCAGCAGGTGCGCCGGGGCCTGGGCGACGATCACCCGCAGGTCGTCCAGCCCGTCTTCGCCGGCCACCAGGGCACTGCTGGGTTCGAAGCGCACGTCACCGGCCACCAGGTGCGGATCAGCGGCGCGAATATAGGGCGGGTTGCTGAGGATCAGGTCAAATCGGTCACCCGAGAGAGCGTCGAACCAATGGCTGGCGCGCACCTGGACATTGCCCAGGCCCAGGCGCTGGCGGTTGCGCTCGGCCAAGGCCACGGCCTCGTCGATACGGTCCACCGCCGTGACCTGCCACCCCGGACGCTCACTGGCCAGGGCCATGGCGATAGCCCCGGTGCCGGTGCCCAGATCGAGTACTCGGGCAGGCATGGGTGGCACGAGCTCAAGGGCGGTTTCCACCAGCAGCTCGGTGTCCGGACGCGGAATCAGCGTGTGTGGCGCAACTTCCAGGTCCAGCTTCCAGAACCCCTGTTGGCCGAGGATATAGGCCACCGGCTCACCGGCGCGACGCCGTTCGAGGTAGCTGGCGAACACCTGCGCCGCCTCGCTGCTGACGATGCGCTCGGGCCAGGTGTGCAGGAAGCTGCGCGACTTGCCCAGGGCCGCGGCCAGGAGCAGCTCGGCGTCCAGCCGTTCGGTCGGCGAGTCCGGCAACTGCGCGTTGCGCAGCAGGCTGGCGATGATGGTCATTCAATCCCCCAGGGCGGCCAGCTGATCGGCCTGGTATTCGGCCAGCAACGGCTCGATCACCGCGTCCACACCGCCGGCGAGGATATCGTCGAGGGAGTAGAGGGTGAGGTTGATACGGTGGTCGGTGACCCGGCCCTGTGGATAGTTGTAGGTGCGGATGCGCTCGGAGCGATCGCCTGAACCCACCAGCAGTTTGCGCTCGCTGGCGATGGCGTTCTGCGCGGCGCTGGTCTGCATGTCGTTGAGCTTGGCCGACAGCCAGGACATGGCGCGGGCACGGTTCTTGTGCTGCGAGCGCTCTTCCTGGCACTCGACCACGATGCCGGTGGGCAAGTGGGTGATGCGGATCGCCGAGTCGGTCTTGTTGACGTGCTGGCCGCCGGCGCCGGAGGCGCGGTAGGTGTCCACGCGCAGGTCGGCCGGGTTGATCTCGATCGCCACCTGCTCGTCGGGCTCGGGCAATACCGCCACGGTGCAGGCCGAGGTGTGGATACGGCCTTGCGATTCGGTTTCCGGGACCCGCTGCACACGGTGCGCGCCGGACTCGAACTTCAGCTTGCCGTACACGCTGTCGCCTTCGACCCGGGCGATGATTTCCTTGTAGCCGCCGTGCTCGCCTTCGTTCTCGGAGAGGATCTCCAGGCGCCAGCCGCGTTTCTCGGCGTAGCGCGAGTACATGCGGAACAGGTCGCCGGAGAAGATCGCCGCCTCGTCACCGCCGGTGCCGGCGCGGATTTCCAGGAACACGTTGCGCCCGTCGTTGGGATCCTTGGGCAACAGCATGCGCTGCAGCTGCGACTCCAGGCCCACCAACTGCTCCTTGGCCTCGCGCACCTCCTCCACGGCCATCTCGCGCAGGTCGGGGTCGGCATCCTTGAGCAGCGCCTGGGCGCCCTCGAGATCGTCCTGGACCTTGCGCCAGTCTTTATAGGCGCCGATCACCGGCTCGACTTCGGCGTACTCGCGGGAGTAGGCGCGAAAGCGCGTCTGGTCGGAAATGACTTCGGCGTCACCAAGCAGCGCGGTGAGTTCCTCGAAGCGATCCTGGAGCGTGTCCAGTTTGTTCAGCAGCGACGCTTTCATTGCGGGGATTTGTCCGTCGAGCCCTCGTGGAGGGCGAAGAGTTCCTGGGCCATGGCCAGCGCATCGAGGCGGCCTTCGGCGGAGAGCTTTTTCAGCTGCACGCTGGGCGCGTGCAAGAGTTTGTTGGTCAGGCCCCGGGCCAGCTGCATGAGCACATCCTCGGGGTTGCCGCCGTTGCCGAGCAGGCGCAGGGCCTTTTGCAGTTCTTCGTCGCGCAGGCGCTCGCTCTGCTGGCGGTAGGCCTTGAGCACATCCACCGCCGCCAGTTCGCGCAGGCGCACCATGAAGTCGTCGGCGCCGGCCGAGACCAGCTCTTCGGCGGCCTGGGCCGCGCCCTGGCGGCTCTTGAGGTTTTCCGCGACCACGTCATGCAGGTCGTCGACGGTATAGAGGTAAACGTCGTCCAGCTCACCCACCTGCGGCTCGATGTCACGCGGCACGGCGATGTCGACCATGAAGATCGGCTTGTGCCGGCGCTGCTTCAGCGCGCTCTCCACCGCGCCCTTGCCGAGGATCGGCAGTTGGCTGGCGGTGGAGCTGATGACGATGTCGCTGTTGGCCAGTTCCTGCGGGATGTCCGAGAGCAGCACGGCATGGGCGCCGAACTGTTCGGCGAGGATGCTGGCACGCTCGAGGGTGCGGTTGGCCACGACGATGCGGCGCACGCCCTGCTCGTGCAGGTGGCGGGCGACCAGGGTGATGGTCTCGCCGGCACCGATCAGCAGCGCCTGGCTGCGGCCCAGGTCGGAGAAGATCTGCCTGGCCAGGCTGACCGCGGCAAACGCCACCGAGACCGGGTTCTCGCCGATGGCGGTGTCGGTGCGCACCTGCTTGGCGGCGCTGAAGGTGGCCTGGAACAGGCGCCCGAGCAGCGGCCCGACGGTGCCGGCCTCACGGGCCACGGCATAAGCTGACTTCATCTGGCCGAGGATCTGCGGCTCGCCGAGCACCAGCGAGTCGAGGCCGGAGGCCACGCGCATCATGTGCCGGACCGCGTCGTGTTCCTCGTGGACATAGGCGCTGGCGCGCAGTTCGTCGAGGCTCAGCTGGTGGTAGTCGGCCAGCCATTGCAGCACGGCGTCGGCGGCAAGGTGGTCCTGCTCTATATAAAGCTCGCTGCGGTTGCAGGTGGACAGGATCGCCGCCTCGCGGCTGGCGGTCAGTCGGCAGAGCTGCTGCAGGGCATCGACCAGCTGCTCGGGCGTAAACGCCACGCGCTCGCGTACGTCTACCGAGGCAGTCTTATGGTTGATACCAAGTGCAAGAAAGGCCATGCAAGGTCGCTGGTTGGGACGTGAAGCCGATAATTGTCCTACTTCGCAGGTTTTAGAACAACCACCGTTCGCTATTGTGGCGATGGTGCGTGCCTATCGCCCCGCACCATCACCTTCCCTTCCCTTCCCTTCCCTTCCCTTCCCTTCCCTTCCCTTCCCTTCCCTTCCCTTCCCTGCCGTTGCCGTTGCCGTTGCCGTTGCCGATCGAGAGTCTAGCGTCACACCCAGCTAGCGACAGCTGCGCCAGTCCAGGCGCCGCCCGTACCTTCGCGACTTCAGGAGGCCGAACGCAGGTCTTGCGAAGGGAGGTGACGGGCATGGATGCCCGTCAAGCGCTGGGGCCCAGGATGGGCCCTGCAGCGCGGTCCTCCCGGGAGCAAGGCCGGAGTGAGGGAACCCGGAGCGAAGCGGAGGGCCGGATGAATGGAGCGCAGCGTTTTTTGGTTACTTTTTGTCGCGTGTAGAGACCGGACACATGGTGGACACGTGTACGGAGACATGGTTGACACTTCCTGGCAGCCCCCTTTGCCAGGATTTTCGCCATGCCTTGGAACGTGAGAAACGCCATGAGCCTGAAAGAAGAGTTCGTATCCCTGGCGCGACAACCGGATGCCAATATTCGAGAGTTATGCCGACGCTTCAGCATCAGTCCTCAAACCGGATACAAGTGGCTGCGCCGTTTTGAACAAGGCGGTTCGGCCGCTCTACAAGAACGATCTCGGAGGCCGGCTAGTAGCCCTCGCTTGACCGAGGCTGCGTTGGAAGCAGAAGTCGTTGCACTTCGACAGGAGCACCCGGCCTGGGGCGGACGCACAATCAGCAGCCTGCTGAGCAAGCGTATTGCCCCCAGCACCGTCACCAACGTATTGCACCGCCATGAACTGATCCAGAGCCCTGAGAAGGCGCGAGAGGCGCGGCTTAGGTTTGAGCACGATGCACCCAACGATCTCTGGCAGATGGACTTCAAAGGGCACTTCGCCCTGCAGCAAGGCCGGTGTCATCCGCTGACCATTCTTGACGACCACTCCCGCTTCAATTTGGCTATTCACGCTTGCGATAACGAGCGAGGAACGACGGTCAAGGAGAAGATGACTGAGGTCTTCCAGCGCTACGGCCTACCGGTCCGAATCAACGTCGATAATGGTGCTCCCTGGGGCTCACCGCGTAATCCTGGAGAGGTTACAGAACTGAGTATCTGGTTGATTCGACTAGGGATACAGATAAGTTTCAGTCGCCCGTACCACCCTCAAACGAATGGCAAAATTGAGCGTTTCCACCGTTCCTTGAAGGCTGAAGTACTCGATGGGCGGCAGTTCTCGACCTTGGTGCAAGCCCAGACGGCGTTTGACCGATGGCGGGAAATTTACAACTTACAGCGCCCTCATCAGGCTTTGGGGTATCAAGTGCCGATGGCCAGATATCACCCCAGCCCGTGGGCCTACCCCAATCAGCTTGAGGAATTTGAATATGGGCCAGACGATACCCTGGCCAAGGTTTATCACAGTCGCTTCCGCTTCCAGAAACGCTATTTCAGCATCGCAAAAGGGTTGGTCGGGCAGACCATAGCGATACGCCCTGGGCGAGACGGTGGGGACATGTTCGATGTCTATTTCTGCCATCAACGCCTGCGCACCATCGACGTGAATAAACCTGATTACGGACCATAATGTGTCAACCATGTCTGCGCACATGTGTCAGCGATGTGTCCGGTCTCTACAGTCGCGTTTGACAAAAAGTGACTCGCCGTAAGGGCGAAAAGGTGACTATGCGTCGATATCGTAAATGAATGCGCTTGCACCTGCAGAAACCCACGCCGACCGATTTTGACTTTGACTTTGACTTTGACTTTCAGAGCGTGGGTTTTGAAAGTTATACGCTCATTCATTGGCGATGGCGACGCATAGTCACCTTTCCGCCCTTACGGCGGCCTACTTTTGTCTTGGCAAAAGTAGGCAAAACCGCCCCGCTCCGTTCATCCGGCCCCTACGCTTCGCTCCGGGGTCCCCTCACTCCGGTCTTGCTCCCGGGAGGACCGCGCTGAACGCCCCATCCTGGGGCGCAGCGCTTGACGGGCATCCATGCCCGTCACCTCCCTCCGCAAGACCTGCGTTCGGCCTCCTGAAGTCGCAATTGGTGTTGCCTGAACTACCGTGCGCTTAGAAGCAAAAGCAAAAACAACGGCAAGGGCAAGGGCAAGGGCAAGGGCAAGGGCAAGGGCAAGGGCAAGGGCAAGGGCAGGATGCCGTGAGTGGTTGCGAACCACCGCCCCGGCTCATTGTCCCTATACTCCGAAGCACCGCTTCACACCACGACCTTCGCAGGTGGGTTTGCCCTCACGCTTGTGTCATCATGCTCCGACCGCCGGTTTAGCCTCTTTAATAAGCCTCTATGAACAAATCCTACGCATTGCTACTTGCCCTCGCCCTGCTTCAAGGCTGCCAAAGCCTGGCCCCGAAGACGGACGCCCAGTCGCCCGCCGTCGACGCCGGCAAGAGCGCGGAAAAGCCCGTGGTGTACGGATCGTTCAAGCAGGACACCCTGTACAGCCTGCTGGTGGCGGAGCTGGCCGGCCAGCGCAACCGCTTTGACATCGCCCTGGCCAACTACGTCGACCAGGCCGAAAAGACCCAGGATCCGGCCGTCTCCGAGCGCGCCTATCGCATCGCCGAATACCTCGGCGCCGACGAGCCTGCCCTGGACACCGCGCTGATCTGGGCACGCAACGCCCCACAGAACCTCGACGCACAGCGCGCCGCGGCCATCCAGCTGGCCCGCGCCGGACGCTACGACGACTCCATGACCTATATGGAAAAGGTGCTGCAGGGCCAGGGCGACACCCACTTCGATTTCCTCGCCCTGGCGGCCGCCGAGACCGACCAGAGCACCCGTGACGGCCTGATGCAGAGCTTCGACCGCCTGCTGGTGAAATACCCCGACAACGGCCAGCTGGTGTTCGGCAAGGCCCTGCTGCTGAACCAGGACGACAAGCCGCAACAGGCCCTCGACCTGCTCGAGGCCCATCCGCCGAAGAACGGCGAAATCGCCCCGGTGCTGCTGCGCGCCCGTCTGCTGCAAGCCATGGACCGTGGCCCGGAGGCCCTGCCACTGCTGCGTGGGGCGATCCGCGACAACCCCGAGGACAAGCGCCTGCGCCTGACCTACGCCCGCACCCTGGTCGAGCAGGACCGCATCGACGACGCCAAGGCCGAGTTCGAAAGCCTGCTGCAGCAATACCCCGAAGACGACGAGATCCGCTACTCGCTGGCCCTGGTGTGCCTGGAAACCAAACACTGGGACGAAGCCGAAGGCTACCTGCAGGAGCTGGTCGAGCGTGACGCCAACGTCGACGCCGCCCACCTCAACCTGGGCCGCATCCGCGAGGAGCGCAGCCAGCCGGCCGCCGCCCTGCGCGAATACGCCCTGGTCGGCCCCGGCCCGGACTACCTGCCGGCGCAACTGCGCCAGGCCGATATCCTCATCGCCAACGGCCGCAGCGCCGAAGCCTCGCGGATACTCGCCGAAGCCCGCGAGGCGCAGCCGGACTACGCCATCCAGCTGTACCTGATCGAAGCCGAAAGCCTGGGCAACAACGGCAAGGAGGCCCAGGCCGGTCAGGTGCTGGCGCAGGCGATCAAGCGCTACCCGGACGACCTCAACCTGCTCTATACCCGCGCCATGCTCGCCGAGAAGCGCAACGACCTGACGCAGATGGAGAAAGACCTGCGCGCGATCCTTGCCCGCGAGCCGGAAAACGCCATGGCCCTCAACGCCCTGGGCTACACCCTGGCCGACCGCACCACCCGCTACAGCGAAGCCAAGACGTTGATCGACAAGGCCCACCAGCTCACTCCGGACGACCCGGCGGTGCTCGACAGCCTGGGCTGGGTGGCCTATCGCATGGGCAACCTCGAGGAAGCCGAGCGCCAGCTGCGCCTGGCCTTCGAACGCTTCCCCGACCATGAAGTCGCCGCCCACCTGGGCGAAGTCCTCTGGGCCAACGGCAAGCGCCGCGAAGCCCGCCAAGTCTGGGCCAAGGGCTTCGAAGCCCAGGCCGACAGCCCCATCCTGCGCAAGACCCTGCTGCGCCTGACCGGATCCGAGAGCCTGTAAACCATGTTCCTGCGTCATTGCATCACCTTCACCCTCATCGCCCTGCTCGCCGGCTGCGCCGGCTTCGGCAGCAAGGAAGCCGTACAAGGCCAAGGTAACCCGCAGCTGTGGCGCGAGCACAAACAGCAGCTGGGCAGCCTCGACGGCTGGCAGATCAACGGCAAGGTCGGCATCCGCGCCCCGCGCGACTCCGGCAGCGGCACCCTGTTCTGGCTGCAACGCCAGGACTACTACGACATCCGCCTGGCCGGTCCCCTGGGTCGTGGCGCGGCGCGCCTGACCGGACGCCCCGGCGGCGTGGTGCTGGAAGTGGCCAACCAGGGCCGCTACGAGGCCGCCAACCCCGAGGCACTGCTGGAAGAACAACTGGGCTGGCGCCTGCCGGTGTCGCACCTGGTCTGGTGGGTGCGCGGCCTGCCCGCCCCGGACAGCAAGAGCCAGCTGACCCTCGACGGCGACAGCCGCCTGGCCAGCCTTCACCAGGATGGCTGGCAGGTCGAGTACCTGAGCTACGTGGAGCAGAACGGCTACTGGCTGCCCGAGCGCCTCAAGCTGCACGGCGAGAACATCGACGTGACCCTGGTGGTCAAGGACTGGCAGCCACGCCAGCTGGGGCACTGAGACAATGCACAAGCTGACCCTGCCCGCCCCGGCCAAGCTCAACCTCTGGCTGCACATCACCGGCCGCCGCGCCGACGGCTACCACGAGCTGGAAACCGTGTTCCAGTTCCTCGAGCACGGCGACGAACTGAGCTTCGCCCTGCGCGAGGACGGCCAGATCCGCCTGCAGACCGAAATTGAAGGCGTGCCCCACGACAGCAACCTGATCGTCCGCGCCGCGCGCCTGCTGCAGGCACAATCCGCCACCCCGCTCGGCGCCGACATCTGGCTGCACAAGGTGCTGCCCATGGGCGGCGGCATCGGCGGCGGCAGCTCGGACGCGGCCACCACCCTGCTGGCGCTCGCTCACCTGTGGCAGCTGGACTGGGACCAAGACCGCCTGGCAAGCCTGGGCCTGTCGCTCGGCGCCGATGTGCCGGTGTTCGTCCGCGGCCACGCGGCCTTCGCCCAGGGTGTCGGCGAGCAGCTGACCCCGGTCGACCCCGAGGAACCCTGGTATGTCGTGCTGGTGCCGCAAGTGTCTGTCAGCACAGCGGAAATTTTTTCGCATCCGGAGTTGACACGTGATTCCCTCCCCCTTAAGATGCGCCCCGTTCCCGAGGGAAACAGTCGAAATGACTGCCAACCGGTAGTAGAGCAACGGTATCCTGAAGTTCGCAATGCGCTGATTTCACTGGGTAAATTCACCGAAGCCCGAATGACCGGAACTGGAAGTTGTGTGTTTGGGGCCTTCCCAAGCAAAGCCGAAGCTGATAGAGTTCTGGCCCTTCTTTCAGAGACCCAAACAGGGTTTGTGGCGAAAGGAAGCAATGTTTCGATGTTGCATCGCAAGCTGCAAGTTCTGATCAAGAAGTCGAGTTCATAAGAATTCGCAGCAACAGATACAGGGGCGTCGCCAAGCGGTAAGGCAGCAGGTTTTGATCCTGCCATGCGTTGGTTCGAATCCAGCCGCCCCTGCCATTTCTTATACTCATCCAGGTTACCCTCAGCCTTCAGGTACTGCGCGTGTCCAAGATGATGGTCTTCACGGGGAATGCCAACCCCGATCTGGCTCGGCGTGTCGTACGTCAGCTGCATATTCCACTGGGTGATGTTTCTGTCGGTAAATTCTCCGACGGCGAAATCAGTGCTGAAATCAATGAAAATGTCCGCGGTAAGGACGTCTTCATCATTCAGCCCACCTGTGCTCCAACCAACGACAATCTGATGGAACTGGTCGTGATGGCAGATGCCTTCCGCCGCTCCTCAGCGTCGCGAATCACCGCCGTGATTCCCTACTTCGGATACGCCCGCCAGGACCGCCGTCCGCGTTCGGCACGTGTAGCCATCAGCGCCAAAGTCGTCGCTGACATGCTCACTGTCGTGGGTATCGACCGTGTACTCACCGTCGACCTGCACGCTGACCAGATCCAGGGTTTCTTCGATATCCCCGTCGACAACATCTACGGCTCGCCCGTACTGGTCGACGACATCGAAGACCAGCGTTTCGAGAACCTGATGATCGTTTCCCCGGACATCGGTGGTGTGGTGCGTGCTCGCGCCGTTGCCAAGTCCCTGGGCGTCGATCTCGGGATCATCGACAAGCGCCGCGAAAAGGCTAACCACTCCGAGGTTATGCACATCATCGGCGACGTCGAAGGACGCACCTGCATCCTGGTAGACGACATGGTCGACACCGCCGGCACCCTGTGCCACGCGGCCAAGGCCCTGAAAGAACACGGTGCCGCCAAGGTCTACGCCTATTGCACGCACCCTGTGTTGTCGGGCCGTGCGATCGAGAACATCGAGAAGTCGGTACTGGACGAGTTGGTGGTGACCAACACCGTTCCGCTGTCCGCCGCTGCTCAGGCCTGTGACCGTATCCGCCAGCTGGATATCGCACCGGTTGTCGCTGAAGCGGTACGCCGCATCAGCAACGAAGAATCGATCAGCGCGATGTTCCGCTAAGCGGAACATGTGTTGATATGAAGCGCCCCGCCCCAGCATGTGTTGGGGCGGGGCTTTTTTGCCATCCCCGTCTGGCGCTGGTCGCAAACGCCCTCGGGGGGCTATTTTGGAGAAACAAAATGACTGATTTCATTCTGAACGCCCAAGCGCGTACTGACCTGGGGAAAGGTGCGAGCCGCCGCCTGCGTCACTCGCTGAACATCCCTGCCGTTGTCTACGGTGGCGATAAAGAAGCCCAATCCCTGACCATCGTGGCCAAGGAAATCGCCAAGCTGTTCGAAAACGAAGCTGCCTTCAGCCACGTGATCGAACTGAACGTCGACGGCGCCAAGCAGAACGTCGTGGTCAAGGCCATGCAGCGTCACCCGGCCAAAGGCTTCATCATGCACGCCGACTTCGTTCGCGTCGTTGCTGGCCAGAAGCTGACCGCCAAGGTTCCAGTTCACTTCGTCGGCGAAGAAGCCCCGATCAAGAAAGGCGGCGAGATCTCGCACGTCGTTTCCGAGATCGAAGTGTCCTGCGAAGCCAAGGACCTGCCTGAGTTCATCGAAGTCGACCTGGCCAAGGCCGAAGTCGGCACCATCATCCACCTGTCGGACCTGAAAGCTCCGAAAGGCGTAGAGTTCGTCGCTCTGGCCCACGGTGATGACAAAGCTGTTGCCAACGTCCACGCCCCGCGCGTTGCCGCTGAAGCTGCTGAAGGCGCTGCCGAGTAATCCACTCGCACGCCGGCGTTGATCGGGTTACAGTGCCGCGCGCACTGTAACCCACCAACTCCAAGGAAGAGCCCCTGACGTGACCGCCATCCAGTTGATCGTCGGCCTGGGTAACCCCGGCCCCGAATACGAACAGACCCGGCATAACGCAGGGGCTCTTTTCGTTGAACGCCTCGCCAGCGCCCAGCGCGTTTCGCTGTCCGCTGACAAAAAGTATTTCGGCCTGACGGCTAAATTCAGCCATCAGGGCAACGATGTTCGCCTGTTGATCCCCACCACCTACATGAACCGTAGCGGCCAGTCCGTGGCGGCTCTGGCCAATTTCTTCCGCATCAAGCCGGAAGCGATCCTGGTGGCCCACGACGAACTCGACCTGCCTCCCGGCGTCGCCAAGCTCAAGAGAGGCGGCGGCCACGGTGGGCACAACGGCCTGCGCGACATCATCGCGCAGCTCGGCAACCAGAACGACTTCCACCGCCTGCGGCTCGGCATCGGCCACCCGGGCGACGCCAAACTGGTCTCCAACTTCGTCCTGGGCCGGGCGCCACGCGCCGAGCAGGAGAAGCTCGACGCCAGCATCGATTTTGCCCTCGGCGTGATGCCCGACGTGCTGGCCGGCGACTTCGCCAAGGCCATGCGCGAACTGCACAGCCAGAAGGCCTGACACTTTACGAAAGGGGAATACCCATGGGTTTCAATTGCGGCATCGTCGGCCTGCCCAACGTCGGCAAGTCCACCCTGTTCAACGCCCTGACCAAGTCCGGCATCGCGGCGGAGAACTTCCCCTTCTGCACCATCGAGCCGAACAGCGGCATCGTGCCGATGCCCGATGCGCGCCTGGCGGCACTGGCCGAGATCGTCAAGCCGAACCGCATCCTGCCGACCACCATGGAATTCGTCGACATCGCCGGCCTGGTCGCCGGTGCTTCCAAGGGTGAAGGCCTGGGCAACAAGTTCCTCGCCAACATCCGCGAGACCGACGCCATCGCCCACGTGGTGCGCTGCTTCGAAGACGAGAACGTGATCCACGTTTCCAACAGCGTCGACCCCAAGCGCGACATCGAGATCATCGACCTCGAACTGATCTTCGCCGACCTCGACAGCTGTGAGAAGCAACTGCAGAAGGTCGCCCGCAACGCCAAGGGCGGTGACAAGGACGCCCTGGCACAGAAGGCCATCCTGGAAAAGCTGATCCCGCACTTCACCGAAGGCAAGCCGGCGCGCAGCCTGATGAAAAACATGGCTGACGACGAGAAGGCCGTGATTCGCGGCTTCCACCTGCTGACCAGCAAGCCGGTGATGTACATCGCCAACGTCGCCGAAGACGGCTTCGACAACAACCCGCACCTGGACGTGGTCAAGGCCATCGCCGAGGAAGAAGGCGCGGTGGTGGTACCGGTGTGCAACAAGATCGAAGCCGAGATCGCCGAGCTGGACGACGGCGAGGAGAAGGACATGTTCCTCGAGGCCCTGGGCCTGGAAGAGCCTGGCCTGAACCGCGTGATCCGTGCCGGTTACGAGCTGCTCAACCTGCAGACCTACTTCACCGCCGGCGTGCAGGAAGTGCGTGCCTGGACCGTGCGCGTGGGCGCCACCGCACCGCAAGCGGCCGGCGTGATCCACACCGACTTCGAGAAAGGCTTCATCCGCGCCGAAGTGGTGGCCTACGACGACTTCATCCAGTTCAAGGGTGAGGGCGGCGCCAAGGAAGCCGGCAAATGGCGCCTTGAAGGCAAAGACTACATCGTCAAGGACGGTGACGTGATGCACTTCCGCTTCAACGTCTGATGCACCGCTCCTGAAAAAACCCGCTTCGGCGGGTTTTTTTTCGCCCGCAGAAAAGCACTACAACCCGCGCCCGCACTGCGTGGGAACCTGCTTGCCCCGCGATCGCCGGCAAAGCCGATGCCAGAGCCCCACATCGCGGGGCAAGCCCGCAGGTGATGATGCCCTGCGCGACCTCCCAGCCCATAGAGTCCTGTTCAGCCTGAAAGAATCCAAGGCTTCATCGCCTGCGCACAACCGTCTACAATCCCTCCTGCTTGAACCGGGATAACCGAAGCACTGCCTCGAAACCCGATGGACCTGACCACTGCCGGTCAACCGTCGGGACAAATGGGTCCGGACCTTGGCCGGCCCGTTTATCGGAGGCAACACATGAGCCCGCGTATCTGGCTGCTGGCCCTGGCGACATTCGCCACGGGCATGGCGGAAAACATCACGGTCGGCATCCTGCCGGCCCTGGCCGATGGCCTGCAAGTCCCGCTCGGGATCGCCGGACAACTGACCACGGTCTTCTCCCTGAGCTTCGCCCTCGCCGCACCCTTCTCTCCCCTGCTGACCACCCGTTTCCCGTTGCGGCGACTGCTCTGCATCACCCTGGCCCTGTTCGCCATGTGCAACCTCGCCGCGGCCCTGGCGCCCGGCTACACCGCGCTGCTGCTCGCCCGCATCGGCATGGCCACGACCAGCGCCCTCACCTGCCTGACCTGCACCCTGATGGCCACGCGCCTGGTACCCGAGGCCCTGCGTGGCCGAGCCATCGGCGTGATATTCATGGGTATCTGCAGTTCACTCGTGCTGGGCGTGCCCGCCGGAATGCTGCTATGCGACGTGCTGGGCTGGCGCGGGGTGTTCACCGGCCTGAGCCTGCTGGCGATCGCAGTGCTGCTGATGGCCTGGCGCGGATTGCCGCAACTACAGAGCAGCGAACGCATCGCCCTGGGCAGCTACCTGCGGCATCTGCGTGACAGCCGCCTGGTGGCCGCCCAGGGCGTGTCGCTGTTGATGATCGCCGGGCACTTCACGGTGTTCGCCTACCTGGCGCCTTACGCCCGCCAAGTCGCCGACATCCCCGTGCAATGGCTGGCGGCCCTGTTCGCCGTCTTCGGTATCGCCGGCGTCTCGGGCGGCTATGTCGGCGGCTGGATGGCCGACCGGCTCGGTGCAGGTCGCTCCATCGCCCTGGCGCCACTGCTCTATCTCGCCAGCCTGCTGGTATTGCCCCTGAGCGTCGGCACGCCCTGGCTGTTCCTGCCGGCGATGATGCTCTGGGGCGGGCTGAGCTGGACCACCTCGCCGGTGGTGCAGAGCTACCTGGCGACCCGTGGCGCGGACACCTTCCCGGCCGGCATGAGCCTGAACATGTCGGCCATGCACCTGGGCGTCGGGCTCGGCTCGGCCATCGGCGGCGCGGTGATAACCGGGGCGACGCTGGCGGCCACCCCCTGGGCCGGCGCCGCGCTGACCGCGTTGGCGGCGGGCCTGGCGTTCTGGTCGGCGCGTCCACCTGCCGTGCCTGGCTTCAGCGAGCGCGAACCGGCGTAGCGGCCTGCTGCTCCTGCTCGAAGGCATCGGCCAGGTAGTCGATCAGCTTGCGCACCGCGGGCATCAACCCGCGACGGGAAGGGAACAGCGCCACCACCTCCCCTTCCCGGGGCGCCCAGTCGTCGAGGACATGCGCCAGCCGCCCGCTAGCCAGATCGTCGCGCACTGCCTCCTCGGGCAGCAGCACCACGCCCACGCTGGCCAGGGCGGCCTCGCGCAGCACCGCGAGGTCGTCCGACACCACACGGGGGCGATGGCGCACGGCAACCTCGGCGCCTGCGGGCCCGACCAGCATCCAGCTGGCGTCCTGCACATTGGCGCCCCAGTTCAGGCTCGGCAGGGCCTGAAGCCCTTCCGGCGACATGGGCCGCCCGTGTTCGGCCAACAGGCCCGGCGCGGCTACCAGGCACTGCCGGCTCGGGGCCAGGCGACGCATGATCAGCTCGCTGCTTTCCAGTGGCTGGTGCTGCACGCTCAGCACCAGGTCAAAACCCTCGCCGATCACATCCACCCGCCGGTTGTAGCTCTTGACCAGCAGCTCGACCACCGGGCATTGCGCCATGAAGCTCGCCAGCATCGGCGCCAGGCGCGAATCGAGCAGCGCGGTGCTGCTGGCCAGGCGCACGATGCCGCGAGGCTCGGCGCGGTTGCGCTCGACCGCATCCTCGGCGGCAACGGCCTGCTCGAGCATGCCCAGGCAATGGCGGTAATACTCCAGCCCCACCTCGGTCACCTGGAACTGCCGCGTGGAGCGCTGGATCAGGCGCACGCCCAAACGCTCTTCGAGCTTGGCCACGCGCCGGCTGAGGCGTGACTTGGGCAGGCCAAGGATACGCCCGGCGGGCGCGAAGCCGCCGTGCTCCACCACCTTGGCATAGAGATAAAGGTCGTTCAGGTCGAACATCGGCAACACTCGTCCACGGCTCACTGCTGCATCATCCGTCATTCTTCGAGGATCGTCACAGTGGCGGTGGTCCCGGCCCGCAAAGGAGGCGCCTCGGCAGCCTGGGGCTCCAGGCGCAGGCGTACCGGCACGCGCTGGGCCAGCTTGACCCAGGTGTAGTTCGGGTTGACGTTGGCCAGCAGACGGTTGCCCGGCTGGTTCTCACGGTCGGTGATGGCGTAGGCGATGCTCTCCACCGTGCCCTGCAACGCCTGGCCATTCATCAGCACGATGCGCGCCCGGCTGCCGACGGCGATGCGCGGCAGCTTGGTCTCTTCGAAGTAGCCACTGACATGGAACGAATCGCTGTCCACCAGCGCCAGCAACGCGGCACCCGGTTGCGCGAAGTCGCCTTGACGGGTCAGCAGGTTGGTGACATGACCATTGACCGGCGCCAGCACCTCGGTGCGCTGCAGGTCGAGCTGTGCCTGTTCCAGCGTGGCTTCGGCCAGTTGCACATTGGCTTGCGCCAGGCCGAGGCTGGACTGCTCGCGCAGCAGGTCGGCCTGGGCCACAGCCACATCAGTCTTGGACTTTTCCCACTCCTCGGCGGAAATGGCCGACAGTGACTGCAGCTTGCCGCGGCGCTGTTCCTCGCTACGCCGCTGCTTGAGCAACGCCTGGTTGGCAACGATGTTCGCCTGCGACTGCCCCAAGGCTGCCCGTGCCACCTCGACCGCGCGCCGGGCATGCAGCACGGCCAGTTCATAGCGCGCCGGGTCGATGCGCAACAGCAGGTCGCCCTTGTGCACGAACTGATTGTCCCGCACCGGCAGGGCGACGATCCGGCCGCTGACCTCCGCGGCCAGGGTGACCACATCGGCCCGCACTCGTGCGTCGCGGGTCCAGGGCGCCTGGGTATAGTGCGTCCAGGCCAACCAGCCCAGCACGATGGCAACGGCCAGCATGACCAGGGTCAGGCTGCGCGACAACAGTGGCTTGATCGACGACATCTACCTGCTCACTCCCATCCACAACAACAAGGCCGCGCAAATCGCGGTGTACAAGGCACCCTGGAACAGCGCCGGATGCCAGACGAATGCCAGCACGCCCACCCGGCGCAACAGGGCATCGACCAGCACAAACAACGGCAGCGCCAGCAGCAGCGCCTGGGCGATGGGCGGCAGGTAGACCCCGCCTACCTCGAAATCAATGGGCATTGGCCACCTCCGGCAACAGCCGCGATCGTTCAGCTTCCAGCACCTGGCGATAACGCGCCAGCAACTGCCCGGCCACCGCCAGTGCCACCCGCAGGATGAACAGTCGGCGCAAGGCGTCACGCCCCATCTGCCCTGGCGTGCCATGCAAGGCATCGAGCAACTGCGCCTGATCGTCCAGTTCCCGCAACAGCGGATCAAGGGCCACCGCGCCCTGGCCACCGACGAAGTCGGCGACGCCCTGCAGGCTTTCCCGCAAGCGTGTGCGGGTCGCCGACGGCAACGCCAGGTCACTGTTGCACAAGGCACGCGCCTGGCCCAGGGCGATGGCCAGCGCCGGGCATACCAGCGCGCACTCGACACGCTCGCGCGAGGTCATGTCCGCAGCGGCCGGCAACAGACCAATCAGCGCCGACAGGCGATCAAGCAGCAGGCTCTCGAAGGCGAACTGCCCGGCCAGCGAACCGCTCCCGAGCACCTGGCGGCGCACATCCTCACGGGTCTGGCGAAACAATCGGGCGATGCGTTTCTGCGCATTGAACGGAAAGACCAGCGCGAACACGGCCATCGCCAGCACCCCGGCCACCAGGTAGCCACCGGCGAACTCGAACCACTGGATATCGCTGTTGTGATAGGCCCCGACATTCTGCGGCCCGATCATCAGCAGGCTGATCAGACCGATGCCCATGCCGATCCCCGCGGTCATCGGGTTGGCCAGGCCGACCGCCGCCAGGTACAGCAACGGTGCCAGGCACAGGGCAAGCATCTCGAAGTCGGTGAACAGCGGCAGCAGGGCGAACTGATAAAGCGCGGACAAGCCCATGCCCACCAACAGCCCGCGGTTGTAGTTCTGGCTGGCCAGCAGCGGTCGGGGCAAGGTCGCCATCAGCGAACACATCACGCCCATCAGGATCACCGCCGAACGCGCGCCATCCCAGGCGCTCTCGATCCACAACCCGCCAATCAGCAACAGGGCCAGGCAGGCACGCACGGCGTTCATCGCCGCCAGCGGCCAGTCCAGGTGCAAGGCGCTGGCGCGCCCCTGCTGCTGGGGACAACTGGCCAGACGGCCCTGCTGGATCGCCTCGTTCAGCTCGATCAGCTCGTCCAGTTGCTGCAGCAGGCGCGCCTGCTCCCAGCGCAAGGCCCAGGCCAGGGCGCGCAGGTGCGGGGGCAGTGGCTCATTGAGAAACTCCGCACGGTCGGCGGCGTCATCGAAGCCCTTGTGCAGGGTGCGCAGGGCCTCGCGGTCCGCTGCCGAGAGCGCCATACCGTCACGTGCCAGCGCATCCAGGCTCGCCAGTTCGGCGTCGCGCAGCAGCTGGATATCCGCGGGCAGCGGCCCCTGCCAGTGCACCTTGATCAGTTCACGCTGCTGGCGCAGCACCAGCAGTCGCGAAACCAGCAGCACCAGCTGGTTGGCGAACAGTTGCACCAGTCCATCGCCGCTGCGCAGGTGCGGGGCATCGAAGTACAGGTGCCGACGCAACCCCTCCAGCGCGCTGACCTCGGCGATCAACCGGGCCTGACGCTGACCGAATGCGGCCTCGTCCTCTTCGGTGCGGATCACCTCGGCGGCATGCTGGGCGATCAGTTTCAGCAGGCTGTCGACTTTGGCGAAATAGCTGTTGGCCACCGCCTGCGGGCGGGCCGTCAGCAGGCTGACCACGGCCACGCAGGCCACCGCCAGCAAGGTCTCGGTAACCCGTGTAACGGCCAGCATGAAGGTGCCCTCGGGCTCGGGTACGGCCAGCATGGCCACCACCACCGCGGTAAAGCCGCTGAGCACGAAGGCATGGGAATCGGTATAGCGCAGCAAGGTGCCACCGGCGGTGCACAGCCCCAGCCACAGCGCCAGGCTGACCAGCAGGGTGTACGGCATCTGCGCGAACAACGCCATCAGCAGCACGGCCACCGCCGCGCCGACCACGGTGCCGAGCACCTGCGCGAGGCTGCGCTTGAGGGTCATGCCGGCCAGCGGCAGGCTGATGATGATCACTGTCATCAGCGCCCATTTCGGTTGTTCCAGGTCGAACAGGAACGCCAGGTAGAGACACAGCAGGCCCGCCACCACCGTGCGCAGCGCGAACAGCAGCACATCGCGTCCGGGGCGCAGGGCAAGCCTGAAATAGGCAATCAGTGGAGCCATCCATTACCTCGTAACCGACAAGGCGGGTCCGGGCCCCGGCACCGGGGCCCGGACACACCGTCACTTGGCCAGCTTGCTGTAGCTGGTCATCAGGTTACGGTAGTCGGGAATGTGGTTGGAGAACAACGTGCCCAAGCCTTCGATGTCGTTGCGCCAGTCACGGTGCAGCTCGCAGGCCACGCCGAACCAGGTCATCAGCTGCGCGCCGGCGGCCTCCATGCGACGCCAGGCCGAGTCGCGGGTCAGCTCGTTGAAGGTGCCGGAGGCGTCGGTCACCACGAACACATCGAAACCCTCCTCCAGCGCCGACAGCGCCGGGAAAGCCACGCACACCTCGGTGACCACGCCGGCGATGATCAGCTGCTTCTTGCCGGTGGCCTTCACCGCCTTGACGAAGTCCTCGTTGTCCCAGGCGTTGATGTTGCCGGGACGGGCGATGTAGGGCGCATCGGGGAACTGCTCCTTGAGCTCGGGCACCAGCGGGCCGTTGGGACCGGTCTCGAAGCTGGTGGTGAGGATGGTCGGCAGCTTGAAGTATTTGGCCAGGTCGGCCAGCGCCAGCACGTTGTTCTTGAACCGGTCCGGGTCGATATCGCGCACCAGCGACAGCAAACCGGTCTGGTGATCGACCAGCAGGACTGCGGCGTTGTTCTTGTCCAGACGCTTGTATTGGAATGCCATGGTGGATCTCCTTGCTTGGATAGGGAACAGCCAGGTTCAGTTGCGTTGCGAGTCTAGTTGCTCATGACCGGTGACGACGGCCTGGGCCTTGGTGTAGCTCTCGATCAGCAGTTGATAGTGCGGGAACACAGCGCTGTAGGCTTCGGCCCACTGGGCGGCGTCCGGACGGTTCCAGGTGCGTTGCACCTCGGAGCAGACGGCGGCGGTGTCCATCGGCACCACGCCGGCCTGGACCACCCGCGCCAGGGTCACTTCCTGGGCCATCTTGGAGTAGGTGCCTGACGCGTCGATGACAGCGAACACCTGGTAGCCAGCGGCCACCGCGCTGATGCTGGGAAAGGCCATGCACACGCTGGTGATGGTGCCGGCAATGATCAGTTGCTTGCGGCCGGTGGCCTTCACTGCGGCAACGAACTCGGGGTTGTCCCAGGCGTTGATCTCACCCTTGCGGGCCACGTATTGCGCATGTGGCGCGGCCTCGTGGATTTCCGGGATCAACGGGCCGTTGGGGCCCTGGGGTACCGAGGCGGTAGTGATGACCGGGATCTTCGCCAGGCTGGCGACCTTGGCCAGGGTGATGGCATTGGCCCGCAGCTCGGTCATGGGCATGTCCTTGACCGTCTGGAACAGGCCGCTCTGGTGGTCGATCAGCAACATGGTGGCGTTGTCGGGGTCGATGCGTGGCACCTGGCCTTCGAAGTTGGCGACTTGCGAGAAATTGCTCATCGTTCTCTCCTCTTGGTGTGAGAACAGGCCATCCTGGCCGCTGCGGTCGGGCCGCGCCCCACACATCCACAGTGGGGACTATGAGAGTAGGCAACACAGGCTGAACGAAGCGACCGTCAGTCGGCGGGCCGTGGGAGATGCCCGTGCGGCCTGGGGCCAGACGGGCGACAGGGCTAACGGTAGAGAGGAGAGACGCGGGCCGGTAGGCCCATGGGTGAACCCTCAGAGTTCTACCTGAAGAACAGTGAGGCGGGCGCCGCTATCGTGAGGTACGACGATATTGCTGCATCGGACTGCGCGGGGCTGCCGGATCGGTCATCTCGATCAGACCGGCCGCCAGCGCCGGTTTGAGGTAGTTCGCTCTGAAGGTATGCCGATGAGACAGCTCGAGGCGCTCCATCAGTTCATTGGCGCGCAGCGCGACACCCGGTTTCAGAACCTCCAGTAATCGTGCTACTTGGTCGGTTACTTGGTCGGTTACTTGGTCGGTCTCACTCGCCTCGGCCAATGCCTGCCGCAGTGCCTGGAGCATGAACTCGACAAAGGGCGTGGCCTCGCCAGCCTGATCCGCAGCCGCCAAGGCACCGTAGTACGCCTCCTGCTGGGCACAGATCACCGACTCCACCGGCAGGTAGGCGAGTACCGGGCGCCAGTGGCTCAGTATCAGCGTCTGCCACAGACGCCCCATCCGCCCGTTGCCATCGGCGAAAGGATGGATGAACTCGAATTCGTAATGAAAGACGCAGCTGCTGATCAACGGGTGCCAGTCACTGGCGCCCAGCCAACGCAGCAGGTCATGCATCAGCGGCTGCAAGCGACTGGCAGGCGGTGCCATGTGCAACAGGCGCTGGCCGCGATAGATGCCGACACCTCCTTGGCGAAACTGACCGGCGTCATCGATCAACCCCATCATCAGCAGCTTGTGGGCAGCCAGCAGATCAGACTGACGCTCGGGCAGCCAGCCGCTCATCGCTTCATAGGTGGCAAAGGCATTGCGCACCTCCTGGATTTCACGCGGCAGGCCGAGTACCCGCTTCCCTTCCAGAACCGCAGTGACCTGTTCGACGCTCAGTGTATTGTTTTCGATCGCCAGCGAGGCCTGGATGGTACGAATGCGGTTGCCCCGGCGCAGTTGCGGGGTAAGCGCCACTTCCCGATTAGCCGTAAGTGCACCCACCTGCTCGCTGATATCGACAACCAGCGCCAGCATGCGCGGTGTCACGGTTAGTGGCGGCAGATACTGGCTCATGGGGAATGTCCATCGGGTCTGAAAGCGTGGGAATGATCGTGAAGCTTGATGACGTCAAGGCTGTCGACACCTTAGCCAGTGGCAACACCCGGGTAAAGCACAGCACCCCATTGGTTCACGATTTCCTGAACTGATTATTTGCCCACAGCGATTTTTCCCCTCGCCCACCGCCACCAGAATCGCTTCACCAACAATCACAATAAACCGTGAGGCCACTCCCGTGGACCAGACACTCCAGGTACGGCAGGCCGCCGCCGACCTCGTCGCCGCCTTCGCCAGCAACGACAGCGCCCGCTACTTCGCCTGCTTCAGCGAAGACGCCACCTTTCTTTTCCACACCGTGCCGCAACCGCTGCTGTCACGCCGCGCCTATGAAGAACTCTGGGCCAGCTGGCAGGCAGACGGATTCGCCGTGCTCGGCTGTGAGTCCAGCAACGCGCAGGTGAGCCTGCAGGGCGACGTGGCGATCTTCATGCACGATGTAGCCACGCGCCTGCGCGTGGCCGGCGAAACCCTCGACCTGAACGAGCGCGAGACCATCGTCTTCCGCTTGCACGGGGAACGCTGGCTGGCCTGCCACGAGCACCTGTCGGTCATCTCGCCGGCCTGATTCCCTTAAGCGGCCCTGCCGCACTGCCATCGCACCCACAACAAGGCCGCCCGACGGCCGACAACATTCGCGCTGGAGCACCACCATGAGCCACTCGACCGGTATCGAGACCAATGGCGTCGAACAGATCCCCGACGATCAACGCGACGCCGCCCCGCTGGACCTGTTCCGCCTGATCTTCGGCGGCGCCAACACCTTCGCCACCGCCGTGCTGGGCAGCTTCCCGGTGCTGTTCGGGCTGTCATTCCAGGCCGGGGTCTGGGCGATTTTGCTCGGCGTCGGCGTGGGCGCGCTGATCCTCGCGCCGATGGGCCTGTTCGGCGCGCTCAACGGCACCAACAACGCGGTATCGTCCGGCGCGCACTTCGGCGTGCACGGGCGTATCGTCGGCTCGTTCCTGTCGTTGCTGACCGCCGTGGCGTTCTTCTCGCTGTCGGTGTGGAGCTCGGGCGATGCCCTGGTCGGCGGCGCCAAGCGCCTGGTCGGCCTGCCGGAAACCGACCTGACCCTGGGCCTGGCCTACGGCCTGTTCGCGGTGCTGGTGCTGGTGGTGTGCATCTTTGGTTTTCGCTTCATGCTGTGGGTCAACAAGATCGCGGTGTGGGCCTCGAGCCTGCTGTTCCTGCTGGGCATCTTCGCCTTCGCCGGGCCCTTTGACGCGGGCTACGCCGGCAGCGTCAACCTCGGCCAGGCCGGTTTCTGGGCGGCGTTCGTCGGCGCGGCGATCCTGGCCATGAGCAACCCGGTGTCGTTCGGCGCGTTCCTCGGCGACTGGTCGCGTTATATCCCGCGCGAAACCGCCAAGTCACGCATCATGCTGGCGGTGATCCTGGCCCAGGCCGCCACGCTGATCCCGTTCCTGTTCGGCCTGTGCACCGCCACCCTGGTGGCCAGCCAGGCGCCGGACTACATCGCCGCCAACAACTACGTCGGCGGCCTGCTGGCGATCTCGCCGGGCTGGTTCTTCCTGCCGGTGTGCCTGATCGCGGTGATCGGCGGCATGTCCACCGGCACCACGGCGCTGTATGGCACCGGCCTGGACATGTCCAGCGTGTTCCCGCGCCTGCTCAGCCGCGCCGCCGCCACCCTGCTGATCGGCGTGCTGGCCATCGGCTTCATCTTCGTCGGCCGCTTTACCTTCAACCTGGTGCAGAGCGTGTCGACCTTCGCCGTGCTGATCATCACCTGCACAAGCCCGTGGATGGTGATCATGATCCTCGGCCTGATCACCCGCCGCGGCTTCTACCACGCCGACGACCTGCAGGTGTTCACCCGTGGCCAGCAGGGCGGTCACTACTGGTTCGACCATGGCTGGAACTGGCGCGGCATGGGCGCGTGGGTCCCCAGCGCGGCCATCGGCCTGTGCTTCGTCAACCTGCCCGGGCAGTTCGTCGGCCCGCTGGGCGAACTGGCCGGCGGCATCGACCTGAGCCTGCCGGTGACCCTCGGCATCGCCGCCGTGCTGTACCTGATCCTGCTCAACCTGTTCCCTGAACCCGCTGGCGTGTACGGCCCCCGTGGCCCGCGCTGGGTGCGCTGCAAAAGTACGCCCGTAAAGCCCGTGACCACCGCCGAAATGGCCTGACTGGAATCCGACCATGACCACACCTCACTACATCGACGGCCGCTGGGTCGAAGGCCAGGGCAGCGACTGCATCGTTGTGCACAACCCGTCCGACGGTCAGCCGTTCGCCGAACTGATGGCCGCCAGCAGCGCCCAGGTCGACCAGGCCGTGGCCGCCGCGCGCCGTGCTCTGGCATCGTGGAAGACGGTCAGCGCCGCCGAGCGCGCCACCTACCTGCGCGGCTTCGCCGAACAGCTGGGTCAGCGCCGCGACGAACTGATCGCCCTGCAGATGCGCAACAACGGCAAGCCGCGCCATGAGGCCGAAATCGACCTGGACGACGCCATCGCCACCTTCGCCTATTACGCAGACCTCGCCGAGCAACTGCCGGCGAAGAACCGCGACGTGCCCCTGGCCGCGCCGGGCTTCACTGCCCGCACCCGTCTGGAACCGGTGGGCGTGGTCGGCCTGATCGTGCCGTGGAACTTCCCGCTGGTGACCAGTGCCTGGAAGCTCGCCCCGGCCCTGGCGGCCGGCTGCACCGTGGTGCTCAAACCTTCCGAGGTCACCCCGCTGATCGAGCAGGCCTACGGCCAGATCGCCGAGGTGCTGGGCCTGCCGGCCGGCGTGCTGAACATCGTGGGCGGCAAGGCCGAGACCGGCGCCGCCCTGAGTGGCCACAACGGCCTGGACAAGCTGTCGTTCACCGGCAGCAACGGCGTTGGCAGCCAGGTGATGCGCGCCGCCGCCGCCCAGTGCCGGCCGGTGACGCTGGAGCTGGGCGGCAAGTCGGCCATCGTGGTGTTCGACGATTGCGATGTCGACCAGGCGGTGGAGTGGATCGTCGCCGGCATCACCTGGAACGCCGGGCAGATGTGCTCGGCCACCTCGCGCCTGCTGGTGCAGGACGGCATCGCCGACGCCCTGCTGCCGCGCTTGCAGGCGGCGCTGGAAGCATTGCGCGTGGGCAACCCGCTGGCGGAAGAAGTGGACATGGGACCGCTGACCAGCCAGGCGCAGTGGCTCAAGGTCGCCGGCTATTTCGCCACCGCCCGCGAAGAGGGCCTGAAGTGCCTGGCCGGCGGCAAGGCGCTGGACCGCGACGGCTGGTTCGTCAGCCCGACGCTGTACGTGGATGTGCCCGAAAGCAGCCGTCTATGGAGTGAGGAAATCTTCGGCCCGGTGCTCTGCGCACGGCGCTTCAGCACCGAGGCCGAGGCCATCGCCCAGGCTAACGACAGCCGCTTCGGGCTAGTGGCCACCGTCTGCTCCGCCGACCTGGAACGCGCCGAGCGCGTCGCCGACGCGCTGGAGGTCGGGCATGTGTGGATCAACTCGGTGCAGGCGGTGTTCGTCGAGACCTCGTGGGGCGGGACCAAGGGCAGCGGCATTGGCCGAGAGCTTGGGCCTTGGGGGCTTTCGGGGTATCAGTCGGTGAAGCATGTGACGCGGTGTTTGGGGTGAGTAGCTGAGCCCTTTCACAGGGCGCGTGAGGCTGGCAGGTGTTCGACGGCAGCCTTGCAGCGCCTGCGAGATCGAGCGCCGCCCGCGCGGCGCATCGCGACGCAAGGCCGCTCCCACATTTGTTGCAACGTACCGAACCTGTCAGGCCATGGTTGCCCGCCTTGGTGCCTGTCTTGAGACAGGTGAGGCGCCAGTGGTGCCTACACTGAAACCGCGTCGTACCAACAAGGCGGACCCGGTAATGGCACAGGATTGACTGGCCCGAAACAGATGTAGGAGCGGCCTTGCGTCGCGATACGCCGCGCGGGCGGCGCTCGATCTCGTAAGCGCCTCAAAACAAACGTCGTACACCTGGGCGCCCGCACGCGACAGTCTTCAGTATCCTCGAAAGCCCAGCCCTCCATTCCCATCGAGGGTCAAGCCCGCTCCCACGACAACCCGCGCTACTTCTGCCCAGCCTCATTGATCCAGCGGGCAATGGCGCACTTGCGATCTGATCATTTGCATCACCTGCCACACTCAAATCCAACGCTTCGGCCTACTCATAAGGTTTTGAAGGCATTGGTTTTCCTTGAGCGGGTAATATTCGAGGTTGTCGATGAACGCTTCAAATGCCTCATCACCGACCACGAATGGCTGAGACTCCAATTCATCCACCTCCGAGACAGGATTGTTCGGCCTTTCGTCATACGCAAGATTCGTGTCTTTCAAAATCACCTCCTTGGAAGCAATGACCAGAACCACATCGCCAGGCCAATCATTCTGGCCAATCTCAGAGCGATAAAAACCCTGCCTGTGCAAATCAGCCTTGCCTGTCAGAGATTTCCGAACCTGAAACAAAGTGCTTCAAAGCAGAACAGCTTGGGAATTACCCTACGCACGCTGCCGACGCGTCTGAATTGTCGAGGACCATCAGCAGGACTAACTTCCCTAGGTCGTCTTACCGGCGACCAGGGGTGAGAGCCTGCCACCGTCGAAATGAAGTACGCAGCACTGCCATGGCGGCTGTGCGCGGGCAGGCCCAGGCCTGGCCGGCATTTGCTCATTTCGACCGGTCTCTCACCCCGCGTACGGCTGCCACCCTCATCCTGTGAGAGGGATCTGGAGGCGGCACCTTTCCAATCGAAATGAGTGCTTCCCATGAAAAAGATCGTTCCCGATCCACCCCCTGCCAAATCGCTCAACCGCCCCTTCTTCACCATCAACGACGATATGCCCACCACCGAGGCGCTGCTTCACGCCATCCAGCTGATGCGTGGTATCGAAGACACCATCGACGAGTACTGCTGCGCCCTGGCCGGCGAACCCGGACTGGGAATGCTGGTGAACGCCGCGCACAACATGCAGATGGGGCGGGCGTTGGCGGAACATGCGCTGAACCGCTGCTCTTGCGGCTGACGCCAGGAGACCTGCCCTGCGCGATCCCTGTAGGAGCGGCCTCGTGCCGCGAAAGGGGCGCGTAGCGGCCCCAGGGTCTGCGCCACGAGACAGATCGCCGGGGCCGCTTCGCAGCCCTTTCGTGGCACAAGGCCGCTCCTACACAGGCAGGTGTAAATCCCGAACACACGGCCCCGGCACCCCGTGACTTTTGCCCTGCCCTGCGAAGTCACACCTCCTGGTAGCCCCACAATCACAACACCAGGCCAGCCCACCCATGCATCCTCTTCGCACCGCCCTGCACAACGAACTGCACGCCCGCCCGTCGCTGTACTTCGACGACCCGGCGCATGTCTTCCACCTTGCCGTGCTCGGCGACGCCAGCGCCTGTCAGACCCTGTTGCAACGCTGCTGCCCCGAGGCCCCCGACACCCATGCGGCCCAGGGCATCACCCGGCTGGACGGCCACCCGTTCAAGTGGGAACGCCACACCGAATTCTTCACCCTGACCCTGGTGGTGCCCTGCACGACCCACGACAGCGACTGGCAATCCCTGCCCGCCGTGCTCGCCGAGGCCATCGCCCCGCAGGCGGCGCAGGTGATCAACGCCGTGCAGGTGCTGGTACGCGACGACCAGGACCTGGACCTCGCCCGCTATGGCTTCAAGGACCCCTGCGGTTCCAGCGTCGGCGGTGGCGATGCGGTGGTGTGGAGCGATTTCCGCCTGACCGGGGACGGCACCAACCGCTTCCTGTTCATCAACCGCCGGCTCAATGCCTATCGCCAGGGTCGCATGATCCGCCGCCTGCTGGAGATCGAGACCTACCGCATGATGGCCTCGCTGACCCTGGACACGGCCAAGGCCCTGAGCCAGGAACTGGACGATTTCGACGCCGTCCTGGTGAGCCTTTCCGAACGCGGCGCCAGCAGCGCGGCCCACGATTCCAAGGCCCTGCTCGAAGCCATCGCCCACCTGTCGCGCCAGGTGGTCGACCGCACGGTGCAGACCCGACACCGCTTCGGCGCCAGCCAGGCCTATGCGCAACTGGTGTTCGAACGCCTGGGCGAGCTGCGTGAGAGCCATGTCGCCGACTGCCAGCGCCTGGGGGTGTTCATCGAGCGGCGATTCAAGCCGACCCTGCGCTACTGCGTGGCCACCGAGCAGCGGCTGGAACAGCTGGCGAAGAACGTCGCCAACCTGGGCGACTTGTTGCAAGCCCGGGTACAGGTAGAGATGGAGGAGCAGAACGCCGAGATCCTGCGCAGCCTCAATGCCCGGGCCGACGCCCAGGTGAAGATCCAGCGGGCGGTGGAAGGCTTGTCGATCATTGCCATCACCTACTACCTGCTGAACCTGTTCAAGCTGCTGTATGGCGGGTTGAATGTGCTGGGGGCGGGATTGACGGCGCGGGAGGCGATGCTGGGGATGGCACCGGTGGCGGGGTTGGTGCTGCTGGTCATCCTGCTGCGGATTCGACGAGCCAAGCAGCATTGAAAACATCGCGAGGCCAACCCGCGTCATCAATTCTTGCACGATCCCTGTAGGAGCGGCCTTGCGCCGCGAAAGGGCCGCGTAGCGGCCCCAGATTTCAGTGTTGAGCAAAGATCGTCGGGGCCGCTTTGCGGCCCTTTCGCGGCACAAGGCCGCTCCTACAAGAGCCGAGATGGCCTCACGCCGGCTCGTCGGCCGGTCGCCCATTTTCCTGCACCAACACCATGCTCTGCGGCGACGACAGTGCAATGCCTTCGTCTCGCAAACGCCCGAGGATGGTGAACAGCAGGTCGCTGCGCGTGCCCGACACCTGCCGGGGCGACGCCACGTAACCGCTCACACCGATCACCATGCCGCTGCTGGTCAGGTCCTTGAAAGTCACCGACGTGGCCGGCGCATCAAGGATCGACTCATGCTCCTTGTACGCCGCCAGCAGCAGCTCGCGCACATGGTTGGCATCGGTTTCCAGCGGCAGTGTCAGGGTAACGCTGACCACCCCCAGGGCATTGGCCATGGTCACGTTGCGCACGTTCTGCGAGATGAACTGCGAGTTGGGCACGATCACCGTCGAGCGGTCGGACATCTGGATCTCGGTGGCGCGCACGTTGATCCGGCGAATGTCACCCTCGACACCGGCCAGGCTCACCCAGTCGCCCACCTTCACCGGGCGCTCGGTGAGCAGGATCAGGCCGGAGATGAAGTTCTGCACGATCTGCTGCAGGCCGAAACCGATACCCACCGACAGCGCACTGACCACCCAGGTCAGGCTGGTCAGGTTGATGTGCAGGGTGGACATCACCAGCATGGCCAGGAACAGGAAGCCCAGGTAGCCGACCAGGGTCACCAGCGAGGCGCGCATGCCGGCGTCCATGTCGGTTTCCGGCAGCAGGCGCTCGCTCAGCCAGCGCTTGACCACGCGGATGGCGAACCAGCCTCCGAGGAAGATCGCCACGGCCAGGAAGATGTCCTGGGGCACGATGTTCAGGTTGCCCAGCACCTTGCCGCCGGTGCCGTCCCAGTCCGCCAGGCTCAGCAGCAGCTCGCCCGGGCTGGTGCCCGAAGGCATGAACACCAGCAACGCGGCGGCGAACAGCAGCAGCGTGCGGCCGATGCCCGCCAGCACGGTGCTGGCCTGGGCCTGGTGGCGTTGCTGCAAGCCAAGCGCCGAGGCCAGCGCCAGGCCACCGGGCTGGCGAGGCGACAGCAAGGTCTCGCACAGGTCGCCGAACACCGTGACCAGCAGGTAGGCACAGACCACCACCACGCTGATCCACAGCAGCTTGGCGGTAAGGAAGTAGGCCAGCGTCAGGTAGCCGGCAAGCAGGGTCAGCAGGATCGCCAGCACCCACACCACGATCACGAACGGGATCAGCCCGGCCAGGCCCTTGGGCCGCTCCAGGTCATGCTGGCGGTGGGCACGGCGATAGCGCAGCAGGGCCACGACGAACAGCAACGACACCACCAGCGCGGTCAGGCCGTTGGTGGCCAGGGTCAGCGCCAGGCTGGTGCCGATCACGCTGTTGATGCGCTCCTGGGTCAGCAGCACCATCAGCGCCAGGGCCAGGACCTTGGGGAACCAGCCCAGGGCGCTGGCCACTTCGTCGGCGATCGGCGGCAGGCGCCAGGACGGGCGCTGCAGCATCAGCATGGCGCGGCCCAGGCCCGAAATGAAGGCACTGAAGATCACCAGGGCGAGGATATGGTTGGTCAGGCTGGCGAGGTCCGTGCCAAGGTCGGCGCTGCTCTCCAGGCCCCAGCGCAGCAGCGACACGGAGCCGGAGATGGTGCCCAGGGTCGCCAGGCTGACGCTCAGCGCCAGGGCGCTGCGGCGCAGGCGACCTTCGGGCAGCCAGCGGATCATGGCATCGGCCAGCAGGCGCTCCAGCACCCGGCGCACCAGGGTCCAGACCAGCACCGCCGCCACCAGCGCGGTGATGAACAGCCATCGGTGCTCGGCGCTAAAGGCGCTGGCCATGGCGTCCGACACCTCGCCACGCAGGTCGCGCAGGCGCGCCACGTCGTCGTCGGTGGGGCGGATCAGGCTCGACCAGAATGCCGGGCTCAGCGGGCTGGCGGCGCGGCTGGTGATCTGCGAGTTGAACAGGCTACGGCGCAGGTTGACGATCTGTGTCGACAGGTCACGGGCCGACTGGGTCAGCGTGGTGGCGTCCTTCTGCTCGGCGACCAGCTTGTTCTTTTCGTCGTTGAGCTGCTTGCGCTGGCGGGTCAGGCTCTCGGCCTCCTCCTCCAGCGGCGGGCCGAGCACGTTGAGCTGGTCGTCCAGGCGCTGCACGTCGGCGGTGCGCTGGGTGACCAGCACATCGGCCTGGCGCTGCACCTGCAAGGCCGACTGGCGCAACTGCGCGAGCAGGTCGTCGTTGGCGTTGCTGGTGACGCCCTGGCGGATCTGGTCGAGCCGTTCGCTCAACTCCTCCAGGCTGGCGTTCTCGTCCAGCACTTGCTGCTCGGCCACGGCCAGGCGCGATACCGGCGTGGCTGGCGCGGCCCAGGCCGGCACGGCCAGGCACAACAGCAGGGCGAAAATCCCCGCATAGAATCGGTCAAGGCTGACACGCCTCATCGAATGTTCCTCTACACAACTCGACAGGGCGTGAATTCTACGCGGTCTGGAGGCTCAGGAGAGTGCCGTCTCTCGGTCCAGCAACTGGCGCTTGCGTTCGATGCCCCAACGGTAGCCGCTGAGGTCGCCGTCGCGGCGCACCACCCGGTGGCAGGGAATGGCCACGGCGATCGCGTTGGCCGCGCAGGCCTGGGCCACTGCCCGCACGGCCTTGGGCGCGCCGATGCGCTCGGCGATATCGGTGTAGCTGACCGTGGTCCCGGCCGGCACCTCGCGCAGCGCCTGCCAGACCCGCTCCTGGAACGCCGTGCCCTGCACATCCAGGGGCAGCGCCAGGCCCAGGGCCGGGGCCTCGACGAAGCCGATCACCTCGGCCACCAGCCGCTCGAAGGCATCATCGCCGCCGATCAGCTGGGCCTTGGGGAACTTGTCCTGCAGGTCCTTGAGCAAGGGCTCAGGCTCGTCACCGAGCAGGATCGCGCAGATGCCCCGTTCGCTCTGGGCCACCAGGATCGCGCCGAGGGCGCATTGGGCCAGGGCAAAGCGGATGGTCGCGCCCTGGCCGCCGGCACGGTATTCCCTGGGGCGCATGCCCAGACGCTCGCCGGCGCTTTCGTAGAAGCGGCTGTTGGAGTTGTAGCCAGCGTCGAAGATGGCTTCGGTGACGCTGCCGGCGGCGTCCAGGCGCTCGCGCAGACGCTGGGCGCGGAAGGCCGAGGCGTAGGCCTTGGGGGTCAGGCCGGTCTCGGCCTTGAACAGGCGGTGCAGGTGAAACGGGCTGACGTTCAGTTCGCTGCCGAGCTGGTCGAGGTTGGGTGCGGTCTCGCTGGCCTCGATCAGGCGGCAGGCGCGGGCCACCAAGTCGGTGCGCCGGCTGCCCTGCCCGCCCTTGCAGCGCTTGCAGGGGCGGTAGCCGGCGGCCTCGGCCTGGGTGGCGTTGCCGAAGAACTCGACGTTCTCGCGCTTGGCCAGGCGCGACTTGCAGGCGGGCTGGCAATACACGCCGGTGGTGCGCACGGCGTAGACGAAATGGCCGGTGGCGGCGGTGTCGCGGGCCTGCACGGCGTGCCAGCGTTCGGCGTCGGTGGTGTAGGTGGTCGGGGCGGGCTTCATCAGGGGCCTCTCCTGGGATTCGATACCGTCAGCCTGGCAGGGTGGATGATGCGTGGAACTCCGATTCTTGCGGTGTTTTCACGGGCCCTATCGCGGGGCAAGCCCGCTCCCACGAGAGCGTGGTCCATCTTTGTGGGAGCGGGCTTGCCCCGCGATAGGGCCATGCAGGAAAGCTTCAAGCCCGCCACAGGTACCAGGCCGCCACAGTGCGATACGGGCTCCACGCCCCGCCCAATACCCGCATCTGCGCAGGCGTCGGCGCCTTGTCCAGCCCCTTCATGCGCCGATACCCCTCGCGCACGCCAAAATCATCCACCGGCAGGATATCCGATCGCTCCAGGCTGTAGATCAGCAGCATTTCCACGGTCCAGCGCCCCACCCCGCGCAACGCTACAAGACGCTCGACCAGTGCGGCATCCGACATATGCAGCGCCTCGTCCCGGCTGGGCACCACGCCCGCCACACGCGCCTGGGCGATCCCGTGAACCGTGGCGATCTTGCTCGCGGAAAGCCCACAGGCGCGCATCGCCTCCGGCGTCACCGTCAGCAACTGTTCGGGCGAGGGAAACGCTCCCTCCGGGAACAGCGCCAGCAATCGCCCGAGGATCGCCTCGGCCGCCCGCGCATGCAACTGCTGGTAGGCGATCGCCCGTACCAACGCCTCGTACGGCTCGCGTCCGGGCGTGGCACGGTGCAGGCAAGGCCCCACAGCGGCAATATGCCGCGCCCAGTCCGGGTCCTGCCCGGCCAGCCAGGCAGCGGCATCGTCAAAGGCCTGCGGGGAAAGGTCTGCAAGGATCATCAAGGGCATTCGCTCACGTCACGATCCTCCAGCCTAGCGCAACCGTTCATCGGTGAAACGCTCAATCTTGCTCATCGAATTACTGGCATACCATTGATCCGCCCGCAACGCCCCGCATAGAATTGAGAACTATTAACAATCACATTATCCGGGCAGGCTCTCCAGACGATGCAGATCGAAGACACGCTGAAACCGGCCGAGGTCGATCTGCTCTATCAGGCGCACCACCGCTGGCTGCGCGGCTGGCTCGGTGCCCGGGTCGGCTGCCGGGAGCACGCCGCGGACCTGGCCCAGGACACCTTCGTGCGCCTGCTCAAGGCGCGCCAGGTCTCGCCGCTCAAGGAGCCACGGGCCTACCTGAGCAGCATCGCCCGCGGCCTGATGATCGACCAGTTCCGCCGTCGTGCCCTGGAAAAAGCCTACCTCGAGAGCCTGGCCAGCTTGCCCGAGCTGGAAGCCCCCAGCGAGGAACAGCGCCTGCTGATCCTCGACACCCTCGAGCGTCTCGACCGCGCCCTGCAACGCCTCAAGCCACGAGTGCGCCAGGCGTTCCTGCTGGCCCAGCTCGACGGCCTCACCCTCACCCAGGTCGCGCAACGCCTGGACGTCTCCCGGGCCACGGTCGAGCGCGACCTGGCCAAGGCCCTGGGTGTCTGCTACCGGATCCGCTACGCCGATGCCTGACCAGAACCCGACCCAGGCCCAGGTCGACGAGGCCATCGAATGGCTGGTGAAACTGCGCTACGACAGCCCCGGCCCACGCAGCGAACAGCAGTTCCAGCGCTGGCTGGCCAGCCACCCGCAGCATGCCCAGGCCTGGCAGCGGGTCAGCAGCCTCGGTGACGAACTGGCCAGCCTGCCCGCCGAGTTGAGCCGCCAGACCCTGGCCGGCAGCGAACGCCGCCGAATGAGCCGGCGCGACCACCTCAAGCTGCTGTCGCTGCTGGCGCTCGGCGCCAGCGTCGGCTGGGCCGCGCGCGAGCCCCTGGGCCTGCCGGCGCTGATGGCCGACAGCCGCACCGCCACCGGCGAGCGCCGCGAGCTGCTGGGCAGTGACGGCAGCCTGATCCGCCTGAACACCGCCAGCGCCATCGACCTGCGCTACAGCGCCGAGCAGCGCCGGCTGACCCTGCTGCGCGGCGAGGTCAGCCTGGACGGCAACGCCAACGACAACCGCCCGTTCAGCATCGACACCCGCGTCGGCGCCCTGAGCACCCAGGGCGGCCAACTGCTGCTGCGGGAAAATGCCCAGGGCCTGCTGCTGGCCGTGCGCCGGGGCGAGGTGACGCTGTTCCCCGCCTCTGCCGCCGCGCATCGGGTCAAACCCGGCGAGGTGCTGCAGGTGTCCGCCCAGGGCGACTTCCAGCCCGCCACCCTGCACGGCGACCCCTGGGGCTGGACCGACGGCGTGCTCAGCGTGCAGCAGATGCCCCTGGGCGAGTTCATCGACGAACTGTCGCGCTACCGCCCCGGCCTGCTGCGCTGCGCGCCTGAAGTCGCCGGGCTCAAGGTTTCCGGCACCTTCCAGCTGGCCGACAGCGACCAGACCCTGCTGCTGGTAGCCCGTAGCCTGCCGGTGCGCGTCGACTACCGCACACGCTTCTGGGTGAGCATCGGCGCCGCCTGAAAACATAGCAAAAATAAATGAGGTGGAATCTCATTCTCGTCCGGCCTGAAGGAAACAAGCCCGAACAGTGGTCTGCCAACCTTCAGGAGCGCTTCATGATCCGCCCGTGTTCCCCCCGCAACGCCACCCTGCGCCATGCCATCCGCGCCGCCGCCCTGGGCCTGGGCGTGGCCTGTGCCGGCCTGCCGCCGACCCTCGCCCTTGCCGCGCCCGCCAGCCAGAGCCAGCAGCGCGACTGGAATATCCCGGCCGGCCCGCTGGCCGCCGCGCTGGACCAGCTGGCGCGCCAGGGCGGGCTGAACCTGTCGTTCGACGCCACCAGCCTGCGGGGCAAGACCACCCAGGGCGTGCAAGGCCGGCATGACAGTGCCCAGGCCCTGCAGATCCTGCTGCAAGGCAGCGACGTGCAGGTCCAGCAGGAAAGCGACAAGAGCTTCCTGCTGCTCCCGGCCCTGGACGTCGGCGACGCCCTGCAGCTGGGTGCCACCAGCATCTCCAGCAACCGCCTGGGCGAAACCACCGAGCATAGCGGCTCCTACACCACCGGGGCGGTGACCATCGGCAAGACCCCGCAAAGCATCCGCCACACCCCGCAGTCGGTGACCGTGGTTACCCGCCAACGGATCGACGACCAGAACATCACCAACCTCACCAACCTGCTCGAACAGACCCCCGGCGTGGTGGTCAACCTCACCGACAGCGAGCGGGTGCAGTACTACTCGCGCGGCTACCAGATCGACGCCATCCAGTACGACGGCGCCACCGTGGTGCAGAGCAGCGGCGGCGGCTCGTTCATCCAGAGCGACTCGGCGATCCTCGACCGCGCCGAGGTCCTGCGCGGCGCCACCGGCATGCTGCGCGGCGCCGGCAACCCCTCGGGCACCGTCAACCTGGTGCGCAAGCGCCCCACCTACGAGTTCCAGGGCGAAGGCAGCGTCACTCTCGGCACCTGGGACGCCCAGCGCTACGTCGCCGACCTCTCCGGGCCGCTGACCGAGACCGGCAACGTGCGTGGCCGGGTGATCGCGGTGCACGACGAGAAGGACCACTTCCAGCAATCGCGCCAGGAGCGCAAGGACGTGCTGTACGGGGTGATGGCCTTCGACCTCGACGACAGCACCACCCTGACCACCGGCCTGGAATGGACCCAGCTCGACGCCACCGGCGCCTGGGGCAACCTGCCAGCCGACTACGACGGCTCGCCGCTGCCGTTCGGTCGCAGCACCTACCTGGGCGCCGACTGGAACCGCTGGAACCGCAGCAACCTGCAGACCTTCGCCGAGCTCGAGCACCGTTTCGACAACGACTGGACGCTCAAGCTAATGGCCCAGCGCACCCACTTCGAGCTGGACGACAACGGCTTCAAGCAGACCTACTTCAGCCGCGCCACCGGCACCGCCAACCCGACCCGCAACCCTTACCTGATGAGCTACCAGGTGACCGAAGGCGATGGCGGCGAAAGTCTGCAGAACAACCTCAGCGCGACCCTCAATGGCCCGTTCGACCTGCTTGGCCGCACCCACGAGCTGATGCTGGGCGTCGAGCGCATCCGCAACGACTCCTACGCCTCGGCCACCAACAATGTGCAGTCGGGCGTGTTCGACATCCGCACCTGGGACCCGAAGACCAGCCTGGCCAATCCGCACATCGACATCACCGCCCACCCGGTGCGCACCCGCACTACCCAGGAAGGCGCCTACGCCACCTGGCGCATCTCCCTGGCCGAACCGCTGACCGCGATCATCGGCGCCCGCGCCAACTGGTACGACTACGAGCAGGAGAACAACACCAAGGCCAGCGGCAAGTTCAGCGTCGACAACGAGATCGTGCCGTACGCCGCGCTGATCTACGACCTCAACGAGAACTTCAGCACCTACGCCAGCTACACCGAGATCTTCAACCCGCAGACCAACACCGATGCCGCCGGCTCCGTGCTCGAGCCGGTCACCGGCGAAGCCTACGAGACGGGAATCAAGGGTGAGTTCTACGAGGGCCGGCTGAACACCTCGCTGGCGTTCTTCCGCATCTACCAGGTCGGCAATGCGCTGGACGATCTCAGCGGGCCGAACCCGTGCCTGCCCAACTACACCAGCGGCTACTGCAAGGTCGCCGCGGGCAAGAACCGCAGCCAGGGCTTCGAGCTGGAGATTTCCGGCGAAGTGCTGCCGGGCTGGAACGTGACCGGTGGCTACACCTACAACACCACCGAGTACCTCAAGGACACCACCGGCAACAACGGCAACCCGATCCGCACCACCGACCCCAAGCGCCTGCTGCGCCTGTTCACCAGCTATCGCCTGCCGGGCGAACTGCAGGCCTGGACCGTGGGCGGCGGCGTGCAGGCGCAGAGCGACATCTACAACCGCAGCGGCAGCGCCGAAGCCTCGCAGTCGGGGTATGCGGTGTACAACGCGATGGTCAACTACCGCTTCAATGACAACTATTCGCTGCAGTTGAACGCCAACAACCTGTTCGACAAGAAGTACTACCGCCAGGTGGCGCCGACGCCGACCGGTTACTACTGGGGCGATCCGCGCAATGTCTCGGTGACCCTGCGCGGCACCTTCTGAAGCGCATTGGCTGCCGCATCGGGAGCCAGCGCGGGTTTCAGACTGCGGCGCGCAACGCCCGCGCCGCCGCCACCATGTTCACCAGCGCCGCCTCGGTCTCCGGCCAGGCGCGGGTCTTCAGGCCGCAGTCCGGGTTGACCCACAGGCGCTCGGCCGGAATCCGCCGGGCCGCCTTGCGCAGCAGGTTGACCATCTCCTCCTTGCTCGGCACCCGCGGCGAGTGGATGTCGTACACCCCCGGGCCGATCTCGTTCGGGTAGTCGAAGCGCTCGAAGGCCTCCAGCAGTTCCATGTCCGAACGTGAGGTCTCGATGGTGATCACATCGGCATCCATCGCCGCGATCGACTCGATCACGTCGTTGAACTCGCTGTAGCACATGTGGGTGTGGATCTGCGTTTCGTCACGCACGCCCGAGGCGCACAGGCGGAAGGCCTCGGTGGCCCACTCCAGGTAGCGCGGCCAGGCACTGCGGCGCAGCGGCAGGCCTTCGCGGAAGGCGGCCTCGTCGATCTGCACGATCCTGATGCCGGCGGCTTCCAGGTCCACCACCTCGTCGCGGAGCGCCAGCGCCAGCTGGCGGGCCTGTACTTCGCGGCTCACATCCTCGCGCGGGAAGGACCACATCAGCATGGTCACAGGGCCCGTCAGCATGCCCTTCATCACCTTGCGGGTCAGGCCCTGGGCGTACTTGATCCAGTCCACGGTCATGGCCTTCGGGCGGCTCAAGTCGCCGAAGATCACCGCCGGTTTCACGCAACGCGAGCCATAGCTCTGCACCCAGCCGAAGCGGGTGAACACATAACCGTCCAGTTGCTCGGCGAAGTACTCGACCATGTCGTTGCGCTCGGCCTCGCCGTGGACCAGCACATCCAGGCCAAGGTTTTCCTGGATCTGCACCGCATGGCGGATCTCGCTGTGCATGGCCTCGACGTAGTCCGCCTCGGTCAGCTTGCCCTGCTTGAACGACTGGCGTGCCAGGCGGATCGCGGAGGTCTGCGGGAACGAACCGATGGTGGTGGTCGGGTAGGCTGGCAGGTTCAGCCCGGCACGCTGCTTGGCAATGCGCTGCTCAAAGGCGGTTGCACGCTGGCTGTCGGCGGGCTTGATCGCGGCGACGCGGGCCTGCACCGCCGGCTTGTGGATACGCGGCGAGGTGGCGCGGGCGTGCTGCACGGCGCGACTCTGCGCCAGTGCTTCGACGACATCGGCCGCCTCGGGCTGGTTGAGCGCCTTGGCCAGCAGCGCCACTTCCTGGCACTTCTGTACGGCGAAGGCCAGCCAACTCTTCAGCTCGTCATCGAGCTGGTCTTCACGCGCCAGGTCCACCGGGCTGTGCAGCAGCGAGCACGACGGCGCCACCCACAGGCGATCACCGAGGCGTTCGTGGGCATGGCGCAGCACGTCCAGTGCCTTGTCCAGGTCGCAGCGCCAGACGTTGCGGCCGTTGACCACGCCCAGCGACAGCACCTTGTAGGCCGGCAGGCGGTCGAGGATGGTCGGGTACTGGTCCGGGGCGCGCACCAGGTCGATGTGCAGGCCATCGACCGGCAGGTTGGCGGCCAGGCCCAGGTTGTCTTCCAGGCCGCCGAAGTAGGTGGCGATCAGCTTTTTCAGCGGTGCGCGCTGGAGGATGTTGTAGACGCGCTCGTAGGCGTTCTTCCAGTCCTGCGGCAGGTCGAGGGCGAGGATCGGCTCGTCGATCTGCACCCACTCCACACCCTGCACGGCCAGGCGGTTGAGGATCTGGTCATAGAGTGGCAGCAGGCGGTCGAGCAGCTCCAGCTTGTCGAAGTCGGCGCCCTTGGTCTTGCCCAGCCACAGGTAGGTCAGCGGGCCGATCAGCACCGGCTTGACGGCGTGGCCCAGGGCCTTGGCTTCCTCAACCTCTTCGAACAACTGCTCCCAGCTCAGGGCGAACTGCTGGTCGGCGGTGAATTCGGGGACCAGGTAGTGGTAGTTGGTGTCGAACCACTTGGTCATTTCCTGGGCGTGGGCGCCGCCGCAGCAGTTGTCGCTGCCCTTTGTTCCTACGGCACCACGGGCCATGGCGAACAGGGTCTGCAGGGTCGGCTTGGCACCGTCCTTGGCACGGAAGCGCTCGGGGATCACGCCGAAGGTCAGCGAGTGGGTGAGCACCTGGTCGTACCAGGCGAAGTCGCCCACCGGCAGCAGCTCGATGCCCGCGGCCTGCTGCACCTGCCAGTGCGCGGCGCGCAGGCCACGGCCCACGGCACGCAGGCCGGCTTCGTCCAGCTCGCCCTTCCAGAAGGCTTCCTGGGCTTTCTTCAGCTCGCGGTCGCGGCCAATGCGAGGAAACCCCAGGTTGTGTGCCAGTGCCATGTTGTCGTCCCTCGAGCCTTGAATGTGAATGAGGGGATTCTGGGCGCCGTAACAAGGTGAGACAAACTCATTAAATTTGAGATGAACTCAAGATTTGTTCATGATCGGTGATCTGCCTGTAGGAGCGGCCTTGTGCCGCGAAAGGGCCGCAACGCGGCCCCGGCGATCGTTGCATCAACACTGACATCCTGGGGCTGCTGCGCAGCCCTTTCGCGGCACAAGGCCGCTCCTACAGGGGGCTGGGTCGCCTAGGATGTCTCAATCAACACATTCCCCCGCGCAATCAGACATGCCCCACCCGCCAATCTGCCGCACACTGCCACCCTGCCCCAACCCGGTAGCCCGCACCCCATGAGCCTGCTGAAAACGACCCTGGACGCCAACGCCTTCGCCTGCATCCTGGAATTCGTCCCCAAGCCCGGCGCCGAGCGTTTCGCCACCCTCGAAACCCTCATGGCCCGCACCCGGCTGTGCGGCTGGCCCATGACCGTGGCCATCGGCGACCGCGTCGCCAGCGCCCTGGACATGTCGCCGCTGGACGCCTTCAGCAGTCTCTCGAACCCTGTCCCCGCCCTGCTGCACTTCTCCGGCAAGGACCGCGAACGCCGCGACCTGCTGGCCCAGCTGCAACGCATGGATGCCGCCGGCCTCGACCAGCTCCTGCTGCTGACCGGCGACCGCCTGCCCGGCCACAACCCGGGCGAACGGCCGGTACGCTACCTGGAATCCGTGGCCGCCTTGCAGATCGTCCGCCAGGCCCGCCCCCACTGGCTGCTGGCCGCCGCGCTCAACCCATTCAAGTACCAGGAGGCCGAAGGCGGCGCGCAGTACTGCAAGGCCGAAAAGAAACTCGCCGCCGGCGCCGACCTGTTCATCCTGCAGCTCGGTTTCGATATCGACAAACACCAGGAAGCCTTCGACTGGATGCAGCGCCAGCCCCGGCCCAAGCCACTGATGGCCTGCATCATGGCGCTGACCGAAGGCCGCGCCGGGATGCTCGATCACGTTGCCGGGGTAACCGTCACGCCGTCGATGCGCGCGCTGCTGGCCGCCGAAACGGCGGTGTCCAAGGCCTACGCCAGGGAACGCGCCAACCATCGCCTGGCCTTGCAGGTGATCGGCCTGAAACTGATGGGCTATGCCGGCGTGCACCTGTCCGGCATCCACGAGGTGGCTCAGTTCGAGGCCCTGGAGCAGGCCATCGACGCGCTGCAGCCGCAGTTCACCTCACTGCAGGACTGGGCCCCGGCCTGGGAAGCGGCCTGGCAGGCACCTGGCCTGGCGCCGGTCACCTTCCACCCACCCGGGCACGCCTGGTGCCTCGGGCAACGGCAGATCAATGCATCGAACAAGGAAAAGGCCCGCTATCACTTGCTCTCGGCGATGCACCATCAGCTGTTCAGCCGCACCACGGCCTTGAGCAAGGCCTTCGGCTGGGCCGTGACCCGGCCGCTGTGGGCCAACCCCACGGCGGCGCAGTGGCTGCATCAGCTGGAGCGGCATATCAAACGCCCGATGGTGGGGTGCGATACCTGCGGCAGCTGTCGGTTGGAGGACACGCTCTACATCTGCCCCGAGACCTGCCCCAAAGGGCTGGCGAACGGGCCGTGCGGAGGCACGAGCCTTGACCGTTGCGAGTTTGGCGACCGGGAGTGCGTGCACAGTGCCAAGTATCGGCTGGCGGTGAGCGTGGGCAGGACCGAGGTGTTGCGCGAGCGGTTGATTCACTGTGTGCAGGTGGAGAGCCGGCATCGCAGTTCGTGGCCGGTGTGGTTCGACACGAAGGCAGCCCCCTCACCCCAGGTAAACGCCACGCCCGAGTTCAACGAGTGAACGGGCACGGCCACGCTAGATCTTCAGGGACAACCACATGGCCGCTTCGAAGACACTCCTGTCGGGATGCTGGGTGTAATAGTCCACGGTGAATGCCTTGATCGCGGCAGGACCCGGCAGCACCTGCAACGGTATTTCAGGTCGAGGTTGCGTTGCATGCTGACGCCGCTCAGGCCATGGACAAGGTGACGGCCAGGCAGATGTTCCTTTTCATACTCGCTTCCAGTAATTCGTGCTCCGCGGATTCAGCGCTTGATGCACCGAGCCTGCGCGGGTTGCGCAGCATGCCGCGCCCGTAGCGCCAGGGCATCGAAATGACGGACTCGAAGGCACACGTTGGAATACAGGTACACAACGCGTATAACCCTATCCAACCTGGCTACGCGCCGTTTTTGTGAAGATAAGGAAGTCCGATGAAGAAGTTGCTCGCCGCTTCGATGCTGATGCTGCTGTCTGCCTGTGTCACCGTGCCTAAAGGTGACCCCATGGTGGATGCTCAGATGAAGCGCTTCGAGACCGTTCCAGGCATGACACGCGTCTACATCTATCGAAATGAAACGATGGGAGCCGCCATGAAGTACGACGTGCTGATCGACGGCCGCATGATCGGTGCAACAGCAGCCCACACCTACCTGGTGGCGGAAGTACCGCCTGGGCCGCACACCATTGCTTCCGATGGCGGCACCTTGAGGATGATCAAAGTCGAAGCCCAGCCAGGCAAGAACCTGTTCATATGGCAGGAGATGAAAATGGGCTTTGGCGCCGCCGATGCCAAGTTGCACGTGGTTTCCGAGGCCGTGGGCCGCAAAGGCGTGCTGGAGACGAAGTTGGTGGGCGGGCTTTGAGCATTGGTTGACATGCCCATCGGCAATCGCGTCGCCCCTCTTGCTCGATTGCCGGTCTTGCCTCACCGTACAGACAATTGTCATTACAAAGAGGCTGCAAGCATGGCGTCCATCAATGTGCGTATCGACGACGACCTCAAAGTGCGCGCCTACCGTGAGCTGGAAAAACTGGGTGTAACCCCTTCCGAGCTGATGCGCCAGGCACTGCAATACGTCGCTGAGCGTGGGCAACTGCCGTTCAAACCCGTGTTGCTGACCGAAGAGGATGAAGCATTGCTCGCCACGGTACGCGAACGCCTGGCCGCGCCGCAGAGGGTAAGGGTAACGCTGGATGACCTATAACCTCGACTTTAATGCGCGCGCGCTCAAGGAATGGCGAAAGCTCGGCGACACCATTCGCCAGCCGCTCAAGAAGAAGCGCTTTCTTTTGCCAGTATCAGCCTGAACTGCATCAATTCTTGATGGGCCTGCCCATAGCCTGCCTCCTGCACATGCGCCTGCAGGTCCTTGAGGCAGAGGATCAGACTGGAATAGCCCAGTACCGAGCAGGCACCGAGCAAGCGGTGGACACGATACAAGGCGGCCTCCTTGTCACGGTCCTGGATCGCCATATCCAGCGCGTCGGCATCCTCCCACAGCGACTGGGTGGCCGCTTCGAGGTTGCTGATCGACAACGAATCCTGCGCCGTCTCGATGATCGGCATGTTGGTCCAGAGCTGAAGCGTATCCCTGAGCTTGCCTAGCTGGATCGGCTTGCTCAGCACGCCGTTCATGCCGGCCTCGAAGCAGGCGATGGTGTGCTCAGGGCCGCTGCGCGCCGACACCGCCACGATGGGCGTCGGTGCAATGCCTCTCGCCACCTCGGTGTGTCGCCAGCAGCGAGCCACCTCGAATCCGGTGGTATCCGGCAGGTGCCAGTCGAGCAGGACGATGTCGTAGCGATGCTGTTCCAGCGCCCGCAGGGCATCAGCGCCGGTTTCCACCGCTGTCACCTGACAACCCAGGACCTCCAGTTGGGCCTGCAACACAATCCGACTCGCGGCCGTATCCTCGACCAGCAGAACCCCACAGGTCTGTTCAAGCGCACGCACCTGGAACGCACCCGGGCCTGGCACAGCCTCTGCTGAGCGCTCGGCATGCGGCCCCCGCACCTCACACGGAATCGACACAGTGGCCACGGTGCCTTTGCCCAGTTCGCTGTCCAGCGCGATCTCACCCCCCATCAGTTCGCACAGTTGTCGACAGATCAACAACCCCAGCCCCGAGCCGCCATTGCGCTGGGTATTTTCACCAGCCTGCCCATACGGTTTGAACAATTTCTCGAGGCTCTTCGGGTCAATGCCGATGCCGCTATCGATGACCTGGATCCGCAGCAGACCGACGCCCGATGCCGAGGCGTCTTCGTTCAGCCCGACACTCACCTTGACCCCACCGACCGCCGTGAACTTGATCGCATTGGTGATCAGGTTTTGCAGGATCTGCTCCATGCGCGCCTTGTCCAACATCAGCAACGACTCGACAGCAGACTCCGGCAGAAGCTCAAGCGTCAGCCCTTGTTCTTGAGCCTTGGCAGCGAACAGGTCGACCACCGAGACGACCAGTTGCGTGATATCCGTCGGCGCATAGTCGAGCTGCAACGCGCCTGCTTCCAGCTTGGACACATCCAGCACATCGTTGAGCAGGTACAGCAAGTTCTCGGAGCCGCTTCTGGCCAGGTCGAGCAGTCGACGCGACTCACCCGACAATTCGTTGCTGCGCCCCAACAACTCGATGGACGCGATGATCGCGTTCATGGGGGTACGTATTTCATGGCTCAGCACGGCGATGAACATCTGTTTCTCGTGCTCGCTGCGAACGGCCAGACGCCGTTCCTTTCGGGCATGCAAGGCAAAAAAGAGGATGAGCAGCACGCTGATCAGGGCCAGCCCGATAACCGCCCCGTAATGATCGAGCAACACCCTCAGGGTCGGTGCGCCATAGGTCGCGGAGCCGAAACTGCGCTCTTCGATTTCAAAGAAGCGATCAGCACTGATCGAGGCGAGCGCCTTGTCGATGATGCCATGCAAAATCAGCTGGTCACGTCGCACGCCCATGGTCAGTTCCACCGACAGGCTCGCGATACCCCCCGACATCTGCAGCAGTCCGTCATACTTTCGGCGCAGGTAAGGCAGCATCGTCTTCCCGACCCCCATCGCCACATCCGCCCGCCCTTCGACGACCGCGACCAGCGCGTCCTCGGAGGTCCTGGTTCGCAGGATGTTGAGCGTGGGATAAAGCGCCCGCACCTTGCTTTCGTACTCTCCCCAGCCCTTGATGGCGACCACCTTGCCTTCCAATTGCTTGATATCGAAGATCATCGAGTGGTCTTGATGCGCAAAAATGAAGGTGTTGGCGATGGAATAAGTGCGTGTCTCATAAACGAGATTTGCAAAAGCTGGCGGTGCAAAGCCACTCACCAGGGACGACACCATGTCCACTTCGTGCCGCTCGAGCATGCCGGCCACCGATGTCCAGCCAGTACCCGGCACCGGCTCGAAACGCAACCCGGTACTCTGCTCCACGATCGCCAGATATTCGGCAGCAAGCCCCTTCAGACTGCCGTTCTCCAGGTACTCGATCGGTGTCCAATCGGGCTCGACCGCGACCCTGACCACCGGATTCGCCTGGATCCAGGCGCGCTCTTCGTCGCTGAGCATGATCTGCTGGGCCAGTGCTGGCTGAAACGACGCCACCAGGGCTAGCAGACCAAGCAGTCGTAGCGCCATCAATAGACCCCAAAGTGATGCTTGAGCTTGAAAAACTCGGCATCAGAGGTGACGCCCAGCTTGCGGAAGGCCGCCCACTTCTGGGTGCTGATCGTCTTATCGCTGCGAGCGAATTTCCGGGCGATCTCACTGACCGTGAGGCCGGCGAGGAAACAACGGATGACCTCGCTTTCCTTGACCGACAGCCGCACGCCTTCGACCCTCAACGCATCGCACTCGGCCAAAGGCATCAATGTGGGGCGCAAGGTCGGGTTGACGTCGATCTCCACCAGGCGATAGGCCATGTCGGGATCGATAAAGACCTTGCCGCTGTTGACCTTGCGAATCGACGTGGCGACCAGGGCCAAGTCCTGGCTCTTGCCGACAAACCCACGTGCGCCCACCCGCAAGGCCAAACTGACGATCGCCGGATCGTAATGCGCTGAGAAGATCAGGATCCTGGAGGCGGGAAACTTGGCCACGAGCGCACGAATCAACGACACCCCGTCGACTTCGTCCGGGCTCAGGAAGTAATCGACCAACAGCACATCCGCCGGGGCATCGCGCAAGCCGACAATCATTTCGCGACTGGACCCGTAGCTACCCACCACCTGGATATCCGGCTCCGCACCAATGCAAGCCGCCACGCCAAAGCGCACCACGGCGTGATCGTCCAGCATCGCAACACGTATGACTCCAGATGGCTTACCCATGTTGCCTCCATCGAGATCCAGCGTTGTAGAACTCTCGATCAACTGGAAGACGGACTGCAATAGCCATCCGGCAGAGCGACGCTCTTAAGGACAGCTATTGAAGGCCGGCCGCCATCACCGCGTTCCCTTTCAGCGCAAAGCCAATTGGATAGGCTCAGCCCTGAACACGAGCCTAGAGGAGTGCAAACAGATATCAAGGTGTTCGATTAAACGAGCCGAACCGCATCACCACTGATAGCCGACACCGAGCGCAACCCCCATATCGCTGCGGGTGTTGGCCGTGCCCATGAAGTTCGATGACCAGCGACCGCTGTCCGAAACATACGAGACACCGACCGCCAGCGCGGACTCGCCGCGGTAGTTACCCACGCCCACCGAAGTCATGCTGCTGCCGGCGACTATCGAACGCGGAAGGTTGGCCATTGCCATGGCACCGGCGATACCCGCGCTAAGGGTGTTGTCCTGCTCTTTGAGCTCATGGTGAAGCTGCGTGAAGCGCCGATCGGTGTATGCGTTCGACCGCTCGACGGCAACCGTTGCCGTGTGTGCCAGCTGCGACACATTGACAGCATCGGTCCCCCGGGACCCAGCGGCGACGTGGGTGATCTGCCGCTCTGCGCCAGCACGCCCTACCGAAACCGAATCCTTGCGCTCGGCCACCGACTGGGCGCCCACGGCGACGCTGTTGTCGGCGAGTGCCTTGGCGTCGCTACCCACGGCACTGCTGTTGCTGCCCTCGGCGCGAGCCCGGGTGCCAACCGCCAGGCTGTTTTGCCCAACCGCCTGGGCACCACTGCCACCGGCCACAGCATCATTGCCAGAGGCCTGGGGCTGGGGCTGGCTGCTGCGGGCATTGACCTGGAAGGCACCGCCAGTACCCTTTTGCAGGCTGGCCACATCGGCCGCAACCTGGGTGGCCTTGTGTGCGGCCTGCGTCGCAACGCCCTCCACCGCCTTGACCGACTGGCTTACGGTGACAATGTTGGTATCGGTGTAGGCCTTGGCTTGCTCTATATCACTGGCGATGCCCGTGGCGGCTTCGCCGAGCAGCGTGCCCAAGTGGTCGACACGCGCGTTCGTGGACGACAGCTGGCTGCCATTGACCGCATCGGTGCTGGTGGCGGTCAGGGCGCCCGACTGGACATTGGTCAGACGAGCGGATTGGCCACCGGGGTTGAGGGTCAGTTGAGCCTTGTTGTTGACGTCGTCGTACTTGACTGCCGCCTGGGACGCCTGGACGGCCTCACCGACTTTTTTCGCCCCATCGAATAATACGGGCGTACTAGTTTTGAGTGTCTTAGCCAGTGCATCCATGGCAAACACAGAAGCTTCTGCCGCTTCACGCCTGGTGATTAAAGTATCATTACCCGGATCATTCAATCCGGCTTTAAAAGTTTCCAACAGCGTATCCGCAAACCCACTCGGCAATGAAAACAGTGGCAATGAAGTCTGTGGATTGGGGAAATTACCAAGCCCCTCCATGTTTCTTACAAGACTTTCGAAAACAGCAGTGAAACGGGCATTGTCCGCAGCCGTAGGGGCCGGCCCCTTGATCGCCTCTGCAGCCAGCGCCGTGTGCGAGCTGACGGCAGTCAACAGGAATGAGGCCAACACACCACTTACCCAACGCGTCCCTACAGGCGCGAAGTTAATATCAAATTTCGAAATCACGACCGAACACCACTCTATTGAACTCAATATTCAATGCAAGACCTGGAATGTCGATTCATTCGCACCCTCGCAAACAGACTCCACGGCGAAGACACGGACTGTCCGTCCGGAAACGTCAGTACCCGGGTTAATCAACGTAGTTTGTTTGCAGGCAAGCGAGGAGATGTCGAGATGCCGCTCAGTGAGTAGATATAGGTCGACAGGAGACTTTACAGTCTTCGCTGAAGAGGCACGTCCTTGTGCGTTTTCATATCCCTTCCTTTTCTACCCCCGCGGACTTCCATCACGCACCAGATAACTCTTGGTCTTGCGATTCGCTGCACATCGAGCCTGCCAGGTAGGCAGGCTTGCCAGGCATTCGCTCCAACACCCGTTGCGTTTGAGCGTGGGGCCATGGTCCAAGAATCCATCAGGTGAAAATATCGGATATCCCCTAAAAATCAGAAAACGCCTGTGGGTAAACGTGAGCGGAGTAAGATTTACCGCAAAGCGGCCAAGTGATTTCAGGCTGACTCAGCGACATCCAGAGACACGAACATTTCGCGCCCTTGCCATTCGCCCGCCAGCCCGGAAACGACCACCAGCCGATTGCCGGCCCCTGAAGCCGCCACGACACACCGCCCCTGCTCGTCCCAGAACGCGCTGCGCCCTGCCGCCGCCCAGCCGCCCGTGGTGCCGCCATGGTTGGCCATGAGCACGGCCATTGCATGCCGCTGTGCATGACCTTGCAGCAACGCGCTATCCGCCGGATACCCGCCCTCACCGATCAGCACACCCGTCGCGTATACCTGCGCGCCGCGCTGCGCCGCCTGGGCGGCATGCTCCGGATGGCTGAAATCGGCACACACCGACAAGGCCACGGACAGCCCGGCGACGGACAACAACTCGCCGCCGCTCCCGGCACTGAAGAATACGTCTTCACCGGTATGCAGATGCTGCTTGGTATAGACCGCAATCGAGCCATCCGGGTGGAGGATGCAGGCCGCAATCCGCGGCTTGTCCTGGCCCGGCACCTTGAGCGGCATCCCGACCACCGTGGTCATCCCCGCTTCCTGGGCCAACTGGCGCAGTGGCGCCAGCAGCGGCGTGTCCAGGCCCTGCGCCAGGGCACTGGACACGGCGGGCGCGTAGCCCGTGAGGGACAGTTCGGGGAAGAGCAACAGGTCCACGCCATGCTCATGGGCCTGGCGCATGAACGCCAGGTGCAAGGCCAGGTTGGCGGGGATATCGCCATCACCAATGGCGCATTGGGCGGCGGCGAACACGGCTGAGGGCATGGGCGTCTCCTGACAAGGTAGGTGGACTCTGCTCGGCTACTGTCCAGTAGACAACCTTTGCATCAGCCATGGAGGCAGCGTGGGAGCGGGCTTGCCCCGCGATGGCTCTCCCACTAGCCCCACAGCTTGGCTCCAGCCCTTGTGCAGAAAGACTATGATGCTCTCCTGCACGCAATCAGCCTGACAGGGGCCCATCATGAGTCTGAGTGTTCTCTACGCGTTGGTTGCAGCCGCACTGTTCGGCGCAAGCACACCGCTCGCCAAACTGCTGGGTGTCGATACCCCGCCCATCCTACTGGCCGGTCTGCTCTACCTGGGCAGCGGCGTCGGCCTGACCCTCGTCCGCCTGGTGCGCGATCGCGGCTGGCAGCGGCCCGGGCTGCCTGCCGGAGAATGGCCCTGGTTGCTGGGTGCGATCTTCTTCGGCGGCGTACTTGCACCTGTGGCGCTGATGTTCGGACTCACTCGCACAGCGGGGGCCACTGCATCGCTGATGCTCAACCTCGAGTCGGTCCTGACGGCGGTGCTGGCGTGGGTGGTGTTCAAGGAAAATGCCGACCGCCGGATCGTGATCGGCATGGTGGCCATCGTCCTGGGCGGTATCGTGCTGTCATGGCCACAAGAGACCGCAACCGCCCATGACTGGACCGGCCCGCTGGCGGTGGCGTTCGCCTGCCTTTGCTGGGCGATCGACAACAACCTGACCCGCAAGGTCTCCGCCTCGGACGCGATGTTCATCGCCGGCAGCAAAGGCCTGGCGGCGGGCGTGGTCAATGGCAGCCTGGCCTTGGCCATCGGCTCGCAACTGCCGGCCCTGGGCACACTGGGGTCGATCATGCTGGTTGGGTTTCTTGGGTATGGCGTCAGCCTGGTGCTGTTCGTCCTGGCCCTTCGCGGGCTGGGGAGTGCGCGCACCGGGGCATACTTTTCCACGGCACCGTTCCTGGGAGCTGCGGTCGCGGTCCTGATGCTGGGTGAGTCGGTGTCCGTGATGTTCCTGCTCGCTGCGGCGTTGATGGCCTTGGGTGTGTGGATTCACCTGATGGAGAACCATGTTCACGAGCATCAGCACGAGGCCCTCGATCATAGCCACCGGCATACGCACGATGAGCACCATCGGCATGAGCATGACTTCGAGTGGGACGGTACCGAGCCGCACAGCCACCCGCATGTGCATGCGCCGCTTCGACATAGCCATGCACATTTTCCGGATGTTCATCATCGGCATAGGCACTGAGCCAGTCAGGGTAAGGGGATAGATTTTTCTCATCCATCAGCGTTGGAGAAATTCGTCCCCTTTACCGTTCGATGATTTGTCATCTGTTAACCATATTTTTGATTTGTTAACCACTTAGGTTTACAGTGCAAAAAATGGCTTAAAACGGCACACTCTCGACATGGCTAACCCACACAAGGAAACCCAGCGCTACCTTGAGTCCGTCCTCGGTGTACCCACTCACCTGAAACCGGTATCTCCCAAGCTCCCCTACCATCTACTGGACACCTACACCTGCTTCGAACTCACCCTCCAGTTCAAGCCGTCGCCGCTGGTGGTGTTGCTGCTCTTCCCCTGCAATCCAATCTACCCAGGCGCAGTTACCCTTACCAAACACTTGGCTCAGATAAGCCAAGCTACCCCTGCCACACCCGTTTACGTCTGCCCTGCTTTGTCCGCTGCCGACCGCCGCAGCCTGATCAGCCACCAGCTCAATTTCATCCAGCCTGGCTATCAACTATTCATCCCCGAACTGGCCATGGACCTGCGCGAACGTGTCCGCCAACGCCGCGTGCAGACAGCCATCACCGCACTGCTCCCCGCCGCCCAGGCCATATTGCTGGCCCGCCTCTATCAAGGCGTGATCAACGAAACGCCATTCCCGGCCAGCGCACTCCTGGGTGACCTGAACTACAGCCGTGTGACCCTCTCGAAGGTCGTGGAGCAACTGCTTCATACCGGCCTGCTGATCGCCAGCCAATCCAAAGGTGCGGTGCAGGCCTATGCCTTCAGCACCAGCGTGCCCGAGCTGTTCAAACAGGCTCGGCCTTACCTGCGCTCCCCGGTGAAACGCAAAGTCGCAATTTCCGCCGAACCAGCTCTCGGCCATGGTGTTTTCCTGGCTGGTGAAACCGCCATGGCCAGCCAAACGCTCTTGGCCGCACCCGCGCAGCCCGTCTACGGCATGACCAAGCGGCGTTTTGATGCGCTGCTTGCCGATGGCTCGTTGCGCCTCAGCCAATCGGTGGACGACACCCGGGCGTGGGTGGAAATCTGGGCCTACGACACCCTCGATACATCCGGCAACCGTGCCGATGCAGCTTCCCTGTTCCTGAGCCTGGACAATGCCCAGGATGAGCGCGTCCAGATGGCGCTCGATGAACTGAGGGAGCGGGTGGAATGGTTGGGGTCAGGGGACTAACACTTTTCGGGCAGCACTTCAGTCGCTATCGCGATCAGTACGTGCTGATTGGCGGGGTGGCTTCATCACTTGTGATGGACGAGGCCGGCATCTCATTCAGGACTACCAAGGACCTCGATATCGTTCTGATCATCGAAGCGCTGGACAGCCAGTTCGTCGCGGCGTTCTGGGCATTCGTCCACAGCGGTGGCTACCAGATCCGCCAAGCCAGCACCGCACACCCAGTGTTCTATCGGTTCCAGAACCCCACGGACGAAAACTACCCTGCGCAGCTCGAACTGTTCTCGCGAACGCCCGACGAGCTCGACCACCCCGAGCACGCCACACTGACTCCAATCCCCACCGACGAATCCGTCTCAAGCCTCTTGGCAATCCTGCTCGATGAAGGCTATTACGCCTTTCTGCTCGAAGGTCGCCGGCAGAACGACACGCTCTCGTACATCGGCGCAGACCGCCTGATTCCTTTCAAGGCCAAGGCTTGGCTGGACCTCTCGGCGCGTAAGTCTGCGGGGGAGCAGGTCGACTCACGAAACATTCGTAAGCACCGCAATGACATCATGATGCTGACAGGCTTGCTGACAGGTGAATGGGGAAGTCTGCCGTCGGGGATTGCCAACGACATGGCACTGTTTCTGGAGCATTTGGCTGAAGAAGAGATGGATCTGAAAGCCATGGGTTTGAGAGGCACTCGGGAATCGATAATTGAGCGCCTGGCTAGGGTGTTTTGTATCAATCCTCCCGCCCAACACCGCCAGTGACACCCTGCCCACCACATTCAGCATCCCGCCCCAACTCGAACCCTGCGTTTTACCCAAGGTATACTCCCGCCCCGTCGCGCCCAGAGTGGCGCGTAGCCTTCATGCGCAGGATGCCCTATGTCAGTTCAGCAACACGTTGCCGCCGCCGATACCACCTTCACTGCCGCGCTCGAGCCGCTCAACCATGCCCTTGAGCAGGTACGCCAGGCTGAAATCCGGCTGCTGCAGCGCAGACGCCAGGTCACCCTGGCATTCATGTGCGTCCAGGCCGCCTACTGCGGCTACCTGATGCTCAAGTGGATCTGGCAGGGCCATTACATCGGCGGGCCGATCTATGCCGTGTTGCTCTGGTGCCTGTTGTGGCTGCTGTATTACCCGGTGTCGGTGCTGTGGTACCCGCGCCAGCGCGCACTGGACAAGGCATATCGCGCGCTCGATGCTGCACGGATGGAAGAAGGCAAGGCGTTCCTGGCCAGCAAGGCCTTGGGCGCGTATCGCTGGGTCTGCCGCGGTGGGCGCATGCTGGCGGTGTTCCCCGACAGCCGTATGCTGTATGTGCTGGCCCCGGAGGTTGGCGAGCGCCACGCACTGATGGATGCGCCACGGGTGGTCAAGCAAGTGCGCGTGGACGAGCAAGCTGTCACCCGCAGCACCACCCAGACCACCACCAAGCACGGCTGGCGCAACGTCTACGCGTTCAACAATCAGTTCGGCATGATCGGCGGCGGCAAGTCCCGCTCCACCTCGACCACCACCCACGACACCGTGCGCACCTTCACCCTGCACGTGCAGTTGCAGAGCGCCGGCCAGCATCCCTACTGGATTCAACTGCCCTTTGCCGCCGACTGGCAAGAGGCGCGCAACTGGCAGTTGCTCATCGAGCAAGCGACCGGGCGCTGAGCAGCGAGCAACACGGCCTGATCGAGCCTGGTTTCGAATGGACCCTCAACGCCTGGGCCAACGTGAACCAGGCCGGCCACAGCAACGCACTGCATGGCCACCCCGGGGCGTTCTGGTCCGGCGCTTACTGGGTGGACGCCGGTGGCCGAGAGGACGACCCCGCCGTTGGCGGCGACCTCGAGTTCATCGACCCACGCGGCATGGTCGCCTCCACCTACAACCCGGCGCTGCGCATGCGCGTCGGTGGGGTCTGGCGTGGTGAGCGTAGGGAAAAACGCCAAAACTCTTGACATGATTAGCAAGTCAGAGGCTAAAGTGTCCACGAATCATGGAATGTGGACGGCCCGGACTTTTACTCGAATGAAGAGTCAAGATATTTTGCTCCTGTTCAAGATGGCGAGCCTCTATGCCCAGGAGGAGAACTTGCTGATAGACAACGAGCAGCTCGACCGCGCGGTTGAGAGCGCCATGCAGGCGCCTGACTGGGAATACAACCGAACGGGAAGGTTTTTGAGGCCAAGCGGCTCTGAATATCCCGACACTGATTCGGCGCCAGCTCTTTCCTATTCAAATGTCGCCAAGGAAGCGCGTTTGATCCTCATGGGGGGCGAAAGCTGGGAGGGCTGGACCGATCCCGTTGAACCTGTTGACGCAGCGCGCTCGTCCTGGAGTGATCGCTACTCAGTCAGGGCGCTTTCGGCATCGCTGGGCCTGAGCAAGAGCGAAGTGTCAAATGCCATGGGCAGGTGCCGCGAATCAGGCCTGCTGATCAACGACCATGCTACCGGGCTGCCGAAGGTCAATCGCCGTGAGCTTCTCAAGCTTGCCGAGCACGCGCTCAAGTACTTCTTTCCCGTACGACCAGGCGCTTTGGTTCGCGGGATACCGACCTGTTTCGCCGCTCCCGCATTGAACCGCAGCATCCGCAGTGCTGGAGAGACCCTCTACGTCTGGCCCGACCCACTGGGGGTCGAGCGCGGCCAGCTGATAGAACCTCTCTACAAGACGGTCCCCCATGCGGTGAAGCAGGACCGTACGCTGTACCACTATCTGGCTCTGGTTGACGCAATACGTATAGGCGGCCCTCGCGAAACAAGTGTCGCGGTAGGCATTCTCAAAGCTGGATTGGGGGTGAAGTAAATGCCCTTCAGCGCTGACCACAACTACGAGCTCCTTGAGTTGGTCGCTCACGGGCTTGGTGAAGACTTGCTGGATGAAGTCGCATTCGTGGGCGGCTGCACAACGGCCATGTTGGTTACCGATCCGGTAATCATCGATGACATACGTTACACAGAGGACGTCGATCTGGTTATCGAGTTGGCCGGTATCGTTCAATGGACCCGCCTCACGGAACGGCTCGCCGCAAAAAACATAAAAATAACCGGCGAGGATGACGTCAATTGCCGGTTTCGTTTCAACGACGTGATCGTAGATATCATGCCCACAGCCGCAGAAGTCCTGGGCTACACCAACAGATGGTTTGTCGAAGGTTTGGCTCATTCCGCTACACAACCACTTCCAAGTGGCTTGGAGATAAAAATATTCAGGGCCCCGTACTTCCTGGCTACCAAACTGGAAGCGTTCAAAGGCCGAGGGAAAAACGACCCTTATCACAAGGATGTAGAAGACATCCTGATCGTGATCGATGGGCGCCCCGAACTGATGCAGGAACTCAAGACGGCCGAAAACGAGCTCAGGCAGTACGTTGCCGCCGGGATCACCGAACTGTTGAGACTCGACGGGATTGACTATGCGGTTCAGAGCAGCAACTCCGTAAGGTCCACCCCAGGCCGGGAAAGCCTGATCTTTCAACGCTTGCATGAACTGGCCGCCTTGAAATGAGGTGCTCGACGAGGTCGCTCAAGGGAGCGTCGCCTGACAGGCACATGCCGCTATCTGTCGGGGTGATATCGAACGGCTACCTGAGCGTCGCGTATGAATAGTATTGCTGTAGGCTTGTCACGGCAGGGGCTGGGATCGAATGGCTTACGCCACCACACTGCAATCGTGTGATCGCCCGCTGATTCATCTACGTCTCAAAAGAATGTATAAAGCGTCAGCGCCCTGCGACCCGACGTCCGCACAAGGAACCCCTCTCCATGCTTCGGCTCACCATGCCGGCCCTTCTCCTGGCTGTAGCCGGCTGCGCCACCAAGCCCCCGGCCAATCCCGACAACCTCTGCGAGATCTTCCGCGAGAAGCCGAAATGGCACGAGGCGGCGCTGAAGATGCAGGCGCGCTGGGGTGCGCCGGTGCAGGTGCCGATGGCGATGATGTACCAGGAGTCCTCGTTCAAGCACGACGCCCTGCCGCCGCGCTACTACTTCCTCGGCTTCATCCCCTGGGGCCGGGTCAGCAGCGCCTACGGCTACGCCCAGGCCAAGGACGAGACCTGGGCCGACTACAAGCGCGATGCCGGCGGCTGGGGCGCCGCCCGCGACGACTTCGCCGACGCGATCGACTTCATGGGCTGGTACATGCAGAAGAGCCAGCAGGTCAACGGCGTGTCCAAGTGGGACGCCTATGGCCAGTACCTGAATTACCACGAAGGCTGGGGCGGCTACCGCAACCGCAGCTATGACGCCAAGCCGTGGTTGAAGAACGTCTCGCAGAAGGTCCAGACCCGCGCTTCGGTGTTCGGGGCGCAGTATCGGAGTTGCGAGCAGGAGCTCGCGCGGGGTGGGTGGTTCTGGTAGACCCGCCTGGCGATACGTTGCCGATCGCTACCGTCAAACCAGAAACGAAAAAGCCCGCTGTCTGGCGGGTTTTTCGTTTCCAGCGGTGATCGCCTGTTCCTGGCATCCACTTGCGGGCTTGGGTGGGCTCACTTCAAATGCACTTTCAGCGCCTCGCCAGCCTGCAGCATTGCAGAACGTACCGCCGGCACCTGGCTGACCACGTTCAGCAAGCCATAGTCATGGATCATCCCGTTGTAACGCACCGCCGTGACCGGCACACCGGCTTGGTCCAGCTTGCGAGCATAGGCTTCCCCTTCATCACGCAGCACATCGGCACTCGCGGTCTGCACCAGCGCTGGCGGCAGGCCTTTCAACTGCTCGGTGGTCGCGCGCAGCGGCGAGGCGTAGATCTCGGCACGTTGCTTGGGGTCGGTGGTGTAGTTGTCCCAGAACCACTTCATCATGTTACGGGTGAGGAAGTGCCCCTCGGCGTACTGGTTGTACGACGCCGTCTCGAAGTTGGCGTCGGTCACGGGCCACAACAGCACCTGGTACTTGATGGCCGGGGTGCCTTTGTCCTTGGCCATCAGGCTGACCACCGCTGCCATGTTGCCGCCGACGCTGTTGCCCGCGACCGCCAGGCGCTTGCCGTCGACATTGATGTCCTGGCCGTGCTCGGCCACCCATCGGGTTGCCCCGTAGGCCTGGTTGATCGCCGTCGGGTAGTGCGCCTCAGGGGACGGGGTGTAGTTGACGAACACCGCCACCGCCCCAGACCCGACGACCAAGTCGCGCACCAGGCGCTCATGGGTCGGGAAGTCGCCGAGCACCCAGCCGCCGCCGTGGAAGTACATGAACACCGGCAAGGTCCCCTTCACACCCGCCGGGCGCACGATGGTCAAGCGGATGGCCTGGCCATCGACGGTGATGGTCTTCTCGCTGACATCCGCCTTGGGCAGCGTCAGTTTCACCCCGGACTGAGCGCCGGCCAGCACCGCGCGGGCATCCTGCGGCGAAAGCTGCTCGATGGGTTTGCCACCGCCCGCGTTCAAGGTATCGAGGAATGCCTGGGTGTTGTGCTCGACGCCAGCGTCGGCGAATGCGTTACCGATCGACAAGGCAAGCAGCGAGCCCGCGAGGGTCTTGGTCAAAACGTTCATTTCAAATCCCCTGTTTCTGCTGAGGCAGTAGGTCAGACGGTGACGTGCAGACGGACATCGACGTTGCCACGGGTGGCATTGGAGTACGGGCACACCTGGTGGGCCGCCTCCACCAACGCTTGTGCATCAGCGTGCTCCAGGCCTGGCAGGTTGATGTGCAGGTCGATATCCAGGCCAAAGCCGCCAAGGATCTGGCCAATGCCGACCTGCGCAGTGATCGAGGCGTCGGCTGGAATGCTGCGTTTGCGCTGGCCGGCGACGAACTTCAGCGCGCCGGTGAAGCAGGCCGAGTAACCCGCGGCGAACAGTTGCTCAGGGTTGGTGGCATCACCACCGGCACCGCCCAGTTCCTTCGGCGTGGCCAGTTTCACATCGAGGTGCTTGTCGCTGGAGATGGCTCGGCCATCGCGACCACCGGTTGCGGTGGCGACTGCGGTGTAGAGAACGTTCATGGCTTTCCTCACTTTTAATGTATTCGGGGCATGCTGTTGGCGACTTCAATGTTTGTACGCCAACAACTCGCAATCAGTTATTGCGCAATAATTTAGTGCGCAATGTTTTTAGAAATAATCTGCCGCTGTAACAAATTGGTTTTCAAGGGGGTTACACCTCAGGCAATGGCTTGTTGCTGCCAAGCCTTTGGTGTCATGCCTTCAGCCTTCACGAAGGTGCGGCAGAAGTGAGACTGATCGCAGAAGCCGCATTCCAGTGCGATCTCTGTGAGCAACATCGTGGAAGTCTTCAATAGCTCCCTGCTCTTCAACACCCGCTGTTCACGCAGCCATTGTTGCGGCGACATCCGGGTACTTTGCTTGAACATGCGTGAGAAGTGACTGCGCGACAATGCGCATGCTTCGGCGATTTCAGTCACTGATAGGCAGGTATCCAGCCTGTCCAGCATCAGCTGTGTGGCCGTTCTCAACTGCCAGGATTTGAGCTGCCCTGTCGAAGCCAGTGTCAGCGTCGCCAGCACGGTAGAGTTGTCCTTGTTCATACACACCCATCAATCCAGGTAGCAGGATGCGAGCGCCTGACCCGAGCAGCGCTGGGCGCTGGAAACCCCAGAGGTTCCAGGCCAGGCTCGTTGATTCGGATCAGCCCACCGCGCACCCTTCGCACGTCAGTGAACAGCCCCCAGGACAGGAGCTGGCGATGGCTCAGACAGCAGCGACAGGCGCCAGGGTGGGGCCATGCTGAACGCGCTCAGGCGCCTTGTGCACCATGGTGTAGGCGTAGTCGACGCCCATGCCATAGGCACCGGAATGTTCCTTGACCAGCTCCATCACAGCGTCGTAGGTGTCGCGGTTCTTCCAGTCCCGCTGCCATTCCAGCAGCACCTGCTGCCAGGTCACCGGTACCACGCCGGCCTGGATCATGCGCTGCATGGCGTAATCGTGGGCTTCCTTGGTGGTGCCGCCGGAGGCGTCGGCGACCATGTAGATTTCATAGCCGGCATCGTTCATTGCCGACAGGGCGAAGGTGGCGTTGCAGACCTCGGTCCACAAGCCGGAGACGATGATCTTGTTGCGGCCATTGCGCTTGAGGGCGTCGCGCACCTTCTGGTCATCCCAGGAGTTCATCGAGGTGCGCTCCAGCAGCGGGGCGTCGGGGAACACAGCTAGCAGCTCGGGGTAGGTGTGGCCCGAGAAGCTTTGTGTCTCGACCGTGGTGAAGGTGGTGGGAATATTGAAAATCTTCGCGGCCTTGGCCAGGCCAACGGTGTTGTTCTTCAGTGTTTGCCGATCGATGCTCTGAACACCGAAGGCCATCTGTGGCTGCTGATCGATGAAGATCAGTTGGCTGTTGAACGGGGTCAGGACTTCAGTCTTAGGATTGCTCATTGTTGTTTCCTTTCAATTTGATGAAGTTCGATCGCACCCGTTTCGGGGCCCGCACGTTGCAGGCATCACCGTAGCCACGAGTGCTCGCCTCAGCGTCGTTGCTTGAGGACGAGCAAAAGATAACGAAACAAATCGCCTGTCGGTGGCGCACTTTTGCGCCTCTGCCGGCTCATTTTTGCGCCATTGCATACGCAGCCGCGCTGCTAGCATTCGCCGTTCCATTCGGATCAAGCCGGTCCGTCATGTGCAGGAGAATGCAATGGCAGCTTCACAACCGTTCAACAAGCAGACCGCCTACTGGGGCGTTTCCTGGGAGGAGGCGTATGGCTATCCGCAGGCACGGCGGGTAGGCAACGAGATCTACGTATCAGGCCAGTTCAACCATGACGAGGCCGGTAATCTGCTGGCCCCGGCGCCGCTGAACGCCGACGGCAAGCCCAGCGATTTCTCATCGATGGGCGAGCAGATGCAGGTCGCCTACGACAACATCTCAAAGCTGCTCGCCTTGTATGGCGCGACGCTGCAAGACGTTGTCGAGGAAACGCTTTATGTACTGGACATGGACGCCGCGTTCGCGGTGGTCGGCAAAGTGCGCAAGGCGGCCTATGGCACTGAGCGGCCTCAGTGCGCGAGCAATATCATTGGGGTGTCGCGGCTTGCCCAGCGCCCGCAACTGATCGAGATCGCCTGCAAGGCCGTGATTGGCGCCCGGGAAATCTAAGCTGCACTCCCGGTTGCGATCAGCTGACCGGGAGTACCGACTGCCCCTCGACCAAGGGCTTTTGACTGGCCACGGCAGCGGCGCAGAAAGTCATGAATGCTTTGACGCGCCACGACTTGCGAATGTCCTGGTGCGTCAGCAGCCACAATTCGTCCTGAAGCTCTGGCACCACTGGGCCTGCGCGTACCAACCCCGGGGTGATGTCGCCCAGCATGCAGGGCAGGAACCCATACCCCAGGCCCGCCGCGATGGCGACGCTTGCGGCTGCAACAGAGTCGGTGCGGTAGGCAATGCGCTCCGCGGCGACCCGGCTTTCGACATAGCTGGTCGCCCTCAAACCGCAGAGCGCCGCCGAGTAGGACACCCATGCCTGCCCCTCTGCGAACAGGGGCTCGGCAGTCATCTGCTTGGCGCTGCAGTACGGTGCCCAGGCAATGTTCGCCAGCTTACGGCCCACCAGGCTCTCTGCAGGTTTTCTTGTCGCGCGGATGGCGATATCCGATTCATCCCGGGCGAGGCTGAGGGTTTCATTGCCCACCAGCACCTCGATGCTGATCCCCTCGTTCAGGGCCTTGAAGTCCGCGATGATGGGGGTGAAGAAGTACAGCAGCAGCGAGTCGCTGGTGGTAATGCGAAGCTTCCCCAGCGGGCCTTGGCCTGAACGTGAAACACGCCGCGTGACGCTGACGATATCCAGCTCCACGCGCTCGGCGAGTGCTCGCAACTCCGCGCCCTCGGCGGTGAGCAGATAGCCTGATTTGCGGTGGTCGAACAGCGCGATGCCGAGCGTTCGCTCGACCTGGGCAACCCGGCGCGAAACGGTGGAGACATTGATGCCAAGCTTCTTGGCCGTCGCCGCACGGTTGCCGTAGTCACTGAGCGTCTTGATGATGCGCAAGTCGTCCCACGAGAGCTGATTGACAGCCTCGGCGACGTCCCACTTCGGCCCATCAGCGGCAGTTGGCGCTTTTCCAGTTGGCGATTTCACACAGTTCGTTCCGAATGCGAAGGCGCTGATGATACGAGATGGGGGTGGGTGAAGCAGCCATATTGTTCTTGCGAGTGGTTGAAATCCGGGCGGTGCAAGTGGCGGTCGATCAGGGCACGCCACGCAATAGGGCCGCAACGCGGCCCCGATGATGCGTGGCATCAGTCTCTGGAAACACACTCTTCTTTCATCGCCTCCAGCTTGCCGAACTGCTCGCTGGCCAACCGGCTGATGATCCGGATCGCCTGGTGGATGCCCGCTGTGTTGCGGAAGCTCAGTTGCGGGTTGTGCTCGCACTCCAGCACCTCGTCATGCTGCACCAGCGCCTCGCCGAGCAGTTCGAGGGTCCAGACGTAGCTCTGGAGGGTGGACAGGCGTTCATGGTCAGGCATGGGGTACCTCCCGGTTGGCGCGGGTGGCTAGGGAGTGGCTGTCGATTGGGTAGAAGGTTGGGGATGGGGTGGCCGCGGGGGTTGGGCGGCGGAGAGCGGATGCGAGGATCCTGTACAGACGTGTGATGGTCATGCATGAGACTCCAAGTTAGGTTGGAACCACCACGCACTGTCGCCAAACAATGGGTGGCAGCTGTACGCAGGTTGGCGAACCGGGAACTTGGAACCCGGCAGACCCGAAGGTCTCCCGCGCACAGCCGCCATGGCACGAGGCTGCGGACGCAAAAAAAGCGCCTGCAATCGTGTGGGGCGCTGCTGCGCCAAGTTTATCCGGGTCGCCAAACCCGGTCGCGGAATTTGCCGCGACTGGTAGGGAATTTATTCCTTGGGGGCTTCTAGTGCAAGGTTCTTGGGGCTAGGAAATGGCAATGGGAAACGTAGGAAATGGCTTGCACGGAGGGACTGGAAGGCAACAGTACGTGGGTTGGCCGACCGGGACGAAAGGGACCTGCACACCTGAGGTGTCCCACATACTGTCGCCATGGTGAAAACGCACTCGATATAGATTGCGTTCGGAGTGGTGAGGGTGGCAGCTGTACGCAGATTGGCGAACCGAGGAAAAAGATAACCCGGCAGACCAGATGGTCTTCTGCGTACAGCAGCCATGTCATAGCAGACGCGTGCAGGTTACCTACATCTGGTCATTGATGAGGTCTGCTGAGATAGCTAGAAACAAAACGCTCGCATTGCAAGGACGGCGGCGACTTCTGGGTGCTGGTGCGGCACCAGACGAACGGTTTCTTGCTGTGAGGGCAGAGGATTCGCGGGGCTGGAATTTGGTGGATTTTGGGACGTGCCTCGTTACGTAGCTATAAATAAATCAGCACTTTATGGCTATTTGTGGAATCGAATCGGCGTGCAACGGCCTTGTCCTTCGTCGGTTTGTGCCCATAAGCCACTTGTCTGCTGCCCAGAATTACGCCACTGTAAAGACAATTGTAAATACAGTTAGCAAGCCATCATGGCACCTATCAATGTTTGTATCGACGACGATCTTAAAACCCGAGCCTATCGTGAGCTTGAACGCTTGGGTGTTACGCCCTCCGAGTTCATGCGCCAAGCCTTGCAGTACGTCGCCGAGCGCGGGCAGTTGCCTTTTAAACCTGTGCTCATGACCGAAGAGGATGAGGCGCTGCTAGCGACCGTTCGCGAGTGGCTTGCCGACCGTCAGCGAGTGTAGGTTTCGCTGGACGACCTATAGCCTTGAGTTCGATATCGCATCTGGGGGCGGTCGACGGTCCTGATATGGAGCGTAAGCATGGTCGGCAGGATTGGAGCCAAGGGACGTCGATCCGGGCCGAAAGGCGCTACGCGATGTCCGCTTCCAAAACGCTCACTCCAGTGCAGCGGATCAAAGAGCTTGAGTAGCAGCTTGAGTTGATGGCTCAGTTCTTCGAGACCGTTGTTGATACCCTGAAAAATGACTACGGCGTATCGGTCATAAAAAAGCGATCCGGTAAGTTCTCGCACAAGATCAAGCCGCAGGACTGAGCATTACCGGGGCTTATCAGTTTCTGGGCATCGAGGCCCGTCGAGAACAAACGGACTGATTCCGCTGCCAAGGATGGCAACCACCTTCGCAATAGACTCGCTAGGTGTGAGTGGAGTAGTGTCTGACGCGGACTCGATCATGAGTCTGGTCAGGTAGCTTGGTCTTGCCGCCCAGGGTGTATAACTCCCCGAAACGGTCATCCTGTCTGCGAAACCCGCAATGTAAAAGGAGCACGAAAATGACAAGGAGTGTTGCCCATCCGTCCAGTCAGGGGGCTTATTCACCATCTGATGTCTATGTTAAGAAACTCATGTGGTGTGATACTTTTAATGCGTGCTAATCGCGCAATTCAATTATAGGTTTGTAAATGCCAAGAATTAAATGCAAGTGTTGCGGTTACGAAGAAGAAGCGAATAAAGAGTTTTTCTTCAAAGTTTTAGGCGGAGGTATGGTGGGATTTGGAGGGTACGCTTGGATTGCTTACCTTTTTGCGGGTACTGGATTTGCCTTAGTTATCTGCGTGGCAATCGTTGCGGGCGGTGTGGCGATGCTGGCATTCTCCGATGAGATAACAAAATTCGTGTCGGAAAGATTCGACTGCCCCGATTGCGGTCGGAATGAATGGAACTTAATTAAATAGATCAATCCATTGAATATTCCAGTTGATTTGGTATAGGTTGCCCCGCTCGAGTGTGCGTTTAACCCGTGGCATGACAAACAAATGCATGGAGCGCGTTGCAAGCTGTACGGAAAGGTGACAGATTTATTTAATTGCGCATTAACTAGTGCCAAAAATAAATCTGTCACCTTTCCTTCTGGTTATTTAGCGGAAGTTGTGGCGCTGAATATATTGGTGGGAGCGCAACTCATGGAGAATAAAAATGGCTGATCCTGTTGAGTGGTGCACTGTGATCTGGTCTATGGCCGATCCGTCGATCAAAGCATCAACTTCTAGCTTGATTACTATTGGTGCCGCGTCTTTGGCTGCTGTGCTTGCGGGCTTTTTCAGTTTGGCGGGGATATGGTTCGGACAGAGGGGGACCGCGAGATCTGAGCAGCGTAGTGTTCGCGCAGCCTTAATTGCGGAAGTTGCTGCACTTGTTGAGATTGAAGCAACACGAGGCTACATCGCCGAGATGAAGCACTACTCGGCTGATCTCCAAAGTTTAGATGGAGATGACATGAGAAGCATGGGGCTAGTGCATCGCTTCCCGATTGCCATCGCAGACACGTTCAATCAGATCTACCAAGCCAATCTCAATCGCCTTGGATTGTTATCGGTGGTGGAGGCAATGGAAATAGTTCGTTTCCATCAGCTCGTCGGTAGCTGGGTTGTGGATGTCTCCCCTGGAGGGGTGCTGTATGAAGGCACAAACGACTGGGCGCACTTCGACGAGGCGGTTTATCTACTCCAGGAGGCGATGAAGATCGCTAACTCACTGATGGGCCGCTAAACAAGTCGATGCTGGAACGAACGGTGTGTGGACACAATGTGGACGTTTGAAATGAGCCTACGCTGTAGAACCTAACACCTGAAAAGACGAAAGCCCCGCAATGCGGCGCTTCTAAGGTGGCGGCACCAGACGAACGGTTTCTTGCTGTGAGGGCATGGGATTCGCGGGGCTGGAATTTGGTGGATTTTGTGGCGTACCTCAAAGGGTCGCTACAAAAAATCAGCTAGTTACGGCGTTTGGTGGAATCAAATCGGGAAGTTTTTGGGTGTCGTAGCTTATGAGAAAATTTCAGATATCACACCGAGCGCCTCCAGATTAGTGGCAGGTCCCAGTTCGACAAAAGAAGATACCACCCGTCCCGCCCTTGGTGAGACCGTCCGCAAGCAGCCGCATCCGATCATGAACAGGTTCTCGATGTCTTCTACGATTCTAGAGACAATTAATACATTTCGATTGTTAGCCTTTACGATCCAGCGGTACTCTTTTAACTCTCCACGTATCCGTTCGACGATGTTGCGCTGCAAATAGCTAGGTCGACCCTGCAGTCGGCCCAAGGCAGAATTGGGTTGCGCTTGATTCACGATGAATAATGGTGGAAATTAGCTCGTCCCGATGCTTATCTCAGTGTCTACCGGCGTTGCAATAATATTCGCGATTTCTGTGTATAGATCCACGTCCTCACCATCAGAGGATATAGAAATAATCAGGCTATAACGGGTTTTAGTATTGCATTTTCCCAGATGGGGCCGATATCGCCACCAGCCGGAAACCGGATAAATAGCAATTTTATCCCTTGAGGCCAAGTCAATCGCTGGACCGATCCAGACGTCACTGTGTACTGAGCCTGCGGAAATGCTTTTGGGACCGAATACCCACCTATTATCTGGCTCTGGTTGTGGAGGCTTTTCCGCCATCGACTCAAGCTTGTTGATTCGATGCCGGAATGCTGCTTCGGTCTCGGATTTTTTCTTGAGGTCAAATCGAAGCCCAAAGGATTGATACCTAGCTGGGATCACTTGAGCCATTTCTCCTGGGCTAGGCTCGATGAAGTACGAAAGAGTGATCTTCAGTTGGACGGTCCGGTTTTCGAGGCGTTCTAGCTCTGCTTTCGGCCATGGCAGATTGTAGTAATGCACCTCTTTAAAGTGCGGGTCTCCTACCTCTCGACTCTTTGCGTTGAGGTCTCTCGCAAATGGTTGAATGCTAGTCTCAGCAATCAGGGCTAAGTCGTTTTCTGCAGATGCCAAGGCGCGTGATAGCTGTGGAACGCCATAACCAATGTGGCGGGCGAGAGCGATTCGCTGCCCTTTGCTCTTGCATTTCCTGAATCGTTCCATCATGACGGGCGTCCACTGCGCGCTATGAATAATCAGTGCGCGCACCGTTTCTGGCCACATCTGTGGATGCACAGCCATGATTGTCGCAGCCAATCCCGCTGCTTGTGCGGTAGCAGAGCTGGTGGCCCAGAACTCCTCAATAGGCCGCTGATTGACATCTTTTCCGGTTGTTAAGAGTGACAATGCAGGAATACCGGAAATGATCTCTGCCCCGTCAGGACTGATCGCCTTGTTGCCCGCCTCGAAAACCACTTCTGGCTTAATTGGGGTTCTGGAGTGCTCCCAGTCGATTGATGCTCGGCTATAGGGGCTATGATCGCCGGCCCGCGCCACTGCGGACCACCCCTCATAGCCTGGTTGATCGTGAAGGTCGACTTTGTCAGTGAATCCACCGACCGCCAACGCGTTCCATGATTGAGCAGGGTCTTCAATCGGGAAGTCATAGGGGTCAGCCAAATCTTCAGGGCTGTTGGAGTCAGGGATGTTACCCGCTGAAATTATGAAGAGTCGACGCGGACCATATTCTCCGTTCTCCCCGAAGTCCCCCACCATCGAGCCACTACAGACCTGATCAATAGCGGAGCTCCATGTTGTGGGTCGCTCGCCTGATACGTCTTGGTTCGAGACCGCCATGCAGAAAACGCGATTTCGCAGGGGCTCCTTCGTTTCTGCCAAGCTCACTGCTGACTGGGTAATGAACCCGTAGCTCGAAGGGTCATTTCTCTCCCAGCCAGCGGGCGGTAGGAATTTTACCGATTCCAGTTTTGCAGTTAGTTCAATAAAACTTTCATCTGCCAGCGCGTAGCTAAGGTCCCCATATAGCGCTGCACCAGCCATATTGGTTCCATGGCCATGGTGGTCGTGCACTCCCCACTCTGACCTAACTGCTTGGCAATCGTCAGCTGCAAGCGCGGGCTGAATAAGGGGGTGAGCGTGGTTAACGCCATGATCTAAAACGCAAATCGCGGGGCTTTCGCTATCAGGTGGAATCAGCCTGTCTGCTAGATTAGACGTCCATTCTGACTTTTCCCGGGATGTTTGCCGGGTAAAGAAATAGGGGTTGTCGGTGGCTTTCCTGAGCTCTTCTAGTCCGTCCGCATTCGCTGCAAGAATTGACATTTCAAGGGTATTTGCATAGACGAGTAATACTTCTGTATCCGGAAATATTAGCGAGTTCTCGCTGACGCGAATTTTTAGATTGTCAGCGACACGTCGGACGTGATCCGCCTTCCATGCTGCACACCAGCACTCCCACCAAAGTGTGGAAGATAAGGAGCTTGGGAACGGTCTGGAGTCTGTCCATAAGGTCTCTATGTCCCCGATGGAAAGGTTTTCAACGGATGAGAATTTAGTCTCATTTTTTGGCTTTCCAGACTTGGTCTCTTCTTCTGCATATTCCTGCAGCTTTAACTCAAGAAAGTCCATGGCATCGTGAGGAACGTATAGCGCTCCGAGTGTTGAACCGTCCTCGAGGACTCGGAGGGCTGAAAGCCGTATATTTTGTTTTTTCCAGTTTAGGTCTGGAATGGGCGATCCCGCTTCAAGCTCAACTTCTAAGTACAACGCTTGGGGGGAGTCGCTGATATTGTCTGCAAAGAAGGCGTTCTGACCGCTTCGTGCGGCAGTAAACGCAAGAGATAACCTTTCGCGGAGGCGGCTGCCATGGCCTTCCTCTCGTGTTTTACCCGCGTTGCTCAGGTCCTTATCTCGGCGCTGGTAAGGGCGATCCACCCTGAATTGCTCAACTCTGAAATGCGGAAGCTCGTAAGACGACGCCATTCTGGATATTTCCCTAATCCAAAGTTATGCATGCTGAACACCTAGCCGGGGCTTAGTCCTGACATGGTTTCTTTCAGGGTGTGGCGCTCTTTTAACGCCCTGACTATTGCTTCAGTTGTCGCGTGCTTATCACCTTGGAGGATGACGTCTTTGATAATCTCAGAGGCCGCTCTAGTGATTTCTGCTTGGCTGAGACCCTTGGCAGCGGCTATGAGTTTCGCCCAAGACACTCTCTTCGGCAAATAGACATGCATTCGCATCTCAAGTACTTCCTTAATGCCATTCGGATCAGGCAGAGAGTACTCGATGATGTCATCGAACCGCCTGAAGAGAGCGCGATCAAGAAGCTCGGGATGGTTCGTTGTGGCTAGCACGAGGCTGTCTGTACTGTTTGTTTCCTCAAGGAACTGAAGGAACGAATTGAGTACACGACGCATTTCACCTACGTCGTTATCAGCGTTCCGTCGCCCACCAATAGAATCAAACTCGTCAAACAAGTAAACCGCGCGAACAGATGCAATCTGATCGAATATCAACCGTAGCTTGGATGCCGTCTCGCCCATGAAGCGTGTGATCAGGGCATCGAGGCGTATGGTGAAAAGCGGCAGCTGTAACTCACCGGCCAAGATCGATGCTGTTAGGGTTTTCCCGGAGCCTGGCGGACCTACAAGCAGGAGTTTTGAGCTCGGGGCCAAACCATGGCTACGTAGCTTGTCTCGCTGACGCTGTTGATGAATGAGGCGGGTAAGGCGGTCCCGCTTGAGGTCATTAAGAATCAGGTCTTGCAGCTGAGACCTTGGATAGCTGACAGATAGCAGGGACTCCAATTCGCCTCGCGGCTTGGAGATTGGAATCGCAACATGCTGATTCGGCCGAGAAGCATGTCCTTTGAATGGAGACTCGCGTTTACGAGCGCTCTCAACAAGTGCTTTGAGCTCATCAGCAACATCAAGTCTGCCACGGCGTGCTTCAGCAGCGGCCACTTGCAAAGCGATGGAGAGAAATTGCTCCTCATCTCCTTGGTTATGGCTGCTCAGCAGAGCAATGATTTGTTGGGCCGTAGCCATCGCCTTCCCTATCCTTCAATGGGCTGCCGGGTTAGCGACCCAGTTTAGTCGATCGGCTATTGGGAGCCTAGCTACGGTCATCTGAATTCTCTAAAACCGGCCGAGCCGCTACGGCTCAACCACTGGGTGGCTGCTCAGGTCAAGGCTGAAATCTCCCCCCGCTCAACCTGTCCACGAACGTACGCGTGTGCCTGTAGCGGGGATGTTGAGCAGGCTCAGGGAGACAAAAAGAGACAGACAGACACAACAAAGCCCGCACTAGGCGGGCTCTGCTGGGCGTTTCGTAGACAGTCATAGACTTCTGGAAACTGGTCTCTGGTGCCGGAGACAGGAATCGAACCTGCGACCTTCGCGTTACGAGTGCGCTGCTCTACCGACTGAGCTACACCGGCGTGTTGCGCAACGTACCATTGCCGTGTCCGTTACGCAAACCTCTGTTTCACCTCACTTTCACGGCGCCTTGCAGCCATTCGGCGCGAGGTCTTCCTCCACCGTGGTCACACAGCTCCACCCGGCTTGGGTGCGGGCCAGGGTCACGGTCTTGCCCAGCACATTGGCCGGTGCGTCGGCCAGGGTGCAGGCGATGCTGGCGGTGCCGTCGGCCGCCGTGCCGCTGGCGGTGATCGCGCAATGGGCGGTGGCGGGCTGGCCGCCGAGGCTGGCGACGTCGGGCACGTCCTTGCCTTCGTTCAGGCGGATGTCCATCGGCGTTTTCAGCGCGGAGATTTCCAGCAGCGCCGCGGCGGCTTTGGCCCGGGCCTGGTGGTTGGTGTACATGGGGATGGCGATGGTCGCCAGGATGCCGATGATCGCGACGACGATCATCAGTTCGATCAGGGTAATACCTCGTTGCCCTTTCATGAACGGTCTTCCTTCGTAATACATGGAGGCGCGGTCGGCGCATTTCATCTTTTCGGCGCCCCGGCTGACAGGCGCGCAGTAGGCCTGAACCGACACCTTTTGTCACCCCTGCACGGCAGGGCGTCATCTTCGCTGAACTACTCTAGTGAGCGTCATGGAAACGCGCCCGCCCTCGAGCCCGGCAAGCTGTTACGGGGCTTGTCGCCGCACTGCAAAGGACCTTCGCATGCCACCGTCTACCCGCCTCTACGCCTGGGAGGGCATCGATGCCTCCGGCACTCGTCAACACGGCCAGCAACCGGGGCGCAGCCCGGCATTCGTGCAGGCCTGGCTGCAACGCCAGGGCATTCGGGCCACGCGGGTGAGGTTGGCGGGTGGGTTGCAGTGGCGTTGGCCGCAGCGGGCGGGCAAGGCGGATGCGGCGGGGTTCAGCCGGCAGCTGGCGACCTTGCTGACGGCGGGGGTGCCGTTGCTGCAGGCGTTCGAGGTGATGGCGCGTAGCACGGTGGACAGCGGCATGGCGGCGTTGCTGGCGCGGTTGAAACAGGATGTGGCGGCGGGGCTTGGGCTGGCGGAGGCGTTGCAGCGGCATCCGGCGTGGTTCGATGCGCTGTACTGCAACCTGGTGCGGGTGGGCGAGCAGTCGGGCACGCTGGACCGGCAACTGGAGCAGATGGCGGGGATGCTGGAGAAGCGCCAGGCGCTGCGGCAAAAGGTGCGCAAGGCGATGCTGTATCCGGCGCTGTTGCTACTGACCGGGTTCGGGGTGGCGGCGTTGTTGCTGCTGGAGGTGGTGCCGCGCTTTCAGGGGCTGTTCGCCAGTTTCGACAAGGCGCTGCCGGCGTTCACCCAGTGGGTGATCGATTTATCCACAGGGCTGGGCAATCACGTGGGGTGGCTGGTGCTGTTGATAACGGTGTTGGGGGTTGGCGGGCGGGAGGTTTATCGGCGGTATCTGCCGGCGCGGCTGTGGATGGTGCGCTGGGGGTTGCGGGTGCCGGTGGTCGGCACCTTGCTCGGGCAGGCGGCGTTGGCGCGGTTTGCGCGCAGCCTGGCGACTTCTTATACAGCTGGCGTGGCGTTGCTGGATGCGCTGGCAACGGTGGCACCGGTCAGTGGCAACTGCCTGCATGAGCGGGCGATCCTGGCGTTGCGCCAGGGCGTGGCCAATGGGGCGAGCCTGCAACAGGCGATGGAGGCGGACGGGCTGTTCCCGCCGCTGCTGCGCCAGCTGGTGGCGGTCGGCGAGGCCAGCGGCACCCTCGACACCATGCTGGACAAGGCCGCGCTACATTACGAAGAGCAGGTGAGCCAGGCGCTGGAGCAGTTGACCACGCTGCTGGAGCCGGCCATCGTGCTGATCCTCGGGCTGCTGGTGGGGGGCCTTGTCGTGGCGATGTACTTGCCGATCTTCCAGTTGGGTAGCCTGATCTGAACATGAATGCCTGGGCCGTCGTCGTCGATCATCCACCGTTCTTCTATGCCCTGGCCTCGGTGCTGGGGTTGCTGGTGGGCAGTTTTCTCAATGTGCTGGCGTACCGGCTGCCGCTGATGCTCGAGCGCCAGTGGCAGCGCGAGGCGCAGGAGGTGCTGGGGCTGCCGCAGGCCGAGCACGAGCGCTTCGACCTGTGCTTGCCGGCGTCGCGTTGCCCGCATTGCCAGCGCCCGATCCGGGCGTGGGAAAACATTCCGGTGTTGAGTTATGTGGCCTTGCGCGGGCGTTGCTCGGGGTGCAAGGCGCGGATCAGTGCGCGTTATCCACTGGTGGAGCTGGCCACTGCCCTGCTGTCGCTACTGGTGGCCTGGCATTTCGGGCCGGGCGTGGACGCGCTGGCGGTGATGCTGCTGACCTGGGGCCTGATCGGCTTGAGTCTGATCGATGCCGAGCACCAGTTGCTGCCGGATGTGCTGGTGTTGCCGCTGTTGTGGCTGGGGTTGGTGGTCAACGCCTTCGGGCTGCTGGTGCCACTGGCCGATGCGGTGTGGGGCGCGGTGGCGGGTTATCTGAGCCTGTGGACGGTGTACTGGGTGTTCAAGCTGGTGACCGGCAAGGAGGGCATGGGCTTTGGCGACTTCAAGCTGCTGGCCATGCTCGGGGCCTGGGGCGGTTGGCAGATTTTGCCGCTGACCTTGATGCTGGCCTCGCTGGTGGGGGCGCTGATCGGGCTGACGCTGGTGCGTCTGAAGCGCACGCAGATGGGCGCTGCGCTACCTTTCGGGCCTTATCTGGCCATTGCGGGGTGGATCGCATTGCTCTGGGGTGATGAAATAGTCGCCTCTTACCTGCAACTGCTTGGAACCTGATGAGCACAGCGCCTTTCACCCCCTGGATTCTCGGCCTGACCGGCGGCATCGGCAGCGGCAAGAGCGCCGCCGCCGAGCGTTTCGTCGAGCTGGGCGTGCACCTGGTCGATGCCGACCAGGCCGCGCGCTGGGTTGTCGAGCCTGGGCGCCCTGCCCTGGCCAGCATCGTCGAGCGCTTTGGCCCCGGCGTGCTGCTGGAGGACGGCCAGCTCGACCGTGGCGCCCTGCGCCAGCAGATTTTCGCCGACCCTGCGCAACGGCAATGGCTGGAGCAGCTGCTGCACCCGCTGATTGGCCAGGAGATCTTCAGCTACCTGGCCAAGGCCGAGACGCCCTATGCGGTGTATGTGTCGCCGCTGTTGATCGAGTCGGGGCAGTTCAGCAAGACCCAGCGCATATTGGTGATCGATGCACCGACCGAGTTGCAGGTGCAGCGCACCCTGCAACGGGACAACACCAATCCTGAGCAGGTGCAGGCGATTCTCAAGGCCCAGCTGGCCCGGGAAGAGCGCCTGCGCCATGCCGATGACGTGGTGGTCAATGATCGTGATCTGCAATCGCTGCACGACGAGATCGACCGCCTGCACCACTTTTACCTGACTTTGCGAGGAGGCCAGCCATGAGCCAGCCGATGACCGTTGATTGCCCAACCTGTGGGGCGCCCGTGGAATGGGGGGAGAAGAGCCCGTTCCGGCCGTTCTGCTCGGACCGCTGCAAGTTGATCGACCTGGGGGCCTGGGCGGCCGAGGAGCATAAGATCGCGGGGGCGGAAGAGTCGGAGGATGAGCTGTATTCGGGGGATCTGGAGCCGCGGCATTGAGGTAGGCGTTTTTAGAACGCTGATTGGTTCGACGTTGTTGGGGCCGCTTTGCGGCCCTTTCGCGGCACAAGGCCGCTCCTACAGGCGGTCGCATTCCCCTGTAGGAGCGGCCTTGTGCCGCGAAAGGGCTGCACAGCAGCCCCAGAAAGCATCACTGTTCTTCATCCTTCCACGGCGCCTGCAAATAACGAGTGCGGTTGAACGTTTCCAGCCACTCGGGGCAGAACACCACCAGGGCACTGATCACGGTGCCATTGATAAACGCCTCGGGGAACATCATCAGCCACAGGTAGCCAACAAAGTCGCTCAGCCACTCGGGCATGGCGAAACGCTCGTCCATCCACAACACCCCCAGCCCAGCCGCCAGGCACACCAGCACGGTCAGCGCGGCGGGGAAGAACCCGCAACAGAAGATATACACGAACAGGTTACGCGGCTGTGCACGCTCGACCAGGATCGCGCACACCTCGGTGACCAGCACCGGCAAGCCGACGATCAGCAGGCCGTTGACGCCGATGGCGGCGAGGTCCTGGCGGCCGAGCAGTAACAGGCCGAGCTGGGCGAGGAAGCCGCCGAGCACCGCCAGCGGCCAATCCAGCAGCAGGGTGACGGCAGTCATGCCGATAAAGTGATACGACACGCCGGTATCGAAATCCCGCCGCACCAGCCACAGCACGAACAGGCAGAACACCGTGCCAAACAGCAGGTGCTGGCGGCGGGTGTCAGCGAACAACTCCACCCAGCGCGTGCGGCTGGCAGCCCAGATCAGCAGGGGCACGTAACCGAGCCAGCCAAGGGTGAGGCTGGTGCTGGACAAGACCTGTGCGCTGATCACCTGAACAATATCCCTGTCGGCCATGTGGACAAGCCTGAGTCTACACCCATTCTCCCTTTCGTCCGGTTGCTATAGGCTGACACCTCCTCTCGCTGCAGGACGCATCCCCGATGACCGAAGGCATCAACCTACCCTTGCTGCTGGGCGCGCTGTTCAGCGCCATCGCGGGGGTACTGCACCTGATGGTCATCGCCGTGGGCCCGCGCTGGTACCGTCTGTTCGGCGCAGGCGAGCGCATGGCCCGGGCCGCCGAGCAAGGGCGCGCCTACCCTGCCCTGGTCACCCTGGTGATCGCATCGGTACTGCTGGTCTGGGCCGCCTACGCGCTATCGGCAGCCGGTGTGATCGCGCCCTTGCCATTGCTGATGCCGATCATCTGCCTGATCACCCTGGTGTACCTGGCCCGTGGCCTGCTGGGGCCGCTGTTGCTGGCCGGAACCGGGCGCAGCCGGCGTTTCATTGCGGTCAGTTCGGCGATCTGCGTGGGCGGTGGGCTGCTGCACTTGTTCGGAGTCGTGCAGCAGTGGCTGACGCTGGGCTGATTCCCACGCACAAACAGCATCTTACCGTCATCAATTAGCGACTAAGCTTGTCCCCATGGATGACTCAGACTACCTGCGCCTGCTTACCATCCAGGCCGAACAAGCCAATGCGTTCCTGTCCAATGCCCGCAAATGGGAACGCGAGCGTTGGGTCTGCCAGCGCCTGCTGCAAGGGCTGAACATTCCCTACCGCAGCGAGGACTTCACCCCGGCCGGGCAGGAGCCGCCGGACGTACTGTTCCGCGACGCGGCGTTCGAGGTGTTCTTCGTGCTCGACGAGGGCCGGCGGCTCAACGATGAATGGCGCGAGGAGCTGCAACGGCGGCGCAGCGCGTTTTCCCTGGCCCAGCTGGTGCGCCGCGAGCAGCGGCCCCGGCGGATCAGCGCCCAGGAACTGCTGGCGCGCCTGGCGCCCACCTTGCGCAAGAAATCGCACAACTACCGCGAACGCGGGCTGGACCTGGGCGAGCTGGACATCATCGCCTTCTCCAGCCTCAAGCGCGAAGTGCTCGACCTCAACAGCCATTTCCCGCCGCCCACCGAATACCTGCGCCAGGGCTGGCGCTCGCTGTCGCTGGTGGGGCCGACCTTCGCAAGGGTGTTGTTCGCCCACCCGGACGCGCCGGATTTCCTGCGCGGCAACCTGGGGCGCAGCATCGTGTTCGACGTAGGTATCAGTCTTTGATCCAGTGCCGGGTGTGTTTGCGATCACGTACACTCGGCGCCAGGGATAGAAAGCATTATCATTCGACCTATGCGTTTGCGTGAACGCTGTGGCGTACACGCAGTCACAAACGTCTATCTGACGAGGCCCACCATGACCAGCCGCCTGAATCCCGAAGATCAGCGTCGCGTCGATGAGTATCTGAGCGCGCCCCAGCATCAAGTCGAGCGCAGGCCCTTCCGGCCGTTGCTGCTCCTGTTGTTGGTGGTGGCCGTGACCATCGGTCTGGGCCTGTTGAGCCGCCTGCTGAGTGGACTGGTGCTATGAGCTGCCTTGCGCTCGCCCGCCCCTCATGCCGGACGCGGCCGGACCTTGTGTCCACGAATTCCGTAAAACTTGTGAGATATCCCCATGACTCATCGCATCGTGATTGTCGGCGGCGGCGCCGGCGGCCTGGAACTGGCGACCCGCCTGGGTAAAAGCCTGGGCAAGCGCAAACAGGCCGAGATCACCCTGGTTGATGCCAACCTGACGCACATCTGGAAGCCACTGCTGCACGAAGTGGCGGCCGGCTCGCTGAACTCCTCGGAAGACGAACTGAACTACGTGGCCCAGGCCAAGTGGAACCACTTCAACTTCCAGATGGGGCGCATGAGCGGCCTGGACCGTGAAAGCAAGCTGATCCAGCTGGCCGCGACCCTCGACGACGAGGGCCGCGAGCTGCTGCCTGCGCGCACCATCGGCTACGACAGCCTGGTGATCGCCGTGGGCAGCAACACCAATGACTTCGGCACCCTGGGTGCGGCGCAGCACTGCCTGTTCCTCGACAGCCGCAAGCAGGCCGAGCGCTTCCACCAGCAGCTGCTCAACCATTACCTGCGTGCCCACGCGGGTGATGTGGCCAGCGAGAAGATCAGCGTGGCCATCGTCGGTGCTGGCGCCACGGGTGTCGAGCTGGCGGCCGAGCTGCACAACGCCGCCCACGAGCTGGCGGCCTATGGCCTGGACAAGATCCAGCCGAAGGACATGCACATCACCCTTATCGAGGCCGGCCCACGGGTGCTGCCAGCACTGCCGGAGCGCATCAGCGTGCCGGTGCACAAGACCCTGGAAAAACTCGGGGTGACGGTGATGACCAACGCCGCGGTCAGCGAAGTGACCGAGGATGGCCTGAAGACGGCGGCCGGCGAAGTGATCCAGGCCAGCCTGAAGGTATGGGCGGCGGGCATTCGCGCGCCGGGCTTCCTCAAGGACATCGACGGCCTGGAAACCAACCGCATCAACCAGCTGGTGGTGCGCCCGACCCTGCAGACCACCCGCGACGACAATATCTTCGCCTTCGGCGACTGCGCCGCCTGCCCGCAGCCGGGCAGCGACCGCAACGTGCCGCCACGGGCCCAGGCCGCGCACCAGCAGGCTTCGCTGCTGGCCAAGAGCCTGAAGGCGCGCCTGGAGAACAAGGCGCTGCCGACCTACGAGTACAAGGACTACGGTTCGCTGGTGTCGCTGTCGCGGTTCTCGGCGGTGGGCAACCTGATGGGTAACCTGATGGGCAGCGTGAAGCTGGAGGGCTGGCTGGCGCGGATGTTCTATGTGTCGCTGTACCGGATGCACCAGATGGCGTTGTATGGGTTCTTCCGCACGGCGATGATGATGCTGGGTAGCAAGATTGGGCGTGGGACTGAGCCGCGACTCAAACTGCACTGAGGCTTTGAGATTTTGGGGCTGCTGCGCAGCCCTTTCGCGGCGCAAGGCCGCTCCTACAGGGGGACGCGATCGCCTGTAGGAGCGGCCTTGTGCCGCGAAAGGGCCGCACAGCGGCCCCTGCGATTCACCTGACCACGCGATACGTGCTCTGCACAAACCCACTCTCGTAACTGGTCGTCTTCATGTGCTGCAACAGCACATCCTTCGCCAAATCCCCGAACAACGGTATCCCCTGCCCCAGCAGCACGGGAATTCGGGTGATGGTCATCTCGTCCACCAGCCCCTCGCGCAGGAACCCCTGAATCAGCTTGCCGCCATCCAGGTACAGGCTTTTTGCGCCCGTCGCCTGCAGGTGCTCCAGCAACGCCGGGATCGGCCCGGGGTGCAGCTCGACCTGCCCCGATACGCCCTTGGGCAAGGCCTCGAGGGTGCTGCTGACCACCACAACACGCGTATCCGGATACGGCCACTCACCAAAGGTCATGACCTTGTCGAAGGTCCCGCGCCCCATCACCAGCGTATCGACGCCCGCCATGAACCCGGCGTAGCCATGATCGTCGGTGGATTGGGTGGCGCCCATCAGCCAATCGAGGCCGCCGTCTTCACGGGCGATGTAGCCATCCAGGCTGGTGGCGATGAAAACACGGGCTTTGAGGGACATGCGTGGCGCTCCTGCGGGCAAAGGCCACAGGGTAGCAAGGGTGGGAATATAAATCGCGGACAAAAGAAAAAGGGCATCTCATTCGAGATGCCCTTTTTACATGGTGGGTCGTGTAGGATTCGAACCTACGACCAATTGGTTAAAAGCCAACTGCTCTACCAACTGAGCTAACGACCCGGAAAATGGTCGGGGTGAGGGGATTCGAACTCCTGACATCCTGCTCCCAAAGCAGGCGCGCTACCGGACTGCGCTACACCCCGAGATTGGCTCCGCGACCTGGACTCGAACCAGGGACCCAATGATTAACAGTCATTTGCTCTACCGACTGAGCTATCGCGGAACTGAACTTCGGTACATCTTTACTGCTTCGAAGCCTGTGTTAGCTTCGAACTCTTTAGCTGCTTCGCTTTCGCGTTGTCGCTGCTGAGGCCGGCTATTCTACATTCTTCGTTTTGCTTGTCAACCACTTTTTTTCGTTCAACTTACTGATTTGTAAGTTGTTTTGCGATCCCCGATGTTGCTGGTGATTCGCTCAGTGCCTGACAGCGGGGCGAATATTAGGGGCACTCTGGATTTTGTGCAAGCATTTTTTTCAAAATTTTCAGCAAGTTAGGTAGGAAGCCGGAAAATCAGGGGTTTGCGGCGCCTGCACTGGCCTTATCGCGGGGCAAGCCCGCTCCCACGCTGATCGCTCCCACGCATAGGGTACCTGGTGGCACCGATCTGCGTGGGAGCGGGCTTGCCCCGCGATGGCGTCGGGATGACCCACATAAAAAAGCCCCGCTTTCGCGGGGCTCTTCATGACGGCAGTGATCAGGCGAAGACGATTTCTTCGCCCTGCACCTTCGCGGTGATCGCCGCACCCGGCAGGAACTCGCCAGACAAGATCAGCTGCGCCAGCGGGTTCTCGATCCAGCGCTGGATCGCACGCTTGAGCGGCCGTGCGCCATACACCGGGTCGTAACCGACGGCGATCAGCTTGTCCAACGCCTCCGGGCTCAGGCTCAGGCTCAACTCGCGCTCGGCCAGGCGACCGCGCAGGCGACCAAGCTGGATCTCGGTGATGCCGGCGATCTGCTCGCGGCCCAGGGGCTCGAACACCACCACTTCGTCGATGCGGTTGATGAACTCCGGACGGAAGTGCGAACCCACCGCGTCCATCACCGCCGCGCGCTGTGCCTCGCGGTCACCGGCCAGTTCCTGGATCTGCGCCGAGCCCAGGTTGGAGGTCATCACGATCACCGTGTTGCGGAAGTCCACGGTACGGCCGTGGCTGTCGGTCAGGCGGCCGTCTTCCAGCACCTGCAGCAACACGTTGAACACATCCGGGTGGGCCTTCTCCACCTCGTCGAGCAGCACCACCGAGTACGGCTTGCGGCGCACGGCCTCGGTCAGGTAGCCGCCCTCTTCATAGCCCACGTAGCCTGGTGGAGCGCCGATCAGGCGAGCCACGGAGTGTTTCTCCATGAACTCGGACATGTCGATGCGCACCATGGCCTCTTCGGTGTCGAACAGGAACTCGGCCAGCGCCTTGCACAGCTCGGTCTTGCCCACGCCGGTGGGCCCAAGGAACAGGAACGAGCCGCTGGGGCGGTTCGGGTCGGACAGCCCGGCGCGGGAACGGCGCACGGCGTTGGCCACGGCGGTCACCGCCTCGTCCTGGCCGATCACCCGCTCATGCAGCAGGCTTTCCATCTTCAGCAGCTTCTCGCGCTCACCCTCGAGCATCTTGGCCACCGGGATGCCGGTCCACTTGGACACCACTTCGGCAATCTCTTCCTCGGTGACCTTGTTGCGCAGCAGCTGGTTGTCGGTCTTGCCGTGCTGGTCGACCATCTGCAGGCTGCGCTCCAGGTCCGGGATCACCCCGTACTGCAGCTCGGCCATGCGGCTGAGGTCGCCCTTGCGGCGGGCGGCTTCCAGCTCCTGGCGCGCCTGCTCGATCTTCTGCTGGATCTGCGCCGAGCCCTGTACCTCGGCTTTTTCCGAGGCCCAGATCTCTTCGAGGTCGGCATACTCGCGCTCCAGGCGGTCGATTTCCTCGGTCAGTTTCTCCAGGCGTTTCTTCGCCGCTTCGTCTTCTTCTTTCTTCAGCGCCTGGGATTCCACCTTCAGCTGGATCAGGCGACGGTCGAGGCGGTCGAGCACTTCCGGCTTGGAGTCGATCTCCATGCGGATACGGCTGGCCGCTTCGTCGATCAGGTCGATGGCCTTGTCCGGCAGCTGGCGGTCGGTGATGTAGCGGTGGCTGAGCTTGGCCGCTGCGATGATCGCGCCGTCGGTGATGGCCACCTTGTGGTGCACTTCATAGCGTTCTTTCAGGCCGCGCAGGATGGCGATGGTGTCTTCCTCGCTCGGCTCTTCGACCAGCACCTTCTGGAAGCGGCGCTCAAGGGCGGCGTCCTTCTCGATGAACTGGCGGTATTCGTTGAGCGTGGTGGCGCCAACGCAATGCAGCTCGCCACGGGCCAGGGCCGGCTTGAGCATGTTGCCGGCGTCCATGGCGCCCTCGCCCTTGCCGGCGCCGACCATGGTGTGCAGTTCGTCGATGAACAGGATGATCTGGCCTTCCTGCTTGCTCAGTTCGTTGAGCAGGCCTTTGAGGCGCTCCTCGAACTCGCCGCGGTACTTGGCGCCAGCAATCAGCGCGCCCATGTCCAGGGCCAGCAGGCGCTTGCCTTTCAGGCCGTCGGGCACCTCGCCGTTGATGATGCGCTGGGCCAGGCCCTCGGCGATGGCAGTCTTGCCCACGCCGGGCTCGCCGATCAGCACCGGGTTGTTCTTGGTCCGGCGTTGCAGCACCTGGATGGTGCGGCGGATCTCGTCGTCACGGCCGATCACCGGGTCCAGCTTGCCTTCTTCGGCGCGCTTGGTCAGGTCGACGGTGTACTTGTCCAGGGCCTGGCGCGATTCCTCGGCGTTGGCGTCGTTCACCGCCGCGCCGCCGCGCAGGTTGTTGATGGCGTTTTCCAGGGCTTTCTTGCTCACGCCCTGGCCGAGCAGCAGCTTGCCGACCTTGCTGTTCTCGTCCATGGCGGCGAGCAGCACCAGTTCGCTGGAGATGAACTGGTCGCCCTTCTGCTGGGCCAGGCGGTCGGCCTGGTTGAGCAGGCGCGCCAGGTCCTGGGACATGTTCACATCGCCCGTGGGGTTCTGGATTTTCGGCAGCTGGTCGAGCTCCTTGGTCAACGCCTTGCGCAGGCTGTTGATGTCGAAGCCGACCTGCATCAGCAGCGGCTTGATCGAGCCGCCCTGCTGGTCGATCAGCGCCTGCAGCAGGTGCAGGGGCTCGATGGCCGGATGGTCCATGCCCACGGCCAGGGATTGGGAGTCGGATAACGCGAGTTGCAGCTTGCTGGTCAGTCGGTCTATTCGCATGGGGGATACCTTCCTTTAAAGGGCAGGCGGAGCGATGGACAGCACCTGTAATGAAGAACCTGCCTGAGATGACCAATAGATAAGGGTGATTCTGGAAGATTCAAGCGTAGCGGGGTTGACAGAGGTCAGCTGCCGGGGAGATGGCCGGGGGCGCTTTGCGCCCCTTTCGCGGCACAAGGCCGCTCCTACAGAGGACTCCACTCCCCCTGTAGGAGCGGCCTTGTGCCGCGAAAGGGCTGCAAAGCAGCCCCGGCGTTCTTAAGGCTGCAACCAGACCAACGAAGCAAAACGCCCACCCTGCGGGGTGCGGCGATAAGAGAAGAAGCGTGGATCGCTGACCGTGCAGAACCCGCCACCATAAACGGCGGTAACGCCACGCGCCGCCAGGCGGATCCGCGCCAACTGATAGATATCGGCCATCAGCTTGCCCGGGCGCTCGCCCTCGACAAACGCCTCAGCCGCCTCGGGATGCACGGCAGTAAAGGCATCGCGCACTTCCATGCCCACCTCGAACGCCTGCGGCCCGATGGCCGGGCCCAGCCACACCATGACCTCTTCAGGCGCCAGCGCCAGCCGGTCAAGTGTGGCCTCCAGCACGCCACCGGCCAGCCCGCGCCAGCCGGCATGGGCAGCTGCCACACGGGTACCGGCACGGTCGCAGAACAACGCAGGCAGGCAATCGGCGGTCATCACGGTGCAAGCGATGCCCGGCTGGTCTGTCCAGCTGGCATCGGCTTCGGCGACCACGGTGGGATCGGCATCCGCCACCACCAGCCCATGCACTTGCTTGAGCCAGGCGGGCTGGATGGCGAATTCTTCGCTCAGGCGACGACGGTTCTCGGCGACCGCCTGCGGGTCATCGCCCACATGGTCGCCAAGATTGAAGGATTCATAGGGCGGCAGGCTGACGCCGCCCTCGCGGGTGGTGACACAGGCGCGAACCGAGGCCGGGGCCGGCCAGTCGGGGAGGATCAGCGACTGCGCCAGGCCACTCATCCGATGAAGCTCTCGCGGTCCTGGTCGAGCAGCGACAGCAGCCACTGGAAGTCGTCCGGCAACTCCGACTTCCATTCCATGCGCTCACCCGTGGTCGGGTGGTCCAGCGCCAGGAAACGCGCGTGCAGGGCCTGACGCGGGAAGTGCTTGACCGCCTCGACCATGGCCACGCTGGCGGCCGGCGGGATGCGGAAGCGTGCACCGTAGGTCTGGTCGCCGACCAGCGGATAGCCGACATGCGCCATGTGCACACGGATCTGGTGGGTGCGCCCGGTTTCCAGCTTGACCCGCACATGGGTGTGCGAACGGAAGCGCTTGAGCACGCGGTAGTGGCTGACGGCCGGCTTGCCGCCCTCGGTCACCGCCATGCGCTGGCGCTCGCCGCCGTGACGGCCGATCGGCGCGTCGATCTTGCCGCCGGCGATCACCACGCCAACCACGATGCACTCGTAGATACGGCTGACCGAACGTTTTTGCAGCTGGTCGACCAGGTTGGTCTGCGCCTGCAGGGTCTTGGCCACCACCATCAGGCCGGTGGTGTCCTTGTCCAGGCGGTGCACGATGCCGGCACGCGGCACGTTGACGATGTCCGGGACATGGTGCAGCAGGGCGTTGAGCAAGGTGCCATCGGGGTGACCGGCCGCCGGGTGGACCACCAGCCCGGCGGGCTTGTTGATCACCAGGATCTGGTCGTCCTCATAGACGATGTCCAGCTCGATGTCCTGAGCCACCCATTCGCCCTGGGCCTCCTGCTCGGCTTCGAGGGCTAGGATGGAGCCGGTGTGGACGGTGTCGCGCGGTCGCAGCACCGCGCCATCGACGGTCAGGCGGCCATCTTTGATCCACGAGGACAGGCGCGAACGCGAGTACTCGCCGAACAATTGGGCGGCGACCTGGTCGAGGCGTTGGCCGCCCAGTTCGGACGGGACCTCTGCGCTAAGTTGAATGATCTCGGACATGCTCGAATCGACGGGCGTTCAGCCTTTGGTTTCGGCTGCGCGCTTGTGGTTAAATACGGCTTCTTTTGCCCCGGGGTTTGGCCGGGGGCGCTCATCATAACAGGACGGCACCGCCCAAGACAGCGGCCGTCAAAGGGACGCAAGCCGCCATGCAAGTGAAACACCTGCTGCTGATCGCCATCCTCGGGCTCACCGCTGCCTGTTCCTCGAACAAGGAAGTCATTGACGAGAACCTCAGCGAGGCCGAGCTGTACCAGCAGGCGCAGGCCGACCTGGACAACTCCAGCTACACCAGCGCCGTGAACAAGCTCAAGGCCCTGGAATCGCGCTACCCGTTCGGCCGCTACGCCGACCAGGCCCAGCTCGAGCTGATCTACGCCAACTATAAAAACTCCGAGCCCGAGGCCGCCAAGTCCGCCGCCGAGCGCTTCATCCGCCTGCACCCGCAGCACCCGAACGTCGACTACGCCTACTACCTCAAGGGCCTGACCTCGTTCGACCAGGACCGTGGCCTGCTGGCGCGCTTCCTGCCGCTGGACATGACCAAGCGTGACCCGGGCGCCGCCCGCGACTCGTACAACGAGTTCGCCCAGCTGACCAGCCGCTTCCCCAACAGCCGCTACGCCCCGGACGCCAAGCAGCGCATGATCTACCTGCGCAACCTGCTGGCTTCCTACGAGATCCACGTGGCCAACTACTACCTGAGCCGCGAGGCCTATGTGGCCGCCGCCAACCGTGGCCGCTACGTGGTCGAGAACTTCCAGGAAACCCCGTCGGTGGGTGATGGCCTGGCGGTGATGGTCGAGTCGTACCAGCGCATGCACCTGGACGAGCTGGCGGCCACCAGCCTCGAGACCCTCAAGCTCAACTACCCGAACCACCCGAGCCTGGTCGATGGCCAGTTCGTCGCCAAAGTGGATGAAAACGGCAACCGCTCGTGGCTGTCCAAGGCCACCCTGGGCCTGATCGACACCCAGGCGCCGCTGCCACCGGGCGAGACCCGCGCCAACCAGGACGTGGTCAAGCAGTTCCAGGATGCCCGCTCCGAGATTCCGCAGGAGCTGCTGCCCAAGGACGAGAACGGCGACCCGATCCTGCCGGAAGGTCCGAAGGAAGCCGAGAAGGACCGCTCGTGGTTCAGCTACATGACCTTCGGTCTGTTCGACTGATACCACGCACGCAAAGAAAGGGAGGCCCGAGGCCTCCCTTTTTTCATGCCTGCGTCCTAGACTGTCGGCTTCATTTCTCGACAAGCTGGACACCATGGTTCGCCTACTCTTCTGGATCGCCCTGATCGCCGCCGCGTTCTGGCTGTGGCGCAAGTTCAAGACCAGTCAGCAATCACCTGCCGAGCCGCGCCTGCAGGACCCGCTGAAGATGGTGCGCTGCGCCCATTGCGGCGTGCACCTGCCCAATGACCGGGCGTTGCAGCGTGGCCAGGAGTGGTACTGCAGCCAGCAGCATCTGGAGCAGGGGCCAGGCCAGCAGCGCTGACAGCCTACGCGCCCTCTCTCTGTAGGAGCGGCCTTGTGCCGCGAAAGGGCTGCGTAGCGGCCCCAGGATTTGAGCGTTGACGCAAAGATCGCCGGGGCCGCTTTGCGACCCTTTCGCGGCACAAGGCCGCTCCTACAGTGACGATGCGCTCAGCCCAGACGCCCCGCAGGCGCATACGGCGCCGGATCGATGATCGGCTCGCGCCCCAGCAGCAAATCACCGAACAGCTGGCACGACGCCGGCGCCAGCACCAGCCCGTTGCGGTAATGCCCGCAGTTCAGCCATAGCCCTTCATGCCCCGGCACCACGCCGATATACGGGATACCTTCCGGCGAGCCAGGACGCAGGCCAGCCCAATGCCCGACCACCTCGGCATCCGCCAGCGCCGGCAGCAACTCCACCGCCGAGGCCTTCAGGCTCTCCAACGCATCCCCGGTCGGGGTCTTGTCGTAGCCGGCATGCTCCAGCGTACTGCCCACCAGGATATGCCCGTCGCGGCGCGGGATCGCATAGCGCCCCTTGGCCAGGACCATGCTCGGCAAGAAGTCCTCGGCGCACTTGAACAGGATCATCTGCCCCTTCACCGGCTCCACCGGCAGCGTCAGCCCGAGGGTCTGCAGCAGGTCGCCGCTCCAGGCTCCGGCACTGAGCACCACATCGTCGGCGGCGATCACTCCGTCCTCGGTCTGCACACCGGTAACGCGGCCACCTTCATGGACGAACCCGCTGATCTGGCAATGCTCGCGCAGGGTCACGTTCGGCAACGCCTGCAACGCGGCCTTCAGCGACTTCACCAGGCGCGGGTTGCGCACGTTGGCCACGCCCGCCATGTAGATGGCATGGCGGTAGCCCGGGCCAAGCACCGGCACGGCGTCGTAGGCGGCCGAGATATCCACGGCGCTGAGTGGGCGATGCTCACGCGCCGCCCAGGCCAGGGCCTCGTCCTCGTCGTCCAGATCCAACCAGTACAGCCCGGTGGTATGCACCTCGGGATCGACCCCGGTGCTGGCGAACAGGCGCTCGCCCAGCTGTGGATAAAAATCCTGCGACCAGTGCGCCAAGGCGGTCACCGCCGGGCTGTAGCGCCACGGGTACAGCGGCGAAACGATCCCGCCACCGGCCCAGGACGACTCCCGCCCCACCTCGCCCTGGTCGCACACCACCACCCGATCGACATCCGCCGCCAGGTTGAACGCGGTCAGCAGGCCGATGACACCGCCGCCAACAATCACTACTTGCTTGCTCATGGTTCGATCCAACACCTGAAGTAATTCCACGGTGCCTGGGCACCTCATGATCTTCAGCTTCCCCAGCACGCCTGGTCGCCCGCGCCCGTGTTATCGCGCACGCCCGCCTGGTCGAGCAGGAAGTCGCCGCAACGGTCATCCGCCATGAAGGCCTCGGGCACACGGCTGGCGCGCAGGCTGAACCGGTCAGTGTCGCGCCAGGCCTGCAGGCGGTAGTAGCGAGTGCCCGCGGGCAACACGGTGGTCAGCTGCTCGTTGTCGGCATAACCGCCCACGCGTGCGCGGTGCTGCTCCAGGCGCAATGCCGAGTCCTGCAGCAGGCCGACCGCTTCGCTTCGCGCGGCGCGCCGCAACTGGTCGCTGTAGCTGGGGTAGGCAATGGCTGCCAGCATGCCGATCAGCGCCACGACAATCAATAATTCGATCAGACCAAGGCCGCGCTGCATCTCAGCCCTCCCCCAGGCGCTGGCGCCAGCTGATCCGCTTCACCGCGCCGTCATCGTCGATGGCATAGACCGCCTCCAGCAGTTGCCGCGCGCGGGTTTGAAGGCCCACCGCCGTCACCCGGACCAGCGTCAGCCTGTCCCCGACGGGCTGGCCCGCGACACGCAGGCTGTCTCCCAGGGTTTGCAGGTAAACGAAGCCACTTTGGGTCGCCAGCCAGGGTGGGGAAGGCTGCGTATCAGGTGGACTTGGCGGCGGACAGGCCTGACATGGGACCGGGATGCCGCCTGCCAGCAGTTCCACACCTTCGAGCAAGGCTGCCTCCGCCTGCTCGAAGGCTCGTGCGCCGGCCAGTTGATCGCCTGCCTGGCGTTGCTGCAACAGTGCCTCGCGCAGCGCCAGGGTTGCCAGCAGGCCGAACAGCAGGCTCAGGATCAACGCCAGCACCAGCACGATGCCACGCTGCCCCGTCACGACTCGGCTCCCGGGTTGCGCAGGGCCACGCTCAGCGAATGCTGCTGCTCGAGCCCATGCTGCCGGTCATCCAGGGTCAGGCGGATATCCAGGCGCTCGCCCGCGCCCGCCTCGACACGGTTGACCTCCAGCGCCCGCACCTGGTCGATGAGACTGGCATGCTGCGCATTGCTGGTGAGCATCAGGCTGCCGTTGCGCACCCGATAGGTCACCCGGCGCACCGGCAGCGCCAGCAACTCGCCGTCCCCGACGTGCTGCCCGGGCTGCACCCGCGCCCAACTGCGGCAGTCGCTGAGCACGGTCCAGTCCGGGCTGCCGAGCAACCCGGGCAACTCAGCGCCGACCAGGGTCAGGCTGTCGCCCATGATCTCAATGGGCGAGGCGAAAGCCTGGGCCGCGCCAGGATCGGCAAAGTCCTCGGCTTCAAGACGCAAGCAACCGAACATCCCCGCCTGGCGGATATCCTCGGCCATTCGCTGCAAGGCCAGGCGGGCGTCATCCTGCAGGCGCGCCGCCGCACCTTGCAGTTGCAAGGCCTGATACGCCGAGACGAATACCTGGCCGGCGGCCACCAGCAGCATCAGGCCCAGCACCAGGGCCAGCAGTGCCTCGACCATACCCAAACCCGCCTGCCGGCGCCTCATGGCAGCACCCTGCCCTGCACGCTCAGCGACTGCCGGCCCTCGCCCAGGCCCGGCCAATCGACGTCCAGCACCAGCACGCCCCCGGCCAGGTTCATGCGCCCTTGCGCCGCACTACCGAGCACCAGGGTCAGGCGCGACTGCCAGGCCGCTTCCTCGCCCGCCTCGAGCGCCCCGGCAGCCCTGACCCGCTCCAACATGCTCTGGGCCAATTGCAGCACCTGCGCTTCCCGCCGAGCCCCCTCGACCGCCTGTAGGCCACGCAGTTGCAAGGCCGCCGATGCGAACAACCCCAGCGTCAGCACCGTGCCAGCCAGCAGCACCTCCAGCAGCGTCATGCCCCCTTCCCTCGCCCCCATAACCCCCTCCTGGGATCTTTCCTAGGCCGCAACCCGAACCGGCCGACTGGCGCCTTTGTTGGGCGTCCTGGAAGCTACAGAGAAGCACTTCCAGGGAGGAATGCAGCGTGGGGCAACAAGGCGTAACACTGATACAAATGATGTTCGCATTGGGCGTGCTGAGCCTTCTGACACACCAGGGTATATCGGCCTACAGCAAGTTCAGCGATGAGCTTTACCTCGGTGCCGTGGCCAGGGAGTTGGCACAGGCCCTGCGCGGCGCCCGTAATCAGGCGGCGCTAAGGCACCAGGCCGTGCTGGTCAGGCCGCTGGAGGAGAATTGGGGCAAGGGCTGGCGGGTGGTGCTGGAACAGGATGGCGAACTGTTGCAGGCGCATCGACTGCACAGGCCGCTGAGGATTGCCACGACCTCGGACCGGGTCGTGAGGTTCAGCGCCCGGGGGGCGCCGCTGGGGGTGGGCTTCGTCGGCATCACGCTGGACATCTGCCCGCGCACCACCCTCGACAGCCGTCATCAGGTGGTGCTCAGCCCCAGTGGCCGGGTCAGCCTGCGCAGCGACGAGGGCCGCCGCTGTGCACCGGACTGACTCAGATCGAGCGGACCCGCAGCTCCTTGGGCATGGAGAAGGTGATGTTCTCCTCGCGCCCGTCGAGCTCTTCGGCGCCGGTCGCGCCCCAGGCCTTGAGCTGGTCGATCACACCACGCACCAGCACCTCCGGTGCCGAGGCCCCGGCGGTGATGCCGATGCGCTCGGCCCCGTCGAACCAGCTGCGTTGCAGGTCCTCGGCGCCGTCGATCAGGTAGGCCGGGGTGCTCATGCGCTCGGCCAGCTCGCGCAGGCGGTTGGAGTTGGAGCTGTTGGGGCTGCCGACCACCAGTACCACGTCGCACTCGTCGGCCAGTTGCTTGACGGCATCCTGGCGGTTCTGGGTGGCGTAGCAGATGTCGTCCTTGCGCGGGCCGCCGATGTTCGGGAAGCGTTCGCGCAGGGCGTCGATCACCCGGCTGGTGTCGTCCATCGACAGGGTGGTCTGGGTGACGAAGGCCAGGTGGTCAGGGTTGCGCACCTGCAGCCTGGCGACATCATCCTCGTCCTCGACGAGGTAGATGGCACCGCCGTTGCTGGCGTCGTACTGACCCATGGTGCCTTCGACTTCCGGGTGCCCCTCGTGGCCGATGAGAATGGTCTCACGGCCGTCGCGGCTGTACTTGGCAACCTCGATATGCACCTTGGTCACCAGCGGGCAGGTGGCGTCGAACACCTTCAGGCCACGGCCGGCGGCTTCCTGGCGCACGGCCTGGGAAACGCCATGGGCGCTGAAGATGACGATGACGTCGTCCGGCACCTGGTCCAGCTCTTCGACGAAGATCGCGCCACGGTTGCGCAGGTCCTCGACCACGAACTTGTTGTGCACCACTTCGTGGCGCACATAGATCGGCGGGCCGAAGACTTCCAGGGCGCGGTTGACGATCTCGATCGCCCGGTCGACCCCCGCGCAGAAGCCGCGCGGGTTGGCGAGTTTGATTTGCATGCTCGGCTCCAGGCTCACACGGCCTTCACGTCGAGGATCTGCACCTCGAAGTTCAGGGTCTTGCCAGCCAGTGGATGGTTGAAATCGATGGTCACCTGGTTGTCGTCGAACGCCTTGACCACGCCCGGAAGCTCGGTGTTGGCGGCGTCGTTGAAGATCACCAGCAGCCCTTCGGACAGCTCCATGCCTTCGAACTGCGAGCGCGGCATCACCTGCACGTTCTGCGGGTTGTGCTGGCCGAAGGCGTTCTCCGGGGCGATGCTCAGCTTGCGCTGGTCACCAGCCTTGAAGCCGAACAGGGCGTTCTCGAAGCCCGGCAGCAGGTTGCCGTCGCCGACCTTGAACGTGGCCGGGGCCTTGTCGAAGGTGCTGTCGACGGTGTCGCCGTTTTCCAGGTGCAGCGCGAAGTGCAGGGTGACTTCGGTGTTCTGGCCAATGCGGGTCTCAGTCATGGACGGCTTCCTCGGACTTCTTGCTCTTGAACATGTCCAGCGCCAGCATCACCGCGCCCACGGTGATCGCGCTGTCGGCCAGGTTGAAGGCCGGGAAGTAGTAGCGGTTCTGCCAGTGCACCAGGATGAAGTCGACCACATGGCCCAGCACGACGCGGTCGTACAGGTTGCCCAGCGCGCCGCCCAGCACCAGGGCCAGGGCCACGGCCAGCCAGGTCTCGTTGCGCCCCAGGCGCTTGAGCCAGACTACCAGCACGGCGCTGACCACCACGGCGATCAGCGCGAACAGCCAGCGCTGCCAGCCGGAGCTGTCGGCCAGGAAGCTGAATGCCGCGCCGGTGTTGTAGGCCAGGGTCCAGCTGAAGTAGTCGGGGATGACCACGATCTGCTGGTACATGGTCAGCGCGCTGTCGAAGTACAGCTTGGTGGCCTGGTCGAGGACCAGGACCACCAGGCTCAGCCAGAGCCAGGCAAGGCGCCCGAAGCGCCCCGCGGAAGCGTTAGGCATAGTGGCGCACCTCACCGGAGCCGCTCAGGTTGTCGACGCAACGGCTGCAGATCTCCGGATGCTCCGGGTGGCTGCCGACGTCGGCGCGGAAGTGCCAGCAGCGACCGCACTTGGCGTGACCGGACTTGACGACTTTCAGCTTGAGGCCTTCAACTTCGGTTGTCACCGCGTCGGCCGGCGCCTGGACGAACGGCACGACACTGGCGGCCGAAGTGATCAGCACGAAGCGCAACTCGTCGCCCAGCTTGTTCAAGTCGGCGCTCAGGGCGTCGTCGGCGAACAGGGTGACTTCGGCCTGCAGGTTGCCACCGATGGCCTTGGCCGCGCGCTGGTTCTCCAGTTCCTTGTTGACCGCGGTCTTGGCGGCCATGATGCGTTCCCAGTACTCGCGACCCAGCTCGAAACCTTCCGGCAGTTCGCTCAGGCCTTCGTACCAGGTGTTGAGCATCACCGACTCGTTACGCTCGCCCGGCAGGTATTGCCACAGCTCGTCGGCGGTGAACGCCAGGATCGGCGCGATCCAGCGCACCAGTGCCTCGCTGATGTGGAACAACGCGGTCTGGCAGGAGCGGCGGGCGACACTGTTGGCGCCAGTGGTGTACTGGCGGTCCTTGATGATGTCGAGGTAGAAGCCACCCAGCTCCTGCACGCAGAAGTTGTGGATCTTCGAGTAGACGTTCCAGAAACGGTACTCGCCATAGTGCTCTTCCAGCTCGCGCTGCAGCAGCAGGGTGCGGTCGACCGCCCAGCGGTCCAGGGCCAGCATGTCTTCGGCCGGCAGCAGGTCGCGGGCCGGGTCGAAGCCGGACAGGTTGGAGAGCAGGAAGCGCGCGGTGTTGCGGATGCGGCGGTAGGCGTCGGCGCTACGCTGCAGGATCTGATCGGAAACCGCCATCTCGCCGGAGTAGTCGGTGGCCGAGACCCACAGGCGCATGATGTCGGCACCCAGGGTGTCGTTGACCTTCTGCGGCTCGATGGTGTTGCCCAGCGACTTGGACATCTTGCGGCCGTTCTCGTCCACGGTGAAGCCGTGGGTCAGCAGCTCGCGGTACGGCGCGTGGCCGTCGATGGCGCAACCGGTCAGCAAGGATGAGTGGAACCAGCCGCGGTGCTGGTCGGAGCCTTCCAGGTACAGGTCGGCGCGCGGGCCGGTGGCGTGGCCGATGTCGTGGGAGCCGCGCAGCACGTGCCAGTGGGTGGTGCCGGAGTCGAACCACACGTCGAGGGTGTCGGTGATCTTGTCGTACTGGCCGGCTTCGTCACCGAGCAGCTCGGCGGCGTCCAGCTTGAACCAGGCCTCGATGCCTTCTTTCTCGACGCGCTGGGCCACGGCCTCCATCAGTTCGACGGTGCGCGGGTGCAGCTCGCCGGTCTGCTTGTCGAGGAAGAACGGGATCGGCACGCCCCAGTTGCGCTGACGCGAGATGCACCAGTCCGGACGGTTGACGATCATCGAATGCAGGCGCGCCTGGCCCCAGGCCGGAACGAACTTGGTCTCTTCGATGGCCTTGAGCGCACGCTCGCGCAGCGGCTCGCCGGTGGTCGGCTGCTTGTCCATGCCGACGAACCACTGCGCGGTGGCGCGGTAGATCAGCGGGGTCTTGTGGCGCCAGCAGTGCATGTAGCTGTGGCTGATGGTCTCGGTGTGCATCAGCGCGCCGACTTCGCTGAGCTTGTCGACGATGGCCGGGTTGGCCTTCCAGATGAACTGGCCGCCGAAGAACGGCAGCGACTCGACGTACACGCCGTTGCTCTGCACCGGGGTGAGGATGTCGTCGTTGACCATGCCGTAGCGCTTGCAGGTGACGAAGTCGTCTTCACCGTAGGCCGGCGAGGAGTGCACCACGCCGGTACCGGCGCCCAGCTCGACGTAGTCGGCCAGGTAGATCGGCGACAGACGGTCGTAGAACGGGTGGCGGAAGTTGATCAGCTCCAGGGCCGAGCCCGGGGCGGTGGCGATGACCGAGCCTTCCAGCGCATAACGCTTCAGGCACGACTCGACCAGCTCTTCGGCCAGCACCAGCAGGCGCTCGCCGGTATCGACCAGGGCGTACTTGAAGTCCGGGTGGATGTTCAGCGCCTGGTTGGCCGGGATGGTCCACGGGGTGGTGGTCCAGATCACGATGGCGGCGGGCTTGGCCAGCGCGCCCAGGCCGAAGGCGGCGGCCAGCTTGTCGGCATCGGCGACCGGGAAGGCGACGTCGATGGTCTGGGATTTCTTGTCGGCGTACTCGACCTCGGCTTCAGCCAGGGCCGAGCCGCAATCGAAGCACCAGTTCACGGGCTTGAGGCCCTTGAACACGAAGCCTTGCTTGACCATCTCGGCCAGGGCGCGGATCTCGCCGGCCTCGTTGGCGAAGTTCATGGTCTTGTAGGGGTTGTCCCAGTCACCCAGCACGCCCAGGCGGATGAACTCGGTCTTCTGCCCTTCGATCTGCTCGGCGGCGTACTCGCGGCACAGCTCGCGGGTGCGGTCGGCGGTCAGGTGCTTGCCGTGGGTGACCTCGACCTTGTGCTCGATCGGCAGGCCGTGGCAGTCCCAGCCCGGCACGTACGGCGCGTCGAAGCCGGACAGGGTCTTGGAGCGGACAATCATGTCCTTGAGAATCTTGTTCAGCGCATGACCGATGTGGATCTTGCCGTTGGCATAGGGCGGGCCGTCGTGCAGGACGAACTTCGGACGATCCTTGCCAATCTCGCGCAACTTACCGTACAGGCCAATACTGTCCCAGCGCTGCAGGATCTGCGGTTCGCGCTGAGGCAGGCCGGCCTTCATGGGGAAGGCGGTGTCCGGAAGGTTAAGCGTGGCTTTGTAGTCGGTCATTTCAGGCTCTTCGTTAGCGGTTGAGCGTGCCAGTGGGCACGTGCGGCGGCGATGTCCGCGTCGATCGCCGACTTCAGCGCCTCCAGGGAGGCGAAACGCTGCTCTTCACGCAGCTTGTGGTGGAATTCCACCGTCAGGCGCCGGCCATACAGGTCGCCGGCGTAGTCCAGGAGATGAATCTCCAGGTGAGGACGCCCGTCACCGGCGACGGTGGGGCGCACTCCGATATTGCCGACACCCGGCCAGGCCTTGCCGTCGATCTCGATGCTGGCCAGGTAGACCCCGGACAGCGGCACGCGACGGCGCTTGAGCTGGATGTTGGCGGTGGGGGTGCCGAGCTGGCGGGCCAGCTTCTGGCCATGCAGCACGCGCCCGGTGATACGGTACGGACGCCCCAGCAGGTGCTCGGCCAGCTCGAAGTCGCCTTCGGCCAGGGCCTTGCGCACTTCGGTGCTGCTGACCCGCAGGCCGCCCTGAACCACGGTGTTGGCCGCCTCGACGCTGAAGCCGTGGCGCTTGCCGGCTTCGGAGAGGAAGACGAAGTCGCCGGCGCGGTCGCAGCCGAAGCGGAAATCGTCGCCCACTTCGAGGTGGCGCACGCCCAGGCCATCGACCAGCACCGCCTTGACGAACTGCTCGGCGCTGAGCTGGCTCAGGCGCTGGTTGAACGACAGGCACAGCACCCGGTCGATGCCCTCACCGGCCAGCAGCTCGACCTTGTCGCGCAGCCGGGCCAGGCGCGCCGGGGCGCTCTGTGGGGCGAAGTACTCGCGCGGCTGCGGCTCGAAGATCACCACGCAGGTGGGCAGGCCCAGTTCCTGGCCGCGTTCGCGCAGGCGCGCGAGGATCGCCTGGTGGCCGCGGTGGACCCCGTCGAAGTTGCCAATGGTGGCGACACAGCCCCGGTGCTCGGGGCGCAGGTTGTGAAGACCTCGAACCAGCTGCATAACGCGCTTCTTGCTCATAAAGTGGCCGATTATAACCACACCCGGGCGCTGGTGACAGGCAGCAGCGCCCCCATGGGGCGTGGAATGCGAAAAACCGACGCCTGACCCCTCTCGCGCCTCAATGCAACGCCTTGCGGGCGAAATGCCGAGGGCGGAAACCACACAGGAACAGACAGCCGAAGTAAGTCACCACGCCCGCCGCGATCAGCGCCCCGAGGCGCAGGAAGCGCGCGAGCATGTTGCCCTGCTCCCAGGCTGGCAGGTAGTGCATGCCCAGCAGCAGCACAGCCGACATCAAGGTCACCGCCAGCACCAGCTTGAGCAGGAACGGCGTCCAGCCCGGCTGCGGCTGGAACAGCTGCTGGCTGCGCAGCTTCCAGTACAGCAGGCCGGCGTTCAGGCACGCGCCCAGGCTGATGGCCAGGGCCAGCCCGGCATGGGCCAGCGGGCCGACCAGGGCCAGGTTGAACAGCTGGGTGCAGACCAGGGTGAAGACCGCGATCTTCACCGGCGTGCGGATATTCTGCTGCGCATAGAAGCCAGGTGCCAGTACCTTGACCAGGATGATCGCCAGCAGGCCCACCGAATAGGCGATCAGGGCGCGCTGGGTCATCGCGGCGTCGAAGGCGGTGAACTTGCCGTACTGGAACAGCGCCACGGTCAGCGGTTCGGCGAGAATGGCCAGGGCCAGGGTGCAGGGCAGCACCAGCAGGAAGCACAGGCGCAGGCCCCAGTCGAGGATCCGCGAATACTCCTCGCGGTCCTTGTTGGCGTAGGTCTTGGCCAGGGTCGGCAGCAGGATGGTGCCCAGGGCAACGCCCAGCACGCCGGAGGGCAGCTCCATCAGGCGATCGGCGTAGTACATCCACGACACCGAACCTGCCACCAGGAACGAGGCGAAGATGGTGTTGATGATCAGCGAGATCTGGCTTACCGACACCCCGAGGATGGCCGGCAGCATCTGCTTGAGCACGCGCCACACCCCGGTGTCGCGCAGGTTCAGGCGCGGCAGCACGAGCATGCCGATCTTCTTCAGCGCCGGCAGCTGGTACAACAGTTGCGCCAGGCCACCGGCCAGCACGCCCCAGCCCAGGGCCATGATCGGCGGGTCGAAGTACGGCGTCAGCAGCACGGCGAAGGCGATCATCGCCACGTTGAGCAGCGTGGGGGTGAACGCCGGCACGCTGAAGCGGTTCCAGGTATTGAGGATCGCGCCGACCAGCGACGATAGCGAGATCAGCAATATATAAGGAAAGGTCACCCGCAGCAGCGAGGTGGTCAGCTCGTATTTTTCCGCGTTGTCGACGAAGCCCGGCGCGGTGGCCCAGACCACCCAAGGCGCGGCGAGGATGCCGATGACCGTGACCAGCGCCAGGACCAGGGTCAGCAGGCCGCTGACATAGGCGATGAAGGTCCGGGTGGCCTCCTCGCCCTGCTGGGTCTTGTACTCGGCCAGGATCGGCACGAAGGCCTGGGAGAACGCCCCCTCGGCGAAGATCCGCCGCAGCAGGTTGGGCAGCTTGAAGGCGATGAAGAAGGCGTCGGTGGCGATGCCGGCGCCGAACACCCGCGCCAGGATGGTATCGCGCACGAAGCCGAGCACCCGGGAAATCATGGTGATTGAACTGACGGCGGCCAGGGATTTGAGCAGGTTCATCGAAAAGTTTCACGCCAGGGGCAGAGGACGCTGCCAGACAGCGTCCGAATGTGCGATACTCCCGCGCCTTCGCAGGGGAGCCAAAAATTCCCGAGTTTACAGGTCGTGCGACAGAAAGGAATATTTCCCTCCTGTTGGCTCACCACTCGGCGGAACCCTGCAAGTGGCCTTGACATCCGATCGACTCATCGGCATGATTCGCGGCCTATTTTGTTTGCTATTTACCTAAAGTCTTTCGAGGAGCTCGACGGTGGCCAACTCACCTTCCGCCAAGAAACGTGCAAAACAGGCTGAGAAGCGTCGCAGCCACAACGCCAGCCTGCGTTCCATGGTCCGCACCTACATCAAGAATGTAGTAAAAGCCATCGACGCAAAAGACGCCGAAAAAGCGCAAGCCGCTTACGTTCTGGCTGTACCTGTAATCGACCGTATGGCCGACAAGGGTATCATCCACAAGAACAAAGCTGCTCGCCACAAAGGCCGTCTGAATGGCCACATCAAGGCGCTGAAAGAAGCTGCAGCTGCCTAAGCGACGTTCTTGTCGAAAAAACCGACCCTAGGGTCGGTTTTTTTATGCCTGCAATAAAGTGTGGGTTGCCTATATAAAGAAGGCCCATGGCGTAATGCCTGTCAGTTAGCGCTTCATCGCTCTTGGTTGGGGCTGCTTTGCAGCCCTTCGCGGGTAAACCCGCTCCCACAGGATCGCGCAAACGCTGAATCGAGCGCTGTACTTGTGGGAGCAACTGTCTTGCTCAATTTCTAGAATCTGGCGCGATCCGTGTGGGAGCGGGCAAAGCCCACCAGCACCACGCCTGCCAACCAGCGGACCGCCCGGCCGCTCAGTCCACCGCTGCCTGCAGCCTGCCCGCCCGACGGTACGCCTGCCGTGCGAAACACACGAACAACCCCGCCATCAGCGCCAACGCCATGGGCAAGCCATGGGGCGCCACGTCCATCGCCGCGCCGCTGACCAGCGGCCCGACCAGGCTGCCGACACCCCACAGCAGGCCGACACTGGCGTTGGCGGTCACCAGGTCCTGCCCCCTGAAACGCTGTCCGATCAACACCAGCGCCAGGGTGTAGATGCCCCCGGCCACCGCCCCGAGCACCACCAGCAGCGGCCACAGCAGCCAGGTCATCTGCAGCAGCCAGGGCAAGGCGATACCGATACTCATCGCCACCAGTCCGCACACCAGGTGCAGCCCGGTGCGCTCGACCCGGTCGGCGAGCCAGCCCAGCGGCAGCTGGAAGATCATGTCGCCGGCGAACACCACGGTCACCATCAGCGCCGCCACGCCTACGGCAAAACCGTGGCTGCTGGCGTACACCGGCAGCAATGACAGCACCACCGCATCGAAGAACGAGAAAAACAGCACCGCCACGCACAGCGCCGGGGCCACGCGGAAGAAGCCGGCCAGGCCGAAGCTCTTCTCGCCTTCGTCGCCATGCTCGACATGGTCGTTGGGCACGGTGAACAGGATGCACAGCAGCGCCAGGCCGTAGCAGACGGTGACCACGCCGGTCAGCCATGGGCTGTCGGCGCCGAGCAGCGCCAGCAGTGCCGGGCCGAGCACCTGGAAGCCGGTGAAGCTGGTGGCGTACAGGGCCATGATCTTGCCGCGGTTGTGCTCCGGACACAGCTCGTTGACCCACGATTCGCCGAGGATGATCGCGATGCCCATGCCGATGCCGAGCCCTAGGCGCAGCAGCGCCAGCCACAGCATCGAGTCGAAGGCCCATTCCAGCAGGGCGATGCTCAGGGTGCACAGGCTGAAGCTGAGCAGGTAGATGACGCGCCGGGTCAGGTGCCGGCAGCAGGTGTCGACCATAAAGGCCGAGAGCATCATGCCCGCGGCCGGGATCGCCGAGATGATGCCGATCTCCAGTGTCCCCGCCCCCGCCTCGTGCAAACGCAACGACACCAGTGGCAGGCTCGCCCCGAGGCTGAAACCGACCACCGACACGGCGAACAACAGGCCCACCAGCAAACGCATGTTCATGTACCACTCCTTGCAAGCCGGTGAGCAGGGGCTCTGGCCCTGGCCGACTGGAAAATCCGCTGAAAGATATTCGAACGCAGGCGCCCGCAGTCACGCCGCAATGGCGCGGGAGGCAGGGGCGCGGATCAGTTCAGGGCAAGGTGTGGCGAGAAGGTGAAGGCGAACAGCACGCTGCGTCGACGCTTGAGCACCGTGTCGCTCGGCCACGCGCGGCGCGCTGTCGGGGCGACAGGCTGGCGGTGCGGGCGGGTCACATCGGTACGGCGCATCACGTGAACTACGCAGGGATTGAGGAGGCGGCACTCTAGGCCATGCGGATCCAAATCGTCAATCGTCGACCTTGATGCACTTCCCTGTAGGAGCGGCCTTGTGCCGCGAAAGGGCTGCGAAGCAGCCCCTGGATTGTCGCGTTTAACCAAAGATTGCCGGGGCCGCTTCGCAGCCCTTTCCGGCCGGTCCGACGCCTCGGCAAGGCCGCTCCTACAAAGAGTGCGCATGGCCGACTTTCAACGTTTTCCAGTGGACGGCAGGAACACCGCCAGCAACCCAAACAACGGCAGGAACGAGCAAACCCCATACACATACTCGATCCCACGCAGATCAGCCACATACCCCAGCAGCGCCGCGCCGATGCCACCGAAGCCGAACATCAGCCCGAAGAAGATCCCGGCGATCATCCCGACATTGCCCGGCACCAGTTCCTGGGCATACACCACGATGGCCGAGAACGCCGACGCCAGGACGAAGCCGATCACCACGCTGAGCACGGTGGTCCAGAACAGGTCGGCATACGGCAGCGCCAGGGTGAACGGCGCCACCCCGAGGATCGAGAACCAGATCACCGCCTTGCGCCCGATGCGGTCACCGATCGGCCCGCCGAAGAAGGTGCCCGCCGCCACCGCGCCGAGGAACAGGAACAGGTGCAATTGGGAGCTGGCCACCGACAGCTGGAACTTCTCGATCAGGTAGAAGGTGAAGTAGCTGGTGAAGCTGGACATATAGAAGTACTTGGAGAACACCAACAGGCCCAGCACCACCAGCGCCAGGATCACCCGCTGGCGCGAGATGCCGTGGGTGGCCTGCACCGCCTTGCGCGCCTTGGCCTGGTTGAGGTGCTCCTTGTACCAGCGGCGCAGCATCAGGGTCACGGCGAAGAAGAACAGCCCGGCCACGCCGAACCAGGCGACATGGGTCTGGCCGAAGGGAATCACGATCGCCGCCGCCAGCAGCGGGCCGAGGGCGGAGCCGGCGTTGCCGCCAACCTGGAAGCTCGACTGCGCCAGGCCGAAGCGCCCACCGGAAGCCAGCCGGGCGATGCGCGAGGTCTCGGGGTGGAAGGTCGACGAGCCGATGCCCACCAGCGCCGAGGCCAGCAGGATCATCGGGAAGCTGCCGACGAAAGCCAGCATCACGATGCCCACCAGGGTGCACACCGTGCCCAGCGGCAGCAGGTTCGGCGTGGGCCGCTTGTCGGTGAAAAAGCCCACCCACGGCTGCAGCAGCGAGGCGGTGATCTGGAAGGTCAGGGTGATCAGGCCGATCTGGGCGAAGCTCAGGTTGTAGTTGGCCTTGAGCATCGGGTAGATCGCCGGCAGCACCGACTGGATCAGGTCGTTGATCAGGTGCGCCAGGGCACAGAAACCGATGATGCGCATCACCAGCGGCGAGGCCTGGTTTGCCGGGCTGCTGGCGCTTGAAGTCGTGGTACTGCTGATGGCCATGGGCTGGATGTCCGTCCGCGGATTGGGATCCGATTATCGTGAAACAAATAGATACGAAGCTACCTTTTTATTTTGCCGGGCCTTCCATCCGACACGTACTTGTAAATAATTCTCAATATAATTAGCATCCTTCTCCTCTTCCCTGTAAACGCTGGGCAAAACCGCCCTCCTCCTGCGAGCAGACCGATCCCATGAGCCCGATGCCCGCCTTGCAGCCCACGCCCGACCCCGAGCAGGAAGCCCTGGAGTGGTTCTCGCGCCTGCGCCAACCCGGCTGCGACGAGGCCCTGCGCCAGGCATTCGCCAGCTGGTGCCAGGACCCGCTCAATGCAAGGGCCTATGCCCAGCTCGAAGCCTACTGGCAGCAATTGCAGGTGCCGGCGGCACGCCCGCGACCACGCATCGCCAAGGTTCGTCGCAGCCGGGCCGGGCTGTGCCTGGGGCTGCTGTTCCTGCTGCTGGTGGGCGCCCTGGCCTGGCTCTACTGGCCCGTGATGCAGCGCCTGGGCAGCGAACTGCATACCAACAGCGGCGAGCGCCGCAGCGTGCGCCTGGCCGATGGCTCGACCCTGCACCTGGACAGCGCCAGCGCGATGAATGTCGACCTGCGTGGGCGCACCCGCCAGCTGCAGCTGGTGCAGGGCCAGGTCTACCTGGAGGTGATGCTCGATGGCCGGGCCATGGAGGTGCAGGTCGATGACACCCGGATCCAGGTGTTCGGCACCCGCCTGCAGATCGCCCGCCATGCCGACCACGACGAACTGGTGGTGTTCGGCGGCAAGGCTGCGGTGTTGCAGGGTGGCGACCAACGCCTGGTCAATGCCGGCGAACGGGTGACGTTCAGCGAAAGCCGCATCAACTCGGTCGAGAAGATCGATGCCAAATTGGCCGATGCCTGGCGCAGCGGCCAATTGAAGGCCAGGAACCTGCCGTTGAGCGAGGTGCTGGAGCGCCTGGCCGATTACCGTGGCCAGCGCGTCTGGCTGCTGAACGAGCAGGCCGCCTACCAGCGGGTCAGCGGTGATTTCGACCTCGACCACCCGGCGCAGAGCCTCGAGCGCCTGGCCGCCGACCAGCAACTGCGCCTGCACAACCTGCTCGGCCACTGGTTGATCGTGCGCTGATGCGCCCTTCCCGGCTAAGTTTTTGAAAGGTTGGCAATTTTTTTTAAAAACGTTGTTGACAGGATCGCGATTCGAGCTAATAATGCGCGCCAAGTTGGCTACATAGCTCAGTTGGTTAGAGCATAGCATTCATAATGCTGGGGTCCGGGGTTCAAGTCCCTGTGTAGCCACCACCTTTTAAAAGGGCTTATCGAAAGATAAGCCCTTTTTCTTTGCCTGCGAAAAAGCTACTTCACGCCTGCCACCACCACGGCCAGCCCCAGGCTGATCAACGCCACGCCGATGACCCGGTCGACCACCACCTGCCGCTCGATCATCGCCCGACGCAGCAAGTGGTTGGAAAAGAACACCGCCACCAGGCTGAACCACACCCAATGGGCGAACGACATGAACGCGCCATAGGCGAAGTCCAGCGCCAGCGGGCTGCCGGGCTGCACCACCTGGGTGTAGGCACTGACCACGAAGAGCATGGTCTTGGGGTTGAGCGCGTTGGTCAGAAAGCCCGTGCGCAAGGCGCTCGCCACATTTGTCTCGCTGTGCGCCAGGCCGTCGAGGCTTATACGCGTGGTATTGGTCAGCGACTTGTAGCCCAGGTACACCAGGTAGCCCGCCCCCACCACCTTCATGGCCAGGAACAGGGTCGGGCTCTGGCTGATGATCACGGCGATGCCGAGCACGGTGTACAGCACATGCACCTGCACGCCCAGCGCGATGCCCACCGCTGCCGCGAGACCGGCCTTGCGGCCCTGTGCATAACTGCTGCGGGTGACCATGGCGAAGTCGGCGCCGGGGCTGATGACGGCCAGGAGGGTGAAGAGGGCGACGGCGATGAGTTCGTTCACGAACAGGTATCCTCGATAGGCGATGAAAATTCACTTGTGCCGTGATTATCGAGGCAGCATCAATTGCTAAAAATCGATTTATAGTGAGGCAAATACGCTAGTTAATTTCACAGATATTCTGAGGCTGTACTGGCCTCTTCGCGGGTAAACCCCGCTCCCACAGGCTCGGCATGAAGGTCAAGATCGGTGATAAACCTGTGGGAGCGGGTTTACCCGCGAAATGGCCGGCAAGGACAACAACGTCATGAAACTGCCCCCCCTCACCGCCTTTCGCTACTTCGACATCGCCGCCCGCACCGAAAGCTTCGTGCGCGCTGCCGAGCACCTGCACGTCACCCACGGCGCCGTCAGCCGCCAGGTGCGCCTGCTCGAGGAAAGCCTCGGCGTGGAACTGTTCGAACGGCGCAACCGGGCCATCTTCCTCACCCGCGCCGGACGCGACCTGCAGGCCACCACCCAGGCGATCTTCGAGCAACTGGAGGGCGCCGTACAGCGTCTGCACCAGCAAGCCCACGACAACGTGCTGGTGGTGTCCTGCGAGCCAACCATCGCCATGCGCTGGCTGATTCCGCGCCTGCCGCGCTTCCATGCCCGGCACCCCGACCTGCAACTGCACTTGGTGGCGGCCGGCGGGCCGGTGGATTTCGCCCGCGGCGGCATCGACCTGGCCCTGCGCCGCGATGACTTCCACTGGGACCGCCAGCTGCACAGCCTGAAGATCTGCGATGAATGGATCGGCCCGGTCGCCACGCCGGGCTTCAAGGGCCAGCGCCTGCTGCACAGCGCCACCCGCCCCGACGCCTGGGCCACCTGGCTGCGCCTGAGCGGCCAGGACTTCCGGCAAACGGCGCGCAGCGACTTCGAGCACTTCTACCTGTCGATCCAGGCCGCCAGCGCGGGCATGGGAATGGCCATCGCCTCGGCGCTGATGGTCCGTGACGAACTGGACAACGCTCAGCTACAGGCGCCGTACGGCTTCCTGCGCGATGGCTCCGGCTACCACCTGCTCAGCCCGCAGCCACTGGATGACGGCAGCAAGCGCCAGTGTTTCGCGCAGTGGGTCGGCGACGAGTGCCGGGCCTGCCTGGCTCACCTGGGCTTGCTGCAGAACGACGAACCGGCCCTGCCGTCACCGCCCCAGGTGCGATAGCCGGCCGTGTCGATATGGATGCGCCCCGAAGGGTAACGGCCCAGCCCCATGTTCCAGGCCTGGCCGTGCTGCTGCCAGAAGCGGCACAGCGGGCTCGGGTCGACCCCACGCGGCAGCAGCAAGTCGACGGCGAAGGCGCGCATGTGCGCACTGCTCGGCGCGCCGCCGGCACAGGCATTGAGCCGGGGATCGCGGTAGGCCGACACCACTTCGAACTGACGCAGGAAGCCCTGCCGGTCGAGGGTCTGGATCAAGGCCAGCGTCGAACGCACCGCCGGCCAATGGCTCGCTGGCGCCACCGCGAAGGGCGAGGCCTTGCACTGGCGCCAGTCCGAGGCCGAGCGCAGCAACTGATGGATCGGCACCACGCCATACAGCCGGGCGTCCACCAGCATTTCACGAAACCTGCGGTTCTCGTGATCCCCGGCCCATTGGGCGAACATCCACACATCACGCTCATCGGCCTGGACTGCACCGAGCCCGATCAACGCGCTAGCCAATAGCCATGTCCTGGCGCTTTTCATTCCCCCACCTCTTCGTCCACCATGGGCGCGCCCGCCGTCCTGGCGGCCACTGACAAGGAGTTAAGCATGCACAAGATTGCTGTATCGGGCCTGGCCGCCCTCGCCTTCAGCGGCCTGGCCATGGCCGACGCGCAGATCGACCTGGGCGACGCCCAACGGGTCACCCGGTTGTTCGCCTACCCCAACAACTGCAACGTGATCTGCTACCGCGACTGGACACTCGAGAAGACTGTCGAGCACTACCTCACCCAGAGCGTGCAGCGCGATGGCTACGCCAACGCCAAGGTCACGGTGAACCGCGACAACGACAAGTTGCACGCCAGCATCACCGGCGTGCCGGCCAGCTATACCGAACCCTTGCGCAAGCTGCTCGACAGCGGCGAACTGGCCTACCAGGGCGCCACCCGCCTCAACCAGAAAGGCGGCTGGGACTACAGCTGGTACCTGTTCCTGCCCCTGGGAATGGCCCTGGAGAACCGCCGCAGCGTCGAGCTGCTGCACTTCCCGCCGGACTACTCGCTGACCCGCTATCAAGACTACCTGAAGTCCAACACCACCGACCGCTGGGCAGAGCTTCTGACCTTCAACGGCGTCGAGGCCGCCCAGACCCCGGCCTACCAGACCATCGTCGATATCGCCCCGATCGCCGCGCCGGCCAGCGCGGGCAAGGACCTGGAAGGGGTGTACAGCTACTTCAACGATTACCAGGTGCGGATGGTCAAGGAAGTGGCCCTCACCCACGACGGCAAGACCGCCTTGCCGATGGTCGCCTTCGGCGCGCCGGTGCGGGCGTGGATCCAGCAGCAGTACGGGCCGAAGGTCAACGTGCTGGGGCTGGTCAGCATCGCGCCGGAGCCGGACAGCGCCAAGGTGCCCGTGCTCGGCGCCAACCATCCGAGCGCGATCTGGTACGCCGCCGACCCGAAAAGCTACGACGGCGACCAGGACAAGGCCGACGCCGCGGGCCTGAAGATGATGGGCCAGGACCTCTCCGCCGCCTGCTGGCAGGCCGGCATGGGCCGCAACCCGCAGGCCGATGCCAAGCTCACCCTGCAGGCCTGCACCAGCAAGTGGCAGGTGACCCAGAAGAAGCAGACCTGCGAGCTGTTCTACCGCACCATCCGCGACATGACGCCGGAACAGGCGGCGGCCAAGTGCAATACCGGGGCGGTGACGCGGAGCCTGCGCGATCTGCGCAAGCCCTTGGAGACCAACGAGACCGACCGGGCGCTTTGAGCCGCCCAGTCGATCGCTCCAGGTAGCCTGGGCCAAAGGGGCGACTGCGCCCCTTTGGCGTCAAACGCGGTTAGAAGCGCTCGTCGCGCAACGCCGGCAGGGTGATGTCACGCACGTAGCTGGAAGATGACAGGCTCAGCATCATCCGGCACACCTGCACCACATCGTGCACAGGGATCAGCGCGCCCTCCCCGCGTCGCTCGGCCTGGGCCAGCGGCACATCCAGGCCGTCCTCGGTGTTCAGGTAGCCGAGGTTCAGGCAACTCACGCCCAGGCCCTGGTCGCGGAAGCCTTCGCGCAGCGCCTCGGCAATGCCGCGCAGGCCGAACTTGCTGGCGCCAAAAGTCACCTCTGGCCGCCCGCTACCAGGCAGGCCCGAGGTCGAACCGGTAAGAATGATCCGTGGCCGGGGGCTTTGCAGCAGTACCGGCAGCAGGCGCTTGATCAACAGCAGCGGCGCGGTGATGTTGGTGTCGACCATGCGCTCGATCTGCGCCTCGTCGTCGTCGAGGAAGCTGTAGCCCTCGTCAAAGGCCCCCGCCTCCCAGATCCCGACGTTGTAGACCAGCACATCCAGCCCGTCCCCGGACACCGCCTCGTGGATGATCGCGGCGGCCTGGCGCGGCTGGCCGAGGTCGGCCTCGATCCAGCGTACCGCGCCCGGCAACGCCGCCGGCCGGGTGCGCGATACACCGACCAGCGTATCGCCTACGCCACCCAGGCCCTGTACCAGCGCCCGTCCCAATCCCTTGCTCGCACCGACCACTAGAATTCGCATCGAATCACTCCCTATGGACTGCGCCAGATAGTACCCTGCCCAACCCAGCAAATCAGTCGGAAATGCCAGGACACCGTGGACAGAGATCAACTCGAACGCAACCAGATCCCCTTCTATTTTGTCGCCGTGGCGCTGGCCGCCGCCCTCGGCCTGCTGGCACCGGGCGCCGCCGCCCCACTGGCGGCGCTGGTGACCCCGGCCATCGCCGTGCTGATGTACGCGATGTTCCTGCAGATCCCTTTCCTCGACCTGCGCGCGGGCCTGGGCAAGCGGCGTTTCATGGGCGCGCTGCTGCTGGCCAACTTCGTGCTGGTGCCGCTGTTGGTGTGGGCCGGCACTCGTGGCCTGGTCGAGCACCCCGCCGTGCTGGTCGGCGCCTTGCTGGTGCTGCTGACGCCCTGCATCGACTACGTGGTGGTGTTCACCCATATCGGTAAAGGTGACTCGCGCCTGACCCTTGCCGCCACGCCGGTGCTGCTGCTGGTGCAACTGGCGCTGCTGCCCTTGTACCTGGCGCTGATGCTCGAAGGCGCCGGTAGCGTGGAAATCTCGCTGGTGCCCTTTATCGAGGCGTTCGTGCTGTTGATCGTTCTGCCGCTGTTGCTGGCTGTCGCCAGCAGCGCCGGGGCGCGGCGCTCGACCCTGGTCGCGAAGTGGAACGATGCCTGGGCCTGGCTGCCGGTGCCGGCCATGGCATTGGTACTGGTGGTGGTGATCGCTTCGCAGATCGGCGTGGTGGCCACCCGTCTCGACGACCTGCTGCCGGTGCTGCCGGTGTATGCCGGCTTCGCCCTGCTGGCACCGCTGCTCGGATTGCTCGCGGCGCGGCTGTTGCGGTTATCCACAGGCGAGGCCCGGGCGGTGACTTTCAGTGCCGCCACGCGCAATTCGCTGGTGGTGCTGCCGTTGGCGCTGGCGTTGCCGGAGCCGATCCGGGCGCTGGCGGCGGCGGCGGTGATTACCCAGACCTTGGTGGAGCTGGTCAGCGAGTTGATCTACATCCGCGCCGTACCGGCGTTGATTCGCCGTTAAGCCAGTTGCAAGCGCCACTGGCCGCAATGGCTGAAGCGCACCTCGGCCAGGGGCGGCACATCGATCCGCTGGAAGGACGCCAGGGGCGCAGCCAACGCATGCAGCATCGCCGCGCGGATGACAAAGGGATGGGTGATGGCGAGCCACTGGCCAGGCAACAGGGCGCTGTCCATCCAGATGGCGACGCGCTCGCACAAGGCGGCGATCGACTCACCGCCATGCGGCGTGGCATGCGGGTCGGACAGCCAGGCCTGGAGGGCGTCTTCGTCCAGCTGCTTGAGGGGCAGCCCCTTCCACTTGCCCAGATCGCAGTCGCGCAGTCCCTCATCGACAGTCGCGCTCAGGCCCTCGGCCGTCTGTCGGGCACGCAGCTCCGGCGCAGTGAGGCACTGGGCGGTTGTCGATAGAAGCGCCACAGGATCACGCAGCGGCTCGTCATCGAACGCGAAGCGGCCCACCCGCTGCGCCTCGGTGCGGGCGTGGCAGACCAGGGTGAGGTGGATGGGTTTCATGGCTGGCCTGCGCCCTCCCGCACAGCAGGGCCACCCAGGCAGGCGGCCCGGCATGCATCACTTGCCGATCTGGATCTTCGGTGCCCACTCCAGCCAGGCATCCTCGGCCTTGTCGAACAAGGCGAAGGTCTGCTGCGGCCGCGCCGGGTTGCCCATCTGCTCGCCATCCGGCGTGGCGAAGGCGATCCCACCCTCGATCAGGGTCTCCACCGACTCGGTGCGCACCGTGGCGCCCTTGAACAGGCCCCAGTCGAAGCCGAAGCCGCTGCTGTTCCAGAAGCGGCTGCCGCCGCGCACCAACCCGGCGTAACGCGGCTCGATCAGGATGTGGATAAGTACCCGGTCGGCGGTCTGGCCCAGCTCGAAGCCGGTGACCCTGCCGACCGTGACCTCGCGGTAGGTCACCGGCACGCCCGGCTTGATCGAGCCACGGCGCGCCGCGCTCAGGGTCAGCGGCAGGCCGACCTCCTCGCCTTTTACTTCCGGCGCATCGCTCAGGGCGATGAAGTCACGCTGCGGCCCCTTGTCCTTGAGCGCCGGCAGCACCTCCAGGTACTGGCCGCCGATCAGCGTGTCGAGGTTCTGGGTACGCACCAGGCCCAAGGCTGGCTTGACCACCCAGAACTGGGTGCCGGCACGGGCGATGCGCTCGGCCGCCTGGGTGATCCGTGCACGCAGCACCACGGCCTGCAGGTCGGCGGTCAGGTCGACACTCTCGACACTGCCCACATCCAGCCCACGGAAGCGGATTGGCGTGCCCGGTTTCAGGCCCTCGGCGCGCTCCACGCGGATGGTGACCAGGGTACCGGCACGGTTGGCCGCATCCTGGCTTTCATGCAGGCGGAAACGCGGAATGCGGCGCTTGAGCGGCACATCCGGTTTCGGCGTATCGAAGGCGATGCCACCGGCCATCAGCGTCTGCAACGACTCGCTCTTGACCTGGATCCCCGAGAGGCCGCCGGTCAGGGTGATGCCACTGGCATTCCAGAAGCGCGAGGAGCCGTTGACCAGGTTCTCGTATTCCTTCTCGATGTGCACCCCGATCAGGATGCGCTTGCTGTTGCGGGCGAACTGGTAGCTCTGCACGCTACCCACGCGCACCTGGCGATACATCACCGGGCTGCCCACTTCCAGCGAGCCCAGAGTATCGGCGAACAGCACCATGTGCCGGCCTGGCGCCTTGAGGTCCAGCGGCGGCGCCTTAGGGCGCGCCTCGAACTCGCGCAGCGGCTTGGCACCTGGCTCACCCGGGCGTACGGCAATGTAGTTGCCCTTCACCAACGCCTCGAGGCCGGTGATGCCGGCAAGCGAAATGGACGGCTTGACCACCCAGAACTGGGTGCCTTCGACCAGGTAGTCTTCGGCCAGCGGATCGAGGGTCAGCTCGGCCATGGCAGTGGAGAGGTCGCCTTCGACTTTCAGTTCCTTCAGCGTTCCCACCTGGATACCTTTGTACAGCACCGGCGTGCGGCCCTTCTGCAGCCCCTCGAAGTCACTGAGCTTGACCTTGACCCGGATGCCGGCCTGGGCGGCGTCGAAGTCTTCGTACAGGCGGAACGGCAGGCTCGGATCGGTGGGCGGGCTGTCCTTGCGGTTTTCCGGCGTGGCAAAGGCGATACCGCCGGCGACGATGCTCGACAGCGACTCGGTACGCACCTTGACCCCGGACAGGTCGGCGTCGATGCTGACCCCGCTGGCGTTCCAGAACCGCGTGTGCTTGCGCACCAGGCTGGCGTAGGCCGGGGCGATGAACACCTTGATCTCCACCGTGCCCTGGTCCTCGGAAAGGCGATAGCTCTTCACCCGGCCCACCTGGATCTGCTTGTAGAACACCGGGCTGTCACGATTGAGCGAGCCCAGGCGCTCGGCCTTGAGGACAAGATGCAAACCCGGCTCGCTATCGGACAGCGGCGGGGCCTCCTTGAGCGCGGTGAAACGCTTGGTCTGCTCGCCCTCCCCCGGATCGACGGCGATGTAGTTACCCGACACCAGCGTCTCCAGTCCCGTAATGCCCGCCAGGCTGACGCTTGGCTTCACCAGCCAGAATCGCGTGCCCTTGGTCAGGTGCGGCCCTGCCTCCTTGCGCATCTCGATGGTGGCGACCACCCCGCGGTTTTCCCCCTTGTCATCCAGCACCAGGGCGACGACCTTGCCCACCGACATGCCCTTGTAGATGACCTCGGTCTTGTTGGCGACGATGCCCTCGCCACTCTCGAAGCGCACCTGGATCTCGATACCGGCATCGCTGTAGGCCTTCCAGGCCAGCCAGCCGCCAATCGCCAAGGCAATCAACGGCAGGATCCAGATAGCCGACCAGTTCGAAGCGGGGCGGGTTTTAGCCGTAGGCAAATCACTCATGGTCGTCATCCGACTCCGTGTTGTCCCAGATCAGTCGGGGATCGAAAGTTAAAGCGGCGAGCATTGTCAGGATCACCACGGTGGCGAAGGCGACGGCGCCCAGATTGGCTTCGACACTGGCGATGCGGCCGAAATTCACCACCGCCACCAGGATGGCGATGACGAAGATGTCCAGCATCGACCAGCGGCCGATGAATTCGATGAAGCGGTACATCAGGATGCGCTGGCGCGCCGAGAGCGGCTGGTGGCGCTGCACCGAGTACAGCAGCAGGGCGATGCCGACCAGCTTGAAGGTCGGCACCAGGATGCTGGCGATGAACACCACCGCGGCGATCGGCAGCATGCCATGCTTCATCAAGGTGATGACGCCGGACATGATGGTGTCCGGACTGCCCTGGCCGAGCGCGCTGACAGTCATGATCGGCAGCACGTTGGCCGGGATGTAGAGCACCATCGCCGTGATCAGCAGCGCCCAGGTGCGCACGATGCTGTTCGGGCGCCGGGCATGCACCACCGCGCCGCAGCGGGTGCAGGTCTGCGAGGTGCTGTCCGGCTCCTGGCGATTGAGCTCGTGACATTCGTTGCAGACCAGGATGCCTGCATCAATCGCCCGCATGGACATCCTCCCCCGACAAGGCCACCCAGATCTGGTGCGGCGACATGACCACCTCGAGCCATACCTGCACCAGCAACAGGCTGATGAAGCAGAACAGGCCCAGGCCGATACTCAGTTCAGCCAGGTCGACCAGCTTGACGATGGCCACCAGCACGCCCATGAAGTAGACCTCGAGCATGCCCCACTCACGCAGGTGGTGATAGATACGATAGATCAGCAGGCCGTAGCTGCGGCCGATATCCAGGCGGATGCTCAGCAGCACCATCAGCTGGCAAAGCAGCTTGAGCAAGGGGATGGCCATGCTGCACAGGAACACCACCACGGCGATGCCGCGCATCTCTGAGTTGTACAGACCAAGCACACCGCTCCAGACGGTGTCGTCGGAGGTCTGGCCGAGCAGGTGCAACTGCATGATCGGCAGGAAGTTGGCCGGCACGTACAGCAGCAACGCGGTCAGGACCAGGGCCAGGCTGCGGTTGATCAGGTTGTGGCGATGGGCATACAGCTCGTAGCCGCAGCGCGGGCACTGGGCCTTCTCGTCATTTTGCAGCGTGGTCTTGCGCATCAGCAGGTCGCACTCGTGGCAGGCCACGAGTTCGTCCAGCGGCATCTGCGCGAGCGCTTCGGGATCGACAGGGTTGGGCATAAAGGCATTCTGAATGGATGCGTCGGCTCTATTCTAGTGTTCCGACTCGAATTGTGGGAGATGGCCATTATGAGGAACTGTATCGGTAGCCGGGTCACATTTTCCGCAAGCGAATCGCCCTCCCTGTAGGAGCGGCCTTGTGCCGCGAAAGGGCTGCGTAGCGGCCCCGGGGTTTGTGCATCACGCTGATATCGCCGGGGCCGCGTTGCGGCCCTTTCGCGGCGCAAGGCCGCTCCTACAGGGGGAGACTGTGTTTATTTGGGAACGCGGAAAAGACAAAACCCCTACCTGCTCGCGCAGATAGGGGTTTTGCGAAATGAATCTTGACGATGACCTACTCTCACATGGGGAAACCCCACACTACCATCGGCGATGCATCGTTTCACTGCTGAGTTCGGGATGGGATCAGGTGGTTCCAATGCTCTATAGTCGTCAAGAAATTCTGTTGCCAGAACATCCAGATGGATACTCCAGCCAATTCGGATATGCGATATTTGTGGTTTGTCGCGAACTTTCGGTTCTTTCGTCTTCACCACCACAATTTGGCCTCGGCGCAAATTGCTTGGGTGTTATATGGTCAAGCCTCACGGGCAATTAGTATTGGTTAGCTCAACGCCTCACAGCGCTTACACACCCAACCTATCAACGTCGTAGTCTTCGACGGCCCTTCAGGGAGCTCAAGGCTCCAGTGAGATCTCATCTTGAGGCAAGTTTCCCGCTTAGATGCTTTCAGCGGTTATCTCTTCCGAACATAGCTACCCGGCAATGCCACTGGCGTGACAACCGGAACACCAGAGGTTCGTCCACTCCGGTCCTCTCGTACTAGGAGCAGCCCCTCTCAAATCTCAAACGTCCACGGCAGATAGGGACCGAACTGTCTCACGACGTTCTAAACCCAGCTCGCGTACCACTTTAAATGGCGAACAGCCATACCCTTGGGACCGGCTTCAGCCCCAGGATGTGATGAGCCGACATCGAGGTGCCAAACACCGCCGTCGATATGAACTCTTGGGCGGTATCAGCCTGTTATCCCCGGAGTACCTTTTATCCGTTGAGCGATGGCCCTTCCATACAGAACCACCGGATCACTAAGACCTACTTTCGTACCTGCTCGACGTGTGTGTCTCGCAGTCAAGCGCGCTTTTGCCTTTATACTCTACGACCGATTTCCGACCGGTCTGAGCGCACCTTCGTACTCCTCCGTTACTCTTTGGGAGGAGACCGCCCCAGTCAAACTACCCACCATACACTGTCCTCGATCCGGATAACGGACCTGAGTTAGAACCTCAAGGTTGCCAGGGTGGTATTTCAAGGATGGCTCCATGAGAACTGGCGTCCCCACTTCAAAGCCTCCCACCTATCCTACACAAGCAAGCTCAAAGTCCAGTGCAAAGCTATAGTAAAGGTTCACGGGGTCTTTCCGTCTAGCCGCGGATACACTGCATCTTCACAGCGATTTCAATTTCACTGAGTCTCGGGTGGAGACAGCGCCGCCATCGTTACGCCATTCGTGCAGGTCGGAACTTACCCGACAAGGAATTTCGCTACCTTAGGACCGTTATAGTTACGGCCGCCGTTTACCGGGGCTTCGATCAAGAGCTTCGCTTGCGCTAACCCCATCAATTAACCTTCCGGCACCGGGCAGGCGTCACACCCTATACGTCCACTTTCGTGTTTGCAGAGTGCTGTGTTTTTAATAAACAGTCGCAGCGGCCTGGTATCTTCGACCGGCGTGGGCTTACGCAGCAAGTGCTTCACCCTCACCGGCGCACCTTCTCCCGAAGTTACGGTGCCATTTTGCCTAGTTCCTTCACCCGAGTTCTCTCAAGCGCCTTGGTATTCTCTACCTAACCACCTGTGTCGGTTTGGGGTACGGTTCCCAGTTATCTGAAGCTTAGGAGCTTTTCTTGGAAGCATGGCATCAACCACTTCGCGCTCTAAAGAGCACTCGTCATCAGCTCTCGGCCTTGAGATCCCGGATTTGCCTAAGATCTCAGCCTACCACCTTAAACTTGGACAACCAACGCCAAGCTGGCCTAGCCTTCTCCGTCCCTCCATCGCAATAACTGGAAGTACAGGAATATTAACCTGTTTTCCATCGACTACGCTTTTCAGCCTCGCCTTAGGGACCGACTAACCCTGCGTCGATTAACGTTGCGCAGGAAACCTTGGTCTTTCGGCGTGCGAGTTTTTCACTCGCATTGTCGTTACTCATGTCAGCATTCGCACTTCTGATACCTCCAGCAAGCTTCTCAACTCACCTTCACAGGCTTACAGAACGCTCCTCTACCGCATCATCATAAGATGATACCCGTAGCTTCGGTGCATGGTTTGAGCCCCGTTACATCTTCCGCGCAGGCCGACTCGACTAGTGAGCTATTACGCTTTCTTTAAAGGGTGGCTGCTTCTAAGCCAACCTCCTAGCTGTCTAAGCCTTCCCACATCGTTTCCCACTTAACCATGACTTTGGGACCTTAGCTGACGGTCTGGGTTGTTTCCCTTTTCACGACGGACGTTAGCACCCGCCGTGTGTCTCCCATGCTCGGCACTTGTAGGTATTCGGAGTTTGCATCGGTTTGGTAAGTCGGGATGACCCCCTAGCCGAAACAGTGCTCTACCCCCTACAGTGATACATGAGGCGCTACCTAAATAGCTTTCGAGGAGAACCAGCTATCTCCGAGCTTGATTAGCCTTTCACTCCGATCCACAGGTCATCCGCTAACTTTTCAACGGTAGTCGGTTCGGTCCTCCAGTCAGTGTTACCTAACCTTCAACCTGCCCATGGATAGATCGCCCGGTTTCGGGTCTATACCCAGCGACTAAAGCGCCCTATTAAGACTCGCTTTCGCTACGCCTCCCCTATTCGGTTAAGCTCGCCACTGAATATAAGTCGCTGACCCATTATACAAAAGGTACGCAGTCACCTAACAAAGTAGGCTCCCACTGCTTGTACGCATACGGTTTCAGGTTCTATTTCACTCCCCTCTCCGGGGTTCTTTTCGCCTTTCCCTCACGGTACTGGTTCACTATCGGTCAGTCAGTAGTATTTAGCCTTGGAGGATGGTCCCCCCATGTTCAGACAAAGTTTCTCGTGCTCCGTCCTACTCGATTTCACTGGCAAGAGATTTTCGTGTACGGGGCTATCACCCACTATGGCCGCACTTTCCAGAGCGTTCCACTAATCTCAAACCAGCTTAAGGGCTGGTCCCCGTTCGCTCGCCACTACTAAGGGAATCTCGGTTGATTTCTTTTCCTCAGGGTACTTAGATGTTTCAGTTCCCCTGGTTCGCCTCTTGCACCTATGTATTCAGTACAAGATAACCAGCTTATGCTGGCTGGGTTCCCCCATTCAGAGATCTCTGGATCACAGTCTGTTTGCCGACTCCCCAAAGCTTATCGCAGGCTACCACGTCTTTCATCGCCTCTGACTGCCAAGGCATCCACCGTATGCGCTTCTTCACTTGACCATATAACCCCAAGCAATCTGGTTATACTGTGAAGACGACATTCGCCGAAAATTCGCACGTCGCTCTTTCGAGCAGAACTCACAAATTTTACCTTAGCCTGATCCACCAGCAGTGAAACTGGTAATCAGTCTATTTCTATCACATATCCGAATTTTTAAAGAACGATCTGACAAAAGTCAGAAATCAACATTCATCAACGAATGTTCATTTCTAAGTTCTGAGCAGTGCGAAACCTGAAGAGTGGTGGAGCCAAGCGGGATCGAACCGCTGACCTCCTGCGTGCAAGGCAGGCGCTCTCCCAGCTGAGCTATGGCCCCATTTGACCAGCCGAACCAGGTAGTACCAATAAATGGTAGGTCTGGGCAGATTTGAACTGCCGACCTCACCCTTATCAGGGGTGCGCTCTAACCAACTGAGCTACAGACCTATATAACAGGTCGCATCGTCTTTACATCATGAATCAAGCAATTCGTGTGGGAGCTCATCAGCAGGCTGATGTCTTCGATTAAGGAGGTGATCCAGCCGCAGGTTCCCCTACGGCTACCTTGTTACGACTTCACCCCAGTCATGAATCACACCGTGGTAACCGTCCTCCCGAAGGTTAGACTAGCTACTTCTGGTGCAACCCACTCCCATGGTGTGACGGGCGGTGTGTACAAGGCCCGGGAACGTATTCACCGCAACATTCTGATTTGCGATTACTAGCGATTCCGACTTCACGCAGTCGAGTTGCAGACTGCGATCCGGACTACGATCGGTTTTGTGAGATTAGCTCCACCTCGCGGCTTGGCAACCCTCTGTACCGACCATTGTAGCACGTGTGTAGCCCAGGCCGTAAGGGCCATGATGACTTGACGTCATCCCCACCTTCCTCCGGTTTGTCACCGGCAGTCTCCTTAGAGTGCCCACCATTACGTGCTGGTAACTAAGGACAAGGGTTGCGCTCGTTACGGGACTTAACCCAACATCTCACGACACGAGCTGACGACAGCCATGCAGCACCTGTGTCAGAGTTCCCGAAGGCACCAATCCATCTCTGGAAAGTTCTCTGCATGTCAAGGCCTGGTAAGGTTCTTCGCGTTGCTTCGAATTAAACCACATGCTCCACCGCTTGTGCGGGCCCCCGTCAATTCATTTGAGTTTTAACCTTGCGGCCGTACTCCCCAGGCGGTCAACTTAATGCGTTAGCTGCGCCACTAAAATCTCAAGGATTCCAACGGCTAGTTGACATCGTTTACGGCGTGGACTACCAGGGTATCTAATCCTGTTTGCTCCCCACGCTTTCGCACCTCAGTGTCAGTATCAGTCCAGGTGGTCGCCTTCGCCACTGGTGTTCCTTCCTATATCTACGCATTTCACCGCTACACAGGAAATTCCACCACCCTCTACCGTACTCTAGCTTGCCAGTTTTGGATGCAGTTCCCAGGTTGAGCCCGGGGCTTTCACATCCAACTTAACAAACCACCTACGCGCGCTTTACGCCCAGTAATTCCGATTAACGCTTGCACCCTCTGTATTACCGCGGCTGCTGGCACAGAGTTAGCCGGTGCTTATTCTGTCGGTAACGTCAAAATTGCACGGTATTAACGTACAACCCTTCCTCCCAACTTAAAGTGCTTTACAATCCGAAGACCTTCTTCACACACGCGGCATGGCTGGATCAGGCTTTCGCCCATTGTCCAATATTCCCCACTGCTGCCTCCCGTAGGAGTCTGGACCGTGTCTCAGTTCCAGTGTGACTGATCATCCTCTCAGACCAGTTACGGATCGTCGCCTAGGTGAGCCATTACCTCACCTACTAGCTAATCCGACCTAGGCTCATCTGATAGCGCAAGGCCCGAAGGTCCCCTGCTTTCTCCCGTAGGACGTATGCGGTATTAGCGTTCCTTTCGAAACGTTGTCCCCCACTACCAGGCAGATTCCTAGGCATTACTCACCCGTCCGCCGCTGAATCAAGGAGCAAGCTCCCGTCATCCGCTCGACTTGCATGTGTTAGGCCTGCCGCCAGCGTTCAATCTGAGCCATGATCAAACTCTTCAGTTCAATACTGCTTGGGTTTTTAAGAAACCCTAAACTTGGCTCAGCAATCTCAAATGACTATGTGATTTCTCGCATGGCCACTTGTGATGCTGATAATCTTGGCGACTATCAGTCCATACTCACAAGCACCCACACGAATTGCTTGATTCAATTTGTTAAAGAGCGTTTGGTTAAGAGCCTTTCGTCTCAACCGAGGCGCGCATTCTACGCTTTCCTCATTTCGTGTCAAGCGTTTATTTTGAAGTTTTTCGTTTCACTTCAAATACTTGACTCGCTGCGATCTCTCGTAGCGGGAGGCGAATCATACAGCGTTACAACCTGCTGTCAACTGCCTTTTTCACCGCTGCCGATCGTGAGACCGAAGCACCTCCGCCACCCTCTTCAACAATCAACTCTTTGATATTCAAGGAGTTTTTTGTTCCGATGTCGCTGGAAGTGGGGCGCATTATAAGGGGATCTGAGAGAGCGTCAACCGTTAATTTCATTAAAGTGAAATATCGGGGGGGAAAGACCATGCCGGGGCCACCAAGTGTTCGCCGAGAGCCTTGCAGCGCCTATCAGATCGAGCGCCGCCCGCGCGGCGCATCGCGGCACAAGGCCGCTCCTACATCTATGGTTACCCCCATTTCTGCAATACTGTACTGAGATGTGCGTGAGTTTGGTTTGCGTCAATCTATACGGCGTCGTGTGGGAGGTTGGTCCCGCGCCTCGATGAAAATCGCGCCCGACGAGCCTAGATATTTGTTCGGCTTCTGAAGCCGAGTAGGAGCTCAGGTTGATCGCCAGGCCGGTATACCGTTCACGTCATCTGTGTGCAGCATCGCAAAACCAGGTGGGTTGTTACTCGTGTGTCTGCAGGGTCAAGCGTTCATGGCGCTTGACCCTGCATCAAATTCGCTGTGGTGTGCCGTGATGGCCCAGGCGATTCGGGCCAGTTTGTTGGCGATAGCGCACACCACCAGGTTGGGGTGGTGAACACGTAGCAAGCCACGTACCCAGTCCGCCAGCTTGCCGGTTTTGCGCTCCAGCCCAATCAGATAGACCCTCGCGCACTGGATCAGCAGTCGTCGCTGATTGCCGTCGCCCCGCTTGCTGATTCGCCCCAGGCAAGGTTTGCCGCCTGTCGTGTGCTGCCTGGGAACCAGGCCTATGGAGGCTGAATAATTTCGCCCACAGCGGAACTGCTTACCATCACCCAATTCCGCAGCCAGGGCGGTAGCGGTGATCGGGCCAATACAAGGTATCGACATCAAACGGGAAGCAAGATCATCGCTAACGGCCTGGCTATGCACTTCCTTGTCTAGAGCCTTGATCCGATCATCGAGATAGCGGAAGTGGGCATGTAGGTCCAGCAACAGCTTCTTGATCAACGGTGAGAAGGTACTGTCGTCCAGCAGAATGGGGAGCTCCCGGACCGCCTTGAAGGTGGGTGCCAAACTGACCCCCACCTCGAGCAAATAAGCGTGGATGCGGTTCATGGTGGCAGTACGGTCTCTGATGAAGCTGTCGCGCAGTGAATTGAGCATCGCCAGCGCCTGCTGGGCCTCGGTTTTGGGAGGCACGAAGCGCATCTGATCGCGGGTTGCCGCCTCACCGATAGCGGCAGCATCGGCAAAGTCATTCTTGTTGCTTTTCACGTAGGGGCGAACGAACTGTGCGGGAATAAGTTTGGGCGTATGACCCTGTCTCGTCACCTCTCGCGCCATGAAATGAGAGCCACCACAGGCCTCCATCGCCACCGTACAGGGCGCAAGATTGGCAAGGTGGCGGATGAGTGACTCACGGTTGAACCTGCGGTGATAGAGCTCATGACCCCGATCATCCTGAGCGTGTACATGGAAGCTCAACTTTCCCAGGTCGATGGCGATGATGGCGACAGTGTTCATGGCGTTGCACTCCGATAGGCACCCTGTGAAAGCTTAGAGGGCTGACACAGGGTGGGGCGGGGGTAGCCATTTCATTATTTGTTGCAACGTGCCGAACCTGTCAGGCCATGGTTGTCAGCCTTGGAGCATGTCTTGAGACAGGTGAGGCGGCAGTGGTGCCCACGCTGAAACCGCGTCGTACCCACAAGGCGTACCAAGAAATGGAACAGGATTGACTGGCCCGAAACAGATGTAGGAGCGGCCTTGTGCCGCGATGCGCCGCGCGGGCGGCGCTCGATCTCATAGGCGCCAGAGAACCCACGGCGAACACCTCTGGAACACAACGCAACCCCAAGGCGAACACCTCGCACACACAACACAATCCCAAGACAGGCACCTAACAACACCAACCCCATTCCCAACCGACCCTCAAACCGCCCTCCCCCGCCCGACCAATCGTGGAACACGCCGCCACACCGGGGGAATGCGCAGCACCAGAAGGAAAACCCCAACAGCGGCATACACCGCCCACTCCTTCAGGTCCGAGCGCACGATCCACAGGAAGTGCAACAGCCCCAACCCGAGAATCACATAGACCAGCCGGTGCAGCTTCTTCCACCGCGCGCCAAGACGCCGCTGGCTATACCGGTTGGAAGTGACCGCCAGCGCCAGCAGGCCAAGAAAACCCAAGGCGCCGACAATGATGTAGGGCCGCTTGCGCAACTCCACCCCGAACTGCCCCCAATCCAGCCCCAGGATGAACACCATGTACGCCGTCATGTGCAGCACTATATAAGCAAAGCACCACAACCCCAGCTGACGCCGCACCACGATCCATCCCGACCACCCCGTCAGCCGCTGCAGCGGCGTCATGCTCAGGGTGATCAACAGGAAGACCAGCGCCCCCAGGCCAAGACGGTCCACCATGATCTTGCCCGGATCCGGCCCGAGCAGCCCCATGGCCGCCTCGTACAACCACCATACGGGGAACAGGCAGCCGCTCACGAAGATCGCCAGGCGCAGCCAGGGATAACGCATCAGTAGTTCTTCCGCAGGTCGAGGCCGGTATACAGCGACGCCACTTCATCGGCGTAGCCGTTAAACATCAGCGTATCGCGCACATTGGGACTGAACAGCCCGCTGGGCAGGCGACGCTCCCGGGCCTGGGTCCAGCGTGGGTGGTCGACCGTCGGGTTGACGTTGGCATAGAAGCCGTACTCGTCCGGCGCCAGCCCCTGCCAGGTGGTCTGCGGCTGCTCCGCCACCAGGCTGATGCGCACGATCGACTTGATGCTCTTGAATCCGTACTTCCATGGCACCACCAGGCGCAGCGGCGCGCCATTCTGGTTGGGCAGCTCACGGCCATACATGCCCACCGCCAGAATCGCCAGCGGGTTCATCGCCTCATCCAGGCGCAGACCCTCGACATAGGGCCAGTCGATCAGGGCGAAACCGGACCGCTGGCCGGGCATGCTCTTGGGGTCTTCCAGGGTTTCGAAACGGATATAGCGCGCTTTCGAGGTTGGCTCGACCTGCTTGAGCACCTGAGCCAAGGGGAAGCCCAACCAGGGAATCACCATCGACCAGGCCTCCACGCAGCGCAGGCGGTAGATCCGCTCCTCAAGCTGGTAAGGCTTGACGAAGTCCTCCAGCGCATAGCGCCCGGGCTTGGCCACCTCGCCATCCACCACCAGGCTCCAGGGCTCGGTCTTCAGGCTGCCGGCATTGGCCGCCGGATCGCCCTTGTCGGGCCCGAACTCGTAGAAGTTGTTGTAGTGGGTGGCGTCCTTGAACGGCGTGATCGCCTCACCGCTGACGGTAACCGCCTGCCAGCGCGTGGCGCCGAGCTTATCGGTGAACCAGCCCGGCGCGCTGCCCGCCTCGACATCGGCATAGCGGGAAACCTCCGCCGCGGCGCCCAACCGGGGCAAAGCACCCAGGGCTGCACCTGCAAGGCTGGCGCCCAGCAGCGTGCGACGGGAGAGGTAGAAATCTTCGGGGGTGATCTCGGACGACTTGCAGTCGCTGGATCGGGGAAGCTTGATGAGCATGGCGGCTCCACAGTACGGGTAACTGATGTACACGTAAGACTATGGAGCCGGCAGGTTATTCCGCGATTAAATCCTTGTCAGGATTTACGACGGCGCGCCCGCAACAGGAACTGGATCGGCCCCGACGCGGCATAGGCGAGGAAGATCAGCAGCAGGATGCGCGGCGGGTCGCTGAACACCACGGCGAACACCAGCACCACGGCCAGGATCGCGACAAAGGGCACGCGGCCCTTGAGGTCGAGTTCCTTGAAGCTGTTGTACTTGATGTTGCTGACCATCAGCATGCCCGCGGCTGCCACCAGCAGCGCCACCAGGAACGACAGCTTGGAGCCCTGGATGCCGTAGTCGCTGAACGCCCAGACGGTACCGGCCACCACGCCGGCCGCCGCCGGGCTGGCCAGGCCGATGAAGTAACGCTTGTCGGCGGTGCCGACCTGGGTATTGAAGCGTGCCAGGCGCAGCGCAGCGCCAGCCACATAGATGAAGGCGACCATCCAGCCGACCTTGCCCATGTCGCCCAGGGCCCAGCCGAACGCCAGCAACGCCGGCGCCACGCCGAAGGCGACCATGTCCGACAGCGAGTCGTACTCGGCACCGAAGGCGCTTTGCGTATTGGTCATGCGGGCCACGCGACCATCGAGGCCGTCGAGGACCATGGCGACGAAGATCGCGATGGCGGCGAAGGCGAAATACTTGCTCGCCTCCCGTGGATCACCCGCGCTCAGGGCGCTCTGCGCGCTCATCGAGCTGATGATGGAATAGAAGCCGGCGAACAGGTTCGCGGTGGTGAACAGGTTGGGCAGCAGATAGATACCGCGGTGACGCACCTTGCGCCCTTCGGCGTCGTGACCTTCTTCAACGTGCTCATCGACAGGTAGCAGGCTTTCGGCGTCGGAGGGCTTGTTCGGCTCTTCGGGACGTTCGCTCATGAAAAGTACCTTGCAACAGGGTGGAATATGTTCGACATGGGCTCGGCAAAACCGTTCTAACAGCGAGCCACTGGTCGCTTTATACCAGAAGCTGACCGCGCAAACGAAAAAACGCGGCCGAAGCCGCGTTTTTCATTTATCGACGCAAGACTCAGTTCTTGGTCTTGTCGACGATCTTGTTGGCCGAGATCCACGGCATCATCGAACGCAGTTGCTCGCCGATGATTTCGATGCCGTGGGCGGCGTTGTTGCGGCGCTTGGCGGTCATCGAAGGATAGTTGGTGGCGCCTTCGCTGATGAACATCTTCGCGTACTCGCCGTCCTGGATGCGCTTGAGGGCATTGCGCATGGCCTTGCGGGATTCTTCGTTGATGACTTCAGGGCCGGTGACGTACTCACCGTACTCGGCGTTGTTGGAGATCGAGTAGTTCATGTTGGCGATACCGCCTTCGTACATGAGGTCGACGATCAGCTTCAACTCGTGCAGGCACTCGAAGTAGGCCATTTCCGGGGCGTAGCCCGCTTCGACCAGGGTTTCGAAACCGGCCTTGACCAGCTCGACGGTACCGCCGCACAGAACGGCCTGCTCACCGAACAGGTCGGTTTCGGTCTCGTCCTTGAAGGTGGTTTCGATGATGCCGGTACGGCCGCCACCGACGCCAGCGGCGTAGGACAGGGCGACGTTCTTGGCGTTGCCCGAGGCGTCCTGGTAGATGGCGATCAGGTCAGGGATACCACCGCCCTTGACGAACTCGGAGCGCACGGTGTGGCCCGGAGCCTTCGGCGCGATCATGATCACGTCGAGGTCGGCACGCGGAACGACCTGGTTGTAGTGGATCGAGAAGCCGTGGGAGAAGGCCAGGGTGGCGCCCTTCTTGATGTTCGGCTCGATCTCGTTCTTGTACAGCTGGCCCTGGAATTCGTCCGGGGTGAGGATCATGACCAGGTCGGCAGCGGCGACGGCGGTAGCCACGTCAGCCACTTTCAGGCCGTGGGCTTCTGCCTTGGCAACGGTAGCCGAACCTTTACGCAGACCGACGGTAACGTCCACACCGGAGTCCTTCAGGTTGCACGCCTGGGCGTGACCTTGCGAACCGTAACCGATGATGGCGACTTTCTTGCCCTGGATGATGGAAAGGTCGCAGTCTTTATCGTAGAAAACTTTCATGAAATACCCCTGTTATATCTCGGCCCCAGCGGAGCCATCGCTAGTTTTTGAAGTTAGATGCTGAGCACTTTGTCGCCACGGGCAATGCCGGTGACGCCACTGCGCACGGTTTCGAGAATCGATGCGGTGCCGATGGCCTGGATGAAGCTGTCCAGCTTGTCGCTGGTGCCGCTCAGTTGCACGGTGTACACGCTGGCGGTCACGTCGACGATCTGGCCACGGAAGATATCCGTGGTGCGCTTGATTTCGGCGCGCTGGGCACCAGTGGCCTTGACCTTGACCAGCATCAGTTCGCGCTCGATGTGGGCGCTTTCCGACAGGTCGACAAGCTTGACCACTTCGACCAGCTTGTTCAGGTTCTTGGTGATCTGCTCGATCACCTCGTCATGGCCAACAGTGGTCAGCGTCAGACGCGACAGGGTCGGGTCTTCGGTCGGTGCCACGGTCAGGCTTTCAATGTTGTAGTTGCGCTGGGAGAACAGGCCGACCACGCGAGACAAGGCACCGGGTTCGTTTTCCAGCAGCAAAGAGATGATGTGCCGCATATCAGGTACGCTCCGTCTTGCTCAGCCACATGTCACGCATCGAGCCGTCCTTGATCTGCATCGGATAGACGTGCTCGGTCCGGTCGACCGCGATGTCGATGAACACCAGGCGGTCCTTCATCGCGAAAGCCTCTTCCAGCTTCGGCTTGAGGTCTTTCAGGCTGGTGATGCGGATGCCCACATGGCCATAGGCCTCGGCCAGCTTGACGAAGTCCGGCAGCGACTCGACGTAGGAGTGCGAGTGGCGACCGTTGTAGGCCATGTCCTGCCATTGGCGGACCATGCCCAGCACACCGTTGTTCAGGTTGACGATCTTCACCGGCAGGCCGTACTGCATGCAGGTGGACAGCTCCTGGATGTTCATCTGGATGCTGCCTTCACCGGTAACGCAGGCCACGTCCTGGTCGGGGAAGTTGAGCTTGACGCCCATGGCCGCCGGGAAACCGAAGCCCATGGTGCCCAGGCCACCGGAGTTGATCCAGCGGTTGGGTTTGTTGAAGCGGTAGTACTGCGCCGCGAACATCTGGTGCTGGCCCACGTCGGAGGTGACGAAGGCATCGCCGTTGGTCACTTCGCACAGGGTCTCGATCACCTGTTGCGGTTTGATGAGGTTGCCGTCGCCCTTGTCGTAGGGGAACAGCGCACCGTCGCCGCGCCATTCGTCGATCTGCTTCCACCAGGCATCCAGCGCCGCCTTGTCAGGCTGCTCGCCGATTTCCTTGAGGATGGTGAGCATCTCGCTCAACACGCTCTCGACCGGGCCGACGATCGGCACGTCGGCCTTGATCATCTTGGAGATCGACGCTGGGTCGATGTCGATGTGAATGATCTTGGCGTTCGGGCAGAACTTGGCCGGGCCGTTGACCACGCGGTCGTCGAAACGCGCACCGACGGCGAAGATCACGTCGGCGTGGTGCATGGCCATGTTGGCGGTGTAGCTGCCGTGCATGCCGAGCATGCCGAGGAACTGGCGATCGGTGCCCGGGAAGCCTCCGAGGCCCATCAGGGTGTTGGTGACCGGCAGGTTCAGCGTCCTGGCGATTTCGGTGAGGGCTTCGGAGCCGCCGCCGAGGATCACGCCACCGCCGGAGTAGACGATCGGGCGCTTGGCCGCCAGGAGCATCTCGGCCGCCTTGCGGATCTGCCCGGAGTGACCACGAACAGCCGGGCTATACGAACGCAGCTTGACCTTTTTCGGGTAGATGTACTCGAACTTCTCGGCCGGGTTGGTCATATCTTTTGGAATGTCGACCACTACCGGGCCGGGACGGCCGGACTGCGCAAGATAGAAGGCTTTTTTCAGGACTTCGGGGATTTCCGAAGCGTGCTTGATCATGAAGCTGTGCTTCACGATCGGCCGGGAGATACCGATCATGTCGGTTTCCTGGAACGCGTCGGTGCCGACCATGGTGCTGGGCACCTGGCCAGACAGGATGACCATCGGAATGGAATCCATGTAGGCGGTGGCAATGCCGGTGATGGCATTGGTCGCGCCCGGGCCGGAAGTCACCAGTACCACGCCGGCCTTGCCGGTGGCACGGGCGTAACCGTCCGCCATATGGGTGGCAGCCTGCTCGTGGCGGACCAGGATGTGCTGGACTTCCGGTTCCTTGAACAGGGCATCGTAAACATGAAGGAGAGCACCACCAGGGTACCCGTAGATGTGCTTAACGCCTTCGTCACGCAAGAAGCGGACGACCATCTCAGCGCCAGATAAAAGCTCCACGTTGTTCACCTCTAAAACGCCAGAATACCGCCCTCACTGAGCGGGTCTTAATAGGTTTACTGCCAAGCAGAGCATGAGCGAACGTCAGCACTGACTGAGCAAGTATTGGGAGTGCCCTGGTGTGTTGCGGGCCTTCCCACCCAGCGCGAGGTAACGCGTTGCGGGGTGTTACAAGTCGGCGCGGGTGTGCGCCTCATGATCTGCTTAGCGGGTCTGCTTCTGGCAGTCCCTCTACAGCGGAATCTGGATTCTTGTGATTCGGCGCGCACAAGTCAAGAAAAATTATTGCCAATTTTTCCGCAAGATGAATTGCTGCAACCACTAAAAAGGTGCTCAGCAGCAGATTTAAGAAGATTTCCATAAAAAAGGGCCACAATCTGCGGCCCTTGATGGAAAAAGAGAAGAAATCAGGCGGAGGGGCTGATCAATTGGTCGAATTCTGCCAACAGGCGCCGTAGCTCGCGGCTTTGTTCCGGACGGTCGACAAACACCGTCTCGGCCATCACCAGGATGCCCGAGGCATTGGGCAGCGGGTGGCCGTGTTCGAGAATGAGCGTCATCCGCGGCAGGAAGATCCACTGCAGCCACTGTTCGAAGGCCATGCTGTCGACGGCGAACGGCACCACGCTGGCCAGCGCCTCGGCGCTGGGTGCGGCATCACTCCACCAGCCCTGGACCTTGAGCTCGCGCTCGATCAGCAGCAGATGGTCGGCGATATCGAGTATGCGCTGTTCCATCACAGGTTGACCCGCGCCTTCTGCCGCGCCAGGGCCGCGCCGGCACTGTCACCCTGCTTCTCGCGAGCCTGGGCGATGGTGTTCCACAGCTGCGCCTGCAGGTCGGGGCGACCATTGGCGTAGGTCAGGGCGCGCCGCGCCAGTTGCTCGGACTGCGCGGCGTCGCCCTGCGACAGGCGCACCTGGGCCAGGCGGAACAGCACCTGCGGCTCACGCGGGGCGATGCGCTGGGCACGCTCCAGGCTCGACGCGGCGCCGTTGAAGTCGCCACTGCCCTGCTGCTGCTGGGCGGTGGTCAGCAGCGCCAGCACCGGGCCGTCGAGCTGTTCGTCGGCGGACAGGCCGCCGCCGGAGACGTTGCCCCGCGGAATCCCGGTGGGCGCGCTGGTGACCGGTGCCGGATTGCTCATCGAGGCGATGTCGAAGGGCTCGTCGGCGATCGGGTTGGGGTTGGTGCTGATCGGGCCGCTGCTGACCGGACCCGGGGTGATCGGCCCGGTGCTGATCGGTGCCGAGCCGGTACCTGCCGGGAACGACTGGATCGGCGCGCCGCCGGTCCCTTGCGGGATCATCACGGTGACGCCGGAGTCTTCCGGCAACGACCGGGCCTGGCTGCTGCCGCCGCTGGTCGGATAGGCCGACGTGCGGTTGGCCGAGACGCGCTCGCTGTTGGAGACCCGGGTGCTCGAATCGACCACCGGAATGTTGCCACGCGGGACGCTGGCACAGCCGTGCAGCACGGTCACTGCCGCCACGGCAGGAATCCACCACTTGTTCACTTCACACCCTCTTCAGAAGCTCGCGCTCAATTCATCCAGCCCTTGACCCAGTCCATCACCTCTTCGGCCGGGTTCTGCTCGCCACCACAGGTGGCGCCAGCGGGTGGTTCACTGCCACGAATATACGGCATCTGCACCGCTCCCGGACAGCTGCCGTCGGAACCCTGGCCGCTGTAAGGATCGATCCAGGCCTGCACCACGTTGTCCGGCTGCGGCATGTCCAGCGGCAGCGGGTCGGCCTTCTTCATGAAGCTGGTCCACACCTGCAGCGCGCCGGTGGCACCGGTGAACGGCGTCTTGCCGTTGTCGTCGCGGCCCAGCCAGACCACCGCCAGCAGGTCCTGGCTGAAGCCGGAGAACCAGCTGTCGCGCGAGTCGTTGCTGGTGCCGGTCTTGCCCGCCAGGGTCAACGAACTTGGCAGCACGCTGTACACCGAACGACCAGTGCCTTCGCGCATTACCCGCTGCATGGCGTTCTGCACCAGGTAGATCGAGCCCGGGTCGAAGGTCTGCTGGATCTGGAACGGGTAGCGCTTGAGCGGCTCGCCTTCGGCGGTGAGCACGCTGCGGATACCGCGCATCGGCGTGTTGAAGCCGCCGTTGGCGATGGTCTGGTACATGGTCGCCACCTGCATCGGCGACATGCCGCCGGCGCCCAGCAGCATCGACGGGAACGCCGGCCAGTCGACCTGCACGCCAAGCCGACCGATGGTCTTGATCACGTTGGGCACGCCCACTTCCAGGCCGAGCTTGGCGGTCGACAGGTTGTAGGAGTTGGCCAGGCCCTGGTACAGGTAGATGGTGCCGTGCGGGCGGCGATCGTAGTTCTGCGGACGCCACACCTGGCCATCGGCGCCCTTGACCGAGAACGGCTCGTCCTGCACCCAGCTGGTCAGGGTGAACTTGCTCGGTTGCTCCAGCGCGGTCAGGTAGACCGCCGGTTTGACCAGCGAGCCGATCGGCCGCACCGCATCGATGGCGCGGTTGAAGCCGGCGAAGCCCGACTGGCGGCTGCCGATCAGCGCCTGCACCTCACCGGTTTCGGGGTTGGTGACGACCATCGCCGACTCCACTTCGTCGGCGCCCTTGCGCCCGGCCAGGCGCTTGAAGGTCTCGCTCATGGCGGTCTCGGCCTTCATCTGCAGGATCGGGTCGAAACTGGTGAAGATGCGCAGGCCTTCTTCGGTCAGGTCTTCGTCGCGGTAATCCTGGCGCAGCTGGCGCTTGACCAGGTCGAGGAAGGCCGGGAACGAGCTGTCGGCCAGGCTGCCGCGCTTGGTCACGCCCAGCGGCATCTTCTTCGCTGCATCGACCACCTCCTGGGTGGCCACGCCCTGCTCGGCGAGCAGGTCGAGCACCAGGTTGCGCCGTTGCAGGGCGCGCTCGGGGTGACGGCGTGGGTTGTAGTAGGACGGGCCCTTGACCATGCCCACCAGCAAGGCGATCTGGTGCAGCTTGAGTTCCTGCAGCGGCTGGCTGAAGAAGAACTGGCTGGCAAGGCCGAAGCCGTGCACCGCGCGCTGGCCGTCCTGGCCGATGAACACTTCGTTCAGATAGGCCTCGAGGATTTCACGCTTGTCATAGTGCACTTCCAGCAGCACCGACATCATCGCTTCGGTCAGCTTGCGACTGAGACTGCGCTCGTTGGTGAGGAAGAAGTTCTTCACCAACTGCTGGGTCAGGGTACTGCCGCCCTGGCGCATGGCGCCCGAAGAGGTGTTGACCCAGACGGCCCGGGCAATGGACTTGGGCGACACGCCGAAATGGCTGTAGAAGTCGCGGTCTTCGGTGGCGATCAGGGTTTCCACCAGGTACGGCGGCACCTGGTCGATCTTGATCAGGATGCGGTCTTCGAGGTTCTTCGGGTAGATGCCGCCGATCATCAACGGCTCGAGGCGCACCACGTCGAGCTTGCCGCCATTGGCGCCGCTGAGGCCCGCGACATAGTCGCCGGAGAAGCGCACGCGCACGAACTGCGCCGGCTCCATGCCCTCGTAGAACTGGAAACCACGGGTGTTGAGGTCGACGTTGTTGCCATTGACCGACGCGGCGCCCGGGCCATTGGCCACGCCTTCCCGGCGATAGCCCAGGGCATCGAGTTCGGTGAGGAAGTCGTTCTTGCTCAGCTTCTGGCCGACGAACAGCTCCAGCGGCCGGGCATACACCTTGGCCGGGATGGTCCAGCGCTTGCCGGAGAACTTCTCCTGGACGGTCGCATCGAGGTAAACCGCGAAGCCGGCGATCACCACCAGGCCGACCAGGCTGAGCTTGAGTGCCCAGCCCAGCCAGGCGCGGGCGCGGCCGGTCGGGCGTTTTTTAGAGGTGCGGGAATTTCGGGTACGTGTCATGGCGGCGGATTATACGCACTTTGGAAAAGGGGGGCAGACGCCTACGGCGGTTTGCAGGGACGGCACCATTGACCATAATGTCCGATTCGAATTCCCTGACCCCTGAAGGATGATCCGTGAGCCAAGCCCTGATCAGCGCGCTGCAGAACCCCGCCCTCTATCCGCACCCTGTCGCGGGCTTCCAGCTCATCGAGACGCATATCTCCTGGGTTCTGCTCACCGGCGAGTACGCCTACAAGATCAAGAAGCCGATGAACTTCGGCTTCCTCGACTTCACCGGCCTTGACCAGCGCGGGCATTTTTGTAACGAAGAGCTGCGGCTGAACCAGCGCCTGACCGAAGGCCTGTACCTGGAAGTGCTGCCGATCACCGGCAGCGTCGAGGCCCCGCAGATCGGCGGCGAAGGCCCGGCGATCGAGTACGCGCTGAAGATGCGCCAGTTCCCCCAGGACCAGATGCTCAGCACCCTGCAGGCCAACGGCGAGCTGAACGCCGGTCACATCGACCAGATGGCCCGGCAGATCGCCGAGTTCCACCTGCAGGCGCCGAAAGTGCCAGTCGACCATCCGTTGGGCACCCCGGACGCGGTCATGGCGCCGGTGGAGCAGAACTTCGAGCAGATCCGCCCGTTCCTGACCGACAAGGCCGACCTGCAGCAACTGGACAACCTGCAGGCCTGGGCCCAGGACAGCTTCAAGCGCCTGCATGGTCTGCTCGAGGCGCGCAAGACCGATGGTTTCATCCGTGAGTGCCACGGCGACATCCACCTGGGCAACGCCACCCTGATCGACGGCAAGGTGGTGATCTTCGACTGCATCGAGTTCAACGAGCCGTTCCGCCTGACCGACGTCTACGCCGACGTCGGCTTCCTGGCCATGGACCTCGAGGACCGCGGCCTGAAGTGCCTGTCGCGACGCTTCATCAGCCAGTACCTGGAGCTGACCGGTGACTACGAAGGTCTGGAGCTGCTGAACTTCTACAAGGCCTACCGCGCCCTGGTGCGGGCCAAGGTCGCGCTGTTCAGCCTGTCGCCCGACGCCGACGGTGTGCAGCGCGCCACCACCCTGCGCACCTACCGCAACTACGCCAACCTGGCCGAAAGCTACAGCGCCATTCCCTCGCGCCTGCTGGCCATTACCGAGGGCGTTTCGGCGGTGGGCAAGAGCCACGTGGCCATGCGCCTGGTCGAAGCGCTGGGCGCAATCCGGGTGCGTTCGGATGTCGAGCGCAAGCGCCTGTTTGGAAAGCAATCGGCAGACAACGCCGGCCAGCTCGAGGCAGGCATCTACGACAAGGAGGCCAGCGTTGCCACCTACAAGCGCCTGCATGAGCTGGCGGCGATCATCCTGCGCGCCGGCTTCCCGGTGGTGCTCGACGCCACCTACCTCAAGCAGCAGCAGCGCAAGGCGGCGGCGGACGTGGCCAACAAGACCGGCGCGCCATTCCTGATTCTCGACTGCCAGGCGCCCGACGCGGTGATCGCCAGCTGGCTGGCCCAGCGCCAGGCCGAAGCCATCGACCCTTCGGACGCCACCCTGGAAGTGATCCAGGCGCAGCAAGCCAGCCGCGACCCGCTGGATGCCGAGGAGCAGCAGCACAGCAAGCGCGTGAACACCCAGGAAAGCGCCAGCATGGACCAACTGATCGAGCAGATCCGCCAACGCCTGCCCGGCCTTTGAGCCGCAAGGCGTGAAGCAGTCGACAGTTCACGCCTGAAGTCCGGCGCCCCTCCAGTGATGTCATTACAATATCATCACACCCCACGGAGGAGGCGCCGCCATGAATCAGCCCCGTCAGCTGGACAACGTCCTGTACTCGATGATCCGCGACGAGAAGATCGCGGCGTTCAACCGCGAGAAGCCCAGCGATTCGACTATCGACTTTCGAGGCGGTGATTTCCGCGGCCTGGATCTGCGCGACCTGGACGTACGCGGCATCGACTTCACCGACGCGTACTTTCGCGCTGCCGACCTGCGCGGGCTCGACCTGCGCGAGAACGGCCTGGAGGGCGCCAGCCTCGCCCATGCGCAGATCTCCGGGACCTACTTCCCGGCTGAGCTCAGCGCCGACGAGATCCTGATGTCGGTGAAGTTCGGGACGCGGATGCGTTATCGCAGCGCTCGCTGAGCACTTGTTACCGACCTGACGCTGCGAGAGCAACTGTCTTGCCCAAATGCCTCAAGCTGGCGCGATCCCTGTGGGAGCGGGCTTGCCCGCGAACACCGGCAAAGCCGGTGCCACACACCGCAGCGCCTGCTTCGCGGGTAAACCCGCTCCCACAGGGGCCCGCACAGCTTGTGATCGACCGCCAGGCAGCATCCCGTCGCCGACAGATGGCAAAAGGCCGCGCATTTTCCAACCCCCGCTACACTCCTCAGTGACCTGCTCGCGATTTATCCCCACGACCCGTTCAGCCATCGCAAGGAGGCTCGATGAACGATGAATTGCAGCATCTGAAAAACCTTGGCAAGACCTCCGCGCAATGGCTGCACGCCGTCGGTATCCACAGTGCTTCGGACCTGCGCCGGCTTGGCGCGGTGGGTGCCTATCAAGCCGTGAGAACGCGAGGATTCCGGGCTTCGAAGGTGTTGTTGTACGCCATCGAGGGGGCCCTGCTGGACATGCACTGGAACGACCTGCCGGCCGAACGCAAGCAAGCGCTGAACCAACAGCTCGACGCGAAATGCCCGTCACAGAAAAACGAAAAATAATTGGAAAAGGCATTGACTCCGAAATGAGAATCGTTATGATTATCACAACTGGTCGCGAGACCGGTTGGGTAACCTGAATGCTCCCTGGTTCGGACGCTCAGATTATCTCCTCATCAGGCTAATCACGGTTATTGACCCGGCACTTTGCCGGGTCTTTTTTTGCCCGCGATTCAGTGCGCCTTGCGCAGTTGGGCGCAGTAGTCCTGCTCCGGCGTCGCCGGGGTGTACCAGACATAATCGGCCATGCCCGGCTCGACCGCCTCCCCCACTTCCGTCAGCAACAGCACCTTGCCCTCGGCCTTGGCGTCGAGGTCGGCCAGATGCAGGGGCACGCCCAGGTCCTTGCGCGCATGGTAGCTGCCGGTGAGCAGCAGTGCCGGTTGCGGCGCGGCCAGCAGCCGCTCGGCGATGCGTCGGTCGCGCTGCTGCTGCACCGCCAGCATCGCCGGCAGTTGGTTTTCCGGCAGCAGGTTGCAGTGGCCGGCGCGCACCTGTGCCAGCAGCGCCTGCACCACGGCCGGCGCATTGGAGCGCTCGCCCGAGGGTGTCGCTGGCTGGCGATAGGCTTGGCGGACCTCCTCCGGCGACAGGTTAGCGGCCAGCAGCGGGTAAGGTTGGCCCAGGGCCTCGCGGACGATCGGCCCGTACAGCGCCCAGTCCCAGCCGGATTGCCAGTCGAGGGCCTTGGGCAGGTCGGCTGGCGGCGACGCCTTGCCCTTCTGCGCATCGACCAAGGCCTGCTGCTGCGGCTCAAGCATTTCCAGCAGCAGGCTGCCCTGCGGCCGGCGGCTCTCCAGGGCGCGCAGCAACCAGAGCTGCAGGCGGTGATGGTCGGGGTTGTCGTGCTTTTCACCCACCAGTACCCGTGGCGCATCGGCCAGGCGCTGGACCAACTGCCAGGGGCTCAGTGCCTGGCCGCTGGACAACTCGATGATCTGCCCCAATTGGGCGCTGTCGCGGCCCTCGATACCCTGCCAGGCCGGCACGGGTGGCAGGCTCGCCTGGCAACCTCCCAGCGCCAGCGCCAGGCAGATGGACAGGCCGGACAGCACAGGATGGCGCATGGTGAAAGGCTCCTAGCGAGTGATGATCAGCGGGTGGCCGCGCTCCGGGTGAGGCTGGACCAGGACATCGATACCAAATATCGCCCGCAGCGCCGCCGGTGTCAGCACCTGCTGCGGGGTGTCCAGGGCGTGGCAGCGGCCCTGCTCCAGCAGCAGGATATGGTCACAGTAGCGCGCCGCCAGGTTCAGGTCATGCAGGATCACCAGCACCGCCGCGCCACGGTCGGCGAAGCTGCGCACCGCCTGCAGCGTGGTGTGCTGGTGCAGCGGGTCGAGCGCGGAGGTGGGCTCGTCGAGCAGCAGCGTGGTACCCGGCTCGCCGGGCCACAGCTGGGCCAGCACCCGCGCCAGGTGCACGCGCTGGCGTTCGCCGCCGGACAGCGCCAGGTAGCTGCGCTCGACCAGGTGCCCCGCATCCGCCGCCGCCAGCGCCGCCTCGACGATCTCCCGGTCACGCTGACGGCCACTGGCATGAGGTAGGCGACCGAGGCCGACCACCTCCTCGACACTGAACGCGAAGCCCAGGCTGGACACCTGCGGCAACACTGCCAGCCGGCGGGCCCGTTCCTGGCCCGACCAGCCCTCCAGACCGCGGCCATCGAGCTGCACCTGCCCGGCGCTGGGCGCCAGTTCGCCACACAGGGCGCCCAGCAGGCTGCTTTTGCCAGCGCCGTTGGGCCCGAGCACGCCGAGAACCTGCCCGGGCCGCAGCGTCAGGTTGATGTCGTGCAGCACCTGGCTACCACCGCGCTTGAGGGACAGCCCTTGGACGTCGAGCATCAGCTACGTACCTTCACCAGCAGGAACAGGAAGAATGGCGCCCCGATGAAGGCGGTGACGATGCCGATCGGCAATTCCGCCGGGGCCAGGGCCAGACGCGCAATCAGGTCGGCGAACAGCAGCAGGGTACCGCCCGCCAGCAGCGACGCCGGCAACAGCACCCGGTGATCCGGCCCCGCCACCAGGCGCACCAGGTGCGGCACCACCAGGCCGATAAAGCCGATCAGGCCGGCAGCGGCAACCGCCGCCCCCACGCCCAGCGCGGTGCAGAACACCAGTTCGCGCTTGAGCGCTTCGACCTCGATGCCCAGGTGTCGGGCTTCCGACTCGCCCAGCAGCAAGGCGTTGAGCGCCTGCGCCCGGCGCGGCAGCCACAGGGCCACGGCCGCCGCCACCAGCAGCAAGGGCCATAGCCGCTCGTAGCTGGCACCGTTTAGGCTGCCCAGGTTCCAGAACGTCAGGGTGCGCAGGGTGGCGTCGTCGGCCAGGTAGGTGAACAGGCCCACCGCCGAGCCGCCCAGCGCGGTCATGGCGATGCCGGCCAGGAGCATGGTCGCCACATTGGTCTGGCCGTCACGCCGCCCCAGGCGGTAGACCATCGCCGTCACGCCCAGCCCACCGACGAAGGCGCAGAGCGACAGCAGGTAAGGCGCGAACCAGTCGGCAATGCCCCCCAGCCAACTGCCGCCGACGATCGCCACCGCCGCGCCCAGGGCAGCGCCACTGGCGACGCCGACCAGGCCCGGATCGGCCAGCGGGTTGCGGAACAGCCCCTGCATCGCCACGCCGGACAACGCCAGCACGGCACCGACCGCCAACCCCAGCAAGGTGCGCGGCAGGCGGATCTGGCCGAGGATCATCTCGGCCTGCTCCAGGCCTTCGCCGGATACCGGCAAGCCGATCAGGCGCAAACCGGCGCGCAGGGTGTCGAGCAGCGGCAGGCTGACCGGGCCCAGCGCCAGCGATAGCCAGACCGCGAGCAGGCACAGCAGCGCCAGGGTAATGAACAAGGTACGTGGTCGAATCCGCTGCCTCATGGGTTGAAACTGGCCTTGGCGGCAGGGTAGAAGCTGGCGGCCAGCTCATGCAGGGTGGCGGGCAGGCGCGGGCCCAGGCCGCCGACCAGCAGCGTCGGGTCGAGCGACAGCAGGCGTTTGTCGCGCACCGCGCGCGAAGTCGCCAGGGCCGGGTTTTCCTTGATCAGCGCCTGCAGGGCCTGCTCGCCGCTGAGGGCCCGGTCGGAGAACACCACCACGTCCGGATTCAGCGCGGCGAGGGCCTCCACCGAGAAGTTCTTGTAGCCCTGGTGATCGGCGAGGTTGCGCCCTCCCGCCTGGCGCAGCACCCAGTCCCCGGCGGTGCCCTGCCCGGCGATCATCGGCTTGGCGCCGGCATGGCCGACCAGCAGCAGGACACCGGGCGCCTTGTGCCCGGCCTGGGCCTGCTCGACCTGCTTGTGCAGCGCCTCCAGTTGCCGGCGATAGTCCGCCGCCAGCGCCTCGGCCTTCTGCTCGTCACCCAGCAACGCTCCCAAATGCTTGAGGTTCTCGTCCACCGCGCCGACCTCGGCCTTGCTGGAGAACAGCTCGACCCGCACCCCGGCCTTGCGGATCTGCGCCAGCACCGGCGGTGGTCCCATCTCCTCGGTACCCACCAGCACATCGGGGCGCAGGCTGAGGATGCCCTCGGCCGACAACTGGCGCTGGTAACCGATGCTGGGCAGCGCCTTGAGCGACTCGGGGTGCTGGCTGGTGGTGTCGACACCGACCAGCCGCTGCTCGCCGCCCAGGGCGCTGATCCACTCGCTCAGGGCGCCACCGGCGCTGACCCAGCGCTGCGGCAGCTCGGCGGCCATGGTTTGGGCGGACAGGGCAAGACCGGCGCACAGGGCAATCAAGGCAGCGGGACGGCGCATCATCGGATTCCTTTGCAGAGGGCGGGCAGCACACCTTGTGGCGGGCGGCACAAGTGCGCACCATAGACAGCCTGGCGCGACGAATGCGGGCAATTTGATAATTATTCGCATTGAAGCGTCAAGCCATCCCTTTGTCACACGGCTTAACCGGAAACTCCGCTGCAATGCATTTTCTCTGCGCCTCCAACGACCTCGCCGAGGGCCACAGCCGCGCCTTCAGCGTAGCCGGCGTGCCGCTGTTCGGCGTGCGCCGCCAGGGCAAGGTCCACCTCTACCGCAACCGCTGCCCGCACCGGGGCATCCCGCTGAACTGGGCAGCGGACAACTTTCTCGACGACAGCGCGAGCCTGATCCAGTGCGCCCATCACGGGGCCCAGTTCCTGATAGAAAGCGGCGAATGCATCACTGGCCCCTGCGCGGGCGAATGGCTGGAGGCCCTGGACTGCCGGGAAGACAGCCAGGGCATCTGGCTCACGGAGTGAGCAGCACCGGCAGCGGACGGTCGATGACCAGTTGCTGCGCATCCAGCCGGGTGCCGTAGGCCAGTACCTCGACCCCTTGCGCCACGGCGGCGCGCAGGGCCTGGGCATAGGCGGCGTCGATCTCCTCGGCAGGGCGAACGGCCTCGATACCGGTCAGGTTCACGCAATACAGCTGCACCGCGCGGATACCCTGGCGCGCCAGAGTGGCCAGCTCGCGCAGGTGCTTGGCGCCGCGCTGGGTGACAGCGTCGGGGAAGGCCGCCACCGGCGTGTCGGGGTAACCCAGGGTTACGCTCTTGACCTCGACATAGGCGTGGGTGCCGTCGGCATACTCCAGATAAAAGTCGATCCGGCTGCGCTCCTCGCCATAGGCCACCTCACGCTTGAGCGTGGTGAAGCCAGTCAGTTCGCTGATCACCCCGGCGCGCAGCGCCTCTTCCACCAAGGCGTTGGCACGCCCGGTATTGACGCAGGCCAGGCGGCCCTGGGGCGTTTCGCTGATCTCCCAGGTACCGGGCAACTTGCGCTTGGGGTCGTTGGAGCGGCTGAACCACACTTGTCCGCCCTCGCGCATGCAGTTGAGCATTGAGCCGGTGTTGGGGCAATGAATGGTGATCTGCTCACCACTGGCCAGCTCGATGTCGGCCAGGAAGCGTTTATAGCGGCGCAGCAGGCGCGCCTGTTCCAGGGGCGGAAACTGCATCGGTCAGCCCTGCCAGCTCTGCAGGCCACGGGCGATGCGCTGTACCGCCTCTTCCAGGCGCGGCAGGCTCTGGGTATAGGCGAAACGCACATGGTGACTGGCCTGGTGCCGGCCGAAGTCCAGACCCGGGGTGAATGCCAGGTGCTCGGTTTCCAGGAAGTGCCGGCAGAACGCGAAGGCATCGCCGCCGAACGCGCTGATATCGGCATACAGATAGAAGGCCCCCTGCGGCTCCACGGCGATGCCGAAGCCCAGCCCGCGCAATGCCGGCAGCAGATAGTCGCGCCGACGGGCGAACTCGGCGCGGCGCTCTTCGAGGATGGCCAGGGTTTGCGGCTCGAAGCACGCCAGCGCGGCGTGCTGGGCCATGCTCGGGGCACTGATGTAGAGGTTCTGCGCCAGCTTTTCCAGGTCTGCCACCGCCGACGGCGGGGCCACCAGCCAGCCCAGGCGCCAGCCGGTCATGCCGAAATATTTGGAAAAACTGTTCAGGACGAATGCCTCATCGTCCACTTCCAGCACGCTCGGCGCATCCATGCCGTAGGTGAGGCCGTGGTAGATCTCGTCCACCACCAGATGCCCGTGACGCTCGCGGGTGGCCCTGGAAAGGCTGGCCAGCTCGTCGCGGTCGAGCACGGTGCCGGTCGGGTTGGCCGGTGAGGCGACCAGGGCGCCGACAGTGTCCTTGTCCCAATGACGCTCGACCAGATCAGCGGTCAGCTGATAATTGACGTCCGGGCCCACCGGCACCAGCTGCGCGCCACCTTCGACCAGGCGCAGGAAATGCCGGTTGCACGGATACCCCGGGTCGGCCAGCAGCCAATGCTTGCCCGGATCGACCAGCAGGCTGCTGGCCAGCAGCAGGGCGCCGGAGCCGCCAGGGGTGATGAGCACGCGCTCCGGATCGAGGTCCACACCGTAACGCTGGCCATAGAACCCGGCAATCGCCTCGCGCAGTTGCGGCAGGCCACGGGCCGCCGTGTAGCGGGTGTGCCCGGCGGCCAGGGCGGCCTGGCCTGCGGCGACGATCGGCGCGGCGGTGGTGAAGTCCGGCTCGCCGATCTCGAGGTGGATCACGTCGTGGCCCGCGGCCTGCAGCTCGTTGGCACGGGCCAGCAGGGCCATGACGTGGAAGGGTTCGATGGCGCGACTGCGCGCACTGTGTGGCTGAGCCATGGGCCTTCTCTCAATTGGGTCTAAACTGGTGATTCTACCTGTGCACGCCAACGAACGCGCCGGTCAAGCCGCTGTCAAAAGCAGGCATAGGGCGGGGTAGCGCACCCCGGATCTATCTGGTAAGTTCGGCGGCTCGCAGTCGCAGGGCCGGCGGGCGCCGGAGATGGAAGCAAGCCTGCGCATTGGATCAGATGAGTGAGAGGCGGTCTATTCATGTCCACCGTAGAAAAGCAAAAAGTCCAGACCATGTACGGTGTCGAGCCCTACGTAGAGGCCAAAGGTGAAGAGTACATGGGCGAGCCCATGAAGAAGCACTTCATCAAGCTGCTCAGCGCCTGGAAAGGCGAGCTGATGGTCAGCGTGGATCGCACCGTGGACCACATGAAGGACGAAGCAGCCAACTTCCCCGACCCGGCGGACCGTGCCAGCCAGGAAGAAGAATTCGCCCTGGAGCTGCGCAACCGCGATCGCGAGCGCAAGCTGATCAAGAAGATCGACAAGACCCTCGACAAGATCAAGGCCGACGAGTACGGCTGGTGCGACTCCTGCGGCATCGAGATCGGCCTGCGCCGCCTCGAGGCCCGTCCGACCGCCGACCTGTGCTTCGACTGCAAGGAAATTGCAGAGAAGAAGGAAAAGACTGTCGGTAAAGGCTGATCCCGGACCCTCGCAGACGGGGCGTATCGGTTGTGGAAGCGGGCTTGCCCGCTTTCTACGACGGGTACGCCCCGTCTTCATTTATATAGCTGTGCAATCCATGAACGACTCCCGCTACATCGGCCGCTTCGCCCCCACCCCCAGTGGCTTCCTGCACTTCGGCTCGCTGGTCGCCGCCCTCGCCTCCTGGCTTGACGCCCGCGCCGTGAACGGCCGCTGGCTGCTGCGCATGGAAGATACCGACCCGCCCCGGGAGATGCCCGGCGCCCGTGACGCGATCCTGCAGACGCTGGAGCGCTACGGGCTGGAGTGGGACGGCGAGGTGGTGTTCCAGAGCCAGCGCCACGATGCCTATGCCGCGGTGGTCGACCGCCTGTTCAACATGGGCCTGGCCTATGCCTGCAGCTGCTCGCGCAAGCAGCTGGAAGGGCACAACGGCATCTACCCAGGCTTTTGCCGCAACGCCGGGCACGCCCGCGAAGGCGCGGCGATCCGCCTGCGGGTGCCGGAGCTGATCTATCGATTCAGCGATCGGGTCCAGGGCACGTTCGAGCAGCACCTGGGCCGCGAGGTGGGCGACTTCGTCATCCAGCGTCGCGACGGGCTGTATGCCTACCAGCTGGCGGTGGTGCTGGACGATGCCTGGCAGGGGGTTACCGATATCGTGCGCGGCGCCGACCTGCTGGACAACACGCCGCGCCAGCTGTACCTGCAGGAGTTGCTGGGGTTCTCGCAGCCGCGTTACCTGCACATTCCATTGATCGTGCAGCCGGACGGGCACAAGCTGGGCAAGTCGTACCGCTCGCCACCGCTGGAGGCGGACCAGGCGACGCCGTTGCTGCTGCGTGCCCTGCGGGCATTGGGGCAGCAGGCCGATCCGGCACTGGCGGGGGCCAGCCCGGCCGAGGTGCTGGCGGTGGCCCGGCAGCAGTGGCGGCCGGAGAATATTGCCCGGCAAATGACAGTGCCCGAAGCTGAATTGCGCTGATGCCCTGGTCCGACCGGCCAACGCGATCCCTGTAGGAGCGGCCTTGTGCCGCGATGGGCTGCAAAGCAGCCCCGGCAATATCTGAGGCAACACTGAAAACCTGGGGCCGCTACGCGCCCCATCGCGGCACAAGGCCGCTCCTACAGGGACCGCGCAAGACAGCAAGCCCTGCGTTTCAGCAAAATCAAAAGCCCAACAAATTCAACCCCTTGGCGAACCGCACCGATTCCCGCTAGCATCGCCCCAGCCATTTGCGCCAATAATAAGTCCAAGCCCGCAGCGCCCAACCCATCGAGGCCAGCATGTACATCTATCGTTTGGTCCTGCTTCTGGTCGTGGGGATCTACCTGTTCTCCCCGGCCATCATGGACTGGTGGATCGAGCCGACCGGAGCCTGGTACCGCCCCTACCTGCTCTGGCTGATCCTGATCGTCGTCACCTTCATCCTGCAGAGCCAACGAGATGCCGATGAGCTTTAGCCTGACCCAGATGATCCTGATCAGCGCCGCCTACCTGCTGGTGCTGTTCGGCGTGGCCTGGATCAGCGAACGCGGGCTGATCCCGCGCGCGGTCATCCGCCACCCCCTGACCTACACCCTGTCGCTGGGCGTCTACGCCAGTGCCTGGGCCTTCTATGGCTCGGTCGGCCTGGCCTACCAATACGGCTACGGCTTCCTCGCCTGTTACCTGGGGGTGTCCGGGGCCTTCCTGCTGGCACCGGTGTTGCTCTACCCGATCCTCAAGATCACCCGCACCTACCAGCTTTCGTCGCTGGCCGACCTGCTGGCGTTTCGCTTTCGCAGCACCTGGGCCGGCGCGCTGACCACCATCTTCATGCTGATTGGCGTGCTGCCGCTGCTGGCCCTGCAGATCCAGGCGGTGGCCGACTCGATCAGCATCCTCACCGGCGAGCCGGTCAAGGCGCGGGTGGCGTTCGCCTTCTGCGTGCTGATCGTGCTGTTCACCATCTTCTTCGGCTCGCGCCATATCGCCACCCGCGAGAAGCATGAAGGCCTGGTGTTCGCCATCGCCTTCGAATCGGTGATCAAGCTACTGGCCCTCGGCGGCGTCGGCCTCTACGCGCTGTACGGCGTGTTCGGTGGGCCACACGGCCTGGAAGTCTGGCTGCTGCAGAACCAGACCGCCCTCGCCGCCCTGCACACGCCGCTGCAGGAAGGGCCGTGGCGCACCCTGCTGCTGGTGTTCTTCGCCTCGGCGATCGTCATGCCGCACATGTACCACATGGCCTTCACCGAGAACCTGAGCCCGCGCTCGCTGGTCAGCGCCAGCTGGGGCCTGCCGCTGTTCCTGCTGCTGATGAGCCTGGCCGTGCCGCTGGTGCTGTGGGCCGGCCTGCGCCTGGGCGCCAGCACCAACCCCGAGTACTTCACCCTGGGCCTGGGCATCGCCGCCAACAACGAAGCGCTGGCGCTGCTGGCCTATGTCGGCGGGCTGTCGGCCGCCAGCGGGCTGATCATCGTCACCACCCTGGCGCTGTCGGGCATGGCCCTGAACCACCTGGTACTGCCGCTGTACCAGCCGCCGGCCGAAGGCAACATCTACCGCTGGCTGAAATGGACCCGCCGGGCGCTGATCGTCGCCATCATCACCGCCGGCTTCATTTTCTACCTGACCCAGAACACCCACCAGAGCCTGGCCAACCTGGGCATCGTCGCCTTCGTCGCCACCCTGCAGTTCCTGCCCGGCGTGCTTTCGGTGCTGTACTGGCCGACCGCCAACCGCCGCGGTTTCATCGCCGGGCTGCTGGCCGGCATGCTGGTGTGGATGGCGACCATGCTGCTGCCGCTGCTGGGCAACCTGCAGGGCTTCTACATCCCGCTGCTGGACATGATCTACGTGCTGGACGACACCAGCTGGCACATGGCGGCCATCGCCTCACTGGCGGCCAACGTCCTGCTGTTTACCCTGATCTCGCTGTTCACCAACGCCAGCAGCGAAGAGGTCAGCGCCGCCGAGGCCTGCGCGGTGGATAACGTGCGTCGCCCGCAGCGCCGCGAGCTGCATGCCGCCTCGCCCCAGGAGTTCGCCACCCAACTGGCCAAGCCGCTGGGCGCCAAGGCCGCACAGAAAGAGGTGGAACAGGCCCTGCGCGACCTCTACCTGCCCTTCGACGAGCGCCGTCCCTACGCCCTGCGCCGCCTGCGCGACCGCATCGAGGCCAACCTCTCCGGCCTGATGGGCCCGAGCGTGGCCCAGGACATGGTCGAGACCTTCCTGCCCTACAAGTCCGGCAACGAGAACTACGTCACCGAGGACATCCACTTCATCGAGAGCCGACTCGAGGATTACCACTCACGCCTGACCGGCCTTGCCGCCGAGCTCGACGCCCTGCGCCGCTACCACCGCCAGACCCTGCAGGAACTGCCCATGGGCGTGTGCTCGCTGGCCAAGGACCAGGAGATCCTGATGTGGAACAAGGCCATGGAGGAGCTCACCGGGATCGCCGCCAAGCACGTGGTCGGTTCGCGCCTGGTGACCATCGGCGAACCCTGGCGCGGCCTGCTGCAAGGTTTCATCAACGTGCCCGACGAGCACCTGCACAAGCAGCGCCTGGCCCTCGATGGCCAGCCACGCTGGCTCAACTTGCACAAGGCGGCCATCGACGAACCGCTGGCCCCGGGCAACAGCGGCCTGGTGCTGCTGGTCGAGGACCTCACCGAGACCCAGGCGCTGGAAGACAAGCTGGTGCACTCCGAACGCCTGGCCAGCATCGGTCGCCTGGCGGCGGGCGTGGCCCACGAGATCGGCAACCCGATCACCGGCATCGCTTGCCTGGCGCAGAACCTGCGCGAGGAACGCGAGGACGACGGCGAGATCATCGAGCTGTCCAGCCAGATCCTCGAGCAGACCAAGCGCGTGTCGCGCATCGTCCAGTCGCTGATGAGCTTCGCCCATGCCGGCGGTAGCCAGCAGAACAGCGAGGAGCCGGTGTGCCTGGCCGAAGTCGCGCAGGACGCCATTGGTCTGCTGGCGTTGAACCGGCGCAATTTCGAAGTACAGTTCTTCAACCTCTGCGACCCGCAACACTGGGTCGAGGGCGACCCGCAGCGCCTGGCCCAGGTGCTGATCAACCTGCTTTCCAACGCCCGCGACGCCTCCCCGCCCGGCAGCGCCGTGCGCGTGCGCAGCGAAGTGAACGAACACACCGTCGACCTGATCGTCGAGGACGAAGGCAGCGGCATCCCGAAAAGCATCATGGACCGCCTCTTCGAACCCTTCTTCACCACCAAGGACCCGGGCGAAGGAACCGGACTGGGGCTCGCTCTGGTCTATTCCATCGTGGAAGAGCATTATGGGCAAATCACCATCGACAGCCCGGCCGACATCGAGCGCCAACGTGGTACCCGGATCCGCGTGACCCTGCCCCGGCATGTCGTAGCGACGTCCCCTGAAATTCGAGACCGTCGAGAGAATTGAATCAATGCCGCATATTCTGATCGTCGAAGACGAAACCATCATCCGTTCGGCCCTGCGTCGCCTGCTCGAACGGAACCAGTACCAGGTCAGCGAAGCCGGCTCGGTGCAGGAAGCCCAGGAACGCTTCAGCATTGCCACCTTCGACCTGATCGTCAGCGACCTGCGCCTGCCGGGCGCCCCGGGCACCGAGCTGATCAAGCTCGGCCAGGGCACCCCGGTGCTGATCATGACCAGCTACGCCAGCCTGCGCTCGGCGGTGGACTCGATGAAGATGGGCGCGGTGGACTACATCGCCAAGCCCTTCGACCACGACGAGATGCTCCAGGCCGTGGCCCGCATCCTGCGCGACCGGCAGAACGCTCCAGCCGCCGCGCCTGCCGCCGAACCACGCGCCGGTAACGGCAAGGCCGCCAGCGACAAGGCAGGTAGCGCGGCCGCCAACGGCGAGATCGGCATCATCGGCTCCTGCCCGCCCATGCAGGACATGTACGTCAAGATTCGCAAGGTCGCCCCGACCGACTCCAATGTGCTGATCCAGGGCGAGTCGGGCACCGGCAAGGAGCTGGTCGCCCGAGCCCTGCACAACCTCTCGCGCCGGGCCAAGGCACCGATGATCTCGGTGAACTGCGCGGCGATCCCCGAGACCCTGATCGAGTCGGAACTGTTCGGCCACGAGAAGGGCGCGTTCACCGGCGCCAGTGCCGGGCGCGCGGGCCTGGTCGAGGCCGCCGACGGCGGCACGCTGTTCCTCGACGAGATCGGCGAACTGCCCCTGGAAGCCCAGGCCCGCCTGCTGCGCGTGCTACAGGAAGGCGAGATCCGCCGGGTCGGCTCGGTGCAGTCGCAGAAGGTCGATGTGCGCCTGATCGCCGCGACCCACCGCGACCTGAAGAACCTGGCCAAGGCCGGGCAGTTCCGTGAAGACCTGTACTACCGCCTGCACGTGATCGCCCTGAAACTGCCAGCCCTGCGCGAGCGCGGCAGCGACGTCAACGAGATCGCCAATGCCTTCCTTGCCCGCCAGAGCGCACGCATCGGCCGCGACGACCTGCACTTCTCCCACGAGGCCGAGCAGGCCATCCGTCACTACAGCTGGCCGGGCAACGTGCGCGAACTGGAAAACGCCGTGGAGCGCGCAGTGATTCTCAGCGAGAGCGCGGAAATTTCCGCCGACCTGCTGGGCATCGATATCGAGCTGAGCGACCTGGAAGACGATGACGTGCTGGACAGCCTGCCAAGCCTGGCCAGCGCCAACAACGCCAGCCACGAGCCGACCGAGGACCTGTCGCTGGAGGACTACTTCCAGCATTTCGTCCTCGAGCACCAGGACCACATGACCGAGACCGAGCTGGCGCGCAAGCTGGGCGTCAGCCGCAAATGCCTGTGGGAACGCCGCCAGCGCCTGGGTATCCCGCGACGCAAGAGCAACGCCACCAGCGACAATTGATTCTATGTAATCCGATCGCGGGGCCAGCCCGCTCCCACGCCAGCCTTGCCTGGTCCGTGGGAGCGGGCTAGCTCCGCGATGCGTTTGTGCGGTAACACATCAGTCCCCGCAAAAATCTGTTACCCACCCTGTCAGCCGTAACATCCCCCGAGGCGTAAGGTAACGAAATTTCTACATTTGCCCCGCCCAAAAACCTGCCTGAACCACTGAAACCCCCGATTTCATTGGGTTTTCAAAAGTTGGCACGGCACCTGCTACATGTTTGGTACAAGAACAATAACAAGCACTGCAACTCAGAATAAGAACAAGACGAAACGGCTCACGCACAATAAGAACAAGACGGCGGAGGCGCAGCTAACTGATTCTTTTGGAGAGGCGTTGTGTTTGGGGCTTGCCCCACGATCAGGCAGAGAACAACAAAAACTGCACTAAAAAGCAGCACCTGAACTGATTGGATCGACAGATCAGCATCAACTCGGCGACCAAAGCAATCCGTTTGCTCTTCACCCCCGGTTTGGGGGTCGTCCACAAGCTTCGAGATTTGTGGACAGGGCATTCAACAAAAACAAGAAGCCCGGCAGAAAAACAATAAGAGCACGCAACGACTTTGATGGGGAGCTTCGGCTCCCCATGTCGTTTCTCCCTTTCGCATCGCCCTTGCCACACCGCCTACACCATTCCCCCAGTAAATGCTAGAATCCCCGCCCATCATGCGGCCATTCTCCTATCCTTGGCCGATCATTCCTTCAAACAGTGCATCCCATGCTGAAGAAGCTGTTCCAGTCGTTCCGCCCGCCCGTCCGTGGCCAGCACCACAGGCGCACCACGCCTGAAGTGATCAACAAGAGCCAGCACTCGCTGCAGCGCAGCCAGTTCAGCCGCCATGCCGTGGGCATCGTCGAGCGTCTGCAGGCAGCCGGTTACCAGGCCTACCTGGTCGGTGGCTGCGTGCGCGACCTGCTGCTGGGCATCACGCCCAAGGACTTCGACGTCGCCACCAGCGCCACCCCCGAGCAGATCCGCGCGGAGTTCCGCAACGCCCGCATCATCGGCCGGCGTTTCAAGCTGGTGCACGTGCATTTCGGCCGTGACATCATCGAGGTCGCGACCTTCCGTGCCCCGCACTCGGATGAAGACCAGTCCGATAGCCACCGCTCGTCGCACAATGCCAGCGGCCGCATCCTGCGCGACAACGTGTACGGCACCCTGGAAGAAGACGCGCAACGCCGCGACTTCACCATTAACGCCCTGTACTACGACCCGGTCAGCGAGCGCATCCTCGACTACGCCAACGGTGTCCACGACATCCGTAACCGCCTGCTGCGCCTGATCGGCGACCCGACGCACCGCTACCAGGAAGACCCGGTACGCATGCTGCGCGCCGTGCGCTTCGCCGCCAAGCTGGACTTCGGCATCGAGAAGCACACCGTGCAACCGATCCGCGAACTGGCGCCCATGCTGCGTGACATTCCGCCGGCACGCCTGTTCGAGGAGTGCCTCAAGCTGTTCCTCAACGGCCAAGGCGCGATCACCTTCGAGATGCTGGTCGACCTGCAACTGTTCGAGCCGCTGTTCCCGGCCAGCAGCCAGGCCCTGGAAGAACGCCCGACCTACACCCACACCCTGATCAGCCAGGCCCTGAGCAACACCGACCTGCGCGTCAAGCAGGGCAAACCGGTGACCCCGGCATTCCTCTTCGCCGCCCTGCTCTGGCCGGCCCTGCCGGGCCGCGTGCTGTACCTGCAGAGCCAAGGCGTGCCGCCGATCCCTGCCATGAACGGCGCGGCCCACGACCTGATCGCCGAACAATGCGCACGCATTGCCATCCCCAAGCGATTCACCCTGCCGATCCGCGAGATCTGGGACATGCAGGAGCGCCTGCCACGACGCAGTGGCAAACGCGCCGACATGCTGCTGGACAACCCGCGCTTCCGCGCCGGCTACGACTTCCTCCTGCTGCGTGAAAGCGCCGGCGAGGAAACCGACGGCCTGGGCGAGTGGTGGACCGACTACCAGGACGCCAACGACAGCCAGCGCCGCGACATGATCCGCGAGCTCGGCAGCCGTGACGACGGCGGCACTGCCGGCCCACGCAAGCGCAAGCGCAGCGGCGGCAAACGCAAGCGTGATGACGAGCAGGCCTGGGACTGAGCATGAACACCCGTGCGTTCATCGGCCTGGGCAGCAACCTGGATGAGCCCGCCGAGCAGCTGCGCAGCGCCCTGCAGGCGCTGGACCTGATCACCGACACCCGCCTGGCGGCGGCCTCGGCGCTCTACACCAGCGACTCGCTGCTGCCCGGCCAGCCGCGCTACACCAATGCCGTGGCGGCCATCGACACGGCCTTGGCGCCGCTGGACCTGCTCGACGCGCTGCAAGCCATCGAGAACGACCAGGGCCGCGTGCGCCAGGAGCGCTGGGGCCCACGCACCCTCGACCTCGACGTGCTGTTGTTCGGTGACCGGGTCATTGACGTGCCGCGCCTGCAGGTGCCGCACTACCACATGCACGCACGCCCCTTCGTGCTCTACCCGCTCGCCGAGCTGGTGCCCGCCGAATTCCGCCTCGCCGACGGCCGCGCCCTGGCGCAGTTGCTCGAAGACTGTCCGTTCGTCGGCCTGGAACGCCTGTAATTCGGGCGTTTCCGACGGCGGTAACGCCAGTAACACCGGTACCGTAACAATGCGGTAACACGGCTGGTTGACTTCCCCCACCTCGCTCACGACTATAGGCGTCCCGCGGCGCCACTCTGCCGCAATCACCCATTTAGGCCCGGACGGACCTGTGCCCGAACATCACAGACGATGATGTGCCGCTCCGGAAGATGAATACACGCGTTGTACGCAGTTGTTGTTCACAGCGCCTGAACGAGGATTCCCCTACATGCCTGAAGTAACCCTGACCACCCTGCATGGCCTGAAGGCCAAGGGTGAAAAAATCACCATGCTGACCTGCTATGACGCGACCTTCGCCAAGGCCGCCAGCCAAGCCGGCGTGGAAGTCCTGCTGGTGGGCGACTCCCTGGGGATGGTCCTGCAGGGCCATGACAGCACCCTGCCGGTCACCAACCGCGACATGGCCTACCATACCGCCTGCGTCAAGCGCGGCAACGATGGCGCGCTGATCCTCGCCGACCTGCCGTTCATGGCCCACGCCACTCCCGAGCAGGCCTTCGCCAACGCCGCCGAACTGATGCGCGCCGGCGCCCACATGCTCAAGATCGAAGGCGCCGCCTGGCTCGGCGAGACCATCCGCCTGCTGGCCGAACGCGGCGTACCGGTGTGCGCACACATGGGCCTGACCCCGCAGACGGTCAACGTGCTGGGCGGCTACAAGGTCCAGGGCCGCCAGGAAGCCCAGGCCCGGCAGATGCGCGCCGACGCCATCGCCCTGGAGCAGGCTGGCGCGGCCATGCTGCTGCTTGAGTGCGTGCCCAGCGAGCTGGCGGCAGAGATCACCCAGGCGGTGGGCATTCCGGTGATCGGCATCGGCGCCGGCAGCGCCACCGATGGCCAGGTGCTGGTCCTGCATGACATGCTCGGGCTGTCGCTCAGCGGCCGCGTGCCGAAGTTCGTGAAGAACTTCATGGCCGGCCAGCCGGACATCCAGAGTGCCCTGGCTGCCTACGTTCGCGCGGTCAAGGACGTCAGCTTCCCTGGCAGCGAACATGGGTTCAGCGCATGAATACCGTCAAGACCGTCCGTGAACTGCGCGCCGCCGTGGCCCGCGCCCGTGGCGAAGGCAAGCGCATCGCCTTCGTGCCGACCATGGGCAACCTGCACAGCGGCCACGCCGCCCTGGTGACCAAGGCCGCCCAGCGCGCCGACTTCGTGGTCGCCAGCATCTTCGTCAACCCGCTGCAGTTCGGCGCCGGCGAAGACCTCGACAAGTACCCCCGCACCCTCGTCGCCGACCAGGAAACACTGCTGCAGGCCGGCTGCCACCTGCTGTTCGCCCCCACCGTCGAGGAGATGTACCCCGACGGCATGGCGGTGCAGACCCGGGTGAGCGTGCCGCAACTGTCCGAAGGCCTGTGCGGCGCCAGCCGCCCCGGGCACTTCGAAGGCGTGGCGACGGTGGTCAGCAAGTTGTTCAACATGGTCCAGCCAGACCTGGCCGTGTTCGGCGAAAAGGACTTCCAGCAACTGGCGGTGATCCGCGCCATGGTGCGCGACCTGAACATGCCGATCCAGATCATCGGCGAGCCGACCGTGCGCGCCGAGGACGGCCTGGCGCTGTCGTCGCGCAATGGCTACCTGACGCCGGAGCAGCGTGCCACCGCCCCGGTGCTGTACCGCACCCTGAGCGGCATCGCCGACGCCCTGCGCCGTGGCCAGCGCGACTACCCGGCGCTGATCGCCGAGGGCCAGGGGCAACTCGAAAGCGCCGGGTTCCGTAAGGATTACCTGGAAGTGCGCCACGCCGTCACCCTGCGCCCGGCGCAAGTCGATGACCGTGACCTGGTGGTAATCGCCGCGGCTTACCTGGGTAACACCCGGCTGATCGACAATCTCTACCTGCACCTCGAAGAGCAGAGCGCCTGATATGACCCGTGGGAGCGGGCTTGCCCCGCGATAGCGCCTGCCCAGGCAACCGCAATCGCAAGGCAAGCCCGCTCCCACGACGCTCAACCTCACGAAGTCTGCTGTCACAAAGCCAGCTCTCACGATCACCCTCGTGACAATTTTCATCCTCCTCGCTTGCCTCACCCATTCCCGGTTTCCTGCCAATGCCTATAATGTCCAGCTTGCAACCGGCAACGAATGCCGCTGTCCAAGCCTGACCATGCACCAAGGAAACCACCCGCAATGGCGTATTACCGTACCCCCCACGATGTGACGGCGCTGCCCGCCTGGCAGGCGCTTCAGCAACACCGCGACGCCATGCAGGGCTTCAGCATGCGCGAAGCCTTCGCCGCCGACGGCAAGCGCTTCGAGCAGTTCTCCTTGAGCAGCTGCGGCCTGTTCCTCGACTACTCGAAGAACCTGATCACCGAGCAGACCCGTGACCTGCTGGTGAACCTGGCCAAGGACGTCGACCTGGAAGCGGCCATCAAGTCGATGTTCAGCGGCGAGATCATCAACGCCTCCGAAGGCCGTCCGGTGCTGCACACCGCCCTGCGCCGCCCGGTCGGCGACAAGCTCAGCGTGAACGGCGTCAACGTGATGCCGGAAGTGCACAAGGTGCTGAACCAGATCACCGAACTGGTCGGCCGCATCCACGACGGCCTGTGGCGCGGCTACAGCGAAAAACCGATCACCGACGTGGTCAACATCGGCATCGGCGGCTCGTTCCTCGGCCCCGAGCTGGTCTCCGAGGCGCTGCTGCCCTACGCCCAGCGCGGCGTGCGCTGCCACTACCTGGCGAACATCGACGGCAGCGAGTTCCATGAGCTGTCGGCCAACCTGCGCGCCGAGACCACCCTGTTCATCGTCTCGTCGAAGTCGTTCAACACCCTGGAAACCCTGAAGAACGCCCAGGCCGCGCGCACCTGGTACCTGGCCCAGGGCGGTTCGGAAGCCGAGCTGTACCGCCACTTCATCGCCGTATCCAGCAACAAGGCCGCGGCCGTGGCCTTCGGCATCCGCGAAGAGAACATCTTCCCGATGTGGGACTGGGTCGGCGGGCGCTACTCGCTGTGGTCGGCCATCGGCCTGCCGATCGCCCTGGCCATCGGCACCGCCAACTTCAAGGAACTGTTGTCCGGCGCCTACACCATGGACCAGCACTTCCAGACCGCGCCGTTCGAGAAGAACATGCCGGTGCTGCTGGCCCTGCTGGGCGTGTGGTACGGCAACTTCTGGGGCGCCCAGGCCCACGCGATCCTGCCGTACGACCATTACCTGCGCAACATCACCAAGCACCTGCAGCAACTGGACATGGAGTCCAACGGCAAGAGCGTGCTGCAGGATGGCACCCCGGTGAAGACCGAAACCGGCCCGGTGATCTGGGGCGGCGTCGGCTGCAACGGCCAGCACGCCTACCACCAGTTGCTGCACCAGGGCACCCAGCTGATCCCGGCGGACTTCATCGTCCCGGTGGTGAGCTTCAACCCGGTGGCGGACCACCATCAGTGGCTGTACGCCAACTGCCTGTCGCAGAGCCAGGCGCTGATGCTCGGCAAGACCCGCGAGGAAGCCGAGGCAGAACTGCGCGCCAAGGGCCTGAACGAGGCCGATATCGCCAAGCTGGCGCCGCACAAGGTGATCCCGGGCAACCGCCCGAGCAACACCCTGGTGGTCGAGCGCATCAGCCCGCGCCGCCTCGGTGCGCTGGTGGCGATGTACGAGCACAAGGTGTTCGTGCAGAGCGTGGTCTGGGGCATCAACGCCTTCGACCAGTGGGGCGTGGAGCTGGGCAAGGAACTGGGCAAGGGCGTGTACCAGCGCCTGGTGGGCGCCCAGGAGGACAACGCCGAGGACGGCTCCACCCAGGGCCTGATCAACTACTTCCGCGGCCGTCACCGCGGCTGACGCTACACAGCCGCTCTTTGTGTAGGAGCGGCCTTGTGCCGCGAAAGGGCCGCACAGCGGCCCCGGCAATCATCATGGGGCCGCTTCGCGGCCCTTTCGCGGCGCAAGGCCGCTCCTACACGGACACCATGATCCTCAAGGAACATCACCTCTAGCTACACTGTCCATCGAATAGCCGTTGCAGTCCCTCGCCCCTAACAAGAGCAGGACCACCCGCCATGTTCGATATCCGCGACTATCCCCAGGCCCTGGCCGTGAGCCAGTCCGCCACCCTCAGCGACGACGAATACCGCCGCCTCTACCGCCAGTCGGTGGATGATCCCGACGCCTTCTGGGCCGAACAGGCCAAGCGCCTGGACTGGATCAAGCCCTGGTCAAGCGTGCAGCAATGCGACCTGAACACCGGCAGCGCCCGCTGGTTCGACGGCGCCCAGCTCAACGTCAGCCATAACTGCATCGATCGCCACCTGGCCCAGCGCGGCGAGCAAACCGCCCTGCTCTGGGAAGGCGACGATCCCGCGGACAGCAAGGCCATCAGCTACCGCGAACTGCACCGCCAGGTCTGCCGCCTGGCCAACGCCCTGAAAGCCCGTGGTGTGAACAAAGGCGACCGGGTGTGCATCTATATGCCGATGATCCCCGAGGCCGCCTACGCCATGCTCGCCTGCACGCGCATCGGCGCCATCCACTCGGTGGTGTTCGGCGGATTCTCCCCCGATGCCCTGCGCGACCGCATCCTCGACGCCGACTGCCGCACCGTGATCACCGCTGACGAAGGCGTGCGGGGCGGCAAGCGCATCCCGCTCAAGCACAACGTCGACAAGGCGCTGGCAAACTGCCCGAACGTCAGCAGCGTGCTGGTGGTCAGGCGCACCGGCAGCGATGTGATTTGGAGCGAAGACCGCGACCTCTGGTATCACGAGGTGACGGAAAAGGCCGCTGACGACTGCCCGGCCGAGCCGATGAACGCCGAGGATCCGCTGTTCATCCTCTACACCTCGGGCAGCACCGGCAAGCCCAAGGGCGTGCTGCATACCACCGCCGGCTACCTGCTGCAGGCGACCATGACCTTCAAGACCGTGTTCGACTACCGCGACGGCGAGGTGTTCTGGTGCACCGCCGACGTCGGCTGGGTCACCGGCCACAGCTATATCGTCTACGGCCCGCTGGCCAACGGCGCGATCTCGCTGATGTTCGAGGGCGTGCCCAACTACCCCGACACCTCGCGCTTCTGGCAAGTGGTCGACAAACACCGGGTGAACATCTTCTACACCGCGCCCACCGCCCTGCGCGCGCTGATGCGCGAAGGTGCCGGCCCCTTGCAGGGCACCTCACGCGAGACCCTGCGCCTGCTCGGCAGCGTCGGCGAGCCGATCAACCCGGAAGCCTGGGAATGGTATTTCGAAGAGGTCGGCAAGAAACGCTGCCCCATCGTCGACACCTGGTGGCAGACCGAGACCGGCGGCATCATGCTCACCCCCCTCCCCGGCACGCCACGGCTCAAGCCGGGCTGCGCCACCCAGCCGATGTTCGGCGTGCAACCGGTACTGCTGGACGACAAAGGCAAGCTGATCGAAGGCCCCGGCGCCGGGCTGCTGGCGATCAAGGCCAGCTGGCCCGGGCAGATCCGCAGCGTCTACGGCGACCACCAGCGCATGGTCGACACCTACTTCAAGCCGATGCCCCGCTACTACTTCACCGGCGACGGCGCCCGCCGCGATGCCGATGGCGACTACTGGATCACCGGGCGCATCGACGATGTGATCAATGTTTCCGGCCACCGTATCGGCACCGCCGAGGTGGAGAGCGCCCTGGTGCTGCACGACAGCGTCGCCGAGGCCGCCGTGGTGGGTTATCCCCACGACCTCAAGGGCCAGGGTGTGTATGCCTTCGTCACTCCCATGAACGGCGTGACGCCGGACGACGCGCTCAAGGCCGAACTGCTGGCCCTGGTCAGCAAGGAGATCGGCAGCTTCGCCAAACCCGAGCTGATCCAGTGGGCCCCTGCCCTGCCCAAGACCCGCTCGGGCAAGATCATGCGGCGCATCCTGCGCAAGATCGCCTGCAATGAACTGGACAACCTGGGCGACACCTCCACCCTCGCCGACCCGAGCGTGGTCCAGGGCCTGATCGACAAACGCCTGAACCAATAGGCCGCTTCGCAGGGCGGCCGCTGCCGGCCGTCCTGCGGTGAATTGACATATCGGTAAATACCGATATTATCGCGTCATGGAACTGCTCGACGTATTCAAGGCACTCTCGAACCGCACACGCCTCGAGATCCTCAAAGGCTTGAAAGACCCGGTGAATCACTTTCCTCCACAGGACGAAGGTGACGTTCACACCGTGGGTGTCTGTGTGAGCAGTATCCAGGAAGGCGTGGGGCTGTCGCAGTCAACGGTGTCCGACTACCTGGCCACCCTGCAGCGTGCAGGCCTGGTCGAGGTCCGCCGCATTGGCCAGTGGACCTACTACAAGCGCAACGAAGCAGCCATCAGCGCGCTCGCCGAGCTGATCGGGAGCGACCTGTAGGGTTTGCTTTTACCTCGATATATCGGTATTTCCCGATATCCCGTTTTAACGAAATCAAGGAGCAATCCCAGAGGTGCCTGCCAGGCGCCCAGAAACAGAAAGGCAGCTTGATCTCACTTTATATATCGACATTTCTCGATATCCCTTTTTATAGAAGCGAGGAAACACCATGAAAGCGTTGATACTGGATGCCTTCGGCGGCCCGGATGCATTCGTCTATCGTGACATCGCCAAGCCGGTGCCAAAAGCCGGGCAGGTACTGGTCAGGGTGCATGCCACCTCCGTCAATCCGCTGGACTACCAGGTGCGTCGCGGCGACTATCCCGACCTGGTGCCGCTGCCGGCCATCACCGGGCACGACGTCTCCGGCGTCGTCGAGGCCGTCGGGCCTGGGGTGACGGCGTTCAGCCCCGGTGACGAGGTGTGGTACACCCCGCAGATCTTCGAGGGCGCCGGCAGCTATGCCGAATACCACGTCGCCGCCGAAGGCATCGTCGGCCGGAAGCCGCCGTCGCTGAGCCATCTCGAGGCGGCAAGCCTGAGCCTGGTCGGCGGCACGGCCTGGGAGGCGCTGGTGGTCCGCGCGGCGCTCAGGGTGGGCGAGAGCATCCTGGTGCATGGCGGTGCCGGCGGCGTCGGCCATGTGGCGATCCAGCTGGCCAAGGCCATGGGCGCCAGGGTCTTCACCACGGTACGCGAAGCGAATGCCGAATTCGCGCGACGCATGGGCGCCGATGTGGTCATCGACTACGAGCGCCAGGACTATGTCGATGTCATCCTCAAGGAAACCGCAGGCCATGGCGTCGACGTGGTATTCGACACCATTGGCGGCGATACCCTGTCTCGCAGCCCGGACGCCCTGGCCCAGTTGGGGCGCGTGGTGTCGATCGTGGACATCGCGCAACCACAGAACCTCATTCAGGCCTGGGGCAAGAACGCGAGCTATCACTTCGTCTTCACCCGGCAGCAGCGCGGCAAGCTCGATGAGCTGAGCGCGCTGGTCGAGCGCGGACAACTGCGGCCACATGTGGGCGCCATCTATCCCCTGGCCGACGTTGCGCTCGCCCATGCCCGGCTGCAAAGCCCCAACAATGGCCTGCAAGGAAAGATCGCCATTGCGGTCGTGCCTGCGGCCGAACCCAGCAACGCTTGACGCCCCCTCGCCCAACCCAATCATGAGGACCGCCATGATCTACGAAATCGCCATTCTTCCCATCCAGCAGGCGCGCATCGACAGTTTCAGGCACGCCTTCGCCGAAGTCGCCCCTCTGCTCAGTCGGGCCAAAGGGTACCTCAGCCACCTGCTCGCGCAAGGGATCGAAACACCCCATCACTTCAACCTGATCGTACAGTGGCAATCCCTCGAGGATCACACGCCTGGCTTCGAGACCAGCGAAGACCACCAGGTCTTCATGGCCCACCTCACACCGTATTTTTCCGAGGAGCCCACGGTTTATCATATCCACGGAGGCGCGCTCGAGACGCACGCCCCCGCCGGCCCGGGAGACGCCAGGCCAATGGACATACGCCTCAATTCATAGACGGCCGCCATGGCGGCCAGCACAGGTCGCCATGGAAGTCCTACGTCGTCGCATCGAAACCCAGGTCATGAGCCTCACCGGGCTGGCCCTCGGCCAGCTCGACCTGGAATCGCCCAAGGGTGATCCCGGCCTGTTCGGCCCAAAGAGCATCAGCTGGCAGGTACATGGCGACTTCCCCAGCATGTTGGTGGGCGGGATCAGCGCGTTGATGCTGCAACTGCTGCACCCGCTGGCACTGGCCGGGGTGTGGGACCATTCGAACTTCCGCCAGGATCTGCTCGGACGCCTGCGCCGTACCAGCCAGTTCATCTCCGGCACCACCTTCGGCTCGACCCGCGACGCCGAGTGGCTGATCGACAAGGTTCGCACCATCCACCTCAAGGTGACCGGCACCGCGCCCGATGGCCGTCCCTATGCGGCGAGCGACCCCGACCTGCTGACCTGGGTGCATGTGGCCGAAGTCAGCAGCTTCCTCGCCGCCCACCTGCGTTATCGCAATCCTCGCCTGCCACGCGCCGAGCAGGACGCCTACTACGACGAGATCGCGCTGATCGCCGAGCGCCTCGGCGCACGTGACGTGCCACGCTCCTGCGCCGAGGTCGACGAGTACCTGCGGCGCATGCGCCCGCAACTGCAGTGCGACGCGCGCAGCCTGGAGGTGGTGGACATCCTGCTCAAGGCCCCGGCGCCCAGCCGGATGGCCGAGCCGGTGGGCAAGCTGATGCTCAAGGCCGGCATCGACCTGCTGCCCGAATGGGCCAGCGAAATGCTCGGCCTGCACCAGAGCGCGGTCGAGCGGCGCATGATCCGCCTGGGCCTTAACAACACCGCCCCGGTGCTGCGCTGGGCCATGCGCGACGGTTCGGCGCACCGCGCACGGCGGCGCATGGGCATCGAATGAGGTATTTTGCTCCGTTCATCGGAACCGATTTAACGTGCCATACTCCAAGCACCCCAGCCTGATACAGACGATGCGACACATGCCCAAAGGATTGACCCGCGCTATCGGCGCACTGCTGGCCCTCGTGGCCCTGTACGGCCTGCTCGGCTTTTTCATTCTCCCCGGTGTCGCCCTGCGCATCGCCAACCAGCAACTGGCGCAATACGCCACGGTGCCGGCGCACCTGCAGCGCATCGAGCTCAACCCGTTCAGCCTTGAACTGACCCTCTGGGGCCTGCAGATCGGCGAGCCCGGCAAGGAGCAGGTCGGCTTCGAGCGCCTGTATGCCAACCTGTCCCTCGACAGCCTGTGGACCAAGGCCCTGCGCCTGGACGCCGTGGAGCTGGACAAGCCGCGCACCGAGCTGCTGTTCGCCAAGGACGGTAGCCTCAACCTGGCCCAGTTGTTCAAGATCCCGCCCAGCGAGCCCAAGCCGGAGGAGCCGCCAAGCGACCCGTTCCCGCTGCGCATCGCCAGCATCAAGCTCAGCGAAGGCTACCTGCATTTCCAGGACCTGCGCCCGAGCGAGCCAATCGAGTTCCTTTACGACTCGATGAACCTGGAGCTGAAGAACCTCAGTACCCTGCCCGACGACAACGCCGACATGACCCTGGTGGCCAACGGCCCGGCCGGCGGGCGCATCGACTGGAGCGGCACCCTGAGCCTGACGCCGATCGCCTCCGAAGGTACCCTCAAGGTCACCGACGGCAAGATGAAGCTGTTCTGGCCTTATGTGCGCGACGCCGTGCCGCTGGTGCTGGAAGACGGCATGGTCAGCCTCGACACCCACTACAAGCTCAACCTCGCCAAGGAAACCGAGCTGCTGCTCGACAACACCTCGGTGCGGGTCGCGCCCTTCGCCATCAAGGCCCCGGACGGGCGCCCGCTGGCCCGCCTGGCCAGCCTGGAGGTGAGCGAGACCTCCATCGACCTGGCCAAACAGCTGGTCACCGTCGGCAAGATCCGCAGTGAGAAGCTGGAGACCTGGGCGGCCCTGGAAAAGGACGGCCAGCTCGATTGGCAGAAGCTGTTCGCCAGCCAGCCGGCCAAGGCCACGCCGAAGGAAAAGGCCGAGCCCGCCGCCGCCGAACCGCCCCCTGAAGAGCAGGCCGCCAAGGAGCCGAGCAAACCCTGGCAGGTGCTGCTCAAGGACGTGCAGGCGCGTAACTACCTCATTCACCTGGCTGACCGTAGCCAGAAAGAGCCCGTGGCCCTGGATGTCGGCCCACTCAACCTCGACCTGCAGAACTTCGACAGCCTCAACCAGTCGCCCTTCACCCTCAAGCTCGACACCGGCGTGGGCAAGCAAGGCAAGTTGCAGGCCGCAGGTCAGGTCAACCTGGCGCCAGTCAGCGCGAAACTCGACGTCGCCACCCGCGACATCGACCTGCGCGTCGCCCAGGCCTACATCAGCCCGTTCATCCGCCTGGAACTGCGCAGCGGCATGCTCTCCAGCGACCTCAAGGTCGACCTCAAGAGCACCGAGCCACTGGCCTTCAGCATCAACGGCAAGGCCCAGGCCAACCAGCTGCACACCCTGGACACCATCAAGAACCGCGATTTCGTCAAATGGCAGCAGGTCAACGTCGACGGCCTGTCCTATGTGCACGGTGATGCCCTGTCGATCGACAAGGTTACCCTGCTGCAACCCTATGCGCGCTTCATCATCAACGAAGACCGCACCACCAACGTCGACGACCTGCTGATCCCGCAACCCGCGGACAAGCCTGCCGCGGCGCCGAGCAAGCCGGCCGCGTCCAGCGGCGGCAAGGAACTGGGCATCCGTATCGGCCAGATCAGTATCAACGATGGTTCGGCCAACTTCGCGGACCTGACCCTGACCCCCAACTTCGCCACTGCCGTGCAGCAGCTCAACGGCCAGATCGGCACCATCGACAACCGCAAGCCGTTGCCGGCCAAGGTGGATATCAAGGGCAAGGTGGACCGCTACGCACCGGTCACCATCAAAGGTGCGCTCAACCCGTTCAACCCGCTGGCCAGCCTGGACATCGCCACCAGCTTCAAGCGTGTCGAGCTGACCACGCTCACCCCCTACTCCGGCAAGTTCGCGGGCATGCGCATCCGCAAGGGCCGGCTGAACCTCGACCTGCACTACCTGATCACCAACGGCCAGCTCAAGGCCGAGAACAAGGTGGTGATCGAACAGCTGCAACTGGGCGAGAAGGTCGACAGCCCGGACGCCGTGGACCTACCGATCCGCCTGGCCGTCGCCCTGCTCAAGGACACCGAAGGCAGGATCTCCATCGAGTTGCCGGTATCGGGCGACCTCAACAACCCGCAGTTCAGCGTGATGCCGATCGTCTGGCAGACCCTGCGCAACCTGGTGCTGCGCGCGGCCCAGGCGCCGTTCAAGCTGCTCGGCGGGCTGGTCGCCGGCGGCGGTTCGGAAGATTTGGGCAACGTTTCTTTCGCGGCGGGCTCCAGCGACCTTACCCCTGAAGTGCAGGCGTCCCTGGACAAGCTCGCTTCGGCCCTGAAAGAGCGCCCTGAGCTGCGCCTGGAGATCGAGGGCACCGCCGCCCAGAGCAGTGACGGCCCGCTGATCGCCCAGCAGCGCCTGGAGCGCGAGTACCAGGCCACCTGGTACAAGATCCTCCAGCGCCGCGGCGACAAGGTACCGGCCAACGCCTCGTTGCTGGTGGTCGATGACAGCGACAAGCCGGCGATGCTCGAAGGCATCTACCGTACCCGTCTCAAGCAGCAGCCACCGGCCGAGTGGGAGAAGCTGGGCCGTGACGAACGCAGCGCCAAGCTGCGCGAGGCGGTAATCAAGTCCTGGGCGGAAAGCACCGCATTGCTGCGCACCCTCGGCCAGGAACGCGCCAGCAGCATCAAGGACTACCTGGTGGACAAGGGCCAGCTGGAAGATGACCGGGTGTACTTTATCGACACCAATCTCGGCCAGGCAGAGAGCGATGGCCGAGTGGTGACACCGATGCATCTGGATGCCGAGTAACCCTTCACGACCGCGACGCCCTCATCGCCGGCTTGCCGGCGATGAGGGCAGCACAGGCGATCAATCCCATCAGACCAGCCGCTGCCCCGACACCGCCGGGTGATACAACGGCTGCACCTTGTTCCCCGCAGGGTCCAGCAAATGGAAGCTGCGGGCACCATCGCCATGATTGAAGGGGCGATCCAGCAGCGTCACGCCGTGGGCCTTGAAGTACTGATACCAGGCTTCGAGTTCCTCCACGCTGTCGACGATGAATCCATAGTGATCCAGGGTCTGCAGCCCGTTGGCCGCTCCGGCGCCACGTCCCAGCGACAGGTTATCGTTACCGCAGGTGAGGTAGACCAGGTCTTCGTTGGCGCGGTTCAGCACCTCCATGCCCAGCACATCCACGTAGAAGCGCTCGCATTCCTCCAGGTTGGGGACCAGCAAGGCAATATGACGCAGGCCATTCAGGCGACCTGGGCGGGCAGGTAGTTCGGACATGAGCAAGGCTCCTTTTTTGTATACAATTCAAAACAGAATTTAAAACAAAAGGAGCTTCCTGTGTACTGCCTGTTTATCAAGACACGTGTGAAACCCGGTACTGCCGAAGCTTTCCTGACAGCGATCAAGGCCAATGCCGCCGCTTCGGTGGCCACCGAGCCGGGCTGCCTGGTGTTCGATGTGGCCCAGGATCGGGAGAGTCCGGATGTGATCTACCTGTACGAGATCTACCAGGACGACGCTGCATATGAGGCCCATACCCAGACGGCGCATTTCCGGGACAGCAGGCCTTTGGTGGAGCCTTTGATCGTGGAACAGGTGTGCTTCGAGAGCGATGTGATCGCACGTAATCCGGCGCTATAACGCCTTGTGTAGGAGCGGCCTTGTGCCGCGAAAGGGCTGCACAGCAGCCCCGGCAATTCGATGGTGGCTCAGAACCTGGGGCCGCTGTGCGCCCCTTTCGCGGCACAAGGCCGCTCCTACAGGGAAGCGTAAGCAAAAGCCCCGGCAGATGCCGGGGCTTGTGCTTGAAGGGGTGGCCAAATCCTTTTGGCCGACGGGACAATCCTTACTCGGACTTCAGGCCATCAGCCGAGACGGCCTGGACGCCCTTGATCTTCTTGGCGATGGCGACTGCCATATCCTTCTGCGCGTCGGTAATGGCCACGTCCGAGGACAGGGACACTACGCCTTTGTTGGTTTCGACCTTGATGTCACTGCCTGGCACGCCTTTCTCGGTCATCAGGTCAGCCTTCACCTTGGTGGTGATCCAGGTGTCGGAAGTAGCTTCCTTGGCTTTGGTCACCTCACCGGCCGCCAGCGTCATCGGGGCCTGGGTGGACTGGGCAGCGAACGCCGCGTTAGCCATGGTCAGGGTCAGAGCGGTGGCAGTAGCGGCAGCAATGGCGAACTTCTTCATGTGGGTCACTCCTGTTTTTCGAAAGGTCTGCGCCGTAGTTCCTGGCGTCAGGTAGAAGTGATGTTGCAGGGCGTGTGCCAGCTTTCCTCATAAATATTAATTTTTATAAATCAATAGCTTATCAATTCTGACCGACATCGATGATCGTGCAATTTGCAAGCCCGGGCAAAATCCTGCATGCAAGATGCAAGTCCACAAGACAAAGCCACAGGCATAAAAAAAGGACCCCGAAGGGTCCTTCCTGTCAGCCTGGTAAGGCTTAGACGCCCGATGCCTTGGCAGCGGCAACGTCCTTGATCGACAGTTTGATACGGCCGCGGTTGTCCACGTCCAGTACCAGCACTTCGACTTCCTGGCCTTCCTTCAGCACGTCGGTGACCTTCTCGACGCGAGCATCGCTCAGCATGGAGATGTGCACCAGGCCGTCCTTGCCCGGCAGGATGTTGACGAAGGCGCCGAAGTCGACGATGCGCTCGACCTTGCCGACGTAGATCTTGCCGATCTCGGCCTCGGCGGTGATGCCCAGGATGCGCTGCTTGGCAGCGTCCGCGGCTTCCTTGGTCTCGCCGAAGATCTTGATCGAGCCGTCGTCTTCGATATCGATCGAAGCCTTGGTCTCTTCGCAGATGGCGCGGATGGTGGCGCCACCCTTGCCGATGACGTCACGGATCTTGTCGGTGTCGATCTTCATCGCGATCATGGTCGGGGCGTTGGCCGACAGCTCGGTACGCGACTCGCCGATGATCTGGTTCATCTGGCCGAGGATGTTCAGGCGCGCTTCCAGGGCCTGGCCCAGGGCGATCTCCATGATCTCTTCGGTGATGCCGTTGATCTTGATGTCCATCTGCAGCGCGGTGACGCCCTTGGCGGTACCGGCTACCTTGAAGTCCATGTCGCCCAGGTGGTCTTCGTCACCGAGGATGTCGGTCAGGACGGCAAACTTGTCACCTTCCTTGACCAGACCCATGGCGATACCGGCAACCGGAGCTTTCATCGGCACGCCGGCATCCATCAGGGCCAGCGAGGCGCCGCAGACCGAAGCCATGGAGCTGGAACCGTTGGACTCGGTGATTTCCGACACCACGCGGATGGTGTACGGGAACACGTCGGCGGCCGGCAGCATGGCCTGGACCGAACGACGGGCCAGACGGCCGTGGCCGATTTCGCGACGGCCGGCACCGCCCATGCGACCACACTCGCCCACCGAGAACGGCGGGAAGTTGTAGTGCAGCATGAAGGGGTCTTTCTTCTCGCCTTCGAGGGTGTCCAGCAGCTGGGCGTCACGGGCAGTACCCAGGGTCGCGACGACCAGGGCCTGGGTTTCGCCGCGGGTGAACAGCGCCGAACCATGGGTCTTCGGCAGAACGCCGACTTCGATGTTCAGCGGACGCACGGTCTTGGTGTCGCGACCGTCGATACGCGGCTTGCCGTTGACGATGTTTTCGCGAACGGTGCGGTATTCGATTTCGCCGAAGATGTCTTTGACTTCACCAGCCGAAGGCTGGCCTTCTTCACCGGAGAACTTGGCGATCGCCTGATCGCGCAGCTCGCCCAGGCGGGCGTAACGGTCAGCCTTGACGGTGATGGTGTAGCCCTGGGAAACGGCTTCGCCGAACTCGGCACGGATGGCGTTGAACAGCTCGGTGTTGGCCGCAGCAGGTTTCCAGTCCCAGGTCGGCTTGGCCGCTTCGGCAGCCAGCTCTTTGACAGCCTGGATGACAGCCTGGAATTCGTCGTGGGCGAACAGTACGGCACCCAGCATCTGGTCTTCGGTCAGCTCTTTGGCTTCCGACTCAACCATCAGTACCGCATCGGAGGTACCGGCAACGACCATGTCCAGGCTCGAGGCAGCCAGTTGCTCGTAGGTCGGGTTCAGCAGGTAGCCGGTGCTTTCATGGAAGGCCACGCGGGCGGCGCCGATCGGGCCTTCGAACGGAATGCCGGAGATAGCCAGGGCAGCCGAGGTACCGATCATCGCGGCGATGTCCGGATCGGTCTTCTTGCTGGTGGAAACCACGGTGCAGACGACCTGGACTTCGTTCATGAAGCCTTCAGGGAACAGCGGGCGGATCGGACGGTCGATCAGGCGCGAGGTCAGGGTTTCCTTCTCGGAAGGACGGCCTTCACGCTTGAAGAAACCGCCTGGGATCTTGCCGGCGGCGTAGGTCTTTTCCTGGTAGTGCACGGACAGCGGGAAGAAGCCCTTGCCCGGATCAGCCTGCTTGGCGCCAACCACGGTCACCAGCACGGTGACATCGTTGTCGACGGTGACCAGCACGGCGCCGGTGGCCTGACGGGCGATGCGGCCCGTTTCGAGGGTTACGGTCGATTGACCGAACTGGAATTTCTTGATTACCGGGTTCACGGTTTCCTACCTTCTTCAGTGGCTCTTGGGGGAACTGGTTCTTGCGAATTCTTGGGCAGAACGGGGAATCGGCCCCATTGACCGTCCAGATACAACACGAGGCTGGGAGCCTGGCGCCGGGCGGATAAACCGCACGACGGACCAGGCTGCCAACCTCGCTGATCGCGTGGCGTGTCCAACGCCAGGGTTGCCGGGCAACCCTGCCGATGCATGCGACACGCCATGCAACACCACTGGCCAGACCGCTATTAGCGACGCAGGCCCAGGCGACCGATCAGGGCGCTGTAACGAGTGGTGTCTTTGCCCTTCAGGTAATCCAGCAGCTTACGACGCTGGTTGACCATACGGATCAGACCACGACGGGAGTGGTGGTCTTTATCGTTGGCCTTGAAGTGGCCTTGCAGCTTGTTGATGTTGAAGGTCAGCAGAGCAACCTGCACTTCCGGGCTACCGGTATCGCCGGCGGCTTGCTGGTAATCGGCAACAATTTGAGCTTTTTCTTCGACGCTGAGGGCCATTTGGCTTCTCCTGATAAACGGATCCCGCGAGCGGGGTCCAATAGGCCAGGGACAAAGTCCCCGTATTAAAAAGAAGAGGTGTGACCGTGCCTAATAACAGCCAACCTCGTATCCACCGGTTTCAGCATAAGCCTCTACCCGTGGTTCCGGTCATTCCGACCGAATCAGTCGACGCGGCGCAACGCGCCCGTCTTCGCTCACTTCACCGATACCGATGAAGCGACCATTGTGATCCTGTACCCGGACCATGCCGAACTGCGGCGCGTCCGGCGCACGTACTGCCTGACCATGCAGCCAGTAGAACGCGCTGTGCTCGGACAGCAGCACCAGTGGCCAGTCCTGCAGCCCGCTGTCAGAAGGCATCAGGAAGCGATCGAGCGCTTCGTTGCCGCCTTCGGCGTGGGCTTGTTCGAGTTCCTCGAGCGTCACGGTCTGTGCCAGCTCGAAGGGGCCCGCCTGGGTACGACGCAGTTCGGCGACGTAGGCACCACAGCCCAGCGCCTCACCGATATCCTCCACCAGGGTGCGGATATAGGTGCCTTTGCTGCATCCAACCGAAAGGCGCGCACGGGTGCCTTCGCACTCGAGCAACTCCAAGCGGCTAATAGTAACAGAACGCGCCTCGCGCTCCACTACCTCTCCTGCACGAGCCAGCTTGTACAGCGGCTGGCCATCACGCTTGAGGGCCGAGTACATCGGCGGCACCTGGAGGATTCCACCCTTGAAACGCGGGATCACGGCCTCGATGTCGGCGCGACCAACGGTCACTTCGCGGGTCTGCAGGACTTCGCCTTCGGCATCTGCGGTGCTGGTAGTCTGCCCCATCTGCATGACCGTCTCGTAGCCCTTGTCGGAATCGAGCAGGTACTGCGAGAACTTGGTCGCCTCGCCGAAGCACAGCGGCAGCACGCCGGTGGCCAGCGGGTCGAGGCTGCCGGTGTGGCCGGCCTTTTCCGCGTTGAGCAACCAGCGAACCTTCTGCAGCGCGGCGTTGGAGGTGAACCCCAGCGGCTTGTCGAGCAGGATGATGCCGCTGACGTTGCGGCGGATACGTTTGACCTGGGCCACCGCTTACTCCTTGGCGTCCAGCTCGTCGGCATCCTTGTGCAGGCGGTCTTCGGCCACCGCACGTTCGATCAGTGCCGACAGGTGGACACCACGGCTGACGCTCTCATCGAAGTGGAAGTGCAACTGCGGCACGCTGCGCAGCTGCATCGAGCGACCCAAGTGCAGGCGCAGGAAGCTGGCGGCACTGTTCAGCGCCTTGAGCGACTGCTTCACGGCGTCGGGCGTTTCTTCGCCCATGACGGTGATGAAAACCTTGGCATGGCCCAGGTCGCGGCTGACGTCCACGGCGGTGATGGTCACCAGGCCGACACGCGGGTCTTTGACTTCACGGCGGATCAGCTCTGCCAGCTCACGCTGCATCTGATCGCCGATACGTTGGGTACGGCTGTATTCTTTTGCCATTCTTGCTACCTGTAACGTAAAGCGGCAAACGCCCGGTCAGGCTGAAGCCTGACCGGGCGCTACCTTGTGAGGCGCCGCCAGCCGCCTTACGACGGGGCCTGCGCCACGCTCGCCCCTTACAGGGTACGAGCCACCTGGACTTTCTCGAAGACTTCGATCTTGTCGCCGACCTTGACGTCGTTGTAGCTCTTGACGCCAATACCACACTCCATGCCGTTACGCACTTCGGAGGCATCGTCCTTGAAGCGACGCAGCGATTCCAGCTCGCCTTCGAAGATCACCACGTCATCGCGCAGTACGCGGATCGGACGGTTGCGGTACACGGTACCTTCGATGACCATACAGCCAGCGATGGCGCCGAACTTCGGCGAACGGAACACGTCGCGCACTTCGGCCACACCCAGGATGTTCTCGCGAACATCGCTGCCGAGCATGCCGGTCAGGGCCTTCTTGACGTCTTCGATGATGTCGTAGATCACGTTGTAGTAACGCATATCCAGACCTTCCTGCTCGACGATCTTGCGCGCGCCGGCATCGGCACGCACGTTGAAGCCGAACAGCACCGCGTTCGAGGCCAGTGCCAGGTTGGCGTCGCTCTCGGTGATACCACCGACGCCGCCACCAATGACGCGTACCTGAACTTCGTCGTTGCCCAGGCTGCCGAGCGAACCCTGCAGCGCTTCGAGGGAACCACGCACATCGGTCTTGAGGACGATGTTGAGGGTCTTCTTCTCTTCCTGACCCATGGTCTCGAAGATGTTTTCCAGCTTGCCGGCGTGCGCACGGGCCAGCTTGACCTCGCGGAACTTGCCTTGACGGAACAGCGCAACTTCACGCGCTTTCTTCTCGTCGGCAACCACCGACATCTCTTCGCCAGCGTCGGGCGTGCCGTCCAGGCCAAGGATCTCGACCGGGATCGACGGGCCGGCTTCCTTCACAGGCTTGCCGTTCTCGTCGAGCATGGCACGTACGCGGCCATAGTTCGAGCCGACCAGGACCATGTCGCCCTGACGCAGGGTACCGTCCTGAACCAGGATGGTGGCCACCGGGCCGCGACCCTTGTCCAAACGCGACTCGACCACGACACCGCGACCAGGAGCGGTCGGAGTGGCCTTGAGTTCGAGGATCTCGGCCTGCAGCAGGACAGCTTCGAGCAGTTCGTCGACGCCGGTACCCATCTTCGCCGAAACCTTGACGAACGGCGTGTCACCACCCCAGTCCTCGGAGGTCACGCCTTCGACCGACAGCTCGTTACGGATGCGATCGAGGTCGGCACCCGGCTTGTCGATCTTGTTCACCGCGACAACCAGCGGAACGCCAGCAGCTTTCGCGTGCTGAACGGCTTCGCGGGTCTGTGGCATCACACCGTCGTCCGCCGCCACCACCAGGATGACGATGTCGGTCGCCTTGGCACCACGGGCACGCATCTGGGTAAACGCAGCGTGGCCGGGGGTGTCGAGGAAGGTGACCATGCCGCGGTCGGTTTCGACGTGGTAGGCACCGATGTGCTGGGTGATACCACCGGCTTCGCCAGCGGCCACCTTGGCACGACGGATGTAGTCGAGCAGCGAGGTCTTGCCGTGGTCGACGTGGCCCATGACGGTCACGACCGGAGCACGCGAGGTGGTCTCACCTTCGAACTTCAGCGATTCGGCCAGGGAGTCTTCCAGGGCAGTGTCGCTGACCAGGGTGACCTTGTGGCCCAGCTCTTCGGCAACCAGCTGAGCGGTTTCCTGGTCGAGCACCTGGTTGATGGTGACCGGGGTGCCCAGCTTGAACATGAACTTGACGACTTCAGCGGCCTTGACCGACATCTGTTGCGCCAGTTCCGAGACGGTGATGGTCTCGCCGATGGTCACGTCACGAATGACCGGACCAGTCGGGCTCTGGAAGCCGTGCGCATTGCGCTTCTTGCCCTTGCCCTTGCCACCGCGGCCACGACGGAAGCCATCGCTTTCTTCGTCGGTGGTGCGAGGTGCGGCGCGCGGAGTCGGAGCCTTTTCCTTCTCCTTGACCTTGACCTTGACCGACATGCGCGGCGCTTCGCCACGACCGGCCGCAGCCGGGCCACCACCGCGACGATCATCATCACGGGTACGGCTTTCGTTGCGACGGGTCTCGTCTTTCTTGCGCTCGGCGGCACGGGCGGCGGCGTCTTCGGACACCGGCGCGTTGGCCACTACCGGGGCAGCAGCCGGGGCAGGCTCGGCCTTGGGCGCTGGCGCCGCGGCCGGGGCCTCGGCAGCCTGACGGCGTGCCTGCTCCTCGTTGCGCTGGCGAACTTCGGCGTCAACCTTCTCGCGCGCTGCATTTTCGGCGGCGCGGCGCTCTTCCTGCTCGCGTTTCTGCTCAGCCTGGATCTCTTCCGGGCTGCGCTGCACGAATACTTTCTTCTTGCGTACTTCTACGCTGATGCTCTTGCTACCGGCGACACGCAGAGTGCTGGTGGTCTTGCGCTGCAAGGTGATCTTGCGCGGCTCTTCCGCCTTGCTCTTGTGGCTGCTCTTCAAATGAGTCAGCAGGGTCTGCTTCTCATTGTCGGTCACTACCTGACCGGCGTCGGTGTGCGGCAGACCTGCCTCACGCATCTGCTGCAGCAGGCGCTCTACCGGTGCCTCGACCTCTTGGGCCAGTTCTTTCACCGTGACTTGCGTCATGCACTTCTCTCCTCAGGCCGCGCCTAATTACTCGAACCAGTGGGCTCGGGCGGCCATGATCAACTTGCCGGCACGCTCTTCGTCGATGCCGTCGATGTCGAGCAGGTCGTCAATCGACTGCTCGGCCAGGTCTTCGCGGTTAACCACGCCGCGCACCGCCAGTTCCGCCGCCAGGTCCTTGTCCATGCCCTCGAGGGAGAGCAGGTCTTCAGCCGGATGGGCGTCTGCCAGTTTTTCTTCGGTAGCGATGGCCTTGGTCAACAAACGGTCCTTGGCTCGAGCGCGGAGCTCATTGACGATGTCCTCGTCAAAGCCATCGATGTTGAGCATTTCTTCCAACGGTACGTAGGCAATTTCTTCAAGGCTGGTGAAGCCTTCGTCGACCAGCACTTGTGCCAGCTCCTCGTCGACTTCCAGTTCCTCGATGAAGTTGCGCAGGATGTCGCCTGTCTCAGCCTGTTGCTTGGCCTGGATGTCCTTCTCGGTCATCACGTTCAGGGTCCAGGCAGTCAGCTGGCTGGCCAGGCGGACGTTCTGGCCGCCACGTCCGATGGCCTGTGCCAGGTTGTCCTCGGCCACGGCGATGTCCATCGCATGGGCATCTTCATCAACGATGATCGCGGCAACCTCTGCCGGCGACATGGCGTTGATAACGAACTGCGCCGGGTTCTCGTCCCACAGGACGATATCCACACGCTCGCCACCCAACTCGCCGGATACGGCCTGGACGCGCGAACCACGCATGCCGATACAGGCGCCTTGCGGGTCGATGCGCTTGTCCTTGGAGCGGACGGCGATCTTGGCGCGCGACCCCGGATCACGGGAGGCGGCCATGACTTCGATGAGGCCTTCGGCGATTTCCGGCACTTCGATGCGGAACAGCTCGATCAGCATCTGCGGCGCGGTGCGCGACAGGATCAGCTGAGGACCGCGGTTCTCGGTGCGGATTTCCTTGAGCAGCGCACGCAGGCGCACGCCGACACGGAAGGTCTCACGGGGAATGATGTCTTCGCGGGCCAGCAGCGCCTCGGCGTTGTTGCCCAGGTCGACGATGACGTTGTCGCGGGTGACCTTCTTCACGGTACCGGAGATGATCTCGCCCACGCGCTCGCGGTAAGCATCGACCACCTGGGCGCGCTCAGCTTCGCGAACCTTCTGCACGATGACTTGCTTGGCGGTTTGCGCAGCGATGCGACCGAACTCGATAGACTCGATCTTCTCTTCGATCACGTCGCCAACTTTGGCTTCAGGATGACTTTCCTGAATCTTTGCTGGCCAGACCTCGATTGCCGGATCATCCAGATCCGCTTCTTCGACGACCGTCCAGCGACGGAAGGTCTCGTAGCTACCGGTGTGGCGGTTGATTTCCACACGCAGGTCGACTTCGTCTTCAAAACGCTTTTTGGTTGCAGTGGCCAGGGCCACTTCCAGCGCTTCGAAAATGACGCCGGGCGGTACACCCTTTTCGTTGGATACCGATTCAACAACCAGCAGTACTTCTTTGCTCATCGTACGCCTCGCCTTGCGCAAGCCATTGGCCCCGGATCTTTCACCGGGCCCGGCACGTCTCAGTCAAAACTGGGAATAATATTGGCCTTGTCGATCGAGTCGATCGGCAACAGGAACTCGTGCTGGTCCACCTGCACCACCACATCCTGCTCCTCCACACCGCGGAGAAGGCCCTGGAAGTTACGACGGCCCTCGAAGGGCGTACGCAGCTTGATCTTCACCTGCTCGCCGGCATGCGCAGCAAACTGTTCTAAGGTGAACAGCGGGCGGTCCATGCCTGGAGAGGACACCTCGAGGGTATATTCAGAGCTGATCGGATCTTCCACATCGAGAATGGCGCTTGCCTGACGGCTGACGGCTTCGCAGTCGTCCACCAGGATCCCGTCTTCCTTGTCGATGTAGATACGCAGTACCGAATGCTTGCCTTGGGAGACGTATTCGATCCCCCAGCATTGGTAGCCCAGGCCCTCGACCACCGGGGCCAACAAGGCCTGCAACTGTTCTAGCTTGCTCGACACCTGAACCCCCTCGTGCATGCTGTGCAAATAAAAAATGGGCGAAGCGCCCATCCCTGAAAGCGCCGTTGGACAACGACGCCGAAAACTGTTCGGCTAGCAAAAAGCCCCTGAAAAGGGGCTCTGCTGAAGCTGGTTGCGGGGGCTGGATTTGAACCAACGACCTTCGGGTTATGAGCCCGACGAGCTACCAAGCTGCTCCACCCCGCGACAAAGCTGGGGCGAAAGTATAAGACTGAACCCTTTGCCGGGTCAATCCGACCTCCACCTGCAAGAAAGCCCGCTAAAGCGGGCTCTCATGCTTCAATTGGTACCGAGAAGGGGACTCGAACCCCTACACCCTATGGGCACAACCACCTCAAGGTTGCGTGTCTACCAATTCCACCACCTCGGCAATACTACTTGAAACCCGTTACTGCTGCTCTTTGGCTGGAGGAGGTACGTCACCAGTATTGGTGGTTTCACTCTTCTGCTGCTGGAGCACCGGTACATCATCATTGACTGCCGGCTTTGGCTCTTTGACTTCCAGCACTGCTGGATCTGGCAGACCAACTTGAGTCAGCTGGTGAGCCTGCTGCTTGGCGAAGTATCCTAACCCAAGTGCAGTCAAAAAGAAAGTGGCAGCAAGTATAGCAGTAACTTTACTCAAAAAGGTAGCGGAACCTTGGCTTCCGAACACAGTATTTGAAGCACCTGCGCCGAAAGATGCACCGGCTTCCGCACCTTTACCCTGTTGCAGCAGCACCATTACAACCAGTGCCAACGCTGCCAACAGATGAAAAACAACTACGACTGTTTCCAGCATTTGTTCAGTTTCCTGCGGCGCGACAAATTGCACCGAATTCGTCTGCGTTCAGGGACGCTCCACCAATGAGCCCCCCATCGATATCCGGCATGCCGAACAGTTCAGCCGCATTGGCCGCCTTCACGCTGCCGCCGTAGAGAAGTTGCACTTTTTCGGCAACTTCGGCGTCCTTCGCCGCCAACTGCTTGCGGATGGCTGCATGCACATCCTGGGCTTGCTGTGGCGAGGCCGTCAAACCAGTACCAATGGCCCAAACAGGCTCATAGGCAATAACCGCATTGGCGAAAGCCTTGATACCGAACGCGTCGATAACACTGCTTAGTTGACGCCCTACAACTTCGAGCGTCTCGCCTGCCTCACGCTCTGCAAGAGTTTCCCCTATACACAGCACTGGCGTCAAACCACTTTTCTGTGCGGCTGCAAACTTTTGATTCAGCACTTCGTCTTTTTCACCAATAATCTGGCGACGTTCGGAATGCCCAATCAAGACATATTTGCAACCGACTTCAGCCAACTGACTCGGAGCAACTTCGCCGGTCAGAGCGCCTTGTTCAGGCTGTACTGCAGAATTCTGTGCGCCTACGTTGATTCCCTTACCTTCCAAGCCATCAATCACTTGATTGATGAACAGGGATGGTGGAAACACCGCGACTTCCACTCCGCTCGGCAGGGACAATTTGCCCAAGCCCTGGGTCAGCTCTACGACGCTGGCGCGGGTACCGTGCATCTTCCAGTTACCAGCTACCATGGGGCGACGCATGCTTTACCTCGTCGGTCAAAGTGGGCGCAGATCTTACCCAACCAGATCTGCGCTGGCAAGCCTCTTTCAGGCACAAACTTCTTCGACCAGCTTGGCCAGAGCTTCGGCATGGCCACGCACCTGGTTTTCATCATCGCCTTCGACCATCACCCGCACCAGCGGCTCGGTACCGGATTTGCGCAACAGCACCCGCCCACGACCGGCCATCGCCTCGGTGGCCTTGGCGCTGGCTTCCTTGACCAGGGGGTTCTCCAGCGGGTCGTTCTTGCCGGCCGCGAAGCGCACGTTGATCAGCACCTGCGGGCATTTGCGCACGGCCTGGCGGGCCTGGGCGAGGTTTTCGCCACGGCGTTTGAGCGCCATCAGCACCTGCAGCGCGGCGATGATCGCATCACCAGTGGTGGTGTGACTGCCACAAACGACATGACCGGAATTTTCACCACCCAGCAGCCATTCGCGCTCAAGCAGTTCGGCCATGACATAGCGATCGCCCACCTTGGCCCGCACGAACGGGATATCCAGTTCCTTGAACGCCAGCTCCAGGCCCAGGTTGCTCATCAAGGTACCGACCACGCCGCCCTGCAGCTTGCCACGCTCCTGCATGTCGCGACCGATGATGAACAGCAGCTCGTCCCCGTCGACGATGGCACCGGTGTGATCGACCATCAGCACGCGGTCGCCGTCGCCGTCGAAGGCGATGCCGAGATCCGCATGGCCGACCAGGACCGCCGCCTGCAGCGATTCGATATGGGTCGAACCGCAGCCCTCGTTGATGTTCAGACCATCCGGGGCGGCGTGCAGCACGGTGACATCGGCACCCAACTCACGGAACACGCTCGGCGCGACCTTGTAGGTGGCGCCATGGGCGCAGTCCACGACGATCTTCAGGCCTTCGAAGCTGGTGCTGCTGGGCACGCTGCTCTTGCAGAACTCGATGTAGCGCCCCGCCGCGTCATTGATGCGCGAGACCTTGCCCAGCTTGCTGGACTCGACGACATTCATCGGCTGGTCGAGCAGCTCCTCGATCATCAGCTCGACTTCGTCCGGCAGCTTGGTGCCAGCACCGGAGAAGAACTTGATGCCATTGTCGTCATGGGGGTTGTGCGAGGCGCTGATGACGATACCGGCCTCGGCATGGAAGGTGCGGGTCAGGTAGGCGATGGCCGGCGTCGGCATCGGGCCGAGCAGCATCACGTCGGCACCGGCCGCGGACAGGCCTGCCTCGAGCGCGGATTCGAACATGTAGCCGGAGATCCGCGTGTCCTTGCCCACCAATACGCGGCAGGTGCCCTGCTTGCGGAAGGCCATGCCGGCGGCCCAGCCGAGTTTCAGCATGAAGTCCGGGGTGATCGGGAATTGGCCTACGCGACCACGGATACCATCGGTACCAAAGTATTTTCTGCTCATAGTGACTCCAATGTTCTTATTCGGCGTTCTGGACCGCGGCGATCATGCGCACGACATCGACGGTTTCGGCGACATCGTGTACCCGCAGAATACTCGCGCCCTTGGTCATGGCCAGGGCGGCCAGGGCCAGACTGCCGTAGAGCCGCTCGCCGACCGGACGGTCCAGCGCGAGGCCGATCATGCTCTTGCGCGAGACACCCACCAAGAGTGGCCGCCCCAGGCGATAGAGCGCTTCCATGTGTTTGAAAAGGCTGAGGTTATGCTCAAGGGTCTTGGCAAAGCCGAACCCTGGGTCGAGGATGATGCGCTCAGCCCCGATGCCGGCCGCCGCGCAGGCGGCCATACGCTGTTCAAGATAGCGCGTTACATCGGCTGTCACATCCTCGTACTGCGGATTGTCCTGCATGGTGCCCGGCTCGCCACGCATGTGCATCAGGCACACCGGCAGGCCGGTATCGGCCGCCGCATCGAGGGCGCCATCGCGCTCCAGGGCGCGCACATCGTTGATCAGCCCCGCACCAAGGCGGGCCGTCTCGCGCATGACCGAAGGCGTGGAGGTGTCGACCGAGATGATCACATCGAGCCGACTGCTGATCGCTTCGACGATCGGCGCTACACGCTCCAGCTCCTCGATGGGCGATACCGCACGCGCCCCCGGACGGGTGGACTCGCCACCTACGTCGATCAGGGTCGCACCGGCCGCTACCATCTCCTCGGCATGGCGCAAGGCCACATCGCGCTGGCTGAAGCGCCCACCATCGGAGAACGAGTCTGGGGTGACGTTGAGGATACCCATGACATGGGTACGGGACAAATCAAGAACCCGGTTGCCGCAAGGCAACCGGGTCGGGTACTGCGTCAAGCTCATAGATACCCTTAGTGTTGAGCCGCTGGACCGCCGATCGGCGACTCCGGACGATCATCCTGGGAAGCCTGGTTGCCGGAGGTACCGGAATCATTGTCCCAGTCACGCGGCTCGCGCGGGGTACGACCTGCCATGATGTCGTCGATCTGGTCGGCATCGATGGTTTCGTACTTCATCAAGGCCTCGGCCATGGCGTCGAGCTTGTCACGGTTGTCGGTGAGGATCTGCTTGGCCGTGGCGTAGCACTGATCGATGATGCTGCGCACCTCGGAGTCGATCATCTTGGCAGTCTCGCCCGAGACGCTGGCATGCTGGCTCCCCGCGCTGCGACCGAGGAACACCTCGCCCTCTTCTTCGGCGTACATCAGCGGGCCGAGTTTCTCGGACAGGCCCCACTTGGTGACCATGTTCCGGGCGATCTGGCTGGCGCGCATGATGTCGTTGGAGGCCCCGGTGGTGACACCGTCGAAGCCCAGGGTCATCTCTTCGGCGATACGGCCACCGTACAGCGAGCAGATCTGGCTGATCAGCGCGCGCTTGGACAGGCTGTAGCGATCCTCTTCCGGCAGGAACATGGTCACGCCCAGGGCACGGCCACGGGGAATGATCGACACCTTGTAGACCGGGTCGTGCTCGGGAACGACGCGACCGACGATGGCGTGGCCCGCCTCGTGGTACGCGGTGTTCTGCTTCTCTTTCTCGGACATGACCATGGTCTTGCGCTCGGCGCCCATCATGATCTTGTCTTTGGCCAGTTCGAATTCCTTCATTTCGACCACGCGCTTGCTGGACCGCGCGGCGAACAACGACGCCTCGTTGACCAGGTTGGCCAGGTCGGCACCGGAGAAGCCTGGCGTACCACGGGCGATGACCGCCGCGTTGACGTTCTCGCCGATCGGCACCTTGCGCATGTGCACCTTGAGGATCTGTTCGCGACCGCGGATGTCCGGCAGGCCGACCACCACCTGGCGGTCGAAGCGACCGGGACGCAGCAGCGCCGGGTCGAGCACGTCGGGACGGTTGGTCGCGGCGATGACGATGATGCCATCGTTCATTTCGAAGCCGTCCATCTCGACCAGCAACTGGTTCAGGGTCTGTTCGCGCTCGTCGTGACCGCCGCCCATGCCGGCGCCACGGTGGCGACCGACGGCGTCGATCTCGTCAATGAAGATGATGCACGGCGCGTGCTTCTTGGCCTGCTCGAACATGTCGCGAACACGGCTGGCACCCACGCCGACGAACATCTCGACGAAGTCGGAACCGGAAATGGTGAAGAACGGTACCTTGGCCTCACCGGCAATGGCCTTGGCCAGCAGGGTCTTACCAGTACCGGGCGGACCGACCATCAGCACGCCGCGAGGGATGCGGCCGCCCAGGCGCTGGAACTTGCCCGGGTCGCGCAGGAACTCGACCAGCTCGCCAACCTCTTCCTTGGCCTCGTCGCAACCCGCGACGTCAGCCAGGGTGGTTTTCACCTGGTCTTCGGACAACAGGCGCGCCTTGCTCTTGCCGAAGCTCATCGGGCCGCCTTTACCACCGGCACCGCCCTGCATCTGGCGCATGAAGAACATGAACACGGCGATGATCACCAGGATCGGGAAGCTCGCCACCAGCAACTGGGTCCAGATGCTCTGCTGCTCAGGCTGCTTGCCTTCGACGGTGACGTGGTTGTCCACCAGGTCGCCGATCAGGCCGTTATCCGTGATGGCTGGGCGGACGGTCTTGAAGTTGTCGCCGTCAGTGCGCTTGCCGGTAATGATGTAGCCGTCGACGGTCACGCGCTCGACCTTGCCATCCTTGACCTGCTGGATGAAGTCGGAATAGTTGAGGGTCTGCGGCTCGTTAGGGCTCGAGAAGTTGTTCATCACCGTCACCAGGACGGCGGCGATGATCAACCAGAGGATCAGATTCTTTGCCATGTCGTTCAATTCGCTACCCTCTGAGGCCGGCGCACGACGCAGCCGTGCCTCGCATGATATTCATCGCCCTAACTTACTACATTACCCACGCATCCGCAGGCACCGTCTGTAACCCTTTGTGAAAGCTAGACTACACGAAGTTCGGACGATCCAGACGGAGCCGCCGATTGGAAATAACTATCGGCAACCCCGCAATACGCCTTTCATGCGCCCTTGAAACCCTTGCCCAGCAGGTACTGTTCGCGGGAGCGATCCCGCGAGGACGACGGCTTGCGCATCTGCACCTTGTCGAACTTGCTGCGCACGTCCTTGAGGTACATGTCGAAGCCTTCGCCCTGGAAAATCTTGATCAGGAAATCCCCGCCGGGCTTGAGCACGCGGGTCGCCAGATCCAGGGCCAGTTCGCAGAGGAACATGGCGCGCGGCATGTCCACCGCGGGCGTACCACTCATATTGGGGGCCATATCGGAAATCACAAGGTCTACATGCGAATCACCGACCGCCTGCAGGATCTGCTGCAGCACTTCGTCCTGGGTAAAGTCGCCCTGGATGAAGGTAACGTCCGGGATCGAGTCCATTTCCAGGATGTCCGAGGCGATCAACCGCCCTTGGCCACCAATCAGACGACTGGTCACCTGCGACCAGCCACCGGGTGCTGCGCCGAGGTCGATCACGCTCATGCCGGGGCGGATCAGGCGGTCTTTTTCCTGGATCTCCAGCAGTTTGTAGCTCGCACGCGAGCGGTAGCCATCCTTCTGCGCCTGTTTCACAAAAGGATCGTTGAAATGCTCTCGCAGCCAGTTTGCGCTGCTTTTGGAACGTTGTACCACGGGGCACCTCGATGATATGCGTCGTGTTTGACTGGGCGGAGCCAGGGGCCCTCGGGTAAAATGCCCGTCAATTTTACAGAATCAGACGAAAAGGGTCAGATTATGCCGCTCAATAACGAGCAGAAGAAGCAATACAAGTCCATTGGTCATGACCTGAAGCCGGTCCTGATCGTTGCTGGCAACGGTTTGAATGAAGGCGTGATCGCCGAACTGGAACGCGCCCTGGTCGATCACGAGCTGATCAAGGTCGAGATTCGCTCGGAAGATCGCGAGGAACGCGCCGAGACCATCGCCGCACTGTGCAAGGCCGGCCGCGCCGAACTGGTGCAGACCATCGGCAAGAAAGCGCTGATCTACCGCAAGAACCCACAGCCGAACAAGCAGCTGTCCAACATTCACCGTTACAAGTAACGCCCAGGACAGCGCAATACCCATGTAGGAGCGGCCTTGTGCCGCGAAAGGGCTGCGAAGCGGCCCCAGGTATCAGCTTCGTTGCAGATAATACTGGGGCCGCTTTGCGGCCCTTTCGCGGCACAAGGCCGCTCCTACAAAGGCCGCGTCACACTTCGGCTACCGCCGTGCCCTGACCGGGACCGGCTGGGCCACCAGCACGATGCCGGAGAAGCCCAGCACCAGGAAGCAGAACATCTGCCAACGCTCGCCCACGGAAATCCCGTAGCGCAGCGTGTAGTAGCTGACGCAGGCGCCGAAGCCGAGCAGCAGCATCTGACCGCGGAATTGCCGCCACCAGGCCGCCAGGCCATCCACCCTCGCCAGCACCGCCAACTGGGTCAACAACCCGAGCATGGCCACACCAATCAACCAGCGGTCGATCTGCGCAGCCACGTCGTGCACCAGCAACGGCGCCAGGCCGCTGACCTTGAGCGCAGGCACCAGCCCCACGTGGAACACCCACAGGCCGCCGACCCAGAACACCTGGGCCAGCTGCCAGAGGATCCCCTCGAGGGATGGCGCCCGCAAGCGCCGGTCAGATGTGCTTGACTTCGACAATCTCGTACTCGACCGTGCCGCTTGGCGTCTTGACGACGACAGTATCACCTTCTTCCTTGCCGATGATGGCACGGGCGATCGGCGCACCGCTGGAGAGCTTGCCCTGCTTCACGTCGGCTTCGTCCTCGCCGACGATCTGGTAGGTCACCTCTTCATCGGTCTCGGTGTTCGCCAGCACCACGGTGGTACCGAAGATCACCTTGCCGGTGTGGGCGATGGTGGTGACGTCGATCACCACCGAGTTCTGCAGACGGCCTTCGATATCGCGGATACGCGCCTCGACCATGCCCTGCTCCTCGCGGGCGGCGTGGTACTCGGCGTTTTCCTTGAGGTCGCCCAGCTCGCGAGCCTCGCCGATCGCCTGGCTCAGGCGCGGACGCTCGGTCTTGCTCAGGAACAGATGCTCTTCCTCCAGGGCGCGAGCGCCCTGGACGGTCATCGGGTACTTGGTAATGCTCATGCTTTAAGTCCTGCATGCAGATCCTGCAGGCGACGAACGGTCTTTTCCGGACCGAATTTCAGCGCCTCGCAGATGGCTTCACCGGCCGCAATGGTGGTGGTGCAGTAGATCTTGTGCTGCAACGCATTGCGACGAATCGAGTAGGAGTCGGCGATCGACTGGCGGCCTTCGGTGGTGTTGATGATCAGCGACACTTCGTCGTTCTTGATCATGTCGACCACGTGCGGACGACCTTCGGTCACCTTGTTCACGCGACGCACTTTCAGGCCGGCCGCCTCGATCACCTTGGCGGTGCCGACAGTGGCGACCACTTCGAAGCCCAGGGCGATCAGGTCGCGGGCGACGCCAGCCACCTGCGGCTTGTCGTCGTCACGCACGCTGATGAACGCGGTACCGCCGGTCGGCAGCACTTCGCTGGCACCCATCTGGGCCTTGGCGAAGGCTTCGCCGAAGCTGTCGCCGACACCCATGACTTCACCAGTCGATTTCATCTCAGGGCCGAGGATCGGGTCAACCCCCGGGAACTTGGCGAACGGGAAGACGGCTTCCTTGACGCTGTAGAAGTTCGGGATGATTTCCTCGGTGAAGCCCAGCTCTTTCAGGGTTTTACCGGCCATGACACGGGCCGCGATCATCGCCAGGGAGGTGCCGATGCACTTGGAGACGAACGGCACGGTACGCGAGGCGCGCGGGTTGACCTCGATCACGTAGATCTTGTCGCCCTGCAGGGCCAGCTGCACGTTCATCAGGCCGACCACGCCCAGTTCCAGGGCCATTTTCTTGACCTGGACGCGGACTTCGTCCTGCACTTCCTTGCTCAGCGAGTAAGGTGGCAGCGAGCACGCCGAGTCACCGGAGTGAACACCGGCCTGCTCGATGTGCTGCATGATCGCGCCAATCACCACGTCGGTGCCGTCGCAGACCGCATCCACGTCCATTTCGATGGCGCAGTTGAGGAAGTGGTCGAGCAGCACCGGGCTGTCGTTGGACACCTGGACCGCTTCGCGCAGGTAGCGCTTGAGCTCGTCCAGCTCGTAGACGATCTCCATGGCGCGGCCGCCCAGCACGTAGGACGGACGAACCACCAGCGGGTAGCCGATCTTGCCAGCGGCAGCGATGGCTTCGTCTTCGCTGCGAACGGTAGCGTTTGGCGGCTGCAGCAGGTTCAGGCGCTGGACCATCTGCTGGAAGCGCTCACGGTCTTCGGCGCGGTCGATGGCGTCCGGGCTGGTACCGATGATCGGCACGCCGGCTTCTTCCAGGGCACGGGCCAGTTTCAGCGGAGTCTGGCCGCCGTAGTGGACGATCACGCCCTTCGGCTTCTCGACGCGGCAGACTTCCAGCACGTCCTCCAGGGTCAGCGGCTCGAAGTACAGACGGTCGGAGGTGTCGTAGTCGGTGGAGACGGTTTCCGGGTTGCAGTTGACCATGATGGTCTCGTAACCGTCTTCACGCAGCGCCAGTGCGGCGTGCACGCAGCAGTAGTCGAACTCGATGCCTTGGCCGATACGGTTCGGGCCGCCACCCAGGATCATGATCTTGTCGCGGGTCGACGGGTTGGCCTCGCACTCTTCCTCGTAGGTCGAGTACAGGTAGGCGGTGTCGGTGGCGAACTCGGCGGCGCAGGTGTCGACGCGCTTGTATACCGGGAACACTTCCAGCTTGTGGCGGTGACGACGCAGGTTCTTGTCGGTGATGCCGAGCAGCTTGGCCAGGCGCTGGTCCGAGAAGCCCTTACGCTTGAGGCGCAGCATGTAGTCCTTGTCGATCGACGACAGGGCCAGGGTCTTGACCTTCTCTTCTTCCTTGATCAGGTCTTCCATCTGCACCAGGAACCACAGGTCGATGCCGGTCAGGGCAAAGATTTCCTCGATGGTCATGCCCGAACGCATGGCGTCGGCGACGTACCAGATGCGCTCGGCGCCTGGCACGGTCAGCTCGCGCTTGAGGATGCCGGCAGCCTCAGGGCTGGCCAGATCAACTTTCGGGTCGAGGCCGCAGGCGCCGACCTCCAGGCCGCGCAGGGCTTTCTGCAGGGACTCCTGGAAGGTGCGGCCGATGGCCATGACTTCACCCACGGATTTCATCTGGGTGGTCAGGCGGGCGTCGGCTTTCGGGAATTTCTCGAAGGCGAAGCGCGGCAGCTTGGTGACGACGTAGTCGATCGACGGCTCGAAGGACGCCGGGGTACGGCCGCCGGTGATGTCGTTCTGCAGCTCGTCGAGGGTGTAACCGATGGCCAGCTTGGCAGCGATCTTGGCGATCGGGAAACCGGTAGCCTTCGATGCCAGGGCCGAGGAACGCGAAACGCGCGGGTTCATCTCGATCACGACCATGCGGCCGGTATTCGGGCAGATACCGAACTGCACGTTGGAACCACCGGTCTCGACACCGATTTCACGCAGCACCGCCAGCGAGGCGTTGCGCATGATCTGGTATTCCTTGTCGGTCAGGGTCTGTGCCGGGGCAACGGTGATCGAGTCGCCGGTGTGCACGCCCATCGGGTCGAAGTTCTCGATCGAGCAGACGATGATGCAGTTGTCCTTCTTGTCGCGGACCACCTCCATCTCGTATTCCTTCCAGCCGATCAGCGATTCGTCGATCAGCAGTTCCTTGGTCGGCGACAGGTCCAGACCACGGGTGCAGATTTCTTCGAACTCTTCCCGGTTGTAGGCGATGCCACCGCCAGTGCCGCCCATGGTGAACGACGGACGGATGATGCATGGGAAGCCGAGCTTCTCGAGAACCGCATTGGCCTCTTCCATGCTGTGGGCGATACCGGAGCGCGGGCACTCCAGGCCGATGTCCTTCATCGCCCTGTCGAAGCGCGAACGGTCTTCGGCCTTGTCGATGGTGTCGGCGTTGGCACCGATCATCTCGACGCCGAACTTTTCCAGGACGCCGTGACGCTCCAGGTCCAGGGCACAGTTCAGCGCGGTCTGGCCACCCATGGTCGGCAGCACTGCGTCCGGGCGCTCTTTCTCGATGATCTTGGCCACCGACTGCCATTTGATCGGCTCGATGTAGGTGGCGTCGGCCATGGCCGGGTCGGTCATGATGGTGGCCGGGTTGGAGTTCACCAGGATGACGCGAAAACCTTCCTCGCGCAGGGCTTTGCAGGCCTGGGCGCCGGAGTAGTCGAATTCGCAGGCCTGGCCGATCACGATCGGGCCAGCGCCGAGAATCAGGATGCTTTTGATGTCTGTACGTTTTGGCATGGTTGTCACTCAAATCCGGGGTCAGTCGGCAAGCCGCTTTGAACAATCTGGGTCAGGCGCTTCCGGGCGCGGCGCAAGCCGGCCCGGGGCCTTGAAGCAGGATGCTCAGCGGCGCTTGGCCATGGCATCGGTGAAACGATCGAACAGTGGCGCGACGTCGGCCGGGCCTGGGCTCGCTTCAGGGTGGCCCTGGAAGCTGAACGCGCTCTTGTCGGTTCGCTCGATACCCTGCAGGGTACCGTCGAACAGCGACTTGTGGATGGCGCGGACATTGCCCGGAAGGGTGGCTTCGTCGACGGCGAAACCGTGGTTCTGGCTGGTGATCATGACCACGCCGGTGTCCAGGTCCTGGACCGGGTGGTTGGCACCGTGGTGGCCGTGGCCCATCTTCACGGTCTTGGCGCCGGAGGCCAGGGCCAGCAGCTGGTGGCCCAGGCAGATACCGAACACCGGGATCTCGGTCTCGAGGATCTCTTTGATCGCCTGGATCGCGTAGTCGCATGGCTCGGGATCGCCAGGGCCGTTGGACAGGAACACGCCATCAGGGTTGAGCGCCAGGACTTCGCTGGCCGGGGTCTGGGCGGGCACCACGGTGACGCGGCAACCACGGGCGACCAGCATGCGCAGGATGTTCAGCTTGACGCCGTAGTCGAAGGCGACGACGTGGTACGGCAGGTCGACGGCGTCAATGGTCGGGTGGCTGTCGGTCTTCAGCTCCCAGACGCTGGAGCGCCACTCGTAGCGCTCCTTGGTCGAGACCACCTTGGCCAGGTCCATGCCCTTCAGGCCCGGGAAGGCGCGGGCAGCGGCGATGGCGGCTTCTTCGCTGATGTTGTCGCCAGCCAGGATGCAGCCGTTCTGGGCGCCTTTCTCACGCAGGATGCGGGTCAGGCGACGGGTGTCGATACCGGCAATGGCGACGACGTTGTTGGCTTTCAGGTATTCAGGCAGGGACTGGGTGTTGCGCCAGTTGCTGGCCAGCAGCGGCAGATCGCGAATCACCAGGCCCGCGGACCAGACGCGATTCGATTCGGCGTCTTCGGCGGTGGTGCCGGTGTTGCCGATGTGCGGGTAAGTCAGGGTAACGATTTGCTGGGCGTAGGAAGGGTCTGTGAGGATTTCCTGGTAGCCGGTCATTGCAGTATTGAACACGACCTCACCAACGGTCTGACCGTCGGCTCCAATGGCTTCACCGCGAAAAATGCTGCCATCGGCAAGGGCGAGTATGGCTGGCTTAGTCAAGAAGACCTCCCGTAAATCAAGCCTGAAAGGGCGATCGCAGGTTGCAAAAAAGCGGAATGACGTATGGACACGTCACCCCGCTTTTATGCTGAATTAGTCTGCGCGCTTTTAGTGGACACACTAAAGCTGTAGCTTACAGAAAAATGCGTTTTGGGTCTACCGGGAATGTGTCTCTAAAACGCAGGATTGCGACAGAGGGGACATTGCAGCAGCCCCGAGCGTGTAGGAGCGGCCTTGTGCCGCGAAAGGGCTGCGCAGCGGCCCCGGCAATTCTGAATGGTTCAGAGATCCTGGGGCCGCTGCGCGCCCCTTTCGCGGCACAAGGCCGCCCCTACAGGGGACGGTGTCAATGCAGCTCGAGCACATCCTGCATGTCATACAGCGCAGGCTCACGCCCATCCAGCCACAGCGCCGCGCGCACCGCACCCTTGGCGAAGGTCATGCGGCTCGAGGCCTTGTGGGTGATTTCCAGGCGCTCGCCTTCAGCGGCGAACAGCACGGTGTGATCACCGACCACATCACCGGCACGCACAGTGGCGAAGCCGATAGTCTTGCGGTCACGGGCGCCTGTCTGGCCTTCACGGCCATATACCGCCACTTCCCGCAGGTCACGCCCCAGCGCATTGGCAACCACTTCACCCATGCGCAGCGCGGTCCCCGACGGCGCATCGACCTTGTGCCGATGGTGGGCCTCGATGATCTCGATATCCACGTCATCACCCAGCACCCGTGCCGCCATGTCCAGCAACTTGAGACTGAGATTGACACCCACGCTGAAGTTGGCGGCGAAGACGATCGGGATCTCCTTGCCTGCCTCGACCAGCAACGCCTTCTCCTCGGCGCTGAAGCCGGTGGTACCGATGACCATGGCCTTGCCCGCCTTGCGGCAGAACGCCAGGTTCTTCAGGGTCACCGACGGATGGGTGAAGTCGATCAGCACATCGAACTCATCGACGACCTTGGCCAGGTCGTCAGAGATGGTCACGCCGATGCGCCCCAGGCCCGCCAGCTCGCCCGCGTCGGCACCGACCAGGGAGCTGTCCGGACGATGGATGGCCGCGGTCAGGCCGGCCTTCGGCGCCTGCTGCTGCACGGCCTCGACCAGCACCTTGCCCATGCGCCCGGCGGCGCCCATCACTGCAATACGTCGCATAGCCTGTTCCTTCTCAGAGATCGCCGAAGAAGCGCTTCATGCCCTCGAACCAGCCACTGGCCTTGGGCGAATGGGAGCTGTCACCTTCAAGGGAATCACGCAACTCCTCGAGCAGCTCGCGCTGACGACGACTGAGGTTGACCGGTGTCTCCACCGCCACGCGGCACAGCAGGTCGCCCGCCGCGCCACCGCGCACCGGCGCCACACCCTTGCCGCGCAGACGGAACTGCTTGCCGGTCTGGGTGCCTTCGGGAATCTTCAGCTTCACGCGACCGTCGAGGGTCGGCACTTCCAGCTCGCCACCCAGGGCGGCGTCGGTGTAGCTGATCGGCACTTCGCAGTAGAGGTGCTTGCCGTCGCGCTGGAAGATCGGGTGCTCGCGCACATTGACGACCACATAGAGGTCACCGGCAGGGCCGCCATGGGCGCCCGCCTCGCCTTCGCCAGACAGACGAATGCGATCACCGGTGTCGACACCGGCCGGCACCTTGACCGACAGCGTCTTGTATTCCTCGACACGGCCTTCGCCATGGCACGAGCCGCAAGGGTCGGTGATGATCTTGCCCTGGCCGTGGCAACGCGGACAGGTCTGCTGCACGGCGAAGAAGCCCTGCTGCATGCGCACCTGGCCGATGCCGCCACAGGTCGGACAGGTCGACGGCGTCGAGCCCTTCTTGGCGCCAGAGCCGTCGCACGGCTTGCAGTTGACCAGCGTGGGCACACGGATGTTGACCGTGGTACCGCGCACCGCCTCTTCGAGGTTGAGCTCGAGGGTGTAGCGCAGGTCGCTGCCGCGCTGGACACCGCCACGACCGCCACCGCGGCCGCCGCCGAAGAAATCGCTGAAGACATCACCGAAGATGTCGGAGAAGTTGGCGCCACCGAAACCGGCACCGCCGCCACCCATGCTCGGGTCGACGCCGGCGTGGCCATACTGGTCGTATGCCGCGCGCTTGCTGGCATCGGACAGCACTTCGTAGGCCTCGTTGGCCTCCTTGAACAGGTCTTCCGACTCCTTGTCGCCCGGGTTGCGGTCCGGGTGGTACTTCATCGCCAGACGGCGGTAGGCCTTCTTGAGATCACCTTCGCTGGCGCCACGCTCGACACCCAGGACCTCATAAAAATCACGCTTTGCCATAGGTCATATGCACTCTTGGGGGCGTTCGGCATACCTCGGCGCATCGTGCGCCATGCCACCAGCACCTGTCGTCATAGGCGAATACGCCGTGACAGATGCCGTAAATAATTCTCGTGTTCCAGACACGCCAACGCGGGAGCAAGCTCCCGCGCGGCGACATCCTACCAGTTCACCATCAAACGACGGCGAACCGGCCGACAACATGCAGGAATTACTGCTTGTTGTTGTCTTTCACTTCTTCGAACTCGGCGTCAACCACGTCATCGTGCTTGGCTTCCGGCTCGGCCTGCTGGGCGCCGCCCTGCGGTTGCTCGGCCTGCTGCTCGGCGTACATCTTCTGAGCGACTGGCGCCGAGACCTTGGACAGCTCCTCGACCTTGGCGTCGATGGCGGCCTTGTCGTCGCCTTTGACGGCGGCTTCCAGGGCGACCACGGCGGCCTCGATGGCGGTCTTCTCTTCAGCGGTGACCTTGTCACCGGCTTCAGTGACCATCTTGCGGGTCGAGTGGACCAGCGCGTCACCCTGGTTACGGGCGGCGGCCAGCTCTTCGAACTTGCGGTCTTCCTCGGCGTTGGCCTCGGCATCACGCACCATTTTCTCGATTTCTTCGTCGGACAGGCCGGAGTTGGCCTTGATCACGATCGACTGCGCCTTGCCAGTAGCCTTGTCCTTGGCACCTACGTGCAGGATGCCGTTGGCGTCGATGTCGAAGGTCACTTCGATCTGCGGTACGCCGCGCGGTGCTGGCGGAATGTCAGCCAGGTCGAACTTGCCCAGCGACTTGTTCTGCGAAGCTTGCTTGCGCTCGCCCTGCAGCACGTGGATGGTCACGGCGCCCTGGTTGTCGTCGGCGGTCGAGAACACCTGCGACTTCTTGGTCGGGATGGTGGTGTTCTTCTCGATCAGCGCGGTCATCACGCCGCCCATGGTTTCGATACCCAGGGTCAGCGGGCTGACGTCCAGCAGCAGTACGTCCTTGACGTCACCGGCCAGAACGGCGCCCTGGATGGCAGCACCCATGGCGACGGCTTCGTCCGGGTTGACGTCTTTACGAGCTTCTTTACCGAAGAAGTCGGCAACGGCTTTCTGCACCATCGGCATACGGGTCTGGCCGCCGACCAGGATCACGTCGTCGATCTTGCTGGCGTCGATGCCGGCGTCTTTCAGGGCGATGCGGCATGGCTCGATGGTACGGTTGACCAGGTCTTCGACCAGCGACTCCAGCTTGGCGCGGGAGATCTTCACGTTCAGGTGCTTGGGACCGGTGGCATCTGCAGTGATGTACGGCAGGTTGACGTCGGTCGACTGAGCGGAGGACAGCTCGATCTTGGCTTTTTCAGCAGCTTCTTTCAGACGCTGCAGGGCCAGGGGATCGTTCTTCAGGTCCATGCCGGACTCTTTCTTGAACTCGTCGACGAGGTAGTCGATCAGGCGCATGTCGAAGTCTTCGCCACCCAGGAAGGTGTCGCCGTTGGTGGCCAGTACTTCGAACTGGTGCTCACCGTCGACTTCGGCGATTTCGATGACCGATACGTCGAAGGTACCACCACCCAGGTCATAGACGATGACGGTGTGGTCGCCCTTGCCCTTGTCCATGCCGTAGGCCAGCGCGGCGGCGGTCGGTTCGTTGATGATACGTTTTACGTCCAGGCCAGCGATGCGGCCGGCGTCCTTGGTCGCCTGGCGCTGGCTGTCGTTGAAGTAGGCCGGCACGGTGATGACCGCTTCGGTGACCGGCTCGCCGAGGTAGTCTTCGGCGGTCTTCTTCATCTTTTTCAGGACTTCGGCGCTGATCTGCGGCGGAGCCATCTGCTTGTCGGCGGCCTCGACCCAGGCGTCACCGTTGTTGGCCTTGACGATCTTGTAAGGCACCAGCTTGATGTCTTTCTGCACGACATCTTCTTCGAAGCGGCGGCCGATCAGGCGCTTCACCGCGAACAGGGTGTTGTGCGGGTTGGTGACCGCCTGGCGCTTGGCCGACTGGCCGACCAGGATCTCGCCGTCGTTGGCATAGGCGATGATCGAAGGCGTGGTGCGCGCGCCTTCGGCGTTCTCGATGACCTTGGCAGTGCCGTTTTCCAGCACGGAGACGCAGGAGTTGGTGGTCCCCAGGTCGATACCGATGATTTTACCCATGTTGATTCTCCCGAAACTTGAATTTGGTAGCAGCGACTGCTTTGGCCAACTGCACTAATACTTGAAGGCTTGACACCTAGATGGGGGTGTCCGGAAAGATTTCAAGCCTTTTCGTTGATCGAAGGCTGCGGGGCGCTCGGCGCCTTGCTGACCACCACCATGGCAGGGCGCAGCAGACGGCCGTTAAGCTGATAGCCCTTCTGGAACACTTTGAGCACGCTATTGGGCTCCACGTCGGCACTCTCCTGCATGGCCATCGCCTGATGGTGCTCGGCGTTGAATGGCTGGCCGTGCGGATCGATGGCCTCGAGGCTGTAGCGCTTGAGGGTGTCCTGGAACATCTTCAGGGTCAGCTCGATACCTTCGCGCATCGGCTTGATGGTTTCGTCGTCGGCGCTGGACAGCTCCAGGCCACGCTCCAGGCTGTCGATGATCGGCAGCAGGTCGCCGGCGAACTTCTCCAGGGCGAACTTGTGGGCCTTCTCGACATCCTGTTCGGCACGGCGGCGGATGTTCTGCAGGTCGGCGGCAGCGCGCAGGGACTGGTCCTTGGCGGCGGCCAGCTGCTCCTCGAGCTCCAGTACGCGGGCATCGGCATTCGCGGCGCCTGCTTCTTCGGAATTCAGGTTCTTCTCATCCAGCTGTTCGTCAGCCATTGGGTTTCTCCTCCACGATTTCTGTCGTGCGAGCCAGGCTCGCCATGTCTTGCCGGCTATATGGGGTCGGAAAAACCAGGTTCAAGGGGGAAGGTGCTTTTCCACATTCGTCGACCGGCTATTGGCAGACTCGCGAAAAGCACTGTATAAATATCCAGACACGACCCTTCGGGAGCCGCCCCATGCTGGTGCACCTGTCCATTCACAACTACGCCATCGTCGAACACCTCGACCTCGAGGTCGCCCGTGGCATGTCCGTCATCACCGGCGAGACCGGGGCCGGCAAGTCGATCATGCTCGACGCCCTCGGCCTGGCCCTGGGCGATCGCGCCGATAGCGGCGTGGTGCGCCCGGGCACCGACAAGGCCGACATCCTTGCTACCTTCGACCTGGTCGACATCCCCGAGGCGCACGCCTGGCTAGCCGAGCGCGACCTGGATAGCGACGGCCCGTGCATCCTGCGCCGGGTGATCACCGCCGAGGGCCGCAGCCGTGGCTACATCAACGGCACCCCCTGCCCACTGGGCGACCTCAAGGCCCTGGGCGAGCTGCTGATCGACATCCACAGCCAGCACGAACACCAGTCGCTGTTGAAGACCGACACCCACCGCCGCCTGGTGGACGAGTACGCCGGCGCCAGCGACCTGGCCCGCCAGGTCCAGCTGGCCGCCAAGCGCTGGAACCAGACGCGCCAGGAACTGGAGCGCCTGAGCAATTCCGGCGATGAGCAACGGGCGCGTCATCAGTTGCTCAGCTATCAGCTGGAAGAACTCGACAACCTCGGCCTTGGCGAGAACGAACTGGAACAGCTGGAGCAGGAGCACAAGAACCTGACCAACGCCGAGGCGCTGTTCGGCATCTGCCGCCAGGTCATCGACCAGTGCAGCGAAAGCGACTCGGGCAACGTGCTGAGCGCCCTGACCGTCAGCCTCAACCGGCTCACCGCGGTCGTCAACGGCCCCAAGGCACTGGGCGAGGCGGTCAACCTGATCGCCAGCGCGCAGATCCAGGTGGAGGAAGCCGTCGGCGAGCTCAACCGGTTCCTCGACAACTTCGACGCCGACCCGATGCGCCTGCAGGCTCTGGAAGAGCGCCTGGATACTATCTATACCCTCGCCCGCAAGCACCGCGTACACCCCACCGAGCTGCCGAACCTGCAGCAGCGCCTGATGGTGGAGCTGGAAGGGCTAAACGCCAGCGACGAGTCGATCGAGCGCCTGGGCGAGGAGCTGGCCGCCTACGCCCAGCACTATAAAGAGAAGGCCGGCGAGCTGAGCGCGCTGCGCCAGCAGGCCGCCAAGCAGCTGGCCACCGCCGTCGAGCAGGAAATCCAGCGCCTGGGCATGCCCGGCGGGCGTTTCTGCATCGAGCTCACGCCCTTCGACAACGGCGACCTCTCGCCCCATGGCCTGGAGCAGATCGAACTACTGGTCAGCGCCAACCCCGGCCAGCCACTCAAGGGCCTGGCCAAGGTCGCCTCGGGCGGCGAGCTGTCGCGTATCAGCCTGGCGATCCAGGTGATCACCGCGCAGACCTCGCGTATTCCCACCCTGGTATTCGACGAAGTGGACGTGGGGATCGGCGGCCCGACCGCGGAAATCGTCGGCCAACTGCTGCGTCGTCTCGGCGAGCGCGGCCAGGTACTGACCGTGACCCACCTGCCCCAGGTGGCCGCGCAGGGCCATCACCACCTGTTCGTGCACAAGGTGCGCAACAGCGACACCACGCACACCGCCGTGGCCAGCCTGGGCAAGCGCGAGCGGGTCGAGGAAGTGGCGCGGATGCTGGGCGGGATCGACCTGACCAAGGAATCGCTGGCCCATGCGCGCAAGATGGTGGTGAGCAGCAAGGCCTGAGCCTGCGCCCCCCTGTAGGAGCGGCCTTGTGCCGCGAAAGGGCTGCGTAGCGGCCCCCTGTAGGAGCGGCCTTGGCCGCGAAAGGGCTGCGTAGCGGCCCCTGCGATTCTAAGTCATGCAGAGATCCCGGGGCCGCTGCGCGCCCCTTTCCGGCCGGTCCGACGCCTCGGCAAGGCCGCTCCTACAAGGGGATTCGCATTACAGCCCTGAAAGCACAAAGGCGACCCGGAGGTCGCCTTTGTCATCAATAACGATCTGAATCGTTACTTCTTTTTACGCACATACAGAACCAGATTGTGATCCACCAGCTCGAAGCCATGTTCGGCAACGATCTCCTTCTGGCGTTTCTCGATTTCGGCATCGAAGAATTCAATGACTTCACCGCTGTCCACGTTGACCATGTGATCGTGGTGCTTGCCATCCGCCAGCTCGAACACCGCGTGGCCGCCATCAAAGTTGTGGCGCTCCACCAGGCCCGCCGCTTCGAATTGGGTCAGTACGCGGTACACGGTCGCCAGGCCGACATCCTCGCCAGCTTCCATCAGCGCCTTGTAGACATCCTCGGCACTCATGTGACGTTGCTCGGCCGAGTCGAGCATCTGAAGAATCTTGACTCGAGGCAGGGTTACCTTGAGGCCCGCTTTGCGCAATTCGCTATTTTCAACCATGGTCAGCTTTCTCGCCGATGCTGCTTCGCAGCTTCTCTTAATACGGGTATGATCGGGGTTTACGTTGTCCAGCCAAGATAGTGGAAGTCGCCCACCGATGCAAAACACCAAGCTCTTGCTAACCAGCCTCACCCTAGTGGGACTGCTCGCACTCGCCGGTTGCTCGTTTCCCGGGGTTTACAAAATCGACATCCAGCAGGGCAATGTCGTCACGCAGGATATGATAGACCAATTGCGCCCGGGAATGACCCGCCGACAAGTAAGGTTTATCATGGGCAACCCGCTGCTGCAGGACACTTTCCACACCAACCGCTGGGACTACCTGTACAGCCTGCAGCCCGGCGGCGGCCAGCGCCAGCAAGAGCGCATGAGCATCTTCTTCAACGAGAACGACCAACTGGTCAACCTCTCCGGCGACTTCATGCCGGGCGTCAGCCGCGACCAGGAAATCCTCGGCGGCAGCGGCGACACCACGGTCAGCCCGGACAAACAGCCGAGCCAGCCCGAGAAGCCGGCCAAGCCAGGCTCGCTGGAAGACACGCTGCAGAAAGAAATCGACAACATCGAGACCACCCCGGTCCCGACGCCAGCACCGCTGGAAACCTCGCCGCAGTAATTGCGCCGACACTAAAAAGCCCGGACCCAGTCCGGGCTTTTTATTGCGCTGTCGAAAAGCCCTTGGATCAGGCCATCAGCACTACTCAGCCATTAAGCTGCTTGGCACGCTGGCAAAACGCATCAACCATGGTATTGGCCGCCTGATTGAACAGCGGCCCCAGGGTCGCCCGCACCAGGGCGCCGGCGTAGTCGAACGACAGGTCGAGGCTGATCTTGCAGGCCTTCTCGCCCAGCGGCTTGAACACCCACAGGCCATGCAGCTGGGTAAACGGCCCATCTTCCAGGTTCATTTCGATCGACTGCCCCGGCACCAGCACATTGCGCGTGGTGAACTGCTGGCTCATGCCGCCCTTGGCCACTTCCAGCTTGGCGCGCATGTGCGTGTCGCTGGCCTCGAGCACGGTGGAAGCCGAGCACCAGGGCAAGAACTCCGGGTAGCTGGCCACATCGTTGACCAGGTCGTAGAGCGCCTGGGCAGGGAACGGCAGCAGGGCGGAGCGTTGAATATGGGTAGTCATCCAGGCGTCACTTCCAATCTGGGCGGCGGCGCGTCGCAGCGCCTCGAATACGGTTCTGCACAGCAGAACGAGGCCTGTATTGTCCGGGATTCACACAACTGGCTCAAGCACACCTAAACCCCGTAGCCGAGGACGCGGACTCTCCCTATAATGCGGCCCCTATGGCTAAGCAAAAGAAACATCCGACCGGGACCATCGCGCAGAACAAGAAGGCGCGACACGATTACTTCATCGAACACAAGTTCGAGGCCGGGCTGGTCCTGTCCGGCTGGGAAGTAAAGAGCCTGCGGGCCGGCAAGGCGCACCTGACCGACAGCTACGTGCTGCTCAAGGATGGCGAAGCCTGGCTGTTCGGCAGCCACATCACACCGCTGAACACCGCCAGCACCCACGTCATCGCCGACCCGATCCGCACCCGCAAGCTGCTGCTGAACAAGCGCGAGCTGGAGCGCCTGGAAGCGGCCGTGGCGCAGAAGGGCTACACCTGCGTGGCGATGTCGCTGTACTGGAGCAAGCACCTGATCAAGTGCGAGATCGCGCTCGGCAAGGGCAAGAAGGAGTTCGACAAGCGCGACACCGTGCGCGAGCGCGACTCCAACCGCGAGCTGCAGCGCACGATGCGCAACAAGGGCAAGGAAGAGTAACTCCTACCCTGCTTGGTCACTGTAGGAGCGGCCTCGTGCCGCGAAAGGGCTGCGAAGCAGCCCCCTACAACCTGTATGACGCATAGATTCTGAGGCCGCTGCGCGCCCTTTTCGCGGCACAAGGCCGCTCCTACAACGACCGTGCATGCCGCCTCTCAGCGCCCGCTGCGCCGCTCCGCCCGCGCCACCCGCTGGGCCTCCTGCTGCGCCTCTTGCAGCACCTCCTGCACATACAGGATGTGCCGGCTAGACACCTCCCGCGCATCGTCCGCCCGCCCCTCGACAATCGCCAGGTACAACTCGCGATGCTGACTGATCAGCATGTCGCGGGTCTCCGTGCGCTGCTGGTACATGCCGCCGATGTTGGTCACCACGTTGCGCTTGAGCAGGTCGAACAAGCCGCGGATGGTATGCAGCAGCACGGCGTTGTGACTGGCTTCGGCAATGGCCAGGTGAAAACGCGCATCGGCCGCGCCTTCCTGCGCCCGATCCACCTCACCGACACGGTTGTAGCAGTCCTGCAGCGCGTCGAATGCCATCTTCAAGCGCTCGCGATCAGGCTCGGTGGCGCGCTGGGCCGCGTAGTAGGCGCATGACGCCTCCAACGTATGACGGAACTCCAGCAGGTCGCGCTGGGCCTCCGGATTGCGCTCCAGCAGCTGCAACAGCGGATCGCTGAAGGTGGAGCCCAGGCCTTCGGCCACGTAGTTGCCGCCGCCCTGGCGACTGACCAGCAGCCCCTTGGCCACCAGCTTCTGGATCGCCTCGCGCAGCGACGGACGGGACACGCCGAACTGCTCGGCCAGAACGCGTTCGGCCGGCAGGCGCTGACCCGAAGTGAGGGTACCTTCGAGAATCATCCCTTCCAACCGATCGACGATGTCGTCGGACAGGCGCCGCTGGCGGACCTGATCAAAAACCATTGCTTGCTCTCCACGTGCCCCGGCACCGATTTCGGGGGCGCTTATTCTGCGCTTATCCGCAGCGTGGTGACAGATGTTCCACCACGCGAGGGCCACCTTGCGGCCCGTTCGCGGCACGAGGCCGCTCCTACACAGGCCAAAACAGCCGCAGAAAACCCGAATGCATAGTCGCTCCGACAACACTCACCCAAACAGCCGCTCATCGGAGCTCGACCAAAGTTTTGTGTAGGACAAATTGACACACCCCTAATCAGGCTCTTAACCTAGCGCCCAGCCATTGTAAATTGGTCTTACCAATTATCCAATGCCAGTGCCTTGACCAACAACAATTAGGGGCCACCCCATATGCAAACCTGGCAACAACTCTATACCCCGCTTGGTAGCCTCGGCCTGTCCGCGCTGGCGGCGGTCATCCCCATCGTGTTCTTCTTCCTCGCCCTCGCCGTGTTCCGCCTCAAGGGCCACGTCGCCGGCAGCATCACCCTCGCGCTGTCGATACTGGTGGCAATCTTCGCCTTCCAGATGCCTGTCGACATGGCCCTGGCTGCCGCGGGCTATGGCTTCCTCTACGGCCTGTGGCCGATTGCCTGGATCATCGTCGCCGCGGTGTTCCTCTACAAACTCACGGTCAAGAGCGGCCAGTTCGAGGTGATTCGCAGCTCGGTGCTGTCGATCACCGACGACCAGCGCCTGCAAGTGCTGCTGATCGGCTTCTGCTTCGGTGCCTTCCTCGAAGGTGCGGCCGGTTTCGGCGCACCGGTGGCCATCACCGCCGCACTGCTGGTGGGCCTGGGCTTCAACCCGCTGTACGCCGCCGGCCTGTGCCTGATCGCCAACACCGCGCCGGTGGCCTTCGGCGCCCTGGGCATCCCGATCATCGTCGCCGGGCAAGTGACCGGCATCGACGCCTTCCACATCGGCGCCATGACCGGCCGCCAGCTGCCGCTGCTGTCGCTGTTCGTGCCGTTCTGGCTGGTGTTCATGATGGACGGCGTGCGCGGCGTGAAGGAGACCTGGCCTGCCGCCCTGGTTGCCGGCCTGAGTTTCGCCGTCACCCAGTACTTCACCTCCAACTTCATCGGCCCGGAGCTGCCGGACATCACCTCGGCCCTGGCCAGCCTGATCGCCCTGACCCTGTTCCTCAAGGTCTGGCAGCCCAAGCGCTCGTTCGCCGAAGCCAAGGGCAGCGTCGGCGCCGCCGTCGTGCAATCGGGCGGCAGCCAGCCTTCGCCGTACAGCTTCGGCGAGATCTTCAAGGCCTGGTCGCCGTTCCTGATCCTGACCGTGCTGGTCACCATCTGGACCCTGAAACCGTTCAAGGCGGCCTTCGCCCCAGGCGGGGCGATGTACAACTTCGTGTTCAACTTTGCCATCCCGCACCTCGACCAGCTGGTGATCAAGACCGCGCCGATCGTTACCGCGCCGACTGCCATGCCGGCGGTGTTCAAGCTCGACCCGATTTCCGCCACCGGCACGGCGATCTTCCTCTCGGCGCTGATCTCGATGTGGGTGTTGAAGATCAACTTCAAAACTGGTCTGACCACTTTTAAAGAGACCTTCTGGGAACTGCGCTGGCCTATCCTGTCGATCGGCATGGTGCTGGCCTTCGCCTTCGTCACCAACTACTCGGGCATGTCCTCGACCATGGCCCTGGTGCTGGCCGGCACGGGCGCCGCGTTCCCGTTCTTCTCGCCGTTCCTGGGCTGGCTGGGCGTATTCCTGACCGGTTCCGACACCTCGTCCAACGCCCTGTTCAGCTCGCTGCAGGCCACCACCGCGCACCAGATCGGGGTCAGCGACACCCTGCTGGTGGCGGCAAACACCAGCGGCGGCGTGACCGGCAAGATGATCTCGCCACAGTCGATCGCCGTGGCCTGTGCCGCCACCGGGCTGGTGGGCAAGGAATCCGACCTGTTCCGCTTCACCGTCAAGCACAGCCTGTTCTTCGCCACCATCGTCGGCCTGATCACCCTGGTCCAGGCCTACTGGCTCACTGGCATGCTGGTTCATCACTAAAGTGAAAGGGGCCGGGCGCCAGTCAGCGCCCGGCATCTCCTTCAACCCACGCTGCGAGAATCCATGATCATTTCCGCCTCCACCGACTATCGCGCCGCGGCCCAACGCAAGCTGCCCCCCTTCCTCTTCCACTACGCCGACGGCGGTGCCTACGCCGAGCACACCCTGCGCCACAACGTCTCGGACCTGGCCAGCATCGCCCTGCGTCAACGCGTGCTGAAGAACATGTCGGACCTGAGCCTTGAGACCCGGCTGTTCGACGAGACCCTGAGCATGCCCGTGGCCCTGGCCCCGGTCGGCCTCACCGGCATGTACGCCCGTCGCGGCGAAGTGCAGGCGGCCCGTGCGGCGGCGGCCCATGGCATCCCGTTCACCATGTCCACCGTATCGGTGTGCCCGATCGAGGAAGTGGCCCCGGCCATCGACCGACCAATGTGGTTCCAGCTGTATGTCCTCAAAGACCGCGGCTTCATGCGCAACGCCCTGGAGCGCGCAAAAGCGGCTGGCGTGAAGACCCTGGTGTTCACCGTCGACATGCCGGTACCCGGCGCCCGCTACCGCGATGCCCACTCCGGCATGAGCGGCCCGAAGGCGCCGCTGCGCCGCGTGTGGCAGGCCATGACCCACCCGCAGTGGGCGCTGGATGTCGGCCTGCTCGGGCGCCCGCACGATCTTGGCAACATCTCCAAGTACCGTGGCAACCCCACGGGCCTGGCCGACTACATCGGCTGGCTGGGCAACAACTTCGATCCGTCCATCTCCTGGAAAGACCTGGAGTGGATCCGCGAATTCTGGGACGGCCCGATGATCATCAAGGGCATCCTCGACGCAGACGATGCCCGCGACGCGGTCAAGTTCGGCGCCGATGGCATCGTCGTCTCCAACCACGGCGGCCGCCAGCTCGACGGCGTGCTGTCCAGTGCCCGCGCCCTGCCGGCGATCGCCGACGCGGTGAAGGGCGACATCAAGATCCTCGCCGACTCCGGTATCCGCAGCGGCCTCGACGTAGTGCGCATGGTCGCCCTGGGCGCCGACACCGTGCTGATCGGCCGCGCCTTCCTTTATGCCCTGGCCACCCATGGCGAAGCGGGCGTGAAGAACCTGCTGGAGTTGTTCGAGAAAGAAATGCGCGTGGCCATGGTGCTGACCGGCGCCAAGTCCATCAGCGAGATCACCCGCGACTCGCTGGTCCGCGAACTGGGCGCCTGAGCCCGCCCGCCAACGCCTGATTGCCCGGGGCACGCCGCGCACAAGACGCCGCGGCCCCGCGAGGAGACTGCATGAGCCTGCCCGCCGCGTTCCTGCGTGATGCCGAGCGCCTGATCCCCGCCGAACGCCGCTTCGACGACCCGACCTCGACCCTGGCCTTCGGTACCGATGCCAGTTTCTACCGGCTGATTCCCAAGCTGGTGGTGCGGGTGGAGTCCGAGGACGAAGTGGTCGCGTTGCTGAAACTGGCCCAGCGCGAACGCGTGCCGGTGACCTTCCGCGCCGCCGGCACCAGCCTGTCGGGCCAGGCCATCAGCGACTCGGTACTGATCGTGCTCGGCGACAACTGGAATGGCCGGGAGATTCGCCGCCAGGGCGAGCAGATCCGCCTGCAACCCGGCGTGATCGGCGCCCAGGCCAATGCCTGGCTGGCCCCTTACGGGCGCAAGATCGGCCCCGACCCGGCCTCGATCAACGCCTGCAAGATCGGCGGCATCGTCGCCAACAACGCCAGCGGCATGTGCTGCGGCACCGCGCAGAACACCTACCACACCCTCGCCGGCCTGCGCCTGGTGCTGGCCGACGGCACCCGCCTGGATAGCGAGGACCCGGCCAGCGTCGCCGCGTTCGAGCAAAGCCACACCGGCCTGCTGGACGAACTGGCCCGCCTTGGCCGCGAGACCCGCGCCAACCTTGAGCTGGCCGACCGCATCCGGCACAAGTACCGACTGAAGAACACGACCGGGCTGTCGCTCAACGCACTGGTGGATTACGACCAGCCGCTCGACATCCTGCAGCATCTATTGGTCGGCTCCGAAGGCACCCTCGGTTTTATCAGCGCCGTCACCTACGACACCGTGCCCGACCATCCGCACAAGGCCAGCGCGCTGCTGGTGTTCCCGAGCGTCGAAAGCTGCTGCCGGGCGGTGACCCTGCTCAAGCCGCAACCGGTGTCCGCCGTGGAGCTGCTCGACCGCCGCAGCCTGCGCTCGGTGCAAGATATGCCCGGCATGCCGGCCTGGGTGAAGGGCCTGTCGGCCAATGCCTGCGCCCTGTTGATCGAGTCCCGTGCCGCCAGCCGGAGCCTGCTGCACGAACAGCTCGACCAGGTGATGGCGGCCATCGCCGAGTTCCCGCTGGAGCAGCAGGTCGCCTTCAGCGAAGACCCGGCGGTGTACAACCAGCTGTGGAAGATCCGCAAGGACACCTTCCCCGCCGTCGGCGCCGTGCGCCAGACCGGCACCACGGTGATCATCGAAGACGTCACCTTCCCCATCGAGCAACTGGCCGAGGGCGTCAACCGCCTGATCCAGCTGTTCGACAAGCACCACTACGACGAAGCGATCATTTTCGGCCACGCCCTGGAAGGCAACCTGCACTTCGTCTTCACCCAAGGCTTCAACAGTGCCGAGGAAGTGGCGCGCTACCAGGCGTTCATGGATGACGTGGCACAACTGGTGGCGGTGGAGTTCGGCGGCTCGCTCAAGGCCGAGCACGGCACCGGGCGCAACATGGCGCCGTTCGTCGAGCTGGAATGGGGCAAGGACGCCTACCAGTTGATGTGGCAGCTCAAGCGCCTGCTCGACCCCAACGGCATCCTCAATCCCGATGTGGTGCTGAGTGAGGATCCGGACATCCACCTGAAGAACCTCAAGCCGCTGCCGGCCGCCGACGAGATCGTCGACAAGTGCATCGAGTGCGGCTTTTGCGAGCCGGTGTGCCCGTCGAAAGGGCTGACCTTGAGCCCACGCCAGCGCATCGTCATGTGGCGCGATATCCAGGCGAAGCAACGCGCCGGCGTCGACACCCGCGAACTGCTGCGCACCTACCAGTACCAGGGCATCGACACCTGCGCCGCCACGGGCCTGTGCGCCCAGCGCTGCCCGGTGGGCATCAACACCGGCGAACTGGTGAAAAAGTTGCGCGGCCAGGCGGCCGAGCACGGCAAGGCCGCCGACTGGCTGGCCGAGCATTTCCACGCCACCCTGCGCGGCGCCCGCTTCACCCTGGCCGCCGCCAATGGCGCGCGCAGGCTGCTCGGCGCGCCACGCATGAGCCGCCTCAGCGCCAGCCTCAGCAGGGCCAGTAAAGGCCGCCTGCCGCAATGGACTCCCGCCATGCCGCAGTCGCTGCGCGCCATCGACTTCCCCACGCCAAGCCACGATGCCCGACCACGGGTCGTCTACCTGGCCGCCTGCGTGTCGCGGGTGATGGGCCCGGCCTACGCCGACCGCGAACAGAGCTCGCTGCTGGACAAGACCCGCGCCCTGCTGGAGAAGGCCGGCTACCAGGTGGTGTTCCCGGACAACGCCGACAGCCTGTGCTGCGGCCAGCCGTTCGCCTCCAAGGGCTACCCCGAGCAGGCCGAGCACAAGCGCCAGGAGCTGATCACCGCCCTGCTGCACGCCAGCCGCGGCGGCCTCGACCCGATCTACTGCGACACCAGCCCCTGCACCCTGCGCCTGGTGCAGGACCTGGGCGAGTCGCGGCTGGACCTGTACGACCCGGTGCGCTTCATCCGCACCCACTTGGCCGACAGGTTGGAGTTCACCCCCCAGGACGAGCCGGTGGCGGTGCACGTGACCTGCAGCACCCAGCACCTGGGCGAAAGCCAGGCGCTGATCGACCTGGCGCGGCGCTGCAGCAAGCAGGTGGTGATCCCCGAGGGCATCCATTGCTGCGGCTTCGCCGGCGACAAGGGCTTCACCACGCCGGAGCTCAACGCCCACTCCCTGCGTACCCTGAAGGACGCCGTGCAGTATTGCAGCGAAGGAATCTCCACCAGCCGCACCTGCGAAATCGGCCTGTCGAGCCACAGCGGTATCGACTATCACGGCCTGGTGTACCTGGTCGACCGGGTCACCCGCGCGCGCAGCCTCTGAACCGCCGAGCAGCCCCGCTCTCTCCCGTGGGAGCGGGCTAGCCCCGCGCAAAGCCAGCGGCACAACTACGTCCTGCACAAACCCTGCGCACTCAAGTAAACTGGCGGCCTTTTCGCGCAGCCTCGGGCTGCCCCTGTCGATTTACCAAAGGTGCCCGCCATGCCCTGGCTGCAAGTACGCCTGGCCATCAGCCCGGAACAAGCCGAAACCTACGAAGATGCCCTGCTCGAAGTGGGTGCCGTTTCGGTGACCTTCATGGACGCCGAAGACCAGCCGATCTTCGAACCGGACCTCAACACCACCCCGCTGTGGTCGCACACGCACCTGCTGGCGCTGTTCGAGGCCGATGCCGAGCCAGAAGCGGTGTTCGCCCACCTGCGCCTGCTGACCGGCGCCGAGCTGCCCGAACACCAGGCCGAGGTGATCGAGGACCAGGACTGGGAACGCAGCTGGATGGACAACTTCCAGCCCATGCGCTTCGGCCAGCGCCTGTGGATCGTGCCGAGCTGGCACGAAGCCCCGGAAAAGGACGCGGTCAACCTGCTGCTCGACCCGGGCCTGGCGTTCGGCACCGGCACCCACCCGACCACCGCGCTGTGCCTGGAGTGGCTCGACGGCCAACAGCTGCAAGGCACCCAGGTGCTGGACTTCGGCTGCGGCTCGGGCATCCTCGCCATCGCCGCGCTGCTGCTGGGCGCCCGCCACGCGGTCGGCACCGACATCGACGTGCAGGCTATCGAGGCCTCCCGTGACAACGCCCAGCGCAACGGCATCGCCGACGACAAGTTCGACCTGTACCTGCCCGAGCAGATGCCGGCCATGCAGGCCGACGTGCTGGTCGCCAATATCCTGGCCGGCCCGCTGGTCTCGCTGGCGCCGCAGCTGTCCGGCCTGGTGCGCCCCGGTGGCCTGCTGGCGCTGTCGGGCATCCTCGCCGAACAAGGCGAGGAAGTGGCCGCTGCCTATACGGCCGACTTCGACCTGGACCCGATCGTCGTGCGCGACGGCTGGGTACGTATCAGTGGTCGCCGCCGCTAAGCGCGCCTAGACTCATTTCCTGCACAGTTCCCCGGACAGCCGCATGACCGACAGTTTCGTCACCCAGTGCCCGCATTGCCAGACCAGCTTTCGCGTCACCCATCACCAGTTGAGCGTGGCCCGTGGCGTGGTGCGCTGCGGTCATTGCCTGCAGGTGTTCAACGCGGCGAAACAGTTGCTGGAGCAGAACCGCGCTACCACTGGTGAAGGCAGCGCCGAGGCACCGCCCGCCGTGGCGCAGCCGGTCGCACCCGTGGCCCCGGCAGCCGAGCCGGTGGCCGAAACCCCGGCACCGGACGAAGACAACTGGAGCGTCACGGCCGAAGAACTGGACGCCCTCGACCTCGACCAGGAACTGGCGCGCCTCGAGCGGCGCAGTCCGGGTGACCGGCGCGGCGCGACGAAGGGCCTGCTGCAGGCCCGTCGCGACGAGCAGGTCGGCGATGGACACGGCGACGAACTGTTTGGCACGGCCACCGATGATGACCTGGCGCCCACACAGGTGCGCGAGGAAGCGCCGGTACTGGTCGAGCAGGAGCCGCTCGACCTGGAGCCCGCAGCCGACGAACGCACCGAACCAACCCTCGGCAGCGCCGACCTCGAGCTGGACGACGAACCGCCGGTGCGCCACCAGACAGCGGCCGACGACCTCGACGAGCCGTTGGAACGGTTGTCCGCCCACGACGAGCCAGTTCCGGAAAAGGGCCTGTCGGCGCTGGATGACGAGGTCCGCAGCGAGCCGCTTTCGGCCCGCGACGAGGAACCCGACGAACAGTCCGGGCAACGCCTGGAACCCAGCCTGGCGATCAAGCCCGAGCGCACGCGCAAGGAGCCGCTGGTCGACGTGGTCGACGATCCGTTGCAGCTGGATTGGGAAAAGCCCGCGCCGAACTGGGGCAAGCGCCTGCTGTGGGGCTTCCTGACCCTGCTGGCCGCCACCCTGCTGGCATTCCAGTACGTCTGGTTCCACTTCGATGAAATGGCCCGCCAGGACCAGTACCGCCCCTGGTTCCAGCAACTGTGCCCGGTGTTCGGCTGCCAGGTGCCGACCCGCGTGGACATCTCGCGGATCAAGAGCAGCAACCTGGTGGTGCGCAGCCACCCGGACTTCAAGGGCGCGCTGATCGTCGACGCGATCATCTACAACCGCGCCCCCTTCGCCCAACCCTTCCCCTTGCTGGAGCTGCGCTTCGCCGACCTCAACGGCCAGCTGATCGCCAGCCGCCGCTTCAAGCCCAGCGAGTACCTGTCGGGCGAGCTGGCCGGCCGCGGCGAGATGCCCAGCCAGACACCGATCCACATCGCCCTGGACATCCTCGACCCGGGGCCGAAGGCGGTGAACTACAGCCTGAGCTTCCGCTCGCCGGAGTAAACGACAAGCGGCAAGCCCGCCCTACGGGCTTGCTGGTGTCGCGAACGGGCCGCAAAGCAGCCCCAGGTTCAACTGAACGGTTGAATTTCCGAGACTCGCGGCATCTTTCATAACGCCGCAACTGTTCAGATTTTATCCAGATTCATCTTTATCCGGTCATCGAGAGCGGGTATCATGCCATCCCTTTTTCGAACTCCAATGATTCGGCCCCACAACAGGGAACACCTATGTCGGCGGTACGCATCGGCCCTTACACACTGCAGAACAACCTGATCCTGGCCCCCATGGCCGGCGTCACGGACCAACCTTTCCGCACCCTGTGCAAACGCCTGGGGGCGGGCATGGTGGTCTCGGAAATGGTCTCCAGCGACATGCGCCTGTGGAACAGCCGCAAGTCGAGCCTGCGTCGCATCCACGAAGGCGATCCCGAGCCACGCTCGGTGCAGATCGCCGGCGGCGACGCGCAGATGATGGCCGAGGCGGCCCGGGCCAACGTCGAAGCCGGCGCCCAGATTATCGACATCAACATGGGCTGTCCGGCGAAAAAAGTCTGCAACAAGGCCGCAGGCTCTGCTTTATTGAGAGATGAAGCCTTGGTCACCGAGATCCTCCACGCCGTCGTCGGCGCCGTGGACGTCCCGGTGACGCTGAAGATTCGCACCGGCTGGGACCGGGCGAACAAGAACGGCCTGAATGTGGCGAAGATCGCCGAACAGGCCGGCATCCAGGCGCTGGCGGTGCATGGCCGCACACGCGCCGACCTGTACACCGGTGACGCCGAGTACGACACCATCGCCGCGATCAAGCAGGCGGTGTCGATCCCGGTATTTGCCAACGGCGACATCACCTCGCCGGAAAAGGCCCGGGCGGTGCTGCACGCCACCGGTGCCGACGGCCTGCTGATCGGCCGTGCCGCCCAGGGGCGGCCGTGGATTTTCCGCGAGATCGAGCATTTCCTGCGCACGGGCGAGCATTTGCCTGCACCGGCGCTGGACGAAGTGGAACGCATTCTGCTGGAGCACCTGGCTGCGCTGCACGCCTTCTACGGCGATGTGATGGGCGTGCGTATCGCCCGCAAGCACGTGGGCTGGTACCTGGCGACCCGACCCGGCGGCAAGGAGTTCCGCAGCCGGTTCAACGCTTTGGAAGACACACAAGCGCAGTGCGCCAACGTTCAGGCCTTTTTCGCCGAACGTCGACAGAGCCTTGGGACAGAGGACGAACAAGGGGTGGCCGCATGACGATGATGACCGAGACATTAGTGAGTGGAACAACGCCCGTGAGCGACAACGCCAACCTCAAGCAGCACCTGAACACGCCGAGCGAGGAGGGCCAGACCCTGCGCGACAGCGTCGAGAAGGCGCTGCACAACTACTTCGCCCACCTGGAAGGCGCTACCGTCACGGACGTGTACAACCTGGTGCTCTCGGAAGTCGAGGCGCCCTTGCTCGAATGCGTGATGAACTACGTCAAGGGCAACCAGACCAAGGCCAGCGAGATGCTCGGACTCAACCGAGGCACGCTGCGCAAGAAGCTCAAGCAGTACGATCTGTTGTAAGGCCAGAACCCCAACCAGAAAAGGCGCTCATGCAAAAAGGCGCCTTTTTTGCTGACTCCACCGCGTTATGGAATCTGAAATGACCGACCAGACTACCCGCCTGCCGATCCGCCGCGCCCTGATCAGCGTCTCCGACAAGACCGGTATCCTCGAATTCGCCCGTGAGCTGCAGCAGCTCGGTGTCGAGATCCTGTCCACCGGCGGCACCTACAAGCTGCTCAAGGACAATGGCGTGAACGCGGTGGAAGTGGCCGACTACACCGGCTTCGCCGAAATGATGGACGGCCGGGTCAAGACCCTGCATCCGAAGATCCACGGCGGCATCCTCGGCCGTCGCGGCACCGACGACGCCATCATGAACGAGCACGGCATCAAGCCGATCGACCTGGTCGCGGTCAACCTGTACCCGTTCGAAGCCACCATCAGCAAGCCGGGCTGCGACCTGCCGACCGCCATCGAGAACATCGACATCGGCGGCCCGACCATGGTCCGCTCTGCGGCGAAGAACCACAAGGACGTCGCCATCGTGGTCAACGCCAGCGACTACGCCGGCATCGTCGAGGGTCTCAAGGCCGGCGGCCTGACCTACGCCCAGCGCTTCGACCTGATGCTCAAGGCCTTCGAGCACACCGCCGCCTACGACGGCATGATCGCCAACTACATGGGCACCATCGACCAGGCCAAACAGACCCTGTCGACCGAAGACCGCAGCGAGTTCCCGCGCACTTTCAACAGCCAGTTCGTCAAGGCCCAGGAAATGCGCTACGGCGAGAACCCGCACCAGAGCGCGGCGTTCTACGTCGAGGCCAAGAAAGGCGAGGCCAGCATCTCCACCGCCATCCAGCTGCAAGGCAAGGAGCTGTCGTTCAACAACGTGGCCGACACCGACGCCGCGCTGGAGTGCGTGAAGAGCTTCGTCAAGCCGGCCTGCGTCATCGTCAAGCACGCCAACCCGTGCGGCGTGGCCGTGGTGCCTGAGGACGAAGGCGGTATTCGCAAGGCCTACGACCTGGCCTACGCCACCGACACCGAATCGGCCTTCGGCGGCATCATCGCCTTCAACCGCGAGCTGGACGGCGAAACCGCCAAAGCCATCGTCGAGCGTCAGTTCGTCGAAGTGATCATCGCCCCGAAAATCTCCCAGGCCGCCCGCGAAGTCGTGGCCGCCAAGCAGAACGTGCGTCTGCTGGAGTGCGGCGAGTGGCCTGCCGAGCGCGCTGCCGGTTGGGACTTCAAGCGCGTCAACGGTGGCCTGCTGGTGCAGAGCCGCGATATCGGCATGATCACTGCCGATGACCTGAAGATCGTCACCCAGCGCGCGCCGACCGAGCAGGAAGTGCACGACCTGGTGTTCGCCTGGAAAGTGGCCAAGTTCGTCAAGTCCAACGCCATCGTCTACGCCAAGAACCGCCAGACCATCGGCGTCGGCGCCGGCCAAATGAGCCGCGTCAACTCCGCGCGCATCGCCGCCATCAAGGCCGAGCATGCCGGCCTGCAGGTGCAGGGCGCGGTGATGGCCTCGGATGCGTTCTTCCCGTTCCGCGACGGCATCGACAATGCGGCTAAAGTGGGTATCAGCGCCGTGATCCAGCCGGGTGGCTCGATGCGTGATGCCGAGGTGATAGCTGCCGCTGATGAAGCCGGTATCGCCATGGTGTTTACCGGTATGCGCCACTTCCGCCACTAAACAGATGCCGGGTCGATCCCGGTCCTTGTAGGAGCGGCCTTGTGCCGCGAAAGGGCTGCAAAGCAGCCCACAGGGTTTAGGGATATCCCGGAAATCCAGGGGCCGCCCTGCGGCCCTTTCGCGGCACAAGGCCGCTCCTACAGGAAGCGGGATCGCCGCTCTACAGATTTCGAGGTTTTGACATGAAAGTTTTGATCATCGGCAGCGGCGGTCGTGAACACGCCCTGGCCTGGAAAGTCGCCCAGGACCCACGCGTCGAAAAAGTCTTCGTTGCCCCGGGCAACGCCGGCACCGCCACCGAAGCCAAGTGCGAAAACGTCGCCATTGACGTCACCGCCCTGGAGCAACTGGCCGATTTCGCCGAGAAGAACGTCGACCTGACCATCGTCGGCCCGGAAGCGCCGCTGGTCATCGGCGTGGTCGACCTGTTCCGCAGCCGCGGCCTGGACTGCTTCGGTCCGACCAAGGGCGCGGCCCAGCTGGAAGGCTCCAAGGCCTTCACCAAGGACTTCCTGGCCCGTCACAAGATCCCGACCGCCGACTACCAGAACTTCACCGAGATCGAGCCGGCCCTGGCCTACCTGCGTGAGAAAGGCGCGCCGATCGTGATCAAGGCCGACGGCCTGGCCGCCGGCAAGGGCGTGATCGTCGCCATGACCCTGCAGGAAGCCGAAGACGCCGTGCGCGACATGCTCGCCGGCAACGCCTTCGGTGAAGCCGGTTCGCGGGTGGTGATCGAAGAGTTCCTCGACGGCGAGGAAGCCAGCTTCATCGTCATGGTCGACGGCCACAACGTGCTGCCCATGGCCACCAGCCAGGACCACAAGCGCGTCGGCGACCAGGACACCGGCCCGAACACCGGCGGCATGGGCGCCTACTCGCCTGCCCCGGTGGTCACCGCCGACGTGCACCAGCGCGTGATGGACCAGGTGATCTGGCCGACCGTGCGCGGCATGGCCGAGGAAGGCAACGTCTACACCGGCTTCCTCTACGCCGGCCTGATGATCGACAAGGCGGGCAACCCCAAGGTCATCGAGTTCAACTGCCGCTTCGGCGACCCGGAGACCCAGCCGGTCATGCTGCGCCTGGAGTCGAGCCTGGTGCTGCTGATCGAGGCTGCCTTCGCCAAGGCCCTGGACAAGGTCGAGGCCCAGTGGGACCCGCGCCCGAGCCTGGGCGTGGTGCTGGCCGCCGGTGGCTACCCGGGCGACTACGCCAAGGGTGCCGTGATCAGCGGCCTGGATGCCGCCGCCAAGCTTGAAGGCAAGGTGTTCCACGCCGGTACCGCGCTGAAGGACGGCCAGGTGGTCAGCGCCGGTGGCCGCGTGCTCTGCGCCACCGCCATGGGCGACACCGTCGAGGCCGCCCAGCAGCAGGCCTACCGCCTGGCCGAGCAGGTCAAGTGGGACGCCAGCTTCTACCGCACCGACATCGGCTACCGGGCCATCGCCCGCGAGCGCGGTGAGCACCAGCAGTAAAAATGCACCGAACGGTCGTGGCGCTCCGCGCGCGCGGCCTTCGGCTCGTCGTCAAGGCACCGCCGGGGCCTTGCCTTCGCCTTGGCGCGCCGCGCATAGTTGTTATCCGGCACATTAGCTAAGAAGGGATTTCGTCGTGCGTCGGCTTCGGATTGCCATAGCCCTGATCGTCAGCCTGCTGACCCTGCTCTGCCTGCTCCCGGCACATGCCGAACAGGCCGCAGGCTGGTCGGCGCTGCTCGACGAACAGGCCAACCTGCAATTGTCCGATGTACGCTCCGAACGTTACCGCAACCAGTTCAGCCCCCTGGCCCTCGACGAACTGGATGCCGCCCTCCCCGACCAGGCGCTCTGGCTGCACTACCGCCTGGAACCGCACGACCAGGAGCAACTGGTCCGTATCTTCGCCCCCGACCTGTCGCGCCTGGACCTCTACGCCCTCGAAGGCGGCAAACTGCTGCGCCAGCTGCACCATGGCCGCCAGGGCGATGGCCTGAGCCCGACCCAGCGCGGCCGGGACCATGTGCTGCCGCTGCCACACAGCAGCCAGCCACTGGACATCTACCTGCGGCTGGTCTCCGAACACCAGTTGCGCCCGGCCATCAGCGTCGAGTCCACCGCCCACGCCGCCGCCGACCAGCGCCAGTCGCTGCTGTTCGGCCTGCTGTTCGGCGGGCTGGTGATGCTGATCCTGCACAACCTGATCCGCTTCGCCTATTCTCGCTCCAGCACCACGCTGGTCCTGGCGCTGTACCACGGCCTGATGCTGCTCAGCGCGCTGATCCTGCTCAATCTCACTGGCCCGTGGGGGCAGCTGTGGCACAGCGCACAGACCCCGGCGGCCTACCTGACCTTGGTGCTGGCGGGCCTGGCCGGGCTGTACTTCACCCTGCATTTCTTCTCTCCCTGCAGTTCGGCGCGGCTCAACCGCCTGATGCAGATGGAAATGGTAGTGGCCGCGGTCAGCGGCCTGGTGCTGCTGTTCGTCGACACGCTGCCGCTGAACCTGATGACCTACGCCCTGCTCGCCCTGGGCAGCGTGAGCATGCTGCTGGTCAGCAGCTATCACTGGTACAAGGGCTACGGCCCGGCGCGGCTGTTCAGCGTGGCGATGCTGGTGTTCAACCTCGGCGGCCTGGTGCTGCTGCCGGCCCTGCTGGGCCTGACCCACACCCCAATGCCCTGGCTGCTGTGCATCCTCATGGCGTTGACCGTGGTCAGCGGCCTGTTGCTCAACCTCGCGGTCAGCGAGCGCCTGCGCCGGATCAGCGAAGAGCGCTTCCGCGCCAGCCGCGCCCTGGCCGCCAGCGACGCCGAGATCAACGCCAAGGCCGAGTTCCTGGCCAAGATCAGCCACGAGATCCGCACCCCCATGAACGGCGTGCTGGGCATGACCGAGCTGCTGCTGGGCACGCCGCTGTCGGTCAAGCAGCGCGACTACGTGCAGACCATCCACAGCGCCGGCAACGAACTGCTCACCCTGATCAACGAGATCCTCGACATCTCCAAGCTCGAATCGCGACAGATTGAACTGGACGACGTGCAGTTCGACCTCAACGCCCTGATCGAGGACTGCCTGAACATCTTCCGGGCCAAGGCCGAGCAGCAGAACATCGAGCTGATCAGCTTCACCCAGCCCCAGGTGCCCAGGGTCGTCAGCGGCGACCCGACGCGCCTGCGCCAGGCCCTGTCGAGCCTGCTGGACAATGCCCTGAAGAACACTACCCAGGGCGAGATCCTGCTGGTGGTGGCCCTCGACCAGCGCGGCGACAGCCCGCGCCTGCGCATCGCCGTGCAGGACAGCGGCGACCCGATGCCGCCCGCCGAGCGCGACGCCCTGCTGCAGGCCGAACTGCACAGCCGCCACTTCCTCTCCAGCAACAAGCTCGGCGGCCACCTGGGCCTGGTGATCGCCAAGCAGCTGATCGGCCTGATGCAGGGCGAGTTCGGCATCAAGACCAGCACCAGCATGGGCAACACCCTGTGGCTGACCCTGCCGCTGGATCCGCAGCGCCTGGAGCAGCCGGCCACCGACCTCGACGGCCCGTTGCGCGATGCGCGGGTGCTGGTGGTCGACGACAACGACACCTGCCGCAAGGTGCTGGTACAGCAATGCAGCGCCTGGGGCATGAACGTCAGCGCGGTGCCGTCGGGCAAGGAAGCGCTGGCGCTGCTGCGCACCAAGGCGCACCTGCGCGACTACTTTGACGCGGTGCTGCTGGACCAGAACATGCCCGCCATGACCGGCATGCAGCTGGCGGCCAAGATCAAGGAAGATCCGAGCCTGAACCACGACATCCTGGTGGTGATGCTCACCGGCATCAGCAACGCGCCGAGCAAGATCATCGCCCGCAACGCCGGGGTCAAGCGCATCCTCGCCAAGCCGGTGGCCGGCTACACGCTCAAGACTACCCTCGCCGAGGAGCTCGCCCTGCGCGGCCGCGACCAGGCCGCGCCGCCGCTGCCGGTCGGCACTCCGGTGCCGCTGGACCTGCCCGGCGACTTCCGCATCCTGGTGGCCGAGGACAACAGTATTTCGACCAAGGTCATCCGCGGCATGCTCGGCAAGCTCAATCTCGAGCCGGATACTGCCAGCAACGGCGAAGAAGCCCTGCAAGCGATGAAGACCAAGCACTACGACCTGGTGCTGATGGACTGCGAGATGCCGGTGCTCGACGGCTTCTCCGCCACCCAGCAGCTGCGCGCCTGGGAGTCCGCCAACCAGCGTCCGCGCACCCCGGTGGTGGCGCTGACCGCGCACATTCTCAACGAGCACAAGGAACGCGCGCGCCTGGCTGGCATGGACGGTCACATGGCCAAGCCCGTGGAGCTGTCGCAATTGCGCGAGCTGATCCAGTTCTGGGCGGGGCAGCGGCAGGTGGTCACCGCCCCCCTCGACTGAAATGCTATTGGTGTAGGAGCGGCCTTGCCGAGGCGTCGGACCGGCCGGAATGGGCTGCACCGCAGCCCCCGGCCATTTCTGCTTTAGCTGAGATCCCGGGGCCGCGCTGCAGCCCTTTCGCGGCGCAAGGCCGCTCCTACAGGATCCGTGCTATACAGTGACATTTCACCGCCGCGGACCCGCCCCCATGCTCCATGAGTTGTTCAGCGTCTACCTGAAAATGCTCGTGCTCTACAGCCCGTTCTTCGTGCTGTCGTGTTTCATCGGCCTGACCCGCGGCCACTCCAGCAAGGAACGCAAGCAACTGGCGTGGCGCGTGGCGATCGCCACGCTGGTGGCCAGCGTGCTGCTCTATCTGTTCGGGCGGGTGATCTTCGGCGTGTTCGGCATCACCGCCGACGCCTTCCGCATCGGCGCGGGCTCGGTGCTGTTCATCTCGGCGCTGGGCATGGCCCAGGGCAAGTCGGCGGTGCAGACCGACAACGTGCAGCAGGACGTGACCATCGTGCCGCTGACCATTCCGCTGACAGTCGGCCCGGGCACCATCGGTGCGCTGCTGGTGATGGGGGTGGGCCAGCCGCACTGGGACGACAAGCTGCTGGCCATCGTCAGCATCGCCCTGGCCAGCTTCACCGTCGGCCTGGTGCTGTACCTCTCGCACCGTATCGAGCGGCTGCTCGGCGACCAGGGCCTGCAGATCGTCAGCCGCCTGATGGGGCTGTTCGTCTGTGCCCTGGCGGCGCAGATCATCTTCACCGGGATCAAGGGCTACCTGCTGCCCTGACCCCGGCTGCACTCAGGGCTTGGCGGGATACCAGCGCGGCGTGTACACCCACTGGCCGCCATCGGCACGGGGGAAGGTGCAGGTGGTCGAGGAGCCGACCAGCACCATGGTACGCATGTCGACCATCTCCGGCAGCAGCTCGCCCAGGGTCACTACCCGCAGGGTCTGGCCCGGCCGGCCGATATCACGGCCCAGCACCACCGGCGTGCCTGCGTCACGATGACGGCGTACCACCTCCAGCGCCGCACCCAGCTGATGAGGCCGGGCCTTGGAGATCGGGTTGTAGAACGCCAGCACCAGATCCGCCTGGGCCGCCAGGTCGAGGCGCTTCTCGATGATCGACCAGGGCTTGAGGTTGTCCGACAGCGACATCACGCAGAAGTCGTGCCCCAGCGGCGCCCCCGCTTGCGCGGCGGTGGCCAGCGAGGCAGAGACGCCGGGCAGGATCTGCAACTCGACGCGCTGCCAGGCCGGGTCGCTGGACTCGTGCAACGCTTCGAGCACTGCGGCGGCCATGGCGAACACGCCCGGATCACCCGACGACACCACCACCACCGAACGCCCCTGGGCCGCCAGCTCGAAAGCATGACGAGCGCGCTGCATCTCTTCGCGGTTGTCGGTGCAGTGCAGTACCTGATCGTCGCGGAACGGGCCGGCCATGCGCACGTAGGTTTCGTAGCCAAGCACATCCTGCGCCCGCGCCAGCTCCGCCTTGACCGCCGGCACCATCAGTTCGGCGGCACCAGGGCCCAAGCCGATCACCGCCAGGCGACCACGGCGACGGCCAACGCGGGCGATGTCGACCGGTGCCGCGGCAACGGCGTGGGCGAGCCCCACGGACGAACCTACGCGCGCGTGCGGCAATGCATCAGCCAGCATCCGCTCCAGGCTCTCGGCGGCCGGGGCGAAGCGCAGGGCGACATTCAAGGCCTGTGCAGCTTCGTGCAGGGCCGGCTCCGCCATCTCGGTTTCGCTCGCCAGCAGGCAGGCCAGCGCAGGCTCGGCAATGTTCGCTCGCAGCAGCTCCTCGCGCACCTGTTGCACCAGGTCAGCGCTACCGGCTGTGACCGCCACCACCACGCAACGCGCGTGGATCAGCAGTTCGTCACGACTGGCCGGACGCAGTGCGCTGCCCACGTGGATAGTGCGTTGGGCATCTTCGCTGGCGAGCAACTGCGCGTGCTCAAGCCACGGCGCGTCGCCTTCGACACGCACCGCCTCGCCCGCCAGCAGGTCGCAGACGAAGCGCTTGCCCTGTTCCAGGTCCGCCAGTGCGTAACCCTCGGGCGGATTCAGCAGGCAGGTGCCGAAGCGCAGCTCGCCACTGGTGGTGATCGCCGCGCTGACACCCAACGCTTCACCGATCTCTCGGGCCATGACGTTGACTCCGCCCAGGCCACCGAGCAGCGGAACCACGGCGCTGCCGTCCTCGGCCACCGCCAGTACCGGTGGTTCGACGCCTTTTTCGCTCAACAGCGGCGCCAGGGTGCGAATGACGATACCCGCCGCGCACAAGGCGATGATCGGCGTGTCTTGCTGATACAGCTCACGCAGGGTGTCGCCGAAGACTGCGTAGTAACGGTCGACACCCTCCACGCGCCCTTGCAGGCCATGGATCACGGCCTGTGGATAACATTGCTGGATACGCTGCGCGGTAGCCAGGCTGCCGGGGCCGAGAATGACGATTGCCGGTGCCTTGATCATCCCTGCCATTTCTCACCCGGCACGATGATCAGCGAGAAGTACGGCGAGGACTGCGGGTCGACCTCGTCCAGCGCGACGATCTTCTGGTTGGCCATGGTGGCCCGCTCCACGTACAGCGCACGGCTATCCAGGCCCAGCTCGCCGAGCACCTGGCGCACCTTGGGGAAGTTGCGCCCCAGCTTCATGATCACTGCCGCGTCGGCAGCAGCCAGTCGCTGTTTGAGCTCTTCATGGGGCAGCACACCGGAGAGCACGGTAAGGGTCTGGTTGCGGTACACCAACGGTGCACCGAGCACCGAGGCGCCACCGAGCATCGAGCAGACGCCCGGAATCACCTGCGCCTCGTAGCGCGAGGCCAGGCGATCGTGCAGGTACATGTAGGAGCCGTAGAAGAACGGGTCCCCTTCGCAGATCACCGCCACGTCGCGGCCGGCGTCCAGGTGCGCGGCAACCTGCAGGCTGGCTTCGTCGTAGAAGTCGCTGATCACCTGCTCGTAGGAGAGCGGCGCGGGCAGCGCCTCGGTGGTCACCGGGTACACCAGCGGCAGCAGGGTCTGTTCGGCTTGCAGGTGCGCTTCGATGATACCGAAGGCATTGCCGCGCTTGCCCTTGGCCACGAAGTACGCCACCACCGGTGCCTCGCGCAGCAGGCGCAGGGCCTTGACCGTGATCAGCTCGGGATCGCCCGGGCCCACGCCCAGGCCCAGCAGTCGTCCGCGTGCGTGCATCATTCCACCTCCGTGGCCAGGGCGTTGACCGCGGCGGCGGCCATCGCGCTGCCGCCCAGGCGGCCCTGCATGATCACGAACGGCACGCCACGGCTGTCGGCGGCGAGCATCGCCTTGGACTCGGCGGCGCCGACGAAGCCGACCGGGAAGCCGAGGATCAGCGCCGGTTTCGGTGCGCCGGCATCGAGCATTTCCAGCAGATAGAACAACGCGGTCGGCGCGTTGCCGATCACCACCACGCTGCCCTCCAGGTGCGGGCGCCACAGCTCCAGGGCCACCGCCGAACGGGTATTGCCCTCGGCCTTGGCCAGGTCCGGCACGCTCGGGTCGCGCAGGGTGCAGATCACCGGGTTGTTGGCGGGCAGGCGGGCGCGGGTGATGCCTTCGGCAACCATGTGCGCGTCGCAGAGGATCGGCGCGCCCTTGGCCAGGGCTTCGCGACCGGCGCTACCGGCGCCATCGGAGAACTGCAGGCCATCGATGGCCTCGACCATGCCGCAGGCATGGATCACGCGCACGGCGAGTTTTTCGAGATCGGCGGGGATCCGTTCGAGCCGGGCCTCCTCGCGGATGATCCGGAAGGAATTGCGATAGATCTCCTGACCATCGCGGATGTAGTCAATCATCAAGGTGCTCCGTCGGCAGGTCGAGCATGGCGCCTGCTTCTTCTGGGGTAAGGTTGGCGGCGCGCAACCTGCCGAAGCCCGGCAGGCGCGCATCGCGCAAGTAAAGGTCATAGCGGCCCGGGGCGCGGGCCAGCAGGGTCGCCGGGGCGACGTGGGCCATGGCGCAGGAACGTGGGCAGGCGGACAGGTGCACGCAGCCCGGGGCGCCATGGTGCAGCAGGGCGGCCAGGGCGATGGCGTCAGCCTTGGTGTCGGCCTGGGCCTTGGCGCAACCGCTGGAGCCGGTGCAGGCGACGACCCGCGCCAGTGGATGTTCGTTGTGGCAGAGCATGCCGGATGCCGCCAGTTGCACACGGGCGTTTTCCAGCGCGGTCGGTTCGAGGGAGGTCAGCACCAGGCTCTGCCAAGGCGTCAGGCGCAAGCTGCCATCGCCCCATTGCCGGGCGATGCGCGCGGCACTACGGAGCATTACGGGCGTCAGCCGCCCGAGGGGTGGCGCGACGCCCAGGGCCACACCCTGGCGCTGGGGCAGCACGCCCAGCCACGGGCTTGTCGTCGCCGGGCGCTGCCAGGGCATCGACGGGGTGTCGATCTGGATCGCCAGCCCTTCGAGAAAGTGCTCAACCGGGCACACCTGCAGCAATTGACGCATGCGCGACTGCTCGGGCGTCGCCAGGTCGAGGAAGCGCTCCAGCACCGCGCGCACCAGCGCCGGCCCCTGCTCCATCGGTACCGCACCCAGCGCCTGGCCATTCGACAGGCTGCTCGCGAGGCCGAACCGCAACCAGAGGCGTCCTTCGTGCGGCATGGCGGACAACCACAGGTCGTGGGCGTGATCGAACATCGTCAACGCTTCGCCGCCATCGAGCTGCACGGCGAACTTGGCCGAGAGCTTGTGGAACCTGGGTGTGCTTTCCAGCAGGTCGAGGATCTGCCCGGCCAATGGTCGGGTGTCGAACAGCATGGTCGGATCGAGTCCGGCCAGTGGGCTGAGCATGAGGTTGCGCACATCATCGCCCGCCGCGTCACGCGGGCCGAGCCCTGCGGCCAGCAGATGCTCGACCAGGCCCTGGTGGTCATCACCGATGCCGCGAATCTGCAGATTGGCCCGGTTGGTGGCCTCGATCACCCCGCCGGCGAAGCGCTCGGCGGCGTCGGCCACGGCATCGGCCTGGTCGGCCAGCAGCAGGCCGCCCGGCAGCTTGATCCGGCAGATACCACCGTCGCGCGCGGCAACGATGCGCCACAACCCCGGGCAGGCCGAGGGACGGGTCGAAACTTCGGAGGGTGGGGGCTGCGTCAAGGGGGCATCCGGCAATCGTGAAAGTGCGCTTCAGTGTAGAAGGCGCGGTATTATGCCTGCTTTGTCCGGCGGCATGAAAAGCCGGTGGTCGAACGTTCAATTTCGGGGCTGCTGTGCAGCCCTTTCGCGGCACAAGGCCGCTCCTACAGGGTTTGCGCTGCACCTGTAGGAGCGGCCTTGCGCCGCGAAAGGGGCACGTAGTGCCCCCATGCGGTATCGAAGAGGACCCAATGGCCCCCTGGCTGACAGTAATAGGCATCGGCGAAGACGGTTTCAGCGGCCTGGGCAAGCAGGCCCGGCGTGCCCTGCTATCGGCCACGCGAATCATCGGGGCCCCACGCCAGCTGGCACTACTGCCCCGCTGCGTGACCGCCGAGCAATTGCACTGGCCCTGCCCCTTCTCCCTGGCCCCGGTCATGGCCTTGCGCGGCGAGCCCGTATGCGTACTGGCCAGCGGCGACCCGATGTTCTACGGCGTCGGCGCCAGCCTGGCGCGCCAGCTGCCCGCCGAGGAATTGCAGGTGCTGTCGATGCCCTCCTCCTGCGCCCTGGCCGCCGCCCGCCTGGGCTGGCCGTTGCAGGATGTACAGGTGGTCTCGGTGGTTGCCCGCCCACTGGCCGCGCTCAATGCCCATCTGCACAGCGGCGTGCGCCTGCTGGTGCTGAGCAACGACGAGTGCAGCCCGGCGGCCATTGCCTCGCAGCTGTGCGAACGAGGCTTCGGCCCCAGCCGTCTCCAGGTGTTCGAACACCTCGGCGGCCCCCAGGAGCGAATGCTGAGCGGCACCGCCGACGACTGGCCGCACACCGACATCGCCACGCTCAACCTGGTCGCCATCGAATGCCAGGCCTCGCCCGACACCCCACGCCTGCCGCGTGTGGCCGGCCTGCCCGACAGCGCCTTCCGTCACGACGGCCAGCTGACCAAGCGCGACGTGCGAGCGATCACCCTGGCTCGCCTGGCACCACAACCCGGTGAGCTGCTGTGGGACGTAGGTGCTGGCTGCGGCTCGATCGGCATCGAATGGATGCGCGCCCACCCCAGCTGCCGTACCCTTGCGATCGAGGCCGACGAAGGCCGCCAGGGCTTTATCGAATACAACCGCGACACCCTCGGCGTGCCCGGCCTGCAACTGATTCGCGGCAAGGCCCCCGAAGCGTTGGCCGGGCTGGAGCGTCCGGACGCGATCTTCATCGGCGGCGGCGTCACCCGCAAAGGCATGCTCGACCTGTGCTGGGAGCGCCTGCTGCCGGGCGGGCGCCTGGTTGCCAACGCCGTCACCCTGCAAAGCGAGGTCGCCCTGGCGCAGTTCCGCGACCAGCATGGTGGCGAGCTGACTCGCCTCCACATCGCCCACACCCAGCCTCTGGGCAGTTTCGACACCTGGCGCCAGGCCCTGCCGATCACCCTGCTCGACGTGGTGAAGCCCCTCGATGCGTGAAGAAACCCGCGAACAGCCCGCGCCGCTGCGCAGCGGCCTGACCACCGGCAGCTGCGCCACCGCCACCAGCCTGGCGGCGGCGCGCCTGCTGCTGACCGGGCAACGGCACGACGCGGTGGAGATCACCCTGCCCAAGGGCAAGGTGGTGCAGATGCGCCTGGAGTTCTGCCACCTCAAGGGTGACATGGCCGAGGCCGGTACCTTGAAGGATGCCGGCGACGATCCCGATGTCACCCACGGCGCCCTGCTCTACAGCCAGGTGCGCCTGCTTGCCGAGCCCGGCGTTCGCTTCGTCGCAGGCGCGGGCGTTGGCACCGTGACCCGCCCGGGGCTGGTGCTGGCAGTCGGTGAACCGGCCATCAACCCGGTGCCGCGCAAGATGATCAGCGACCATCTGCTGCAACTGGCCGGCGATTGCGGCTACCACGGCGGTTTCGAAGTGACGGTCAATGTCCAGGGCGGCGAGCAGTTGGCCCTGAAGACCATGAACCCGCGCCTGGGCATCCTCGGCGGGCTGTCGATCCTGGGCACCAGCGGCATCGTCCGGCCGTTCTCCTGCTCGGCCTACATCGCCTCGATCCACCAGGGCATCGACGTCGCCCACACCAACGGCTACACCCACATCGCCGCCTGCACCGGCAACGCCAGCGAAGACACCATGCGCCGTGTCTACAACCTGCCGGAGATCGCCCTGATCGAGATGGGCGACTTCGTCGGCGCCGTGCTCAAGCACCTGCGCAAGGTGCCCGTGCCACGCCTCACGCTGTGCGGTGGCTTCGGCAAGATCAGCAAGCTGGCGGCCGGGCACATGGACCTGCACAGCCGCCACTCCAGCATCGACCTGCCACAGCTCGCGGGCTGGGCGGCGGCCATTGGCGCGGACGCGGCACTGCAACAGGCGATCATCGCCGCCAACACCAGCCAGCAGGCCCTCGCCCTGGCGCATGCCGCCGGCATCGCCCTGGGTGATGAGGTGTGCCGCCACGCCCTGGTCTTCGCCCGTAGCGTGGTGCCGGCCCAGGTGCAGGTGGAAGTGTTCGCCATCGACCGCCAGGGCGGCATCGTCGGCAAGGCAGGTGTGGCATGAAGGGGCGCATCCTGCTGCTCGGCGGCGTCACCGAAGCCCTGGCCATTGCTCGCCAGCTGGGTCCTCAGCACGTCTATAGCCTCGCCGGTATCGGCCGTGTACCACAGGACCTGACGTGCCAGGTGCGGGTCGGTGGTTATGGCGGTGCCGAAGGCCTGGCCGACTACCTGCGCGAAACAGGCATCGACCTGCTGATCGACGCTACCCACCCCTACGCCGCGCAGATCAGCCGCAACGCCACCCTCGCAGCGCGCAGCGCCGGCATTCCCTGCTGGGCCCTGCGCCGCCCGGCGTGGCAGGCGCAGGCTGGGGACGACTGGCGCGAAGTCGAGGACTGGGCCGGGCTGATCGAGGCGCTGACCCCGTTCGAGCGCCCCTTGTTCACGCTGGGTCGTGAACCCTTGCAACATCTGGACGAAATTCCACCACACCAGTTCTGGACCCTGCGCGCGCTCGAGGCGTGTACCGGCAATGAACGCTGCGAGGTGATCGGTGCTCGCGGGCCGTTCCTCATCGACGACGAACGTGCCCTGTTCGAACGTCGGCGGATCGATGTGCTGGTCAGCAAGAACAGCGGCAGCACGGCCACCGAGCCGAAGCTGGAAGTGGCGCGGGAGCGCGGGATTCCAGTACTGGTGCTCAAGCGGCCGGTGCTGCCGGAGGCGGATCGGGCGTTTCAAGATGCAGGGTTACTGCTGGAGGCGCTCGGCCTGTCCAAGGCCTGACCTCGCTACGTATATCCCATTGACATATCCATTCCCGGAATTAAACTCCGGACATACATTTGCGCTTTCAAGGAGGCCCATCATGGAGCAAGGTGCAGTCTTCAAAAGCAACCGCAGCCAGGCTATCCGTATGCCCAAAGCCCTCGCCCTTCCAGAAGACGTCACCCGCGTGGACATCGTCGCGGTGGGCCGTTCCCGTATCATTTCGCCTGCCGGCGAAAGCTGGGACAGCTGGTTCGAGGGTGACGATGTGAGTGCGGACTTCATGGCAAGCAGGGAACAGCCAGCCGACCAGGAGCGCGAAGGATTCTGATGCTCAGGTACATGCTCGATACCAACATCTGCATTTTCACCATCAAGAACAAGCCACAGGTAGTGCGTGAGGCATTCAATCGCTACCACGGCCAGTTGGCTATCAGCACGGTAACCCTGATGGAGTTGATCTACGGTGCGGAGAAATCCGCCGCGCCGGAACGTAACCTGGCCATTGTCGAAGGGTTCGCCGCACGGCTCGATGTGCTTGACTACGACATTCAGGGCGCAGCTCACACCGCGCAGCTACGTGCGGAACTGGCCAAGGCCGGCACGCCCATCGGCCCCTATGACAGAATGATTGCCGGCCACGCCCGCGCTCGTGGCCTCACGCTGGTGACCAACAACCTGCGCGAGTTCCAGCGTGTTCCGGGGTTGCGTGTGGAAGACTGGGTGTCACACCCACGCTGACGGTCACGAGATGGCCCTGTGCCTTGATCCTGCCGTAGAATCACCTCTCCCCTTCTGGAAGGCTCCACCCATATGGAAATGCAATGGTGGATCTGGCTCGTCTTCGGCGTGGCCCTGATCCTGCTGGAACTGGTGCTCCCCACCTTCTTCATCCTCTGGTTCGGCGTCGGTGCCGTGCTGGTGTCGCTCGTCTCGCTGCTCGCCCCCAGCCTGCAACTCGATATGCAGGGCCTGCTGTGGGTGGTGTTCTCATCGATCACCACCGTGCTCTGGTTCAAGGTGTTCCGCCGCAAGAAGCCGGACGTGCGCTGGACCGCCGACAGCGTGATCGGCGAGATCGGCCTGCTGACCGCCAACGTGTCGCAGTTCCAGAAAGGCCGGGTGCGCTTTCAGAAACCGATCCTCGGCAACGAGGAATGGACTTGCGTCTCGGACAATGAAATTCCCGCCGGCGAGCGCGTGCGCCTGGCCGCCATCGAAGGCAACACCGCCCGGGTCACCCGGGCCTGAATCCGCACTAAAAGGAAGTTCGCAAGCATGACCAGCCTCATCGTCGTCGGCACCCTCGCCGCATTCGTCCTGATCACCGTGTTCAAGGGGGTGCGCATCGTGCCCCAGGGCGAGGAATGGATCGTCGAGCGCCTGGGCCGCTACCACAGCACCCTCAAGCCGGGCCTGAACATCGTCATCCCGTACATGGACGTAGTCGCCTACCGCCTGCCGACCAAGGACATCATCCTCGACGTGCAACAGCAGGAGATCATCACCAAGGACAACGCGGTGATCGTCGCCAACGCCCTGTGCTTCGCCAAGGTGGTCGACCCGCAGAAGGCCTCGTACGGCGTGCAGAACTTCTCGTTCGCCGTCACCAGCCTGACCATGACCTCGCTGCGTGCCATCGTCGGCGCCATGGACCTGGACGAAGCGCTGTCCAGCCGCGAGCAGATCAAGGCGCGCCTGCGCGAAGCGATGTCCGAGCAGACCGAAGACTGGGGCGTGACCGTGCGCTCGGTGGAGATCCAGGACATCAAGCCCTCGCCGAGCATGCAGACCGCCATGGAACGCCAGGCGGCCGCCGAGCGTGAGCGTAAAGCTGATGTGACCCGCGCCGAAGGCAACAAGCAGGCGGCGATTCTCGAAGCCGAGGCGCGCCTGCAGGCGGCCAAGCTGGATGCCGAGGCGCAGGTCAACCTGGCCGAGGCGTCGGCGCGGGCGATCACCCTGGTCAAGGAAGCGGTGGGCAGCGAGACCGTGCCGGCCATGTACCTGCTGGGTGAGCGGTATATCGGGGCGATGGAGAATCTGGCGGGTAGCGACAATGCCAAGGTGGTGGTGCTGCCGGCGGATCTGCAGGAGACCGTGCGTGGGCTGATGGGGCGTGGCAAGGCCTGATACCCCCAGCCCTGCGCGAGCGGGCATCGTGGGAGCGGGCTTGCCCCGCGATAGGGCCCGCCCAGGCAACATCATTCCCAGGCCTGGCCCTATCGCGGGGCAAGCCCGCTCCCACGAACCCGCGCCTCTGGCACGACATGCTCTGCTCCAGGTGCGGCACTTCACCGCACCCCAGCTTTTTTACCTATACTCCGCCGTACAATAGCCATCACGATTCCTGACCGGATCTCTCCATGCCCCCACGTCGGCACATCGCCTGGATAGCCTGCCTTGCAGTGCTGTTCAACCTGCTGGCCATGCCGCTGTCTTCTGCCGCGCCCAAGGGCCCGGCCGAACAGCTGCTGTGGGGGGCTTTCTGTTCCAGCATGGCCGGCAAGGCCAAGGTCGATGTCCAGGCCCTGGCCAAGATCGACCTGGGGACGCAAAGCGACGACAGCGCCAGCATGATGAACTGCTGGTGCTGCCTGGGCGCGGCGCCTTTGCTGGCCCTACCCGGCTACCCGCCACAGTTGCACAACCCTCCCGTGCAGCCGGCAAGCCACCCACAACACCTCGCCGACTATCAACCCACGCCGCGCCAACTCTGGCCCGCGCTCAATCCCCGTGCCTCTCCGCTGGTCTGAGTTCACTACGCTGTCCTTCAGAACCTGAACAGACCGGAGACTCACCCATGCTCAAGCAAGCCCTCGTCCTGGCCGCCCTGCTGCTGCCCGGCGCCTACGCCACCGCCCACGAGTACAGCGTCGGCGACCTGCACATCGCCCACCCCTGGTCGCTGGAGCTGCCGCCGAACGCGCCCAACGTGGCGGCCTACTTTGTCGTGCACAACAACGGCAAGGCCGATGACCGCCTGCTTTCGGTGAAAAGCCCCATCACCGACGACGCCCAGTTGCATGAGCATGTGATGAGCGCCGCCGGCGCCATGAAGATGCAACATGTGCCAAGCGTGTTGGTCCCGGCCGGCAAGGATGTGGTGTTCGCCCCCAGCGCCTACCACGTGATGATCATGCAACCCAAGGATCGCAGCCTGCTCAGCGACGGCAAGCGCTTCCCGCTGACCCTGCACTTCGAGAAAGCCGGTGACATCACCGTCGAGGTCGCCGTGCAGAAGCAGCCGCCCGCCGACCAGGCGCAGCACGAGCACACGCACTGATCCGATAGCTGACTGGCGCTCGCCATGAGCCTGCCGCGCTACAGCTCCGCCCGCACTACCCGCCCTGATCGCAGGCGCGTCGGTGGCGGCTGGCTGAGCCTGTTCGCCATGTGGATGATATTCATCGGCCCGCTGGTTTCCCAGTCGATGCCGATGGAGCACCACGCCGGCATGTCCATGCCCATGGACATGTCGATGAGCATGCCCATGGCGCACGGTCACGACGAGCACCACGGCCACGGCAACGATGGCCAGCTGCATGTCATGTGGGAGAAGTGCGGCTACTGCAGCCTGCTGTTCAACTGCCCCGCCCTGCCCCAGACCCTCAGCCCGCTCAGCGCAGGCTGCGCCCCCCCACCCACCCACCTCACCATCGCCACGCGCCAGGGCCATGCCCGGCAGGCTGTATTCCCCGGCGCCCGCAGCCGCGCGCCGCCCCATTCGATCGTCGTTTGAACACAACACGCTAAACGCCCGAAGCCAGGAGGCTTCGCGCTGACTCACGACTGATCGACTGGAATCATTATGTCCGGCTGCACCCCTGTTTTTGCCCTTTCCCTGCGTGGCACCATCACCGTGCTCTGCGGCTCGCTGCTCACGCCACTGGCCTTTGCCGCCGAAACCGGCCACGAAGGCCATGTGCACGACCCGGCCGAGCTGAGCCCGACGGTGATCACCGCCATCGCTCCGAGCTCACCGCTGACCGTGGTCACCAACCCTAAAGATCCGCGCCAACCCGTGCCGGCCAGCGACGGCGGCGACTACCTCAAGACCATCCCCGGCTTCTCGGTGATCCGCGCCGGCGGCACCAACGGTGACCCCGTGCTGCGCGGCATGTTCGGCTCACGCCTGAACATCCTCACCAACGGCGGCATGATGCTCGGCGCCTGCCCCGGTCGCATGGACGCTCCGACCTCGTACATCTCGCCGGAAACCTACGACCGCCTCACCGTGATCAAAGGCCCACAAAGTGTGATCTGGGGCCCCGGCGGCTCCGCCGGCACCATTCTCTTCGAACGTGACCCAGAGAAATTCGGCGAGCTCGGCAGCCGGGTCAACGGCAGCGTGCTGGCCGGCTCCAACGGCCGCTTCGACAAGGTGCTCGACGCCGCGGCCGGCAACCAGCTCGGCTACGTGCGCTTCATCGGCAACCAGTCGCACTCGGACGACTTCGAGGACGGCAACGGCGACACCGTGCCTTCGCGCTGGGACAAGTGGAACGGCGACGTCAGCCTCGGCTGGACCCCGGACGCTGACACCCTGCTCGAGCTGACCGCCGGCAAGGGCGACGGCGAGGCCCGCTCCGCCGGGCGGGGCATGGACGGCTCGCAGTTCAAGCGCGAAAGCCTGGGGCTGCGCTTCGAGAAGTCCAACCTCGGCGAGGTGCTCGACAAGGTCGAGGCGCAGGTCTACTACAACTACGCCGACCACGTGATGGACAACTACACCCTACGCACCCCGTCGGGCGCCGGCATGATGGGGATGCCCATGGTCAGCAACGTCGACCGCCGCACGATGGGCGCGCGGATCAAGGCCACCTGGCGCTGGGCCGACGTGCAGTTGATCAGCGGCATCGACGCGCAGACCAACGAACACCGCCAACGCGGCGGCATGGGCGTCAACGCGCACAAGGGCAAGCCCTGGACCAAGGATGCCGACTTCCACAACTACGGCGCCTTCGGCGAGCTCACCTGGTATGCGACCGGTGAAGATCGCCTGGTCACCGGCGCCCGCCTGGACCGCGCTTCGGCCCGAGACTTCCGCAAGGGCAGCGCCACTGAAGGCGATACCCGCGCCGACACCCTGCCCAGCGGCTTCGTGCGCTACGAGCACGACCTGGCGGCGATTCCGGCCACCACCTACATCGGCCTCGGTCATACCCAGCGCTTCCCCGATTACTGGGAGCTGTTCTCGCCCAAGCGCGCCCCGGCCGGCTCGGTCAACGCCTTCGACGGTATCAAGCCGGAGAAGACCACCCAGCTCGACTTTGGCATCCAGTACCGCGACGAGCGCCTGGAAGCCTGGGCTTCGGGTTATGTCGGGCAGGTCCGCGACTACATCCTGTTCGACTACCAGCGCAACATGATGGGTTCGCTCACCTCCCAGGCACAGAACATCGACGCCCGCATCATGGGCGGCGAACTGGGCGCAGCCTACAAACTGACCGAAAACTGGAAGGCCGACGCCACCCTGGCCTACGCCTGGGGCAAGAACAGCAGCGACGGCAAGGCCCTGCCACAGATGCCACCGCTGGAAAGCCGCCTGGGGCTGACCTACAGCCGCGACACCTGGAGCGTCGGCGCCCTGTGGCGCCTGGTGGCCGAGCAGAACCGCATCGCCCAGAACCAGGGCAATGTGGTCGGCAAGGACTACGACACCAGCTCAGGCTTCGGCGTGTTCTCGCTCAACGGCGCCTACAAGATCAACAACAACCTCAAGCTCAGCGCGGGCGTCGACAACCTGTTCGACAAGGCCTACGCCGAGCACCTGAACCTGGCCGGGAACGCCGGGTTCGGCTACCCGGCCAACGCCACGGACCCGGTGAACGAGCCAGGCAGGACCTTCTGGACCAAGGTCGACTTCAGCTTCTGACAACAACAAACGGGCGCGGGACCTGACCGCGCCCACTTGAGGTCTACGGGAGGCTCCCATGAGCAAACCAAACGTTTCCTTCTACAACCTTGCGTGGCGCTGGCATTTCTATGCCGGGCTATTCGTGGCGCCGTTCATGATCCTGCTGGCGATCACCGGGATCATCTACCTGTTCAAGCCGCAGCTCGATCCGTTGATGTACCGCGAGCTGATGGTGGTCGAGGCCGGCCATCACCGACAGGGCGCCGATACGCTGCTGGCCAACGTGCGCCAGGCTTATCCACAGGGCCAGGTGGGGCAGTACCTGCCACCGGCGAGCGCCGAGCGCAGCGCGCAGTTCGTGGTGCACGATGGCGGTCGCGAGCTGAACGTGTTCGTCGATCCGTACAGCGGCAAGGTGCTGGGCGAACAGGACGGCAAACAGAACCTGCAGGCCATCGCCCGCGCCCTGCATGGCGAACTGATGGTCGGCACGGTCGGTGACCGGCTGGTGGAGCTGGCGGCCGGCTGGGGCATCGTCCTGGTCGTGTCCGGCCTCTATTTGTGGTGGCCACGCGGGCGCAACAGCGCAGGCGTGCTGTGGCCACGCTTGAGCGCACGCGGCCGGGTGCTGTGGCGCGACCTGCATGCCGTCACCGGCTTCTGGGGTTCGGTCTTGCTGCTGTTGATGCTGATCAGCGGCATGACCTGGACCGGGCTGTGGGGCAAGCAGTATGCCGACCTGTGGAACCGGTTCCCGGCGGCCATGTGGAATGACGTGCCCAAGTCCGATAAAGAAGCACGCGACCTCAACAGTGCCCATCGCCAGACCGTGCCGTGGGCCATGGAGAACACTCCGATGCCGGTGTCCGGTGCCCATGCCGAGCATGCCGGGCATCACATGATGGATCACGCTCCCGCCGCGCCGCAGGTGAGCCTGCAGCAGGTCGAGAACATCGCCGATCTGCGCGAGGTCGAGCCGGGCTACAGCATCACCCTGCCGACCAGTGCCGACGGTGTGTTCACCATTGCGGTGTTCGCCGACGATCCGCGCAACGACGCCACCTTGCATGTGGACCAGTACACCGGGCAGGTGCTGGCCGACGTGCGCTGGCAGGACTACAGCCCGGTGGCGCGTGCCACGGAGCTGGGGGTGATGCTGCATGAAGGCAAGATGTTCGGGCCGTTGAACCAGATCGTCATCCTGCTGGTGTGCCTGATGATCCTGCTGGGGTCGGTGAGTGGGCTGGTGATGTGGTGGAAGCGCAAGCCGGCTGGTGGGCTGGGCGTGCCGCCGCTACGTCATGATCTGCCGCGCTGGAAGATGGCCGTGGGGGTGATGGTGGTGCTAGGCGTTGCCTTCCCGCTGGTGGGGATTTCGATGGTGGTGATGTGGGTGGTGGATAGTCTGGTTGTGAGACGCCGGGTCATGGTTCGAGCCTGATATCGCAATCGCGGGGCAAGCCCGCTCCCACGCCAATCTCACAGGGCTGGCGTGGGAGCGGGCTTGCCCCGCGATGAGGCCGGCACCAACAACCATTGATTCCCGTCATGTCGAGCACCGCGCTGCACCGCCAAGATCGTGCCGATCTGCCGCACCCGCGATCGGAACGCGACGTGATAGCCTACTCGGCTTTCGCTCACAAAAAGACTGACCCTCAATGGAATGCAGCCTATGACCCGGACCTCCCAGACACCCTCCGAAGAGCAGCACCTGCAACGCAACCTGACCAACCGCCACATCCAGCTCATCGCCATCGGCGGCGCCATCGGCACCGGCCTGTTCATGGGCTCGGGCAAGACCATCAGCCTGGCCGGCCCGTCGATCATCTTCGTCTACATGATCATCGGCTTCATGCTGTTCTTCGTCATGCGCGCCATGGGCGAGCTGCTGCTGTCGAACCTCAACTACAAGTCGTTCATCGATTTCTCCGCCGACCTGCTCGGCCCCTGGGCCGGCTACTTCACCGGCTGGACCTACTGGTTCTGCTGGGTGGTCACCGGCATCGCCGACGTGGTGGCGATCGCCGCCTACACGCAATTCTGGTTCCCGGACCTGCCGCAGTGGATACCGGCGCTCAGCTGCGTGGCCCTGCTGCTGTCGCTGAACCTGGTGACGGTGAAGATGTTCGGTGAAATGGAGTTCTGGTTCGCCCTGATCAAGATCATCGCCATCATGGGCCTGGTCGCCACCGGCCTGTACATGGTCATCACCGGCTTCCAGTCGCCAGCAGGCCATACCGCCACCCTGGCCAACCTGTGGAATGACGGCGGTATGTTCCCCAACGGCCTGCTCGGTTTCTTCGCCGGCTTCCAGATCGCCGTGTTCGCCTTCGTCGGCATCGAGCTGGTAGGCACCACCGCCGCCGAGGCGAAGAAACCCGAGCGCACCTTGCCGCGGGCGATCAACTCGATCCCGATCCGCATCATCGTGTTCTACGTGCTGGCGCTGATCGCCATCATGGCGGTGACCCCATGGCGCGACGTGGTGCCGGGTAAGAGCCCGTTCGTCGAGCTGTTCGTGCTGGCCGGCCTGCCGGCGGCGGCGAGCATCATCAACTTCGTGGTGCTGACCTCGGCGGCCTCGTCGGCCAACAGCGGCGTGTTCTCCACCAGCCGCATGCTGTTCGGCCTGGCCCAGGAGGGCGATGCGCCCAAGGCGTTCGAGAAACTCTCGCGCCGCGCGGTGCCGGCCAACGGCCTGTACTTCTCCTGCACCTGCCTGCTGCTGGGCGCGGTGCTGATCTACCTGGTACCCAATGTGATCGAAGCCTTCACCCTGGTGACGACGGTGTCGGCGGTGCTGTTCATGTTCGTGTGGACGCTGATCCTGCTGTCGTACCTGAGCTACCGCAAACAGCGCGCGGCGCTGCATGAGCAGTCCACCTACAAGATGCCGGGCGGGCGTTTCATGTGCTATGTGTGCCTGGTGTTCTTCGCCGGCATTCTGGTGCTGTTGAGCCTGGAAGCGGATACGCGCTCGGCGCTGGTGGTGACGCCGATCTGGTTCGTGATTCTGGCGGTGACCTATCAGTTCGTGCGCAGCAGGCGCCAGCCGCGCGCCACCGTGCGTGGGGCGTCGAACAGCTGATCCTGAACCCATCGCGGGGCAAGCCCGCTCCCACGCCGACCTCACACGGCAGGCGTGGGAGCGGGCTTGCCCCGCGATGAGGCCCTCTAGCCTTGCTCCAACCCTTCAAGCACGGCTTCGGCCAGCGCCAACCCCTTCTCCAGCGAGTTCTCGGTCGCCGTCAGCAAACTGCGCAACGGCTCCCCCGCCTTCTCTAACGCGGCAGCATTGGTCTCATACGCCGCCTTCAACGCCGCCACCGCGCACACCAGCGCATCCTCGCTATCAACGCCAGCACGTACCGAGAGAATCGGATCATGGGCGTGATTGCAGGTGCCAAAGTGGGAACAAGCGGTGACGGGACGGGATTTGCGGGGACTGTGGTTGACCAGCGATTCCTGGTTCATGGCTGCACCTCTCGATGAAAGGTGGCGATCTCGACAAATGCGAGCGGTGGATCTGGAACGATCTTCTTGAGCATGGTGCTACTCCTTGCAGCCTTCTGAAGTGTCTCTCCGTGCCCATACGCCAATATGGGTGGACGGAGCCGTGCGGGTTGGCGTTGCCGGTCAGAAGGTCCGGTGAGCCCGAAGGCTCCCACACACGGCTCCGCCCATAACGGGTGCAACCATGCAGGACACGCTATCGCAGGTGCGATGTGCCCGGTTCTGACAGCGGGACGCCAATCCCGAACCGCAGAAACTACTGCGGTGCGGCACGGTACTCAAGTACCGCTTATGTGTCAAAAGTGTTCATCGCCCCCGGCCCCAATCCTGTGCAGGCCCAACCTGCAAGCACCATCCTGGCCCCTCCCTACGCCCCGATTCGTCGCACAACCGCTCTATCACGCACCTTCCACCGCTCGGCACAGCCTTTGCAATCTCCGACCTGGCCAACACCCACCATCACATCGGAGTGAGCACATGAAGCGACGCAGTCTGATCAAGGCCTTCACCCTCGGCGCATCGATCGCCGCGATGGGCCTGAGCTGGAGCATCCAGGCCGCCGAGACCATCAAGGTCGGCATCCTGCATTCGCTGTCGGGGACCATGGCGATTTCCGAGACTTCGCTCAAGGACATGGCGCTGATGACCATCGACGAGATCAACGCCAAGGGCGGGGTCAACGGCAAGCAGCTTGAGGCGGTGGTGGTGGACCCGGCGTCCAACTGGCCGCTGTTCGCCGAGAAGAGCCGCCAGTTGCTGACCCAGGACAAGGTGGCGGTGGTGTTCGGCTGCTGGACCTCGGTATCGCGCAAGTCGGTGCTGCCGGTGTTCGAGGAGCTCAACGGCTTGCTGTTCTACCCGGTGCAGTACGAGGGTGAAGAGATGTCGCCGAACGTGTTCTACACCGGCGCGGCGCCCAACCAGCAGGCGATCCCGGCCGTGGAATACCTGATGAGCGAGGACGGCGGTGGCGCCAAGCGCTTCTTCCTGCTGGGTACCGACTACGTCTACCCGCGCACCACCAACAAGATCCTGCGCGCCTTCCTGCACAGCAAGGGCGTGGCCGACAAGGACATCGAAGAGGTCTACACGCCGTTCGGCCACGCCGATTACCAGACCATCGTCGCCAATATCAAGAAGTTCTCCGCCGGCGGCAAGACGTCGGTCATTTCCACGGTCAACGGCGACTCCAATGTGCCGTTCTACAAGGAGCTGGCCAACCAGGGGCTGAAGGCCACCGATGTGCCGGTGGTGGCGTTCTCGGTGGGCGAAGAGGAGCTGCGCGGCATCGACACCAAGCCGCTGGTGGGCCACCTGGCGGCGTGGAACTACTTCGAGTCTGTGGATAACCCGGTGAACCAGAAGTTCGTCGCCGACTGGAAGGCCTACGCCAAGGCCAAGGGCCTGCCGGGGGCCGACAAGGCGGTGACCAACGACCCGATGGAGGCCACCTACGTCGGTATCCACATGTGGGCGCAGGCGGCGCAGAAGGCCGGCAGCACCGATGTGGACAAGGTGCGCGAGGCGCTGGCCGGGCAGAGCTTCAAGGCGCCGTCGGGCTTCACCCTGACCATGGACAAGAGCAACCACCACCTGCACAAACCGGTGATGATCGGCGAGATCCAGGATGACGGGCAGTTCAGTGTGGTGTGGCAGACCGAGGAGCCGCTGCGGGCGCAGCCTTGGAGTCCGTTCATTCCGGGGAATGACAAGCGGCCTGACTATGCAGTGAAGGGCAACTGACGCCATCGCGGGGCAAGCCCGCTCCCACGCCTGCCCCCTCCCCCATGTGGGTACGGCGTGGGAGCGGGCTTGCCCCGCGATGAATCCACCGCCGATTTCCAGGATGGCCCGCATGCTCAGACTCCTGCTCACACTACTGCTGCTTCTACCCCTGGCCACTCAAGCCAGCGAAGGCGAATTCTTCCTCAGCGCCAAACCCGCCGAGCAAGCCCGCCTGCTCGAAACCTGGGCCGCCCAACCCGATACCGCCCGCCTGCCGCTGCTGGACAACCTGCGCCAGGGCCGCATCGCCGAAAATGACACCCGCAAACTGCGCCTGAACAACCGCCTGCGAGGCCTGATCGACAACGCCCTGGCCAGCCATCAACTGCTCAGCGAACAAGCCAACGTGCGCCTGGCCGCCGCCCAGCAACTGCAGAAAACCGCACAACCCGCACAGATGGCCTTCCTCGACCGCCGCTTCGCCAGCGAACCGGACGCCGCCGTGCACGCGGCCCTCGGCCTGGCCCTGGCCAACCTGCAACTGGGCGCCAGCGAGCCCGCGGTACGCCTGGCAGCCGTGCGTCTGCTCGGTGAAACCGGCGACCCGCTGGCCCGCACCCGCCTCGAAGCCCTTCTGCAACCCGACGCGGAAACCGACGCCGCCGTACGCACCGCCGCCGAAACCAGCCTGGCCCAGGTACAGCGCAAGCTGCTGGTCGGCGAACTGCTCGGCCAGGCCTTCAGCGGCCTGTCGCTGGGCTCGATCCTGCTGCTGGCGGCGCTGGGCCTGGCGATCACCTTCGGCCTGCTGGGGGTGATCAACATGGCCCACGGCGAGATGCTGATGCTCGGTGCCTACAGCACCTACATGGTCCAGGTGCTGTTGCAGCGTTATGCTCCCGGCGCCATCGAGTTCTACCCGCTGATCGCCCTGCCGGTGGCCTTCGCCGTCAGCGCAGGCGTCGGCATGGCCCTGGAGCGCACGGTGATCCGCCACCTCTACGGCCGCCCGCTGGAAACCCTGCTGGCTACCTGGGGCATCAGCCTGATCCTGATCCAGGCCGTGCGGCTGATCTTCGGCGCGCAGAACGTCGAGGTGAGCAACCCAGCCTGGCTGTCGGGCGGCATCCAGGTGCTGCCCAACCTGGTGCTGCCCTACAACCGCCTGGTGATCATCGGCTTCGCCTTGGCGGTGGTGCTGCTCACCTGGCTGCTGCTCAACCGCACGCGGCTTGGCCTGAACGTGCGTGCGGTCACCCAGAACCGCAACATGGCGGCCTGCTGCGGGGTGTCCACCGGGCGCGTCGACATGCTCGCCTTCGGCCTCGGCTCCGGCATCGCAGGGCTCGGCGGCGTAGCCCTGAGCCAGGTCGGCAACGTGGGGCCGGACCTGGGCCAGAGCTACATCATCGACTCGTTCCTGGTGGTGGTGCTCGGCGGCGTCGGCCAACTGGCCGGCAGCCTGTGGGCGGCCTTCGGGCTGGGTATCGCCAACAAACTGCTGGAGCCGCAGATCGGTGCGGTGCTGGGCAAGATCCTCATCCTTGCGCTGATCATTCTGTTCATCCAGAAGCGCCCGCAAGGCCTGTTCGCCCTCAAGGGACGGGTAATCGACTGATGAACCAGCCATTGATTGTCACTGCCACGCGCAAGGCCGGCACCCGGGTGTCGCTGGCCGTCGGCGCCGTTGTCGTCCTGGTGCTGCTGGCCCTGCCGCTGCTGTCGCTGCTGCCCGACGGGCACTCCTTGCAGGTCTCGGCCTATACCCTGACCTTGGTCGGCAAGATCCTCTGCTACGCCATCGTCGCCCTGGCCCTGGACCTTGTGTGGGGCTATGCCGGGCTGCTGTCGCTGGGCCACGGCCTGTTCTTCGCCCTGGGCGGCTATGCCATGGGCATGTACCTGATGCGCCAGGCGGCCGGCGATGGGCTGCCGGGGTTCATGACCTTCCTGTCGTGGAGCGAGCTGCCCTGGTACTGGGCCGGCACCCAGTATTTCGCCTGGGCGCTGTGCCTGGTGGTGCTGGCGCCGGGGTTGCTGGCGCTGGTGTTCGGCTTCTTCGCCTTCCGCTCGCGGATCAAGGGCGTGTACTTCTCGATCATGACCCAAGCCCTGACCTTCGCCGGCATGCTGCTCTTCTTCCGCAACGAGACCGGTTTTGGCGGCAACAACGGCTTCACCAATTTCCGCACCATCCTAGGTTTCGACATCACCGCCCAGGGCACCCGGGCCGCGCTGTTCCTGCTCACGGTCGGCCTGCTGCTGGGCAGCCTGTTCCTGTGCTGGCGCCTGACCCAGAGCAAGTTCGGTCGCCTGCTCACCGCCGTACGCGATGCGGAAAACCGCCTGATGTTCTGCGGTTACGACCCACGCGGCTTCAAGCTGCTGGTGTGGGTGCTCAGCGCCGTGCTGTGCGGCCTGGCCGGGGCGCTGTATGTGCCGCAAGTGGGCATCATCAACCCCAGCGAAATGTCGCCGACCAACTCCATCGAGGCCGCCGTGTGGGTAGCCCTGGGAGGGCGCGGAACGCTGATCGGGCCGCTGCTTGGCGCCGGCCTGGTCAATGGCATGAAGAGCTGGTTCACCGTGGCGTTCCCCGAGTACTGGCTGTTCTTCCTCGGTGCGCTGTTCATCCTCGTCACCCTGTACCTGCCCAAGGGCGTGGTCGGCCTTGTGAAGAAAAGGAGCCAGCCATGAGAAGCGTGCCCCCGGTGCATCCGGAATTCATGCTGGAACCGATATTCGACCAGATCGGCAGCGGTCGCGAGGCCATTGGCCTCGGTCGGCGCCGCGAGGCCGGGCTCGACACCCGCCACGGCACGGTGCTGAGCCTGGAGGGCATCAGCGTCAGCTTCGATGGCTTCAAGGCGCTCAACGAGCTGAACCTGTACATCGGCGTCGGCGAGCTGCGCTGCATCATCGGCCCCAATGGCGCCGGCAAGACCACCATGATGGATGTGATCACCGGCAAGACTCGGCCCGACACAGGTACCGCGTTTTTCGGCGACACCCTCGACCTGACCCGCATGAGCGAATGCCAGATCGCCCAGGCCGGTATTGGCCGCAAGTTCCAGAAGCCCACGGTGTTCGAGGCGCTGACGGTGTTCGAGAACCTGGAGCTGGCGCTCAAGGCCGACAAGTCGGTGTGGGCTAGCCTGGTGGCACGGTTGTCCGGCGAACAGCGCCAGCGCATCGAGGAAGTGCTGGCCACCCTGCGCCTGCTGCCCCTGGCCCAGCGCCAGGCGGGGTTGTTGTCCCATGGGCAGAAACAGTTCCTGGAGATCGGCATGCTGCTGGTGCAGGAGCCGAGGTTGCTGCTGCTCGACGAGCCGGTGGCGGGGATGACCGATGCCGAGACCGAATTCACCGCCGAGCTGTTTCGTTCGTTGGCGGGTCGGCATTCGCTGATGGTGGTGGAGCATGACATGGGCTTCGTCGGCAGCATCGCCGACCATGTGACGGTGCTGCACCAGGGCAGCGTGCTGGCGGAAGGGTCGCTGGCGCAGGTGCAGGAGGATGAGCGGGTGGTCGAGGTGTATCTCGGTAGATAGGCCTGCGAGGGTTGCGTGGGAGCGGGCTTGCCCCGCGATGGCGCCAGCCCGGCCAACATCACTTCCAGGCCTGACGCCATCGCGGGGCAAGCCCGCTCCCACGCTCAAATCAAACAAGGGCACAACATGCTGAAAATCGACACCCTGCATCAATACTACGGCGGCAGCCACATCCTGCGCGGCCTGTCCTTCGAGGCCAAGGTCGGCGAGGTCACCTGCCTGCTGGGCCGCAACGGCGTGGGCAAGACAACCTTGCTGCGCTGCCTGATGGGCCTGCTGCCGGCCCGAGAGGGCCGCGTGGAATGGGAAGGCAAACCGATCACCACGCTCAAGCCCCAGCAACGGGTCCACGCCGGCATCGCCTACGTGCCCCAGGGCCGCGAGATCTTCCCGCGCCTGACCGTCGAGGAAAACCTGCTGATGGGCCTGTCGCGCTTCCCCGCCCGCGAGGCACGGGAAGTGCCGGCCTTCATCTACGAACTGTTCCCGGTGCTTGCGCAGATGAAACAACGCCGTGGCGGCGACCTCTCGGGCGGGCAGCAGCAACAGCTGGCCATCGGTCGCGCCCTGGCCAGCCGCCCGCGCCTGCTGATCCTCGACGAACCCACCGAAGGCATCCAGCCGTCGGTGATCAAGGAGATCGGCGCGGTGATCCGCAAGCTCGCCGACCGGGGCGACATGGCCATCCTGCTGGTGGAGCAGTTCTACGACTTCGCCGAGGAATTGGCCGACCAGTACCTGGTCATGGCCCGCGGCGAAATCGTCCAGCGCGGCCGGGGCGAAAACATGCAGGCCGAAGGTGTGCGCGGCCTGGTTACCATTTAATCTGCAATCACTTCCCTTGCGAGACGCTGTCATGAGTTACCAGATCCGCGACGCCCTGCTCGACGACGTGCCGGGCATCCTCGACATCTACAACGACGCCGTGGCCAACACCACGGCGATCTGGAACGAGACCCCCGTGGGCCTGGGCAATCGCCTGACCTGGTTCGAGGCCCGCGCGCAGCAGGGCTACCCGATCCTGGTGGCGGTGGACGACAGCGGCGTGCTGGGCTATGCCTCATTTGGCGACTGGCGGCCGTTCGAGGGTTTCCGCCATACCGTCGAGCACTCGGTGTATGTGCGTGGCGACCAACGCGGCAAGGGCCTGGGCCCCGTCCTGATGGAAGCGCTGATCGAACGGGCGCGCCTTTGCGACAAGCATGTGATGGTCGCCGCCATCGAGAGCGGCAACGCCGCGTCGATCCGCCTGCACGAACGCCTGGGCTTCAGCATCACCGGGCAGATGCCGCAGGTGGGGGTGAAGTTCGGGCGCTGGCTTGACCTGACCTTCATGCAGCTGTACCTGGATGACAACACCCTTCCCCCTTCAAGGACCTGAAGCCCATGAACACCGCCCAGCTGCACCGCGTCACCCACGAAGGCCTGGCGTACTACCGCGACGGGCTGGTGGCCCTGTTGCTCGATGCAGTGCGCCAGGGCGCGTCGGTGGGGTTTCTTGCCGATATCGACGAACAGCAGGCCAAGGCCTACTTCGATGAGGTGAAGGCAAAGCTGGCCGGTGGCGAGCAACTGCTCTGGGTCATTGCCCAGGGGCAGGAAGTGCTGGGTAGTGTGCAGCTGGGGTTGTGCCTGAAGCCCAATGGGCTGAACCGGGGCGAAGTGCAGAAGTTGCTGGTGCACAGCGATGCAAGGCGGCGTGGGTTGGGGCAGCAGTTGATGGGGGTGCTGGAGGCTGATGCGCGGCGGATCGGGCGGGGGATGTTGTTTCTCGATACCGAGGCGGGGTCTGGGGCGGAGGCGTTCTATCGAGCGCTGGGGTACAGCAAGGCGGGGGAGATTCCGGATTATGCCTGCGGGCCGGAGGGGGTTTACCGGGCGACAGCGCTGTACTTCAAAGTGATTGCGAAAGCTTCGTGAAGTTGGGGGCGCTCTGCGCCCCTTTCGCGGCACAAGGCCGCTCCTACAGGCGAGCGCGATCCCTTGTAGGAGCGGCCTTGTGCCGCGAAAGGGCTGCGCAGCAGCCCCAGCTACATTTGGGTAAACCTGCCCAACCGCTGCTTCAACATGCTGTTCTCGCTACGCAACTGCTGCACCTCTTCCAGCAATTCCAGCGCCAGCGCCACCCCTTCCCACTCCAACTCAAGCTCCTGATGCAGCTTCACCGCGCGCTTCAACGTCACCGGCGCGCGGTCATCGAACACCCACTCTTCGGGCGTTCGCCCCGACGGTTCGACAATGCCGTGCTCGACGATCTCGATCACCCAGTCGGCCGACACATCGGCTTCCTGGCACAGGGTACGCATGTCCAGTTGAACGATCAGGGTGCTGCTCATGATCACTTACTCCATTGAGTCCTCGGATTGAACGCGGCTTTCTCGGAGAGCTGGGTCCACAATGCGCGAGCTGCGTCATCGGACTGGGCGGGCATGACCACCTTGAGCTGGGCGTACAGGTCGCCGCGCTCGCCCTGCTTGTTCAAAAGGCCCATGCCCTTGACCCGCAAGCGCTGGCCGCTCTGGCTGTCGGGGCGGATGGTCAGGTTGATCTTGCCGGTCAGGGTCGGCACGGCCACCTTGGCGCCGAGCGCCGCTTCCCACGGTGCCAGGGGCACGGTGATGATCAGGTCATGGCCTTCGACATCGAACAGCGGGTGCGGTGCCATGCGGATGGTCAGGAACAGGTCGCCATTGGCGCCACCGCCCACGCCCGGCGCGCCCTGGCCCTTGAGGCGGATGCGCTCGCCGTCGGTCACCCCGGCAGGGATCTTCACGTTCAGCGTTTTCGTGGTGAAGCCGGTGCGCTGCCCGGCGCCGTTGGTCTGCGGCACCTGGAAGCTGATCTGCTTGGATTCCTTGTTCAGGGTCTCTTCGAGGAACACTGCAAGTTCAAGCTCCACGTCCTGCCCTCGCCTGCCGGCACTGCGTTGTTGCCGGCCACCGCCGCCACCGAAGGGGTTGCCGCCCCGGGCGCCGAAGATCGAGCTGAAGAAATCGGAGAAATCACCACCCTCGAAGCCACCGCCGCCGCCATTGCCGCCACGGGACTGCCAGCCAGGCGGTGCCTGGAACGGCCGGCCATGCTGGCCGCCATACTTGCGGATTTCGTCGTACTCGGCGCGCTTGTCCTTGTCGCCAAGCACTTCGTAGGCCTCGTTGGCCTCCTTGAACTTGTCCTCGGCGTCACGCTCCTTGCTGACGTCGGGGTGATACTTGCGCGCGAGCTTGCGGTACGCGGCCTTGATCGCCTTCTCGTCCGCGCTCGCCTCGACGCCGAGTATCTTGTAATAGTCTTTGAAGTCCATCTATGGATCACCGATGTGAATGTACGTATTGCTACTGAAGATTGGGGTCAAGCATAGCCTTTCAAGGTTCATCCGGGGTTGCGCTATCGCAGACGACCGGTCTTGATTTAGCCGCAGACTGGCATAAACTGCGCGGCCGTTTTGCCTCCGGAAGCTCTCCCCCATGTCTGACGTATCCCCGGCCCGCGCCCTTGGCATCGACTTCGGCACCTCCAACTCCACGGTTGGCTGGCACCGCCCGGGCGTCGAATCGCTGATCGCCCTGGAAGACGGCAAGATCACCCTGCCGTCGGTGGTCTTCTTCAACATCGAGGAGCGTCGCCCGGTGTACGGTCGCCTGGCCCTGCACGAGTACCTGGAAGGCTACGAAGGCCGCCTGATGCGCTCGCTCAAGAGCCTGCTGGGCTCCAAGCTGATCAAGCACGACACCAGCGTGCTGGGCAGCGCCCTGCCGTTCAAGGACCTGCTGGGCATGTACATCGGCGAGCTGAAAAAGCGCGCCGAAGCCGATGCCGGCCGTGAATTCGACCAGGTGGTGCTGGGCCGCCCGGTATTCTTCGTCGACGAAGACCCGGCCGCCGACCAGGAGGCCGAGGACACCCTGGCGGAGGTTGCGCGCAAGATCGGCTTCAGGGATGTGTCGTTCCAGTACGAGCCCATCGCCGCGGCGTTCGACTACGAGTCGGGCATCAGCCGTGAAGAGCTGGTACTGATTGTCGATATCGGCGGTGGTACCTCGGACTTTACCCTGATCCGCCTGTCACCGGAGCGCCACCAGGTGGCCGAGCGCCAGGACGACATCCTCGCCACCGGCGGCGTGCACATCGGCGGTACCGACTTCGACAAGCAGCTGAGCCTGCAGGGCGTGATGCCGCTGTTCGGCTACGGCAGCCGGATGAAGAGCGGTGCGCTGATGCCCACCAGCTACCACCTCAACCTGGCCACCTGGCACACCATCAACGCCCTGTACTCGCAGAAATCGCAGTTGGCCCTGGGCAACATGCGCTACGACATCGAGGACACCCTCGGCATCGACCGCCTGTTCAACCTGATCGAACAGCGCGCCGGGCATTGGCTGGCGATGGAAGTGGAGGCCAGCAAGATCGAGCTGACCGAGCGCGACAGCCGCTGCATCGACTTTGGCCGCATCGAGCCGGAGCTGTCGGCCGAGTTGACCCGGGCGCTGTTCGAAGACGCCATCGGCGGGCTGCTGGAACGGGTGCGCGGCAGCGTGAGCGAATTGCTGGCCAAGGCCGGCGTCAGCGAGGGGCAGGTGGACACGGTGTTCTTCACCGGTGGTTCCAGCGGCATTCCGGCGCTGCGCAACAGCGTGGCGGCGATGCTGCCCAATGCGCGACATGTGGAAGGCAATATCTTCGGCAGCATCGGCAGCGGGCTGGCGATCGAGGCGCGCAAGCGTTACGGCGCAGCCTGATTCACACCAGGGCCGCATTGCGGCCCTTGTCCCCCCAAGTAGCTGCTTTGGCCGAGGTTCTTCAACGCATGGCCTGCGTCGGCGCTCGAGGACCAAAAACAATCTCGCTACCTGACATTTCTGCCAGTTGCCTTACCCTTGTCAGAGGGTCAAAGTCAGCCGGAGCTTGGAGGGAGCGCCTGCTTCATGACAAATAAGATCACCACAACGATATGGCTAGCAACTGATAGGCATGGCTCAACGTTGCGCAATAAGGACGGGGTAAACTCGTACCTGCCGTATGGCTATTGTCAGGCCAGCGCTCCCCACTACCCTGTATTGCGCTTCAACGGGCAGCCATTGGATGTGCCGATGCGCTGTTACCTGCTAGGCAACGGCCACAGAGTTTTCCACACCGTACTCATGAGGTTCCTCTCGCCTGACCTGTTCAGCCCATTTGGCAAAGGGGGTATCAATTGCTATGCCTATTGCGCCGGTGATCCTGTAAATCGCGTGGATCCCTCTGGTAACGGCTGGTTCACCAAACTTTTCTCTCGTCGTCGAAACGAAACCTCTGTCGATGCTGCCCCTACCGGGCTTATCACCGACGAGGATCCGCAATTACTGACATACGAGGGCGCTCGAAGACTTGGAGAAATAGATGCCCAAATATCCAAATACGAAGGAAAAATACGAGATTTGGAACAAGCGCTCCTGGACGAAAGAGATTCCAACAATTTTCTGAATGACATTCCCTCGATTGAACGAACCAAAACCCATTACGAGGGAAAACTTTCAAGCATACGGGAAGAAAAGCAAAAGCTTTTTCCACTAACAAAACTGGACGCCCCGCCCAGCTACAAAAGCGTAGCTGCACAAGATACTACCAGCGGGCTTCCTCTCACCTGTGCATTGAGTGAGGCCCTTCGTAGCAATACCCATTGATACGACAGCTTACCCACAGATGTCATTTTCGACACTTTCGTAACAAGCTGGTTAAAGGACGATATCTGGAACTGCGACAATGAAGCGTAATAGGAAGGATGACCAGGCCCCGCGACCTGGCACTCCTTCAGACCAACTCCGCCCGCTTCAACTCACTCTTCAGGTAGGCGTAATAAATCGGCCCCGCCACCACCCCCGGCAGCCCGAACGCCGCCTCGAACACCAGCATCGCCAGCAGCAGCTCCCAGGCCTTGGCACTGATCTGCCCGCCGACGATCCGCGCGTTGAGGAAGTACTCGACCTTGTGGATCACGATCAGGTACCCCAGCGCCGCCATCGCCACCCAGATCGACAGCGACAGCCCGACGATGGTGATCAGGGTGTTGGACATCAGGTTGCCGATCACCGGCAGCAGCCCGAGCAGGAAGGTCAGTACGATCAGCGTCTTGGTCAACGGCAGGTGCACGCCGAACAGCGGCAACACCACGGCCAGGAAGATACCGGTGAAGACGGTGTTGAGCAGCGAGATCTTGATCTGCGCGAAGACGATGTTGCGAAACGCCTGCACCAGCAGGCTCAGGCGTTCGAACAGCGCCGCCGCCAGGGGCTTGCGCCGGGAAATGTCGGGAATGCGCTGCAGGGCGACGATGGCGCCGAGGATCATGCCGATTAGCAGGGTCACGAACATGTGCGCCATGCCCTTGCCCACCAGTTGCAGGTCGCTCAGGTGGCTCTTGATCCAGTCGCCGATGGCCACCTTGAACTCGGCGGCGCTGGCCGGCAGGTAGGCTTCGATGAACGGCGGCAACTGGCCACGGGCGCGCTCGACCAGGCCCATGAACTTGTCCAGCGAGGCGCCGGGATTCTCGGCCTCGTGCAGCAGGAAACTGAAGGCGCCGGCGATCAGCAACGTCAGCGTGCTCACCACCAGGGTGCCGAGCAGCGCCACCGCCAGCCAGCGTGCGCGCTGCCCGGCGATCAGCGGTTGCAGGCGCGGGGTGAGCATGTTGACCAGCTCGTAGACCAGCAGGCCGGCCAGCAGGCTCGGCAGCAGCTTCAGCGGCAGCGCCAGCAACAGGCCCGCCATGACGATGATCCAACTGGCCAGGGTGACCTGGCGCGGAGTGAAAGTCATACAGCCTCAACGGCAGACAGCGGAAAGTCCCGCAGTCTGCCAGCCTTCACGGCAGAGGCATAGGCGCAGGTCATTTCTTCTTCAGGCAGTCACTCATGAAGGCCTTGCGTTCATCGCCCTTGAGCGCCTTGGTGCTGGCGTCGGCGTTGCAGGTCTTCATCTTCTCCTGCTGGGTCTGAGGCACATCCTTTTTCAGGCAGGTGCTCATGAACGCCTTGCGTTCATCGCCCTTGAGCGCCTTGGTGGTGGCGTCGGCATTGCAGGTCTTCATCTTTTCCTGTTGCGCGGTGGCGGCGAACCCTTGGCCCGCGATCAACAGGCCCAATACCAGCAGGGGTACGTGCAGCAGCTTCATGGAGTGGTCTCCTTGCCTGCGCGCCGGATGCGCGCTCGTCGCAGCTGAGTGTAGACAAGAATTCTTACATCTCTGTCCGCGCCCGCCGCCGGTACTGCTCCGGGGTGCAATTGGCCTGGCGCTGGAACATGGCGATGAAGGCCGAAGCGCTGCTGTAGCCGAGGTCGAAGGCGATGGCCTGGATCGGCGTGCCCGCCTCGAGCGCCTCGATGGCCCGCAGAAAGCGCAGGCGCAAGCGCCATTCGCCGAAGCTCATCCCCAGCTCGCGCAGGAACTGCCGGGCCAGGGTGCGCTCGCTGACATGCACCTGCCCGGCCCAATGGCCGAGCGGACGGTTGTCGCCAGGCTCCGCGTGCAACGCCTCGAGCACCTGGCGCAGGCTGTCACTGCGGGCGAACGGCAGGTAGCAGGTCTGCGTCGGTGCCAGGTGCAACTGGTCGATCAATACCTGGATCAGGCGCTGGTCGCGCTCGTCCTGGGCGATGTGCAAGTCGCGGCGGGCGAAGTCGCCGAGGATCGCCTTGAGGATATCGCTGATCACCAGGCTGCAGGGCTGGTCCGGCAACTCGGTACACAGGCTGCGCTCCAGGTAGACCGAGCGGTAGATGATGGCCTGGGGGTTGTAGCAGCCGTGCTCGGTGTCCGGCGGCACCCAGACGGCGTAGTGCGGGGGCGAGATGAAGCGCTGGCCCTCGACGTCCAGGTGCATCAGGCCATGGGAGGCGTAGTTGAGCTGGCCCCAGGGGTGACGGTGCGGCGGGCTGTGAGTATCGGCGCCGAATTCGTCGTAGCGGAAGTACACCGGGGCGGGGAGCCGGTCGAATTGCGGAATGTCGAGGTACTTGCGGGTCATGCTGTCTGCTTCGCGGGGCGAGTTGTCTGGATGGAAGTATAGGCATTTGAACAGACAAGCGATAATGGCCGCCACGTGGGAGCGGGCTTGCCCCGCGATTGCACCCGCCCGGCCGACATCATTTCCTGGCCTGGCGCTATCGCGGGGCAAGCCCGCTCCCACGGGTCAACCGCAACTCGAGAATCATCATGAACTACCTCTTCCCCCTCATCGCCATCCTCATCTGGGCCGGCAACACCGTGGTCACCAAGATGTCCGCCGGGGCCATCTTCCCCGCCGAGATCGGCTTCTACCGCTGGCTGCTGGCCGGCCTGCTGTTCACCCCGTTCCTGCTACCCCAGGTCTGGCGCAACCGCGCGGCGATCCGTCCGCACCTGGGCAAGATCTTCGTGCTGGGCGTGCTGGGCATGGCCATCTACCAGAGCCTGGCGTACTTCGCCGCCGCCATCACCAGCGCCACCAACATGGGCATCATTCTCTCGTTGATGCCGTTGATGTCGCTGGCCCTGTCCATCGCCTGGCTCGGCCAGCGCCTGACCTACGGCGCGCTACTGGGCGCGCTGGTGTCGTTCTTCGGCGTGCTGGAGGTGGTCTCAGCCGGGCAACCCGGCGTGCTGCTGCACCAGGGGCTGAACGCTGGCGACCTGATGATGCTGGTGGCCACCCTCGCCTATGCGCTGTACAGCTTCCTGCTGAAGAAATGGCAACTGCGCCTGCCGCCGCTGCAACTGCTGTACCTGCAGGTGCTGGTGGCGATCCTGGTGTTGCTGCCGCTGTTCCTGCTGTCGCCCAAGACCGGGTTGAACGGCCACAACATTGGCCTGGTGCTGTATGCCGGCCTGTTGGCCTCGATGGTCGCGCCGCGGGTGTGGATGCAGGCGGTGCATCGCCTGGGGCCGAGCCGGACCACGCTGTTCTTCAACCTGCTGCCGGTGGTGACGGCGGTGATCGCGGCAGTGGTGCTGAATGAGCAGTTGGCCAGTTATCACCTGGTTGGCGGTGTGCTGACATTAGTCGGCGTGCTGCTGGCCGAGCGTTGGACCACGCCTGTGCGGCGTTGACAGATGGGAGCGCTTTGCGCTCCTTTCGCGGCACAAGGCCGCTCCTACAGGGGGATTGCGTTCGTCTGTAGGAGCGGCCTTGTGCCGCGAAAGGGCTGCGAGGCAGCCCCCGGGTTCGTCACAACCCAGCAGCCTTGAGCCGGGCGGCATGCTCGGTAAACAGTCGCACCGGCTCGGCACCCTTGCCCACCGCGCCCAGCGACTGGTTGACGATATCCAGGTGATCAAGCGGATAGTCGTCACCGATCACCTGCCCCAGGTGCGAGCTGAAGCGCCCGACCATACCGTCGCATTGCCCCTTCTCCCGGACGAAACTGCGGGCGAACAGCCGGCAAAATCGGTTGCTGCCGTCAAAACGGTTCAGGCCCTGGTCGGTACGCCCAGGCTGCAGGGTTCCGGACCATGAGTAATAGCGCACGCCATTCACTTGCGGCGCCCCCTCGCCGCCCCAGACCTCGGGCAGCCCCTGTGGATAAGCCTGGTTGAACAGCGCCACCCCGGCACTGGTCAGCGACTGGTGCGAAGCATGCACGTCGATCGGCAGCGGATCGCGGCGCCAGCCGGTCTCCAGCCAACCCAGCATCACAGCGAAGCCATGCAGCACGGCCTTGAGGATGCGCCCCCGGACAGAGTCACCAGGTGCCGTGCGTTCGAGGTGGTCGGCCAGCTCCGAGCCATGGTTGGGGCCGGCCACCGATGTCACCGAGGCCACCCGGTCAGGCCGCTTCGCCGCCGCATAACGGGCACTGAGCGCGCCCTGGCTATGGCCGATCAGGTTGACCTTGTCGGCCCCCGTGCGCTGGCAGACCTCCTCGATGATGCCGAGCAACTGCTCGCCTCGCACCTCGCTGGAATGCAGCGGCGACACCTGCACCGGGAACACCTGCGCGCCACCCCGACGCAATGCCGGCACGATGCCGAACCAGTAGGGATAGACCAGCGCCCGCACGAAGCCGAGCATGCCCGGCACCAGCACCAGTGGATAACGCGTGGCCAGCTCCTGACTCATCACCCTTGCCCTCATCCGTGAACAGACCGGCCCACCCTACAGCGCCATCGGAGACAAGCGCAATCGAACTCCCGGCGCGCCGCGCGGTTCCAAGCAGAACAGACCCTGAGCAAGGAGCGGGACCATGTACAAGCGAACCCTGGCCATCCTTCTGGCAAGCGCCACCCTCGCCGCCTGCGGCAGCCGCCCGGAAAACCCGGTGGACTACGTCACCTACCGCGACGAGCCGCTGGTCAAGCAGGTCGAGCACGGCATGACCATGCAGAAGGTCATCGCCATCGGCGGCAGCCCGTCGAATGTCATCGACCTGCCCCACGGCGGCACCTGCAACGACTACATCCTCAACCGCGATGGCCACCAGCAGCCCTACTACGTGCGCTTCGACGCCACCGGCCATGTCGACGCCAAGGGTTTCAAGACCTGCAAGCAACGCCAACAAGACAGCGACGCCGTGCACGGCGCATGACACCCCATGACCACCCTGATGCTTTCGGAGATGAACATGAGCGTTGAACTGACCGATGTGAAAACCCTGCGCGAACGTGCCCGCCAGCATGTCGAGCAAGGCGCGGTGACCGAGGGTTACCACGCCGATCGCGAGAAGATCCTGCGCCTGCTCAACGAGTCGCTGGCCACCGAGCTGGTCTGCGTCCTGCGCTACAAGCGTCACTACTTCATGGCCAGCGGCATCAAGGCCAGCGTCGCCGCTGCGGAGTTCCTCGAGCACGCCAACCAGGAAGCCGAGCACGCCGACAAGCTGGCCGAGCGCATCGTGCAACTGGGCGGCGAGCCGGACTTCAATCCGGACAACCTGACGAAGAATTCCCACGCCCAGTACGTGGCGGGCAGTTCGTTGAAGGAGATGGTGCTGGAGGACCTGGTGGCCGAGCGCATCGCCATCGACAGCTACCGCGAGATCATCCAGTACATCGGCGACAAGGATCCGACCACCCGGCGCATCTTCGAGGATATCCTGGCGCAGGAGGAAGAGCACGCGGACGATATGTCCGATCTGTTGAAAGGCCTCTGATCCCAAGGTTTACGTGGGAGCGGGCTTGCCCCGCGATGGCGTTGATGCCATCGCGGGGCAAGCCCGCTCCCACGAACTTCAATGACCTTTGCCGGCCGCCGCTGGCGCCTTGCCGGCGCGCATCTGCTGCAATAACGGCGTGCATTGGTTCGGCTCATCCCCGCTGCTCGGCGCGATCAGCGCCAGCAGCCCCGCCGCCGGCCCGGCCACCACGCCAAGCGCCACCATCCCCGCGCCACGCAGCGCCAGCGGCACAGCCTGTACGCCGGCACTCGGCTTGGCGAACGGCCCACGCACATACAACGGCGAACGCAACGAGAACAGACGCAGGCCCTTGGACTCGGGGGTGATCTTCAGGTCCAGTTGCTCACTGGCGAAGTTGGCCGTGCCGTTGATGTAGATGATCGCGTTCTCGGTGTCGAAGACAAACAAGCGGGTGGTGGCCAGGCCATCCTTGATCCCGACGTCCGCCGCGGCGCAGTTGATCTTCACATCTTCATCGCCGAACAGCTTGCCGACCACGTAGTTGCCGACGTTGAGCCCGGCGATCTCCATCAGGCTGCGGCTGATCGCGCCATCGTTGATCAGCAGGCGCAGATCACCGTTGGAAGTGCCCAGCAGTGCCGCCACCGAGTTGCCCCGGCCACTGATGTCGGCATCGCCGTTGAGTTCACCGAAGCTGGTCTGCATCGGCGCGAAGCTGGGGAACAGCTGCTTGAGCTTGAAGCCACGCGCGGTCAGCCGGGCGCGGCCCTGCAACGGCGCGCTGCGTCCGTCCAGGCGGATGTTGGAATCGAGGTTGCCGCCGGCTACGCCAAAGCGCAGCGGCTCCAGGCGCAGCAGGCCGTCCTCGAGGATCACATGGGCGGACAGGTCGTTGAACGGCAGCTTCTCGCTGTGCACGATGCGCTTGCCGGCGAAGGTCACGTCGGCGTCCATGGCCCGCCAGCGCTCGGTGCGGAACTCTTCGACCGGCAGCACCTTGCCGGCCGGCTGCTTGCTGGCGCCGCCGCGGGCCTTCTGCTCGCTGTTGGAGTCGGCGCCGATCAGCGGCGCCAGGTCCTTGAACAGCAGCTGGTTGGACACCAGGTTGCCGGAGAGCTTCGGCCGGGGCTGGCTGGCGACGAAGGCCAGGTCGCCGTGGATGTCGCTGTCGCCGATCTTGCCGTTGAAGCCTTCGTAGCGGAACTGCGCACCCTCGGCGGCATGCAGGTTGGCGGTCAGATGACCATCGGTGGCGTACGGCGGCGTATCGGGCAAGGTCACGCCGGTCAGCGGGTAGAGGTTGCCCAGGCTGCTGCCGGAAAGCTTCAGGCGCAGGTCGAGGGCGCCGAGGTTGCGTGGATCGGTCAGGGTCCCGGCCAGCGCGACCCGGGTGTCGCCGATACGCACGTCGGCCTGCAGCGGAAACGGCTGGCTGGTGTCCTGCAGCGCCAGCAGGCCGCCGATCTTGCCGGTGCCGGCCACCGCCAGGCCCTTGTAGCGGCCCTGGGCCTTGAAACCGAAGGCGTAGTCCTGGGCATTGCCGGCCTTCTCGGCGCGGGCCTTGCCAACGATGTCGCTGAACGGGATCGGCTTGCCCAGCGGATCGACCTGCACCTTCATGCTGGTCTTCAGCGTCTGGTCGTCGAAGCTGACGTTGCCTTGGTCGAAACCAATGGCGCCGATGTCCAACACCCACTTCGACGGCTCTTCGTTCTCGTCCTTGGGCCCGAAATCGAACACCCAGTTGGCCCGGCCATCGGCCTGCCGGGCAAGGCTGGCGCTGGGCTTGACCAGGTCGATGCGCGGAATGCTGATGCGTTGGACGATCAGCGGCAACGGCGCCAGGCGAAAGTCCACGCGCTCCAGGGCGACCATATGCGGCGCCTTGAGCCAATCGGGGTTGCCCAGGGTGAGGTCTTCGGCGGTGAAGTGCGGCCACGGCACGAAGGCGCGCCAGCCGCCTTCCTCGGGCTCGGTGCGCCAGTGCACGGCGAGGTTGCCGTTGATCGCGAAGGGCCGGTGCAGGGCTTCGGAGACTTTCTCGTTAAGCAGCGGCTTGACGCGGTTCCAGTCGAAAGTGGCGATCACCACCACCAGGATCGCCAGCAGGGTGGCGAGGGTGGCGAAGGTCCAGATGAGAATTCTGGCAGGGCGCGTCATTGCATGGTTCTCCTGACTGCATGGCACTCATTATGTCGGACTGATGAAAAACCGCCGGGTTTAATCCGTGCGCCATGATAACCAGGATTTTCCTGACGCCTTTCTCAGCTTTTCGTCCATGGACAGCGGCAGTGTTACCGGGGATCAAGCGTGCCTCAGCGCTTGCAAAACACCTGAAAACATTGATTCAGAGCCTTCCGCGCACAGTATCAATCCCGTCGATTGTTACCATTATCCTGATGAACTTTTCTCTGGAGTTACCAGGCGTAGCATTGGCTTCGTACCCACTTTCCAGCCCCCCCGAGGAGCACCGAATCATGAAACGCCATCTGCTGCTGAGCCTGACCCTGTCCGTACTTGCCGCCAACGCCTTCGCCCTGCCAGCCGAAGACCAGCACCTGAGCGCTGAATCGCGCTCCAGCGCCGCCGCCGTCAGCCAACCGCTGAACACTCTGGCAGAAGGTGGCGCCGAGCGCCTGCAGGAACGCGCAGGCCGCCTGGCCGAAGGCGGTTCCGAGCGCCTGCTCGAACGTAACAACCGTGTCGCCGAAGGTGGCTCGGATCGCCTGATCGAACGCAACGACCGCGTTGCCGAGGGCGGCTCCGATCGCCTGATCCAACGCAATGACCGCGTCGCCGAAGGGGGCTCCGATCGCCTGATCCAACGCAATGACCGTGTCGCAGAAGGTGGCGCCGATCGCCTCAACGAACGCAACAACCGTGTAGCCGAAGGTGGCTCGGATCGTCTGGTCGAACTCAGCCGTGTGAGCTGATCGCCATGGCCGAAAACAACAACCCGCCCCACTGCGCCTGCTCCCCTCCAAGCCCGGTCCATTGACCGGGCTTTGTTTTTTTATCCAGAATGCCCAGTCGTACAGTCATAGAATCCTGTCCCATGCTGCCGCGCGCCGAACAGAAGTTACAAACCCGCCAGGCCCTGCTGGATGCCGCCTGCCTGCTCATGGAGAGCGGCCGTGGCTTCGGCAGCATCAGCCTGCGCGAGGTGGCCAAGGCCGCGGGCATCGTGCCCACCGGCTTCTACCGCCACTTCCCCGACATGGATGCCCTGGGCCTGGCCCTGGTCGCCGAGGTGGACACCACCTTCCGCCAGACCATTCGCCTGGTGCGCCAGAATGAATTCGAACTGGGCGGCATCACCGACGCCTCGGTGCGCATCTTCCTCGACGTGGTCATCGCCCACCGGGCGCAGTTCCTGTTCCTAGCCCGCGAGCAATATGGCGGCTCGCAACCGGTACGCCAGGCCATCGCCCGCCTGCGCCAGGACATCAGCAGCGACCTGGCCACGGACCTGGCGCGCATGCCGCGCTGGCAGCACCTGGACGGCGCCGCCCTGGCGGTAATGGCCGACCTGGTGGTCAAGACCGTGTTCGCCACCTTGCCCGAACTGATCGACAGTCCCGAGCCGGGTCATCCACAGGCGCTGACACCGCAGGAAAAGATCACCCAGCAGTTGCGCTTCATCTTCGTCGGCGCGCGGCACTGGCAGGGGCTGGGTAATCCCGGCTGACGCTTTCGCCCAGATCGGATCATGTGCGCGGGCAGCGTGGGAGCGGGCTTGCCCCGCGATGGCGCTATCGCGGGGCAAGCCCGCTCCCACGCTGCCCGCGCACACGAAGCACTGGCCACTTCTGCTACCATGGCGCCCTGCCCGACCGTCACGAGCGCGACCATGTCCGACCCCCGCCCCGCATTGACCCGTTTCCAACAGCACTTCGCCGAGCGCATCGTGCCGCTGTGGCAGGGCCCTGGCTGGAACGCCGACATGGCCCTGCCGTACGAAGCCCTGGACACCCAGCATCGGCCACTGCCGGTGCAGCGCTACCGGGCCATGGCCTGCGCCCGTCAGCTGTACCTGTTCAGCAGCCGCATCGAGCAACCGGGCGCCGCCGAACGCGCCGCCGCGCTGTTCCGTTCGCTGCAGAAGCACTTCCACGACGCCGAGCACGGCGGCTGGTTCTACAGCATCGACGCCCAGGGCAAGCCGCTGGACCGGCGCAAGGACCTCTACACCCACGCCTTCATCGTGTTCGCTTGCGCCCATTACTGGGGCAAGGTCGGCGAAGGCCTGGTGGAGGCCACGCTCAACGGCGCCCTCGAAGTCGTTGCCGAGCAGTTCGCCCGCGACGATGGCCTGTACGAGGCCAGCCTCGGTGAGGACTGGTCGGATTTGGACAGCGGCCCGCTGCAGAACCCGCAGATGCACCTGGCCGAGGCCTTTCTCCAGGTGCTGGCCGTGCGCGAGGACCACGAGGTTCGCCAGTCGCTGCTGCAGCTGTGCGACGCGCTGCAGGCGCAGTTCATCGAGCCGAGCCACGGCCTGATGCTGGAAAAACCGCGTGGGGCTGTGGATAACTGGTTCGAGCCAGGCCACCAGTTCGAATGGTTCTACCTGATGGATACCTCGCCATTGCTGCGCGGCACGGCGCTGCACGCCTCCATCGAGCGGGCCTTCGACTTTGCCGAACAGTACGGAGTGAAGGATACGGCGGTGCTGGCGATGCTGGACGTGGACGGCCAGGTCATCGACCCGACCCAGCGGATCTGGGCGCAGGCGGAGTACCTGCGGGCACTGGCCTTGCGGCCGGGAAGCGAGGCACGGTTGTTGGCACAGCTAGCGGCGCTGGAGTCACGCTTCCTGCATGAAGGCGGCTGGCATGAGTGCCGCGATGGCGCAGGAGCGGTGAGCCGCCATGACATGCCTTCGACCACGCCCTATCACCTGGCGACTTGCCTGGAAGGCCTGCAGCGCCTGACCTGAGGTTGTCGCGGATGTGTCCGTGAGGGGCGCGAGGCGCCCCTGCGGTGCATCAGGTCTGTCAGGCCCTCAGACGTAGTCATCGTCCGAGAAGAAGCCGCCATCGTCATTGCTGTAACCGGCATCGGCATAACAACCCTGGTCATTGCCCCAGCCCCCGCTGTCCGCCACCTGGCGCTGGCTGTCCTGGTCATTCCAGCCACCCGCGTCGCTGGCCGGCGCCGGCGCTTCCTTGATCACCTCGACGATCTCCTCAGGCTGCGAGTTGTGGTTGAACAGGCTGCTGATGCCCTGGGCCAGCAACACGCCACCGGCCACACCCGCGGCGGTCTGCATGGCACCGCCGAGGAAGCTGCTGGCGCCACTGCGCGCCGGGGCGGGCGCCGCGCCGAAGCCCGGCTGCTGCGGTGGCGGGGCATAGGCCTGGGACGCCGGTTCACGCCAGCCACCCGCAGAAGTCGGCGGCGGCGCGACCGGGCGCTGCGGCTCTGGATTGCGGGCTCCCGCGCCAAAGATGCTGGAGAGGAAACCACCGCCACTGCTGGGGCGGCTTGCATCCAGTTGCGCGCGAGCCTGGCGCAGTTCGGCCTCGAGCTGCTTGTTCTGCTCGTCCAGGCGCTTGATCGCCGTCTCCTGGACCAGGATCGCCTGGGCCATGTAGTAAGGCGCCGCCGGCTGCTGGCGCAGGTGCTCCTCGATGCGCGCCTGGGCCTGGGCATCGCGCGGCTGGGCCGGGTCCTCGGCTTGCTTGAGACGGCCGAACAGGCCATCGATCAGGGTTTGTTCTTCAGTGTTCATCGGGGCAACCTCGTGCGCTGAACAGGACATCGGACAGCGTCAAAGATGGAGGCCCGGGCTTGGCGATTCAATTGTCCGGGCCATGAAACTTTTTTCAGCAAGCGGGCCGACTGGGCTAAAGTTACGCCCTGCTTTTTCTGCCATGCGATGTTGACCGATGAATCCGCTGAGCGTTCTGCGCGACTCCCTGTACTTCTTCCGCCGTCACCTGACGAGCATCCTCCAGCTGTGCCTGCCTTTGGTGGTACTGGAGGCCCTCGGCACCCAGTTGCTCTACAGCCAGCTGGGCGAGCAGGCCTCGCCGGCCTACGGCATGCTCGTCAGCCTGCTGTTCTACCCGCTGTACAGCGCCGCGCTGATCCTCTACCTCGACACCCGCAGCAACGGCCTGGACACCGCCAAGCGCGACCTGTTCGCCCGCGCCCTGCAACTGTGGCCGATGCTGGCCCTGCTGATCGTGATCAGCTCGCTGCTGATCATGGCGGGCCTGGCGCTGCTCATCTTCCCCGGCGTGTGGATCATGGTGAACCTGGTGTTCGCCGAGTACCTGCTGGTGCTGCGCGGCCTGCCGGTGATCGAGTCGATGCGCACCAGCGCGCGCATGACCACCGGGCACTTCCTGCGCATCATGGTCTGCATGCTGTCGGTGCTGGCGCCTTTGTGGCTGATCGACGGCCTGCTGCTGCAACTGTTCCCCGAGCCGCAGCCTGGTGTGCAACTGGCGCTGGACAGCCTCAGCGGCTTCCTGCAACTGTTCAGCACCGTGGTGCTGTACCGCCTGTTCATGCTGCTCGAGGGTGAAGCCAGCGCCTGAGACCGGCATTCCCCAGGCGTCAGGCTTTCCTTGGCTTGGCCCTGGCCGTGGCCTCCGCCACCAGTGGATCGTCCGGCCAGTAGTGCTTGGGATAGCGCCCTTTCAGGTCCTTCTTCACCTCGGCATAGGTGGTGCGCCAGAAGTTGGCCAGGTCCTGGGTCACCTGCACCGGCCGGCGCGCCGGTGACAGCAGGTGCAGCTTGACCTGCTGGCGGCCATTGGCGATGCGCGGGGTGTCAGCCAGGCCGAACAGCTCCTGCAGGCGCACGGCGAGGATCGGTGGCTGCTCGCTGTAGTCCAGGCGAATGCTGGAGCCCGAAGGCACCGCCAGGTGTGATGGCGCCAGCTCATCCAGGCGCTGTGGCAGCGGCCAGGGCAGCAGGTTGCGCAGCATCGAGGGCAGGTCCAGGCTGGCGAAATGACTCAGCCGCGACACCTTGCCCAGATAAGGTTGCAACCAGTCTTCCAGGCTGGCGAGCAAGGCGTCGTCGCCCAGGTCGGGCCACTCGCTGTGGCCGTCCTTTTCCAGGTCCAGCTGACGCAGCATAGCGACACGGGCCTGCCACTGGCGCAGTTCCGGGGTCCAGGTCAGCAAGTTCAGGCCCTTGCGCCGCACCAGCCCCAGCAATGCCCGGGCCCGTGCGTCGTCATCCAGCCCCGGCAGCGGCTCGCGGCTGAGCACCAGTTCGCCGACCTTGCGCTGGCGCTCGGCGCGCAGCACCTGTTCACGCTCGTCCCAATCGAGCAGGTCGAACTGCTCCACCTGCTCGGCCAGCACTCCGTCGAATAGCGCCGGATCGAACTCGGCGGCCAGGTAGATGCGCTCCTCACGCTGCCCCTGGCGGCTGCCCAGGTCGGCGATCACCAGCCACGGGCTTTTCATCAGTGCATCAGCTTCGGCGAACAGCGCTGCACGGCCATTGGCCAGGCGGTACTCGGCGCCGCCTTCGCGACGCTGCTGCGCCACCCGGTCGGGGTAGGCCAGCGCCAGCACCGCGCCCAGCCAGCGAGGATGATCGGGGTCGGCGACCGGGCTGCGCGGTTTGCCACGCAACTGGCCGCGATACTGCCGGGCCAGTTGCCGGGCGCGCTGCACGCCGCCTTGCCCGCCACGGGAGGCGCGGCTTTCGCCGCTGAGCAGGGCCAACCGGCTATGCAGGTCGGCACCGCCGCCGCGCAGGATGTCGCGCTCGCCCAGCAACGCGGCGACATCGCAGGCCATGTCGGCCAATCCGAGGTCCTGGCCGCGCAGCAGCAGGTGGGCGATGCGCGGATGCGCAGGCAGCTCGGCCATGGCCTGGCCATGGGTGCTCAGGTTGTCGCGGCACCCGGGCTTGAAGGCACCGAGCCGGGCCAGCAGGTCCTGAGCCTGGCCGTAGGCAGCGGCCGGTGGCTGGTCGAGCCAGCTGAGCTGCTCCGGCGGCACGCCCCAGCGCGCCAGCTGCAGGGCCAGCCCGGCCAGGTCGGCCTGGAGGATCTCGGCGCTGCCGTGGGCCGCCAATTGGTCGTGTTGCGCCTCGGACCACAGTCGATAGCACACGCCGGGTTCAAGGCGCCCGGCTCGCCCGGCACGCTGGGTGGCGCTGGCGCGGGAAATACGCTGGGTGTCCAGGCGGGTCATGCCACTGCCGGGGTCGAAGCGCGGCACCCGCGCCAGACCTGCGTCGATCACCACGCGCACACCGTCGATGGTCAGGCTGGTTTCGGCGATATTGGTGGCCAGCACCACCTTGCGCTGGCCCTTGGGCGCCGGCTCGATGGCGGCGCGCTGGGCGCTCAGGTCAAGCTCGCCGTGCAGCGGGCAGAGCAGGACGTCCGGACGCTCGCCCACGGCCTCCTGCAGCGCCTGGTGCACACGGCGGATCTCGGCCTGTCCGGGCAGGAACACCAGCAAGCTGCCGGATTCGTCGGCCAGGGCCTGGAGCACGCAGTCGACCACCCGCGGCTCGACAAACTCGCCAGGCTGCCAGGGGCGGCTCCAGCGGATATCCACCGGATGCATGCGCCCCTGGCTGCTGACGATCGGCGCGTCGTCGAGCAGGCGCGACAACCGCTCGCCCTCCAGCGTCGCCGACATCAGCAGGATCTTCAGAGGCGGCTCGTCGCGCAACAGCGCCCGGCCGTTGAGGCTCAGGGCCAGGGCCAGGTCGGCATCCAGGCTGCGTTCGTGGAATTCATCGAAAATCAGCAGCCCCACCCCCTCCAGCGCAGGATCCGCCTGCAGGCGGCGGGTGAGGATGCCCTCGGTGACCACTTCGATGCGCGTGTTCGGGCCGACCTTGCTGTCCAGGCGGATGCGGTAGCCCACGGTTTCGCCAACCTTCTCGCCCAGTTCGCTGGCCAGGCGTTCGGCGGCGGCGCGGGCGGCCAGGCGCCGGGGTTCGAGCATGAGGATGGTCTGTCCCCGCAGCCAGGGCTCAGCGAGCAGGGCCAGTGGCACGCGGGTGGTCTTGCCGGCGCCGGGAGGCGCCTCGAGCACCGCTTCGTCACGTTCGGCCAGGGCCTGGCGCAGGTCGGACAGTACGGCATCGATCGGTAATGAAATCATGGTGGTCCTCGAACAATCGACCGAGTATAACGGCGAACCGAGGCTGCCCTATCATGGTCTTAACCTCAGGCGCAGGCGATTGCCGCGCCGTTGTTTGTCGTTATCTTCCGGAGATTCACATGCGCATCCCTTCCCGCGTCATCGGTGGCGCCCTCATCGCCACCCTGCTGACCCAGCTGACGGCCTGCGGCACCCTGTTCTACCCCGACCGTCGCGGCCAGATCGAAGGCAAGATCGATCCGGTGGTCGCGGCGCTGGATGCCATCGGTATCCTGTTCTATGTCATTCCCGGCCTGATCGCCTTCGGCATCGACTTCGCCACGGGTGCCATCTACTACCCCGGGGGCACCACGGCCCAGGTCGACCCGGCCAAGCTCAAGCCGGCGATCAATGCCGATGGCCAGGTCGACCGGACCAAGCTGCAGGCTATCCTTGAAAGCGAACTGGGCCAGCGCCTGCCGCTGAACGACCCGCGGCTGATCCAGCACCGCGGCAGTGTCGAGCAACTGGCCAGCTACGGCCTGGTACCTGCGGCCTGACCTGATCCGGATGATCCCCTGCGCATGACCGCCACCGCCGAACATCAACGCCTGCTGCGCCTGGCCACCCGCGCCTCGCTGAGCGTCGCCTGCATCCTGGTGCTGAGCAAGGCCGTGGCCTGGTGGCTGAGCGGCTCAGTCAGCCTGCTGGCCGGGCTGACCGACTCGGCACTGGATGCCGCCGCCTCCTTCCTCAACCTACTGGCGGTGCATTACGCGCTGCGCCCGGCCGATGACGACCACCGCTTCGGCCACGGCAAGGCCGAAGCCCTGGCCGGCATGGCCCAGGCGCTGTTCATCGGGGTCAGCGCGGTGCTGATCGGGGTGCAGGCGTTTGAGCGGCTGAAGTCGCCGGAACCCCTGGGCGACACCGCCGCCGGCATCGCGGTAATGCTGCTGTCACTGGCGCTGACCGTGGCGCTGCTGGCCTTCCAGCGCAAGGTGATCCGCCTGACCGGCTCCACCGCCGTGCGCGCGGACTCGCTGCACTACCGCTCCGACCTGCTGCTCAACGCCAGCATCCTGCTGGCATTGCTGCTGGCCCGCTTCGGCTGGCCGCAGCTCGACGCCCTGTTCGGCCTGGGTATCGCCCTGTACATCCTGTGGAGCGCGCTGCAGATCGCCCGCGAGAGCACGGCGATCCTGATGGACAAGGAACTGCCGGCCGATATCGGCGAGCGCATGCTGGAGGTGGTGCTGGCGATCCCCGGGGTGAAGGGGGTGCACGACCTGCGCACGCGGGTGTCCGGCAGCCAGTGGTTCGTGCAACTGCATCTGGAGTTGCCCGGCGACATGCCGCTGCATGCCGCCCATGAGCTGTGCGTGCAGGCCTCGCACGTCATTCGCCAGCGCTACCCGCGGGCCGATGTGATGGTCCACGCCGACCCGGTGTAGCCCGTTATCGCGAATACCCCGTCAATTGATGCTGTAGCCGCGCCCGCTCAGGCACGCCCCCAACGCCCGTCGATAGTTGTCCGTCACATTGGCCGGCGGCGCATAGCTGGCGGTCGCCGGATCGAAGCCCGACTGGCTCACCGCCCAGCGATGGCATTGATAGCGGTCCTGCTCCTGCTGCTCCGGCCCCTGGCCGTACATCGGATAGGCGATCACATCGTAGCCGCTGCCCTGCTGCGGCATTGGCGCAGGCGCCACGGCGGGCGGGTTGACCACCACGTACTCGCGGCTGTTGGCCTGGTATTGGTAATACGTGTCGGCCACCAGGAAGAACAGCGCACCGCTCAGCCACACTTCACGGGCATAGGACGGCAGGTAGTCGACCCGTACACCGTAGGGCGGCGTGACCACCACGTAGCCACCGCCATGGGGCCGGTACCAGTAGCCGCCGGAGTAGAAATAGTCCTGCCCGCGGTACGGCACTTTCCAGTAACGGTCCGGGAAGCGCTCGACGGTATGCCCGGGATGGTACTGCGGCCCTGGCCCCCAGCCATTGCCATGCCCATCGGGCCGGCCTGACCAGTCGCCACCGGGGCGCTGACCCGGACCACCCGCTTCCCAGTAACGGTTGTCGCCGTAGCGACGGGGAATGTCCTGGTAGTAGCCCTGGCGTGGCGGTTGCGTCTGGCGCACTTCATCACGCGAATTGAGCGGTGATCCACGCCGTTCGCCACCGCCCTGCTCCTGCTGGCCGCCACGACCGTCATGCCCTTCTCCAGGCCCTTCGGCCAGGGCGCCCAGGCTGATGCCCAGGCCCAGCAAACCAACACCTGCCAACCGCCAGATGCGCGAACCCATGTTGTTCCTCTCGATTGAAACGCCCGCCATTATCGTCGGCAGTCTACTCCGCAGAACACGACCGGCAGATTAAATTAGCCAACAACCTGGTGCGCCAACTGCTCGAAGACCTGCATTGGCTGCTCGCTGGCCTGGCAAGCGCAGCCTGCTACGCAATAAAAAAGGGAGGCCTTGCGGCCTCCCTTCGGGAATTGTCGTCCGTGCTCGGCGCTTGTGGCACCGGCTCACCTCGCGCCGTCTTCTGGACAGTGCGTAGCCCGGGGGCCTGGCGGATCCTGTTGGATGGCTGGCCGCGACCGCCCGCCTAGGGCGCGTCGCCGTGGACTGATGTCCGGGCAGTGATTCTGGTGATAAAGATAGGCCAGACGCCGGGGCAGAGGATTGCGAAGATTGCTCTGATAAATAGCGCTTGCGCAATTTTTCACTCAGGATCGATAATTCGCAGCAATCTGAACAGAAAAGGCCCTTTCCATGAGCAAGCTCGACCGCTACGACCTGAGCATCCTCGCCGAATTGCAGCGCGATGCGCGCATCTCCAACCAGGAACTGGCCGAACGCATCGGCCTGTCGCCTTCCCCATGCTCACGTCGGGTCAAGCAGCTCGAGGACGACGGCTACATCTCGCGCCAGGTGGCCCTGCTGGACCGCAAGAAGCTCGGCCTGAGCCTGACGGCCTATGTGCTGATCGGCATGGACCGGCACACGCCCGAGCGCTTCGAGACCTTCGAGGCGGCGATCCGCAGCCTGCCCCAGGTGCTCGAGTGCAGCCTGGTCACCGGGATGGACGCCGACTACCAGCTCAAAGTGGTGGTGCCGGACATGGACCACTACCAGAAACTGCTGCTGGGCAGCCTGACCCGTATCGAAGGCGTGACCAGCGTACGCTCGAGCTTCGTGCTCAACCAGGTGCTGGCCAGCACCGAGCTGCCATTGACTCACCTGCGTTGAATCCTCCCGAGTCCGGCGTATGATCGGGGGCTCAATCTGCCTGGAGTGAACCGATGGATCCCGCAGTATTCGAAGAATGGATGATGATCGTCCTGGTCACCGTATTGATCGGTTTCATGGGCTTCATCGTCTGGGACCTGGCGAAGAAGTCCAAGGCCGGGCGCTTTGGCACGCTGATCCTGTTCTTTGTGCTGGGCCTTGGCGTGCTGGCATTCATCATCAAGAGCGTGGTGGTGGGGTTTCTTGAGGGGGTGTAGCGGCCTGCCAACTCTCCCCTTCCTTGTAGGAGCGGCCTTGTGCCGCGAAAGGGCCGCGTAGCGGCCCCAGCAATTTTGCCTTGATGCTGAGATCGGGGGCCGCTACGCGCCCCTTTCGCGGCACAAGGCCGCTCCTACAGGGGGACGCGTGCGGCTCAAAGCTTCGCCGGCACTTCGCGCCAGCAACCCTGGTCCAGCCCTTCGATCGTCCAGTCGCCAATCCGCACCCGCACCAGGCGCAAGGTCGGCAAGCCCACCGCCGCCGTCATCCGCCGCACCTGGCGATTACGCCCTTCACGGATCACCAGCTCCAGCCAGGCGGTCGGCACGCTCTTGCGAAAACGCACCGGCGGATTACGCGGCCACAGCTCGGGCTCCTCAAGCAGGCGCGCCTGGGCCGGCAACGTCGGCCCGTCGTTAAGCTCGACGCCATCACGCAGGCGCTGTAGCTGCTCTTCGCTCGGCTCGCCTTCCACCTGCACCCAGTAGGTCTTGGCCAGCTTGTGCTTCGGATCGGCGATGCGCGCCTGCAGGCGCCCGTCGTTGGTCAGCAACAGCAGGCCTTCGCTGTCACGGTCCAGGCGCCCGGCCGGGTAGATACCAGGGATGTCGATGAAGTCCTTGAGCGTGGCCCGCCCCTCGCCGTCGCTGAACTGGGTGAGCACATCGAACGGCTTGTTGAACAGGATCAGGCGCGGCTCGGTCGGCGGCGCCTTGGGCTGGCGACGCGGGCCGGTGGGCCGCGCCGCAGGGCGGCGCGGTGTGCTACGGGGTGGCAGGGACATGGATCCTCAGCGGAACGGCGGCTCATCGAAGCTGCGCAGTTTACGCGAGTGCAGCGAGTTGAGCTCGGTACGCAGCAGATCGAGGGCGGCGATGCCGATCTTCAGGTGCTGGCTGACCGCGCGGTTGTAGAAGGCGTTGGCCGAGCCCGGCAGCTTGATCTCGCTGTGCAGCGGCTTGTCGGAGACACACAGCAAGGTGCCGTACGGCACGCGCAGACGGTAGCCCTGGGCGGCAATGGTGCCGCTCTCCATGTCCACCGCCACGGCGCGGGACAGGTTGATCAACGGACGTTCCTGGGCCCAGCGCAGCTCCCAGTTGCGGTCGTCGTAGGTGAGCACGGTGCCGGTGCGCAGGCGCTTCTTGAGCTGCTCGCCACGCTCGCCGGTGACCTGCGCGGCCGCCTCCTGCAACGCCAGCTGCACCTCGGCCAGGGCCGGGATCGGGATATTCGGCGGCACCACGCGGTCGAGGATGCCGTCGCGACGCATATAGGCGTGGGCCAACACGTAGTCACCGATAGTCTGCGACTGACGCAGGCCGCCGCAGTGGCCGATCATCAGCCAGCAGTGCGGGCGCAGCACCGCCAGGTGGTCGGTGATGTTCTTGGCGTTGGACGGGCCGACACCGATGTTGACCAGGGTCACGCCATCGCCATCGGCGGCGATCAGGTGATAGGCCGGCATCTGGTAGCGGTGCCAGACCACGCTGGCGACCAGGGCCTGGGCCTCGCCGTTGTCCATGCCCTTCTCGATGATCACGTTGCCCGGCAGGACCATGCGCACGAAGCGTGGGTCCTCGCGCAACTGCTCGAGGCCATGGGCGATGAACTGGTCGACGTAGCGGTGGTAGTTGGTGAGAAGGATCCACGGCTGCATGTGCCGCCAGTCGCTGCCGGTGTAGTGCACCAGGCGGCGCAGGGAGAAGTCCACGCGGGCGGCGTCGAACAGCGCCAGCGGCAGGGTCTCGGCGCTTTCCCAGTCGTACAGGCCATCGGCGGTGTTATCGGTGGCCGCCGACAGGTCGGTGCTGGGGAACACCCGCGCCAGTTGCGCGGCGGTGATGCCGCTGCCGGCCAGCTCGTCGCCCTGGTCGACCACGTAGGGGTACGGGATGTTCTGCTCGCTGACACCGACTTCCACGGTCACGGTGTAGTCGTGCATCAACGGGCGCAGTTGCTCGAGCAGGTAGCCACGGAACGCCGCGGGCTGGGTGACGGTGACGCTGTAGGTGCCGTCCACCTGGACCTTGGCGTAGGCGCGGGTGGTCGCGGCGACTTCGCCCTGGCTGGAATAGATGAGACGCAGGGCCGGGTAGCGGAACAACGCTCGCTCCTCGTCACCCGGCTCGGTACGGTCCTTGAGATAGCGCTTGAGGGCCTGGCTCAGGGCCCCGGTGGCCTGTTCGTGCAAGGCCGCCAGACGGTCGACGGCCTGTTCGGGGGTATCAACGACTACAAACGCTTGGCTCACGCTGGGCTTCCTGTCTTATGGAATGCATGACAGCCATCTTGCCTGCGTTGCTGGGCAAATACATCCCCAGTGTCGGTGCTGAGCAATTCCCTGTAGGAGCGGCCTTGTGCCGCGAAAGGGCTGCGCAGCAGCCCCAGCAATTTCCGCCTTGACCGCTGAGATCTGGGGCTGCCTTGCAGCCCTTTCGCGGCACAAGGCCGCTCCTACAGGGGGATGAAGCCATCCTTCAACCGGCCCAGACAGGCGTTGCCCTGGCCACCAGCGCCTCGACATCCACGCCGCGCGGCAACGCGCCATACACCCGCCCGCCGCCGCCCAGGCGACTGCCGATGAACGCATCGCTCACTGTGGCGTTGCCTGCCTCGAGCAACAGCTTGGCCTGCAGCGCCACGGCGATGTCCTCGGTCAGTTGCCGGGCGCGGTACTGGATATCGCCGGTATCGGCGAAAACGCCCTTGAGGTTACCGATGAACGCCGCCAGCCGTGGGTCGCCATGGCCGTCTCCCAGCTCGCTGAACAGCGCCTCGAGCACGCCCGGCTCTTTCGACAAGGCCCGCAGCACATCCAGGCACTGCACGTTGCCCGAGCCCTCCCAGGTCGAGTTGACCGGCGCCTCGCGGTACAGCCGTGGCAGGATGCTGTCCTCGACGTAGCCGGCGCCGCCCAGGCACTCGGCGGCCTCGTTGATCATCCCGGGGGCGCGCTTGCAGATCCAGTACTTGCCCACCGCCGTGACCAGGCGGGAAAAGTGCGCCTGCTGCGGGTCGTCGAGGCGGTCCAGGGCCTGGCCCATGCGCAGGCTCAGGGCCAGGGCGGCCTCGCTCTCCAAGGCCAGGTCGGCAAGCACGTTCTGCATCAGCGGCTGCTCGGCCAGCACCCGTCCGCCGACCTTGCGGTATGCGCAATGGTGCGCGGCCTGGGTCAGGGCCTGGCGCATCAGGGCGCTGGAACCGACCATGCAGTCGAAGCGGGTCATGGCCACCATCTCGATGATGGTCGGCACGCCGCGCCCCTCCTCGCCGACCATCCAGGCCAGGGCTCCGCGGAACTCCACCTCGCTGGAGGCGTTGGAACAGTTGCCCAGCTTGTTCTTCAGGCGTTGGATGTAGAACTGGTTGCGGTTGTCGTCGGGCCGGTGGCGCGGCAGCAGGAAGCAGCTCAGGCCCTTGTCGGTCTGGGCCAGGGTGAGAAAGGCGTCGCACATGGGCGCCGAACAGAACCACTTGTGGCCTACCAGCTCATAGGGCTGGCCCGGGCCGGGCGTGCCCACCGGGTAGGCGCGGGTGGTGTTGGCGCGCACGTCGGTGCCGCCCTGTTTCTCGGTCATGGCCATGCCGATGGTGACACCGGCCTTGTGCCGGTCGCCGACGTTGCGCGGGTCATATTCGCGGGCGAGGACCTTCGGCAGCCAGTAGCCGGCAAGCTCGGGCTGCAGGCGCAGGGCCGGCACGGCGGCGAAGGTCATGGTCAGCGGGCAGCCGGTGCCGGCTTCAGCCTGGCTGTGCAGGTAGGTCATCGAGGCCCGCGCCACGTGGGCGCCGTCCCGTGGCTCGGCCCAGGGCAGCGAAGGCAGGCCGTGCTCGACGGCGGTGCGCATCAACTGGTGATAAGCGGGATGAAACTCCACCAGGTCGATACGATGGCCATAGCGGTCATGGCTGCTGAACTCGGGCTTGTGCGCGTTGGCCAGGAAACCCGCGGCCATCAGCGAGCCACCGGCCAGGGCACCATAGGCGTCGATCCGCGACTCGGCCCAGCCGGCGCCGAAGCGGCGCGACCACTCCTGCAGGGGCTGGTCGAGGCGATACAGGTTGGCGCCGTCCAGGGACGGCGGCTGGTTGGTGACTTCGTGGGTTTCAGCGAACTGGTGCAGGTTCATCGGCGGCCTCCTGGATCCGTTCATGCCTGGATAACCCAGTGAAGCACCGCAGGCCCTCGAGTCAAAGTGACAAAACGGACTACATGGGGGCGCTTCGCGCCCTCCAACCGTGCGCAATCCCTAATGTAGGAGCGGCCTTGTGCCGCGAAAGGGTCGCGCAGCGGCCCCAGAATTCAGCATGAGGCGAAGATCGCCGGGGCTGCTTTGCGGCCCTTTCGCTGCACAAGGCCGCACCTACAGGAAACGTAGATCACGATTTGTCAGAAGCGCTCCAGCCCCGAGGCGGCACGCGCCGGTGGTACCTGCACCTGCGCCACCGCAAGGGCCAGGGTCAGCTCGAAGCGGCTGCCCAGACCCGGCGTCGACTCGTGGGACAACTGCGCGCCGATCAACTCGCCCAGTTGCCGGCAGATCGACAGGCCGATGCCCAGCCCGCCGTAGCGCCGGGTCATCGAACCGTCCATCTGGAAGAAACGCTGGTACAGCACCGCCTGGTCCAGATCGTCGAAGCCGATGCCGCTGTCACTGACCGTGAGGCTCAGGACCAGGCTGTCCGGCCCGGTACGCCGGCCACGGGCCTGCACGGTGACGCCCCCCTGGTGGGTGAACTTCAGCCCGTTGTCCACCAGGCAGGCGAGGCAGCGGGCGAGCTTCTGCGCATCGCCGACCAGGCTGTCGGGCAGGTCGGCGGGGATGTCCAGGCTCAGGTACAGACCCTTGGCCAGCGCCTGGCTGGCATAGCCGGCGCGCAGCTCCTGGAGCAGGCGCCGCAGGCTGAACGCCATGCCCTGGTTGCGCAGGCGCCCGGCCTGCAGTTCGGTGAGGATGAGGATGTCATCGACCATCGCCATCATGTCCTGGGCAGAACCGGTGGCGGTGCGGTGATACTGGGCCTGCTCGGCGCTCATGGGCAGGGTATGCAGCAGCTCCAGCGAACCGATCACGCCGTTCATCGGCGTGCGCAGTTCATGGGTCACGGTGGCCAGGAACTCGTCCTTGAGCCGGTTGCTGCGCGCCAGCTGCAGGTTCAGTTGCTCCAGGGTGCGCCCGGTCTCGCGCAGGGTCTGGGCCTGCTGCTCGCGCAGGCTGTTGATGCGGTCGGCCAGGGCCAGCGACAGCAGCGCCACCTCCAGCGCCGAGCCGAGCTGGCTGGCGTACATGGTGATGAACACGTTGGGCAGGTAGCCCAGCACCATCAGGGTGTTGACCAGCCCGCCAGCGAGGAAGGCGGTCCAGGCGATGATGAACCAGCGCGCCACACGCAGTCCGCGCCACCAGGCATAGAGCCCGGCGCTGAAGATACTGACGGTGAACAGCAGCGCCAGCACCGTGGCCATGCGCAGCGCCACGCCGTAGCGCAGGGTCAGCGCCAGCACCATGACCAGCGCGCCACCGGCCATCAACCCTTTCAGCAGGCGGTCGAAGCCCCGGCTGAAGCTGTCCAGCTGCAGGAAGTGGCGGGCGAACTGGCAGCCGAACAGCCCGGCGGCACCGATGAACAACGGGGTGGCGGCGTTGGCCCACCATGGGCTGTCCGGCCAGAAATAGGCGATGCCGGCGCCGTTGACCGACACCTGGTAGAGACCGAACGAAGCGATATAAAGGATGTAGTACAGGTAACTGACATCACGCACGCTGAGGAAGATGAACAGGTTGTACACCAGCATCACCAGCAGTACGCCGTAGATCATGCCCAGCACATAAAGCCGGGTGGGCTGGTCCTCCAGGTAGGCCTCGGCCGACCACAATGTCAGCGGCGCCTGGATCGAGCCCTGGCTGTGCAGACGCAGGTAGGCGGTGGTCGCCTGGCCGGGTTGCAGCGGCAATTCGAACAGGTAGTTGTTCTGGCGGATTTCCCGGGTGGCATAGGGCAACGCGTCACCGGTGCGTCGTGCCAGGCGATAGGTGCCTTGCGCGTCCGGCAGGAAGAGTTCCAGGTGATCCAACGGCGGGTAGGCGAGTTCCAGCAACCACTGGCGTGGCGCGGCCGAAGGGGCGGCGGCATAGGCGAGATCGACCCGCAGCCAGAACACCGAGGTGGAGTAGCCCGCATTGAGCACTTCGTCCTGATGTGCCTGGAAACGCCCGGAAAACGCCGCGGAACTCACCTGGGCGATGCTGGCGCTGCCCTCTTGGTCTTCATAGACCTGCATGTACCGGCCCAGCGGCAAGCGCCCGGTGGCGTTGTCGAATTCGACCGCTCCGGCCAGCATGGGCAAGCAGCCCAGAAGCACAATCAGCAAATAGCGCATACAGCCCCAGCATGGCCTGTGCGGTCGCGTCGCGGTTGCCTCCCATCCCTTTGAGACGACGTGATCCGGCAGAACCCATTTATCGAGTTATCCGAGCACTCTAGCATAGCCTCCCGCACTGACCAGCAGCTACTGGCAATTTGCATGCAGAGGCTCTAGAACGCATGTTTCAGAATATACAACCAGCCCAACCTGACCACTTGATCAGCAATTCTCTCGCCGCGAGCGAACCGCAGAAAAAGGTTTGGTGATAAGCTCGCCGACCATGAATACCTACAGCTCCCGCCCCGTTGTCCTCTGTCTCTCCGGCCACGACCCCAGTGGTGGCGCCGGGCTGCAGGCAGATATCGAAGCCCTGATCGCCCAAGGCTGTCACGCCGCGCCCGCCGTGACCGCCCTGACCGTGCAGGATACCGTCAACGTTTCCGACTTCCGCGTGCTCGACCGCGAGTGGGTGCTGGCCCAGGCCAATGCCGTGCTGACCGACTCCACGGTGGCCGCGGTGAAGCTGGGCATGCTCGGCTCGATCGAGATGGTCGACACCGTCGCCGAACTACTCGCCGACCATCCGCACCTGCCACTGGTCTGCGACCCGGTGCTGCGCGCCGGCGGCGGCGGTCGCCTGGGCAAGGACGAGGTCGGCTACGCGCTGCGTGAGCGCCTGCTGCCGTTGGCCACCATCGCCACCCCGAACCTGCCAGAGGCGCGTATCCTGGCGGAACTGCCTGAAGGCACGGCGGACGAGTGCGCCGAGAAGCTGCTGCCGTTCTGTAGACACCTGCTGATCACCGGCGGTCACGGCGACGAAGTGGAAATCCACAACCGCCTGTACAGCCGCGACGGCCAGCAGCACACCTGGACCTGCCAGCGCCTGCCGGGCAGCTATCACGGCTCGGGCTGCACCCTGGCCAGCGCCCTGGCCGGTCGCCTGGCCTTGGGCGAACACCTGGAGAGCGCCGTGCGCAGTGCCCTGGACTACACCTGGCGGACCCTGCGCGACGCCGAGCAACTGGGCAAGGGCCAGTACGTGCCGCGCCGCCTGCCCCTGGATTTCTGTTCCTGACTCGAGGCCATCCGATGACGCTCCGCGGTCTGTATGCCATCACCGACAGCCAGCTGCTCGCCGGCCGTTTCCTGAGCCATGTCGAGGCGGCACTCGAAGGCGGTGTCTGCCTGCTGCAGTACCGCGACAAGAGCGACGACGCCGGGCGTCGCCTGCGCGAAGCTGAAGCGCTGACGAAGCTCTGCGAACGCTACGGCACTCAGCTGATCATCAACGACGCCGCCGAACTGGCCGCGCGCCTGGGCGTCGGCGTGCACCTGGGCCAGACCGACGGCCCGCTCACCCCGGCCCGTGCCCTGCTCGGCCGCCAGGCGATCATCGGCTCGACCTGCCACGCCAGCCTCGACCTCGCGCAGCAGGCCGCCAGCGAGGGCGCAAGCTATGTCGCCTTCGGTCGCTTCTTCAATTCCGTCACCAAACCAGGCGCGCCCGCCGCCGGTGTCGAACTGCTGGAACAGGCCCGCGCCCAGGTCAAGTTGCCGATCGCGGTGATCGGCGGCATCACCCTCGACAACGCCGCCCCGCTTATCGCCCATGGCGCCGACCTGCTGGCGGTGATCCACGGCCTGTTCGGTGCCGACAGCGCGCAGGAAGTCACCCGCCGCGCCCGCGCCTTCAATGCCCTGTTCGCTTCCTGATTTCGAGAGAAGATCCCATGTCCCGTTCCGAAGAACTGTTTGCCCAAGCCCAGAAACACATCCCCGGTGGCGTCAACTCGCCCGTGCGCGCCTTCAAGAGCGTCGGCGGCACGCCGCTGTTCTTCAAGCACGCCGAAGGCGCCTACGTCATCGATGAAGACGACAAGCGCTATGTCGACTATGTCGGTTCCTGGGGCCCGATGATCCTCGGCCACGGCCATCCCGATGTGCTGAATGCCGTGCGCCGACAACTCGAGCACGGCCTGTCCTATGGCGCGCCGACGGCCATGGAAACCGAGATGGCCGATCTGGTCTGCTCGATCGTGCCGTCGATGGAAATGGTGCGCATGGTCAGCTCCGGCACCGAGGCCACCATGAGCGCCATCCGTCTGGCCCGTGGCTACACCAGCCGCGACGCCATCATCAAGTTCGAAGGCTGCTACCACGGCCACTCCGACAGCCTGCTGGTCAAGGCCGGCTCCGGCCTGCTGACCCAGGGCGTACCGAGCTCGGCCGGGGTGCCGGCGGACTTCGCCAAGCACACCCTGACCCTGCCGTTCAACGATATCGCCGCCGTCGAGAAGACCCTCGCCGAGGTTGGCCAGACCGTGGCCTGCATCATCGTCGAGCCAGTGGCCGGCAACATGAACTGCGTACCGCCGGCGCCAGGCTTCCTCGAAGGCCTGCGCGCGCTGTGCGACAAACACGGCGTGGTACTGATCTTCGATGAAGTGATGACCGGCTTCCGTGTGTCGCTGGGCGGCGCCCAAGGCCACTACGGCATCACCCCGGACCTGTCGACCTTCGGCAAGATCGTCGGCGGCGGCATGCCGGTCGGCTGCTTCGGCGGCAAGCGCGAGATCATGGGCTGCATCGCCCCGCTCGGCCCGGTCTACCAGGCCGGTACGCTGTCGGGCAACCCGCTGGCCATGGCCGCAGGCCTGACCACCCTGCGGCTGATCAGCCGCCCGGGCTTCCATGACGAGCTGAGCGCCTTCACCAACCGCATGCTCGATGGCCTGCAACAGCGCGCCGATGCCGCTGGTATCCCGTTCGTCACCACCCAGGCGGGCGCCATGTTCGGCCTGTACTTCAGCGGCGCCGACGACATCGTCACCTTCGACGACGTGATGGCCAGCGACGCCGAGCGCTTCAAGCGCTTCTTCCACCTGATGCTCGACGGCGGCGTGTACCTGGCGCCAAGCGCCTTCGAGGCGGGCTTCACCTCCATCGCCCATGGCGACAAGGAGCTGCAGATCACCCTGGATGCGGCCGAGCGGGCGTTCGCCAAGCTGAAGTAAGCCTTCACACCACCCAGGTAGGAGCGGCCTTGTGCCGCGAAAGGGCTGCGAAGCAGCCCCTGGAATTTCAGCCTTGATGCGAATAATGCCGGGGCTGCTTCGCAGCCCTTTCGCGGCACAAGGCCGCTCCTACACAGTCAGCCGATTCGCCAGCAGGACAGAAATTCGAGTAAAACTTTGTAAGGTAGGCGCTGCTTATCCCATAATGTGCCACCAGAGACATTGGCCGTAGCTTTGCAGAGGTAAGTCGATCCCCATGAACCGCACCGGCCGCGCCCTGACCCTGGGCTGCCTGTTGCTTCTTCAGCCCCTGCTGGCCCTGGCGGAGGGCGGTAACTCGTTGCTGATTCCGGCGGCGGGCCGCTGCACTCTCGATGCTGCGCCCGAGGACCAGGAGAACGCCCTGAAGGCCTGCGAGCAGACGGCGGAGTCCGGGGATGCCGAAGCGCAGTACGAGCTGGGCGAGTTCTACTACAGCGGCACGCCGCGCCATCTCGACAAGGCGCTCAAGTGGTTCGAAAAGGCCTCGCTGCAGGGCCAGGGGCAGGCTCAGTACCGCCTCGGCTCGATGTTCTTCCATGGCGAAGGGGTCAAGGCCAACAACGTGCAGGCCTACATCCTGCTCAAGATCGCCGCGGTCAACGGCGCCGAAGACGCCCTGGACATGGCCGACGAAGTCAGCGGGCAGATGCCCCGCGACGAGCTCGAGCACGCCACCCAGGTGCTCGGCCAGATCTTCCGCAAATACCTGCTGGAACTGCAGAACGCCGAAGGCCGCACGCCCTTCTCTCCCCTGCCCTGAACCGCCTCGAGCCCTGTGCGGTCCGCCGGCATCATCGTTTCGTCAACTTGCCCTGCCATGATCGACACGCGGATCGGAAGCGTCGTACCGACCCTTGATCGTTTCAGTGCTTTCGCCACTGCCACTCAAGGGTTATTCTTGAGTTCACATTCATTGCCGTCGAGCGGCTAAAAACGACCTTGAACGCACCCATACAACCCCATCGTTTCATCCTCGAGCCCTTCGAGGCCCATCGTTTCGCCAACCTGTGCGGCCAGTTCGACGAGCACCTGCGCCTGATCGAACAACGCCTGGCTATCGAAATCCGCAACCGCGGCAATCAGTTCGAACTGATCGGCGAACCCAAGACCACCTCCGCCGCCGAACAGTTGCTGCGCCGCCTCTATCGCGAGGCCAAGGCCACCGACCTGTCGCCGGAAACGGTCCATCTCTATCTGCAGGAATCGACGGTCGAGAACCTCGAGAACCCCGCCGTCAACGAAGTCAGCGTCTCGCTGCGCACGCGCAAGGGCAACATCCGCCCACGCGGCGTCAACCAGCAGCGCTACGTCAAGGAAATCCTGGCCAACGACATCAACTTCGGCGTCGGCCCGGCCGGTACCGGCAAGACTTACCTGGCCGTGGCCTGCGCGGTCGACGCACTGGAGCGTGAACAGGTGCGCCGCATCCTGCTGGTGCGCCCGGCGGTCGAGGCCGGCGAAAAGCTCGGCTTCCTGCCCGGCGACCTCGCCCAGAAGATCGACCCGTACCTGCGCCCGCTCTACGACGCGCTCTACGAGATGCTCGGCTTCGAGCACGTGGCCAAGCTCATCGAGCGCCAGGTGATCGAGATCGCACCGCTGGCCTACATGCGCGGCCGCACCCTGAACAACAGCTTCATCATCCTCGACGAGAGCCAGAACACCACCCTCGAGCAGATGAAGATGTTCCTCACCCGCATCGGCTTCGGCTCGACCGCGGTGATCACCGGCGACATCACCCAGGTCGACCTGCCGCGCGGCACCAAGTCAGGGCTGGCCCATGTGATCGAGGTGCTCAGGGACGTCCCAGGTATCAGCTTCACCCATTTCCAACCCAAGGATGTGGTGCGCCACCCGCTGGTGCAGCGCATCGTCGAAGCCTACGACCGTTTCGACGCCCGTCAGGCCAAGCCCGAGGCACCCGGCAAAGATGCTTGAACTCGACCTGCAACGGGCCACGGACGCCGCCGCCCCCGACGACAACGCCTTTCGCCGCTGGTGCGAGCTTGCCTTGCGCCAGCGCAGCGCCGACTCCGAGATGACCATCCGCCTGGTCGACGAAGCCGAAGGCCGCGAGCTGAACCACACCTACCGGCACAAGGACTACGCGACCAACGTGCTGTCCTTCCCCGCCGATGTGCCCGACGAGCTGCTCGACATCCCGTTGCTGGGCGACCTGGTGATCTGCGTGCCGGTGGTCGAGCGCGAGGCCGCCGAACAGGGCAAGGCCCTCGAGGCGCACTGGGCGCACCTGGTCATCCACGGCTGCCTGCACCTGCTCGGCTACGACCACATCGAGGACGATGAGGCCGAGGAGATGGAAGCGCTGGAACGAACATTGCTGGCGGAACTGGGTCATCCGGACCCGTACGCCGACGACGAAGCCGAATCAATCACACACTGACACTGCAAGGATCACGAGTAACCGCCATGAGCGAAGACCGATCGAGCAACGGGCAAAAGTCCTGGCTGGGTAAACTGACCCAGGCTTTTGCCCATGAGCCGAAAAACCGCCAGGAGCTCCTCGAGCTGCTGCGCGAAGCCCATCAGAACAAGCTGCTCGACAGCGAAGCGCTGACCATCGTCGAAGGCGCCATCCAGGTCGCCGACCTGCAGGTGCGCGACATCATGGTGCCGCGCTCGCAGATGATCAGCATCAAGGCCAGCCAGTCGCCACGCGAGTTCCTGCCGGCGGTGATCGACGCCGCGCACTCGCGCTACCCGGTGATCGGCGAAAGCCACGACGATGTGCTCGGCATCCTGCTCGCCAAGGACCTGCTGCCGCTGATCCTCAAGGAGAACGGCGACAGCTTCAACATCAAGGACCTGCTGCGCCCGGCCACCTTCGTGCCTGAGTCCAAGCGCCTGAACGTGCTGCTGCGCGAATTCCGCGCCAACCACAACCACATGGCCATCGTCATCGACGAGTACGGCGGCGTGGCGGGCCTGGTGACCATCGAGGACGTGCTCGAGCAGATCGTCGGCGATATCGAGGACGAGCACGATGTCGAGGAAGACAGCTACATCAAGCCGCTGCCCAGTGGTGACTTCCTGGTCAAGGCGCTGACGCCGATCGATAACTTCAACGAGTTCTTCGACAGCGAATTCTCCGATGACGAGTTCGACACGGTCGGCGGCCTGGTAATGAGCGCCTTCGGCCACCTGCCCAAGCGCAACGAGACCACCGAGATCGGTCACTATCGTTTCCGTATTCTCAATGCCGACAGCCGCCGGATACACTTGCTGCGCCTGACACCGATCAATCGTTAAGGAACGACATGCGCTGGATCACCCGCCCCGGCTGGCCCGGTAACCTGCTGGCCATGGCGGCCGGCGCCTCCACCCTCCTGGCCTTGGCGCCGTTCGACGTCTGGCCGTTGGCCATCCTGTCCATCGCCCTGTTCTACGCCGGCCTGCGCGAACTGACGCCGCGCCAGGCCCTGGGCCGTGGCTGGTGCTTCGGCTTCGGCCTCTACGGCGCCGGCACCTGGTGGATCTACGTCAGCATGAACACCTACGGCGGTGCCTCGCCGCTGCTGGCGATCGCCCTGCTGCTGGCGTTCTTCGCCTGCCTGGCATTCTTCTTCGCCTTGCCCGCCTGGCTCTGGGCGCGCTGGTTGCGTCGCGACGAAGCGCCACTGGCCGATGCCCTGTGTTTCGCCGCCCTGTGGTTGCTGCAGGAGGCCTTCCGAGGCTGGTTCCTCACCGGTTTCCCCTGGCTCTACGCCGGCTACAGCCAACTCGACGGCCCGCTCGCCGGCCTCGCCCCGCTGGGCGGCGTCTGGCTGGTGTCCTTCGTCCTGGCCTTGAGCGCCGCCTTGCTATGCAACCTGTACCGCCTGCGTGAGCGCCGTGCGTTCCTGGCCGCTGGTGCGGTGTTGCTGGTGGCGCCGTGGATCCTCGGCCTGACCCTCAAGGACCACGCCTGGACCAAGCCGGCGGGCGATCCATTGAAGGTCGCCGCCCTGCAGGGCAACGTCGAGCAGGACCTGAAATGGGACCCGGCGCACGTCAATGCGCAACTGGCGCTGTACCGCGACATGAGCTTCAGTTCGAAGCCCGTCGACCTGCTGGTCTGGCCGGAAACCGCCGTGCCGGCGCTCAAGGACCAGGCCCAGGGCTACATCGACATGATGGGCACCTTTGCCGCCGAACGGCATTCGGCGCTGATCACCGGGGTGCCGATACGGCAGATGGTTCACCACCAGCGCCGCTACTACAACGGCATCACCGTGGCCGGCGAAGGCGACGGCACCTACCTCAAGCAGAAGCTGGTGCCGTTTGGCGAGTACGTGCCGCTGCAGGACATGCTGCGCGGCCTGATCGAGTTCTTCAACTTGCCGATGTCGGACTTCGCCCGCGGCCCCGAGGACCAGCCACTGCTGCAGGCCAAGGGTTACCAGGTGGCACCGTACATCTGCTACGAAGTGGTCTATCCCGAGTTTGCCGCAAGCCTCGCCGCGCGCAGCGACCTGCTGCTGACCATCAGCAACGACACCTGGTTCGGCACCTCGATTGGCCCGCTGCAGCACCTGCAGATGGCCCAGATGCGCGCGCTCGAGGCCGGTCGCTGGATGATCCGCGCCACCAACAACGGCGTGACCGCGCTGATCGACCCGTTCGGCAGGATCACCGCGCAGATCCCGCAGTTCCAGAGGGCCGTGCTGTACGGCGAGGTGGTGCCGATGCAGCAGCTGACGCCTTACCTGCAATGGCGCTCGTGGCCGCTGGCAATTGTCTGCGTGCTGTTGCTGGGCTGGGCGCTGCTAGCCGGCCGGATCGCCAAGACCGTCTGAGCGACGACGCCTCCTGTAGGAGCGGCCTCGTGCCGCGAAAGGGCTGCGAAGCAGCCCCGGGGTCTTGGCGTACATGCACAGATCGCGGGGCCGCCTTGCGGCCCTTTCGCGGCACGAGGCCGCTCCTACAGAGGGCCGTGTGCGCTGGGCATCAGTAGAACAACCGATACCCCAGCAAACCCACCGCCTCGTTCAGCAACTGCCCGCTCTGCCACATGGCCCGGCTTTCCGGCAGCAATCCCGCGAACGGTCTTGCATGATCGCGCCCGAGGAAACCCACCGGCGCCGGCACCACCTCGAACCCGGCCCGTTCAAAGCTCCAGCGTGCACGCTGCATGTGCCAGGCCTGGGTCACCACCACCACCCGCCGGATGCCCAATGGCTGCAACACCTTCGCGCTGAACTCGGCGTTTTCCCAGGTGGTGTGGCTGGCTTCCTCCTTCCAAGTGACCTTCACAGCAAAATCGGCCTGCAGCCGATCAGCCATCAGCTGAGCCTCGCTGGGTGGCGTGCCATAGTGCAGGCCACCACTGGTCAGCACCGGCAACCCCGAGGCCTTGGCCAGGTGGGCGGCATAGCGCATGCGCTCCAGTGCCACGTAGGTCGGCTGGTCAGTACCGGCCCACGCCGGATCACCGCGCTCGCGCCCGGCGCCCAGAACCACAATGGCATCGGCCCTGGCCGCCAGGCCCGCCCATTCATCCGCCATCAACGCAGGTTCTGTTTCAAGGGCCCGGGCCACCTGCTCGACGGTCAACGGCAGACTCATCAGCCACAAACCACCCACGCCCAGGGCAAAGCAGGCCGCCGCCAGGCGTGGGCGGCGACGGCGCCACCACCAGGCGACCAGCAACAGCAGGAACAGGATGCCGGGCGGCATCAGCCATTGTTTGATGAAAAAGCGGATCGGCATCACACACCTCCATGGAAGGCGTGCAGCCTAAGAGGATCGGCACCGGGCCTCAAGGGCAACCGGCGCCGATCGATGCGTGCATTGCGAAAACCGGCGCGTAGTACCGCGCCTGCAACCCTGAACGGCTATCGGGACGGCAACGTCCTGGAGCTGGCTGGGGCGCCGGAGCGCTTGCGGTCCTTGAGCCAGACGATCCTGGCCGAGGACGGCTCCGGTTGCGGGTAGGCACCGGCACTGGCAAAACGGCCCTCCGGGAGGGATTCCAGGTAGGCCTTGATGACCTCGAACTCGGCATGGCTCAGGCCACGCAACTCCAGTTCGGCAGGCATCTCGTCGCGCAATCGCACCGAGGTCCGGGCCACTTCCAGTGCCAGGCCCAGGCGGTCGATCAGGCGTTCGTAAAGCTCCGGCTTGTTTGCGGTTAGTTGCGACTCTCCCATCCGTTCACCTCATTGAAGGTAAGAATATCTCCCCCCACAGATGAGCTTAGCGTCACTCGCAAAAGCGGCCGGGCGCTGCGACCAACGGCCCGCGCGACGGGCGATGCAATCAGGGTTTCCCACGACGCGCGGCGCTCATGTATGCTACGGCGTTCACTCTCATAAGATCCCGGAGTGCCGGACGCAGCGAGGTCGAGCTGCCTGGAACATGTCTCTTATTCCTCTCAATACAAAGTAGCCATGCACGAACAATACACGCCCCGTGATGTAGAAGCCGCCGCCCAGAATGCCTGGGACGAGCAACAATCGTTCGCTGTCACCGAACAGCCAGGCAAAGACACGTACTACTGCCTATCGATGTTCCCGTACCCGAGCGGCAAGCTACACATGGGCCATGTGCGCAACTACACCATCGGTGACGTTATCGCCCGCTACCAGCGCATGCTGGGCAAGAACGTCCTGCAACCGATGGGCTGGGACGCTTTCGGCATGCCGGCGGAAAACGCCGCGATGAAGAACAACGTCGCTCCGGCCAAGTGGACCTACGAGAACATCGACTACATGAAGACCCAGCTCAAGAGCCTGGGTCTGGCCATCGACTGGTCGCGTGAAGTCACCACCTGCAAGCCGGACTACTACCGCTGGGAGCAGTGGCTGTTCACCCGCCTGTTCGAGAAAGGCATCATCTACCGCAAGAACGGCACCGTGAACTGGGACCCGGCGGACCAGACCGTACTGGCCAACGAGCAGGTCATCGACGGCCGTGGCTGGCGTTCGGGCGCGCTGATCGAAAAGCGCGAAATCCCGATGTACTACTTCCGCATCACCGACTACGCCGACGAGCTGCTGGAAAGCCTCGACGAGCTGCCGGGCTGGCCTGAGCAGGTCAAGACCATGCAGCGCAACTGGATCGGCAAGTCCCGCGGCATGGAAGTACAGTTCCCGTACGACCAGGCCAGCATCGGCCACGAAGGCACCCTGAAGGTCTTCACCACCCGTCCCGACACGCTGATGGGCGCCACCTACGTCGCCGTCGCCGCCGAGCACCCGCTGGCCACCCAGGCGGCCCAGGGCAACCCGGCGCTGCAAGCGTTCATCGACGAGTGCAAGAGCGGCAGCGTTGCCGAGGCCGACATGGCCACCCAGGAGAAGAAGGGCATGGCCACTTCCCTGTGCGTCGAGCACCCGCTGACCGGCGAGAAGCTGCCGGTATGGGTCGCCAACTACGTGCTGATGCACTACGGCGATGGCGCCGTGATGGCCGTGCCGGCCCACGACGAGCGCGACTTCGAGTTCGCCCACAAGTACAACCTGCCGGTCAAGGCAGTGGTGCGCACCAGCGTCGGCGACGAAGTCGGCAGCGAGTGGCTGGCCGCCTACGGCGAGCACGGCCAGCTGATCAACTCCGGTGAATTCGACGGCCTGGACTTCCAGGGCGCCTTCGACGCCATAGAAGCCGCGCTGATCCGCAAGGACCTGGGCAAATCCCGCACCCAGTTCCGCCTGCGCGACTGGGGCATCAGCCGCCAGCGCTACTGGGGCTGCCCGATCCCGATCATCCACTGCCCGTCCTGCGGCGATGTGCCGGTGCCGGAAGACCAGCTGCCGGTCACCCTGCCAGAAAACGTGGTGCCGGACGGCGCCGGTTCGCCGCTGGCGCGGATGCCCGAGTTCTACGAGTGCACCTGCCCGAAATGCGGCAGCGCGGCCAAGCGCGAAACCGACACCATGGACACCTTCGTCGAGTCGTCCTGGTACTTCGCCCGCTATGCCTCGCCGAATTACGACAAGGGCCTGGTCGATCCGAAAGCCGCCAACCACTGGCTGCCGGTGGACCAGTACATCGGCGGCATCGAACACGCGATCCTGCACCTGCTGTACGCGCGCTTCTTCCACAAGCTGATGCGTGACGAAGGCCTGGTCACCTCCAACGAGCCGTTCAAGAACCTGCTGACCCAGGGCATGGTCGTCGCCGAAACGTACTACCGTGTCGCCAGCAACGGCGGCAAGGACTGGTTCAACCCGGCCGATGTCGAGATCGAGCGTGACGCCAAGGCCAAGATCATCGGCGCGCGCCTGAAGACCGACGGCCTGCCGGTGGAAATCGGTGGCACCGAGAAGATGTCGAAATCGAAGAACAACGGTGTCGACCCGCAGTCGATGATCGAAGCCTACGGCGCCGACACCTGCCGCCTGTTCATGATGTTCGCCTCGCCACCCGACATGAGCCTGGAGTGGTCCGACTCCGGCGTCGAGGGTGCCAGCCGCTTCCTGCGCCGTGTCTGGCGCCTGGCCCAGGCCCATGTGGCCCAGGGCCTGCCGGGCCAGCTGGACATCGCCGCCCTGAGCGACGAGCAGAAGGTCATCCGCCGCGCCATCCATGCCGCCATCAAGCAGGCCAGCACCGACGTGGGCCAGTACCACAAGTTCAACACCGCCATCGCCCAGGTGATGACCGTGATGAACGTGCTGGAAAAGGCGCCACAGGCCAGCGCCCAGGACCGCGCCCTGCTGCAGGAAGGCCTCGAGGCCGTCACCCTGCTGCTGGCGCCGATCACCCCGCACATCTCCCACGAGCTGTGGAAGGCGCTGGGCCACGACCAGGCGGCAATCGACGCGGCCTGGCCGACGGTCGACGAAAGCGCCCTGGTGCAGGACACCGTGACACTGGTGGTGCAGGTCAACGGCAAGCTGCGTGGCCAGGTCGAGATGCCGGCCGCCGCCAGCCGCGAGGAAATCGAAGCCGCCGCCCGCAACAACGAGAACGTCCTGCGCTTCACCGACGGCCTGACCATCCGCAAGGTCATCGTCGTACCGGGCAAACTGGTCAACATCGTCGCCAACTGATGGCAACGCCCGCCTGCACACCCTGCAGGCGGGCGTAATCGGTCCACGAGGGAGCAACACACATGATCAAACGCAATCTGCTGGTAATGGGCCTGGCTGTCCTGCTCAGCGCCTGCGGTTTCCAGCTGCGCGGCACCGGCACCACCGAGCTGACCATCAAGGAGCTGGACCTCAGCGCACGCAACGCCTATGGCGAAACGGTCACCCAACTGCGCCGCACACTGCAGAACAGTGGCGTGAAGGTCTATACCGGCGCACCCTATAAGCTCGTGCTCACCAACGAGCAGGAATCCCAGCGTGCCGCCACCTACAGTGGTGGCAACCGCTCGGCGGAGTACGAGCTGACCGTCGTGCTGAACTACGCGGTCGAAGGCCAGAACGACACGATCCTGCTGGAAGACAAACTGCAGGTGCAGAAGTATTACGTGTACAACGGCAACAACATTACTGGTTCCGGCCAGGAAGCCGTCCAGGTACGTCAGGAAATCCGTCGTGACCTGGTACAAGGCATGATGGTCCGCCTCCAGCAATTGACCCCGGCACACCTCGACGACCTGCAGCGCAAGGCCAACGAGCGTGCCGAAGCCGAAGCCCGGGCCATGCAGGAAGCCCAGCGCATCCAGGACGAGACGCCCCAGCAGTCGCCGCTGGAAGTCCCGGCTCCCTGAGCCTGATCGGGGCACCTCAGGTGCCCCGCCTATTCCCATGAAGCTCGCTCCCGCCCAACTCAACAAGCACCTGCAAGGCCAGCTGGCGCCCGTCTACATCGTCAGCGGCGACGATCCGCTGCTGTGCCAGGAGGCCGCCGACGCCATCCGTAGCGCTGCTCGGCAGCAGGGTTACGACGAACGCCAGGTATTCAGCGCCGACGCCAACTTCGACTGGGGCAACCTGCTCCTGGCCGGCGCCAGCCTGTCACTGTTCGCCCAGCGCCGCCTGCTGGAACTGCGCCTGCCCTCGGGCAAACCCGGCGACAAGGGTGCCGCCGCGCTGATGGAATACTGCGCCAACCCGGCCGAGGACACGCTGCTGCTGATCAGCCTGCCCAAGCTCGATGGCAGTGCGCAGAAGACCAAGTGGGGCAAGGCCCTGATCGAAGGCGCGCACTGCCAGTTCATCCAGATCTGGCCGGTGGACGCCCAGCAGTTGCCACAGTGGATCAACCAGCGCCTGTCCCAGGCCGGTCTTTCGGCCCAGCGAGACGCCGTCGACCTGATCGCCGCCCGGGTCGAGGGCAACCTGCTGGCCGCCGCCCAGGAGATCGAGAAGCTCAAGCTGCTGGCCGAGGGTAACCAGATCACCGTGGAGACCGTCCAGGCCGCCGTCGCTGACAGCGCCCGCTTCGATGTCTTCGGCCTGGTGGATGCCATTCTCAACGGCGAGGCGGCCCACGCCTTGCGCATGCTCGAAGGGTTGCGCGGCGAAGGTGTCGAGCCTCCGGTGATTCTCTGGGCCCTGGCCCGCGAGCTGCGCCTGCTGGCAGGGCTTGCACAGCAGTTCAGCCAGGGGGTGCCACTGGACAAGGCGTTCAGCCAGGCACGCCCCCCGGTGTGGGACAAACGCCGCCCGCTGGTGAGCAAGGCCTTGCAGCGCCTGTCAGCTCAGCGCTGGGCCATGTTGCTGCAGGATGCCCAGCGTATTGATGCGCAGATCAAGGGGCAGGCCGAGGGCTCGCCCTGGACCAGCCTGGCGCGGTTGTCGCTGCTGATGGCCGGACAGCGATTGGCACTGCCTGCCGAGTAAAACTCATCGCGGGTCAAGCCCGCTCCCACAAAGATGTCGTGGGAGCGGGCTTGACCCGCGATGAGGCCCGCCGCCATAAACACAATCAATTGGCTCCGGTAGCGCTACAGGCCTAAAGTGCGCCCGCCATCCACCCACACCGGGAACCCACCATGAGCAAGAAACCGAAAAAGCACGGCCCCAACAAGGCCAAGTCCATCGTCGCCCAACCGCTGTTCCGCTGCCGCCAGGAACGACCGGAAAAAGGCAAAGGCAGCTACCGCCGCGAAGCCTTCCAATCGAGAGATTGGGAGGCTTCCTGCTTTATGGCGGCATGAAAGGCATGAAATGCGCAGGCATGGTATGGTCGGCACCTGACCTGCAATTCTGGATCTGTGCATGCCCTCTCGTCTCACTCTCCGCTGGCAACCCCGCCAGCTGATCGCGGCCACAAGCTTCATCCTGCTCGTCGCCTGCGCCGAGAAACCCACCGCCGCCGACGCCCTGCCGCTGGCGCCCGCCCAGCCCGCCCCCGTCGCCACCCTGCCCGGCACCGCGCCCGAGGCCAACGGTGAAATCCAGCCCCTGCAGACCTTCGCCCAATGGCAGGCCGGCTTCCGCCAACAAGCCCTGCAAGCCGGTATCAGTGCCAGCCTGTTCGACCGCGCCTTCCTCGGCGTCACCCCGGACATGGACGTGATCAAGGCCGACCGTAGCCAACCCGAGTTCACCCGCCCGGTGTGGGAGTACCTGGACGGCGCCCTGTCGCCGCTACGCGTGCGCAACGGCAAGAAACTGCTCGAGCAGAACGCCGATCTGCTGACCCGCATCGAACAACGCTACGGTGTCGATCGCCAGGTTCTGGTCTCGGTATGGGGCATGGAAAGCAACTTCGGCCAGTTCCAGGGCAGCAAGTCGGTGATCCGCTCACTGGCCACCCTGGCCTATGAGGGCCGGCGTCCGCAGTTCGCCCAGGACCAGCTGATCGCCGCCCTGCAGATCCTGCAGAACGGCGATATCCAGCCCGATGCGATGCGTGGCTCCTGGGCTGGCGCCATGGGCCAGACCCAGTTCATCCCGACCACCTACCTGACCCACGCCGTGGACTTCGACGGTGACGGCCGCCGCGACATCTGGAACAGCACCGCCGACGCCCTGGCCTCCACCGCGCACTACCTGCAGGCGTCCGGCTGGAAACGTGGCCAACCCTGGGGCTTCGAGGTGCAGGTGCCCGCCGGCTTCGACTACTGGCTGGCCGATGGCAGCCAGCGCAAGAGCGTCAACGAGTGGCTGCAGCTGGGCGTGAAACTGCCGGCCGGCACCACCCTGCCAACCGGCAGCGACCAGCTGCCCGCCGCCCTGTTGCTGCCCGCAGGTGCCAAGGGGCCAGCATTCCTGGTACTGGACAACTTCCGCGCCATCCTCAAGTACAACAATTCGTCGTCCTACGCGCTGGCGGTGAGCCTGCTGGGGGATCGTTTCTCCGGATGGGGGTTCATTGCCGGCAGCTGGCCGAAAGAGGACCTGCCGCTGAGCCGCAGCGAGCGAATCGAGTTGCAGACCTTGCTCAATGCCAACGGGCATGAAGCAGGCAATCCGGATGGGATCATCGGCGCCAATACCCGCAAGGCAATCCGCAATGCGCAGCAGGCCCAGGGTTGGCCGGCGGATGGTTATCCGACCCACAAGCTGCTTGATAGCCTGCGCCGCTAGAGAGCGCAGGGGGGCGCTTTGCGCCCCTTTCGCGGCACAAGGCCGCTCCTACAGGCGATTGCAATCCCCTGTAGGAGCGGCCTTGTGCCGCGAAAGGACTGCAAAGCAGCCCCGGCGATCTCAACCCCTGAACAGATCCTGCAACAGCACCAGACTCTGCTCTTCAGCATCCAGTCGCACACTTGCCCCCATCGGCAAGCACACATTCGGATCACAGTGCCCACTGCGCCACCCGGCCAGCACCGGCACCCCGAGCGGGCCGAAGATGTCCAGCAGCAGCGGCGTCATCGCCGCCACCGTGATCCCGGCAAAGTCCCCCACCAGCACCCCTCGCACCTCTTTCAGCTTGCCGGCCAGGCGCAGTTGGGTCAGCAGTCGGTCGACACGGTAGAGCGGCTCGTTGACGTCCTCGATGAACAGGATGCTGTCCCGGGTGTCGACTTCCGCTAGCGTCCCCAGCGTGGAGCCGAGCAGCGACAGGTTGCCGCCAACCAGACGCCCGCTGGCAATCCCGGGCACCACGCTGGTGAGCGGGAACTCGACAGGGTGGTCAATCACATCACCCGCCCCCAACCGCCCCCGTAGCTGTCCGAACAGTGAGCTGACGGTGGGCTCGAGCTTGCCCCCCAGCAGGTCGGCATTGAGCATTGCACCATGGAAGGCCAGCATCCCGGCATGTCGGTTGAGCGCCGAATGCAGGGCGGTGATGTCGCTGTAACCCACCAGCGGCTTGGGATGGCGTCGGATCAGTTCGAAGTCGATGCGGTCCAGCAGGCGCATGCTGCCGTAACCGCCGCGCATGCACAGGATGGCGTCGATGTCCGGGGCGCTGAATGCATCGTGCAGGTCACGCAGGCGTTGCTCGTCGCTGCCGGCAAGGTAACCGTCCGCCTGCAGCACCCCAGGGTAGATGCGGCACTGCTGGCCACGGCTTTCGAACCACTGACGGGCCTTGTCGGTGTCCAGCCGCGCCGGCCCGGCCGGGGCGACGATGGCGAAACGGGCGTTGTCAGGCAAGGCCTTGGGCAACAGGTATTCAGCAGTTTCCAGGCAATTCATCGCGCCACTCCTTGCAGCTTGTCGCTTGAAACAGATCGCTCAAAAACAAAAATGCCGATGCCGCCTTCCGGCGCGCATCGGCATGTCCCGCTCAAGCCCGGTTCAGAGCTTGATCTTGGCTTCGTGGGCCTGCTGGTCGGCGTGGTACGACGAGCGCACCAGCGGGCCGGAGGCGACGTTCTTGAAGCCCATCTTGTAACCTTCCTCGGCGAACCAGGCGAAGGTGTCCGGGTGCACGAAGCGCTGTACCGGCAGGTGGTTGCGCGACGGCTGCAGGTACTGGCCGAGGGTCAGCATGTCGATGTCATGCTCGCGCATGCGGTGCATGACCTCGATCACCTCGTCGTCGGTCTCGCCCAGGCCCAGCATCAGGCCGGACTTGGTCGGCACATGCGGGACCATCTGCTTGAACTTCTGCAGCAGGTCCAGCGACCAGTCGTAGTCCGAGCCCGGACGCGCGGCCTTGTACAGGCGCGGCACGGTCTCGAGGTTGTGGTTGAACACGTCCGGCGGGGTCTGTGCGGTGATTTCCAGCGCCACGTCCATGCGCCCGCGGTAGTCCGGCACCAGGGTCTCCAGCTGGACGCCCGGCGACAGCGCGCGGATTTCGCGGATGCAATCGGCGAAGTGCTGGGCACCGCCGTCACGCAGGTCATCGCGGTCCACCGAGGTGATCACCACGTACTTAAGACGCAGGTCGGCGATGGCGATGGCCAGGTTCTTCGGCTCGTCCAGGTCCAATGGCTTCGGACGACCGTGGCCGACGTCGCAGAACGGGCAGCGACGGGTGCAGATGTCGCCCATGATCATGAAGGTCGCGGTGCCGCCGGAGAAGCACTCGCCCAGGTTCGGGCAGGAGGCCTCTTCGCACACGCTGTGCAGTTTGTGCTTGCGCAGCAGTTGCTTGATGCGGTCGACCTCCGGCGAAACCGGGATGCGCACGCGAATCCAGTCAGGCTTTTTCGGCAGTTCTTCGGTGGGGATGATCTTCACCGGGATGCGCGCCACCTTCTCGGCGCCGCGCAGCTTCACGCCGGCCTCGACTTTCTTCGGCGCAGGGCGCGGGGTCACGTCTTGCGTGGGGATCAGGTTCGGCACGGCTTCTTGCACAGTTGTCATAATCAGTCGATTCCGCCCGTCAGGGTCGTCTGCTCAGCATAGTCGAGGTGCCTGACCAGCTGTCCGCGCAGCCTTGTCCTGACCTCGTCAAGTTCGATCGGGCCTGCCAGGTCGCGCAGCTGGGTCATGGCCAGCCCCGCATACCCACAGGGGTTGATTCGGCGGAATGGCGCAAGGTCCATGTCCACGTTCAGGGCAAGGCCGTGGAAGGAACGACCGTTGCGGATTCGAAGGCCAAGGGACGCGATCTTCGCGCCATCGACGTAGACGCCCGGGGCATCGGGCTTGGCCACCGCCTGCACGCCGTAGCTGGCGAGCAGGTCGATGAGCGTCTGCTCGATGCGACTGACCAGCTCGCGCACGCCGATGCTCAGGCGCCGCACATCCAGCAGCAGGTAGGCCACCAGTTGGCCGGGGCCGTGATAAGTGACCTGGCCACCGCGATCGGTCTGTACCACCGGGATCTCCCCCGGGATCAGCAGGTGCTCGGCCTTGCCGGCCTGGCCCTGGGTGAAGACCGGCGGGTGCTCGACCAGCCAGACTTCGTCCTGGCTGTCCGGGCCGCGGTGCTCGGTAAAGCGGCGCATGGCCTGCAGCACCGGTTCATAGGGCTGCAGGCCAAGATCGCGAATACCGAGCACGCCGGACATCACAGCACCATTTTCACGATGCCGGTGGCACGCAGGGCACTGTTGATGTCGTGCAGCTGGTTTTCGCTCTCGGCAACGATATGCAGTTGCACCGTGGTGTACTTGCCTTCCTTGCTCTGGCGCTCGGCCAGGGTCGACAGGTCGACCTTGGCGTGCTTGCTGAGGATCTCGATCACGGTGTCGCGGAAACCGACAACGGTGTCACCGATCACCTTGATCGGGTAGTCCTCGCAGGGGAATTCGATCTTGTGCGACTTGACGTCTTCTTCGCTCATGGCGGAAACGGCCTCGTAAGCCGTGGCAGCAACATCGCCCCCGCCTGGTTCACGGGGGCGCGCTGGTCACGTATCAGTTGAACAAACCGTAGAAGAACAGGCGGATGCTATCCCACATACGGCCGAAGAAACCAGCTTCCTCCACGCCGTCAAGGGCGATGAGGTCGGCGCTGTGAACCACTTTCTCGTCCAGTTTGACTTCCACTTTGCCGATCACGTCACCTTTGGCGATCGGAGCGGTCAGTTGCGGGTTCATGGTCATCGAAGCCTGGAGGCGCTTCAATTGGCCTTTAGGCATGGTCATGGTCAGGTCGTTGGCCAGGCCGGCTTTCACCTGGTTGGTCGCGCCTTTCCATACCTGGGCCTGGGTCAGCTCGGTGCCTTTCTGGTAGAAGGTCTGGGTTTCGAAGAAGCGGAAACCGTAGGTCAGCAGCTTCTGGGTCTCGGCGGCGCGGGACTGCTCGCTGTTGGTGCCGAACACCACGGCGATCAGGCGCTGGCCGTCACGCACGGCCGAGGCGACCATGCAGTAGCCGGCTTCGTCGGTGTGGCCGGTCTTCAGGCCATCGACGGTCTTGTCGCGCCACAGCAGCAGGTTACGGTTCGGCTGCTTGATGTTGTTCCAGAAGAACTCTTTCTGCGAGTAGATGGCGTAGTGCGCCGGATCTTCGTTGATGATCGCGCGTGCCAGCAGGGCCATGTCGTGGGCCGAGGAGTAGTGCTCGGGGTTCGGCAGGCCGGTCGGGTTCATGAAGTGGCTGTTGGCCATGCCCAGGTCGGTGGCGGTCTTGTTCATCATGTCGGCGAAAGCGTCTTCGCTGCCGGCGATGTGCTCGGACAGGGCGACCGAGGCGTCGTTGCCGGACTGGATGATGATGCCGTGCAGCAGGTCGCTGACGGTGACCTGGCTGCCGACCTTGATGAACATGCGCGAACCACCGGTGCGCCAGGCGTTCTCGCTGACGGTGACCGGGTCGTTCTCGCCGATCTGGCCGCGACGGATGTCCAAGGTGGCGATGTAGGCGGTCATCAGCTTGGTCAGGCTGGCCGGCGGCAGGCGCTCGTCACCGTTGTTCTCGACCAGCACGTTGCCGCTGGACGCGTCCATGAGTACGTAGGACTTGGCGGCCAGTTGCGGTGGTGCCGGCATCATCTGCTCCGCTGCGAAGGCAGCAGGCATGATCATCAGCAGAACGGGCAGGCAAAGTCGTTTGGCAAGGTTGGTGATGTTCATCCGTCTCTCGTAAATCGCTAATGGTCTGATGTTCCGTGGGCAAGTTCGTTTGCCCAGCGCCCCGTCAGTCTAGTTTTATGGCCGGTGGCCTGGCCCGACAGTGCGACGTAATGCCGCTGCGGGCAAAAGCGGGCATTGTACATGTCATTGCCCGGCAATTCATGAACAAACCGACAGATCGGTGTGCTCTGCTTCGCGGGTGAACCCGCTCCCACAGGATCTGTGCAAAACCCTGTGGGAGCGGGTTTACCCGCGAAAGGTCCGACGCGTACGTCAGTCGGTCACGACCTTCGCCTGACCGAGGTTCGCCAGGCGAATGCTGTCCTGCGCCTGCTGGATCTCGCCCTGGCTGTTGATCGGCCCCAGGCGCACCCGGTGCAGGGTCTGCTGGTTACGCACCACGGAGCTGATGAACACCGGCGCGCTGACCATGGTGCTCAGCTTCGAGCGCAGCAGCTCGGCGGCATCCGGGTTGGCGAATGCGCCCACCTGCAGGATGCTGCCGCCACTTGCGTTCGGCACATTGTTGCCGCCCACCTGCACCGGCACCACCGGCGCCGCGTGCTGCTGCGGTGGCGGGGTCCACTGCTCGACCCGGCCGGTGCTCGCGGCAATCGGCTGGGCCTGGGCCACCTGCGGTTCCTTGAGCACCATCGGCGGCTGCTGGCCACGCTGGGCCCACCATTGCTGCGGGTCGATCCCTTCGACGCGCACGTGCGCGGTGCCGGTCTCGGCATAGCCGAGCTTCTTCGCCGCGGCGTAGGACAGGTCGATGATACGGTCGGAATAGAACGGGCCACGGTCATTGACCCGCAGGATCACACTGCGGCCGTTGGCCAGGTTGGTCACTCGCACATAGGCCGGCAGGGGCAGGGTCTTGTGCGCCGCGCTCATGCCGTACAGGTCGTACAGCTCGCCGTTGGCGGTGTTCTGGCCGTGGAACTTGGTGCCATACCACGACGCGGTGCCTTCGGCGCGGTAGTTGCGCGAGTCCTGCATCGGGTAGTAGGTCTTGCCCAGCACCGTGTAGGGGTTGGCCTTGTAGTTGCCAGTGTGCACGGTCGGCGTGGCGTCGGGGATCTTGTTGACGTCCACGTCCCACCAGGGCGCGCCGTCCTTGTGCGCACGATTGATGTCCAGGCCCGGCTGCGCGCGCACGGTGTTGCCGCTCTGCGGGGTGGAGGGCCGGCTCGACGAGCAGCTGGCCAGCACCAGGCCGACAGCGACGCAGGTGAGCAGTTTTGCGGTATTGACGGTGAAGAATTCGCGCATTTACTTGACGCCCCGTGCCAGAACCAGCTGTTCGGAAAGCTGATGCACCGCCATGGCATACATCACGCTGCGGTTGTAGCGAGTGATCGCGTAGAAGTTTTTCAGGCCCATCCAGTACTCGGGGCCATCGGCGCCTTCCAGGCGGAAGGCGGTGACCGGCAGATCATCGCGCAGCGCATCATGACCCGACCAGCCCAGCGCCCGCAACTGCGCGACCGTCCTGGTCGGCTCGATGCCGGTGGTCAGGCCTTCGTCGACCCGTGCGCCGGCCACGCTGGCGCGGCTGACCACAGGTTCCCCGGGTACCCAGCCATGACGCTTGAAGTAGCTGGCGACGCTGCCGATGGCATCGTCCGGGTTGTTCCAGATATTGATGTGGCCGTCGCCGTCGAAGTCCACGGCATAAGCGCGGAAGCTGCTCGGCATGAACTGCGGCAGGCCCATGGCGCCGGCATAGGAGCCCTTGAGCGTGAGCGGATCAAGCTGCTCCTCGCGGGCCAGCAGAAGGAACTCGCGCAGCTCCTTGCGGAAGAATTCGGCCCGTGGCGGGTAGTCGAAACCGAGCGTGGACAGGGCATCGATGACCCGGTAGTTGCCGGTGTTGCGACCGAAGAAGGTTTCCACGCCGATGATCGCGACGATGTACTGCGCCGGCACGCCGTATTCCTGTTCGGCGCGGGCCAGCACGGCCTCGTGCTGGCGCCAGAAGTCCACACCGCGGGCGATGCGCGCGTCGGTGATGAACATCGGGCGGTATTCCTTCCACGGCTTGACCCGCTCGGCCGGCCGCGATATCGCATCGAGGATCGCCTGCTTGCGCTGCACCTCGCGGAACACGCCCATCAGTTGCTCGCCGGCGAAGCCGTAGTCGCGAGTCATCTCGCCAACGAACTCGGCCACCTGGGGCGAGCCGTCGTAGTCACCGGCATTGGCCTGCTGGATTGCGCCGAGCAGCCCCACAGCGCCGAAAAACGGCGCTAGGCGGGCAGCCCAGCCACGCACTGCTTGCATGAAATTCTTCACCTTTTTCAAACCTGTGCAATCCATTTACGGTGCGTATGGATCGACATCAGAACGCCAAACGCTGACAGCAGCGTCACCAACGAAGTTCCGCCATAGCTGATGAAGGGCAGCGGCACGCCCACCACGGGCAGTAGGCCGCTGACCATACCGATATTGACGAACACATAAACAAAGAAGGTCATGGTCAGGCTGCCCGCGAGCAGCTTGCCGAACAGGGTCTGGGCCTGGGCAGTGATCATCAGCCCGCGGCCGATCAGCAGGATGTAGATCAGCAGCAGCAGGCAGATGCCGACCAGGCCGAACTCCTCGCCGAGCACGGCGATGATGAAGTCGGTGTGGCTTTCCGGCAGGAAGTCCAGGTGCGACTGGGTGCCCAGCAGCCAGCCCTTGCCGAACACCCCGCCCGAACCGATCGCCGCCTTGGACTGGATGATGTTCCAGCCGGTGCCCAGCGGGTCGCTTTCCGGGTCGAGGAAGGTCAGTACGCGCTGCTTCTGGTAGTCGTGCATGACAAAGAACCACATCGCCACCGCCACCGGCACCGCCGCGGCGATCACGCTGACGATCCAGCGCCAGCGCAGCCCGCCCATGAACAGCACGAAGGCGCCCGAGGCGAGGATCAGCAAGGCCGTGCCCAGGTCAGGCTGGCGCACGATGAGGATGAACGGCACGCCGATCAGGACCAGGCTGATCGCCACATGCTTGAGCTGCGGCGGCAACGTGCGCTTGGCCAGGTACCAGGCGATGGTCGCCGGCATGATGATCTTCATGAATTCCGAGGGCTGGAAACGGATCACCCCGGGAATGTTGATCCAGCGCGTCGCGCCCATGGCGTTGTGGCCCATGACGTCCACCACGATCAGCAGGAACACCCCGGCCAGGTAGGCCAGCGGCACCCAGCGCGCCATGAAGCGCGGTTCGAGCTGGGCGATGATGAACATCGACACCAGGCCGATGCCGAAGGAACTGGCCTGCTTCATCAGCAGGTCCCAGTTCTTGCCGCTGGCCGAATAGAGCACGAACAGGCTGCCGGCGGCGAGCGTCAGCAGGATGAGCAGCAAGGGGCCGTCGATGTGGATGCGCTGCAGGAAGCTGGCGCGCCTGCGCATCACGTCCTCGCTGGAGAGCATGCGGTCGAAGTTGTTCTTCACGGGGCCGATTCCTGGGCGACTGTGGCGGGGGCGAACTCGGGCTTGAGCCGGCCGTTCTCGTCAAGCAGCCAGGCATCCATGACCTGGCGCACCACGGGGGCGGCGACGCCGGAACCGGACTCACCGTTCTCGACCATCACCGAAACCACGATCCTCGGATCGTCGGCCGGGGCGAAGGCGACGAACAAGGCGTGGTCGCGGTGGCGTTCCTGGAGTTTGTTGCGGTCGTACTTCTCACCCTGCTTGATCGCCACCACCTGGGCCGTGCCGCTCTTGCCTGCGATGCGGTACTGCGAGCCGATGGCGGCCTTGCGGGCGGTGCCGCGGGCGCCGTGCATCACCTGCTCCATGCCATGAGTGACCCTGGCCCAGTCTGACTTGTCGCGCAGGACGATGTTTTCCATGGGGTTCTCGTCCACCGGAGGCTGGCCTTCGATGGTCTTGGCCAGGTGTGGACGGTTCCACACGCCTTTGTTGGCAATCAGCGCGGTGGCCTGGGCCAACTGCAGCGGCGTGGTCTGCATATAGCCCTGGCCGATACCGAGGATCAGGGTTTCGCCGGGGAACCAGGCCTGACGGCGGGTGGCGCGCTTCCACTCACGGGACGGCATCAATCCGGGCGACTCTTCGAACATGTCCAGGGCGACCTTCTGCCCGATACCGAACTTGTTCATGTAGCTGGACAGCCGATCGATTCCCATCTTGTGCGCAAGATCGTAGAAGTACGTATCGTTTGACCGCATGATCGCCACATCCAGGTCAACCCAGCCATCGCCGGTGCGGTTCCAGTTGCGGTATTTGTGATCGTAGTTGGGCAGTTGGTAGTAACCCGGGTCGAACACCCGGCTGCCTGCCGTCACCACGCCACTGTCGAGCCCGGCAATCGCCACTGCCGGCTTGATGGTCGAGCCAGGCGGATAAAGACCGCGCAGCACACGGTTGAACAGCGGCCGGTCGATCGAGTCGCGCAGTTCGGCGTAGGCCTTGAAGCCGATGCCGGTGACGAACAGGTTGGGATCGAAGCTCGGCTGGCTGACCATCGCCAGCACCTCGCCGGTGCGCGGATCGAGGGCGACGATGGCGCCACGGCGCCCGCCCAGCGCCTGCTCGGCGGCTTCCTGCAGCTTGATATCCAAGCTCAGCACGATGTCCTTGCCCGGCTTCGGGTCGGTGCGCTTGAGCACTCGCAGCACGCGGCCACGGGCGTTGGTCTCGACTTCCTCGTACCCCACCTGGCCATGCAGCTCGTCTTCGTAGAAGCGCTCGATGCCAGTCTTGCCGATGTGGTGGGTGCCGCTGTAATTCACCGGGTCGAGGCTCTTGAGTTCCTTCTCGTTGATCCGCCCGACGTAGCCCACCGAATGGGCGAAATGCGCGCCCTGGGGGTAGTGGCGAACCAGCTGCGCCGCTACTTCCACGCCGGGCAGGCGGAACTGGTTGACCGCGATGCGGGCAATCTGCTCTTCGTTGAGCTCGAACAGGATCGGCACCGGCTCGAATGGCCGGCGCCCCTGCTTCATGCGCTTCTCGAACAGGGCACGGTCGTCGGGAGTGAGCTCGAGCACCTCGACGATCACATCCAGCACGTCCTGCCACTTGCCGGCATTGCCGGCGCGTTCGCGGGTCATCACCAGGCTGAAGCTGGGGCGGTTGTCCGCCACCACCACGCCGTTGCGGTCGAAGATCAGCCCACGGGTCGGCGGGATCGGCTGCACATGCACCCGGTTGTTCTCCGACAGCGTCGAGTGATAGTCGTACTGGATGACCTGCAGGTAATACAGCCGGGCGATCAGCACGCAGACGAGCAGCACCACCGCCACGGCGCCCACGACGACGCGGTTGCGCACCAGGCGGGCGTCTTTTTCGTGGTCCTTGAGGCGAATCTGCTGCGGCATCGGAGAGGCTTACAGGTTCATTTGTGGTAGGGATGCCCGGACAGCACGGTCCAGGCGCGGTAGATCTGCTCGCCGATGAGTATCCTTACCAACGGGTGCGGCAACGTCAGCGGCGACAGCGACCAGCGCTGTTCGCTGCGCGCGCAGACTTCCGGCGCCAGCCCTTCCGGGCCGCCCACCATCAGGTTGACCGTACGCGCGTCCAGGCGCCAACGGTCCAACTCGCCCGCCAATTGCTCGGTGCTCCAGGGCTTGCCATGGACCTCGAGGGTGACGATGCGTTCCCCAGGCTGCACCTTGCTCAGCATCGCCTCGCCCTCCTGACGGATCAGGCGGGCGACATCGGCGTTCTTGCCGCGGGTGTTAAGCGGGATTTCCACCAGCTCCAGCGCAAGCTCCGGGGGCAGGCGCTTGGCATACTCATGCCAGCCTTCCTCGACCCACTTGGGCATGCGCGAGCCGACCGCGATCAGACGCAGACGCACGGCGCTTCCTTATTCCCGGTCTTTGAGCTTGTCGGTGAAGTAGTCGCTGGCGTTTTCCGGGCTGTGGTGCTTGGCATCGGCGGCACGGCTCTGCTCGGCACCCAGCCACAGGCGCTCCAGGTCGTAGAACTGGCGGGCAGCGGCGGTCATCATGTGCACGATGACGTCGTTCAGGTCCAGCAGGACCCAGTCGCTGTCGCCCTTGCCTTCTTCACCCAGGGGTTGCGCACCCTCTTTCTTCACCGCTTCACGGACCTTTTCCAGCATCGCGTTGATCTGGCGATTGGAGGTACCGGTGGCAATGATCATGTAGTCGGTCAGGCTGTGCTTTTCGCGCACGTCGATGACCTGGATGTCCTGGGCCTTGACGTCTTCCAGGGCGCTGATGGTCAGTTTGACCAGCTCTTCGCCACTGATGCCATTGATTTTCTGCTTGGTCATATAAAACTCGTTCAACTCATTGATTGAGGCGCCAGCGGGCGCCGTCAGTTGGACACACGATACAGGTCGTGTGCCTCGATATAGGCCAGTACTGCGTCCGGCACCAGGAACCGCACCGACTTGCCGCTGGCCAGCAGCTGCCGGATTTGCGTGGCGGACACCGCGAGCGGGGTCTGCCAGACGAACGAAATGTGCCCCGCCGGGCCGGACATGGCGGTGGGATCGCTCTCCGAGCGCGCCGCCAACAGGTTGCGCAACTCGTCAGGGGGTTCGACATCGGCATCCGGGCGCTGCAGCACCAGGATGTGACAGTGTTGCAGCAGCTCTTCCCAGCGATGCCAGCTGGGCAGGCCGCAGAACGCGTCCCAGCCCAGCACCAGGAACAGCTGGTCGTGCACGTTCAATTCAGAGCGGATCGATTCGAGCGTGTCGATGGTGTACGACGGTTTGTCGCGGGCCAGTTCACGGGCATCGACACTCAGGCAATCAACCCCGGCCACCGCGCCGCGCACCATGGCCAACCGATCCTGGGCCGACACCAGCGGCGTGTCGCGGTGCGGCGGGCGGGCGTTAGGCAGCAGGCGCAGCTCGTCCAGGCGCATGAACTCGGCCACTTCCAGCGCGCTGCGCAGGTGACCGATATGCACCGGATCGAAGGTACCGCCGAGAATGCCGATACGCCGGACTGCCACAGCGTTGCTCAACTCAGCACGACTCCTGGCCGCGCAGCTGGCCGTCGCCGATCACCACGTACTTCTCGCAGGTCAGGCCTTCCAGGCCGACCGGGCCGCGGGCGTGCAGCTTGTCGGTGGAGATGCCGATTTCCGCGCCCAGGCCGTACTCGAAGCCATCGGCGAAGCAGGTCGGGGTGTTGAGCATGACCGACGCCGAGTCTACCTCGGCGATGAAACGCCGGGACTGGCCCTGGTGCTCGGTAATGATCGAGTCGGTGTGGTGCGAGCCGTAGTGGTTGATGTGTTCGATGGCCTGCTCCAGGCCGTCGACGACGCGGATCGACAGGATCGCGTCAAGGTATTCGGTGTGCCAGTCGTCTTCACTGGCCGGCTTGGCGTCGATGATCGCCCGGGTGCGCTCGCAGCCGCGCAGCTCGACGCCCTTGTCGTGGAATCGGCGGGCCATTTCCGGCAGGAAGCGCTCGGCCACGGCCTGGTCCACCAACAGGGTTTCCATGGCGCCACAGATGCCGTAGCGGTAGGTCTTGGCGTTGAAGGCCACGCGCCATGCCTTGTCCAGGTCGGCATGGGCATCGACGAAGACATGGCAGATGCCGTCCAGATGCTTGATTACCGGTACCCGGGCGTCGCGACTGATGCGCTCGATCAGGCCACGGCCGCCACGCGGGACAATCACATCGACGAATTCCGGCATGCTGATCAGCGCGCCCACGGCCTCGCGGTCGGTGGTCTCGACCACTTGCACCACCGCCGGCGGCAGGCCGGCCTCGGCCAGGCCGCGCTGGATGCAGGCGGCGATGGCGCGGTTGGAGTGGATGGCCTCGGAGCCGCCGCGCAGGATGGTGGCGTTGCCCGACTTCAGACACAGGCTGGCGGCGTCGATGGTCACGTTGGGGCGCGACTCGTAGATGATGCCGATGACACCCAGCGGCACGCGCATCTTGCCGACCTGGATGCCCGACGGGCGGTAGCTCATGTCGCGGATGGCACCGACCGGATCCGCCAGGCTGGCCACCTGGCGCAGGCCGGTGATCATGCCGTCGATGCGCGCCGGGGTGAGTGCCAGGCGGTCGAGCAGCGCCGGCTCCAGGCCGTTCTTGCGACCGTTGGCCAGGTCCTGTTCGTTGGCTGCGGTGAGCGCGTCGCGAGCCGCGTCGAGGGCGTCGGCGGCGGCCTGCAGGGCGCGGTTCTTCTGCGCGGTGCTGGCACGGCCGATCACCCGCGAGGCCTCGCGGGCGGCGCGACCCAGGCGGGTCATGTAGTCAAGAACGGACTCGGTCATGGGTTCGGTGTCTTGGCAAAGGGGAAATCGGCTGATTATAACTGGAGCGCTCGGGTACGCCCAGCGGCGGGTGGCGGATGGTCGAAAATGGTGGGGGGAATGTGTTGGAAAGATGTAACGACCCGTATCAGCATTTCCTGCGCCTGATCCGGCCCTTTCGCGGGTAAACCCGCTCCCACAGGCTCTGCGCATAACCTGTGGGAGCGGGTTTACCCGCGAAAGGGCCAATCACCGACTTGGCGATTCAGCCTCGATTAAGCCATTCATTGCTATCATCGCCGCCTCCATAGCCACGAACCGCGCGTATGTCCGTCCCAGCCCCCTGCCCGGCCCGGGCCTTGCCCGACAGCTTCTTCGACCGCGACGCCCAGACCCTCGCCCGCGAGCTGCTGGGCAAGGTCATCCGTCATCGCCACGGCGATCTCTGGCTGGCGGCGCGAATCATCGAGACCGAGGCCTACTACCTCTCCGACAAGGGCAGCCACGCCTCCCTGGGCTTCACCGAGAAGCGCAAGGCGCTGTTCCTCGATGGCGGGCACATCTACATGTATTACGCCCGTGGCGGCGATTCACTGAACTTCAGCGCCCAGGGCCCGGGCAACGCGGTGCTGGTCAAGTCCGCCTACCCCTGGACCGACGCCATCTCAGACGCCAACAGCCTGGCCCGGATGCAGCTGAACAACCCCGACGCCAGCGGCAACCTGCGCCCACCCGAGCGCCTGTGCAACGGCCAGACCCTGCTGTGCCGGGCCCTGGGCCTGAAGGTGCCGAACTGGGACGCCCGGCGCTTCGACCCCGAGCGCCTGTATGTCGAGGACTGCGCCATACAGGTACCAAGGGTGATCCAGACCACCCGGCTGGGCATCCCCCACGGCCGCGACGAACACCTGCCCTACCGCTTCGTCGATGCCGACTACGCGCGCTTCTGCAGCCGAAACCCGCTGCGCCGCGGCCAGGTCGAAGGCAAAGACTTCTTCATGCTCGAACAAGGAAACTGAACCATGGGCCAATGGCTCGACAGCCTGACCACCTGGCTTGGCGCCAATCCGCAGTGGCTCGGCCTGGCGATCTTCATCGTCGCCTGCGTCGAATGCCTGGCGATCGCCGGCATCATCGTGCCCGGCACCGTGCTGCTGTTCGCCGTCGCCGTGCTGGCCGGCAGCGGCGCCTTCAGCCTCGGCGAGACGCTGTTGCTGGGCTTCCTCGGCGGGATGCTGGGCGATGCGATCTCCTACGGCATCGGCAAGTACTTCCACCAGAACATCCGCCGCCTGCCGCTGCTGCGCAGCCACCCGCAGTGGATCGGCAGCGCCGAGGCGTACTTCCAGCGCTACGGCATTGCCAGCCTGCTGGTCGGCCGCTTCATCGGCCCGCTGCGACCGATGCTGCCGATGGTCGCCGGCATGTTCGACATGCCGCTGCCACGCTTCATCGCCGTGAGCCTGGTGGCCGGCGCCGGCTGGTCGGTAGCCTACCTGCTGCCCGGCTGGGCCACCGGCGCGGCCATGCGCCTGCCACTGCCGGAAGGGTTCTGGCTGGACGCCGGGATCGTCGTCGGCACCCTGGCAGTGCTCATCGGCCTGAGCTTGAGCACCAGCATTCGCGACCAGCGCCACGGCACCCGGCTGATCGCCGCCCTCAGCGGCCTGGCCGTGGCCGCGCTGTTCATCGGCTGGCCATACCTGAGCGAGTTCGACCAGGGCGTGATGACCCTGGTTCAGGAACACCGCAGCCAGGCCATCGACGGCGCCGTGGTGCTGGTCACCCGCCTGGGCGACTTCCGCACCCAGTTCTTCCTGGGCGGCCTGCTCACCGGCTTGCTGCTGCTGGCCCGGCAATGGCGTCACGCCTTGTTCGCCGGCACCGCGCTGATCGGCACGGCCTTGGCCAACGGTACGCTGAAATGGCTGTTCGCCCGCGCCCGCCCCGAGGTGCTGGTCGATCCGCTGACCAGCTACAGCATGCCCAGCGGCCACAGCTCGGCGTCATTCGCCTTCTTCCTGGTGCTGGCGGTGCTGGCCGGACGCGGGCAGCCGCCGCGCATGCGCCTGACCTGGGTCATGCTGGGCTGCCTGCCGGCGCTGGCGATCGCCTTGTCGCGGGTTTACCTGGGCGCGCACTGGCCAACCGATATCCTCGCCGGAGCGTTGCTGGCGTGCTGCGTGTGCGCGGCGAGCCTGACCCTGGTGCAGCATCGCCAGCCGCTGGTGGCGCTGGCGCAACGGGTGTGGTGGCTGGTGCTGCCGGCATGCGTCGCGTTGCTGGCGTTCTTTGCCCTGCACGCGCTGCCAAAGGCGTTGTTGCGCTACCAGTATTGATACAGTCGCAAGTCCCTGTAGGAGCGGCCTTGTGCCGCGAAAGGGCTGCGAAGCGGCCCCGGGATTTCAGCGCTAAAGCAAAAATCGCCGGGGCCGCGTTGCGCCCCTTTCGCGGCACAAGGCCGCTCCTACAGGGATCGCATGGGCCGCTGGGCGGGCAATCCTGATCAGGCGAACAACTCGCCCTGGATCCGCTCGAGCAACGCCTGGATCGCCTCCAGCCTGAGCTGCGGCGAATCGATGGCCAGCAGGCCGAGCTTATCCTCTTCCATGAACGGCAGCAGGTACGCCAGCTGGTTGCCCAGCGACTGGCGCCCGTCCACGTCGCGCGGCATGTCCAGCGCTTCGACCATCGGGTGCTCGCCCAACGCCAGCAGCAGGGCCAGGAGGTCGTCGTCCTGCTCCAACAACGGGCTGTCCGCCAGGTCCGGCAGCCATTGCACCTCGGCGAGCATCAGCTGGTCCTTCTGCACCTCGGTCCGCTCGACGCGAAACCGCCGCACGCCCTCGACACGGATGCCCAGCAGGCCGTTGTCCTGCTGCACGAAATCGCGGATCAACGCCTCGCAGCCGAGCGAGGCCACCACTGGCGGCGCCTTGCCCACCTGTTCGCCTTCAAGGATGCACACCACGCCGAAACCGGCGCCCTGCTTCATGCAGCGGCCGATCATGTCCAGGTAGCGCGCCTCGAAGATCTGCAGGTCGAGCAGGCAACCGGGGAACAGCACGGTATTGAGGGGAAACAGCGGTAACGTCATCTCGATTCCTCAAGCCACCAGGCTGACCGCCAACGGCAGGAACACCGCCGTGGCCACCCCCATCAGGCTCATCGCCAGCGCGGCGAAGGCGCCGCATTCGTCACTTTCCTGCAAGGCCACCGAGGTACCCACCGCGTGGGCGGTCACCCCCAGCGCCATGCCTCGCGCCTCCGGGCTGAGCACGCCGCAGCGGGTCAACAGCGCCGGGCCGAAGATCGCGCCGATCACCCCGGTGATCAGCACGAACACCGCGGCCAGGGCCGCCACCCCGCCGATCTGCTCGGCCACCAGCATGGCGATCGGCGAAGTGACCGACTTCGGCGCCATGGTCATCAGGATCATGTGTTCGGCACCGAACCACCACCCCAGCGCCAGGCACGCCACGGTGGCGAACAGGCCTCCGACTACCAGCGTAGTAAATGTCGGCCAGAACAGCTGCCGAATACGCCGCAGGTTGAGGTAGAGCGGCACCGCCAGGGCCACGGTAGCCGGCCCCAGGAGGATGTTCATGATCTCGGTGCTCTTGCGGTACTCGGCGTAGTCGATGCCGCAGGCCAGGAGGATGCCGATCACCACCAGCATCGACACCAGCACCGGCTGCAGGAAGATCCAGCGGGTCCTCTCATAGCCCGCCAGCACCAGCTGGTAGGCGGCCAGGGTGATGCCGATGCCGAACAACGGATGGTGGATGACCGCCTCGAGCGCGCCGTGCCAGTCGAGGATCATGGCTGCTCCTCGCGCCTGCCCTGACGCTGGATCAACTTCTGCATCAGCACGCCGACGAACACCAGGGTCAGCAGGCAGGAAATCAGCAGGGCCCCGACGATGGCCCAGAAGTCGGCGGCGATGTCCCTGGCATAGACCATCACCCCCACCGCCGGCGGCACCAGCAGCAGCGGCAGGTAGCGCAACAGGCTGCCGGCGGCCTCGTTGAGTGGCTGGCCGACCTCGCCACGGATCATCAGGAAGGCCATCAGCAGCAACAGGCCGATGATGGGCCCGGGCAGGATGGGCAGCAACAGGTGGTTGATCGCCGTTCCCAGCAACTGGAACAGCACCAGCCAGGTCAAACCACGCAACAGCATATGGACCTCCCTCAGAGCATGGCGACCATTATAAGCACGCTAAGCAACTGCCTATAAGGCGATATTCGGCGAAAAGCGGGCAACTTGACTGAAACGGTTCGCCGTGCTGATCTTGCACACTCGTACCAAATGACAATCTGGAGATGTCGCGATGCCCTATGTACCCGTTACAGAGCTTTCGCAGTACGTTGGCAAGGAACTGGGACGTTCCGCCTGGCTGAAGATCGATCAGCAACGCATCAACCTGTTCGCCGAGGCCACTGGCGATTTCCAGTTCATCCATGTCGACCCGGTCAAAGCGGCCAAGACCCCGTTCGGCACCACCATCGCCCATGGTTTTCTCACCCTGTCGTTGATTCCCAAACTGATGGAAGACATCCTCGTGCTGCCCGAAGGGCTGAAGATGGTGGTCAACTACGGCCTGGACAGCGTGCGCTTCATCCAGCCGGTGAAGGTCGACAGCCAGGTACGACTGAAGGTCGACCTGACCGACGCCACCGAGAAGAAACCGGGGCAATGGCTGCTCAAGGCCACCGTCACCCTCGAGATCGAAGGCGAAGAAAAACCCGCCTACATCGCCGAACCGCTGTCGCTCTGCTTCGTCTGAGCCGCCCCAGGGGTCGCCACGCGGCCCCGATTCACGCACCTGCGCATTCTGCGGCATACTCGGCGCATCGATTGTCCCGGAACCCGCCATGCGCCGCCTGCTCCCCCTGACCCTGATCCTGCTGCTCGCCGCCTGCGGCGAAGGCGAACCACTGTCGCCCCCGGACGCCCGGCTGCCCGACGGCGGCCGCTACCGCGGCCAGGTGGTTGACGGCCTGCTGCAAGGCGAGGGGCGCATCGACTATCCCAACGGCAGCTGGTACGCCGGCACCTTCAAGGACGGCCAGTGGCATGGCCAGGGCGAATGGCACGGCAGCAACGGCGAGGTCTATCGCGGCCAATTCAGCGAAGGCCTGTTCCAGGGCCTGGGCGACCTGACCACCCCCGACAGCCATTATGCCGGCACCTTCAAGCATGGCCGCCGCGATGGCGAGGGCACGCTCAAACAAAACGACCAGACCTACCGCGGCCAGTTCAAGGACGACCAGTACGAAGGTGCCGGCCAGCTCGAACTGGCCGACGGCAGCCGCTACCAGGGCCTGTTCGCCAAGGGCAAGCCCAACGGCGCCGGGGTGCGCAGCGACGCCAGCGGCAACCAGTTCGGCGGCCACTTCATCGACGGCCAGCTGCAAGGCGCCGGCACCTACGACAGCGCCGACGGCGAGCAGTACATCGGCGAGTTCAAGGACAACCGCCTCGAAGGCCGGGGTCGCTACGAGAGCGCCGACGGCGACGTCTGGATCGGCGACTTCAAGGATGGGTCGCTGGTCGGCCAGGGCGAACTGCTGGGCAGCGACGGCAGCCGCTACAAGGGTGGTTTTCGCGACTGGCGCTTCGCCGGCAGCGGCACCTTGCAACTGGCCGACGGCAGCCAGTATGTCGGCGGTTTTGCCGACGACGCCTACCATGGTCGCGGCAAGCTGACCCACCCGGACGGACGGGTCGAGAGCGGCACCTGGGTCAACGGCGTGCGGGTGCGCGATGCCCAGGGCAAGCTGCTGCCCGACCCGCTGGACCTGGCCCTGCTCAACCAGGGCAAACTACTGGCCGATGCACTGGCCAAGGTGCCTGCGTCGGTACCGCCTGTGCAGCTGTACAGCCTGGTGGTGGCCGGTGACGGCCAGCAAAGCGTGTTCCTGCGTGAGGCCGACTATGTCAGCAACATGCTCAAGGTGCGCTTCGGCGCCCACGGCCAGGTGACCCTGGTCAATCATCGCGACCATCTGGCCGACCGCCCCATGGCCACACGCGAGAACATCACCCGTGCCGCCCGTACCCTGGCCGAGCGCAGCGGCCCGGAGGACCTGGTGTTCATCTACTTGACCAGCCACGGCAGCCATGACCACCAACTGGTGCTCGACCAGCCGCGCCTGCAACTGGCCGACCTGTCCGCCGACGAACTGGCCAGCGCCCTGGCACCACTGAAGGACCGCGACAAGGTGATCGTCATCTCCGCCTGTTATTCCGGTGGCTATATCGCCCCGCTCAAGGACGACCGCACCCTGGTCATGACCGCCGCGCGCCCCGACCGGGTGTCGTTCGGCTGCTCGGAAGAGGCCGACTTCACCTACTTCGGCGACGCCCTGTTCGCCCAGGCGCTGAACCAGACCGACGACCTGAAACAGGCGTTTGAACTGGCGCGGCAAAGCGTTGCCGAAAGAGAACGAAGGGAGGGCTTCGAAGCCTCGGAGCCACAGCTCTGGGCGCCGCCGCCAGTGATCAGCCACTGGCAGCGCCTGCGCCACCAACAGGCCGAGCAAGCCCTGCGCAATGAAGCCCAACCAGCTTCGGGGGAACAGGCAAAAAAACCTGGCGCCCACTAAGCTGTGTAGTAACGAGGGAGAGACACCATGTACCTGACGCCTCAACATGTCCTGCTTGCCGGTGCCACGGGTCTGACGGGTGAACACCTGCTGGATCGCCTGCTCAACGAGCCCACCATCAGCCGCGTGCTGGCACCGACCCGTCGCCCCCTGGCCGAGCATCCGCACCTGGAAAACCCGGTGGGCGACCCGGCCGTGTTTCTCCCGCAACTGGCCGGTCGTGTCGATATCGCCTTCTGCTGCCTGGGTACCACGCTCAAGCAGGCAGGCTCGGAAAACGCCTTCCGCGCCGTCGACCTGGACATGGTCGTGGCCTTCAGCAAGCGTGCCCGCGAGATGGGTGCCCGTCACCTGCTGGTGATCAGCGCCCTGGGCGCCGATCCGAAGTCGTCGGTCTTCTACAACCGGGTCAAGGGCGAGATGGAAGAGGCGCTCAAGCAGCAGGACTGGCCGCAGTTGACCATCGTGCGGCCTTCGCTATTGCTCGGAGAGCGCATAGAGCCGCGCCTGGGTGAGCGCATGGCGGCGCCGTTTGCCCGTCTGATACCGGGCAAGTACCGGGGCATCGAGGCCTGCACCCTGGCCCGGGCGCTGTGGCGCCTGGCACTGGAAGAGGAAGACGGGATCCGGGTGGTCGAGTCGGACGAGTTGAGAAAACTCGGCAAGAAATAAGTCGCCAATGCCGGCCTCATCGCGGGGCAAGCCCGCTCCCACGCTCCGGGTATCGTTCAAGGGCGTGGGAGCGGGCTTGCCCCGCGATTGCTTTATTACAGACCACCGGTGGCGTTGAAACCCACCCCCGCCGCAGTCAACAACGACAGCGGCAGCAACAAGGTATCCAGCAACGCGCTCCCCGGCAGGTCCAGCCCCGGATAAGCCGGCGCCTCGGCGCCGAAGCGATCTTCGGGACAACAACCGCCATTGATCACGTACAGGTCAAGCCGCGTCCCGGCATACACCACAGGCGCCCCCGGTTTGTTGGCATCGAGGGTGCGCACCGTGGCGCAGCCGCCGAGCTCGGCCAGTATCACCAGCCCCGCCAACACCCGCTTCAATCATCGACCCCGTAATGATGCTCGCCCCAGCGCGGCAGCATGTCCTGCGGGATGTTCAGCAGGTTGAGGATGCGCGCCACGACGAAATCGACCAGGTCGTCGATGCTCTGCGGCTGGTGATAGAACCCCGGTGCCGCCGGCAGGATCACCGCGCCCATCTGCGACAGCTTGAGCATGTTCTCCAGGTGGATGGTGGAGAACGGCGCCTCGCGCGGCACCAGGATCAGTTGCCGACGTTCCTTGAGGGTCACGTCGGCGGCGCGCTCGATCAGGTTGTTGCAGGCACCCGTGGCGATCGCCGACAGGGTGCCGGTGGAACAGGGCACCACCACCATCGCCGCCGGCGCGCCGGAGCCCGAGGCCACCGGCGACATCCAGTCCTCCTTGCCGTACACGCGGATCTGCCCGTCGGCCGCGCCGGTGTACTCGGTGAGGAACGCCTGCATGGCCTGGGGCTTGGCCGGCAGCAGCACGTCGGTCTCGGTGGCCATCACCAACTGCGCGGCCTTGGAGATGAGGAAGTGCACCTCGCGGTCCTCGCGCACCAGGCAGTCGAGCAGACGCAGGCCATACTGCGCCCCGGAGGCGCCGGTCATGGCCAGGGTGATGCGTTCCGGCCCGCTCACTTCAGCGCCTCGGCCAGCTTGCCGTGCAGGCCGCCGAAGCCGCCGTTGCTCATGATCACCACATGGGTGCCCGGGCGGGCCTGGCCCTTGATGCGCTCGATGATGGCTTCGAGGCTGTCGGCCACCACGCTCGGCACCTTGCACTGCGCGGCGGTGCCCGCCAGGTCCCAGCCCAGGTTGGGCGGCGCGTACCAGATCACCTGGTCGGCGTCGTTGACGCTTTCCGGCAGGCCATCGCGGTGGGCGCCAAGCTTCATGGAGTTGGAGCGCGGCTCGATCACCGCAATCACCGGCGCCTCGCCAACGCGCTTGCGCAGGCCATCGAGGGTGGTGGCAATGGCAGTCGGGTGGTGGGCGAAGTCATCGTAGATGGTCACGCCTTGAACTTCGGCGACCTTCTCCATACGCCGTTTGACGCTCTTGAACGCGCTCAGGCCCTCGATGCCCATGGCCGAGGCCACACCCACATGGCGGGCGGCCGCCAGGGTGGCCAGGGCGTTGGCAACGTTGTGCTGGCCAGTCAAGGCCCAGTCCACCACGCCTTGCGCCTCGTCCTCGAACAGCACCTCGAAGCGCGAACCGTCGGCGCTGAGCAGGCGCGCCTGCCACTGGCCACCAGCTCCGGTGGTCTGCACCGGGGTCCAGCAGCCCATGCCGATCACTCGCTCCAGCGCCTGCTCGGTGGTCGGGTGGATGACCAGGCCTTCGCTCGGGATGGTGCGCACCAGGTGGTGGAACTGCCGCTCGATGGACGCCAGGTCCGGGAAGATGTCCGCGTGATCGAACTCGAGGTTGTTGAGGATCGCGGTGCGCGGGTGGTAGTGCACGAACTTTGAGCGCTTGTCGAAGAAGGCGCTGTCGTATTCGTCGGCCTCGACCACGAAGAACGGTGTGCCGCCCAGGCGCGCCGACACCGAGAAGTTCTGCGGCACGCCGCCGATCAGGAAGCCCGGGCTCATGCCGGCATGCTCCAGGACCCAGGCCAGCATGCTGCTGGTGGTGGTCTTGCCATGGGTACCGGCCACGGCCAGCACCCAGCGGCCCTGCAGCACATGGTCGGCCAGCCACTGCGGGCCGGACACATAGGGCAGGCCCTTGTTCAGCACGTACTCCACCGCCGGGTTGCCCCGCGACATGGCGTTGCCGATCACCACCAGGTCAGGTGCCGGCTCCAGCTGGGCCGGGTCGTAGCCCTGGGTCAGCTCGATGCCCTGGGCCTCGAGCTGGGTGCTCATCGGGGGATAGACGTTGGCATCGGAGCCGGTGACGCGGTGGCCCAGTTCCTTGGCCAGCACCGCCAGCGAACCCATGAAAGTGCCGCAAATACCGAGAATATGAATGTGCATGATCGACCTCGCAAAACGTCGAGGCAGGGTAGCCCAGGGCGAGGGAAATCGCACTCGCTGTTTCGCTCAACCAGCCCTGGCGATGCCGTGTTTGCGCAGTTTTCGATACAAGGTATTGCGGCTGATGCCCAGGTGTTCGGCGACGCGGGTCAAGTGCCAGCGGTTTGCCTCCAGTACGGCGAGCAATGCATCGCGCTCGGCGTGTAGGAGCGGCCTTGTGCCGCGAAAGGGCTGCGCAGCGGCCCCGGCGATTTCAGCGATATGGTCAGGATGCTGGGGCCGCTCTGCGGCCCTTTCGCGGCACAAGGCCGCTCCTACAGAGGGCGCGCCATGGCGGACAATTGCAGGGAGATCGGAAAACTCGATGTGCGCACCTTCGCACAACGCCACCAGCGTACGCAGCACATTCCTCATCTGCCGCACGTTACCCGGCCAGGTGAAGTCCAGCAGTGCCTGGCGGGCGGCCGGGTCGAGGCCGACGGGTTGGCCCTCGGCCTCCTGCGCCAGCAGGAAATCGAGCAACTGCGCCTTGTCGCTACGCTCGCGCAGCGCCGGCAGTGCAACCTCGAGGCCATTGAGGCGGTAATAGAGGTCTTCGCGAAATCCCCCCTGTTCAACCCGTTCCAACAGGTCACGGTGGGTGGCGCTGACGATCCGCACATCTACCGCCTGCGGCTCGCCACCGATGGGCACCACCTGGCGTTCTTCGAGCACCCGCAGCAGGCGGGTCTGCAACGCCAGCGGCATGTCGCCGATCTCGTCCAGCAGCAAGGTGCCACCATCGGCCTGCAGCAACTTGCCGCGCATGCCCTCCTTGCGCGCGCCGGTGAAGCTACCGCCGCGATAGCCGAACAGCTCGCTTTCGATCAGGCTCTCGGGAATCGACGCGCAGTTGATCGCCACGAACGGCTTGTGCCGGCGCGAGCTGGCCTGGTGCACGGCCTGGGCGAAGGCCTCCTTGCCGCAGCCGGTCTCGCCGCGCAGCAGCAGCGGCACATCACGCTCGAACACCCGCACGGCGCGGCGAAAGTCCTCGCGCAGGGCCGGGTCGAGCAGGCAGATGCCGGGGTCGCTGGCCCGGGGCAAGGCCACCGGCACTGACCACACCGGCGTTCGGGCCTGGCCGCGCAAGCTGGCGAACACCTGGCGGCCATCGCGGGTGTGCAGCGGCCAGGCGCTGCTGCCCTGGGGCGTGGCGCGACTGAACAGCTCGTCGTGGCTGCAGGCGAAGAACCTGTCCAGGGGCTTGCCCAGCACGCCGCCTCGGATGGTCCCCAGCAGGTTCAAGGCGCTCTGGTTGGCGGCGCAAATCCGCCCGTCGCCATCGACGGCAAGCAACCCTTCGCTGAACAGGCCGACCGACTCGGCCTGCAGGTGGAAGCGCAGCAGCCACTGCTGCTCGAAATGACGCAGGAAATAACAGCTTTCGATCATCTTCGCCGACAGGTTGACCAGGGCCATGGTGTGGAACTGGCTCTGGCGCGAAACATCCGGCCGTGCCGATGACACGTCGAGTACCCCCAGCAGTTCACCGTGGGGGTCGAATACCGGGCTGGCCGAGCAGGTCAGGCCGGTATGGCGGCCACGAAAGTGCTCGTCCTGGTGAATGGTCAGGGCCTGGCGCTCGACCAGGCAGGTGCCGATGCCGTTGGTGCCCTCGCGGGCTTCGCTCCAGTCGGCGCCAAGCCACAGCCCGGCGCGCTCGAAGATGCGCCGCTCGCCGGGAGCGGTGACGCAGTTGAGGATCACCCCGCGGGCGTCGGTCAGCAACACCGCGTGCCCGCTGCCGGAGAGCTGCTGGTGCAGGCTGTTCATCTCGTTGTCGGCGATCTGCAGCACCTGGCGCAGGCGCTCGCGGCTCTCCAGCAGGCGGCCGTGCTCGAGCACCACCGGGGCCTGGGCCCGTGCCGGGTCGAGGTGGTAGTCCTCCAGGCAGCGCAGCCAGGAGCGGGCGATCGACGGGTCGCTGCCCGGCCCGCTGGCCTGGCCGTGGGCGACCGTGAGCACTTGCTGGGCATGGCGGCTGAACGGGTTGCTCTGCATTTGTAGTTGTTCTCCGCAGATAGAGCGTGTCGCCAGCATCCTCCAGGCGGGAACGCTTTGCAATGGTGCACTGACCCTGCGGTCACGACCCGTGTCGCAAACGGTACAAAGTGTCACCCAGGCCGTACCGGCCTTGGCACAGAGCATGGCCAACCGCTTACCGCCCTTGACCCAAGTCATTGATACACAAGGACCTCCAGGCGCTGGCCCGACCTTTGCTCTACGCTAGGAAACTCCGCAACAATCACAACGACCAGGAGACACACCATGCGTTACGCACATCCCGGTACCGAGGGCGCGAAGGTTTCCTTCAAGAGCCGCTACGGCAACTACATCGGTGGTGAGTTCGTTCCTCCGGTAAAGGGTGAGTACTTCACCAACACCTCGCCGGTGAACGGCCAGGCGATCGCCGAGTTCCCCCGCTCCAGCGCCGAAGACATCGAAAAGGCCCTCGACGCCGCCCATGCCGCCGCCGACGCCTGGGGCCGCACCTCGGTGCAGGACCGCTCCAACGTCCTGCTGCGCATCGCCGATCGCATCGAGCAGAACCTCGAACTGCTGGCCATCACCGAGACCTGGGACAACGGCAAGCCGATCCGCGAAACCCTCAACGCCGACATCCCGCTGGCGGTCGATCACTTCCGCTACTTCGCCGGCTGCATCCGCGCCCAGGAAGGCGGCGCCGCCGAGATCAACGAATCCACCGTGGCTTATCACATCCACGAGCCACTGGGCGTGGTCGGGCAGATCATCCCGTGGAACTTCCCGCTGCTGATGGCCGCCTGGAAGCTGGCCCCGGCCCTGGCCGCCGGCAACTGCGTGGTGCTCAAGCCTGCCGAGCAGACGCCGCTGGGCATCACCGTGCTGCTGGAGCTGATCGGCGACCTGCTGCCCAAGGGCGTGCTCAACGTGGTGCAAGGCTATGGCCGCGAGGCCGGTGAAGCCCTGGCCACCAGCAAGCGCATCGCCAAGATCGCCTTCACCGGCTCCACCCCGGTCGGCGCGCACATCATGAAATGCGCCGCCGAGAACATCATCCCGTCCACCGTCGAGCTGGGCGGCAAGTCGCCCAACGTCTACTTCGAGGACATCATGCAGGCCGAGCCTGCCTTCATCGACAAGGCCGCCGAAGGCATGGTGCTGGCGTTCTTCAACCAGGGTGAAGTATGCACCTGCCCGTCGCGCGCCCTGGTGCAGGAGTCGATCTACCCGCAGTTCATGGAAGTGGTGATGAAGAAGGTCCTGCAGATCAAACGCGGCGACCCGCTGGACACCGACACCATGGTCGGCGCCCAGGCATCCCAGCAGCAGTTCGAGAAGATCCAGTCGTACCTGAAGATTGCCCAGGAAGAAGGCGCCGAGCTGCTCACCGGCGGCAAGGTGGAGCAGCTCGAAGGCGCGCTGGCCAGCGGCTACTACATCCAGCCGACCCTGCTCAAGGGCAACAACAAGATGCGCGTGTTCCAGGAAGAAATCTTCGGCCCGGTGGTCAGCGTCACCACCTTCAAGGACGAAGCCGAGGCCCTGGCCATCGCCAACGACACCGAGTTCGGCCTCGGTGCCGGCGTGTGGACCCGTGACATCAACCGCGCCTACCGCATGGGCCGCGGTATCAAGGCCGGCCGCGTGTGGACCAACTGCTACCACCTGTACCCGGCGCACGCCGCGTTCGGTGGCTACAAGAAGTCCGGCGTCGGCCGTGAAACCCACAAGATGATGCTCGACCACTACCAGCAGACCAAGAACCTGCTGGTGAGCTACGACATCAACCCGCTGGGCTTCTTCTAAACCGCGTCGCCCTTTTCGCGGGTAAACCCGCTCCCACAGATACAGCATAAAATTCAAAATCAGTGCCGAATCTGTGGGAGCGGGCTTGCCCGCGAAGAGGCCAGACCTGCACAAACCAGAAACCAGGGCGGTTCCCGTGCATCAACCGCTCTGGCCCGCTTCCTGCAAAACGAATCACCAGTGGCCGGCAGTCCCTCCGGCAACCTAAGAAAAACAACAGGTGAACCCTATGCCAAGCGATCATTCCGGCAGCGCGCCGGCGAGTTCCTCCGTCGACTTCGAAAAAGTCGGATCGGACTATTTCCAGCAACGTGAACTGAAGAAAGGCGCCGCCGGCTGGGTCCTGCTGGTGGGCCTGGGCGTGGCCTACGTGATCTCCGGCGACTATGCCGGCTGGAACTTCGGCCTGGCCCAGGGTGGCTGGGGCGGCATGTTCCTCGCCACCCTGCTGATGGCCACCATGTACCTGTGCATGTGCTTCTCCCTGGCCGAACTTTCGTCGATGATCCCTACCGCCGGCGGCGGCTATGGCTTTGCCCGCAGCGCCTTTGGCCCCTGGGGCGGGTTCCTCACCGGCACGGCGATCCTCATCGAGTACGCCATTGCCCCCGCAGCCATCGCCGTGTTCATCGGCGCCTACTGCCAGTCGCTGTTCGGTATCGGCGGCTGGATGATCTACCTGGCCTTCTACATCGTGTTCATCGGCATCCACATCTTCGGGGTGGGCGAGGCGCTGAAGCTGATGTTCATCATCACCGCCGTCGCCGCCATCGCCCTGGCGGTGTTCCTGATCGGCATGGTGCCCCATTTCGATGCAGCCAACCTGTTCGACATCGCCAAGACTGACGCCGTGGGTGCCAGCAGCTTCCTGCCGTTCGGCTACGTCGGCGTGTGGGCGGCGATTCCCTACGCGATCTGGTTCTTCCTCGCGGTCGAGGGCGTGCCGCTGGCCGCCGAAGAAACCAAGAACCCGAAACGCGACCTGCCCCGCGGCCTGATCGGCGCGATGCTGGTGCTGCTGGCCTTCGCCCTGCTGATCCTGGTGGTCGGCCCCGGCGGTGCTGGCTCAGAGGCTCTGAAAGCCTCGGGCAACCCGCTGGTCGAGGCGCTGTCCAAGGCCTACGGCGGCTCCACCTGGATGGGCGGTTTCGTCAACCTGGTGGGCCTGGCCGGCCTGATCGCCAGCTTCTTCTCGATCATCTACGCCTATTCGCGGCAGATCTTCGCGCTTTCCCGTGCCGGCTACCTGCCGCGCAAGCTGTCGGAAACCAACAAGAGCAAGGCCCCGGTACTGGCCCTGGTGATCCCCGGCATCATCGGCTTCGCCCTGTCGCTGACTGGCCAGGGCGACCTGCTGATCCTGGTGGCGGTGTTCGGCGCCACGCTGTCCTACGTGCTGATGATGGCCGCGCACATCACCCTGCGTATCCGTCGCCCGAAAATGGAGCGCCCGTACCGCACCCCCGGCGGCATCTTCACCTCGGGCGTGGCCCTGGTGCTGGCCTGCATCGCCGTGGTCGCCGGGTTCCTGGTCGATCCGCGGGTGGTGATTGGCGCTGCGGTGATCTATGCAGTATTAATTGCCTACTTTGCTTTCTACAGCCGTCACCACCTGGTGGCGGGTACCCCGGAAGAGGAATTCGCCGCGATCCAGAAGGCCGAAGAGGCCCTGCACTGATCGCCGACTTGCGCCGCAGGCCAGGCCTGCGGCGCCCTGGAGATTCTGTATGGCAAGTTTCACGCATACGGTGGGCCACCAGGTCTACCGCTTCGACAGCCTCAAAGAGGTGATGGCCAAGGCCAGCCCGGCGCGTTCGGGCGACTACCTGGCGGGGGTCGCCGCCAGCAACGACGGCGAGCGGGTGGCGGCGCAGATGGCCCTGGCCAACATCCCGCTCAAGCACTTCCTCAGCGAGGCGCTGATTCCTTATGAACAGGACGAAGTCACCCGCCTGATCATCGACACCCACGATGCGCAGGCCTTCGCCGCCGTCAGCCACCTGACCGTCGGCGGCCTGCGCGACTGGCTGCTGGGCGAGCAGGCCGACGAGCACAGCCTGCGCGCCCTGGCGCCAGGCCTGACGCCGGAAATGGCGGCGGCGGTATCGAAGATCATGCGCGTGCAGGACCTGGTGCTGGTGGCGCAGAAAATCCGCGTGGTCACCGCCTTTCGCGGCACCATGGGGCTGCGCGGGCGGCTGTCGACGCGCCTGCAGCCCAACCACCCGACCGACGAACCGGCCGGCATCGCCGCGAGCATCCTCGACGGCCTGCTGTACGGCAACGGCGACGCCATGATCGGCATCAACCCGGCCACCGACAGCATCGCCTCGATCTGCGCACTGCTGGAGATGCTCGACGCGATCATCCAGCGCTACGACATCCCCACCCAGTCCTGTGTGCTGACCCACGTCACCACCTCGATCGAGGCGATCAACCGTGGCGTGCCGCTGGACCTGGTGTTCCAGTCCATCGCCGGCACCGAGGCGGCCAACGCCGGCTTCGGCATCAACCTCAACGTGCTCCAGGAAGGCTACGAGGCTGGCCTGTCGCTCAAGCGCGGCACGCTCGGGCAGAACCTGATGTACTTCGAGACCGGCCAGGGCAGCGCGTTGTCGGCCAACGCCCACCACGGCGTCGACCAGCAGACCTGCGAGACCCGCGCCTACGCCGTGGCCCGCCACTTCAAGCCGTTCCTGGTCAACACAGTGGTCGGCTTCATCGGCCCGGAATACCTGTACAACGGCAAGCAGATCATCCGCGCCGGTCTCGAGGACCACTTCTGCGGCAAGCTGCTGGGCGTGCCGATGGGCTGCGACATCTGCTACACCAACCACGCCGAGGCCGACCAGGACGACATGGACACCCTGCTGACCCTGCTGGGCGTGGCCGGGATCAACTTCATCATGGGCATCCCCGGCTCCGACGACATCATGCTCAACTACCAGACCACCTCGTTCCACGACGCGCTCTACGCGCGCCAGACCCTGGGCCTGAAGCCCGGGCCGGAATTCGAGGCGTGGCTGGAGCGCACCGGCATCTTCACCCAGGCCGACGGCCGCATCCGCTTCGGCGACAACCTGCCGCCAGCCTTCCGCCAGGCCCTGGCACAGCTGGCCTAGAGGTGACCATGGAACGACACACCCCCACTCCGGACAATCCCTGGCTGGCCCTGCGCAACCTCACCCCGGCGCGCATCGCCCTCGGCCGCACCGGCATCAGCCTGCCGACCGGCGCCCAGCTGGACTTCCAGTTCGCCCACGCCCAGGCCCGCGATGCCGTGCACCTGCCGTTCGACCACATTGGCCTGCGCCAGCAGCTTGGCGAGCGCGGCCGCGACAGCCTGCTGCTGCACAGCGCCGCCAGCGACCGCCACCAGTACCTGCAACGCCCGGACCTTGGCCGGCGCCTGCACGAGGACTCGGCGCAGCGCCTGCGCGAGCATGCCCAGGCCAACCCCGGCGGCGTAGACCTGGCGATCGTCGTCGCCGATGGTCTGTCGGCGTTGGCCGTGCACCGCCACACCCTGCCCTTCCTGAGCCGCTTCGAGGAGCAGGCCGCCGCCGATGGCTGGACCAGCGCCCCGGTTATATTGGTGGAGCAAGGCCGGGTCGCGGTGGCCGACGAAGTCGGTGAGCTGCTTGGCGCACGCATGACAGTCATGTTGATCGGCGAACGCCCGGGCTTGAGTTCGCCCGACAGCCTGGGGCTGTACTTCACCTACGCGCCCAAGGTCGGCTTGACCGACGCCTACCGCAACTGCATTTCCAACGTGCGCCTGGAAGGCCTGAGCTACGGCATGGCCGCCCACCGCCTGCTGTACCTGATGCGCGAAGCGTGCCGACGCCAGCTCTCGGGGGTGAATCTGAAGGACGAAGCAGAGGTCCATAGTATCGACAGTGAAGACTCTGCCGGAAAAAGCTCAAACTTCCTGCTCGGTGAAGGGTAAACAACATGTCACGGAAGGCGGATTGCGCTTCTGGCCTGCTTTAGGCAGCATGCCAGAGGACGCTGCAGGCAATCCGCCGTATCCCCAATGGACTCAGAGGCCCGCCCATGCGCATCATCCAGGCAACCTTGGAACACCTCGACCTGCTCACCCCGCTGTTCGTGAAATATCGCGAGTTCTATGGGCAATTGCCTTACCCGGACAGCTCACGATCCTTTCTCGAGAAGCGCCTCGAGCGCAAAGAATCGATCATCTACCTCGCCCTGCCCGTTGACGACGACGGCAAGTTGCTGGGTTTCTGCCAGCTCTACCCAAGCTTCTCCTCGCTGTCACTCAAGCGCGTGTGGATCCTCAATGACATCTACGTGGCCGAGGACTCACGGCGCATGCTGGTAGCGGACAACCTGATGCGCGAGGCCAAGAAGATGGCCAAGCAATCCAACGCCGTGCGCATGCGCGTGTCCACCAGCAGCGACAACGAAGTGGCGCGCAAGACTTATGAGTCCATGGGTTTTCGCAAGGACACCGAGTTTGAGAACTATATCTTGCCGATCAGTCAGGATTGAGCGATGCACGGGCCACCGGCATACAAGATGACCGTACACGTACGTCTGTAGGAGCGGCCTTGTGCCGCGAAAGGGCTGCGAAGCGGCCCCGGGATTTTGGATGCACCAACAATCGCCGGGGCTGCTCCGCAGCCCTTTCGCGGCACAAGGCCGCTCCTACAGAGAATGCGCCTGGTCTGAAAGAGTCGTAACCCCTCGCTACAAACTCTCCGGGCACAATCCGGACTTCGCCGTATAATCCCCTTCCTGTCATGTGCGAAAAGTTACCCGCCTAGCCGGTAAACCTTCCCCAACCATGGCGCTGTCCGTCATCGCGCGCCCGTAGTAGCGGGTCAAGAACACAGGTGCTGTACATGGATTTCAACCCGCTGGCCCTCATCCTGCATCTCGATGCCTACCTCGATCTGCTGGTCAACAACTACGGTCCCTGGATCTACGCCATCCTCTTCGCCGTGATCTTCTGCGAGACCGGCCTGGTGGTGATGCCGTTCCTGCCGGGCGACTCGCTGCTGTTCATCGCCGGCGCCGTGGCCGCTGGCGGCGGCATGGACCCGGTGCTGCTGGCCGGCCTGCTGATGACTGCGGCGATCCTCGGCGACAGCACCAACTACGTGATCGGGCGCACGGCGGGCGAACGCCTGTTCCGCAACCCCAACTCGAAGATCTTCCGCCAGGACTACCTGCAGCGCACCCACGAGTTCTATGAACGCCATGGCGGCAAGACCGTCACCCTGGCGCGCTTCCTGCCGATCCTGCGCACTTTCGCGCCGTTCGTCGCCGGTATCGCCCACATGCACTACCCGCGTTTCCTGGCCTTCAGCGTGGCCGGCTCGCTGCTGTGGGTAGGTGGCCTGGTGACCCTGGGCTACTTCTTCGGCAACGTACCGTTCATCAAGCAGCACCTGTCGTTGATGGTCGTCGCCATCATCATCCTGTCGCTGGTGCCGATGATCCTCGGCCTGTTGCGCGGTCGCCTGGGCCGTACGGCCAAGGCCCACTGAGCGGCGCATGTGGTCCTTCAGCGCCTGGCGCCGCCGGCGCACCCTGGCCCGTTATCCAGTCGACCCGCGCATGTGGCAGGTGGTCCGCGAGCGCCTGCCGCTGCTGGATGGTATCAGCGACGAGGAAGACCGCTGGCTGCGTGAAGCCAGCGTGCTGTTCCTGCATGACAAGCACCTGACTACCCTGCCGGGCGTCGAGCTGGACGACGAGCAGCGCCTGTTCCTCGCCGCCCAGGCCCAATTGCCGCTGCTGCACCTGGGCGAGCTGAACTGGTACCAGGGCTTCCACGAGATCATCCTCTACCCCGACGACTTCAAGAGCCCTCAGCGCCACCGCGACGCCAGCGGCGTCGAGCACGTGTGGGATGCCGAGCACAGTGGCGAAGCCTGGCAGCAAGGCCCGGTGATCCTGGCCTGGCCCGGGGTCCTGGCCAGCGGCGGCTGGGAAGCCTACAACCTGGTGATCCACGAGCTGGCGCACAAGCTGGACATGCTCAACGGCGACGCCAACGGCCTGCCGCCCCTGCACCACGGCATGCGCGTCGAGGACTGGGCCCAGGCCATGCAGCAGGCCTATGACGCGATGAATCGCCAGCTCGATGCCGACCCGGACGCCGAAACGGCCATCGATCCCTACGCAGCGGAAAACCCTGCCGAGTTCTTTGCCGTCACCAGTGAATACTTCTTCAGCGCCCCCGATCTGCTGCACCAGGCTTACCCGCAGGTCTACCAGCAGTTGTCGCTGTTCTATCGCCAGGATCCGCTCGAGCGTCTGATGCACCTTCAGGCCGAACACCCGGACTACCGCGAAAGCCACGCCTGAACGCCCGCACATCAGGCCGGACGTGGCACCCACCGTGGGAATGTGCCTATAATCGCCGCCACTTTTTTGTTCAAACACGGGGGCATTGCCCAATGAGCTACAGCAAGATTCCAGCCGGCAAAGACCTGCCGAACGACATCTACGTCGCCATCGAAATCCCGGCCAACCACGCGCCGATCAAGTACGAGATCGACAAGGACAGCGATGCCCTGTTCGTCGACCGTTTCATGGCCACCCCGATGTTCTACCCAGCCAACTACGGCTACATCCCCAACACCCTGGCCGACGACGGTGATCCGCTGGACGTGCTGGTCGTTACCCCGTACCCGGTTGCCCCAGGCTCGGTGATCCGCGCCCGTCCGGTCGGCATCCTGAACATGACCGACGACGGCGGCGGCGACGCCAAGGTCATCGCTGTTCCGCACGACAAGCTGAGCCAGCTGTACGTTGACGTGAAGGAATACACCGACCTGCCAGCCCTGCTGATCCAGCAGATCGAGCACTTCTTCGCGAACTACAAGGATCTCGAGAAGGGCAAATGGGTCAAGATCGAAGGCTGGGAAGGCGCCGACGCCGCCCGTGCCGCGATCACCAAGTCGGTCGCTGCCTACAAGGGCTGAGCCTGACACAAGAAAAGCCCTGCTTCGGCAGGGCTTTTTCATGGGCGTTCGGCAACGGACATTGCCCAACGCAGGCGCTATAAAGGAGCAATATCAGGCCCTGAACTGCCCCAGGCTGGCCCGCAACTGCGCCGCCAGGTCGTCCAGCACCTTGCTGCTGGCCGTGGTCTGCATCACTACCTCGGCCGAACGCTCAGCCTGGGCATGGATGTTCTCCACCCGCCCACGTACCGCCTGCGCGCCATTGGCCTGCTGCTCCGCCGCACGGGTGGCCAGGCCGATCGCCGCATGCACCTGTTCCACTGCCGCCTGCACCGACTGCTGGCGCCGCTCGTTGTCGCGCAGCACCAGCAGGCCCTCGCTGGCCTGGCGCCCAGCCTGGCTGATGGTCGCCACCGCCTCCTTGGCCCCCTGCTGCAAGGCGGCGATATGCGACTGGATATCCCCGGTCGAACTCTGCGTCTTGCTCGCCAGCGCCCGCACCTCGTCGGCCACCACGGCGAAGCCGCGCCCGGTTTCCCCGGCCCGCGCCGCCTCGATGGCGGCGTTCAGCGCCAACAGATTGGTCTGCTCGGCGATACCATGGATCACCGTCAACACCACCTCGATCTGTTCGCTCTGCTTGGCCAGCCGCTCGATCACCTGGGAGCCGGTCTGTACCTCACCGGCCAGGTTCTCGATCAACCGCGCCAGCTGGGTAGAGGCGCGGCTGTTCTCATCGGTGGCCTGGCGAATGTCCACCACCTGCTGCAACGCCGCCTGCATGGCATGGCTCTCGGCCTGGGCCTCGTCGGCCATGCTCGACAGGTCGCGCAGGCTGGCCGCCACTTCGTCGCGCTGCAGCGCAGCGGCAGCATCGGCCCCCGCGTTGCGCTGGGCCATGCTGCCGATCTCCACGCCAGTGCGCTGTGCCACCTCACCGGCCTCGCGAACGATGGGCTGGAGCTTGTCGACGAAGCGGTTGACCGCCGAGGCCATGTCACCGATCTCGTCACGGCTGTCGAGCTTGACCCGCTTGGTCAGGTCGCCCTCGCCCGCGGCCAGGTCGTTCAGCGCGGCGATCAGCAGGCCGAGCTTGCTCAGTACCCGGCGCCCGAGCACCACCGCCACCACCAGCAGCACGCCCAACCCGACCAGCACCAGGCCCAGCCCGATGCGCCAGCGCAGCTCGGCGGCGGCATCGCGCACGGTCTGCGCGGTATTGGCCTGCATCGCCGTGGCGCTGTTCTGGGCCGTCTCCAACCGCGCGCGCAGGGCCTTGCCGCTGTCGGCGGCGGCAGCCACCAGGCTGTCGCCGACCAGTTGCTCGCCGCTGGCGATCAGTGCGGCGAAGCGCTGGTCGAGGGCCTTGAGCTCCTGGTCGACGCCCGCGGTGGAGACGCCCATCAGCACCTTGCCGATCTCGGCACCGTTGGGGTTGATCGAGGCCTCGACGTAGTACACCGACGGGTCCTTGCGTGCGGCATCCAGCACCTTGTCCAGCGCCCGCTCGCCCTGCCCCTTGTCCATCAACGCCTGGTTGATCGGGTTCTGCCGGTTGAGGTAGCGGGTCAGGTGCTGGCCCTGGGCGTCGTCATAGATGACGAACAGCACGTTGGGATTGCGCTGGGCACGGCGGGCGAAGTCCGACAGCGTCGGCACGTCGTTGTCCCAGATCGCCCGCGGCGCTACCGAGGCCAGCAGCTCGGCCATGTCGTTGGCCGAATCCTTGAGGTTCTTTTCCAAGGTGGCGCGCAATTGCTGCTGCTCGGCCTGCAGCCGCTCGGAAAGGCCGGCGCTTAGGCGCTGGCGGGTACTGGCCGACAGGCTGTCGAGCCCGGCGCGGACATCCTGCCCGGCCTGCTCGAGTTCGGCGGCCAGTTTCTGGCTGTCGTTGCCCAGGCGCGCCCCCAAATCGGCCTCCAGGGCGGTGACCGTGCTCCGTGTCAGTGCAACGGCGACCAGCACCTGCACCAGAAGAGCGATACCAAGCGCAACAAACACAGGCCGCAAGAGGCGGCTTCGTAACAGTGAAAGGATGGCAGACACGTTGTAACCCTCGTGTTTCTGGCGCCATTACTTTGATGGCATCATCAGAAGCTTCTTACAGCAAGGGTTGTGCCGAAGGCAGCAGGTAAAAATGCCAGGTCGGGCGGCATCTGTACCTGTGACAGAGTTGAAAGCAAAGCAACATCTCTGTGGGAGCGGGTTTACCCGCGAATGCAATGCTGGATTCGCCGCCGCATTCGCGGGTAAACCCGCTCCCACAGAGACTCGACAGTACTGCCATACAGAAACAAAAACGCCGCGTTCCCTTGCGGGAACGCGGCGTTCAATCAGCTACCGAAGCGGCCGATCAGGCAAACGGATGACGCAGCACGATGGTCTCGTTGCGGTCCGGGCCGGTCGAGATGATGTCGATCGGCGCGCCGACCAGCTCCTCGATACGCTTGATGTAGTTGCGCGCGGCTTGCGGCAGCTCTTCCAGGGTTTTCACGCCCAGGGTCGACTCGCTCCAGCCCGGCATCTCTTCGTACACCGGCTCCAGGCCGATGTAGCTGTCGGCATCGGACGGCGCGTCGATGACGGCACCGTTCTCGTTCTTGTAGCCAACGCAGATGTTGATGGTTTCCAGGCCGTCCAGTACGTCCAGCTTGGTCAGGCAGATGCCCGAGATGCTGTTGACGTCGATGGCGCGACGCAGGATGACGGCGTCGAACCAGCCGCAACGACGGGCGCGGCCGGTAGTCGAGCCGAACTCGTGACCACGCTTGGCCAGGGTGGCGCCGGTCTCGTCGAACAGTTCGGTCGGGAACGGACCGGAACCGACGCGAGTGGTGTACGCCTTGGTGATGCCCAGGATGTAGTCCAGGTACATCGGGCCAACGCCGGAACCGGTGGAGATGCCGCCGGCGGTGGTGTTGGAGCTGGTGACGTACGGGTAGGTACCGTGGTCGATGTCCAGCAGCGAGCCCTGGGCGCCTTCGAACATGATGTCCTTGCCGGCGCGGCGCAGGTTGTGCAGTTCGGCGGTGACGTCGAGCATCATCGGCTTGAGCTGCTCGGCGTAGGCCATGCACTCGTCCAGGGTCTGCTGGAAGTCGATGGCCGGCTCTTTGTAGTAGTTCACCAGCTGGAAGTTGTGGTAGTCCAGCAGCTCACCGAGCTTGGCGGCGAAACGCTCGCGGTGGAACAGGTCGCCGACGCGCAGGCCGCGACGGGCCACCTTGTCTTCGTAGGCCGGGCCGATGCCACGACCGGTGGTGCCGATCTTGGCTTCGCCACGGGCCTTCTCACGGGCCTGGTCGAGGGCCACATGGTACGACAGGATCAGCGGGGCGGCCGGGCTGATGCGCAGGCGCTCGCGCACTGGCACGCCCTTCTCTTCCAGCTTGGTGATTTCACGCATCAGGGCGTCAGGAGCAACGACCACGCCGTTGCCGATCAGGCACTGCACGCCTTCACGCAGGATGCCAGAGGGAATCAGGTGCAGAACGGTCTTCTCACCGTTGATCACCAGGGTGTGGCCCGCGTTGTGGCCACCTTGGTAGCGCACTACGGCGGCAGCATGTTCGGTCAGCAGATCGACGATCTTGCCTTTGCCCTCATCACCCCACTGGGTGCCCAGGACGACGACATTCTTACCCATAACACTTGTCCTCATTCACGCAACTTGGTTGCCGGCCCACTGCCGGCGAAGAATCTCAATGGGTCAGCGGCAGAACCTGCCAGCGCCCGTCTTGCTGAATCAATTGCCGATCACAATCCGCTTCGAAGGCAGCACTCAACGGCTGGCCAGGCAGGGCCTGGACCACACGCTGGCCTTCGTTGCGCAACTGGCAGACTTGCTGCCAGAGGGCCGCATCGCTGCTGTCGGGCATCCAGATGCCGCCAGCAGGCAATACGACCTCCGCTCGCCCCAGTGTGACCAGGGTCTTCAAATCCGTGGAGAATCCGGTGGCCGGGCGTGCCCGGCCGAAATCGGCGCCGATGTCGTCGTAGCGACCGCCCTGGGCGATCGACTGACCTTCGCCCGGCACGAACACCGCGAACACCACGCCGGTGTGATAGTTGTAGCCGCGCAGCTCGCCGAGGTCGAAGTACAACGGCAGGTCCGGGTAGCGCGACGCCAGGCGATCAGCGATCGCCAGCAGGTCGTCCAGCGCCGCCAGCACGCTGGCCGGGGCACGGCCCAGGCGCACACGGGCCTCGGCCAGCACTTCACGGCCGCCGCACAACTCGACCAGGGCGCGCAGCATGTTGCCCAGGTCCTTCGGCAGGTCGGCGGTGAGCGCCTGCACTTCGTCGACCGCCTTGCGCTGCAGGGCGTCGAACAGCTGCTGCTCGACCGCGCCAGACAGGTTGGCGGCGCGGGCCAGGCCGCGGTAGATACCGACGTGGCCAAGGTCCATGTGCACATCCGGCACATCGGTCAGCTGCAGCGTGGCGAGCATCAGGCTGATGACCTCGACATCACTGGTGGGGCTGGCGTCGCCGTACAGCTCGGCGCCCAGTTGGATCGGGCTGCGCGAGGTGGACAGGGCACGCGGTTGCGCGTGCAGCACGCTGCCGGCGTAGCACAGGCGGCTCGGGCCTTCACGGCGCAAGGTGTGGGCGTCGATACGCGCCACCTGCGGGGTGAAGTCGGCACGGAAGCCCATCAGGCGGCCGGACTGTGGGTCGACGACCTTGAAGGTGCGCTGGTCCAGGTCCTGGCCGGCGCCGGTGAGCAGCGACTCCAGGTACTCGATATGCGGCGTGACGACCAGTTCGTAACCCCAACTCTGGAACAGGTCCAACACCTGACGTCGCGCGATCTCGATGCGCGCGGCCTCAGGTGGCAGTACTTCCTCGATGCCATCTGGCAGCAGCCAGCGGTCTACCGTTGCCATTACGCCATTTCCCCTCTGGTCCGGGCGGCCTGCCCGCAGGCGAGCCGTGAGTAAAGCAGGCGTTGGCGCACAATAGCGGGCAGCACCGATCCCAGCGCAACCACCGTACCCAACACCCTCGAATTGCCTTGCGTCCTGACCAAACCGTCAACAAGCCATGGGCCGATCAACCTTGCAGACGCAAAAAAGCCGGGAATTTCCCGGCTGCCGCATCATACACCCCTTTTCATTCAGGATGCACCCCGCCTGGCATTTTAGCTGCCAGACGGGGCGCCCCGTCATGAGAGCAGCATCAGGGCTTGCTCTTGTCCAGGTAACGGAAGAACTCGTTCTTCGGGTCCAGGACCAGTACGTCGCTCTTGCTCGAGAAGCTCTCGCGGTAGGCCTGCAGGCTACGGTGGAACGCATAGAAATCAGCGTCCTGGCTGTAGGCCTTGGCGTAGATGGAGGCCGCCTGGGCGTCGCCATCACCGCGGGTCTCTTCCGCTTCACGATACGCCTCGGCCAGCAGCACGCGGCGCTGACGGTCGGCGTCGGCACGAATACCTTCGGCCAGCTCGTTACCCTTGGCGCGGTGCTCGCGAGCCTCACGCTCACGCTCGGTGCTCATGCGGTCGAACACGCTACGGTTGACTTCCTTCGGCAGGTCGATGGCCTTGACGCGAACGTCGACCACTTCGATACCCAGCTCCTTGCTGGCCATGCGGTTCAGCGAAGCGGTGATGTCAGCCATCAACGCGTCACGCTCACCGGACACCACTTCGTGCAGGGTGCGTTTACCGAACTGGTCACGCAGGCCGCTTTCCAGACGACGCGACAGACGCTCGTCGGCGATCTGCTTCATGCCCGAGGTCGCGGTGTAGAAGCGCTCGGCGTCCTTGACCCGCCACTTGGCGTAGGCATCGACCATCACCGCCTTCTTCTCCAGGGTCAGGAAACGCTGGGTCGGGGCGTCGAGGGTCATCAGGCGGGCATCGAACTTGCGCACCTGGTTCACGTACGGCACCTTCACGTGCAGGCCGGGCTGGACATCAGCCTTGACCACGCGGCCGAACTGCAGCAATACCGCGCGCTCGGTCTGCGAGACGATGTAGAAGCAGTTCCAGGCGACGATCGCCAGCACCACGGCGCCAATCAGGGCGAACAGCGATTTATTGCTCATCAGCGGCTCTCCCTGGAACGCAGCGGCGGTTGTTGTTGCAGGTCCTGCGCGGCACGTGCGGCGGCGTCGTTGACCGACGGCGAAACTCCGCTGACCGGCGCTGGCGTGCTGTTGCGGCTGCCTTCGACCATCTTGTCCAGTGGCAGGTAGAGCAGGTTGTTCTGCCCGTCCTTGGTCGCCACCATGACCTTGCTGGAGTTGCTGTACACCTCCTGCATGGTTTCCAGGTACAGACGCTGACGGGTCACGTCCGGCGCCTTGCGGTACTCGGCAACCAGCTTGGTGAAGCGATCGGCCTCACCCTTGGCACGGGCGATTACCTCATCGCGGTAGCCATTGGCGTCCTCGATGATGCGCTGCGCCTGACCGCGGGCCTCGGGCACCACGCCGTTGGCGTAGGACTCGGCCTGGTTGCGCGCACGCTGTTCGTCTTCACGGGCACGGATCACGTCGTCGAAGGCTTCCTGTACTTCACGCGGAGCTGCCGCGCTCTGCACGTTGACCTGGGTGACGGTGATACCGGTGCGGTAGGTGTCGAGGAAACGCTGCAGACGCTCGCGGATGTCCACGGCCATCTGCTCGCGGCCTTCGGTCAGCACCTGGTCCATCGAGGTGGAACCCACCACGTGGCGCAGGGCGCTGTCGGTCGCATGCTGCAGGCTGACTTCCGGCTGGTCGACGTTGAGCACGAAGTCCTGCAGGTTGCTGATGCGGTACTGCACGGTCAGCGGCACCTCGACGATGTTCTCGTCTTCGGTGAGCATCTGGCCCTGCTTGGTGTAAGCCCGCTCGCGAGTCACGTTTTCCATGTACTTGCGGTCGATCGGCGGGAAGTAGATGTTCAGGCCGGGACCGACGGTCTCGTAGTACTTGCCGAAGCGCAGCACCACGGCCTGCTCCTGCTCGTCCACCACGTACACGGCGTTGTACAGCCAGATGGCCGCCAGCACCGCCAGGCCGATACCCAGCAAGCCATAGCTGCCGCCCTTGCCGATATTGCGGTCGCCACCGCCACCGCGTTTCTTGCCACTGCCGAACATGCCGTTCAGGCTGTCCTGCAGCTTGCGGAAGGCCTCGTCGAGATCCGGTGGACCTTTCTTGTCGCCACCACCGCCGCCGCCGTTACGGCGACCGCCCCAGGGATCCTGATTGTTCGAGTTGCCACCCGGCTCGTTCCAAGCCATAGCGCTCTCCATCTGATAAAGCAAAGACGCGCCCACGGCGCGCCGTCCAATGCTACAGAATGCCTGTCACCGCTGCCCGACGACCTCGACGGGCATTTATTGCAAAGTGTGTTGCTCGACAAACACTTGCGGCTCCATGCCTTCGCGGCTGACCAGGCGATTCAACTCGACCCTGGGCAGTCGCACGCTCAGCAGGCTGCGCCCTTCTTCATCATGCTCTTCACTCTGCACGGCACCCAGGGCAAAGAATTGCGCGCGCAGGCGGGCAAACCGTTGCTCCAGGCACAGGGTTCCGACATACAGGTCGTCCCCCAGCAACTCGGCAATCGCCTGGCCAACCAGCTCCAGGCCTCGACCATCGCGTGCCGATACCCAGACCCGCTGCGGCTTGCCATCGGCATCGCGCTGGATCTGCGGCTCGACATCTTCGAGCAGGTCGAGTTTGTTATAGACCTCGAGGATCGGCAAGCTCTCGGCCCCGATCTCACCCAATACCGCCAGCACCTGCTCGATCTGCTCCATGCGCTCGGGCTCATGGGCGTCGATCACGTGCAGCAGCAGGTCGGAGTTGCTCGACTCTTCGAGCGTAGCCCGAAATGCCTCGACCAGCTTGTGCGGCAGGTGGCGAATGAAGCCCACGGTGTCGGCCAGCACGATCGGTCCCAGGTCGGCCAGTTCGAGCCGGCGCAAGGTCGGGTCGAGGGTGGCGAACAACTGGTCCGCGGCATACACGTCGGATTGCGTCAGGGCGTTGAACAAGGTCGACTTGCCGGCGTTGGTGTAGCCCACCAGCGAAACCGACGGAATGTCCGCGCGTTTGCGCCCGCGACGGGCCTGCTCACGCTGGCTGCGCACCTTCTCAAGGCGTGCCTTGATCTGGCGCAGACGCACCCGCAGCAGGCGGCGGTCGGTTTCCAGCTGGGTCTCGCCCGGGCCGCGCAGGCCAATACCACCTTTCTGTCGCTCAAGGTGGGTCCAGCCGCGCACCAGCCGCGTGCTCATGTGCTCGAGCTGGGCCAGTTCGACCTGCAGCTTGCCTTCGTGAGTACGCGCCCGTTGGGCGAAGATATCGAGAATCAGCCCGGTACGGTCCAGCACGCGACACTCGAAGACACGTTCGAGGTTGCGTTCCTGGCTGGGCGTGAGGGTGTGATTGAAAATCACCAGATCGGCTTCGGCCGAATGGACCAGGTCGCGTAGCTCCTCGACCTTGCCGCTGCCGATCAGAAACTTGGCGGTGGGCTGATGCCGCGCCACTGTTACCAGCGAAACGATATCGGCTCCGGCCGACAGCGCCAGCTCCTGAAACTCCTGCGGGTCTTCGCGCGCCTCAGGGTTCTGACCTTCCAAGTGAACGAGCAGCGCTCGCTCACCACCACCGTGGCGCTCAAAGAACAATGCAGGCTCCTACTATTTTCAAGCGTTGCCTGGCTCGCTGTCACCGTGCTCGGCATCGGTCGGGCTTGGCAGGCGAACCGGACGTGCCGGGACGACGGTCGAAATGGCGTGCTTGTAGACCATCTGGCTGACGGTATTCTTCAGCAGCACGACGAACTGGTCGAAGGATTCGATCTGGCCCTGCAGCTTGATCCCGTTGACCAGATAGATCGAAACCGGGACTTTTTCTTTTCTCAAGGTGTTCAAGTAAGGGTCTTGTAGCGAATGCCCTTTTGACATATGCCGCACTCCTGTAAGGATCAATAGTAGAAAAACTGGAAATTCGATGATTCATGCCGTTTTTCGTAAGAATAGACGGCTATAAGCAGGGACTCAGCTCAATATGGAGACGGCCCCAAGGTATTTCAAGGTGCGGGACAGATTGTCGCAGGCCAGGCTATCCAGCCAGTGCACGCCTTCCCAGCCGCGCAACCAGGTGAACTGCCGCTTGGCCAGCTGGCGCGTGGCAATGATACCGCGTTCACGCATCTCATTCTCAGTCAGCTGACCGTCGAGATAATCCCAGACCTGTCGATAGCCCACTGCCCGTATAGACGGCAGCCCCGCGTGCAAGTCACTTCTGGCACGCAGCGATCGGACCTCATCGACGAAGCCCTGTTCCAGCATCTGCGAAAATCGTAGCGCAATTCGCTGATGCAAAATGTGACGATCTGTAGGAGCAATCGCCAAACTCGCGACAGTATAGGGCAAATGCCCGTTCGCGCCTGCGTCTGCGTCGCGACTTTCCGCGAATTGACGCTGGCGGTGGGCGGTCATGCTCTCGCCGCTCACCCGGTATACCTCGAGCGCGCGGATAAGACGCTGCGGGTCATTCGGATGGATGCGCGCGGCTGATTCCGGGTCGACTTCGGCCAGTTGCCGATGCAATTCAGCCAGCCCCAGCGCACTTGCCTGCGCCTCGAGCTCGGCGCGCACGGCGGCGTCGGCCGGTGGCATGTCAGCCAGACCATCGACCAGGGCCTTGTAATAGAGCATGGTGCCGCCCACCAGCAGCGGGATCTTGCCGCGCGCGGTGATCTCGGCCATGGCTTCAAGGGCGTCGGTGCAGAACTGCTTGGCCGAATAGCTTTCGACCGGGTCAAGAATGTCGATCAGCCGATGCGGATGAGCGGCCAGGATCTCTTTCGAAGGTTTGGCAGTGCCAATATCCATGCCGCGATAGACCAACGCCGAATCGACGCTGATCAGCTCGCAGGGCAGCACCTGGGTCAGCTCGATGGCAAGGTCGGTCTTGCCGGCCGCAGTCGGTCCCATGAGGAATATCGCCGGGGGTTTTGCGCTCATCTTATCGGCCCCGCAGGAACAGCTTGTCCAGGTCGTCCAGGCCCATCTGGGTCCAGGTCGGCCGGCCATGGTTGCACTGGCCGCTGCGCTCGGTGTTCTCCATGTCGCGCAGCAGCGCGTTCATCTCCGGGATGGCCAGGCGCCGATTGGCGCGCACCGCGCCGTGGCAGGCCATGGTCCCGAGCAGTTCGTTCAGGTGCGCCTGGATACGGTCGCTGGTGCCGTATTCCATCAGGTCGGCAAGCACGTCCTGGACCAGACGGTTAGCCTCGGCCTGCTTGAGCAGCGCCGGGATCTGGCGGATCGCCAGGGTTTCCGGGCCCAGGCGCTGCAGCTCGAAGCCCAGGCGCTGGAACCACTGGGCGTGCTCCTCGGCGCAATCGGCCTCGCGCTGGCTCAGCGCCAGCGACTCGGGCACCAGCAGCGGCTGGCCGCTCAGGCCCTCGCTGGCCATGGCCACCTTCAGACGCTCGTACATGATCCGCTCATGGGCGGCGTGCATGTCCACCAGCACCAGGCCGACGGCGTTCTCGGCAAGGATATAGATACCCTTGAGCTGCGCCAGGGCGTAGCCCAGCGGCGGGATGTCGCCCTGGCTTTCCGGCAGCGCGTTTGGCGTGGCGGTAGCGTTGTCCAGCGGCGCGTAGAACTCGCGGTAGACCGCCTGGGCCTCGCCGACGTTGACCGGCTGCGCGGGGCGCGGGGTGTACTGGTACTGATAGCCGGCGCCAGAACCGCCGGAGGAAAAGGCCGGCCGCGCCTCGCCCTGGGGCTGCTCGAGCACTGGCGAGGCCAGGCGCATCTCGCCCTGCGGGCCGAACTCGCCGGCCTGCAGACCGCTAGGGCGAAGCATCTCGCTGGTCGCGGCGGGCGCGGCGAGCTGGTCCTCCGGACGCACGTCGGCCAGGGCGCGGTGCAGGGTGCCATAAAGGAAGTCGTGGACCGTGCGCCCTTCGCGGAAGCGCACCTCGTGCTTGGTCGGGTGTACGTTGACGTCCACCCCGGTCGGGTCGCACTCGAGGAACAGTACGAAAGTCGGGTGCCGGCCATTGAACAGCACGTCGCGATAGGCCTGGCGCACCGCGTGGGCGACCAGCTTGTCGCGCACGGCGCGGCCATTGACGAAGAAGTACTGCAGGTCGGCCTGGCTGCGCGAGAAGGTCGGCAGGCCGACCCAGCCCCACAGCCGCAGGCCGTTGCGCTCGACGTCGATCGGCAGCGCTTGTTCGAGGAAGCCCGGACCACAGATGGTGCCCACGCGTCGCGCGCGGGCCATCTCGTCGGCTGCTTCGTGCAGGCTGAAGATGGTCTTGCCGTTGTGGCGCAGGTGGAAGCCGACATCAAAGCGCGCCAGCGCCAGGCGCCGGATCACTTCCTGCAGGTGATCGAACTCGGTCTTCTCGGCCTTGAGAAACTTGCGTCGGGCCGGGGTGTTGAAAAACAGGTCGCGCACTTCGACCGAGGTGCCGACCGGATGCGCGGCAGGCTGCACCCGCGGCGTCATCTCGCGCCCTTCGGTTTCCACCTGCCAGGCTTCGCTGGCGTCGGCGGTACGCGAGGTCAGGGTCAGGCGCGCCACCGAGCTGATCGAGGCCAGGGCCTCGCCGCGAAAACCGAGGCTGAGCACGCCTTCGAGGTCCTCCAGTTCGCGGATCTTGCTGGTGGCGTGGCGCGCGAGGGCCAGCGGCAGGTCGTCCGGGGCGATGCCGCTGCCGTTGTCGCGCACCCGCAGCAACTTCACGCCACCCTGCTCGACCTCGACCTCGATGCGCCGGGCACCGGAGTCGAGGCTGTTTTCCAGCAGCTCCTTGGCCACCGACGCGGGGCGCTCGACCACCTCGCCGGCGGCGATCTGGTTGGCCAGCCGCGGGCTGAGCAGCTGGATACGCGAACCGCCACTCATTGCTGGGACGCCAGGGCGGTGGTGGGGATATCCAGGTGCTGGCCGACCTTCAGCTCGTCGGTTTTCAGGCTGTTGCTGCTGCGCAGGCTGGCGACACTGACCTGGTAGCGCACCGCGATCATCGCCAGGGTCTCGCCGGGACGCACGGTGTGCTCACGCGGCCCCTGGGCGATCTTGCCGCTGTCGCGCAGCCAGGCGATGTAGGTGCCCGGTGGCGGGTTCTGCTGGAAGAACTGGCGCACGCCGGTGTGGATCGAGCGCGCCAGTGCCTGCTGGTGGCTACGTGTCGCCAGCTTGGCGGCCTCGTTGGCGTTGGAGATGAAGCCGGTCTCGACCAGGATCGACGGAATGTCCGGCGATTTCAGCACCATGAACCCGGCCTGTTCCACACGTTGCTTGTGCAACGGCGTAACCCGGCCCATGTTGCCCAGCACCTTCTGGCCGACGTTGAGGCTGGAGCTGAGGGTGGCGGTCATCGACAGGTCGAGCAGCACACCGGCCAGCATGCGGTCCTTGTCGTCGAGGCTGACGTTGCCGGCACCGCCGATCAAGTCGGAGCGGTTTTCCGTGTCGGCCAGCCAACGGGCGGTCTCGGAGGTGGCGCCACGGTCGGACAGGGCGAACACCGAGGCGCCGAAGGCGGCCTTGGACGGCGCGGCGTCGGCGTGGATCGAGACGAACAGGTCGGCGCCCTTCTTGCGGGCGATCTCGGTGCGCTTGCGCAGCGGGATGAAGTAGTCGCCGGTACGGGTCAGCTCGGCGCGGTAGCCCTTCTCGGAGTTGATCTGGCGCTGCAGCTCCTTGGCGATATCCAGCACGATGTCTTTCTCGTGCTGGCCGCGCGAGCCGGACGCGCCCGGGTCTTCGCCACCGTGACCGGCGTCGATGGCGACCACGATGTCACGCTTGCCGGCCGGCGCCGGCGGCAGCTTGATCGCCGGCTGCGCCGGGGTGACCGGCACCGCCGGCGTGGTGGCCGGAGGCTGCGGCGTCGGTGGCGGGGTCGGGTTGCTGGCGGCGATAGCGTCAGCTTCCTGGTCGTACAGGTCGACCACCAGGCGGTTGCCGTACTGGGCGTTCGGCGCCAGGACGAAGCTTTTGGGCGAGACGGCCTTTTTCAGGTCGACCACCACCCGCAGGTCGGTGGGCGTGCGTTGGGCCGAGCGCACGCTGGTGATCGGCGTGTTCGAGGTGGAAACGTTCAGCGGCGCACCCAGCGTGGCGCCGTTGATGTCGATCACCAGGCGATCGGGTGCGGTCAGGGTGAAGACGCTGTGCTGCACAGGCCCGGACAGGTCGAAGACCAGCCGCGTGTTGTCCGGAGCGCGCCACAGGCGCATGCTCTTGACTTGAGTGACGGCCAGAGCGTCAACGGTCACCGCGGTCAGCAGCAGCCCAACGACGGCGACCAGTGCGCGTATGCGCATACCTTTCCCCACTTACTGTTTGAATTCTTTGGCCAGAACGGCACACCAGGCTTCGCCGCGTGCCCCCTGCGGCGACAGGTTCAGCGAACGTCCGCCCGCTTGCGGGCTTATGGTAATGGTCAGGTCGGGCTTTGGCAAAACGCCCGCGCCTTTATCCGGCCATTCGAACAGACACAGCGCATCGCCCTCGAAATAGTCGCGAATGCCCAGGTACTCGAGCTCCTCCGGATCGACCAGACGATAGAGGTCGAAATGGAAGGCGCGGATGTCGCCGATCTCGTAGGGTTCGACCACGGTGAAAGTCGGGCTTTTCACCGGGCCGTCGTGGCCCAGGCCGCGGATCAGGCCACGGGACAGCGTGGTCTTGCCGGCGCCCAGGTCGCCTTCGAGAAAGATCACGCCATGACCTTTGGTCACTTCGGCCAGCTTGGCGCCAAAGGCGACGGTGGCTGGCTCGTCGGCCAGAAACAGGGTTACACCTGACACGCTGAATGCTCCTCCAATAACGCTCTAATGACCGGGACCAGATCACTGGCCGCCAGCCCTCTACCTTTGACACCCTGGCGCTCGCCCGCGCAGGCATGCAACCATACCCCCAGGCACGCGGCCTGCCAGGCGTCCAGCCCCTGGGCCAGCAACGCCGCCAGCACACCGGTAAGCACATCGCCCAACCCGGCACCAGCCATGGCCGGGTGCCCTCGCCCGCACTGCGCCAGTTGCCCGGCCGGGTCGGCCACCAGCGTGCCCGCGCCCTTGAGCACGCAGACGCTAGCGTAGCGCCGCGCCAGCTTGCGCGCGGCGCCCGGCCGGTCGGCCTGCACCGCCTCGGTGGAGATGCCCAGCAGCCGCGCCGCCTCGCCCGGGTGCGGGGTGAGGATGCTGCCGCTGGGCAACGCCAGTGGCGCAGCGGCCAGCAGATTGAGGGCGTCGGCGTCCCACACCTGCGGCAGGTGCGCATGGCTCACCGCCGACAGCAGGCTGCGGCCCCAGGCCGCCTGGCCCAGGCCGGGACCGACCACCAGCACCGAGGCCCGTGCGAGCGGGCCAAGCAGCTGGTTGGCTGAGCTCACGCCCTGCCACATCACCTCCGGCAGGCGGGCCAGCCCTGCGCCGACGTGCTCGGCACGGGTCGCCACGCTGACCAGGCCGGCGCCGCAACGCAGCGCTGCCTCACTGCTGAGCATCACTGCGCCGCCGGTGCCCAGGTCGCCGCCAATCACCAGCACATGGCCGAAATCGCCCTTGTGGGCATCGGCGGCGCGGGGCGGCAGCCCGGCCAAGGTCAGGCTACTCAGCAGTAATGGGGGGTGTTTGGTCTGAGGCATGGGGTCAAAGGCTCCGATGTCTGGCAGAATTATACGCACCTCCGCTCGTAATGCTTGTTCATCCATGTCCGCCAATCTCCCAGACATCGCCACACTGGCCCAATCGATCAAGGATTGGGGCCGCGAACTCGGTTTTGCCCATGTCGGCATCGCCGGCGTCGACCTTGGCGAGCACGAACAGCACCTGCAGCGCTGGCTGGCTGCCGGCTACAACGGCGAGATGGAGTACATGGGCGACCATGGCCACAAGCGCTCGCGCCCGGCCGAGCTGATCCCCGGCACGCTGCGGGTGCTTTCGCTGCGCATGGACTACCTGCCCGGCGACACGCAGATGGCCAAGCGCCTGGCGGAGCCGGAAAAGGCCTACATCTCGCGCTACGCCCTGGGCCGCGATTACCACAAGCTGGTGCGCAAACGCGTGCAGCACTTCGCCGATCGCATCCAGGAGGCCATCGGCCCCTTTGGCTACCGTGCCTTCGTCGACAGCGCCCCGGTGCTGGAGAAGGCCCTGGCCCAGGAGGCCGGCCTGGGCTGGATCGGCAAGAACACCCTGTTGCTCAACCGCAAGGCCGGCAGCTATTTCTTCCTGGCCGAGCTGTTCGTCGACCTGCCGCTGCCGATTGATGGCGTGCAAGGTAGCGACCATTGCGGGCGCTGCCAGGCGTGCCTGGACATCTGTCCGACCCAGGCTTTTGTTGGGCCTTACCAGCTCGATGCGCGGCGTTGCATTTCGTACCTGACTATCGAATTGCGCGGTGCCATTCCACTGGAACTGCGGCCATTGATTGGTAACCGGGTGTTCGGTTGCGACGATTGCCAGATCGTCTGTCCTTGGAACCGTTTCGCCAAGACCACAACCGAAGACGACTTCATGCCCCGCCGGGGGCTGGACAATATCGAGCTGGCCGAGCTGTTCCTGTGGGATGAAAAGCGTTTTCTCGGCTGCACCGAGGGTTCGCCCCTGCGGCGGGCGGGGTATGAGCGGTTTTTGCGTAACCTGGCGGTGGGGCTGGGGAATGCGCCTTCGACCATTCCCGTCTTGGAAGCGCTCAACGCGCGGCGGGATGATCCTTCGGAGCTGGTACGCGAGCACGTGGAGTGGGCGCTGGCTCGCCACGACGCCCTTTGACGCTTGCTGCCTTTGGCTTTTGCTTTTGCGATCAGAAGATTAACCCCGCAGCCCACTAGCGACAGCTGCGCCATCCCAGGCGCCGCCCGTAACTTCGCGACTTCAGGAGGCCGAACGCAGGCCTTGCGGAGGGAGGTGACGGGCATGGAGCCCGTCAAGCGCTGGGGCCCAGGATGGGCCCTGCAGCGCGGTCCTCCCGGGAGCAAGGCCGGAGTGAGGGGACCCGGAGCGAAGCGTAGGGCCGGATGAATGGAGCGAGGATTTTTTGGTTCCTTTTTGATCCTTCAAAAAGGGACTCGCCGTAAGGGCGAAAAGGTGACTGTGCGTCAGTATAGCTAATGAATGTGCTTACAACTGTAAAAACCCACACCGATCGCATTTGACTTTGACTTTGACTTTGACTTTGACTTTGACTTTGACTTTGACTTTGACTTTGACTTTGACTTTGACTTTGACTTTGACTTTGACTTTGACTTTTAAATAGTCTGTTTTAAAAGTTATATGCGCATTCATTTGCGATGGTGACGCAAAGTCACCTTTCCGCCCTTACGGCGGGTCCCTTTTTGAAGGATCAAAAAGGAACCAAAAAATCCTCGCGGTATGACTCACCCACATGGGTTACAAATCAGTTCACGCACATAGGTAACAGTCTTTAACTGGCAGGGTCGGTTTTCGAGGATCTGACCATGCCTTGGCGAGAGCTGAAACCTATGGACCTGAAAATGCTTTTCATCGCGGATTACCTACAGGGGGCGCCCAGCTTCAGCGCCCTGTGCCAGGCCTACGAGATCAGCCGAAAGACCGGCTACAAATGGGTCGAGCGATATGAGAAAGAGGGGCCTTCGGGGCTGGAAGAACGCAGCCGCCGCCGGTTGACCCAGGACTGGATCGTGCCTGTTGCAGTTCGCGAAGCCATTATCGAACTGCGCAGTCGAGGCGAAACGGAACCGGGTCCGAAAAAGATCCAGGCTGCGCTGCAGGAGCGTTTCCCTGATCAGGCGCCGCCGTCGAAGACAGCGATCTACAACATCCTCAAGAAGGCCGAGTTGGTCAAACCACGCCGCTTACGTCAGCGGGTAGCGGTCTATCCCAAGCCCCTGGAGAAGGCAGAGTCGCCTAACCAACTGTTCAGTGCGGACTACAAAGGCCAATTTCTGACAGGTGCAGGCGTCTGGTGCTATCCGCTGACGATCATGGATCACGCCAGTCGCTTCCTGCTCGCCTGCCACAGCATGCCCAACACCAATCTTCTGGAAACGCAGGCCGTTTTCACCCAAGTGTTCCGGGAGAATGGCCTGCCTGAGCGGATTCGTACCGATAACGGTGTGCCGTTTGCCAGTAAGGGGCGTGCGGGACTTTCCCAGCTGTCGATCTGGTGGCTGCGTCTAGGCATCATTCCCGAGCGCATTGCGCCTGGTCGGCCTGAACAAAATGGCCGCCACGAACGCATGCATCGGACGCTCAAAAGCACGCTACCATCGCCGCCGGCAGTGGCCTGGGAGGCTCAACAACGGCACTTTGATCGCTTCCGGCAGCACTACAATCACGAGCGCTTGCATGAAGCGTTGAAGCAGAAAACACCGGCGTCTTGCTACCAACCCTCGCCGCGCCCATTCCCTGAAAAACTCCCCGAGATGACCTATCCCAGCCATATTGAGAGCTTGCCAGCGGATAGCTGCGGCATCATCAACCGCCGCGGCTTGAGGATCTACGTAGGTTATGTGCTCAAGCACCAGACCATTGGCCTGGAGCAGGTTGGGGATGGCGTCTGGGATGTTATTTTCGGTCCCATCATCCTTGGCAGGGTCGATGTGCGAGATGCCACTGATGGTTATGTAACACTCAAGGTGTTGTCACCTATGTGAGTGAACTTTTGTGTAACCCATGTGGGTGACCCGTACATCGCTCCATTCATCCGGCCCCTACGCTTCGCTCCGGGGTTCCCTCGCTCCGTTCTTGCTCCCGGGAGGACCGCGCTGAACGCCCCATCCTGGGGCGCAGCGCTTGACGGGCATCCATGCCCGTCACCTCCCTCCGCAAGAACTCCGCTCGGCCTCCTGAAGTCGCAATTGGCGTCGCCTGAACTATCGCGCACTTAGAAGCAAGATCAAGATCAAGATCAACAGACATGAACCAACTATTGGACCACTGGCAGTGTAGTTAAGTTATAAGCTCCCGGCGACCAGCCGACTCCCACAGGGATAACCGAACCCCTCAAAGCCCAGCGCTAATTTACTGTTGATCATTGTAATGAAATTTCGGCATCTCCCAATGAAACCGAATAGCCAACAACCGCACCAGAAAACCACCAAACAGCGTCAGCAACATGGCCTGCTCCGCCGGCACGTTGAAGTAAACACACCCCAGGTAGAACCAAGCCGCCGCGAACGACACACTGGCATAGAGCTCACGCCGAAACACCAGCGGAATATCGTTGCAGAAGATATCCCGCAGGATGCCACCAAACACCCCGGTGATTACCCCGCTGATCGAAGCGACCAGGAACCCCTGCCCCATTTCCAGAGCAGTCATGCAACCAATCAGGGTGAACGCCACAAGCCCCAGGGCGTCGAGCACCAGGAACAGCGACCGCAGGTGGCGCATCAAGGGCGCGATGAAGATGGTCAGCAGCGCCGCGAAACTGGTCAGCACCAGGTACTCCGGATGCTTCACCCAGGTCAGCGGGTAATGCCCGAGCAGCACGTCGCGCACCGAGCCGCCACCGAGCGCGGTAACGCAGGCGATCAGCACCACGCCGAACCAGTCCATGCCGCGACGGCCGGCGGACAGGGCGCCAGTCATGGCTTCGGCGGTGATGGCGATGAGGTAGAGCATCAGCAACATGGTGCAGGTCCGTGCGGGAAAGGCGCGCAGTCTACCCAGTCGCGCGGGGCACCAAAAGGGGGCGCGCCGACGATCGTCGGCGCACGGCAAGGTCAGACCTTGATGAAGTGCTCGCGATAGTGGCGCAGCTCACCAATCGACTCGCGGATGTCATCCAGCGCCAGGTGGGTGCTGCCCTTCTTGAAGCTGTCGCGCACATCCGGCGCCCAGCGTGCGGCCAGCTCCTTGAGCGTGGAGACATCGAGGTTGCGATAGTGGAAGTAGTTTTCCAGTTCACGCATGTGGCGATAGAGAAAACGGCGGTCCTGGCAGATGCTGTTGCCACAGATCGGCGACTTGCCCTTCGGCACCCACTGCTCGAGGAAAGCGATGGTCTGCGCCTCGGCCTGCGCCATGCTCACCTTGCTCTCGCGCACACGCTGGGTCAGGCCCGAGGCGCCGTGGGTGCGGGTGTTCCACTCGTCCATGCGCGCCAGCACCTCATCGCTGTGATGAATGGCGATCACCGGGCCTTCGGCCAGGGTGTTCAGCTCGCTGTCGGTGACGATGGTGGCCATCTCGATGATGACGTCGTTGTCCGGATCCAGGCCGGTCATCTCCAGATCGATCCAGATCAGGTTCTGTGGGTTCTGCATGAAAAGGCTCCTCGAATAGCCCGTCATATTAGCCTAGCAGGGCGGCTCGTGGGCACGCCGTGCTAAACTGCCCGCCGTTTTCTTTCTGCCCCGCCGACACGGAACCCTCATGGCCAAACGCCAGCTCAACCGCCGCCAGAACTGGCGCATCGAAAAGATCCAGGGCGAGCGCGCCGCCCGCGCCGCCAAACGCGAGCAGCACGTGCTGCAGGAGCTGGAAGGTGGCGACCTGGGGCCTGAGCAGCTTGGCCTGGTGATCGCCCACTTCGGCGTGCAGGTCGAGGTCGAGGCCCAGGACGGCGAGGCCGCCGGCCAGGTCTTCCGCTGCCACCTGCGGGCCAACCTGCCGGCGTTGGTCACCGGCGACCGCGTGGTCTGGCGCGCCGGCAACCAGGGGATCGGCGTGATCGTCGCGCAGATGCCGCGCAGCACCGAGCTGTGCCGACCGAACAACCACGGCCAGCTCAAGCCGGTAGCGGCCAACGTCGACCTGATCGTCATCGTCTTCGCCCCGGCGCCCGAGCCGCACCCCAACCTGATCGACCGCTACCTGGTAGCCGCCGAGCATGCCGGTATCCGCCCGCTGCTGCTGCTGAACAAGGCCGACCTGATCGACGACGAGAACGGTCCGACCCTCCATGCGATGCTCGAGGTCTACCGTGGCCTGGGCTACCCGCTGCTGGAGGTCTCGGCCCACCACGGCGATGGCATGCAGCGCCTGCAGGAGACCCTCGACGGCCATATCAGCGTGTTCGTCGGCCAATCCGGCGTGGGCAAATCCTCGCTGGTCAACAGCCTGCTGCCCGCCGCCGACACGCGCGTTGGCGACCTGTCGGAGTGGTCCGGCCAGGGTACCCATACCACCACCACGGCACGGCTGTACCACTTCCCCAACGGTGGTGACCTGATCGACTCGCCGGGCATCCGCGAGTTCGGCCTGATGCACGTCAGCCGCGATGATGTCGAGGATGGTTTTATCGAATTCCGCGAACTGATCGGCCACTGTCGCTTTCGCGACTGCAAACATGATCGCGAGCCCGGTTGCGCGCTGCTCAAGGCTCTGGAGGACGGCAGCGTCACCCAGCAGCGGATGAACAGTTACCGTTCGATCATCGCCAGCCTGCCTGAAGACACCTACTGATTGGCAGGTTTGCCTGCCTAGATCGTAGGAAATTTTACCGTAGCAGGTAGGACCGCTCCGGTTTTGCGGTCACCTATTGTCCCTATCCCTGCTTTCCCTGATGGTCATGCCTTGTCGTCGGCATTGATCAGGGAGGGCAACAAGGATGCCGGTTTTCATCAGTTACCGCCGGGATGAGCGGCTCGATGCCTTCATCCTTAATGAACGCCTGCTGCTCGAAGGCATTCCCACCCAACTGGTGCCCTTCGACAGTGAAGGGCAGACCCTGGACGACCTGCATGGCGGCTTCTGCCAGCACATGGCCGATGCCACCCACTGGATCGGCGTGCTGTCCGAGCACACCGTCGACGACTGGTGGACGGCCTGGTTGCTGGGCGCTGCAGCCATGGCCAATCGCCGGGTGAGTTTCTATCACGCAGGTACCGGCGAGCTGCCGGAGTGCCTTGGCAGATGGCCGGCAATGCGCGAGCGGGAGCATATCGAGCTGTTCGTGCGGGCCTACCACGACGAGCAGACCTTTGGCCGCGCCATGGCCTCGATGGCCCGGAGCGGGAGCGTATCGGACAGGGACAACGCGGATTTCTTCCACGCAGACCTCAAGGCCAAGATCAGGCGGGGTTTCTGAGCGCGCCGGGGCAGGCTTTTGGGCGATCGCCCAGCCCTTCGGGCTACGTTATCGCGCAGGGAACTGTCCCCTGTGGGAGCGGGTTCACCCGTGAACACCGGCGCAGCCGGTGCCATACACCGCGCTGGATTCTTCGCGGCGGTGCGGCGGTCCGATAAACCCGCCCCCACAGGGTCGAGCTAAATCAATGAGTTACGGTTTGTTCCATGAGAGAGGGCTTGGCCCGACACCGGAAAAGCCGGTGCCCTACACCGCATCGCGGGGCAAGCCCGCTCCCACGCTGAACGTGATGCTGGCAATGAAAAAGGGCCGCGATGCGGCCCCTGTCATTTACTGGTCCTTGGCCTCGTCCATCTTCAACACGCCATCCTCGAAGATGTTCAGCTTCTGGCGCAGCTCGCGCGGCTGCATCGGCGCGTCGCCCGGCGCCGCGGCGGCCCCGGGTGCGGCGTCCGCAGGCGGTGTTGCAGTGGCCGGTGGCGTGGCCTCCGGCGCACCCTGCTCACCCTCGATATCGCGCTGGGCCTTCTTGGTCAGGACGATGATATCGATGCGGCGGTTTACCGGGTTGAACGGATTGGCCCGGTCGAACAGCGACGACGAGGCATAGCCGACCACCCGCGCCACCTGCTCATCCGGATAGCCGCCAGCAACCAGGGCACGACGCGCGGCGTTGGCGCGGTTGGCCGACAGTTCCCAGTTGCCGAAGTCGCCGGTGCCGGAATACGGCTTGGCGTCGGTGTGGCCACTGATGCTGATCTTGTTCGGCACCGCCTTGATGGTGTCGGCCATGGCCAGCAGGATGTCCTCGAAATACGGCTGCAACCGCGCGCTGCCGAGGTCGAACATCGGCCGGTTCTCGGCGTCCATGATCTGGATGCGCAGGCCGTCCTGGGTGATCTCGAACAGGATCTGGTCCTTGAACTTCTGCAACTGCGGGTTTTCCTCGACCTTGTTCTGCAGCTCCTGCAGCAGCAGCTCGAGACGCTCGCGCTCGACCTGCTCGGCCATGGTCTCGACCTGGTCCTTGTCCAGCTGGATGCTGGTGTCAGGCGTCGGCTCCGACTTGGTTTCCGGGTTGATGGTCTTTTCCGGCGCCAGTTGCGGCGAGCCGCCCAGGTCAATGATGTAGGGCGTGCCGCTCTCGGAGAAGCCAATCGGATCCTTGAAGTAACCGGCGATGGCGATCTTCTGCTCGGGCGTGGCCGTCGACAGCAGCCAGAGCACCAGGAAGAACGCCATCATCGCCGTGGCGAAGTCGGCGAAGGCGATTTTCCAGGCGCCGCCGTGATGGCCGTCGCCAAAGCGCTTGACGCGCTTGACGATGATGGGCTGATTGTTCTCCATGGCTTAGCGACCGCGTACTGCTTGTTCCAGCTCGGCAAAGCTCGGGCGGTGCGCCGGGTACAGCACCTTGCGACCGAACTCGACCGCCAGCGACGGCGGCATGCCGGAGGCCGAGGCCACCAGCGAGGCCTTGATCGCCTCGTAGACGTTCAGTTCCTCTTTCGCATCGTGGCGCAGGGCGTTGGCCAGCGGGCCGAAGAAGCCGTAGGCGGCGAGAATACCGAAGAAGGTACCGACCAGCGCCGCGCCCACGTGCAGGCCGATGGACTTCTGGTCGCCATCACCCAGCGAGGCCATGGTCACCACGATACCCAGTACCGCCGCGACGATACCGAAGCCGGGCATGCCGTCGGCGATGCCGGTCACCGCGTGGGACGGGTGCTCCAGCTCCTCCTTCATGCTCAGCAGCTCCATGTCGAACAGGCCTTCGAGCTCATGGGGCGCCATGTTGCCGGTGGACATGATCCGCAGGTAATCGCAGATGAACGCGGTCATGCGCTCATCACCCAGCACGGCCGGATACTTGGCGAAGATCGGGCTGGCCGCGGCGTCCTCGATGTCGCCCTCGATCGCCATCATGCCTTCACGACGGCTCTTGTTGAGGATCTCGTACACCAGGCCCAGCACCTCGAGGTAGAAGGTGTGGGTGAAGCGGGTGCCGAACATCTTCAGCGACTTCTTGATTACATGCATGGTCATGTAACCAGGGTTGGCCTGGAGGAACGCACCAAAGGCCGCGCCGCCGATGATCAGCACTTCGAACGGCTGGATCAGTGCCGCGATCTTGCCGTGGGAAAGCACGTAGCCGCCGAGCACGCTCGCGAATACGACGATGATGCCGATAATTTTAGCCATAAGTTGGAAGCACTTGCTGTCGTGGTCAGGGTAGGGAACGGAAGCTTGAAAACTCTTCTTCTACTTATCGGCAGAACTGCGCCAGACTATAGCCACTCATTGCGAAAAGCCAGTTCGGACTGATGTCAATATGCCAATTGAAACCAAGGTACCAACTCAGGTCCCGACGAGCCTGGAGGGCTGGATAAAGCTGCTCGACGGGGTCCGCGTGCCGGTCCCGAAAGAGAGCCATGACCGCGTTCTGCAGGCCATCAACGACAGTCGCCGCTCCCTGCGCGACATAGCCGAACTGATGCAGGACAGCCCCGCGCTGGTGCTGTGCGTGATGCGCGAGGCCAACCATTCGGCCAATGCCAGCCAGGCCGAGCCAGCTGAAAGTCTGGAAATTGCCCTCAACCGCCTGGGCCTGGCCCGTATCAGCCAACTGCTGGCACGCTTGCCAGCGGTGCCCGGCGACGACATTCCACCGGTACTGCGCCAGTTCCTGCTGATCAGCCAGCATGCCACCCAGCAGGCCAATGGCCTGTTCGCCAGCCGCCTGGCACGGCTGTGGCAGGAGATCCACTGGGGCAGCCTGCTGTTCCTCTCGCCGCTGTGGCCCCTGGCCCTGGCCTACCCCAAGCTGCTCGACACCTGGGAACTGCGGGTGATCCACAAGGGCGAGGACGCTGCCGTGGTCGAGCGGGAGCTGTTCGGGGTGCGCCTGATGCAGCTGTGCCGAAGCCTGGCCGAACACTGGCGCCTGCCCGAATGGGTCATCCAGGGCTACCGCCTGCTGCTCGAAGAACGCGAGCAGCTCGCCCAGGTGCTGAACATCGCCCGCGAGCAGGACCCGCTGGTCCAGCAGCAGCGCCTGGACGACGAACCGGCCCTGCGCCGCTGGTTCAACCAGCCGCCCAACACCGTGCTGCTGGCCAACGGCCTGGCCCTGGCGGCCCAGGTCGGCTGGGACAACCCGCACCTGCTGCGCTGGCAGCTGCTCACCGCGCTGTACCTGCAGACCACCCTGGACGATGTCCAGCAGCAGGTCCACCAACAGGCTGCGGCCAGTGCCCGCCATCACGCCCGGCATGCGCTGTTCCACCCGGCCGAGGCGCTGATCTGGCCCTGGCACCAGCGCCGGCCGCACCCGGACATGCTCACGCCGCCACCGCCCAGCACCGAGGACCTCGGCCGTTGGCGTGCGCTGTGCCAGGAACTGCTGGCCCAGCCCAGCCCGTTCAGCAACGCCGTGCACCTGGCCACCCAGGCCCGCGACGCCCTGCTGGCCTGTGGCATGCAGCGCATCATGCTGCTGAGCCTGGACAAGGCCACCGACTATCTGCGCGTGCAGCAGACCGCCGGCCTGCCGCAAGAGGCCGCCGCCATGGCGTTGCCCGTCGCGCAGAACAAATTGTTGCAAAAGTTGATGGCAAAAGCCGGCCAACTGCGCCTGACGCCCGACAACCATGGCCAGTTCAGCGCCCTGCTGCCGGCACCGCTACGCGCCTTCTTTCGCGGCGAGCACCTGTTGCTGCGCTCGCTGGCGGTGGGCGACCAGGTGCTGATGCTGGCGGTGGCCGACCAGGACGGCAAGCCACTGGCCGATGTCAGCGTGCATGCGTTCGGCAAGACCGCGCAATGCGTTGAACGCGCCCTCGCCGTGTTTGCCACCCGCAATGCCTGACCCTTGCGCTACAATCGCCCCTCTTTCCACCCTGGAGAACGTGGATGACTGACTTTTCCGGCCTGCCCCTGGTGATCGAAGCCGAGGATCTGCTGCCGCGCCTGGATTCGCCCGAGCTGATCCTGATCGACCTGAGCAGCGCCAACCGCTATGTCAGCGGCCATATCCCCGGCGCCCGCTTCGTCGAGGGCAAGCGCACCCAGCTCGGCCAACCCCCGGCCCCCGGGCTGGTGCCGGCACTGGCGGACCTGGAAAGGCTGTTCAGCGAGCTCGGTCATCGCAACGACGCCGTCTATGTGGTCTACGACGATGAAGGTGGCGGCTGGGCCGGCCGCTTCATCTGGCTGCTCGACGTGATCGGCCATGAGCACTACCACTATCTCAACGGTGGCATTCAGGCCTGGCCCGCCGACAAGCTCACCACCGAGGTGCCGGCAGCGGCCGGTACATCTGTGCGCCTGCAATTGCACGGCGAACCGACCGCCACCCGTGAATACCTGCAAAGTCGCCTGGGCGCTGATGACCTGGTCATCTGGGATGCCCGTGGCCCACAGGAATTCAGCGGCGAGAAGGTACTGGCCGCCAAGGGCGGGCACATTCCCGGCGCGATCAACCTCGAGTGGACCGAGGGCATGGATCTCAACGATCACCTGCGCATCCGCAAGGATATTGCCAAAACCCTGAAGGAACGGGGCATCACTCCGGACAAGGAAGTGATCACTCACTGCCAGACCCACCGCCGCTCCGGATTCACCTACCTGGTGGCCAAGTCCCTCGGCTATCCACGCGTCAAGGCCTACGCCGGCTCGTGGAGCGAATGGGGCAACCACCCGGACACGCCTGTAGAAGTCTAAGGAACCTGCATGAAATCCCGTCTGTTCATCATCAGCCAGTACCTGCTGCCGCACCACCTGCTGTCGCGGCTGGCCGGCTGCGTCGCCGAGTGCCGCGCACGCTGGTTCAAGAACGCCTTCACCGCCTGGTTCGCCAAGCGCTACCAGGTGAACATGTCCGAGGCACTGGTCGAAGACCTCAGCGCCTACGAGCACTTCAACGCCTTCTTCACCCGCGCCCTCAAGCCCGGTGCCCGCCCGCTGGACGAAACCCCCGGCGCGATCCTCTGCCCAGCCGATGGTGCCGTCAGCCAGCTCGGCCCGATCGAGCACGGGCGCATCTTCCAGGCCAAGGGCCACGGCTACAGCGCCCTGGAGCTGCTGGGCGGCGATCCGGCCCTGGCCGCACCGTTCATGGGCGGCGAATTCGCCACCATCTACCTGTCGCCCAAGGACTACCACCGCGTGCACATGCCGCTGGCCGGCACCCTGCGCGAGATGGTCTATGTGCCGGGCCGGCTGTTCTCGGTCAACCAGACCACCGCAGAAAACGTGCCTGAGCTGTTCGCCCGTAACGAGCGCGTGGTCTGCCTGTTCGATACCGAGCGTGGGCCGATGGCCGTGGTGCTGGTCGGCGCGATGATCGTTGCCTCGATCGAGACCGTCTGGGCCGGCCTGGTCACGCCGCCGAAGCGCGAGCTGAAGACCTTCCGCTACGACGACGCCAGCCGTGCGCCGATCCATCTGGAAAAAGGTGCCGAACTGGGCCGCTTCAAGCTGGGCTCCACCGCCATCGTGCTGTTCGGGCCGGAGCAGGTGAAGTGGGCCGAGAGTCTGGGTGCGGGTTCTGCAGTGCGCATGGGTGAGCTGCTGGCGCAGCCGAACCAGGCTTGATCATCCGGTAAGCAAAAGGCCCTGCATGATGCAAATCATGCAGGGCCTTTTAATTGGGGCTGCGTTGCAGCCCTTCGCGGCACAAGGCCGCTCCTACAGGGTATTGCGGCTCTCTGTAGGAGCGGCCTTGTGCCGCGAAAGGGCCGCAACGCGGCCCCGGCTCAAGATCAACCGCGCGCTTCGCGATCGCGCACGCCCAGCAGGTACAGCACGCCATCCAGCCCCAGGGTCGAGATCGCCTGCTTGGCCGACTGACGCACCAGCGGCTTGGCGCGGAAGGCCACGCCCAGGCCGGCCAGGGACAGCATCGGCAGGTCGTTGGCGCCATCGCCAACAGCGATGGTCTGCTCGAGCTGCAGGCCTTCCTCGCTGGCCAGCTGCTGCAGCAGTTCGGCCTTGCGCTGGGCATCGACGATCGGCTCGACGGCAACGCCGGTCACCTTGCCGTCAACCACCTCCAGTTCATTGGCGAACACGTAGTCGATGCCCAGGCGCGCCTGCACCTGCTTGGCAAAGTAGGTAAAGCCGCCAGAGAGGATGGCGGTCTTGTAGCCCAGGCGCTTGAGCTCGGCGAACAGGTGCTCGGCACCCTCGGTCAGGCGCAGCGAGGCGCCGATCTGGTCGAGCACACCCACGTCCAGGCCCTTGAGCAGCGCCATGCGCTCCTTGAAGCTGGCGCGAAAATCCAGCTCGCCACGCATGGCGCGCTCGGTGATCGCCGCCACCTGCTCGCCGACGCCAGCGGCCTTTGCCAACTCGTCAATCACCTCGGCCTCGATCAGGGTCGAGTCCATGTCGAACACCGCCAGGCGGCGGTTGCGACGGAACAGGTCATCGCGCTGGAAGGCGATGTCGACGTTGAGTTCTTCGGACAACGCAAAGAAATCGGCGCGCAGGGCCTGGGCATCGCTGGCCTCGCCGCGCACGGAGATTTCCAGCGCGGACTTGCCCTTGTCGGTCGGGGCATCCAGCGCCACGCGGGCGGACAGCCGCTCGATGCGCTCGATGGTCAGGCCATACTGGCTGATGATCGCGCTGACCCGCTGCAACTGCTGCGGGGTCACCCGGCGGCTGAGCAGGGTAACGATATGGCGCGCCTCGCCCTGGCTGTCGGCCCAGTGCTGGTAGTCGGCCTCGGAAATGGGGGTGTAGCGGGCCTGCAGGTCCAGTTCGTGAGCCTTGGACTGCACGCTCTGCAGCAGCGCGGTGGCCACTTCGTTGTCGGGGATGTCGACCAGGATGCCGAACGACAATGTGCCGTGCATGACCGCCAGGCCTATGTCGAGAATGTTCACACCGCCCTGGAGCAGGACGCCGGTGATGGCCGCAGTGAGACCTGGACGGTCTTCACCAGTGATGTTGATCAGGACGATTTCGCGCAAGACCGGGGCTCCAACTCGATGAAAAATGCGCATTCTACCGATTTTCCATGACCATCGGGCGCCAACGATACTTTGCCGACAAAACACGTATCGCTATACTGCGCAGCAACTTTCTCGCCATAAAGAGCCGAGCTCTGTGAACCGGCCCACGCCCGTAAAACCCGACAACTTCTTCCTGATGATCTACCGAGCCCTGAGCCAGCGCCGAATTCCACTGGCCCTGCGCATTGCCAGCCATAACATCTTCCTGGTGGCCCTGGCCCTGGTGATCTACGCCTGCGTGATGGGCCTGCAGTTCAAGCAGGCCATGCACGAGCAGGCCGATGCCGTCGGCCAGAGCCTGACCACCCAGACAGCCACCTCGGCCACCGAGCTGCTGGTGTCCAACGACATCCTCAGCCTCAACGTGCTGCTGGGCAACCTGGTGAAGAACCCGCTGGTGGCCCATGCGGCCATCTATAGCGTGGACAACCGCATCCTCGCCGAGGCCGGCCAGCGCCCGCGCAACAGCCTGCTGGGCGAAACCGAAGGGGTCTACCAGACCAAGATCACCTTCCAGGACGTCACGGCCGGCCAGCTGCGCATCAGCCTGGACATGAGCCAGTTCCAGCAGCCGATGCTGATCAGCCTGCAGAGCATGGGCATCCTCGCCGCGATCCTGCTGGCCCTGGCCCTGACCCTCAGCCTGCGCCTGGGCCGCTTCATCTCGACCCCGCTGCTGCAGCTGCGCGTCTGGTTGCGCGACCCGCACCCCTACACGCCGGGCACCGACCGCCAGGACGAGATTGGCGACCTGGCGCGCCAGCTGCACGCCCGCCTCGCCCCACCGCCGCCACCGGAGCCTGAGGAAGAAGACGAGGAAGACGATTTCGACGACGCGCCAGCTGCCAAGGTCGCTCCACGGGCGAAAGCGGCGGTACAGACTGTCGATCACGACGAGGACGACGACGCCTTCGCCGATCTGATGGATGAGCAAAGCGCCCCGGCCAAGCCTGTCATCGTCGAGTCCGACGAGCCGCAGTTCAGTGCCGTGCTGGCCGTGCAGCTGGGCTCCCAGGAGCAACTGCGCCGCCTGCCACGCACCCGCCTGACCGAATTGCTCGAACGCTACCGCGACTGCCTGGAGCAGGCCGCTTCGCTGTACGAAGGGGAAGTCCACACCCTGAATGACGGCAGCACCCTGCTGTTGTTCCACAGCCGCGATTGCGGCGAGGACTACCTGACCAACGCCATCTGCTGTGGCGAGCTGCTGCGCGCCCTGGGCCATGCCCTGCAGATCGAGGTGGCTGACAGCGGCATCACCCTGCAACTGCAACTGGGCCTGGTACTGGCCGACGACCTGCAGGGCATGGATCAGGTCGACCTGCTGATGACCGAGCAGGCCCAGGATGCCCTGGCCCTGTCGCAGCACAGCCGCAACCTGCTGCTGGTGGAACGCCGTATCAGCGATGACGCCCTGGTGCGCCAGCGTGCGCGTATTAGGCCGATCGCAAGCCCCGAGGGCGCCTGCTGCGTCGAGCGCCTGATGGAGCCTTACCCGTCGATGCTGGAACGCCAGCTGGCACGGATGCACGAGCGCCGCGCCTGAGTTCTCGCGATCCCTGTAGGTGCGGCCTCGTGCCGCGAAAGGGCTGCGTAGCAGCCCCAGGATCTCAGTGTTGATGCGAAGATTGTCGGGGCCGCTCTGCGGCCCTTTCGCGGCACTAGGCCGCTCCTACAGGTCATCGTGCACAAAAAAGCCCGCATCGCTGCGGGCTTTTTTGTGTCTGCGGATATCAGAAGCGGAACACTTCCATATCGGTACGAATCGGCGAAGCCATCGGGATCTTCGGCTTCTCCGGCTCTTTCTTCACCTGCACCGGGGCCGCCTGCTTGCGGGGCGTCTCCTCGGCGATGGCCGGCTGGTTGGCCAGTGGCTTGACTGCGCTGCTCAGCTGTTCGGCCAGCTTCTGCAGCAATTGCCCCTGGGCCTGGACCTGCGCCGACTCGGTGCCCGCATGGGGCTGCTCGAGGTGGACGATGCGGTTGTCACGCACCTGGCCCCGGCGGTCCAGCACGCGCCACTGGGCATCCAGGATCGCCGGCTGGTTCTTGCCCGAATCCAGGCGGGTGATCGACAGCAGCACCTGCACGTCCGGCGTGAAGCCGGCGCTTGCCGGCGCCAACACCACGCGCTGGCTGTCCAGGCGCCAGGCCAGCTGGCGCACCAGCAACTGGTCGATATCCGACGAAAGGCTACCGGCCCAGCGGCCATCGGTGGCCGCTGTCAGGCTGCCGTCGGCCTGACGCTGGAGAAAGGTCTCGCGTTGCAGGTAGTCGGCCACCGATACCGGGCCGAGCACCACCGCCATGCCCGCCGCCTGGGTCGGCTGGCCGGGTTCACCACTGTCGAGCTGATACAGGGCAACCGGCTGATGCATGCTGCATCCGCTCAGGCCCAGCAAACCAGTCATCAGCAGCGCAAATGGAAGGCGCGGAAATTTCATTCATCCCATCCAGGCGGCCGTCACCAGACTGACCGCAGTGATACTCATGTAGATTCATCCTGGCACTCGGCCACGCCGGCGCCACGCGGGCACTATCATCCGCGAAATAGCCACCAGACTCCAGCATTTCCGCCTGAAGCGGCGCCGAAAGCGCCGCAGCAGACGGCCCATCCACTCAGGCCGGGGTTTCCACCATCAGCCCGTCGACGCGCTGGAAGCCGCGTGGCAATTTGCTACCACGGCGACCACGCTCACCCTTGTAATGCTCGAGGTCATCCGGCTTCAGGGAAAGGGTACGCTTGCCAGCCTGCAATACAAGGGTCGAGCCCTCGCTGATCACCGCCAGGTCGGTCACGTACTCCTCGCGGCTGGCTACCCGGTCGCCCGGCACGCCGATGATCTTGTTGCCCTTGCCCTTGCCCAGCTGCGGCAGGTCGGCGACCTTGAACACCAGCAAACGGCCTTCGGTGGTCACCGCGGCCAGCCAGTCCTGCTCGCGGTTGGCCACCGGGCGCGGGGTCATCACCTTGGCGCCGTTGGGCAGGCTGAGCAGGCCCTTGCCGGCCTTGTTCTTGGCCTGCAGATCCTCACCCTTGACCACGAAACCGTAGCCAGCGTCGGAGGCCACCACGTACAGAGCGTCATCTTCAGGCAACAACACACACTCGAAGGTGGCGCCTGGTGGTGGGGTCAGGCGACCGGTCAGCGGCTCGCCCTGGCCACGAGCCGACGGCAGGCTGTGGGCGGCCAGTGAGTAGCTGCGGCCGGTGGAGTCGATGAGCACGGCGAATTGGTTGGAGCGTCCGGCAGCGGCAGCCTTGAAGCCGTCCCCCGCCTTGTACGAAAGCCCCGTGGCGTCGATGTCATGGCCCTTGGCGCAACGCACCCAGCCCTTCTCCGACAGCACCACGGTGACCGGCTCGGTCGGCATCAGCTCGTTTTCCGACAGAGCCTTGGCCTCGGCGCGCTCGACGATCGGCGAGCGGCGGTCGTCGCCATAGGTTTCGGCGTCTTCGAGCAGTTCGCTGCGCACCAGCTTGCGCAGCTTGGCATCGCTGCCCAGCAGGGTAGTCAGGCGCTTCTGTTCCTTGAGCAACTCGTCCTGCTCGCCACGGATCTTCATCTCTTCCAGACGGGCCAGCTGGCGCAGGCGGGTCTCGAGGATGTAGTCGGCCTGGATCTCGGTCAGGCCGAAACGGGCGATCAGGGCCTGCTTGGGGTGCTCCTCGGTGCGGATGATGTGGATCACTTCATCCAGGTTGAGGAACGCGGTGAGCAAGCCTTCCAACAGGTGCAGGCGCTTCTCGACCTTGTCCAGACGGTGCTGCAGGCGGCGACGAACGGTACCGATCCGGTACTCCAGCCACTCCAGCAGCAGCGCGCGCAGGTTCTTCAGCTGCGGACGGCCGTCGAGGCCGATGATATTGACGTTGACCCGGTAGGTGCTCTCGAGATCAGTGGTGGCGAACAGGTGCTGCATCAGTTCGGCGGCATCGACGCGGTTCGAACGCGGGATGATGACGATGCGGCAGGGGTTCTCGTGGTCCGACTCGTCGCGCAGGTCGGCGACCATCGGCAGCTTCTTGGCCTGCATCTGCGCGGCGATCTGCTCCAGCACCTTGGCCCCGGAGACCTGGTGCGGCAGCGCGGTGACGACGATGTCGCCATCCTCGATGCGGTACACCGCGCGCATGCGGATCGAGCCCTTGCCACTCTCGTACATCTTCAGGATATCGGCACGCGGGGTGACGATCTCGGCCTCGGTCGGGTAGTCCGGGCCCTGGATGTGCTCGCACAGCTGCTCGAGGGTGGCCTTGGGCTCGTCGAGCAGGCGCACGCAGGCGCTGGCCACTTCGCGCAGGTTGTGCGGCGGCACGTCGGTGGCCATGCCCACGGCAATGCCGGTGGTGCCGTTGAGCAGGATGTTCGGCAGCCGCGCCGGCAGCACCGCCGGCTCCTGCAGGGTACCGTCGAAGTTCGGCACCCAGTCGACGGTGCCCTGGCCCAGTTCGCTGAGCAGCACTTCGGCATAGCGCGACAGGCGCGCCTCGGTGTAACGCATGGCGGCGAACGACTTCGGATCGTCCGGCGCACCCCAGTTGCCCTGGCCATCGACCAGGGTATAGCGGTAGCTGAACGGCTGGGCCATCAGCACCATGGCCTCGTAGCAGGCCGAGTCGCCGTGGGGGTGGAACTTGCCGAGCACGTCGCCGACGGTACGCGCCGACTTCTTGTGCTTGGAGTCGGCGTCGAGCCCCAGCTCGCTCATGGCATAGACGATGCGACGCTGCACCGGCTTGAGGCCGTCGCCGATGTGCGGCAGGGCACGGTCCATGATCACGTACATGGAGTAGTTGAGGTAGGCCTGTTCGGTGAAGTCAGCCAGGGAACGGCGTTCGACGCCTTCAAGGCTGAGTTCGAGTGAGTCGCTCATGCGGGCCTCGTCATTTCAGGTTCTGGCGCAGCAGCATGGTGCCGCCGCGCTGGGTAAATTCAAGTTGTTTCAGGGCGCTCATGCCCAGCAGCACGGCCTGGCCATCCAGGCCGGGCACCACCAGCGCGCGCACGTCGCGCAGGTGGATGTCACCCAGTTGCAGGCTGTCGAGCCGGGTGCGGTAGCCTTCGGTGCGGCCATTGGCGGTACTCAGTTGCACCGGGGCGCCGCGGGCCAGGTCCAGCTCGCGGGCCATCGCTTCGGGGATCGCCACATCAGTGGCGCCGGTATCGAGCATGAAATGCACCACCCGGCCATTGATTGCGCCGTCGGCGACGAAATGGCCCTGGCCGTTGCTCAGCAGGCGCACTTCGACGAAGCCGTCGCCCTGCTCGCTCTGCACCACGGCGTTGGGGTTCTGCTGGCGCTCCTCCCATTGGCCGAAAAAGCGCGTGGCCAGGAACATCGCCGCCGCCCAGGCGACGATCATCAGCACCCTGCCCGCCCGCTTGCCCGCTGGCTGGCTCATGGCTTGGCGCTCCAGCCGCCGGCCGGCGCACCGAAGCGCCAGACGACCGGCCGCGTTTCACCGTCCGACCGCGGGCGGTCGTTGTTGTCCACGCCGATCCAGGCACCGTCCTTGTCGATTACCAGCGCCTCGGCCAGGCCATAGGGCTGTGAATAACGACGCGATTCCACCAGCGCATCGGCGGCGAACGACCAGCAGCGCTCCACGGCGCCGCTGTCGGCATCGCGCCGGCAAATGCGATAGGCGTTGCGCTCGAGGGTGAACAGCTTGCCCTCGAACCAGGCCAGGTCGGCGAAGTCGCGGGAAACCGGGCGTGCCTCGGGGAATTGCGGCGGTTGCATTTCCACGCCGGCCTCACTGAGCAGCACGCAGCCGCGCCCGCAGTTCCATACCGACTGCTGGCGCTGCACGGAGAGCAGGCCGCGCCGCTCACGCTCGGCGGCCAGCCACAGGCGGTCGCCCGCCGGGTTGATTGCCAGCCCTTCGAACAGTGCGTTGAAATGCAGCAGCATGCCGCTGGCCCGCGCCTGACGCACCATGGCCTGGTCGATTCTCAGCCAGTCCGGCTCGCCTTCCAGGGGCAGTTGCAGCACCGCGGCCTGGGCCTCGCTGACGATGAACAGGTTGCCGGCCTGGTCGCAGGTGATGCCTTCGAAATCCAGCGCGCCGCCACGGATGTAGGACGCTGCCCAGTTGCGCGATTTCAGCCCCCAGGGCAACCCGGTATCGGGGGCCGGCGGCGGGGTGAAGGTCAGCGGCTGGGCCTGCCAGGCCGCACCGTCCTGGTCCAGGCGGTAGATGCGGTCGTCATCGCGGTCGGACACCGCCCACAACGCCCCCCGGCACCAGGCCAGGCCCGACAGGTTGCCGCCGCGCATGCCATCGACCACGTGCTCGCCGCTGAGCTTGAGCTGCGGCCAGTCGCCGGCCTGGGCCTGCAGGGCGAACAGCGCCAGGCAGGCCATGAGCAACGGACGAATCAAACCAGGACCTCGGCCAGGTTACCTTTGGTTTCCAGCCAGTTCTTGCGGTCACCCGCACGCTTCTTGGCCAGCAGCATGTCCATGATCTCGGTGGTGCCCTGCACGTCGTCCAGGGTGAGCTGGACCAGGCGCCGGGTGTTCGGGTCCATGGTGGTCTCACGCAGCTGCGGCGGGTTCATCTCGCCCAGGCCCTTGAATCGGGTGACCTGCGGCTTGCCGCGCTTCTTCTCGGCGACCAGCCGGTCGAGGATGCCGTCGCGCTCGGCTTCGTCCAGGGCGTAGTAGATCTCCTTGCCCAGGTCGATGCGGTACAGCGGCGGCATGGCCACGTAGACGTGCCCGGCCTCGACCAGCGGACGGAAGTGCTGGACGAACAGCGCGCACAGCAGGGTGGCGATGTGCAGGCCGTCGGAGTCGGCGTCGGCGAGGATGCAGACCTTGCCGTAGCGCAATTGCGAAAGGTCGGTGGCACCCGGATCGACGCCGATGGCCACGGCGATGTTGTGCACCTCCTGGCTGGCCAGGACTTCGCCGCCATCGACTTCCCAGGTGTTGAGGATCTTGCCTCGCAGCGGCAGGATCGCCTGGAATTCCTTGTCCCGCGCCTGCTTGGCCGAACCGCCGGCGGAATCACCCTCGACCAGGAACAGCTCGGCGCGCATCGGATCCTGGCCTGCGCAGTCGGCCAGCTTGCCGGGCAGCGCCGGGCCCTGGGTGATGCGCTTGCGCTCGACCTTCTTGCTTGCTTTCAGGCGACGGCCGGCGTTGCTAATGGCCAATTCGGCCAGTTGCATGCCCAGCTCGGGATTGGCATTGAGCCACAGGCTGAAAGCGTCCTTGACCACGCCGGAGACGAACGCCGCCGCCTCACGGGACGACAGGCGCTCCTTGGTCTGCCCGGAGAACTGCGGCTCCTGCATCTTCATCGACAGCACGAAGCTGATGCGTTCCCAGACGTCCTCGGGGGCCAGCTTGACCCCGCGCGGCAACAGGTTGCGGAACTCGCAGAATTCACGCATGGCGTCCAGCAGGCCCTGGCGCAAGCCGTTGACGTGGGTGCCACCTTGCGCGGTGGGGATCAGGTTGACGTAGCTCTCCTGGATGCTGTCGCCGCCCTCGGGCAGCCACAGCAGGGCCCAGTCCACGGCTTCCTTGTTGCCGGCCAGGCTGGCGCAGAACGGTTCGTCGGGCAGGCGCAGGTACTCGCTGACCGAGTCGACCAGGTAGGAACGCAGGCCGTCCTCGTAGTGCCATTCGACCTTCTCGCCGGTGCCCTTGTCCTCGAAGCTGATGGACAGCCCCGGGCACAGCACGGCCTTGGCCTTGAGCACGTGCTTGAGGCGGCTGATGGAGAATTTCGGCGAGTCGAAGTACTTCGGATCGGGGGTGAAGTACACGCTGGTGCCGGTGTTGCGCTTGCCGACGGTGCCGACCACTTCCAGCTCGCTGGCCTTGAAGCCGTCGGCGAAGGTCATCTGGTATTCGTTGCCGTCGCGCTTGACGCGTACCCGCACCTGGCTCGACAGGGCGTTGACCACCGAGATGCCGACGCCGTGCAGGCCGCCGGAGAACTGGTAGTTCTTGTTGGAGAACTTGCCGCCGGCGTGCAGCTTGGTGAGGATCAGCTCGACGCCGGAAACGCCCTCTTCGGGGTGGATGTCCACCGGCATGCCGCGGCCATCGTCGCTGACCTCCAGCGAGTGGTCGGCATGCAGGATCACCTGTACCGAGCGGGCGTGGCCTGCCAGGGCTTCGTCGACGCTGTTGTCGATGACTTCCTGGGCCAGGTGGTTGGGCCGGCTGGTGTCGGTGTACATGCCCGGCCGCTTGCGGACCGGATCAAGGCCCGAGAGGACTTCGATGGCGTCTGCGTTATAGGCGCTAGCGCTGGGATTGGCCATGGGTTCTCGTCGTCAGTCTGGTGAATGCAAAAGTCAAAATACAGAAAAATCCAGCGCCGCATACTGCCCGCGGGCAATGCCGGCGAAGGCCAGCAGGGCCGGGAGCTGCTCGGCGAAGCCCTGGTAGCTGTGGTCGCCGCCAGCCTGGATACGCAGGGCACAGGCGCGGTAATAGCGCTCGGCGTGGCGATAGTCCAGTGTTTCATCGGCGGTCTGCAACCACACTTGATAGCGGGCGGCGTCCTGCGGCGGCGGCACTTCCAGTTCGGCCAGGGCGTCCACGTGGTCGTGGGTCAGCTCCCAGGCCTCATCGGTATAGAGGTTGCGCTGGGTGCCCAGGTAGCCGTCGAACAGGCGGTGCGGGCCGACCGCCGGGTTGACCAGCAGGGCTTTGAGGCCGTAGCGCTCGGCAAGGTGAGTGGCATAGTAGCCGCCGAGGGAGCTGCCGACCAGCAAGGGGGCGCCGAGCTCGACGATGGCGGCCTCCAGCTGGGCAATGGCCTGGCGCGGGTGGTGGTGCAGGGCCGGGACGCGCAACTGGTCGGATAGCCCGAGCCGCTGCATCAGCGCCTCGAGCTGGCACGCCTTCTTCGACAGCGGCGAGCTGTTGAAGCCATGGATATAGAGGATGGAACCCGACATGCTGCCCCCGGACGCAAAGACGCGCAGTGTAGCGTGTTCGAAGGGCATTGGCGCAGCGTGGGGATTTTCGCAACAAATTCTTCAAACAGCTGGGGGCGCTTTGCGCCCCTTTCGCGGCACAAGGCCGCTCCTACAGGGAGACGCGTACCCTGTAGGAGCGGCCTTGTGCCGCGAAAGGACCGCAAAGCGGTCCCCTGATTCAGTAACCCGGGCTGTCGAAATCCAGCTTCACCTCGAAATCGCACGCCCGCTCCACCCCGGTCTCCAACCGTCCGTCGGCATGCAGCCGCAACCAGCGGTAGCCCGGCTGCTCCTCGCTCACCTTGAAATCCTCGCTGCGCGGCGCGAACTGGATGCAGGTCGAAGGCGTGGCGAGGCAACGGATGTCGTCGCGCACCTCATCCCATTCCTGATGGATATGCCCCCATAGCAGCGCCTTTACCTGTGGATAACTGCGCAAGCGCTTCAACAACTCATCGGCATTGCGCAACCCGATCGGTGCAATCCACGCACAACCGATATCCACCGGCTGATGGTGGCAGCACACCAGGCAATGGCGTTCGCCTGCCCCGTCCAGCGCCTGGTCAAGCACCGCCAGCTGGTCGTCAGCCAACAAACCGAAGGTGGCACCCACCACTGCCGAATCGAGCATGACGATGCGCCATTGGCCAATGTCCGTCACCGCCTGCACCAGTTCCGGCGCCACGGACTGCATCACCTGGGCCTCGTCATGATTGCCCGGCAGCCAGCGTGCTGGCGCTCCCAACTTCGAGGTCAACTCGCTAAATACCTGGTAGGAGGCGACGCTGGCATCCTGCGACAGATCGCCCGTGCACAGCAGCAGGTCGATGCGCGGCTGCTCGCGGCGCACTTGGCCGATCACATGCTCAAGGCTGTCACGGGTATTCAGGCCCAGCAAGGTGCCCGCCGGATCGGCGAACAGGTGGGCGTCGGTCAGTTGCACCACATGGATGGGTGACGGAAGTGAGTGTGGTTGCGGCAACGGCCGTCTCCTCGAGCGGATTCAGCACCGATTATGGCGGCGGATCGGTTTCGAGCAAGTACTCGAAACCGACGCGCATCACATTTCAGCGCACCGCTTCCAGTTCGTGGCCACAGGCCAGGCAATGGCTCAGCCATTCACCGAGGAACAGGTTGAGCTGAGCCTTCTCGTCCGGCTGGTGCATCGCCGTGTTGGGGTACGGGTAGATGCTGCGCAGGCGGCGGGCATGTTCGGCGCTGACCACCTCGGCCATGCGTGCGTCATGGTAGACCTGCACCTCCAGCTCGGGCACCGGCAACCAGGGCAGGCTGTGCTCCTGGCGCACCTTGAGGGTGGTGGTGTAGGGACAGGCGAGCAGCACTTCGAGCACCAGCACGCCGAGCATCTGGTCGCCCTGGGTCATGCCGATACGGCGCGAGCTCTGCGTGGTGCGCATGTCCGGCAGCAGGCGCATCAGACGGGCATAGTTGGCCTCGCAGGCCGACTGCAGCCCGACCAGGTCGACCCGATAGCGCTCACGCAGCAGGTTCACTTCCACATACCTCGGACTTCGTCACGGTTGAGCGCCAGCCATTGCAGGCCGATGATCGTGGCGGCGTTGCAGATACGCCCGTCACGCACAGCCTGCAGGGCATCCTCGAACGCCCACACGCGCACGCGGATATCCTCGCTCTCTTCTTCCAGGCCATGCAGGCCACCGGCGCCCTCGCTGATGCAACGGCCCAGGAACAGGTGGACGTACTCGTCGCTGCCGCCAGGCGAGGGGAAATAGCGCGTCATCGGCCACAGTGCGGAAAAGGTCAGGTCGGCCTCTTCCTGGGCTTCGCGATGGGCAACCTCCTCCGGCTGCTCATCCTTGTCGATCAACCCGGCGACCATCTCGATCAGCCAGGGGTTGCCGACCTTGCCCATGGCCCCCACGCGAAACTGCTCTATCAGCACCACTTCATCGCGCTGCGGATCGTAGGGCAGCACACAGACGGCGTCATGACGCACGAACAGCTCGCGGGTGAACTCGCGGCTCATGCCGCCGGCGAACAATTCGTGGCGCAGGTGCAGCTTGTCGAGCTTGTAGAAGCCCTTGAACAGATGCTCACGCCGGGTGATTTCGACCTGGGTGGGCACAGTATTTGACGTGTCCGTCATGCAAACTCCTTGATACCTCGTTTACCGCATCGCGCAATCCTACTCTGCGCGCCGCCCGGTTTCATCCCTTTCCGGCGACCGTTCGGGCAGCCGGGACAGGCGCGCCGCTCTCTGTTAGCTTAGTGGCGAACTGAAGGCCGCGCAGGCGGTCAAAGGCCGATCATCACCGTTGTGAAAGAGGCAACATGACGCTTGTCAAACTGACTTCCGTGGCCGTCCTGGCATTGGCGCTCGGCGCCTGCCAGAGCCTGTTCACGCCCAATTACCGCGCCCCGCTCGAGGTCAAGCGCGAGGCCTGGGAACACGTCAAGCCCGGCTGCAGCGAGAGCGACTGCCCGCTGGTCAACATCGACGTGGTGCACTTCCCCGCCCTGCCCAAGCTCGACGCCATCGTCGAGAAGCGCCTGCTGATGCTGACCGAGGACAAACAGCGCGGCACCCCGCCGGCCTCGCTGCAAGCCTATGAACAGCAGTACCTGGCCCGCGCCGACAAGCGCAACAGCAGCTACCTGCAGGCCAAGGTACGCGAGCAGCATGACGGGCTGGTGATCGTCGAGCTGTCCAGCTACCTGGACAGCGGCGGCGCCCATGGCATGCCCGGACGCGGCTTCATCAACTACTCGCGCAAGCTGGACAAGGTGCTGACCCTGGACGACATGCTCGTGCCCGGCCAGGAAGCGACCTTCTGGAAGACCGCCGAGGAGTCCCACCGCGCCTGGCTGATCAGCACCGGCATGGACAAGGACGCCGAGTTCGTCAAGACCTGGCCGTTCAAGCAGTCGCCGCACATCGCCCTGACCTATGGCGCGGTGGTAATCAAGTACGAGGTCTACGCCATAGCGCCCTATTCCATGGGCCACGTCGAGCTGAAGATCCCCTACCCGCGCCTCAACGGCGTGATCAGGCCCGAGCTGTTTCCCGGCCGCGGCTGAGCGATAGCAGCAGATGCAGCCCCCCTGCCAGCAGCAGTGCCGGCAGGGTCGCTCCCACCTCCGGCGCCGCGTTAGCCATCAGGTGATAGGCCGCCACCCCCACCGCCCAGGCCAGCAGCGCCTGCCAGTGCAAGCCCTCGACCAGCGCCGGCAGGCGACGGCGACGGACCACGAAGTGATCCACCAGCACCACGCCGAACAGCGGCGCGAACACCGAGCCGATCAGCAGCAGGAAGTTCTGGTACTGGGCCAGCGGCGCCAGCAGGGCGATCAGCGTGCACAGCACGCCGATGGCCAAGGCCAGGTGCTCGACCCTGAGCTTGACCAGCAGCCCGGTGGAGACGGCTGCCGAGTGGATATCGGCAAAGGCGTTCTCCGACTCGTCCAGCAGGATCAGCAGCAGCGGAATCCCCAGCCCGGCGCCGGCCAGCGCCAGCAGCAGCGCATTCACTTCACCGCTCGGGGCGAAGGCCAGGGTATAGGCCACGCCCAGGCTCATCAGCCAGGCATTGCCGATGAAAAAGCCCAGCGCCGTACCGCCGAACACCCGGCTGGCACGCTGGCCGAAGCGTGAATAGTCGGCGATCAGCGGCAGCCACGACAGCGGCATGGCGATGACGATGTCGAAGCCCAGGGCCAGGGACAGCGAACCATCCCCTGGGCGCTGCCACAGCGCGGCCAGGTCTGCCTTGGCGAACAGGTTCCAGGTCAGCCAGCTGCAAGCGCCCAGTAGCAGCCAGATGCCCCATTTGCGCAGCACCTTGCGCACGAACGCCAGCGGTCCGCTGACCGCCAACAGGGTGGCCAGGGCGCCGAAGCACAGGGTCCACAGCAACGGGCTGCTCCAGCCACTGCCCTCGCCGAAGGCGCGGGCGCCCAGCAGGCTGGCGGCGTCGCGCATGACGATGATCTCGAACGAGCCCCAGCCCACCAGCTGCAGGAGGTTGAGCAAGGCCGGCAGGCGCGCGCCATGGCTGCCCAGGGTCAGGCGCAGGGTGGCCATGGCTGAGAGGCCGGTGTCGCTGCCAATCACCCCCGCCGCGGCCAGCAGCAGCACGCCCACCGCCGTGCCGAGGGCGATCGCCAGGATCGAGCCGGCCAGGCCCAGGCCCGGCGCCAGCAGGGCGCCGACCTGCAGCACCATCAGGCCGATGCCGAGGGAGAACCACAGCGAGAACAGGTCGCGGGCGCCGAACTGGCGGTGATGGGTGGGGACCGGGTGGTCGGGGGAGAAGTGGCTGGGGGTTGTCATGGAGGGGCTCGCCGGAATATTGGAGTTGTTACTGGCGAGGACTACGTCCTCGTTTCGCGGCACAAGGCCGCTCCTACAGAGGCCTGCGCGGTCCCTGTAGGAGCGGCCTTGTGCCGCGAAAGGGCCGCAAAGCGGCCCCCAAGGTCTACTTACACCTTCTGGTACAACTGGCTGCCTTCCTGGCGGAACCGCTCGGACTGCTCACGCATGCCCTGCTCGACCGTCACATCCACGGTCTCGATCTTGGCGGCGTACTCACGCACTTCCTGGGTAATCTTCATCGAGCAGAACTTCGGCCCGCACATCGAGCAGAAGTGCGCGACCTTGGCCGACTCCTTGGGTAGCGTCTCGTCGTGGAAGGAACGCGCGGTATCCGGGTCCAGGCCGAGGTTGAACTGGTCCTCCCAACGGAACTCGAAGCGCGCCTTGGACAACGCGTTGTCACGAATCTGCGCACCTGGATGGCCCTTGGCGAGGTCGGCAGCGTGCGCGGCGATCTTGTAGGTGATGATGCCGGTCTTCACGTCATCCTTGTTCGGCAGGCCCAGGTGCTCCTTGGGCGTGACATAGCAGAGCATGGCGCAACCGAACCAGCCGATCATCGCAGCGCCGATGCCTGAGGTGATGTGGTCGTAGCCCGGGGCGATGTCGGTGGTCAGCGGGCCGAGGGTGTAGAACGGCGCCTCGTCGCAGCACTCGAGCTGCTTGTCCATGTTCTCCTTGATCAACTGCATCGGCACGTGGCCGGGGCCTTCGATCATGCACTGCACATCGTGCTTCCAGGCGATCTTGGTCAGCTCGCCAAGGGTTTCCAGCTCACCGAACTGGGCGGCGTCGTTGGCGTCGGCGATCGAGCCCGGGCGCAGGCCGTCGCCCAGCGAGAAGCTGACGTCGTAGGCCTTCATGATCTCGCAGATCTCGTCGAAGTGCGTGTACAGGAAGTTCTCCTTATGGTGCGCCAGGCACCACTTGGCCATGATCGAGCCGCCGCGGCTGACGATGCCGGTGACGCGCTTGGCGGTCAGCGGCACATAGCGCAGCAGAACGCCGGCGTGGATGGTGAAGTAGTCCACGCCCTGCTCGGCCTGTTCGATCAGGGTGTCGCGGAACAGCTCCCAGGTCAGGTCTTCGGCCACGCCGTTGACCTTCTCCAGGGCCTGGTAGATCGGCACGGTACCGATCGGCACCGGCGAATTGCGGATGATCCACTCGCGGGTCTCGTGAATGTGCTTGCCGGTGGACAGGTCCATGACCGTGTCCGAGCCCCAGCGGATACCCCAGGTCAGCTTGGCCACTTCTTCCTCGATCGAGGAACCCAGGGCGCTGTTGCCGATGTTGCCGTTGATCTTCACCAGGAAGTTGCGGCCGATGATCATCGGCTCCAGCTCGGTGTGGTTGATGTTGGCCGGAATGATCGCGCGACCGCGGGCGATCTCTTCGCGGACGAACTCGGGGGTGATCTCTTTCGGGATGCTGGCGCCGAAGCTGTGGCCGGCGTGCTGCTGGTTCAGCAGGCCGGCGGCACGGGCTTCCTGCAGCTTCATGTTCTCGCGGATGGCGACGTATTCCATCTCGGCGGTGATGATGCCCTGGCGCGCGTAGTGCATCTGCGTGACGTTGGCGCCGGCCTTGGCGCGGCGCGGGTTGCGCACATGGGCGAAGCGCAGCTTGGCCAGCTCCGCGTCGTTCAGGCGCTGCTGGCCGAAGTTCGAGCTCAGGCCCTCCAGGCGCTCGGTGTCGCCACGGGCGTCGATCCAGGCCGAGCGCACATCGCCCAGGCCCTTGCGCACATCGATGATGACATTGGGGTCGGTGTACGGGCCGGAAGTGTCATACACCAGCACCGGGGCGTTCTTTTCGCCGCCGAAGTCGGTGGGGGTGTCGTGCAGGCTGATCTCGCGCATGGGCACGCGGATGTCGGGGCGCGAGCCTTCGACATAGACCTTGCGCGAATTGGGCAGGGGTTGCACGGACTGTTGGTCGACTTGGGCCGACTCGCTCAGACTGATTGTTTTTTCTTGTTTGCTCATCACAGGCTCTCCAGACAGCTTCCAGGCGGTGGAATGTCGGGGTGAACCTGAAAGGCGTGGACGCACCCGTGTTGACGAGTGCAGTGCCGGACATGGGGTGCCGTGGGCTGCAAGCAGCTGTGGCGATCCCGGACCTGGCACAAGAGGCTCCCGGGATGTGAGAGCAATCTTGTTCCCTACGCAGGCGCTAACCTGATCAGGTTCAACGGGATCCGCACCTCTGCGATCTCAGCCTTTGCTTCAAGGCACCCCGACAAGAACATGCGCAGTCTAGACTGGAGTGGCCGGCAAAGCCAAGCGGGTAAATCCGGGGGTGATAAATGGCACACACGGCGGATTGTTGATGGCGGCGCGCGGCACTACACTGGCGCATCGCTCGATACCCGACAGTACAGTAAATAAAATTTGATCAAGGATTGCCCTATGCTGCGCAAACTCTCACTGGCAATTGCCGTGTCTTGTGCGTCCCACGGAGTGGCCTGGGCAGTGGATACGCCCACGACGGTGAAGACCGACCTGGTCAGCGTCTACCAGGAAGCGGTCGACAACAACGCCGACCTGGCCGCCGCCCGCGCCGATTACGGCGCCCGCCGCGAAGTGGTGCCCCAGGCCCGCGCCGGCCTGCTGCCGAACCTTTCGGCCGGCGCCGAGATGATGAGCACCCGCACCAAGCTCGACGAACCGTCGGTCACCTCCAACCGCAGCGGCAATGCCTGGAGCGCCACCCTGGCGCAGCCGATCTTCCGCGCCGACCGCTGGTTCCAGCTACAAGCCGCCGAGTCGGTCAACGAACAGGCCGCCCTGGAACTGTCAGCCACCGAGCAGAACCTGATCCTGCAGAGCGCCGAGAACTACTTCGCGGTGCTGCGTGCGCAGGACAACCTGGCCTCGACCAAGGCCGAAGAAGCGGCCTTCAAGCGCCAGCTCGACCAATCCAACGAGCGCTTCGACGTCGGTCTCTCGGACAAGACCGACGTGCTGCAGTCCCAGGCCAGCTACGACACCGCCCGGGCCAACCGGATCATCGCCGAGCGCCAGGTGCAGGATGCCTTCGAAGCCTTGATCACCTTGACCAACCGCCAGTACTCGGCGATCCAGGGCGTGGTCCACACCCTGCCGGTGCAGGTGCCCACGCCCAACGACGCCAAGGCCTGGGTCGAAACCGCCGGGCGGCAGAACCTCAACCTGCTGGCGACCAATCACGCCGTGGCGGCGGCCGAGGAGACCGTGCGCCAGCGCAAGGCCGGCCATGCGCCGACCCTCGACGCGGTGGCCAAGTACCAGAAGGGCGACAACGACAACCTCGGTTTCACCAATTCTCAGCTGCAACCGAACGTGCGCTATGGCGGTGACGTGGAGCAGACCAGCATCGGCCTGCAACTGAACATCCCGATCTACAGTGGCGGCCTGACCAGCTCCCAGGTGCGCGAGGCCTACGCCCGCCTGACCCAGAGCGAGCAGCAGCGCGAAAGCCTGCGTCGCCAGGTGGTGGAGAACACCCGCAACCTGCACCGCGCGGTGAACACCGACGTGGAGCAGGTACAGGCGCGCAAGCAGTCGATCATCTCCAACCAGAGCGCGCTGGAAGCCACCGAGATCGGCTACCAGGTCGGTACCCGCAACATCGTCGATGTGCTCGACGCGCAGCGCCAGCTGTACACCTCGGTGCGTGACTACAACAACAGCCGCTATGACTACATTCTCGACAACCTGCGTCTGAAGCAAGCCGCCGGCACCCTGAGCCCGCAGGACCTGCAGGACCTGGGACGCTACCTGAAGGCCGACTACAACCCGGACAAGGATTTCCTGCCACCGGACTTGGCGGCGGCAGCGGCGAAGAACTTCGAACGCCGGCCTTGAGCGCTGGGGCCGCTTCGCGCCCCATTCGCGGCACAAGGCCGCTCCTACAGGAGAGCGCAACCCCCTGTAGGAGCGGCCTTGTGCCGCGAAAGGAGCGCAAAGCGCTCCCTGGGACGCTTATTTCAGCAAACCTGCCAACCCATCCAACAACCGCTGCAACGCGCCCTGGTTGGCCTGCATCACCGCCCTGCCCGCCTCGCCCATGCGCCGCGCATCCTGCGGCAGCTCGACCAACCGGCGCACCGCCCCGGCCAGCCCTTCGGCATCGTCCACCTGTTGCAATGCCCCCGCCTCGCGCAGCATCGCGCTGATCTCGAGGAAGTTGAACACATGCGGCCCCATGAGCACCGGCAGCGCCAGCGCCGCCGGCTCCAGCGGGTTGTGCCCGCCGGTGGCCACCAGGCTGCCACCGACGAAGGCGATGTCGGCCAGGGCATAGAGGAACAGCAGCTCACCCATGGTGTCGCCCAGCAGTACCTGGGTCTGCGCCGTGACCGCATCTGCGCTCGAGCGGCGCACCGTGGAGAACTGCCCGGCGCACAGGTCATGCACCGCCACAAAACGCTCGGGATGGCGCGGCACCAGGATCAGCAACGCATCGCTGTGGACCTTCAGCAGCTCACGATGAGCCTGGAGAATCAACGCGTCTTCGCCATCGTGGGTACTGGCAGCGATCCATACCGGACGTTGCTGGGCAGCCCACTGCTCGCGCAATGCACCGGCCCGTGGCAGCAGTTGATCGTCGATCTTCAGGTCGAACTTGATCGAACCGGTCACCTGCACGCATTCGTGGCGCGCACCGAGCGCTAGGAAACGCTCGGCCTCGGCTTCGGTCTGCACGGCGATCAGGCTCATCTCCTCGAGCATCGGCCGGGTCAGGCCGGCGAAGCGGGCATAGCCACGGGCCGAGCGCTCGGACAGCCGGGCATTGGCCAGCGCCACCGGAATGCCGCGCCTGGCGCACTGGTGGATATGGTTCGGCCACAGCTCGGTTTCCATGATGATGCCCAGGCGCGGGCGCACATGATCGAGGAACCGCCCGGCCGCCCACGGCAGGTCGTAAGGCAGGTAGCAGTGTTGCACCCGTGGCTCACCCTCGAACATCGCGCGGATGCGCTCGGAGCCAGTCGGGGTCATGCAGGTAAGCGTGATCGGCAGGTCCGGGTACTGCTTGAGCAGGGCCCGGACCATCGGCGCGGCGGCGATGCTCTCGCCCACCGAGACCGCATGCACCCAGATGCCGCCCTGGCGCATCGGCGGTAGCTGGCAGGCGAAGCGCTCGGCGATCCGCGCACGGTACGCAGGCGCCTTGCGCCCGCGCAGGAACAGGCGCAGCGCGACCAGCGGCAGGCCCAGGTGAAACAGCAGGGTATAGAGGGTTCTGTTCATGGCGGCGGAGTTTACTAGGAACTGGATGAAAAGGCCTGTCAGCCAATCGCCCGCAGGTGCACGGCGAAGCGCTCGGCCAGCCACTGCGCGGCCGGACCCAGCGGCTCGTCGCGCCGCCAGGCCAGCTCCGCCACCAGCGCCGGCGGGCGCCACTCGCTGTCCAGTTCGACCATCTGCGTCTGGTAGGTGGGGTACTGCACCACATGCCGGGGCAGCCAGGCCCAGCCCAGGCCACGCATCAGCAACTCGGCCATGGCGTAGAAACTGTCGGCGCGCCAGACCTGCGGGCTGATCGCCTCGCCGCCCGGGTAACCGCTCTGCTGCGGAGTGATCAACAACTGGCGGTGGCGGGCCAGTTGCTGGCGGCTGACCTTGGCCAGGTGTGCCAACGGATGATCGATGGCACACACCGTGACCATCTCGACACTGCCCAGGGCGCGCCGCTCCAACGAGGCAGGGATGCTTTCGTGGTGGAAGAACAAACCCAGGTCGGCGCGCCGCTCCACCAGCTTGCGCGCCACATCGCCCTGGGCGCCGCTGGCCAGTTGCACTTCCAGGTAGGGGTAGCGCGCCGCCAGCTCGTCGAGGCTGTCGATCACCGGCTGGTAGGGCATGGCCTCGTCCTGGGCCACCCGCAGCAACGCCTCCTGCCCACGCATCAAGGCCAGCGCCCGGCCATCCAGGCGCTCGCACTGGCGCAACAGCTCACGGGCGTCCTCCAGCAAGGCGGCGCCGCTTTCGGTCAGGCGCGGCTGCCGGCCGCTGCTGCGTTCAAACAGGGTCACCCCCAGATCCGCCTCGAGCAAGGCGATGGCGCTGCTGATCGCCGACTGGGCCTTGCGCTGCTCGCGGGCCACGGCGGAAAACGACCGCAGCTCGGCGGCCCGCACGAACAGACGTAGTTGCTCGAGACTCCAGTGTTCAGTCATTGCCACCCTATCTCCAAAGTAGATAGGTAATGACTTTACCGCATCCGGGGATTCCCTAGAATGCCCATCCAGCAACGGAGGACCCGCACCATGAACGCCTACACCTATCTCGCCATCGCCATCTGCGCCGAAGTCATCGCCACCGCCTCCATGAAAGCGGTCAAGGGGCTGAGCACGCCGTTGCCGCTGCTGCTGATGGTCTGCGGCTATGGCGTGGCATTCTGGATGCTGACCCTGGTGGTGCGCAGCATTCCGGTGGGCATCGCCTATGCGATCTGGTCGGGGCTGGGGATCGTGCTGATCAGCATCGCGGCGCTGGTGATCTACGGGCAGAAGCTGGATGTGCCGGCGATGCTGGGCATGGCCATGATCGTCGGCGGGGTGGTGGTGATCCAGGTGTTTTCCAATACTGCCGGGCATTGATGCTTCCCTGAGGATTTTGGGGCTGCTTTGCGGCCCTTTCGCGGCACAAGGCCGCTCCTACAGGGGACCGCGTAAATCCTGGGTCTGCGCGGCCCCTGTAGGAGCGGCCTTGTGCCGCGAAAGGGCTGCACAGCAGCCCCAGGATCGCAAAGCCCACGCCGCCCCGACGCTGTATACTGCGCACCTGTCCCAGTTTTCGAGGTGCCCGCATGCCATCCGCCATTACCACTGACGTGCTGATCGTCGGCGCCGGGGTCGCAGGCCTCTGGCTCAATGCCCGGCTGCGCCGCCTGGGCTATTCGACGGTGCTGGTGGAGCGCGCCAGCCTGGGCGGCGAGCAGACCATCAAGTCGCAAGGCATCATCCATGGTGGCACCAAATACGCCCTGCACGGCGCCCTCAGCGGCGCCTCCGAGGCCATCGCCGACATGCCGCGGCGCTGGCGCGAAGCGCTGGCCGGCAACGGCGAGCTGGACCTGACCGGTACCCGCCTGCTCTCCGACGCCCACTACCTGTGGTCCCCCGGCACCCTGGCCGGCAACCTCACCAGTTTCTTCGCCAGCAAGGCCGTGCGTGGCCGGGTCGACCAGGTCAAGGGCGAGCAACTGCCGCCGGCCCTGCAGGACCGCGCCTTCAAGGGCAAGGTCTACCGCCTGGCCGAACTGGTCATCGACGTGCCCAGCCTGCTGACCAACCTGGCGCAACTGGCGGGCGACAGCCTGCTGGCCGGCGAGCGGATCGAGCCACTGCGCGACGGCGATGAACTGGCCGGGCTGGTGGTCGATGGCCGCGAAATCCGCGCCCAACGCATCGTCCTCAGCGCCGGCGGCGGCACCGAAGCGCTGCTGCACGCCCTGGGGCTGAGCCAACCGGCCATGCAGCGCCGTCCGCTGCACATGGTCCTGGCCAAGGGCCCCAATCTCAAGCCGCTGTACGCCCACTGCCTGGGCGGCGGGCCCAAGCCGCGCATTACCGTGACCACCCACCCGGCCGCCGATGGCCAATGGGTGTGGTACCTGGGTGGCGACATTGCCGAGGCCGATGGCGTGGCCCGCGAGCCCGCCGCGCAGATCGCCGCGGCGCAAAAGGAAGTCGCCAGCCTGTTGCCGTGGGTCGACCAGGCCCAGGTGCGCTGGGCCACCCTGCGGGTCGACCGCGCCGAACCGGCGCAATCAGGCCTGGTGCGTCCGGACAACGCCTTCCTCGCCGACCAGCAGCGCCTGCTGGTCGGCTGGCCGACCAAGCTCGCCCTGGCGCCGGACTTCGCCGATCGCGTACTGGCCAGCTTCGAACGTGACGGCATCCGCCCGGCAAGCCGGCCGGACCTTGCCGACCTGCCTCGTCCACCGCTGGCGTTGCCGGCCTGGGAGCAACTGCTGCCATGACGCTGCCGACCCTGCACGATCATCACCGCCCCCTGGGCAGCACGGGCCTGCGGGTATCGCCGCTGGGCCTGGGCACGGTCAAGCTTGGCCGCGACCAGGGCGTGAAATACCCCAACGGTTTCACTATCCCCGATGACGAGGCCGCCCGCCTGCTGCTCGCCCAGGCCCGCGAGCTGGGTATCAACCTGATTGATACCGCGCCAGCCTACGGCCGCAGCGAGGAGCGCCTCGGCCCGCTGCTGCGCGGTCAGCGCGAGCAGTGGGTGATCGTCAGCAAGGTCGGCGAAGAGTTCGAGGCCGGCCAGTCGCACTTCGACTTCAGCGCCGCCCACACCCGCCGCTCGGTCGAGCGCAGCCTCCAGCGCCTGGAAACCGACCGCATCGAACTGGTGCTGGTGCATTCCGACGGCAACGACCTGGCGATCCTCGAGCAGCAGGGCGTGTACGAAACCCTCGCCGCGCTCAAGCAGGAAGGCAAGATTCTCGGCTATGGTTTGTCCGGCAAGACTGTCGCCGGCGGCCTGAAGGCGCTGGAGCAAGGTGATTGCGCCATGGTCACCTACAACCTCAACGAGCAGGCGGAGCGGCCCGTGCTGGACTACGCTGCCGAACACGGCAAGGCCATCCTGGTGAAGAAGGCCCTGGCCAGCGGGCATATCTGCCTGGCGCCCGGGGTCGATCCGGTGCAGGCCAGTTTCGAGTTGCTGTTCGCCCACCCGGGCGTGAGCAGTGCCATCGTTGGCACCATCAACCCGCTGCACCTGGCCCACAACGTGGCCACCGTCGCCCGCATCCTGGGCCGGCCCTGAGCCGCCCGGGCGGGGGCCCAACGCAAGGAGGAGCCTCGTGCCGCGTACGCTGATCCGCAAGAATCCGAGCAACTTCAAGACCCTGCCGCTGCATGTCGAGGCCACGCCCGAAGGCCTGGCCTACCAGAGCATCGGCATGCCGCTGAACTTCGCCCAGACCCTGCAGCGGCGCAAGGCCATCCAGGTCGCCGACCCCGAGCACTTCGTGGCGGAACTTGCCAACCTCGGCGTGTCGGTGCGACTGACCCTGCACTGGCAGGGCCGCGACTACTGGGTACTGGTCCGCCAGCGCCGCCAGGACCGTGGCGATGTGGTGCTCAAGCTGATTTCCGGCTATGTCCCGGCCCACGAGCTGAACCTGCCGCTGCACACGGCGATCCAGGAAGTGGCCGAGGAATGCCTGCTGGAAACCCCGGAGGGCTGGCTGGGCGGACGCTTCAACGACACCTGGTTGCCAGCGCCCTATGCCGACGCCCTGCACTATCGCGAGGCCCTGCCGTTCGTGCTCTCACCCGAGTCCGGTGCCGCCCGCCCGGTGCATTGCGCCAAGCTGATGCTGCTGGAGCGCCCGCGCGCCTATGTACACCTGCCCACCGCGTCGTTGCAGCTGATCTACGACCTGCGCCTGCAGGTGCCCAGGGAGGCCAAGTCGCTGAGCCTGTTCCATGTCGACGAGCGCCTGGAGGGCGATCAGTTGGTGGCCAGGCTCAATCGCAAGCGGCCGGACCTCTACCTGATGCCGCTCAAGGACGGCCAGCCAGTGGCCGAGCTGTACACCTTGAAGAAGGACCAACTGACACCCGCGGGCACGCGCGGATTGTGGCTGGCGGAGAGTTTCGCCCGCCAGGATGGCTGGGTGGTGCGGGATGAGCGGGTACGCTGGAAGGACTGGCTGAAGCAGCAGGGGCTGGTCGAAAGCAAGCCCGCGCCGGCGTCGCACCTGGAACGATTCGGGGACAAGGCACGGGAACTGCTGGCCCGGGCGCGGACCTCACTGCATAAATGAACGCGGGGCAAGCCCGCTCCCAGCATTTCGTGGGAGCGGGCTTGCCCCGCGACTTGCAACGTATCAGTGCTTGCGGATCTTCTCGACGATCGCCGTGGTCGAGCTATTCTCCACCAGGCCCAGCACCTTCACCGTGCCGCCGTAGGCCTTGACGATATCGGCGCCGACCACCTGCTCGATACCGTAGTCCCCCCCCTTGACCAGTACATCCGGCTTGACCTGGCGCAGCAGGTTCTCCGGCGTGTCCTCGGGGAAGCTGATGACCCAGTCCACCGCACCGAGGCCAGCCAGCACGGCCATGCGTCGGTCGACGCTGTTGATCGGCCGGCCCGGGCCCTTCAGGCGGCTGACCGAGGCATCGTCGTTGATGGCAACGATCAGCCGGTCGCCCTGGGCGCGAGCCTGTTCCAGGTAGGTCACGTGACCCGCGTGAAGGATATCGAAACAGCCGTTGGTGAAGACGATCTTCTCGTTGTGCGCACGGGCATCATCGATGGCCAGCAGCAGTTGCTCCAGCCCCAGCACACCCCGCTCCGAGCCCTCTTCACGCTGGATGGCGCGACGCAGCTCGGGGGCGCTGATGGCAGCGGTACCCAGCTTGCCGACCACGATACCGGCGGCCAGGTTGGCCAGGGCGACGGCATGCGGCAGGTCTTCGCCTGCGGCAATGGCGGCGGCGAGCGTGGAGATCACCGTATCACCGGCACCAGTGACATCGAACACCTCGCGAGCGCGGGCCGGCAGGTGCAAAGCCGGGTGGCCGGTGCGCAGCAGGGTCATGCCGTGCTCGCCACGGGTCACCAGCAGTGCGCCCAGGTCCAGCTCTTCGAGCAGCTTCAGGCCTTTGGCGACCAGCTCGGTTTCATCGGTGCAACGGCCAACGATGGTCTCGAATTCGCTGAGGTTCGGGGTGATCAGGCTGGCACCGCGGTAGATCGAGAAATCCTTGCCCTTGGGGTCGGCCAGCACCGGGATGCCCTTGCTGCGGGCAGCCTGGATCAGCGCCTGATGGTTCTGCAGTGCACCCTTGCCGTAGTCGGACAGCACCAGCACCTTGATACCTTCGAGCAAGGCATCGACCTCCGCGCCCAGCGACAGCGGGTCGGTGGCGAACGGCTCTTCGAAGTCGATACGCAGCAGTTGCTGGTGACGGCTCATCACCCGCAGCTTGACGATGGTCGGCTGGTGAGCGATGCGCTGGAAGATCGAGCGTACACCGGCAGCGTGCAGGCTGTTGGCGAGGCTATCGGCGGCCTCGTCCTGGCCGGTGACCCCGACCAGCGCGGCCGGCGCGCCAAGGGCGGCGATGTTCAAGGCCACGTTGGCCGCGCCGCCGGGGCGATCCTCGATCTGATCGACCTTGACCACCGGCACCGGCGCTTCAGGCGAAATACGCGAAGTACCGCCATGCCAGTAGCGGTCGAGCATGACATCGCCGACCACCAGTACCGGGGCTTGATCGAAACGCGGCATGGACAACTTCATGGGCAACCCATTTTTGGAAAAGTGAACAGGGGCAGGATATTAGCACAGGGATGCGCAGGGCTTTATGGCCAACCGCAGCGATGCTGTATCGATTGACCGGCGAGGCCTGCCAGGCCTCGCCGTGACGCTGACTCAGGTGATGTTGGCCTTTTCGGCCTCGTCCAGCCCCATGGCGTGCAGACGGGCGTAATGGCCATTGGCCTGGAGCAGTTCGGCGTGGGTGCCGCGCTCCACCAGACGCCCCTGGTCCATGACCAGGATCAGGTCGGCCTTCTCGATGGTCGACAGACGGTGCGCGATCACCAGGGTGGTGCGCCCCTCCATCACATGATCCAGCGCCGCCTGGATATGCCGTTCAGACTCGGTATCCAGGGCCGAGGTGGCCTCGTCGAGAATCAGCAGCGGCGCATTCTTGAGCAAGGCCCGGGCAATCGCCAGGCGCTGGCGCTGGCCGCCGGAAAGCAGCACACCGTTCTCGCCGACTTCGGTATCGAAGCCCTTGGGCAACTGGTCGACGAACTCCTTGGCATAGGCATCGGCGGCGGCGGCCTCGATATCCGCGCGCGGCGCGCCGGCCAGATCGCCGTAGGCGATGTTGTTGGCCACGGTGTCGTTGAACAAGGTGACATGCTGGGTCACCTGGGAAACATGGCGGCGCAGGTTGCGCAGGCGGTATTCCTCGATCTCCACGCCGTCGAGCAGGATCTGCCCTTCCGTATGGTGGTAGAAGCGCGGGATCAACGCCGCCAGCGTCGACTTGCCACTGCCCGAGCGACCTACCAGGGCGATCATCTGCCCGGGCTCGGCGGTGAAGCTGATATTGCTGAGCACCTGACGTTCGGTACCCGGGTAGGTGAAGCTGAGGTTGCGCACGTCCAGGCGCCCCTCGACCCGCTCTTTCTCGATGGTGCCGTTGTCGACTTCGGGCTTCTCGTCCAGTTGCTCGAAAATGCTCTCGGCGCCGGCAAGGCCCTTCTGGATGGTCGAGCTGACTTCGGAGAGCTGGCGAATCGGCTTGGGCAGAAGGCCTGCCGCGGTGATGTAGGCCACCAGGTCACCCGCAGAAGCCTCGCCACGCAGGAACAGCACCAGGAACATCAGCGCGGCCATGGCGGTGTAGATCACCAGTTGCAGCATCGGCGTGTACAGCGCGCCGGTCTTGGTCATGCGCAGTTGCTTGTCGGTGTTGCTCTGGCTGGCCTTCTCGAAGCGGCGCTCCTCGTAGCTTTCGCCACCGAAGCTGCGCACCACGCGGTAACCCTGGATGGTCTCGGAGGCCACGTGGGTAACGTCGCCCATGGCCACCTGGATCTTCTTGCTCTGCTTGCGGAATTTCTTGCTGGCGGTGCTCACCATCACCGCGATCAGCGGCAGGATCGCCACCATCACCAGGGTCAGCTTCCAGTTCATCCACAGCAGGTAGGCAAACAGGAACACCACCGTCAGGCCCTCACGAATGACTACCTTGATGGCATCGGTGGCGGCGCCGGTGACCATGGTCACGTTGAAGGTGATGCGCGAGATCAGGTGCCCGGAATTGTGGTTGTCGAAGTAGCGGTTGGGCAGGACCAGCAACTTGTTGAACAGCTCGACCCGCAGGTCGTGCACCAGGCACAGCGAGACCTTGGACAGGTAGTAGTTGCCGAGGAACGAACCCAGGCCCTGCCAGGCGGCAATCAGGATGATCAGCAGCGGCACCGCCTGCAGCAATTGCAGGTCGCGCAGGTAGGGCACGTCGGGGAACAGCACCGCCTGCGGATTGCTCAGCCCATCGACGAAATACTTGAGGATCCCGGCCAGCATCGGCTGGGTCGAGGCGAAGATCACGAAGCCGACGATGCTCAGCAGGAAGATGCCGATGTAGGGTTTGACATAGCCCAGCAGGCGCAGATAGATCTTCAGGCTTGCGGGGGAAGACGATTCGGGAACTGTCATGAGAATCCGTCGGGTCAAAAAGAGTCGGGATTATACCACACACGGTGTCTTGCACCGCCCGCCACAGGTTAAGATAGACGGCTGTTCCGAACCCTGGCCCCGGAGGCTTGATGCACGCACTTGACCACGCCCGTTACCTTGCCCTGCGCGAGGGCGCCCACGTCCTCGAGGCCGACGGGACTGGCGACAAGGTCCTGCGCCTGAGCGACGGTTCGATGCTCAAGCTGTTCCGCCGCAAGCGCCTGATCAGCTCGGCGGCCTGGTATCCCTACGCCCGGCGTTTCGCCGACAACTGCCAGGCCCTGGCCGAACGCGGCATCCCCTGCCCGCAGGTCAAGGCGGTTTACCGTATCGCCGAGATTGCCCGCGATGCCGTGCACTATGACCCGCTACCCGGTCATACGCTGCGCCAACTGCTGGAGCAACCCGGCAACCACCCAGGCTTGCGCGACCAGCTCGGACGTTTCATCGCGGCGCTTCATGAAGCGGGGGTGTACTTCCGCTCCGCGCACCTGGGCAACGTGGTGCTGACGCCCGAAGGCAAACTGGGGTTGATCGACGTCGCCGACCTGCGCATGTACGCCAGGCCACTCCGCCGCTCACAACGCCAGCGCAACTTCCGTCATATGCTGCGTTACCGGGAAGATCGGGCGTGGTTGCTGGGTGACGGCGACAACGCCTTCATCGAAGCCTATCTCGCCAGCCAGCAGGTCTGCCGCCGCCAGGACCTGGCCAACGCACTGGCCTGAACGATAATGGCCGCCCGGAGGCGGCCATCTTCATCATCAGCTCGAACGTCGCTGCTGCAACCCACGGCCCAGCACCATGGCTGCCGGCAACAGGACCAATGGCCACAGCTCGTCAGGGTTGCCGATCAGCTTGCTGCCATCGAAGTTGAGCATCACCAGGGCACAGGCCAGGTACATGCCCCAAGGGTCACGAAGGCGCAAGGCCTGGACCAGGGTCATCACCACGATGACCAGGAACAGGACCAGCGAGACGCCACCGGTGTAGAGGCCCAGGGCAACGAAGATATTGTGTGGATGCTGGATCGGCATGAAGCCGCTCAGCAGCTTGTCGGTATGGAACTCGACGCCGCAGCCGACCATCCAGCCACAGTTTTGCCACTCGCCGACCATCACGTGGAACAACTCGCCACGATAGGAATCACCGCGCTCGAACAGCGAATGGAACCAGGCCATGTCCTTGACCAACCAGAGGGCGATGCCGCCAAGTACCGCGAATACCAGCAGCCAACTGCCGGCCACGCGCGGGAAGCGCCACAGCGCCCAGCACGCCCAGGCGGCAAACAGGAACGCCGCGCCGACCATCGCGGTACGCGTCTGCAGGACGAAGGTAATCGCCACCACCGACAGCGCCACGGCGGCAAACGCTTCGACCCAGCGACGACGGTGCAACCACCCCGGCATGGCCAGCGCCAGCGCACAGAGCAGCCATATACTGGTGTAGATCACGTTCTGCATGCGCGCGGGCATCAGGCTGACCCGCTCACCCAAGGCGTAGATGCCGGTCAGGTAGGCAAACGCCGAATAGCCGAAAATGTAAAGGCAGATGATCCAGAACAGCGCACGCGCGAACACTTCAGAGCGGAAGAAGCCCTGATTCGTCAGCCCTGCCACGGCAAAGACAAAGAGCGCAACATAAGCAATGTGCTTGTAGAACTGCCCATCGCCAGCAATCGCTGCGGGTACCAGGAACCACAGCAGGAATACCAGCCACACCAGCCCAAGCTTGTCGCCAAACAGCCCCGCGCCACGCTCCTTGACCAGGAACACCAGGCCAGGCAACGCGATGAAGGCGTAGAAAATGTTGTTGGTCCATTTCGATGAGGCCATCAACACGAAGCTGGCCAGGAACATGATCAGCGCAGCGCTGAAGTAACGCCTGCTCGTGCGGTTGTCGTTACCAATCCCTTCAAACATCCTTCAACACCCATCCCAGCAATAGTCCGATAACCAGCACGCCCAACAGACGAATGCGATCCATGCGCTTGCGCCGTGCCTTCTTGATTTTCTCTTCCGCCATTTCCACATGCTCGCCGAAACCGGTATGCAGCACGGCGTCGTTCTCCAGGATCAACGCATAGCGGTCGCGCTCGGCGTACAACCGCGACAAGCTCTTCTCGCCGGAATGCGAGGCGTACGGTGCATGTGCCTGGTAGTCGGCCAGCCTGCGCAGGCCCGGGTTGAACGAGAACCCCTGCCATTCCGCCTTGTGCGAGCCCAGCTTGTGGAAAGCGATGCCCTGCAGCACCTGGCGCTCCTCCAGGAACACATAGGGGCTGTGCACCTGCAGGTCATGATTGAAGCTGCGCAGCCAGACCTGCAACGCTTGCGGGTCGGCCTCCAGCAGTGCCTGGGATTCCTCGATGAAGCCCGGGCGATAGAAGGCCCAGTCATCCTCGCAATGGAACACCCAGAAGGTCTTGATCTGCGAATAGGCGGCGTCCACCGAGCGCAACTGCCCAAGCTTGGGATTGTTGACGATGAAGGTGGTGTGCTCGCGCCAGTGTTCCGGGATGCAGCCACGCACTGCCTCGTCACCGGAGTCTTCGGTGATGAAGACTTCACGGATGGGCGCCGTGTTGTAGCGGTCGAAACTTTCGAGCGTGCGCTTGAGCAGTTCGAATCGACCACAGCTGGTCACCACCAGTGTGATCTCGCTGTTTTCACTGAAGATCATGGCTTCCTCGATGTGTGTAGGGCTTAACGCGACAGGCCGATGGCCAGCAGCACACGCTCCAGCAGGCCAGGCTTCGCGGCCGGGCGCAGCGGCGCGCGCATGGCCTCGGTGATCGCCTGCCCGAGCGCGTGGAAGGTATAGCGCTGCTCGGCCAACTGCTGGCCATTGCGCGAGATACGCTCGGCCAGGGCGAGATCGCCACGCAGCCGGGCGAGCTTCTCGCGCAACTGCTCGAGGTCGCGGTAGAGCACGATATTGTGCATGTCGACGAAGCCCAGCGCCTGGTTCTCTTCCTCGCCCTGGTCATAGGCGAACAGGACGCAGCCACAGGCCATGGCTTCGAAGTTCTTGATCATGTACTCGCCCATGCCGACATCGGCACTGACGAAAAAGCGGATGCGGCTGAGAGTCCGGCTGTACTCCTCGCCGGATTTGGTACGGGTGATCAGCAGGTTTTCCACCGCCGCAATCGACTCGAGCATCTGCTTGCGCCCGGAGTAGGCCACGCTGCGCAGGCTGCCGACGAACGCCAACTCGATATCACGCTCATGGTTTTCATTGCGCAGCAGCGCCTGGTCGTAACCCTTGGGCACGAAGATCGCGTCGAAGCCTTCATCGCGCAGGCGTCGGGTGACCACTGCGCCGGAGGTGATGATGCGCGCCCATGGCAGCTGGCGGTAGTACTCGCTGAATTTGCCGGTGTACTTGCAGGGAATGTAATTCTGGTAGGCGTCGTGCTCGAGGATCACCAGGTTCGGGATCGTCCGAATGAAGCGTGCCTGGCGAATCTCTTTCTTGAACCGCAGGAAGAACAGGATGCGGTCGTACTGCTCGACCTGCACATGCTCGCGGAAATAGCTGCGCAGATCGGCCTGCTCGTCACCGGTCAACCAACGGATATCGCACTCGCAGTCGGCCGCGATGCCTTCGTACAGACGGTCCAGGATGGCGCGTTGCTCTTTCTGGACCAGGAACAGGACTTTCACCGTGGTTCTCTCTTGTCGATCATTGTGCCGACCCACAGCAGTTCGTGGCGCCGTACGGCCTTGCGGAAGAATTCATTTTCACCGAATGCGGGCCAGCGCCGGGCGGCGAGGCAGCGCTGCAGGAAGCGACGGATTCGGCGCTTGAGCGGGGCCGCGGGCTGCAGGTCGTGCATCATACCCAAAGCGATGGCCTTTTGCCTCTGCTCTTGCGCATCCACCCCAAGCACCCAAGGGCGCATGGGCATGCCGGCATCGAAGAAGGGTGGCAAAGGTACGCCGGTACCGGCATCACCCATCGGCCAACGGTCATTGTCGTGCAGGTGGTTGGCGTAGAACAGCAGGGTTTCAGGCCGCCAGTCGGCGCTCTGCAACGCCTGCTGCAAGGCGTCATGGGCACACACATGGTCCGGGTGCGGATCGAGGGTCGGATGCGGCATCACGATGGTTGCCGGACGCGCGCGCTCGATGAGCTCGCGCAGGTCCTGGACCAGGTTGGTCCAGCTCGGCCGGCCATCAGCGTCGCTTTGCAACGCGACTTCATTGAAACGACGGAATGGCCGGGTGTCGGCCAGGTCCGCCTCGCGCGACGGGATCGATGCCTCGGGCTCGGCCTGCATGGCAGGCAACTGCATGCAGAAATAGCCCAACTGCACGGATTGACTGGAGGGCACGCCGGCCCAACGCGGCACGGCGACGCTGTCCCAGCTGCGCAATTGGCCCTTGAGCCGGGCCGCCTCGACCAGGTCGAGGCCGAAGGTGTCGCGGTAGTACTCGTTCTCGATCTCGCCAGCGGTGAGGGTCACGATCCAGCTGCTCTTCGCCTGGGAATAGGCAGCGAACGCCGCCAGCTCGGCATCGTCGGCATGAGGGGCGATAACCATCAGGGTGCCAGCCAGGTAGTCGGGGTGACGCAGCACCAGCAACTCCATCTCAGGTGCTACGCGACAATGGCGACCACTCAGGCGCAACTGCCCGGCGTTCAGCGCCTCGGCCTGCCCGCTCAGGTTCAGGTAGCGCACACCTCTCACACCCCGCTCGAAGGCCTGGTAATCGGCGACACCACCGTCGATACGTACTGCCGGATCGAACAGCCGCCCCAACCAGCCGGCGCGCAGGCTCACCCGTAACAACAGGGTCTCGCTACCGTCCAGCGTGCAATCGCCCGGCAAGGCCAGCACCCCACCCTGGCTGCGCAGCGCATGACGCTCGCTGGCTTGCAGGTCGTACTGGTAGTCGCTGCCCGGCACATAGAAGAGGTGGTCGGAAAACCAGGCCTCATGAGCCACCCACAGCAGCACCGCGAGCACGGGCGGCAGCCACAGCGCCCACAGCGCCGAGAACAGCAGCACGACCAGCGCCAGCAGCAGGATCACCCGTTTGCGCTTGCGATGGCGTTTGAGCAGTTGCTGTTTGTTGGCGCTCATGTTCAGACCTGGAAGACGTTGACGGGGTTGCACCAACGATCCTTGTACTCCCGGTCGGACCGACCGAACGAGAACCGCAGCGCCTTGCCGCGGGTATTGGCATCCTCCCAGGCGGCCTGGGTATTGAGGAAGCTCAATACGCTACCAGGGCTGAAAGCATTGGTCTCTGGATCGACACCGCCGTTTACATATTCGACGCTGATCCATTGCGGCGCCTCGACGCGATACACCAGTTGAATGGCGATGGGCGCCCCTTCAAGGAACAGCACCGAACCGATCAGCAGCTCGCGCAGGCGCTCGACCACCTCTGCCATGCGGGCCGCGCCGGTGGCCGGGAAGCCCCAGCGACGCTGGAACAAGTCACAGTACATCGCGGCGATCTCGGCTGCAGTGAAATCGCCGATCGGTCGCACCTGGCCACCCGCCTCTTCCAGCAGGCGCAGCTCACGACGCTGGTTGTAGCGGAATTTCTTCGACAGATCTTCATGGGGCCGCGCCATGGCCAACTGCTCAGGTTGTGCCTTCAGGCCGGCGAAACGGCCCTGGTTCAACTCCGACAGATAGCGACCGGCGTGGCGCAGTGGCGCCCCGGCATCGGCGGCGGCTGGCAGGATGATCTCGGCATTGCCCAGGTCGAACAGGCCTTTCTTGCCTTCACGCTTGAGCACGTCCTTGGACAGCGCCAGGTGGCGCCCCCAGGTTGGCAGCGCGGCCTTGAGCTCGGCGCCCTGGAACCAGCCCAGGTAACGCACCGGGATCCCGGCCAGGTCCGCCAGTTGCTCGATCACCAACGGGTGCGTGGCGACACTGCCGCCAAAACGCTGCCAGGCGTCGTTGTAGGCGGCCGCATCGATCACTTGCCAGCCGCGTTCACGCCAGGCCTTGAGATGATTGAGCATCAGGCCTCCGCCATCAGCGCGCGGACGTGCGGCAGTTGCCAGAAGGCATCCCGCACTGCCGAGTCACTGAAGCGCTGCTGCAGGCGCTGCAGCATATGCCCGGCGCATGCCTCGCGCTGCTGCGCGTCCAGTCCGGCCATGTGCTTCAAGCCCTGGGCCAGCTGCGCGGCATCGCCCAGCGGGAACAGCACACCCACGCCCTCGACCACTTCCCGGGCGCCGCCACAGGCGGTGGCCAGCACCGGCACGCCAGCGACCATGGCTTCGAGCAGGACCATGCCGAACGGCTCATGGTCGGAGCTCAGGGCGAACACGTCGAAAGCGCGGAAATAGCGGCGTGCATCCGGCACCTGGCCGAGGAAGTCGACCTGCCCGGCGATGCCCAACTCGGCAGCCAGGGCCTTGAGTTTCGCCTCGAGACGGCCCTTGCCCAGGATCGCCAGGCGTGCACCGGCCGGCAGGCCCGGCAAGGCTTCGGCAAAACCGCGCAGCAACGTGGCCTGGTCCTTGTCCGGGTGCAGGCGGCCGACGTTGCCGACCACCCAGGCCTGCTCATCCAGCCCCAGGGTACGGCGTGCCTCGTCACGCGGCACCAGGCTGGCCTGCAGTGCCTCGACGTCGATGCGGTTGTACAAGGTCTGGATACGCTCGGCCGGCCACTGGCCCAGGCAGCGTCGCATGTCGTCGCGCACCGCATCCGACACACCGAGCAGGCTCAGGCGCTTGCGGAACAGGTTGGCGAACAGCCGCCGCCCCTTGCGCTCATAATCACCGAAGGCATGGTGCACGCCGATTACCGGCAAGCCGGTCCCCAGCAGCGCAACATAGATCGGCTTGAAGCGGTGGGCGATGCAAAAGCTGAAATTGCGCTGCGCGGCGATCTTGCGCAGCGCGCGGATCGCGCCCAGCTTCAGGCCGCGCACGGCCTTGGAACTGAACTCGAGAAACAGCACCTCGTCCGAGGCACAGCCAGCCGCTACTTTCGCGTCGGCTGCCCCGGTGAGGAACACGGTAGTGACCTTGTAGCCGCTGCCCTGGAACAGGCTGGCGTATTGACGGGCACAATCGAGGAACGGCCCGTCATAGCCATGGCAGAACTGCAGGATGCGCGGTTCAGAGCGGCTGGTCATACGGCGCGGCGCCTTCCTTGACCACCAGGATGTCTTCCATGATCAGGTACTGCAGGTCCGAGCCGAAGAACATGTTCAGGGCGTCGGTCGGCGAGCAGATCATTGGTTCGCCGCGGCGGTTCAGCGAGGTGTTCAGCGACACGCCGTTGCCGGTCAGGTTTTCCAGCGCCTTCATCATGTCGTAGTAGCGCGGGTTGTACTCACGCTTGAGCACCTGGGCACGCGAAGTACCGTCCTCGTGGACGACTTCCGGCACGCGGGTCTTCCACTCTTCGGCGACTTCGAAGGTGAAGGTCATGAACGGCGCGGGGTGATCGATCTTGATCATCTGCGGCGCGACGGTGTCGAGCATCGACGGGCAGAAAGGTCTCCAGCGTTCGCGGAACTTGATCTGATGGTTGATGCGGTCGGCCACGCCTTCCACGCTCGGGCAGCCAATGATCGAACGACCGCCCAGGGCGCGCGGACCGAACTCCATGCGACCCTGGAACCAGGCCACCGGGTTGCCATCGACCATGATCTTGGCGATCTGCTCCGGCATGTTCTCGAGCTTGCGCCATTTCGGCTGGCTCGGGTGACGGGCACAGGCGGCGATCACGTCTTCGTTGGAATACGCAGGGCCGAGGTAGACATGCTCCATCTTCTCGACCGGCACGCCACGGGCGTGGGAAACGTAGGCGGCCGCACCAACGGCGGTACCGGCGTCGCCGGAGGCCGGCTGGACGAACAGCTCCTTCACATCATCACGGGCGATGATCTTCTGGTTCAGCTTGACGTTCAACGCGCAACCGCCGGCGAAGGCCAGCTTGCCGGTCTCTTTCAGCGTGTCGCCCAGGTAATGGTCGATCATCTGCAGGGCCAGCTTCTCGAACAGCGCCTGCATGCTGGCGGCGTAGTGGATGTACGGCTCGTCGGCGATGTCGCCTTCACGTTTCGGGCCCAGCCACTCGATCAGCTTGGGCGAGAAGTAGAAGCCCTTGCCCTTCTCTTTATAGCGACGCAGGCCGATGACGTTGGCGTATTCGGTGTTGATCACCAGCTCGCCGTTTTCGAAGCTGGCCAGGCGCGAGAAGTCATACTTGCTGGCGTCGCCATACGGCGCCATGCCCATGACCTTGAACTCGCCATCGAGCATTTCGAAGCCGAGGAACTCGGTGATCGCGCCATACAGGCCACCCAGCGAGTCCGGATCGAAGAATTCCTTGATCTTGTGAATCTTGCCGTTTTCGCCGTAGCCGAAGAAAGTGGTGGCGTACTCGCCCTTGCCGTCGATGCCGAGGATCGCGGTTTTCTCTTTGAAACCCGAGCAGTGGTAGGCACTGGAGGCATGGGCCAGGTGGTGCTCGACCGGCTCGATCTTGATCTTTTTCGGATCGAAGCCCAGTTGCTCCAGGCACCAGACGATCTTCTTGCGGTAGCGCTTGTAGCGGCGGTTGCCCATCAGCAGCGCGTCCAGGGCGCGGTCCGGGGCGTACCAGTAGCGCTTGGCGTAGTGCCAGCGGGCCTTGCCGAACAGGCTGATCGGGGCGAACGGAATGGCCACCACGTCGACGTCCGACGGCTTGATGCCGGCCTGCTCCAGGCAGAACTTCGCCGACTCGTAGGGCATGCGGTTCTTCGCATGTTTGTCACGCACGAAGCGCTCTTCTTCGGCGGCGGCAATCAGCTTGCCGTCGATGTACAGGGCCGCGGAAGGGTCATGGCTAAGGGCGCCGGACAGGCCAAGAATCGTCAGTGCCAAGGGTCTAGCCTCTCAAATCGGTATGAAGTGCGCCAACGGCCATTCGGGCGGATGGCGGCTAAAGGGCGGGATTATAACGCAAAGATGGCGGACACACCGCCCCCTTGTAGGAGCGGCCTGGTGCCGCGAAAGGGCTGCGAAGCTGCCCCGGCAATTTCAGCGGCGCATATGAAATCCGGGGCCGCTGCGCAGCCCTTTCGCGGCACAAGGCCGCTCCTACAGGGTTCGTGCGGGTTATTCGGCGATCAGCCAGTCCATGCGCAAGCTGCCGGCGGTCTGCGCCAGCTCCTTGGCCAGCCACGGCAGCAGCGTCTTGAGCTCATCTTCCAGGCCCCAAGGCGGGTTGGCGATGGCCAGGCCCGAGCCGTTCAGGCCCTGCGGGCTGTCCTGGTGATGCACGTACAACTCGACCCGCAGCAGCTTCGGCGCGCCGGTGCTGGTCAGGTCCTGGTAGAAGCGCGTCAGCGAGCGCTGGTCCTTGATCGGATACCAGATCGCCGCGACAGTCTGGCGCATGCGACCGATCGCCTCTTTCATGGCCACGGTGCAGCGCTTGAGCTCGTCGGCCTGCTCGAACGGCGGGTCGATCAGCATGATCGCGCGCTTTTCCTGCACCGGCAGAAGCGCCCGCGGGATGTGCCAGCCTTCACCCAGGTGAACGGTGACCCGCGGATCTTTCTTCATGTTCTCCTTGAGCAGCGCCCCATCTTCAGGGTGCTTCTCGTTGAGCAAGGCGCGGTCCTGCTGGCGCATCAGGCGGCGCGCGAGCTCGGGCGAGCCCGGGTAGTAGCGCAGCTCGCCATCCGGGTTCAGGCGCTTGATGATGCGCAGGTAGTCTGCGGCCGCTTCCGGCAGGTCGTCGCGGTTCCACAGGCGGGCCACGCCCTCGAGGTATTCGCCGGTACGGCTCGCCTGGTCACCCTGCAGGTCGTAGAGACCCAGGCCAGCGTGAGTGTCGATGTAGGCGAACGGCTGCTCCTTGCGCGACATCAGGGCGATGAGGCGGGTGAGCACGATGTGCTTGAGGACGTCGGCGTGATTGCCGGCATGGAAGGCGTGACGATAGTTCATGAGGACTCCTGCGGGGGCGCCAAGTTTACCTTGCCTTGCAGTCGGCAAAAAGCATCGCGGGGCAAGCCCGCTCCCACAAATGCCCGAGGACACGTGGGAGCGGGCTTGCCCCGCGATAGGGACAACGCCGATTCAGCAGGCGTTACTTGTCGGCGTGATACGCCGCATCAGCAGTTTCAAAACGCGAAACCATGCTGTTCGACGGACTGCCCAGCTTGCTCACCACGAAGATGGCGACGCTGGCGAACAGGAAGCCCGGGATGATCTCGTACAGCCCCATGTCCACGTAGTTCTTCAACAGGATCACGGTCAGCGCGCCGACCACGATACCGGCCAGGGCGCCGTTGCGGGTCATGCCCTTCCACAGCACCGAGATCAGCACCACCGGACCGAAGGCGGCACCGAAGCCGGCCCAGGCGTAGGCCACCAGGCCCAGCACGCGGTTCTCGGGGTTGGCGGCCATGGCAATGGCGATCAGGGCAACGGCCAGGACCATAAGGCGACCGACCCAGACCAATTCCTTCTGCGAAGCGTTCTTGCGCAGGAAGGCCTTGTAGAAGTCCTCGGTCAGTGCACTGGAGCACACCAGCAACTGGCAGCTCAAGGTGCTCATCACAGCGGCCAGGATGGCCGACAGCAGGATACCGGCAATCCACGGGTTGAACAGGATCTTGGCCAGCTCGATGAACACGCGCTCGTGGTTCTCGGTGACCGGACCTGCCAGGTCAGGGTGCGCCGAGAAGTAGGCGATGCCGAAGAAGCCGACCGCGCAGGTACCGGCCAGGCACAGGATCATCCAGGTCATGGAGATGCGACGGGCGTTGGTGATCGACTTCACCGAGTCGGCGGCCATGAAGCGCGCCAGGATGTGCGGCTGCCCGAAGTAGCCAAGGCCCCAGCCCATCAGCGAGATGATGCCGATGAAGGTCGCGCCCTTGAACATGTCGAAGTGCGCCGGGTTCACCGCGTCGATGGCAGCGAAGGTCTGGTCAAAGCCGCCAGTGGAGATCAGCACGATCACCGGGGTGAGGATCAGCGCGAAGATCATCAGCGAAGCCTGCACGGTATCGGTCCAGCTTACAGCCAGGAAACCACCGATGAAGGTGTAGGCGATAGTCGCCGCGGCACCGGCCCACAGGGCGGTTTCGTACGGCATGCCGAAGGTGCTTTCGAACAGGCGGGCGCCGGCGACGATGCCGGAGGCGCAGTAGATGGTGAAGAACACCAGGATGACAATCGCCGAGATGATCCGCAGCAGACCGGTCTGGTCTTCGAAACGGCTGGAGAAGTAGTCCGGCAGGGTCAGGGCGTCACCGTTGTGCTCGGTCTGCACCCGCAGACGGCCGGCGACGAACAGCCAGTTCAGGTAGGCGCCGACGGTCAGGCCGATGGCGATCCAGGCCTCGGAAAGGCCCGCGAAGTAGATGGCGCCCGGCAGGCCCATCAACAGCCAGCCGCTCATGTCCGATGCGCCGGCGGAAAGCGCGGTGACCACGCTGCCGAGACTACGGCCGCCGAGAATATAGTCGGAAAGGTTCTTGGTGGAGCGATAGGCGGCGAAGCCGATCAGCACCATTGCCGCAATGTAGATCACGAAGGTGATCGTTAGTGGATTGCCCATGAGTTGTGCCCTGGCGTTGTTTTTATCTCTTGCGACCGCCGCGCACGACGGTTGCACCCAGGCGGCGAATCCTATGCAACAACATGAACGAGGTGCAACCATTTTTCATTTGCAAGTTGCACCCGCCCATGGTTTTTCGGATAAAGCCCCTTTTTTGCTCCTTTTCGGAGCAAACACAGCGTTTTAAATAAGCAAAAGCAGCAAAAAAGACCGTTTCGGCTGTAAGGAAACAACCTTCAGACGAGTTGCACCTTTACCGCGAAGATTTCGGGTTGCACCCGGTTGCACCCGAATTGTCCTACAGGCTAATCTTGCCTTCAGCTTAGGCCACATCCGTGACCAATAACGAGGATAAGAAATGGCGACGACCACCCTTGGGGTCAAACTCGACGACCCGACCCGTGAGCGACTCAAAGCAGCTGCGCAGTCCATCGACCGCACGCCGCACTGGTTGATCAAGCAAGCGATCTTCAACTATCTCGAGAAGCTCGAGGGTGGCGCCACCCTGAACGACCTCAACGGCCATGCCGCCGCTGGCGATGACGCCGGCGAAGTCGCCGCCGACCACGCCCACCAGTGCTTCCTGGAGTTCGCCGAAAGCATCCTGCCGCAGTCGGTACTGCGCTCGGCGATCACTGCCGCCTACCGCCGCCCCGAGCAGGAAGTAGTGCCGATGCTGCTGGAGCAGGCACGCCTGCCGGCCGCCCAGGCCGAAGCCACCAACAAGCTGGCCGCGAGCCTGGCCGACAAGCTGCGCAACCAGAAGAGCGCGGGTGGCCGTGCTGGCATCGTCCAGGGCCTGCTGCAGGAGTTCTCGCTGTCGTCCCAGGAAGGCGTGGCGCTGATGTGCCTGGCCGAAGCGCTGCTGCGCATCCCCGACAAGGGTACCCGTGACGCGCTGATCCGCGACAAGATCAGCACCGGCAACTGGCAGCCGCACCTGGGCAACAGCCCGTCGCTGTTCGTCAACGCCGCCACCTGGGGCCTGCTGCTGACCGGCAAGCTGGTCAGCACCCACAACGAATCCGGCCTGACCTCCTCGCTCACCCGCATCATCGGCAAGAGCGGCGAGCCGATGATCCGCAAGGGCGTCGACATGGCCATGCGCCTGATGGGCGAGCAGTTCGTCACCGGCGAGACCATCGCCGAGGCCCTGGCCAACGCCAGCAAGTTCGAAGCCAAGGGCTTCCGCTACAGCTACGACATGCTCGGCGAAGCCGCGCTGACCGAGCACGACGCGCAGAAATACCTGGCCTCCTACGAGCAGGCGATCCACTCGATCGGCAAGGCTTCGCACGGCCGTGGCATCTATGAAGGCCCGGGCATCTCGATCAAGCTCTCGGCCCTGCACCCACGCTACAGCCGCGCCCAGTACGAACGCGTGATGAGCGAGCTGTACCCGCGCCTGCTGTCGCTGACCCTGCTGGCCAAGCAGTACGACATCGGCCTGAACATCGACGCCGAGGAAGCCGACCGCCTGGAGCTGTCGCTGGACCTGCTCGAGCGCCTGTGCTTCGAGCCGTCGCTGGCCGGCTGGAACGGTATCGGCTTCGTCATCCAGGCCTACCAGAAGCGCTGCCCGTACGTGATCGACTACGTCATCGACCTGGCCAAGCGCAGCCGTCACCGCCTGATGATCCGCCTGGTGAAAGGCGCCTACTGGGACAGCGAGATCAAGCGCGCCCAGGTCGAGGGCCTGGAAGGCTATCCGGTCTACACCCGCAAGGTGTACACCGACGTGTCCTACGTCGCCTGCGCCCGCAAGCTGCTGGCCGTGCCAGAAGCCATCTACCCGCAGTTCGCCACCCACAACGCCCACACCCTGTCGGCCATCTACACCATCGCCGGGCAGAACTACTACCCGGGCCAGTACGAGTTCCAGTGCCTGCACGGCATGGGTGAACCGCTGTACGAGCAAGTCGTGGGCAAGATCTCCGAGGGCAAGCTGAACCGTCCGTGCCGCGTGTACGCGCCGGTCGGCACCCACGAGACCCTGCTGGCCTACCTGGTCCGCCGCCTGCTGGAAAACGGCGCCAACACCTCGTTCGTCAACCGCATCGCCGACCACTCGATCTCCATCCAGGAACTGGTCGCCGACCCGGTCGCCAGCATCGAGCGCATGGGCCCCCAAGAGGGCAGCATCGGCCTGCCGCACCCGCGCATCCCGATGCCGCGTGAGCTGTACGGCAGCGAGCGGGCCAACTCGGCCGGTATCGACATGGCCAACGAACACCGCCTGGCGTCGCTGTCCTGCGCCCTGCTGGCCACCGCCCACAACGACTGGAAAGCCGCCCCGCTGCTGGGCTGCGCCGCCAGCGAGCAGCCGGCCGCGCCGGTGCTCAACCCGGCCGACCACCGCGATGTCGTGGGCCATGTGCAGGAAGCCACCGTCGCCGACGTCGACAACGCCATCCAGTGCGCGCTGAACGCCGCGCCGATCTGGCAGGCCACCCCGCCGGCCGAGCGCGCCGCGATCCTCGAACGCGCCGCCGACCTGATGGAAGCCGACATCCAGCCGCTGATGGGCCTGCTGGTGCGCGAAGCCGGCAAGACCTACGCCAACGCCATCGCCGAGGTGCGCGAGGCCGTGGACTTCCTGCGCTACTACGCGGTGCAGGCACGCAACGACCTGCGCAACGACAGCTGCCGCCCGCTGGGCCCGGTGGTGTGCATCAGCCCGTGGAACTTCCCGCTGGCGATCTTCTCCGGCCAGGTTGCCGCGGCGCTGGCTGCCGGCAACCCGGTACTGGCCAAGCCGGCCGAACAGACCCCGCTGGTCGCCGCCCAGGCCGTGCGCCTGCTGCTGGAAGCCGGCATTCCCGAAGGCGTGCTGCAACTGCTGCCAGGCCAGGGCGAAACCGTGGGTGCCGGCCTGGTCGGTGACGAGCGTGTCAAGGGCGTGATGTTCACCGGTTCCACCGAGGTTGCCCGCCTGCTGCAACGCAACATTGCCGGTCGCCTGGACAACCAGGGCCGCCCGATCCCGCTGATCGCCGAAACCGGCGGCCAGAACGCCATGATCGTCGACTCCTCGGCGCTGACCGAGCAGGTGGTAATCGATGTGGTCTCCTCGGCCTTTGACAGTGCCGGCCAGCGTTGCTCGGCCCTGCGCGTGCTGTGCCTGCAGGAAGACTCCGCCGACCGCGTGATCGAGATGCTCAAGGGCGCCATGGCCGAAAGCCGCCTGGGCAACCCGGAGCGCCTGTCCGTGGACATCGGCCCGGTGATCGACGCCGAAGCCAAGGCCGGTATCGAGAAGCACATCCAGGGCATGCGCGACAAAGGCCGCACCGTCTACCAGGTGGCCATCGCCGAAGGCGAGGAAATCAAGCGCGGCACCTTCGTGATGCCGACCCTGATCGAACTGGAAAGCTTCGACGAGCTCAAGCGTGAAATCTTCGGCCCGGTGCTGCACGTGGTTCGCTACAACCGCAAGGACCTGGACCAGCTGATCGAGCAGATCAACGCTTCCGGCTACGGCCTGACCCTGGGCGTGCACACCCGCATCGACGAGACCATCGCCAAGGTGGTGAACAACGTCAACGCCGGCAACATGTACGTCAACCGCAACATCGTCGGTGCCGTGGTCGGCGTGCAGCCGTTCGGCGGTGAAGGCCTGTCGGGCACCGGCCCGAAAGCCGGTGGCCCACTGTACCTGTACCGCCTGCTGTCGACCCGCCCGGCCGACGCCATCGCCCGCCACTTCCAGGCCGACGATGCGCGCAGCCAGGCCGACACCACCCTGCGCGACCAGCAGCTCAAGCCGCTGACCACCCTCAAGACCTGGGCGACCAGCAGCCAGATGAGCGACCTGGCCGCGCTGTGCGAGCAGTTCGCCGAGCAGTCGCAGAGCGGCATCACCCGCGTGCTGCCAGGCCCGACCGGCGAGCGCAACACCTACAGCGTGCTGCCACGCGAGCACGTGCTGTGCCTGGCCGACAACGAGGCCGACCTGCTGGCCCAGCTGGCGGCGGTACTGGCCGTGGGTAGCTCGGCGGTGTTCCAGGACGGCGAGCCGGCCAAGACCGTGCGCGGCCGTCTGCCGAAAGAGCTGCAGGCGAAGATCAAGCTGGTGGCCGACTGGAGCAAGGACGCGGTGGCCTTCGACGCGGTCATCCACCACGGTCACTCCGACCAGCTGCGCGGCGTCTGCGAGCAGGTGGCCAAGCGTGCCGGGGCGATCGTCGGCGTGCACGGGCTGTCGAGCGGCGATCACCAGATCGCCCTGGAACGCCTGGTGATCGAGCGGGCGGTGAGTGTTAACACCGCGGCGGCGGGCGGTAACGCCAGCCTGATGACCATCGGCTGACGCTGACAGTCGTTGAACGGAAAAGGAGAGCTCAGGCTCTCCTTTTTTGTGGGAGCAACTGTCTTGCCGAGATTTCTCAACCTAGAACAGTCCCTCTATGAAAGGGCCGCTGAGCGGCCCCAGCAATCTTTGCATCAATGCTGAAATCCTGGGGCTGCTACGCAGCCCTTTCGCGGCACAAGGCCGCTCCTACACAGGTTGGCGCAGTGCCTGTAGGAGCGGCCTTGTGCCGCGAAGAGGCCGGCACTGGCAACATAAGTCTCAGTGCTTCATGCCGAACTCGGCATCATCCATCAATGCCTTGGCCAGGGCGCTCAGGTAATACGACGCCCAGAGCAACTGGGGCTTTTCCTCCATGATCCCGGTGATGGTCAGGTCGCGTACGCAGCCCATCAGCTCCGAGGCCTGGTCGCGGGCGTGCTGGCAGGGGATGCCGGGCTCGATGCAGAACAGCGGGTCGGTCTGGCCTTCGCCTTGGTAGAACTTGGTCTTGCCGGCGGTGGTGGGGGTGTTGTCGGTAGTCATGATTTTTCTCCCTGAAATGGTGGGTGCCTGTGCGGGCCTCTTCGCGGGTAAACCCGCTCCCACAGGTACAGCGCTGGCTCCAAGGCACAGATGAACCTGTGGGAGCGGGTTTACCCGCGAAAGGGCCCGACCAGGCAGCACATGCCTTGCGGCCTAGTGCAACGTTGGCGCCTACGCCGGCATCTGCACCTGGATCAACGCCGCTTCGAGCAACACACGCAGCGATTCCATTTCATGCATCGACGCCATCATCAACACGGCAGCCGGCGACCTGGGTTTGAGCTGTACGGCGTGATGGGCCACGGTCAAGGCGCACAGGGCGTACTCGGTGGCCTGGATGAGGGTGTCTTCGAGGGAATGAGGGTTGTGGGGGGATCGGGGACAATCTTCAACATAGCTACCTCTTGCTGATCAAGTGGGACCACCACCCGTTGCTGTCAAACAAGAAGGTGGCAGCTGTATATGGGTTGACAGACCGGTCAGCAAGAGCAAAACCCCGGCGCACGCGAAGTGCCCCACATACAGCCGCCATAAAGGGCAAAGCCGTTGAGTAAGCTCTTGATAATCGGCCTGTCAAAGCCGGTCGCTGATTGTGCAGCGACCGTCCGAGACTAGAGGCCAACCCGGAGCACCGCAATGGCTTGAAAGGGCTTGGGAGTATGTTTGGGAATTGGACTACATGGAATAGGGAAAGTCTTGGAATCTGCGTAGGAAACGCACTGCGGCTCGGCCATTCAAGCCATAGGTGCGACTGGAAAGCTGCGATTAATTTGAGGCCAAAACAGCCATCAGGCCGATTTCTTTTTCACCGTGAAGTCAACTTCCAGGTCGGCGTTCGCCAGAATATTCACCAGTGCATCCAGCGAGAACTTGTCTATCTTGCCATTGAGCAAGTCACTCAAGCGTGGCTGAGTCAGATGCAGTCGCCGTGCTGCGTCTTTCTGCGGCAGATCCCAGGACCGGACAATCCTGGCCAACACCCTCATCAGCTTCGCCCGAAGCCGCAGGTTCTCGGCCTCTTCCGGTGAGTCGAACAGCGCATCCCATACCGAAGTGGAGCGTTCGTTTGTCATCGCAAATCCCTCTGTGCATCCATCTCGTTCAAACACTGTCGACTCCAGCTCAGCAGGCGCCCAACAATTTGTATCGCGCTTTCGCCAGATCGATATCGCGCTTTTCCGTCTTCTCGGTCGTCTTGCGAAACGCGTGCAGGACATAAACCGCTTCTGGTCGACTCACGACGTAGAACACCCGAAACGCCCCGTCCTGACACTTGATGCGGATTTCCCGCGTCCCAGGCCCAACGCTTTCCATTGGTTTCCAGTCGAAGGGGGCCTCACCGTCCTGGATCAGCTCCAGCTGATACCCGGCCCGCTGCCTTGCCACAATCGGAAAGTCCCGCAGGTCCTGCTTGCTGCTACCCAACCATTCGATTGGCTTTTGCCCATCATGCATCCTGCACGCTCCCGCCAATGCACTCGCCTGGCTTGTCCTTATCGGAGACGTAAGCTCTCCATGAGCGGCAAAGATAAAACTATATCGATATCGATATAAGTGCAATTGCGTGACAAGGCTTTGCGACGGGTAACACCTACGCCCATACTGCCCGGCGCAACCCAAAGACGGCCTGGGCGATGGCAACTTCTGCCCCCATATCACCCAAACCAATTAACCTGTCCCCTGCCCCACCACCCCGCCTAGACTCGCTGCATCCCGAACCAGGAATGCCGCCATGTCCGAGCAACTCCTCAGCAGCCGCAACCTCGCCTTCGAACTCTACGAAGTCCTCGACGCCGAGGCCCTGACCCAGCGCCCACGCTTCGCCGAGCACAGCCGCGAGACCTTCGACGCGGCGCTGACCACCGCCCGCACCATTGCCGAAAAGTACTTCGCCCCGCACAACCGCAAGGGCGACGAAAACGAGCCGCGCTACGTGGACGGCCGCGCCGAGCTGATCCCGGAAGTGAAGCCTGCGGTCGACGCCTTCCTCGAAGCGGGCTTTCTCAACGCCAACCGCGACTTCGAAGTCGGCGGCATGCAGCTGCCCAGCCTGGTATCGCAAGCCTGCTTCGCCCACTTCCAGGCCGCCAACGCCGGCACCACTGCCTACCCGTTCCTGACCATGGGCGCGGCCAACCTGATCGAGAGCTTCGGCAGCGACGAACAGAAACGCCTGTTCCTGCAACCGATGATCGAGGGCCGCTACTTCGGCACCATGGCCCTGACCGAACCCCACGCTGGCTCGTCGCTGGCCGATATCCGCACCCGCGCTGAACCCGCGGGCGACGGCACCTTCCAGCTCAAGGGCAACAAGATCTTCATCTCCGGCGGCGACCACGAGCTTTCGCAGAACATCGTGCACATGGTCCTGGCCAAGCTGCCGGACGCGCCGCCCGGGGTGAAGGGCATCTCGCTGTTCATCGTGCCCAAGTACCTGGTCAACGCCGACGGCAGCCTGGGGCCACGCAACGACGTGCTGCTGGCCGGGCTGTTCCACAAGATGGGCTGGCGCGGGACCACCTCCACCGCGCTTAACTTCGGGGACAACGGCCAGTGCGTCGGCTACCTGGTGGGCCAACCGCACCAGGGCCTGGCCTGCATGTTCCAGATGATGAACGAGGCGCGCATCGGCGTCGGCATGGGCGCGGTGATGCTGGGTTACGCCGGTTACCTGTATTCCCTGGACTATGCCCGTCAACGTCCACAGGGCCGCCTGCCGGACAACAAGGACCCGCACAGCCCCGCCGTGCCGATCATCGAGCACAGCGATGTGAAGCGCATGCTGCTGGCACAGAAGGCCTACGTCGAGGGTGCTTTCGACCTGGGCCTGTACGCTGCCCGGCTGTTCGATGACACCCACACCGCCGCGGATGCTGAGGCTCGCCGGCAAGCCTTGGAACTGCTCGACCTGCTCACCCCCATCGTCAAGTCCTGGCCCTCGGCGTTCTGCCTGAAAGCCAACGAACTGGCGATCCAGATCCTTGGCGGCCACGGCTACACCCGCGAATACCCGGTCGAGCAGTATTACCGCGACAACCGTCTCAACCCGATCCACGAGGGCACCGAGGGCATCCAGTCCCTCGACCTGCTCGGGCGCAAGCTGGCGCAGAACAACGGCGCCGGGCTCAAGCAACTGATTCGCCTGATCGCCGGCACCTGCGAGCGCGCCAGCCATCACCCGAACCTCGATCCGTTGCGCCAGCCCCTGGAGCACCTGGTCAATCGCCTGCAAAGCGTGACCCTCGCCCTGCTCGGCGACCTGGCCGCCGGCAAGGTCGCCGGCGCGCTGGCCAACTCGGCGCTGTACCTCAAGATGTTCGGCCACTGCGTGATCGGCTGGCGCTGGCTGGAGCAGGCCATTCATGCCGAGGTCGGCCTGCTCAAGGGCAGCGACCGCGACTTCTACCAGGGCAAGCTCCAGGCCGCGCGTTATTTCCTCACCTGGGAGGTGCCGGGCTGCCATAATGACCTCGCTTTGCTCGAGGCCCGCGACGACACCTGCCTCGCGATGCAAGAGGGGTGGTTCTAGGGGGAACCACCGCACACACGGAGGTTTCCGATGTTCGACTCCAGCACCCTGCTGCACCGCCGCTTTGCCGCGCTGCGCAGCACGGCCGAACTGTTCTCGCTTCGCCATGTGAAACAATCGCACCAGTCACTGTCGGTACGGCGCAACGTCGCCGAGCCGCCCTTCTTCAGCCAGGACGAAGGCGCCATGCTCACCGTGCGGGTGGATGGCGTCGAGGCCTACGCGGCCACCGCCGACCTGTCCCAGGCCGGGCTGCAACGCGCCCTGGAGCAGGCCGAGGCGCTGGCCCGGCGGATCAAGGCCAGCAGCCTGCTCGACCTGAGCGGCCAGCCGGCCCCGGACGGGCGCCACGACCATGTCTCGCCCAACTTCGAACAGCCCCTGCCCAACCTCGCCGACTGCCTGGACCTGCTGGCCGCCGAATCGGCCAGCGTGCCAAGTGACGAACGCCTGGTGGACTGGCAGGCTAGCCTTGGCATCAGCGTGGTCGAGCAGACCTACCTGAACTCCGCCGGCGCCGAGCTGCGCCATGCCCAGCGCTTCGTCTACCCGGGCCTGGGTGTCACCGCCAGCGACGGCCAGGATAGCCAGAGCCGCAGCCTGGGCCGGGAGAACTTCGGCCAGCAGGGCGGCGTCGAGGTGATCGAGCGCTGCGGCCTGGTCGGCGCGGCCCGCCGCGTGGCTGACGAGGCGCTGCAATTGCTGCTGGCACCCAATACCCCGAGCGGCCGGCGCGACCTGCTGCTGATGCCCGACCAGATGATGCTGCAGATCCACGAGTCCATCGGCCATCCACTGGAGCTGGATCGCATCCTGGGCGATGAGCGCAACTACGCCGGTACCAGCTTCGTCAAAGCCGACGACTTCGGCCATCTGCAATACGGCTCGAAGCTTCTCAACGTGACCTTCGACCCGACCCTTCGCGAGGAGCTGGCCAGCTACAGCTTCGATGACGACGGCACCCCGGCCAGCAAGCAGTTCCTGATCCGCGACGGCCTGCTGGTGCGCCCCCTCGGCGGCGCGCTGTCGCAGCTGCGCTCGGGCCTGGACGGCGTCGCCAACAGCCGCGCCTGCGGCTGGAACCGCGCGCCGATCGACCGCATGGCCAACCTCAACATCGAACCGGGCGACCAGTCGCTGGCGCAGCTGATCGGCGGCATCGAAAACGGCATCCTGATGCGCACCAACCGCTCGTGGTCCATCGATGACGCCCGCAACAAGTTCCAGTTCGGCTGTGAATGGGGCCAGTTGATCGAGAACGGCGAGCTCAAGGGCGTGGTGAAAAACCCGAATTACAGGGGCATCTCCGCCGATTTCTGGCGCAACCTGTCGGCGGTCGGCGATCGCAGCACCTTCCAGGTACTCGGCACGCCCAACTGCGGAAAGGGTGAACCCAACCAGGTGGTGCGGGTCGGCCACGCCTCGCCGGCCTGCGTGTTCCGCCAGATCGACGTATTCGGAGGGGACGCCTGATGAGCACCTATCAACAACGCTTCGAGGACCTGCTCGGCGCCTTGCGCGATGCGCTGCAACCGGGCGAGCAGTTCACCCTGGGCTACAGCGCCGAGCACTCGCAGTTCGTGCGCTTCAACCATGCCCAAGTGCGCCAGGCTGGATTGGTCAGCCAGGCCAGCGTGCAACTGCGCTTGATCCGCGACGGCCGCCAGGCAGAGCAGCAGATCACCCTGGGTGATGACGCCGAACTGGATCGTCAGCGCCTGCACGATGGCCTCGGGCAACTGCGTCAGACCCTGCCGCTGCTGCCGGTCGATCCGTACCTGAGCCTAGACGAGCGTGCCTGGCACAGCCACAGCCTGCTGGAGCAGCCACTGCCCGAGCTGGATAAAGTGCTGACCCTGGTCGAACACGACGCCGGTGACCTGGACCTGGTCGGCATCTACGCCGCCGGCCCCATCTGCCGGGGCTTCGCCAGCTCCTTCGGGGCCTTCGGCTGGCACCAGGCCAACAGCTTCAACTTCGACTGGAGCCTGTTCCACGCCAACGGCCAGGCGGTCAAGGCCAACTATGCCGGGCAGGCCTGGAGCGGCGAGACCTTCGCCGCGCGCCTGCGCCAGGCCCGCGAACAGCTCGAGCACCTGGGCCGCCCGGCCGTCACCCTCAAGCCCGGCAGCTACCGTGCCTACCTGGCGCCGGCGGCGATGGACGAGATTGCTGGCATGCTCTGCTGGGGTGGTTTCTCCGCGCAGGCCCTGGCCACGGGCAACAGCCCGCTGCAGCGCCTGTACAACGGCGACGCGCAACTGAGCCCACAAGTGAGCTTCAGCGAGCAGGTCAGCGGCTCGCTGAGCCCGGCGTTCTCCGACGAGGGCTCGCCCCGTCGCGACCTGCTGCTGATCGGCGAAGGCCGTGCGCTGGAGCGGCTGGTAAGCGCCCGCAGCGCCGCCGAGTTCGCCCAGGAGGCCAATGGCGCCGACAGCCATGAGTCGCCGTGCGCGCTGAGCCTGGCCCCGGGCAACCTGCCCGGCGAAGAGGTGCTGGAGCGTCTGGACACCGGGCTGTACATCAGCAACCTGTGGTACCTGAACTACTCGGACCTGCCCGCCGCGCGCATGACCGGGCTGACCCGCTTCGCCACCTTCTGGGTGGAAAACGGCCAGATCCAGGGGCCGGTAAGCACCATGCGCTTCGACGACAGCCTGTACAACCTGCTGGGTAGCCAGCTGGAGGACCTGACCCAGGAGCGCGAGATGATCCTCTCGACCAGCACCTACGGGCAGCGCAGCACCGGGTCGAGTCATCTGCCGGGGGCGTTGCTGAAGGGGTTGACCCTGACACTGTGATCCGCAGGACCGACCTCTTCGCGGGTAAACCCGCTCCCACAGGTTTGTCGATAACCCTGTGGGAGCGGGTTTACCCGCGAAGAGGTCGGCACAGGCAACACAAAACGTAGAGGTAGCTGATGTCCGATCGCGCACCACTGGACCCCGTCACCGCCCGCTGGATCCCCTGGGTGGTGGCCATCGCCTTCTTCATGCAGTCTCTCGACGGCACCATCCTCAACACCGCGCTGCCGGCCATGGCCCGCTCCCTGGCCGAAGACCCGCTGCGCATGCAGGGGGTGATCATCGCCTACATGCTCACCGTGGCCCTGCTGATCCCGGCCTCGGGCTGGATCGCCGACCGTTTCGGCACCAAACGCATCTTCTTCAGCGCCATCCTGCTGTTCAGCTTCGGCTCGCTCTTGTGCGCCATGGCCAACAGCCTCGGCTTCCTGATCCTCGCCCGGGTCATCCAGGGCCTGGGCGGCGCGCTGATGCTGCCGGTCGGGCGCCTGGTGGTGCTGCGCGCCTACCCGCGCTCGGAACTGGTGCGGATCATGAGTTTCATCACCATCCCCGGCCTGCTCGGCCCGCTGCTGGGCCCGACCCTGGGTGGCTGGCTGGTGGAGATCCTCAGCTGGCACTGGATCTTCCTGATCAACCTGCCGGTGGGCGCACTGGGCTGCTACGCCGTGTGGAAGTTCATCCCCGACCTGCGCGGCGCCGAACGCACCAGCTTCGATGGCCCGGGCTTCCTGCTGTTCGGCGCGGCGATGGTGCTGATCACCATCGCCATGGAAGGCCTGGGCGAACTGCACCTGCCACACCTGCGGGTGATGCTGTTGCTGTTCGCCGGCATGGCCTGCCTCGCCGCCTACTGGCTGCGCGCCGGGCGTGACCCGGAGCCGCTGTTCTCGCCCTCGCTGTTTCGCGTACGGACCTTTGCCATCGGCATTCTCGGCAACCTGTTCGCCCGCCTGGGCAGCGGCGCCCTGCCCTTCCTCGTGCCCTTGCTGCTGCAAGTGGCGCTGGGCTACTCGCCGGCCCAGGCCGGCATGAGCATGATCCCGCTGGCGGCGGCGGCGATGCTCGCCAAGTCCATCGCCCGGCCACTGATCGAGCGCCTGGGCTACCGCATCGTGCTGACCGGCAACACCTTGCTGCTGGGCCTGCTGCTGGCCAGCCTGGGGCTGGTCGACGAGCAGACGCCTTATGCCGTGCTGCTGGGGCAACTGGCGCTGCTGGGAGCGGTCAACTCGATGCAGTTCACGGCAATGAACACGGTGACGCTGATCGACCTCGACGACGCCAGCGCCAGCAGCGGCAACAGCCTGCTGTCAGTGGTCGCGCAACTGTCGCTGAGCCTGGGCGTGGCCTGCGCCGGCGCCTTGCTCGGCGGTTTCACCGCGGCCGGCAGCGGCGATGGCGTGGAGAGCACCCTGGGCGCGTTCCAACTGACCTTCGTCACCATCGGCGTGATGGCCATGCTGGCGGCGGCGATCTTCCTGCAACTGGCGCCGACGGACGGAAGGCGCGCCCGTCGTCCGGAACATCACGTCGAGTCGTAGGGCGAATGGCTTTGAGGCTGGTAGACTATGCGGCATTTTTCGCTTCGCACCGCAGGCCCGCCTCGTGACCGTTGAAAACACCGCTTTTGCCACCCTACCGCTGTCCGCCGCCATGCTGGCCAACCTGGACGCCCTGGGCTACGCCTCGATGACGCCGATCCAGGCCCAGAGCCTGCCGGTCATCCTCAAGGGCCAGGACCTGATCGCCCAGGCCAAGACCGGTAGCGGCAAGACCGCCGCCTTCGGCATCGGCCTGCTCAACCCGATCAACCCGCGTTACTTCGGCTGCCAGGCCCTGGTGCTGTGCCCGACCCGCGAACTGGCCGACCAGGTGGCCAAGGAGCTACGCCGCCTGGCCCGCGCCGAGGACAACATCAAGATCCTCACCCTGTGCGGCGGCGTCTCGCTCGGCCCGCAGATCGCCTCGCTGGAACACGGCGCGCACATCATCGTCGGCACCCCGGGGCGCATCCAGCAGCACCTGGACAAAGGCACCCTGGTGCTCGACGGTCTCAACACCCTGGTCCTGGACGAAGCCGACCGCATGCTCGACATGGGCTTCTTCGACGCCATCGCCAGCATCATCGGCAAGACCCCGTCGCGCCGCCAGACCCTGCTGTTCTCCGCCACCTACCCGGCCGGCATCGAGCAACTGGCCAAGGACTTCATGCGCCAGCCGCAGCAGGTCAAGGTCGAGGCGCTGCACAGCGACAGCCAGATCGAACAGCGCTTCATCGAGATCGACCCGCAGCAGCGCCTGGAAGCGGTGACCCGCGTGCTCGGCCACTATCGCCCGCAGTCCTGCGTGGCGTTCTGCTTCACCAAGCAGCAGTGCGAGGACCTGGTCACCCACCTGACCGCCAAGGGCATCGTCGCCCAGGCCCTGCACGGCGACCTGGAGCAGCGCGACCGCGACCAGGTGCTGACGATGTTCGCCAACCGCAGCAGCTCGGTGCTGGTGGCCACCGACGTGGCCGCCCGCGGCCTGGACATCGACGGCCTGGACCTGGTGATCAACGTCGAGCTGGCCCGTGACGCCGAGATCCACGTGCACCGCGTCGGCCGTACTGGTCGCGCCGGTGAGAAGGGCGTGGCGATCAGCCTGGTGGCCCCTGCCGAAGGCCACCGCGCCCAGGCCATCGAGGACCTGCAGAACAAGCCGCTGCGCTGGGAACAGCTGGACAACCTCAAGAGCAAGGGCGGCGAGCCGCTGCTGCCGACGATGACCACCCTGTGCATCGGCGCCGGGCGCAAGGACAAGCTGCGTCCGGGCGACATCCTCGGCGCGCTGACCGGCGATGCCGGGTTGCCAGGCAAGCAGGTGGGCAAGATCGCCATCTTCGATTTCGTGGCGTTCGTGGCCGTGGAGCGGGCGGTGGCCAAGCAGGCGATGCAGCGGCTGAACAGCGGCAAGATCAAGGGTCGTGCCCTCAAAGTCCGTATCGTCTGACCTATTTTTGGGGCCGCTTTGCGGCCCTTTCGCGGCACAAGGCCGCTCCTACAGGGGGATCGCGTACATCCTGTAGGAGCGGCCTTGTGCCGCGAAAGGGCTGCAAGGCAGCCCCGGCAATTCTGAAGAGGTAACACCGTGCACTCCACCGACGTGATCATCCTCGGCGCCGGCGCCGCCGGCCTGATGTGTGCCCAGCTCAGCGCCCGCCGCGGGCGCCGGGTGCTGCTGCTCGACCACGCCAACAAGCCGGGCAAGAAGATCCTCATGTCCGGCGGCGGGCGTTGCAACTTCACCAACATGTATACCGAGCCGGCCAACTTCCTCTCGCACAACCCGCACTTCTGCAAGTCGGCGCTGGCCCGCTACACCCAGTGGGACTTCATCGAGCTGGTGTGCAAGCACGGCGTGCCGTACCACGAGAAGAAGCTCGGCCAGCTGTTCTGCGATAACAAGTCCAGCGACATCCTCGACATGCTCCTGGCCGAATGCGACGAGGCCGGCGCCGAGCTGCGCATGAACACCAGCATCGAGCGAATCGAGAAGACCGAGGCCGGCTACACTTTGCAGACCAGCGCCGGCCCGTTCGCCTGCCAATCGCTGGTGATCGCCACGGGCGGCCTGTCTATTCCGACCCTGGGCGCCACCGGCTTTGGCTACCAGGTTGCCCGCCAGTTCGGCCATGAGCTGCTGCCGACCCGCGCTGGCCTGGTGCCGTTCACCATCACCGAGCCCCAGCTCAAGGCACTGTGCACCGAGTTGTCGGGCACCTCGCTGGACTGCGTCGCCAGCTGCAATGGCACAAGCTTTCGCGAGAACCTGTTGTTCACCCACCGCGGCCTGAGCGGCCCGGCGATCCTACAGATCTCGTCGTTCTGGGAGGCCGGCGACACAGTGGAGATAAACCTGCTGCCTGATCGCGACGCGCTGGAGTGGCTGCAGGGCCAGCAGGTCGAGCGCCCCAACAGCGAGCTGAAGACCGTGCTGGGCGAGGTATTCACCCGCAAGCTGGCCAACCTGCTGGCCGAACAGTGGTTCGTTTCGAAACCGCTGAAGCAGTACACCCCGGCGGAATTGACCCAGATCGCCGAAAAACTGGCGGCCTGGCAGGTGATCCCGGCCGGTACCGAGGGTTATCGCACCGCCGAGGTGACCTTGGGCGGTGTCGATACCCGCGAGGTGTCGTCCAAGACCATGGAGTCGCTGAAAAGCCCTGGGCTGTACTTCATCGGCGAGGTGCTGGACGTGAGCGGGCACCTGGGTGGTTTCAACTTCCAGTGGGCCTGGGCTTCGGCCAACGCGGCGGCGCAGTTCGTGTAGAGTAGAATCCATTCAGCAGCACGGAACGCTTCTTGCTGGTCTGTGCTGGAGCGCCATTTATTGGGGCTGCTGCGCAGCCCTTTCGCGGCACAAGGCCGCTCCTACAGAGGGACGCGATCTCCTGTAGGAGCGGCCTTGTGCCGCGAAAGGGCCGCACAGCGGCCCCAAACGGCCTCAAAGGTATTCAACCGATCTCAGCCCAGGGCCATCATGTCATCGAGCTCGTTCCGCCATTCATTGCGTCGCCTGTGGGGCCAAGACAAGTTCAGCTACGCCATCCGCGTGACCATCGCCCTCACCGGCAGCATGGCCTGGTGCTGGTACCAGAACGAGATGAGCCTGCTGATTCCGCTGTTCCTCGGCATCATCGCCAGCGCCCTGGCCGAGACCGACGATGGCTGGCAAGGCCGGCTCAGCGCCCTGCTGGTGACTCTGGGCTGCTTTGCCATCGCCGCGCTGTCGGTCGAGCTGCTGTTCCCCTACCCCTGGATCTTCGCCGTCGCCCTGGCCCTGGCGGCGTTTTCCCTGACCATGCTCGGGGCCCTGGGCGAACGCTACGGGGCGATCGCCTCGGCCACCCTGATCCTGTCGGTCTATACCATGATCGGCGTCGACCAGCGCGGTGGTGAAGTCAGCGATTTCTGGCACGAGCCGTTGCTGCTGGTGGCGGGGGCGGCCTGGTATGGCTTGCTGTCGGTGCTGTGGCAGGCGCTGTTCTCCAACCAGCCGGTGCAGCAGAGCCTGGCCAGGCTGTTCTTTGAACTGGGCAGCTACCTCAAGCTCAAGGCTAGCCTGTTCGAGCCGGTGCGTACCCTCGACGTCGAGGCCACGCGCCTGGAGCTGGCCAAGCAGAACGGCAGGGTGGTGGCGGCGCTCAACGCGGCCAAGGAAATCATCCTGCACCGGGTCGGCAACAGCCAGCCCAACTCCAAGGTCAGCCGCTACCTCAAGCTGTACTTCCTGGCCCAGGACATCCATGAGCGGGTCAGTGCCTCGCACTACCCCTACAACGCGCTGACCGACGCTTTTTTCCACAGCGACGTGATGTTCCGCTGCCAGCGCCTGCTGCGAAAGCAGGGCTCATCCTGCCAGGAGCTGGCCCGCTCGATCCGCCTGCGCCAGCCCTTTGTGCTCGCCAGCGGCTACCCCGAGGCCCTGGAAGACCTCAATGCTTCGCTCGAGCACCTGCGCATCCAGAGCAACCCGGCCTGGCGCGGCCTGCTGCGCTCGCTGCGGGCGCTGGCGGCAAACCTGGCCACCCTGGACCGACTGCTCAGCGCCGCGAGCAATCCGGACAGCCTGGCCGATGCCAGCGACAGCAGCCTGCTCGACCGCTCGCCACGCAACCTCAAGGATGTGTGGAAACGCCTGCGCACCCAGCTGACGCCGACCTCGCTGCTGTTCCGCCATGCCTTACGCCTGTCGTTGGCGCTGTCGGTGGGCTATGGCATGGTGCACCTGATCCACCCGACTCAAGGCTACTGGATCATCCTCACCACACTGTTCGTCTGCCAGCCCAACTATGGCGCAACCCGGCGCAAACTGGTGCAGCGGATTTTCGGTACCGCCATCGGTCTGACCGTGGGCTGGGCGCTGTTCGACCTGTTCCCCAACCCGATCATCCAGTCGCTGTTCGCGGTGGTCGCCGGGGTGGTGTTCTTCGTCAATCGCACCACCCGCTACACCCTGGCCACGGCGGCGATCACCCTGATGGTGCTGTTCTGCTTCAACCAGATCGGCGATGGCTACGGCCTGTTCCTGCCGCGCCTGTTCGATACCCTGGTGGGCAGCCTGATCGCCATTCTCGCGGTATTCCTGTTCCTGCCCGACTGGCAAGGCCGGCGGCTGAACAAGGTGCTGGCCAACACCCTGGCCTGCGCCAGCGAGTACCTGCGTCAGATCATGCAGCAATACGCCCACGGCAAGCGCGACGACCTGGCCTATCGCCTGGCCCGGCGCAACGCGCACAACGCCGACGCGGCGCTGTCCACCACCCTGGCCAACATGCTGATGGAACCGGGGCACTTTCGTAAGGAAGCCGATGTCGGCTTCCGCTTCCTGGTGCTGTCGCACACCTTGCTCAGCTACCTCTCGGGGCTGGGGGCGCACCGCGACACGGCGCTGCCGGCCGAGGTCCACGAGCAGCTGATCGATGGCGCCGGGCGAAGCCTGGCCAGCAGCCTCGACGAAATCGCCAATGGCCTGGCGGCGCGCTTGCCGGTGGCGATCCACAGCGATGCCGAGGAAGCCCTGGCCAATGCGCTGGAGCAGATGCCGGAGGAGCTGGACGAGCATCAGCGGCTGGTGCAGACGCAACTGGCGTTGATCTGCCGGCAACTGGGGCCGTTGCGGACCTTGGCGGGGCATTTGATCAAGGAAGGTGAGCCGGCCTGAAATTCAGCCCCCTGTACCGGCCCTTTCGCGGGTAAACCCGCTCCCACAGGGAACGCATTGCACCTGAAGACGGCTCCCGACCTGTGGGAGCGGGTTTACCCGCGAAGGCATCAACACAGGTACAAGATCAGAACCCATGCTGGCGCAGCAACCGGTCGTAGCTGCCGTCGGCCTTCATCGTGGCGATGGCCTTCTCGAAGCGGGCGACGATGCTCTGGTGCTCGGGATGTTTGAGGCTGACCAGGATATGCAGGCTGTTCTCGCTCAGCGGCGGGTCGACGAACGCTACCCCCTCCCGCACCGGCTGCGGCTCGCGCTGCAGGTTGTAGCGCGCCACGTACTCATCCTCCACCGCCAGGTTGACCCTGCCGGCCGCCAGCATGCGCACGGCGGACGAGAAGTTGCGCACCAGCACCTTGTTCAGGCGCTCGTCGCTGTCGAATTCGGGGGAATAGGCGTAATCGCGCACCACGGCGATGGTGTAGGGATACAGGTCGGACTGGCGCGCATAGGCGAACGCTTCACCCTCGCGCTTGAGCAGGCGGATGCGGTTGACCAGGTAGGCGTCGGAGAACTGGCCGATCAAGGTACGGTCATTGTTGTACCAAGCGTTGATCAGCACATCGTAGCGCCCCTCGCCCACGCCCATCAGCGCCCTGGCCCAGGGCACCTCCTCGAACTCGGTGGCGTAGCCGGCGCGGGTCAGCGCCGTGGTGACGATGCTGGTGGCCAGGCCGCCCCCAGGCATGCTGGTGTCGGTAAAAGGCGGCCAGCTGTCGGCCACCAGCCGCAGCTTGCCATGGGCCAGGGCAGGCCCCGCGCACAACAGCCCGAGCAAACCAAGAACGCAAAGCAGTGGCCGCATGCTCAAGTCCTTTCGCAATTGGTAACCCACGCGGTAACGGCGATCTTAACGACTACTGTTCTGGGAGCCTACACAAGGCTGATCGTTGTAGCACGCGACAATACTGTCAAATTGCCTCTATTTTGGCCGGACTGTGGATAATTTCATCGTTCAACCGCGCAGGCGTTCGAAGACCCACTGGGCAATCTGCGTATCCTGCACCGCGACACCGGTCAGGTCGGCCAGGGTAACCTCGTGCTGATCCTGACGCCCAGTGTCCTGGCCAGCCAGCACCGCGCCCAGCTCCAATAGGCGGGAAGGTTCGAGCGCCCCCGCCTTGAGCGCGTCGGAAACCTCGCCATAGGCCCCGCACTGGACCTGCGAGTCGACGATGATTCGCGACATCGAAGCGACCAGCGCCGCATCCAGCTCCTGCTTGCCGACGCAGTCCGCGCCGACCGCCGTGATATGGGTGCCGGGACGAACCCACTCGCGCCTGAGCAACGGCTCCCGTGACGGAGTGGTGGTGACGATCAGGTTGGCCGCCTGCGCGACAGCCTGTGGCTGTCCGACCGTCCGCACGCTGAAGCCCAGCGCCCGGGCATGCTCACGGTAGTCCGACAGGCCTTGCTTGCTGCGCCCCCAGACCACCACCTGGCGGCAGTTCGTCAACGGCATCAGGTACTCCAGTTGCAGGCGGGCCTGCAGGCCGGTGCCAAGCACGCCGATGGCCTCGACCTCGCGAGGCGCCAGCAGGCGGGCAACAATGCGCCCGGCCAAGGCTGTGCGCACGGCGGTCAGCCAACCCTGGTCGGCCAGCCAGGCCAACGGTTCACCGGTGCGGGCCGACAGCACCAGCATCAAGCCGTCATTGCTGGGCAGGCCTTTACCCGGATTGTCGTAGAAACCACTGGAGACCTTGACCACGAAGGTTTCGCCGCCTTCGAGATACGCCGACTTGATACAGCAATCACCATTGGCCTGGGGGAACTGGAAAGTCTGCACCGGCGGGGCCTGCACCTGGCCCGCACTGTAGGCCTTGAAACCGTCCACCAGCCGCCGCTCGATCGCGTCAAGGTCGAGGCAGGCCTTGATCGCCTGAAGGTCGTGGATCTTCATGCGAGGGCCTCCAGGTATTTCTCCAGCTGGATGTTGCGCCCGCACAACACCACCGCCACCTTCTTGCCCTGGTAGTGCCCGGCCAGCTGCTTCATGCCTGCCAGCGCGACGGCGGCAGCGCCTTCGATGATCCAGCGCTCGCAAGCAGCGGCATCACGCATGGCCTGCCTGATCTCGTCCTCGCTGACCAGCACGGTGCGCGTCAGCAGGCGCTGGCAAATGGGCAAGGTGACCGCGTCCGGCTCCACGCCACCGGCGGTGCCGTCGGACAGGGTCGGCAGTTCATCCATCTCGATGATCCGGCCTTGCTCGATGGAGCGTTGCAGGGTCGGCGCGTTGGCCGGCCAGCAGCCGATGATCTGCACCGACGGCGCCAGCTTGTGCAGTGCGGTGGCGATGCCGGAGACCATCCCGCCGCCGCCCACCGCGACGAACACCGCGTCCAGGTCCGGCGCCTGCTCGAACAGTTCCATGCCGATGGTCCCCTGCCCGGCGATGACCTCCAGATCGTTGTAAGGTGAGACGAACGGCTTGTTCTGACACCCAGCCTCCTCACGAGCCAGTTGCTCCGCCCCCAGCGAATCGACCTCCAGGACCTGCACCTGCGCCCCCAGCAGACGCATCGCCTCGATCTTGGCCGGCGAGGCTTCATCGCTGACATACACCGTCACCGGCACATCCAGCAGTTGACCGGCCAGGGCAAGCCCTTGCCCATGATTGCCCGAGGAAGCTGCAATAACCCCCCTGCTGCGTTGCGCCTTGCCCAGCAGGCGCAGCTTGTTGCTGGCGCCGCGGAACTTGAACGAACCGGTCTGCTGGAGGTGTTCGCACTTGAGGTGAACGTCGCAGCCAGTCATGGCCGAGAGCGCCAGGCTGCGCGCAAGCGGGGTGACCGGCACCTGCGGGCGCAGGGCCTGATGAGCCTGGAGAATGGACTGGTACAGCTGCTCGAGCGCCAGATCGTCGATAGGCATGGGGCGGAATCTCCTCGGAAAGCGACAGGCAGGCGCCGACGCACAATGGAATAAAAATCCACCGTAGAATATTTTTCCACCAAGCACAAGCCTGGAAACTAGGCCTCCCGAGCGAGCTTCACATACTTGTAGACCGTCGCCCTGCCCATGCCGAGGATATTGGCCACGTAGTCGAACGTACCGCCGCCGCGGAAGGCACCTTCCCCGTGCAGGGCCTCGACCAGCTCGCGTTTCTGCTCCCGGCTGAGCCCGTCGAGGCTCAAGCCATGCTGCCTGAGCCAGGCATGCAGGAAGGTGTTGATGCGCTCCTGCCAGTCATCACGGAACAGCACGTCTGGTTGGGGCAGCAAGCGGCTGGCCTGGAAGAACAGGTCCAGTGCCTGCTTGGCCTGCTCCAGCACCGAGATGTTGAAGTTGATGCACAGCAGCGCCTCGGCAGCCCCTGACTCATCGACCATGACGCTGCTGATCGAACGCACTTTCTGACCGTTCCAGTTGAGCTTCTCGTAGGGCCCCAGCGGCGTCGTGGCGCTGAGCTCGCCCGGCAGATCCTCCAGCGCCGAGTCGTCGCCCAACTGCCGTCTGGAAATATTGTTGGCGATATGCACGACCGTCTGGCTGCGCAGGTCGTGGACCACCACTTCGGCATGGGGGAACAACAGGGTCGCGACACCATCGGCCATGGCGGCGTAGTTGCTGAAGCGTGTATTGGTGGCCTTGGCAGACATCGGAACATCCTGAAAATTGGGTGTATTGCTCAAAACCTGAAAACTTGCGCAGTCCCTGTGGGAGCGGGCTTGCCCGCGAACACGGGCGTAGCCCGTGCCATACAGCGCGGTGTCTGTTTCGCGGCTAAAGCCGCTCCCACAGAGGACATGGCCTGTCAGGGATAACCCAGCACTTCGCGCAGCTGGCGCAGGTGCTGGATGATCCACTGCTTGTCGATCGCTCCCCAGTCGCGGATACGGTAGTGCCCGGCATGGTTGCGCGCCCCGGCCTGCTGCTCGAACTCGCAGACGATATCCAGGTCGGCCAGGGCGGCGATGGTGTCCTGCGCGGTGCGCCGGGGCATGCCGGTCGCTTCCATCAGCGCCGGCACGCTGGTGGCGGTCTGGCTGTCGATCAGCCAGGCCACGTAGAGGCGGCGGTAGAAGCTGCTGCGGGTCTTGCTCACTTCCGTGGTCATGGGGTGCTTGTCCCTCAGGTATTGCCCGGCAGTTCCCGATAGGTCAGGTAGACGCGCAGGTCGAATTCAAGTTGATGGTAGTCCGGCTCCATGTGCTGGCAGAGCTGGTAGAACGCCTTGTTGTGATCGCGCTCCCTCAGGTGCGCCAGCTCATGCACCACGATCATGCGCAAAAACTGCGGCGCTGCCTCGCGGAACAACGAGGCGACGCGGATTTCCTTCTTGGCCTTGAGCTTGCCGCCCTGCACCCGCGACACCGCCGTGTTCAGGCCCAGTGCCCGGTGGGTGAGGTCCAGGCGGTTGTCGAACAACACCTTGTCCAGCGGCGGCGCACTGCGCAGGTACTGCTGCTTGATTTCCTGGGCATAGCCGTACAGCGCCTTGTCGCTCTGCACGTCATGACGCTCGGGGTAGCGCTGGCGCAGGTAGTCGCCCAGGCGATCGCTGGCGATCATCTGGCGCACCTGTTCCTGCAGGTGCGGCGGGTAGGCTTGCAGGTAGCGTAAGGCGGTCATGGCAGGCGTTCGGAACGGGAAGACGCGAGTTTAGCCAATCACGACGCCCATGGGAAAACCGCCGGGAAATTGCCGGCATCGCTGGCGGTCAGCGGACGGGCGACCAGGAACCCCTGCACGTAGGCGCAGCCGGCATTCTTGAGCCATTCGGCCTGGGCCTGGGTCTCCACGCCCTCGGCAATCACCGTGATGTCATAGGCCGCGCACAGGCCGATGACGCTGCGCACCAGGGCGATGTCCGCCGCCGCCCCCGGCAGTCGCGCGACCAGATGACGGTCGAGTTTGAGGGTGTCGATGGGCAGGTCACGCAGCATGCGCAACGAGCAGTCACCGGCGCCGAAGTCGTCCAGCGCCACGCGTATGCCCAGCTCACGCAGGCGGTGCACCTGCTTCACCGCCGCGTCGATGTTGTACATCAGCGACGTCTCGGCCACCTCCACCTCCAACTGTGCGGGCTGCAGCTGGTGCTTGTCGATCACCTGGGCCAGTTCATCGACCAACCCGGGCATGGTGAACTGGGCGCGGCTCAGGCTGATGCCCAGCACCAGCTGCGAACCGAATCGATCACTCCAGGCATTGCGTTGCGCGGCGCCCTTGCGATAGATCCAGCTGGCCAGGCGGTTGATCAGGCGCGCCTCTTCCAACAGGGGAATGAACAGCCCGGGCGGCACATCGCCGACACTCGGGTGCTTCCACCGTAACAGCGCCTCGAAGCCGCGCAGCCGGCCATCGGCGAACGCCACCTGGGGCTGGTAGACCAGGCTGAAGTCGTTCTGCTCGATGGCCGTGCGCACGCTGTCCTCGAGCATCAGCCGCGAGCGGGCGCGGCCGTTGAGCTCCTGGTCGTAGAAGCGGTACTGCTGGCGACCGGCCTGCTTGGCCGCATACATCGCGGCATCGGCCGCCCGCAGCAGGCCTTCCACGTTGGCGCCGCAGTCAGGGTAGGTGGCGATGCCGATACTCACCCCCAGGTTGACCTCCAGGCCGTCCACCTGCTGGAAGCTCGACATCCGCTCCAGCAGCTTCTCGGCATAGCGCCCGGCTTGCTCGGGGTACGGCAGGCCATCGAACAGCGCGGTGAACTCGTCGCCACCCATCCTGGCCAGTAGCGCCTCGCTGCCCAGGCATTCCTTGAGCTGATCGGCCACCCAGCGCAGGACCTTGTCACCGGCCTCGTGGCCAAGCAGGTCGTTGATCCGCTTGAAGCCGTCCAGGTCCATGTACATCAAGGCCTTGGCCTTGTCCGAGCGCTCGTTGCGCAGCAGCGCGCTCTCGGCGGCCTGGTAGAAGCCACGACGGTTGAGCAATCCGGTCAACGGGTCGGTGACCGCCTGGTACTCGAGCTGCTGGTGCAGGCTGCGCACCACCGACATGTCCAGCACCGTCACCACCATGGCCTTCTGCTCGGCGGGCAGCGGCGCGCAGGACAGCGCCACCGGCACCAGCTGGCCACCGAGGGTGCGCAACTGGGCATCGTGCACGCGGAAGATCTGCCGGCCCAGGTAGGCCTGGTAGAAGTCCGACTCATGCCACAGGTTGGCGCAGGGTAGCTGGATCAGGTCGAGCATGTGCGCGCCCTGCAGCTTGTCCACCGGGGCATCGAGCAGGCGCGAGATGGCCGGGTTGGCGAAGCCGATGCAGCCCGCCTCGTCCACCACCAGGATACCCTCGGCGGCGTTCTCCAGGATCGAGGCGTTGAAGGCCCGCGCCGACTCCAGTTCACGGGTCAGACGCTGCAGCATGCGCCGGTTGCGCTGCTGCTCCAGCAGGGCCTGGACCTTGGGCTTGAGAATCTGCGGGTCGAAGGGTTTGAACAGGTAGTCCACCGCGCCGCTGGCATAGCCTTTGAGCACAGCGGCATCGGACTGTTCGTTGGCGGTGAGGAAGATGATCGGAGTCAGCCGCGTGCGTTGGCTGCCGCGCATCAGGCGGGCCACCTCGAAGCCGTCCATCTCGGGCATCTGCACGTCGAGCAGGACCAGGTCGACTTCGTGTGCGAGCAGGGTGCTCAGGGCTTCCATCCCTGAACTGGCAGTCAATACCTGCCAATCCTGGCGGGACAACAGGGCCCGCATGCTGATGAGGTTCTCCGGATAGTCGTCTACGACCAGCAGCACCGAGCTGCTTTCCGGTGATTGTGAATAAGCGCCATCCATGCTGCTTCTCTTGGTAAGTCCAACTTCGACTTGTGATTGGATCCGATTGTTACTCTAGACTCGGCACCCGAAGACGCAATGCAGGCAGATGGCTATACGCCATCGGAATTGATGTTAGCCGACTAACGGTATAAGCGGTGGAGAGGCGACGTACGGGACGCGCAAACCAGCAGGCACAAAAAAGCCCGCATCACTGCGGGCTTTTTTTGTTGAACGGTGCCGGATCAGTTGATCTTGGCGGCCAGTTCACCCTTGGCGTAACGCTGGAACATGCCTTCCAGGGAGATCGGCTTGATCTTCGAGGCGTTGCCGGCGGTACCGAAGGCTTCGTAGCGAGCGATGCACACGTCGCGCATGGCCTTGACGGTTTCACCGAAGAACTTGCGTGGGTCGAACTCGCTTGGGTTGGTCGCCATCAGACGACGCATGGCACCGGTCGAGGCCAAGCGCAGGTCGGTGTCGATGTTGACCTTGCGCACGCCGTACTTGATGCCTTCGACGATTTCTTCGACCGGCACGCCGTAGGTTTCTTTGATGTCGCCACCGTACTGATTGATGATCGCCAGCCACTCTTGCGGCACCGAGGAGGAACCGTGCATCACCAGGTGGGTGTTGGGGATGCGCTTGTGGATTTCCTTGATGCGATCGATCGCCAGGATGTCACCGGTTGGCGGCTTGGTGAACTTGTAGGCGCCGTGGCTGGTGCCGATGGCGATGGCCAGGGCATCGACCTGGGTCTTCTTGACGAAGTCGGCGGCTTCTTCCGGGTCGGTCAGCATCTGGCTGTGGTCCAGGATGCCTTCGGCGCCAACGCCGTCTTCCTCGCCGGCCTGGCCGGTTTCCAGGCTGCCCAGGCAGCCCAGCTCACCTTCCACCGACACGCCGCAGGCGTGGGCGAACGCCACGGTCTGCTGGGTGACGCGGACGTTGTAGTCATAGTCGGACGGGGTCTTGCCGTCTTCCTTCAGCGAGCCGTCCATCATCACCGAGCTGAAGCCCAGCTGGATCGAGCGCTGGCACACGTCAGGGCTGGTGCCATGGTCCTGGTGCATGCACACCGGGATATGCGGGAACTCTTCGATGGCCGCCAGGATCAGGTGGCGCAGGAAGGGAGCACCGGCGTATTTGCGGGCACCGGCGGAGGCCTGGACGATGACCGGGGAGTCGGTCTTGTCGGCGGCTTCCATGATCGCGCGCATCTGCTCGAGGTTGTTGACGTTGAAAGCCGGAACGCCGTAGCCGAACTCGGCGGCGTGGTCCAGCATCTGGCGCATGCTAATGAGTGCCATTGTGTATCTCTCTCCCGACAAGCGTCGTTTGTTTCATGCAAGCCTGCCGCAGGGGCGGTTGCTGTTCAAGTAGTGTGGGCCATCTACGCGGCCCGGCCAGTCACGGTGCCTTGCAGCCCCGCCCAATCAGATCGTTGGTCGCCACCCAGTACACCAGGCCTTCTTCACCTTTGGTGTGGAAGGCCAGCATGCCATCGCTGTACAGCGCGCCGGAGGCGCCCGGCTCGGCCTTGAGCCGATGGACCTGGTCGCCGCCGCCAAGGCGGACATCGACCGCGTCCTGCTGCGCGTCGGCGAAGCGCCACAGCACTTCGGCCTGGCTGTCGCAGACCCAGCGGGTCCAGTTATCCGCCGGGGCGGGTTTGGCAGGTTGCAACAGCGAGCAGCCTGCCAGGGTCGCCAGGGCCAATGCGGCCAGAAGCGCTTTCATCCTAAAACCTCGTCATGGGTCCGCTGCGCGGCACTTCGCGGGTAAACCCGCTCCCACAAGGTCAGTGCATTCCCTGTGGGAGCGGGTTTACCCGCGAAGGGCTGCGCAGCAGCCCCTCTTCCAAGACCACAAAACCCAGGCGTGGTTGCCAGCCACCCGATCAAGGGCAGCCCACGGCCTTGCGCTGGTGTTCGTCGTCGTACTTTTCCAGGCCGTCCGGCCCCAGGCGCTTGTTGATCACCGGTGCCGTCTCCGCCTGCCACTGGGACTGGTAGCAACCGCCCTTGGGCGGCTGCGCCGGATCGGCTTCGCTGCCCTTGTTGCCGGCGCAGGCGCCCAGCAACAAGGCCACGATCATCACAGGCAATTGCTTGACCATCAGGTCGCTCCCTTTGCCAGGCGCCTTCACGCTCAGGCCTTGGCCCGCTCTTCCAGGATTGCCACGGCAGGCAGGACCTTGCCTTCGACGAACTCGAGGAACGCGCCGCCACCGGTAGAAATGTAGGAGATATCGGCACCCACGCCATACTTGTCGATGGCCGCCAGGGTGTCACCGCCACCGGCGATGGAGAACGCGGCGCTGTCGGCGATGGCCTTGGCCAGGACCTTGGTGCCGTTGCCAAACTGGTCGAACTCGAACACACCGACCGGACCGTTCCACAGGATAGTCTTCGAGGTCTTCAGCAACTCGGCGAACTGCTCGGCGGTCTTTGGACCGATGTCCAGGATCATGTCGTCGGCGGCCACGTCGGCGATCGCCTTGACGGTGGCTTCGGCGCTTTCGGCGAACTCCTTGGCGACCACCACGTCCACCGGCAGCGGTACGCTGACCTTGGCGGCGATGGCCTTGGCGGTCTCGACCAGGTCAGGCTCGTACAGCGACTTGCCGACCGGGTGACCGGCGGCGGCAAGGAAGGTGTTGGCGATGCCGCCACCGACGATCAGCTGGTCGCAGACGGTGCTCAGGCTGTTCAGCACGTCCAGCTTGGTGGAGACCTTGGAGCCGGCAACGATGGCCGCCATCGGCTTGGCCGGTGCCTTCAGGGCCTTGCCCAGGGCATCCAGCTCGGCTGCCAGCAGGGGGCCTGCGGCAGCGACCTTGGCGAATTTGGCGACGCCATGGGTGGAGCCTTCGGCGCGGTGGGCGGTGCCGAAGGCGTCCATCACGAACACATCGCACAGGGCGGCGTATTTCTGCGCCAGTTCGTCGGCGTTCTTCTTCTCGCCCTTGTTGAAGCGCACGTTTTCGAACAGCACCAGGTCACCGGCCTGCACCTGAACGCCGTCGAGGTAGTCGGCGACCAGCGGCACGTCGCGGCCCAGGGCCTTGCCCAGGTAGTCGGCAACCGGCTTGAGGCTGTTCTCGGCAGAGAACTCGCCTTCGGTCGGGCGGCCCAGGTGCGAGCAGACCATCACCGCCGCGCCCTTCTCCAGGGCCAGCTTGATGGTCGGCAGCGCTGCCAGGATACGCGCGTCGCTGGCCACCACACCGTCCTTCACAGGGACGTTGAGGTCTTCGCGGATCAGTACGCGCTTACCTTGCAGGTCGAGGTCGGTCATCTTCAACACGGTCATGAATGCAGTCCTTCAGGGCTGTTTGCTGCGGGTTGGGTGTACGACGTGCAGATAGTGTTCGGCAACGTCGAGCATACGGTTGGCAAACCCCCATTCGTTGTCGAACCAGGCCAGCAGGTTCACCAGGCGGGGGCCTGAGACACGGGTCTGGCTGGCATCGACGATGGCCGAATGCGGGTCATGGTTGAAATCACAACTGGCGTGGGGCAGCTCGGTGTAGGCCAGCAAGCCTTTCAGCGGGCCGTCCAGGGCGGCCTCGCGCAACACCCGGTTGACTTCCTCGGTGGTGGTATCGCGGGAAGTCTGCAGGGTGATGTCCAGGCACGAGACGTTTACGGTCGGCACGCGTACCGCTTTGGCCTGGATTCGCCCGGCAAGTTCCGGCAGCAGGCGTTCGATACCCCGGGCCAGGCCCGTGGACACCGGAATCACCGACTGGAACGCCGAACGGGTGCGGCGCAGGTCTTCGTGGTGGTAGGCGTCGATCACCGGCTGGTCGTTCATCGCCGAGTGGATGGTGGTGATCTGCACGTACTCGATGCCAAAAGCCTGGTCCAGCACGCGCAACAGCGGCACGCCGCAGTTGGTGGTGCAGGAGGCGTTGGACACCAGCAGTTCGCTGCCGGTCAGGCAATCCTGGTTGACGCCGTAGACCACCGTGGCGTCGATGTCCGCCTCGCTGGCCATGGGCTGGGAAAACAGCACCCGCGGCGCGCCGGCGTCGAGGAAGCGCTGGCCGTCGGCACGGGTGTGGTAGGCACCGGAGCATTCCAGCACCAGGTCGATGTCCAGGGCGGCCCAGTCGATGCCTTCCGGGGTGGCGCTGCGCAGCACTTTCACGCAGTCGCCATTGATATGCAGACAGTCGCCGTCGACCTTCACCTCGCCGGGGAAACGCCCGTGGGTGGAGTCGAAGCGCGTCAGGTATTCCAGGCTGGCCTGGTCGGCCAGGTCGTTCAGCGCGACGATCTCGAAACCGGCCTTCGCCCCCCGCTCGAACAGTGCGCGCAGGACACAGCGGCCGATGCGGCCGTAACCGTTGAGTGCAACTTTGTAGGGACGCGGGTGGGGCATAGGTAGCTCTTGAACTCCGGCGGTTGAACGGGGCCGCTGCGCGGCCCATTCGCGGCACAAGGCCGCTCCTACAGGAAACGGCGTGCGCAATGCCCTGTAGGAGCGGCCTTGTGCCGCGAACGAGGGCCAAAGGCCCTCGCCTTACCTGTATCAGTCTTCCAGCAGCTCTTCGGCGGTGCCCAGGATGTTGTCCAGGGTGAAGCCGAACTCCTCGAACAGCGCGCTGGCCGGGGCCGACTCGCCGTAGGTGGTCATGCCGATCACGCGGCCTTCGAGGCCGACGTACTTGTACCAGAAGTCGGCGTGAGCGGCTTCGATGGCAATACGCGCACCGACTTGCAGCGGCAGTACCGACTGCTTGTAGGCTGCGTCCTGGGCGTCGAACACGCTGGTGCTCGGCATCGACACGACGCGGACCTTGCGGCCTTGCGCGGTCAGCTTGTCGAAGGCCTGGACGGCCAGACCCACTTCGGAGCCGGTGGCGATCAGGATCAGCTCAGGCTCGCCGGCGCAGTCCTTGAGCACGTAACCGCCACGGGCGATATCGGCGATCTGCTGGGCGTCGCGGGTCTGGTGCTGCAGGTTCTGGCGCGAGAAGATCAGCGCCGACGGGCCGTCCTTGCGCTCCAGGGCGGCTTTCCAGGACACGGCGGATTCCACCGCGTCGGCCGGACGCCAAGTGTCCAGGTTCGGCGTGCTGCGCAGGCTGGTCAGCTGCTCGATTGGCTGGTGGGTCGGACCGTCTTCGCCCAGGCCGATGGAGTCGTGGGTGTAGACGTGGATCACGCGCTGCTTCATCAGCGCCGACATGCGCACGGCGTTGCGGGCGTATTCCATGAACATCAGGAAGGTGGCGCCGTAAGGCACCAGGCCGCCGTGCAGGGCGACGCCGTTCATGATGGCGGTCATGCCGAACTCGCGCACGCCGTAGAACACGTAGTTGCCGCTGGCATCGTTAGCTTCGACGCCCTTGCAGCCTTTCCACAGGGTCAGGTTGGAGCCGGCGAGGTCGGCGGAGCCGCCAAGGAACTCGGGCAGCAGCGGACCGAAAGCGTTCAGGGTGTTCTGGCTGGCCTTACGGCTGGCGATGGTCTCGCCCTTTGCAGCAACTTCGTTGATGTAGGCCTGGGCCTTCCCGGAGAAGTCGGCCGGCAGGTCGCCGGCGGCGCGGCGCTTGAACTCGGCAGCCAGCTCAGGATAGGCCTTGGCGTAGGCGTCGAAGCGCTGGTTCCACTCGGCTTCGACCTTGGCGCCAGCTTCCTTGGCATCCCACTCGGCCTTGATGTCGGCCGGGATTTCGAACGGGCCGTGGTTCCAGTTCAGTTCCTTGCGGGCCAGGGCGATTTCGTCGTTGCCCAGCGGTGCGCCGTGGCAGTCTTCCTTGCCCTGCTTGTTCGGCGAGCCGAAGCCGATGATGGTCTTGCAGCAGATCAGGGTCGGACGGTCGCTCTTGCGCGCGGTCTCGATGGCGGTCTTGATCTCGTCGGCGTCGTGGCCGTTGACGTTGCGGATCACCAGCCAGTTGTAGGCTTCGAAGCGCGCCGGGGTGTTGTCGGTAAACCAGCCGTGGACTTCGCCGTCGATGGAGATGCCGTTGTCGTCGTAGAAGGCGACCAGCTTGTTCAGGCCCAGGGTGCCGGCCAGCGAGGCGACTTCATGGGAGATGCCTTCCATCATGCAGCCGTCGCCGAGGAACACGTAGGTGTTGTGGTCGACGATGTTGTGGCCTTCACGGTTGAACTGGGCACCCAGCACTTTTTCCGCCAGGGCGAAGCCCACGGCGTTGGCCAGGCCCTGGCCCAGCGGGCCGGTGGTGGTCTCGACGCCCGGGGTGTAACCGAACTCCGGGTGGCCCGGGGTGCGGCTGTGCAGCTGGCGGAAGGCCTTGAGGTCGTCGATGGTGACGTCGTAGCCGGTCAGGTGCAGCAGCGAGTAGATCAGCATCGAGCCGTGGCCGTTGGACAGCACGAAGCGGTCGCGGTCGGCGAAGCTTGGGTTGCTCGGGTTGTGCTTCAGGTAGTCGCGCCAAAGCACTTCGGCGATATCCGCCATACCCATGGGGGCACCTGGGTGGCCGCTGTTGGCCTTTTGCACGGCATCCATGCTGAGGGCACGAATGGCGTTGGCACGTTCACGACGGCTGGGCATCGCTGAGTCTCCTGGGGCTTGAAATAGGTGGTGAAGCGAAAAAAGGCGGCCATTTTCGCCCACAGGGGGGCCCGGGGGCAATGACGTATGGTCGCAGTCGGGTTTTTTTCCTGTGTTTGTTCGGCAATTTGGGTGAAAACAGCGGGATTGCCGTCGACTTCTTCGCGGGTAAACCCGCTCCCACAGGTCTGCGCGATCTCTGTGGGAGCGGGTTTACCCGCGAAGAGGCCCGCACAGGCGAACCGACCCTCCGCCCATCGACCAATATCAAAACTTTTTGATATTGGTCTTGCTAGGGTAACGATGCCTGTCTAGACTCCCGCCCCATGAACCTCAATGCGCCCATCACCCCACAACGCAGCGACGAGCTGGCCGCCCTGTGCAAGGCCGGCGGCGACCCCCTGCGCCTGAACGTGCTGCGCGCATTGGCCAATGATTCGTTCGGCGTGCTGGAGCTGGCGCAGATCTTCGACATCGGTCAGTCGGGCATGAGCCATCACCTGAAGGTGCTGGCCCAGGCCGAGCTGGTGGCGACCCGCCGCGAAGGCAACGCGATCTTCTACCGCCGCGCCCTGCCCGACAGCCAGCGCCTGGGCGGCCGTCTGCATTCGGCGCTGCTCGAGGAGGTCGACGACCTCGCCCTGCCTCAAGCAGTGCAGGCTCGCATCGCCCAGGTCCAGCAGCGTCGCGCCGCCACCAGCCAGGATTTTTTCCTGCGCGTGGAAGAGAAGTTCCGCGCCCAGCAGGACCTGATCGCCGGCCTGCCGCAGTACCGCGAAAGCCTGCTGGCACTGCTCGACAAGCTGAGCTTCGACGCGGGCGCCAGCGCCCTGGAGGTCGGCCCCGGCGACGGCGGTTTCCTGCCCGACCTGGCCAGGCGCTTCGAGCAGGTCACGGCCATGGACAACAGCCCGACCATGCTCGAGCTGGCCCGCCAGGTCTGCGAGCGCAACGAATTGAGTAACGTAAACCTGCAGTTGGCCGATGCACTGGGTGCAACGGATGTGGAAGCCGACTGCGTTGTGCTGAACATGGTCCTGCACCATTTCAGCGACCCGGCCCAGGCCCTGCGCCTGCTGGCCAGACGGGTGAAGGCGGGCGGCAGCCTGCTGGTCACCGAGCTGTGCAGCCATGACCAGGGGTGGGCCCGCGAAGCCTGCGGCGACCTGTGGCTTGGCTTCGAGCAGGACGACCTGGCCCGTTGGGCCAACGCGGCAGGGCTGGCCCCCGGGGACAGCCTCTACGTGGGCTTGCGTAACGGTTTCCAGATCCAGGTCCGGCACTTCCAGCGGACCACTGGCGACATACAACATCGGTAAATTTCAGGAACCCATCGAGATGAGCGAATACTCCCTTTTCACTTCCGAGTCCGTGTCCGAAGGGCATCCGGACAAGATCGCCGACCAGATCTCCGACGCGGTGCTGGACGCCATCATCGCCCAGGACAAGTACGCCCGCGTGGCCTGCGAGACCCTGGTCAAGACTGGTGTCGCCATCATCGCCGGTGAAGTCACCACCTCGGCCTGGGTCGACCTGGAAGAGCTGGTGCGTAAAGTGATCATCGACATCGGCTACAACAGCTCCGACGTCGGCTTCGACGGTGCCACCTGCGCCGTGATGAACATCATCGGCAAGCAGTCGGTGGATATCGCCCAGGGTGTCGATCGCTCGCGCCCTGAAGACCAGGGTGCCGGCGATCAGGGCCTGATGTTCGGCTACGCCAGCAACGAGACCGACGTGCTGATGCCGGCGCCGATCTGCTTCTCGCACCGTCTGGTCGAGCGCCAGGCCGAAGCGCGCAAGTCCAAGCTGCTGCCATGGCTGCGCCCGGACGCCAAGTCTCAGGTCACCTGCCGCTACGAAAACGGCAAGGTAGTCGGTATCGATGCCGTGGTGCTGTCGACCCAGCACAACCCTGAGGTTTCGCAGAAAGACCTGCAGGAAGCGGTGATGGAGCTGATCGTCAAGCACACCCTGCCGGCCGAGCTGCTGCACAAGGACACTCAGTACCACATCAACCCGACCGGCAACTTCATCATCGGTGGCCCGGTGGGCGACTGCGGCCTGACCGGCCGCAAGATCATCGTCGACAGCTACGGCGGCATGGCCCGCCACGGCGGTGGCGCGTTCTCCGGCAAGGACCCGTCCAAGGTCGACCGTTCCGCCGCCTACGCCGGCCGCTACGTGGCCAAGAACATCGTTGCCGCGGGCCTCGCCGAGCGCTGTGAGATCCAGGTGTCCTATGCCATCGGCGTAGCCCAGCCGACCTCCATCTCGATCAACACCTTCGGTACCGGCAAGGTCTCCGACGACAAGATCGTGCAGCTGGTGCGCGAGTGCTTCGACCTGCGTCCGTACGCCATCACCACCATGCTCGACCTGCTGCATCCGATGTACCAGGAAACCGCCGCCTACGGTCACTTCGGCCGTACGCCGCAGCAGAAGACCGTCGGCGACGACACCTTCACCACCTTCACCTGGGAGCGCACCGACCGCGCCGCCGCCCTGCGCGACGCCGCTGGCCTGTAAGCCTCCTACAGCAGTACCGGAAAGCCCCTGCCGAGTGATCGGCAGGGGCTTTTTTGTGACATATGGGCTGACAAATGCCCACCGTCGCCCACGCCGTCACCCGCCTAGGCTGAGAACTCCTTCCCGCCTTGCAAGGATGCCGGCCATGCCATTACTGCTGATAGTCGTAGCGCTGCTGTTGCACCACCCCGTTGTCCTGGCGGGTGTGTGCCCGGCCTGGGACTCGGCGCAGGCCGAGGCCGAGGTCGCCCGGCTGCGCGCCACCCTCGCGCACTGGGACGACCAGTACCATCGCCAGGGTATCGCCCTGGTGGCCGACGAACTCTACGATCAAAGCCGCCAGCACCTGCTGGAGCTTCAAGCCTGCTTTGGTCTTTCCCACGACGACGCTCCGCTGGCGAGTGCCCGCGGCACTATCCCCCATCCGATCCCCCACACCGGTGTCGACAAGCTTGCCGACGAGCAGGCCGTAGCCCGCTGGCTGCTGGGCAAACGCGACATCTGGATGCAGCCGAAGGTCGACGGCGTCGCGGTATCACTGATCTACCGCCAGGGCCAACTGACAGGCCTGCTCAGCCGTGGCGACGGCACACTAGGGCACGACTGGAGCCGGCACATCCCGGCGCTGAGCGGTATCGTGCGGCAACTTTCCCAACCTTTGGACAGTGTGTTCCAGGGTGAGCTGTACTGGCGCCTGGACCACCACGTGCAAGCAGAAGCAGGCAGCGCCAACGCCCGCGGCTCCGTCGCCGGGCTGCTGGCACGCAAGCGGATGACCGAGGAACAAGGCGCGGGCATCGGCCTGTTCGTCTGGGACTGGCCGCACGGCCCGGACAACCAGGCCGAACGCCTGGCGCAGCTGACAGCGCTTGGTTTTCCGGACAGTCAACGCCTGAGCGTGGCCATCGAGGATGTCGCCGAGGTCGCGCACTGGCGTCAGCACTGGTACCGCTCGCCCCTGCCCTTCGCCAGCGATGGCGTGATCCTGCGCCAGGACAGCCGCCCCGCAGCACAGCGCTGGCGCGCCCAGGCGCCCTACTGGATCGCTGCCTGGAAATACCCGTTCGCCCAGGCGCTGGCGCAGGTCAGGGAGGTGCAGTTCCGAATCGGCCGTACCGGGCGCATCACACCCTTGCTGCTGTTGCAGCCGCTGACCCTGGACGATCGCCGGATCAGCCAGCTCAGCCTTGGCTCGCTGGCGCGCTGGAGGCAGCTGGACGTCCGGCCCGGTGACCAGATCGCGGTCAGCCTGGCCGGCATGACCATCCCACGCCTGGAAAGCGTGGTGCATCGCGCCGCCCGGCGTCCCGAGGTTCAGGCTCCGGATCCGTCTGTTTATAACGCCTTCAGTTGCTGGCAGGTCGACGATGGCTGCCAGCAGCAGTTCCTTGCCCGCCTGGCCTGGCTGGGCGGCAAGCAGGGACTGGACCTGCCGGGCCTGGGGACCGAAACCTGGAAACGTCTTGTCGAAAGTGGCCATATCGTGCAGTTGACCGATTGGCTGAACCTCGATCAGAAACAGCTGCTCGAGGTACCCGGGATCGCCCAGGCACGGGCCAGGCAATTGCAGACTGCTTTCTCTCAGGCCCGCCAGCAGCCGTTCAAACGCTGGCTGCGAGGCCTCGGCGTACCCGCACCGTCCAGCCTGCAAATGGGCCCCGACTGGCACACACTGGCATCCAGAAACATCGAGCAATGGCTTGCCGAACCTGGCGTCGGACCTGGTCGAGCAGAGCAATTGCAGGCTTTTTTCGCCCACGAGCGGGTTCAGGAGCTGGCCCGAAACCTGCGCACCCATGCAATCGAGGGTTTCTAATTTGCGCGGATCAGGGCAGCATTTCGTTTTCTGCTGCCCAGCCTCGAATGGAGCCCTCGATGAAACTGCTTTCGTCCCTCGCCCTGTCTACCCTGCTCGGTTTCGCCGCCAGCCCGCTGCTGGCCGCCGCAGAGCAGCCGGGCCTGACCGGTTGCGCGGCCAAGCGCCAGGCCATCAGCGAACAGATCGAACAAGCCCGCGCCCATGGCAACAGCGACCAGCAGGCGGGGCTGGAAAAAGCCTTGAGCGAAGTCACCGAACACTGCACCGATGCCGGCCTGCGCAAGGAGCGCGAGCAGAAGGTGCTCGACGCTCGCCATGAAGTGAACCAGCGCACCAAGGACCTGGACAAGGCCATGAAGAAGGGCGACGCGGAGAAGATCAACAAGCGCAAGGACAAGCTGGCCGAGGCGAAGAAGGAGCTGCAGGAGGCCGTGGACGAGCTCGAACGCTAGTCGACCGGTCTTATGTGTACGAACCGTGGGAGCGGGCTTGCCCCGCGATGACGTCAGCCCAGGCAACGTCACTGGCCGATCCGGCGCCATCGTGGGGCAAGCCCGCTCCCACGAGCCCGCACCCACAACGGCCCACTCGCTCAGTGATTGCGAAACTCGCTATGACAGGCCTTGCACGCCGCCTCGACCTTGTCCATCGGCGCCTTCACCTGCGCCACGTCCAGCGGCTGGGCACGGGTCACCGCGACCAGTTCGCCAGTGACGCCCTCCAGTTGCCGGGCCAGGTCCTGGAACCGCGCCTGGCGCTGCCAGACCTCGGCCCGCGCGCTGCTGTCACCCTCATCGCGCACCTGCGGGAAGTGCTGCCACGGCGCGTGGGCCAGGCTGTCCAGCTTCGCCGCGCCATCGGCGAACTTCACGCCGTCGAAGGGCAAGCGCCCGCGCAGCATGCCCCCCATGTCTTCGCTGGTCTTGAGCATCTGCTTGAAGATCGTCTTGCGCTGGCCCAGCGGCGAGTTGGGATCAACGCCGTCACAGGCACTCAGGGCAAGGGCGGCAAGCAGTACTACGGTCAATCGCTTGAACATCACGGTCTCTTCGGCCAGGAAAACGGGCGGCCAGTATCACCGCCTCGCGGGCAAAGACCAATAGCCACACAGAAAACAGGGGCGAATCTTCACGCTTTGCCCCACACAGGACCGACAACATGAAATCTGCATTGCGCCATCTCGCCTGGGCACTGCCTGCCCTGGCGCTCCTGGCCGGCTGCAACGGCGGCGAAAGCGCCAAGCCCGAACCCCACGCCATCGCCACCTACGTGCCCGCCAACTTCAAGGACCTGCCCCAGGTCAGCGACGACGACCTGCTGGCCGGCTTCTACGCCTGGCGCAGCGGTTGCGAGAAGCTCAGGCGCGACCCGGTGTGGGCCGCCACCTGTGAGGCAGCGGGCTCGGCCACGGCCAATGCCACCCAGGTGCGCACCTTCCTCGAACAGAATCTACAGGTCTATGGCCTGCGTTCGGCGCAGAACAGCGCCAACGGCCTGATCACCGGCTATTACGAGCCGGTCTACCCCGGCAGCCTGGCCCGCACCGACAGTGCGCAGGTCCCGGTGTATGGCGTACCGGAGGACATGATCGTGGTCGACCTGGCCGGCGTGTACCCCGAGCTAAAGGGCAAACGCCTGCGCGGGCGCCTCGACGGGCGGGTGCTCAAGCCCTACGACACCGCCGAGGTGATCAACCGCGACGGTGCCAAGGCGCCGGTACTGGCCTGGCTGACCGACCCGATGGACCTGCAGTTCCTGCAGATACAGGGCTCGGGCCGTATCCAGCTGGAGAACGGCCGCCAGTTGCGCCTGGGCTACGCCGACCAGAACGGCCACCCGTACCGGCCGATCGGCCGCTGGCTGGTTGAGCAGGGGCAGTTGCCGAAGGAAGAGGTGACCATGGGCAGCATCCACGCCTGGGCCCAGGCCAACCCGCAGCGTGTGCCCGAGCTGCTGGCCAGCAACCCGAGCTACGTGTTCTTCAGCACCCGCCCGGACAGCAACGAGGGGCCGCGCGGATCGCTCAACGTGCCGCTCACCGCAGGCTACAGCGTGGCGATCGACCGCAAGGTAATCCCCCTGGGCAGCCTGCTCTGGCTGTCCACCACCCGCCCGGACGGCAGCCCGGTGGTGCGCCCGGTCGGCGCCCAGGACACCGGCGGCGCCATCACCGGCGAAGTGCGCGCGGACCTGTTCTGGGGCACCGGCCCCGAGGCCGGCGAACTGGCGGGGAACATGAAGCAGCAAGGGCAGATCTGGATGCTGTGGCCCAAGGGGCAGCCTTTGCCAGAAGTACCAAAGGTTCCTTGATGGCTGCATGCGCCCTGTAGGAGCGGCCTTGTGCCGCGAAAGGGGCGCGCTACAGACATCGCAGGGCCCGCTTCGCGGGCCTTTCGCGGCACAAGGCCGCTCCTACAACGATCAGCGCAGACCGGCAGATTTTCTCAAGTCAGATGGACACCACGAAGAACGCCACGATCAGCGCCATCCCGACGAACCACACCAGCGAGCGCAACACTGCCCAGTCGGCCAGATAGCAGATGATGTAAAGCAAGCGGCTGGTGATGTACACCACCCCAAGCACATCCTGGGTCACCTGCTCGGCATTGCCGACGATGTCGGCCACCAGAACCGCCGCGGCAAACGCGGGAAACGCCTCGTAGCCATTCAATTGGGCAGCATGGGCACGCCGTGGCAGCCCTTCGAGCTTGTCCAGGAACGCACGCGGGTCGTGATTGGCGCGCAGGCCAAAGTACCCGCTGCTGAGCTTGGCGATCAATGCGCACAGCGGCGGCAGGACCAGCGCGACGAGAATGCACCACAGGGCAACGGTCATCTACAGGACTCCTTGTTCACAGAGGATCGGTTCACAGTTTCATCACCAGCATGCCGGCCAGGACCAGCCCGCAAGCTAGGAGTCTCGGCCCGCCAAAAGGTTCTTTGAGGTAGCGCATGCCCATCAGCACCACGAGGATCACGCTAAGCTCACGCAGCGCCGCCGCCTCGGCGACCGACCCCAGGTGCATGGCCCACAGCACCAGAGCGTAGCTCAGCAGCACGCACAGCCCCACCGCCAGCCCCAACCGCCACTGGGTGCGCCAGAACAGCGCGAACTGCGGCCTGCGGGCAACGCCGGCCAGCAGTGGGAACGGCCAGGCACTGAGCAGGGTCAGCCATACCAGGTAGTCCATGGGCTTGCCCCACAGGCGAACAGCTTGGCCATCGAACCAGGTGTAGCAACCGATGCACAGGCCAATCAGCGCCACCACCGGCAGCATCGACCAGGGCAGGCGATCACCGCCACCACCCTGCCACAGCAGGCAGGCCATACCGCAGGGGATCAGGAGGATGCCGATGATCTGCTGCTGGCTGAGCGACTCGCCGGCGAAAGCCAGGGTCAAGCCCAGGACCACCAACGGCGACAGGCCACGCATCAGCGGATAGACCAGGCCCAGGTCGCCGACCCGATAGGCCTTGATCAGCAGGTAACGGTAGAGCTGCTCGGCCAGTGCCGATGCCAGCAGCCAGGGCCAGATGCCAGTCGGGGGAAACTCGACGAACGCCACCGCCAGAACGGCGAAGACCAGTGCCACAAGGTCCATGCTGGCGATCACCAGCAGGCGTTCGGCGCTGAATTTGATCAGGGTGTTCCAGGTCGCGTGGAGCAGGGCTGCGACCAGTACCAGGGAGGTTGCCAACACGCGGGATTCCTTGCGCAAAGACCAGGCGACACCTCGCACTATAACGGTTTGCTGTTGCTGGTAGGCATCGTGGGAGCGCCTGCCGCCCGACTTGAGGAACGATTCCGACAAAACCGGTCATAAGGTGTGTCCCGAACCCCGCGCCAGGTCATCAAAGAACTGCCCGAGCCACTCGGGAAACGACTTGGAAGCCACTGTTACAGGATTCGGGATGCTTGAATTAGTTGCCGCGTTTATCTGCCTCACCACCCTCCTCACCTATGTGAACTACCGCTTCATCGGCCTGCCGCCGGCCATCGGCGTGATGGTCACCGCACTGCTGTTCTCCCTGATGCTGCAGGTCCTGAGCCTGATCGGCTTTCCTGGCCTGGAAGAGCGCGTCGAAGGCCTGATGAACCAGATCGACTTCAATGACCTGCTGATGCACTGGATGCTGTCGTTCCTGCTGTTCGCCGGCGCCCTGCACGTCAACCTCGCCGACCTGCGCAGCTACCGCTGGCCGATCGGACTCTTGGCCACGATCGGCGTGCTGATCGCCACCGTGGTGATCGGCTACCTGGCGCACTGGGTGTTCGCCCTGTTCGGCTGGAACGTGCCGCTGATCTACTGCCTGCTGTTCGGCGCGCTGATCTCGCCGACCGACCCGATCGCCGTGCTCGGCGCGTTGCGTACCGCCAACGCCTCCAAGCCGCTGAAGACCACCATTGTCGGCGAGTCGCTGTTCAACGACGGCACCGCGGTGGTGGTGTTCACCGTGCTGCTAGGCATCATCCAGCTGGGCGAGACGCCGAGCGTGTCCGACACCGCCCTGCTGTTCGCCCGCGAAGCCATCGGCGGGGTGGTGTTCGGCGGGGTGATCGGCTACGCGACCTACCGCATGATCAAGAGCGTCGAGCAGTACCAGGTCGAGGTCATGCTGACCCTGGCGCTGGTGATCGGCGGCTCGGCCATGTGCTACGAGCTGCACGTCTCGGCGCCGATCGCCATGGTGGTGGCCGGCCTGATCATCGGCAACCTGGGGCGCAACCTGGCGATGAACGACATGACCCGCCGCTACATGGACGGTTTCTGGGAACTGATCGACGACATGCTCAACGCCCTTCTGTTCGCCCTGATCGGCCTGGAGCTGTTGCTGCTGCCGTTCAACTGGCTGCACCTGGCGGCCGGTGGCGTGCTGGCGGTAGCGGTGCTGGCCTCGCGCCTGCTGACCGTGGCGCCGGCCATCGTGTTGCTGCGCCGCTGGCGGACCGTGCCGCAAGGCACCATCCGCGTGCTGACCTGGGGTGGCCTGCGTGGTGGCGTGTCGGTGGCCCTGGCGCTGTCGCTGCCACAGGGTGATGAGCGTGACCTGCTGCTGTCGATCACCTACATCGTGGTGCTGTCGTCGATCCTGGTGCAGGGTCTGACGGTCGGCAAGGTGGTACGCAAGGTCAGCACACAGCCTTGAAAAGGCCGGGACCGCTTTGCGGCCCTTCGCGGCACAAGGCCGCTCCTACAGGGGATTGCGTTCTTCTGTAGGAGCGGCCTTGTGCCGCGAAGGGCTGCAGAGCAGCCCCCGAGAATTACTCCACGGCGCTGTCCGGGAACTGATCCTGGATGTACTTGATCTCGGTACGCCCGTGCGGCGCCGGCTGGCCATCCTCGCCCAGGTTGACGAAGACCATCTTGTCTACGGTCAGGATCGCCCTGCGAGTGATCTTGTTGCGCACTTCGCACTTGAGGGTGATCGAGGTGCGGCCGAACTCGGTGGCGGTGATGCCCAGCTCGATGATGTCGCCCTGGCGCGAGGCGCTGACGAAGTTGATCTCGGAAATGTACTTGGTCACCACACGCTGGTTGCCCAGCTGGACGATGGCGTAGATTGCCGCCTCCTCGTCGATCCAGCGCAGCAGGCTGCCACCGAACAGGGTGCCGTTGGGGTTGAGGTCTTCGGGTTTTACCCATTTGCGGGTGTGAAAGTTCATCTGTACTCCTGGCCTGCGGCCTCATGAACATCGAGCGGCGAACGGCGGATCAGCCGTCCGACCACGTCCTACATGGTAGCCCCATTGATTTGCGTCAACCATGTCCACGCCCTACGACCATTGGTCAGTATCCGCGCAACGCGGTTTGACACCCACCCCCACGGATCTAGCCTGACCCTGTGATCCGCAGATCACTCCAGGTGGTCGGACAACCGGAACTTGGCATACGGCGCGGCAGAACCGGCATTCGCAGGAAGCGAGGCTCCGGGCAGTGCCAGTGGAGAGCGACTGAGGCTCACCATTGACCTACTCGAAATCAGTGAAAAGGAATCCACTATGTCCAGAGTCATCGATGTCAGCATCAACTTCGACACCGAAACCATCCTCAAGAAGTTTCCCAACGCGAGCAAGGACCCGAACAAACCTACCTTCATCCCGCCGGAACACATCTACATGGTCACCTATCAGGACAATGTAATCGCCGGCCAGGCCGGGGGTGAACTGCACCTCAAAGGCCGTGTTGGCGATGTGGTCCGCTGGCGCGAACAGAGCATCTCGTTCGGCTTCGAGCAATCGGTGATCCTCTACGGATTCGTATCTGACGATCCGAGCCACCAACTGCTGGAGGATCCGCGCGCACTCAAGGCCAAGGTGCAGACTGCAGTACCGAACGCCAACAACAAGACCGTGCCAACCTGCCAGGTCAACGACAACTACTACTGGCGCGGTGACCTGCTCGCGCAAGGCAAGGTCACCTACCACTTCAAGTTCATGATCGTCGACCGTGACTGCAAGTGCTGTGGTTACTTCGAATGGGATCCGTTCATCACCATCACCAACTGACCCACGCCGCGCACCGCCGAGCCTTGGCTCGGCGGTGCGCGCCTGTACCCGGCCCCTTATTGGTGCTCAAGGAAGGAGCGCATCATGATCACGGAGAACCCCGCCCATCACGCTCTGATAATCGTCGATACTCAGGGCCTGCTCGCAGCCTTCGAGCAACTACCCAACGACCCTGCCTCCCCGGCCGAACTCAATCCCCGCCATTTTTATACCCTGCACTCGCGCCCGGCCACGGGCGAAACGCTGCTTCTCGATACACCGGAGTTGGTCGTCGCAGCCGGGGACACCCTGCTCCTGCACATGACCCCAGTGGCGCTGCTCGGCGAGGAGATGCTGTTCAGCCACAGTCCTGCCAGCGAACCGCCGCTGGACATCGAGTTGATCGAACAGCGCAACCTGCGCCTCGCCCTTCCCGATGCCTCGGCGCCGCTGCAGCCGGCGAGTCGCGAGGTCGACACCTACCACTGGCGTATCCGCTGCGATCAGCCGGGCGAGTTCAAGCTGGCCTGGCAACTGATGGTGCTGGCACAGGACTGCGAGCCCCTGGCCCACTTCAACCTGCGCCTTGCATTGCGGACAAACGGCCGCCCCTAGTGAGTCCGTCTTTAGTGTTTAGCCCTTGGGATGCATCGAAAGCCCCGCTATAATCGCCCGGCACTTTCGACGGTGGCCCTGCGGCCACCGTTCCCGCCACCCATCCGAGGGGCGCTGCAGCAGGCTCGGCCTGTCAGGCTCGGTTGGGGCGTTGTCCGCGCAAGCGGACGCTCAACGCACAACGGCGCCCATTCGCACACTACGAATGGAGGCTCTCAATGAGCGCTGTAAACACGCCTGCTGGTTTTTCCGACTTCAAGGTCGCCGACATCTCCCTGGCCGACTGGGGCCGCAAGGAAGTCATCATCGCCGAATCGGAAATGCCGGCACTGATGGGCCTGCGCCGCAAGTACCAAGCCGAGCAACCGCTCAAGGGCGCGAAGATCATCGGCTGCATCCACATGACCATCCAGACCGCCGTGCTGATCGAGACCCTGGTCGCCCTGGGCGCCGAAGTGCGCTGGTCGTCGTGCAACATCTTCTCCACCCAGGACCAGGCCGCCGCCGCCATCGCCGCCGCCGGCATCCCGGTGTTCGCCTGGAAAGGTGAAACCGAGCAAGAGTACGAGTGGTGCATCGAGCAGACCATCCTGAAAGACGGTCAGCCATGGGACGCCAACATGGTCCTGGACGACGGCGGTGACCTGACCGAAATCCTGCACAAGAAATACCCGGCCATGCTGGACAAGATCCACGGCGTGACCGAAGAGACCACCACCGGCGTGCACCGCCTGCTCGACATGCTGGCCAAAGGCGAGCTGAAAGTCCCGGCGATCAACGTCAACGACTCGGTCACCAAGAGCAAGAACGACAACAAGTACGGCTGCCGTCACAGCCTGAACGACGCCATCAAGCGCGGTACCGACCACCTGCTGTCGGGCAAGCAGGCTTTGGTGATCGGCTACGGCGACGTGGGCAAGGGCTCGGCCCAGTCCCTGCGTCAGGAAGGCATGATCGTCAAGGTCACCGAAGTCGACCCGATCTGCGCCATGCAAGCGTGCATGGACGGCTTCGAAGTCGTCTCGCCGTTCAAGGACGGCATCAACACCGGTACCGAAGCCGGCATCAACAAGGACCTGCTGGGCCGCATCGACCTGATCGTCACCACCACCGGTAACGTCAACGTCTGCGACGCCAACATGCTCAAGGCCCTGAAGAAGCGCGCCGTGGTCTGCAACATCGGCCACTTCGACAACGAGATCGACACCGCCTTCATGCGCAAGAACTGGGCATGGGAAGAGGTCAAGCCGCAGGTGCACAAGATCCACCGCACCGGCGCCGGCGTGTTCGATCCGCAGAACGACGACTACCTGATCCTGCTGGCCGAAGGCCGCCTGGTGAACCTGGGCAACGCCACCGGCCACCCAAGCCGCATCATGGACGGCTCGTTCGCCAACCAGGTCCTGGCGCAGATCTTCCTGTTCGAGCAGAAGTTCGCCGAACTGCCAGCCGCCAAGAAGGCCGAGCGCCTGACCGTTGAAGTGCTGCCGAAGAAGCTGGACGAAGAAGTGGCCCTGGAGATGGTCCGCGGCTTCGGCGGCGTGGTCACCCAGCTGACCCCGCAGCAGGCCGAGTACATCGGTGTGACCGTCGAAGGTCCGTTCAAGCCGGACGCCTACCGCTACTAAGCAGCGGCGCCAGCGCCGGGTAATCGCCCTGGCGCTGGCTGGCAACGCGTCGAACCGATGTCCGAGCCAGGCCGGCCCCAACCGTCCTGGCTTTTATTTGCAGGTAGCCGCCCTGGGCGCGCCGCCGAAGGAACGAGAGATGTCACAAGAACGCCGCTACAGTTTCGAGTTCTTCCCCACCAAGACCGATGCCGGCCACGAGAAGCTGATGGGCGTCGCCCGCCAGCTGGCCAGCTACAACCCGGACTTCTTCTCCTGCACCTACGGTGCCGGTGGCTCGACCCGCGACCGCACGCTGAACACCGTGCTGCAGCTGGAAAGCGAAGTGAAGGTCCCGGCCGCCCCGCACCTGTCCTGCGTGGGTGACAGCAAGGACGACCTGCGCGCCCTGCTCGCCGAGTACCAGGCCGCCGGCATCAAGCGCATCGTCGCCCTGCGTGGCGACCTGCCATCCGGCATGGGTGCGGCCAGCGGCGAGCTGCGCTACGCCAGCGACCTGGTCGAGTTCATCCGCCAGGAAACCGGCAACCACTTCCACCTGGAAGTGGCCGCCTATCCTGAGATGCACCCACAGGCGCGTAACTTCGAGGCGGATCTGGCCAACTTCGTGCACAAGGTCAAGGCCGGCGCCGACAGCGCCATCACCCAGTACTTCTTCAACGCCGACAGCTACTTCTACTTCGTCGAGCGTGCGCAGCAGCTGGGCGTGGACATCCCGGTGGTGCCCGGCATCATGCCGATCACCAACTACAGCAAGCTGGCACGTTTCTCCGATGCCTGCGGCGCCGAGATCCCACGCTGGATCCGCAAGCAGCTGGAAGCCTATGCCGACGACACCGCCAGCATCCAGGCCTTCGGCGAGGAAGTGATCACCCGCATGTGCGAACAACTGCTGCAAGGCGGCGCACCGGGCCTGCACTTCTACACGCTCAACCAGGCCGAACCGAGCCTGGCGATCTGGAACAACCTGAAGCTGCCACGCTGATGGTCGTGGACAAGGCTTTGGCGCAGGTCAGAGCCTTGTTCATTCGCGCTTGTACCGCAGGCCCCCGCGACCAGTGCTCACTGGCCTTGCACGGGCTCGCAGCGTACTCTCCCGCCATGCGCACGCTCATTCTCCCTCTCCTGCTGTTGCTGCTCGCCGGCCTGAGCCCGCTGGCCCATGCCGAACGCCTGCGCATCGTCAGCGACGACTGGGCGCCATACCTCTACCAGGAAAACGGCCAGCCCAAAGGCATCGACTACGAGGTCACCAACGAGGTGTTCAAGCGCCTGGGCATCGAGGTGCAATGGCAGTTCCTGCCCTGGCGGCGCTGCCTGGCCATGGTCGAGCAGGGCCTGGCGGACGCGGTGATGGATATTTTCCGGGTCGACTCGCGCCAGGGTTACCTGGTCTACCCGGACGAGCCCATGTCAGAGGTCGAGTTCGTCCTCTACCAGGCCCGCTCGCGCCCCCATCCGGTCGAGCGCCTCGAAGACCTGGCCGGGCTGACCGTGGGTACCTCGCCAGGCTACGTCTACGACGGCGTTTTCGCCGAATCGCCGCTGTTCCGTCGGGAGCCGGCGCCCAGCCACGAGGCCAACTTCGGCAAGCTGGCGCTCGGGCGCATCGACCTGCTGGTGACCGACCGCCGGGTGGGTGACTATGTCAGCCGCCAGCTGGGCCTGGAGCAGACCGTCGAGGCGCTGCCCCTGGTGATCAGCCGCCGTCCGCAGTACCTGGGGCTCGCCCGCAAACCCGGGCGCGAGCAGCTGGCACAGGCGTTCAGTGATGAACTGCGACGCTTCAAGCAGGAGCCGGCCTACGCGGCGATCAACGCCCGCTACCTGGGCAATCGCGATTTTCCTTTCGCCGTTGAGCAGCAGGAACGCAGCACACCCTGATTGCTCTGTTATACTCGGGCCTTCCCGCCAGGCTCACGCCCGGACGCTCGGCCTCGCAACAGGCATCTCGACCCGCAGCAGCGCACCTTGCGCGCCGCCTGCAGGTTCCAGGATGCGCCGTGCACGCCCAGCTGGACCGGACGCGATCGCATCCTTCCGATGCCCGTCGCGCCAGGCAGAACACCCCATCGGGCCCAGCCCCCACGAGAACAGGATTGCCCATGTCCTTTGCTTCCCTCGGTCTCTCCGAGGCTCTTGTCCGCGCTATCGAGGCAGCGGGCTATACCCAGCCCACTCCGGTGCAACAGCGGGCCATTCCCGCCGTGTTGCAAGGTCGCGATCTTATGGTCGCCGCCCAGACAGGTACTGGTAAAACCGGCGGCTTCGCGCTCCCCATCCTCGAGCGCCTGTTCCCGGGTGGCCACCCCGACAAATCGCAACGCCACGGCCCGCGCCAGCCGCGCGTCCTGGTGCTGACCCCGACCCGCGAGCTGGCCGCCCAGGTGCATGACAGCTTCAAGGTCTATGCCCGCGACCTGAACTTCATCAGCGCCTGCATCTTCGGCGGTGTCGGCATGAACCCGCAGGTCCAGGCCATGGCCAAGGGCGTCGACGTCCTGGTCGCCTGCCCGGGTCGTTTGCTCGACCTGGCCGGCCAGGGCAGCGTCGACCTCTCGCGGGTCGAGATCCTGGTGCTGGACGAAGCCGACCGCATGCTCGACATGGGCTTCATCCACGACGTCAAGAAAGTGCTGGCACGCCTGCCGGCCAAGCGCCAGAACCTGCTGTTCTCGGCGACCTTCTCCAAGGACATCACCGACCTCGCCGACAAGCTGCTGCACAACCCCGAGCGCATCGAGGTCACGCCGCCGAACACCACCGTCGAGCGCATCGAGCAGCGCGTCTACCGCCTGCCGGCCAGCCACAAGCGTGCCCTGCTGGCGCACCTGATCACCCTGGGTGCCTGGGAGCAGGTACTGGTGTTCACCCGCACCAAGCACGGCGCCAACCGCCTGGCCGAGTACCTCGAAAAGCACGGCCTGACCGCTGCGGCGATCCACGGCAACAAGAGCCAGAACGCCCGCACCAAGGCCCTGGCCGACTTCAAGGCCAACACCGTGCGCGTGCTGGTCGCCACCGACATCGCCGCCCGCGGCCTGGACATCGACCAGTTGCCCCACGTGGTCAACTTCGAGCTGCCCAACGTCGAGGAAGACTACGTTCACCGCATCGGCCGCACCGGCCGCGCCGGTCGCTCGGGCGAGGCCATCTCGATGGTCGCCCCGGACGAAGAGAAGCTGCTCAAGAGCATCGAGCGCGTCACCAAGCAGAAGATCCCGGATGGCGACCTGATGGGCTTCGACGCCTCCCAGGTCGAGGCCGAGAAGCCAGAAGTCCGCGAGCGCCAGCAGAACACTGGCCGCGGTGGCCGCAACCAGCAACCTCGCGGCGAAGGCGGCAAGGAAGGCAGTGGCGGGCGCAAGGACAAGGGCAAGGACAAAGGCCGCAACAAGCCTGCGGGCGAGAAGCAGGCCGACAAGGAAAAAGCCGGCGAGAAACAGCAGCAAGGCCAGCAGCAGCGCAAGCCGCGTGACAAGAAACCACGCCAGCAGCAGGATGCCCAAGGCCAGAACACCGCCCCGTCGAAACCCGCTAATCGTGACCCGGAAGAGTTCCTGGACGACGATGTGGATAACTTCGGCAACCGCGCCGACTACGTCAGCCCTTACCAGAATGCCAAGAACCAGGGCCGCAACCGTCGCCCGGGTGGCAATGCCGGACAAGGTCAAGGGCAAGGCCAACGCAGCGGCAGTGGTCAGGCGCAAGGTCAAGGCCGTGGCAATGGCCAACAGCGCCAAGGCCAGGGCTCGGGTGAAAAACGCCCGCGCAACGGTGGTGGCAGCAATGGCGGCGCTCGTCGTGACAACAACGGTGGCCGTAACCGCCGTGACGAATCGGCTCGCCAGGAACCCGCCGTGCGCAACCCGCGCGAGTCGCAGAGTGCGCCTGTGATCATTCGCAAGGAATCCAAGCTCGACCGTTACCCGACGCCCGAGCAACTGGACGACCTGCCGAGCCGCCCACGCGGTGAGCGTCCGGCGCTGCTGACCCGCAAGGGCTGATTGAAACACCGAGGGGCTGCTATGCAGCCCTTTCCGGCCGGTCCGACGCCTCGGCAAGGCCGCTTCTACAGGTACCGCGCTAAGCCAAAGGGCTGCACTGAACCTGTAGGAGCGGCCTTGCCGAGGCGTCGGACCGGCCGGAAAGGGCCGCGTAGCGGCCCCTCGGTCATTCAGCTAACGCTAATTACTTCTGCTTCACACCTTCGACGCTGATATCCAGGTCCAGGGTCTGGGAGGTCGGGCCTGGGCCTTTGATCCCGAAGTCGTTCAGGTTCAGCGTGGTCTTGGCGTTGAAGCCGGCACGCTCGCCACCCCACGGGTCCTTGCCTTCACCGTTGAACACAGCCTTGAAGGTGACCGGCTTGGTCACGCCGTGCAGGGTCAGGTCGCCAGTGACGTCGGCGGTCTTCTCACCGGTCGACTTGACGCTGGTGGAGACGAACTTGGCATCCGGGTACTTCTTCACATCGAGGAAGTCTTTGCTGGCGATGTGCTTGTCACGCTCGGCGTGGTTCGACCACAGGCTGGCGGTCTTCAGGTCGACGCTGATCTTGCTGGCCTCGGGCTTGGCGCTGTCCCAGGTGAAGTTGCCGTCGAAGTCCTTGAAGGTGCCGTGGATGAAGCTGTAGCCCAGGTGGCTGATCTTCCAGTCAACGAACGCGTGCTGGCCTTCCTTGTCGATCTTGTATTCGGCGGCCATGGCCTGGCCGGCGGAGATCAGGGCGGTACCGAGCGCCAGAGCGGCAAAAGTCTTTTTCAACATCCTTACTTCCTTCCTTTGCAATTGAGGTTGAGAGTCAAGCTTTGCGGCCCAGCATGCGGGTCAGGGTCGCGTCACGGTCGATGAAATGGTGCTTGAGTGCCGCCAGGGCATGCAGCACCGCGAAAATCACCAGGCCCCAGGCCAGCCACAGGTGGATCACCCCCGCGGTATCGGCCTGGTCAGGCAGGTCACTGATCAGCGCCGGCACTTCGAACAGGCCGAACACCGGAATGCCGACACCGTCGGCGGTGGAAATCAGGTAGCCGGCGACCATCACCGCGAACAGGCCCAGGTACAGCGCCAGGTGGCCCAGCTTGGCGGCCAGGCGGGTGACCTTGCCATGGTTGGCCGGCGCCGGCGGTGGCGGGCTGATGAAACGCCAGAGTACGCGCAGCAGCATGGCGGCCAGCAGCACCAGGCCGATGCTCTTGTGCAGATCGGGCCCGGTCTTGCGCCAAGGGCTGTAGTAGTCGAGACCGACCATCCACAGGCCCAGGCCGAACAGGCCGAAGACCGCCAGCGCCACGCCCCAGTGCAGGACGATGCTGACCAGGCCATAGCGGGAAGATGAGTTGCGCAGTTGCATGTTGGCGTGTTTCCCCGTGAAAGCTGTGCACAAGACTAGCGCGTAACGCATCGAATAAAAGCGTAAAAAATTGCTTCGGATTATCTAAAAACCCGATATTTAGTGTGCAAGCTTCCTATTAAGGAAACATTAACGATAGTCGTTTGGTAGGAGCTTGCCACCGTCGGCAAATTTGTGGGAGCGGGCTTGCTCGCTCCCACAGGAGACAGGGCAATTGCCTGTCGAAAGATCAGCCGGCCTTGGCCTGGCTGTTGACCACTGGCTTCTTGGCCGGTTCCGACTTGGCGGTGGCCTTCTTCACCGGCGCCGGTTTGGCTGCGGGCTTGTGTGCCTGCTTGGCCGCCGGCTTGGCTGGAGCAGGCTTGGTGGCGGCCGGCTTCACCGGTTCCTCCTTGGCCACAGGCGCCGGGGCGACAGGCGCGGGGGCCGCGGCAGGCACCGGCGCAATCTCCTCGGCCTTGGCGATCGGCGCGGCCTTGACCTCTGGCTTGTCAGCACCACCGAACAGACGCGAGAAGAAGCCTGGCTTGTCCTGCCTGGCCTCCTCGACCTTCACAGGCTCCGCCTTGGCCGGGGCCTTGTCGGAGCCACCACCGAACAGGTTGGAGAAGAACCCGCCCTTGTCCTTCGCCACGACCGCGCCCGCAGCGGCTGCGGCGGCAACCGGTGCGGCCTTGGCCGGGTCGAAGGATTTGCCCGCAGCCAGGTCCTGAACCTGGCTCGCGGCGCGCTGGCCGCTGCGCAGGGCGCCTTCGAGGGTACCGGGGTAGAGCGCGTCGGTATGCTCGCCGGCAAAGGCAATGCGCTGAACCGGACGCTCCCACAGGCGCCAGTACTTGCTGATCTGCCCAGGGCCGTAGGCCAGGTAGGCGCCCCCCATACCGGCATCAGTGCTGTAACGGCGCACTTCGTAACCGGTAAAGGCGCCACGGGCCTGCGGGTAGAAGGCGTGCAGACGGATCAGCACCTGGTCGACCATCTGCTTGTCACCGAAGGCCTGCAACAGGCGAGCGTTGTCGCCGGACAGGTTGATCACCACGTTGGCGCCGCCCTTGAGCGCCGGTTCGATCCACAGCATGCCCAGGCCGGTGTTGGAGAAGATCTCGCCGGACATGCGCGCACGTCTTTCCCATACCGGGTTCTTGAACTTGAGCATCAGCTGATCGCGCCAGCCGTAGTTGGTGCCCTTCAAGGCGCCCAGGTGCTGGTTGTCCAGGCCCGGGGTCATCTGGATCTTGGCCAGGGCCCGCAGCGGCACGGCCATGACCAGGTAATCGGCCTTGTAACCCACGGCACCGACCTTGACCGTCACCCCGTCCTTGTCCTGGACGATGGCGGTGACCGGCGAGCTGGTCTTGATGGTCTTGAGCTGCTTGACGAACGCCTGGGCCAGCACCGGGCTGCCGCCCGGCAAGCGCGCGGCGCGCAGGTCGCGGTCGCTGACGTTGCGGTAGACACGGCTCTGTTGGGCGAAATACAACAGCGACAGGCGCGATGGCTCGTCGTAACGGGTGCGGATCTGCTGGTTGACCAGCTGACGGGCGGTCGCCGGCAGTTGCAGCTTGTCCAGCCAGGTGGACACGTTCATCTGGTCAAGGGCGAACAGGGTGCTGTTGGCCGCCGGGTTCAACGGGTCCTCGATGGAGCGGGCCAGGTCGTCGAGGGTCTTCTCATAACGCTTGAGGGCCTCGGCGGTGGCCGGTTGCCTGGTTGCGAGGTCGGCGGCGCTGAAATACTCCCCGTCGATCAGGTAGCCGGGGTTACGCACGAACTCCGGTGCCGGCAAGGTGCCGACCTTGAACTGCTCCAGATACTGGTTGAGCACCGGCTGGGTCTTGCTGTTGCCAATCCACTCGCTGGTGGCCAGCCCCGAACGCCCGCCCATCCCTGACTTGGCCTCGAGCAAGGTGACCTGCCAGCCCTTGCCCTGCAGCTCGTAGGCCGCGGTCAGGCCCGCCAGGCCACCACCGACGACGATCGCCGTCTTGTCCTTGGCCAGCGCGGCACCGCTGGACACCCCGATCAATACCAACGCGCACAGGCGCACCCAAGCAGCAGCCATGATGGCGAACTCCGGTTAGAGAAGCGATAGAAGAGACGGGGAAGAATGCCCCGGGAGAGATGCGTTAAGAATACGTCACCTCTGCCCACCCTGCCACCGCAGTGACATCAAGTGCTTTTGGCAACTGGTAATTTTGTCAGTAGCCGTTTGTCGCAAGGGCAGGCAGGCTTGGCTCGCACTCCAGAATCAGGCCGGAGAAACAGCGGTGATCTACACGGAAGATTTTGCCAGGTGGCAGCCCTTGGCACCGATGCCGGAAATCACCTGGCGCACCCCCACGGGCCTGAGCATCATCTCCAATGGCACCGCCTACAGTTCGCGCTACCAGACCGACGAAGGGCGTAGCGGTACGGAACTGGTCGTCCGAGGCCAGTGCGATATCGAAATCATCTTCGGCCAGACGGTCGATTGCCTGCTGCTCGAAGTGGAGATCAATACGCTAGGCAGCGCCGTTTCGACCGCCTACTGGCTGACCTTGCGCGACCATGACTACACCGAGTTCATGCCCGGTCCCGCCACGCTCGGCTCCTTCTGGCACGACGTGCCCGGCCCCCTGGATCGCCTGGTCCTCTCCACCCTGCCGCTGTGCACCGTGCACATACGCCAGCTGGAATGGCGCCCGGCCTGGCGTCACTGAGCGGTTGTCCTGCCTTCCGGCATTGCTTAGGCTTACGCGGTCAAACCGAGCCGTAACGCCAGGAGAAGTGCCCATGGGCCTCAACGAACAGTGGATGCAACGCGACCTCAAGGTCCTGTGGCACCCCTGCACCCAGATGAAAGACCACGAGCAGCTGCCGCTGATCCCGATCCGCCGCGGCGAGGGCGTGTGGCTCGAGGACTTCGAGGGCAAGCGCTACCTGGACGCGGTCAGCTCCTGGTGGGTCAACGTGTTCGGCCATGCCAACCCGCGCATCAACCAGCGCATCAAGGACCAGGTCGACCAGCTCGAGCACGTGATCCTCGCCGGTTTCAGCCACCAGCCGGCGATCGAGCTGTCCGAACGCCTGGTGGCGATGACACCGGCCGGCCTGGAGCGGGTGTTCTACGCCGACAATGGCTCCTCCTGCATCGAAGTGGCGCTGAAGATGAGCTACCACTATTGGCAGAACATCGGCAAACCGCAGAAAAAACGCTTCGTCACCCTGACCAACAGCTACCACGGCGAGACCATCGCGGCGATGTCGGTGGGTGACGTGCCGCTGTTCACCGAGACCTACAAGGCGCTGCTGCTGGACACCATCAAGGTGCCGAGCCCGGACTGCTACCTGCGCCCCGAAGGCATGGGCTGGGAGGCGCATTCGCGAAACATGTTCGCGGCCATGGAACAGACCTTGGCCGAACATCACGCCAGCATCGCCGCAGTCATCGTCGAGCCGCTGATCCAGGGTGCCGGCGGCATGCGCATGTACCACCCGGTGTACCTCAAACTGCTGCGCGAGGCCTGCGACCGCTACGAGGTGCACCTGATCCACGACGAAATCGCCGTGGGCTTCGGCCGCACCGGCACGATGTTCGCCTGCGAACAGGCCGGCATCCGCCCCGACTTCCTGTGCCTGTCCAAGGCCCTGACCGGCGGCTACCTGCCCCTGGCCGCCTGCCTGACCACAGACAAGGTGTACCAGGCCTTCTACGACGACTACTCGACCCTGCGCGCCTTCCTCCACTCGCACAGCTACACGGGCAACCCGCTGGCCTGCGCCGCAGCCCTGGCGACCCTGGACATCTTCGCGCAGGACAACGTCATCGAGGCCAACAAGGCCCTGTCGGCACGCATGGCCAGCGCCACCGCGCACCTGGCCGACCACGCCCATGTCGCCGAAATCCGCCAGACCGGCATGGCCCTGGCCATCGAGATGGTCCAGGACAAGGCCGGCAAAGTCGCCTACCCCTGGCAGGAGCGCCGTGGCCTGAAGGTCTTCGAGCATGCCCTGAGCCGGGGCGCGCTGCTGCGTCCGCTGGGCAGCGTGGTGTACTTCCTGCCGCCCTACGTGATCACCCCGGAGCAGATCGACTTCCTGGCCGAGGTGGCCAGCGAAGGGATCGACATTGCCACCCGCGATAGCGTCAGCGTGGCGGTGCCGGCCGACTTCCACCCCGATTTCCGCGATCCGGGCTAGGCCCAATGCCTTCTCACAGCCCCCTGTAGGAGCGGCCTTGTGCCGCGAAAGGGCTGCGGAGCAGCCCCGGCAATCTCTGCTGCGAAGCTGAAGGCCTGGGGCCGCTTCGCGGCCCTTTCGCGGCACAAGGCCGCTCCTACAGGGGACGATGTCCCCATCAGATTCCGAGTAGAACCATGAGACTCTCCCGCTTCTTCATCGACGCCCCTCTTGGCCTCGGCGAGCACGAGCTCCCCGAAGCCCAGGCCCACTATATCGGCCGCGTGCTGCGCATGGCCGCCGGCGACGCCGTGCAGCTGTTCGACGGCAGCGGCCAGGAATACCTCGGCCAACTGCTAGAGGTGGGCAAGAAAAGCGTACGCGTCAGCCTCGACCAGGCCCTCCCCGGCCAGGCCGACTCGCCGCTGCACATTCACCTCGGCCAGGGCCTGTCCCGCGGCGAGCGCATGGACTGGGCGATCCAGAAGGCCACCGAACTGGGCGTCAACGAAATCACCCCGATCGTCAGCGAACGCTGCGAAGTACGCCTGAAGGACGAGCGCGCCGACAAGCGCCTGGCCCACTGGCGCCAGGTGGCGATCAGTGCCTGCGAACAGTGCGGCCGCTCGACCCTGCCGGTGATCCACCCGCCGGTCACCCTGGCCGAATGGCTCAAGGGCACCGAGGCCGACCTCAAGCTGGTGCTGCACCCGGTGGCCGAGCCGCTGACCAGCCATGAAAAACCCGCGAAGCTGGCCTTCCTGATCGGCCCGGAGGGGGGCCTCAGCGACGCGGAAGTCGAACAGGCCAAGGCCAGCAACTACCACGCCGCCCGCCTTGGCCCTCGCGTACTGCGCACCGAGACCGCGCCGGTAGTGGCGTTGTCGGTGGCGCAGCAGTTGTGGGGCGATTTCTAGGACACGTAGAAGAACACCGCGACGAAGTGCATCAGGCTGCCGGCGATGACGAACAGGTGCCAGATGCCATGCCAGTGGCGGAACCGGCTGTCGAAGGCAAAGAAAATGATGCCGACGGTGTAGAACACGCCGCCGGCCGCCAGCCAGGCAAAGCCGGCGCCGCCCAGGCTGTGCAGCAGCGGCTTGACCGCCACCAGCACGATCCAGCCCATCAGCGCGTAGATGACGATCGACAGGATCCGCGCCTCCGAGCGCGGCTTGATCTCCTGCAACATGCCGACCAACGCGAGCCCCCAGACCACCCCGAACAGGCTCCAGCCCCAGGGCCCGCGCAGGCTGACCAGGCAGAAGGGCGTGTAGCTGCCGGCGATCAGCAGGTAGATCGACAGGTGGTCGAGCTTGCGCATGATGCGCTTCGCCCGCCCTCGCGTACTGTGATAGAGGGTAGAGATGCTGTAGAGCAACAGCAGGGTGAAGCCGTAGATGGAGAAACTGACGATCTTCCAGGGATCACCCTGCAGACCGGCCACGACAATCAGCCAGACCGCGCCAATGCAGGCCAGGACCGCACCGACCAGGTGGGTCCAGGCGTTGAAACGTTCACCATGGTACATGCAAGCAAAGACCTCCCGCAGCAGATGAGGTTCCAGAAAGCACACGTTCTGTAGGAGCGGCCTTGCCGAGGCGTCGGACCGGCCGGAAAGGGTCGCAACGCGACTCCAGGATCTCTATGACTCGCAAGTTCCGCAGGGGCTGCTGCGCAGCCCTTTCGCGGCACAAGGCCGCTCCTACAGGGACTGTGGCACTTCGATACTACTCCGGCGAGGATTGCAGTTGCGCGTCACGCACCATTCTTTCCAACCCCGCCAGGTCAGGCACCCGCGCCACCTGTTCGCCCACCTGCACCGCCGCAAGCTCCAGCCCTGCCAACGGCACATCGACATAATTCAGCTGGCTGTCGAGCTTGCACGAGCGCGGAATCCCCTGCAGCAGCAGCGCCAGGTAGCGCAGCCCGGTATCCCCCAGGGCGTTGAGCACCACCACCCGCGCCCGCTCCCCGCAGGAAGTCTGCCCGCCACACGCGGCCTCGAAGCCGATCAGTGGCAACCGCTGTTGGCGCCAGTTCACCCAGCCCAGGTGCCAGGCCGGCTCCCCCGGTTCGCAGGCGATGACACGGTGACCGATCAGCTCGGCCACCGCCACGTTGGGCAACACCAGGGTGCGGTCGCCCAGGGGCAGCAGCAACCCGGTCAGGCTGCTGCGCTGGCCGGCAATATGCTCAAGCATGGGGCTTGCTCCAGTGGGCGATGCTCTGCAGCAGCACCGATTCCTGATACGGCTTGCCGAGGTATTCATTGACGCCGATGGCCATGGCCCGGTCGCGGTGCTTCTGGCCGGTACGCGAGGTGATCATGATGATCGGCAGCTGGCTCAGGCGCTCATCGCGGCGGATCCGCGTGGCCACTTCGAAGCCATCCATGCGCGGCATCTCGATATCCAGCAACAGCACATCCGGACGGTGCTCCTCGAGCAGCGCCATGGCATCGACGCCGTCCTTGGCCGTCAGCACGCTCATGCCGTGACGCTCGAGCAGGCGGCTGGTGACCTTGCGCACGGTCACCGAGTCGTCCACCACCATCACCAGCAATGGCCGCCGGGGCACCGGGCCAGTCAGCCCATGCGCCCCCTCGGCCACGCCCGGCAGGCGCGCCAGGCGCCGTTGCTGGCCGCGCAACTGGCCGAGCAGGTCGAGAATCAGCACCACCCGCCCGTCCCCCAGCAGGGTGGCGCCAGACAGCCCCGGCACCGCGGCGAACTGCGGGCCGAGGCTCTTGACCACGATCTCGCGGCTGGGCGACAGGCTGTCCACATGGATGGCGAACGACTGCTCGTGTGAATGGGTGAGCAGCACCGGCAGCGGCACGCTCTGCCCCAGCAGCCCAGGCTGGCCGCCGCCCTGCAACAGGTCGCCGAGGTAGCGCAGCGCGTAATCGTGGCCGGCATAGCTGTAGCGTGGTGGGTCGAGCCGGTAACAGGCCTCCAGCTCCGCCGGCGGCACGCGCACGATGCCCTCGATGGTGTTCAGCGGGATGGCGTACTGCTCGTCCTCCACGTGCACCATCAGCGCCCGGTTCACCGACACGGTGAACGGCAGGCGGATCAGGAAACGCGCGCCCTTGCCGGGGCTGGACTCGATGCTCATCGAGCCGCCCAGTTGCTTGACCTCTTCATGGACCACGTCCATGCCCAGGCCGCGCCCGGAGATCTGGGTGATCTTCTCGGCCGTGGAGAAACCGGGGCGCAGGATGAACTGCAGGATCTCGTGGTCGCTCAGGCGCGCCTGCGGATCGAGCAGACCACGCTTGATCGCCTTGTTGCGCACCGCCTCCAGCGGTACCCCGGCGCCGTCGTCGCTCATCTCGATGACGATGTCGGCACCTTCGTGCAGCAGGTTCAGGTGGATGGTGCCCTGCTCCGGCTTGCCGGCCGCAAGGCGCGCCTCGCGAGCTTCCAGGCCATGGTCGACGGCATTGCGCAGCATGTGCTCCAGGGGCGCAACCATACGTTCGAGCACGCTGCGGTCGAGCTCGCCCTCGGCGTTGCCGACCACCAGTTCGACCTGCTTGCCCAGCTCGCTGGCCACCTGCCGCACCACCCGCTGCAAACGGGGCACCAGACGCTCGAAGGGCACCATCAGGGTGGCGGTCAGGCCCTCCTGCAACTGGCTGTTGACCCGCGCCTGCTGCTGCAGGAGGCTGTAGGCTTCCTGGGCCCTCTGCAGCAGGGTTTCCTTGAGGTCGAGCAAGTCCGAGGTGGACTCGAACAGCGCCCGCGACAATTGCTGCAGCTGGGAATGGCGGTCCATCTCCAGGGGGTCGAAATCGTCATAGGCGTCACCCTCCAACTGGTGACGGCTGGAAATCCGCCCCTGGGTCTCGATGTCCAGGCGCAGCAGCTGATCGCGCATGCGCTCCAGCGTGGTCTCCATCTCGTTGAGGGCGAACTGCGCATCGTTGACCTGCTGCTCGATGCGCCCGCGGATCACCGAATGCTCACCGGCCAGGTTGCCCAGGTCGTCGAGCAGCTCGGCATCAACCTTGACCATGTCGCCCGCCCGCTCGGGAGCGACAGCCGTGGCCTCGGCGGGAGCTGGTTCGGCCTGGGGCTGGCCGGCCACGCTGTCGGTCAGCGCGGCGCTGGAGAAGTTGCGGATGTAGTCGATCAGCGCCGTGGCCGTATGCAGCGGCTCGCCCAGGCGCGCCGCGTCGAGCATGTGCGCCAGGCGGTCATGGCAGTTCTGCAGCAGGCTGAACAAGGCCGGCGTCGACGGCAGGCGCCCGGCGGCCAGCAGCTCGTAGAGGAATTCCAGTTCGTGGGCGAGGTCGCCGATGGCGGTGATCTCGACCATGCGCGCGCCGCCCTTGAGCGTGTGCAGGTCGCGCAGCAGGTTCTCCACCTCGACCGTGTTGCGCGGATCGGCCTGCCAGCGCGCCAGGGACTCGGCCGCGCTCTCGAGAATATCGGAGCTCTCTTCGAGGAAGACCTCCAGCAGTTCCTTGTCGCTCTCGGTTTCTTCGTTGTCGTCCTGCGGCTCGGAGGTGACGGGAGGCGGGGCGCTGTGGCGGAACTCACGCAATTCGCCCAGCAACGCCACCGCCGACAGCGGTGCCTGGCCCTCGCGCAGGCTGCGCAGCATTTCGGCCAGGGCGTCATGGCTGCGCCGGAGCAGCTCGAACAGTGCCGGGCTGGCACCCAGCCGGCGGTCCACCAAGCCTTCGTAGAGCAGCGCCAGCTCCTGGGCCAGCACCTCGACGGCGCCGATCGCCGCCATCTGTGCCCCGCCCTTGAGGGTGAGCACATCGTGCTGCAGCGCCGACAGCGGCGACAGGCTGTCCGGATCGGCCTTCCATTGCCGCAAGGCCTGGTCGGCACCGTCAAGGATATCCCCGGCCTCTTCGAGGAACAGCTCGACCAGCGCCGGGTCCGGCAACTCGCCTGGAGCCGTAAGCACCGTGACGCCGTTCGCCCCGACCAAACCCAATGCTGCAGGGTCGAGGGCATCATCGAGCAGGCCATGCAGGGCCGCCAGGCATTCGGGCCGGGGATTCGGGTCCTGGCCGGCGGCTATCTCGTCGAACAGGTCGAGCAGCGCCTCATGGGCTTGCCGGGCAACGGCGAAGAAGCGCGGCGTGACGGCCAGGCTGCCCTCCTCCACCGCACCGTACAGGTCGAGCAGCCCTTCGCAGACCTCATCCACCTGCCACAGCTCGGCCTGGTGCGCGCCGTGACCGAGGGTGGTCATCTCCTCGAGCAGCAGGTGCAACTCATGGTGTTGCGTGGGATCGCCCTGCCAGTTGGCGAGCCGCGCCTCGGCATCGAGCAGGATATCCATGCCCATGGTCAGGAAGGTGGCCGTCAGCTGCGGATCGCGCCGGAGCCGGCGCGGCGGATGCGGCTCGGCCTGCAGTTGGGCCAACCGGGCGTCAACCGTCTGCCCGACCTGTTCGATCAGCCCGGCGGCCCCGGGGATCGGCGCCAGCGGCGTGCTGCCCAGCTGGGCCAGGCCCAGGTGCAACAGCGAGCGAGCCGCCTCCAGCAGTTCGATCTCGGCCACTTGCAGGGGTAACTGGTGCCCCTTGTATTCACGCACCAGGCGGTCGAGGGCGGTGGCCAGCTCCGCCACCGGCATCACGCCGGCCATGGCAGCGCTGCCCTTGAGGGTGTGCAGGGCGCGTTGCAGGCTGTCGTTGACCGCGATGCCCTGGCCGGCGGCCGTCTGCAGGAACCCATCGAGCCCGGCCAAATGGCCCTGGGCCTCGTTGCGGAAGATCTCAAGCAAGTGCGGATCGAGGCCATCGATACTGGCGCTGACCGGCGTGTCGTTGAGCGCCAGCGCATGCAGGTGCCCGGCCAGCTGCTCGATCTCGGCCGTGGGCGGCAACTGGCTGGCGGCGAAATCAGCAAGCAGGTCGGGCAGGCGCACGAACACCTGCTGCAGGGCCACCAGGCCTTCGGCGCTGAGCACGATGCGCCCTTCCAGCACCCGATTGAGCAGGTGCTCGGCGCCCCAGGCCAGCTCGGCCACGGCTTCGGCATGGACCATCCGCCCGCTGCCCTTGAGTGTATGCAGTGCCCGGCGCACCTCGATCAACGCCTCGCGCAGGCCGTTGTCGGCGCGCCAGCGCAGCCATTGGCGCTCGATTTCCGGCAGCAGCTCGCCAGCCTCTTCGAGGAATACTTCGCGCAACTCATCGTCGATACCGTCCAACGCCTGCTCGCCGCCCGCAGTTGCCGTGTCACGCGCGCACTGCACGCCCAGCGCGGACAAGCTGGCGTGGGCCATGTCGATGAAGCACTGGGCGTCGGCCAGCGGATCGGCCACCCGCCATTGCAGCCAGGCCTCGCCGGCACTCAGGGCATCGGCCAGGTGCGCCAGTTCGTCCGCTTGCGGCTCATCCTCCAGGTGCACCAGCCAGCCTTGCACATAGCCCGCGCAACCGGCGAACACCTCGGCGGCGGCTGGCAGCATCAGCATCGCCAGCGCCCCGCGCACCTGTTGCAGCAACCCGGGCAGGGCTTGCAGACGCTGGCGTGACCAGTCGGACTCCAGGCAATCGCCGATCAGGTCCTTGGACTGTTGCAGCACGTTGAGCGATTCGTTGAGCACCAGCTGGCGGATTTCGGCCAGGTCCGAGCCGGGCAGGCTGCCGGGGCTGATTTCCTCCAGCGGACCAACCATGCCGTTGAGGGTGGCCTCGACATACAGCAGTGCCCCGGCGACATCCATAAGTACAGCCTCGTCCACGCCGCCGTCTTTTTCGACCAGTGCCTGCAACGCCAGCACCTGGTCGATTATCACCCGCCGCGGCTGCTGGAAGCCAAGCACCGCCAGGGTATCGGCCACGTGCCGCAAGGGCGGCAGCAGCGACTCCAGTGACTCGCTGGGCGAACGCTCGCCGCCGACGAAGGGGTCGAGGCGATCCTTGATGCGCATCAGGTCGTCGCACAGGGCCATCACTACCGAGCGCAATGCATCGCGCCCGGCGCCGGCCTGCATGTGCTCACGCCAACTGCCCAGCGACAGGTCGAGGTTGGCCAGGTCCGCCGCGCCGGCCAGCCGCTGACCCAGGTCACCCAGCAGGCTGCCCTGGGCCAGGGGTTCGGCGCCTCGGCAGACCCGCAGCTGGTTGAGCAGCGGCATCACCACCAACGGCAGGTCGTGGCGCGCGCCGCGCAGGCGGTCCAGGTACGGCGGCAATTGCTCGAGCCCGCGGAACAGCGCGCCCAGGCAATCGCCACGCGGGCTCACCTGGCCGTCGGCCATGGCCCGCCCGAGCAGTTCCAGCTCCTCGGCCAGGCGCATCGCGCCCGGCAGCGCGAGCATATGCAGACAGCCGTGGACCTGGTGCAGGTTGTCGACGAAGAACGCCAGCATCGACAGGTCGCCCGGCTCCGCCGAGAAGCGCTCCAGGGCCTGACGCGCCTGACCCAGGCAATCGAGGATCGGCGCCTTGGTCCAGGCCAGGGCCACCGTGTCGTGACGCTCGCCGGGCGCGTTCAGGTTCGCCTCGTTCACGAGCGCTCCACCGGTTTGGGCAAGGTGAAGCCGGACACCGAGCGGCGCATCTCGCTGGCCATGCGCGCCAAATGGCGGATGCTGTCGGCGGTGGCGCCGGAGCCGGCGGAGGTCTGCGCAGTGATTTGCTGGATCACCGCCATGGTGTGGGAAATTTGCCCCGCCGAGGAGGTCTGTAACTGGGCGGCGTCGGAGATACTGTGGATAAGTTCAGCCATGGTCTGCGAAACGCCCTCGATTTCCGCCAGGGCCACCCCGGCATCCTGCGCCAGGCGCGCGCCACGCACCACTTCGGCGGTGGTCTGTTCCATGGAAATCACCGCCTCGTTGGTGTCGACCTGGATGGTCCGCACCAGCGCCTCGATCTGCCGGGTCGCCGAGGAGGATCGCTCGGCCAGGCGCTGCACCTCGTCGGCGACCACGGCGAAGCCGCGACCGGCCTCGCCGGCCAGCGAAGCCTGGATCGCCGCGTTGAGGGCGAGGATGTTGGTCTGCTCGGCAATATCGTCGATCAGGCTGACGATGTCGCCGATCTCCTGGGACGACTCGCCCAGGCGCTTGATCCGCTTGGCGGTGTCCTGGATCTGCTCACGGATGTTGTCCATGCCGTGGATGGTGTTGTGCACCACCTCGTTGCCCTTGTTGGCGATGGCCACCGAGCGCTCGGCCACCTTGGCTGACTCATAGGCGTGGGCCGAGACCCGGTCGATCGACTCGACCATGTCGCCCACCGCCTCGGAGGCCTCGCTGATCTGCTCGGCCTGGTGCTCGGAGGCCTTGGCCAACTGGCGGGCGGTGTTCTGGGTGTCCTGCACGGCGGCGGCGACCTGCTCGGCGCTGTGATTGATGGTGGCGACCAGGTCGCGCAGTTGGTCGACCGAGTAGTTGATCGAGTCGGCGATGGCGCCGGTGAAGTCCTCGGTGACCGACACGGTGACGGTCAGGTCGCCGTCGGCCAGCTCCTCGATCTCGTCGAGCAGGCGCATGATCGCCTGCTGGTTGCGTTCGTTCTTCTCGGCGGTCTCGCGCAGCTGGCGGTGAGTGGCGCGCACCATCACCAGGCCGATGAGGATGATCGAGGCCAGCGCCAGCAGGCCGAGCACGTAGCCGCCGACGGTGTCCAGGGTGCGCCCGCCGGCCAGGTTCTCGAAGCCGTTGGCCAGGTGCGAGGCCTCGTCGAGCAGGGTCTGCGACAGGCTGAAGATATTGCCGGCGGCCTCGCGCACCCGGAACAGTTCGGGTGAGGTTTCAAGGATCTCGTCCACCGAACCCGAGACAAACTGGAACAATTCGGCAATCTCGGCCAGCCGTGCCCGGGCATCGGCGTCCTCGACCCGGGTGACCTGGATCGCCGGATTGCCGGCGAGCATGCCTTCGAGCACCTGGCCGAAGCGGCTGGCGTCGCGACCGAAGGCGTCGGCGGCCTGCACCGAGGTCTCGTCGCCGGCAAGCACGGTATTGACCGAACCAAGTATGCGTTCGGCCAGCAGCAGCTGACGCTGGGCCACTGCCACCTGATTGGCCGGCGCGCCGCTCTGCAGCAGGATCTCCACCACCTTCTCGTACTCGACCTGCAATTGCGGCACGGTCTCGGCCAGGGTGGCCGCGACCTGGTGCAGCGACAGCACGGTCTGTTCGCTGGCGAGGATGGTGTCGGTGTTCTTGCGCAGGTTCTCCCAGTCCTGGCGCACCGCGTCCATCTCGTCGCGCACCGTCACCGGCGCGGCGGGCAGGCCTGTGGTCTTGTCGCCCTCGCGCAGGTAGCTCCAGCGCCGCTCGAAGTCGTTGCGCGCATCGCTGAGCAGCTTGAACGCCAGTGCCTTGCCCGCCGCCGCCTCGGTGGCGTTCTTGGCGATGCGCTGGGACAGCACGCGCAGCTCGCCGGCATGGCCGATGTACTGTTTGTCGTGGTTGGCCTGGGTGTTGAGGTAGGCGAAGTTGGCGAACAGCAGGACGATCGACAGGATCAGCACCACGAACAGCACGGTGATCTGCGCGGTGCTGCGCGGGCGCTGGGCCACGGCGGCTGGCAAAACGCCGGCGGTGGCTACGGAAGGTCCTGGCTTGTTCACGTCGAAAATCCTCTACAACGCCACATCGAGAAAACCCGGGGCCTGGGCCAGGGCGAACGGGCTGAAGATCGCCCAATTGCGTTCACGGGGGAAATGGCCCTGCACGAAGGGCGCGGCCGCGCGGATCAATGGCTGCGGCGGCGACAGCTCGAGGCTGCTCAGGGCGAAGTGCTGCAGACCCACCACCTCGTCCACCAGCAGTCCGGCGAACAACTCCTCGTGATCGAGCACCAGCACCCGCCGTTGCTTGCCCGCCGCCGCCGGGCCAAGGCCGAAAAACGCGCATAGGTCCATCACCGGCAACAGTCGCCCACGCAGGTTGGCCACCCCGCGGACCCAGGGCTGCACGCCTGGTACCCGGCTGCTGCGGGGCTCGCGCAGCACCTCGGCGACCTCGCCCATGGGCGCGACGAACCACTGCCCGGCGATGCGAAAACCGATGCCGCTCCACTGCTGCAGGCGGGTGTCCTGCGGCGGCTGGTCGGCCACCAGCAGACGGCAGCGCCGGTCGATGTCCAGCAACAGCTCGAAGGCGGTCAGCGACGCGCCCTGGGGGCGGGTGGTCAAGCGCCGAGCACTTCTTGCAGCTTGGCGATCAGGGCGTCTTCTTCCACCGGTTTGGTGAGGAAGTCCCGGGCGCCCTGGCGGGTGGCCCAGATACGGTCAGTTTCCTGATCTTTGGTGGTCACCACCACCACGGGGATGGCGCTGGTTTCCGGGTCCTTGCTCAGCTGGCGGGTGGCCTGAAAACCGTTCATGCCAGGCATGACGATATCCATCAGCACTGCGTCGGGCTTCTCCTGGCGAGCCAGGGCCACGCCGTCGGCACCGTTGCTGGCCTTGAGCACCTGGTGGCCGTGTTTTTCGAGCCATTCGGTCAATCGATACATCTCTGTCGGCGAATCATCGACAATCAGAATTCGGGCCATGCTGTTTCCCCATCAGGAAATAGAGACGCCGTCCGGTGAAGGCGGCGTCAGGGTGCGTTTGGGTCCTGCGCGGCGAAACCGGGCACGCTGGCACGGATCGCGTCGAGCAGTTCTTCCTTGCTGAACGGTTTGGTCAGGAACTGGTCGGAGCCGACCACCCGGCCGCGGGCCTTGTCGAACAGGCCATCGCGGGAAGAGAGCAGGATCACCGGGGTGTCCTTGAAGGCGTTGTTGTGCTTGATGATGGCGCAGGTCTGGTAACCGTCCAGGCGCGGCATCAGCACATCGACGAAGATGATCCGGGGCTTGTGGTCGACGATCTTGGCCAGGGCGTCGAAGCCGTCACTGGCGGTGATCACCTCGCAGCCGGCCTCGCCGAGCAACATCTGCGCGGTGCGGCGGATCGTGCGGGAGTCGTCGATCACCATCACCTTCAGGGGTTGTTCCATAGTCGCACTACCATCGCTGCCGGGGCCGAAATCCTGGGGCCGCTTCGCGCCCCATCGCGACACAAGGCCGCTCCCACCTGTCCATGCGTTGCGCTGAGCAGCCATCCGACGCCGAACCCTGTGGGAGCGGCCTTGTGTCGCGATGGGCTGCGCAGCAGCCCCAGCTCTTGGAGGTACGGCCAGGCTGGAGGCCAACACAGACCACTTGTCCGGCCTTTTTAGCACACTCCCGGAGGCCATTCCATCCGCCCGCCCCTTGACCGTGGGCGCGCCCGGCGCCACCCTGAGCCACTTTTCTTTCGTGCCATCGCGGCCACCGGCCGCCAAGAGGAACTACCCCATGAGCGTTCGCCTCGGGATTGTCATGGACCCCATCGCGTCCATCTCCTACAAAAAGGACAGCTCGCTGGCCATGCTGCTGGCTGCCCAGGCCCGCGGCTGGAGCCTGTTCTACATGGAACAGCGCGATCTGTACCAGGCCCAGGGCAAGGCCCGCGCGCGGATGCGTCCGCTCAAGGTGTTCGCCGACCCGGCCCGCTGGTTCGAGCTGGACGAGGAGCAGGACAGCCCCCTGGCCGAGCTGGACGTGATCCTGATGCGCAAGGACCCGCCCTTCGACATGGAGTTCGTCTACAGCACCTACCTGCTGGAACAGGCCGAGGCCGAAGGCGTCCTGGTGGTCAACCGCCCGCAGAGCCTGCGTGACTGCAACGAGAAACTGTTCGCCACGCTGTTCCCGCAGTGCACGCCGCCGACCCTGGTCAGCCGCCGCCCGGACATCATCCGCGCCTTCGCCGCCGAGCATGGCGATGTGATCCTCAAGCCGCTCGACGGCATGGGCGGCACCTCGATCTTCCGCCACCGGGCCGGCGACCCCAACCTGTCGGTGATCCTCGAGACCCTGACCGCGCTCGGCGCCCAGCAGATCATGGCCCAGGCCTACCTGCCGGCGATCAAGGACGGCGACAAGCGCATCCTGATGATCGACGGCGAGCCGGTGGGCTACTGCCTGGCGCGCATCCCGGCCAGCGGCGAGACCCGCGGCAACCTGGCCGCCGGCGGACGCGGCGAAGCCCGGCCGTTGAGCGAGCGCGACCGCTGGATCGCCGCCCAGGTCGGCCCGACCCTGCGCGAAAAGGGCCTGCTGTTCGTCGGCCTGGACGTGATCGGCGACTACCTCACCGAAATCAACGTCACCAGCCCGACCTGCATTCGCGAGATCGACGCGGCCTACAACACCGATATCGGCGGCCGCTTGATGGACGCCATTGATCGCCAGTTGCAGGCGCGCTGACCGCCGACACGTGGCAAACCCGCGGAGTGGGGTATGATGCCGGTCCTTTTCGCTGACCTGCGCCCTGTTTCGCGGTTGCTGGATACCTGATGACGCTGCCCGCCGACATCCCCGCCGACCTGCTGCCACCCCGCGTTCGCCCGGTGGACCGGCTCGGCTTCACCCTGTTCCTGGCTGCCCTGGTGCACCTGGCGCTGATCCTGGGCGTGGGTTTCACCGTGGTCAAACCGGCTGATATCCGTCACACCATGGACATCACCCTGGCCACCTTCAAGAGCGAAAAAGCGCCCGAGAAAGCCGACTTCCAGGCCCAGGACAACCAGCAGGGCAGCGGCACCCTGGATAAAAAGGCGGTGCCCAAGACCACCGAGGTCGCGCCGTTCCAGGACAGCAAGATCAACAAGATCACCCCGCCACCGGCCGCGAAACCGGAAACCCCGCCCGCACCGGCGAAGTCCGTGGTCGCCACCCAGGCGCCGAAAACCCAGAAGGTCGAGCCCAAGCCGAAGGAAAGCAAGCCGCAGCCCAAACCCGAAGCCAAGGTGCCGGACTTCGACAGCTCGCAGCTGTCCAGCCAGATCGCCAGCCTCGAGGCCGAGCTGTCCCATGAACAGCAACTGTATGCCAAGCGCCCGCGCATCCATCGCCTGAACGCCGCCTCAACCCTGCGCGACAAGGGCGCCTGGTACAAGGAAGAGTGGCGCAAGAAGGTCGAGCGCATCGGCAACCTCAACTACCCCGAGGAAGCCCGACGCCAGCAGATGTATGGCAGTTTGCGAATGATGGTATCGATCAACCGCGATGGCTCGCTGTACGAAGTGCTGGTGCTGGAGTCCTCGGGCCAGCCGGTGCTGGACCAGGCGGCCCAGCGCATCGTGCGCCTGGCGGCGCCGTTCGCGCCGTTCACCGGCGACCTGGCGGAATTCGACCGCCTGGAGATCATCCGCACCTGGCGCTTTGCCCGCGGGGACAAGCTGTCGAGCAACTAACGGCAAGGCTTGCTTGGCCCCTGTAGGAGCGGCCTTGTACCGCGAAAGGGCTGCACAGCAGCCCCGGCGATTCTGCACGAGGCCAAGATCCTTGGGGCCGCTACGCAGCCCTTTCGCGGCACAAGGCCGCTCCTACAAGGGGCACCGACAGCCACTCGCGCACCTTGCCAGCCCCGCCACCTGGCGCCACACTAGCGGACATGAAGACCCTCGCCCCCAGCTACCTCAAGCACCAGTTCCTGATCGCCATGCCGCACATGGCCGATCCGAACTTTGCCCAGACCCTCACCTACATCGTCGAGCACAATGCCCACGGCGCCATGGGCCTGGTGGTCAACCGCCCGCAGGAGCTGAACCTGGCCGACATCCTCGAGCAGTTGCGCCCGAACGACGAGCCGCCCGCCAGCACCCTGCACATTCCGATCTACCAGGGCGGCCCGGTGCAGACCGACCGCGGTTTCGTGCTGCACAGCAACGACCGCAACTACCAGGCCACGGTCGAGCTGGAGGGTCTGTCGCTGTCCACCTCCCAGGACGTGCTGTTCGCCATCGCCGCCGGCGACGGCCCGCGCAAGAGCCTGATCACCCTGGGCTACGCGGGCTGGGAAGCCGGCCAGCTGGAGGCGGAGCTGGCCGATAACGCCTGGCTCAACTGCCCCTTCGACCCCGAGATCATCTTCGGCCTGGCCAGCGACCAGCGCCTGGGCGCCGCCGCCGCGAGCCTGGGGATCAACCTCAGCTTGCTGACCAGTCAGGCGGGCCACGCCTGATGGCCGAACTGCGTCTGCTGCTGGGCTTCGACTACGGCACCCGGCAGATCGGCGTCGCCGTCGGCCAGGTGATCACCGGCCAGGCCCGCGAACTGTGCACGCTCAAGGCGCAGAACGGCGTGCCGGACTGGAACCAGGTCGAGAAGCTGATCAAGGAATGGAAACCCGACGCCATCGTCGTCGGCCTGCCGCTGAACATGGACGGCACGCCCAGCGAGATGAGCGAGCGCGCCGAGAAGTTTGCCCGGCGCCTGCACGGTCGCTACAACCTGCCGGTGCACACCCACGACGAACGCCTGACCACCTTCGAGGCCAAGGGCGAGCAGATGGCCCGAAGCGGGCGCCATGGCAGCTACCGCGACAACCCGGTCGACGCCATCGCCGCCGCCCTGCTGCTGCAAGGCTGGCTGGAGGCCAACACTTAAATCCGCTTTGCCGCCGGCTGGAGCCGGCGCCCGCCTTCCGAGGAGCACGCAATGAGCCTACCCAATCCCGCCGACCTGATCCGGCAGATGGCCGTCGACCTTCGCGCCCACCTGGCCCGCCGCGGCATCAGCGAGCCGCGCTTCATCGGCATCCGCACCGGCGGCGTGTGGGTGGCCCAGGCCCTGCAGGCCGAGCTGGGCGACCAAGGCCCGCTGGGCACCCTGGATGTGTCCTTCTACCGCGACGACTTTAGCCAAAACGGCCTGCACCCGCAGGTGCGCCCGTCCGAGCTGCCGTTCGAGATCGAAGGCCAGCATCTGGTGCTGGTGGACGACGTGCTGATGAGCGGGCGCACCATTCGCGCCGCCCTTAACGAACTGTTCGACTATGGCCGCCCGGCCAGCGTGACCTTGGCCTGTCTGCTCGACCTGGATGCCGGCGAATTGCCGATCCGCCCGAATGTACTCGGCGCCACCCTGTCCCTGGCGGCCCATGAACGGGTAAAATTGACCGGACCCACGCCGCTCGCCCTCGAGCGCCAGGACCTCGCTCCCGCTTCCGCCCTTTAAGAGTCCCCCGCGATGACGCCATTCGACGCCAAGCGCCCGCTGCAGCTCAATGACCAGGGCCAGCTGCGCCACTTCCTCTCGCTCGACGGTTTGCCCCGCGAACTGCTCACCGAGATCCTCGACACCGCCGACTCCTTCCTCGAAGTCGGCGCCCGGGCCGTGAAGAAAGTCCCGTTGCTGCGCGGCAAGACCGTGTGCAACGTGTTCTTCGAGAACTCCACCCGTACCCGCACCACCTTCGAACTGGCCGCCCAGCGCCTGTCGGCCGACGTGATCAGCCTGAACGTGTCGACCTCCTCGACCAGCAAGGGCGAGACCCTGTTCGACACCCTGCGCAACCTGGAGGCCATGGCCGCCGACATGTTCGTCGTGCGCCACTCCGACTCCGGCGCCGCCCACTTCATCGCCGAGCATGTGTGCCCGGACGTGGCGGTGATCAACGGCGGCGACGGCCGCCACGCCCACCCGACCCAGGGCATGCTCGACATGCTCACCATTCGTCGGCACAAGGGCGGTTTCGAAAACCTCTCCGTGGCCATCGTCGGCGACATCCTGCACTCGCGGGTGGCCCGCTCGGACATGCTCGCGCTCAAGGCACTGGGCTGCCCGGACATCCGCGTGATCGGTCCGAAGACGCTGATCCCGATCGGTATCGAGCAGTACGGGGTGAAGGTCTACACCGACCTCGCCGAAGGCCTCAAGGACGTCGACGTGGTGATCATGCTGCGCCTGCAGCGCGAGCGCATGGCCGGTGGCCTGCTGCCCAGCGAGGGCGAGTTCTACCGCCTGTTCGGCCTGACCACCGCGCGCCTGGCCGGTGCCAAGCCGGATGCCATCGTCATGCACCCGGGCCCGATCAACCGCGGCGTGGAGATCGAATCGGCAGTGGCCGACGGCCAGCACTCGGTGATCCTCAACCAGGTCACCTACGGCATCGCCGTGCGCATGGCCGTGCTGTCCATGGCCATGAGCGGGCAGAACGCGCAACGTCAATTCGACCAGGAGAACGCCCAGTGACCATCAGCATTATCGGCGCCCGGGTCATTGATCCTGCCAGCGGCCTGGACCGCATCACCGACCTGCACCTGGACGGCGGCCGTATTGCCGCCATCGGCGCGGCGCCGGCCGGCTTCAGCGCCAGCCGCACGATCCAGGCCGACGGCCTGGTGGCCGCCCCGGGCCTGGTCGACCTCGGTGTCTCCCTGCGCGAGCCGGGCTACAGCCGCAAGGGCAACATCGCCAGCGAAACCCGTGCCGCCGTGGCCGGTGGCGTCACCAGCCTGTGCTGCCCGCCGCAGACCAAGCCGGTGCTGGACACTTCGGCGGTCGCCGAACTGATCCTCGACCGCGCCCGCGAAGCCGCCAACAGCAAGGTCTACCCGATCGGCGCCCTGACCAAGGGCCTGGAAGGCGAGCAACTGGCCGAACTGGTGGCCCTGCGCGACACCGGTTGCGTGGCCTTCGGCAACGGCCTCAAGGAAATCCCCAACAACCGCACCCTGGCCCGTGCCCTGGAGTACGCGGCGACCTTCGACCTGACCGTGGTGTTCCACTCCCAGGATCGCGACCTGTCGCAAGGCGGCCTGGCCCACGAAGGCCCGATGGCCAGTTTCCTCGGCCTGCCGGGCATCCCGGAAACCGCCGAAACCGTGGCCCTGGCCCGCAACCTGCTGCTGGTCGAGCAGACCGGCGTACGCGCCCACTTCACCCAGATCACCAGCGCCCGCGGCGCCCGGCTGATCGCCCAGGCCCAGGCGCTGGGGCTGCCGGTCACCGCCGACGTGGCGCTGTACCAGCTGATCCTCACCGACGAGGCGCTGCGCGACTTCTCCAGCCTGTACCACGTGCAGCCGCCGCTGCGCACCGCCGCCGACCGCGACGGCCTGCGCGAGGCGGTGAAGTCCGGGGTGATCCAGGCGATCTCCAGCCATCACCAGCCCCACGAGCGCGACGCCAAGCTGGCGCCGTTCGGTGCCACCGAGCCGGGGATCAGCAGCGTCGAGCTGTTGCTGCCGCTGGCCATGACCCTGGTCGAGGACGGCCTGCTCGACCTGCCTACCCTGCTGGCACGCCTGAGCAGCGGTCCGGCTGCTGCCATGCGCTTGCCGGCCGGCGAACTGAAGGTGGGCGGCGCGGCGGACCTGGTGTTGTTCGATCCGAAAGCGTCCACGGTTGCTGGCGAGCAGTGGTTCTCTCGCGGCGCCAACTGCCCGTTCATCGGCCACTGCCTGCCGGGCGCGGTGCGTTATACCTTGGTCGACGGGCACGTCTGCCACGAAGCCTGACCACGGTTTACTCGCCCTCCTGTAGGAGCGGCCTTGTGCCGCGAAAGGGTCGCGCAGCGACCCCGGGATTTCGGGCCACACAGAAATTGCCGGGGCCGCTCTGCGGCCCTTTCGCGGCGCAAGGCCGCTCCTACACCGACCGGGCTCGACCTGAAGCCAGGAGCAACCATTCATCCAATGTGGTTGAAATCCTTCCCCCCTCCCCCCATATGAGTCTGCATCAGGCATTTTCGCCCCGCTGCGTGGAGACTCTCCCTTGACTACCATCGTTTCTGTCCGCCGTAACGGCAAAGTCGTCATGGGCGGCGACGGCCAGGTTTCCCTCGGCAACACCGTGATGAAAGGCAACGCCAAGAAGGTCCGTCGCCTGTACAACGGCCAGGTCATCGCCGGCTTCGCCGGTGCCACCGCCGATGCCTTCACCCTGTTCGAGCGCTTCGAAGCCCAGCTGCAGAAACACTCCGGCCACCTGGTGCGTGCCGCCGTCGAGCTGGCCAAGGAATGGCGCACCGACCGCTCGCTGAGCCGCCTGGAAGCCATGCTGGCCGTGGCCAACAAGGACGCCTCCCTGATCATCACCGGCAACGGTGACGTGGTCGAACCCGAGGACGGCCTGATCGCCATGGGCTCCGGTGGCGGCTACGCCCAGGCCGCGGCCCGCGCGCTGCTGAACAAGACCGACCTGTCGGCCCGTGAAATCACCGAGGCCGCCCTGAACATCGCCGGCGACATCTGCGTGTTCACCAACCACAACCTGACCATCGAGGAGCAGGACCTGGCCGAGTGAATCAGTTGTTTTGGCGTCCCGCTCGCAGCGGGACTTTTCCACACTGATCACTCTGCTCGAGGACCACATTCATCATGTCCATGACCCCCCGCGAAATCGTTCACGAACTCAACCGCCACATCATCGGCCAGGACGACGCCAAGCGCGCCGTCGCCATTGCCCTGCGCAACCGCTGGCGGCGCATGCAGCTCCCCGCCGAGCTGCGTGCCGAAGTGACTCCCAAAAACATCCTGATGATCGGCCCCACCGGCGTCGGCAAGACCGAGATCGCCCGCCGCCTGGCCAAGTTGGCCAATGCGCCGTTCATCAAGGTCGAAGCGACCAAGTTCACCGAAGTGGGCTACGTTGGCCGTGATGTCGAATCGATCATCCGCGATCTGGCCGACGCCGCGCTGAAGATGCTGCGCGAGCAGGAAATCGTCCGCGTGCGCCACCGCGCCGAGGATGCCGCCGAAGATCGCATTCTCGACGCCCTGCTACCGCAGGCGCGGGTCAGCAGCTTCAGCGAGGAAGCCCAGCAGTCCAGCAGCGACTCCAACACCCGCCAGCTGTTCCGCAAGCGCCTGCGCGAAGGCCAGCTGGACGACAAGGAAATCGAGATCGAAGTCGCCGAGAACATGGGCGTCGAGATCGCCGCGCCGCCCGGCATGGAAGAGATGACCAACCAGCTGCAGAGCCTGTTCGCCAACATGGGCAAGGGCAAGCGCAAGAGCCGCAAGTTGAAGGTCAAGGATGCCCTGAAGATGGTCCGCGACGAGGAAGCCGGCCGCCTGGTCAACGAGGAAGAGCTCAAGGCCAAGGCCCTGGAAGCGGTCGAGCAGCACGGCATCGTGTTCATCGACGAGATCGACAAGGTGGCCAAGCGTGGCAACGTCGGCGGCGCCGATGTCTCCCGTGAAGGCGTGCAGCGCGACCTGCTGCCGCTGATCGAGGGCTGCACCGTCAACACCAAGCTGGGCATGGTCAAGACCGACCACATCCTGTTCATCGCCTCCGGCGCCTTCCACCTGAGCAAGCCGAGCGACCTGGTGCCCGAGCTGCAGGGCCGCCTGCCGATCCGTGTCGAGCTCAAGGCGCTGACCCCGGAAGACTTCGAGCGCATCCTCAAGGAGCCGCACGCCTCGCTGACCGAGCAATACAGCGCCCTGCTCAAGACCGAAGGCCTGAACATCGAGTTCGCCGCCGACGGCATCAAGCGCCTGGCCGAGATCGCCTACCAGGTCAACGAAAAGACCGAGAACATCGGTGCCCGCCGCCTGCACACCCTGCTCGAGCGCCTGCTCGAAGAGGTGTCGTTCAGCGCCGGCGACCTGGCCAGTGCCCACGACGAGACGCCGATCCACATCGACGCCGCCTACGTGAACAGCCATCTGGGCGAGCTGGCGCAGAACGAAGACCTGTCGCGTTACATCCTGTAAGACCGCATGGGGCCGCTGCGCGGCCCATTCGCGGCACGAGGCCGCTCCTACAGGGGGGACTGCATTCTCCTTGTAGGAGCGGCCTTGTGCCGCGAAAGGGCTGCAAAGCAACCCCCTTGCACAATCTCCTGAATCTCCCGAAGCTTGCACCATCAGCTCACCAGAGATTCCACCCATGGCCCGCCTCCCCACCGCCATCAACCTGCACAAAGCCTCCAAGACCCTCACCCTCACCTACGCCCCCGGCGAGGTCTACCACCTGCCCGCCGAATTCCTGCGCGTGCACTCCCCCTCCGCCGAGGTCCAGGGCCACGGCAATCCCATCCTGCAATTTGGCAAGATCAACGTCGGCCTCAGCGGCCTGGAACCGGCCGGTCAATATGCACTGAAACTGAGCTTCGACGACGGCCATGACTCCGGATTGTTCACCTGGGAGTACCTCGAGCAGTTGTGCCTGCGCCAGGAGCAGCTGTGGAGCGAATACCTCGACGAATTGCACAAGGCCGGCAAATCCCGCGACCCGTCCGAATCGGTGGTGAAATTGATGCTCTAGCTCAAGGCTCGCAAGCTTTAGAGCGCATTTTCTAATCTCATCTGCTTGAATGCCTTGATGACTGCCAAAGATTGGCTGTCTTGCGCATTACACGAAAGTCGGGTAACCAATGGAGCTGGCAAGTTCCCTGCATTGCCTTGATGGCAGGCAGGGCCAGGCCGGTATGTAGAGGTCGCGAGCGAAAGCAGGTTGTCTTCACACGCAGAAACCCACGCAGCTCATCATCGGCACGCATCCGGTCGCAGCACCGCTGTTCCTTATCACTGGTCACCCGAGTAGCAGTACCGGGCTGTCACAGCACGCCGGTACTCGTCTCAGGACAACGGAGCGTCGTAGATGAGTAACAAGAACAACGATGAGTTGCAGCGGCAGGCCTCGGAAAACACCCTGGGGCTGAACCCGGTCATCGGCATTCGCCGCAAGGATCTGCTGACATCGGCGCGCACGGTACTGCGCCAGGCGGTACGCCAGCCCCTGCACAGCGCCAAGCATGTGGCGCATTTCGGCCTGGAGCTGAAGAACGTGCTGCTGGGCAAGTCGTCCCTGCAGCCCGAAGGCGACGACCGTCGCTTCGCCGACCCGGCATGGAGCAAGAACCCCCTGTACCGCCGCTACCTGCAGACCTACCTGGCCTGGCGCAAGGAGCTCAACGACTGGATCGGCGAAAGCGACCTGTCGCCCCAGGACATCAGCCGCGGGCAGTTCGTCATCAACCTGGTGACCGAGGCCATGGCCCCCACCAACACCCTCTCCAATCCCGCCGCGGTCAAGCGCTTCTTCGAGACCGGCGGCAAGAGCCTGCTCGACGGGTTGTCCAACCTGGCCAAGGACATCGTCAACAACGGCGGCATGCCCAGCCAGGTGAACATGGAGGCCTTCGAGGTCGGCAAGAACCTCGGCACCAGCGAAGGCTCGGTGGTGTACCGCAACGATGTGCTGGAGCTGATCCAGTACAGCCCCATCACCGAACAGGTGCACAGCCGTCCGCTGCTGGTGGTGCCGCCACAGATCAACAAGTTCTATGTGTTCGACCTGAGCCCGGAAAAGAGCCTGGCGCGCTTCTGCCTGCGCTCCCAGCAGCAGACCTTCATCGTCAGCTGGCGCAATCCGACCAAGGCCCAGCGCGAGTGGGGCCTGTCGACCTACATCGACGCGCTCAAGGAGGCGGTCGACGCGGTGCTGTCGATCACCGGCAGCAAGGACCTGAACATGCTCGGCGCCTGCTCCGGCGGCATCACCTGCACCGCGCTGGTGGGCCACTACGCCGCCCTCGGCGAGAAGAAGGTCAACGCCCTCACCCTGCTGGTGAGCGTGCTCGACACCACCGTCGACACCCAGGTCGCGCTTTTCGTCGACGAGCAGACCCTGGAAGCAGCCAAGCGCCACTCCTACCAGGCCGGGGTGCTCGAAGGCAGCGACATGGCCAAGGTGTTCGCCTGGATGCGCCCCAACGACCTGATCTGGAACTACTGGGTCAACAACTACCTGCTCGGCAACGAGCCGCCGGTGTTCGACATCCTGTTCTGGAACAACGACACCACCCGCCTACCGGCCGCCTTCCACGGCGACCTGATCGAAATGTTCAAGAACAACCCGCTGACCCGCTCCGACGCCCTCGAGGTATGCGGCACCGCCATCGACCTGAAGAAGGTCGACTGCGACATCTACAGCGTCGCCGGCACCGCCGACCACATCACCCCATGGCAGTCGTGCTACCGCTCGGCGCACCTGTTCGGCGGCAAGATCGAGTTCGTGTTGTCCAACAGCGGCCATATCCAGAGCATCCTCAACCCGCCGGGCAACCCCAAGGCGCGCTTCATGACCGGCGAGGACCGCCCGGACGACCCGGTGGCCTGGCAGGACAACGCCATCAAGCATGCCGACTCCTGGTGGCTGCACTGGCAGGCCTGGCTGGGCGAGCGCGCCGGCGAACTCAAGAAGGCGCCTACAAAGCTGGGTAACCGCACCTATACCGCAGGCGAGGCCGCACCGGGAACATACGTGCACGAGCGTTGAACCGAACCGCCGCGATGGGCTTGTCGGCGCATCGCGGCGCTACCTTCACCACAGAGTCACGCGCATGCCGCAACCGTACATTTTCAGGACCGTCGAACTGGACGATCAGTCCATCCGCACCGCGGTCCGGCCGGGCAAGCCACACCTGACACCGTTGTTGATCTTCAACGGCATCGGCGCCAACCTCGAGCTGGTGTTCCCGTTCATCGAGGCGCTGGACCCGGACCTGGAGGTCATCGCCTTCGACGTGCCCGGGGTTGGCGGCTCGTCAACGCCCCGCCATCCTTATCGCTTCCCTGGCCTGGCCAAGCTGACCGCGCGCATGCTCGACTACCTGGACTACGGCCAGGTCAATGTCATCGGCGTGTCCTGGGGCGGCGCCCTGGCCCAGCAGTTCGCCCACGACTACCCCGAGCGCTGCAAGAAGCTGGTGCTGGCCGCCACCGCCGCCGGCGCGGTGATGGTGCCGGGCAAGCCCAAGGTGCTGTGGATGATGGCCAGCCCGCGGCGCTACGTGCAGCCCTCCCATGTGATCCGCATCGCCCCGCTGATCTATGGCGGCGGCTTCCGGCGCGACCCGGACCTGGCCATGCAGCATGCCTCGAAGGTCCGCTCGGGCGGCAAGCTGGGCTACTACTGGCAGCTGTTCGCCGGGCTCGGCTGGACCAGCATCCACTGGCTGCACAAGATCCACCAGCCCACCCTGGTGCTGGCCGGCGACGACGATCCGTTGATCCCCCTGATCAACATGCGCCTGCTGGCCTGGCGAATTCCCAATGCCCAGCTACACATAATCGACGACGGCCACCTGTTCCTGATCACCCGGGCCGAGGCCGTCGCGCCGATCATCATGAAATTCCTCGAGCAGGAACGCCAACGCGCGGTCATGCACCCCCGGCCCGCTGCGCGCACCTGATCCCGCTCCCATGGCCCCAGGAAAGCTGTCGTGGGAGCGGGCTTGCCCCGCGATCGGCCCGATTGCTAAACGATGGAGTGTTGGCATGAAAGACAAACCGGTGCCCGTCACCAGCATGAACGTGCAGAACGCCATCACCGGCCTGCGCGGTCGCGACCTGATCTCGACACTGCGCCAGGTCGGCAGGATCAGCCTGCGCAACCCGCTGCACACCGCCCATCACCTGCTGAGCCTCGGCGGCCAGCTGGGCCGCGTGCTGATCGGCGACAGTGCCTTTCAGCCCCACCCCCGCGACACGCGCTTCAGCGACCCGACCTGGAGCCAGAACCCGTTCTACCGCCGCGGCCTGCAGGCCTACCTGGCCTGGCAGAAGCAGACCCGCCAGTGGATCGAGGAAAGCAGCCTGGCCGACGACGACCGCGCCCGGGCGCAGTTCCTGTTCAACCTGGTCAGCGACGCCTTCGCCCCGAGCAACTCGCTGCTCAACCCGCTGGCGGTCAAGGAGCTGTTCAACACCGGCGGCCTGAGCCTGCTGCGCGGGGCCAGCCACCTGCTCGACGACCTGCGCCACAACGACGGCCTGCCGCGCCAGGTGGACGAACGCGCCTTCGAAGTCGGCGGCAACCTGGCCGCCAGCCCTGGTGCTGTGGTGTTTCGCAACGAGCTGCTGGAGCTTATCCAGTACAAACCCATGAGCGAGAAACAGTACACCCGGCCGCTGCTGGTCATACCGCCGCAGATCAACAAGTTCTACATCTTCGACCTGAGCCCGACCAACAGCTTCGTCCAGTACATGCTCAAGCAGGGCCTGCAGGTGTTCATGGTCAGCTGGCGCAACCCCGATCCGCGTCACCGCGAGTGGGGCCTGTCCAGTTACGTACAGGCCGTGGAGGAAGCGCTCAACGCCTGCCGCAGTATCAGCGGCAACCGCGATCCCAACCTGATGGGTGCCTGTGCCGGCGGCCTGACCATGGCCGCGTTGCAGGGCCACCTGCAGGCCAAGAAGCAACTGCGCAAGGTGCGCAGCGCCACCTACCTGGTGAGCCTGCTCGACAGCCAGTTCGACAGCCCCGCCAGCCTGTTCGCCGACGAGCAGACCATCGAGGCGGCCAAGCGCCGCTCGTACCAGCGCGGCGTGCTAGATGGCGGCGAAGTGGCGCGGATCTTCGCCTGGATGCGCCCCAACGACCTGATCTGGAACTACTGGGTCAACAACTACCTGATGGGCAAGACCCCGCCGGCGTTCGACATCCTCTACTGGAACGCCGACAACACCCGCCTGCCTGCCGCCCTGCACGGCGACCTGCTGGACTTCTTCAAGCTCAACCCGCTGACCTTCCCCGAAGGGCTGGAGGTGTGCGGCACGCCGATCGACCTCAAGCAGGTCGGGCTGGACAGCTTCACCGTGGCCGGCAGCAACGACCACATAACCCCGTGGGACGCGGTCTACCGCTCGGCCCTGCTGCTCGGCGGCGACCGGCGTTTCATCCTGGCCAACAGCGGCCATATCCAGAGCATCATCAACCCGCCCGGCAACCCCAAGGCCTACTACCTGGAAAACCCCAAGCTCTCCAGCGACCCGCGGGCCTGGTTCCACGATGCCCAACGCCGCGACGGCAGCTGGTGGCCGCTGTGGCTGGAATGGATCAGCGAGCGCTCCGGCACGCTGAAGGCGCCCCGCGAGGAACTGGGCAACGCCACCTACCCAGCGCTGGGCCCCGCGCCGGGCATCTACGTATTGGCGCGCTGACCGGATGAAGACCCGCGACCGTATCCTCGAATGTGCCTTGCAGCTGTTCAACCGCCAGGGCGAGCCGAACGTCTCGACCCTGGAGATCGCCAACGAACTGGGGATCAGCCCCGGCAACCTGTACTACCACTTCCACGGCAAGGAGCCGCTGGTGATCGGCCTGTTCGAACGCTTCGAAGAGGCGTTGATGCCACTGCTCGATCCGCCCCTGGACGTGCGCCTGGACGCCGAGGACTACTGGCTGTTCCTGCACCTGATCGTCGAGCGCATGGCCCAGTACCGCTTCCTGTTCCAGGACCTGTCCAACCTCACCGGGCGCCTGCCCAAGCTGGCGCGGGGCATGCGCAGCCTGATCAACGCCCTCAAGCGCACCTTGGCGGCATTGCTGGCCAGCCTCAAGGGCCAGGGCCAGGTGACCAGTGAAACCCAGGCGCTGGGGCAACTGGTGGAGCAGATCACCCTGACCCTGATGTGCTCGCTGGACTACCAGCGGGTACTGGGGCGCGAGGGCGACGTGGGGGTGGTGGTGTACCAGGTGATGATGCTGGTGGCGCCGCATCTGCAGGCACCGGCACGCAGGGCGGCGGAGCAGTTGGCGATGCGGTATCTGGAGGGGTAGGCGCGTCAGATCAGCGTTGAGGCTTTCGCGGGTGAACCCGCTCCCACAGGACTGCGAAAAGCCTGTGGGAGCGGGTTCACCCGCGAAATGGGCGACGCGGTGTCAGGCCTGGGTGGCCGCGTTCACCGGTGCCGACGGCGTGCTGCTGGCCGGGGCCGCGCTCGGGGCCGGAGCCGCGGTGGCGGCAGGTGCCGGAGCAGCCGGCTTGGCTGCCGCCGGCTTGGCCGGGGCGGCTTTTTTCACAGCCGGTTTCTTGGCCGCAGCGGGTTTGGCCGCTGGCTTGGCTGCCGGTTTGGCCGCCGCGGTTTTCGCTGCAGGCTTGGCCGCCGGTTTTGCCGCGGCGGTCTTGGCCGCCGGTTTTGCCGCGGCGGTCTTGGCCGCCGGTTTTGCCGCGGCGGTCTTGGCCGCAGGCTTGGCTGCCGCCTTGGCCAGGGGCTTGGCCGCGGTCTTGCTGGCACCGGCCTTGGAGATCGGGGTCACCGACGCGCCGGTCAGCTTCTCGATCTGCTTGGTCAGCGAGTCGACCTGCTGGTGCAGAGCCTTGATCTCATTACGGCTGGGCACGCCCAGGCGCGAGATGGCGCTGTTCAGGCGCTTGTCGAAGGCCTCTTCCAGCTCGCTCCACTTGCCCAGCGCACGGTCCTTGACGCCCGACACCCGCGAGTTGGTCGACGACTTGGCGCTTTCGGCCACGTCTTCAGCGGTTTTCTTCGCCTGCTTCTCGGCCTTTTCGCCATCCTTCACCAGCGAATCGAACAGCTTCGGACCATCCTGGTCGACCTTGGAGTAGATACCCAGGCCAGCCAACCAGATCTTGCGGGAGTACTTCTCGATTCCGCCGATCCAGGAGCTGCCTTCTTTCTCGGTGTTCTTCTTGCCAGCCATCCTGCTCTCCTTATGGTTTGTGCGCGACGCGCTCGAGCAGCTCGTGCAGCTGTTCAAGCTTGATGGACAACGCCTCAACGTCATGTTTAGACGGAATGCCGAGGCGATTCAAGGCGCGACCGACACGGGCGTCGAAGGCTTTCTCGATTTTGTCCAGTTGGACCTCGACCTTGCCGCGTACCCGGCTGACTTCCTGGGTGGCTTCGTCAAGATGGCCGTTGGCCGCCTCGAGCTCCTTGCCCAGGCGCTTCTTGCCGCGTTTCTCGACGCCTTCGCCGGCCTTCACCAGCTCCTTGAAGTAGTCGGAACCTTCCTGGCCGACGCGGGCGTAGGCACCGATGCCCGCCAGCCAGATCTTGCGGGCGTAGCCGCGCACCTCGCCCAGGGTACTGCCTTGGGCGTCGTCTTTCTGCTTGAGATTCACTTTGGCCATGCTCTGCACCTCATGCTCGTTCAAGGGGAGGGAGGAACTGCCCTGGGAGGCAGGGCTTGAGCGTGAAGGTAGGCGGAAAAATTAGAATCCTCACCCTAAGGTGGGGTCATGCAGCGTTTGCGTTTGCGTGGGAGCGGGCTTGCCCCGCGATAGCTATTGCCCGGGCTGGCGCTATCGCGGGGCAAGCCCGCTCCCACAATACCTGCTCCCACAAGGCCCGCGCCCGCAAACAGCAAGGAGCGCGCAGTGTCAGGCCAGCGCCTTGTCCAGCGCCCGCTCGATCTCGCCCTTGATGCTGCCGCTCATCATCGACAGCATCATGCCCAACTTCAGCTCGACGCGGATGGTGTCCTCGCCAATGTGCACGCTGCCGTTGGCGCCGCTGCGCGTCACATCGACGCGGTCGCCATTCCAGGTGGCCTTGAGGTCGTATTCGCGGCTGAGCCTGTCGACCAGCGCCTCGGCCTTGGCACGGGCGGCGTCACGGCCGAGGGAGTGTTTGCGTTCGACGCTGATCTGGGTCATGCGGGTGTTCCTGGATATGAAGACATAATCACCATTATGCCCGCCCCCTCTGCATGACACACCCCGCCAAGACAAATCCGCCCGCAGCCCCTAGAATGGCCGTAATTTTTTTCTGGTGAAGCGATATGACCGACCAGCGCAAAGGCGACCACGCCGAACCCACTACTCACTTCGGCTACCAGGACGTGCCCGAGAGCCAGAAGGCGAAGAAAGTCGCCGAGGTGTTCCATTCGGTGGCCGCCAAGTACGACCTGATGAACGACGTGCTGTCCGGCGGCATGCACCGCCTGTGGAAGCGCTTCACCATCGAGCTGTCCGGCGTGCGCAGCGGCAATCGGGTGCTGGACATCGCCGGTGGCACGGGCGATCTGGCCGCCAAGTTCTCGCGCCTGGTCGGCCCGACCGGCCAGGTGGTGCTTGCCGACATCAACGACTCGATGCTCAAGGTCGGCCGTGACCGCCTGCTTGATCGCGGCGTGGCCGGCAACATCGAGTTCGTCCAGGCCGACGCCGAGAAGCTGCCGTTCCCGGACAACCATTTCGACTGCGTGACCATCGCCTTCGGCCTGCGCAACGTGACCCACAAGGACCAAGCCATCCGCTCCATGCTGCGGGTGCTCAAGCCCGGTGGCCGCCTGTTGATCCTGGAGTTCTCCAAGCCGACCAACAAGCTGATGTCCAAGGCCTACGACGCCTACTCGTTCGCCTTCATGCCGCTGGCCGGCAAGCTGATCACCAACGACTCGGAAAGCTACCGCTACCTGGCCGAATCGATCCGCATGCACCCCGACCAGGAAACCCTCAAGAGCATGATGGTCGAGGCCGGCTTCGACCGCGTCACCTACCACAACATGACCAGCGGCATCGTCGCCGTGCACCGGGGGATCAAGCCCTGATGCTCCTGGCCGGCCTGCTTGCCAGCGCCGAGCACGGGCTCAACCGTGTCCTGCGCCTGGACAGCACCGCCCTCCCGCGCCTGGCGGCGTTGGAAGGCCGGGTGATCGAGATCGACTGCGTGCAGCCGGCCCTGAAGCTGTTCGTGCTGCCCGACGAGGAAGGCCTGATGCTCGCCGCCCACTGGGAGAGCGAGGTCGACTGCACCCTGCGCGCCCCCGCCGGGCGCCTGGCGCAGCTGGCCCTGGCCAAGGACAAGACCGCCGTGCTGCACAGCCCCCAGGTCGAACTGCATGGCGACAGCGCCGTGCTGCTCGACCTGTTCGGCATCCTGCAGGACCTGCAACTGGACTGGGAATACGAGCTGCAGCGCTGGCTGGGCCCGGTGCCCACCGCGCTGATCGCCGGCCACCTGCGCCTGCGCGCGCGCTGGACCCGCCAGGGCCTGGCGCGCTTCGGCGAAAACCTCTCCGAGTACCTGGCCGAGGAATCCCGTACCCTGGTCGGCAAACGCGAAGCCGAAGCGGCGTTCAGCGAACTCGATGCGCTGAAGGTCGACATCGAACGTCTCGAGGCGCGCCTGCGCCGCCTCGCCCACACTCTTGATACCAGCGATAACGCATGAAGCTGCTCGCCGTCCGCCGTCTGTTGCGCATCCAGCGCGTCGTGATCCGCTACCGCCTCGATGACCTGCTGTTCGAACAGCCCCTGCTGCCCTGGTGGCTGGCCAGCCTGCGCCTGCTGATGCCCTGGCGCTGGCTGCCGCGCAAGCCCCTGGAGCTGAGCCGCGGCGCGCGCCTGCGCCTGGCGCTGCAGGACCTGGGACCGATCTTCATCAAGTTCGGCCAGTTGCTCTCCACCCGCCGCGACCTGCTGCCCACCGACATCGCCGACGAGCTGATGCTGCTGCAGGACCGGGTGCCGCCGTTCGACCCGCAGCACGCCGTGGCGCTGATCGAGGAACAGCTCGGAGCGAAGGTGGGTGAGGTGTTCAGCCGCTTCGACGTCGAGCCGCTGGCCTCGGCCTCGGTGGCCCAGGTTCACGCCGCGCGCCTGAAGAGCGGCGAGGAAGTGGTGGTCAAGGTGGTGCGCCCGGGCCTCAAGCCGGTCATCGCCCAGGACCTGGCCTGGCTGTTCCTGATCGCCAAGGCCGCCGAACGCGCCTCGGCCGACGCCCGCCGCCTGCATCCGGTGGAGATTGTCGGCGACTACGAAAAGACCATCTACGACGAGCTCGACCTGCTGCGCGAGGCGGCCAACGCTAGCCAGCTGCGGCGCAACTTCGAAGGCTCCGAGCTGATGTACGTGCCGCAAGTGTACTGGGACTTCTGCCGGCCCAAGGTGCTGGTGATGGAGCGCATCTATGGCGTGCCGGTCACCGACATGGCCACCCTGGCCGACCAGCGCACCGACATGAAGATGCTCGCCGAGCGCGGCGTCGAGGTGTTCTTCACCCAGGTGTTCCGCGACAGCTTCTTCCACGCCGACATGCACCCGGGCAACATTTTCGTCAGCACGGTCAAACCTTGGAGCCCGCAGTACATCGCCATCGACTGCGGCATCGTCGGCAGCCTCACCTCCGAGGACCAGGACTACCTCGCCCGCAACCTGATCGCCTTCTTCAAGCGCGACTACCGCCGCGTGGCCCAGCTGCACATCGATTCGGGCTGGGTGCCGGCGCAGACCAAGGTCAACGAGTTCGAGGCGGCGATCCGCACCGTGTGCGAGCCGATCTTCGAGAAACCCTTGAAGGACATCTCCTTCGGCCAGGTGCTGATGCGCCTGTTCCAGACCGCCCGGCGCTTCAACATGGAAGTCCAGCCGCAGCTGGTGCTGCTGCAGAAGACCCTGCTCAACATCGAAGGCCTGGGCCGCCAGCTGTACCCCGACCTGGACCTGTGGAGCACCGCCAAGCCGTTCCTCGAGCGCTGGATGCGCGAGCGCATGAGCCCGAAGGCGGTGATCGGCAACCTGTACAGCCAGGCAGAGCAGTTGCCGCACCTGGCCGACATGACCCGCGACCTGCTCGAGCGCCTGTCGCAACCGCACCTGCACGACGCGCAATTGCCCGAGCGGCGCCGCGCCGGCGACAACTGGGCGCTGCGCCTGCTCGGCGCCGGCCTGCTCGGCGGCGGCGCCACCCTGGCCGCTGGCGCCGTCAGCCTCAGCGCCCCGGCCGCCTGGCCGGCGTGGCTGATGCTGGCCGCCGGCCTGTACCTGATCGTGCGCCGATAGCCAGCCGCGCCGCCGGCTGGCACACTAGCGCAAAGGGGCCCGGTACGGGAGCGGGCCCGGTTTGGAGTCGACGATGAAAGACTGGCTGGACGAGATCAAGTGGAACAGCGATGGCCTGGTGCCGGCGATCGCCCAAGACCACAAGACCGGGCGCGTGCTGATGATGGCCTGGATGAACCGTGAGTCCCTCGCCCTGACCGCCGCCGAGCATCGCGCCATCTACTGGTCGCGCTCGCGGGGCAAGCTGTGGCGCAAGGGTGAAGAGTCGGGCCATGTGCAGAAGCTTCACGAAATGCGCCTGGACTGCGACGCCGACGTGATCATCCTGATGGTCGAGCAACTGGGCCATATCGCCTGCCATACCGGCCGCGAAAGCTGCTTCTACCGCGTCTTCGAGGACGGCCAGTGGAAAACCGTCGACCCGGTCCTGAAGGATCCGGACGCCATCTACAGCGCAGGACACTGACATGAGCGACACCCTGAACCGCCTCGCCGAGGTGCTGGAGGAACGCAAGCACGCGGCGCCGGACAGCAGCTACGTGGCCAGCCTGCATCACAAGGGCCTGAACAAGATCCTCGAGAAGCTCGGCGAAGAGTCCATCGAGACCATCATCGCCGCCAAGGATGCCGCCGCCAGCAAGGATTACAGCGATGTCATCTATGAAACCGCAGACCTGTGGTTTCATAGCCTGGTCATGCTCAGCGCGCTGGGCCAGCATCCGCAGGCGGTGCTTGACGAGCTGGAGCGTCGGTTCGGGTTGTCCGGGCATGACGAGAAGGCTGCGCGTCAGCCTTCTGCCTGAATAATTGCGGGGGCGCGTTGCGCCCCTTTCGCGGCGCAAGGCCGCTCCTACAGGGGCCCGCGTCGCCTGACAGATTCGCAATACCCTGTGTAGGAGCGGCCTTGTGCCGCGAAAGGGCTGCAACGCAGCCCCAGGGTCCGAAAGACAGACACACATTTTCAGGAGCTTGAAATGGGCATTTTTGACTGGAAACACTGGATCGTCCTGCTGGTCGTCGTGGTGCTGGTGTTCGGCACCAAGAAACTGAAGAACTTCGGCAGCGACCTGGGCGAATCGATCAAGGGCTTCCGCAAGGCCATGAACGAAGAAGAAACCAAACCCGCCGAGCAGACCCCGCCGCCGGCGCAACCGGTTCCGCCGGTACAGAACACCGCGCAGCAGGCCCAGGGCCACACCATCGAGGGCCAGGCCCAGCCGGTCCAAGAGCCACAGCGGAAAGACTGACCCATGTTCGGCATCAGTTTCAGCGAGCTGCTGCTCGTCGGCCTGGTCGCCCTGCTGGTGCTCGGCCCCGAGCGCCTGCCGGGGGCCGCGCGCACCGCGGGCCTGTGGATCGGCCGCCTCAAGCGCAGCTTCAACGCGATCAAGATGGAGGTCGAGCGCGAGATCGGCGCCGACGACATCCGCCGCCAGTTGCACAACGAGCATATCCTGCAGATGGAGCAGGAGGCCAAGCGCATCCTCAATCCGCTGACACCACCGGCGCAGCCGCCGGCCAGCGCTGAAACGCCCGCCACACCCGCCGTCGAAGCCGCCCCCGCGCAGCCGACCGCGACGCCACCCTCCGAGCCGCCCCAACCGCCACGAGCCCCATGAGCGAGAATCCGGAACATGACCAGCCGATGCCGCTGGTTTCGCACCTGACCGAACTGCGCACCCGCCTGCTGCGCTGCGTCGCCGCCATCTTCCTGATCTTCGCCGGGCTGTTCTCCTTCGCCCAGCAGATCTACACCCTGGTCTCGGCGCCGCTGCGCGCGCACCTGCCGGCCAACGCGACGATGATCGCCACCGACGTGGCCTCGCCGTTCCTGACGCCGTTCAAGCTGACCATGATCGTCTCGCTGTTCCTGGCGATCCCGTTCATCCTGCAGCAGATCTGGGGGTTCATCGCCCCGGGCCTGTACCGCCATGAAAAGCGCATCGCCATCCCGCTACTGGTATCGAGCATCTTCCTGTTCTATGCCGGCATGGCCTTCGCCTACTTCCTGGTGTTCCCGCTGATCTTCGGCTTCTTCGCCAGCGCCACCCCCGAGGGCGTGTCGATGATGACCGACATTTCCAGCTACCTCGACTTCGTCATGACCCTGTTCTTCGCCTTCGGCGTCGCCTTCGAGATCCCGGTGGCGGTGGTGCTGCTGGTGTGGATCGGCGTGGTCGACGTGCAGTACCTGAAGAAAATCCGCCCATACGTGATCATCGGCTGCTTCGTGGTCGGCATGATCCTCACCCCGCCGGATATCTTCTCCCAGACCCTGCTGGCCGTGCCCATGTGGCTGTTGTTCGAGGTCGGTGTGCTGTGCGGCAGCCTGATCCGCAAGCGCAGCCACGAGCCGGACGCAGCGAACAACGACCACAACGACCAGCCGCCTGCGACCCAACCGTGAACCTGTTGCTTCTTGAAGAGGCCGACTTCATGTCGGCCGACCGTGTCGTCCTGGCTGATCGCCGCTTCACCCACATGCAGGAGATCCACCGCGTGGCGGTGGGCGACAGCCTGCGCGTCGGGCGCATCGGCGGCCTGATGGGCAAGGCCGAAGTCATCCGCCTCGAAGGGCATGAAGCCGAACTGCAAGTGGCCTTCGACCAGCCACCGCCGGCCAAGCTGCCACTGACCCTGGTGCTGGCCGTGCCGCGGCCGAAGATGCTGCGCCGGCTGTTCCAGACGGTCGCCACCCTGGGCGTGCCGCGGCTGATCCTGGTCAACAGCTACAAGGTTGAAAAGAGTTTCTGGCAGACCCCGTTCCTCCAGCCTGAAACCATCCGCGAAAACCTAATTCTCGGCCTGGAGCAGGCCCGCGACACGGTGCTGCCGGAAGTGATCATCGAGAAGCGCTTCAAGCCCTTCGTCGAAGACCGCCTGCCCGCCATCGCCGAAGGCTCCCTGGGCCTGGTCGGCCATCCCGGCCCCTACCCTGCCTGCCCACGCGCGGTGGAAGGCCCGGTAACCCTGGCGATCGGCCCCGAAGGCGGCTGGATCCCCTACGAGGTCGAGTTGCTCGGCAAGGCCGGCCTGGCCCCGGTGCAACTGGGCGACCGCATCCTGCGGGTGGAAACGGCGGTCACTGCCCTGCTTTCGCGAATTTTCTGACAGCAGGGTCAGGTTTTCACCATCAAGTTTCCCCGCCCCCCGCCGATGGCCTGTGCAACAGAACAATAATCCGCACTGCCACGCGCCGGGGAGTCGTCTATGTACCGTTGGTTTGCCCAGTCACTGGGAAATGTAAGCGTCAATCGCAAGTTGGGGATCGGCTTCGGCCTGGTGCTGCTGCTCACCCTCGGCATCACCTTCACCGGCTGGCTGGGCATCGACAGCGTCACCAGCCGGGGCGACAAGCTCGGCAACATCTCGGTGATCCACCAGTACACCCAGGACCTGCGCCTGGCCCGCCTGGGCTATGAGCGCAACCGTGACGACGCCGCCGTGGCGGAACTGGAAAAGGCCCTGGCCAATCTTGAGCGCCAGGTGCAGTTCATGCTCGGCCAGATCGAGCTTGACGGCGACCGTGAGCGCCTGAACAAGCAGCAGGATGCCGTGCGCCAGTACCAACAGGCCTTCACCGAACTCAAGCAGGCCGGCCAGCGCCGCGAGGCCAGCCGCGCCACCCTGGGCGACAGCGCCGACAAGGCCGCCGAGCTGATCGGCAAGGTCCAGCAGCGCCTGCTGCAGGGTGGTGATATCCAGCAGTACCAGGAAGTGGTGCAGGTCGCCGCCCTGTTGCAGCAGGCACGCTTCCAGGTGCGCGGCTACACCTACAGCGGCAAGGCCGAGTTCCAGCAGACCGCCCTCGGCGCCATCGACCAGGCCATGACCGTGCTCAAGGCGCTGCCGGGCAAGCTTGCGGCCGAGTTCGCCGCCAGCCTCGACGACGCCGCCAGCGCACTGGCCGCGTACCGCGACGCGGTAAACCAGTTCGGCAACGCCCAGGCCGCCAGCGAGCAGGCGTTGACGCGCATGTCGGCGCAAGGCCAGCTGCTGCTGGTCACCAGCCAGGAAATGAGCGTTTCACAAACCACCGTGCGCGACCAGGGCACCCAGCAGGCCAAGACCCTGCTGGCCGGCGCCACCGCCCTGGCCCTGCTGCTGGGGGTGCTGGCCGCCTTCGCCATCACCCGGCAGATCATCGTGCCACTGCGCCAGACCCTCGCCGCCGCCGAACGCGTGGCCGGCGGCGACCTGCGCCAGGACCTCAAGGCCGATCGACGCGACGAGCTGGGCCAATTGCAGGCCAGCATGCAACGCATGACCCAGGCCCTGCGCGAGCTGATCGGCGGCATCGGCGACGGCGTGACGCAGATCGCCAGCGCCGCCGAGGAACTGTCGGCGGTCACCGAGCAGACCAGCGCCGGGGTCAACAACCAGAAGGTCGAGACCGACCAGGTCGCCACCGCCATGAACGAGATGGCCGCCACCGTCCAGGAAGTGGCGCGCAACGCCGAGCAGGCCTCGGAGGCGGCGCTGATGGCCGACCAGCAGGCCCGTGAGGGCGACAAGGTGGTGGGCGAGGCGATCAGCCAGATCGAGCGCCTGGCCGGCGAGGTGGTCAACTCCAGCGAGGCGATGAGCCAGCTCAAGGCCGAGAGTGACAAGATCGGCAGCGTGCTCGATGTGATCAAGTCGGTGGCCCAGCAGACCAACCTGCTGGCGCTCAACGCCGCCATCGAGGCCGCCCGCGCCGGCGAGGCAGGCCGTGGTTTCGCCGTGGTCGCCGACGAGGTACGCAGCCTGGCCCAGCGCACCCAGCAGTCCACCGAGGAAATCGAGGAACTGATCGCCAGCCTGCAGACCGGCACCGAGCGCGTGGCCAGCGTCATGGACAGCAGCCGCGCCCTGACCGACAGCAGCGTCGAGCTGACCCGCCGCGCCGGCGACTCGCTGGGCACCATCACCCGCACCGTGTCGTCGATCCAGTCGATGAACCAGCAGATCGCCACCGCCGCCGAGCAGCAGAGTGCCGTGGCCGAAGAGATCAACCGCAGCGTGATGAACGTGCGCGACATCTCCGACCAGACCTCGGCGGCGAGCGAGGAGACCGCCAGCTCCAGCGTCGAGCTGGCCCGTCTGGGGACGCATCTGCAAGCTCTGGTCGGACGTTTCAGGCTCTAATTCGCGGCTTGCGGGCTGTAGGCCTTGCCCTTCAGCCTGTAGCGAATTTTCCTACTCGATTTGCAGGTCCAGTCCGACGGACTCCCGGCCGATGAGCAAGGGCCATGGCGGCATTCTGCCGCCATGGCCTTCTCTCAATTGGACGGAGACCTGCCATGTTCGGATACCTTGACCGCCACCTCGGCAACCTCGGCGTCGGGCTCAAGCTCGCCCTGGGTTTCGCCGTGGTGCTGCTGCTCACCCTGGCCACCACCCTCAGCGGCTGGAGCGCCCTGGACGGCGCCATCGAGCGCTCGGAGCAGCTCGGCGACATCGGCCAACTCAACGACCTGACCCGCGACCTTCGCGCCGAGCGCATCACCTACCGGGTGCTCGCCGACGACGTCAGCAGGACCCGCATCGCGACCATCCTGGAACAGTTGCACGACCGCCTGACCCTGCTGCAGCAACGCAGCGGCGTCGATTCGTCGCGACAGATGCTGAACCAGAAACTGCAGTTGCTGCAGCGCCTGAAGGCCGACTTCGCCACCCTGCAAGGCACCGTGGACAGCCGCGAAGGCTTGCGTGTGGCGATGCAGGCGCAAGCAGGCGTGCTCGAAGCCGTGATCGACGAGCTGCAGACCCAGGCCTTGCTGAAGCTGCCGGGCGACGGCCGGCAGGGTAGCGTGGTCGGCCTCATGGATACCCTGGGCCGCCATATCGAGTCCGCCAGCCAGCAAAGCCTGGTACCGGCCTATGCCTTCTCGCCCCGGGACAACTTCGCCAGCATGGGCGATGCCGCGCTGCAGGCAGCGAACAGCAGCCTCGGCCAATTGCTGCGGGCCATCGCCCCACTGGAACTGCCCGGCACATTGACCCAACGCCCGCAGGTCGAGCTGGACCGCTACCGCGACGTCTTGCGCCAATACCGCGAGGCCGCGCTCAAGGTCGAGCAGTTGCAGGACGGCATGGAGAAGATGGGCGACGAGCTGCAAACCGTGAGCCGCGAACTAAGCGACCGCAAGGTCGAGCAGCGCGACAACGAGGCCCTGGCCGACCGCTCGCTGCTGACCAGCGTGGCCGTACTGGCGCTGGTGTTCGGCATCCTCGCCGCCTGGCTGATCACCCGACAGGTCACCCAACCCCTGCGCCAGGTGCTGGCCCAGGCGGAGCGCATTGCCCGTGGCGACCTCAGCCAAGTACAGACGGTGCAGCGCCGCGACGAGATGGGCCAGCTGCAGACGAGCATGCGCGAGATGACCTTGAGCCTGCGCGAGCTGCTCGGCGGCATCGACCAGGGCGTCGGTCACCTGTCCCGGGCCGCGACGGTGCTGGCCGGCGCCAGCGTGGACACCCGCGAGCGCATTGGCCAGCAACAAGAGGAGACCGACCAGGTGGCCACCGCCATGAACCAGATGAGCGCCACGGTGCAGGAGGTCGCGCAGAACGCCGAGCAGGCCTCGCAGGCGGCCACCGCCGCCGACCGTCAGGCACAGCTGGGTGACGAGGTGGTGGCCGAGGCGATTGCCCGCATCGAGCAGTTGGCCGGGCAGATGGACCACTGCCTGACGGCCATGGGTCACCTGGCCGGTGAAAGCCAGCGCATCGGTTCGATTCTCGATGTGATCAAGTCGGTATCCGAGCAGACCAACCTGCTGGCGCTTAACGCCGCCATCGAGGCCGCCCGGGCCGGCGAGGCCGGGCGCGGTTTCGCCGTGGTGGCCGACGAGGTGCGCGGCCTGGCCCAGCGCACGCAGCAGTCGACCGAGGAAATCGAACTGCTGATCGACAACCTGCACCGTGGCACCGACGAGGTGACCGGCCTGTTGGACGACAGCAAGCGCCTGACCGGGCAAAGCGTCGAACTCAGCCGCAAGGCCGGCGCCGCGTTGGGGCAGATTACCGAGACGGTGTCGACGATCCAGGGCATGAACCAGCAGATTGCCACGGCCAGCGAGCAGCAAAGCGTGGTGGCCGAGCAGATCAACCGTAGCGTGATCAATGTGCGGGATGTTTCGGAGCAGACGCGGGCGGCCAGTGAACAGACGGCGGTTTCGAGTGGGGAGTTGGAGCAGTTGGGGCAGCAATTGCGGGGCATGGTGGGGCGGTTCAATCTTTAAGTCTTGCAGGCGTACCCAGATCGCCAGGACCTGAAACCAGACCGACGGCTTTGGCTTTGGCTTTGGCTTTGGCTTTGGCGATCAGAAGATTAACACCGCAGCTCACTAGCGACAGCTGCGCCATCCCAGGCGCCGCCCGTAACTTCGCGACTTCAGGAGGCCGAACGCAGGTCTTGCGGAGGGAGGTGACGGGCATGGATGCCCGTCAAGCGCTGCGCCCCAGGATGGGGCGTTCAGCGCGGTCCTCCCGGGAGCAAGGCCGGAGTGAGGGAACCCGGAGCGAAGCGGAGGGCCGGATGAATGGAGCGAGGATTTTTTGGTTCCTTTTTGATCCTTCAAAAAGGAACTCGCCGTAAGGGCGAAAAGGTGACTATGCGTCGACATCGAAAATGAATGCACTTACAACCATTAAAACCAGCGCCGACCGACTTTGACTTTGACTTTGACTTTGACTTTGACTTTGACTTTGACTTTGACTTTGACTTTGACTTTGACTTTGACTTTGACTTTGACTTTGACTTTGACTTTGACTTTGACTTTTAAAGCATGTGTTTTGAAAGCTATATGCGCATTCATTCGCGATGGTGACGCGAAGTCACCTTTCCGCCCTTACGGCGGGTAACTTTTTGAAGGATCAAAAAGTCACCAAAAAATCCTCGCGGTATGACTCACCCACATGGGTTACAAATCAGTTCACGCACATAGGTAACAGTCTTTAACTGGCAGGGTCGGTTTTCGAGGATCTGACCATGCCTTGGCGAGAGCTGAAACCTATGGACCTGAAAATGCTTTTCATCGCGGATTACCTACAGGGGGCGCCCAGCTTCAGCGCCCTGTGCCAGGCCTACGAGATCAGCCGAAAGACCGGCTACAAATGGGTCGAGCGATATGAGAAAGAGGGGCCTTCGGGGCTGGAAGAACGCAGCCGCCGCCGGTTGACCCAGGACTGGATCGTGCCTGTTGCAGTTCGCGAAGCCATTATCGAACTGCGCAGTCGAGGCGAAACGGAACCGGGTCCGAAAAAGATCCAGGCTGCGCTGCAGGAGCGTTTCCCTGATCAGGCGCCGCCGTCGAAGACAGCGATCTACAACATCCTCAAGAAGGCCGAGTTGGTCAAACCACGCCGCTTACGTCAGCGGGTAGCGGTCTATCCCAAGCCCCTGGAGAAGGCAGAGTCGCCTAACCAACTGTTCAGTGCGGACTACAAAGGCCAATTTCTGACAGGTGCAGGCGTCTGGTGCTATCCGCTGACGATCATGGATCACGCCAGTCGCTTCCTGCTCGCCTGCCACAGCATGCCCAACACCAATCTTCTGGAAACGCAGGCCGTTTTCACCCAAGTGTTCCGGGAGAATGGCCTGCCTGAGCGGATTCGTACCGATAACGGTGTGCCGTTTGCCAGTAAGGGGCGTGCGGGACTTTCCCAGCTGTCGATCTGGTGGCTGCGTCTAGGCATCATTCCCGAGCGCATTGCGCCTGGTCGGCCTGAACAAAATGGCCGCCACGAACGCATGCATCGGACGCTCAAAAGCACGCTACCATCGCCGCCGGCAGTGGCCTGGGAGGCTCAACAACGGCACTTTGATCGCTTCCGGCAGCACTACAATCACGAGCGCTTGCATGAAGCGTTGAAGCAGAAAACACCGGCGTCTTGCTACCAACCCTCGCCGCGCCCATTCCCTGAAAAACTCCCCGAGATGACCTATCCCAGCCATATTGAGAGCTTGCCAGCGGATAGCTGCGGCATCATCAACCGCCGCGGCTTGAGGATCTACGTAGGTTATGTGCTCAAGCACCAGACCATTGGCCTGGAGCAGGTTGGGGATGGCGTCTGGGATGTTATTTTCGGTCCCATCATCCTTGGCAGGGTCGATGTGCGAGATGCCACTGATGGTTATGTAACACTCAAGGTGTTGTCACCTATGTGAGTGAACTTTTGTGTAACCCATGTGGGTGACCCGTACATCGCTCCATTCATCCGGCCCCTACGCTTCGCTCCGGGGTTCCCTCGCTCCGTTCTTGCTCCCGGGAGGACCGCGCTGAACGCCCCATCCTGGGGCGCAGCGCTTGACGGGCATCCATGCCCGTCACCTCCCTTCGCAAGAACTCCGCTCGGCCTCCTGAAGTCGCAATTGGCGTCGCCTGAACTATCGCGCACTTAGAAGCAAGATCAAGGTCAAGATCAAGATCAAGATCAAGATCAAGATCAAGATCAAGATCAAGAGATGAGCGTTTCTTGATTGGAGGGTGGTGTTATTTCAGTGATCAGACCCCTCGCCAACATATAGCAAGAGGCCTGAACAGTTTGACCACATACATTGCATCCACGGTTTACGCAGGTCTAAACACAATCACAGAACTTGCCGCAAGAACGCCTGCGCCCGCACATCCTTCGGCGCAGCAAAGAATTCCTGTGGCGGCGAATCTTCCAGCAACTTCCCATGATCAAAGAACAACACCCGATCCGCCACTTCCCGGGCAAAGCCCATCTCGTGCGTCACGCAGACCATGGTCATGCCCTCCTGGGCCAGGGTCTTCATCACGTCCAGCACCTCCCCGACCATCTCCGGATCAAGCGCCGAGGTCGGTTCATCGAACAGCATCACCTTCGGGTCCATCGCCAGGGCCCGGGCGATGGCCACCCGCTGCTGCTGGCCACCGGAGAGCCGCGACGGATACTCGTTGGCCTTCTGCGCGATACCGACCTTTTCCAGCAACGCCCGGGCCTTGGCTTCACGCTCGGCCTTGTTGCGCTTGCGCACCACCTTCTGCGCCAGGCACAGGTTCTCCAGCACGGTCATGTGCGGGAACAGGTTGAAGTGCTGGAACACCATCCCGACTTCACGTCGATAGGCGTTGATATCGGTCTTGGGGTCGTCCAGTTGCAGGCCGTTGATGGACACATGGCCCTCGTCGAAATGCTCCAGACCATTCAGGCAGCGCAGGAAGGTCGACTTGCCCGAGCCCGAAGGCCCCAGCACCACCACCACCTCGCCCTTGGCGACCTGGGTGGTGACGTTGTCCACCGCGCGCACCACCTGGCCGCGGGTGTCGAAGACTTTCAGCAGGTCACGGACTTCAATCACTTTGCGCAAGCCTCCGCTCGAGCCGGCTGGCGATATGCGACAGCGGCAGGTTGATCAGCAGGTACAGGCCCGCCACGCAGAACCAGATCTCGAAGGTCGAGAACGAGGTGGTGATGGCCTCGCGGCCGCTCTTGGTCAGCTCGGTAATGGCGATCACCGACACCAGCGAGGTGTCCTTGACCAGGCTGATGAACTGCCCGGCCAGCGGTGGCAGCACGCGCTTGAAGGCCTGGGGCAGGATCACATGGCGCATGGACTGGGCGCCATTGAGGCCCAACGAACGTGCTGCTTCGTTCTGGCCCTTGGCGATCGACTGCACGCCGGCACGGACGATCTCGGCCACGTAGGCGCCGGTGAACAGCGCCAGCGCCGCCACCCCGGCGAACTCGCGGGACAGGTTGAGCACGGTGCCGATGAAGAAGTAGAAGATGAAGATCTGCACCAGCAGCGGCGTGCCGCGTACCAGCTCGACATACACCGTGGACAGGTCACGCAGGGTGGGGTTGCTCGACAGCCGGCACAGCCCGGCGAACAGGCCGATCACCAGGCCCAGGGCGCCGGAGATCACCGAGATCCACAGCGTGGTCCACAGGCCCCAGGCCAAGGGGCCAGCGGCCCAGTGGCGGGTGACGCCAATGGCATCGCCCTCGGCGACGTCGTCACCACGGGCCAGCAGCATGCTGTCCTTGGCCACTTCGACGACCTGGGTGTCGCCGCTCTCATCCTTCAGGGTGACCCGGGCGTTGTCGCCGGACACCACGATTTCCTCGACCGTGCCCGGGTTGGTGGCACGCTGGGTTTCCTCGGCCTTGTAGGCGAAGTATTGCGGAACACGGTTCCAGCGCCACTCGTAGGAAATCATCGAGGTGGCCAGGTACAGGCTGATCGCCAGGCCCACCAGGACCAGCGCGGTCAGCCCATGCCAGGGCCACTGTGCTTTCTTGTGTTTGATCACTTGGGGTACTTCCACAAAAAAAGAAACGCGCCGGGTGGAGCTTTAGCGATAGCCCGTGGAGCGTGCGTTGTACTTGCCGGCCTCTTCGCGGGTAAACCCGCTCCCACAGATGTAGCCAAACCCTGTGGGAGCGGGTTTACCCGCGAAGAGGCCAGCGAAAACATCCGCTGTCCTCGATCTACCGCCCTCAGTCCAACCTGCGCGTCGGGATCAAAGTCTAGGCTTTTGGCCCGACCCTTATTCCATTTCCTTCAGCCATTCCTTGCTCTTGAACCACTTGTCGTGAATACGATCGTAGGTCCCGTCATGCTTGATCTGGTGCAGGAAGTTGTTGATGTAGTTGATGCTGTCGTAGTCGCCTTTCTTCAGGCCGAAGGCCAGTGGCTCGTAGGTGAAGGGCTCTTCCAGGAACACCAGCTTGCCGGCGCCGGCCTTCTCTACCGCCACCACGTTGTACGGCGAGTCGTAGACGAAGGCGTCGGCCTTGCCGTTGACCACGTCCATCACCCCTTCCTGCTCGTTGTCGTAGCCGTGGTACTTGGCCTTGCCGATCAGTTTCTTCGCGACCATCTCGCCGGTGGTGCCGAGCTTGGAGGTGAGGCGGTACTTCTCGTTGTTCAGGTCCTTGTACGACTTGATCTCGCCCGCCAGTTCCTTGCGGATCAGCAGGGTCTGGCCGACCACGATGAAGGGTTCGCTGAAGTTCAGGCGCAGGTTGCGCTCCTGGGTCAGGGTCATGCCACTGCCGATGAAGTCGAACTTGTCGGTCATCAGGGCCGGGATGATGCCGTCGTAGGCGGTGGAAACCATCTCCAGCTTGACGCCCATGGACTTGGCCATGGCCTTGAGGATGTCGACTTCGAAGCCGATGATCTCACCGCGCTTGTTGGTCATTTCGAACGGCATGTAGGTCGGGTCCATGCCCACGCGCAGGGTGCCACGCTTGACCGCATCGTCGATGGCGCCGGCCTGGGCGGCGGTTACCGCGATCAGGGCGGTCGCACCTACCAGCAGTCGCGACAGGTATTTCTTAATCATCACCAAGTCCCCTAGCAAGAAGTACGCAAATTTTTCTTGTAAGCACGGTCCGACAGACCGATGCGCAATATCGGGACGGATGCTAACGCATGCGCGGCGCCGGACCTAGAGCCGGGGGGGACTTTGTTGGCCAAAATCGACCAGAAAGCATCGCGGGGCCAGCCCGCTCCCACGCACCATTGAGATGGCGTGGGAGCGGGCTGGCCCCGCGATTATCGGAGCAACGGACTCAAGCCAGGGCTGGCTGGGCCACGTTCTCCGGATGCAGCGGCAGCAGCGGCGAGTGCGGATCGTTGGCGATGGACGCCCGCCACACATCGATCCACGCCGTGTTGTGCCCGGCCCACACCTGCTCGTGCAGGCGCGAAAGCGCCACCGGGTCGCTGAGCAGCGCCAGGCGGGTGTTCAGGTCCAGGCCTTTCGGGCCGACTTCCAGGGCCTTGGCCACGCGCTCGGCGCGCAGCGCCTCGATCGGTGCCGCCTGACCGTGGCGCGCCGTCGCCATGGCGCAGGCCAGGGCGTTCTGACGCGGGTCGACCACGGCACGGACGAAACCGTCGTGCAGGGCGTGCCAGCGGTTCTCGTGGGTGTACTGGTCGGTCGCCAGCAGCTCTTGCGGCGTAGCGTATTCCTCGGGGATGAGGAACAGCTTCTCGTCCTTGGCCGCCAGGCCCAGGCGCGTGCGGCTGGAGATCACCGACACCGGGATCGACAGCACCAGCGAGCCGACGATCGGCGCCAGCCACCACAGGAAGCTCGGGTTCAGCCAGGCCACCAGCCCAGCCCAGGCGATACCCAGCAGGGTCTGCGGACCATGGCGACGCACCGCTTCGCTCCACGGCGTGGAGTCGTCGTCACGCTGCGGCGAGTTCCAGGTCGCGGCCCAGCCGAGGAACGCGGCCAGCACGAAGCGGGTGTGGAAGATCATCCGCACCGGTGCCAGCAGCATGGAGAACAGCATCTCCATCAGCATCGACAGGGTGACCTTGATGCGCCCGCCGAACTCGGTGGCGCCCTTGGCCCAGATCAGGATGATGCTGAGCAGCTTGGGCAGGAACAGCAGCACGATGGTGGTGGAGAACAGCGCAATGGCCTTCTCCGGATGCCACTGCGGCCACAGCGGGTAGAGCTGGAACGGCTCGATGAAATACTGCGGCTCCATCAGGGTGTTGGTTGCCAGCAGCGCCGTCGACAGCACCAGGAACAGGAACCACAGCGGCGCCGACAGGTACGACATCACCCCGGTGAGGAACACCGCGCGGTGCACCGGGTGCATGCCCTTGACCAGGAACAGGCGGAAGTTCATCAGGTTGCCGTGGCACCAGCGACGGTCGCGCTTGAGCTCGTCGAGCAGGTTTGGCGGCAGCTCTTCGTAGCTGCCCGGCAGATCATAGGCGATCCACACGCCCCAACCGGCACGGCGCATCAGCGCGGCTTCGACGAAGTCGTGGGAGAGGATAGCACCGGCGAACGCGCCCTTGCCCGGCAACGGCGCCAGGGCGCAGTGCTCGATGAACGGCTTCATGCGGATGATCGCGTTGTGACCCCAGTAGTGCGACTCGCCCAACTGCCAGAAGTGCAGGCCGGCGGTGAACAGCGGGCCGTACACGCGGGTGGCGAACTGCTGCATGCGCGCATACAGGGTGTCCATGCCCGAGGCTTTCGGTCCGGTCTGGATGATACCGGCGTCCGGGTTGGCCTCCATCAGGCGCACCAGGCTGCTCAGGCACTCGCCGCTCATGACGCTGTCGGCGTCGAGCACGACCATGTACTTGTACTCGCCGCCCCAGCGACGGCAGAAGTCGTCGAGGTTGCCGCTCTTGCGCTTCACCCGGCGCCGACGGCGGCGGTAGAAGATGCGGCCGAAACCCTTGGTTTCGCGGCACACATCGAGCCAGGCCTGTTGTTCGGCGACGGCGATGTCGGTGTCGTTGGTGTCGCTGAGCACGAAGAAGTCGAACCGGTCGAGGTTGCCGCTGGCAGCCACCGACTCGAAGGTGGCGCGCAGGCCGGCGAACACCCGTGGCACGTCTTCGTTGCAGATCGGCATCACCAGCGCGGTGCGCGCCTCGGGCGCGATCGGCTCGTTGCCGGCGCTGCTGCCGGAAATCTTGTACTTGTCACGCCCGGTGAGCAGCTCGAGGAAGCCCATCAGGGCGGTCCAGAAGCCCGCCGACACCCAGCAGAACAGGATGCCGAACAGCACCAGGATGGAGGTCTGCAGAGCATACGGCCACACCTGCACCACCGTGTCCCACAGCGGCTGGTTGACGATTTCGTCGAGATCAACGAACGACCAACCCTGGTACGGCAGGATGCCCTTCATGTACCAGCCGGCGACGAGGGTCTGGCCGATCATCAGGGTCAGCAGGATGTAGCGGCGGATCGAGCCGACCGTGCGCCAGCGCGCCGGCGGCAGCTCGCGCTTGGGCGGCTGCGGGGCGTTGGTGCGGCCGGTCATGCGCCGCCACATGCGGATCAGGATGTTGGTGCGCCACGGCTCGGGCACGACCTTGGTGCGCTTGATCGGCGGGGCGATCTTCAGGCACAGCCGCCCACCGGCATCGACGCCGAGCATCTCGGCGTCTTCCAGCTCGGCGGCGCTGCCGACGGTAAGACGGGCGCCCACCGAGGCCTGGGCGGCCTCGGCGGTGCCGGCGGCCGGTTGGGCCGCCAGGTGTTGGTGCAGCTCGCTGAAGGAGGTGCAGCGGGCGAGTTCCGCACGCTGCTCGTCGCTCAGGGGAAGGTGGGCCAGGTACTCGCTCAGCGATTCCGGCCTTGCGCTTGAGTTACTCATCGGCAGGCAACTGATAGCTCCAGGTCTCGGTCAGCACTTTCTCGGTGGTGGCCGGGGTCCCGTTGGTGGATGCCGCATCGGCGGCGGGTTGCTCGGCAGCCTTCTCGACCTTGGCTTTCTCGGCCTTGGCGTGAGCATGCTTGGCCGCGGCCTTGTCCTGCTTGGCCGGCTTGGGCTGTTCGACCGGTACGTCGCGCAGCAGCGCGGCGCGCATCTCGGTGGATTTCTTCGGATCCTGCACCTTCAGGCGCAGGGTCAGGCGCCAGCCTTTGGTTTCCGGGTTGTAGCGCAGGTTGTTCTCGACCACTTCGGCGTTGTCGCCGACGCTGACCTGGCTGCGCACGGCGGTGTCGGCCGGCAGCGTGGCCAGGTTCGGGCCGATGAAGTCGACCAGGAAGGCCACGGTGCCATCGGTCTGGCGGATCAGGTTGGACTGTTTGACGTCGCCGGTGGAGCGCAGGGTCTGCTTGACCCAGCCCAGTTCCTGCGAATGCAGTTGGTCTTCCTTGATGGTCCAGCGCAGGCGGTAGTCGTACTCGAACGGCTTGCCCACCTCAGGCAGTTTTTCCGGGCTCCAGAAGGCCACGATGTTGTCGTTGGTCTCGTCGGCGGTCGGGATCTCGACCAGGTCGACGGTGCCCTTGCCCCAGTCACCCTTCGGCTCGATCCAGGCGCTCGGGCGCTTCTCGTACTCGTCGTCGAGGTCTTCGTAGTCGCTGAAGTCGCGCTGGCGCTGCAGCAGGCCGAAACCACGCGGGTTCTCGACGCTGAAGTTGCTCACGGCCAGGTGTTTCGGGTTGTTCAGCGGACGCCACAGCCACTCGCCGTTGCCGGCGTGGATCGCCAGGCCTTCGGAGTCATGCAGGGCCGGACGGTAGTTCATGACCTTGGATGGCTGGTTGGGGCCGAACAGGTACATGCTGGTCAGCGGGGCGATGCCCAGGCGGCTGACGTTGTCACGCAGGTAGACCCGCGACTTGACGTCGACCAGGGTGTCCTCGCCCGGACGCAGGGTCAGCTTGTAGGCGCCGGTGGAGCGCGGCGAGTCGAGCAGCGCGTAGATCACCAGGTGCTTGTCGTTCGGCTTGGGCTTCTCGATCCAGAATTCGCGGAAGCGCGGGAATTCCTCACCAGACGGCAGCGCGGTGTCGATGGCCAGGCCACGGGCCGACAGGCCGTAGCGGTGGCCCTTGCCGACCACGCGGAAGTAGCTGGCGCCAAGCAGGGTCATGATCTCGTCCTGCTTGTCGGCCTTGTTGATCGGGTAGAGCACGCGGAAACCAGCGTAGCCGAGGTTCTTGGTGGCTTCGGCGTCATGCGGCACGTCGCCGAACTCGAAGCGGCTCGGGTCGTACTTGATTTCCTTGACCTTGTTGGCGGTGATCTCGTTGATGGTCACCGGCGTGTCGAAGTGCATGCCCTGGTGGTAGAACGAGAGCTTGAACGGCGTCTTGTCCTTGGCCCACTCGGCCTTTTCCTGCAGGAAGCGGATCTTCTGGTAGTCGGCGTACTTCATGTCGCGGAACACCGGCGGCAGGTTGCTCTTCGGTGCCTCGAACTTCTGACCGGCCAGATCCTTTGCCTTGGCTGCAACGTCGTCCAGATTGAATGCCCACAGCTGGCCCGCGCTCAACAGGCCGACCAGTGCCACGCCGGCCAGCATGGCCTTGCGCAGCCGGGTACCGGGGATTCTAGGTGCAATACAGGGGCTTACAATCACGAGCAATCCTCGCCGAAAACAGATCATGAAACCAACGGCCAGCGACCAATGCCGGGTTGGCGAGCACTGTTCGGACCCCGTGAGGGCGTAATGATTCCCCAAACGGATCCTGACAATGCTCGAGTCAAAGTGAAACGAACCTGCGAACGCAGGTTCATGCAGCGCGCGATTATCCAGCAGGTCGCGTTACAACGCATCAGGCTGAACAAACTATTTATCGTACAAAACCCCTTGTTTTTCGACAAACAAGGGGTTTTTTGACCTCATATTTGTAACATAAATGTTACCGGGCCATCATTGACCAGATGCACCTGCATGTCTGCACCGAAGCGACCACTGGCCACCAGCGGGTGCCGGGCCTGTGCCTGGCGCAGCAGATAGTCGAACAGCTCGGCGCCGAGGGCCGGTGGCGCCGCCGTGGAAAAGCTCGGGCGCATGCCGTTGCGGGTGTCGGCGGCCAGGGTGAACTGCGACACCAGCAGCAGGCCGCCACCGACATCCTTGAGCGAGCGGTTCATCTTGCCCTGCTCGTCGCTGAACACCCGGTAGTTCAGCAGTTTGTGCAACAGCTTGTCGGCATGCTCGGGCGAATCTTCAGGCTCGACCGCCACCAGCGCCAGCAACCCCTGGTCGATGGCGCCGACAATCTCCCCTGCCACTTCCACCCGCGCGCCACGCACACGCTGAATCAGCCCCTTCATGCTTCTTCCAGGGGCAGGTCGAGCAGGCGCCGGGCCATCTGGTCGGCGGCGCGCACCAGGGCGTCGGTGATGCCGGGCTCGGAGGCGGCGTGGCCGGCGTCGCGGATCACCTTCAGCTCGCTGTTCGGCCAGGCCTGGTGCAGCTCCCAGGCGTTGTCCAACGGGCAGATCACGTCGTAGCGGCCATGCACGATCATCGCCGGCAGGTGAGCGATCTTCGGCATGTCGCGGATCAGCTGGTCTGGCTCGAGGAAAGCGTTGTTGGTGAAGTAATGGCACTCGATGCGAGCGATCGACAGGGCGCGCTGCGGCTCGGAGAAGCGGTCGACCACCAGCGGGTTCGGGCGCAGGGTCGCGGTGCGGCCCTCCCAGGTGGACCAGGCCTTGGCGGCATGCATCTGGGCGATCTGGTCGTTGCCGGTCAGGCGCTTGTGGAAGGCGTTGACCAGGTCGCCGCGTTCCTCCGGCGGGATCGGTGCGATGTAGTCCTGCCAGTAGTCGGGGAACAGCCGGCTGGCGCCTTCCTGGTAGAACCAGTGGATCTCCTGCGGGCGGCACAGGAAGATGCCGCGCAGGATCAGGCCATGCACCCGCTCGGGGTGCTTCTGGGCGTAGGCCAGGGCCAGGGTGGAACCCCAGGAACCGCCGAACAGCACCCACTTGTCGATGCCGAGGTGCTCGCGAATGCGCTCCAGGTCCTCGACCAGGTGCCAGGTAGTGTTGTTCTCCAGGCTCGCGTGCGGCGTGGAGCGGCCGCAGCCGCGCTGGTCGAAGGTGACGATGCGGTACAGGTTGGGGTCGAAGTAGCAGCGGCTCTGGGCATCGCAGCCCGCGCCCGGGCCACCGTGGATGAACACCACGGGCAGACCTTCCGGCGAGCCGCTCTCATCGACATACAGCACATGCGGCGCTTCCACGGCCAGATCGTGCCGGGCGTAGGGTTTGATCTGCGGGTAGAGGGTCTGCATCGCGCACTCCGTGTGAGGATATTGTCTGCCGCCTGGCATCATAAACCTGAATTGCGCTTTGAGCATGCTCTCGTGCTGGGTGCGATGCATGCGGACGGGTTCTACGGCCAGATCATGTTATGTCCTTGGTCGGCGGCACAGTCCATACCATCCGGGCCTCCCTTCCATCGAGGCCCCACCATGAGCGTCAACAACAACGGCGTCGCTGGCGCGCCAGTAACGGACGAACCCATAGGTTCACTGTCGAAGCGGCTGATCGCCGACAAGATGCCTGACTGGCTGAAGCACGTCGCAAAGCCGGCCCATGCCCACATGCGCAATGCCCTGAGCCAACCAAACGCCTGGTTCGACAAGGCTTGCCTGGCGCACCCGGACATCGCCCGACAGCTGGTACAGGAATATGGCACCCATCGACAGACCCAGGATGAGGTGACCAGGCTGCTCAAGCAGCTACCCGATCTACGGCAGTTCGCCACGCAGCAGCTGACCCAGGCGATCAAGCAGCGCTTCCATCTGCAACTGGACGTGAACAAGACCTATCTGTTCAACGCCCGCCGGGCCGAGGCTTATCAGGACGCCTCCCACGGCGACCCGATCGTTCAGGCAGCACGGTCGTTCAGACGAGCCACGCAGTCCTTGCTGCACAGCGCCTTGCAGAACTTCGAGGCCGAACAGGCGCTGCCTGGTGGGCTGGATACCGCCAGGCTCAGCTCAAGGGTGCTCGACAGCAATGCGTTCGTGGGCGTGGTGCCCAGCGGCAACCAGGTCGAGATCTCGCCGAGCGAATTCGCGGCATTATCCCGCGAGCTGGATATCGGTGGTCAGTACCAGGCGCTGATCGAAACGGCCTGCCAGGCGGATCCGCAGACGGCCAAGGTATTCGGCGACGCGGAACTGAGCACCCTGCGCCTGGAGCTGCACAGGGCTTATCTGGGCGAAAGGCTCGAACAGCCGCTGTATAAGGCCTTGCTCAAGCTGGTCGAACACGGCGAGGCCGAGTACGAGGGCCGTCCGCTGGGCGCGACCTTCCTGCAGCTGTTCGGCAGCTCGGTAACAGGCGCCTTGATCTTCGGTGTAGAAACGGGCCCTAGCCTGCCGTCGCGCTACCCTGCGTTCCAACTGCCCTTCCAGGGTTGGCTGGTCACCTATCTGCCCGGCGCGCGAATCCCCTTGAAGCACCACGCCACCGCCGAGGCGCTGCAGGCCTACCTGCGCGAACAGCTGGGGGCCATGACCCGACTGCAACTGCTCGACAGCGTGCCGGCATGCGACAGCAATGCCTTTCTCACCCAATTGCTGGACTGCCTGCAACCGGTGGACTGGAGTACCTCAAAGGTCTTTCCGGGCCAGTACGGCGGTACGGTAAACCGTGTGCGCGATCCAGACGCCCGAGTGACGGTGGCACAGCAGCCCTTCGGGCAAGGCCTGCGCGAGGCGCTGGTCGCACAGAAACGTCAAAGGTTCAGGGACGATGCCCTGTTCCACGCGGTCCCCACCGCGACGGAGGATCAGATAACCGCGCAGAAACAACTGGCGTACTACACCGGCCTGGCCTTCAACGCCCTGGCCTTGGGCAGTTTCTTCGTACCGGCCCTTGGTCCGGTGATGCTGGGACTGACGGCACTGCAACTGGGGCATGAAGTATACGAAGGGTTCGCCAGCTGGGCGCAGGGCGACAGGCAGCAGGCCCTGGCCTACCTGGTGGACGTGGTTGAAAACGTTGCCCAGTTGGCGGCACTGGGCGTCTGGGAGGCGAGCGGCGGAAAACCTGCCGTCGAGAAAATCACTGTCGAGACGCCTTCATTTGTCGAAGAACTGGAGCCGGTGCGCAGGCCTGACGGCGAGGTCCGCCTCTGGTCCCCGGACCTGAAGCCATTTGCCCATGACATCGTGCTGCCTGCAGGCTTGAAAGCGGATGAATTCGGCTTGTACCACCACGCAGGCAAGATCTGGTTGGCGCTGGAAGACCGCCTGTTCTCGGTCAAACCCATTGCTGCGCCCCACGCCTACGTCATCGAAAAACCACAAAGTCCCCAAGGCTACCAGCCTCGATTGCGCCACAATGGTGCAGGCGCCTGGCTGCATGAACTGGACCGACCACAGGCATGGCCATTGAAGCAGTTGGCCGGTCGGGCAGGACAACTGACCGCTGGGTTCGACGAAGCCACCCTGACCCGGATCCTCGACGTCAGCGGCACGGATGAGTCCATGTTGCGTCGAACCGTCAGCCAGAACCTGCGCTTGCCGGCGTTGCTGGAAGACACGCTGTCTCGTTTCAAGCTGGATCAGGAACTGCGCACCTCGGTGACGGAGCCAAACATGCTGCGCAAGACGTTCCAGAAGCGCTACGACCTTTTGTACGCCAGGCCCACCGCCCGCGGCGCCACCCTGCGGCAACGTTATCCACAGCTGCCGCTTCCGGTCATCGAAGAGCTGTTGCGCAATGCCAGCCTGGAGGAGCTGCAGGGTCTGGATAAAGGCAGGGTCCACGCCCGCCTTGGTGCAGAGGCTCGCACCTACCAGCAGCAGGTGCGCCTGGCCCGCGCCTATGAAGGGCTATATCTAAACACGGTGCGCAACTGGGACACTGACCGCTTGATCTTGCATACGCTGGAACAGCTTCCCGGCTGGCCCGCCGATACGGTCATCGATCTTGAGCAACACCTGCACTGGCCCGCCGAGCGCACACGAATCGGAGCACAGACCGCCGAGCCCAACGCCACCATTTTCAGCACGACCAATGGATACATCGTTGACGGCAGCAGTGCCCCAGAAGCCTCGGAGAGGCTTCACGACACGCTCTACAGTGCGCTGATGAAAGCCCTGCCGACACCCGCAATCAGCGTACTGGGTAACCTGGGAGTGAGCTACACGCAAGCACTCAAGCGCCTGCTTCGCCAGATGCCTCGACTTTCGCGCGAGGCGTTGCGCAAGGTGTTGCGCATGCAGCCCGTGCGCCAGGGCTTCCACTCGCCGATGCGTCTGGCCGACGGCCGCCTGGGATACCCGATGGGCGGCCATGGCGGCACTGGAGGCGGCTTCACCCGCCATACCCTGCTGCGCATGATCAGGGAAACCGGCCTGCCCCTGCATACGACGCGTACGGCCGACCAGATACTGGCCGACCTGGAAGGCAGCGGACTGAGCCGAAGCGAGATAAACATACGCCTGCAGGCATTGCTGGAGCGGCACACGACCTTGCGCGACACGCTGGCCGCATGGCGACGAGCGACAACCGCCACAGCCGGGCAGGACAGCGAAGCGATCGACACGCTGCATGAGCGGATCATCCAGCACTGGTATGACAATGCCCTGCCTGTGACACCCCACGAGGCGACACCATTGCGTCTGGAGCAGATCGCACTGGACACCTTCCCGTCCGACCTGCCCACGTTCTTTGGCGAAAGTGTCAGGCATCTTCAGCTCATCGACCCGTCCCACGGCAGCGCTTCGAGCCTGGGACGGCGCGAGCGCCAGCTGACCAGTCTGTTCCAACAGTTCCCAGGCTTACGCTCGCTGGAGGTGACCCGACCTTATGTCGACAACGCACCCGCCTCCAACTTCCTGTACGACCTCAGCTCGATCACCCGCCGCCTTCCGGCGCTCGAATCCCTCAGCATCACCAACCTGAACCTGGCATTGTCGAGCAGGGAGATCGAAAGCCTGAGAGCGTTGCCCCACCTTCGGCGCCTCACGCTGGACGGCAATCGGCTGTTATCGCACAGCTACCAGGCCTTCGAAGGCCTGACGCTGGACTACCTGGGCCTCGAACGCATGGACCTCGACCACTGGCCCCAGGGACTGAGGCCACGCCCTCTGACCCGCATCAGGGAGGTCTCGCTACGCGACAACCGTATCCGCTCACTGCCGAGCTTTCTCATGAGCAACGAACCGGACCTTGCCACCCACTCGGTCATTGCCCTGGAAGGCAATCCCATCATCGAGGATCAGCTGCTGCGCATCCTGCTCAATCAACAGGGCCTGGCCGGACGGATCCATGCCGACATTTCATCGTCCCTGAACGCCCGCCTGCGCCGCTACACTCAGCAGCGTGAAGCACTGCGCGACGCCCTCGACAGCTGGGCCAACGCCTCAAGTTCGACGGCGCCGCTGAGCCAGGCCGCCATGGCCATGCGCAACCGGATCGGGGTCAGCATCAACAACTTCTGGCGCAACCAGGAACTGGGCATGCGCCAGACCACGCTGCGCCTGGAAAACATCGCCCTGGAGCATTTCCCGTCGCAACTTCCGTCCTTCTTCCACGATCGCGTGCGCAGCCTGTCGCTAGCCCGGATCAGCAGCACGAGCGCCCAGCTGGATGATTTCCTGCGACGCTTCCCCCTGGTGGAAAACCTCAGCCTCGTCGAACACACCCAGCCGAACCAGGCGCTGCCGACAGCACTCCTGCGCCTGCCCCGGCTCGTCTACCTGTCCTTGCGCGACATGGGGCTGATGATCGATGACAACGTGCTCGCCATCTTCGGCGCACTGGGCAACCTCAGCACACTGGAACTGGCCGGCAACCGCCTGGGCACAATCACCCAGGTGCCCGAGACCTTGCGCAACCTGACTCGGCTCGAGCTGAACAACATGGGTATCGAACAGTGGCCCGCCTGGCTGAACAGCCTGCTGCCGCTGGAACTGCTCGACCTGAGCGAGAACCGCTTGACCGAACTACCCGAACACATCTTCAGCAACCTCGATCACGACTTCCCCGTGTCGTCGATCGCCCTGTTCGACAACCCATTGAGCCGCAGCACCATGTTCCGTGCGCGCACCTCCTCGGACACCCAGCGCAACTTCACCTTCGCCATGAGCCTGCCCGATGACTTGCTGACCGCGACGTCTTCGGATGAAGAACTGGCGGGGGGGCACCTGCATAATCCAATCCTTCCCCTTGCCGATGACCAGCCACGCCTGGAGGCCTGGCTGCAAGGCGCACAGCTGGAAAACGAAGCACTGCGCGATACCTGGCAGCAACTGGAACAGGCAGGCGATGCGGGCAACCTGCTGTCGCTGGTCGGGCGCCTGCAGCAGTCAGCGCCCTTTCGCAATGGCGTCAGCCGGCCGTCCTTCTGCCAGCGCGTGCGCATGGTCCTGATCAAGGCGCTGGTCAGGCCGGAAGAACGCGCGCTGTTCAACGCCATCGCGCAGGAGGCACTGGTGCAACCGGACACCGGCAGCCAGACCTGCCACGACGGGGCACTACTGGTGTTCCAGAACATCGAGCTGCTGATCGACAGTCGTAACCTGCTGAGAACCGCAGGCGATACGGAACACACGCTTTACCAAGAGCTCACGCGCCTCTATCGCCTGTACCGACTGGATGAGATCGCCCGCGACAAAGCCAAGGGCCGGGACGAGGCGGAGGTGCGCCTGGCCTATCGCCGCGGACTGAATCAGGAGCTGAAACTAGGTGTGCCCGACGACAACATGCTCTACGAGGCCTTTGCCGATGTCAGCCGCAGCGAGCTGACAGCGGCGATGGACCAGGTACACCGGGATGAGCAGGGTGAGTCGTTCCTGGGGTATGCCGCGAGCAATGACCAATGGTGCCGATACCTGCGACTGACCTACGCAGCACGCTTCGACGCCATCGAGCAGCAGTACAGGGCGCAGGTCAACGCCCTGGACGAGTCCCCGCAAAGCCTCGATGAACTGGCGCCCGAGTACGAAGCGCTGGAGAACGACAAGCAGGCACGGGAACGGCACCTGATCCGTGAACTGACCACGCTGGCCAATCCGGATCGCAGTTGAGCGCTAGCGCCCGTATCGCTCCCGGCCCCACGTAAGGACCGTCTCCAGCAACCGTCTCAGGACGGCCTGGGTCGGTTGTGCCAGGTCCTGGCGATAGGCGAACGGCTCGACTTCATTCATGTACGTGCTCTGCGCCAGCTCCAGTTGCACGGCATGGATCTGTCGGGACGGGTCACCGTAGTGGCGGGTGATGTGTCCACCCTTGAAGCGGCCGTTGAGCACATGGCTGTAGTGCGGGAACTCGGCGCACACGCCCTGCAGCCGCTTGGCCAGCTCGGGATCGCAACTGGCGCCGTTGAAGGTACCGAGGTTGAAGTCCGGCAGTTTGCCGTCGAACAGATGCGGGATCAGCGAACGGATCGAATGGGCGTCCCACAGCAGCGCATAGCCGAACTCTGCTCGCAGGCGCTCCAGCTCGCAACGAATCGTGTCGTGGTACGGGCGCCAGATCCCTTCCAGGTACGTCGCCCGCTCGTCGGCGCTCGGCACCTGGCCATCCTTGAACAACGGCTCGCCGTCGAACAATGTCGCCGGGTACAGGCCGGTGGTGGCGCCGGCGTACAGCGGCTTGTCGTCGTCCGGGCGGTTCAGGTCGATGACGAAGCGCGAATACTCCGCCGCCACTACACTTGCGCCCAGGTCACGGGCGAAGTCGTACAGGCGTGGAATGTGCCAGTCGGTGTCCGGCAGGCTGCGTGCCTGGTCGACCAAACCGTCACGCACCTTGTCGGTCAGACCCAGCCCGGCGTGGGGCATGCTGATCAGCAATGGCAACCGGCCCTGGTGGAAACTCAATACCTTGTCCATATGACTCCTACAGCGTATCTGATTGACCTTCGTGGGAGCGGGCTTGCCCCGCGATGAAGGGCACCGGCCTCGCCGGTATCGCGGGACAAGCCCGCTCCCACGAAGCTACCCTTCAGTTGGATATTTCATGGCCCAGGCGTACCACGCGCTTGGGCAGGTCGCCGCCGAGCCAGTAGCTGAGGTCGGCCGGGCGTTCGATTTGCCAGGCGATGAAGTCCGCCACCTTGCCCACTTCCAACGAGCCGTGGCTGTCGCCCAGCCCCAGCGCCGTGGCGGCATGCACGGTGACGCCGGCCAGGGTTTCCTCGGGGGTCATGCGGAAACAGGTGCAGCCCATGTTCAGCATCAGACGCAGCGACAGACCCGGCGAAGTGCCGGGGTTGAGGTCACTGGCCAGGGCGATCTTCACGCCGTGTCGGCGCAGGGCGTCCATCGGTGGCAACTGGGTTTCGCGCAGGAAGTAGAACGCCCCTGGCAGCAGCACCGCGACGGTGCCGGCCTCGGCCATGGCGATGGCGTCTTCCTCGGTCATGAACTCCAGGTGATCGGCCGACAGCGCCTGGTAGCGGGCCGCCAGGCTCGAGCCGTGCAGCGACGACAACTGCTCGGCGTGCAGCTTGACCGGCAGCCCCAGCTCACGCGCCTTGATGAACAAGCGCTCGACCTGGACCGGGGAGAACGCCAGGTGTTCGCAGAAGGCGTCCACCGCGTCCACCAGCCCCTCGGCGGCCAACGCCGGGAGCATCTGCTCGCAGATATGGTCGATGTAGTCGTCCGCCCTGCCCGCGTATTCCGGCGGCAGCGCGTGGGCGGCCAGGCAGGTACTGCGCACGGTGACCGGCAGCTCCTCGCCCAGGCGCCGGGCGACGCGCAGCATCTTGCGTTCGTTCTCAAGGTCCAGGCCGTAGCCGGACTTGATCTCGATCGTGGTCACGCCGTCGCGCATCAGCGCCTGAACCCGCTGGCGGGCACTGGCCAGTAGCTCGTCCTCGCTGGCCGCGCGGGTGGCCCGCACGGTGCTGGCGATACCGCCGCCCTGGGCGGCGATTTCGGCATAGCTGACGCCCTGCAGGCGCTGCTCGAACTCGCCGCTGCGGTTGCCGCCGAACACCGCGTGGGTGTGGCAGTCGATCAGCCCGGGGGTGACCCAGGCACCGCCCAGGTCGACGACGCGGTCGGCTTCGACCGGCGGCACATCAGCGCGGGGACCGATCCACTCGATCAGGCCAGCGCTGGTGACGATCGCCGCGTCCTCGATGACCGCGTAGCGGCCCTCGGTCATGGTCGCGGCGTGGCAGTGCTGCCAGAGGGTTCTCATCAGGATCTCCTTGTAAGCTTAACGGTGCAGCTCGGCAGGCTCCCGGAGCGGCTCGCCACCACCCGCGCGCGGCTTGCACCACAGCAGGTAGGACGCCACCAGGAACACCACCCAGATCACCCCGACGATCAACGCCGCCTGGGTATCGGGGAAGTAGCCGAGCACACCGAAGATGAACACCATGAAGGCAATGGCCAGGGCCGGGCCATAGGGCCAGAAGGGTACCGGGAACTTGAGCTGGGCGACTTGCTCGCGGCTCATGCTGCGGCGCATGGCGACCTGGGTGACCAGGATCATCAGCCACACCCACACGGTGGCGAAGGTGGCGATCGAGGCAATCAGCAGGAACACGTTTTCCGGGATCAGGTAGTTGAGCAGAACACCGACCAGCAGCGCCGCGCCCATCACCACCACGGTCATCCATGGCACGCCGTGTTTCGACAGTTTGCCGAAGCCACGCGGTGCCTGGCCATGCTGGGCCAGGCCGTACATCATGCGCCCGGCACCGAAGATGTCGCTGTTGATCGCCGAAATCGCCGCCGAGATCACCACGATATTGAGCACGGCTGCGGCCGAGCCGATCCCCAGGTTGCTGAAGATCTGCACGAACGGGCTGCCCTGGCTGCCGATCTGCGGCCACGGATACAGGCACATCAGCACGAACAGGGTGAGCACGTAGAACAGCAGGATGCGCAGCGGCACGGCGTTAATTGCCTTGGGGATGACGCGCTGAGGGTCTTTCGCTTCACCTGCGGTGACGCCGATGATCTCGATGCCGCCGAAGGCGAACATCACCACCGCGAACGAGGCGATCAGGCCACTGACGCCATTGGGCATGAAGCCGCCATGGTCGAACAGGTTGCTCACCCCGACCGCGTGCCCGGTGCCCACCTGGCTGAAGCCGAAAGCCATGATGCCAAGGCCCGCGAGAATCATCGCGACGATTGCGCCGACCTTGAGCAGCGACAGCCAGAACTCCATCTCGCCGAAGACCCGCACGTTGCACAGGTTCAGGCCGCCGATCAGAAAGACGATGCCCAGTACCCAGATCCAGCGGGCGACCTCGGGGAACCAGAAGCCCATGTAGATACCGAAGGCGGTGACGTCGGCGATGGCGACGATGACCATCTCGAAGGCGTAGGTCCAACCGAGGATGAAGCCGGCCATCGGGCCGAGGTAGGTGCTGGCGTAGTGGCCGAAGGAGCCGGCCACCGGGTTGTGCACGGCCATCTCGCCGAGGGCGCGCATGACCATGAATACGGCGGCGCCGCCGATCAGGTAGGCCAGCAGCACGGCCGGGCCGGCCATCTGGATGGCCGAGGCCGAACCGTAGAAAAGCCCGGTACCGATTGCCGAACCGAGCGCCATGAAACGGATATGCCGGGCCGATAGCCCGCGCTTGAGACCTTGAGCTTGTTGCATGTCACGTCCTTATTGTTGTTCTGGTCGTGAGAATGAGGGGGGCTGCTGCGCAGCCCATCGCGGCACAAGGCCGCTCCTACAGGGGAACGCATTGCCTGTGTAGGAGCGGCCTTGCGCCGCGAAAGGCCCGCAAAGCGGCCCCCGACGGTGTTACAGGCTAGGCAGGACCCCAGCCGGCAGCAGGCCGGTCAAGGTACCTTTGGCCAGCAGCTCGGACGCCACCTCGATATCCGGTGCGAAGAAACGGTCGCGGTCATAGTGCGGCACGTCCTTGCGCAGCGCCTGGCGCGCCTGCTCCAGCTTGACCGAAGTCTTCAGCCCCTTGCGCAGGTCCAGGCCCTGGCAGGCGCCCAGCCATTCGATGGCCAGCACGCCACGGGTGTTCTCGGCCATTTCCCACAGGCGCTTGCCGGCGGCCGGGGCCATCGACACATGGTCTTCCTGGTTGGCCGAGGTTGGCAGGCTGTCAACGCTGTGCGGGTGCGACAAGGCCTTGTTCTCGCTGGCCAACGCGGCAGCGGTGACCTGGGCGATCATGAAGCCGGAGTTGACCCCGCCGTTTTCCACCAGGAACGGCGGCAGCTGGGACATGTGCTTGTCCATCATCAGCGAGATGCGGCGCTCGCTCAGCGAGCCAATCTCGGCGATCGCCAGGGCCAGGTTGTCGGCGGCCATGGCCACGGGCTCGGCGTGGAAGTTGCCGCCAGAGATCACGTCGCCTTCGGCGGCGAACACCAGCGGGTTGTCCGACACGGCGTTGGCTTCGATACCGAGCACTTCGGCGGCCTGGCGGATCTGGGTCAGGCAGGCACCCATGACCTGTGGCTGGCAGCGCAGGGAGTACGGGTCCTGGACCTTGTCGCAGTTCTTGTGCGACAGCGACACTTCGCTGGTGTCGCCCAGCAGGTCGCGGAAGCAGGCGGCGGTGTCGATCTGGCCGCGCTGGCCACGCACTTCATGGATACGCGCATCGAACGGCGAGCGCGAACCCAGTGCCGCTTCCACGGTCAGGCCGCCGCAGGCGATGGCCGCGGCGTACAGGTCTTCGGCCTGGAACAGGCCGCGCAGGGCGTAGGCGGTGGAGGCCTGGGTACCGTTGAGCAGGGCCAGGCCCTCTTTGGCGGCCAGGGTCAGTGGCTCCAGGCCAGCGACGGCCAGGGCCTCGGTGGCAGGCAGCCACTGGCCCTGGTAGCGGGCCTTGCCCTCGCCCAGCAGCACCAGCGACATGTGCGCCAGCGGTGCCAGGTCACCGGAAGCGCCGACCGAGCCCTTGAGCGGGATGTGTGGATAGACTTCGGCGTTGACCAGGGCGATCAGCGCGTCGATGACCTTGCGGCGGATACCGGAGAAGCCACGACTGAGGCTGTTGATCTTCAGCACCATGATCAGGCGCACCAGGCTGTCGTCCAGCGGCGCGCCGATACCGGCGGCGTGGGACAGCACCAGCGAACGCTGCAGGTTCTCAAGGTCATGGCTGGCAATGCGGGTCGAGGCCAGCAGGCCGAAACCGGTGTTGATGCCGTAGGCGGTGCGGTCTTCGGCGATGATCTGTTCGACGCAGGCAACGCTGGCGTCGATGGCCGGCGCGGCGCTGGCATCCAGCTGCAGGCGCACGGGGGCGGCATGGATGGCGCGCAGTTGGGCCAGGGTCAGGGTGCCGGGCTTGAGGGTCAATTCGGTCACTTCGCTACTCCAATCGCATGGGGCCGCGCAGGGCCCCTTCTTGTTGTTCAGTATCACCCGTACAGGGTGCGATCCAAAGCGCGCCGATCAGCCGGTGATCATCGGCAGGTCCAGGCCCTGCTCCTTGGCGCAGTCGATGGCGATCTGGTAACCGGCATCGGCGTGGCGCATCACGCCGGTCCCCGGGTCGTTGGTCAGCACGCGGGCGATACGCTCGGCGGCTTCATCGGTACCGTCGCAGACGATGACCATGCCCGAGTGCTGGGAGAAGCCCATGCCCACGCCACCGCCGTGGTGCAGCGAAACCCAGGTGGCGCCGCCCGCAGTATTGAGCAGGGCGTTGAGCAGCGGCCAGTCGGAGACCGCGTCGGAGCCGTCGCGCATGGCTTCGGTTTCGCGGTTGGGGCTGGATACCGAGCCCGAGTCCAGGTGGTCGCGACCGATCACCACCGGCGCCGACAGCTCGCCGCTGCGCACCATTTCGTTGAACGCCAGGCCGAGCTTGGCACGCAGACCCAGGCCGACCCAGCAGATACGCGCTGGCAGGCCCTGGAAGCTGATGCGCTCGCGGGCCATGTCCAGCCAGCGGTGCAGGTGAGCGTCGTCCGGGATCAGTTCCTTGACCTTGGCGTCGGTCTTGTAGATGTCCTCGGCGTCGCCGGACAGCGCGGCCCAACGGAACGGGCCGACACCGCGGCAGAACAACGGGCGGATGTAGGCCGGTACGAAGCCCGGGAAATCGAAAGCGTTTGCCACGCCTTCTTCCTTGGCCATCTGGCGGATGTTGTTGCCGTAGTCGAAAGTCGGGATGCCTTGCGCCTGGAAGTCGAGCATGGCCTTGACGTGCACGGCCATCGATTGCTTGGCGGCCTTGACCACCGCAGCCGGGTCGGTCTGGGCGCGGTCGCGGTATTGCTCCCAGGTCCAGCCGGCCGGCAGGTAGCCGTTGAGCGGGTCGTGGGCGCTGGTCTGGTCGGTGACCATGTCCGGGCGCACGCCACGCTTGACCAGCTCCGGCAGGATCTCGGCGGCGTTGCCGTGCAGGGCGATGGAGATGGCCTTGCCTTCGGCGGTGTACTTGGCGATGCGCGCCAGGGCGTCGTCCAGGTCCTTGGCCTGCTCATCGACGTAGCGGGTTTCCAGGCGGAAATCGATGCGGCTCTGCTGGCACTCGATGTTCAGCGAGCAGGCGCCGGCCAGGGTCGCGGCCAGTGGCTGGGCGCCGCCCATGCCACCGAGGCCCGCGGTCAGTACCCACTTGCCTTTCAGGCTGCCGTTGTAGTGCTGGCGACCGGCCTCGACGAAGGTTTCGTAGGTGCCTTGGACGATGCCCTGGCTGCCGATGTAGATCCAGCTGCCGGCGGTCATCTGGCCGTACATGGCCAGGCCCTTGGCGTCCAGCTCGTTGAAGTGTTCCCAGTTGGCCCAGTGCGGCACCAGGTTGGAGTTGGCGATCAGCACGCGCGGGGCGTTGCTGTGGGTCTTGAACACGCCGACCGGCTTGCCCGACTGCACCAGCAGGGTTTCGTCGTCTTCCAGGCGGGTCAGGGTCTCGACGATTTTGTCGTAGCACTCCCAGTTGCGCGCGGCGCGGCCGATGCCGCCGTACACCACCAGCTCTTTCGGGTTTTCGGCGACCTGCGGGTCGAGGTTGTTCATCAGCATGCGCAGCGGGGCTTCGGTCAGCCAGCTCTTGGCGGTCAGCTTGTTGCCACGCGGGGCACGGATTTCTACGTCACGGTATTTGTTGTTGTCAGTCACGGGGATGTCCTCTGCGGTCGTCCGACGGCATGTGTGTGTGTCGTGGCGATATACAAACACACCTTTACTTGTATGTACAAGCATAGGCAACCAAAAAAAACCGACCATTCCTCGGGATTCATCAAATGCAAATGGGGCCGCTACGCGACCCTTTCGCGGCACAAGGCCGCTCCTACAGGTCCCGCGCAATCCTGTAGGAGCGGCCTTGTGCCGCGAAAGGCTCACGTAGCGGCCCCGGCTATCTCAACGTGTAATGAGCTCTATCAGGCAGAACCGCCCCTGCACATCCAGCTCCAGCAACCCCTCGCTGCCATCGATCCGCAGGCAGTCATACCGCCCAAGCTGCTGCGCACCCTCCCCGGCCAGCCCCACCTCGACATGATTGCCGGCGGCAAACAGCAACAGCGTCGACGCCGAACTGAACACCCGGTTGCCGCCATCGAACCACTGCAACCGCGCCCGATAGCGCTGCGGCGCATAGATCAGGTTGAAATCGCGAATCGCCCCACCCAGCAGCTTGCAACTGACCTGGCTCTCGCCACTGAAGGCGAACGCATCGAACGGCAACAGCGGCCGGCTGGCCTGGCCGTCGACCAGCAACCGCATGCCGTCGCCCTGCAATACGGTGATGATCCGCTGGTACCCGGCAAAGGTGGAAAAGCCACCGGACTCCTCGATATCGGCAATCGACAGGCGCCAGCCGAAACCGTCCAGGCTGTCGCCGACATCGCGGGTGATCTCTTCGGTGAAGCCACCACCGTTCTTCCAGGGCATGCGCGGATAATCCCGCGCACGCAACAGCTGCAACTGAGTCATTTGCTGAATCGTCCTTCCAGACGGTGACGGGAACCGGGGTGGATCAGGCGCGCGGCGGTCACCGGCTGGCGTCCCGACCAGGTGCGGCGGCGGATCAGCAGGCACGGCTCGCCCCGCTCGATCTGCAACAGCGTGCATTCTTCAGGCTCGGCGAGGATGGCCTCGACCACATGCTCGCCTTCGGTGAGCGGCGCGACCTGCGACAGGTAGGCGTAGGGCGTCTGCCGGGTAAAATCCTGCTTGAGGTAGTCCGGGGCGATGGCGGCGTTGACGTAGCGGTCCTCGATCTGCACCGGCACGCCGTTCTCGTAATGCACGATCAACGAGTGGAACACCCGCTGGCCTTCGCGCATGTCCAGTGCCAGGGCGCGCTCGGAGCCAGCGGCCTCCTCGGCCAGGGTGATCACCTGGCAGCTATGCTGGTGGCCACGGCCGGCGATTTCGTCGGCGATGTTGTTGACCTCGAACAGCGCCGAGCGGGTCTTGGGCTCGGCGACGAAGGTGCCGACACCCTGCATGCGCACCAGCAGGCCCTCGGCGGTCAGCTCGCGCAGCGCGCGGTTGATGGTCATGCGGCTGAAGCCCAGCTCGCTGACCAGTTCGCTCTCCGAGGGCACCCGATGATGAGGCGGCCAGCTGCCGCTCTCGATCTGCTGGATGATCATCTGTTTCACCCGGGCGTAGAGCGGCGCCGGCCCTTCGCCCATCTGGGCAACCAGCGCGGAGACAGGAAGTGTCGGCACGGCGTTGAATCCTTGTGCGGTTGGAGTGAACGGTAGCTTGCCGGAGTTTACCCGGCAGGCAAACGGCTGTATATGTATATACAAGTTAACAATAACAGGATTTCACCGATGTCCGCCTACTTCGCCGAACGCGCCCTGCTGCCCTCGGGCTGGGCCCGCAATGTCCGCCTGGAGGTCGCCGCCGACGGCCGACTGGCCTCAATCGAGGCCGATGCCAGCGCCGATGGCGCCGAGCGCCTGGCCGGGCCGTTGCTGCCGGGCATGCCCAACCTGCACTCGCACGCGTTCCAGCGGGCCATGGCGGGGCTGGCGGAAGTGGCCGGCAACCCCAACGACAGCTTCTGGACCTGGCGCGAGCTGATGTACCGCCTGGTCGGCCGGATCACCCCGGAGCAGTTGCAGGTGATCGCCCGCCAGCTGTACATCGAGATGCTCAAGGCCGGATACACCTCGGTGGCCGAGTTCCATTATGTCCACCATGACCAGAACGGCCAGGCCTATGCCGACCCTGCCGAGCTGTCACGCCGCATCAGCGCCGCCGCCAGTGCCAGCGGCATCGGCCTGACCTTGCTGCCGGTGCTGTACAGCCATTCCGGCTTCGGCGGCCAGGCCCCCAACGACGGTCAGCGACGCTTCATCAATTCCACCGAGCAGTACCTGCGCCTGCAACAGCAGCTTGCACCCTTGCTGGCGCAACAACCGGCGCAGGCGCTGGGACTGTGCTTCCACTCCCTGCGCGCCGTGACGCCGGGCCAGATCGCCGATGTGCTGGGCGCCAGTGATGCGGCCTGCCCGGTGCATATCCACATTGCCGAGCAGCAGAAGGAAGTCGATGACTGCCTGGCCTGGAGCGGCCGCCGTCCGCTGCAGTGGTTGTACGAGCATGTCGAAGTCGACCAGCGCTGGTGCCTGGTCCACGCCACCCACGCCGAAGCCGACGAAGTCGCCGCCATGGCCCGCAGCGGCGCGGTGGCCGGGCTGTGCCTGACCACCGAGGCGAACCTGGGCGACGGTATCTTCCCGGCGGTGGACTACCTGGCCCAGGGCGGGCGCATGGGCATCGGCTCGGACAGCCATGTGTCGCTCAGCGTGGTCGAGGAGCTTCGCTGGCTGGAGTATGGCCAGCGCCTGCGCGACCAGCGGCGCAACCGGCTGTATCGCGGCGACCAGCCGATGGTGGGCCGTACCCTCTACGATGCCGCGCTGACTGGCGGCGCCCAGGCGCTGGGCCAACCGATCGGCGAGCTCGCCGTGGGCAAGCGCGCGGACTGGCTGGTGCTCGATGGGCAGGACCCGTATCTGGCCGTGGCCGACGGCGATGCCATCCTCAACCGCTGGTTGTTTGCGGGCGGCGACCGCCAGGTGCGTGATGTGATGGTCAACGGGCAGTGGGTGGTGCGCCAGGGGCGGCATGGGCAGGAAGAGGAAAGTGCGCTGGCGTTTGTCGAGGTGCTACGCCAGCTTCTAGCCTGAACGCGGTCCCTGTAGGAGCGGCCTTGTGCCGCGAAAGGGCTGCGTAGCGGCCCCAGGCTCAGTGTTGACACAAAGATCGCCGGGGCCGCTTTGCGGCCCTTTCCGGCCGGTCCGACGCCTCGGCAAGGCCGCTCCTACAGGGGATCGGGTCTGCCTGCAGCTCAATGCCTGGCAACAATCTGCTTGTCGGACACTCGCCAGATCAGCCGATTGGTGTCATACCCCTGCTGCCGCGCCTTGGCCAGCAGGTTCTCGCGCTCCCAGGCCGGCAACGAAGGCGTACGCGAAAGAATCCACAGGTACTTGCGATCGGGGCTGCCGACAATCGCCGTACGGTAGCGCTCGTCGACGAACAGGATCCAGTAGTCGCCCTTGGCCACGCCCGGCACCAGGCGGGTGAACCAGTTATCGAACTCCACCCACAGCTTGTCGGTGTGCCCGGCCTCCTGCGGCGTGGCATGGCCTTCGGCGCGCAGCCACTCGTCGCCCATGGTGCGGCAGCGATTGAGCACGCCGACCGTGCCGTCGGGCTTGAGGTTGTAGTGGGCTTCGGATTGGGCACAGCCATCCTGGTACTTCATAGGCAGGCGCGCCAGCTCGAACCATTTGCCCTGGTAACGCTTGAGGTCGACCGCACCTGCGGTCTTCGGCGCCAGCGGGTCGGTGGCCGAGGTGGCGCAGCCACCCAGCAGCATCACCAGGCACACGCCCAGCAGCAGGTGCAGACGCCTCATTTGAGGCCCTGCCCGGAATACATCAGGACCTTGTCCGCCGCGTACTGCACGCTGATGAAGCTCTTCTCGTCACCCCAGGTGCAGCTGCTCATGCCCAGCGCCCCGGAGCACTCCTTGGGCGAGCCGAGCAATTGCTCGACCTCGGCCTTGTTCATGCCGGCCTTGAGCTTGGAATAGTTTTCCTGGTTGATCTTGCTGCAGGCGGTCAGGACGACGCACAAGGACAACAGGGCGAGGGAACGCAACGACATGAAGGGACACTCCTGGAGGTGGATACGCAGGTACGAAGGCCTGCAGGGAGCTTAGAAGGGAAAAAGGCTCCGCGGTTCCCTGGCGGCCCAGGTTTCGTTGTGCGCCGTTGGTCGCCTGGCGCGCAAACGATTAATGTTTTATTCCTGAGCGTCGACATAGAGCGGTGGTGTGGCCTTTTGCCGCACCCCTCCCCTTCGTGCCCGTGCGCAGATTCCAAGAAAAATGACCAAGAACCTCAAGTTCAGCCACAAGATCCTGCTGGCCGCCGCCCTCGTGGTGGCCGTCGCCTTCACCTGCTTCGTCCTGTTCAACGACTACCGGCAGCGCCAGTCGCTGCGCAGCGACACTGAATCGACGTTGCAGTCACTAGGCAACCTGACCGCGGGCAACATCCGCACCTGGCTCGACAGCCGCATCCAGCTGGTGAGCTCGGTGGCCCAGCAGATCGCCGTCGACGGCCCGGCCAAGAACAGCCTCGACCGCATCCTGGCGTTGCCGGTGTACAGCGGCAACTTCATCCTCACCTACTTCGGCGGCCAGGACGGCAGCATGCAGTCGGTGCCGGTGGGTAACCGCGCCGCCGACTACGACCCGCGCGTGCGCGGCTGGTACAAGGCGGCCAGCACGGCGGGCCAGACCATCGTCACCGAGCCGTACATCTCGGTCTCGGCCGGCAAGCTGGTGATCACCCTGGCCACCCCGGTGCAGCAGGGCGGGCGCATGATCGGCGTGAGCGGTGTCGACACCGACCTGCAGACCATCAGCAACCTGATCAACACCCTCGACTTCGGCGGCCACGGCCATGCCTTCATCGTCAACGGCGAAGGCAAGGTGCTCATCCATCCCAAGGGCGAACTGGCGCTCAAGACCCTGGCCGATGTCTACCCCGGCAGCGACCTGCGCATCGGCAGCGGCCTGAAAGAGGTCGAGGTCGAGGGCCGCCGGCAGTTCATCAGCTTCACCCACGTCGACGGCGTGCCGTCGGCGGACTGGTACGTGGCGCTGGTGCTGGACCAGAACGCGGCCTTCGCCATGCTCGGCGAGCTGCGCACCTCGGCGGTGGTGGCGACGCTGATCGCGGTGGTGGTGATCATCGCCCTGCTCGGCCTGCTGATCCGCGTGCTGATGGAGCCGCTGCACGTCATGGGCCGCGCCATGCGCGACATCGCCGAGGGCGAGGGCGACCTGACCCGGCGCCTGAACATCCACGCCCAGGACGAGTTCGGCAGCCTGGCGCAGTCGTTCAACCGCTTCGTCGAGCGGATCCACGAGTCGATCCGCGAAGTGGCCTCGGCCACCGGCCAGGTGAATGCCGTGGCCAGCCAGGTGGTCAACGCCTCCAACGCCTCGATCCATAACGCCGACCAGCAATCCAGCCGCACCAGCAGCGTGGCCGCGGCGATCAACCAGCTCGGCGCCGCCGCCCAGGAAATCGCCCAGAACGCCGCCCTCGCCTCGCAGCACTCCAGCGCCGCACGCGGCCTGGCCGAGGAAGGCCAGCAGGTGGTCGGCGAGACCATCGACGTGATGAACCAGCTGTCGGCGCGCATCAGCGACGCCAGCGGCAATATCGAGACCCTGAACAACCACACGGCGAACATCGGCCAGATCCTCGATGTGATCAGCGGCATCTCGCAGCAGACCAACCTGCTGGCGCTCAACGCCGCCATCGAGGCCGCCCGTGCCGGCGAGGCCGGGCGCGGCTTCGCGGTGGTCGCGGACGAGGTGCGCAACCTGGCCCACCGTACCCAGGACTCAGCGCAGCAGGTGCAGCGCCTGATCGAGGAGCTGCAGGCCGGCGCCCAGGTGGCGGTCAGCACCATGAACCAGAGCCAGCAGCACAGCGATCGCAGCGTGGGCATCGCCAACCAGGCCGGCGAGCGCCTGGGCAGCGTTACCCAGCGCATCGGCGAGATCGACGGCATGAACCAGTCGGTGGCCACCGCCACCGAGGAGCAGACGGCCGTGGTCGAGTCGATCAATGTCGACATCAACGAGATCAATACGCTGAATCAGGAAGGGGTGCACAACCTGCAGAGCACGTTGCGTGCCTGCACCGACCTTGAGCATCAGGTCGAGCGGTTGAAGCATCTGGTGGGGAGTTTCAGGATCTGATTCGAAGGCCCTGGGGGCCGCTTTGCGGCCCATCGCGGCACAAGGCCGCTCCTACAGGGGGATGCGATTCCCTGTAGGAGCGGCCTTGTGCCGCGAAAGGCCTGCGCAGCAGGCCCGGCTATTCAGAAGCGGGACCCAGGCTCCAGCAAGAAGTCCATCTCCTCGCTGGTACTCGGCCGCTCCAGCACCAGGTTGCGGTGCGGGAAGCGCCCGAACCTGGCAATCACCCGCTGGTGCTGCTCGGCATAGTCGAGGAAGCCTTCGAACAACCGGCGGTTGGCCTCGGGCTGTTCATCCAGCAGCATCTGGTAACGCTCGACACACAGGTTCTGCCAGTCCAGCACCTCGGCGTGCTCCAGCACCAGCAGCACGAACACCCGCTGGATCGGCAGCAACTGGTAGTCCCAGCCCTTCTGCAGGCCCTGCATGGCCACCACCTGCGCCCGCCGATCGCCTTCGAAGGCGCGCGGCGTGTCGCGGTGGATCATGCGTGGCAACTGATCCAGCAGGATCAGCAGGCCAAGCCAGCCCTGCGGGCTCTGCTGCCACTCGTCGAGCCCGCCCGAGAGGGCCTGCTCGACCAGGTGGCCGAACTGGGCCTGGGCTTCGGCGTCATGGTGCTTGCCGAACCACAGCGTGTTCTTCTCGTCAGCCACGGCCTGGGCACTGCTGCCCCAACCGAACCACCACTCCAGCAACGGCTGCCAAGGTGCGAGCATGACTTACTCCTTGTGGTAGGCGGTGACGCGCTCGACCTCTTCCTTCGAGCCGAGGATCACCGACACGCGCTGGTGCAGGCTCTCCGGCTTGATGTCGAGGATGCGCTCGTAACCGTTGGTGGACGCGCCGCCGGCCTGTTCGATGATGAAGGACATCGGGTTGGCTTCGTACATCAGGCGCAGCTTGCCCGGCTTGCTCGGCTCACGGGCGTCGCGCGGGTACATGAACAGGCCGCCACGGGTCAGGATGCGGTGCACGTCGGCCACCATCGAGGCGATCCAGCGCATGTTGTAGTTCTTCTTCAGCGGACCGGTCTCGCCGGCCAGCAGCTCGCCCACGTAGCGCTGCACCGGGGCTTCCCAGTGACGCTGGTTGGACATGTTGATGGCGAACTCGGCGGTGGTTTCCGGAACGCGGATGTTCTCGTGGGTCAGGACGAAGCTGCCCAGCTCGCGGTCCAGGGTGAAGCCCTTGACGCCGTTGCCCAGGGTCAGGATCAGCATGGTCTGCGGGCCGTAGATGGCGTAACCGGCGGCGACCTGCTCGGTGCCTGGCTGCAGGAACGCTTCTTCGTTCAGGCTTTCGTTCTGGCTCAGGTACTGGTTAGGGCAACGCAGTACCGAGAAGATGGTGCCGACCGAAACGTTGACGTCGATGTTCGACGAACCGTCCAGCGGGTCAAAGACCAGCAGGTAGGCGCCTTTCGGGTATTTGCCCGGGATCTGGTAGGCGTTGTCCATTTCCTCGGACGCCATGCCGGCCAGGTGGCCGCCCCACTCGTTGGCCTCGAGCAGGATGTCGTTGGAGATCACGTCGAGCTTCTTCTGCACTTCGCCCTGCACGTTTTCGGTGCCCATGCTGCCCAGCACGCCGCCGAGGGCACCCTTGGACACGTGGTGGCTGATCTCCTTGCACGCACGCGCCACCACCTCGATCAGGAAGCGCAGATCGGCAGGGGTATTGTTGCTGCGGGTCTGCTCAATCAGATAGCGACTCAGGGTAACGCGGGACATGTATGGCTCCGAAAGGAATAGGGGGAGAAAAACCCCCGCAGTTTACAGGGAGAGTTGCGGGCTAGCGAGCAAAGAGACTTGCCTGGGCTGTCAGACGGCACATTAGGTCGGTAGTTCAGCCCGCGCCAGGCCGATAGTCGGCATCTGCCTCATTCGCGGGTGAACCCGCTCCCACAGGTACTGCGCAGGCTTTGAAACCTGTGAGGTCCCTGTGGGAGCGGGTTTACCCGCGAATGGCCTCACCTCAATCCAGCGCCTTCCAGATCTCGGTCGCATACTCACGAATGGTCCGATCCGACGAGAACCAGCCCATCCGCGCCGTGTTCAGCACTGCCATGCGCCACCAGTCCTGCGGCGCGTGCCACAGCTCCTCGACCCGCCGCTGGGCGTCCCAGTAGGCATCGAAGTCGGCGCATACCAGGAAGCGGTCATAGGCGATCAGTCCGTCCACCAGCCCGGCGTAGCGCGCCGGGTCGTCCGGCGAAAACACCCCGCTGCGGATCGCCTGCAGCACATCGCCCAACCGATGGGAGGCGGCAATCGCCGCGGCGGCGCCGAAATCGCCGCTGCGCTTGCGCGCCTCCACCTGCTGGGCGGTCAGGCCGAAGATGAACATGTTTTCGGCGCCCACCTGCTCGCACATCTCGACATTGGCGCCATCCAGGGTGCCGATGGTCAGCGCGCCATTGAGGCCGAACTTCATGTTGCTGGTACCGGACGCCTCATAGCCAGCAGTGGAGATCTGCTCGGACAGGTCCGCCGCCGGGATGATGCTCTCGGCCAGGCTGACGTTGTAGTTGGGCAGGAACACCACCTTGAGCTGGCCACGCACCGTGGGGTCGTTGTTGACCACCCGGGCGATGTCGTTGGCCAGCTTGATGATCAGCTTGGCCTGGTGGTAGCTGGCCGCCGCCTTGCCGGCGAAGATCTTCACCCGCGGTACCCAGTCGGTCCCGGGGTCATTGCGCATCGCCTGGTACAGCGCCACCGTATGCAACAGGTTGAGCAGCTGGCGCTTGTACTCGTGGATGCGCTTGACCTGGACGTCGAACAGCGCCTGCGGATTGACCGTCACCCCCAGCCGGTCCTGAATGATGCTGGCCAATGCGCGCTTGCTGTGCAGGCGCTGGGCGGCGAATTGCTTGCGGAAGGTGGCCTTGTCGGCAAAAGGCGCCAGCCCCTTGAGCTTGCCTTCCGGGTCGTCCAGCACCTGCGGGCCCAACGCCTCGATCAGCATCGCCGTGAGCTGCGGGTTGGACTGGTACAGCCAGCGACGGAAGGTGATGCCGTTGGTCTTGTTGTTGATCCGTTGCGGGTAAAGCTTGTGCAGTTCGGCGAACACCGTGCTCTTCATCAGTTTGCTGTGCAGCGCCGACACGCCGTTGACGCTGTGCGAACCGAGAAATGCCAGGTTGCCCATGCGTACCCGGCGACCGTTGTCCTCCTCGATCAGCGACACCGCGCGCAGCACATCGAAGTCGTGCAGGCCTTTGGCCCGCAGGGCATCGATATGGTAGGCGTTGATCAGGTAGATGATCTGCATGTGCCGCGGCAGCATGCGCTCCATCAGCGCCACCGGCCAGGTTTCCAGGGCCTCGGGCAGCAGGGTATGGTTGGTGTAGGCCAGGGTTCCGACGGTCAGCTCCCAGGCTTTGTCCCAGGGGATTTCGTGCTGGTCCACCAACAGGCGCATCAGTTCGGCCACGGCGATCGACGGGTGGGTGTCGTTGAGCTGGATAGCCGCGGCGTCCGGCAGGTTGAGCAGGTCCTTGTGCATGTTCAGGTGGCGGCGCAGCAGGTCCTGCAGCGAGGCCGAGACGAAGAAATACTCCTGGCGCAGGCGCAGCTCCTGGCCGGCCTCTGTGCTGTCGGCCGGGTACAGCACCCGCGAGATGCTCTCGGCGCGGGCCACCTCGGCCACCGCGCCCAGGTGATCGCCGGCATTGAAGCGCTCCAGGTGCAGTTCTTCCAAGGCCCGGGCCCGCCACAGACGCAGGGTGTTGACGCTGGAGCCGCGCCAGCCGACCACCGGCGTGTCGTAGGCCACCGCCCGCACCGTCTCGCCCGGCCACCAGACCTGGCGCTGCTGGCCATTGCCCTCGAGCACGGTCTCAACGCTGCCGCCGAAGCTGATCGGGTAGATCACCTCGGCACGCTCGAACTCCCAGGGGTTGCCGAAATCCAGCCAGTTCTCGGTCTGCTCCTGCTGCCAGCCATCGACCACCGCCTGGCGGAACAGGCCATGCTCGTAGCGAATGCCGTAGCCATGGGCGGCGATGCCCAGGGTCGACATGCTTTCCATGAAACACGCCGCCAACCGACCCAGGCCGCCGTTGCCCAGCGCCGCGTCGGGCTCGAGCAGACGGATGCGCTCGAGGTCCACGTCCAGCCCCTGCAACGCCTCACGGGCGATCTCCAGGTAGCCGAGGTTGCTCAGGCTGTCGTACAGCAAGCGACCGATGAGGAATTCGAGGGAGAGGTAATAGACACGCTTCTGACTGCGTCGGTAGGCCCGCCGGGTATGGTCCATCCAGTGATCGACCATGTGGTCGCGGGCGGCCAGGGCGATGGCCTCGAACCAGTCGTGGTCGAAAGCGTGTTCCGGGTCCTTGCCGACCGCGTAGGTCAGCTTGGCCAGCACGGCGGCGCGAAAGGCCGCCACCTCTGCACTATGGTCCTTTTCGTCACGGGCTTCGGTTTCCTGGGACATGAGGCATCCTCGGGCAAATGGGCGAAAGCGCAGGGAGATTGTTCAGCCTAGACGCTCTGACACGGAGCGACAGCGACGGTTCGCGGTTTTCATCCACCGCTGGCGAAACCGGCAAAAGGTTGTTCACAAATTGAACAACTCCGGTATCATCGCGCGCCCCAAAACCGTGATTTCCCTTGCAAGAATAAAACCGCAACCATGAAACCGACCCTGATCGCCGCCGCCGAAGTCGACCGCCTGGAGACCTGGCAGCGCTATGCCAGCCACATGTGCGGTGGCTGCCACTCGACCTGCTGCACCCTGCCGGTGGAGGTGAAGATCAAGGATCTGATCCGCATCGGCGTGGTGGACGAGTTCGAAAAAGACGAACCCCCGAAAAACGTGGCCAAACGCCTGCAGAAGGAAGGCATCATCGAGCGTTTCAACCAGAAGTCGGGGATCTTCACCCTGACCCGGATGAGCAACGACGACTGCATGTATCTGGACCGCAAGAGCCGCCTGTGCACCATTTATGACAAGCGCCCGGATACCTGTCGCAATCACCCGAAGATCGGGCCGCGGCCGGGGTATTGTGCGTACAAGCCCAAGGTGGCTACCCGCTGATCCTGCTTTACCTTTGAAATTCTGGGGCTGCTTTGCAGCCCATCGCGGCACAAGGCCGCTCCTACAGGGGACCGCGATCTCCTGTAGGAGCGGCCTTGTGCCGCGAAAGGGCCGCAAAGCGGCCCCTGAATTCTGAAGGCAAACAAACAAAAACGCCCCCGGCCTTTCGACCGGGGGCGTTTTCATTCAGCCTGAACTAATGACTCAGTTCTTGGCTTTCTTGGCAGCGCGGGTACGCTCGCCTTCGTCGAGGATCTTCTTGCGCAGACGGATCGACTTCGGCGTGACTTCGCACAGCTCGTCGTCCTGGATGAATTCCAGGGCCTGCTCGAGGGTGTGGCGAACCGGCGGAACCAGGGCGATGACTTCGTCCTTGCCCGAAGCACGCATGTTGTCGAGCTTCTTGCCTTTGGTCGGGTTCACGCCCAGGTCGTTGTCACGGCTGTTCAGGCCGATGATCTGACCGTTGTAGATCTCCTGGCCGTGTTCAACGAACAGCTTGCCGCGAGCCTGCAGGGTTTCCAGCGAGTAGGTCAGTGCCTTGCCGGTCTCGACCGAAACCAGGACACCGTTCAGGCGGCCGGACATCTGGCCCGACTTCATGGTGTCGTAGCGATCGAAGATCGAGGTCAGGATGCCTGCACCGTTGGTCAGGGTCAGGAACTGGTTACGGAAACCGATCAGACCACGGGCTGGAATGTTGTATTCCAGGCGCACACGGCCCTTGCCATCCGGAACCATGTTGGTCAGGTCGCCTTTACGCAGGCCCATCTCTTCCATGACCTTGCCCTGGGATTCCTCAGGGATGTCGATGGTGACGTTCTCGAACGGCTCCTGCTTGACGCCGTCGACTTCGCGGATGATCACTTCAGGACGGCCTACGGCCATCTCGAAGCCTTCACGGCGCATGGTTTCGATCAGTACCGACAGGTGCAGCTCACCACGGCCCGATACCTTGAACTTGTCAGGGGAATCGGTTTCCTGAACGCGCAGGGCAACGTTGTACAGCAGCTCCTTGTCCAGACGGTCCTTGATGTTACGGCTGGTGACGAACTTGCCTTCTTTACCGCAGAACGGCGAGTCGTTGACCTGGAAGGTCATCGAAACAGTTGGCTCGTCAACGGTCAGCGGCTTCATCGCTTCTACCGCATCCGGGGCGCACAGGGTGTCGGAGATGAACAGCTCGTCGAAACCGCTGATGCAGACGATGTCGCCAGCCTGGGCTTCTTCGACGTCCACACGGTGCAGACCGTGGTGACCCATCAGTTTCAGGATACGGCCGTTACGCTTCTTGCCGTTGGTGTCGATGGCGACAACCGGGGTGTTCGGCTTGACGCGACCGCGGGCGATACGGCCAACACCGATAACGCCGAGGAAGCTGTTGTAGTCCAGTGCGGAGATCTGCATCTGGAACGAGCCTTCACGGTCAACATCCGGCGCCGGTACGTTGTCGACGATCGACTGGTACAGGGCGGTCATGTCTTCGCCCATGGCGGTGTGGTCCAGGCCGGCGATGCCGTTCAGGGCCGAGGCGTAGACGACTTTGAAGTCCAGCTGTTCGTCGGTGGCGCCGAGGTTGTCGAACAGGTCGAAGATCTGGTCCAGAACCCAGTCAGGACGCGCGCCCGGACGGTCGACCTTGTTGATCACGACGATCGGCTTCAGGCCGGCTTCGAAGGCCTTCTTGGTCACGAAGCGGGTTTGCGGCATCGGGCCGTCTTGCGCGTCGACCAGCAGCAGCACGGAGTCGACCATCGACATTACACGCTCAACCTCGCCACCGAAGTCGGCGTGGCCGGGGGTGTCGACGATGTTGATGTGGTAGCCGTTCCAGTTGATGGCGGTGTTTTTCGCCAGAATGGTAATGCCGCGCTCTTTTTCCTGGTCGTTGGAGTCCATAACGCGCTCGTCGTTGAGCTCGTTACGCTCCAGGGTGCCGGACTGGCGCAGGAGTTTGTCGACCAGGGTGGTTTTACCATGGTCAACGTGGGCGATGATGGCGATGTTACGCAGATTTTCGATCACAACTGTATCTCGATCAGAGGATTCGGTTGCCGCCAGTGTAGGCGGCCAATATGTACTGTTTAAGGCTCAGCGGGCCCGGCGGTCGGGAGGGCGATGGCGGATGCTGCCGCCATACAGCCCTGGCGTCTTATGTCGGACGATAAACACGCACATTGGCATGTCCCTCACTGAGCAGGTGGTGTGCGTGCAGACGGCTCATCACACCCTTGTCGCAATACAGCAAGTACTGGCGCGTGGGATCCAGATGCTTGAACTTGCTGTTGATCGCATAGAACGGCATGGCCTGGACTTCGATACCTTCCAGCGCCAGGGGTTCGTCTTCCTGGGCATCAGGGTGACGAATGTCGATGACGATCTGGCCTGGCAGCGCCTCGGCCACTTCCTCGACTTCGATGTCCTTGCCCAGTTCATCGATCACGTGGTCGATGGAAATGAACCTGGCGCGCTCCAGGGCACGCTCCAGCACTTCCATCTCGAACTGCTTCTCTTCGTGCTCCATGCGGTGACGCTTGGCATGGGTGGTCGGGTTCACCGAGATCACGCCGCAGTACTCGGGCATGTGCTTGGCGAAATCGGCGGTGCCGATCTCGGTAGCCTGGTCGATGATGTCCTGCTTGTGGCTGGCCAGCAGCGGGCGCAGCACCAGCTTGTCAGTGGCCGAGTCGATGATCGACAGGTTCGGCAATGTCTGGCTGGACACTTGGGAAATCGCCTCGCCGGTCACCAGGGCGTCGATCTGCAGGCGGTCGGCCATGCGCGCAGCCGCGCGCAGCATCATGCGCTTGAGCGTGACGCCCATGTAGCTGTTGTCGACCTTGTTGAGGATTTCGCCGACCACTTCCTCGAACGGTACGCTGATGAACAGCACGCGCTGGCTGCTGCCGTACTTCTTCCACAGGAAATGGGCCACTTCCATCACACCCAGTTCGTGGGCGCGGCCACCGAGGTTGAAGAAGCAGAAGTGGGTCATCAGGCCGCGGCGCATCATCTGATAGGCCGCCACGGTGGAGTCGAAGCCACCGGACATCAGCACCAGGGTCTGCTCCAGGGCACCCAGCGGATAACCACCGATGCCGTTGTGCTGGTTGTGGATCACGTACAGGCGCTGGTCGCGGATCTCGATGCGCACCAGCACCTCCGGCTTCTTCAGCTCGATGCCGGCGGCGCCGCACTGCTGGCGCAGCTGGCTGCCGACGTAGCGGTCGACGTCCATCGAGGTGAAGTCGTGGTGACCACCGCGTTTGCAGCGCACGGCGAAGTACTTACCGGCCAGCAGGTGGCCGAAGTGGTGCTTGCACTTGGCGACGATGTCGTCGAAGTCGCCCAGCGGGTATTCCTCGACCTGCAGGAAGTGGGTGATACCCGGGGTGCAGGACAGGCGCTCGATCATCTCGCGCTGGATCTTCTCGTCCTCGACGCGGGTCACCACCTCGAGGTTGTCCCAGACACCATCAACCGCGAGCTCGGGATCCAGATCCTTGAGCACGTTGCGGATGTTCTTGGCGAGCTGGCGGATGAAGCGCTTGCGCACCGGCCGGCTCTTGATGGTGATCTCTGGGAAGACTTTGACGATAAGTTTCATTGGTTTAACAGCGCGCGCAGGGCCTGCCGAAAATAGGGGGCGCGAATTATAGCGGAAATCGCTCAAGGTTTGAGCAACTTTTGATCAGAAGCTTTGCGATGAATGCAGCAGGGGGCTTGTGCAGCACCTGTACCGGCCCTTTCGCGGGTAAACCCGCTCCCACAGGGATCGCACAATCATTGAAGCCAGTGAAGATCCTGTGGGAGCGGGCTTGCCCGCGAAAGGGCCCCCGAAAGCAGCACAAGGCCTCAGGCGCGCACCAAAATAGTGCTTAACATTCAAAAAGCGCCTCTTAAGGGTGCATTCTTTCCATCCCACAACCTCGCAAATGCCCGTCAACGCCCCCTTTCATCCCGCCATCGCCATTTTTGGGCACTGGCATGCAATTTGCTCCCTTGTGAGGCAGGTACGCTTGGCCGACTATCCGCGCCCAGCGACACCCTTTTTCCAGGGCAGCGGCCAACTGCGCCCTAGACCATCCGGAGGACAACATGTCGAAGTCGGTTCAACTCATCAAAGATCATGACGTCAAGTGGATTGATCTGCGTTTCACGGACACCAAGGGCGTTCAGCATCACGTGACCATGCCGGCGCGCGATGGCCTGGACGAAGACTTCTTCGAAGTCGGCAAGATGTTCGACGGTTCCTCCATCGCTGGCTGGAAAGGCATCGAAGCCTCCGACATGATCCTGATGCCGGTCGACGACACCGCCGTGCTGGACCCGTTCACCGAAGAGCCGACCCTGATCATCACCTGCGATATCGTCGATCCGTCGAGCATGCAGGGCTACGATCGCGACCCGCGCGGCATCGCCAAGCGCGCCGAAGAGTACCTGAAGAGCACCGGCATCGGTGACACCGTATTCGCAGGCCCCGAGCCTGAGTTCTTCATCTTCGACGAAGTGAAGTTCCAGTCGGACATCTCCGGCTCGATGTTCAAGATCTTCTCCGAGCAAGGCTCGTGGATGACCGGCGCTGACGTCGAAGGCGGCAACAAAGGCCACCGTCCGGGCGTGAAAGGCGGCTACTTCCCGGTTCCGCCGTTCGACCACGACCACGAAATCCGCACCGCCATGTGCAACGCCCTGGAAGAAATGGGCCAGACCGTCGAAGTCCACCACCACGAAGTGGCGACCGCCGGCCAGAACGAGATCGGCGTCAAGTTCAACACCCTGGTGAAGAAAGCTGACGAAGTACAGGCCCTGAAGTACGTCGTGCACAACGTTGCCGACGCTTACGGCCGTACCGCCACCTTCATGCCCAAGCCTCTGTACGGCGACAACGGCTCGGGCATGCACGTGCACATGTCGATCTGGAAAGACGGCAAGAACACCTTCTCCGGCGAAGGCTATGCCGGCCTGTCCGATACCGCCCTGTACTTCATCGGCGGCATCATCAAGCACGGCAAGGCCCTGAACGGCTTCACCAACCCGTCGACCAACTCCTACAAGCGTCTGGTCCCAGGTTTCGAAGCCCCGGTGATGCTGGCCTACTCGGCGCGCAACCGTTCCGCCTCGATCCGTATTCCTTACGTCGGCAGCCCGAAAGCCCGCCGTATCGAAGCACGCTTCCCGGACCCATCGGCCAACCCGTACCTGGCCTTCGCGGCCTTGCTGATGGCCGGCCTGGACGGCATCCAGAACAAGATCCACCCAGGCGATGCCGCCGACAAGAACCTGTACGACCTGCCGCCTGAAGAGGCCAAGGACATCCCGCAGGTGTGCGGCAGCCTGAAGGAAGCCCTGGAAGAGCTGGACAAGGGCCGTGCGTTCCTGACCAAGGGCGGCGTGTTCTCCGACGACTTCATCGATGCCTTCATCGAGCTGAAGAGCGAAGAAGAGATCAAGGTCCGCACCTTCGTGCACCCGCTGGAATACGAGCTGTACTACAGCTGCTGATCTGATCGGCGCCCCGCGTCGATGACATCAGGACGGCCTCCCTCGGGAGGCCGTTTTCATTTCCGGATCGAATCCCTCGGGGGCAAACCGCACGCCCTCTGTGGGAGCGGGTTCACCCGCGCGGAGGCCATTGGCTCCCAGCCAAAATCAAAACCTCACCCTCCGGGCTATGCTCTATATTGGTGCACTATTTTCGGGCATGCCCCGTGATGCACCCCAATATGGTTCAAGTGAAACGTTTAACCTGGACTTTCTGTTCCGAATTTGCGCAATAACAGGTGTTTATCCGGGTTTCTCGCTTCTTTTCGGAGCCTTGGTTTGTTTCTTGCATTTTCACGGTACCAAGCGCACCACCCGCGCCAGCCCATGTGCCAAAAGAGGTCAACGACGCCCCATGACCATCAGCGATGCACAGCACCGTCTGCTCCTGGACAACCTGACCACGGCCACGCTGCTGCTCAATGCCGAACTGCGCCTGGAGTACATGAACCCGGCGGCGGAGATGCTGCTGGCCGTGAGCGGCCAGCGCAGCCACGGGCAGTTCATCAGCGAGCTGTTCACCGAATCGACCGAGGCGCTCAATTCGTTGCGCCAGGCGGTGGAACAGGCGCACCCGTTCACCAAGCGTGAAGCGCAGCTGACCTCGCTGACCGGCCAGACCATCACCGTCGACTATGCCGTCACTCCCATCCTGCATCTGGGCCAGACCCTGCTGTTGCTGGAGGTGCATCCGCGCGACCGCCTGCTGCGCATCACCAAGGAAGAGGCCCAGCTGAGCAAGCAGGAGACCACCAAGATGCTGGTGCGCGGCCTGGCCCACGAGATCAAGAACCCTCTCGGCGGCATCCGCGGCGCGGCCCAGTTGCTGGCCCGCGAACTGCCGGAAGAAAGCCTGCGCGACTACACCAACGTGATCATCGAGGAAGCCGACCGCCTGCGTAACCTGGTCGACCGCATGCTCGGCTCGAACAAGCTGCCGTCGTTGGCCATGACCAACATCCACGAAGTGCTCGAGCGCGTGTGCAGCCTGGTCGAGGCCGAGAGCCAGGGCTGCATCACCTTGGTGCGCGACTATGACCCGAGCCTGCCGGACGTGCTGATCGACCGCGAGCAGATGATCCAGGCCGTGCTCAACATCGTGCGCAACGCCATGCAGGCCATCGGCGGGCAGAACGAACTGCGCCTGGGCCGCATCACCCTGCGCAGCCGCGCCGTGCGCCAGTTCACCATCGGCCATGTGCGCCACCGCCTGGTCGCCAGGATCGAGATCGTCGACAACGGCCCCGGCATCCCAGCGGAACTGCAGGACACCCTCTTCTATCCCATGGTCAGCGGCCGTCCGGACGGTACCGGGCTGGGCCTGGCCATCACCCAGAACATCATCAGCCAGCACCAGGGCCTGATCGAGTGCGAGAGCCACCCCGGCCACACCACCTTCTCGATCTACCTGCCCCTGGAACAAGGAGCCACCGCCCCATGAGCCGAAGTGAAACCGTCTGGATCGTCGATGATGATCGTTCCATCCGCTGGGTCCTGGAAAAGGCCCTGCAGCAGGAAGGCATGACCACCCAGAGCTTCGACAGCGCCGACGGCGTCATGGGCCGCCTGGCCCGCCAGCAGCCGGACGTGATCATCTCGGACATCCGCATGCCGGGCGCCAGCGGCCTCGACCTGCTGGCCCAGATCCGCGAGCAGCACCCGGGGTTGCCGGTGATCATCATGACCGCTCACTCCGACCTGGACAGCGCCGTGGCCTCGTACCAGGGCGGCGCCTTCGAGTACCTGCCCAAGCCGTTCGATGTCGACGAGGCGGTGTCGCTGGTCAAGCGCGCCAACCAGCATGCCCAGGAGCAGCAAGCCCTGGAAGTGCCCCAGGCGCTGGCCCGCACGCCCGAGATCATCGGCGAGGCGCCGGCGATGCAGGAGGTATTCCGCGCCATCGGTCGCCTCAGCCACTCCAATATCACCGTGCTGATCAACGGTGAGTCCGGCACGGGTAAAGAGCTGGTGGCCCACGCCTTGCACCGCCACAGCCCGCGTGCGGCGTCGCCGTTCATCGCCCTGAACATGGCGGCGATCCCCAAGGACCTGATGGAATCCGAGCTGTTCGGCCATGAGAAAGGCGCCTTCACCGGCGCCGCCAACCTGCGTCGCGGCCGTTTCGAGCAGGCCGACGGCGGCACGCTGTTCCTCGACGAGATCGGCGACATGCCCGCCGACACCCAGACCCGCCTGCTGCGGGTGCTGGCCGACGGCGAGTTCTACCGGGTCGGTGGCCATGTGCCGGTGAAGGTGGATGTACGCATCATCGCCGCCACCCACCAGAACCTCGAGTCGCTGGTGCAGGCCGGCAAGTTCCGTGAAGACCTGTTCCACCGCCTCAACGTGATCCGCATCCATATCCCGCGCCTGGCGGATCGGCGCGAGGACATCCCGGCCCTGGCCCGCCACTTCCTCGGCCGCGCTGCCCAGGAGCTGGCGGTGGAACCCAAGCTGCTCAAGCCGGAGACCGAGGAGTTCATCCGCAACCTGCCGTGGCCGGGCAACGTGCGCCAGCTGGAGAACACCTGCCGCTGGATCACCGTGATGGCTTCCAGTCGCGAAGTGCTGGTCGGCGACCTGCCGCCGGAACTGCTCAACCTGCCCCAGGACGCCGCGCCGGTGACCAACTGGGAGCAGGCCTTGCGTCAGTGGGCTGACCAGGCCCTGGCCCGCGGCCAGTCAAGTTTGCTCGACAGCGCTGTGCCGAGCTTCGAGCGGATCATGATCGAGACCGCGCTCAAGCATACGGCCGGGCGTCGTCGTGATGCAGCGTTGTTGCTGGGGTGGGGTCGTAATACCTTGACGCGCAAGATCAAGGAATTGGGGATGAAGGTGGATGGAGGGGAAGAGGACGACAATGAAGATCACTGACGGGCATGTGTACGCCAGGCCCGTATGAAGGGCCTGGCATGATCTTCACTCTTGGCTTCTGTAGCCCAGCACCACCTGGCACACCGCCTCACCACCACAGCAAATCAAACATACGAGTGAGACTGGGCTGTCAATTCTTTTCCCTCGTCTCGTTAACGACGTCCAGAAGTACATCGTAGTCAGAACCCATTACGACCTTACTCCGCATTTCCTGATGGATTGGTCCCCAAAGAGTTCGCCTTTGAGCCTGCATGCGTTCAAGATCATCGTTAATAGAACGCTGCACAACCTTGAACGCGCCAATGATCTGGTTCTCGCGGGTCCCTGCCGAGCGCCCCAGGAAATTCAATGGGTTTTCACGTCGCTTATTTTCACGCCGAGCTGCCACCTTACCCAGAGCCCAGGCGCCAAAAGATCCACCTGCAAGGACAGCTCCTACCGGTGCCGCCAAAGGCACACCACTCAAAGTAGCCACGGCACTCGCAGTGGCCCCACCGGCCAAGCCTATTGCTATCTTCTCCTGCAAAATACGTGTTCTGGTGGGCTCCACAGTATTCAGGACGGCAGGGTCGTTGGAAGTAGCTTTCTGCGCTTTTATACTCTTTCTGAGCTTGATATTTGCGGCCAGGCTAGTTGCTGTTTCCGCCGTGCCGATAATACCCATGATGCCTCCAAATATCGGCTCCCATACACCACCACTGAGATCCCATTTGTTGACCGGATCACCCGCACAGTAACCATAGGCATTGAGCCCTCCATCACCAAACGGGCTCAATTGGTCCGGGGACAGGAAGCGCAATGCGGTTGGAGAATAGCAACGGTAGCCGTTGCCCAGCTGATAGATACCCATCGGCCGCTCCCAGAGTTGCCCGCAGAACCCGAGAATTGGGCCTTCTACAAAAGCAGCGGCACCATATGGCGTATACGCCCTGGAGTAGGTACGCCCCCCGAAAGATGATCGCTGGTGATCGAGCATCGGCAAGTACAGGCTCATGAACAATCCCTCCCACAGGACCATGGTTCATAAGCAGAACGTTAACCAAGGCTGACACTGGCCGAAACTGGCAAAACTATCAGGTCCCAGTTGCACCGTTGCTGTGCCGCATGCACCAGCACAAGGCAGATTAGCCTTCAAAAGCCTTGGAAAAATGGCTATAACGCCACATTCATGGCCCTTTAAGACCTGGCACGCTCCCTGCTAAGTACTCAGTACCTCCAGTTTTGGGGACCTCGGTACAGGCAGGCCGGGAAATCCCCTCTTTTATTCGTGCAGTCTCACCTGCACCCGCCAGCGCCCCGCCTCCTCCGTAGCGTTCCACTCGCCGCGCAGGGGGCGGGCGGCCACCACGGTCAGTACCAGCCCTTCCTCGCTCTTCTGCAGACGCCAGCCCACCGGCTTGCCCTGCAGGCTCAGCTGGCCACGCTGGGTCTTGCCCTGGGCCTCGAACACGATGGCCACGGTGCCCTGGACGTTCTCGCCATGCAGCCTGGGCTCTTCGTTGAACCACAGGTCCAGGCCATCCTGCACCACCTGCACCTGCTCGAGTACCCGTTCTTCCGGGGTGGTCAAACGCCCGATCATCATGCCGACCATCAGCCCGACAAGGGCCAGCGACAGGATCACCCGCGGGAAGGCCTTCGAACGCGGGTCGGGTTCGGGGGTAGAATGCCCGTCATCTTCATGCTTGGAGCCGTGCATGTTTCACGTCATCCTTTTTCAACCAGAAATTCCGCCGAATACCGGCAACATCATCCGCCTGTGCGCCAACAGCGGCTGCGACCTGCACCTGATCGAGCCGATCGGCTTCGAACTGGACGACAAGCGCCTGCGCCGGGCAGGGCTGGACTACCACGAGTATGCCACGCTCAAGCGTCACCAAAGCCTGGCCGACTGCCTGGAAAGCCTGAATCAGCCAAGGCTGTTCGCCTTCACCACCAAGGGCTCGCACCCGTTTCACGAGGTCGAGTACCAGCCTGGCGACGCCTTCCTGTTCGGGCCTGAAAGCCGTGGCCTGCCGGCCGAGGTGCTGGACAGCCTGGCCCCCGAGCAGCGCCTGCGCCTGCCGATGCGGCCGGGGTGCCGGAGCCTGAACCTGTCCAATACCGTGGCGGTGACAGTGTACGAGGCGTGGCGACAGCAGGGATTTGCCGGTAGCTGATGCGCTGCCTATACCGGCCCTTTCGCGGGCAAGCCCGCTCCCACAGGTACTATGTGGTTGCTCAGAGCAGCACAGATCCTGTGGGTGCACAGGTAGTGTGTGGTTGCTGAGAGCAGCACAGCTCCTGTGGGTGCACAGGTAGTGTGTGATTGCTCAGAGCAGCACAGTCCTGTGAGTGCACAGGTAGTGTGGGGTTGCTGAGAGCAGCACAGTCCTGTGAGTACACAGGTATTGTGTGGTTGCTGAGAGCAGCACAGTCCTGTGAGTGCACAGGTATTGTGTGGTTGCTGAGAGCAGCACAGCTCCTGTGGGAGCGGGTTTACCCGCGAAAGGGCCGGGGCAGGCGACACACCATGAAAAAGGCGACCACGAAGGTCGCCTTTTCTTTACCCGCAGCAATCACTGCACGGTCGGCACTTCACCGGCTTCCTGCATGCGCTGCATTTCTTGCGCGTACAGGGCGTCGAAGTTGACCGGCGACAGCATCAGCGCCGGGAACGAGCCACGGGTCACCAGGCTGTCCAAGGTCTCGCGGGCGTACGGGAACAGGATGTTCGGGCAGAACGCGCCGAGGGTGTGGCTCATCGAGGACGCGTCCAGATTGGCGATCAGGAAGATGCCAGCCTGCTGCACTTCGGCGATGAAGGCCACTTCGTCACCATTCTTGACGGTCACCGACAGGGTCAGCACGACTTCGTGGAAGTCGCCTTCCAGGGCTTTCTGACGGGTGTTCAGGTCCAGCGAGACGCTCGGCTCCCACTGCTGGCGGAAGATCTGCGGGCTTTTCGGGGCCTCGAACGACAGATCGCGCACGTAGATGCGCTGCAGGGAGAATTGTGGAGCGGTGGCGTCAGTGGCGCCGTTGGTCTGTTGCTCGGTCATGGCAGATCCTTTTCCTAATGTTCTTGAATGCAGTGCGAATCAGGCCGCCAGCAGCGCGTCGAGCTTGCCCGCGCGCTCCAGGGCATAGAGGTCATCGCATCCACCGACGTGCGTGCTGCCGATCCAGATCTGCGGCACCGAGGTACGGCCGGCCTTCTGGCTCATTTCGGCGCGAACCTGGGGCTTGCCGTCGACCTTGATCTCCTCGAACGCCACGCCCTTGCTCTCGAGCAGGTACTTGGCGCGCATGCAGTAGGGGCAGTAGTCGCTGGAATAGACGATGACGGGCTTCATATCACTTCACCAGGGGCAGGTTATCGGCTTTCCAGCTGGAAACGCCACCGCTGAGCTTGGCGGCGGTGTAACCAGCCTTGAGCAGCTCGCGGCACAGGGTGCCGGACTGCTGGCCCATCGCGTCGACGACGATCAGGGTCTTCTCTTTGTGTTTTTCCAGCTCGCTCATGCGGCCGGCGACTTTGTCCTGGGGAATGTTCAGCGCACCGACGATATGCCCGGCCGAGTATTCCTTGGCGGTACGGATATCGATCACTACGGCCTTGTCGGCGTTGACCAGGGCGGTCAGCTGGCCGTTGCTCAGGCTCTGGCCGCCACGGCGGACTTCATTGATCAGCAGCAGGACCAGCAGGACGACGAAAATGGCCACCAGGATGTAGTGATCTGTCGCGAATTGAATCAGGTGAGCAACCATCAGGGGTGTTCCAGGCGATTGAAAATGGCGGCCAGTATACACAGCGCCCCATGACCGCCAAAGCCCACCGGGCTGGCGGCAAACGCGTCTTCATGTTGCATGCCTGACCGCGCCTGTCGGGCAAGGGGAGGAATATTCGCCGTCGCTGGCGGATTTGCCCTAAAATGCGTGTCTTTATCATCTTTGAACAACCGTGAGTTTGATTGATGACGAGTACGCCTAAACCCCTGGTCCTGATCATCCTGGATGGCTTCGGTCACAGCGAAAGCCCCGAATACAACGCCATCTTCGCTGCCAACACGCCGGTCTACGACCGCCTGCGCGCCACCCAGCCGCACGGTTTGATCTCCGGTTCCGGCATGGACGTGGGGCTGCCCGACGGGCAGATGGGCAACTCCGAAGTCGGTCACATGAACCTCGGCGCCGGCCGCGTGGTGTACCAGGACTTCACCCGGGTGACCAAGGCCATCCGTGACGGCGAGTTCTTCGAGAACCCCGTGCTCGGCGGCGCGGTGGACAAGGCCGTCGGCGCCGGCAAGGCCGTGCACATCCTCGGCCTGCTCTCCGACGGCGGCGTGCACAGCCACCAGGACCACCTGATCGCCATGGCCGAGCTGGCCGCGCAGCGTGGCGCCGAGAAGATCTACCTGCACGCCTTCCTCGACGGCCGCGACACGCCGCCGCGCAGCGCCCAGTCGTCCATCGAACTGCTCGACGCCACCTTCGCCCGCCTGGGCAAGGGCCGCATCGCCAGCCTGATCGGCCGCTACTACGCCATGGACCGCGACAACCGCTGGGATCGCGTACAAGCCGCCTACAACCTGATCGTCGACAGCACCGCCGAATTCACCGCCGACAGCGCCCTCGCCGGCCTGCAAGCCGCCTACGCCCGCGAGGAGAACGACGAGTTCGTCAAGGCCACGCGCATTGGCGAAGCCGTCAAGGTCGAGGATGGCGACGCGGTCATCTTCATGAACTTCCGCGCCGACCGCGCCCGCGAGCTGTCCCGTGCGTTCGTCGAAGCGGACTTCAGCGAATTCCCACGCGCACGCCTGCCCAAGCTGGCGGCTTACATCGGCCTGACCCAGTATTCGGCGAAAATTCCGGCGCCTGCCGCGTTTGCCCCGTCCAGTCTGGACAATGTCCTGGGCGAATACCTGGCGAAGAACGGCAAGACCCAGCTGCGTATCGCCGAGACCGAGAAGTACGCCCATGTCACCTTCTTCTTCTCCGGTGGTCGCGAAGAGCCGTTCGAAGGCGAAGAACGCATCCTGATCCCGTCGCCGAAGGTCGCCACCTACGACCTGCAGCCGGAAATGAACGCTCCCGAGGTCACCGACCGCATCGTCGAGGCCATCGAGCAGCAGCGTTATGACGTGATCGTGGTCAACTATGCCAACGGCGACATGGTCGGCCATACTGGCGTGTTCGAAGCGGCGGTCAAGGCCGTCGAAGCCCTGGACATCTGCGTCGGCCGTATCGTCGAGGCCCTGGACAAGGTCGGCGGCGAAGCGCTGATCACCGCTGACCACGGCAACGTCGAGCAGATGGAAGACGAGTGCACCGGCCAGGCGCACACCGCCCACACCAGCGAGCCGGTGCCGTTCATCTATGTCGGCAAGCGCCAGGTCAAGGTCCGCGAAGGCGGCGTGCTGGCCGATGTAGCGCCGACCATGCTCAAGCTGCTGGGGCTGGAAAAGCCGGTCGAGATGACCGGCACCTCGATCCTGGTCGATGCTTGATGCTTGTACGGGGCCGCTTTGCGGCCCTTCCGCGGCACAAGGCCGCTCCTACAGGTGATCGCACATAACCTGTAGGAGCGGCCTTGTGCCGCGAAAGGGCTGCGCAGCAGCCCCGAAATACCTGAATTCCAGACCAACGCCCCGCCGTGCATGCCGCTGGGCGTTTTTTTTGCAGGCCCGCAAGGGCATACTAGGCCAGTCTCCATCCCCGGTACGCCAAACCCCATGCTCCGCGCCCTCTTCTTACTAGCCCTGTCATGCCTGCTCACCCCGGCTTTCGCCGACGAGCGCGCACAGACCCAGCAACAGCTGGACGCCACCCGCCAGGACATCGCCGAGCTGAAGAAGATGCTGGGCAAGCTTCAGGAGGAGAAAGCCGGCGTGCAGAAAGACCTCAAGTCCACCGAGACCGACATCGGCAGCCTCGAGAAACAGGTGGAGGCATTGCAGCAAGAACTAAAAAAGACCGAGGGCGAGCTGGAGCGCCTTGATCACGAGAAAAAAAAACTCCAGAGCGCCCGCGTTGAACAGCAACGCCTGATTGCCATCCAGGCCCGTTCGGCCTACCAGAACAACGGCCGCGAGGAATACCTCAAGCTGCTGCTGAACCAGCAGAACCCCGAGAAGTTCGCCCGCACCCTCACCTATTACGACTACCTCAGCAAGGCGCGCATGGACCAGTTGCGCGCCTTCAACGAGACCCTGCGCCAGCTGGCCAACGTCGAGCAGGACATCGCCCGCCAGCAGGAACAGCTGCTGACCCAACGCGCCGACCTCGACGGTCGCCGCCAGGCGCTCGTGGCCGAACGCGACAAGCGCCAGCAGGTGCTGGCCAAGCTCAACAGCGACATGAAAGAGCGCGACCAGAAGCTGCAGAGCCGCGAGCAGGACCAGGCCGACCTGGGCAAGGTGCTCAAGACCATCGAGGAAACCCTGGCCCGCCAGGCCCGCGAGGCCGAAGAGGCGCGCCAGCGCGCCCTGCTGGCCAGGCAGGAAGAAGAGAAACGCCGCAAGGAGCAGGCCCTGGCCGCGGCGGCCCGTGCCCAGGAGCCGGAAGAGGCACCGAAAAAGGCCCGCACCACCCTCGGCCCGGTGGTTTCCAGCGATGGCGCCAGCTACGGCGGCGCTTTTTCTGCGGCCCGGGGCAAACTTCCATGGCCCGTCAATGGTCGATTGCTGGCACGCTTCGGCGATACCCGCGGCGGCGACGCCCGGGCCAAATGGGACGGAGTGATGATCGGCGCCAGCGCCGGCACGCAGGTGCGCGCCGTGCACGGCGGGCGCGTGGTGTTCGCCGACTGGTTGCGCGGCGCTGGACTTCTGGTCATTCTCGACCATGGCAATGGCTACCTGAGCCTGTACGGCCACAACCAGAGCCTGCTCAAGAGCGCCGGCGATATCGTCAAGGCCGGCGATGCCATCTCCACCGTCGGCGACAGCGGTGGCCAGGACAACGCCGGCCTGTACTTCGCGATTCGCCAGCAGGGCCGGCCCACCGACCCTGCGCAATGGTGCCGAGGCTAGTGTCCTGTCTCGGAAATACGTTCTCTTTTGGCGAGTGGCTTGGGTGTTCGGCCAAGGCGCCGCGACGAGTCATAGCAGGGCTATGGCGAGGAGTGGCAACGCCGGCCGGGCGCCCAAGACGCCGCCAAAAGTGAACAGCTTATTTCCGAGACAGGACACTGGATAATGCTACTTTTACGGCGCCGCCCACGAAACGGCGGCGCCGATGCTCCCGACGGGAGCACCAACAGGATCAGGAGTTCGTTCGACATGCTGCACTCGCCTCGCCTCACCCAGCTGGCCCTGACCATCGCCCTGGTCATCGGCGCGCCCCTGGCCGTTGCTGCCGAGCCGGCCAAGCCAGCGGCCAAGCCGGCTGCGGTGCCGGCCACCGAGGTGACCGCCAAGGCGCCGCTGCCGCTTGAAGAGCTGCGCACCTTTGCCGAGGTCATGGACCGCATCAAGGCCGCCTATGTGGAGCCTGTGGACGACAAGACCCTGCTGGAGAACGCCATCAAGGGCATGCTCAGCAACCTTGACCCACACTCTGCCTACCTCGGCCCCGAGGATTTCCAGGAGCTGCAGGAAAGCACCAGCGGCGAGTTCGGCGGCCTGGGCATCGAAGTGGGCATGGAAGACGGCTTCGTCAAGGTGGTCTCGCCCATCGACGACACCCCGGCCTCCCGCGCCGGCATCGAGGCCGGAGACCTGATCGTCAAGATCAACGGCGCGCCGACCCGTGGCCAGACCATGACCGAGGCCGTGGACAAGATGCGCGGCAAGATCGGCGAGAAGATCACCCTGACCCTGGTGCGCGACGGCGGCACGCCGTTCGACGTGACGCTTGCCCGCGCGGTGATCCAGGTCAAGAGCGTCAAGAGTCAGCTGCTGGAGAACGACTACGGCTACATCCGCATCACCCAGTTCCAGGTCAAGACCGGCGACGAGGTGGGCAAGGCCCTGGCCAAGCTGCGCAAGGACAACGGCAAGAAGCTGCGCGGCGTGGTCCTGGACCTGCGCAACAACCCCGGCGGTGTGTTGCAGTCGGCGGTGGAAGTGGCCGACCATTTCCTCACCAAGGGCCTGATCGTCTACACCAAGGGCCGCATCGCCAACTCCGAGCTGCGCTACTCCGCCGACCCGGCCGACGCCAGCGAAGGCGTGCCGCTGGTGGTGCTGATCAACGGCGGCAGCGCCTCGGCCTCGGAAATCGTCGCCGGCGCCCTGCAGGACCAGAAGCGCGCCGTGCTGATGGGCACCGACAGCTTCGGCAAGGGCTCGGTACAGACCGTGCTGCCGCTGGCCAACGACCGTGCGCTGAAGCTCACCACCGCACTGTATTTCACCCCCAACGGCCGCTCGATCCAGGCCCAGGGCATCGTCCCGGACATCGAGGTGCGTCCGGCCAAGCTTACCGCCGAGGCCGACAACGACAACTTCAAGGAAGCCGACCTGCAGGGCCACCTGGGCAACGGCAACGGCGGTGCCGACCGCCCAAGCGGCAGCAGCAAGCGCAAGGATCGCCCACAGGACAACGACTTCCAGCTCAGCCAGGCCCTCAGCCTGCTCAAGGGCCTGAACATCACCAAGGGCGACTGACCGCTTCCCATGCGTTACCTGCTGTTCACGCTGTTCTGCCTCATGCTCGGTACCGCCCAGGCGGCGCCGGGCAAGGCCTACATGAGCATCATCATCGACGACCTGGGACAGAGCAGCGAGCGTGACAGCCGCACCCTCGCCCTGCCCGGGCCGGTCACCATGGCGATCATGCCCGACACCCCGCACGCCACCGAGTTCGCCCGCCAGGCCCACAAGGCCGGACGCACGGTGATCCTGCACATGCCCATGGACCCGGCCACCGGTCCCTACGCCTGGCACCCCGGCACGCCGATCGAGGAGCTGGCCCGACGCCTGGACGCTGCCTTGGCCAAGGTGCCTTACGTCGCGGGTATCAACAACCACATGGGCAGCCGCATGACCGCCCAGCGCGAACCGATGCGCTGGCTGATGGAAGAGCTGCAACGCCGCCACCTGTTCTTCGTCGACAGCCGCACCAGCGCCGCCACTGTGGCGGCGGCAGAGGCCCAGGCATTGGGCTTGGCCCATGTCTCACGGGATGTGTTCCTCGATGACGTGCGCACCACGGAGGCGATCAGCGGACAATTGCAGCTGGGTATCGCCCAGGCCCGCAAACAAGGCTCTGCGGTACTGATCGGCCACCCCTACCCGCAGACGCTTGAGGTACTGGCCCGTGAAATCCCCCGACTCAAGGCCCAGGGCATCGAGTTGATCGGTCTACCGCAGATGATCGCCGAACGCGGCAATCAGGCCATGCCCGCCCATGGTCACCAGGGTCGCTACAGCAATCGCTGAGGCGTCGCCCGATCCAGACCAACGTGGGAGCGGGCTAGCCCCGCGATCACCGGCTAGGCCGGTGCTGGCAGGGCATCGCGGGCCAAGCCCGCTCCCACGCTGGTGATACCTATGCCGCCACAGCCAACGTACCGCGCATATCCATAAGCACCACCTGGCGCCCCTTCCCCGCAGGCACGCTCGCATCGGTAATCCATACAGGAGCTCAACCGATGTCGACCAAAGCCACCTCTCTGCTTGCCCTGACGATGCTCTGGGCCGCGACCGAAACCCTCGCCGCCACCAGCGACACACCCACACTGCTGAAAAACGCCCAGGGCGAGCACGCCCATTGGAGCGGCATCGGCCGCCTTAACATGGAGCGCGGCCGCCAATGCATCGCCACGCTGATCGACAGCCGCGGCCCCGCATCCACTACGACAGGCCCCGCTTACCTGCTGACCAGCGGCCACTGCCTGGAGACTCGCAATGGCCGGATCATCCACGATCAGCCGGCGCAGGGCAGCATCACCTTCAACTACTTCGCCGACACCCCGGATGCTCGCCCGACATTCGCCCTCAAGCGCACGCTGTGGAGCAGCATGCAAGGCAGCGACCTGGCGCTGCTGGAACTGGACGCCAGCCTCTCTCAGGTGATGGCCGCAGGCATCCAGCCGCTGGCGCTTGGCGTCAGTCCAGCATCAGGCAGCGCGGTGGTGATGGTGGGCGAGGCCGGCAGGCCAGACCTCGGACTGCGCGCGGCCCAATGCACAGAACGGGACCAGGCCAGCGTGACCGAGTTTCCCTGGGTATGGCGCAGGCTCAAGGTCAATGACTGCCCCTCCGGCGGCAAAGGCGCATCAGGCAGCGCGGTGATCGACCAGGTCAGCGGACACTTGGTCAGCGTCGTCAACAGCGTGCCTGTCGGAGCGACGCAAAACAATTACGCCATCCCGGTCCAGCGTGTACTCGGTTGCTTTCACCAAGGCCACGCCGATCTGAGCCTCGAACGCTGCATCCTGCTGCCCGCCTTCCAAATCACTCAGAAAGGGCGGGCCCGCTTGCTCAGGCGGCTCGGCAACGGCTCATCCGCCGCCACCTGGGACCTGGCCCTCGACATCAACACCCCGCGCTACCGCTACAAGCAGGTACGCGATGCACTCGAGTGCGAGGACGCGGCCGGCTACAGCGGCACGATCCCCGCCAGCGAACGGCGCATCGACAACCCGATCGCCAGCGAGCCGGGCCGCTACTACCTGTGTCTGGTCGGCGTGCAATCGCCGGATCAGCGTCCCTACCCGGCCCTGCTGGCCAACGCCCTTAGCCTGCCTGTCGAGGTGATTCCGGCAGGTCTACCGCAAATCCGCTACACCCTTGATCGCCACGAGCAAGGCCACGTCATGCTCAACTGGCAGACCAGGCAGCCCTACCTGAGCCACTACCTGGTCAAGTACGGCGCCGCGGACCGGATGGACTGCGACAACGCCTTCGGTTACCGCCGCGCCCTGACACCCGCCCAGGTCATCCCGGCCTCACGCCTGCCGGCCACGCTCTGTAGCCGCGCCATCGACATCGACGGACAAGTGGCGTCGACCCACAGCGAACTGCTGCCGGTGCACGGCCATTGATTTCAGGCCCTGCCTGCGCCGCTCAGGCAGGGCCGCCCCCTCAAGCCAAGGGAATGATCCCTGCCACATCGCTGGCAGTCAGGCGCCCCCTGTGCACCCGCTCACCGCTGACGGCCTCGTACTGCCTGCCCAGAAAACGCTGGCTCCAGACCTTCAGGTGCCCATGGGTGAACGCCTCGAGCGGCGCTGCCTGGGAGGCCAGGTGGAAATGCGCCGCCCAGAGGCTGCGCCCCCTGGTTTCCCCCGGGGCTTCCAGGCGGGTGACCCTGAACTCGTCGAACGGGCTGGTAGTGGTCGAGGTATCACGCCTGACGTAGTCCACCTTGATCAACCCCTGAGCATGGAGAAAACGCAGCCCGTGCGCAGAGGGATAGCGGGTCTTGTCGTACAGCTCGGTCAGCAGGCGCTTCATCTGCGCCTGCAGGTCGCTCACTGCGGCATTCAAGGCGTCCACCAGCGCTTCAGCCGCTCCCTGCCCGGCCAGGAGCGCGGCCGTACCTTGCAAGCGGTCGGCCTGGCGGTTGAGCAAGCGCTCCAGCATGCGCCCATTGACGTCATCCTTCACATAGGCCCAGGCGATGGCCAGCACGTCTTCGCTATCCTTCAGCAGCCCCTGCACCAGAGCCTTGGCTTGCTCCGTGCCCTCTTCCTCGGCGCCGGCCTTTGCCCCATCGCCTTCGCGCTCCACCCAGTCACCGTCCTTGAAGTCGAAGACCTGCAGGACCGCCTTGCTGATCGGGTCACGCACCTCGAGCAGTGTCCCCGCCTGCCCCTGCACTTCAGTCCCGATGACCAGCAGGCCTTCACGGGTGCGCACGGCCCGCTGCAACTCCTCGGTGCGCGGATAAGGCACTCGCTTGATCAACCCTGGCGCGCCGTCCTGCTCCGCAAGGGCATCCACCAGACGGCGCCCGGCATCATCCTTGAGCAGTTGCATATGGGTCCGGTAGCGCTGAAGCCGGTCGACTTCCACCAGGTCGCCGCCCGTGCGCTCCAGGTGCAGCGCATTGATGATCGCCGCCGCATAGGCGTCCCACGCTTCCTGGAGAATGCTGATGCGATCGGCCACGCCCAGGTTGGACATCAGCGACTCGCCATGGGCCGTGGCGGCGCTCCTGAGCGTGGTGCCCGCCAGATCGTCGCGGTACCTCAGCAGTTGATGCCGGCCATTTTGCGAGTCCAGGTGCAATGCCAGGTCTGCCAGGTTCAGGGCGTGATGGAAGCGAAGATCGACAACGGTGAAGGTACGCTCGGCTATCAACCGGGCGACCGTTCGCCGGGTTCCGGCAATGCCGAAGTCAAGGTCGTCGGGGACCTCGGCCAGCAACTCATCCAGGCCACCTTGCGCGACCAGCATGCGCTCCTGGAGGTCGACGACCTTCGCCAGCTCCACGCGAAAATGCCGGTACTCGTCGCGCACATGGGCGCCTACACCGTCATCGAACTGCGCCGCCAACTCGGTCATGCGCGGAAAGTTCGCAAGGTGCTGCAGCTCACCCAGGATGAAATCGCTGTTGCGCAGCAGCGCAGCCGTCAGCGTGGCCCGATGCAGGCCGAGGGTCTGTGCGAAGCCCGGCTTGCGGAGGCTGCCGTACTTGGGCTCGAGCATGCTCTGCAGGACACCGCAGTGCTCGCGATCCAGGCGGACCACCGCTTCGGCCTGGGCGACGGCTTGCAGGCGCTTGGCGTCCAGTTCGCCAGCGAGCGCGGCGATGCGCTGATCATAAGACGCCATGATCCGGTCGGAGGCGGCCCTGTCGAACGTGTCATCTTCGTGCTCCTCAGCTGCGAGTCGCCTGCCCCTTTCCTGAATCCTCAACCTTTCCAGATGCTGAAGGCGCTCCTGGACCGTGACGACTTCCTGGCTAAAGCGGCCGAACGTTTGCAGCTCCCGGTTTGCCTGATCGGTCAATTTGTGGGTGGCGACTCGCAGCCTGGCGAACTGCCGCTCGAGACGCCCGCCGGGCATGCCACCACCGAGGCGCAGCCGGGTATCGATGCGCCAGGCACCTTGCTCGAAGACCAGCCACGGCCCCGGCTGCCGCGCGCCGTCGACAATCCGGATGTCATCGCCTTCCACACTGACGGCGAAGACCTCCCCCAGCATCGAGACATAGTGCCGCCCGTCGACCGTGTACAGCCCGGCTAGCGAGGGCTGCAAGCCCGCCAGCGGAACACTCGCACGCATGGCCATCAAGGCCTTGCGTTGCTCCGGGGCAAGCCAGTTGAACCCCTGGTTGCCGCGCCAGCTCAGGTCGAGCTGCAAACCCGTGGCGGCACGCGGCAGTGGCCCCGGCATACCCACCTTGCCTTGGGCCGGCTCGACCCTTGCCGCCGCGTAGCCACCGTCCTGGGTGGGAGGCCCTTCGAAACCGGCGGCCTGGAGCAAGCGCCGCGGCACTGCCTGGCGGCCTTTCGGCAGTCGCGCATGCAACAGCGCCATGCCCAGGTTGATGACCAGGTCGACGGCGGCCGTGGAGCGCTCGAACGCGCCACCTTGCGCCAGCGCCTGGCCATCGCCACGCAGGCTATCAAGGGTCTGGATCAACCAGGCAACCGTGGCGATCGGCCCACTCATCAGCACCGTGGCGGTATCGAACAGCAGCCAGGCGCCTTTGCCGAGCACCGCCCAACGGCTTTCGGCAGTGGACGTGCTCTGCTTCTCGGCCAGGTCCAAAAGTAGCGCCCGATTTGCCGCGTACAATTTTTCATCCACATCGTCTAGCCACAGCACCCCGTCCAACCGGGCCGGCTCGGGCCTTTCGGGTAGTTGGAAAGGATCAATACCAAGATGCACGACGTGGGGCTCTGCAAACCCACCCTTGTCGTAGATCGGCCGAGCATGCTCATCCATCCAGGCCAGGATGCTCGCCTGCAGCGGGCCCGATTCGCGGATGGCCGCCATCAGCGCATCGAGGCTGGAGAACTGCCGTAGCGGTTCATCCGCGTACAGCGGGCGGTAGAGCAGCACCACACGGGGCTCGGTCGAAAACAGTACGAACATGCCCTGGACCCGATCATGCCGGCTGGAAGTCGGCTGCCGCTTGAAGGTGAGCGGCATCAGGCCGCTTGCCTTCAAGCTCTTGTCGCCAAGGTCTTTGCACAGATCGATGACACACTGCAGGCCCGCTTCGCTGAGCTTGTGATCGAGTTTCGCCTGCAAGGCGCTGAAACGCAGCGCCTGGCGCCACTCCCGGGCAAAGCGGCGAGTGCGCTCGGGGCGGGCCGCCGGGTCATCCAGGGCGTCGGCCACGTACTTGGGATAACGGCCACCGATATCGACCTTGCGCACCAGTGCCTTCACGTAGTCGGTAGTCATCCAGGGCATGATCAGCTGACCGTTGGCATGCCTGATGTTTTGGAGGAAGGCATCACCCAGTGAGCTGAGATTGGCGATGGCGAACTCGGTCAGGGTCAGCTCGCCCGCCGACTCCAGCGGTTCGCCACCAGCCGTTCCTGCGCCTGCGCCACCCGCAACTCCGTTTGCGACCTCAAGCGCCAGGATCAGTTCATCGGAGAAATAGTTGGCTTCCACCGGATAGTCCTCGAGCATCTGTTTGCGCAGTTGCTGGCGGGCATAAGCCTGCAGGTCGAGTATCCCATCCAGCGCCGCCACGCCCTTTGCGTCAATCTGGTCCAGCGCCATATCCAGCAACGCCGACTGATAGGCGAAGCTGGTGCTGGCCGACGTGGCGGCTATGCCTGGCGGTATCGCGGGCGCACCCGTTTCTTCGACGAAGTAGCCCGCCACCAACCACTGCGCGGGGTCGCTCAGCTCGGCGAACAGCGCCTCCATTTGCGCCAGTGTCAGCCCCTGCAGACGCAGTTGCCCGATGCGCTCGAGCATGTGCCCGAGCAGCAAGGCGCTCCATTGCGCGAATACATCGCCCTCGAGTTCGTGGCGATCCCAGGTCAGGGCAGTGAACCGGTAGCGCAGCGCAAGTTCGTCACGCAGCGCCAGGGCGAAATCGTCCAGCGAATCGAAGGCCCTGACCAGGCCCGACGGCTCAAGCCAGAGCACAACCGCTCGCTCGTCCCACTCGGCCGTCACCAGCAAGCCGGGCTGGAGCCGTCTGAATTGCTGCTGGTCCGCACGCAGGCTGGCCTGGACGACGAACACCGCAGGCTGATCATCACTTCCCCGAATCAGGCCACGGACACAAGCCTGCTGCTGGTCGTCCAGACCCTGCAGGGGCAGGTTGCGCAGCAACGCCATTTTCAACAGCAGCTGCAACCAGCTATCGCGGCGCTTGCCGGATGTACCCAGCCCGTTCCAATAGCTCACCTGAGCCTGGCTGAAGTGCTCGATCAGTCGCGCCAGCAGCCTGTTGAGCACAGGCGTGATGCCCGTCAGACGACGTGTATCCCAGGCACCGTGCGAGCCGGCGAAGCGGTGAGGCCCCGCCAGGCCCAGATTGTGATGGCGTTCGCCGATGGCCTCCAGGTCCAACGGCGTACCATCGAGCATCGCCTGCAGCACAACCTCCACCAGCGGGGCGGTCGTCCAGTAGTGGGTGTCTGGATCCGGGCTGTCCAGGATCAACGGATCGGCGGACTCCAGCGCCGGCTCGACGAAGGCCAGCCATGGCAGCTCCCTGAACAGCACGTGCAGCAGCTGCTCGCTGACCACCTGGCGCAAGGTCGGCCGACTGGCGAATTGCCGGGCGACGGCGTTCTTGAAGTCGAAGATCGGTGTTGAGGTGTTGGTCATGGAAAAGGCCCCGTTCATTGATGAGCCACCACCATGCCCCCGCACCCGCACACCACTGGCACTACATATTGCCCCCCGGATACGACAAGGGGCCCGACACTTGAGCGCCGGGCCCCTTGTTCACATCAGCCGTGATCAGCTGTACACACGCCCCAGCAACTGGCGGTGGCTTTCGAACTGATCGAGCACGTCACGCACGATCTGCTCGCGGGTGAAGCCCATCAGGTCGTATTCCTGGCTGCCATCGTGCAGGTATACCTCGGCACGGTAGAAGCGCTGGCGCACTTCCGGCTCGCCTTCGACCGGCGCCTCGCTCGGCGCGGCCATGTAACCGTCCAGGCTGGCTTCGTAGACGAACGGGTTGCCCTCTTCCATCATCACCCGCAGGCCCATCATGTTGCGCGACTGGCCAACACGGGTCTCGACTTCGAAGCCCAGGGTGCGCAGCTGCTCGGCGGCTTCTTTCAGCGCCGGGCTGACCTGCTTGTCCATGAAGCGCTGGACCACGGCCTGGGTCGGCTGCAGGTCCAGCTGGCTGAGGCGCTCGCTGAAGCCGCGACGGCCACGGGCGGCCAGTTCGGCGCGCTCGCTCTCGACCGCGACGTCCTGCTTCATGGCTTTCATCAGGCCGAACATGAACAGCACCAGGACCACCGAGAACGGCAGGCCGGCCAGTACCACCATGGTCTGCATGGCTTCGAAGTTACCGGCGAACAGCAGGCCGATGGTGACCAGGGTGATGACCACCGACCAGAACACCACCATCCAGTGCGGGGCGTCTTCGTCGACCTTGCCGCCTTTGCACGACAGGTTGGCCATCATCACCGCGCCGGAGTCGGCCGGGGTCAGGAACAGCACGAAGCCGACGAACACCGCCACACCGATGACGATCTTGGCGGCCGGGAAGAATTCCAGCAGCTGGTAGATCGACATCGACGGCTGTTCGAGCGCGGTCTTGCCCAGCTCGACGGCGCCCTGGTTGATCACCAGGTCCAGCGCGGTGTTACCGAAGATCGACAGCCAGGCCAGGGTGAAGCCCAGCGGGATCAGCAGCACGCCGCTGACCAGCTGACGCACGGTACGGCCCTTGGAGATACGGGCAATGAACATGCCGACGAACGGGCCCCAGGAGATCCACCAGGCCCAGTAGAACACGGTCCACAGGCCCAGCCAGCGCTCGGACTTGTCGTTGTCGCCTTCATAGACATACAGATCGAAGGTCTTCAGCACGACACCGTTGAGGTAGTCACCGACGTTCTGCACGAAACCGTTGAGCAGGTGCAGGGTGTTGCCGGCCAGCAGCACGAAGATCAGCAGGCCGCTGAACAGCAGGATGTTCAGGTTGGACAGGCGGCGGATGCCGTTCTCCACGCCCGACACCGCGGCCACGGTGGCAACGCCCGCCATGACCAGGATCACCACCAGCAGGTTGGTCTTGCTGTGGTCCATGCCGAACAGGTATTCCAGGCCCGAGGCCACCTGCATCGAACCGATGCCGAGGTTGGTCACCAGGCCCAGCAGGGTAACGAACATGCCGAAGATGTCCACGGCATGGCCCGCGCCGCCCTTGACCCAACGCTCACCGACCAGCGGGTACAACGCCGAACGCAGTGCCAGCGGCTGGTTGTGACGGTAGGCGAAGTAACCCACGGCAAGACCGACCAGGGCGTAGATCGCCCAGCCGTGCAGGCCCCAGTGCAGGAAGGTCAGCTGCAGGCCCTGGCGTGCGGCCTCGAGGCTGGCAGGGGTGCCTTCTGGTGGGTTGAAGTAATGGTCCAGCGGCTCGGAGGCGCCGAAGTACAGCAGCGAGATACCGATGCCCGAGGAAAACAGCATGCCGGCCCAGGCGCCGTAGCTGAAGTCGGGGGTGTCGTCCTTGCCGCCAAGCTTGAGCTTGCCGTAGTCGGAGAAGGCCAGGTAGACGACGAACAGCAGGTAACCGCAGATCACCAGCATGTAGTACCAGCCGAAGGTACGGGTCAGCCATTTCTGGGCGACGCCCAGCGCCTGGCCGGCGGCTTCGGGGACAGCGATCAGCAGGGCAGTCAGAACAAGGATCATCAGCGCCGAGGTGTAGAACACCACGCGGTTGACCCGTACCCGCTCGGCGGGGGGGGTTGTCAGGGAGGCAGAACTCATTGCACGAATGCTCCGGGCAGTGCGGCAGTGGAGGCTATACAGTTATTTCCCGCGCAATTGGTGCAATAGCCCTACTGCGCAAGGTGTTATAAAAGGCACCTGGAAACCGTGATCCCGAATCGAAACGCTGCAAAAAAAACAGACCGGCCGCCTGTCGCCTTGCCACGCACTCAGCAGAAGGTGCGCGCATTCGCCACAGACCACCTGGCCCGCTCCAAGGGCCGACCGCGCAGTCCATGACCGCTCGGCAGAATCTGTCCTTTGCATCGCTCATGCCCGTCAACGCCTTGTATTCCGGGGGTTACACGATTTCCTGGGGTGTCGATTCGTGTCCTCTTGACCGTCCTGAAAACTGTCAATGGCACAAATTGTCGCAGAGCTTATTCTTTATTGATTGAACGTTCAATCAAAACAAAATAGACTGGCCTCGCCGAGGTAGCCGCTTGTCGTCTGCCCGCAGGCCTGAGGAGATAGCAAGATGCCCAAGGTCGGTATGCAACCCATCCGCCGCCAGCAGTTGATCGAAGCCACATTGCAGGCAGTCGATCAGGTCGGACTGGGCGATGCCAGCATTGCGCTGATTGCCCGTTTGGCCGGTGTGTCGAACGGCATCATCAGTCACTACTTTCAGGACAAGAACGGCCTGATCGCAGCGACGATGCGCTACATCATGAACATGCTCAACGAGGGTGTGATCGCGCGTCGTCAGGCACTCACGGACGACAGCCCGCGTGCCCACCTGAAGGTGATCATCGAAGGCAACTTCGATGCGAGCCAGGTGAATGGCCCGGCAATGAAAACCTGGCTGGCCTTCTGGGCCTCCAGCATGCACCAGCCGTCTTTGCACAGGTTGCAGCGGATCAACGATCACCGCCTGTATTCCAACCTGTGCTGCCAGTTCCGCCGCGTCCTGCCGCTCCACCATGCGCGCAAGGCTGCCCGCGGGCTGGCAGCCCTGATCGACGGCCTGTGGCTGCGTGGCGCCCTGTCGGGAGATGCATTCGACACCGACCAGGCAATACGAATTGCTTACGAATACATGGATCTACAACTGGCTAAACAGCAGTCCCTGGGCACAACCGACCAGGCCTCTGAACAGCCGCGCGCAGCGACCAGCCAACCGGCAGGAGCGTGACGCGGCAGCCAACCACACACTGCACTTGCGAGGACACTATGGCCCGTTTCGGAACGCAAAAACTCTACATTGATGGCGCTTACGTCGACGCTGGCAGCGACGCCACCTTCGAAGCCATCAACCCGGCCACCGGCGAAGTCCTCGCTCACGTGCAGCGCGCGACCCAAGCCGACGTCGAGAAGGCCGTCGAAAGCGCCGAGCGCGGCCAGAAAGTCTGGGCCGCGATGACCGCCATGCAGCGTTCGCGCATCCTGCGCCGCGCCGTCGACATCCTGCGCGAGCGCAACGACGAGCTGGCCATGCTGGAAACCCTGGACACCGGCAAGTCCTACTCCGAAACCCGCTACGTCGACATCGTCACCGGCGCCGACGTGCTGGAGTACTACGCAGGCCTGGTACCGGCCATCGAAGGCGAGCAGATCCCGCTGCGCGAATCGTCCTTCGTCTACACCCGCCGCGAGCCGCTGGGCGTGACCGTCGGTATCGGCGCCTGGAACTACCCGATCCAGATCGCCCTGTGGAAATCCGCCCCGGCCCTGGCCGCCGGCAACGCGATGATCTTCAAGCCGTCGGAAGTCACCTCGCTGACCACCCTGAAACTGGCCGAGATCTTCACCGAGGCCGGCCTGCCGAACGGCGTGTTCAACGTCCTGACCGGCAGCGGCCGCGAAGTCGGCACCTGGCTGACCGAGCACCCGCGCATCGAAAAAGTCTCCTTCACCGGCGGCACCACCACCGGCAAGAAAGTCATGGCCAGCGCCTCCAGCTCCTCGCTGAAGGAAGTGACCATGGAACTGGGCGGCAAGTCGCCACTGATCATCTGCGACGACGCCGACCTGGACAAGGCCGCCGACATCGCCATGATGGCCAACTTCTACAGCTCGGGTCAGGTCTGCACCAACGGCACCCGCGTGTTCATCCCAGCCGCGATGAAAGCCGCCTTCGAAGCCAAGATCGCCGAGCGCGTCGCCCGCATCCGTGCCGGCAACCCGGAAGACGAGAACACCAACTTCGGCCCGCTGGTCAGCTTCCAGCACATGGAAAGCGTGCTGTCGTACATCGCCAAGGGTAAAGAAGAAGGCGCCCGCGTGCTGTGCGGCGGTGAGCGTCTGCTGGACGGCGACTTCGCCAAGGGCGCGTTCGTGGCCCCGACCGTGTTCACCGACTGCACCGACGACATGACCATCGTCAAGGAAGAGATCTTCGGCCCGGTAATGAGCATCCTCAGCTACGAGACCGAGGAAGAAGTCATCCGTCGCGCCAACGACACCGAATACGGCCTGGCCGCCGGCGTCTGCACCAACGACATCAGCCGCGCCCACCGCATCATCCACAAGCTCGAGGCCGGCATCTGCTGGATCAACGCCTGGGGCGAGTCGCCGGCGGAAATGCCGGTTGGCGGTTACAAGCAGTCGGGCGTCGGCCGTGAGAACGGTGTCAGCTCGCTGGCTCAATACACTCGCATCAAGTCGGTCCAGGTCGAGCTGGGCGGCTACAACTCGGTTTTCTAAACCCCGTTTAGCCACGCCCGTGCCTTCGCGCACGGGCGTTTCCGCTCCCTGACCACCGCCAACGAGGGTACTTTTCATGTCCCAAGAATTCGATTACATCATCGTCGGTGCCGGCTCCGCCGGTAACACCCTGGCCACCCGCCTGACCGAAGACGCCAGCGTCACCGTGCTGCTGCTGGAAGCCGGCGGCCCCGACTACCGCTTCGACTTCCGCACCCAGATGCCGGCCGCCCTGGCCTTCCCGCTGCAGGGTCGCCGCTACAACTGGGCCTACGAGACCGATCCGGAGCCGCACATGGACGGCCGCCGCATGGAATGCGGTCGCGGCAAGGGCCTGGGCGGCTCGTCGCTGATCAACGGCATGTGCTACATCCGTGGTAACGCCATGGACTTCGACGGCTGGGCTGAACTGCCGGGCCTGGAAGACTGGACCTACCTGGACTGCCTGCCGTACTTCCGTAAAGCCGAAACCCGCGACATCGGCCCGAACGACTACCACGGCGGCGAAGGCCCGGTCAGCGTGGCCACGCCGAAAGCCGGCAACAACCCGCTGTTCCACGCCATGGTCGAGGCCGGCGTGCAGGCCGGTTACCCGCGCACCGAAGACCTCAACGGCTACCAGCAGGAAGGTTTCGGCCCGATGGACCGTTCGGTGACCAAGAACGGCCGTCGCTCCAGCACTGCCCGTGGCTACCTGGACCAGGCCAAGAAGCGCCCGAACCTGACCATCGTCACCCACGCCCTGAGCGATCGCGTGCTGTTCGACAACAAGCGCGCCGTTGGTGTGACCTACCTGGTGGGTGACAGCGAAGAGCGCGTCGAAGCCCGCGCCCGCAAGGAAGTGATCGTTTCCTCCGGCGCCATCGCCTCGCCGCAGCTGCTGCAGCGTTCCGGCGTCGGCCCGCGCGCCCTGCTGGAAAGCCTCGACATTCCGGTGGTCCACGACCTGCCGGGCGTCGGCGAGAACCTGCAGGACCACCTGGAACTGTACCTGCAGTACGCCTGCACCCAACCGGTGTCGCTGTACCCGTCGCTGCTGTGGTGGAACCAGCCGAAAATCGGTGCCGAGTGGCTGTTCAACGGCACTGGCATCGGCGCCAGCAACCAGTTCGAGGCCGGCGGTTTCATCCGCACCCGCCCTGAGTTCAAGTGGCCGAACATCCAGTACCACTTCCTGCCGGTCGCGATTAACTACAACGGCTCCAACGGCGTGAAAGAGCACGGCTTCCAGGCGCACATGGGCTCCATGCGCTCGCCGGCCCGTGGTCGCATCCAGGCCAAGTCGAAGAACCCGCGCCAGCACCCGAGCATCCTGTTCAACTACATGTCCACCGACCAAGACTGGCAGGAATTCCGCGACGGCATCCGCCTGACCCGCGAAATCATGGCCCAGCCGGCGCTGGACGCGTTCCGTGGTCGCGAGATCAGCCCGGGCGCCCACGTGCAAACGGATGAAGAGCTGGACAAGTTCATCCGCGAGCACGCCGAAACCGCCTTCCACCCGTCCTGCTCGTGCAAGATGGGCACCGACGACATGGCAGTGGTCGACGGCGAAGGTCGCGTGCATGGCATGCAGGGCCTGCGCGTGGTCGACGCATCGATCATGCCGCTGATCATCACCGGCAACCTGAACGCCACCACGATCATGATCGCCGAGAAGATCTCGGACAAGATCCGTGGCCGCAAGCCGCTGCCGCGCAGCACCGCCAAGTACTACGTGGCGGGCGATGCACCGGTGAAGGGCAAGCCGATGCGTGAAGTGAAGCAGGCGTAAGCCTGCTCCGGCCTCTTCGCGGGTAAACCCGCTCCCACAGGTTCCGCACTGCCCTTGATGCCAGTGATATACCTGTGGGAGCGGGTTTACCCGCGAAAGGGCCCACGATGGCAACACAAGAAAAGGCACCTCTCGAGGTGCCTTTTCTACATCTGCAGAAACGCTTTACAGCCTGCCAATTCATCAGGTTAGAATCGATTGGCACGCGACCTGCTAGTTCACGCTACAAGTCCCTTTTCTCTGCGATGTCCCGGAGTACCGCCTTTGGATGCGAGCACCATCAACAGCCTGTTCCTGATCGGCGCTTTACTGGTGGGCGCAAGTATCCTGGTCAGCTCGCTGTCATCGCGCCTGGGCATCCCCATTCTCGTCATCATCCTCGCGGTCGGCATGATCGCCGGGGTCGATGGTGGCGGCATCATCTTCAACAACTACCCGACCGCCTACCTGGTGGGCAACCTGGCGCTCGCCGTGATCCTGCTCGACGGCGGCCTGCGCACCCGGGTGGCGAGCTTCCGCGTGGCGCTGTGGCCGGCCCTGTCGCTGGCCACGGTCGGCGTGCTGATCACCACCGGCCTGACCGGCATGGTCGCCGCCTGGCTGTTCGACCTGAGCCTGATCCAGGGCCTGCTGATCGGCGCCATCGTCGGCTCCACCGATGCCGCGGCAGTGTTCTCGCTGCTCGGCGGCAAGGGCCTGAACGAGCGGGTCACCGCCACCCTGGAGATCGAGTCGGGCAGCAACGACCCGATGGCGGTGTTCCTCACCGTCACCCTGATCGACATGATCGCCAGCGGCCAGACCGGCCTGCACTGGAGCCTGCTGACCCACCTGCTGCGCGAGTTCGGCATCGGCGGGCTGATGGGCCTGGGTGGCGGCTGGCTGATGCTGCAACTGGTCAACCGCATCAACCTGGCCGGCGGCTTGTACCCGATCCTGGTGGTGGCCGGCGGCCTGGTGGTGTTCTCCCTGACCAACGCCCTGCACGGCAGCGGCTTCCTCGCCGTGTACCTGTGCGGCCTGGTGCTGGGCAACCGGCCGATCCGCAGCCGCCACGGCATCCTGCACATGCTCGACGGCATGGCCTGGCTGGCGCAGATCGGCATGTTCCTGGTGCTGGGCCTGCTGGTCACCCCCCACGACCTGCTGCCCATCGCCCTGCCCGCCCTGGGCCTGGCGCTGTGGATGATCCTGGTGGCCCGCCCGCTGTCGGTGGTGGCCGCCCTGCTGCCGTTCAAGGCCTTCCATGGCCGCGAGAAGGGCTTCATCAGTTGGGTCGGCCTGCGTGGCGCGGTACCGATCATCCTCGCGGTGTTCCCGCTGATGGCGGGCCTGCCCCAGGCCCAGCTGTTCTTCAACCTGGCCTTCTTCATCGTGCTGGTGTCGCTGCTGGTGCAGGGCACCAGCCTGCCGTGGATGGCCAAGCTGCTGAAGGTCACGGTACCGCCGGACCCGGCGCCGATTTCCCGCTCCGCGCTCGAGGTGCACGTCACCAGCGAGTGGGAGCTGTTCGTCTACCGCCTGGGTGCCGAGAAATGGTGCATCGGCGCCGCCCTGCGCGAGCTGAAGATGCCCGAGGGCACGCGCATCGCCGCGTTGTTCCGCGGCGAGCAACTGCTGCACCCGTCGGGCAGTACCGTGCTGGAAGTCGGCGACATGCTCTGCGTGATCGGCCACGAACATAACCTGCCGGCGCTGGGCAAGCTGTTCAGCCAGGCGCCGCAACGTGGCCTGGACCTGCGTTTCTTCGGCGACTTCGTCCTCGAAGGCGATGCCGAGCTGGGTGCGGTGGCCGCACTTTATGGCCTGAAACTCGACGGTCTGGACGCAAATATGCCGCTGGCGCAGTTCATCCGACAGAAGGTCGGAGGCGCGCCAGTAGTAGGCGACCAGATCGAATGGCACGGCACGATCTGGACCGTCGCGGTCATGGACGGGAACAAGATCCAGAAAGTGGGCGTCAGATTCCCCGAAGGTACCCGCCCCGGCCCCGGGCTGTTCCTCTAAACTCCGATTTGCCGCGTAACACAAGAACTCTGCCTATGTCCCTGCGTGACCATTGCCGCGCAGCCCTGCTGGGGCTGTGCCTGACCCTCTCGTTCGCCGCCGGCGCGGTGGAAATCCCGACCACCCCGGGCATCCAGAGCAGCCTGAGCAAGATCGCCGAGCGCAAGCTGCCGGAAACCGAGCAGAAAGCCGTGCAACAGGTGCTGGAACAGACCCTGGCGCTGCTCAACGCCCGCGACGACAGCGAGAGGAAGCTCGAAGCCCTCAAGCAGCAGTTGGCCAATGCTCCCCAGGAGATCCGTGACAGCCAGCGCGAGCTGATCAAGCTCAAGGCCAGCAACGCCGTGCCAGTGGCGCAGCGCTACGCCAGCCTGACGGTGCCGCAGCTCGAACAGATGCTCAGCGAACGCAGCACCCAGCAGGGCGACCTGCAGAAGGCGCTGTCCGAAGCCAACAGCCTGATCATCAACTCGCAGACCCGCCCTGAACGCGCCCAGGCCGAGATCAGCAGCAACCAGATGCGCGTGCAGCAGATCAACAACAGCCTCAAGAGCGGCAAGGACAACGGCAAGTCGATCAACGCTGACCAGCGCAACCAGCTCAACGCCGAACTGGCCTCGCTCAACGCCCTGACCCTGCTGCGCCGCCAGGAACTGGCCGGCAACAGCGTGCTGCAGGACCTGGGCAACGCCCGCCACGACCTGCTGATCGAGCGCGCCACCCGCCTGGAGCAGGAAATCCAGGACCTGCAGACGCTGATCAACGAAAAGCGCCTGGCCCAGTCGCAACAGGCCGTCACCCGCCAGTCGATCGAGGCGCAGAAGGCCGGCGGCAGCAACCTGCTGGCCACCGAGAGCACCGCCAACCTGCAGCTGTCCGACTACCTGCTGCGCAGCACCGACCGCCTCAACGAGGTGACCCAGCAGAACCTGCGTACCAAGCAGCAGCTCGACAGCCTCACCCAGGCCGACCAGGCCCTGGACGAACAGATCAACGTGCTCAAGGGCAGCCTGCTGCTGTCGAAGATCCTTTACAAGCAGAAGCAGGCCCTGCCGCACCTGAAGCTTGACCGCAACCTGGCCGACCAGATCGCCGATATCCGCCTCTACCAGTTCGAGATCAACCAGGAACGCGAACAGATGAGCAGCCCGTCCACCTATGTGGACAAGCTGCTGGCCAGCCAGCCCGAGGAAGATGTCACCCCGCAACTGCGCAAGGCCCTGCTGGAAGTGGCGATCACCCGCAGCGACCTGCTCGAGCGGTTGAACCGCGAGCTGTCGGCGCTGCTCAACGAATGCATCACCCTGCAACTGAACCAGAAGCAACTGTTGAGCACCGCCCAGAACCTGCGCACCACCCTGGAAGAGCAGATGTTCTGGATCCCCAGCAACAAGCCGCTGGACTGGCAATGGCTGCGTGAAGTACCCGAGCGCCTGACCACTCAGGTGGCCAGCCTGCCCTGGGGCGCGGGCATCAAGGAACTGGCTGACGGCCTGGTGCAACAGCCGCTGCTGTTCCTGCCGCTGATCCTGGTGATCGGCGCCCTGCTGTGGCGGCGCAAGGCGCTGTACCGGCGCCTGGGCAAGGTCCACCAGGACATCGGCCACTTCAAGCGCGACAGCCAGTGGCATACGCCCCAGGCGATCCTGATCAACATCCTGCTCGCCCTGCCGGTGGCCCTGGCCCTGACCCTGGGCAGCTACGCCCTGCAGCTCGACGCCCGCGGGCAGAACGCCAACCTCGGCGCCGCCCTGTGGCAGATCGCCCAGGCCTGGCTGGTTTTCTATACCGCCTACCGCATCCTCGCCCCGGGCGGCGTGGCCGAGATCCACTTCCGCTGGCACAAGCCGCAGGTCGAGTTCCTGCGCGGCTGGGTGCGCCGACTCGGCACCGTGGTGCTGGCCCTGGTCGGCGTGGTGGCGGTGGCTGAACACCAGCCGTCGGCACTGGCCGAGGACGTGCTGGGCATCGGCGTGGTGCTGACCTGCTACGCCCTGATGGCCTGGCTGCTCAGCCGCCTGCTGCTGAGCAGCCCGGCGCACCAGAACACCTCGCTGTTCCGCAAGGCCGTCGGGGTGGCCTTCACCGCTCTGCCCATCGCGCTGTTCGTGGCGGTGTGCTTCGGCTACTACTACACCGCCCTCAAGCTCACCGACCGGCTGATCTACACCCTCTACCTGCTGCTGTTCTGGCTGGTGATCGAGGCCGCGTTCGTGCGCGGCCTGTCGGTGGCGGCACGGCGCCTGGCCTACCAGCGCGCCCTGAGCAAACGCCAGGCGGCCAAGGAAGGGCTGGACGGCGAAGTGGTGGTCGAGGAGCCGACCCTGGACATCGAGCAGGTCAACCAGCAGTCCCTGCGCCTGATCCGCCTGGCCCTGCTCGGCGGCTTCATCGGCGGGCTGTACTGGGTATGGGCGGACCTGATCACGGTGTTCGCCTACCTCAACAACATCACCCTCTACGAGTACAGCAGCGGCACCGGCGCGGCGGCCAGCATGGTGCCGATCAGCCTCGGCGACCTGCTCGGCGCCATGGTCATCGCCGGTATCGCCGTGGCCCTGGCCAGCAACCTGCCGGGCCTGCTCGAAGTGCTGGTGCTGTCGCGCCTGAACCTGGCCCAGGGCAGCGCCTACGCGATAACTACGTTGCTGTCCTATGTGATTGCCGGCGTCGGCATCGTCAGCACCCTGGCCACCCTCGGGGTCAGCTGGGACAAGCTGCAATGGCTGGTGGCGGCACTGTCGCTGGGCCTGGGCTTCGGCATGCAGGAGATCTTCGCCAACTTCATCTCCGGCATCATGATCCTGTTCGAGCGCCCGGTGCGCATCGGCGACACCATCACCATCGGCAACCTGTCCGGCACGGTGAGCAAGATCCGCATCCGCGCCACCACCATCACCGACTTTGACCGCAAGGACATCATCGTTCCCAACAAGACCTTCATCACCGGCCAGTTGATCAACTGGTCGCTGACCGACACGGTCACCCGGGTGACGCTGAAGCTGGGCATCGACTACGGCTCGGATCTGGACCTGGTGCGCGACCTGCTGCTCAAGGGCGCCCACGAAAACCCACGGGTGCTCAAGGATCCGGAGCCGCTGGTGTACTTCCTCAACTTCGGCGAAAGCTCGCTGGACCACGAACTGCGCATGCACGTGCGCGACCTGGGTGACCGCAACCCGACGCTGGACGAACTGAACCGCTATATCAACCGCGAGTTCAAGGCGCACAACATCAAGATTTCGGTGCGCCAGGTGGAGGTGTTCCTGATGGATACCAAAGGTGGCAAGCAGCAGTTGATCCCGATGGAGCGCAAGCCGGACAGCACGCCTCCCGTCTGAGTGGACGTCAAAGGGGTAACCGCCCAGAATGCCGGCGAGGGCTTCGCCCTCGTTCGCGGGTAAACCCGCTCCCACGGAGCAAGCGCGACCCCTGTGGGAGCGGGTTTACCCGCGAAGGGCCGCACAGCGGCCCCAATGGCATCGAATCCAGGAGCAGGCCCCGTGAAGTCCCTCGACCAACTCACCTTCGACAACCGCTTCGCCCAACTCGGCGACGCGTTTTCCACCCAGGTCCTGCCCGACCCGATCGCCGATCCACGCCTGGTCGTCGCCAGCGAATCGGCCATGGCCCTGCTCGACCTCGACCCGGCCCAGGCCAAACTGCCGGTGTTCGCCGAGCTGTTCAGCGGCCACAAGCTCTGGGAAGAGGCCGACCCTCGGGCGATGGTGTATTCCGGCCACCAGTTCGGCTCCTACAACCCGCGCCTGGGTGACGGCCGCGGCCTGCTGCTGGGCGAAGTCCTCAACGAGGCCGGCGAGCACTGGGACCTGCACCTCAAGGGCGCCGGCCAGACGCCTTATTCGCGCATGGGCGACGGCCGCGCCGTGCTGCGCTCGTCGATCCGCGAATTTCTCGCCTCCGAGGCCCTGCACGCCCTGGGCATTCCCAGCAGCCGCGCATTGTGCGTGATCGGCTCGAGCACCCCGGTATGGCGCGAAGCCCGCGAGAGCGCCGCCATGCTTCTGCGCCTGGCCCAGAGCCACGTGCGCTTCGGCCACTTCGAATACTTCTACTACACCAAGCAACCGGAACAACAGCGGGTGCTGATCGACCATGTGCTGGAGCAGCACTACCCCGAGTGCCGCGACGCCGAGCAGCCCTACCTGGCCATGTTCCGCACAATCGTCGAGCGCAACGCCGAACTGATCGCCCGCTGGCAGGCCTATGGCTTCTGCCACGGGGTGATGAACACCGACAACATGTCGATCCTGGGCATCACCTTCGACTTCGGCCCCTACGCCTTCCTCGACGACTTCGACGCCAACTTCATCTGCAACCATTCCGACGATCGCGGCCGCTACAGCTACGCCAACCAGGTGCCGATCGCCCACTGGAACCTCAGCGCCCTGGCCCAGGCCCTGACCACGGTGATCGAGGTCGAGCCGCTGAAGGAGGCGCTGGGACTGTTCCTGCCGCTGTACCAGGCGCACTACCTGGACCTGATGCGCCGCCGCCTGGGCCTGACCACCGCCGAGGACGACGACATGGCACTGGTCGAACGACTGCTGCAGTGCATGCAGCGGGGTGGCGTGGATTACACCCTGTTCTTCCGCCGTCTGGGCGAGCAGCCCGTGGCCGAGGCCCTGCAGGTGCTGCGGGATGACTTCATCGACCTGGCCGGCTTCGACGCCTGGGGCATCGAGTACCAGGCGCGCTGCGAACGCGAGCCGGGCAACGCTGAAGGGCGGTGTGAGCGCATGCATGCGGTCAACCCGCTGTACGTGCTGCGCAACTACCTGGCGCAGAAGGCCATCGAAGCCGCCGAGGCGGGCGACTACAGTGAAGTGCGGCGGCTGCACCAGGTACTGGGCAAGCCGTTTGAGGAGCAACCCGGGATGCAGGCCTATGCCGAGCGTCCGCCGGAGTGGGGCAAGCACCTGGAGATCAGTTGCTCGTCATGAACCCCGGGGCCGCTGCGCGGCCCTTTCGCGGCACAAGGCCGCTCCTACAGGAAAACGCATACCACTGTAGGAGCGGCCTTGTGCCGCGAAAGGGCTGCACAGCAGCCCCAGCAATATCAAGGAGATAAAATGTCCGAACCCCTGGTAATCCCCTGCCCCCACTGCAACGGCCTCAACCGCCTACCCGCCGAGCGCCTGGGCGACAGCCCCAAATGCGGCCGCTGCAAGCAGGACGTGCTGCTCGCTCAGCCCTTCGACCTGAACGAGAGCACCTACGCCGCCCAGATCAAGGGCGACCTGCCGTTGCTGCTGGATGTCTGGGCCGACTGGTGCGGCCCCTGCAAGAGTTTCGCCCCGGTGTTCGAACAGGCCGCGCGCCAGCTCGCCGGCCGCTGCCGCCTGGCCAAGCTCGACAGCGAGGCCAACCGTAACCTCGCCGGCCAGCTCGGTATCCGCTCGATCCCCAGCTTGATCCTGTTCAGGAATGGCCGTGAAGTGGCGCGCCAGGCTGGGGCGTTTCCGCTGCAGTCGTTGCTGGAGTGGCTACGCAGCCAAGGAGTCTAGATACGCTCACACACTGGCCAGAAGGGACTCATAGGGAATCCTCAGACCATCATGCAAGCGCTTGATCATCGAGAGGCTCAAGCCTCGCTTGCCGTTCAATACTTCGGAAACGCGACCGCTCGGACCGATATAGCGTTCAAGATCACGCGGCGTCAGCCCTTGCTGGTCCATGCAGAACTTGATCGCCTCGATCGGGCCCGCTGAATGAATCGGATAGTGCTTGTTCTCATAAACTTCGATCAATGTCACAAGCACTTCCATTTCATCCGCCTCCGGCGTCCCGGCTTCGGCCTGGAAAATGGCTTCCAGCCGCTTGAAGGCGGCCTGCAGGTCATCATCACTGCGAATGGGCTTAATATTCATTGATCGTCTCCACGTCGATCTCGTCATAGCGCTTGTGCGTTCCGACGAATTTCACCCAGGCAATACCTGCCCGATACTGCATTTCCACCACGAGCCGATACTTGTTGCCGCCGATGTTGAACACCACACGATTGTTCGCGCAGATGCTGGCATTGCCGATCTGCGCCTTCACGTCCTGTGGAGAACACCAATCGGCCTTGAGCACCAGGTCATGCCAGCTTTCCAGGGGCGCCTTGGCATCCTCATGCCCGGGCAGCTCCCAGAACCGGACCAACGATCGCTTTGCAATAATACGCATCCCGGCGCAATCTCCCGTTTTGGGAGATTTTAGTCAGGATCGGTACTGCTCGCAAGTACCGTCTAGGCGCTGCGCTCCAGCAGATCATGCAACTCGACGAACTGCTGGGTCAGTTTGTGCCGTGGCTCCAGGTGGATCAGCGGCAGGCTGGCATGGTGGGATTCGCGCATCTTCACCGAACTGCCCAGGTACACCGGCAGCACCGGCAGGCCTTCAGCGAGCAGCTCGTCGAGCATCTGCTGGGGCAGGCTGGCCCGTGACTGGAACTGGTTGACCACGATGCCCTCGACCATCAGCTCGTCGTTGTGGTCTTCCTTGAGTTCGTCGATCTCAGCCAGCAGGCCGTACAGCGCCTGGCGCGAGAAGCTGTCGCAGTCGAAGGGGATCAGCACGCGATCGGCAGCGATCAGCGCGGAAACCGCGTAGAAGTTCAACGCTGGCGGCGTATCGATGTAGATCCGCTCGTAGTCTTCGTCCAGCTCGTCGAGCAGTTTGCGCAGCTTGTTGATCTTGTGCTTGGCCTCAAGCTTGGGCTGCAGGTCGGCCAGCTCCGAGGTGGCGGTCACCACGTGGAGGTTGTCGAAGGGGGTTTCGTAGATGTCGACCTTGTTCTTCTTGGCGAACGGCCCGCTGGACAGCGACTGCTTGAAGAAGTCGGCGATGCCCATGGGAATGTCGTCGCCGGTCAGGCCGGTGAGGTACTGGGTCGAGTTGGCCTGGGCATCCAGGTCGATCAGCAGGGTCCGATAGCCTTCGCTGGCACTGACCGCCGCAAGATTGCAGGCAATGCTCGACTTGCCCACGCCACCTTTCTGATTGAACACCACGCGCCGCATGACAGACCTCCGTGTATCAACGAATGCCCGAGTATGTGGCGCCGCACCGCTTATGGCCAGCACTTCACTCAAGTTGGGCGGCCAGCGACCGACAACCTGTCACTGACCAGCCGTCGGAAAACCCTTACGCAGCAGATTCGATTCGATACTTCTGCGCAAATGCAATGTCTGACTGACAGGAATGTAACGACTAATTGCTACACACCTCCGTCACCGGGATAATGCGCGCCACTCGGCAAAGCGCCACCCTGCAAGGTCTGTGTTCCGAGTCATCCCCAAGGCAAGGAAGTCCCACAGGGCGGGAAGTAACAAGCACCGTGATCACCTTTGATATCAGCCAATGGCGCGCTTGGGCGCCCGGCCTGCAGACGCCCGACGACTGGCAGTCCTGGGCCGACCATGACCTGCACCCATGCGCCGTGGAGCAGGTGCCGGACGTCTCGTTCCTGCCCGCCATGCAACGCCGCCGCCTGAGCCCGCTCGCACGCATGGCGTTCGCCGTGGGCTGGCCACTGGCCGAGGATTGCGAACCGATGCCACTGGTGTTTGTCTCGCGCCACGGCGAAACGCCGCGTACCTTGTCGATCCTCAGCGACCTGGCCGCACAGCAGCCGCTCTCGCCCACCCAGTTCAGCCTCTCGGTGCACAATGCCGTGATCGGCCTGTGGTCGATCCTGCGCGGCGAGACGTGCGAGATGACCGCCCTGGCCGCGGCCGGCGACGGTTTCGAGCAAGGCCTGCTGGAAGCCGCGGCCTTGCTGCGCGAAGGGGCGCCGGCGGTGCTACTGATCATCGCCGAGGAACAACCGCCGTCGGTCTACGGCCCCTGGATCGACGACGTGCCGTTTGGCTACGCGCTGGCATTGCGCCTCACGCCTGGGCGACAATGGCAGCTGGCACTAGGCCACCCCTCATCACCCGATGCTCCCCGCCCCTCGCTGCCCCACGCCTTGAGCTGGCTGCAAGCCACGCTGGGTGGTGCCCGAACCCTTTCCCATACCTGGAACCGCCGCACATGGAACTGGCAACGACAGCCATAGAGCGCCCCCGGGACGCCTACCTGTGGCGCCTGCTGGCAACCGCCCTGAGCTTTGGCCTGTTCGGCCTGGGTGGTCTGTGCCTGCGTCTGCTGGTGTTCCCCCTGCTCGCCTGCCTGCCGGGTGACGCCACGCGCCACCGCCAGCGCGCCCGGCGCACCATCGGCTGGCTGTTCTGGCGCTTCATCCGCTTCATGCAGGTGACCGGCGTGCTCACCTATGAGATCAAGGGTGCCGAACGCCTGGGCAGCCCCGGGCAGATGATCATTGCCAACCACCCCTCGCTGATCGACGTGGTGTTCCTCATCGGCCTGGTGCGCCAGGCCAACTGCGTGGTCAAGCACAGCCTGTTCGCCAACCCGTTCACCCGCGGCCCGGTGCGCGAGGCCCAGTACATCGGCAACGACGGCAGCATGGACATGCTCGACAGCGCCGTCGCCGCCTTGCAGCAAGGCCAGCCGCTGATCATCTTCCCCGAAGGCACGCGCACCGCGCCCGGCCATGTCCCCGCCTTTCATCGCGGCGCCGCGGCCATCGCCCTGCGGGGTGCGAAGATCATCACACCCGTGACCATCCGGGTCAGCCCCACCACCCTGACCAAGAACGAGCCCTGGTACCGCATTCCCTGGCGCCGTGTGCACTTCTGCCTCAGCGTCGGCGCCGACATCGACCTCCAGGCCTTCGCCGCCATGGGCCCGGCGCCGATCGCGTCGCGCCGACTCAACGATTTCCTGCACCAGCACTATACAAAGGAGCTCGCCGCCGATGAGCGATCCACAGCAAGACCTGAACCGTGACCTCAAGCAACTGATCATCGACGCCCTGGGCCTGGAAGACATCAGCGTGCAGGACATCGACGACCAGCAGACCCTGTTCGGCGAAGGTCTGGGCCTGGACTCGGTGGACGCCCTCGAGCTCGGCCTGGCGATCCAGAAGCGCTACGGCATCAAGATCGACGCCGACGCCAAGGACACCCGCAACCATTTCAGCAACGTCGCCACCCTCGCGGCGTTCGTCACCGCTCGTCAGGCAGCCTGAGACCGCACCATGCAAACCCGTGAAGACATCTTCAACATCCTGCGCGACGCCCTGGTCGAGCTGTTCGAACTGCAACCGGCCAGCATTTCCCTGGAGTCCAACCTGTACCAGGACCTGGAAATCGACAGCATCGACGCCGTCGACCTGATCGACCACATCAAGCGCCAGACCGGCAAGAAGATCGCCGCCGACGACTTCAAGTCGGTACGCACCGTGGGTGACGTGGTCGAGGCGGTGCACCGCCTGGTCAACCCGGCGGCATGAAACGCCTGATCGGCCTCGGCCTGCTGCTGGCCGGGCTGCTGTACCCCTTCGCGGTGCACTTCGGCATGGCCCATTTCGCCCCCTGGCAATTCGGCCTGCTGCTCGGCGGCCTGTGGCTGGCCCGTGCCCTGAGCACGCCGCGCCGCCCAGGCAGCCTGTGGATGGCGCTGGCGGCGCTGGCGTTCTGCGCCCTGCTGGGGCTGTCCGACAGTCCGCATCTGCTGCGCTGGTACCCGGTGCTGATCAGCGCCTTCATGCTGGCCCTGTTCGGCGCCAGCCTGCTGCGCGGCATGCCGGTGGCCGAACGCCTGGCGCGCCTGCGCGAGCCCGATCTGCCGCCCCATGCGGTGCGCTACACGCGGCGGGTGACGCAGGTGTGGTGCCTGTTCTTCCTGGCCAATGGACTGGTCGCCGCGGGCCTGACCCTGTGGGCGCCGCTGGCCTGGTGGACCCTGTACAACGGGCTGATCGCCTATGCCGCGATGGGCCTGCTGTTCGCCGTCGAATGGCTGATAAGACAACGTGTGCGAGGACGCTCATGAACTGGATCAACCTCGAACACCTGCTGCGCCCGCTGGACGCCCCGCGCCAGGTGACCCACGCACCATCCCTGGACCACGCCCAGCTCAGCCTGCAGGCCCTGCGCCTGGCCGGCGGCCTGCGTGAGCGCGGGATCCGCCGCCTGGCCGTGCACCTGGAAGACGCCGCGTCGCTGGCCATCGCCCTGCTCGGCGCCTGGCGCGCTGGCGCCGAGGTGCTGCTGCCCGCCGACCTGCAACCCGCCACCCGTGAGCGCTGGCAGGCCCAGGTCGACCTGTGGCTGACCACCGACGAGCAGCTAGACGACCTGCTGGATGAGGCCCTCGCGCCTGCCGACCTCGACCTCGACACCTGCCGCGTCAGCCTGTGCACCTCCGGCTCCAGCGGTGAGCCCAAGCGCATCGACAAGCAGCTGCGCCAGCTGGCCAACGAGGTCAATGCCCTGGAGCAGCTCTGGGGCAAGGACCTCGGCACGGCCTGGATCATCGGCAGTGTCGCCACCCAGCACATCTACGGCCTGCTGTTCCGCGTCCTCTGGCCACTGTGTGCCGGGCGCGGCTTCGAGCGCCGCCAACTGCCATTTCCCGAAGACCTGCAACGCGCCAGCCGCGAGCACCCGGCGTTCGCCTGGGTGGCCAGCCCGGCACTGCTCAAGCGCATGGGCGACAACCTCGACTGGCCGGCCCTGAGCCCGGTGCGCAGGGTATTCTCCTCCGGCGGTGAACTGCCGCCAGCCGCCGCCGAAAGCCTGCAACAACGCCTGGGACAATGGCCCACCGAGATCCTCGGCAGCTCCGAGACCGGCGGTATCGCCTGGCGTCAGGGCGAACCGCTGTGGCAACCCTTTGCCGACGTGCAGTTGAGCCAGGATGAACGGGGCGCCCTGCGCATCGCCTCGCCCTACCTGCCCGCCGGTCACGTCGAACAGAGCGCCGACACCGCCGAGTTCAGCGACGACGGGCGCTTCCGCCTGCTCGGCCGGCTGGACCGCATCGTCAAGCTCGAAGAGAAACGCATCTCGCTGCCCATGCTCGAACAGGCCCTGTGCGCCAATGCCTGGGTCGCCGAAGCACGCCTGGGGGTGATCGAGGAAGGCCGCGCCTACCTCGGCGCCCTGGTAGCCCTGACCCCGGCCGGGCTGCACGCCCTGCGCAACCAGGGCCGCCGCGCCGTGATCGACGGCCTGCGCCAGCACCTGGCCGGCCATTGCGAGGCGCTGGCCCTGCCACGCCGCTGGCGCCTGGTGCGCCAGTTGCCTCTCAATACCCAGGGCAAGCTGCCCCAGGCCGATCTGCAGGCGCTGCTGCTGGCCTCGCGCAGCATGGCGCCGGAGGTGCTGGAGCACAGTCGACAAGGCGAAGAGCTGCACCTGCGCCTGGCGGTGCCCCTGGATCTTGCCTGCTTCCCCGGTCACTTCCCGCAGACGCCCGTGCTGCCGGGCGTGGTCCAGGTCGACTGGGCGCTCGCCCTGGCCACGTCGCACTTGCACCTGGCCCAGCGCTTTGCCGGCATGGAAGTGCTCAAGTTCCAACAACTGGTGCGCCCCGGCGACGAGCTGCTGTTGACCCTGCGTTTTGATGCCGACCGCGGCAAGCTGTACTTCGCCTACGCCTGCGCCGGGCAGCCCTGCTCCAGCGGTCGCATCGTGCTGGAGGCCGCCTGTGCATAAGCCTTGCGCGGTAATCCCGGTGTACAACCACGAACAGGCGGTGCCCAAGGTGGTCGACGACCTGCTGCGCGCCGGCCTGCCTTGCGTGCTGGTCGACGACGCCAGCCACGCGGCCTGCGCCCGGGTACTGGGCCAGCTGGCCGAGCGCGACGACGTTCACCTGGTCACCCTGGCGGTCAACCAGGGCAAGGGCGGCGCGGTGATGGCCGGCCTGCGCGAAGCCGCGCGGCTGGGCTTCAGCCACGCCCTGCAGGTGGATGCCGACGGCCAGCACGACCTGGCCGATGTCAGCCACTTCCTGAACCAGTCGCAGGCTTATCCACAGGCGCTGGTGTGCGGTTATCCACAGTACGATGCCAGCGTGCCCAAGGGCCGCCTGTATGCCCGCTACCTGACCCACGTGTGGGTGTGGATCAACAGCCTGTCGCTGCGCATCCCCGATTCGATGTGCGGCTTTCGCGTCTACCCGCTGCCCGCGACCCTGGCGCTGATCGACAGCGTCAACCTCGGCCGGCGCATGGACTTCGACCCGGAGATCCTGGTGCGTCTGGCGTGGCGCAACCAGCCGATGCGCTGGTTGCCGACCAAGGTCCACTACCCCCAGGACGGCCTGTCGCACTTCCGTCTGTTCCACGACAACGCACTGATCTCGAAGATGCACGCCAAGCTGTTCTTCGGCATGCTCGTGCGCGCCCCGCTGATCCTCTGGCGCAGGTGGCACGCATGAGCGAGCGTCCGCAACACTGGGCCGAGCACCAGGAACGCGGCAGCTTCTGGCTGATGAAGCTCACCGCCACCCTGGCCCGCCTGCTCGGGCGGCGCGTGCTCAGCCCGCTGATCCATGTGATCGTCGCCTACTTCTTCGTCTTCGGCGGCCGCGCCCGGCGCAGCGCCTGGCAGTACCAGCAGCGCTTGCACCGCTGGAGCGCCGGCCAGGTCCAGGCCCCCTGCCAGTGGCGCGTATTCCGCCAGTTCATGTCATTTGCCGAAGCCCTGCTGGACAAGCTCGACGTATGGAATGGCCGACTGGCCCTGTCGCAGATCGACATCGTCGACCCGGCCAACCTGCGCCAGCAGTTGCGCGGCGAACGCGGGCAAATGCTGGTGGGCGCACACCTGGGCAACCTGGAAGTATGCCGGGCCCTGGCCGAGATCGGCGAAAAAGTGACCATGAACGTGCTGGTGCATACCCGCCATGCCGAACACTTCAACCGCCTGCTGGGTGAAGCCGGCGCCAGCCACCTGCGGCTGATCCAGGTCAGCGAGCTGGACCCGGCGGTGATGCTACAGCTGTCGGAGCGTCTGGAGCGCGGCGAGTGGCTGGCGATCGCCGGCGACCGCGTGCCGCTGCATGGCGGTCGCACCGTAGAAGTGGATTTCCTCGGCCACCCAGCGGCCTTCCCCCAGGGGCCGTGGCTGCTGGCCGGGCTGCTCGGCTGCCCGCTCAACCTGCTGTTCTGCCTCAAGCTTCAGGGCCGCTACCAGGTCACCCTCGAGCCGTTCGTCGAGCGCCTGCAATGGCGCCGTGGCCAACGCGACGCGGTGATCGCCGAATGGGCCGCCCGCTACGCCGAACGCCTGGGCCACTACTGCGCCCAGGCACCGCTGCAATGGTTCAATTTCTACCCCTTCTGGAAGACCGATGACGATGCATCCGCATGAGCCTGTAACCTTCGGCGCAGCGCCGCTGGCGATCGAAGACGTCCTGGCCCTGGCCGAGCGCCGCGCGCCGTCGCGCCTGCAGGCTGACGCCACCTACCGCGAGCGCATTGCCCGTGGCGCGCGCTTCCTCGACACCTTGCTGGACAAGGAAGGGGTGATCTACGGCGTGACCACCGGCTACGGCGACTCCTGCGTGGTGGCCGTGCCGCTGGAGCACGTCGAGGCCCTGCCCCGCCACCTCTACACCTTCCACGGCTGCGGCCTGGGCCGGCTGCTCGACGCGCCGGCGACCCGCGCCGTGCTGGCGGCGCGCCTGCGCTCGCTGAGCCATGGCGTGTCCGGCGTGCGCCTGGAGCTGCTGGAGCGCCTGCAGGCGTTCATCGAGCATGACATCCTGCCACTGATCCCCGAAGAAGGTTCGGTCGGCGCCAGCGGCGACCTGACACCGCTGTCCTACGTGGCCGCAGCCCTGTCGGGCGAGCGCGAAGTCATGTACCAGGGCGAGCGCCGCAGCAGCGCCGACGTGCACCGCGAACTCGGCTGGCAACCGCTGGTGCTGCGCCCCAAGGAAGCGCTGGCGCTGATGAACGGTACCGCGGTGATGACCGGCCTGGCTTGCCTGGCCTTCGCCCGTGCCGATTACCTGCTCAAGCTGGCCACGCGCATCACCGCGCTCAATGTCGTCGCCCTGCAGGGCAACCCCGAGCACTTCGACGAGCGCCTGTTCGCCGCCAAGCCACACCCGGGGCAGACCCAGGTCGCCGCCTGGCTGCGCCAGGACCTGGCCATCGAGGCCCCGCTGCCACCGCTGCATCGCCTGCAGGACCGCTACTCGCTGCGCTGCGCGCCCCATGTGCTGGGCGTGCTGGCCGACAGCCTGGGCTGGCTGCGCGGTTTCATCGAAACCGAACTCAACAGCGCCAACGACAACCCGATCATCGACGGTGATGCCGAGCGCGTGCTGCACGGCGGGCACTTCTATGGCGGGCACATCGCCTTCGCCATGGACAGCCTGAAGACCCTGGTGGCCAACGTCGCCGATCTGCTCGACCGCCAGCTCGCGCTGCTGGTGGACGTGCGCTACAACCACGGCCTGCCGAGCAATCTCTCGGGCGCCGAGGCCGAGCGCGCCATGCTCAACCACGGTTTCAAGGCCGTGCAGATCGGCGCCAGCGCCTGGACCGCCGAGGCGCTCAAGCAGACCATGCCGGCCAGCGTGTTCTCCCGTTCCACCGAGTGCCACAACCAGGACAAGGTAAGCATGGGCACCATCGCCGCCCGCGACGCCCTGCGCGTGCTGGAACTGACCGAACAGGTCGCCGCCGCCACCCTGCTGGCCGCCAACCAGGGGGTCTGGCTGCGCCAGCGCCTGGCCGCCGCGCACGCCCTGCCGCCGGCCCTGGCGCAGATGCACGCGGCCTTGCTGGAGGACTTCGCCCCGGTCATCGAGGACCGCGCCCTGGAGCAAGACCTGCGCCTGTGCCTGGCCCGTATCGGCCAGCGCCACTGGAGGCTGCATGCGTAATCCCGGGGTGTTCCACGTCGACAGCGAGATCGTCGTGCCATTCTTCGACGTCGACAGCATGCACATCGTCTGGCACGGCCACTACGTCAAGTACCTGGAAGTCGCCCGCTGCGCGCTGCTCGACCGCCTGGAGCACGACTACCTGCGCATGCAGGCCAGCGGCTATGCGTGGCCGGTGATCGACCTGCAGCTGCGCTACATCCGCGGCGCCACCTTTGGCCAGCGCCTGACCGTGCGCGCCAGCCTGGTGGAATGGGAAAACCGTCTGAAGATCCACTACCTGATCAGCGACGCCGCCAGCGGCGAACGCATGACCCGCGCCAGCACCGTGCAGGTGGCGGTGCACATCGAAAGCGGCGAAATGCAACTGGCCTCGCCCCAGGCGATGCTCGATGCCGTTGCCAAGGTGCTGCCATGAGCGCCGCGCTGTGCACTGGCATTGCCGGCCTCTTCGCGGGTAAACCCGCTCCCACAGGCACCGCGAAACCTGTGGGAGCGGGTTTACCCGCGAAGGTCCCGACACTGCTCGCCCTGTTGCTGCTGTTCATCAGCCCCCTGACCCTGGCCTTCACCCTCGACGACCTGCAAAAGCAGCTCAGCGAACCTGCCGTGGTCAGCGGCCCGTTCATCCAGGAAAAACACCTGCGCGCCCTGCCCCAGCCACTGACCAGCAAGGGCCGCTTCGTCCTGGCCCGCGACCACGGTCTGCTCTGGCTGCTACAGACCCCGCTGAGTCAGGACTACCGCATCGACGCAAAGGGCATCGCCCGCCGCGACCCGAGTGGCTGGCAAACGTTACCCGCACGCAGTGCCGGCGCCGAGCAGAACCGCCTGTTCTTCGCCGTGCTGCAAGGCGACAGCAGCGGCCTGCAACGCGATTTCGAACTGGCGCTTTCAGGCGACGCCGCGCACTGGCAATTGCGCCTGACCCCACGCTCGCTGCTGCTCAAGCAAATCTTCACCCGCATCGACATCGCCGGCGGTCGCTATGTCGAGCGCATCGAACTGAGCGAAACCCAGGGCGACAGCACCGTGCTGCGCATGCCCGAAAGCCGTGGTGCCAGCGCCCTCAGCGACGCGGAGCGCAGCGATTTTGCCGACTGAACGCCTGCTGCCGCGCCTGTTCGCGGGCCTGCTGCTGATCATGCTTGCCGTGGCCGGCTGGCAATGGCATCGCGGTGCGCCGCTGTCGGCCGACCTGATGACCCTGGTGCCCGGCGCCACCCAGGACCCACTGGTCAAGCAAGCCGAGCAACGCATGCAGGAGCCGCTCAACCGCGAGCTGCTGGTGCTGGTCGGCCATTCCCAGCGCGAGCAGGCCGTCGCCCTGGCCCAACGCCTGGCCGGTCAATGGCAGGCCAGCGGCCTGTTCGAGAAGGTGCAATGGAGCCTGCAGACCGACCTGCAAGCGCTACGCAGCCAGTTGCTGCAGGGCCGCGTGGCCATGCTCTCGACCCACGACCGGCAATTGCTGGCCGAGCAGCCCGACACCTTTGTCGAGCAACGCCTGCAAAGCCTGTTCGACCCCTTCGCCGGCTTCAGCCTGGTGGCCAGCCAGGATGACTGGCTCGGATTGAGCGGCCGCATCCAGCAGAGCCAGCCCAAGCCGGTCAACGTGCAACTGGACACCGCCAGCGGCGCGCTGGTGGCCGAAGCCGACGGCCAACAATGGGTGCTGCTGCGCGCCCGCACCCTGGGCAATGCCTTCGACATGCACCTGCCCTTGCAGGTGGCCGACCTGCTGGCCCGCGCCCGCGACGAAGCCGGCCAGCAAGGTGCCCGACTGCTGGCGGCCAGCGGCCTGCTGCATGCCGCGGCCGGCCAGCAACAGGCCAGCCGCGAGATCACCTGGGTCGGCGGCGGCGCCACTGTCGGCATCCTGCTGCTGTTGCTGCTGGCCTTCCGCCGCTGGCGCGTGCTGCTGGCCTTCGTGCCGGTGCTGGTCGGCATGCTGTTCGGCTCGGTGGTGTGCGTGGCGTTGTTCGGGCAGATGCACGTGATGACGTTGGTGCTCGGCTCCAGCCTGATCGGCGTGGCCGTCGACTACCCGCTGCACTACCTGTCCAAGAGCTGGAGCCTGCACCCCTGGCGCAGCTGGCCGGCCGTGCGCCTGACCCTGCCGGGGCTGAGCCTGAGCCTGGCGACCAGTTGCATCGGCTACCTGGCCCTGGCCTTCACGCCGTTCCCCGCGCTGACCCAGATCGCCGCGTTCTCGGCCGCCGGCCTGGTCGGCGCCTATCTCAGCGCCGTGTGCCTGCTGCCGGCGTTGCTCGGCGGTGTCGAGCTGCGCCCGGCCCAGTGGCCACTGCGCGTCGCGCAATGGCTGACCGAACTGCGCGCCGGCCTGCTGCGCCGAGTCCCCAGCGCTGCGCTGCTGGCCCTGCTGGTGCTGTTCTGCGCCGCCGGGCTGTGGCGCCTGGACAGCCGCAACGACGTGCGCCAGTGGGTCGGCAGCCCGCCGCAACTGCTGGAGGAAGCCCAAGCGGTGGCACGCATCACCGGCTACCAGCCCACCAGCCAGTTCTACCTGGTACGTGGCGCCGACCCACAGCAATTGCTGGAACGCCTGGCGGCGCTGTCGGAAAAACTCGACGAGCTGGTCGACCTGGGCAAGCTCAAGGGTTACATGTCCCTCGATCGGCTGGTCGCCAGCCCCGCCGAGCAGACGCGCACGCTGCAGGCGCTGGATCGCCTGCCCGGACACTGGCAACCGCTGCAGGCCCAGGGCGTGCCGGAAACCGCGCTGCTGGCCGAACTCAAGCAATTGCACCAGTTGCCTATCCAGTCCATCGACGATGTCCTCGCCGGCCCCCTGGGCGAAGCCTGGCGCCCCTTGTGGCTGGGCCAGGTGGACCAGGGCGTGGCCGCCATCGTCAGCCTTCAGGGGCTGAACGACACCGCCTTGCTGCGCCTGCAGTCCGAGGGTCTGCCTGGCGTGCAGCTGGTGGACCGGCTGGGTGAGCTGAACCAACTGTTTGCCGCCACCCAGGTCAGCGCCGCCGAGCTCAAGCTGCTGTCGTGCGTGTTGATCCTGGTGTTGCTGGTGCTGCCGTTCGGCCTGCGCGGTGCCTTGCGCATCGTCGCCCTGCCGCTGCTCGCCGCGCTGTGCAGCCTGGCCCTGCTGGGCTGGCTCGGGCAGCCGCTGACGCTGTTCAGCCTGTTCGGCCTGCTGCTGGTGACTGCCATCGGCGTCGATTACGCGATCCTCATGCACGAGCGCGTCGGCGGTGAGGCGGTGAGCCTGCTGGGCACCCTGCTGGCGGCGCTGACCACCTGGCTGTCGTTCGGCCTGCTGGCGCTGTCTAGCACCCCGGCGGTGAGCAATTTCGGCCTGGCGGTGAGCCTGGGCCTGGCAATGAGCTTCATCCTGGCCCCCTGGGCCGCGCCGCGCCAAGGAGCGCACAGCTGATCATGAGCGTGTTGTTGTTCTGGGCCATGGCCCTGCTGCTGTTCGCCCTGGCCTGTGCGCTGGGCAAACGCGTGGGGCTGATCCCGATCGTCAGTCAGCTGCTGCTGGCGACCCTGGCACTGCCGCTGCTGATGCTGCTGTGGGTCGAGCCGCACTGGCAGCTCGACGGCGCCGCGCTGGTCGCGCCGAGCTGGCTCAAGACGCTGTATGGCTGCAGCTTCGCCCTGCTGCTGGGGCATATCCTCAGCGACGTGGCCGAGCTGCGCATCGACCGCCAGGCACTGAAGCTGGCCGTGCCCAGCTTCCTGGTGCCCTTCGCCTGCGGCCTGGCCTGCGCGCTGTGGCTGCTGGACCAGGGCGGCCTCACCGCGCTGGCCCTGGGACTGGTGTTCGCCATCACCGCGATCCCGGTGCTGTACCTGTACCTGCGCGCCATCAACTATCCACCCGCGGCCAGCCGCCGCCTGCTGCAGGCGGCGATCCTCATCGACCTGGCCTGCTGGCTGCTGCTGGGCCTCGGCCAGGGCAGCCTGCAACCGGGCAGCCTGGCCTGGCCGCTACTGGCGGCGACCCTGCCGCTGCCGCTGCACTTCGCCGGCCTGCGGGCCCCCAAGGTATATGGTGCGCTGTTCCTGGCGCTGCTGTTTGTCGCCGAGCACTACCGGCTCAATGCCCTGGTCTTCGGCATCGGCTACCTGGCTTGCCTGGCCTGGCTCAAGGTCCCGGTGCGCATGCCGCTGTCCGAGGCCTGGAGCCGCCGCCTGCAGCAAGGCTTGGCAGTGCCGCTGATCCTCACGTACGGCGTGGTGCAGATCGACGTGCACCATGCCCTGCAAGGCTTCGATGCGCTGCAGCTGGCCGCCCTGCTGGCCCTGCCGATCGCCAGCAAGCTGCTGGGCAACTGGCTGGGCCTGTGCTGGGCCGCGCCATCGTTCCCCGGCGCGAGCAAATGGCGCGAGAGCCTGCTGCTGAACATCCGCGGCCTGAGCGAAATCGTCTTTCTCAACCTGTTGCTGCAACAGGGGCTGATCGGCCCGGCGCTGTACTTCGCCCTGATGCTGATGAGCCTGGTTGCCACCCTGATGCCGGCGATGGCCGGCCTGCACCGGATTCCCCTGAATACTGTCCCGACGCCAAGGAGGCCTCATGCCGAACTGTGAACTGCAACAACGCCAGGTGCTGGTGATCGGCGCAGGGCCTTCCGGCGCCATCGCCGCCGCCCTGCTCAAGCGCAAGGGCCACGATGTGCTGGTAATCGAGCGCCAGCGTTTCCCACGCTTCTCCATCGGCGAGAGCCTGCTGTCCCACTGCCTGGACTTCGTCGAGGAGGCCGGGATGCTCGAAGCCGTCGAGGCCGCGGGCTTCCAGCACAAGAACGGTGCCGCCTTCGCCTGGGGCGAGGAATACAGCGCGTTCGACTTCGGCCTGACCTTCTCCCAGGGCAAGCCAAGTACCTTCCAGGTGCAACGTGCGCAGTTCGACCAGTTGCTTGCCGACCAGGCCCAGGCCCAGGGCGTGGAGATCCGCTATGAGCACGAGATCGTCAGCGTCGACATGGGCGGTGACTGCCCGCGCGTGCGGGTGCGCCGCCCCGAGGGTGACGAATACGAGGTTGAAAGCGCCTTCGTGCTCGACGCCAGCGGCTACGGCCGCGTGCTGCCGCGCCTGCTGGAGCTGGAAGCACCGTCGAACTTCCCGGTGCGCCAGGCGGTGTTCACCCACATCGAAGACCGCATCGACCACCCCGGCTTCGACCGCGACAAGATCCTCATCACCACCCACCCCGAACACCGTGACATCTGGTTCTGGACCATCCCGTTCAGCAACGGCCGCACCTCCTTGGGCGTGGTCGCCGCCGCCGAGCGCTTCGCCGAGGCGCCGGCCGACCTGGACGCCTGCCTCAAGCACTTCGTGGCGCAGACCCCGAGCCTGTCCAAGGTGCTGGCCAATGCCGTTTGGGACACGCCGGCGCGCACCATCGGTGGCTACTCGGCCAACGTCAGCACCCTGCACGGCCCGGGCTTTGCCCTGCTGGGCAACGCCGCCGAATTCCTCGATCCGGTGTTCTCCTCGGGGGTGACCATCGCCATGCGCTCGGCGAGCATGGCCGCCAACCTGCTGCACCGTCAGCTGGAGGGCGAGGCGGTGGACTGGCAGGCCGAGTTCGCCACGCCGCTCAAGCGTGGCGTCGATACCTTCCGCGCCTATGTCGAAGGCTGGTACGACGGCAGCTTCCAGGATGTGATCTACCACCCCGGCAGCTCGCCGGAGATCCGCGCCATGATCAGCTCGATCCTGGCCGGCTATGCCTGGGACCTGCGCAATCCGTTCGTCGCCGAACCCCAGCGCCGCCTGCGCACCCTGGCCGAGCTGTGCGCGAGGACGCCAGCATGAGCCAGCAGCCGTACCTGAGCGACACCTACGTCGAAGAAACCCGCATCGGCTTCTGGTTCCTGCGCAGCCACACCTGGCAGCACCATGTGCTGCGCGTGGCCATCAATGACCTGCGCCGCCTGTTCGACGGCGAGCCGCCCCAGGCGCCGGTGCTGCTCGATGCCGGCTGCGGCCAGGGCAAGTCATTCAAGCACCTGCTGCAGGTGTTCGCCCCGTCGCGCCTGCTGGGCACCGACGCCGACCCGCACAGCCTGGCGCTGAGCGCCGCCGAGGCGCAACGGCTGGGTGTCGAGGTGGAGCTGCGCGGCAGCGACTGCGCGGCGCTGCAGTTTCCCGACGCCAGCGTCGACATCCTGTTCTGCCACCAGACCTTCCATCACCTGGTGGAACAGGAGAAGGCCCTGGCCGAGTTCCATCGGGTGCTCAAGCCTGGCGGCTACCTGCTGTTCGCCGAGTCCACCGAAGCCTACATCGACACCTGGGTGATCCGCTGGCTGTTCCGCCACCCCATGCACGTGCAGAAGAGCGCCGAAGGCTACCTGCAGATGCTGCGTGACCAGGGTTTCGAGTTTGCCGCGCGCAACGTGTCCTACCCTTATCTGTGGTGGAGCCGCTCAAAGGACTTCGGCCTGCTCGAACGCCTGGGACTGCGCAAGCCGCCACCGGTTGGCCAGCGCGAGGAAACCCTGGTCAACGTAGTGGCGCGCAAGCCCCTGGAGCAACCATGAAACACCTGCTGGCGCTGTGCCTGTGCCTGTTGCTCGGCGCCTGCGCCGCGCGCCCGCCCCTGCCCGAGGCGCTACCCACGCTGACATTGCCGCGCCAGTTGCACGTGCAGCGCGAGCAGGACGGCCAACGCCAGGACTGGCTGCTGGTGATCCAGGACGAAGACCACCGTCTGCGCTGGTCGCTGCTCGACCTGCTGGGCATCCCCCAGGCGCGCCAGTTGCTCGATGGCAGGCAATGGCAGGCCGACGGCCTGCTGCCGCCCAACCCGGCGGCGCGCGAACTGTTCGCCGCCGTGCTGTTCGCCCTGACGCCGTCCGGGCAACTGCAGCGTCTCTATCCACAGGCGCGCCAGCAGGATCAACGACGCTGGCTGGGCGACCGCTGGCAGGTCAGCTATCGGGCCAGCGAGCATTTCACCTTGAACCTGGGCCAGGGCCTGCGTTATGAAGTCAGCCCATTGCCCAGCGAGAACACACCATGACCGCCTATCTCAACGCCCTGGGCCTGGTCTGCGCCCTTGGCCGCGGCCAGGCCGAGGTGGCCGCTCGCCTGTTCGCCGGTGACTGCTCCGGCATGCTGCCCCAGGAGGGCTGGGTGCCGGACCGACGTCCTGCGGTGGGTGCGGTCAGTGGCGAACTACCCGCCGTGCCGCTGCCTGAACAGCACAGCCGCAACAACCAGCTGCTCTACTGCGCGGCCTTGCAGATCGAACCGGCGATCCGCCAGGCGATTGCCGATTTCGGCCCGCAACGGGTGGGCGTGGTGCTGGGCACCAGCACCTCGGGAATTGCCGAGGCCAGCGCCGACATTGCCCACTACCTGCACGAAGGTGTGCTGCCAGGCAGCTACCGCTACGACCAGCAGGCACTGAGCGCTCCCGCCGAGTTCCTCGCCGACTGGCTGCAACTGAGCGGCCCGGCCTACGTGATCTCCACCGCCTGCACCTCCAGCGGCCGGGCGCTGCTGAGCGCGCGTCGCCTGCTCGACCTGGGCCTGTGCGACGCCGTGCTGTGCGGGGGCGTCGACAGTCTGTGCGGGCTGACCCTCAACGGTTTCAGCGCCCTGGAGGCGGTCAGCGAACAACGCTGCAACCCGTTCTCGGTGAACCGCAACGGCATCAACATCGGCGAAGCCGCCGCGCTGTTCGTCATGAGCCGAACTCGCCCGGCACAGGGGCCTGCCATCGCCCTGCTTGGCGCCGGCGCCAGTTCCGACGCCCATCACATCTCGGCACCCGACCCCACCGGCAACGGCGCCTTGCAAGCCATGGCCAAGGCCCTGGACAATGCCGGCCTGGCCGCGGCGCAGATCGACTACCTGAACCTGCACGGCACCGCCACCCAGCACAACGACGCCATGGAAAGCCTGGCCGTGCATGCCCTGTTCGGCGCCGGCACAGCGTGCTCATCCAGCAAGCCGATGACCGGCCACACCCTGGGCGCGGCCGGGGCGCTGGAGGCGGCCTTCTGCTGGCTGGCCCTGAGCGAACACAACCCGCACGGGCGGCTGCCACCCCATGTCTGGGACGGCCAGCGCGACCCGCAACTGGCGGAGCTGGCCCTTGCAGACGCTGGCCAGCAACTGCCCCAGGGCCGCCCGCGTCGACTGATGAGCAATTCGTTCGCCTTCGGCGGCAACAACGTGAGCCTGATTCTCGGAGACACCCCATGATTGCCTGGCCATTGGCCGAACTGCTGCCGCATGCCGGCGACATGATCCTGATCGATCAGGTCGACAGCTGCGACGATGAGCAGATCCACACCCGCGTGACCGTCCGCCCCGGCGGGCTGTTCAACCGCGAGGACGGCAGCCTGCCGGCCTGGCTGGGCCTGGAGCTGATGGCCCAGAGCGTGGCCGCCTACGCTGGCTGCCGCGCACGCCGCCTGGACCAGCCGGTGGAGCTGGGCTTCCTGCTCGGCACCCGCAAGTTCGAATGCGATGTCGAACACTTCCCCGCCGGCGCAGAGCTGCGCATCCACGCGCTGCGCTCGCTGGAGGACGACAACGGCATGGGTGTGTTCGAATGTCACCTGCGCGGCCCCGGCATCAACGCCAGCGCCCGCCTGAATGTCTACCGCCCGCCGCAAGTGGCCAGCTACCTGGCCGAGGCGGGCCCTGAGGAGTCACCCCATGACTGACACCATCCTGGTCACCGGCTCCAGCCGGGGCATCGGCCGGGCCATCGCCCTGCGCCTGGCGCGTGCCGGTTACGACCTGGTCCTGCACTGCCGCAGCGGCCGCGCCGAGGCCGACACCGTCGCCGCCGAGGTCCAGGCCCTGGGCCGGCAGGCGCGGGTGCTGCAGTTCGATGTCGCCGACCGCGAAGCCTGCAAGGCCGTCCTGGAAGCCGACGTTGAGACCCATGGCGCCTACTACGGTGTGGTATGCAATGCCGGCCTGACCCGTGACGGCGCCTTCCCGGCCTTGACCGAGGACGATTGGGACCAGGTCATGCGCACCAACCTTGATGGTTTCTACAACGTCCTGCACCCGCTGACGATGCCGATGATCCGCCGCCGCGCGCCGGGCCGCATCGTCTGCGTCACTTCGGTGTCCGGCCTGATCGGTAACCGTGGCCAGGTCAACTACAGCGCCTCCAAGGCCGGCCTGATCGGTGCCGCCAAGGCCCTGGCGATCGAGCTGGGCAAGCGCCGCATCACGGTCAACTGCGTGGCCCCCGGGCTGATCGACACCGCCATGCTCGACGAACACGTGCCGGTGGACGAGCTGCTGAAGATGATCCCCGCCGGGCGCATGGGCACACCGGAGGAAGTAGCCGGCGCGGTGAACTTCCTGATGTCGCCCGAGGCGGCCTACATCACCCGTCAAGTGCTGGCGGTCAACGGAGGGCTGTGCTGATGCGCCGCGTCGTCGTCACCGGCATGGCCGGCATCACCGCCCTGGGCAACGACTGGGCCAGCATCGCCGGGCATTTCGCCCAGCAACGCAGCGGCATCCGGCGCATGGACGAGTGGGACCGCTTTGAAGAGCTCAACACCCGCCTGGCCGGTCCCATCGATGACTTCAAGGTGCCCGGCCACTGGACCCGCAAGCAGCTGCGCAGCATGGGCCGGGTGTCGCGCCTGGCGGTTGCCGCCGCCGAGCGCGCCCTGGCCGACGCCGGCCTGCTCGACGACCCGAGCATCCGCGACGGGCGCATGGGCGTGGCCTGCGGCTCGTCCACCGGCAGCACCGACGAGATCAAGGCCTTCGGCAACATGCTGCTCAACTCGGTGGCCGACGGCCTCAATGCCAACTCCTACGTGCGCATGATGCCCCACACCACGGCGGCCAACATCAGCATCTTCTTCGGCCTCACCGGGCGCCTGATCCCCACCTCCAGCGCCTGCACCAGCGGCAGCCAGGGCATCGGCTACGCCTACGAGGCGATCAAGTACGGGCGCCTGCCGATGATGCTCGCCGGCGGCGCCGAAGAACTGTGCCCCACCGAGGCCATGGTGTTCGACGCGCTCTACGCCACCAGCCTGAAGAACGACACCCCGCACCTGAGTCCGCGCCCCTACGACCTCGACCGCGATGGCCTGGTGATCGGCGAAGGCGGCGGCATGCTGGTGCTCGAGGAGCTGGAACACGCCCTGGCCCGTGGCGCGCGGATCCACGCCGAGATCGTCGGCTTCGGCAGCAACGCCGATGGCCAGCACACCACCCGTCCGGAGCAGGCCACCATGCGCCGCGCCATGGAACTGGCGCTGGAGGACGCAGGCCTCGCTCCCGAAGCGATCGGCTATGTCAACGGCCACGGTACCGCCACCGAGCAGGGCGACATCGCCGAGACCCAGGCCACCAGCAGCCTGTTCGGCCCACGCATGCCGATCAGCTCGCAGAAGAGCTTCCTCGGCCATACCCTGGGTGCCTGTGGCGCGCTGGAGTCGTGGTTCAGCATCGAGATGATGAACAGCGACCGCTACGTCCCCACCCTCAACCTCGACCACGTCGACCCGCGCTGCGGCGAGCTGGACTACCTGCGCGGCGAGTTCCGCGCGATGAACCATGAGCATGTGATGAACAACAACTTCGCCTTCGGCGGGGTCAACACGTCGTTGATCTTCCGTCGCTGGCGCTGACCCTTTGGAGTGAAAGGAATGACTCGGATCCACCGCCTGTTTGCCGTACTGGCATTGGCCCTGCTGGTCACCGGCTGCACCAGCAAACCCGTGTACAACGCCAAGGAAGCGTTTTCCAGCGACCTCGGCTTCAGTGACGACCAGATGAAGCGCGCCATCGTCACCGCCCTCAACGACCGCCAGTGGATCATCCAGTCGGTGCGCCCTGGCATGGTCAAGGCAGAGATCACCGTGCGCGGCCGCCACCACGCCGAGGTCGACATCCCCTACAGCCCCACCGAATTCCAGGTGATCTACCGCAGCAGCTGGGGCCTGGACTACGACGACGGCAAGATTCACGGCAACTACAACCGCTGGGTCAACCGCCTGCGCGACAACATCCTCAAGGAGCTGTCTTTCGACCCGCATATCGAGCACCTGAATGCACAGGGCTTCGTCAACCAGGGCGTGGACGCGCCGACCTACCTGAGCTTCCGTGAAGGGGTCAAGCGCGCCACCCAGGCCGGTTTGCTCGATGGCAGCGTGAAGTTCTACCTGGCCGGCGAAAGCCTGCCCGCCTCGACCCGCACCCTCAGCCCGGTGAGCAGCAGCCGCAAGACCAACGGCAGCAACAAGGCCGACGAAGATGCCTGCTACTGGGCCCTGCAATCGGCCCTGGCGACCTTGCAGAACGCCGCGCGCAAGGCCAACGCCAACGCCGTGGTGAACATCGCCAGCGTCGACCAGCGCAACCTGTACAAGGACACCGAGAAGTTCCAGTGCCGTGCCGGCCTGCTCGTCACTTCGGTGGCCCTGCGCGGCGACCTGGCCCAGGTGGACTGACCCCGCCCAGCAGCTCGGCGAAGGCCCTGGCCATCGCCGAGCTCGCGCCGGCCCGCTGCACCAGCCACACGGCGGTGTCGGCGCCTTCGTCCAGCAAGGTACGGTAGACCACGCCGTCGATCCGCATCCGCTGGAACGATGCCGGCAATACCGACACCCCCAGCCCCGCCGAGACCAGGCCGATGATGGTCATCGCCTCGCCCGCTTCCTGGGCGAAGTGCGGGCTGAAGCCGGCCTTGCCCGCCAGGCTCATCAACTGCGCATGCAGGCCGCTGCCGTAGCTGCGCGGGAAGAACACGAACGGCTCCTGCGCCAACGCCGCCATGTGCACGCCCTGTCCACTGCCCATTGCCAGCGGGTGCGAGGCGTTGAGCACGGCCACCAGCGGCTCGCGGAACAGCTCGCTGACCACCAACCCATCCGGCACCGGCAGCGGGCGCATCAGGCCGACCTCGATGGACTCATCGAATACCCCGTCTACCACCTCGCGGCTGCTCATTTCCTTGAGGTGCAGATGCACCGAAGGGAAGCGCTGGCGGAACGCATGGATGGCCTGGGGGATGCGCGAGGTGAAAGGTGCCGATGAAGTGAAGCCAATCTTCATCTCGCCCAATTCCCCCAGCTGCGCCCGCCGCGCCACGTCGGCGGCTTTCTCCACCTGGGCCAGCACCTGGCGCGCTTCCTCGAGGAACAGGCGCCCGGCCTCGCTCAGCTCGACCCGGCGGTTGGTGCGCTCGAACAGGCGCGCCCCCAGTTCCTGCTCCAGGGCCTGGATCTGCTGGCTCAGCGGGGGCTGGGAGATACCCAGTTGCTGGGCGGCGCGGCCAAAATGCAGCTCCTCGGCCACGGCAATGAAATAGCGCAGGTGACGCAGCTCCATGATCGACTCCAAACAGGTCGTAAAACATCTCAAACAGGTCGAACAATATATTGGATCTAATCATTAGCCAGCTATATGCTTTTTTCATCGCAGCACCGGCCCCAGCGCCCGAGGTACCCTCCGTGAGATCCGCCGTAGTCCCCCTGCCTGCCGAACCCGAGCCTGTCGTCAACGATATCTGGATCGAGAAAGGCTCCCCCGCCTTCATGAAAACCGTGCTGGCGTTGTTCAGCGGTGGCTTTGCCACCTTCGCCCTGCTGTACTGCGTGCAGCCGATGATGCCGCTGCTGTCCCAGGAATTTTCCATCAACGCCGCGCAGAGCAGCCTGGTGCTGTCGGTATCCACCGCCATGCTGGCGTTCGGGCTGCTGGTCACCGGGCCTATCTCCGACCGTATCGGGCGCAAGCCGGTGATGGTCTTCGCCCTGCTCTGCGCCGCCCTGTCGACCCTGGCCAGCGCAGTGATGCCGAGCTGGGAGCTGGTGCTGGCGACGCGCGCCCTGGTGGGCCTGTCGTTGAGCGGCCTGGCGGCGGTGGCAATGACCTACCTGAGCGAAGAGATCCACCCGCAGCACATTGGCCTGGCCATGGGCCTGTACATCGGTGGCAACGCCATCGGTGGCATGAGCGGGCGCCTGATCACCGGCGTGCTGATCGACTTCGTCAGCTGGCACACGGCGATGCTGAGCATCGGCGGGCTGGCGCTGGTAGCGGCGCTGGTGTTCTGGAAGGTACTGCCCGAGTCGCGCAACTTCCGTCCCCAGGCACTGAATCCGCGTAGCCTGCTCGACGGCTTCGTCATGCACTTCAGGGATGCCGGGCTGCCCTGGCTGTTCCTCGAGGCCTTCCTGCTGATGGGCGCCTTCGTCACCCTGTTCAACTACATCGGCTACCGCCTGCTGGCCGGGCCCTATCACATGAACCAGGCGCTGGTCGGGTTGCTGTCGGTGGTGTATCTGTCGGGGATCTACAGTTCGGCGCAGGTCGGCGCCCTGGCCGACAAGCTGGGCCGGCGCAAGGTGTTCTGGGCCAGCATCGTGGTAATGGCCGGCGGCCTGCTGATGACCCTGGCCAACCCGCTGGCAATGATCATCGTCGGCATGCTGGTGTTCACCTTCGGCTTCTTCGGCGCGCACTCGGTGGCCAGCAGCTGGATCGGCCGCCGGGCGTTGAAGGCCAAGGGGCAGGCTTCGTCGTTGTACCTGTTCTGTTACTACGCGGGATCGAGCGTGGCGGGGACGGCGGGCGGGGTGTTCTGGCATCAGTGGGGCTGGAACGGCATCGGGCTGTTCATCGGCAGCCTGCTGGCGGTGGCGTTGCTGGTGGCGGTGCACCTGAGCAAGCTGCCGCCCAAATCAGTGTGAAGCATTCGCGGGTAAACCCGCTCCCACAGGTACGGCGCCGTACCTGTGGGAGCGGGTTTACCCGCGAAAGGGCCGCAGGATCAGTTGATGATCTCGACGATATCCACATCCACTTCGCGGCTCATCAGGTGCTTCTCCACCTCGCCGGTCAGCTTGACCTTGGTCTTGTCGTTGAACGGCGTCGGCGGCAGGTCTTCGTCGTCGATCTCGACGGTGATGGTGCCGGTGTTGTCCTTGAACTCGTACTTGTCGTCGTTGTTGATCTTCTTGGTCACGAAGCCCTGCAGCACTACCGGGGTGTCGTCGGCGGCATCGTTGGCGGCGGCGACCGTGGTCACGGCCTGGGCGCCAGGACCGGTGTAGCCGGCGGCCAGGGCGGCGGTGCTGAACAGTGGGGCGAGGATCAGGGGCAGGTAACGGGCTTTCATGGTGATCGGGTCCTGTTTGCGTTTTGATGGGACCAGATTACCGACGATCGCTGAATTGAAACTTAATACAACAAAAAGCCCGGCACTTGGCCGGGCTTCTCGCGTTGCACACCGATTACTGGTGGTACTGCGCCGACAGCTCATGCACGGCGTTGATGAATACGCCGGCGTGCTCAGGGTCAACCTCGGGGGTAATGCCATGGCCCAGGTTGAACACATGGCCACTGCCCTTGCCATAGCTGGCGAGGATGCGCGCCACTTCCTTGCGGATCGCCTCGGGCTTGGCATACAGCACGGTCGGGTCCATGTTGCCCTGCAGCGCCACCTTGTCGCCGACGCGGCGACGGGCGTCGCCGATCTCGCAGGTCCAGTCCAGGCCCAGGGCGTCGGCACCGGCATCAGCAATGCTTTCCAGCCACATACCGCCGTTCTTGGTGAACAGGATCACCGGTATCTTGCGCCCTTCGTGCTCGCGGATCAGGCCGCTGACGATCTTGCGCATGTAGGCCAGGGAGAACTCCTGGTAGGCCGCCGCCGACAGGTTACCGCCCCAGGTGTCGAAGATCTGCACCGCCTGGGCGCCGGCGAGGATCTGGCCATTGAGGTAGCTGGTGACCGACTGGGCCAGCTTGTCCAGCAGCAGGTGCAGGGCTTCGGGGTTGTCGTAGGCCATGGCCTTGGTCTTGCGGAAGTCCTTCGACGAGCCGCCTTCGACCATGTAGGTGGCCAGGGTCCATGGGCTGCCGGAGAAGCCGATCAGCGGCACGCGGCCGTTGAGCTCGCGGCGGATGGTGCTGACCGCGTCCATCACATAGCCCAGGTCCTTCTGCGGATCGGGGATCGGCAGCGCCTCGATGTCCGCCAGGGTGCTGATGACTTTCTTGAAACGCGGGCCTTCGCCGGTCTCGAAGTACAGGCCCTGGCCCATGGCGTCGGGGATGGTGAGGATGTCCGAGAAGAGGATCGCCGCGTCCAGCGGGTAGCGGTCCAGCGGCTGCAGGGTGACCTCGCAGGCGAACTGCGGGTTCATGCACAGGCTCATGAAGTCACCGGCCTTGGCGCGGCTGGCACGGTACTCCGGCAGGTAGCGGCCGGCCTGGCGCATCATCCACACCGGGGTGACGTCTACGGGTTGCTTGAGCAGTGCACGCAGGAAACGATCGTTCTTCAGGGCAGTCATGTCGGCATCCGGAAAAAAAGTGCGGGCATTTTCTCAGACGCGGGCACAAAAGGCACGGCCATGGCCATGCGTTTTGTCTATTGGGTGCCTTGGATCAAGCGTTTTTGTATACAAAAATTGAACCTGGGGCTGCTTTGCAGCCCTTTCGCGGCACAAGGCCGCTCCTACAGGTGAATGCGATCCTCTGTAGGAGCGGCCTTGTGCCGCGAAAGGGCCGCAAAGCGGCCCCGACAATCGATCAGACTTCGAGGTAGTCCAGGATCCCTTCAGCAGCCGTGCGGCCCTCGAAAATGGCCGTTACCACCAGATCCGACCCCCGCACCATATCACCACCGGCAAACACTTTCGGGTTGCTGGTCTGGTGCTTGAACTTGCCCTTCTCCGGCGCCACCACGCGGCCCTGGCTGTCCAGCTGGATGCCATGCTGCTCGAACCACGGCGCCGGGCTCGGACGGAAACCAAAGGCGATCACCACGGCATCGGCCGGCAGGATCTCCTCGGAGCCCGGGATCGGCTCGGGGCTGCGGCGGCCACGGGCATCCGGCTCGCCGAGACGGGTCTCGACCACCTTCACGCCCTCGACCTTGTCCTCACCGACGATGGCGATGGGCTGGCGGTTGTAGAGGAACTTCACGCCCTCTTCCTTGGCGTTCTTCACCTCTTTACGCGAACCCGGCATGTTGGCTTCGTCGCGGCGATAGGCGCAGGTCACGGCCTTGGCGCCCTGGCGGATCGAGGTGCGGTTGCAGTCCATCGCGGTATCGCCACCGCCCAGGACCACGACCTTCTTGCCCTGCATGTCGACGAAGTCTTCCGGCGACTTCTCGAAACCGAGGTTGCGGTTGACGTTGGCGATCAGGAAGTCCAGCGCGTCATGCACGCCCGGTAGGTCCTCGCCCGGGAAGCCGCCCTTCATGTAGGTGTAGGTGCCCATGCCCATGAACACCGCATCGTACTCGGCGAGCAGCTGCTCCATGCTGATGTCCTTGCCCACCTCGGTGTTCAGGCGGAACTCGATGCCCATGCCGGTGAAGACTTCGCGGCGATTGCTCAACACGGTCTTTTCCAGCTTGAACTCGGGGATGCCGAAGGTCAGCAGGCCGCCGATCTCGGGGTTCTTGTCGAACACCACCGGGGTCACGCCCGCGCGCACCAGCACGTCGGCGCAGCCCAGGCCAGCAGGGCCGGCACCGATGATGGCGACGCGCTTGCCGGTGGGCTTGACCTTGGACATGTCCGGGCGCCAGCCCATGGCGAAGGCGGTGTCGGTGATGTACTTCTCCACCGAGCCGATGGTCACCGCGCCGAAGCCGTCGTTCAGGGTGCAGGCCCCTTCGCACAGACGGTCCTGCGGGCACACGCGGCCGCACACTTCCGGCAGGGTGTTGGTCTGGTGCGAGAGTTCAGCCGCGGCCAGGATGTTGCCTTCGGAGACCAGCTTCAACCAGTTGGGGATGAAGTTGTGCACCGGGCACTTCCATTCACAATACGGGTTGCCGCAGCCCAGGCAGCGGTGCGCCTGCTCCACGGACTGCTGCGGCTTGAAGGGTTCGTAGATCTCGACGAACTCCTTCTTGCGCTGGCGCAGCAGCTTTTTCTTCGGGTCCTTGCGGCCCACTTCGATGAACTGGAAGTCGTTGCTCAGACGTTCAGCCATTTTTCAAACCTCTTTACCGCAGTTGCCGGCCTTGGGCCGCAAGCTGCAAGACAATCACTTGAGCAGGACGGGCCCCGCGCACGGGGCCGTCACTTGCAGCTGTTCTTACTGCGGGTTGGCACGGGTACTGGACAGCAGTTGCTTGAGGTTGGCCGCCTTCGGCTTGACCAGCCAGAAGCGCCGCACGTAGTCGTCCAGGTTCTCGGAGAGCTCACGCCCCCACTCGCTGCCGGTTTCCTCCACGTACTCGCCCAGGACCCGCGCCAGATGGCTGCGGTAGGCCTCCATCGCCTCACCACTGATACGCTGGATTTCCACCAGTTCGTGGTTGAGCTTGTCGACGAAGCTATTGTCCATGTCGAGCACGTAGGCGAAGCCGCCCGTCATGCCAGAACCGAAGTTGTAACCGGTCTTGCCCAGGACGCAGACAAAGCCGCCGGTCATGTATTCACAGCAGTGATCGCCGGTGCCCTCTACAACAGCGTGGGCGCCGGAGTTACGCACAGCGAAGCGCTCGCCCGCGGTGCCGGCGGCGAACAGCTTGCCGCCGGTGGCACCGTACAGGCAGGTGTTGCCGACAATGGCGCTGTGCTGGGTTTCGAATGGGCTGCCGGCAGGCGGCACGATGGTCAGCTTGCCACCGGTCATGCCCTTGCCGACGTAGTCGTTGGCATCGCCTTCCAGGTGCAGGTTCAGGCCACCGGCGTTCCACACGCCGAAGCTCTGGCCCGCGGTGCCCTTGAAGCGGAAGGTGATCGGCGCTGCAGCCATGCCCTGGTTGCCGTGCAGCCTGGCGATTTCGCCGGAGATGCGCGCACCGATGGAGCGGTCGCAGTTGCAGATGTCGAGGCTGAACTCGCCACCGGCCTGATCGCGGATCGCCGGCAAGGCCATGGCGACCATCTTCTCGGCCAGTTCGCCCTGGTCGAACGGCGGGTTCTTGTCGACTTCGCAGAACTGCGGCTTGTCGGCCGGGATGTGCGAGCTGCCCAGCAGCGGCGACAGGTCAAGGTGATGCTGGCGCTCGGTGTCGCCCGGCAGCACGTCGAGAAGGTCGGTGCGACCGATCAGCTCGCCCAGGCTGCGCACGCCGAGCTTGGCCAGCCACTCGCGAGTCTCTTCGGCGACGAAGGTGAAGAAGTTGATCACCATGTCGACGGTGCCGATGTAGTGATCCTTGCGCAGCTTGTCATTCTGCGTGGCGACGCCCGTGGCGCAGTTGTTCAGGTGGCAGATGCGCAGGTACTTGCAGCCCAGGGCGATCATCGGCGCGGTGCCGAAGCCGAAGCTCTCGGCGCCGAGGATGGCGGCCTTGATCACGTCCAGGCCGGTTTTCAGGCCACCGTCGGTCTGTACCCGCACCTTGCCGCGCAGGTCATTGCCACGCAGGGTCTGATGGGTTTCGGCCAGGCCCAGTTCCCACGGGGCGCCGGCGTATTTGATCGAGGTCAGCGGCGAAGCGCCGGTACCACCGTCATAACCCGAGATGGTGATCAGGTCGGCATAGGCCTTGGCCACGCCGGCGGCGATGGTGCCGACGCCAGCTTCGGCGACCAGCTTGACCGAGACCAGCGCCTGCGGGTTGACCTGCTTGAGGTCGAAGATCAGCTGGGACAGGTCTTCGATCGAGTAGATGTCGTGGTGCGGCGGTGGCGAGATCAGGGTCACGCCTGGTACGGCGTAGCGCAGCTTGGCGATCAGGCCGTTGACCTTGCCGCCTGGCAGCTGGCCACCCTCGCCGGGCTTGGCGCCCTGGGCGACCTTGATCTGCAGCACTTCGGCGTTGACCAGGTACTCCGGCGTCACACCGAATCGGCCGGTGGCCACTTGCTTGATCTTCGAGCTCTTGATGGTGCCGTAGCGGGCCGGGTCTTCGCCGCCCTCGCCAGAGTTGGAGCGCGCGCCCAGACGGTTCATCGCCTCGGCCAGGGCCTCGTGTGCCTCCGGCGACAGGGCACCGAGCGAGATACCGGCAGAGTCGAAGCGTTTGAGGATCGCCTCCAGCGGCTCGATCTGGTCCAGTGCCAACGGCTGGTCGGCCACCTTGACCTTGAGCAGGTCGCGGATCATCGACACCGGGCGCTGGTCGACCAGCGTGGTGTATTCCTTGAACTTGGCATAGTCGCCCTGCTGCACGGCGGCCTGCAGGGTGTTCACCACGTCGGGGTTGTAGGCGTGGTATTCGCCACCATGGACGAACTTCAGCAGGCCGCCCTGCTGGATCGGCTTGCGTACGCTCCAGGCTTCGGCGGCCAGCAGTTTCTGGTCGCTTTCCAGGTCGGCGAAACGGGCACCCTTGATACGGCTCGGCACGCCGCGGAAGCTCAGGCCGACCACTTCCTCGGACAGGCCGATCGCTTCGAACAACTGCGCGCCACGGTACGAGGCGATGGTGGAGATACCCATCTTCGACAGGATCTTCAGCAGGCCCTTGGAGATACCCTTGCGGTAGTACTTGAAGACTTCGTCCAGGTCGCCCAGTACTTCGCCGGTGCGGATCAGGTCGGCCAGCACTTCATAGGCAAGGTACGGATAGACGGCCGAGGCGCCGAAGCCCAGCAGCACGGCGAAGTGGTGCGGGTCTCGGGCGGTGGCGGTCTCGACCAGGATGTTGCTGTCGCAGCGCAGGCCCTGCTCGGTCAGGCGGTGGTGCACCGCACCGACCGCCAGCGAGGCATGCACCGGCAGCTTGCCTGGGGCGATGTAGCGGTCGCTCAGCACCAGCTGGGTCTTGCCGCCGCGCACGGCTTCCTCGGCCTGGTCGGCGATGTTGCGAATCGCCGCTTCCAGGCCGACGCTCTCTTCATAGTTGAGGTCGATCAGCTGGCGGTCGAAACCTTCGCGTTCCAGGTTCATCAGCGAACGCCACTTGGCGGGCGAGATGACCGGCGAGCTGAGGATCACCCGCGAGGCGTGCTCGGGGGACTCCTGGAAGATGTTGCGCTCGGCGCCCAGGCAGATTTCCAGGGACATGACGATCGCTTCGCGCAGCGGGTCGATCGGCGGGTTGGTCACCTGGGCGAATTGCTGGCGGAAGAAGTCGTACGGCGAGCGCACGCGCTGCGACAGCACGGCCATCGGCGTGTCGTCGCCCATCGAGCCGACCGCTTCCTGGCCTTGTTCGCCGAGCGGGCGCAGCACCTGGTCACGCTCCTCGAAGGTGACCTGGAACATCTTCATGTACTGCTTGAGTTGGTCGGCGTCGTAGCTGGCCACGCCCTGGTCGTCGCTCAGGGTCGCCTGGATGCGTGTGGCGTGCTGGCGCAGCCAGCGCTTGTACGGGTGGCGCGACTTCAGACGGTTGTCGATGGCGTCGGTGTCGAGGATCTGCCCGGTCTCGGTGTCCACGGCGAGAATCTGGCCTGGGCCGACACGGCCCTTGGCCAGGACTTCCTCGGGCTGGTAGCCCCACACGCCGATTTCCGAGGCGATGGTGATGTAGCCATTGGTGGTGGTCACCCAGCGCGCCGGGCGCAGGCCGTTACGGTCGAGCAGGCACACCGCGTGGCGGCCTTCGGTCATGACGATGCCGGCCGGGCCGTCCCACGGTTCCATGTGCATGGAGTTGTATTCGTAGAAGGCGCGCAGGTCGGCGTCCATGGTCTCGACGTTCTGCCAGGCCGGTGGTACCAGCATGCGCACGCCGCGGAACAGGTCGATGCCGCCGGTGACCATCAGCTCCAGCATGTTGTCCATGCTCGAGGAGTCGGAACCGACACGGTTGACCAGCGGGCCAAGCTCTTCGAGATCGGGGATCAGGTCGTTGGCGAACTTGGTGCGTCGGGCCATGGCCCAGTTGCGGTTGCCGGTGATGGTGTTGATCTCGCCGTTGTGGGCGAGGAAGCGGAAGGGCTGGGCCAGCGGCCACTTCGGCAGGGTGTTGGTAGAGAAGCGCTGGTGGAACACGCAGATCGCGGTCTGCAGGCGCTCATCGCCCAGGTCCGGATAGAACGCCGCGAGATCGCGCGGCATCATCAGGCCTTTGTAGATGATGGTCTTGTGCGAGAAGCTGCAGATGTAGTGGTCGGTGTCGTGGGCGTTGGCCACGGACGAACGGCGACGGGCACTGAACAGCTTGATGGCGAATTCCTGGTCACTCAGGCCTTCGCCGCCGATGAACACCTGCTCGATCTGCGGCAGGCGCTCCAGGGCCAGGCGGCCGAGGACGCGGGTGTCGATCGGCACCTTGCGCCAGCCGACCAGCTTGAGGCCGGCGTTGACGATCTCGCGGTCCATGTTGGCGCGGGCGGCCTGGGCTTTGACCGGGTCCTGGTTGAAGAACACCATGCCGACGGCGTACTGCCTGGGCAGCTCGACGGCGAAGTGCTCCTGGGCCACGGCACGCAGGAATTGATCGGGCTTCTGCATGAGCAGACCGCAACCGTCACCGGTCTTGCCGTCGGCGTTGATGCCGCCGCGGTGGGTCATGCAGGTCAGCGCCTGCATGGCGGTTTGCAGAAGGTGGTGACTCGGCTGCCCCGTCATATGGGCGATCAGGCCGAAACCACAGTTGTCCTTGAATTCTTCGGGATGGTACAGACCTGTTTTCATAGACACTTTCTCACCAGGTTCACCTCTCAACCGGAGGCAAATCTCTTTTTTAACAACCACTTACCATCCACGCCGATCAAACGCCAGCTTTTTTGCGGTGGTCATGGAAAACCATTGTTGCACAGCGACAGCGATGCCCACAAATTTTCATGTCTCACCATTGAAAATTTATGTCGCAATTTTGAATGTTTTTGCGCCATGCGCCGTGATAGCGGCTAGGCTGGAGTCTGAAGCGTTTCAGCCATGACTGCAACACAGGGCTTGTGGCCGGCAGTCTGGGACAGAAAAGCCTGCCGCGCTCGGGCGCAGCAGGCTGATCGAAAGCTAGAAGTCGCTCAGCAACTGGGCGGCGGGGTGGTGCCGCCCGGAAGGTATCAGCGGGCCGTGGCCAGCTCTTGTTGGACGCTGCCGACGGTACGTGGCCAAGGTTTACCAGCCTGGACCTTGGCTGGCAAGTTCTTGATTGCCGCAGCGGCGGCGTCGCGGCTGGCGAAGTTGCCGTAGGTGACGACAAACAGCGGCTTGCCCTGCAGGTTTTTCTTGAAGTAGCGATAGTCGCCACCCTGCGCCTTGACGAACGACTGGGCCGACGCCTCGGAGCTGGTGCCGAAGATCTGCACCACGTAATTGCCCGGTTTCTGGCCGGCATACCAGCTGCTGTTACCGGCGCCGCCCGCGGCTGGTTTCTCGACAGGTTTAGCGGCGGGCTTGGCGCTGGCGACCTGGGTCGGAGCCGGAGTCGGCTTTGCAGGTGCAACCGGTTTTGCCGGCTGGGTTGCGACAGGCTTCGACGCAGGCGCAACCGACTGTACCGGAGCGGTGGTCACCGGCTGGGCAGGGGCCGGTGCCGGGCTGGCGGTGGCACCTTGTGGCGGCGCGATGGTGGTCACGGTCGGCGGCACGGCGGCCGACGGCGCGGCAGGCTGCAGGGCGGTATCGCCCGCTGGCCCACCCTCTTCGCCTTCGCCCATGCCGGCGGCCTGGGCCAGCGGCTCACGCATCACCGGCTGCGACTGGCCGACCAGCGGCAGCGGCATTGGCTGCGAGGAACCGGAGAACTCGATGGCGGGCGCGCCGCCGTTCGCACCCTGTCCGAGCGGCAGCTGGGCCTGGGCGGCCGGTGCCTCGGTCGGGGCCTTGTCACCCTTCTTGGGCATCAGGACCGCCGCGCCAACGGCGACCACGACCACAGCGGACAACGCGAGCACGTGTTTCTTAGGCATTTTGAACCCCATGGATGGTCGCTTGACCGTGGTACGGCTGGCGATCATGGCTTCGATCAAGGTATCGCGGGCAACCTGGTTGATGTTCCCAGGCCAACCGTCGGAGTTTTCGTGGATGTCGACGATCTGCTCGGCGCTGAACACCTCGATGCCCCGGCCGGCGCCCTCCAGGCGCTGCTCCAGGTACTCGCGGGTCTCTTCCTCGCTGTACGGGGCCAACTCGATGACATGGAAGCGCTCGCCATCGGTATTGAGTTCTTCCAGCCCGGCAATCAGCGAAGGCTCGCCGAACAGGAACACATGCGGGCGCCCTTCGGCCACGCCTGCCGCCAACTCCAGCAACGCTTGGAGTGCCGACTCGTCGAGTTGTTCCGCATCGTCCACCAGCAGATAGACTTCCTGGCCGGTCAGCGCCAGCTGCACTACCTGCGACAGGATCGCCTGCACCTCCGGTTGCGCCACGTTCAGCGACTGCGCCACCTGGCCCAGCACGCTGGCTGCGTCACTGGCGCCACGGGCGGACACCACCACGCTCTGCACCGACTGCTTGTTGGTGCTGGCCACCAGGGCCTGGCGCAGCAGGGTCTTGCCGCTGCCCACCGGGCCGCTGACCACCAGCATCAGCTGGCTGTAGCGCGCCAGGTGGTGCAGCTGGCCGAGCACGGGTTTGCGCTGGGCGGGGAAGAACTTGAAGCCGGGCACTCGCGGTGCGAACGGATCGTGGCTCAACTGGTAATGGTCGAGGAACGCCTCATCGGCATGCAGACTGGTCATTGCGTTGTCACAACCTCAAAGCTGGGCCACGATCGCGCGGTAATCCGCCGCCAGGGTGGCCTGTAGAATCTCTGTCGAATAGTCGTCGGTGACGACGGCCTCGCCCAGCTGGCGCAACAGCACCAGGCGCAGGCGCCCGTCGAGCACTTTCTTGTCGACCGCCATGTGCTCCATGAAATGCGCCGGGGTCATTTCCTGTGGTGGCACCACCGGCAATCCTGCGTCCTGCAGCAGGCGAATTCCGCGATCACGCGCCGGCTGGTCGATCCAGCCCAGGCGCATGGACATTTCCAGGGCCATGACCGTACCCGCCGCCACGGCTTCGCCGTGCAGCCAGACGCCATAGCCCATGTGTGTTTCGATGGCATGGCCGAAGGTATGGCCAAGGTTGAGCGTGGCACGCACGCCCGATTCGCGCTCGTCGGCGCCGACCACGGCGGCCTTGGCCGCGCAGGAGCGACGGATGGCCTCGGTCAGGGCGACGCAATCCAGGGCGCGCAGCGCCTGCATATTGTCTTCGAGCCAGGCGAGGAACGGCTTGTCGCAGATCAGGCCGTACTTGATGACTTCGGCCAGGCCCGCGGACAGCTCGCGCCCGGGCAGGGTCTTCAGGCTGGTGGTGTCGATCAGCACCGCGTTGGGCTGATAGAAGGCACCGACCATGTTCTTGCCCAGCGGGTGGTTGATGCCGGTCTTGCCGCCCACCGACGAGTCCACCTGGGACAGCAGCGTGGTCGGCACCTGGATGAAGTCGACGCCGCGCTGGTAGCAGGCCGCGGCAAAGCCGGCCATGTCGCCGATCACGCCGCCCCCCAGGGCGACCACGGTGGTGCGACGGTCATGGCGGGCGGTGAGCAGCGCATCGAAGATCAGCTGCAGGGTTTCCCAGTTCTTGTGGGCCTCGCCGTCCGGCAACACCACGGGCAGCACCGAGTAGGCACCCAGGGTCTTGCTCAGGCGTTCGAGGTACAGCGGCGCGACGGTCTCGTTGGAGACGATGGCGACCTGCCGTCCGGCAATGTGCGGCGCCAGCAGCTCGGGCTGGTCCAGCAGGCCTTCGCCAATGTAGATCGGGTAGCTACGTTCGCCCAGGTCGACCTTTAGTGTCTGCATGTATCCCCACAATGTGCTTGGACGCGCGGCGGTGCGGCCCCGCGCGGTGACGTTCAACCCCGTCTCGGCGTTGGTCGCCGAGGATAGACCCCGCTCAGCGGGGCGGCAACTTCTGCAGGCGCTCGAGAATGTCGAGCACCACCATGCGTGGTGGCCGTTCGTCGGTTTCCACCACCAGGTCAGCGATTTCGCGATAAAGCGGGTCGCGTGTCTCCAGCAGGGCGCGCAACGTGGCTTCCGGGTTGGCGGTGCGCAACAGCGGCCGGTTGCGATCACGTGAGGTACGCCCCACCTGCTGCTCCACCGAGGCGTGCAGGTAGACCACCCGCCCGCCGGCACGCAGCGCCGCACGGTTGGCGTCGCGCATCACCGCGCCGCCGCCGGTGGCCAGGACCACGCCATCGAGCGCGCTGAGCTCGGCGATCATCGCCTGCTCGCGGTCACGAAAGCCCGGTTCGCCTTCCTTGTCGAAGATCCACGGGATGTTGGCGCCGGTTCGCAGTTCGATTTCCTTGTCGGAATCCTTGAACAGCAGGCGCAGCTCTTTGGCCAACAGGCGCCCGATGGTGCTTTTACCAGCGCCCATGGGCCCCACAAGTATCAAATTTCGCACAGAATCAACGACTCACAGCAATCGCCTGGTCACTCATGATACGCGGAGTCAGGAAGACCAGCAGCTCGGATTTTTTCTCTTGTAATGCATCGCGTCGAAACAGCCGTCCAACATACGGCAGATCGCCGAAAAATGGCACCTTGTCGACCACTTTGTTCTGCGACGTCGAGTACACGCCACCAATCACAATGGTCTGCCCATCGGTTACCCGCACCTTGGCATTGACCTCGTTCTTGCGAATCGGCGGCACATCGTTGAGGGCATTGATGAAGTCCGGCTCGTCCTTGGTCACCCGCACCGCCATGATCACCTTGTCGTCCGGCGTGATCTGCGGGGTCACCTCCAGCGACAGGGACGCCTCGCGGAAGGAGACCGACGTGGCGCCGCTGCGGGTGGTTTCCTGGTAGGGCACTTCGGTGCCCTTGAGGATACGCGCGGTTTCCTTGTCGGCCGTGACCACCTTGGGCTGGGAGATGATCTCGCCATTGCCGCTTTTTTCCATGGCGCTGAGCTCCAGGTCGAGCAGGATATCGCTGCGCAGCAGCCCCACCCCGAGCCCGGCACCAGCCCGCTCGACCCCGAGGTCGACGAACAGGTTGCTGCCCAGCCGGCGCTCCGCGCCATACAGCGGTCCACCCCAGCGCACGCCCAAGGCCTTATCGTAATCGACATTGGCCTCGACGATCCGTGCCTCGATCATGACCTGGCGCACCGGCACATCCAGCTGTGTGACCAGCCTGCGCAGTTCGGCGAGCCGGGCGGCAGGCTGGGTGGCTACCAGTGTATTGGTGCGTACATCCACACTGAGGCTGCCACGCCCGGCCAGGGCACCGTCGTCAGCCAGGCTCGCCAGCAACAGCTCCGCCAGCTCGCCGGCCTTGGCATGGAACACAGGGATCAACTCACGCTGCAGAGGCTCCAGCAATACCTCCTGACGCATGTCCTGGGCTTGCCCGGCGAGCTCGGCCAGGGGAGCGACCAGCAGCACATTCCCCTCCTGGCGCCTGCCCAGCCCCTTGCTGCGCAACACCAGGTCAAGCGCCTGGCCCCAGGGCACATCCTCCAGACGCAGGGTTATCCGCCCCTGCACCGAATCGCCGGCCACCAGGTTGATGCCCGCGTGGTCGGCCATGACCTGGAGCACCGAACGCAGTTCGACATCCTGGAAGTTGAGCGACATCGGCTCACCCTGAAACGTCTCGGCCTGCGCCATCTGCAGCCCCAGCATCAATAGCGCGCCGCTCCACCCTCTCGTCGGTCTCATCCCTGACCTCTCCTTGCTCACGCGTTCCAAGAACCAGATACCTGGGGCGCGCCTGCCAGCGCCCATCGATGTAGAACCGCTCGTGGACCTCCACCCGGTCGAATTCGATGGCTACCACGACACCCCCTTCGAGCCCCAACCGCTCGCCCTGCGCAATCCGATACAGGCGACCTCCCGAGCGCAGCAAGGCCTGTCGCCACCCTGCCCGCGATAGGCTGCCGACCATCTCAAGTCGTGCCAAAGGAACATGCGCCAGGTCACCGCCCTCTCTGGGAGGCGACCAGGCCCGGAACGGATCGAATGCCGTCTTCTTCGACAAGATTGCCTGGGCCGGCTCATCCGCCAATGACGCCGGGACCGGCAGCTCTTCTCCGGGGTGGTAGGCATGTAGTCGTAGCTGAGCATCAACTCGCCCAATCCCCTCATCCTTCAGGACCAGCGTGAGCCGCTCCACATTCAGCAGACGCAATTGCCGCAGCCATTGCTCCAGCCACAGACGCAGCGCCGGATACTGTCCCGACACCGCGATTTCCAGCGGTTGCACCCGATACACTGAAGCCTGCTGTGCCTCCTTCACTTCGACTCGCTCGAATACCAGGCCATGCTCATGCCCCGATAACGCCAGCTGATCGAGCAGCTCGCTCATGCCCTCTCCCGCGGCCAGCCGCCATCGTGCCGCCTGCAAAAGCACCCGTGCGTGCTCGAGCGCCTGCTGCTCGACACCCAGTTCGACGAGGCGCGCCCCGCGCTCCTCCAGTTCGTCCTGTAGCTGGAGCTGCAGTCGGACAGACTCGACATGCCCCTGAACCGGATCACGCAGACGAACCAGGTAGCCCATGCCAGCAACCATGAGCACGAGCGACAGGCACACCATGGCCCTCACCACTCCCGACCCACCAGCCAGCGCCTGCCAGTCAAGGTGCCACAGGCGGTTCACGACTCACCCGCCAGCAATCGCGCCGCCAGCAGGAACTCGTCACCCTGGGCATGGCGCCTGAGGTGAACGAGTTCGAGGTCCCGCACCATGCCCACTTGTTCCAGACCGCGCATGAACCGGGCGACCACCGACGCAGAGACTGCCAGACCGCCCAGGCGCAAACGCCCTGCCTCGACATCCACCTCCGTCAAGCGAGCCCCTTCTGGCAGGGCCTGTTCAAGGGCGAGGAACAGGCCAGGCATCTGCGACCGCCCGGCACCCAGAGCGGACACTGCGGCATGCTCGGCCTGCAGCGCCTCCCGCCTGCCGCGCAGCTGATCAACCTGCCTTAGCGTGGCATCGAGCCGCTCAAGCTCCGCTTGATGCGAGGCAACGATCAGTGCCTGCCTGGCCAGACGCGACCGCGCCATCTGATCGAGCCAAATGACCCCACACAGGGCCACCACCAGCGTGACGCCCAGCAAGGCCTGGAACCGTTGTACAGTCCTGGCCCTGCGCTGCTCGCGCCAGGGCATCAGGTTCAGTCTCACCATCATGCCCGGCCTCCCATGGCCAACCCGCAGGCCAGTACCATCGAAGCTGCGTGCAGGCCATCCTTCTCCAGCAGGCCGGTCAAAGGGAGCGGGCAACCCACCCGGCATTTCACGCCCAAGCGCTCTCGCAAAGCCGCCGCCCGGTCTTCATCGGCAGCGCAGCCAAACAGGACGACTTCTTCTACGGGCGTCTGCTCACCCAACCGCCAGAGGTCATCGACAGCCTCATCCCATTGCCCCGGAGAGCCCAGGGTGAGCCGCTGGCGCTGCGGCGCGGGGCCGCCGTGCCAGCGGTGCATGACCACCTCGCCCGGCGCCAACTGCAGCAGTACCGTTCCACGAGCCGGCACCTCAGGCAGCAGCGCTCGTCTTAGCGCGAAGCTGTCCACCTCCACGGCCTCAAGCTGCAATCCGGCCCTGGCGAACACCCGCTCCAGCGGATCGAGCTGGCTTTGCCGGCAAGCCACCACCAGTACCTCGAACTGTCCGGGATCGTCGGCGCATGCACCCTGCACCCAGAAGTCCAGGGCGAGATCCTCCAGCGGAAAAGGGAACAGCTGTTCGGCCTGAACCAGCACGGCGGCCTCGACATCAAGGTCGGTCAGCCCGGCAGCTACCCGGCACACCTTGCAGATCACCTGGGAGGCGGGCAATGCCAGGGCGATCCGGAACTGCCTCGTCCGACATTGATCATGGGCCCGCCGCAATCCCATGACCAACCGCTCTGCCTCGTCGGATGCGGCGCTGTCAGGCAGCGCAGGCTCGAAGCGCTCCTGCGCCCAGCCCTGCACACGCCAACCGCCGCGCTGGCGGTGCAGATGCAGCATTCGTATGGAGTCGGAGGCAATTTCCACCCCCAGCAGCGAACCGGTGTCCCTACCAAAGCGTCCAAGCATGGCTGTTTCTTCCTGGTCATCGGCAGCCCGCGCCGTTGCGGCGCGAGCGCTCGTCCCGCGTCCCGGGCGGTCACCCGGCGGGACGAAAAATGCTTATAATGGCCAGCGTTTTTCTGTCCGCCGGCCCCGCGCGCAATCCACTCCTCAACCTGGACACCCAAAAGCCTTGATACGTCTGCTGAAGTTCTTCTGGTGGTCTCTCGTCGCCGTCATCTGCGCGCTCGTGCTCGGTGTGAGCGGTGCGTTTCTGTATCTTAGCCCCAGCCTGCCCTCGGTCGACTCGCTCAGAAGCGTCCAGTTGCAAATCCCCCTGAGGGTGTACAGCAGCGACGGCAAGCTGATTGCCGAGTTCGGCGAAATGCGGCGCTCACCGATCAAGTTCCAGGAAATTCCCCCACAGTTCATCCAGGCGCTTCTGTCCGCCGAAGACGACAATTTCCTCAACCATTACGGGGTCGATCCGAGCAGCCTGATGCGCGCGGCATCGCAGCTGCTCAAGTCCGGGCATATCCAGACCGGCGGCAGCACCATCACCATGCAGGTGGCGAAGAACTTCTTCCTCAGCAGCGAGCGCAGCTTCTCGCGCAAGACCAACGAGATCCTTCTGGCCCTGCAGATCGAACGCGAGCTGACCAAGGACGAGATCCTCGAGCTCTACGTCAACAAGATCTACCTCGGCAACCGCGCCTATGGCATCGATGCCGCAGCGCAGGTGTACTACGGCAAGTCGATCCGCGACGTGAGCCTGGCGCAGATGGCGATGATCGCCGGCCTGCCCAAGGCGCCATCGCGTTTCAACCCGCTGGCCAACCCGGTACGCGCCAAGGAGCGCCGCGACTGGATCCTCGGGCGCATGTACAAGCTCGGCAAGATCGACGAAGCCAGCTACCAGGCGGCCCTGGCCGAACCGCTGAACGCCAGCTACCACGTGCCGACTCCGGAGGTGAACGCCCCCTACGTCGCCGAGATGGCCCGCGCCGAGATGGTCGGCCGCTACGGCAGCGACGCCTATACCGAAGGCTTCCGCGTCACCACCACGGTCCCGAGCGACATGCAGCAGATGGCCAACAGCGCGGTGCTCAACGGCCTCAGCGAGTACGACGAGCGCCACGGTTACCGCGGCCCCGAGGCACGCTTCCCGGGCAAGACGCGCGCGGCCTGGTTGCAGGAGCTGGGCAAGCAGCGCACCCTCGGCGGCCTGGAGCCGGCCATCGTCACCCAGGTCGAGAAGACCGGCCTGAAGGTGATGAGTCGCGGCGGCCTGGAAGAGAATGTGGCCTGGGACACCATGAAATGGGCGCGCCCGTACCTCAACAGCAACTCGCAGGGGCGCTCGCCGCAGTCGCCGGCCGACGTGGCTCAGGTCGGCGACCTGGTACGCCTGCAGCGCCTGGAGGATGGCAAGCTCAAGTTCAGCCAGGTGCCCGGCGCCCAGAGTGCCCTGGTCACCCTCGACCCGTACAACGGCGCCATCCGCGCCCTGGTCGGTGGTTTCTCCTTCGAACAGAGCAACTACAACCGCGCCATGCAGGCCAAGCGCCAGCCGGGTTCGAGCTTCAAGCCCTTCGTCTACAGCGCCGCGCTGGACAACGGCTACACCGCCGCCAGCCTGGTCAACGACGCGCCGATCGTGTTCGTCGACGAGTACCTGGACAAGGTCTGGCGCCCAAAGAACGACACCAATACCTTCCTTGGCCCGATCCGCATGCGCGAGGCGCTGTACAAGTCGCGCAACCTGGTCTCGATCCGCCTGCTGCAGGCCATGGGCGTGGACCGCACCATCGACTACATCGCCAAGTTCGGCTTCAACAAGCAGGACCTGCCGCGCAACCTGTCGCTGGCACTGGGCACCGCGACCCTGACGCCGATGGAGATCGCCACCGGCTGGAGCACCTTCGCCAACGGCGGCTACAAGATCAGCCCCTACCTGATCGAGCGCGTCGAAAGCCGCAACGGCGAAACCCTGTTCACCGCCAACCCGGCACGGGTGCCCCAGGGCAGCCAGGACCAGGCCGGCCTCGCCGCCCCCGAGCAGGCGATCAGCGTCGCGCCGATGCCGGGCGAAGCACCGTCGACCCTTGGCCAGGTCGCCCCGGCACCACAGGTACCCGCCGTGGCCGAGCAGATCATCGACGGCCGCACCTCGTACATTCTCACCAGCATGCTGCAGGATGTGATCAAGCGCGGCACCGGCCGTCGCGCCCTGGCCCTCGGCCGTGCGGACCTGGCGGGCAAGACCGGTACCACCAACGAGTCCAAGGACGCCTGGTTCTCCGGCTACAACGCCGACTACGTCACCACCGTCTGGGTCGGCTTCGACCAGCCGGAAACCCTGGGCCGACGCGAGTACGGCGGCACCGTGGCGCTGCCGATCTGGATGAGCTTCATGGGTGCGGCGCTGAAGGACAAGCCTGAGCACGCCCCGGCCGAACCTGAAGGCATTCTCAGCCTGCGCGTCGACCCGGTCAGCGGCCGCGCCGCCACGCCGGGCACGCCGAATGCCTACTTCGAACTGTTCAAGGCCGAGGACTCGCCACCGTCCGTGGACGAGCTGGGCAATGGCGCGGCACCTGGCAGCCCGCTGCCGGCGGACGAAGCGGCGCCGATGGATCTGTTCTGACCAGGTAAACGACAAACCTCAAAGGCAACTTCGATCCTGTGGGAGCGGGTTTACCCGCGAAGGCTTCAGCGAAGCCAACGATGCTTTCGCGGGTAAACCCGCTCCCACAATGGCTTCGGTGAATCCAAAAGCAAACAAAAAGCCCCGACTCTCACGAGCCAGGGCTTTTTCATGACGCTACGACCGGATCAGCCGTTGAACACGTCATCCACGCTTTTCAGCGGGTAGTGCTTCGGATACGGCAGGGTGGCCACGCCGGATTCGATGGCGGCCTTGGCCACGGCATCGGAAACCACGGTGATCAGGCGAGCATCCAGCGGCTTCGGAATGATGTACTCGCGACCGAACTCCAGACCTTGCACACCGTAGGCTTCGCAGACTTCCTTGGGCACCGGCAGCTTGGCCAGGTCCTTCAGGGCGATGGCGGCGGCAATCTTCATTTCTTCGTTGATGCGCTTGGCGCGAACGTCCAGGGCACCGCGGAAGATGAACGGGAAGCCCAGTACGTTGTTGACCTGGTTCGGGTAGTCGGAACGACCGGTGGCCATGATCACGTCGCTGCGGGTGGCGTGAGCCAGTTCCGGAGCAATTTCCGGGTCCGGGTTCGAGCAGGCGAACACGATCGGGTTGGCGGCCATCGACTTCAGGCCTTCGGCGCTCAGCAGGTTCGGACCGGACAGACCGACGAACACATCAGCGCCATCCAGGGCATCGGCCAGGGTGCGCTTGTCGGTGGCGTGGGCGAACTGGGCCTTGTACTGGTTCAGGTCGTCGCGGCCAGCGTGGATCACGCCGCTGCGGTCGATCATGAAGATGTTCTCGACCTTGGCACCCATGCTCACCAGCAGCTTCATGCAGGAGATGGCGGCGGCGCCGGCGCCCAGGCAGACGATCTTCGCCTCCTCGAGCTTCTTGCCGGCGATTTCCAGGGCGTTGATCATGCCCGCGGCGGTAACGATGGCGGTACCGTGCTGGTCATCGTGGAACACGGGAATGTCGCACTGCTCGATCAGGGTGCGCTCGATCTCGAAGCACTCAGGTGCCTTGATGTCTTCCAGGTTGATGCCGCCGAAGGTGATGGAGATGCGGCGAACGGTGTCGATGAAGGCCTGTGGGCTCTCAGACTCGACTTCGATATCGAACACGTCGATACCTGCGAAACGTTTGAACAGAACACCTTTGCCTTCCATCACCGGCTTGGAAGCCAGCGGGCCGAGGTCGCCCAGACCGAGGATGGCGGTGCCATCGGAGATCACCGCAACCAGGTTGCCCTTGCCGGTGTACTTGTAGGCCAGCTCCGGATCACGGCCGATCTCGCGCACGGGTTCGGCGACGCCTGGGCTGTAGGCCAGGGCGAGGTCACGGGCGGTGGCGGTGGGCTTGGAGAGCTCGACGCTCAGTTTCCCCGGACGGGGCTGGGCGTGGTATTCGAGAGCGGCGGTTTTCAGGTCTGACATGATGGGCATTCCGCTGTTTACTGTTCTGACGGACCGCCGAGGATACGCAAAGAGCCGGGGGGCGACAAGACTGCCCGGTCACTATGTGTCAAGGCCTTTGGCCTACGACTTTACGCTATAACCCACGGGGCTTACGGAAGCCAGTGTGTACAATCCAGCATAAGAATGTCTACAACTATTTAGCCTGGAACAGTCGCCAGCATGCTCGGATCGGTCAATGGCAACAGCCAGCGTCGCTGCCCGGGCTTGAGCCCGCCCTTGCGGGATCGATCCAGCACCCAGCCACGCGCCTCGACCTGGCGTCCCTTGAGGTTAGCGAAGAAGCTGGCGGGAAAGCGCTGCTGCAGACGAGCGGGGATCTGCAGCACTACCGCATCGTCGAGCTCCAGCCAGATACCGCCGCGGTTGCGCTCGATACCCTTGATCTGGCCGCCGATCACGGCAAAACCGGACTGCCTGACATCCCCCGCACGTACAACCGGCGACTGTCGCCACAACCCGGTTCCGGCGTTGCGCGCCTGCTGCTCGGCCTGTTGCTGACAGCCCGACAAGGCCACGTTGGGGACAATGGCAACCCGGTAGCCGAGGCCTTCGCTGAGCAGTTGTGCTTCGAGATTGTCGCCAGTACGGCTATAAATGTGCGCCAGGGTACGACCGTACTTGTCCTTGGGCTCTTCGCCCGGAACCAGGCCGACGCGGCCATCGCTGGCCTCGACCAGCGCCTGCAGGCGCCGCTTCGCGGCCTCGGCGTAGGGCTCGCTGGTGCGACCCTTGCGACCGATCTCGGGCGCATTGATGCCGATCAGCCGCACATTGCGTCCGTCACTCAGGCGCAGGGTATCGCCATCGACCACCTGGCGCACCGTCACCTGCTGCGGCTGCTCGGGCAACGGACAGAACGCCAGGGCCGGAAAATGCCAGATCGCGCCCACAAAAAAGGCGCCCACAAGGGGCGCCTTCTTTTGCAGCAACGCGAACCTCGAAAGATTCGCCATGCGCATGATTACTTCTTGGCACCGAACATGCCGAAGCGATCGGCGAACTTCTGTACGCGACCACCGGTGTCCAGGACTTTCTGCTTACCGGTGTAGAACGGGTGGCACAGGTTGCAAACGTCGATCGCCAGGACGCTGCCCAGGGTCGAACGGGTTTCAAACTTGTTGCCGCAGCTGCAGGTGACTGCAACTACTTCGTAGTTCGGATGAATATCTGCTTTCATGGTCACTTCCTCGAGCTGCGTGCCGCCACCCAACACCTATTGTTGAATACCGCACGTAATTAGGCGGCGAATAATACCAGAGCGCGGCCGCAGCGCAAGTTGTCGCTTGCACCGACCGTCGTCTGCTAGGCTCGTCTGCTTTGTGAAACGCCCTCCAGAGACTTTCCGCGTGTCCGACGTCATCCTGCGCATTGCCCTGCCCTCGCCCTTGCGTCGCCTGTTCGACTACCGGGCGCCCGCGAGCATGGCCCGCCAGGCGTTGACTCCAGGCATGCGCATCCGCGTGCCGTTCGGTCGCCGCGAGATGATCGGCGTGCTGGTGGAGGTCGCCACGCACAGCGAAGTCCCCGCCGACAAGCTCAAGCCGGCCAGCGCCCTGCTCGACCCGGTTTCGCCCGTGCCGCCTGCGCTGTTCAAGCTGTGCCTGTGGACAGCCCAGTACTACCAGCACAGCCTGGGCGACACCTTGAGCTGGGCCCTGCCGACCCTGCTGCGCCAGGGCGAGCTGGCCGAGGCGCGCCAGGAGCGCTTCTGGCACGTCGCCCCCGGCGCACGCCTGGAGGACCCGCGCATCGCCCGCGCCCCGCGCCAGCGCGATGCCCTCAAGACCCTGTCGCAGCACCCTCACGGCGTGGCCCACAGCCTGTTGAGCAAGCTCGGCCTGAACAAGGACAGCCTCGACCTGCTGCTGGCCAAGGAGCTGGTGACCGTCGAGATCCGCCGTCACCTGCCCGCCGCACGCCACGAGCACTGGCTGGCCCAGCCGGAGCTGCCGCTCAACGAGGAGCAGCGCGCGGCGTTCGAGGCGGTGCGCGCAGGCTTCGGCGCCTTCCACGCCTACCTGCTGGCCGGCGTTACCGGCAGCGGCAAGACCGAGGTCTACCTGCAGCTGATCCGCGAAACCCTCGAAGCCGGCAAGCAGGCGCTGATCCTGATCCCCGAGATCAATCTCGGCCCGCAGACCCTGCAACGCTTCGAGCAGCGCTTCAACGCCCGCATCGCCCTGCTGCACTCGGCGGTGGGCGACCGCGAGCGCCTGGACGCCTGGCTGGCGGCCCGCGACGGCGACGCCGACATCATCATCGGCACCCGCTCGGCGCTGTTCACGCCAATGAAGAACCCGGGCCTGATCATCATCGACGAGGAGCACGACGGCTCCTATAAACAGCAGGAAGGCCTGCGCTACCACGCCCGCGACCTGGCCGTGGTCCGCGCCCATCAGGAGAACATCCCGATCCTGCTGGGCTCGGCCACACCTTCACTGGAAAGCCTGCACAACGCCCATAGTGGCCGCTACGGCCTGCTGCGCATGAACCAGCGCGCCGGCGGTGCCAAGGCACCACGCTTCCTGCGCCTGGATGTGCGCAGCCTGCCGCTGGACAGCGGCATCAGCGGCCCGCTGCAACAGGCTATCCGCCAGACCCTGGAGGCTGGGCAGCAGGTGCTGGTGTTCCTCAACCGCCGCGGCTTCGCCCCGACACTTCTGTGCCACGACTGCGGCTGGCTCTCCGAATGCCCGCGCTGCGATGCGCGCATGACCGTGCACCAGCGCTCCGCCGTGCTGCGCTGCCACCATTGCGGCTACGACGAACGCCTGCCGTTGCAGTGCCCACAGTGCGCCCACGTCGACCTGCGCCCGGTGGGGGCCGGTACCGAGCGCGCCGAAGAGCGGCTCAAGGTGCTGTTCCCCGACTACCCGATCCTGCGCGTGGACCGCGACAGCACCTCGCGCAAGGACGCCATGCACAACCTGTTCGCCACCATCCAGCGCGGCCAGCCGAGCATCCTGGTGGGCACCCAGATGCTAGCCAAGGGGCACCACTTCCCCCGCGTCACCCTGGTGGCGATTCTCGATGCCGACGGCGGACTGTTCTCCGGCGACTTCCGCGCCAGCGAGCGCATGGCCCAGCTGATCGTCCAGGTCGCCGGTCGCGCCGGACGCGCCGAGGAACCGGGCAAGGTCATCGTGCAGACCCACCTGGCCGACCATCCGCTGCTGGTGCAACTGACCGAGCAGGGCTACTTCGCCTTCGCCGAGCAGGCCCTGAGCGAACGTCGCGCCGCCGGCCTGCCGCCGTTCGCCCACCTGGCCCTGCTGCGTGCGGATGCGCACAAGCCGGGCCAGGCCGAGAGCTTCCTCGACGAAGCCTGCGCCGCCGCCGAGCGGGTCATGGCCGAACAGGGCCTGCACGGCATCGAGCTGCTGGGGCCGGTCCCTGCGCCCATGGAACGACGGGCGGGCCGCTTCCGCGCGCAACTATTGCTCCAGGCCAATGCCCGGGCTCAGTTGCATCGACTGATCAGTGCCTGGTTGCTAGTGTTGGAGCAGATGCCATCGGGGCGGCAGGTGCGCTGGTCGCTGGATGTCGATCCGGTGGACCTGTACTGAGAGATTGAACGGTCCGTGGGAGCGGGCTTGCCCCGCGATTGCGCCCATCGCGGGGCAAGCCCGCTCCCACGCCTGACCAGCGATACCGGCCAAAAGGTTGGCAACCCGCCCCCGGCAACGGATAATGCCCAGTTTTTCCACCTGCGCATCGAAGCGCTCCACCGCGCTTGCGGTCGAAAAGAGAATCCCATGAAAGACACCATTCGCCAGCTGATCCAGCAAGCCCTCACCCAACTCGCCACCGACGGTGTGCTGCCTGAAGGGCTGACGCCGGCGATCCAGGTGGAAAACGCCCGGGACAAGACCCACGGCGACTTCGCCAGCAACATCGCCATGATGCTGGCCAAGCCTGCCGGCATGAAGCCCCGTGACCTGGCTGAAAAACTCATCGCCAGCCTGCCGGCCAGCCCCGACATCACCAAGGTCGAGATCGCCGGCCCCGGTTTCCTGAACTTCTTCCAGAACACCGATGCCCTGGCTAACCGCCTCGACGCCGCCCTGGCCGACGGGCACCTGGGCGTGCGCAAGACCGGTCCGGCCGAGAAGGTGGTGATCGACATGTCGGCGCCGAACCTGGCCAAGGAAATGCACGTCGGCCACCTGCGCTCGACCATCATCGGCGACAGCGTGGCCCGCGTGCTGGAATTCCTGGGTGATAACGTCATCCGCCAGAACCACGTTGGCGACTGGGGTACCCAGTTCGGCATGTTGATGGCCTACCTGCAGGAAAACCCGATCACCAGCGATGAGCTGTCTGACCTGGAAAACTTCTACCGCGCAGCGAAAAAGCGCTTCGACGAGTCTGAAGAATTCGCCACCCGCGCCCGCGGCCTGGTGGTCAAGCTGCAGGCCGGCGACCCGGACTGCCTGGCGCTGTGGACGCGCTTCAAGGACATCTCGCTGTCGCACTGCCAGAAGACCTACGAACTGCTCAACGTCAAGCTGACCATGGCCGACGTGATGGGCGAGAGCGCCTACAACGCCGACCTGGCCAACGTGGTCGCCGACCTCAAGGCCAAGGGCCTGCTGGTCGAGGACCAGGGTGCCCAGTGCGTGTTCCTCGATGAATTCAAGAACGCCGAGGGCGAGCCACTGCCGGTGATCGTGCAGAAGGCCGACGGCGGCTACCTGTACGCCACCACCGACCTGGCCGCCGTGCGCTATCGCAGCAACAAGCTGCAGGCCGACCGCGCCCTGTACTTCGTCGACCAGCGTCAGGCCCTGCACTTCAACCAGGTGTTCGAAGTGGCCCGTCGCGCCGGCTTCGTCGGCCATCCGATGAAGATGGAGCACATGGGCTTCGGCACCATGAACGGCGCCGATGGCCGCCCGTTCAAGACCCGTGATGGCGGTACCGTCAAGCTGATCGACCTGCTCACCGAAGCCAAGGACCGCGCCTACGCGCTGGTCAAGGAGAAAAACCCGTCGCTGGCCGAGGACGAACTGCGCCACATCGGCGAGGTGGTCGGCATCGGCGCGGTCAAGTACGCCGACCTGTCCAAGCACCGCACCAGCGACTACAGCTTCAACTTCGAACTGATGCTCAATTTCGAAGGCAACACCGCGCCGTATCTGCTGTACGCCTACACCCGCGTGGCCGGCGTGTTCCGCAAGCTCGGCAAGGGCTTCGCCGAAGTCGACGGCAGCATCGTCCTGCAGGCAGCGCACGAGCAGGACCTGGCCGCGCGCCTGGCGCAGTTTGGCGAGATCCTCAACAACGTCGCCGAAAAAGGCACGCCGCACGTGCTGTGCAGCTACCTGTACGACCTCGCCGGCCTGTTCTCCAGCTTCTACGAGAACTGCCCGATCCTCTCCGCCGAAACCACCGAACAGCAGCAGAGCCGCCTGCGCCTGGCCGCCCTGACCGGCCGCACCCTCAAGCAGGGCCTGGAACTGCTCGGCCTGGAAACCCTGGAGCGCATGTAAGTTGGCTGCAAAGAAGAAACCCGCACCCAAGCGCGGCGCCAGCCGTTCCCAGCCGCCTGCCAGCAAGCAGCCGATCCCGGGCTGGGTGTGGCTGGCGGTTGGCCTGACGGTCGGCGCCTTCATCGTTTTCCTGATGAAGCTCGAGCCGGGCGGTGACGACATCAAACGCACCAAGCCCGAGCAGCACAAGCCGGAGAAAGTCGCCGAGGCGAGCAAGACCACCACGCCGACGCCACAGCAACCGGTGAAGCCGAAGTACGACTTCTATACCCTGCTGCCGGAGTCGGAAGTGATCGTGCCGCCCGAGGCCGTGCCGGAGAAAACCCCGCCGGTACCGGCGCAGCCGCCTGTGCCTAGCACGCCGGTCACGCCAGCGGAAGCGGCGAAGATCGACACCGCCCGCGCCCAGGCCGCGCTGCTGGGGCAGACGCCGCCACCGGCACCTCCGGTGATCAAGCCGGCAGCCACCACCCAGTTCTTCCTGCAGGCCGGCTCGTTCCGCAAGCAGGCAGACGCCGACAAGGTTCGCGCGCAGATCATCCTGCTCGGCCAGGCGGTCAAGGTGGAGTCGGGCACGGTCAAGGAAGAAACCTGGTACCGCGTGATGGTCGGCCCGTTCAGCAACCGCGAACAGCTGACCGTGGCGCAGAAGCAACTGGCCGGGGCAGGCTTCAGCAACCTGCTGCTGCAACAGCGGCGCCAGTAACGAAAAAGGCCTTGCCGCACTCCGCGACAAGGCCTTTTTTCATACCCGGCGACGCTCGGCGTTGACCTGGGAGATCTGGCTGTTGAGCGTCCAGAAGTCATACAGCACCCCCAGCAGGAACAGACCACCGGTGAACAGGTAGATCAAGGCACTGATCCACTTGCCCTGGTACAGCCGGTGCACCCCGAAAATTCCCAGGAAAGTCAGCAGGATCCACGCCAGGTTGTAATCCACACCGCCCGACTCGAAGCGCATGTCCGCCTCGCGGTCCATCGACGGGATCAGGAACAGGTCGATCAGCCAGCCGATGCCCAGCAGCCCGAGGGTGAAGAACCAGATCGTCCCGGTGATCGGCTTGCCGTAGTAGAAACGGTGCGAGCCGGTGAAACCGAAGATCCACAGCAGATAGCCGAGGACCTTGCTGTGGGTGTCGTGCGAAGGGGCACCCTGTTGATAACCATTCATTCGAAGCCCTCGTGGGATAGCCGAAAATTTTCTAACGAAAAATGTGACTTTTTCGTTTTGACCCGACATATGGTACGTGGCTGAGCGACCAACGGATCAGAATTTGATCAAAAAGCTGTTATAAAGTTGCGCGCCAACACTTATAAAGAGCTTCATCTATGCCACCTTTCTTCAAGACATGGCTGACCCTCTGCCTTTTATTACCCCTGGCCGCCCACGCCACCAACCGTGAGCAACGTCTTCCAAGCGGATTCACCGGTTACACGACCAACGCCGACGCCACGGTGAAACGCGCCCCGATCCAGTACCGCAGCACCAACAGCCTGCGCGCGCGCCCGGCCAATGCGGCCAAGCAGCACGCCGTGGGCATGCAGGCGGTGGCGATGTCGCCGAAGCAGAGCAGCGAAGTGCTCAGCCGTGCGGTGAACGTGCTCGGCACGCCCTATCGCTGGGGCGGCAGCAGCCCGAAGAAGGGCTTCGACTGCAGCGGCCTGGTCAAGTATGCGTTCAACGATGTGGCGGATGTCGACCTGCCGCGCACCTCCAATGCCATGGCCCAGGGTCAGGGCGTCAAGGTGGCCAAGGGCGACCTCAAGCCAGGCGACCTGATCTTTTTCAACATCAAGAGCCGTCGGGTCAACCACGTCGCCATCTACCTGGGCAACGACCGCTTCATCCACGCGCCGCGCACCGGCAAGCGGGTGAGCATCGACAGCCTGGAGAAGCCTTACTGGCAGAAGCACTACGTGGTAGCCAAGCGCGTGCTGCCCAAGCAGCAGCAACAGGCGCTGAGCCTGGCCAAACGCTGAAACGCCCAGCAGTCCCTGTGGGAGATCGAAGGGAACCATGATTCCGCGCCCAGCGCGAACTCTGTGGGAGAGTATTAGCCGCGAAACAAGCGACGCGGAGGATGGCACCGGCTCTGCCGGTGTTCGCGGCTAAAGCCGCTCCCACAGGGACTGCGGTGCACTTTCAGTCTCTGTGGACGTTCCTAACCCACTATCAAACCCCGCGCCTCCAGCGCCTGCAGCGCCCCCTCCATCGTGCACATCCCCGCCGCCGCACCAGCCTGCATCAGCGAATGGATCTGCGCCAGGCGCCCCTCACGTATCAGGTTGCGCACCGCTGGCGTCGCCACCAGCACCTCCCGCGCCGCGACCCGCCCACCGCCTGATCGCCGCACCAGCACCTGCGCGACCACCAGCTGCAGGGCGTCAGCCAGCATGCTGCGCACCAGCGGCTTTTCCTCCGGCGCGAACACCTCCACCAGCCGGTCGATGCTGTTCACCGCCGATCGCGTATGCACGGTGGCCAGCACCAGGTGCCCGGTCTCCGCGGCGCGCAACGCCAGGCGAATGCTGTGCAGATCGCGCAGCTCGCCGATCATGATCACGTCCGGGTCCTGACGCAGGGCACTGCGCAGGGCCTGGGCAAAGTCACGGCTATGCAGGCCGATCTCTCGCTGGTTGACCAGGCTGCGCTGACTGCCGTGGATGAACTCGATCGGGTCCTCGAGCGTGACGATATGCAATGCGTATTCGCGGTTGAGCCGATCGATCAGCGCCGCGAGGGTGCTCGACTTGCCGCTGCCGGTGGCACCACCGACCAGGACCAGGCCATCCCGGTACCGGGAGATGATTTGAAACACATGCACCAGATCAAGTGCCTCCAGACAGGGCACGCTCGCGGGGACCAAACGTACGCTGGCACTCGGACCATTGCGCTGGCGGAACAGGTTCAGCCGAAAACGCCCCAGTCCATCCAGGCTCACCGCCAGGTCCAGCTCATCCCCGGCCGCCCACTGCCGCCGCTGCTCGCTATCAAGCAGACCCGCCATCCCGTTTTCCAGCGCCCCTGTCGTCAGCAGCGCAAGGTCCAGGCGCTGCAACACCCCATCCACACGCAGCAGCGGCTGCTCGCCAGCAGCCAGATGCAGGTCGCTGGCACCGGCAGCCAGGGCCCGGCCCAACAGGTCGGTCACATCCATGAGACTCCCCAACGGCGATCAAGCAGGTAGAATGCCGCTGACCCCAAAGCCGTCGGCGACGAACCATGTCCACCCTAGCAGACAACATTGGCGCCATTGCCACCCGCATCGACAGCGCGGCCAGGGCCGCCGGACGCGACCCGGCCAGCATCCAGCTGCTGGCGGTGAGCAAGACCAAGCCCGCCAGCGCCATCCGCGAGGCCTTTGCGGCCGGGCTGCGCGATGTGGGCGAAAACTACCTTCAGGAAGCCCTGACAAAACAACAGGCGCTTTCCGACCTGCCCTTGATCTGGCACTTCATCGGCCCCATCCAGTCGAACAAGACCAAGGCCATCGCCGAGCATTTCGACTGGGTACATTCCGTGGACCGCCTGAAGATCGCCCAACGCCTCTCCGAACAACGCCCTGCCGGCCTGGCGCCGCTGAACGTCTGCCTGCAGGTCAACGTCAGCGGCGAGGACAGCAAGTCCGGCTGCATGCCCGCCGAGCTGCCGGCCCTGGCCCAGGCGGTGAACGCCCTGCCCGGCCTGCGCCTGCGCGGCCTGATGGCGATTCCGGAGCCGACCGAGGACCGCGCCGAGCAGGAGGCCGCCTTTGCCATCCTGCGCCAGCTCCAGGAGCAGCTGGGCCTCGGCCTGGACACCCTGTCGATGGGCATGAGCCACGACCTGGAAGCCGCCATCGCCCAAGGTGCGACCTGGGTCCGCATCGGCACCGCCCTGTTCGGCGCCCGCGACTACGGACAGCCCTGAATCCATGCTTAACTCACTCTTTCCTTCAAGGACCTGACATGAGCAAGACTCGTATTGCCTTTATCGGTGCCGGCAACATGGCCGCCAGCCTGATCGGCGGCCTGCGTGCCCAGGGCCTGGACGCCGCGCAGATCCGCGCCAGCGACCCGGGTGCCGAAACCCGTGCGCGGATCCAGGCCGAGCACGGCATTGATGCCTTCGAAAACAACGCCCAGGCCATCGAGGGCGTGGACGTGATCGTGCTGGCGGTCAAGCCGCAGGTCATGAAGGCGGTCTGCGAAACACTGAAGCCGAACCTCAAGCCCGGCCAGCTGGTGGTTTCCATTGCCGCCGGCATCACCTGTGCCAGCCTGCAGGCCTGGCTGGGCGCGATCCCGGTGGTGCGCTGCATGCCCAACACCCCGGCGCTGCTGCGCCAGGGCGTCAGCGGCCTGTATGCCACCGGGGAAGTGTCCGCCGAGCAGCGCCAGCAGGCCGAACAGCTGCTGTCGGCGGTCGGCACCGCCTTGTGGCTGGACGAAGAACAACAGCTGGATGCCGTCACCGCCGTCTCCGGCAGCGGCCCGGCCTATTTCTTCCTGCTGATCGAAGCCATGACCGCCGCCGGCGAGAAACTCGGCCTGCCGCGTGAAACCGCCTCGCAACTCACCCTGCAGACCGCCCTGGGCGCCGCGCGCATGGCGGTTGCCAGCGATGTCGACGCCGCCGAATTGCGCCGCCGCGTGACCTCGCCGGCCGGCACCACGGAAGCGGCGATCAAGTCGTTCCAGGCCAGCGGTTTCGAGGCAATCGTCGAGCAGGCACTTCAGGCCGCGGCGAAACGTTCCGCCGAACTGGCCGAACAACTGGGCAAATAAGGAGCCATTGATGAATGCATTGTCCGGCGCCGCGATCTTCGTGGTGCAAACCCTGGTCAGCCTGTACCTGGTGATCGTCCTGCTGCGCTTCGTGCTGCAGCTGGTCAAGGCCGACTTCTACAACCCGCTGAGCCAGTTCGCCGTGCGCGCCACCCAGCCGCTGCTCAAGCCGCTGCGCCGGGTGGTCCCCAGCATCGCCGGCCTGGATACCTCCTCGCTGCTGCTGTCGATCCTGATCCAGGCACTGCTGATGGCCTTCGTGCTGATGGTCACCTACGGCACCTTCGGCGACATCCTGCACCTGGTGATGTGGTCGATCCTGGGCATCACCTCGCTGTTCCTGAAGATCTTCTGGGTGGCGATGATCGTCATGGTCATCGTCTCGTGGGTCGCGCCGAACAGCCACAACCCCGCCGCCGAACTGGCCTACCAGATCAGCGAGCCGGTGCTGGCGCCGTTCCGCCGCCTGGTGCCGAACCTCGGCGGCATGGACATTTCGCCGATCTTCGCCTTCATCGCCATCCAGGTGATCCAGTCGTTCCTGATGCCCCAGCTGGCGGCCTACGCCGGCATGCCGCAAGAGCTGTGGCGGATGATCTGACCCGCACCGCACCCAGCGGCAAGCCTTTGCTTGCCGCTGGGGGTAGCGCTCTTTAGACTTACGCCTCCGTCAAGCGTGAGCAGGGTCGATGTCCACTGTCCTTCCCGAAGATTCCGTCGGTCTGGTAACACCGCAGATTGCCCGATTCGATGAACCGCTGGCCCTGGCTTGTGGCCGCTCCCTGGCCTCGTACGAGCTCATCTACGAAACCTATGGCACCCTCAACAGCACTGCCAGCAATGCCGTGCTGATCTGCCATGCGTTGTCCGGCCATCACCATGCCGCCGGCTACCATGCCGCCACCGACCGCAAGCCGGGCTGGTGGGACAGCTGCATCGGCCCCGGCAAGCCGATCGACACCAACCGCTTCTTCGTGGTCAGCCTGAACAACCTGGGTGGCTGCAACGGCAGCACCGGCCCCGGCAGCCTCAACCCGGCCACCGGTAAGCCCTACGGCGCCGACTTCCCGGTGCTGACCGTGGAGGACTGGGTGCACAGCCAGGCGCGCCTGGCCGACCACTTAGGTGTACAGACCTGGGCCGCCATCGTCGGCGGCAGCCTCGGCGGCATGCAGGCATTGCAGTGGACCATCACCTACCCGGACCGCGTGCGCCACTGCGTGGACATCGCCTCGGCGCCCAAGCTGTCGGCGCAGAACATCGCCTTCAACGAAGTGGCGCGCCAGGCCATCCTCACCGACCCCGAGTTCCACGGCGGCTCGTTCCAGGACCAGGGCGTGATCCCCAAGCGCGGCCTGATGCTGGCGCGCATGGTCGGCCACATCACCTACCTGTCCGACGACTCGATGGGCGAGAAATTCGGCCGCGAGCTCAAGAGCGACAAGCTCAACTACGACTTCCACAGCGTCGAGTTCCAGGTCGAGAGCTACCTGCGCTACCAGGGCGAGGAGTTCTCCGGGCGTTTCGACGCCAACACCTACCTGCTGATGACCAAGGCACTGGACTACTTCGACCCGGCCGCGGCCCATGGCGGCGACCTGGCGGCAACCCTGGCCCATGTCACGGCGGACTATTGCATCATGTCGTTCACCACCGACTGGCGCTTCTCGCCGGCCCGCTCGCGGGAGATCGTCGACGCCCTGATGGCCGCGCGCAAGAACGTCTGCTACCTGGACATCGACTCGCCCTACGGCCACGACGCCTTCCTCATCCCGACGCCCCGCTACATGCAGGGCTTCGCGAACTACATGAACCGCATCGCCCTCTGAGGACCGCATGAGAGCCGACCTGGAAATCATCCAAGACTGGATCCCCGCCGGCAGCCGGGTCCTCGACCTGGGCTGCGGCAACGGCGAACTGCTGGCCTCCTTGCGCGAGCGCAAGAATGTCACCGGCTATGGCCTGGAGATCGACGCCGACAACATCGCCGCCTGCGTGGCCAAGGGCGTCAACGTCATCGAACAGGACCTGGACAAGGGCCTGGGCAACTTCGCCAGCAACAGTTTCGACGTGGTGGTCATGACCCAGGCCCTGCAGGCCGTGGAATACCCCGACCGGATCCTCGACGAGATGCTGCGGGTGGGCCGCCAGTGCATCATCACCTTCCCCAATTTCGGCCACTGGCGCTGCCGCTGGTACCTGGCGACCAAGGGTCGCATGCCGGTTTCGGACTTCATGCCGTATACCTGGTACAACACCCCGAACATCCACTTCTGCACCTTCGAGGACTTCGAGAACCTGTGCCATGAGCGCCACGCCAAGGTCCTCGACCGCCTGGCCGTCGACCGTCTGCACCGTAACGGGTTGGGTGGGCGGCTTTGGCCTAATCTTCTAGGTGAGATCGGTATCTATCGGGTCAGCAGCCCGGGCCTGCAGGAGCATCAGCTCGCGGTCTGACCCTCGCGAACGGAGGAATGGGATCATGCGTCGACTAGCACTGTTTCTGATCAGCCTGTGCCTGGCCTTGCCGGTACTGGCTGCCGATGCCGCCAGGCCTGACCGCAAGGAAGTGTTCGGCGATGTGACGGTCCACTACAGCGCCTTCACCTCGAGCATGCTGCAACCGGAAATCGCCGCCGCCACGGGCCTGACCCGCAGCAAGAACCAGGGCGTGCTCAACATCGCCGTGCTCAAGGCCGAGAAGCCTGCAACGGCGGTGGTCAGCGGTACGGTGAAGGACCTGACCGGGCGCAGCAACCCGCTGTCGTTCAAGCAGATCACCGACCAGGGCGCGGTCTACTACATCGCCCAGTTCAAGATCGACCAGGCCGAGACCGTCACTTTCGATATCAACGTCGAAACCGGCGGCGTCAGTCATAAACTCAGCTTCAACCAGGAAGTGTTCCCAGGCGAATGATGAATCTTACGCAACTCGTATTGGCCAGCCACAACGCCGGCAAGCTCAAGGAACTGCAGGCCATGCTCGGCGAATCCGTGCACCTGCGCTCGATCGGCGAATTCAGCCAGGTGGAGCCGGAAGAGACCGGCCTGTCGTTCGTCGAGAACGCCATCCTCAAGGCGCGCAACGCCGCACGCATCTCCGGCCTGCCGGCCCTGGCCGACGATTCGGGCCTGGCAGTGGACTTCCTCGGCGGCGCGCCGGGCATCTACTCGGCGCGCTACGCCGACGGCAAGGGCGACGCGGCGAACAACGCCAAGCTGCTCGAAGCGCTCCAGGACGTGCCTGAAGACCAGCGCGGCGCACAGTTCGTCTGCGTCCTGGCCTTGGTGCGGCATGCCGACGATCCGCTGCCGATCCTCTGCGAAGGCCTGTGGCACGGCAGCATCCTGTTCGAGGCCAGCGGTGAGCACGGCTTCGGCTACGACCCGCTGTTCTGGGTCCCGGAGCGCCAGTGCTCCAGCGCCGACCTCGCCCCGGTCGACAAGAACCAGCTCAGCCACCGCGCTCGCGCCATGGCCCTGCTGCGTCAACGTCTGGGCCTGGCATGACCGAAAAGCTGTTCGTGCAACCGGCGGGCCTGATCCTTCCCGAACTCCCGCCGCTGTCGCTATACATCCATATTCCCTGGTGCGTGCGCAAATGCCCGTACTGCGACTTCAACTCGCACCAGGCCGGCCCGAAGCTGCCTGAAGCCGAATACATCGATGCCCTGCTGGCCGACCTTGACCAGGAACTGCCTGCCGTCCAGGGCCGCTCCATCAGCACGATCTTCTTCGGCGGCGGCACCCCCAGTCTGTTCAGCGCCGATGCACTGGGTCGCCTGCTGCGCGGAGTCGAGCAACGCATCCCGTTCGCCCCGGACATCGAGATCACCCTCGAGGCCAACCCGGGCACCTTCGAGCAGGAGAAGTTCAAGGCCTACCGGCAGACCGGCATCAACCGCCTGTCCATCGGCGTGCAGAGTTTCCAGCCCGCCAAGCTCGAGAAGCTCGGGCGCATCCACAATGGTGCCGAAGCGGTGCGTGCCGCCGACATGGCCCGGGCGGCAGGCTTCGACAACTTCAACATGGACCTGATGCACGGCCTGCCGGACCAGTCGCTCGACGACGCCCTGGGCGACCTGCGTCAGGCCGTCGAACTGGCGCCGACGCACCTGTCCTGGTACCAGCTGACGGTAGAGCCGAACACGGTGTTCTGGAACCAGCCGCCTGAGCTGCCCGAGGACGACATCCTCTGGGATATCCAGGAAGCCGGCCAGGCGCTGATGGCCGAGCACGGTTACCGCCAGTACGAAGTCTCGGCCTACGCCCAGGCCGGTCGTGCCGCGCGGCACAACCTGAACTACTGGCGCTTCGGCGACTTCATCGGCATCGGTGCCGGTGCCCACGGCAAACTGTCGTTCCCCGACGGGCGCATCCTGCGCACCTGGAAGACCCGCCTGCCCAAGGACTACCTGAACCCGTCCAAGCCGTTCAAGGCCGGCGAGAAGCTGCTGCCGGCCGATGAGCTACCCTTCGAGTTCCTGATGAACGCGCTACGCCTCACCGACGGCGTGGAGGCCGAACTGTTCAGCCTGCGCACCGGTCTGCCCCTGGCACAACTGGCCGAAGCCCGCCGAGAAGCCGAACAAAAGGGCCTTTTGCGGGTCGAACCGGATCGGCTGGCAGCCACACCGCGTGGCCAGCTGTTCCTCAACGACCTGCTGCAGTACTTCTTGAATTAAGGATGACCCATGGACCTGGTACTTGACCTGCTCTCGACCGTTTCCCGCTGGAGCCGCAGCAACCTTTCGGAAATCTCGCTGGCCCTGGTGGGCTGCCTGCTGGTGCTGTTCGGCACCGATATCAAAGGCTGGGTAGAAGGCCGTCTGGGCGGCCTGGCCGGCGCCTTGCGGGTGCCGTTCATGGCGCTGCTGGTGATGATCGGCAGCGGCGCGGCACTGATCTATGCAACGCCGTGGATCGTCAAGGGGCTGGGGCAGTTCAACAACTATGCGCTGGCACCGGTACTGCTGGTGGTGCTGGTATTGATTGGGGTCGTAGCTGATCGGCGGGGCTGAGTACTTGCTAAAAGCCGCCCTGGCGAGCCAGGGCGGCTTCTCACCCGACTAACCCTTAGCGGGCATCGTCAAAGTGATCGCGCAGGAAGTCCCTGACAGACCTGAAAACAATCAGGATCCGGATCAGCTTCCAGACGCGGCTCAGCGTATTCAGCAAACGCTTCATATGCCTTGGCCTCCGTGTTGGCTGGGCCAATCTTCCAGCGTCTGACCGGCACTTCGACGCCTTCGGAAATCGTGTGAACCATCTCCAGTGAAGCGGCCAGGTGGATGGCCCTTCGAACACTCCACCGGCGCGGTTCGTGGGCCGCGTCGAAGGGGCCGAGACAACGGATTGAATTCGTTCCCGGCCCGACACTGGAAGGAATCACATGAGAGCGGCGTGATCTTACGCTTTCTGAAAAGGTGAAGCTGTTACTCGCCCAGTCACACGTAATGCTGGATATTTCCACGATTGACGCGACCTCCAGGCAACCCTAGTATTTGAGCCGTGAACTGTCTCCAGTGAAACTGAAACACGCAGGTTGAGGATTCGTAACCCGAAGCCCGCATAAAAAAACCGCCCTTCTAAAGGCGGTTTTTTTGTACCTGCCATTTCGCAGGTTTGAAGGTCAGCTCCGAACGAACTTGGCTCAGTCCACCTTCTCGAACTTCAGATCCCACACCCCATGCCCAAGGCGCTCACCACGGCGCTCGAACTTGGTGATCGGACGCTCTTGCGGGCGCGGCACGTAGGCGCCATCAGCCGCCTGGTTGCGATAGCCGGGCGCTGCGCTCATCACTTCCAGCATGTACTCGGCATAGGGCTCCCAGTCGGTCGCCATATGGAATACGCCACCGGGCTTGAGCTTGCGGCGCACCAGCTCGGCGAACTCCAGTTGAACGATCCGGCGCTTGTGATGACGCGCCTTGTGCCACGGATCCGGGAAGAACAGCATCAGGCGATCGAGGCTGTTGTCGGCCACGCAGCGGTTGAGCACTTCGATGGCGTCGCAATCGTAAACCCGCAGGTTCTTCAGGCCCTGGGTCAGCACGCCGTTGAGCAGTGCGCCGACACCTGGACGGTGCACTTCGACACCGATGAAGTCCAGCTCGGGCGAGGCAGCGGCCATTTCCAGCAGCGAATGGCCCATGCCGAAGCCGATCTCCAGGGTGCGCGGCGCCGAACGGCCGAACACCTGATCGTAGTCTACCGGGCTGTCGGTCAGCGGCAGGATGAACAGCGGACCGCCCTGCTCCAGGCCGCGTTGCTGGCCTTCGGTCATGCGTCCGGCACGCATCACGAAGCTCTTGATGCGGCGGTGCGGGCGGGCTTCGCCGTCTTCGGTGATCGGCGTTTCTTGCGATTCAGTCATCTGGGGCTCTTACTTGATCAGACCTTCCAGCGGCGAGGACGCGCTGGCATAGAGTTTCTTCGGCATGCGCCCGGCGAGATACGCCATGCGGCCGGCAAGGATGGCGTGCTTCATGGCCTCGGCCATCATTACCGGCTGCTGGGCGTGGGCAATGGCCGAGTTCATCAGCACCGCCTCGCAGCCCATCTCCATGGCGATGGTAGCATCGGAGGCGGTACCCACACCGGCATCGACCAGCACCGGCACCTTGGATTCCTCGAGGATGATCTGCAGGTTGTAGGGGTTGCAGATACCCAGGCCGGTGCCGATCAGGCCGGCCAGCGGCATGACGGCGATGCAGCCGGCTTCGGCCAGCTGGCGGGCGATGATCGGGTCATCGCTGGTGTAGACCATCACATCGAAGCCGTCCTTGACCAGCACTTCGGCGGCCTTGAGGGTTTCGATCACGTTGGGGAACAGGGTCTTCTGGTCGGCCAGCACTTCCAGCTTCACCAGCGTCCGCTCCTCGTGGGACTTGTGGCCGTCGAGCAGCTCACGGGCCAGGCGGCAGGTACGCACCGCCTCGACCGCATCGAAGCAGCCCGCGGTGTTCGGCAGGATGGTGTACTTGTCGGGCGACAGCACATCGAGCAGGTTCGGCTCGCCCGCGTTCTGGCCGAGGTTGGTGCGACGCACGGCCACGGTGACGATTTCGGCACCCGAGGCCTCGGTGGCCAGGCGGGTTTCCTCCATGTCACGGTACTTGCCGGTGCCGACCAGCAGGCGCGACTGGAAAGTGCGCCCGGCCAGGACGAAAGGCTTGTCGCTGCGAACGTTGCTCATCGATGTTCCTCTGGAAAGGTTACGGGGCTTTGGATGAATCGGCCGGATGAATCGGCGGAACGCGCTCAACCACCGCCAATGGCATGAACCACTTCGACCTGGTCGCCTTCGCTCAATCGCGTACTGTCGTGCTGGCTGCGCGGCACGATATCCAGGTTCAGTTCCACCGCCACCCGGCGACCGGCCAGCTCCAGCCGGCCCAGCAGCGCCGCGACGCTCTCGCCCTCGGGCAGTTCGTAAGGTTCACCGTTCAATTGAATGCGCATGCGCACGGCCACCATTGTTCTTTGGGGCCCGCATTCTAGCGCCGATCCACCCCTCAACCCAAGGGCGACGCACGCCATTAGTCGCGATTGTGGACCGTTCGGTCAGCCCAGGCGCCAGGCGGCCAGGCCCAGGCACAACCAACCGGCGAGCAAGCACAGGCCACCCAGCGGGGTGATCATGCCGAGCTTGCCCAGGCCGCTCAGGGTCAGTACGTAGAGGCTACCGGAGAACAGCAGGATACCCACGGCGAACAGACCGCCGGCCCAGCCGACCAGGCGCCCCGGCAGGTGCGCCGACAGCACCGCCACACCGAGGATCGCCAGGGCGTGCACCAGCTGGTAGGTCACGCCGGTATGGAAGATCGCCAGGTAGTCGGCGCTGAGACGACTCTTCAGGCCATGGGCGGCGAAGGCGCCGAGGGCAACGCCGGTAAAACCGAAGAACGCGGCGAGCATCAGGAAGCTGCGAAGCATGGGACGACTCCTCGGGAGGGGTCTGTATAATGGCCCGTTCCAACGGTCCGGCCAAGCCATCACCATGCTGTCATCTCTCCTGCGCCACCTTTCCCGCGCCCTGCTGTGGTTCGCCGCCGGCAGTGCCGCCGTGGTCCTGGTGCTGCGCTGGGTTCCACCGCCCGGCACCGCGCTGATGGTCGAGCGCAAGGTAGAGTCGTGGTTCAGCGGCGAGCCCATCGACCTGCAACGCGACTGGACGCCCTGGGCGGACATCTCCGACGAGCTCAAGGTCGCGGTCATCGCCGGCGAGGACCAGAAGTTCGCCAGCCACTGGGGCTTCGACATCCCAGCCATCCAGGCGGCGCTGGCCTACAACGAGCGTGGCGGCAAGGTGCGTGGCGCCAGCACCCTGACCCAGCAGGTGGCCAAGAACCTGTTCCTGTGGTCCGGGCGCAGCTGGTTGCGCAAGGGTCTGGAAGCCTGGTTCACCGCGCTGATCGAGCTGTTCTGGTCAAAGGAGCGGATTCTCGAGGTCTACCTGAACAGCGCCGAATGGGGCAAGGGCGTGTTCGGTGCCCAGGCCGCGGCACGCTACCACTTCGGCGTGGACGCCAGCCGCCTGACGCGACAACAGGCCGCACAGCTCGCAGCGGTGCTGCCGAGTCCGATCAAGTGGAGTGCCAGCCGGCCAAGCGCCTATGTGGCGAGCCGGTCGGGCTGGATTCGCCGGCAAATGAGCCAGCTGGGCGGGCCGAGCTACCTGATGCAGCTGGATAGTTCGCGCAGGCTTTGAGGCCTGGCTTTCGTGGGAGCGGGCTTGCCCCGCAATAGACGATTCATCGCCACATCTGCATCGCGGGGCAAGCCCGCGCCCACGCGCCACAACACACGAAAAAGCCGCTGCCTCTTGCGAGAACAGCGGCTTTTTCACTCCAGCCAGGCGTCGATCAGATCGCGATCAGTGCCTTGACCTTGTTCATCGCGTTCTTCTCCAGCTGGCGAATACGCTCGGCCGAAACGCTGTACTTTTCCGCCAGCTCATGCAGCGTGGCCTTTTCCTCGGCCAACCAGCGCTGATAGAGGATATCGCGACTGCGATCATCCAACCCCTGCAGTGCCTCATGCAGGTTGCTGGTGGAGTTGTCGCTCCAATCGGCGTCCTCCAGTTGCACGGCCGGGTCGTAGCGGTGGTCTTCCAGGTAATGCGCGGGCGACTGGAAGGCGCTGTCGTCGTCAGCTTCGGCCGCCGGGTCGAAGGCCATGTCCTGGCCGCTCAGGCGGCTTTCCATCTCGCGCACTTCACGGGGCTCAACGCCGAGGCTTTCGGCCACGCGATGCACTTCGTCATTGTTCAACCAGGCCAGACGCTTCTTCTGGCTGCGCAGGTTGAAGAACAGCTTGCGCTGGGCCTTGGTGGTGGCCACCTTGACGATGCGCCAGTTGCGCAGGATGAACTCGTGGATCTCGGCCTTGATCCAGTGCACCGCGAAGGACACCAGACGCACGCCCATTTCCGGGTTGAAACGCTTTACCGCCTTCATCAGGCCGACGTTGCCTTCCTGGATCAGGTCGGCCTGGGCCAGTCCGTAGCCTGCGTAGCTACGGGCGATGTGTACGACGAAACGCAGGTGGGCCATCACCATTTGACGAGCGGCCTCGAGATCCTGCTCATAGTAGAGACGCTCGCCCAGATCACGCTCCTGCTCCGGCGACAGCAAGGGGATGCTGTTGACCGTGTGCACGTAGGCTTCCAGGTTTGCACCGGGAACCAGGGCATAGGCAGGTTGCAACGATGTGGTCATTCAAGTACCTCCGGCTTACAGACTCGTGCCTTGTGGGCACTGCCAGCATAGACAAGGAACCGTTGTACAAGTTCCAGGATGAAAAATTTGTCAATACTGGCCATGAAACATTTATCGCGGCGCGAGCTCGTTCAGGTGACGAGCAACGGCGATCCATGCACCGATATACCCCAACAGCACCGCCCCGATCAAGAGTGAAAGACCATCAGAGGCCGGTACGCCACCCAGGGCGAAATCACTGCCATACAGGCCGGATAGCCCGACCACCGCGTCATTCAGCCAGTTCAGGCCGAACGCCAGGATGCCCCAGGCCAGCACGCCCGCACCCAGGCCGTACAGCGCGCCCATGTACAGGAAAGGCCGGCGCACGTAGCTGTCGGTGCCACCGACGAGCTTGATCACTTCGATCTCGACCCGGCGGTTTTCGATATGTAGACGAATTGTGTTACCGATTACTAACAACAGCGCGGAAATCAGCATCACCGCCAGGCCGAAGACGAACCGGTCACCCAGCTTGAGGATTGCCGCCAGGCGCTCGACCCACACCAGGTCCAGCTGCGCTGCTTCCACCCGCGGCAACTCGGACAGGCGCTGACGCAAGGCCTCCAGGGCGGGCTTGTCGACCTCGGTCGGGGTCACCACCACCACGCCCGGCAGCGGGTTGTCCGGCAACTCGCGCAGCGCCTCACCCAGGCCCGACTGCTGCTGGAACTCTTCCAGTGCCTGCTCGCGGCTGACGTACTGGGCCTCGGCGACGCCGGGCATGCCCTTGATCTCGTCACGCAGCGCCTCGCCGTCGCGGCTGCTGGCGTCGAGCTTGAGGTACAGCGAGATCTGCGCCGCGCGCTGCCAGGAACCGCCGAGTTTCTCAACGTTCTTCAGCAACAGCGACAGGCCCATGGGCATGCTCAGCGCCACGGCCATCACCAGGCAGGTGAAGAAACTGCCGATCGGCTGCTTGCCCAGTCGGCGCAGGCTGTCGGCCAGGCTGGCGCGGTGGCTTTCCAGCCAGGCGTGCAGCAGGGTGCTGAAGTCCGGGCCATCGTCGTCGTGATCGCCACGCTTTTTCTTCGTCGGTTGTGGGGCGGCGGCTTTCGGCGCCACGCGCTCGGAAACCTTTGGTGTACGTGTGGTGCTCATTGCCCGGCCTCCCCATCGCCGATCAAGCGGCCGCGTTGCAGCGTCAGCATGCGGTGGCGCATGCGCGCGATCAGCGCCAGGTCGTGGCTGGCGATCAATACCGTGGTACCCAGGCGATTGATGTCCTCGAACACGCCCATGATCTCGGCGGCCAGGCGCGGGTCGAGGTTACCGGTGGGCTCGTCCGCCAGCAGCAGGGCCGGCTGGTGGACGATGGCGCGGGCAATGCCCACGCGCTGCTGCTGGCCGGTGGACAGGTCGGCCGGGAACAGCTCGCCCTTGTCGCTCAGCGACACGCGCTCCAGCGCCGAATCCACGCGCTTGGCGATCTCGGCCTTGGACAGCCCGAGGATCTGCAGCGGCAGGGCGATGTTGTTGAACACCGTGCGGTCGAACAGCAGCTGGTGGTTCTGGAACACCACGCCGATCTGACGGCGCAGGAACGGGATCTGCGCGTTGCTGATCTGGCCCAGGTCCTGCCCGGCCAAAAGCAGCTTGCCGCTGGTCGGACGCTCCATGGCCAGCAGCAGGCGCAGCAGGGTGCTCTTGCCGGCGCCGGAGTGGCCGGTGACGAACAGGAACTCGCCACGACGCGCCCGGAAGCTCAGTTCGTGCAGGCCGACGTGGCCGTTGGGATAGCGCTTGGCTACCTGTTCGAATCGGATCATGAAGGTTCCCGCTCGGCGAACAGCGCCTTGACGAAGGGTTCGGCCTCGAAGGTGCGCAGGTCGTCGATACCCTCGCCCACACCGATGAAGCGGATCGGGATATTGAACTGCTTGGCCAGGGCGAAGATGACGCCGCCCTTGGCGGTGCCGTCCAGCTTGGTCAGGGCCAGGCCGGTCAGCTCGACGCTCTGGTTGAAGTACTTGGCCTGGCTGATGGCGTTCTGCCCGGTACCGGCGTCGAGCACCAGCAGCACCTCGTGCGGCGCATCGGCGTCGAGCTTGCCGATCACCCGACGGACCTTCTTCAGCTCCTCCATCAGGTTGTCCTTGGTGTGCAGGCGGCCGGCGGTGTCGGCGATCAGCACATCGACGCCACGGGCCTTGGCGGCCTGCACGGCGTCGAAGATCACCGAGGCCGAGTCGGCTCCGGTGTGCTGGGCGATCACCGGGATCTGGTTGCGCTCGCCCCAGACCTGCAGCTGCTCCACCGCCGCGGCGCGGAAGGTGTCGCCGGCGGCGAGCATGACCTTCTTGCCTTCGAGCTGCAGCTTCTTGGCCAGCTTACCGATGGTGGTGGTCTTGCCGGCGCCGTTCACGCCGACCACCAGGATCACATAGGGCTTGTTCTGCGCCTCGATCTTCAGCGGTTGCTCGACCGGGCGCAGCAAAGCGGCCAGTTCGTCCTGCAGCGACTTGTACAGGGCATCGGCGTCGGCCAACTGTTTGCGGGCGACCTTCTGCGTCAGGTTCTGGACGATGGTCGAGGTGGCCTCGACGCCGACGTCGGCGGTCAGCAGGCGGGTCTCGATCTCGTCGAGCAGGTCGTCGTCAATGACCTTCTTGCCCAGGAACAGGCTGGCCATGCCCTCGCCGATGCTGGCGCTGGTCTTCGACAGGCCCTGCTTGAGGCGGGCGAAGAAGCCTGTTTTGGCGGGTTCGGCTGCGACTGGAGCGGGTTCCACGGCAGCCGGAGCGGGGGCGACAGGCGCTTCTGGCTCAGGCTCGACCACAGGGGCAATCACCACCGGTGCTGGCTCGGGCACCACCACCTCAGGGGGCTGGCGCTCAGGGATAGCCGGCGGGACCTTGGGTTCCAGGTCAGGCACCAGCGCCACCGGCTCTTCCGCGACCGGCAGCACCAGGTTGCTTACAGGCGCAGGCGGTGTTGGCTCGGGCACAACCGTTGACAGGTCCGACGCATTCGCGGGCAAGCCCGCTCCCACAGGAGGCTGCGGCGTCTGAGGCACCGCGGCAGGCTCGGCCGGGACTTCTGCCGGCACAGACTGGGGTGCTTCGAGCACTACAGCGGGCTGCGGCGCCTGAGGCGCAGCGGCAGGCTCAGGTTCGGCCGTCTGGACAGGCTCGACCGGGACTTCCACCGGCACAGGCTGAGGTGTTTCGACCACCGGTGCGGTCAGCGGCGCAGCGGCGGGCTCCGGCTCGGCCGGCGCGCTTACCGGCGCAGGCTGGGGTGCCTCGGCCAGCGGAGCGGGCTGCTCGGCGGGAGGCGGCTGTACCACCGGCGCCTCAGCGGGCGGTTGGGGGGCTTGCGGCTGTTCGGCGACAGGTTGCTCCGGCTTCTTGCGGAACCAGCTGAACAGGCCTTTCTTCTCGCCAGCCGCGGCCGGCGCTTTTTTGTCGTCGTTGGAACCAAACATGGAAGACGGCTATCTCAGGGTAGCGATGCGCCAGCAGTGGTGCATCGGGAATTCTTGGGTCACGCAGAACAGACTACTGTGAAGCCAGCGGGTTCATGCGCAACGTTTTGTCGTAAGGGCCTGCGGGCCAGAACGGCGACAGGCATGGTCGCCAGGCAACCGGATCAGTATCCTAGCACCTCCTGGCCCGCCGACGCTAAACCCAAGCGGGCCGCCGAACAGGTTGAACACCGTATGAATGCTCTAGCCCGCCGCGCCGCTGGCCTGTTGCTCGGCACGTTGTGCCTGCCGCTGGCGGCCTTCGCCGCCGATGTGCAACCCACCCACGAATTCATCCTCGACAACGGCCTGAAGGTGGTCGTGCGCGAGGACCACCGTGCGCCGGTGGTGGTTTCGCAGATCTGGTACAAGGTCGGCTCCAGCTACGAGACGCCGGGCCAGACCGGCCTGTCCCACGCCCTGGAGCACATGATGTTCAAGGGCAGCGCCAAGCTCGGCCCCGGCGAGGCCTCGCGCATCCTGCGCGATCTCGGTGCCGAGGAGAACGCCTTCACCAGCGACGACTACACCGCCTACTATCAGGTGCTGGCCCGTGACCGCCTGCCGGTGGCCTTCGAGCTGGAGGCCGACCGCCTGGCCAGCCTGCGCCTGCCGGCCGACGAGTTCAGCCGCGAAATCGAGGTGATCAAGGAAGAACGCCGCCTGCGCACCGACGACCAGCCCAACGCCAAGGCCTTCGAGCTGTTCCGCGCCATGGCCTACCCGGCCAGCGGCTACCACACCCCGACCATCGGCTGGATGGCCGACCTCGAGCGCATGAAGGTCGAGGAACTGCGCCACTGGTACGAGTCCTGGTACGCACCGAACAATGCCACCCTGGTGGTGGTCGGCGACGTCAAGCCCGACGAGGTGAAAGCCCTCGCGCAGAAGTACTTCGGCCCCATCCCCAAGCGCGCCGTGCCGCCAAGCAAGTTGCCGCTGGAGCTGGCCGAGCCGGGCCTGCGCCAGCTCACCCTGCACCTGCGCACGCAACTGCCCAGCCTGGTCTACGGCTTCAACGTACCGGCCCTGGCCACGGCCAAGGACCCGCGCAGCGTCAACGCCCTGCGCCTGATCTCGGCCCTGCTCGACGGCGGCTACAGCGCCCGCATGCCGGCGCGCCTGGAGCGCGGCCAGGAACTGGTGGCCGGCGCCTCGTCCAGCTACAACGCCTTCACCCGCGGTGACAGCCTGTTCATGATCTCGGCCACGCCCAACGTGCAGAAGCACAAGACCCTGGCCGAAGTGGAGAAAGGCATCTGGCAGCTGCTCGACGAACTCAAGACCACGCCACCGACCGCGGAAGAACTCGAACGCGTGCGCGCCCAGGTGATCGCCGGCCTGGTCTATGACCGCGACTCCATCAGCAGCCAGGCCACCACCATCGGCCAGCTGGAGACCGTCGGCCTGTCGTGGAAGCTGATAGACAGCGAGCTCGACGACCTCAAGCGCGTGACCCCGGAGGACATCCAGGCCGCCGCCCGCACCTATTTCACCCGCGAACGCCTGAGCGTTGCCCATGTACTGCCCGAGGAGTCCGCTCATGAGTGATCGCAGCGCACCGCGCTACACCCTGTTCGGCCTGGCGATCATCGTGCTGGTGGTGGCCGTCGCCGTGCTGTTGGCGCGCCCGGCCCAGTCCGACAGCCAAGGCAAGGCGGACACCGCGGCCCGCCCATCCAACACCCTGCAATCGCTGGCCGAACTGGACGGCAAGGCCCCCAGCCGGCGTCAGTTGAACATCCAGGACTGGACCACCGCCGAAGGCGCCCGCGTGCTGTTCGTCGAGGCCCGCGAGCTGCCGATGTTCGACCTGCGCGTGACCTTCGCCGCCGGCAGCAGCCAGGACGGCGGCACCCCGGGCCTGGCCACCCTGACCAACGCCATGCTCAACGAAGGCGTGGCCGGCAAGGACGTTACCGCCATCGCCGAGGGCTTCGAAGGCCTGGGCGCCGACTTCGGCAACGGTTCGTACCGCGACATGGCCGTGGCGTCGCTGCGCAGCCTCAGCGCCAGCGACAAGCGCGAGCCGGCGCTGAGGCTGTTCACCGAGGTGGTGGGCCAGCCGACCTTCCCCGAGGATGCCCTCAAGCGCATCAAGAACCAGCTGCTGGCCGGTTTCGAGTACGAGAAGCAGAACCCGGGCAAGATCGCCGGCAAGACCCTGTTCGCCAACCTCTACGGCAAACACCCTTACGCCAGCCCCAGCGACGGCACCGCCGAAACCATCCCGGGCATTACCCTGGAACAGCTGCGCGGCTTCCACGCCAAGGCCTACGCGGCCGGTAACGCGGTGATCGCCCTGGTCGGCGACCTCAGCCGCGGCGAAGCCGAAGCCATTGCCGCCCAGGTCTCCGCCGGGCTGCCAAAAGGCCCGGCCCTGGCCAAGCCCGAGCAACCGGTCGAGCCCAAGCCGGGTGCGACCCACATCGATTTCCCGTCCAAGCAGACCCACCTGATGCTGGCCGAGCTGGGCATCGACCGTAACGATCCGGACTGGCCGGCCCTGTCGCTGGGCAACCAGATCCTCGGTGGCGGCGCCTTCGGTACCCGCCTGATGAGCGAAGTCCGCGAAAAACGCGGCCTGACCTACGGCGTGTACTCGGTGTTCAGCCCGATGCAGGTACGCGGCCCGTTCATGATCAACCTGCAGACCCGCGCCGAACTCAGCGAGGGCACGCTCAAGCTTGTGCAGGACATCCTTGCCGACTACCTCAAGAGCGGCCCGACCCAGCAGGAGCTGGACGATGCCAAGCGCGAACTGGCCGGCAGCTTCCCGCTGTCCAACGCCAGCAATGCCAGCATCGTCGGCCAACTGGGCGCGATCGGCTTCTACAACCTGCCGCTGAGCTGGCTGGAAGACTTCATGCAGCAATCCCAGGCGCTGACCGTCGAGCAGGTCAAGGCCGCCATGAACAAGCATCTGGCGGCGGACAAGCTGGTGATCGTCACCGTCGGCCCGAAGGTGGCCCAGCAGCCCCTGCCGGCCCCCACTGACAAACCCGCCGAGCAACCGCTCGGCGTACCGGAGCACTAATGGCAAGACCCAACACCCCAGCGCGCCCGGCACCGGGCGCCAGCAAGGGCCCCGGCCAGCTGCGCATCATCGCTGGCGAGTGGCGCAGCCGCCGCCTGGCCGTGCCGGAAGGCGAAGGCCTGCGACCGACGCCTGACCGTGTGCGCGAGACCCTGTTCAACTGGCTGGCGCCACATATCGAAGGCGCCCTGGTGCTCGATGCCTTCACCGGCAGCGGCGCGCTGGTGCTCGAGGCGCTGTCCCGCGGCGCCGAAAACGCCGTGGCGCTGGACAGCAACCCAACGGCCATCGCCAATCTCAAGAACAACCTTGAGCTGCTGCGCTGCCCGCGCGGGCAGATCCTGCAGACCGACGCCCTGCGCTACCTTCAAGGCCCGGCCAAGCAACAGTTCGACGTGGTGTTCCTCGACCCGCCGTTCCACCAGGAGCTGCTGGCCAACACCTGCAACCTGCTGGAGCAGGGCCAGTGGCTGCGCGAGCAGGCGTGGATCTACACCGAAAGCGAAGCCGTGCCCTCTTCGCTGCCGATGCCAGGCAACTGGCGCCTGCACCGCGAGAAGAAGACCGGTCAGGTGCACTACGCGTTGTGGCAACGAGCGGGCACAGACCAATAGCGCAGGTACAGCGGCGGTGTTTCATGGCACTCTAGGCAGGCACACCACGAGTCGCCCAGCATGCCCAGCCTCACCGCCACCTTCCGCCCGGCCACCGGCCTGTCCAACCCCCACCTGCAGACACTGTGGGGGCCTCTGTGGCGCAAGCTCCCGGACCTGCCGCGCAACCGCGAGCGCCTGTGGCTGGCCGACGGCGACTTCCTCGACCTCGACTGGCACGGGCCACACCAACCCGACGCGCCGTTGGTGCTGGTGCTCCACGGCCTCACCGGCTCGTCCAACTCGCCCTACGTCAAAGGCCTGCAACTGGCCTTGCAGGGGCGTGGCTGGGCCAGCGTCGCGGTGAACTGGCGCGGCTGCTCGGGCGAGCCCAACCTGCTGGCGCGCAGCTACCACTCCGGGGCCAGCGAAGACCTGGCCGAGATCATCCGTCACCTGCGGGCGCAGCGGCCACTGGCACCGTTGTATGCCGTGGGCTACTCGCTGGGCGGCAATGTGCTGCTCAAATACCTGGGGGAAAGCGGCTCGGCCAGCCAGCTGGAAGCGGCGGTGGCGGTTTCGGTGCCGTTTCGCCTGGACCAGTGCGCCGACCGCATCGGCCTGGGCTTCTCGAAGATCTACCAGGCGCATTTCATGCGCGCGATGCTGGCGTATGTGCAGGACAAGCAACGGCACTTTCGCGACAAGGGCCACCATGAAGGACTGGCGACCCTCGACCGCCTGGGGCCATTGCATGACCTGCGCACCTTCTGGGACTTCGATGGCAAGGTGACCGCGCCACTCAATGGCTTCAGCGATGCCCACGACTACTACCGCCGGGCATCCAGCCGCTATTACCTGGGAGAGAACCGTACGCCGACACTGATCATCCATGCCAGCGATGATCCGTTCGTATTCGGTCATAGCCTGCCGGCTGCGAATGAACTGGCGCCCCTGACGCAGTTCGAACTGCACAAGCGCGGTGGCCATGTGGGATTCGTCGAGGGCAGCCTGCGCAATCCGGGGTACTACCTGGAACGGCGTATTCCGCAATGGCTGATGGACGGGCGCTAGCCCTCATCCAGGAGCAGGGCTGAGAGAGGACTTCGTGGGAGCGGGCTTGCCCCGCGATGGCATCACCGGCCCATCGCGGGGCAAGCCCGCTCCCACGTTACGAATTACTCGCCAGTCGCCACGCCACGCTGCGGATCGTTGATCCATTCACTCCACGACCCGGCATACAGCCGCCCCAGCGGATACCCCGCCAGCGCCAGGGCAAACAGGTTGTGGCAGGCCGTCACGCCAGAGCCGCAATAGGCCACCAGATCCTCCGGCGAACGACCGGCCAGCTTTTCGGCAAAACGCTGCTTCAGCTTGTCGGTCGGCAGGAAGCGCCCGTCGGCTCCAAGATTGTCGGTGAACGCCGCACATTTGGCGCCCGGGATGTGCCCGGCCACCGGGTCGATCGGTTCCACCTCGCCACGGAAACGCGGCAGCCCGCGGGCATCGATAAGGGTCAGCGCCGGATCGTCCAGGCGCTTGACCAGGTGTGTGGCGTCGATCTGCAGCTTCATGTCCGGCTCGCCGCTGAACGTCCCCTCGCGACGCACGGGCGGGTCCAGGCTCAACGGCAGGTGGGCGGCATGCCAGGCCTTCAGGCCGCCGTCGAGAATGAACACCGCATCGCGCTTGCCCAGCCAGGCCAGCAGCCACCAGGCCCGGGCGGCGAAGGCACCGGGACCATCGTCGTAGAGCACTACCTGGCTGTCGTTGTCTACGCCCCACTCGCGCAGGCGCTCCACCAGCCGCTGCGGATCGGGCAGCGGGTGACGCCCCGTGCGGCCCTTGACCACCGGCCCGCTCAGGTCACGCTCAAGGTCGGCGAAATGCGCCCCGGCGATATGCCCCTCGGCATAGCTGCGTTGGCCGTAGTCGACGTCCTCCAGGGCAAAGCGGCAATCGAGGATCACCAGGCCGGGCGCGTCCAGGCATTCGGCCAGCTGTTGCGGGGTGATCAGTTGCGCAAGGGGCATGACAATCTCCTGATGAATGGCTCGAAGACCCCGGTTCACTGCTCCAGGGCCTGGTTGAAAGGAACGTGGAACTCATCGCACAACGCCTGCACCGCGGCACGCGAGCCTGGGGTGACATACCCCAGTTCCAGCACCACCACCTGATAGACGCCGCGCATGAACGCTTCTTCACCCAGGTGCGCGCAATGCTCGCGGGTGGTGCTGAGAAAACGCACCCAGGAGGTCAGCACGATCCACGCGTTGATGGTCAGCGACTCGATCTGCGGGCCGTCCATGCTCAGGATGCCAGCCTCGACAAAGCCCCGGTAGATCGCCTGCCCCTGCAGCAGGCAGCGCCGCGAGAAACGCCGGTAACGGGCGGCCAGCTCCGGGTCGCTGTCGAGCAGGTGCTCCAGGTCACGGTGCAGGAAACGGTAGTTCCACATCGCCGCCAGCAGCGCCTTGAGGTAGAAGCGCTTGTCCTCGACGGTGGCGATGCGGCCCTGGGGCGGGCGCAGGAAGCTGTCGACCAGTTCTTCGTACTGGTTGAACAGCACGGCGATGATCGCCTGCTTGTTGGGGAAGTGGTAGTACAGGTTGCCGGGCGAGATTTCCATGTGCGCGGCAATGTGGTTGGTGCTGACGCAACGCTCGCCCTGCTGGTTGAACAGCTCCAGGCTGCTCTGCACGATGCGCTCTCGGGTCTTCATGCGCGGGGCCATGCTCAGCTCCAGTCTCCAGCTTGATTGATCGGACCCATCTTACGGCTTCCCGTAGGTCGGGTGCACCGCCGGCCAGGTGAAAAAGAGTGCACCATCGTACCGATTAGAGTATATGCTCTATTCACTTGTCACCCCCCGGAGCCGCCATGACCTCGCCTGCCGTCCTCCCCCCTGTGCAATCCGACCTCGACCTGCAAGCGACGTTCGACGCCCTGCGTCGGGCCTTCGCCGACAACCCGATGCCCCCGGCCGCGCAACGCCGGCAGTGGCTGAAAAGCCTGCGTGAGGCGCTGCTGGCCGAGCAGGAGACGCTGATCGCGACCATCGACGCCGACTTCAGCGGCCGCAGCCGCGACGAGACCCTGATCGCCGAGCTGATGCCGTCGGTCCTCGGCCTGCGCGACGCGGAAAAACAGCTGGGGCGCTGGATGCGCGCCTCGCGGCGCAAGGTCGGCCTGGCCTTCCAGCCCGCCAGCGCGCGGATCGAGTACCAGCCACTGGGGGTGGTGGGGATCATCGTGCCGTGGAACTACCCGCTGTTCCTCGCCATCGGCCCGCTGACCGGCGCCCTGGCCGCCGGCAACCGGGTGATGCTCAAGCTCAGCGAGTCCACGCCCGCCAGTGGGCAGGCCATCAAGGACCTGCTCGGGCGTGTGTTCCCCAGCGATCTGGTCAGTGTAGTACTGGGCGAGGTGGAGGTCGGCCAGGCCTTCGCCCGCCTGCCTTTCGACCACCTGCTGTTCACCGGTGCCACCAGCGTCGGCCGCCATGTGATGCTGGCCGCCGCGCAGAACCTCACCCCGGTGACCCTGGAGCTGGGCGGCAAGTCGCCGGCCATCGTCTCGGCCGATGTGCCGCTGGACACCGCCGCCGAACGCATCGCCTTCGGCAAGACCCTCAATGCCGGGCAGACCTGCGTCGCCCCCGACTACGTGCTGGTGCCCCGCGAACGCCTGGACGCCTTCGCCGAGGCTTACCGGCGCGCCGTGCATCGCTTCTATCCGCGCCTGACCGACAACCCCGACTACAGCGCGATCATCAACGAGCGGCAGCTCGGTCGCCTCAATCGCCTGCTCGACGATGCCCTTGAGCAAGGCGCCCAGGTGCTCGACCTCTACCCCGACGAGCCCCGCCAGGGCCGCCATCTGCCGCCACACCTGCTGCTGCAGGTGCACGACGGCATGCAGGTGATGCAGGACGAGATCTTCGGCCCTTTGCTGCCGCTGGTGCCCTACGACCGCCTGGACGACGCCCTGGCCTACATCAACCAGCGCCCCCGGCCCCTGGCGCTCTACTATTTCGGCTATGACAAAGGTGAGCAGGCACGGGTACTGCGCGACACCCACTCAGGCGGCGTCTGCCTCAACGACACCCTGCTGCATGTGGCCCAGGACGACCTGCCGTTCGGCGGCGTCGGCCCGTCCGGCATGGGCCACTACCATGGCCACGAGGGTTTCCTGACCTTCAGCAAGGCCAAGGCCGTGCTGGCCAAGCAGCGCATCAATGCCGCCAAGACGATCTACCCGCCCTATGGCAAAGCCTTGCAGCGCTTGGTCTACAAGCTGTTCATCCGCTGAGCGCAGGCGCCTCATGCATCGTCGCGACCTGCTCAGGTTCAGCTTCGGCGCCAGCCTGTTCCTGGGTGCAACCAGCCTGGTCGGCTGTACGCCGCAGGCGGCCTCGCCCGGTTATCAGGTCCTGCGTGATGACGACCTGCCGCTGCTGCAGGCCCTGATACCCGTCGTGCTGGCGGGTACCCTGGCTTCCACCGAATTGGTGCTGCACAGCCTCGACCACAAGCTGGCGGCGCTGTCGCCCGCCATGCTCAAGCTGACCCGGCAACTGTTCGACGTGCTCACCCTGCCGCTGACCCGAGGGCCGCTGACCGGCATCTGGGGCGGCTGGGCCGGCGCCACGGATACAGAGCTGGACCGCTTTCTCGAACGCTGGCGTGACAGTTCGCTGAACCTGCTGCGCCAGGGCCATGCCTCGCTGCTGCAACTGCTGCTCATGGCCTGGTACGAACGCCCCGAGGCCTGGGCAGCCTGCGGCTATCCAGGGCCGCCGAAGGTCTGACCTGTCACATACTCCTGTAGGAGCGGGCTTGCCCCGCGAACACCGGCAAAGCCGGTGCCAGGCACAACGCTGCCTGCTTCGCGGGGCAAGCCCGCTCCCACGAACCGCCGACTCGCAAAATAAAAAGGGAAGCCAATGCCCGTCCCCGACCCCTTTCGCCAAGGCCTCGCTCGAGGCTGGATCACCCACGATGGCTCGCGCCTAGCGCAGGACCTGAGCCTCGAAGCCGACGTCGCCGTGATCGGCAGCGGTGCGGGCGGCGCCACTACCGCCGAACGGCTGAGCGCGGCCGGGCTGAAGGTGCTGCTGATCGAAGAAGGCCCGCTGAAGACCAGCAGCGACTTCCACCTGCTGGAACACGAAGCCTATGCCGACCTCTACCAGGAAGGCCTGGGCCGCCTGAGCAAGGACGGCGCCATCACCATCCTGCAGGGCCGGGCGGTGGGCGGCACCACCCTGGTCAACTGGACCTCGAGTTTCCGCACACCGCCACAGACCCTGGAGCACTGGGCCCGCGAACATGGCGTCAAGGGCTTGGACAGCGACAGCCTGAAGCCCTGGTTCGAACGCATGGAGCAGCACCTGGGCATCAGCCCCTGGATGATGCCGCCCAATGCCAACAACGACGTGTTGCGACGCGGCTGCGAGGCGCTCGGCCTGCGCTGGGCGGTGATCCCGCGCAACGTGCGTGGCTGCTGGAACCTGGGCTACTGCGGCATGGGCTGCCCGGTCAACGCCAAGCAGTCGATGCTGGTCACCAGCATTCCGGCCACCCTCGAGCAAGGCGGCGAACTGCTCTACCTGGCCCGCGCCGAACGCTTCAGCCACGACGGCCAACGCATCGACCACCTGCAATGCCAGGCCCTGGACGCCCAGGGGATCCAGCCCACGGGCCGCCAGGTTCGGGTGCGCGCCCGTCATTACGTACTGGCCGGCGGCGGCATCAACAGCCCGGCCCTGCTACTGCGCTCCAACGCACCCGACCCTCACCAGCGCCTGGGCAAGCGCACCTTCCTGCACCTGGTCAATTTCAGCGCCGCGCAGTTCGAAGCGAAGATCGACCCGTACTACGGCGCGCCGCAGTCGATCTACAGCGACCAGTTCCAGTGGCAGGACGGCGTCACCGGTCCGGTCGGCTACAAGCTCGAAGTCCCGCCGCTGCACCCGGCCCTGGCCAGCACCCTGCTCGGCGGCCATGGCCAGGACAATGCCCTGCGCATGGCCGAGCTGCCCCATACCCATGTGATGCTGGCGCTGCTGCGCGACGGTTTTCACCCGGACAGCCCCGGCGGCCAGGTGGAATTGCGTAGCGATGGGTCGCCGGTGCTCGACTACCCGGTCACCGACTACCTGCGCGACGGGCTGCGCCGGGCCTGGCACAGCATGGCGCAGATCCAGTTCGCCGCCGGTGCTCGCCGGGTGCTGCCGGTGCATGGCGATGCCCGGTATGTCGATAACCCGGAACAGGCCAAGGCGTTGATCGACAGCCTGCCCCTGGAACTCCACCGCATGCGCCTGGGCAGCGCCCACGTCATGGGCGGCTGCGCCCTGGGCGAGGATCCTCGGCAGGCAGTGTGCGACAGCCTGGGCCGGCATCACCAGCTGGAAAACCTGTCGATCCACGACGGTTCGCTGTTCCCCACCAGCATCGGCGCCAACCCGCAGCTGTCGGTCTATGCCCTGACCGCCCTGCTCAGCGAGGCGCTGGTCGGCCGCCTGGCATCCGGCGCATGACAGCCAATAGCCATGCTGTCTATAGTGCCATCGACCAGCCACGCGACTTGGCCGAGCTCAATCGCTGCGCTACCATCCGACTCCCCAACGCACTCCAGCCAGGATGACGCGATGAACCGAGTGTTGTACCCGGGTACTTTCGACCCCATTACCAAAGGCCATGGCGACCTCGTCGAGCGCGCTTCGCGCCTGTTCGACCACGTGATCATCGCCGTGGCGGCCAGCCCCAAGAAAAACCCCCTGTTCCCCCTGGAACAGCGGGTAGCGCTGGCCCGCGAGGTCACCAAGCACCTGCCCAATGTCGAGGTCATCGGCTTCTCCTCGCTACTGGCGCATTTTGCCAAGGAACAGAACGCCAATGTGTTCCTGCGCGGCCTGCGCGCGGTGTCCGACTTCGAATACGAGTTCCAGCTGGCCAACATGAACCGCCAACTGGCGCCGGACGTCGAGAGCCTGTTCCTTACGCCATCCGAGCGCTATTCGTTCATTTCCTCGACGTTGGTCCGGGAAATCGCCGCGTTGGGCGGTGATATCAGCAAGTTCGTCCACCCCGCCGTGGCCGATGCGCTGACTGAGCGCTTTCGCAAGTAAGCCGCGCGGTCACGATGTCGCGCCCGCGTGCACTGCGGGCGCGAATCCGGCACAATTGTGCCCATCGCTTTGAAACATGCCCGGGCCCAACGCCCCGGCCGGAGTCTCCATGTCCCTGATCATCACCGACGATTGCATCAACTGCGACGTCTGCGAACCCGAGTGCCCGAACGCCGCCATCTCGCAAGGCGAGGAGATCTACGTGATCGACCCGAACCTGTGCACCCAGTGCGTCGGCCACTACGACGAGCCCCAGTGCCAGCAGGTCTGCCCGGTGGACTGCATCCCCCTGGATGAAGCCCACCTGGAAACCGAAGACGAGCTGATGGCCAAGTACCGCCGGATCACCGGCAAGGCCTGATGCCGTTCGTCGCCGCGCTCCGCCACGCAGCCCTCGGCGCCCTCCTGGCGCTACTGGCCCATGGCGCCCTGGCCGCCGGGCCAGGCCAGGCGGCGATCGCCAGCCCGCACGGTGAAGCCACCGCGGCGGCAAGGCAGATCCTGCAGCAGGGCGGCAACGCCTTCGATGCCGCCGTGGCCATCGGCGCCACGCTGGCCGTTGTCGAGCCCTACGGCTCCGGCCTTGGCGGTGGCGGGTTCTTCCTTCTGCGCGAGAGCGCCGACAGCCCACGCTATGCCTTCCTCGACGCCCGCGAGCGCGCCCCGGCCGCCGCCCGGGCCGACATGTATCTAAAGGACGGCAAGGTACAGCCGGGCCTGTCGGTCAATGGCCCACTGGCCGCGGCGATCCCGGGCCTGCCCCAGGCGCTGGCCGACCTGGCCGCGACCCACGGCAGGCTGCCGCTCAAGGACAGCCTGGCCCCGGCCATTCGCCTGGCCAACCAGGGCTTTGCCGTCGACCGCATCTACCGTGACCGCGCCACCATGCGCCTGAGTGCCCTGCGCGACAATGCCGAAAGCGCCCGACTGTTCCTCGCCAACAACGACGTACCGGTACTCGGCACGGTGATTCGCCAGCCGGAACTGGCCGCCACCCTGCAGGCCATGGCCGAGCATGGGCGCGACGGCTTCTACCGTGGCCCGACGGCCCACCGCCTGGTCGAAGGCGTGCGCCAGGCCGGCGGTGTCTGGACCCTCGATGACCTCGCCGGCTACCGTACCGCCTGGCGCGAGCCACTGCGTTATCCACTGGCCGACCAGCGCGAGCTGATCAGCAGCCCGCCGCCCTCGGCTGGTGGCGTGGCCCTGGCCCAGAGCCTGGCCATGCTCCAGCGCCTGCCCTGGCAGAGCGCCGAACCGGTGCAGCGCAGCCATTATGTGATCGAAGTACTGCGCCGGGCCTACCGCGACCGCGGGCTGCTGGGCGACCCGGACTACGTGGCGAACCCCATCAACCGCCTGCTGGGGCGCCAGTACCTGACCGGCCTGGCCGACAGCATCGACGTGCACCAAGCCACCCCCAGCAGCGCCCTGCCCCCCTCACCGGCCTGGCGCGAGGGCGACCACACCACCCACTTCACGGTGATCGACGCCGACGGTAATGCGGTTTCCGCCACGCTCTCGGTCAACCTGCCGTTCGGCGCGGCGTTCAGCGTGCCCGGCACCGGCGTGGTGCTGAACAACGAGATGGACGACTTTGCCGCCGATCCCACCGGCAGCAACAGCTATGGACTGGCCGGCAGCCAGGCCAACGCAGTGGCGGCGGGCAAGCGGCCCTTGTCGAGCATGAGCCCGACCTTCATCGAAAGCCCAAGCCAGTTCGCCAGCTTCGGCACGCCCGGCGGCAGCCGGATTCCGAGCATGGTGCTGCTGTCGGTGATGGGGTTCCTCGAAGGGCGGCCGGTGGCCGAGTGGCCGGCGACGCCGCGCTATCACCATCAGTACCTACCGGATGTGGTGGAGCATGAGCCGGGGACGTTCAGCGCCGCACAAAAAGCTGAGCTGCAGGCGCGCGGGTATAGGTTGAAGGATGTGGGGCGTAACTATGGCAACCAGCAGGTGCTGTATTGGGACAAGGCTGCCGGGACCGTGGAGGCAGCCAGTGACCCCAGGGGTGTAGGGCAGGCGGCGGTAGTCGACTGATCCGGCCCTATCGCTGGGCAAGCCCGCTCCTACAGATCCCCTGCTACCCCTTGAGGCAGCAAAAATCCTGTGGGAGCGGGTTCACCCGCGAACACCGGCGAAGCCGGTGCCATCCTCCGCGCCACCTTCTTCGCGGGTAAACCCGCTCCCACAGGGCTCGCATGTCACTTAACGCTGGCATTTCGGGCAGAACACGCTCGCCCGCTGTCCCAGCTTCACTTCGCGCAGCTCGGTGCCACACAGCTTGCACGGCTGGCCCCCGCGCCCATAAACGTACAGTTCCTGCTGGAAATACCCCGGCTGGCCATCGCCACCGATGAAATCGCGCAAGGTGGTCCCACCCTGCTCGATGGCCGCCGCCAGCACCCGCTTGATCTCGATCGCCAGCTTCAGGTAGCGCGCCCGGGAGATCCCGCCCGCCTCGCGGCGCGGGTCGATCCCGGCGGCGAACAGCGCTTCGGTCGCGTAGATGTTACCCACCCCCACCACCACCGCGTTGTCCATGATGAACGGCTTGACCGCCATCGACCGACCCCGCGACAGCTGGAACAGCCGCTCGCCGTCGAACAGGTCGGTCAGCGGCTCCGGCCCCAGCCGTATCAGCAATTCGTGGTTGAGCGGGTCGAGGCTCCAGAGCATGGCCCCGAAGCGGCGCGGGTCGGTGTAACGCAGCATCAACCCCGACTCGAGCTCGATATCCACATGTTCGTGCTTGGCCGCTGGCAAGCCCAGTTCGACCAGGCGCAGGTTGCCCGACATGCCCAAGTGGCTGATCAAGGTGCCGACCTCGGCGTTGATCAGCAGGTACTTGGCGCGGCGCTCGACGCTGACGATGCGCTGCCCCGACAGACGCACGTCGAGGTCTTCCGGGATCGGCCAGCGCAGGCGCCGGTCGCGCACCACCACGCGGCTGACCCGTTGGCCTTCCAGATGGGGCGCGATGCCGCGCCGCGTCGTCTCGACCTCTGGCAGTTCCGGCATGGCTCAGTGCCCGCCCGATTCGCGGATGTCCTGCTTGAGCTGCTCGAAGTCGTATTCGGTCAGGCCGATGTATTCCAGCACCAGCGGTCCGACCATCTCCCACTCGTGGTCCACGGTCTGGTTGCCCAGCACGCGGTAGGACGCACAGATGTGCTCGGACATCTTCAGCACCGCCAGCAGGTTCTTCAGCTGGGTCTGGGTATTGCGCGAGGACTCGTCACGGAACACCGCCAGGGCGTTGTGGTGGTTGGCGATGGCGGCGCTGATGTGCTCCGGCAGGCGCCAGGACTTGGCGGTGAAATAGCCGACCACCGAGTGGTTGGTGTTGAACACGCGGTTCTCGGTGTCCACCACGCGAATCTCGTCATTGGCCTTGGCGTAGGACTCTTCCAGCACTTCCATGTAGTTGGGGAAGCGCTTGTGCATCAGCGGCACGCCGCAGTCGTGGAACAGGCCCAGGGTGTAGGCCTCGTCCACCGCCTGGATACCGGTGCGCTTGGCCAGGGTCAGGCAGGTCATGGCCACGTCCTGGGCGGTGTCCCAGAACGGGTTGAGGGTGACGATGGTCTCGTCGCTCATCTCGCCCCTGATCGACTGGGCGTTGATCAGGTTGATGATCGAGCGGCTGCCCAGCAGGTTCACCGCGCGCTGGATCGAGCCGATCTTGTTCGCCAGGCCGAACTGCGCCGAATTGACCAGTTTCAGCAGGGCGCCAGACAAGCCCGGATCCTGGCTGATCAGCTTGGCGATGGTCTCGAGGTCCGGGTCGGGCATGTACTGCTCGAACTGCAGGTCGACCATGATCTGCGGCTGCGGCGGGATGGTGATGCCCTGCAGGGCTTGCTGGATCTGTTCGGCGGTAAGTTCCTGGGACATTCGTGCATTCTCGCTGGGGACGGGGGATTCTAACCCTGTACGCCGGCAGGGTAACTATCAGTGGATCGTTGGATCCAAGAATTTCTTTAGCCCCGCGATGATGCCAACGTTTGGTCGCGCCCCACAGCGAAGCCTTGGCCAACACGGTATACTCCCGCTCTTTTTTCCCGGAGCGACGTCATGTCCCTGCCCAGCCTTCGCCTCAAAGCCAATGCCGACCGCCGCCTGCGCGCCGGCCATCTGTGGGTCTACAGCAATGAAGTCGACGTCGCCGCGACCCCGCTGCAAGGCCTGAATGCGGGCCAGCAGGCCATCCTCGAAGCCGCCAACGGCAAGCCCCTGGGTGTGGTGGCGATGAGCCCGAACAACCTGATCTGCGCCCGCCTGCTGTCGCGCGACATCAAGCTGCCGCTGGACAAATCGCTGCTGGTGCACCGCCTGAACGTCGCCCTGTCGCTGCGCGAGCGTCTGTTCGACAAGCCGTGCTACCGCCTGGTCTACGGCGACTCCGACCTGCTCCCGGGCCTGGTGGTCGACCGCTTCTTCGACATCCTCGTGGTGCAACTGGCCTCGGCCACCATGGACGCGCACAAGGACGACGTCATCGCCGCCCTGGTCCAGGTCCTGAAACCAAGCGGCATCCTGTTCAAGAACGATTCCGCCGCCCGCGACGCCGAAGGCCTCGGCCGCTATGTCGAGACCGTCTACGGCGAAGTACCAGACTGGGTCGCGCTGGAAGAAAACGGCGTGAAGTTCGAGGCCCCGGTGCGCGAAGGCCAGAAGACCGGCTGGTTCTACGACCACCGCATGAACCGCGCCCGCCTGGCCCCCTACGTCAAGGGCAAGCGCGTGCTGGACCTGTTCAGCTACATCGGTGGCTGGGGCGTGCAGGCCGGCGCATTCGGCGCCAGCGAAGTGTTCTGCGTGGATGCCTCCGGCTTCGCCCTCGACGGTGTCGAGCGCAACGCCGCGCTGAACGGCATCAGCGAGAAGCTGACCTGCATCGAAGGTGACGTGTTCGAAGCGCTGCGCGAGCTGAAGGCCGCCGAAGAGCGTTTCGACGTGATCATTGCCGACCCGCCCGCCTTCATCAAGCGCAAGAAAGACCTGAAGAACGGCGAGGCCGCCTACCGCCGCCTCAATGAACAGGCCATGCGCATGCTGAACAAGGACGGCATCCTGGTCAGCGCCTCGTGCTCGATGCACCTGCCCGAGGACGACCTGAACAACATCCTGCTGACCAGCGCCCGCCACCTGGACCGCAACCTGCAACTGCTCGAGCGCGGTGGCCAGGGACCGGACCACCCGGTGCACCCGGCGATCGCCGAGACCCGCTACATCAAGAGCATCACCTGCCGGTTGCTGCCCAACAGCTAAGCAACGTTTGTTTGAGGCTGCTGCGCAGCCTTTCGCGGCACAAGGCCGCTCCTACAGTGGTTGATTACGCGGTCACTATAGGAGCGGCCTTGCCGAGGCGTCGGACCGGCCGGAAAGGGCCGCAGAGCGGCCCCGGCTCCCTCAAACGCTCACGCTCATGCCCGTCAACCACTATCGCCTGAAGTCCGGCACCAATTCCTGCCCATCAATACTGAGCGTCTTGTAACGCGGAGCCACCAGTTTCACCGCACCCTCGCGAATCCCCTTGGCCAGGCCCTCGAGGTTTTCCATCCGGCCGCTCAGGCTGCCCACCTCACGCCACTCGCGCTCCTCCCAGGTGAACACGAACACACTCGATGCATAGGTGTGCCGGGGGATCATCAGCACTTCATTGTGCCCATCACCATCCAGATCGACCGCCCACAAATAGCATCCCTTGCCGCCGCACTGGCTTTGTCCAAGGGTCGAGTCGGCCAGTGACTCGCTGGTGGATTGCACAGGCCCCAGCCACTCGAACTTCGGACCATGGGTTTCGACCACCTCCGGCCGACGCACCTGCGCCATCAACCCCAGCAATTGCTCGCGGCGCCCCGCATCGAACAGTTCATCAGTTTCCAGCCGCTTCTCCAGTTGCTCGAAGGCTGCACGCCCAGGCTGACCGAGGTCGCGGTACAAGGTCCCGGCATCGAACTCGGTGATTGGCGTGCGTCCACCGAGCAGGCGCTCGACCTGACTCTTCGCACTCAACACCTGCGGGTCGAGCAACGGTGTGTAGAACAGCACTATCAGCACCGCGCTGAGCAAGGCGATCAACGGGTTGCTCAGCCGCAGGCTATTCAGCCAGGCCTGCCGTGAGCTCACCACCGCCCACACCACCGCCAGGCTGTGCGCCAGCATCACACCCACCAACAGCATGGCCATGATGCGCGACGGGGTCAGGCCGTACTGGTCGATGCGCATCCAGCTGGCATAAGCCGCCAGGCCCACCAGTACCGGCAGGCAGAGCAGGCTGGCTTCGACCAAGCGTTTGAGCGGCGCAGGATAGGCATTGCCCTGATGGCCGTCCTGAAACACGCCATTGGCCAGGAACAGATTGATACCTGCCAGCACCAACAGCAGAGCGGTCGAATAACCCGTGTCCCACAGCGGCTGCAGGCCGCTGAAGGGCAGTGTCAGGGTGAACACCACGGCGATCAGCGCACTCAACGGCAACAGGAAGCGACAGAGTGTCAACAGAATGCCGCGCAACAACCCGATGACCTTCTCGTTGTCCCGCCCCATGCGCATCCCCAGGGAGAACACCACCGGCAGCACCAGCCAGAGAAACACCGGGGACTCCACTACATCCGTGACCTGCGGTATGCCGAGCATGCCGAACAGCAACGCACACAACCACAGCAACTGCCAGAACAGGCCGGTCAACAGTTGCGCCAGGAAAAGAATGAACACGTTGTTCCAGGCATGCCGGAACAGGTCCTCATAGCGCGGCCGCCCATTTTCTCGGGTCGGCCAGGCAAGAATGAACGCGGTGCCGATATAGCCCAGCACGATGGCGGCCAGGAACCAGGTCTGCTGCAGCCAGCCCATGCGCCCGCTATCCAGGACCCAGGCACTGATCCCGCTGATCAGCAGGGTCAGGCCCAGCACCAGCCAGCCGGTGCCACGCTGGCGCACCGCGCTGCCGAGCAGTTGCAGGTTCACGCCGGCCACCACCACCGCGGCGCACAGGGCGACCGACAGGTTGAAACCGAGCAGCTCGCCCTGCCCCTTCACGGTTACGAGCAACACCAGGCCCTGGATCAGGCCGATGACGACATAGAACAATAAGGAGCGGCTAGGCGCTGGCATTGCAAATCCTTTTGGCCAGTGGGACAGGAAGCGCGCAAGTCTACCCAAACCCGCCCGAACCACGCCAAGGCCTTTACCTTGCGGGCTGGCGACAGCCAATTATCACAACGCCATTCCCTCGCGGGCGCGGCGGTGTAGAATCGATCCATTCATCGCCAGACATCCCCGGCGGGTTTATGAGCTCTGGTCGAGCCTGCGGCGATCCCGCGCGGTCTTCGGCCCCCATCCTTGCCAGCGGCAACCGGCCTTCGGCGTTTCAGGACAAGAGAAGCTCACTCCCTATTTACGTGACGTGATTTAGCCGCCAGGAGCGCTCCATGCCTGATTATCGTTCCAAGACTTCCACCCAAGGCCGCAACATGGCCGGTGCCCGTGCCCTGTGGCGCGCCACCGGGATGAAGGACGAAGACTTCAAGAAACCGATCATCGCCATCGCCAACTCGTTCACCCAGTTCGTCCCGGGGCATGTGCACCTGAAGGACCTGGGCCAGCTGGTCGCCCGCGAGATCGAACGCGCCGGTGGCGTGGCGAAAGAGTTCAACACCATCGCCGTGGATGACGGCATCGCCATGGGCCACGACGGCATGCTCTACTCGCTGCCCAGCCGCGAGATCATCGCCGACGCCGTCGAGTACATGGTCAACGCCCACTGCGCCGACGCCATCGTCTGCATCTCCAACTGCGACAAGATCACCCCCGGCATGCTGATGGCCGCCCTGCGCCTGAACATCCCGGTGATCTTCGTCTCCGGCGGCCCGATGGAAGCTGGCAAGACCAAGCTGGCCAGCCACGGCCTGGACCTGGTCGACGCCATGGTCATCGCCGCCGACTCCACCGCCAGCGACGAGAAAGTCGCCGAGTACGAGCGCAGCGCCTGCCCGACCTGCGGTTCGTGCTCCGGCATGTTCACCGCCAACTCGATGAACTGCCTGACCGAAGCCCTGGGACTGGCCCTGCCGGGCAACGGCTCGACCCTGGCCACCCACTCCGACCGCGAGCAGCTGTTCCTCACCGCCGGTCGCACCATCGTCGAGCTGTGCAAGCGCTACTACGGCGAGAACGATGAGTCGGTACTGCCGCGCAGCATCGCCAACTTCAAGGCGTTCGAAAACGCCATGATGCTCGACATCGCCATGGGCGGTTCGACCAACACCATCCTGCACCTGCTGGCCGCGGCCCAGGAGGGCGAGGTGGACTTCGACCTGCGCGACATCGATCGCCTGTCGCGCAAGGTGCCGCAGCTGTGCAAGGTGGCGCCGAACATCCAGAAGTACCACATGGAAGACGTGCACCGCGCCGGTGGCATCTTCAGCATCCTCGGCTCGCTGGCCCGTGGCGGCCTGCTGCACACCGACCTGCCGACCGTGCACAGCGCCAGCATGGAAGAGGCCATCGCCAAGTGGGACATCACCCAGACCGATGACGAAGCCGTGCACACCTTCTTCAAGGCAGGCCCGGCGGGCATCCCGACGCAGACCGCGTTCAGCCAGTCGACCCGCTGGGAAACCCTCGACGATGACCGCGAGAACGGCTGCATCCGCAGCTTCGAGCACGCCTACTCGCAGGAAGGCGGCCTGGCCGTGCTGTACGGCAACATTGCCCTGGACGGCTGCGTGGTGAAGACCGCAGGTGTCGATGAGTCGATCCACGTGTTCGAAGGCACCGCGAAGATCTTCGAGAGCCAGGACAGCGCCGTGCGCGGCATCCTCGCCGACGAAGTGCAGGCCGGCGACATCGTCATCATCCGCTACGAAGGCCCGAAAGGCGGCCCGGGCATGCAGGAGATGCTGTACCCGACCTCGTACCTGAAGTCCAAAGGCCTGGGCAAGGCCTGCGCCCTGCTCACCGACGGCCGCTTCTCCGGCGGTACCTCGGGCCTGTCGATCGGCCACGCCTCGCCGGAAGCGGCAGCGGGCGGCGCCATCGGCCTGGTGCGCGATGGCGACAAGGTGCTGATCGACATCCCCAACCGTTCGATCAACCTGCTGGTCAGCGACGAAGAGCTGGCTGAGCGTCGCGTCGAGCAGGACAAGAAGGGCTGGAAGCCGGCCGAGGTGCGTCCACGCAAGGTGACCACCGCACTCAAGGCTTACGCCCTGCTGGCCACCAGCGCCGACAAGGGCGCGGTGCGCAACAAGGCAATGCTCGAAGGGCTGTGAGGCTCTGACGGCATAAAAAAACCGGCGCCTGGTGCGCCGGTTTTTTTATGCCTGTGGCCCCCTGCATTGCCCATGCAGGCCCTTTGGGCTGCGTTGTCGCGCTGGGAACTGTCCCCTGTGGGAGCGGGTTCACCCGCGAACACCGGCGCAGCCGGTGCCATACACCGCGCTGGATTCTTCGCGGGTAAACCCGCTCCCACAGGGTCAAGCTAAATCAATAGGTTACGTGTTGTTCCATAGGAGCGGGTTTACCCGCCAATGAGGCCGACGCGTTATTGCTGCGCGACCTTTTCCGACTTGCCGTCGTAGCGCTTGCGCCACTCGCTGAGGATCTGGTCGCGGTTCTTCGAGGCCCAGGCGAAGTCGTTCTTGATCAGGCGCTGCTCGTAGTCCGCCGGCAACTCGGTCTGCGGCTTGGCGATGCCGGGCGCGGCGAGCACGGCGAAGTTCTCCTTGTACAGCTCCATGGCCGCGGGGCTGGCGGAGAAGTCGGCCAGGCGCCTGGCGGCATCGGCCTTCGGCGAGCCCTTGATCACTGCGGTGGCTTCGATCTCCCAGCCCAGGCCTTCCTTGGGCAGCACGATATCCAGCGGCGCGCCCTGGCGCTTGAGCTGCACGGCCGGGTATTCGAACGAGATGCCGATCGGGAATTCACCGGCGGCGGCCAGCTTGCACGGCTTGGAGCCGGAATGAACGTACTGGCCGATGTTCTGGTGCAGCGCATCCATGTAGGCCCAGCCCTGCGGCTCGCCGAAGGTCTGCAGCCAGGCGCTCACATCCAGGAAGCCGGTGCCGGACGAGGCCGGGTTGGGCATGACGATCTTGCCCTTGTATTCAGGCTTGGTCAGGTCCTGCCAGCTCACCGGCTTGCTCAGGCCCTGCTTCTCGGCCTCGACGGTGTTGAAGCAGAGGGTCGCGGCCCACACGTCCATGCCCACCCAGGCCGGCGGGTTGGCGGCGTCGCGGTAGTTGGCCGAGATCTTGCCCAGGTCCTTGGGCGCATAGGCTTCGAGCATGCCGTTCTGGTCGAGGATGGCCAGGCTGGAAGCGGCCAGGCCCCATACCGCGTCGGCCTGCGGGCGATCCTTCTCGGCCAGCAGCTTGGCGGTGATGATGCCGGTGGAATCACGCACCCACTTGATCTCGATGTCGGGGTTGGCCTTTTCGAAGGCCTGCTTGTAGCTCTTGAGCTGCTCGGCCTCGAGGGCGGTATAGACGGTCAGCTGGGTCGCGGCCGAGGCCTGCAGGCTGAAGACGGCGGATACGGCAGCGGCAAGTGCGAGTGGCTTGAACATGATGCGGTTCCTATCAGTGTGGGCAGTCGGTCAATGGCCTGGCGCGCGCTGGCGCCAGGCCTGGGAGCGGCGCAGCAGGCCGCGTGAGGCAGCGGCCAGCAGCAAGGATGCGGCAGCGCTGGTAAGCAGGATCAGGGTCGACATGGCGGCGGCACCGCCAACGTTGCCCGCGTCGTCCATGTTCAGCACGGCGACGGCGGCGAGGATGGTGTCGGGGCTGTACAGGAAGATCGCCGCAGACACGGTGGTCATCGCCGAGACGAACAGGTAGCGGATGATGTCCAGCAGCGCCGGCAGGCAGATCGGCACGGTGACCCGCATGAAGTGCCTGTACAGCGGCGCCTTGAGCGACAGTGCGGCGGCCTCGAACTCGCCGTCGAGCTGGCGCAGGGCGGTGGTGGCGGTCATCTGCGCGGTGGTCAGGTAGTGGGCGATGGTGCACACCACCAGCAGCGCCATGCTGCCGTAGAACACATGCAGTGGGTTGCCATTGAGGTTGAAGAAGAACACGTAGCCCAGGCCCAGCACCAGGCCAGGCACCGCCATCGGGATGAAGCTCAGCAAGCGCAGCAGCTGGTTGAGCAGGCGCTGCCCCTGGGTCTTCTCCATCAGGTAGGCGCCGGTGAAAATCACCACGCTGCCGATCAGCGCGGTGCCGATGGCCATGGTCACGCTGTTGCGGTAGGCCAGCCAGCCGCCACCGGCGGTGTCCTCGAACATGTAGTGCTTGAGCGACAGCGACAGGTTGTATGGCCAGAACTTGACCAGCGACGAGTACACCGCCATGCCGATCACCGCCAACAGTGCCGCGCACACCAGCAGCACGATGGCCAGGAAGCAGCCATCGCGCAGCCTGGAAGGCTTGGGCTCGAACACCTGGGCGCGACCGCTCATGGCCTCGCCCTGACGGCGACGCAACCAGGCATCGACGGCGAAGCTGAGCAGCGCTGGTACCAGCAGCACCATGCCGATCAGCGCGCCGCGACCGAACTGTTGCTGGCCGACCACGGCCTTGTAGGCTTCCAGGGCCAGCACCTGGTAATCCCCACCCACCACGACCGGCACGCCGAAGTCGGTGATGGTCAGGGTGAACACCAGGCAGAACGCGGCGAACACCGCCTGGCGCGTGGCCGGCCAGGTGATGCTGAAGAACGCCCGCGTCGGCCCCGCCCCCATGCTCGAGGCCGCATCGAACAGCCTTGCGTCGGCCAGCGACAGCGCCGAGAGCAGGATCATCAGGGCGTGGGGGAAGGTGTAGATGACCTCGCCGAGGACGATGCCCCAGAAGCCGTAGATATTGTCGCTGAGCAGCCCGCGCAGCAGGCCCTGGTTGCCGAACAGGTAGACCAGCGCGATGGCCGGCAGCATCGACGGCGCCAGCAGCGGCAGCAGCGAGATGCCGCGCCACAGGCCCTTGGCCGGGATCAGCGTGCGTTGCAGGGCATAGGCGAACAGGTAGGCCAGCGGCACGACGATGGCGGCGACGGTGAAGGCCACCGACAGGCTGTTGCCGAGCAGCCAATGGAAGTTCTCGCTGGCGAACAGTTCACGGGCAGCTGGCAGGCCGCCGCCCTGCCCGGCTTCAGCGCTGAAGCCGCGCCAGAAGATCGCCAGCAACGGCATCAGCACCGCCAGCACCAGCAGGATCAGCAGCAGGCTCTTGCCACCGATCACGAACAGACGGTCCCCCAGGGCAACACCACTGCGAGGTGCGGCATTGGTTGAGGTGAGCGGCAGGGTCATCGGCGCGGCCATCTCAGGCAAACACCTGCAGGCTCTGCGGCGGCAGGGCCACCCAGATGTCCTGCGAACCCAGGCGCGGCATCGCCTCCGGCGCCAGCTCCGCGAGCAACGCATGGCCCGGGAAGGCCTTGAACTCGAAGCTCATGCGGCAGCGGTTGCCGAGGAAGGTGATCTCGCGAACCTTGGCCGGGAACAGGTTTTCCTCGTGTACCACCGGGTTGACGGTGATCGCCTCAGGTCGGCAGAACAACCGGCCGCTGCTGGCGCCAGCGGCGTTGGCCGCCAGGCGCATGTGCAGGCCGCCGACCTGGGCATGGCTGTCGCCGCTGCGCTGGAACGGCAGCCAGTTGCCCTGGCCGACGAATTCGGCGACGAACGGCGTGGCCGGCTGGTCGTAGATTTCCTGGGGCGTGGCGTACTGCTCGACCTGGCCGTTGTTCATCACGGCGATGCGGTCGGCCATCAGCATGGCCTCGTCCTGGTTGTGGGTGACCATCAGCGTGGTGATGCCCAGCTGGCGCTGCAGTTGGCGCAGCTCGGTGCACAGGTGCTCGCGCACGCGGGCGTCCAGCGCCGACATCGGCTCGTCGAGCAGCAGCAGCGACGGCGAAGGCGCCAGGGCGCGGGCCAGGGCCACGCGCTGTTGCTGGCCGCCGGATAGCTGGCCGGGGTATTTCTTTTCGCTGCCCGTCAGGCCGACCAGTTCGAGCATTTCACCGACCCGCTGGCGCGAGGCCTCACGATTGCTGCCGGTCAGGCCGTAGGCGATGTTGGCTTCGACGGTGAGGTTGGGGAACAACGCGTAGGACTGGAACAGGATGCCGTAGTCGCGGGCCTGGGGTGGCAGCTCGGAGATATCGCGGTCGCCAATGTACAGCGTGCCACGATCCTGGCGTTCGAGCCCGGCGATGCAGCGCAGCAGGGTGGTCTTGCCACAGCCCGACGGGCCGAGCAGGCACACCAGCTCGCCGGCGGCGATGTCGAGGGAGACGTCGTTGAGTGCGGTGAAGGCGCCGAAGCGCTTGTGGATACCGCGCACTTTCATCTGTGCGCCTGGAGTGGCGTTGTTCATGGCAAGGCCTCATCGAAGAGATGGGGCCATGCTAGGAGGGCTGTGAGACGGTTGTGTGGCGAGGGGGCAAAAACGAGTGATAGTGGTATTGGTGGATTTTTGTAGCGACCATCCGGTTTTCAGGCGTTAGCTGATAAAAAAAGGGAGGCCACCAGGGCCTCCCTTTTTCTTGACGCAGTGAAACTCAGAACAGTACGCGCGAGCGGATGGTGCCCTTCACGTGCTGCAGTTTCTCCTGGGCCAGGTCCGAGTACTCGGCGTCGACGTCGATGACCACGTAACCCACTTTCTCGTTGGTCTGCAGGAACTGACCGGAGATGTTGATGGCGTTCTCGGCGAACACTTTGTTGATCTCGCTGAGCACGCCCGGGATGTTTTCGTGGATGTGCAGCAGGCGGTGCTTGCCTGGGTGGGCCGGCAGGGCCACTTCCGGGAAGTTGACCGACGACACGGAGGTGCCGTTGTCGCTGTACTTGACCAGCTTCTCGGCCACTTCCAGGCCGATGTTGGCCTGGGCCTCGGCGGTGGAACCACCGATGTGCGGGGTCAGGATCACGTTGTCCAGGCCACGCAGCGGGCTTTCGAACTCTTCGTCGTTGGAGCGCGGCTCGACCGGGAACACGTCGATGGCGGCGCCGATCAGGTGCTTGTCCTTGATCGCGGCGGCCAGGTGGTCCAGCTCGACCACGGTGCCACGGGCGGCGTTGATCAGGATCGAGCCCTTCTTCATCGCGCGGATTTCCTTCTCGCCGATCATCCACTGGGTGGACGGCAGCTCAGGCACGTGCAGCGAGACGATGTCGGCCAGGCCCAGCAGCTCGTGCAGGCTGGTGACCTGTACCGCGTTGCCCAGCGGCAGCTTGGTCAGCGGGTCGAAGAAGTACACCTGCATGCCCAGGCTCTCGGCCAGGACCGACAGCTGGGTGCCGATCGAGCCGTAGCCGACGATGCCCAGTTTCTTGCCACGGATCTCGAAGGAGTTGGCCGCGCTCTTGATCCAGCCGCCACGGTGGCAGGAAGCGTTCTTCTCGGGGATGCCGCGCAGCAGCAGGATGGCTTCGGCCAGCACCAGCTCGGCCACCGAACGGGTGTTCGAGTAGGGGGCGTTGAACACGGCGATACCGCGCTCGCGGGCCGCTGCCAGGTCAACCTGGTTGGTGCCGATGCAGAAGCAGCCGACCGCGACCAGTTTCTTCGCGCAGTCGAAGATCTCTTCGGTCAGTTGGGTGCGCGAACGGATGCCGATGAAGTGGGCATCAGCGATCTTTTCCTTCAGCTCGGCTTCCGGCAGCGAACCAGTGAGGTATTCGATGTTGGTGTAGCCGGCGGCCTTGAGAGTATCGACCGCGTTCTGGTGCACACCTTCAAGAAGAAGGAACCTGATCTTGCTCTTGTCGAGAGAAGTCTTGCTCATCTGCGTAAACCTGTATCCCGGAGAAAAATGGCGAGGAGAGTGGAGCGGCGCGGCGTCGGCCTTAGCACGAACGGCGGGAGGGCTATGCTAGCATACGCGACACAACCTGAGCTTATCCCGACAGGTGAAGCGTGCTCAGGGTGACTATGAATAAGTCGAGAGTTCCGGCGATGACCCAGTCCGTGGTAATTGATGAGCTGATGACCCTGGTCGACCCTGGCAAGGTCCTCACCGACCCGGCCTCGCTCGAGGCCTACGGCAAGGACTGGACCAAGCACTACCCGCCGGCGCCGAGCGCCATCGTCTTCCCCAAGTCCGTCGAGCAGGTGCAGGCCATCGTGCGCTGGGCCAACCGGCACAAGGTCGCCCTGGTGCCGTCGGGCGGGCGTACCGGGCTGTCGGGCGCCGCCGTGGCCGCCCATGGCGAGGTGGTGGTGGCCTTCGACTACATGAACCAAATCCTCGCCTTCAACGAATTCGACCGTACCGTGGTCTGCCAGCCGGGGGTCGTCACCCGCCAGTTGCAACAGTTCGCCGAGGACCAGGGCCTCTACTACCCGGTGGACTTCGCCTCGAGCGGCTCCAGCCAGATCGGCGGCAATATCGGTACCAACGCCGGCGGGATCAAGGTGATTCGCTACGGCATGACCCGCAACTGGGTGGCCGGGCTGAAGGTGGTCACCGGCAAGGGTGAGCTGCTCGAGCTGAACAAGGACCTGATCAAGAACGCCACCGGCTACGACCTGCGCCAGCTGTTCATCGGCGCCGAAGGCACCCTGGGCTTCGTAGTCGAGGCGACCATGCGCCTGGACCGCGCGCCGCGCAACCTCACCGCCATGGTGCTGGGCACGCCCGATTTCGACGCGATCATGCCGGTGCTGCACGCCTTCCAGGGCAAGCTTGACCTGACGGCCTTCGAGTTCTTCTCCGACAAGGGCCTGGCCAGGATCCTCGCCCGGGGCGATGTGCCCGCACCGTTCGAGACCGACTGCCCGTTCTATGCGCTGCTGGAGTTCGAAGCCAGCACCGAGGAGGTGGCCAACGAAGCCCTGACCACCTTCGAGCACTGCGTCGAGCAGGGCTGGGTACTGGACGGGGTGATGAGCCAGAGCGAGACCCAGCTGAAGAACCTGTGGAAGCTGCGCGAGTACCTGTCCGAGACCATCTCCCACTGGACGCCTTACAAGAACGACATCTCGGTCACCGTATCGAAGGTGCCGGCGTTCCTGCGCGATATCGACGCCACCGTCGGCGAGCACTACCCGGACTACGAAGTGGTCTGGTATGGCCACATCGGCGACGGCAACCTGCACCTGAACATCCTCAAGCCCGACCACATGACCAAGGACGACTTCTTCGCCTCCTGCGCCAAGGTCAACAAGTGGGTGTTCGAGATCGTCGAACGCTACAACGGCTCGATCTCCGCCGAGCATGGCGTGGGCATGACCAAGCGCGACTACCTGGGCTACAGCCGCTCGCCGGAGGAAATCGCCTGCATGAGGGCGATCAAGGCGGTGTTCGACCCGAACGGCATCATGAATCCGGGTAAGATCTTCGCTCCCGAATAAAAAGCAGTATTCACAGGAGTCGGCCATGAGTTACCAGCACCAGTACGTAGACGGCACGCGCATCCACTTCCCGCTGGGCAAGGTGGTATGCATCGGCCGCAACTACGCCGAGCATGCCAAGGAACTGGACAACCCCATCCCCAGCGAGCCGCTGCTGTTCATCAAGCCCGGCAGCTGCGTGGTGCCCCTGGAAGGCGGCTTCAAGATTCCGACCGAGCGTGGCTCGGTACATTACGAGGCGGAGATTGCCGTGCTGCTGGGCAAGCCCCTGTCCACCCACCCTTCCGAGGAAGAGGTGCTCGACGCCATCTCCGGCTTTGCCCCGGCGCTGGACCTGACCCTGCGCGATGTGCAGGCGAAGCTGAAGGAAAAGGGCCTGCCCTGGGAACTGGCCAAGTGCTTCGATGGTGCCTGCGTGCTGCCGCCGTTCGTGTCAGCCGATACCTTCGAGGACCTGACCGATATCGGCATTCGCCTGACCATCAACGGCGAGGTGCGCCAGGACGGCAACAGCGCGCTGATGCTCAACCCGATCGTGCCGATGATCCAGCACATCGCGGCGCACTTCTCCCTGCAGGCAGGCGATGTCATCCTCACTGGCACCCCGGCGGGCGTGGGGCCGTTCAATGTCGGCGATGAGCTGGTGCTGGAACTTCCCGGTGCAAGCCGGTTCGAAGGCCGGGTGCTTTGACTCCGGGCGACGACGGTGCAATGCCGTCGTCGCTGCTTGTGCCGGTGGGATTTGTCGTTTTTTTCACAATTGATCCGGATAATTCGTCTATTAACCTTCATTTGCCGACAGTGGCGACCACGCTGCCGCCTACTTTCAGGATCTCCATTCGATGACCAATCCTTCCAGCGCATCCCTTCCGCCAAAGCGACGCCTGATTACCCGCTGGTCGCTGTGGCTGCTTGCGCTGGCGATCATCGCCTATGGCCTGGTGGTAGCCATGCACTGGGATGACCGTGGCCTGCTGTGGATAAAGGAAGGCTTCGAAAGCCAGACCGAGCGCCAGGAAAGCATCTGGCTGCCGGATTACGTGGCCGACATCGATGCCAAACCGTTGCCGGGGATGGAGCGTGACGAGGCGTCGGACCTGGCGTTCAATCCGCACACCCGTACCTTGTTCGCGGTCATGGGCAAGCACCCGTTCCTGGTCGAACTCAACCTCGACGGTGACGTGCTGCGCAAGATCCCGCTGGTGGGCTGGTCCAATCCGGAAGGCGTGGCGGTCCTCGAGAACGGCCAGATCGCCATTGTCGACGAGCGCAACCATGATCTGACACTGGTCAAGGTGGATGCCGCCACGACATCGCTGAACCGCGCCGACTACCAGCCCTACGACCTGGGCGATACGGAGGATGGCAACAAGGGCTTCGAGGCCATTGCCTGGGACCTGATCCGGCAGCGACTGATCATTGGTGCCGAGCGGCCACCGAAGATGTTCATCTGGAGCACCGATGGCCACGGCCCGCTCAAGGGCGACAAGCAACCGCTGCCCAGTGACGAACTGGACCTGCGCAACCTGTCCGCGCTGGGCATCGACCCACGCACCGGGCACCTGCTGGCTTTGTCGGCGGACTCCAACATGCTGCTCGAGCTGGACGAGAAGGGTGAGCAGGTCAGTTTCATGACCTTGCTGGGCGGCTTCAATGGCCTGGCTGACACCATTCCCCGGGCAGAAGGGGTGGCAATGGATGACCAGGGCAACCTGTACATCGTCAGCGAGCCCAACCTGTTCTATCGCTTCAAAAAGCACTGATCGATCAGATATTTCTGATGGTGGCATTAAGCTTTGCTTCAGTTGATAGTGGTTAGATACGTGCTCCTTTCGCCGAGTCCGACCGCATGCGCCGCCACCTTCGCCTGATCTTAGCCTTCATCGTGCTTGTTGCCCTGCTCGTCCTGGGCGCCGCCGGGCATGAGTTCCGCCTGTTCGAGCGCGGCTGGTTCAACCTCAAGACCTGGTGGCAGCCGGCCGAGCAGAGCATCGGCCTGGATCGCTACCAGGTGGCGATCGAAGCGCAGCCCATCGTCGGGCTGGACGATGACATCTCGGCGCTGACCTACGATCCCGACCGCAAGAGCCTGTTCACCGTCACCAATGCCCGCTCGGAGCTGATCGAGCTGTCGCTGGACGGCCGCATCCTGCGCCGTGTTCCACTGACCGGCTTCGGCGACCCCGAGGCGGTGGAGTATGTAGGGCCCAACAGCTACGTGATCACCGACGAGCGCCAGCAGCGGCTGATTCGCGTGCGTCTTGACGATGACACCCTGTTCCTCGACGCCAGCGATGCCGAGCAGCTGTCCCTGGGCATCGGCCTCAATGGCAACAAGGGTTTCGAGGGGCTGGCCTACGACTCGGCGGGCAAGCGCCTGTTCGTGGCCAAGGAACGGGACCCGATGATGATCTACGAGGTGCATGGTTTTCCCCATGACAACCCCGACAAACCCTATGCCGTGCATGTGGTGCAGGATCGCAAGCGTGACCGGCGGCTGTTCGTGAGGGACTTGTCGAGCCTGCAGTTCGATGAGCGCAGCGGGCACCTGCTGGCGCTTTCGGACGAGTCACGGCTGGTGCTGGAGCTGGATGTGAAGGGCCGGCCACTGAGCACGCTGTCACTGCGCAAGGGATTCCAGGGCTTGAAACAGACCGTGCCGCAGGCGGAGGGGATTGCGATGGACGATGCCGGGACCATCTACCTGGTCAGCGAGCCGAACCTGTTCTATGTGTTCAAGCAGCCGGCTGATTGATTGCCTGGGCTGGCGCTATCGCGTTTACGTCTACCCCTGTAGGAGCGGCCTTGTGCCGCGAAAGGGCCGCAAGGCGGCCCCGGCAATCTTTGTTCAACGCTGAAATCTGGGGCTGCTACGCAGCCCTTTCGCGGCACAAGGCCGCTCCTACAAGGATCGCGCAAGGCTTGTTTACTCGGCCTTGAGGGTTTTCACGCCTTCAGCGGTCCCCAGCAGCAGCACATCCGCCGGACGCGCCGCGAACAGGCCATTGGTGACCACGCCGACGATGGCGTTGATCTGGCTCTCCAGCTCCACCGGGTTGGTGATCTGCAGGTTGTGCACATCCAGGATGACGTTGCCGTTGTCGGTCACCACGCCTTCACGGTAGACCGGGTCGCCGCCCAGCTTGACCAGCTGGCGCGCGACATGGCTGCGGGCCATCGGAATCACCTCGACCGGCAGCGGGAAGGCGCCCAGTACCGGCACCAGCTTGCTGGCGTCGGCGATGCAGATGAAGGTCTTGGCCACCGCCGCGACGATCTTCTCGCGGGTCAGGGCCGCGCCGCCGCCCTTGATCAGGTTGAGGTGGGCGTCGCTCTCGTCGGCGCCGTCGACGTAGAACTCCAGCTCGCTGACGCTGTTCAGCTCGTAGACCGGGATGCCATGGCCCTTCAGGCGCTGGGCGGTGGCCTCGGAGCTGGCGACGGCGCCGTCGAAGGCGGTCTTGTGCTGGGCCAGGGCGTCGATGAAGAAGTTGGCGGTCGAACCGGTACCGACGCCGACGACGCTTTTCTCATCCAGTTTCGGCAGGATGAGATCGACGGCGGCCTGGGCGACGGCCTGTTTGAGTTGGTCCTGGGTCATGCGGGCTCCGGGAGGGGCTGGGCGGATTTCAAAGTTGCCTAGTATAACGGCTCCCGCGGCTTTGCTGTGGTCGCCCGACTTGACGCTGGGGTAGACTCCCAGCCCTTGTCCCGCGGCCCAGTGATGCTTTCCGATGCTCGAACAGTACGTCAAGAAGATCCTCACCTCGCGCGTCTACGACGTTGCCGTCGAAACCCCGCTGCACAGCGCCGGGCAGTTGAGCAAGCGCCTGGGCAACACGGTGCTGCTCAAGCGCGAGGACCTGCAGCCGGTGTTCTCGTTCAAGATCCGCGGGGCCTACAACAAGCTGGCGCAACTGAGCGCCGAGGAACTGGCCCGCGGCGTGGTCACCGCTTCGGCCGGCAACCACGCCCAGGGCCTGGCCCTGGCGGCGCGGGAGCTGGGGATCAAGGCGACCATCGTCATGCCCAAGACCACCCCGGAGATCAAGATCGAAGGCGTGCGGTCCCGGGGCGGCAAGGTGGTGCTGCACGGTGACACCTTCCCCGAGGCGCTGGCCTACTCGCTGAAGCTGGTGGAGGAGAAGGGCTTCGTCTACATCCACCCCTACGACGATCCGCACACCATCGCCGGGCAAGGCACGGTGGCCATGGAAATCCTGCGCCAGCACCCGGGCCAGCTGGATGCGATCTTCGTGCCGGTCGGCGGCGGCGGGCTGATCGCTGGCATCGCCGCGTACGTGAAATACCTGCGCCCCGAGATCAAGGTGATCGGCGTCGAGCCGGACGACTCCAACTGCCTGCAGGCGGCCATGGCCGCGGGTGAGCGCGTGGTGCTGCCACAGGTCGGGCTGTTCGCCGATGGCGTGGCGGTGGCGCAGATCGGCCAGCATACCTTCGACATCTGCCGTCACCATGTGGACGAGGTGATCACCGTCAGCACCGACGAAATCTGTGCAGCGATCAAGGATATCTACGACGATACCCGCTCGATCACCGAACCTGCCGGCGCGCTGGGCGTAGCCGGCATCAAGAAGTACGTCGAGCTCAAGGGCGTCGCCGGGCAGACCCTGGTGGCCATCGACTCGGGCGCCAACGTCAATTTCGACCGCCTGCGCCATGTGGCCGAGCGCGCTGAACTGGGCGAGAAGCGCGAGGCGATCATCGCCGTGACCATCCCGGAGCGTCCGGGCAGCTTCAAGGCCTTCTGCGAAGCCATCGGCAAGCGCCAGATCACCGAATTCAACTACCGCAAGCACACCTCGGACGAGGCGCATATCTTCGTCGGCGTGCAGACCCACCCGGAAACCGACCCGCGCGCGGTGTTGGTGCAGCAGTTGATCGAGCAAGGCTTCCCGGTTACCGACCTGACCGACAACGAACTGGCCAAGCTGCACATCCGCCACATGGTCGGCGGCCACTCGGCCGGAGCCAGCGACGAGATGGTGTTGCGCTTCGAGTTCCCCGAGCGGCCGGGTGCGCTGTTCAACTTCCTCAACAAGCTGGGTGGGCGCTGGAACATCTCGATGTTCCACTACCGCAACCACGGCGCCGCCGATGGCCGGGTGGTCGCGGGCCTGCAGGTGCCGGAGGACGAGCGCCACCTGGTGCCGGCGGCGCTGGCCAAGATCGGCTATCCGTACTGGGACGAGACCGAGAACCCGGCTTACCGGCTGTTCTTGGGCTAACTGACTAAGCTGGGCATATGATCCTTCGCGGGTAAACCCGCTCCCACAAGGTTGGCGCGTCACCTGTGGGAGCGGGTTTACCCGCGAAGAGACGGGCGCGAATTACCCTGCTGAAGGACGATGAAGACATGGAACACCTGACCACCCTCAAGACCCTGCATATCCTCGCCACCGCCCTGTTGCTGCTGGGCGGCCTGGGCCTGGCGACCTGGACTGTCCGCGCCCGCCGCCAGGGCGATGCCGAGGCCTACGGCAAGCTGTTGCGCCGGCCGCTGGTGTTCGTCTGGCTGCTGATGGGGCTGTGCCTGGTGAGCATGCCGTTCACCGGCTGGTGGCTGGTGCACCTGGTTGGCTGGCCGCTGGGGCAGACCTGGGTACTGGCGTCCAGCGTCATCTATACGCTTGGCGCGCTTGCCGTGTGGTGGCTGGTGGTACGCCTGAACCGGCTGCGCAAGGCTGAAACCGTGGGTTTGAAGTTCACCTTGGCATTGGCGGTGTTCAGTGGCGTCTGCTTCCTGTCCATTGCCGGCTTGATGGGCGCCAAGCCGATCTGAGACAGCAGGAGGGCTCCGCCCTCCCTCGCGGCACAAGGCCGCTCCTACAAGCAATCACAGCCCGCTGTAGGAGCGGCCTCGTGCCGCGAAAGGGCCGCAAAGCGGCCCCGCGCCCTCAATCGCGCAACGAAATAACCTGCCACCCCCGCCGCTCGGCCTCGACCCGCAGCCTCGGATCCGGATCCACCGCCACCGGGTTCACCACCACCTCCAGCAACGGCACATCGTTCAGCGAGTCGCTGTAGAAGTAGCTGCCTTCCAGATCGAAGCCGTTCTCCAGCATCCAGCGCGCAAGCCGCGTCACCTTGCCTTCACGGAAACAAGGTATATCGGTGCTACGCCCGGTATAGCGACCATCGCGCACCTCGCACTCGGTCGCCAGCAAGGTACGCACACCCAGGCGGCGGGCGATGGGCGCGGTGACGAAGCGGTTGGTGGCGGTGATGATCACCAGCTGGTCGCCGGCCTCGCGGTGCTGGCGCAACAGGGCTTCGGCCCTGGGCAGGATGATCGGCTCGATGCAGTCACGCATGAACTCGCGGTGCCACTGCTCCAGCTGCGCAGGTTCGCTGGCCGCGAGGATTTCCATGGAGAAGGCCAGGTAGGCCTGCATGTCCAGGGTGCCGTTGAGGTAGTCCTGGTAGAAGGCGTCGTTGCGTTGCTTGTAGGCGACCGGGTCGAGAATGCCCCGCTCGCACAGGTAGTCACCCCAGGCGTGGTCGCTGTCGCCACCGAGGAGGGTATTGTCCAGGTCGAATAAAGCCAGGCGCATCGCGGTCACTCGCATCAGCCACGGAAGAGCCCCGCACAATACGGAGTTTTCACCTCGCTGCACATAAGCTTGGCGGGCGCGTTGCTGCGCGCTCAGGCTTTGTGGAACAATGCGGTGACATGCGTTTGCGAGGTTGCTGCCGTGATCGACCCGGATGGTTTTCGCCCCAATGTCGGGATCATTCTCACGAATGATGCCGGGCAGGTGCTATGGGCTCGGCGGATCAACCAGGATGCCTGGCAGTTTCCCCAGGGTGGCATCAACCCTGACGAGACGCCGGAAGATGCCCTGTACCGCGAGCTGAACGAAGAAGTGGGCCTGGAACGCCAGGACGTGGAAATTCTTGCCTGCACCCGTGGCTGGTTGCGTTATCGTTTACCCCAGCGCCTGGTGCGCACCCACAGCCAGCCGCTGTGCATCGGCCAGAAACAGAAGTGGTTCCTGCTGCGCCTGGTGAGCAATGAGCAACGGGTGCGCATGGACCTCACCGGCAAACCGGAATTCGATGGCTGGCGCTGGGTCAGCTACTGGTATCCGCTGGGCCAGGTGGTGACATTCAAGCGCGAGGTCTACCGCCGCGCCCTGAAAGAGCTAGCCCCGCGCCTGCTGACGCGCGACTGACGACGGAGTCCGACCCCGAGCCATGCTCAATACGCTGCGCAAGATCGTCCAGGAAGTGAACTCCGCCAAAGATCTCAAGACGGCGTTGGGTATCATTGTCTTGCGCGTCAAGGAGGCGATGGGCAGCCAGGTCTGCTCGGTCTACCTGCTCGACCCGGACAGCAACCGCTTCGTGCTGATGGCCTCCGAGGGCCTGAACAAGCGCTCCATCGGCAAGGTCAGCATGGCCCCCAACGAGGGCCTGGTCGGCCTGGTCGGCACCCGCGAGGAGCCGTTGAACCTCGAGAACGCCGCCGACCACCCCCGCTACCGCTACTTCGCCGAGACCGGCGAAGAAAAATTCGCCTCCTTCCTCGGTGCGCCGATCATCCACCACCGCCGCGTGGTGGGGGTACTGGTCATCCAGCAGAAGGAGCGCCGCCAGTTCGACGAGGGCGAAGAAGCTTTCCTGGTCACCATGAGCGCCCAGCTCGCCGGGGTTATCGCCCACGCCGAGGCCACTGGCTCGATCCGCGGCCTGGGCCGCCAGGGCAAGGGTATCCAGGAAGCCCGCTTCGTCGGCGTGCCGGGCTCCCCGGGCGCTGCCGTCGGCCGCTCGGTGGTGATGCTGCCGCCCGCCGACCTCGAGGTGGTGCCGGATCGCACCGTCGAAGACATAGACACCGAACTCAAGCTGTTCAACAACGCCCTCGAAGGCGTGCGCGAGGACATGCGCAAGCTGTCGGCCAAGCTCGCCACCCAGCTGCGCCCCGAAGAGCGCGCGTTGTTCGACGTCTACCTGATGATGCTCGAGGACGCCGCCCTCGGTGGCGAGGTGGTCGAGGTCATCAAGACCGGCCAGTGGGCCCAGGGTGCCCTGCGCCAGGTGGTTGGCGAGCACGTCAACCGCTTCGAGCTGATGGACGACGACTACCTGCGCGAGCGTGCCTCGGACGTCAAGGACCTGGGTCGGCGCCTGCTGGCGTATCTCCAGGAGGCCCGCTCGCAGTCGCTGGTCTATGAGGACAACACCATCCTGGTCAGCGAGGAGCTGACCCCCGCCATGCTCGGCGAGGTGCCGGAAGGCAAGCTGGTGGGCCTGGTCTCGGTACTCGGCTCGGGCAACTCCCACGTGGCGATCCTCGCCCGGGCGATGGGTATCCCCACCGTCATGGGTGTGGTCGACCTGCCGTATTCGAAGGCCGACGGCATCGAGATGATCGTCGACGGCTACAAGGGCGAGGTGTTCACCAACCCGGGTGAAGTGCTGCGCAAGCAATACAGCGATGTGGTCGAGGAGGAGCGCGAACTGGCCAAGGGCCTCGACGCCCTGCGCGAACTGCCGTGCGTCACCCCGGACGGCCATCGCATGCCGCTGTGGGTCAACACCGGCCTGCTCGCCGACGTGGCCCGCGCCCAGCAGCGCGGCGCCGAGGGCGTCGGCCTGTACCGCACCGAAGTGCCGTTCATGATCAACCAGCGCTTCCCCAGCGAGAAGGAACAGCTGGCGATCTACCGCGAACAGCTGCAGGCGTTCCACCCGCTGCCGGTAACCATGCGCAGCCTCGACATCGGCGGCGACAAGTCGCTGTCGTACTTCCCGATCAAGGAAGAGAACCCGTTCCTCGGTTGGCGCGGCATCCGCGTCACCCTCGATCACCCGGAAATCTTCCTGGTGCAGACCCGCGCCATGCTCAAGGCCAGCGAGGGCCTGAACAACCTGCGCATCCTGCTGCCGATGATTTCCGGCATCCACGAACTGGAAGAAGCCCAGCACCTGATCCACCGCGCCTGGGGCGAGGTGCGCGACGAAGGCACCGACGTGCCGATGCCGCCGGTGGGGGTGATGGTGGAAATTCCCGCCGCCGTGTACCAGACCCGCGAGCTGGCGCGCCAGGTCGACTTCCTCTCGGTCGGCTCCAACGACCTGACCCAGTACCTGCTGGCAGTCGACCGCAACAACCCGCGGGTCGCCGACCTGTACGACTACCTGCACCCGGCGGTGCTGCAGGCGTTGCAGACCGTGGTCAGCGTCGCCCACGAGGAAGGCAAGCCGGTGAGCATCTGCGGTGAGATGGCCGGCGACCCGGCCGCGGCGATCCTGCTGATGGCCATGGGCTTCGACAGTCTGTCGATGAACGCCACCAACCTGCCGAAGGTGAAGTGGATGCTGCGCCAGATCAACCTGAGCAAGGCCAGGGAACTGCTGGCCGACGCCATGAGCCATGACAACCCGCAGGTTATCCACAGCTCGCTGCAACTGGCGCTGAAGAACCTTGGCCTGGCGCGGATGATCGGGCCGAACAAGACCCTCTGAGATCCTGGGCCCGCTTTGCGGGCCTTATGTCGCGAAAGGGGCGCAGAGCGCCCCGGCGATCTCGAATACCTGCTTGGGTTTCCCTGGCAACTACGCTTCAATACGCGCCTTTACCAGTCGTCCAAGGATCCGCCCCCATGGCCACCAACACCAAACAACAGAAACGCGCCAAGCGCGCCGCCACCAAGGCCAAGCAGAACCGCATGGTGCGCAGCGGCCAGGCAGTCAAGGCCAGTGCCGGCGACAGCGCCAGCGTCGAGCAGGTGTTCAACAAGGCCATGGAGTCGGGCAGCTACGACAGCCTGTTCGTGAAAATGAAGGAAGCCCAGGAAGGCGGCCTGGTGCCGATGATCTCGGTATTCCTGGTCGACCCACTGCTGGCGCTGGTGCTCAAGGGCCACAAGGAAGAACACGCCACCGACTACATCGTCCTGGTGTTCACCGCCTACCGCGCGTGGCTCGACGGCATCGACGAGGATGCGACCATGGCCTGGCTGGAGAGCGACGAGTTCCAGGACGCCTATGTCACCGCCTCGGAGGTCGTGGCCAGGCAGCAGCAACAGCAGAAGCAGTTCGGCTGATAGTGACGCTCAACTTGCGCCGGCCTCTTCGCGGGTAAACCCGCTCCCACAGGTTCCCTATCGCCTTTCAGGCTTGTGAGATCCCTGTGGGAGCGGGCCTCACAGGCAAACAAAAAGGCCGCGCCCCTCACAGGACGCGGCCTTTGCATTTCACACCAGCGGATCAGCTATCCAGCGCCACCCGCGCAGCAGCGCCACGCTTGCGGTGCAGCAGCAGGCCAGCCGCCACCACACCAATGCTCAGGATGGCCGTGGCGATGATCTCGGCACGGTGGTCTTCACGCAGCGCCATCACCACCAGGATGGCAATGATGAAGGCGATGGTCGCCCAGGTCAGGCCCGGGAACATCCACATCTTGAACGAGATCTTCTCGCCCTTGGCTTCACGCTGGGCACGCATGCGCAGTTGCGACACGGCGATCACCAGGTACACCAGCAGGGCGATGGCGCCGGAGCTGGCCAGCAGGAACTCGAACACCGCGGCCGGGGCCAGGAAGTTGGCGAACACGCACAGGAAGGCCGCGGCGGTGGAGAGCAGCACGGCCCAGTGCGGGGTGCCCGCCTTGGTGGTGCGCTGGGCGATGGCCGGGGCGTCGCCACGCTTGCTCAGGGAGAACAGCATGCGCGAAGAGGTGTACAGCGCCGAGTTCAGGCAGCTGGTCACGGCGATCAGCACGACGATGTCGACGATCAGCTTGGCATTCGGCACGCCGATCAGGCTGAGGACGGTCTGGTAGGAACCTTTCTCGGCGAGGGTCGGATCGTTCCAAGGCACCATGGCCACGACCAGGAAGATCGACACCAGGTAGAACAGGCAGATACGCCAGATCACCGAGTTGGTGGCCTTGCTGATCTGGCGACCCGGGTCTTTCGACTCGGCGGCGGCGATGGTAACGATCTCGGTACCCATGAACGAGAACATGGTGGTCAGCATCGCGGCCAGCACCGCGCCCAGGCCGTTGGGCATGAAGCCCTGGGTATCGAACAGGTGGCTGATGCCGCTGACCTGGCTGCTCGGCACCATGCCGAACATGGCCGCGCAACCGACGACGATGAAGCCGATGATCGCCAGCACCTTGAGCAGGGCGAACCAGAACTCGAACTCACCGTAGTTCTTCACGCTGAACAGGTTGGTGACGGTCAGCGCCAGGGTAATGATCAGGGAGAACGCCCACAGGTCCACCGACGGGAACCAGGCATGCAGGATGGCGGCGGCGGCGTTGGCCTCCAGCGGGATCACCAGGACCCAGAACCACCAGTACAGCCAACCGATGGTGAAGCCAGCCCAGCGCCCGATGGCGCGGTCGGCATAGGTGGAGAAGGACCCGGTGTCGGGCGAGGCAACCGCCATTTCGCCGAGCATGCGCATTACCAGCACCACCAGGGTACCGGCGGCGGCGTAGGCCAACAGCACGGCAGGGCCGGCGGCAGCGATGGCATGGCCGGAGCCGACGAACAGGCCGGCGCCGATCACGCCGGCAATCGACAGCATGGTCACATGCCGTTGCTTGAGCCCCTGAGCGAGGTCATTGGAATTGTTACCGCTCATAAAACTACCTTTGTAAGGAGGTGGACTACACGAATGACTGGCCAGCGCGCCGGGGTGTGAGTGGGCGTCGCTGCATTCAGTGGTTTCGGGATGGCAATAAGCGGGCCAGCTGAGAATGGCTTTCGTCTGAAATGTTTCTGTAACCAAGAACGACGCGGCTTGCAGGGCATTGTGCCAAGCTTTGACCGAAAGGTCGTCAAATCCCCATGCCAAGTTGGGATTACTGAAATACCCACTTACAAACGCACCAAAGGTGCCCCTCGGTAACACCTGGGCACAAATTCAGGACACGGCAAAGCGCAACCTCAAGGCGCAACCTCGAACCCGCATAACCCGCGACACAGTGCCACCCGGCCAAAAACGGCTTCCCAGATAGGAACAAAGCTGGCACCATCGCGCCTTTTTTCATCAAAGCTCCGGTGCTGGGCAGAACGCCAATGCGGATATCCTGGCGACAGTCCACTGCAGCGATGCGACAAACTGTCCCACCAGCGACCCGAGCCCCCCGCGACCCGGTTGGCCGCCGTTGCGCCGCTATGCTAGCGTGGCGCTCGCCAGGAAGGCCGCCAACAGCTGGGAACGCACCCGAACACATGAGGACCGCACATGGCCCAGGCCACGCCCGCGCTGGAAATCCGCAACCTGCACAAACGCTATGGCGAGCAGGAAATTCTCAAGGGCATTTCGCTGACCGCGCGCGACGGTGACGTGATCTCCATCCTCGGCTCATCCGGCTCTGGCAAGTCCACCCTGCTGCGCTGCATCAACCTGCTGGAGAACCCGCACCAGGGCGAAATCATCGTCGCCGGCGAGTCCCTCAAGCTCAAGGCGCAGAAAAACGGCGACCTGATCGCCGCCGACAACCGCCAGATCAACCGCCTGCGCAGCGAGATCGGCTTCGTCTTCCAGAATTTCAACCTGTGGCCGCACATGTCGATCCTCGACAACATCATCGAGGCGCCGCGCCGCGTGCTCGGCCAGAGCAAGGCCGAGGCCACCGAGCACGCCGAGGCGCTGCTGAACAAGGTCGGCATCTTCGACAAGCGCCACAGCTACCCCGCCCAGCTTTCCGGTGGCCAGCAACAGCGTGCCGCCATCGCCCGTACCCTGGCCATGAAGCCCAAGGTCATCCTGTTCGACGAGCCGACCTCGGCGCTCGATCCGGAAATGGTCCAGGAAGTGCTTAACGTCATCCGCGCATTGGCCGAAGAAGGCCGTACCATGCTGCTGGTGACGCACGAGATGAACTTTGCCCGCCAGGTGTCCAGTGAAGTGGTCTTCCTGCACCAGGGCCTGGTCGAAGAGCAGGGATCGCCGCAGCAGGTCTTCGAGAACCCGACCTCGGCGCGTTGCAAGCAATTCATGTCCAGCCACCGCTAACGGAGCAACACGAATGCAGACCTACAAGAAATTCCTCCTGGCCGCTGCCGCCACCCTGGTGTTCTCGGCCAATGCCATGGCAGCCGAGAAACTGAAAATGGGCATCGAGGCGGCCTACCCGCCCTTCAACAACAAGGATGCCAGCGGCCAGGTGGTCGGCTTCGACAAGGATATCGGTGACGCCCTGTGCGCCAAGATGAAGGTCGAATGCGAAGTGGCCGTCTCCGACTGGGACGGCATCATCCCGGCGCTGAACGCCAAGAAGTCCGACTTCATCATCTCCTCGCTGTCGATCACCGACGAACGCAAGCAGGCCGTCGACTTCACCGACCCCTACTACTCGAACAAGCAGCAGTTCATCGCACCGAAAAACGTCGACTTCAAGACCGACCGCGCTTCGCTCAAGGGCAAGACCATCGGCACCCAGCGCGCCACCCAGGCGGCTACCTGGCTGGACGATAACGGCGGCATGGACGGCGAGTTCAAGGTCAACCTGTATGATGGCCAGGAAAATGCCTACCTCGACCTCACCTCCGGCCGCGTCGATGCCATCCTCGCCGACAAGTACGCCAACTACGACTGGCTGAAATCCGAAGCCGGCAAGAACTACGAGTTCAAAGGCGACCCGGTGAACGAAAGCGATAAGGTCGGCATTGCCGTGCGCAAAGGCGACAATGAGCTGCGCAACAAGCTCAACGCCGCACTGAAGGAAATTGTCGCCGACGGCACCTACAAGAAGATCAACGACAAGTACTTCCCGTTCAGCATCTATTGATTCGCCCCGACAGGCATCGCCGCCCTGGCGATGCCTGTCCCTTGAACAAACTTACCCATGAATATCGACCTGCACGGATTCGGCCCGGCCATGATGGCCGGTACCCTGATGACCGTAAAACTGGCGCTCTGCGCCTTGCTGCTGGGGCTGGTCCTGGGCCTGCTCGGCGCCCTGGCCAAGACCTCGCCGGTCAAGCCCTTGCAATGGCTTGGCGGCACTTATTCCACACTGGTGCGCGGCGTACCCGAACTGCTCTGGGTGCTGCTCATCTACTTCGGCACCGTCGGACTGATGAACAGCCTGGGCGAGCTGCTGAACATGCCGGGCCTGGAGCTCAGCGCCTTCACCGCCGGGGTGATTGCCCTGGGCCTGTGCTTCGGCGCCTACGCCACGGAAGTGTTCCGCGGCGCGATCCTGGCCATCCCCAAGGGACACCGTGAAGCGGGCCTGGCACTGGGCCTGTCCAAGGGTCGCATCCTCTCGCGGATCATCCTCCCGCAGATGTGGCGCATCGCCCTGCCGGGCCTGGGCAACCTGTTCATGATCCTGATGAAGGACACCGCGCTGGTGTCGGTGATCGGCCTTGAAGAAATCATGCGCCACGCGCAGATCGGCGTGACCGTGAGCAAGGAGCCGTTCACCTTCTACGCGGTCGCCGCCTGCATCTACCTGGGCCTGACCATCATCGCGATGATCGGCATGCACTTCCTGGAAAAGCGCGCCGCTCGCGGCTTCATGAGGGCCGAGTAAATGAACTGGGAAGTCATCATCAAGTGGCTGCCACGCCTGGCCCAGGGCGCGACCCTGACCCTGGAGCTGGTGGCCATCGCCGTCATCGCCGGCCTGATCCTGGCCATTCCGCTGGGTGTGGCGCGCTCTTCGCGGCACTGGTACGTGCGCGCCCTGCCCTACGGCTACATCTTCTTCTTCCGCGGCACACCGCTGCTGGTGCAGCTGTTCCTGGTCTACTACGGCCTGGCCCAGTTCGACGCAGTGCGCAACAGTTCGCTGTGGCCGTACCTGCGCGATCCGTTCTGGTGCACGGTGCTGACCATGACCCTGCATACTGCCGCCTATATCGCCGAGATCCTGCGCGGCGCCCTGCAGGCGATCCCCAAGGGCGAGATCGAGGCGGCCCGGGCGCTGGGCATGTCGCGGGGCAAGACGCTGCTGTACATCATGCTGCCGCGCGCCACGCGCATCGGCCTGCCGGCCTACAGCAACGAAGTGATCCTGATGCTCAAGGCCAGCGCCCTGGCCAGTACCGTGACGCTGCTGGAACTGACCGGCATGGCGCGGACCATCATTGCCCGGACCTACCTGCCGGTGGAGATCTTCTTTGCCGCCGGGGTGTTCTACCTGCTGATCTCGTTCGTGCTGGTGCAGGGCTTCAAGGTGCTGGAGCGCTGGCTGCGCGTGGATGCCTGCCAAGGGCGTTGAACCCGGGGCCGCACGCGGCCCCCTCTCTGTAGGAGCGGCCTTGTGCCGCGATGGGCTGCACAGCAGCCCCTCTCGCTAGCACCCCGGTGCCCGAATGACCTCAACACCCTACCTGCAAACCAACCAGCTCCTCGAGCGCTTCCAGGCCCTCGACCGCTTCCTCACCCGCCACCAGCCCCTGTGGCACCCACGCCCGTTCACCCACCTGCGCCTGGCGTGGGAAGACCAGCACCCGCAACTGTCCCATTGGCTGCGCCAACGCACCCTCGAGCAAGCTGAATCCTCCGAAACCTCGGAGGCCCCGCCCCCCTTCCCACAACTGGCCGCCGAAGCCGCGCAGCTGTCCGCCGTCGGCGAGCTGCCCGATGCCGGCCTGCATCCCGCCGGCCACCGCCTCGATGTCGGTGTCCCCGGCCGCAAGTGGCAGCAGATCGAAGCCTTCAGCCGTCGCCTGGCGTTCAGCCAACCCGCCCGGCACTGGCTCGACTGGTGTTCCGGCAAAGGCCACCTGGGCCGTCGCCTGTTGCAGACCGACCAGCAACTGACCTGCCTGGAGTACGACGCTGAACTGGTCAGCGCCGGCAAGGCCCTGAGCGAGCATCACCACCTGCCCGCCACCCACGTACACCAGGACGTCATGGCCGCCGACAGCGCCCGCCACCTGAACGGCGACAAGAGCGCGGTCGCCCTGCACGCCTGCGGCGACCTGCATGTCCGGCTCATAGAGCTGGCAAGCCAGCAGGGTTGCCGGCAGATCGCCGTTGCGCCCTGCTGCTACAACCGCATCCAGGGCAAGGCCTATCAGCCACTCTCCGGCGCCGCCCGGGCCTCGGCGCTGGCCTTGACCCAGGAAGACCTGGGCCTGCCGTTGAGCGAGGCGGTCACCTCCAGCCTGCGCACCCGCCGCCAGCGCGACACCTCAATGGCCCGTCGCCTTGGTTTCGACCTGCTGCAACGCCAGCAACGTGGCATCGACGACTACCTGCCCACGCCATCGCTGCCGGTCAGCTGGCTGGTAAAGCCCTTCGAGCAATACTGCCGCGACCTGGCCGAGCTCAAGCAGGTCACGATCCACGGCAACCCCGACTGGGCCACCCTGGAAGCCGCCGGCCAGCGGCGCCTGGCCGAGGTGCGTAACCTCGAGCTGGTTCGCAATCTGTTCCGCCGCCCCCTGGAAATGTGGCTGGTGCTCGACCGCGCCCTGTTCCTTCAGGAGCAAGGCTACGTGGTGCGTGTCGGGGTGTTCTGCGATTACCCGCTGACGCCCCGCAACCTGCTGCTGCTAGGCGAGCGTGACACAGCGCCGCAGCACGGTTGACAGCCTGTGGATAACTCTGTGAACAAGCTTGTGATGAAAATCACCAAATCTTGGATCCAGAGGCTATTTGCGCTGCTTTGCTTATTCCACCATGGGCGTCAAAGCCAGTAAAAACAGGACTTTGCGCAAAGACCGATGGTAGCGCTGGCCGGCATGCCTTTCGCGCAAGCGGCCAATGCCCATTGTGCATAAACCATTCGGCCAAGCGCTTTGGCGGGGGTGTTGTCAAGCCAGTTTGAGCAAGCTCATGCCTACCAGCAGCAGCACCAGGCCGAGCCAGCCGCGCCCGGCCAGGCGCTGACCGAACAGGGCCCAACCCATGGCTACGGTGGCGAGAATGCCGAAGCCACCCCAGATCGCGTAGGCCAGCGACAGGTCGATGTCCTTGACCGCCTGGGCCAGCGCGGTGAACGCCGCCAGCACGCAGAGGATCGAGGCCACGCCCAGGCCCTTGCGACGGAAACCGTCGGAATACTTGAGCAGCAGGTTGGCCAGGACTTCCAGCACAATGGCCAGGCCCAGCCAGGCAAATGGCATCAGCATGGCACGGCCTCCCCTTCACGTTCGACAGCCTTGGCCCGGGTGCCGGCCTTGACCAGCAAGATGCCGGCGATCATCACCGCCAGGCCCAGGACCTTGGTCCAGCCCAGGCTTTCGCCGAGCCAGAGCACGCTGATCAAGGTGATCAGCACGATACCGAACCCCTCCCACAGCGCGTAGGCGACACCCACCGGCACACGCTTGACCGCCAGGGCCAGGAAGAAATAGGACAGACAGATCATGACGTACATGACGGCATGCCCCAGCACGGGGAAATGGGTGGCGGCGAGTTTCATCGACGCCGTGCCGATCACCTCGAAGGTGATGGCGACGATCAGGTAGATCCAGGAACGCATGATGCCCTCCCATGGGCGACAGCAGCCGAGCGCACAGGCATCGGCACCAGACAGAGACGTTTACGGCTGTAGAGGGAGGGTGGCGCTAGAGATCGCCGGTCCAGTGACGTTCACGGGAAACCAGGCGGGAGGAGGAGAGGAGCTTGAAAGCTTTACTGTTCAACATAATGAACACAAGATTAGCTTAACTGATCGATTAAGTCAAAACGATAGGCTAAGACTAAATATTTCTCGCGAAAAATTGCGTGCCTCCAGATTTATCCCCTTAAAGCCTGCTGAAAGCTTCGTAAATTATATTCCCCACAGTCGTTCCTATAGGGATGACCCTGCGACTGCTCTATAGCGTAGGCAAGCTTCCTCAGCGTGGGAGCGGGCTAGCCCCGCGATCACCGGCAAGGCCGGTGCCATGCCTACTCCCTCCTCCTGCGACAAACCGTCGCCACAGGCCAAATAACAAAATTAATTATTGTTTTACGATAATTATTCAAGAATAATCCGCTCCGTTCATCACTGTACGGAGGCACCCCATGAACAGTAGATCCGTGGCCTATGCGCGTTCGCGCCTACGCACCATCGGCGCATTCGCCGCCTACCTGGCGTGGACAACCGCGATCGTCGAGCTGACGATCACCCCGTTGCTTTTTATTTTCGATTTCCCCGACATGCTCAACGGCTACCTGCAAGCCTACGGCGACCAGATGCCCCTGCTGCTGGAACCCGGCTACCAGGCATCCCCCCTGGCCATCGGCCTGGTATTGGTGGTGGACATGATCCCGACGATGATTTCCGTCATCGCCCTCTGCCTGACCGGCCTGTTCTTCCATCGGCTGTCCCGTGGCCAGACCTGGACCTCGGACAATATCAAGCTGCTCTGGTGGGTCGGCCTGCTGTGCATCTTCACCCCGTTGCTGTGGCCGGTGACCTATACCTTGCAGGGCCTGGCCCTGGCCATCGACCTGCCGGCCGGCGAAAGGAGCTTCAGCTTCTCGATCGGTGTATCATCGCAGGCTGTCTACGAGATCATGAAAGGCATCCTGCTGTGTGCCTTCTCGCTGCTCATGCGTGACGCCAAGACCATCAGCGATGAACACAACTGTTATGTCTGACTGCTTCCTATGCCGATAATCATCCGCCTCGACGTCGTCATGGCCCGGAACAAGATGCGTTCCAAGGACCTGGCGGAAATCATCGGTATCACGGAAGCGAACCTGTCGCTGCTGAAAAACGGCAAGATCAAGGGTTTCAAGATCGAGACCCTGGAGAAGCTGTGTCGCGCCCTGAACTGCCAGCCCGGCGATCTGCTGGAGTTCAGCGACGAATGATCAAGGACTGCAACACCCATGGCACTTTTCCACAACAGTTTGGCCGCCCTCGTGCTGGCCTGCCTGGCCTTGGCCCTGGCCGGCTGCGGCCCGAGCTACACCTATAGATACTCGCCACCGCCCAGCGCGCATGGCATGAATTGCATCAACAGCTGTTCGACGGAGCGCAACCACTGCCAGCAGATGGCGCGCCTGCAGGAGAACAGCGAACGTGCGCTGTACCAGGCCGAGATGAGGGCCTACCAGTACTGCCAGAACGGCAAGAGCAAGAAGGAAGCGCGTCACAGTTGCCACTACCCGAGCTACCCCTTCCACACGGGGAGCAGCTACAGTTGCGGCAATGACTACGACTCCTGCTACATGGCCTGCGGCGGCACCATCCAGCGCATCCTGAACAAAGACTGATCCCGGAACGGACTCGAACATCGTGAAACACGCCAAGCCTTTCGCCCTGCTGACCCTCGCCCTGGCCATGACCGGCTGCGCCAGCGGTACGCCCTCGAGCAAACCCGCCGCGCTGAACTGGAACATGCCCGGCATGCAACTGGGCGGCGACCGCGGCCTGCCCCTACACAACGCCGACGGCAGCTGCCGCAAGCGCGGCTGCGACAACGGCAAGCTGTTCTTCAACCCGGGCCAGCCCGAACCGAGCGTCAACTCGATCCACCGCGGCTGGTAGGAAAATTCTCCTTTGTGCGCGGTGACTTAGGGGAATGTGCGATGGATGCAACGAAGTGGTTTACAGCGGCAAATCCATCGCTATAATGACGCCCCTGTGCCGGTATAGCTCAGATGGTAGAGCAACTGACTTGTAATCAGTAGGTCCCGGGTTCGATTCCTGGTGCCGGCACCATTCAAGGTTCCATAGAAAGCTTTCAAAATCTCTGGAACCCCCGAAAAACCCGCCTTCTGGCGGGTTTTTTCGTTTTGGCGTTCCGTCGGATTCCGAGGGTAGCCAGCGCTAATAAGGGTACTTTTAAGGATACCTACCAATTCGATATTGGAAAGTACCCTTATGGCTCGCACAACGGCTCCCCTTACCGACAACGCCTGCCGCACTGCAAAGGCTCGCGAACGTGAGTACAAGCTTTTTGACGGCGATGGCCTTTACCTGCTCGTGAAGCCCAATGGTCGTAAAGGCTGGCGGCTCAGGTATGTGAAGCCCGATGGCCGCGAGGGCCTGACCTCACTTGGCAACTATCCAGTGGTCGGGCTGGCTGACGCTCGCCACAAGCGCTTCGAGCTCAAACAGCAGCTCGCCAACGGCATTGACCCTATACAGTCCAAGCAGCAGGCCAAGGTGCAAGCCGTGATCAATGGCCGCACCTTCGAAAGCGTTGCGCTCGATTGGTATGCCGGGATGGTGCCGAAGTGGGCGCCGGGCCATGCCAAGACTGTGCTCAGCCGGTTGAAGACTCACGTATTCCCTTTGCTCGGTGCCAGGGCAATCGTTGAACTCGACACCCACGACCTCATGCAGCCACTGGAAGCCGTGACGAAGCGCGGCACCATCGACGTGGCGCTCAGGATCAAGAACTACCTGCAAAGCATCATGCGCGAAGCCAAACGGCTGCGACTGATCACGGCGAACCCGGCTCACGACCTCGATGGCTCGATCAAAACGCCACGGGTTACACATCGACCCGCACTACCCTTATCGCGGTTGCCTGAGCTACAGGCGCATATCGACGGCTACAATGGTCGCCCGCTCACGCGCCTCACGGTGATGCTATCGCTGCACGTGTTCGTGCGCTCCAGTGAACTGCGCTTCGCCCGTTGGAACGAGTTTGACCTCAAGCGTGGCATCTGGGAGATCCCCGACACCCGCCCGGCGCTGGACGGAGTACCCTTTTCCACAAGGGGTACAAAAATGGCCGGGGATATCCACGTTGTACCCTTATCGCCGCAAGCAGTGGCCTTGCTTGAGCAGATCCACGCGATCACCGGCAAATTCGAACTGGTGTTCGCGGGGGATGCCAAACCGTGGAAGCCGATGTCCGAGAACACGGTGAACGCCGCGCTCAGGACGATGGGCTACAACACCAAGGTGGATATCTGCGGCCACGGGTTCCGCGCTATGGCGTGCAGTGCGCTAGTCGAGTCCGGGCTGTGGTCGGAGACGGCTATCGAGCGGCAGATGAGCCACAAGGAACGCAACAACGTACGCGCCGCCTATACCCACAAGGTTGAGTTCCTTGAAGAGCGCCGGATGATCATGACCTGGTGGAGCCGGTTTCTAGAGGCGAACCGCGAGGACCATGTGACGCCGCATGAGTTTGCCAAGCAGACGGGCGAGAACGTCACGCGGCTTCGCAGTGCCAAGAGAACCGAGTAACCCGCCGCACCACCACCTCAAACTCGCTATGAAGTTACCCACAGCACCGCATTAAGCTCCTCCGCGCGGGCCCTTTCAAACGGGGCTGCAAAGCCGCCCCGTTTGAAAGGGCCATAACTAAGAAAAAAACTGCTGGCACAGCGTACGTCTGTGGAAAACCACAGATGCCCACCGGAGGATAATTTTATCCACAGGCGCTAAATCCCTGAAATCGCTTTGCTTGACGAACATTGTCCACAGGCGTAGACCGGGAGTTGCAAGCGCTGTCGATGACAGGACCCAGGTGATCCGAACCTTAAAGGTCACGCCGCTCCGGCGGTGGTTCTCCCCAAGGGCGATTCGCATCCGGCAGCTCGCCCGGTCACTACCCATGTGATGGATGCTCTTACATATGGCGCTCGTGCGCCAGACACACCGTACCTCGCTGCCCTGCAGCAACCAATCCGCTTGGCCGAATCCTGCGCCAACCTGTGCCCGTCTCTTTCTCTGGAAAGAGACGGGCACTTCTACCACTGCTGCAGCCCTGATCGCACATGGCTTTGCGGCACTCTCCCTCGTGACAATCGGCGTGACAAACGCCGATGTCACCAGCAACAGCGCTGTAGATGATGGTGCCGCAGACCAAGGAATGGACTGCACCTGACTGACAGTCAGGCATGCCCCGGTCATCGCATTGCTGCTTGCACACGGCTCAAGATCTTCAGGTGCTGGTTTCGTCAGCCAGCACTGCCTCCACCCGCCCACCGGCAACGGTGCTCAGGAGGCCAGATCATGAAATGCCCTTGCTCCCGGACGTAAGGAGCCGCCAGTCCCGCGTTAGAGGAAATCCCCACAGGTCGCAGGGGCCTTGATCCCTGATAACACTCAGCATTCTTGGCGGGATGAAGTGGGGTCACCAATGGAGGCGCAACTAGCGTCCTGTTGACGAACGGCTAATGATTTCAGAAGTATGGATATTTTCTAAAACTCCCTCTACTATTTCAACAAAATGGAGCACACCAAAAACCAAAATTAGAGCTATCTCACGTGGCTATCACTGAAAAAACTATCAAACTACTGTGGTCTAACGCTGCAGGCCGATGCTCATTCCCCGAATGCAAAGAAAAATTAACTGTCGAACAGGCTGCGGAATTTGCACCACATACATTAGGTGAGATGGCGCATATCAAAGGCAGAAAAAAAGGCGCGAGCAGATACGATGCTAACCAATCCGATGCCGATAGAGATGATTATAAAAATTTAATTCTCCTATGCCCTACTCATCACACCCTAATTGACAAAAAAGAGAATGAAGCAAAATTTTCCGTAGAAGTTTTACTGGAAATGAAAATCTGTCATGAGACCTATATCTCCAACAGATTAAGCGCCATAAAATATTCTAGCTTAGATGAACTTAAAGACAGCATCTGCATTTATCTTTCAGAAAACCATCAGTCTTGGCTTCAGTATGGCCCGCTCTCAGAAATCGCTAAAAGGAATCCCCATAGCGATACACTTTATGCCCTTTGGCTGTCTGAACGACTAACAACAATTGTCCCCAACAACAGACTAATAACCACACTAGTCAAGGACAATCAAACCCTTTTCCCAAGGCCTGACCAGCGTACAGTAGCGAAATTCTTGACACACGCTTCAAGTTATGAAAAATGGGTGCAAGACGAGATTCCTTATGAGGCTGTCCTGAGGTTTCCCGCGGAGTTCGAACAACTTATCATGGAGAGTTAAAATGTCTGCTCAAAACAAAAGCTTCCCTTGGATGAGCCATTACGAGGAATACAATTTCTTTGAAGAGCGCATGCGAGAGCACAGTAAAGTATCCAGCTTGAAGAACATACAAGACGGACTTTATGAACTGACACTTAGAAACGGAAGCACTTTAAAAGTTTTCATTTGCGAATGTTATAGTTATGGAGTTGCTGAATATGAAGAAACCATACAAAAACTTGGTCACTTAGATGCAATCATCATCAACTCCAACTGGTGCGGCTATTCGGCTGATGCAAAACTATATTGCCGAAAAAGGTCAGTAGGACTTTTCAAAATTCGTGACTTCATGGCTGCACTGAATCTCACACGTCACTGGGAATACTTGACAGATTACGAGAGAGAAAAACTTGCTATATGATCAGTTTCTCTGAAGAGGAGCTTCTCATTTACGGATTCGGCTCATATTTCAATGGTAGAGCCGAATATAAAGATATAGATCTACTTATACTCCATGAAAGCATTGATAAAAAATCTTGCACACTCGCGATAAACCTCAAGGAAGTACTTAGCACTCAACTGAATCTTTCCCACATATCGATACTTTCGAAAAGTGAAGCCGCGCAACTATCATTTATAGAAAAAAGCAGATGCATCCTAATTGGATCAGTGCCATCCAACGCCATGCATAGCGGAGCTAAATCGATAATAGACAAAATCAAATCACTTCATCCTGCCCCCAAAATAATCATGGCGATCAGGACATTTAAATAGTGAGCCGATCAGCTTATGCGATATTACCGCCCTGTAAAGCTCAGCACCTCAGCTCACTTCACCGGCATAACTCGCAGGGCTTGAAGTAGATAATACAGGGTACTTTATGAGGTACTCCGCACTCTACTGACAGAGAGAGTGTTTTAAATCAAAAAGATAGAATCGCATTCGACTCCTGGTGCCGCACCACCTCAAAGCCTCGACGAATGTCGGGGCTTTTTCGTTTCAGCCCCTGCGACACATTGCCCACCCTCTCCACTTCTTGTTCTCCCTCAATAAACCACACATTCAAAGCGGCTATTCCTGTGCCCGACGGCTTTCGTCGACTTAAGGAGAAGTCCCATGAACGAGCAACAAGGCGTGTCCCTGACCCGGCGCGGCATACTGGCCGGTACCGTGTTGCTGGGCGTCGGCGCCTCGGCGCTTGGCAGCGGCCTGGCAAAGGCCGCGACCGCCGTGCCGGGCCAGGCCCCGGCGGTGGACCTGGCGAAACTGGAGCGCGTCGGCGTCGAGCTGGTGGCGCCGCCGCAAGTCCACGCCCATACCCATCGCGCCGAGGGCAAGCCGCGGATCGTCGAGTTCCGCATGGTCATCGAAGAGAAGGAGCTGGCCATCGACACCGCCGGCGCCTACATCCACGCCATGACTTTCAACGGCTCGGTTCCCGGCCCGCTGATGGTGGTGCATGAGGGTGACTACGTGGAACTCACCCTGGTCAACCCGGCCAGCAACAGCATGATGCACAACATCGACTTCCACGCCTCCACCGGCGCCCTCGGCGGCGGCGAGCTGACCCACGTGAAGCCCGGCGAACAGGTGATACTGCGCTTCAAGGCCGACCGTGCCGGGGTGTTCGTGTATCACTGCGCACCGGGCGGGGCGATGATTCCCTGGCATGTGGTGTGCGGGATGAACGGCGCGATCATGGTCCTGCCCCGCGACGGCCTGAAAGACCCAGAGGGCCAGCCGTTGCGCTACGACAAGGTCTGGTACATCGGCGAGCAGGACTACTACATCCCCCGCGACAAGGACGGCAAGTACAAGCGCTACGCCAACCCCATGGCCAGCTTCGGCGACATGAGCCAGCTGATGAAGGGGCTGGTGCCCAGCCATGTGGTGTTCAACGGCAGCGTCGGCGCCCTGACCGGCAAGCAGGCGCTCACCGCCAAGGTCGGCGAGACCGTGTTGATCGTTCATTCCCAGGCCAACCGCGACACGCGCCCGCACCTGATCGGCGGCCACGGCGACTATGTCTGGGCCTCGGGTAAGTTCGCCAACCCGCCGCAGCGCAACCTGGAGACCTGGTTCATCCCCGGCGGCGCGGCGGGCGCGGCGCTGTACACCTTCCGCCAGCCCGGGTTGTACACCTACCTCAACCACAACCTGATCGAAGCGGTGATGCTCGGCGCCGCCGCGCATGTGCAGGTCGAGGGGCGCTGGAACGACGACCTGATGAAACAGGTGCAGGCGCCTGGGCCGATCAGCTAGCGGCATTGACCCCGATCAAGCCCCTTGGCCATGCGCGGCATAGCCTGAGCGCAGGCATTCACTTCATGGAGGGAGACATGGCCAAGCGATTTCCCAACAACCCCAGCCATCCCGAACGGATCTGCTGGGGCTGCGACCTGTACTGCCCGGCCAAGGCGCTGGCGTGCGGCAACGGCGCGGACCGGACCATGCATCCGGTGGAGTTGTTCGGGGAGGATTGGAACCAATTGGATGATCGCCTTGACAGGCCAATCGACAGCCATGTGGATCGCCCATCGAATACTGGCTGACGCGGCTTGCCAGACCTACGGTCTTGATTCAGTCTGAATTTGGACTACGATGCATTCCACTGCACTCGAGGACACTCAGATGAGAGTCGAAACTATCAGCTACCTGAAGCGCCATGCCGCAGACCTCGACCTGGAAGAGCCCATGGTGGTCACCCAAAATGGCACACCCGCGTATGTGATTGAATCCTATGCAGATCGCAAACGTCGCGACGAAGCCATCGCCCTGGTCAAGCTTCTGGCCATGGGCTCACGCGAGTACGCTCAAGGCAAACACAGCTCTGCGGACGATCTCAAGGCGCGTCTTTCCAGGAAGTTCGCCGAGGACTAAGCGATAACGCATGGCCAAGCCAAGTATTCGTTTCACCGACTCCGCGTCACAAAGCCTTGAGGACCAGGTTCATCATCTGGCGGTCTACAACGGCGCCGCGGCAGCACTCGACACGATCACCAACCTGATCGATGCCATTGAGCACAAGCTCTCGATGGCCCCCGCCGCCTATCCCATCAGTCCTCAGGCCAGCGAGCTGGGCGTGGCGCACTACCGGGAACTGAATCTTGCGGGTTACCGTGTGTTCTACGAGATCGTCGAGGACGGGCGAGTGGTGGCCGTGGAGCTGGTCGTGAGGCAGAAGCAAAGCATCGAGCAGGCGCTTGTCCGTTACTGCCTCATCTATCCCCTGGCCTGACACATGCAGTCACTTGATCGCCAGTTGAGGCTGTCACAGGTGTCGCCGGTCAATGGGTACTTGGCCAAGGCGTTGCAGATCGCATAGTCCGACCAGTGCGGTTTGGGGCTGAGCATCGCCCAGCTTATCGCGACCAATCCTGGCAGCGAGCTGCTGCTGGAGTACCGACAGTGTGCGACTGCCCTTGGATGCAAGCCGCTGATCACTTGCAATCACCCTGCAAAATCCTCAGCGCCGCCTCGGCCAGGAAACCCGAGCGACTCTTGTGCTCCGGGTGGTTCTGCACATACGAATCGATGCGGGTGAGCAGGTACGCCGGCAGTGTGATGTTGAGCTTCTCGGCCTTGCCCAGGTAACGGGTGATGTCTATATCGATCAGCGCCCAGGTACAACCGGCATAGGACGGATTGGCTGCGTGTACGCTGACCAGGCTGGCCTTGGGGATCTCCTGCTGCTCCTGGGCCAGCAGTTCGAGGTGGCCTTCGATGGCTTCGCGGGCCATGGCGATGGCGTTGTCGAGGTCTTCGCCGGCCGAGAAACAGCCCGGGATGTCAGGGACTTCAACACCCCAGGCGTGTTGATCGTCACCGGGGAGAATCGCAATGGGGAACAACATGGTGATGGGTCTCCTCGTCAACTGGCATAGCCGATCCGCGCCTGGCGCAGGATGCTGGCCGCAGTGGCCGGCAGCAGGTCTTTCTTTGGGTGCGGGATGGTGACCAGGCCTGGCTTTTCGGGATGCTTGAAGTGATGGTGGCTGCCTTTCGAACGCACCAGATACCAGCCATCCGCCTCGATCACTGAAATCATTTCACGGCTGTTCATGAACCCATTCCTTGGGCTGGCCGCTCGGTGGTTAGTATAACCACCGAGCGGCGTTTATCAACACCATACCCACTATTGCGACGAGTGGGCTGCCAGGAAGGGAAGTATGGTAAGAGGCACAGCATGAGCATCTGGAGAAGTGATGCGGGATCTTGCGGCCAAGCCTTTCAGGGTCTTTGACCGAGCGAGGGCCTTCAGGTGTCTGCCGTTACCCTTGCAGCGCCTATCAGATCGAGCGCCGCCCGCGCGGCGCATCGCGGCACAAGGCCGCTCCTACATCTATGGTTACCCCCATTTCTGCAATACTGTACTGAGATGTGCGTGAGTTTGGTTTGCGTCAATCTATACGGCGTCGTGTGGGAGGTTGGTCCCGCGCCTCGATGAAAATCGCGCCCGACGAGCCTAGATATTTGTTCGGCTTCTGAAGCCGAGTAGGAGCTCAGGTTGATCGCCAGGCCGGTATACCGTTCACGTCATCTGTGTGCAGCATCGCAAAACCAGGTGGGTTGTTACTCGTGTGTCTGCAGGGTCAAGCGTTCATGGCGCTTGACCCTGCATCAAATTCGCTGTGGTGTGCCGTGATGGCCCAGGCGATTCGGGCCAGTTTGTTGGCGATAGCGCACACCACCAGGTTGGGGTGGTGAACACGTAGCAAGCCACGTACCCAGTCCGCCAGCTTGCCGGTTTTGCGCTCCAGCCCAATCAGATAGACCCTCGCGCACTGGATCAGCAGTCGTCGCTGATTGCCGTCGCCCCGCTTGCTGATTCGCCCCAGGCAAGGTTTGCCGCCTGTCGTGTGCTGCCTGGGAACCAGGCCTATGGAGGCTGAATAATTTCGCCCACAGCGGAACTGCTTACCATCACCCAATTCCGCAGCCAGGGCGGTAGCGGTGATCGGGCCAATACAAGGTATCGACATCAAACGGGAAGCAAGATCATCGCTAACGGCCTGGCTATGCACTTCCTTGTCTAGAGCCTTGATCCGATCATCGAGATAGCGGAAGTGGGCATGTAGGTCCAGCAACAGCTTCTTGATCAACGGTGAGAAGGTACTGTCGTCCAGCAGAATGGGGAGCTCCCGGACCGCCTTGAAGGTGGGTGCCAAACTGACCCCCACCTCGAGCAAATAAGCGTGGATGCGGTTCATGGTGGCAGTACGGTCTCTGATGAAGCTGTCGCGCAGTGAATTGAGCATCGCCAGCGCCTGCTGGGCCTCGGTTTTGGGAGGCACGAAGCGCATCTGATCGCGGGTTGCCGCCTCACCGATAGCGGCAGCATCGGCAAAGTCATTCTTGTTGCTTTTCACGTAGGGGCGAACGAACTGTGCGGGAATAAGTTTGGGCGTATGACCCTGTCTCGTCACCTCTCGCGCCATGAAATGAGAGCCACCACAGGCCTCCATCGCCACCGTACAGGGCGCAAGATTGGCAAGGTGGCGGATGAGTGACTCACGGTTGAACCTGCGGTGATAGAGCTCATGACCCCGATCATCCTGAGCGTGTACATGGAAGCTCAACTTTCCCAGGTCGATGGCGATGATGGCGACAGTGTTCATGGCGTTGCACTCCGATAGGCACCCTGTGAAAGCTTAGAGGGCTGACACAGGGTGGGGCGGGGGTAGCCATTTCATTATTTGTTGCAACGTGCTGAACCTGCCAGGCCATGGTTGCCTGCCTTGGTGCATGTCTTGGGATGGGTGAGGCGGCAGTGGCGCCCACGCTGAAACCGAGTCGTTACAACAAGGCGGACCAGGTAATGGCACAGGATTGACTGGCCCGAAACAGATGTAGGAGCGGCCTTGTGCCGCGATGCGCCGCGCGGGCGGCGCTCGATCTGATAGGCGCTGCAACTCTAACGCCGAACACCTTGAAAACAACGAATCGATCAAAGCACCGCCAGCGCCTTTTTCTTCAGCACCTCCAGATCCATCACCGGCACCCCGGTCAGCTTCGCCATCTCGTCCCACTCGCGCAGACGCAAACTCACCCGGAATAGAGGATCGGCCTCGAACGCGTCGGCTTCGTCGTCGTTCATCACCCCGCCCTGGTACGCCAGCGTGCGCCGGCTGGCCTCGCTCAGGCGATCGTAGTAACCGGGCTGGCGCAAGGTCAGGTAGCGCTTGGCCTCGACGTGATACTGCACCAGCCGCGCCAGTCGCTCGCTGAAGCCGCAGCGGCGCAGGTACTCGGCACCGATACGTTCATGGCTGACGATGCCATAGCCGCCCATGTCCTCGCCCTCGCACAGGTGGCCGATGTCGTGGAAGAAGGCGGCGAGGACCACTTCGTCGTCGTAGCCCTCCTGCATGGCCAACTGGGCGGCCTGGGACATGTGCTCGATCTGGGTGATGGCTTCGCCGATGTAATCGGCACTGCCGTGGCGCTCGTAGAGGGCGAAGGTGTCGCTGATGATCTGGGTGGGTGTGGGCATTGTGCCTAATCCTGACTGACCTGGTCTGTCGCTATCGCGGGGCAAGCCCCGCGACAGGGCCATGACGACTTGTTACTGAATCTGCTCCGGCGTCACGATCACCCAGTTCTTGTCCGCAGTCACCGGCAACCCTTCCCTGGCCTGGGCCGCCGCGTTCTTGGCGATCATGCCGTTCAACTGGTCCATGTACTTGGCCTTGCGATTTATCCACAGGTGGATGCCGCCTTTGCCCACATCCACACCATGGAATTGCATGTAACCATCGCTGGTCGGGGTATCGCCGCCCACCAGCACCGGCTTCTTCCACTCATCGATGTAAGTGAGGATGGCCGCCTGCTTGCCGGCCATCCAGGTGGCCGGGGTCCACAGGTACGGGGTCAGTTCCAGGCCTTCATTGGCCTTGGGATCGTACTGCCCCGCAGTGATCTGCTTGCGCGCCGTGGTCAGCTGGCCACTGGCGCGGTCCTTGAGCAGCAGGCTCACGCCGATCACGTTCTGCGGTTTGACGTTGTAGCCGTACTTGGGATCGGCGGCGACCATGCGCACCAGCTCTTCGGAGGCCGCGGAAATCACATAGACCTCGATGCCGTTCTCCATCAGCTTGTTGTACAGCTCGGCCTGGCCGGTGAACACCTTGGGCGGTTGCACCTCGATGGTCTTGACCTGATCCCCCTCGAAATAGGTGCTGGGGATCGGCTTGCCCGAAGCCATCAGCTCGTCGACCTGCTGCTTCAGCTCCTTGAGGGTGAAGCCCGAGAACACCTGGGCCACCCACGGGTAGCAGACCATGTCATCGAGCTCGCACAGGCGGTAGTAGTAGCTGAACAGGCTCTCCTTGTGCTCGGCGGTGTCCTTGAACGGGATCAGCTTGAGCGAGGGGTCGAGCTTGTCGCGGGTCAGCAGGCCCTTGTTCTCCATGAACGGCAGAAGCGCTTCCTCGAGGTCGAAGCGGTAGCTGGTGTTGTCCATGTCGAACACCGCGTAGTTACCCTTGTTGGCGTTGGCGGCAATCATCGCGTCGAGCTTCTGCGCGGCCTCGGCCGGCCAATGCTTGAGCTCGGTGGCCGCCCAGCTGCTGGCGCTCAGCAACAGGGCCAGGCCGCCGGCAAGGATTCTCGGAGCAGACATCATGTGCGGTTCTCCAAAAGACGTGGCCGCTCAACCCTAGACCTGATTTGTGACAAACAGGCATGCGTGAGCGACCCCGAGACAACCGCAAACGTCATGTTCATTGCCAAAAACGACCAGACGTTATTCCATAAACGACTATGCAAATTACTTTTAGGTATAAATTCGTTTGTTTTCAGGCTGTTAGCATTTCCGTTCGTAATCGCTCACAGAGGCGATGCCTCTTCCGCCTTTTCCTGGAGCTTCAATGAACCTGCCGCTGTCACTCAACCTGCTGGCGTTCCTGGCCCTGCTGCTGGGCCTGGCGCAAACCCGCCGCACCGACTGGAGCCTGGCCAAGAAAGTACTACTGGGCCTGGTGCTGGGCGTGGTGTTCGGCCTGGTCCTGCACACGATCTATAGCGCCGGCCACCCGGTGCTCAAGGCTACCCTCGGCTGGCTCGACCTGGTCGGTAACGGCTATGTCGGCCTGCTGCAGATGATCGTCATGCCGCTGATCTTCGCCTCGATCCTCAGCGCCGTGGCGCGCCTGCACAACGCCTCGAGCCTGGGCCGGATCAGCGTGCTGAGCATTGGCGCCCTGCTGCTGACCACCGCCATCGCCGCGCTGATCGGCATCGTCCTGACCAACCTGTTCGGCCTCAATGCCGAAGGGCTGGTGGCCGGTGCCCAGGAAAGCGCCCGCCTGCAAGCCATCCACAACGACTACGCGGGCAAGGTCGCCGACCTCAACATCCCGCAACTGCTGCTGTCGTTCATCCCGACCAACCCGGTGGGCGACCTGGCCCGGGCCAAGCCGACCTCGATCATCAGCGTGGTGATCTTCGCCGTGTTCCTGGGCCTTGCCGCGTTGCAACTGATCAAGGACGACAAGGACAAGGGCGAGCGCGCCCTGTCGGCCATCGATGTGCTGCAGGCCTGGGTGATGCGCCTGGTGCGCCTGGTGATGAAACTCACCCCCTATGGCGTGCTGGCCTTGATGACCAAGGTGGTGGCCAGCTCCAACCTCGAGGACATCCTGAAGCTGGGCAGCTTCGTGGTGGTGTCGTACATCGGCCTGGGCCTGATGTTCGTGGTCCACGGGGTGATCCTGGCGCTGACCGGCGTCAGCCCCCTGCGCTTCCTGCGCAAGGTGTGGCCGGTACTAACCTTCGCCTTCACCAGCCGCTCCAGCGCCGCCAGCATTCCGCTGAACATCGAGGCGCAGACGCAACGCCTGGGTGTGCCGCAGTCGATCGCCAGCTTCAGCGCCTCGTTCGGCGCGACCATCGGCCAGAACGGCTGCGCCGGGCTGTACCCGGCGATGCTTGCGGTGATGGTTGCCCCGGCCGTGGGCATCAATACCTTCGACCCGCTGTGGATCGCCACCCTGGTGGCCATCGTCACCCTGAGCTCGGCCGGTGTGGCCGGCGTGGGCGGCGGCGCGACCTTCGCCGCGCTGATCGTGCTGCCGGCCATGGGCCTGCCGGTGGAACTGGTAGCCTTGCTGATCTCGGTGGAGCCGCTGATCGACATGGGGCGTACGGCGTTGAACGTGAATGGTTCGATGATGGCGGGGGTGGTTACCAGCCAGTTGCTCAAGCAGACTGATCAGCAGGTGCTGGCCGGCGACGAGCATGCGGAACTGAGTCACTCCTGAGATATTGTCGGGGGCGCTTTGCGCCCCTTTCCGGCCGGTCCGACGCCTCGGCGAGGCCGCTCCTACAGGGGGTATGCGATCCCTGTAGGAGCGGCCTCGCCGAGGCGTCGGACCGGCCGGAAAGGGCTGCAAAGCAGCCCCGACGATCCAGGCTCAGTACGCCGCCCGCAACGACAACGTGAAGTTGCGCGGCTCGCCATAGAAGTTCGAGCCCCACGCACTGTCCACGCGCTCGTAGTACACCCGGTCGAACAGGTTGTTGGCGGTCAGCGTCGCCGACAGATGCTTGTTGAAGCGATACCCCACCTGCGCCGTGGCCACGCTGTAGCCGCCCTGGACGAAGTCCACGCCATTGCGCGTGTAGTAGGTGGAACTGACCACCCGCACGCCGCCACCGACACTGAACCCTTCCAGCGGCCCATCGGCGAACGCATAGCGCGTCCACACGTTGAAGTTGTGCTTGGGCGTGATGCTGATGCCCTGATAGTCGGCCTGGCGCCCCGACTCCAGGCGGGTGAAGGCGTAGCCGGTGCTGACGCTCCAGTTGTCGGTCAGGTTGCCGGACAGCTCGGTTTCCCAACCCTGGCTGCGCACCTTGGCCTGGGCCTCGTAGAACGGCGTCTGGCCGATCTGCTGGGCGCGATTCTCGTCGTAGATGCGAAACACCGACACACTGCCGTTCAGGCGACCGTCGAAGAACTCCCGCTTCAGGCCCAGCTCGTACTGCTTGCCCTCGCGCGGCTCCACCGTGCTGTTGCCGCCGGCCATCTGCGTCTGTGGCTTGTAGACGGTCGTGTAGCTGGCATACGCCGACAGCTCTGGGGTGAGCTTGGCGACCAGCGCACCGTAGGGGATCACCTTGCGCCGAACGCTGCTGTGTGGGTCGGAGAATTCGTTGAAGAACGGGTTGGCGTTGTGGCCATCGCTGTCGAACCAGATCACCCGGCTGCCGAGGATCACATCCAGCCAGTCGTTGGCGCTGACCTTGGTGCGTGCATACAGCCCGTACTGGTTCGACTTGGACGAGTTGCCGTTGTCCATCACGTAGTCGATCCTGGGGATATCGATGCTGCCCGGGTCGAACACGTTGATGTCGAACCACTCCCGGCCACCGTAGCGAAAATCCTTGTCCACATGCTGGTAGTCGGCACCCACGGTCAGCTCATGGGTTCGCCCGAACGCCTCGAACGGCCGCGTCACGAAGCTGTCCAGGCCCAGGGTCTTGATGTGGGTGTAGTAGTTGTAGGCCACCGCCGAGCTGGCACCGGTCTCGGGGTTCACCGAACCATCGGTCCAGGTGAAGTCGCGCGTTGGCGTCTCGGCGTCGCGGTAGGTCAACGAAGTCTTGAACTGGCCGCCGTCGTCCAGCGCATGATCGACCTCGAAGAAGCTTTCCCAGACCCGCTCGTCCAGTTCGTTCCACTTGGCGTCGACGAAGGTCGAGCGCTTGACGTCGAGCAGCTTGCCGCTGTCGTAGGCCGGCAGGCCGAACGCGGGCACCGACTTGTTGCGCTGGTAGGCGCCGCCCAGGGTCAGGGTGGTGGCCGGTGACAGGTCGTATTCCAGGCGCCCGTACATCATCGGGCGCTCGTTCTGGGCGTAGTCGACGAAGGCCTGGTTGTTCTCGTAGGCGGTGATGAAGCGCCCGCGCAGGCTGCCGTCGCTGTTCAGCGGCCCGGTGACATCCACCGTGGAGTGGTAGCGGTCATAGGTGCCCGCCGACAGCTCGCCGGACAGGGCGAACTGCCCCAGCGCCCGCTTGCGCACCAGGTTGATGGTCCCGCCGGGCTCGCCCGCGCCCTGGTACAGGCCGGACGGCCCGCGCAGCACTTCGACACGGTCGTACATCGCCAGGTCGAAGGCCGTGGCCATGTCGCCCTGCCCGGTGGGCTGGGTGACACCATCGACCTGCACCATGTCGACCGGGAAGCCGCGCATGTACACGTCATTGAGGTTGGAGCCGGTGTTGTAGCTCTTGATCGTGGTGCCGGTCACCTGCCGCATGGCATCTTGCAGGCTGTTCATGTTCTGGTCGTCCAGGCGTTGGCGGGTCATCACCGAGACCGACTGCGGGATATCCTTGAGCTTCTGCTCGCCCTTGCCGATGGTCAGCGCACCCGTGGTGTAGGAACCCGAACCTTCGGTGGTGGCGCCCAGCTGGCTGCTGTCGATCTTCACCGCACCCAGTTGCAGTGGGTTGTCGCCCGAGGTGCGCTGGCGCTCCAGGGTGACGCTGTCACCGTCGATGTAGGCGGCGCTCAGGCCGGTGCCCTGAAGCAGGCGGGCCAGCGCCTGGTCCTGTGGATAACTGCCGCTCAGCCCCGATGAGCGCAGACCCTGGGTGAATTCGCCCGGTACCAGGACCTGGATCCGTGTGACCGCACTGAAGGCCGCCAGGGCCGAGTCCAGCGACTGCGCCGGAATGTCGAAACGGTAGACCTGCGCCTGGGCGGCGGCCTGGGCCTGGGCCTGTCCAGGTCCGGGCAGCGCGGTGCTGCCAAGCGCGATGGCCAGGCCGAGCACGGCCCGAGTGGCGGTGGTTTTCATCAGTGAGGCTCCCCGAGATCGTTCAAGTCATCGACTGGCGCGGCACTGTCTGAGAGTGCTTATTATTTGCGCCTACGAAATCAAGGACGTCGGTCGAGCGGGAATCCCCGAAAATATTTTCAGTCAGCCTTCACGAAGGATGCGCAGGTAGGCCGTGTACTGTTCGGCGCGCACGCCCAAGGTGTGGGTCAGGGCCTTGAGCACGGCATCCGGCTTGTCGATGTCGAACACCCCGGAAACCTTGCGCTGGCGCAGGCCGTCGCCCAGCACCAGGGTCTGCCCGGGCCAGTAGCGGTTGAGCTCGGCAACCACTGCGCCCAAAGGCTGCTGGCTGAACACCAGTTGCCGCTCACGCCAGGCGAAAGCCCGTCCAGGCTCGAAGCCATGCACCACACCCGGCCCGCTGGCCGTGTACTCCACCGCCTGCCCGGGCTCGAGGAACACGCCCTGGCCGGCGCCGGCACGGACCTCGACCTTGCCCTGGGCCAGTTGCACACGGGTCTGTCCATCCGCCTCGGCGACGCTGAAACGCGTGCCGACCACCCGCACCCAGCCCTCGCCGGCCCGCACCACGAACGGCCGGGCCGGGTCGCGGGTCACCTCGAACCAGGCCTCGCCGCGCAACAAACGGACACGCCGCTCGTCCGCAGCCAGCTCGACCTGCAGGGCGCTGTCGGTGTTGAGCTGGATCCGCGAGCCGTCCTCCAGCTGCAAGCTGCGCGTCTCGCCAGTGGTGGTGGCGTAATCGGCGCGCCAGCGGTCTGGCCAGGGTGTTTGGACGACCAGAACTCCCAGCAGCAGCACGGCCGCGGCAGCACTCGCCAGCTTGGGCCAAGTGCGCCGCCGGGGAGCACGCCAGGCGGTCTGCTGCTGCTCGCGCAGGCGCCTGGCCGGGGCTTGCAGGGCGCCCAGCAGGTCGAGCACTTCCTCCCAGGCCTTGGCATGAGCCTGCCCCTGCGCCCGCCAGACGGCGAACGCCTGGCGTTCGGCCAGGGTGACGTCCTCGGCGTGCAGGCGGTAATACCAGGCCGTGGCTTCGGCGAACAGGCGCTCGCTTTCGGGCAGGTCGCTCATGGGATCGGTCGCACTCTCGGGATGACGGCTCATGGACGTTGCCCCCTCACGTCACCGGCCAGCCGAGCCTGGATGAAGGCACGGCAGTCGAGCAACGCCCGCCGCAGCTGGTACTCGACGCTGCGTGGCGTGACCTGCAGGCGCTCGCCGATCTCGCGGTAGGTGCAACCGTCAACATGATAGAGCAGGAAGATGTGCCGGGTCGCCTCGGGCAGCGCCTGGATCGCCGCCTGCATCAGCGCCTGCTCCTGCTGCGCGGCCAACTGGTCGTCGGCGCCGGGGGCTTCGCTGGCCAGCGCCTCGCTGGGTTCGCCGCCATCCAGGCGCTCGCGGCGAATGGCCTGGCGCTGATGATCGCGCACCAGGTTGCTGGCAATCGTGAAGAGGAAGGCCGGCAGGTTGTCGATCTGCTTGTCGGCGGGCAGCCGCGCCAGACGCAGGAAGGACTCCTGGGTCAGGTCGGCGGCCACCTGGGTGCTGCCGGTGCGCCGTGCAACGAACGCCTCAAGGGCCTTCTTGTGCTCGGTGAACAACCGGGCGATCTGCTTGTTCCACGAAGACACGGCACATCCTGGCTCTGAGTCTCAAGAGGAGCGAACGCTAGCAGAAGATGATATTTGTTCGCAATTGTAACTACCGCGCTTCACCACGGCCGCCCAGCGCAAACCTGTAGGAGCGGGCTTGCCCCGCGATGGGCTGCGCAGCAGCCCCAGGTTTTCAGACCTTGTCCCAGACTTCGAAGTGATAAACCGGCCCCTGCCCCTCGGCAGGTTGCGGCTCACTCGAGCTCAGTTGCCACTGTCCGCGATCGAACGCTGGGAACCAGGCATCGCCCTCCGGCGACAGCTCCACCCGGGTCAGGTACATCCGGCTCACCAGCCCTTTATCCAGCGCCTGCCCATACAGCTGCGCGCCACCGATCAGCATCAGCTCGCCGACGCCCTGCTCCCGCGCCCACTGCTCGGCGCGCACCAGTGCCTCTTCCAGCGAAGCGAACACCTCGGCACCTTCCAGTTGCAGCCCGGACTGACGGCTGACGACGATATTCAACCGCCCCGGCAGCGGCCGGCCCAGCGAATCCCAGGTCTTGCGCCCCATGATGATCGGCTTGCCCAGGGTGGTGGCCTTGAAGTACTTGAAATCCCCCGGCAGGTGCCAGGGCATGGAGTTGTCGATGCCGATCACACGGTTCTCGGCGAGCGCCGCGATCAGGCTGAGGGGGAGTGATGTGTTCATGCCGGCGAGGATAGCACCGGGCGCGTGGGTTATGCTTCTCCCCTGACCTGTGCAATGGAAGAGCTTGTGACGGCACCGACTCCACTCGACAAGCGCTGGCTAACCGAAGCAATACGCCTGCGCGAGGAACACGCCGGTCCCCTGGAGGACCAGGAAGCCAACCGTCGCGCCCGCCAGCAAGGCGGCGACCTCGCTACCCGCATCGAGGCCCGCGCCCTGTGGCTGGCCGAACGCGACGGCATGGACACGGCACTGCGCCACTGGAAGCAGGGCGCGCGCCTGGCGCTGCTGGCGCTGATGGTCCTGGCCGTGCTCAGCGGCGCCGGCCTGGGCCTGGCGGCCCTGGGCGACGGGCAGCGCCCGGTGAACGTATTCTGGGCCCTGGGCAGCTTGCTTGGGCTTAACCTCATACTGCTCTTCGGCTGGGCCGTGGGCTTCTTTTTCGCCGGCGAGCAAGGCGCAGCGCTGGGCCGCCTGTGGCTGTGGCTGAGCGAGCGCCTGGCCCGTGACGCCAAGGCCGCGCAACTGGCCCCGGCGCTGCTGGTGCTGTTGCAGCGCCAGCGCCTGAACCGCTGGTTGCTCGGCCTGCTGGTGCATGGCCTGTGGCTGCTGGCGATGCTCGCCGCGCTGGGCATGCTCCTGGCCCTGCTGGCGACCCGGCGCTACGGGTTCGTCTGGGAAACCACGCTGCTCGCCGCAGAACCGTTCATCACCCTGACCCAGGCCCTTGGCGCCCTGCCCTCGCTGCTCGGTTTCGCCGTGCCGGACGAGGCGATGATCCGCGCCAGCGGCGACACCCTGCCGGCACTCGACCTGGCCCGCCAGGCCTGGGCCAGCTGGCTGCTCGGCGTGGTGCTGGTCTTCGGCCTGCTGCCGCGCCTGGCGCTGGCCGCGCTGTGCCTGTGGCGCTGGCGCCAGGGCCGCGAGCGGCTGGCGCTGGACCTCAACCTGCCCGGCTACGCCCAGCTGCGCGACGCGCTGATGCCGCGCAGCGAACGCATCGGCGTGCAAGACCCCGCCCCCGACGCCCTGCCGCGCTTCGAAGCAGGCCAGCTGGAAAGCGGCAGCAGCGGCGCCTTGCTGGTCGGCCTGGAGCTGGACGACCAGCGCCCATGGCCACCCACCCTGCCTCGGTCGGTCACCCACGCCGGCGTGCTCGACAGCCGTGAATCGCGCAACAAGCTGCTCGAGCAACTGGGCCGCTTCCCTCCGGCGCGCCTGGCCATCGCCTGCGACCCACGCCGCTCGCCAGATCGCGGCAGCCTGGCGTTGCTCGCCGAGCTGGCGCGCAATGCCGGTGCCACCCGTATCTGGCTGCTGCAGGCGCAACCGGGCCAGGCCCTGGACGCGGCACGCCTGGGCGACTGGCACGAGGCCCTCGACCGCCTGGGCCTGACCCACGCCGACACCTCGCCCGTGACCTGGCTGGAGCATGGCCATGACTGAGCCGCTGAAACTGGCCGTGGTCGGCCACACCAACGTCGGCAAGACCTCGCTGCTGCGCACCCTCACCCGCGACGTCGGCTTCGGCGAGGTCTCGCACCGCCCCAGCACCACCCGGCATGTGGAAGGCGCACGCCTGTCGGTGGACGGCGAGCCGCTGCTGGAGCTGTACGACACCCCTGGCCTGGAAGACGCCATCGCCCTGCTCGACTACCTGGAGCGCCTCGAACGCCCGGGCGAGCGCCTGGACGGCCCAGCCCGCCTGGAGCGTTTCCTCCAGGGCAGCGAGGCGCGCCAGCGCTTCGAACAGGAAGCCAAGGTGCTGCGCCAGCTACTGGCGAGCAACGCCGGCCTCTATGTGATCGACGCCCGCGAACCAGTGCTGGCCAAGTACCGCGACGAACTGGAAGTGCTGGCCGGTTGCGGCAAGCCGCTGCTGCCGGTGCTCAACTTCGTCGCCAGCAGCCAGCACCGCGAGCCCGAATGGCGCGAGGCCTTGGCGCGCCTGGGCCTGCATGCGCTGGTGCGTTTCGACAGCGTGGCCCCACCCGAGGACGGCGAGCGCCGCCTCTACGAAAGCCTGGCACTGCTGCTGGAAGATGCCCGCCCGGCGCTGCAACGGCTGATCGACGACCAACAGGCCCAACGCCTGGCCCGCCGCCACAGCAGCAAGCGCCTGGTCGCCGAGCTGCTGCTCGATTGCGCCGCCTGCCGGCGCAGCGTCGAGGCGGAGCCTGCCGCCGAGGCGCGGGCCATCGAAGCCCTGCGCCAGGATGTGCGCCAGCGCGAACAGCGCTGTGTCGAGGCGCTGCTCAAGCTCTATGCATTCCGCCGCGAGGACGCCAATGCCGGTGACCTGCCGCTGCTTGACGGCCGCTGGGGCGACGACCTGTTCAACCCGGAGACCCTGAAGCTGCTCGGCGTGCGCCTGGGCAGCGGCGTGGCGGCCGGTGCCGCGGCGGGCGCGGGCGTGGACCTGTTGGTGGGCGGCCTGACCCTGGGCGCCGCCGCGCTCGCGGGCGCCATCGCCGGCGGCGCCTTGCAGACCGCGCGCAACTACGGCTCGCGCCTGATGGGCAAGCTCAAGGGCCAGCGTGAGTTGACGGTGGATGACGCCGTGCTGCGCCTGCTGGCGTTGCGTCAGCAGCAGTTGATCACCGCCCTGGAAGGGCGAGGCCACGCAGCGCAGGACAGCATTCGCCTGGCGCCCGCGGACGACAAGGGCTGGCGCGAAGGCAAACTGCCCGAGGCGTTGCGCAGGGCAAGGGCGCATCCGCAGTGGTCCACGCTCAATACCGGGGCGCGGGTCAGCCAGGCCGAGCGACAGGAGCAACTGGAAGCCCTGATGGCAGAGCTGTAGCGCCGTTCGCGGCGCGAACCCGCGATGATGGCTAGTGATTAGCCTTACGCCTCTGCTTCCGGTACTGCGTCAGGAGAACGCGCATTTCTCTGTATCTATTGCTATTGAGCAACAGCAAAGCAACCAAGGCTGCCAGAAGGCTGCTCGTGTAGATGAACATGTTGGGTCGGTACCCAAAAGTCGGCAGCGCGATCACCAGACTGGCCAGACACATCCCCGCCACGAGCCACGTCCCCCATGCCCGCCCTCGAACCACAGCGCCATGGGCCAACATGAAGACTGCCAGCATCAGGAACAGGCTCGAAGCAAAGACTCCGTCCCTTGGACAGTTCCGACAGTACGTGCTCCACACCAACGCAAACGTCCAGGCCACGGCAATGATCGACGAGAAGTAGGCGCCGATGAATACACCGAAGTAACGCTTCAGAAAAGGCTTGAGCGTCATTGCGCTAACGCCGCACCCTGCGCAGTTCCACCAACCGCTGCCGCATCTCCCGATGCCGCTGGCTGTTGAACACCAGCAGCGCGAGTAATGGCAGCGCCAGCAGGATTGCCAGCAAGACAGCATTCACACCACTACCGAGCAAGCTCAACGCCATCAGCAAAGCGACAGTCGGCACAGGGAGCACCACCCATACAGCCCAAGTGAAGCCCCGGACCATCGCGAAATGCCCGGCGCACAGCAGCAAGATCAGCACTGCACTGGATATCATGGTGAACGACGGATTGTCCGGATGATTGCGCCAGTGACTGTCAATCCACAGGGTCGCTGACAACGCCGCCGACATGAGGCAAATGAAAAAGCCCAGCAAGAACGTCGGAAAGTAACGTCGCATGAAGGTCTGGAACGCTGCAGGCTTCATCGTTATTCGACCTCCTCGTAAAGCCCCACGGCGATGCTCTGTACCGTGGCACTGCCAGCCAGGCCGAAGGTAGCGCCGAGGGAGTCACGCATCAGGGTCTTCGTGGCGTGGCTGATCTCGGTCGGGGTGTAGCGCTTGGTCATGGTCCCTGCCGACTGCCGCAACTTGATCTGCTTGGCCGTCAGGCTCGGATGCCTGATCGACAGCAGCTCGTCGGTCAGCGCCTTGCGCTGCTGACGGCTGAGACTCCTGGACAATTCCAGCCAGCTACGCCCGGTCGCGGCCTTGTGCACCTGCAGGTATTTCAACGTGCTCAGGCCCGACGCGCCGACACCCAGCAGCAAGACGCCATCCAGCACCTTCGAGGCGGCCTGGTACCACTCGCTCTCATCGAGGGCATCGTTGGCCGCCGGATTGGTCACTTCGCGTACCGTGCGCATCACACCGATACCGCACTGGATGCTGCTGGCGGTGGCTGCGGCGCCACCGATGTAGGTCAGCACCAGGCTGGTGCCGCCGGAAAAGGGCGCGGCAATGGTGCCACTGAACACCACGAACCAGCCGATCACCGCGCCTGCACAAGAGAGGGTGGTATTGACCGCCTCCTTGACCACCCGCGACTCGCGCGGATTGTGCTGCAATTGCTGGGTGTACTGGTCAGGGGTCTGGTACTTCTTGATCTCGCGCAAGATCACGCGCTTGGGACGGATGCTGCAGATCGGTTGGAACTCACGCAGGGTGACGACGTTGTAGTCGGCGTCGATGTACACCACACCAGCACCGACGATACGCGGATCAGCGTCGATGGCCGCGAACATCTGCGGCAGGTTGATCCGCCCCTGGATTCGCTGGCGTGCGAGGAACTGGGAGTTGTTGGCCAGGGAGTTGACCAGAAGATCTGTCACGGGGTGGTTTCCTTACACAAATAGCGGCTGTATCGCACCCTTGTGAGAGCGGGCTTGCCCGCGATTGCGCCGGTACATTCACCATCGCAATCGCGGGGCAAGCCCGCTCCTACACAGGTCGGCGAGCGGCTTTAACGGATCACACGTTCGGGCACGGCACCGGCGCCCAGTCACCCATGTCCGGGTTGCGGCACATGGCGTTAACCTGGTCGGTACCGGCCTTGGCCACCTGCTGGGCCTCGGCTTTCTTGCCGTTGGCGTTCTGCAGGGTCTTCTCGGTGGCCACGGCTTCCTGCGGCACGTCCTTGGTCACCTTCTTGGCCGGCTGGACCTTCTTCACGTCCTTCTTCTTGCCGGTGGTCGCCACTTTCGGCGGCTCGGCCACGGCAACCACGTCGGTGCGCGCGACGCCAACCTGCTTGAGGTCCTGCTCGTAGGCCTGGGTGTAGTTGTTCAGGTTTTCACCCAGACGCCCGTTCACAGTGGTCAGCAGGTTGTTCGACTCCTGCAGGCCGGCGACGATCTCGGCCAGGCGCTTGCGCCCCTCGGTGTCGTTGATGCGGCCAGACTTGCGGTTCTGGATCAGGCTGGCGAACTCGCGCTGGTAGCAGGACTGCGACGACTTGGCGTAGGCCGTGGTGCGGTCCAGGTCAGCGGCGCTCTTGTCGATATCGGTGGCGTACGAGGCGATGCGCTGCTTGTCGTCGCTGATCTGCTTCTGACGCTCGGTGTAATAACCGGCCGCGCCACCGACCAGGGCGCCACCGGCGGCACCGATGGCAGCATTGCGACCACGGTTTTCCTTGTCGACCAGGGCGCCGGTCAGGGCACCGCCGACCGCGCCGAGCAGCGCGCCGGTGGCGACCGAGCGGGTCATGTCACCGTCGGTGGAGCGCAGGTGCTGCACCGGCTCGTAGCAGTTGGGGTAGTACTCGACCTTGGTCGTGGCGCCGACCTTGGACACGGGCGAGCTGGCGCAACCGCTCAACAGCACGGTGCTGAAACCGGCTGCCAGCAGCAGCGCGGTACGGGCCTGGGATGCAGTGATCAGGGGTTTGCGGGTGAACATGGTCTGGTTTCTCTTCTTGGGTTTCTCGGTATCCGGGGGCTTCGTGCCTCCCGGGAGTCCTTTCTGTCGAAGCTGTCCTTAGGGTCGCGGGGCGGCCGATGCCAGCAGCTCCTTGAGGATCGTCGCCGGATCGGCCCGCCGGTTCTGGCGGTACTCCCCGACGTGGCGGACGAACAGGGTGGCGCGGGTCACCAGGCTGTTGCCCAGGACCGGCTTGCGATTGAGCTCTTCCCTGACCCGCTGGAACTGCGCCTGGATCACCGCGTCGGTGTAGCGCGTGCCGCTGGCCAGGTTGTCGATGTAGATCGCCACGGCGCCGTCGAGGGCGGCGCGGCCATTGGCGATGGCGGCGCCGTACATGCGCGCGCTGGTCTGGTCGCCCGAGGCCTCGGCCTTGGCCTGGGTGTTCTGCAGGTTGGTCAGGCGGATGTTGTAGTTGTTGACGGTCTCGGCCACCAGGGCGGCGGACTGGATCAGGTTGCCGGCGGCCTCTTCGCGCTGGCGGGCGATCAGCGAGACGTTGCGCTTGAGCTCTTCGTTGACCAGGCCGAGTTCGGCCTGCTGGCGCGGGTCGGTGGCGGCGGCGATGATGCTGTCCAGGCGCTTGGTCGGGTCCTGGGCGGCCTCGATGTCGTCGGTCAGGCCGGCCAGCCGGCCTTCCTTCTGCCACTGCTCGAACAGCTCCTGGTAGCGCGAACGCGGCGCCGACAGGGCGCCGATGGCTACGCGAAAGCCAGTGGTCTCGTTGCGCTGCTCGGTGCCGTCGGCGCCGAACAGTGGGTATTCGCGGCGCATGCCGGTGAACAGGGTGCCCTCGCCCTCGAGGTAGTTGCCGCCCTTGACCACGAAACCACCGTAGGCACCCTGCAGACGCCCGGCGTTGACCAGCTGGAACGACTCCTGGACCATCTCGGCGGCGTTGCCGATCACATCGAACAAGCCCAGCGGGTTGGGCTGCTTGGTACCAATCGGCATCAGCCGCGCCGCCTGCCCGGTGCCACCGGCGACCTGGTTGAACACCGCGAAGTCGGCCAGCGGCCCTTCACTGTCGGCACCTTCGACCTTGCGCGGGAACAACCGCCCTTCCAGCTCCTGGCGGCTGACCGCCGAACCGCCACGGGCGGCGAACTCCCACTCCACTTCGGTGGGCAGGCGCACGAAACCGGTGCCACCGTCCTCGGCCTTGCTGCCACGGCCACTGACCGGCAGCAGGTCGCGATGGTGCTTCATCAGCCAGGCACTGTAGACGGCGGCGAAACGCTCGGCCTCGAAGCGCGACAGCTTGACCTTGGGCAGGCGCCCCGCCGCGTCGTTGTTCGCCTCACAGGCCGGCGCCGCGTCGCCGCCGGCCAGCGACGGCGCCTGGGCCATCACCTGGGCGTACTGGCGGGCGGTCACTTCGTACTTGCCGATGAAGTACATCATCGGCGTAAGCGGGCTGCCTTTGTCAACCTTCGGCAGGCTCGGGCCAACCGCCTTCTGCCACTGCGGCGCCAGGTCCTGCAGGCTGAACTGGCCGTTGATGAAATCGCGTCGGTAACCGGAGATGAATGACTGCTTGTAGCCGGCCTCGCCTTCGCTGAACGGGTAGCCGAGGTTGACCTCGCGGTCGTCGAGGCTGCCCTGGGCCAATACGTAGACGCTGCGCAGCACCAACTCGCCGCCACAGGGCAGCGGCAGGCTGACATCGCCCGGCAACGGCTTGGGATTGTCGAACTTGCTGTCGGCCCCGGCCTGGGGCTGCCCGGCCGGCTTGGCCTTGTCGTCGCCATCGGCCTGGGAGCAGGCTCCCAGGCTCAGCGCGGTGAGGATCAGGGCGGCAGCCCCGAGGCGGCGATCAGACATCACGTATTCCTTGGCAGGCCTCGATGCGCGCCACCCGCCAGCCGCCCAGGGCGGCGGCGGCAGTGCTGGCCAGCAGCACGGCACACAACGCAACGAGGTAGTGCATGGGCAGCAGGTGGCTGGCGAACTCGCCGGGCACCTGCATGAAAAGTCGGTTCAGGCCGTGCTCGGCCAGCAGGTACAACAACCCCGCCACGGCGGCAGCCAAAAGGCCGCTGTAGAGCGCCTGGAGCACCACGAACAACAGCAGCGTGGCGGTGCCGAAGCCCAGCAGGCGCAGCACCGCCAGCTCGCGCTGCTTGCGCTCCACCGCCGCCACCGCACCCGCGGCGATGGCCGCCACGGCGCCGGCCACGGCCAGGCTGGCGATGATCCAGAACACCAGGTCGAGGTTGCGGCTGAGCGACTGCACCTGGGCGATCTGTGCGGCCTGGGTCGAGACCAGCAGCTTGCGTTCGGCGAAGAACTGGCGCAGCGGCTCGACGTCGGTCAGTTCGCGGGCATACAGGCGGAACGCCGGGTACACCCGCTGCGCCACGGAGCCCTGCGCCTCGCCCTGCCACTCCAGTGCCGGCACCGCGCGGCCATCACGGTAGTCCTCGACAGCCTCGAGCAACTGCAACGATGCGAACAGGCCATCGCGCTCGAACGCGGCCAGGGGCAACACGCTGGTGACCTGCAGGCGCGTCTGGCGCCATTGCATCTGCCCGGCCTGCTGGCGGCTGAAGCTGGCCTGCAGCTCGTCTCCGGCCCTGGCGCCGAGCTTTTCCGCGGCGGTAAAGCTCAGCACCACCTGTTGCAGCCCCGCCGGAGGAGCGACCTGCGCCAGCAAGGGATCGCCCTCTGCGGTGGGCAGCATTTCAACCGTCAGGCCACGCCCGTGGGCGGGCAACAGCAGTTCGGCGGTGGCGGCGATTTGTCGGGTACGCGGGATGGCGAAAGCCACCCCCGGGCGTTGTGCCAGTTCGTCGATGAACTCGGCGCGAAAGCGTCCACCGCCCAGGGGAATGATCTCGCGCACGCCCGGGTCGCGCTGCAGGCGCTCGGTCAGACTGCCGACCAGGCCGAACTTCAGGCCGAACAGCACCAGCAGCGGCGCAATCACCGCCACCAGCGCCAGCACGCCGCACGCCGACAGCCGCGCATCGTTGCGGTAGTCCTGCCAGGCCAGCCCGGCGATCAGCAGCGGGCGCATCAGGCGGCCCTCTCCAGGGTTGCCGTGACGCCGCCGTCGGCCTCGCGCCGGCAGGCCATGCGCAGCACCGTCAGCCCGGCTTGGCGGGCCAGGCCTTCGTCGTGGGTGGCGACCACGCAGGTCACCTGGCGCGCCTCGGCCTCGCGCAGCAACAGCTGCATCACCCGCTCGGCGTTGACCGGGTCCAGCGCGGCGGTCGGCTCGTCGGCCAGCAGCAGCGTAGGGGCATGGGCCAGGGCACGGGCGCAGCTGACCCGCTGACGCTGGCCGAGGGACAGGGCGGCGGGTTTCTTGCCCAGTTGATCGTGCACATCCAGCGCTTCGGCCAGGCGCTCGACGCTGCCGTCATCACCGAGCCCCAGCAACTGGCGCGGCAGACGGATGTTGCCGCGCACATCGAGAAAACCCAGCAGCCCACCCGCCTGCAGCACATAGCCGAGGTGGCGACTGCGCCAGCTGGCCAGGCGATCAAGCTGCCGGCCGCGCCACAGCCCGGCGACATCCTCGCCACCAAGGACGAAGCCCTCTGCCACATCCGGCGCCAGCACCAGCGCCAGCAGGTCGAGCAAGGTGCTCTTGCCGCAGCCGCTGGGGCCGACCAGCGCCACCCGCTCGCCCACGGCCAGGTGCAGCCGGTCGACTTGCAGGCTGTAACGCTGGGCACCCTGCCCGCGCGTCTTGCGCACCCCGTCCAGGCGGATCATCACGGCAGCGTCGACAGCGGGACACGGTACAGGGCGTCACCCGGCTCGGCGTTGCCGAAGCGCACCCAGTTGGCCATGTCGTTGTGGAAGGTCTCGTACAGGCGGATCTTCGAGTCCAGCTCGTCGATGAAGTCCTCCTGCTCGGCCACCGACAGCGACAGCCACAGGTCCTGGGTCATGCTCAGGGACTTGCTGCGGTACGGCAGGCCATCGAGGTACTCGCCGAGTACCCCGCCCTGGGCCAGGTTGGCGCCCTTGCGCAGGGCGCCGGGGTCGCGGCTCATGTAGGCGCTGGCGCTGGCGATCTCGTTGAAGAAGTCGCCCGGCGAGCTGCGGGTCTTGCGCGCGGCATCGACGATCAGCTTGAGCGACTGCTGCAGGTCGTTGAGCTGCAGCTTGGTGAGCATCACGCACACCTGCAGGGTGGGCAGCGTCGGGTTGGTCAGGTCGCGGTCGGCGGTCCAGGCACTGATCAGCTGCGGCGCCTGGCTGGCACCGTGGCGGCCGAGGAAGTCCATGTGCATGGCATAGCCGATGGCCTGGGACTTGGCCGCCAGCCCCGAGGCCGAGGTCAGCAGTGGCACCGACTGTGGTTGCTGGTTGCGCACCTGGTGCACCAGCTCGGCGAAGGTCGAGCCGATCTCGCGCACACGCTCGCCGAACACGCCGACCTCGCCCCCCGGCACGCCGACGTAGAGGTCGCCGATCTGCGGGTTGCTGTCGGCAGTGAGCACGCGGTACTGGCTTTCGGCCGCGCCGTGGTTCTTCACCCCGGCCGGGGTGCGCAGGTGCAGGGCGTAGATCTTGATCTGCTTGCTCAGCGCCGCCTGGCGCACTTCGGCCTCGTTCATCTGGGTGCTGCTGAACGGGTCGTTCTTGCGCAGTGCGCCGGCATCGCTGACCAGCAGGATGAGGCGTCCACCGTAGCCGGACCAGTCCATGCCCTCGACGGCCTGCATCACCCCGGCGAAGGCGTCCTCGTTGAACGAATGGCTGGAAACGCTGGTGGCCCTGACCTGCGAGGCGGCCTTGAGGAAGCGCGCAGGATCGCGGCCCTCTTCCAGGCTGACCAGGGTCTTGCTCAAGTACGCGAGGCCCGGGGTGCGCTTGACGTTGTTGCGGAAACCCACCAGGCCGAAGCTGACGCTGTCCAGCTCGCCCCGGGCCGCCAGTTGCTGCTGCAGCTCGCTGACCACCTGGCGCACCCGGTCGATATACGGCTGCATGGACACCGAGGTGTCCACCACCAGGACGATACCGGTGCGGAAGCTGTTGTCGCCGACCGCCGCCACGCCGGCCGCCTTGGGCGCGCTGTCGCGGGCGTTGGCGCCGGGGTCGATCGAGGCGATGTTGAGCAGCTGTACCGGCTGGCCGCCGGCGTCGAAGCTTTCGCGGTAGTCGAAGATCGGCATCAGGTAGAACTGGTTCTGCGGCACGGCGCTGGCCGCCGGTTCCAGGGCCATCACCTGCGGCACCTGGTCGGGGTGGTTCTGTGCCTTGAGCAGGCTGTCGCGGGCCTGGGCGGTGTCGTCGAGCAAGTGCTGCACATCGTCCACCTGACGCATGAACATCACCGGCGAGCGGCCCGAGCGCTCGGTGAACTTGAGCACCAGGCTCTGTTTCCAGTCGCTGGTCTGCGCGGCCGGCAGCCAGCCCTCGCGCTGGCCGTCGCTGGCGGCGCCGACCTGGACCCAGGCCTGGCCACCGACGTCCTTGCGCTGGTAGACGTAGAGCACGGAGAAGGCCGGCAGTTTCTCGCCCGAGGCATCGCCGGGCTGGGCCACCAGCTGGGCGTCGGGCTTGGTCAGCACACGCTGGAACAGGGTCTTCTTGCCGGGCATCAGCAGTGGGCGGCCATCGTCCGAGGCGGCAACGGGTGTGATCTTGGGTTCGGTGGGGGCCACGCTGTCGGCGGGCGTCTGCGCCACCGGTGTTTCTGGCGCGGGCGCGTCACTGCCGCCGAGCAGCCAGAAGAACGCGCCACCCAATCCCAGCGCCGCCGCGATCGCCACCGCCAGCACGGCCTTGGCCGGTTTGTTCGATCCGGACTTCACGGCGGGAGCGGGCTTGGGTTCGGGCCGCCGGGCGGGCTCGCTCACGGGAGCGGCAACGGCCTGCGGAATGTCGATGGACACCGGTTGCGGGGTGGTCGGCGGCGGGATCGGCAGCGGACGCACCAATGTGCTGTCGTTGTCCTCGACCGGCGCCTGGACCGTCAGGCGGTCCAGCGCGGCCAGCAACGCCGCCGCGTCGGCGAAGCGCTCGTTGGGATCCTTGGCCAGCAGGCCCCGCAGGATATCCTGGTAGCGGCCGTGCTCGATGGGCAGTTCCGGCAGCGGCTCGGTCAGGTGCGCCAGCGCCGTGGACAGCGCGTCGGTGCCGCTGTACGGCAGCTTGCCGACCAGGATCTCGTAGAGCACCACGCCCAGCGCATACAGGTCGGCGCGGCCGTCGATCTCCATGCCGCGCGCCTGTTCCGGGCTCATGTAGCTCGGCGTGCCGACGGCGAAGCCGGCCTGGGTGAACTGGGTGCGGTCATCCAGCGACTTGGCGATGCCGAAGTCCGACAGCACCGCAGTGCCGTCGGCGCGGAACAGGATGTTGGCCGGCTTGACGTCGCGGTGCACCAGGCCCTGGGCATGGGCATAACCCAGCGCCTGGGCGATCTGGCGCACGTAGGCGAGGCCCTGCTCGGGCGTCAGCCCATCGGCGATGCGCTCCTTGAGCGTGCCGCTGGGCAGGTACTCCATGGCCATGTAGTACAGCTCGCCGACATTGCCGATGTCGTGGATGGTGGCGATGTTCGGGTGCGCCAGCCGCGCCAGGGTGCGTCCTTCGCGCAGGAAGCGCTCGCAGAAGGTTGGGTCGGCGGCCAGGCTCGCAGCCATGATCTTCAGCGCCACCTTGCGTTCCAGGGAACGCTGGGTGGCGAGGTACACGCTGGCCATGGCGCCTTGGCCAAGCTCGCGATCGATGTCGAATCCGGGGATCTGCATGTCCATGATGTCTTCAGTTCACCTTGACGACCACAGCGGTGATGTTGTCCGGCGCGCCACGGGTCAGCCCCAGGTGCACCAGGCTGCGGACCACCTCGTAAGGGTCGGCGTGGCCGAGCACTTCGGCGATCTCGTGGTCCTCGGCGGTCTTGTTCAGGCCATCGCTGCACAGCAGGTAAGTGTCGCCGGGCCGCACCTGCAGGGCCACGGCCTGCAGGTCGAGGTCGTCCTCGACGCCGATGGCGCGGGTGACGATGTTGCCGCGCGGGTGCACCCGCGCCTCGGCCTCGTTGAGCAGGCCGCTGTCCTGCAGCTCCTGGACGTAGCTGTGGTCATGGCTGAGGCGCTCGATGCGGCCATCGCGCAGGCGGTACAGGCGACTGTCGCCGGCCCACAGGCCGATGGCCTGGTCGCCACGCGCCGCCAGCACCACCACGGTGCTGCCCATCATCGCCACGCCACGGCGCACGGTTTCCTCGCGCACGATGCCGTTGACCCAGGCCAGGCCATCGCGCACCTCGCCGCTGAAGTCGTCGAGCGAGTCGAGCATCGGCAGGCTGCGCAGGCTGTCCATGGCCAGGCTGCTGACATAGTCGCCCGCCGCATGGCCGCCCATGCCGTCGGCCACCGCCCACAGGCCAGCCCAGGTCAACTCCAGGCAAGCGTCCTCGTTGATCTTGCGCACCATGCCGACATGGCTGTAGCTGGCCGCTGTGTACTGCATGTCGGTCATTCGGTCCGCGCCTCGCTACCCAGTAGAAACCCGGCGAAATCCTCGCTGCGGGGCAGACCCGCGCAGCGCATCAACCCCGGGGCGATACGTTCGGAACCCCTGCCCCACCAAAGGCTCATGCCCTCACAGGCGCATTCGGCCAACGCCAGCGCACGCCCCTGCGGCGTGGTCGCATCCAACCGCTGCACCCCACCGACAGTCACACGCGGTCCTTGTAGGAGCGGCCTCGCGCCGCGAAAAGGCTGCAAAGCAGCCTCAAAACCCTCAAAGGCCGCCCCAGGCTCAAGCGTCGCCAGCAATGCCACCTCGACCGCCTCGAACCACTCCTCGGCCCCGGCCACCACAGGCGCCAACGGCTGCTCCGGCTCCAGCACCTGGGCCACGGCCAGCGGAAAATACCGCCCGACCCGGTCGATGCTCGGCATCAGCACACCAATGACCGCCTCGGGCCCGCACAACCCCGGCGCCAGGGCGAAACGCCACAAGGGGCTGACCAGGTAGGCCTCGAGCCAACGCTCGCCCAGCGCCTGCTGGCTGGCCTGCATCCCCGCCGCCAGCCACTGGTCCCAGGGCTGGATGAAGCTGTTTGGAAGGCCGCGGCTGACGAAGTCGCCGCGGCTGGCCAGTTTTCCGTAGAAACCCACTTCGTTCACAGGTGCTCCGGCAGGCTGAAACCGCTGAGCACTCGGCTGCGGAACGGGTTGAAGGCGCTGCTGGCACGCAGCTCGTAGGACACGCTGGCGCCATCGACGCGCAGGCGCAGGTTGAAGCGCTCCGGCGAGCTGCCGGCCACCAGGTCGGACTGGTCGAGCAGGCGGAACCAGGCCCAGGGTCCTTCCACGGTCAGGCCGGAACGGCCGGTGGCCGAGGGCGGCGAGATCGACAGGCGCACCACGCCGATGCTGTTGGGGTTCGGCCACTGCAACGCCACCGGCCGGCTCGGTCCGTGGTCGTAGCTGACCTGCTGGCCATCGAGGTCAAGCAGGAACTGGGTGATGGTCGCATCCATCGCCACCGGCTTGAGCTCGAAACGCACGCCCGGCTGCACACCGTTGCTGTTGCGGAAGAACGCATCGCGGATGCTCGCCGCGCGCTGGAAGGTGTACAGCACGTTGCTGTTGATCCCCAGTTTCTGCGCCGCGCCCGGTTGCCAGCTCCACGGCGTGCTCGAGGTGTTGACGTAGGGTTGCAGGTACTTGCGGAAGTAGTTGTCCATCACCCCGCCGACGCCGAAGAACAGGCCGAAGTCCTCCAGGGTGGCGTCCCGCGCGCTGCCAGCCACCAGCGGATAACGGCCGCTGAGGGACTGGCGGTAGACGTTCACCACTTCGCTGGTCCAGGCGGCGTTGAGCTGGTTGCGCACGCCGCCCATGACGATGTTGTGGGTCGAGCCGAGCACCGAGCCCACCAGGTTCTGCACCACCTTGGGCTGGCGCGCGGCGCCCAGGGCGACACGCTGCGCGGCGGCCTGGGCCTGGTTCTTGGCCTCGCCCAGCAGCGCGTCGCCGCTGGCGCCGACCATGGCGCTGACCTGCACGTATAGGGCATTGAGGTCGGTGAGCAGGCCATCGATGGCAGCAGGCTGTCCTTCGCCGGTTTCCACCAGCGCGGCCAGCTCGGCGAAGTGCGCGGTCACCGGGTCGACCTCACGGGCAGCCGGGTTGTCGCTGGGCAGCGGCGCATCACCGAGCAGGCCGCCGAGGCGCTGGCGCAGCTGGTCGACACCGGCCTGTTCGGCCTTGGCCTGGACCTTGTCGAGGGTGGTCGGCTGCGCCAGGTTGGTCTCCTTGGCGGCCGCCTGCAGCAGTTTCTTCATCGGCGAGGTCGGCCCGGACAGCACCCGCAGCACATCGGCGGCCTGGCCGACGCTGGTGATCGGTACGAAGTCCAGGTCCGCCAGCAACGCATCCCAATGGCGGATGTAGTCCTGGTAATACAGCTGCAGCACATCGTCGGCCAGGCGCTTGGCATCACCCGACTCGCTGGCCTCGCGGCCCAGCACCCAGCGCTCCTCGGCCAGGGTCTCGCTGTGGGCCAGGCTGGCGGCAAGGAACGCCTTGCGGTAACCCTCGACGGTGAAGATGCCCGGCAGCGGCTCGCTCAGCGGCTTGCCGTTCTTGAAGCGGAACACCAGCGCGGCATCGCGGCCGGCGGCGTCGCTGACCCGGAAGTCGCCGACCCCGGCCGGCAGTTTCTGGCGCTTGACCCGGTCGTAGACACGCTGGGCCACCGGCAGCTGCTGCAGCTGGCGACGGGTGTCGTCGATCAGGCGCTGGTCGAGACGGGCATTGGGCGGGCGCTTGTCGAACAGCGCCGCCAGGTGCTGCTCCAGGGCCTGGCGCAGGTCCGGCGCCAGGTCACGAGGCAGGCTGCGCTCCCAGTCGAGGGTGACCCAGGCCTTGATGAACTCGGCGTCGTAGTGTTCGCCGTCGGCCAGCATCAGGTAAGCCTTGAGCCCCTCGTAGAGGTAGTCCGAAGGGCCGCCGGCGTACAGCTGCTCTTCGATGCGGGTGACCAGGCGCGGGGCGAAGATGGCGATCAGCAACTTGCGATAGACGCTGTCCGACTCGCCTTCGAGCATGTCGCCCTGGTACAGCCCCAGGCCCTCGGCCCAGCCGGGCGGATCCTCGGCCAGGCGGCGCACGCCGTTGAGCAACGGCAGCACGTCGACCACGTTGCGCTGGGCCGGGCTCAGTTCCTGCACGCTCTTGCCCAGTGGTTTGAGACGGCCGTCGACCTCGGCGATGTACTGCTGGTTGGCGCGGTAGCTCAGGGTCCACAAGGTGCCGACCACCAGCACCAGGGCCACGCTCAAGGCCAGGGCGCCGCGAGCGATCCACTTGCGCCGCTGCTCGACCTTGGGGTTGCTGCCGACCAGGCCGCGCTCGGCGAAGGCCACGGCACTGAACAGCTTCTCGATGAAGTAGCTGCGCCCGGTGCCGTTCTGCCGCGCCAGGTGGGCACGGTCCAGGCCCATGCTCTGGGCCATGCTGCCGATCAGGCGGTCGATGGGGCTGCCTTCCTGGGTACCGCTGGTGAAATACACACCGCGCAGCAGAGCGCGGGCTTCGAAGGCGTTGGGCTTGAAGATGCCGTCGAGGAAGGTCTTGAGGTTGCCGCGCAAGGCGGCGAACTGCTGGACGAAGCCGTAGACCAGGTCGCGCCGCGCCGGGTCGCGTTCCTGTTGCAGGCGTTCCACCAGACGCTCGTTGAGACGCTGCTCGAGCAAGGCGAACTCGCTGCCAAACTGGGCCAGCGGGCCATCGCCGTGCTGGCCGTCATCCAGGGGGAAGGTCATGCCCCACACCTGGGCGCGCTCTTCCTTGCTCAGGCTGTCGAAGAACTCCATGAAGCCCGGCACCAGGTCGAGCTTGGTCAGCATCAGGTAGATCGGGAAACGCACGCCCAGCTGGCTGTACAGCTCCTGGATGCGGGTGCGGATCGCCGCCGCGTGGGCGGCGCGCTCGGCGTCGCTGCCCAGCAGCAGGTCGGACAGGCTGATGGCGATGAAGGCACCGTCGATGGGCCGACGTGAACGCTGGGTCTTGAGCAGGTCGAGAAAGCCCAGCCAGGCCGCCTTGTCCACCTGGGCATGGCTGTCCTGGGTGGTGTAGCGGCCGGCGGTGTCCAGCAGCACGGCCTGGTCGGTGAACCACCAGTCGCAGTTGCGCGTACCGCCCACGCCACGGATGGCGCCCTCGCCCAGCTGCGCCGCCAGCGGGAAATGCAGGCCGGAGTTGACCAGCGCGGTGGTCTTGCCCGAGCCGGGCGGACCGATGATCACGTACCACGGCAGCTCGTACAGGTTGCGCCGCTCATCACCGCCCAGGCGCGCCTTCTTCAGCAGCGTCAGGGCCTCATCCATGCGCTGGCGCAGGGTCGCCAGCTCTTCGGCGGTGGCAACGCCGGCAGGGTCAGGCGCGGTCTCGGCAGCCAGGCTCTGCATCACCTTGGCCGCCTGGCGCCGGGCCTGGACGATGCGCCACACGCGGTAGGCAATCCACACCGCGAACAGCAGGACGATCAGCACCAGGCGCGGCGCGACCGGCACCAGCGCATCGAGCAGCGGACCAAGGAACCAGATGATCAGGCTGAGGGCGAGCAGGCCCAGCACCGGGACCACCCAGCGAATGACAAAACTGAAAAACGCCTTCACTCGACGCCCTCCGCCAGAACGGTGATTTCAACCCGGCGATTCTTCGCCCGGCCCTGCGCGCTGTCGTTCGACGCCAGCGGCTCGGTGTCGCTCAGGCCCTGGGCGCTGAAACGCCCGGGCTGGCCGGTGCGGGCGGCGAGCAGGTTCTTCACCTCCTCGGCACGGGCCTGGGACAACGCCCAGTTGGACGGGAAGCGCAGCGTGGCGATGCGCTGGTTGTCGCTGTGGCCAGTGACTTTCACGTTGCCCTTGACCTTGGCGACGGCTTCGGCGATGCGCAGCATGAGCGGTTCGAAGTCACCCTTGATGCTGGCGCTGGCCGAGGCGAACAGCTCGTCGCCGCGGATGGTCACCACCGAGCGGTCCACCGCATCCTCCACGGCGACCCGGCCGGCCTTGATGTCCTCAGCCAGGAAGCCGGCCAGACGCGGGCGCTCGACAGGCTTTGGCTGCACCACCGGGCGGTCCATGGCCTGCACCGGGATCTCGCCCAGGGCATGGATGCCACGGAACACCGGTTCGGCGTCGGCGGCCAGCTTCAGGCGCAGACCGAACAGCACCAGCAACAACAGCGCGAGGGCCAGGGCCAGGCCGACCCAGGGCGGCACGAACTGCGCCAGGCGGTCACGGGTCACGGTGACGCCACGCCAGTGCGGCGAAAGCTCGCGCTCGATATCGCCACGGGCGCTGCGGATAGTCGCAGCGGTGCGCTCGCGCAGGGCCTCGAGCTGGGCACGGCCACCGTTCATCACCCGGTAGCGGCCTTCGAAACCAAGGCTGGTGCACAGGTACAACAGCTCCAGCAGGTGCAGGCGCTCACGCGGACTCTGCAGGCAGTGCTCCATCAGCTGGAACACCTTCTCGCCGCCCCAGGCCTCGTTGTGCACGGTGATCAGCAGACTCTGCTTGCCCCAGTCGCTGGCACTGCCCCACGGCGTGCTGAGCACTGCCTCGTCGAGCGCGGTGCACAGTGCGTAGCGCGCCAGCAGCACCTCGTTGCGCGCGACCCCGGCGGCCTCGGCGCGCTCCTCGAACTGGCGCAGGTAGGCCAACAGCTGCGCTCGCAGGCTGGCCGGCGCCGGGTGGGCAATGGTATTGCGCAGGCGGGTGAGCAGCGCCAGCAGCGGGCCGGCCGCCTGCTCCAGCGAGTTCAGGCCCGCCGCCTGGCCCGGCGCCAGCGGTTCGACCGGCACGTTCAGGGGCGGTGGCGGCGCCGCCTGCGCAGGTCCCGGTGTGGCCGGCTGCGGGCCTCGGCCACCAGGGCGCGGCATGAACTGGGTGCGGTCATTGGCGAGCGGATCGTCCGATTGCATCGCGGCTTAGTCTCCGGTCCTTGGATAGAGGGTGGAATTGGGGGCCGCGTTGCGGCCCTTTCGCGGCACAAGGCCGCTCCTACAGGCGTTCGCGCTCCCCTGTAGGAGCGGCCTTGTGCCGCGAAAGGACCGCAACGCGGTCCCGGCATTCTCAAGTCGAGCACCCGGCATCACCCCCGAATCGCCCAGAAGGCCAGGTTCAGGCCGGGGAACTCGCCGGCGACGTAAAAGGCGAAACCACCGGAATGCTGCAGCTGCTTCCAGTGTTCGCTCCCCCGGTCGAGTTCGAAGTAGGTGGAACCGGCATGGAACGGAATCTGCCGTGGCGCCACCGGCAACGGCAGCAGGCCGATGCCCGGCAACTGCAGGTTGACCAGGTCGCGGATGTGCTCCACCGCGCCGATTTTGCTCTGCTGGCCGAAGCGGCTGCGCAGGGTCTCGCTGGGCACATCGGCGCGCACCACCAGGACGAAGCTGGCGCTGTCGAGCAGGCTGCGGTCGGCCAGCATGCCGACATGGATGCCGTAGGCCTTCTCGACCAGCGGGATGGCCACGGCCTTGCTGTCGATCAGCATCGACAGGGCCTCGCGCAGGGCGGCCAGCACCGGGGCGAAGGTGGCCGCCAGGTCGTCGTGCTGGTACACAGGATATGCCTCGGGGCGGCGACCTTCACGGGTGAAGGTGGCGAACTCGCCGGCCAGGGCCACCAGCTCGCTGTACAGCCGCTCGGGGTGCAGCGGCGTCAGCTGGTTGAGGTGCTCGACCAGCGGCTGGGCGCGGTTGACCAGTTGCAGCAGCATGAAGTCGGCGATCTCCGAGGCACCGCCGTTGGCCGAAGCCACCACGCGCCCGGCCAAAGCCTCGCCGCGCTGGTGCAGCAGGCCAAGCAGTTCGCCACGGAACCCCGACAGCAGGTTGCTGGCGGTCACGTCGAGCAGCGGCGGGATGTAACCGTCATCCAGCACCAGGGCACGGTCGGCGCGCTTCTCCCGGATGCGCACCACGCCCAGTGCGGCATAGTCGCTCAGGCCGTCCTCGGCGCGCAGCAGGCGCAGGGCGCGGCTGCCCAGGGCCAACGGCGCGCGGTTCTCGAACGGGGCGTTGTCGTCGCGGACTTCGCTGATACGGCTGACATAGCGCGCGCCGTCGGGCGTTTCACCGTCGTCGACGGTATCGCGGGCACCGGCGCGCTTGAGCGGCAGGCCCAGGTAGATCACGCCGTTGCGCAGGTCGTCGGGAATTTCCAGCGGCGCAGGCGGCAGGTCGTCACGCGGGATATCGAACGGCGTGCCGTCCGGCAACAGGCCACGGGCGCTGAGGATCGCCAGCTTGCCCTGGGCCAGCAGGCCCTGGTCGACCAACAGCTCGGAAAAACCCCAGGCGGCGGCGCTGAGCGGCCGGTTGCGGGCGTCGACGAAATTTTCCAGGTAGCGGTCGTGCTGCTGGAAGTGCTGGGTGGTGATGAACATCCCTTCCGACCAGACCACGCGATTGTTCCAGGACATGGGTTCTCCGATTGCCTAGCGGGCAGGCTCAGGTTGTGGGGTGGCCACGGCGCTGCGCACGGCGCGCACATCGAGGCTGATCTGATAGTCACGAGGCGGCACCGGCAGCACGCTGCGCCACTGGGCCTGGTCGACCTCGCGGTAGCCGACCACCAGGCCGACCTGGCGCGTGGCCGGGTCGAGCGGACGCTCAAGGCGCAGTTGCTCGCCGGGCTGGAGCAGGACCTCGTCCTGGTCGATCAGGTCGGCGGCCAGGGTGGCCTGGGCACGCTCGGCCAGGGCGAAATAGTCGGCGCGGGCGAAGGCGGCGCTGTTCTTCAACTCGTAGATGCGTACCCGCACCGGCGCGGGCGTGCCACCAGCGCCCGGGTTGAGCCCGGCCGCGGCACTGAAGTACAGGGTGATACCCGTGGCCGCCGGCGCCGCGTCGGTAACGGCGGGCTCGACCGGGCTGTCCTTGCTGCAGGCACTGAGCAGCACCATGGCCAGGGCTGCGATCAGTCTCGTTGCACTCATCCTCGTCCTCATGACGTCCTGTGTTCTTCCTGTGCTCCAGGCGTTAGCCTCAGGAGCGTTGAATGCGTTGGCTATGGGCCTCGTAGGCGCGACTGAACTCGCGACCGAACAGGTCCTGGAAGTCGTCTTCGGCTTCCCGGGAAATCTGGCTGTAGAGCTCGGTGAACTGCTGCCAGCAGTGGGCCTGGCGCGAACCGCCGAACAGCTTGGCCAGCCCGGCGGCGGGCGCCAGGCGCTGCTCCAGGCGGGCCGGCTCGAAGCGCTCGAGCAGGTGCTTGATGGCCGCCTCGACACCCGCCATCACCGCCAGCTGGTGGGCGCGCAGGTCGTCGAAACTGTCGCGCACCGCCTGGTCCGGGGCCATGAACGCCTGGTTGCCCTCGCGCAGTAGCAGCAACAGCGCTTCGTCGGCGTTGGGGGCGAACTTCAGCGGGTTGTTGCGCACCGGGGCGATGGTGGTCTGCTGCATGCGGAACTCGCCCTTCAGGCTGCTGCGCGCGCGCAATACATCGATCAGGCCTTCGACCATCAGGCGGTAGCTGCGCCCGACCGCCTCCATCTGCGCGGCGGCATCGGCCGCGTCGATACGCAGGTGCTCGATGCCCGCGCCACGCAGGAAGGCCTGCAGCAAGGCATCGCCGGCGCCAACCGGGTCGGGCGCAGGTGCCGACACGGCGGTGGGCGCCGGCATAGGCGTGACGACCGGTGCCACCGGCGCTATCGGCTCTGGCAGGGGCGGCGCGATGACAGGCGCAGGCTGGGGGGCAACGACGGGGGTTTCGTCGAACAGGTTCCAGTCGTCAGGGATCACGCCCGGCGCGGCGGGCATGACGGCCGGCACCGGCGCGGGCGGCGGCGCCACCGGCGTGGGCGGACGGAAGTCATGCTGCTGGGCGGGGACATGGTCCGGCTGGCTGACCGGCGGTACGCTGGAGGGGCCAAGAAAGTCGAACAGGTCCGGCAGGGTATCGTGGCTCGACGCCCCCTGCAGGAATGCGGCCGGCGCGCCGACGATGGGCGCGCTCGGGGCGGCCACCTGGTTGGCCATCAGGGCTTCGAAACTGTGGGCTTGCGGCTGCCCGGCGAGCGGAATCGACAGGCCTGCGTCGATGCGCGCCTGGATTTCGTAATCGCCAATTCGAATAACTTCGCCATCCATCAGCGGCTCGCTGTTACCGCGACGCAGGCGAATACCGGCATGCACCAATTCCACGCCGTTGGTGCTGTTATCGGTCAAGTAATAGCGGCCATCCTTGAACTGGATCACACAATGTTTCGAAGAAACAAGGCGTTCCGGATCGGGAAGTACCCAGTCATTATCCGCCGCACGACCTACGCTGATGGCACCGTTTTCCAGCAACTTCTCCGGGCATTGCCCAGGGGTGATCTTGTGATAACTGGTAATGGTCAGGCAAAGTGCCATCACGCCTCCTTGCATATATATGAAACACTCACACATCCATTTGAGTGGATTCGCGAGCCCGACCCCACTTTCCGGCTAAACCCTTGTAAATACTGGGCCTCACACCGAAATTCGCTTCCCGGAAAGGTCGTATTAAACCCTATCGGCAAGGCACTTTGATGGCACCTGACCAATGGACACGAATACCTGCCAACTGGTTCACAGTCGCCTTCGCGGCGCGTAGCTTACCTTGACAGCAATTTGGAAATAAACCATAAATGCGCAACTTAAGAGTGCCAAAGTGATATCACGGTGATATCAACTTCGCATTCTTTGACAAGTTTGTGCGCCATTTCACATTTGCAACTTGGCGCAAACGACGCCCTCACCAAGGGCCGATATGGAGATCGATTTCTGGTGAACTCACCGCAGCTGCTCGCCGCTGTTTCCGCAGACTTTCCGTGCGGCGACGACCTCGAATACGATGCCGATTTCCTGCAACTGGAACGTGATGCCCAGGGCCGCCCCGAGCGTGTGATGGGCGACGCCGTGCAGCCGGCCGAACCGCCGCAGTGGCGCGCCATCGAACAGTCCTGCACAGGCCTGCTGCAACGCAGCAAGGACCTGCGCATCACCCACTTTCTGGTCCAGGCCAACCTGGCCCTGCACGGCCTGCCGGGCCTGGCCGCGAGCCTCGAACTGATCCGCGATCTGCTGGGCGAATACTGGCTGCACCTGCACCCGCAGCTGGACGCCGCCGACGACAACGACCCTACCGTGCGCGTCAACGCCCTGGCCGGACTCACCTGCGACACCAACATCGCCCTGCTGCGCGACGCCATGCTGGTGCGTTCGCGCACCTTCGGCCCGGTCACCCTGCGTGCCGCCCTGCATGCGGCGGGCGTGCAGCACTTCGCCAGCGAGCAGTTGAGCGCCGAGGAACTGGCCGCCGCCCTGCGCGACGCCGACCCCGAGCAGCTCGCGCAATGCCACCAGGCCCTGCAACTGGCCCGCGAAGCCCTGGACACCATCGAGAGCCGGGTCAACGACCAGGTCGGCTCGGCCAGCGGCGTTGACCTGTCCGCCCTGCGCCAGCCGCTGCGCCAGGTCCAGCAGGTGCTGACCGACTACAGCCCGGAAGGCTCGGCGCCGGTCAGCGCGAGCATGGACGAAGTGACGGCGCCCGGCGCCAATGACGACCCGCAGCCCGTCGCCGCGCCACGTGCCGCGGCTGTCGCGGCGCGCCCCGGCGAGGTGAACAGCCGTGATGATGTGCTGCAGAGTCTCGAGCGTGTGCTCCAGTACTACGCCCGCCACGAGCCCTCCAGCCCGCTGCCGGTGCTGCTGCGCCGGGCGAAGAAGCTGGTCGACGCCGACTTCGCGACCATCGTCCGCGACCTGATCCCCGATGGCATGTCGCAATTCGAGAACCTGCGTGGCCCGGAACACGACTGACGTCGTTCCGGCCGCCTAAACACCGACGCCCGCAACAAACAGAGCCGCCGTACCGGCGACCAGGAGGAACAACGTGGCGAAAGACAGCTCCCAGAAATTCATCGCGCGCAACCGTGCGCCGCGAGTGCAGATCGAATACGACGTCGAGCTGTACGGCGCCGAGAAGAAGGTCCAGCTGCCCTTCGTCATGGGCGTGCTCTCGGACCTCGCCGGCAAGCCCGCCGAGCCACTGCCGGCCGTGGCCGACCGCAAGTTCCTGGAGATCGACGTCGACAACTTCGACTCGCGCCTGAAGGCCATGAAGCCCCGCGTGGCGTTCAACGTGCCCAACGAGCTGACCGGTGAAGGCAACCTGAGCCTGGACATCACCTTCGAGAGCATGGACGACTTCAGCCCCGCCGCCGTGGCGCGCAAGGTCGATGCCCTGAACCAGCTGCTCGAGGCCCGCACCCAGCTGGCCAACCTGCTGACCTACATGGACGGCAAGACCGGCGCCGAGGACATCATCCTCAAGGCCATCAAGGACCCGGCCCTGCTCCAGGCCCTGGCCAGCGCGCCGAAACCTGCCGACACCGAGCCGAAGGCCTGAGGAGACCGACCATGAACGATCCGTTGCGCGACAGCCAGGCCCCGCAGGCGGCCACCCAGGACCCGAGCGAGTTCGCCAGTCTCCTGCTGCAGGAATTCAAGCCCAAGACCGAGCGGGCCAAGGAAGCCGTCGAGAGCGCCGTGCGCACCCTCGCCGAGCAGGCCCTGGCGCAGACCAGCCTGGTGTCCAACGATGCCATCGGCTCGATCGAGCAGATCATTGCCGCCATCGACGCCAAGCTCACCGCCCAGGTCAACCAGATCATCCACCACGATGACTTCCAGAAACTGGAAAGCGCCTGGCGCGGCCTGCACTACCTGGTCAACAACACCGAGAGCGACGAGCAGCTGAAGATCCGCGTGCTCAACATCTCGAAGAACGACCTGCACAAGACCCTGAAGAAGTTCAAGGGCACCGCCTGGGACCAGAGCCCGGTGTTCAAGAAGCTCTACGAAGAGGAATACGGCCAGTTCGGTGGCGAGCCCTACGGCTGCCTGGTGGGCGACTACTACTTCGACCAGTCGCCACCCGACGTCGAGCTGCTGGGCGAAGTGTCCAAGGTCTGCGCCTCGATGCACGCGCCGTTCATCTCCGCCGCCTCGCCGACGGTGATGGGCATGGGCTCGTGGCAGGAGCTGTCCAACCCGCGCGACCTGACCAAGATCTTCACCACCCCGGAATACGCCGGCTGGCGCTCGCTGCGCGAATCGGAAGACTCGCGCTACATCGGCCTGACCATGCCGCGCTTCCTGGCGCGCCTGCCCTACGGCGCCAAGACCGACCCGGTGGAGGCCTTCGCCTTCGAAGAAGACACCGACGGCGCCGACAGCAGCAAGTACACCTGGGCCAACGCCGCCTACGCCATGGCGGTGAACATCAACCGTTCGTTCAAGCATTACGGCTGGTGCTCGCGTATCCGCGGCGTGGAATCCGGCGGCGAAGTCGAAGGCTTGCCGGCGCACACCTTCCCCACCGACGACGGTGGCGTGGACATGAAGTGCCCGACCGAGATCGCCATCTCCGACCGGCGCGAGGCGGAGCTGGCGAAGAACGGCTTCATGCCGCTGCTGCACAAGAAAAACACCGACTTCGCCGCCTTCATCGGCGCCCAGTCGCTGCAGAAGCCGGCCGAATACGACGACCCGGACGCCACCGCCAACGCCAACCTGGCCGCGCGCCTGCCGTACCTGTTCGCCACCTGCCGCTTCGCCCATTACCTGAAGTGCATCGTTCGCGACAAGATCGGCTCGTTCAAGGAAAAGGACGAGATGCAGCGCTGGCTGCAGGACTGGATCCTCAACTACGTCGACGGCGACCCGGCGCACTCCACCGAGACCACCAAGGCCCAGCACCCGCTGGCGGCCGCCGAAGTGGTGGTCGAGGAAGTCGAAGGCAACCCGGGTTACTACAACTCGCGCTTCTACCTGCGCCCGCACTACCAGCTCGAAGGGCTGACCGTGTCGCTGCGCCTGGTGTCGAAGCTGCCTTCGGCCAAAGGGGCCTAAGCCTGAACGGGGCCGCTGCGCGCCCCATCGCGGGACAAGCCCGCTCCTACAAAGGCTGCACAAATCCTGTAGGAGCGGGCTTGTCCCGCGATGGGCTGCACAGCAGCCCCAATAGCACCGCCAACCGACTGGAAATTCCGAGGACATCATGGCTGTAGATATTTTCATCAAGATCGGCGACATCAAGGGCGAGTCCCACGACAAGGCCCACAAGGACGAAATCGACGTGCTCAACTGGAGCTGGGGCATGTCCCAGTCCGGCAACATGCACCTGGGCAGCGGTGGCGGCTCGGGCAAGGTCAACATCCAGGACCTGTCGATCACCAAGTACATCGATAAATCCAGCCCCAACCTGATGGCCCACTGCTCCAGCGGCAAGCACATCGACAAGGTCAAGCTGACCGTGCGCAAGGCCGGTGGTGAAAGCCAGGTCGAGTACCTGATCATCAACCTCGAAGAGGTGATCATCAGCTCGCTGAGCACCGGCGGCTCGGGCAGCGACGACCGCCTGACCGAGAACGTGACCCTGAACTTCGCCAAGGTCACTGTCGACTACCAGCCGCAGAAGGCCGACGGCACCAAGGAAGGCGGCCCGATCAAGTACGGCTGGAACATCCGCTCCAACGTCAAGATCTGACCGACCGCGCCCGTGCCGCCCCAGGCGGCGCGGGCGCCCTTCCCCACGCCTCACCCGCCCACGGTGAACATCATGGCCAAGCCTTCCTTCATCAATCTGTGGAATGCCTATCCGAGCGAATCCTCGCCTTGCGATGGAGGCTGGGACAACCAGTGCGCCATCCGCATGAGCATCGCCCTCAATGGTGAACACACGATCAAGGTCAATGCCAGAACCTACAGCGAGCCACGCTGTGCCCATGACCACGCCAGGGGCGCGGAGTCACTGGCGAACTGGCTGTGGAAACACCATCTCGGCGCGCCTCTGCAACTGAGTGGCAGTGCGAATGACCGTCTGAAACTCAATGAGAAACGCGGCATCATCTTTTTCAAGGACTGCTTCGCCCGTGCAGGGCAGTCATACGAGAACCGCACTGGCGATCACATCGACCTCTGGGATCGAGGTCGGGTAACCGGCTACTTTGCCGACCAGGCCCATCGCTCCAAGGCTGTATGGTTCTGGGAGCTGAAATGAAAAGACTGCGCAAAGTCGTCCCTGGCCTGTTGATCGCGCTTGCCCTGAATGCATGCGCTCAGCAGAGCTCGACTGGCACCCCCCAAGACCTTCAGGTCAATCTTGCGGCCCAGACGCTGTCGTTGGTGAACCACGAAGGTCGCTGCGCATTGCGCAAGGCCGATCAGTCGTTGCTTGAGCTGGACATGCCTTGGCCCTGCCAGCTCAGTCCGGAGCGGCTGACTGGCAAGCCTCGCGTCGAGCATTTCAATGGTTCGCAGATCATCATCGTCAGCCATGTGGAGGCCGACCCGTCGCAGCCCGGCCGGTGCAATAGCCAGTATCAGGCCGTACGCCTGGTAGGGGCCAGCCTTGAGCCTTCGATTCTCGCGAAGGGTGGCAGTTGCTCGACAGGCCCTGTAGATCAGAAGGACTTCGTGGGGCTGTTCCAGTGGTAGCCGAGATCGCCACCCGCGACCGCCTGCAGCCCTCGCTGCTGGATCGCCTGACCGACGACGACCCGGGCAATCCGCAGGAAGCCCCCGACAAGCGCGTGCTCAGCCTGCAGCAGCTCAAGGCCTCGGTGCTGCGCGACCTGGCCTGGCTGCTCAATACCACCTCATTGCTCGATACCGGCGCCACGTTGAACTCCCCGGCCGGCGCCTCGGTGATCAACTACGGCCTGCCGGCCCTGGCCGGCAACAGCGCGTCGAACATCGACCTCAACGCGCTCGAACGCATCATCCACCAGGCCATCGCCACCTACGAGCCGCGTATCCTCGCCCATACCCTGAAGGTGCGCGCCCAGGCCGCGCCCGGCGAGATGAACGCCAACGCCCTGAGCTTCGAGATCGAAGGCGACCTGTGGGCCCAGCCGGCGGCCTTGCCGCTGCTGTTGCAGACCGACGTGGACCTGGAGTCCGGGCACGTGCGCGTGGCCCCCGCCGACCGCCGGAGACGCGCATGAACCCGCGCCTGCTCGAACTGTACAACCAGGAGCTGCAGCACATCCGCGAGGGTGCCGCCGAGTTCGCCAAGGAATACCCGAAGATTGCCGGGCGCCTGACGCTGTCCGGGATCGAATGCGCCGACCCCTATGTCGAGCGCCTGCTGGAAGGTTTCGCCTACCTCACTGCGCGCGTGCAGCTCAAGCTCGATGCCGAGTACCCGACCTTCACCCACAACCTGCTGGAAATCGCCTACCCGCACTACCTGGCACCAACCCCGTCGATGACCGTGGTGCAACTGCAGACCGACCCCGACGAGGGCTCGCTGGCCGCCGGTTTTCAACTGCCTCGCAGCAGCGTGCTGCGCGCCAATCTCGGTCGCAACTCACAGACACCGTGCGAATTCCGCAGCACCCAGGACGTCACCCTGTGGCCGCTGCAGGTGGCCCGCGCCGAATACTTCGGCAACCCCGGCGCCGTGCTCGGGCGCCTGGCCGCCAGCGAACCGAAGGCCCGCGCCGGGCTGCGCCTGACCTTGCGCAGCGGCGCGGAAATCCCGTTCAACAGCCTGCCGCTGACGCACCTGCCGCTGTACCTCAATGGCGCCGACGAAACCCCATTCCGTCTGTACGAACAACTGCTGGGCAGCGCCTGCGCGGTGTTCGTGCGTCAGCCGGGGGCCGACTGGGTCGAGCGCATCCCGGTCGAGCAGGCCTTGCTGCCGTGCGGCTTCGACGACCGCGAAGCGGCGTTGCCGGTGGTGCCCCAGGCGTTCCAGGGCTATCGCCTGTTGCAGGAGTACTTCGCCCTGCCGCAGCGTTTCCTGTTCGTCGATTTCGCCGGGCTGGAGCGCGCGGTCAAACGTTGCGATGGCCAGGAACTGGAGCTGCTGGTGCTGTTCGAGCGCTTCGACGCCGCGCTGGAAAGCAGCGTGGGCAGCGCGCAGTTCGTGCCGTTCTGCACCCCGGCGATCAACCTGTTCCCGCGCCGGGTCGACCGCATCCACCTGACCGACCGGGTCCACGAGCACCATGTGATCGCCGACCGCACCCGGCCTACCGACTTCGAGATCCACTCGCTGCAGCAGGTCAGCGGCCACGGCACCGGGCCGGACCAGGCGTTCCTGCCGTTCTACGCCGTGCGCGACCCGTCGCGCTACGGCCGTGACCAGGCCTACTACATCGTCCGCCGCGAGCCACGGGTGCTGTCCAGCGAGCAGCGACGCAACGGCACGCGCTCCAGCTACATGGGCAGCGAGACCTTCGTCAGCCTGGTCGACGGCCACCAGGCGCCGTACCGCCACGACCTGCGCCAGCTGGGCATCAGCGCGCTGTGCAGCAACCGCGACCTGCCGCTGTTCATGAACGTCGGCGACGGGCGCAGCGACTTCAGCCTGGCCGACAGCGCGCCGGTGTCCGCCGTGCGCTGCCTGGCCGGCCCCAGCCGACCGAAGGCCAGCCATGCCCACGACAACCGGGCCTGGCGCCTGATCAGCCAACTGTCGCTGAACTACCTGTCCCTGGCCGAGCAGGGCCAGGGCGCCGCCGCCCTGCGCGAACTGCTGCGCCTGTACGGCGACCAGCAGGACAGTGCCCTGCAACTGCAGATCGACGGCCTGCGCGAGGTCAGCTGCAAGCCCTGCACCCGGCGCCTGCCGATGCCCGGGCCGATCGTCTTCGGCCGCGGTCTGGAGATTACCCTGACGTTCGACGAAAACGCCTTCCGCGGCACCGGCGTGTTCCTCCTGGGCGCGGTGTTCGAGCGTTTCCTGACCCGCTACGTGTCGATCAACAGCTTCACCGAAACCGTGCTGCGCACCAGCGAACGTGGCGAGATCATGCGCTGGAAAGCCAAGCCCGGGCGCAGGCCGACCCTGTGAACACGCTACAGGCCATGCAGGCAGAGCCCTGGGAGTACGACTTCTTCCAGGCGTTGCGCCGCCTCGAGGCGGAAAACCCCGAGCTGCCGCGCTTCGGCCATTCGCTGCGCCTGGCCGATGAGCCGGTGCGCCTGGGCCAGCGCCTGGATTGCAGCTTCGCCCCGGCGACGCTGGCCTCGGTCACGGCCAACGACGATCAGCCGGCGCGCCTGGAGCAATTCTTCTTCGGCCTCGGCGGCCCCAATGGTCCGCTGCCGCTACACCTGACCGAGTACATGCGCGAGCGCCAGCGCAACCACGCCGACCCGACCAGCAAGCGCTTCCTCGACATCTTCCACCACCGCCTGCTGAGCCTGTTCTACCGCGCCTGGGCCGAGGCCCGGCCGACCGTCAGCCACGACCGCCCCGGCGACGACTACTGGGCCGCGCGCCTGGCAGCCCTCAGCGGCCGCGGCCAGCCGGAACTGCAAGGCCAGGGGCCGCTGGCCGACAGCGCCAAGCTGCACTGGTCCGGCCACCTGGCGGCGCAGACCCGCTACCCGGACGGCCTGTGCAGCATCCTGTCGAGCTATTTCGGCGTGCCGGTAAAGCTCGAGGAGTACGTCGGCCAGTGGCTGGAGCTGCCCGAGCGCAGCCAGCTCGGCGTACGCGCCAACCGCCTGGGCGTCGACCTGTGCCTGGGCCGCTACGTCTGGGACCGCCAGCACAAGTTCCGCCTGTGCCTGGGCCCGCTGACCCTCGACCAGTACCACGCCCTGCTCCCCGGCGGGCAGGCGTTCGTCGAGCTGGCGGCCTGGGTCGCCGAGTACCTGGGCCAGGAACTGGACTGGGACCTCAACCTCATCCTCGCGCAGGGCCAGGTGCCCGCGCTGCAACTCAATGCCGGTCAGCGCCTGGGGTTCGACACCTGGCTCGGCCGCCCCTCGCACGATGCACGCGACCTGAAGCTGGCCCGGTACTACGCCGACCAGCCAGTCGCCGCCCCCCTCACAAGGAGTCAGGACCATGGGTGAAATCAGCCGCGCCGCGCTGTTCGGCAAACTCAACAGCGTCGCCTACAAGGCCATCGAGGCGGCCACGGTGTTCTGCAAACTGCGGGGCAACCCCTATGTCGAGCTGGCGCACTGGCTGCACCAATTGCTGCAACTGCAAGACAGCGACCTGCACCGCATCATCCGTCAGTTCAACGTCGAGCCGGCGCGCCTGGCGCGCGACCTGACCGACGCGCTGGACCGCCTGCCACGGGGCTCGACCTCGATCACCGACCTGTCCTCCCAGGTGGAAGAGGCCGTCGAGCGCGGCTGGGTCTACGGCAGCCTGATGTTCGGCGAAAGCCAGGTGCGCACCGGCTACCTGCTGGTCGGCATCCTCAAGACCCCGAGCCTGCGCAATGCGCTGCTGGGGCTGTCCAGCGAGTTCGCCAAGCTGAAGATCGAAGCCCTGAGCGAGCGCTTCGACGAGTACGTTGGCGACTCGCCGGAAAACAACCTGGCCGCCAGCGACGGCTTCAGCGCCGCCGCGCCGGGCGAGGCCAGCGGCGCCGTGGCCCCGGCGGCGATGGGCAAGCAGGAGGCGCTCAAGCGCTTCACCGTCGACCTCACCGAGCAGGCCCGCAGCGGCAAGCTCGACCCCATCGTCGGCCGTGACGAGGAGATCCGCCAGCTGGTCGACATCCTCATGCGTCGCCGCCAGAACAACCCGATCCTCACCGGCGAGGCCGGCGTCGGCAAGACCGCCGTGGTCGAAGGCTTCGCCCTGCGCATCGTCGCCGGCGACGTGCCGCCGGCACTGAAGGACGTCGAGCTGCGCAGCCTGGACGTCGGCCTGCTGCAGGCCGGCGCCAGCATGAAGGGCGAGTTCGAACAGCGCCTGCGCCAGGTGATCGAGGACGTGCAAGCCTCGCCCAAGCCGATCATCCTGTTCATCGACGAAGCCCACACCCTGGTCGGCGCCGGCGGCGCGGCCGGCACCGGTGACGCCGCCAACCTGCTCAAGCCGGCCCTGGCCCGTGGCAGCCTGCGCACCGTGGCCGCGACCACCTGGGCCGAGTACAAGAAACACATCGAGAAGGACCCGGCCCTGACCCGCCGCTTCCAGGTGGTCCAGGTCGACGAGCCGAGCGAAGCCAAGGCGCTGCTGATGATGCGCGGCGTGGCCTCGACCATGGAGAAGCACCATCAGGTGCAGATCCTCGACGAAGCGCTGGAAGCCGCCGTGAAGCTGTCGCACCGCTACATTCCGGCACGCCAGTTGCCGGACAAGTCGGTGAGCCTGCTCGACACCGCCTGCGCCCGCGTGGCCATCAGCCTGCACGCGGTGCCAGCCGAGGTGGATGACAGCCGCCGACGCATCGAGGCGCTGGAAGTCGAGCTGCAGATCATCGCCCGTGAGGCCGCCATCGGGGTGAAGACCGAGCAGCGCCAGGCCCAGGCCGACAGCCTGCTGGCCGAGGAGCGCGAGCGCCTGGCCGCCCTGGAAAGCCGTTGGGCCGAGGAGAAAGCCCTGGTCGACGAGCTGCTGGCCACCCGCGCGCAACTGCGTGAACAGGTCGGCGTGGTCGATCAGGAAGTGGACGTGCAGGGCAGCCATGAGCTGCGCGAAAAACTCGTCGACCTGCAGCAGCGCCTGAGCCAGCTGCAAGGCGAGAGCCCGCTGATCCTGCCGACCGTGGACTACCAGGCGGTGGCCTCGGTGGTCGCCGACTGGACCGGCATTCCGGTCGGGCGCATGGCGCGCAACGAAATCGAGACCGTACTCAACCTCGACTCGCACCTGGCCAAGCGCATCATCGGCCAGGACCACGCGCTGAAGATGATCGCCAAGCGCATCCAGACCTCCCGCGCAGGCCTGGACAACCCGAACAAACCCATCGGCGTGTTCATGCTCGCCGGCACTTCCGGCGTGGGCAAGACCGAAACCGCCCTGGCCCTGGCCGAAGCGATGTACGGCGGTGAGCAGAACCTGATCACCATCAACATGAGCGAGTTCCAGGAAGCCCACACCGTCTCCACCCTCAAGGGCGCCCCGCCCGGCTACGTCGGCTACGGCGAGGGCGGTGTGCTGACCGAGGCGGTGCGCCGCAGGCCCTACAGCGTGGTGCTGCTGGACGAGGTGGAGAAAGCCCACCCGGACGTGCACGAGATCTTCTTCCAGGTATTCGACAAGGGCGTGATGGAGGACGGCGAAGGCCGCCAGATCGACTTCCGAAATACCCTGATCCTGCTCACCACCAACGCCGGCACCGAGCTGATCGCCAACACTTGCAAGGATCCTCAAGCGCTGCCCGATCCGGAAGCCGTGGCCACCTCGCTGCGCAAGCCGTTGCTGGAGATCTTCCCACCGGCGCTGCTCGGCCGCCTGGTGACCATTCCCTACTACCCGCTCAGCGACGCCATGCTCAAGGCCATCACCCGCCTGCAGCTGGAGCGCATCCGCAAGCGCGTGGAAGGTACCCACAAAGTCGGCTTCGCCTACGACGACGACGTGATCGACCTGATCGTCTCGCGCTGCACCGAGACCGAGAGCGGTGGCCGCATGATCGACGCCATCCTCACCAACGGCCTGCTGCCGGACATGAGCCGCGAGTTCCTCACCCGCCTGCTCGAGGGCAAGCCGCTGGCCAGCGTCAGCATCAGCCGCCGCGACAACGACCTGCACTATGACTTCGGCGCCGCCGACTGACAGGACCGACCATGCTGTTCAAGCAGTTCACGCGCCTGGCGCAGATCAACAGCCCCCTGGGGCCGGACAAGCTGATCCTTGCCGAGATGGGCGGCAGCGAGGAGCTCGGCCGCCTGTTCGACTACGAGCTGCAGTTGACCAGCGACGACCCGGCCATCGACCTCAACCAGCTGCTGGGCAAGCCCATGAGCCTGAGCGTGCAGCAGAGCGTCGGCACCTCGCGGCACTTCCACGGCATCGTCGCCCGCTGCAGCCAGTCGGTGGACCAGGGCCAGTTCGCCGCCTACCGGGTCACCCTGCGTCCGTGGCTGTGGCTGCTGACGCGCACCAGCGACTGCCGGATCTTCCAGCACCTGAGCGCGCCGCAGATCATCAAGCAGGTGTTCCGCGACCTGGGCTTCTCGGATTTCGAGGACCTGCTCAGCCGCAACTACCGCGAGCGCGAGTACTGCGTGCAGTACCGCGAGACCAGCTTCGACTTCGTCAGCCGCCTGATGGAGGAAGAAGGCATCTACTACTTCTTCCGCCACGAACAGGAGCGCCACGTGCTGGTGCTGGCCGACGCCTACGGCGCGCACCAGAAGGCACCAGGCTACGAGACCGTGCCCTACTACCCGCCGGACGGCCAGCACCGCGAGCGCGACCATATCAACGACTGGCACCTGGCCCAGGAAGTCCAGTCGGGCTCCCTGGAGCTCAACGACTATGACTTCCAGCGCCCCAGCGCGCGCATCGACGTGCGCTCGGCCATGCCGCGCCCGCACCAGGCCAGCGACTACCCACTGTACGACTACCCCGGCGCCTATGAGCAGACCCAGGACGGCGAGCATTACGCGCGCACCCGCCTGGAGTCGCTGCAGAGCCTGCACGAGCGGGTCGAGCTGCGCGGCAATGCCCGGGGCCTGGGCAGCGGTCACCTGTTCAGCCTGAGCAACTTCAGCCGCCAGGACCAGAACCGCGAGTACCTGATCGTCGCCGCCCGCTACTACGTGCACCAGGAGCGCCTGGAAAGCGGTGGCGGCAGCGGCGCGGCGCAGTTCGAAAGCAACCTCAGCTGCATCGATGCGCAGCAGAGCTACCGCCCGGTGGGCAGCACCCTGCGGCCGATCGTCAAGGGGCCGCAGACCGCCGTGGTGGTCGGCCCGTCCGGCGAGGAGATCTGGACCGACCAGTACGGCCGGGTCAAGGTGCACTTCCACTGGGACCGCCACGACCAGTCCAACGAGAACAGCTCGTGCTGGATCCGCGTATCGCAAGCCACGGCGGGCAAGAACTGGGGCTCGATCCAGGTGCCGCGGATCGGCCAGGAGGTCATCGTCAGCTTCCTCGAAGGCGACCCCGACCGGCCGATCATCACCGGGCGGGTGTACAACGCCGAACAGACGGTGCCCTACGACCTGCCCGGCGGCGCCACCCAGAGCGGCATGAAGAGCCGCTCGAGCAAGGGCGGCAGCCCGGCCAACTTCAATGAAATCCGCATGGAGGACAAGAAGGGCGCCGAACAGCTGTACGTGCACGCCGAGCGCAACATGGACACCGTGGTCGAGCAGAGCGAGACGCTGTCGGTGGGCATCAACCGCAACCAGACCGTCGGCATGCTCGAGACCATCACCATCGGCCAGGACCGCATCCGCGCCGTGCGCCGCGACGACATGCTGCTGGTCGGCGCCAGCAAGACCGACAGCGTCAGCACCAGCTACCTGATCGAAGTCGGCGAGAACCTGCGCCTGGTCTGCGGCAAGAGCGTGATCGAGCTCAACGCCAGCGGGCAGATCAACATCAGCTGCGAGCAGTTCAGCTTCCACGCCAACGCCGACGCCGAGATCAACACCGGCGGCACCCTGGACCTGAACGTGGGCAGCGGCGCCCAGACCGACCCGAAGAACCAGGGCGTGAAATCGACCATCGACGGCGCGGTGAAGGCCCTCTTCCCCGGCGCCGGCAAGTAACGAGACCGAACCATGAGTTACCGCCTCAACGAATTCCGCTTCGCCCTGCCCGACGCGCAGGTGCGCGACACCAGCATCAACATCCTGCGCTTCGAGGCCCTGGGCACCTCGCTGATCGTCAGCCGCAGCCTGCTCGAAGAGGGCGAAACCCTGCAGAGCAACTTCGACGGCCAGTTGCAGCGCCTGCAGCAACAGGTCAAGGACCTGCAGTTCCAGCCGGCCCGCGCCACCCAGGTGGGCGCGGCGCAGCCGATCGAGGCGATCGAGCTGAGCAGCCAGTTCAGCAAGGGCCAGGAGAAGGTCTACCAGTACCAGCTGGCGCTGGTGCTGCCGGGCACGCGCAAGATGTTCGCCCTGAGCTACGTCAAGCCGACCCCGCTGGGCGAGGCCGAGGCGACGCACTGGGCGGCGCTCAAGCAGTCCCTCGCCTTCGACAACCTGGGCTGACGTAGCGGATGTCCGACGCACTCTGGGCCGCCCGCGAGGGCGATGCGCTGCTGCACACCTCGGTGATGGCCGACATCATCGGCGGCGTGCTGGAAGTGGCCGCCAACGTCGCCATCGGCGCCCTGGCCACCGCCGCGGTGGCCGCGGCACTGGGCATTACCGTGGCCACTGGCGGCCTGGGCTGCTTCGTGCTCGGCGCGGTGGTGGGCCTGGTGGTCGGCGTGGTCATGGCCAAGACCGGCGCGGACACCGGGCTCAGTCGATTATGCGAGGGCATCGGCAACGCCCTGTTCCCGCCGACCGTGCAGGCCACCATCGTCAGTGGCTCGCCCAACACCAGGACCAACGGCATGCGCGCCGCGCGCGCGGCCGGCGTGGTCACCGCTCCCTCCGCCCCGGCCAGTGGCGGTGGCGGTGGCGCGCAGGCCGAGGAGCAGGAAGAAACCTTCCTCGACATGGCCAAGGGCTTCTTCTCGCAGATGTGGCGGCCGACCGTCGCCAGCCCCGCGCCCAACACCCAGGAAGCCCCCGACGACAAGGTGCTGTGCACCAAGCACCCGCCGATGCCGCCGCAGTACCTGGCCGAGGGCTCGAGCAAGGTGCTGATCAACGGCCACCCGGCCTGTCGCAGCGGCGATCGCAGCACCTGCGAGGCGGTGATCGTCGATGGCGGACTGGTGTCGAACAACGTGCGCATCGGCGGCGGGCCGCTCGTGGTGCGCGAGATCCGTAGCGGCAAGACGCCGGGGATCGGCTTGGCGATTACGGCGTTGATGATGCTGCGGGGGCGTGGAGGCAAGTTCTACAGCAAGTTCGGGTGCATGCTCGTCGGAGGCGTGGTCAGTTTTGCCAGCAGCCAGGTGACCGCCGCCCTGACTTCGGCCATCGTCGGCTCGCCAAACCCTGTCCACGCGCCCACTGGCGCGAAGATCCTGAGCGACGAACACGACCTCGACTTCACCCTCCAGGCCATGATCCCACTGGACTGGCAACGCTACTACAACAGTCGCGACGAACGCCGCGAGGGCCTGTTCGGTGCCAGCTGGAGCGTCCCCTACGAAGTGTCTGTGAGGGTCGAGCACGACCGCCTGATCTATACCGACGAACAAGCTCGCGTCATCGACATGGGCATGATCGCCCTCGGCGACGCCGTCTTCAGCGCTGGCGAAGGCATCAGCGTGCGACGCGCCCTTGATGGCGAGCTGCTGATCGAAGACATCAGCAGCGGCCTCTATCGTTTGTTCGAACCCAGTCCACAGGACGCCAACCACCTGCGGCTGGCAAAACTGGGAGATCGCAACGACAACCGCATCCACCTGGACTATGACGATCTCGGGCGCCTGATGTGGCTGCGCGACACCTTTGACCGCGTGCGGATCAAGCTGCACTACAGCGACGCTTGGCCACGTCGAGTCAGCCATATCGAACGGGTGTTCGTCGATGACGATGCTGAAACACTCGCCAGCTATCGCTACGACGCCGCTGGCGATCTGGCCGAGGTCCACGATGCACTGGGGCAATTGCAGCGTCGATTCATGTATGACGAAGGTCGGCGCATGGTCGGCCATCAAACAGCCAATGGCCTGCTTTGCCATTACCAGTGGCAGAAACTGGACGACTGGCGGGTGATCCGGCACTGGACCAACGCCGGCGACGAGTATCACTTCGAATACGATATCGAGGCTGGCATCACCTGCATCACCGACCCGCTGCTACGCACCAGTGTGCGGCGCTGGAACGCGCAGTTCCAGATCATCGAGTCGAGCAACGCGCTGGGCCAAACCTGGCGCTTCCACTGGAACGATGAACGTCAACTGCTTGCCGCTACCGATCCTGAAGGCGGTGAATGGCGCTTCAGCTACGACGAATCCGGCAACCTGTGCGAAACCATCGATCCGTTGGGACGCAGTGAATCGACCCAGTGGCTCGAGCATTGGGCGTTGCCTCGCAGTGAAACCAATGCCGCCGGGGCAACCTGGACCTATCGCTACGACCAGCACGGCAACTGTATTCGCGAAACCGACCCCTTGGGCGAGGTGACGCGCTACCGCCATGACGAACATGGCCTACCGCTGGAAACCATCGACGCCACGGGCAAGCGCCAACGTCAGCGTTGGAACGAACAAGGTCTGCTGATCGAGCAGGTGGACTGCTCAGGCTACGCCACACGGTTGCGCTACGACCGGCGCGGCCATTTGCAGAGTCTGACCAACGCCCTCGGCCAGACCAGCCACTTCCAACACAATGCCTTGGGACATCGGATACGCCAGGAGCTGGCGGATGGGCGCATTGTCCAGTACCGGTACACCGCCTCGGGCCTGCTCGAATGCTTCATCGATCCGCTCGGCAACGCCGAGCATTTTCGCTATGACCTGAATGGCCAGCTCATCGAGCAGCGGGACAACCTCGGCCGGCCGACGCTGTTTACCTATGACCGTTGCACACGACTGGTGGCACTGACCAACAGCAACGGTGAGTCCTATCGTTTCACCTGGGATGAGGCGAACCGCCTGGCCGAGCATGAAAATCTGGATGGCAGTCGCAAGGCCTACCAGTACGATGGACTCGGCCAGATCATCGCCATGGACTTCATTCCGGCGCCGGGCGCCAGAGAGGCGCCGATCCATCACCGCCTTCGACGTGACGCCGCCGGCAGGCTGGTTGCGTTGCTTACCGAGGACGACAGCACTACCTACAGTCTCGATCCGATGGACCGGTTGATGGAGGTGATCAGCGAGGATCGTCAGGGGAATGTGCAACGCGTCGCGTTCGAGCATGATGCCTGCGGACGCCGCACTGCCGAAAGCAACAGTGCCGGAAGGCTGGAGCACACCTACGACGCACTGGACAATCGCTTGCAGACGCGGCTGCCCGATGGCCGCCAACTGAACCGCCTGGTGTATGGCTCGGGACACCTCCATCAGATCAACATCGACGGGCAGGTGATCTGCGATTTCGAGCGCGATCGCCTGCACCGTGAGGTCTCGCGAACCCAGGGACGGCTGCTTACCCGTAGCCAATATGACCTCAGTGGCCGGCCGAGCGCCCGTCTGCGCTGGGGCGCCGACCACAACGAACACCTGCCCGCGCCCTGGCAGCAGCGCTTCGACTTCGATGATCGCGACAATCTGGTGCTCTACCTGCGCCAGCAACCCGATTATCAACATCAGCTGCTGATGCATTACGACGCAACGGATCGCCTGCTTGCCAACCAGGGACCGTTGCCAGGCCAAAACGAACAATACCTCTATGACGCTGCGGCAAACCGTGTGCCCGGTGCTGGGCAAGTCGCCCGCCATGACCAGTTGCTCCAACTGGAAGATCGCCACTACCGCTATGACGGTTTCGGACGCCTGTCGGAAAAACGCAGCACGCTGTATGGCGAACAGCATATGAGCTACGACCAGCATCATCGCCTTGTTCAGGTGCGCTCTGTACGCGGCGGGCGCGAGCGCATCGTCAAATTGCACTATGACCCTCTCGGGCGCCGCATCGGCAAGACCGAGCAAGACGATCAGGGCAATCTGCTGGGCAGCACCGACTTTGGCTGGGACGGTCTCAAATTGCTGCAAGAGCGCTGCAACGGCCACCTCACTTTGTATGTCCATGAACCGGGCTATAGAGTCCTGGCACGTGTCGACGGTCAAGGTGCGCATCAACGCACTCTCCATTACCACAACGCCCTCAACGGTCTGCCCGAGCAACTGACCGACAGTGACGGCACGCTGGCTTGGGAGGGCGAATGCTCCGCCTGGGGCATGACCTTGCGCGAGTGGAGGACTGAGGACTTCATCGAACAGCAGAACCTGCGCTTTCAAGGTCAGTACCTGGACCGTGAGACTGGCTTGCACTACAACCTGTTCCGCTACTATGACCCACAGAGCGGCCGCTTCACTCAGCCCGACCCTATTGGCCTGGAAGGCGGCATCAACCTGTACCGCTATGCGCCGAACCCTGTCGGCGGGATAGATCCGCACGGGTTGGACTGGAGCTATTTCCTTTCCGACGAGAAAGGCAACCCGTATTACAACGGGCGAGCCTCGGACAACGATACGCTCGAAGGCGTGGTACGCCGACATATGGAAACCAAGGGCGCAGACGGCCCACGCTTCAAGGAAGGTGACCGCATCAACCGCGTGACACCGATTGGTACCGACTACGACACGATACGCGGCATCGAGGACTCAGGGATCCGCGAGCGAGAAGTGCTCGGCAGAAAGAACCCGAACGTGCGAGGCAACAAGATCTATGGCATCTCCGACGCCAAGGCGAAAAAAGACCCTGGCCTCGAGCGGATAGCGCTCGCCAACGACTTCCTGAAGGCACGCGGTGTCAGCAAAGTCACGCAACTGCCCGTGCTCGACAGCCGTGGCGCCCTGCCCCCCAAGGCCAACAAAAGCTCCTGCGGGAAATGAACATGAATGCAACTCCTGAACAACTTTGCAAGATCCTCAAGGCCCAGCATCCCAGCGAGCCACCAAGCTCGGCGCTGGTAGCCACAGGCCTGGCGACCGAGACCCGCAGAATGAGCCATGACCAGGTGCTTACCTGGCTGTTCAAGGAGCGAGAGACCGTGGTGAAGAAAGAGGTGGTCGCCAACTTTCTCACCGGTGTCGAGCGCAACCAGGCCTACCTGCGCGCGGCCCTGTCGGCCTATGCTTGCGCGACACACCTGCCGCAACACGCCTTCACGGCGCAGGACCAACTGAACTGTCAGGTCTGCAGTTTCTTCAAGGAGCGCGAAGTCAACTTCATTGCCCTCAACAGGGTGCGTTTTCTGATCGGCGCAGCGCTTTTCGGCAGCCCCTCCAATATTGCGTTCCAGTTGCAGGAGCATAACGCCGGGCCGAAAGAACAGCCGGGCAACCTGGAGCTGATGGTGTCGATCCTGGACCTGATCCGTAACGTGCCTGCCGTGACCAAACCCAAGGACCTGCTCAAGCTGCTGCGTAAACTACCCGGTATCAAGATGAGCGAAGAAGAGGGCCGGGGGTTCCTCGACCTGCTGGGACACTGCGGAATACTGCAGACGCCGGAGCATCCAGGCCTGCTGTACCGCTACACCAACCTCGGCCTGGCGCCACGCAGCGCGCGCTCGTCGGACTGGAGCTACCCGATGGACTTCTGGCGCGGTGAGCATGGTCTCAATCAGGATGCCCTGGACTATTGGTTCAGTGACTATCCCGAGCTGCTCAAGGTTTAAGTCCTTGGCGGCCAATCTGCTCGCTGGGCGCCGCATGGGCAATACAACTGTTGCGCGACCCCCTCATGGCAATGGCTCTATGAAAGACGTTGCGACCAGAACAGCAAGAGCCGTGAAGCCTGATATGAACATCTATTTTGTCAGCAACGCACAAGCACCCTGGGGCGATTGGGGTGAGGTGCTAGCCTACGGCATGATCGCCTGGGACGAAGACACCGACATTGACAGCATCGAGCGTACCGGCCCCTACACACCGCCCGCCTACATCCGCTCTGGCCTGCTGGTACTGACCGAGCCGACAAAGAAGGCGTTGGAGAACTCTGGCCTGAAAGGCATCAGCCGCTTCGAGCATCTGGAAAAGACCCATATTGTCGAACTCGACTGGCAGCAATGGGACGCGGCCAAGGACATCAGCGTCTACCTGGAGCTGGATGGCGAGCCCGAATCGATCATCGAGTCACGCCCCCATGCCCCACAACTGGCAGCACGCATGCCGGCGTTCTGGTGCGCCTACGTCGCTGGCAAGGTCGCCTTGCGCATGGACGAGAGTGTAAAGAGCAATGATCCCTCTCATTACCTGGAGGTAGTCCGTGCTGATGAGCACGCCGACTTCTTCAAGGCCGATGTGCACGGCGGCTATTTCGTCAGTGAACGGGCAAAGAACTGGCTCGAGCAGCACTGCCCGGAAGCATTCCAGTTCGCCTTGATCCCCCTCCCGCGCAAGTGATATTTCCGTGGGGCTGACAAGGGTCTTACTTAACCTGAACCAGACCCTCGGACGGGGAACCGCTATTTGATGATCGGTTGGCAACAACTCTACGAAAAGCATGAGACCAAGCTCGACCGCCTCTACGACGATGTAGAAGAAGGCAAGCTGGAGCGGCTACGTGCGTTCGCACAGAAATACCCCGAGCTTCTGGTGCTGCCCCGCTATGGTGAAGCCGACGAGGAGGGGCTGCTGCACATGGCCGCTCGGGCCGGACAGGCGGCGAGCTGTGGCCTGCTCCTGGAGCTGGGCCTGGCGCCGAACCAGCCGTATGTAGACGAGGGTCATGCCAGTGCTCTTGAACTGGCAGCCAGCGAAGGGCACCTTGAAACCTGCGTTTGCCTGCTCGATGCCGGTGCCTGGGTCGACGGCCTGCCACTAAGCGTCTGCCCACCGCTATACGCAGCGGCCCAGTCGGGCCACAACGAGGTCGTTGCACTGCTGCTGACACGAGGCGCACAGGTCAATCGCCTGCACCGACGCGCCAATGACAGCGCACTGGACGCTGCGCGCGAATGGGGGCATCAGCGCACGGTCGATCTGCTGCTCGAACACGGTGCACGCAGCATCAACGATGTCGAGGACGCCGATGCCGAAGGCGCCGGACAGGCCATTGTCACCTTTGTGCACAATACCGCTGGGTGGGTCCTGCCTACCGCGTTCTGCCCTCCCAGTGAAGACCCTCGCGGCACGCTGCATGTCAGCCTGATCGATGGCAAGACCGACCACAAGCTGCTGTTCACCATCGGCCTGTACCAGGTTGCCCCGATGACCGAGTTGTTCCTCTGCCTGCCAGGTGACTGGGCACTGCCCCAGGCCGGATTGCCGGTGCCAGACGCCTGGTGTTTTCCAGTAGGAATGCTGGCACGCCTCGCCGCCAGAACCTTCGAGCAGGGCCCGGTGGCCGAGGGCATGCTGTTCCAGCGTGACGATCCACAGTTTGCCGACCTGCACTGGCCTTGCGCGGTGGATGCGCTGTTGGCAGTGGACAAGCCCTGGAACAAGCATGGTGAAGGCGAGCGGATTCCCGAACGTGAGAAGGTCACCCTGCTGACCCTGGCACCGGTGAAGTTCACCGGCAAGGGTGCTCCGACCGCCAAGGCCCTGGCCGCGCTCATCGAGCGTAAACGCAAGGCGAGCTGGAAGGTCCTGGCGCTGGAGACGCCGATCTGAAGTGGAACAACCCGTAAGACACAAAGGATGCTATTGACCATGACCTCGCAAAAAATCGTGCTTTCCGGCCAGGATCACGGTCTGGGCCAGATCGGCGGCGGCGCCCGTCTCAAGGATGCCTCGCTATGGCCACGAAGCCCGGACACTGATGAGCCGATGACCCCGCTGCTGACATTGAGCGACCGCTTCCTGCCCGTCACCTTCATTCCACCCGGCATGGCGATCACGGTGTTCATCACCGCGCGTCAGCAAGACGGCGCCTTCAACCGGTCCACCCAGCGCCACTACACCGTCAATCAGCAGAGCGAGCTCGACGAAAAGCGCGCCAATCGTTTTGCCCGGGTCATCCTGCACGAGCTGGCCGACCAGTCGATCGCCCCGCCCGCCGCGGCCTTACTGCTGGACCGTGCCTACATTCAGTTCGAACCCTTCAGCGATGAGGAAGAAGAACAGGAACTGGAGGACGAGGACAGCGGTATCGACCTGAGCAAGCCCGTCGGCAGGCCTTGCTGGCTGCAGGACCCGATCTACGAACCCCAGCGCTTCCTGTTCCTGATGCAACTGCTCGACAGTGATGTGGCCGCCGCCAGCCGGCAGCACGTGGGATTGTTCTCGGACGGTATCGGCTACCTGTATGTCGACAGGCAGGCACGGCGCGGCAAGCAAGGCGATGAAGCCGGCTTCTTCTTCATCCAGTTCACCTGATTGAAGACCGGGGCCCTGGCTACAGTCAAACCTGGCCATGTGCTCTCCAGGCAATTCCGCGTCGAGTAACAGTCTTTTACCGAAACCCCAGGTTTTCCCCCCGCAGCCTTTGCCTATCCTAGGCCGGGTCATCCCGCCTGCGATGGACCCATGAAAGACTCGCTCCCCAGCCGCTATGCCTGCCTGTTCCTGTGCCTGGCCTTCACGATCACCAGCGTCCCGTTCCTGCTTGCGCACACCTGGCTCTGGCCCTTCACCGTCATCAGCGCCCTGCTTAGCCTGGTCGGCCTCAACGACCTGCGCCAACGCCACCACGCCGTGCGCCGCAACTATCCGATCCTGGGCAACATCCGCTACCTGATCGAAACCATCCGCCCGGAGATCCGCCAGTACCTGATCGAGGGCGACGACGACAAGCTGCCGTTCTCCCGCGCCCAGCGTTCGCTGGTCTACGCCCGGGCCAAGAACGAAAGCGCCGAGAAAGCCTTCGGCACCCTCAACGATGCCTACAAGCCGGGCTTCGAGTTCATCAGCCATTCGATGCTGCCGGTGCCGATGGCCGACCCGGCCTCGTTCCGCATCCGCATCGGCGGCCCGCAGTGCCGCCAGCCGTACTCGGCGTCGATCTTCAATATCTCGGCCATGAGCTTCGGCGCCCTCAGCGCCAACGCCATCGCCGCGCTGAACAAGGGCGCGCGCCTGGGACGCTTCGCCCATGACACCGGCGAGGGCAGCATCAGCCCCTACCACCGCGAACACGGCGGCGACCTGATCTGGGAAATCGGCAGCGGCTATTTTGGCTGCCGTACCGAGGACGGCCACTTCGACCCCGATCGCTTCGCCGAACAGGCCCGCGCGCCACAAGTGAAGATGATCGAGATCAAGCTCAGCCAGGGCGCCAAGCCGGGCCATGGCGGGATTTTGCCGGGGCACAAGGTCAGCGCCGAGATCGCCGCCACCCGGGGCGTGCGCGAAGGCGAGGACTGCATCTCGCCGGCCGCCCACAGTGCCTTCAGCACACCGCGGGAGCTGCTGCAGTTCGTCGCCCGCCTGCGCGAGCTGTCCGGCGGCAAACCGGTGGGTTTCAAGTTCTGCCTGGGCCATCCGTGGGAGTTCATGGGCATCGCCAAGGCCATGCTGGCCACCGGCATCACCCCGGACTTCATCGTCGTCGACGGCAAGGAAGGCGGCACTGGCGCGGCGCCCCGGGAGTTCTCCGACAACATGGGCGTGCCGCTGCGCGAGGGCCTGATGTTCGTGCACAACACCCTGGTGGGGCTGAACCTGCGCGAGCGCATCCGCATCGGTGCGGCGGGCAAACTGGTCAGCGCCTTCGACATCGCCAGCGTGCTGGCCATCGGCGCGGACTGGGTGAACTCGGCGCGGGGCTTCATGTTCGCCATCGGCTGCATCCAGTCGCAGAGCTGCCACACCAACAGGTGCCCCACCGGGGTGGCGACCCAGGACCCGCTGCGCCAGCGCGCCTTGGTGGTGCCGGAGAAAGCCGAGCGGGTCGCCAGCTTCCACCGCAACACCCTGCATGCCCTGGCCGAGATGCTTGCCGCCGCCGGCCTGGACCATCCCTCTGAACTCAAGCCCAAGCACCTGGCGCGGCGTATCAGCGCCAGCGAGATCGGCCTGTTTTCGCAGCTGCACACCTTCCTCAAGCCGGGCGAGCTGCTCAGCGGCACGATCGACAGCGAGTTCTATGCGCGGATGTGGCGGATGGCACGCAGTGACAGTTTCGCGCCGGAGACGGGGGAAATCGAGGTGGCGGCGGCGGTCAACGTGCGCCGAAAAGAAACAGCCCCGGCATAGGCCGGGGCTGCGGGTGACGCGGGAACAGGATCAGAAGATGCTGATCGGGTACTCGACGAATACGCGGACTTCGTTGCCGTCGTCGTTGTAGCCGTTCTGCTGGACAGCATTGTTGGTCCGCAGGAAGGAGCTACGCAGTTTGACGGACAGGTCCTTGGCCGGGCCTTCCTGAACCACGTAACGGATCTGGTTGAAGATCTCGCGCTCTTTACCTTCACCGAAGCCTTGTGGGGCGCCGACTTTACGGGTGTTGATGTTGTCACCCACTACATAGGCGAACTTGTAGGTCAGGCCCGGTACGCCGAAGGCGCCGAAGTCCAGACCGTAGCCCAGCTGCCAGGAACGCTCGTCCTCGGCGTTGAAGTCGGACCAGTAGGAGTTGGCCAGGTAGATGGTCGAACCACCGTCACCCACACCACCGTCGTTCTGGTACCAGCCGTAGTTGTAGCCGGTGCTGCCGGTGCTGCGCTGGTGCGCCAGGGTGAACGAGTGCGGGCCGTAGGCGTAGGTGGCGGCCAGGCTCCAGATGGTGTTGGAGTCGCCGTTCAGCTTGGCGGCACGCACGTACTTGTTGTCGATGTCCGACTTGTAGCCGTTGAAGTCCAGGGTCAGGGACTGGTCGCTGGCGATCGGGAAGACGTAGTTCAAGCCCAGGTAGTGCTTCTTCATCACGTCTTCGTTGTCGGCGGTGTACAGCGACGCGGTGAAGTTGTCGGTGAACTTGTAGCTGCCGCCGAGCACGTTGATCGACTTCAGGCCGCCGCCATCACGGCGCTCGGCGCTCTTGCGGGCTTCCTGGGTGAAGCGGCCGGCGTTGATTTCCAGGCCCTTGATCTCCTTGGAGGTGATCATGGTGCCGGTGAAGCTTTCCGGCAGCAGGCGGCCGTCATCGTACTGCAGTACCGGCAGGGCCGGCATCTGGTCACCGTACTTGAGCACGGTGTTCGAAACACGGAACTTCACCGCAGCGCCACCACGGGCCAGGTTGTGCGAAGCGTTGGTCTTTTCACCATCGAAAGTGGGATCGGAGCGCTTGAAGAAGTCGACACCGCCACCCTGGTTACGGCCTTTGCCGCCATCCAGGCGCAGGGCGTACAGACCGAAGGCGTCGACACCGACACCGACGGTGCCCTGGGTGAAACCGGAGGAGAAGTTGGCGATCACACCCTGGCCCCACTGGGACTGGTCGTTGGTGTGGTGCTTCTTGTCACGGTTGATGAAGGCGTTGCGCAGCAGGACGTTGGCGTGGCTGTCCTCGATGAAGCCCTTGCTTTCGGCCTGCTCATTGGCCTGTGCCTGGGTCGCGGCGATCATCGCCAGCGCGACCAGGCTGATCCTGGTTTTCAACATGTTATTTTCCTTATTTCGTATTCAAAAACGCTCTGCATTAGAACGCCAGGAACCAACGCCCCTTCGTAGGTTCGACGCTATGCGGATCCAAGCCGAAAGGCCCGCCAATGGTCTGCAACGGGCCTTGCAGCCGCATGGCCAGATCATGGCCAGCAGGCGTAGAGCCCGAATCCTAGCCCTGCCTGCTTATACATGTCAAAAAAACGTGAAATGCAGGTTGATATAACCAAAAACTAGGTCAGTGCTGGTGCATTTCCATGCATATCTGCCGTGGGTCAGCGCAAATTTGTCTCTTTTGTGGAAAGCGGGCGAAATCCATAAAACCGTCATACGACCGTACTTCCGCAGGCCTCTCGATACCCTGTCGGAAATTGCCCTGAGCAGCGTGGGAGCGGCGGTGCGACTTGCCCCGCGATAAGGTCGGCAATGCCCTCATCACCGTCCAGCCAGGGCGCCATCGCGGGACAAGCCCGCTCCTACAGGTCATCCCCGTGCGCATCTGCATGAATATCAAGACAATTCAAAATCAATCCGAATAGATAGCAACATTTTGAAACATATGTAAAGACAACCCTTTACAAATGTCGATGCAACAGTAAATAGCAAGCATTACCATTCGCGCCCAATTTCTCACTCCATTCCTTGGACGCCTTCGATGCCTGCCCCCTGCCGCCTTTCCCCCCTGACCCTGGGCCTGTCACTGCTGTTCAGCGCCGGCCTGGCCAGTGCCGCCACCACGACCCTGCCGGAAACCTCGGTGACCGCCGACAGCACCCGCGAAGAGGACAACCCGCGGGTCAAGGACGTGACCACCGCGACCCGCACCTCGACCCCGGCGCGCTATGTGCCGCAGGCCATCGACTCGGTGAAGACCCGCAACGTGCTGGACTACGGCAGCAGCAACCTGGGCAAGGCGCTGGAAGGCATCCCCAACGTCAGCAGCGGCGCCGACACCCGCTTCGACAGCCTGCGCATCCGCGGCTTCGACGCCAGCAACGACTTCTACCTGGACGGCATCCGCGACGACAGCCAGTACACCCGCGACCTGCACAACATCGAGCGGGTCGAGGTGCTCAAGGGCCCGGCGGCGGTGCTCTATGGCCGTGGCAGCCAGGGCGGCATCGTCAACCGGGTGAGCAAGGCGCCGGAGCACGGCCGCCGCTCGAGCATCGAGGCCCAGGGCGGCAGCCAGGACCTGCGCAACCTGTACGCCGACCTCAGCGCCGACCCCAGCGACACCCTCAGCCTGCGCCTGAACCTGGGCAACGAAGACAAAAACAGCTTCCGCGACGGCATCGACGGCAACCACCGCCAGCTGTTCGCGCCGTCCATGAGCTGGCAGATCACCCCCGAGCTGAACTGGCTGGTGCAGTACGAGTACAGCCGCTACGACCGCACCCCTGATCGCGGCATCCCCGGCAACCCGCTCACCGGGCGCCCGGCCGATGTCAGCCGCAAGACCACCTACGGCGACACCCAGCGCGACTACATCAACGACCGCGCCGAATCGCTGCGCTCGCGCCTGAACTACGAGCTGAACGACCAGTGGCAACTGCGCCACACCTTCAGCCTGTTCACCCTGGAGAGCGACTTCGACAACACCTACCTGACCGCCTACCGCCCGGCTGCCGGGCTGGTGGATCGCCAGCGCTGGCAACAGGACCTGAGCACCCGCAACCTCTACAACACCGTCGAGCTGGAAGGCCATGTAGAGACCTTTGGCCTTGAGCACACGCTGCTGGTGGGCCTGGAAATGGGCGAGCAACGCCGCAACTCGCTGCTGCACCAGGGCGTCGGCGTGCCATCGGTACCCGTGCAGGGCTCGACGGCCGGCCAGCAGCACAACGGCACGATGCGGGTGTCCAGCAACAACCACACCGACGTCGAGAGCACCGGTATCTACCTGCAGGACCAGATCCGCCTCAACGACCAGTGGCAACTGCTGGCGGGCGTACGCTTCGACCAGTTCGAGGTGGACACCACCAACAAGCTGCGCGACATCTCGGAAAAGCAGAAGGACAACAGTTTCAGCCCGCGCATCGGCTTGGTGTACACGCCCTGGCAGGACCACTCCTTCTATGCGTCCTGGAGCAAGACCTACTCTCCGGTCGGTGGCGGCCTCATCGGCATCACACCAGGCGCTGCCGGCAACACCAACCAGACCGACCCGGAACAGACCCGGCAGAAGGAGATCGGGGTCAAGAGCGAGTGGTTCGACGAGCGTCTGAGCACCACCCTCGCGATCTACGAACTGGAACTTTACAACCGCCGTACCCGCGACCCGATCAACCCGGAGCTGATCCAGCTCAGCGGCCTGCAACGCTCGCGCGGCATCGAGCTGACCGCTACCGGCAACGTGGTGGGCAACTGGTATGTGCGCGGCGGCATCGGCCTGCAGGACGCGACCATCGTCAAGGACAACAACGGCCAGCAGGGCAACCGCATCAACGACGTGGCCAAGCGCAACGCCAGCCTGTTCGTCACCTGGAAACCGGAGCTGGGTTGGTACGCCGAAACCGGCCTGACCCTGGTCGGCGACCGCTACGCCGACAACCAGAACACCGTGATCCTGCCGGGCTATGGCCGCTGGGACGCGCTGGCGGGCTACCGCACTCATGACTGGGATGTGCGCGCGGCGCTGAGCAACATCACCGACAAGACCTACTACAGCTCGGCCACCAGCGCCGCGCAGATCCAGGTGGGCGATCCGCGCAGCCTGGTGGTGACCGGGACCTACAGCTTCTGATCGTCAAAGGCCATACGCCGTCCGTGTAGGAGCGGCCTTGCCGAGGCGTCGGACCGGCCGGAAAGGGCTGCGAAGCGGCCCCAGGATTTCAGCGTTCATGCAAGATCGCCGGGGCCGCCTTGCGGCCCTTTCGCGGCACAAGGCCGCTCCCACACACAGGGGATGTGTACTTCTGCTGCACGCCTCACAAACGAAAACGCCACCGCAGATGCGGTGGCGTTTTTTTCTGCGACGGGTTCCTTCCCGATCAATGCCAGACAGCCAGCAGAGCTTCGAGCTCTTCCTCGCTGATCAGGCCTTGAGGGTATCGCCCATCCAGCAGGCGTCGTGGGTCGGTCGTCCTGACCCGATTGTCTCCATGACGTTTCAACCACTGAGCCAGGATTCTGAGCGATCGGTGGCTGGCTGCCGCTGCGGGCAAAGCCGACTCACTTGCTGCGTTCATTTCCTCACGTACTCCCCGGGCCTAGTGAGCGGCTAAGGTACTTCAGGCGCGTTACAGAATGGCGTAGGTCCATTCGTCTGAAGCACGAGGAAAAATCAATACAATTGCTGTGCCATGCCGCCCGACCGATTATCGCGAGCATAAAAAAACCCGTCATCCGACGGGTTTTTCACTCATTGGCCGATCAACGTTTTACCGGTGCCGGCTGCTGCTGGGTCAGGCAGTGGATATTGCCACCGCCCAGCAGCAGCTCGCGCCCCGGGATCATCACCACTTCGTGATCCGGGAAGACCTTGGCCAGGATCGCCCGGGCCTGGGCATCGGCCGGGTCGTCGAAGCTCGGGGCGATGATGCCGCCGTTGACGATCAGGAAGTTCACGTAGGAACCGGCCAGACGCACCGACGGGTCACGCTCCTGGCTGCCCACCACATGATCAACGCCGTCGCATTCTGCCTGGGTGGCATACAGCGGCCCCGGGATCGGCATCTTGTGCACCACGAACTCGCGCCCTTTGGCGTCACGGGTGTTTTTCAGCACCTCGTAGGCGGCATGGCAGCGTGCATAGTTGGGGTCATTGGAATCATCGGTCCAGGCCAGTAACACTTCGCCGGGGCTGACGTAACAGCAGAAGTTGTCGACGTGGCCATCGGTCTCGTCGTTGTACAGGCCGTCCGGCAGCCAGACGATGGTCTCGACCGCCAGGTGCTCGCGCAGGATCTCCTCGATCTGCTCGCGGTTCAGGTGCGGGTTGCGGTTACGGTTGAGCAGGCACTCCTCGGTGGTGATCAGGGTGCCTTCGCCGTCGACGTGGATCGAACCACCCTCGAGCACGAAACCTTCGGTGTGGTAGCGCTGCACGCGCTCCATTTCCATGACCTTGGCGGCCAGCTCCTCGTCGCGGTTCCAGGGGGCGTACAGGCCACCGTCGAAGCCACCCCAGGCGTTGAAGCCCCAGTCCACGCCACGCACTTCGCCATGGTCGTTGATGACGAAGGTCGGCCCGGTGTCGCGCACCCAGGCGTCATCGTTGCTGATCTCGACCACGCGGATGTTGGGCAGGTCGAGCTGGCGACGGGCGTTGGCGTACTGGCCGGCGGACACCGCCACGGTGACCGGCTCGAAACGGGCGATGGCCTTGGCCAGAGTCACGTGCGCGGCCTGCGCCGGCTTGCCACCCAGGCGCCAGTTGTCCGGGCGCTCCGGCCAGACCATCCACACCTGGGTCTGCGGGGCCCACTCGGCGGGCATATGGAAACCGTCGGCGCGGGGAGTCGAGTTGAGCGTTTTCATCGATGGCCTCTGATGGCAACTGTCGGTGGTCCAGGGCCCGCTGCGCGCGCCTTTCGCGGCACAAGGCCGCTCCTACAAAGAAAATGTGTGGGACCTGTAGGAGCGGCCTTGTGCCGCGAAAGGACCGCATCGCGGTCCCGGCTACGGTAAAGCGGACATTTATAAACGATAAATATCGACTTTAGAAGTTATCGACAAGACCGTTTTCGTATAAACGACGCACAAAATCCGATAAAAATCGATATCACAAACCTTCACCCAGGATCCGCTCCACGCTGTCGACAAAGTAGTCCACGCTGGCCCGCGTGGTGCACATCGGCGGTTTGATCTTGAGGATGTTCAGGTAGTCGCCGGTCGGCTGCATGAAGATCCCCAGGTCACGCAGGCGATCACACAGGATCATGGTCTCCTCGGTCGCCGGCTCCAGGGTCTGGCGATCGCGCACCAGTTCCAGCCCCAGGTAGAACCCGGAACCGTGGGCGGCGCCGGCTAGCGGATATTTATCGACCAATGCCTGCAGGCGTGCCTTGAAGTGGCGGCCGACGTCACGGGCGTTGTCCCACAGCCCTTCGTCGCGCATCACATCCAGCACCGCCATGCCGATGCGGCAACTGACCGGGCTGCCTCCGGCCGAGGAGAAGAAATAGCCCTCGGCCTCCAGTGCCTCGGCGATCTCGCGCCGGGTGATCACCGCGCCCAACGGCTGGCCGTTGCCCATGCCCTTGGCCATGGTGATGATGTCCGGCACCACGCCCTGCTCCTCGAAACCCCAGAAATACTCGCCCAGGCGCCCATAGCCGACCTGCACCTCGTCGGCGATGCACACCCCGCCGCGCTTGCGCACCTTGGCATAAGCCTCGCGCAGATAGCCCGGCGGCAACGAGATGCCCCCGGCGTTGCCGTACACCGGCTCGCAGATCATCCCTGCCAGCTGGCGGCCACGGGCGTCGAGGTCGGCCAGCTTGGCATCGACATCACGCAGGTAGTCGGCGGCGCTGTCGGCGCCCCGGTAGCGCCCGCGGAAGGTGTTCGGTGCCTCCACCGGGTGTACCCAGTCCGGACGGGTCTCCAGAGCCTGGGGGTTGTCGGCGATGGAGGTGGAGATCGCGTCGGTGGCCACCGACCAGCCGTGGTAGGCCTCCAGCACGCTGAGCAGGTCGCGCCCGCCGCTGTAGGCCCAGGCCAGGCGGATCGCCAGGTCGTTGGCCTCGGTGCCGCTGTTGACCAGGAACACCCGGTCAAAGCCTTCCGGGGCCACTTCCAGCAAGCGCTCGGAGAACTCGGCGATGGCCGCGTAGTGGAAGCGCGAGTTGGTGTTGAGCAGCGACCACTGGCGCGCCGACTCGGCGACCATGCGCGGATGGCCATGGCCAAGCACCGCGACGTTGTTGAGCATGTCGAGGTACGAGCGGCCCTGCATGTCGATCAGGTAGTTGCGCCAGCCGCGCTCGATATGTGGCGGCTGGGCGTAGTAATGCTTCTGCGAGCGGGCGAAGCTGGCATCGCGACGGGCCAGCAGCGCCTGCGGGTCGGCCAGCGGCTCGGCGTCGCAGTCAAAGCCCAGCAGGGAGCGCGGTGACGGGCACAGGGCCAGCCAGGCGGCGGCATGGGACGGGGTGGCGAAGAACGGTGGGCGGGTATCGGCATCCAGGCACAGCTGCACGCTGAGGAAGCCACAGGTCGCGCCCAGCGCCTGCCCCTTGAGCAGCGCCTGGCCATCGGCCGGCGTCTCTTCCAGGCCAGCGAGCCACAGGCTCCAGTGTGCGGTTCGCAGGCAGCCACGACCATCCCCGGTGCGCTGCCAGATACCGGCCTCGGGTGCTTGCAGCGCGCTGCCGGGCAGCAGGCTCAGCTCCACGCCCAGGGCACAGGTGGCCGGCTCTTCGGGCCGATCGATATGGGTTTGCGACAGGCGGTACTGCCCATGGAGGCTGCACGCCGGCCCCGGCTGGGCGGCGAGCAGGCGCTGGTCGAAGCCCGGCTGCTCCCAATTGCCCACCTCGCAGAGGGGGCTGAGCACGCCCAGGTCGACCCGGGCGACCGGCTGCCCGGCAAGACTCGGCAGCAACGCGGCGCAAGCGCTCATGTCCGGCGTCACGGGCACCTGGCCCGCCGCCTGCAGGATCGCCGCCTCCATCAGCGCGGCGGGCACGGCGCAGGCGGTGTCGAAGATCTCCCATTCATGGTCGATGTTGTCGCGGGTGTACTGGTTGTCCGGGTCGATCGCCAGCTGCTGCTCGCTACTGAGCACCAGCACCGCGGCGCGGTTCAGCACCAGCGGCCACAAGGCGCGCAGCTCAACCTCCTGCAACGGGTTCGCCGCGTGATAGGCGCTGACCGCTGGCAGGATGCGCAACGGGTCGCCCTCGGCATGATGCAACAAGGCGGCGCAGGTTACCGACAGGTCGGCGATGCGCCAGGTGCGCAGCAGGTCGCCGAAGTCGATGACGCCCTGCACCTGCCACTGCCGCTGGTCATCACGGGCCCAGACCACGTTGTCGTCGGTGATGTCCAGGTGCACGGCCTGGACCGGTAACTGCTCGACCAGCGGTTGCAGGCGAGTGGCTGCGAGCTCGGCGACCTGTGCCACCTGCTCGCGACGTCGGGCATCCTGTAACACCGGCAACAGGTACTGGATCAGCGCTTGAGCGTGCCGCGGGTCCCACTGCAGGGTGCGCTCCAGCCCTGGGTGATCGAAATCGGCCAAGGCCCTGTCGACCTTGGCACAGAGCGCCCCCATCCCGGCCATCAACCGCGGGGCCATGTGCTTGAGGCGGGTCAGCGGCTGACCGTCGATAAAATCGAGCAAACGCACGCGTAGAGCCTGGCCATCGATATCCAGCGCCAGCAGATCCTCGCCGTCGATGGCCCGTCGGACCGCAGGTACCGGCAATGCGCGTTCGCGCAGATGACCCAACGCGGCATGCTGGGCCTCCAGCTCCACCTTGGCGTAGCTGCCGTGACAGACCTTGAGCACATAACGCGCATCGCGGCCATCGACCTGGAAGTTCAGGTCCTGCTGGCTGCCCAGCGACTGCAGGTCTCCCTCCAGATCGTAATGCGCCCGCAGCAAGGCATGGGCCCGGGCCTCGCTGAGCGAAGGAGCGGGCAAGCTGGAGCGCTGGATCAGGGTGGAAAGCGGCATGGCGAAAAACCTCGTTTTTCTTGTATGACGCCACCAGGCAGGCAAATTGGCAAGCTGGCAGCGTACAATTGGCGTTTCGTCGCGCTGGACATGCAACCCGGCGCATTCAACTTGCCTCCCGCCTTGTCAGCCGACAAGCTGTGAGCCCGTTAGCCACCGTCATTAATGGAAGGAAAGGGAATCCGACATGCGTATTCTCATTACCGGGGGAGCCGGTTTCATCGGATCGGCCCTGGTACGCCACCTCATCAGCAATACCGAGCATGAAGTCCTCAATCTCGACAAGCTAACCTATGCAGGCAACCTGGAATCACTGTCGAGCATCGCCAGCAATTCGCGCTATGAGTTCGCCCAGGTCGATATCGTCGACCAGGCCGCCGTCAGTGCTGTGCTCGCCCGGTTCCAGCCACACGCCATCATGCACCTGGCGGCGGAATCGCATGTGGATCGCTCCATCGACGGTCCTTCGGACTTCATCCAGACCAACATCGTCGGCACCTACAGCCTGCTGGAGGCTGCCCGGGGTTACTGGAATACGCTGGACGACGAGGAGCGCAAAGCTTTCCGCTTCCATCACATTTCCACCGACGAGGTCTACGGTGACCTTCACGGGGTCGACGACCTGTTCACCGAAACCACGCCCTACGCCCCCAGCTCGCCCTATTCGGCGAGCAAAGCGGCCTCCGACCACCTGGTCCGCGCCTGGCACCGTACCTACGGGTTGCCGGTGCTGCTGACCAACTGCTCCAACAACTATGGGCCGTTCCACTTCCCCGAGAAGCTCATTCCACTGGTCATTCTCAACGCCCTCGAAGGCAAACCGCTGCCGGTCTATGGCGATGGCCTGCAAGTGCGTGACTGGCTGTTCGTCGAAGATCACGCCCGCGCGCTGTTCAAGGTGGTGAGCGAAGGCGAGGTCGGCGAAACCTACAATATCGGTGGCCACAACGAGCAGAAGAACATCGATGTGGTGCGCGGCATCTGTGCCCTGCTCGAGGAGCTGGCTCCGCAACACCCTGCAGGAATTGCGAACTACGCTGACCTGATCACCTTCGTCAAGGATCGCCCGGGCCACGACCAGCGCTATGCCATCGACGCCAGCAAGATCGAGCGCGAACTGGGCTGGGTTCCCGAGGAAACCTTCGAGACAGGCCTGCGCAAGACCGTCCAGTGGTACCTGGACAACCTTGAATGGTGCCGCCATGTCCAGGATGGCAGCTATCAGCGTGAACGACTGGGCAACAACGATTACAAGGATTCGATCGCATGACCAAGGGCATCATCCTCGCCGGCGGCTCCGGCACTCGCCTGCACCCGATCACACTGGCCACCTCCAAGCAGCTGCTGCCCATCTACGACAAACCGATGATCTACTATCCGGTCTCTGTCCTGATGCTGGCGGGTATCCGCGATATCCTCCTGATCTCCACGCCCGCCGACCTTCCGCAGTACCGCCAGCTGTTCGGTGACGGCAGCCAGTTCGGCATCAACCTCAGCTATGCCGAGCAACCGTCACCCGACGGCCTGGCCCAGGCCTTCCTGATTGGCGAGGAGTTCATCGGCAACGACTCGGTATGCCTGATCCTGGGCGACAACATCTTCCATGGCCAGGGTTTCAGCGAACAGCTCCAGCGCGCGGTCAAGCACCAGGCCGGCGCCACGGTGTTCGGCTACTGGGTCAAGGACCCCGAGCGCTTCGGCGTGGTCGAGTTCGACGGCAATGGCCGGGCCTTGTCGATCGAAGAAAAGCCAGCCAAGCCAAGGTCCAGCTACGCGGTTACCGGCCTGTACTTCTACGACAACGATGTGGTGAAGATTGCCAAGGGGGTCAAACCCTCCCCACGCGGCGAACTGGAGATCACCGACATCAACAACGCCTACCTGGAGCGTGGCGACCTGCGCGTGGAGCGCCTGGGGCGCGGCCTTGCATGGCTCGACACCGGCACCCACGACAGCCTCCTGGAAGCTTCCCAGTATGTGCGGACCATCGAGCACCTGCAGGGATTGAAAATCGCGTGCCTGGAAGAGATCGCCTATCAGAAAGGCTGGATCAGCCGTCAAGAATTGCAGAAGAAGGCCGAAGAACTTAAGAAGACGGGGTACGGACAGTACCTCAGTAAATTGATAGAAGAGACCCCATGAATATCATCGCCACGGCCATCCCGGATGTTCTGATCATCGAACCGAAGATTTTTGGTGATAGCCGTGGCTTCTTCTTCGAAAGCTTCAACGCACGGGATTTTGCCGACAAGGCTGGCGTTGACGTGAACTTCGTGCAGGACAACCACTCACGCTCGCAAAAGGGCGTGTTGCGCGGCCTGCACTACCAGATCGACAATCCCCAGGGGAAACTGGTGCGGGTCATGCAGGGCGAGGTCCTCGACGTCGCCGTGGACCTGCGGCAAAGCTCACCTACCTGTGGAAAGTGGGTCGCGACGCGACTGAGCGCCGTGGAGCACCGTCAATTCTGGATACCACCAGGATTTGCCCATGGCTTCCTGGTGCTGAGCGAGTCGGCCGACTTCCTCTATAAAACCACCGATTACTACACCCCGAGCGCCGAACGCTGCATCCGCTGGGATGACCCTCAGCTGGCGATCGACTGGGGCCTGCTGGAAGCACCGATCCTGTCCGCCAAGGACCAGGCCGGCAAATTGTTCAAGGATGCGGAGCTGTTCCCGTGAAAATCCTTGTCTGCGGCCACAATGGCCAGGTTGCCCAGGCGTTGCAGGGCGCCCTGGCCGGACTGGGCGAGGTGTGCCTGGTTGGCCGCGACCAGTTCGACATGGCCCGACCGGAACAGCTGCGCGAACCACTGCGCCGACAGACCCCCGACCTGATCATCAATGCGGCGGCACACACTGCGGTGGATCAGGCAGAGAACGAGCCGGAACTGGCCTTCGCCATCAATGCCGAGGCGCCAGGAATAGTGGCCGAGGAAGCCGCACGCCTTGGCGTGCCACTGATCCACTACTCCACCGACTATGTCTTCGACGGCAGCAAGGCCACGCCATACGACGAGGACGACGCGCCCAACCCCCTGGGAATCTACGGACGCAGCAAGCTGGCCGGAGAACAGGCGATCCGCGCAGCAGGCGCAGAACACCTGATCCTGCGCACCAGCTGGGTCTATTCGCTGCATGGGCGCAATTTCCTGCTGACCATGCAGCGCCTGCTTCAGGAACGCGCTCAACTGAAAGTGGTGGACGACCAGATCGGCGCCCCGACCTGGGCAGCCACAATTGCAGCCAGTACGCGTGCATTGATCGAGCGCTGGCAGAACGGCCAGGCCGGCGCCTGGGGCACCTACCACCTGACCGCCCAGGGTGAAACCTCCTGGTTCGGCTTCGCCCAGGCCATCGGCGAACAGCTCAAGATCCGTGGCCTGCCCTGCGCCGAATTGCTGCCGATCCCTTCCAGCGAATACCCGACACCGGCAAAGCGACCGCTCAACTCGCGCCTGGACTGTTCGCGCCTGGCCCGCGAATGGCAGGTCAGCCAGCCACACTGGCACGATGCACTCATCGACTGCCTCAAGTAGCGCATAATTGCGCCAGATCCTACTGGCGCCATTATCGCAATGATCCCAAGACCCACGCCTCCCCGCCGCCCCCGCTGGCGCAGCCTGGCCCTGCTGGCGCTGTGCCTGGCCCCGCTGCTGTGGCCGCTGCACCACCTGGCCGAGCGCTACTATCAGGACGAACTGGCTTCGCAGAACCGCCAGACCCTCGACCTCTACGTCGCCAACCTGCTGGGCACCCTGCACCGCTATGAAACCCTGCCGCAGATCCTCGGCGACCTGCCGGCGCTGCGCAGCGTGCTGGCCGACCCGTTGCGCCTCGAGGCGGTGACCAACGCCAACCGCCTGCTCAAGCACATCACCCAGCAAACCGGCGCCGAGGTGATGTACCTGATGGATGTCAGCGGCAACACCCTGGCCGCCTCCAACTGGGACAAGCAGGACAGCTTCGTCGGCCGCAACTTCTCGTTCCGCCCCTACTTCATCGAAGCAATGGAGGGCCGCCTGGGGCGCTTCTTCGGCCAAGGCACCACCTCGGCCAAGCGCGGCTACTTCTTCGCCGCCGCCGTGCACGACCGCGACAAGGTGATCGGCGTGCTGGTGGTCAAGGTCGATCTCGATCACACCGAAACCCTCTGGGGCCGCACTCCGGAACAACTGCTGCTGACCGACCAGAACGGCGTGGTGGTGCTCACCTCGCGCCCGGACTGGCGCTTTCGCGCCACCCGCGAGCTGACCGCGGCCGAGCGCCAGGCCATCGTCGCCATCCAGCCCTACCCGACCCAGGCGCCGCAGCCGCTGACCCTCGACCAGGCCGCCTGGCTGATCCAGACCCGCGACATCAAGGAAACCGGCTGGCAGGTGAGCATCCTCGCCCCGCGCCTGCTGGTCGACCGCTCGGTGCAGACGGTCATGGCCATCGGCGGCGGCGCGCTGCTGGTGACCATGCTCCTGGCCGGCCTTGTGATGCAGCGCCGTCGCCACTACATCGACCGTATCGATTTCGAGGCCCGTGCCCGCCAGGAGCTGGAAAACCGCGTGATCGAACGCACCGCCGACCTCGAAGGCCTCAACACCCGACTCAAGAGCGCGGTACTCGAGCGCGAAAGCGCCCAGCAAGAGCTGGTGCGCGCCCAGGACGAACTGGTCCAGGCCGGCAAGCTGTCGGTGCTCGGCACCATGTCGGCCAGCATCAGCCACGAGCTGAACCAGCCGCTGGCGGCCATCCGCAGCTACGCCGAGAACGCCGAGATCCTGCTTGATCATCAGCGCACCGAGGACGTGCGCGGCAACCTCAAGCTGATCGGCGAGCTGACCGGGCGCATGGCCTCGATCATCGCCCACCTGCGCGCCTTCGCCCGCCGCGACCAGCACGCCCCGGAAAGCGTGGCCCTGCAACCGGCCCTGGACGACGCCCTCGCGCTGCTGGCCAAGCGCCGCCGGGCCATGGCCGTGGAACTGGTGCGCGACCTGCCCGAGGCTACCCTGTGGGTGCAGGCCGGCGAGACCCGCCTGCGCCAGGTGCTGGGAAACCTGCTGGCCAACGCCCTCGATGCCCTCACCGAGAAAGCCAACCCACGCAGGCTGTGGCTGAGTGCCGAACGCCAGGATGACTGCGTCTACCTGTACATCCGCGACAATGGCCCCGGCTTCAGCCGCCAGGCCCTGGAGCACGCCAAGGAACCGTTCTTCACCACCAAGACCCGCACCCAGGGCCTGGGCCTGGGCCTGGCCATCTGTGAAAGCCTGATGCATGCGCTGGGCGGCGAGCTGCTGCTGGGCAACCACCCGGAAGGCGGTGCCCTGCTGACGCTGAAACTGCGCGTGGCCAAGCCCGGCGCCAACCTGCAATCTTCGGAGGACACCTCGGCATGACCGAGACACTGATCGACAGCCACGCCCAGGTGCTCCTGGTCGACGACGACCCGCACCTGCGCCAGGCCCTGAGCCAGACCCTGGACCTGGCCGGGCTCAAGGTCGTGGCCCTGGCCGACGCCCAGGGCCTGGCCGGGCGCATCGAGGAAGACTGGCCAGGGGTGGTGGTCAGCGATATCCGCATGCCCGGCATCGATGGCCTGCAACTGCTGGAACAACTGCATGCCCGCGACAACGAGCTGCCGGTACTGCTGATCACCGGCCACGGCGATGTGCCGCTGGCGGTGCAGGCAATGCGCGCCGGCGCCTACGACTTCCTCGAAAAGCCCTTCGCCAGCGACGCCCTGCTCGACAGCGTGCGCCGTGCCCTGGCCCTGCGCCGCCTGGTGCTGGACAACCGCAGCCTGCGCCTGGCCCTGAGCGACCGCCAGCAGCTGGCCACGCGCCTGGTCGGCCAGTCGCCGGGCATGCAGCGCCTGCGCGAGCAGATCGGCGCCCTCGCCGGGACCCGCGCCGACGTGCTGATCCTCGGTGAGACTGGCGCCGGCAAGGAGGTGGTGGCCCGTGCCCTGCACGACCTGTCGAGCCGCCGCGACGGCCCGTTCGTGGCGATCAACGCCGGCGCCCTGGCCGAGTCCGTGGTCGAGAGCGAGCTGTTCGGCCACGAGCCCGGGGCTTTCACCGGGGCGCAGAAACGCCGGATCGGCAAGTTCGAGTTCGCCAACGGCGGCACACTGTTCCTCGACGAGATCGAGAGCATGAGCCTGGATGTGCAGGTCAAGCTGCTGCGCCTGCTGCAGGAACGGGTTGTCGAACGCCTGGGCGGCAACCAGCTGATCCCGCTGGATATCCGCATCATTGCCGCGACCAAGGAAGACCTGCGCCAGTCTGCCGACCAGGGCCGCTTCCGCGCCGACCTGTACTACCGCCTCAACGTCGCGCCGCTGCGTATTCCCGCGTTGCGCGAGCGCGGCGATGACATCCTCGTGCTGTTCCAGCACTTCGCCGACGCCGCCAGCGAGCGCCACGGCCTGCCGCCCCACAGCCTGCAACCGGCGCAGCGCGCCGTGCTGCTGCGCCACGATTGGCCGGGCAACGTGCGCGAACTGCAGAACGCAGCCGAACGCTTCGCCCTGGGCCTTGAGCTGGCCCTCGATGGCCAGGCGCCCGCGGCGACCCATGACATCCAGGTGCCCGTGCCAACCGGCAACCTCAGCGAGCAGGTCGAGCAGTTCGAACGCTCGCTGATCGCCGCCGAGCTGGGCCAACCGCACAACTCGATGCGCAGCCTCGCCGAAGCCCTCGGCATCCCGCGCAAGACCCTGCACGACAAGCTGCGCAAGCATGGCCTGAGCTTCGACGGCGGCGGCGGGCACGACGACCAGGAGGACAACCGTCCATGAGCACCGACAGCCAGTACCTGCAATCCGTGTTGCACAGTGATATTCCCCTGACCCGCGAGATGGGGATGGAAGTCATCGATTGGCAGCGGCACTGTCTGCGCCTGAAGCTGCCGCTGGCCCCCAACGTCAACCACAAAAGCACCATGTTCGGCGGCAGCCTGTACTGCGGCGCGGTGTTGGTGGGCTGGGGCTGGCTGCACCTGCGCCTGCGCGAGCTGGGGATCGATGACGGGCATATCGTCATCCAGGAAGGGCAGATCAGTTATCCGCTGCCGGTTACCGGTACGGCGGTGGCACAGTGCCCGGCGCCGGACGAGAAGACCTGGGAGCGGTTCCTGACGATGTACCAGCGTCGCGGGCGGGCGCGGCTGACGTTGGAGACGGTGGTGAGCAACGAGGGTAGCGACGAGCCTGCGGTGAGGTTCAGCGGGCAGTACGTGTTGCATCGCTGAAAGCTTGGAGGCCCTTCGCGGCACAAGGCCGCTCCTACAGGGAAACGTGATCCCCTGTAGGAGCGGCCTTGTGCCGCGAAAGGGCTGCAAAGCAGCCCCAGCTATCTCAAGCTCAGATAGCGTCCACCAGCTCAACCAACGCCTTCCGCCAACCGGCAGCCTTGGGCAACGCCAGGAAAAACGGATTGAGCAACGACTCCCGCGCCGGATACCGGAACGCCAGCCCATCCAGCCCGATCACCTCACCCCCGGCCCCTTCCAGCACGCCCTGCGCAGCCGCCGAATCCCACTGCGAGGTCGGCGCCAACCGCGGATAACAGTCGGCACTGCCTTCGGCCAGTAGGCAGAACTTCAGCGAACTGCCGATATTGGCCAGCTCCAGCTCACCCACCGCACCACTCAACCCGGCCAGCAGGGCCTCCTGCTGCGGGCTGGAATGCCGACGGCTGGCGACGACGGTAAACTTCGCCCCCTGCGGTGGCGCGTTGCGTACCTGGATCGGCTGCGCACCGCCATCACGCTCCACACGCCAGGCCCCCAGGTTGCGCCCGCCGAAATAACAGCGGCCATTGGTCGGCATCGCCACCACCCCGAACACCACCTCGCCGTTCTCGATCAGCGCGATATTGACGGTGAACTCCTCGCTCCCGGCAATGAACTCCTTGGTGCCATCCAGCGGATCGACCAGCCACCAGCGCTGCCAGCCTTGGCGGGTGGCCAGCGGAATCTCGCAATCTTCCTCGGACAGCACCGGGATCTGCGGTGCCAGCGCCTGCAACCCATCCACGATCACCCGATGAGCCGCCAGGTCGGCAGCGGTCACCGGCGAATCGTCGGCCTTGCTGGTCACGGCCACATCGGCGCGCCAGAACGGCAGGATCGCCTCGCCGGCCGAACGGGCGAGATTCACCACGTCCTGCATCAATTGCCGATCGTTCATACGCTCAGCACCCCACGCTGGATCAGCAGGTCACGGGCCAGGTACAACGCCGCCAGCGCCCGACCTTCGGTGAACTGCGGGTGCATGGCCAGGGCCGAGAGCTCGCGCAGGTTGACCTTGTCGACCCGCATCGGCTCGGGCTCGTCACCCTCCAGGCGTTCTTCGTACAGGTCCGAGGCCAGCACCACCTGGATCTTCTGGCTCATGTAGCCGGGCGACAGCGACAGCTCGGTCAGGTGCTCCAGCTGGCGTGCGCCGAACCCGGCCTCTTCCTTGAGCTCCCGGTCGGCGGCAGCCAGCACGTCCTCGCCCGGCTCGATCAGGCCCTTGGGCAGGGACAGCTCGTATTCATCGGTCCCGCCGCAATATTCCTCGACCAGCACCGCGTGCTCGGTATCGAGCATGGCCACGATCATCACCGCGCCATAACCGTTGCCACGACCGACCAATCGCTCGTAGGTGCGCTCGGTGCCGTTGGAAAAGCGCAACTGCACGGCCTCGACCCGGAACAGGCGGCTGCTGGCGACGATCTCGCGGCTGAGGACGGTGGGTTTCTGGCGCATGGGGCGGCTCCTTGGCGTGAACGGGTTACTATACCGTGGCTTGCCGACTGATCGAGAATTTCCCATGCCCGTTCTTCCCTGGTCCGCCATCGATACCGTCCTGCTGGACATGGACGGTACCCTGCTCGACCTGCACTACGACAACCGCTTCTGGCTGGAGCACCTGCCCCAGCGCTACGCCGAGTTGCATGGCGTCAGCCGGGCCATGGCCGAGCTTGAGCTGCGCCCGCTGTTCGAACAGCATGCCGGCACACTCAACTGGTACTGCCTGGACTTCTGGAGCCGTGAGCTGCGCCTGCCGATCCGCGAGCTGAAACAGGAGATCGCCGACCTTATTGCCCTCAAGCCGGATGCCGACACCTTCCTCGCGGCCGTGCGCAAGGCGGGCAAGCGGGTGGTGATGATCACCAATGCGCATCGCGATTCACTGTCGCTGAAACTGGAGCGGGTGGAACTGGCGCCGTACTTCGAACGGCTGATCAGTTCGCATGACTATGGGTATCCGAAGGAGAGCCCGCAGTTCTGGGACGCGTTGCACGCGGATATCGGCTTCGAACCGGCGCGCAGCCTGTTCATCGACGACACCCTGGCGATTCTGCGCAGTGCCCGGCGGTACGGGGTGGGGCATCTGCTGGCGGTGCGCCAGCCGGATAGTCGGGCGGAGCCTCGGGATACCCAGGAGTTTGCGGCGGTCGAGGATTACCGGGAGTTACTGGTTGGCCTGTGAGGGCCTCTCGCGGGTAAACCCGCTCCCACAGGAGTTGCACAGTCCTTGAATGTGGTGCAGTACCTGTGGGAGCGGGTTTACCCGCGAAAGAGCCGGATCAGGCGATGAAGATTAATCCGGAATACGCAGCACCTGCCCCGGATAGATCTTGTTGGGATCCTTCAGCATCGGCTTGTTCGCCTCGAAGATCTTCTGGTACTTGTTGGCATCGCCATAGACCCGTTTGGAGATGGCGCTCAGGGTGTCGCCTTTCTCGACCTCGACGAACCGCGCCGCCTGGGCCACCGGCCCGGTGACGGTGATCTGGTCATCCACCGAAGCCACCCCCGCGATATTGCCGGCGGCCAGTATGATCTTCTCCTTCTCTTCCTGGCTGGCCACCTCGCCCTTGAGAATGACCTTGTCACCCTCTACAGTGGCCGAAATGTTCGGGTTACCCAGGCCAACGTCCTGGACGTGCTTCTTCAACTGTTCCTCGGCATTGGCATTGCCCGGCGTCAGCAGGTCGATCAACTTCTCGCCGGCTTCCTTCACGAAACTGAACAGGCTCATGTGGCGCTCCTTTGATGGTGAATCCATGGAAGCAGGAGTCTAGGCCAGGATCCCTCATCCCGCCCCACTGCGACCAATCGACGCGCTCTATCACGGCATAGACGCTAGCGATTAGACGCCACCGGCACAGGGGCCTAGGCTTGTGGGGTCAAACTGCCAGCCGGTATTCGCCCCGATGAACAGCAAGCCACCGGTCTGCGCGGCGTCCACGTCTTTTGCGCTGCCCGCCGCCAGTAACACCTACGACTACGTCCAGCTCACCGACACAGCTCGCGAAAGCACGCCGTTGGCCGAGGAAGTGGCCCTGGCCATCGTCTACAACGGCCTGAACCAGGCGGTGATGCTGGTCAGCCCGACCGACCTGGAAGACTTCGCCGTGGGCTTCAGCGTGGGCAGTGGCATCGTCGCCGGTACCGAAGAAATCTACGACGTGAAGCTCTCCGGCAGCGGCTCGGCGCTGTATGCCGACCTGGAGATCTCCAGCCGCGCCTTCTGGAACCTGAAGAACCAGCGCCGTCAGCTGGCCGGCACCAGCGGCTGCGGCCTGTGCGGCGTCGAGGCCCTGGAGCAGGCATTGCCCGAGCTGGACGTGCTGCCTGGCGCGCCGCTGCCGCCCGCGCACTGGCTGAAGGACCTGCGCCAGCGCATCGACGCCTTCCAGCCCCTCGGCCAGCACTGCGGCGCGGTGCACGCGGCGCTGTTCATGGACCGCGACGGCCAGCTGCTGCTGGGTCGCGAGGATATCGGCCGGCACAACGCCCTGGACAAGCTGATCGGCGCCCTGCTGCGCCAGCGCATCGACACCACCGGCGGCCTGGCCATCGTCACCAGCCGCTGCAGCCTGGAGCTGATCCAGAAAGTCCTGCGCGCCGGCATCCAGACGTTGGTCAGCCTCTCCGCGCCCACGGGCCTGGCCCTGCAATGGGCGCGCAAGCACAACCTCAACCTTATCCATCTGCCCAAACACAGTGCACCGCGGGTGTTCAGCCCAGCGGCGGAGTAGCAACAGCCGTGACCTCCTACGAAAAACTGCCAGACAACGCCCCCGCCTCCACCCCTCGCTACAAGCCCTACCCCGGACCCGCCGGCGGTTGGGGCGCGCTGCGCAGCGTGGCCAAGGCCTGGGTGGGCAGCGACAACGCCCTGAAGAACATCCGCGCCCTGCTCAAGACCAACCAGAACGGCGGCTTCGACTGCCCCGGCTGCGCCTGGGGCGACTCGCCCGAAAGCGGCATGGTCAAGTTCTGCGAAAACGGCGCCAAGGCGGTCAACTGGGAGGCCACCAAGCGTCGCGTCGATGCGGCGTTCTTCGCCCGCTACAGCGTCAGCGCGCTGCTCGAGCAGAGCGACTACTGGCTCGAGTACCAGGGCCGCCTGACCGAGCCGATGATCTACGACCCGGTCACTGACCGCTACCAGCCGATCGACTGGGACGCGGCCTTCGCCCTGATCGCCCGTCACCTGAACAACCTGTCCAGCCCTGATCAGGCCGAGTTCTACACCTCCGGCCGGGCCAGCAACGAGGCGGCGTACCTGTACCAGCTGTTCGTGCGCGCCTACGGCACCAACAACTTCCCCGACTGCTCGAACATGTGCCACGAGGCCAGTGGCGTGGCGCTGGGTCAAAGCGTCGGCGTGGGCAAGGGCACGGTCACCTACGACGATTTCGAGCACGCCGACACGATCTTCGTCCTGGGTCAGAACCCCGGCACCAACCACCCACGCATGCTCGACCCACTGCGTGACGCGGTGAAGCGCGGTGCCCAGGTGGTCTGCGTCAACCCGCTCAAGGAGCGTGGCCTGGAGCGTTTCCAGCACCCTCAGAACCCGCTGGAGATGCTGACCAACACTGACCGCCCGACCAACACGGCGTTCTTGCGCCCGGCCCTGGGCGGCGACATGGCGCTGCTGCGCGGCATGGCCAAGTTCCTGCTGCAGTGGGAGCGTGAAGCCCAGGCCAAGGGCGAGCCGGCGATCTTCGACCATGCCTTCATCGCCGAGCACGGCCATGGCGTGGACGAGTACCTGGCTGCGGTCGATGCCACCCCGTGGGAGCAGATCCAGGCGCAATCGGGCCTGACCCTGGCCGACATCGAACTGTCGGCGCGCATGTACTGCAAAGGCAAGCGGGTGATCATGTGCTGGGCCATGGGCATCACCCAGCACCGCCATTCGGTGCCGACCATCCAGGAAATCGTCAACCTGATGCTGCTGCGCGGCAACCTCGGCGTGCCGGGCGCCGGCCTGTGCCCGGTGCGCGGCCACAGCAACGTGCAGGGCGACCGCACCATGGGCATCAACGAACGCCCGCCAGTCTTCCTGCTCGACGCCCTCGAAAAGCGCTTCGGCTTCCCGGTGCCGCGCCACAACGGCCACAACACCGTCGAGGCGATCCACGCCATGCTCGACGGCCGGGCCAAGGTGTTCATCGGCCTGGGCGGCAACTTCGCCCAGGCCACGCCGGACACCGAGCGCACCGCGCAGGCGCTGCGCAACTGCGAGCTGACCGTGCACATCAGCACCAAGCTCAACCGCAGCCACCTGGTTCACGGTAAGCAAGCGCTGATCCTGCCGTGCCTGGGCCGCACCGATATCGACCTGCAGGGCGAAGGCCCGCAGGCGGTGACGGTGGAGGACTCGTTCAGCATGGTCCATGCCTCCAACGGCCAGCTCAAGCCGCTGTCCCGGCAGATGCGCTCGGAGCCGGCCGTGGTCGCTGGCATCGCCGCCGCCACCTTGGGCAAGCAGCCGGTGGACTGGCACTGGCTGGTGGCCGACTACGCGCGCATCCGCGACCTGATCGCCGACACCATCCCCGGCTTTGCCGACTTCAATGAACGCCTGCGCCTGCCCGGCGGCTTCTATCTGGGCAACAGCGCCGGCAGCCGCCAGTGGAAGACCGCCAGCGGCCGTGCCAACTTCAAGGCCAACCTGCTGCCCGACAGCCTGCTCGACGAGCGCGTGCGCGCCAGCGGCCAGTTGCCGGACCTGATCATGCAGTCGATGCGTTCGCACGATCAGTACAACACCACCATCTATGGCATGGACGACCGCTACCGCGGCGTGCGCGGCCAGCGCGACGTGCTGTTCGTCAACGAAGCCGACATCGTCCGCCTGGGCTTCCAGCCAGGGCAGAAGGTCGACATCGTGTCGCTGTGGGGCGATGAGCATGTGCGCCGGGTGCATGGCTTCACCCTGCTGGCGTTCGACATTCCCGCCGGCCAGGCGGCGGCCTACTACCCGGAGGTGAACCCGCTGGTGCCGCTGGAAAGCATCGGCGACGGCAGCCATACGCCGACGTCGAAGTTCATCGCCATCAAGCTGGAGCGGGCGCGGGACGACGGGCGCATCATCTGAGCAAGATTGGGCTATGCGCGATCCCTGTAGGAGCGGCCTTGCCGAGGCGTCGGACCGGCCGGAAAGGGCCGCGCAGCGGCCCCGGCGATATCTGCTTGATGCACAAATCGTGGGGGCGCTTCGCACCCCTTTCGCGGCACAAGGCCGCTCCTACAAGGGCAAGCGCAGATTCCGAGCAATTGCCCACAAAAAAGCCCTGTTCCGCAACGGTTCAGGGCTTCGTCATAAATAGCTCAGACAACCGAAAATCGAGAAAGTTTCATACATAATTCAATAACTTAGAGAATTGTGTACAACTCGTGCTACTCGTCGGATTCCGATTGCCAGGCGCCTCGGCGAGCCTCAAATTCCGCTTCGTCATCCCTCTGAGGCTCTCTTGATGAAGAAGTACTCCTCGATTCTGTTGTTGTCTTTTGGTCTGCTCAGCGGCGTTGCCATGGCAGGCGGCACCACCGAAGCCGGCATTGGCGGCGCATTGGGTGGGGTACTGGGCTCCGTGGTGGGCAACTCCATCGGCGGTAGCACCGGTGGCGCCATCGGTGCCGGTCTGGGCGGCGCGGCCGGCGGTGCGCTGGGTGCCGACAAGCGCCAGCGTGGCGAAGCGGCCATCGGTGGCGCACTGGGCGCCGCAGGCGGCAACGTGGTGGGTCGCTCCGTGGGCGGCACCACCGGTAGCTACATCGGCGCAGCCGCCGGTGGTGGCGCCGGTGGCGCACTGGGCAACTACATGGGCAACAAGGCCGACGAAGACGAACGCCACGAACGTCGCTACCGTCGCGACTACGACGATCGCCGCTACTACGACCGCGGCCACCACTACGGCCATCGCAAGCACAAGCGCCACTGGCGCCATGACTGATGGCCAGGCTTACGCCTGAGACCTAAGGCCCTGCCCTCATCGGCAGGGCCTTTTCGTTTGCATACCCGCCAGAGGATTAGGGGCTGCCCCGATATGGAGGCCACTAGCCACTAGTTATCATCGCTGTTTCGATCAAGCACAGGACGCAGGGAATGCGCACGATCATCACCGACCCCGTCTGTCTGCCCCGGGCCAGGAGAGGCTGAAGGATGCCCGGTCGTCGCCCGCCACTGCTCGGCGAAGCCAGCTTTGCGTCGATTCGCCAGCGGGTCGTGCAGGCCACCGGCGTGCAACTGGCCGACGATCGCCGTGCCGTGGTCGCGGCGCGCCTGCACAAGCGCCTCAAGGCCCTGGGCCTGGCGGACTTCGAGCGCTACCTCGCCCTGCTCGACAGCCCCCGGGGCGCGGAGGAGCACGAGCACCTGCTGCGCCTGCTGGTCGCCCGTGACAGCTACTTCTTTCGCGAGCATCGCCACTTCGAATGCCTGGCCCGCTGGCTGGCCGACCTCGACCACCCCGCACGCCTGTGGAGCGCCGCCTGCGCCACCGGGGAGGAAGCCTGGAGCCTGGCCATGGTCGCCGCCGAAAACGCCCGCCATCCCGACTGGCAGGTGCTGGCCAGCGACTTCGACCCACAACTGCTGGAGACCGCCGCTGCCGGCATCTACGACATCGCCCAGGCACGCTACTTCCCCGAAGGCTGGCTGGCCCGCCACTGCCTGTGCGGCGTCGACGAGATGGCTGGCCGGCTGCGGGTCACGGCGGCCCTGCGCGAGCAGGTGCGCTTCGAGGCGCTCAACCTGATCCGGCCCCTGCCCGAACAGCTCGGCCGCTTCGACGTCATCCTGCTGCGCAACCTGTTGTCGAACCTGGCGCCACGGTACAAGAACGAGGTACTCCAGCGCCTGCTGGCACACCTGCGCCCCGGTGGCCTGATGATCATCGGTCACAGCGAGAGCGTCCACGCCCTGGGCCTGCCCCTGCGTCCACTACTGCCGTCGGTGTTCGAACGCCTATGATAAGAGGCACTGCCGCGCCCATCGGCAGACAAGGACTGATCGCGCAACCGCGCGGCAGTGCGCTTTCGGATCGAGCAGGCCTGCCGCCCCCCTTCCCTTGCGAAACAGGCCCTTATCCATGCCCTGCCGAATCCTGCTTGCCGATCACTCGCCGCTCTTCCGCGCCGGCCTGCGTGCCCTGCTTGAACAGAAGAAAGATTTCGTCGTGGTGGGCGACACCGGCGATGCCATGACGGCCGTGAGCCTTGCGAAAAAACTCAAGCCGGACATCGTGGTGCTCGACATGAGCGGCGAGCTGGACAGCCAGCAGGCCCTGCAGGAGCTGTTCATCCGCGCCCCTGCCTGCCGGGTGCTGATGTTCTCGCCACGCTCGGAGCTCGAGCATGTGATGAGCTGCCTGCAACTGGGCGCCCATGGCTTCCTGCTCAAGAGCGCCACGGTAAGCGAACTGGAGCAGGCCCTGCAGACCCTGCGTGGTGGCGGCCAGTACCTGTCGTCGGCGGTGCTGCCGATGGTCATCGGCCAGGCCCTGAAGCACAGCCGCAAGCGCGTCGTCAGTCAGGTCCAGACACCGCCGCTGACCACCCGCCAACTGGAGATCCTGCGCCTGATCGCCCGTGGCGAGACCACTCGCTCCATCGCCGACGGCCTGGGCCTGAGCATCAAGACCGTCGAGGCTCACCGCTCGCAGATCATGCACCGCCTGCAGATCCACGACGTGCCCGGCCTGGTGCTGTTCGCCGTGCGCGAGGGGATCATTCGCCTCAACGATTGAGCGACAGCCCGGCGAGGATCAGCTGCAGCGTCTCCGGTAGCGCCACAGGACGCCCCGAGGCCCGCTCGATGAACACCTGCACCACACTCCCCGCCGCGCAGGCCTCGGCCTCGCCCGGGCGGAACAGCGCCAGGCGGAACTCCACGGTACTGCCCGCCAGGCGTGTCACGCCCAGGCCCACCTCGAGCACGTCGGGAAAGCCCGGCAAGGCGAAGAAGTCCGCCGCCGAGCTGACGACGAAGCCGGCCAGCTCACCGTCGCGCAGGTCCAGCTCGGCCTGTTCGACCAGGAAGGCCTGGATGGCGGTTTCGAAGAAGGCATGCACGGTGGCGCCGGCGAGGTGACCGTTATGGTCGTTGTCCTGCGGGCGCGTAAGGATGGGGTGAAAATGAGAGAAGGCGGAGCGTTGGGGGGATTCTGTCATGAGGCATCTGCTTTCTGGTGGGTGCCCTGCAAGTGAAACAGATTCTGGCCGTGCTGTATTGATGCGGCTATCCGACAAACCTTCAGGAACGGTGTGTAAATCCTGTAGGAGCTGGCCTTCCCTGCGATAGCCTCAGTAGACACAGCACCCAAAGCGGGCTTTCAGATACGAAAAAGCCGCCCCGAAGGGCGGCTTTTCTTCCGAACCGGCAGCCGCTTAGAGCTGCGGACCAGCGGCCTTGATGGCGTCGGAAACGTCGAACTTCTTGAAGTTCTCGGTGAACAGCGTGGCCAGGCCCTTGGCGGCTTCGTCGTAGGCAGCCTTGTCAGCCCAGGTGTTGCGTGGGTTGAGCAGTTCGGTCTCGACGCCTGGAACAGCCTTCGGCACGTCCAGGTTGATGATGTCCAGGTGCTCGGTTTCGGCACCGACCAGAGCGCCGCTCTGGATGGCAGCGATCACGCCACGGGTGGTCGGGATGCTGAAGCGCTTGCCGACGCCGTAGCCACCACCGGTCCAGCCGGTATTGACCAGGTAGACCTTGGAACCGAACGCCTTGATACGCTTGATCAGCAGTTCGGCGTAAACGCCGGCCGGACGCGGGAAGAACGGTGCGCCGAAGCAGGTGGAGAAGGTCGACTTGATGCCGCCGCCCGAACCCATTTCGGTGGAACCGACCAGCGCGGTGTAGCCGGACAGGAAGTGGTAGGCCGCCTGCTCGTTGTTCAGGATCGACACCGGAGGCAGTACGCCGGTCAGGTCGCAGGTCAGGAAGATGACCGCGTTCGGCTCGCCGCCCAGGTTCTCTGCCGAGACCTTCTCGACGTGCGCCAACGGATAGGCGGCACGGCTGTTCTGGGTCAGGCTCACGTCGGCGTAGTCGGCGTGCTTGTTGGCGTCGATCACGACGTTTTCCAGCACCGCGCCGTGCTTGATGGCTTTCCAGATGACCGGCTCGTTCTTCTCGGAGAGGTCGATGCACTTGGCATAGCAACCGCCTTCGATGTTGAAGACCACGCCCTCACCCCAGCCGTGCTCGTCGTCACCGATCAGGTAACGGCTTTCGTCGGCCGACAGGGTGGTCTTGCCGGTGCCGGACAGGCCGAAGAACAGGGTGACGTCACCCTCTTCGCCGATGTTGGCGGCGCAGTGCATCGGCAGCACGTCGGCGGCCGGCAGCAGGAAGTTCTGCACCGAGAACATGGCTTTCTTCATTTCACCGGCGTAACGCATGCCGGCGATCAGCACCTTCTTCTGGGCGAAGTTGATGATCACGCAGCCATCGGAGTTGGTGCCGTCACGCTCAGGCACGCACTCGAAGTTGGCAACGTTGAGGATCTGCCACTCACCACGGCCAGCCGGGTTGTACTGCTCGGGGTTGATGAACAGGCAACGGCCGAACAGGTTCTGCCAGGCGGTCTGGGTGGTCATCTTGACCGGCAGGTAGTGCTCGGCCGCAGCGCCTACGTGAACGTAGGAAACGAAGTGATCCTGGGCGTTGTTGAACGCCTCGACGCGGTCCCACAGGGCATCGAACTTGTCGGCCGGGAACTTGCGGTTGATCGGGCCCCAGCCAATCTGGTCCTGGGTGGACGGTTCTTCGACGATGAAACGGTCAGCCGGCGAACGGCCGGTGCGATGACCGGTTTCCACCACCAGCGCGCCAGTATCGGCCAGCACGCCTTCACCGCGGGACAGCGCTTCTTTTACCAGCTCATCGACGCTCAGGTCGGTGTACACGGTGTTGTTGGCTTGCGTCATGAGATACCCCATCCGGCCCGAGGCCGAGTGCTCCAAACGTTTTGTAGTCGTCTCGAAAAAACTACTACAGCGAAAAAAGTGGCCGGATTATGCCAGAAACGCCCAAAAAAAGTAGGCCCCTCCTGTCAGAACTGCGTTTTTGCGCAATTCGACAGGAGTTTTTCCTGTAGTTAACCGTTTCAGTGCTGAGTTTCTGACGGCGCCTCGGTGCCGCCACCGGCAAACAATTGCGCGACATCGCTTGCATCGAAGAGATAGCGCTCGTTGCAGAACTGGCAATCGATCTCGACCTGGCCGCCGCATTCGGCCACCAGCGCCTTGGCATCCTGCTCGCCGAGGCTGACCAGGGCGTTGGCGGAACGCTCGCGCGAGCAGCTGCAACGGAAGCGTAGCGGCTGGATATCGAACAGGCGAACCGCGTCCTCGTGGTACAGGCGGTGCAGCACGGTTTCGTTGTCCAGGCCGAGCAGTTCCTCGGTCTTCACGGTGTTGGCCAGGGCCTTGACGTGAGCCCAGCTTTCCTCGCGGTCCTCGCTGTCCTTGTGGATCTCGGCCGGCAGTTGCTGCACCAGCAGGCCACGGGCGCGAGCACCATCGGCGGCCAGGGAGATGCAGGTGTTCACCTGCTGTGACATGACGAAGTAGTTGGTGAAGCACTCCGACAGGTCCTTGCCGTCCAGCTCGACCGTGCCCTGGTAGCGCTGGCCGTTGACCGGAATGATGGTCAGCACCAGGTGACCGCCCGGCATCAGGTCGGCCAGATTGGCATCCGCCTTGATCTGCTCGGCTTCATAGCGCGCCAGGCCACGGATGTCGTGCTCGCTGGTGTACTCGATGGCCAGCAGCGGCACCGGGCCCTGGGACTGCGCCTGGAGCACCAGCAGCCCGTCGAACTTCAGGGTGCCGACCAGCAGCGCGGCGGCGGCCATCAGTTCACCGAGCAGATGCTTTACCGGCTGCGGGTAGACGTGCTTGGCCAGCACCTCGGCGTAGCTGCGTTCCAGCGCGACCATCTCGCCGCGCACGTCGCGGTCGTCGAACAGGAAGCGTTGAGTGAAATCGGTATCTGGCAAGTCGCTCATGGTTGTCTGGCTTTCTAAAAATGATTACAAAATAATTACAGGAGACCGAAAGGTCCGTCGCAGAGCGCTCACGAGGCGCTCACTTCCTGCTGGATATCGAGGTATTTTATGGACAATCGACCACTGTTCCAAGCAAGGTGGTCCTGGGGACCGTTGGCAGCCTGCACCCTGCTGCCCATCGCACTACTGTGTTTCTGGTTGTGGCCCGTTGGCCAGATCCTGTGCCTGACTTTCGACGAATGGCTGTTCCACAGCCTCAATGCGCCACTGGCCGACAACCTGGTCTGGCGGTCGATCTGGGCAGTCGGCAGCCTGCGCCCCTTCGACATCCTGGTCGGCCTGATCATGCTGTCGCTGCTGATCCGCGGCGATTGGGTATTCAAGGCTACCCAAGCGCGCCAGGCTTTTTTCGGCTTTTTGGTGACCCTACTCCTCTTAGTGGTGATTCGCGCGCTGTTTTCCAAGTGGGTCAGCGCAATGGGCTGGCAACACAACAGCCCGTCGATGGTGTTCGACGACGCCGTGCACCTGAGCGACTTCTATCCGCACATGGAAGCGAAGTGGGAACTGAAGGACCGCTCCAGCCAGAGTTTCCCGGGTGACCACGCCTCGGTGCTGCTGATCTGGGCGCTGTTCATGAGCCTGTTCAGCCGTCGCCTGGTGCAGCATCTGGTGATCTGGGCACTGGCCTTGCTGTTCATGCTGCCGCGCTTGGTGGCCGGCGCCCATTGGGGGCAGGACGACTACATCGGCGGCCTGTTGATGGCGGTGCTGGCACTGGGCTGGAGCTGCCACACGCCCCTGGCGGCCAAGGCCAGCGAGGCGTTGGTGCGCTGGACGGTGCCGCTGTTCGGCCTGCTCGGCAAGCTGCCGTTGGTCGGGCGCATGAGCGTGATGCGCACCGCCTGATCCATTGCCGGGGCCGCCAGGCGGCCCCGGCCCTCAAGCCCTGGCCAGCTCCGGCAAGTCCCCGGACAACCCCAGGGCCTGACGCACGAACAGCGCCTTGGCCTCGGGCATCTGCTCTACCAGCTTCAAGCCGCTGTTGCGCAGCCAGCGCAGGGGCAGCGGATTGGCCTGGAACAAACGCTCGAAGCCCTCCATCGCCGCCATCAACGCCAGGTTGTGCGGCATCCGTCGCCGCTCGAAGCGGCTCAGCACCTTCACATCGGCCAGGCGCTCGCCACGCTCGCAGGCACGGACCAGTTCCTCGGCCAGCACCGCGGCGTCGAGAAAGCCCAGGTTGACCCCCTGCCCGGCCAATGGGTGGATGGTGTGAGCCGCATCGCCGATCAGCGCCAGCCCCTCCTCCACGTAGCGCTTGGCATGGCGCTGGCGCAGCGGCACGCAGACCCGCGGATCTGCCTCCAGCACATCGCCCAGACGCCCCTCGAAAGCCCGCTCAAGAGCCTGACGGAAGGCCGCGTCGTCCATCGCCATGGCCTGCTCGGCCTGTTCCGGCGTGGTCGACCAGACGATCGAGCACCAGTCCTGACGGCCATCGCGGCTGAGCGGCAGGAACGCCAGCGGGCCTTCGTCGGTGAAACGCTGCCAGGCCGTGGCCCTGTGTGCCTCGCTGCAGCGCACGCTGGTGACGATGGCATGATGCAGGTAGTCCCACTCACGGGTGGCGCAGCCGGCCAGGCGGCGTACCGCCGAGTTGGCGCCATCGGCGGCGATCACTAGCGGCGCGCGCAGCTTGCGCCCATCGGCCAGGGTCAGCAGCCACTCATCACCGGAGCGGCGCAGTTGCTCCAGGCGAGCGTTGGCCAGCAGCCCGACATCGCTGTCGTGCAGACGCTCCAGCAGGCCATCCTGGACCACGCGGTTCTCGACGATATGACCCAGCACCTCGGCATGCACGCTGGCCGCGGAGAAATGGATCTCGCCAGTGCCGCTGCCGTCCCAGACATGCATGTCCGAGTACGGCGAGACACGCCGCCGGGCGATGCCGTCCCAGGCGCCGAGGCGCTCGAGAATGCGCTGGCTGGCGGCCGACAGGGCACTGACCCGTGGTTCGAAAGGTGCCTCGCCGTCAAACGGCTTGACCGTCATCGGCCCGCCGTCGAGCAGGAGAACCTCCAGACCACTGTGGCGCAAGGCCAGGGCCAGGGCGCTGCCGACCATACCGGCACCGACAATCAACAGATCTGCGCGCATTTCCATGCCTTACGCCTGCCTCGCTTGCGGCTTGAGCCGCACGTATAGGGTTTTGTCGACCCGCGCCACCAGCTCACCGGCGCCGTCGCGAATCTCCACCTGCAACCGCGGCAGGTATTTCTTGCCGCTGGCGGTCTGCTGGCGGATCTCGTCCAGCAGCGCGTCGTCGACGTGGAATTGGGCATACACCGGGCCCTTGCCCGGCGAGATGAAATCGATGCTGGCGGCCTTGTCCCAGACGATGTATTCACGCCCCAACTGCTCGATCAGCAGCAGCATGTAGAACGGATCGACCATCGCGTACAGGCTGCCGCCGAACTGGGTGCCGACGTAGTTGCGATTCCACCGTGTCAGCTTCATGCGCACCTTGACGCTGCGCATGTCCGGGCTGATTTCCTGGATATGGATGCCGGCGCCCAGGTAGGGCGGGTAGAAGTTCAACAACCAGCGCAGCATCCGTGCCCGCCGTGCGAGCCGGCGAACATCGCTCATGGGCGGCCTCGCGGGTCGGGGCGGGTACCCAGGCCCATGGCCTGGCGGGCGAACCAGCTTTTTGCCGGTGGCAGCAGGTCCAGGCCAAGCAGGCCGAGGTTGCGCCCGGCAGCCAGCAGTGGCTGGCTGCTGCCGAACAGGCGGGTGACCTGGTCGGAGAAGCCGATGGTCAGGGCCTGGTCGAGGCGCTGGCGCTGGTGATAGGCCTGCAGCGTGGCCAGGTCGCCCGGCAGTGCCGGGCCGGCCAGCAGGGCGTCCGCCAGCGATTGCACGTCGCGCAGCGACAGGTTGAAGCCCTGGCCGGCGATCGGGTGCAGGCTGTGGGCGGCATTGCCCAGCACCACCAGGTGCGGGCGTACCTGCTCCTCGGCCTCGACCAGCGACAGTGGGTAGAGATGGCGGGCACCGACCTGGCGCAGGGCGCCGAGGCGATAGCCAAAGGCCTCCTGCAGCTCGCGCAGGAAGCTGCGCTCGTCGAGCTCGGCCAGGCGCCTGGCGTCCATCCCCTGGCGGGTCCAGACCAGCGCGCAGCGGTTGTCCGCCAGCGGCAGCAAGGCCATCGGGCCTTGCTCGGTGAAACGCTCGAAGGCCTGACCGGCGTGGGCTTCACCCGGGGTGATATTGGCGATCAGCGCGCTCTGGTCATAGGGCGTGTTGCGCACATGGATGCCCAGCTGCTCGCGCAGGCCCGAACGGCCGCCGTCGGCCAGCACCGCCAGGTCGCACTCCAGCGAGGTGTCGTCATCCAACTGCAGGCGGTAGCCACCGGCGATGGCCTGCATCGCCTGCACCTGCGCCGGGCAGCGCCAGCTGATCACTTCGTTGTCGATCGCCTGCCACAGGCACTGGCCAAGCCAGGCGTTCTCGACCACGTAGCCGAGTGCCGGCACGCCCTCCTCCAGGGCGTCCAGGCGGGTGCCGCCAAAGCGGCCGCGGTCGGACACCTGGATCTGCCGGATCGGCTCGGCGCGGCGGCTGATGGTCTGCCACAGCCCCAGGCGCTCATAGATCTGCCGGGTGCCGTAGGATAGCGCCGAGGAGCGTGCGTCATAGCTGGGCTGGAAGCTGTCGCCGGGGGCGAACGGCTCGATCAGCAGGATCTTCCAGCCACGGGCCTTGGCCGCGGCCTGCAGCGTCAGGGCCAGGCTCGCGCCCACCAGGCCGCCACCGATGATCGCCAGGTTGACCCGGTTCATGCGGCGTCCTTGCGGGCGTCGTGCATCAGCGCCTCGATCTCGGCGACCGTGCGCGGCACGCCTGAAGTCAGGATTTCACAGCCTTGCCTGGTCACCACCACGTCGTCCTCGATCCTTACCCCGATGCCACGCCACTTCTTCGCCACCGCCTGGTTGTCGGCGGCGATGTAGATGCCGGGTTCGACGGTCAGCGCCATGCCCGGTTCGAGCACGCGCCACTGGCCACCGACCTTGTATTCGCCCACGTCGTGCACATCCATGCCCAGCCAGTGTCCGGCGCGGTGCATGTAGAAGGCACGGTAGGCCTCGCTGTTGATCAAGGCCTGCACCTCACCCTTGAGCAGCCCCAGCGTCACCAACCCTTCGGTGATCACCCGCACGGTCGCCTCGTGGGCGTGGTTCCAGTGCTTGCCCGGGGCAATCTCGGCGAACGCCGCGGCCTGGGCCGCCAGCACCAGCTCGTAGATGGCTTTCTGTTCCGGCGAGAACCGCCCGCTGACCGGGAAGGTGCGGGTGATGTCGCTGGCGTAGCAGTCGATCTCGCAACCGGCGTCGATCAGGACCAGGTCGCCGTCCTTGAGCGGCGCGTCGTTCTGCTGGTAGTGCAGGATGCAGCCATTGCGCCCGGCGGCGACGATCGAGCCGTAGGCCGGCATCTTCGCTCCGCCCTTGCGGAACTCGTAGTCCAGCTCGGCTTCCAGGCTGTACTCGTGCAGCCCGGCGCGGCAGGCCTGCATGGCACGCACGTGGGCTCGGGCGGAGATCGCCGCGGCCTCGCGCATGACCTTCACTTCCGCCGCCGATTTATACAGGCGCATGTCGTGCAGCAGATGATCCAGGGCAACGAACTCGTTCGGCGGCTGGGCGCCGAGGCGGGCCTTGGAGCGGATCACGTTGATCCACTCCATCAGCCGGCGGTCGAACTCGGCGTTGCTGCCCATGTTGCTGTAGACCCGCTCGCGGCCTTCGATCAGGCCCGGCAGGATCTCGTCGATATCACTGATGGGGAAGGCATCGTCGGCGCCGAAATCACGCACTGCGCCTTCCTGGCCAGCACGCAGGCCGTCCCACTGCTCGCGCTCGGGGTTGCGCTCGCGGCAGAACAATACGTACTCGCCATGCTCGCGCCCCGGAATCAGGGCAATCACCGCCTCGGGTTCGGGGAAGCCGCTCAGGTACTGGAAATCGCTGTCCTGGCGATAGACATGCTCGACGTCGCGGTTGCGGATAGCGACCGCCGCGGCCGGCAGGATGGCGATGCTGTTGGGGACCATCTGCGCCATCAGCGCCTTGCGCCGACGGGCGTACTCCGCCTTGGGTATGTGGCTCATGGGCAAACGACCCCGTTCAGATCAGTGCAGCGATGGCTTTGGCGCGGGCGCGGCGGGTGCGGCCAGCTCCGTGTACAGCAGCAGCGGGGCGACGCGCAGGTACTCCATGACCTCCATGTAGTCGCTCTCGCCGTCCTCGGACTCTTCCAGCGCTTCCTGGACCTGGGAAATGGCCACCAGGTCCTGGAGCACTTCCTTGGCATCGGTGGACAGGTCCTTGCCGCCGGCGTTCAGGCCGAAGCCGGTGATGAAGCCCTGGCACCACTGCCCCAGCGCGGTGGCGCGGTCGCTGAGTGCGGCATCATCGGAAGGCAGCAGCAGGACGATGGCGACGTCCTCGCCGGTCAGCTCGGCCTTGACCATCTCTTGCAGGCCGACCAGGGCGTTGCGCACCGAGTCACCGGGCTCGGTCTCGAGCAACTGGGCGGCATCGGCCAGCCAGGCATCGGCATCGAAGCCGGCGCCGGCGCAACTGCGACCGATCAGCAGGCCATGCAGCTCGGCAGGGGTGACGGGGTGGCCATTGCTCGAAAGCAACATGGCGAAGGCGATGTAGGGCGATTGGGTATTGGGCATGGGCAGCTAGGCGCCAGACGGCGCAATGACTAGAATGGAGACCTTGTATCCTAGCACCGGCAGGCGCGCCAAGACCATCGGCACTGGCCGTCGCGCCCTTGGGGCAGGCATGATCGCCAGGCGAGTGAAGGAATCGAGTGCAACCCATGCAAGAGAACGACCTGCAAGCACTGATGAGCCGGTTCGAGTTGCTGATCGAACGGGTCGAGCAACTAAAGCGGCAAAACGCACTCTTAGTAGCTCAGGAACGATCCTGGCGCGAGGAACGCGCCCACCTGATCGAAAAGAACGAGATCGCCAAACGCAAGATCGAATCGATGATCCTGCGCCTCAAGGCCCTGGAGCAAGACTCATGAGTTCAAGCAATAGCGTCACCGTCCAGATCCTCGACAAGGAATACTCGATCATCTGCCCGCCCGAGGAGCGCAACAACCTGGTCGGCGCCGCTCGTTACCTGGACGGCAAGATGCGCGAGATCCGCAGCAGCGGCAAGGTGATCGGCGCTGACCGCATCGCCGTGATGGCCGCGCTGAACATCACCCACGAGCTGCTGCACCGCCAGGAACGCCCCGAAGCGACCAGCGGCGGCACCACCCGCGAGCAGGTGCGCGACCTGCTGGAACGGGTCGATCAGGCCCTGTCCGACGATCCGGTTAGCAAAAGCGACTGAGATTGGTATACTGGCGCCACTCCCTGGGGGATGCGCCAGTCGGTTATGTCCCTGAGCCGATACGCACAACCACGGGGGTTGCACGCTGGGGCCGGTGTGCATGTCCGCCCGACGGAAAGCCTTAACGCCCCCTGCAATCTCCACCTTGAACTTTCGGGTTCAAGGGCTACACCGATAGCGGTCTTGTCGGGGAGCCTGCATTCAGAACTGCCCGCCTCCAACGGCGGGCTTTTCGTTTCTTCTGGGATCGCCCGTGCCATGACCGACACCGCGCCGCTCACCCGCCCCCAGCTTCGCCGCTTCCTGCGCAATGCCCGCCGCGCACTCACACCCGCCCAGCAACGCCAGGCCGCCGAAGGTCTGTATCGCCAACTGGCGCAGGATCCGCTGTTCCGCCGCGCCCGGCATATCGCCCTGTACCTGCCCAATGACGGCGAGATCGACCCACGCCTGCTGCTGCGCGAGGCGCACAAGCGCGGCAAGCGCGTCTACTTGCCGGTGCTGCACGCCTGGCCGCGCACGCGCATGGTGTTCCAGCGCTTCGAGGCCGGCGAGGCACTGCGGCCCAACCGTTTTCGCATCCTGGAGCCGGTGATCGAACGCAAGCGGCAACGGCCGATCTGGGCGCTGGACCTGATCCTGCTGCCGCTGGTCGGTTTCGACGAGGTGGGGGGGCGCCTGGGCATGGGCGGTGGCTTCTATGACCGCAGCCTGGCCTACCAGGGCCGGCGCCAGACATGGAAAAAGCCCTTGCTGCTGGGGCTGGCGCACGAATGCCAGAAAGTGGAGCGGCTCAACCAGGCGAGCTGGGATGTACCGTTGCAAGGCACGGTCTCGGACCGAGGTTGGTACCTGGCACCGAAGTGAGGTGCGATCAGCGGTGCTGTTGCTGCGCCGGATCAACAGGCGCCTGCTGGTAGGCGGCATCCAGCTTGCGCTCCCAGAAGCCTTGCGCGTAACCGGTGGTGACCACGCCCAGCCCGAAGACGAAGGCCAGGATCCAGAGCAGGTCCGGTTTACGTTGTTTCATTGATCGTCCCCCAAGAACAACTGTCCAGGCTCGGCGGCTTTCTTGATGGCGGCCGGAGCGTATAGCTTAAAATCGGCGCATTTTCCGACAACATGAGTCGCCAGGCAAACGTTGACGCCAACCGACTGTCGGTTTCATGCAACGAGTTATTTCAAACTCTTTCAGGAGCAGCATCCATGGCCTACTGGCTGATGAAATCCGAGCCCGACGAGCTCTCCATCGAAGCCTTGGCACGCTTGGGCAACGCCCGCTGGGACGGGGTGCGCAACTACCAGGCACGCAATTTCCTGCGGGCCATGAGCGTAGGCGACGAATTCTTCTTCTACCACTCCAGCTGCCCGCAACCGGGGATCGCCGGCATCGCCCGGATCAGCGCCGCCGCCTACCCGGATCCGACCGCCCTGGATCCGCACAGCCACTACCACGACGCCAAGGCCAGCGCCGAGAAGAACCCGTGGAGCGCGGTGGACGTCGAGCATGTGCAGACCTTCCGCCAGGTACTAGGCCTGGGCCTGCTCAAGCAGCAGGCGGCGCTCGAGGATCTGCCCCTGGTACACAAGGGCAGCCGCCTGTCGGTGATGCCGGTGACCGCCGGGCAATGGGCCGCGATTCTCGCGCTGAGCTGATTGTGCGGCTATTGTCAGGGGTTTGACCAATATCAACGCGCAAGGAAGCGCGTCGCGCCAGGATAAGGCGTGCTAGCCGCAGGATGCAGACCGATGAATCGAAAAGCCCCCAGAATCTTCGCCTCCGCCTTGGTATTGCTGTTGCTGGCGGCAGGCGGGCTGGGCTACTGGAAGTCCCTTCACGATCGCCTGCCCGAAGGCCTGAGCATGGGTAACGGGCGCCTCGAATCCACCGAGGTGCAGATCGCCAGCAAGATCCCCGGGCGCCTGGCCGAGGTGCTGGTCGATGAAGGCGACAAGGTCACCCGCGGCCAGTTGCTGGCACGCATCGACACCCGCACGATGGAGGCCCAGCGTAGCCAGGCCGAGGCCGAAGTGCTGCGCGCCCGCGAGAATTATGCCGCCGCCCAGGCCAGCGTGCAGCTGCGCCAGAGCGAACTGTTGCTGGCCAGCCAGGAACTCAAGCGGGTGCGCGAGATCTACCAGCGCAAGTTCGCCAGCCAGCAGTTGCTCGACCAGCAGCAGGCCCGCTACGACACCGCCACCGCGGCCGTGGTCGCGGCCCGGGCCCAGTTGGCGGCGATCAAGGCCGCCATCGGCGCCGCCGAGGCCCAGGTCGCCCAGCTCACCAGCGAGATCGACGACAGCAGCCTGCGCGCGCCCATCGACGGCATCATCCAGCTGCGCCTGGCCGAACCCGGCGAAGTGCTCGGCGCCGGTGGCCGGGTGCTGATGCTGATCGACCCCAGCGACCAGTACATGAACCTCTACCTGCCCGCCGCCACCACCGGCCGGCTGACCGTCGGCGACCAGGCGCGGATCGTGCTCGACGCCCTGCCGGACAAGGCCCTGCCGGCCAAGGTGGCGTTCGTCGCGGCCAAGGCGCAGTTCACTCCGAAACAGGTCGAGACCCGCGATGAGCGGCAAAAATTGGTGTTCCGGGTCAAGCTGCGCCTGACCGAACCAAGTGCCGTGCCCCAGGCCAAGCCAGGCATGCCCGGCGCCGGGTACGTGCGCACCGCCGATGTGGGCTGGCCGGCCAACCTGCAATGAACGCGGCGATCGCCCTGCGGGCCGAGGGTGTCAGCCATCGCTATGGCGACCTGCAGTCCTTGCACACCCTCGCGTTCAGCCTGCCGGCCGGGACCCGCTGCGGCCTGATCGGCCCGGACGGCGCCGGCAAGTCGACCCTGCTTGGACTGATCGCCGGGGTCAAGCGCCTGCAACAAGGCGAGTTGCAGGTGCTCGGTGGCTCGATCCGCCAGCGCCGCCACCGCACCGCGCTGTATCCCAAGGTTGCCTTCATGCCCCAGGGCCTGGGCAACAACCTGTACCCGGAGCTGTCGATCCGCGAGAACATCCGTTTCTTCGCCACCCTGTTCGGCCTGGGCCGCGCCGAATGCGAGCAACGCATGACCAGCCTGCTGCGCGCCACCGACCTGGAGCGCTTCGCCGAGCGCCCGGCCGGCAAGCTCTCGGGCGGCATGAAGCAGAAGCTGGGGCTGTGCTGCGCGCTGATCCACGAGCCGGACCTGCTGATCCTCGACGAGCCGACCACCGGCGTCGACCCGCTATCGCGACGGCGCTTCTGGGAGCTGGTCGAGCAGGTGCGCGCCCAGCGCCCGCAGCTGACCCTGCTGGTGGCCACCGCCTACATGGAAGAGGCCGAGCAGTTCGAGCATTGCCTGATGCTCGACGCTGGCCGCCTGCTGGCCGCCGGCCTCAGCCGCGAACTGGCGGCGGTTACGCCCAGCAGCAAGCTGGACGACGCCTTCACCCACTTCCAGGGCGCCGGCCGCGCACAGCCCGAGCCCCTGCGCATTCCGCAACGCCAGGCCGACGACGGGCCGATCGCCATCGAGGCCCACGACCTGACCCTGCGCTTCGGTGACTTCACCGCGGTGAACAAGGTCAGCTTCGCCATCGGCCGCGGCGAGATCTTCGGCTTCCTCGGCTCCAACGGCTGCGGCAAGACCACCACCATGAAGGTGCTCACCGGCCTGATGCCGGCCAGCGAGGGCAGCGCCAGCCTGCTCGGCCGCCCGGTGGATGCCGGCGACCTGGCCACGCGCAAGCGGGTCGGCTTCATGTCCCAGAGCTATTCGCTGTATGGCGAACTGAGCGCCCGACAGAACCTCGAACTGCACGCCCGCCTGTTCGACCTGGCCAAGGCCGACAGCGCGCCGCGCATCGCCGAGCTCATCGAACGCTTCGACTTAGGCGCCATTGCCGACCAGCCGTCCGGCGCCCTGCCCCTGGGCCTGCGCCAACGCCTGTCGCTGGCCGTGGCGGTATTGCACCGCCCGGAAGTGCTGATCCTCGACGAGCCGACCTCGGGGGTCGACCCGGCGGCCCGCGACGACTTCTGGCGCCTGCTGGTGGAGTTGTCCCGCGAGCAGGGCGTAACCATCTTCCTGTCCACCCATTTCATGAACGAGGCCCTGCGCTGCGACCGCATCTCGCTGATGCACGCCGGTCGGGTGCTGGCCTGCGACACCCCGCTGGCGCTGCAGCGCCAGTTCGGCGGCGAGACCCTGGAAGACGCCTTCGTGCGCTGCCTCGAACAAGCCCAGGACGCGCCCGTCCAGGCGCAGGCCGATGCAGGGTTGGAACAGGCCGCCGCCCCAGCGCCCGCCTTGCGCCAGGCCTTCAGCCTGCGCCGCCTGCTGGCGGTGGCCAGCCGCGAAGGCAAGGAGCTGCTGCGCGACAAGGTGCGCCTGGCCTTCGCCCTGCTTGGCGCGCTGTTCATGATGGTGATCTTCGGCTACGGCATCTCGCTGGATGTAGAGAACCTCGCCTTCGCCGTATACGACCAGGACCAAAGTCCGCAGAGCCGCACCTACCTCGAGGCCTTCCGGGGCTCGCGCTACTTCGCCGAGCAGGCGCCGATTCGCGATGCCCGCCAGCTGCACCAACGCCTGCAACGCTCGGAGATCAAGCTGGCCCTGGAAATCCCGCCGGGTTTCGGCCGCGACCTGCATGCCGGGCGCCAGCCGGTGGTGGCCGCCTGGCTGGATGGCGGCATGCCGTTTCGCGCCGAGACCAGCCGCAACTATGTGGAGGCCGTGCACCAGGCCAACCTTGAGCAGCTGGCCGCCCTCGGCCCGCACCCGGTGGCGCGCCAGCAGCCGGTACGCCTGGAAACGCGCTTTCGCTACAACCAGGACGTGGTCAGCGTGAACGCCATCGGCCCCGGGGTCATGGCACTGATCCTGGCCTTCATCCCGGCCATGCTCACCGCGCTGGGCATCGTCCGGGAAAAGGAACTGGGCTCGATCACCAACTTCTACGCCACGCCCCTGACCCGCCTGGAGTTCCTGCTCGGCAAACAGGCGCCCTACCTCGCGGTGAGCCTGGTCAACCTGGCGCTGCTGGTGGCGATGAACCGCTGGCTGTTCGGCGTGCCGCTCAAGGGCAGCCCGCTGGCCCTGGCCTGCGGTGGCCTGGCCTACCTGCTGGCGACCACCAGCCTGGGCCTGCTGATCTCGGCCTTCACCCGCACGCAGATAGCAGCGATCCTCGGCACCATGATCATCACCAGCCTGCCGACCATCCAGTTCTCCGGCCTGATCGTGCCGCGCTCGTCGCTGGACGGCGCGGCGGCGCTGATGGGCCAGCTGTTCCCGGCCGGCTACTTCCTCGACATTGCCGTCGGTACCTTCACCAAGGCCCTGGGCCTGCGCGAGCTGTGGCCGCAGTGCCTGGCGCTGCTGGGCTTCTTCGCCGCCTTCACCGGGCTGAGCCTGGCCATGCTGAAAAAGCAGGAGGCCTGAATGAGCCGCCTCTCCCACACCCTGCGCCTGGGCCTGAAGGAACTCACCAGCCTGCGTCACGACAGCGTGTTGCTGCTGTTCCTGCTGTACGCCTTCAGCGTGGCAATCTACATGCCCGCCGCAGGCTCCGTGATCGGCGTGCACAACGCCAGTGTCGCGGTGGTCGACGAAGACCACGGCGCCATCTCGCGCAAGCTCGCCGAATCGCTGCAGCCGCCCGAGTTCCAGCCCGCCGTGGCACTGCCGGCGGATCGCCTGGACCAGGCCATGGACAGCGGCCAGTACACCTTCGTGGTCAACGTGCCGGTGAACTTCCAGGCCGACCTGCTGGCCGGGCGCTCGCCGGAGCTGCAGGTCAACGTCGATGCCACGGCCATGAGCCAGGCCTTCATGGGGGCCGGCTACATCGGCCGGATCTTCGAGCGCGAACTGCTGGAGTACGCCGGCCGCGGCACCAGCAGCCCGGCCCTGCTCAACCCGAAAGCCCTGTTCAACCCCAACCTGGAAGGAGGCTGGTTCCTGGCGGTGATCCAGATCGTCAACAACATCACCATCCTGGCCATCGTCCTCACCGGCACCGCGCTGCTGCGCGAGCGTGAGCACGGCACCCTCGATCACCTGCTGGTGCTGCCGCTGACGGCGCTGGAAATCATGCTGGCGAAGATCGCCAGCAACGCCCTGGTGGTGGTGGCCTGTACCTGGATATCGCTTGAAGTGGTGGTCAAGGGCGCCCTGGGCGTGCCGCTGGCGGGCTCCATGGGGCTGTTCCTGGGGGTGACCGCGCTGTACCTGTTCGCCAGCACGGCGCTGGGTATCTTCCTCGCCACCCTGGCGCGCTCGACGCCGCAGTTCGGCCTGCTGGCGATCCCGGTGATCATCCCGATGCTGCTGCTCTCGGGGGGCAGCACGCCGCTGGACAGCATGCCGCAGTGGCTGCAGTGGGTCATGCAGGGCTCGCCCTCGACCCACTTCGTCAGCCTCGGCGCGGCGATCCTGTTCCGCGACGCCGGACTGAACGTGGTGTGGCCGGATGTGGCGGCCCTGGCCGCGATCGGCCTGGTGTTCTTCGGCGTGGCCCTGGCGCGCTTTCGCCGCAGCCTCGCCGCCTGATCACTGCACGATCAGGTTGTTGAACAGCAGGTCCTCGACGATCGGCTTGCCCTCTTCGGACTCCATCACCTGCTGCACCTGCTTCAGGGCTTCCTGGCGCAGTTTTTCCTTGGCCTCGACGTTGCTCATGTTGTCCACGCCCTGCTGGGTGAACAGCGCCACCAGCTGGTTGCGGATCAGCGGCTCGTGGTGCTTGACCGCGGTGGCGGCGGCATCGCCAGTCACGCGCAGGGCGACGTCGGCCTTGAACACACGCAGCTTGGGGCTGCCGTCGAGGGCGTAGTTGCCGACGAAGGGCGGGCTGAGGCTGATGTAGGCGACCTTGGGCTCGCCTTCCTTTTCCTCGGCCATCGCCGCCACTGGCAGCATCAGGGCCAGCACCATCAAGATCCACGCTTTCACGAATTCGCTCCTCAATACAGTTGGCGCCAGCTTACCCAGCGCGCCGGCCAAACCCAAGCCCGGGCTTATGCCGGCTCATCAGGGCCGGCCATGCTCGTTGACCCTGGGGGTGGCCCTCCTACACTTATCGGCCACCACACGCAAAGGAATAGCCCTGATGAAAGCCTTGTTGTGCAAAGCCCTGGGCCCGGCGCGGGACCTGGTCCTGGAAGAGGTCGCCAGCCCCGCGCCCAAGAAGAACGAGATCCTCCTCGACGTGCACGCCGCCGGGGTCAACTTCCCCGACACCCTGATCATCGAAGGCAAGTACCAGTTCCAGCCGCCGCTGCCGTTCGCCCCGGGTGGTGAGGCGGCCGGCGTGGTGGCCGCGGTCGGCGAGAAGGCCGGCGCGCTCAAGGTCGGCGACCGGGTCATGGCCCTGACCGGCTGGGGCGCCTTCGCCGAGCAGGTGGCGGTGCCGTTCTACAACGTGCTGCCGATCCCGGCGGGCATGGACTTCACCACCGCCGCCGCGTTCGGCATGACCTACGGCACCTCGATGCACGCCCTGACCCAGCGCGGCCAGCTCAAGGCCGGTGAAACCCTGCTGGTGCTCGGCGCCTCGGGCGGCGTCGGGCTGGCGGCGGTTGAGATCGGCAAGGCCCTGGGCGCGCGGGTGATCGCCGCGGCCAGCAGCGCCGAGAAACTGGCGATCGCCCAGGCGGCCGGGGCCGACGAACTGATCGACTACAGCCAGGCCAGCCTCAAGGACGAGATCAAGCGCCTGACCGGCGGCCAGGGCGTGGACGTGATCTACGACCCGGTCGGCGGCGCGCTGTTCGACCAGGCCGTGCGCGGGCTGGCGTGGAACGGGCGGTTGCTGGTGGTGGGCTTTGCCAGCGGCACGATCCCGCAACTACCGGTGAACCTGACCCTGCTCAAGGGCGCGGCGGTGCTCGGGGTGTTCTGGGGCGCCTTCGCCCAGCGCCAGCCGGAGGACAACGCGGCCAACTTCCGCCAGCTGTTCGCCTGGCACGCCGAAGGCAAGTTGAAGCCCCTGGTGTCGCAGACCTTTGCACTGGCCGAGGGTGGCGAGGCGATCGAACGCCTGGCGCAGCGCCAGGCGGTGGGCAAGCTGGTGGTGACGATCCGGTAACGCCATACGACGTGGGAGCAACTGTCTTGCCGAGACCTCTCAACTGGCGTGATCTCTGTAGGAGCGGCCTTGCGCCGCGAAAGGGCTGCGCAGCAGCCCCGGGATTTTAGCGGTGTTGCAAAGATCGCCGGGGCCGCGTTGCGGCCCTTTCGCGGCGCAAGGCCGCTCCTACAGGTTGGCGTGATACCTGTGGGAGCATCGCCTGAATCGCGGGGCTAGCCCGCTCCCACGACAGGTACACTTCTATCCATATTCCTAAACGGTAGTTCATAAACTTTTTCTAAACGAATAGGGTATATCGACCGGACCACCGGACCAGCAAACGTCTGTCGCCATCAGCTGAGGCGACGCTTTCAACTTTGTGAGGTTAGGAATGGTCAGGATCACAATCACCCCAGTGCATAACGCCAGGGCATTGAGTGCAGCCAAGGAGCGGTACTGATGTCCAGCCAACCAACTACTACCCGATTCCACAGCGATCTCGACAGCTCGCCGCTGCTGCTGCCGGCCACGGTGTTGCGCAACGACGAAGAGGCTCTGCAGGCCGCCCGCGAACTGGCCGAGGTGGCCCGCCAGCAGGCCGCCAAACGTGACCAGCAGCGCAAGCTGCCCTGGGCCGAGATCGAACAGTTCACCCGCAGCGGCCTGGGCAGCATCAGCGTGCCCAAGGCCTTCGGCGGCCCCGAGGTGTCCTTCGCCACCATCGCCGAAGTGTTCCGCCTGATCAGTGCCGCCGACCCGGCGCTGGGGCAGATTCCGCAGAACCAGTTCGGCATCCTGCAACTGGTCCGCCTGACCGCCACCCAGGCCCAGCAGGAACTGATCTTCCGCTCGGTGCTCGACGGCTGGCGCATCGGCAATGCCGGCCCCGAGCGCGGGACCAAGGACACCCTGACGCTCAAGGCGCGCCTTACCCGTGATGGCGATGGCTATCGCATCAGCGGCGAGAAGTTCTATTCCACCGGTGCCTTGTACGCCCACTGGGTGGCGGTCAAGGCGCTGGACGACGATGGTCGCCAGCGCCTGGCGTTCGTCCGTCGCGGCAGCCCTGGGCTGCGCATCGTCGACGACTGGTCCGGCTTCGGCCAGCGCACCACCGCCAGCGGCACCGTGCTGCTCGACCAGGTGCCGGTGGACGCCGACCTGGTGGTGGACAACTGGCGCCTGCGTGAGGAACCCAGCATCCAGGGCGCCGCCTCGCAGTTGATCCAGGCGGCGATCGACGCCGGCATCGCCGAAGCGGCGATCGAGGACACAATCCAGTTCGTTCGGGAGAAGTCCCGGCCGTGGATCGAGGCCAAGGTCGAACGCAACAGCGACGACCCCTATGTGATCGCCGACATCGGTCGCCTGAAGCTCGAACTGCATGCCGCCGAGGCCCTGCTGCGCAAGGCTGCCAAGGTGCTCGACGAGGTGAACGCCGGCGTGATCGATGCCGCCGCCGCGGCCCGTGCCTCGATTGCCGTGGCCGAAGCCAAGGTGCTCACCACCGAGATCTCGCTGCAGGCCAGCGAGAAGCTGTTCGAGCTGGCCGGCAGCCGCGCCAGCCTGGCCGAGTTCAACCTCGACCGGCACTGGCGCAACGCCCGGGTCCACACCCTGCACGACCCGGTGCGCTGGAAGTACCACGCCGTCGGCGCCTACCACCTCAACGGCACCCTGCCTGCCCGCCATTCCTGGATCTGATCTGATTTCGAGCCTTGGGGCTGCTGCGCAGCCCTTCGCGGGTAAACCCGCTCCCACAGGGATCGCACTGATTCCGATAACAGCGCTGTACCTGTGGGAGCGGGTTTACCCGTGAAGAGGCGCACGACGTCCCCAGGCTCCGGAGAGCAAAATGACTGCATCCATCATCACCACCGACGCCCAGGCCCTGGCCGTCGCCGACGAACTCGCCCAACACCTGCGCCAGGACAGCGCCCTGCGCGACCGCGAGCGCCGCCTGCCCCATGCCGAACTCGAACGCTTCGTGCAATCTGGCCTGTGGGGCATCAGCGTGCCCAAGGCCTTTGGCGGCGCCGGGGTGTCCAACGTCACCCTGGCCAAGGTCATCGCCCGCATCGCCCAGGCCGACGCCTCGCTCGGGCAGATCCCGCAGAACCACTTCTACGCCCTGGAAGTGCTGCGGGTGAACGGCAGCCCCGAACAGCAGAAACGCCTCTACGCCGAAGTCCTCGCTGGCCGCCGCTTCGGCAACGCCCTGGCCGAGCTAGGCACCAAGAACGCCCACGAGCGCACCACCCGCCTGAGCCGCGACGGCGACCACTATCGCATCGACGGCCGCAAGTTCTATTGCACCGGCGCGATCTACGCCCAGCGCATCCCGACCCTGGTGATCGACGAGCAGGATGTGTCGCACCTGGCCTTCGTGCCCGCCGACAGCCAAGGCATCGAGGTGATCGACGACTGGAGCGGCTTCGGCCAGCGCACCACCGGCAGCGGCTCGGTGGTGTTCAACCACGTGGCGGTCCGCGCCGAGGACGTGGTGCCGTTCCAGAGCGCCTTCGAACGCCCGACCACGGTCGGCCCGCTGGCGCAGATCCTCCATGCCGCCATCGACACCGGTATCGCCCGCGCCGCCTACGAGGACGCCCTGCACTTCGTGCGCACCCGCAGCCGCCCCTGGATCGACTCCGGCCTCGACAAGGCCAGCGACGACCCGCTGACCCTGAAGAGCTTCGGCCACCTGGCGATCCGCCTGCACGCCACCGAGGCGCTGCTCGAGCGCGCCGGGGAAATCCTCGACATTGCCCAGGCCGACAGCAACGCCCAGACCCTGGCCGCCGCTTCCATCGCCGTGGCCGAGGCCCGGGCGATCAGCACCGAGATTTCCCTGGCCGCCGGTACCACGCTGTTCGAGCTGGCCGGCAGCCAGGCCACCCTGGCCGAGCACAACCTCGACCGCCACTGGCGCAACGCCCGGGTGCACACCCTGCACGACCCGGTGCGCTGGAAGTACCACGCCATTGGCAACTACTACCTCAACGACGAGAAGCCGCCGCGCCGGGGGACCATCTGATGGCCAAGGAGATCCTGCTCAATGCCTTCAACATGAACTGCATCGGGCACATCAACCACGGTTTGTGGACCCACCCACGGGACACCTCCACGCGCTACAAGACCCTCGACTACTGGACCGACCTGGCTCGCCTGCTGGAGCGGGGGCTGTTTGACGGGCTGTTCATCGCCGATATCGTCGGCACCTACGACGTCTATGGCCAGTCGCTGGACGTGACGCTAAAGGAGTCGATCCAGCTGCCAGTCAACGATCCGCTGCTGCTGGTTTCGGCCATGGCGGCGGTGACGAAGCACCTGGGCTTCGGCCTTACCGCCAACCTGACCTACGAGGCGCCCTACCTGTTCGCCCGCCGCCTTTCCACCCTCGACCACCTGAGCAATGGCCGGGTCGGCTGGAACATCGTCACCGGCTACCTCGACAGCGCCGCCCGGGCCATGGGCCTGGAGCAGCAACCCGAGCACGACCGCCGCTACGACCAGGCCGACGAGTACCTGCAGGTGCTGTACAAGCTGCTCGAAGGCAGCTGGGCCGACGATGCCGTGGTCGCCGACCGCGAGCAGCGGGTCTATGCCCGCCCCGACAGGGTGCGCAAGGTCGAGCACCACGGCGAGTTCTACAAGGTCGAGGGCTACCACCTGTGCGAGCCTTCGCCGCAGCGCACGCCCGTGCTGTTCCAGGCCGGCAGTTCGCCACGCGGGCTGGCCTTCGCCGGCAACCATGCCGAGTGCGTGTTCATCAGCGGCCAGAACAAGGTCGCCACCCGCGCCCAGGTCGACAAGGTGCGCGCCGCGGCCAAGGCGGCCGGGCGCGACCCACAGGCGGTCAAGGTGTTCATGGGCATCACCGTGATCGTCGCCTCGACCGAGGCCCAGGCACAGGCCAAGCACGCCGAGTACCTGCATTACGCCAGCGCCGAGGCCGGGGTCGCGCACTTCGCCAGCTCCACCGGTATCGACTTCTCGCGCTACGAACTGGACGAGCCCATCGGTTTCGCCAAGGGCAACGCCATCCAGTCCGCCACCCGCCAGTTGCAGGAAAGCGCATGGACCCGCCGCCGCCTGCTCGAACAGCACGCCCTGGGCGGTCGCTACGTGACCCTGGTAGGCGACGCCGAGCAGGTGGCCGAGCAACTGATCGCCTGGATCGACGAAACCGGCCTGGACGGTTTCAACCTGACCCGCACCGTCACCCCGGAAAGCTACGAGGACTTCATCGAGCTGGTGGTCCCCGCCCTGCAACGCCGCGGGCGCTACAAGACCGCCTACGCCGAGGGCACCCTGCGCGAGAAGCTGTTCGCCAGCGGCGAGCCGCGCCTGCCCGGCGGACACCCCGGCGCCCGCTACCGCAACACCCCCGACCCTGCCCCGACTGGAGCCCTGCACCATGCTTGAGAAACTGTTCCGGCCCGTCGCGGCCATTGCCCTGGGCCTCGGCCTGTCCGCCGCCGCCTTTGCCGCCGAGCCGCTGAAGATCGGCACCACCGCCGCCTTTGCCATCCCCCTGGAGGCGGCGGTGGAGGAGGCCCATAAACAAGGCCTGGAAGTGAAACTGATCGAGTTCAGCGACTGGATCGCGCCCAACGTCAGCCTCAACAGCGGCGATATCGACGTGAACTACTTCCAGCACATCCCATTCCTGGAAAACGCCAAGGCCGCCGCCGGCTTCGACCTGGTCCCGTACGCGCCGGGGATCATCAACAACGTCGGCCTGTACTCGAAAAAATACAAGAGTCTCCAGGAACTGCCCGAGGGCGCCAGCGTGGCCATCGCCAACGACCCGATCAACAGTGGCCGTGGCCTGCAGTTGCTGGCCAAGGCCGGGCTGATCACCCTCAAGCCGGGCGTGGGCTACAAAGCCACCGAGGACGACATCGTCGCCAACCCGAAGCAGATCCGGATTCTCCAGGTCGAAGCCGTGCAGCTGGTACGCGCCTACGATGACGCCGACCTGGTCCAGGGCTACCCGGCCTACATCCGCCTGGCCAACACCTTCGACGCCACCTCGGCGCTGCTGTTCGACGGCCTGGAGAACAAGGAATACGTGATCCAGTTCGTCATCCGCCCGCAGGAGAAGAACGACCCGCGCCTGGCCAAGTTCGTCGATATCTACCAACACTCGCCGGTCGTGCGCGCCGCCCTGGACAAGGCCCATGGCAAGCTCTACCAGGCCGGGTGGGAAGGCTGACATGGCCCAGGCCAGCGCCCTCAGGGCGCCCATCCCGCCCGCCGAACCGCTCAAGGCCGAGGAAACGGCCCTGCGCCCGGAGGTGAACCAGGCGCACATACGTTTCCTCGGCCTGGGAAAGACTTATCCGGGCCAGGGCCAGCCGGCACTGCAAGGCATCGACCTGAACATCCGCCGGGGCGAGATCTTCGGCATCATCGGCCGCAGCGGCGCCGGCAAGTCCTCGCTGCTGCGCACCATCAACCGCCTGGAGCAACCCAGCCAGGGCCGGGTGCTGATCGACCAGGTGGATATCGCGCCGTTCGACGAGGACCGCCTGGTGGCCTTGCGCCGGCGCATCGGCATGATTTTCCAGCACTTCAACCTGATGTCGGCCAAGACCGTGTGGCAGAACGTCGAGCTGCCGCTGAAGGTGGCCGGGGTGGCCAAGGCCAAGCGCCAGCGCAAGGTGCGCGAGCTGCTGGAGCTGGTCGGCCTGGCGGAAAAACATCACGTCTACCCGGCGCAGCTGTCAGGTGGGCAGAAGCAGCGCGTCGGCATCGCCCGGGCCCTGGTACATGACCCCGAGATCCTGCTGTGCGACGAGGCCACCTCGGCGCTGGACCCGGAAACCACCGCCTCGATCCTCGAACTGCTGCGCGACATCAACCGGCGCCTGGGCCTGACCGTGGTGCTGATCACCCACGAGATGGCGGTGATCCGCGACATCTGCCAGCGCGTGGTGGTGCTCGAACGTGGCGAGATTGTCGAGCAGGGCGAGGTCTGGCAGGTATTCGGTACGCCGCGCCACGACGTCACCCGCACCCTGCTCGCACCGCTGCAGACCAAGCTGCCGGCAGCCTTGCAGGCCAGCCTGCGCGCCCAGCCGGTCAGCCGCGACGCGGCCGTGGTGCTCAAGCTCGACCTGGTCGGCGAGCCGGAGCTGAGCGCCCTGTTCAACGACCTGGGCGGGCGCGTGCGGCTGCTCCAGGGCGGCGTCGAGACCATCGGCGAGCATGCCCTGGGGCAGTTGATCCTGTCCGTGCGCGGCTCGCCGCTGGACACTCACCAATTGCTCGAACGCGCCCGTCGCTGGGCCGCGGATGTGGAGGTACTCGGCCATGTGGATTGATCGCCTGCTGCAAGGCCTGCTCGACACCCTGCTGATGGTCGGCGTGTCCTCGCTGGTCGCACTGCTCGTCGGGGTGCCGATGGCGGTGCTGCTGGTCACCAGCGACAAGGGCGGGATCTTCGAGGCCCCGGCGCTGAACCGGGTGCTGGGCGCCATCGTCAACCTGTTCCGCTCGATCCCGTTCCTGATCCTGATGGTCGCGCTGATCCCCTTCACCCGCCTGGTGGTCGGCACCACCTATGGCGTGTGGGCGGCCGTGGTGCCGCTGACCATCGCCGCCACGCCGTTCTTCGCGCGGATCGCCGAGGTCAGCCTGCGCGAGGTCGACCATGGTTTGATCGAAGCCGCCCAGGCCATGGGCTGCCGGCGCTGGCACATCGTCTGGCACGTGTTGTTGCCCGAGGCCCTGCCGGGTATCGTCGGCGGCTTCACCATCACCCTGGTGACACTGGTCAACTCGTCGGCCATGGCCGGCGCGATCGGCGCCGGAGGCCTGGGGGATATAGCCTACCGGTATGGATACCAGCGCTTCGACAGCCAGATCATGCTGACCGTGATCGTGATGCTGGTGGCATTGGTGGCAGTGATCCAGCTGGGCGGGGACCGTTTGGCCAAGGGATTGAACAAGCGTTGATGTATTACGGGTGTAGGAGCGGCCTTGCCGAGGCGTCGGACCGGCCGGAAAGGGCCGCAAAGCGGCCCCGGCAATTTTTGTATCAACGCTGAAATCCTGGGGCCGCCTCGCAGCCCTTTCCGGCCGGTCCGACGCCTCGGCAAGGCCGCTCCTACAACGGTATGCACAAGGCTTAGCCCCAGTGCAGCTCCGCCGCCGGCACCGGCCGCCCGAACCAGTAGCCCTGCCCCAGCTGGCATTGCTGTTCCAGCAGGAACCGCGCCTGCTCCGCCTGCTCGACCCCTTCGGCGTGCACCTGCATGCCCATGCTCCGGGCCAGGGCGATGATCACCCGCACGATGGCGATATCGTCCTCGTCATGGGGCAGGCCCGCGACGAAGCCCTGGTCGATCTTGAGCTTCTGCACGGGCATCCGCTTAAGCCGCAGCAATGACGAATAGCCCGTGCCGAAGTCATCGATGGCCAATGTCACGCCCAGTTCGCGCAGGCGGTGCAACTGCTCCAGAGCGACTTCAGGGTCTTCCATCACCGCGCTCTCGGTCACTTCGAGTTCGAGCAGCGCAGGATCCAGGCCGGTGTCGTGCAGCGCATCGGCCACCTGCCGGTACAGGTCGCGCTGGCTGAACAGGCGGCTGGAGATGTTCACCGCGACGAACGCCAGCTGTCGCCCCTCGGTCTGCCATTGCACCATCTGCCGACAGGCCTGGTGCAGGACCCAGGCGTCGATCTCGGCGATCAGCCCGGTGCGCTCGGCGATGGGGATGAATTCCCCGGGCGGAACCAGGCCGCGCTGGGGATGCTGCCAACGCACCAGCGCCTCGACGCCGATCATCCGGGCGGTGAACAGGTCGTGTACCGGCTGGAAGAACACCCGCAGCTCCTGCTGCTCAAGCGCACGGCGCAACTCGCCGGCGGTCTCGACCCGCTGCTGGGCATGGGCGGTGAGCTCCTCGGTGTACAGCGCGTAACAGGCGCGGCCGTTGCTCTTGGCCTTGAACAGCGCCGAGTCGGCGTTGCGCAGCAACTGCTCGGCGCTCAGCGCATCGCTGGGGAACAGGCTGATGCCGATGCTGGCACTGATGAACAGGCGGTTGCCTTCGAAGCAGAACGGTTCCTTCAAACGTTCGATGATCGATTGCGCCAGCTTGCCGGCCTGGCCGACCTGCTGGCAGTTCTCGGCCAGCACGCCGAACTCGTCGCCGCCCAGCCGGGCCAGGGTCACGCCACTGCCCAGCACCTCGCGCAGACGCTCGCCGACCAGCTTGAGCAGTTGGTCGCCGATGGTGTGGCCGAGGCCGTCATTGATGCTCTGGAAATGGTCGAGGTCCAGAAGCAGCAGGGCGCAGCCGCGCTTGTTGGCCTGGGCCGCGGCCATCGCCTGCATGGCGCGGTCGTTGAACAGCAGGCGGTTGGGCAGGCCAGTCAGCGGGTCGTGATGGACGAGATAGGCCAGCTCTTCCTCGGTGTGCTTGATCGCGCTGATGTCGCTGAAGACCGCGACGTAATGGCTGAGCGCGCCGCTGTCATCGCGAATGGCGCAGATCGTCTGCCACTGCGGGTAGATCTCGCCACTCTTGCGGCGGTTCCAGATTTCTCCGCTCCACTCGCCCTTCTCGGCCAGGGCGGCATAGATCTGCTGGTAGAACGGCGCGCCATGGCGGCCGGACTTGAACTTGCTCGGGCGTTGGCCGATGACCTCTTCCTGCTGATAGCCGGTGATGCGCATGAATGCGCGATTGACATGCACGATCAGGCCATTGCGGTCGGTCACCAGCACGCCTTCCAGGGTGCTGTCGAACACCGCCGCGGCCATGCGCAGGCGCTCACGGTCCTCACTGCGCAGGCGCGCGCCGATGCCGATGAAGTTCAGCAACCGGGCGCGCGAGACGAAGATCAGCAGGGCGCTGAGCAGCACCCACACCACGACGTTGATCTGACGCCCCACGGTCAGTGCCAGCGGGTCCTCGGTCATGCTGTGCAGAACCCCCTCGGACGCTGCCAGCCAGAGGATCGAGAACACCACGTAGAGCCCGGCCATGCGCAAGGCGTCGCGAACGGAAACAGACATGTCGGGTGGATGAGCCCATGAAAAAGGAAGGGGCATTATAAGGGCTGAAACACCCTGTGACCTCCTATCTAAAAGAGCGACTGGTTTTATTTACCCACCCGGGGATAATGCGAGCGCTGTTCCCCCTGAGTTTTCGAGGGTCTTTCCCGTTATGTGGTACTACGGTCTACTCGACTTGTCGGCCTGGCAACTGGTCGCCGTCACCCTGCTGATGACCCACCTGACCATCGTCAGCGTCACCATCTACCTGCACCGCTACTCGGCCCACCGCGCCCTGGAGCTGAACGCGGGGCTCAAGCATTTCTTCCGTTTCTGGCTGTGGCTCACCACCGCGCAGAACACCCGCGAGTGGACCGCCATCCACCGCAAGCACCACGCCAAGTGCGAAACCCCGGACGATCCGCACAGCCCGGTGCACAAGGGCTTGGGCACCGTGCTGCGCAAGGGCGCCGAGCTGTACCGTGAAGAGGCGCGCAACGAGGAAACACTGCGTATCTACGGCAAGAACTGCCCGGACGACTGGATCGAGCGCAACCTCTACAGCCGCTTCAAGCTCGGCGGCATCGCCCTGATGGCGGTGATCGACCTGCTACTGTTCGGCACCATCGGCATCACCATCTGGGCGATCCAGATGATGTGGATCCCGTTCTGGGCCGCCGGCGTGGTCAACGGCCTGGGCCATGCCGTGGGCTACCGCAACTTCGAATGCCGCGACGCTGCCACCAACCTGGTGCCGTGGGGCATCATCATTGGCGGCGAGGAGCTGCACAACAACCACCACACCTACCCCAACTCGGCAAAGCTCTCGGTGCGCCGCTGGGAGTTCGACATGGGCTGGATGTGGATCCGCCTGCTGAGCCTGCTGCGCCTGGCCAAGGTGCAGCGCGTCGCGCCCATCGCCCATCGCGTGGAGGGCAAGGCGTCGCTGGACATGGACACCGCCATGGCGATCCTCAACAACCGCTTCCAGATCATGGCCCAGTACCGCAAGCTGGTGATCGGCCCGCTGGTCAAGCAGGAGCTGGACAAGGTCGACGCCTCGGTGCGCCACCGTTTCCGCCGCGCCAAGCGCCTGCTCTCGCGGGAGACCAGCCTGCTGCAGGACCGCCACCACGTGCGCATCGAGTCGATGCTGGCCCACAGCCAGGCACTCAAGACCATCTACGAAAAGCGCCTGGCACTGCAGCAGATCTGGGCGCGCACCAGCGCCAACGGCCACGACATGCTCGCCGCGATGAAGGATTGGGTGCACGAGGCCGAGGCCAGTGGCATCCACTCGCTGCGTGACTTCGCCGCCCAGCTCAAGACTTACTCGCTGCGCCCCAACGGCGCCTGAGCACCGTTGATCGGCATGCCCCGCAACGGGGCGTGCCGGCCGGAACTTCCCCCCCGAAAACCGACTCAAACCCGGCATATCGCCCGCGTGGCGGGCCGGACCGTGGCCGCACGCCCATCGTCGAGAAACGTTCCGTGCTCATGGCCAAAGACCTCCCACCTACACCTGCCGGCACTCCCCGCCCAGAAGCCGCCCAGACCCTGCTGGCCTTGCTCCATGCCCAAGGTGAAGTGGCCCGCCTGAGCGAACGCGAGCAGCTGTACAGCTCGCTGCTCGACAGCGTCAACGCCGTGCTCTGGGCCTTCGACTGGGAAACCCGCCAGGTGCTCTACGTCAGCCCCGCCTACGAGCGCATTTTCGGCCGCCCGGCCAGCCTGGTACTGGCCGACTACAACGAATGGCGCGACGCCATCTACCCGGACGACCTGGAGTACGCCGAGCGCAGCCTGGCCCAGGTGCTGGTCAAGGGCACCGTCGAGGACCGCGAGTACCGCATCCTCAATGCCGCCGGCGAGGTGCGCTGGCTCAGCGACAAGTGCTACATCAACCAGCAGCGCGAGGGCGACCAGCGGGTGATCATCGTCGGCATCGCCGAGGACATCACCGAAAAGAAACAGCTCGAAGGCGAGTTGCAACGCCTGGCCACCACCGATGTGCTCACCCAGAGCAGCAACCGCCGACACTTCTTCGAGTGCGCCCAGCAGGCCTTCGACAGCGCCCGCGAGGACGGCACGCCAATGGCCTTCCTGCTGCTGGACATCGACGATTTCAAGCACATCAACGACACCTACGGCCACCAGGAAGGCGACCAGGTACTACAGCGCATTGCCGACAGCGGCAAGGCCGTCCTGCGCCGTGGCGATCAGTTCGGGCGAATCGGTGGTGAGGAGTTTGCCGCCGTGTTTCCCGGCTGCACCGCACAGGTGGCCGAACAGATTGCCGAGCGTCTGCAGCGGGAGATCCAGCGGTTGAGTTTCAGCCATGGGCAGCAGACCTACGGTGTGACGGTTAGCCAGGGGCTGACCGGGCTGACCGACGAAGACGACACCCTCGACAGCCTGTTCGCCCGGGCCGATGCGGCGATGTACAGAGCCAAGCGTCAGGGCAAAAACCAGATTGTCCGCGGATGATCCTTACCTGCCGAACGGTGAATAGCCTGACAGAGGCTCTCTTCTACCGCGCAGGACCCAGGTACGAACTTTCTCTTTTGCCTGTGCGGCCACGTTTCTAGAATCTGAGGATGTCATCCTGAACCCCTGGAACTGTACCAGGGTGGTGTATGGCAATCAGATTCGAGCCTAGGATCGGGCAGTTGCTGGAATGCAACTTCGGTGATTATCGTCTCGAGCAGGGCGGTACCTGCTCAAGCCGCTTTGGCTTCCGATTGCGACCGGAGATGGTCAAGCACCGCCTTGTCGTGGTGATCAACAGCAAGATCAATTCGAACGCCTGCATTGTCGTGCCACTGTCCACCACGAAAGATATGCACAAGGCTGGTCGAGGTTGGCACGTCCACCTTCCTGCCGACCTGATTCAAGACCTTCCATACTTCAAGCAGCAAGAGCGCTGGGCCAAAGCGGATCTGGTCGCACAGGTAAGTCGTGAGCGCCTGTTCAAACCGCGCGCCCTGAACCGAGGGTACCTGGATCAGGTTCTGGACCGTGAGTTAATCGAGCGGATTCAGCGCGCCATGGTGAAAGTCATAAACGCTGGAAGTCTGCTCAAAAATTGACAGATTCCACCGTTTTACCTATCGTGAGTCGCGTAGCCCTTAGAGGCACTCTGCGTCTTATCCCCCTTGAGGGACCTGCAAAAACCCAGCCCATGCTGGGTTTTTTGCCCTCTCAAATCTGTTTTTCCTCTCCAGCGCCTTCAGCTGCGCTCGCCATTGGCACGACCTCCAATTCGCTTTCGGCAGCCTGTGCTTCCTGACGCTCGGCCTCCTCCCGCGCCAGCGCCTCAGGGTCCACCTTGCGCAGCCGCGACAGCTCCGGCAACCCAAGCTTGAGCAAGCGCGCCGTCTTGCTGCTGGCGACCTTCTCCAGCCCTTCGCTGGGCTTGAGCCGCGACAGCTGCCCGGCCAGGTTCATCGCCAGGATCTCCCGGGAGTAGACGCCGCCGCCCAGCTGGTACACCGCGGCGATCAGCTCGCGCAGGTCCAGCGGCAGGCGCCAGCGGGTGCGCAGCGCCGAGCCGAACGGCGCGCCGAATTCGTTGAGCGACAGCTCCACCTGGTCCTCGTCCAGCTCGCCACCGGCCAGGCGCCACTCCTGCAAGGTGCGCAGCACCGCCAGGTCACCCAGGCAGTGCAGCAGCCCCGCACAGTAACAGCGTGCTTCGTCCACCTCGAGCATGCGCGCCAGGGTGCGGCCGTACTCGGCGGTGTGCAGCGACAGGTTCCAGTAATGGGTGGCGTGCCGCGCCAGCAGCGGGTCGGTCAAACGGGCGCTGCGCTTGAGCGTGAGGCCGAGGATGAGGTTCATGCTCTGGGTGCTGCCGAGCTTGTTCAGCGCCTGCAGCAGGGTCTGTACCGGCGCTTCGCGGTGCAGGGCGGCACTGTTGGCGGCGGCAATGAGCACGCCGGTGATCTGCGGGTCGTTGCGCACCTCTTCCTCGAGCACCTTGAGGTTGAGGCCGTGGGGATTGAGGGCACGCTTGACCGCCACCTGCACATCGGCGAACAGCGGGCCGCCATCGGCGCTGGCCCGGCGCTGTTCCAGGTAGGCCGGCAGTTGCGCGCCCGGCTGCAACGGCGGTACCGGGCAGGCGATCTGCTCACCCACCGCCAGCAGCAGGTTTTCCAGGCGCTTGCGCAGGTTATCCAGGTCGAGTGGCTTGCTCAGATAGGCGGTCGGGTGCAACGGCAGCGCCTCGCGCACACTGGCGCTATCGGTGCGGTCACTCATGAGGATGAACGGCAAACCGGGCTTGTCGCCCTTGGCGCGCACCTTGCGCAGCAGATCGAGGCCGTCGAACCCTGAGAGTTCACGGGCGGCGATAATCAGGTCGGGTTTGGCCGCCAGCGCGCTCAGCGCCTCGGAGCCATCGGCACAGACCTGCAGGCGGGCGTCGCAGCGCACGCTGAGCAGCATTTCGCTGAGCATGTCGCGCACCCAGGGATCGCCTTCGGCAATCAGCACGCAGGGGGGGACGGGGTCGACAGCGCTCATGGGCTATTCTCCAGGCTATGACGCGCGATCCATCGCAGCTTCCACGGAATCCTCGTACAACCTTAGCGCCTGATGCCGGCCAACGGCACAAAAAAAACCCGCCGAGGCGGGTTTTTTTCTGAAGCGTGTCACATTTTTCAGGCCAGTTCGGCGAAGCACTCTTCGATGATGGCCAGGCCTTTGTCCAGCAGCGCGTCTTCGGCGGTCAGCGGAACCAGGATCCGCAGGACGTTGCCGTAGGTGCCGCAAGACAGCAGGATCAGGCCCTTGTCGCGAGCCTTGGCGACCACCTGGGCAACGGCGGCGGCGTTCGGGGTGTGGGTGCCTTTCTCGAAGACTTCCACGGCGATCATCGAGCCCAGACCACGGACATCGCCGATGATCGAATGCTTCTTCTGGATTTCACGCAGGCCGGCGGTCAGGCGCTCGCCGACAGCCTTGCTGCGATCCAGCAGTTTCTCTTCCTCGAACACTTCGATCACGGCCAGGGCCGCGGCGCAGGCGATCGGCGAACCGGCATAGGTGCCGCCCAGGCCGCCCGGGGCGATGGCGTCCATGTACTCGGCCTTGCCGCACACACCGGCCAGCGGGAAGCCGCCGGCGATCGACTTGGCGAAGGTGGTCAGGTCAGGCGCGACGCCCATCTGTTCCATGGCGAAGAAGGTACCGGTACGGCCGGCGCCGGTCTGCACTTCGTCGGCGATCAGCAGGATGCCGTGCTGGTCGCACAGCGCGCGCAGGCGCTGCATCAGCTCTTTCGGCGCTGGCAGGAAGCCGCCTTCGCCTTGTACCGGCTCGAGGATGATCGCGGCGATATCACGCGGCTCGGCGTCGTTCTTGAAGATGCGCTCGACCGAGGCGATGGCGTCGTCGACGCTGATACCGTGCAGTTCGCTCGGGAACAGGGCGCGGAAGATGCCGCCTGGCATCAGGCCCATGCCAGCGGAGTACGGCACAACCTTGCCGGTCAGGCCCAGGGTCATCATGGTGCGGCCGTGGTAGCCGCCGGTGAAGGCGATCACGCCGGCACGGCCGGTGGCGGCACGGGCGATCTTCACGGCGTTTTCAACGGCTTCGGAGCCGGTGGTGACCAGCAGGGTCTTCTTGTCGAAGTTGCCTGGGACCAGCTTGTTGATCTTCTCGCACAGCTCGACGTAGGGCTCGTAGGCCAGCACCTGGAAGCAGGTGTGGCTGACCTTGGTCAGCTGCTCTTGCACGGCCGCGACCACTTTCGGGTGCAGGTGGCCGGTGTTCAGTACCGCGATGCCGCCGGCGAAGTCGATCAGTTCGCGGCCTTCGACGTCGATCACCGTCGAGTTCTTCGCGGTATCGACGAAGATCGGGTGAATCTGGCCGACGCCACGTGGGACGGCGGCGACACGGCGTTGCATCAGGGATTCGTTGGTCTTGCTCATAGTGCCCTCAATTGCGCCGGTTCTGCGGCGCTTTTATTCGGGGGTGGCTGGATGCAGGCGTGCACAGTATTCGTTGATCGACTGCCACACATGCCCTGGCCACCAGGTACCGCTATGTCAAAAAGGCCAGCGAGACGTCGCTCTCGCGCCCCGCTGGCAGAGGTAAAAGCGTTTACCTGGCGATCAGACGCTGATGCACAGGTATTTGATTTCGAGGTAGTCCTCGATACCGTACTTGGAGCCTTCACGGCCCAGGCCCGAAGCCTTGATGCCGCCGAACGGCGCCACTTCATTGGAGATCAGGCCGGTGTTGATACCCACCATGCCGTATTCCAGGGCCTCGGCGACGCGGAACACGCGGCTCATGTCGCGGGCGTAGAAGTACGAGGCCAGGCCGAATTCGGTGTCGTTGGACATGGCGATGACTTCGGCCTCGTCCTTGAAGCGGAACAGCGGCGCCAGCGGGCCGAAGGTCTCTTCCTTGGCGACGGCGGCGGTTTTCGGCACGTCGACCAGGATGGTCGGCTCGAAGAAGTTGCCTTCGATGATCTTGCCACCGGACAGCACCTTGGCGCCCTTGGCGACGGCGTCCTCGATGTGCTCCTGGACCTTGGCGACAGCCTTGCCGTCGATCAGCGGACCAGTGGTGGTGCCTTCTTCCAGGCCGTTGCCGATCTTCAGTTTGGCCACGGCGGCTTTCAGCTTCTCGGCAAACGCGTCGTAGACACCGTCCTGCACGTAGATGCGGTTGGCACAGACGCAGGTCTGGCCGTTGTTGCGGTACTTGGAGATGATCGCGCCTTCGACCGCCTTGTCCAGGTCGGCGTCGTCGAACACGATGAACGGCGCGTTGCCGCCCAGCTCCAGGGACACCTTCTTGATGTCCTTGGCGCATTCTTCCATCAGCTGGCGGCCGATTTCGGTGGAGCCGGTGAAGGACAGCTTGCGCACCAGGGAGTTGCCGGTCAGCTCGGAGCCGACTTCGCCGGCGCTGCCGGTGATCACGCTCAGCACACCGGCCGGGATGCCGGCACGGGTAGCCAGCTCGACCAGGGCCAGGGCGGAGTACGGGGTCTGCGAGGCGGGCTTGAGCACCATGGTGCAACCGGCGGCCAGGGCCGGGCCGGCTTTACGGGTGATCATCGCGGCCGGGAAGTTCCACGGGGTGATGGCGGCGGTGACACCGATCGGCTGCTTGATGACGATCAGGCGCTTGTCCGGCTGGTGGCCAGGGATGACGTCGCCGTACACGCGCTTGGCTTCCTCGGCGAACCACTCGATGAACGAGGCGGCATAGGCGATCTCGCCCTTGGCTTCAGCCAGTGGCTTGCCCTGCTCGGTGGTCATCAGGCGGGCCAGGTCGTCCTGGTGCTCGATCATCAGCTCGAACCAGCGACGCAGCTTGCCAGCACGCTCCTTGGCAGTCAGTGCGCGCCAGGCCGGCAGCGCCTTGTCGGCGGCCTCGATGGCGCGGCGGGTCTCGGCGGCGCCCATCTTCGGCACGGTACCGATCACCTCACCGGTGGCCGGGTTGGTCACCTTGATGGTCTGACCGCTGTCCGCATCCAGCCATTCACCGTTGATGAAGGCCTGCTGGCGGAACAACTGAGCGTCTTTGAGCTGCATGTCGGCTTCCCTTTACTGCGAATTATTGATTGTTGAAAAGGCGCCCCCGAGCGGGGGCGGCCGTCACAAATTCGTGCACCAGGGTGTTCGACGCCTGAGTGCCGAGCGTTTGAAATCTCAAACGGAATGCTAAGCGGGGGTTGGGGTGTTGGACAATAGGCTGTTCGAAAAAAAGAACGAATGGTTGAACACCCTGTCCGAAATTCGCATCGCCCATTCGCGGGTAAACCCGCTCCCACAGGATCGGCGGTGAACCTGTGGGAGCGGGTTTACCCGCGAAGAGGCCAGCACAGGTTAGTCGATAACCTGCCGGGGGAAGGATTGGATCAGAAAGCCTTGTCGAGTTCGATCACCAGCGCCCGGTAGCCCACGCTGCCCGGCTGGCGACTGTGCACTTTCAGCTCCACCGCCACCTCCTGGGTGCCGCGACGCACTTCATTGAGCACGCTGGTCGTCAGCTTCTCGGGCGTCAGGAAATTCACCGAAGCCGAGTAGATGAACTGGGTATCAGTCTCTGCCCGGTACGCCACCACCGAGGTGATCGGGCTGTACCACTCGTCACCGCGCTCCTTGCCGTACTGCCACACCTGCTCGACCGTGCCCTTGGCCTCGTCGATGCGGTACTCCACCGCCCGGCTGTAGTTTCCGCTCAGTTTCGTCGGCCCGAAGTCGCGGCCCCAGCCGTTGTCGAACACGGTCAGCGTGCCGCGCCCGGTCAGCCAGGCAGTGTGCTGGGTCCAGGACCATTCGAAACCCTCGCCCACCGGTTTGAGAACTTTGTCCTGCAAACGTGCCGGCCAGCCTTGCGGCGCGGCGAGAATCCACTTCACCTGCTTGTCGCGGCCGATCTTCACCACGCCCTGGTGCCGTGCTGAAACGATGATGCTGTCGTCATCGGCATCGTAGTCGATGGCATTGACGTGGGCCCAGTTGCGCCCGGTACCGACGCCGGGAGTGTCGCCGAACGGCAGGTCGCCTTCGGCCAATTCGTTGGCCAGCCGGTCGTCCTGTTTCTGCACACCGTCCGGCAGCTGGATCGCGGCCTTGCCCAGGGTTTCCAGCAGCTCGCCGCGGTACGGGTCGAGGATCTGGTTCAGGTCCCAGAAGTCCAGCACGTCGCCGGCCTCGTTGACCTCGATGATATGGTCGCGGATCGAGCGCACGCGCTTGCCGTCCGGGCGACGGTAGTCACTGGTGCCGACCCGCAGCAGGTAGCTGCCGTTCACCGTCTCGCGGATCTCGTGGGAGAAGTCGGCGAACTTGTCCGGCAGGTTGCGCTGCCACACCTTGCGCCCCAGCAGGTCGTATTTGGAGTAGGTCTGGCCTTGGCCCCAGATCAGCTTGCCGTCACGGGTCTGGTGGAAGCCCATGGTGCCGCCCAGGCCGTCGCGGTGGTTGGAGTCGTGGATCTGCTCTATGTCCAGGTACCAGCGCACGTCACCGTTGCTGTCGGCGATCCAGTTGTTGCCTACCGAGTCCCACTCGGCGGCGCCGCCCAGGCCGTTCCACTTGAAGGCACGCCCACCGGGGATCTCGGCCAGCAGGTGGTTGAACAGGTACAGACGCTGCTCGAAACCGGGCGCGACCTTGACCGGCTCCACCTCGGGCAGCGCGGCGGTCTGCTTCGCCACCACCGGCAGGCGCACCGCCGGGGCGTAGATTTCGTAACGCTCGCGGATACGTTCGCCATCGAGCTTGTAGCTCACCTCGACCTGGTTGACGTGGTCGGGGTACAGGCCGAATACCGGGATGCCGCCGTAGGTCCACAGCGAGCGGTCGGACACGTCGTAGACGATATCGACACCGCCCTCGCCGCGGCCCAGCACCCGCACATGGGCGGCACTCAGGGTGCGTCCGCCGTCACGGATGATCGCGGTCAGCGGCGCCAGGCGGTACGGGTTGACCACCACGTCGCCGAGCAGGGCTTGGTCGCGGTCGGGCACCTTGGCGGTGAGGCAGGCGCCTTCGGGCAGGTCGTGCGGTTGGGTCTTGGCATTCATGGCAAAGCTCCTTGTGCTCAGAAGTCGTAACGGGCGGTGGCGCCCACGGTGCGCGGGGTGCCCAGCACGCCGGCATAGCCGCCGTTGGCGGAGTTCCACAGGCTGGTGAAGTAGGTCTTGTCGCCGGCGTTCTTCACCCACAGCGACAGGTCGAGCACGCCGTCGCCCTGGTCCAGGCGCACACCGGTGGACAGGTTGACGATGGCGTAGCTGGGGATCTGGCCGTAGTCGGAGTCATCGATGGTGCCGACGGCCTTGGAGCGGAACGCGTAGCTGGCGGTGACGTAGGGCTCGATGCGTTCGCCGAGCTGCCACTTGTACTGGCCGTTGAGGTTGGCGATGTACTTGGAAGCACCAACCACCTGGTGCCCGGACAGGTCGCAGGTGGCCGCAGGGTTGGCCAGGCTCACCTCGGGCGGGCACGGCGCGTCCTTGTAGTCGGTGTAGCGCACGTCGTTCCATGAGCCGTTGAAGTTCAGCGTCAGGCCTCGGATCGGCAGGGCCGTGGCTTCGAACTCCAGGCCGCGAGAACGCACGCTACCGGCGTTGGCCAGGTACTGCACACGGTTGGCTTCGTCGTAGACGTTGGCCTGGTAGCCGTGTACTTCGGTCCAGAACAGGTTGGTGTTCAGCTGCAGGCGGTTGTCGAACAGGGTGCTCTTGAGCCCGAGTTCGGCATTGTTGGCCCGCTCGGTACCCACCAGCAACGAATCGGTGCCCAAGCGTGGGGCGGCACCGACGGTCAGGTTGACACCCCCGGACTTCTCGCCGTGGGACAGGCTGGCATAACCCAACAGGTCATCAGTGAAGCGGTAGCTCAGGCTGAGCAGCCCGGACGGGGCGAAGCTGTACTGGTTGAGGTCACCTGAATCGTAGGCGCCCACCCGGCCCTGACGGGCGGCGGCCGCCGCACCGGTGACGGGCACGCCACCGGACGGCGCATCGCGGGTAACCCAGGCGCTTTTCTCCTCGTAGGTGCCACGCACCCCGGCGGTGAAGTCCAGGCGCTCGGTCAGGTGCCAGGTGCCCTGGGCGAACAGCGCGTAGCTGTCGGTATCGATATGGCCATTGCCGATGGTGTTCACGTTGGCCAGGGCGCCGGCCGGGGTCAGGTTCCAGACGTCGGCCTGCGGCCCGTAGTAAGTGAACGATTTATTGTCCAGGTCCTGCTTGAAGTAGTACGCGCCCAGTACGTAGTCGAAGAAGCCGCCGGTGGGTGAGGCCAGCCGAATTTCTTGCGAGTACTGCTTGTCCCGCACCGAGACCCCGGCACTGTAGAACACCGGCACGTTGAGGCCGTCGTCGTTGCGCGGGGTGAAGTCCCACCAGCGGTAGGCGCTGATCGAGGTGAGGGTGAAGTCGTTGGGCAGGGTCCAGTTGGCTTCCACCGAGGTGCCGCCCTGGAACACCTTGACCATCTGGTCGGCGTCGAAGTTGACCTTGCGGTCCTTGCCCGACACCAGGGTGGCGCCGGCCTGCGCAGCCAGGCTTTCATAACGGTTCACGCCATTGATGGTCGGGCCGGTGCTGTACAGGCTGAGGATGCCATTATCGGAGTCTTCTTCGTTGTACTCGCCGATCCAGCGCAGGTTGAAGGTTTCGCTGGGCTTGAACAGCAACTGGGTACGAAAGCCCTGGCGCTTGCCGCCATTGAGGTCGTGGCCGTTGTAGACGTTCTTCACATAGCCGTCATCCTCGGTGTGGTAGGCGCTGATGCGCCCGGCGAGGGTGTCGGTCAGGGGGCCGGAGAAACTGCCCTGGGTCTGCCAGTAGCCATCCTCGCCCAGTGACGACTGCACGCTGCCTTCCTGGTGGAAGGTCGGCTTGCGGGTGGTGATGTTGAGCACCCCGGCGGTGGTGTTCTTGCCGAACAGTGTGCCTTGCGGCCCGCGCAGCACCTCCAGCTGCTCGACATCGAGCAGGTCGAACACCGCCATGCCCGGGCGCCCCAGGTAGACGTTATCCAGGTACACGCCGACGCTGCCTTCCAGGCCATCACTGGCCGGGTTGTTGCCCAGGCCGCGAATGGAAATGCTCGACTGTCGGGCGTGGACATAGGCGACGTTGGTACTCGGCACCAGCTGTTGCAGGTCCTGCACGCGGTAGATGCGCTGGGTCTCCAGGGTTTCGCTGCCCAGCACGCTGATCGGCGTGGGCACGCTCTGGGCGGTCTCCTCGCGGCGCCGGGCATTGACGGTGACGGTGCCGAGCTTGGCTTCCTGCTCCACGGCCGGTGCGGGGCTGGGCTCGTCGGCGAAGCTGCCGCCGGCGGCGCCCAGCAGCATCCCGGCAGCCAGGGGTTGTAGGACGAACAACGAGGCGCGCGCGGGCCAACGGGAAAGTCGGGACATGCAGATGCTCCTTGAGGCAAGGGCCCAGGCGAGCATTTCCGTTGGCGGAACCGAATCGCGGTCAGGCTGGCTTATATTCTTTTAGGAAATATAAATATTTGTATTTCATATTTTGTGGAATAAGTGACTCCCTTTATAAGGTTCCCAACCCTTCCCAGCAATTGCATTCCACCGAAAGTTTCCATGTAGAAAATGCATATCGACCTGCGCCAGCTCCGCCACTTCATCGCCCTTGTCGAGCACCGCAGCTTCGTCGCCGCGGCGGCGGCGGTGAACCTCTCGCAATCGGCCTTCAGCCGCAGCATCCAGACGCTGGAACACAACGTCGGCTGCCGCCTGGTCGACCGCGCCAGCAAGGAGCTGGCGCCGACCCGCCAGGGCCTGCTGGTGCTGGAGCATTCGCGGCGGCTGGTGCATGGGGCGCACAACCTGGTCAACGAGATCAACCAGTTCAATGGCGCCACCACCGGCGTGGTGCGCTTCGGCTCGGGGCCGGCGCCCGCCGGCGGGCTGGTGCCGCGGGCGGTGGCGCGGTTCGTTGCCGAATACCCGGCGGCGCGTACCTGCTTCCAGGTGGACAACTGGCAGGCGCTGAACCGGCGGCTGATCGCCGAGGAGATCGAATTCTTCGTCGCCGATACCCGCCAGTTCGAGGCCGACCCGGACTACCAGGTGCACAAGCTCAAGCCACAGCGCTGGCACTTCTGCTGCCGCCGGGGGCATCCATTGACCGAGCTGGACGAGGTCAGGGCGCGGGACCTGTTCGATTACCCGCTGGCCACCACCTTTCGCCCGCCGAACATCCGCAAGATCCTCAGCGACCTGAGCGGGCGGCAGGATTTTCTGCCCAGCGTGGAGTGCGAGCATGGCTATGCGCTGCTCAATGTTGTGCTGCATTCGGACACCATCGGCATCGCCTGCAGTGCGAACCTGCGGCCCTATGACGGCCTGGTGGCCCTCAAGCTGGTGGACCTGGCGCCGGAGCAGGAAGAGGCGTTCTACACCCGTTATGGGGTGGTGAGCCGGGTGGGGTATGGGTTGTCGGCACTGGCGCAGGGGTTGGTGAGGCAGTTGGTGGCCTGTGATACCGAGTTGTAGCGGATAGGGGCTGCTGCGCAGCCCTTTCGCGGCGCAAGGCCGCTCCTACAGGGGAACAAGATCTCCTGTAGGAGCGGCCTCGTGCCGCGAAAGGGCCGCAAAGCGGCCCCAACGATCTCAGCCCTTGCGCGTGGTCCGGCTCAGTTGCCCATCCACCCCCACCGGCACCTCGCCAGCCAGGGTCACCCGGCGCACGATGCGCGGCTGGGTACCGTAGTCATCCACCGCATAGTGCTGCGTCGCGCGGTTGTCCCAGATCGCCACGTCCCCCGCCTGCCAGCGCCAGCGCACGGTGTTTTCCAGGCGTGTCACATGCCCCTGCAGCAGCGCGAACAGATGCTGCGAGTCCGCCAGCGAGTAACCCTTGATGCGCTTGACGAAATGCCCCAGCTGCAACGCCCGCTCGCCACTGATTGGATGCACCCGCACCACCGGGTGCTCGGTCTCGTACACCGTGGAAGTGAACACCTTGCGGTAGCGCTCCAGCTTGGCCGGATCGACATCCGGCTTCACGCTGGCGTAGTCGTATTCGTTGCTGTGCACCGCCCACAGCTTGTCGGCCAGTTCGCGCAGTGGCTCGGGCAGTTCCTGGTAAGCCGCGGCGGTGTTGGCCCACACCGTGTCGCCACCGGCAGCCGGGGCCACCACGCTGCGCAGGATCGAGGCCTTGGGGTAGGCGTCGACGAAGGTCACGTCGGTGTGCCAGGAGTTGGCCCGCTGACCCTCGGCGCCATCGAGCTGCAGCAGGTAGCTGGTGCCATCGACCACCGGCACCGTGGGGTGGGCGATCGGCTCGCCGAGCAGCTGGGCGAAGGCCTCCTGGCCCACGTCGTCCAGGTGCTCCTGGGCCCGGAAGAAGATCACCTTGTGGCGCACCAACGCCGCCTGGATGGCATCGATGGTGGCCGGATCGAGGTCGGCGGACAGCTTGATGCCACGGATCTCGGCGCCGATGCGCCCGGCAACGGGGTGGATGTCGAGTTCGAGGGTTTGCGGCGCGGTGGCCAGTGCGGCGTTGCTCATGGTCGTGCTCCTCACGGTTGTTGTCGGGTCAGCGGGCGGCCTGGACGGCCTGGTCCTGGCGCTGGGCGGCATCGATGAAACGCGGTTCGATCCAGTCGGCCACCTGGAAGCCGCGGCGGATCAGGCGCTCCTTGACGGCCAGGTCCACGCCCTGTTGCAGCAGGCCGACGAAACCGGCATCCAGGCGTGGGTCGAAGTAGTTGGCAAGGTTCTCCTGGGCAAGGTCGTCGCGCAGGATCGCCTTCGGCCAGTTGGCGGTGTTCGCGACCAGGTCCACATAAGCTTCGCGGTTGCGTTCGTCGCGCAGCCACTTCACCGCCTGCTCCTGGGCGTTGACCACCCGCTGCACCAAGTCGGGGTGCTGGCGGATGAACTCGCCGGTACCGAGCAGCACCGCCTGGGTGCTGCCGGCGCCCTTGAGGTCGCGGGAGTTGACCGGCAGCTCGACCAGCCCGCGCTCGCGCAGCGACAGCAGGTTGGACAGGCCCCAGGTGGCGTCAATCTGCTTGGCGGCCAGGGCGGCGTTGGCCGCGTTGAAATCGAGGTTGATGACTTTCAGCTCACGTTCGGACAGCCCCTGGCTGGCCAGGGCGCTGGCGAACGAAAGCTGGTTGGCGGTGCCGCGGAACACCGCCACGCGCTTGCCCTTGAGGTCCTGCAGGCTGTGGATGCCCGAGCCCGGCACCACGCCGAGGTAGCTCTTCACCCCACGCACCCCGGCCGACAGCACACGGGTGTCGAGGCCGTTGGCCTTGCCGATGATCGCGGCCAGGTCGCCCAGGTAGGCGAAGTCCGCCTGGCCGTTGGCCAGGGCCTCGTTGACCACGGGGCCGGCGCCCTTGAAGAAGCGCCAGTCGATACGGATGCCGTCCTTGGCGAACTCTTTCTCCAGCAGTTGCTGGTCGCGCAGCACATCCACCACGCCGCCGGCGCTGGGCTTGCTGCCGGCGCTGAGGTCGGGCACGGCGATGCGGATCACATCCGGCTGGGCGGCATGGGCTGCCACGGGCACGGCGCTCAACACGGCGGCGAGCAACGGGCTGAGCAGATGGCGGAAGGCGGTTTTCATGGCAAGGCTCCTTGGCAGGCTGCCACCGGCGATGGCCGGCGCTATGGGCCAGAAGCTAGGCGGGTCTGGTTAGAACCTACAAAGATCAAAACTTCATTTTTTAGTAACCAGAAGACATAAACCAGGCGTCATGCGGGCCTGCGGCTGGCTTGCAGGAAACGCATGGAAAATATGAGGAAAACGCAACGGGACGGGGCTTTCGCATGCACCGGGCGCATGCTCTTATCTCTTGAGTTTCGCTTGTGACAATTTTTAATTCCATAAGCGAATAAACAAGGAACGGTTTGAGAGGTGCCCTGATGAGCGAAGTCTTGAGCGTAAGCCTACGCCGTCTATGGGGGCCGCTGCGCGGCCCTTTCGCGGCGCAAGGCCGCTCCTACCTGCCGTGGATCGTGCCACTGGCGGTGGCGGCCTTGTGGGTCGTCGCCAGCCGTGAGCACTGGATGAGCGAGCAGATCCTGCCTGCCCCCGCGCTGGTCTGGCAAAGCGCGCTGGAGTTCGGCTCCGGCGAACTCTGGGCTCACCTGTGGATAAGTCTGCAACGCCTGATCTGGGGGTTGCTGGCAGGGATCACCAGTGGCTTGCTGCTGGGTACCTGGCTGGGTGGATCACGGCGGGCGCAGACCCTGGTACTGCCTACCTTCATCGCCCTGGCGCAGATCCCGACCCTGGCCTGGATCCCGCTGTTCATGCTGTTCTTTGGTATCGGCGAACTGCTCAAGCTGGTGGTGCTGGTCAAGGCCGTGGTGGTGCCGGTCACGCTGCATACCCTGGTGGGTGTGCGCGATGCCCAACCTAAACTGCGCGAAGCCGCCGCCGTCCTGCGCCTGCCCCCTCACCTGCTGTTCCTGCGCCTGCTGCTGCCCGCCGCGCTGCCGGCGTTTCTTGCCGGTGTGCGGCTGGCCCTGGCCACCGGCTGGACGTCATTGCTGGCGGTGGAACTGCTGGCCTCCAGCGAAGGCATCGGCTACCTGATGGTCTGGGGGCGGCAGTTGTTCATGCTCGACCTGGTGTTCCTCTGCATCTTGCTGATCGGCCTGGTCGGCGCACTGATGGATCGCGGCTTCTCACGCCTGGAACGCGGCCTGTTGCACTGGCCGCAACCGGCCACGGGCGAACAGCTGCGCGGCCAGGTGCCACGCGGCTGGCAAAGCCTGCTGCTGCCCGCGGGGCTGTTGCTGCTGTGGCAGGCGGCCAACAGCCTTGGCTGGGTCGATGCCAACATCCTCTCTTCACCGCTGGATGTGCTGCGCAGCCTGTACGCAGGCCTGCTCGACGGTTCGTTACCCGAGGCCCTGCGCCTGAGCCTGCAACGCACCCTGGCCGGTCTGCTGCTCGGCGGCGGGGCAGGCTTCGTGCTGGGCCTGCTGCTGGGCCTGTCAGCCAACGCCGAGCGCCTGCTCGGCCCGAGCCTGTCAGCGCTGCGTCAGGTAGCGCTGTTCGCCTGGGTGCCACTGCTGACTGCCTGGTTCGGCCTGGGCGAAGGCGCCAAGCTGGTGTTCGTCGCCTTGGCGGCGTTCTTCCCGCTGCTGATCGCCACCCAGCGCGGCATCGCCAGCCTCCCGCCACAGCTGGGCGAGGCGGCACAGGCCCTGCGCCTGGACCTGCCACACCGGCTGCGCCTGCTGGTGCTGCCCGGCGCCGCCCCGGCGATCTTCGCCGGGCTGCGCCTGGCGCTGATCTACGCCTGGCTCGGCACCATCGGCGCCGAGTACTTCATGCCCTCGGACGGCGGCATCGCCAGCCTGATGATCGGCGCCCAGCAATTGTTCCGCATGGACCAGGTGATGGCCGCCATGGTCCTGATCGGCCTGGTAGGCGCCCTGCTCGGCCACCTCGGCCAACGCCTCGAATCGCGCGCCACGCGCTGGAGATCCGCATGAACGCCTTCATCACCCCGGCCCTGCACGCGGCCAACCAACCCGACGCCACGCCGCCGCTGGTCAGTTTCGAGGGGGTCGGCAAGACCTTCAGCGTCGATGGCCAGCCGTTCGAGGCGATCCGCGACTTCGACCTGTCGATCAACGAAGGCGAGTTCATCGCCATCGTCGGCTCCTCCGGCTGCGGCAAGTCCACTCTGCTGCGTCTGCTGGTGGGGCTGGACACCGACTACAGCGGTACGATCCGGGTCGACGGCCAGCCGGTCAACGGCATCGGCGGCGAACGCGGCATCGTGTTCCAGGAGCACCGCCTGTTCCCATGGCTGACGGTGGCGCAAAACATCGGCCTGGGGCTGGTCAACGAGACACTCACCCAGGGCGAGCGCGCCCGGCGCGTGCACGAGTACGTGCAACTGGTGGGCCTGGTCGGCTTCGAATCGGCCTATCCGCACCAGCTGTCCGGCGGCATGGCCCAGCGCGTGGCCATCGCCCGCGGCCTGGTGGCCAGCCCACGGATCCTGCTGCTGGACGAACCCTTCGGCGCCCTCGACGCGCTGACCCGCCAACAGCTGCAGGATGAACTGCTGGCGATTCGCGAACGCTCGGGGATCACCATCCTGCTGGTCACCCACGATGCCGAGGAGGCGACCTACCTGGCCGACCGGGTGGTGGTGCTGGAGCCGAGGCCCGGACGGATCAAGGCGGTGGTGGAAATCGACCTGCCGCACCCGCGCCAGCGCACCGGCGTGGCATTGCATGGCTTGCGCGAAAAGGTCCTGCACCAGATCACCGGGGATGGCGGGTATCTCAAGCCTGCGGGACAGCGGGTGGAGGGGCTGCGGCCGGAGCTGATCGCGCTGTGACCGGCACCCGCTGTCCCCCCGGGAAAAAACTCCACAGATCAAGGCCATGGACGCCACCGACACAGATGGGTATCATGCGGCCCGTTGCACTCGTAGCTCAGCTGGATAGAGTACTGCCCTCCGAAGGCAGGGGTCGTGGGTTCGAATCCCGCCGAGTGCGCCATGACATCAGCAAAAGCCCCGCTCAGATCGCCCTGGCGGGGCTTTTTCGTTTCCGGGCCTCAGCACTGCACGATGATCTGGCCTTGCAAGTTCCGGAACAATGGTCTCGAGGGGGCTTCTCTGGTGACACGATGTTTATTACAAAAAGCGCTAATGATACGCATTTTTGTCATAAACCTGCAGGCCGCGCCGTAGATGAACGCTTGCACGTTTGTGCAGAAAAGCACATTGCCACCTCTCCCGTGCCGGTGGTCATTGGTGATAGCTTGAGCATCTTCCGTTTGCGTAAACGGTCACCCTCCACCCCTTGCAAAGGAATGCCCACACCCATGCCCTTCACCAAGCTATCCGCCGTATCGCTCCTGCTGGCCAGCGTGGCCATGTTCTCGATCCCGGCCCAGGCCAACCTCTCCCAGCAGCAGTCCGCCGCCATCATCAAGGCCTACGACGGCAGCGACCCGGCCGACTTCAAGCAGTTCCTCGGCAAGCTGGCCGGCAGCGACCTGGCCAAGGCCGCCAAGCTGGACGACACCCTCAAGCTGTACCTGGCCGGCAAGCCGCTGAGCGCCGAGCAGCAGGACGAGATCAACCGCCTGCTGGGCCTTTACACCCGCATCAAGTACGGCAAGGCCGCCAAGGAAACCCTGCGCGAGCTGGTGGAAATCCCGACCGTTCGCAAAGAGGGTGTGCCGCAGCACGAGAACCCTGAGTTCATCAAGATCGCCGACAAGATCAAGGCCCTGGCCGAGGGCTTCGGCCTGACGTTCCGCAACATCGACAACCGTGTCTACGAGATCACCCTCGGTGAAGGCAAGGAAGTGATCGGCATCCACGCCCACGCCGACGTGGTACCGGTCACTCCGGAAAACTGGAAGCTCAAGGACGGCACCAAGCTCGACCCGTTCAAGGTCACCCTGGTGGGCGACCGCATGTATGGCCGCGGCACCGAGGACGACAAGAACGGCATCGTCGTCGCGCTGTACGCGCTGAAGGTGGCCAAGGACGAGAAGCTGCCGCTGGCGCGCCAGTTCAAGCTGTTGGTGGACACCACCGAGGAAACCACCGGCGACGCCATCCCCTACTACTTCGAACGCAACGCCACCCCCGACTACAACCTGGCGCTGGATGGCGGCTACCCGGTGGTGATCGCCGAGAAGGGCTATGGCACCGTCATGGCCACCTTCGCCAAGCGTGCCGGTGACGGCAAAGGCGCCGAAGTGATCAACCTCACCGGTGGCCTGGCCACCAACCAGATCCCCGGCAGCTCGGTGGCGACATTGACCGGCGACAAGCCGGCCGACCTGGCCAAGGCGCTGAACAAGGCCGGCGCGGCCTACGTCAAACGCCATGGTGGCGACTTCAGCATCGACGCCAAGGTCGACGGCAAGCAGGTGCTGCTCACCGTGACCGGCGTGTCGGCGCACTCCTCCGAGCCCGAGTCCGGGGTCAACCCGGTGGCGCGCATGCTCGACTTCCTCAACGGCCTGGGCAAGGACGTACCGCTCAAGCACAACCACATCACCGACGCCGCCCGCTACGCCGCCGACAACTGGGGCCTGGACTACCTGGGCAACAAGCTCGGCGTCGGCTTCAAGGACGACTTCATGGGCCCGCTGACCACCTCGCTGACCTTCGTCGGCCTGGATGACAAGGCGCTGAAGCTGGCCGTGAACCTGCGCATTCCAAAGGGCAAGTCGCTCGACACCCTGAAGGGCGAGATCGCCGGCAAGCTCGATGCGTGGAAGGCCAAGAGCAAGACCCCGGTGGCCTTCGACTACACCCTCGACGAGCCGATGTACCGCAACCCCGAGGGCGAATGGGTCAAGGCCCTGCTGGCCGTGGCCAGCGAGAACCTGGGCATGAAGCACGAGTACGGCACCTCCGCCGGCGCCACCTCGGTGCATGACCTGCCCAATGGCGTGCAGTTCGGCCTGGCCATGCCGGACGTGAAGTACACCGGGCACAACGACAACGAGTTCAAGACCGTGGAGCAGTTCATGCTCGACCTGCAGATCGTCAGCGAGATGGTGGCGCGGATCGGGCAGATGCCGAAGCTCTGAGGTTCTCGTCGCCTTAGGTCCGTCCCTTTCAAGGTTTTTGCGATTTTTGGGATATGGCCGCTCCGATTCAAGATTGCCGGGGTCGCTTTGCGACCCTTTCGCGGCACAAGGCCGCTCCTACAGGCGACCGCGCCCTGGTAGGAGCGGCCTTGTGCCGCTAAAGGGCTGCAGCGCGCCCTGGTGGACGCGATGACGTTTTTCAATCACCTCGATGCCGTTTCCTGCATTGCCGTGCAGAGCGCCGTGCCGGATGCTTTATTTACTCCGACACGTCGCGTTTCCACCCACAGAGGCCCGTATGAAGAACGTCGAACAAATCCTCAAAGCCAAGTCCCAGCACCAGACCGCCTACACCATCGGCCCTGATGACTCGGTGCTGGATGCCTTGAAGCTGCTGGCGGAGAAAAATGTCGGCGCCTTGCCGGTGGTGAACAATGACCAGGTGGTAGGGATCGTCAGCGAACGCGACTACGCCCGTAAACTTGTACTCAAGGGGCGCTCATCTCCATTCACCAAGGTACACGAGATCATGAGCGCCCCTGTGATCACCGTGGAACCCAAGCAGAACCTTGAGTACTGCATGAACCTGATGACCAACCGCCACCTGCGTCACCTGCCCGTGGTTGAAAACGGCAAGCTCATCGGCCTGCTTTCGATCGGTGACTTGGTTAAAGAGATCATCGCTGAGCAGGCAAACCAGATTGTCCAGTTAGAGCAATACATCCGCGGTGAATGACCCTGCTCAGTGATAGGCGCGCTCCAGCTCGTCCAGCTGATGGTCGAAGCTGCGCAGGCGCGCCGACCAGGTGTACACCAGCACTTCCAGATCCCGGTTGAGCACGGCGGTGTTGCCGCCGTCACGGGCCGGCGCGTCGCACAGGTCCAGCTGATAGCGCTCGCGGGCCATGGCCGTGGCCACGCTGGACAGGTCGCGGGCGTTGGCCAGCCAGTGATGGTGATGGTCGTGCACTTCCCGGTCGAGTTCCCGGCACTGACGCTTGAGGGCGTCCAGGCTCTGCTCCAGCGGCGTGCCCTTGAGCTCGCCCATCACCTCCTCGAAGGTGCGCCCGGAGTGCCAGTAGCTGCCCCAGAAATAACGGTCGAACACCGTCTCGACCCGGCGCAGGGCGACCTTGGTGTTCCAGATGGTCAGCAACGTTCGCCCCTGGGCGACTTCGCGTCTGTTCAGGTGCAGCTGCTGCCAGGCGATCCACGCCAGGCCGCACAACGCCACCGCCGCGGTCACGGCGGCGGCGGCATAGAGAAACTGCACGGCCTGGTTCATCGTGTGGGTGTGCCGGATACCGTAGAAGTAGCCGGCGGTCAGGGTGCCCAGGATCGTCACGGTGCACCAGAAGCCCGGTGCGTAGGGATCTTTCATTGCGCCATCCCCTCTTGTTTTCCCTGAGCATAGCAACGGCCCGATCACCCATCAGGTGCCGCTCGGCGCTTTATTTGCGGGGGCGACGCAGCGCTTCGTTGAGTTGATCGAAGGGTACCGCCCAATCGGCGTCCTCTTTGATGCTTTCCTCCAGGAAGTCTTTTTGGGCCTTGGTCCAGAACGGTGCATCCACCAACTTGATCTCGTTCTTCAACGGCGAATGACTGGTAATGAACTGGTCGATGCTCTTGGCATCGTCCGGCAGCCCCAGTTGCTTGAACAGTTCGGAAAACTTGTGGATCGGCGCTTCCATGATTCACTCCTATGACCGGGCCGGTCGTCCACGACGCCAGCCCGGCGTGGGTTGCGAGCATCAGCTCAATTCGCGCACTTCGGCGTGCGGCACCAGTTTCAAGTATTGCTCCATGCTCATGTGGATAAGGTGATCGTGGTCACCTGCCTCGAAATAGACATCACCCTGGCGGGTAAGACTCCGATCGAGCAGCATGGGAATGTCGTAGGCGTCGCCCAGGGCCGGGATGGCGCCGCGTTCGCAATCGCCGAACAGGCTCGGCAGGTTGCTTTCGCGGGTCAGCTGCCAGGCACCGGTCATGCGCACCTCGGTCATGTCCAGATGCCGGTTGGCCGGCAGCACGGCCATGATGTAGTTGCCATGGCGGTCATCGAGCATCACCGACTTGGCGACCCGCTCGGCGGGTACGCCGGCCGTGCGCGCCGACTCCAGGCTGGTGGCCGAATGGGGATGGGGAATGATGTCGTAGTCGCAGTTGGCCTGGTCCAGGCGCTGCTGAAGGGTCTTGGCCATACGCATGATGCACCTCCGGTTTTGCCCCCACCCTCAAGTTTAGGCCGTGGCCCGGCAGCCACGGCTAAACTTCAAGGACAGGTCCGCATGAGGTGACGACAGGTGATCGCCCGGCGCTGGTGCGTGCTGCTGTTGCTACTGATCCTCGGCTTCGCCCCGGGCGGCCAGGCCGCGCCCGGCGGCAACGTGTGGCTGCTGAGCGTCGACGATGCCATCGGCCCGGCCAGCGCCGACTACCTGCTGCGCGGACTGGACCAGGCCCAGGCCCAGGGCGCGCAACTGGTGGTGATCCGCCTCGACACCCCCGGCGGGCTCGACAGCGCCATGCGCCAGATCATCAAGGCCATTCTCGCCAGCCCCGTGCCGGTGGCCACCTACGTCGCCCCGGGTGGCGCCAGGGCGGCCAGCGCCGGCACCTACATCCTCTATGCCAGCCACGTGGCGGCCATGGCCCCGGGGACCAACCTGGGCGCGGCGACGCCGGTACAGATCGGCGTCCCCGGCAAGGACGAAAAGCCCGCCGCGAACAACGAACAGGACACTCTCGCCCGCAAGCAGATCAACGACGCCGCGGCCTACATCCGTGGCCTGGCGCAACTGCGCGGGCGCAACGCCGACTGGGCGGAAAAGGCCGTGCGCGAGGCGGTGAGCCTGTCGGCCAGCGAAGCCCAGCGGCTGAAAGTGATCGACCTGGTCGCCGCTGACCTGCCCGACCTGCTGCGCCAGCTCGATGGCCGGACGCTGACCGTCGCCGGCCAGTCAGCATCAATGCAGACCGCCGGAGCCAGTGTGGTGGAGCACCTGCCGGACTGGCGCACTCGCCTGCTGGCAGTAATCACCAACCCCAGCGTGGCGCTGATCCTGATCATGATCGGCGTGTACGGCCTGCTGTTCGAATTCATGAATCCGGGCTCCGGGGTCGGCGGCGTGGTCGGCGGCATCTGCCTGCTGCTGGCGCTGTACGCCCTGCAATTGCTGCCGGTGAGCCACGCCGGGGTGGCGTTGATCCTGCTCGGGGTGGCGTTCATGGTCGCCGAGGCGTTCCTGCCCAGTTTCGGGGTGATCGGCTTCGGCGGCATCGTCGCCTTCGTGGTCGGCGCGGTGATCCTGATGGACACCGACGCCCCTGGCTTTGGCATTCCGCTGACGCTGATCATCAGCCTGGCGGTGCTCTCGGCGCTGTTGCTCGGTGGCGTGCTGGGCATGGCGCTGAAGGCGCGCAAGCGCGCCCTGGTCAGCGGCGATGTCGGGCTGGTCGGCAGCCTGGTGACAGTGACCCAGGTGCGCGCGGACAACCCGTTCTGCGGCTCGGTACAGGCCCAGGGCGAACAGTGGCAGGCGCAGTGCGCGACACCGCTGCAGCCGGGCCAGCACGTGCGGGTAACGGCCCGTCATGGCGTGACGCTGGAGGTCAGCGCCACTGCGCCCACGGCGCAAGGAGAGTAGACGATGTTCATGCAATTCGGATTCAGCGCCGTGCTGGTGCTGCTGGGCATACTGCTGCTGTCGGCCCTGCGCATCCTGCGCGAGTACGAGCGCGGCGTGGTGTTCCAGCTCGGGCGCTTCTGGCAGGTCAAGGGCCCAGGGTTGATCATCCTGATTCCCGGTATCCAGCAGATGGTCCGCGTGGACCTGCGCACCGTGGTCCTCGACGTGCCGCCCCAGGATGTGATCACCCGCGACAACGTCTCGGTCAAGGTCAACGCCGTGCTGTACTTTCGCGTGCTCGACCCGCAGAAGGCGATCATCCAGGTCGAGGACTTCCTCACCGCCACCAGCCAGCTGGCCCAGACCACCCTGCGCGCCGTGCTCGGCAAGCATGAGCTGGACGAACTGCTGGCCGAGCGCGAGCAGCTGAACTCGGACATCCGCGAGGTGCTGGACGCGCAGACCGACGCCTGGGGCATCAAGGTGGCCAACGTCGAGATCAAGCACGTCGACCTCAACGAGTCGATGGTCCGCGCCATCGCCCGCCAGGCCGAGGCCGAGCGCGAACGACGGGCCAAGGTAATCCATGCCGAAGGCGAGCTGCAGGCGTCGGAGAAACTGATGCAGGCGGCGCAGATGCTGGGCAAGGAGCCGGGGGCGATGCAGTTGCGCTACATGCAGACGCTGGGGTCAATCGCCGGGGACAAGAGCTCGACCATCGTGTTTCCGATGCCGATGGATCTGCTCAAGGGGCTGGTGGACAAGCAGAAATAGCGGCGCGGCATTCGCGGGTATACCACTCCTCTCCAGGACAGTGGCGTACCTGTGGGAGCGGGTTTACCCGCGAATGGCTTCATGCGATTGATCAGATCGGCGCCCGGCGCAGAGTGGCGAGGAACGTCGCCGCACCGATGAACAGCCCGGCAAAGGTGCGGTTCAGACGCTTCTGCTGCTTCGGTGTGCGCAACAGGCGCAGCACCCGCGAAGCCAGCCCGGTGTAGCCCGCCATCACCAGCAGGTCGACACTGATCATGGTCACGGTGATCGCCACATACTGCGGCAGCAACGCCTCGTGCGGGTTGATGAACTGCGGCAGCACCGCCAGCATGAACACCAGCGCCTTGGGGTTGCTGACGTTGACCAGGAAGCCGCGGAACACCAGGCTCAACGGCTTGCCGATCGGCCGCACACCGGACTCGTCGCTCATGTCCATAGGCAGGGCGCGCCATTGCTTGTAGGCGAGGTAGACCAGGTAGGCGACGCCGAACCACTTGATGACCTGGAAGGCAGTGGCCGACGCGGCGAGGATGGCGCCGACGCCGGCGGCGATGATGGCGATCTGCACGATCAGGCCCAGTTGCAGGCCCAGGGCGTTCCAGTAACCACGCCAGAAACCGTACTGCAGCCCGCTGGACATCGAGGCAATGGCCCCGGCGCCCGGCGACAGGCTGATCACCCAGCACGCGGCAAAGAAGGCCAACCACGTTTCCATCGACATCGCACACCTCGCTCGAACAGCTTTTGCAAACCGCTAAACTAAGGTGTTGGCGAAAAAATAACCAGTGGTTTTTGCAGTGTCTCAGCAGGCCTCTTCGCGGGTAAACCGCTGACCACGCCGACCTGCGCGTTCCCTGTAGGAGCGGCCTTGTGCCGCGAATGGGCTGCGAAGCAGCCCCAAGATTTCAGTACTGGCAACGTTGCCGGGGCCGCTTTGCGGCCCATTCGCGGCACAAGGCCGCTCCTACAGACGAATGAGCCAGACTTAATCGGCCTCGATGGCCGGGTCTATGGCTGGAGCAGGTACTTCAGCCCCCCGCCAACGGCGCACCGCCATCTGGAAGAACTGGCTGTTCGGCACCTGTACCAGCGCCCCACCCGCCTCCGGCGTTTCCATTAGCGTGGTGTACAGCAGGTTGATGGCGATCACCCGGCCTTTCACCCCCGGCTTGTCGAGGGTATCGACCAGCTCGACCACATCGCCGATGCGAAACGGCCCGACGGTGAAGATCAGCACCGCGCACAGCAGGTTGGACAGCACGCTCCAGATGGCGAAAAACGCCACCGCTGCCACCGCGACAAAGCCCGATAACGCCGTCCACAGCACCGTGGCGGACACCCCCATGCGCTCCAGCACGAACAGCAGCGCGCTGCCCATGATCAGCCAGCGCAGGGCGCCGCGTACCGGCACCATCAGTTCGTGCGGCAACGGGTAGCGTTCGCCCAGGCTGCGCAGGCCGCGGGCGACCATGCGCTGCAGGATGAACGCGGCGATCAGGATCAGCAGGATCTGCAGCCCCAGCCAGAACGTGTCCATCCACTGCCCGGGCAGCAGCGAACGCAGCTCCTCCATCAGGACAGCGCCTCGAGCTCGGCCTGCATGCTTTCCAGCGTTTCCAGGGCTTCCATCCAGCCTTCCTCGAGCTCGCCTTCGCGTTGCTTGAGCTTGGTCTGGCGGGCCAGCAAGTCGCGCAGCTCATCCTTGCGCGAGGCCTCGTACAGACCGCTGTCGCCCAACGCCGTTTCGATCTCGGCCAGTTGCTGGTGCACCTGGTTGAGTTCGGTCTCCAGCTTGTCGGCCGCCTTCTTGTGCGGGGCCAACTGTTGGCGCAAGGCCGCGGCGGCCTGGCGCTGGGCCTTCTTGTCGGTCTTGTCCGGATTCACCGGAGCGGAGCTGGCCGGCGCGTTGCGCTGGCGGAACTCCACCAGCCAGCGGCTGTAGTCGTCCAGGTCGCCGTCGAAGGTGTCGACCTTGCCATCGGCCACCAGCAGGAAGTCGTTGGTGGTGCTCTTGAGCAGGTGACGGTCGTGGGACACCACCACCACGGCACCGGCGAACTCCTGCAGGGCCATGGTCAGCGCCAGGCGCATCTCAAGGTCGAGGTGGTTGGTCGGTTCGTCGAGCAGCAGCAGGTTCGGCCGCTCCCAGGCGATCAGCGCCAGGGCCAGGCGGGCCTTTTCGCCACCGGAGAAATTCACCACAGGCTCATCGACACGGTTGCCGTGGAAGTCGAAGCCGCCGAGGAAGTCGCGCAGGGTCTGCTCGCGCTCACCCGGGGCGATGCGCTGCAGGTGCAGCAGCGGGCTGGCCTTGTCGTCCAGCGAGTCGAGCTGGTGCTGGGCGAAGTAACCGACGGCGAGGTTCTCGCCGCGCACCAGGCGCCCGGACAACGGCTGCAGCTCGCCGGCGAGGTTCTTGATCAGGGTCGACTTGCCCGCGCCGTTGGGGCCAAGCAGACCGATGCGCGCACCCGGCGCCAGTTGCAGCTTGACCTTCTCGAGGATGGCCTTGTCGCCATAGCCCAGGCGGCCTTCGGACAGGTCGAGCAAGGGGCTGGAGATCTTCTCCGACTCGCGGAAGACGAAGTCGAACGGCGAATCGACATGGGCCGCCGACAACTCCTCCATGCGCTCCAGGGCCTTGATCCGGCTCTGCGCCTGGCGGGCCTTGGTGGCCTGGGCCTTGAAACGGGCGATGTACTTTTCCATGTGCGCGCGCTGCGCCTGCTGCTTCTCGTAGGCCTGCTGCTGTTGCGCCAGGCGTTCGGCGCGGGTGCGCTCGAAGGCGCTGTAGCCGCCCTTGTAGAGATTGAGCTTGCGCTGTTCGACATGCAGCACATGGTCGACCACGGCATCGAGGAAGTCGCGGTCGTGGGAGATCAGCAGCAGCGTGCCCGGGTAGCCCTTGAGCCACTCCTCCAGCCAGAGGATGGCATCGAGGTCCAGGTGGTTGGTGGGCTCGTCGAGCAGCAGCAGGTCGGACGGGCACATCAGTGCCTGGGCCAGGTTCAGGCGCATCCGCCAGCCACCGGAGAAGTCGCCGACGCGGCGGTCCATCTGCTCGTTGCTGAAGCCCAGGCCGGCCAGCAGCTTGCGCGCACGGGCATCGGCGGTGTAGCCGTCGGCGCTGTCCAGCTCACTGTGCAGGCGCGCCAGGGCGGTGCCGTCGTGGGCCTGCTCGGCGGCCGCGAGATCCGCCTGGACCTTGCGCAGGCGGGCATCACCGTCGAGCACATAGTCCACGGCGATGCGGTCGAGGGTGTCGACCTCCTGGCGCATGTGGGCAATGCGCCAGTCGCCGGGCAGCAGGCAATCGCCGGCATCGGGCGACAGCTCACCGCGCAGCAGGGCGAACAGGCTGGATTTGCCAGCGCCGTTGGCGCCGATCAGGCCGGCCTTGTGACCGGTGTGCAGGGTCATCTCGGCGCCTTCTAGCAGGCGCTGGGGACCACGCTGTAAAGTGAGGTTCGATAGTCTGATCATGATGGTCGCGGAGTCTACCAGCTTCGCCGATCACTGGCGCGAGTGAAACCATGCACACCGACCTGTGGAATCACGCCCTGGCCTTGTATGCCCGGCCAGGCGTCGAGGCTGCCAGCCTGGCCCTCCAGGAACTGGGCGGCGATGTCTGCCTGCTGCTCTGCGGCACCTGGCTGCAGGCCCGCGGCGTGGCCGCCGATGAACAGCGGATCGCCGCCCTGCAGGCCCTGGCCGGCCCCTGGCAACGCGATGTGGTGACGCCGCTGCGCGCGCTACGCCGGCAATGGCGCGAGCAGGCGCTGGCCGACCCGCAACTGAGCGTGATGCGTGAGCAGGTGAAGGCGCTGGAGTTGCAGGCTGAACGCACCTTGCTGGAGCGTCTGGAGGCGTTGGCGCACGAGTGGCCTGCGCAAGCGGGCGCCGCGCAGGACTGGCTGACCCGGCTGGCGCCGGACCAGGCCCGGGACCACGACGCACTGCATCAGCTGCGCGCCGCGGCCCGTGAGCTTCAGGACGCCGAAGTCGGCGACTGAGCCGGTGTGGCGGTTGCCGCAGGCGTGGCCGCGCTGGTCGCAGGCGTCGGGGTGGCGCTGGCGGTCGGCGTGGCTGGCTTGCTTTCGGCTGGCTTGCTGGCTACAGACTTGGCCGGAGCTTTGGCAGCGGCCGGTTTGGCTGCTGGCTTGGCTGCAGGTTTGGCGGCAGGCTTGGCCGCTACTGGCTTGGCCGGGGCCTTGGCGGCAGCAGGCTTGGCCGCTGGTTTGGCTGCTGGTTTCGCTGCAGCGGTCTTTGCCGGTGCCTTGGCAGCAGCTGGTTTGGCCGCTGGCTTGGCAGCAGGTTTCGCGGCGGCGGTCTTCGCCGGGGCCTTGGCAGTAGCAGGCTTGGCCGCTGGCTTGGCGGCAGGTTTCGCGGCGGCGGTCTTCGCCGGTGCCTTGGCGGCAGCAGGCTTGGCCGCTGGCTTGGCCGCAGGTTTCGCGGCGGCGGTCTTCGCCGGTGCCTTGGCAGCAGCAGGCTTGGCCGCTGGCTTGGCGGCAGGTTTCGCTGCAGCGGTCTTCGCGGGAGCCTTGGCAGCAGCCGGTTTGGCCGCTGGCTTGGCGGCAGGTTTCGCGGCTGCAGTCCTCGCCGGGGCCTTGGCCGCAGCAGGCTTGGCCGCTGGTTTGGCAGCAGGTTTCGCGGCCGCTTTCGGTGCCGCAGTACGCGAGTCCAGGGCCTTGGCGGCCGCCTCACGCACTTTGCCAACACCCTGGGCCAGTTTCAGGCTTTCCTGGGCATCACGCTTGAGTTGCTGGATGTAAGTTCGGGTCTGGGCCTGGCGATCCTTGAGCGAATCGAGCAAGTGTTCAAGTTCACCCGCGGCTTTTTGCGCCTTGCCCTGAGCCTTGGCTTTACCGGCCTTGGCGGCGTCCTGCAACTTCAGGCGAGCGTTATGCAGTTTCTCCTGGGCCTTGCCACGTTGTTTTTCCAACTTGGCCAACAGTTTCTCGGCATCCGCCAGCGCTTGGGAGCAGGCATCTTCCAAATGTTCGAGCAAGCTACCCGAAAGTTGCTGGAGCAGGTGCAACGGCGTACTGACTGCTTTCTTCTTGGCCGACATGGTTTACCTCCTGGCTGACGAGAGTGCGGCTCATACTATGCTTCTGCTGCTACCGCCGCTAGGGCATGTTGACAGTCTCAGTAGCGCCGCGTTGCATGCCTGGGCAAAGTTGTTGTCTTGCAGCTGGAAACAAGTGTAGTTGCCCATTAGTGCACTGCCGATATTTACACATCTTCGCCCAACAACGCTGGCATACTTTGCGCTCTTTACCGCAGGAACCGTCCATGCCTCGTTATCTGATTCTGGGCCTGTGCCTGGTGATGCCGCTCTCCCTGGCCAACGCCGAAACCGCCCCCGCCAACGACAGCGACCTGGCCTACAGCCTTGGTGCCAGCCTGGGCGAGCGCCTGCGCCAGGAAGTCCCCGGCCTGCAGCTCGACGCCCTGGTCGAAGGCCTGCGCCAGGCCTACCAGGGCCAGCCGCCACGCATTGCCAAGTCACGCATGCAGGCCATCCTCGAGCAGCACGAGACGCAAGCCAACGCCGCCGCCGAACAGGCCCAGGTGGACAAGCTGGTGGAAGCGGAGAAACGCTTCATTGCCGGCGAGCGGGCCAAGGCCGGGGTACGCGAGCTGCCCGAGGGCATCCTCTACAGCGAACTGGCCAGCGGCAGCGGCGCGCAACCCAAAGCCAGCGGTCGCGTGCAGGTGCGCTATGTGGGGAAACTGCCGGATGGCACGGTGTTCGACCAGAACCTGCAACCGCAATGGTTCAAGCTGGACTCGGTGATCGAGGGCTGGCAGGTGGCACTGCCACGGATGAAGGCGGGGGCGAAATGGCGCCTGGTGATCCCGTCGGCGCAAGCTTATGGCGCCGACGGTGCGGGTGACCTGATCGCACCCTATACCCCACTGGTGTTCGAGATCGAACTGCTGGACGTGGCCAACTGAATCAGGCCTGCAGCGCGTCCTCTTCCTTGTGCGCGGTATGCAGCACTTCGATGAGGCAGTCCTCCAGCTCGAAGCGTTCTCGCAACAGGCCGCCCAGCTTGCCCAGCTTGTCCGCGAAGCGCTCGGGGTCGGTGCACTCGCCCTTCTCGCAATGGTCATTGAAAGCCAGCGCGATCTGGGTGCTGTCATCGATACGCGGGTTGATCTGTGTGGCAAGCTCCAGGGCCTTGGTATCGCCAAAGGCCTTGGCTTCGCTGACCAGCTGCTCGCTGACTTCGAAGTGCCAGGCCGAGACATAGTCGACCAGGAGCGCGCAAAAATCGCGGTTCTTGTCCTTGTCGGCAAAGGCCGGCTTGGCATCGCGCAAGGCGCGGAAGGCATGCACCAACTCCTGGCGCTCCTCCAGCCAACGATCGATCAGCTTGTGAACACCGCCCCAGCGTTCCTGGGCGTTCTGGCAACTATCGAGCATGGCGATCTCTTCCCTTCTGGGTAGATGCCGCTGCACCTCGCGACACAACACCGTGGCACAAAGGTGACGTCAGCAAACGGCATCGAGCAGTTGTATTTTCGGTAAGCGTGCTGGGAGATTATTCCCGTGCGACCTGCCCTTCAAGGTACGCAGCAGACTAAGTTCATACAAGCGTTTAATCCCGCCGTCGGCCACCGCTGGTCGCGCAATCCCAGGTGCATTGCCGTGGATCAACCCGCCGCGTCCTGGCGCAATCGATACAGCACCAGCCACGACAACGGCACCGCCGCCAGCAACAGGAACGCCAGCAGGCTCCATTCCGGCAGGGTCAGGTCGAGGAAGCTCCAGTTGACCGACACGCAGTCCGGGCTGCCCAGCAGGAATGCCTGCAGGATCTCGCTCCACGGGCGTTCGACCAGGTGCGCCAGGGGCAGGTGGCAACCGCTGACCGGCAGCGGCTCGGCCTGCAGCCAGACATGCCGCCCCGCCAGCAAGGCGCCAGCCAACGCGAACAGCAGCGCCAGCCAGGCATGCCAGCGGCGGCCGCCGGCGTGGAACATGGCAACCAGGCAGGCCAGCGCAAAACAGCCCAGCATCAGGCGCTGGCTGAAACACAACGCGCAGGGGTCCAGGCCGACCACGTTTTCGAGACGAAACGATGCGACCAGCACCGCCACGGCGGCCAGGAAGGCGGGAAGGAACGAGCTGCGCAAGCAGGCCAGCGACATGGGCAGAAGTGATCCGAAAATGAGGGAAGTGGGTTGAAACGGTAGAGGAAAGGGGCGCTTTGTATCAAGGCGCTACAGTGCAGACAAGTCGCTGAATGGCTAGGGAATCATTTTCGTGAAACGTGGGATTATTCCGACACGGACGAAGGACGATTCGACGCCCTCTACGTGGAGGGCATCTTGAGTCATCGCTCATCAGAGAATGCAACACGCCGCTGGCAAAACATCGCACCGGCACAAGCAAGTATGCCCGCGATGCGCGACAGGCCCATCCCTTTCAAGGTCTTTGCGTTTTTTCGGATATGGCCGCTTCAATTCAATATTGCCGGGGCTGCTTTGCAGCCCATTCGCGGCACAAGGCCGCTCCTACAGGATGGCGCGATCACCTGTAGGAGCGGCCTTGTGCCGCGAAAGGGTCGCAAAGCGACCCCGTCAAGTCCAAGTCGAACGCCCCTTCTCAACACCTTGAAAGGGCTGGGCCTCAGGCCCGAACCCCCTCCGGCAGCGGCAACGCCAGCAGGCGCTCATCCAGCAGCCCCAGGCCCTCCTGGAACAGCTGATTGCTGCGTTCGGTCTCGCCGAGACCGGCCAGCAAGCGTGCCAACTCGGCGCAGGTTTCCGGATTACGCTCCAGGCGCAGACTGCTTTCCAGATAGTCCCGCGCCTTGCCCCACAAGCGGTTCTGCAGGCTCAGCCGGCCGAGGGTGAGCAGCAGGCTAGGATCCTGCGGATGCTCCTTCAGCCAGCCTTCGGCCGTCTGCAGCTGGCGCGCCGGATCGTCGCCGCGCACCAGCCCGTACAGGCGCGCCAGGTGGCTTTCGTAGCCGCGCTTGAGCGCGCCGCGAAGCACCTGTTCGGCCTCGCCCTGGGCACCGACCTGACGCAGTTGCTCGGCGTAGGCCGACACCAGTTGCGGTTCCTGGCGCTGGGCGTTGGTCAGTTGCTGCCAGGCGCGCTCAAGCGCCTGGCGTGCCGTCTGCGGATCCTCGCCACGGGCCGCCGCCAGGCCCAGGTTCTGGCCCCAGGCGCGCTGTTCCAGGTCGGCCAGTTCCGCCGCAGGCAGCACCTTGTGCTTGCGCAGGTCCGGCAGCAGGCGTATCAACGCCGGCCAGTCGCCCCTCTCCAGGTGCAGGCGCTGTAACAGGCGCAGCACCTGGGCATTGTGCAGATGACGCTCCTGCATCGCCTGCAGGGCCTCCAGGGCACCCTCGCTCTCGCCCCGGTCCATCTGCAATTGGGCATGGGTCAGGGCGACGGCGAGCTCGGCCTGGGGCTGGCGTTCCAGGGCGCGTTCGAGCAGATTGTCGCGTTCCTCGACCCGTCCCTGTTCGTTGGCGGCACGCGCGGCGCCGAGGTAGTAGAGCAGCGGCTGGCGATCGGACTCGGCAGCACGCTGCAAGTGCCGCTGGGCACTCGCCCAGCGCCCCTCGGCCAGGTCCAGCTGGCCTTGCTCGACAGCGATGCGGGTGCGGCGGCTGCGGTTGCGCCGCGACCACGGGTTGACCACCCCGGACGAAGTCAGCACCAGCCCGACCAGGTAACGCACCAGCAACAGCAGCAGGATGATACCGACCAACGCGCCGAGCGCCGCCCACAGTCCCGACTGGTAGCGGAAGCTGCCGTAGGCGATCAGCACGTAGCCACTGTGCTTGGCGATCGCGATGCCCAGCGCCGCGGCGACGACAATCGCCAATACCGCCAGCAGGTAGACACGCTTCATGGCTTGGCCCCTTCGGCGGCAGCCGGCAGGTGGCGACGCTGGATATAGGCCTGCACCGCGGCCAGGCTCTCGCTCAGGTCAGGCGTGACCACCGACACCGGCTGTTCGGCCAGCTGGTTGAGGTTGTCGAGCATCGCCTTGCTTTGCGGGTTGTCCGGGTTGAAGTTGGCCAGCAACACGCTGCGCGCATCGTCCAGGGCCTGGGCATAGACCTTGGCCTCGCCGTTGAGCGCCGCCCACTGCGCCTGCTCGATGGTCAGGCTCAGGGCCAGGCGCAGCTGGTTGAGCGACTGCCCGGACAGCAGCGGGCGGACGTTGTCGTCGGCATTGAACTCGATCTGGAAGTACTTGGAGATCTCGGCCCACCACTGCGACCAGCGGCTGGCGCCATCGCCATCGGCGGTCAGCGCGCCCATGGCGTCGGCCTTGCTGTCGAATTCCGGCGACTGGGCACTGAGCTGCTGCACCAGCTCGCGTTGTGCGGCGAGCTTGAGGAACAGCCCGGTGCGATCCGGCTGCTCGGTGCCGGATAGCGTCGCCAGGCTGCGGGCCAACTGTTCGCGGGCGGCGAAGGCGCCGGGATCGCTCTGCTCGCGAAGGATCTCATCGGCACCTTCGACCAGCGCCTTGGCGCTGGTGATGTCCTGCAACGCCGACAGGCGCAGGGTGGCCAGGCGCAGCAGGTGCTCGGCCTCGGCCAGGCGCCACTCCTTGCGGCTCTCGCCGAGCACGGTCTCCAGGCGCTGGCTCAGGCGCTGCTGGTCGCCCTGCAGTTGCGCCACCAGGCGCCGGCGATCTTCCAGTTCACTGGCCGCCGGCAGGCTGGCCAGCTGCGCGCTGAGCTGCTGCTCGCGCTGCTGCAGCGCGTCGGCGCGTTGATTGAGGGCTTGCAGGTGTTCGCCCTGGCCTTGTTCGCTGCCTTGCAGCTGGCGGACCTGCCAGACGCCCCAGCCGCCGACCGCGACGCCGGCGGCGCCCAGCAGCAGGGCCAGCAGCGCCAGGCCGTTGCCGGAGCGTCGGGCGGGCTTGGCGGTGGCGGATTGCGGCGCCTCGGGCGCCGCGGGCTGTTCGGTGTTGGACAAGACAGTTTCGCTCACGTATCCATCCTTTGCATGGTGGCGCATCGCTCTCTAGCTTAGCGCCTTAAGGGGCAGGCGCAGCGGTTCGCTGCACGGCTGCCAGCAAGGCCGCGGCGCTGGCGCCACGGCAATCCACAATGTCTTTCGCCCCGAGCGCTCGGGCCTGCTCGGCCACCCGGGGGCTGGGCACGAACAGCGGCAAGCGGGAAAACCGCAGCCAATCCGCACCTGCCAGTCGATGCAAGTGTTCCAGACCCTGCCCACTGCTGACCACCAGGCCATTGAGGCGTTCCCCATCGATGCGCTGGGCGAGGGTCGTGGCGGGGTAGTACGGCAGGCAGCGGCGATACAATTCCAGATAATCGACACTAGCACCTTGCTCGGCAAGACGCTCGGCCAGCAGTTCACGACCTCCGACGCCGCGAACGATCAGGACGCGGGGTGCCGGCGCGGCGATAGCCTCGCGCAGCGCGGGCAGAGCAAGCAAGGCTTCACTGTCGTCGCCGGCCGCCGGAAAAGCCACCTGCAACCGGTGCTCCTGAAGGATCCGCGCCGTCGCCTCGCCCACCGTGAACCAACCGGCGAGCGGCGGCGTCACCCCTGCCTGGGCAAGTTGCTCCAGCAGCAGGCGGGCCGCCGGCTTGCTGACCACGATGATGGCCTGGGCCTCGGCGATCGCCCGCAGGCGCTGCACCTGCGCAGCGTCCGGCGCGATCGCCTCGATCACCAGCAATGGCAGGCTGGCGCTGGCAATGCCCGCGTCGGCCAGGGTCTGCGCCAGCGCCGCACAGTCCTCTTCAGGCCGGGTCAGCAGCAGGCGCCAGGGGCTCACGGATGGCCGGCCTCGCCGTAGACTTCCTTGAGGATCGCCTCGGCGCCCTGCCCGAGCAGGTCCTCGGCGACCTGCACGCCCAGGCGCTCGGCATCGGCACGTGGCGCCCGGGCCTCGGCCACCAGCAAGGTGCCGCCGGAGGGCTGGCCGACCAGGCCGCGCAGCCACAGCTGCTCGCCTTCGAGCACCGCGTAGCAGGCGATCGGCACCTGGCAGCCGCCATTGAGGCGCTTGTTCAGGGCACGCTCGGCCACCACCCGGTCGGCGGTGTCGGCATGGTGCAACGGCGCCAGCAAGGCATGAATCTCGGCGTCGGCGCTGCGGCATTCGATGCCCACCGCGCCCTGGCCGCCCGCCGGCAGGCTGTCATCGACGCTGATGGAGGCAGTGATACGGTTCTCGAAGCCGAGGCGGATCAGGCCGGCGGCGGCAAGGATGATGGCGTCGTACTCGCCGGCATCGAGCTTGGCCAGGCGGGTGTTGACGTTGCCGCGCAGGAAGCGGATTTCGAGGTCGGGCCGGCGCGCCAGCAACTGGGCTTGGCGGCGCAGGCTGGAAGTGCCGACGATGCTGCCGGCCGGCAAGGCCTCAAGACTGGCGAAGTTGTTGGAAACGAAGGCGTCGCGCGGGTCTTCACGCTCGCAGATGCAGTACAGGCCCAGGCCCTCGGGGAAGTCCATGGGGACATCCTTCATCGAGTGCACGGCGATATCGGCCTCGTTGTCGAGCAGGGCGGTTTCCAGCTCCTTGACGAACAGGCCCTTGCCGCCGATCTTCGCCAGCGGCGCGTCGAGCAGCTTGTCGCCGCGGCTGACCATTGGCACCAGGGTCACCAGAAGGCCGGGATGCGCCTGTTCCAGGCGGGCTTTGACGTATTCGGCCTGCCACAGGGCCAAGGCACTTTTACGGGTGGCAATGCGGATTTCGCGAGTGGACATGAAACGCACCGATCCAGAGAAATACCGCCGATGATAACAGCTCCTCCGGTTGTGCCCGCAGATTCAGATCAGCAATCACGCTCCCTGCACAGTCGATACTGGTCGCGATTTGCGTGGGAGCGGGCTTGGCCCGCGATTGCGATGGCGGATCTTGCACTGCTATCGCGGGGCAAGCCCGCTCCCACGTTCCCTGAGGCCTTTCAGTGCAGGCTCTGCATCATCTTGCGCACCCCCGCCACATGGCGGCGGCTGACGGTCAGGGCGTCGCCATCCAGGCCCTTGAGATAGAGCTGGAAATGCCCCAGCGGCGTGCGCTGCAGGCGCTCAATGCGCTCACGGGCGACCAGCGCGTTGCGGTGGATGCGCACGAAACGCTCGCCAAACTCGTCCTCCAGGGCCTTGAGCGGTTCATCGAGCAGTACCTCGCCCGCTTCATGGCGCAGGGTGACGTACTTGTGGTCGGCGATGAAGTAGATGACCTGGGGAATGGGGATCAACTCGATGCCTTTGCGGGTACGGGCACTGATATGGCTGCGCGGGCCGCCACCGGCCTCGCCGGCCGGGCGGGTCAGCGCCGCCAGTTGGGCACGGTTGGGTTTTTCCGCCCGGCGCAGGGCGTCGCGCAGGGCCTGGGGCTGGATGGGCTTCTCGACATGGCTCAGGGTGCTGTCCCTGAAGGCTTCGCTGCCGTATTCATCGTCGCCGGTGCAGAACACCACCGCCGGCGGCGACTCGCGCTCGCACAGCCGGGCGGCGACCTGCAGGCCATCGAGGCCCGGCATGCCGATATCCAGCAGCACCACATCGGGCTTGAGGCTTTCGATCAGGGTCAGGGCCTCCTCGCCGTTGGTGGCGCTGGGCTCCATCACGGTGTAACCCTCCAGCTCGCCAAGCAGCCGGCTCAGGCGCTCGCGGCCCAGGGGTTCATCATCAACGATCAGGACATTCATAATTGCGCTGGATTCCTGAGTGAGTCTCGCACGGGTATAGCGTAGACAAGTGTGGGGCGACCGAAACGCGGTCACGCTACAGACCGGTGCGAAGGCCAAAGATTCACTGGTCTGGCAGATTCACCGCCAGTCCTTTGTCCAACTGTAGACGCTCCGTGGAACACTGCCGTTCAATCGTTGAATATGCCGCACCCCCTTGTAACCGGACGATTCTCGCGACCAGCGCCCTGCGGCGGCGGGCGCAACCCTGCTATGATCGCGACACTTTTTCCGTTCACGCCTTCAACGAGTGAATCCATGAGCACCGACAAGACCAATCAGTCCTGGGGCGGCCGCTTCAGTGAGCCCGTCGACGCCTTCGTCGCCCGCTTCACCGCCTCGGTCGATTTCGACAAGCGCCTGTACCGCCACGACATCATGGGTTCGATCGCCCACGCCACCATGCTGGCGCAGGTCGGCGTCCTCAGCGATGCCGAGCGCGACACCATCATCGATGGCCTGAAGACCATCCAGGGCGAAATCGAGGCCGGCACCTTCGACTGGCGCGTCGACCTCGAAGACGTGCACATGAACATCGAAGCGCGCCTGACCGACCGCATCGGCATCACCGGCAAGAAGCTGCACACCGGCCGCAGCCGCAACGACCAGGTGGCCACCGACATCCGCCTGTGGCTGCGCGACGAGATCGACCTGATCCTGGCCGAGATCACCCGCCTGCAGCAGGGCCTGCTGGAGCAGGCCGAGCGCGAGGCCGAGACCATCATGCCCGGCTTCACCCACCTGCAGACCGCGCAGCCGGTGACCTTCGGCCACCACCTGCTGGCCTGGTTCGAGATGCTCAGCCGCGACTACGAGCGCCTGGTGGACTGCCGCAAGCGCGCCAACCGCATGCCCCTGGGCAGCGCCGCGCTGGCCGGCACCACCTACCCGATCGACCGCGAACTGACCTGCAAGCTGCTGGGCTTCGAGGCCGTGGGCGGCAACTCGCTGGACAGCGTCTCGGACCGCGACTTCGCCATCGAATTCTGCTCGGCGGCGAGCATCGCGATGATGCACCTGTCGCGCTTCTCCGAAGAGCTGGTGCTGTGGACCAGCGCCCAGTTCCAGTTCGTCGACCTGCCTGATCGTTTCTGCACCGGCAGTTCGATCATGCCGCAGAAGAAGAACCCGGACGTGCCGGAGCTGGTGCGCGGCAAGAGCGGCCGAGTGTTCGGCGCCCTGACCGGCCTGCTGACCCTGATGAAAGGCCAGCCGCTGGCCTACAACAAGGACAACCAGGAAGATAAAGAGCCGCTGTTCGACGCCGCCGACACCCTGCGCGACTCGCTGCGCGCCTTCGCCGACATGATCCCGGCGATCAAGCCCAAGCACGCGATCATGCGCGAAGCGGCCCTGCGCGGTTTCTCCACCGCCACGGACCTGGCCGACTACCTGGTGCGCCGCGGCCTGCCGTTCCGTGACTGCCACGAGATCGTCGGCCACGCCGTGAAGTACGGCGTCGATACCGGCAAGGACCTGGCCGAGATGAGCCTGGACGAGCTGCGCCAGTTCAGCGACCAGATCGAGCAGGACGTGTTTGCCGTGCTGACCCTGGAAGGCTCGGTCAACGCCCGCAACCACATCGGCGGCACCGCGCCGGCCCAGGTGCGCGCGGCAGTGGTTCGCGGCAAGGCCCTGCTGGCTTCGCGCTAAACCACAATCGCGGGGCAAGTCGCATCGGCGCACCGCCGCTCCCACCAGCCTCGCTCAGGCTCGTGGGAGCGGCGGTGCGCCGATGCGACTTGCCCCGCGATCGTTTGTGGCCTCAGCGCTTGCTCTTGATCATTTCGAGGAACGCCGGCATCGCCGCCTCCTTGTCCGCCACGATCCGCGCCATGTGCGGGTTCTCGCGCAGTTTCTCCAGCAACGCCGTCGCCTGCGGGAAATCCGCCAGGAAGTCGACGTTCAGCACCTTCTTGCCCACCACACAGGCCAGGTCGACCGAGAAGCAGAACATCAAGTCTGCGATGGTCAGTTGCTCCCCGGCCACGTATGGCTGGAACCGTCCATTGCGCTTGAGGGTGGCGAAGCCTGCCAGCAGGTCCGCCCGCGCCCGCTCCTTGATCAGCGGCTCTACCGCCGCGCCGAAGAACGCCTCGGCGTAGCAGGTCCGCGCCGGCAACTCGATATACAGCTCGATCTCCCGCAGCAGCTCGCGGACCTTGGCCTGGCCGAAGGCATCGGCTGGCAGCAGCGCCTTGCCCGGCTGGGTCTGCGCGATGTAGTCGAGGATCACCCCGGTCTCGCTGATGAAACCATGCTCGGTCTGCAGCGCCGGCACCTTGCCACGCGGGCTTTTGGCCAGGGCCTCGGGGGCCTGGCCGCCGAAGAACGGCACCTCTTCGAAGGGCACGCCTTTCTCCAGCAAGGCCAGCTTGACCATGTTGTAGTAGTTGCTGACCGCGAATCCATGAAGCTTGAGCATTGAGACAGCCTCCAAGGCCGTATGGGGTTGGCCCGGCTTTTATAGCCCCCTTCCCCACCCTTGGCCAGCTTCATGCCCGGCGTCGATGACCGGGCATTGCTGGCGCAGGCGTGGCAAACTGTGCCCCCCACCACAGGAGTAACGCCATGAGCGAGCCCACCGACATCGACAATGACGACGAAGACTTCGCCGAGGCGACACTGACCCAGGCCATCGAGAACCAGATCGAAAGCGGCGAGCCGCCGGCGGCCAAGGCCACGTTCAACAAGCTGAGCCTGGTCGGCTACGAGCGCGAGGACATCCTCAACCTCATGGCCCACGTGCTGGCCATCGAGATCGACGCCATGCTCGACGAAGACCGCCCGTTCAACACCGAATGGTATGAAACCGCCCTGCGCGCCCTGCCGGAGCTGCCACCTGAGGCGGATCAAGGCGACATCGAATAAACCTGACTACACTCCTGACTTCCATCCTTGTCTCGAAGTCAGGAGTAGCCCATGCCCTTCAACCCCGAACTGATCGCCGAACTGGAAGTGCTCGCCCAGTTCAACCTGGACAGTCACCAGGAAGGCATCAAGGTTTGTAGCGACGCCTCCCCGGCATTGGTCGCCGCAGCCAAGCGCCTGCACGACAAAGGTCTCACTGACCAACCCGACGGAGGCTACCTCACCAGCCTGGGCACTGATGCCGCTGAAAGTATGCAGTTACTCCTCAGGGTGCTTAAAACTCCGCAGCCTGCCTGAGTTCACCAAGCCCGCCCCCGTGGGAGCGGGCTTGCCCCGCGATGAGCCCTAGAGGATCGCTGTAAAACTGACGTCAAAAAGCCACCAACCCCTTATCCGACCGCCCCACTCAGGCTAAACTCGCCAGTGCTCCCCCTGCCTGCCTGAGTGCGCAATGAACCACCCCCATGAAATCCGCCCCGATCTCGACCAAGGCATCGACCGCAAGGAGCTGTCCAAGCTGCGCGCGCGTTTCCTGAAGATCAACCAGGGCCGCCTGGCACGGGCCATGGAGGGGCTGTCCACGCGCCAGCAGCAGGTCCTCACCCTGTTGCCGCTGTTCTTTCACGTTAATCACCCGCTGCTGCCGGGTTATGTCTCGGGCACCACCCCCGCTGGCGTGTCCGGCTTCGAACCCGACAGCGACCTGCTGGCCGAGGCCCAGCGCCTGACCCGCTCGTTCACCTACAAGCCGCGCCACGGCAAGCCGCCGCAACCGATCCACGGCCTGTTCCTGATGGGCAGCCTGGGCACCCTGGCCCAGGCCGAGCAGAGCGACATGGACCTGTGGGTCTGCCACGCCCCCGACCTGGACGAGCAGGCCCTGGCCGACCTGCGGCGCAAATGCCAGCTGCTCGAGGCCTGGGCCGCCAGCCAGGGCGCCGAGGCGCACCTGTTCCTGATCGAGCCACGCGGCTTCGTCCAGGGCGAGCGCGACAGCCAGCTCAGCTCCGACGACTGCGGCACCACCCAGCATTACCTGCTCCTCGACGAGTTCTACCGCACCGCCATCTGGCTGGCCGGACGCACGCCGCTGTGGTGGCTGGTGCCGGTCTACCAGGAGCACAACTACCGCGACTACACCCAGACCCTGCTGTCCAAGCGCTTCATCCGCGCCCAGGACGATCTCGACCTTGGCCACCTGGCGCACATCCCGTCGGGCGAGTTCGTCGGCGCCGGGCTATGGCAGCTGTTCAAGGGCATCGACTCGCCCTACAAGTCGCTGCTCAAGCTGCTGCTCACCGAGGCCTACGCCAGCGAGCACCCGCAGGTGCGCTGCCTGAGCCTGGACTACAAGCAGGCCGTGTTCGCCAACCAGCTGGACCTGGACGAGCTCGACCCCTACGTCATGGTCTACCGGCGCATCGAACGCTACCTGCGCCAGCGCGGCGAATCGGCACGCCTGGAGCTGGCGCGGCGCAGCCTGTACCTGAAGGTGAACAAGAAGCTCAGCGACCTGGGCCGCACCCGCAGCGGCGGCTGGCAGCGCCAGCTGCTCGGGCGCCTGACCGAGGAATGGGGCTGGGACGAGCGCCAGCTGGCGCTGCTCGACAGCCGCAGCCAGTGGAAAGTGCGCCAGGTGGCGGTCGAGCGCCGTGAGCTGGTGGCCGAGCTGAACCACAGCTACCGCTTCCTGACCCAGTTCGCCCGCCTGCAGAACGCCAACAGCCGAGCCGACCAACGCGACCTCAACGTCCTCGGCCGGCGCCTGTACGCCGCCTTCGAGCGTCGGGCCGGCAAGATCGAGGTGATCAACCCGGGCATCGCCCCGGACCTGGCCGAAGACACTCTCACCCTGGTCCACTCGCCCAACCGCAAGGAACCGGGCACCCATCACTGGGGCCTGTACAACGGCAACCTGGGCGTGCACGAGTGGGAGCACTTCAGCCCAATCAAGCGCTGCCGCGAGCTGCTCGAACTGCTCACCTGGGCCCATCGCAATGGCGTGATCGACAGCGGCACACGCCTGGCCCTGCACCCTGGCGCCAGCGACCTCAGCGAGTTCGAGCTGTTCAACCTTGTCGGCAGCCTGCAGCAAAGCATCCCCCTGCCATTGGAGACGGTCAGCGAGGTGCGCCTGCTGCAACCGAGCGTGGCCGACGAGATCCTGCTGCTGGTGAATGTCGGGGTCGATCCGCTGCGCCATCACCGCGACCTGAATATCCTGATGACCACCGAGCGCACCGACTCGCTGAGCTACGCCGGGGTGCGCGAGAACCTTGTACTGACCCTCGACCAGATCACCCTCAACAGCTGGAACGAGGTGCTGGTGCATCGCTACGACGGCGAGCATGCGCTGATGCGCTGCCTGCGCGACTTCCTCAACAGCCTGGGCCAGCGCAGCCACCGCCCGCGGGTGCGGGTGCGCTGCTACTGCCACAACCGCGCCCAGGCCATCAGCCAGCGGGTCGAGGACATCTTCGACACCGTGCAGCTGCTGCTCGACCAGGGCCTGAATCACCGCTACCTGCTGCAGGTCGCCCAGCACACCCACATCCTCGACTTGCAGCCCGGGCAGGTCACCCTGGCCAGCCTCGCCGACCATGATGCGGTGCTGGCGGCCCTAGGCGAAGAGCGCATCCGCTACAGCCCGCTGCACCTGGACGCCCATGCCCTGCAGGACCACGACCTGCCGCTGGTCCTGGCCCAGGGGCGCCCCGGCTGCATCCAGGTGTTCTACCGTCTGCTCGAAGGCTGGGCCGACCTGTACGTGCTCGACGAGCACAACGCGCTTTGGCAACAACGGTTGCCGTTGCAGGACGAGCAGCACCTGCTGCTGCCGCTGCAACGTTTCCTGCAATCGATGCTGATGCGCCGCGATGCCCAACTGCCCCTGGACAGCCTGCCGCTGGCGTCGCTGGACATCCTTTACTACCAGCTGCTGCCTTCAGGCATTGGCAAGGCGCGCAGCCTGGAGCCGCGGCAGACACCGCTGGACAGCCAGAACCAGGCGCACTACGAGGTCCAGGCGATCCTCCAGGCGGGTACCGGCGACGAGGTGCATGTCACGCTCTACTGCGACCAGCAGGAGTTTTCCGAACTGGAGCACGGCGACCAGCTGTATGCCGTGGTCGCCCGGCAGATCCTGGGCCAGCGCCGCAGCAGCGGCCGTTACCGCTGCTACATCACCGACCTCGACCTGTCCGAGCTGCTGGAAGACGAGCAGGGGTCCACCAGCCTGTACCTGCGCTACAAGCGCGAGCTGGAGCAGGCGCTCAACGATGGGCTGGAACAGCTGCAGGCGCGGCTGGAGCCCTGATTTTCTCTGCCTTCACCGATCCCTCTGTAGGAGCGGCCTTGTGCCGCGAAAGGGCCGCGAAGCGGCCCCGGCACTATATGCCCTGGCACAGCAGGTGGGGCCGCTTCGCAGCCCTTTCGCGGCACAAGGCCGCTCCTACAGGGCATTTACGCAGCATCAGAGATCGAAATCCCCTGCCGCCTCCGGCTGGTACTCGACCGCCAGCAGCTCCAGCTTGAGGGTCTTGCCGCCCGGCGCCGGCCAGTCGATCTGGTCACCCACCGACAGGCCCAGCAAGGCACAGCCGATCGGCGCGAGGATCGAGACATTACCCTCAGGGCCGGCATCCTTCGGGTACACCAGGGTCAGGTGATAGTCCTTGCCACTGGCGATCTCGCGGCAGTGCACCCGCGAATTCATGGTCACCACGCCGGCCGGCACCTCTTCATGCCCGACCACCTGCTCGGCACGGTCCAGCTCGTCCTGCAGGGCGAGCACACCCGGGGTGCTTTCATCGAGGTCGTCGAGCAGGCGCTCGAGACGCTGCACGTCCAAGCGGGTGAGGGTGAGGGAAGGCTTGGTGCTCATGATCCAGTCAGACTCCTTTGAACAGGCAATTTTCAACAGGCAGATAAAGCAAAACCCCGCCCAAGGGCGGGGTTTGCGAAATGCTGTGGCGTCATCGACGCAGACCCTGACACTACCACAGCGGGGCAAATACTCAAGCCCACACCTTCGTTGTGCCTATGCGGATGCCCGCGATTTCAGGGCCAGCGCCTCACGACAGATCTGCCGGCGCCGCTCGTCATCGGCCGAGCGCCACTCGCGGATATGCTCGACGTGGCGGTGGCAGCCGGTGCAGACCTTGCGCTCATCCAGCCGACATATGCTGATACAAGGTGACGGAACCGCCGGGCTCACGTTGCTGTAGAGCGGCTTGGGTGGCCGGGGCAGGTCGCTCATCTCAGATCTCGTCGAAGTCCAGCTTCTCGCCGGCGCGCTCCCAGACGATGCGCTCGAGCATCTCGCCCAGCAGCTCTTCGCTCTTCTCGCAGACCCACTTGCCGCTCTCTTCGTCGTAGTCGAAGTGGAAGCCGCCGGATTTGTCCGCCAGCCACAGCTGGCGCAGCGGCTCCTGGCGGCTGAAGATCAGCTGGCTGCCGTTGTCGAACTTGACGGTGAGAACGCCGGCGGAGTTCTCCATGTCCAGGTCCATGCCGCTTTCATCGAACAGGTCTTCCAGGGCCTGTTGGGTCGCATCGACCAGGTCGTGGAAACGCGCTTCGCTCAAACTCATTGCAGGGACCTCGAAAAATGGCTGTACACACGCAAGCCGGGCACGATAAGGGCGAACGCCTCAAGCTACAAGCTAATCGCTGTAAGAAAAAGCCGCATGTCCTTCGGTCGCCCACGCCCGCCGAGCGGGGGCGACCCTCGCATAGGCAATCAGGTGGGCGCTCGGTATACTCGGCCGCAATACTGCATATTTCCAAGGATTTCACCCATGAAACGCCTGATTTCCTCCATCGCGGCGCTGGTCGCGGTTGCCTGCCTCGTTTCGGCCTGCGGTCAGAAAGGCCCCCTGTACCTGCCTGAAGACGGCAAGGACGGCAAAGGCCCGCGCAAATCGCACCAGCATGCCAAGCCTGTCCAGCCGCAACCGGTGCTGGTGCAGCCGCAAGAGCAGCCAGAAGAGTCGCCCGCGCAGTAAGGAAATCCCATGGACGCATTCAACTACCGCGGCGGCGAGCTGTTCGCGGAAGGGGTGGCCCTGACGGCGATCGCCGAACGCTTCGGCACGCCCACCTATGTGTACTCGCGCGCCCATATCGAGGCCCAGTACCGCAGCTACACCGACGCCCTGCAAGGGGTCGAGCACCTGGTCTGCTTCGCGGTCAAGGCCAACTCCAACCTGGGCGTGCTGAACCTGCTGGCGCGCCTCGGCGCGGGCTTCGACATCGTTTCCGGCGGTGAGCTGGAGCGCGTCCTGGCTGCCGGCGGGCGCGCCGATCGCGTGGTGTTCTCCGGGGTCGGCAAGACCCGTGAAGACATGCGCCGCGCCCTGGAAGTGGGCGTGCACTGCTTCAACGTCGAGTCCACCGACGAGCTCGAGCGCCTCCAGGTCGTTGCCGCCGAAATGGGCAAGACGGCCCCGGTTTCGCTACGTGTGAATCCGGACGTCGACGCCGGCACCCATCCGTACATTTCCACCGGCCTCAAAGAGAACAAGTTCGGCATCGCCATCGCCGACGCCGAGGCGATCTACGTGCGCGCCGCGCAGCTGCCCAACCTGGATGTGGTCGGCGTCGACTGCCACATCGGCTCGCAGCTGACCACCGTCGAGCCCTTCCTCGACGCCCTCGACCGCCTGTTGGTGCTGGTCGATCGCCTGGCCGAGTGCGGCATCCACTTGCGCCACCTGGACCTCGGTGGGGGTGTCGGCGTGCGCTATCGCGACGAACAGCCACCGCTGCTGGCCGACTACATCGCTGCCATTCGCGAGCGCGTCGGCGAACGTGACCTGGCCCTGGTGTTCGAGCCGGGCCGTTACATCGTCGCCAACGGCGGCGTGCTGCTGACCCGCGTGGAATACCTCAAGCACACCGAGCACAAGGACTTCGCCATCATTGACGCGGCCATGAACGACCTGATCCGTCCTGCCCTGTACCAGGCCTGGATGGACGTCAGCGCGGTCAAGCCCCGTGACGGCGAAGGCCGCGCCTACGACCTGGTCGGCCCGATCTGCGAGACCGGCGACTTCCTGGGCAAGGACCGCGTAATGGACCTGGCCGAGGGCGACCTCCTGGCCGTCCGCTCCGCAGGCGCCTATGGTTTCGTCATGAGCTCCAACTACAACACCCGTGGCCGTTGCGCCGAAGTGCTGGTCGATGGTGACCAGGCCTTCGAAGTGCGCCGCCGTGAAACCATTGCCGAACTGTTCGCCGGCGAAAGCCTGCTGCCGGAGTGAACCCATGTTGCTGCGTTTTACCAAGATGCACGGGCTGGGCAACGACTTCATGGTCCTCGACCTGGTCAGCCAGCACGCACACATCCAACCCAAGCACGCCAAGCAATGGGGCGATCGCAATACCGGTATCGGCTTCGACCAGCTACTGATCGTCGAGGCGCCGAACAATCCGGAAGTGGACTTCCGCTACCGGATCTTCAATGCCGACGGCTCCGAAGTCGAGCAGTGCGGCAACGGCGCGCGCTGCTTCGCCCGCTTCGTGCTGGACAAGCGCCTGACCGCCAAGAAGCGCATTCGCGTCGAGACCAAGGGCGGCATCATCGAGCTCGATGTGCGCAACGACGGCCAGATCTGCGTCGACATGGGCCCGCCGCGCTTCGTGCCGGCCGATATCCCGTTCATTGCCGACGAGCAGGCCAGCAGCTACGCGCTGGAAGTCGATGGCCAGGTGCACCAGATAGCCGCCGTGTCCATGGGCAACCCGCATTCGGTACTGCGCGTCGACGACGTGCGCAGTGCGCCGGTTCATGAGCTGGGGCCGAAGATCGAGCATCACCCGCGCTTCCCGCAGCGGGTCAATGCCGGCTTCATCCAGGTGGTCGACCGCCACCGCGCCAACCTGCGGGTATGGGAGCGTGGCGCCGGCGAGACCCAGGCCTGCGGTACCGGCGCCTGCGCTGCGGCCGTGGCGGCGATCAGCCAGGGCTGGATGGACTCGCCGGTGACCATCGACCTGCCGGGTGGCCGTCTGAGCATCGAGTGGGCCGGCCCCGGCAAGCCGGTGCTGATGACCGGCCCCGCCGTCCGCGTGTTCGAAGGACAAGTTCGTCTCTAAGCGAGTATCCGCCATGACCGATCAGCCTAACGTTGCATCCCCGCAGGCCCATGAGCTCGATGCCGAAGCGGTGGTCGCCTACCTGCGCGCCCACCCGACCTTCTTCGCCGAGCACGACGAACTGCTGCTCGAACAGCGCATCCCCCACCAGCGCGGCGATAGCGTGTCGCTGGTGGAGCGCCAGCTCAAGCTGCTGCGCGACCGCAACATCGAGATGCGCCATCGCCTGTCGCAGCTGATGGACGTGGCCCGCGACAACGACCGGCTGTTCGACAAGACCCGCCGGCTGATCCTCGACCTGCTCGACGCAGGCACCCTCGAAGAGGTGGTGATGGCGGTCGAGGACAGCCTGCGCCAGGAATTCCAGGTGCCCTTCGTCAGCCTGATCCTGTTCGGCGAAAACGCCGCGCCCGTGGGCCGCTGGGTCTCCGGTGCCGAGGCGCAACAGGCCATCGGTGGCCTGATCGGCGGCGGCAAGACCATCAGCGGCAGCCTGCGCGAGCATGAGCTGGCCTTCCTGTTCGGTGATGCCCAGCACAAGGAAGTCGGTTCCAGCGCCGTGGCCACCCTCGAGTACCAGGGCCTGCACGGCGTGCTGGCGATCGGCAGCCGCGACCCGCAGCACTACAAGAGCAGCGTCGGCACCCTGTTCCTCAGCTACATCGCCGAGGTGCTTGGCCGCGTGGTGCCGCGCTTCACCCAGACGCTGCGCTCGGTGCGCTGATGGAACGCCAGCTGGAGGCTTATTGCGCTCACCTGCGCAACGAGCGCCAGGTGTCCGAGCACACCCTGCTGGCCTACCGTCGCGACCTCGAGAAAGTCATCGAATTCTGCAACACCCAGGGCATCGCCGGCTGGGGCGCCCTGCAGGTCCAGCAGCTACGCCAGCTGGTCGCCCGCCAGCACCACCATGGCCAGTCCTCGCGCAGCCTGGCGCGCCTGCTTTCGGCGGTGCGCGGCCTGTACCGCTTCCTCAACCGCGAAGGCGATTGCCAGCACGACCCGGCCAACGGCCTGACGCCGCCCAAGGGTGAGCGGCGCCTGCCCAAGGTGCTGGACACCGACCGCGCCCTGCAGCTGCTCGATGGCGGCGTCGACGACGAATTCATCGCCCGCCGCGACCAGGCGATCCTCGAACTGTTCTATTCGTCCGGCCTGCGCCTGTCGGAGCTGACCGGGCTCGACCTCGAACACCTGGACCTGGCCGCCGGGCTGGTGCAGGTGCACGGCAAGGGCGGCAAGAGCCGCGTGCTGCCGGTCGGCCGCAAGGCCCGCGAGGCGATGCAGGCGTGGCTCAAGCTGCGCGGCATCGCCGGCCCACGGGACGGCGCGGTGTTCCTCAGCCGCCAGGGCAAGCGCCTCGGCCCCCGCGCCATCCAGCTGCGGGTCAAGGCCGCCGGCGAGCGCGAGCTCGGCCAGCACCTGCACCCGCACATGCTTCGCCATTCCTTCGCCAGCCACCTGCTGGAATCGTCCCAGGACCTGCGCGCGGTGCAGGAGATGCTCGGTCATGCCGACATCAGCACCACGCAGATCTATACCCACCTGGACTTCCAGCACCTGGCCGCGGTGTACGACAGCGCCCACCCTCGGGCCAAACGCAGCAAGGACACGGACTCATGAGCATCAAGCTGATCACCTTCGACCTGGACGACACCCTCTGGGACACCGCGCCGGTCATCGCCAGCGCCGAAGTCGTCCTGCGCGACTGGCTCGAAGCCAACGCGCCGATCCTCGGCGGCGTGCCGGTGGAGCACCTGTTCTCCATCCGCGAGCGCCTGGTACAGGCCGAGCCGGGCCTCAAGCACCGTATCAGCGCCCTGCGCCGGCGGGTGCTGTTCCACGCCCTGGAAGAGGTCGGCTACAGCGAGAAACACGCCCAGGAGCTGGCCAACGAAGGCTTCGAGGTGTTCCTGCATGCCCGGCACCAGGTGGAGGTGTTCCCCGAGGTGCAGCCGGTGCTGGAGATCCTGCGCCACCACTACACCCTCGGCGTGGTCACCAATGGCAATGCCGACGTGCGCCGCCTGGGGCTGGCGGACTACTTCCGCTTCGCCCTGTGCGCCGAGGACCTGGGCATCGGCAAACCGGACCCGGCACCGTTCCTCGAGGCGCTGAAGCGCGGCGAGGTGGACGCCGGGGCGGCGGTGCACGTCGGCGACCACCCGGGCGACGACATCGCCGGCGCCCAGCGCGCCGGGTTGCGGGCGGTGTGGTTCAACCCGCAACACAAGCCCTGGAGCGGCGAGCAGGCGCCCGATGCCGAGATCCAGCGGCTGTCGCAGTTGCCCGATGTGCTCGCGCGCTGGCGCTGAGCAGGCTTCGCCATCCCTGTAGGAGCGGCCTTGTGTCGCGAAAGGGCTGCGATTTTAGTATCGACAACGACCCTGGGGCCGCTTTGCGACCCTTTCGCGGCACAAGGCCGCTCCTACAGAGACCGTGCCAACCTGACAGGCACAAAAAAGCCCGCAGCGACGGCGGGCTTTTTTGCGTTCAACCACTCAGATAGGGCGGCTGCCGTACTTGTTGTCCGGCTTCTTGGGCGGATCGGCGACCACGTTGGCCTCCACTTCCTGCACCTTGCCACCGCGCGACAGGAACTCTTCCATCGCCTTGGCCAGCGCATCGCGCTCTTTCTGCTTGGCTTCCATGCTCGGCATCTCGTCTACCGAGACCGCCGCCTTGGACTTGCCCTTGGCCGCCGGAGCCGGGCTGCTGTCGTCGCCGGAGTCTTCCGCGCCGTCGTCAGCCGCTGCCTCAAGGCCTTCATCAGCCTCGTCTTCGTCGCCTACCTCGAGGTCGTCATTTTCCAGATCGTCGTCGCTCATGTTCTACCTCATGACTTGCGAAAAGCAGGTTAGTTATAGACCGGTGCAGCCGTAGACCGGCAGCCACCAGTGAAAATTCAACTGGCCGTGGATTGGCCACTGCCCTGGGTGTCCACCCCCTCATGGGGGGTCCGGCACCCTGCAGGCCCTGCTCCTGGCAAGGCCTGACAAAATTTTTTGAGCCCTTGCTGGCCACAGGCTATTGGCAAGCCTAGCAAAGGGTAGCGAAGTGTGTGGACTACTCGTCCAGCTTCCTTCGGCGCGCATTCTAGCGCGCTCGCAGAAAAAGCAAAGCACCAGAAACACCCGATGGCTTGTAAGTTTTAACCCCAGGTCGCGATCAGCGCAGGGAAACCGTTTGCCCCAGGCCAAACGGTAAATTACAGGCAAAAAAATGCCCGGCGAACCGGGCAAGTTTTCCAGCATCGCGGTTACAGGTTGTAGCCGCGCTCGTTGTGTTGAGCCAGGTCGAGGCCGACCGACTCTTCTTCTTCGCTGACCCGCAGGCCCATCACCAGGTCCAGGACCTTGAGGATCACGTAGGTGACAATGGCGGTGTAGACCACGGTGAAGATCACACCCTTGGCCTGGATCCAGAACTGCGCGGCGATGTCGGTGACCGCGCCGAAACCGCCCAGGGCAGGCGCCGCGAACACACCGGTGAGCAGGGCGCCGATGATGCCGCCGATGCCGTGTACGCCGAAGGCGTCCAGGGAGTCGTCATAGCCCAGCTTGCGCTTGAGGCTGGTGGCGCAGAAGTAGCAGACCACGCCGGACACCAGGCCGATCACCAGCGCGCCCATCGGGCCGACGGTGCCGGCGGCCGGGGTGATGGCGACCAGGCCGGCGACCACGCCCGAGGCGATGCCCAGGGCGCTTGGCTTGCCGTGGAAGATCCACTCGGCGAACATCCAGCCCAGGGCGGCGGCGGCGGTGGCGATCTGGGTCACCAGCATGGCCATGCCGGCGGTGCCGTTGGCGGCAGCGGCGGAACCTGCGTTGAAGCCGAACCAGCCGATCCACAGCATGGCCGCGCCCATCAGGGTGTAGCCCAGGTTGTGCGGGGCCATCGGCGTGGTCGGGTAACCCTTGCGCTTGCCCAGCACCAGGCAGCAGACCAGGCCGGCGATACCGGCGTTGATGTGCACCACGGTGCCGCCGGCGAAGTCCAGCACGCCCCAGTCCCACATCAGCGCGCCGTCACCGCTCCAGACCATGTGCGCGATCGGCGCATAGACCAGGGTGAACCACACGCCCATGAAGATCAGCATCGCCGAGAACTTCATGCGTTCGGCGAAGGCGCCGACGATCAGCGCCGGGGTGATGATGGCGAAGGTCATCTGGAAGGTGATGAACACCGCCTCGGGGAACAGCGCGGTGGCCGAGGTCAGGCCCGACGGCGTGACGCCGTTGAGGAAGGCCTTGGAGAAGCCACCGATGAAGGAATTGAAGTTGAGCACGCCCTTTTCCATACCCGCGGTATCGAAAGCCAGGCTGTAGCCGTAGATGACCCAGAGGATGCTGATCAGCCCGGTGATGGCGAAACACTGCATCATCACCGACAGCACGTTCTTCGAGCGCACCATGCCGCCGTAGAACAGGGCCAGGCCCGGGATGGTCATGAACAGGACCAGTGCCGTCGAGGTGAGCATCCAGGCGGTGTCGCCGGAGTTCAGCACGGGGGCGGCAGTTTCCTCGGCCAGGGCCAGCCCTGGCATTACGAGGGACAATAGGGCTCCTAGCCCTGCGATCTTGCGCAGAGTCATGTTGTTTTCTCCTGGGGCGTTGGGTTTGGTGAGGCTTTGCTTGGCGCTTAGATCGCGTCGGTATCGGTTTCGCCGGTACGGATGCGGATCGCCTGCTCCAGATTGACCACGAAGATCTTGCCGTCGCCGATCTTGCCGGTGTTGGCCGCCTTGGTGATGGCTTCGATCACCCGATCGAGGTCCTTGTCGTCGATGGCGACATCGATCTTCACCTTGGGCAGAAAATCGACCACATATTCAGCGCCGCGATACAGCTCGGTGTGACCCTTCTGCCGGCCGAAGCCTTTGACTTCGGTCACGGTGATGCCCTGAACGCCGATTTCCGACAGCGACTCGCGCACGTCGTCCAGCTTGAACGGCTTGATGATGGCAGTGACTAGCTTCATGAAACTCTCTCCCGATTTGGTGGACTTGCCCCAGGAAAACAAACCCGTCTCAAGTCTAAGCGCAGCGCCTGGCTTTGTAACGCGTCGTCGGCTCCATCCCCCCGCCGACGCACGATCCGGCTGTGACGAAGAACCTTCCGGCTCCGCCTGCGCACTGCCTGGTCACAAGGGACTGCATCAGTGCATGGCTCGCTCAGGTCTTTGCAGAAACCTTGCCAGTTGGCACAAGTCACGGGAAAACAGGTAGTTGCGTAAACCAGCAGGGATTGGCCAATCGCCAGCAGGGAAAAAGCGCACAAAATCGGTGCGCGACCTTTGCCCGCCCTGCGCGAAAAGCGTGCAGCGCAAGTGGCCTGGGGGCCCGTGCTACACTGCTGCCCTTTCAGTGATCAGCGGATACCAGACATGCTCGCGCCCAAAGCCTTCCTCGATGCCCTGAGCGACCAGGCATCGCGCCTGTTCAGCGGTGACACCGCCGCGCCCCGCGCCGAACTGGAAAGCCAGTTCAAGGTGCTGATGCAGGGCGCCTTCAGCAAGCTCGACCTGGTCAGCCGCGAGGAGTTCGACAGCCAGATGGTAGTGCTGGCCCGCACCCGCGCCCGCCTCGAAGCCCTCGAGCAGCAATTCGCCGAGCTGGAAGCACGGATCGCCCCGCCTACTCAGGAATAAGTCATGCAACCGTCCAGCGTTTACCCGGTGCTGCTGTTCTCCTACGGCACCTTGCAGGACAAGGCCGTGCAACTGGCCAACTTCGGCCGTGAACTGACCGGCCAGGCCGACCGCATGCCGGGCTATCGCCAGGACTGGGTGCAGATCACCGACCCGCAAGTGCTGGCCACCAGTGGCAAGAGCCACCACCCCATCGTCTCCCCCAGCGAGCGGGCCGAAGACAGCGTCGCCGGCATGGTCTTCCAGATCAGCGAACAAGAGCTGGCCGCCGCCGACCGCTACGAAGTATCGGACTACAAGCGTATCGCCGTCGGCCTCGCCTCGGGGCTGACCGCCTGGGTTTACGTACGCGCCTGAATCCTTTGGGCGTGGTGATTGATCACACGGAGTGCTTCCCCATGAAAGTCAGTGCACGCAATGTCTTCGAAGGTACTGTCAGCGCCGTCCAGCCTGGCGCGGTGAATGCCGAGGTCGAGCTGACCCTGGGCGGCGGCGAGAAGCTGGTGGCGGTGGTCACCATGGCCAGCCTGCACAACCTCAACATCAACGTCGGCAAGCAGGCCGTGGCGCTGGTCAAGGCGCCTTGGGTAGTGCTGATGACCGATGCCGCCGGCTACAGGCTGTCTGCGCGCAACAGCCTGGAAGGCGAAGTGCTGCGGGTCGGTGACGGCGCGGTGAATGCCGAGGTGGTGCTGAAGCTCTCGGGCGGTACCAAGGTGTATGCCATCGTCACCCGCGAAGCGGTGCAGGAGCTCGGCCTGAAGCCGGGTGTTAAGGCCACTGCGCTGATCAAGGCCTCGCACATCATCCTGGGCGCCAAGCCTTGATCGAATGCCTGCTTCTGCCTTGACCAGGCAGAAGCGCGCGCACCCTGTGGGAGCGGCTTCAGCCGCGAAGCAAGCGACGCGGTGGATGGCACCGGCTTCGCCGGTGTTCGCGGCTAAAGCCGCTCCCACAGGTACTACGCCAACCTGTAGGAGCGGGCTTGCCCCGCGATAGCACTTGCGCAGTGCATTGCATTAATTTCCCTCCCATCAGATGAAACATATTTAAGTTACGCCTTCACGGTTGACTTCCCCGCTATGCTTTGCATAAAGTTCACCCGCCCCGAAAAGCGGGCCTTTATTTCAACTCACGAAGAATTCAATGGACACAGTATCTAGTCGCTGTCTGGCAGCCTTTGGCCGCCAGGCACTTGAACCGGAACTCCGGGCCCGCCCCTAGGTCGGGCAAGCCGCGCCAGAGCCTGCTGCTCCGCCGTCGCTTGTCGCCCCGGGTGCCCGCCCGGTCGGAGGCAAGCTCATGAACCTCGATATCGCCATCCCTCGCCTGCGCACCTGTGCGCACAAGGCCCCGCACCGTCCTGTCCTCGGCTGGGGTCTGACCTTGTCCCTGGAACCGCCCAGTCGATAGCGCGCCCGTTGCTGCCTGCAGTGACGCGCGCCGTGCTGTCCGTTCGCTGAACTGACGCCATATAAATCGTCAGAAACTTCCGAACTTTAAGTAATTAAAGTTCGTTGAAGTTCTATTGCCCGCCATTTAACAAAGGGATTAACCGACCATGGAATCAGCCAGTAGAAAGTTCGCTGCCGATCTTATTTCCGGCATTCGCCAGCGAACACGTAAACGTCGGAAAAACCACGTTTTTCATTGTTTGAATCATTGCGACACGGGACACGTTCACTCACCTTCGCAACCGTGAGTCGACTGTGTGTCGTGCCGCCTCCTGCGGCAGGAGCACAGCCAAATGACCGTAAAAGACCGCAACACCCACAGCAAAGCCGGCGATGATGCCCGTCTGTCCATGCGTGCCGCCCGCGAGGCACGCAACGGCTTGGCCGTGACCCTGGCCAACCTCGACGCCAGCGAGCTGGGCCTGACCGAACACGAGGCCGCCAAGCGCCTGCAGCGCGACGGCGCCAACCAGGTCGCCCACGACAAACCGCAACCGGCCCTGGTGCAATTGCTCAAGGCCCTGCACAACCCCTTCATCTACGTGCTGCTCACCCTCGCCGGCATCAGCTTCGTCACCGACTACTGGCTGCCGGTACGCGCAGGCGACATGGAAGAAGCCGACCTGACCAAGGTCATCATCATCATGACCATGGTCAGCCTCAGCAGCCTGCTGCGCTTCTGGCAGGAATACCGCTCAGCCAAGGCCGCCGATGCGCTCAAGGCCATGGTCCGTACCACCGCCACCGTGCTGCGCCGCGAGCGCCACGACCAGCCAGCGCGCCTGCGCGAAGTGCCGATGAACGAACTGGTGGCCGGCGACATCGTGCAACTGGCCGCTGGCGACATGATCCCCGCCGATATCCGCCTGATCGAGTCCCGCGACCTGTTCATCAGCCAGGCCGTACTGACCGGCGAAGCGCTGCCGGTGGAGAAATACGACACCCTCGGCCACGTCGCGCAGAAATCCGCCGGAGGCAGCGCCAACGATGAAAGCGGCCTGCTGGACCTGCCCAACATCGGCTTCATGGGCACCAACGTGGTCAGCGGCCGCGCCCGCGCCGTGGTGGTGGCCACCGGCAAGCGCACCTACTTCGGTTCGCTGGCCAAGGCCATCGTCGGCTCGCGCAGCCAGACCGCCTTCGACCGCGGGGTGAACAGCGTCAGCCGTCTGCTGATCCGCTTCATGCTGGTGATGGTGCCGGTGGTGTTCATGCTCAACGGCGTGGTCAAGGGCGACTGGAGCGACGCCTTCCTGTTCGCCCTGGCCGTGGCCGTGGGCCTGACCCCGGAAATGCTGCCGATGATCGTCAGCGCCAACCTGGCCAAGGGCGCCGTGGCCATGGCCCGGCGCAAGGTGGTGGTCAAGCGCCTGAACGCCATCCAGAACTTCGGCTCGATGGACGTGCTGTGCACCGACAAGACCGGCACCCTGACCCAGGACCGCATCATCCTCGAGCACCACGTCGACGCCAGCGGCCACCAGGACCCGCGCCTGCTGGAACTGGCCTGGCTCAACAGCCACCACCAGAGCGGCGTGAAGAACCTGATGGACCAGGCCGTGCTGCGTTTTGCCGGCGAAGACCAGGGCTTCCAGCCACCCTATGCCTACGCCAAGGTCGACGAGCTGCCCTTCGACTTCATCCGCCGGCGCCTGTCGGTGATCGTCAAGGATGCCCTGGGCGACCACCTGCTGGTGAGCAAGGGCGCCGTCGAGGAAATGCTGGCCATCGCCACCCATGTCGAAGAAGGCGGCCAGCGGGTCGTCCTGGATGCCGGACGACGCCAGCAACTGCTGGATACCGCCAGCGCCTACAACCAGGAGGGCTTCCGCGTGCTGCTGGTTGGCACCCGCGACATTCCGGCCGCCGCCGGCAAGCCCCAGTACCACACCGATGACGAGCGCGAGCTGGTGATCCGGGGCTTCCTGACCTTCCTCGACCCGCCCAAGGAAACCGCCGGCCCGGCCATCGCCGCCCTGCGCGAGATGGGCGTGAAGGTGAAGGTGCTGACCGGCGACAACCCGGTGGTCACCTGCAAGGTCTGCCGCGAAGTGGGCCTTGCGCCCGGCCAGCCGCTGCTCGGCCAGGACATCGAGCGCCTGGACGACACCCAGCTCAAGGCGCTGGTCGAGGAACGCACGGTGTTCGCCAAGCTCACCCCGCTGCAGAAGTCGCGGGTGCTCAAGGCGCTGCAGGCCAACGGCCACACCGTGGGCTTCCTTGGCGACGGCATCAACGACGCCCCGGCGCTGCGCGATGCCGACGTGGGCATCTCGGTGGACAGCGGTACCGACATCGCCAAGGAATCGGCCGACATCATCCTCCTGGAAAAGAGCCTGATGGTGCTGGAAGAAGGCGTGCTCAAGGGCCGCGAAACCTTCGGCAACATCATGAAGTACCTGTGCATGACCGCCAGCTCCAACTTCGGCAACGTGTTCTCGGTGCTGGTGGCCAGCGCGTTCATCCCGTTCATGCCGATGCTGGCGATCCACCTGCTGCTGCAGAACCTGATGTACGACTTCTCCCAGCTGTCGCTGCCGTGGGATCGCATGGACAAGGAATTCCTGCGCGAACCACGCAAATGGGATGCCCGCAACATCGGCCGTTTCATGCTGTGGATCGGCCCCACTTCGTCGATTTTCGACATCACCACCTTCGCCCTGATGTGGTACGTGTTCGCCGCCAACAGCGTGGAAATGCAGGCGCTGTTCCAGTCCGGCTGGTTCATCGAGGGGTTGCTGTCGCAAACGCTGGTGGTGCACATGCTGCGCACCCGCAAGGTGCCGTTCTTCCAGAGCACCGCGGCGCTGCCGGTGATCCTGGCCACCGGCCTGGTGATGTGCCTTGGCATCTACATCCCGTTCTCGCCGCTGGGGGCCATGGTCGGGCTGGTGCCGCTGCCCTGGGAATACTTCCCGTGGCTGGCCGCCACCCTGCTGGGCTACTGCCTGGTGGCCCAGGGCATTAAGACCCTGTACATCCGCCGCTTCGGCCAGTGGTTCTGAGGGGGTGGCCATGCGCGTACTGATCTGCGCGGGGCGCAACTACGCCGACAGCCAACGCTGCCGCCAGGCGCTGGACGCCCTCCAGCGCCAGCAACCGATCCGGGTGCTGATCCACGGCGGCAGCCAGCACCTGGGCGGCGAGATCGAAGGCTGGGCCCGCGAGCAGGGCGCCGACATCGTGCGCTACCCGCCCAACTGGCAGCTACACGGCAAGCTGGCCGAGCGCCTGCGCAACGTCTTCATGCTGCGCGACAGCCGGCCCGACCTGGTGCTGGCGCTGCCGGGCGGCGACGACACCGAGGAGCTGCTGGCGCGGGCGCGGGGTTCGGGGATTCCGGTGCTCTGTGGCAGACAGCCTCGGGCGGCAGGCGCCAACGGTATTGAGTGCCAGGCCGGACAAAACTCGACGCACTCTTCTCGTCCACCTGCCCAGGAGCACCACTAAGCTTTGCCAGGCCGCAGGACGCGGCCATCACCTGCAAACACGGAGTGCCCATGTCCCTCGCCCTCGTCCACAGCCGCGCCCAGGTGGGCGTGCAGGCCCCCGCCGTCAGCGTCGAAACCCACCTGGCCAACGGCCTGCCCACGCTTACCCTGGTCGGCCTGCCGGAAACCACGGTCAAGGAGAGCAAGGACCGGGTACGCAGCGCCATCGTCAACTCCGGCCTGGACTACCCGGCCCGGCGCATCACCCAGAGCCTCGCCCCCGCCGACCTGCCCAAGGACGGTGGCCGCTACGACCTGGCCATCGCCCTGGGCATCCTCGCCGCCAATGGCCAGGTGCCGGTAGCCACCCTCGACGATATCGAATGCCTGGGCGAACTGGCCCTGTCGGGTGCATTGCGCCCGGTACAGGGCGTGCTGCCCGCGGCATTGGCGGCCCGGGATGCGGGCCGGGCGTTGGTGGTGCCTCGGGAGAATGCCGAGGAGGCCAGCCTGGCCAGCGGCCTGGTGGTGTATGCAATGGGGCACCTGCGCGAGCTGGTGGCCCACCTGAACGGCCAGCCCGCGCTGTCTCCCTACGCAGCCAATGGCTTGCTGCTGGAACAACGCCCCTATCCGGACCTCAGCGAAGTCCAGGGCCAGATCGCCGCCAAGCGCGCCCTGCTGGTCGCCGCGGCCGGGGCGCACAACCTACTGTTCACAGGTCCCCCGGGCACCGGCAAGACCCTGCTCGCCAGCCGCCTGCCCGGGCTGCTGCCGCCGCTGGACGAGCGTGAAGCGCTGGAGGTGGCGGCGATCCGCTCGGTCAGTGGCCATGCACCGCTCGACAGCTGGCCGCAGAGACCCTTTCGTCACCCCCATCATTCCGCATCCGGCCCGGCATTGGTGGGCGGTGGCTGTCGGATTTCGAAATAAATGCGATTTTTTCGAAATTAATGCGACTGGATGGACCATCCCGGTACCCCGGCTGACCAGAAACCGGCTGCTGGATCCAATTGAAAATACTCACCCTGCCCTGCATATATTCAGGCTAGGTCTCAATCCCGAGTCCTAATCACCGAAAGGGTTGTACCATGAAAAGTCCGATTCAAACGCAGCAAACCCGCGCGAGAAAAGAGTTCAAAGCTCTTGGACGCGCAGAAAAAAATGGCGTGACCGACGCTGAAATTGTCCTAGAAATGGTCAAGGACATGGCAAACCCAGGCTCTGCTCAATCCGTAATGCAGGCCGCTGCTGCGGTTATGTACATGAGCGCAGTGAAAAAGGGCGATACGCCTATTACGGAGGCGGTTAATCGCTGCCTGGAGAGGCAGCGCAAGGAAAAGGCGAGCACTCGCGCAGTTCCTAGCCCAGCCTAACCGATCGCTGCACCTGCAATCCCTCACTTCTGCTTCCTAGCTGAAGTAAGGGGTTGCACCTCCCGACAGTCATAGCTGACCGGTAGCAGTCTCAGCGCTAGGCGCCCTTGATCGCAGTAAGGCGCACAACTCCACAGTCAAAGCCCATCGGATTCCCGATCCCAGTTGCGAACCGTACCTGCGTATCGAGCAGCCGGTCATTGGTCTTCACCTCGACAAACTTGATCGCATCATCGCCGAGCACGATCAAATCAGGCCAACCTGCCCGGTAGTCGTAAGGTGCGGCCGAGAAGGCCTCCAGGATCTTGGCGAGCATCTCGTTACCCATCTGCTGGTACAGGTCCAGCATGAAGTCGGCACGTACACGCGGGAAGAAAGTCCTGAGCCTGGCGTTGGTGGCCAGCTCGCGCACATTGCGCGCCACTCCATCTGGTGTGATTGACCGAACTGTGTCGACAATCTCGTCCGTATGCCCGGCCAAGATGGTCATCTGAGCCTCCAGGAACCGGACGATAGCGTCGTCTCGGTCATTGAAGGTGTTGAGCCTAGCCAGGGTTTCCAGAGCTGCGGCCTTCAGCAGGAGCAAGACAGAGCCGCCCTCACAGTAGCTCACTCGCGCGCCGCCGGTGGCGTATGTCTGGCCAACAACCTCTTCTGGCAGTCCAGCTGGCCCACCATTGATCGACCAACTGCGCTTGTCGTGCTTGTGTGCTACTAGGTCAGTGATCGACCAGCCGATCCCTTCACACTGTTGAGCCAGAGTTGCCTTGGGTGCCTTCATGACAGGTCGCGCTTCCATCTGAGTAATTAAGGTACCGGCTCGCCCCAGGCTGGATAGACTGATCAGGGACGGTGGTGTGGCGGCCTTGACCAGCCCCTAGGCCGTAGTTGGCGACCGTTCAGGTCGACGGCCTGGGTTTGGATCATATGGAGAACAGGCTTTCTAATCCACGCTGCCGATAATATCGGCGCGGCACACTTTCCCCCCGACCACCAACGTAGCGTCTGCTGCGGACGGTATTGTCAGGACAGCCAGCAGAAATGTCATCAGCAATGGCGCTGGTGGCTAATCAATTACGAGAGAGATACCCGAAGATCGCGACGCTCATGGACGGCTGCTAGGACGAAGTACTGGCACACATGGCGTTTTCCAAAGTGCCGCGACAGCAGTTGCACAGCACCAATCCGCTGGAGCATTTGAACGCCGAGATCAAGCGTCGCACCGAGGTCGTGGAGAGGCGCCCAGCCCGATGATGCGCTGGATTTCCACAATCACCTTTCCGCCAATACTGGGAAGACCCCGGTTCCGCTCAGCTTTGGGAGACTTATTGGAAAGGAAATCATAAATGACCTGGGATAGCGAACGGGAGCTTTGTTTCTCGTAGATTTGCGAGCATGCTGTGAGCGAAACGTGGCAGGAGGAATAGCCATGAACCAGGGAGCATTCCAGCCAGCGCCACTGTTGGCTGCCGAACTGATTGACTGCCTGTGTCCCACGACCGGGGCACCCTACTCGGTTGAGCGCTATATTGAGATCTTTAGACTTAGCCCAGCCGTGTTTGCCGACCATGTCGCAGCCTATCGTCGCAGCAAACAAGGAGCGGCCAGCGAATCCGATACCGAAGCGACGCAACGCTATATCGCGGATGTCCTGCGTGTGATCTTAGCCGTAGACGAGAGCGGCGTTACCATCGAGCGGGCGATCACGTGGTTTCGCCTCGAGCCGTTACCGACCTTCAAACAGCAGACCGCAGAGCAACTGGTCAGTCAGGGCCAGGTTGAGCGAGTGCTGCAGTTTCTGGCCTCCTGGCAGGCGGGAAGCCAGGGATGAGTCGTGATAGCCAACGGCATGTCGATCATCAATCGACCTACCACTCCTGCTATCGCACGGTCCTAGACACAGTGGATGCGCGTTACGACGTTCGCGGTTCTCTGCTGGCAGACATGGTGAAAGCCTGTCTGGCGCACCGCGCCATACTGCCCGCAGCGCAACGGGCGTATTTCACGCAGCACGCGCCAGAGGAAGCGGTGGCCTATTTGGAAAAGTTCACTGCCACGCTGTTGTTTGGTCCCCAGGGACGCCTCTCGCCGCAAGAGTACCGCTACTGATGAGCATCCTATTCCGGCTCGATTGCCTGCGATGTAATCTCGTGACGAGAACATGACTATGGTTGAACCCAATACTTGGCGAGCGACCTGCCCAAGACTCCGGTGACGTCTGTCGGCCCCCGAAACAAATTTGAATCATTCGAAACTAGTGTGACTAAGCCCGACCTGCAGGAGCCGGCCAAGCTCGGATACGTAAGGCCTCCTCGGACCTGACTACACTCCAGAAAGGAGCTACTTCCAGTGCTCCAGTGGCTCTACAGCAGGGGCAAGAGCGGTGACACTTAGTCCAGCTTTCTTTGCATCAGGTGGCTGACTTGCTCTGGAGTCATGGGCCTCATTTCATATGCCCAGGCCGGAGTGCCGGGATAACCGTTGTCGTTCAGCAAAATCTCAATCTCGAACGCGAACGTATCGTTGCTCCATGGGTGAATCGCTGGCGATGCCTCAACTCCCTCTGGATACATGAAAGCCAGAAGCGGCCGCTCGCCCAGCTTAGTCACCTCCAAGCGATATCCCTTGTCGTATTCCACTGGATAGTGACCTCTGGTGTAAGCATCGATCTTCGCCTGTAGTGCAGAGCGCTCTTGATGAGCCGAGAACTCTTTCGTCACAGTCAGTCCTGCGAAAATCAAGAACGAGACGATAGTGCAGCCGATGGCCAGCGCTCCGATCCCAATCGCAACCTTCTTCCATTTTTCCAAGGTAATTTTGGCAGCGAGCATGACCAGAACGGCCGCGACAATCGAAGCAACTACGCTCAACCAGAAGTCAGACAACGACATAATTTCTCCATAAAAATCAGCGGATTGGCCTCTGAGAATATCGAGCCGCGACATCAATGCGCCACCTTTTTATTGAGATCTCGCTGCCCTCAAGGCAAGTGAGTTAATCACTCGAGTATGCGAGCGTCCGCCGGAAATGAGCGATGTCCTGGCCGATGTGAGCCAACGACTCAAGTAGGTGTAGAAGCCTTCGGTTCAGTCCCTTTACCCTACAAGTCGCGGGCTGTTAGACGACACAGCATCCGGGATCAGCTGGATGCTTTGAGTCTGGGGTTTATAGAGCGGTTACCTTCTTTTGCCAATGGTAGCCATTCATGAACGTTCGCTTTCGGTCGAAAGCACTTGCTGGAAAGTGTCCATACGCTCATAGCCGCGTAAATGGCATTAGCAGCCCTTTGTACATGGCGCTACCTACCCAAAGTGGCCTCCAGCGATAGGCAGCAACGAGACAAATCTTCCGCAAGCACTGGGTCAACGATCGCCAATTGGCATGCCTTCAAACGCTCAAAGCAGCGGGCAGCGAAATCGCCCATTCGGGGTCAGTATTGTCGCCTTTTTCATTGCACGAGTGACCGCGACACGCATGGCTAAACGGGCCTGACGCACGCGATCGGGGGTTGCCCCTGCCTGTAAAAATCGCCCCCTCATCAGCCCCTCGTACAATATGACCTCTGTGAACTCTTTCCCTTTCGACTTGTGCATGGTCATCAGATGGAGGCCCTTCCAGTCCTTGGTCACCGCTTGGAAGTGATCCTGAACAAGGGCATCCCGGACCAGCCCCTCTGCTCCTGGGTAACCTCCAGCTGAGCGCCATAGTTCGCTCAACCGGCTTCGAAGGAGGGATCCCTTCCCAAGCAAGCGGACATACCGAGCATCGATACCGATCTGATTGAGAACCTGCTCAGTGCTTGAGTCCAGCAGCTGTCGCATGGCGATCCAATCGACCTGAGGGTCGCCAGTCAGTTGCAGATAAAGGCGCTGGACCGCGATAGTCTGTACGGCAGCGAGAATCCGCTTGTGCGGTAGCCTGCGAAGCGTCTGACCTCCGAACAATTGCTCAAAAGCGAGCACCAATTCCAGATGTGGCTTACTGGGGGCCTTCTCGCCTTTCCTGCCACGCAGGTGAGCACATAAATTTCTTAGGAGCCTTTCAGTAATGATCTCTGCAGTCGCGCCACCTTCGAGAAGCGCAGCGATCGCCGTAGCAGAGAGCGCAGCAGCTTCTTGGTCAAACGCCACTTCATGGGAAAGTCTAGGCAAACTATCTGAGTCACTCGACAAGTACGCGGAAACCTCAGCCATGAAACTCTTGCTGGGCACCAAAATAGCAAGCGACCAATCACGTCCATCTCTATTCAACCGTCCTATAGCGGTCAGAACCGCAAATTTGAAAGCCCGATGAAGCATCCCTTTACGCGGGACGTAGGGCGTCACCGCCACATCAGTGTAGGCTCGATGCTTGTTGGCACCTGTCAGCAGGTCGTTGCCGAACTGAACGATGTCGGTCCCCGTGCTCCGGTGATTTTCCATTCCAAAAGAAAAGGAGGCGGGACGGTAAGCTTCTTCAAACTCTTGAATCCTGTTAGCACTGGCACCGCGAAATTCGTAGATCCGTTGTTCCGGGTCAGCCAAAGCCAGCACCTGGCTATGTCGAGTCAGCGCGCGGATGAAACGCCACTCGTCCTCGTTCGTGTCCTGGAACTCGTCGAGTATGACAAGTGGATAGCTGTTGCCGTAGATGCGCTGCAGCGACTGGCTTCTCTCCAGCAACATGGCAGCATTGCTGGCGAACAGGTCGAAGTGCAACAGTCCCTCCTCCTCGAGCAGCCTGATTTTCTCCAAGGCTATCTGTTCTGCACTCAATGTGGACAATCGCGCTGCAGCCTCTGGCGGAGGAAGCAGTGATAAGGGCCGCCCGTTGCGGAGTAAGTAGCCATGGCTGCGCAGTAAATTCCACGTGAAGCCATGGTAGGTGTTGACCTCGAGCCGAGCCTGCTCGAGTTTCGGCAGCATCTTTCCGGCCTGTTCCGCAACCCTTGCGACCGTTGCTCTGGCGAAGCTCAGGAATAGCACCTGCTGGTACTCTGTGAGGTCTAGTCGGCCTAGAAATGCTTCAGCTTTAAGCAATGCGACTGTGGTTTTCCCTGAGCCAGGGCCCCCCATCACGACCAGATGGCTGGGAGAGTCGATAACATCCCGTCGAGACTGATCAAGCACTATCATCTGTTAAGGCCCGACCAAATCGAGAAGGTCATCATCCAGTTCTGGAAATTCAGGCTCGGGCTTCTTGGGGACAATTGTGGCTGTAATGCTCTCGAGGGTGCTGACAATGAATTCCGGGAGGTGATGTCGGGTCATGGCGGTACAAAGTAAGCTGGCAGCAGCACCATCGCCTTTCCAGCGCTTCAGCAGCACCCCTACAATCGCTGCTACCTCATCCTTCGTGGCATCAGGGCCCGGGGCCTTATCCTTTAAGTCTGAAGGCCAAGCACCGCTGTCGACCAGAGACGCAACCCAGCCGCGCAACACTTCCTCATCGGTTCCTTTGAGAACGACGTTCTCGAAACCTTTCTCAGGCGCTTGATAGGGGTAGTCAACCGACGCCCTAATAGCTTCCAATTGTTCGGATGCCTGCTCGTCGAAAACGGCATAGACCTTCTTCCCGAGCCTGCGGTAGTAAGCACCCATCGGAGCGATTAGCGAGTCGGTCGTCGCATCGATGATTGGGATGCCCAACGCCTCAAGCGGCATGAAAGACTCCGGCTCCTGCTGATGAAGCAGTCGCGCTACGGCGGGCCAAGCGTCGTATTCCGTCCGGCCTTCGGCAATCAGCACCCGACGTGCCAGAAGGGCCTCACAAACACGCAGCCGCATGTCCTGTCGGTACATTTTTGCTTTGATGCCCGGCGGCAGCCCTGCAGGCATGGCACTCAGTTTCCCATCGTTTCGGCTGATAACGATGACCTGCTCGGGTTCGAATTCTTCGAGCACGTAGGGCGAATGCGAGGTAAACAGCGCTTGGGCTGACTTGCTGCGCACACCGTTAATGATGCGTTTTTGAATATGCGGCGGGATTGCTATCTCTGGCTCCTCCATCGCAAAAATCACATTCTGCTTCAGCTCCGCGATCAGTGACAGAAGTGCCAGTACCATCATGTTGATAGTACCGGTGCCTTGGCTCTGGAATGGCGCTGCATGCGCTTCGCTATCACTGCGCTGCGCACCGGTTGCCATGAAGACAGTTAACGATTTTCGCAGAGACTCGCGTGTCAGTTGCGTGACTCGCATTTGGGGATCGCTGCCGTCATCGCTGGGCATGTAACCGCGGATTGAGGCCTGCACATTTGCCAGGATGTTGTTGATCCCGATCTCCGGATCAGCTGCAACCTGCAACTGTCGAAGCTCAACCAAAAGCCCTTCCCAGATTTTGAAATTCTTGTCGTCCTGTAACCGCAAAATGATGTCCAGGAGCGAGCCACGCTCAAGGCTCAACGCACGACTGCCGGTTCGGATCGTGCGCAGATACAGAAATCCACAGACACGCTTATCGGCAGTCCTGAAGAAATCGTAGGACCCATCCTGTTTCATCGGCGAGCAGAAGTAAGTGGTACCAGTGAAATCATCCTCATCGGCGTCGTAGCTGCCGACAAAAACGACGCGCAAACAGGCCTGAACCATCTGGTCGTCAGTACTCTCTGCTGGCGGCCCCTCGAGCAGATCTCCCGTACCGTTATCCCACCATTCGATGTGATCCCGAAAACGCATTTCCTGATCCAGGTTCAGATCAGTGATCACTGCTTCAATGGTGATGTGGACTGGCTGCCCCTGCGGATCGACATACTCCCCTGCATAAAAATCGTGCTCATCTATCACAGGCCTACGGGACAGCCGCTCAGGGCCCAGCACCAGATCAATCGCCTCCAGCAGCGTCGACTTACCGATGTTGTTGTCACCAACGATAACGGCATGCTTGGGAAACAAAACGTCCGCGCACTTGATACCCCGGAAATTCTCAATCTGAAGCCGTGCCACCCGCATATCTGTCTGCTCCCGCTCCCGTGTAAGCCTCGTACATCAAGGCCAATAGCTATCAGACACTAGTCGATAAACGGTCCAAATGCCTCACAGGATCTGGTCTACCCCTAGCTCAATGCTCTAATTGCCCAGAGCGATGACGGTACGCGTAGGGCCTGCTACATCGGTCATCTTAGCCCCCCCGATGCTGCTTGCCAGGGGGAGTTCAGACGCACGGATCTAGACAGATCTAGCCATCAATGACTGTGCCGACCGCGCGATGCAACATGGACTAGGATCAGATCCGGTAGCGCGATCGCCATGATTGACTCGGTTACGCGACTCAGCGAGCAACAGGCTTGCGATTCAAGAAAAGCACATGTACTGTATATGCATACAGTACAAATTTAGTGAACTTAAGCTTTCGATAAAGCGTCACTAGGACTGAATGCTCAAGCCCCGGGCCATCCGCTCTTTAACAACTAGCCTCATCCAGAGTCTGCGGCAGCCAGCTGATACCTGCTGCTTGCAACCGTAGTCCAAAGTCGGCGACATCAGGCCGAAGGTCGAGAAAATCGACTGATGGCGTTTCGATCTCACCAGTCTATCTGTATAATTCTGCCCCCACCCGACCATGAGCTGGGGCAGGAAGGTCCGAATGGCATTGGATCCTTCAATAAAGTTGACCAACACCGAGCTAAGCGAACACCCATGCGGAAAAGGATTATCCAGATCTTGAGTGGTACCCCAGAGCTAAAGGCTCGGGAAATCGCAAAGCTGTTGAATGTCGAGCGAAGGGAAGTTACGAAATTTCTCTACGACAACCTTGGAGAGTTTATAAAAGATGAGAACTCTACTTGGTCATTGAAGAAAGACGCGCGCCTCCAAATCGAATTCTCTGCGACCAGCACTTGGATCACGCAAGAGCATTTCGAGCGGTCACTGGCCAAGCATGGATCACCTCTTGACTGTGGCCACGGTCACATAATTTTGAAGATCCCAAAGGAGCGCAAGGTTCTTTTTTGCGCTGCAGCCAGGATCCTTGCACTCGCTAACCAGCTCGCAAAAGTTAAATCACTAGTTGAGCTCGACTTCAGCGAAAACTCTGAGGCAATGTCCTACCTTAGGAGAGCTTTTTTCTTCGAGCGCCTCGACAAAAGTGTCAAAGTTCTTCCCCGTCGCCCCGCTAGCGTCAATGCAGAAGGATTGAAAGCTAACAACAAGCGATTGGTTGAGCTTCTCCCAATCGAGGCCGGCGGCGAAGAGAACGTCCCCGAGCGCTTCAAGTTCAGTTTTATAGAAGCTTTTGGCGAGCTTCACGCTAATAAGCTACATACAGTACTTGGTGAGCTCATTGGCAATGCGGAAGAGCATTCTGAGACGATCATCCCCGGGTTTGCTGGGCTTCAGAGCTACAACTGGAAAGGCTCACCGCGTATCGTCGCGGTGGTTTCTGACTCCGGAAAAGGCATCTGCTCGACACTGAGACCGGCCTTGGACGAGCACTACCCTGAGGTTGCGGCTCAGTTCCCAGAAACACTTGAAGCCTCAAATGCCAAGCTTATCATCCATGCTATGCGCAACGGCGGATTGAGCAAACGCGGTAAAGGTGGTGGGGGTACTGGTTTAAATAGGAGCTCAGGTTATGCTGAGAGCCTTGACGCAAAGGTCAGCATTAGACAGGAAGACTTTTCCGTCGAGCTAACCTATGAAAAACCAGACTTGTATAAACATAGCTGGCGTTTAGGATTACCTAGGCTTTTAGGTACTCACATAGTATTTGAATTCAACTTGACAGATAAATAGATTCTGGTTAAACTCAAGCCATGAACGAGAAAACTTACATAATCGCCCTTCGCGACTTCACGGACGGAAGCAGCAACCCTTACGGCACATTTAGGGGTAGGAAGGCTCATGCTCAATTGTTGGATTCTATTGCCAAGTTAGTTGGCGCTAAAACAATTGGCATATCCCTCAAAAATATTGATGGAGCCGATGTTTCTTTTCTTCGTGAGTCACTTATATTCACCTTTAAACAGTACGCTAAGAAAATCTCCTTTTATATCTGCGACTTAGCTGATGAAGACATCATCGCAAACCTTGAGGGTGCCGCAATATCTGGCGATTTCCGAGTTACATGCTGGGTGAACGGTCAATGTAGATTCGTAGGTCCCGAACCTTCACCGTCAAGCCTACCTCTCCTCAATGTGGTCATGTCCAATCACTCGGTTACCACGACGCAGGTTGCCCAAGCGCTCGAGATGAGCGTTCAGAACGCCAGCACCCGCCTGAAGCGACTGTCCGAGGAAGGGTTCATCACCCGCGTGGAAATGTCCGCCGGCAGCGGAGGTAAGGAATTCGTGTACAAGGTGATCGGCAATTCTGCTTAAAGGGGTTGCTTTATCGAGAAATGGGGGTATGCTTTGAGCATGCCTCCATTTTTTTTGGCCGGCGTTAAACAGGGTCGCTGAACGAGATCAGGGGAGTAAGGAGCTCATCGATGAAAGCGAGGTTCGAAGTTCGCAGGCCGAACGGAGGAGACTGGTACTTCCAGTTCGTGCTAGCTGATAACCAGGTGATGCTACGTAGCGAAGCCCACAAGAGCCTCGCCAATTGCATCAACGGGATCGAATCGTGCAGGGAGCACTCGCCGTATGATCGTTTTTACAGCAGATTGGACGATGAATCGGGTTTCTCGTTCCGCCTAAGGGCTTCTAACAACAAGGCCATCAGCCACGGACCAAGATGCGCTTCGGCTGAGGAAAGAGAAAAAGTCATAAACACAGTGAAGCGGTACGCATCCGCTGCTCAGATCACAGACGTGAAGTAGGAGGTAGGAAGAAACAGAGTGCCCTAAAAGAAGGACGATACAACGTAGGTGAGAAACCTAGCGCAACGCCACATTGCGCGAAGTCTGAGTCGAGATGCCTCAAAAACGAAGCATGAGTATCTCCGCGTGTTCCGCACCAGTCAAGAACTGATTGGGACTCTCCTCCTCTACGGCTAAATCTGGCTTCCATCCAGGAAGCTAACTAGCCGCCTGTGTGCGGAAAATAAAGAGGTTTTACCCATGCAAAATGATCAATCGTGTCACCCAACCCCTTTCACCGTTGAGGTGGCAGGCCATGATCTGGAGTTCCGCCAGGTCCGTCTCGATGACCGCAAGGTTAACGGTGCTCAGATCGCCGCTGCAGCTCGCTTCAAGCCTGACCAGATGCCGATCGTGCTGCAGTTGCTCGACTCGGGGGCTCAGGAAGATATCCGCCCTGAGGAACTGGTCACGCTGCAGGACGGCGTAAACCGCTTCATCGTCATCGAGTCCGACCGCAAATACATCCTGACTGTCGATGGAGCTCGCCTGGAGTGGCCATGCGCAAAAATCTCCGGACATACCGTCCGCAAGCTCGCCGAGGTCGACCCGGCTAAACGCCTGCTGTTGGAGCGGGAGGAAGAGGCCGACCTGGAAGTCGAAGACAACCAGCTCATTGACTTGGATGAGGCTGGTATCGAACGCTTCATCACCCGCAAGGCGATCTGGAAGCTGAACATCCAGGGCGAGAACTACGACTTCTCCAAACCAGTCATCACGGTACGTGAGGCCATCTCGGCCGCAAGCCTGGACCCGAACCATAACTGGCAAATTTTCTTGATCGTTCGTGATCAGCCCAAGCGCGCTCTGACCATCGACGACGAGATCGACCTGCGCCCGGCAGGCATCGAGAAGCTGCGCCTGACGCAAAAAGACGTGAGCAACGGCGAGGCCGCTCAGCCGATTCGCCGCGAGTTCAAGCTGCTTGACCGCGACGAGCAACACCTGAACGCCGTAGGCCACCACTGGGAAACCCGGTTGTCCACCGACGGTGGTCGTTGGTTGCTGATCCACGAATACCAGCTGCCACCCGGCTTCTCCGAAGAAGCCGTTCAACTGGCACTGAGCATCCCCTCGACCTACCCCAGCACGGCCATGGACATGTTCTACCTGTATCCAGCGGTCCATATGGCTGACGGCACTCTGATACCGCAAACAGAAGCGACGGTAAACGTTGACGGGGTTCCCTTCCAACGTTGGTCTCGCCACCGTGCGTGGAACCCAGCAACCGACAACGTCATGACCCAGTTGGCGATGGCCGACGGCTGCCTCCACAAGGAGGTCGACAAGTGAACAACGGATCTCGCCTCGTAGTGACGGCCGAGATCTATACCGCACTCCGGGAACACCTGTTCCCGGGGGACGGTAAAGAGGCCGCCGCTATCCTCATCTGTACCCGCACCCCAGGGTCCGCACTCAAGCTCCTGTCGAAGGAGCTGATTCTGGTGCCCTACGAGGAGTGCGCGCTCAGACAACCCCACGCGATCACCTGGCCAGGCGATTACCTCGAGCAAGCGATTGATCAAGCGCTCCCTCAAAAGCGTTCGATCATCCTTGTTCATTCTCACCCAGGAGGATTGTTCCAGTTCTCCCAGGTTGATGATGACAGTGACTCGGGAACGATGGTGTCGCTGTACCAAGGGGTCGAAGCAATCCACGGCTCAGCGATTATGACGCCTAATGGGGCCATGCGGGCGCGGCTCTACCACAACGGCGGGGCTCCCGAAAACATCGAAATAGTGACTGTCCCGGGTGATGACATTTGTTACTGGTTCCCTGACGGCTCTGATCAGCAACCACCATTGGCTTTCACCTCTGGTATGACCTCCAGGCTCAGTCACCTTACCGCAGCAGTCGTTGGCGTGTCGGGCACGGGCTCAATTGTGGCAGAACAGCTTGCCCGACTTGGCTTCGGCCGGCTGATTCTGATCGACCACGACCAGGTCGAATCCAAGAACCTCAACCGCATCCTCAACTCCACGCTTGAAGACGCCGAGAACTGCCGGCCCAAGGTTGACGTTTTCGCAGATGCGGTCGAACGGATCCGCGGTCCCAACATCGTCAAAGCCATCAACGATACGGTGATGAGCAGGGAAGCTGTACTGGCTGTGGCCGATGCCGACGTACTCTTCTGCTGCGTTGACTCGCATCAGGGAAGGCTGATCTGCGACCTTATGGCCTCGAGCTTCCTGCTCCCTCTGTTCGATGTCGGCGTAACTATCCCGACTCGCTTGTCCAACAAGGGCATACGGAGAATCCATGATGTGCTGGGGCGGATTGACTACGTTCAGCCAGGCGGCTCAACGCTCTGCGCCAGAGAGGTCTACACCGCTCAATCGCTGAGTGCCGAGGAACTGAAGAACACGGACCCCAAGGCCCACAGTGAGCAGGTAAAGCAGGGGTACATCTCGGGCATCCCGGAAGAGGCGCCGTCCGTTATTACCTTAAACATGCGGGCAGCTAGTGCATGCGTGAACGAGTTCGTCGCTCGAGCCTTCCCCTTCCGTGAGGACCCCAACCACAAGTATGCACGCATACGGTTTTCGCTCTCCGGGGGCTACGAGGAGTACGAAGCCGAACGCGACCTCCCACGGTCCGAGTCTCCTACTCTTGCGCAAGGTGACGCTGAGCCTCTGCTGGGCCTTCCCGCCCTGGGAGCGGCTTGATGAGCTTGTTCAAGACCTTCGCACGCAAAGTCGTTCTGAAGTTTGATCACTTGCTTCCCCCTCGGCGACTCATAGTCGTCAAGGGGGACTCCCTACCCCCTGAAATGCCAATCCGCGCGATTGTTTTAGCTAGGGATGGCAGCGAGGACTGGTGTGTCGGGATGCAGTGCCCCTGTGGGTGCGGCCGAACGATCGAGCTTCTGGTTATCGATGAGGCCAAGCCGCGGTGGGACTACAAGGTCGACGCTGATGGCCTCCCTTCGCTTCACCCCTCTGTCTGGCTGAACAACGGCTGCTGCTCACATTTCTGGCTCAAGAAAGGCCGTATCCATTGGTGCCGTTAAGCAGCTATACCCGAACGACTGAACCCAATCACAACGAGAGGAAAACCTGATGCGCATGAATGGATTGGAACGACTGGCGCACAGCATGCGAGCGCTGGATGTCGATATGCAGAAATTTCTCTTCACAAATGGAGCAGCCAGCTTTGACTGCTTGTTCTCCATGCGGGGGGACTACGAGCTCTCGCTGACCTCACGGGGAGTCAACCCCAGGTTCTTCCTGTTCCCGATCTCCGATGATTTTCATCTGTCGAGCTATCTGAGTAAGCACACCCTCAATGAGCTACTGGGCGTCCTCAAAACCCATGGGCTATCAACCCAAGGCTTCAGTACCTCACGTTTCTTTCAGGCTCTGGACCTCGCTGTGCCGCACCAGGCCCAACAAGCCCGCGTACCTACCGCACAAGCGATCTTGGACCTTCGCCACGATCTTGAAGAAAGAGATCGCCCATTTTTCGACGCATGGATCTACTGGACGGAAAGAGGCCCCCGAATCGAAAACCTGGAGAAGACAATGAAGCTATTGGGGCCACAAGCACGTGAATTCAGCATCAAGAACCGGGCGTCCTCCAGGTGGAGCGCAATTGATCTGGGCAGGGCCTGGAGATAATTTAGAACGCTCAAAAATCAAGAGTGAGAGCTCGATAAAACAAGCGAGCTCCCAGCATCACTCGCGTCAGCCACACCCAGCCAGCGCTGGCTTACGTTGCAGGGAGCAACACGCATTGAAGGCCCCCATCACACGAACCGAATTCAAATACAAACGCCCTGATATTCGGCACCCGCACAGCTCAGTGGCTAATTTCAAGGGAGACAATATCGTTTGGTGGTATAGCTTCATACGCAATAATCGCCAGGGCGAAAGGTCAATCCCGGAAGTCGAGGTGATATTTAAAACGCTCTATGGCGATGTCCCTGGCTCAATTACCAGTGCAATCATTCCTCTTGCCGCGCTGCCTCATTACCAACTAGGAAGTGTCTGGAGCGACGGAGAGTGCGTATCCGACACAGGCATGGCCCAAGAAGAGTTCAATGTAAATTTTTCACCTAAAGGTTACGGCATCACATCTCGAAATGAGCTTAGGAAAACAGGGCAAGGCCATATATTTCATGATGCCGAATATGAGCTTCCGCTGCGCTGCTGGTCCAGCAAGCTAATCAACTTTAGATTACCTGACAACAAAAACCTTCTAGTCCCATGCACAGAATACTTCGTGCGAGCATACGCACACAACATGATAATATGCAGATCCATATGCACCCTACTATTCGACGAGGTACTTTCAGCCTTGTTCGAATGCAAAACCCCCGATGCCTATCGGTGGCTTATTAAGCCCAAGAGAAACATCCCAGATTCTGAAGCCGTATTCTTGGCGCATTTGCTATACGACAATTTCACACATAATGAAGTCCGCCGACTGAACAGTAATTTCACTTCTTCGGCTCCGGGTGGAAAAGTATTTCCAGAGGTAAGGCCCTGGTTCGAGGGCAGAGGTAAACTTCTCTGTCGTGGACGATGGATTAATGAAGGGAATACGTTTTTGTGCCTAGATCTGTGTAAATCATCCAATCCTGCAGGCCCAAGGATTGAGCTTTTCCGGGATGAATTTGACAACACTAACGGAGAAGCTGGCGGCCGCACTATTATACCTCAACCCACTAGGCTCCCAAAGGACGGCGAACCTGTAAACGAAGAGTCCCATGTACCCCCAGACGCCCAAGCCGAAAAAATCGTAGTGAATCTACGGCCCTTTGGAACCCTAGGCCCAGAACGGAATGTAAAAATATTAAAATATATCAATCAAACGAAGAGGGGTTGGCGTGGGCCTGGTCCTTCCAAGGCTGATACCTTTTCCAGCGGTGATGGTACCGGCACTGGCAAAAATGTCGGGAAGTCAGAGCACGTGTCCGATGTGGCATTAGAGTCTCATGGTTTCTTATTAGATATCTGGAACGCTTTTCTCTCAATCAAGCGGGACAACCCTAAGCAGTTCAAAGATCTGAGCTGGCACGCTTCTAATGGATTTGGAGTTTCTTCCCCACCTATTATTAATCTGTTCGACCCTAATGGTCTTTCAAAGGGCGCACGCAACTGGATTCACCTTTACCGAAGCATCAATTGGGATGACAAACGGTGCCGCGGCCTCATGGTACTGCGCTTGATTATCGACAACCAAACTTTTTATTGCTTTGAGATAGAGCGCCAGGAAGCTAGTGATCAGGTTCATGACCCTAGGGGTTATTCCGGAGTTTTGTTTAGAGCGCACACCATTGACCCCGAAGCATTTAAGAACTTCGTAAAATCTGTAATGACCAAGATCATAAAGAACAAGGGGGTATTTAAAGGCATGATGGATCAATTCCCAGAGGATGCCCTGCTTATCACACATCACATTAAAGACCCATATGTGCGCTATCGCACCGCGCTGCTTAAGACTCTCGCTCAGGCAGGCATTGATTTCACAGAAACTGTTTGATATCTCGCTCACTACGATAGGTGTTCGCTGAGGGAATCCATAGAGTTTCCCCTTCATGCTCAACCGCGAAACCGGCCATACCGTTGAAGCTCTCCTTCTGGTACACGAGCTTCTTCCTATTGGCCCGATAGATCTCGTGAAAATAAGCCATTCCCTTGACGATCCAGACTGTCTCAATCAGGTCTTGATCATCGCTCTTCAGGAGATCCACCAATTCGCGCTCGGCCTTATGTTTCCTGGCTTGCTCAAGCCATCGTTTCTCAGGACGGGCCTTTATGGAGGTGTTACGCGTCTTATTGAGGTAGCCCACGAATCCCGAGACCGCCGCTACCTGTCCTGGCGAACTCCGCCAGAAAGCTTCGATTGTTTTCTGCGTCGGTAGCGCTTGAGGTGCCAACGCTGCAAGCTTGAGAAAATTGAGTGCCGCGTGCATAGCTAGCCGCATCGAGCGCAAATCTGTCTCCTTGCTCTCAACCCGCACAGCTAGATAGTCGTGATACCCATGCAACAACTGGTTGGACCAGAAGTCGGGCAAAACCGACAACATCTCCAACAGCCGACGCCGCTCCGTGTTCGCTTCACGCGCTTCATCGCTTACCGTTACAGCACCAATCCCCTGAAGCCAACGCATAGGGTTCTCGGCCTTACGTAGCCCTGCTGCGCCGATATGCTTCAACAGCATGTCGTATGTTGGAACGTCACCCCAAAGAGCATCCATCTGCGCAAAAAATCGGTAGTGCTGATTGATGCTCAATGCGGCTTTGTGTGGGCCACTTCGGTTCAGAAGCCACTGCGAAAATGCTTCGAAATGCTGCTGAATGCGCGGACTGCTGAAGCCTGCCGAGTTCTGCGTAGAGCGCTTAGCGAACACGGCCGTCCAAGTACAGCTTTCACAGCACTGCCCGCGACCGGCCGGCATCTCGCCTCCACAGGTTCCACATTTGCGCTCACCTTCAGTGATACAAATCTTGCATCGTGATATGCCGTCAGCATCCGTGATCAGCACTCGGTGGCGCCGGCAACTCGCGCATGTGGCTTTCGCCGGCTCTCGACACTTGTTGCAGCTGCGGCGCCCTGTCTTGGTACTTACGGCCAAACGCTGCGAAAGCTTTCCACAGGTCTCACAGACCTCAGGTTCGCGAAAGTATGGAACACAGGATTTGCAGACGGGCCCGTAATCCGACCACATACCGATGGCAAATTCGATCTTGGCGCATCGCACACATGGCTTCGCCCGGTTACAGGTACTGCAGCACACCGCCTGGTCAAAAACAGGAAGACGAGCCGAGTTACCACAGCCTGGGCATAGCCGGGGTTTGAAAAGGCGTGCGTAGCAGGTCTCGCAATAGCGGCAGTGGTTGTGCACCTTCTTGGCTTTCACCATGGCACGACCGCATTCATGGCAACCCAAGTCACCGCCCAAATCAGTGGAGACCATCTCTGCGAATCCTTCTCTGCAGTCGCAACCACATCCTCAAGACGCCCAGAGGACGGCGGATGTGATTCTGCTCTTTCTTGTGCCTTGGGCACCGTGAGCTACAGCTTAAAGCCGAAGCCATCTGATTCAAAACTTGCGGGGCTTCTCGAGCGGGCAAAGGGAGGGCTGAACAGGGAAGAACAGCGCGCAGCGCACACTCGACGAAGCGTTCTGGTCCGGCTTGCATTATCACCCACGTCTGCCCCATTAGAGCTGAGCGCTCGGCCGGGCTCAGATACTCGAGAGGTAGCCCCAAGGAGGATGGCTGGCATGCAGCCGCGTCGACCTGCATCAGTTCACAGAAGAGTCGAGTCGAGGACGTGGGATGTCGCGCCACACCTAAAAGCAGGCCGATGATCACACGAGCTACGAACATCCAGTCTGCGAAGCTCAACCTATCCCCGCCGAACATTGTACTTTGCCCATAAAGCCCATCTGCAAACGCCTGGAACGCCAACGCATCTTTCGAGCAAGGAAATGAAGCTGCGGAATTCAGGCGCGCCTCACAATGGTGACATTTGAAGATGCTACCGCTCTGATCCAGCAAACCAGGTTGCAGCGCCGAGGAGCAATGAGGACAGCGGTCAACCAGCAGTACGCGATGAAGCGGACAGCAGGTATGCCATGCGAATCGATCATGAACTGAATAGTGAGGCGTCGACCCCGCCATGCATTCCGGACAGCACTGAAGACCACCAGCATGAACTTGGTGCCGGCAGCCCAGAACCATGATCCATGGCCACAAGCTACTGGTACGCAGAAAAGGTTGAGGATGGAGGGACCGGGACACCGGAAGCAGGGTGCTGGCGATCAATCTCTCGACACTGATGCCTGTCAAATGAGCCAAATTCGCGAGGCGTGTTTCGTCGCAAGTTCGGTCTATGTCAATGGACCAGATTCGAGACCCTGGCCAAGCGTGATTAGTGAGCGTTCCAGGCGTGCAGCCATGCAACAACGCTGTTCTCACTAACCACGAGGAGAACAGCTCGTCAGGCAACAACTGCGGGGTCAGCGGCCATCTGGGATTTAGACAATGAGCTCCCGGATGCCACGTGTAGGACGCTTCCACGACTTACTCTCGATGAGCTGTCGGTCGATGCATTCCTTACCGGACGTGATTGCTTCCTTTGCACACTCTACCAAAAGGCCATGTAGGTCGCCGGTGTTACCACCAGAGATGGAGTGAAGGAGTTGAGCCAGTTGAGGCTCAAACAGCTTGGACGGTTTCTTCAACGGAAGCACCAGTTCGAAAGCCTTCAGTAACCGCTGAAAATCGGCGTCCAGTTTCCAGGTCTCAAGCTTGACGGTGTCGAAACGGCTCGCGTGTTGAGGGTCGATGTGGAGAATCTGAACAGCGTCTGGAGTACCGACGCCGACGATTGGGATCATCAGCGTGTTACACAAGAGCTTCAGAGCGTTCATAACCTCCCTCTGCTTAATGGCCGACCCTGTGAGCATCGAGTGAATCTCGTCGATGATCAGCATCCTGACCTTCAACTCGCGCAGTGCGTGAATCACCTGGTACCTGAGTTTGATCTTGGGATCAGTACTCCGATAGGGCATCCACATCTGCTCCAAAATCGCCACGTACAACTCTTTCTCGTCGGCCAACGGGGGCGACTCGGCCAAAATAATGGGTCTTACAGGCTCACTTTCTTCGTTGACGTAGCCCTGTCCGTGAGTTTTTACGAACTGGTGGATCAGAGTTGTCTTCCCATTGTTGGAGTCCCCTACCAGCAACAGATTTGGCATTCGGGGGCGCTTGGGAGCATCGAGCAGTGAACCCAGGGTATCCAGAATCTTCACTGCCGACTTGTAGGCGATCCACCGCGGCTCGCCCATGAAGAGGATCCGCTCGCGATCTGATAAATGCAAAACCGGCCGAAAGTCTGTATGTAGGTGGGCATAGTCCGTCATTGGATATCACCATCAAATTCAACATCGCCAAGCAACAGTCCCTCTAGAACGGGCATCGCTGGCGGTGGTACAGGTTTCGAAAACGGCCTATCCGGCTGCGCAGGCGTTTTGTTCTTGGCATGCACCTTGAGTTTCTGAGCATCGCGCCGGGCCTTTTTAGTGTCTTTGATGGACTGCTCGACCAACGCCCTCCGCTCGAGGATAAGGCTACTGATAAGGGCTTCATCTATGTTCGTACGCCCCTCGTCTACCGCCTGCTGCTTAGCCGCTCGATACTCCCACACCGTCGCCGCAGGGAAAGCCTGGTTCGCTACCGGCACGCGGAAGTATTGCTTAAGAACGGGATCGTAGAACCAGATGACACTGATGTCCCTGGGATCACGCCTAAACACAAATTTCCGCGCCAGCCCGGTCTCAGGATCTTTGGTGTTGATCCAGTGCCGCAAGGCGTCGGAGTAATAGAACACGTCGATCTGCACACCGTAGGCCTGGACAGTGCGCTCATACATCGGCATGAAGTCCAGCTGTAACGTGTGTGGGTCAGCAGGCCGAGGCGGTATGCAAACCAACGGATCCAGCTCTCGGTTACCAAAGAAGCCCAAGTGCCATTGGCGAGCCGGGCTCATGTACAGGGCGGAATGGTAGGTGTTGTGGTAAAGGATGATGGTGATCACCAACCAGCGCTCGAACTCATCCATCGTCATTGCAGCACGCTTTTCTGAATCGTAACCCTCACGCTCGGCAGTGTTGCTGAAGGTGGTACCAGGTAGCTCATGCAACATTCTCATGAACGTGCCCAACAGGCGCTCGATACGCCCACCATATTTTGGATTCTTCTTTGGCCGGAAATTGGTCTCAATGTTGTGGTTCAAGCATGAGTGCCGAATGTCTTCAGCTTTGAAATCGGCCCCGTTGTCCGAGTGAACGACGCGTGGGAAACCCCAGACGGGCCACTCACCCTCGACCTTATGCAGTAGAAGCCAATTCTCTTTCGGCAGTATGGAGTGCGCCAAGCACATACCTACGGAAATGGCCGAAGGATCCTCCAGAGCGAGGTAGTAGCCAGTGATCATCCGCGAGTAGACATCGATCGCCAGAGTCAGCCAAAGCCGTCCGATAGGCTTCCGGTGCCGATCATCCACGATGATCAGATCGATCGGGGTATGGTCAATCTGCACATACGCTAATGGGTAATCTGCGCCCGGGAACTGGCCTACCGAAGGCGTATGGCGGTTTCGAGCCTTGTCTGCGTAACCACGCCGGCGCAGAACAATCTTCTCTGGAATGTTCTTGATTCTTGCCCGAATAGCCGACGCGCCTGGAGGCTCTATGCCTATCTCCTTGGCTCGCTCCACGATCTCCTTGATAGTGGATTGCACGGACTTTCGGCTTTCGTTCAAATAGAACTCATCGATTACATTGCTGATCAGCTTGTCAGCCTGAGTAGTCAGACGGCTGCTGCCCGCCTTCCATCCTCTTTTCCGCGGCACCAGTGCCAGCACTTCGTGCCAATTGCGATAACGCTTGAGCCAACGATAGAGCGTTGCGGTGTCGACACCGACTTCCTTTGCGCGTGCTTCGACGCTATCACGCTGAATTATCGAGTCGTTGACGAATGGTTGGATCGCAGAGAACCGTTGTTGAGCAATCGCCCACTCATCAGAACTGATAGTGGAGACATCGTAGTTAACGTAGAGACCTTCAACCTTTTCTTGCTCGACCGCCTTGAGGTCGGGCACCCGCAGGGATGAGCATTTGCCCGTTTCGACCTCAAGGCCGATCACCGTTTGGAAATCCAGAATCTGGACTATGCGGAAAACATCTTTTTCCCGGCGAACCATCGCGCCAACCTCAATCGGCACACGGGCCCGAGAGGGCTCAAACGGCTCCAGGTGCTCGTCGCTGTCAGTCTCGTAGATGCTCATGGCGTCATCACCCACAGCTCGAGGTAGTCATTCAACGGCTCGTTGATGTCGCACTGAACCAAGCCTACAGCAACCATGTGCCAGAGCAGCGCTACCCCGCGCCCTCTGTAGATACCGTTGAAGTGACGGGCCAAGAGATAGTGGACTGGCGCTATCCCCATGCCTTTGAGGGTGTTGAGCACCATATCAATGTCCTCTTGGTCGAAGGTGTAACGCTCGAACCGCTCCAAAAACACGATATTTTCCAGCGCCTGGTCCCGAATCCGAGACTCGTCATAGATGCTGAACGTCCAGCCCTCCTGTCGCGCATGCCGACGTGCAGCTTTCCATTTTACGCGCCACGCACGCCAGTTGTTACGCCAGTCATAAGCAGGCTTCACCTCGACGAGCATTGGTTTGAGGTACTCCTCAGGCTTGGCGTCTCCTTGGTGGTAGTAGACGAGGAAGTCCGGCGTGTAAGTCTGCGCACGGCCAAGAGAATCGACGAAGTCCACGGAGACGGGCTGGGCAATCACCGTCTCAACCCGATAGTTAAACCGCATGCGCTTGAGGAAATCGCGCTCCAGCAACGACTCAAACGGAACGCCTCCGGCGCCTCGGAATGGCAAAAAGCCCGAAACACTACGCCAGGTCGATTTGATCTTTCGGACCTGCTTAGGCCGGTCGCATCTATTTCCGCTCATTCTCAATCCTGTCGCAGCTATTTCGGGATTTTTTTGCAGCTATTTAGAAAGCTTTGAACCGTGATTTGCTGGCTCTAGCGTAACGCTATCGCATCTATTTCGATAGCCGACAGTGGCAGCCGGCCGCAACCCGGCGAGATCACCCTGGCGCACCATGGCGTGCTGTTTCTCGACGAGCTGCCCGAGTTCGAGCGACGCGTGCTGGAGGTGCTGCGCGAACCGCTGGAGTCCGGCGAGATCGTGGTGGCCCGGGCCAAGGACCGGGTGCGTTTTCCGGCGCGCTTCCAGCTGGTGGCGGCCATGAACCCCTGCCCATGCGGCTACCTCGGCGACCCCACCGGCCGCTGCCGGTGCAGCAGCGAGCAGGTCCAGCGCTACCGCAACAAGCTGTCCGGCCCACTGCTCGACCGCATCGACCTGCACCTGACGGTGGCACGGGAAAGCACCGTGCTGACCCACCAGCCCAGTGGCGAGACCAGCGCCAGCGTTGGCCAGAGGGTGGCCGAGGCACGGACGCTGCAGCAGCGTAGACAGGGCTGCGCCAATGCCTTCCTCGACCTCAAGGGGCTGCGTCGGCATTGCCCGCTGGAGCCGGTTGACCAGGCCTGGCTGGAGCAGGCCTGCGAACGGCTGACGCTGTCGTTGCGGGCCGCGCACCGGCTGCTGAAGGTGGCCCGCACGCTGGCGGACCTGGAGGGCGCGCAATCCATCGCCAGGGCGCACCTGGCGGAAGCGTTGCAGTACCGACCCGGCACTTGATGCTGCCTCCCTGTGGGAGCGGGTTTACCCGCGAAACAGACAACGCGGTGCCTGGCACCCGCTTCGCGGGTGTTCGCGGGTAAACCCGCTCCCACAGAAGCTGGCCAAGACGCACTCAATCAGCGTCATAGCGGAAATATATTTTGCGCACTAACTATTTGCGCGCAATATTAATCCCAAGCAGCAAGCAGTCGCCATTCCCACTCAGCAGAACCCGGAGAACGATCATGACCCTTCGCAAAGCCTTCGCCCTCACCGTTACCACCCTGGCCCTCGGCACCAGCGTCAGCAGCTTCGCCAGCGAAGCCACCCCGTACCACTACGGCATGGACCTGGACATCGCCAAGGTCGTCAGCGTCGATGCACCCGCCAGCGTCCAAGGCCAGGCCAGCACCGCCACCCTGACCTACCGCGACAGCAGCGGCCAGCTGCGCGCCGTGAGCTACGTGCAACCCACCGTCCTCGCCAACCAGAACTGAGCCACGGCTCGAACCCTAAAGGAGCTAGAACATGAAACTGTCCCACACCCTGACCGCCGGCCTGCTGGCCCTCGCCGTGAACAGCGCCTTCGCCGCCGGCAGCCCTGGCGTCGAGCACACCACCCTGGGCTTCCTCGAGGCCCTGGCCGCCGGTGGCGGCAAGCCGCTTGAAACCCTCGCGCCCAAGGATGCCCGTGCGGTGTTGAGCGGTGCCCAGGCCGGGGTGAAGGTCGACCTGTCGGGGATCCGCGTCGAACGCCGGACCATCCAGGCCGATGGCCAGCCGCTGGAGATCCGCGTGGTGCGGCCCGAAGGCGCCAAGGGTGAACTGCCAGTGTTCATGTTCTTCCACGGCGGCGGCTGGGTGCTGGGCGACTACCCCACCCACGAACGCCTGATCCGTGACCTGGTGGTGGGCTCCGGTGCTGCGGCGGTGTACGTCGACTACACGCCATCGCCGGAGGCCAAGTTCCCCACCGCGATCAACCAGGCCTACGCCGCCACCCGCTGGGTCGCCGAGCACGGCAAGGAGATTGGCGTGGACGGCAGCCGCCTGGCGGTAGCCGGCAACAGCGTCGGCGGCAACATGGCCGCGGTGGTGGCGATCAAGGCCAAGGAGGCCGGCACGCCGAAGCTGCGCTTCCAGGCCCTGCTGTGGCCAGTGACCGACGCCAACTTCAACAACGCGTCGTATAACCAGTTCGCCGAAGGGCACTTCCTGACCCGCAACATGATGCAGTGGTTCTGGAACAACTACACCACCGACCCGCGCCAACGCGACGACGTCCACGCCTCGCCGCTGCGCGCCAGCCTCGAGCAGTTGCAAGGCCTGCCGCCGGCCCTGGTGCAGACCGCCGAGATGGACGTGCTGCGCGACGAAGGCGAAGCCTATGCCCGCAAGCTCGACGCCGCCGGGGTACCGGTGACCGCCGTGCGCTACAACGGTCTGATCCATGACTACGGCCTGCTCAATGTGCTGAGCACCGTGCCCAGTGTGCGCAGTGCCATGGACCAGGCGGCACAGGCCTTGAAAACCCATCTTCAATAAGTGGCCGATCACCATCGCGGGGCAAGCCCGCTCCCACGCAAGGTGTCAGACCTTCTTCGGAGTGTGCGCAGTGCCATGGACTAGGCGGCGCAGGCCTTGAGAATCCATCTGCAATAAGTGGTTGATCGCCATCGCGGGGCAAGCTCGCTCCCACGCAAGGTAGCTGACCTTCGTGGGAGCGGCGATGCGGCGGCCCGACTTGCCCCGCGATTGATTCGGCAAAGGTCCTACTTTCAGAACGCTGCTTCCTGTAACCCCAGGATTGTCCTGTTTCCCTCCCGGCCCGAAAATGCCCGCCTCTTTCATCGATGGCATAAGCTGTTGCATCAAACGCTGCCGCACGCAGTTCAAGGAGTCCAAGCAATGCCACACGAAGGCAGCCTTCTACAAACCGCCGTCATCTTCCTCCTCGCCGCCGTGGTCGCCGTGCCCCTGGCCAAGCGCCTGCAACTGGGCGCCGTGCTCGGCTACCTGCTGGCCGGCGTGGCCATCGGCCCGCAGGCCCTGGGGCTGATCCGCGACACCGAGAGCGTCGCGCACATCTCCGAGCTGGGCGTTGTCCTACTGCTGTTCATCATCGGCCTGGAGCTGTCGCCCCGGCGCCTGTGGCTGATGCGCAAGTCGGTGTTCGGCGTCGGCACCGCGCAGGTGGTCCTGACCGGCGCGGCGCTCGGCGCCATCGCCCTGTTCGGTTTCAGCCAAAGCCTGCCGGCGGCCATCGTGCTCGGCCTGGGCCTGGCGCTGTCGTCCACCGCCCTGGGCCTGCAGAGCCTGGCCGAGAGCAAGCAGCTCAACGCGCCCCACGGCCGCCTGGCCTTCGCCATCCTGCTGTTCCAGGACATCGCCGCGATCCCACTGATCGCCCTGGTGCCGCTGCTGGCCGCCAGCGGCCCGGACACCAGCCAAGGCGACAGCTTCGAGCATGGCCTGAAGGTATTCGCCAGCATCGCCATCGTCATCGTCGGCGGCCGCTACCTGCTGCGCCCGCTGTTTCGCACCGTTGCCCGCACCGGCCTGCCGGAGGTGTCCACCGCCACCGCGCTGCTGGTGGTGATCGGCACTGCCTGGCTGATGGAGGAAGCCGGTATTTCCATGGCCCTGGGCGCCTTCCTCGCCGGCCTGTTGCTGGCCGACTCCGAATACCGCCACGAACTGGAAGCGCAGATCGAACCGTTCAAGGGCCTGCTGCTGGGGCTGTTCTTCATCAGCGTCGGCATGGGCGCCAACCTGCGCCTGCTGTTGGAAATGCCGCTGGTGCTGCTGGGCATGACCATGCTGTTGATCGCGGTGAAGCTGGTGCTGCTGATCGGCGTCGGCCGCATCGCCGGGGGCCTCAACAGTGCCAGCGCGCTGCGCCTGGGCATGGTGCTGGCCGCCGGTGGCGAATTTGCCTTCGTGGTGTTCAAGCTGGGCAAGGACCAGGGCCTGTTCGACACCCTGACCTACGACCTGCTGCTGATGACCATCACCCTGTCGATGGCCCTAACCCCGCTGCTGATGATCGGCTGCGCCCGCGCCCTCAAGCGTCCGCAACCCGCCCGGGAAGTGCCCGAGCAGTACAAGCAGATCGACGCCGGCACGCCACGGGTGGTGATCGTCGGCATGGGCCGCATGGGCCAGATCGTGGCGCGCATCCTGCGGGCGCAGAAGATCCCCTTCGTCGCCCTGGAAACCTCAGTGGACACCATCGAGATGACCCGCATGTTCGAGCAGGTGCCGGTGTTCTACGGCGACCCATCGCGCACCGAGGTGCTGCATGCGGCCAAGGTCGGCGAAGCCGAGTACGTGATCATCACCATCGATGACCCCGAGGCCGCCACCCGCACGGCCGAGCGGGTCAAGCGCCTGTACCCGCACCTGAAGGTCATTGCCCGGGCGCGCAACCGCCAGCATGTGCACAAGCTGGTGGACGTGGGCGCCGAGCCGATTCGCGAGACCTACCATTCCAGCCTGGAGATGAGCCGGCGCGCACTGGTCGGGCTGGGGCTGACGGAAGCGCAGGCGGCGGATCGCATCGCCCGCTTCACCGAGCATGACGAGCAGGTGTTGGAGGCCCAGGGGCATGTGCGCGACGACCGGGCCAAGGTGATGCAGACGGCGAAGGAGGCGCGGGTGGAGCTGGAGCGGTTGTTTGCGTCGGATGAGGATTGACGCTCAGGCGAACGCCAGCCGCTCGATAGGTGGATGCTCGCGGTGCGCGGCCTGCCACAGGTCGTAGGCCGCCTGCTCGGCCAGGTACTGACGGGCACTGCCAAGACCGGCCAGTTCGAGGCGATAGGCCAGGTCGGCTGAAATGGCTGCATGGCCGTTGAGCACTGTGGATAACTGACCACGTGAATAGCCCAGGTGGCGGGCCAGGGAGGAGACGTTCATGCCGATGGCGGGCAGGACGTCTTCGCGCAGGGCTTCGCCGGGGTGGGGTGGGTTGTGCATAGTTGTCACTTCGTCTTGAAATCTTGGGGCTGCTACGCCAGTTCTCGCCACTGGATAGCAACTGGTTTCGCGCTCGCCTGAAACCATACAACAGCGGCAGTGCAGATCAACCGAGAAGCTTCCGACAAGCTCGAAGGAACGTGTTCAAAAAACGCTCGAATCTGCTGAGCTCAGCCATGTCCTACGTGATCTGAAAACCTTTCCTACTGAGCAGCCTACAGCCCAAGAAATACCCTACAAAGTCTGTCGATACCCTTCTGATTGTCCGGGGAAATCATGCCCTCTAGGCTGACCGGGTCGCTGTCGGTTCAGCGATCGGGCGTGGAAACCCGGCTGGTTGGTTATCGGATTATCTGTCGTAACGGCAGCTGTACGCGGGAGGCCGTAAGGCCTGCCGGGGTTCTCCGATAACCTGGTTTTCCACCCCGTGTACAGCCGCCACCCTTCGCGTGGAAACGGACGGTGCCGGTCAATTTCTATCGGAGTTTGACCATGAAGAAAATCGTCCCCGACCCACCCCTCCCCGACACCCGCCACCACCCCTTCGGCAAATGCGACGCCGGCCACCCACCGCTGTTCGCAGTAAACCCCAATATCAACGCCCACGACGCCCTGGTGCATGTCGCCGAGTACCTGCGCAGTGCCTACAACGTCGGCTACAAGGCGCTGGAGCATATGGATGAAACCGGCAGGAGCCTGTTGTGGGCCAGCCTGCATGGCATCGAGATGGCCGAAGGCCTGACGGAAGCGATGCTGGAGGGAATCGAGTCGTCCTGAGCGACATTGGCTTGAAGGGAGTTGGATGAGGGCCACCGTCGCCCGGTAGACTGCGAGCCATTGTCCCCGGCGCGCTGCGGAGATCGCCCCTTGGAAGACCTCAACTCCCTCTACTACTTCACCCAGGTGGTCGAGCACGGTGGCTTCGCCCCGGCCGGGCGGGCGCTGGACATGCCCAAGTCCAAGCTCAGCCGGCGCATCGCCGACCTGGAGGAGCGCCTCGGCGTGCGCCTGCTGCACCGCACCAGCCGGCACTGCTCGCTGACCGAGATCGGCCAGGCCTACTACAACCGCTGCCTGGCCATGCGCGTGGAGGCCGAGGGCGCCGCCGAGATCATCGAGCGCAACCGCAGCGAGCCACGCGGGCTGGTGCGCATCAGCTGCCCGACCACCCTGCTCAACTCCTGGGTCGGGCCGATGCTGACCCGCTATATGCTCAAGTATCCGCAGGTGGAGCTGTTCATCGAGAGCACCAACCGCCGCGTCGATCTGCTGCATGAGGGCTTCGACGTGGCGCTACGGGTGCGCTTCCCGCCGTTGGAGAATACCGACATGGTGATGAAGGTGCTGAGCAACAGCACCCAGTGCCTGGTCGGCCACCCGTCGTTTCTCGAACAGCTTGCACAAGGCTTTGACCCGCAGCAACTCAGTGAGCTACCTAGCGTGCATTGGGGTGGCGCCCAGCGTGAATACCAGTGGGAGCTGTTCCAGGGTGAGGACATGAGTCGCAGCCTGGTGATCCCGCACAAACCACGGATGGTCACCGATGACCTGTTCGCGCTGCGGCATTTCGTGGTGGCGGGCGTGGGAATCGCGCACCTGCCCAGGGTGGCGGTGCGCGAGGACCTGGCGGCGGGGCGGCTGGTGGAGATGCTGCCGGACTGGCATCCGCGTTGCGGCATCGTGCATGCGATCTTCCCGTCGCGGCGCGGGTTGCTGCCGTCGGTGCGGTCGTTGATCGATCATCTGGCGGAGGAGTTCGCCATCAGCGACATGGCTTAGATACTGGGGCTGCGTTGCAGCCCTTTCCGGCCGGTCCGACGCCTCGGCAAGGCCGCTCCTACATGGGAATGCGCTCGCCTGTAGGAGCGGCCTTGTGCCGCGAAAGGGCCGCAAAGCGGCCCCTGGCCCACTCAGAAGGCGAAGCAGGAACAACCCAACGCACCCCAGAAGCCCTGGTAATCACTCACCGGCACACTGGAATGCCGCGCCTTCTCATGGCTGTGGGCATGCACCCCGCACGGCCCAACGCACTGGTGCAACGCCGCCGCCATCGGCGCACCGGCGCGCCAGTGCCCCGGCACCTTGGCCACCGGCGACCACTCCGGCAACACCGGCACCTGCGCAGGGCCCAGCTTGTCGAACTCGGCGGCGCCGTACACCACCTTGCCGTCGACGATGGTCAGCACCGACTCGATGCCCTTGATCGCCTCTTCATCAACGCTGAAGAAGTCCAGCGACAGCGCCGCCAGGTCCGCAAGCTGGCCGACCTTGATCTGCCCCTTCTTGCCCTGCTCGCTGGAGAACCAGGCGCTGCCATGGGTGAACAGCTGCAGCGCGGTCTCGCGGCTCAGGCCTTCCGGATACAGTTCCAGCCCGCCGACGGTCTTGCCGCTGACCATCCAGTACAGCGAAGTCCACGGGTTGTAGCTGGACACCCGGGTAGCGTCGGTGCCCGCCCCCACCGGCACGCCCATGTCGAGCATGCGCTTGATCGGTGGGGTGTGTTCGGCGGCCTTGGCGCCATAACGGTCGACGAAATACTCACCCTGGAAGGCCATGCGGTCCTGGATGGCGATGCCACCGCCCAGTGCCCGGACCCGCTCGATGTTTTGCGGGGTGATGGTTTCGGCATGGTCGAAGAACCACGGCAGGCCATTGAACGGGATGTCGCGGTTGACCTTCTCGAATACGTCGAGCATGCGCGAGATCGACTCGTCGTAGGTGGCGTGCAGGCGGAACGGCCAGCGCTGCTCGACCAGGTGACGCACCACCGGCTCCAGCTCCTGCTCCATGGTCTGCGGCAGGTCCGGGCGTGGTTCGAGGAAGTCCTCGAAGTCGGCGGCGGAGAACACCAGCATCTCGCCGGCGCCGTTGTGGCGGAAGAAGTCGTTGCCGTCGCCCGGCTTGACCTTCTGCGTCCAGTTCTTGAAGTCGGCCAGTTCTTCCTTGGGCTTCTGGGTAAACAGGTTGTAGGCGATGCGCACGGTCAGCTGGTCGTTATTGGCCAGCTCCTGGATCACCTGGTAGTCGTCCGGGTAGTTCTGGTAGCCGCCGCCGGCATCGATGGCGCTGGTCAGACCCAAGCGGTTGAGCTCGCGCATGAACTGGCGGGTGGAGTTGACCTGGTACTCCAGCGGCAGCTTCGGCCCCTTGGCCAGGGTGGCGTAGAGAATGGTGGCGTTGGGCCGGGCGATGAGCATGCCGGTGGGATTGCCGAACTTGTCGCGCTGGATCTCGCCACCCGGGGGATTGGGCGTGTCCTTGCTGTAGCCCACTGCCCTGAGCGCGGCACGGTTGAGCAGCGCGCGGTCGTAGAGGTGCAGCAGGAACACCGGGGTGTCCGGCGCGGCCTGGTTGATCTCTTCCAGCGTGGGCATGCGTTTCTCGGCGAACTGGAACTCGTTCCAGCCACCGACCACGCGCACCCACTGCGGGGTCGGCGTGCGCTCGGCCTGGTCCTTGAGCATGCGCAGGGCGTCGGCCAGCGACGGCACGCCTTCCCAGCGCAGTTCGAGGTTGTAGTTCAGGCCGCCGCGGATCAGGTGCAGGTGCGAGTCGTTAAGGCCGGGGATCACCGTGCGCTGCTTGAGATCGATGATCTGCGTGGCGGTCCCCTTGTGGGCCATGGCTTCGGCGTCGCTGCCCACGGCGAGGAACTTGCCGTCCTTGATGGCGACGGCGCTGGCGGTGGGCTTCTCGCGGTCAACGGTGTGCAACTTGCCATTGAACAAGATGAGGTCGGCGTTCATGGGATCTCCTGAAAGGGCGGCATGGGCGGAATCGGTGAACGGCAATGCGCTCCACAGCGCGCCGGCGGCACCGAGCACGGTGCTGGTGGCGAGAAACTTGCGGCGGCTCTGGTCGGTAGGGTCCTGGCTCATGGTGCTCTCCGTCCGGGTGGGTGATCGGCAGGCGGTTGAAGGCTAGCAATGGATCACGGCGGGCGCTCAGCGGCGCAACCAGCCGGCGCAGCGGCGGGTCACCCAGGGCATGATGTAGAACACCACGGGCAAGATGACGAACAGGTTGGTGATCAAGTTGCCGGTGATCTGGCCACCCAGCAGCGGATAGCGGGCAAACAGCGGCGCCAGCAGCTGGGGAATGACCAGGGTCATCGGGCAGATCACCAGGTAGGTCAGCAGGGCCTGTTTCCAGCGCGGTGGTTGCGCGGCGCCGACGCTGGGCGGGGTGAACCAGAATTCCGGGTCATCGTGCACCTGGGTCTGGTCGCCGTCTTCCAACAGTGGCAGCACTTCACTGATCAGCGCCTGACGCTCGGCAGAGTTGACCCAGGCCTGCAGCAGGCCGGCGTCGGCGAAGCGCACCACGGTGGTGAAGTGGCGACCGCCGTCGTCCGGGCGGATGACATTGACGTCCAGATGACCGGGCTGCTGGCGAGCGGTAGTCACGGCGCGCTTGAGCCAGGTTTCGTAGTGCACCAGCGCCTGGGCACGGACCTTGTGCTGGATCACCAGCGTGACGACGCTGCGGTTGCCTTCGGTTGCGGTGTTCATCGCTGACATTCCCTGGAGATGAGCTGGCCTGCATCCACTGTGCAACAGCAGACGAGCGCTGGATTGGATGGGTGTGCTGCCTTGCCTGGCACCTCGCGGTGCCAGGCTGGCGGCGGCTTACTTGCCGGCGGTCAGGGCGTTGTAGCTGGTGATCAGGTTGCGGTAGTCCGGGATGTGGTTGGAGAACAGCGCGGCCAGCCCTTCGACGTCGTTGCGCCAGTCGCGGTGCAGCTCACAGGCGACGCCGAACCAGGTCATCAGTTGCGCGCCGGCCTGGCTCATGCGGTCGTGGGCAGCATCGCGGGTCATTTCGTTGAAGGTGCCGGAAGCATCGGTGACCACGAACACCTCGAACTCTTCTTCCAGGGCCGCCAGCGCCGGGAAGGCCACGCACACTTCGGTCACCACGCCGGCGATGATCAGCTGCTTCTTGCCGGTGGCCTTCACCGCCTTGACGAAGTCTTCGTTGTCCCAGGCGTTGATCTGGCCGGGGCGAGCGATGTACGGGGCATCCGGGAACAGTTCCTTGAGTTCCGGCACCAGCGGGCCGTTGGGGCCTTGCTCGAAGCTGGTGGTGAGGATGGTCGGCAGGTTGAAGTACTTGGCCAGGTCCGCCAGGGCCAGCACGTTGTTCTTGAAGCGGTCCGGCTCGATGTCGCGGACCAGGGACAGCAGGCCGGCCTGGTGGTCGACCAGCAGTACGGCGGCGTCGTCTTTGTTCAGGCGGTTGTATTTGAAGTTGTTCATTGCCGGTGCTCCTTGGGTTTCGATCTTCAGTGGGGTGGGTGTTTCGCGTTGATGGGAGAAGATTAAAACCTGGACCTTTGTGGCGGTAGATAGCGAAATTTGGCTGTAGCGTTCTATTTTATGAACGATTGGGCGTGCTGGCTTCTTCGCGGGTAAACCCGCTCCCACAGGGATCGCACAGGCCTTGAAGGTGGCGAAGAACCTGTGGGAGCGGGTTTACCCGCGAAGAGGCCATCAGCACTATCGCCACCCCATTGCCTGCCACCCCAACCTGCTCTATTACTACCCACAGCCCTCCCCCGCACCGAGACCACCATGCTGGCGTTCATCCAGTCATACCCGCTGTTGCTCGGCACCTTGCTGATCCTGCTCGACCTGCTGCTCTGGCAGTTGATCCCGCTGCACCACCGGGCCTGGCGTATCGCCACGCGGCTGGTGTGCTTCCTGCTGTTCAGCGCGGTGCTGCTGACGGCGGGCATGAGCCCGCTGCAACCCCCGCCCTGGGCCGACGATGTCTCGCGCAACCTGATGGCCACGGTGCTGGCGATCGGCTGGTGGCTGTTCGGCGCGCGCACGGTGACGGTGGTGTTCGGCCTGTTGCTGGTGGCACGCGGCAGCCACGGCGGGCGCCTGCTGCAGGATGTGGTCGGGGCGCTGATCTTCCTGGTCGCGGCGGTGGCGGCGGCGGCCTATGTGATGCAACTGCCGGTCAAGGGCCTGCTGGCGACCTCCGGGGTGATGGCCATCGTCATCGGCCTGGCGTTGCAGAGCACCCTGGCCGACGTGTTCTCCGGCATCGTGCTGAACACCACGCGGCCCTACCAGATCGGCGACGCGATCTCGATCGACGGCACCGAGGGCAAGGTGGTCGACATCGACTGGCGGGCCACCCGCCTGATCACCGGCAACAGCAGCCTGGCGGTGATCCCCAACTCGGTGGCGGCCAAGGCCAAGATCCTCAATTTCAGCCGCCCGGCCGAGGTGCATGGGGTGTCGATCAGCGTGGTGGTGCCGGCCAAGGTGCGTCCGCAGCGGGTGTTCGATGCGCTGGAAAAGACCCTGCAAGGCACCAGCATCCTGCTCGACAAGCCGGCGCCCAAGGTCACGGTGAAGGCTTCGAGCCTGGAGTCGGTGGAGTACGAGGCCAGTGGCTTCATCGCCGAGATGTCGCGCAAGACCGAGGTGCGCAACCAGCTGTTCGACCTGGCCCACCGCCACCTGGAAGCCAGCGGCGTGACCTGGAATACCGAGCTCGGCGCCCCCGTGCGCAGCCGCCAGCGCGAGCTGCTGGAGGAAGTGCGGGTGTTCCGCTCACTGAGCAACGAAGAGCGCGATGCCCTGAGCCAGCGCATGACCACGGTGGAGTACCTGGCCGACCAGGTCATCCTCGGCATCGGCGAGCGCTCGGAGCATGTGCTGCTGATCAGCCGTGGCGTGGTGCTGGCCTCGGTGCGCGACGGCGAGCGGTTGATCGAAGGCGGGCGCATGGGGCCTGGGGAGGTGCTGGGGCTGGAGGGGCTGGTGGACGACGAGGCGTCTCCGGTCGAGTTCCGCGCCCTGAGCGGCTGCATGCTCTATCGGATTGACAAGGAACAGGTGCGCGGTTGCCTGACCGAGAGCGGGGATGTGAAGTCGGCGCTGACCAAGCTGCAGCGGTTCCGCCGGCAGAAGCGCGAGTCACTGCTGCTGCAGAAGCCGGCGGCAGTGAAGAAAGGTGGGTTCCTGAGCTGGCTGCACAAGTAGCCAAGCACCGCCATCCCCCTGTAGGAGCGGCCTTGTGCCGCGAAAGGGCTGCGAAGCGGCCCCAGGGTTTCAGCGTTGAAGCAAGAATCGCTTGGGCCGCTTTGCGGCCCTTTCGCGGCACAAGGCCGCTCCTACAGGTGCGCCAGTACCTACAGCACCACCCGCAGACACTGCCCTGCGTGATACAGCGAGAACCCCGATTCATAGAACGCCGTGCGCAAGGACGGCGCGCTCACCGGTCTCATCGGCGAGAACGGAATCGGCAGGCTGTCCGGATCATCCTTAAGCAGAAACTCGGCAAACGCCCGGCCGATCACCGTGCCGGTGGTGTTGCCGCGCCCGTTGTAGCCGGTCACCGCCACCAACCCCGGCGCCGGTTCGAACAGGCGCATCAGGTGGTCCGGGGTGAAGTCGATGCAACCGGTCCAGTGCATCTCCCACTCGACCTTGCCCAGCGCCGGGTAGTAGTGGCTCTGGATACGGTCGGCCCAGCTGCGCACGAACCACGCCGGCTTGTTGTCGACCCGGCCGAGGCTGCCGAGCAGCAGGCGGCCCTGGTCGTCGCGGCGGATGCTGCTGAGCACGGTGCGGGTGTCCCACGAGCCCTGGCCATGGGGCAGGACCTTGTCGGCGGCGGCGCCGTGCAGGGGCTTGGAGGCGACCTGGTAGTAATAGCCGCGGAAGAAGTGCTTCTGCAGGTTGCTCCAGTCGCCTTCGGTGTAGGCGCCAGTGGAAATCACCACCTTGTCGGCGCGCACCGCGCCGCGCGCAGTCTTCACTCGCCAGGCATCGCCGTCGCGCTCCAGCCCTTCGACCGAGGACTGCTGGAACAGCTTGCCGCCCAGCCGGTTCACGGCGGCGGCCAGGCCTTGTGTATAGCCCATGGGGTTGATGGTGCCAGCGCGGCGGTCGAGCAGCGCGGCGGAAATCTTGTCGGTACCGCAATATTCCTGGCATTGCGCGCCGGTCAGCAGCTCGACGTCGGCGCCGCGCCGGGTCCATTGCTGGTGGCGGGCCTCAAGGTCGGCGATGCCGGTGGCGTTGTGCGCCATGTGCAAGGTGCCCTGGTGCCGGGCCTGGCAGTCGATGCCCAGCCGTTCGATCATGGCGAACACTTCACCCGGGGCCTCGCCGAGCACCTTGTTCAGGCGGCTGCCCTGCTTGTGGCCGAGGGTGGCCTCGACGTCGTCGGGGCGGATCCAGGTGCCGGCGTTGACCAGGCCGACGTTGCGCCCGGAGCCGCCGTGGCCAATCTTCCAGGCTTCCAGCAGGATCACCGACTTGCCCTGCTCCAGCAGGTGGATCGCCGCCGACAGGCCGGTAATGCCGCCGCCGATCACGCAGACATCGGCCTTGTGCTCGCCGGCCAGGGCCTGTGCGGCGACGGTCGACTGGGTGACGTGTTCCCACAGACATTCTTGACGCAGTTCGGACATGGCCCGGCTCCAGCTGTTGTTCTTCTTGCCCATGGGGCCGCTGCGCGGCCCTTTCGCGGCACAAGGCCGCTCCTACAAGGAAGCGCGTTGCCTTTGTAGGAGCGGCCTTGTGCCGCGAAACGGGGGCAAAGCCCCCGCCTGCGATCATCAGTCGAACACGATACCCTGCGCCAGCGGCAGTTCCCGCGAATAGTTCACGGTATTAGTCTGCCGACGCATATAACCCTTCCACGCATCCGACCCGGACTCACGCCCGCCCCCGGTCTCCTTCTCACCCCCGAACGCCCCGCCGATCTCCGCGCCGCTGGTGCCGATATTGACGTTGGCGATGCCGCAATCGCTGCCCGAGGCGCTCTGGAAACGCTCGGCCTCACGGATGTCGGTGGTGAAAATGCACGACGACAGGCCTTGCGGCACCTCGTTGTTCAGGCGCAGGGCCTCTTCGAAGTCGTCGTAGGCCACCACGTAGAGGATCGGTGCGAAGGTCTCGTGGCGAACCACGTCGCTCTGGGCCGGCATCTCGGCAATGGCCGGCGACACGTAGTAGGCGTTCGGATACTGCTCGGCCAGCTGGCGCTCGCCACCGAACACCTGGCCGCCCTCGTCGCGGGCCTTGGCCAGCGCGCCCTGCATGGAATCAAACGACTGCTTGTCGATCAGCGGGCCGACCAGGTTGTCCTTGCGCGGGTCGCCGATGCGCACCTTGGCGTAGGCGGCTTTGACCCGGGCGACCACTTCGTCCTTGATTGAACGGTGGACGATCAGGCGGCGCAGGGTGGTGCAGCGCTGGCCGGCGGTGCCGACCGCTGAGAACAGGATGCCGCGCACGGCCAGGTCGAGGTCGGCGCTCGGGGCCAGGATCATGGCGTTGTTGCCGCCCAGCTCGAGGATGCTGCGCCCGAATCGCGCGGCGACCCGCGGGCCGACTTCACGGCCCATGCGGGTGCTGCCGGTGGCGCTGACCAGCGGCACACGTGGGTCGTCGACCAGGGCTTCGCCTGCTTCGCGGCCACCGATCACCAGTTGCGCCAGGCCAGCCGGCGCATCGCCGAAGGCTTTCACGGCCTTGTCGAACAGTGCCTGGCAGGCCAGGGCGGTCAGCGGAGTCTTCTCGGACGGTTTCCACACCACGGCGTTACCGGCCACCAGCGCCAGCGCGGTGTTCCACGCCCATACCGCCACCGGGAAGTTGAAGGCGCTGATCACCCCCACTACACCCAGCGGGTGCCAGGTTTCACGCATGTGGTGGCCCGGGCGCTCGGAGGCGATGGTCAGGCCGTACAGCTGGCGCGACAGGCCGACGGCGAAGTCGCAGATGTCGATCATTTCCTGCACTTCGCCCAGGCCTTCCTGGGTGATCTTGCCGGCTTCGATGGAGACCAATTCACCGAGGTCGGCCTTGTGCTCGCGCAGCACCTCGCCAAACAGGCGCACCAGTTCGCCGCGACGCGGGGCCGGCACGCTGCGCCAGGTTTCGAAGGCCTGTTGCGCCTGGTCGATGCGGGCAATGGTGTCGGCCTTGCCGAGCAGCTTCACCGAAGCGATGCGGCTGCCGTCGATCGGGGTATGAACAGGGTAGTCGCCCTGGGTGTGAGCCGCGGCGGCAACGCCAAGACGCTCGAGCAGTGCAGCAACCATTGTGCTTCTCCTTTCATCGGGTGAAGGGGTGGAAAAGGATGTGGGTCAGTATTAATCCGATTACACAGGTGCAACAAACGACCTTTATTCCGCATATCATTCCGCCAGGTAATGATTTCAGCCGCCGAGACCGCTTATGTCCAAACGCCTGGTTCCGTCCATGACCGCCCTGCAGTGCTTCGAGGCCGCAGCCCGCCACCTGAGCTTCACCCGTGCCGCCGAGGAGCTGCACCTGACCCAGAGCGCGGTGAGCAAGCAGGTGGCGCAGCTCGAGGAGATGCTGCGCCACCACCTGTTCCTGCGCATCCGCCGACGCCTGCAACTGACCCCCGCCGGCAGCCTGTACCTGGCCGAGGTGAACAAGATCCTCACCCAGGTGGACATGTCCAGCCGCTATGTCCTGAGCTATGGCTCGCAGACCGAAGTATTGAAGGTAGCCACTCAACCGAGTTTCGGCGTGCGCTGGCTGATTCCGCACCTAAAAGGCTTCGGCAAGCGCCACCCGAATATCCACCTGGATATCCGCAACGAAATGGAGCCGTTCGCCCTGTTGCAGGGGTCGGCCGACGTGGTGTTCTTCTATGGCCAGGGTACCTGGCCCGGGGCGACCTGCGTCGAGCTGTTCGGCGAAGAGGTGGTGCCGGTGTGCGCGCCGGAGCTGTTGCAAGGGCGCACACTGCCTGACGCGGGTGCGGTGGCGGAGCTGGTATTGCTGCAGAGCACCTCGCGCCCGGAGGCCTGGCACGCGTGGTTCCTGGAGCAAGGGCTGCACACCGACAACAGCTACCACGGGCCGCGCTTCGACACCTTCTACATGGCCTTGAGCGCGGCGCAGGCTGGGTGCGGGGTGGCGCTGGTGCCGCGTTACCTGGTGGCCCGGGAGCTGGCCGAGGGCAGCCTGGTGCTGGCCTGGGACCATGCAATGAAGAGCAATGGCGCGCATTACCTGGCGTATGCCGAGCATGCGGCGGAGGTGCCGAAGGTGCGGGCGTTGGTGGAGTGGGTTCGGGAACAACTGCAGGCTTGAGATCGCCGGGGCCGCTTTGCGGCCCTTTCGCGGCACAAGGCCGCTCCTACATGGGAACGCGCTCGCCTGTAGGAGCGGCCTTGTGCCGCGAAAGGGCTGCAAAGCAGCCCCATGGCCCTCAAGGTCGATCAAAAAAGGAATGAAACCCGCACTTTTTTTCGCTTGTACGCCGGCTCCATTCCCAGTTTTCATGTAAGTGTCCTCCACTCACCCAGGAAGCTTGCGATGCCCGCCCACGATTTCGTCAGCCCCGACAGCATCCGCGCGCAGTTCTCTGCCGCCATGTCGCTCATGTACAAGCAGGAAGTCCCCCTGTACGGCACGCTGCTCGAGCTGGTGAGTGAGACCAACCAGCAGGTCATGGCCGCACAGCCCAAGGTGGCCGAGGCCTTGCGCTGGACCGGCGAGATCGAACGCCTCGACCAGGAGCGCCACGGCGCCATCCGCGTGGGCACCGCCGAGGAACTGGCCACCATCGCCCGCCTGTTCGCGGTGATGGGCATGCAGCCGGTCGGCTACTACGACCTGAGCTCGGCTGGCGTACCGGTGCACTCCACCGCATTTCGCGCCGTGCACGAACAGTCGCTGCACATCAGCCCGTTCCGCGTGTTCACCTCGCTGCTGCGCCTGGAGCTGATCGACAACCCGCAACTGCGCGCACTGGCCCAGGGCATCCTGGAGAAACGGCAGATCTTCACCCCCCGCGTACTCGAACTGATCGCCCAATGCGAACGCGACGGCGGCCTGGGCGCGAGCGATGCCGAGACCTTCGTCCAGGAGGCGCTGCACACCTTCCGCTGGCACCAGGACGCCACGGTCAGCGCCGAGCAGTACCAACAGTTGCACGACCAGCACCGGCTGATTGCCGACGTAGTGGCATTCAAAGGCCCGCATATCAACCACCTGACCCCGCGCACCCTGGACATCGACGCGATCCAGCTCGGCATGCCGGCCAAGGGCATCCCGCCCAAAGCCGTGATCGAAGGGCCGCCCACCCGGCGCCAGCCGATCCTGCTGCGCCAGACCAGCTTCAAGGCCCTGCAGGAAAAGGTCGCCTTCAGCGATGCCCAGGGCAGCCACACGGCGCGCTTCGGCGAGATCGAACAGCGCGGCGCGGCGCTGACGCCCAAGGGGCGCCAGCTGTACGACCGTCTTCTGGATGCGACCCGCGCAGCCCTGGGCGGCGCGCCGGCGGAGGCCAATGCCGAGCGATACAGGGCGCTGCTTGCGGAGCACTTCGCCGCGTTTCCGGATGACCTGGCGCAGATGCGCGAGCAGGGGCTGGCGTACTTCCGCTACTTCGCCACCGAGAAAGGCCTGGCCGAGCGTGGGCAACAGGATCGCCCGACCACCCTGCAGGGGTTGATCGACGCCGGGCACGTGCATTTCGAGGCGCTGGTGTACGAGGATTTCCTGCCGGTGAGCGCGGCGGGGATCTTCCAGTCCAACCTGGGGGATGATGGGCAGGCCGACTATGGCAGCAACGCCAACCGCGAGGCCTTCGAGCAGGCGCTGGGGTTGCAGGTGCAGGATGAGCTGGCGCTGTATGCGCAGAGCGAGCGCAGGTCGTTGCAGGCGTGTGCGCAGGCGTTGGGTCTGGGGACTCTGTAGGGTTTGAAACTGCTGGGGCCGCTTCGCGGCCCTTTCGCGGCACAAGGCCGCTCCTACATGGGAACGTGCTCGCCTTTAGGAGCGGCCTTGTGCCGCGAACGGGCTGCAAGGCAGCCCCAGTGCACTACCGGTGGGTACGGAACCGATCCACTTCCTGGCGCAACTGCCCCGCCAGCCCTTCCAGCTCGCGGGCCGTCATGGCCAGTTCATTGGCCACATCACGCTGCTCGCTATTGGCCTGGGCGATGCTCTGCAGATTGCGGCTGAGCACCGTCGCGGTGCTGCTCTGCTCCTGGGTCGCGGTGCTGATGACAGCGAACTGCTCGCCCGCCACCCTGCTCTGCTCGTCGATCCGGGCCAGGGCCTCGGCCACCTTGTCGTTGCGCGCCAGGCCTTCCTGCATCAGCTGGTTGCCCTGCTCCAGGGTGCTGATGGCATGGCCGGTCTGCTGCTGGATGCTGGCGATCATGCCCGAGATCTCGTCGGTGGCCTGGCGGGTACGCGCGGCCAGGCCACGGACCTCGTCGGCAACCACGGCGAATCCACGGCCCTGCTCGCCGGCGCGCGCCGCCTCGATGGCGGCGTTCAGCGCCAGCAGGTTGGTCTGCTCAGCGATCGAGGTGATCACGCCGACAATCCCGCCGATCTCCTGCGAGCGGGCGCCCAGGGTGTCCATTACACTGGCGGTTCCGCCCAACGCCTCGGCGATCTGCCGCAGGGAAACCGAGGCTTCGTCCATGGCACTGCGGCCGATACGGGTCTGCTGGGCATTGTCGCGGGCCATGCGCTCGGTGCCAGCCATGTTGTCGGCGATGTTCATCGAGGTGGCGCTGAACTCTTCCACCGCGCCGGCCATGCTGGTGATCTCGCCGGACTGCTGGTCCATGCCCTCGCAGGCGCCGGACGACAGGCCCGACAGCGAACGGGCGCGGCCACTGACCTGGTCTGAGGCGGTGCGGATATGCTCGACCATGGTCGCCAGCGCCTCGCCCATCTGGTTGAAACTGCGGGCCAGCTGGCCGATTTCATCCTGGCTGGTGACGCTCAGCCGGGCATTCAGGTCGCCGGCGCCGAGGGCTTCGGCCTGGCGCACCAGGTCGCCCAGCGGGCGCAGCTTGCGCCGCAGCAGCCAGAGGGTGGCGGCCACGGCCAGCAGCATCGCCAGCACGCTGCCGATGGCCAGGCGCAGGCCGACGCTCCAGGTCACTTCGCGGATCTCGCCCTCGGGCATGCTTGCCACCACGGTCCACGGGCCCTCGGCGAACGGCTCGGTGACGCTGAACACCGGCTCGCCGGCACCGGCCCAGAACTGCCCTACCCCCGGCTTGAGCGCCTTGACCGCCTGGGCCGCCGCCTCGCCGTCACGTACCTCGGCCGGCGGCACCAGCCACTTGCCCTGCTCGTCCAGCAACGCCAGCGAACCGGTCTGGCCGATGCGAAAGCGCTTGAGGTTGGCGAACTGGGCGTTCTGCGCGTCGGTGTAGTCGAAACCGACGAACAGCACCGCGATCACCCTGCCACCGCCGTCACGCACCGGCACATAGCGGGTCATGTAGTTGCGCTCGAACAGCACGGCGCGGCCGACGTAGGTCTGCCCGGCCATCAGCTTGGCGTAGGCCGGATGCTGGCGATCGAGCTGGGTGCCGATGGCGCGGCTGCCGTCCTGCTTGGTCAGGCTGGTGCTGATGCGCACGAAATCATCGCCGCTGCGCACGAACAGGGTCGCCACCCCGGCGGTCATCTGCTGGAACTCGTCGACCTGGCGGAAATCGTTGTTCAGCAGGTGGTCGCCCAGGTACAGCGCCGGTGTCGCGGCACCGGCGACGTTGACCGTCTCACCGGCGCGCAACGCCAGCCCCGAGGCGAATCGGCGCTCGAACAGGCCGCTCAGGCGCTGGGTGTTGTCCTTGAGCGAGCCGTGGAAGGTGTCGAGCTGGTCGGCCAGCAGGCGCGCCTCGCTGGCCAGGTGCGCCTGGCGGGTGGTGAGGTTGGCGTCGTCCAGCGAACGCAGGGCGAACAGGGTACTGCCGGTGATCACCAGCGCCAGCACGATGGCGAGGGCAATCCCGAGCTGCGAGGCGATTCGGGCACGCGGTTGAGACATGGCAAGGCTCCTGGCAAGAGGCCGGGATCGTCCTGATCACGCTGACCGCCCGCTGCATATCGACGGGGAATCGCGTCCTCTTCCGGGACGCTGGTGCAAGTTGATCGGCGTCTGTAGGAAATACTTGAGTGCCGGACCGGGATATTCGCAAACGTTTTCTTGCGACAGGGCCCTGTCGCTCTGCTTAGGTGATTACCCAGCGCTTTGGGTTGCACTGTCGCCCGGGGAACAGAGTTGCAGGCATCATCAGCGTGGGAGCGGGCTTGCCCCGCGATGGTCCTCAGCCTTGCGCCGACAGCACCTGCACAGCCGGCAGGTCCATCGCCGCCGCCGCCTCCTGCAGGAATACACTCAACCTGCGCAACCGCTCCCCGCCCGGCCGGGTCCGCGGCCACACCAGGTAGTAGTCCATGCCACTGGCCACCGCGGTCGGCCAGGGCAGGCTCAGCCGGCGCTGGGCCACGTCCTCGGCCACCATCAGCAGGTCGCCCATGGAGATCCCATAGCCCCGTGCCGCGGCGATCATGCCCAACTCCAGGGTGTCGAACACCTGCCCGCCCTTGAGCGAGACTTTGTCGGTCAGCCCCATGCGCGCCAGCCAGGCACGCCAGTCGCGCTTGTCCGGCGTGGGGTGCAGCAGTTCGATGCCCGCCAGGCGCCGCTCGTCCCAAGGCGCGTCGTCGAGCAGGTCCGGCGCGCCCACCGGGATCAGCAACTCGGAGAACAACCGGCGCACCTCCCAGTCCGCCGGGAAGCTGCCATCGCTGAGCAGCACCGCGCAGTCGAATGGCTCCTGGTTGAAGTCGACATGATCGACATCCATCCAGGCGCTGGTCAGCTGCACCTCGTTGCCCGGCTGCAGGTGGCGAAAACGGCTCAGGCGCGCCAGCAGCCAGCGCATGGTCAGGGTCGAGGGCGCCTTCATGCGCAGGATGTCGTCCTCGCCGCGCAAGGCGTCGCAGGCCCGCTCCAACGAGGCGAAGCCGTCGCGCACTCCCGGCAGCAGCATGCGTGCGGCCTCGGTCAGTTGCAGGCTGCGGCCGCTGCGCACGAACAGGCGGCAGGCGAAATGCTCCTCGAGGGTGCGGATATGCCGGCTGACCGCGCTCTGGGTGATCGACAGTTCTTCCCCGGCACGGGTAAAAGAGCTCAGCCGGGCGGCGGCTTCGAATGCGCGCAGCGCATAGAGCGGAGGCAGTTGGCGGGTCATGGCGCACCTGTCAGGCGGGGCGTAGGTCGGATACACAGGATCATACATGCATGAGTCATACTCATGTCAGTGATCGCATTTATCCTTTTGTGCAAAGCTGACCGAGGCCTCAGAATCGACGGCTCGCTTCCCCGAATCATCCAGAAGGACCGCCCCCATGCATGTTGCGCCCACCACTGAACTCAAGGCTTTGCTGCGCCTGGCCGGGCCGCTGATCGCCTCGCAGTTGGCGCACATGCTGATGGTGCTCACCGACACCCTGATGATGGCCCGCATCAGTCCCCAGGCCCTGGCCGGTGGCGGCCTGGGCGCGGCGAGCTACTCGTTCGTGTCGATCTTCTGCCTGGGCGTGATCGCCGCGGTCGGCACGCTGGTGGCGATCCGCAAGGGCGCCAACGACACCGAGGGCGTCACCCGCCTGGCCCAGAGCGGCCTGTGGCTGGCCTGGGGCCTGGCGCTGGTCTCGGCGCTGGTGATGTGGAACCTCAAGCCGGTGCTGCTGCTGTTCGGCCAGAAGCCGGAGAACGTCGATTCTGCGATGCAGCTGCTCACCCTGCTGCCGCTCGCCCTCCCCGGCTACATGACCTTCATGGCCCTGCGCGGCTTCACCAGCGCCCTGGGCCACTCGACCCCGGTGATGGTCATCAGCCTGGTGGGCACGGTGGCCAACTACCTGCTCAACCATGCGCTGATCGAGGGCATGTTCGGCCTGCCCAAGCTCGGGCTGATGGGTATCGGCCTGGTCACCGCGGTGGTGACCCTGGGCATGGCCATCGCCCTCGCGCTTTATATACGCTGGTACAAGGCCTATGCCGCCTACCCGCTGCGCAAGGGCCTGTCGCGCCCTTCCCTGCCGGCGCTGCGCGAGTTGTGGCGACTGGGGCTGCCGATCGGCGGCACCTATATGGTCGAAGTGGGCCTGTTCGCCTTCGCCGCCCTGTGCATGGGCGTGCTGGGCAGCACGGAACTGGCGGCGCACCAGATCGCCCTGCAGATCGTCTCGACCGCGTTCATGGTACCGACCGGCCTTTCTTATGCGGTGACCATGCGCGTCGGTCTCTACTATGGTGCCGGCAACCTGTTGGCGGCGCGCAGCGCCGGGCGCGTGGGGATCAGTTTCGGCGCCTCGCTGATGTTCGCCTTCGCCGCACTGTTCTGGTTGCTGCCGGACGCCCTGGTCGGGCTGTTCATCGACCGTAACGACCCGGCCTTCGCGGCGATCTTCATGCTGGCGGTACAGTTGGTGATGGTGGCGGCGTGGTTCGAGCTGTTCGACGGCGTGCAGACCATCGCCATGGGTTCTATCCGTGGTTTGAAGGACGCCAAGACCACGTTCCTGATCGGCCTGGTGTGCTACTGGCTGGTGGGCGCGCCGAGCGCGTGGCTGTTTGCTTTCAACCTCGGGGGCGGCGCGCAGGGTATCTGGTGGGGGCTGGCACTGGGCCTGGCTTGCGCGGCGGTGGCGCTGACGTTCGGCTTTGAGTGGCGGATGAAGCGGTTGCTGGGCAAGGCCGAGCGGGCGCGGGGGGCGGCGGTGTCGGCGTGAGGGGTTTGGGGATCGCGTAATGGCGGACAGGTGCCTGGCGATGGTCTTGCAGCGCCCTTGAGACCGAGCGCCGCCCGCGCGGCGCATCGCGGGACAAGCCCGCTCCTACATTTATTGCAACGTGCCTAACCTGTCAGGCCATGGTTGCCCGCCTTGGTGCATGTCTTGAGGCAGGTGAAGCGGCAGTGGTGTCCACATTGAAATTGCGTCGTAAAAACAAGGCGGACCAGGTAATGGCACAGGATTGACTGGCCCGAAACAGATGTAGGAGCGGCCTTGTGCCGCGATGCGCCGCGCGGGCGGCGCTCGATTTCATAGGCGCTGCAACTCTGTCGTCGAACACTTTCAAGCCAAAACATATCTAAAACTGTACTACTGTACCGCCAAAAACATCACTCCCTGCTTACCATTTCCCCACCAACACCACAAAATCGCACCAAACCAGTGCGCACCAGTACAGTTCCCTCAATAACCAGTGCAACAGTCCCTTCCAACAGTTAACTGCCCCCTCACAATACACCTGAACTGTACCTACTGTTCTGGACGAGAGAAGAGGAAGATGGGCACCAGTTAAATCACTCCCTAATGCCGCCACAAGCGGAAGGATGACACATCATGGAACGTACCCTCAGTTCCGGTCTGGTTTTCGAAAACGCCCAAGCTTCCAACGCCGCCCTGCCGCTGCGCGTCCTGTCCACCCTGGTACTGTGGCAGCGCCGCATGGCCAGCCGCCGCCAGCTGGCGCGCCTGGACTCCCGCCTGTTGGCCGACGCCGGCATCAGCGAGTCGCAGCGCTACGAAGAGCTGAGCAAGCCGTTCTGGCGCTAAGCGCCGGCCCAGGCCGGCACCGCGAATTCACAAGAACCCGTTGCAGGAAACTGCGACGGGTTTTTTGTTTTAAGCCCGGGCTAGAGCGGCCGCACAACAGAACAACACAGTTTTAATTAATCACAAATGGACAGGTACAGTTACGATTTGTGATCTTTTCTCGAACCAAACGCCCGAACCAGCGCGTGTTACGCTTGTCCTACACGCCTGGCAGAGAAAAGTACCGTGACGAGCCAAGCGAGCGTCCGATAAGCAGAACTATCCAGACCCAGTGCAGGAGTCCCCGACCATGTCCCGTTATCACCTGTTTGGCGCCGCCTTGCTGCTGTCGCTCGCCGGCGCAGCCAATGCCACCAGCTTCGTCGTCACCACCGACGCCGTGGTGGGCGCGGTAGCCGCCTCCACCGACGCCACCTCCGACATCTCCTCCTCGTTCCGCGACGACAAGATCGTCAAGGCCGCCCGTGACGATGCCGCCAGCTTCGTCGGCAGCGACGGTGCCATCCGCGGCGCCAAGCTGGAGAGCGCGTTCGTGCACATTCGCCAGCAACTGCCGGAGCTGCAGGCCAGCGACGCGCAGCTGGCCCGCGCCATCCTCGCCATCTGAGCCCCGCACTGCCCGGATTCACTGGCCCGGCCAGTGGATCCGGGGTAGCCTTCGCAGCCCGAGACCATCGCCGCCAGACCGCCCATGCGTTACCTGTTGCCTTCACTGTTCGCCCTGGCCTGCATCAGCAGCGCCCAAGCCATGGATACCACTACCCAGAGCCTGGTCATCAGCGGCTACGTCACCAGCCAGGTCAGCGCCGCGCCGTTCGACCGCAAGCTGGTCGCCGCCGCCCGTGACGACGCCGCCGCGTTCGTCGCCAGCGACGGCCGGATCCGTGGCGCGCGCCTGCAGGCGGCGCTGGACATGCTGCACCAGAACGTCGCCCGGCACTCTGTCGGCGACCGTGAACTGGCCGAAGCGATTCTCGTCCAATAACTACACTCGACTCCCCTGTATTTCCGGAGATGCTCCATGCGTAAACCGCTGATCGCCGCCACCCTCGGCATGCTGCTGCTCGCCGACCTGGCCCAGGCCCACACCCTGGTGGCCACCAGCAACATCATCGTCCGCGCCTTTGGCCGTTCGATCGATTTCACCTCCGACACCACCACCTCGATCCGCGACTCGAAAGTGGTGCGTGAAGCCCACGACGACGCCGCCAGCTTCGTCGCCAGCAACGGTGATATCCGCGGTGCCCAGCTCGAGGCCGCCTTCGACACCCTGCGCGCCCGCGTCCCCGAGGCCCGTGACGCCAGCGACCAGGTGCTGGCCGAAGCCATCCTCGCCCTGTGAAGCGCGTGCGTGCCTGGCTGCTGGGCTGCGCCCTGACGCTGCTCGGCACGCCCGCCCTGGCCGACCTGCAGCTGGTACTGCAGCGCGACGGTCTCGACCCTGCGCAACAGCAGGCGACCCAGACGTTGCTCGACGAAGCCATGGCCAAGCTGCCACCGCGCTTCAAGCAGCAACTGGACCGGCAGATCCTGGTCGGCTGGACCGAGCGCATGCCCGAGGACGCCTACGGCCAGGCCTCTCCGGTGGCCAGCCTGGACCTCAACCGGCGCCTGCTGCCGGGCCTGGTCGACGGCAGTGCCGCCCGCGAGAAGACCAACCGTCCCCACGGCACGGTCCGCGAGGAACTGCTGGCCACCGTGCTCCACGAGCTCACCCATATCTATGACCGCGCGCGCCTGTGGCCGGACGCCGAGCGCCAGCTGATCAGCCGCTGCAAGCGCCAGCAGGGCGCTTTGGGCAAGGTCGGGCTGCCGCAGGACTGCCGTGGCCAGGCCGAACGCCGCTTCACCCTGAGCGACGACCCGCGCCTGCTGGACCTCGCCGGCTGGCCGCAGTACGTCGGCCGGCGCGGCGAGCGCGAGCAGCACAACGGCCAGCTGGTGCGCAGCCCGGATCCCTACGAGCTGAGCAGCCCGAAGGAGTTCATCGCGGTCAACATGGAGTACTTCCTCCTCGACCCGAGCTACGGCTGCCGTCGCCCGGCGCTCAACCAGTACCTGCGCGAGCACTTCGGCTGGGCGCCGCAACAGGATGCCTGCGCCAAGGGCCTGCCGTTCCTCAACGCCGGCAACGACTTCGCCCGCCAGCCATTGGGCGAGATCGACCCGGAGCGGGTCTACGAGGTGGACTACCTGCTGGCCGAGGCCAACCAGAACTGGGTCAGCCGCTGGGGCCACAGCATGCTGCGCCTGGTGATCTGCGCCCCGGGCCGCCCGCGCGGGCCGGCCTGCCGCCTGGACCTGGACCAGAGCCTGGTGCTGTCGTACCGCGCCTTCGTCAACGACGTGCAGCTGTCCAGCTGGGACGGCCTGACCGGCGCCTATCCCTCGCGGCTGTTCGTGCTACCGCTGGGGCAGGTGATCGACGAATACACCAAGACCGAGCTGCGCAGCCTGGCCTCGGTGCCGCTCAAGCTCAGCCGTGGCGAGATCGAGAACCTGGTGCGCCAGGCCGCCGAGATGCACTGGAGCTACGACGGCAACTACTACTTCCTGTCCAACAACTGCGCCGTGGAATCGCTCAAGCTGCTGCGCAGCGGCACTGGCAACCCGCGCCTGAACGACCTCGACAGCATCATGCCCAACGGCTTGCTGGAGGTGCTCAAGGGCAGGGGACTGGCCGATACCCACGTGCTCGACGACCCGCGCGAGGCCCTGCGCCTGGGTTATCGCTTCGACTCCTACCGCGACCGCTACCAGGCGATGTTCGATGTGCTGCGCAAGCAGTTGCCGATCAGCCAGACCAGCGTGGAAGACTGGCTGGCGCTGGACGCCGAGCAGCGCCGCCAGTGGTTCGACCGCGCCGACCTGCGCACCAGCGCGGCCTTGCTGCTGCTCGAGCAGGCCGGCCTGCGCCGCCAGCTGTTGCTGGCCCAGGACGAGGTCAAGCAACGGTACCTGAACGGCCGGGCACTCAAGGACGGCAGCTTCGACAAGGCCAACGAGACCTTGCAGGCGATGCTGGCCAACAGCGGCTTCCTCAGCCGCCCGGCGGAGTTGCTGGGGGCAGGGGGCTACGGCCTGCCGCAGCCTGCCGAACGCAAGCAGCTGGAGCAGGTAAGCAGCGAGCGCCAGGCACAGCTGCTGCGGCTGAGCACCGACCTGGACCAGCAGGTGAGGGCGCTGCTGGGGCCGGAGCGGGGCAGGGAGATCAAGGCGGTGGAGGCCAATATCAAGCAGGTGGGCGAGCACCTGCGGGCGTTGCACAAGGCGGCCGGGGGGCTGCAGCTGCCCTGAGGTATGGGTCCACCATCATCGCTGTAGGAGCGGCCTTGTGCCGCGAATGGGCTGCGTAGCAGCCCCAGGATTTCAGTGTTGACGCAAAAATCGCCGGGGCTGCTCTGCAGCCCATTCGCGGCACAAGGCCGCTCCTACAGAAGTCTCGCAGCCCGACAGCCAGCACCAAACCTCAAAGGCTTTCCTCGTCCTCCTCCGGCAACCCCTGATCCACCTGCAACCACGGCAACCGGCTCCCCACCCAGATATGCCGATTGGCCGGCACCCGCTCGGGATGATCCAGCGTCGCCACCGTCACATCGATCGTTCCAGGGCTATGCGCGGTCACGAGCGCCACATGCGCCCCACAGTTGCCACAGAAATACCGGCTGCAACTCTGCGGCGCCATGTAGCGCTGGGGCGAGCCCGCCAGCCACTGGAAGCCCGCAAGGGGCAGGGTGACCCAGGTAACCAGCGTGCCGCCGCTGACCCGCCGGCAAATCGAGCAATGACAATGGGCGACATCGCCCAGATCGGCCTGCAGCCGGTAGCGCAACGCCCCGCAATGACACCCGCCTTCCACGACATCCACCATCGAACGACCTCCCGTCGCCTGACCGCAGCCGAAAGCTGGCTGAAAGCTTGCCCACATAGGATAGCGCCACCACCGGCAGCAGACCGGTCAGCCAGGGCACCCGGAAACTTCCGCGCCCGGCCCAATCAACAACAACAATGGTGATTCTGATGTTTTCCTGTGCCCGCCTTTTCGCAGTACCCCTCCGCCTGCTCCCCGCGCAGCGCCTGACGCGCTGATCCGCCCGAATCGTCCTTCCTTTCGCCGCGCCACGCCTGGAGTACCGCCATGCTGACCTTCCTCGGCTTCGCCATGGTCATCACCTTCATGTACCTGATCATGACCAAGCGCCTGTCGGCCTTGATCGCGCTGATCCTGGTACCGATCCTGTTCGCCCTGTTCGGTGGTTTTTCCGCCAAGATCGGCCCGATGATGCTCGAAGGCATCAGCAAGCTCGCGCCCACCGGCGTGATGCTGATGTTCGCCATTCTCTACTTCGCCCTGATGATCGACTCCGGCCTGTTCGACCCGGCCGTGCGCAAGATCCTCAAGCTGGTCAAGGGCGACCCGCTGAAAGTCTCGGTCGGCACCGCGGTGCTGGCCCTGGTGGTGTCCCTCGACGGTGACGGCGCCACCACCTACATGATCTGCTGCGCCGCCATGCTGCCACTGTACAGCCGTCTGGGGATGAGCCCGCGAATCATGGCCGGCCTGATCATCCTCGCCGGCGGGGTGATGAACATGACCCCGTGGGGCGGCCCCACCGCCCGTGCCGCCAGCGCCCTGCACGTGGACCCGTCGGACATATTCGTGCCGATGATCCCGGCCATGGCCTTCGGCGTGGCGGCGATCCTGGCCATCGCCTACTGGTACGGCAAGCGCGAGCGTGCCCGCCTGGGCGAGCTGCATCTGCCGACTGACGACATCGACCACAGCGAGATCAGCGTGTCGCAGTTCCCCGAAGCACGTCGGCCGAAACTGATCTGGTTCAACGGCGCCCTGACCGCGGCACTGATGGTCGCGCTGATTGCCGGCCTGCTGCCGCTGCCGGTGCTGTTCATGATCGCCTTCAGTATCGCCATGATCGTCAACTACCCGTGCCTGCAGCAGCAGAAGGACCGTATCGCCGCCCACGCCTCCAGCGTGCTGGCCGTGAGCGGGCTGATCTTCGCCGCAGGCATCTTCACCGGCATCCTGTCGGGCACCGGCATGGTCGACGCGATGTCCAAGAGCCTGCTGGCGGTGATTCCGGAAGCGTTCGGCCCGTACATGGCGGTGATCACCGCGATCGTCAGCATGCCGTTCACCTTCTTCATGTCCAACGACGCCTTCTACTACGGCGTGCTGCCGGTACTGTCGGAATTCGCCAGCCACTACGGCGTCACCCCGGTTGAGATGGCCCGCGCGTCGATCGTCGGACAGCCGGTACACCTGCTCAGCCCGCTGGTACCCTCCACCTACCTGCTGGTGGCCCTGGCCGGCATCGAGTTCGGCGATCACCAGCGCTTCACCCTCAAGTGGGCAGTGCTGGTGTGCCTGTGCATAATGTTCGGCGCGCTGGCCCTGGGGACTTTCCCGCTGTTCAGCAGTCTGTAACACAAGCGCATCATCCAACCGCAAAGCGCCCACCATTTGGGCGCTTTGCCTTTACTGCTCGAAGGAATACACATGGAATGGCTGACCAGCCCGGAAATCTGGGTTGCCTTTTTAACCCTCACGGCCCTTGAGATCGTGCTCGGGATCGACAACATCATCATGATCTCGATCCTGGTCAGCCGCATGCCCAAGCACATGCAGCCGCGCACGCGGATCTTCGGCCTGGCCCTGGCCATGGTCACGCGGATCATGCTGCTGCTGTCGATCACCTGGGTCATGCGCCTGACCGACGACCTGTTCCATGTGCTCGGCCAGGGCATCTCCGGGCGCGACCTGATCCTGTTCTTCGGCGGCCTGTTCCTGCTGTGGAAAAGCTCCCAGGAGATCTACCACGGCCTGGAAGGCGAGGACGAGAGCGCGGACGAGCCGAAAGGCGCGGGCGGCAAGTTCTTCTACACCATCATCCAGATCGCCATCATCGACATCGTGTTCTCCCTGGACTCGGTGATCACTGCGGTGGGCATGGTCTCCCACGTGCCGGTGATGATCGCCGCGATCATCGTCGCGGTGCTGGTGATGATGCTCTGCGCCGGCACTATCAGCGACTTCATCGACAAGCACCCATCGCTGAAGATGCTCGCGCTTTCGTTCCTGATCGTCGTCGGTACCGTGCTGATCGCCGAATCTTTCGATGTTCACGTGCCGAAGGGCTATGTCTACTTCGCCATGGCCTTCTCGCTGGCGGTGGAGGCGATCAACATCCGCATGCGCACGGCGCTGGCGCGCAAGAAGGGCAAGGAGCACGATCCGGTGAAACTGCGTAAGGACATTCCCGGTCAGTAAGATCAGGAGCGCGATAGTGAAAGGGTCCTTCGGGGCCCTTTTTCGCATCCACGCCCATGTAGGAGCGGCCTTGTGCCGCGAAAGGACCGCAGAGCGGTCCCGACAATCTTGCATGATGCCAAGATCCTGGGGCCGCTGCGCGCCCCTTTCGCGGCACAAGGCCGCTCCTACAGGCCACCCGTGTTTCAAATAGATTTCAGTCATGCCAAGCTGGCACCCACTGCGCAAAACAACTAAAGCTTCAGTGAGCACTGAAAAAACCAGCCCACCCCCGGGCCAGGCTCACCGCCGCACCCATTGGCCCCGCCCAGGGGCATAGAAGAAAAGGGGGCCCGACCATGCTGACCCTGCTCAACCTGCTCTCCGCCGTGGCGCTGCTGGTGTGGGGCACCCATATCGTGCGGACCGGCATCCTGCGGGTGTACGGCTCGAACCTGCGTCGGGTGCTCGGCCAGAACATGAACAAGCGTCCGCTGGCGTTCATTGCCGGAATCCTGGTCACCGCCATGGTGCAGAGCAGCAACGCCACGGCCATGCTGGTCACCTCGTTCGTCGGCCAGGGCCTGATGGCCATGACCCCGGCCCTGGCGATCATGCTCGGTGCCGACGTGGGCACTGCGCTGATGGCGCGGGTGCTGACCTTCGACCTGTCCTGGCTGTCGCCGCTGCTGATCTTCCTCGGGGTGATCTTCTTCCTCTCGCGCAAGCAGACCCGCGCCGGCCAACTGGGCCGGGTGGGCATCGGCCTGGGCCTGATCATCCTGGCGCTGCAGTTGATCGTCCACGCCGCCGCGCCGATCACCCACGCCCAGGGGGTCAAGGTGCTGTTCGCCTCGCTGACCGGCGACATCCTGCTCGACGCCCTGATCGGCGCGCTGTTCGCCATGATTTCCTACTCCAGCCTGGCCGCCGTGCTGCTCACCGCCACCCTGGCCGGCGCCGAGGTGATCAGCCTGCCGGTCGCCATCGGCCTGGTGATCGGCGCCAACATCGGCAGCGGCCTGCTCGCCTTCCTCACCACCAGCCTGCAGAACAGCGCCGGACGCCGGGTGGCGCTGGGCAGCCTGCTGTACAAGATCGTCGGCCTGCTGCTGATCATCCCGGTGCTGCACCCTCTGGTGGAGTGGATGGACAGCCTGAGCTTCAGCCCGCAAGAGCTGGTGATCGGCTTCCACCTGCTCTACAACACCTTGCGCTGCCTGCTGATGCTGCCGACGGTCAAACCCATGGGCCGTGTGTGCAGCTACCTGTTGCCCGAACGTGACAACGGCAACGGCCATCACCAGCCGCGCCACCTGGACCCGACCGCGCTGAACACCCCCAGCCTGGCACTGGCCAACGCCGTGCGCGAAACCCTGCGCCTGGGCGATATCGTCGACAGCCTGCTCGAGGCCATGCTCGGCGCCCTGCGCGGCACCCAGACCGCGATGCCGCAGCAGGTGCGGGCCCTGGGCGAGGACGCCGAGGCCCTGTACAACGCCATCAAGCTGTACCTGGCGCAGATGCCCCGCGAGGATCTTGGCGAGCAGGACAATCGGCGCTGGGCGGAAATCATCGAGCTGGCGATCAACCTCAAGCTGGCCAGCGACCTGATCGAGCGCATGCTGCGCAAGGTCCAGCAGCAGAAGACCTCGCAGCGCCGGGAGTTTTCCCAGGTCGGCCTGGAGGAACTGACCGGCCTGCAGGAGCAGCTGCTGGCCAACCTGCGCCTGGGCCTGACGGTGTTCCTCAGCGCCGACCCGCAGAGCGCGCACCAGTTGCTGCGCGAGAAACGCCGCTTCCGCGCCCAGGAAAGGCGCCTGGCCCACGCCCATGTCAGCCGCCTGCAACGTAAAGTGGTGCAGAGTATCGAGACCAGTTCGCTACACTTGGAGCTGATTGCCGACATGAAGCGTTTGAACTCTTTGTTCTGCAGCAGTGCCTATGTGGTACTGGGCGGCACCGACACCGGCGGGCTGATGCTCGACAGCGTGCCGGACGAAGCCCGCCAGCCTTGAGCCCAGACACCCCGGAGACCGAAGCTCGCCTATGCGTTGCCTGTTGTTCGCCTGCCTGCTGACCCTCAGCCTGCCCACGCTCGCCCTCGATCGCTCACGGGTCGAGGGTTACCTGCTGCCCAACGGCCTGCAAGTGATCCTCAAGTCCGGCTACGAGCGCGACCATGTGTCGATCCGCCTGGTGGTCGGCGTGGGCCTGGACGACTTCGACTGCGACCAGCGCGAGCTGCCGCACCTGCTCGAGCACCTGCTGTTCAGCGGTATCGACGAGACGGGCGAGGGCGGCCTGGAGGAGCGCATGCAGGCCCTGGGCGGGGAGTGGAACGCCTTCACCAGCAGCGCCGACACCACCTTCGTCATCGAGGCCCCGGCGCGCAACCAGCGCAAAGTGCTCGACCTGCTGCTGGCAATCCTGCGCGACACCCGCATCGACGAAAAGGCGCTGGCCACCGCGAAGAAGATCATCGAACGCGAGGACGGCGGCCACTACGGCCGTCTGCAGCGCTGGCTCGACCGCCAGGACATCGGCCACCCGGCCAGCGACCAGCTGGCCACCGAGCTGGGCCTGAAGTGCCCCGAGCGCTCCAACCTCGACGACATGACCCTGGAGCAGGTCCGGCAACTGCGCGAACACTGGTACGCGGCCAACAACATGTCGCTGATCGTCGTCGGCGGCCTCGACCGCCTGCTGCCGGCCTACCTGGAACGCACCTTCGGCGAATTGCCGGCCACCGAGCCCGAGGAGCGCCGCAACCTGGAAAGTATCAGCCAGCAGGCCGAGCAGCGTCGCGACCTGACCCGCGGCTGGTTGGGCGACAACGTCAAGCTGCACTGGCTGTTCATCGAGCCAACGCTGGAGGAGGGCCACGACCAGACCCTCGAGCTGCTCTCGCGCTACCTCGACTGGGCGCTGTACGACCAGCTGCGCCTGCGCCACGGCCTGTCCTATGGCCCGTCGGTGCAACGCGAGAGCTTCGGCGACAGCGGGATGCTCAGCCTCAATGCCGACCTCGAGCGCCAGGACCTCGACGAGGCGCTGAAGGTGCTCGGGGAGCTGTTCGACCACCTGCGCAAACACGGCCTGGACCCGGACACCTTCGCCCGGATCAAGGAGGCGGCAATTGCCCGGGAAAGCTGGACCACCCAGGGCAACGCGGCGCTCGCCGACTATTACTGGGGGGCGCTCAACGCCTACGAGGACGGGCGTTTCACCGATCCGGTGCGGCAACTGCGCCAGGTCAGCCTCAAGCAGGCCGACGCGGCGCTGCGCGAACTGCTCAAGGAGCCGGGGTACCTGCGCATCGAGAAGCCGTTGCTGGGGTATGACGAACTGTATGGTCTGGCGGCGCTGGTGCTGGGGCTGATCCTGGCCGCGGGGCTGATCCGCCGGCGCCGCGTGGTGGCCAATCGCCCGAGTGGTGCTACACGGGAGCCGTGATTCGGCGGTATCCTGTCGGCCAACAGCGTCTGCGTGGGAGCGGGCTTGCCCCGCGATGATCTCATCGCGGGGCAAGCCCGCTCCCACGACGCCTCGAACACGCCTTTTCCTGTTGTAAACCCATGCCCCCGATCCCCAGCTTCATCCTGCGCATCATCGAGCTGCTCAAACGCTATCCTGGCATCATCGCGCTCTACGGTTTCCTCTCCGGGATCGGCAGCTTCATCCTGGTCGACCGCCAGGCCGGGCTGGCCAGCTGGATCGCCATCGTCATGCTGGTCAGCTGGATCTGGCTGATGCTGGAGAACACCCTCACCGAGCTGTTCGCCCGCACCTTCAAGCGCGAGATCCCGCAGCCGCTGCTGCGCTTCGCGACGCAGATGATCCACCAGGAAAGCCTGTTCTTCGTCCTGCCGTTCTTCTTCATCACCACCACCTGGAACAGCGGCCAGCTGATCTTCACCGGCCTGCTCGGCGCCGCCGGGCTGATCTCGATCGTCGACCCGCTGTACCACAAATGGCTGGCGCCGCGGCGCTGGCTGTTCCTGGCGCTGCACACCCTGACACTGTTCGCCGCGATGCTCACGGCGCTGCCGATCATCCTCCACCTGACCACCGCGCAGAGCTTCAAGCTGGCGCTGATCGCCGCCATGGTGCTGTCGTTCCCGAGCCTGGCCAGCAGTTTCCCGATCAACAACTGGCGCCGCGGCGTGGCCCTGGTGCTGGTGACCCTGGCGGTCGGCGGCGGCGGCTGGCTGCTGCGTTCCTGGGTGCCACCGGCCACGCTGTGGATGACCGATGTGGCGATCAGCACAGAAGTGCTCAACCGCCAGCCGGGCGCCTCGCTGGACGAAGTGGCTGCCAGTCGCATCCGCAGTGGCGGACTGTACGCCTATACCGCCATCAACGCGCCCCGTGGCCTGAACGAACGCATCTACCATGTGTGGCAGCTGGACGGTAAGGAAGTGGACCGTATCGCCCTGGATATCCACGGCGGGCGCAAGGAAGGCTACCGGGCCTGGACCCACAAGCAGAACTTCCCGGCCAATCCGGTGGGCAAGTGGCAGGTGAGGGTGCTGACCGAGGACGGGCAGGTGATCGGGGTGTTGCGGTTCAAGGTTGTGGACGACACCGCCCGCTGAAAAAACCCTGTAGGAGCGGCCTTGAACTGGTCAAGTAATTTTGGACACCGGTTAAGGTTCATGCCGCTGCCTTGAGCTTTTCCTCCATGGCTACTGGCGTTTCATAGCCGTTGTAGCTGTGGAGGCGCTTGAGGTTGTAGCGCATCAGATAAGCCTGGATATCCACTCGTGCCTGCGCTTCGGTCTCGTAACCCTCTGCCGGCACCCATTCTGATTTCAATGCTCCGAAGAATCGCTCCATGGCAGCGTTATCCCAGCATTGGCCTCGATGGCTCATGCTCTGGTTCAAGTTGTACTCATCGAGCGCGGCTCTGAATTTATGGCTGGTGTACTGACAGCCCTGGTCTGAATGAAACATTACGCCCGCCGGCCTACCCCGCGATTCAGCGGCCATGCGCAGGGCGTTACAAGCTAAGTTGGCATCTGCAATCATCGAGAATGCCCAACCCACTACGCGACGGGCATAGAGGTCAATCACGGCGGCTAGGTACAGCCAGCGCCTGCCAACCTGGATATAGGTCACATCGCCACACCAAACCTCATTGATCGCCGAAACCTTGAAATTGCGCTTCAGCTGATTCTCGGCGATCAACGCTTCTGCCCCTGATGACCGATAGCGGTGCGGCCTGCGCTGTTTGCACTTCAGGCCAGCTTCACGCATTAGCGCACGCACCTTGTATCGTCCTATTTCATGGCCTTCGTGCCGCAATTCCTGCGCCAGGGTTCGCGAGCCAGAAGCACTTCGCGATGCGTTGAAGTGCTTGATTACCAGCAGGCGTAGCGCATCTCTTGCCGGGTTTTCACGTCCTTGCCGTTTACGCCACGCATAGAAACTGCTGCGCTTAACCCCAAGCACGCGGCAGCAGTCGACAACAGGGTATTGCTCACTCAGCTCGTTGATCAGCGAGAACGATCTTTGGAGTCCCGAAGCAGGAGAGCACTGGCCTTTTTTAGGATTTCGATATCCCGATCCTTTTGCCGAACCAGCGCTTCGAGTTCTTCAATTCGTTGCTGCTCGGGTGTGATCGCTTTGGCTCCAGCCGGAACCTTACCGGCTCTCTCTTCACGCACCTGATCAACCCAGCGGCGAAGCGCGGTAGGGCCCAGCCCAAGGGCGGCACAGACCTCAGGAACTGACTGCCCACCGTCCAGCACCATTTCGGCAGCTTGGACTTTGTATTCTCTTGAATAAGATTTACGCACTGATTTTGCCTCCAATTGGGCGCCATCATAGCGCCCGATGAAGGTGTCCAAAATCATTAGGCCAGTTCACCTTGTGCCGCGAAAGGGCTGCGAAGCAGCCCCAGGATTTCAGCGTCAAGGCAGAAATTGCCGGGGCCGCTTCGCAGCCCTTTCGCGGCACAAGGCCGCTCCTACAGGAATGCGGCCCGCTGCGCTATGATCAGCCTCTATGCCCTCAGTCAGACGCATGGAGCCTATGACCGTCCCGAGCGCCACCCTGGACACCACCGAGCAGCCCTCGCGCCTGCGCATCGTCGGCGACTGGACCCTGGCCCACTACGCCAGCCTCAAGCGCGAGTGCGAGCGTCTGGGCAGCCAGTACGGCGATGACACCCAGGTCGACCTCAGCCAGCTGGGCCGCCTGGACACCGCCGGCGCCTCGCTGCTGGCCGAGCTGCTGGGCTCCGAGCGCCTGTCGCGCTGCACCGACGAACTCCCCGACGCCAGCCGCGCGCTGCTGAAGAACGTCTACTGCTCGGTGCAGGACTACTGCATCCCGGTCAAGGAGCCTGAGCAACCGGTGCTGCTCCTGCTGCTGGCGCGCATCGGCCGCGCCGTCGACCAGCTGTGGCAGGACACCAACCAGGTGCTGGGCTTTATCGGCCTGATCCTGCAGACCCTGTTCCTGCGCCTGTTCCAGCCGCACCGCTGGCGTGTCACCCCGGTGGTCGCGCACCTCGAGCAGACCGGCCTGGACGCCGCGCCGATCGTCGCCTTGCTAACCTTCCTGGTGGGCGCGGTGGTGGCCTTCCTCGGCGCCACGGTGCTGGCCGACTTCGGTGCGACCATCTTCACCGTCGACCTGGTGGCGTTCTCCTTCCTGCGTGAATTCGCCGTGCTGCTGACCGCCATCCTCATGGCCGGTCGCACCGCCAGCGCGTTCACCGCGCAGATCGGTTCGATGAAGGCCAACGAAGAGATCGACGCCATCCGCACCCTGGGCCTGAACCCCATCGAACTGCTGGTGGTGCCGCGGGTACTGGCGCTGCTGATCGCGCTGCCCCTGCTTACCTTCGTCGCGATGCTCTGCGGCATGATCGGCGGCGCGGTGGTCTGTGCCCTGACCCTGGACATCTCACCGGCCATGTTCCTCTCACTGCTGCAGAGCGACATCGGCGTGCAGCACTTCCTGGTGGGCCTGGCCAAGGCGCCGTTCTTCGCCTTCCTGATCGCCGCCATCGGCTGCCTGGAAGGCTTCAAGGTCAGCGGCAGCGCCGAGTCGGTGGGCGCCCACACCACGTCTGCCGTGGTGCAGTCGATCTTCGTGGTGATCGTGCTGGATGCGGTGGCCGCGCTGTTCTTCATGGAGATGGGCTGGTGACTGAAGCCGTGATCGAAGCCCGGGGCCTGTGCAACCGCTTTGGCAGCCAGAGCGTGCACGAGAACCTCGACCTGGATCTGTACCGCGGCGAGATCCTCGCCGTGGTCGGTGGCTCGGGCAGCGGCAAGTCGGTGCTGTTGCGCAGCATCGTCGGCCTGCGCCGGCCCAACGAAGGCACGGTCAAGGTGTTCGGCCAGGACCTGGCCACCCTCGACGAAAGCCAGCGCTCGCTGGTCGAACGCCGCTTCGGCGTGCTGTTCCAGAAGGGCGCGCTGTTCTCCTCGCTGACCGTCACCGAGAACGTCGCCCTGCCACTGATCGAGCATGCCGGGCTGTCGCGGGCCGACGCCGAGCACCTGGCCGGGGTCAAGCTGGCCCTGGCCGGGCTGCCGATCAGCGCCGCCGACAAGTACCCGGCGTCGCTGTCCGGCGGCATGATCAAGCGCGCCGCCCTGGCCCGCGCCCTGGCCCTGGACCCGGACATCCTGTTCCTCGACGAGCCCACCGCCGGCCTCGACCCGATCGGCGCCGCCGCCTTCGACCAGTTGATCCTCACCTTGCGCGATGCCCTGGGGCTGTCGGTGTTCCTCATTACCCACGACCTGGACACCCTCTACACCATCACCGACCGGGTGGCGGTGCTGTCGCAGAAGAAGGTGCTGGTGGCAGGGCCCCTGGCCGAGGTCGAGCAGACCAACGACCCCTGGATTCACGAATACTTTCACGGCCCGCGTGGCCGGGCGGCCGAAGACGCCGCCCTGCGCGCCCGCCAGGAGCGCTGAACGATGGAAACCCGAGCTCATCATGTCCTGATCGGCCTGGTCACCGTGCTGGTGGTGGCCGGCGCCATGCTGTTCGGCCTGTGGCTGACCAAGTCCAGCGTCGACGACGCCTTCAAGGACTACGAAGTGGTGTTCAACGAGGCGGTCTCCGGCCTGTCCCGCGGCAGCCCGGTGCAATACAACGGCATCAAGGTCGGCGACGTCAGCAGCCTGCGCCTGGACCCGAAGGACCCGCGCCGGGTGCTGGCCCGAGTACGCCTGAGCGGCGATACGCCGGTCAAGGAGGACACCCAGGCCAAGCTGACCCTGGCCGGGGTGACCGGCAACTCATTCATCCAGCTCAGCGGCGGCACCCCGCAGAGCCCCGAACTCAAGGGCAGGGACGGCAAGCTGCCGGTGATCGTCGCCTCGCCCTCGCCGATCTCGCGCCTGCTCAACGACAGCAGCGACCTGGTGACCAACATCAACCTGCTGCTGCACAACGCCAACCTGATGTTCTCCGAAAGCAACATCGAACGCCTGAGCAACACCCTGGCCAATCTCGAGCAGACCACCGGCGCCTTCGCCAGCCAGAAGGGCGGCATCGCCGACGCCATCGAGCAACTGGCCCAGGTCGGCAAGCAGGCCAACGCCACCCTGGCCGAGACCCAGGCGCTGATGCGCAACGCCAACGGCCTGCTCGGCACCCAGGGCAAGCAGGCCATCGGCAGCGCCGAGCAGGCCATGCAGTCGCTGGCCGAAAGCACCGCCACCATCAACAGCCTGCTGCAGGACAACCGCCAGTCCCTGGACGACGGTGCCCAGGGCCTGAACCAGATCGCCCCGGCGATCCGCGAACTGCGTGAGACCCTCAATTCGCTCAAGGGCATCTCCCGGCGCCTGGAAGCCGACCCCAGCGGCTACCTGCTGGGCCGCGACAACAACAAGGAGTTCCAGCCATGATCCCGTCGCTGCGCCTGGCCTTCGCCGCCGCCACGCTGAGCCTGGTATCGGCCTGCTCGATCCTGCCACAGAGCGAGCCTGTGGATATCTATCGCCTGCCGGTGAACCAGTCGGCCCGCGCCGCAGCGCCGCTGGATTGGTCGCTGCGCCTGAACAAACCGCTGGCCAGCGAAGCCCTGGCCGGGCCGCGTATCGCGGTGATCCCCCAGGGCGATGTGATCAGCAGCTACAAGGGCGCACGCTGGAGCGACCCGACACCGATGCTGGTGCGCAACCGCCTGCTCGACGGTTTCCAGCGCGATGGCCGGGTGCAGCGCCTGAGCGCCGATGACAGCAACCTGCAGGCCGACTACGAGCTGGGCGGCGAGCTACAGGCCTTCCAGAGCGAATACCGCCCGGGCGGTGCGGTGGAGGTGGTGATCCGCTACGACGCGCGGCTGGTGCAGGGCCGCAGCCAGCGCATCCTCGCGAGTAAACGCTTCGAGGTGCGCCAGGCGCTGGGTGAACAGCAGGTGCCAGCGGTGGTCGCCGGCTTCGGCGCGGCCAGCGACCAACTGGCGCGCCAGGTGATCGACTGGACCGTCAGCCAGGCTCAGGCGAAGAACCAGTAGCAGACGAAGATCGCCGCGATCACCCCGGCCAGCTCGGCCAGCAGGGCGCAGCCGACGGCGTGGCGCACGCGCTGGATGCCGACCGCGCCGAAGTACACCGCCAGCACGTAGAAGGTGGTCTCGGTGCTGCCCTGGACGGTCGCCGCCACCAGCGCCGGGAAGCTGTCCACGCCCTGGGTCTGCATGGTCTCGATCAGCATGGCCCGCGCCGCGCTGCCGGAGAACGGCTTGACCAGCGCGGTGGGCAGGCCCTCGACGAAGCGGGTGTCCAGGCCCATCCAGGTCACCGCGTGACGGATGCCGTCCAGGGCCAGCTCCAGGGCGCCCGAGGCACGCAGCACGCCGACCGCCACCAGCATCGCCACCAGGTAGGGCAACAGGCTCTTGGCCACGTCGAAGCCCTCCTTGGCGCCCTCGACAAAGGCCTCGTACACCTGAACCCGCCTTAATGCGCCGATCACCAGGAACAGCATGATCACACCGAACAACGTCAGGTTGCCGAGGATCGACGACAGGCTGGCCAACGCGGCTGCCGACAGCGTGCCGAGGAAGGCCATGAAACCACCCAGCAACAGGGCGCCGGGGATCAGGTAGGCGAGCACCACCGGGTCCCACAGGCGCAGGCGCTGCATCACCGCCACCGACAGCAGGCCGACCAGGGTCGAGCAGCTGGTGGCCAGCAGGATCGGCAGGAACACCATGGTCGGATCGGGCGCGCCCTGCTGGGCGCGGTACATGAAGATGGTCACCGGCAGCAGGGTCAGCGACGAGGCGTTGAGCACCAGGAACAGGATCTGCGCATTGCTTGCCGTGGTGCTGCTGGGGTTGAGCTCCTGCAGCGAGCGCATGGCCTTCAGGCCGATGGGCGTGGCGGCGTTGTCCAGGCCCAGGCCGTTGGCGGCGAAGTTCATGGTGATCAGGCCCAGGGCAGGGTGGCCGGGCGGCACTTCCGGCATCAACCGGGCGAACAGCGGGCCGAGGACCTTGGCCAGCCATTCGACGATGCCGGCCTTCTCGGCGATCTTGAGGAAGCCCAGCCACAGGGTCAGGGTGCCGAACAGCAGGACCATGACTTCCACCGACAGCTTGGCCATGGCGAAGATGCTCTCGACCATCGCGGCGAAGATGCCGGCGTTGCCGCCCACCAGCCATTGGGCCAGGGCGGAGATGGCCGCCACCAGGAAAAAGCCGAGCCAGAGGCCGTTGAGCATCCGTGTGTTCCCCCGTGAAAAATGCCCGAATGATAGCGCATGCCGGTGCTTGGCTGGAGGCCGTGTACCTGTAGGAGCGGCCTTGCGTCGCGATGGGGCGCGTAGCGGCCCCAGGATCTCAGCGCCAAGGCAGAAATAGCTGGGGCCGCTCTGCGGCCCTTTCGCGACACAAGGCCGCTCCTACAGGGGGAGTGGTCGCCTATAAAACAAAAAGCCCCGACAAGTCGGGGCTCTTCGCTCAGCTCAGCGGCTTACTGGTTGACGGTCTTGCCCGCCACCACAGCCTCTTTCTTGCCTTTTTCCAGCACCAGCGACTGGTAGTACGCCGCGCCTTTCTCGGCGTCGTACATGCCCTGCCACTTGGCGATGACCACCGCAGCCAGGGCGTTGCCCACCACGTTCAGCGCGGTACGGGCCATGTCCATGATGCGGTCGACACCGGCGATGAAGGCCAGGCCTTCCAGCGGAATACCCACGCTGCCCAGGGTGGCCAGCAGTACCACGAAGGACACGCCCGGCACGCCGGCGATACCCTTGGAGGTGACCATCAGGGTCAGCACCAGCAGCAGCTGCTGGCTCCAGGACAGGTCGATGCCGTACAGCTGGGCGATGAAGATCGCCGCAATGCTCTGGTACAGGGTCGAGCCGTCGAGGTTGAACGAGTAGCCGGTCGGTACCACGAACGAGCAGATCGACTTCGGCGCGCCGTACTTCTCCATCTTCTCGATCACGCGCGGCAGCACGGTCTCGGAGCTGGAGGTGGAGTAGGCGAGGATCAGCTCGTCCTTCATGATGCGCATGATCTTGATGATCGAGAAGCCGAACACGCGCGCCACCAGGCCCAGCACCATGAAGGCGAAGAAGGCGATGGCGAAGTACACCAGCAGCACCAGCTTGGCCAGTGGCAGCAGGGAGGCGAAGCCGAAGTTGGCGACGGTGGCCGCGATCAGGGCGAACACGCCGATCGGGGCGTAGTTCATGATCATGTGGGTGACCTTGAACATGGTCTCCGACACGCCCTGGAAGGTACGCACCAGCGGCTCGCGCAGGTCGGCGTTGAGGCTCGACAGGCCCATGCCGAACATCACCGAGAAGAAGATGATCGGCAGCATCTCGCCACGCATCAGCGCCGCAAAGATATTCGACGGGATCAGGTTGAGCAGGGTCTCGATGAACGCGTGCTCATGCTGCACCTCGGCCGCGGTGGCCTGGTACTTGGAGATGTCGACGGTGCCCAGGGTGCTCATGTCGATACCGGCGCCCGGGTGGAACACGTTTGCCAGGACCAGGCCGACGACGATGGCGATGGTGGTCACCACCTCGAAGTAGATGATGGTCTTCAGGCCGATGCTGCCCAGTTTCTTCGCGTCGCCAACCCCGGCGATGCCCACGATCAGCGACGAAATCACGATCGGGACGACGATCATCTTGATCAGGCGAATGAAGATGTCGCCGGCCGGCTGGAGGACGTTGCTGATCCACCATGCCTTTTCTGCACTGAAATGATTCAGTAGCGCGCCGACTGCAACGCCCAGCAACAGACCAATCACGATCTGCCAGGCGAGGCTCAGTTTTGCCTTCTTCATGTCATTACCCTTTGTTGTAGTGGTCACGGGCACCGGCCGAAAAGGCGCATGCCAGAGCGGCTGAAAGCCATTCCGGTTGCGCCGGGTCGGTCCGGCGTCCCACTGTAAGGACACCGCGAGCGAACATTGCTGGCGCTCGGGCCGAGGAAAAAGGCGGCAACTATTGCGACGTGGGGAGGGGCAGTCTAATGCCGGAAACGACTACCCTATGCCGAATCGGCATGAGACCGGAAGCCAAAATCGGGCATCGCCAAGCCCTTGATTTTCAACGTTCGGATTTCCGAACAAGACCAAAGCGCCATTTTTAGGCCGATTTGGCAGTAGGACAGAAAGGTGTGAAGTGGCGTGTTCGACAATCCGAATGGCTGAAATGCCACACGAGCTGACCTGTCGGACAACTGAAAATATTTCGATATACGGTAGCGACAAAATGTGTCTGAAGTAAAAAGTCGCTCGTATTAAAGGAAGGAGTCCTACAGGCGCTTCGGAAGCCAGATCGGTCACTTCGTCCTGTTCGGACCCAACCGACCTGCAACTTCCGATGCCACCCTCTCCTGACCCGGCCCATGACGGAGGCACTCCCTGTACCCCTAGGCCACTGCGACCCTGCAACAGTCAGAGCGGCCCGGCCCCCTGGTCATGCGCCGCCCCTCCTCGGGGCAGCGCATCATAGAAGCCTGAAAGATAAAAAGGTTCAGCTTCTATCTAGTGACACTATTTACAGTGCGCGACCGCTGGTCAGTACCAGTTCGGGTCACGCTTGAGCTGCTCCTGCAGCAAGGCCTTCATGCCCTCGTCCGGCTTGCCCAGCCAGCGGTAGTTGGCATGGCGGGTCGGCGACTTGTCGGCGGGCAGGCCTTCGGGCACTTCCACGAGCATGCCGTAGGCTTCTTCCTTGTCCCAGCTGAAGGCCACGATCATGCGCTTGTAGGTGCAGTTGCCTTCGGACTCGCACAACGGCCCGACCAGGTACTGGTCGCCGTCCTCGGTCACCGCCGACATCTGCTGCGCCGAACTGCCGCTCAGGTTGATCACCCACTCGGGCAGGCGCTCCTCGTTCTTGAGGGTCTTCTGCCAGGTTTTTTGGTATTCGGGGTCCGAGCCGAGCAACTGGTTGGCCCGGACCTGGCCGTCATTGGCCGCCAGCGCCGTCGCGCCGCTGCCCAGCAGCAGCGCGACAACCAGGGCCTTGGGGAGCATCCTGCTCATGGTCATCAACCTCTGCCGCGGCCGAAGAAGAAGGAGGCGACGAACAGCACCAGGAAGACAATGAACAGGATCTTCGCGATACCGGTCGCGGCGCCAGCGATACCACCAAAGCCCAGGACCGCGGCGATGATGGCGATGATCAGGAAGGTGATTGCCCAACTAAGCATGATGTTTCTCCTTTTCTTGTGCGAAATCGGTCGATGGCGTCAGAACACCCAACGCTCCTCGGGCTGGACGCGCTCGAGCACGGCAGGCGCGGTGTCGGCACTGGGCAGCGGCTCGGCGGCCTTGACCAGGGTGGTGGCATGGGTTGCCCGCATTTGCGTCAACAGCGCGGTCTGCACCGCCACCTGCTCGGCCAGCCGGGCGGTCTGCCAGCTGTGGTAGAACAGGCCCACCGCCAAGGTGAGCAGCAGGGCCATGCCGAGAATCAACAGATGGTGCAGGGGAACTACAGCGCTCTGCTCACGATGGTCTTGGGGGCGATTCATGCCGGCTCCTCCTGCTGCTGTGCTTGTTATCCGTTCTGCAGAGGTCGTTGCAGCCTGCATGCCAGCCTTAGCTCACAACAAAAAATCCTTTTAAATCATATAGATACTTAATTACCGCATTTTGCCAAGGGACGTATCCTGCACGATGCCCCGCAAAAAGGTCGTGCGTTTTGCACGACCCGCTCCTCGGTCAGACCGTGACGATGCCTCGACTCAAGACCCGCGGATCGGGGTACCAGGCCAACTTCCCATGATTAACTTCATATTTATCAGCCATTTAGCCATCATGAAGGCATGCAGCTAGCATGCATGGATGGGAATCAATCAGAATCGACCATGCAACTTGCCCGATTTTTCCGACACTAATTGAGATCAATCCCAAAGGAGCGCAGGAAATGGAATCAGCCCAGGACAACCAAGGCCGCATTCTGCTGGTGGACGACGAGTCCGCCATCCTGCGCACTTTCCGCTATTGCCTTGAAGACGAGGGCTACAGCGTGGCGACCGCCAACAGCGCCTCCCAGGCCGAGACCCTGTTGCAGCGCCAGGTGTTCGACCTGTGTTTCCTCGACCTGCGCCTGGGCGAGGACAATGGCCTGGACGTGCTGGCGCAGATGCGCATCCAGGCACCTTGGATGCGGGTGGTGATCGTCACCGCCCACTCGGCCATCGACACCGCGGTGGATGCCATCCAGGCCGGCGCCGCCGACTACCTGGTCAAGCCCTGCAGCCCCGACCAGCTGCGCCTGGCCACCGCCAAGCAGCTGGAGGTGCGACAACTGTCGGCGCGCCTGGAAGCCCTGGAAGGCGAGGTACGCAAACCCAAGGACGGCCTGGACTCCCACAGCCCGGCGATGATGGCGGTACTGGAAACCGCGCGCCAGGTGGCGACCACCGACGCCAACATCCTCATCCTCGGCGAGTCGGGCACCGGCAAGGGCGAGCTGGCCCGTGCCATCCATGGCTGGAGCAAGCGGGCGCGCAAGGCCTGCGTGACCATCAACTGCCCCTCGCTGAATGCCGAGCTGATGGAGAGCGAGCTGTTCGGCCACACCCGTGGTGCCTTCACCGGTGCCAGCGAGAGCACCCTGGGGCGGGTCAGCCAGGCCGATGGTGGCACGCTGTTTCTCGACGAAATCGGCGATTTTCCCCTCACGCTGCAACCGAAACTGCTGCGTTTCATCCAGGACAAGGAATACGAGCGGGTCGGCGATCCGGTCACCCGTCGGGCGGACGTGCGAATCCTGGCGGCCACCAACCTCAATCTCGACGAGATGGTCCGCGAGAACCGCTTCCGTGAAGACCTGCTGTACCGGTTGAACGTCATCACCCTGCACCTGCCGCCGCTGCGCGAGCGCAGCGAGGACATCCTGACCCTGGCCGACCGTTTCCTGGCCCGCTTCGTCAAGGAATACTCGCGCCCGGCCCGCGGCTTCAGCGACGAAGCCCGGGCCGCGCTGCTCAACTACCGCTGGCCGGGCAATATCCGCGAACTGCGCAACGTGATCGAACGGGCCAGCATCATCTGCCCACAGGAATGGGTGGAGATCAGCCACCTGGGCATGGCCGAGCAGTCCGTCAGCAACGCACCCAGGGTCGGCGCGGCGCTGAGCCTGGATGAACTGGAACGCGCCCATATCGGCGCGGTGCTGGCCACCAGCGACACCCTCGACCAGGCGGCCAAGACCCTCGGCATCGACGCCTCCACCCTGTACCGCAAGCGCAAGCAGTACAACCTATGAAATGGCCGATGAAGCTGCGCACGCGGCTGTTCCTCAGCATTTCGGCGCTGGTCACGGTAGCCCTGCTGGGGCTGATGCTGGGGCTGTTCAGCGTGCTGCAGATGGCAGCCCTGCAGCAGCGCGTGGTGCAGGACACCACCCACACCCTGGAGCTGGGCCTGAAGCTGCGGCAGAACCTGGGTGAGCAACTGAACCTGATCCTCGACGAGGACACCGTTCCGACCAGCCTGGTGACCTTGCAGGAGCAGTTCCAGACGCTGCTCAAGCAAGGGCTGGAGCAAGGCGGCGAGCGCACCGGCTTCAGCAAGGCCGCCAGCAACTACCAGGCGTTCGTCCAGGCCTACCGGCAGAGCCCCGCACCCGCCCGCAGCATGGGTGTGGACCAACCCCTCGGCGCCGCCTTCAACCAGGTCCGCACCGACCTGCTGGACTCTCACCGCCAGGCCCTGGAGCACATCGCCCGCAGCGAGGAGAAAGCACGCGACCGCGCCCTGCTGATCAGCGGCCTGCTGGGGCTGATGGGCCTCACCGTGCTGGTACTCGGTTTCATTACCGCGCACAACATCGCCCGCCGCTTCGGCCAGCCGATCGAGGCGCTGGCCAAGGCCGCCGACCAGGTCGGCCAGGGCAATTTCGACGTCACCCTGCCGGTGACCCAGGCCACCGAGCTCAACCAGCTGACCCGTCGCTTCGGCCTGATGGCCGATGCCCTGCGCAAGCACCAGGCCACCAACATCGACGAACTGCAGGCCGGCCAGCAGCGCCTGCAGGCAGTGCTCGACAGCATCGACGACGGCCTGCTGATCATCGATCGCCAGGGCCGCCTGGAACACCTCAACCCGGTGGCCCAGCGCCAGCTCGGCTGGGACCCGAGCCGGCTCGGCGCAAGCCTGGCCGAGGCCCTGCAGCGCCCGGAGCTGGAGAAGCAGCTACGCCAGGTGCTGCGCGGCGGCAGCCTGGACCGCCCGCCGGACGACCTGAGCCTGGAGGTGGATGAGGAAACCCGCCTGCTGACCTACAGCCTGACCCCGGTCAGCCACCCCGAGGGACCGATCCTCGGCGCGGTGATGGTGCTGCACGATGTCACCGAACAGCGTGCCTTCGAGCGGGTACGCAGCGAATTCGTGCTGCGCGCCTCCCACGAACTGCGCACGCCGGTCACCGGCATGCACATGGCGTTCGGCCTGCTGCGCGAGCGGGTCAGTTTCCCGCCCGAGGCGCGGGAAAACGACCTGCTCGAGACCATCGCCGAGGAGATGCAGCGCCTCACCCAACTGATCAACGACCTGCTCAACTTCTCCCGCTATCAAAGCGGCCTGCAGAAGCTGGAGCTGGCCCCCTGTGCCCTCGACGAACTGTTCGAGCGCGCCCAGGCACGCTTTGCCGAACAGGCTTCGGGCAAGCAGATCGAGCTGGTACGCGAGCTGGAACCGCCGCTGCCGCGTATCCAGGCCGACGTCGCGCAACTCGACCGGGTGCTCGACAACCTGCTGCACAACGCCATCCGCCACACCGGCAGCGGCGGGCGCATCCGCCTGCACGCGCGGCGCCACGCAGAGCGGGTGATCATCAGCGTCGAGGACAATGGCGAAGGTATCGCCTACGGCCAGCAAGGGCGGATCTTCGAGCCGTTCGTGCAGGTCGGGCGCAAAAAGGGCGGGGCCGGCCTGGGCCTGGCGCTGTGCAAGGAGATCGTCCAGCTGCATGGCGGACGGATGGGGGTGTTCTCACGGCCAGGGCAGGGCACGCAGTTCTATATGGCCTTACCGGTCTGACAGACATTTTCGGTGGGAGCGGGTTTATCGGACCGCCGCACCGCCGCGAACACCGGCGAAGCCGGTGCCAGGCACCGCGCTGGATTCTTCGCGGGTAAACCCGCTCCCACAGGGATCGCGCCAGATTCTAAAAGTTGAGCAAGACAGTTGCTCCCACAGGGGCAAGCTAAATCACTGAGCTGTGTGTTGGGCTTGCGCAGCGATGAGGCTGGCGCAGGCAGTCCAGCCTCAAGGCTCATCATCGATCCGCCGCCCCGCCACCCGCCGCCCCCGGGTAATCAGCTCGGCAAACTGGCGCGCGTTCAACGGATGGGCGAACAACCAGCCCTGGCCATAGTTGACCCCCTCGCTGTTGAGCAGCACCGCCTGGTCCTCGGACTCGATACCCTCGGCGATCACCCGCAAGTGCAGGTCGTGGGCCATGCGGATGATGTGCGGCGCCACGCCGCTGCTGGCGGCGTCATGGCCGAGGGCGTCGATGAACGACTTGTCGATCTTCAGGCAGTCCACGGGCAATGTCTGCAAGTAGGCCAGGCTGCAATAGCCGGTGCCGAAGTCATCGATCAACACCTGATGCCCCACGTCGCGCAGGGCCTGCAGGTTGTCCCGCGCCACCACCACGTCGATCAGCCCGCGTTCGGTCACCTCGAAGGCAATCTGCCGGGGCGCCACCCGATGATGGGCCAACAGCCGCGCCGCCACCCGGCCGATACGCGGCGCCATGACATCGCAGGCCGCCAGGTTAACCGAGATGTACAGCTGGCGGTTGGCCCGCAGCAACTGCCCCAGTTGCTCGAGCACCCGCTGCAGGACGAAATCGGTTATCTGGCGAATCTGCCCGGTGTTCTCCGCCAGGGGAATGAACAGCTCCGGGCTGGTCAGGCTGCCGTCCGGGCGGCGCCAGCGCACCAGCGCCTCGGCCCCGACGCAGCGGCGGCTGTCCAGCTCGAAGATCGGCTGGTACAGCACCTGCAGTTCGCCCCGGCGCAAGGCCTGCTGCAGCTCCGAGCTCATCGAGCGGCGCTGCAGGATCAGTTGCAGCACCAGCCAGCCGATGCACGCCGCCAGCACCAGGCTGCCGGGGAACAGCAACCAGAGCAGGCCGTTGAGCTTCAGGGGCAGGCTGGCACGAGGGGCGATCAGCACCAGCTGGTAGTCCGGCGACTTGGTGGACATGCGATAGACCAGGCGGTCGGGCAGTTCGATCAGCGACTTGCCCTGCGGCGGCGGCCAATCGGCGATCGGTGGCCAGGGTTGCGCCGGCCCCAGCACCGGAATGGCCCGCGTGCCCCGGTCCAGCACCACCAGCAGGCTGCCGCCCGGGGGCAGGTCGACCACGTCGGTGAGATGGCCACGGGAGGTCGACACCACGAAGCGGCCCCGGCCCAGCATCAGCGCCGCGAGGTTCTCGTTGGGCTCGGTGGTGGTGTTGAGCCAGTAGCTGTAGGTCGGGCCCTGGATATCAGGGCTGCGCAAAGGTTCGATAGTTCGCTGGCCGCCGCGGTTCGAACAGGCCAGCGAGCCTTCCACATAGGACGCCTCGTAGATGAACCGCGACTTCAGCGCCACCTGCTGCAGTTGCGCCAGCATCTGCGGGTCACAGCCACGCAGGGGTTGCGCCTGAAGCTGGTCCACGCCCTCGCGCAACTGACCGAACACCTGCTCCAGGCGCTCCAGGAAACGCTCGCCCTGGGCGTTCATCTGCGCGCTTTCACTCTGCTTCATCTGCTGCAAGGCGACGTTGACGCTGATCGCCAGCAACAGCACGGCACTGGCCAACGCCGCGAGCGCGGCCAACAGCCAGGGTCGGTGGAAAAATTGACGCACCGAAGCGAGGAGGTCAAACATGCGTGGCATCCAGTTGAATACCAAAGGTATAGCAACTGAATCGGAGCTTGGCGCGGCCGCTGGGCATATGGATTATCAGGATTGATCCATCCCCTGTGTAGGAGCGGCCTTGCGCCGCGAAAGGGCTGCGCAGCAGCCCCGGCAATCTTGAGTCAAGTTCAAGATCCTGGGGCCGCGCTGCGGCCCTTTTCGCGGCACAAGGCCGCTCCTACAGGGTCAAGCTACTCAGTCTCACCGTTTGCGGTTGAGCACCTGCAGCATCGCCGCAGTCTGCGCATCCGGCACACCGTCAAAGCGCTGCGGGCGGAAACGCATCTGGAAGGCGGCGATCACATGCCGGGTGGAAACATCCAGCTCGCCAGTCTGGTCGATGGCGTAGCCAAAGCGCGCCAGCTGCTGCTGGTACCAGGTGACACTTGGCGGATTGACCTCGAAGTAGGCCTGTTGCCGTGCCACCGAGGCGGCATCCGGCCAGATGCCCAGGCCGGCATCGGCCAGGCGCTTCCAGGGGAACAGTGGGCCCGGGTCGAGCTTGCGCAACGGCGCGATGTCGCTGTGGCCGATGATGTGGCGCGGATCGATGTTGTTGCGCTTGACGATATCCTTGAGCAGCGCGATCAGCGCCTGCACCTGCGCTTCGCTGTACGGATGCCAGACCCGCCCGGTCGGCGTGTCGGTATACCCCTCGTTGACGATCTCGATGCCAATGGAGCTGGAATTGAGCCAGGTGCGACCCTGCCACTGGCTGTCCCCGGCGTGCCAGGCGCGACGATTCTCGTCCACCAGCTGATAGACCGTGGCCGGGCCATCACCGATCAGGTAGTGGCTGCTGACTTCGCCATGGGTCAGCAAGGCAAGCGAACGCTCCAGCGAGGCATTGGTGTAATGCAGCACGACAAACTGGATACGGCTGTCCTGGTTGGCCGAGGGGTGGCTGCGGTCGATGCGCAGGCCACTGGAACAACCTGCCAGGGCCAGCAGGAGCAGGGCGGTGAAGAGTCTTTTCATTGCAAGGGGCACGTGATGGAGTCAGCGGCGACAATGCTACAGTATAACGTGCCCGACACGTTTGCTCACCCTGATCCCGTCTAACCCTGCTCCACCCGATTGCGCCCCTGCTCCTTGGCCCGATACAACGCCTCGTCAGCGCGCTTGAGCACCTGGTCGCCACGCTCGCCGGAGCGGAAGGCACTGATGCCGATGGAGGTGGTGATGACCACCCGCTCGCCCTTGAAGTGGAACGGGCAGGCCTCGATGGCCGCCCGCAGCGCTTCGGCCACCTGCGCCGCAGCCGGCGGTGAAGTCTGCGGCAACAGCAGGACGAACTCCTCGCCGCCGAAGCGGGCGATGAAGTCGCGCCCGCGCAGGCGCTTGCGCAACTGCTCGGCAACGATCTTCAGCACCTTGTCGCCCGCCAGGTGGCCATAACCGTCGTTGATGCGCTTGAAATGATCGAGGTCGAGGATGGCCATGGCCAGGTGACCGCCGTTCTCCTGCCAGTCGAGTACCTCGCGTTCGACCTGTTCACTCCAGGCCGCACGGTTGGGCAGGCCGGTAAGCGGATCAATCATGGCTTTCTGGCGCTGCTCCTCCAGGTGCTCGCGGTAACCGAGGGCCTCCTGCTCCATGCTCGCCACGCGCTCGGCCAGGCCTTGCAGGCGGCTGGCCAGCTCGTGTTCGCGACGATCACGCTCGTGCTGGTGATCGTCCATGGTCACCAGCAGGCCTTCGAGGCGGTTCTCCAGGATGTGCTTGAGGCTGTCGACATCGACGGCGCCCTGCACGCTGCTTTGCAGCCCATCGACCTGCTCGCGCAGCTGGCTGTCCAGCTCGCGGGCGGCGGAGCTGTTGTCGGCATGGCCGGCGCTGGCTTCGTGCAGATGGCTCTGGAAGGTCTCCAGGCGCTCGTTGAGCTGTTGCAGGTAGGCTTCGAACTCATGCTGGCCACTGTCGGTGATCGCCAGCATGAGCACGGCCAGGTCATCCAGGACCGGGATCAGCTCATACCAGTTCAGCCCCCGTGAAACCCGCTCACGCATCTCCAGGGCCTGGGCCTTGTGGCGCTCCGGCAGGCTGAGGTCATCGAGCAGGCCGATCAGGGTCTGCTCGATATGGGCGGCAACCTGGCTGTACGGTGGCTCGACCGCGTCGGGGAGAGCATAAGGGCCGTCTTCGCCGATAACCTCATCTGCCGCAGGTTCCAGCTCATCCGGTACGGGTTGCACGTCCTCGACAAGCGCCACGGGCTCAGCAACCGCTACGTCAACGGGCTCCACCTCTGCTTGAGGTTCGGCTTTCGGTTCGACAACGGGCACTGGCGTGGTTTCAACCAACGCTGGACCGGGCAGTTCAATTTCCGGCTCGGGTTCCGGTTCGGGCAATTCGGCAGGCGCGGCGTGCTCCTGCGCAGGCTCAGGCGCGACAGGCGGCACAGGTGCAAGAGCATGCAGTTCATCGGCATCCCTGGCCTGCGCCTCAGGCGCGATGACGGGAGACTCCTGCGCCGCAGGCACAGGTACTTCGACGGCCACAGGCGCAGGCACCAGCTCGCCCGGGGCCTCGTCACGGCCACCGAACAGACGCTGCAGGAATCCCGGGCGTGCTTCGTCCTCGGGCTTTTGCACCGCACTCAGGGCACGCCCCTGCAAGCCGCTGAGCTCACCCAGCAAGGGCGGCAGTTCGCGGGACTGGCTGACCCCACCGTCGAGCTTCTTCGCCAGTTTTTTCAGCGGCCGCGACACCTCGCCCGGCAGCGGCAGGGTCTGCAGCTGGGTAACCAGTGCAGTCAGCGCCTCGCTGACCTGGTTCATGCGGGTCTCACGGCGCTGCTCGGAGTCGAGCACGGCTTTTTCCAGGCGTGGAATCAGCCCGGCGAGGCCGGCATCCATGTTGTCGCTGCGGATGACCTCGCGCATTTCCTTCATGCACTGGTCAACGGTCTTGTCGCTACCTTCAGCCGCCAGGGTGCTGCGCACCAGGCCACGGCGCAGCAGGTCGAGACGGGCTTCCCAGCGCCGCTCGAGCTTTTCCTGCTGCTCGATGCTCTTGAGGTATTTTTCTTTCCAGCGCTCGGCTTCTTCGGTCATGCCTGGATCCGCAACGGGTAGTGGCATCTAGTCCTGCAATCACTGGATTTCGGCGGAAAAGCCCAACACTTGAGTGCTGGATTCGCCCAGGCAGGACTAACTCAGGACCGGCAGCGTATCCACAGTCAGGGCATCAGGCAATCGGATCTCGACGGCAACCGGGAGGTGGTCGGAAATGGGCTGCGCCAACACCTCGACTCGCTCGAGTGTCAGGCTCGGGCTGAGCAGGATATGGTCCAGGCAACGCTGCGGGCGCCAACTGGGGAAGGTGGCCTCGACCTGGGGCGCGATCAGGCCCAGGTCACGCAGTGGCGAGTGCTCGATCAGGTCGTTGGCATGGGTGTTCATGTCACCCATGAGGATCTGGTGGCGATAGCCACCAATCAGCTCGCGGATGTAGGCCAGCTGACGGGCGCGGGTCTTGGCGCCAAGGGCCAGGTGCATCATCACCACGATCAGCGCATCCTCGCCCTCGCCGAAGCGCACCAGTATCGCCCCGCGGCCGGACGGGCCGGGCAAGGGGTGGTCTTCCAGGTGCTGGGGCTTGAGGCGGCTGAGCACGCCGTTGCTGTGCTGGGCGAAACGCCCGAGGTTGCGGTTGAGCTGCTGGTACCAGTAGGGGAAGGCGCCCAACTGGGCAAGGTGCTCGACCTGGTTGACAAAGCCGGAGCGCAGGCTGCCGCCGTCGGCTTCCTGCAGGGCCACCAGGTCGAAGTCACCGAGCAGGTCGCCGATCTTCTGCAGGTTGCCGGCACGCCCGTTGTGCGGCAGCAGGTGCTGCCAGCTGCGGGTGACATAGTGCCGATAACGCTCGGTGCTGATGCCAACCTGGATGTTGAAGCTGAGCAGCCGCAGGCGACCATCTTCCGGCAGGCCGGTGGCCCGCAGGTGATGCTCGTTGACCTGCGGCTGGGGCAGGCCAATGCCTCGCGTGGCACGCAAGCGCATGGCGGTCGCCGCTTACTTAGCGGCGCGCTCCTTGGCGATCAGTTGGTCGGCGACGTTCAGCACGCCTTCCGGACCTTGGGCGGTGCCCAGGTCAAAGCGGTACTTGCCGTTGACGACCATGCTCGGGACGCCGGTGATCTCGTACTTCTTGGCCAGCTCCTTGGCCTGGTTGACCTGGCCCTTGATGGCAAAGGAGTTGAAGGTGGCGAGGAACTTATCCTTGTCCACGCCCTGGGTGGCCAGGAAATCGGCCATTTCCTCAGGCTTGGTCAGGCGCATGCGCTTGTTCTGGATGGCATCGAACACCGCGTTGTGGACATTGTGCTCCACACCCATGGCTTCCAGGGTCAGGAACATCTGGCCATGGGCATCCCATGGACCACCGAACATGGCCGGTACGCGCTTGAAGTTGACGTCCTTGGGCAGCTTGTCGACCCAAGGGTTGATGACCGGCTCGAAGTGGTAGCAGTGCGGGCAGCCATACCAGAACAGCTCGACGACTTCGATCTTGCCAGGCACCGACACCGGTACCGGGTTGCTCAGCTCGATATATTCCTTGCCAGCGGTTGCAGGCTCCGCGGCCTGCACGGCGGCCATACCGAATACGCTGGCGGCGACCAGCGCGGCGCTGAGAATCAGTTTACGCATGCTTTACTCCTGAGCAGTCTTTGGTCGCCTCGACGCGACCTGCGTATGACAGGTCGGGAAGGGCTCGAGTTCTGTAGTGTAACGGCTATGGACAGAAAAAAGGGCAGCCTGGGCTGCCCTTTTCATCTTTAGCGCTGATGCATTAACCGAGTGTTAACGCGGGGCTCACGCCCACCCGACCGGACCAAACTCAAGCCTTGAGCGATTCCTGTAGGAGCGGCCTTGTGCCGCGAAAGGGCTGCATAGCAGCCCAATATTCAGCATTGAGCAACGATCGCCGGGGCCGCTTTGCGGCCCTTTCGCGGCACAAGACCGCTCCTACCCGGGCAAGGGTGAATCCCGAACACCCTGGAGGGCAGTTGCCCTCACTAAGGCAACTGGATCAGTGCAGGCCCTGAATGTAGCTGGACAGCGCTTCGATGTCCTTGTTGCTCAGCTTGCCGGCGATGGTGCGCATGGTCATGGCGTCGCCGTCGTTGGTGCGGTTGCCTTCGCGGAAGTCGGTCAGCTGCTTGCCGACGTACTGCGCGTGCTGGCCGCTCAGGTGCGGGAATTTCGCCAGGGCGATGCCCGCGCCGTTGGGCGAGTGGCAACCGGTGCAGGCAGGCATGCCTTTCTCGAGGTTGCCGCCATTGAACAGGGCACGGCCGCGCTCGACCAGTTTCGGGTCGGCGGCGCCAACGCTGCCTTTCTGGCTGGCGAAATAGGCGGCGATATCGGCCAGGTCCTGGTCATTGAAGTTGGCCAGCATGCCGGTCATCTCCAGCACGGTACGCTTGCCGTCCTTGATGTCATGCAGCTGCTTGTTCAGGTAGGGCTCACCTTGGCCGGCGAGTTTCGGGAAGTTCGGTGCCAGGCTGTTGCCGTCAGGGTTGTGGCAAGCCCCACAGACAGCTGTTTTGGCCTGACCGGCAGCAGCATCGCCTTTGATGGGCCCCGCAGCAGTTGCCGCACCTGCGACCCCCATGGTCAACAGCAGACTCACGAATAGTTTGTTCATCAGCTAATCCAACACGGCTAAGGGTGAAATGTTATGTATCGGGACTGCCGCTCATCCAAAGGATGACCAAACGGTAGTCCTCGGCACTGCAGTCCATGCACAATCCACGCGGCGGCATAGCCTTGAAACCCTGTGTAACATGCACCACCAGTTGCTCCATGCCTCGCGCCAGCCTTGGCTCCCAGGCCGCCCGGTCACCGCTTTTGGGTGCCTGGGGCAGTTGTCCGGCGTGACAGGCCGCGCACGTGCGGTTGTACAACGCCTCGGGATCCTGTGTAGCCTGTGCGCTGAAAAACGGCAGGAACATACCGACAGCAAGCAGCCATTTCGCCATGCGAAACGACCTGACAGGGTTGGGGGCCGCGCTGCGTTCTGTTGCGCGAGCTATTGTTCGACACCCCATGCTCAATTGCCTTCGCTGGGCGAATGAGCACACAAAAACTGGGGCATTATATACTTCCGCCAGCCAAACGGAAACGACACCGCTTGCCAGGCCTGGTCTTACGCCTCCAGCGCTGGGCAACACCCACATCGGAAATCCCATGCAAGTCAAGAACCCCATCCTCGGCCTCTGCCAGAAAGCCAAATTCGCCCTCAGCGCCGCCAAGGTCGAACAATGCCCCGAAGACCAGGGTTACGAGGTGGCTTTCGCCGGCCGTTCCAACGCCGGTAAATCCAGCGCCCTCAACACCCTGACCCACGCCAGCCTGGCGCGCACCTCGAAGACCCCCGGGCGCACCCAGCTGCTGAATTTCTTCAGTCTGGACGATGAACGGCGTTTGGTCGACCTGCCGGGCTACGGTTATGCAAAAGTGCCGATCCCGCTCAAGCAGCACTGGCAGAAACACCTGGAAGCCTACCTGGGCAGCCGCGAGTGCCTGCGCGGAGTGATCCTGATGATGGACACCCGCCACCCGATGACCGACTTCGACAAGATGATGCTCGACTGGGCCAAGGCCAGCGGCATGCCCATGCACATCCTGCTGACCAAGGCCGACAAGCTCACCCACGGCGCCGGCAAGAACACCCTGCTCAAGGTGCAGGCGGAAATCCGCAAGGGCTGGGGCGATGCGGCGACCATCCAGCTGTTCTCGGCGCCCAAGCGCCTGGGGCTGGAGGAGGCCTACGGGGTGCTGGCGGACTGGATGGAGCTGGAAGACAAGCCGGTGGCTTGAAGGCTGGTACAACTTCTGTGGGAGCGGGTTTACCCGCGAATGCGATGCCGGATTCACCGCCGCATTCGCGGGTAAACCCGCTCCCACAGGGTCTGCATCCAGCCCAAACGCCGAATTCCGGGCAAAAAAAACCCCGGACTTCGTATGGGGAGGGGGAAGTTCGGGGTCCAAGTCCGGACCGCTAGGGCGGGGTCCAGATATCTGCCAACACTTAACACAACATAGGAGCATCGAAAGGCTTCACCAGCCATTCAGTACCTCTGAGTGGCGGTTCACCGGTTTAGTTCCAAGCCCCTCGAAACTATTTGCGATAGTTTCATGAAACTCCCGATCTAAGGCCCGAGGCCAGCACCGGATCCGCGACACTACGCCGCAGATCCTACACAGCTTTCACGCAGCGTTTAGTGAGCTTCGTCCCAATTCGCGCCAACGCCTACTTCCACCAGCAGCGGCACGTCGAGTTCCGCGGCACCGCTCATGTAGCCACGAATTTCATCTTTCACCTGCTCGACCAGGTCCTCGCGCACCTCGAGCACCAGTTCGTCGTGCACCTGCAGGATAACGCGCGCATCCAGCTTGCTGTCGGCCAGCCAGTTGTCCACCGCCACCATGGCGCGCTTGATGATGTCCGCCGCGGTCCCCTGCATCGGGGCGTTGATCGCGGTGCGCTCGGCGCCTTTGCGCAGGGCCGGGTTCTTGGCGTTGATGTCCGGCAGGTACAGGCGACGGCCGAACAGGGTTTCGACGAAGCCCTGCTCGGCGGCCTGGGCGCGGGTGCGCTCCATGTAGGCCAGCACGCCGGGGTAACGGGCGAAGTAGCGGTCGATGTAGTCCTGGGACTGCTTGCGGTCGACGCCGATCTGCTTGGCCAGGCCGAACGCGCTCATGCCGTAGATCAGGCCGAAGTTGATCGCCTTGGCGCTGCGGCGCTGGTCGTTGGTGACATTCTCGAGGGCGACGCCGAACACTTCGGCGGCGGTGGCGCGGTGCACATCCAGGTCATTGCGGAAGGCATGCAGCAGGCCTTCGTCCTTGGCCAGGTGGGCCATGATGCGCAACTCGATCTGCGAGTAGTCCGCCGCCAGCAGGCGGTAGCCGGGGCTGGCGACGAAAGCCTGGCGAATGCGCCGACCTTCGGCGGTACGGATCGGGATGTTCTGCAGGTTCGGGTCGTTGGACGACAGGCGCCCGGTGGCGGCCACGGCCTGCTGGTAGGAGGTGTGGATGCGTCCGGTGCGCGGGTTGATCTGCTCGGGCAGCTTGTCGGTGTAAGTGTTCTTGAGCTTGCTCAGGCTGCGGTACTGCATCAGCACCTTGGGCAGCGGGTAGCCTTGCTCGGCCAGCTCATCGAGCACCGCCTCGGCGGTGGACGGCTGGCCCTTGGCGGTCTTGCTCAGCACCGGCATGCCCAGCTTGTCGTAGAGGATCCCCCCCAGCTGCTTGGGCGAGCCCAGGTTGAACGTCTCGCCCGCCAGCTCGAACGCCTCGCGTTCCAGCTCGACCATCTTTGCTCCCAGCTCGCCGCTCTGCACCTTGAGCAGCGCGGCATCCACCAGTGCGCCCTGGCGCTCGATGCGGGCCAGCACCGGTACCAGCGGCATCTCGATGTCCATCAACACCGGCTGCACGCTGGGTGTCTCGGCCAGGCGCGCCTGCAGCGCGTGGTGCAGGCGCAGGGTGATGTCGGCGTCCTCGGCGGCATAGGGGCCGGCCTTGTCCAGATGAATCTGGTTGAAGGTCAGCTGTTTGGCGCCCTTGCCGGCGATATCCTCGAAGGCGATGGTGGAGTGGTCCAGGTACTTCTGCGCCAGGCTGTCCATGTCGTGGCGAGTGGCGGTGGAGTTGAACACGTAGGACTCGAGCATGGTGTCGTAGGCCACGCCGCGCATCAGGATGGCCGGGCTGCCGTTGGCCAGGATATTGATGTCGTACTTGGCGTTCTGGCCGATCTTGCCCTTGGCCGGGTCTTCCAGCAGGGGCTTGAGGGCCAGCAGCACGGCGTCACGGTCGAGCTGGGCGGGGGCGCCTTCGTAATCGTGGGCCAGCGGCACATAGGCGGCCTCGTGGGGCTCGACGGCGAACGACAGGCCAACGAGTTGCGCCTGCTGCGCGTCGAGGCCGGTGGTCTCGGTGTCGAAGGCGAACAGCGGCGCCTGGCGCAGCTTCTCCAGCCAGGCGTCGAAACGCGCCTGGTCGAGGATGGTCTCGTACTTCGGCTCGACCTTCTCGGCCACAGGCTCAACGTCGGCAGCAACGCTGTCACCGGCCTGGGGCGCGCTGCGCTGGACCTCGGCCACCCAGCTCTTGAACTCCATCTCGGTGTACAGCGCCAGCAGCGCCTCGCGGTCCGGCTCGCCGCAGACCAGGGCGTCCACTTCGACATCCAGCTCGACATCGCACTTGATGGTCGCCAGCTCGTAGGACAGGAAGGCCGCGTCGCGGTGCTCCTCGAGCTTGGCCGGCAGGGTCTTGGCGCCACGGATGGCCAGGGCCGGCACCTTGTCGAGGTTGTCGTACAGGTCGCGCAGGCCGCCGCCGATACCGGTCAGCAGGCCGACCGCGGTCTTCTCGCCAACACCCGGCACGCCGGGGATGTTGTCGACCTTGTCGCCCATCAGGGCGAGGAAGTCGATGATGTGCTCGGGACCTACGCCGAACTTCTCGTGCACGCCGGCGATGTCCAGCACGCTGCCGGTCATGGTGTTGACCAGGGTGACGTGACCGTCCACCAACTGGGCCATGTCCTTGTCGCCGGTCGAGATGATCACCGGGCGGCCGGCGGCGGCGCTGCTGCGCGCCAGGGTGCCGATGACGTCGTCGGCCTCCACGCCTTCGACGCACAGCAGCGGGTAGCCGAGGGCGCGGACGCTGGCGTGCAGCGGCTCGACCTGCACCCGCAGGTCGTCGGGCATGCTCGGGCGGTTAGCCTTGTACTCGGCGAACATGGCGTCGCGGAAGGTCCCGCCCTTGGCGTCGAAAACCACCGCGAACAGGCTGTCCGGGTACTGCTTGCGCAGGCTCTTGAGCATGTTCAGCACGCCCTTGACCGCGCCGGTGGGCATGCCCTTGGAGGTGGTCAGCGGCGGCAGCGCGTGAAAGGCGCGGTAGAGGTAGGACGAACCGTCCACCAGGACGAGGGGCGCTTGGCTCATGAGGAGAATCAACCTTTTCGACGGGTCCGGCGCTAGAATAGCCGGATCAATGACGACAAAAGGACTAGGTTATCATGCGCACACCCATTCGCCTGTTACTGCTCGGTCTGCTGGCCACCATGCCGGTCGTCACCCTGGCGGCGGACGAAGCCCCATCGGCCGATCCCGATGTAACCATTCGCACGGAAGGCGACAAGACCATCCAGGAGTACCGTCAAAACGGCTTCCTGTATGCGATCAAGGTCACGCCGAAGAACGGCAAGCCTTATTTCCTGGTACGCGCCGATGGCTCCGAAGGCAATTTCATTCGTTCCGACCAGCCGGACATGCTGATTCCGTCCTGGAAGATCTTCGAGTGGTAAGCTAGTAACGCGTATCGTTCTTATCAACCAGGCACTTCCGGCGGAAGTGCCCGCATGGGCAATTCTTCAACATGTCAGTCTTCACCCCTGTGTCCCGGCCTGAGCTGGAAACCTTTCTGGCGCCGTACGAGCTGGGTCGCCTGCTCGACTTCCAGGGCATCGCCGCCGGTACCGAGAACAGCAATTTCTTCGTCAGCCTGGAAAAGGGGGAGTTCGTCCTCACATTGATCGAGCGCGGGCCGGCTGAAGACATGCCGTTCTTCATCGAACTGCTCGACGTGCTGCACGCTGCCGACATGCCGGTGCCCTACGCCGTGCGCGACCGCGACGGCAACGGCCTGCGCGAACTGTGCGGCAAGCCGGCTCTTCTGCAGCCACGGCTTTCGGGCAAGCACATCAAGGCTCCGAACAACCAGCACTGCGCCCAGGTCGGCGAGCTGTTGGCGCATATCCACCTGGCCACCCGCGAGCACATCATCGAGCGCCGCACCGACCGTGGCCTGGACTGGATGCTGGAATCGGGCGCCGAGCTGCTGCCGGGCCTGAACCGGGAACAGACAGGGCTGTTGCAGCCGGCACTGGCGGAAATCACCGCGCACAAGGCGCAGATCCTCGCCCTGCCCAAGGCCAACCTGCACGCCGACCTGTTCCGCGACAACGTGATGTTCGAAGGCACCCACCTGACCGGGTTGATCGACTTCTACAACGCCTGTTCCGGGCCGATGCTGTACGACATCGCCATCACCGTGAACGACTGGTGCCTGGACGAGCAGGGCGGCATCGACCTGCCACGCGCCCAGGCCCTGTTGGGCGCCTATGCGGCGCTGCGGCCGTTCACTGCCGCCGAGGCCGAGCTGTGGCCGGTGATGCTGCGGGTGGCCTGCGTGCGCTTCTGGCTGTCGCGCCTGATCGCGGCGCAGGCGTTCGCCGGAATGGACGTGATGATCCATGACCCGAGCGAGTTCGAAGTGCGCCTGGCGCAGCGTCAGCAGGTGGCGTTGCACCTGCCGTTTGCCTTGTAACCGCGTCCGCTTCTTCGCGGGTAAACCCGCTCCCACAGGAACCCCGCTGACTTCAACTTCGGCGCGAAGCCTGTGGGAGCGGGTTTACCCGCGAAAGGGCCAGCCCAGGCGTTAGAACTGTTCCAGGCAGCCGGTCAGGTCGCTGCCCAGCTTCTCCAGCAAACGCTCATAGCCCCTGGCATCCACCGCATCGCTCCCACCCAGCGCATCCAGCTCCGCCAGGCGCACCGGCAACCCGGCCGTCAGCGTCTCGGCCAGGCGCGGGCGCAGCGGCGGCTCGCTGAACACACAGGTCTTGCCCACCGCCTGCAGGCGCTTGCGCATGGCGGCGACATGCTGTGCGCCCGGCTGCACTTCCGCGGCGACGCTGAACACACCGGCGTGCTTCAGGCCATAGGCGGCCTCGAAGTAGTCGAAGGCCTCGTGGAACACGAAGTACGGCTTGCCGGCGATCCCCGCCACCCGCTGCTTGATTCGCGTATCCAGGGCATCCATGCGCTCGATGAACAGCTTGAGGTTGGCCTGGTAGCGCGGCGCATTGGCCGGATCCGCTGTCGCCAGGTCACCGGCCATCTTCGTCGCGATCACCCGGGCATTCACCGACGACAGCCACAGGTGCGCATCGAGGCTGCCCGGACGGTGGTCATGGTCGTGATCGTCGTGGTCTTCCTCGTCATGGGAGTGGCTGTCCTCGCCGAAGTGACGCAGTTGCAGGCCCGACAGCGACTGCACGGCCACGGTCGGCTTGGCGCGGCTCTTCAGCACGCGGGGCAGGAAGCCTTCCATGTCCGGGCCGATCCAGTACAGCAGGTCGGCATCGGCGACCTTGCGCACGTCGGAGGGGCGCAGCGCGTAGTTGTGCGGGGAGGCGCCCGGCGGCAGCAGCACGTCAGGGCTGCCGACACCGTCCTGAACGGCGGCGGCAATCTGCTGCAGGGGCTTGATGCTGGTCAGCACGCGCACGTCGGCGTGGGCCGAAAAAGCGATGAAAGCGACAAACAGGGCAAGGAATCGGGACACGGTGGATACTCGGGTCGTCAGAAACAGGTAACATAATAACGTCTCCATCCTGAACCGTCGCTGCCCATGTCCATCACGCCGCTGGCCCACCGTCCCCACGATCATTCCCACTGCGTCCACAGTGCGCTGGCCGAGGCCGACGCGCTGTGCAACCGTCAGGGCCTGCGCCTGACCGCCCTGCGCCGCCGCGTGCTGGAGCTGGTGTGGCAGAGCCACAAGCCGCTGGGTGCCTACGACATCCTCGCCGTGCTCAGCGAGCAGGACGGCCGCCGCGCCGCGCCACCGACCGTCTATCGGGCGCTGGACTTCCTGCTGGAGAACGGCCTGGTGCACCGCATCGCCTCGCTCAACGCCTTCATCGGCTGCAGCCATCCCGAGCATGCGCACCAGGGCCAGTTCCTGATCTGCCGCGCCTGCCATGTGGCCATCGAGCTGGAGCAACACAGCATCAGCGACGCCATCGTCAGCAGCGCCAAGGCCGTGGGCTTCGCCGTCGAGACGCAGACGGTCGAAGTGGTCGGCCTGTGCGGCAACTGCCGGGGCAAGGCATGAGCGACGCCCTGATCCGCCTCGAGCAGGTCGGCGTCAACTTCGGTGGCGAAGCGGTGCTCGACAGCATCGACCTGGCCGTCGCGCCGGGGCAGATCGTCACCCTGATCGGCCCCAACGGCGCCGGCAAGACCACCCTGGTACGCGCCGTGCTCGGCCTGCTCAAGCCACACCGCGGCAAGGTGTGGCGCAAGCCGAAGCTGCGCATCGGCTACATGCCGCAGAAGATCCAGGTAGACGCCACGCTGCCGCTGTCGGTGCTGCGCTTTCTGCGCCTGGTGCCCGGGGTAGACCGCGCGGCAGCCTTGGCGGCGCTGCAGGAAGTCGGCGCCGAGCAGGTGATCGACAGCCCGATCCAGACCGTCTCCGGCGGCGAGATGCAGCGCGTGCTGCTGGCCCGCGCCCTGTTGCGCGAACCCGAGCTGCTGGTGCTGGACGAGCCGGTGCAGGGCGTCGACGTAGTCGGCCAGACCGAGCTGTACAACCTCATCACCCGCCTGCGCGACCGTCATGGCTGCGGCGTGCTGATGGTCTCCCACGACCTGCACCTGGTGATGAGCGCCACCGACCAGGTGGTCTGCCTCAACCGCCACGTCTGCTGTTCGGGCCATCCGGAGCAGGTCAGCAACGACCCGGCCTTCGTCGAGCTGTTCGGCCAGAATGCCAAGAGCCTGGCCGTCTACCACCACCATCACGATCACAGCCACGACCTGCACGGCTCGGTGATCGCCCCCGGCGCCCATGTCCACGGAGAGCACTGCAAGCATGGCTGATTTTCTTCTCTACGCCCTGCTTGCCGGCCTGTCGCTGGCGCTCGTCGCCGGTCCGCTGGGCTCCTTCGTGGTCTGGCGGCGCATGGCCTACTTCGGCGACACCCTGTCCCACGCCGCGCTGCTCGGCGTGGCGCTGGGCTTTGCCCTGGACGTCAGCCCGGCGCTGGCGGTGACCGTCGGCTGCCTGTTGCTGGCGATCCTGCTGGTGACCCTGCAACAGCGCCAGCCACTGGCCTCGGACACCCTGCTCGGCATCCTCGCCCCCAGCACCCTGTCGCTGGGCCTGGTGGTGCTGAGCTTCATGCACGATGTGCGCATCGACCTGATGGCCTACCTGTTCGGCGACCTGCTGGCGATCAGCACCACCGACCTGGCCTGGATCCTCGGTGGCAGCGCGCTGGTGCTGGTACTGCTGGCGATGTTCTGGCGGCCGCTGCTGGCGGTCACCGTGCACGAGGAGCTGGCGAGGGTCGAGGGCCTTCCCGTGGCCGGCCTGCGCCTGGCGCTGATGCTGCTGATCGCCGTGGTGATCGCGGTGGCAATGAAGATCGTCGGCGTGCTGCTGATCACCTCGCTGCTGATCATCCCGGCCGCCGCGGCACAGCGTCACGCCCGCTCGCCAGAGCAGATGGCCGTGGGCGCCAGCCTGCTGGGGGTTACCGCGGTCTGTGGCGGCCTGGCGCTGTCCTGGTTCAAGGACACCCCGGCCGGGCCTTCGATCGTGGTCTGTGCGGCAGTGCTATTCTTGCTGAGCCTGGCGTTGCCGAAACGCTGAGATTCCAGGGCGCCTGCTGACGCGCCCTGCAACCTTTTCATCGCTTGCAGGTCTGACAAGACCAGTTTTCGAGCGTGCGCACCTGGGTGTAGACTTGCTCGCTTTTTGCGCAAATAGAGAGTCGCAGGAATGAAGCCGTTCGCCTCACGTTATCTGCTTGTTGCCGCGTTTTCCCTGTTCCTGGCCGCCTGCTCCAGCAAGCCGGCCGAGCAGCCGGTCGCGCCTGCCCAGCCGGATGCCTGGCAGCAGCTGGAACAGAGCATCGCCAGCAACGAACTGGCCACCGCCGAGGACCAGCTGGCCGCGCTGCAGGCCCAGGCACCAGGCGATGCGCGCCTCGAGCCGCACCAGCGCCAGCTGGCCGAGGCCTACCTCCAACGCAGCCGCATCGTCCTGCAAAAGGGCGATGTGAATGCCGCCGCCACCGCGCTGGCCCGCGCCCGGGCGCTGATGCCCCAGGCACCAGCCCTGACTGGCGGCGATGCCATGGCCCAGGCGCGCAAGGCCGAGCTGGAAAAGGCCGAGGCGGCGCTGAAGGCGGCCGAGTCCAAGCCCAAGGCCCGGGTCATCGACCCGACCGCGCCCAGCACCGTCGTGGCGTTGAAGACCACCGACAGCCGGGCGATGCGCCGCCAGTTGGATGACATCGCCGCCGATGTGGTGAATTACCAGTGCGAGGTGGTGTTCCAGGTGCCACGCACCCAGGACGCGCCGTGGCTCAAGACCCTGCTGGAGAAGCGCGTGCGCAAGCTCGACAGTGGTTTCGAGCTTGAGCAAAAACATGAGATCCAGCGTTCGCTGCCGGCGCAGGTGGTCTTGATCCCCCATCAGCAGTGAACAATCGCGGGGCAAGCCCGCTCCTACAGGGGTTATACGATCCCTGTAGGAGCGGGCTTGCCCCGCGAAAGGGCTGCAAAGCAGCCCCGGCATTTCCAAGCCGAGCACCATATCGACACTGAAAGGGCTGACTCCTACGCTGGTATCGCCTCTGCAGCCGCCTCCCGCGCCCACACCCGATGCCCTTCGAGCGCCTTGAAGAACCCATCGAACGCCTTCTGCCCGTCCCCCAGCAACAGCCCCGCATCCTCCTTCAGCCCCAGCTTGTTCAGCAGCAGCTTGCCCTCGCTGGTCACCCCAATGGGCTTGAGGTGCTTGTAGGCCTCCAGCAGGAAATGCCTGGCCACGCCGCTTTTCTCCAGCGCCTCCACCGACACCTTGCCCGCCGGCACCCACACGCCATCGAACATCACCGACGGCATGCCTTCCATGGAGGCATCCACCGGCAGTGGCGTGCCATCGACAGCCTTGACCGGTGCCGAGGTCGGACCCAACAGCACGGGGCGGGCGCTCTTGGCCTCCAGCGCCTTCACAACCTTGTCGACGCTGCCAGCATCCACGCCATCGGCAACCAGAATGGCGACCTTGCGCCCACTGATGCCGATCCCACCGGGATGGTTCATCTGGCTCAAGGCCTTTGATTGCGCGGGTTTGCTGCCTTTTACCTTGACCGTGCCGGCCTTGGGCGCCGGCAACCCGAGGTTGGTCGCCACCGCCGCCGCCAACTTGAGGTCGATGTTGGCGAGGATCTCGTTCACTTCCCGGGCGCGAATCGCCTCGCGCTCGACCTTGCCCAGCTCGAAGCTGTAGGCCTTGATGATGTGCTGCTGCTCCGTCGGGCTCATGCTCTGGAAGAACAGCCGGGCCTGGGAAAAATGATCGCCGAACGACGCGCTGCGCTGGCGGATCTTGTGGGCATCGATACGCTCCTCATAGCTCTCGAAGCCACCGTCCCGCGCAGCGGGCGGCGTCTCCTGCGGCCAGCCGCCATCGATGGAGTTTGGCTCGTAGGCGGCGCGGCCCTTGTCGAGGGTCATTCGGTGCATGGCATCGCGCTGGCTGCTGTGGTTGGGGGCGATGGGGCGGTTGATCGGGATCTCATGGAAGTTCGGCCCGCCCAGGCGGCTGATCTGGGTGTCGGTGTAGGAGAACAGCCGGCCCTGCAGCAGCGGGTCGTTGCTGAAGTCGATGCCCGGCACGATATGCCCTGGGCAGAAGGCGATCTGTTCGACCTCGGCAAAGAAATTGTCGGGGTTGCGGTCGAGCACCATCCTGCCAAGCGGAGTCACCGGTACCAGCTCTTCGGGGATGAGCTTGGTCGGGTCGAGCAGGTCGAAGTCGAATGTGTGCTCATCGGCTTCAGGGATGATCTGCACACCCAACTCCCACTCCGGATAATGGCCGGTCTCGATGGCCTCCCACAGGTCGCGGCGGTGGTAGTCGGTATCCTTGCCCGCCAGCTTCTGCGCCTCGTCCCACAACACCGAGTGCACCCCCTGGCGCGGCTTCCAGTGGAACTTGACGAAGCTGGCCACGCCCTCGGCGTTGACCAGGCGGAAGGTATGCACGCCAAAGCCTTCCATCATCCGCAAGCTGCGCGGGATGGCGCGGTCGGACATGGCCCACATGACCATGTGCGCCGACTCCGGCACCAGCGAGACGAAGTCCCAGAAGGTGTCGTGGGCCGAGCCGCCGGTGGGCATCTCGTTGTGCGGCTCGGGTTTCACCGCGTGGACGAAGTCGGGAAACTTGATCGCGTCCTGGATGAAGAACACCGGCATGTTGTTGCCGACCAGGTCGAAGTTGCCCTCGTCGGTGTAGAACTTCACCGCGAAGCCCCGCACGTCACGCACCGTGTCGCCCGAGCCGCGTGGCCCCTGCACGGTGGAAAAACGCACGAACACCGGGGTGATCTTCTCGGGATCCTGCAGGAAACCGGCCTTGGTCAGTTCGCCATGGCAGCCGTAGCTCTGGAAATAGCCGTGGGCGCCACAGCCCCGGGCGTGGACGATGCGTTCCGGTATGCGCTCATGGTCGAAGTGGGTGATCTTCTCACGCATGATGAAGTCTTCGAGCAACGAAGGCCCACGGGCGCCGGCCTTGAGGCTGTTCTGGTTGTCGGCGATTCTCACGCCCTGGTTGGTGCGCAGCGCCTGGCCGCTGGCGTCGCTGCGAAAGGCTTCCAGGCTCTGCAACTTGGCGTTGGTGTTGGCCTTGTCAGGGGTTTCGGTGCCCGCGACCGGGCTCGGCTGCGGCGCCTGGGGCTTCTTGCTGGGCATCTTCGGCTCTCCTCATCAGTACTCGGGCTTGTTCAAGTAGATGACTGGAAGGCCGTCGAATGCGTTCAATCGGATTGCCGACCGTCGCGATATGCCGATTGGATTGGAGCATTGCGAAATTAATGCTAAGAACAGGCAGGGGAAAAGGCTAAAATGCGCGACCCCGGCTAACCGCTGACCCAAATTCCATGCGCCCCACAAGGTTCGCTCAGTGATCGAGTTTCAAAATGTCCACAAGACCTACCGCGTCGCCGGTAGGGATATCCCGGCCCTGAACCCGACCAGCCTGACCATCGAAGATGGCCAGGTGTTCGGCCTGATCGGCCACTCCGGTGCCGGCAAGAGCACCATGCTGCGTCTGATCAACCGCCTCGAGGAGCCGTCCGGCGGCAAGATCGTGGTCGACGGCGAGGACGTCACCGCCTTCGACGCCAACCAGCTGCGCCGCTTCCGCCAGCAGGTCGGGATGATCTTCCAGCACTTCAACCTGCTGGCGTCCAAGACCGTCGCCGACAACGTCGCCCTGCCACTGGTGCTGGCCGGCGAACTGCCACGTGGCGAGATCGACAAGCGCGTCACCGAGCTGCTGGCCCGCGTCGGCCTGTCCGAGCACGCGAAGAAGTATCCGGCACAGCTGTCGGGCGGACAGAAGCAGCGCGTCGGCATCGCCCGCGCCTTGTCCACCAACCCGAAGATCCTGCTGTGCGACGAGGCCACCAGCGCCCTCGACCCGCAGACCACCGCCTCGGTGCTGCAACTGCTGGCCGAGATCAACCGCGAGCTGAAGCTGACCATCGTGCTGATCACCCACGAGATGGATGTGATCCGCCGGGTCTGCGACCGCGTGGCGGTGATGGACGCCGGGCAGATCGTCGAGGCCGGCCCGGTGGCCGACGTGTTCCTGCACCCGCAGCACGCCACCACCCGGCGCTTCGTCCAGGAGGACGAGCAGGTCGACGAGAACGAGCAACGCGACGACTTCGCCCATGTGCCGGGCCGCATCGTGCGCCTGACGTTCCAGGGTTGCGCCACCTACGCGCCGCTGCTGGGCACCGTGGCCCGCGAGACTGGTGTCGACTACAGCATCCTGGCCGGACGCATCGACCGCATCAAGGACATTCCCTATGGCCAGCTGACCCTCGCCCTGATCGGCGGAGACATGGACGCGGCATTCGCCCGCTTCACTGCAGCTGACGTACATATGGAGGTACTGCGTTGATGGACGCCCTGAATTTCTTCGCCAACGTCGACTGGGCCGAAATCTGGCTGGCCAGCATCGACACCATGATCATGCTGTTCGGCTCGCTGTTCTTCACCGTGCTGCTGGGCCTGCCGCTGGGCGTGCTGCTGTTCCTCTGCGGGCCGCGGCAGATGTTCGAGCAGAAGGGCGTCTACGCGCTGCTGTCGCTGGTGGTGAACATCCTGCGCTCGCTGCCGTTCATCATCCTGCTGATCGTGATGATCCCGATCACCGTGCTGATCACCGGCACCTCGCTGGGTGTTGCGGGGGCGATTCCTCCGCTGGTGGTGGGGGCTACGCCGTTCTTCGCGCGCCTGGTGGAAACCGCCCTGCGCGAGGTGGATCGCGGCATCATCGAAGCCACCCAGTCGATGGGCGCCACCACCCGCCAGATCATCACCAACGCCTTGCTGCCTGAGGCCCGTCCGGGCATCTTCGCGGCGATCACCGTCACCGCCATCACCCTGGTCTCGTACACCGCCATGGCCGGTGTGGTGGGCGCGGGCGGCCTGGGTGACCTGGCCATCCGCTTCGGCTACCAGCGTTTCCAGACCGACGTGATGGTGGTCACCGTGGTCCTGCTGCTGATCCTGGTGCAGGTGCTGCAGAGCGTCGGTGACAAGCTGGTCGTGCATTTTTCCCGTAAATAACCCCAATGGGGTCGGCCTGGCCGACCCGTTCGGGGGCCGTCGCGGCCCTCACAAGGAGTGATCAATGAAGAAGCTGCTTGCTGTTGTCGCCGCCGTCGCGGCCTTCTCGGCCCACGCCGAGACCCTGACCGTCGCCGCCACCCCGGTGCCGCACGCCGAGATCCTCAAGTTCGTCCAGCCGCAGCTGGCGAAGGAGGGCGTGGAGCTGAAGGTCAAGGAGTTCACCGACTACATCCAGCCGAACGTGCAGGTGGCCGAAAAACGTCTGGACGCCAACTTCTTCCAGCACCAGCCGTACCTGGATGAGTTCAACAAGGCCAAGGGCACCCAGCTGGTCAGCGTTGCCGGCGTGCACCTGGAGCCGCTGGGCGCCTACTCGAGCAAGTACAAGAAGCTCGACGAACTGCCATCCGGCGCCACCGTGGTCATCCCCAACGACGCCACCAACGGCGGCCGTGCCCTGCTGCTGCTGGACAAGGCTGGCGTGATCAAGCTCAAGGACAGCAAGAACATCCTGTCGACCGTGAAGGACATCACCGGCAACGACAAGAAGCTGAAATTCCGCGAGCTGGAAGCGGCCACCATTCCACGCGTGCTGACCCAGGTCGACCTGGCGCTGATCAACACCAACTATGCGCTGGAAGCCAAGCTGAACCCGGAGAAGGACGCCCTGGTGATCGAAGGCAGCGATTCGCCCTACGTGAACATCCTGGTGGCGCGTCCGGACAACAAGGACGCCGATGCCATGAAGAAGCTGGCCGCGGCCCTGCACTCGCCTGAGGTGAAGCAGTTCATCACCGAGAAGTACAAGGGCGCGGTGATTCCGGCGTTCTGATCTGACATCCCTGGGGCCGCTCTGCGGCCCATCGCGGCACAAGGCCGCTCCTACAGAGGAATGCAATCTCCTGTAGGAGCGGCCTTGTGCCGCGACGGCCTGCGCAGCAGGCCCGAGGATCGAATGCCAATCGCGGGGCCAGCCCGCTCCCACGCCAGAACCCAATCTGGCGTGGGAGCGGGCTGGCCCCGCGATTCATTTCAACGGTCAGTCGCGCTTCACAAGCCCCGGCAACTGCGCCACCAGCTTCTGGTTGTTGAACGGCGCACGGATGAACCCACGCTGGCGCCCGTCCGGGCCGACCACCGCCAGGTTGCCGCTGTGATCCACGGTGTAGCCCGGCTTGCTGGTATCGGCCGGAATGAACGGAATGCTCAAGGCATTGGCCAGCTTCTGGGTATCCTCGATCGACCCCGCCACCCCGACGAAATCCTTGTCGAAGTAGCCCAGGTACTGCTTGAGCTGGTTCGGCGTGTCGCGGTTCGGGTCGACGCTCACCAGCACCACCTGCAAACGCTCCAGCGCCTCCTTGGGCAGCTCGCTCTTCACCTGGCGCAGCTGGGCCAGGGTGGTCGGGCAGATGTCCGGGCAGTAGGTGTAGCCGAAGAACAGCAACGACCACTTGCCCTTGAGCTGGTCCAGCACCAGCGGCTGGCCGTTCTGGTCGGTCATGGTCACGTCGGGCACGGTGCGGCTCTGCGGCAGCAGGATGATGCCGGCGTCGATCAGTTCGGTGGGGTTCAACTGACCACGGTCGTTGAGCACCTTGTTGACGGTCAGGCCCATGATCAGCGCGACCAGGGCAACGAGGATGAAGACGGTTTTCTGGGTTCGGGTCATAGGTTCAGCAACAGGTAATGGTCTACGAGCAACGCGATGAACAGGGCGAACAGGTAGCCGATAGAGTACTTGAACGTCTTGATCGCCGCGTGCGGCCGGGTGCCACGGTACAACACCCAGGCCCAGTGCAGGAAGCGCAGCCCCAGCCCCAGGGCACAGGCCAGGTACAGTGGTCCGCTCATGTGGATGGCATAGGGCAACAGGCTCACCGCCAGCAATATCAAGGTGTAGAGCAGGATATGCAGGGCCGTGTAGCGCTCGCCGTGGGTAACGGGGAGCATGGGAATATCAGCTTTTGCGTACTCCTCCTTGCGATGAATCGCCAAGGCCCAGAAGTGCGGCGGCGTCCAGGCGAAGATGATCAGCACCAGCAGCAGCGGTTCGGCGCCCAGGTGCCCACTGACCGCCACCCAGCCCAGCAACGGCGGGGCTGCCCCGGCCAGGCCGCCGATCACGATGTTCTGCGGCGTGGCGCGCTTGAGAAAGCCGGTGTAGAGCACCGCATAACCCAGCAGCGAGGCCAGGGTAAGCCAGGCGGTGAGGGGGTTGGTGAACGCCAGCAGCAGGGCCATCCCCGCAACGGCCAGCAGCAAGGCAAATAGCAGCGCCGGCACGGGCGCCACCCGACCCTGGGCCAGCGGGCGCTTGTGGGTGCGGGCCATGAGCGCATCGACGCGGCGGTCGACCACGTGGTTGACCGCCGCCGCGGCCCCCGCGCACAAGCCTATCCCCAGGTTGCCGAACAGCAGGACGCTCCAGGCCACCCCCGCGCGGGTGGCGAGAAACATGCCCACCAGCGAGGTGATCAGCATCAGCACCACCACCTTCGGCTTGGTCAGTTCCATGTAGTCGCGCCATCCGGCGCGCTGGCGTTCCGTGCTCAGAAGCGTCGCCACGAATCGTTCCTCATGTGATGGGAAAGGTGCACGCCGGTCACCGGCGTCAGACGCCAGCCGTGGCCCACACGGACCTTGTCGACCACGCGGATGCGGTAGTTGACCAGCACCATGCACAGCAGCAGCAGGGCGCCGCCAGCGTTGTGTGCGACGGCCACGCCCAGGGGCAGGTGCAACAGCACGTTGCTGATGCCCAGGCCCAGTTGCAGCGCCAGCGCCAGCAACACCAGGCGGGCCAGGCCACCCAGGCCGTGACGGTGCAGCTTCCAGCTCAGGGTCAGCAACACCAGCAGAACCAGCATCGCGCCCAGGCGATGGCTGATATGAATCGCGGTGCGCGCGTCGCTGTCCAGCTGCCCGCCGAGGTAATTGGGGCCGACGTGCTGGGTCAGGTGGAAGCCGTTGCTGAAGTCCGCCGCCGGCCACCACTGCCCGTGGCAGGTGGGCAGGTCGATGCAGGCCACCGCCGCGTAGTTGGCGCTGACCCAGCCCCCCAGGGCGATCTGGCCGATGACCACCAACAGCGCCAGCGCGGCGATCCGGCGCAGGCTCAGCGGCAGTTTCGGCAATGGCGCAAAGGCCCGGGATAGACGCAGGGACAGCAGGAAAAGCAGGCTCACTGTGGTGAACCCGCCGAGCAGGTGCGCGGTGACTACCTGGGGCCAAAGCTTCAAGGTAACCGTCCACATGCCGAACGCCGCCTGGGCGAGTACCACTGCCAGCAGCAATACCGGCAGGCGGTAGGGCTGGCCGTCGCGGGCATGCCGGCGCACGGCCTGGAAGGCGAGCAGGGCGATCACCAGCGCCAGGGTGCCGGCGAAATAGCGATGGACCATCTCGGCCCAGCCCTTGGCTTCCTCCACCGGGTGCTCGGGGAAGTGCAGCTCGGCATGGGCCAGTTGGGCATCGGTCTTGGGCACGCTGATGAAGCCGTAGCACCCCGGCCAGTCGGGGCAGCCGAGACCGGCATGGGTCAGCCGGGTATAGGCGCCGAGCAGCACCACCAGCAGCGCCAGCAGGGTGGCGAACACAGCGAGACGGAATCCGGGTCTGGCCATGGCGGCCTCCTAGCCGATGTTGGACAGCTTGAGCAGGTGGCGCAGGTCGTCCAGCACATGCTTGCCGTTGACCTTGGCGTCGTAGCGCAGCACCAGGTTGCCGTGAGGGTCGACGATCCACAGCTGCGGGCCTACTTCGCCGACTTTCTGCACATAGCGCTGAGCGTCCAGCGGGTAGCGCTGCAACTGCGGGTATTCACGGCCCAGCAGCGCCTGGTAGTCGGCGGCCAGCGGCTGGGCCGCCGCCAGGGCATGGCTGGCACGGCTGGCGTCGCGGCCCAGGCCGACCTGGATCTGCCGGGCCAGGTACACCAGTTGCCGGCACTCCTCGGCGCAGGCCTCGGGGGTACTGACCAGCAGCTGCCAGCGCTCGTCCCGGGCATCGATGCCGATGTCCGCGCGGCCCTCGCCATTGCCGATCATCACGCCGTGATAGCTGCGCCCCTCCGGCACCCAGAACTTGAGCTTGTACATGAAGGTGGCAAGGATCATCGGCCCGAGCACGACGAACAGGATCAGCAACAGTTGCAGACGCCCCCGGGGCTTGCGGCGGTCAGGCACGTCCAGTGGACTCGTGGCGGCGGCCATGGCGGTTCTCCTTGTCGTTGTGATACCAGCCGAAATACAGGTAGAGCAGCACCAGCGTGGTGGCCAGGGCGAACCACTGCACGGCGTAGCCCTGGTGCTTTTCCGGGCCCATGGCGACCACCGGCCAGTCCAGGCGATAGGCGGCCGGGCCGGGCTGCAGGCGCAGTTCCTGGGCGAAGCCTTCGCGGCCCAACTGCTGCCAGAGCCCGCCCGGGTCGATTGCCGTCAGCAGTTGCGGCCAGCGGCCGTCCGGGTTGTCCGGGTGCAGCTGGAAGGTCTTGCCCGGCGCCACGTAGACCGTGGCGTCCAGCGCCAGGGCCTGGTCCGGGGTGTCGAAACGCACCGGCACCCGGCGGTCGGGCCAGGGCAGCCAGCCGCGGTTGACCAGCAGCCACAGACCGCTGGCCTGGTCGAGGAAGGGTTGCAGCAGCTCGACGCCGGCCTTGCCGTCGCGCATCTGGTTGTCCAGCAACAGGCTGTGGGCGGCGTCGAAGCGGCCATACAGATGCACGGGGTAGAACGCCGGGTCCGGCAGCTGGCGCAGCTGTTCGACAGCGACCGGCGCCTCGATCTGGCGCTCGGTGTAGGCGGCCAGCAAGTCGCGCTTCTCGTCGGCGCGGCGCAGCTGCCAGCAGCCGAGCGCGATCAGGCCCGGCAGCAGCGCGAGCACTACCAGGGTCGGCAGCAGGCCGGGGCGAAACGGCTTCACCGGGGCCTCGTCAGGTCGAGCGCTATACTTGTACCCATCACCGCATCCCCCTGGAGTTACGCCATGCTCAAGGCCGCGATAGTCCTGATGCTACTGGCCACCATCGCCAGCCTGTTCAGTGGCCTGGTGTTCCTGGTCAAGGACGACGACCAGTCGACCCGCCTGCTCAAGGCCCTTACCGTGCGTGTCGCCCTCGCTACCCTGACCATCGGGCTGGTGGCCTGGGGCTTCATCAGTGGGCAGTTGGTCTCCCACGCGCCGTTCTGAATTGTCTCGGTCCCTGTAGGAGCGGCCTTGTGCCGCGAAAGGGCTGCGCAGCGGCCCCAGGATCTTGGCATCATGCAAGATCGCCGGGGCTGCTTCGCAGCCCTTTCGCGGCACGAGGCCGCTCCTACAACAGGGGACCGCGCCACCCGTCAAAGCACGTACACAAAGATGAACAACCCCACCCACACCACATCCACGAAGTGCCAGTACCAGCTCGCCGCCTCAAAACCAAAGTGCTTGTCCGGCTCGAAATGCCCGCGCATCACCCGGCAGAACATCACGAACAGGATCAACGTCCCCAGCGTCACGTGAGCGCCGTGAAAGCCCGTGAGCATGAAGAACGTCGCACCGTAGATCCCCGAGCCCAGGGTCAGCCCCAGCTTGTTGTAGGCCTCGTGGTACTCGTAGGCCTGCAGCGCGAGAAACCCAAGCCCCAGCAGGATGGTCAGCCCCAGCCACAGCTTCAGCGTGCCGCGATGGCCCTTGCGCAGGGCATGGTGGGCAATGGTCACGGTCACGCTGGAGCTCACCAGCAGGATGGTGTTGATCAGCGGCAGGTGCCACGGGTCGATCACTTCCTTCGGCGGCGGGAACAGTTTCGGGTCCGGCGTGTGCAGCAGCGGCCAGACGAACTCGAAGTTGGGCCAGAGCATGTGCGCCACGCCCTTGTCTCCCTCACCGCCCAGCCATGGCCCCGCCAGCACGCGCACGTAGAACAGCGCGCCGAAGAAGGCCAGGAAGAACATCACCTCGGAGAAGATGAACCAGCTCATGCCCCAGCGGAACGAGCGGTCCATCTGCGCGCTGTAAAGCCCTGCGTGGCTCTCCTTGATCACCGCGCCGAACCAGCCGAACAGCATGTACGCCAGGAACAGCCCACCGACGAAGAAAATCAGTGGCCCGTGGGATTCCGGGTGGCCGGCCTTTAGGTCGTTGAACCAGGTGCCCAGGCCGAACACGGTGATGAACATGCCGATCGTGGCGATGATCGGCCACTTGCTCTGCGCCGGGACGTAGTAATGCTCGTGGCTTGCCATGCTTGATCTCCTTCCCTCAACGGGCGGCCTCGGTCGCGGTTTGTGCGACCGGCGGGTGGCGAGCGGTGATGTCGAACAGGGTGTAGGCCAGTGTCAGGTGCTTCACCGACTCCGGCAGGTCACGGTCGACGATGAAGCGCACCGGCATCTCGATGCGCTCTCCCGGCTGCAGCACCTGCTGGGTGAAGCAGAAGCATTCGGTCTTGTGGAAGTACGCCGCGGCCTCGGCCGGGGTGATGCTGGGGATGGCCTGGGCACTCATCGGCTGGTTGGTCGGGTTGCGGGCAATGAAGATCATCTGGTTCACCGCCCCCGGGTTGACCTCGATCTGGTCGGCGGTGGAGTGGAACTCCCAGCTCATGTCACCGGCGTTGGTGGACATGAACTGCACCCGCACCGAGCGCGACGGGTCGCTGACCTGGGTGCCCGCGTACTGCCCGCCGGTCTTGCCGTTGATGCCGAAGGCCTTGCACATCACGTCATAGATCGGCACCAGGGCGAAGCCGAAGGCGAACATCACCACGGTCAGCATCAGCAGGCGGGTGACCAGGCGTTTGAGCGACAGGCCGTCCATGGGCGGGCTCCTACTTCACTTCCGGTGGGGTCTGGAAGGTGTGGTAGGGCGCCGGCGACGGGATCGACCACTCCAGGCCCTCGGCGCCGTCCCAGGGCTTGGCCGCTGCCGGCGCGCCGCCGCGGATGCACTTGATGACGATGAACAGGAAGAAGATCTGCGTGGCGCCAAACATGAAGGCACCGACCGACGAGACCATGTTGAAGTCGGCGAACTGCAGGTTGTAGTCCGGGATCCGCCGCGGCATGCCTGCCAGGCCGACGAAGTGCATGGGGAAGAAGGCCAGGTTCATGCCGACGAACGACAGCCAGAAGTGCAGCTTGCCGAGGGTTTCGTCATACATGTGGCCGGTCCATTTCGGCAGCCAGTAGTAGGCCGAGGCAAAGATGCCGAAGATCGCCCCGGGCACCAGCACGTAGTGGAAGTGGGCGACCACGAAGTAGGTGTCGTGGTACTGGAAGTCCGCAGGCGCAATGGCCAGCATCAGGCCGGAGAAGCCACCGATGGTGAACAGGATGACGAAGGCGATGGCGAACAGCATCGGTGTCTCGAAGGTCAGCGAGCCTTCCCACATGGTGCTGACCCAGTTGAACACCTTCACCCCGGTGGGCACGGCGATCAGCATGGTCGCGTACATGAAGAACAGCTCGCCCACCACCGGGATGCCGACCACGAACATGTGGTGGGCCCAGACGATAAATGACAGGAAGGCGATCGCCCCGGTGGCGTAGACCATCGAGGTGTAGCCGAACAGCGGCTTGCGCGAGAACGCCGGGATGATCGAGCTGACCGCGCCGAAGGCCGGCAGGATCATGATGTACACCTCGGGGTGGCCGAAGAACCAGAACACGTGCTGGAACAAGACCGGGTCGCCACCGCCGGCGGCGCTGAAAAAGCTGGTGCCGAAGTGGATGTCCATCAGCATCATGGTCACCACGCCGGCCAGCACCGGCATCACCGCGATCAGCAGGAACGCGGTGATCAGCCAGGTCCAGACGAACAGCGGCATCTTCATCAGGGTCATGCCCGGGGCGCGCAGGTTGAGGATGGTGGCGATCACGTTGATCGCGCCCATGATCGAGCTGATGCCCATCAGGTGGATGGCGAAAATGAAGAAGGTCACGCTGGCCGGGGCGTAGGTGGTCGACAGCGGGGCGTAGAAGGTCCAGCCGAAGTTCGGCCCGCCGCCGGGGCTGAACAGGGTCGAGACCAGCAGCAGGAACGCCGCCGGCAGCAGCCAGAAGCTGAAGTTGTTCATCCGCGGCAGGGCCATGTCCGGCGCGCCGATCATCAGCGGGATCATCCAGTTGGCCAGGCCGACGAAGGCCGGCATCACCGCGCCGAACACCATGATCAGCCCGTGCATGGTGGTCATCTGGTTGAAGAACGCCGGTTCCACGATCTGCAGGCCGGGCTGGAACAGCTCGGCGCGGATCACCATGGCGAACGAGCCGCCGAGCAGGAACATGCTGAAGGCGAACCACAGGTACATCGTGCCGATGTCCTTGTGGTTGGTGGTCAGCACCCAGCGCATCAGGCCCTTGGCCGGGCCGTGGGCGTGTTCATGACCGTGGGCGTGGTCGTCGATCACTGCACTCATGTCCTGTCTCCTGCAATCCACTGACTGTCGCGGCTAGCCCGGCTCATTGCGCTTCGGCCTGCTTGAGCGCCAGCACGTCCTTCGGCGTGACCATGTCGCCCTTGTTGTTGCCCCAGGCATTGCGCTCGTAGGTGACCACGGCGGCGATGTCGACTTCCGAAAGCTGCTTGCCGAACGCCGCCATGGCGGTGCCGGGCTTGCCGTGGAAGACGATGCCCAGGTGGGCGTCCTTGGGCCCGGTGGCGATCTTCGAGCCCTTGAGCGCCGGGAACATCGGCGGCAGGCCCTGGCCTTCGGCCTGGTGACAGGCCACGCAGGTGGTGTGGTAGACCTTGTCGCCGCGCGCGACCAGCTCTTCGAGGGTCCATTCCTTGCTGGTCAGCTCCTTGAGCTTGGCCGCCTCGGCCTTGCGCTCGCCGAGCCAGGTGTCGTAGTCGGCCTTGGACTTCACCTCGACCACCACCGGCATGAAACCGTGGTCCTTGCCGCACAGCTCGGTGCACTGGCCACGGTAGATGCCCGGCTTCTCGACCCGGGTCCAGGCCTCGTTGACGAAACCGGGGATGGCGTCGCGCTTGACCGCGAAGGCCGGTACCCACCAGGAGTGAATGACGTCGGCGGCGGTCACCAGGAAGCGCACCTTGGCGCCCACCGGCAGCACCAGCGGCTGGTCGACTTCGAGCAGGTAGTGCTCGTCCTTCGGCGACTTGTTGTGGATCTGCTCGGCGGGGGTGGCCAGGTTGCTGAAGAACTCGACGTCCTGGCCCAGGTACTTGTAGTGCCACTTCCACTGGTAGCCGGTGACCTGGATGTCGATGTCGGACTCGCTGGCGTCGTAGATGTCGATCAGGGTCTTGGTGGCCGGGATGGCCATCACCACCAGGATCAGGAAAGGGACCACCGTCCAGAGGATCTCGACCCAGGTGTGCTCATGGAAGTGCGCAGCCTTTTGCCCGGTCGAGCGGCGGTGGATGACCATCGACCAGAACATCGCGCCGAACACCACGATGCCGATGATCACGCAGATCCAGAAGATGGTCATGTGCAGGTCGAACACTGCGTGGGAGACTTCCGTCGCCCCGGGCGCCATGTTCACCGTCCATGCTGCCTGTGCCTGACCGAAAACCGACCACAGCAACAGGCCCATCCAGACATGTGGATGTCGCATCATTGCGGGTTCCCCTTATCGTTCTTGTAGTCCCGGAGGCGTGGACGACCTGCTACGACAAAGGGGGGAACGGTGGCCAAGACTGCCTGGCTTCGACGACCGAGCCCCCTGCTTAAGGCAGTCGGGCCTCATCAACGAATCACGTTTCACCCGGAGTATAGACACCGACCAATGGTGCGCAACGCAGCACTTGAAATGATCTTCACTCAACCAAACGTTTGCGCTGAAAGCCGCATGAATGCTGGGCCGGGGCACAATAATGGCACATTGATATAGCCAATTTCCTACACGTGCCTCAGAGATATAACAAATGCGTCTTAGCCATTCTCGTAAGCAAGCTAACTTAGTGTCTTCCGTTTGTAACGCCATGCCCCTGGAGTTGTCATGAACATCGCTGCTGTACGCGAGCAGATCGAAAACGCCCATCAACATGAGAGCCGCACAGGCCAACTGAAAGCCCGCCTCGAACTGCAACTGCCACACCTGCATCCATCGATCCAACTACCCCAGCAGGATGCCCAGGGTACCTTGGCGCGCTTCGTCGGCGCCTACATCAACGAGGTTCCGGAACTGCTCGAGGCCGCGCACAACGTGGCGCTCGAAGCAGGCATCGAGACGCAGATCAAACCGGTACTGAAGATTGCCGAGGCCTACTTCCTGCAGCCGCCGAGCGTGATGGCGGGGCAGGTCGGGCTGGATTGCCTGCTGGACGAGGCCTACCTGGCTCATCGTCTGGTCGAGGAGGTCAACGACCTGTATATCCGCCACTTCCAGCAGCCGCTGATTCCGGTGGATACCACGGTCGCCAACCTGATCGCCCATCAGCTGATCGGCGAGACGTTTGCCAACCAGCTGGATGAGGTGGTGCACCATTCGGTGGACAAGATGCTCGATGAGGAGAGCTTCGCCGTGGAATCGGTGGAGGTCTACCGCGACAAGCTGTCGAGCCCGGCAACTGGTGCTGCGTGGAAACGCTGGCCGTGCCTGTCGCGCCAGCTTGGTGTGGAATTGGGGCAGTCGGCCTGAGCAACGTTCGAAATCGCCGGGGCTGCTGCGCAGCCCTTTCGCGGCACAAGGCCGCTCCTACAAGGGAACGCGATCTCTTGTAGGAGCGGCCTTGTGCCGCGAAAGGGCCGCAAAGCGGCCCCTGCAATCTGACAGACTAAACCCCGACCCCCGCCGTAGTCCGCAACCGTCCCTCGACCCGCCGCTTCAGACGCCGCTGCTCCAGCACCAGCCGCGAGCCCTTGGCCGCGCCGCTGCGCCCCCAGTCCTCGAGCAACTCCAGGCAGGAATGGTCGATATAGCTCAGGTTGCCCAGCGGCACATGCAATGTCGTCCCCTCCGGCACGGTATCAAGCACCTGGGTCAGCGCCGGCACCTTGAGGAAGGTCGCCGCCCCACTCAGGCGCAGTTCCATGTGCCCCGGCGTACCCAACGCCACCAGGTTAATCTTCAACCGCGCCGCCTTCAGTGCCAGCTTCAGCAGGGTCAGGGCAAAGCCCAGCAATACGCCGGTCAACAGGTCGGTAAAGATGATCGCCAGTGCCGTCGCCGCATAGGTGAACATCGGCATCCGCCCATAGCGGCCCAGGCCACGGAACGCCTTGAAGTCCACCAGCTTCACGCCGGTATAGACCAGCACCCCAGCCAGGCTGGCCACCGGGATCTGCTGCAGCAAGCTACTCAGCGCCACCACGAAGGCCAGCAGCCAGAGCCCATGGAATATCGCCGAGGCCCGAGTCTGGGCGCCGGCCTGGACGTTGGCCGAGCTGCGCACGATCACCCCGGTCATCGGCAGCGCACCCAGCACCCCGCAGAGCATGTTGCCAATGCCCTGCGCCGACAGCTCCCGGTCGAAGTCCGAACGCTGGCCGCTGTGCATGCGGTCGACGGCGGCAGCGGACAGCAAGGTCTCGGCGCTGGCGATGAAGGCCAGGGCGAAGGCCGCCACCAGCAGGGTCGGGTCGGCGAGCTTGAGCAGGTCGTCCGGACGCAGCCAGTCGATGGCTTCGGACAGATCGGCCGGCACCTGCACACGGTTGACCGGCAGCGCCAGCCACAGGCTGACGGCGGTCATTGCCGCCACCCCGAGCAGGGCTCCGGGAATGAAGCGCAGGCGCTGCGGGCGCAGGCGCTCCCAGCCCCACATGATGGCGATAGTACCCAGCCCAAGCGCACCGGCCTGCCAACCATTGCCCGCGCTTTCCAGCGGCAGGGCCGAAGCCAGCGTCGCCGGGAAGCCCAGCAGGTTATCCACACCCGAGGGCTGAGGCGCCGTATCGAACATCACATGCACCTGGGACAGCACGATCAGCACGCCGATCCCGGCCAACATACCGTACACCACCGCCGGCGCCGTGACCCGGAACCAGCAACCCAGGCGCAGGCGCCCGGCCAGCAGCTGCAGCAATCCGGCCAGCAACAGGATCGGCCCGAGCATGGCCACGCCATGTTGGCGCACCAGTTCGAACACCAGCACCGCCAGGCCGGCCGCCGGGCCGCTGACCTGCAACGGCGAGCCGGCGAGAAAGCCCACCACGATACCGCCGATGATCCCGGTGATCAGTCCTTTGGCCGGTGGCATGCCCGAGGCAATGGCAATGCCCATGCACAATGGCAGGGCGACCAGGAAGACCACCACCGAAGCCAGCAACTCGCGCGGCAGGGCCGCCTTTATCTGTGTCATGTTCACCATGTAGCTCCTTTCTAGATTCACGGCCATTCCGCTGGCCGCTAGCACGGGGAACCCTGAATGACGCGCAGGCGCGGGCCGCCAGCGGGTGTGCCGGCAAGGTATTCAGGGAGATTCAAGGCAGGCGAAGGCCGCGCCGCACCCATCGGGTGCAGCCGGCAATCAAGGCTTGTTCAGCGTGTTCGGGTCGCTTAGTAGCGGCCTCTCGGTGTGGCAGAGGGGATCGGCTCACCGGCGGTCAGCGGCAGGAAGCGATCGCTGGCGGCATCGTAGGCTTCGATCTGGCTGGTTTCGATGTCGTAGATCCAGCCATGGATATGCAGCTGTCCGGCGGCCAGGCGCGAAGCGACCGAAGGGTGGGTGCGCAGGTGGTGCAGCTGGGCGATGACGTTTTCCTTGGTCACCAGTTGCATGCTCTCGTGCTCGCTGCCGCAGGAGCAGTTGTCCTCGATCACGGTCCGCGCTACCTCGGCGTGACGCAGCCAGGCGGAAACGGTCGGCATCTTGGCCAGCGACTGCGGGTTGAGCACCGCGCGCATGGCGCCGCAGTCGGAGTGGCCGCAGACGATGATGTGGTGCACGCCCAGCGCCAGCACCGCGTATTCGATGGCACTCGACACACCACCGTTCATCTGGCCATACGGTGGCACGACGTTGCCGACGTTACGGGTGACGAACAGGTCGCCCGGCGAGCTCTGGGTGATCAGCTCAGGCACGATGCGCGAGTCAGCGCAGGTGATGAACATGGCGCGCGGCTTCTGCGCGGTGGCCAGTTTCTTGAACAGCTCTTGCTGTTCGGGGAAGACTTCGGTGTGGAACCGCAGGAAGCCGTCGACGATATGCTTGAGGGCGGCATCGGCGCTTTCGGCGGGTGCGGCCGGGACAACCTTGGATGGGTCCTTGACGGGCATGATTCATCCTCTTGACGGTTTGAAAGTGAATTCCATGTTACCGGGGAAAGATTGGGGTGACGCGGGGATTTAGATGACGCGCACGGGTAAATAATCACAGTCACTGCTGACTCATGACTCACGCTAGCGTAGGAAACTTAACTGAAACTTAATTGCGCAGGCTCTAGAACGGGCGTTCTGGATTGGCGAGGGGAGCACTGGATAATAGCAAAAAAGCATCAGATGCCAAGCTTCATGAGTGAAATTGTTAGGTTGTGTTAGTTGTACTTATAGCTCTCGGACAAAGAGACTACGCTGCTAGAAAAGCGCCATCTGTGCGCCGGGGACGCAGAAAGCGCTGCAATCGAGCTGCAGGTCCTCACGCCCCTCGAACCCCAACCGCCTGGCCGCCTTGCGAAAGCGCTGGGCCAACAGCTCGGCGAACACTCCCTCGCCGCGCATCCGAGCGCCGAAACGGCTGTCATACAACTCGCCCCCCCGGCTCTGGCGGATCAAGCTCAGCACATGCGCGGCCCGCTGCGGGTAGTGATCGTGCAGCCACTGTTCGAACAGCGGCGCCACCTCCAGCGGCAGGCGCAGCATCATGTAGGCTGCGCTCTGCGCGCCGGCTTCCTTCGCCGCCTCCAGCAGGTGCTCCAGCTCGCTGTCGTTGATCATCGGGATCATCGGCGAACACAGCACGCCCACCGGAACGCCGGCCTCACGCAACACGCGGATCGCCCGCAGGCGCGCCTTCGGAGCGGCCGCGCGGGGTTCGAGGGTGCGCTTGAGTTCATCGTCGAGAGTGGTGAGGCTGATCATCACCCGCGCCAGGCGCTGGCTGGCCAGTTCGCTCAGAAGGTCGAGGTCGCGCAATACCAGCGAGCCCTTGGTGACGATGGTTACCGGGTGGCGGTAGCGCAGCAGCACCTCTAGCAGACGCCGGGTGAGCTGGTGCTCACGCTCGATGGGCTGGTAGGGATCGGTGTTGGAACCCAGGTTGATCGGCGCACAGACGTATCCCGGCTTGCTCAGTTGCTGCTCAAGCACTTCGGCGGCATTGGTCTTGGCGATCAGCTTGGTTTCGAAATCGAGACCGGGAGAGAGGTCCCAGTAGGCATGGCTGGGGCGCGCATAGCAGTAGATGCAGCCGTGCTCGCAACCACGGTAGGGGTTGATGGAGCGGTCGAAGGGCAGGTCGGGGGAGGTGTTGCGGGCGATGATGGTCTTGGCCGTCTCGATCCGCACCTCGGTGCCCTGGGTGAGTGGGACTTCCTGGTACCAGCCATCGTCCTCGGCCACTGAAACGCTCGGGGCGAAGCGGTTGTGGGGGTTGTCGGCGGTGCCGCGGCCGCGAATGGGGGCTGGTTTCATGTGAGAACCCGAATTACTGTATGTGCGTACAGTAATCCGGGATTGAATGAAGTGCCAGTGCCGTCAGGCGGATTCAGGGGCCGTTGCACGGCCCATCGCGGCACAAGGCCGCTCCTACAGGGGATCGCGATTGCCTGTAGGAGCGGCCTTGTGCCGCGATGGCCCGCAGAGCGGGCCCAGGCTTACTCCGGCTTCTTCAGCTTCGGATTGGGGAAGAACTGCACGGTCTGCACCTTGGCCGGCGCCGCCTTGGGCGCCAGGTGGTTGACCCGGGTGCCCAGCTCCGAGGGTACCGACAGGCCCTGTTCGTTCAGGGTGTCGGTGAACCCGCAGGCCACGCACTCGCGGTGCGGCACGCCGTCCTCGTTCCACATCATCAGCTTGTCCATCTCACTGCACGCCGGGCATACCGCCCCGGCGATGAAACGTCGCTTGCTCTTGCTCACGGCTACCTCGCTCATGCCGCCGCGTCCTCGGTAAGGCCACTGTGGCGCAGCAATGCATCGATGGAAGGCTCACGGCCACGGAAGTCGACGAACAGCACCATCGGCTCACGGGAGCCGCCACGGGCCAGGATGGCTTCGCGGAAGGCACGGCCGGTCTCGGCGTTCAGCACGCCTTCTTCCTCGAAGCGCGAGAAGGCGTCGGCCGACAGCACTTCGGCCCACTTGTAACTGTAGTAACCCGCCGCGTAACCGCCGGCGAAGATGTGCGCGAAGCTGTTGGGGAAACGGTTGTAGGCCGGCGGACGCATCACCGAGACCTCGTCTCGCACGCCTTCGAGCACCTGCAGCACGCCGCGGCCGTCGCCGTGGGTGGCGTGCAGCTCGAAGTCGAACAGCGAGAACTCCAGCTGGCGCACCATCATCATGCCGGACTGGAAGTTCTTCGCCGCCAGCATTTTGTCCAGCAGGTCCTGGGGCAGTGGTTCGCCGGTCTCGTAGTGGCCGGAAATCAGCGCCAAGCCCTCGGGCTCCCAGCACCAGTTCTCCATGAACTGGCTCGGCAGCTCCACCGCGTCCCAGGCCACGCCGTTGATGCCGGACACGCCAGCATGCTCGATGCGGGTCAGCAGATGGTGCAGGCCGTGGCCGAACTCGTGGAACAGGGTGGTGACTTCGTCGTGGGTCAGCAGCGCCGGTTTGCCGGGCGTGGCCGGGGTGAAGTTGCACACCAGGTTGGCCACCGGGCTCTGCAGCGAGCCGGCGGCGGTGCGGCGATGATCGCGGGCGCCGTCCATCCAGGCACCGCCACGCTTGTTGGCGCGGGCATAGAGGTCGAAGAAGAAGCGCCCGACGTGCTGGCCGTTTTCCTTGATCTCGAACAGGCGCACGTCCGGGTGCCAGCTGTCGAAGCCCTTGAGCTCGGCGATCTCGATGCCGTACAGGCGCTGGACGATGGCGAACAGGCCGGTCAGCACCTTGTCGATCGGGAAGTAGGCGCGCAGGGCTTCCTGCGACACGCTGTAGCGCTGCTCGCGCAGCTTCTCGCCGAAGTAACCGGCGTCCCAGCTGGCCAGCTCAGGGGTACCCTGCTCGGCGGCGTAGGCCTTGAGCTGTTCCAGGTCCTGGGCGGCGAACGGCTTGGAACGCTTGGCCAGGTCGCGCAGGAAGCTCAGCACCTGGTCGCTGGACTCGGCCATCTTGGTGGCCAGGCTCAGCTCGGCGAAGTTCGGGTAGCCCAACAACCCGGCCAGCTCCTGACGCAGGTCGAGGATCTCTTCCATCACCGGGCCGTTGTCGAACTGGCCGGCGTTCGGGCCCTGGTCGGAGGCGCGGGTGCAGTAGGCGGCATACAGCTCTTCGCGCAGGGCGCGGTCGCTGGCGTAGGTCATCACCGCGTAGTAGCTGGGGAATTCCAGGGTGATCAGCCAGCCGTCGAGGCCCTTGGCCTGGGCGGCGGCGGCCATCTGCGCCTTGGCCGAGTCGGTCAGGCCGGCGAGGGCGGCCTCGTCGGTGACGTGCTTGGTCCAGGCCTGGGTGGCATCGAGCAGCTGGTTGGAGAAGCGGCTGCCCAGCTCGCTGAGCTTGCTCTGCACTTCGGCGTAGCGCCGCTGCTTGTCGGCCGGCAGGTCGATGCCCGACAGACGGAAGTCGCGCAGGGCGTGGTCGATGATGGTCTTCTGCGCCACATCGAAGCCGGCGGCCTCGGGGCTGGCGGCCAGGGCTTCATAGGCTTCGAACAGGGCACGATTCTGGCCCAGTTCGGTGGAATAGGCGCTCAGGGCCGGCAGGCACGACTCGTAGGCCTCGCGCAGTTCCTGGCTGTTGCACACCGCATTGAGGTGGCTGACCGGGCTCCAGGCGGCGCCCAGGCGGTCGTTGAGTTCGTCCATCGCCAGCACCAGGCCGACCCAGGTCGGGTTCTTGCCCTGCTTTTCGAGGATCTCGGCGATGGCCTTGCGGTTGTCGGCGAGGATCTGCTCGATCGCCGGCAGCACATGCTCGGCGCGGATTGCCGAGAAGGGCGGCAGATCATGGGACTGCAGCAGCGGGTTGTTCGCACTCACGGTTCGGGTACCTTGGCAGGAGAAACACGGGACCATCTTAATTACAATCGACGCCGACCGCAGCAGGCAGCCTGCCTATCGGCATTGCAGAGGAACACTATCATGGCCCTCCGGACCTTCCAGCAACACACGCCGAAAGTGGGAGCACGGGCCTTCGTCGACCGCTCGGCGGTGGTCATCGGCGACGTCGAGATCGGCGAGGACAGCTCGATCTGGCCGCTGACCGTGGTACGCGGCGACATGCACCGCATCCGCATCGGCGCGCGCACCAGCGTGCAGGACGCCAGCGTGCTGCACATCACCCACGCCGGGCCGTTCAACCCCGACGGTTTTCCGCTGATCATCGGTGACGAGGTGACCATCGGTCACAAAGTCATGCTGCATGGCTGTACCCTGGGCAACCGCATCCTGGTCGGCATGGGCAGCACCCTCATGGACGGCGCCATCGTCGAGGACGAGGTGATCATCGGCGCCGGCAGCCTGGTGCCGCCGGGCAAGCGCCTGGTCAGCGGCTACCTGTACATGGGCAGCCCGGTGAAGCAGGTGCGCCTGCTGAGCGAGCAGGAACACGCGTTCTTTGCCTACAGTGCCGGCAACTACGTGAAGCTCAAGGACCAGCACCTGGCCGAAGGCTACGACCAGTAACGCCCGCTCATCCTGTGGGATTGCACATTCACTGTAGGAGCGGCCTTGCCGAGGCGTCGGACCGGCCGGAAAGGGCCGCAAAGCGGCCCCGGCAATCGATGATGTGACACCAATGGCTGGGGCTGCGATGCAGCCCGTTCGCGGCACAAGGCCGCTCCTACAGAAAGCTGGGCAAAGCAATTGCCAACCGATATAGAGAAAATCATGCACCAGCAGAACATCCTTTTCGACCTCGACGGCACCCTGACCGACCCGCGCTCAGGAATCACCCGCTCGATCCAGTACGCCCTGGCCAAGCTGGGCATCGACGAGCCGGACCTGACCCGCCTCGAGCACTTCATCGGCCCGCCCCTGTTGCAGGCCTTCATGCAGTTCTATGGCTTCGACGAGGCCAAGGCCTGGGACGCGGTGAACTTCTACCGCGAGCGCTTCAAGGTCACCGGGCTGTACGAGAACCTGGTGTTCGACGGCGTACCCGAGCTGCTGCAGGCGCTAAACGGCCAAGGCCGCACCCTGTATATCGCCACCTCCAAGCCGTGGGTGTATGCCCGCGAGATCGCCCGGCATTTCGAGTTCGACCAGCACTTCAAGGTGATCTACGGCAGCGAGCTGGACGGCACCCGCACCAACAAGGTCGAGCTGATTCGCCACCTGCTGGACGAAGAAGGGCTCGACCCGGCGCAGACCCTGATGATCGGCGACCGCAAGCATGACCTGATCGGTGCGCGCAGCAATGGCTTGCAGGCCGTGGCGGTGGGCTATGGGTTCGGCAGCCGGGAGGAACTGGAGGCCGAGGCGCCTGCGTTCCATTTCGAGACGCTGGCTGAGTTGCACCAGGCCTTTACGCGCTGACCTCTTCGCGGGGCAAGCCCGCTCCCACGCTGTCCTCTGTCCCACGCTGGCAGCTGATCATGGCGTGGGAGCGGGCTTGCCCCGCGATGGCATCAGACGCTCCAACTGTGCCTTGCGCCTATCAATGGGCATCCGACCCAATTCTTCGACTCGCTGGTAAAACCGCAGCCAATCCCCACCAACATCCTTGAACAGCTGCGAAAACGCCGGAACCCACTGGTCATAAAGCCCAAAAGGCAACAACTTGGCATTGTTCAATGGCGCAAAGATCCAGGCATCGAACCGCCGATCCCCGCCCCAATCCCGATCCCGCACCTCGCGGTATTCCCGGCGCAACCGCTCGAACTCAGCCTGCTTGGCCGCCCGTTTGCTCGCCTCATCCAACGGCCCGGCATAGATCGCCTGCAACCGCTCGCGGCTGGCCAGCACCAGCCGGGTGAACTGCTCGCGCTGCCGGGCGCCAGCCTCGTCGATGGCTGCCAAGCCACGTGCCGCGCGCCATTGCCGGGTGCCCTCCTGTTCGACGAACGAGGCGAACGACTCGTTGAACTCGGTATCGTCCTGCACGTAGAAGCGCTGGTGCGCCAGCTCATGGAAGATCACCGTGGCCAGGCGCTCATCCCCCCAGCCGGCCATGGTCGACAGGATCGGGTCATCGAACCATCCCAGGGTGGAGTAAGCCTCCACGCCTCCCACATAGACATCCAGGCCTTCCTGGCGCATCAACGCCGCCGCGCCGCGGGCCGCGCCCTGCCGGTAATACCCTCGATAAGCCACGCAGCCGGCGATGGGGAAGCAATGGGTCACCGGCTGCAACGACAGCTCAGGTGTCGCGAACACATTCCACACCACATACGGTCGCCCCAAATCGGCGTAGACCCGGTAACTGCCGTTGTCCGGCAACTTCAACTGCGAGCTGGCAAACGCCCGGGCCTTTTCGGCAAACGACAGGCGCTGGCGCAGCACCGGGCTGGTGGCCGGATCCTCGATCACCCGATCCAGCGGCTGGCGCGCCCGCAACAACTGCCACTGGCCCTCGGCCAACTGGCCGTAATAGCCCACGCTGGAGCAACCGCTCAGCAGGACGCCCAGCGCCACGGGAACCAACCGGGTGAAAACGCGGTCCAGAGCCCGACGGCTGCAGCGCATGAAAAGAAAAAGTCCAAACATCGAGGCTGTCTATCTCGCTCGTCGGCCGAATGCGACCAAGACTATCTCGCCAAGGGGAAGCTTCGCCATGCGTACTCTGCTGTTTGCCGCCGGCACGCTCGTGCTGCTGTCCGGTTGTGCCTCATTCCTGCCGCGCGCCGACCCGAACCAGGCCTGGATCGACCTCGCCGCGGGTGACAACGACTCGCTGCACGCCCTGCAGGTCGATGAGCGCGACTGGGCCGACACCCGCTATTTCCAGGTGCAGCCCGGCAATCATGAGCTGACCGTGCGCTACCAGTTCACCGTGACGCCCAGCAACATCGGCCCGGTGGACGAGCCGCTGTGGCGCGACTGCCAGCTCAATCTCAGCTACAAGGACTTCACCGCCGGGCAACGCTACCAGATGCAGGCGGGCAGCATCGGTTTCCGCCCCTGGATCAAGCTCTACGACCAGCAGCAGAAACTGATCGGCCAAGGTGAGCCGGCAGGCTGCCAGCGCACCTGAACCCTGCGAACGGCGCTATGCTTGTAACCTGTGAACCGCGAGCGGGAGTTTCACCATGCGCCAGCCCATGATGCTGATGGCCCTCAGTGCACTGGGGGCATGCGCCAGCCCCTTGCCGCCCGTAGACCCAGGCAAGGCCTGGGTCGATCTCTACACCATCACCCCCGGCAGGACCATCATGGCCGACCGCCTCGACGGCCAGCGCCTGGATGACGGTCGCTACTTCCAGGTGACGCCGGGCAAGCACGAACTGGTGGTGCGCTTTGACTACGAGATCCATTCCGGCGGCTTCAGCACCGACCCCACCGAGCGAACCTGCTATCTCACCGTGCGCTACAACGACTTCAAGGCCGGCCAGCGTTATCGCCTGGAGGCACGGGCCCCGGCGATGCAACCGCAGGTGCTGCTGTACGACGCCAACCGCAAGGTGGTGGTCAACGAGCCGAGCAACGTGACCTGTATTCCCTAGGACTCACAGCCATTCGCCTGGAGCGGCCTTGTGTCGCGATAGGGACGCCAGGATTTCAGCATCAAACAAAAATCACCGGTGCTGCTGCGCAGCCCCATCGCGGCACAAGGCCGCTCCTACAGAGGTGGAAGCCGGCCTTACCTATCGTTCTTCTGGTAGATGATCTTCTTCGTGCCGCCATCGCAGCTGCCCACGATCATGTTCTGATCGCGGACTTCGCTGTTAGGCACGATCTCCAGCGTGTAGGAGGTCACCCCGCGCGCCTGGATCTTCGCTTCGATCTCGGCCTTCAGTTCCTCGCACGGCTTGGGCGCGGCCAGTGCGACCGTGGCGAGCAGGGAAGCCAGCACACCAATTGCTACGCGGATCATGGAACGGCTCCTGAGACAGGGCAGACGAGCTGCCAACGCTGTTTAGACTACAGGAAACCGCCGCCGTTGCGCCGCCTAGGAAAGCAGGGTGGCGTCCAGGCTGATAGTCGCGTTCAGTACCTTGGAGACCGGGCAACCCGCCTTGGCCTTGTTGGCGATCTCCTTGAATTGCGCTTCGCTGGCACCCGGCACTGTTGCCTTGAGCGTGAGGTGCACGGCGGTAATGGCAAAGCCGTCGGCCTGCTTGTCGAGACTCACTTCGGCAACGGTATCGATACGTTCCGGGGTGAAACCCGCCTCGCCCAGCATCATCGACAGCGCCATCGAGAAGCACCCGGCATGGGCGGCGCCGATCAGCTCCTCCGGGTTGGTCCCGGGGCTGCCCTCGAAGCGGGTGTTGAAGCCGTAGGGCGCCTGCTTGAGCGCGCCGCTTTCAGTGGAAATCTGGCCTTTGCCGTCCTTCAGACCACCTTGCCAGACCGCCGATGCTGTCTTTTTCATGCTGCCTCCCGGACATGGGTTGGGTATGTACAGTTCTGAGGACTGGGCCTGCGCCAAGTTCAGATCAATCTGCAGGCAGGCATTGAATCCGCCGAATATGCCCATACAGAGTTCGCAAGGCCCTTGGCCAATCACCTGAAGCGGAGGCTCCAATGACGCACCTGCGAGACCTGAAGATATCCACCCTCGACCTGGTGCCCGTGCGCGCCGATGGCAGCCCGGCGCAATCGCTGCACAACTCGCTGGACCTGGCCCGGCACGCCGAACGCTTTGGCTACAACCGCTTCTGGGTCGCCGAACACCACAACATGGACGGCATCGCCAGTTCGGCCACCGCCGTGCTGATCGGCTACCTGGCCGGTGGCACCTCGACCATCCGCATCGGTTCCGGCGGGGTGATGCTGCCCAACCATGCGCCGCTGGTGATTGCCGAGCAGTTCGGTACCCTGGCCAGCCTGTACCCTGGCCGTATCGACCTGGGCCTGGGCCGCGCCCCGGGTTCCGACCAGATGACCGCCCGCGCCCTGCGGCGTGAACGCTCCGGCAGTGCCGACGACTTCCCCGACGATGTCGAGGAACTGTCACGCTACCTCGGCCCGCGTACCGATGATCAAAAAGTGATCGCCGTGCCCGGTCACGACACCGAGGTGCCGATGTGGCTGCTCGGCTCCAGCCTGTTCAGCGCCCAACTGGCCGGCATGCGCGGCATGCCCTATGCCTTCGCCTCGCACTTCGCGCCACGCTACATGCACGAGGCGATCCGCATCTACCGTGACCATTTCAAGCCGTCCACCACGCTGGACAAGCCTTACGTGATGCTCGGCATCCCGATGGTGGTGGCCGAGACCGACGAAAAAGCCGAGTACCTGGCGACGTCGGTGTACCAGCGCATCCTTGCGCTGATCCGTGGCCAGAGCCTGATGCAGCGCCCGCCGGTCGAAAGCATGAATGGACTATGGCTGCCCCATGAGCGCGATGCGGTGAGCAGCTTCCTGGGCCTGGCGATGATCGGCAGCCCGCAGAAGGTGCGGGCGAAGGTGGAGGTGCTGCTGGAACAGACCGGGGCGGATGAGCTGATCTTTACCAGTGATCTTTATGAGCATGCCGACCGGATCAGGTCCTATGAGCTGATGGCGCAGGCCCTCAAGACCGAGTGATCTTCTTCGCGGGTAAACCCGCTCCCACAGGTACCTCACTGACCTTGATAACAGTGGAATACCTGTGGGAGCGGGCTTGCCCGCGAAGAATCCAGCGCATCAGCCACGGCGGTAGACAATCTCCTTGGTCCCGCCCTCGCAGGTGCCGACCACCTTGCCCGCCGGATCGCCCTTGTTGACGATCTCCAGCGTATAGCCCTTCACCCCCTTGGCATCCAGCTTCGCCGCAATCTCCGCCTTGAGCTCCTCGCACGGCTTGCCCGCCGCCAGTGCGCCACCGGCCAACGCCATCAGCCCCACGGCCAGAATCAACTTCTTCATCGATCGCTTTCCTTGTACAGATCAAAGACGAAAAGGGCGCGAAGCTCGCGCCCTGCAACCTTATTACCCGATCAGGCCGGGCAAGCCTAGCCCAGCTTCGTTTCAGCTGTTGGCGATGCGAAAGCCCACCTTCAGCGTCACCTGGAAGTGCGCGGCCTTGTTGTCGCGGATATGCCCGCGGGTATCGACCACCTCGAACCACTCCAGGTGCTTGATGCTCTTGCCGGCCTCGGCCAGGGCATTGTTGATCGCTTCTTCGATGCTGGTGGGGGAGGATCCGACCAGCTCGATCTTCTTGTAGGTGTGATGATCCGACATGAGTGCTCTCCTTGGTTGGGTAGTCCGTTGAGCCTAGCAGCGCAGGCTCGGTTTACCTGCGAGCGATCGCCGCAGGAGAAAGTTCGACTGCACTTTCCCACTGCCGCGCAGTCGCACTCCTTACAGCCCATACCGCGAAGGAGAGTCAACATGCCACGCAATTCCCTGCGCCAAGCCTCCCTGGAAAGCATGGAAGCCGAGATCGAAAGCCTGCTCAAGACACTGGAGCACCTCAAGCACGATGCCTCGGAGGAGTCGCACAAGACCATGAAGGCGCTGCGCGGCAATGCCGAAAACGCCCTCAAGCATTCACGCAGCCTGCTCGGTGACGCCTACGAGGAAGTGAAGACCCGCACCCGCCAGACCGGTGTCGCCACCCGCGACTATGCCCAGGAACACCCTTGGACCACCGCCGGTGTGGCAGTCGGCGCCCTCGGCCTGCTGGCCGCCTACCTGATGTGCCGGCGCAGCTAGCCGGCCTGCTGTTGCAGCTCCCGGCGCAGCCATTGCGCCAGCTGCTCGGCGCGCCCGTCCGCGGCGCGCCGGGGCACCCACAGGGCCAACGCGGCGCGGGTCGGTGAGAAGCCCCATGGCGCAGCCAGCCGCCCGGCCTTCAGGTCGTCCGCCACCAGTGGTTGTGGCGCGATGGCCACGCCAAGCCCTGCCACCGCCGCCTCCAGCAGGTAGTACAAATGCTCGAATGCCTGGCCGTAACTCAGCGCGCCGGGCTCGATGCCATGCTGCTGCGCCCAGGTCGGCCAGGCCTGTGGCCGCGAGGTCGTGTGCAACACCGCCTCTCGTTGCAAAGCCACGGCTGGCGCGGCTTTCAAACGATCGAAGCCTTCGAAGTGCGGGCTCATCACCGGGCCGATCCGCTCTTCGGCGAGCACATGCACCTGCATGTCCGCCGGCCAGGGCGGTTCGGCATAGACCAGCAGGGCATCCAGCCCCGGGCGGCGAGGATCGAGATCGCCTTCGCCAGCTGAAAGGTGCAGGCGCAACTCCGGCAGGTCAGCCTTCAAACGTCCCAGGCGCGGGATGAACCAGCGCGCCAGCAGGCTGCCGGAACAACCGAGCACGAAGGGCGCTTCGTCGGCATCGCGGGAAAGCTCGGCGCAGACACTGCGCAAGCGGTCGAAGGCCTCGAAGCTGGCATCACGCAGGCGCACCCCGGCATCTGTGAGTTTGACGCCACGCCCGTCCTTGGCGAACAGGGCCACGCCCAGATGCTCCTCAAGCACCTTGATCTGTCGGCTGACGGCGCCATGGGTGACGTGAAGTACTTCGGCAGCCTGGCTGACACTGTTCAGCCGGGCGGTCGCCTCGAAGGCCCGCAGGGCGTTGAGGGGGGGAAGGTCCTGGGCCATTTGACTTGTGAGTTTTCCTGACAGGTTTTCGCAATCTTATCGGTTTTCAGCCGGGCATGTCGTGGGTAGAGTAAAGCCCATCGACCAGTGTCGGCCTCTTCGCGGGCAAGCCCGCTCCCACAGATTCCAAGTGCGACGCCGTACCTGTGGGAGCGGGTTTACCCGCGAAGAAGCCAGCACGATCCCAACCCATACACCGCTTATGGAGCGCCCCATGACCCAGACCCAATACCGCGCCGGCCCCGATGCCAACGGCCTGTTCGGCTCGTTCGGCGGCCGCTACGTGGCCGAAACCCTGATGCCCCTGGTGCTGGACCTGGCCCGCGAATACGAAGCCGCCAAGGCCGACCCCAAGTTCCTCGAAGAACTGGCCTACTTCCAGCGCGACTACATCGGCCGCCCCAACCCGCTGTACTTCGCCGAGCGCCTGACCGAGCACTGCGGCGGCGCGAAGATCTTCTTCAAGCGCGAAGAGCTCAACCACACCGGCGCGCACAAGGTGAACAACTGCATCGGCCAGGTGCTGCTGGCCAAGCGCATGGGCAAGAAACGCCTGATCGCCGAGACCGGCGCCGGCATGCATGGCGTGGCCACAGCCACCGTCGCCGCGCGCTTCGGCCTGCCTTGCGTGATCTACATGGGCGCCACCGACATCGAGCGTCAGCAGGCCAACGTGTTCCGCATGAAGCTGCTGGGCGCCGAGATCGTCCCGGTGACCGCCGGCACCGGCACGCTCAAGGACGCCATGAACGAGGCCCTGCGTGACTGGGTCACCAACGTCGACGACACCTTCTACCTGATCGGCACCGTGGCAGGTCCCCACCCGTACCCGGCGATGGTCCGCGACTTCCAGTCGATCATCGGCAAGGAAACCCGCGCCCAGTTGCAGGAGAAGGAAGGGCGCCTGCCCGACAGCCTGATCGCCTGCGTCGGCGGCGGCTCCAACGCCATGGGCCTGTTCCACGACTTCCTCGATGATGCCAGCGTGCAGATCATCGGCGTCGAAGCCGGCGGCCACGGCGTGCACACCGACAAGCACGCGGCCAGCCTGAACGGCGGCGTGCCGGGCGTGCTGCACGGCAACCGCACCTACCTGCTGCAGGACGACGACGGCCAGATCACCGACGCCCACTCGATCTCGGCAGGCCTGGACTACCCCGGCATCGGCCCGGAGCACGCCTACCTGCACGAAGTGAAGCGCGTGGAGTACGTCAGTATCACCGACGACGAGGCTCTCGACGCCTTCCACGCCACCTGCCGCCTGGAGGGCATCATCCCGGCGCTGGAAAGCTCCCACGCCCTGGCCGAGGCGATCAAGCGCGCGCCGAAGCTGCCCAAGGACCACCTGATGGTGATCTGCCTGTCCGGTCGTGGTGACAAGGACATGCAAACCGTGATGAACCACATGGCCGCCCAGGAGAAACAGGCATGAGCCGTCTCGAACAACGCTTCGCCGAACTGAAGGCCGAAGGCCGCTCGGCACTGGTCACCTTCGTCACTGCCGGCGACCCGGGCTACGACGCTTCGCTAGAGATCCTCAAGGGCCTGCCAGCGGCCGGTGCCGACGTGATCGAACTGGGGATGCCGTTCACTGACCCCATGGCCGACGGCGTGGCCATCCAGCTCGCCACCCTGCGCGCCCTGGAAGCCGGCCAGACCCTGGCCAAGACCCTGCAGATGGTTCGCGAATTCCGTGTGGATAACCAGACCACACCGATCGTACTGATGGGTTACTACAACCCGATCCACCGTTTCGGCGTGGCGCAGTTCGTCGCCGAGGCGAAGGAAGCCGGCGTCGATGGCCTGATCATCGTCGACCTGCCACCGGAGCACGACGCCGAGCTGGCCACTCCGGCCCAGGCCGCGGGTATCGACTTCATCCGCCTGACCACCCCGACCACCGACGATGCGCGCCTGCCGCGCGTGCTGGAGCGCAGCTCCGGGTTCGTCTACTACGTGTCGGTGGCCGGTGTGACCGGTGCCGGTTCGGCAACCACCGAGCATGTGACCGAGGCCATTGCGCGCCTGCGTCGGCATACCGATCTGCCGATCAGTGTTGGCTTTGGTATCCGCACGCCTGAGCAGGCCGCCGCCATTGCCCGTTTGGCCGATGGCGTGGTGGTGGGTTCGGCGCTGGTCGACAAGATCGCCCAGGCCAAGGATGCCGGCCAGGCAGTGAAGGATGTGCTGAGCCTGTGCTCGGCGCTGGCCGAAGGCGTGCGCGCCGCCCGGGCCTGATCCGCGTCGCCTGCTTCGCGGGTAAACCCGCTCCCACAGTAATGGTGTGATCCTGATAGTTTCACCTGACCTGTGGGAGCGGGTTTACCCGCGAAGAGGCCCGCACAGGCAACAACGATCTACTCTTTGAAAATCGACAGATCCAACGGCCTGATCGCCCCCATCCAGATCGCATGATCGCGATGATCCGCCAGCTCATCCCCGGTTTCCGGGTGCAGGAACACCACCAGCCCATTGCGATACAGCGCCAGCCACGGCAGCACCACGCCGACCAATTCCGGCCCGAAGGCCAACTGGCAGCTCCAGTCCGGGTGCGGCCCGACCGGCTTCTGGTGCATGCGCCCCATGGTCACGGAGAACAGGCGCGCCGCCTCCTCGCACAGCTCACGGGCCTGTTCCATGGTCGATGCGTCGTAGTACACGTGGGCGTGATAGCCCTTGATCCTTTGCACGGTGGCTCCTGATTACAGTAATACGAACATCTGGAAGTCTACGCCATCCCTGTAGGAGCGGCCTTGTGCCGCGAAAGGGGCGCGAAGCGGCCCCAGATTATGGCAATCCCGCAACACTACCGGGGCTGCTTTGCAGCCCTTTCGCGGCACAAGGCCGCTCCTACATGCGCTCCAGCTCCAGCCAATCTACGAACCGCTGGATCAGCGCCCCGCGTCGTTTGCGCGGCGGCAGCACTACGTAATACCCGCGCTCCGACCGCAGACTGCCTTCCATAGGCCGACACAACAACCCTTGCTCGACCAGCCCATCAACCAGATGTGCCCAACCGATGGCCACCCCTTGCCCGGCAATCGCGGCCTGAATCAGCAGCGTGTAGTTATCAAACCGTAGCTGCCCGGACGGAGGCGGGCTGTCCACACCAAGACCACGAAACACCCCCGCCCAATCGAACCAGCGACTGGCCTGCTCGCCCTTCAGATGCAGCAAGGGCAATCGTTGCAAAGCCACGGCTGACAAGGGTTTGCCATGAGCCAGCCGCGGACTGCAGACCGGGAAGACCTCCTCGTCGAACAACCAGCGGCTCTCACCCTGGTGAAAGCGCCCATCGCCAAACAGCACCGCCACATCGATGTCCGGACGCAACATCCCCTGGCTGCGCTCGCCGGTCACCAGGCTCACATCCACCTGTGGATTGGCCTCGTGAAAGCGCTGCAAGCGCGGCATCAGCCAGAACGCGGCAAAGGCGAAGTCGGTGGCCACCTGCAACACCTCGCGCTGACCACGCCCGCTGGCCAAGGCAACACCATCGTCCATGGCCTGAAGCCCCTGGTGTACCTGCTCGAACAGCAGCTGGCCCGCTTCGGTCAGCTCGATGCCCCGGTAGATGCGGTCGAACAACCGCGTCCCCAGTTGCGCCTCCAGGCGCTTGACCTGCTGGCTCACAGCCGGCTGGGTTGTGCCCAGCTCAAGGGCCGCAGCCGTGAAGCTACGCAAGCGCGCGGCGGACTCGAACACGCGCAAGGCATCGAGGGAAAGATCGGCAAGGTGCTCAAACATAAGCGTGGCTAATCCCAGTCATTGCCCGACGTGGGCTTTACCCACCTTACCCACAGCACCATGCTGGATTGCAAGCGTTCACCATAACTCTCGACGATGGAAGGGCACCATGAAGCAACCCAACATCCTGTTCATCATGGCCGACCAGATGGCCGCGCCGCTGCTGCCGATCTACACCCCGTCGCCGATCAGGATGCCCAACCTGGCGCGCCTCGCCGAGCAGGCCGTGGTGTTCGATTCCGCCTACTGCAACAGCCCGCTGTGCGCCCCCTCACGCTTCACCCTGGTCAGCGGCCAGTTGCCCAGCCGCATCGGCGCCTATGACAACGCCGCCGATTTCCCCGCCGATATACCGACTTACGCCCACTACCTGCGCCGCCTCGGCTACCGCACCGCGCTGTCAGGCAAGATGCATTTCTGCGGCCCGGACCAGCTGCACGGCTACGAAGAGCGCCTGACCAGCGACATCTACCCGGCCGACTACGGCTGGGCGGTGAACTGGGACGCGCCTGACCAACGCCCGAGCTGGTACCACAACATGTCCTCGGTGTTGCAGGCCGGACCCTGCGTGCGCACCAACCAGCTGGATTTCGACGAAGAGGTGGTGTTCAAGGCACGCCAGTACCTCTACGACCACGTGCGCGAAGACGATGGCCGGCCCTTCTGCCTGACCGTGTCGATGACCCACCCGCATGACCCGTACACCATCCCCAAACGCTACTGGGATCTCTACGAGGCGGTGGATATCCCGCTGCCAGGCGACGTGATCACCCAGTGTCAGCAAGACCCTCACTCGCAACGTCTGCTCAAGGTCTACGACCTGTGGGACAAGCCGCTGCCCGTGGACAAGATCCGCGATGCCCGCCGCGCCTACTTCGGCGCCTGCAGCTACATCGACGACAATATCGGCCTGCTTGTGCAGACGCTGGAAGACTGCGGCCTGGCCGACGACACCCTGATCGTCTTCTCCGGCGACCACGGCGACATGCTTGGCGAGCGCGGGCTCTGGTACAAGATGCACTGGTTCGAGATGTCGGCGCGGGTACCGCTGCTGATCCACGCGCCCAAGCAATTCAAACCTGCGCGCATCAGCGCCAGCGTTTCCACCTGCGACCTGCTGCCGACCTTGGTCGAACTAGCCGGCGGCGCTGTGGATAAAGACCTGCACCTGGACGGTCGCTCACTGCTCGGCCACCTGCAAGGGCAGGGCGGTCATGACGAGGTGATCGGCGAATACATGGCCGAAGGCACCGTCGGCCCGCTGATGATGATCCGCCGCGGCGCATACAAGTTCGTGTACAGCGAGGACGACCCCTGTTTACTCTACGACCTGAGCCGCGACCCGCACGAGCGGGAGAACCTCACCGGCAGCCCGGAGCACCAGGCGCTGCTGCAGGCATTTGTCGATGAAGCACGCCAGCGCTGGGATATCCCCAGCCTGCGCCAGCAGGTGCTGGCCAGCCAGCGCCGCCGCCGCCTGGTGGCCGAGGCGCTGTCCATCGGCACGCTGAAAAGCTGGGACCACCAACCCCTGGTGGACGCCAGCCAACAGTACATGCGCAACCACATCGATCTCGACGACCTCGAGCGCAAGGCACGTTATCCACAGCCCGCACCCCTGGATTGAGAAGAGAGGCCGCCATGCAGAAGTTCTCCACCGCCGTGCTCGCCCTGGCCCTGAGCCTGGGCACGGCCCACGCCGCCGACGGCGACGCGCAATGCAGCACCGTGAAGCTGGCCGACCCCGGCTGGAGCGATATTGCCAGCACCAACGCCGTCGCCCGCCTGCTCCTGGAAAGCCTGGGTTACCAGGTGAAGATCGACAGCCTGGCCGTGCCGATCATCTACGGCGGCCTCAAGGATGGCCGGGTGGATGCCTTCCTCGGCAACTGGATGCCGGCGCAGCAGGGTTTTCATGACAAGTTCATCGCCAATGGCGACGTGCAGCAGCTGGCGCGCAACCTGGAGGGCACCGAATTCACCCTGGCGGTACCCGATTATGTCTGGGAGGCCGGCGTGAAGGACTTCGCCGACCTGCACAAGTACGCCGACAGGTTCGACAAGAAGCTCTACGGCATCGGCTCCGGCGCACCGGCCAACCTGTCGCTGAAGGAGATCATCGACAAGAACGACTTCGCGCTTGGGCAGTGGAAGCTGGTCGAGTCCAGCGAACAGGCGATGCTGGCCCAGGTGGATCGGGCGGTGAAGAAGCAGCAGTTCATCACCTTCCTGGGCTGGACTCCGCACCCGATGAACGTGAAGTTGAAGATGCATTACCTCACGGGGGGCGAAAAATGGTTTGGCAGCAAAGGCGATGTGTACACGCTGACCCGCAAGGGATATCCACAGGCGTGCCCGAATGCGGCGAAGCTGCTGGGCAACCTGACGTTCACGCTGGACATGGAGAACAGCATCATGGCCGAGGTTGTGGATAAGAAGGTGAGCTTCGATGAAGCGGCCAGGGGGTGGGTGAAGGCTCATCCACAGGTGCTGGATGCCTGGCTTGCAGGGGTGACCACCAAAGCTGGTGGGGATGCAGCAGAAACGGTCAAAGCCAAACTCTGATTTTTGTCTGTTAGGCTGCTGGGGCCGCTTTGCGGCCTTTTCCGGCCGGTCCGACGCCTCGGCAAGGCCGCTCCTACAGGAGTTCGCGCTTTTCTGTAGGAGCGGCCTTGCGTCGCGAAACGAGGGCAACGCCCTCGCCTGCGATACTGAACAGGAATGACGCATGCCTCGTCTCCACCACCTGCTGCCCTTCCTCACCTGGCTCCCCCGCCAGTCAGGCCGCAGTCTGCGCCAGGACCTGCTGGTGGGCCTGAGCGGCGCCATCCTCGCCTTGCCGCAATCGATCGCCTACGCCCTGATCGCCGGCCTGCCCGCCGAATACGGCCTGTACGCCGCCATCGTGCCGGTGCTGGTGGCCTGCCTGTGGGGCTCGTCCTGGCACCTGATCTGCGGCCCCACCGCCGCCATTTCCATCGTCCTCTATGCCAGCATCAGCCCGCTGGCCGTGGCCGGCAGCGACGACTACGTGACCCTGGTGCTGCTGCTGACCTTCATCGGCGGCATCTTCCAACTCTTGCTGGGGCTGCTGCGCTTCGGCGCGCTGGTCAACTTCGTCTCCCATTCGGTGGTGCTGGGCTTCACCCTCGGCGCCGCCGTCGTCATCGCCCTGGGGCAGTTGCCCAACCTGCTGGGCCTGGATCTGCCGAGCCAGGCCACGGCTCTGAAGACCGTGCAGGAATTGGCCGGCCATGCTGGCGAGGTGGACATTCCATCGCTGGTACTCGGACTGAGCACCCTGGCGATTGGCGTGGTGTTGAAGCTGTGGCGCCCACGCTGGCCTGGCCTGTTGATAAGTCTGCTGCTGGTGAGCCTGGCGGCCTGGCTGTTGCCCGGCGTGTTCGGCCATGTGCCGCGTGTGCCCGCTTTCGTCGGCCAGTTGCCACCGCTCAGCCCACTGCCGTTACTCGATGTGGAACTGATCCTGCGCCTGCTGCCCAGTGCCGTGGCTGTCGGTATGCTCGGGCTGGTCACCAGTCTGTCCATCGCCCGTTCCCTGTCCGCACGTTCCGAGCAACTGATCGACGCCAACCAGGAGATTCGCGCCCAGGGGCTGTCGAACATCATCGGGGCATTGTTCTCCGGCTACCTGTCCTCCGGCTCCTTTACCCGCTCCGGGCTCAGCTACGACGCAGGCGCCCGCTCGCCATTGGCCGGGGTGTTCTCGGCGCTGTGGGTGGCGCTGTTCGCGGTGGCGGGGGCCGGGCTGATCGCTCATCTGCCGATCCCGGCGATGGCGGGCAGCATCCTGCTGATCTGCTGGGGGCTGGTGGACCATCGCGGCATCCGCGCGCTGTTCCGGGTCAGCCGCTCGGAGTTCCTGGTGATGGCGCTGACCGCCGCCGCGACCCTGCTGCTGGAGCTGCAGACGGCGATCTACGCCGGGGTGCTGGCATCGCTGTTCTTCTACCTCAAGCGCACCTCGAGGCCGCGAGTACAGCAGAGCCGGGAAGGGGAGGCGGACGTGTTGCGGGTGGGCGGGTCGATCTTCTTCGGCGCGGCGCCTTACCTGCAGGTGCGCTTGCAGCGCTGCGAGGGGCCGCATGTGGTGATCGATGCGCGGCAGGTGAACTTCATCGATTATTCGGGTGTGGATATGTTGCACCGCGAGGCGCGGCGGTTGATGCGTAATGGCGGGAGCCTTACGTTGCAGCGGGCAAGGCCGCAGGTTATCGAGGAACTGCAGAAGCTGGAAGGCATGGCGAGTTGCCCGATTCGCTTCGTGGGCTGACGGTCAACTGGTATTTCTGTCAGTTGCGAACAGCGTGCAGGCGATGAAAGAGTAAACAACGCTCATTCACTGCGGAGCACGCCATGAGTAGTTGCGTTCATCTCGCCCTGGCACTCGTGCCATTACTAGCTGCTCAAGGCAGCGGCGCTGTGGATAACTGCTGGAGCGTTGCCGATGCTCAAGTACGGATTGCCCGACTGGAAAGCGACATGATCGCTCGCGATCCCTACACTGGCGAAACGCAATCCACAGCAAAACTCGCTCACTACCAGCAGCAGGTCGAACTGGAGCGCCAATTCATCCGACAGAGCTCCGACGTCAATTGCGCGCCAGTTGCCGACGCAACTCATGCAGCACAGGCGCCGTGTCAGGACGCACTCCCCGCCAGATAAAGAACGCCTCGGCCGCCTGCTCGGCCAGCATCCCCAGCCCATCCAGCACCTTGGCCGCACCCAGCTTGCTGGCCCACTGGCAGAAAGGCGTCGGCTCCTTGCCATACATCATGTCGTAGCAGACGGTACGCCCCGCCTCGACCAGGCTGTCGGCAATCGGCGGCAGTTCGCCAGACAAGCTCGCAGAAGTAGCGTTGATGATCACGTCCACCGGCTCCTGCAACCAGCTGAAACCACTGGCCACCACCGGCCCCAGCTCATCGAACTCCCGCGCCAGCTGCTCGGCTTTCTCGACAGTACGGTTGGCGATCACCAGCGACTGTGGCTTGTGCGCCAGGATCGGCTCCAGCACACCCCGAACAGCACCGCCGGCGCCAAGGATAAGGATGCGCTTGCCAGCCAAGGTCACCCCGGCGTTCACCGTAAGGTCACGCACCAGCCCGGCGCCGTCGGTGTTGTCGCCTTGCAAGGTACCGTCGGCCAGCTTGGTCAGGGTGTTCACCGCGCCAGCACGTTGCGCACGCGGGGTGAGGCTGTCGCACAGGCGATAGGCCTCTTCCTTGAACGGCACGGTGACGTTGGCGCCGCTGCCTTGCTTGAAAAAGCCTGTGGCGCAGTCGCTGAACTCGTCCAGAGGCGCCAGCAGGGTGGCGTACTCCAGGTCCTGGCCGGTCTGGTCGGCGAACAGGCGGTGTATCAGCGGCGACTTGCTGTGGCCAATGGGGTTGCCGAATACGACGTACTGGTCCATGGGAGCTCCTCGGTTATCCACAGGCTTACTGGGCGAGCCAGTCGCGGTCCTGCAGGAAGTAGTCGGTCAGGCGCGCTTCCTCGCTGCCAGGCTCGGCTTTCCAATCGTAACCCCAGCGTACCTGCGGCGGCAGCGACATCAGGATCGACTCGGTGCGGCCACCGGACTGCAAACCGAATAGCGTGCCACGGTCGTAGACCAGGTTGAACTCGACGTAGCGGCCACGGCGGTATTCCTGGAATTCGCGCTGCTTGGCAGTGTACGGGGTGTCCTTGCGGCGCTGGATGATCGGCAGGTAGGCATCGACGTAGGCGTCGCCGATGGCGCGCATGAAGGCGAAGCAGGTGTCGAAGTCCCACTCGTTCAGGTCGTCGAAGAACAGGCCGCCAATGCCGCGTGGCTCGCCACGGTGCTTCAGGTGGAAGTAGCGGTCGCACCAGGCCTTGTAGCGCGGGTAGACGTCGGCGCCGAATGGCGCGCAGGCCTGCTCGGCGACGCGGTGCCAGTGCACGCAGTCTTCCTCGTTGCCGTAGTACGGGGTCAGGTCGAAGCCGCCGCCGAACCACCATACCGCCTCTTCACCCTCTTTTTCAGCGATGAAGAAGCGCACGTTGGCGTGGGAAGTCGGTACGTGCGGGTTGTGCGGGTGGATCACCAGCGACACACCCAGGGCCTCGAAGCCACGGCCCGCCAGCTCCGGGCGGTGGGCACTGGCCGACGGCGGCAGGCCGGCGCCGAACACGTGGGAGAAGTTCACCCCGCCTTTCTCGATCACCTTGCCCTCGCCGATCACCCGCGTGCGACCGCCGCCACCGGCATCGCGCACCCAGGCATCCTCGACGAAGCGGGCGCCGCCGTCTTCGGTTTCGAGGGCAGAGCAGATGCGGTCTTGCAGGTCGAGCAGGTAGGCTTTTACGGCCTCGGTGCGGCTGGTCATCGGGTCACCTGGAAGGAGCGGGAAAATTCGCCGCGTAGCATACCACCGGCCGACGCCGCGTCGCAGTTGACGGCGGTCAAGCAAAGGCGTCCGATAGAAGGCCTTTGCGACCCTCGACGACAGGAGTGTGTGATGGCCAAGCGTATCCAGTTCAGCCAGCATGGCGGCCCGGAAGTCCTGCAGCTGGTGGAGTTCGACCCGGCACCGCCCGGCCCGCAGCAGGTGCGGGTGCGTAACCATGCGATCGGCTTGAACTTCATCGACACCTATTTCCGCAGCGGGCTGTATGCACCGCCTGCACTGCCTTCCGGGCTGGGTACCGAAGCGGCCGGTGTGGTCGAGGCGGTGGGCGAGGGCGTCAGCCGGATCAAGGTCGGCGACCGCGTGGCCTATGCCGGTGGGCCGCTGGGGGCCTACAGCGAGGTGCATACGCTGCCGGAGGCCAACCTGGTGAAGCTGCCGGAGGCGATCAGCTTCGAACAGGCGGCGGCGGTGATGCTCAAGGGGCTGACCACGCAGTATTTGCTCAAGCAGACCTATGCCGTGCAGCCGGGGGACTTCGTGCTGTTCCATGCCGCCGCCGGTGGTGTGGGGTCGCTGGCTTGCCAGTGGGCCAAGGCGCTGGGGGCGAAGCTGATCGGTACCGTCAGCTCTGCTGAGAAAGCCGAACGGGCCAAGGCCCTCGGCGCCTGGGCGACCATCGACTACAGCCATGAAGACGTGGCGGAGCGCGTGCTGGAGCTGACCGACGGTCAGAAGTGCTCGGTGGTGTATGACGGAGTGGGCGCCGATACCTGGCTGACTTCGCTGGATTGCCTGCGGCCGCGCGGTTTGATGGTCAGCTTTGGCAATGCCTCCGGCGCGGTAACCGGGGTCAACTTGGGGATCCTGTCGCAGAAGGGGTCGTTGTATGTCACCCGGCCGACGCTGGGGAGCTACGCCAACAATGCCGAGAACACCCAGGCAATGGCTGACGACCTGTTCGCGATGATCGCCAGTGGCAAGCTCGTTGTGGATATCCAGCAGCGGTATCCATTGAGCGAGGCGGCCAAGGCGCAGACGGAGTTGTCGGCGCGGCGGACTGTTGGCTCGACTGTGCTTCTACCTTGAGGGCCCTATCGCGGGGCAAGTCGCAGCGGCGCACCGCCGCTCCCACGCCATAATCAGAGACCGGCGTGGGAGCGGCGGTTCGCCGCTGCGACTTGTCCCGCGATGCTATTGCTCAGTCGTAGTGGAACCGGCATTGCAGTACCGTCAACCGGCCACCTTCATAGAAGTAGACCAGACGGTGCTCTCGGGTGATGCGACGAGACCAGAACCCGGAAAGATCACCCTTGAGCGGCTCAGGTTTGCCCGTCCCTTTGAAGGGTGTGCGGCAGCACTCGCGAATAAGCACATTGACTGCCTCGAAGATCACCGAATCAGCTTCGCGCCAGTGGTGATAGTCCTCCCACCCCTCGACAGTGAACGCAACACTCACGGAATTCCGAGCCTCAGTCTTGTTGCGTTGCTTTGACTTCATGTTCATCGATGATCAGCTCTTGGGTAACTGGCTGACCCGACCGCAGCTGCTCGACTGATGAACGCAAGCGCCTTGCGTTGGCAGATGACCCTAGCAAGTAAAGGGTCTCCTGCATGCCGTTGTAATCCTCCAGGGACAGCATGACCACCGGCTCACCACGTTGGCGCGTGATGATGGCCGGCTCATGGTCACGGCATACGTCATCCATCGTTTGCTTCAGGTCGGCGCGAGCTTGGCTAAAAGTCAGTACATGCATTTGTCCAATCCTTCCCGGATTACAAAGGAGAGCTGAGCGAACATTGTACAAAGCTGTGTACAAATCTCAACGACCCGCCGTCGGCGTCTTCATCACTCGGGATGGAGTGCTGCGCAAAGCAAAGGGAGATTACCGGCCCAAACCTTCAGCGAGAACGTGATTGGATCGGTGTGACACGTAGGGTATTTCCCAGTTTCTATTTCATCGCGGGGCAAGTCGCAGCGGCGAACCGCCGCTCCCACGTCATGACCAGAGATCGGCGTGGGAGCGGGCTTGCCCCGCGATTGCGTCAGTTCAGCCGGCGGGTTTCTTCAACGCTGGAGCCGACTCGAGGCCATCGAGCATCGCCTCCACCAACCCCTCCGCCATTTCCAGCGAATGCAGGCTGGACCAGTACATGCCTCGCCCCTCATCGCTCAGGTGGTCGAGTGCCTTGATGCCGGTGTCGTAGGCGCAGCGCAGGTAGAGTGCGACGTGCACCAGGGCGTCGTGGGCTTCGATGTTGGGATTTACGGTGAAAAGCGGCGGGTGGCCGGCGTCGCAGCGGCCGAAGGGGTGGGTTGTGGTATTGGGGAGTGGTGGATCGGGGACAATTTTTCTAGTCATTGGAAAATGCTCCACTAAGCCACTACCAATCACTACCACGTGAATTGGGTGGCGACTGTACGCGAGGTGGTAGACCCGGGCATTTTCCCAATCCAGGCAGGCTCGAAAGCCTCCCGCGCACAGCCGCCATAGGCTGTCATGGGAAGAATGCATCCGGGCTACCACACCCGATCGCCAAGTTATTCGGCGACGGTCTGGAGCCTAGAGGCAAGCGTTCCCACTGAGAAGGTAATGGCGGTCGACAGATTGCGTAGGATATTTCTCTGAATTCAGAATGGGCAGCCATCTGGGTGGAAATCAGAAAAATCGGCGGGAATTCTGGGGCCGCTTTGCGGCCCTTTCGCGGCACAAGGCCGCTCCTACAGGGGATCGCGATTGCCTGTAGGAGCGGCCTTGTGCCGCGAAACGAGGGCGAAGCCCTCGCCAGCGGTATCAACCCGGGCGCACAACCTCGCCGGTCGCCAGGTCGCGAATCAGGCTCGGGTTCTTCCGCCCACCCAACGCCCCACCCAGCACCATATCCAGCTCGTTGTGGAAATACTGCTCCACCCGCAACCGACTCTTGGCCGCCGGCCGCCCGGCCGGGTTGCAGGAGGTGGAGATCAGCGGCCCGACCAGCGCGCACAACTCCCGCACCTGTGGATGATCGCTGACCCGCAGCGCCACGGTGTCGTGCTGCCCGGTCACCCACTCGGGCAGCAGGCCCTGGTGCGGCACCAGCCAGGTGTTAGGCCCAGGCCAAGTGGCGCTCATGCGGTCGATCCAGTCCTGGGGGAAATCCTCGAACAGAAAGTCGAACTGGCGGATGTTGTCGGCGACCAAAATCAGTCCTTTATCCACAGGGCGCGACTTGAGCGCCAGCAGGCGATATACCGCGTCCTCGTTCCATGGGTCGCAGCCCAGGCCCCAGACCGCTTCCGTCGGATAGGCAATCACCGCACCCGCCTTCACCTCGCGCGCGGCTTGTTGCACACGCCAACTGCTCACCATTTTCCGTCTCTCCGCATAAACGCCGTGCGCGCAGTGTACTTAGCCGGCACGGGCAAACCAACGCCCGGCTTCGTTGCTCACCCGGCCTTCGAGCTCCAGCTCGGTGAGACTGGCATGCACCTGGGCCAACGGCAGGCCGCTGCTGTGGGCCAGGCCCTCGCTGGTGTGGGGGGCAGCGTGGAGCAGGGCGAGCAGGGGATGGGCGGGTTTATCCACAACTGCGGGCGGCAGGTTCTGCCAACCGCGCAGGCTGTCGAGGATCTGCTCCACGCTTTCCACCAGCAGGGCGCCATCGCGGATCAGCTGGTGGCAGCCCTTGGCGCCGGGGTGATGAATGGACCCAGGAATCGCGTACACCTCCCGCCCCTGTTCGGCGGCGAGCCGTGCGGTGATCAACGAGCCACTGGCGAGGCTGGCCTCGACCACCAGCACACCCAGCGACAAGCCGCTGATGATCCGGTTACGGCGCGGAAAGTTGCCGGCCAGTGGCCCAGCGTCCAGCGGATACTCGGAAACCAGCGCGCTACCGCTGTCGATCATCGCCCTGGCCAGGTCACGGTGGCGCTGTGGATAAAGTTTTTGCAACCCCGTGCCGAGCACCCCTATGGTGTACCCGCCAGCCTTCAACGCGGCCCGATGAGCGGCACCGTCGACGCCCAGTGCCAGCCCGCTGGTGATGGTGAAACCCGCCTGGGAAAGGCATCGGGAAAACGAGCCCGCGGTATCCAGCGCCGGGGGTGAAGCACGCCTGCTGCCCACGATCGCCAGTTGCGGTTGCTCGAGCAAAGCGGGCTCGCCCGCGACGAACAACAGCGGCGGCGGATCGTCTATCTCGGCCAGCAACGCCGGGTAGCCAGGGCCGTCCCACATCAGTAAATGCTGGCCCGAATGCTCTAGCCAGCGCATTGCAGCCAATGCACCGTCGCGTACTTGCGGGCTGCGGCGGGCGTCTATACTGGCATCCTTCAGCCCCAACGCCTGCCAGGCGCTGGCCGGCGCGCTGAGTGCCGACGAGGCACTGCCGAACGCGTCGATGAGGGTATGGAAACGACGCAAGCCAATCTCCGGAAGGCTATGAAGACGCAGCCGCGCCTCCAGTTCCGCAGGCGGACAAGGCGACGAACGGGATGGGTTCATGGTAGATCGTCCTTGATCGACAGGGGGCCAGATACGTGGCACAACCTGTGGATATCTTTGTGAATAACACTTTGAAAAGCTGTCCATGAAATGGCAGCTATCAAGCCCATAGAGACCCTAGCCAAGCTTCACAGGTGCCGAACGCCCCATTTCCCTTTATTATGTGTGCTCAGTTTTCAACCGACCGCACAGTGACTGCCTGACCGCCATGGCCATTTTGAACATTCTCGAATTCCCCGATCCGCGCCTGCGCACCATCGCCAAACCGGTGACGGAGTTTGACGACGCCTTGAGCCAGCTGATCGACGACATGTTCGAGACCATGTACGAGGCGCCTGGCATCGGCCTGGCCGCCACCCAGGTCAACGTGCACAAGCAGGTCGTGGTGATGGACCTGAGCGAAGACCGTAGCGAGCCGCGCGTCTTCATCAACCCCACGGTCGAGGAACTGACCCACGACATGGGCCAGTACCAGGAAGGCTGCCTGTCGGTGCCCGGCTTCTACGAGAACGTCGACCGCCCGCTGCGCGTGCGGGTCAAGGCCCAGGACCGCGACGGCAAGCCCTACGAACTGGAATGCGAAGGCCTGCTGGCGGTGTGTGTGCAGCACGAGTTCGATCACCTCAACGGCAAGTTGTTCGTCGACTACCTGTCCCAGCTCAAACGCGACCGGATCAAGAAGAAGCTGGAAAAGCAGCACCGCCAGCAAGCCTGATCCCCACCTTCCAGAAGGCTTGCTCCGGCAAGCCTTTTTCTTTTTGAAGAAGCGAGAACTCCATGCGCATCGTCTTCGCAGGCACTCCAGAGTTTGCCGCCGAACACCTCAAGGCCCTGCTCGACAGCCCGTACGAGATCGTGGCCGTCTACACCCAGCCCGACCGCCCGGCCGGCCGTGGCCAGAAGCTCATGCCGAGCGCGGTCAAGGCGCTGGCCGTGGCCCATGATATCCCGGTGTACCAGCCGCAGACCCTGCGCAATGCCGATGCACAAGCCGAACTCGCCGCACTGAAGCCAGACCTGATGGTGGTGGTCGCCTACGGGCTGATCCTGCCCCAGGCCGTGCTGGATATCCCGCGTCTGGGTTGCATCAACAGCCACGCCTCCCTGCTGCCACGCTGGCGCGGCGCGGCGCCGATCCAGCGCGCCGTGGAAGCCGGCGACTCCGAGAGCGGCGTGACCGTGATGCGCATGGAAGCCGGCCTGGACACCGGCCCGATGCTGCTCAAAGTGGTTACCCCTATCGGCGCCGACGACACCGGCGGCACCCTGCACGACCGCCTCGCCGAAATGGGCCCGCCTGCTGTAGTACAGGCAATTGCCGGCTTGGCCGACGGTTCGCTGCAAGGTGAAGTCCAGGACGATGCCCTGGCCACCTACGCCCACAAGCTGAACAAGGACGAAGCACGCATCGACTGGAGCCGCCCGGCCGTGGAGCTGGAGCGCCTGATCCGTGCCTTCAACCCCTGGCCGGTGTGCCACAGCACCCTCGACGGCGAAAGCGTGAAGGTGCTGGCCGCCAACTTGTCCACAGGCCAGGGCGCCCCCGGTGAAATCCTCTCCGCCAGCAAGGACGGCCTGGTCGTCGCCTGCGGTGACGGCGCCCTGAGCCTGACCCGCCTGCAACTGCCCGGCGGCAAGGCCCTGGCCTTCAGCGACCTGTTCAACAGCCGCCGCGAGAAGTTCGCCAGCGGCAAGGTGCTTGGCCAATGAACCCACGCCTGGCCGCCGCCCGCGCCCTTGCCGCCGTGCTCAGCGGCAAGGCCTCGCTGAACAGCTCGTTGCCGGCGCAACTGGACAAGGTCGAAGAGCGCGACCGGGGCCTGACCCAGGACCTGGCCTTCGGTACCGCCCGCTGGCAGCCGCGCCTGGACCTGCTGGCCGCGCAACTGCTGCAGAAACCGTTCAAGGCCGCCGACGCCGATGTACAGGCGCTGCTGCTGGTCGGCCTGTACCAGCTGTTCTACACGCGCATCCCGGCCCACGCCGCCATCGGCGAGACCGTGGGTTGCGCCGACAAGCTCAAGAAGCCGTGGGCCAAGGGCCTGCTCAATGCCGTGCTGCGCCGCGCCCAGCGTGAAGGCGAGGAGCTGCTCGCCGGCATGGAACGCGACCCCGTGGTACGCACCGCACACCCGCGCTGGCTGCAGAAGGCGCTGAAAACGTTCTGGCCGGAGCAATGGGAAGCCATCTGCGCCGCCAACAACGCCCACCCGCCGATGATCCTGCGGATCAACCGCCGCCACCACAGCCGCGACGCCTACCTGGTGCTGCTGGCCGAGGCCGGCATCCAGGCCAGCGCCTGCCAGTTCAGCCGCGACGGTATCGTCCTGGCCGAAGCCTGCGACGTACGTGGTTTGCCGGGCTTCGCCGACGGCTGGGTGAGCGTGCAGGACGAAGCCGCGCAACTGTCCGCCGACCTGCTCGAACTGGCCCCCGGCCAGCGCGTGCTCGACGCCTGCTGCGCCCCGGGCGGCAAGACCTGCCACCTGCTGGAAGCCGAACCTGGCCTGGCCCACATGGTCGCCATCGACCTGGAAGCCAAACGCCTGGCCCGCGTGCGCGAGAACCTCGACCGCCTCAAGCTCGACGCCGAGCTGATCGCCTGCGACGCCCGCGACACCACCAGTTGGTGGGACGGCAAGCCATTCCAGCGCATCCTGCTCGATGCGCCCTGCTCGGCCACCGGCGTGATCCGCCGCCACCCGGACATCAAGCTGACCCGCCAGGCCGAGGACATCCCGGCCCTGGCAACGCTGCAAGGCGAGCTGCTCGATGCCTTGTGGCCGACCCTGGAAGTGGGCGGCATGCTGCTTTACGCGACCTGCTCGAGCCTGCCAACCGAGAACACCGAAGTGATCGACGCCTTCCTCGCCCGCACCCCCGGCGCCCGCGAGCTGGACCTGGCTACCGAAGCCGGCCTGCGCCAGCCCCACGGCCGCCAGTTGCTGGCCCAGGAAGGCGGCCACGACGGGTTTTACTATGCCAAGCTGATCAAGATCGCCGCCTCGCGCGGGTAAAGAACAAAAAGGGTAGGGAGTAGCGGATGAAGATCATCATCCTCGGCGCAGGCCAGGTTGGCGGTACGCTGGCAGAGCACCTGGCCAGCGAAGCCAACGACATCACCGTGGTCGACACCGACAGCGAGCGCCTGCGCGACCTGGGCGATCGCCTGGACATCCGCACCGTGCAGGGCCGCGCCTCGCTGCCGACGGTGCTGCGCCAGGCCGGCGCCGACGACGCCGACATGCTGGTGGCGGTGACCAACAGCGACGAGACCAACATGGTCGCCTGCCAGGTCGCTTATTCGCTGTTCCACACCCCGACCAAGATCGCCCGGGTGCGCGAGTCGGCCTACCTGACCCGCGAGGAGCTGTTCGACAACGATCATATCCCGGTGGACGTGCTGATCAGCCCCGAACAGGTGGTGACCAACTACATCAAGCGCCTGATCGAACACCCGGGCTCGCTGCAGGTGATCGACTTCGCCGAAGGCAAAGCCCAACTGGTGGCGGTCAGGGCCTACTACGGCGGCCCGCTGGTGGGCCAGCAACTGCGCCAGATCCGCGCCCACATGCCCAACGTCGACACCCGCGTGGCGGCGATCTTCCGCCGCGACCGGCCGATCACGCCCCAGGGCGACACGGTGATCGAGGCCGACGACGAGGTGTTCTTCATCGCCGCGAAGAAGGACATCCGCGCGGTGATGGGCGAGCTGCGGCGTATCGACGAGACCAACAAGCGCGTGGTCATCGCCGGCGGCGGGCAGATCGGCGAACGCCTGGCCGAGGCCATCGAGAGCCGCTACCAGGTGAAGATCATCGAGATGAACCCGGCGCGCTGCCGCTACCTCTCCGACACCCTCGAAAGCACCGTGGTGCTGCAGGGCAGCGCCTCCGACCGCGACCTGATGCTCGAAGAGAACATCGCCGACGCCGACATCTTCCTGGCCCTGACCAATGACGACGAGGCCAACATCATGTCGTCGCTGCTGGCCAAGCGCCTGGGCTCGCGCAAGGTGATGACCATCATCAACAACCCGGCCTACGTCGACCTGGTGCAGGGCGGCGAGATCGACATCGCCATCAGCCCGCAGCTGGCCACCATCGGCACCTTGCTGGCCCACGTGCGCCGCGGCGATATCGTCAGCGTGCACTCGCTGCGCCGCGGCGCGGCCGAGGCCATCGAGGCGGTGGCCCATGGCGATTCGAAGTCGAGCAAGGTAGTGGGCAAGGCCATCGAGGACATCTCGCTGCCGCCGGGTACCACCATCGGCGCGATCATCCGCGACGAGGAAGTGCTGATCGCCCACGACGACACGGTGATCGAGTCGGGCGACCATGTGATCCTGTTCGTTGTGGATAAAAAGCATATTCGGGACGTGGAGAAGCTGTTCCACGTGGGCCTGAGTTTCTTCTAGAAGAGAAAGCCAACCCCTGTGGGAGCGGGTTTACCCGCGAATACGATTGCCGATTCAGCGACGCATTCGCGGGTGAACCCGCTCCCACAGGCGCCCGCAACATCATGGATTCGGGAGAGAAACCTATGCGCGAATCGCTGGAGAAGATGCTGGCCAAGGGTGTGGATAACCCGCTGCTGAGGTTCGGGCTGGGCAAGGCCTGGCTGGACGAGGGCAATGGGGCTGAAGCAGCGGTGCACCTGGCGGCTTGTGTGAAGCAGGATCCAAAGTACTCGGCGGCGTGGAAACTGCTGGGGAAGGCGTATCAGTTGAGCGGGGATCTGGACGGCGCGCGCAAGGCCTGGGAAGAGGGGATCGTCGCGGCGCAGGCCCATGGCGACAAGCAGGCTGAGAAAGAGATGACCGTGTTCCTGAAGAAATTGAACAAGATCTGAGATCGCCGGGGCTGCTTTGCAGCCCTTTCGCGGCACAAGGCCGCTCCTACAGGGGATCGCGGTCACCTTGTAGGAGCGGCCTTGTGCCGCGAAGCGCCCCCAGCAATCTCAATACCAGCGCGGCTCGCCCGCCGGACGCTTCTTGAAGCGCTTCATGCTCCACATGTACTGGCTCGGGTACTCGCGCACATAACGCTCGACCACCTTGCTCATGGCCGCCGCCGATTCAGTCACATCGGTGCTGTACATCGCTTCCGGCGCCGCTTCCAGGAACACCTTGAAGCCCGAGCCATCCGGCAACCGCAGGGCATGCAGGAAAACACCCACCGCCTTGCCGCCAGCCAGCATGTTCGGCACGAACTTGCTGGTCAGCGCCTGGGTGCCGAGGAACGGCACGAACACGCCCGCCGACTCCGCCGGCTCCGGGTCGGCCGGAATCCCCACCTGGCCACCCCGACGCACTTCCTTGATCACGCTGAGGATGCCTTCCTTGGTCGAAGGCGCCACGCGGTTGCCCATCTGTACGCGCTGTTCACGCAGCAAGTCATCCACAGCCTTCAATTTGGGCGGGCGGTAGAAGATGATCGGTTTGCACTGGTTGCAGTAGAAGTGGTTGAGCACCTCCCAGTTGCCCAGGTGGCTGGTGATGCCGACCACGCCCTTGCCCGAGGCCAGGGCCTGCTCCAGCACTTCCAGGCCGTGCACTTCCTTGACCAGCTCCAGCGAGCGCTGCGGCGGCCAGATCCAGGCGCAGGCGCTCTCGACAAACGACTTGCCGATGTCCTTCAACGCGCGGCCAACCAGCTGCTCGCGCTCGACCGGGTCCATCTCCGGGAAACACTTGGCCAGGTTGATCCGCACGACATTGCGCGAGCCATTGGGGATTTTCCACATCAGCCAGCCGATACCGGCGCCGACGCGCTGCACAGCGCCCCAGGGCAGCTTGGCAAACAGGCGCAGCACCCCGACCATCAGGGCGCCCTTGAACTTTTCCACAGGCGAATTCCTTATTTCAGCAAGGCGCGCATTGTACCCCGTCAGCGCACCAGCGCGGCGTAACGATCACAGTCGGTGGTGTGGTCCATGACCATGCCGGTGGCCTGCATGAAGGCGTAGCAGATGGTCGGCCCGACAAAGGTGAAGCCGGCCTTCTGCAGGGCCTTGCTCATGGCCTTGGCCTCATCGGTGACCGCCGGCACGTCGCCGCGCCCCTGGAACTGGTTGATCTTCGGCGCACCGCCGACGAACGACCACAGCCATTCGGCGGGGTTATCCACAGCCAGCCAGGCCTGGGCATTGCGGCGCACGGCCTTGAGCTTGAGGCGGTTGCGAATGATGCCGGGATCAAGCATCAGCTCCTCGATGCGCTCGTCGCTCAGGCGCGCCAGTTTCACCGGATCGAAGCCATCCAGCACCTGGCGATAGCGCTCGCGTTTCTTCAGTACCGTGATCCACGACAACCCCGCCTGGAACCCTTCGAGCAAAAGCATCTCGAAGAGCAACGCCGGATCGCGCTGCGGCGTTCCCCACTCATGGTCGTGATAGGCCTGGTACAACGGATCGTCGGAACACCAAAAGCAGCGTGGCATAAGGCTCCAATAACGTAGAGGGCGAGGCGAATCGGGTATACTCCCGCTCTTTACATCCGCATCCCCAGATACAGGTGAATTTCGTGAGCCAGCCTACGCCAGCCGTGCGTACCTTCCAAGACCTGATCCTCGCCCTGCAGAACTACTGGGCCGAGCAAGGTTGTGTGGTGCTTCAGCCCTACGATATGGAAGTAGGCGCCGGCACTTTCCACACCGCTACCTTCCTGCGCGCCGTAGGCCCGGAGACCTGGAACGCCGCCTACGTGCAGCCCAGCCGTCGCCCCGCCGACGGGCGGTATGGCGAAAACCCCAACCGCCTGCAGCACTACTACCAGTTCCAGGTGGTACTCAAGCCGAACCCGGCCAACTTCCAGGAGCTGTACCTCGGCTCGCTGAAAGCCATCGGCCTGGATCCACTGGTTCACGACATCCGCTTCGTCGAAGACAACTGGGAATCGCCGACCCTCGGCGCCTGGGGCCTGGGTTGGGAAATCTGGCTGAACGGCATGGAAGTGACCCAGTTCACCTACTTCCAGCAGGTCGGTGGCATCGAGTGCTACCCGGTCACCGGTGAGATCACTTACGGCCTGGAGCGCCTGGCCATGTACCTGCAGGGTGTGGACTCGGTCTACGACCTGGTATGGGCCGACGGTCCGTTCGGCAAGGTCACCTACGGCGACGTGTTCCACCAGAACGAAGTGGAACAGTCGACCTACAACTTCGAGCACGCCAACGTCGAGAAGCTGTTCGAACTGTTCGACTTCTACGAAAGCGAAGCGAACCGTCTGATCAAGCTGGACCTGCCACTGCCGACCTACGAAATGGTCCTGAAGGCCTCGCACACCTTCAACCTGCTGGACGCCCGTCGCGCCATCTCGGTGACCGAGCGCCAGCGCTACATCCTGCGCGTGCGTACCCTGGCCCGGGACGTGGCGCAAAGCTATCTGCAAGCCCGCGCACGCCTGGGCTTCCCGATGGCCTCTCCCGAACTGCGTGACGAAGTGTTGGCTAAGCTGGAGGCTGCACAATGAGTGCTCAAGATTTCCTGGTTGAACTGGGCACCGAAGAGCTGCCACCGAAGGCCCTCGCCACCCTGGGCGACGCGTTCCTCGCCGGCATCGAGAAAGGCCTGCAGGCCGCCGGCCTGAACTACACCGGCAAGCAGGTCTACGCCGCGCCGCGCCGCCTGGCCGTGCTGATCCGCCAGCTGGATGTGCAGCAGCCAGACCGCAGCATCAACATCGACGGCCCGCCCGTGCAGGCCGCGTTCAATGCCGAAGGCCAGCCGACCCAGGCCGCCCTGGGCTTCGCCAAGAAGTGCGGCGTGGAGCTGTCGGACATCGACCAGAGCGGCCCCAAGCTGCGCTTCTCCCAGCACATTCCGGGCAAGGCCACCGCCAGCCTGCTGCCGACCATCGTCGAGGATTCGCTCAACGACCTGCCGATCCCCAAGCGCATGCACTGGGGCGCCAGCCGTGAAGAGTTCGTGCGCCCGACCCAGTGGCTGGTGATGCTGCTGGGCGACCAGGTGGTCGATTGCACCATCCTGGCCCAGAAGGCCGGCCGTGAATCCCGTGGCCACCGCTTCCACCACCCGGAAAACGTGCTCATCACCACCCCGGCCAACTACGTCGAGGACCTGCGCAAGGCCCACGTGCTGGCCGACTTCGCCGAGCGTCGCGAGCTGATCAGCAAGCGCACCGCCGAGCTGGCCATGCAGCAGGAAGGCACGGCCATCGTGCCACCGGCGCTGCTGGACGAAGTGACCGCCCTGGTCGAGTGGCCGGTGCCGCTGGTGTGCTCGTTCGAGGAGCGTTTCCTCGAGGTGCCGCAGGAAGCCCTGATCACCACCATGCAGGACAACCAGAAGTACTTCTGCCTGCTGGACAGCGAAGGCAAGCTGCTGCCGCGCTTCATCACCGTGGCCAACGTCGAGAGCCGCGATCCGAAGCAGATCGTCGAAGGTAACGAGAAAGTCGTGCGTCCGCGCCTGACCGACGCCGAGTTCTTCTTCAAGCAGGACAAGAAGCAGCCGCTGGAAAGCTTCAACGAGCGCCTGAAGAACGTGGTGTTCCAGGCTCAGCTGGGTACCGTGTTCGACAAGGCCGAGCGCGTTTCCAAGCTGGCCGCCTTCATTGCCCCGTACATCGGCGGCAGCGCCGCCAACGCCGGCCGTGCCGGCCTGCTGTCCAAGTGCGACCTGGCCTCGGAAATGGTCGGCGAATTCCCTGAAATGCAGGGCATCGCCGGCTACTACTACGCCCTCAACGACGGCGAGCCGCAAGACGTCGCCCTGGCGCTGAACGAGCAGTACATGCCGCGCGGCGCCGGCGCCGAGCTGCCGCAGACCCTCACCGGTGCCGCCGTGGCCATCGCCGACAAGCTCGACACCCTGGTCGGCATCTTCGGCATCGGCATGCTGCCCACCGGCAGCAAGGACCCGTACGCCCTGCGTCGTGCCGCCCTGGGCGTGCTGCGCATTCTGATCGAGAAGCAGCTGGACCTGGACCTGGCCGTCGCGGTCGAGTTCGCGGTCAAGCAGTTCGGTGCCAAGGTCAAGGCCGCCGGCCTGTCCGAGCAGGTGCTGGAGTTCGTCTTCGACCGCCTGCGCGCGCGCTACGAGGACGAAGGCATCGACGTCTCCACCTACCTGTCGGTGCGTGCCCTGAAGCCGGGCTCGGCGCTGGACTTCGACCAGCGCGTACAGGCCGTGCAGGCCTTCCGCAAGCTGCCGGAAGCCGAAGCCCTGGCCGCGGCGAACAAGCGCGTATCCAACCTGCTGGGCAAGGCCGAAGGCGCCATCGCCGACCAGGTCGAGCCGAAGTACTTCGACAACGCCAACGAGTTCTCCCTGTACTCGGCCATCCAGCAGGCCGACCAGGCCGTGCAACCGATGGCGGCCGCGCGTCAGTACAGCGAGGCCCTGGCCCGCCTGGCGGCCCTGCGTGACCCGGTCGACGCCTTCTTCGAGGCGGTGATGGTCAACGCCGAGGACGCCAAGGTACGCGCCAACCGTTATGCCCTGCTCAGCCGCCTGCGCGGTCTGTTCCTGGGCGTGGCCGATATCTCGCTGCTGGGGTGAGTCGTTGAAACTGCTGATTCTTGATCGAGACGGAGTGATCAACCACGACTCCGACGCCTACATCAAGTCGCTGGAGGAGTGGATCCCCATTCCCGGCTCGATCGAGGCCATCGCGCAGTTGAGCAAGGCGGGCTGGACGGTGGCGGTTGCCACCAACCAGTCCGGCATTGCCCGCGGCTACTACCCGCTGGAAACCCTCGAGGCCATGCATGCGCGCCTGCGCGCGCTGGTGGCCGAGCAGGGCGGCGAAGTCGGCCTGATCGTGCATTGCCCGCACGGCCCGGATGAGGGCTGCGACTGCCGCAAACCCAAGCCCGGGATGCTGCGGACCATTGCCGAGCACTACCAGGTACCGCTGGCCGGTGTATGGTTCGTCGGTGACAGCAAAGGTGACCTGGAGGCGGCCCTGGCCGTCGATGCACAACCCGTGTTGGTGAAAACCGGCAAGGGTGAAAGGACCCTGGAAAAAGGGGTTCCGCAAACTACACTGATTTTCGACGATCTGGCAGCCATCGCCAGAGAACTTATTTAAATGAGTGCGCCAGGAACGGCGCACTTTTCATTAGGCGGGCACGCCCCGCAACGGTACATGCCACTATGTCGATCCTGCAGGCGATCAGAATCTTTCTTTTTTACCTGCTGTTGGGCACCAGTTCGCTGCTGTGGTGCTCGCTGAGCTTCTTTGTCGCGCCTTTCCTGCCGTTCCCCAAGCGCTACCGGTTCATCAACGTCTACTGGTGCCGCTGCGCGCTGTTCCTGGTACGGACGATCCTGCGGATCGACTACAAGATCACCGGCGCCGAGAACGTGCCTGAGGTACCTTGCGTGATCCTGTCCAACCACCAGAGCACCTGGGAGACGTTCTTCCTGTCGGCGTATTTCTCGCCGCTGAGCCAGGTGCTCAAGCGCGAGCTGCTGTATGTGCCGTTCTTCGGCTGGGCCATGGCCATGCTGCGACCGATCGCCATCGACCGGAAGAACCCGAAGGAGGCCCTGCGCCAGGTTGCCAGCCAGGGCGACGAGCTGCTCAAGCAGGGCACCTGGGTGTTGATCTTCCCCGAAGGCACCCGCGTGCCGCACGGTCAGATCGGCAAGTTCTCCCGTGGTGGTACCGCATTGGCGGTGAACGCAGGCCTGCCGGTACTGCCGATTGCCCACAACGCCGGCAAGTTCTGGCCGCGTGAAGGCTGGGGCAAGCGCCCGGGCACCATCGAGGTGGTGATTGGCGAGCCGATGTACCCGGAGGGGACAGGTCCGCGAGCCATCGCTGAGCTCAACGACCGTGCCCAGGCATGGAACGAGGCGGCCCAACGCGCCATGGGTTCGCTGCCGCCAGCGGCGGAAAAACCCGAGCAGCAGCCTGCCTGACGATCTGTGGATAACTTGTTAGCAATTTTTGGATTAAGCGTCTTCAAACATAGCTAAGCTATTGAATTAGATATTTATTTCCATGTATGACGTTTTTTCGAAAATCGTGCATAAGTTTTTTCCCGCGATAAAAAAACCGGCTTTTACGCCGGTTTTTTTGTGGGCTGAAATCGCTGCTGGCTTCTTCGCGGGTAAACCCGCTCCCACAGGGTATTGCGCAAACCTGTGGGAGCGGGTTTACCCGCGAAGGCCCCAGCGAAAATCTCAGACCTTGTCGATATCCACATCCCGAGTCTCTTTCAGGCAGAAGATCCCCACCACCAGGCTCACCCCGGTAATCAGCACCGGGTACCACAGCCCATAGAAGATATCCCCGGTGTACACCACCAACGCGAACGACACCGTCGGCAGGAAGCCGCCGAACCAGCCGTTGCCGATGTGATAGGGCAGGGACATCGAGGTGTAGCGGATGCGCGTCGGGAACAGCTCGACCATCACCGCCGCCAACGGCCCGTAGGTCATGGTGGCGATCAGGATCATGGCGACGATCAGCACAACTACCATCACCTGGTTCACATGCGCGGGATCTGCCTTGGCCGGGTAACCAGCGCTATCGATAGCGTTACGCATGGCCGTCTCGTCGAAACCATTGATGGTCTTGTCGCCGATGCTGACGATCACCTCGCTGCCGGCGACATTCACCGAGCTGTAGGGCAGGCCCTGCTTGACCAGGAACGTCTTGACCTTGTCGCACGGGCTATCGAAGCGCGCCTTGCCCACCGGGTCGAACTGGAAGGTACAGCCCTTGGAGTCGGCGGTGACGACGATCGGCGCCTGGCGACTGGCAGCGTCGATCTGTGGGTTGGCGTAGTGGCTCAGGGCCTTGAACATCGGGAAGTAGCACACCGTGGCCAACAACAGCCCGATCATCAGGATCGGCTTGCGCCCGACCCGGTCCGACAGCCAGCCGAAGAACACGAAGAATGGCGCACCGATCACCACGCTGATGATCAGCAGGGTGTTGGCCTGGGCCGGGTCCACCTTGAGCATCTGGGTCATGAAGAACAGTACGTAGAACTGCGCGGTGTAGAAGGTCACCGCCTGCCCGGCATTGATACTGAACAGCGCCGTGAGCACCACCTTCAGGTTCGGCCACGAAGTGAACGACTCACGGATCGGCGACTTGCTCACCTTGCCCTGGGCCTTCATTTTCACGAAGGCCGGCGACTCGTGCATGCTCATGCGGATCCAGGTGGAAATCGCCAGCAGCACGATCGACAGCAGGAACGGCAGGCGCCAGCCCCAGGTTTCGAACTGGTCGCCACTGATGTAGCGGCTGGCCAGGACGACGGTCAGCGACAACAGCAGGCCCAGTGTGGCAGTGGATTGGATGAAGCCGGTATGGAAGCCACGTTTGCCATGAGGCGCGTGCTCGGCGACATAGGTGGCCGCACCACCGTACTCACCGCCCAGCGCCAGCCCCTGAAGCATGCGCAGCACCACCAGGATGATCGGTGCAGCGATGCCGATGCTGGCATAGGTCGGTAGCAGGCCGACCGCGAAAGTGGACAGGCCCATCAGCACGATGGTCACCAGGAAGGTGTACTTGCGCCCGATCATGTCGCCCAGCCGGCCGAACACCAGCGCGCCGAACGGGCGCACCAGAAAGCCGGCGGCGAAGGCCATCAGGGCGAAGATGAAGGCGGTGGTGTCGTTGACCCCCGCGAAGAACTGCTTGCTGATGACCGCAGCCAGCGCGCCATAGAGAAAAAAGTCATACCACTCGAACACCGTCCCGAGGGATGACGCGAAAATGATCTTGCGCTCTTCACGACGGCTTGGGCTGCTCGCCGCCGCCCCCTGTTCCTGGATGTAATCCGACATCGTTGCTGTCCTCGGCCCGCAGGCCACAGTGATTATTCTTGTTGTTCCACTGCCGACGACTTGCGACCACAAGCCGCCGCTGTTGCAAACACCCGGGTCAGGGCGTCGGTATCGCGCTGGCGTCGCTGAGGTTGGTCTGGGTATTGGCCCCCTTGAGGATCAGTTGTGCCGCCTTTTCGGCAATCATCAACGTGGGTGAACAGGTATTGCCGGAGACGATCTGCGGCATGATCGAGGCGTCGGCCACGCGCAGGCCTGGGATGCCATGCACGCGCAGCTGGTTATCCACAACGTCGAGCGTGCCGCTGCCCATGCGGCAGGTGCCCACCGGGTGGAAGATGGTGGTGCCGATCTGAGCGGCGGCCTGGTGCAGATCTTCGTCGCTCTGCAGGGCAGGGCCTGGCAAGTACTCGCGAGGATCGAACGCCGCCAGGGCAGGGGCCTGGACGATGCGCCGGGTGAGGCGGATGGCCTCGGCGGCCACGCGCAGGTCCTCGGGGTCACTGAGGTAGTTGGGGTCGATCACCGGCGCGGCATTCATGTCCGCCGAGCGGATGTCGATGCGCCCACGGCTCGCCGGGCGCAGGTTGCACACCGAGGCGGTGAAGGCCGGGAAGCGATGCAGCGGTTCGCCGAAACGGTCCAGCGACAACGGCTGCACGTGGTACTGCAGGTTGGCGGTTGCCTGCTCGGGGCCTGAACGGGCGAAGGCGCCCAGCTGGCTCGGCGCCATGGCCAGCGGGCCGCTGCGGTCGTAGGCGTAGCGCAGGCCCATGCCCAGCTTGCCCCACAGGCTGTTGGCCATCTGGTTGAGGGTGCGGGTGTTGCGGATCTGGTAGATCAACCGCAACTGCAGATGGTCCTGAAGGTTGCCGCCAACCCCGGGCATATCGTGGCGTACACCGATACCCAGGTCTTCGAGCAGCTTGCGTGGGCCGATGCCGGAGCGTTGCAGAATGCCGGGCGAGCCCACGGAGCCCGCGCACAGGATGATCTCTCGACGGGCGGCGAACTCATGCCAGGCACCTTGCCACAAGGCCTTCACCGCCCGGGCGCGGGTATTGTCGAGCAGCACCTGGTCGACCTGTACGCCCGTCAACACTGTCAGGTTGGGGCGCTTGAGGATGGGCCTGAGAAACGCCTTGGCCGAGTTCCAGCGCACACCGCTGCGCTGATTGACCTGAAAGTATCCACAGCCGGCGTTGTCACCCGTATTGAAGTCGCCGACCTTGGCAATGCCACTCTGCTCGGCGGCATCGCGGAAGGCATCGAGGATCGGCCAGCTGTAGCGCTGCTGCTCGACCCGCCATTCCCCCTCGACGCCGTGGCTGTCGCTGGCGCCGGCGAAGTGGTTCTCGCTGGCCTTGAACAAGGGCAACACATCCTTCCACGCCCACCCGTCATTGCCTTGCTCGGCCCAGCGGTCGTAGTCGGCGGCCTGGCCACGCATGTAGATCATGCCGTTGATCGACGAGCAGCCGCCCAGCACCTTGCCCCGTGGATAACCCAGGCTGCGACCGTTCAGGCCGGGCTGGGCCTCGGTCTTCAGGCACCAGTCGGTGCGTGGGTTGCCGATGCAGTAGAGGTAACCGACGGGGATGTGAATCCAGGGATAGTTGTCGCGGCCACCCGCCTCGAGCAGCAATACGCGGCACGAAGGGTCGGCGGACAAGCGGTTGGCCAGCAGGCAACCGGCGGGACCGGCACCCACGACCACATAGTCGTAGACAGGATCGGCTGATGGCATGTGCAACCTCGCGCCTGATTATTATTCTTGTCCCGATCCATCTTATTGATTAATTTCGCCGAGGAAACACGAGATTTCGCGCAGCCGTTGTGCGTTTTAGCACAGCGCCATACCTGAGCCGGCCCCTTCGCGGGTAAACCCGCTCCCACAGGGTTATCGCCGAATTCAGGGTCGGCGGTGAGCCTGTGGGAGCGGGTTTACCCGCGAAAGGGCCAGCGCGAACAGCCAAAGGGACAAGCATGTTCGACTGGAACGATCTGCGGTTTTTCCTCGAGTTGCAGCGCAGCGGCCGCCTGCTAACCGCCGCCAAGCGCCTCAACACCACCCACAGCACCGTGGCCCGGCATATCGAGAGCATCGAAAAGCACCTGGGCACCGCACTGTTCGTCCAGCACGCCCAGGGCTACGAACTCACGCCCTCCGGCCAGGCCCTGCTCAAGCACGCCGAAGCCATGGAGAACGTCGCCCTGCTGGCGCAGGAAGAAATCACCCAGGCCATCACGCCGCTGGGCAAGATCCGCCTGGGGGTGACCGAAGGCATCGGCATCATGTTCTTCACCCCGCGCATGAAAGCCTTGTTCCAGCGCTACCCGGGGCTTGAAGTGGAGCTGGTGGCGGTGCCGCGTTTCGTCAGCATCCTCAACCGCGAAGCCGAGATCAGCATTCACCTGGAACGCCCCAACGCCGACCTGCTGATCACCCGCAAGCTCACCGACTACCGCCTGGCCCTTTACGCCAGCCAGGATTATCTGGACCGCGCACCGCCGCTGCACAGCCGCGAAGACCTGGCCCGGCACAGCTGGATCGGCTATGTCGACGACCTGCTGTTCAGCCAGGAGCTGCTGTTCCTCAACAGTTTCTGCCGGGCGCCCAACGTGGTGTTCCGCAGCACCAGCGTGATCGCCCAGCAGCAAGCCGCGCAGGCTGGGCTGGGTATTGCCGTGCTACCCAACTACATGGCTCGCCACGACTCCAAGCTGGTGCGTGTGCTGCCCAGCGAGACCATCCAGCGCAGCTACTGGATCTGCACCCGCCGCGAGCTGCACAAGTCGGTACGCCTGCGGGTGGTGTGGGACTACCTGCTGGCGCTGTGCGCTGCCGAACAGGACGAGTTGCTAGCCGAGTAGCGCCTTGCCCGCCAGCAGTACCGCAGCGCTACAGCCCACCACGGCGAACAGCTGCTGCAGACGAGGGCCGGCCAGCTTGCTCGCCAATGGCCGCGCCAGCAAGAGACCCAGCACCGCCCCCACGGCGAACGGCGCCCCGACCCTCCAGTGCATCACCCCCGCCACGCTGGCGCTGACCACGCTGCCGGTGGACACCAGGGCGATCACCGCCAGCGAGGTGGCGACGATGCTTTTCATGTTCAGGTTGGTATAGCGGTTCAGTGCCGGGATGATCACGAAGCCACCACCGACACCCAGCAGGCCTGACAGCAACCCCGACAGCATCCCGGTGAATGCCAGCGCCCGGGCGCAGGGCAGGGTCCAGCGCAAGCGCCCCTGCAGCGGGTTAAGCACACAGGGCATGATCTCCCGCTCACCACAGGGTGACTCGCCACGCAGCTCACGCGCCGCCTTGCGCCAGATCCGCAGGCAGGCGTACACCAGCACCCCGGCGAACACCAAGGCCAACGGCGTATTGGGGACTCGGTGAGCGAGCATAAGCCCGAAGGGCGCACAGGCAATCCCGATCACCGCGATAAACAGGGCCGCCCGGTAGCGCACCAGCCCCTGGCGCAGGCCGAGCACCGCACCGACCGCAGCTGCCAGCCCCACCGCCAGCAGGCCGATCGGCGCCGCCTCAACCATGCTCAGCCCCAGGCCGAACACCAGCAGCGGCACCGCGAGGATGCCGCCGCCTGCGCCGGTCAGGGCCAGCACCGCGCCAATGATCGCGCCGAGCCCGGCGCCCAGCAGTTGCTGTTCGATCACTGCTGCGCCTCGACCACCAGAGGTTGCGGCCGGGCCAACCACTCGCGGCCCTTGAGCATGGCTTTCCAGTACAGCGGCGGCAGGATCTGCGCCTTGAGCAACCAGGCCAGGCGCGTCGGCTTGCGGCCATCAAGCAGCCAGCGCGGGAAGCTCGGCGCGACCTTGCCGCCATATGTGAACTCGGCCAGGACGATCTTGCCGCGCTCGACCGTCAACGGGCAGGAGCCGTAGCCGTCGTACTGGGCCAGGGTCGACAGGCGACCGAGTGCCACCAGCACATTGTTGGCCACCACCGGCGCCTGCTTGCGGGCGGCGGCGGCGGTCTTGGCGTTGCTGGTATTGGCCACGTCACCCAGCGCGTGGACATTGCCGAACTGGCGATGACGCAAGGTATGCGGGTCGACATCCACCCAGCCCGCCGCATCGGCCAGCGGGCTCTGGCGGATGAAGTCAGGCGCCACCTGGGGCGGCACCACATGCAGCATGTCAAAGGCCTCGACCCGGGTCTCGGTGCTGCCGTCGGGGAGGGTACGGATGAACGTGGCGCGCTTGTTCGGACCATCCACCGCCGTCAGGCGATGCTGATAGTTCAGGTCCACGCCGTACTTGTCGATGTAGCTCATCAGCGCCGGCACATAGTCCGGTACACCGAACAGCACCGCCCCGGCATTGAAGAAGCTGGCCCTGACATTGCCCAGGTGCCCATTGCGCAACCAGTGATCGCAGGACAGGTACAGCGCCTTCTGCGGCGCACCGGCGCATTTGATCGGCATCGGCGGCTGGGTGAAGAGGGCGCGCCCCTGCTTGAGGTTCTGCACCAGTTGCCAGGTGTAGGGTGCCAGGTCGTAGCGGTAGTTGGAGGTGACGCCGTTGCGTCCGAGGGTCTCGCTCAAACCCTCGATGGCGTTCCAGTCGAGTTTCAATCCCGGGCAGACCACCAGTTGCTCATAGCTGACCGCTCGCCCGTCCTCGAGCACCACCAGCTGCCCCTGAGGGTCGAAGCCCTCCACCCGTGCCTTGATCCAGCGCACGCCACGGGGCAGGGTGGCCGCCATGGTCTGGGCGGTACTCGGCGCCTTGAACACACCGGCGCCGACCATGGTCCAGCCGGGCTGGTAATAGTGCACGTCGGCGGGGTCGATCAGGGCAATATCCAGCGACGGATCACGGGCGATCAGGCTGGAGGCGGTGGCGATACCGGCGGCACCGGCGCCGACGATCACCACCTTGTGGTGGTCGGCACGGGAGGAATCGGCAGGGGACAGGGCAGGCATGGCGGTGTTCCTTGGAAATCTCGTTATGGGTACGGCGTGGCTTACAGCTTGTTCAGCGGGATCTTCAGGTAGCTCACACCGTTGGCTTCAGGTTCGGGGAATTGCCCGCTGCGCATGTTGATCTGCACCGACGGCAGGATCAGCACGGGCATGTCGAGGGTCTTGTCACGGGCTTCACGCATTTCGACGAAGCTCTCTTCACTGACACCTTCGCGGATATGAATGTTGTTGGCGCGTTGCTCGGCCACGGTGGTGACGTAACACAACTCACGACCACCGGGCAGGTAGTCATGGCACATGAACAGCCGGGTCTGGTCGGGGAAGGCCAGCAAGCGACGGATCGACCGGTACAGGGTCTTCGCGCTGGCGCCCGGAAAATCGCAACGGGCGGTGCCATAGTCGGGGGTGAACAAGGTGTCGCCGACGAACACTGCGGTCTCGCCCGCGTCCTCGACCATGTAACTCATGCACGCCGGAGTATGCCCTGGGGTGTGCAGGGCACGGGCATGCAGGTTGCCGATGCGAAATCCCTCTTCATCTTCGAACAGGACATCGAACTGGCTGCCGTCACGGGCAAAACCCGGCTCGGCGTTGAACAGGGTGCCGAAGACTTTCTGCACCTGGGTGATCTGCGCACCGATCGCGATGGTGCCGCCAAGCTGCTCCTTGAGGTAGGCCGCGGCGGACAGATGGTCGGCGTGCACATGAGTATCCAGGATCCATTGCACCTTGGCGTCCAGCGCCTTGACGCGAGCAATCAGCTTGTCCGCCGAATCGGTGCAGGTGCGCCCTGACTTGGGGTCATAGTCCAGCACGCTGTCGATCAGCGCGCATTGGCGCGTCTCGCCATCCATGACCAGGTAGCTGATGGTCCAGGTCGCCTTGTCGAAGAATGCTTCGACGTGAAGGTTGTTGCCGATGATCATTGCACTCTCCAGTTATCCCAGGCCTCCTTGAAGGCATAGGCAGTGGAGGGTGCTTTATCAAGATACATGCCAGCCTTTCAGATAGGACGCCGCCCCCTTGTAGGAGCGGCCTTGTGCCGCGATGGGCTGCGCAGCAGCCCCATTCCAACCAACCAAAGGTGACAGTTCCTGGCAGTCGACTGTCAGCCGATGGCAGTGTTTGGCAGTCCTTGCTACCCTCGCCAGGTCCTTCATCTGGTGCTGTCATGCTAGCCGCTTCCCATCCCGCGATCCTCGCGCTGGTGTCCTACCTCGAACACGATGTCCTGCCCAGTATCGTGTTGGACACCGACTACAACATCCTGGCTGCCAACGCGGCGTACCGTCGCCAGTTCGGCAACGAGGAGCACGCGCCGATCGGCGAAAAATGCCACCGGGTCTCGCACCACTATGCCGTGCCCTGCGACCAGGCCGGGGAACATTGCCCGCTGCGCAAGTCGCTGGACAGCAAGGTGCCCGAGCGTGTGCTACATATCCATCACACCCCGCGAGGGCCGGAACATGTGGATGTGGAGCTGCGCCCGATCCTCGATGACGAGGGCAGGGTGGTAGCCTTCGTCGAACGCCTGACCAGCGTCACCCTGGCATCGGCACAACCTCAACAGCAAGGACTGGTTGGCCGGGCGCCAGCCTTCAAGACCGCCGTGGCCAGTTTGCAACGTGCAGCCCCTGCGCAGATTCCGGTACTGCTCCAGGGCGAGTCGGGCACGGGCAAGGAGCTGTTCGCCCGCGCCTTGCACCTGGGCAGCCCCCGAGCCAATGGCCCCCTGGTGGTGGTGGACTGCACCGGGCTGACCGAGTCGTTGTTCGAGAGTGAACTGTTCGGCTATGAGAAGGGCGCCTTCACTGGAGCGACTCAACGCAAGATCGGCCTGGCCGAAGCCGCTCACGGTGGCACCCTGTTCCTCGATGAGATCGGTGAAGTACCGCTGGCGATGCAGGTGAAACTGCTGCGCCTGATCGAGTCCGGCAGCTTCCGCCCGGTCGGCAGCACGCGTACGGTCCATTCGGATTTTCGCCTGGTCTCGGCCACGCACAAGCCATTGAAAGAGATGGCTGCCGAGGGGACATTCCGCGAAGACCTGTATTACCGCATCAGCGGATTCCCGATTCGCCTGCCATCACTGCGTGAGCGGGTCGAGGATTTGCCGTTGCTCTGTGAGAGTCTGCTGCAACGCATGGCCGGCAAGCACTCGCCCAAGGTTACCGCCGAAACACTCTCGTGCCTCAACCTGCATACCTTCCCAGGCAACATTCGTGAGCTCAGGAACATCCTGGAACGGGCCAGGCTGTTTGCCGATGACGGTTTCATTCGTCCGGAACATCTGCCCGAAGACATCCATCCGATGTCAGATCAGGGCCACTTGCGCAGTCGGGGGCGCAAAGAAATGGCCTACCTGGCGCACGCCCTGGAAACCTTCAAAGGATCACGCAACGAACTGGCAGCACATCTGGGCATGAGTGAACGCACGCTGTATCGGCGACTCAAAACCCTCGGGCTGTAAATGTTCCACGTGAAACATCCCGAGGATTTGAGTCGTTACCTGCTGTCAGCGGGTCGCGGCGCCCTCGGCTTCGAGTAGCAAACGCGCATAGTGCTGCAGGTCGACGTTACCGCCGGTGAGGATGACCCCGACTCGCTTGCCCCGCAGCCGTTCGCGCAGCTTCACTACCGCTGCTGCCGCCAGGCAGCCGGTGGGCTCGACCAACAGGTTCATGCGCTCAGCCAGAAAACCCATGGCCTGCAGCAACTCCGCGTCCGATACCGTGACCATGTCGCTCACCAGCTGCTGGATCAATGGAAAGGTGATCGTCCCCAGCGACTGCGACTGCGCGCCGTCGGCCAGGGTCGCTGGCGTGTCGATGCTCACCAGTTTGCCGGTGCGGAAGGACTGCTGACCGTCGTTGCCGGCCTCGGGTTCGACCCCGATCACTTCGCAGTCGGGGCTGCGTAAATGCGCCGCCAGGGCACAGCCGGAAATCAGCCCACCGCCGCCCACCGGTACCAGCAATACGTCCAGCGGGCCAGTCTCCTCGAACAGCTCGAGCGCCGCGGTGCCTTGCCCGGCGATCACATCCGGGTGATCGAACGGAGGGATCAGCGTGTAACCGTGATCCAACTGCAACTGACGGGCGATGGCGAGACGGTCTTCGCGGTAGCGGTCATAGGCGACCACAGTGGCACCGTAGCCTTCGGTGGCTGCCCGTTTTGCCGCAGGGGCGTCGGCGGGCATCACGATCACCGCCGGCATACCCAGCTCCCGGGCGGCGAGGGCGACGCCCTGGGCGTGGTTGCCAGACGAATAAGCGACCACTCCGCGCTGCCGGCTGGCCGGATCGAGCCGCATCAGCGCATTGAGCGCGCCACGAATCTTGAAGGCGCCCATGCGCTGAAACTGTTCGCACTTGAAGAAGACCTGCGCATCAACCCGGGCGTCGAGGGTGGAGGAGGTAAACACAGGAGTACGGTGGACATGGCCTTGCAGGCGGTCGGCTGCGGCTTGCACGTCCTGGACTGTAGGTAGCGATTGTTCGGTCATGGCGATTCCTTGGCACGAAGACACGCACGGCAGCCAGATTAGCTGCCGTGCGCGTGTTTTACGAGAGGCTGTGCCTCGCGTCTCGCTGATCAGTGGGTCGAAGCCGCCACCAACTGGTTGAGGTGACTGACACCGCCCATCAGGGTGCCGCCCCGGGTTTCAAAACCGACCATCCCTTTCCAGCCGGTGTACTGCATCGCGTCGACCAATGCCGGGAAATTGAGGGTGCCGCGGCCCAGCGCGCTGGCGAGTTTCGACCCGGGCGCGGCAGCCTGATCGACACGCTGCTCGACGCAGGTCATCTGGTCTCGTTCAGCTGCCGGGAAGGGGTGTGCGGCTCCTGCGAAACCACTGTGCTGGAAGGCACGCCCGACCACCGCGACTTCGTGCTCAGCCCTCACGAGCAGGAAGCAGGGAAGACGATGATGATCTGCGTGTCGGGTTGCAAGTCGCCTCGCCTGGTTCGGGACCTGTAAAGACCGCCGGTAATCGCAAGCGGTGCCGGCCATTCATGAGCAGGGCAACTATCTGTTACAGTCCGTCGAATCTATGTGGTGTTCCCCAGGAGATGTACAAGGATGTCGCTTCACGAATGGTTCGGTTTTGTCGTCGTCGCCATGCTGGTTACCCTGACCCCAGGTCCCGGGGTCATCATGGCGCTGTCCAACTCGGTGGCCTACGGACCGCGACGGGCGATGCTCGGCTCGATCGGCAACGCCTTCGGCTTGCTGGCAATCTCGGCCGCCACCAGTGCCGGGTTGGGGGTGGTGCTACAGGCGTCCGCCACCGCCTTACTGCTACTCAAGGTGCTCGGCGCGAGCTACCTGATCTACCTGGGCGTCAAGCAGTGGAGGAGCCGCACCAGCGCCTTCGACAAACTCGACCAGCCGGCCGGGCGCGCCTCCACCAATAACAGGCTGATGCTCAACGGCGTGACAGTGGCGCTGACCAACCCCAAGGCGATCCTGTTCTTCGCAGCGTTCCTGCCGCAGTTCATCCGTCCGGGCAGTGATTCGACCGTGCAGTTGGGCATTCTCGTGCTGACCTTCGCGGCCTGCTCGATCGTCTCCCACGCCTTATATGTGACCCTGGCCCAGGTGCTGCGTCGCAAGCTCGCCTCGCCGAACCGTGCGAGGTTGATGAACCGGCTGTTCGGCGCCTCGTTCGTGGCGCTGGGAGCGAGCCTGTTCACCGTTCAGGCGAAAGTTGCCTGAATATCAGTCATACCTGCTGATTCAAAAAAAAGCCAATACTCGCGTATTGGCTTTTTTCTTTTGCGTGTCCGACCGAAAGATCAGAAGTCCAGGTTGGACACCGACAGCGCGTTGCTTTCAATGAAGTCGCGACGCGGTTCGACCGCATCACCCATCAGGGTGTTGAACAGCTGATCGGCGGCGATGGCGTCCTCGATGGTCACCTTGAGCATGCGGCGCACGGTCGGATCCATGGTGGTTTCCCACAGCTGGTCCGGGTTCATCTCACCCAGCCCTTTGTATCGCTGGATGGTATGGCGCTTGGTGCTTTCGTTCATCAGCCAGTCGAGGGCTTCCTTGAACTCGGTAACTGCCTTGCGACGTTCGCCACGCTGAACATAGGCGCCGTCGCCCAGCAAGGTACCCAGCTTTTCACCCAGGGCAACGACAGTCTTGTAGTCATTGCTGCCGAAGAAGTCACGGTTGAAGGTGACATAGCTGGCCAAACCATGGGATGTCGTTTCAACGACAGGCAGCCAGAGGTTGCGCTCCTTGTCCTCATGCAAGTCGGCTTTATAAACCAGACCGGAGCGCTGGCTGTTATCCAGGCGCTGCTGGAACGCCTTCAGCCAATCGTCCATCTGCGCCTTGTTGGCCAGTTGCTCGAGAGAAACCATATTCAGGTAGATGAAGTGCTCGGTCAGCTCTTCCGGGTACAGACGCGACAGACGCTTCAACGTCTTCATCACACCGCGGAATTCATTTACCAGGGCTTGCAGCTGAACACCGGAGACGGCTGGCGCAGCTTCGTCCAGGTGCAGGCTGGCATCCTCAAGGGCCGACTGGGTCATGTATTCTTCCATGGCCTCGTCGTCCTTGATGTACTGCTCCTGCTTGCCTTTCTTCACCTTGTACAGCGGTGGCTGGGCGATATAGATGTAGCCACGCTCGACCAGCTCCGGCAATTGACGGAAGAAGAAGGTCAGCAGCAGGGTACGGATGTGCGAACCGTCGACGTCAGCATCGGTCATGATGATGATGTTGTGATAACGCAGCTTGTCGATGTTGTACTCTTCGCGGCCGATGCCACAACCCAGTGCGGTGATCAGCGTGCCGACCTCCTGGGAAGAGATCATCTTGTCGAAGCGCGCTTTCTCGACGTTGAGGATCTTGCCCTTGAGCGGCAGGATCGCCTGGGTGCGACGGTTACGGCCTTGCTTGGCCGAACCACCTGCGGAGTCACCCTCCACCAGGTACAGTTCGGAAAGGGCAGGGTCCTTCTCCTGGCAGTCGGCCAGTTTGCCCGGCAGGCCAGCGATGTCCAGCGCGCCTTTGCGGCGAGTCATCTCACGGGCCTTACGCGCCGCTTCACGGGCACGGGCAGCGTCGATCATCTTGCCGACCACCGCCTTGGCTTCGTTGGGGTTCTCCAACAGGAAGTCGGCGAAGTACTTGTTCATCTCCTGTTCCACGGCGGTCTTCACCTCCGAGGAAACCAGCTTGTCCTTGGTCTGCGAGCTGAACTTCGGATCCGGCACCTTGACCGAGATGATCGCGGTCAGACCTTCACGGGCGTCGTCACCGGTGGTGGCGACCTTGTTCTTCTTCGCCAGACCTTCCTGCTCGATGTAGCTGTTCAGGCTACGGGTCAGCGAGGAACGGAAACCGACCAGGTGGGTACCACCATCGCGCTGGGGAATGTTGTTGGTGAAGCACAGCAGGTTTTCGTTGAAGCTGTCGTTCCACTGCAGGGCGACTTCGACACCCACGCCATCGTCACGCTGGACGTTGAAGTGGAAGACCTGGGAATTGACCGGGGTCTTGTTGGTGTTCAGGTATTCAACGAATGCGCGCAGGCCGCCTTCGTACTTGAAGAACTCTTCCTTGCCGCTGCGCTCGTCCTTCAGCAGGATGCCAACACCCGAGTTCAGGAACGACAGCTCGCGGATACGCTTGGCGAGAATGTCCCAGCTGAAGTGGATGTTCTTGAAGGTTTCAGCCGAGGGCTTGAAGTGGATGTGGGTACCGGTGGTTTCGCTTTCACCGACGACCGCCATGGGTGCCTGTGGCACACCATGGACGTAGGTCTGTTCCCAGATCTTGCCGCTACGACGAACGGTGAGCACCAGTTGCTCGGACAGGGCGTTCACCACCGAAACACCTACGCCGTGCAGACCGCCGGATACCTTGTAGGAGTTGTCGTCGAACTTACCGCCGGCGTGCAGGACGGTCATGATGACCTCGGCTGCGGAAACGCCTTCTTCTTTATGCACGTCGACTGGAATGCCACGGCCGTTGTCACGGACGCTGATGGATTCGTCCGGGTGAATGATGACGGTGATGTCATCGCAGTGACCGGCCAGGGCTTCGTCGATCGAGTTGTCGACCACCTCGAACACCATGTGGTGCAGGCCGCTGCCGTCATCGGTGTCGCCAATGTACATGCCGGGACGCTTGCGTACGGCATCCAGCCCTTTCAGCACCTTGATGCTGGAGGAGTCGTACGTTTGATTTTCGCTCATGCCTTCACTCCCGATGGTCGTGGGTCTGGGTGATACGGCCTTGTTCCACGTGGAACAAGGCGACTGGCGTTTCCGTCTGCCAGCCTTCCCTCAGAAATTCGTGGTCTACACAGGTGATGAACACCTGGCAGTTCAATTCTTCAAGCAAGCGGCACAGGGCGCGGCGGTGCTGCTCGTCCAACTCGGACGGCAGGTCATCCACCAGATAAATACACTGACCGCGACGAACCTGGCTGACCAGATGTCCCTGGGCAATGCGCAGGGCACAGACCACCAGCTTCTGCTGCCCGCGCGAGAGGATGTCGGCCGCGTTGTTCGCGCCCAATCGCAGGCGCAGATCAGCACGCTGTGGCCCGGCCTGGGTATGGCCCATCTGCTGATCGCGAAGGAGAGAGGTTGCGAGGACTTCGTTGAGTTCCCGGTCCTTGTCCCAGCCTCGGTAGTAGCTCAGGGTCAGCCCGTCCAGTTCGACCAGCTCGCTCAGGGTACGCTCGAAGACAGGCTTCAAGGCCTTGATGTAGTTGCGACGGTATTCATCTATTTCCGCACTGGCGAGACATAACTCCCGATCCCAGGCGGCTTGCGAAACGGCATCAAGTGTACCATGCCGCAGCCATGAGTTCCGCTGCCGCAAGGCCTTCTGCAGGCGCTGCCAGGTCGCCATGAAGCGAGGTTCCACGTGGAACACGCCCCAGTCGAGAAACTGCCGGCGCACCTTGGGCGCACCTTCAAGCAGGCGGAAACTGTCCGGGTTGATCAGTTGCAGGGGCAACATCTCGGCCAGTTGCGCGGCACTGCGCGCATTCTGGCCGTCGATACGGATGGTGAAATCACCCTGCCGCTCCCGTGAAACACCCAGGTTGCTGGTACCACCTTCGGCCAGTTCGACCTGACCGAATACGGTACAGGTCGGCTGCTCGTACTGAATCACCGGGTTCAACCGGGTGCTGCGGAACGAGCGGGCGAGCCCCAGCAGGTGCACGGCTTCGAGCACGCTGGTCTTGCCACTGCCGTTGGCGCCGTAAAGGATGTTGATGCGGGGGGAGGGTGAGAGGGTCACCGGGTGCAGGTTGCGCACCGCGGTGACCGAGAGACGTCGAAGGGACATGTCGCCTGCTATGGCTTACAGACGCATCGGCATGACAACGTAGGACGAGTCGTCATTGCCGGCTTCCTGCAGCAAGGCGCTGCTGTTGGAGTCGGACAGAATCAGGCGAACCTGTTCAGTGGTCATGACACCCAGCACGTCCAGCAGGTAGCTGACGTTGAAACCGATCTCCAACGAGCTGCCGTTATAGTCGACGCTGATCTCTTCTTCCGCTTCTTCCTGCTCCGGGTTGTTGGCCTGGATCTTCAGCTGGCCGGCGGCCAGTTGCAGACGGATGCCGCGGTACTTCTCGTTGGACAGGATCGCGGTACGGCTGAACGCCTCGCGCAGCGCCTGGCGGTCACCGATCACCAGCTTGTCGCCGCCCTTGGGCAGGACGCGCTCGTAGTCCGGGAACTTGCCGTCGACCAGCTTGGAGGTGAAGGTGAACTCGCCGGTGGTGGCGCGAATGTGATGCTGGCCCAGGACGATGCTGACCATGCCTTCCGGATCGGTGAGCAGGCGCGCCAGCTCGAGGATACCCTTGCGTGGCACGATAACCTGGTGGCGCTCAGCCTGGCCGATCGGTGCCTGCATGGCGCACAGCGCCAGACGGTGGCCATCGGTGGCGACGGCGCGCAGGGTGTCGGTGGACACTTCCAGCAGCATGCCGTTGAGGTAGTAGCGCACATCCTGCTGGGCCATGGCGAAGCTGGTGCGCTCGATCAGGCGGCGCAGCTTGCTCTGTTCCAGGTTGCAGGTCAGCGAACCCGGGCCTTCTTCCACGGTCGGGAAGTCATTGGCCGGCAGGGTGGACAGGGTGAAACGGCTGCGACCAGCCTTGACCAGCAGCTTCTGCTCGTCGACCTTGATGTCGATCAGCACATCGCTGGGCAGGCTCTTGCAGATGTCCATCAGCTTGCGCGCCGGAACAGTGATCTCGCCCGGCTCCGCAGGCTCTTCCAGCTGGACGCGGCCAACCAGTTCGACTTCCAGGTCGGTACCGGTCAACGACAGCTGCTGGCCTTGCACGACCAGCAGGACGTTGGACAGGACCGGCAAGGTCTGGCGGCGCTCGACGACGCCTGCGACCAGTTGCAGGGGTTTCAACAGGGCTTCGCGTTGAATGGTGAAATGCATGGTCTAGTCCCTTGCCTTCAATTAGCTGCGCAGACGGCCATCAGGTCGTCAGCGTGCGCAGCAGGTTCTTGTAGTCCTCGCGGATGTCCGCGTCGGATTCCTTCAATTCGTTGATCTTGCGGCAGGCGTGCAGCACGGTGGTGTGGTCGCGGCCGCCGAACATGTCACCGATCTCCGGCAGACTGTGGTTGGTCAGCTCTTTCGATAACGCCATGGCCACCTGACGTGGTCGCGCAACGGAGCGCGACCGCCGCTTGGACAGCAGATCGGAGATCTTGATCTTGTAGTACTCGGCCACGGTGCGCTGGATGTTATCCACACTGACCAGCTTGTCCTGCAGCGCCAAAAGATCCTTGAGCGATTCACGGATCAGCTCGATGGTGATGTCGCGGCCCATGAAGTGCGAGTGGGCAATCACCCGCTTCAGGGCGCCTTCGAGCTCACGCACGTTGGAGCGGATACGCTGGGCGATGAAGAACGCGGCATCGTGCGGCAGCTCGACCTTGGCCTGGTCGGCCTTCTTCATCAGGATCGCCACGCGGGTTTCCAGCTCCGGCGGCTCGACGGCCACCGTCAGGCCCCAGCCGAAGCGGGACTTCAGGCGCTCTTCCAGGCCTTCGATCTCCTTCGGGTAGCGGTCGCTGGTGAGGATCACCTGCTGGCCGCCCTCGAGCAGGGCGTTGAAGGTGTGGAAAAACTCTTCCTGGGAACGCTCCTTGCGGGCGAAGAACTGGATGTCATCGATGAGCAACGCATCGACCGAACGGTAGAAGCGTTTGAATTCGTTGATCGCGTTCAGCTGCAGCGCCTTGACCATGTCGGCGACGAAACGCTCAGAATGCAGGTAGACCACCTTGGCGTTCGGGTTCTTCTTCAGCAGGTGGTTACCCACAGCGTGCATCAAGTGCGTCTTACCCAGGCCGACGCCACCATAAAGGAACAGTGGGTTGTAGCCGTGCTTGGGGTTGTCGGCAACCTGCCAGGCTGCGGCCCGGGCCAGCTGGTTCGACTTGCCTTCGACGAAGGTTTCGAAAGTGAACGTGCGGTTCAGGTAGCTGGTGTGCTTCAGGGCACCCTCGACCTGCACCGTACGCTGCTCGGTACGCCCACTGGCAACCGGAGCGGTCGCGATCTCGGCCATGCTGTCAAAGCTGTCGCGCGAAGAGGGTTCTTCGACTTCGGCAACCTGCGCCGGCTCCACCACAGGTGCAGTGACAGGCTCGAGCACCGGCGCTGCCTGCTGCACCTGCGCCTGTTGCGCAAGGGTTGCCGCGACGGCGGCACTGACAGGGGCGTTGGGAGCGGCACGGGCTGCGGAGCTGCGACGGCTGCCTATTAATAAGGAAAGGGCGGGAGCGATACCGCTGCCCTGTTCACCCAGCAGTTCGAGCAGGCGGCCAAGGTACTTTTCATTGACCCAGTCGAGCACGAAGCGGTTGGGCGCATAGACGCGCAACTCGTCGCCTTCGGCTTCGACCTGTAGCGGGCGGATCCAGGTGTTGAATTGCTGGGCAGGCAGCTCATCGCGCAGAAGCTCCACGCACTGCTGCCAAAGTTCCACTGACACGGATATCCCCTGAGTTGAAAGCCGGATGAGGCAAAAACAAACCGCCATTGTACCGGGCGGGCGGTCAGTTATCCACACGTGACGCCACCCACTATCAGGGTAAATCCGCCAAAAAACGACTCGAACACCACTCATGCACTGTTGATAAGCCCTGTGGATAACAGCGCCTGTGGGCTATGCACAACCCTGGGTTCTGATCTGTGGATAAATCAACTGTGGATAAACACCCTTTTCCCCCACAGGTTTTCCTCACCCCAGGCACAGACAGAACACCCCTTACCGACAAGGTTATGGTTTTCTGTACAGCCCGCAGTTAAAGGGCTCAAATAGGTTATCCACAGAAGGTTATCCACCTAAGATCTATAAGTTCTTCAGAAAAGCTTTTTATATGCCTCTTCTGTTTTTTTGATTTGCCCGCTTTCAGGTCAGCCAGGTCGATGTAGCACCCATCGACCTGCCTCGACCTTCCATAAGGAAAGGCTGGTTGGAAATTGACCTATCGCCTTGCTTTCTCTAGAATCGCCGATCTCTTAAAAAGGGGGCCCTTCCGGCCCGTTGTCGACCAACCCAGGTAACACGCCATGAAACGTACTTTCCAACCAAGCACCATCAAGCGCGCCCGCACCCACGGTTTCCGTGCCCGTATGGCTACCAAGAACGGCCGTGCCGTTCTGTCGCGTCGCCGTGCCAAAGGCCGTAAGCGTCTGGCCATTTGATTTTTCGGTACAGGTGGTGAGTCAGGACTTCAGTCGGGACAAGCGACTGCTTACACCCCGGCACTTCAAAGCGGTCTTCGACTCCCCAACCGGCAAGGTTCCAGGGAAAAACCTGCTTATCCTTGCCCGCGAGAACGGCCTCGATCATCCACGCCTCGGCCTGGTGATCGGCAAGAAGAGCGTCAAGCTCGCCGTTCAACGCAATCGCCTGAAACGCCTGATGCGCGATTCGTTCCGCCTGAACCAGCAAATGCTGGCTGGGCTGGATATCGTGATCGTTGCACGCAAGGGGTTGGGCGAAGTGGAAAACCCAGAATTGCACCAACACTTTGGCAAGCTCTGGAAGCGACTGGTCCGCAGTCGGCCCTCTCCAGCGGTCGCCGATTCCGCAGGGGTAGACAGTCACAATGCGTAAACTGGCCCTCGTTCCGATCCAGTTCTACCGTTATGCCATCAGTCCACTGATGGCCAGTCACTGTCGTTTCTATCCCAGCTGTTCCTGTTACGCCTATGAAGCCATCGAAAACCATGGCCTCTTGCGTGGTGGGTGGCTGGCCGTTCGTCGCCTGGGGCGTTGTCATCCGTGGAACGACGGCGGTTTCGATCCCGTTCCACCTGCTCCTTCCTCCCGAACTTCTTCGATAGCCGAGTAATCATGGATATTAAACGCACGATCCTGATCGTCGCCCTGGCAATCGTGTCCTATGTCATGGTCCTCAAGTGGAACCAGGACTATGGCCAGGCTGCCCTGCCGACTCAGAATGCTGCTGCCAGCAATGCTGCCCCGGCCCTGCCGGACACCGTGCCGGCCGGCAACTCCGGTGCAAGCGCCGATGTGCCGAGCGCCAATGCTGAATCCAGCCCTGCTGAACTGGCGCCGGTCGCGGTCAGCAAGGACCTGATCCGGATCAAGACCGATGTCCTGGACCTGGCTATCGACCCGGTCGGTGGTGACATCGTCCAGCTGAACCTGCCGAAGTACCCACGTCGCCAGGACCATCCGGACATTCCGTTCCAGCTGTTCGACAACGGCAGCGAGCGCGTGTACCTGGCCCAGAGCGGCCTGACCGGCACCAACGGCCCGGACGCCCGCTCCACGGGTCGCCCGCTGTACGCCGCCGAACAGAAGAGCTTCCAGCTTGCCGACGGTCAGGACCAACTGTCCGTCGACCTGAAGTTCAGCGAGAACGGCGTCAACTACATCAAGCGCTTCAGCCTCAAGCGCGGTGAGTACGACCTGACCGTCAGCTACCTGATCGACAACCAGAGCGGCCAGGCCTGGAGCGGCAACATGTTTGCCCAGCTCAAGCGCGACGCCAGCTCCGATCCGTCGTCGAGCACTGCCACCGGTACGGCCACCTACCTGGGCGCCGCCCTGTGGACAGCTTCCGAGCCGTACAAGAAAGTGTCGATGAAAGACATCGACAAGGGCAATTTGAAAGAAAATGTGACCGGCGGCTGGGTCGCCTGGCTGCAGCACTACTTCGTGACCGCCTGGATCCCGAGCAAGTCGGACAACAACGCCGTCCAGACCCGCAAGGACAGCCAGGGCAACTACATCATCGGCTTCACCGGCCCTGCGCTTGACGTCCCTGCCGGCGGCAAGGTCGAAACCAGCGCGATGCTGTATGCCGGTCCCAAGATCCAGTCCAAGCTCAAGGAACTGTCCCCAGGCCTGGAATTGACCGTCGACTACGGCTTCCTGTGGTTCATCGCCCAGCCGATCTTCTGGCTGCTGCAACATATCCACAGCCTGCTCGGCAACTGGGGCTGGTCGATCATTGTCCTGACCATGCTGATCAAAGGCCTGTTCTTCCCGCTGTCGGCCGCCAGCTACCGCTCGATGGCGCGCATGCGTGCCGTGGCGCCGAAACTGGCCCAGCTCAAGGAACGCTTCGGTGACGATCGCCAGAAGATGTCCCAGGCGATGATGGAGCTGTACAAGAAAGAGAAGATCAACCCGCTGGGCGGCTGCCTGCCGATCCTGGTACAGATGCCGGTGTTCCTGGCCCTGTACTGGGTACTGCTGGAAAGCGTAGAGATGCGCCAGGCACCGTGGATGCTGTGGATCACCGACCTGTCGATCAAGGATCCGTTCTTCATCCTGCCGATCATCATGGGCGCCACCATGTTCATCCAGCAGCGTCTGAACCCGACCCCGCCGGATCCGATGCAGGCCAAGGTGATGAAAATGATGCCGATCATCTTCACCTTCTTCTTCCTGTGGTTCCCGGCCGGTCTGGTGCTGTACTGGGTTGTGAACAACTGCCTGTCGATCGCACAGCAGTGGTACATCACCCGCAGCATCGAGGCAGCGACCAAGAAAGCTGCCGCTTGACGGGCAAGCCTGTTTGCCTGTGAATAAAAACGCCCCCTAGTGGGGCGTTTTTGCTATCTGACGAATTCGTTGTAGAGGCTTTCGAGCATGAACACTGTGCGTGAAACCATTGCCGCCATCGCTACCGCCCAGGGCCGCGGTGGGGTCGGCATCGTCCGCTTGTCCGGGCCGCTGGCCAGCCAGGCCGGGCAGGCCATCACCGGCCGCACGCTGACCCCGCGCCATGCCCACTACGGCCCGTTCCGCGATGCCGATGGCCTGGTCCTGGACGAAGGCATCGCGCTGTTCTTCCCCGGGCCGAACTCGTTCACTGGCGAAGACGTGCTGGAGCTGCAGGGCCACGGGGGGCCGGTGGTCATGGACATGCTGCTGCAGCGTTGCCTGCAACTGGGCTGCCGGTTGGCACGCCCGGGCGAGTTCAGCGAGCGTGCGTTCCTCAACGACAAGCTCGACCTGGCCCAGGCCGAAGCCATCGCTGACCTGATCGAAGCCAGCTCCACGCAAGCTGCCCGTAATGCCCTGCGTTCGTTGCAAGGAGCGTTCTCCAAGCGCGTGCATGGGCTGACCGAAGCGCTGATTGCCTTGCGCATCTACGTCGAGGCCGCAATTGACTTCCCTGAGGAAGAAATCGACTTCCTCGCTGACGGCCATGTGTTGCGCATGCTCGATGACGTGCGCAGCGAGTTGTCCACAGTGCAGCGTGAGGCCGGGCAGGGTGCCCTGTTGCGTGACGGCATGACGGTGGTCATCGCCGGTCGGCCGAACGCCGGCAAATCGAGCCTGCTCAACCAGCTCGCCGGACGCGAGGCGGCGATCGTCACCGATATCGCCGGCACCACCCGGGACATCCTGCGCGAACATATCCACATCGATGGCATGCCGTTGCATGTGGTCGACACCGCCGGTCTGCGCGATACCGATGACCATGTTGAAAAGATCGGGGTGGAAAGGGCGCTCAAGGCCATCGGCGAGGCTGATCGGGTGCTGCTGGTCGTCGACTCGACCGCACCGGAAGCCAGTGATCCCTTTGCGCTGTGGCCGGAATTCCTGGATCAACGACCAGATGTGGCAAAGGTCACGCTCATCCGTAACAAGGCCGACTTGAGTGGTGAACGTGTCGGCATGGAGCAGAGTGACGATGGGCATGTAACCATTACCCTGAGTGCCCGCGAAGACGACATGGGGCTGGACCTGCTACGTGACCACCTCAAGGCCTGCATGGGGTATGAACAGACCGCGGAGAGCAGCTTCAGCGCCCGTCGCCGGCACCTGGAAGCGCTGCGCCAGGCCAGTGAGCACCTGGAGCATGGTCGTGCGCAGCTGACCCTGGCTGGCGCCGGAGAGCTGTTGGCGGAGGATCTGCGCCAGGCACAGCAGGCGCTGGGTGAAATCACCGGGGCGTTCAGTTCGGACGACCTGCTTGGCAGAATTTTCTCGAGCTTCTGCATCGGCAAATAGTCCACAGCCCTTCGATAACAAGGCCGCTCCAGTCTGGAGCGGCTTTTTTTTTGCCTGTGATTCAGGTTTGTGGGAGCGGGCTTGACCCACGAACACCGGTGCAGCCGTTGCCAAATCTGTAAGCCTGCTTCGCGAGGCAAGCTCGCTCCCACGACGTCATCCACAGATTAAAGTCCTGACTCGGGAGCTCTGTGGAAAACTCGGCCTCAGCTCCGTTGATAACCGGGCTTTTTTTCTGAGGACAAACCGCCCTGTGGGTAACAGGCACATTCATCCACAGGTTAAACAGCGCTATCCAGAGCCCACAGGCCCGTTTCGACACAGGGTTTTGATTCTCTGTACATGCCGTATTCTGTGGCCTTGAAAGACTTATGCACAGACAGGATGGGCCCTAAACATAAACATAAAAACAAAGCTTTTTTAAATTTTTCCTCTTTGTTTTCTTTTGCCTGCCACTCATCCACAGCCTGCTCATTTTTTGCTCAGAAGGTTTCTTTGAAGGGCGGTAAGTCCCTATACTTGTCCGCTTACCTTCTCTATTCGCAAAAACAGGCACGAGGTGCGTGGTGGATTTCCCTTCCCGTTTTGAAGTGATCGTCATCGGCGGCGGCCATGCCGGTACCGAGGCTGCGCTTGCGTCCGCACGCATGGGTGTGAAAACCCTGCTGCTGACCCACAACGTGGAAACCCTCGGTCACATGAGTTGCAACCCGGCCATCGGCGGCATCGGCAAGAGCCACCTGGTCAAGGAAATCGATGCGCTCGGCGGCGCCATGGCGCTGGCCACCGACAAGAGCGGCATCCAGTTCCGCATCCTGAACAACCGCAAGGGCCCGGCCGTACGCGCCACCCGTGCGCAGGCCGACCGCGCCATCTACAAGGCGGTGGTGCGCGAAATCCTGGAAAACCAGCCGAACCTGTGGATATTCCAGCAGTCCTGCGATGACCTGATCGTCGAGCAGGACCAGGTCAAGGGCGTGGTCACGCAAATGGGCCTGCGCTTCTTCGCCGACTCCGTGGTCCTGACCAGCGGCACCTTCCTCGGCGGACTTATCCACATTGGTCTGCAGAACTACTCCGGTGGTCGCGCCGGCGATCCACCCGCCAACGCCCTGGCCCAGCGCATGCGTGAACTGCCGCTGCGCGTCGGCCGGCTGAAGACCGGCACGCCGCCGCGCATCGATGGCCGTTCCGTGGACTTCTCGGTGATGACCGAACAACCGGGCGACACGCCGATCCCGGTGATGTCGTTCATGGGCAATGCCGAAATGCATCCGCGCCAGGTGAGCTGCTGGATTACCCACACCAACGCCCGCACCCACGAGATCATCGCCTCGAACCTCGACCGTTCGCCGATGTACTCCGGCGTGATCGAAGGCATCGGCCCGCGCTACTGCCCGTCGATCGAGGACAAGATCCATCGCTTCGCCGACAAGGAAAGCCACCAGGTGTTCATCGAGCCGGAAGGCCTGACCACCCACGAGCTGTACCCCAACGGTATTTCCACTTCGCTGCCGTTCGACGTGCAGCTGGAGATCGTCCGCTCGATCCGCGGCATGGAAAACGCCCACATCGTCCGTCCGGGCTATGCCATCGAGTACGACTACTTCGACCCGCGCGACCTGAAGTACAGCCTCGAGACCAAGGTCATCGGCGGCCTGTTCTTCGCCGGCCAGATCAACGGCACCACCGGTTACGAAGAGGCCGGCGCCCAGGGCCTGCTGGCCGGGACCAATGCCGCGCTGCGTGCCCAGGGCCGTGAAAGCTGGTGCCCGCGCCGCGACGAGGCCTACATCGGCGTGCTGGTCGACGACCTGATCACCCTGGGGACCCAGGAGCCGTACCGCATGTTCACGTCACGTGCCGAGTACCGGTTGATCCTGCGCGAAGACAACGCCGACCTGCGCCTGACCGAGAAAGGCCGCGAACTGGGTCTGGTCGACGACCAGCGCTGGGCTGCGTTCTGCGCCAAGCGCGAAGGCATCGAGCGTGAAGAACAGCGCCTGAAGAGCACCTGGGTTCGTCCGGGTACGCCGCAGGGCCAAGCTGTTGTGGATAAGTTCGGCACGCCGCTGGCCCATGAATACAGCCTGCTCAACCTGCTCGCCCGTCCGGAAGTCGACTACGCTGGCTTGATCGAGGCGACCGGCGGTGAAGTGATCGATCCACAGGTTGCCGAGCAGGTCGAGATCAAGACCAAGTACGCCGGTTACATCGACCGCCAACAGGACGAGATCGCCCGGCTGCGCGCCAGCGAAGACACGCGCCTGCCTGTGGATATCGACTACACCACGATTTCCGGCCTGTCCAAGGAGATCCAGGGCAAGCTCGAGCAGACCCGCCCGGAGACCCTGGGCCAGGCTTCGCGCATTCCGGGTGTCACCCCGGCGGCGATTTCCCTGTTGCTGATTCACTTGAAAAAGCGCGGCGCAGGCCGCGAATTGGAGCAAAGCGCTTGAGTTCCCCGGTCACCCCGCAACACGCCGAAGAGTTGTCCACAGGTGCGCGCCAGCTTGGTGTCGAGCTGAGCGCGCAGCAGCATGAGTTGCTGCTGGGCTACCTGGCCCTGTTGATCAAATGGAACAAGGCCTACAACCTGACCGCGGTGCGCGACCCGGACGAGATGGTCTCGCGCCACCTGCTCGACAGCCTGAGTGTCATGCCGTTTATCCACAATGACACCCAGCGCTGGCTGGATGTCGGCAGCGGCGGCGGCATGCCGGGTATTCCGCTGGCCATCCTGCATCCGCACAAACAGGTGACGGTGCTGGACAGCAACGGCAAGAAGACCCGTTTCCTCACCCAGGTGAAGATGGAACTGAAACTGGACAACCTCACGGTTATCCACAGCCGGGTGGAAGAGGTCCAGCCCGAGCAGCCGTTCTGCGGGATCGTTTCCCGAGCGTTCAGCAGCATGGAGAATTTCACCAACTGGACCCGCCACCTGGGTGACGCCCGCACGCAATGGCTTGCAATGAAGGGGCTGCATCCTGCCGACGAACTGGTAGCATTGCCCGCAGACTTCACAGTGGAAAGCGAGCAGGCCCTGACCGTTCCAGGTTGCCAGGGCCAGCGCCATCTGCTGATACTGCGCCGCAAGGCATGACTGGGAACACACGCAACAATGGCTAAGGTATTCGCAATCGCGAACCAGAAGGGTGGTGTGGGCAAGACCACCACCTGCATCAATCTCGCCGCATCGCTGGCCGCGACCAAGCGTCGCGTGCTGCTGATCGACCTCGATCCACAGGGCAACGCCACCATGGGCAGCGGTGTGGATAAACACGAGCTCGAGCACTCGGTGTACGACCTGCTGATCGGGGAATGCGACCTGGCCCAGGCCATGCACTACTCCGAGCACGGCGGTTACCAGCTGTTGCCGGCCAACCGCGACCTGACCGCCGCCGAGGTGGTCCTGCTGGAAATGCAGATGAAGGAGAGCCGCCTGCGCAACGCGCTGGCGCCGATCCGCGAGAACTACGACTACATCCTCATCGACTGCCCACCGTCGCTGTCGATGCTGACGCTCAACGCCCTGGTCGCCTCCGATGGCGTGATCATCCCCATGCAGTGCGAGTACTACGCGCTGGAAGGTCTCAGCGACCTTGTGGATAACATCAAGCGCATCGCTGCCCGGTTGAACCCGGAGCTGAAGATCGAAGGCCTGCTGCGGACCATGTACGACCCGCGCCTGAGCCTGAACAACGATGTATCGGCGCAGCTCAAGGAGCACTTCGGCGACCAGTTGTACGACACGGTGATCCCGCGCAACATCCGCCTGGCCGAGGCGCCGAGCTTCGGCATGCCGGCCCTGGCCTACGACAAGCAATCCCGCGGCGCGCTCGCTTATCTGGCGCTGGCCGGGGAACTGGTTCGCCGTCAGCGCCGTCCATCACGCATTGCACAGACAACTTAAGGAATCCGCATGGCCATCAAGAAACGCGGTCTCGGACGTGGGTTGGATGCACTGCTCAGTGGTCCTTCCGTCAGCGCGCTCGAGGCGCAGGCTGTCAAGATCGACCAGAAGGAACTGCAACACCTGCCGGTCGAGCTGATCCAGCGCGGCAAGTACCAGCCGCGCCGCGACATGGATCCCGAGGCGCTGGAAGAACTGGCGCACTCGATCCGCACCCATGGCGTGATGCAACCGATCGTGGTGCGCCCGATCGGCGACAACCGCTACGAGATCATCGCCGGTGAGCGGCGCTGGCGCGCCACCCAGCAGGCCGGCCTGGACACCGTTCCGGCGATGGTGCGCGAAGTGCCCGACGAAGCCGCCATCGCCATGGCGCTGATCGAGAACATCCAGCGCGAGGACCTCAACCCGCTGGAAGAGGCGCTCGCCCTGCAGCGCCTGCAGCAGGAGTTCGAGCTGACCCAGCAGCAGGTGGCGGACGCCGTCGGCAAGTCGCGGGTAACCGTGGCCAACCTGCTGCGCCTGATCTCGCTGCCGGAGGCGATCAAGACCATGCTCGCCCACGGCGACCTGGAGATGGGCCATGCCCGCGCCTTGCTCGGCCTCGAGGAAGATCGCCAGGAAGAAGGGGCGCGTCATGTTGTCGCACGCGGGCTCACCGTGCGCCAGACCGAGGCACTGGTGCGCCAGTGGCTCAATGGCAAACCTGAGCCGGTCGAGGCGAGCAAACCTGATCCGGACATTGCCCGTCTCGAACAGCGTCTGGCAGAGCGCCTGGGCTCGGCGGTACAAATTCGCCATGGCAACAAGGGCAAAGGTCAGTTGGTTATTCGCTATAACTCCCTTGACGAGTTGCAGGGCGTGCTTGCTCACATCCGCTGAAACAATTCCTGTTGTAGCGCGCAGTCGGAAATCACTACCGAAGAGTTGAATAGGGGTTAATCCACCCCTATACTCTGCGCGCATTTTGTCGGCACAAATTATGCCAAGTCATTGCTGACTAGGCGGTCGACTTTAGAGGAGCAGTTGTGATGGAAATCCGCACGCCAAACCGCCTGCCTTTCCATCGCTGGGCGGTTTTTCCGGTACTGCTGGCTCAATTTGTCGTCCTGCTGCTGGCAACGCTGGTGTTGTGGCAGTGGAAAGGGGCGGTCAGTGGATATTCAGGCCTCTGCGGAGGGTTGATTGCCTGGCTGCCCAATGTGTATTTCGCCTGGAAGGCTTTTCGCTTCAGCGGAGCCCGGGCGGCGCAGGCCATCGTCAAGTCGTTCTACGCGGGCGAGGCAGGCAAGATGATTTTGACGGCAGTGCTGTTTGCACTGACCTTCGCAGGAGTGAAGCCATTGGCGCCGTTGGCAGTATTCGGCGTCTTCGTGCTGACCCTTTTGGTCAGCTGGTTCGCGCCCCTGCTGATGAATAAAAGACTTTCGAGACCTTAGGGCGTTTGAGGCAACCATGGCAGAAGAAACCGCTTCGGGTTATATCCAGCACCACTTGCAGAACCTGACCTACGGTCAACTACCAGACGGCAGCTGGGGCTTCGCCCATTCGGCTGCAGAAGCCAAGGCAATGGGCTTCTGGGCGTTCCACGTGGACACCCTGGGCTGGTCCGTCGCGCTGGGTCTGATCTTCCTGTTCATCTTCCGCATGGCGGCCAAGAAGGCGACTTCCGGCCAACCTGGCGGTCTGCAGAACTTCGTTGAAGTGCTGGTCGACTTCGTCAACGGCAGCGTGAAGGACTCCTTCCACGGCCGTAGCCCGGTGATCGCCCCGCTGGCACTGACCATTTTCGTCTGGGTGTTCATGATGAACGCCATCGACCTGGTGCCGGTCGACTGGATTCCGAAAGCGGCGGCCTGGATCTCCGGTGACCCGCACCTCGTCTTCCGTGCGGTGCCAACCACCGACCCGAACGCGACCCTGGCCATGGCCTTCTGCGTGTTCGCCCTGATCATCTTCTACAGCATCAAGGTCAAGGGCCTGGGTGGCTTCATCGGCGAGCTGACCCTGCACCCGTTCGGCAGCAAGAACATCTTCGTGCAGATCCTGCTGATCCCGGTCAACTTCCTGCTCGAGTTCGTCACCCTGATCGCCAAGCCGATCTCGCTGGCACTGCGTCTGTTCGGCAACATGTACGCCGGCGAGCTGGTGTTCATCCTGATCGCCGTGATGTTCGGCTCCGGCCTGCTGTGGCTGAGCGGCCTGGGTGTGGTGCTGCAGTGGGCGTGGGCTGTGTTCCACATCCTGATCATCACCCTGCAAGCTTTCATCTTCATGATGCTGACCATCGTCTACCTGTCGATGGCTCACGAAGATAACCATTAAGACCGCCTGGCGTGTCTGATAGCCTTCCCCGCCCGTTTGGGGGGAGGGCTTAAAAAGTCCGCAAGGGCATGCTGTACCAAACGATTTGTTTTACCGCTTCAAACTAAAAACCTAACCAATACGACGTAAAAGTCGGGAGGAAAGATGGAAACTGTAGTTGGTCTGACCGCTATCGCTGTTGCTCTGCTGATCGGCCTGGGTGCTCTGGGTACCGCCATTGGTTTCGGCCTGCTGGGCGGCAAGTTCCTGGAAGGCGCTGCTCGCCAGCCAGAAATGGTTCCGATGCTGCAGGTCAAAATGTTCATCGTTGCCGGTCTGCTCGACGCCGTAACCATGATCGGTGTTGGTATCGCTCTGTTCTTCACCTTCGCGAACCCCTTCGTTGGTCAGATCGCCGGCTAATCACTCGTTCCTACGAGTTGATTGGTGTGATGGACAAAGACCGAGCGAGGTGTTGGCGTGAACATTAATGCAACCCTGATTGGCCAATCCGTTGCTTTTCTGATTTTTGTACTCTTCTGCATGAAGTACGTATGGCCTCCGGTCATCACTGCCCTGCAAGAGCGCCAAAAGAAGATTGCCGACGGCTTGGACGCTGCCAACCGCGCAGCTCGCGACCTGGAGCTGGCCCAAGAGAAAGCGGGTCAGCAACTGCGTGAAGCGAAGGCACAGGCAGCCGAAATCATTGAGCAAAGCAAGAAACGCGCTGCTCAGCTTGTCGAGGAAGCCCGTGAACAGGCTCGCGTCGAAGCTGACCGTGTGAAGGCTCAGGCTCAAGCCGAGATCGAACAGGAACTGAACAGCGTCAAAGACGCCCTGCGTGCCCAAGTGGGTGCCCTGGCCGTTGGCGGTGCTGAAAAGATCCTTGGCGCCACAATCGATCAAAACGCGCATGCGGAGCTGGTTAACAAACTGGCCGCTGAAATTTAAGCGAGGGCGATCATGGCAGAACTGACCACGTTGGCCCGACCTTACGCTAAGGCTGCCTTCGAGCATGCCCAGGCCCATCAGCAACTGGCCAATTGGTCAGCCATGCTCGGCCTGGCTGCTGCGGTGTCGCAAGACGACACCATGCAGCGCCTGCTCAAGGCCCCGCAACTGACTAGCGCAGAAAAGGCCGCCGCATTCATTGAAGTGTGCGGTGACAAGTTTGACGCCAAGGCACAGAATTTCATTCATGTTGCCGCGGAAAACGAACGTCTCCTGCTTCTGCCGGAGATTTCGACTCTGTTCGACCTGTACAAGGCCGAGCAAGAGAAGTCCGTGGACGTGGAAGTCACCAGTGCTTTTGCGTTGAACCAAGAACAGCAAGACAAACTCGCCAAGGTTCTCAGTGCACGGTTAGGCCAGGAAGTGCGCCTGCACGCGTCGGAGGATGCCAGCCTGATCGGCGGCGTCGTCATCCGCGCTGGCGACCTGGTAATCGACGGTTCGGTTCGCGGCAAGATCGCGAAACTGGCCGAAGCCTTGAAATCTTGAGTTTGAAGGGGCAGCAGAGCAATGCAGCAACTCAATCCTTCCGAAATTAGTGAAATCATCAAGGGCCGCATCGACAACCTCGATGTCGGCTCCCAAGCCCGTAACGAAGGTACCGTCGTTTCGGTTTCCGACGGCATCGTGCGGATCCACGGTCTGGCCGACGTCATGTACGGCGAAATGATCGAGTTCCCTGGCAGCGTATTCGGCATGGCCCTGAACCTGGAGCAAGACTCCGTAGGTGCAGTGATCCTGGGTGCCTATGACACCCTCGCCGAAGGCATGAGCGCCAAGTGCACCGGCCGTATCCTGGAAGTTCCGGTTGGTAAGGAACTGCTGGGTCGCGTCGTCGACGCACTGGGTAACCCGATCGACGGCAAAGGTCCTCTGGGCAACACCCAGACCGACGCGGTCGAGAAAGTAGCTCCAGGCGTGATCTGGCGTAAGTCGGTAGACCAGCCTGTACAGACTGGCTACAAGTCCGTCGACGCCATGATCCCTGTCGGCCGTGGCCAGCGCGAGCTGATCATCGGTGACCGTCAGATCGGCAAGACCGCCATGGCCATCGACGCCATCATCAACCAGAAAGACTCCGGTATTTTCTGTGTTTATGTTGCAGTCGGCCAGAAGCGTTCCACCGTTGCCAACATCGTTCGCAAGCTGGAAGAAGCTGGCGCCCTGGCCAACACCATCGTGGTCGTTGCCAGTGCCTCGGAATCCGCCGCACTGCAGTTCCTGGCCCCGTACGCCGGCTGCACCATGGGCGAGTTCTTCCGTGACCGCGGTGAAGACGCCCTGATCGTTTACGATGACCTGTCCAAGCAGGCCGTTGCCTACCGTCAGATCTCCCTGCTGCTGCGCCGTCCACCAGGACGTGAAGCGTACCCAGGCGACGTGTTCTATCTCCACTCCCGTCTGCTGGAGCGTGCATCGCGCGTTTCCGAAGAGTACGTCGAGAAGTTCACCAACGGTGCCGTAACCGGCAAGACTGGCTCGCTGACCGCTCTGCCGATCATCGAAACCCAGGCTGGCGACGTTTCCGCGTTCGTTCCGACCAACGTGATCTCGATCACCGACGGTCAGATCTTCCTGGAATCGGCCATGTTCAACGCAGGCATCCGTCCTGCCGTTAACGCCGGTGTGTCGGTATCCCGTGTTGGTGGTGCCGCCCAGACCAAGATCATCAAGAAGCTGTCCGGTGGTATTCGTACCGCCCTGGCCCAGTACCGTGAACTGGCGGCCTTCGCCCAGTTCGCTTCGGACCTGGACGAGGCTACCCGCAAGCAGCTGGAGCATGGTCAGCGCGTTACCGAGCTGATGAAGCAGAAGCAGTACGCGCCAATGTCGATCGCCGACATGGCCCTGTCGCTGTACGCCGCTGAGCGTGGTTTCCTGACCGACGTAGAAGTCTCCAAGGTTGGCAGCTTCGAGCAAGCGCTGATCGCCTACTTCAACCGTGATCACGCCGAACTGATGGCGAAGATCAACGTGAAGGGTGACTTCAACGACGAAATCGACGCTGGCATGAAAGCCGGTATCGAGAAGTTCAAGGCCACCCAGACCTGGTAAGCCGCAGCGGGGGCTCCGGCCCCCGCTTGCTAACCTGATAGGTGATACATGGCAGGCGCAAAAGAGATTCGCAGTAAGATTGCGAGCATCAAAAGCACGCAAAAAATTACCAGCGCCATGGAGAAAGTGGCGGTCAGCAAGATGCGCAAGGCACAAATGCGCATGGCTGCTAGCCGTCCTTACGCGGAGCGTATCCGCCAGGTGATCGGTCATCTGGCCAACGCCAACCCGGAATACCGCCACCCGTTCATGATCGAGCGCCCTGTAAAGCGCGCCGGTTATATCGTGGTGAGCAGTGACCGTGGTCTGTGCGGTGGCTTGAACACCAACCTGTTCAAGGCCCTGGTCAAGGACATGAACGAAAACCGCGAACAGGGCGTTGAAATCGACCTGTGCGTGATCGGCAGCAAGGGTGCGACTTTCTTCCGCATCTTTGGCGGCAACGTCGTAGCCGCGATCAGCCACCTGGGCGAAGAGCCATCGATCAACGATCTGATCGGCTCCGTCAAGGTGATGCTGGACGCCTACCTGGACGGCCGCATCGATCGCCTCTCGGTGGTTTCGAACAAGTTCATCAACACCATGACCCAAAAACCGACGGTCGAGCAATTGGTACCGTTGGTGGCAACCCCGGATCAGGAACTCAAGCACCACTGGGACTACCTGTACGAACCCGACGCAAAAGAGCTGCTGGACGGCTTGATGGTGCGTTACGTGGAGTCGCAGGTCTACCAGGCGGTGGTCGAGAACAACGCTGCTGAACAAGCGGCCCGGATGATCGCCATGAAAAACGCCACAGACAACGCCGGTGATTTGATCAAAGAGCTTCAGTTGATCTACAACAAGGCGCGTCAGGCTGCGATCACCCAGGAGATCTCGGAAATCGTCGGCGGCGCTGCCGCGGTTTAACGGTTCAAAAATTCAGAGGATCCAGCTATGAGTAGCGGACGTATCGTTCAAATCATCGGCGCCGTCATCGACGTGGAATTCCCACGTGATGCCGTGCCGAGTGTTTACAACGCGCTGAAAGTACAAGGCGCGGAAACCACCCTGGAAGTTCAGCAGCAGCTGGGCGACGGCGTGGTTCGTACCATTGCGATGGGCTCGACCGAAGGTCTGAAGCGCGGTCTGGATGTCGTCGACACCAAGGCTGCCATCTCGGTACCTGTCGGCAAGGCAACCCTGGGCCGTATCATGGACGTCCTGGGCAACCCGATCGACGAAGCCGGTCCAATCGGCGAAGAAGAGCGTCGCGGTATCCACCAGCCAGCGCCTTCGTTCTCCGACCAGGCGGGCGGCAACGACCTGCTGGAAACCGGTATCAAGGTTATCGACCTGGTCTGCCCGTTCGCCAAGGGTGGTAAGGTTGGTCTGTTCGGTGGTGCCGGCGTCGGCAAGACCGTGAACATGATGGAACTGATCCGTAACATCGCCATGGAACACAGCGGTTATTCCGTGTTCGCTGGTGTGGGTGAGCGTACTCGTGAGGGTAACGACTTCTACCACGAGATGAAGGACTCCAACGTTCTCGACAAGGTAGCGCTGGTCTACGGTCAGATGAACGAGCCACCAGGAAACCGTCTGCGCGTAGCGCTGACCGGCCTGACCATGGCTGAGAAGTTCCGTGACGAAGGTAACGACGTTCTGCTGTTCGTCGACAACATCTATCGTTACACCCTGGCCGGTACCGAAGTATCCGCACTGCTGGGCCGTATGCCTTCGGCAGTAGGTTACCAGCCGACCCTGGCCGAAGAGATGGGCGTTCTGCAAGAGCGTATCACTTCGACCAAAGAAGGTTCGATCACCTCCGTCCAGGCCGTATACGTACCTGCGGACGACCTGACCGACCCGTCGCCAGCGACCACCTTCGCCCACCTGGACGCCACCGTCGTTCTGTCCCGTGACATCGCTTCCCTGGGTATCTACCCAGCGGTCGACCCACTGGACTCGACTTCGCGCCAGCTGGACCCGAACGTGATCGGCACCGAGCACTACGAGACCGCTCGTGGCGTTCAGTATGTTCTGCAGCGTTACAAAGAGCTGAAGGACATCATCGCGATCCTGGGTATGGACGAGCTGTCCGAAGCCGACAAGCAACTGGTTGCCCGCGCTCGTAAGATCCAGCGCTTCCTGTCGCAGCCGTTCTTCGTGGCCGAAGTCTTCACCGGCTCGCCAGGCAAGTACGTTTCGCTCAAGGACACCATCGCTGGCTTCAGCGGCATCCTCAAAGGTGACTACGACCACCTGCCAGAACAAGCGTTCTACATGGTCGGCAGCATCGACGAAGCGATCGAGAAAGCCAAGAAACTGTAATCCCGGCGCCCCGCAAGGGGCGCTAATCAGGTTGAGGCAAGCAGATGGCTATGACAGTCCATTGCGATATCGTCAGCGCGGAAGGAGAGATCTTCTCCGGCCTGGTCGAGATGGTAGTCGCGCACGGTAACCTGGGTGATCTTGGTATCGCTCCGGGCCACGCGCCGCTGATCACCAATCTCAAGCCTGGTCCGATCACGCTGACCAAGCAAGGTGGCGATCGTGAGGTGTTCTACATCTCCGGTGGCTTCCTCGAAGTGCAGCCGAACATGGTCAAGGTTCTTGCCGACACCGTGCAGCGCGCTGCCGACCTGGACGAAGCTCAGGCTCAGGAAGCCCTCAAGGCTGCTGAGAACGCGCTGAACGCGAAAAGCTCGGACTTCGACTACGGTGCTGCTGCCGCACGTCTGGCCGAGGCTGCAGCTCAGCTGCGTACTGTCCAGCAATTGCGCAAAGGCAAGTAATCCGGCCTTGGCCGCTTACCGCCGTTGCGATTGAGTTAAAGGGTAGCCTCGGCTACCCTTTTTCTTTTTCAGAATTTCCCCTTCGGTCACGTCCCTGACCGCCCAGGATTGGTAGCCAGTCAATGTCCCTCGATATCGTCATTCTCGCCGCAGGCCAAGGCACCCGCATGCGCTCCGCGCTGCCGAAGGTACTGCACCCGGTCGCCGGCAATTCCATGCTTGGCCACGTTATCCACAGCGCGCGCCAGTTGCAGCCCGAAGGTATTCACGTGGTAATCGGCCATGGCGCCGAGCTGGTACGTGAGCGCCTGGCAGCCGACGATCTGAACTTCGTCATGCAGGACAAGCAACTGGGCACCGGCCATGCCGTGGCCCAGGCGTTGCCGGCCATCACCGCCGATACCGTGCTGGTGCTCTACGGCGATGTGCCGCTGATCGAGGTAGAGACCCTGCAGCGTCTGCTGGCCAAGGTCAGCGAGCAGCAGCTCGGTCTGCTCACCGTGACCTTGCAGGACCCGACCGGCTACGGCCGCATTGTCCGAGATGCAGCGGGCAACGTGACCGCGATTGTCGAGCACAAGGATGCCAGCGAAGCGCAGAAGGCGATCAAGGAAGGCAACACCGGCATCCTCGCCATGCCTGCCGCACGCCTGGCCGACTGGATGGGCCGGTTGTCCAACAACAACGCCCAGGGCGAGTACTACCTCACCGACGTGATCGCCATGGCCGTGGCCGATGGCCTGGTGGTCGCCACCGAGCAGCCCCACGATCCGATGGAAGTGCAGGGCGCCAACGACCGCCGCCAGCTGGCGGAGCTCGAGCGTCACTATCAACTGAGTGAAGGCCGCCGCCTGATGGCCCAGGGCGTCACGCTGCGTGATCCGGCGCGCTTCGATGTACGTGGCGAGGTGACGGTCGGCCGCGACGTGCTGATCGACATCAACGTCATTCTCGAAGGCAAGGTGGTGATCGAGGACGACGTGCAGATCGGCCCCAACTGCGTGATCAAGGACAGCACCCTGCGCAAGGGCGTGGTGGTCAAGGCCAACAGCCACCTTGAAGGCGCGGTGCTGGGCGAGGGCAGTGATGCCGGCCCGTTCGCCCGTCTGCGTCCGGGCAGCGTCCTGGAAGCTCGTGCCCATGTGGGTAACTTCGTCGAGCTGAAGAACGCGCACCTGGGCGAGGGCGCCAAGGCTGGTCACCTGACCTACCTGGGCGATGCCGAGGTCGGTGCTCGCACCAACATCGGTGCCGGCACCATCACCTGCAACTACGACGGCGCCAACAAGTTCCGCACCGTGATGGGCGAGGACGTGTTTATCGGTTCCAACAACTCGCTGGTGGCACCTGTGGAAATCCAGGCGGGGGCCACTACCGCGGCGGGCTCGACCATCACCCAGACGGTTGAAGCCGGGCAGCTGGGCGTGGCGCGTGCGCGCCAGCGCAACATCGAAGGCTGGAAGCGGCCGGAGAAGATCAAGAAGAGCTGAGTTATCCACAGCGCTTTCGATCGAAAGCCGGCTTATGTGAATAAGCCGGCTTTTTATTGGGTGCCAAGGTGAATTCCATTGGGGCCGCTGCGCGCCCCATCGCGGCACAAGGCCGCTCCTACAGGGACCGTGCCGAAGCAGAGATAAACTTGACGAATCGTCCATCTTAGGTTTTGATTGCAACACTTATCTTTCGAATCGAAACTTAAAGCCGACATGTCGAAACGAAATACCCCTCAGCGCCGCCACAACATCCTGGCCTTGCTCAACGAGCAGGGCGAGGTGAGCGTCGATGCCCTGGCCAAGCGTTTCGAAACTTCCGAAGTGACCATCCGCAAGGATCTCCACGCCCTGGAGGCCAACGGTCTGCTGTTGCGCCGCTACGGTGGCGCGGTGACCATGCCCCAGGAGCTGTTGGGCGATACGGTCCAGCCGGTGTCCCTCTACAAGCAGGCTATCGCCCGGGCAGCGGTCGATCGCATTCGCGAGCATGCACGCATCATCATCGACAGTGGCAGCACCACGGCAGCGATGATCCCGCAGCTCGGGCGCCAGCCAGGCCTGGTGGTGATGACCAACTCGCTCCACGTGGCCCGCGCCATCAGCGAGCAGGAGCATGAGCCCGTGCTGCTGATGACCGGTGGCACCTGGGACCCGCATTCGGAGTCCTTCCAGGGCCAGGTGGCCGAGCAGGTACTACGCTCATACGACTTCGACCAGCTGTTCATCGGTGCTGACGGCATCGACCTGGAGCGTGGCACCACCACCTTCAACGAGCTGCTGGGGCTGAGTCGGGTCATGGCCGAGGTGGCGCGCGAGGTGATCGTCATGGTCGAGTCGGACAAGGTCGGTCGCAAGATCCCCAACCTCGAGCTGCCCTGGGGCAGCGTCAACACCCTGATTACTGATGATCGCCTGCCCGCCGAGGCGCGCGACCGGATTCAAGCCCGCGGCATCACCCTTATCTGCGCCGCTATCAGCTAGGAGCAACATCTTATGTGTGGAATCGTTGGTGCCGTTGCCGAGCGCAATATCACAGCCATCCTCATCGAAGGCCTCAAGCGCCTGGAATACCGTGGTTATGACAGCGCCGGCCTGGCCGTCCTGAACCAGCAAGGCGCGCTCGAGCGTCGTCGCCGTATTGGCAAGGTCAGCGAGCTGGAAGGCGCCGTGAGCGCCGATCCGCTGGCCGGCCAGCTGGGCATCGCCCATACCCGTTGGGCGACCCATGGCGCGCCGACCGAGACCAATGCCCACCCGCACTTCTCCGGGCACGACGTGGCGGTGGTGCACAACGGCATCATCGAGAACCACGAAGAGCTGCGTGAAGAGCTCAAGGGCCTGGGCTATGTCTTCGTCTCGCAGACCGACACCGAAGTCATCGTCCACCTGATCCACCACCTGCTCAAGGACATTCCCGACCTGACCGACGCGCTCAAGGCTGCGGTCAAGCGCCTGCACGGCGCCTATGGTCTGGCAGTGATCAGCGCCAGCCAGCCGGACCGCCTGGTCGCCGCCCGCAGCGGCAGCCCGCTGGTGATCGGCCTGGGCCTTGGCGAAAACTTCCTGGCCTCGGACCAACTGGCCCTGCGCCAGGTCACCGACCGCTTCATGTACCTGGAAGAAGGCGATATCGCCGAGATTCGTCGTGACCAGGTGCAGGTCTGGGATCAGGCCGGCCATCCGGTCCAGCGCGAGACGGTGCAGTACCACGAAGGCGCCGAAGCGGCCGAGAAGGGCAACTACCGCCACTTCATGCTCAAGGAAATCCACGAGCAGCCCACCGTGGTGCAGCGCACCCTGGAAGGGCGCCTGGGCAAGGACCACGTGATGGTCCAGGCCTTCGGCCCACAGGCCGCCGAGCTGTTCGCCAAGGTCCGCAACGTGCAGATCGTCGCCTGCGGCACCAGCTATCACGCCGGCATGGTCGCCCGTTACTGGCTGGAAAGCCTGGCTGGCATCCCTTGCCAGGTGGAAGTGGCCAGCGAGTTCCGCTACCGCAAGGTGGTGGTGCAGCCGGACACCCTGTTCGTCTCCATCTCGCAGTCCGGCGAAACCGCCGACACCCTGGCGGCCCTGCGCAATGCCAAGGAGCTGGGCTTCCTCGGCAGCCTGGCGATCTGCAACAAGGGCATCAGCTCGCTGGTGCGCGAATCCGACCTGACCCTGCTGACCCTGGCCGGGCCGGAGATCGGCGTCGCCTCGACCAAGGCCTTCACCACCCAGCTGGTGTCGCTGATGCTGCTGACCCTGGCCCTCGGCCAGGTGCGCGGCACCCTCGAAGCCGGTGTCGAAGCCGAGCTGGTGGACGAGCTGCGTCGCCTGCCGGCCCGCCTGAGCGAAGCGCTGGCGATGGATGGCGTGGTCGAGAAGATCGCCGAGCTGTTCGCCGACAAGCACCACACCCTGTTCCTCGGCCGCGGTGCCCAGTACCCGGTGGCGATGGAGGGCGCGCTCAAGCTCAAGGAGATCTCCTACATCCACGCCGAAGCCTACCCGGCCGGCGAGCTCAAGCATGGCCCACTGGCGCTGGTGGACAACGACATGCCGGTGGTGACCGTGGCGCCGAACAACGAACTGCTGGAGAAGCTCAAGTCGAACCTGCAGGAAGTCCGCGCCCGTGGCGGCGAGCTGGTGGTGTTCGCCGACGAGCAGGCTGGCATGAGCAACGGCGAGGGCACCCATGTGATCAACGTGCCGCACATCAACGATGCGCTGGCGCCGATTCTCTACACCATTCCGCTGCAGTTGCTGTCGTACTACGTCGCCGTGCTCAAGGGCACCGACGTCGACCAGCCGCGTAACCTGGCCAAGTCGGTGACGGTGGAGTAGTAGCGAAGCCAGGCCCGTTGCTGGTAACCAGCGCAGGAATCCGAGGTTAAAGCCGTCGTTGGCGAAAGTAGGGATGAGCCGGGTGTCGAGCTCCGGATCAGCGAACAGACGGGCGCTGACTTCACAGGCAGCACCGTTCTCGTCCCTGGTACGTCTTAAGCCCACAAGCGAGTGGGTGAGTGAGCAGGCTCAAAAACTGGCACGGGCACGGCCCACCGAAGGGGAAGTAAATGGAAGAAACGATTAAATCCACGGCCGCGGACTCGCGACGCGCATGGAGCTACAATGGGGCTGTGGACGCAGGTTTTGAGCCTAATTCCTACTCTTGGAAGGACGTTCCTACCGGAACCTGGACTGCTCAACTCGACTTCAAAGTCTGGGCAGATAAACCAGCTGCAGGCTGTCTCGGATGCTACTTCACATCACTTGCGAATGGGCGGCGCTACCTACTCTCCGCATACCGCCCCCATCGGTCGGCGTCGCGGCGTTATTCTCCAGCGGATGACGGTATCGATTTTTCACAACCTGAACTCGATGGGCTGACCTTTTTGTTGGAGGTAGGAACATCGGCCACTGGGAAAACAAAATGGCTCTCTGCGGAATTCGCCACATTAGAGACTCAGGATGGGTGATTCCTGAGATCGGACGTCTGCTCCTCTCAACGACTTAGCCTTCCAGACCTGGTTTCCTAGGTATTCCAAGCCTCATTGTGAGGAGCCGAGGTGTCTAGGAAATCAGGGGCGATTCAGATCGCTTCCTCGAAATTATTAGAGCTCGGACCGTTTTAGTTGGTGGGCTGACGTGCAAAGCGCCTAAAGCCTCGATCCTTCGAGGCTTGTTGTCGTGACAATCGAAGGCCGCTGGAAGCTAGCGGGTAGGTGGGTTCTGCGAGATCCAGGCATTGGTGCCACCGTTGGCCTGGGCGTAGTGATGGTTGCGCGTCAGCTCGGATACCCAGAGCTTGTCGTCGCCGTCCATGAAACCCCTTAGGTGATCATGCAAGCCTTTTGCGGTGCTGTTGTAGGCTACCAACCAAAACGATTCTTGCGAGCGATGCCCGCCGAGACGTTTGAGTTCATCAAGCAACAGCTTGTAGTTTTTGTCGTTTATAAGGTCATACGAGACGGTGAAACTGGTCATCAATTCCTCCATGTAGAAATTTGATTGGGGAGGCCGGAGGGCCGCTCGCGATTCTGCGGCCCGTTCAAAGCCTTAGGTCCGGTCGACGGTAGGGGCGGTCGGTCCGTAAGACTTCACTGCGGCAATCCCTTGGTCGCGGGCGTAGGTCGAACTGTAGGTCTGGCTCGTGCCGATGATTTGGTTGTTCGCAGCACGCAGTACGAAATATGGGCGTTGGTTCTGGGCAACGCGCTTGTCGTAGTAGTGGTCGTATGGCGAATGTGCTTTGCACGAGGCAATCCCGTTCTCGCAGCCGGATTTTTGGATATAACCCTCGCTGGCCAGGATGATTTCGCCATTCGGCGCTTTCAGGTGGAAGTAGTACTGATTGTTCTGGGTGGAGCGGAAAATCTCATAATGTGCAGCCATGTGAACCTCGATCGGTAGCGAAATATTTGAACAGGCGCCGTGAATGCGCATGTTGTAGGGCCGGAATTGGCTTGAACTGAAGACTACGCAAGAAGTCGTTAGTGAGGTAGGCGCAAACAATTGGATCCATTACCGGGCGTTTTTGTCCCCACTGCATTGCGAGGTTTTTGCAAGCCTAGGCAAATTTTTAGCCCCAAACGTGAGCAAACACTCACGTTTATGCGCAGCGGTGGACCTTGTAGAACTGATACCCTAGCCCCATATGCGCACGAGGTAACAAGCATGAAAAAGATTGCAATCATTGAAGACTCTCTTGATACGAGCAATGCCCTTGCTGGGTTTTGCAAGAGCATCGGCAAAGACATTGAGATTTACCAATTTTCTGATAGAGAATGCGCCGAAAAAGCAATTGTAGAAACGGCGTTTAGTTTGATTGTCTTGGATATTGAACTGCCACCAGAGAAAAATGCTGGCGTTGGAATACTGCGAACCAACATAAGTCACCACAAGTCGCCGGTCATGGTGGTCTCAGGGTTAGAAGCCTCATTCTATCGTGGCATAATGCGTCAGCTGGATGTCTGGGATTATATGGAAAAACCTATTTCTCCAGATGGGCAAGAGTTTGTCGAACTGGTTTTGCAGATTCTAAGGGCGCAGACAGCACCGAGTTTAGAAGATAAGGAAGCACTGATTACCTACGATCAGTCCACGACAAGAATGCGCTTCAAGAATAAAGCGTTGAATATTCCTCAGACGGCCAAGAATATTCTTTGGCGGCTGTACGAGCGCAGAGGATCTTATGTTCCCTATGCCGATTTTTTTGAGTTGGTGAAATCAGGCCGTAATCCGGAAGCCATTCGTCAGCACGTAAAGAATATACGTGACGCTTTGGAGGAGGTGGGTGAGTCACCGGATCATGTCGTTGTAATCAGGATGAAAGGTGTACAATGGCAAGATTGCGTCAATCCCTAAGCAGGTTAAAAGGAAATCTTTACCGGGCCAAAGCTCGGGTTATAATTGTAGGCATCATGACCGGCATGGTTGTGCTAGTTTTATTTGGGACAGTTGCAGTTTTGCGGTTCAGCTATATTTCAGTAGCGCAGCAATATCAAGCGGCCATTCAAAGAACATTACAACGTGTCACGGCCGAATTCGAGAGCTTGGACGGTAATATTGCTTTTTCTAACTCCGGAGAGCAGTCTTCAGACTGGCGCGGTATACCCGTGGCGAAATTGCCCCTTGAGTTCATCAATGTTATTCCTGGCCATGTCGAAGACCTCAAGCCGCTTTTAGGTTGCAGTTTCAAAACCTTGCGGGATCCACGCGATCAGCTTTGTGCAGGAGTACTAGAAAATCGCGATTATGGTGCGCTGGTGTACCTTCGCGGCACCTTCCACGTCGACAGCGAGCTCACTTCACCGACTTATGCCAAGTCGCCTTTCACCGCCCACCACTTTAGCGTGGTGGTAACAGCACGGGGGCGCACCAGCCATTTTGTAGCTACCTTCGATCCGGTACGGCGAGCAGACGAGTCCACTACCAAACTGTTCTCCCCTGCTTGGAGCATCGCAGGATTCAAAACCACCAAGCAGGGGGCCGATGATTTTACCCGTGAGCGCGATATCAAAGGACGCGTTCTGGCTCATGTGACTGCTTCCGGCGAGGTCAGCAGCTACGAGTACATTCTTCAAGTACCTTTGTACGCTTATATCCAAGCGTCCGGTGAGCAGAATATGTGGCCCCCTGAAGACATTTCGCAAGCGAGGGTCGCGTTGAAATTGCTTGGGCCTTTAAATGACGGACAAGGGCAGATACTTATGAATGGCCTGGAAATTAACGAGCGACCTGTTTTTTCGTTTGAGTCCATGTCACAGTACTTGTCACCAGGAGAAAGTCTTCGCTTCACTGCCTCGCCCGGAAGTGAGCCTATCGAGGTGTTAGCCGGTAACAACGGCGGCCGCAATGAAAACCGTTCTCTGCTGGCACGCTTGGCCAACGGCGTCGTTGAGTTTGTGACGCCCTCGATTGCCACCCAGAAAACTGCCGTACTTACCAACGGCGGAAGGATTGAGTTGAGCGGAAACCCTGCTCTGGTATTGGGCGGGTGGAGCGCGGCGGCAAAAGCGATTTTGGCTTTTGCTGCGGTCCTCGGCAGTCTTCTGGTGATAAGTGGCTTCGTTTTTTATCACTATGTTCTGGCACCTTTGAACAAGGTCAGGCGTAACACCATCTACATGCGGGGGCGTTATTCGGATGCGGATGATTTCAAACTACCGTACATGATCTCGAATCAATATGATGAGGTGGGTGTGCTATGGGCCAGTATTGAAGATCTGCATAAGTCGATTACCACGTATGGGCGAGAGGCACTGGAGAGCGCCAAGAAAGAAAGCGATCTCCTTCGCGCCATTGGCCATGAGATCAAGTCGCCATTGCAAGAGTTGCTGATACGTCACAACAAGCCGGACGACCCGAGTGCCAAAAGCCTTAAGCGAATTTCTTACGCCTTGAAAATGCTCTCCGGTAACTCCACCGGTCAAAGTTCGGGGAAATCGCTTAGCCCCAAAGAAGCCATTAGCGCATCTCGGGGGCACCTTACCAAAGAAAACGTGGTTGAGTACTTGGAAAATGCTGCCGAGTCAAGTGAGGGAGGTATCACATTTGCTCGCTCTTTCGACTCGCTCTATGTCAGTGCCGACGGTGACATGCTGGAAGCGTCATTGACGGCAATTCTAAATAATGCCAAAGAGTTTCGACACGAGGGCACCGAAATAACCCTTAGGGTGTTCGCCGACGCAAGCTGGGCACTGATTGAGGTGGGTAATCAGGGACCGCACATCCCGTTTTATCCGATTGAAGAAATATTCGAGTATGGTGTGAGTAGTCGTCACTCGAACGGTGACCATCAGGGACTGGGTTTGTTCGTTGCCAAGCAATACATAAAAAAAATGGGCGGCGATGTTCACGTAAAAAACATCGAGGGCGGCGTGCGGTTTGCAATCAAACTTGCCAGGGCGCATTGAAGTCGGCTTGGGGTACGAGCAGTGCTTCCTGCTGTGGACTGTCGCCTGATGATCCCTATCAAAGGTGATGGAGCGCGCCGCATCATCGGCTTTAAGCTCTGTATGAAGACCGTTGAAATTCCGCCACCGCTCTAGCCCGTCTGAGGTCCAGCAAAGCTACTGTCTTCTCAGGGCAGGGCTCTGCGATGGCCAAACAGCGATATGAAATTCTCGACACCCACTGGGTGACTTTGTGGGAGGGGCGCGATTTCCGTCCCCTCACCGGTGAATTGGCCACTCGCATCATGGTCCTCGACCTAGGTGACCCTCGGTAGACGTTACATCCACAGCTGGTTGAAGACCATCTCTCTCGTTGCCTACGTCTTCCCTCTTGGGCCTGCGGTCGTTGCTCTTAAATTCACCCGAAAGCCGCATCGTTTCTGGATGCGACAGTTTTAATTCTCTAGAGCATCAGTCCAAACTCGCGTTTTGGGCGATTGCGACAGCTTTGCGTTTTCTCTCCCAAAAGCTGCAGGCCGCGAAAGACGGGACCGTCTAGCGACAGTTTTATTTCTCTAAATCCAAGGCTACCGAAAGCCTCTGGTCCGCCAGGGGCTTTTTTGTTTCTGAGTGTTCGACAATGGATTTGTAGCGCTCTCGTCCTACGCGATTGTACGTCCGTCGCTGTAGGACATTTCTTAAACGTGCCTCTGGCATGGATCAATGTTTTCCCTCGTTGTTTGCCCTAACGTCGCCCGACCCATCAGTCATCAAGGACGACAGGAAATGCAGACGCTGCAACGAAAGCACGATATCCAGCCATTGGAAGGCGCTGAAATGACCCTGCTGGTCAATGGCCTGCCTGCGGTCGCCAGTGCCGGCGAAACCGTACTCAGCGTGCTCAACGCCGTTGGCCTGCGCCAGCTGGCGCGTAACGATCATGGCCAGCTCAGCGGTGCCTACTGCGGCATGGGCGTCTGCCATTGCTGCCTGGTGCAGATCGATGGTCGTCCCAAGCGTCGCGCCTGCCAGACCATCGTCAAGCCGGGCATGAGCATCGAGACCGAGGTCAACCGCGTGCAAGAGGAGGCCCACCCATGAGCCTTCGTCCCGTGATCGTCGGTGGTGGTTCGGCCGGCATGGGCGCCGCCATCGAGCTGGCTGAACATGGCGTGGATTGCCTGCTGTTCGACGAGGCCTCGCGCCCCGGTGGCGTGGTCTATCGTGGCCCGCTGCGCGCGGGTGTCGACCTGGGCTACCTGGGGCCGCGCTACACCAAGGCCCTGACCAAGCTGCATGAAGATTTCGCCGCCTGCGCCGAGCGCATCGACCTGCGCCTGAACCATCGCGTGGTGGGCGGGGACGATCAACGGCTGATGGTCCTCGACGCTGACGAGCAACTGCACGAGATCGACTACTCGCACCTGCTGCTGGCCGCCGGATGCCACGAGCGCAACGTGCCGTTCCCCGGCTGGACCTTGCCCGGTGTGATCCTGCTCGGCGGCTTGCAGCTACAGATCAAGAGTGGCGTGGTCAAGCCACTGGGCAGCACGCTGATTGCCGGTACCGGGCCGTTGCTGCCGCTGGTCGCCTGCCAGCTGCACGCCGCCGGCGCCAAGGTAGCCGGCGTGTACGAAGCCTGCTCGTTCAACCGTATCGCCAAGGAAAGCCTGGCGTTGATGAACAAGCCGCAGCTGTTCCTCGATGGCCTGAGCATGCTGGCCTACATGAAGCTCAACGGCATCCCCATGCATTATGGCTGGGGCGTGGTGGGCGCCACGGGTGACGGCGAGTTGCAGGAGGTCCAGGTCGCCCCTTACACCCAGGACTGGCAGCCGGACATGACCCGCATCCAGCGCGAGCAGGTGCGCACCCTGGCGGTAGGCTACGGCTTCATTCCGCGGACCCAGCTCAGCCAGCAACTGGGCCTGGCCCATGGTTTCAGCGAGGACGGCTACCTGCGCGCCGAGTGCAACGTGTGGCAGCAGAGCAGCCAGCCGAACATTCACCTGGCCGGCGACATGGCCGGTATTCGTGGTGGTGAGGCAGCGATGCTCACCGGGCGTATCGCCGCGGTGTCGATGCTGCAGCAGATGGGCAAGCTCGATGCCGAGCAGGCGATCGAGCGCCGTGAGCGTTTCCTCGGCAAGCTGGCGGCGATCAAGCGCTTCCGCTCCGGGGTGGAACGCTACACCGCGCGCGGCGCGGCGCAGATCCAGCTGCCTCAGGCCGACACGGTGATCTGCCGTTGCGAAAACGTCACTCGCGATCAGATCGACCTGGCCCTGGAGCAGGGCGTGGAGGACATGGCAAGTCTGAAGATGCGTACCCGGGTAAGCATGGGCGACTGCCAGGGGCGCATGTGCGTCGGCTACTGCAGCGACCGCTTGCGCAGCGCCACTGGACGTCCGGACGTGGGCTGGCTGCGCCCGCGCTTCCCGGTGGACCCGATCCCATTTTCCGCATTCGAACAACTCGGCACGGAGGCCTGAGCATGAACAAGCATTACGACATCATCATTGCCGGTGGCGGCGTGATCGGCGCGTCCTGTGCCTACCAGCTGTCCAAGCGGCACAACCTGAAGATCGCCCTGATCGACTGCAAGCGCCCGGGCAACGCCACCCGTGCCTCGGCCGGCGGCCTGTGGGCCATCGGCGAGTCGGTGGGACTGGGCTGCGGGGTGATCTTCTTTCGCATGATGTCCTCGCGCAACAAGCGTGAGGCCAACGGCGCGGCGGTGGTGGTTGACTCGAGCACGCCGCACATCCTGCCGGAGTGCTTCTTTGACTTCGCCCTGCAGTCCAACGCGCTTTATCCACAGCTGCACCAGGAGCTGATCGAGCGCCACGGAATGGACTTCAAGTTCGAACGCACCGGGCTCAAGTACATCATCCAGGATGAAGAAGACCAACTGTACGCCGAACACATCGTCAAACAGATCCCGCACCTGGCCGACCAGGTACGCTGGCTCGACCGCGACGCGCTGCGGGCCTCGGAGCCGGCGGTGACGCTCAAGGCCAATGGCGCGCTGGAGTTTCTCTGCGACCATCAGGTCAGCCCGTTCCGCCTGGGCGATGCCTACATGGAGGCGGCGCGGCAGAACGGCGTCGATTTGTACCCGAACGTGAACATCACCGGCGTGCTGCATGAAGGCTCGCGGATCAAGGGCGTGCGCACCGCCGAGGCCGGCGAGTTCCATTGCGCCACCTTGATCAATGCCGCTGGCGCCTGGGCCGCCGAGCTGAGCGAATGGGCGACCGGGGAGAGCATTCCGGTCAAGCCGGTGAAGGGCCAGATCGTCCTGACCGAACGCCTGCCCAAGCTGCTCGATGGTTGCATCACCACCAGCGATTGCTACATGGCGCAGAAGGACAATGGCGAGATCCTGATCGGCAGTACCACGGAAGAGAAGGGCTTCGATGTCAGCAACACTTTCCCGGAAATCAGCGGCCTGGTGCAGGGTGCGATTCGTTGCGTACCGCAGCTGGCGCAGGTGAACCTCAAGCGCACCTGGGCCGGCCTGCGCCCGGGGTCACCGGACGAGCTGCCGATTCTCGGGCCTGTGGATAATGTGCAGGGCTATTTCAATGCCTGTGGACATTTCCGTACAGGAATCCTCACGTCGGCGATTACCGGTGTGTTGCTGGACAAGGTTGTCCACAACGAGGCGTTACCGCTGGATATCACGCCATTCCTGGCGTCGCGCTTCCGTGAGGGTGTGGATAAACAACTGGCCCACGGCTAGGTCGAGCACTCGTGGGGCAAGGCCGCTCCTACAGGTTGGCGTAGTACCTGTGGGAGCGGCTTTAGCCGCGAACACCGGCGAAGCCGGTGCCATCCACCGAGTCGCTTGCTTCGCGGCTAAAGCCGCTCCCACACGGTTTAACGCAAGGCTTTGCGTCAGATCTGCATCGCTTTCCCATCCACATTCATCGCCGCCTGGCGCAGCGCCTCGGAGCGGGTCGGGTGTGGGTGGCAGGTGAGGGCGATGTCCTCGGCCGAGGCCGAGAATTCCATGGCCACGCAGAACTCGCCGATCATCTCGCTCACGCTCGGGCCAACCAGATGCACGCCCAGCACCTCGTCGGTGACGGCGTCGGCGATAACCTTGGCGAAGCCTTCGGTCTCATGGTTGATCTTGGCCCGGCTGTTGGCGGTGAAGGGGAACTTGCCGACCTTGTAGGCACGGCCTTCGGCCTTGAGCTGCTCCTCGGTCTTGCCGACACTGGCCAATTCCGGGCGGGTATAGATGACGCCGGGGATCAGGTTGTAGTTGACCTCGTGGGGCTTGCCGGCGATGCGCTCGATGCACGCCACCGCTTCGTCCTCGGCCTTGTGCGCCAGCATCGGGCCGGAGGTGACGTCGCCGATCACCCAGATGCCCGGGACCGTGCTGCGGTGATGGTCGTTGGCGAGCATGCCGCGCTTGTCGGTTTCCAGCCCCACGCTTTCCAGGTTAAGGCCCTTGGTATAAGGACGGCGACCGATGGCCACCAGCACGTAGTCGGCCTGCAGGGTTTCGGCGTTGCCACCGGCGGCGGGCTCCAGGGTCAGGCTGACGCCGTCGGCGCTGGATGTGGCCTGGGTCACCTTGCTGCCGAGCTTGAAGGTCATGCCTTGCTTGGCCAGGGCCTTCTGCAGGGTCTTGGCGGTTTCCTCATCGGTGCCTGGGCAGATGCGGTCCAGGTACTCGATCACCGTCACTTCGGCACCCAGGCGGCGCCATACCGAACCCAGCTCCAGGCCGATCACGCCGGCGCCGATCACGATCAGGTGCTTGGGCACCTGGGGCAACGCCAGGGCGCCGGTGGAATCGATGATGCGCTGGTTGTCGATGGTCACGCCGGGCAGCGGCGTGGGTTCGGAACCGGTGGCGATGACGATGTCCTTGGCCTGAAGGGTGGTTTCGCTGCCGTCCTCGGCCTTGACCACCACCTTGCCGGCGCCGTCCAGGCGGCCCCAGCCTTTGACCCAGTCGACCTTGTTCTTGCGGAACAGGTACTCGATGCCCTTGGTCAGGCCGGTCACGCTTTCGTCTTTCTGCTTCATCATCTGGCCCAGGTTGAGGGTCGGTTTGACCTTGATCCCCAGGTGGGCGAACTCTTCGCCGCTGGCCGCCTCGTAGAGCTCGGACGCATGCAGCAGCGCCTTGGACGGCATGCAGCCGACGTTCAGGCAGGTGCCGCCCAGGGTCGGGCGACCCTCGATGCAGGCCACGCTCAGGCCCAGCTGGCCAGCACGGATCGCTGCGTTGTAGCCGCCGGGGCCGCCGCCGATGATCACCACGTCATAGGATTTCATGGGTTTCGTTACTCCGAGAGTGTGAGGAAGCGAAGAGGGGCACAAGGTTAGTCTGAGAGATGCAAATTGTATACAATCTGTTGTGCGGCCCGGACCAGATAGTTCTAGACTATGGTCGCGATTAACGGAAACTTCGCACGAATGAACTACCCTGATCCGGTGACGTCCGACACCTTGAGGCCTGACGTCCCGTATCAATGAAAGGGAGGGTCATGAATGCTTGCGCAACTTCCACCCGCATTGCAGAGCCTGCACTTACCTTTGCGCGTCAAGCTGTGGGACGGCAACCAGTTCGATCTGGGGCCGAGCCCGCAGGTCACCATCCTGGTCAAGGAACCCCAGCTGATCGCCCAGCTCACCCACCCGAACCTGGAAGAGCTTGGCTCCGCCTTCGTCGAGGGCAAGCTGGAGCTGGAAGGCGATATCGGCGAAGTGATTCGGGTCTGCGACGAGCTCAGCGAAGCCTTGCTCAAGGATGAAGACGAGTTCTTGCCGGAGCGCACGTCCCATGACAAGCGCACCGATGCCGAAGCCATTTCCTACCATTACGACCTGTCCAACGATTTCTACCAACTGTGGCTCGACCCGGACATGGTCTACTCCTGCGCCTACTTCAAGGAGCCGGATAACACCCTGGCCCAGGCCCAGCAGGACAAGTTCGACCACCTGTGCCGCAAGCTGCGCCTGCAGGCCGGCGACTACCTGCTGGATGTCGGTTGCGGTTGGGGCGGGCTGGCGCGATTCGCCGCCCGCGAGTACGGCGCCAAGGTGTTTGGCATCACCCTGAGCAAGGAGCAGCTGAAGCTCGGTCGCCAACGGGTCAAGGAGGAGGGCCTGGCCGACAAGGTCGACCTGCGGATCCTCGACTACCGCGACCTGCCCCAGGATGGTCGCTTCGACAAGGCGGTCAGCGTCGGCATGTTCGAACACGTCGGGCATGCCAACCTCGAGCTGTATTGCCAGCGGCTGTTCGGCGCGGTGCGTGAAGGTGGCCTGGTGATGAACCATGGCATCACCGCCAAGCACGTCGATGGTCGTCCGGTTGGCCGTGGCGCGGGGGACTTCATCGACCGTTATGTGTTCCCCCACGGCGAGCTGCCGCATATCTCGATGATCACGGCGCGGATCTGCGAGGCGGGCCTGGAGGTGGTCGATATCGAGAGCCTGCGCCTGCATTACGCCAAGACCCTCAACCACTGGAGCGAGAACCTGGAGAACCAGCTGCACCGCGCCGCCGCGCTGGTGCCGGAGAAGACCTTGCGTATCTGGCGCCTGTACCTGGCCGGTTGCGCCTACGCCTTCACCAAGGGCTGGATCAACCTGCACCAGATTCTCGCGGTGAAGCCCTACGCCGACGGCCACCACGACCTGCCGTGGACCCGTGAGGACCTCTATCGCTGATCGGCTAGCCCGGCGTGCCGACAAGGCTCGCCGGGCTACAGGATCGGTGAAATCAGCCGTGCGATACGCATCCCCAGCTGTTGCAGGCGGTGGGTGTCGCGGCTGTCCTCCGCGGTGATCTCCCGGGCCTGCTCGAAGTCATCCTCCAGCATCCGTTCGACCTGGTCGGCGAAAGCGCGGTCCACGGTGAGCAGGGTGATCTCGAAGTTCAGCCGGAACGAGCGGTTGTCGAGGTTGGCGCTGCCGATGGCGCTGACCTCATCGTCAACCAGCACCACCTTCTGGTGCAGGAAGCCCGGCAGGTAGCGGAACATGCGCACCCCGGCGCGCACCGCCTCGAAGGCGAACAGGCTGGAGGCGGCGTAGACGATGCGGTGGTCGGGGCGCGAGGGAATCAGGATGCGTACGTCGACACCCCGCAGCACTGCCAGGCGCAGGGCGGCGAAGATGGCTTCGTCGGGGATGAAATAGGGACTGGTGATCCAGACCCGTCGGGTGGCCGAGTGAATCGCCTCGAGGAAGAACAGCGCACAGGTTTCCTGTGGATCGGCCGGGCCGCTGGCCAAGGCCTGGCACAGCACGCCGTTCTCCGGGTAGACGTCGGGCAGGATCAGCGGCGGCAGCTGGCGCGTGGCCCAGTACCAATCCTCGGCGAAGGACTCCTGCAGGCAGGCCAGCACCGGACCGCCGATCTGCACATGGGTGTCGCGCCACGGTGACAGCTTGGGGTGCGCCCCGAGGTACTCGTCCCCTACGTTATGGCCGCCGAGAAACCCGAGCAGGCCATCGACCACGACGATCTTGCGATGGTTGCGAAAGTTGACCTGGAAGCGGTTGAACCAGCCGCGCCGGGTGGCGAACGCTTCGATCTGTACGCCGCCGTCGCGCAGTACCTGGCTGTAGCTGGCTGGCAGGGCATGGCTGCCGACGCGGTCGTACAGCACGAACACCCGCACCCCCTCGGCGGCCTTGCGCAGCAGCAGTTGCTGCAACTCCCGGCCGAGGGCGTCGTCATGGATGATGAAGAACTGCACCAGCACGGTGTCGCGCGCGGTGCGGATGGCCGAGAAGATCGCCTCGAAGGTGGCGGCGCCATCGATCAGCAGCTTCACCTCGTTGTTGGCCAGGCACGGCATGCGCCCCAGCTTGGGCATGGCGCGCAGGGCGGCGTAGCTGTCGGACTCGCGGGCGGTCAACGCTTCCTCCACCCAGGGCCGCCAGTTCAGGTTGGCCATGGCCACGTGCATTTCCTGGTTGGCCTGGCGCCGCGCCTGGATATAGGCGTAGAAGGAACGGGCGCCGAACACCAGGTAGGGGATGAGGGTGAGGTAGGGGATGAACAGCAGTGACATGGCCCAGGCGATCGCACCCTGGGCGGTGCGCACGGTGAACACCGCATGCAGCGCGGCGATGAGGCCGAGCAGATGAATCAGGCCGAGCAAGTAACCGAAGAAGTAGGGGCTGTGGAAATCCATACGCATCCTGCTTGCCGAGAGCACTGCTGCTAACAGACCACGTTCGAGGGTATGCCTGCAACCCACAGGCGATTTTGACGTCTAACGGCTCAGTCCGGCCGGAGCCGGTATTTCGAGGAGCTTTCATCCATGAAGATTCGTCTGCCACTGCTCGCCCTGGTACTGGGGCTGGGCAGCCCGCTGGTTCATGCGCAGATGCTGCAACCCGGCCTGTGGGAACTGACCACCAGCAACATGCAGGTCGATGGCAAGCCGTTGCCGGACATGGAGTTCATGCTCGGTCAGTTGAAGAACCTGCCGCCCGAGCAACGGGCGATGATGGAGGGTGCCCTGGCCAAGCAGGGCATCACGGTGGGGGGCAAGGGGGTGCGTTCGTGCCTGACTGCGGAGCAGGTCAAGACCAATGACATTCCGCTGCAGGATCCGCAGTCGGGGTGCACGCAGAAGATCACCGAGCGCAATGGCAATGTCTGGAAATTCCAGTTCAGTTGCCCCAAGGCCCAGGGCAACGGCCAGGCCACCTTCCTCAGCGACCGGGAGTTCCTGACCAAGGTCAACGGCACCTTCAATGCCTCCGGGGTCCAGCAGCAGGGCAGCATGGACACCCGGGCGGTGTGGCTTGGGAATGACTGTGGAACCGTCAAGCCGCGTACCTGATCTGTCACCAGCGATAACGACTGACCGCCACTGCGTCGTGGGCATGCAGGCTCTCTGCATGTTCCACGCGCACGCTGAAGCCGCTCACGCCCGTTAGCGCTCGCAAGGCCGCATGCAGGCGGCGGGCGGCATCCTCGCAGAACATCAGGTTCTGTCCGTTGGCCAGGGCAAAGGCCTGCTCGTCGGCGCGCTTTACTGCCGTCTGTACGGCCGTGCCCAAAGCTGCCTCCGCAGTCTCGATCAACTCGGTCAGCCTGAGCTCGTCGCCGTCCAGGCGGACTTGCAGCTTGGCCAAGCTCCTTTGGCTGTGGGGTGTCGCAACGATGCCGTTACTGCTGCCAAGCCATTGGCGAACACGTTCCCGCTCAAGCGACTGGTCAGCGAAGTCCCGGTCGAACTGCGCCTGGATCAGCTGCCTGGCCAGCGCCGCTGAGCATGGGCAGGTCGAGGAGTAGGGAATGTGCACCGATAGTTCCACGTGGAACATTTCATCTTTCAGCTGGGCATCGATGCTCACCGGATAGCTTTTCCAGCCTGCAAGCGGGCTGACCAGCGCCGGGCGCTTAAGCAGGTGATCGAACGCCAGACGCAGGTAGGCGGCGTTCGAAAGGCCTTCGTGGCTGGCGAGAAAATGCTCGAGCGTCCGGCGAATCAGCTGCGGGCTCAACGCTCGCTGTTCCAGCGCTTCCAGCGCCAGGTACAGCCGTGACATATGGATGCCCCGGGCTGCGCCGTCATCCAGGCTCACGCCGGCATCGGCGTGTGCGCCGAGGCTGCGTCCGTCGACCAGCAGTGGCAGGGCGATACCGCACATGCCGACCCAGTCCAGCGGCAGTGCCTGCTGGCTGCTCTGTGCGGCGATGTCGGGAAGGGCGAGGCTAGACATGAAAGGATCCTGAAGTGATGGCAGTCAGCGGCAACCGCCGACAAGGCTGCAGTGCAGGTTGAAGCGTTGACCACTGGAGCTGGAGACACGGTTGAGGGTGGTCCAGCCGATGCGGCGGCTGTAACCCACCCAGGCTTCACCGTCGCTGGCCAGCCCGGTGAAGAAGGTCAGCGTGCCGTAGCGGCTGTTGGTCTGAGCCCACAGGCGTTTGCCTGCCACTTCGTAGCCACGCAGGTAGAAGGTGCTGCCTTCGGTACGCACGCTGTAGTAGTTGCCTTGGCCATCCTGGCAGGCGAGCAAGGTCGCGCTGCGGGTGCACAGAGCGAGGTCGGTGTGAGGCATGGCGAAGAGCTGCGTGGGTGTTGCGAGCAGCAGCAAGGCAGCGAGGCCGGATGATTTCATGACGCTCTCCAGACAACCGTTCGGTCGACACGGCTTGGCGAAATTGTATTGTTATAATATAACATTGTGCAATGCATCGATTCGAATGCGCCTGCCCGATGAGGTTAGTCATGCCCAACCGTCTCCCTGTCACCGTGCTGTCCGGCTTCCTCGGCGCCGGCAAGAGCACGCTGCTCAACCATGTGCTGCGCAACCGCGACAACCTGCGCGTCGCCGTGATCGTCAACGACATGAGCGAAATCAACATCGATGCCAGCGAGGTCCAGCGCAACGTCAGCCTGAACCGGGCCGAAGAAAAACTGGTGGAGATGAGCAACGGCTGCATCTGCTGCACCTTGCGCGAGGACCTGCTGGAAGAGGTGGCGCGGTTGGCGAGTGAGGGCCGCTTCGATTACCTGCTGATCGAGTCGACCGGAATATCCGAGCCGCTGCCGGTCGCCGAGACTTTCACCTTTCGCGACGAACAGGGGCGCAGCCTCTCCGACATGGCGCGCCTGGACACCATGGTCACCGTGGTCGACGGGCTGAACTTCCTGCGTGACTACCAGGCCGCCGAGAGTCTCGCCAGCCGTGGCGAGACCTTGGGTGAGCAGGACGAGCGCTCGATCAGTGACCTGTTGATCGAGCAGGTCGAATTCGCCGACGTGCTGTTGCTGAGCAAGATCGACCTGATCAGCCAGTCTGACCGCGAGGAGCTGGTGGCCATCCTGCGCAGCCTCAATGCCCGGGCGCAGATCGTGCCGATGGTGATGGGCCAGGTGGCGCTGTCGCGCATCCTCGATACCGGCCTGTTCGATTTCGACCAGGCAGCCCAGGCTCCGGGGTGGCTGCGCGAACTGCGGGGCGAGCATGTACCCGAAACCGAGGAATACGGCATCGCCGCCAGCACCTGGCAGGCTCGTCGGCCGTTCCACCCGCAGCGCTTCTTCGATTTTATCCACACGCCCTGGAGCAACGGCCGGTTGCTGCGTTCCAAGGGCTTCTTCTGGCTGGCCAGCAAGTATCAGGAGGCCGGGAGCTGGTCCCAGGCCGGTGGCATGATGCGTCACGGCCTGGCGGGGCGCTGGTGGCGCTTCGTGCCACGCGAGCAATGGCCGCAGGACGAAGAGAACACCGCGGCGATCCTCAAGCAGTGGTCGGTGGAAAGCGGCGATTGCCGCCAGGAACTGGTGTTCATCGGGCAGAACATCGACTTCCAGCGGTTATCCACAGAGTTGGAGGCCTGCCTGCTCACGGACGAGGAGATGGAAACTGGACCGATGGCCTGGCTGCGGCTACCCGATCCTTTCGGTGCCTGGCATGAGGACGCGGTGGCATGACTGTGGATATCCGCCAGGTGTTCGGTGAGTCGCCCCAGGTGATGACCGACATTCTTCAGGATGGCGTCAACCTGGCGGTCTGGCAGCGCCGCCTGCCGGCCCAGGTGGAGGACTTCGCCAACCTGGTGCTCAGTCTTGGCCAGTCCCTGGCCGATGAGCGGGTGATCGAGGTGGATGAACGCCACCCGCCGGCCTTGCCCGGTTTGCTCAGGGAGGCCGCTGATCTGCACGGCTATGACGGTTTCGTCGCGGATGTGGCCTGGCTGGTGGCCGCCTATACCTGCCTGCTGGGAGCCCGTCGTCTCGGTGTACGCGTGCGGGTACTGGACGGGGCGATGTGTCCGCGCATGCATGTGGACCATGTGCCGGTGCGCCTGCTCAGCACCTATGCCGGCGCGGGCAGCGAATGGCTGGCGGAGGGAGCGATCGATCGCGCGCGCTTGCAGCAGTCGTTACCGCCTGTGGATAACGTTCGGCGCCTGACGGCGGGAGAGGTGGCCCTGCTCAAGGGCGAGAAGTGGCTGGGCAACGAGGGCGCGGGATTGGTGCACCGATCACCGCTGACGCCTGCCGGGGAGCGCCGATTGTTGCTGAGCCTGGACTGGTTGGCATGAATCGCGGGGCCCGGCGGTATAGACTGCCATCAATCCCCCCCGATACCGAGCCATGCTGCAGGACATTCCCACCCATGTGATCGCCGGCCCCCTCGGCGCCGGCAAGACCAGCCTGATCCGCCACCTGCTGGAGCAGCGTCCAGCCGGCGAGCGCTGGGCCGTGCTGGTCAACGAGTTCGGCCAGGTCGGCCTCGATGCCGCCTTGCTCAGCCGCGACGAGGTGGGCATCGCCATCGGTGAAGTGGCGGGAGGCTGCTTGTGCTGCGTCAATGGCGCGCCGTTCCAGGTGGGGCTTGGCCGTTTGCTGCGCAAGGCGCGCCCGGACCGCCTGTTCATCGAACCGTCCGGCCTTGGTCACCCGCTCGAGTTGCTGGAGCAACTGGGACGCCCACCCTGGACTGGCGTACTGTCGGTCCAGCCACTGCTGATGGTGCTGGATGCCGCAGCCCTGTCCCGGGGCGGCGTCCTGCCTGAGGCTCAGCACCAGGCACTGGCGAAAGCGGGGATGCTGGTGTTCAACAAGGCGAGCGTTGTGGATGAAGCCGAACGCTTGTTGATAACTGCATCACTACCCGCAATACCGTCATGCTGGACGGATCACGGGGTACTGTCGCTTGCTGTATTGCCTGTTTCAACCCCCGTAGCAGTAGGCACTCTCGACCTTGGCAGCCTGCCTGTGGATAACGGTGCAGTGCCGTTGCCCACCCTGTGGACCGATCCACGACAGCCGATCTGCCAGTTTCAGCAGGGGGAGGGAGGTTGGAGCGTCGGCTGGCGCTGGCATCCCGACCAATGCTTCGACAATGCGGTGCTGCGCGGTGTTCTCGAGCAATGGGTGTGGCGCCGGGCGAAGGGTGTTATCCACAGCACGGAAGGCTGGCAGTCGTTCAACGGCCTGGAAGGCGGGACGCTGGAGTGGCGTTCCAGCGAATGGCGCAAGGACTCGCGTATCGAGCTGATCTTCGATCGACCGCAACCCTTGCAGGCCCTGCAAGCGGCCATCGGCGGCTGCCAGCTGATCCGTTGATCCGTTGATCAATTGCGCCAGCGGTTATGTTCCTGGCGCCACTGCTGCATCTCGATGACGTTGTCGGTACGCGGCGGGGTCTTGATCTCGAACGGATAGGGCGCGAGTTCAATCTGCATGGTGTGGGCGCCGAACTGGGTGACGGTGCCGGGGTGGCGTTGTTCACCGGTGACGGTGAACTCGAAGTTGTAGATGCGCGCCAGGCGCTTCCTGCCATTGGCGTCACGCACGAAGGCGATGCGTTTGAGCGCCACGGCGTCGTCGAGCAGTTCCAGGTCGAGCTTGGCGCAATGCTGCTTGACCCGTGCCAGGGCCTTTTCGCGCAGCCCGTGGTTGTGCCACAGCCAGGCGCCTGCGGTCGCCACCAGCATCAGGACGAAGAGGTTTTCCAGGGTCAGCATTTGCGTAAGCTCCAGACAGGTCGATCCAGCTTAACTGCGTCTCTGGCCTGTCGTACAGATGGCAATCGGGTTCATACTGCGGGCCGCACACTTATTCACACAGTTTCGGAATCGTCCCGCATGAAACGTACGCCGCACCTGCTCGCCATTCAGTCCCACGTGGTCTTTGGACACGCCGGCAACAGCGCCGCGGTGTTTCCCATGCAGCGGGTTGGGGTCAACGTCTGGCCGCTCAACACCGTACAGTTCTCCAACCATACTCAGTATGGACAGTGGGCTGGGGAAGTGCTTGCCCCAGCGCAAATTCCCGCGTTGGTGGAAGGCATTTCCAATATCGGTGAGCTGGGCCACTGCGATGCGGTGTTGTCGGGCTACCTGGGCAGTGCCGAGCAGGGGCGGGCGATCCTGGCCGGCGTCGAGCGGATCAAGGCGGTCAATCCTAAGGCCTTGTACCTGTGCGACCCGGTCATGGGGCATGCCGAGAAGGGCTGCATCGTACCGGCAGAGGTCAGCGAGTTCCTGCTCGAGGAGGCCGTCGCCAAGGCCGATATCCTGTGCCCGAACCAGCTCGAGCTGGATAGCTTCTGTGGCCGTCGCGCGCAGTCCCTGGACGATTGCGTGAGCATGGCGCGCGGGTTGCTGGAGCGCGGGCCGCAGGTGGTGCTGGTCAAGCACCTGAATTATCCACAGCGGGCGGACGACGCCTTCGAGATGCTGCTGGTGACCCGTGATGCCAGCTGGCACCTGCGCCGGCCCTTGCTGGCCTTCCCACGCCAGCCGGTGGGCGTGGGCGACCTGACCTCCGGGCTGTTCCTCGCCCGCGTGCTGCTGGGTGACGACTGGTTGCAGGCTTTCGAATTCACCGCCGCCGCGGTACATGAGGTGCTGCTGGAAACCCAGGCCTGTACCAGCTATGAACTGCAGCTGGTGCGGGCCCAGGATCGCATCGCCCATCCACGGGTGCGCTTCGAGGCGCAGCGCCTGATGTACTAGATCGAATCAGCCTTGAGGTTCTGGTAACGCTGTTCCAGCTCCTGGCGGATCTGGCGGCGTTGCTGGCCTTGCAGGAAGCGGCGCTTCTCCTCGCTGCTCTGCGGCTGGCGCGGCGGCACCTTCACCGGGCGACGGTCGTCGTCCACCGCGACCATGGTGAAGAAGCAGCTGTTGGAGTGGCGTACCGAGCGCTCGCGGATGTTCTCGGTGACCACCTTGATGCCCACCTCCATCGAGGTGTTGCCGGTGTAGTTGACCGAGGCGAGGAAGGTCACCAGCTCGCCGACATGCACCGGTTCGCGGAAAATCACCTGGTCCACCGACAGGGTCACCACATAAGTGCCGGCATAGCGGCTGGCGCAGGCATAGGCGACTTCGTCGAGGTACTTGAGCAGGGTGCCGCCGTGTACGTTGCCAGAGAAATTGGCCATGTCCGGTGTCATCAGGACGGTCATGGTCAGCTGGGCGTTTCCAGGTTCCATAGAGAGCTCACGGTGAATTTGCACGGATTCGGGGCGGGTATCTGCAGACACTTCTGTTTCCCCTCGTTGAGGTTTCCCATCCTGGTACGGGACGTCGGCTGACGCTCCATCGTCACGCCAATCTTGCCATGGGCGGTGTCGAATCGGCCGATCTGTTTCTGCATATTGCATCGGCAATTTGTGGCAAGGCGCGATGTTAACCTGACGACGCCCATGCAACGTGGGCTTTTGCGTCTATCACAAGAGTATGTGCCTGCTCCGCGCCGAAGGATCGTCCGGCAGAGGAGCGGTTCGCCCCGAGCACTGAAAACAAGGAGTATCACGCCATGCATGCCATCAGCTTCATCCAGGACCTGGCGGTGATCATGCTGGTTGCCGGGGTGGTCACCATCCTCTTTCATCGCCTCAAGCAGCCGGTGGTGCTGGGTTATATCGTCGCTGGTTTCATCATCGGCCCGCATACGCCGCCGTTCGGCCTGATCCACGACGAAGACACCATCAAGACCCTGGCCGAGCTGGGGGTGATCTTCCTGATGTTCTGCCTGGGCCTGGAGTTCAGCCTGCGCAAGCTGTTCAAGGTCGGCGCCACGGCCTTCATCGCGGCCTTCCTGGAAATCGTGCTGATGATCTGGATCGGTTTCGAGATCGGTCGCTGGTTCGGCTGGAACACCATGGATTCGCTGTTCCTCGGGGCGATCCTGGCGATCTCCTCGACCACCATCATCGTCAAGGCGCTCAACGACCTGAAGATGAAGAACGAGCGTTTCGCCCAGCTGATCTTCGGCGTGTTGATCGTCGAGGACATCCTCGGCATCGGTATCATCGCACTGCTGTCGGGCATCGCCGTCAGTGGCTCGGTGAGCTCCGGCGAAGTGTTCTCCACCGTGGGCAAGCTGTCGCTGTTCATGATCGTCGCGCTGGTCATCGGCATCCTGCTGGTGCCGCGGCTGCTGGCCTACGTGGCGAAATTCGAAAGCAACGAGATGCTGCTGATCACCGTGCTGGGCCTGTGTTTCGGCTTCTGCCTGCTGGTGGTCAAGCTCGAGTACAGCATGGTGCTCGGCGCCTTCCTGATCGGTGCGATCATGGCCGAGTCGCGCCAGCTGCTGAAGATCGAGCGCCTGATCGAGCCGGTTCGCGACCTGTTCAGCGCCATCTTCTTCGTCGCCATCGGCTTGATGATCGACCCGTCGATCCTGGTCGAGTACGCCTGGCCGATCGTGGTCATCACCCTGGCGGTGGTACTGGGCAAGATGCTCTCCTGCGGCTTGGGCGCGTTCATCGCCGGCAACGACGGGCGCACCTCGTTGCGCGTGGGGATGGGGCTTTCGCAGATCGGCGAGTTCTCCTTCATCATCGCCGCCCTGGGGGTGACCCTACAGGTCACCAGTGACTTTCTCTATCCGGTCGCAGTGGCGGTGTCGGCCATCACCACCTTGCTGACACCGTACCTGATCCGTGCCGCCGATCCGTTGTCGATCAGGCTGGGCAAGGTGGTGCCGAGCCGCGTGGCACGGGTGCTGTCGTTGTACGGCGAGTGGTTGCGCAGCATCCAGCCGCAGGGCGAGGGGGCCATGCTGGCGGCGATGATTCGACGCATTCTGCTGCAAGTCGGGGTCAACCTGGCGCTGGTGATCGCGATCTTCTTCAGTGGCGGCTACTTCGCCGGGCGCATCGGCAGCTGGTTGAGCGAGTGGGTGGCGGACGCCGGCCAGCAGAAGGCGATGATCTGGGGCGCGGCATTGCTGTTGTCGCTGCCGTTCCTGATCGCGGCGTATCGCAAGCTCAAGGCGTTGTCGATGCTGCTGGCGGAGATGGGCGTCAAGCCCGAGATGGCCGGGCGGCATACCCAGCGGGTACGGCGGGTGATCGCCGAGGTGATTCCGCTGCTGTCACTGCTGGTGATCTTCCTGCTGCTGTCGGCCTTGTCGGCAAGCATCCTGCCGACCAGCGAACTGCTGCTGGTCATCGTGGTGGTGGCGGCGGTGGTGGTGGCGCTGCTGTGGCGCTGGTTGATCCGGGTGCATACGCGGATGCAGGTGGCGTTGCTGGAGACGCTGGAGAACAGCCGCGATCATTCGCACTGAGCGGGCGGTTAACGCTTTCTGCGCAAGATTTCACCGTCGTCCGAGGGGATGGAGCGGTAGCAGTGTCGCCAGGCGCAGAGAGCCTGGCGATTCTACGAGTGATTGGTAGCTATAAGCCATCACTTTATGCGGGTATTTCTCATTCAGCTTTCCAGCCAGACATCCCGTGCCCAGTGCCAGACCGATTCCCAGCTTTCCTCGGTGACGATTTCTTCTTCGCCGGACCACAGCACCACGGTGCCGTCCTCTTCGACGCAGTAGTAGTCGTCTCCGTCCTGGCAGATGGGAATGAGATCGCGGGGCACACCGGCGTCCCAGGCGTTGGCCGCCACTTCCGGCAGGTAGGTGTGGGATTGCGGATCGGTCACGGTCACCGGCTCGAGGCTACCGTACACCACGTCGCTGACGGTCAGCAGGTATTCCTTGAACACGAACGGGATGTTGATGAACAGCTCTTCCTCGATCTCGACCAGCTGATCCTCGTCCGGCAGCTCCAGCGGCACCGGTACCGGCTCGTTGGCTTCACGGAGTTGTTCGATCACTTCTTCCACGGTTCACATCCTCTGACCTTATGACAACGCTGCGCGTTATACCCTAGTAGGCCGCTCTGGCAAAAGCAAAAACCCCGGGACAGGCCCGGGGTTTTTTCTGCAACGTGCGACGGTTAACCGTTTTGGCGGATACCGGCCAGCAGCCAAGGCTGGTTTTCGCCATGGGCGCGAACCATGTGCCAGCTTTCGCTGAAGGCTTCGCCCTGGTCGAAGCGCGAGGTCTTCGACACGCCACGGAAGGTCAGGGTGGCGTCGGTCTGGTCGGCGCGCTCGTCGACGCCGTCGAGTTGCACATCGAGGTCGTCGATGTAGGTGGACTGGAAGCCTTCACCCTGCTCGGCGCGCTCGCGCTTGAGGAACTCGAGCATCTGCGGGGTGACGAACTCGGCGATCTTGTCCATCTCGTTGGCGTCCCAGTGCTGCTGCAGCGACTGGAAGTGCGAACGGGCGGCGGACAGGAAGCTGGCTTCGTTGAACCAGGCCGGGGCGTTGATCACAGGCGAGGCGACCGGTGCGGCGGAGCCGCCGAAGATCGACTGCGGTGCGGCCTGCGGCTGTGCTTCGCGCTGGTACGGGGCGTGGCCGGCGGCAGCGTGTTGCGGCTGCTGCTGGCGACGGCGCGCGGCGATGAAGCGGAAGACCAGGAAGGCGATCAGGCCCATGATCAGGAAATCGAGGATCTGCATGCCGTCGAAGCCGTCGCCCATGAACATGGAGGCCAGCAGGCCACCGGCGGCGAGGCCGGCGAGTGGGCCCAGCCAGCGCGAGGCACCGCTGGCGGCAGCGGGTGCGCGGCCAGGAGCGGTCGGGGCGGCGGCAGGCGTGGTCGGGGTGGCCTGGCGGGTCTGGTGGATAGGCGCGGAGCCCGAGCTCTTGCCACCACCGAAGCGCTTGGCGTTGGCGTCGAGGCTCAGCGTCAGGCCGACGCAGAGCGCCAGAGCGATGCTAAGAAAACGTTGCATAAGATGGGGATTCCCGTTTGTGTGGATTGCACGCGCGTCATGGTGCACATGAACTGGCAGACATAGCCAGCGACAAGATGTTTCGAGCTTTTGCCTGATCGCCCGGATCTACGCGTTCACCTGTAGGAGCGGCCTTGCCGAGGCGTCGGACCGGCCGGAAAGGGCTGCGCAGCAGCCCCTGTTGCGGTGTGACGCTGAAATTGCCGGGGCCGCTTTGCGGCCCTTTCGCGGCACGAGGCCGCTCCTACAGGCGCGTGTCGTTCAGTCCAGTCAGATAGCTTCCAGCTTGGCGTAGCCCAGCATCAGCCATTTGCTGCCCTCGGAGAAGTTCACCTGCACCCGTGCCTGGGCCCCGGAGCCCTCGAAGTTGAGGATTACGCCCTCGCCGAACACCGCATGCTGCACCCGCTGGCCGAGGCTGAAGGCGGTCTGCGGGATGCTGGCGTTGGCGAACAGGCTGCTGGCCGGCGTCTTCGCGCCACCGAACGGACGGCTGACGGTGTTCGACAGGCGCACCTCCTGCACCAGTCCGGCGGGGATCTCCCGGACGAAGCGCGACACCTTGTTGTAGGTCTCGCTGCCATATAGTCGACGGGTCTCGGCGTAGGTCATGACCAGCTGGCGCATGGCCCGGGTAATCCCCACGTAGGCCAGGCGGCGCTCCTCTTCAAGACGACCGGGCTCTTCCAGGCTCATCTTGTGCGGGAACAGGCCTTCCTCCATGCCTACCAGGAACACGTACGGGAACTCCAGGCCCTTGGCACTGTGCAGGGTCATCAGCTGGATGCTGTCCTCGTGCTCGTCGGCCTGGGTGTCGCCAGCCTCCAGCGAAGCGTGGCCGAGGAACGCCGACAGCGGCGAGAGGTCGGCGTCTTCGTCACTGGTCTCGAAGTTGCGCGCCGCGCTGACCAGTTCCTCAAGGTTTTCCACCCGGGCCTGGCCTTTCTCGCCTTTTTCTTCCTGGTGATAGACGATCAGCCCGGACTGCTCGATGACCGTCTGGGTCATCAGGTGCAGCGGCATGTCCAGCACCTTGGCGGCGAGGTTCTCGAGCAGCTCGATGAACGCGCCCAGGGCGCTGGCGGCGCGGCCCTTGAGGGCCTTGGCGGCGAGCAGCTGGCACATGGCTTCCCACATCGACAGCTGGCTGTGGCGGGCGTGGTCGCGGATGGCCTCAACGGTCTTTTCGCCGATGCCCCGTGGCGGCACGTTGATCACCCGCTCTAGCGCCGCGTCGTTGCCGCGACCTTCGAGCAGGCGCAGGTAGGCCATGGCGTTCTTGATCTCGGCGCGCTCGAAGAAGCGCTGGCCGCCATAGATGCGGTACGGGATGCGTTCGCGCAGCAGGGCCTCTTCCAGCACCCGCGACTGGGCGTTGGAGCGGTACAGGATGGCCACTTCGTTACGCGCGTTGCCCTGCTTGATCAGGCTTTCGATGGTCTCGACCACGTAGCGCGCTTCGTCATGCTCGTTGTAAGCGGCGTAGAGCGTCAGCGGCTCGCCTTCGCCCATGTCGGTCCACAGTTCCTTGCCCAGGCGCCCGCTGTTGTTGGCGATCAGGGCGTTGGCGGCCTTGAGGATGCCGCCGGTGGAGCGGTAGTTCTGCTCCAGGCGGATCAGCTCGGCGTCCGGGAAGTCGGCGGTGTACTGGTGGATGTTCTCGATCTTGGCGCCACGCCAGCCGTAGATCGACTGGTCGTCGTCGCCCACCGCCATCAGGCTGTCGCCACCGGAGGCCAGCAGGCGCAACCAGGCGTACTGCACGGCGTTGGTGTCCTGGAACTCGTCCACCAGCAGGTGGCGGAAGCGGCGCTGGTAGTGCCTGAGCAGGTCCGGGTGGTCTCGCCACAGATCGAGGGCGCGCAGCAGCAGCTCGGAGAAGTCGATGACCCCGGCGCGGTCGCAGGCCTGCTCGTAGGCGACATAGATGTCGCGCATGGTGGCCAGGAACAGGTCGCCGCTGGCCTGGATATGGCGTGGGCGCAGGCCTTCGTCCTTCTGCCCGTTGATGAACCACTGGACCTGGCGCGCCGGCCATTTCTGCTCGTCCAGGCCCATCTCGCGGATCACCCGCTTGATCAGGCGCTGCTGGTCGTCGCTGTCGAGGATCTGGAAGTTCTGCGCCAGCCCCGCCTCCTGCCAGTGCGCCCGCAGCAGGCGGTGGGCCAGGCCGTGGAAGGTGCCGACCCACATGCCGGCCGGGTTGATGCCCAGCAGTTGCTCGATCCGCTGGCGCATTTCCGCCGCGGCCTTGTTGGTGAAGGTCACCGACAGGATCGAGTGCGGCGAGGCCTGCTCGACCTGGATCAGCCAGGCGATGCGGTGCACCAGCACGCGGGTCTTGCCCGAGCCGGCGCCGGCCAGAACCAGTTGGCGCCCCACCGAGGCCGCCACGGCCTGGCGTTGAGCGTCGTTGAGGGAGTTCAGCAGGAGGGAGAGGTCGTCATTATGCATCCGGGCATTCTATGGCCGCGCGAAGGCAGGGGCAAACGCCCCGGGTGCAAATCGCCGGGCGGACGCTCGACCGTTCATCGGTGGTCTTGCCCGGCACCCGTGGTTGAGCGGTCAGACCTGGACGCAGCAGACATTTTCGAAATCATGACGCAGAGCAGTTTGGTCCGACGCGGTGCTTGTGTATGCTCCCTGCACATTTGCGGTCAGCCATAACAAGAACACAAAAGAAACCAGCCAATATGACCCAGGATTGCGGGGCGATCGGAGCATCGCCGGAGACGACAAGGAGCGTTCGCAGGCAATTCGCCACCCAGCTGTCGATCGAGCGTACTCGCCTGCTGTACCAGGGCTCGTTGTTGCCCACCTTGTTCATGCTGCTCAACGGCCTGCTCTGCGCCTGGCTGCTGTGGAGCCCTGCGCGCTATCTGCTGGTCGGGGTGTGGCTGGCCTGGTTGCTGGCGCTGGTGGCGCTGCGGGTGATCCAGGTGGCGGCCTTCGACGCGGCGACGCCGGCGCGCCAGGCCAAGCCGACCTGGCGGCGCATGTTCCTGCTCGGCTCGGCGTTCAGCGGCCTGACCTTGGCCAGCGCGGTCATCGCCCTGGCGCCGGCGGACAACTTCGTGCAGCAGGCCTGGGTCTTCGGCCTGCTCGGCGCGGCGGCGTTGTCCGCCAGTGTCGCCTACGCGGTGAGCCTGCCGGCGTTTCTCAGCTTCGCCCTGCCGTGCCTGCTGCCGCCGATCGCGTTTCTGTTCGTCTATGACGCCGGGCACCAGCGCGGCTGGGGCTGGCTGGGGCTGATCCTGCTGGTGGCGCTGATGGTGGTGGCCTGGCAGGTCAATCGCCTGATCGAGCGCGGCCTGCTGCGCCGCTTCCAGAACCAGGCGCTGATCGAGCACCTGCAGAACGCCCAGCGCCATGGCGAGGGCCTCAACCGTCAGCTCAGCGCCGAGATCGCCCAACGACGCCGGGCCGAGGACGACCTGCGCAAGGCCCATGCCGGCCTCGAGCAGCGGGTGGCCCAACGCAGTCATGAGCTGGATCTGGCCAACCAGGCCCTGAGCAAGAGCGAGCAGCGCCTGGCCCTGGCCTTGCAGGCCAGTGAGCTCGGACTGTGGGACTGGAACCTGGAAACCGACGAGGTCCACCACACCCAGTTGCACACTTTATTTGGCCTGGATCCGGAGCAGGTCCGCTCGGTGCGCGCCGACCTCAAGCCGCGGCTGCATCCCGACGACCTGCCCGTGCTGCGGCGCACGCTGGTCGAGCACCTCAAGGGGCGCACCGAGGACTACCGGGTCGAGTACCGCATACGCCACGCCCAAGGCCACTGGTGCTGGATCGAGGACCGCGGGCGGGCGGTGGAGTCCGATAGCCAGGGCAAGGTCCTGCGCATGCTCGGCACCCGCCGCGACATCACTGTGCAGAAGGAACAGGAAGAGCAGCAGCGCCTGGCCGCGACGGTGTTCGAGGCGGCCAGCGAAGGGATCGCCATTCTCGATGCGGACTTCCAGTTGCTGGCGGTGAACCAGGCCTTCTGCGATGTCACCGGCTACGGCCGGGCCGAGCTGATCGCCCGCAATGCCCTGGAACTGCCTTGCAGCCGCGATGCCCGGCGCCACAGCCAGGCTATCGACCAGGCCCTGGAGCAGCAGGGTCGCTGGCAGGGAGAGCTGGTCGAGGCGCGCAAGAACGGCGAGCTCTACCCGCAGTGGCTGCAACTGAACAGCGTGAATGACCCTCGGGGACGGATCGTCAACATCGTCGGCTTCTTCACCGACCTGTCCGCACGCCGCGAATCCGAGGAGCGCCTGCGCTACCTGGCGCATTACGACGACCTCACCGGGCTGGCCAATCGCGCGCTGTTCCGCCTGCGCCTGCACGAGGCGGCGCAGCGCATGCGCCTGAACGGCCGCAGCCTGGCGCTGCTGCATGTGGACCTGGACCGTTTCAAGCTGCTCAACGAGAGCCTGGGCCATGAACTGGCGGACCAGCTGCTCAAGAAGATGGCCCAGCGCCTGGCCAACGCGGTGCCGGAGGCCGACACCGTGGCGCGCCTGTCCGGCGACGAATTCGCCGTGCTGTTCGACGGCTACACCAACCTGTCGAGCCTGGTGCGCGTCACCACCCGGCTGCTCGACAAGCTGCGCGTACCCCAGCGCGTCGGTGGGCACGAGGTGGTGATCAGCGCCTCGGTAGGTATCAGCCTGTTGTCCGACGCCACCCAGGACCTCAATGCCCTGGTCAGCCAGGCCGACATGGCCAAGCAGCATGCCAAGCATCTGGGCGGCGACAGCTTCCAGTTCTACACCGAGAGCTTGCGCGCCAGCACCCTGGAGCGCCTGCAACTGGAGAACCAGCTGCGCAAGGCCATCGACGAGCGCCAGTTGCTAGTCTACTACCAGCCCAAGCTGTGCCTGCGCACCGGCCAGCTGCATGCGGCCGAGGCGTTGGTGCGCTGGCTGCACCCCGAGTGGGGCATGGTGCCGCCCGGTGAGTTCATCGGCCTGGCCGAGGAGACCGGGCTGATCGCGCCCATGGGTGAGTTCGTGCTGCGCCAGGCTTGCTGGCAGGCGTGCGAATGGTTGCGCCAGGGCCTGGAGGTGCGCGTTTCGGTCAACCTGTCGGTGTACCAGCTGCGCCAGGGCAAACTGGTCAGCCTGGTGCGCCAGGTCCTGCAGGAGTCAGGCCTGGCGCCGCACCTGCTGGAGTTGGAGCTGACCGAAAGCCAGTTGCTGGACAGCGTCGAGCACATCATCACCACCTTCGAACAGCTGCACGCGCTGGGGGTGAAGCTGGCCATCGACGATTTCGGCACCGGCTACTCGTCGCTGAGCTACCTCAAACGGTTCCCGGTCGACTACGTGAAGATCGACCAGGCATTCATCCGTGGTCTGTTAGAAGGGACTCAGGACGCGGCGATCACCCGGGCGATCATTGCCATGGCCAAGAGCCTGCGACTGAAGGTAGTGGCCGAAGGGGTGGAAACCCGCGAGCAATTGCAGTTCCTGCGCGAGCACGGCTGTGACGAGGTGCAGGGTTACCTGATCAGCCGGCCGGTGGACGCGATCTCGTTCCGCGCGCTGCTTGATCGCTCGACGGCCGACCTGTTGCGCTGAAGGTCAGCCTTTTCAAGGCGTTGATAATAGGCGCCCGGCTTGGAGTTGTCGGGGCTGCTTTGCAGCCCGTTCGCGACACAAGGCCGCTCCTACAGGTGCCAGGCCTGGCCTTGGCGGGCCAACAGGCTGTTGGCCTGTTCCGGGCCATTGCTGCCGGCGGGGTAGGGACGTGGCGCCTGGAAGTGCTCCTCCCAGCCCTGCAGGATCGGGTCGATCCAGGCCCAGGCGGCCTCGACCTCGTCGCGGCGCATGAACAGTGTCGAGTCGCCTTCCAGCACATCCAGCAGCAGCCGCTCGTAGGCGTCCCAGCGGCGGGTCTGGGCGAAGGCCTGGGCGAGGTTCAGGTCCAGTTCGACCGGTGCCAGGCGCATGCCCTTGCCCGGGCTCTTGGTCATCATGCGCAGGCTGATGTGCTCGTCCGGCTGTAGCTGGATCAGCAACTGGTTGACCTGGCCGCCGCTGAACAGCTCGTGGGGCACCGGCTTGAACTGGATGACGATCTGCGACGAGCGCCGCGCCATGCGCTTGCCGGTGCGCAGGTAGAAGGGCACGCCGGCCCAGCGCCAGTTGTCGATGTGCGCCTGCACCGCGACGAAGGTCTCGGTGTCGCTGTCGTTGTCCACGTCCTTCTCGAAGTAGTAGGCCGGTACTTCCTGGCCGCCGATCTTGCCGGCGCCGTACTGGCCGCGCACGGTCTTGTCCTGCACGTCCTGGCCGGTGATGGGCTTGAGCGCGCGGAGGATCTTCACCTTTTCGTCGCGCACCGCCTCGGCCTCGAACTGCGCCGGCGGCTCCATGGCCACCAGGCAGAGCAATTGCAGCAGGTGGTTCTGCAGCATGTCGCGGGTGGCGCCGGCACGGTCGTAGTAGGCGCCGCGGTTTTCCACGCCAAGGGTCTCGCAGACGCTGATCTGCACATGGTCGACCTGGCCGTTGCGCCACACCGGCTCCAGCAGGGCATTGGCAAAGCGCAGCGCCATGAGGTTCTGCACGGTTTCCTTGCCCAGGTAGTGGTCGATGCGGAACACCTGCGGTTCGCTGAACACCGCACCGATGGCCTCGTTGATCGCGGTGGCCGACTCCAGCGAGTGACCGATGGGCTTCTCCAGCACGATGCGCGCCTCGCTGTCGGCAAGGCCGGCGATGCGCAGGTGGTTGGCGATGGGCACGAACAGCTTGGGCGCGGTGGCCAGGTAGAAGATCCGGGTCAACCCGCCAGGTTCGCCCAGGTAGCGGGCCAGGCGACCGAAGTCGGCGCTTTGCGCGGCGTCCATGGGGAAATAGTCCAGGCGTGCGCAGAAGCGCTGCCAGACGTCCTCGTCGAAGTCCTGGCGGGCGATCTGCGCCCGGCAGTGGCGTTCGGCGAGCTTGAGGTAGTCGTTGCGCGAAAGGTTGCGCCGGGCCAGGGCAATGATTCGCACGGCGTTGTGCAGGCGGGCCTCGCGATACAGGTGGTAGAGCGCCGGGAGCAGTTTGTGCAGGGCCAGGTCGCCCGTGCCGCCGAAGACCAGGATGTCGCAAGGAATCGTCAAACCACCACTCTCCACGTTCGTTTAGCTGGGCGGGTTGGCAAGCATGTAGTATAACTACAAGAAAGCTACATCCCGGCACGCCGATCATAACCGAGTCCAGCCCGTGAATCTGTTGCAACATATCGACCAATCGCGGCACCTGCTGCGTAAATCGGAACTCAAAGTGGCCGACCATGTGCTGCTCGATCCGGCTGCCGTCATGCACAGCTCGATGGCCGACCTGGCGCACAGCGTGGGGATCAGCGAGCCAACCATCGTGCGCTTCTGCCGGGCGATAGGCTGTTCGGGCTTCCAGGACCTCAAGCTCAAGCTGGCGCAGAGCCTGGCCGCCGGCGCCAGTTTCGGCCAGTTTGCCATCCATGAAGACGACTCGGTCGCCGACTACAGCCTGAAGATCTTCGACACCACCCTGCACACGCTGATGGAAGTGCGCGAGCACCTCGACCCGCAAGCGCTGCAGCAGGCGGTGACCGCCATGGCCCAGGCCCAGCGCGTGGAGTTCTACGGTTTTGGCGCTTCCGGCGCGGTCGCGGCCGATGCCCAGCACAAGTTCTTCCGCCTGCTGCTCAGCGCCGCGGCCTATTCCGACCCGCACATGCAGGCGATGTCAGCGGTCACCCTGAAGCCGGGCGATGTGGCGGTGTGCATTTCGCAGTCGGGGCGTTCCAAGGACCTGCTGATCACCGCCAACCTGGTGCGTGAAAGCGGCGCCAACCTGATCACCCTGTGCCCGAGCCAGACGCCGCTGGCCGAATTGTCGACGGTCAACCTGGCCATCGATGTGCATGAAGACACCGAGATCTACACCCCGCTGACCTCGCGTATCGCCCACCTGGTGGTGATCGACGTGCTGGCCATGGGCGTGGCCATGGCCCGTGGGCCAAGCCTGGTCAACCACCTCAAGAGCGTGAAGCGCAGCTTGCGCAGCCTGCGTTTGTCGCCGAAGTCGATCAAGGCCACCGACGACTGATCGCCTGTACCGGCCCATTCGCGGGTAAACCCGCTCCCACAGGATTCCCCTCCAGCCTCAGGTGCTGTGGTGAATCTGTGGGAGCGGGTTTACCCGCGAATGGGCCGACAGAATTCATCGATCTGTCACCCTTTGGCAGCGAAACGGCAAAACAAGCTTGCCAGTCTGAAACTCCCGCATCCTATCTGGGAGAAAGGCAATGGCACATGATCACGCAGGTGTGTACCAACCCAACGCCAAGGCTCGCAAGCAACAGGAAAAGGACCAGCGCCGCATGGAGTTCCGTCGCGCGATCGAAAGCTACTGCGACCAGCGCCAGCTGCTGCGCGAACTGGCCGACTACCCCGACCTGCAGGACATCACGGTGTGGCAGGTATCGGCGGCAACTTCCCCGAGAAACGCTCAACAAGCCCACTGATTTGCGCACGTTCGCCGCGGATGAACGCCTGGAACGCCAAGGCGACCGGCGACTGGCGCTTGCTTTTGGATTGCACCAGGCACCAGCTGCGGTACAGCGGCAACTCCTCCACCGGCAGTTCCCTGAGCACGCCGGTGGCCAGCTCCAAATTGACTGCGTGGCGGGTCAGCAGGGCGATGCCCAGGCCGGCCACCACGCATTCGCGCTGGGCATCGGTTGAGGCTACCTCGAGGGTCTGGGTGAAGTGCACGCGCTTGTCCTTGAAGAACTCCTCGCAGGCCTTGCGCGTGCCCGAGCCCTGCTCGCGAACCAGCAGGGTATGAGGTTCGAGGTCCTGCAGGCGCAGTTGCTCCAGCTTGCACAGCGGGTGGTCCGGCGGTGCCACGGCGATGATCGGGTTGTTGAGGAAGGGCAGGAATTCCAGACCCATGTCCTGGGGCACCATGGACATGATGGTCAGGTCGTCGCGGTTGTCCGAAAGGCGCCGGATCGCCTGGGCCCGGTTGACCACCGTGAGGGTGAGGTTGACCTCCGGGTGGCGCTGCTTGAAGGCGGCGAACAGGTGTGGCACGAAGTACTTGGCGCTGGACTCGATCGCCAGTTTCAGCTGCCCCTGCAATGAGCCCTGCAGGTCCGACAGCTGCATGTCGAGGTTCTCCAGGCGCCCGAAGATATCCCGGCTGGCGCGTTGCAGCGCCTCGGCCGCCTCGGTCAGGTAGAGCTTCTTGCCGACGTACTCGAACAGCGGCTGGCCGACCAGCTCCTCGAGTTGGCGGATCTGTAGACTAACGGCGGGTTGCGTCAGCGCCATCTCCTCGGCCGCCCGGCTGTAGGAGCGCAGATCACACACCTCGTTGAACACCTGCAGCTGACGCAAAGTCATACGCATCAAGGACTTACGCATTTTCTCCAGTGCTCCGGCAAAACCTTGTTACCTAACTATAAGCTTTTGCTAATACTGCCCCTAACAAATATTGATTTTTGTTTATCGTCCTTCAGCGCTAGGGTGAATATGCGACTGGCCAGCGACGTCTGGTCACGCGCCGACCGGTAGAACCGGATCGTCTGTTCCTACGGCTTTGGGAAGACTCCAGTGATAACAAAAATCCTGATCGCCAACCGGGGTGAGATCGCAGTTCGGATCGTGCGTGCCTGCGCCGAGATGGGCATTCGCTCCGTCGCGATCTATGCCGACGCCGACCGTCACGCCTTGCACGTCAAGCGCGCCGACGAGGCCTACAGCATCGGTGCCGAGCCCCTGGCCGGCTACCTGAACCCGCGCAAGCTGGTGAACCTTGCTGTCGAGACCGGCTGTGATGCCTTGCATCCAGGCTACGGTTTCCTGTCGGAAAACGCCGAACTGGCGGAAATCTGCGCCGAACGTGGAATCAAGTTCATCGGCCCGTCCGCTGATGTCATTCGCCGCATGGGCGACAAGACCGAAGCGCGTCGCACCATGATCGCGGCCGGTGTGCCGGTCACGCCCGGCACCGAAGGCAACGTCGCCGATATCCATGAAGCCCTGCGCGAGGGTGACCGCATCGGTTACCCGGTGATGCTCAAGGCCACCTCCGGTGGCGGCGGGCGTGGCATCCGCCGCTGCAACAGCCGTGAAGAGCTGGAGCAGAACTTCCCCCGTGTCATCTCCGAGGCCACCAAGGCCTTCGGCTCGGCGGAAGTGTTCCTGGAAAAATGCATCGTCAACCCCAAGCACATCGAGGCGCAGATCCTCGGTGACAGCTTCGGCAACGTGGTGCACCTGTTCGAGCGCGATTGCTCGATCCAGCGCCGCAACCAGAAGCTCATCGAGATTGCTCCGAGCCCGCAGCTCACCCCCGAGCAGCGCGCCTATATCGGCGACCTGGCGGTGCGCGCAGCCAAGGCGGTGGACTACGAGAACGCCGGTACCGTGGAGTTCCTGCTCGCCGATGGCGAGGTGTACTTCATGGAAATGAACACGCGGGTGCAGGTGGAACACACCATCACCGAGGAAATCACCGGCATCGACATCGTCCGCGAGCAGATTCGCATCGCCTCCGGCCTGCCGCTGTCGATCAAGCAGGAAGACATCCAGCACCGCGGCTTCGCGTTGCAGTTCCGCATCAACGCCGAAGATCCGAAGAACAACTTCCTGCCCAGCTTCGGCAAGATCACCCGCTACTACGCTCCCGGCGGCCCCGGCGTGCGCACTGACACGGCGATCTATACCGGCTACACCATCCCGCCGTTCTACGACTCCATGTGCCTGAAACTGGTGGTCTGGGCACTGACCTGGGAAGAAGCCATGGACCGCGGCCTGCGAGCCCTGGACGACATGCGCGTGCAGGGGGTGAAGACCACCGCCGCGTATTACCAGGAAATCCTGCGCAACCCGGAATTCCGCAGCGGGCAGTTCAACACCAGCTTCGTCGAAAGCCACCCTGAACTGACCAACTACTCGATCAAGCGCAAACCCGAAGAGCTGGCCCTGGCCATCGCCGCCGCCATCGCCGCGCACGCAGGCCTGTGAGGAACCGAACAATGTCCAAGAAAATCTTTGTTACCGACACGATCCTGCGCGACGCCCACCAGTCTCTGCTGGCCACCCGCATGCGCACCGAAGACATGCTGCCGATCTGCGACAAGCTCGACAAGGTCGGCTACTGGTCGCTGGAAGTCTGGGGCGGCGCCACCTTCGACGCCTGCGTGCGCTTCCTCAAGGAAGACCCGTGGGAGCGCCTGCGCAAGCTGCGCGCCGCATTGCCCAACACCCGCCTGCAGATGCTCCTGCGCGGCCAGAACCTGCTGGGCTACCGCCACTACAGCGACGACGTGGTCAAGGCCTTCGTCGCCAAGGCGGCGGTCAACGGCATCGACGTGTTCCGCATCTTCGACGCCATGAACGACGTGCGTAACCTGCGCGTGGCCATCGAGGCGGTGAAGGCCGCCGGCAAGCACGCCCAGGGCACCATCGCCTACACCACCAGCCCCGTGCACACCATCGATGCCTTCGTGCAGCAGGCCAAGCAGATGGAAGCCATGGGCTGCGACTCGGTGGCGATCAAGGACATGGCCGGCCTGCTGACCCCGTTCGCCACCGGCGAGCTGGTCAAGGCGCTGAAGGCCGAGCAGTCGCTGCCGGTGTTCATCCACTCCCACGACACCGCCGGCCTGGCCGCGATGTGCCAGCTCAAGGCGGTGGAAAACGGCGCCGACCATATCGACACCGCGATTTCCAGCTTCGCCTGGGGCACCAGCCACCCGGGTACCGAATCGATGGTCGCCGCGCTCAAGGGCAGCGAGTTCGACACCGGCCTGGACCTGGAGCTGCTGCAGGAGATCGGCCTGTATTTCTACGCCGTGCGCAAGAAGTACCACCAGTTCGAGAGCGAGTTCACCGCCGTGGACACCCGCGTGCAGGTCAACCAGGTGCCGGGCGGGATGATTTCCAACCTGGCCAACCAGCTCAAGGAGCAGGGCGCGCTCAACCGCATGAACGAAGTGCTGGCGGAGATCCCGCGGGTGCGTGAAGACCTCGGCTTCCCGCCGCTGGTGACCCCGACCTCGCAGATCGTCGGCACCCAGGCGTTCTTCAACGTGCTGGCCGGCGAGCGCTACAAGACCATTACCAACGAAGTGAAGCTGTACCTGCAGGGCGGTTACGGCAAGGCTCCGGGCGTGGTCAACGAGCAGCTGCGCCGCCAGGCCATCGGCAGCGAGGAAGTGATCGACGTGCGCCCGGCCGATCTGCTCAAGCCGGAGATGGCCAAGCTGCGTGCCGATATCGGCAGCCTGGCGCACTCCGAGGAAGACGTGCTGACTTTCGCCATGTTCCCCGACATTGGCCGCAAGTTCCTCGAGGAGCGCGAAGCCGGCACCCTCAAGCCCGAAGCCCTGCTGCCGATTCCGGAAGCCGGCGCGGTGGGCTCGGTGGGCGGTGAGGGCGTACCGACCGAGTTCGTCATCGACGTGCACGGCGAGACCTACCGCGTCGACATCACCGGCGTGGGCGTCAAGGCCGAAGGCAAGCGCCACTTCTACCTGTCCATCGACGGCATGCCGGAAGAAGTGGTGTTCGAGCCGCTCAACGACTTCGTCGGCGGTGGCGGCAGCAAGCGCAAGCAGGCCAGCGAACCGGGCCATGTCAGCACCACCATGCCGGGCAACATCGTCGATGTGCTGGTCAAGGAAGGCGATGTGGTCAAGGCCGGCCAGGCAGTGCTGATCACCGAGGCGATGAAGATGGAGACCGAAGTCCAGGCGGCCATCGCCGGCAAGGTCGTGGCCATCCACGTGGCCAAGGGCGACCGGGTAACCCCGGGCGAGATCCTGATCGAGATCGAAGGCTGACAGAAGCCTTCATCTGCAAGCGGTTAACCTCTGGGGAGCGAATGCTCCCCTTTTTTTGTGCTGGGTTTCCCGGCCCCTTCGCGGGTAAACCCGCTCCCACAGAGTCGGCGCCCAACCTGTGGGAGCGGGTTTACCCGCGAAGAGGCCGGTGAGGTTTGAGCAAGACTCAGCCTTGACGGCATGTCTCCAAGGTTCGCACCTGACCTTCAGGTTGCTGGTTATCCACACTCAACCAGCGCTCGAACCCCGCCGCCACCGCCGGCCATTCGCCGTCGGTAATCGAATACCACGCCGTATCCCGGTTGCGGTCCTTGACCACCATGTGCTGACGGAACACGCCCTCGAAGACGAAGCCGAAGCGCTCCGCCGCCCTCTTGGAGCGGGCATTGGCGTCGTTGCATTTCCATTCCAGCCGGCGATTGCCCAGTTCGAAGCCCAGTTTGCCCAGCAGGTACACCGCCTCGGTGCCTTTCGGCGTGCGTTGCATGGCGGCGCCGAAGGCGATGTGGCCGATCTCGAAGCGGCCCTGTTCCGGGACGATCGACATGTAGCTCAGGATGCCTTGAGCCTGGCCGCTGGCGCGGTCGATCACGCTGTAGAACAGCGGATCGCGGCTGGCGGCGTTGCCTTGCAGCCAGTGGTCGAAGCCGGCGCGCCCGGCAAACGGGCCGTAGGGCAGGTAGTCCCACAGCACCGGGTCCGAACCAGGACCTTGCAGTACTTTCCAGAGGTCGTCGCCATGGCGGGCCGGATCGAGCTTTTCCAGGCGGATGAAACGGCCTTCGATAGGGTCGGCCTTGGGTGTGCCGGCGGGCTTCCAGTTCAATGCGTCGTTCATCTTCGGCCTACAGTGCTTTGCGAAATTGAATGAAGCCTGGCCGCTCGGCGACCTGTTCGTACAGGCTGATGGCGGTGGCGTTGGTCTCATGGGTCAGCCAGTGCACCCTCGTGCAGTCGGCGGCCTTGGCCGTCGCGTAGACATGCTCGATCAACTGGCGGCCAATACCCAGACCGCGTTGCTCGCTGTCCACGTAGAGGTCCTGCAGGTAGCAGGAATTCTGGATGCTCCAGTTGGTGCGATGGTAGATGAAGTTGACCAGGCCCACTGCCTTGCCGTCGACCCAGGCAAGGGTCGAATGGGTGGGCTCGTTGGGGTCGAGCAGGCGTTGCCAGGAGCTGAGGTAGATCTCGTCGGCCAGTTCGGTCTGGTAGAAGCGCAGGTAGGCCTGCCACAGGGAGCGCCAGGCGGCGTGATCGTGGGCGCCGACCGGGCGCAGGGTAACGTGGCTCATGGGCTTTTCCTTCAGAGATCGCGCATGTGCGCGGCGAGTTGGTTGTCCAGGTGGTCATTGCTGGCGCCGAGGCCTTCGCGCACGCCGGCAATGTCCTGCGCCGAGCGGTTCTGGCTCAGCTTGCGCGCACCTTGCAGGCGGCTGATGGGCAGGCGGATGCCGACGATGGCGCGGAGCATGCTGTCGAGGTAGTCGCTGGGGGCGTCAGACACTTTCCAGGGTTCGTTGCGGTGTTGTTCATGGCGTTCGGTGAGGCGGGTGACGATGCCCAGCAACGACTGGGCGTTGTGGATAACTTCGACCGGGCCGTAGGCGTGCACAGCCAGGTAGTTCCAGGTCGGCACCACCTTGGGGTTGTCCGCCTTGCTCGGGTAGTAGCTCGGGCTGACGTAGGCATCGGCACCGGGAAACACCAGCAGCGCCTCGCCCCCTTGCTCCAGGTCCTGCCACTGGCGGTTGGCCCGAGCGAGGTGGGCGTAGACCGTGCCGAACTCGCCTTCGCCGGTCTCGACCAGTACGGGCAGGTGGGTGGCCAGCAGGCCCTGTTCACCCTGGCTGACCAGCAGCGCCAGGCGGGTTTGCAGCATGTGCCGGTGCAGGCGGTCGAGGTCGTGTTCCTGGTGGGGCTTGTTGTTGTACATGCTGGATGTCCTTGTTGAATGGCTCCATGCTAGGCAGGCTATTGGCTCTGGGTAAGAGCCATTCACGGCTGTTTTCATAGGTCCAATGCCATGATCGAACGTTGCCATCCTCTGCCTTTCGACCCCACGGGTATCGTCCTGGACCGCCGCCGCGGGCTGAGCCAGCAGCTCTACCATGCCTTGCGCGCCAGGGTTCTGGATGGGCGTTTGGGCAGCGGCACGCGGTTGCCGGCCACCCGCGACCTGGCGGCGATGCTGACGCTGTCGCGAAACAGCGTGGTGCGGGCCTACGACCAGCTGTATGCCGAAGGCTTCATCGAGAGCCGGGTCGGCGATGGCACCTATGTGAGCCAGCTACCGAAACTATCCACACAATTATCAACAGGGTTATCCCTGGGTTTATCAACAGACTTATCCACATTTCGCACTGCGGATACTGAGGATTTATCCAGTCAGGCTGTCATCAGCGAGCCCCTGCAACGTCTGAAAAATCATCATTTGCCGCTGCCCAGGGGCGGGGCACCCAGGGCTTTTCGCGTGGGTGTGCCGGCGTTCGACCTGTTCCCGTTCGAGGTGTGGGCCAAGCTGCAAGCGGGTTTCTGGCGAAATCCCGACCCGGCGATGCTGGGTTATGGCGACCCGGCGGGTGAGTGGCAGCTGCGCGAGTTGATTGCCACCTACCTGCGACGCTCGCGGGGGCTTTACTGCGCGGCTGAACAAATTGTGATCACCAGTGGCGCGCAGGAGGCCATCAGCCTTTGTGCACAGCTGTTGTTGCAGCCCGGCGATGGCGTGGCTGTGGAAAACCCGGGGTACCGGGCTGCCGGGCATGCGTTCGCGATGGCCGGGGCGACGCTCAGGGGTGTGCCGGTGGATGCCGAGGGCATGGACTGCGCGAGACTGGCCGAGATGCCCGAGTGCCGGCTGGCCTACGTGACGCCTGCCCACCAGTACCCCACGGGTATCACCATGAGCCTGGCTCGTCGCCTGTCGTTGCTGGCCTGGGCCGAGCGCCAGGATGGCTGGATCCTCGAGGACGACTACGACGGCGAGTACCGTTACAGCGGTGCGCCGCTGGCGCCACTGGCCGCGCTGGACCGCCAAGGGCGCGTGCTGTACGTGGGGACCTTCGGCAAGATCGCCCTGCCGGCCCTGCGCCTGGGATACCTGGTGCTCCCTGGGCGTCTGGTGCAGGCGTTCAGTCAATGCCGGGCGCTGGCGGTGCGCCATTCGGAGGTTGGTACCCAGTGCGTGATGGCGCAGTTCATGGCCCAGGGGCATTTCCAGCGGCATGTCCGCCGCATGCGCCGGGCTGCGCTGGCGCGGCGCAATGTGCTCCAGGCTGGCTGGCCACAGGATGTGCCGGGGCTGGGGGCCATGCCGGTGGTGGCGGCGGGGCTTCATGTGAAGGTGGATGTGGATAACTTCGCGCAGGAACAGGACCTGGTGGCTCGGGCGGAAGCGGTGGGGGTGGAGGTCAATCCGCTGAGCAGCTACTGGCTGGAGGACAGCGAGGAGCCTGTGGATAAAAGGGCGGGGCTGGTGCTGGGGTTTGCGGCGGTGCCGGAGGCGCAGATCGCGGATGCGTTGATGCGCCTGCGCAAGGCTTGGCGGCCTATTCGCGGGTGAACCCGCTCCCACAGGGTATATGCCGTACCTCGCATGGTGCGACACCTGTGGGAGCGGGTTTACCCGCGAAGCAGTCGACTCAGGTTCCCGACTTGATCTTGGTCCAGGCCCGCGTCCGTGCCCGCTCGGCATCCCGCGGCAACGGCTTGAGGGTATACAGCTTGGCCATCGCCTCCGCCGTCGGGTACAGGTTCGGGTTGTTGCGGATCGCCGGGCTGACCTTGTCGGTCGCATCCTTGTTCGGGTTCGGGTAGCCGACGAAATCGCTGATCGGCGCGATCACCTCAGGCCGCAGCAGGTAGTTGATGAAGGCATGGGCATCCTCCGGGTTGGCGGCATTCTTCGGGATTGCCAGCATGTCGAACCAGATCGGTGCGCCTTCCCTGGGCAGGCGCATGTCCACCACTACGCCGTTCTTCGCCTCGTGGGCGCGGTTGGCGGCCTGGGAGAAGCTGCCCGAATAGCCCACCGCCACGCAGATGTCGCCGTTGGCAATGTCGGCCATGTACTTGGAGGAGTGGAAGTAGGTGACATGCGGGCGAATCTTCAGCAGCAGGTCCTGGGCCTTCTGGTAGTCGGCCGGCTTGCCGCTGTTGGGGTCCAGGCCCAGGTACGACAGGGCCAGCGGCAGGATCTCCGACGGCGAGTCGAGCAGTGCCACGCCGCATTGCTTGAGCTTGGCGATGTTCTCCGGCTTGAAGATCAGGTCCCAGCTGTCCACCGGAGCGTTGTCGCCGAGCACGGCCTTGACCTTGTCCGGGTTGAAGCCGATCAGCACGGTGCCGTACATGTAGGGCACGGCGAACTTGTTGCCGGGATCGTTGGCCTCGATCAGCTTCATCAGCGCCGGGTCCAGATGTTGCCAGTTGGGCAGCTTGGTGCGATCGAGCGGCTGGAACACGCCGGCCTCGATCTGCTTGGCGAGGAACACATTGGACGGCACCACCACGTCGTAGCCGGAGTTGCCGGTCAGCAGTTTGGCCTCCAGCGCCTCGTTGGTGTCGAAGATGTCGTAGACCAGTTTCACCCCGCTGTCCTTCTGGAAGTCGGTGAGGGTCTGCGGGGTGATGTAGTCGAACCAGTTGTAGACCCGCAGGGTGCGCTGGTCGGCGTGGGCCTGGAGCGCGCCGGCGAGCAGGCCGGCGGTGATGAGCGGGGCGAGCAGACGCTTGAGTCGGACCATGTTCAGGCTCCTGGCTGGGCGCGCTGGAAGCCTTCCAGCACATTGACCGCGTTGATGCCGATTTCCTCCACAGCGTAGCCGCCCTCCATCACGAACAAGGTCGGCTTGCCCAGCAGGGCGATGCGCTTGCCCATCTCCAGGTAGTCCGGGCTGTCGAGCTTGAACTGGGAGATCGGGTCGTCCTTGAAGGTGTCGACGCCGAGCGAGATCACTAGTACATCCGCATCGTAGGTGGCGATGCGCTGGCAGGCGGCTTCCAGTGCCGCGCTCCAGGCCGCCCAGTCACTGCCGGCGGGCAGTGGGTAATTGATGTTGCAGCCTTCACCCGCGCCTTCGCCGACCTCGTCGGCATAGCCCAGGAAGAACGGGAACTCGTCCTGCGGGTCGCCGTGGATTGAGGCGAAGAACACATCGTTGCGGGTGTAGAAGATGTCCTGGGTGCCGTTGCCGTGGTGGTAGTCGACATCGAGGATGGCCACTTTGCGCCGGCCCTGGTCGAGAAAGGCCTGGGCGGCGATGGCGGCGTTGTTCAGGTAGCAGTAGCCACCCATCACCTCGGCGGCGGCGTGGTGTCCCGGCGGGCGGCACAGGGCGAAGGCCGCGTGGGCGCCTTGCTGGATCGCGGCCTGGGCGGTCAGGGCCACTTGCGCTGCGCTGTAGGCGGCCTGCCAGGTACCGGCGGTGATCGGCGCGCCGGCATCGAAGCTGTAGTAGCCGAGTTCGCCGTGCAGGCCGGTGGGCTTGACCTGGCGCAGGGTGCGCGCCGGCCAGGTGAAGGGCAGCAGGTCGCCGTCGTGGCCCAGTGCGGCCCAGCGGGCCCAGGCGCCTTCGAAGAAGTTCAGGTAGTCGGTGCTGTGGATGCGTTGCAGCGGAGCGCGGCCGAAATCGGTGGGGCCTTGCACAGGGCCGAGGTTGCGCCTTTGCACCTGCTCCAGGACGTGGTCGGCGCGGGAGGGCATTTCAAAGCAGGGCATCAGCTGGCCGTCGATCAGCTCGCAGCGGCCATGGTGCAGGCGGTGGTCATCGGAATAGACCGTCAGCATTTGTTGTTCTCCGTTTATGACTGGCGTGAGGCCATTCTGGCGTGAGGCCATTCTGGTGGGCGGCCAATGGAGGGAGAACGATGCAAACGGCCAAAAGGGGATTGATATGGCCAAGTGCGAGGCTGCTTGTTCCGGCCTTTTCGCGGGTAAACCCGCTCCCACAGGTGCGGCGTTGATCTTGAGCCCGACGCGGTACCTGTGGGAGCGGGTTTACCCGCGAAAGGGCCGGCGTAGTTACCCGCGGAAATGACTGGGCGCCACGCCGCTCCAACGCTGGAAGGCATGCCTGAAACTCGCCGTCTCGCTGAACCCCAGCGATTCGGCAATGCGATAGATCGGCATCTGGTCTTCGGCCAGCAGTTGCTTGGCCCGTTCGAAGCGCAACTCGTCGAGCAGCTGTTGATAACTGCTGCCCTGCGCCTGCAGGTGCCGGCGCAAGGTGCGCGACGAGCAGTTCATCTGCCGTGCCAGGCCCTCCAGCCCGGGGGCGGCATCCAGCTGTTGGACCAGCAACTGGCGAATGCGCCCGAGCCAGGCCTGGCGTCCGGTGAACTCCAGGTTCAGGCGCCGGCAGCGTTCGCCCATGGCCTTGTGGGTGATCGGGTCGGCCAGCGGCAGCGGCATGTCCAGCCAGCGGCGCTCGAAGGCGAAGGCGTTATCGCCGGCCTCGAAGCCGAGCGGGCACTGAAATGCACCGTCGTAGAGCGTGTGGTAGCCGGGGCGCGAGTGTTCGAAGCGCGCCGCCAGCAGCGGCAACGGACGACCGAGCAGGTCATCGCAGATCACTTTCAGCGACGCCAGGCAGAACTCGGCGTTGAAAGCGGCAAGGCCGGGGGCGTCGTAATGATCGCTGGCACAGAGCCAGATCCGCTGGCCGTCGTCCACCAGGCGCAGCTGGAAGACTGTTCCCAGCAGTGCCGGGTAACTCAGCGCCAGGCGCAGGGCGTCACCCAAAGTGGCACTGGAGAGCAGGGCGTAACCCAGCATCCCGTAGCACGAAACATGCATCCGTCGGCCCAGTTCCAGGCCGATGTCCTCGCGTCTGGCCACGGCGTTGGCGCACACCTGCAGCTCCTGCTGGGTGGTGATGCGCGCATCGGCGTGGCCCAGGTCCGCCGGGCCTATGCCGCTGCCGGCGAGCAGCTGCCGCGAGTCGACGCCGGCCTCCTGGAACACCTGGAGGATCAGCGAAACCGCGTTGAGGGTGGTGAGGTGGCTGTGCAGCATGCTCGGCGTCCCATTGGGCTGAGCGGATAATGGAGCAAGTTGTGTGCCGCCCGAGACTGTAGGAGCGGCCTTGTGCCGCGAAAGGGCTGCATGGCAGCCCCGGGATTTCAGCATTGACGCAAAGATCGGCGGGGCCGCTTTGCGGCCCTTTCGCGGCACAAGGCCGCTCCTACAGGGATGGCGCCCGGTTCGAAGGGCAGGCATAAAAAAAGGGCCCGGAGCGTGCGCTCGGGCCCTTGAAAGGTTGAGAGGTGTCTAGTCCCTCGACCTGGTGAGACTGTTTGCAGCGGTCTGGGTTACGCCTTCAGCGGAACCAGACGGGGAGCGATCATGTTTTCCGGACGCAGGATGTCGTTGAGCATCTCTTCGTCCAGCAGCTTCTCTTCGCGCACCAGTTCCAGTACACCGCGGCCGGTTTCCAGGGCGACGCGGGCGATACGGGTGGCGTTTTCGTAGCCGATGTACGGGTTCAGGGCGGTGACCAGGCCGATCGAGTGCTCGACCAGTTCACGGCAGCGCTGTTCGTTGGCGGTGATGCCGACGATGCAGTGCTCGCGCAGCATGTCCATGGCGCGTTGCAGCAGGCGGATCGAGTCGAAGATCTTGTAAGCGATCAGCGGTTCCATCACGTTCAGCTGCAGCTGGCCACCTTCGGCGGCGACGGTCAGCGCCAGGTCGTTGCCCATGATGGCGAAGGCCACCTGGTTGACGGCTTCCGGGATCACCGGGTTGACCTTGCCTGGCATGATCGAGCTGCCTGGCTGGCGCGCCGGCAGGTTGATCTCGTTGATGCCGGTGCGTGGGCCGCTGGACAGCAGGCGCAGATCGTTGCAGATCTTCGACAGCTTGACTGCGGTGCGCTTGAGCATGCCGGAGAACAGCACGAAGGCGCCCATGTCGGAGGTGGCTTCGATCAGGTCGGCAGCCGGGACCAGCGGCTGGCCGCTGATGATCGCCAGGCGCTGAACGGCCAGCATCTGGTAGCCCGGGTCGGCGTTGATGCCGGTACCGATGGCGGTGCCGCCCAGGTTGATTTCGGTCAGCAGTTCCGGAGCCAGCGAGCGCAGGCGCTGCAGGTCTTCGGTCATGGTGGTGGCGAAGGCGCGGAATTCCTGGCCCAGGGTCATCGGCACGGCGTCCTGCAGCTGGGTGCGGCCCATCTTCAGTACGTGGTCGAACTCTTTACCCTTGGCGGCGAAGGCCTGGATCAGGCTGTCGAGGCTGGCCAGCAGGGCGTCGTGACCCAGCAGCAAGCCCAGACGGATCGCGGTCGGGTAGGCGTCGTTGGTCGACTGCGCCATGTTCACGTCGTTGTTCGGGTGCAGGTACTGGTACTCACCTTTCTGGTGGCCCATGTGCTCCAGCGCGACGTTGGCGATGACTTCGTTGGCGTTCATGTTGGTGGAGGTGCCAGCACCGCCCTGGATCATGTCCACGACGAACTGATCGTGGAAGTCACCCTTGATCAGTCGGGCGCAGGCTGCAGTGATGGCAGCGTGCTTGGCATCGCTCAGGTGCCCCAGCTCACGGTTGGCGTCAGCAGCAGCCTGCTTGACCATCGCCAGGCCGACTACCAGTTTCGGGTAGTGCGACAGCGGAACGCCGGAGAGGTGGAAGTTGTTGGCAGCGCGCAGAGTCTGGATGCCGTAGTAGGCATCGGCAGGGACTTCAAGGGTACCAAGCAGATCTTTTTCGACGCGGAACGATGCAGCGGAGGACATGATGGATATCATCTCGATTTTGACCCGGCACCTGCCGGAATGGCGCCAATGCTAGGGCTGCCCGGATTTTGCGGCCAATGCTGTTGCACGCTAACCTATGCACAAACGGCATACGGTTTGATGTGACGCCGATTGACAATCGAGCGTGTTCCATTTTGGTGCACGCGTTGCGGAGTAGTCGATGAACCTCGAAAGCAAATGGCTGGAAGACTTCAGTGCCTTGGCCTCCACCCGCAGTTTTTCCCAGGCGGCTGAGCGCCGTTTTGTCACCCAGCCGGCCTTCAGCCGACGCATACGCAGCCTGGAGGCGGCGCTGGGGCTGACCTTAGTGAATCGTTCCCGCACACCCATCGAACTGACCGAAGCCGGTCAGCTGTTTCTCGTCACTGCGCGTACCGTTGTCGACCAGTTGAGCGAAGTTCTCCGCCATTTGCATCACCTCGAAGGCGGGCAGGGCGAGGTGATCCAGGTGTCGGCGGCGCACTCCCTGGCGTCGGGCTTTTTCCCGCGCTGGGTGGCGCAGTTGCGCAACGATGGCTTGAACATCGCCACGCGCCTGGTGGCCACCAACGTCGGTGATGCCGTTCATGCATTGCGCGAAGGTGGCTGCGACCTGATGCTGGCTTTCTATGACCCGGACGCCGCCCTGCAGATGGACGCCGAGATATTCCCCTCATTGCACATGGGCACCACCGAAATGCTTCCGGTGTGCGCGGTGGGCCCGGACGGCAAGCCGCTGTTCGACCTGGAGGGCGAGGGTAGCGTGCCGCTGCTGGCCTATAGCGCCGGCGCCTTTCTCGGCCGTTCGGTCAATCTGCTGCTGCGCCAGCGCAACCTGCGCTATACCACTGTCTATGAAACCGCGATGGCCGACAGTCTCAAGAGCATGGCCCTCGAAGGCATGGGCATCGCCTGGGTGCCGAGGCTGTCGATGCGTGGTGAGCTGGAGCGCGGCGAACTGGTGATCTGTGGCGGCAGCCAGTGGCATGTGCCGCTGGAAATCCGCCTGTATCGCTGCGCGCTGGTGCGCAAGGCCAACGTGCGGTTGCTGTGGCGCAAGCTGGAGGGCGGCTCAGTTGACCCGAAAGTCAGCCAAACCCCCGAAAAATAAGGGCGACAGTTGGTCGCCGGGGGTGCCGTGATCGCCTCGCGTTACGCTATACTGCGCGGCCCCTCGACCGGATAGATCCGGTCATGATCAGCAAACAAGCCACGCCGGTCGTCCCGCGTGGCTTGTTGTTTTTTGACGCGCCTGCGGGCGCACAAGCGAAGAGGCTCGACGATGAGTGCACTGGTTGGCGTGATCATGGGCTCCAAGTCCGATTGGTCCACCCTTAGCCACACCGCCGATATGCTGGAAAAACTCGGCATCCCCTACGAGGTGAAGGTGGTTTCCGCCCACCGTACCCCGGACCTGCTGTTCCAGTACGCCGAGGAGGCCGAAGGCCGCGGCATCGAGGTGATCATCGCCGGTGCCGGCGGCGCCGCCCACCTGCCAGGCATGTGCGCCGCCAAGACCCACCTGCCGGTGCTGGGCGTGCCGGTGCAGTCGTCGATGCTGTCGGGTGTCGATTCGCTGCTGTCGATCGTGCAGATGCCGGCCGGCGTGCCGGTAGCCACCCTGGCCATCGGCAAGGCCGGCGCGATCAACGCCGCGCTGCTGTCGGCGAGCATCCTGGGCGCCAAGTACCCGCAGTTCCACGCGGCGCTCAAGCAGTTCCGCACCGAGCAGACCGACACCGTGCTGGACAATCCAGACCCGCGCCAGGCTTGAGGTTGACGCTATGAAGATCGGTGTAATCGGTGGCGGCCAACTGGGCCGCATGCTGGCCCTGGCGGGCACCCCGCTGGGCATGAACTTCGCCTTCCTCGACCCGGCCCCGGACGCCTGCGCCGCCCCGCTGGGCGAGCACCTGCGCGCCGACTACGGCGACCAGGACCACCTGCGCCAGCTGGCCGACGAAGTCGACCTGGTAACCTTCGAGTTCGAGAGCGTGCCGGCGGAAACCGTCGCCTTTCTCTCGCAGTTCGTGCCGGTCTACCCGAGTGCCGAGGCCCTGCGCATCGCCCGTGATCGTCTGTTCGAGAAGAGCATGTTCCGCGACCTGGGGATTCCGACCCCGGCTTTCGCCGACATCCTCTCGCAGGAAGACCTGGATGCGGCCGTCGCCAGCATCGGCCTGCCGGCCGTGCTCAAGACCCGCACCCTGGGGTATGACGGCAAGGGCCAGAAGGTCCTGCGCAAGCCTGAGGACGTGGTCGATACCTTCGCCGAGCTGGGTAGCGTGCCCTGCCTGCTGGAAGGTTTCGTGCCGTTCACTGGCGAAGTGTCGCTGGTGGCCGTGCGTGCCCGCGATGGCGAAACCCGCTTCTACCCGCTGGTGCACAACACCCACGACAGCGGCATCCTGAAACTGTCGGTGGCCAGCGACGCGCACCCGCTGCAGGCCCTGGCCGAAGACTACGTCGGTCGCGTGCTGCAGAAGCTGGACTATGTCGGCGTCATGGCCTTCGAGTTCTTCGAAGTCGACGGCGGCCTGAAAGCCAACGAGATCGCCCCGCGCGTGCACAACTCCGGGCACTGGACCATCGAAGGCAGCGAGTGCAGCCAGTTCGAGAACCACCTGCGTGCCGTCGCCGGCCTGCCGCTGGGTTCGACCGCCAAGGTCGGCGAGAGCGCCATGCTCAACTTCATCGGCGAAGTGCCGCCGGTGGACAAGGTCGTGGCCATCGACGATTGCCACCTGCACCACTACGGCAAGGCGTTCAAGGTCGGACGCAAGGTCGGCCATGCCACCCTGCGTTGTGACGACATGGCCACCCTCAAGGCCAAGATCGCCGAAGTAGAGGCGTTGATCGCCGGCTGATCGAACTTCTGCCCGGCAATGCCGCTCTGAGATGGCAACATGCCAAAGCGCTGACTAGGCTTTGGCATGTTTCATGTTCATCACAGAGGGATTGCCATGGGCATCATTGGAACCATCTTCATCGGCCTGATCGTCGGCCTGCTGGCGCGTTTCCTGAAACCGGGTGACGACAGCATGGGCTGGATCATGACCATCCTCCTCGGCATCGCCGGCTCCCTGGCCGCCACCTATGGCGGGCAAGCCCTGGGCATCTACCAGGCCGGACAGGCCGCAGGCTTCTTCGGGGCCCTGGTCGGCGCCATCATCCTTCTGGTGATCTACGGCTTCATCAAGAAGAACTGAACACAGGCTAGAATGCCCGGCAATTCAATCCCGAGTTGTCGAGCATTCCCATGCGTGCGTTATTCCTCGTCCCCCTGCTGTTGGCCAGCGCCCTGGCCCATGCCGAACTGCCCGAGACCGACTGGCTTGAGCTGATGCCCAAGTCGGACCAGAAAGCCCTCGAGCAGATGCCCGAGATCGACCACGACTCCCCGGAAGCCCAGGGCACCTTCACCGCCAAGGGTGGCCTGAAGCAGAGCAAGGGCTTGCCTGCGGTGATGTACTCGACCAAGACCGTGGCAGCGATGAACGGCAAGCAGATCCGCCTGGGCGGGTATCCGGTGCCGCTGGAGAGCGATGCCAAGGGCAACAGCACGCTGTTCTTCCTGGTGCCGTACCCGGGCGCTTGCATCCACGTACCGCCGCCGCCGCCGAACCAGCTGGTGCTGGTGCGTTATCCGAAAGGTTTGAAGATCGACGACATCTACACGCCGTTGTGGGTGACCGGCACGCTGAAGGTGGAAACGGTCAGCAATGACCTGGCGGATGCGGCGTATGCATTGGAGGCGGGGCAGGTTAGGGTGGTGGAGGATGCCGACCTCTGATTTACCAGTGCCGGCCTCTTCGCGGGTAAACCCGCTCCCACAGGCATTTCACTGACCTTGAGAACAGTGGAGGGCCTGTGGGAGCGGGTTTACCCGCGAAAGGGGCGGCACTGACTCTGAAAATTACGGATCAGAGCACTTCGCTACCGATCGCCACGCTCATCGCATGACTCGCCCCCGGCTTGAGCACCACCACGTCGTCCATCACATTCGCCGTCTCGATGCACAGCATGCGCTGCCAGCCATCGTCGGCCATGTCCGGCAGGTCGCGGGCGCGCTCGGTCCAGGGGTTCCAGATCACTGCGGTGCGTGAGCCGCCGGCCTGCAGGGTGATGCGGCGGTTCCAGTGTGGGTCGACGATGGCCAGGCGCTCAGGGGCGTTCAGGTAGATGCGATCGGTCTCGCCCGCGAAGCCCAGGTTGCCCTGCTGTTGGCGTTGCTCCCAGTTGGCCAGGGTTTCGATATAGGCCAACCCGTCCACACCTTGCACCTGTACCTGGCGCACGTCGCTTACCGCGAAGTAGCTGTGCAGGGCCTGGCTCAGGGTGACATCGGTATTGCCGAGGTTGTAGCTGGTGAGGGTCAGCTTCAGCTGGTCGCCCAGTTCCACCAGCAGCTTGAGCTGGACCTCGTGGGCCCAGCCGGGCAGGTCGCCCTGGGCTTCGGGCAGTTCGAATTCGATCCGCAGGTTGTCGCCGTGTTCCTCGGCCCCCAGCAACTGCCAGTCGCGGCCTCGCACCAGGCCGTGGGCCGGTGGTTGCTCGCCCTTGAACATGGCTTTGACCGAATCCGGGTTGCGCTCGAAGATGCCGAACCATGGCCAGCACACCGGTGCGCCGGCGCGCACCGACTTGCCCTTGCGCAAGATGGCCTGGTCGCTCAGCCACAGCAGCGGCGGTTCGCCGATCCGCTGGTAGCTGAGGACCTGCGCGCCCTGCTGGGCGATCAATAGTTCGGCATGCTCGCTGGTAATGCGCCAGCAATTGAGTTCGCCGTGAAGCTCGGTCTCGACCGTGAAGTTAGCCATTGCGCTCATCTCATTGATTGTCTGTCAGGCCGTTGGACCCGGTGACGTGCAATGAGTTTACCGCTCGCTCGGCTCAGCGACGAGGCACCGAGCGGGTGCGACCGCTGCCGTCGATGGCGACGAACACGAACACGGCTTCGGTGACCTTGCGCCATTCGCTGGACAGCGGGTCGTCGCTCCACACCTCGACCATCATCTGGATCGAGCTGCGGCCGATCTCCAGGGTCTGGGTATAGAAGGACAGCTGAGCGCCCACCGCCACCGGCACCAGGAAGGCCATGCGGTCGATGGCCACCGTGGCCACCCGGCCACCGGCGACGCGGCTGGCCATGGCGGTGCCGGCCAGGTCCATCTGGGCGACCAGCCAGCCGCCGAAGATATCGCCGAAACCATTGGTCTCGCGCGGCAGCGCGGTGATCTGCAAGGCCAGGTCGCCCTGCGGGATAGGATCTTCTTGTTCGAGCTCAATCATGCCGTGGGGCCTCTGACCCGTGAAGCTTCGTTGGTGGCGCAATGAAGGACGCCGTAAAAACGATTCAGCAACACGCATACTACGCTGATTTCGCTTCGCGAGGCGGCCAAAGGGAAACTCTGCGAAACAGTCTGACAACAATGACCGACGTTTTCGCACAACTTCCCACAATGGAAGCAACCTTTTCCTACGAGCGGGCAGTATATATACCTGCACAGCCAGCGACGACCGCACATTCATGAATATCTGTATGGATTTTGTACCGCTATGAGCGCGGCTCGGCAATTTGCTATCTTCGCTGCCTAGCCAATCCAGAAGCCGCATGCCAAGCGGTCCGCAGACCTACAAGAGAAAGAACAGCGATGACCTCCGTGCAGAGCAGTATCGAGCAGCCGTCCCGGCCGTTGTCCCGCAGTGACTACAAGACCCTCTCGCTGTCCGCCCTCGGCGGGGCCCTGGAGTTCTACGACTTCATCATCTTCGTGTTCTTCGCCACGGTGGTCGGCAAACTGTTCTTCCCGGCTGACATGCCCGAATGGCTGCGCCTGATGCAGACTTTCGGCATCTTCGCCGCCGGCTACCTGGCCCGCCCCCTGGGCGGCATCGTCATGGCCCACTTCGGCGACCTGCTCGGACGCAAGAAGATGTTCACCCTGAGCATCTTCCTGATGGCGGTGCCGACCCTGGTGATGGGCCTGCTGCCCACCTATGCGCAGATCGGCCTGTGGGCGCCGATCCTGCTGCTATTGATGCGGGTGATTCAGGGCGCGGCCATCGGCGGCGAGGTGCCGGGGGCCTGGGTGTTCGTTTCCGAGCACGTGCCGGCGCGCAACACCGGCTATGCCTGCGGCACCCTGACTGCGGGCCTGACCTCGGGCATCCTGCTTGGCTCGCTGGTGGCGACCCTGATCAACACGCTCTACACCCCCGAGGAAGTGGCTGATTACGCCTGGCGTATCCCGTTCCTGCTCGGTGGGGTGTTCGGCTTCTTCGCGGTCTACCTGCGCCGCTGGCTGCATGAGACCCCGGTGTTCGCCGAGATGCAGGCGCGCAAGGCCCTGGCCGAGGAACTGCCGCTGCGCGCGGTGCTGCGCGACCATCGCGGTGCGATCATCCTGTCGATGCTGCTCACCTGGCTGCTGTCGGCCGGCATCGTGGTGATCATCCTGATGACCCCGGCCTTGCTGCAGAGCCTCTATCACGTCAGCCCCACCGATTCGCTCAAGGCCAACAGCCTGGCCATCGTGCTGCTCAGCCTGGGCTGCATCGGGGCTGGCAGCCTTGCCGACCGTTTCGGCGCCGGGCGCGTGTTCATCGTCGGCAGCCTGGCGCTGCTGGCGTCGTCCTGGGCCTTCTACCACAGCCTGCCGACTCGACCGGACCTGCTGTTCCCGCTGTACGCCCTGACTGGCCTGTGCGTGGGTATCGTCGGCGCCGTGCCCTACGTGATGGTCAAGGCCTTCCCGCCAGTGGTGCGCTTCAGTGGCCTGTCGTTCTCCTACAACCTGGCCTACGCGATCTTTGGCGGGCTGACGCCGATGGTGGTGACCGCGCTGCTCAAGTTCAGCCCTATGGCACCGGCCTATTATGTGGCGTGCCTGTGTGCCGTTGGTCTGCTGGTTGGTACCTATCTGCTCGTCAACAAGCGCTGAGCCGAACAAAAATCGCGGACCTGTAGGAGCGGCCTCGTGCCGCGAAAGGGGCGCGCAGCGGCCCCAGGATCTCGGCCTCCTGCAAGAACGTCGGGGGCTGCTTTGCAGCCCTTTCGCGGCGCAAGGCCGCTCCTACAGGGGCGTGCTCCGACCCCCTCCAGAAACATCTTGAAAGGCCATCCCGGATAACCGGTGATGGCCTTTCATCCAATTGTCACATTCGAGTCATAGAGTGTTCATGCGGCCTGCAGATACTTGGGCCCGTTCCATCTCACAACCCACGATATTCCTGCTAGGAGCAAGGCATGAAACTGAAGCGTTTGATGGCGGCCCTGACCTTTGCCGCCGCTGGCGTCGCTGCCGCCAATGCGGTCGCCGCTGTCGATCCTGCAATCCCGACCTACACCAAGACCACCGGTGTATCGGGCAACCTCTCCAGCGTCGGTTCCGACACCCTCGCGAACCTGATGACCCTGTGGGCCGAGGCCTACAAGAAGGAATATCCGAACGTAAACATCCAGATCCAGGCCGCCGGCTCCTCCACCGCGCCACCCGCGCTGACCGAAGGCACCGCCAACCTGGGCCCGATGAGCCGCAAGATGAAGGACGTCGAGCTGCAGGCCTTCGAGCAGAAGTACGGCTACAAGCCGACCGCCATCCCGGTCGCCGTCGACGCCCTGGCCGTGTTCGTGCACAAGGACAACCCGATCAAGGGCCTGACCATGGCTCAGGTCGACGCCATCTTCTCCTCCACCCGCCTGTGCGGTGGCAAGAGCGAGATCAAGACCTGGGGTGACGTCGGCGTGACCGGCGACCTGGCCAACAAGCCAATCCAGCTGTTCGGCCGCAACTCGGTATCGGGCACCTATGGCTACTTCAAGGAAGAAGCCCTGTGCAAAGGCGACTTCAAGCCTAACGTCAACGAACAACCTGGCTCGGCCTCGGTCGTGCAGTCGATCAGCTCCTCGCTGAACGGCATCGGCTACTCGGGCATCGGCTACAAGACCGCCAGCGTCAAGACCGTGCCTCTGGCCAAGAAAGACGGCGGCACCTTCGTCGAAGACAACGAAGCCAACGCCCTGAACGGCACCTACCCGCTGTCGCGCTTCCTCTACGTCTACGTCAACAAGGCCCCGAACAAGCCTCTGGCCCCGCTGGAAGCCGAGTTCGTCAAGCTGGTGCTGTCGCAGGCCGGCCAGCAAGTTGTCGTGAAGGACGGCTACATCCCGCTGCCAGCCAAAGTGGTCGACAAGACCCTGGCCGACCTGGGCCTGTCCCACGCGGGTAACGTTGCAAAGAAGTAAGTAACTGAGGATGAGGCCGGTGCCAACTATGCCCGGCCTCCTCCACGAATTCCTTAGTCCGAAGCCAGGGCTCCTGAGCGGCGGGCTTTTTTGCGTCACTGCACTGTCATGTTTTTGTCATACGGGACCGCTAGGGTGTGCGCATGAATGATCTGGCCAACTCCACAATGACCCAAAATTCTCCTCCCGTGCGCATTGATTTCAATACGCCCGAGTTGCAACGCAAGCGCCGCATGCGCGCCCTCAAGGACCGTCTGACCCGCTGGTACGTCCTGGTGGGCGGCCTCGCCGTGCTGGCAGCGATCACGCTGATCTTCTTCTACCTGGCCTATGTGGTGCTGCCGCTGTTCCAGGGTGCCGAGTTGACCAGCAAGAAAGCCCTGGAGCCGACCTGGCTGCAACAGGACGCCGGCAAACCCCTGATGATCGCCCTCGAGGAGCAGAACCTCGTGGGCATGCGCGTGTCCGACAAGGGCCAGGCGCTGTTCTTCGATACCAAGACCGGCAATGAACTGAAGCGCGTCGACCTGCCACTGCCCGCCGGCGCCCAGGTCAGCTCGATCAGTACCGACCAGCCCGGCAGCCCGCTGGTGGTGCTGGGCCTGTCCAACGGCCAGGCGCTGGTGTTCCACCACACCTACAAGATCACCTATCCGGACAACAAGAAGACCATCGAGCCGGGTATCGACTACCCCTATGGCCAGGACCTGTTCACCCTGGATGACCAGGGCCGTGCGCTGGAGCACGTGAGCGTCAACGTCAATGGCGATACCCTGCTGCTGGCCGGCTCCACCGGCGCGCACCTGCAGGTGCTCGAACTGTCGCGCACCGAGAACATGATGACCGACGAGGTCACCATCGAGCAGAACCGCATCGAGCTGCCGCAGATGACCGAGGTGGTGAAGAACATCTTCATCGACCCGCGCCAGCAGTGGCTGTACGTGGTCAACGGCCGCGCCACCGCCGACGTGTTCAGCCTGCGCGACAAGAGCCTCAATGGCCGCTACAAGCTGCTGGAAGACGGCAACGCCGAAATCACCGCGACCGCTCAACTGGTCGGCGGCATCTCGCTGATCTTCGGTGACTCCAAGGGCGGCCTGAGCCAGTGGTTCATGGCCCGTGACCCGGATGGCGAGTCGCGCTTCAAGCTGATCCGCAGCTTCCTGCTGGGCAAGGCCCCGGTGGTGCAGATCGACGCCGAAGAGCGCCGCAAGGGCTTCATCGCCCTGGACAGCGAAGGCAAGCTCGGTGTGTTCCACAGTACCGCGCATCGGACCCTGCTGGTCGAGCCGGTGGCCGAAGGCGCGGGCGTGTTGGCCCTGTCGCCGCGCGCCAACCGCATCATCATCGAAGAAGGCGGCAAGCTGCTGCCGCTGAGCCTGCGCAACCCGCACCCGGAGATCTCCTTCAGCGCGCTGTGGGGCAAGGTCTGGTACGAGAACTACGACGAGCCTAAATACGTCTGGCAGTCGACCGCCTCGAACACCGACTTCGAACCCAAGCTGAGCCTGTCGCCGCTGACCTTCGGTACGCTCAAGGCCGCGTTCTACGCGATGATCCTGGCTGCGCCGCTGGCCATCGCCGCTGCCATCTACACCGCCTACTTCATGGCCCCGGGCATGCGCCGCAAGGTCAAGCCGGTGATCGAGCTGATGGAAGCGATGCCGACGGTGATCCTCGGCTTCTTCGCCGGCCTGTTCCTCGCGCCGTACCTCGAAGGCCACCTGCCGGGCGTGTTCAGCCTGTTCGTGATCATGCCGATCGGCATCCTGCTCGCCGGCTTCAGCTGGAGCCGCCTGCCGGAGTCGATCCGTCTGCGCATCCCGGATGGCTGGGAGGCGGCGATCCTGATCCCGGTGATCCTGGTGATCGGTTGGTTCGCCCTGTACATGAGCCCGCTCCTCGAGAGCTGGTTCTTCAAGGGCGACATGCGCCTGTGGATCAGCAACGACCTGGGCATCACCTACGACCAGCGCAACGCCCTGGTGGTCGGTATCGCCATGGGCTTCGCGGTCATCCCGAACATCTATTCCATCGCCGAAGACGCCGTGTTCAGCGTGCCGCGCAGCCTGACCCTGGGTTCGCTGGCCCTGGGCGCCACGCCGTGGCAGACCCTGACCCGCGTGGTCATCCTCACCGCGAGCCCGGGTATCTTCTCGGCGCTGATGATCGGCATGGGCCGTGCGGTGGGCGAGACCATGATCGTGCTGATGGCCACCGGCAACACCCCGGTGATGGAGATGAACCTGTTCGAGGGCATGCGCACCCTGGCCGCCAACGTGGCCGTGGAAATGCCCGAATCGGAAGTCGGCGGCAGCCACTATCGTGTGCTGTTCCTCGCCGCCCTCGTGCTGCTGATGTTCACCTTCGTGATGAACACCCTGGCCGAGCTGATTCGCCAGCGCCTGCGCAAGAAATACTCGTCGCTTTGATAGAAAGGTAGAGATCCGTGAAAAAGGATTCCCTCAAAGGCTGGTTCAAGAGCGGCGCCCCCGGCGTCTGGATCAGTGGTGGCGCGGTCGCCATGGCGGTCATCATGACCGTCGGCCTGCTGGCCGTGATCGCCGTGCGCGGCCTGGGCCACTTCTGGCCGGCCGACTTGGTCCAGGCCACCTACAAGGTGCCGGGCCAGGCCGACCACGTGGTCGTCGGTGAAGTGGTGCAGAAGGAAGAAGTACCGCGTGAACGCCTCAAGGGTGCCGGCCTGCCGGTGCCCGAGCAGGGCCCGGAGTTCATGACCCGCGAGCTGATCAAGGTCGGTAACCGCGACCTCAACGGCAGCGACTTCACCTGGGTCGTTGGCGAGTGGCTGGTGGACCAGCAAAAGCCGGTCGACCTGATCGCCCTGGAGCGTCGTGAGTGGGGCAACTTCTACGGCTACCTGGTCAGCGTCAAGGAAGAGGGCCGCGTGGTCGCCCAGGGCCCCGAGGCCTGGAACGAGCTGCAGGCCCGCCTCAAGCGCGCCAGCGAGTTCAACGACCAGTTGGTGAAGCTGGAGAAGAAGGATATCGGTGCCATCAACCATGGCCTCGAGCGCCTGCGCCTGCACAGCCGCAAGCTGGAACTGGACGGCAAGCTGGACGCTGCCGCCCAGGCCGACATGGACGCCGAGCGCGCCGAGCTGAACAACCGCTACAAGGCCATCGAAGAGCGCCTGACCGGCCTGCACCAGGCCTTCGCCCGCGACAGCCTGGTGGCCCGCGACGGCAACGGCCGCGAGGTGGAGATCAACCTGAGCAAGGTGGTCCACGCCATCCAGCCGAACGCCATGTCGGGCATGACCAAGATGGGCGCCTACTTTGCCAAGGTCTGGGAGTTCCTCAGCGACGACCCGCGTGAGGCCAACACCGAAGGCGGTATCTTCCCGGCCATCTTCGGCACCGTGATGATGACCCTGATCATGGCCGTGATCGTCACCCCGTTCGGCGTATTGGCGGCGGTCTACCTGCGCGAGTACGCCAAGCAGGGCCCGGTGACCCGCTTGATCCGCATCGCGGTGAACAACCTGGCCGGTGTTCCGGCGATCGTCTACGGCGTGTTCGGCCTGGGCTTCTTCGTCTACGTGCTGGGCGGCTCGATCGACCGATTGTTCTTCCCCGAGTCGCTGCCGGCGCCGACCCTCGGCACTCCCGGCCTGCTGTGGGCCTCGCTGACCCTGGCGCTGCTGGCGGTGCCAGTGGTGATCGTGGCCACCGAGGAAGGCCTGGCGCGGATTCCGCGCACGGTGCGCGAGGGCTCGCTGGCCCTGGGCGCGACCAAGGCCGAGACCCTGTGGAAGATCGTCCTGCCGATGGCCAGCCCGGCCATGATGACCGGCATGATCCTCGCCGTGGCCCGTGCCGCCGGCGAAGTGGCGCCGCTGATGCTGGTGGGTGTGGTGAAGCTGGCGCCGTCGCTGCCGGTGGATGGCAACTACCCGTACCTGCACCTGGACCAGAAGATCATGCACCTGGGCTTCCACATCTACGACGTCGGCTTCCAGAGCCCCAACGTCGAGGCCGCGCGGCCGCTGGTGTACGCCACGGCGCTGTTGCTGGTGCTGGTGATCGCCACCCTCAACCTCTCGGCGGTGTGGATCCGTAACCACCTGCGCGAGAAGTACAAGGCCCTCGACCACTGATCCTGATTGCAAGCGTGCCGCCCGAACGCCGGGCGGCCCTTTGAAACGAATTGATAGCGTATGGAGTTGACCATGCAGCATGAATCCCACGCCCACGGCATCGACATGTCGGCCCTGGGCCGCGACAAGCAGAGCCTGCGCCTGGCCGAAGAGACCGTGGCCATCGAAGTACCCGGGCTGTCCCTGTTCTACGGCGACAAGCAAGCGCTGTTCGACGTCAGCATGAACATCCCCAAGCAGCGCGTGACTGCCTTCATCGGCCCGTCCGGCTGCGGCAAGTCGACCCTGCTGCGGACCTTCAACCGCATGAACGACCTGGTCGATGGCTGCCGCGTGGAAGGCGCCATCAACCTGTACGGCAGCAACATCTACCGCAAGGGCGAGGACGTGGCCGAGCTGCGCCGCCGCGTGGGCATGGTGTTCCAGAAGCCCAACCCGTTCCCCAAGACCATCTACGAGAACGTGGTCTACGGCCTGCGCATCCAGGGCATCAACAAGAAGCGCGTGCTCGACGAAGCCGTCGAGTGGGCGCTGAAGGGCGCGGCGCTGTGGGATGAGGTCAAGGACCGCCTGCACGACTCGGCCCTGGGCCTGTCCGGTGGCCAGCAGCAGCGCTTGGTGATCGCCCGTACCATCGCCGTGGAGCCGGAAGTGCTGCTGCTCGACGAACCGTGTTCGGCGCTGGACCCGATCTCGACGCTGAAGGTCGAAGAGCTGATCTACGAACTGAAATCCAAGTACACCATCGTCATCGTCACCCACAACATGCAGCAGGCGGCCCGCGTTTCGGACTACACCGCGTTCATGTACATGGGCAAACTGGTCGAATTCGGTGACACCGACACCCTGTTCACCAACCCGGCGAAGAAGCAGACCGAAGACTACATCACCGGTCGCTACGGCTAACTATTGGCCACAGGGTGCTTGTGTAGGAGCGGCCTTGTGCCGCGAAAGGGCTGCAAAGCAGCCCCGGCGATTTTTGCATCACGGCTGAAATCCTGGGGCCGCTTCGCGGCCCTTTCGCGGCACAAGGCCGCTCCTACAGGCCAGGGAACGACACGAATCACTTGAAGCTTGCAGCTGCTTCGCGGAGCGAAACGATGATCAACAAAGAAAGCCTTACCCACCATATCTCCCAGCAGTTCAACGCCGAGCTCGAGGAGGTGCGCAGCCACCTGCTGGCCATGGGCGGGCTGGTCGAGAAACAGGTGAACGACGCCGTCACCGCGCTGATCGAGGCCGACTCGGGCCTGGCCCAGCAAGTGCGCGAGGTCGATGAACAGATCAACCAGATGGAGCGCAACATCGACGAGGAGTGCGTGCGCATCCTCGCCCGTCGCCAGCCGGCGGCCTCCGACCTGCGCCTGATCATCAGCATTTCCAAGTCGGTGATCGACCTGGAGCGCATCGGCGACGAGTCGACCAAGATCGCCCGCCGCGCCATCCAGCTGTGCGAGGAAGGCGAGTCGCCGCGTGGCTACGTCGAGGTGCGCCACATCGGCGACCAGGTGCGCAACATGGTTCGCGACGCACTGGACGCTTTCGCCCGCTTCGACGCCGAGCTGGCGCTGTCGGTGGCCCAGTACGACAAGACCATCGACCGCGAGTACAAGACCGCGCTGCGCGAGCTGGTCACCTACATGATGGAAGACCCGCGCTCGATCTCCCGTGTGCTCAGCGTGATCTGGGCCCTGCGTTCGCTGGAACGCATCGGCGACCACGCGCGCAACATTTCGGAGCTGGTGATCTACCTGGTGCGTGGCACCGACGTGCGCCACATGGGCCTCAAGCGCATGAAAGCCGAGGTGCAGGGCGAAGCGTTCGATGAGGGCGAAATCGCTAATGTTCCGGCTGAACCGGACGATAAATAGGATTGCTCCCGAGCATGAACGCCCGGCAACCGCCGGGCGTTTTCGTTTGCGGTCGAGCACCAGCAGGCACCCGCGAACCGTGTGAGAAGTCCCGGCGTGACCAGTGGTTTGGCAAATGGCCATCAGTCGGCGGTATGCTAGCCGGGATTCAAGAGGAGTATCGATGAGTAAAGTGAATGTGCTGGTCGTGGACGATGCCCCGTTCATCCGCGACCTGGTAAAAAAGTGCCTGCGCAATGCCTTTCCCGGCGTGGTGATCGAGGACGCGGTCAACGGTCGCAAGGCCATGGCCATGCTGAGCAAGGAACGTTTCGACCTGGTCCTGTGCGACTGGGAGATGCCCGAGATGTCCGGCCTCGAGCTGCTGACCTGGTGCCGCCAGCAGGAAGAGATGAAGACCATGCAGTTCATCATGGTGACCAGCCGTGGTGACAAGGAAAACGTGATCCAGGCCATCCAGGCCGGTGTTTCCGATTTCGTTGGCAAGCCGTTCACCAACGAGCAACTGCTGACCAAGGTGAAAAAGTCGCTGACCAAGATCGGCAAGCTCGATGCCCTGATGTCCAGCGCGCCGGCGCGGGTCAACTCGGCGTTCGCCAACGACTCGCTCAGCGCCCTGACCGGCGGTCGTCCGGAAGCGGCCAAGGTGACCGCGCCTGCCGCCGCACCCGTGGCAGCAGCGACCAAGCCGCTGATCAACGCCCCCACGCCAAAGACTGCCGCCGCCGCGGCCCAGACTGGCCGTGGCCAAGGCCAACTGCGCCTGTCCAGCGGAACCCAGCCGTGCATGATCAAGGCCCTGAGCCTGAAAGAAGCCCTGCTGGTGGTGCGCCGCGGCGCCAACCTGCCGCAGGTGCTCGAAGGCGCGGTGCTGGACCTGGAGCAAGGCGAGAATGCCGAAACGGCGCGGCTGAACGGCTACCTGCACGCCATTGCGGCGCTGGAGCCCAAGCCCGAGAGCGACTGGCTGCAATTGACCTTCAAGTTCGTCGACCAGGATGCGCAGAAGCTCGACTACCTGTCGCGGCTGATCGCTCGCGGTACGGCGCAGAAGCACTTCACGCCCGGGGCCTGATGGCCTGGGTTGGATAGGTGGACGTGAACCCTGTGGGAGCAGGTCTACCCGCGAATACGATGGTGCTGTCGCCGACGCATTCGCGGGTGAACCCGCTCCCACAGAGATCAAAGCTCTCTGCTTGATCCTCTGAAACTTCCGACCAGCTGTCACAACTTGTCTTTATTCGGGCTGCTAGGCTTCGACAGAACACAACTGTCAAAAAGCCACCATCATGCCGCCCGCCCGCCTGCTGCTGTTCTGTGCCTTGCTCACGGCCTCGGCGTCGAGCCTGGGCATGACCGTCTACAAGACCACCGACACCTTCGGCGTGGTCTCCTATTCAGACCGCCCGAGCCCGGGGGCGAAAGCCTTTGTGTTCCGTGAACCCATGGTCGAGCGCCTGGATGGCCAGGTTCGCCTCAAGACCGAGCCCTTTGCCGGTGGCGTGCGCTTTGTCGCCCGCAACGAACTGTTCGTGCCGATGGAGGTGGAACTGCGCGTGGAGCGCCTGGCCAATGCCCAGGGCGGCAACGCGCCGCGTATCGTCCGGCGCCTGGTGCCGCCGCGCTCGACCCAGGTGCTCAGTGTGGTCCAGGCCCGCCAGGGGGTCGGCCTCAGGTACGACACCAGGTTTCGCTATGCCATGGGTGACCCGGGGCAGCGCCCGCAGGGCTATCGCTATCCCTTCCCCTGGAAGGGCGGGCCGTTTCGCCTGAGCCAGGGGCCCAACGGCCGTTTCAGCCACTTCGGGCCCAAGGGTCGCTACGCCATGGACATCGCCATGCCCGAAGGCACACCGATTATCGCGGCGCGGGGTGGGGTGGTGGTGAAGATCGAGAACAACCAGAGCGGGCGGGGCAACAACCCGGCGGGCAACTTCGTCAGGATCCTGCACCCGGACGGCACCATGGGCGTGTACCTGCACCTGATGCGCGGTTCGGTGGTGGTGGGCGAGGGGCAGCGGGTGGCCCAGGGGCAGGCGCTGGCCAAGTCGGGCAACACCGGCAACAGCAGCGGGCCGCACCTGCATTTCGTGGTGCAGCGCAATGTGGGGTTGGCGCTGGAGTCGATACCGTATCAGTTCGACCGGCCGATTGGCGGGTTACCGGATTTTACTGCCGGCAACCCTTGAGGCTTTCGCGGCACAAGGCCGCTCCTACAGGGGAATGCGATCTACTGTAGGAGCGGCCTTGTGCCGCGATAGGGCTGCAAAGCAGCCCCAGGGATATCAATCGAGCTTGAGCACCTTGGCCAGCACGATCTTCGGCCCTTTCATCTTCTTGATGATGATGCGCAGGCCGTCGACCTCCAGCACTTCCTCTTCCTCGGGCACGCGCTTGAGGGTCTCGTAGACCAGGCCGGCCAGGGTTTCCGCCTCGATATGGTCGAGGTCGACGCCCAGCAGGCGCTCGACCTTGAACAGCGGCGTATCACCGCGTACCAGCAGCTTGCCCGGCTGGTAGGCGAGGATGCCGCGCTCGGTCTTGCGGTGTTCGTCCTGGATATCGCCGACCAGCACCTCCAGCACGTCTTCCATGGTCAGGTAGCCGATCACCTTGCCATCGGCTTCCTCCACCAGCACGAAGTGCGCGCCACCCTTGCGGAACTGCTCCAGCAGCTGGGACAACGGCATGTGCCGCGACACGCGCTCCAGCGGGCGGGCGAGGTCCTCGAGGTCGATGGTCTCGGGCAGGTGGTCCAGCTCGGCCAGCTCCAGCAGCAGGTCCTTGATGTGCAGCAGGCCGGTGAACTCCTCGCGCTCGGCGTCATACAGCGGATAACGGCTGAACTTGTGACGGCGCAGCAGGGCGAGGATTTCCTTCAGCGGCGCATGGGCGTCGATGCTGACCATGTCTTCGCGGGAGTTGGCCCAGTCGACCACTTCCAGCTCGCCCATCTCCACGGCCGAGGCCAGCACGCGCATGCCCTGGTCGCTCGGATCCTGGCCGCGGCTGGAGTGCAGGATCAGCTTGAGCTCCTCGCGGCTGTAGTGGTGCTCGTGGTGCGGCCCGGGCTCACCTTGGCCGGCGATGCGCAGGATGGTGTTGGCGCTGGCGTTGAGCAGGTAGATGGCCGGGTACATTGCCCAGTAGAACAGGTACAGCGGCACGGCAGTCCACAGCGACAGCAGCTCGGGCTTGCGGATCGCCCACGACTTCGGTGCCAGCTCGCCGACCACGATGTGCAGGTAGGAGATCACGAAGAAGGCGACGAAGAACGAGATCGCCTTGATCAGCTCGGGGCTGTCCACGCCCACGGCGGCCAGCAGCGGCTCGAGCAGGTGGGCGAACGCCGGCTCGCCGACCCAGCCCAGGCCCAGGGAGGCGAGGGTGATGCCCAGCTGGCAGGCCGACAGGTAGGCGTCGAGCTGGTTGTGCACCTTGCGCAGGATGCTGCCACGCCAGCCGTGCAGCTCGGCGATGGATTCGACCCGGGTGGAACGCAGCTTGACCATGGCGAACTCGGCGGCAACGAAGAAGCCGTTGAGCAGCACCAGGAACAAGGCGAAGAGAATCATGCCGAAATCGGCGAACAACGAGGTGAGGCTGATACCAGGGGAAGGGTCCATGATGGAGTTTTTACGGGGTCCGTCTTTGAATTGAAGAGAAAAAAAGTGCCAGCGATGGCTGGCACGGGGGATCCAATGTAGCGGCTGGAGCCGCAAAAGCAAAGGGGATGCGTCCCATCGCGGGGCAAGCCCGCTCCCACGATCGCTTAGGCAGTGCGTGGGAGCGGGCTTGCCCCGCGATGATTCAGGCTTTGCTTGACACCAATTGCGCCGGCGCGAAGTGGCAGGTAAAGGTGCTGCCATGCCCCGGCACGCTGCTGATTTCCAGGCGTGCGCGATGACGCATCAGCACATGCTTGACGATCGCCAGCCCCAGCCCGGTGCCGCCGGTATTGGACGCACGGCTTGAGTCGACCCGGTAGAAGCGTTCGGTCAGGCGTGGCAGGTGCTTGGCTTCGATCCCCACCCCCGAGTCCTGCACGCTCAGGTGCGCGCCCTGTTCGTCGGCCCACCAGCGGATGCGGATATTGCCTTCGTCCTGGGTGTACTTGACCGCGTTGAACACCAGGTTGGAGAACGCGCTGCGCAGCTCCGACTCACTGCCCTTGAGACGAATGCCGGGCGTCGCCTCCAGGCTGATGCGCTGGTTGCGCGGGCCGGACAGGGCCTGGGCGTCGTTCTTGATGGCACCGAGCAGGGTGTCGACCAGCACCGGCTGGTTGTCCGAGGGGTAGTCGGTGGCCTCGAGCTTGGCCAGCAGCAGCAGGTCGTTGAGCAGGGTCTGCATGCGCGAGCCTTGCGCGCTCATCTGCTGCAGGGCGCGGCTCCAGCGTGGGTTCACATCCTCGACGTTGTCCAGCAGCGTCTCCAGGTAACCGGTGATCACCGTCAGCGGCGTGCGCAGCTCGTGGGAAACGTTGGCGACGAAGTCTTTGCGCATCTGTTCCAGCTGGTGGATGCGGGTCACGTCGCGTACCAGCATCAGGTGTTCGTTGTTGCCGTAGCGGGTCAGGTGCAGTTGCACGCGCAGGCGGTCGTTGATCGGCGAGGGGATCTCCAGCGGCTCGGCGTAGTTGTCCGACTCGAAGTACTCCTTGAAGCGCGGGTGGCGCACCAGGTTGGTCACCGGCTGGCCACCGTCCTGCGGCGTCTTGAAGCCCAGCAGGGTCTCGGCGGCGCGGTTCCACCACTCCAGGTTGCCTTCGCTGTCGAGCATGATCACCGCGTCGCGCAGGGCGGCGGTGGACTCCTGGACCCGGTCGATCACCGCTTGCAGGCGGCCGCGCACGCGCTGGTCGCGGCGTTGCAGGTGGTAGATGCTGTCAAACACCTCGCCCCACAGGCCGTAGCCATCGGGGGGCGCTTCGTCGGGCTGGTGGTTGCGCAGCCAGTCGTGCAGGCGCAGCAGCTGCTTCAGCGTCCAGCCCAGGTACAGGGCCAGGCCGATGGCCAGGCTCCAGCCGTAGTAGCCGCTGACCAGCCCGCCGATCAGGCAGACGGTGATCAGCAGGAGCATGTGGCGAATCAGGGTCGCGTGCCAGTTCTGGTTCAATTGACAGTCCTTGTACAGCGGGCGCTGGGGCTTCGATCAGCTCTTGGTCGAGAAGCGATAGCCGGTGCCGCGGACGGTTTGTACCAGATTTTCATAGGCTTCACCCAGCGCCTTGCGCAGGCGACGGATGTGCACGTCGACGGTGCGTTCCTCGACGTAGACGTTGCCGCCCCAGACCTGGTCGAGCAGTTGGCCACGGGTGTAGGCGCGCTCCTGGTGGGTCATGAAGAACTGCAGCAGGCGGTATTCGGTGGGACCCATCTCGGCCGGCTTGCCGTCGATGGTCACGCGGTGGCTGATCGGGTCGAGCAGCAGGCCACCGACTTCGATCGGCGCCTCGCTGTCGCTCGGGCCGGTGCGGCGCAGCACGGCCTTCAGGCGCGCCACCAGCTCGCGGGGGGAGAACGGCTTGGTGATGTAGTCGTCGGCGCCGACTTCCAGGCCCTGGATCTTGTTGTCCTCTTCACCCTTGGCGGTGAGCATGATGATCGGGATGTCGCCGGTCAGTTCGTCGCGCTTGAGGCGGCGGGCCAGCTCGATGCCCGAGGTGCCCGGCAGCATCCAGTCGAGCAGGATCAGGTCCGGCTTGCGGTCGACGATGATGGCGTGGGCCTGTTGCGAGTTCTCGGCCTCGAGGCAGTCATAGCCGGCCATTTCCAATGCAACGGCGATCATCTCGCGGATAGGCGCTTCGTCGTCGACGATCAGAATGTTTCTGCCAACCATGCTCAATTACCTCTCCCAGGAACGGTGTCTTGGCCCGCATTAGATAACGGAATTATTGCAGCTGTGTGACAGGGTGTTGGCCATTCTGGCGACATTGCGTGACTGGGCTAGGCTTCAGGGGGCCGCGAAGGCGGCGCGGACATTCAATCCACCCCCGAAACAATGGTGATTCCAATGACACGACATACGCTGAGCTGGATGGCCCTTTGCGCTGCGCTGGCAGTGCCGGGGGTGGCGTCGGCTCATCACGCCACGGAAAAGGACGGCATGTGGGTCGATCACAACGGCATGACGCTGTACACCTTCGACAAGGATGCCGGCGGCAAGTCCATGTGCAACGGCGAGTGCGCCAAGAACTGGCCGCCGTTGATGGTCAGCGATGGTGAGAAGGCCGAAGGCAAGTGGACGCAGATCAAGCGTGACGACGGCAAGATGCAGTGGGCCTACGACGGCAAGCCGCTGTACACCTTCGTCAAGGACAAGCAGGCCGGGGAGACCACCGGTGATGGCATGAAGGACGTCTGGCATATCGCCAAGCCCTGAAGGTTGATATTTGACCCTGTGGGAGCGGGTTTACCCGCGAATGCTGCGGTGCCGCCGCCATCGCATTCGCGGGTAAACCCGCTCCCACAGAGACGGTGAGCCTCAGCGCAACGCGTAATCCAGCACCACCCCGGCAAAGACCAGCATCCCCGCCCAATGGTTGTGCAGAAACGCCTTGAAGCACGACTCCCGATCCAGCTTGCGCGTCGACCAGAACTCCCAGGCAAAGCACACCGCCGCCGCCAACAGCCCCAGGTGGAACCAGCCGCCCAGCTCGAAACGGTTACCCGCCAGCAACAGGCAGCCCAGCGACAGCAACTGCAAGGTCAGGATGATCACCCGGTCGGCCTCGCCGAACAGGATGGCGGTGGATTTCACGCCGATCTTCAGGTCGTCGTCACGGTCAACCATGGCGTAGTAGGTGTCGTAGCCCACCGTCCATAGCAGGTTGGCGATGTACAGCAGCCAGGCGCTGGCCGGCAGCTCGCCGCCCGCGGCGGTGAAGGCCATGGGGATACCCCAGGAGTACGCCGCGCCCAGCACCACCTGCGGGTAGTAGGTGTAGCGCTTCATGAACGGGTAGCAGAACGCCAGGGCGACCGCGCCGAACGACAGCCATACCGTGGTAGCGTTGGTGCACAGCACCAGCAGGAAACTCAGCCCCACCAGCAGGGCGAACAGCGCCAGCGCTTCGCGGGGTTTCACCCGGCCGCTGGCCAGTGGCCGGTCAGCGGTGCGCTTGACGTGGCCGTCCACCTTGCGGTCGGCGAAGTCGTTGATGCAGCAGCCGGCGGCGCGCATCAGCACCACGCCCAAACCGAAGATCAGCACGTTGGCCAGGGTCGGCGAACCGTTGCCGGCGATCCACACCGCCACCAGCGTCGGCCACAGCAGCAGGTAGATGCCGATCGGGCGGTCCATGCGGCTCAGCTGGATGAAGTCCCAGGCCCGTGGGTGCAGGCGGTTGAGCGACTTGAGCAGTTGCAGGTACATCAGCGGTTCTCCTCCTTGGCCGCGTGCCACAGGGCGGGCAGGAACACCTCGGCCACCAGCAGGTCGAGGCCGTCGCGCTCGAAGCGCGAGCGCCGCCCCCACAATCCGGCGCCGGCGACCTCGGCGGGCAGCCAGCCCTGTGGATAACTGCACACTTCGATCGGGTGGCGGACGAACGCCTGGTCACAGAACAGCAGCTCGCCCAGCGAGCGGCTGCCCAGGGTCTCCAGGTCCAGCCCGCCGCGTTCCAGCGCCGTGCGACTGGCCACGCTGCGGGCGAACACCCACGGATGGCCGTGGCCGCGCAGGTAGACCTCGCGCACCCAGCCCTGCGCGCCAGGCGCCAGGCCCAAGGCGACGCACTCGTCGTCACGCAGGGGCTGCCAGCCTTCGAACAGGGGTGTGACGCTGAAGTGATCGTGGGAGAGACGGGTCAGGCGACGGGTCAGGGAGCCCTCGTCGAACAGCCAGCCCAGGGTCGGCTGGTCGAGGGTGGTCGCCAGCTGCGGATACGCCAGCCACGCGACAGCGGCTGCTTGCGGGGTTTCGTACGGCACGTCGGTATGCTTGATACAGGCCAGAGAGGCGGCGAGCTTAGCATGTTTGCCCGGACTGCTTGCATACTGCTGGCAGGGCCAGTACAAAGCCCCCACGAATTGCGCGGTAGCCCCTTCGCGGGTAAACCCGCTCCCACAGGTACAGTGCAGCCCTCGGGAACTGCGCGTCCCTTGTAGGAGCGGGCTTGCCCCGCGATGAGGCCGTCAGCTGCAACGCATCCTTAAGCCTGACCGAGGAACAGCAGTAAATGAAGAAGTGGCAATGTATTGTCTGCGGCCTGATCTACGACGAGGCCCAAGGTTGGCCGGACGACGGCATCGCCCCCGGCACCCGCTGGGAAGATGTGCCGCAAGACTGGCTGTGCCCCGACTGCGGCGTGGGCAAGAGTGATTTCGAAATGATCGCCATCGGCTGATCGTAACCCTGGCTTGAAGAAGGAACGCACGACATGACGTCCCCCGTGGTGATCATCGGTACCGGCCTTGCCGGCTACAACCTGGCGCGAGAGTTTCGCAAGCTCGACGGCGATACGCCGCTGTTGCTGATCACCGCTGACGACGGTCGCTCCTACTCCAAGCCCATGCTGTCCACCGGCTTCGCCAAGCAGAAGGACGCCGACGGCCTGTGCATGGCCGAACCGGGTGCGATGGCCGAGCAGCTCAAGGCCGAGATTCGTACCCATACCCGTATCAGCGGCATCGACCCGGGCCACAAGCGCCTGTGGATTGGCGAGGAAGCGGTGGAGTACCGCGACCTGGTACTGGCCTGGGGCGCGCAGACGGTGCAGGTGCCTGTGGAAGGCGATGCCGGCGAGCTGGTCTTCCCGATCAACGACCTGGAGGACTACGCACGCTTTCGCGCTGCGGCCGCGGGCAAGCAGCGTGTGCTGATCCTCGGTGCCGGCCTGATCGGTTGCGAATTCGCCAACGACCTCAGCCTGGGCGGCCTGCACTGCGAGGTCGTCGCCCCCTGTGAGCAGGTGATGCCGACTCTGCTGCACCCAGCTGCCGCCGCAGCCGTGCAGGCGGGCCTGGAAGGACTGGGCGTGCGCTTTCACCTCGGCCCGGTGCTGACCCGCCTGCAGCGGGCAGGGGAGGCGCTCGAGGCGCACCTGTCCGATGGCAGCGTGATTCCCTGCGACCTGGTGGTGTCAGCCATCGGCCTGCGTCCGCGCACCGACCTGGCGGCGGCGGCGGGTTTGCAGGTCAACCGTGGGGTGGTGGTGGACCGCCAGCTGCGCACTTCACATGCCAATATCTTCGCCCTGGGCGACTGCGCCGAGGTCGACGGCATCAACCTGCTGTACGTCATGCCGCTGATGACCTGCGCCCGTGCCCTGGCCCAGACCCTGGCCGGCAACCCGACCGCGGTGGCCTACGGCCCGATGCCGGTCACCGTGAAGACCCCGGCCTGTCCACTGGTGGTATCCCCGGTGCCGCCCGGCCATGAGGGCACCTGGGTGGTCGAAGGCAGCGGCGCCGACCTGAAAGTGCTCTGCCACGGTGCCGATGGCCAGCTGCTGGGCTACGCCCTGACCGGCGGCGCGGTCATGGAGAAACTGGCGCTGAATCGCCAGTTACCGCCCTTGATGGCGTAAATAGCGGGCGTTCTGTCGGAATTATCCTGTTCTTGCCGCGACAATGGCCGCCCAGATACTGGCGCGGCCCCGGTCGGCGTGCCATCCTCACTGGCGTCTGCCGCAGCCTAGAGCCTGCGGTGCCTTGAACGCTGCTCCCTTCGGCAGCACGGCATAACAACAAGAAATCCCGTCAAAGAGGCTTCACTATGCGTAAACCAGAACTCGCCGCCGTCATCGCCGAAAAGGCCGATCTGACCAAGGAAAAGGCCAACCAGGTCCTCAACGCGATTCTCGACAGCATCACCGGCGCGCTCGACAAGGACACCGTCACCCTGGTCGGTTTCGGCACCTTCGAAAAACGCCACCGTGGCGCCCGCACCGGCAAGAACCCGCAGACCGGCCAGCCGGTGAAGATCAAGGCCAGCAATACCGTCGCTTTCAAACCAGGCAAGAACCTGCGTGACAGCGTCAACGTCCCGGCCAAACCTGCCAAGAAAAAGTGATCGAACAGTTTCACCCGACGGGCGCCAGGAGGCGCCCGTTGCGTTTCTGGTAAGCAAATGCGGCGAACTTGCATAAACAGGGCGAGAAACGGATAAACTGCGCGACTCAGTCACTTTTCATTCGAGGCGTGTTGATGAAGTTTCGCTTTCTTCTCTGGGCCATGGGTCTGCTGATGGCCAAGGCCAGCCGCAACAACCCGGCGTTCCAGCAGCAGTTGCAGGACAAGGACCTGGTCTTCCAGATGCAGACGCTCGATGGCAAGGTCGCCCGGCACTTCATCGTCAAGGACCTGCGCATCAGCAGCAAGGGCGGCCTGCACCCGCAGCCGGCCTTCGCCATCGCCTTCAAGGACGCCGCCTACGGCTTCGCCACGCTGCAGGCCGGCAACAAGCAGCTGGCGTTCATGCAGGGGATCCAGGAGAAGAACATCCAGATCAAGGGCAATCCGGCGCTGGTGATCTGGTTCCAGGGCTTGATGAAGTACCTGAAGCCGAAGAAGAAGGCCTGAGCCCCAGGCGCAGGGCTTCTCTGTAGGAGCGGCCTTGTGCCGCGAATGGGCTGCGTAGCAGCCCCAGCTGGTCTGCGCCATTATTGAAATTGCTGGGGCCGCTTCGCGCCCCTTTCGCGGCGCAAGGCCGCTCCTACAGAGTGATCTTAATGCGAGTGCGGCGCGTGGAACTGCGACGCCAGCTCGCGCAGCAGGGCCTCGGCCTCCAGCACCTTGTTCACCACCTCTTCGGCCTTGTCCCGGGTCAGCCCCAGGCGCTCGAGCAGGGCATCCGGGATCTCGTCCTTCGGCCCCGAGCCGATTCCCCGGGCGCGCAGCAGGCGCGTCGCCAGGCACACCAGGTTGGGGAACGCCGCATAATCGCCGGCGTACGCCGGATCGTGCTGGAAACGCAGGGCCGTTGACAGCTCATCGGGCATGTCCCACAGCTTCATCAGCCAGGCACCGATCTGTTCACGGCTGATCCCCAGCAGGTGCTGTTCCACATAGCTGTGGCACAGGTGCGGGTTGACCTCCAGGTGGCGGCAGATCAGCGAGAAGTGCGGCGGGAAGACGTGGGCCAGCAGCAGGTAACCGAAGTTGTGCAGCAGGCCGGCCAGGTAGGTCAGGCCCGCTTCCGGGCGCTCGGTGCGCGGCATGGCGCGGGTCAGGCCCTCGATCACCGCGGCGGTGTAGATCGACTGCTGCCAGTACGGCGTGGCCTGTTGCGGGTGGTCCTTGGGCAGGCTCAGGGTCTTGCCCAGCGCCAGGCCCAGGGCCAGGTTGATCACCAGGTCGAAGCCCAGCACACGGACGATGGCGTCCTCCACCGAGCGAATCTTGCCGGGCGAGGCGTAGTACGGAGAGGCAGCCCAGCTGACCACCTGCGCGGCCAGGGCCGGGTCGGTCTCCACCACACCGGTGATGTCGTCGATGCTGGCATTGGGGTCGACGCGCAGCTTGATGATCTTCTGCGCGGTGTCGGCCAGCGGCGGAATCTCGATGGTCTGCTCCAGGCGTTGCTGGATGCGGCGGGCGGTGAAGGCCTGGACGGCGCGGATGACTTCCTTGGGAGGGCCGTCCAACTGATCGAAACTCAGGCGAATATCGCTGATCTGCTGGCCGAAGGTGCTGGCGCTGGCCTTGAACAGCATCTTCTTGAAGGCTGTCCTGCCGATTTCCAGGAGCAGTCCGGCTTCGCCGGACTGGATCAGCAGGGTCTCGTTGTCGAGCAGACTCTTTTCGTACTGGCACGGCGAGCTGGTCAGGGCGGGAATGGCCGGCAGGGCCTTGAGGTGATGCTTGTCGAGCATCTGCTTCAGGCGCTCCAGCGGCACGGCCTTGAGCTTGCGGCCGGTCAGCTCTTCAAGGCGCTTGAGGTCCAGCAACTGGCTTTGCGGGAACAGCACCATCAAGGCACCGATCTCGTCATCGAGCAGCACGGCCTGCACCCGCGAGGCGGCCGGCAGCCCCGGGTGCTCGGGCACCTCGCGGAAGCTGACGCCGAGCTTGTCGAGCAACAGCCGGATGACAGACGGTGCGTGTAGGGTTGCGGTATCCAGGGCAACTTCAGTCATGGCCTGTATCCAATCATTCTGTAAACGCGAAGTATAACCAGCCTGTCCGACAAGCTGGATCCATTATGGGACGGGCGTCACACCTGGCCATATTGTTGACCGTGGCGCAGCCAGCGATCGAGCAACGGGCTGACGTGGTCGGGCCAGCGTGCCAGCAGGGCCTGGGCGGCGTCGCGTACGGCCGGCAGCAGGTCGGCGTCGCGCATCAGGTCGGCGACCTTGAACTGTAGCAGGCCGGTCTGGCGGGTCCCGAGCATCTCGCCGGGGCCACGCAACTCCAGGTCCTTCTCTGCTATGACGAATCCGTCGTTGGTTTCCCGCATGATGCCCAGGCGCTCGCGGCCGATCTGCGACAGCGGCGGGTGATAGAGCAGCACGCAGTGGCTCACCGCGCTGCCCCGGCCGACCCGGCCACGCAGCTGGTGCAGCTGGGCCAGGCCCAGGCGCTCGGGGTTCTCGATGATCATCAGGCTGGCATTGGGCACGTCGACGCCGACCTCGATCACCGTGGTGGCCACCAGCAGTTGCAGGTCGCCGGCCTTGAACTCGGCCATCACCGCGGCCTTTTCCGCAGGCTTCATGCGCCCGTGGATCAGGCCCACGCGCAGCTCGCCCAGGGCGCTGCCCAGCTCTTCGAAGGTGCTCTCGGCGGCCTGGCAGGTCAGCTCTTCGGACTCTTCGATCAGGGTGCACACCCAGTAGGCCTGGCGGCCTTCGGCACAGGCGGCGCGGACCCGCTCGACCACCTCGAAGCGGCGGCTGTCGGCGACCAGCACGGTGTTCACCGGGGTACGTCCGGGCGGCAGCTCGTCGAGGACCGAGGTGTCGAGGTCGGCATAGGCGCTCATGGCCAGGGTGCGCGGGATCGGCGTGGCGGTCATGATCAGCTGGTGCGGGCACAGCTGGCCCATGACGCCCTTCTTGCGCAGGGCCAGGCGCTGCTGCACGCCGAAGCGGTGCTGTTCGTCGATGATCGCCAGGGCCAGGTGCTTGAACTGCACCTCGTCCTGGAACAGCGCGTGGGTGCCGACCACCATGGGCGCGCCATTGGCGATCTGCTCCAGGGCGCTGGCGCGGGCCTTGCCCTTGAGCTTGCCGGCCAGCCAGGCGACCTCGATGCCCAGCGGTTCGAGCCAGCGCTTGAAGGTGATGTAGTGCTGTTCGGCGAGGATCTCGGTGGGCGCCATCAGGGCGACCTGGTAACCCGCTTCCAGAGCCTGCAGGGCGGCCAGCGCGGCGACCACTGTCTTGCCGGCGCCTACGTCGCCTTGCACCAGGCGCATCATCGGCTCGTGCTGGCTGAGATCGTAGGCAATTTCGTTGCCGACCCGCTGCTGGGCGCCGGTCGGGCTGAAACCGAGGTTGGCCAGGTACTGCGCCGGCAGGCGGCTGGCCTTGGGCAGCACCGGCGCCCGCAGGCTGCGCTGGCTCTCGCGCAGGCGTTGCTGCGAGAGCTGGTGGGTCAGCAGCTCCTCGAAGGCCAGGCGATGCTGGGCCCAGTGATGGCCCTCGGCGAGTTCCTCGAGGTCGGCGTCTGCCGGCGGGTTGTGCAGGTAGCGGATGGCGTCGCTGAGCGGCGCCAACTGGTAGTCGCGGGCCAGTTCGTCGGGCAGCCAGTCGGGCAGGCTGCGCGGGCCGAGCAGGCCGAGGCTCTGCTGGCACAGCAGGCGCAGGCGCTGCTGGGTCAGGCCTTCGGTGGTCGGGTAGATCGGCGTCAGCGTCTGTTCGACCGGCGGCGGTGCTTCGTCGCCGTTCAGCGCCCGGTATTCCGGGTGGTAGATCTCCAGGCCCGAGGCGCCGGGGCGGGCTTCACCATAGCAGCGCAGGTGGGTGCCACGCTTGAGGCCCTCCTTCTGCGCATTGCTGAAATGGTAGAAGCGCAGGCTCAGCGTGCCGCTGCCGTCGCCCAGGCGCACCACCAGGCTGCGGCGCTTGCCCATGGTCACGTCGGCCCCGCTGACCACGCCCTCGATCACCGCGTCCTGGCCTGGACGCAACTGGCCGATGGGCACCACGCGGGTGCGGTCCTGGTAGCGCAGCGGCAGGTGGAACAGCAGGTCCTGCAGGTTCTCCAGACCGACCTTGGCGAGTTTTTCCGCCATGGCGTCGCCTACGCCCTTGAGCGTGGTGACCGGGACGTTCGACAGCTCGGTCATGGGTTCAGGCCGGTTGTTCCACCGGCGGCTTGGCCACCGAGCAGAGGCGGATCGAGTCGGCGAGGATCTCGATGGCCTTCGGCCGCGGGAAGCTGGCGCGCCAGGCGATGGCCACGGTACGGAACGGTGCGGGCGCGGTCAGCGGACGGACTTCGATGACGCCCGGCGCGTAATGATGGCTGTGCACCGCCGACAGCGGCAGGATCGACACGCCCAGGCCCGAGGCGACCATGTGGCGGATGGTTTCCAGCGAGCTGGACTCGACCGTGGTGTGCTTGGAACCCTCGCCGCCCTTGTTCAGCGTCGGGCAGGCCTCGAGCACCTGGTCGCGGAAGCAGTGGCCCTCGCCGAGCAGCAACAGGCTCTTGTCGTTGAGCATGGCGGTGTCGATGGTGTCCTTGGCGGTCCACGGGTGGTCGGCTGGCATCAACGCGCAGAACGGCTCGTCGTACAGCGGCAGGGTCAGCACGTCGGCCTCGTTGAACGGCAGGGCGATGATCACCGCGTCCAGTTCGCCGTTGCGCAGCTTTTCGCGCAGCACGTGGGTGAAGTTCTCTTCGATGTACAACGGCATCTGCGGCGCCACGCGGTGCAGCTGCGGGATCAGGTGCGGGAACAGATAGGGGCCGACGGTGTAGATGGCGCCGACCTTGAGTGGCGCGGTCAGCTGGTTCTTGCCGGCCTGGGCCAGCTCGCGGATACCTTGGGCCTGCTCCAGTACCTTCTGCGCCTGGGCGACGATGCTCTCGCCGACCGGCGTGAGGCGCACCGCGCTCTTGCTGCGCTCGAAGATCAGCACGCCGAGTTCGTCCTCGAGCTTCTTCACGCCCACCGACAGGGTCGGCTGGCTGACGTGGCAACGCTCGGCCGCGTGGCCGAAGTGCTGCTCTTGCGCGAGGGTGACGATGTAGCGAAGTTCGGTGAGGGTCATAACGTGCGTCCATGAAGTTGCGGCCCCAGCATAGCGGCTGCAATCGATAGACGCACGTTATCAGACTTGCCGTTTTGTGACAGAAACAAAAACGTCAGCGTCGGTCCAGCGAGTAGACAAACGGCGCGACGACTTCGATCGTGCCATTGTTCAGCAACTCCGCCGGAGGCTTGGGCACCGTGCCGGCACGGCGGATCATCTCCAGCGTGGCCCGGTCCAGCGCCGCGCTGCCGGAACCGCCGGCCAGCGCGTACGAGACCACCTTGCCTTCGGCGTCGACCACGAAGCGCAGGCGGTTGATGCCCTGCAGTCCGCGACGGCGAGCGTCCTCGGGGTACTTCTTGTACTTGGCCAGGTGACGCAGCAGATCGCTCTGCCAGCTTGGCAGGGCATTGCTGTTGGACGCGATGCTCGGCTGTGGCGCCGCCGACTTCTGCGGTGGCGTGTTGCTCGGCGGCGTGTCCGCGACGTCGTCCTTGGCCGGTGGTTCGTCCTTCGGCGGCTCAAGCTTCTTCTCGGGCTTGGGCGGCTGTGGCTTGGCCTTGGGCTTGGGCGGCTTGGGAATGGCGATCTTCGGCTTCGGTGCCTCTGCCAGCTTCGGCAGTGGCGGTTCCTCGACCGGCGTCGGCGGTTTCGGGGCGGCCTTGGGCGGTGGCGGCGGCGCGGGCTCGGGCAGCGGTGCCAGCTCGACCATCATCGCTGCCGGCGGCAACTCGAGGGCCTGGGGCACCGACCAGTTGAGCGTCAGCAGCACGGCGACTGCGTGCACACCCAGCACGATCGCCAGGCTGCCACCGTAGCGCGCCATGTTTGAGCGCGTTTTCGTCATTTCTTGGCTGCCGTCTCGAGTCCGACCAGGCCGACCTTGAGGTAGCCGGCGGCGCGCATGGTGTTCATCACTTCCATCAGGTCGCCGTAGTCGACGCCCTTGTCAGCCTGGAAGAAGATGGTGGTTTCCTTGTCGCCCTTGGTCTTGGCGTCGAGCATGGCGCCAAGCTGGTCGCGCTGGGCCACCTCGTCGTCGCCGAGGTAGAGCTTCTTGTCGGCCTTGACGCTGACGAACACCGGCTTCTCGGGCCTCGGCGCGGGCTTCGCGGTCGAGGCGGGCAGGTCGACCTTGATGTCGACCGTGGCCAGGGGCGCCGCGACCATGAAGATGATCAGCAGCACCAGCATCACGTCGATGAACGGCGTGACGTTGATTTCGTGGTTCTCGGCGAGGTCATCGCCACCTTCGTTGAGATGCAGGCCCATGGCTTACCCCACTTTCACCATGTGCGGGGCGGCGCGCTCGCTGCCCTGGTGGTCCAGATCGCGGCTGACCAGCAGCAGGACCTGGGCGGAGGCGTCGGACACCTGTGCCTTGTAGCCGGCGATGGAGCGGGCGAAGACGTTGTAGATGACCACGGCCGGGATCGCGGCGACCAGGCCCAGGGCGGTGGCCAGCAGGGCTTCGGCGATGCCTGGGGCGACCACGGCGAGGTTGGTGGTCTGGGTCTTGGCGATGCCGATGAAGCTGTTCATGATGCCCCACACGGTGCCAAACAGGCCGACGAACGGCGCGGTAGAACCGATGGTGGCCAGCACGCCGGTGCCGCTGCTCATGGTCCGGCCGCTGGCGGCCACCAGGCGCTCCAGGCGGAAGCTGACGCGTTCCTTGATGCCTTCCTTTTCGCGGGCGTTGGCCGACAGGCGCATCTCTTCGAGGGCGTCATGCACCAGGGTGTGGGCCAGGGTGCCTTCCTTGTTCGACACCTCGCTGGCCTCTTTCAGGCTCACCGAGCGCTTCAGGGCGGCGATCTCGCCACGCAGGCGGCGCTTGGCGCCCATCAGCTCGAAGCCCTTGGCGATCCAGATGGTCCAGGTGATGATCGAGGCGATGGCCAGGCCGATCATCACGGCCTTCACCACCACGTCGGCGTTCTTGTACATGCCCCATGGTGACAGGTCGTGGGCCATGCCCAGCGAGGTGTCTTCGACCATCGCCTGCACGTTCTCGTCGGCTGGTGCCTGGCCTTCCACCGGAGCATTTGCGTCAGCAGGCGCGGCGATCGGCGCGGCAACCGGTGCCTGGCCTTCGGCAGCTGGCGTGGCCGGGGCGGTGGCAGCGGCGGCTGCCGGGGTAGCGGCGACAGGCTCATCGGCCATGGCTGCCGGGGCCAGTACCAGGCTGAACATCAGCGCGGCAATGGCGCGCCAGGCGCGCGACGGGGTTGGCGAAGCGGAAGGTTGAGTACGTGTCATGCTGGCCGGACCTGATGAAGAGAAATGGGTTGAGTTCTTCAAGGCCTCGAAGCAGGCCGAGAACAGACAGGGCCGCCATTATTGCAAGTAATTCTTGTTAACAAAAGTAATACTGTTGCTTTTTTTGACCTTGGTATAGCCGTTTATCGCGCTAACCCGATAGCCTGTGCCTTTCGCATTAGGAGGTTTGGTATGTCAGACGTTTCAGCTTTGATCGTGGGTTGCGGTGATGTGGGCAGCCGCCTGGCCCGCCAACTGCTTGCTCAAGGCTGGCAGGTCAGCGGCTTGCGCCGTTCGGTCGATCAGCTGCCCGAAGGGGTTCGGCCGATCGCCGCCGATCTGGCCGAGCCGCAGATACCGAGCGCCTGGCCTGAGCAGGGGCCTGATTACCTGGTGTATTGCGTGGCGGCCAGCCAGCACGATGAAGCCGGCTACCAGGCGGCCTATGTCGAAGGTCTGCGCCATGTGCTGGGATGGCTGGCGGCGAAAGGGCAGCGGCCACGACGCCTGGTGTTCGTGTCCAGTAGCAGCGTGTATGCGCAGCAGGACGGTGAATGGATTGCCGAAGCGGCAGCCACGCAGCCCGAGGGCTATTCCGGCAAGGTGATGCTCGAGGCCGAGCGGCTGGCGCTGGACAGCGGCATTCCCGCGACGATCCTGCGCCTGACCGGCATCTATGGCCCGGGGCGTGAGTGGTTGCTGAGCCAGGTGCGCCAGGGTTACCGCGTGGCCGAGGAGCCACCGTTGTACGGCAACCGTATCCATGCCGAGGATGCCGCCGGCCTGATGGCGCACCTGCTGCGCGCCGATGCCCGGGGCGTTGCGCTGGACGACTGCTATATCGGTGTCGATGACGATCCGGCGCCGCTGGCCGAGGTGGTGGCCTGGCTGCGCGAGTACCTGGGCGTTACCCAGTGGTCGGATGAGCAGCGGGTGCGGCGTACCGGCAGCAAGCGTTGCAGCAATGCGCGGGCGCGGGCGTTGGGGTGGGTGCCGCAGTACCCGAGCTACAAAGAGGGGTATGCGGCCATTCTCGAGGGAAGAAACTAACCTTCAAGGCTTGATGCGCCCCCTTGTAGGAGCGGCCTTGTGCCGCGAAAGGGCTGCGAAGCAGCCCCAGCAATCCATGCGGCGCCTCTTGAATCCTGGGGCTGCTTCGCAGCCCTTTCGCGGCGCAAGACCGCTCCTACAGAGGGCGTGCGCGCTTCAGTCCTTTTCCAGCACCCACTGCCGCGCACCGGCGGCCAGTTGCGGCATTTCATCCGGCTGGGCGCGGTTCACCGCCTGGAAGATCTCCAGGGTGTCGCCGTCGCGCTTGAAGATCCACGGCGCGCCGCGCTGGTTGCGCTCCAGCCACAGGCTGTCGTTGCCATCGCCCATGGTCGCGCAGTCGCCCGCCAGGCACAGGGCGAAGCGGTCCGGGCCGGGCAGGCCGGTGACGTTACCGGTGTCGCTGAAGTGCACCACGGCGCCCTTGCCCTGGCCTTCGACGATCTTCCAGTCGCCGCCCAGGTATTGCTGATACAGCGCCTTCTCGAAGCTGCCGCCCAGCGGCGTGTTCTGTGGGCCTTCGCTGCGCACGAAGGTTTGCTGGTGACCGGACGGGTCGATCGCCAGCAACTCGTCGCCGTCGAGCTTGAGCTGTTCGACCAGGCCACCTTCGAAGCTGACCTGCCAGTCTTTCTCGTTGGCGCTCAGGCGTCCGTCGGCAGCCTCGAAGCCATTGCTGAAGCTGGCCTGCTGGTTCTTGACGTCGATCTTCCATTCGAACACCGGGCCCTGGGCGTCGAGGGCCTGGCGCAGGCTGGTGCCTTTGCGGGCGGCGTCGATGGCGGCCTGGTTGATCCAGGTGCCGTTGAAGTCTTCGGGTTTGTGGCTGGCGCAGCCGCCCAGGAGCAGGGCTGCCAGCGCGAGAGGCAATGCGTGGCGCATGGGGGAAACCTTGGGGCAGGAGAGGGTGGTGACGGGCGTGGCGCCCGTCACCGGGGGTATTACTCGAGGACCAGGATGGCGTCCATTTCGACCTGGGCACCCTTCGGCAGCGCGGCTACGCCGATGGCGGCGCGGGCTGGGTAAGGCTGTTCGAAGTAACGGCCCATGATTTCGTTGACCTTGGCGAAGTGGCTCAGGTCGGTGAGGAAGATGTTCAGCTTGACGATGTCCTTGAACGAGCCGCCAGCGGCTTCGGCCACCGACTTCAGGTTCTCGAACACCTGGACGGTCTGGGCTTCGAAGCCTTCGACCAGTTCCATGGTCTTTGGATCGAGCGGGATCTGGCCCGACATGTACACGGTGTTGCCAGCCTTGATCGCTTGCGAGTAGGTGCCGATGGCGGCAGGGGCCTTGTCGCTGGTGATGACGGTCTTGCTCATGATGACTCCTTGCGGTTGGCGGACTACGCACGCATCCGGGTGATGCGGACCACGCCGGTCAAGGTGCGCAGCTTCTTGATCACACGGGCCAGGTGCACGCGGTCGTGCACGCTGACCACCAGTTGGACCACGCTGATACGGCCGTCGCGTTCGTCCATGCTGATTTTCTCGATGTTGCCGTCGGCGGCGTTGACGCTGCTGGCCAGCAGCGCGATCAGGCCGCGCTGGTGCTCCAGCTCGACGCGCAGCTCGACGTTGAACTCGCCGGTGATGTCCTTGGCCCAGGAGAGCTGCAGGCACTTCTCCGGGTTGTGGCGGACTTCACTGATGTTGCGGCAGTCTTCCAGGTGCACGACCATGCCCTTGCCGGCCGACAGATGGCCGACGATAGGGTCGCCCGGGATCGGGGTGCAGCACTTGGCGTAGCTGAGCACCAGACCCTCGGTGCCGCGGATCGCCAGCGGGCCTTCCGGCGCCGGCAGCTGCTCGCCTTCGGCGGACAACAGGCGGCGGGCGACCACGTAGGCCATGCGGTTGCCCAGACCGATGTCCTCGAGCAGGTCCTCGAGCAGTTCCAGGCGGTACTCGGCGAGGATCGACTGGATGCGTTCCTGGGGGATCTTCTCCAGGCTGCTGTCGAAGCCGGTCAGCACCTTGTTCAGCAGGCGCTCGCCAAGGCTGATGGACTCGGAGCGACGCTGCTGCTTGAGGGCGTGGCGGATGTGCGTGCGTGCCTTGCCGGTGACCACGAAGTTGAGCCAGGCCGGGTTTGGCCGGGCGCCCGGTGCGCTGACGATCTCGACGGTGGAGCCGCTCTGCAGTGGCTCGGACAGCGGCGCCAGGCGGCGGTTGATACGGCAGGCGATGCAGCTGTTGCCAACGTCGGTGTGCACCGCGTAGGCGAAGTCGACGGCGGTGGAGCCCTTGGGCAGCTCCATGATCCGGCCTTTGGGGGTGAAGACGTAGACCTCGTCCGGGAACAGGTCGATCTTCACGCTCTCGATGAATTCCAGCGAGTTGCCGGCACGCTGCTGCAGCTCGAGGATGCCCTTGACCCACTGACGGGCGCGGGCGTGGCTGCCCTTGGGCTGCTCTTCCTCGTTGGACTTGTACAGCCAGTGCGCGGCGATGCCGTTGTTGGCCATCTCTTCCATTTCGCGGGTGCGGATCTGGATCTCGATGGGCACGCCGTGCATGCCGAACAGCGTGGTGTGCAACGACTGGTAGCCGTTGGCCTTGGGGATCGCGATGTAGTCCTTGAACCGACCCGGCAGCGGCTTGTACAGGTTGTGCACGGCGCCGAGCACGCGGTAGCAGGTGTCGACCTTGTCGACGATGATGCGGAAGGCGTACACGTCCATGATCTCGGTGAAGGCGCGGCGCTTGCCGCGCATCTTCTTGTAGATGCCATAGAGGTGTTTCTGCCGGCCGCTGACCTCGCCCTGGATGCCGTCGGCGGCCAGGCAGTTGGCCAGCGAGGTCTCGATCTTGGCGACGATTTCCTTGCGGTTGCCTCGCGCGCTCTTGACCGCCCGGTGGATCAGCGACGAACGCATCGGGTGCATGGCCTTGAAGCCGAGGTCCTCGAACTCGACGCGCACGGTGTGCATCCCCAGGCGGTTGGCGATGGGGGCGTAGATTTCGAGGGTTTCCTTGGCGATGCGCCGGCGTTTTTCGCCGGACAGTACTTCCAGGGTGCGCATGTTGTGCAGGCGGTCGGCCAGCTTGACCAGGATCACGCGGATATCGCGGGCCATGGCCATGGCCATCTTCTGGAAGTTCTCGGCCTGCGCCTCGGCCTTGGTCTCGAAGTTCATCTGGGTCAGCTTGCTGACCCCGTCGACCAGCTCGGCGACGGTCTCGCCGAATTGCTGGCTCAAGGCTTCCTTGGCGATGCCGGTGTCTTCGATCACGTCGTGCAGCATGGCCGCCATCAGGCTCTGATGGTCCATGTGCATGTCGGCGAGGATGCTGGCGACCGCCAGCGGGTGGGTCACGTAGGGCTCGCCGCTGCGGCGGCGCTGGCCATCGTGGGCCTGCTCGGCGTAGAAGTAGGCCCGGCGAACCAGGTTGACCTGTTCGGGGCCCAGGTAAGTCGACAGCCGTTCGGCGAGGGCTTCTATACCCGGCATGGTTTCACCTCTTGCTGAAGAAGAGGGCCTTGCGCCGCACGGTGTCGACTGGGCATCAATCAGACGGCCTCGTTGTTCTCGTCCTCGAACGCGGCGAATACCGGATCCTCGGTGACGATCTCTTCGGCGGCGATGAACTCTGGCGTGACGATGCCTTCGGCGATTTCACGCAGGGCGACGACGGTCGGCTTGTCGTTTTCCCACGCAACGCGTGGCTCTTTGCCGCCGGTAGCCAGCTGGCGGGCGCGCTTGGTCGAGAGCATGACCAGCTCAAAGCGGTTATCCACGTGTTCCAGGCAGTCTTCAACAGTTACGCGGGCCATGGTCTTCCTCAGTAGCAAATGCGGTAGGCGTGCGCCCAGAATGGGCAGGCGGACTCGATAGTTTAAAAAATCACCAGCCAATAGGGAAGGGCTGTTTTGTCGGGTGTGCCTGTGGCGCTTCTATCGCGGGGCAAGCCCGCTCCCACGAATGTGTTCCCGAAACGGGCAACGTGGGAGCGGGCTTGCCCCGCGATAGGGCCGATCCAGACAACTGGAGCCAACCGCCGATGCCCGACAATAGCGTGCCGTCCATCGCCGACACAACCGCCCCTGACGCGTTAACGCAACATTGCGTCGCGCAGGCGCGGAGTCAGCTCCTCGAACAGCGTCTGCACCGAGCGCAGGGCGCGGCAATCGGGTCGGGTCAGCAGCCACAACTGGGTGTCGCAGCCGGGCAGCGGGCCGCTCAGCGCCTCGACGCCGGGCAGGTCGTGGACCATGTAGTCGGGCAGTGCCGCGACGCCCAGGCCGGTGGTCACCAGTTGGGCGATGGTCGACATGCCGCTGCACTGGTAGCGCGGGATCAGCCCCGGGTGATGCTGGTTACGCCAGACCACCGTGGCGTGGTCCTGCATGGAATCGTCGGGGGCGATCCATGGCACGTTGGCGGCGGACTCCTGCAGGCGCTCGCGCAGCACCGGCAGGCCGCAGACCACGTAGGAGGTCGAGCCCAGGCAGCGGCCCACCAGGTGTTCCGGCGGCGTGTTGGTCAGGCGCAGGGCGATGTCGGCATCGCGGCGGCTGAGGTTGGCGAAGGTGTTGGAGGTGCCCATTTCCAGCGACAGCGCCGGGTAGTTGGGCATGAACTCGGCCAGCGCCGGCAGCAGCAGGCTGTGCAGCACCGCCTCGGTGCAGGTCAGGCGCACGGTGCCGCTGACCACCTGCTCACCGCTGGTCAGGGCGATGCGCGCCGCGTCCAGCGCCTGTTCGGCGCGCTCGGCCTGCTCGGCCAGGGCCTGGGCGGTATCGGTGGGCAGGTAGCCCTTGCGGCTCTTGACGAACAGCGCGGTACCCAGCGCCGATTCCAGCCGGCGGATCGAGCGGAAGACCGTGGAAACGTCGACCTTGAGCAGTTCGGCGGCCTTGGCCAGGGAGCGGCCGCGCTCCAGCGCCAGGACCAGTGAGAGGTCTGCATGGTTGATCTGATATTGCATCGGTGCACGCTCTGCTTGCCAAAATGCCAATGTCTGTTGCGTTGAGGCCATTTTATAGTGGAACGGCCCCCGGGAATCAATGCAGCCGGTCGGCAACAAGCCCCCCACGATGGGCCAGTTAAAAGAACAACAGCAGCACCATCGTCGCCTGCCAAGGCGTCATCCGCAGTTCCCCACATCGCCGCTCCAAATCGAAGGATGTACAGCCATGACGTCGGTCTCCCCGTGCGCCAGTTCTTCCCGCGAGATGAATGAGTTCCTGGATGCCCATCCGGATACCCAGTACGTCGACCTGCTGATCTCCGACATGAACGGGGTGGTGCGCGGCAAGCGCATCGAGCGCGCCAGCCTGCACAAGGTGTACGAGAAGGGCATCAACCTGCCAGCCTCGCTCTTCGCCCTGGACATCAACGGCTCGACCGTCGAAAGCACGGGCCTGGGCCTGGACATCGGTGACGCCGACCGTATCTGTTTCCCGATTCCCGGCACGCTCTGCGACGAGCCATGGCAGAAGCGCCCGACCGCGCAGTTGCTGATGACCATGCACGAACTGGACGGCGCGCCGTTCTTCGCCGACCCGCGCGAGGTGCTGCGCCAGGTGGTGAGCAAGTTCGACGACCTGGGCCTGGATATCTGCGCCGCGTTCGAGCTGGAGTTCTACCTGATCGACCAGGACAACCTCAACGGCCGTCCGCAGCCGCCGCGCTCGCCGATCTCGGGCAAGCGCCCGCAGTCGACCCAGGTGTACCTGATCGACGACCTCGACGAATACGCCGACTGCCTGCAGGACATGCTCGAAGCGGCCAAGGAGCAAGGCCTGCCTGCCGACGCCATCGTCAAGGAAAGCGCCCCGGCGCAGTTCGAGGTCAACCTGCACCACGTCGCCGACCCGATGAAGGCCTGCGACTACGCGATCCTGCTCAAGCGCCTGATCAAGAACGTCGCCTACGACCATGAGATGGACTCCACCTTCATGGCCAAGCCCTATCCGGGCCAGGCGGGCAACGGCCTGCATGTGCACATCTCGCTGCTGGACAAGAAGACCGGCAAGAACATCTTTGCCAACGACGACCCGCTGCAGAGCGACACCCTGCGCCACGCCATCGGCGGCGTATTGGAGACCATGCCGGCGTCGATGGCCTTCCTGTGCCCGAACATCAACTCCTACCGCCGCTTCGGCGCCCAGTTCTACGTGCCCAACGCACCGAGCTGGGGCCTGGACAACCGCACCGTGGCGGTCCGCGTGCCGACCGACAGCAGCGAGAACGTGCGCATCGAGCACCGCGTGGCCGGCGCCGACGCCAACCCGTACCTGATGCTCGCGGCGATCCTCGCCGGCATCCATCACGGCTTGACCAACAAGGTCGAGCCGGACGCGCCGATCGAGGGCAACTCGTACGAACAGCTGGAACAGAGCCTGCCGAACAACCTGCGCGACGCCCTGCGCGCGCTGGACGACAGTGAAGTCCTCAACCAATACATCAGCCCGGACTACATCGACATCTTCGTGGCCTGCAAGGAGAGCGAGCTGGCCGAATTCGAAGTGTCGATCTCCGACCTCGAGTACAACTGGTACCTGCACACGGTGTAAGCCCATGAGCGCAATTGCGGTCCCCTTGATCGGTGTCAGCGCCTGCCGCCAGCAGGTGGGGAAGAACTCGTCGCACACGGTGGGCGACAAGTATGTCGAGGCCGCAGGCTTTGCCGGGCTGCCGCTGATCCTGCCGGCGCGTGATGGCGGCAGCGACACCCAGGCGCTGCTGGCCCGGCTCGATGGCATTCTTTTTACCGGTTCGCCTTCAAATGTCGAGCCGCATCATTACAATGGCGCCCCCAGCGCGGAAGGTACCCGGCACGATCTTGCACGTGACCGCCTGACCTTGCCGCTGCTGCAGGCGGCCATTGCCGCCGGTGTGCCGGTGTTGTGCATCTGCCGTGGCTTCCAGGAACTGAACGTGGCCCTTGGCGGCAGCCTGCACCAGCGGGTGCAGGAGTTGCCCGGCTACCTGGACCACCGTGAACCTGAGGACGCACCCCTGGAGGTGCAATACGGCCCTCGTCACCCTGTCGGCATCGAGCCGGGTGGGGTGTTCGAGCGCCTGGGCCTGGCTGCGCGGTTCGAGGTCAACTCGCTGCACAGTCAGGGCATCGACCGTCTGGCCCCGGGCCTGCGTGTCGAAGCACGGGCCCCGGATGGCCTGATCGAAGCGGTGTCGATGCCTGATGCGCCGGGCTTTGTTGTCGGCGTGCAGTGGCACCCTGAATGGCGTTTCGCCGAAAACCCGGTTTCGCTGCGCCTGTTCGAGGCGTTCCGCGAGGCCTGCATTGCCCATGCTGCACGGGAGGGTGCGCGCCAGGAGCGATTCTGACGTCACCCGAAAGTCTCGGATGACTCACCCCCAAAGCGAGCTTTCAATGAGTGGAAGCGGGCCCTCTACGGCGGGTCTGTGACAACAATTCCAATAGTTACGGCAAATACTCATGAGCGATTACACAGAAGCCGGACGCCCACCCGACGTGGCGTCCGACTCGGGCAACACCCAGCGCGGCAAGGGCCTGGCCAAGGGCCGCCTCGGCCTGCTGGCCAGCGTCGTGCTGGGCATTTCCACCATCGCCCCGGTCTACACCCTGACCGGCGCGCTCGGCCCGACCGTGCGCGAAGTCGGCGCCCACCTGCCGGCGGTGTTCATCGTCGGCTTCCTGCCGATGCTGCTGGTGGCCCTGGGTTACCGCGAGCTGAATTCGGCGGAGCCCGACAGCGGCACCTCCTTCACCTGGTCGGCCCGGGCTTTTGGCCCGATGATCGGCTGGATCGGCGGCTGGGGGCTGGTGGTCGCCACCACTATCGTGCTGTCCAACCTGGCGGGCGTGGCGGTGGACTTCTTCTACCTGTTCCTGGCCCAGATCACCGGCAACCAGGAGCTGGCGGCACTGGCGGACAACCTGTTGGTCAACGTCACCACCTGTTGCGTGTTCATTGCCCTGGCGGTGTGGATCTGCTGTCGCGGCATGGCCACCACCATGACCGTGCAGTACGGCCTGGTGGCCTTGCAACTGCTGGTGCTGATCGGCTTCGCCTTCGCCGCCTTCGGCGAGACCACCGCGCCGCCGCCGCTGGCATTCGATCTTGCCTGGTTCAACCCGTTCGGCGTCGAGTCGTTCTCGGCGTTTGCTGCGGGCCTGTCGTTGTCGATCTTCATCTTCTGGGGTTGGGACGTGTGCCTGACCGTCAGCGAAGAGTCGGTCGGCAGTGAAGAAGTGCCCGGCAAGGCCGCCACCTGGACCGTGCTGCTGATTCTCGGCCTGTACCTGCTCACCGCCATCGCCACCCTGCAGTTCGCCGGGATCAGCGAGGATGGCCTGGGCCTGGGCAATCCGCGCATCCAGGAGAACGTGTTCGCCCACCTGGCCGGCCCGGTCATGGGGCCGCTGGCGATCCTGATGTCCATCGCCGTGCTGGCCAGCACCGCCGCCTCGCTGCAGTCGACCTTCGTCTCGCCGGCGCGCACCTTGCTCGCCATGGGTTACTACGGCGCCGTGCCGCAGCGCTTCGCCACGGTCTGCCCGCGTTCGCAGACGCCACGTTACGCAACCATCTGCGCCGGTATTGCCGCGGGCCTGTTCTACGTGACCATGCGTACCCTGAGCGAGAACGTGCTGGCCGACACCATCACCGCGCTGGGCATGATGATCTGTTTCTACTACTCGCTGACCGCGTTCGCCTGCGTGTGGTACTTCCGCCGCAGCCTGTTCGACAGCGTGCGCCACTTCTTCATGCGCGGCGTCTGCCCGCTGGTGGGTGGGGTGATCCTGTCGGTGATCTTCATGCGCACGGCGATCGACAGCGCTTCGCCGGACTTCGGCAGCGGCTCGCATGTGGGCGGGCTGGGGCTGGTGTTCGTGATTGCGGCGATCATCTCGGCACTGGGGATCGTGCTGATGATGCTGTCGCGGCTGCGGGCGCCGGCGTATTTCCTGGGGGCTACCCTGCGTCAGCAGGCGACCATTCAGTTGCAGGAATGAAGCTGGGGGCGCTCTGCGCCCCTTTCGCGGCACAAGGCCGCTCCTACAAGGGATCGCGTCAATATGGACTGATGCGATCGCCTGTAGGAGCGGCCTTGTGCCGCGAAAGGGCCGCAGAGCGGCCCCTCGGTCTATCAGTTCAGCAGTTCTTTTAGCAGGCCACCATGGCGCTGTTGCTGTTTCTTCAGCAGCAGGCGGTTGGCCTTGAACACAGCCTTCAACTCGTCCAGCGCCACGTCAAAGTCATCGTTGATGATGACGTACTCATACTCGTCGTAGTGCACCATCTCGCTGACCGCTTCCTTCATACGCCCGGCGATGATCTCCTCGCTGTCCTGCCCACGGCCATCCAACCGTTGACGCAAGGCCTCCTGGCTTGGCGGCAGGATGAAGATCGAACGCGCCTCGGGCATCAGCTTGCGCACCTGCTTGGCGCCTTGCCAGTCGATTTCCAGGATCAGGTCGAAGCCCTGGTCGAGAGTTTCCTGCAACGCGCTGCGCGACGTGCCGTAGAAGTTGCCGAACACTTCGGCGTGCTCGAGGAAGTCGCCCTGGGCGATCAATGCCTTGAACTCCTCGTGGACGACGAAGTGGTAGTTCACCCCGTGCTCCTCGCCCGGACGCATGGCGCGGGTGGTGTGGGAGACCGAGACGCGCACGTTGGTGTCGTCCTTGATCAGGGCCGTGACCAGGCTGGTCTTGCCGGCGCCGGACGGGGCCGAAACGATGTAGAGGGTGCCGCTGCTGTGGTTCATGGTGGGGGTGGCCTTACTCGATATTCTGTACTTGTTCACGCATCTGTTCGATCAGCACCTTCAGGTTGACCGCCGCCTGCGTGCTGCGCGGGTCGAAGGCCTTGGAACCGAGGGTGTTGGCTTCGCGGTTGAGCTCCTGCATCAGGAAGTCCAGGCGCCGGCCGGCGGCGCCGCCGGACTTGAGCACCCGGCGCACCTCGGTGACGTGGGTGCTGAGGCGGTCCAGCTCCTCGGCGACATCGCTCTTCTGCGCCAGCAGGACCATTTCCTGCTCCAGGCGCTGCGGATCGAGCTCGGCCTTCATGTCGCCGAAGCGATCGAGGACCTTCTGCCGTTGCGCGGCCAGCATCTGCGGCACCAGGGTGCGCAGGGTGGCGACTTCGCCGGCCATGCTGTCCAGGCGTTCGTTGATCAGCCGGGCCAGCTCGGCGCCTTCGCGCTCACGGCCCGCCTTGAGTTCGGCCAGCGCCTCGTCGAACAGGGCGATGGCTTCGGCATTGAGCGCCTGCGGGTCGCTGGCGTCGGCCACCAGCACGCCTGGCCAGGCCAGCACTTCCAGCGGGTTGAGCGGCGCTGGCTGCTTGATCAGGCCGGCGACGGTCTCGGCGGCGGCCACCAGCTGCGCGGCGCGCTCGCGGTCGACCTGCAACGGCTTGCCGGCGTTGTCCTCGCTCAGGCGCAAGGTGCACTCGACCTTGCCGCGGGACAGGCCCTGGCGCAGGCCCTCGCGTACCGCGCCTTCGAGGTCGCGCAGCGCTTCGGGCAGGCGCAGGTGGGGTTCGAGATAGCGGTGGTTGACCGAGCGCAGCTCCCAGACCAGGGTGCCTTGGCTGCCAGCGCGCTCGACACGAGCAAAAGCGGTCATGCTATGCACCATGGGGAGTACCTCGCGTATTCAGGTGAACGGGGAGCCTGTCGGCTGCAAGGCGCAGGATTGTAGCGCAGTGCGGCCCGGGCGCCCAATCCACCCATGCTACCGACCCTCTTCTGGCCTGTCGGAAAAGGCGACAGGCTGCGCGGGTACGACGACAGGCGTGCCTTCGGCGGGCGGCGGGCTCTATAATGCTCGGCAGATTCAAAGTCCCGGTACAGGTATCCCAGATGAAACGTCCAAGTGGTCGCGCCGCCGATCAGCTCCGCTCGATCCGCATTACCCGCAACTACACCAAGCACGCCGAGGGATCGGTACTGGTCGAGTTCGGTGACACCAAGGTCATCTGCACGGTCAGCGTCGAGAATGGTGTTCCCCGCTTCCTCAAAGGTCAGGGCCAAGGCTGGCTCACCGCCGAATACGGCATGCTGCCGCGTTCGACCGGCGAGCGTAACCAGCGTGAGGCCAGCCGCGGCAAGCAAGGTGGCCGTACCCTCGAAATCCAGCGCCTGATCGGCCGCTCCCTGCGCGCCGCGCTGGACATGAGCAAGCTCGGCGACATCACCCTGTACGTCGACTGCGACGTGATCCAGGCCGACGGCGGTACCCGTACCGCCTCGATCACCGGCGCCATGGTCGCCCTGTGCGACGCCCTGGCGGTGATCAAGAAGCGTGGCGGCCTCAAGGGCGGCAACCCGCTCAAGCACATGATCGCCGCAGTGTCGGTGGGCATGTACCAGGGCGAGGCCGTGCTCGACCTCGACTACCTCGAGGACTCCGCCGCCGAGACCGACCTGAACGTGGTCATGACCAGCGCCGGTGGCTTCATCGAAGTGCAGGGCACCGCCGAAGGCGCGCCGTTCCAGCCTGAAGACTTCAACGCCATGCTGGCGCTGGCGCAGAAGGGCATGACCGAGATCTTCGAACTGCAGCAGGCCGCATTGGCTGACTGACTGTTCCTGTAGACACGAAAAAGCCGACATCAATGTCGGCTTTTTCGTGTCTGGACAGCACTCAGATGGTCAGCGTCCAGTCGTAGTCCACGATCAGCGGCGCATGCTGGGAGAAGCGCGGCTGGCGCGGCAGACGGGCGTTGCGCACGAAGCGGCGCAGGCCTGGGGTGAGGATCTGGTAGTCGAACCGGTAACCCAGGTTGAGCATCTCGGCCTGCTCGTTGTCCGGCCACCAGCTGTACTGGTCGCCTTCACGGCTGACTTCGCGCAGGGCGTCGACATAGCCCATGTCGCCGACGATGGCGTCCATCCAGGCGCGTTCCGGCGGCAGGAAGCCGACCGACTGCTGGCTGTCGCGCCAGTTCTTGATGTCGAGCTTCTGCTGCGCCACGTAGAACGAGCCGCAGTAGATGTATTCGCGACGCTTGCGACGCTGCTTGTCCAGGTACTTGGCGAAGTCGTCCATCAACTTGAACTTCTGGTTCAAGTCTTCGTCGCCGTTCATGCCCGAAGGCAGCAGCAGGCTGGCAATACTGACTTTGTCGAAATCTGCTTGCAGATAACGCCCGTAGCGGTCGGCTGTCTCGAAGCCCAGGCCGGTGATGACTGCCTTGGGCTGCATGCGCGAGTACAGTGCCACGCCACCTTGGGTGGGCACCTCCGCGTCGCAGGCGTAAAGGAAATAGCCATCGAGCTGGAAAGCTGGGTCGTCGAGTTCAAAGGCCGAGGCGCGGGTATCCTGAAGGCAGATGACGTCGGCATTCTGGGCTTGCAGCCAGCTGAGCAATCCACGCTCGGCCGCAGCCTGAATGCCATTTACGTTCACACTGATGATCCGCATAAATGGCCCCAAAAATCTCGTGCGTGTATGATACCCGAGCTCAACACATTTAGCTAAATCCGTGGTGTCCGGGACCTTTCATGCAGCCGTATCAGCGCGACTTCATCCGTTTTGCCATCGATCGCGGCGTTCTGCGCTTCGGTGAGTTCACTCTGAAATCGGGGCGTACCAGCCCGTACTTCTTCAATGCCGGCCTGTTCAACACAGGTTCCGCGCTGGCCCAGCTGGGGCGTTGCTACGCGGCGGCCATCGTCGACAGCAAGATCCCCTTCGACGTGCTGTTCGGCCCGGCCTACAAGGGCATTCCCCTGGCGGCGGCCACTGCCGTGGCCCTGGCCGAACAGCACCAGCTCGACGTGCCGTGGTGCTTCAACCGCAAAGAGGCCAAGGATCACGGCGAGGGCGGCAGCCTGGTCGGCGCCCCGCTGGCCGGTGACGTGCTGATCATCGACGACGTGATCACTGCCGGTACCGCCATCCGCGAGGTCATGCAGATCATCAACGCCCAGCAGGCCAAGGCCGCTGGCGTGCTGATCGCGCTGAACCGCGAAGAGCGTGGCAATGGCGAGCTGTCGGCGATCCAGGAAGTGGAACGCGACTTCGGAATCCCGGTGGTCAGCATCGTTTCGCTGACCCAGGTGCTGGAGTTCCTGGCTGACGATCCGCAGCTCAAGCAGCATCTGCCGGCTGTAGAGGCGTATCGGGCGCAGTACGGGATCTGATCCTGGCCTGGAAATGAAAAAGGCGACCTTCTTGCGAAGGTCGCCTTTTTTGTGTCGCCTGTTCCGGCCCTTTCGCGGGTGAACCCGCTCCCACAGGATCGCCACAGCCCTCAAAGGCGGTGCTATCCCTGTGGGAGCGGGTTTACCCGCGAAGAGGCCAGAACAGGCTAACCGATCACTCAGCGTGGCTTGCGGTTGGTGATCAGGGTGCCCACGCCGCTGTCGGTGAAGATCTCCAGCAGCACGGCATTCGGCACGCGACCGTCGATGATGTGCGAGCTGTTGACGCCGCCCTGGACGGCGTCCAGCGCGCATTTGATCTTCGGCAGCATGCCGCCGTAGATGGTGCCGTCGGCGATCAGTTCGTTGACCTGCTCGGTGGTCAGGCCGGTGAGGACCTCGCCCTGCTTGTCCATCAGGCCGGCGATGTTGGTCAGCAGCATCAGCTTCTCGGCTTTCAGCGCCTCGGCCACCTTGCCGGCCACCAGGTCGGCGTTGATGTTGTACGACTCGCCGTTGGCGCCCACGCCGATCGGTGCGATCACTGGAATGAAGTCGCCTTTGACCAGCATGTTCAGCAGGTCGGTGTTGACGCTCACGACCTCGCCGACATGGCCGATGTCGATGATTTCCGGGGTGGTCATCTCCGGGGTCTGACGGGTGACGGTCAGCTTCTTGGCGCGGATCAGCTCCGCGTCCTTGCCGGTCAGGCCGATAGCGCTGCCGCCGTGGCGGTTGATCAGGTTGACGATGTCCTTGTTCACCTGGCCGCCCAGGACCATTTCCACCACGTCCATGGTCGCCGCGTCGGTGACGCGCATGCCGTCGATGAAGTGGCTGTCGATCGACAGGCGCTTGAGCAGGTCGCCGATTTGCGGCCCGCCGCCGTGCACCACCACCGGGTTGATGCCCACGGCCTTCATCAGCACGATGTCACGGGCGAAGCCGGTCTTGAGCTCCTCGCTCTCCATCGCGTTGCCGCCGTACTTGATCACCAGGGTCTTGCCGACGAAGCGGCGGATGTAAGGCAGTGCTTCGGACAAAACCTCGGCTACATGGGAAGCGGCATCGCGATCGAGGGTCATGCAGGGCTCCAGGTAAGGAACGTATAGTCGTCAGAACGGCAGTTGCAGGCCGGGTTGGACCCGCAGCAACTGCGTGCGGAATACAGCCTTGATTCGGTCGAGCTCTGCCGCGCTGTCGGCCTCGAAGCGCAGCACCAGCACCGGCGTGGTGTTGGAGGCGCGGACCAGGCCCCAGCCGTGGGGATAGTCGACCCGCACACCGTCGATGGTGGTCAGGTTGGCTTCGCCCCAGTCGGCGTCGCGTTGCAGTGCATCAATGATGCTGAATTTACCCTCGTCGGTCACATCAATGTTGATTTCCGGCGTGGAAATATCACTGGGGAACGCGGCGAACAGGGTTTCGGCGTCCTGCCCGGCCTTGCTGAGGATCTCCAGCAGGCGCGCGGCGCTGTAGATGCCGTCGTCGAAACCGTACCAGCGTTCCTTGATGAAGATGTGTCCGCTCATCTCGCCGGCCAGCAGCGATCCGGTCTGCTTCATCTTCTTCTTGATCAGCGAGTGGCCGGTCTTCCACATCAGCGCACGGCCACCGTGCTGCTCGATCAGCGGGGTCAGGCGGCGGGTGCACTTGACGTCGAAGATGATCTCGGCGCCCGGGTTGCGCGACAGCACGTCCTGGGCGAACAGCATCAGCAGGCGGTCGGGATAGACGATGCTACCGGTGTTGGTCACCACGCCGACGCGGTCGCCGTCGCCGTCGAAGGCCAGGCCGATGTCGGCACCGGTCTCTTTCACCTTGGCGATCAGGTCTTCCAGGTTCTCGGGCTTGCCCGGGTCCGGGTGATGGTTGGGGAAGTTACCGTCGACCTCGCAGAACAGCGGGATGACGTCGCAGCCCAGGGCCTCGATCAGTTGCGGGGCGACCACGCCGGCGGCGCCGTTGCCGCAGTCGACCACCACCTTCAGGCGCTTGGCCAGCTTCACGTCGGCGGTGATCTGCTGGAAGTAGCGGTCGAGGATCTCGACTTTTTCCACACGGCCTTCGCCGCGGGTCAGGTCGTTGGTCTTCAGGCGCGTCAGCAGGGCCTGAATCTGCTCGTTGGCCAGGGTGTCGCCGGCGATGACGATCTTGAAACCGTTGTAGTCCGACGGGTTGTGACTGCCGGTGAGCATCACCCCCGACTTGCCGGCCAGCACGTTGGCGGCGTAGTACAGCGCCGGAGTGGGTACCAGGCCGACATCGCTGACCTGGCAACCGGCGTCGGCCAGGCCCTTGATCAGTTGCTCGACCAGCATCGGGCCGGACAGGCGGCCATCACGGCCGACCGAAATCTGTGGCTCGCCCTGGGCGAGGGTCTGGGCGCCGATGGCGCGACCGATCCAGTAGGCGGTCTCGGCATGCAAGGTCTTGCCAACCACACCACGGATGTCATAGGCGCGGAAGATGCTGTCGGGCAGTGCGGGGACCAGCTGGGCCATGTCGTTCATCTCTGGGGACTCCATAAGTCAAAGGCTTCTGGGCAAGCGCAAACTGAACGCTTGGACGGCGGTTTCGCCAGAGAGTTCGCCATCCATGGCCCGAGCGGTCTGCTGTCGGCTCAGCGGGTGCCGGAGTGCCCGAAGCCGCCGGCACCGCGCTGGGTCTCGTCGAACTGCTCGACGATGTCGAAGTGCGCCTGCACCACCGGCACCAGGATCAGCTGGGCGATGCGCTCGCCGACGGTGATGGTGAACGGCGTATTGCCGCGGTTCCAGCAGGAGACCATCAGCTCGCCCTGGTAGTCCGAGTCGATCAGGCCGACCAGGTTGCCCAGCACGATGCCGTGCTTATGGCCCAGGCCCGAGCGCGGCAGGATCATGGCCGCCAGGCCCGGGTCGCCGATGTACACCGACAGGCCGGTGGGAATCAGCAGGGTCTGGCCCGGCTCGAGGACGGTGTCCTCCTTGAGCAGGGCGCGCAGGTCCAGGCCGGCGGAGCCGGGGGTGGCGTACTGCGGAAGGGGGAATTCGGTGCCCAGGCGTGGGTCAAGGATCTTGGCTTGAAGAGCGTGCATGTAACTTATTGAACCTGGTTGAGCCGTTCGGCGATGAAGGCAACCAGCTGGCGGGCGATCTTGCCCTTGCTGGTCTGCGCGAAGAGGGTCTGGTGCTGCTGGCGGTCGATCACGGTCAGGGCGTTCTCCTCGCTGTTGAAGCCGATGCTGGGGTTGGCCACATCATTGGCGACGATCAGGTCGAGGTTCTTGTCCTTGAGTTTGCGCGTGGCGTAGTCGAGCAGGTGCTCGGTCTCGGCGGCGAAGCCCACGCTGAACGGGCGATCAGGCCGACCGGCAATGGTCGCAAGGATATCGGGATTGCGCACCATCTGCAGCAGCATGCCGTCGCCTGTGGTGGGATCCTTCTTGAGCTTCTGTGGGGCGACGACTTCCGGGCGGTAGTCTGCGACCGCGGCCGAGGCGATGAACAGATCGCAGGGCATGGCCGCCTCGCAGGCCGCGAGCATGTCCCGCGCGCTGACCACGTCGATGCGGTTGACCCGGTCGGGCGTCTGCAGGTGCACCGGGCCGGTGACGAGGGTCACCCGGGCCCCGGCTTCGGCGGCGGCCTCGGCCAGGGCGAAGCCCATTTTCCCTGAGCTATGGTTGGTGATGTAGCGCACCGGGTCGATGTTCTCTTGCGTCGGACCGGCGGTGATCAGCACATGCTTGCCGGTCAGGGCCTGGCGCTTGAAGCTCTCGGCGGCGCACCAGGCCAGGTCCGTGGCTTCGAGCATGCGGCCCAGGCCGACGTCGCCACAGGCCTGGCTGCCGGAGGCCGGGCCGAACACCTGGATGCCGCGACTTTTGAGCAGCTCGAGGTTGGCCTGGGTGGCCGGGTCGCGCCACATGGCCTGGTTCATCGCCGGGGCGACGGCCACGGTGGCGTCGGTGGCCAGCACCAGGGTGGTCAGCAGGTCGTCGGCCATGCCTTGGGCCATGCGCGCCATCAGGTCGGCGGTGGCCGGGGCGATCAGCACCAGGTCGGCCCACTTGGCCAGCTCGATATGGCCCATGGCCGCTTCGGCGGCGGGGTCGAGCAGGTCCATGTGTACCGGGTGGCCGGACAGCGCCTGCAGCGTGAGCGGGGTGATGAACTCGGCGCCACCACGGGTCATGACCACGCGCACCTGCGCGCCGTGTTCCAGGAGTCGGCGAATCAGCTCGGCGCTCTTGTAGGCGGCGATGCCGCCACCCACGCCGAGAACGATGCGCTTGCGATACAACCGCTGCATAGGCCTTGCCTTATTCCAGTGAAAGCGGGTGGCGACGATAGCTGCCTGCGGCAGATCGTCGCATTTTCGAAGCGAACTAGATTAACACAGCGCCCGGAGGGGCCGCAGTAACGCAGGAGGAGGGGCATGAACATCAGGGAGTGGCCGGCGGAGGAGCGGCCGAGAGAGAAACTGTTGCAGCGGGGCGCTGGTAGCCTGACCGATACGGAGTTGCTGGCTGTGTTTCTCGGTTCAGGTGTGCGCGGGCACAATGTAGTAGAGCTAGCGCGAGGCCTGCTGGTTAAGTTTGGAAGCTTGCGTCAGTTGCTGGAGGCCGACCGCGAAGCCTTTGTCGATGAGCTTGGGCTGGGTCCGGTGAGGTACAGCCAGTTGCAGGCATTGCTGGAGATCGGGCGCAGGCATCTGGCTACCGCTATCGAGAACGAGTCTGTTATGGATAGCCCGAGAGCTGTGCGCAGCTATCTCAAAGCGATGTTGCGCCATGAAACTAGCGAGGTATTCGGCTGTTTGTTTGTGAATACAAAACACAGGCCACTTGCTTTCGAAATACTGTTCAGGGGAACGATTGATCGAGCGAGCGTTTACCCGCGAGAGGTAGTGCGTCGGGCATTATTTCATAACTCAGCAGCATTGATCCTATGCCATAACCATCCGTCTGGGCATAGTGAGCCAAGTCAGGATGATGTTCATATGACTATTACTTTGAAGCGCGCCTTGGCGCTGATTGAAGTGCGTGTGCTGGATCACATTATCGTCGGAGATGGGGAGCCGCTATCTATGCTTGAGCGCGGGTGGATCGCAGAGTAGAGAGCGCTGATTATAGCTCAGGACGTGTTAATGATTTATGCAGTTCCTAGGCGCGCTTGGTGGGTTGCATATGATGTAGATGCTTGAATACGGTATAAAATTTTCTGCGCAGTCATGGGTAAGGTTTGGGAATGGAATTTTTAGGAAGATAAAGTGGGTGGCCTGGCATTCCCGACTTAGTAACGGCGAGTGCTTGGAGCTTGCCGCTAGCCATTTCTAAAACATCTTTGGCTCTGGCTAATAGTGTTCCGTGGTTTCCCCAGGCGGCGATGATGATATCACTTGAGTCGATAATGGCTTTTATGTGTTTGTTGTTATCCGGTCCGATCGGATCAATAGCTAAATATAATTGCTTGGGGTCGGTGGAACGCAGTGAAAACAAATTAATCATCAAAAGGCTACCGCCGCCCCAAGCTTTAGCGAATGATATGCATCTGCGAATGGTTGGGTCGTCTGAAGATTCGTCAGCGGTGGAAGGGTTAAGTCCAATGAAGGCAATTCTCTTACCCTTGGCATCCCAGGTTCTAGTCAGCAAGTATCTATAATTGCGGCACTCTGAAAATATTGCGCCTTTGTCTTCGGAAAGGCCAAAGAGATCGGTTTGCATTATGGTGCCTTATTTGCTTTTTCGGGGTGTTTGGGTGTTTCTTGATTGGCGCTATTGGCGCTCACGGGGTGCTTAGGTACTTGGGTAGATTTTTTTGCTGTAGGTTTCTCAGCTTGATCTGGCGCGGTGTTGGCGTTTTGGGTTTTGGATTCGGCAACTATTGTTGCATTCACAAGCGGTAGCTGTCCGTTTTCAGATATGGAATTGGAAGTGACTAATTTATATCCGGCAGAGTTTAATGCTACGGCTATAATTGAGCCACTTAGTCCCGGCCACAAGGTGAATAGCGCTACTGCTATAGCAACAAGCGCGACAACCAAGCCTGCAATTGACATCCAGATTTTTCGCAGCTTCTCCATGCTCGATAGCTTCTCATTTACATCATCGAGCCTATTTTTTAAAGACTGAGGGCTAAAAACAGTGCTTGTTAGGTTTTCAACCAGCTTTGTATCAATTTCTTTTTGGTTCTTGGCCGCACCGTTGTAGATTTTTTGGGAGTCACGGTCGAGATAGGCGTAAACTATCAAGAACAAAGGCTCGCCTCGTCGCACGATAATGGGCTTGGTTCCAGCGTTATATACGCTAAATATTAATTTTCCTACCCAGCCTGGGTCGACATGGAACCCAGAAACGTTGATGAGTCCCTTGAACTTGTAGCCGGCTCGTATCGAGATCATGGCGATGGCATTACTTGGCACGGTTATGTTTTCTTCGGTCAGAAGAAACGCAAATTGGCCAGGAGATATGCGTATGGCCCCGTCGCTGGACTGGGTTCCAAGTTGCTTGATTAGGTTTACATCAGGTGATTGTGACTCAAGCTCCGCAGTTGTTACAAATGCCTGTTCGCCTACAGACAATCTGTACGATGCGCAGTCTAAGTTCCTGGAGGTGAATGGAAATATGAGTTGCGGGAGTTTTTCTTCAAGTAGCTCACCACTCCAAAATGTCACTTGGGCCTTCCTTGTTAAAGTGTGAAGTTGGTTTCTATCGCATGGAAGCGTTTTTCCATGGCAGCTTCAAGCTGAATGTCGAGCGTCGTAACGTGCTTTAGGAGATCGAATGTTAAAAGAGGCACGAGAGTCGACATTTCAACTCGAGGGTTTCCGGCCTCCATGTGGTCAGTAGACTCCATTATTTTTGCCATTTTTCCGCCGTGGGTAAGCAGGCTTTCCAAGATTTCACTGTATACGGCAGCGCTATCCGCTTGAGTTTTATGTGAGGAAAGTTCCAGGCAGAGATCGGTAATGTTTTTGGCGCTGCTCTGATGGTAATCGTCTAAAAAAATTCTAAGGGTGTTTGCAGAGGCGAGGCAAATTATTATCGAGTCGATAACAGTCTTTCTAAGTAACTCTGCATCGTCTGTTTTTTTTGCAGTGTTAATTTTTGATGCATACTTAAAAAAGTGCAGGGTCATGTGCTTGAGGCGGACGTACATATTCTCAGAAAGTATGTCCTGGTGTGACTGCTCATCATGACTTTTCTGGCGTCTTTGCAACTTTGTCAGTAGAGTCCGATGTGAGTATGACATTTACTGTTCCTCTGTAGCGGCAAAATCTATTACGTTTCCAGTTGCGATAGATTTTCTAGAAATTAGCGAATTTTACCTCTTTCCGCATTTGATTTCCAACCCACAGCATAGCTGGCAGATGGACAAATTAATCAAAATGTCTCAACGGTCCATGGGTAGCCATTCTTGAGGGCCCGCAGTCTCATTATGCCTATGATGAACGGCTACCGCAGACTTCGGCTCTGATGAACTATTGATTTTCAGTGTTTCAGAGAGTGGCTTCTCCAGCGGTTATGGCATTTTTGATAGTGAGTAACGAGCCGCTGTAAGTGGCCGCGCATAGGTGGCTTGAGGCCTAGGACTAGCCTTTCATGGTGGAGGTTTCAGCCCTTCGCAGGGCATTCCCCGCGAAGAGTCCTCAACATATTTCATTGATTAGCCTGCATCTTGCTGAAATCCTGCCGCCCGAACGGGCTCACCTGATAACCCTCGACCCCTTTGTGCAGCAGCGCCGCCGCCGTCGGATGTGCCAGAGGCAGCCACAGCGCCTGCTGCTGGATCAGCGTCTGCGCCTGCTGGTACAGGCGACTGCGCACGCTCTGGTCGTTGGTGGTGCGTCCGGCATTGATCAGTTGGTCCAGGCGGCTGTCGCAGAAGCGCGCGAAGTTGGTCCCGGACTTGACCGCCGCGCAGGCAAACTGCGGGCTGAGGAAGTTGTCCGGGTCGCCATTATCACCGGCCCAGCCCATGAACAGCAGGTCGTGCTCGCCGGCCTTGGCGCGGCGGATCAACTCGCCCCATTCGATGGTGCGGATCTCGGCCTTGATACCGACCTTGGCCAGGTCCGCCTGGAGCATCTGCGCGCCGAGGCTGGGGTTGGGGTTGAGCAGGCTGCCCGCCGGGCGGGTCCAGATCGTGGTCTCGAAACCCTTGGCCAAGCCAGCCTTGGCCAGCAACGCCTTGGCCTTCTTCTGGTCCTGGGCATAGCCGGGCAGGTCCTTGGCGTAGCTCCAGGTGTTCGGCGGGTAGGGGCCGTTGGCGGCGGTGGCGGTGTCTTCGAACACCGCCTTCAGGTAGGCGGCCTTGTCGAAGGCCAGGTTGATCGCCTGGCGCACCTCAGGCTTGTCCAGTGGCGGGTGCTGGCTGTTGATGGCGACGAAGGCGGTCATGAACGCTGGCGTGGTGACCACCTTGAGGTTGCCGTCCTTGCCGGCTTCGGCGATGTCCAGCGGCTTGGGCGACAGGGCCACCTGGCACTCGCCGCGCTTGAGCTTCTGCAGGCGTACGTTGGCGTCCGGGGTGATGGCGTAGATTAGCGGGTCGACGGACGGTTTGCCGGCGAAGTAGTCGGGGTTGGCGCGGTAGCGCACCACGGCGTCCTTCTGGAAGCGCTGGAAGACGAACGGCCCGGTACCCACCGGCTGGCTGTTGAGCTTGTCCGGGGTGCCGGCCTTGAGCAGCTTGTCGGAGTACTCGGCGGAGTAGATCGAGGCGAAGCCCATGCTCAGGGTGGCCAGGAAGGTGGCGTCGGCGTGGGTCAGGGTGAAGCGCACGGTGTGCGGATCAGGGGCGTCGATCGCCTTGATCAGGCTGCCCAGTTGCAGCGACTGGGCGTGCGGGTAGCCGCCCGGGGCGGTCTTGTGCCAGGCGTGGGCGGGGTAGAGCATGCGCTGGAAGCTGAACAGCACGTCGTCGGCGTCCAGCTCGCGGCTCGGCTTGAAGTACGCCGTGGTGTGGAACTGCACGCCCTGGCGCAGCTTGAAGTCGTAGATCAGGCCATCGGGCGATACCGACCAGCCTTCGGCCAGGCTCGGCACCACCTTGCCGAGGCCGGCGTCGAACTCGACCAGGCGGTTCATCAGCACATCAGCCGAAGCATTGGTGGTGGTCAGCGAGTTGTACTGCACCACATCGAAGCCCTCCGGGCTGGCTTCGGTGCACACCGACAGCGGTGCGGCCTGGGCCAGGCCGGCGGCGCACAGGGCGGTGAAAAACAAGGAAAGGGCGGCGGCACGCATGGTGGCTCCTTGGCTGGTCGGTGGCCCATCTGCCGGTGCAGTCTGGAAATGGCCCTACCCTAGTGCGCGCTACACGAAATGACCACCTTCTTTTTCAGGCGCTTGGCGACGAGCGGTCGACAGTGCGGCGGGCGAGTCGTTATGCTGCTCCCCCGCAATTTGCAGCACGTGGATGCTCACTTTCTGTTGTTGCGGCGTAGTCTTTCTGGTATAAAGCAGCGCTCTTTTCTAGGGGCTCGGCCTGTCGCATCAGCGAATCCGGTCGATAAGACCTCCAGAATCACGGCGCCTGGCGCCAAAGACTGAGAGATTAAGCGGCCAACCCATGCCGGGTTGGGCATGTGGTTTTAGAGGGCTGAGTCATGTCGAGAGTCTGTCAAGTTACTGGTAAGGGTCCAGTAACCGGGAACAACATTTCCCACGCAAACAACAAAACCCGTCGTCGTTTCCTGCCGAACCTGCAGCACCACCGTTTCTGGGTTGAGTCCGAGAAGCGTTTCGTGCGTCTGCGCGTATCCGCCAAAGGCATGCGCGTCATTGACAAGCGTGGTATCGACGTAGTGCTGGCCGAGCTGCGCGCTCGCGGCGAAAAGTTCTAAGGAGAACGTCATGCGTGAATTGATCCGTCTGGTTTCGAGTGCCGGCACCGGCCACTTCTACACCACCGACAAGAACAAGCGCACCACCCCGGACAAGATCGAGATCAAGAAATACGATCCGGTCGTCCGTAAGCACGTGGTGTACAAGGAAGCCAAGATCAAGTAATTGATCGGCGACCTGAGAAAACCCGCTACCGCAAGGTGGCGGGTTTTTTTATGCCTGCGAATCGGCAATCGCGGGGCAAGCCCGCTCCCACAAGGTTACTTCTGCTCGAACAGCACATAGATCTTGCGGCAGGGCTCCAGCACTTCCCAGGTGCCCTTGAAGCCGGCCGGGATGACGAACCGATCACCGGCACGCAGGGTCTTGGCGTTGCCTTCCTGGTCGCGCAGCACCGACACGCCCTGGACGATCTCGCAGTACTCGTGTTCGGTATAGCTCACCGTCCACTGGCCCACCTCGCCCTCCCAGACGCCGGCGGCGAACTGGCCGCAAGGGCTGGAATAGTGGTTGTAGACAGCCTGGTCAGGCTCGCCCTTGAGGATTTTCTCCGCCGCCGGGCGGTAGCGTTCGGCCTCGGTGAGAACCTGGGCAAAGTCGACGATACTGGCGATGCTCATGGTGATTACCCTGTTGTTGTTTAATAAAATGCACATCAGTAGGCGTTTAGGCCATTCGTGTCAAATATATTGATAGTTTGTCCGCCCTGGTTTAGGGTGTCGGATGCCGGTGTGCGTTCGTCGCCCGGCCAGAATTTCTGACAGCGCCCGTGAGTCCTCAGTGCGGCGTTGCACCTTAACAAGAGAGGAGTTTCCTATGACCACCCTGACTCGTGCGGACTGGGAACAGCGTGCCCAGCAACTGAAGATCGAAGGCCGCGCCTTCATCAACGGCGAATACACCGATGCCGCATCCGGTGAAACCTTCGACTGCCTGAGCCCGGTGGACGGACGCTTCCTGGCCAAGGTCGCCAGCTGCGACCTGGCCGACGCCAACCGCGCCGTCGACAACGCCCGCGCCGTGTTCGAATCCGGCGTCTGGTCGCGCCTGGCCCCGGCCAAGCGCAAGGCCAAGCTGATCCGCTTCGCCGACCTGCTGCGCAAGCACGTCGAGGAACTGGCCCTGCTCGAAACCCTCGACATGGGCAAGCCGATCGGTGACTCCTCCTCCATCGACATTCCGGGCGCGGCCCAGGCCATCCACTGGACTGCCGAAGCCATCGACAAAGTCTACGACGAAGTCGCCCCGACCCCGCACGATCAGTTGGGTCTGGTGACCCGTGAGCCAGTAGGCGTGGTCGGCGCCATCGTACCGTGGAACTTCCCGCTGCTGATGGCCTGCTGGAAGCTGGGCCCGGCCCTGGCCACCGGTAACTCCATCGTCCTGAAACCGTCGGAAAAATCGCCGCTGACCGCCATCCGCATCGCCCAACTGGCCATCGAGGCCGGTATCCCGGCAGGCGTGCTGAACGTGCTGCCAGGCTATGGCCACACCGTGGGCAAGGCCCTGGCCCTGCACATGGATGTCGACACCCTGGTGTTCACCGGTTCCACCAAGATCGCCAAGCAGCTGATGGTCTACGCGGGCGAGTCGAACATGAAGCGCGTCTGGCTGGAAGCTGGCGGCAAGAGCCCGAACATCGTCTTCGCCGATGCGCCTGACCTGCAGGCCGCCGCCGAGGCCGCCGCCAGCGCCATCGCCTTCAACCAGGGCGAGGTCTGCACCGCGGGTTCGCGCCTGCTGGTCGAGCGTTCGATCAAGGACAAGTTCCTGCCCATGGTGGTCGAGGCCCTCAAGGCCTGGAAACCGGGCAACCCGCTGGATCCGGCGACCACCGTCGGTGCGCTGGTCGACACCCAGCAGATGAACACCGTGCTGTCGTACATCGACGCCGGTCACCAGGACGGCGCCAAGCTGCTGGCCGGTGGCAAGCGTATCCTCGAAGAGACTGGTGGCACCTATGTCGAGCCGACCATCTTCGACGGCGTGACCAACGCCATGAAGATCGCCAAGGAAGAGATCTTCGGCCCGGTGCTGTCGGTGATCACCTTCGACACCGCCGAGGAAGCCATCGCCATCGCCAACGACACGCCGTATGGCCTGGCCGCCGGCATCTGGACCGCGGACATCTCCAAGGCCCACAAGACTGCCCGCGCCGTGCGCGCCGGCAGCGTCTGGGTCAACCAGTACGACGGCGGCGACATGACTGCGCCGTTCGGTGGCTTCAAGCAGTCTGGCAACGGCCGTGACAAGTCGCTGCATGCGCTGGATAAGTACACCGAGCTGAAGGCGACCTGGATCAAGCTGTGATCCAGTAACGTCTCATCGCGGGGCTCGTGGGAGCGGGCTTGCCCCGCGATGAGCCGCAGACAGCCGGGCCGGTTCACGCCGTCCCGGCTTTGTCGTCTCTGTCATACACGATTTGCGCTGAAAGGAGGCTGTGATGCGTTGGGGAACCTACTTTGCCGTCCTGGCGTCGGTGCTCAGTGTCGGGCTCGCGCTCGGTGTGAGCATGCCGCTGGTGTCCCTGCGCCTGGAGGGTTGGGGCTACGGCGGGTTCGCCATCGGCGTGATGGCGGCGATGCCGGCGCTTGGCGTGCTGGTCGGCGCTGCCATTGCCAGCCGTCTGGCCGGCTGGATCGGCGTCCCGGCCGCCATGCGCCTGTGCCTGTGGGGCGGGGCACTGTCCATCGGCTTGGTGGCGCTGTTGCCCAGCTACCCGCTGTGGCTGTTGCTGCGGCTGATGATCGGCATGTCGCTGACCGTGGTGTTCATCCTCGGCGAAAGCTGGATCAACCAGTTGGTGGTCGAGCAGTGGCGTGGCCGATTGGTGGCGCTGTACGGCAGCAGCTATGCCCTGAGCCAGCTGGCCGGCCCGCTGGTGCTGGGCTTTCTCGGTTCGGACGACGACTTTGGTTTCTGGGCGGCGACCGGGCTGTTGCTGGTTGCGCCGTTGATCCTGTTAGGCCGAGGTGGGGCACCGAGTACCGAGGCCTGTAGCGTTACTTTCCGCGACCTGTTCGGGTTCTGTCGGCGCTTGCCAGTGATCGCATGGGCCATTGCGCTGTTCGCGGCGTTCGAAGCGATGATCCTCACCCTGCTGCCGGTGTATTGCCTGCAACAGGGGTTCACCACGGAGGTGGCGCTGTTCATGGTCAGTACCGTGGTGGTGGGCGATGCGGTACTGCAATTGCCGATTGGCGCGCTGGCCGACCGTATGTCGCGACGCACGCTGTTCAGTGGTTGCGCGCTGACCTTGCTGGTTTCCAGCCTGGCGATTCCGTTGCTGTTGCACACACCGGTGATCTGGCCGCTGTGGGTGCTGTTCGGTGCCAGTGCGGGTGGCTTGTTCACCTTGTCGCTGGTACTGATCGGCGAGCGCTACCGGGACGACGAGCTGGTGCGGGCCAATGCCCATGTGGCGCAGCTGTGGGGCATTGGTTGCCTGCTTGGGCCGTTGCTGGCCGGGGCGGGGAGCCAGTGGATCAGCGGGCACGCGCTGCCGTTGCTGATGGCGGTGGGGGCGGCGGGGTTGGTGGTGCTGACCCGGCGGCGGGATGCCTTCGAGCCGGCGTCGGCCTGAGCCATCCTGGGGCTGCTGCGCAGCCCATCGCGGCACAAGGCCGCTCCTACAGAAGATCGCGGTCCCCTGTAGGAGCGGCCTTGTGCCGCGAAAGGGGCGCAAAGCGCCCCCGGAAATCCCAGCTACAACATCTTCTCCAGCCCGACCGCCTTGCTGATCCAGGCATTGAAGCGTCGCCATATCCCCCCCGGCTCGGTCAGCAGCATATGCCGCTGGCCATTGTCCTCGGTCGCCCAGGCCAGTTTCCCGTCCACCAGCTTCACCTCGTAGCTCAGCGCCGGCGCCATGCCCTGCACGGCCAGGTCGCGGGTGTATTCGGCCAGCTCCGGGCTGTCCACCAGCACCCCGACCTCGGTATTCCACAGCACCGAGCGCGGGTCGAAGTTGAACGAACCGATGAAGGTCTTGCGCCGGTCGAACACCATGGCCTTGCTGTGCAGGCTCGAATCGGAGCTGCCATGCAAGCCCAGGCGTGGCCGAGGGGCGCCGGGCTGGCGACGCAGCTCGTAGAGTTGCACGCCATGCTCGAGCAGGGCACGGCGGTAGGGCGCGTAGCCACCGTGCACGGCCGGTACGTCGGTGGCTTCGAGGGCGTTGGTCAGCAGCTTGACCGAGGTGCCGGCGTCGGCGCGGCTGGTCAGGTACAGCAGCCCCGGTTCGCCTGGAACAAAGTAGGCCGAGACCAGGATCAATTCCTTGTGCACACCGTTCAGCTCCGGGGCCAATTGCCGACTCATCAGCAATCGTGGATCCGGCTCGTCGTCCGCCAGCACCTTGCTTGGCGCATCCCACAAGGCTTGGCTGTGGGCCCAGATCAGCTCGTTGCGCCATACGTCCAGGCGCGGCAGCGACTGGTAGGCCATCAGGCGGTCGTACAGCGCCTTGCGCTCGACCCGCGCCTCGGCCAGCGACACCTCCAGGCGCTGGCGGCTGGCGAACAGGTCGTCGGCATCGGGCTGGCGCCAAAGGAAATCGCCGATGGGGCGGCTCAGGGCGCTGTTCCAGTACTGGTCGAAACTGTGGCCGAGCTGCTCGGCTACCGGGCCCACGCCCAGCAGGTCGATGTCGGTGAAGTTGAGGTTGGGCTCGGCGTCGAAGTACTCGTCGCCCAGGTTGCGACCGCCGACGATGGCCATGCTGTTGTCCACCAGGAACAGCTTGTTGTGCATGCGCCGGTGCTGGCGCGACAGGTTGAACAGTCGCCCTACCGCGCGGGTGACGCCGGTGCTGCGCCCCAGGTGCAGCGGGTTGAACACGCGGATGTGGATGTTCGGGTGGGCGGCGAGGGTGCCCATCAGGCTGTCCAGGCCGTCGCTGGTGGTGTCGTCGAGCAGGATGCGCACACGCACGCCGCGGTCGGCGGCGCGCAGCAGTTCGTGGACCAGGGCGCGGGTACTGAGGCCGTCGTGGACGATGTAGTACTGCAGGTCGATGCTTGTCCGGGCGTTGCGGATCAGCTCGGCGCGGGCGCGGAACGCCTCGTTGCTGTTGGGCAGCAGACGGAAGCCCGAGCGCCCCTCGTAAGGCGCGGCCTGGCGCTGCACCGAGCGACCGAACGCCGAGTCGGCTGCCGGTAATGCCTGGCTGACTTCACGCGGTGTACCGACGCTGGCGCAGCCAAACAGGCCGAGCGCCAGCAGCAGAGGCAGGGCTCGCTGGAGTCTCAAGGGTGGATCGTCCTGTGCAGCAAGGGCTTATGGGGTTGGACCGTGGAAGGCGGCGCAAAGTTACCCGCCGCCGTGCTCGGCCTCCAGTAGACGAAGGGCGGTTTCACCGACCTTGCGCACGGCGGCTTCGATCTGCGCCGTGGGCCGGGCGGCGAAGTTCATGCGCAGACAGTTGCGGTACTTGCCCGAGGCCGAGAAGATGCTGCCCACGGCAATCTGCACGCCTTGCTCCAGTAAAGCGCGGTTCAGGCGCAGCGTATCGAAACTTTCCGGCAATTCAACCCACAGCATGAAGCCCCCTTGGGGCCTGCTGGCGCGGGTGCCCGGCGGGAAGTGGCGGGTCACCCAGTCGCACATCTGGTCGCGGCCGCGCTGGTACTGGCTGCGCATGCGCCGCAGGTGCGGCTGGTAATGGCCTTCGGCGATGAAGTCGGCGATCGCCAGCTGCGGTTGGCAGGCGGTGCTACCGGTGCTGATGTACTTCATGTGCAGCACCCGCTCCAGGTAGCGCCCCGGGGCTACCCAGCCGACCCGCAGGCCAGGGGCCAGGGTCTTGGAGAATGAACTGCAGAGCAGCACGCGGCCATCGTCGTCGAACGACTTGATGGTGCGCGGACGTGGATAGGTGTAGGCCAGGTCGCCATACACATCGTCTTCGAGGATCGCCACGTCGTAGCGCTGGGCGAGGGTCAGCAGGGCCTTCTTGCGCGCCTCAGGCATGATGTAGCCCATCGGGTTGTTGCAGCTGGGGGTGATCTGGATGAGCTTGATCGGCCACTGTTCCAGGGCCAGCTCCAGGGCCTCCAGGCTGATGCCGGTGATCGGGTCGGTGGGGATCTCCAGGGCTTTCATGCCCAGGCCCTTCAGCGTCTGCATGGCGCCGTGGAAGCTGGGCGAATCGACCGCGACGATGTCGCCGGGCTGGCACACCGCGCGAATGCTGCACGACAGCGCTTCGTGGCAGCCGGTGGTTACCACCAGATCGGCTGGGCCCAGGCGGCAGCCGGAGTCGAGCATCAGTCGGGCGATCTGCTCGCGCAGCTGGGCGTTGCCGTGGATGTTGTCGTAGTACAGGCCAGGCATGTCCATGCGCCGGCTGATCTGCGCCAGGCTGCGCAGCAGCGGTTTGAGGGTGGGGCTGTCGACGTCGGGCATGCCGCGACCGAGCTGGATCACATCCGGGCGCGGGGTGGCGCGGACCAGCTCCAGCACCTGTTCCCACTGGGAGATATCCACAGGCCGCTGGGCGGGGCGACTGATGTCGGGGAGGGCGGGGAGCTGGCGATCCTCGGCGACGAAATAGCCGGACTTGGGCCGTGGCGATACCAGGCCGTTGTCCTCCAGCAGGCGATAGGCCTGCTGTACGGTGCTCAGGCTGACGCCGTGCTCGACGCTCAGGGCGCGCACCGAGGGCAGGCGCTGGCCGGGGCGGTAGAGGCCTTGCTCGATACGCGAGCCGAGCAGTTCGGCGAGGTTGAGGTAGAGCGTCACGGCATACTCCTGCGCGTTTTGCGGGTCGATGACCGATACAGATGGCTGGAAAATACTTCATTCAGCCGACTTTTCGCCAATTCTGTATGGGAATAATAAGTCACGGTTGGCTCTGTATTGTCGAGGGCGCGAGCGCGCATGCTTTCTCCACGGTATCAACTGATGGGAGAACGCAGTGATGGGTGGCTTGAGCGATGTGCGCTTGCAACTGTTGCCTGGTGAGCTTGAGGCCGGGCAGCGGCCCAGGGTCTTCAATGCACCGGCCGGCTTGAGTCGTTGGGGCCTGATGCTGCATCGCTGGCGGACCCGCAGAGCGCTGCTGCAACTGGATGATCGGCAGTTGCGCGATATCGGACTGACCTGGGAACAGGCGCGACAGGAAGGGCGTAAACCCTTCTGGAAGGATTGAGCCGATCTTCTGTAGGAGCGGCCTTGTGTCGCGAAAGGGCTGCACAGCAGCCCCGGCAATCTTCAGTCTGATTCGAGACCCTGGGGCCGCGCTGCGGCCCTTTCGTGGCACAAGGCCGCTCCTACAGGGGCGTGCTGAATTCGGCTCAAACCAGTTCTTTGAGCCGGTACCAAAGCATCCCCAGCGCCAGCAGCGGCGAGCGCAGCAGCTTGCCGCCGGGGAAGGTGGTGTGCGGCACCTTGGCGAACAGGTCGAAACGACCACCCTGTTGGCCGCTGATGGCCTCGCCGAGCAGGCGCCCGGCCAGGTGGGTGGCGTTGAGTCCATGACCGGAATAGGCCTGGGCATAGTAGACGTTGGGCTGGCTGGCCAGGCGGCCGATCTGTGGCAGGCGGTTGGCGCCGATGCCGATCATGCCGCCCCACTGGTAGTCGATGCGCACATCGGCCAGTTGCGGGAACACCTGGAGCATCTTCGGTCGCATGTAGGCGGCGATGTCCTGCGGATCCCGGCCCGAGTAGTGGCAGGCGCCGCCGAACAGCAATCGGTGGTCGGCGGACAGCCGGTAGTAGTCCAGCGCCACGCGCTGGTCGCACACCGCCATGTTCTGCGGCAGCAACTGGCGGGCGCGCTCTTCGCCCAGGGGCTCGGTGGCGATGATGTAGCTGCCGGCGGGCAGCACCTTGCCGCCCAGCTCGCGGTTGAGGTCGTTGTGGTAGGCGTTGCAGCACAGCACCAGGGTCTTGGCGCGCACCCGGCCCCGGGCGGTGTGCACCTTCACCTCGGAGCCGTACTCGATGCGGGTTACTTCAGACTGCTCGTACAGGCCAACGCCCAGGCGGCTGGCCACGGCGGCTTCGCCGAGTGCCAGGTTGAGCGGGTGCAGGTGGCCCGAACCCATGTCGACCAGGCCACCGACATAGCGGTCGGAGCCCACCACCGAGTGCATGTCGCCGGGCTGCACCAGGCGCAGTTCGTGGCGATAGCCCAGACTGCGCAGTTCCTCGGCGTCCTCGGCGAAGCCTTGCAGTTCGGCGGGTTTGTTGGCCAGGTCGCAGTAGCCCCAGGTCAGGTCGCAGTCGATGCCATGGCGCTCGACGCGGTCGCGGACGATCTCCACGGCCTCAAGGCCCATGAGCTTCAGGCTGCGAACACCGTCTTCACCGAGCACCGGGAGAAACTGCTCCAGGCCGTGGCCGACGCCGCGGATAAGCTGGCCGCCGTTACGGCCGCTGGCGCCCCAGCCGAGCTTGCGGGCTTCCAGGAGGATCACCGAGAAACCGCGCTCGGCCAGTTCGATGGCGGTGTTCAGGCCCGAGTAGCCGCCGCCGACGATGCATACGTCGGCGCTGTGCTCGCCTTGCAGGAACGGATGGTCTGGGTGTGGCGCGCTGCTGGCGGCGTAGTAAGAGGCGGCGTGCTGCGCGCTGTGGACCATGGGTCGATTCCTGGGTTGAGACGAAAGGGGGAGGATAGGCAACTGCCCAATCGCGGGGCAAGTCGCATCGGCGCACCGCCGCTCCCACGCTTACGTACTGGCGTGGGAGCGGCGGTGCGCCGATGCGACTTGCCCCGCGATTGGGCTTATAATTCAACCTCATTCATCGCACTGTCCTCGGTCATGTCCTGCAACCGCCACAAGATCCACTTCCTGCGCGAACTCATTCCCTCGTTCGAGTGCGAGCCCGGCTGCCACGATTGCTGCGGCCCGGTCACCACGTCCGCCGAGGAGATGGCCCGCCTGCCGCGCAAGGCCCAGGCCGAGCAAGACGCCGCCCTGGAGCGCCTGGACTGCGTGCACCTGGGGCCGAACGGCTGCACGGTCTATGAAGAGCGCCCGATGATCTGCCGACTGTTCGGCACCACCCCGCGCCTGGCCTGCCCCCGTGGCCGAGGGCCGGCGCAGCCTATCGAGCCTGCGGCCGAGCAACTGGTCCACCAGTTCATCGCCACGACCCGTCAGGTGCTGGTCTGAGGGGTCAGTCCGGGATCGGCAGGCACAGGCTCTCTTTCACTTCTTCCATCACGATGTAGCTCTTCGACTCGCGCACATGGGGCAGCTTGAGCAGGATGTCGCCGAGCAGCTTGCGGTACGAGGCCATCTCCGAGATCCGCGCCTTTACCAGGTAGTCGAAGTCGCCCGACACCAGGTGGCATTCCAGCACATGGGGCAGCTTGAGCACGGCGCGGCGGAATTCCTCGAAGGTGTCGCCGGACTTGTAGTCCAGGCTGATCTCGACGAACACCAGCAGGCTGCCCTTCAGGTGCTGCGGATTGAGTCGGGCGTTGTAGCCCATGATGATCCCCTCGCGCTCCAGGCGCCGTACGCGCTCGGTGCAAGGGGTGGTGGACAGCCCGACCTTCTCGCCCAGTTCGGTGAAGGAAATACGCCCGTCATTCTGCAGGATCCGCAGGATGTTGCGGTCGATCTTGTCCAGTTCACGTTTGCTCTGGTGCTGGGTTCTCATAGGGGATGCCCCTCCGTGAAAGGCGATTTTGCCGAGAATTCTCGCCAAATATAGCTGCTTATATAGTGAATAGCACTGGCTTGAGATTCATATACTGCGCGCATCCATGCCATTTCAACAAAAGACTGCGGCGAGCCGCGTGCGAGGGATACAACAATGCGAGTTCTGGTACTTGGTAGCGGTGTGATCGGTACCGCCAGTGCCTACTATCTGGCCCGGCAAGGTTTCGAGGTCACGGTGGTCGATCGCCAGCCGGCGGTGGCCATGGAAACCAGCTTCGCCAACGCAGGCCAGATCTCGCCCGGCTATGCCTCGCCCTGGGCCGCCCCGGGCGTGCCGCTCAAGGCCATCAAGTGGCTGCTGGAGCGCCACGCGCCCCTGGCCATCAAGCTGACCGGCGACGTCGACCAGTACCTGTGGATGGCGCAGATGCTGCGCAACTGCACCGCCAGCCGTTATGCGGTGAACAAGGAGCGCATGGTGCGCCTGTCCGAGTACAGCCGCGACTGCCTCGACGAGCTGCGCGCCGAAACCGGCATTGCCTACGAAAACCGCAGCCTGGGCACTACCCAGCTGTTCCGCACCCAGGCCCAGGTCGACGCCGCGGCCAAGGACATCGCCGTGTTGGAACAATCCGGCGTGCCATACGAGCTGCTCGACCGCGATGGCATCGCCCGCGTCGAACCGGCCCTGGCCGGGGTGAAGGACATCCTCGCCGGTGCCCTGCGCCTGCCCAACGACCAGACCGGCGACTGCCAGCTGTTCACCACCAAGCTCGCCGAGATGGCCATCAAGCTGGGCGTCGAGTTCCGCTTCGGCCAGGACATCCAGCGCCTGGACGTCGCCGGCGACCGCATCAACGGCGTGTGGATCGACGGCAAGCTGGAAACCGCCGACCGCTACGTGCTGGCCCTGGGCAGCTACTCGCCGCAGCTGCTCAAGCCGCTGGGCATCAAGGCCCCGGTCTACCCGCTCAAGGGCTACTCACTGACCGTGCCGATCACCAACGGCGACATGGCGCCGACCTCGACCATCCTGGACGAGACCTACAAGGTCGCCATCACCCGTTTCGACGACCGCATCCGTGTCGGCGGCATGGCCGAGATCGCCGGTTTTGACCTGTCGCTGAACCCGCGTCGGCGCGAAACACTGGAGATGATCGTCAACGACCTTTATCCTCGCGGCGGCGACCTGAGCCAGGCGAGCTTCTGGACCGGCCTTCGCCCGGCCACCCCGGACGGCACCCCGATCGTCGGGGCGACCAAGTTCCGTAACCTGTTCCTCAACACCGGTCACGGCACCCTGGGCTGGACCATGGCCTGCGGTTCCGGTCGCCTGCTGGCGGACCTGATCGCGCGCAAGAAGCCGCAGATCAGTGCCGAAGGCCTGGACATCTCGCGTTATGGCAACAGCCGCGAGATCGCCAAGCATGGCCAGCCGGCGCCTGCGCACCAGTAAGCGGGCGTCTGCGCCGGCCCTTTCGCGGGTAAACCCGCTCCCACAGGTTTGTGCTGCCCCCTGTGGGAGCGGGTTTACCCGCGAAGAAGTTCACACCGATTGACCTGTTCCCTCACCCCGGCGCGGTGGGTACCTACCCCCATCTGCCGCGTCGGGGCTTTATCGAAAACCAGAACTGCCAGAAGGCTGCCGCCATGCGTCCCGCCCGTGCCCTGATCGACCTCCAAGCCCTCCGTCACAACTACCGTCTGGCCCGTGAGCTGACCGGCGCCAAGGCCCTGGCCGTGGTCAAGGCCGACGCCTATGGCCATGGCGCGGTGCGTTGCGCCCTGGCGCTCGAGCCCGAGGCCGACGGTTTTGCCGTGGCCTGCATCGAGGAAGCCCTGGAGCTGCGCGCGGCGGGCATCAAGGCACCTCTGCTGCTGCTCGAAGGTTTCTTCGAGGCCAGCGAGCTGGCGCTGATCGCCGAGCATGACCTGTGGTGCGTGGTGCATTCGCTGTGGCAGCTGGAAGCGCTCGAGCAGACTTCGGTACGCAAGCCACTGACCATCTGGCTGAAGATGGATACCGGCATGCACCGCGTCGGCGTGCACCCCAAGGACTACCACGACGCCTACCAGCGCCTACTGGCCAGCGGCAAGGTGTCGCGCATCGTGCTTATGAGTCACTTCGCCCGCGCCGACGAGCTCGATGCCGCCGCCACCGATCAGCAGGTCGCCGTGTTCGAGGCCGCACGCCAGGGCCTGGCTGCCGAGTGCAGCCTGCGCAACTCACCGGCCGTGCTGGGCTGGCCGAGCATCAAGAGCGACTGGGTGCGCCCGGGCATCATGCTCTACGGCGCCACGCCGTTCGAGGTGGCGCAGGCCGAAGCGGCCCGCCTGCAACCGGTGATGACCCTGCAATCGCGGATCATCAGCGTGCGCGAGCTGCCGGCCGGCGAACCGGTGGGCTACGGCGCCAAGTTCCTCAGCCCGCGCCCGACCCGCGTGGGCGTGGTCGCCATGGGCTATGCCGACGGCTACCCACGCCAGGCGCCCACCGGCACCCCGGTGGTGGTGGCCGGCAAGCGCACCCAGCTGATCGGCCGGGTGTCGATGGACATGCTCTGCGTCGACCTCACCGAGGTGCCCGAGGCCACCGTCGGCAGCCCGGTGGAGCTGTGGGGCAAGCAAGTCCTGGCCAGCGACGTGGCGATGCAGGCCGGGACCATTCCGTACCAGATTTTCTGCAATCTCAAACGCGTGCCACTGGACTATATCGGCGAATAAGGCGCTGAAGCGGACAGGCTGCGGGGCTGTGTGTTGTAAATACTGAACGGCATTGCCATCATATCGTTCACACTACCCCCATCTCGACCGATTCAGGAGGCTCCAGCTTTGGACGTCGGTGAACGACTGCAAGCCATCCGCAAGCTCAAGGGCCTGTCCCAGCGCGAACTCGCCAAGCGCGCGGGGGTGACCAACAGCACCATCTCGATGATCGAGAAGAACAGCGTGAGCCCGTCAATCAGCTCCCTGCGCAAGGTGCTCAGCGGTATCCCCATGTCCATGGTCGAGTTCTTCTCGGTGGAGCTGGCGCCGGAAAGCCCGACCCAGATCGTCTACAAGGCCCACGAGCTGATCGATATCTCCGACGGCGCAGTGACCATGAAACTGGTCGGCAAGTCGCATCCCAACCGGGCCATCGCCTTCCTCACCGAGGTCTACCCGCCGGGTGCCGACACTGGCGCGGAAATGCTCACCCACGACGGCGAAGAGACCGGCATCCTGCTTGAAGGCCGCCTGGAGCTGGTGGTCGGTACCGAGATCTTCATTCTCGAAGCCGGCGACAGCTATTACTTCGAAAGCACCCGTCCACACCGCTTTCGCAACCCGTTCGAGGAGCCGGCACGTTTGATCAGCGCGGCGACCCCGTCGAACTTTTGATCCAGCGCAGTGCATTGATTCGCCAATACCCTTTCCCTGAGTGTGGTCGTTTCACGCCTTCCGGGTTCCCGCTATACTTTTCAACGCTCGCAATTCCGTGGCCGCGGGCGTGATTAGCCACCATGAGGGTGTTCGCGTGAACCAAATCAAGAAGATGCTGGCCGTACCAGCAGCCGTATTCGCCCTTTGGGCAATGAGCGCAACCGCTGCAACCAACGACGACATCGCCAAGCGCCTCGAGCCGGTCGGCCAGGTGTGCGTCCAGGGCCAGGAATGCAAGGGCATGGAAGTGGCCGCCACTGCCGGCGGCGGCGGTGCCAAGACCCCGGACGAGATCATCGCCAAGCACTGCAACGCCTGCCATGGCACCGGCCTGCTGAACGCGCCGAAGATCGGCGACACCGCGGCGTGGAAAGAACGCGCCGATCACCAGGGCGGCCTCGATGGCATCCTGGCCAAGGCCATCACCGGCATCAACGCCATGCCACCGAAGGGCACCTGCGCCGATTGCTCGGATGAAGACCTGAAGGGTGCGATCAAGAAGATGTCCGGGCTGTAAGCCATAGATGGAATACACAAGGCCCGCCTATCCTGGCGGGCTTTGTTTTTGCACCTGGAGTCCTATAGGCCGATACCTGGTATTTTTACCAGTACTCTGTTTCAGGTGTGGTCATGATAATAATGCACCCAGCCGTGGCAGAGGGTGCATCATGATGGTCGACAAAAGAGTTAGTACATTATTGGCCGTGGCTCAGCAGCGTTCGACGCTGACTAGAGTCAACCCCTGCTGTTCGCTGCAGAGCGTTGCCTATTCACCTTACGGCTACCATCCTGAGCTGACGATTAGCCTCGGTTTTAATGGGGAGCGATTAGAACCGATAACCGGGCATTATCTTTTGGGTAATGGCTATCGTGCATTTAATCCAGTACTGATGCGCTTCAGTAGCCCAGACTCCCTGAGCCCATTTGCGCGGGGTGGTTTGAATGCGTATGCATACTGCCTGGGGGATCCAGTAAACCATCGCGACCCAAGTGGTCACACCATAAAGCGTTACTTTGTTAGCGCTTTCGAAAGACTTTTGCGGAATGCACCGGATGTAATGGAAGCTTCTCTTACAGGTCAGAATTCGTTGCCGCTGAAGTTGATTTCTCTACATGGAAGCGATAAGGCAAATGAGCACTCGTTGAGAAATGGGGTGTCGTTGGCGTTTTCGGAAAGGCAAGCCAATGGGGCTGGTTTTTATACCACGCCAGACACTGAAAAAGCCACGGACTATGCTAGAAATTCCACTGACGGAGGGTATGTCTACGGAGTGTTTACAAAGCAGCCTGAAATTTTTGTGGCTGGAGTGCATTATGTACAATACCCTTCAGGTGTATTGTTACTCCTCGAGCCTTCATTTGAGTTTCTTGTCGTGCGAAAGGGAACTGCAGGGACAATGCATTACAACGCTACGTATGTAGAGTTTGCAAAATATTCAGGTATCAAGTTTTCAAAAGATCTGAGCCATCCATTGAGTAACTACGCCGGTCCCTGGGAAGCTTGGTATATAATTGAGCACTCGGCCGGGATGAGGTTGGAGCCCGCAACCAACCCGCATGGACCACTGTCCAACCCCTGAACCCACGGACGACTCAGGAGGCCGAGATGTACCTCTGCTCCATTGATCAGGCTGTCGAGCAGACCCTGTCACGCCTTCCTGCCCACATCCACATGGGCCTTCCTTTGGGCCTGGGCAAGCCCAATGCCTTCGTCAATGCCCTGTATGCCCGGGTGAAGGCACTACCGGAGCGGCGGTTGACCATCTACACGGCCCTGTCGTTAGGCCGTCCATCTCTGGGCGATGGCTTGCAACGGCGCTTTATCGAACCCTTCATCGAGCGTGTTTTCGCCGATTACGAGGAACTCACCTACCTGGCCGACCTGCGTGCCAACCGACTCCCGCCTAACATCCGTGTCGAGCAGTTCTTCATGCAGCCCGGCAGTCTGCTGCACAGCGAGGCGGCGCAGCAGGACTACGTCAGCAGCAACTACAGCCACGCTGCCCGCGACATCAACGCCAAGGGCCTGAACCTGGTTGCGCAACTGGTGGCGGCCACGCCCGAGCGGCCCGACCACCTGAGCCTGGCCTGCAATCCCGACATCACCCTTGACCTGCTGCCGATGGTCGCCCGGCGCCGAGCCGCCGGCGAGACCATCCTGGTACTCGGCCAGGTCCACGACGAACTGCCCTACATGCCTGGGGACTCGGAGCTGGGCCTGGAGCAGTTCGACCTGCTGATCGACCAGCCCGAACAACGTCGGCTGTTCTCCACGCCGAACATGCCGGTGAACACCCAGGACCACTGCATCGGCCTGCATGCCAGCGCCCTGGTGCGTGACGGCGGCACCCTGCAGATCGGCATCGGTGCCATGGGTGATGCGATCACGGCGGCACTGCTGGCGCGCCAGGGCGACAACGAGGGCTATCGTGCGCTGCTCGATGAGCTGGATATCGGCCCATGGCAGGCGCTGATCGAGCGGGAAGGGGGTCTGGATACCTTCGCCCAGGGGCTGTACGGCTGCAGCGAGATGTTCGTCAATGGCCTGCTGGCACTGGCCGACGCCGGGGTGGTGCGCCGCCCTGCCGACGAGCAGGGGGTGCTGATCCATGGCGGGTTCTTCCTCGGGCCACGGGCGTTCTACCAGCGCCTGCGCGAGATGCCGTTGGAGCAGCGCGCACGGTTCGCCATGAGCGCCATCAGCTTTATCAACGAGCTCTATGGCCAGGAGGAGCGCAAGCGTCGCCAGCGGCGGGATGCGCGCTTCATCAACACAGTATTCGGCATGACCCTGCTGGGTGCGGGGGTTGCCGACCAGCTCGAGGATGGCCGGGTACTCAGCGGCGTGGGCGGGCAATACAACTTCGTCGCCCAGGGACATGCGCTGGAAGGCGGTCGCTCGATCCTGTTGCTGCGCAGCTGGCGCGAGGCCGGTGGCGAGGTCACCTCCAACCTCTACTGGACCTACGGCCACTGCACCATTCCCCGGCACCTGCGGGACATCGTGATCACCGAGTACGGCATCGCCGACTTGCGTGGGCAGACCGACAGCGAGGTGATCGCACGGTTGCTGGCGATCAGTGACTCACGTTTTCAGCGCGAGCTGATGGAGCAGGCCAAGGCGGCGGGCAAGCTGGCCAAGGACTTCGAGCTGGATGCGCGGTTCATGGACAACACGCCTGAGCGGCTCGAGGCTATTCGGGCACGGCATGCGCGGTTGTTCCCGGAGTATCCGCTGGGGACTGATTTCACGGCAGAGGAGCGGGATCTGTTGCGGGCGCTGAACTGGTTGAAGAGCAAGTTCAAGCTGAGCGAGGTTTTGGAGTTGGGCAAGGCGGCATTGGATGCGCCGGGGCCCGAGGGGTATGGGGCAGCGTTGGCGAGGATGGGGCTGGGTGAGCCACAGGGGTTGAAGGAGGAGTTGTATCAGCGGTTGCTGTTGGCGGCGCTTCAGGCCACGCGGCAATGACGGGCATTCCTGGCCCCCTGTAGGAGCGGCCTTGTGCCGCGAAAGGGCCGCAAAGCGGCCCCGGCGATCTGTGCATGAACGCTGAAATGCTGGGGCCGCTGCGCGCCCCTTTCGCGGCACAAGGCCGCTCCTACAGGGTACGCGCAAGGCTTTACTCGATGAAGGTGACCACGCCGCCTTCCAGTGACTTGACCCGGGCCAGCGATTCGACGCGGTAACCCTGGCTGTCCAGCTCGGCACGGCCGCCCTGGAACGACTTCTCGATGACGATGCCCAGGCCGGCCACGGTGGCGCCGGCCTGCTTGATGATCGAGATCAGCGCCTGGGACGCCTTGCCGTTGGCCAGGAAGTCGTCGATCACCAGCACGCGGTCGCTGCTGTTGAGATGGCGCGGCGAGATGGCCACGGTGTTCTCGGTCTGCTTGGTGAAGGAGTACACCGAGGCAGTCAGCAGGTTCTCGGTCAGGGTCAGCGACTGGTGCTTGCGGGCGAAGATCACCGGCACGCCGAGCTTCAGGCCGGTCATTACCGCCGGGGCGATGCCGGAGGCTTCGATGGTGACGATCTTGGTCACGCCCGAATCGGCGAACAGGCGGGCGAACTCGTCACCGATCAGCTGCATCAGCGCCGGGTCGATCTGGTGGTTGAGAAACGCGTCGACTTTGAGAACCTGGTCGGAAAGCACGATGCCTTCTTCGCGAATCTTCTGCTGCAGTGCTTCCACTGTTTTTTCCTCGATGTAGATAGTGGCCTGTATGGCCGATTTGTAAGCCCAACTTCGGCGCCAGCCTTCGTCACACTGCGTTGCTGCTCCTCGCCGTAGCTGGGCTACGACTCGTCGCGGCGCCTTGTGTGCCGAACCCTGGCACTCGAATTTGAGCTCACAAATCGGCCATACAAGCCACCGTGGCCGCAAATAGCGGCAAAGTTTAAGAGTAATGGTTGATCAGCGTTTGAGCATCGCCCGGATATCGGCCAGGGCGTTGTTGCCGCGCGCGGCTTTCACTTCCACGGGCGCATCGTCCAGGCCTTCCCAGGCCAGGTCGTCCGGCGGCAGTTCGTCGAGGAACCGGCTCGGGGTGCAGTCGATGATCTCGCCGTACTGTTTGCGCTTGGCGGCGAAGGTGAAGGCCAGGGTCTGGCGTGCGCGGGTGATGCCCACGTAGGCCAGGCGGCGTTCCTCTTCGATGGTGTCGGCCTCGATGCTCGAGCGGTGGGGGAGGATCTCCTCCTCCATGCCCATGATGAACACGTAGGGGAACTCCAGGCCCTTGGAGGCGTGCAGGGTCATCATCTGCACGCCTTCGGCGTTCTCTTCCTCTTCCTGCTGGCGCTCGAGCATGTCGCGCAGCACCAGCTTGCCGATGGCGTCCTCGATGGTCATGTCACCCTCTTCATCCTTCTCGAGGGTATTCTTCAGCGCTTCGACCAGGAACCAGACGTTGCTGATGCGGAACTCCGCGGCCTTGTCGCTGGCGGTCTGCTGGCGAATCCAGTTCTCGTAGTCGATGTCGCGGATCATCTCGTGCAACGCGGCGATCGGATCTTCCAGGGCGACCTTGTGGCGCACCCCGTCGAGCCAGTGCTTGAAGCGCTGCAGGCGCTCGGTGTAGCGGGCATCCAGGTGCTCGCCCAGGCCCAGCTCCTCGCTGGCGGCGTACATCGAGATGCCGCGCTCGGTGGAATAGTTGCCGAGCTTTTCCAGGGTGGTCGAGCCGATCTCGCGGCGCGGCACGTTGATCACCCGCAGGTAGGCGTTGTCGTCGTCCGGGTTGACCAACAGGCGCAGGTAGGCCATCAGGTCCTTGACCTCCTGTCGGCCGAAGAAGCTGTTGCCGCCGGAGAGGCGGTACGGCACCTGGTGGTGCTGCAGCTTCAGTTCGATCAGCTTGGCCTGGTAGTTGCCCCGGTAGAGGATGGCGAAGTCGCTGTACGGGCGGTTGGTGCGCAGGTGCAGGGTGAGGATTTCCATGGCCACGCGTTCGGCCTCGGCTTCCTCGTTCTTGCAGCGGATCACGCGGATCTCGTCGCCGACGCCCATCTCGCTCCACAGCTCCTTCTCGAAGGCGTGGGGGTTGTTGGCGATCAGCACGTTGGCGCAGCGCAGGATGCGGCTGGTGGAGCGGTAGTTCTGCTCGAGCATGACGATCTTCAGGGAGGGGTAGTCCTCCTTGAGCAGCATCAGGTTTTCCGGGCGGGCACCGCGCCAGGCGTAGATCGACTGGTCGTCGTCGCCGACCACGGTGAACTGGTTGCGCATGCCGATCAGCATCTTCACCAGCAGGTACTGGCTGGCGTTGGTGTCCTGGTATTCGTCCACCAGCAGGTAGCGTACGCGGTTCTGCCAGCGTTCGAGCACGTCGGGGTGTTCCTGGAACAGCTTGACCGGCTGCAGGATCAGGTCATCGAAGTCCACCGCGTTGAACGCCTTGAGCGTGCGCTGGTAGTGGGTGTAGACGATGGCCGCGGTCTGCTCGCGCGGGTTGCGCGCCTTTTCCAGGGCCTCGGGCGGCAGGATCAGGTCGTTCTTCCAGGCACCGATCATGTTCTTGATCTCGTCGATGCCGTCGTCGCCGGAGTATTCCTTCTGCATGATGTCCGACAGCAACGCCTTGATGTCGGATTCATCGAAGATCGAGAAGCCCGGCTTGTAGCCCAGGCGCTCGTGCTCCTTGCGGATGATGTTCAGGCCCAGGTTGTGGAAGGTGCACACCGTCAGGCCCCGGCCTTCCCCCGGGCGCAGCAGGGTGCCGACCCGCTCCTTCATCTCGCGCGCGGCCTTGTTGGTGAAGGTCATCGCCACGATGTACTGGGCACGGATGCCGCAGTTCTGGATCAGGTGGGCAATCTTGCGCGTGATCACGCTGGTCTTGCCGGAGCCTGCACCGGCGAGCACCAAAAGAGGGCCGCCGACGTAGTCTCGGGCTTCCTGTTGCCGGGGATTGAGTCGGGACATGCTAGAAACCGGGGGTAACCAGAAAATAGCCGCGCATTCTAGCAGGCATGGGGCCGTTAATGCGCGACCGTCTGACGTTGTGATGCAGGGCGCGAATCGGATTTGCCGCATCTGCTACTTTCGCGCAGGATGCACGTCAGATTGCGTCGGGATGGCGGCCAGGGAAGGGCAACGACTAAAAGTGAAAATCATTTCCAATTAATCGGGTAGGATTGCCCGCGCTCGCCGTTCCACCGCCCATGTCTAAGGAGCCCGCTTGTCCACGCCTGTCGAACCCCTGCGTTTGCTGCTGTTGGCTGATGAGCCGGAGTGGACCGTGCATCTGCGCGAGTGCCTGCAGCCGATGGGCGGTAGCGTCGTGCTGCTGACCGCGCCCAACTGGGCAGCGGTTGACAGCTTGTTCGCCAATGACCGCCAGGCCGTGGTGCTGGCCACGCCCGAGCTGCAGCCAGCGCCGGGGCGTTGCGAGCTGCCGACCATCCTGCTGCTGGAGCAGGAGCCGGCCAGCGCGCCGCTGGGCGTCAGCGACTGGCTGGTGCTGGCGCAGCTGACCACCGACACCCTGCGTCGCTCGCTGCGTCATGTGCGCGAGCGCGGCGTGCTGGTGGCCACCCTGCAGCGCCTGGCCGAACAGGATCCGCTGACCGGTATCGCCAACCGCCAGGGCTTCCAGGCCCTGCTGACCGCGCGCCTGGCGGAGAACGAAGGCCGCGGCCTGGCGCTCGGCCACCTCGACCTGGACAACTTCCGCCACGTCAACGACGCCCTCGGCCACCAGGGTGGCGACCGGCTGATCCTGCAGGTGGTCGGTCGGTTGAAACACCAGTTGGAAGCGAGCGACCAGCTGGCACGCCTGGGCAGCGACGAGTTTGCCCTGTTGATCGACACCCGGCGCGACCCCAATCGCGCCGAGTGGATGGCCGAGCGCATCACCGAAGCGCTCACCGAGCCCTACTGGATCGACGGCGAGAGCCTGCTGCTCGGTTGCAGCCTGGGGATCGCCCATGCCCGCGCCCAGGCCGGCGCCGACCCGCTGATGTGGCACGCGCACATCGCCATGCGCCAGGCCAAGAGCAGCCAGGGCTGCACCTTCCATGTGTTCAACGAGCGCATCAACCGCAACGCCCGCAGCCTGGCTGACCTTGAGAGCGAGCTGCGCCGCGCCCTGCGCCGCGACGAGCTGGAGCTGCACTATCAACCGCGGCTCAACCTCGCCGACGGCCGCATCGTCGGGCTGGAGGCGCTGGTGCGCTGGAATCATCCCGAGCGCGGCCTGCTCGCGCCGAGCGAATTCGTGCCGTTGGCCGAGCAGAGCGGGTTGATCGTGCCGCTGGGCTACTGGGTGATCTCCCGGGCGCTGAGCGACATGCAGGCCCTGCGCGAGCGCGGCCTGGCGCCGCTGCACATGGCGGTGAACCTGAGCTTTCGCCAGTTCCAGGACAGCCAGTTGCTGGCCACCCTGAGCCGGCTGATCGTCGAGCACGGCGTCGATGCCCGCTGGCTGGAGTTCGAGCTGACCGAGACTGCCGTGATGCGGCGCAACGAGCTGGTGCGCCAGACCATGGACGCCTTGGGGCGCCTGGGGGTGCGTTTCTCGCTGGATGACTTCGGGACCGGCTTCTCGTCGTTCGTGCACCTGAACAGCCTGCCGATCACCCTGCTCAAGGTCGATCGCAGTTTCGTCGGCGGCATGGAGCAGCGCGAGGAGAACGCCAAGCTGGTGCACGCGATGATCAACCTGGCGCACAACCTCAACCTGGAGGTGGTGGCCGAAGGGGTGGAGAGCGAGGAGCAGCTGGCGCTGCTGCGGGCATTCGGTTGCGACCAGGTGCAGGGGTTCCTGGTGAGCCGGCCGTTGCCGGTGGAGGCGTTGATCGAGTACCTGTTGCAGGTGCCGAGTCCGGGTCTGGTGCAGACCTTGTAGATCTCATGCAGCCCTTTCGCGGCACAAGGCCGCTCCTACAGGGGATCGCGGTCTTCTGTAGGAGCGGCCTTGTGCCGCGAAAAGGGGCGCAAAGCGCCCCCGGCAATTTCAAGCCGTGAAGATGATCAACCGACCAGCATCCGCCCGGTTTCTTCCAGGTTCTCATGCCAGCTCAAGGCTTCGCGCAGGATATGCGGGGTATGCCCGCCACGCTGGCAGGCGCGCTCGAAGTAATCGTTGAGCGCGGCGCGGTAGTCCGGGTGCACGCAATTGTCGATGATCACCCGGGCACGCTCGCGCGGTGCCAGGCCACGCAGGTCGGCCAGGCCCACCTCGGTCACCAGGATGTCCACGTCGTGCTCGGTGTGGTCGACGTGGCTGACCATCGGCACCACGCTGGAGATCGCGCCGCCCTTGGCGATCGACTTGGTGACGAAGATCGCCAGGTGCGCGTTGCGGGCGAAGTCGCCCGAGCCACCGATGCCGTTCATCATCTTGGTGCCGCAGACGTGGGTGGAGTTGACGTTGCCGTAGATGTCGAACTCCAGCGCCGTGTTGATGCCGATGATCCCCAGGCGACGCACTACTTCAGGGTGGTTGGAGATCTCCTGCGGACGCAGCACCAGCTTGTCCTTGTAGCGCTCCAGGTTGCCGAACACGTCGGCGTTGCGGCGGCTCGACAGGGTGATCGAGCTGCCCGAGGCGAAGCTCAGCTTGCCGGCGTCGATCAGGTCGAAGGTCGAGTCCTGCAGCACTTCGGAGTACATGGTCAGGTTTTCGAACGGCGACTCGATCAGGCCGCACATCACCGCGTTGGCGATGCTGCCGATGCCGGCCTGCAGCGGGCCGAGGTTGTTGCTCATGCGCCCGGCGTCCACCTCGCCCTTGAGGAAGGCGATCAGGTGGTCGGCAATGCCCTGGGTCTCGTGGTCAGGCGGCAGCACGGTGGACGGCGAGTCCGGCTGGTCGCTGATGACGATGCCGACGATCTTGGCCGGGTCGATCGGGATCGCGGTGCTGCCGATGCGGTCGTCGACCTTCACCAGCGGGATCGGCGTGCGGGTCGGGCGGTAGGTCGGGATGTAGATGTCGTGCAGGCCTTCGAGGTTGGCATGGTGCGACAGGTTGATCTCGACGATGACCTGCTTGGCGAAGATCGCGAAGCTGGCCGAGTTGCCGACCGAGGTGGTCGGCACGATGTGGCCCTGTTCGGTGATCGCTACCGCTTCGATGACCGCGATGTCCGGCAGGGTGAGCTGTTTATTGCGCAGTTGCTCGACGGTTTCCGACAGGTGCTGGTCGATGAACATCACCTTGCCGTCGTTGATGGCCTTGCGCAGGGTGCTGTCGACCTGGAACGGCATGCGCCGGGCCAGCACGCCGGCCTCGGTCAGTTGCTTGTCCAGGTCGTTGCCCAGGCTGGCGCCGGTCATCAGGCTGATCTTCAGCGGCGACTGTTTTGCACGTTCGGCCAGTGCGTGGGGCACGGCCTTGGCTTCGCCGGCGCGGGTGAAGCCGCTCATGCCGACGGTCATGCCGTCCTGGATCAGGCCAGCGGCGTCAGCCGCACTCATAACCTTGCTGTGCAGGGAGGACAAGCGGATACGATCACGGTACATGGATTGTTATCTCAGGCTACTGAAGCTACTGGAAGCGCAGTCTAGAGATTTCACCCGGAACCGTCCCGCGACCATGGTCGTAGGCGAAGGCCGGAAGTAGAGCCGTTGATCTGGATCAGGCAAATACGACAAACCCCGGGAGTGACTTCCCGGGGTTTGTTCGACAGCAGCGGTTTCGTGGGAGCGGGCTTGCCCCGCGATGGCCATGCTGCAGTTCAAGCCTTCATCGCGGGGCAAGCCCGCTCCCACAAAGCATCGCTGCGGCGATTACTCCACCGCCTTGACCATGTCCTCGATGACTTTCTTGGCGTCACCGAACACCATCATGGTCTTGTCCAGGTAGAACAGTTCGTTGTCCAGGCCCGCGTAGCCGCTGGCCATGGAGCGCTTGTTGACAATGATGGTCTTGGCCTTGAAGGCCTCGAGGATCGGCATGCCGGCGATCGGCGACTTCGGATCGTTCTTCGCCGCCGGGTTGACCACGTCGTTGGCGCCCAGCACCAGCACCACGTCGGCCTGGCCGAACTCGGCGTTGATGTCCTCCATCTCGAACACCTGGTCGTACGGCACCTCGGCCTCGGCCAGCAGCACGTTCATGTGCCCGGGCATGCGCCCCGCCACCGGGTGGATCGCGTACTTCACGGTCACCCCGTTGTGGGTCAGCTTCTCGGTCAGTTCCTTGAGCGCGTGCTGGGCGCGGGCCACCGCCAGGCCATAGCCGGGGACGATGATCACGCTGTCGGCGTTGCTCAGCAGGAAGGTGGCGTCGTCGGCCGAGCCGGACTTCACCGGGCGCTGCTCCTTCGAACCCTGCGCCGCGCCGACATCGGTATCGCCGCCGAAGCCGCCGAGGATGACGTTGAAGAACGAACGGTTCATCGCCTTGCACATGATGTACGAGAGGATCGCACCGCTGGAGCCCACCAGGGAACCTGCGATGATCAGCATCGAGTTGTTCAGCGAGAAGCCGATACCCGCCGCCGCCCAGCCCGAGTAGCTGTTGAGCATCGACACCACCACCGGCATGTCGGCCCCGCCGATCGGGATGATGATCAGCACGCCCATGACGAAGGCCAGGGCCAGCATGAGGGTAAAGGCGCTGTAGTGGCCGGTGAAGGTGAACAGCAGCCCCAGGGCGATGGTCGCCAGGCCCAGGATCAGGTTCAGCTTGTGCTGGCCGGCGAACTGTACCGGTGCGCCCTGGAACAGGCGGAACTTGTACTTGCCCGACAGCTTGCCGAAGGCGATCACCGAGCCCGAGAAGGTGACGGCACCGATGGCCGCGCCAAGGAACAGCTCCAGGCGATTGCCGGTGGGGATCGGGTCGCTGATGGCGGCGACGATACCCAGCGATTGCGGCTCGAGCACGGCAGCGATGGCGATGAACACCGCGGCCAGGCCGATCATGCTGTGCATGAAGGCGACCAGCTCGGGCATCTTGGTCATCTCGACGCGCTTGGCCATGATCGAGCCGGCGCTGCCGCCGACCAGCAGGCCGACGATGACGTAGCCGATGCCGGCGGTCGCAAGCTCTGCGCCAAGCTTGTAGATCAGGCCGACCGTGGTGAGGATGGCGATACCCATGCCGATCATGCCGAACAGGTTGCCGCGGCGTGAGGTAGTCGGATGCGAGAGTCCCTTGAGCGCCTGGATGAAGCAGACCGAGGCGACCAGGTACAGAAGCGTTACCAGATTCATGCTCATGCTTACTTCTGCCCCTCGCTCTTGGTTTTCTTCTTGAACATTTCCAGCATGCGGCGGGTGACCAGGAAGCCACCGAACACGTTGACCGCAGCCAGCGCCACGGCCAGGGTGCCCATGACCTTGCCGGCCGGGGTGACGGTCAGCGCGGCGGCCAGCATGGCGCCGACGATGACGATCGCGGAAATGGCGTTGGTGAGCGCCATCAGCGGCGTGTGCAGGGCCGGGGTGACGTTCCACACCACGTGGTAGCCCACGTAGATGGCCAGCACGAAGATGATCAGGTTGTAGATGCCGTGGGAAATCAGCATGTCTTCCATTGTCGTGCTCCTCAGCCGTTCTTGCGCACGACTTGGCCGTCGCGGCACATCAGGCACGCGGCGACGATGTCGTCTTCGAGGTTGATGACCAGGTTGCCGTCCTTGTCGAACAGCAGCTTCATGAAGTCCAGCAGGTTGCGCGCGTACAGCGCCGAGGCATCGGCGCCGACCTGGGCCGGCAGGTTGGTCGGGCCGACGAGGGTCACGCCGTTGTGCATGACGACCTGATCGGCCACGGTCAGCGGGCAGTTGCCGCCCTGGGCCGCGGCGAGGTCGATGACCACCGAGCCGGGCTTCATCTGCGCCACGGTCTCGGCGCTGAGCAGGGTCGGCGCCTTGCGCCCGGGAATCAGCGCAGTGGTGATGACGATATCGGCCTGCTTGGCGCGCTCGTGCACGGCCTGGGCCTGACGCTGCATCCAGCTGGCCGGCATCGGCCGGGCATAGCCGCCGACGCCTTCGGCGCACTCGCGTTCTTCATCGGTCTCGTAGGGCACGTCGATGAACTTGGCCCCCAGCGATTCGATCTGCTCCTTCACCGCCGGACGCACGTCCGACGCTTCGATCACCGCACCCAGGCGTTTGGCCGTGGCGATGGCCTGCAGGCCGGCGACGCCGGCGCCGAGGATCAGCACGCGGGCGGCTTTCACCGTACCTGCGGCGGTCATCAGCATGGGCATGAAGCGAGGGTAGTGGTGAGCCGCCAGCAGCACGGCCTTGTAGCCGGCGATGTTGGCCTGGGACGACAGCACGTCGAGGCTCTGGGCCCGCGAGGTGCGTGGCGCGGCTTCCAGGGCGAAGGCGGTGATGCCGCGTTCGGCCATCTTGCCGATCAGTTCGTTGTTGAAGGGGTTGAGCATGCCCGCCAACAGGCTGGTGCTGTTGATCAGCGCCAGTTCCTGATCATCGGGCGCGACCACCTTGAGTACCAGCTGCGCGCCGAAGGCGTCGGTGGCTTCACCCAGGGTGGCGCCCACGGCTTCATAGGCACTGTCGGGAATGCTGGCTTTGAGCCCTGCCCCCCGTTGCACGGTGACCTGATGGCCCTGGCCTACCAGTTTCTTGATGGTTTCCGGGGTCGCGGCGACCCTTGTCTCACCCGTCTGCGTCTCGAGAGGAACACCAATGTGCACGACTATGTCTCCTGCGGTGACCTTTATTGTCTTTATGGAAACCAGCGCACTTCGGGTGGTGCGGCTGGGCGGCCGTAGAGCACGACTCCGCCTGGTTCGAGGCGGGAGAGGCATTTTGCAGACGAACCCAGGGGCCTTCAACAGGTTCTGAAGCGAAACGAACTCAAAACTACAAGTCACCCTGTGACCGTATGTCGCAACGATTCCGATCGAGCCCGTCAAGTACGCGCTATTCGCAGCTTAGGGGAAAAAACGAAAAAATTTCGGCCGTTTTCGTTCGCGGCGTTGTGAATGTCGCAAAATAAGCCGCAAACCCGCGCAGTCACTAGGGTTGCTACGGTTTTTCCGGTAAACGGAACAGATTACGAATTTGCGACAAATCCATATATCTGTAGGTGTTCAAAATAATTGACTACGGAGTCAGGTTGTCGCTTTATGGCCTCAGCTGGTGGCGGTGTACTGCTGTGCCTGCGCCACCAGCCAGTCGCGAAACGCCCGCAGCGAAGCGGACTCCACCTTTCGCTCAGGGATCATCAGATGGTAGGCCTTGTCGCTGGACAGGGCATGCCTGTTAGCGACCAGCAATCGACCTTCCTGCAACTCGCGCTGGATCAGGAACGGCGGAATCAGCGCGATGCCCATGTCGTGCATGGCGGCCTGGGCCAGCATGGAGAACAGTTCGTAGCGCGGGCCAGTCATGTCGCGCTCGACGCTCATGCCCAGGCCGTCGAACCATTGCCGCCAGGCATAGGGGCGCGTGGTCTGCTGCAGCAGGGGCAATTCGGCGATGCGCCGGGCGTCGAGGCTGGCTTGTCCGTCCAGCAACGCGGGGCTGCACACCGGCACGGGGTTCTCGCCCATCAGTCGGTGGGACTGGGTTCCGGACCAGTCGGCGTCGCCGAAATAGATGGCGGCGTCGAAGGGCGTGTCGGCGAACAGGAAGGGGCGGGTGCGGTTGGTCAGGTTGACCGTGACCTCGGGGTGGCGCTGCTGGAAGTCCTTCAGGCGCGGCAGCAGCCATTGCGTGCCGAAGGTCGGTACCACCGCCAGTTCGATCACGTTGGCGCCCTGCTGGCGCATCACCGAAAGCGTGTCGCGCTCCACCGCATCCAGCTGCGCAGCCACCTGGCGGCTGTAGGACAGCCCGGCTTCGGTCAGTTTCACGCCCCGGCGCGAGCGGCGGAACAGTTCGACATTGAGGAAGGCCTCAAGGCCACCGATCTGCCGACAGACGGCGCCCTGGGTCAGGGCCAGTTCCTGGGCGGCCTTGGTGAAGCTCTCGTGACGCGCGGCCGCCTCGAAGCAGACCAGGGCGGTGGTGCTGGGGATCTTGCGGCGCATGTACGTCAACCTCACTTGTAGGGCGTTGAACAGGGCATTTCGATGATTACGAAGTGAGAAAATATCACTAAACCGTGCGCAATCCTCGTTTGTCCCGCAGGCCGATCAGGCCTAGGATCAATCCAGCACAACAATTCGTTCCCATCTTTCGAGGAATCCGCACATGGCTGGCAAGGCAAGCTTCAACTGGATCGACCCGCTGCTGCTGGATCAGCAGCTCACTGAAGAAGAGCGCATGGTTCGCGACAGCGCCTATCAGTTCGCCCAGGACAAGCTGGCACCCCGTGTGCTGGAGGCGTTCCGCCACGAGCAGACAGACCCGGCGATCTTCCGCGAGATGGGTGAAGTCGGCCTGCTTGGCGCGACCATCCCCGAGCAGTACGGCGGTAGCGGCCTGAACTACGTGTGCTACGGCCTGATCGCCCGCGAGGTGGAACGCATCGACTCCGGTTACCGCTCGATGATGAGCGTGCAGTCGTCGCTGGTGATGGTGCCGATCAACGAGTTTGGTACCGAGGCGCAGAAGCAGAAGTACCTGCCGAAGCTGGCCAGCGGCGAGTGGATCGGCTGCTTCGGCCTGACCGAGCCCAACCATGGTTCCGATCCGGGCTCGATGATTACCCGCGCCCGCAAGGTCGACGGCGGCTATCGCCTGACCGGCAGCAAGATGTGGATCACCAATAGCCCGATCGCCGATGTGTTCGTGGTCTGGGCCAAGGATGATGCCGGCGATATTCGCGGCTTCGTGCTGGAGAAAGGCTGGGACGGCCTCAGCGCCCCGGCCATCCATGGCAAGGTGGGCCTGCGCGCCTCGATCACCGGCGAGATCGTCATGGACAACGTGTTCGTGCCGGAAGAGAACATCTTCCCGGACGTGCGTGGCCTCAAAGGTCCGTTCACCTGCCTGAACTCGGCCCGCTATGGCATCTCCTGGGGCGCCCTGGGCGCCGCCGAGGCCTGCTGGCACACTGCGCGCCAGTACACCCTGGACCGCCAGCAGTTCGGCCGCCCGCTGGCTGCCAACCAGCTGATCCAGAAGAAGCTGGCCGACATGCAGACCGAGATCACCCTGGCCCTGCAAGGCTGCCTGCGCCTGGGGCGGATGAAGGACGAAGGCACCGCGGCGGTGGAAATTACCTCGATCATGAAGCGCAACTCCTGCGGCAAGGCCCTGGACATCGCCCGTCTGGCCCGCGACATGCTGGGCGGCAATGGCATCTCCGACGAGTTCGGCGTGGCCCGCCACCTGGTCAACCTCGAGGTGGTCAACACCTACGAAGGGACCCATGACGTGCACGCGCTGATCCTTGGGCGTGCGCAGACCGGCATCCAGGCGTTCTATTAATAGAGGAGCCAGGCCATGGGCGCGCTTTCCCATCTGCGGGTGCTGGATCTTTCCCGGGTGCTGGCCGGCCCTTGGTCTGGCCAGATCCTGGCCGACCTTGGCGCCGATGTGATCAAGGTCGAGCGTCCGGGGGCGGGTGACGACACCCGTTCCTGGGGGCCGCCTTTCCTGCGCGACGCCCAGGGCGAGAACACCAGCGAGGCGGCCTACTACCTGTCGGCCAACCGCAACAAGCGCTCGGTGACCATAGACTTCACCCAGCCGGAAGGCCAGCGCCTGGTGCGCGAGCTGGCGGCGAAGTCGGATATCGTCATCGAGAACTTCAAGGTAGGCGGACTGGCGGCCTATGGGCTGGACTATCAGAGCCTGAAGGCGGTCAATCCCAAGCTCATCTACTGCTCGATCACCGGCTTCGGCCAGACCGGGCCGTATGCCAAGCGTGCCGGCTACGACTTCATGATCCAGGGGCTGGGTGGGCTGATGAGCCTGACCGGTCGCCCGGAGGGGGAGGAGGGTGCCGGGCCGATGAAGGTTGGTGTGGCGCTGACCGACATCCTCACCGGGCTGTATTCCACCGTGGCGATCCTGGCGGCCCTGGCGCATCGTGACCAGGCTGGTATTGGCCAGCACATCGACATGGCGTTGCTGGATGTACAGGTGGCCTGCCTGGCCAACCAGGCCATGAACTACCTCACAACCGGTACCGCGCCTCGCCGGTTGGGCAATGCGCACCCGAACATTGTGCCGTACCAGGATTTCCCGACGGCTGATGGCAACTTCATTCTTACCGTGGGCAATGACGGGCAGTTCCGCAAGTTCGCGGAAGTGGCCGGGCAGGCGCACTGGGCGGATGACCCACGCTTTGCCACCAATAAACAGCGGGTGGCCAATCGCGCCGAGCTGATTCCGCTGATTCGCCAGGCCACGGTGTTCAAGACCACGGCCGAGTGGGTGAGTGAGCTTGAGAAGGCGGGCGTGCCGTGTGGGCCGATCAACGACCTGGCGCAGATGTTCCAGGATCCGCAGGTGCTGGCCCGTGGGCTGGCAGTGAATGTTCCTCATCCGTTGGCGGGCAGCGTGCCGCAGGTGGCCAGCCCGATCCGGTTGTCGGAGACGCCGGTGGAGTATCGGCAGGCGCCGCCGTTGCTGGGGGAGCATACCGAGGTGGTGCTGGGGGAGGTGCTGGGGTTGGATGGAGAGGCGGTGCAGCGGCTTCGGGGGGCTGGGGTGTTGTGATGCTTTCTATATAGATATAGGAAGAAGCGGGGAGGCCGAGAGGTCGCCCCGCTTTGCTTTTTGGAGTTGCTTATATAGGTGTCGGGGCTGGCAGGTGCGTGTCTTGGGATTGGGTAGTGTGTGCGAGGTGTTCGCCTTGGGGTTGCGTTGTGTCTCAGAGGTGTTCGCCGAAGATTCTCTGGCGCCTATGAGATCGAGCGCCGCCCGCGCGGCGCATCGCGGCACAAGGCCGCTCCTACATCTGTTTCGGGCCAATTGTTCCTGGGAGTGAGGCGGCGCCTGCCTTGGTGCACGCCGAAACCGCGTCGTGCCAACAAGGCTGGCAACCATGGCCTGACAGGTTCGGCACGTTGCAACAAATAATGAAATGGCTACCCCCGCCCCACCCTGTGTCAGCCCTCTAAGCTTTCACAGGGTGCCTATCGGAGTGCAACGCCATGAACACTGTCGCCATCATCGCCATCGACCTGGGAAAGTTGAGCTTCCATGTACACGCTCAGGATGATCGGGGTCATGAGCTCTATCACCGCAGGTTCAACCGTGAGTCACTCATCCGCCACCTTGCCAATCTTGCGCCCTGTACGGTGGCGATGGAGGCCTGTGGTGGCTCTCATTTCATGGCGCGAGAGGTGACGAGACAGGGTCATACGCCCAAACTTATTCCCGCACAGTTCGTTCGCCCCTACGTGAAAAGCAACAAGAATGACTTTGCCGATGCTGCCGCTATCGGTGAGGCGGCAACCCGCGATCAGATGCGCTTCGTGCCTCCCAAAACCGAGGCCCAGCAGGCGCTGGCGATGCTCAATTCACTGCGCGACAGCTTCATCAGAGACCGTACTGCCACCATGAACCGCATCCACGCTTATTTGCTCGAGGTGGGGGTCAGTTTGGCACCCACCTTCAAGGCGGTCCGGGAGCTCCCCATTCTGCTGGACGACAGTACCTTCTCACCGTTGATCAAGAAGCTGTTGCTGGACCTACATGCCCACTTCCGCTATCTCGATGATCGGATCAAGGCTCTAGACAAGGAAGTGCATAGCCAGGCCGTTAGCGATGATCTTGCTTCCCGTTTGATGTCGATACCTTGTATTGGCCCGATCACCGCTACCGCCCTGGCTGCGGAATTGGGTGATGGTAAGCAGTTCCGCTGTGGGCGAAATTATTCAGCCTCCATAGGCCTGGTTCCCAGGCAGCACACGACAGGCGGCAAACCTTGCCTGGGGCGAATCAGCAAGCGGGGCGACGGCAATCAGCGACGACTGCTGATCCAGTGCGCGAGGGTCTATCTGATTGGGCTGGAGCGCAA
>NZ_AP023348.2:0-497500 GCF_016861355.2 Pseudomonas sp. RtIB026 | reverse complement strand
GAACCTGCGGCTGGATCACCTCCTTAATCGAAGACATCAGCCTGCTGATGAGCTCCCACACGAATTGCTTGATTCATGATGTAAAGACGATGCGACCTGTTATATAGGTCTGTAGCTCAGTTGGTTAGAGCGCACCCCTGATAAGGGTGAGGTCGGCAGTTCAAATCTGCCCAGACCTACCATTTATTGGTACTACCTGGTTCGGCTGGTCAAATGGGGCCATAGCTCAGCTGGGAGAGCGCCTGCCTTGCACGCAGGAGGTCAGCGGTTCGATCCCGCTTGGCTCCACCACTCTTCAGGTTTCGCACTGCTCAGAACTTAGAAATGAACATTCGTTGATGAATGTTGATTTCTGACTTTTGTCAGATCGTTCTTTAAAAATTCGGATATGTGATAGAAATAGACTGATTACCAGTTTCACTGCTGGTGGATCAGGCTAAGGTAAAATTTGTGAGTTCTGCTCGAAAGAGCGACGTGCGAATTTTCGGCGAATGTCGTCTTCACAGTATAACCAGATTGCTTGGGGTTATATGGTCAAGTGAAGAAGCGCATACGGTGGATGCCTTGGCAGTCAGAGGCGATGAAAGACGTGGTAGCCTGCGATAAGCTTTGGGGAGTCGGCAAACAGACTGTGATCCAGAGATCTCTGAATGGGGGAACCCAGCCAGCATAAGCTGGTTATCTTGTACTGAATACATAGGTGCAAGAGGCGAACCAGGGGAACTGAAACATCTAAGTACCCTGAGGAAAAGAAATCAACCGAGATTCCCTTAGTAGTGGCGAGCGAACGGGGACCAGCCCTTAAGCTGGTTTGAGATTAGTGGAACGCTCTGGAAAGTGCGGCCATAGTGGGTGATAGCCCCGTACACGAAAATCTCTTGCCAGTGAAATCGAGTAGGACGGAGCACGAGAAACTTTGTCTGAACATGGGGGGACCATCCTCCAAGGCTAAATACTACTGACTGACCGATAGTGAACCAGTACCGTGAGGGAAAGGCGAAAAGAACCCCGGAGAGGGGAGTGAAATAGAACCTGAAACCGTATGCGTACAAGCAGTGGGAGCCTACTTTGTTAGGTGACTGCGTACCTTTTGTATAATGGGTCAGCGACTTATATTCAGTGGCGAGCTTAACCGAATAGGGGAGGCGTAGCGAAAGCGAGTCTTAATAGGGCGCTTTAGTCGCTGGGTATAGACCCGAAACCGGGCGATCTATCCATGGGCAGGTTGAAGGTTAGGTAACACTGACTGGAGGACCGAACCGACTACCGTTGAAAAGTTAGCGGATGACCTGTGGATCGGAGTGAAAGGCTAATCAAGCTCGGAGATAGCTGGTTCTCCTCGAAAGCTATTTAGGTAGCGCCTCATGTATCACTGTAGGGGGTAGAGCACTGTTTCGGCTAGGGGGTCATCCCGACTTACCAAACCGATGCAAACTCCGAATACCTACAAGTGCCGAGCATGGGAGACACACGGCGGGTGCTAACGTCCGTCGTGAAAAGGGAAACAACCCAGACCGTCAGCTAAGGTCCCAAAGTCATGGTTAAGTGGGAAACGATGTGGGAAGGCTTAGACAGCTAGGAGGTTGGCTTAGAAGCAGCCACCCTTTAAAGAAAGCGTAATAGCTCACTAGTCGAGTCGGCCTGCGCGGAAGATGTAACGGGGCTCAAACCATGCACCGAAGCTACGGGTATCACCTTTTGGTGATGCGGTAGAGGAGCGTTCTGTAAGCCTGTGAAGGTGAGTTGAGAAGCTTGCTGGAGGTATCAGAAGTGCGAATGCTGACATGAGTAACGACAATGCGAGTGAAAAACTCGCACGCCGAAAGACCAAGGTTTCCTGCGCAACGTTAATCGACGCAGGGTTAGTCGGTCCCTAAGGCGAGGCTGAAAAGCGTAGTCGATGGAAAACAGGTTAATATTCCTGTACTTCCAGTTATTGCGATGGAGGGACGGAGAAGGCTAGGCCAGCTTGGCGTTGGTTGTCCAAGTTTAAGGTGGTAGGCTGAGATCTTAGGCAAATCCGGGATCTCAAGGCCGAGAGCTGATGACGAGTGCTCTTTAGAGCGCGAAGTGGTTGATGCCATGCTTCCAAGAAAAGCTCCTAAGCTTCAGATAACTGGGAACCGTACCCCAAACCGACACAGGTGGTTAGGTAGAGAATACCAAGGCGCTTGAGAGAACTCGGGTGAAGGAACTAGGCAAAATGGCACCGTAACTTCGGGAGAAGGTGCGCCGGTGAGGGTGAAGCACTTGCTGCGTAAGCCCACGCCGGTCGAAGATACCAGGCCGCTGCGACTGTTTATTAAAAACACAGCACTCTGCAAACACGAAAGTGGACGTATAGGGTGTGACGCCTGCCCGGTGCCGGAAGGTTAATTGATGGGGTTAGCGCAAGCGAAGCTCTTGATCGAAGCCCCGGTAAACGGCGGCCGTAACTATAACGGTCCTAAGGTAGCGAAATTCCTTGTCGGGTAAGTTCCGACCTGCACGAATGGCGTAACGATGGCGGCGCTGTCTCCACCCGAGACTCAGTGAAATTGAAATCGCTGTGAAGATGCAGTGTATCCGCGGCTAGACGGAAAGACCCCGTGAACCTTTACTATAGCTTTGCACTGGACTTTGAGCTTGCTTGTGTAGGATAGGTGGGAGGCTTTGAAGTGGGGACGCCAGTTCTCATGGAGCCATCCTTGAAATACCACCCTGGCAACCTTGAGGTTCTAACTCAGGTCCGTTATCCGGATCGAGGACAGTGTATGGTGGGTAGTTTGACTGGGGCGGTCTCCTCCCAAAGAGTAACGGAGGAGTACGAAGGTGCGCTCAGACCGGTCGGAAATCGGTCGTAGAGTATAAAGGCAAAAGCGCGCTTGACTGCGAGACACACACGTCGAGCAGGTACGAAAGTAGGTCTTAGTGATCCGGTGGTTCTGTATGGAAGGGCCATCGCTCAACGGATAAAAGGTACTCCGGGGATAACAGGCTGATACCGCCCAAGAGTTCATATCGACGGCGGTGTTTGGCACCTCGATGTCGGCTCATCACATCCTGGGGCTGAAGCCGGTCCCAAGGGTATGGCTGTTCGCCATTTAAAGTGGTACGCGAGCTGGGTTTAGAACGTCGTGAGACAGTTCGGTCCCTATCTGCCGTGGACGTTTGAGATTTGAGAGGGGCTGCTCCTAGTACGAGAGGACCGGAGTGGACGAACCTCTGGTGTTCCGGTTGTCACGCCAGTGGCATTGCCGGGTAGCTATGTTCGGAAGAGATAACCGCTGAAAGCATCTAAGCGGGAAACTTGCCTCAAGATGAGATCTCACTGGAGCCTTGAGCTCCCTGAAGGGCCGTCGAAGACTACGACGTTGATAGGTTGGGTGTGTAAGCGCTGTGAGGCGTTGAGCTAACCAATACTAATTGCCCGTGAGGCTTGACCATATAACACCCAAGCAATTTGCGCCGAGGCCAAATTGTGGTGGTGAAGACGAAAGAACCGAAAGTTCGCGACAAACCACAAATATCGCATATCCGAATTGGCTGGAGTATCCATCTGGATGTTCTGGCAACAGAATTTCTTGACGACCATAGAGCATTGGAACCACCTGATCCCATCCCGAACTCAGCAGTGAAACGATGCATCGCCGATGGTAGTGTGGGGTTTCCCCATGTGAGAGTAGGTCATCGTCAAGATTCATTTCGCAAAACCCCTATCTGCGCGAGCAGGTAGGGGTTTTGTCTTTAAGTAGAGAGTACAGAGATTCGCTGGCACGTCCCTCGGACGGACCGGCACACAGAATTTCTTGACGACCATAGAGCATTGGAACCACCTGATCCCATCCCGAACTCAGCAGTGAAACGATGCATCGCCGATGGTAGTGTGGGGTTTCCCCATGTGAGAGTAGGTCATCGTCAAGATTCAATTCCAAAGCCCCTGATCGCGATGCGATCGGGGGCTTTGTCTTTTCAGGGTATCAATGCACGAGCTCCCTGGGCCGTCGTGAAGGGAACGGCATTCCCAGGCACAGCACGGCCCCCTGTAGGAGCGGCTTCAGCCGCGATCACCCGCGAAGCGGGTGCCAGACACCGAGTTGCTTGCATCGCGGCTAAAGCCGCTCCTACAGAGATCTCTTTTCGCCGTGCAACAGCACAGCCCGAAGGGCTATCCCCTGCTCCCTTATCTCCAAGACAAAAAAGGCCGCTCCCGGTTGGGAGCGGCCTTTTTGCTACCGGGGCATACACCCCCGCCAGTGCTATCAGCTCAGCAGATTACGCACATTGCCCATCGCCTCATCGGCAAAGCCCTGCAGGAACGCCTGGAAGCCCGGCAGGGCCTCCGGGCCACCTTCCCAGGGCTCGGCCTGGATGGTCCAGGTCGCTCGGCTGCGGCTGGCATCGATCGTCTGCACCTCCATGGCAGCCCACAGGTTGCCGATATTCAGGCTGGTGTAGATCAGGCTCCAGGTCATGTGCATGGCCTGCTCGTCACGGCTGTTCAACTGCTCGATCACCACGTTGCCATCCTTGAACAGTTTCTTGCGCACCGAGCGCACGCCACTGCCGGTCATTTCGATATGCGCCAGCGCGGGGATGAATACCGGGAAGCCGGCGAAGTTGCCGACGATGTTCCACACGCTGGCGGCCGGGGCGGCGATCTCGACGCTGGAAACCACCAGGCAGCCTTGCGGGTTGCGGATCAGGGTGTCGGGTTTGAGTGCTTGCATGGGATGTTGCTCCTGTTGTGGATAAAAGGGGTCAGATAAAGCCGATGTCGGCCAGGTAGCGGCAGCCGCGGCTAAGCAGCGCCGGGTCCTTGCTCGGGTAACGGGCGCCCATGCGCTGCACGCCGGCACGGGCGTTGTCGTGGGCGATGCCGGAGATATCGCCGATGTCTTCTTCGAAGCCGTCCAGGTAGAAGCCCAGGACGTCGTACAGCGCGTTTTGGCGGTCGACCCGGGCCAACTGGCGCTGCCACTGCTCGACGCTGACCAACTCGAAGGCATGGCCCTGCGCATGGAACGACGCCAGGTAGTCACGCCAGCGCAGTGGCTCGGGGTTGTGCAGGTTGAACACGCATTGGCCAGCCTGGTGGCGGCTGCTGTGGAAGGCGATGAAACGGGACAGGAAGTCCACCGGCATGAGGTCGAAGTCGATCTCCAGCCCCGGTACCTGGCCCAGTTGCAGTGAACCCTTGAGCATCAGCATCAGCCGGTTGCGCTGGGGCTGGCAGGCGCCCGTGCGGCTGTCGAAGGTGATGTTGCCGGGACGGAACAGGTTGACCCACACGCCCTGCTCGCGGGCACGGCTGAGGATGCGCTCGCCGACCCATTTGCTCAGGTTGTAGCCATTGCGGATGTAGATCGGCGGGGTACTGGCCGGGTCGCTCTCCAGCACGCGACCGTCGCCGTCCACCGCGCTGCACGCGGACAGGGTCGAGACGAAGTTGAAGATCTTCTTGCGTCGGCCTTCGCACAGCCGCAGGCACTCGAACAACGGCTCGATGTTGTCGGCGGCCAGCACCTCGTAGTCGAGCACATGGTTGACCTGCGCGGCGTTGTGCAGCAGGGCGCCATAGTGGTTGTCCAGGTCGTCGTAGTCGGCCTGGGACAAGCCCAGCAGCGGCTTGCGCAGGTCTGCCTCGAGTACCCGCACGCGGCTCAGGTCCAGGTTGATATGGTTGTCCTGCAGGGCTTGGGCGAAGCGTTCCTCGGCGGACTGCCCACCGGCGCGGCGTACCAGGCAGGCGACTTCGGTGGCGCCCCACTCCAGCAAGGCTTCAACCAGGTGAACGCCAAGGAAGCTGTTGGCCCCGGTGACGATGACCTTGTGCACATCGCCCAGACGCTCCATCGGCAGTACCTGCAGGCCGAGATCGCGGTTGGCGTCCTGTTCCAGGCGCGCCAGGGAGGTCTGCAGCGCATCATCGTTGCCGTCGAGCAGCGCGCCCAGGCGCCGCAGGGTCGGCTGCTCGATGAAACGGTTGATGGCCACACCCTGGCCGAAGTGTTCCCGGATCTCCAGCAACAGGCGCGACAAGAGGATCGAGTGCCCGCCCAGGTTGAAGAAGCTGTCGTCCAGTGAGATGTCGGCTGGCGGCAGTTCCAGCAACTCGCTCCACAGATGCAACAGGCGCTTTTCGGTGTTGGTCTCTGGTGCGATGTGCGCGTTCGCCGACAGGGCCAGTGGCTGTGCCGACAGCGCCCGGCGGTCCACCTTGCCGTTGGCGGTATAGGGCATGTGCTCCAGCACCTGGTAGAACAACGGGCGCATGTAGTCGGGCAGGTGCCGCTCGGCATGATCGCGCAGCAAGGTTTGCGCATCGGTCCGCTGCGGATGGGCGAGGAAGGCCAGGATCCGGCGCTGCGTGTCGATCACCACCGCCACCTGGGCGAACAGGTGGCTGTCGCGCAAGCAGTGCTCGATCTCCTCGGGCTCGACCCGAAAACCTCGGATCTTCACCTGGTTGTCACGCCGTCCGCACAGCTCGATGCCCTGGGCGGTCCACTTGCCGATGTCTCCGGTGCGATAGGCACGCAGCGTGCGGCCGGCGGGCAGGTCCAACTCGACGAAGCGTTCGGCGGTCAGTGCCGGTTTGTTCAGATAGCCCAGGCCGACACCGGGCCCGGCGATGTACAGCTCGCCCGGGGTCTGCTCCGCTACCGGTTGCAGCGCCTGGTCGAGTATCAGCACCTGGGTGTTGGCGATCGGCAGGCCCAGGTTGCGGTTGCTGTCACCGCTGGCGAACACCCGGGTGGTGGCCAGCACGGTGGTTTCCGTCGGCCCGTAGATGTTGTGCATCCGGCACTGACCGGACAGGCGGGCGATGACCTCCGGCTCACAGACGTCGCCGCCAGTGATCAGGTGGCGCAGACCGAGGTGGAGATCGCGGGGCAGGATGCTCAGCAGGGCCGGTGGCAGGAACGCGTGGCTGACTTCCTGGCTGTGGATAAGTTGTACCAGTTGCTGCGGATCACGGCGCTGGTCTTCGCTGGGCAGTACCAGTTCAGCACCGCAGGCGAAGGTCGGCAGGATGTCCAGCAGCGAGGCATCGAAACCGATGGTGGAGAACTGCAGCACTCGGCTGTGCTCGTCCAGGGCCACATGCTCACGGTACCAGGCCATGAAGTGCGTAAGGTTGCGCTGGCTGAGCAGCACGCCCTTGGGCTGGCCGGTAGTGCCGGAGGTGTAGATCGCCACGCAGGCCTGCTCGGCGCCGGCCTGGCGCAGCGCCAGGCCGGGCAACGGCATGGCCGGTGTCGCCGCGATGCCGCGAATATCCACATGAGAGATATCCACAGGCGCCTGCCCGTCATGCAGCACGACGCAGGCACCGGCATCCTCGAGGATCGACTGGCGTCGTTCGGCCGGCGTTGCCGGGTCCAGCGGCAGGTAGATGGCGGCGCAGCCCAGCACCGCCAGCAGGCTGGCATAGAGGTCGGGCGACTTGCCCATGCACACGGCGACCACGGGTGGCTGTTCACCTGGCTCGGGCAGCAACGGCGCCAGGGCCTGCTGGATGGCGACGGTGCGGGCATGCAGCTGGCGATAGCTGGAGCGCTGGCCGGCATGGTTCAGCGCAGGGCATTCGGCATGCAGGCGCAAGCTGTGCTCCAGCGTATCGATCAGGCCGGTTTCGGCCTTCTCCAGCAAGTCAGCGCGCAGTGTGCGGTTGAATGGGTGGCGGTAGGCCAGAGCCTCCAGCCAGTCCAGGCCGTGCTCGCGCTCCTGGTCGCCGGGGCTTGCCGCGGGTGCTTCCTGCAGATGCGCCGGATTGCGCGCAAAGCGGGTGACCTGCAGGGCCAGTTGATCACACAGGGCCTGCAGGGCGTCTTCGCGCAACTGCTGGCCGTTGCCGGCACTCGGCGCGGGGATCGCAGTTCGCTGGATCAGCCGCTGGGCGCTGGCACTGCCGCACCAGCACAGGGCTTCCAGTTGCGGCAGGGGCTCGGCGAAGCTGGCGCCCAGGCGCAGCCTGAGCAGTGGCGTGTTGCCCAGGGCATGCCAGTCGCAGCTGCCCAGGGCCAGGCTGCCATCTTCCACCACCAGGTCCGGCCGGGTCGACAGCTGCTGGCGCAAGGCTTGCGCGCTGTCGGCGGTGGCCGAGCCATGGCCGTGCTCGTCGAGTAGCCGGGTGAATGCCTCCAGGGTGGGGCTGGTGCCCACCAGGAGTATGTCGAGGCGTCTCATGTCCAGGTCCTCAGGGCAGGTAATCGCGCAGGGCGTCTTGTACGCAAGGCGACTCGAGCATCGAGCTGCTGCGGAAGAAACGCAGGATGTTGCCCAGCAGCGGATGCTGGTGATTGATCGGGTAGGCCAGGCCCTGCGCCTCCTCGCGCAAGGCCTGGCGCACCGGCTCGCTCACCGGCAAGGCGGCGATCAGGGCGCAGTCGAAAGCTTGCTGGATGTCGCTGGTCAGGTACTGACGCAGGAACAACGGCAGCACCTTGGCGATTGCCTGGCGATCCGCCTCCGGCGCGGTGTGCCAGTAGATGCGCGTCAGCCGCGCCCAGAAGCTTGAATGACGGCCTTCGTCCAGCAGGTGATCGGCCATCAGTCCCTTCACCGAGGGCTTGACCGAGTCGTCCTTGGCAAAGGCCGCGACATCGTCGGTCAGGGTGTTCTCGGCGATGCCCACGCAGATCAGCTCCAGCGCATCGCGCAGTGCCTCGGGCACCTGGTCCAGCACGGCCGGAATGGCGCGGCTGAGTTCGATCTCCTGGGGCAGGGCGATCGGATCGATGCCGGTCAAGGCGATGGTCTGCTGCAGGAAGTCCATCGCCACCAGGGCGTGATAGTCCTCGTCCACCACCACGGTCATCGCGTCGTAGCGGCAGGCGAACGGGAAGCGCACGGCAAAGCGGTCCTTGGCGATGCGCCGGGCGGTGCGGTCGACGATTTCGGTCTCGAAGATCACCACATCGTTGATGAACTTGTAGAGACTTTGCACCAGCACGAAATCACGCAGCTGCGGACATTCGCGCTGGAATGTCGCGCCGAGCACCAGGGGTTGGCGGCTCAGGGGGTAGATCAGTCGCTGGTCATCCTCCACCAGGCGCCGGGGCCGGGTGCGGATGGTCGCCCGAGCCTCCCAGGCCTCGGCAAAGGAGCGGTACTCGAGGGCATTCATGGGGTGACCTCGGCGACAGGTGTCTGCAGCGAGGCACGCAGGCGGTCCCACAGCGCCATGCGGCTGTCCACGGCGGCGATGGCGGCCACGTAGACGTCTTCCTGGCGCAGCGGGTCGTGGTCGACCAGGCGGGCCAGCAATTGTTCGGCGGCAGGCCCGTGGTCTTCGGAGTCCACCTCGATGTGGCGCTGCAGGTAGTAACGGAAGGTCGGAGCCTGCTCGGTGCCGATGCCCCACTCGTCGAGGATCTGCTGGAACATCGCCGGGATCACGCTTTCCCGGCCATGCAGGAAGGCGGCCGCAACCCGGTGGGCCGGCGCGTCGATAGCCACCTCGAGAGTGTCGCGGACGAATCGCTGGGCGGCTTCACTGGCACCGCAGCGCTGCAGGGCGTCAATGGCCGTGATGCCTTGCTGTTGCAGGCTGATGAAGCGATCGATGGCCTGGGTGCTGGCGCCGACCTCGCGCATGGCATCCAGGTACAGTTCGAAGTGGCTGTAGTGACCGTGGTCGAGGCGGTCATCCGATTCTTCGCCCAGCACGATCTCGTTGATCAGGCGTGCTGCGGCCGGGTCCGCAGGTGGCAGCCATGGCAGGCTGACGCAGGTCAGCTCCTGCTGCAGGCGCTTGGTCAGCGACATGAAGTCCCAGACTGCAAAAACATGGGTTTCCATAAATCGACGCAGTGTCTGCAGCGAGTCGATCTCGGAAAAGAGCGGGTGCAGGGAAAGTTCATGTTTCTTGTCGGAAAGTGTGCGCTTCAATGTGCTCATGATGAGGTCCGTTATGGATGGAATTCAGGGATCAAGTTGCTCTGCGCATTGTTCGTTATATAAATTCCAGGCGAAGAGATACCTCGAATGAAATTTCGACATCGAACAACGGATAGAGGCCGGCAGGGCTTGTCTGGCAAGGCGTCCACGGTGATACCTGGCCGCCCTTGGCTGGCGCTATAAAAGTTAGAACAACTTCAAAGTTCGCCGCAATTGTTTTTTTGATTATTTTATGCTCGGACTTTTCTTGAAATATAAGTGCCCGAATAAAACTTTGGGTAAGTTTTATTTTGGCAATATGTGCTCCTTCCGATAAATAACGATCAGAAAAATAGACACAGAGTGAATGCCTCACTCGGAGCACTGGTGAACGGAGATGGGAGAGTGACTATTGGAGGGCGGCTGATCGCGTGCGGTCCTTGCCCCGGTGCCAGGTTCCTTCTACTGGTGAATGAGGAGGCAGGCGGCCAGGTCCACGTCTGATGATCAGCGGCCGCTGCGGGGAGTAGAGTGTGCCCAAAATGCTGGCACTGCCATGGCCAGCAGCAGACCGGGCAGAGTAAATGCCCTCTTGGTCAGCGTATGGAAGGCAGGGGGAAGGTCAGTAACTGAGCAGCCCGAGGTGGCTGTTGAAGATGCGCACCAGGCGCTGGTTGAGCAGCGAAGCATCGACCGATGGCAGCGGCAACTCGATCAGCTCCAGCTCTCGGCGCACCAGACTGTGCCAGCCGAGCATCGCGGCCAGGGAGCCGGGCGGGTACAGCACGGTCATCGGCACCTGCAATGGAAGGTTGCTGGTACTGAACTGCGGGCTGTCACAGCTTGAAACAAACAAGTGACGGGTCTGCCCCGGACTCGTCTCCTGCACCTGTTGGATCAGGGCCAGGGCGATGTGCGCGCCCAGTCCCTGGGCGAACATCGCGTGGGGTTGTGCAAGGTAGGGTTGGAGCTGTTCGCGCAGGGCCTGGGTCAGGCGCCCGGCCACGGGCAACGCGGTGGACTGTTCCAGGTCGGCAATGCTTGGGACATCGACCGCGACCAGTTCGATGGGGTCGCTGAGGGTCCTTGCCCAGGTACGGTACTGGGCAAGTTGCTGCCGGGTGCTGGCCAGGCAGATCAGGCGGATCCTGGACGGCTGGTCGGGCGTGGTTTCCTGTCGCGTCTGCACGTGCACTGCCGTTCCTTGTGGCGGATCGTGTCTGCGCAGCGACGCGGTCGCTGAGGTCGGCTGCGCGGTTGAGCAGGATCAGTTGCCCGATTGCCTGTCGAGGTAGCTCCTGATGGTGCGCGCGGCATGGTTCAGGTGCTCTTCCAGAAGCTCGATGGCTCTGTCCACCAGTTTGTCGCTGGCGGCGTCGACCAGGGCGATGTGGTCGTCCTGGGTGAGCTTGCCCAGCCCCATCGAGGACAGGTGGAAGCGCAGGAAGCGTTCCTCCTCGTTGAGCTCGATCTCGATCATGCGCAGCAGTTTCTGGTTCTGCGCCTTGCTGTAGAGGGCCATGTGGAACAGACGGTTGAGCCGGCCGATCTCGGCGTGGCGGGTCTCATTTTCCAGCTGGCGGATGTATGCCCTGGCCTGGGTGATGTCGTCGGCATCGAGCAAGGGGATCGACTGACGCAACGCCTCGGTCTCGAGCAGCACGCGCAGGGCGTAGGTGTCGACGGCATCCTCGCCGATCAGTGGTGCCACAACCGCACCTTTGTGCATCACCACCTGCAGCAGCGACTGGGCCTCGAGCTGGCGCAGCGCTTCGCGCACGGGCATGCGGCTGACGCCGAACAGGGTCGCCAGCTCTTGCTGGCGCACGGCGGTGCCCGGTGGCAGGCGGCCGTCGAGGATGGCACTGCGCAGGCGCTCTTCTATGACACTGCGGGCCAGGTGCGGCGGTACCTGCTCGCTGCCCAGCACGGTGCTCAGGAGTTTGGGTTTCTCAGCCACGCGGGGTTCGCCTCGGCAACATGAAAATTGGATCCAATAACCCTAGTGAGGGAAGGGGGCGCTTGTCAAACGGATTGATCAAGCGGGTGCGCCATGGCGCACTCACGAAACGCGGCTATCGTGAAGCAAGTTGTCGGCATTGGGAAGATGGCCAAGGTCGCCAGCCCTTGTACGAAGCGGGTTTGCCGACAGTTGGCAGCACAGGCACCCGGTGCCATTGTCTTTTGCCGCGCCAGCCCGCACCATCGCTGCTTTCGACTGATCTGAACGGGTGTCCGCAGTGGCGATACCTTGGCCTCTCAATGCGACCGCACGCCGGCTCGGCCTTGCCGTGCTGCTCGGCTGCCTGTGGCTGGGCGCTACCCAGGCGGATTGGGACTTCTCGCAGATCAGCCGCCGTGCGCAGGCCCTGTATGGTCCGCTGGGGCCGGGGCAGGGGCGTATAGATGCCTGGCAGAACCTGCTGGCGACACAGAAGCAGGGCAGCGAGCTGGAGCAGTTGCAGGTAGTCAACCTGTTCTTCAACAAGCAGTTGCGCTACGTCGAGGACATCGACCTGTGGCACGAGGTCGATTACTGGGCCACGCCGGTGCAGTCGCTGATCAAGGGCGCGGGCGACTGCGAGGACTATGCCATCGCCAAGTACTTCAGCCTGCGGCGCATGGGCGTCCCGGCGGAAAAGCTGCGCATCACCTACGTCAAGGCCTTGCGCCAGAACCGTGCGCACATGGTCCTGACCTATTATTCAAGCCCACAGGCCCAGCCGCTGGTGCTCGACAGCCTGATGGACGCGATCAAGCCGGCCAGCCAGCGTACCGACCTGCTGCCGGTGTATGCCTTCAACGGTGAAGGCCTGTGGCTGACCGGCGCTGGCGGCAACAAGAAGGTCGGTGACACCAAGCGCCTGTCGCGGTGGCAGGACTTGCTGAAGAAAATGCAGGCCGAAGGGTTCCCGGCCGAACCGGTTTACTGAAGGAGCACAGATGTCACTGTTCAAACAATTGCTGCTAGCCATTTGCCTGTTCCTGGTGGTCGCCTTCAGTGGCAGCTTCATGGTCAGCCTGGAGAGCTCGCGCAGCCAGTATGTCAACCAGCTGCGCTCCCATGCCCAGGATGCGGCGACCGCGCTGGCGCTGTCGCTGACGCCGAACATCGATGACCCGGCGATGGTCGAGCTGATGGTCAGCTCGATTTTCGACAGTGGCTACTATTCGAGCATCAAGGTCATCGACCTGGACTCCAATGCCGTGCTGGTCGAGCGCCATGCCGAGCCCGATGCGGGAAGCGTGCCGGGCTGGTTCATCCAGCTGATCGGCCTGGACCCGGCCGGTGGCGACGCCATTGTCAGCCGTGGCTGGCAGCAGGCGGCGCGGGTCGAGGTGATCAGCCATCCGATGTTCGCCCTGGCCAAGCTCTGGCAGAGCGCCCTGGGCAGCCTGGGCTGGCTGCTGCTGTGCGGCGCGGCGAGTGCGGTGCTTGGGGCGCTGCTGCTGCGTCGCCAACTGCGGCCGCTTGACTATATGGTGGCGCAGTCCCACGCCATTGCTCGCCGTGAGTTCCTCAGCCTGCCGGAGTTGCCGCGCACACCCGAGCTGCGCCGGGTGGTGCAGGCGATGAACCAGATGGTCGAGAAGCTCAAGGCGCTGTTCACCGAACAGGCCGAGCGCAGCGAGAAGCTGCGTGCCGAGTCGTACCAGGACAGCCTCACCGGGCTGGCCAACCGTCGATACTTCGAAATGCAGCTCAACGCCCGGGTCAGCAATCTGGAGGAGGCCCGTGCCGGCTACCTGCTGTTGCTGCGGGTCCAGGACCTGGCGGGCCTGAACGCGCGCCTGGGGGGCCAGCGCACCGATCAGTTGCTGCAGGCGGTGGGCGAGCAGTTGCGCCGCACCTGCGCGAACTTCCCGGAGACCAACGACCTGATCACCCGCAGTCGTGGCGGCGAGTTCGCGGTGCTGGCGCCGGGCATGGTGCATGAGGAGGCGATCCAGTTGGCTCAAGCCCTGGAGACCACCTTGCAGAGTCTGCACGAGACCGGCGCCAGCGATGTCGACCCGGTGGCCTGCATTGGCCTGGCGCCTTACAGCCCCGGGGATGCCCCGCAAGCGCTGCTCAAGCTCGCCGACGAGGCCCTGGCCCGCGCCGAGAGCCAGCCCGCGCCGGGCTGGGTGTGCCTGGAACAGGGCGCCGCAGGCCAGGCCGCCGACAGCCACCACGCCTGGCACACGCGCCTGGACCAGGCACTGGACAAAGGGCAGTTCGAGCTGTTCTTCCAGCCCGTCGTGGATGCCAGGGCGCCGGAGCGGGTGCTGCACTACAAGGTCATCTCGCGCCTGCACGACGAGCAGGGTGAAGCCCTGGCGGCCGGCCGCTTCCTGCCGTGGCTGGAGCGCTTCGGCTGGATGGCGCGGCTGGACCTGCTGGTGCTGGAGAAAGTGCTCAGGCACTTGCAGGGACATGGCGAGGCGCTCGCGCTGAACCTGTCGGCCGCGACCCTGGCCGATCCCAAGGCGCTGCAGCGAGTCTACGAGCTGCTGGGGCAGCATGGCGCGCTGGGGCGGCGGCTGACCTTCGAGATCGGCGAAGAGCAGTTGCCCGAGCAATCGGTGCTGGAGCAACTGACCCGACGCCTGCGCGCCCTGGGCTTCAGCCTGGCGCTGCAACGCTTCGGCGGGCGCTTCAGCATGATCGGCAACCTCGCCCACCTGGGCCTGGCCTACCTGAAGATCGACGGTGGCTATATCCGCAGCATCGACCAGGAGCGGCACAAGCGCCTGTTCATCGAGGCCATCCAGCGCGCGGCGCACAGCATCGACCTGCCGTTGATCGCCGAGCGGGTAGAGACCGAAGGGGAGCTGAAGGTACTACGGGAGATGGGCGTGCAGGGGATTCAGGGGCAACTGGTAGGTGGGCCGGCACCCTGGCGCTGAGTGGCACCCTGTGGGAGATTACCCAGCCCTTCGGGTAGCACGCGAGCCCTGTGGGAGCGGGTTTATCGGACCGCCGCACCGCCGCGAACACCGGCAGAGCCGGTGCCAGGCACCGCGTTGGATTCTTCGCGGCTAAAGCCGCTCCCACAGTGATAACAGTTCCCTGCGCGACAGCGTCGTAGCCCGAAAGGCTGGCCTATCTCCTACAGGAGCAAGCAAGGGCCGCGTGATCAGATCAATCCGCCGTCCTCGTCTTCCTCGATCAGGTTGTTCAGGCCGCCTAGCGCCTCACGCGCGCTGGCGCGACTGAGCAGCTTGGCCTGGGCACCGGGCGGCAGGTCGGTGATGCTGAACACGCCCTTGGCGGTCAGTACCTCGATCAGGTCCTCCAGTACCCGGATCATGTCCAGGTCGCTCTGCTTGAGCTGCTTGAGGCTGTTCTCGACAACGTTGTCGGCGAACCATTCCTGGATCTCGGCATTGTCTGCCGGGACCATGTCGTTGAAACCACCGAATTCGGCGGCTTCCACCCGCAGCAAACGGCCGTCAGCGTCGCGTTGCACGTAGAACATGGCGGCGTCCCTCGTCACGATGAATCCTTTTTGGTAGTCAGCAGCATAGGCAAAGTTCACCGGGCATGTAAGCCCGGAGCACGAGTATGCGCGTGAAGGGATGGCTGGAAAAGCCCGCGCCCCCAACGGCGGCCCTTGCGGGCCGCCGTAGAGAGGCAGGGATCAGCTGTTGGAGTTGTCGATCTTGATGGTCGGGTCGGCACCGCTGATCAACGAGTTGATCGTGGTGTTGGACCAGTTCACGCCCTCGAGCTTGATGGTCACGTCGGCGTTGGCCAGGCCACCGGCGGCGTTGAGCTTGCCTTCGGTGCTGACCTGCAGGGTCGACTCGCCATTGACCGTGGTGATCTTCAGGAAGTTGTCGATGGTGCTGGCCTTCTCGCCCTGGAGCAGGTCGCTCAGGTCGAGGCGGTCGCCCTCGCTGGCCTTGAAGTCCTTGATCACGTCCTTGCCCAGGTCGCCGGACTTCCACACGAAGGTGTCGGCACCGCTGCCACCGGTCATGATGTCGTCACCCTTGCCGCCGATGAGGATGTCATTGCCGGCACCGCCGAACAGGATGTCGTTGCCTTCGCCGCCGAGCAGGGTGTCGTTGCCGGTGCCACCGAGCAGGATGTCATTGCCCTTGCCGCCGTCGATGTAGTCGTTGCCACCCTGGCCGAAGATGATGTCGTTGCCGTTGCCGCCCAGCAGGGTGTCGGCGCCGTCGTTGCTGCGCGAGACATCGAACTCGGCGTAGTTCTCGGTGATGTACTTGTGCATCGCCCGTGCGTCCACGCTGCCCGCGTCGACGCCCAGCTTGTCGGCGACATAGCCGCGGATCGCCTCGACACCGGTGCCGGCAACACCGTCGAAGACCATCAGGTCACCGAAGATGATGTCGTTGCCGTCGCCGCCGTTGACCGTGTCATTGCCCGGCTGGGTGACTTCGGTATGGCCGAGGATGGCTTCGGCCAGCTTGCTCGGGTCGATGTTGGTCTGCGGCTTGCCGTCGGTGTCGTATGGTTTCAGGTCGTTGGTGTTGACGCCGTTGTTGAGGCCGATGGCCTCGACTTGGGACAGGCCCGAGAGCAGCTTGAAGCTGTCCTGCGAGTTGCTCGTGGTGGTGCTGTTGGTGTCGTAGCCCAGGCCGCCACGCGAAGACAGCTCATAGGTGCCGTTGCCTTCGGCATGCAGTTCGCCCGATACGCCGTATTTCCAGCCGTTGCGGTAGTACTGCACCTGCAGGTTGCCGGCGTTGTCGATGCTGACGTAGTTGGTGTTGCTGCTGTCGATGTAGCCGTTGTACGCCATGCCCGGCTTGTAGTTGATCGAAGCCAGGAAGGTGTCCAGGGTGATGCCCGAGGTCCCCAGGGTCGGGTTGGGGTTCTCGTTGGCCTGGTAGTAGGTCGGCTTGCCGTCGGTGATGAAGAACGTCTGGTTGCTGCCGGTGTTGCCACCATCCTTGAGGTTCTGGAACCAGTTGGCGGTGGTCTTGAAGGCGTCCTCGTAGTTGGTGCCGCCGTCCGCCCGCAGGTTGTTCAGGGCGTTGAGCAACTGCTGCAGGCCGGCATCGTTCAGGGTTACCGCAACGCTGCTCTTGACCTGGGTGGCGAAGTCCACCAGCAGGATGTTCACGGTGCCCGACTGGTCGCCCTTGACGCTGGCGGCCAGGGTCTTGAACACCGACTCCAGGGATTTCTTCGCCGCATCCACGCCGGACGAGCCCATGCTGCCCGAGGTGTCGACGATGAAGGCGAGGTTGTAGTCCTGGCCCGGCACCACGTGCAGGCCGGTGACGTCGGCCACCACCACATCGTTGCCGTCGGTGCCGGTGATGTTGTCGCTGTCCGAGGACAGGTTGCTGGTGGTGTAGGACTGCGGGTAGACCGTGACCTTGATGGTGCCTTCGCTGGTCGCGGTGCTGCCGCCGACGCTCTCGGTGGAGGTCGAGCTGACCTTCACGTCGAACTGGCCGGCATAGTAGGCCGGTGGCTTGATGGTCAGGCTGCCCAGGTTCCAGCCGGTGACGTCCACCGCGTCCTTGCCGACGGTGATGGTGTGGCCGGCATTGTCGGCCAGCACCGAGCCTGCCGGGATGCCGCTGAGCTTGACGCTCAGGGCCTCGGAGCCGTCAGTGTCGGTGAGGTTGGTGCTGATGCCCACCAGCTTGACCGGGGCGCCGTTCTCGCTGCCTTCGTTGAGCTTGTAGCCGTCGTAGTAGCCCTGGTTGTTGCTGCCGTGCAGGTCGCCGACGGTCACGCCGGCGTTGGTCAGGTCCTTGACGCTCGGGTACATCGGGATGTTCGAGCTGTTGAGGTCGGTGACCGCGCCGTTGCCCACCTTGATGTTGACGTCCAGGCTGCCGGGGCCGGACTGGTTGGCGTTGTAGATCTCCAGGGTGTAGTAGCCGCTGGTGGTCGGGGTGAAGCTGCCGGAGATGGCGCCGCTGCCCGAGCCCCAGGTACCGCTGGCGACGTTCTTGCCACCGACGACGATCTGCAGGCTGTCGTCGGCGGTGCCGCTGAACGCATAGGTCTTGCCGGCTTCGAGGTAGATCAGGCCGGAGGTCTTCGAGCCTGTGCCAGGCGACACGGTGGCGACCGTGTCGACACCGGTGACGGTCTCGCTCTTGCTGGCGTTGCCGGAGTTGGCGAAGACGTTCTTCAGCGCATCGCCGGTGATGCCGTTGCCGTTGTTACCCAGGCCGGTGAGGCTGTTCCAGGTTTCCTTGAGCAGGCCGATGGAGTTGACGTTGTTGTTGCCGATGTTCAGGTCAGGCTTGTCGGCCACTGGCGCGATATCGACCTTCATGGTCACTTCGCCGCCGGCGTTGGTGCCGTCGTTGGGCTTGTACTTGATCTGCGCGTAGTCGGCCTGCTTGTTGCCCACGCCGCTGCCGCCATAGCCGTCGACGCCCGACTGGTTGGCCAGCGGCACGAACTTGAGCTTGCCGGCGGCGATGTCGGCCTGGCTGATGTTCTGGTTCAGCGACACATCGACCCACGAGGTGCCGTTGAAGAACTTCAGGCTGCCCAGGTCCGGCAGCTTGCTGATGGTCACCGACAGGCCGCTGTTGCCATCGGCGTCGCTGACGTTGAAGTCGCCCCACTTGAACACGTAGTCGGTGTCTTCGCTGCCGGTCACGGCGCCACCGGTCGACACCGGCGCGTGGTCGTTGTCGATGATGGTGGTGGTGACGCTGGACTTGCTGGCGTCGACTTGCAGGTTCTCGAAGCCGCCGCCTGTGGCGCCGCTGATCTTGACCGTGAAGTTCTCCGAACCCTCGACCAGCTTGTCGTCGATGGTCTTGATGTCGAAGGTGGTGCCGCTGCTGCCCGCCGGGATCTTCACGGTGACCACACCGGTAAAGTCCTGGCCGTCCGTGGCGGTGCCGCTGTAGGTCAGGGTGATGGTCACCTCGGACTTCGACGGGTTGCTCAGGGTCAGGTTGTAGTGGGCGGTATCGCCTTCGGTCACCGAGGTGTCGCCGCTGATGCCGACGGTGGTCAGGTCGCCCTGGCCGCTCGGCTCGTCGGTGACGCTGGTGGTGACGGTATTGCTGCCCAGGGTCAGTTTCTCGAAGTTGTCGCCACCGGCGACCGTTTCGATCTTGTTGACGATGTTCGGCTGGCCACCGAGGTACGGGTCGTCCTTGGCGGTGATGGTGAAGGTGCCGCTGGCGCTGCCGGCCGGGATGCTGACCTTGGTGCCATCGGTCAGGGTGAAGGTCAGGCCGTTGTGGCCGGTGACCGACAGGCCCTGGGCGTTGGTCAGGGTCACGGTGTAGGTGACCTGGCCGCCTTCGCTGACGGTGGTCTTGTCGGCGGACAGGGTGGCGACCACTTCACTGATGGTATCGCTGATCTGCACGGTGGCGTTGCCACCCAGCTCGAGGTTCTCGAAGGTCTTGCCGGTGACCGCGGCATCGGTGATGCCTACGGTCAGCGAGCTGCCATCCTTGAACACGTCGTCGCCTTGGGCGGCGGCCTTGTACTCGACCTGGGTCTGGCCAGCCGGAATGATTACCTTGGCACCGTTGCTCAGGGTCACGGTCAGGTCCTGATCGAGCTTCTGGCTGACCTTGACGGTGAACGACGGCTGCTGGGCTTCGTTGACATCGCCATTGCCGACGATGGTGACCGAGACCTTGTCGCCCTGGTTGCCGGTACCCGGGGTGCCCGAACCTGGCTCGTCGGTGACGGTAGTCTTCACTTCGTTCTGGCCCAGGGTCAGTTTTTCGAAGTTGTCGCCGCCGGTGACGCCGGTGATCTTGTTGCTGATGGTCGGCTGGCCACCGACGAACACGTCGTCCGCAGCGGTGATGGTGAAGGTGCCGCTGGCGCTGCCGGCCGGGATGGTGACCTTGGTGCCGTCGGTCAGGGTGAAGGTCAGGCCGTTGTGGCCGGTGACCGACAGGCCCTGGGCGTTGGTCAGGGTCACGGTGTAGGTGATCTGGCCGCCCTCGGAAACGGTGGTCTTGTCGGCGGACAAGGTGGCCACGACTTCGCTGATGGTGTCGGTGATCTGCACGGTGGCATTGCCACCGAGTTCCAGGTTCTCGAAGGTCTTGCCGGTGACTGTGGCGTCGGTGACGCCTACGGTCAGCGAGCTGCCATCCTTGAACACGTCGTCGCCCTGGGCGGCGGCCTTGTACTCGACCTGGGTCTGGCCGGCCGGGATCACCACCTTGGCGCCATTGCTCAGGGTCACGGTCAGGTCCTGGTCGAGCTTCTGGCTGACCTTGACGGTGAACGACGGCTGTTGGGCTTCGTTGACATCGCCATTGCCGACGATGGTGACCGAGACCTTGTCGCCCTGGTTGCCGGTACCTGGGGTACCCGAACCTGGTTCGTCGGTCACCGTGGTGGTCAGCGTGTTGTTGCCGAGAGTCAGCTTCTCGAAGTTGCCGCCACCGGTGACGGACTCGATCTTGTTGACGATGCTCGGCTGGCCGCCGACGAACACGTCGTCCTTGGCGGTGATGGTCACGGTACCGGTGGCGCTGCCCGCCGGGATGGTGACCTTGGTGCCGTCGGTGAGGGTGAAGGTCAGGCCGTTGTGGCCGGTGACCGACAGGCCCTGGGCGTTGGTCAGGGTCACGGTGTAGGTGAACTGGCCACCCTCGGCAACCGTGGTCTTGTCAGCGGACAGGGTCGCGACCACTTCGCTGATGGTGTCGGTGATCTGCACGGTGGCCGAACCGCCGAGCTCGAGATTCTCGAAGGTCTTGCCGACCACGCTGGCATCGGTGATGCCGACGGTGAGCGGGCCGCCGTCCTTGAACACGTCGTCGCCCTGGACCGGCGCCTTGTACTCGACCTGGGTCTGGCCGGCCGGGATCACCACCTTGGCGCCATTGCTAAGGGTCACGGTCAGGTCCTGATCGAGCTTTTGGCTGACCTTGACGGTGAACGACGGTTGCTGGGCTTCGTTGACATCGCCGTTGCCGACGATAGTGACCGAGACCTTGTCGCCCTGGTTGCCGGTGCCCGGGGTGCCCGAGCCCGGCTCGTCGGTGACCGAGGTCTTCACTTCGTTCTGACCCAGGGTCAGTTTCTCGAAGTTGTCGGCACCGCTGACGCCGGTGATCTTGTTGCTGATGGTGGCCTGGCCGCCGACGAACACGTCGTCCGGCGCGTTGATGATGGCGGTGCCAGTGGCGCTGCCGGCCGGGATGGTGACCTTGGTGCCATCGGACAGGGTGAAGGTCAGGCCATTGTGGCCGGTGACCGACAGGCCCTGGGCGTTGGTCAGGGTCACGGTGTAGGTGACCTGGCCGCCTTCGGACACGGTGGTCTTGTCGGCGGACAAGGTGGCCACGACTTCACTGATGGTGTCGGTGATCTGCACGGTGGCGTTGCCGCCCAGTTCCAGATTCTCGAAGGTCTTGCCGGTGACTGCGGCATCGGTGATGCCGACGGTCAGCGAGCTGCCGTCCTTGAACACATCATCGCCTTGGGCGGCGGCCTTGTATTCGACCTGGGTCTGGCCAGCCGGAATGATTACCTTGGCACCGTTGCTCAGGGTCACGGTCAGGTCCTGGTCGAGCTTCTGGCTGACCTTGACGGTGAACGACGGCTGCTGGGCTTCGTTGACATCGCCATTGCCGACGATGGTGACCGAGACCTTGTCGCCCTGGTTGCCGGTACCCGGGGTGCCCGAACCTGGCTCGTCGGTGACGGTAGTCTTCACTTCGTTCTGGCCCAGGGTCAGTTTTTCGAAGTTGTCGCCGCCGGTGACGCCGGTGATCTTGTTGCTGATGGTCGGCTGGCCACCGACGAACACGTCGTCCGCAGCGGTGATGGTGAAGGTGCCGCTGGCGCTGCCGGCCGGGATGGTGACCTTGGTGCCGTCGGTCAGGGTGAAGGTCAGGCCGTTGTGGCCGGTGACCGACAGGCCCTGGGCGTTGGTCAGGGTCACGGTGTAGGTGATCTGGCCGCCCTCGGAAACGGTGGTCTTGTCGGCGGACAAGGTGGCCACGACTTCGCTGATGGTGTCGGTGATCTGCACGGTGGCGTTGCCACCCAGTTCCAGGTTCTCGAAGGTATGGCCCGGAACCGTGGCATCGGTGATACCGACGGTCAGCGAGCTGCCGTCCTTGAACACGTCGTCGCCCTGTGCGGCGGCCTTGTACTCGGTCTGGGTCTGACCTGCCGGGATCACCACCTTGTCGCCGTTGGACAGGGTGACGGTCAGGTCGTAGCCAAGCTTCTGGCTGACCTTGACGGTGAACGACGGCTGCTGGGCCTCGTTGACATCGCCGTTGCCGACGATGGTGACGGACACCTTGTCGCCCTGGTTGTCGGTGCCTGGAGTACCAGTGCCCGGCTCGTCGGTCACGGAGGTTTGCACTTCGTTCTGACCCAGGGTCAGTTTCTCGAAGTTGTCGGCACCGGTGACGCCGGTGATCTTGTTGCTGATGGTGGCCTGGCCGCCAACGAAGACGTCGTCAGGCGCGGTGATGATGGCGGTACCGCTGGCGCTGCCGGCCGGGATGCTGACCTTGGTGCCGTCGCTGAGGGTAAAGGTCAGGCCGTTGTGGCCGGTGACCGACAGGCCCTGGGCGTTGGTCAGGGTCACGGTGTAGGTGATCTGGCCGCCCTCGGACACGGTGGTCTTGTCGGCGGACAAGGTGGCCACGACTTCGCTGATGGTGTCGGTGATCTGCACGGTGGCGTTGCCGCCCAGTTCCAGATTCTCGAAGGTCTTGCCGGTGACCGCGGCGTCGGTGATGCCGACGGTCAGCGAGCTGCCATCCTTGAATACATCGTCGCCCTGGGCCGCGGCCTTGTACTCGACCTGGGTCTGGCCGGCCGGGATCACTACCTTGGCGCCATTGCTCAGGGTCACGGTCAGGTCCTGGTCGAGCTTCTGGCTGACCTTGACGGTGAACGACGGCTGCTGGTCTTCGGTGACGTTGCCGTTGCCAACGATGGTGACCGAGACCTTGTCGCCCTGGTTGTCGGTGCCTGGCGTGCCAGTGCCTGGCTCATCGGTCACGCTCGTGGTGACGGTGTTGTCACCCAGAGTGAGCTTCTCGAAGTTGTCGGCGCCACTGACACCCTCGATCTTGTTGACGATCGAAGGCTGGCCGCCGACGAATACGTCATCCGGCGCGGTAATGGTGAAGGTGCCGCTGGCACTGCCTGCCGGGATGCTGACCTTGGTGCCATCGGTCAAGGTGAAGGTCAGGCCATTGTGGCCGGTGACGGACAGACCTTGGGCGTTGGTCAGGGTCACGGTATAGGTGATCTGGCCGCCTTCAGTGACCGTGGTCTTATCCGCAGTCAGGGACGCGACGACTTCGCTGATGGTGTCGGTGATCTGGACGGAGGCGTTGCCACCCAGTTCCAGATTTTCAAAGGACTTGCCATCAACGGCGGCATCGGTGATGCCGACGGTCAGGGTATCTCCGTCCTTGAAGACGTCATCGCCCTGAGCCTTGGCCTTGTACTCGGCTTCGGTCTGACCGGCTGGAATGACGACTTTGTCGCCGTTCGACAGGGTCACGGTCAGGTCGTGGTCGAGTTTCTGGCTGACCTTGACGGTGAAGGCGGGTTGCTGGTCTTCGGTGACATCGCCTTTGCCGACGATGGTGACGGTGACCTTGTCGCCCTGGTTGTCGGTACCTGGAGTGCCGGTGCCTGGCTCGTCGGTTACGGTCGTGGTGATTGTGTTATCGCCGAGGGTCAGCTTCTCGAAGTTGTCGCCACCGGCAACCGATTCGATCTTGTTGACGATCGAAGGCTGGCCGCCGACAAACACGTCGTCTGGTGCGGTGATGGTGAAGGTACCGCTGGCGCTACCGGCCGGGATGGTGACTTTGGTGCCATCGGTCAAGGTGAAGGTCAGGCCGTTATGGCCATTGACCGGCAGACCCTGGGCGTTGGTCAGCGTCACGGTATAGGTGATCTGGCCGCCTTCGATGACGGTAGTCTTGTCGGCAGTCAGGGTCGCAACGACCTCGCTGATGGTGTCGGTGATCTGAACGGAGGCGTTGCCACCCAGTTCCAGATTCTCGAAGGACTTGCCGTCGACGGCGGCATCGGTGATGCCGACGGTCAGGGTGTCACCGTCCTTGAAGACGTCATCACCTTGGGCTTTCGCCTTGTACTCGGCTTCGGTCTGGCCGGCCGGGATCACGACCTTGTCGCCGTTGGACAGGGTCACGGTCAGGTCGTGGTCCAGTTTCTGGCTGACCTTGACGGTGAAGGCCGGCTGCTGGTCTTCGGTGACATCGCCCTTGCCGACGATGGTGACGGTGACCTTGTCGCCCTGGTTATCGGTACCCGGAGTGCCGGTGCCAGGTTCGTCAGTGACGGAGGTCTTCACTTCGTCCTGACCCAGGGTCAGTTTTTCGAAGTTGTCGGCGCCGGTGACACCTTCCAGCTTGTTGGTGATGGTCGGTTGGCCACCAACGAACACATCGTCCGGAGCGGTGATGGTGAAGGTACCGCTGGCGCTGCCGGCTGGAATGGTGACCTTGGTGCCGTCGGTGAGGGTGAAGGTCAGGCCGTTGTGGCCGTTGACCGGCAGACCCTGGGCGTTGGTCAGCGTCACGGTGTAGGTGATCTGGCCGCCTTCGGACACCGTGGTCTTGTCGGCGGTGAGGGTCGCGACGACTTCGCTGACGGTGTCGGTGATCTGCACCGAGGCGTTGCCGCCCAGCTCCAGATTCTCGAAGGCCTTGCCGTCAACGGTAGCATCGGTGATGCCGACGGTCAGGGTATCGCCGTCCTTGAAGACGTCATCACCTTGGGCCTTGGCCTTGTACTCGGCTTCGGTCTGGCCAGCAGGGATCACCACCTTGTCGCCATTGGACAGAGTGACAGTCAGGTCATGGTCGAGCTTCTGGCTGACCTTGACGGTGAAGGCTGGCTGCTGGTCCTCGGTGACATCGCCTTTGCCGACGATGGTGACAGTGACCTTGTCGCCCTGGTTGTCGGTACCTGGCGTGCCAGTGCCTGGCTCGTCGGTCACGGTCGTGGTGATCGTGTTGTCGCCGAGGGTCAGCTTCTCGAAGTTGTCTGAGCCGCTGACGCTTTCGATCTTGTTGACGATCGAAGGCTGGCCGCCGACGAACACATCATCCGGTGCGGTGATGGTGAACGTGCCACTGGCGCTGCCTGCCGGGATGGTGACCTTGGTGCCATCGGTCAGGGTGAAGGTCAGGCCATTGTGGCCGTTGACCGGCAGCCCTTGGGCGTTGGTCAGGGTGACGGTGTAGGTGATCTGACCACCTTCGGACACAGTAGTCTTGTCGGCGGTCAGGGTCGCGACCACTTCGCTGATGGTGTCGGTGATCTGGACGGAAGCGTTACCGCCCAGTTCCAGATTCTCGAAGGCCTTGCCGTCGACGGCAGCATCGGTGATGCCGACGGTCAGGGTGTCGCCATCCTTGAAGACGTCATCACCCTGGGCCTTGGCTTTGTATTCGGTTTCGGTCTGGCCGGCTGGGATGACAACCTTGTCGCCGTTGGACAGGGTGACAGTCAGGTCGTGGTCCAGTTTCTGGCTGACCTTGACGGTGAAGGCTGGCTGCTGGTCTTCGGTGACATCGCCTTTGCCGACGATGGTCACGGTGACCTTGTCGCCCTGGTTGTTGGTGCCTGGAGTGCCGGTGCCTGGCTCGTCGGTCACGCTCGTGGTGACGGTGTTGTCACCCAGCGTGAGCTTCTCGAAGTTGTCGCCACCGGCAACCGATTCGATCTTGTTGACGATGCTCGGCTGGCCGCCGACGAACACGTCGTCAGGGGCGGTGATGGTGAAGGTGCCGCTGGCGCTGCCGGCTGGAATGGTGACCTTGGTGCCGTCGGTGAGGGTGAAGGTCAGGCCGTTGTGGCCGTTGACCGGCAGGCCCTGGGCGTTGGTCAGCGTCACGGTGTAGGTGATCTGGCCACCTTCGGTGACGGTAGTCTTGTCGGCGGTGAGGGTCGCGACGACTTCGCTGACGGTATCGCTGATCTGTACGGTGGCATTGCCGCCCAGTTCCAGATTTTCGAAGGTCTTGCCATCAACGACTGCATCAGTGATGCCGACGGTCAGCGAGCTGCCATCCTTGAAGACGTCATCGCCCTGGGCATCCGCCTTGTACTCGACCTGGGTCTGGCCAGCCGGAATCACCACCTTGGCGCCATTGCTCAGGGTGACGGTCAGGTCCTGGTCCAGCTTCTGGTTGACCTTGACGGTAAAGGACGGCTGCAGGTCTTCGGTGACATCGCCGTTGCTGACGATGGTGACGGACACCTTGTTGCCGGTATCCGGATCATCAGTGACGGTGGTGGTGAGTGTTTCCTTGCCGAGCGTCAGCTTCTCGAAGTTGTCCGCGCCGCTGACACCTTCAAGCTTGTTCACGATCGAGGGCTGGCCACCGACGAATACATCACTCGGGGCGGTGATGGTGAAGGTACCGCTGGCGCTGCCGGCTGGAACGGTGACTTTGGTGCCGTCCGACAGGGTGAAGGTCAGGCCATTGTGGCCGGTGACCGACAGGCCCTGGGCATTGGTCAGGGTCACTGTGTAAGTGATCTGGCCACCTTCGGTGACGGTAGTCTTGTCGGCGGTCAGGGTCGCGACGACTTCGCTTACTGTGTCGGTGATCTGAACCGAGGCATTGCCACCCAGCTCCAGATTCTCGAAGGCCTTGCCATCGACGGCAGCATCGGTGATGCCGACGGTCAGGGTGTCGCCGTCCTTGAAGACGTCATCACCCTGGGCTTTGGCTTTGTATTCGGTTTCGGTCTGGCCTGCTGGGATCACCACCTTGTCGCCGTTGGACAGGGTGACCGTCAGGTCGTGGTCCAGTTTCTGGCTGACCTTGACGGTGAAGGCTGGCTGCTGGTCTTCGGTGACATCGCCTTTGCCGACGATGGTGACGGTGACCTTGTCGCCCTGGTTGTCGGTGCCTGGAGTGCCAGTGCCTGGCTCATCGGTCACAGTCGTGGTGACCGAGTTGTCGCCGAGAGTCAGCTTCTCGAAGTTATCGCCACCGGCAACCGACTCGATCTTGTTGACGATGCTCGGCTGGCCACCGACGAATACGTCGTCCGGCGCAGTGATGGTGAAGGTGCCGCTGGCGCTGCCGGCGGGGATAGTCACCTTGGTGCCATCGGTCAAAGTGAAGGTCAGGCCATTGTGGCCATTGTGGCCATTGACCGGCAGACCCTGGGCGTTGGTCAGGGTCACGGTGTAGGTGATCTGACCGCCTTCGGTGACGGTGGTCTTGTCGGCGGTCAGGGTCGCAACGACTTCGCTGATGGTGTCGGTGATCTGCACCGAGGCGTTGCCACCCAGCTCCAGATTTTCAAAGGCCTTGCCATCGACGGCGGCATCGGTGATGCCGACGGTCAGGGTATCGCCGTCCTTGAAGACGTCGTCGCCCTGGGCTTTCGCCTTGTACTCGGTTTCGGTCTGACCGGCAGGAATGACCACCTTGTCACCGTTGGACAGGGTGACAGTCAGGTCGTGGTCGAGCTTCTGGCTGACCTTGACGGTAAAGGCTGGCTGCTGGTCTTCGGTGACATCGCCTTTGCCGACGATGGTGACGGTGACCTTGTCGCCCTGGTTGTCGGTGCCTGGAGTGCCAGTGCCCGGCTCGTCAGTGACGCTCGTAGTGACCGTGTTGTCGCCGAGGGTCAGCTTCTCGAAGTTATCACCACCGACAACCGATTCGATCTTGTTGACGATCGAAGGCTGGCCACCGACGAATACGTCGTCTGGTGCGGTGATGGTGAAGGTACCGCTGGCGCTACCGGCAGGGATGGTGACCTTGGTGCCGTCGGTCAGGGTGAAGGTCAGGCCATTATGGCCGTTGACCGGCAGGCCCTGGGCATTGGTCAGCGTCACGGTGTAGGTGATCTGGCCGCCTTCGGTGACGGTAGTCTTGTCGGCAGTCAGGGTCGCAACGACCTCGCTGACGGTATCGGTGATCTGCACCGAAGCGTTGCCGCCCAGTTCCAGATTTTCGAAAGCCTTGCCATCAACGGCGGCATCGGTGATGCCGACGGTCAGGGTGTCGCCGTCCTTGAAGACGTCGTCGCCCTGGGCCTTGGCCTTGTATTCGGTTTCGGTCTGGCCGGCCGGGATCACGACCTTGTCGCCATTCGACAGGGTTACGGTCAGGTCATGGTCCAGCTTCTGGCTGACCTTGACGGTGAAGGCCGGCTGCTGGTCTTCGGTGACATCGCCTTTGCCGACGATGGTGACGGTGACCTTATCGCCCTGGTTGTCGGTGCCTGGCGTGCCAGTGCCCGGCTCGTCGGTCACGGTCGTGGTGATCGTGTTGTCGCCGAGGGTCAGTTTCTCGAAGTTGTCCGCGCCGCTGACGCCTTCGATCTTGTTGACGATCGAAGGCTGGCCGCCGACGAACACATCATCCGGTGCGGTGATGGTGAACGTGCCACTGGCGCTGCCTGCCGGGATGGTGACCTTGGTGCCATCGGTCAGGGTGAAGGTCAGGCCATTGTGGCCGTTGACCGGCAGCCCTTGGGCGTTGGTCAGGGTGACGGTGTAGGTGATCTGGCCGCCTTCGGACACAGTGGTCTTGTCCGCAGTCAGGGTCGCGACCACTTCACTGACGGTGTCGGTGATCTGGACGGAGGCGTTGCCACCCAGTTCCAGATTTTCGAAGGCCTTACCGTCAACGGCGGCATCGGTGATGCCGACGGTCAGGGTGTCGCCATCTTTGAAGACGTCGTCGCCCTGAGCCTTGGCTTTGTACTCGGCTTCGGTCTGACCGGCTGGAATGACGACTTTGTCGCCGTTCGACAGGGTCACGGTCAGGTCGTGGTCGAGTTTCTGGCTGACCTTGACGGTGAAGGCAGGTTGCTGGTCTTCGGTGACATCGCCTTTGCCAACGATGGTGACGGTGACCTTGTCGCCCTGGTTGTCGGTGCCAGGAGTACCGGTGCCTGGCTCGTCGGTCACAGTCGTGGTGACCGAGTTGTCACCGAGAGTCAATTTCTCGAAGTTGTCACCACCGACAACCGATTCGATCTTGTTGACGATCGAAGGCTGGCCACCGACAAACACGTCGTCCGGTGCGGTGATGGTGAAGCTGCCGTTGGCACTGCCTGCCGGGATGGTGACCTTGGTGCCATCGGTCAGGGTGAAGGTCAGGCCATTGTGGCCGTTGACCGGCAGCCCTTGGGCGTTGGTCAGGGTGACGGTGTAGGTGATCTGGCCGCCTTCGGACACGGTGGTCTTGTCAGCAGTCAGTGTCGCAACGACTTCGCTGACGGTATCGGTGATCTGAACCGAGGCGTCGCCGCCCAGTTCCAGATTCTCGAAGGCCTTGCCGTCGACGGCTGCATCGGTGATGCCGACGGTCAGGGTATCGCCATCTTTGAAGACGTCGTCGCCCTGGGCCTTGGCTTTGTACTCGGCTTCGGTCTGACCGGCTGGGATGACAACCTTGTCGCCGTTGGACAGCGTGACAGTCAGGTCATGGTCGAGCTTCTGGCTGACCTTGACGGTGAAGGCCGGCTGCTGGTCTTCGGTGACATCGCCTTTGCCGACGATGGTGACGGTGACCTTGTCGCCCTGGTTGTCGGTGCCTGGCGTGCCAGTGCCTGGCTCGTCAGTCACCTTTGTGGTGACCGAGTTGTCGCCGAGAGTCAGCTTCTCGAAGTTATCGCCACCGGCAACCGACTCGATCTTGTTGACGATGCTCGGCTGGCCACCGACGAATACGTCGTCCGGTGCAGTGATGGTGAAGGTACCGCTGGCGCTACCTGCAGGGATGGTGACCTTGGTGCCGTCGGTCAGGGTGAAGGTCAGGCCATTGTGGCCGTTGACCGGCAGCCCTTGGGCATTGGTCAAGGTCACGGTGTAGGTGATCTGGCCACCTTCGGTGACGGTGGTCTTGTCCGCAGTCAGGGTCGCGACCACTTCACTGACGGTGTCGGTGATCTGGACGGAAGCGTTACCGCCCAGTTCCAGATTTTCAAAGGCCTTGCCATCAACGGCGGCATCGGTGATGCCGACGGTCAGGGTATCGCCATCTTTGAAGACGTCGTCGCCCTGAGCCTTGGCTTTGTACTCGGCTTCGGTCTGACCGGCTGGGATGACAACCTTGTCGCCGTTGGACAGAGTGACAGTCAGGTCATGGTCGAGCTTCTGGCTGACCTTGACGGTGAAGGCCGGCTGCTGGTCTTCGGTGACATCGCCTTTGCCGACGATGGTGACAGTGACCTTGTCGCCCTGGTTATCGGTGCCCGGAGTACCGGTGCCTGGCTCGTCGGTCACGCTCGTGGTGACGGTGTTGTCACCCAGCGTGAGCTTCTCGAAGTTGTCGCCACCGGCAACCGATTCGATCTTGTTGACGATGCTCGGCTGGCCACCGACGAATACGTCGTCCGGTGCAGTGATGGTGAAGGTGCCGCTGGCGCTACCGGCAGGGATGGTGACCTTGGTGCCATCGGTCAGGGTGAAGGTCAGGCCATTGTGGCCGTTGACCGGCAGGCCCTGGGCATTGGTCAGGGTCACGGTGTAGGTGATCTGGCCGCCTTCGGACACAGTGGTCTTGTCGGCGGTCAGGGTCGCGACGACTTCGCTGACGGTGTCGGTGATCTGCACCGAGGCGTTGCCGCCCAGTTCCAGATTCTCGAAGGCCTTGCCATCAACGGCGGCATCGGTGATGCCGACGGTCAGGGTGTCGCCGTCCTTGAAGACGTCATCGCCTTGGGCCTTGGCTTTATATTCGGCTTCGGTCTGGCCGGCCGGAATAACGACCTTGTCGCCATTGGACAGGGTGACAGTCAGGTCATGGTCCAGTTTCTGGCTGACCTTGACGGTGAAGGCCGGCTGCTGGTCTTCGGTGACATCGCCTTTGCTGACGATGGTGACGGTGATCTTGTCGCCCTGGTTATCGGTACCTGGGGTACCAGTACCCGGCTCATCGGTCACGGTCGTGGTAACCGAGTTGTCGCCAAGGGTCAGTTTCTCGAAGTTGTCGCCACCGGCAACCGACTCGATCTTGTTGACGATCGAAGGCTGGCCGCCGACAAACACGTCGTCTGGTGCGGTGATGGTGAAGGTACCGCTGGTGCTGCCGGCCGGGATGGTGACTTTGGTGCCATCGGTCAGGGTGAAAGTCAGGTCATTGTGGCCGCTGACCGGCAGCCCTTGGGCATTGGTCAAGGTCACGGTATAGGTGATCTGACCGCCTTCGGACACAGTGGTCTTGTCGGCGGTGAGGGTCGCTACCACTTCGCTGACGGTGTCGGTGATCTGCACGGTGGCATCGCCACCCAGCTGCAGGTTCTCGAAGGTCTTGCCCGCCACGTTGGCGTCGGTCACGCCGAGGGTCACCGAGCTGGCGTCCTTGAACACGTCGTCACCCTGGGCCGGCAGGCTGTAGGTAGCCTCGGTCTGGCCAGCGCTGATGACCACGGTGGCGCCATTGGACAGGGTCACGGTCAGGTCATGGTCGAGCTTCTGGCTGACCGACACGGTGAAGGTCGGTTGCTCGGCCTCGGTCACGTTGCCATTGCTGGCGATGCTGACGGTCACCGTGTCGATGCTGTCGCTGATCACGGTCTGGGTCGGCGTGGTGTCGGGCTCCAGCTTCTCGAAGTTGCCGCCGGTGGCACCGGTGATGCTGGTGCTGACCGTGCTGCCGTTGACGAATACGTCGTTGGCCGGGGTCTGGAAGTCGACGCTGCCGGTGCTTTCGCCAGCCTTGACGGTGATGGTCTGGCCGTTGGACAGGGTAACGGTGACCGGAGTCTGGGCCGGGTTGGTCAGGGTCACGGTATAGGTGATCACGCCGCCTTCGGTGACGCTTGGGGTCGCGGTCAGGGTGGCGGTGGTGGTGTCGATCGAGTCGTTGATCTTCGTTTCAGCGGGTGCCGGATTCGGCTCCAGTTTCTCGAAGTTGCCGCCCGTTGCCCCCGTGATCGTGGTGCTGACGGTGCTGCCATTGTTATAGACGTCATTGGCCGGGGTCTGGAAGTCGACACTGCCGGACGACTTGCCGGCCTCGATGGTGACGGTCTGGCCATTGGACAGGGTGACGGTGACCGGGGTCTGGGCCGGGTTGGTCAGGGTCACGGTGTAGGTGATCACACCGCCTTCGGTGACACTCGGGGTCGCGGTCAGGGTGGCGGTGGTGGTGTCGACCGAGTCGTTGATCACCGTTTCCGCTGGTGTCGGGTTCGGCTCCAGTTTCTCGAAGTTGCCGCCCGTTGCCCCCGTGATCGTGGTGCTGACGGTGCTGCCGTTGTTGTAGACGTCATTGGCCGGGGTCTGGAAGTCGACGCTGCCGGACGACTTGCCGGCCTCGATGGTGACGGTCTGGCCATTGGACAGGGTAACGGTGACCGGGGTCTGGGCCGGGTTGGTCAGGGTCACGGTGTAGGTGATCACGCCGCCTTCGGTGACGCTCGGGGTCGCGGTCAAGGTCGCTGTGGTGGTATCGACCGAGTCATTGATGACGGTCTGCGCTGGCGTCGGGTTCGGTACCAGATTCTCGAAGTTGCCGCCCGTTGCCTCCGTGATCGTGGTGCTGACGGTGCTGCCGTTGTTATAGACGTCGTTGGCCGGGGTCTGGAAGTCGACGCTGCCGGACGACTTGCCGGCCTCGATGGTGACGGTCTGGCCATTGGACAGAGTGACGGTGACCGGGGTCTGGGCCGGGTTGTTCAAGGTCACGGTGTAGGTGATCACGCCACCTTCGGTCACGCTCGGGGTCGCGGTGAGCGTGGCGGTGGTGGTGTCGATGGTGTCGGTGACCTGGGTCACCGCCGGGGTGGTGCTTGGCGTGACGATCAGGCCGTTACCGCCAGTCGTGCCGGTAATGGTCGCGGAGATCTGGCCGCCATCGATGTAGGGCGTGTCGTTGGCCGGGATGTCGACGTTGACGGTGCCGGTGGTCTGGCCGGCCGGGATCACGATGACGGCGCCGTTGGACAGGGTCACGGTCAGGTTGGTCAGCGGTGGTTGGCCGACGGTGGCGGTATAGACGATGACGCCACCCGCCTCGGTGATCGTGGGGGTGGCGCTCAGGGTCAGCCCTGTGGTGAGCGGGACGTTGGTCGTGTTGGTGCTGCCAGCATTGCCGTCCAGCCCGCCCAGCTCCTCGACCGCCAGGCCGTTGGCGAAGCCTATCGGGCCAGTGGGGAAGCCGATGCTCGGGTCGACCACCCCGGCGGTCTCCTCAAGCAGGACGAAGCTGTGTCCGCCGCCGACCGAGCCGCCGCCTGCCGCGGCCGGGCCGGCTGCGGTGGCTTCCAGCTCGGTGGTCGGGTCGACACCGGCGGCGATGGCCTGTTGCAGTTCTTCGACCGAGGGCGCTGCCTGGGCGGTGGCCTGGCTCAGGTCGGTGCTGCTGTCGGGCGCGTCGGCGCTCCACTGGGTGTCGCGGCCCAGGTCGAGCACACGGCCGTCGGCCAGCTCCAGGGTGACCGCGCCGCCCGCGCCGGTGTCTACCTGTTCACCTGCCAGCAGGCGATCGCCTTCGATCAGTACGCGCCGGATGCCTTCTGGGGAAACTGCGATGACTTGGCCAACAATGCTTTTGACGATGGCGACAACAGTGCTCATTGGACTCTCCGGGCTACCTGTTCAGTTGGCTTCCATGCCTGGCCGGCGTTCGAGGGCGGCGACTGATGGAATGTTTCAAATAATGTTTTTGACGCTGATTTGCGTCAATTTTACGTCTATAATTTCTGGCTATTAAGTTTATGCCAAACTATTGACCTTCTGGCTGCCATCCTAAACAATCGCCAAGGTAATGTCACATTGATATTTGGCCAGCTAAGCCCTTTCTTTTGTATTAATCGCACTGCCTATTCGGAAGCTTCCTACATACAGGATCAGGGTTTGCCATTTTCCAGGGCAGGCACGGCTTCGGCTGTGATTTGGGACAACAGCTCTCTCGGGAACCAGTAAAAATGCGTGCGTCACTGTTCACCGCTCTTCCTTTCGCTCTCGCCGCCACATTCGTTCAAGCACAAACCTTGCCCGAAGCCATGCAGAAGGCCCTCGAGGTCCATCCGGAAATCCAGGCCGGCGTGAACGCCCGCACGGCTGCGGACTATCAGCTGCGCGCTGCCCAGGGTGGCTATTTGCCGCGGGTCGACGTGACCGCCGGCTATGGTCGTGAGGGCACCGACAGCCCGAGCACCCGCAACCGCTGGGAGACCCTGAACCGTGGCGAGTCGGCTATCCGCCTGCGGCAGATGGTCTTCGACGGCTTCGCCACCTCCAGCGAGGTTGGCCGTCAACAGGCCACTGTCAACGCCCGCGCCTACTCCCTGCTGGGGACCTCCGAGCGCACCGCGCTGACCGTCGCCCAGGTCTACCTGGACGTGCTGTCGCGCCGCGAGATGGTGCGCCTGGCCGAAGACAACCTGCGCAACCACGAGCGCATCCTCGACCAGATCAAGCTGCGCACCAGCCGCGGCGTCGGTCGCCTGGCCGACCTCGATCAGGCCGAGGCGCGCCTGGCCCAGGCCCGCAACAACCTGATCACCGAGCAGACCAACCTGGCCGACGCCAACACCAACTACCTGAGCGTCGTCGGCCAAATGCCCGACGAGTTAAGCACGCCCGCGCCATTTGTCGACCTGCTGCCGGCCACCCTCGACGAGGCTCGCCACCAGTTGGTCGAGGAAAGCCCGATCCTGCGCTCGGCCGAGTCGGACATCGCCGCCGCCGAGAAGCAATACGAAGCGGCAAAGTCTACGTTCTATCCACGTTTCGATGCCGAACTCGGACGAACGGCCGACAACAACCTCGACGGCGCCGTCGGCCACAACAACGAATGGCAGGCCATGCTGCGCATGAACTTCAATTTGTACGCCGGTGGCAGCAACAAGGCCGACCTGGAATCGAAGTCGTACCTGGCCAACCAGGCCCTGGACATTCGCAACAACGCCTTGCGCCAGCTCAATGAGGAGTTAGGCTTGGCATGGAATGCTCTGGAGAACGCCAACGCCCAGGTGCCGATCGCCCAGCAGTATGTCGATCACAGCAACCGCGTGCGCAGCGCCTACCAGCAGCAGTTCGGCCTGGGCGAGCGTACCTTGCTCGACCTGCTCGACAGCGAGAATGAAACCTTCACCGCCCAGCGTCGTCTGGTAGAGGTGAAGAACACACAAATGTTTACTCAGTACCGAATCAAGGCGACCATTGGTCAACTGCTCAAGAGCCAGGGTGTCGTAGCACCGATGGCCTCCGTTGTGCAGAACGACCTGAAACCCAAGGTGAACCTGCCAGGCATGAACTGAAAGGCGCACCTTGAATCACCCCCGCAAGGATGAAGAGAGCGCCGCGTGGAATCCGAAGTCAGTCGAGTCCAACTCAGCCACGATCCACGCAGTCAGCATGACGACCCGCTGCTGGACAGTCTGCTGACCCTGTGTGTCCTGCACCAGAAGCCCGCCAGCCGGGCCATGCTGACCACCGGGCTACCCTTGCCCTCGCAGCGCCTGACCGCCGAGCTGCTGCCCCGCGCAGCCGCCCGGGCCGGGCTGCAGGGGCGCCTGCTGCAGCGCAAGCTCGAGCAGATCCCCAGCATCGCCATGCCGGCGATGCTGCTGCTCAAGGAAGGCCGCTGCGCCGTGCTGCTCGGCTGGGAGAACGAAGACACCGCGCGCCTGCTGCTCAGCGAGAGCGACGGCGGCGAGGTGCATGTCACCCGTGAAGCGTTGCAGGGCGACTACAGCGGCAAGGTGTTCTTCGCCCAGCCGCAGCACAAGTTCGACGTCAACCACGGCAACCTGATCCCGCGCGCGCGCTCCTGGTTCCGCGACACCCTGCTGCGCAGCAAGTGGCTGTACATCGATGCCATCGCCGCCAGCCTGGTGATCAACCTGATCGCCCTGGCCGCGCCGCTGTTCGTGATGAACGTGTACGACCGCGTGGTGCCCAACCAGGCCACCTCGACCCTGTGGGTGCTGGCGGTCGGCATCGCCGGTGCCTATGTCTTCGACCTGATCCTCAAGGGTTTGCGCAGCCTGTGCCTGGACCTGGCCGGCAAGAAGACCGACCTGATCATCTCGGCGACGCTGTTCGAGCGCATTGTCGGGATGTCGATGAAGTACCGCCCGGCGCGGGTCGGCAGCTTCGCCCAGAATATCCACGAGTTCCAGGGCCTGCGCGACTTCCTCGCCTCGCTGACCCTGACCAGTCTGATCGACCTGCCGTTCACGTTGCTGATCCTCATGGTCATCGCCATCATCGGTGGGCACCTGGTGTGGATTCCGATCCTGGCCTTCCCGTTGGCGCTGGGTATCGGCTACGCCCTGCAGAAGCCGTTGATGGCGACCATGGAGCGCACCATGGCCCTGGCCTCCGAGCGCCAGTCGAGCCTGATCGAGACCCTCGCCGGGCTGGATGCGGTCAAGGTCAACAACGCCGAGAGCGAGCGCCAGTACATGTGGGAGCAGACCCTCGGCACCCTGAGCCGCCTGGAGCTGCGGGTGAAGGTGCTGTCGGGCCTGGCCATGAACATCACCGCGCTGATCCAGCAACTGGCCGGCGTGGCGATGATCTGCGTGGGCGTGTACCTGATCATCGACGGCAACCTCAGCATGGGCGGCCTGGTGGCCTGCTACATGCTCAGCGGTCGCGCCCTTGGCCCGCTGGGCTCGCTGAACGGCCTGCTGGCCCGCTACCAGCAAGCCAAGGTGACCATGGTCGCCACCGACCAGATGATGGAGCTGCCCCAGGAGCGCAACTTCGAGGAGCGCCCGCTGAGCCGCCAGGTGCTGCAGGGCGCCATCGAATTCCGCGGCGTCGAGTTCACCTACCCGAACCAGCAGAACCAGGCGCTCAAGGGCATCAACCTGAACATTCGCCCGGGCGAGAAGGTCGGCATCATCGGCCGCAGCGGCTCGGGCAAGAGCTCCCTGGCCAAGCTGATCGTCGGCCTGTACGAGCCGGACAACGGCTCGCTGCTGGTCGATGGCGTGGACATTCGCCAGATCGACGTCAGTGAACTGCGCCACAACATCGGCTACGTGCCCCAGGACATCCAGCTGCTGGCCGGTACCCTGCGCGACAACCTGGTCAGCGGTGCCCGCTACATCGAGGACGAGCTGATCCTCCAGGCCGCGGAGCTTGCCGGCGTGCACGAATTCGCCCGCCTGCATCCGGACGGCTACGAGCTGCAGGTCGGCGAGCGTGGCCAGAACCTCTCCGGCGGCCAGCGGCAGAACGTCGCCCTGGGCCGGGCACTGCTGCTCAACCCGCAGATCCTGCTGCTCGACGAACCCACCAGCGCCATGGACAACACCGGCGAGGAGCGTCTCAAGCAGCGCCTGGCCGCGGTGATCGAGAACAAGACCGTGCTGCTGGTCACCCACCGGGCGTCGTTGCTGTCGCTGGTGGACCGATTGATCGTCATCGATCGTGGACAGATCGTCGCGGATGGCCCGAAAGCCGCCGTCATGGATGCGCTGAAGAAGGGGCAGATCAGTGTTGCATAAGCTGGATATCGGGCGTTTCAAGGACAACCTGCGCCGCTACTTCAAGGGCTCCGAGTCGTTGGCCGGGCAGCCGTTGCCCGAGGTCAACAAGGCGCTGATCGAGGACGCGCCACGGGTGGTGCGCCTGACCATCTGGGGCGTGATCGCGTTCTTCCTGTTCCTCATCATCTGGGCCAGCGTCGCGCCCATCGACGAGGTGACGCGCGGCGAGGGCAAGGCCATCCCGTCTTCCAAGGTGCAGAAGATCCAGAACCTTGAGGGCGGCATCGTCGCCGAGATATTCGCCAAGGAAGGGGAGATCGTCGAGGTCGGCCAGCCGCTGCTGCGCCTGGATGAAACCCGCTTCGCCTCCAACGTCGACGAGACCGAGGCCTCGCGCCTGGCCATGGCCCTGCGCGTGCAGCGCCTGACGGCCGAGGTCGAGGACAAGCCGCTGCAGATCGACGAAGAGCTGCGCAAGGCCGCGCCGAGCCAGGCCGCCAACGAACAGTCGCTGTACCTGAGCCGTCGCCAGCAGCTGCAGGACGAGCTTGGCGGCCTGCAGCAGCAGCTGGTGCAGAAGCAGCAGGAACTGCGCGAGTTCAACTCCAAGCGCGCCCAGTACGCCAACAGCCTGCAGTTGCTGCGCCAGGAAATCGCGATGTCCGAGCCGCTGGTGGCCCAGGGCGCGATCTCCCAGGTCGAGGTGCTGCGCCTGCGCCGCGCCGAGGTCGAGAACCGTGGCCAGATGGACTCCACCGCCCTGGCCATCCCCCGTGCCGAGGCGGCGATCAAGGAAGTCGAGAGCAAGATCGAGGAGACCCGCGGCAAGTTCCGCAGCGAGGCGCTGACCCAGCTCAACGAGGCCCGCACCGAGCTGAACAAGGCCACCGCCACCAGCAAGGCGCTGGATGACCGCGTGCACCGCACCATGGTCATCTCGCCGGTGCGCGGCATCGTCAAGCAGTTGCTGGTCAACACCATCGGCGGGGTGATCCAGCCGGGCAGTGACATCATCGAGATCGTGCCACTGGACGACACCCTGGTGGTCGAGGCGAAGATCCTGCCCAAGGACATCGCCTTCCTGCACCCGGGCCAGGAAGCCACGGTCAAGTTCACCGCCTACGACTACACCATCTACGGCGGCATGAAGGCCAAGCTCGAGCAGATCGGCGCCGACACCATCACCGACGAAGACAAGAAGACCACCTACTACCTGATCAAGCTGCGTACCGACAAGAGCCATCTGGGCACGGACGAGAAGCCGCTGTTGATCATCCCGGGGATGGTGGCCACGGTGGATATCATGACTGGCAAGAAGACCATCATGAGCTATCTGCTCAAGCCGATCATCAAGGCCCGCAGCGAGGCGCTGCGCGAGCGCTGACAGTCATTACGGGCCCCCTGTAGGAGCGGCCTTGTGCCGCGAAAGGGCTGCGAAGCGGCCCCAGGATTTCAGCATTGAGCAAAGATCGCCGGGGCCGCTTCGCAGCCCTTTCGCGGCACAAGGCCGCTCCTACAGGTCGGCGTATGGCCTGAAGTGCAACCCCTTCATATGGATATGCCGTAACGGTATTTAAAATACTGTTCTTATGACTTTATAGTCACTCCCACTGCGTACCCGCCGACCAATCGGCGCGCCGCACGACTCGAACCCACACGGGCAATCCCCGTGCGTTTCCGATCGTTGCGCGCCCTGAAGTCGCGCACTGCGTGGGAGTGAACAATGCCAGCCGCCTCGAACGCCTTGTCGACCATCGACAGCGCCCTGCCGCAAACCTTCGACATCCGCCCGTTTTCCGGCGCCGTCGGTGCCGAGATCATCGGCCTCGACCTGGCCCGTGCGATCAATGCCGAGGATTTCACCCGTATCCACCGCGCCCACCTGGACCACCACGTCCTGGTGTTCCGCGACCAGCGCATCACCCCTGAACAGCAGATCGCCTTCAGCCGCCGTTTCGGCGAGCTGCAGATCCATGTGCTCAAGCAGTTCCTGCTCGCCGGCCATCCCGAGATCCTGATCGTGTCCAACATCGTCGAGGACGGCCGCAACGTCGGCCTGGGCGATGCCGGCAAGTTCTGGCACTCGGACCTGTCGTACAAGGAGCTGCCGAGCCTGGGCTCGATGCTGCACGCCCAGGAGCTGCCCAGCGAGGGCGGCGACACCTTGTTCGCCGACATGCACAAGGCCTGGGACGCCGTGCCCGAGGCCCTGCGTCGGGTCGTCGAGGGCCGCAGCGCCGCCCACTCCTACACCGCCCGTTACGCCGAGACCAGGTTCGAAGGCAACTGGCGCCCGACGCTGACCGCCGAGCAACTGGCCCAGGTCCAGGAGGTCATCCACCCGGTGGTGCGCACCCACCCGGAAAACGGCCGCAAGGCGCTGTTCGTCAGCGAAGGCTTCACCACCCGTATCGTCGGCCTGCCGGATGACGAGAGCCGCGACGTGCTGCAACAGCTGTACGCCCTGAGCGTGCTGGAGCAGAACATCTACCGCCATCAATGGCTGCCCCACGACCTGGTGTTCTGGGACAACCGCTCGCTGATCCACCTGGCCAGCGGTTGCCCCGCGCACCTGCGGCGCAAGCTTTACCGCACCACCATCCAGGGCGATGCCCCGTTCTGACGACTGAGGAAACACACCATGCGCAACTCCATCAGCCGCCTGGCGGCAAGTATCGGCCTGGGCGCCAGCTTGGTTCTAGGCAGCCTGGCGGCGCCGACCGTGGCCCACGCCGAAGGGCAGATCCGCATCGCCGAGCAGTTCGGTATCGTCTACCTGCTGCTCAACGTGGTCCGTGACCAGCAACTGATCGAGAAGCACGGCAAGGAGCAGGGCCTCGACATCAAGGTCGACTGGGCCCAGCTGTCCGGCGGCGCGGCGATCAACGACGCGTTGCTGTCCGGCTCGGTGGACATCGCCGGCGCCGGCGTCGGGCCACTGCTCACCGTGTGGGATAGAACCCGCGGCCGGCAGAACGTCAAGGCCGTCGCCTCGCTGGGCAACTTCCCGTACTACCTGGTCAGCAGCAACCCGAATGTGAAGACCATCGCCGATATCTCCGACAAGGACCGTATCGCCGTCCCGGCGGTGGGCGTGTCGGTGCAGTCGCGCTTCCTGCAGTACGCCGCCGCCCTGCAGTGGGGCGACAAGGAATACAACCGCCTCGACAAGTACACCCTGGCCGTGCCGCACCCCGATGCCACCGCAGCCTTGCTGGCCGGTGGCACCGAGCTCAACGGGCACTTCTCCAACCCGCCGTTCCAGGACCAGGTGCTGGCCAACAAGAACGTGCACGTGGTGCTCAACAGCTACGACCTGCTCGGCCCCAACTCACCGACCCTGCTGTTCGCCACCGAGAAGTTCCGCAAGGACAATCCCAAGACCTACAAGGCCTTCGTCGATGCCCTGGCTGAAGCCGCCGACTTCGCCCAGAAGGACAAGGCCGCCGCCGCCGACACCTACATCCGAGTGACCAAGGCCAAGATCGACCGCGAGGCGCTGATCAAGCTGATCGACAACCCGCAGTACGAATTCACCGTCACGCCGAAGAACACCTACAAACTGGCCGAGTTCCTCTACCGGGTCGGCGCGATAAAGAACAAGCCCGAATCGTGGAAGGACTATTTCTTCCAGGATGAACGCCCGTTGCAAGGGAGCTGAGCGCCGATGACCGCCCCATTGCCAGGCCACACGGCCAGCAACCTGAGCCGTGTCGCCACCCCACCGCTGCTGGCGGTGGACAACCTGAGCCTTGAATACCGCACCGCCCAGCGCGTGGTGCGGGCCACCCACCAGGTCAGCTTCGAGGTCGACCGCGCCGACCGTTTCGTCCTGCTCGGCCCGTCCGGCTGCGGCAAGTCCACCTTGCTCAAGGCCGTGGCCGGCTTCATCGAACCCCGGGAAGGGCAGATCCTGCTCCAGGGCCAGCCGGTGCGTGGCCCAGGGCCGGACCGTATCGTGGTGTTCCAGGAATTCGACCAGTTGCCGCCGTGGAAGACGGTGAAGCAGAACGTGATGTTCCCGCTGCTGGTGTCCGGCCAACTCAAGCGCGCCGAGGCCGAGGAGCGGGCGTTGCACTACCTGGAGAAGGTCGGCCTGGCCGCCTTCGCCGATGCCTATCCGCATACCCTTTCCGGTGGCATGAAAGCCCGCGTGGCCATCGCCCGGGCATTGGCCACGCAGCCAAAGATCCTGCTGATGGACGAACCGTTCGCCGCCCTCGACGCCCTGACCCGGCGCAAGATGCAGGAAGAACTGCTGCTGCTGTGGGAGGAGGTGCGCTTCACCCTGCTGTTCGTCACCCACTCCATAGAAGAGGCACTGGTGGTGGGCAATCGTATCCTGCTGCTGTCGCCGCACCCCGGGCGGGTGCGGGCCGAGGTGCACAGCCACCAGTACGATCTCGGCAGCCTCGGTGCCAGCGACTTCCAGGCCAGTGCCCGGCGCATCCACCGGCTGCTGTTCGACGAGGCCGATGCCTCGACGCCAGCGGACGATCTGGGCTTCAACGATATCCGTATCGCCTACTGACAGGAGCCAGGGCATGACAACGACACCTGTACGCCAGGAATACGAAGTGCAGCTGCAACCCCTGCCGGGTGTGCCGCTGGAGCGCGAGCTGCCGGCGGTGCAACGCTTGTGGCAGCAGGGCTGGCTGCGCAAGGCCGTGATCCTGGTACTGCTTGCGGTGGTCTGGGAGGCCGTGGCCCGCTATACCGGCAACGACCTGCTGCTGCCGAGCTTCCTGCAGACCGCCAGCGCGTTGTGGGACGGGTTGCTCAGCGGCGAGCTGCCGGCCAAGGTCGGCGTATCGCTGGTGGTGCTGCTCAAAGGCTATGTGCTGGGCATCGTCCTGGCCTTCGGCCTGACCAGCCTGGCCGTCTCGACGCAAGTGGGGCGCGACCTGCTGGGCACTCTGACCTCGATGTTCAATCCGCTGCCGGCCATCGCCCTGTTGCCGCTGGCTTTGCTCTGGTTCGGCCTGGGTGACAACAGCCTGATCTTCGTGCTGGTGCACTCGGTGCTGTGGGCGCTGGCGCTGAACACCTACGCGGGCTTTCTCGGCGTGTCCGAGACCCTGCGCATGGCCGGACGCAACTACGGGCTGCGCGGCCTGCGCCTGGTGCTGCACATCCTGGTACCGGCGGCGCTGCCATCGATCCTGTCAGGGCTGAAGATCGGCTGGGCTTTCGCCTGGCGCACGCTGATCGCCGCCGAGCTGGTGTTCGGTGCCAGCAGCGGCAAGGGCGGACTGGGCTGGTACATCTTCCAGAACCGCAACGAGCTGTACACCGACAAGGTGTTTGCCGGGCTGGCCGTAGTGATCCTGATCGGCCTGCTGGTGGAGGGGCTGGTGTTCAACACCCTGGAGCGGCTGACCGTGCGGCGCTGGGGCATGCAGCGCTAGATTCGTGCTGCCGGTGTTGCCTTCTTCGCGGGTAAACCCGCTCCCACAGGTTATGCATGGACCCTGTGGGAGCGGGTTTACCCGCGAAGAAGATCACGCAAAACTCAATCCCGATATTGCGCCGCCGCACTGGCCAATGTCCGCGCTATCTCCTCGCGCAACGCCTGCGGCGCTTCCACCACCAGCCCTTGCCCCTGGCTCAGCAACCACAACCGCAGGGGCCAGCCATCCGCCACCGTCGCCCGCAGCCGGTGCCCCTGCTCCAGGGCGGTCAGCTGCATGTCGGCGGTCAACGGCGCTTCGCGCAGCCGGCGGGCCAGCAGGTCGCTGATCCATGCCTGCAATTCGACGCCTTCCCCTTGCCCGGGCTGCAGCGTATCGCCGCGCAGATAACCCTGCAGATCGAAATTCCCACGCAGCTCGCCACCGGCATTGGCCGACCAGTGCCAGCCAAACGGGATGCTCTTGTCGTTGCGCTCCAACGGAAAGATCAGCGACAGCTCGTTGAGATCACGCTCGACCGTGCGTTTGCTGACGGTGAAGCCCACGTCACGCAGGCGCCACACCAGTTCGGCACTGGTGATCCCGGGGGAGCGGCTGGGCAACTGACGGAGCAGGGCCCATTGGCGGCTGAGGGTGGCGCGGGTGGTGGCGAACGGCAAAAGGAAACGTCCTTGTCTAGGCTTGCCGGCATAGGATGGCGGCACGGGTAGGGCATGGCAATTGGCCACAGCGTGCTCAGATCAAGGAAGATGCATTTGGTTGCCTGGGATCAATTCGTTCGCGACAGGTTTTGTCGTGGCGTCGCGCAGAATCACGCCTCACCACAGTGGAGGTTGGAGCTGTGGGTCGTTCAATGAGGATGAACATGTCTGCCGCCAGCAATATCCATTCGCTGCTCGCCCGGCTTCTCCCCGAGCGGATCGTCCCGGTCCCGGCACGCCCCGGGCAGCGCCACAGGCTGTTCGCCGGGATCGGCATGCCCAGCCAGCAGGCCCTGAGCGGCGAGCGCTTCGGCCTGACTGATCGGCTGGACGAGGCGGTCGACCTGCAGGCGGTCTACCATGACCTGTGCCGCCAGGCATTGCTGGGCAATGTCGGGGCGCTCAACGACCTGGGCTGGATCTGGCTCAACGGCAAGTACTGGCGTGGCGACACCGTGCTGGCCGGGCACCTGCTGCGCATGGCCGCCCTGCAGGGCAATGCCGCGGCCTGGTTCAACCTGGGCCAGCAGCATTACTTCGGCAAGGGCGTGGAGGTCTCGTACACCAACGCGGCCGAATACTACCGCCATGCCTTCGAGCGGGGCATGGTGCATGCCGCCGCGGCGCTGGGCGACTTGTACGAGGAAGAGGTGTGCGAGGGCGACCAGGTGTGGCAGGTCGACCTGCTCGAGGCCTACCAGTGGTTCCTGCGCGGTGCCCAGCGCGGCGAGACGCGCTGCCGCTTCGAGGTGGGTTACCGGTTGTTGCATGGGCTGTATGTCGAGGCGGACACCAAGGCCGGGCTGTATTGGCTGGAGCTGGCGGCGGCGACCGGCGTGATGCAGGCGGCCGAGGAGCTGGCCGTGCATTTCAGCAGCTGCGACGCGGCGCGCTACCTGGGCTGGCGCGACCAGGCGATCCAGATGGGCAGCACCCTGGCGCTGACCATGAAGCTGGAAGACCAGATCCAGCCGTGAGGGAAGGTTCAGCGCGGCCCCTGTAGGAGCGGCCTTGTGCCGCGAAAGGGCCGCGTAGCAGCCCCGGCGATATCAGCTTGATGCACGAAACATGGGGGCGCTTCGCACCCCTTTCGCGGCACAAGGCCGCTCCTACAGAGATCGTGATATCCGGGTAGATGAACAACCTTTCATCGTCTCCCTCCGTCACCCCCGGTTGACGACAGGGGTAGGGCAGGGCGTATATTGATAGTTAGCAAACTATGAATATCCTCGGTTCCCACATGTCCCTTGACGCACTGCACCTGAAAATCAGCAGCGGCATGGTCGTGGCCGCCCGTCACTGGCGTCGCCTGTGCCAGGGCGCCCTGACCGGCTACGGCATTTCCGAAGCCTGCGCCGTGCCGCTGCTGATGATCGTGCGCCTGGGCGACGGTGTGCACCAGGTGGCAGTGGCGCAGGCGGCCGGGCTGGAAAGCCCGTCGCTGGTGCGCCTGCTCGACCAGCTGTGCAAGGCCGGCCTGGTCTGCCGCAGCGAGGATCCTCTGGACCGCCGCGCCAAGGCCCTGAGCCTCACCGTCGAGGGGCGCGCCCTGGCCGAGTCCATCGAAGGCGAGCTGGTGCGCCTGCGCCGTGAGGTGCTCGGCGGTATCGACCAGGCCGACCTGGACGCCACCTTGCGGGTGATCCAGGCGTTCGAAGCCGCGGGCGTGATGCCATGAACGGCTTCTTCAGCTCGGTGCCCCCGGCCCGCGACTGGTTCTATGGCGTGCGCACCTTCGCCGCGTCGATGATCGCCCTGTACATCGCCCTGCTGATGCAGCTGCCGCGCCCGTACTGGGCCATGGCCACGGTGTACATCGTCTCCAGCCCGTTCCTCGGCCCGACCACCTCCAAGGCGTTGTACCGGGCGCTGGGTACGTTGCTGGGCGCCGGCGGGGCGATTCTCCTGGTGCCACCGCTGGTGCAGTCGCCGCTGCTGCTGAGCATTGCCATCGCCCTGTGGACCGGCACCCTGCTGTTCCTTTCGCTGAACCTGCGCACGGCCAACAACTACGTGCTGATGCTGGCTGGCTACACCCTGCCGATGATCGCCCTGGCGGTGGTCGACAACCCGCTGGCAGTGTTCGACGTGGCTTCCTCCCGGGCCCAGGAGATCTGCCTGGGCATCGTCTGCGCGGCGGTGGTCGGCGCGATTTTCTGGCCGCGCCGGCTGGCACCGGTGGTGGTGGGCGCGACCGGCAACTGGTTCGCCGAGGCGATCCGCTACAGCGATACCTATTTGGCCCGCGAGGCCAGCGCCGACAAGGTCGGCGGCATGCGTGGCGCGATGGTCGCCACCTTCAATTCGCTGGAATTGATGATCGGCCAGCTCGGCCACGAAGGCGCCGGCCCGCACACCCTGAAAAATGCCCGTGAGCTGCGTGGCCGCATGATCCACCTGTTGCCGGTGATCGATGCCCTGGACGACGCCCTGATCGCCCTCGAGGGCCGCGCCCCGGCCCAGTTCGCTCAGTTGAAGCCGGTACTCGACGCTGCCCGTGAGTGGCTCAAGGGCACTGCCGACAGCGCCTCGGTGGCGCGCTGGACCGCCCTGCACGAGCAGATCGACCGTCTGCAGCCCGGCGCCGCTGCCATCGACCAGCGTGCCGAGCTGTTGTTGTCCAATGCCCTCTATCGCCTGACCGAATGGACCGACCTCTGGCAGGACTGCTGCACCCTGCAGCACGCACTGCGCAAGGACGACGCCACGCCGTGGCGTGCGGTCTACCGTCACTGGCGCCTGGGCCGGCTGACGCCGTTCTTTGACCGTGGCCTGATGCTCTATTCGGTGTTCTCCACCGTCACCGCCATTATCGTCGCCTGCGGCCTGTGGATCGGCCTGGGCTGGAACGATGGCGCCAGCGCGGTGATCCTCGCCGCGGTGTCGTGCAGCTTCTTCGCCGCCATGGACGACCCGGCGCCGCAGATCTACCGGTTCTTCTTCTGGACCCTGATGTCGGTGATCTTCTCCAGCCTGTACCTGTTCCTGGTGCTGCCCAACCTGCACGACTTCCCGATGCTGGTGCTGGCCTTCGCCGTGCCGTTCATCTGCGTCGGCACCCTGACCGTGCAGCCGCGCTTCTACCTTGGCACCCTGCTGACGATCGTCAACACCTCGACCTTCATCAGCATCCAGGGCGCCTACGACGCCGACTTCTTCACCTTCATCAACGCCAACCTGGCCGGCCCCGTGGGCCTGCTGTTCGCCTTCATCTGGACCCTGGTGGTGCGCCCGTTCGGCGTGGAGCTGGCGGCCAAGCGCATGACCCGCTTCACCTGGCGCGACATCGTCGAGATGACCGCGCCGGCCACCCTGGCCGAGCACCGCCAGGTCGGCGTGCAGATGCTCGACCGGCTGATGCAGCACCTGCCACGCCTGTCGCAGACCGGCCAGGACAGCGGCGTGGCCCTGCGCGACCTGCGCGTGGGCCTGAACCTGCTCGACCTGCTGGCCTACCTGCCGCGTGCCGGCGCCGAGGCCCGCGAGCGCCTGCGCACGGTGATCGAGGAGGTCGGCAATCACTACGCCGCCTGCCTGCGCGCCGGCGAGCGCCTGCATGCCCCGGCGGCGCTGCTGCGCAACATGGAGCGCGCGCGCCTGGCGCTGAACCTGGACGAACTGTACGAACGCGGCGACGCCCGCACCCACCTGCTGCACGCCCTGAGCGGCCTGCGCCTGGCGCTGCTGCCGGGCGTGGAAGTGATGCTCGAGCCTGCCGAGCAAACGCAACTGCCCCCCGGGCTCGACGGAGCGCCCCTGTGATCGGTGAACTGGATATCAGCGGGGTATTCCTGCCCACGCTGCTGGTGATGATGTTTGGCACCTACCTGCTGTTCCTCGGGGTGCACGCGGTGCTGGTGCGCCTGCATTTCTACCGCCTGGTCTGGCACCGGGCGCTGTTCAACGTTGCCCTGTATGCCGTGCTGCTTGGCGCGGTGGACCACTTTTGCCGAAGCCTGATGCTGCCATGAAAAAACCTTTGCTGACCCTGGGCCGCGTGGTCCTGACCTTGCTGGTAGTGACCTTCGCCGCCGTGCTCGTGTGGCAGATGGTGGTGTACTACATGTTCGCCCCCTGGACCCGCGACGGTCATATCCGCGCCGACGTGATCCAGATCGCCCCGGATGTGTCCGGGCTGATCCAGAAGGTCGAGGTGCGTGACAACCAGACCATCAAGCGCGGCGACGTGCTGTTCACCATCGACCAGGACCGCTTCACCCTGGCCCTGCGCCAGGCCAAGGCGACCCTGGCCGAGCGTCAGGAGACCCTGGCCCAGGCCTCCCGCGAGGCGCAGCGCAACCGCAAGCTGGGCAACCTGGTGGCGGCCGAGCAGCTTGAAGAGAGCCAGTCCCGCGAAGCCCGCGCCCGCTCGGCGGTGAACGAGGCCCAGGTGCAGGTGGATGTGGCCCAGCTCAACCTCGACCGCTCGGTGGTGCGCAGCCCGGTGGACGGCTACCTCAACGACCGCGCCCCGCGCGCCCACGAGTTCGTCAGCGCCGGGCGCCCGGTGCTGTCGGTGGTCGACAGCGCCTCGTACCACGTTGACGGCTACTTCGAAGAGACCAAGCTGGGCGGTATTCATATCGGCGACGCCGTGGAGATCCGCGTGATGGGCGACAACACCCGCCTGCGTGGCCGCGTGCAGAGCCTGGCCGCCGGCATCGAGGACCGCGACCGCAGCAGCGGCGCCAACCTGCTGCCCAACGTCAACCCTGCGTTCAGCTGGGTGCGCCTGGCCCAGCGGATTCCGGTGCGCATTGCCTTCGACGAAGTGCCGCAGGACTTCCGCATGATCGCCGGGCGCACCGCCACGGTGTCGATCATCGAGGGCCAGCATCCATGAAACAGCTGATCCTGGCGGGGCTGTGCCTGTCCCTGGGCGCCTGCATGATGGTCGGCCCTGACTACGAGCTGCCCAAGGACGCCGCCGTGCAGCGCGGCGACCTCAATGGCCCGCTGCGCCAGGACGCCGACAGCGTGGTCTCGGCGCCGGTGCCCGAGGACTGGTGGCAGCTGTACCAGGATCAACGGCTCAACGAGCTGGTGCGCCAGGCCCTGGGCGCCAACACCGAACTGCGCGTGGCCGCCGCCAATATCGCCAAGGCTCGTGCCCAGGTGGAGGTGGCCGAGTCCCAGGGTGGTTTCAACGGTGGCGTCAAGCTGGGCGCCCAGCGTCTGCAGGAGTCCGGCGAGGCCTTCCTGCAGCCGGAGAAAGTGCCGGTGGCCAATATCGGCGAAGCGATCATCAGCGCCAGCTACCAGTTCGACCTGTGGGGTACCTTCAAACGCGGCACCGAGGCCGCCAAGGCCAACGCCGACGCGGTGCAGGCCGCCGCCGACACCGCGCGCATCACCCTGGTGGCCGATGTGGTCAAGGCCTATACCCAGGTGTGCTCGGCCAACGAGGAGTACCACATTGCCCGCGAGTCGCTGGACCTGCAGCAGCAGAGCGTGCAGCTGACCCAGCGCCTGCGCGACGCCGGGCGTGGCGACGAGACCCAGGTCACCCGTTCGCAGACCCAGTTCAAGTCCCTGCGCGCCGAATTGCCGCGCTTCAAGGCCGAACGTGAGGCGGGCCTCTACACCCTTGCTGCGTTACTGGCCAAGCCGGTCGAGCAATTGCCCGCCGGCACCGCCGATTGCGCCGAACTGCCCCATCTGTCGCAGCTGGTGCCGGTCGGTGACGGCGCGGCCCTGCTCAAGCGCCGTCCGGACGTGCGTCAGGCCGAGCGCCAGCTGGCGGCGGCCACCGCCAGCATCGGCGTGGCCACCGGCGCGCTGTACCCGGACATCAGCATCGGCGCCCAGGTGGGCACCATCGGCATTCTCGAGAATCTCGGCGAGCCGGCCACCAACCGTTGGGGCTTCGGCCCGCAGATCAGCTGGAACATCCCCACCAACGGCACCCGCGCGCGCATCCGCATGGCCGAGGCCTCGACCCAGGCGGCGCTGGCGCATTTCGACGGGGTGGTGCTCAACGCCATTCGCGAAACCCAGACCCGCCTGGCGCAGTACAGCGCGTTGCTGGACCGACGCGACGCACTGGCCGAGGCGGAGCGCTCGGCCAAGGAGTCGGCGGACCAGACGCATCTGCGTTACCAGGTGGGGCGTGAGTCGTTCCTGGCGGATCTGCAGGCGACGCGGACCTATACAGACGTGCGGGCGCAGCTGGCGGCGGCCAACAGCCAGGTGGCGATGGGGCAGATCGGGGTGTTCCTGGCCTTGGGTGGCGGCTGGAAAGGCAGTGCCAGACCCTGATGATTCCCCTGTAGGAGCGGCCTTGTGCCGCGAAAGGGCCGCATAGCGGCCCCGACAGCAGTAATGCATGAATCGCTGGGGCTGCTCTGCAGCCCTTTCGCGGCACAAGGCCGCTCCTACAGGGATTGCGTGTGGCTTAGTTCAGCACCTGCGCCGGCTCATCCGGCGGCAGGTTGTCCCGGCCGCGTGGCTGCTTCGGCTGCCCGGGCACGGAACCGCCCAACTGCTCGGCCAGCTGCTGCGCCACATCCTCGCCCAGGGCCTTCGATACATCACGCACCACCCGCGGACGGTTCAGCGTCACGCGGCGGTCCTGGCTCTTCACCAGCTTGGTGTCCTGCCCCTCACCCATGGCGGTGAACGCCGAGGTGATCTCGTAGGTGCGGGTGTTGATCAGGCTGAAGTCGGCGACCACGGTCAGGCCCAGCACCGCCGAGTAGCTGTCGGTGTGGTCCAGCGAGTTGATGTCCTGCTGGAAGTCGATGTCCGACAGGGTGCCGAACAGCACGTAGTCGGCACCCTTGAACGCGCCGTTCTTGATGCGGCGGATCACGTCGTAGACGTCTTCCTTCGAGTCGGCGGTATAAGGGCGGCCCTGGACCAGCTGGAACATGCCGGTCTTGAGGATCTCACCCTTGATGTCGCCACCGAACTTGCGCAGTTCGGTCTGCTCGATGTAGCTGTTGAGGCTCTCGTACTCGCTGTAGCTCGACTGGCCGCTGGCGTGGTACATGCCGGCCTGGCCGCTGCTCTGGGCGTTGATGGTGTGGATGTACTCCTCCACCTGCGCCTGATAGGCCAGGTCGGTCACTGCCACCTTGGGGGCCGCCTGCGCGCCGAAGGCGCAGGCCAGGCCGATGATTGCCATCCATGCACGCATTGATCAGCGCTCCGTGGTCTTGCGGATTTCTTTTTCGTCCATCCACTCGGCCAGGCCGCTTTCCACGTCGATCAGCTGCAGGCTGAACTTGTAGAACACGTCCTTGTAGTCGCTGCTGCGCTTGACGATCGAGCTGATCGAACCTTCCAGGCGGTACTTGGCGGCGATCATGTTGCCGGTCTTGGCCACGGTCTTCTTCTTGTACAGGCCGCTCTGGTTCTGCAGCTTGAGCTGGTCGACCTGGCTCTGCATCTCGGTGTTGTCGCTGGCGAAGCGGGCGGCGCCGGACTTCATCAGTTGGGTCTTGATCGAGGTGGTGATCTCGCGGGTATCGATGTACTCGCTGGTCTTGTTCTTCACGTCGTACACCTGCACCACCGGGCGGCCGTGCAGCACGCCGGACTGGGCCAGGGAGCGGGTCATGCTCTCGGCGATCATCTGCAGGTCGGTGGAACCGAACTCGTTGGTCACCAGCTCGACGGCCTTGCTGTCGCCGTAGCTGATGTTCTTGCCGCCGAGAACCGGCGACGGGGTGCTGCAGCCGCTGACCAGGGCGATGGCGATGGCGGCGAGGGAAAGGCGTGCAAACATGGAACGTGCTCCTGAATGGGATTACCGGGTGTGGACTTCGAGGCGGAAGTCGCGGGCAGCAGGGGTCGGGGCGATGGCGGGGAGGAACTTGGCCTGCTTGCCGTACAGCGGCAGGGCCTTCCAGCTCTCTTCGTCGGCCACCGGGAAGCCGTCGTTGCCCAGCCAGGCGAAGCGGTAGTAGAGCGTGCGATTGCTGCGGCTGGTGTTGGTCAGCGCCACGTTGACGGTGAGGTAGCCGTTTTCGCGGGCGACGCGCATCTGGCCGACTTCGATGTCATCCAGCTGGCCCATGGTCACCACCTTGCTGGCGGCGCTGCCGGGGGCAGGGGGCGGGGTGGCGCAGCCGGCCAGGAGGGCGACGGCGGCCAGGGCGAGGCATGTTCTGCGCATGTTCGATCCTTGGGTTACTTGAGGCTGGCGACAGCGGTGGCTGCGGCCTGCGGGGCGACGATGACGGCCGGGCCGCCAGCGAATACGCGGTTGCCGACCACGCGCAGGCTGATCACCTGGTAGGGACGATCGACCTTCACGGTGACCTGGGTGCCACCGAGGCTCGATGGCAGGCTCAGGTGGTGTTCGCCTTGCTTGAGGCGTACCCGGGCCACCTGGGTTTCGTCGGGCAGGGTGCGCCAGGTGCGGGTATCGGCGCCTTCCAGCACGGTGGAGGCGATGCCCACCACCAGCCCGGCCATCGGGTTGGCCTTGTTCAGGTTTTTCTGCGCCACGCCGCGGCTGATGGCGCGTACGCTGGTGCGCAGGATGATGCCCGGCATGTCGTCGCGCAGGGCGCGGCGCGACATGGCCGTGGTGCTGTTGAGCGCGGTCAGGGCCAGGGCCTTGTCGTTGAGCTGGATCTCGCCCACGTGCGCGGTCGAAGTGTCTTCCTTGATGATCGGGAACGACAGCGGGGTGATCACCAGGTTGTCCTGGATCGGCAGCGGCAGTGGGATGCGGATCGAGTCACGGGCCGGGGCCAGGCCGGTCTGCACCACGATCAGCACGTCGCTTTCGCCGGCCTTGGCGCTGTTCTTGTCCAGTTCGAGCAGTGCCTGGTCGAGCAGCGGCGTGTTCGGGCGCAGTTCGGCGGCCTTGCGATAACCCGGCGCGGCCAGGCCTTTCTCACCGAGGGCCTCGTAGACATAGCCGGACAGGTAATGGCTGAAGGCGCTCTGGTAGCTGTTCTTCAGGCCGACCACCTCAGGGGCGTCGAGGCTGGCGACCGGGTAACCCTGCAGGTCCTTGTACTCGGTCTTGATGCCTTCCTTCTCGGCCTGCTCCTCGCGCTTGAGATATTCCTTGTCGCGCAGCTCGGCGATGATCGCCTCGCGCTCGTGGGTCTTCTTGATCTCGGTGCGGGCACCGTCGAAATCGTTCTGTGCCAGCAGGTTCAGGGCCATCTGCGTGGTCAGCATGACTTTTTCGTAGTCATAGCCTTCGTAGCGACGGACCTTGTCGTTGACCAGGTAGCTGCCGAACTGGCTCAGGTACTTGTCGGTGTCGAGCTTGACCGACTCTTCCCACTGGAACACCACGCTGTCGGCCGAGCGCCAGGCGTCCTGGCTGCCCTTGAGGTCACCCTTGGAGCGCAGCAGCTCGCCTTTTTCGAAGTAGTAGAGCAGGTCTTTCTGCTCGCCCTTGTTATTGCTCTCGAGCAGGGCGAGGGCGGCGTCGACGTTGCCGGCGGCCAACTGCTTGTTGGTCTCCTGCAGTTCGCTGTCGTAGCTGCGGAACACCGAGCAGCCGGTGAGCTGCACGGCGGCGACCAGGGTCGCCAGGGTGAGGGCGCGGGATACCATCGGACTTTCTTCTTTCCCTGAAACGGTTGGCCGCGTGGGCGGGGGCGGCAGATCCCTCTGTTTTATCGCCAGAACCTCTCGATGGAGGCGCCTTGATTGCTAATGGCTATTACGGCGGCGCGGGATTATACCCAAAGTAGTAGCGGGGTGATGGCGAATTGCTTCGCATTTTTAGGTTGATGCCATCAGTCGGAAAAAACCGTTCCCAGCGGGTGTTCCGTCAATTTGTCTCAAGATTTTTCATGAAATCTGCCCCTGAGCCTTGAGCGGGGGAGAGTGGAAGTGAACAATGTTCTCTTTCGTATTTCCGTCGAGATTGGCCATGATTTCTCGTTTCCGTCTGCCTGCCTGGCTGCCTGCCCTGTTGCTTGGCCCGGTGCTGGCGCTGTGCAGCCTCCCGACGCTGGCCGAAGCGCCTGCCGAGGCGACCAAGGCGCTGCACCTGCTGGACTACATCGGTGCCGACTACCCGCCGACCGTGCGCGACGGCAAGGTGGTGGACGACGGGGAATACCGCGAGCAGCAGGAGTTCAGTGGCGTGCTGGCCGAGCTGGTCAAGGGCCTGCCCGAGCATGCCGAGCGCGGCGCCCTGGAACAGGGCGTGCAGAGCCTGCGTCAGGCCATCGACCAGCGTCAGGACGGTGCCGCCGTCGCCCGCCAGGCCCGGCAACTGGGTGCGCGCCTGGCAGTGGCCTACGAGGTCAGCCAGGCCCCGGTGATCACCCCCGATCCTGCTCGCGGCGCTTCGCTGTATGCGCAGAATTGCTCGATCTGTCATGGTGACACGGGCCTCGGCGACGGCCCGGCCGGGGTCGGCCTGGAGCCTGCGCCAGCCAACCTGCGCGATGCCGGGCGCCTCGACCAGTTGAGCCTGTTCGACCTGTACAACACCCTCGGGCTGGGCATCGAAGGCACCGAGATGCCGTCGTTCGCCGACCAGCTCGACGAGCGCCAGCGCTGGGACGTGGCGGCCTATATCGCCAGTTTCACCGCCGATCCGCAGGCGGCCAAGGGCGGCAAGACCTGGAACATCGCCGACCTGGCCCGGCAGACCCCGGCCGAAGTCGCCGCCAGCGAAGGCGCGGATGCCGTGGCCGCGTTCCGCGCCCAGCGGGCGCAGCCGCCGCAGGTCAAGCGTGGCCCGGCACAGCTGCTCGAATACACCTCCAGCACTCTGGACAAGAGTCTGGCGGCCTACCGCGCCGGCGACCACGACCAGGCCTACGACCTGTCGGTGGCGGCCTACCTGGAAGGCTTCGAACTGGTGGAAAGCTCCCTCGACAACATCGACGCCCAGGCCCGCAAGGACACGGAAAAGTCGCTGATGGCCTACCGTCAGTCGTTGCAGGACGGCTTGCCGGTGGCCCAGGCCGAACAGCGCCTGGCCGAGGCCAAGGCCAAGCTGGAGCAGGCGTCCAAGCTACTGGGCAGCGATGGCCTGAGCTGGTCGCTGAGCTACATTTCCGGCCTGCTGATCCTGCTGCGCGAGGGCCTGGAGGCGATCCTGGTGCTGGCGGCGATCCTGGCCTTCCTGCGCAACACCGGCCAGCAGTCGGCGGTGCGCAGCGTCAATATCGGCTGGGGCCTGGCGCTGGTCGCCGGTTTCGCCACCTGGGCCCTGGCGGCCTATGTGATCGACGTCGGCGGTGCGCAGCGCGAGCTGCTCGAAGGCTGCACGGCGCTGTTCGCCGCGGTGATGGTGCTGTGGCTTGGCGTGTGGATGCACGATCGCCGCCACGCCGCCGCCTGGCAGGACTACATCAAGAGCAGCCTGGTCAGTGGCGGCGGGCGTTTCGGTTTTGCCGTGCTGGCGTTCTTCTCGGTGTACCGCGAGCTGTTCGAGGTGATCCTGTTCTACGAGACCCTGTGGCTGCAGGCCGGTCCGGCTGGCCATCAGGCGGTGCTGGCGGGCGGCGCCACGGCGCTGGTGCTGCTGGTGGGCCTGGCCTGGGTGATCCTGCGCGGCTCGGCCAAGCTGCCGCTGTCGTTGTTCTTCAGCATCAACGCCGCTTTGCTGTGCGCGCTGTCGGTGGTGTTCGCCGGGCATGGCGTCAAGGCGCTGCAGGAGGCCGGCGTGCTGGGTACGCGGCCGGTGGCGTTCTTCGAGTTCGACTGGCTGGGAATCCACGCCGACGCTTATTCGCTGGGTGCGCAGGCGCTGGCGTTGCTGGCCATCGTGTTCCTCTATGGGCGCAGCCGGTTGGCCGAGAAGCGCCGGGCGGCGGCCAGCTGAGATCAGTGGTGGTTTCTTCACGGGTAATCCCCCTCCCACAGGTGCTGCGCTGTCTTCAGCAGTGGTGAGTTCCCTGTGGGAGCGGGTTTACCCGCGAAAGGGCCGAACCTGCGACAATGGCTATCCGCCAAACCCAGGAAACAACCAATGCGTGTATGGATCGATGCCGACGCCTGCCCCAAGGCGGCCAAGGACCTGATCGTCAAGTTCGCCCTCAAGCGCAAGCTCGAAGTGGTGATGGTGGCCGGCCAGCCGCAGATCAAGCCGGCCTTCGCCTGCGTGCGGCTGATCGTGGTGCCCAGCGGCATGGATGCTGCCGATGACTACCTGGTGGAGAACGCCGAGCCCGGCGAACTGGTGATCTGCAGCGACGTGCCGCTGGCCGACCGGCTGATCAAGAAGGGCGTGGCGGCGCTGGATCCGCGCGGTCGCGAGTTCGACGAGCGCAACATGGGCGAGCGCCTGGCGGTACGCAACCTGTTCACCGAACTGCGTGAGCAGGGCCAGGTCGGCGGTGGCCAGGCGCCCTATGGCGAACGCGAGAAGCAGGCGTTCGCCAATGCGCTGGACCGGGTTATCACCCGATTGTCGAAGCTGTAGTTGCCCGGGCCTGCTGCGCCGGCCATCGCGGCACAAGGCCGCTCCTACAAGGAAACGCGATCCGCCTGTAGGAGCGGCCTTGCGCCGCGAAAGGGGTGCGTAGCGCCCCCAGTGCCTTACTTATCGTTCTCGTGGGTCAGTTCCAGCACCCGATCCACCAGCTTGTAGATGCCGCCCGCCGCTTCGCTGATCGACTTGGCCAGCATGTACGCCGGGGTAGTCACCAGCTTGCGCTGGGTATCCTCGACGATATCGTGCACATCGCATTCCTCATGGGTGCCGCCCATCTTCACCACCGCCGCGCTGGTGCCGGCGTCGTTGCCGATGGTGCAGACCACGCCTGGGCCGTAGATCTTCGCCGCAAGGGCTGGCGAGATGCAGATCAGGCCAACCGGCTTGCCCGCCTCGGCGAAGGCTTCGGCCAGGGCCAGCACGTCCGGCTGCACGCTGCACTTGTCGCCTTCGACGGCAAAGTTGGAGAGATTCTTGGCCGCACCGAAGCCACCGGGCACGATCAGGGCGTCGAAATCCGAGGCATTGGCCTCGCGAATGTCCTTCACCTCGCCACGGGCGATACGCGCCGATTCCACCAACACGTTGCGCGACTCGGGCATCTCTTCCCCGGTCAGGTGGTCGATCACATGCATCTGCGCGATGTTCGGCGCGAAGCACTGCACCTGGGCGCCACGCTGGTCCAGGCGCAGCAGGGTGATCACGCTCTCGTGGATCTCGGCGCCGTCGTACACGCCGCAACCGGACAGAATCACCGCAACTTTTTTCGTCATGCTCAATACTCCAGTGTCGAGGCGCTAAATGTCCTCTAGTTTGGCAGATGTAGCCATGGGATTTGCCCTTCGGCGGGCCTAATCTTCGTGGACAACCTTGGAGGTGGCCGTTCATGGACCTGATTCTGCTGGCCGTGCCGTTCTTCTTCGTGCTGATCGCGGTGGAGCTGATCGCCGATCGCGTGCGCGGGCGGCGCAACTACCAGCTCGCCGACTCGATCAACAGCCTGAGCACCGGCGCGCTGTCCACCAGCACGGGGCTTCTGACCAAAGGGGTGGGGCTGGTCACCTATGCCGTGGCCTGGGAGCACCTGGCCTGGCTGCGCCTGCCCGCCGATGCCTGGTGGGTGTGGGTGGTCGCCTTCGTGCTCTACGACCTCTGCTACTACTGGCTGCACCGCCTGGGCCACGAGCGCAATGTGCTGTGGGCCGCGCACTCGGTGCACCACCAGAGCGAGGAATACAACCTCACCACCGCCCTGCGTCAGACCAGCAGCGGCTTCCTGTTCTCCTGGATCTTCTACCTGCCGCTGGCGCTGCTGGGCGTGCCGCCGCTGGTATTCATCACCGTGGCGTCGCTGAACCTGCTGTACCAGTTCTGGGTGCACACCCGCCATGTGCCCAAGCTGGGCTGGCTGGAGTGGATCTTCATCACGCCGTCCAACCATCGCGTCCACCATGCGCAGAATCCTCTGTACTTGGATCGCAACTACGGCGGCGTGTTCATAATCTGGGACCGACTGTTCGGCACCTTCCAGGAGGAGGACGAGCGCGAGCCGGTGATCTTCGGCGTGACCACGCCGCTGGCCAGCTGGAACCCGCTGTGGGCCAACGTGCAGTTCTACGCCCAGCTCTGGCATGACGCCCGTCGCGCCGGCAGCTGGTGGGACAAGCTGCGCATCTGGTTCATGCCCACCGGCTGGCGCCCGGCGGATGTGGCCGCCGCTTATCCACAGCCCAAGCAGGACCTGGCGGCGTTTCGCAAGTTCGCGATTCCCCTGGGCGGCGCGCGGCAGGTGTACGTCACCGTGCAGTTCGCGCTCTATGTGGCGCTGGGCAGCTATCTGATGGAGGTGGCGGAGCAGGTGGCGCCTGCAGCCCTGGTATTGGGCTGGACGGTGATGGCGTTCGGGCTGTTCGTGCTGGGGGCGGCGCTGGAGGACCGGCCCTGGGCAGGGCGCATGGAACTGGCACGGCTGCTGTCGAATGCGCCGGCGCTGTATCTGGCCGGCGCGCTCGGCTTAGTGTTGGTCACGCCCGTGTTCTGGTTGCTGCTTCTGGGCTACAGCCTGCTCAGCGTCGGCGGCCTGGCCTTCTGCCGCCGCGCGGCGCTCGGCGCGGAGGTTGCGAAAACGTCGGCGCAGCCAGAGCGCCAGGCCCAGCACCAGCAGGCCGCCGAGCACCCATAGCTCGTACTTCTTGATGCTGCCGAGCATGCCTTCGAGAATGGCGCCGAAGTGGTAGGCCGCCAGGCCCAGGGCCAGGGCCCACACCGCGGCGCCGATGCCGTTGAGCAGCAGGTAGCGGCGCGGTGGGTAGCCGGACAAGCCGATAGCCACCGGCATCACCGTACGCAGGCCGTAGACGAAACGGAAACTCAGTACCCAGATATCCGGATGGCGGCGGATGTGCTCCAGCGCCCGGTCACCCATGGCCTGCCAGCGCGGCTTGCGGGCAAGGATCTTGCGCCCGTGGCGGCGGCCCATGAAGTACCACAGCTGGTCGCCGGCGTAACTGCCGCAGAAGGCCACCAGGACCACCAGCTTGATGTCCATGTATTCGCGGAACGCAAGAAAGCCCGCGAGCACCAGGATGGTCTCGCCCTCGAAGAACGTGCCGAGAAAAAGGGCAAAGTAGCCGAAATCGTTCAGGAATTGTTGAAGCATTTTCTGGCGTGCTGGCGAAATGAACGCGCAGCCTACCCCTTCAGACGCGCTGGGGAAAGTGTCCAAATGTGTCTCGACGTGAAGATTCCCTGCAACGACAATGGCTGCGGCCACAAGTCGCAGGGTTGCCTAAGGATGTAACACAGGCGTCATAATGGCCGCTTATAACTGTCGCGCTGCCCGCCCGCGCGGGCTCAGGAGTCTGCCGTGAGCTTTACCCCCGCCAACCGTCTGTTTCCTGCCACCCGCCTGCGTCGCAACCGCCGGGATGAATTTTCCCGTCGTCTGGTTCGCGAAAACACCCTGACCGTCGATGACCTGATTCTTCCGGTATTCGTGCTGGACGGCGAGGGCCGTCGCGAAGAAGTACCGTCCATGCCGGGCGTAGAGCGCCTGTCGATCGACCTGCTGCTGGAAGCCGCACAGGGCTGGGTGGAGCTGGGTATTCCAGCGTTGGCGCTGTTCCCGGTGACCCCGACCGAGAAAAAATCCCTCGACGGCGCCGAAGCCTGGAACCCGGACGGCATCGCCCAGCGCGCCACCCGCGCCCTGCGCGCCCGCTTCCCGGAGCTGGGGGTGATCACCGACGTCGCTCTGGACCCGTTCACCACCCATGGTCAGGACGGCATCCTCGATGAAGAGGGCTACGTGCAGAACGACATCACCGTCGAGGCCCTGGTGCGTCAGGCGCTGTCCCACGCCGAGGCCGGTGCCCAGGTGGTGGCCCCTTCGGACATGATGGACGGTCGCCTTGGCGCGATCCGCCAGGCCCTGGAAGAGACCGGCTACGTCAACGTGCGCATCATGGCCTACTCGGCCAAGTACGCCAGTGCCTACTACGGCCCGTTCCGCGACGCGGTCGGCTCGGCGCTGAACCTGGGCAAGGCCAACAAGGCCTCCTACCAGATGGACCCGGCCAACAGCGACGAGGCCCTGCACGAAGTGGCCACCGACCTCGCCGAAGGCGCCGACATGGTCATGGTCAAGCCGGGCATGCCGTACCTGGACATCGTTCACCGAGTGAAAGCCGAGTTCAAGGTGCCGACCTTCGCCTACCAGGTCAGCGGCGAGTACGCCATGCACATGGCCGCGATCCAGAACGGCTGGCTCAGCGAGGCCGTGATCCTCGAATCCCTCACCGCTTTCAAACGGGCAGGCGCTGATGGCATCCTGACCTATTTCGCCGTGCGTGCCGCTCAATTGATGAGAGGGCAGTAACGCCCTCCAGGAACGTCAGATGAATAACGAAGTGCTAACCCCTGTCGAGATCAAGGATGCCCAGGCCGTGCCCGAAGAGATGGTGCAGACCCCGCCCGACCTGCCAGCGGTAGTGGAACCGGAAGCGGTCGCCGAAGCCGCCCCGGCACCCGCGCCTGCGCCGGCTCCGGCGATCGCCGTGCCGAGCCTGGACGACAGCAGCCTGTACATTCATCGCGAGCTCTCGCAGCTGCAGTTCAACATCCGCGTGCTGGAGCAGGCGCTGGATGAGTCGTATCCGCTGCTCGAGCGCCTGAAGTTCCTGCTGATCTTCTCCAGCAACCTCGACGAGTTCTTCGAGATCCGCGTGGCGGGCCTGAAGAAGCAGATCAACTTCGCCCGCGAACAGGCCGGCGCCGACGGCCTGCAGCCGCACCAGGCGCTGGCGCGCATCAGCGAACTGGTGCACATTGAGGTGGACCGCCAATATGCGATCCTCAACGACGTGCTGCTGCCGGAGCTGGAGAAGCACGCCATTCGCTTCATCCGCCGGCGCTACTGGACGCCCAAGCTCAAGACCTGGGTGCGCCGCTACTTCCGCGACGAGATCGCGCCGATCATCACCCCGATCGGCCTCGACCCGACCCACCCGTTCCCGCTGCTGGTGAACAAGAGCCTGAACTTCATCGTCGAGCTCGAGGGTGTCGACGCCTTCGGCCGCGATTCGGGCCTGGCGATCATCCCGGCGCCGCGCCTGCTGCCGCGGGTGATCCGCGTGCCGGAAGAGGTCGGCGGCCCCGGCGACAATTATGTGTTCCTGTCGTCGATGATCCACGCTCACGCCGATGACCTGTTCCAGGGCATGAAGGTCAAGGGCTGCTACCAGTTCCGCCTGACCCGCAACGCCGACCTGGCGCTGGACTCCGAGGAAGTCGACGACCTGGCCCGCGCCCTGCGCGGCGAGCTGTTCTCGCGCCGCTACGGCGATGCCGTGCGCCTCGAGGTGGCCGACACCTGCCCGAAACACCTCTCCGACTACCTGCTCAAGCAGTTCAGCTTGAGCGAGAGCGAGCTGTACCAGGTCAACGGCCCGGTCAACCTGACCCGCCTGTTCAGCATCACCGGCCTCGACAGCCACCCGGAGCTGCAGTACACGCCGTTCACCCCGGCGATCCCCAAGCTGCTGCAGAACGCCGACAACATCTTCAGCGTGATCGGCAAGCAGGACGTGCTGCTGATGCACCCGTTCGAGTCGTTCACCCCGGTGATCGACCTGCTGCGCCAGGCCGCCAAGGACCCGCATGTACTCGCCGTGCGCCAGACCCTGTACCGCTCGGGCGCCAACTCGGAGATCGTCGACGCCCTGGTGGACGCGGCGCGTAACGGCAAGGAGGTCACCGCGGTGATCGAGCTGCGCGCGCGCTTCGACGAAGAGTCCAACCTGCAGATGGCCAGCCGCCTGCAGGCCGCAGGCGCGGTGGTGATCTACGGCGTGGTCGGCTTCAAGACCCACGCCAAGATGATGCTGATCCTGCGCCGCGAGCAGGGCGAGATCGTCCGTTACGCGCACCTGGGCACCGGCAACTACCACGCCGGCAACGCCCGCCTGTACACCGACTACAGCCTGCTGACTTCCGACGACGCCCTCACCGAGGACGTCGGCAAGCTGTTCAGCCAGCTGATCGGCATGGGCAAGACCCTGCGCATGAAGAAGCTGCTGCACGCCCCCTTCACCTTGAAGAAGGGCATGCTCGACATGATCGCCCGGGAGACCCAGTTCGCCCTGGAAGGCAAGCCGGCGCACATCATCGCCAAGTTCAACTCGTTGACCGACGCGAAGATCATCAAGGCGCTGTACAAGGCCAGCCAGTCGGGCGTGCGCATCGACCTGGTAGTGCGCGGCATGTGCTGCCTGCGTCCGGGCATTCCGGGGGTGTCGCACAACATCCACGTGCGCTCGATCATCGGCCGCTTCCTCGAGCACACCCGGGTGTTCTACTTCCTCAACGGCGGCGAGGAGCAGATCTACCTGTCCAGCGCCGACTGGATGGAGCGCAACCTCGACAAGCGCGTCGAGACCTGCTTCCCGGTGGAGGGCAAGAAGCTGCTGCTGCGGGTGAAGAAGGAGCTGGAGGGGTACCTGACCGACAACACCCAGGCCTGGACCCTGCAGCCGGACGGGCGCTACGTGCGCAGCACGCCGACCGGCAACCAGAACCCGCGCAGTGTGCAGGCGACGCTGCTGGAGCGGCTGAGCAATCCGGTGCTGAACGTTCGGTAGTACCGATATGGGGGCCGCTTTGCGGCCCTTTCGCGGCACAAGGCCGCTCCTACAGGGGCCACTATCGCCTGTAGGAGCGGCCTTGTGCCGCGAACACCGGCGCAGCCGGTGCCATGACCCGCGGTTTACCGGACGCTGAGAACAAAATTGACCCGCGCCAGCCACTCCGCCTCGTTGGCAAAGTCAGCCTGGGTCAGCTGGTTCTGCTCCAGCCAGCCACTCGGGAACACCACTTCCAGGCTGTTGTCGCCTGCCTGCAATTCCACCTTGGGCATCTGCTGGGTGCCGCGGATATGGTGGAACAGGATGGCGAAGCGCAGCAGTACGCACAGGCGGATCAGCTTGACGCCTTCGTCGCCGAACTCGGCAAACTTGTCCTTGGGAATGTTGCGGCGGTGGCCACGCACCAGCAGGGCCATCATCTGCTGGTCCTCGCGGGAGAACCCTGACAGGTCGGAGTGCTCGATCAGGTAGGCACCGTGCTTGTGGTAGTGGTAATGGGCAATATCCAGTCCGATTTCATGGATTTTCGCCGCCCAACCCAGCAGATCACGCCAGTTTCCGTGCTCCAGGTCCCACGCTGCGGCTACCTGGTCGAAGGCGTGCAGTGCCTTGCGCTCCACGCGCGCGGCCTGGCCCTGGTCGACGTGGTAGCGCTCCATCAGCGAGTTCAGGGTGCGCTCGCGCACGTCCTCGTGGTGATGGCGGCCCAGCAGGTCGAACAGCACGCCTTCGCGCAGGGCGCCGTCGCAGTGGTCCATGCGCTGCAGCTCCAGGGCGTCGAAGATCGCCTCGAGGATGGCCAGGCCCGCTGGGAAGATGGTCCGCCGATCGGGCTTGACCCCTTCGAAGTCGATCTTGTCGGTCTCGCCGAGCTTGAACAGCTTGCGCTTGACCGCCGCCAGGCCCTCGGCGTTGACCTCGCCGCTGCCCTGGCCGATGGCCTTGATCGCCGCGGCGATGGCGCGGATGGTCCCGGACGAGCCGATGGCCTCGTCCCAGGTCAGGCGGTGCAGGGCGTTCTCGATGCTCATCAGTTCCAGGCGCGCGGCGGTGTAGGCCTGGGCGTAGCGCGCCGGGGTGATCTTGCCGTCACGGAAGTAGCGCTGGGTGAAGCTCACGCAGCCCATCTGCAGGCTTTCGCGCAGCAGCGGCTCGAAACGCTGGCCGATGATGAACTCGGTGCTGCCGCCGCCGATGTCGGCAACCAGGCGCTTGCCGGGGGTGTCGGCCAGGGTGTGGGACACGCCCAGGTAGATCAGGCGCGCCTCTTCACGGCCGGAGATGACCTCGACCGGGTGGCCGAGAATGGCTTCGGCGCGCAGGATGAATTCATTGCGGTTGCGCGCTTCGCGCAGGGCGTTGGTGCCGACGATGCGCACCGAACCCTGGGGCATGCCGTTGATCAGCTGGGCGAAGCGCTTGAGGCATTCCAGGCCGCGCTCCATGGCTTCTTCGCTGAGCTTGCGCTCATCGTCGATACCGGCGGCGAGCTGAACCTTTTCTCCAAGCCTTTCGAGGATGCGGATTTCCGTGTGATGGGCCTTGGCCACGACCATGTGGAAGCTATTGGAGCCCAGGTCGATGGCGGCGATCAGAGACAGGTTCTTCGCGGTGGTGTGCGGCATGGTCTGGAGGTTCTCGGTCGTTAACCCGGCAATCGTGCCACGATCGCCGGCATACGCCAACGAGCGGCACGGCAAGGCTTGATGCATGGCAATGTCATAGCAATGTTATGACCGTGACATGACGGTTTCGATTCGTGGCGTCTTGCACAACTATAGTTACACTCAATCAGCTGTGGCTTCCTGTCGCGCCAGGGTGCGGCTATGATGGGCAACGTTTTTTTATGCTTACGACCTGGAGATATCCATGAGCAGCGATCTTATCAAACATGTCACCGACGCCAGCTTCGAAGCCGACGTACTCAAGGCTGAAGGCGCGGTGCTGGTCGACTACTGGGCTGAATGGTGCGGCCCATGCAAGATGATCGCTCCGGTGCTGGACGACATCGCCTCTGAATACCAGGGCAAGGTGACCATCGCCAAGCTGAACATCGACGAAAACGCCGAAACCCCCGCCAAGCACGGCGTGCGTGGCATCCCGACGCTGATGCTGTTCAAGAACGGCAACGTCGAGGCCACCAAGGTCGGCGCGCTGTCCAAGTCGCAGCTCAAGGCGTTCCTCGACGCCAACGTGTGATGTGACAAAGCCCCGCAAATGCGGGGCTTTTCTTTATCTGTTGTAGGCATTTTCCCTGAGGGCTGGCGAGCCCCGCTATCGCGCCCATCCAGACGGATAGCCCCGGAAAACGGTGGTCAAAACCACTAGACGTCGAAAAAAGCAAGTGTTACATTCGGCCTCGCACTGCTTCTCCAGTGCCCTCTGCACGCCGTCGCCGAAGCATCCCTAATTCGAATCAGTACGCGATCCTGTCGCCATCTAGCGGCGCGGCCTCATTAAGCCAACGCTTAATTTCTCCCTTCCTTACATGATTACGTCACTCCCCTTATGAACCTGACAGAACTCAAGCAAAAGCCGATTACCGATCTTTTGGAAATGGCCGAACAGATGGGCATCGAAAACATGGCCCGTTCGCGCAAACAGGACGTGATTTTCGCCCTGCTGAAAAAGCATGCGAAAAGCGGCGAAGAGATCTCCGGTGACGGCGTGCTGGAGATTCTCCAGGATGGTTTCGGTTTCCTGCGCTCGGCGGATGCCTCCTACCTGGCCGGCCCTGACGACATCTATGTCTCGCCCAGCCAGATCCGTCGTTTCAACCTGCGCACCGGCGACACCATCGTCGGCAAGATCCGTCCACCGAAGGAAGGCGAGCGTTACTTCGCACTGCTGAAGGTCGACACCATCAACTTCGACCGTCCGGAAAACGCGAAGAACAAGATTCTCTTCGAAAACCTGACGCCGCTGTTCCCCAACAAGCGCCTGAAGATGGAAGCCGGCAACGGTTCCACCGAAGACCTCACCGGTCGCGTCATCGACCTGTGCGCCCCGATCGGCAAGGGCCAGCGCGGCCTGATCGTCGCCCCGCCGAAAGCGGGCAAGACCATCATGCTGCAGAACATCGCGGCCAACATCACCCGTAACAACCCCGAGTGCCACCTGATCGTCCTGCTGATCGACGAGCGCCCGGAAGAAGTGACCGAGATGCAGCGCACCGTGCGCGGCGAAGTGGTTGCCTCGACCTTCGACGAGCCGCCGACCCGCCACGTGCAGGTCGCCGAGATGGTCATCGAGAAGGCCAAGCGCCTGGTCGAGCACAAGAAGGACGTGGTCATCCTGCTCGACTCGATCACCCGTCTGGCCCGTGCCTACAACACCGTGATCCCGAGCTCCGGCAAGGTCCTGACCGGTGGTGTCGACGCCCACGCCCTGGAGAAGCCGAAGCGCTTCTTCGGTGCTGCACGTAACATCGAGGAAGGCGGTTCGCTGACCATCATCGCCACCGCGCTGGTCGAGACTGGCTCGAAGATGGACGAAGTGATCTACGAAGAGTTCAAGGGTACCGGCAACATGGAGCTGCCCCTGGACCGTCGCATCGCCGAGAAGCGTGTGTTCCCGGCCATCAACATCAACAAGTCCGGTACCCGCCGCGAAGAGCTGCTGACCGCCGACGACGAACTGCAGCGCATGTGGATCCTGCGCAAGCTGCTGCACCCGATGGACGAGATCGCCGCCATCGAGTTCCTGGTCGACAAGCTCAAGCAGACCAAGACCAACGACGAGTTCTTCCTGTCGATGAAGCGCAAGTAAGCGTTTCAGGCCGGAACTGATAGGGGCTGCTGCGCAGCCCATCGCGGCACAAGGCCGCTCCTACAGGATTATCCATCCCCCTGTAGGAGCGGCCTTGTGCCGCGATGGGCCGCGAAGCGGCCCCTTTTCATTTTTGCCCCCAAACCAGGCGTGAACGGCGCTACACTCTGCACCCCGACCGATACGCCCAACACGAGGCCCTTGCATGCAGTATCGCGATCTGCGCGACTTCATCCGTGGTCTGGAACAGCGCGGTGAACTCAAGCGCATCCAGGTTCCCATCTCCCCTGTACTGGAAATGACCGAAGTCTGCGACCGCACCCTGCGCGCCAAGGGCCCGGCGTTGCTGTTCGAAAAGCCCACCGGCTTCGATATCCCGGTGCTGGGCAACCTGTTCGGCACCCCCGAGCGGGTGGCCATGGGCATGGGCGCCGAATCGACCGAGGAACTGCGCGAGATCGGCAAGCTGCTGGCGTTCCTCAAGGAGCCCGAGCCGCCGAAGGGGCTGAAGGACGCCTGGTCGAAACTGCCGATCTTCAAGAAGGTCGTGTCCATGGCGCCGAAGGTGGTCAAGGACGCGGTATGCCAGGAAATCGTGGTCGAAGGCGACGACGTCGACCTGGGCCAGTTGCCCATCCAGCACTGCTGGCCGGGCGACGTGGCGCCGCTGATCACCTGGGGCCTGACCGTCACCCGCGGGCCGAACAAGGACCGCCAGAACCTGGGTATCTACCGCCAGCAGGTGATCGGCCGCAACAAGGTGATCATGCGCTGGCTGAGCCACCGTGGCGGCGCGCTGGACTACCGCGAATGGTGCGAGAAACACCCAGGCCAGCCGTTCCCCGTGGCCGTTGCCCTGGGCGCAGACCCTGCGACCATCCTCGGCGCCGTGACCCCTGTCCCCGATACCCTTTCCGAATACGCCTTTGCCGGCCTGTTGCGCGGCAACCGTACCGAACTGGTCAAATGCCGTGGCAACGACCTGCAGGTGCCGGCCACTGCCGAGATCATCCTCGAAGGTGTGATCCACCCGGGCGAAATGGCCCCGGAAGGCCCGTACGGCGACCACACCGGTTACTACAACGAAGTGGACAGCTTCCCGGTGTTCACCGTCGAGCGCATCACCCACCGGCAGAAACCGATCTACCACAGCACCTACACCGGCCGACCGCCGGATGAGCCGGCGATCCTCGGGGTGGCGCTGAACGAAGTGTTCGTGCCGATCCTGCAGAAGCAGTTCCCCGAGATCACCGACTTCTACCTGCCGCCGGAAGGCTGCTCGTACCGCATGGCGGTGGTGACCATGAAGAAGCAGTATCCAGGCCACGCCAAGCGCGTCATGCTGGGTGTGTGGTCGTTCCTGCGACAGTTCATGTACACCAAGTTCGTTATCGTCACCGACGACGATATCAACGCCCGCGACTGGAACGATGTGATCTGGGCCATCACCACGCGCATGGACCCCAAGCGTGATACGGTGATGATCGACAACACCCCGATCGACTACCTCGACTTTGCGTCGCCGGTGTCGGGCCTGGGGTCGAAGATGGGCCTGGACGCCACCCACAAGTGGCCGGGCGAGACTACACGCGAATGGGGCCGGGTCATCGTCAAGGACGAGGCCGTCACCCGCCGTATCGATGAGCTGTGGGACCAGTTGGGAATAGATTGATGCAGGTAACCTTGCAGCCTTCCGGGGCGGTACTGGCGGTCGAACCGGGTGAAAGGATTCTGGATGCGGCGCGGCGCCTGGGCTACGACTGCCCAAGCAGCTGCCGCAACGGCAACTGCCATGTGTGTGCCGCGCTGCTGGTGGAAGGCAGTGTTCGCCAGGAAGGCCAAGTCCGCGATCACGGTGAACTGTTCACCTGCATCGCCGAGCCGCTGGAGGACTGCGTGTTGCTGTGGGATGGTGTGCTGGCCCTGGGCGAGCTGCCGGTGCGCAAGCTGGCCTGTACCGTGAGCGAATGCGTCGAGGTCGGTGGCGACGTCTGGCGCGTGCGCCTGCGCGCGCCTGCCGGCAAGCCGCCGCGCTATCACGCGGGGCAGTACCTGATGATCGAGCGTGAGGGCATGGACAAGGCGGCCTTCTCCCTCGCCTCGGCGCCCCATGGTGGGCGCGACCTCGAGCTGCACGTGCTGGCGCGGGAAAGCAGCGCGGTGCAGTTGATCCAGCAGTTGCAGCGCAATGGACTGGCACGCATCGAACTGCCGTTCGGCGACGCCCACCTGGCGGAGCTGCCCGATGGCCCTCTGGTACTGATTGCCGCCGGCACCGGCATGGGCCAGATGCACAGCCTGCTCGAGCACTGCCGCGCCCAGGGCTTCAAGCATCCGGTGCACCTGTACTGGGGCGTGCGCCGGCCTGAAGATTTCTACGAGATCGAGCACTGGGACGAGTGGCAGCGCCTGCCCAACCTGTTCCTGCACAAGGTGGTCAGCGACCTGTGCGGCTGGGAAGGACGCTGTGGGCTGCTGCACGAGGCGGTGTGCGAGGACATCGGCGACCTGAACCAGGTGCATGTCTATGCCAGCGGCTCGCCGAACATGGTCTATGCCACCCTCGATGCGTTGGTCGAGGCCGGCATGGATGCCCACCGCATGCGCGCCGACGTGTTTGCCTACGCGCCGCGCGGCTGAAACAACCCGCACGCTGCAAGGGCGTGCCGGGTTTAATAACCAAGTATTTTCCTGTTGATTATAGGGCGGGGATTATTACCGGTGCGGGTAATAAGTTTCGCTATACTCGGATTATTAGTTTCCGTTCAGCGGAAGGTTGAATGAAATTGTGTCTTCCGGCTTGAGTCGCAAGTGTCTTATCCCTTACGTTAAGCGCCAGGGCCTTCGCGGGTAAACCCGCTCCCACAAGCCCTGCACACCTCCTGTGGGAGCGGGTTTACCCGCGAAGACGTAGGGTCAGGCCCTGCATCAACAGCAGTGGAACGCGCAACTTTGTAGTTCACAGGAATTAATGGCGGCAGCTCATGTCGACACTTGAAAGTTTATCCTGGCAAATAGCCTATCCGCCGTCACTCGACTTCGGGCAACAGTTGTCCCGCGAACAACTGCAGCGCTCGATGCAGGAAACCATGTCCCTGCACGAAGGCGGCCCGGTCTGGCTGTTTGCCTACGGCTCGCTGATCTGGCGCCCCGAGTGCAATTCGGTCGAGCGCCAGCGGGCACGGGTGCATGGCTACCACCGCGGCCTGTACCTGTGGTCCCACGAGCACCGCGGCACACCGGAATGTCCGGGCCTGGTGTTCGGCCTGGACCGTGGCGGTTCCTGCAGTGGTTTCGCCTACCGTCTGGACGAAAGCAACCTTGACGATTCGCTGATGGCCCTGTGGATGCGCGAAATGCCGTTCCCGGCCTATCGCCCGCACTGGCTCAGCTGCCGTCTGGGCGACGGCAGCAAGGTCCAGGCCCTGGGCTTCGTGCTGGAACGGCACCTGCCATGCTACGCGGGCAACCTGCCGGACACCTTGCTCAGCCAGATCCTCGCCAGCGCCAAGGGGCGCTATGGCACGACACGCGATTACGTGGAGCAGACCCTCAACGCCCTGCGCAGCCACCAGATGCCCGATCGCAACCTGGAAGCCCGTTTCAGGCGTTGCCACAACCTGCGCGAGGTGTGAGCCCCGCGCATCGGGTTCATTCCTGGCCGGCGGCGGTGCCGAGGAACTTGCGCAGGAACTGGCGGGTGCGCTCTTCCCGCGGATTGGCGAACAGCGCCTTGGCCTCGCCTTGCTCGACGATCACCCCCTTGTCGAAGAAGATCACCCGGTTGGCGACATCGCGGGCGAAGCTCATCTCGTGGGTGACGATGATCATGGTGCGCTTTTCCTCGGCCAGGCCGCGGATGGTTTCCAGCACCTCGCCCACCAGCTCCGGGTCGAGCGCCGAGGTAGGCTCGTCGAACAGGATCACCTCGGGTTCCATGGCCAGGGCGCGGGCGATGGCCACCCGCTGCTGCTGGCCACCGGACAGGCGGCGCGGGTAGGCGTCTTCCTTGCCCGCCAGGCCGACCTTGGCCAGCAGGCGCCTGGCCAGCTCGATGGCCTTGTCGCGGGGCGTCTTCTTGACGATCACCGGCCCCTCGATGACGTTCTCCAGGGCGGTGCGGTGGGGAAACAGGTTGAAGTTCTGGAACACGAATCCGGCCTGCTGGCGCAGGCGGCGGATCGCACCCTGCTGGCCGCCCAGCGGGCGATTGGCATCGATGCTGATGTCGCCGATCTGGATGCGTCCGGCATCGGGGGTTTCCAGCAGGTTCAGGCAACGCAGGAACGTGGTCTTGCCCGAGCCGCTGGGGCCGATAATGGCGACCACCTCGCCGGGTTGCACGGTCAGGTCGATGCCGTTGAGCACGGTATGGCCCTTGAACTGCTTGGTCAGGCCTTGTACTACGATCATCTCATTGCTCCTGGTCGTGCTGGTTGACCCGCGCTTCCATGCGGTTCTGGAAGTGCGCCAGGATGCTGCAGAGGATCCAGTAGACCACCGCGACAGCCAGGTACATGGTGAAGACCTCGAAGGTCCGGGCGGTGATCAGCTGTGCCTGGCGGAACAGCTCGGGCACCTGGATGGTCGCCGCCAGGGCGGTGTCCTTGACCAGCGAGATGAAGCTGTTGCCCAGCGGCGGCAGTGCGGTGCGCAGGGCCTGCGGCAGGATCGCCCGGCGCATGGCCTGGGTGCGGGTCATGCCGATGCTGGCCGCCGCTTCCCACTGACCACGGTCGATCGAAGAGATCGCCGCGCGGAGGATTTCGCAGATATACGCCGCCATGTTCAGCGACAGGCCGATCAGCGATGCCGGGATCGGATCAAGCTCGATGCCGATCTGCGGCAGGCCGAAGTAGATCACGAACAGCTGCACCAGCAGCGGCGTGCCGCGGAAGAACGACACGTAGATGCGGGCGAGCCAGTCCAGCGGCAGGATCTTCGACAGGCGCATCAGTGCCAGGGCGAAGCCCAGCACCAGGCCGAAGAACATGCCGCCGACACTGAGCAGCACGGTATAGCCCGCGCCCTTGAGCAGGAAGGGCGCGGAATCGACAACGAGTTGCAGGCTTTCAGCGATCATTTGGTGACATCGGCACCGAAGTATTTCTCGGACAGCTTGGCCAGCGTGCCGTCGGCCTTGAGCTTGTCGATGGCCTTGTTCAGCGCCGCGAGCAGTTCAGGTTCGCCCTTGCGCAGGGCAACGCCCGACTCCAGCTTGGAGAATTTCTCGCCGGCCAGCGCGGTGGGTTTCTTGTCCTTGGCGGTTTTCTGCACGTACTCGAGCGCGGCCAGGCGGTCGATCAGGATGGCGTCGATACGGCCGTTGCGCAGGTCGGCGAATTTGGTCGGGTCGTCTTCATAGGTACGGACATCGGCTGTCGGCACGTCCTGTTTCACCCACTGCTCGTAGTTGGTGCCCAGGCCGACGCCGACCTTCTTGCCACCGAGGTCGGCGGCGGTCTTGATGTTCTTCTCGTTGTCGCTGCCCTTGAGCACCAGGGCCTGGATGCCGGAAACCGTGTAGGGCTCGGAGAAGTCGTACTTCTTCTTGCGCTCCTCGGAGATGGTCACCTGGTTGATCACCACGTCCAGGCGCTTGGACTCCAGGGCGGCGAGGATACCGTCCCACTTGGTCGGCTGGACCTTGGCCTTGACCCCCAGTTCCTTGGCCAGCAGTTCGGACAGTTCGACCTCGAAGCCGGCCAGCTTGCCGTTCTCGTCCTGGAAGCTGAACGGTGGGTAGGTGCCTTCCAGGCCGACGTTGATCACGCCCTTCTCCTGGATGGTCTTCAACTGCTCGCCGGCGAAGGCCTGGCCGAGCAGGCCGGCACCGAGCAGGAGCGCCAGGCTGGCGTTGAGAAGGGGTTTGGCGAATTTGGTCATGGCAGGCCCCGCGCTTGTTGTGGAAGTAGTGAGGTGGCGACTATAGAGGTGGGCTTCATAGGCCGGGAAATAATAAAAAATCATGTTGTTATTCCCGTTTCTGCATTTTGCAGCCGCTTATGCCCGACTTAGCTCAGGATGGAATAAAGCGTTGTTTTTTCCAAGAGGCAGATTTGACGTATCGTTGATCGCATCCATCCAATGCTGGCCTCTTCGCGGGTAAACCCGCTCCCACAGGTCCAGCGCAAGCCTCAAGGGCAATACGGTCCCTGTGGGAGCGGGTTTACCCGCGAAGGGGCCCTACCCGGCGATAAAAACAGTTGGCCTATCCGGCAGGAGAAACACCGTGAGCGAACAACCATCAACCGGGCACTGGCAACTGCAGGGCATCGTCAGTGGCCTGCGCAGCGCCCGTGAGCAGTGGCGCAGCAGCAACGGCCGCAGCAGCGGCGAGCAGGGCGGGCGCGAACTGCCATCGCGCGAGGCGCTGCGACAGATTCTCGAGCAGCTGTGCGGCGCGCTGTTCCCCATGCGCCTGGGCCCGGTGGATCTGCGTGAAGAGAGCGAAGACTTCTACGTCGGCCACACCCTCGACGCCGCGCTCACCGCGCTGCTGGCCCAGGCCCGCCTGGAGCTGCGCTACGCGGCGCGCCATGGCAAGACCGATGTGGTCGATGTCGATGGCCATGCCCTGCGCCTGATCCAGGACTTCGCCGCGGCCCTGCCGGCCCTGCGCGTGCTGCTGGACACCGACGTGCTCGCGGCCTTCCACGGCGACCCGGCGGCGCGCAGCGTCGACGAGGTACTGCTGTGCTACCCGGGCATCCTGGCGATCATCCACCACCGCCTGGCCCACCACCTGTACCAGGCCGGCCTGCCGCTGCTGGCGCGGATCAGCTCGGAGCTGGCGCACTCGGCCACCGGCATCGACATCCACCCCGGCGCGCAGATCGGCCCGAGCTTCTTCATCGACCATGGCACCGGCGTGGTGATCGGCGAGACCGCGATCATCGGTGAGCGGGTGCGTATCTACCAGGCCGTGACCCTGGGCGCCAAGCGCTTCCCCAGCGACGAGTCGGGCAACTTGCACAAGGGCCTGGCACGCCACCCGATCGTCGAGGACGACGTCGTCATCTACGCGGGTGCGACCATCCTCGGGCGGATCACCATCGGCAAGGGTTCGACCATCGGCGGCAACGTCTGGCTGACTCGCAGCGTGCCGGCTGACAGCAATATTACCCAGGCTAACCTGCAGTTGGATTGCCAGGACAAGGGCTGAGCCTGCCCCGGCCTTTTCGCGGGTAAACCCGCTCCCACAGGTACGGCGCTGAACAGACTGACAGCGCGACCCTGTGGGAGCGGGTTTACCCGCGAAGGGGCCGCCGCCGATGCCCCGCCCAGCGGCATCGGGTCGCATTGAAACTCGATCCATGTTTAACTTGAACGCTTGTTCAACGAAAAACGCTGGTCCATTGCCGGTGTTCAAAAGGAGGAATCGCCTTTGCTGAACCCGTTCAATCCGAACCTCACGTCCTTCGACGAGGTGCCCGTTCAATGAGTGCACCGACCCCCGACCTTGCCCACGGCAAGATCCGCATGAACCCCCCCGTGTTCTACTTCGCGGCAAGCTTCATCCTCCTCTTCGGCCTGGTCGTCATCGCCCAGCCCCAGGCGGCCGGCGACTGGCTGCTGGCGGCGCAGAACTGGGCGGCCAACACCGTCGGCTGGTACTACATGCTGGCCATGACCCTGTACCTGGTCTTCGTGGTGGTCACCGCCTTGTCCGGCTACGGCAAGATCAAGCTTGGTGCCGACCACGACGAGCCCGAGTTCAGCTACCTGTCCTGGGCCGGCATGCTGTTCGCCGCCGGCATCAGCATCACCCTGTTCTTCTTCTGCGTCTCCGAGCCGCTGACCCATATGCTCCAGCCGCCGCAGGGCGAGGCCGGCACGGCCGAGGCCGGGCGCCAGGCGATGCAGATCCTGTTCCTGCACTGGGGCCTGCACGGCTGGGGCGTGTTCGCCTTCGTCGGCATGGCGCTGGCCTACTTCGCCTACCGGCACAACCTGCCGCTGGCCCTGCGCTCGGCGCTTTACCCGCTGATAGGCAAACGCATCAACGGCCCGATCGGCTACGCGGTGGACGGCTTCGGCATCATCGCCACGGTGTTTGGCCTGGGGGCCGACATGGGCTTCGGCGTGCTGCACCTGAACGCCGGCCTCGACTACCTGTTTGGCATCAGCCACAGCCAGTGGGTGCAGGTGATCCTCATCACCCTGATGATGGGCGCGGCGGTGGCCGTGGCGGTCGCCGGGGTGGAGAAGGGCGTGCGGGTGATGAGCGACATCAACCTGTTCCTGGCCTGCGCGCTGCTGCTGTTCGTGCTGTTCGCCGGGCCCACCCAGCACCTGTTCAATACCCTGATCCAGAACCTTGGTGACTACCTGGGCGCCTTGCCGCGCAAGAGCTTTGATGTGTACGCCTACGGCGAGCAACGCGACTGGCTGGGTGGCTGGACGGTGTTCTATTGGGCCTGGTGGATTGCCTGGGCGCCGTTCGTGGGGCTGTTCATCGCGCGGATTTCGCGCGGGCGCACCATCCGTGAGTTCGTCTTCGGCGTGTTGCTGATCCCGCTGGGCTTCACCCTGGCGTGGATGTCGATCTTCGGCAACAGCGCCCTGGACCAGGTGATCAACCACGGCATGACCGCCCTCGGCCAGTCGGCCATCGACAACCCGTCGATGAGCCTGTACCTGCTGCTGGAAACCTACCCGTGGAGCAAGACGGTGATCGCCGTGACGGTGTTCATCAGCTTCGTGTTCTTCGTCACCTCGGCCGACTCCGGCACGGTGGTGCTGTCGACGCTGTCTGCCAAGGGCGGTGGCGCCGACGAGGACGGCCCGAACTGGCTGCGCATCTTCTGGGGCGCGATGACCGCGCTGATCACCAGCGCGCTGCTGTTCGCCGGCAGCATCGATTCGCTGAAGTCGGCGGTGGTGCTGACCTCGCTGCCGTTCTCGCTGATCCTGCTGTGCATGATGTGGGGGCTGCACAAGGCCTTCTACCTGGAAAGCCAGCGGCAGATCGCGCAGATGCATTCGCTGGCACCCTTCGCCCAGTCCCGGCGTGGGCGTGGCGGCTGGCGCCAGCGCCTGAGCCAGGCCGTGCACTTCCCGTCGCGGGACGAGGTGTATCGCTTCATGGACGACGTGGTGCGCCCGGCGATCGCCGAGGTGCGCGAGGTGTTCGAGCAGAAGGGGCTGGTGCTGATCACCCAGGACGATCCGAGCCATGACAACGTCAGCCTGAAGATCGGCCATGGCGAGGAGCAGCCGTTCATCTACCAGGTGCAGATGCGTGGCTACTTCACGCCGTCGTTCGCGTTGGGTGGGTTGGGTACCCAGGAGTTGAAGAACCGTCGCTACTACCGGGCGGAGGTGCACTTGAGCGAAGGTAGCCAGAACTATGATCTGGTGGGCTACAGCAAGGAGCAGATCATCAACGACATCCTCGACCAGTACGAGCGGCACATGCAGTACCTGCATCTGGTCAGGTAGATCGCTGGGGCCGCTTTGCGGCCCTTATCGCGGCACAAGGCCGCTCCTACAGGGGAATGTGATCTCCTGTAGGAGCGGCCTTGCGCCGCGAAAGGAGGCCAAAGGCCTCCCAGGGGCTCAGAACGGCGCATCCCCCAGGATGGTCGCCCGGTGCATCACCCGCCGATTGGGTCGGTAATCATCCACAGCAAAATGCTGCGTGACGCGGTTGTCCCAGAACGCCACGTCATTTTCCTGCCATCGCCAGCGAATGCTGAACTCCGGCCGCGTCGCATGGGCGAACAGCAGCTTGAGCAGCGCCTCGCTCTCCTGCTCGTTCAGCTCGTTGATCCGCGTGGTGAAACCTTCATTGACGAACAGCGCCTTGCGCCCGCTGACCGGGTGGGTACGCACCACCGGGTGCGACAGTGGCGGGTTGTTGCGCCGGGTGGCTTCCCAGCGCGCCAGGTCCTCTGGGGTGGTGCCGAAGCGCTCCAGCGGGAACGACTTGGTGAAATCGTGGGTGGCGGTCAGGCCGTCGAGCATCGTGCGCAGCGGCGCCGACAGCGCCTCGAACGCGGCGATCCCGCTGGCCCACAGGGTGTCGCCGCCAAAGGCCGGCAACTGCTTGGCGCTGAGCACCGCGCCCAGCGCGGGAGTCGGCAGGAAGGTCACGTCGGTGTGCCAGACGGCGTTGTCGCGCACGTCGGTGACCGCGGTGTCGAGGATCAGTACCTGCGGCGTCTGCGGCACATTGGGGTAGATCGGGTGGATGTGCAGGTCGCCGAAGCGCGCGGCGAAACGGGCCTGTTGCTCGGGGGTGATCGGCTGGTCGCGGAAGAACAGCACCTGGTGTTCGAGCAGCGCCTGCTCGATGGCATCACGCTGTTCGAGGGTGATGTCGCGGCTGATGTCCACGCCGCTGATCTGCGCGCCAAGGGCTGGGCTGAGAGGGGTGATGGTCAGGCTCATGTCGGTCTCGCTTGAAGGTTCGTTTCTCGTGCAGGCCGAGAAGTTCTATCGCGGGGCAAGCCCGCTCCCACGAGGTGAGACGGCTGCGTGGGAGCGGGCTTGCCCCGCGAATGGTCGTGACGGATCAGTGGCTCTGGCCATGCCAGGGCACCAGCTTGCGCTGCAGGGCGCGCAGGCCCATTTCCAGGGTGAAGGCGATCAGGGCGATCAGCAGGATCCCCAGCACCACCACGTCGGTGACCAGGAACTGCGCCGCCGACTGCACCATGAAGCCCAGGCCGCTGGTGGCGGCGATCAGCTCGGCGGCGACCAGGGTCGACCAGCCCACGCCAAGGCCGATGCGGATGCCGGTGAGGATGTCGGGCAGGGCGCTGGGCAGGATCACATGGCGGATCAGTTGCGCCCGGGTGGCCCCCAGCGACTGCGCGGCGCGCAGCTTGGCCGGGTCGACGGTGCGCACGCCGGTGGCGGTGGCGATGGCGATCGGGGCGAAGATCGCCAGGTAGATCAGCAGCACCTTCGACAGCTCGCCGATGCCGCACCAGATGACGATCAACGGCAGGTAGGCCAGCGGCGGGATCGGCCGGTAGAACTCGATCAGCGGGTCGAGGATGCCACGGGCCACGCGGTTGTAGCCGATGGCCAGGCCGACGGGGATGGCGGTCAGGGTCGCCGCCACCAGCGCCAGGCCGATACGGCCCAGGCTTGCGCCCAGGTGCTGCCACAGGCTGGCATCCATGTAGCCCTGGGTAAGCAGCGTCCAGCCCTTGGCCAGGATATCGGCGGGCGAGGGCAGGAACAGGGGTTCGACCCAGCCGGCGGCGGTTACCAGCCACCACGCCAGCAACAGGGAGGCCAGGGTGAGGGTGCTGATCCAGCGGGTCGGCAAGGGCTTGCGGGTTTTCACGACAGGAGGCGTGCGTGGTGCCCGCTTGGCGGCGGCCGGCAATTCGATACTGCTCATGCGGACTCCTGACGTTGCGAGAACACCCGCGCCAGCACGTGCTCGCGGGTTTCGATGAAGCGGGGATCGGACTTGATCGCCCGGGCCGACTCGCCAGCGGCGTAGCGCTGGCCAAAGTCCAGTTGCAGACGCTCGACCACACGCCCCGGATTGGGCGCCAGCAGCACCAGCTCGGTGGCGAGGAACACCGCCTCTTCGATGTCGTGGGTGATCAGGAACACCGGTTTGGCGGTGCGCTGCCAGACCTGCAACAGCAGCTCCTGCATCTGTTCGCGGGTAAAGGCATCGAGGGCGCCGAACGGCTCGTCCATCAACAGCACCCGCGGGTCGGCGGCCAGCGCCCGGGCCAGGCCCACGCGCTGCTTCTGCCCGCCGGACAATTGCCAGATACGCCGCTCGCCGAAGCCGGCGAGGTCGACCAGCGCCAGCATCTCGCGGGCCTTGGCTTCACGCTGGACACGGGGCACGCCGGCCAGCTCGAGGCCGAAGGCGACGTTGCCGAGCACGTCCTGCCAGGGCAGCAGGGCATCGTCCTGGAACACCACGCCGCGATCGGCGCCAGGGCCTTGCACTGGCGCGCCGTCGAGGCTGATGCGCCCGCCGCTGGGGGCAACGAAGCCGGCGATCAGGTTGAGCAACGAGGTCTTGCCGCTGCCGGACGGCCCGAGGGCCACCAGCAGCTGGCGCGGGCCCAGGCTCAGGTTGATGTCGGCCAGCACCGGGGTAGCGGCGCCGGGGTACTGTGCGCTGATGCGCTCCAGTTCGAGCAAGGCCATGACGGGCTCCGGATCAGTTGGGCAGGTATTGGGCGCTGACGTAGGGCGAGTAGTCGGGCAGCACGGCGTCGACCTTGCCCTGTTGCTTGAGGAAGGTGGCGGTGTCGGTCAGTGCCTGGGTGGTCGGCTCGCGCAGTGCGCTGGCCTGGTCGGCGGCCAGCGGATAGACGTTGCCCTGCAGCAGCACCGGGATATCGGCAGGCTTGGCGCCGGACAGCTTGACCAGCTTGGCGACGTTGTCCTTGTCGGCCAGCCAGGCTTTCGGGTCCTTGCGGTAGTCGGCGTAGGCATCGAGGGTGACCTTGGCGAACGACTTGACGATCTCCGGGTGCTTGGCGGCGAAGTCCTTGCGCACGATCCAGGCATCGAAGGTCGGCGCGCCTTTCTCGGCCAGCTCGCCCGAGGTGATCAGCACCTTGCCGTTTTCCTTGGCCACGCCCAGGGCCGGGTCCCAGACGTAGGTGGCGTCGATGTCGCCGCGCTTCCAGGCGGCGATGATCGCCGGTGGCGCGAGGTTGAGGATCTGCACTTTCGACGGGTCGATGTTCCAGCTCTTGAGCGCGGCCAGCAGGCTGTAGTGGCCGGTGGAAACGAACGGCACGGCGACTTTCTTGCCGACCAGGTCCTGCGGGGTCTTGATGTTGTCACGGGCGACCAGGGCCTCGCCGGCGCCGATCTGGGTAGCGATCAGGAAGGTCTCGACCGGCAGCTTGCGAGTGGCGGCGGCGGCCAGCGGGCTGGAGCCGAGGTAGCCGATCTGCACGTCGCCCGAGGCGACGGCGGTGATCACATCGGCGCCATTATCGAACTTGCGCCAGTCGATGCTGGCCTTGCTGTCCTTTTCATAGGTGCCATCGACCTGGGCCACCTTGGCCGGGTCGACGGTGGTCTGGTAGGCGACGGTCAGGTCGGCGGCCTGGGCCAGCCAGCTGGCACTGGCGAGGGTCAGGGCGGCGAACAGGCGCAGCGGAGCATGCGGGATCATGGTTGAACCTCTCGTCAGGCATTCTGGGATGGATGGCGAGAAGACTAGATGATCTAAGAAATAGTAAATAAATAACTTTTTAGAATTAGCTTAAAAGCCAAACGCTCTGAACCTGCGCGGTTTACGGGCTCGCTCCCGCACGAGGTGGGAAGCTGGCGGAATCGCTCAAGACGGCTAGTCTTGTTCGGTTCCTGCGGGGGTACCATCGGTCGACAGCTCGGCAAACGTTTGCACATAACCTAAAGGTATGATTGACGGCGTCGATACAGCGTTTCGTAGGAATGGTTCCGATGTTATTCCGTAAAAATCTTACAGATTCATAAAACGGTCATTTTGGATTTATAGGATTGTCATTATCCTGTAGCGCAGGTCGGCGGGTTAGACCAAAGTCGCAGATCGACCGTTAGCGATTGACTTGGCGGTCACGCATTTGTGCTAAATCGCCAATCCGGGTGAGTGGGGCAGCAGACTCCGCCGCTTGAGACGCACAAAAATTAGAACGTAGAGGAGCAAAACATGTACAAGTCCAGCCTGGCCCTGGCCGTGGCACTGGGGGTTCTCGCCCAACAAGCAGGCGCTGCCGGTTTCATCGAAGACAGCAAGCTGTCCCTGAGCTCGCGCACCATGTACTTCGACAACAACAACCGCGAAGCGCACGCCACTCCGGCAACCGCGACTCGTCCGGCCGGCAAGCGTCCGGATCAGCGTGAAACCGGTCAAGGTTTCAAGCTCGACTACATCTCCGGCTTCACTGAAGGCACCGTAGGCTTCGGTGTCGATGCCCAGGCCGTGTGGGGTATCCACCTCGATGGTGGCAAGGGCTACCACAAGTCCGGCTTCCTTCCGGACGATACCGACGGCTCTTCGGTAAGCCAGTGGGCACGCGTTGGCGCCAACGCCAAGGCCCGCTTCTCCAAGACCGAAGCGCACTTCGGTAGCGCCCTGGCACCGATGCTGCCGATCCTGGTCTCCAACGACGGTCGTCTGCTGCCGCAGACCTTCGAAGGTGCAACCATCACCTCGAAGGAAATCGACAACCTGACCATCAACGCCGGTCAGCTGACCCACGCAATGGGTCGTGCCTCGAGCAACCGTACCGGCCTGTCGGTCAACGGCGCGACCGCTGACAGCAACAAGTTCCGCTACGGTGGCCTGGACTACAAGCTCACTCCAGACCTGACCCTGCAGTACTACTACTCGAACCTGGAAGACTTCTACAAGCAGAGCTTCCTGGGCGCCACCCACGTCTTCAAGATCGCTGACGACCAGTCGTTCAAGACCGACCTGCGCTACTTCGACAGCAGCAGCGATGGCAAGAACGGCCACGGTGGCGGCTACAACTTCAACAACAACGGCGGTTATGCCAAGGAAACCGGCAAGGTCGACAACAAGACCTGGTCCGCCATGTTCACCTATACCCTCGGTGGCCACGCGCTGATGCTCGGCCATCAGCAGGTCAACGATGATGGTGGCTTCGTCTGGCTGAACCAGGGCGGTGTCGTTGATGGCAACGGCCGTGCCGAAGGTGCGGGCGGCGCCAGCTTCTACCTGTTCACCGACAGCATGATCAACCAGTTCGCCAAGGCCGGTGAAAACACCACCTTCGGTCAGTACTCCTACGACTTCGCCCGTCTGGGCGTGCCGGGCCTGAAGGCTTCGGTCGCCTACCTGCGCGGTCAGGATGGTCGTAACACCGACGGCCACGGTACCTTCAGCGAGTGGGAGCGTGACGCGCGCGTCGACTACGTTCTGCAGGAAGGCACCCTCAAGGGCCTGGGCTTCAGCCTGCGCCAGGGCGTCTACCGTGGCACCGGTTCGGGCGCTGCGAACGACCAGGATCAGACTCGCTTCATCGTCAACTACACTTACGCCTTCATGTAAGTCGTAGCGGCATCAAGAAAGCCTCGCCTAGTGCGAGGCTTTTTTGTGTCTGCGAATCCGTATGCTTAATGGTTATAAATAAATCGATATTTATTCTTTTTATTTTTATTCGGAAGCAGGCACATTGAACCCACAAGGCCAGACACAGCACAGGAGCCGCTTTCATGAGCCTCAAACTCGGCGATATCGCCCCCGATTTCGAACAGGATTCCAGCGCCGGCAAGATCCGTTTCCACGAATGGCTGGGCGACAGCTGGGGCGTGCTGTTCTCCCACCCGGCCGACTTCACCCCGGTGTGCACCACCGAGCTGGGCCTGACCGCCAAGCTCAAGGAAGACTTCGCCAAGCGTGGCGTGAAAGCCATCGCCCTGTCGGTGGACCCGGTCGACTCGCACCACAAGTGGATCGATGACATCAACGAGACCCAGAACACCGTGGTCAACTTCCCGATCATCGCCGACGCCGACCGCAAGGTCTCCGACCTGTACGACCTGATCCACCCCAACGCCAGCGACACCCTGACCGTGCGCTCGCTGTTCGTCATCGACCCGAACAAGAAGGTGCGCCTGACCATCACCTATCCGGCCAGTACCGGGCGCAACTTCAACGAGATCCTGCGGGTGATCGACTCGCTGCAGCTGACCGACAACTACAAGGTCGCCACGCCAGGCAACTGGCAGGACGGCGACGAGGTAGTGATCGTGCCTTCGCTCAAGGACGAGGACGAAATCAAGCGGCGCTTCCCGAAAGGGTACCGGGCGGTGAAACCCTATCTGCGACTGACCCCGCAACCAAATCGATGAGGTATTGCTCGTTGCATTGCTCTTAGCCAAGCAGGGATCTTCGGGCCGTTTCGACGGCCCTTTTTTATGTCTACCGAAAGCCTGTAGGAGCGGCCTTGTGCCGCGAAAGGGGGGCGCAGCACCCCCAGGATTTTCAGCGTCAATGCACTTATCGCCGGGGCCGCTTTGCGGCCCTTTCGCGGCACAAGGCCGCTCCGACAGAGATAAATCTGAATATCTCTATATGGAATAAATAAATACGAAAATATGATTTCTAGATATATATGACTAACTGTTAATGTCACTTCCATCCAGCGGGGACAACCCCTCGCGGCCCTGCAATCGAATCGAAGGAAGCGCTTTCAATGCTGGTTGTTTCTGTCGGTGGTAGCCCCAGTCTTCGTTCACGCTCCGGCGTGCTGCTAGAGCGCTCGCGCGACTGGCTGCAGGAGCGCGGCGTCGAGGTGGTGACCTTCCAGGTGCGGGAATTCCCCGCCGAGGACCTGCTCCACGCGCGCTTCGACAGCCCGCAGGTGCGTCACTTCAATGAACTGGTGGCCCAGGCCGATGGCCTGGTGGTCGCCACCCCGGTGTACAAGGCGTCGTTCGCCGGCGCCCTGAAGACCTTGCTCGACCTGCTGCCCGAGCGTGCCCTGGAACACAAGGTGGTCCTGCCGATCGCCACCGGTGGCAGCATCGCCCACATGCTGGCCGTGGACTACGCCCTCAAGCCCGTGCTGTCGGCCCTCAAGGCGCAGGAGACCCTGCAGGGGATCTTCGCCGACGACAGCCAGATCGCCTACGGCGAAGGCGCCAGGCCCGCGCAACTGGCCGCTGCCCTGGAGCAGCGCCTGCAGGATTCGCTGGAAACGTTCCACAGCGCCCTGGCGCGCCGGCCTCGGCCGGTGGTGCCGGGCGAGCTCAACGAACGCCTGATCAGTGCCCGTTGGAGCATCTGACCGCCCGCTATACCGCTTGACCGTTTTTCCCACCTTACTCGCCCGTCAACGAGGCAAGCAGGTGCTACCCGAACCCACTCGCACAGGAGAGCGCCATGCGCACAGTCTTCTTGCGTCGCGGTCTGGTCGCCCTGTTTGCGGCGGCTGTGTCCTTCGGCGCCATCACCCAAGCCCAGGCCGAGAGCCTGCGCATCGGTTACCAGAAATACGGCACCCTGGTGCTGCTCAAGGCCAAGGGCTCGCTGGAAAAGCGCCTGAAGGAACAGGGCATCGACGTGCAATGGACCGAGTTCCCCGGCGGCCCGCAACTGCTCGAAGGCCTCAACGTCGGCTCCATCGACTTCGGCGTGACCGGCGAAACCCCGCCGGTGTTTGCCCAGGCCGCGGGTGCCGACCTGCTGTACGTCGCCTATGAGCCGCCAGCTCCGCACAGCGAGGCGATCCTTGTGCCGAAGGGATCGACGATCCAGTCGGTGAAGGAACTCAAGGGCAAGAAAGTCGCCCTCAACAAGGGCTCCAATGTGCACTACCTGCTGGTGCGCGCCCTGGAAGACGCCGGCCTCAAGTACACCGATATCCAGCCCGTCTACCTGCCGCCGGCCGACGCCCGCGCCGCCTTCGAGCGCGGCAGCGTCGACGCCTGGGTGATCTGGGACCCGTACCAGGCCGCCGCCGAGCAACAGCTGCAGGCACGCACCCTGCGTGACGGCAAGGACCTGGTCGACAACCACCAGTTCTACCTCGCCACCCGCAGCTATGCGACCCAGCACCCGGCGGTGATCAACACCCTGGTCGAGGAAGTGCGCGCCGTGGGCGAGTGGTCCCAGGCCAATCCGCAGCAGGTCACCGACCAGGTCGCGCCGCTGCTCGGCCTGCCCGCCGACATCACCCTGACTTCGGTGAAACGCCAGGGCTACGGCGCCGCGCCGCTGACTCCGGACGTGATCGCCGCGCAGCAGAAGATTGCCGACACCTTCCAGGCCCTGAAGCTGATTCCCAAGCCCTTGAGCATCAAGGACGTGATCTGGACACCCCCGGCCAAGGTCGCCAGCGCGCCTTGAACGATTCGCCTGCGCCGGGGCGTCGCCCCGGCTTGAGCCACCCTTGAGGAGACAACTCCAATGAGCCTTAACATCTTCTGGTTTCTCCCCACCCACGGTGACGGCAAGTACCTGGGCACCAGCGAAGGCGCCCGCGCCGTCGACCACGGCTACCTGAGCCAGATCGCCCAGGCCGCCGACCGCCTGGGCTTTGGCGGCGTGCTGATCCCCACCGGACGTTCCTGCGAGGACTCCTGGCTGGTGGCGGCCTCGCTGATTCCGGTGACCGAGCGCCTGAAGTTCCTGGTGGCCCTGCGCCCGGGGATCATTTCGCCGACCGTGGCCGCGCGCCAGGCCGCCACCCTGGATCGCCTGTCCAACGGGCGTGCGCTGTTCAACCTGGTGACCGGCGGTGATCCTGACGAACTGGCCGGTGATGGCCTGCACCTGAACCATCAGGAACGCTACGAGGCGTCGGTGGAATTCACCCGTATCTGGCGCAAGGTGCTCGAAGGCGAAACCGTTGACTACGACGGCAAGCACATCCAGGTGAAAGGCGCCAAGCTGCTCTACCCGCCGATCCAGCAGCCGCGTCCGCCGCTGTACTTTGGTGGCTCCTCCGAGGCCGCACAGGACCTGGCCGCCGAGCAGGTCGAGCTGTACCTGACCTGGGGCGAGCCGCCGGCGGCCGTCGCCGAGAAGATCGCCCAGGTGCGCGAGAAGGCTGCCGCCCAAGGCCGTGAAGTGCGCTTCGGCATCCGCTTGCACGTGATCGTGCGGGAAACTAACGAGGAGGCCTGGGCCGCCGCCGACAGGCTGATCTCGCACCTGGACGACGACACCATTGCCCGCGCCCAGGCGTCGCTGGCGCGTTTCGACTCGGTCGGCCAGCAGCGCATGGCCGCCCTGCACGGTGGCAAGCGCGACAAGCTGGAAGTGGCGCCGAACCTGTGGGCCGGTGTCGGCCTGGTGCGTGGCGGTGCCGGTACCGCGCTGGTGGGCGATGGCCCGACCGTCGCGGCGCGGGTCAAGGAATACGCCGATCTTGGCATCGACACGTTCATCTTCTCCGGTTATCCACACCTGGAGGAGTCGTACCGCGTCGCCGAGCTGCTGTTCCCGCATCTGGACGTGCAGCGCCCGGAGCAGCCGAAGACCGGTGGCTACGTGAGCCCGTTCGGTGAAATGGTCGCCAACGACATCCTGCCCAAGTCCGTGTCGCAGAGCTGAGGACCGGGGCCATGAGTCGTGCATCCCCCACCACCTGGTCGAAGCGCCTGGCGCCCTGGGCCCTGCCGATCCTGCTGCTGGCGGTATGGCAGCTGGCGGTCAGCGCCGGCTGGCTGTCGACCCGCATCCTGCCGGCGCCGAGCGCGGTGGTCAGTGCCGGTGTCGAGCTGGTGCGCAGCGGCCAGATCTGGACCCACCTGGCTATCAGCGGCTGGCGTGCCGGCCTGGGCTTCGTGATCGGCGGCAGCCTTGGTCTGTTGCTGGGTTTCATCACCGGCCTGTCGAACTGGGGCGAGCGCCTGCTCGACAGCTCGGTGCAGATGATCCGCAACGTGCCGCACCTGGCGCTGATCCCGCTGGTGATCCTGTGGTTCGGCATCGACGAGTCGGCAAAGATCTTCCTGGTGGCACTGGGGACGCTGTTCCCCATCTACCTGAACACCTACCACGGGATCCGCAACGTCGATCCGGCGCTGGTGGAGATGGCGCGCAGCTATGGGCTGTCGGGCTTTGCGTTGTTCCGCCAGGTGATCCTGCCGGGGGCGCTGCCCTCGATCCTGGTCGGCGTGCGTTTTGCCCTGGGTTTCATGTGGCTGACGCTGATCGTCGCCGAGACCATCTCGGCCAACGCCGGCATCGGCTACCTGGCGATGAACGCCCGCGAGTTCCTGCAGACCGATGTTGTGGTGCTGGCCATCGTCCTGTACGCGGTGCTCGGCAAGCTGGCCGACCTGGCCGCCCGGGGCCTGGAGCGGGTGTGGCTGCGCTGGCACCCGGCGTACCAGGTGGCGAAGAAGGAGGGCGCATGATGACCGTGCTCAAGGAACAGCCGCCACGCCTGCTGCGTGGCATCCCCCTGGCGGCCCGGGACCTGCGTCGCACCTTCGGCCAACGTGAAGTGCTGCGCGGCATCGACCTGCACATTCCGGCCGGCCAGTTCGTCGCCATCGTCGGCCGCAGTGGCTGCGGCAAGAGCACCTTGTTGCGGCTGCTGGCCGGGCTCGACCAACCCAGCGCCGGCCAACTGTTGGCGGGGGCCGCGCCGCTGGCCGAGGCCCGCGAGGATACCCGCCTGATGTTCCAGGACGCGCGCCTGCTGCCCTGGAAGAAAGTGATCGACAACGTGGGCCTGGGCTTGTCCGGCAACTGGCGGCCCCGCGCCCTGGAGGCATTGGCGGCGGTCGGCCTGGTCGATCGCGCCAACGACTGGCCGGCGGCGTTGTCCGGCGGCCAGAAGCAGCGGGTGGCCCTGGCCCGGGCGCTGATCCACCAGCCGCGCCTGCTGCTGCTGGACGAGCCATTGGGCGCGCTGGATGCCCTGACCCGTATCGAAATGCAGCAATTGATCGAGCGCCTGTGGCGCCAGCACGGTTTCACCGTGCTGCTGGTCACCCACGACGTCAGCGAAGCCGTCGCCGTGGCCGACCGGGTGATCCTGATCGAAGACGGCGCCGTCGGCCTGGACCTGGTCGTCGACCTGCCACGGCCACGGGTGCGGGGTTCGCACCGCCTGGCGGCGCTGGAAAGCGAAGTGCTCAACCGTGTTCTGTCCGTCCCGGGCACCCCGCCCGAGCCGGAGCCTGTAGCCCCCTTGCCCACGCAGTTGCGTTGGGCTCACTGAATCCTCGAAGCCGCAAAAGGAATGACGCCATGACCATCAAAGCCATCAACGTTCGCAACCAGTTCAAAGGCACCGTGAAGGAAATCCTCGAAGGCCCGGTACTGTCGGAAATCGACGTGCAGACCGCCTCCGGTATCGTCACTTCGGTGATCACCACCCGTTCCGTGAAGGAGCTGGAATTGCAGGTGGGCAGTGAGGTGATCGCCTTCGTGAAATCGACCGAGGTGTCCATCGCCAAGTTGTGATGGTCTGGATAGAGGGCGCTGTGCGCCCTTTTCGTGGCACGAGGCCGCTCCTACAGGGGATCGCATAACCCCTGTAGGAGCGGCCTCGTGCTGCGAAAAGGGCCGCAAAGCGGCCCCAAGGATCTCAAGCCGACCGCTTGGCCAGAAACGGCGGCAGATACAGCCCCAGATACGCCTCGAACACCCGCATTCCCTCTTCCGCCATGCGCGGCGTGATCGCTTCATGCAGCTGCATCGAGCGGGCATACACCCGGTCGCTCAGCTCCATCGCCAACGCGAACACATCCACATCCCGAGGCATCGCCGGCAGCTGGAAATGCCGATCGAACAGCCGGTGCATCAGCTCGCCCAGCTCCAGGTCGTGCTGACGATCAGCCTGCACCACTTCGCTCAGCCCATGCTGGGCCAGGATCAGTTGCCGCGCCGCGGCATCTTCGGTGTAGATGTCGAGCATGCGCTGCTCGATCAGACGCGACAGTTGCGGCCAGGTACTGAATGCAGTGCTGTCGATGGGCGCGTTCAGGGCCTCGCGAAAAGCCCGATGCACGTCGGCGGTCAGTGCCTCGAGCAAGGCCGGCACGCTGGCGAAGAAGTGATACACCGACGACGGCGGAATTTGCGCCCGTTCAGCCACGCTGTAGATCGACAGCGCCGCCACCCCTTGTCCGGCCAGCAGCTCGCGGGCCGCAGCGAGGATCGCTTCGATCCTGGCCTGGCTGCTGGCGCGTGGCTTGCGCGGGGTGGCGGGGCGGGTCATCAGTTGCTGATCGCCAGGATGCTGGCCTGGTAGGCACCGACGAACAGGTCGAAGTCACCCACCTCCTGCTGCTCCAGGCGCGACTGCTCGGCCAGGGATTCGCGGGCGAGGGTCTCGAAGGCCTGCTGGCGCTCGGTGGGCAGCGGCTGCTCGCGGAAGGTCTCGGCGTGGTTCCGGCTTTGGCGCAGGGAGAACTTGATGAAGCTTTCGTTGTGTTCGGCCATGCGTGCCAGCACCTGGGCGGATGGCGTCAGCGAGGCGTCATCGACCTTGGCCTGTTGCGCTTCCAGCGCCTTGGCATGTTCGTCGCCACCTTGGGCATGGTCGAGCAACTCGGCCAACTGCCCGATGCGGCCGATCAATTCGCTGGCCCACACTTTCAGCTCGATCGGCTGGCCGTCACGGTGCAGTTCCAGGCCAGGACGGCGGCCTTCCTTGACCACGGTGAGGAAGTTGTCGGTGCACTGGCCGCACTCGCCGTTGTCCAGTTGCGGGCTCTCTTCCAGCGCGCAGAACAGCAGGAAGGCGTCGAGGAAGCGCGCTTCGGTCAGGTCGATACCCACCGGCAGGAACGGGTTGATGTCCAGGCAGCGTACTTCCACGTACTGCACGCCACGGGAGGTCAGGGCTTGGATTGGCCGCTCGCCGGTGTAGGTGACGCGCTTGGGGCGGATGTTCGAGTAGTACTCGTTCTCGATCTGCAGGATGTTGGTGTTCAACTGCACCCACTCGCCATCCTTGTGCGTGCCGACCTCGACATAGGGCGGGTAGGGCGTGCCCACCGCCTTGCGCAGGCTGTCGGTGTAGCTGGCGAGGTTGTTGTAGCAGGGCGTCAGGCCTGCCTGGGCGTTGCTCTGGTAACCCAGGTCGCTCATGCGCAGGCTGGTGGCGTAGGGCAGGTAGAGCGTCTCGGCATCCAGCTCTTCGAGCTGGTGCGCACGACCGCGCAGGAAGCCTTTGTCCAGGGCCGGGGACGCGCCGAACAGGTACATCAGCAGCCAGCTGTAGCGGCGGAAGTTGCGGATCAGCGCGATATAGGCCGAGGACTGGTAGTCGCGGTCGTCCTGCTCGCCGCCTTCGGCATCGCGCAGCAACGGCCACAGCGCTTCGGGCAGGGAGAAGTTGTAGTGGATGCCGGCGATGCACTGCATGGTACGGCCGTAACGCAGGGCCAGGCCCTTGCGATAGACGTGCTTGAGCTTGCCGATGTTCGAGCTGCCGTATTCGGCGATCGGGATGTCTTCCTCGGCCGGCAGCGCGCAGGGCATCGACGGGCTCCACAGGTATTCGTCGCCCAGCTTGGTGTAGACGAAACGGTGGATCTGGTCGAGGCTCTCGAGCACCTTGGCCGGGTCGGCCAGGGCCGGGGTGATGAACTCCAGCAGCGACTCGGAATAGTCGGTGGTGATCTGCTCGTTGGTCAGCGCCGAACCCAGGGCTTCGGGGTGCGGGGTCTGGGCCAGGCGACCGTCGTTGGTCACCCGCAGGCATTCGCGCTCAATGCCGTGCAGGCACTGCTTGAGCAGGTCGATATTGTCGCCGAGCAGGCTCAGGCGGCGGTTGAGGAGGTCGCTCAAGATGGATTCCTTCACGCGTCAGTCGCCCCAATATGGGGGTAGGGATGACGGTCTACAAGGGTAGTTGGGAAAGGAACTGGCGTTGTCGCCTGGTTTACGCGGTTCCGTCGCTGGCCTGTATGCGTCTGATCGCGGGACAAGCCCGCTCCCACTAAGCCTGTGAGCATTCGTGGGAGCGGGCTTGCCCCGCGATCAGGTGTACAGCAATACGCCGAAAATACCGCAGATGGGGGCCTGTCAGCTAGAGAACCGCGAAGGTTCCCTGCGCCTTGGCCACCAGCTTGTCGTCCTGAAGCACGTCGGCGTCGACCACCAGCGTGCGCCGCCCGGCGTGCAGCACCCGGGCGGTGCACAGCACCTCGCCCTCGCTGACGGCGCGCATGTAGTTGATCTTGCACTCGATGGTCACGCTCTGCTGGTCGAAGCCATGGCTGGCCGAGCAGGCCAGGCCCATGGCGATGTCCACCAGGCTGAAGATCGCTCCGCCGTGCAGCTTCTGGCCGCGGTTGCGCAGGTGCGGCTCGAGCGCCAGGGCCACCTCTGCAACACCCGTGTCCAGGCGTTGCAGGCGGCAGCCCAGGAGCTGGCTGAAGGCGCTCTCGACGTACGCTTTCGGTACGTCCATCACTTCTTCTTCAGCTGCTTGGCGTTGGCGAACAGCGATGCCATGGCGTTGTTGGCCGGCGCGGCGGTGGTGGTCTCGCGCTGGCGCGGCGCCTGCTGCTGGCGGTTGCCGCCGTTGCCACGGTTGCCGCCGCGGTTGCCCTCGACTTTCTCGCCGGGGGTGTCGCTCATGCGCATGGACAGGCCGACGCGCTTGCGCGGGATGTCCACTTCCATGACCTTGACCTTGACCACGTCGCCGGCCTTGACCGCTTCACGCGGGTCCTTGACGAACTTCTCGGACAGCGCCGAGATGTGTACCAGGCCGTCCTGGTGCACGCCGATGTCGACGAAGGCACCGAAGTTGGTGACGTTGGTCACCACGCCTTCGAGGATCATCCCCGGCTCCAGGTCCTTGAGGTCCTCGACGCCGTCCTGGAAGGTGGCGGTCTTGAACTCCGGGCGCGGGTCGCGACCCGGCTTGTCCAGCTCCTGGAGGATGTCGGTGACGGTCGGCAGGCCGAAGCTTTCGTCGGTGAACTTCTTCGGATCCAGGCGCTTGAGGAAACCGCTGTCGCCGATCAGCGAGCGAATGTCGCGGTCGGTGTCGGCGGCGATGCGCTGCACCAGCGGGTAGGCTTCCGGGTGCACCGCCGAGGCGTCCAGCGGGTTGTCGCCGTTCATCACGCGCAGGAAGCCGGCGGCCTGTTCGAAGGTCTTCTCGCCCAGGCGGCTGACTTTCTTCAGCGCGGCACGGGTGGCGAACGGGCCGTTGGCGTCGCGGTGGCTGACGATGTTCTGCGCCAGGGTCGCGTTGAGGCCGGAGATGCGTGTCAGCAGCGCCACGGAAGCGGTGTTGACGTCGACCCCCACGGCGTTCACGCAGTCCTCGACCACGGCGTCCAGGCCACGGGCCAGCTTCACCTGCGACACGTCGTGCTGGTACTGGCCGACGCCGATGGATTTCGGGTCGATCTTCACCAGTTCGGCCAGCGGGTCCTGCAGGCGGCGGGCGATGGACACGGCGCCACGGATCGACACATCCAGGTCCGGGAACTCGCGAGCAGCCAGCTCGGAAGCCGAGTACACCGAGGCGCCGGCCTCGGAGACCATGATCTTGGTGATCTTCAGGGCCGGGTATTTCTTGACCAGCTCGGCCACCAGCTTGTCGCTTTCGCGGCTGGCGGTGCCGTTGCCGATGGCGATCAGCTCGACCGAGTGCTTGGCGCACAGCGCGGCCATGATGGAAATGGTGCGGTCCCAGTCGTTCTTCGGCGCGTGCGGGTAGACCGTGGTGTGGTCCAGCAGCTTGCCGGTAGCATCGACCACGGCGATCTTGCAGCCGGTGCGCAGGCCCGGGTCGAAGCCCAGAGTTGCGCGCGGACCGGCCGGGGCGGCCAGCAGCAGGTCGTGCAGGTTGTGGGCGAAGACGTTGATCGCCTCGCCTTCGGCGTTGTCGCGCAGCTCGCCAAACAGGTCGGTTTCCAGGTGGGTGTACAGCTTGACCTTCCAGGTCCAGCGCACCACTTCGCCCAGCCACTTGTCGGCCGGGCGGTTGCGGTTCTCGATGCCGACCTGCTGGCCGATCATCAGCTCGCACGGGTGCAGGGTGCCCGGCAGCTCCTCGCCGACTTTCAGCGAGGCGCTCAGCACGCCTTCGTTGCGTCCGCGGAAGATCGCCAGGGCGCGGTGCGACGGCGCGGTGCGCAGCAGCTCGTCGTGGGCGAAGTAGTCGCGGAACTTGGCGCCTTCTTCTTCTTTACCGGGAACCACGCGGGCGGTCAGCACCGCTTCCTGCTTGAGGAAGCTGCGCAGCTTGTCGAGCAGGGCAGCGTCCTCGGCGAAGCGCTCCATGAGGATGTACTTGGCGCCTTCCAGGGCAGCCTTGACGTCGGCCACGCCTTTTTCGGCGTCGACGAAACGTGCCGCTTCGCTTTCCGGGTTCAGCTGCGGATCGTTGAACAGGCCGTCGGCCAACTCGCCCAGGCCCGCTTCCAGGGCGATCTGGCCCTTGGTGCGGCGCTTCTGCTTGTACGGCAGGTACAGGTCTTCGAGGCGGGTCTTGGTGTCGGCCAGCTTGATCTCGCGGGCCAGCTCCGGGGTCAGCTTGCCCTGCTCGTCGATGCTGGCCAGGATGCTGGCGCGACGATCGTCGAGCTCGCGCAGGTAGCGCAGGCGTTCTTCCAGGTGGCGCAGTTGGGTGTCATCCAGGCTGCCGGTCACTTCCTTGCGGTAACGGGCGATGAAGGGCACGGTCGATCCTTCGTCCAACAGGCCCACCGCCGCTTCGACCTGTTGTGGGCGCACGCCCAGTTCCTCGGCGATACGGCTGTTGATGCTGTCCATGAAAACCACCTGGCAAGGATTTAAAGCGGCGCATTATACCGATGTGGGAGCGGGTTTACCCGCGAACAGGGTCAAGTCCTTGTCAGGCACCGTGCTGGTTTCTTCGCGGGTAAACCCGCACACAGGGATCGCGCCAGATTCTAAAAATTGAGCAAGACAGTTGCTCCCACAGGCGTGGCGCGTGGCTTGAGGGCTGCACGGTCACTGTGGGAGCGGCTTCAGCCGCGAACACCGGCATAGCCGGTGCCAGGCACCGCGTCGCCTGCTTCGCGGCGGTGCGGCGGTCCGATAAACCCGCTCCCACAGGGATCGCGCCAGATTCTAAAAATTGAGCAAGACAGTTGCTCCCACAAGCCTGGAAGTGGCGCCGGGGGAAAAATCTGCTAACAATGCACACGGCACGCGCTGCAATGGCTACGCCATAATGCGCGGCGATATCAGAGGAGTTATTCATGACCAGCACCGCAAACGCCGCAGAAGGCGACAAGATTCTCATCGTCGACGACGACCCGGGCCTGAGCAGCCTGCTGGACCGTTTCTTCACCAGCAAGGGCTTCCGTGTCCGCACCGTGCCCAACGTCGAACAGATGGACCGCCTGCTGGCCCGTGAAGTGTTCAACCTGGTGGTCCTCGACCTGATGCTGCCGGGCGAGGACGGCCTGTCCGCGTGCAAGCGCCTGCGCGCGTCGAACAACCAGATCCCGATCATCATGCTCACCGCCAAGGGCGACGAGCTCAGCCGTATCAAGGGCCTCGAACTGGGCGCCGACGACTACCTGGCCAAGCCGTTCAACCCCGACGAACTGGTGGCCCGGGTCAAGGCCGTGCTGCGCCGTCAGTCCCCGAGCGTGCCGGGCGCGCCGGGCAGCGAGGAAGAGACCGTCACCTTTGGCGACTACGAACTGTCGCTGGCCACCCGCGAACTCAAGCGCGGCGAAGAGACACACATGCTCACCACCGGTGAGTTCGCCGTGCTCAAGGCCCTGGTGATGCACGCCCGCGAGCCGCTGACCCGCGACAAGCTGATGAACCTGGCCCGCGGCCGCGAGTGGGACGCCCTGGAGCGCTCCATCGACGTGCAGATCTCGCGCCTGCGCCGGATGATCGAGCCCGATCCGTCCAAACCACGCTACATCCAGACCGTATGGGGTGTGGGCTACGTCTTCGTGCCGGACGGAAACGCCGGCAAATGAGCCTGTCGGCTCGTCAGGGTGCAGCAGGGCGACCCACGCGGGTCGCCCTGTTTGCGTCTGTGACGGCCGGCCCTTTCAGTACAGTAGTTGATCGATGAAAACGCCTCTCTGGTTCCCGCAAAGCTTCTTCGCCCGCACCCTCTGGCTGGTGCTGATCGTCGTGCTGTTTTCCAAGGCACTGACGCTCGTGTACCTGCTGATGAACGAGGACGTGCTGGTCGACCGCCAGTACAGCCACGGCGTGGCCCTGACGCTGCGCGCCTACTGGGCTGCGGATGAAGAGAACCGTGACCAGATCGCCGAGGCGGCCGGGCTGATCCGGGTGACCGGCGCCGGCGTGCCGGAGGGCGAACAGCACTGGCCCTACAGCGAGATCTACCAGCGCCAGATGCAGGCCGAGCTGGGCGACGACACCGAGGTGCGGCTGCGCATCCACGCGCCGCCCGCGCTGTGGGTGAATGCCCCGAGCCTGGGCCCGGGCTGGCTCAAGGTGCCGCTGTATCCGCACCCGCTGCGTGGGCAGAAGATCTGGAACGTACTGGGCTGGTTCCTGGCCATCGGCCTGTTGTCCACGGCATCGGCGTGGATCTTCGTGCGCCAGCTCAACCAGCCGCTCAAGCGCCTGGTGTTCGCCGCCCGCCAGCTGGGCCAGGGGCGCAGCGTGCGCCTGCCGATCAGCGACACCCCCAGCGAGATGACCGAGGTGTACCGCGCGTTCAACCAGATGGCCGAGGATGTCGAGCAGGCCGGGCGTGAGCGCGAGCTGATGCTGGCTGGGGTGTCCCATGACCTGCGCACGCCGCTGACCCGGCTGCGCCTGTCGTTGTCTCTGATGGACAACGACAGCGATCTCAGCGAGGACATGGTCCGCGACATCGAGGACATGGACGCGATCCTCGACCAGTTCCTGGCGTTCATTCGGGACGGGCGCGACGAACCGGTGGAGGAGGTCGACCTCAACGACCTGATCTACGAAGTGGTGGCGCCCTACAACCAGCACAAGGAGCAGGTACGGCTGTGCCTGGAGCCTATCCCGCCGTTCCCGCTGCGCCGGGTGTCGCTCAAGCGCATGCTGGGCAACCTGATCGGCAACGCCCTGCATCACGCCGGCAAGGGCGTCGAGGTGGCGGCCTATGTGTCGGGCGACCAGAGCGCGCCGTATGTGGTGCTCAGCGTGCTGGACCGTGGCGCGGGCATCGACGAGTCGGAGCTGGAGACCATCTTCAACCCGTTCATCCGTGGCGACCGGGCACGGGGCGGCAAGGGCACCGGGTTGGGGTTGGCGATCGTCAAGCGCATTGCCGCGCAGCATGGCGGCAACGTGGAGTTGCGCAATCGCTCCGGTGGCGGGATCGAGGCGCGGGTGAGGTTGCCGCTGGGGTTGTTGTTGCCGCGTAACGCTGTCTGATCGTTGTTGTTTGTACGGGCCTCTTCGCGGCTAAAGCCGCTCCCACAGAGAACATGCAAAAACCTGTGGGAGCGGCTTCAGCCGCGAAGAGGCCGGTAAAGGCACCATCAACCCTTGCCCTTGGTCCGTGTCTGATTCGGCCCGCTGTTCTTCTCCAGGTGCTCGATGATCATCCCGGCCACGTCCTTGCCGGTGGTCACCTCGATACCCTCAAGCCCCGGCGATGAATTCACCTCCATCACCAGCGGCCCGTGATTGGATCGCAGGATATCCACCCCCGCCACGCTCAGGCCCATGACCTTCGCCGCGCGAATCGCGGTCATGCGCTCTTCCGGGGTGATCTTGATCAGGCTGGCCACGCCACCACGGTGCAGGTTGGAGCGGAACTCGCCCGGCTTGGCCTGGCGCTTCATCGAGGCGATCACCTTGTCGCCCACCACGAAGCAGCGGATATCGGCGCCCCCGGCCTCCTTGATGTATTCCTGGACCATGATGTTCTGCTTCAGGCCCATGAACGCCTCGATCACCGACTCGGCGGCCTTGGCGGTTTCGCACAGCACCACGCCGATGCCCTGGGTGCCTTCGAGCACCTTGATCACCAGCGGCGCGCCGTTGACCATCTGGATCAGGTCGGGAATGTCGTCCGGCGAGTGGGCGAAACCGGTGATCGGCAGGCCGATACCGCGCCGAGACAGCAGTTGCAGCGAGCGCAGCTTGTCCCGCGAGCGGGCGATGGCCACCGACTCGTTGAGCGGGTAGACGCCCATCATCTCGAACTGGCGCAGCACCGCGCAGCCATAGAAGGTGACCGATGCGCCGATGCGCGGGATCACCGCATCGAACCCCTCCAGCGGCTTGCCGCGGTAATGGATCTGCGGCTTGTGGCTGGCGATGTTCATATAGGCCCGGAGCGTGTCGATCACCACCACTTCGTGGCCCCGCTGGATACCGGCCTCGACCAGGCGGCGGGTGGAATACAGACGCGGATTGCGCGACAGCACAGCGATCTTCATGCAGCACCTGTGACAGGGGAAAGGGTGGCCGGGAAGGCCGGTTTGTCCTGGACGTACTTCAGACCTGGGTTGACCACCAGCTGGCCATGGATGAGCGCTTTCGAGCCGAGCAGCAGCCGATAGCGCATGCTCTTGCGGCAGGCCAGGGTGAATTCGACTTCCCAGACCCGGTCACCGAGCGCCAGGGCCGTGCGGATCACATAGCGGATCTGGGCCTGGCCGTTGGAGCTCTTGATGGTCTTCATGGTCACCAGCGGCGCCTCGCAACGCCGGTGACGCAACTGCACCACCGAGCCCAGGTGCGCGGTGAAGCGCACCCATGGCTGGCCATCGCGCTCGAACGGTTCGACCTCGGTGGCGTGCAGGCTGGAGGTGCTGGCACCGGTGTCGATCTTGGCGCGCAGGCCGGCGACACCCAGCTCGGGCAGGGCGACCCACTCGCGCAGGCCGATCACAGTCAGGTGGTCAAATGTCTTCACGAAGCGTGCCCTGGGGATATGGAGGTGAACTGTAATGACGGCACGGACTTTTTGCATCCGTCAGTCACGGTAGTACAGTTCCGTGAAAGACAGAATTCGAGGAAAGACCATGGCACAAAAGCCTGAAGACGACGACAAGGTACGCCTGGACAAATGGCTGTGGGCGGCGCGCTTCTACAAGACCCGCGCCTTGGCCAAGGCGGCGATCGAAAGCGGCAAGGTGCACTGCCGGGGCGAGCGCTGCAAGCCGGGCAAGGAGCCACGGGTGGGCGACGAGTTCGTGCTGCGCACCGGTTTCGACGAGCGCACCGTGGTGGTCAGGGCATTGTCGGTGGTGCGCCGCGGAGCGCCTGAGGCGCAGACGCTCTACGAGGAAACGGCCGAGAGCGTGAAACGTCGCGAACAGGCGGCCGAGATGCGCAAGGCGGGCGCGCTGGGCATGACCAGCGATGGGCGACCGAACAAGAAGCAGCGGCGGCAGATCCACCAGTTGCAGGGCAATTTCGAATGATCGGTGCTGCTGTGCAGCCCTCGTAATCAGCCCCTTGCAACATCCGGTAACTCCTCGACAGATGAGCAAGAAAATGGGATTCACTACCATTTACACTTCTCAATCCAGCGAGGAGTACCCCCGATGTTGCCCCGCAAGCCCCTACTGGCCGCCCTGGCCCTCACTCTGTTCGGCGGCACCGCCCAGGCGGCGGATGAAGTGGTGGTGTACTCCTCGCGCATCGACGAGCTGATCAAGCCGGTGTTCGACGCCTATACCGCCAAGACCGGCGTCAAGATCAAGTTCATCACCGACAAGGAAGCCCCGCTGATGCAGCGCATCAAGGCCGAGGGCGAGAACGGCGTGGCCGACCTGCTGCTCACCGTCGATGCCGGCAACCTCTGGCAGGCCGAGCAGATGGGCATCCTGCAGCCGATCAAGTCGGCGGTCATCGACCAGAACATCCCGCCGCAGTACCGCGCCTCGTCCCATGACTGGACCGGCCTGAGCCTGCGCGCGCGGACCATCGCCTACTCCACCGACCGGGTCAAACCGGGTGAGCTCAGCACCTACGAGGCCCTGGCCGACAAGAACTGGGAGGGCCGCCTGTGCCTGCGCACGGCGAAGAAGGTCTACAACCAGTCGCTGACCGCCACGCTGATCGAGAACCACGGCGAGGCCGAGACCGAGAAGCTGATCAAGGGCTGGGTCAACAACCTGTCCACCGATGTGTTCTCCGACGACACCGCGGTGCTCCAGGCCATCGCCGCCGGGCAGTGCGACGTGGGCATCGTCAACACCTACTACTACGGGCGCCTGCACAAGGAGAAGCCTGACCTGCCGGTGAAGCTGTTCTGGCCCAACCAGGCTGATCGCGGCGTGCACGTCAACCTGTCGGGTATCGGCCTGACCAAGCATGCACCGCATCCGGAAGCGGCGAAGAAACTGGTGGAGTGGATGACCGGCGAGGAGGCGCAGAAGCTGTTCGCCGACATCAACCAGGAGTTCCCGGCCAACCCGAAGGTCAAGCCTTCGACGGAAGTCGCGGCCTGGGGCAGCTTCAAGGCCGACAGCATTCCGGTGGAAGTCGCCGGCAAGCGCCAGGCCGAAGCGATTCGCTTGATGGATCGGGCTGGCTGGAACTGAGTTTCAGCGCTTATCCTTGCGGGGCCCTACAAGGGCCCCTTCGCGGCTAAAGCCGCTCCCACAGGTTCTGCGCTGCCTGGCAGGTTTGCGCGATCCCTGTGGGAGCGGCTTTAGCCGCGAACGACCGCGCAGCGGTCGCCACCTGCAACCGAGACTCCTGCATTGCCCCACACCCCCCAACGCCGCTGGTACCTGCCGGTCTCCCTGACCGCCGCCCTGGTCCTGCTCCCGCTGAGCGTCCTGCTGCTGTCCTGGCAATCGGTCGACATGCAGATCTGGTCGCACCTGCTCGACACCCAGATGAGCCGCCTGCTGGGCAACACCCTGACCCTGGTGCTGGGGGTGGGCCTCGGCGTGACCGTGCTGGGGGTGAGCCTGGCCTGGCTCACCAGCCTCTGCGAATTCCCCGGTCGGCGCTGGCTGGACTGGGCGCTGATGCTGCCGTTCGCGATTCCGGCCTATGTCCTGGCGTTCGTCTTCGTCGGCCTGCTCGACTTCGCAGGCCCGGTGCAGACGGCCCTGCGCGAGGTGTTCGGGCCCATGCGCCTGCCGCGGGTGCGCTCCACGGGCGGCGTGATCACGGTGCTGGTGCTGGTGTTCTATCCCTATGTCTACCTGCTGGCGCGCACCGCGTTCATGGCCCAGGGCAAGGGCCTGATGGAGGCGGCGCGGGTACTCGGGCTGTCGCCGCTGCAGGCGTTCTGGCGGGTGGCCTTGCCCATGGCGCGCCCGGCCATCGGCGCCGGCATCGCCCTGGCGCTGATGGAGACCCTGGCCGATTTCGGCGCGGTGGCGGTGTTCAACTTCGACACCTTCACCACGGCCATCTACAAGACCTGGTACGGCTTCTTCAGCCTGTCCAGCGCGGCGCAGCTGGCCAGCCTGCTGCTGCTGGCGGTGATGCTGGTGCTGTATGGCGAGCGCCGCGCCCGTGGTGCCAGCCGCAGCGGCAATGAGCGGCCGCGAGGCCAGGCGCTGTACCACCTGCGGGGGATCAAGGCATTGGCCGCCAGCGGCTGGTGCCTGCTGGTGTTCGCCTGCGCCTTCGTCATTCCGATGCTGCAGTTGCTGGCGTGGTTCTGGCAGCGCGGCCGACACGATCTGGATGAGCGGTATGTCGGGTTGGTCCTGCACACTTTGTACCTGGGCGCCATGGCGGCGCTGATCACGGTCAGTGTGGCCATGCTGATGGCCTTCGCCCGGCGCCAGGCGCCGACCACGGCCATCCGCGCCGGGGTCGGCCTGGCCAACCTCGGCTATGCCTTGCCGGGCTCGGTGCTGGCTGTATCGATCATGCTGGCGTTCAGCTACCTGGACAACCAACTGGTGGTGCCGCTGTCGCAATGGTTGGGCGGGGCGGGCAAGCCGTTGCTGCTGGGCAGCCTGTCGGCCCTGCTGCTGGCCTACCTGGTGCGCTTCATCGCCGTGGCCTATGGCCCGTTGGAAAGCAGCCTGGAGCGGATCCGTCCGTCGTTGCCGGAGGCGTCGCGCAGCCTCGGGGTCGCCGGGCCGGGATTGTTTTTCAAGGTGTATCTGCCGTTGCTGGTGCCCGGTGCGCTCAGCGCCGCCCTGCTGGTGTTCGTCGACGTGTTGAAAGAGATGCCGGCGACCCTGCTGATGCGCCCGTTCGGCTGGGACACCCTGGCCGTGCGGGTGTTCGAGATGACCAGCGAGGGCGAATGGGCACGGGCCTCGCTGCCGGCCCTGACCCTGGTGCTGGTCGGCCTGCTGCCGGTGATCGGCCTGATCCGTCGCTCGGCCCATCGTCCGGGCCACCCGCGCTGAGGGTGCCACGCAGCCTCCTTGCGGCTACAATGCGCGGCATTCGCAGCGACGGGTCCTACAAGAACAGGTGATGATTGAACATCGCCGACCGCCGCCGCCTCGCCACGCCCGGAAGGAGAAACCCATGGGACAGCGTACGCCTCTGTATGACCTGCACCTGGCGCTCGGCGCCAAGACGGTCGATTTCGGCGGATGGGACATGCCCCTGCATTACGGCTCGCAAGTCGAGGAGCACCACCAGGTGCGCAGTGACTGCGGGGTCTTCGATGTCTCCCACATGACCGTCATCGATATCGACGGTTGCGCCGCCACACCCTGGCTGCAACACCTGCTGGCCAATGACGTGACGCGTCTGGAAAGCCCCGGCAAGGCCCTCTACAGCCCCCTGCTCAACGCCGACGGCGGGGTGATCGACGACCTGATCGCCTACCGCACCGAGGACGGCTACCGTCTGGTGGCCAATGCCGCCACCCGCGACAAGGTACTGGCCTGGCTGCAAGCGCGTAGCGAAGGTTTCAAGGTCGGTTTCAAGGTGCGCCCTGACCTGGCCATTCTCGCCATCCAGGGCCCCCATGCCCGGGAAAAGGTCGCCGCCTTGCTCAGCGCCTCGCGTGCCGCGCTGATCCGCGAACTGCGCCCGTTCGAAGGCCTCGCCGACGGTGACTGGTTCATCGCCCGCACCGGTTATACCGGCGAGGACGGCCTGGAGATCATCCTTCCCGGCGCGCAGGCCCCGGCGTTCTTCAACGACCTGGTCGGCGCCGGCATCGCCCCGAGCGGCCTGGGCGCGCGCGATACGCTGCGCCTGGAAGCCGGCATGAACCTGTATGGCCAGGACATCGACGAAGCCCACACCCCGCTGACCTCCAACCTGGGTTGGAGCGTCGCCTGGGAGCCGGCGGGGCGCGAATTCATTGGCCGTGCCGGCCTGCTGGCGGAAATCGAGCAGGGCGTGAAGGAAAAACTGGTCGGCCTGGTGCTCGAGGAGCGCGGTGTACTGCGTGCCCACCAGGTGGTCCGTGTATCCGGGATTGGCGAAGGAGAGATAACCAGTGGTAGTTTCTCGCCTACGCTGAGCAAATCCATTGCCTTGGCCCGCGTGCCGATGGCCACCGGCGACCGCGCCGAGGTGGAGATCCGCGGCAAGTGGTACCCGGTGCGGGTGGTCAAGCCGACCTTCGTGCGCCATGGCAAGATCCTGATCTGATTATTCAAATGGCGGGCCGACCGCTGACCCTAACGAGGAATACAAGACAATGAGCCAAATCCCCGCCGACCTGCGTTTTGCCGAAAGCCATGAATGGGCCCGCCTGGAAGCCGATGGCACAGTGACCGTGGGTATCAGCGATCACGCCCAGGAAGCCCTGGGTGACGTGGTGTTCGTCGAGCTGGCCGAAGTCGGCAAGGTGTTCGCTGCTGGCGACGCCGCTGGCGTGGTCGAGTCGGTCAAGGCAGCTTCGGACATCTACGCGCCGGTGGGTGGCGAGGTGATCGCGGTCAACGAAGAACTGGCCGACAGCCCGGAACTGCTCAACGAATCGCCGTACGATTCGTGGATCTTCAAGCTCAAGCCGAGCGACAAGTCCGAGCTGGACAAGCTGCTGGATGCCGCTGGTTACGCAGCCCTGATCGGCGAGTGACAGGACCGGCCTCATCGCGGGGCAAGCCCGCTCCCACGCATGGTACACATCGTGGGAGCGGGCTTGCCCCGCGATGAGGCCGGTATTGTAAAAGCAAGTTTTCCCGCAATATCGCCGATCCCTTCCTAGACTTGTAAGTCTCCCTTGAGAACTGGTCCAGGAAGAGATCGTCGCCATGTCCCAGTCGCCATCCCTGCATCAACTGCAAGAGCCCAACCCTTTCCTGCGTCGCCACCTGGGGCCCGATGCCCAGGAGCAGCAGGCCATGCTCGACGCCCTTGGCGTCGCCAGCCGCAGCGAACTGATCGAGCAGACGGTACCGCCGGGCATCCGCTTCAACCGCCCGCTGGACCTGCCGCCAGCCCTCGATGAGCAGGCCGCGCTGGCCAGGCTGGCGAGCCATGCCGCGCAGAACCAGCTGTGGACCAGCCTGATCGGCATGGGCTACCACGCGACCATCACCCCTACGGTCATCCTGCGCAACGTGCTGGAGAATCCCGGCTGGTACACCGCCTACACGCCCTATCAGCCGGAAATCGCCCAAGGGCGGCTGGAGGCGCTGCTGAACTACCAGCAGATGGTCATCGACCTCACCGGCCTGGCCCTGGCCAATGCCTCGTTGCTCGACGAGGCCACCGCCGCCGCCGAGGCCATGGCCATGGCCAAGCGTGTGGCACGCAGCAAGAGCAATGCCTTTTTCGCCGACGAGCACTGCCACCCGCAGACCCTGTCGGTGCTCAAGACCCGCGCCGAGGGCTTCGGCTTCGAGCTGATCATCGATTCTGTGGATAACCTGGCCAAGCACAAGGTGTTCGGGGCGTTGCTGCAGTACCCGGACACCCACGGCGAGGTGCGCGACCTGCGTCCGCTGGTCGAGCAACTGCACGCCCAGCAGGCCCTGGCCTGCGTCGCCGCCGACATTCTCAGCCTGGTGGTGCTGACGCCGCCGGGCGAGCTGGGGGCCGACGTGGTGCTCGGCTCGACCCAGCGCTTTGGCGTGCCCATGGGCTACGGCGGGCCACACGCGGCCTATTTCGCCTGCCGCGACGACTACAAGCGGGCCATGCCCGGGCGCATCATCGGCGTGTCCCGCGATGCCCGCGGCAACACCGCGCTGCGCATGGCCCTGCAGACCCGCGAGCAACACATCCGCCGGGAGAAGGCCAACTCCAATATCTGCACGGCCCAGGTGCTGTTGGCCAATATCGCCGGATTCTACGCCGTCTACCACGGCCCCGAAGGCCTGCAGCGCATCGCCCAGCGGGTACACCGGCTGACCTTCATCCTCGCCGCCGGCCTTGAAGCCAAGGGCATCAAGCGCCTCAACCAGCACTTCTTCGACACCCTGACCCTGGACGTCGGCGGCACCCAGGCGGCGATCATCGAGAGCGCCGAGGCTGCCCGCATCAACCTGCGCATCCTCGGGCGCGGGCACCTGGGGGTGAGCCTGGACGAAACCTGTAACGAAGCCACGGTGCTCAAGCTGCTGGATATCTTCCTCGGCGTCGACCACGGCCTGGACATCGCCACGCTCGACCAGCAGGCGCTGCCCGAAGGCATCCCCGGTGCGCTGGTGCGCCGTACGCCGATCCTCGGGCACCCGGTGTTCAACCTGCACCACAGCGAAACCGAGATGCTGCGCTACCTCAAGCAGCTGGAGAACAAGGACCTGGCACTGAACCAGTCGATGATTCCGCTGGGCTCGTGCACCATGAAGCTCAATGCCAGCAGCGAGATGATCCCCATCACCTGGCCGGAGTTCGCCCAGCCGCATCCCTTTGCCCCGGCCGCCCAGGTGCAAGGCTACAAGGCGATGATCGACGAGCTGGAAAGCTGGTTGTGCGCGATCACCGGCTTCGACGCCATCTGCATGCAGCCCAACTCCGGTGCCCAGGGCGAATACGCCGGGCTCATGGCCATCACCCGTTACCACCGCAGCCGTCACCAGCCCGGGCGCACCTTGTGCCTGATCCCGTCCTCGGCCCATGGCACCAACCCGGCATCGGCGCAGATGGCCGGCATGGAAGTGGTGATCGTCGAGTGCGACGAAGACGGCAACGTCGATCTCGATGATCTCAAGGCCAAGGCCCGGGCCGCCGGCGAGCGGCTGTCATGCCTCATGGTGACCTACCCCTCCACCCATGGCGTGTACGAGGAGGGGATCCGCGAGATCTGCGAAGTGGTGCACCAGTACGGTGGGCAGGTGTACATGGACGGCGCCAACCTCAATGCCCAGGTGGGGCTGGCGCGACCGGCGGACATCGGTGCCGACGTCTCGCACATGAACCTGCACAAGACCTTCTGCATTCCCCATGGCGGCGGCGGTCCGGGCATGGGCCCAATCGGCATCCGCGCCCACCTCAAGCCGTTCGTCGCCAGCCACCCGGTGGTGCCGGTGCCGGGCTTGGAGCCGACCAACAGCGCGGTGAGCGCGGCGCCCTGGGGCAGTGCCAGCATCCTGCCGATCAGCTGGATGTACATCGCCATGATGGGGCCGCAACTGGCCGACGCCAGCGAGGTGGCGATCCTGTCCGCCAACTACCTGGCCAGCCAGCTGCGCGATGCCTTCCCGGTGCTCTACCGTGGGCGCAACCAACGGGTGGCCCATGAGTGCATCTTCGACCTGCGGCCGCTCAAGGCGCTGACCGGCATCACCGAGGAGGATGTGGCCAAGCGCCTGATGGACTACGGCTTCCATGCGCCGACCATGTCGTTCCCGGTGCCGGGCACGCTGATGGTCGAGCCCACCGAGAGCGAGTCGAAGGCCGAACTGGACCGTTTCGTCGAGGCGATGCTGGCGATCAGGGCGGAAATCGCCGAGGTGCAGGAGGGCAACTGGCCGGCCGAGGACAATCCGCTCAAGCATGCGCCGCACACCCTGGCCGACGTGCTGGCGCCGTGGAACCGGCCATACAGCATCGAGCAGGGCATCGCCCCCAGCGCTCACGCGCGCCAGCACAAGTACTGGCCGGCGGTGAACCGAGTCGACAACGTGTATGGGGACAGGAATCTGTTCTGTGCGTGCGTGCCGGTGGAGGCGTATCGCTGAAGGAGGAACCACCCCCTGTAGGAGCGGCCTTGTGCCGCGAAAAGGGGTGCGAAGCACCCCCGGCGATTCGTGGACCAAGCTGATATCGCCGGAGCCGCTTTCGGCCCTTTCGCGGCACAAGGCCGCTCCTACAGAAGGGAGCGTTTGTTTTGAATGATTACTCGGCCACGGCGTTCTTGGCCAGGATCGCGTTGGCCAGCTCCATGTCGCTGGCCTGGACGCCCGGGTTGTCCGCGCGCACCTGGCGGATCGCGGCTTCCAGGAACGGCCCGCGGATGGCGCCTTCGCTGGCGACGAAGCTGCCGGCGTCGTCCTGGGCGGCGACGATCAGCTTGTGATCCTTGAAGGTCAGGTAGGTCGAGGCAGTGGTGGCACCGGAGGAGATGATGTTGCGCCAGAACGTGTCGGCCATGGCGGAGCCAAGGGGCAGCGAGCAGAGGACGGTGGCTGCGATGGCTGTTTTGAAACGCATGATGAATCACCTCGGTCGATGAGGGCTGTCGGAATGCCGGTTTGATCCGGTTTTCCGCTGCCAAGTTCCCGACCACACAGGGGATTTCTTACTTATCCACAGACCCGCAGCACTTCCTCGAGGGAGGTCAGCCGTTGCTCGGCCAGCCGGCGCCCGCAGCGGCGCAGGTCGTGCAGGCCATCGGCGGCCGCCTGCTGGCGCAGCGCCTCCAGATCGGCGCCCGGGGTAATGCGCTGGCGCAGCGCGCTGCCGACCCGGAGCAGCTCGAACAGCCCGGTGCGGCCATGAAAGCCGCTGCCCCTGCAGGTCTGGCAGGCCGGGCGATCAGTGTGCTCCATGCCTTGGCAGGACGGACACAGGGTGCGCACCAGCCGCTGGGCCATGACCCCGAGCAACGTGGCCCTGATCAGGTAGTCGGCCACCTTCAGCTCCTGCAGGCGGGTGATCGCCGCGCAGGCATCGTCGGTGTGCAGGGTGGACAGCACCAGGTGGCCGGTCAGGGCCGCTTGTACTGCCACCTGGGCGGTTTCCTGATCGCGGATCTCGCCGATCATGATGATGTCCGGGTCCTGCCGCAGCAGGGCGCGCACGCCATCGGCGAAGCCCAGGCCCAGGCCTGGTTGCACCTGCAGCTGGTTGATCGCAGGCTCCAGTCGCTCGATGGGGTCTTCGATGCTGCACAGGTTGACCTGGGGCGTGGCCAGGTGGCGCAGGCTGGCGTACAGGGTACTGGTCTTGCCCGAGCCGGTGGGTCCGGTCACCAGCAGGATACCCTGGCGTCGCTGCAGCAGGGCTTTCCACTGGGTGAGCAAGGGCGCCTCCAGGCCAAGGTGTTCGAGGGTTTCGTGGCGTAGCTGCGGATCGAACAGGCGCAGCACCAGCTTTTCGCCGAATGGCGTGGGCAGCGTGGACAGGCGCAGTTCGATCTGCGCGCCATCCGCCAGGCGGCTTTTCAGGCGGCCGTCCTGTGGCCGGCGTTTCTCCGCCACGTTCATCCGGCTCAGGTGCTTGAGGCGGCTGATCATGGCCAGGGCGACGCCGGCGGGGAAGGCATAGACGGGGTACAGCAGGCCATCGATGCGCAGGCGCAGGTGACCCAGTTCACGGCGCGGCTCCAGGTGGATATCGCTGGCGCGCTGTTCGATGGCGTATTGCAGTATCCAGTCGACGATGCGCACCACATGCTGATCGTCGGCGTCCGCCTGCGCTTGGCTAGCGCCGAGCTCCAGCAGTTGCTCGAGCTCGCCGAGCCCGGGTGTAGGGGGCTGTCCGGCACCGCGCAGCGAATGCGCCAGGCCGAAGAAGGTGGGCGTCAGCTGGCGGATCTGCCGTGGACTGGCCAGCACCCGTTGCACGCGCTTGCCCAGGGCTTGGCTCAGGTCGGCTTCCCAGTCACGTCGATAGGGTTGGGCGCTGGCCACGGTGACGCTGCTGTCGTCCACTGCCACGGCGAGAATGCCGTGGCGTTCGGCGAAGGCCGCGGACATCAGGTTGGCGATCTGTGTCAGGTCGACCCGCAGCGGGTCGATGTGCAGGAACGGTTGGCCCACCAGACCCGCCAGCCAGTGACAGAGCGCGTCGAGGCTCAGGTGCTGGCCAGGGTGCAACGGGTCTGCCAGGACCAGCTCGGCGATCAGCTCCAGGGGATGCTTGTCAGGGTGTTGCCTGGCCCGTTCGAGCGCCTTGAGCGCGTCGCAGGCGGCGATCCGCTGTTCGGCGAGCAAGGCGTCGAGCAGGCGGTTCAGGTCCAGGTCTTGGCTAGCGTTGGCGAACATGGCGATATCCCTGCCAGGTGATCCATGACGCTGGCAAGGCTAGCCAGAGGGCGCGGCGGTCGGGTGAATAAAGGGTTTCGGAATCTTGCCGGAGCGCGATCAGGCCGAGGCGGCCTGCGCCAGGCGTGGTCGGCATTCCAGGCTGACATCGGCCACGCAGACCAGGTTGCGCAGTTTCTGTGCGATGACTTCGGCGCGGTGCCAGCTCAGGCCGCCGATGCCGATTTCCATGTCCAGCAGGTCATCGCACTGGCTGACCTGCACGCTGTGCGGCGTGAGGAACTGCAGGGCGAACAGGTTGAGCACCCGGCACAGGCTGTCCGGTTCCGCCTCGGCCTGCAGGCGGTAGTGGACGGTGCTGTGGGCGGTGTTGGCGGCCCAGGCATCGATCCTGGGGTGTTCGGCTGCGTGCATGGCGTTTCTCCGCGAAAGTGGAGAAATTCTTGCACGTTGGCGGTGGCATTTTTTCGCTATGATTTGAGTGTTTTGCATCTATTGCGAATAATTCAATTCGCTAAGTTGAGCTTTGGAGAATTGATAATGCATGGCGAATTGGATGCCTATGATCGGCGCATCCTCGAATTGCTGCAGGAGGACGCGTCGCTGTCCAGTGCGCAGATCGCCGAGCGCGTGGGCTTGTCGCAGTCGCCGTGCTGGCGACGCATCCAGCGCTTGAAGGAGGAGGGTGTGATCCGCGGGCAGGTGACCCTGCTGGATCGCAAGAAGGTGGGGCTGAACACGCAGATCTTCGCCGAGGTAAAGCTCAACGCCCACGGGCGGTCGAATTTCGCCGAGTTCACCGAGGCCATCCGCGGTTTTCCCGAAGTGCTGGAATGCTACGTGCTGATGGGGGCGGTGGACTTCCTGCTGCGCATCGTCACCTCGGATATCGAGGCTTACGAGCGGTTCTTCTTCGAAAAGCTGTCGAACGTGCCGGGTATCCAGGAGGTGAACTCGATCGTGGCCTTGTCGGAGATCAAGTCGACCACCAGCTTGCCGTTGAGACCCTGAAGCGTCGATCGTGGAACAAGCCCGCTCCCACGCAGTGCAGGAGCGGGCGGCGCGGACTCAGGCCTTGAGCAGATGCTTCCAGGCGCGGTTCTGCTCGATGGCGCGGGCCTGCTCGATGCGGGCTTCGAGCAGTTCTTCCTTGCCTTCTTCGACCAGCGGCAGCTCGGCCAGCTCGTGCAGTTTGTTCAGCTCGCCGTAGAGACGGTCCTGCTGCGGCAGGTCCAGCACCTGGCGGGCGTGGTGCAGCCACGCCTGCACGCATTCGATGCGCGGCAGCTGCTCGGCCAGGTCTTCCGGGCGCTGCACGTACAGCGGCAGCTTCAGGGCGCGGGACTCCTCGCCCAGCAGGTGCTGCAGCCAGCTGGCCAGCTGCGCGTTGCCCTGGCGCTCGCCACGGCCCTTGCGCTCGGCGGTCCAGGCGCGGGCAGTCAGCCAGCGCGCGGTCTCCAGGGAGAACTGGCCCCAGCGCGGGTCTTCCAGCTCTTCGGCGAACTGCTCGGGGGCGGCGCGGCGAATGTCCTCGTCATCGTTGCCGGCCAGCACCAGCGGGCGCCAGTCTTCCAGCAGCGCGTCGAGGCTGGCGCGCAGGGCGCGGGTGGTCGGGCGCGGCGCGGCCTGGCCAAGGCTGGCGGTGAGGGCGCGCAGTTCGGCCAGGCAGCGAACCCAGTCCTGCAGCAGGCGCCAGTGGCCATTGTGGCGATACTGCTCGGCCAGGCGCTGGCTGCTGCCCAGCAGTTGCCAGGCGAGGGCGGCGTAGGCGTCGTCCAGCGGCATCTCGGCCTGCAGTTCGGTCACCGGCAGGCCCAGCTCGTAGCTGTCCGGATCGAGCAGGCGGTAGCCGCGCTCGGCCTTGCTGATGTCGCAGGGCATCAGGGCCAGGCTGGCGGACAGCTCGGCGGCCAGCTCCAGCAGCGCTTCCGGGGCCCCTTCACGCAGCTCCAGCTCCAGTTCGCAGATCTCTTCCTTGCGCTTGCCGGCGATGACGAAACCCTGGTCCAGCGCAGCCTCGATCACCACCTTCGCCTTGCCGCGGCCCCAGGAGATCTCGGCGTACTCGCGGGTGAAGTCGGTGGTGAACAGCGGCTTGATGGTCTTCTTGTCCAGCTCGGCCAGTTGCTCGGGCCAGCAGGCGGCGTCGAGCTTCTTCAGGTCGAGCTTGGCCTTGTCCAGGTGCCACTCGTGCTCGTTGCGCTCGGACAGCCCGGCGACGCTCTGGCCACGGCACTTGAGGGTCTGGATGATGACCTCGCCATCGCGACGCAGGCGCAGGGCAACACGGGCGGCGGACAGGTCGCGCTCCGGGGTGTCGAAGTACTGGTTGAGCAGTTCGCGGGTCTGCCAGCCGGACTTGTTGCGCTTCTTCAGCAGGGGGTGCTCGCGCAGCGCGGCAAGGGTCTCGCGACTGGCGCGGAGTTTGAGTTCGGTTTCTTTGTGCATCGCGGGCTCGGGAAGGGGGCGTCGTAGGCGTGCAGTCTACCGCAGTTACGGCCTGATTCCTTGTTCGTGGGAGCGGGCTTGTCCGGCGATGCTGCCAGATCCGAATGCGAGGGTGTGCAGGCTTGCGCCATCGCGGGGCAAGCCCGCTTCCACGAAGGCCTCCTCTTGGGGTTTGCAGGCTTGCCCCGCGAGGCTTTCGCGTTGCTATGATGGGCCATGCTTCCAAGGAGTCCGCGCATGCCGTTGCCGTCGCTGAAAGACCAGTTCGCCGCCCTGATCGCCGCGCCCTCGGTCAGTTGCACTCAACCCGCGCTGGACCAGTCCAACCGCGCGGTCATCGACCTGCTGGCCGGCTGGCTGGATGACCTGGGCTTCACCTGCGAGATCCAGCAGGTCAGCCCCGGCAAGTTCAACCTCCTGGCCAGCCGCGGCACCGGCCCGGGCGGCCTGGTGCTGGCCGGGCACAGCGATACCGTGCCCTACGACCCGCAGCTGTGGAGCAGCGATCCGCTCAAGCTGACCGAGGTCGATGGCCGCTGGGTCGGGCTGGGCAGCTGCGACATGAAAGGCTTCTTCGCCCTGGTCATCGATGCGGTGATCCCGCTGCTCGAACACGATTTCAAGCAACCGCTGCTGATCCTCGCCACCTGCGACGAGGAAAGCTCGATGTCCGGCGCCCGCGCCCTGGCCGAGGCCGGCCAGCCGCTCGGACGGGCGGCGGTTATCGGCGAACCCACCGGGCTCAAGCCGATCAGGATGCACAAGGGCATCCTCATGGACCGCATCGACATCCTCGGCCGCAGTGGCCATTCGTCGGATCCGAGCCTGGGCCGCAGCGCCATGGAAGCCATGCACGCGGTGATGGGCGAGCTGATGGGCCTGCGTCGCACCTGGCAGGAGCAGTACCGCAACCCGCAGTTCACGGTGCCGACGCCGACCCTGAACTTCGGCTGCATCCACGGTGGCGACAACCCCAACCGCATCTGTGGCCAGTGCGCCCTGGAGTTCGACCTGCGCCCGCTGCCGGGCATGGATGTCGAGCAGCTGCGCGCGGCGATCCGCGGCAAGCTCGCGCCATTGGCCGAGCGCCATGAAGTGCGTATCGACTATGCGCCGCTGTTCCCCGAAGTGCCGCCGTTCGAGCAGAACGCCGACAGCGAACTGGTGCGGGTGGCCGAGCGTCTGACCGGCCACCGAGCCGAAGCGGTGGCCTTTGGCACCGAAGCACCTTATCTTCAGCAGCTCGGTTGCCAGACCATCGTGCTCGGCCCGGGTGACATCGCCTGTGCCCACCAGCCCGGCGAATACCTTGAAATGTCACGAATCGAGCCTACCGTGCGTCTATTGCGTGACCTGATCCGGCACTATTGCCTGAGCCATTGATCTTTCCCTGACCAGAGGAGACCGCGCGTGACCGCAAGCCTGTTCCGACGATGACTTTCGAACGTTGTGCGCCTTTTCGTTCTCCGTTCACTTATCCACAGGCCCTGTCATGCCCGATTACGTCAACTGGCTGCGTCATGCGTCTCCCTACATCAACGCCCACCGCGACTGCACCTTCGTGGTCATGCTCCCCGGTGACGGCGTCGAACACCCGAACTTCGGCAACATCGTCCACGACCTGGTGCTGCTGCACAGCCTTGGCGTGCGCCTGGTGCTGGTCCACGGCTCGCGCCCGCAGATCGAAAGCCGCCTGGCCGCGCGCGGCCTGACCCCGCACTACCATCACGGCATGCGCATCACCGACGCGGCAACGCTTGACTGCGTGATCGATGCAGTCGGCGCCCTGCGCCTGGCCATCGAGGCGCGCCTGTCGATGGACATGGCGGCCTCGCCGATGCAGGGCTCGCGCCTGCGGGTGGCCTCCGGCAACCTGGTCACGGCACGGCCGATCGGCGTGCTCGAAGGGGTCGACTACCACCACACCGGCGAGGTGCGCCGGGTCGACCGCAAGGGCATCAACCGCCTGCTCGACGAGCGCTCCATCGTGCTGCTGTCGCCGCTGGGCTATTCGCCGACCGGCGAGATCTTCAACCTCGCCTGCGAGGACGTGGCCACCCGCGCCGCCATCGAGCTGGGTGCCGACAAGCTGCTGCTGTTCGGCGCCGAACCGGGCCTGCTGGACGCCCATGGCCAGCTGGTGCGCGAGCTGCGGCCACAACACATTGCGCCGCACCTGCAGCGCCTGGGCAGCGACTACCAGGCCGAGCTGCTGGATGCCGCCGCCGAGGCCTGCAAGGGCGGCGTGGCGCGCAGTCATATCGTCAGCTATGCCGAGGACGGTGCACTGCTGACCGAGCTGTTCACCCGTGGCGGTGGCGGCACGCTGGTGTCCCAGGAGCAGTTCGAGGTGGTGCGCGAGGCGACCATCGAGGATGTCGGCGGCCTGCTGGAGCTGATCAGCCCGCTGGAAGAGCAGGGCATTCTGGTGCGCCGTTCGCGCGAGGTGCTGGAGCGGGAGATCGAGCAGTTCAGCGTGGTCGAGCGCGAGGGCATGATTATCGCCTGCGCGGCGCTGTACCCGATTGCCGACTCCGAGGCCGGGGAGCTGGCGTGCCTGGCGGTGAACCCGGAGTACCGGCATGGCGGGCGTGGCGACGAGTTGCTCGAGCGCATCGAGGAGCGGGCGCGCAAGCTGGGGCTCAATACCCTGTTCGTGTTGACGACCCGGACTGCGCACTGGTTCCGTGAGCGCGGCTTCGCACCCAGTGGCGTGGAACGGCTGCCAGCGGCGCGGGCGTCGCTGTACAACTACCAGCGTAATTCGAAGATCTTCGAGAAGCCGCTCTGACAGCAAATACGGCCCCTGTAGGAGCGGCCTTGCCGAGGCGTCGGACCGGCCGGAAAGGGCCGCGCAGCGGCCCCGGCAATTTCAGAATTGATGCACAAATCTTGGGGGCGCTTCGCACCCCTTTCGCGGCGCAAGGCCGCTCCTACACATGGATGGGTGTATCTGCGGGCCAAAGAAAAACGCCGCCCTTGTGGGCGGCGTTTTCGTTTACACGGTGTGCAGGTACCAGTTGTACTCGAGGTCGGAGATCGAATGCTCGAACTCCTCCAGCTCGCTCTCCTTGCACGCGACGAAGATGTCGATGTACTTCGGATCGATGTACTTGTTGAGGATCTCGCTGTCGTCCAGCTCGCGCAGGGCATCACGCAGGTTGTTCGGCAGGCTCTGCTCCAGCTGCTCGTACGAGTTGCCTTCGATCGGCTCGCCCGGTTCGATTTTGTTGGTCAGACCATGGTGCACGCCGGCCAGCACGGCCGCCATCATCAGGTACGGGTTGGCGTCGGCGCCGGCCACCCGGTGCTCGATGCGCACGGCATCAGGCGAGCCGGTCGGCACGCGCAGGGCCACGGTACGGTTGTCCAGGCCCCAGCTCGGTGCGTTGGGCACGTAGAACTGCGCACCGAAACGGCGGTACGAGTTGACGTTCGGGCAGAGGAACGCCATCGAAGCGGGCAGGGTCTCGAGCACACCGCCGACAGCGTGACGTAGCGCGGCGTTCTGCTCGGGATCCTCGCTGGTGAAGATGTTGTTGCCATCCTTGTCCAGCACGGAAATGTGTACATGCAGGCCGTTGCCTGCCTGGCCCGGGTAGGGCTTGGCCATGAAGGTGGTGTCCATTTCATGGTCGTAGGCGATGTTCTTGATCAGGCGCTTGAGCAGTACTGCGTAGTCACAGGCCTTGAGCGGGTCGGCGACGTGGTGCAGGTTGACTTCGAACTGCGCCGGGGCGCTTTCCTTGACGATGGCGTCGGCCGGGATGCCTTGTTCTTTCGCGCCTTCGAGGATGTCCTGCAGGCAGTCGGCGTATTCGTCGAGGTCGTCGATCAGGTACACCTGGGTCGACTGCGGGCGCTTGCCCGAGATCGGCGAGCGCGGCGGCTGCGGACGGCCGTTCACGTTCTCCTGGTCGATCAGGTAGAACTCCAGCTCGAACGCGGCGCAGATGGTCAGGCCCATGTCGGTGAACTTGCTCACCACCTGGCGCAACACTTCACGCGGGTCGGCGAAGAACGGCTCGCCTTCGATTTCGTGCATGGTCATCAGCAGCTGCGCGGTCGGGCGCTTCTGCCAGGGTTCGTTGGAGAGGGTGCCGGGGATGGGGTAGCAGATGCGGTCGGCGTCGCCGATGTCCAGGCCAAGGCCGGTGCTTTCGACGGTCGAACCGTTGATATCCAGGGCGAAGAGGGAGGCAGGCAGGTTGATGCCTTTCTCGTAAACCTTGTGGAGGCTGGTGCGCTCTATGCGCTTGCCGCGCACCACACCATTCATATCTGCAATCAGAAGGTCAACGTAGAGAACCTCAGGATGTTCCTTAAGGAACGCGTTCGCTTCGTTAAGCTGAACGGCACGCGGGGGTACCGACATGATGCAACACCTTTGTTGTTAAAAATATCAATCAAGGGGGGCTTGCAACCCCAGTCAATCGGAAAGACCAGGTGAAGTCAAGCCAAGCCCATGATGCCCTTAAATGGCACATCTACGGCAGATTTGCTGCATATCGGGGCGTGCCATTATCCGCTATTTTCGCCCTGAAGGGTTATCCCGAGCGGGGCGTGTTTTATTTTTTACGGAGAGGTTGTGTAAAAAAATGAACGAGGATAAGCTCGGTCACAACCCAGAACACAATAATACGAGGGTCACATGGTCCGCTTGCCGAGACCTGTCAGCGCCGCATGCACGGTGCGTTCAGGTACATCTCCCGGTTGCCGTCCGGTCATCGCACGCCTGCATCGAAAGGGCGCCGCGCTGGCCGCAATAATTGACGGTTCGCGTAAAAAAGCCATACCTCGTAACGCTTTACCGCTACACCTCCTTTCCTTCTGCCCTTCGCTTTCTGCTCGGACACGCGCTCGCGGTGTGTATCCGCTGTGGTCCCGCGCGTGGGGTTTTGCTTTAGCCATGCACAGCATCCAGAATCAAGGCGCGGGCCTTTCCAGGCCCCTCGGCGCCCTGCGCGCCGACTTTGCCCGACGCCTGGCGTCAGTGGCCGCCGGTTGCCTGCAACCGCGCCACATTACCTCCTGAGGTATTTATGAGTCACAACCTCGACCAGCTCACCGATTGGTTGAAAGAGCACAAGATCACCGAAGTGGAATGCCTGATCAGCGACCTGACCGGCATCACCCGCGGCAAGATCTCGCCCACCAACAAATTCATCGCCGAGAAAGGCATGCGCCTGCCCGAGAGCGTGCTGCTGCAGACCGTGACCGGCGACTACGTCGACGACGACATCTATTACGAACTGCTCGACCCGGCCGACATCGACATGATCTGCCGCCCTGACGAGAACGCGGTGTTTCTCGTGCCATGGGCCATCGAGCCGACCGCCCAGGTGATCCACGACACCTACGACAAGAAGGGCAACCCGGTCGAGCTGTCGCCGCGCAACGTATTGAAGAAGGTCCTGAAACTCTACGCCGACAAGGGCTGGCAGCCGATCGTCGCGCCCGAGATGGAGTTCTACCTCACCAAGCGTAGCGAAGACCCGGACTTTCCGCTGCAGCCACCGGTGGGTCGTTCCGGCCGTCCGGAAACCGGGCGGCAGTCGTTCTCCATCGAGGCGGCCAACGAATTCGACCCGCTGTTCGAAGATGTCTACGACTGGTGCGAACTGCAGCAGCTGGACCTCGACACGCTGATCCATGAAGACGGCACCGCGCAGATGGAAATCAACTTCCGTCACGGCGATGCCCTGCACCTGGCCGACCAGATCCTGGTGTTCAAGCGCACCATGCGCGAGGCCGCGCTCAAGCACAACGTGGCCGCCACCTTCATGGCCAAGCCCATGACCGGCGAGCCGGGCAGCGCGATGCACCTGCACCAGAGCGTGGTCGACGTGGCCACCGGCAAGAACATCTTTTCCAACGCCGACGGCAGCATGAGCGAGCTGTTCCTGCACCATATCGGCGGCCTGCAGAAGTTCATCCCCGAGGCGCTGCCGCTGTTCGCCCCCAACGTCAACTCGTTCCGCCGCTTCCTGCCGGACACCTCGGCGCCGGTGAACGTCGAGTGGGGCGAAGAGAACCGTACCGTCGGCCTGCGCGTGCCGGATGCCGGCCCGCAGAACCGCCGGGTCGAGAACCGCTTGCCGGGCGCCGACGCCAACCCCTACCTGGCCATCGCCGCCAGCCTGCTGTGCGGCTACATCGGCATGGTCGAGGGCATCGAGGCCAGCGCGCCGGTGCAGGGCCGTGGCTATGAGCGGCGCAACCTGCGCCTGCCGCTGACCATCGAGGACGCCCTGGAGCGCATGGAGAACAGCCGCGCGCTGGTGCAGTACCTGGGCAAGAAATTCATCACCGGCTACGTCGCCACCAAGCGCGCCGAGCATGAGAACTTCAAGCGCGTCATCAGCTCCTGGGAGCGTGAGTTCCTGCTGTTTGCTGTGTGATCAACCCTGAGGCCGCCTGTGGGCGGCCACCGGAAAATGGAGAGGCACATGAGCGTCAACAACCCGCAAACCCGTGAATGGCAAACCCTGAGCGGCGAGCACCACCTTGCACCCTTCAGTGACTACAAGCAGCTGAAGGAGAAGGGGCCGCGCATCATCACCAAGGCGCAGGGCGTGCATTTGTGGGACAGCGAGGGGCACAAGATCCTCGACGGCATGGCCGGCCTGTGGTGCGTGGCGGTCGGCTATGGCCGCGAAGAGCTGGTACAGGCGGCAGAAAAGCAGATGCGCGAACTGCCGTACTACAACCTGTTCTTCCAGACCGCCCACCCGCCGGCGCTGGAGCTGGCCAAGGCGATCACCGACGTGGCGCCCGAGGGCATGACCCATGTGTTCTTCACCGGTTCCGGTTCCGAGGGCAACGACACCGTGCTGCGCATGGTTCGCCACTACTGGGCGCTCAAGGGTAAACCGCACAAGCAGACCATCATCGGCCGCATCAACGGCTACCACGGCTCCACCTTCGCAGGTGCGTGCCTGGGCGGCATGAGCGGCATGCACGAGCAGGGCGGCCTGCCGATCCCGGGCATCGTGCATATCCCGCAGCCGTACTGGTTCGGCGAGGGTGGCGACATGACCCCGGACGAGTTCGGCGTGTGGGCGGCCGAACAGCTGGAGAAGAAAATTCTCGAAGTCGGCGAGGACAACGTCGCCGCGTTCATCGCCGAGCCGATCCAGGGCGCGGGTGGGGTGATCATTCCGCCGGACACCTACTGGCCGAAGGTCAAGGAGATCCTCGCCAAGTACGACATCCTGTTCGTCGCCGACGAAGTGATCTGCGGTTTTGGTCGCACCGGCGAGTGGTTCGGCTCCGACTACTACGACCTTGCGCCCGACCTGATGACCATCGCCAAGGGCCTGACTTCCGGTTACATCCCCATGGGCGGTGTGATCGTGCGTGACAAAGTGGCCAAGGTGATCAGCGAAGGCGGCGATTTCAACCACGGCTTCACCTACTCCGGCCACCCGGTGGCGGCGGCGGTGGGCCTGGAAAACCTGCGCATCCTGCGTGACGAGAAGATTGTCGAGCGTGCCCGCACCGAAACGGCACCGTATTTGCAAAAACGACTGCGTGAGCTGCAGGACCACCCGCTGGTGGGCGAGGTACGCGGCCTGGGCCTGCTCGGCGCGATCGAGCTGGTCAAGGACAAGGCCACCCGCAGCCGCTACGAGGGCAAGGGCGTCGGCATGATCTGCCGCACCCACTGCTTCGAGAACGGCCTGGTGATGCGCGCGGTGGGCGACACCATGATCATCGCGCCGCCGCTGGTGATCAGTCGCGAAGAGATCGACGAACTGGTGGAAAAGGCGCGCAAGTGCCTGGATCTGACCTACGAAGCGGTGAAATGACAGTCTGCTAGGCTGGCGAGGTGACATTAATGTCGTTGCAAGGCCCTGCTTCTGTTGAAACAGCGCCTTGTAACTTGCCAGACTAACGGCTGTTTAGTCGCCCAACGCGCGTCCCGTGGTACCTGGCTGCTGAACAGATGGCTTGATAATAAATTCTGGAGCATTACGCATGAAGAAATTGGGCAAGACGTTGCTGGCCGCCGCCCTGATGGGTGCCATGGCCACCGCTGTTCAGGCTGACGACAAGGTGCTGCACGTTTACAACTGGTCGGACTACATCGCCCCGGACACCGTGGCCAACTTCGAGAAAGAGACCGGCATCAAGGTCGTCTACGACGTCTTCGACAGCAACGAGACCCTCGAAGCCAAGCTGCTGGCGGGCAAGTCGGGCTACGACATCGTCGTGCCGTCCAACAACTTCCTGGCCAAGCAGATCAAGGCCGGCGTATACCAGGAGCTTGACCGCTCCAAGCTGCCTAGCTGGAAGAACCTCGACCCGGCCTTGCTCAAGGCTGTTGGCGATGCCAGCGACCCGGGCAACAAGTTTGCCTTCCCCTACATGTGGGGTTCCATCGGCATCGGTTACAACCCGGAGAAGGTCAAGGCCGCACTGGGCGTGGACAAGATCGACTCGTGGGATGTCGTGTTCAAGCCCGAGAACATCGAAAAACTCAAAAGCTGTGGCGTGAGCTTCCTCGATGCACCGACCGAGATGATCCCGGCCGCGCTGCACTACCTGGGCAAGCCGAGCGACAGCACCAAGAAAGAAGACCTGAAAGCGGCAGAAGATCTGTTCCTGAAGATTCGTCCGTCGATCACCTACTTCCACTCCTCCAAGTACATCTCGGACCTGGCCAACGGCAACATCTGCGTGGCGGTCGGTTACTCGGGTGACCTGGAGCAGTCCAAGGCCCGTGCCCACGAGGCTGGCGACAAGGTCAAGCTGAACTATGTCATTCCGAAGGAGGGTGCCGGCACCTTCTATGACATGGTCGCCATTCCGAAAGACGCCGAGAACGTCGACGCTGCCTACAAGTTCATGGAATACCTGCTGCAGCCGAAAGTGATGGCCGGTATTACCAACGCCGTGCGTTTCCCGAACGGCAACAAGGCGGCCACCGAGTTCGTCGACAAGGACATCACCAGCGACCCGGCCATCTATCCGTCCGAGGAAGTGAAGGCGCAGCTGTACGCCATCAAGGCGCCGGAAAAGGCTGCCCAGCGTGATATCACCCGCAGCTGGACCAAGATCAAGTCGGGCAAGTAAGCCCGATGCAAGGCCCTCTGGGCCGGGGGTTCCCGGCCCAGAGGCAGGTAACGGCAAATAAGTTTGCGGCATCCACGCCGTGAAGGTAAGTTGCGCGCCGGTTTTGCGTGTGCGGCCGAGTTTTTCCGCCACTTGAGGCACTGATTGTGAGGACTACCCACTTGTCTATTTCTGTTTTTCGCAAGGCCTTGATGGCTGGAGCGGGTCTGACGCTGGCTTGCAGCGTCCAAGCGGCGCCCACGGTGCACATCTACAACTGGTCCGACTACGTCGGCCCGAATACCCTCGCCGAGTTCCAGAAGGAAACCGGCATCACCCCGAAATACGACGTCTTCGACAGCAACGAGACGCTGGAAGGCAAGCTGCTGGCCGGACGTACCGGCTATGACGTGGTCGTGCCGTCCAACCATTTCCTCGGCAAGCAGATCAAGGCGGGCGCGTTCCAGAAGCTCGACCGCAACCTGCTGCCCAACTACGCGAACCTCGACCCGGCGCTGATGAAGCGCCTGGAAAAGAACGATCCGGGCAACCTGTACGCCGTCCCCTACCTGTGGGGCACCAATGGCATCGGCTACAACGTCGAGAAGGTCAAGGCGGTACTGGGCACCGAAAAGATCGACTCCTGGGCGGTGCTGTTCGAGCCCGAGAACATGAAGAAGCTCAGCAAATGCGGCGTGGCCTTCCTCGACTCGGCCGACGAGATGCTTCCGGCGGTGCTCAACTACATGGGCCTGGACCCAAACAGCAGCAACCCCAAGGACTACCAGAAGGCGGAAGAGAAACTGCTGGCCGTGCGCCCGTACGTGACCTACTTCCACTCCTCGAAGTACATCTCCGATCTCGCCAACGGCGATATCTGCGTGGCCGCCGGTTTCTCCGGCGACGTGTTCCAGGCCAAGGCCCGCGCCGAAGAGGCGAAAAAGGGCGTGAAACTGGCCTACGCCATTCCCAAGGAAGGCGGCAACCTCTGGTTCGATGTGCTGGCGATTCCCAAGGACGCCCGCAACGTCAAGGAGGCCCACGCCTTCATCAACTATTTGCTGAAACCTGAGGTGATCGCCCAGGTCAGTGATTACGTCGGTTACGCCAACCCGAACCCCAAGGCTGGCGACCTGATGGACCAGGCCGTGAGGACTGACGCCGCGGTTTACCCACCGCAGGAAGTGCTGGACAAGATGTTCGTCAACGCCGAGTTGCCACCCAAGGTGCAACGTTTGATGACCCGCAGCTGGACCAAGGTCAAGTCGGGCAAGTAACAATCCAGGCCCGCCAGCGCAGCGGCGGGCACATAAATCTTGTTGGGAGTTTCACTCATGGCAGTTGCCTCCGGTGCCTATAAGAAAGCCCTCGAGGGTGGCCAGCAACCCAAGCAGGTGCTGGTCAAGATCGACCGGGTCACGAAAAAATTCGACGAAACGGTAGCCGTGGACGATGTGTCCCTGGAAATCCGCAAGGGCGAGATCTTCGCCCTGCTGGGTGGCTCCGGGTCCGGCAAATCGACCTTGCTGCGCATGCTGGCCGGCTTCGAGCGTCCGACCGAAGGGCGGATCTTCCTCGATGGCGTCGACATCACCGACATGCCGCCCTACGAGCGGCCGATCAACATGATGTTCCAGTCCTACGCGCTGTTCCCGCACATGACCGTGGCGCAGAACATCGCCTTCGGCCTGCAGCAGGACAAGATGCCCAAGGCCGAGATCGACGCCCGCGTGGCCGAGATGCTCAAGCTGGTGCACATGACCCAGTACGCCAAGCGCAAGCCGCACCAGCTGTCCGGTGGCCAGCGCCAGCGCGTGGCCCTGGCCCGTTCGCTGGCCAAGCGCCCGAAACTGCTGCTGCTCGACGAGCCGATGGGCGCGCTGGACAAGAAGCTGCGCTCGCAGATGCAGCTGGAACTGGTGGAGATCATCGAGCGCGTGGGCGTGACCTGCGTGATGGTGACCCACGACCAGGAAGAGGCCATGACCATGGCCCAGCGCATCGCCATCATGCACCTGGGCTGGATCGCCCAGATTGGCAGCCCGATTGATATCTATGAAACCCCGACCAGCCGCCTGGTCTGCGAGTTCATCGGCAACGTCAACCTGTTCGAAGGCGAAGTGGTCGACGACGCCGAAGGCCATGCGGTCATCGCCAGCCCGGAGCTGGAGCGCAAGATCTACGTCGGCCATGGCGTCACCACCTCGGTCGAGGACAAGCACATCACCTACGCCCTGCGTCCGGAGAAGCTGCTGGTCACCACCGAGCAGCCGACCTGCGAACACAACTGGTCGCGCGGCAAGGTCCACGACATCGCCTACCTCGGCGGTCACTCGGTGTTCTACGTCGAGCTGCCCGGCGGCAAGATCGTCCAGTCGTTCGTTGCCAACGCCGAGCGCCAGGGCACCCGCCCGACCTGGGATGACGAAGTCTACGTGTGGTGGGAAGACGACAGCGGCGTGGTACTGCGGTCATGAAACTTCGCAAGCTCAAGCGAGCCTTCCAGCGCCTTGTTCCCGAGGGGCGGCACCTGGTGATCGGTGTGCCGTTCATCTGGCTGTTCCTGTTCTTCATGCTGCCGTTCTTCATCGTCCTGAAGATCAGCTTCGCCGAAGCTGACGTGGCGATTCCGCCGTACACCGAGATCTATACCTATCTCGAAGGCAAGGTGCAGCTGGTGCTGAACCTGGCCAACTACGGCCTGCTGACCGAGGACGAGCTGTACATCGCGGCTTACCTCGGCTCTTTGAAGGTGGCCTTCTTCAGCACTTTGCTGTGCCTGCTGATTGGCTACCCGATGGCCTACGCCATCTCCAAGGCCAGGAAGGAGTCGCAGACCGTCCTGCTGCTGCTGATCATGATGCCGACCTGGACCGCGATCCTGATCCGCGTCTATGCCTGGATGGGCATCCTCAGCAACAACGGGCTGCTCAACAGCTTCCTGCTGTGGCTGGGCCTGATCGACCAGCCGCTGCAGATCCTCAACACCAACCTGGCGGTCTATATCGGTGTGGTCTATTCGTACCTGCCGTTCATGATCCTGCCGCTGTACGCCAACCTGGTGAAACACGACGAGAGCCTGCTCGAAGCCGCATCGGACCTGGGTTCGAGCACCTTCAACAGCTTCTGGAAGATCACCGTGCCGCTGTCGAAGAACGGCATCATCGCCGGCTGCATGCTGGTGTTCATCCCGGTGGTGGGCGAGTTCGTCATCCCTGAACTGCTCGGCGGCCCGGAAACCCTGATGATCGGTAAAGTGCTGTGGCAGGAGTTCTTCAACAACCGTGACTGGCCGGTGGCATCCGCGCTGGCGGTGGTGATGCTGGCGATCCTGATCGTGCCGATCCTGCTGTTCAACCGTAGCCAGGCCAAAGAGATGGAGGGCCGCGCATGAAACGCTTCAGTTTCTCCAAGCTGATGCTGGTGCTCGGCTTGCTGTTCATCTACCTGCCGATGCTGATCCTGGTGATCTACTCGTTCAACGCCTCGAAGCTGGTCACGGTGTGGGGCGGCTGGTCGGTGAAGTGGTACGTCGGCCTGCTCGACAACACCCAGCTGATGGGGTCGGTGATGCGCTCGTTGGAGATTGCCTGCTACACGGCGGTCGCCGCCGTGGCGCTGGGCACCCTGGCGGCTTTCGTGCTGACCCGGGTCACCCGCTTCAAGGGCCGCACCCTGTTCGGTGGCCTGGTCACCGCGCCGCTGGTGATGCCCGAGGTGATCACCGGTCTGTCGCTGCTGCTGCTGTTCGTGGCCATGGCACAGATGATCGGCTGGCCGCAGGAACGGGGCATCGTCACCATCTGGATCGCCCACACCACGTTCTGCGCCGCCTATGTGGCGGTGGTGGTGTCGGCGCGCCTGCGCGAGCTGGACCTGTCCATCGAGGAGGCGGCCATGGACCTGGGCGCCAAGCCGTGGAAGGTGTTCTTCCTGATCACCATCCCGATGATCGCGCCATCGCTGGCGGCGGGTGGCATGATGTCGTTCGCCCTGTCGCTGGATGACCTGGTGCTGGCCAGCTTCGTCTCCGGCCCGGGCTCGACCACCCTGCCGATGGAAGTGTTCTCGGCCGTGCGCCTGGGCGTGAAGCCGGAGATCAACGCCGTGGCCAGCCTGATCCTGCTGTCGGTGTCGTTGGTGACCTTCCTGGTCTGGTACTTCAGCCGCCAGGCCGAAGAGCGCCGCCGCCGTGCGATCCAGCAGGCTATCGAAGAAGGCGCCGCGGCTAACGTCTCGCAGCCGCAGACCCGCCGTCCGGCCCAGGCCGCAGCGCAGGCCTGAGCCAACCCATCGCGGGGCAAGCCCGCTCCCACGCCAATGACCGGCGTGGGAGCGGCGGTGCGCCGATGCGACTTGCCCCGCGATCTTTTCAGCCTTGGTCCGGCCAGTACCAGGCCGGTTCATCGAGCATGCCCTGCCCGACGATCCCGGTTTGTCCCAGCGTTTTCTCCAAGTGGATCGAGTTGCAGCCCTCGTCCTCCTCCAGCGCCGCCACCAGCCGGGGCGCGTGCGATACCACCCACACCTGACATTGCTGCGCCGCTCGGCGGATCAGGCGCGCCAGTGCTGGCAACAGGTCCGGGTGCAGGCTGGTTTCCGGCTCGTTGAGCACCATCATGCTCGGCGGGCGCGGCGTGAGCAGGGCAGCCACCAGCAACAGGTAGCGCAAGGTCCCGTCGGACAACTCCGCAGCGCTCAGCGGCCGCAGCAGCCCGGCCTGGTGGAAACGCAGGCCGAACAGGCCGCCAGGCTGGGCGTCGACCGCGAGCCGGGCGCCGGGAAAGGCGTCGCCCACCGCGTCCTGCAGGGCCTGCAGGTCACCGATCTCGTCGATGGTCTGCAGCGCGGCGGCGAGGTCGCGGCCGTCGTGATGCAGCACCGGCGTGCGCGTTCCCAGTCGCGATTGCCGGGCTGGGGCTTCGGCATCGGTACGGAAATGGTCGTAGAAGCGCCAGCTGCGGATCTGCTCGCGCAGATGCGGCACCTCGGGGGAGCCCTGGAGACTGCCGACCTGGTCGAACAGGCTGTCGAATTCGGTCATGTGCTGGTGCAGCACTTGCCATTGGCGACCGTCACGGGCCTTGATCATCCCTGCGTTGCGTTGCACCAGCTGGCTGGAGGGGCGGCACAGGGGGCCGGCCCAGATCGTCTCCTGCTTGATCTGCGGGTCCAGGGCGAACTGCGACCGGCTGGGTTCGGGCAGGCCGAGGCTGATCGCGTAGCCGAAGTCTTCGCTGGCAAAGCCCATCTTCAGGCGCCTGGCCTGCTGGCGTGGCCCGCCCTCCACTGGCACCTCGCCGTTGAGCATGCGCCGGGTGAGCTTCTCGGGGCCGGCCCAGAAGGTCGACTCCAGCCCGCCCTCGGCAGCCAGCGCATTGACCACACCGCCGCGGGCGGTCTCGGCCAGCAGGCGCAAGGCTTTGTACAGGTTGGACTTGCCGCTGCCGTTGGCACCGGTGATCACGTTGAGCCGCCCCAGCGGCATCACCAGCTGGTTGATCGAGCGGTAGTTGGCAATGGCCAGGGTGGTCAGCATCGGCGGTGTCCTTGAGCGTCTGGCTGGCAGTATCGCCGATAGCGCTGTGCTTTGTTGAGCCGACATCGGTGTCGTTTGTCCATCCCTGATCTACGCTTCAAACGCATCCCTCTCACCCTTTGTCGAAGCAAGGAGCCTGCATGACGGTAACGCGTCCGCCGATGGTCGTTTGCCTGGGGCTGCTGTTCATGCTTTCGGGCTGTGGCAAGGAAGAAGCTGCCCCGGTATTGCCCCGGGTCGCGGTGCAACAGGTGCAGCCCACCGACTTTGCCGCCCGGGTCACCTTGACCGGTGACGTGCAGGCGCGGGTGCAGACCGACCTTTCGTTCCGCGTAGGCGGCAAGATCATCGCCCGCGGCGTCGATGTCGGCGACCACGTCAAGGCCAACCAGGTGCTGGCGCGCCTGGATCCGAAGGACCTGCAGAACACCGTTGATTCGGCCAAGGCCGAGGTGTTCGCCGAGCAGGCGCGGGTCACCCAGACCAGCGCCGCGTTCGTGCGCCAACAGAAGCTCCTGCCCAAGGGCTACACCAGCCAGAGTGAGTACGATTCCGCCGAAGCCGCGCTGCGCAGCAGCCAGAGCGCGCTGAAGGCCGCCCAGGCGCAGTTGGCCAACGCCAACGAGCAGCTGAGCTACACGGCGCTGGTGTCCGAAGCCGACGGGGTGATCACCGCGCGCCAGGCCGAGGTTGGCCAGGTGGTGCAGGCGACCATGCCGATCTTCAGCCTGGCGGTCGATGGCGACCGTGACGCGGTGTTCAATGTCTACGAATCGCTGCTGGTGAAGTCCCCCAGTGATGAGGGCGTCGTCGTCAGTTTGCTGGACAACCCGGCGATCAAGGCCGAGGGCCGGGTCCGCGAGATCACTCCGACGGTGTCCGCCGAGAGCGGCACGGTGCAGGTCAAGGTCGCGCTGCGCAACGTGCCGGCGGGCATGCAGTTGGGCTCACCGGTCACGGCCACCGGCAACACTCAGGGCCGGCCCAGCATCGAATTGCCGTGGTCGGCGCTGACCAAGGCGCTGAAGGAGCCGGCGGTGTGGGTGGTGGGCGAGGGCGACAAGGTCGAGTTGCGCAAGGTCCAGGTGGCGCGCTACCTCACCGGCAAGGTGGTGATCGCTGACGGTATCAAGGGCGGCGAGACCGTGGTGGTGGGCGGTGGGCAGTTGCTGCACCCGGGCATGCAGGTCGAGAAGGTCAGCGCCAAGGACGGAGGGGCTGCACCATGAAACGTCAGTTGCTGATAGTGTCCGCCAGCCTGATGCTCGCTGCCTGCGGGGGCGATGAGGCGCCGCCTGAGGCGATACGCCCGGTGCTGTCGACGCTGGTCGAGCCGCAGGTACAGTCGCAGCTGGGCCGCTTTGCCGGCGCCATCCAGGCCCGCTACGAAAGCACCCTGGGGTTCCGGGTGTCCGGACGCATTGCCCGACGCTGGCTGGATGTCGGCGCCCGGGTAAGCCCTGGCGACACCCTGGCCACCCTCGACCCTACCGACCAGCAAAACCAGCTGCGCGCCGCCGAAGGCGACCTGGCCAAGGTCCAGGCGCAATGGATCAACGCCCAGGCCAATGCCCGCCGCCAGCAGCAGCTGTACGACCGTGGAGTCGGCGCCCAGGCCCAGCTGGACATCGCCCAGACCGACCTGAAGACCACCGGCGCCGCGTTGGAGCAGGCACGCTCGGCGGTCAGCCAGGCCCGCGACCAGCTCGGCTACAGCACCCTGCGCAGTGATCATGCGGCGGTGGTCACCGCCTGGCAGGCCGAGGCGGGGCAGACCGTCAGCGCCGGTCAGGCCGTGGTCACCCTGGCCCGTCCGGACGTCAAGGAGGCGGTGATCGACCTGCCGATTCCGCTCGCCGAACAGTTGAACAAGGACCTCACCTTCACCGTCGCCTCGCAGCTCGACCCAGCCATCAATACCACCGCCACGCTGCGCGAGCTCGAGCCACAGGCCGACGCCACCACCCGTACCCGTCGCGCCCGCTTGACCCTGACCAGCACGCCCGATGCCTTCCACCTGGGCACCGCGGTCAGCGTCACCCTGACCTCGGCGGTGAGCCCGCGCAGCGAGTTGCCGCTGACCGCGCTGCTCGAACGTGACGGCAAGACCCAGGTGTGGGTGGTCGATCCGCAGCAGAAAACCGTGGCCACCCGTGACGTCGCGTTGATCGAGCGTACCGCCGACAGCATCGTCCTGGCCTCCGGCGTGCAGCCCGGCGAGCGCGTGGTGACCGCTGGAGTGAACAGCCTCAAGCCCGGCCAGAAGGTCACCTTCGACGAGGACGCGCAATGAAAGGAAGCTTCAACCTCTCGGAGTGGGCGCTGAAGCACCAGTCCTTCGTCTGGTACCTGATGTTCGTCGGCCTGCTGATGGGGATCTTCTCCTACTTCAACCTCGGCCGTGAGGAAGACCCGTCCTTTACCATCAAGACCATGGTCATCCAGACCCGCTGGCCCGGCGCCACCCAGGACGAGACCCTGTATCAGGTCACCGACCGCATCGAGAAGAAGCTCGAAGAGCTCGATTCGCTCGACTACGTGAAAAGCTATACCCGCCCGGGCGAATCCACGGTCTACGTCTACCTGCGCGACACCACCAAGGCCAAGGACATCCCCGAGATCTGGTACCAGGTGCGCAAGAAGATCCAGGACATCCGCGGACAGTTCCCCGCAGGCATCCAGGGGCCCGCCTTCAACGATGAGTTCGGTGACGTGTTCGGTTCGATCTACGCCTTCACCGCCGACGGCCTCACCCTGCGCCAGCTGCGCGACTATGTCGAGGTGGCGCGGGCCGAAGTGCGCGAAGTGCCCAATATCGGCAAGGTCGAGCTGATCGGTACCCAGGACGAAGTGCTGTACCTGAATTTCTCCACCCGCAAGCTGGCCGCGCTGGGCATCGACCAGGGCCAGGCCATGCAGGCCCTGCAGCAGCAGAACGCGGTGACCCCGGCCGGGGTGATCGAGGCCGGGCCCGAGCGCATCTCGGTGCGCACCACCGGGCAGTTCGCCTCGGAGAAGGACCTGCAGACGGTGAACCTGCGCATCAACGACCGCTTCTTCCGCCTGGCCGACATCGCCGATATCGAGCGCGGCTATGTCGATCCGCCGTCGCCGATGTTCCGCTTCAACGGCCAGACCGCCATCGGCCTGGCGATCGGCATGAAGGCCGGCGCCAACATCGAGGTGTTCGGCGCGGCCCTGAAGGCGCGGATGGACCGCGTCGTCCGCGACCTGCCGGTGGGCGTTGGCGTGCACAACGTGTCCGACCAGGCGGTGGTGGTCAAGCAGGCGGTCGGCGGCTTCACCAGCGCGTTGTTCGAAGCCGTGGTGATCGTCCTGGCGGTGAGCTTCGTCAGCCTTGGCATCCGCGCGGGGCTGGTGGTGGCCTGCTCGATCCCGCTGGTGCTGGCCATGGTCTTCGTGTTCATGGAATACAGCGACATCACCATGCAGCGGATCTCGCTTGGTGCGCTGATCATCGCCCTGGGCCTGCTGGTGGATGACGCGATGATCACCGTCGAGGTGATGGTCACGCGCCTGGAGATGGGCGAGACCAAGGAGCAGGCGGCCACCTTCGCCTACACCTCCACGGCGTTCCCCATGCTCACCGGCACCCTGGTGACGGTGGCCGGCTTCGTGCCGATCGGTCTTAATGCCAGCTCCGCGGGCGAGTACACCTACACCCTGTTCGCGGTGATCGCCGTGGCCTTGCTGGTGTCCTGGGTGGTGGCGGTGTTCTTCGCACCGGTGCTGGGTGTGCACATTCTCAGCAGCAGCAAGCTCAAGGCGCACGAGGCCGAGCCCGGGCGTGTCGGCCGGGCATTCGAGGGTGGGTTGCTGTGGTGCATGCGCCACCGCTGGCTGACCATCATCGGCACGGTGCTGCTGTTCGCCCTGTCGATCTTCAGCATGCGTTTCGTGCAGAACCAGTTCTTCCCGTCGTCGGACCGGCCGGAGATCCTGGTCGACCTGAACCTGCCGCAGAACGCCTCGATCGAGGAAACGCGCAAGGTCGTCGACCGCCTGGAGGCGAGGATCAAGGACGACCCGGATCTGGTGCGCTGGAGTACCTACATCGGCCAGGGCGCGATTCGCTTCTACCTGCCCCTCGACCAGCAGTTGCAGAACCCGTACTACGCCCAGCTGGTGATCGTCAGCAAGGGCTTCGAGGAGCGCGCAGGCATGATGGAGCGCCTGCAGAAGCTGCTGCACGAGGAGTTCGTCGGTATCGGTACCAACGTCCAGTCGCTGGAGATGGGTCCACCGGTGGGCCGGCCGATCCAGTACCGGGTCAGCGGCAAGGACATCGACCAGGTGCGCCGGCATGCCATCGAGCTGGCGACCCTGCTCGACAGCAACGAACACATCGGCGAGATGATCTACGACTGGAACGAGCCCGGCAAGGTGCTGCGCATCGAGATCGCCCAGGACAAGGCGCGCCAGCTGGGCCTGTCGTCCGAGGACGTGGCCAATGTGATGAACAGCATCGTCAGCGGCGTGCCGGTCACCCAGGTCAACGACAACATCTACCTGGTCAACGTGGTGGCCCGCGCCGAGGACAGCGAACGCGGCTCGCCGGATACCTTGCAGAACCTGCAGATCGTCACGCCCAGCGGCGCCTCGATCCCGCTGCTGGCCTTCGCCACCGTGCGCTACGAGCAGGAGCAGCCGCTGGTGTGGCGCCGCGACCGCAAGCCGACCATCACCATCAAGGCCTCGGTGGTCGGTGACATCCAGCCCACCGACCTGGTGGCCGAACTCAAGCCCGGCATCGATGACTTCGCCGGCAAGCTGCCGGTGGGCTACGACGTGGCCACCGGTGGCACGGTGGAAGAGAGCGCCAAGGCCCAGGGGCCGATCGCCGCCGTGATCCCGCTGATGCTGTTCCTGATGGCGACCTTCCTGATGATCCAGCTGCACAGCGTGCAGAAGCTGTTCCTGGTGGTCAGCGTCGCGCCCCTGGGGTTGATCGGCGTGGTGCTGGCATTGGTGCCCACGGGCACGCCGATGGGCTTTGTGGCGATCCTCGGGATTCTTGCCCTGGCCGGTATCATCATCCGCAACTCGGTGATCCTGGTGACCCAGATCGACGAGTTCGAGGAGCAGGGCTATTCGCCCTGGGATGCGGTGGTGGAGGCGACCAATCACCGCCGTCGGCCGATCCTGCTGACGGCGGCGGCGGCGAGCCTGGGCATGATCCCGATCGCCCGGGAAGTGTTCTGGGGGCCGATGGCCTACGCCATGATTGGCGGCATCATCAGTGCAACGCTGCTGACGCTGCTGTTCCTGCCGGCGCTGTATGTGGCCTGGTACAAGATCCGCGAGCCCGAGGACAAAACTCCGCGACCACATTGACCCTTGTAGGAGCGGCCTTGTGCCGCGATGGGCTGCGTAGCAGCCCCAGGATCTGGGCATCTTGCAGAATTGTCGGGGCTGCTGCGCAGCCCATCGCGGCGCAAGGCCGCTCCTACAGGGTATCTACCTAAAGTTGGTTATATAAACATTCTTAAACAGTATTTTTAAGAATATCCGCGCCTCACTACTATTGCCTTCAAGCCAGGCGCTAATCCCCTTCAAACCTCTGCCCGGCACCCTTACTCACAGGAGAACGAGCATGAGTGCATCTCTGCGCAGCATCGACGGTCAGGACGAAGCCACCATTCTGCGTGAAATCCAGAGCGCGCTGCGCGACCTGCGCTTCGGCGCGGTGGAGATCACCGTGCACAACGCCCAGGTGGTGCAGATCGAACGCAAGGAGAAGTTCCGCCTGCAGCAGCCCGGCAACAAGTCCGGCTGACACCGCATCACTTCAAAAACTAGAAAAATGCCAATCGGGAGCTTCACCATGTCCATCCGCCGTTATGCGCTTGCCGCCCTGGCCAGTGCCGTTTTTGCCGGTTCCGCGATCGCCAAGGACTACGAACTGCTGAACGTGTCCTATGACCCGACCCGCGAGCTGTACCAGCAGTACAACGCCGAGTTCATCAAGCACTGGCAAGCCGCTCACCCGGGCGACAAGGTGAAGATCCAGCAGTCCCACGGTGGTTCGGGCAAGCAGGGGCGCGCGGTGATCGACGGCCTGCGCGCCGATGTGGTGACCCTGGCCCTGGCCGGCGACATCGACGAGATCGCCAAGCTCGGCAAGACCCTGCCGGAGGACTGGCAGAAGCGCCTGCCGGACGCCAGCACCCCCTATACCTCGACCATCGTGTTCCTGGTGCGCAAGGGCAACCCGAAAGGCATCAAGGACTGGGGCGACCTGATCAAGAAGGACGTCTCGGTCATCACCCCCAACCCGAAAACTTCCGGCGGTGCCCGCTGGAACTTCCTCGCCGCCTGGGCCTATGGCCTCAAGGCCGGCGGCAATGAAGACAAGGCCAAGGCCTACGTGCAGGAGCTGTTCAAGCACGTGCCGGTGCTCGATACCGGTGCCCGTGGCTCGACCATCACCTTCGTCAACAACGGCCAGGGCGATGTGTTGCTGGCCTGGGAGAACGAGGCCTTCCTGGCGCTGAAGGAGGACGGCGGCGCCGACAAGTTCGAGATCGTCGTGCCTTCGCTGTCGATCCTGGCCGAGCCACCGGTGGCGGTGGTCGACAAGAACGCCGAGAAGAAGGGCAACGAAAAGATCGCCGAGGAATACCTCAAGCACCTGTACAGCCCGGCTGGCCAGAAGATCGCCGCAGAAAACTTCTACCGTCCGCGTGACGCCAAGGTCGCCGCCGAATTCGGCAAGCAGTTCCCGAAACTGGACCTGGTGACCATCGACAAGGACTTCGGGGGCTGGAAGACTGCGCAGCCGAAGTTCTTCAATGATGGTGGGGTGTTCGACCAGATCTATCAGGCACAGTAAACGCCAGGGAAAAGCGGGGCCGCTGTGCGGCCCTTTCGCGGCGCAAGGCCGCTCCTACAGGAGATCGCGTGCTGTTGTAGGAGCGGCCTTGTGCCGCGAAAGGGCTGCTCAGCAGCCCCGGGATTCAGAAGCTAGCACCAGCCCGGGAGCCTTTCCGGGCTTCGTGCGTTCAACCAGGGACCTTTATGTCACGTCGCATTTCCCCCGTCATACCCGGCTTCGGGCTGACGCTGGGCTACACCTTGGTGTACCTCAGCCTGATCGTGCTGATACCGCTGGCGGCCATGTTCATCCATGCCTCGCAGCTCACCTGGGAGCAGTTCTGGAATATCGTCAGCGCGCCACGGGTCATCGCCGCGCTGAAACTGAGTTTCGGCACCGCCCTGTTCGCCGCCATCATCAACGGTGTGATCGGCACCCTGCTGGCCTGGGTGCTGGTGCGCTATACCTTCCCCGGGCGCAAGATCATCGATGCGATGATCGACCTGCCGTTCGCCTTGCCCACTGCCGTCGCCGGCATCGCCCTGACCGCCCTGTACGCTCCGGCGGGCTGGGTCGGCCAGTTCGCCACCGACCTCGGCTTCAAAATCGCCTACACCCCCCTGGGCATCACCCTGGCGCTGACCTTCGTCACCCTGCCGTTCGTGGTGCGTACGGTGCAGCCGGTGCTGGCCGACATCCCACGTGAAGTGGAAGAGGCCGCCGCCTGCCTGGGTGCGAAGCCCTTGCAGGTGTTCCGTCATGTGCTGGCGCCGGCTTTGCTGCCAGCCTGGCTGACCGGTTTCGCCCTGGCCTTCGCCCGGGGCGTGGGCGAGTACGGTTCGGTGATCTTCATCGCCGGCAACATGCCGATGAAGACCGAGATCCTGCCGTTGCTGATCATGGTCAAGCTCGACCAGTACGACTACACCGGCGCCACCGCCATCGGCGTGCTGATGCTGGTGGTTTCCTTCATCCTGCTGCTGCTGATCAACCTGCTGCAGCGACGCATCGAAACCCCTTGAAGGAGGCCGGCAATGTCTAGTCAACCCATGAGCGCAACCGCCGCCGCCAACGCCGCCCGACGCAGCAGCGCCACCTCGCGCCGGGTGCTGATCACCCTGGCCTGGATCGTCTTCGCGCTGTTCCTGGCGCTGCCGCTGGTGATCGTGGTGTCGCAGGCGCTGAAGAACGGCTTCGGCACGTTCTTCGAAGCGATCTTCGAGGCCGACGCGTTGTCGGCATTGAAGCTGACCCTGCTGGCCGTGGCCATCTCGGTGCCGCTGAACCTGGTGTTCGGCGTGTCCGCCGCCTGGTGCGTGAGCAAGTACACGTTCCGCGGCAAGAGCATGCTGGTAACCCTGATCGACCTGCCGTTCTCGGTGTCACCGGTGATCGCCGGCCTGGTCTACGTGCTGATGTTCGGCGCGCAAGGCCTGTTCGGGCCGTGGCTGCAGGATCACGATATCCAGATCGTCTTCGCCCTGCCGGGCATCGTCCTGGCGACCATCTTCGTCACCGTGCCGTTTGTCGCCCGTGAACTGATCCCGCTGATGCAGGAGCAGGGCACGCAAGAAGAGGAGGCCGCGCGCCTGCTCGGCGCCAACGGCTGGCAGATGTTCTGGCACGTCACCCTGCCGAACATCAAATGGGGCCTGATCTACGGCGTGGTGCTGTGCACCGCCCGGGCCATGGGCGAGTTCGGCGCGGTGTCGGTGGTGTCGGGCCATATCCGCGGCGTCACCAACACCTTGCCGCTGCACGTGGAGATCCTCTACAACGAGTACAACCACGTCGCGGCCTTCAGCGTGGCCAGCCTGCTGCTGATCCTGGCGCTCTTCATCCTGCTGCTCAAGCAGTGGAGCGAGAACCGTATTAACCGCCTGCGCCACAGCGCCGCGGAGGAATGATTCATGTCGATCGAAGTTCGTAACGTCAGCAAGCGCTTCAACAGCTTCCAGGCCCTGGACAACATCAACCTGGATATCCACAGCGGCGAGCTGGTGGCCTTGCTCGGCCCGTCCGGCTGCGGCAAGACCACCCTTTTGCGCATCATCGCCGGCCTCGAGACCCCGGACAACGGCAGCATCGTGTTCCACGGCGAGGACGTGTCCGGCCATGATGTGCGCGATCGCAACGTCGGTTTCGTATTCCAGCACTACGCGCTGTTCCGCCACATGAGCGTGTTCGACAACGTCGCCTTCGGCCTGCGCATGAAGCCCAAGGGCGAGCGCCCGAGCGAGAGCAAGATCGCCGAGAAGGTCCATGAACTGTTGAACATGGTCCAGCTCGACTGGTTGTCCGACCGCTACCCCGAGCAGCTGTCCGGTGGCCAGCGCCAGCGTATCGCCCTGGCCCGTGCCCTGGCGGTGGAGCCCAAGGTACTGCTGCTCGACGAGCCGTTCGGGGCGCTGGATGCCAAGGTGCGCAAGGAGCTGCGCCGTTGGCTGGCGCGGCTGCACGAGGACATCAACCTGACCTCGGTGTTCGTCACCCACGACCAGGAAGAGGCCATGGAAGTCGCCGACCGTATCGTGGTGATGAACAAGGGCGTGATCGAGCAGATCGGTTCGCCCGGCGAGGTGTACGAGAAACCGGCCAACGACTTCGTCTATCACTTCCTTGGCGATTCCAACCGCCTGGCGCTGAGCGAAGGGCACCACGTGCTGTTCCGTCCGCACGAGGTGTCGCTGTCGCGCGATGAGACCGAGGGGCATCATGCCGCCGAAGTGCGCGATATCCGTCCGCTGGGTGCGACCACGCGGGTGACGCTGAAGGTGGAAGGGCAGAGCGAGCTGATCGAGGCCGAGGTGGTCAAGGATCACGACAGCCTCACCGGGCTGGCGCGGGGGGAGACGTTGTTCTTCCGGCCGAAGGTGTGGCAGAAGGTGGCGGATATCTGAGCCGGCGCTTGTGATGGAAAACCCGGGCATGGTCCCGGGTTTTTTATTGCCTGCGAGATTGCCGGGGCTGCTGCGCAGCCCATCGCGGCACAAGGCCGCTCCTACAGGGCACCGCGATCTCTTGTGTAGGAGCGGCCTTGTGCCGCGATCGAGGGCGAAGCCCTCGCGGTGAATTGATGCCTTGAACGAATATTTTGAATGCCTATAAGGCATCATTCTTGAGCTGTTCTGCGGCAGGCCGCGAACGACGCGGGCTATGGAAAGACCATGAAAATCATTATTCCATTAAGGTCTAATTTTAAGTTTAAACATTTCTTTATGAGCTAAGCACCTGGCACCGATGATTCAGCCACACACCTGAATCAAGAACCCCAGGAGTTTTAGCAATGGGCAATGTCCAGACGGCCGTCAGGGCCTACGACCAGCCATGGCGCCCGGCATCGGGTGACCTGGTCGAGCTCGGACGCACGCTGCGCCTGCCGCTGGGCCAGTTGCGCCTGCAACGCACGCCGGTCAGCGGCCTCAAGCGTCGCGACAAGCTGGTGCTGGGCCTGCTGGTGCTGGTGCTGCACGGCGCGGCGGCGTACTGGGTCAGCCACCAGCCGACCCCTGAGCTGCCGGTCATCCCGCCGAAGATTCCGCCCATGACCATCGAGTTTGCCGCGCCCGCACCACCGGTAGTCGAGCCGCCGCCACCGGCCCCTGTGGTCCAGCCGCCGCCACCGCCACCAGTGGTCGACGAACTGGCCGCCAAGCCCGCGCCCAAGCCGGTCCCGAAACCCAAGCCAGTGCCCAAACCCGTGGCCAAGCCGCAGCCCAAGCCAGTCGAGGCGCCACCGCCGACACCGGTTGCCGCGCCAGCACCCCCGGCGCCGGCACCTGCGCCACCCGCGCCTGCGCCAGCACCCCCGGCGCCGGCACCTGCGCCACCCGCGCCTGCGCCAGTGACCCCGGCCTCGGCTAACGCCGCGTACCTGAAGAATCCGGCGCCGGAGTATCCGCAGATGGCCCAGCGCCGTGGCTGGGAAGGCACCGTGCTGCTGCGCGTGGAAGTGCTGCCCAGTGGCAAGCCAGGGCAGATCCAGGTCCAGAAGAGCAGTGGCCGCGACGTCCTGGACGCCGCCGCATTGGCCGCAGTGAAGCGCTGGAGCTTCGTCCCGGCCAAGCAGGGCGACGTGGCCCAGGTGGGCTGGGTCAGCGTACCGATCGATTTCAAGCTTCGTTAACTTGCGACCGCATACAGGAAGGACTTCATCATGAGCTTGTTGGCATCCCCCCTCGAATCCGTTGAAAGCGCGGTCATCTGGCTGCTGGTCGGCTTCTCCGTCGCCACCTGGGCACTGGCCCTGGTCAAGGTCGTGCAGTTCGTGCGCCTGAAGAACCAGGACAAACGCTTCCACCAGCAGTTCTGGGCCGCGTCCAGCCTCGACTCCGCCGCCGAGCCCGCCCACGATCTGCCCGGCCCGGCTGCCCGTGTCGCCCAGGCGGGTTTTGCGGCGATCGCGGTTGGCGAGCCAGGCCAGGCCAGTGACCTCAGCCAGGCCATCAACCACCAGGATCGCCTGGAGCGCGCCCTGCGCCAGCAGATCGTCCGCGAGCGCCGTTCGCTGGAGACCGGCCTGGCAGTGGTGGCCAGTATCGGCAGCACCTCGCCGTTCATCGGCCTGTTCGGCACCGTGTGGGGCATCATGGAGGCGCTCAAGGGCATCAGCGCGGCGGGCTCGGCGAGCCTGGAAACCGTGGCCGGCCCGATCGGCGCGGCGCTGGTCGCCACCGGCGTGGGTATCGCCGTCGCGGTGCCGGCGGTGCTGGTCTACAACTACTTCCTCCGTCGCCTGAAGCTGACTGCGGCGGACCTCGACGACTTCGCTCACGATTTCTACAGCCTGGCGCAGAAGAGTGCCTTCCGCGTGCTGGTGCACCCGGCGGTGCAGCGCCAGCACACCGGCTTCACCCAGCCTGTGAAGGAGGCCTCCTGACATGGCCTTCTCGACCCAGGACAGCGATGAAGTGTTGAGTGAAATCAACGTCACGCCATTGGTGGACGTCATGCTGGTGCTGTTGGTGGTGTTCATCGTCACCGCGCCATTGCTGACCAATGCCATCCCCATCAACCTGCCCAAGACCGAGGCCGTCGCCCCGGTGGAGCAGAAGGACCCGCTGGTGGTGAGCATCGACGGCAGCGGCAAGCTGTTCATCAACAAGGACGAGATCCAGCCCGACTTGCTGGAGACCAACCTCAAGGCTGCCAGGGACAAGGACGCCGAGCTGCGTGTGCAGCTGCAGGCCGACGATGGTGTGAACTACGGCGAGGTCGCCCGGGCGATGGCGGCAATCGAGCGTGCCGGGATCAGCAAGCTGGCGGTGATCACCGCCCGCTGACCGGCGATACCCTCTTCAGGCAAGTGCTTAGGGGCCATTTTCCTTGGCAGGGGATGGCCCTTTTTTTATGCCCGCTGAAAGCCATGCATACCCCTGTAGGAGCGGCCTTGTGCCGCGAAAGGGCCGCAAAGCGGCCCCAATGTATTGGCGACATGCACAGATCGCGGGGCCGCTACGCAGCCCTTTCGCGGCACAAGGCCGCTCCTACAGGGAGAGGCGCAGGGCTCGAACACTGTGGCTTTGAATTTATAGTTATTAATAAATAGCTTCTTATTCCTTTACGAATATAACCCCCTCCCTATACTTGCACCCAAGCACGCAAACTTCCGGAGGCGTCCCCATGCGCAATGAGTCGATTCGTTACCTGATTGTGCCGGGCTGGCAAGGATCGCCAGACAACCATTGGCAGAGTCACTGGCAGCGCAGCCTGCCCAACAGCGCCCGGGTCGAGCAGCATGACTGGCTGACCCCGCAGCGGCGCGACTGGGTCCAGGCGCTGGAGCAGGCGATTGCCGCCGAACGCTCGCCGGTGATTCTCATTGCCCACAGTCTGGGCTGTGTCACGGTCGCCCATTGGGCCGCCCAAGCCAGCCCCGAGCTGCTGCGCCGGGTGCGCGGTGCGCTGCTGGTGGCGCCGGCAGATGTCGAACGGCCGACCTGCGCACCGGCCTTGCGCAATTTCGCGCCGATTCCACTGCAGGCCTTGCCGTTCCCCAGCCAGGTGGTCAGCTCCGACAACGACCCGGCGGTGAGCGTGCCGCGTGCGCTGTACCTGGCCCAGGCCTGGGGCGCCGAGGCCGGGCTGCTGGCCGACGCCGGACATATCAACGTCAAGTCGGGCCATGAGCGTTGGGAACAGGGTTTTGCCTACCTCTACCGCTTGCAGGCCCGTATCGATCAGCGCGCGCTGCGCCGCGCCTGATCCGCCGGTTTTCATCGAACGAATCGAATCCCCGGCCGCCTGCGGCCGGGGCGGGAGCATTCCATGACATTCCACACTGCTTTCGGCCAGCCGCTGCTGACCTTCCCCGAGCTGGACAAGAGCCCGTTGAGCATCCGCGCCAAGGCGCTGGTGTTCGTCGATCCGCGTTCCCAGTCGCTGCGCCAGGCCTTGGAGCGATTGGCGCCACAACCGCTGCCGGTGCTGATCCGTGGCGAAACCGGCACCGGCAAGGAGCTCCTGGCCCGGCAGATCCACCGCGCCAGTGACCGCGGCGGGTTGTTCGTGTCGGTCAACTGCGCGGCCATCAGCCCGACCTACGCCGATGCCGAATTGTTCGGCTACAGCGCCGGCAGCCAGGGCGGCACCGCCAGCAGTCGAGCCGGCTGGTTCGGCTCGGCCAACGGCGGCACGCTGTACCTGGACGAGATCGCCGACCTGCCCCTGGCGATCCAGGGCAAGCTGCTGGCGGCCCTGGAGAACCGCGAGGTAACCCGGGTCGGCGCCGCCCAGCCACAGGCGGTCGATGTGCGGCTGGTGGCCGCTTCCAGCATCGACCTGGCCCAGGCCGTGCGCGCCGGGCGCTTCAACGAGCGGCTCTACCATTACCTGCACGAGGGTGAGCTCGAGCTGCCGGCATTGCGTGATCGGGTCGGCGATATCCTGCCGCTGGCCGAGTACTTCGTCGGCATCTACAGCGTGCGCCTGGATCGGCCGCTGCCCCTCATCAGCGAGGCGGCCCAGCAGGCGCTGGAGGCCCATGCCTGGCCGGGCAATACCCGTGAGCTGGAGAACGTCATCCATTTTGCCCTGCTGGTCAGTGATGGTGAGGAAATTCTCCCGGCGCACCTCGACCTTCCGGATACCGCACCCTTGGCCAGCCTGGCTCGCCAGCTAGCGCAACTGGGTGCCAGTCGGGAGCCGCAAACCCTGGCCGACCTGCGCGGGCTGCTGGGCGCAGCCTTGGCGCAATTGGGCGAATCCGCGCCGTAGAGCTGTGCCTGGCCGCTCATAAGCAAAGGCCGTGATGGCTATTTGTTTTTGGAATAAGCAGCTAATCAAAAGATATTGTTACGGAATAAAAAATCTCGGTATTGTCCGCTTACGCCCACCCGAACGGATGGGCATCCGACTCGCCATCTGCGATGGCCCAGCTTTAGAACAAGGATCACCATGAAAAAGACCCTGCTGACCACCGCCCTGGCCGCCGCCCTGTCGTTTGCTGGCCTGGCCAATGCCGCCGAGAAACTGGTGGTCGCCGCCACGCCCGTGCCGCATGCCGAAATCCTCGAACTGATCAAGCCGACCCTGGCCAAGGAAGGCGTGGACCTGCAGATCAAGGTCTTCACCGACTACGTCCAGCCTAACGTGCAGGTCGACCAGAAGCGCCTGGATGCCAACTACTTCCAGACCCTGCCGTACCTGAAGAACTTCAACGAAGGCAAGGGCACCCACCTGGAAACCGTGATCGGCGTGCACGTCGAGCCGTTCGGTGGCTACTCGAAGAAGGTCAAGAGCCTGGCCGAGCTGAAGGACGGCGCCACCGTCGCCATCCCCAACGAAGGCAGCAACAGCGGCCGCGCCCTGCTTCTGCTGCAGAAGGCTGGCCTGATCACCCTGAAGGATCCGAAGAACGCCCTGGCCACGCCGAAAGACATCGCCGAGAACCCGAAGAAGCTCAAGTTCCGCGAGCTGGAATCGGCCATGCTGCCGCGTGTGCTGGACCAGGTCGACCTGGACATGATCAACACCAACTACGCCCTTGAAGCCGGCCTGAATCCGGCCAAGGACGCTCTGGTGATCGAAGGCAGCGACTCGCCTTACGTTAACTTCCTGGTCGCCCGCCCGGACAACAAGGACAGCGAGGCCATCCAGAAGTTGGCCAAGGCGCTGACCAGCCCGGAAGTGAAGGCGTTCATCGAGAAGAAATACAGCGGTGCGGTACTGCCGGCGTTCTGATACGCGGCCTGGTACGAAAAACGCCGGCGCATTTTGCGTCGGCGTTTTTGTTTGGGCTGGCTTGAAGAGAGCTCGGCAGGTCCGGCCCTATCGCGGGGCAAGCCCGCTCCCACGCAGCCCGCTCCCGCAAAAGTGGGGGGCGCTTGTGGGAGCGGGCTTGCCCCGCGATGGTGTTTTCAGCGCTGACTGGCCAGCGCCCGGCGCAGGGCCAGGAGCCACAGCAGTTGTTCATTCGAGGCAGGCAAGCAGGGGCTGTTCATCGTTGTCTTCCTTGTTGAGTGTGATGGGCCGTGCAAGTCACAGTTTGAAACCCCTTGGAGGGTGATTTATTCGGAAAGATCCGTATGTCATGAAGGAAATTTCCGAACGTCACGAAGCGGTGATATAGATATGCAATAAAGATATTTATAAAAATGTTTTTATACCTTTAGAGTCTAGGAATCGTGCTTACCGGCACAGCGCCACTATTGGTGAAACGACGCCGAGCCACCCTCGTGCCGATCCTGGACCTGCCCCATGCCGTACCTTCGTGACCTCGTGTCGAGGCCCCTTCCATGAGCTTCGACACCGCTTTCATGCTTAGCACACTGCCGGCCTTCTTCAAGGCCGTTGGTGTCACCCTGCAAGTCGGGGCGATCGCCATCGTCACCTCGTTGCTGGTGGCCCTGCTCAACGCGACGATCCTGGTGCTGCGCACGCCGTACCTGTGGCGCCTGGTCAAGGGCTACGTGGAACTGGCCCGCAACACACCGCTGCTGATCCAGCTGTTCTTCGTCTATTTCGCCTTGCCCGGCCTGGGCGTGAAAGTGTCGGGCTTTGCCGCCGCGATCATCACCATGACCTTCATGGGCGGTGCCTATCTCACCGAGGTGCTGCGCGCCGGGGTCGAGGCCGTGCCGCGGGCGCAGCTGGAGTCCGGGCGCTCCATAGGGCTCTCCGAGGGCCAGTTGCTGCGCCATGTGATCCTGCCCCAGGCCGGCATCCTCAGCCTGCCGGCGCTGTTCGCCAACTTCATCTTCCTGCTCAAGGAGACCACCGTGGTGTCGGCGGTGGCGGTGCCGGAGATCCTCTACACCACCAAGAACTACATCGCCCTGTACTACAAGACCTACGAAATGCTCGCCGTGCTGACCCTGCTCTGCGTGCTGATCTTCCTGCCGCTGTCGCTGCTGCTGCGCTACCTGGAACGGAGGCTGCAACATGGCCAGTTCGGGCATTGAGCTGCTGCTGGTTTCGCTGCCGCAACTGGCCACGGGCGCGGGGCAGACGCTGGCAATCTCGGCGCTGAGCATTCTGCTCGCGACCCTGGGCGGTGTGCTCTACGGCGTGCTGGCGACCCTCGGCAACCGTTGGCTGAACATCCTGCTGCAGGTGTACCTGGAGCTGTTCCGGGCAATCCCGGTGCTGGTCTGGCTGTACCTGGTGTTCTTCGGCTTGCCGATCTTCTTCGGCCTGAGCATTCCCAGCTTCTGGTGCGCGGTGCTGGTGCTGGGCCTGTGGGGTGCCAGCGAGGTCGGCGAGGTGGTGCGCGGCGCCTTGCAGTCGCTGCCACGCGGGCAGCGTGAGGCGGGGTTGTCGATCGGCCTTGGCGGCTGGCAGCTGTATGGCTACGTGCTGCTGCCCCAGGCGCTCAAGCGCATGACCCCGCCGACCATCAACATCTACACGCGGATCATCAAGACCAGCTCGCTGGCGGTGCTGATCGGCGTGGTCGAAGTGATCAAGGCGGGGCAGCAGATCATCGAGCGCACCTACGAATCGGTGCTGATCTACGGCGCACTGTTGTTGTTCTTCTTTCTTGTCTGCTATCCGTTGTCGGCCGCTTCCCGCGTGCTGGAGCGTCGCTGGGCCCACGCATGAATCCATTGATCGAATTCCAAGGCTTCAACAAGTTCTTCGGCCAGCACCAGGTGCTCGCGGACGTCGACCTCAAGGTCCAGGCCGGCGAGGTGGTGGTGATCCTCGGCCCCAGCGGCTGCGGCAAGAGCACCCTGCTGCGCTGCCTCAACGGCCTGGAGGAGGCCCAGGGCGGCAGCCTGCGCCTCGACGGCCAGGAGCTGCTCGGCTCCGACACCGACTGGCGCCAGGTGCGTCAGCGGGTCGGCATGGTGTTCCAGAGCTACCACCTGTTCGGCCACATGAGCGTGATCGACAACCTGCTGCTGGGCCCGCTGAAGGTGCAGAAGCGCGAACGCCGCGAGGCCCAGGCCCAGGCCGAGGCGCTGTTGGCCCGGGTAGGCCTGCTGGACAAGCGCGACGCCTTTCCCCGCCAGCTTTCCGGTGGCCAGCAGCAACGCATCGCGATCGTCCGCTCGCTGTGCATGAACCCCCAGGTGATGCTGTTCGACGAGGTCACCGCCGCCCTCGACCCGGAAATGGTCAAGGAAGTGCTGCAGGTGATCCAGGGCCTGGCCCGCGAAGGCATGACCCTGCTCATCGTCACCCACGAAATGGCCTTCGCCCGCGCGGTGGCCGATCGCATCGTGTTCATGGAGGCCGGCAGGATCCTTGAACAGAACCACCCTGAGCGCTTCTTCACCCAACCGCAGACCGCACGCGCGCAGCAGTTCCTGGAGAAATTCTCGTTCGTCGAAAGCCTGCCCAAGACACTGCACAAGGAACTGTCATGAAGACTGCCCCGTTCGCCAAACTGCTCGCTCCACTGCTTGGCCTGGCCCTGCTGGTCGGCTGCAACAAGTCCGAAGACCCGGCCAAGCCCGCCGCGGCCTCGCCGGCCACCAGCTACCTGGAAACCATCAAGGCCCGCGACAAGCTGATCGTCGGCGTGTTCACCGACAAGCCACCGTTCGGCTTCGTCGATGAAAGCGGCCGCTACGTGGGCTTTGACACCGACATCGGCCGCCGCTTCGCCAAGGACCTGCTGGGCGATGAAAGCAAGGTCGAGTTCGTCGCCGTCGAGCCCGCCAGCCGCATTCCGTTCCTGCAGAGCGACAAGGTCGACTTGATCCTCGCCAACATGACCGTCACCCCCGAGCGCAAGGACGCGGTGGACTTCACCAACCCCAACCTGCGCGTGGCGGTGCAGGCCATCGTCGCCGACGGCAGCCCGGTACAGAAGCTCGACGACCTGGCCGACAAGACCATCATCGTCACCACCGGCACCACCGCCGATATCTGGCTGACCAAGAATCACCCGGACTGGAAGCTGCTCAAGTTCGAGAAGAACACCGAGTCGCTGGCCGCCCTGGCCAATGGTCGTGGCGATGCCTATGCCCAGGACAACCTGATCCTGTTCAGCTGGGCCAAGCAGAACCCGGGCTACCGCGTGCTGCCGCAGCTGCTGGGCGACGAGGCGCCGATTGCTCCGGCAGTGAAGAAGGGCAACACCGAGTTGCGTGACTGGGTGAACAGCGAGCTGGCCAAGCTGGGCGAGGAGAAATTCCTGCTCAAGCTGTACGACCAGTACGTGCGCAAGGAATTGAGCGACGACACCAAGCCTGAGAGCGTCATCGTCGAAGGCGGCAAGTGGCAGGGTTGAGCCTCGTCTGCTGATCGCGGGACATGCCCGCTCCCACAACTGGCAAAGGTCAAGCGTGGGAGCGGGCTTTCCCCCACAGATGGCAAAGGTCATGCGTGGGAGCGGGCTTGCCCCGCGATGGGGCGAATCAATTACCCGGCACTAGCCGCAACGTACTCTGCGCCGGAATCACCCCCATCCGCGCCTTGTGATAGCGCCCCTCGATATAGTCCTCGGCCTGATCGCCGTAATGCCGGTCGAACGGCACGCCACTCTGCCCGACCGGGTTGATGGTCAACGCGGCGCCTGCGTCGGCAAAGTCGATCACCCGACGGGTGGAAGGCCCATAGGTGACCGGCCAGGGCGCCGGGCCGATCTTCGCCGACAGGTTGTTCGGCACCTCGTGGGTGCCGGGGGCGGCGAACGGGCCGACATTGAGCAGCAGGTTGAGCGGCTTCTTCACCCCCAGCGGATGGTTGTGGGTGAGGGTGTGGGCCTTGCCCCATTGCCAGCTGGCCGGATCCTTGCCGAATGTCTCGCGCAGGTGCTTGAGGCTGCGTTGCCAGGCCTGGCGCACGATGGCGCCACGGTCGGTGCGTTCGCTGGCGCCGCGCTGGTTCCACCAGGGCGATGCCGGGTCCGCGGCAAGGCGCGGCAGGGCGGCGTCGATGGCGCGGGTGCTGATCAGCACCGGGAACCAGGTGTCGCCCAGTTCGTCGTGCAGGGCGGCGAACGCCAGTTCATAGAGGAACTGGTTGAACAGCGTGGCACTGGTAGAGTCCAGCGGATAATCGCCGCGCCAGGCAGCCAGCTGCTCGACCAGCTCTTTCTCCTCGTCCCCCTGGGCGATATTGCGCAAGGTGCCGAGCAGCGGCGCCAGGGTGCGCGGGCCATAGTCGGTGCTGGTGTCCAGTTGCAGGGCCTGGCTGTTCTGGGTGTCCCACTTGATGTCCGGGTCGCTCAACTGGCGATCGAGCTGACGACCGCGATCGGCCAGGTTGTAGTAGCCGGGCACGGGGATTGTGCCGGGCGGCTGGTAGTTGGCCGAGACGATGTAGCCGCTGGCTGGGTTCTCCTGCTGCGGATTGGCGCTGAACGGGTAGAAGCCCGGCTTGGCGGCCTGGCCGCTGGCGCCATCGAGAATGAACGCCGGGTTGACGCCGTCCGGGCGGATCGGCAGGCGCGCCGCTGCCCACCAGCCAATGTCACCCCGGGCGTTGGCCCATACCAGGTTCAATCCAGGCGCCTGGACCTTGGCCGCCGCCTCGCGCATCTTGCCCAGGGTGTCGGCGCGGTTGATCTGGTAGAAGCCTTCGAGAATCGGGTTGTCGGTTTCCAGGAACGCCCACCACATGGCGATGGGCGTCGGGCCTGCGGTATCGCCGAGCACGCTGTTGACGATCGGCCCGTGGGGCGAGCGGCGCAGAGTGATGCTGGCAGGTTCCGCGCCCTTGACCGCAATCTTCTGCTCGGTCTTTTCCAGTGGCTGCCAGCGGCCATCGACCATCACCTGCTCGGGGTCCTGCGGATGGGTCCGCTCCGCGATCAGGTCGACGTCGTCGTTCTGGAACATGGTCAGGCTCCAGCCGAAGTCGCGATTGTGGCCGAGCAGGGCGAACGGGTTGAGTGCCTGGAAGTAGCCATACAGGTTGAACCCCGGCGCCGACAGCTCCGCCTCGTACCAGATTGCCGGCACGGCAAAGCTGATATGCGGGTCGCCCGCCAGCAGCGGCCGGCCACTGCGGGTGCGACTGCCGGCCACGGCCCAGGCGTTGCTGCCTTCGAACTGCGGGATGCCGGCGTCGCCCAGGGCGTCGTGACTCAGCCGCGCCAGCTGCTCGAGGCTGCGCCAGTCGGCGGCGGCCAGGGGCGTGGCCACGGCGCCGTCGGGCTGCCAGTCGAGGTCGAAGATCTTCAGGTATTCGGGGCCGAGCTGGTCGCGGATGTAGGTCAGCGCAGGGTCGGTACGGAATGCCGCGGCGAAGCTGTAGGCGAGGTAGCCGGCGATGCTCAGGGTGTCCTCGGCGGTGAAGGGGCGTGGCGGGATGCCGAGCAGGTCGAACTCCATCGGTTTGGGGTGGCCGGCCTGCCACTGGTTGATGCCGTCCAGGTACGCCTGCAGCGCCTGCCAGGCCGGCGACTGGCGGTCCTGGCGCTGCGCCATCAGGGCCGCCTGGTCGCGGATGCGCAGGCTGCGGAACAGGGTGTCGGTGGGCAGCAGCTTGTCGCCCAGCACTTCGGCCAGTTCACCGCGGGCCAGGCGGCGCATGATCTCCATCTGGAACAGGCGGTCCTGGGCATGCACGTAGCCCAGGGCGCGGTACAGGTCCTGCTCGTTCTGCGCTTGGAGGTGGGGTACGCCACGGGCATCGAAGCGCACGCTGACCGGCGCCTGCAATCCGCCGATGGCCACCTCGCCGTCACGTTGCGGTTGCTTGTCCCGCACGTACCAGTAACCGGTGCCTGCGGCGGCCACGGCGATCACCACCGCCAGCAAGGTCAGGCTGCGCTTCATCGAGACTCCTTGTGCACTCGAACGAGAAAATGTGGTCCGATCATCGGCGGATTCGCGAACTGAGCATAGTCCCCTGGAAGGAGTTTCCATGTCCCTCAGCGAAAAACAGAAAATGCTGGCAGGCCAGCTCTACCATGCCGGCTGCCCCGAGCTGCAAGCCGAACAGGCGGCCAATCGGCAGTGGATGCACCGCTACAACGCCAGCGTCGAGCAACCTAATGAGGCGCGCCATGATTTGTTGAAGGCGCATTTCGCCAGCGTGGGCGAAGGGGTGGTGATCCGACCGCCGTTCCACTGCGACTACGGCTACAACATCAGCGTGGGCGCCAACACTTTCATGAATTTCAACTGCGTGATCCTCGACGTGCTGCCAGTGCGCATCGGTGCCGATTGCCAGATTGCTCCGTCGGTGCAGATCTATACCGCCGACCATCCGTTGGATCATGAGTTGCGCCGAAGCGGTCTGGAAAGCGGGCGTCCCGTGACCATCGGCGACAATGTATGGATCGGTGGCGGGGCGATTATCCTGCCGGGGGTGACTATCGGCGACAATGCGGTGGTGGGCGCCGGCAGTGTGGTAACCCGCGATGTGCCGGCGGGGGCGGTGGTGGTGGGCAATCCGGCGCGGGTGCGTCAGCCGGCCCAGGGGCAATAGCAGCCGACGGCCAGGGTATTGGATGCCTGCACCCGGCGGCCTTCATTTAGCGCCGTGAGGATCGGCTCGATGAAACTGTTACTGGAGTTGCACACCGCGCCTTCGCTGTAGGGGCCGAAGTAGGCGAGGTTACCGTCGCGGTCCCAGATCGCCACGGCGGGGGTGGCTGGCAGCTGCTCGCTGCCGGGCAGGCTGGCCAGGGGCTTGAGCGCGGCGAGGTTGGCCGGCAACTGGCCGTGGCTGCCGGGGCGCTGCAGAACATGGAAGCTGACGCCCTGCGGCGCGAAGTGCTCGACCAGTTCGCCCAGGTGCTGCTGGTTGCCGACGTTGCAGGGGCAGGCCGGGTCCCAGAAGTGCACCACGCGGATCGGGCCTGGACCTGCCAGTTCGGGGGGCAGGCTCAGCTGGCTGCCGTCGAAGAAGGTGGTCTGGTTGTCGAAGGTGCGCAGGTAGCGGGACTGGAAGCTGTCGTAGGCCCACCAGAGGGCGGTGGCGCAGAGTAGCGCGCAGAGAGTGGCGAATAATGTCTTGGTGTTTCGGGTTGGCATGGGCGGTCCGCAGAGCCTTGGAGCGACACAGGCTTCTGTGGGAGCGGGTTTACCCGCGAATGCGGCGGTGGCTGTACCATCGTATTCGCGGGTAAACCCGCTCCCACAGGAGCCGGGCTGCCCGATGAGTGGGGGTGCAGCTTGCCATGACGCAGCCCAGAGCTGAATATCGCAGATCAATACTTGCTGCACACTGGATGTACCGATGCCCGCCAGCTTCAATCCCGACCCGCTGCGTACCAGCCTGTCGCCCCTCGTCGATCGCCAGCCGTTGTCCGCCCAGGGCCAGGCCTACCAGCGCTTCTACGGCCTGGATCTGCCCGCGCGCAGTTGGCTGGGCGGCTTCCAGGTGGCGGGCTTCGATCTGGTCGGGCAGCTCTGGCTGCCGGAGCAACCGGTGGCGACATTGTTCCTGCTGCACGGCTATTACGATCACATGGGCCTGTACCGGCATGTGATCGCGTGGGCATTGGGCCAGGGCTACGCGGTGATCGGTTGCGACCTGCCCGGCCATGGCCTGTCCAGCGGCGAGCGTGCCAGCATCGATGATTTCGGCATCTACCAGCAGGTGCTCGATGCGCTGTTCGAGCAGGCCCGTCTGCTGGAACTGCCGCGACCCTGGCATCTGTGTGGACAGAGCACCGGCGGGGCGATCGCGGTTGATCACCTGTTGCATCAGGGCGAACGCAGCCCGGTCGACGGCCAGGTGATCCTGCTGGCGCCCCTGGTGCGCCCGCGTGCCTGGCACTGGTCGAAACTGAGCTATCGGGTGCTGCGCCACTTCGTCAACGGCATCGAGCGGCGCTTCAGCGAGAACACCAACGACCCGGCCTTCCTGCCCTTCCTCGAGGCCGATCCGCTGCAGCCACGGCGCCTGCCGACCGCCTGGGTCGGGGCGCTGATGAAGTGGGTCCGGCGTATCGAAGCTGCGCCGCGCAGCACACGCCAGCCCCTGATCGTGCAGGGCGAGGCGGACGGCACGGTGGACTGGCCCTACAACCTCAAGGTGCTCAAGGCCAAGTTCGCCGAGCCGCAGATCCTCATGCTGCCCGAGGCGCGGCATCACCTGGCCAACGAGCTGCCCGGCATTCGCCAGCGCTACTTCGACTTCATCGGCCAGCGCCTGGGCTGATCACTTCAGCTCGGCGGCGTTCTGGCCCACGGCCAGGGCCGCGCGTACCGCCGCTACCGCCGCCTTGTAGTAGGCCTGGCCGTCGGTGGATTCGGCGAAGGTGGCAAATTGCTCCAGCTCGGCGTCCGACAGGTCGCGATAGACGTACAGCAGGGTGTTGTTCAGGTCTTCGCCGACCTGGTTCATCAGGCGTTGGCGCTGGCCATCGAGCAGATTCTGCGCCTGGCCGCCGCCGAACAGGCCGGGCAGCATCGAACTCAGGCTGTCGGCCGCCACCCCGGCGATTGCCAGGCTGACCTCGGCGCCGGCTTCGCGGGCCGGCAGGGCCTGGGCCAGGTGGCCGACGATCAGCAGGCGGTTGTCGCTGGCCTGGACCTTCGGCAGGCCCTTGGCGTTTTTCGCCAGCTGATCCTTGCGCGTGGCCAGCAGTTCGGCGGCCACCACCTTGCGCCCCAGTGGCGACTGGAAAAACGCCAGGGCCGGCGAGGGATTCGCCAGGTTGGCGCGCAGCTGCGCCTGGGCCCGGCGATCCATGGCCTGGGCCTGGAAGCGCTGGTTGCTGTTGTTGACCAGCGCCTGGTAGACGGCAGGCGGCAGGCTGTTGCGGTAGCGCTGCTGGGCGGCGCTCACGGCATCGTTGAAATGGGCGCGCTGGTCGGGCCAGCCGGCGGCCTTGTACAGCTGATCGAGACTGTCTGCCCAGACAGGCATGGTGCAGATCATCAGCAGAAGCAGGGAAAACAGACGGCGCATTCAGGACTCCTGTCGGCAGGCCGCTATTGTCCTAGGCGTGGCGGGGCTTTGTCGAGTCGCCAGCGGCGCTTCCTGACCAAGTGGCGCTGTGCGAGCGATTGCCGAATGGCTATGATGCGCCATGCACACTCCTTTCGAACATCCGCTGCTGTCGACGATCGTCGACGACCTGGCCACCCGTGGCTGGTCGCAGCAACCTCTCTTCCTGCCCGACGAGCTGTCGCGCGCGCTGGCGGCCGAATGCCGTCGCCGTCACGCCGAAGGCGAGCTCAACCCTGCCAGCATTGGTCGCGGTGCCGCGCAGGAGATCCGCGAGGCGATCCGTGGCGACCAGATCCAGTGGCTCGATCCCGGCGAGTCGGCGGTCTGCGACCGCTACCTGGGCGCGATGGACAGCCTGCGCCAGGCCATCAACCAGGGCTTGTTCCTGGGGCTGGAGGACTTCGAGTGCCATTTTGCCCTGTATCCGCCGGGGGCTTTCTACAAGCGTCATCTCGACCGCTTCCGTGACGACGACCGGCGCATGGTGTCGGCCGTGCTCTACCTCAATGACGGCTGGCAACCGGAGGATGGCGGGCAGCTGCGGATGTTCCTGCAGGACGGTGTCGAACACGACGTGCAGCCGGTGGCGGGCAGCCTGGTGGTGTTCCTGTCGGGTGAAGTCCCGCATGAAGTGCTCCCGGCAGGGCGTGAGCGCCTGTCGTTGACCGGCTGGTTCCGGCGCCGTGGCAATGACCCGTTCTGAGCGGCCGAAGGTGCTGGTCAGCGCCTGCCTGCTGGGCCAGCCGGTGCGTTATGACGGGCGTGCCAGCGGCCATCCCGACATCTTGCAGCGCTGGCAGGCCGAAGGCCGGGTGGTGCCGCTGTGCCCGGAGGTGGCCGGTGGCTTGCCGACGCCGCGACCGCCTGCGGAGATTCCGGGCGGGCAGGGCGGCCAGGTACTGGATGGGCAGGCACAGGTGCTGACGGTGACCGGCGATGATGTCAGCGAGGCGTTTCTGGCCGGGGCCCGACTGGCGCTGGAGCTGGTGCGCCGGCATGGCATCCGTGTGGCGGTGCTCAAGTCCGGCAGCCCGTCGTGTGGCAACCTGCAGACCTATGACGGCAGCTTCAGCGGTGTAAAGGTGGCGGGGGAAGGGGTGACCACGGCCTTGCTGCGTAGAGAAGGGGTGCAGGTGTTCAGCGAGCTGGAGCTGGAAGACGCGCAGCGAGCGTTGCTTGGTCCCCACCTGTAGGAGCGGCCTCGTGCCGCGAAAGGGCCGCAAAGCGGCCCCGGCTATCTCTGCGTCAACACTGCAATCCTGGGGCTGCTACGCAGCCCTTTCCGGCCGGTCCGACGCCTCGGCAAGGCCGCTCCTACAGGTCGGTACAGACCTGCATTGTTAGCATTACTATTGTTCGGCGCTAGTCTCGCGCGCAGCCGTAAGCCATTTGCTTTCCAGCTCAGCCAACCGGCCATCGTCTTTGATCCGCTGCAGGGCATTGGTCACCGCCGTCTCGAAGGCTGGATTGCCCTTCTGGTACGGGATCACCAGTTTCTGGTTGGCCGGGGGACGAATGGCGTCGAGCTTATCGCTCAGTTTGGCGTCTTGCTGGTTGAAGGTCATGTCGAACTTGCCGCTCTCCACCCCAGGAAGCACCTCTTCGGCGGCGATCTCGACGAACTCGGCCCGCACATCCAGCTCCTTGGCCAGGGCCTGGCCCAACTCGATCTCGAAGCCGGTCAGGTGTTCGTTCTCCTTGAACGCATAGGGTGGCGCGTCGCCAAGCACGGCGATGCGCAGTTCGCCACGGTCGTTGATTTCGTCGATCAGTTCGGCCTGGGCCAGTGGGCTGAACAGTACCGCCAGCAGAATGCCAATGGTCAAACGCATGAGTGCCCCTTTCTTGTTCGGCAGATGAAGTGCGTTCGCCGTGGCTTTCTCGTCTGCCCCGGTCGAATGCAGCCTATGACCTCCAGGTCGCGGCAAGGTTTTCTTCTGCCCTGAAATATTTCTGTCCCTGTTTTTGAACCTCTGCCGGTCGCGTTGGACTATGGTGAAGTACCGCCACACCTCGTTTAGGTGATAGCGGTCAATTGAAGTGAATCACAGGAGAAGTGAATGAAAAGCCTATTTTCGCGTGCTGCCGTCGCCGGTCTGCTGATGGGGGCGTCGGTGTTCGCCAGTGCCGCGGATGCCCTGAAGAGTGAGCAGCCACCGGAAGGCGCCAAGGTCTTCATCGTTTCCCCCGCCGACGGGGCCACGGTCGACAAGACCTTCACCGTCAAGTTCGGCATCGAAGGCATGGACCTCAAGCCTGCGGGTGACCAGACCCCGCACTCTGGCCATCACCACCTGCTGGTGGACGTGGACAAGGCCCCCCTGGCCGACCAGCCGCTGCCCACCAGCCTGATGCCGGAGAACAACGCGCCGTTGCCGGCAGGTCCGCAGGTGCTGCACTTCGGCAAGGCGCAGACCGAGGCGAGCATCACTCTCACGCCGGGCAAGCACACCCTGCAACTGGTGCTGGGTGACAAGTACCACGTGCCGTTCAAGCCGAGCGTCGAGTCGCAGAAGATCACCGTCAACGTGAAATAACCCACTGCGCCATCGCCGGCAGGGCAGCTTGTCGGCGATGAGGTCATTGCAGGCCGTTTCAGAACTGCGAGCCAACCACTTCCTGCGCCACGCCCAGAAAAGCCGCCGGCAACCGCGCCTGGCGCCGCTCCTTCAGGCAATACAGGTACTCGTGCATCACCGGCGCATCCTCCAGCACCAGCACCCGTAGCTCTGGGTTATGCGGCACCTCGTGGCGGGCAATGATGCTGATGCCGATGTTGCGTAGCACCGCCTCGCGTATTGATTCGCGGCTGCCGATCTCTAGTTGCGCTCCAGCCTTCACGTTGGCCTCCTGCATCATCTGCTCGGTCAGCTTGCGCGTGGTCGAGCCCTGCTCGCGCATCAGCAGGCAATGCCCGGCCACCACGTCGATGGACACCGCCTGACGCTGGGCCAGCGGATGATTGCGGTGCACCGCCACCACCAGCGGGTCGGTGCCCAGCACCCGGCGCACCAGGCGTGCATCGTCGAGCAGTTGCGAGGACGCGGCGATATCCACCCGGTAATCCTCGAGCATCTCCAGCACCTGCTGCGAGTTGCCGATCTCCACCGCCACCTCCACCTGGGGCAGGCGCTCGCGGAAGATCTTCACCAGGTCGAGGATGTAGTAGGGCGCCGTGGCGGCAATGCGCAGGCTGCCCTGGGCCTGGCCGCTGTTGCGCAGCTCGAATTCGATGTCGGCCTCCTGCTGCAGCAGTGCCTTGACCATCGGCAGCAGGCGCACGCCTTCCTCGCTCAGCACCAGGCGCCGGCCACCGCGGTAGAACAGCTCGACGTTGTACTGGCCCTCGAGATTGCGGATCTGCGTGGTCACCGTCGGCTGGCTGAGCCCGAGCTTCTTCGCCGCCAGGGTGATGCTGCCCAGGCGGGCCACCATGTAGAAGGCTTTGAGCTCGGCGCTCAGCATTGTGGATAACCTCTGTTCTGCGCTGCGGGCGCCTATTTGCGCAGCAGGCGCAAGCCGTTGAACACCACCAGCAGGCTTACGCCCATGTCGGCGAACACCGCCATCCACATGGTGGCCATGCCGGCAAAGGTGATCGCCAGGAAGATCGCCTTGATCCCCAGGGCCAGGACGATGTTCTGGGTGAGGATCGCCGCGCTTTGGCGCGACAGCCTGACGAACGCCGGGATTTTGCGCAAGTCGTCATCCATCAGTGCCACGTCGGCGGTCTCGATGGCGGTGTCGGTGCCGGCGGCGGCCATGGCGAAGCCGATTTCGGCACGGGCCAGGGCCGGTGCGTCGTTGATGCCGTCTCCGACCATGCCGACCCGGTGGCCCTCGCCGTACAGGCGCTCGATGCTGGCCAGCTTGTCCGCCGGCAGCAGGTTGCCCTCGGCGCGATCGATCCCCACCTGGGCGGCGATGGCCTGGGCGGTGTGGGGATTGTCGCCGGTCAGCATGACAGTCTTGATGCCCAGCGCGTGCAGTTCGGCGATGGCCTGGCGGCTGCTGTCCTTGACCGTATCGGCCACGGCGAACAGCGCCAGCGGGCCGGAGCGGTCGAGCAACAGCACCACGGTCTTGCCCTGGCGCTCCAGCACATCCAATTGCGCCTCGAGCTGCGGGGAGCACAGGCCGAGCTCTTCCACCAGACGATGGTTGCCCAGGTGGTAGGTCTGGCCCTCGATATCACCGCGCACACCGCGACCGGCCAGGGCGGCGAACTCGCTGACCTCGCTCAAGGCCAGGCCCTGGTCCTTGGCGAACAGGGCGATGGCACCGGACACCGGATGGTCGGAGCGGGCAGCCAGGCTGGCGGCCAGGGCCTGGGCCCGACCTTCGAACAGCGGGTCGAGGACCTTGCTGTCGGTCTGCACCGGCTTGCCGTGGGTGATGGTGCCGGTCTTGTCCAGGGCGATGAAGTCCAGCTTGCGCCCGCCTTCGAGGTACACGCCACCCTTGATCAGGATGCCCTTGCGCGCCGCCGCGGCCAGGCCGCTGACGATGGTCACCGGGGTCGAGATCACCAGCGCGCACGGGCAGGCCACCACCAGCAGCACCAGGGCGCGGTAGATCCAGTCGAACCAGGCGCCGGCCATGAACAGCGGTGGGATCACCGCCACGGCCAGGGCCACGGCGAACACCACCGGGGTGTAGATGCGCGAGAACTGGTCGACGAAGCGCTGGGTCGGCGCACGGGCGCCCTGGGCCTCCTCGACGGCCTTGATGATCCGCGCCAGGGTCGACTGGCCGGCGGCGGCGGTGACACGGTACTCCAACGCGCCGGCCTGGTTGATGGTGCCGGCGAACAGCTTGTCGCCCACGGCCTTCTCGACCGGCAGGCTCTCGCCGGTGATCGGCGCCTGGTCGACGCTGGACTGGCCACTGACCACCTCGCCATCCAGGCCGATACGCTCGCCCGGCCGTACCCGCACCAGGGCACCGATCGGCACCTCGCGCACGTCGAGCTCGCGCCACTGGCCGTCAGCCTGTTGCACGGTGGCCAGGTCCGGCGCCAGTTGCATCAAGCCGCCGATGGCATTGCGCGCACGATCCAGCGAACGCGCCTCGATCAGCTCGGCGATGGTGAACAGCACCATGACCATGGCCGCTTCCGGCCACTGGCCGATCAGCACGGCGCCGGTCACGGCGATGCTCATCAGGGCATTGATGTTGAGGTTGCGGTTCTTCAGGGCGATCCAGCCCTTCTTGTAGGTGCCCAGGCCACAGCCGAGGATCGCCGCCAATGCCAGGGCGGCAACCACCCACTCCGGCGCCTTGCCGGAGAAGTGCACGATTTCTGCGGCGATCGCCGCGATACCCGACAAGGCCAGCGGCCACCAGCGGGTCTTGGCTGCCTGCGGCGCAACGGCGCTGCCGTCGTCCTCGGCGGCCAGCGGCTCGGCCTTCATGCCCAGGCTGTCGATGGCCCGCTCGATCTCGGCGGTGCCGGCCAGCGTGTGGCGCACGCCGAGCACGCGGTTGATCAGGTTGAACTCCAGTTGCTCGATGCCGGCCAGCTTGCTCAGCTTGTCCTGGATCAGCGTCTGTTCGGTAGGGCAGTCCATGGCCTCGATGCGAAAGCGGCTGAGCTGCGCCTGGGCGCTGGCCTTTTCGGTCAGCTGCACCAGGGCCGGGGCAGTCTTGCTGGAGCAGCAGCTGTGGGCGTGGGGCTCGTGGCCATGCGCGTGGTCATGCTTGTGGTCGGGGCTGACAGGCTGGTTCATGGAATCATCCTTAACTGAGCACTGGCCTCTGCAGTTATCCGCAGAGTGGGTTGTTGCCAAGTGAACACCCTGTAGCCACTATAGGGTCAAGCCCTCTGCTGGAGATTTGCCATGAAGATCGGAGAACTGGCCAAGGCCACCGACTGCGCCGTGGAGACCATCCGCTACTACGAACGCGAGCAACTACTGCCCGAGCCTGCCCGCAGCGACGGCAACTATCGGCTCTACACCCAGGCCCATGTCGAACGGCTGACCTTCATCCGCAACTGCCGCACCCTGGACATGACTCTCGATGAAATCCGCAGCCTGTTGGGCCTGCGCGACAGCCCCGACGGCTCATGCGGCAGCGTCAATGCGCTGATCGACGCGCATATCGAGCATGTGCAGGCGAGGATCGACGGGCTGGTGGCGCTGCAGGCGCAGCTGGTGGAATTGAGGCAGCAGTGCAATGCGCAGGGGGCGGAGTGCGCGATTCTGCAGCAGCTGGAAACCAATGGGGCGGTGACGGTGCCGGAGACCGAGCATTCCCATGTGGGGCGCAGTCACGGGCATTGATGCCAAAAGCATCGCGGGGCAAGCCCGCTCCCACGCCGGCTGTGTATAACCTGCGTGGGAGCGGGCTTGCCCCGCGATTGCGTCAGCTCAGGCGATGAAGATCTGTCAGACCGCCATCGGCGCCGTCATCGGCGCATGGTGCTCGTAGCCTTCCAGCCAGAAGTCGCCCGGCTCGATCTTCTCCAGCCACTCCGGCTCGTACCTGCCGGTTTCGGCAAATGCCGGCACGCGGTCGCTGATCACCAGCTTCGGTGCCGCCAGCGGTTCGCGTTTCATCTGCTCGCCCAGCATGTCCAGGTGGTTCTCGTACACATGGGCGTCGCCGATGAAGTAGGTGAACCAGCGCGGGGTGTAGCCGGTCAGGCGGCCGAACAGCGACAGCAGCGCCGCGCCTTCGGTGAGGTTGAACGGCGTGCCCAGGCCCAGGTCGTTGGAGCGGATGTAGAGGGTCAGGGAAATTTCCTTGGTCTCGACATTCGGGTGGAACTGGTACAGCAGGTGGCACGGCGGCAGGGCCATTTCATCCAGTTGGGCGCAGTTCCAGCCGTGGAACAGGATGCGGCGGCTGCCCGGGTCGTTGGCGATGGTGTCCAGGCACTGGCGCACCTGGTCGATGGCCTTGTACAGGATGACGAACGCCTGGCCGTCCTCTTCGTCCTGGGCGATGCGGCGAAAACCTGCCTGCTCGGCCATCTCGATGGCTGCCGGGTTGCTCAGCGGGATGCGCTTGTAGCCCGGCCACTGGCGCCACTGCACGCCGTAGATCTCGCCGAGGTCGTCATGGCCCTGGCGGAACGGGTTGGCCAGCCACTGGGCGTTCTCGTTGGCGTTCTGGTCCCAGACCTTGCAGCCCAGCTCGCGGAACTCGCCGGCGTTCTTCACGCCGCGCAAAAAGCCCACCATCTCACCGATCGCCGACTTGAACGCCAGCTTGCGCGTGGTGATGGCCGGGAAGCCTTTCTGCAGGTCGAACTTGAGCATGGCGCCCGGCAGGCTGATGGTGCGGATGCCGGTGCGGTTTTCCTGCAGCGTGCCGTTGTCGATGACGTCACGGACCAGATCTAGATACTGTTTCATGGCTTACCTGTAGCAAAAACGGCAGGGAATCACCCCTGCCGTGGAAATCAGACGGTGGCCTTGGCCGACGGTTTACGGTTGTAGGCCCACCAGATCAGGAAGATGCCGCCGACGACCATCGGCACGCAGAGCAACTGACCCATGGTCAACCAGCCGAAGGCGATGTAGCCCAGCTGGGCGTCGGGTACCCGCACGAACTCCACGATGAAGCGGAAGATGCCGTAGAACAGCGCGAACATGCCGGCAACGGCCATGGTCGGGCGCGGCTTGCGCGAGTACAGCCAAAGGATGACAAATAATGCCACACCTTCGAGGGCGAACTGATACAGCTGCGACGGGTGACGCGGCAGCTGGGCCGGGTCGCTGAACGGCGGGAACACCATTGCCCACGGCACGTCGGTGGCCTTGCCCCACAGTTCGGCGTTGATGAAGTTGCCGATACGCCCGGCGCCCAGGCCGATCGGCACCAGCGGCGCGACGAAGTCCATCAGCTCGAAGAACGACTTGTTGTTGCGCTTGCCGAACCACAGCGCGGCCAGCATCACGCCGATGAAACCGCCGTGGAACGACATGCCGCCTTTCCACACTTCGAAGATCAAGGTCGGGTTGGCCAGGTACTGGTGCAGATCGTAGAACAGCACGTAGCCCAGGCGCCCGCCGACGATCACCCCCATCGACAGCCAGAACACCAGGTCGGAGAGTTTCTCGCGGCTCCAGGTCGGGTCGAAGCGGTTCAACCGGCGCGAGGCCAGCAGCCAGGCGCCGCCGATGCCGATCAGGTACATCAGGCCGTACCAGTGGATTTTCAGTGGACCGAGGGCCACGGCCACCGGGTCGATCTGCGGGTAAGGCAGCATTGTCTTTCCTCTAGGTTCAGATAAGGAAGCTGAGTCCGACGCAGAACAGCAGCGCGGCGAACAGGCGCTTGAGCACACGCGGCGACAGCTTGTGCGCCAGACGCGCGCCGTAGCGGGCGAAGAACATGCTGGTGGCCGCGATGCCGACCAGCGCCGGAAGGTAGACGTAGCCCAGGCTGTGGGCCGGCAGGTGTTCCTCGTGCCAGCCCAGCCAGATGAAGCCCAGGGCACTGGCCAGGGCGATCGGCAGGCCGCAGGCCGACGAGGTGGACACCGCCTGCTGCATGGGCAGGCTGCGCCAGGTGAGGAACGGCACGGTCAGCGAACCGCCACCGATGCCGAAGATCGCCGAGGCCCAGCCGATCACCCCGCCGGCGGCGGTCAACCCAGGCTTTCCGGGGATGCCGCGGCTGGCCTTGGGCTTGAGGTCCAGGGCCATCTGCGCGGCGATCACCAGGGCGAACACGCCGATGATCTTCTGCAGCATCGGACCCTGGATCAGCGAGGCGGTCTTGGCCCCGACCAGCGCGCCGAGCAGGATGCCCACGGTCATCCAGGCGAAGATCGGCCATTGCACCGCGCCCTTGCGCTGGTGCTCGCGCACGGCATTGATCGAGGTGAAGACGATGGTCGCCAGCGACGTGCCGACCGCCAGGTGAGTCAGCACCGAAGGGTCAAAGCCCTGCAGGGTGAAGCTGAACACCAGCACCGGCACGATGATGATGCCGCCACCGACGCCGAACAGCCCGGCCAGCACCCCGGCGCAGGCGCCCAACAGCAGATAGAGAGCGAATTCCATTCGTGGCCCCAGTGGAAAACAATCCGGCATGGTAACGGAAGCCAAGCCCGGCGCTCTAGTGAACTCTGTGTCAGATGATGGATAGCGGTCGGCGGCGCGGGTAGAGTGGCCGAAAACACAGGGGACAACCTATGTGCCTGATCGTATTCGCCTGGCGGCCGGGGACGGCCCGGCCGCTGATCGTCGCAGCCAACCGCGACGAGTTCTATGCCCGGCCAACCCAGGCCCTGGCCGCCTGGGAGGATGCCCCAGGCGTGCATGCCGGACGCGACCTGGAGGCTGGCGGAACCTGGCTTGGCGTGGGGCCGAACGGGCGCTTCGCCGCGCTGACCAACATCCGCGACCCGCGCCAGCCACCGGGGCCGCGCTCACGGGGCGAGCTGGTGGCGGCGTACCTGCAGGGCGAACTGGGGGTCGAGGCCTACCTGGACCAGGTGGCCAGCCGCAGCGAGCAGTACTCGGGGTTCAACCTGTTGGTGAGCGATGGCGGGCGGCTGGGCTACCTGCATGCCCGCGAGGCCGCGCCGCGCTTGCTGGAGCCTGGTGTCTACGGGCTGTCGAATGCCGGGCTGGATACGCCGTGGCCGAAGCTGGTCAAGGCGCGCAGTGGGCTTGAGGGATTGCTCGAGGCCGCCGATCCGCAACGGCTATTGGCCCTGTTGGGCGATGCGCAGCCCGCGCCGGACGGCGAGTTGCCGGAGACCGGCGTGGGGCTGGCCACCGAAAGGCTGCTGTCGAGCGTGTTCATCGCCAGCCAGAACTATGGGACGCGGGCGAGCACGGTGCTGATCGTCGATGATCAGGGGCGGCGGCAGATGGTCGAGCGCAGTTTCGGACCGTATGGTGGGCACTTGGGCGAGGTGGATATAGACGTTTGAATGCAGGGGGCGCTTTGCGCCCCTTTCGCGGCACAAGGCCGCTCCTACAGGGGCGCGTATGATTTGTAGGAGCGGCCTTGCGCCGCGAAAGGGCTGCGCAGCAGCCCCAGCGATTCAGCCTGCCAGCACCGCCGGCTCATCCTCCTCGAACCCCCGCGAAGCCCGTCCGACCAGCAGCGGATCCGGCGCATGCGCCACGCTGTGGTCCTTGCCCGGATAATCCAGCGAATGCAGGAAGTGGCGAATGCAGTTGATCCGCGCCCGCTTCTTGTCGTCCGACTTGATCACCGTCCATGGCGCGTCAGCGGTGTCGGTATGGAAGAACATCGCTTCCTTGGCCGCGGTGTAGTCCTCCCACTTGTCCAGCGACTTGATGTCGATGGGCGACAGCTTCCAGTGCTTGAGCGGATCGTCACGGCGCGAGATGAAGCGGCGCAACTGCTCCTCGCGGTTCACCGAGAACCAGAACTTGAACAGCAGGATGCCGCTGTTGCACAGCATGCGCTCCAGCTCCGGCGCCTGACGCATGAACTCCAGGTATTGCAGGGGCGAGCAGAAGTCCATGACCTTCTCGACCCCGGCGCGGTTGTACCAGGAGCGGTCGAAGAACACCATTTCACCGGCTGTGGGCAGGTGCTGGACATAGCGCTGGAAGTACCACTGCCCCTTCTCCTGCTCGGAGGGCTTCTCCAGCGCGACGATGCGCGCGCCGCGCGGGTTCAGGTGCTCCATGAAGCGCTTGATGGTGCCGCCCTTGCCGGCGGCGTCACGGCCCTCGAACAGCACGACGATGCGCTGGCCGGTTTCCTTCACCCAGTTCTGCACCTTGAGCAGCTCGATCTGCAGGTCATGCTTGGCCTTCTCGTAGTCCTGGCGGCGCATGCGCGTGCGGTAGGGGTAGTTGGCCGGCAGGCGGGCCGAGGTGCTGTCTTCGTTGCTGCCTTTGCGGGCATTGGCCACTTCCAGGGCGGCGGGCTGCTGGCTGACCTGGGTGATGGTCTCTTGCGCGGCGGTGCTGCTGGCCGGCTTGCGCTGGCGTGGGCGACGAGGGCGAGGGGCTGGCTTGGGGCTGCTGTCGGCCTCGGCGGGCGCTGGCAGGAGGAGGGTGGCGGATTCTTCGCTCATGGAGGTCCTTGCGGGGGTCGGTCGAATGTCCACCTTCCATCCTATGCAGGCGCGAAGGGAGGCATTTTGATATCGATCAACCAGGGGCGAAGGATTCCTGGGGTAAAACTGAAGACAACAAAAAACCCGCACTAGGCGGGTTTTTTGTGTCGCTTCGGGTAACTTTGCAACCACCAGAAGCTTGAAGGTGGTGCCCAGAGACGGAGTCGAACCGCCGACACGAGGATTTTCAATCCTCTGCTCTACCGACTGAGCTATCTGGGCGACGGGGTGAATTAAATAGATTTTCTCAGAGGCCGTCAACGACTTTTTCAAAAAAATTTAAATTAATTCCGTCGCTTACGATTCGTGGGTCAATTCGAGGGCGGAACGTAGCCTTCGGCCTGGGCGTAATCCTCACCGGCGAAGAACTTGTCCATCTCGGCCTGGATGAATTTGCGGTCCTCGGCATTCATCATGTTCAGGCGCTTCTCGTTGATCAGCATGGTCTGGTGGTCCTGCCACTCCTTCCAGGCCTTCTGCGAGATGTGCTCGAAGATGTCCTGGCCCTTGGCGCCGGGATAGGGCGGGCGGTCCAGGCCGGGGAGTTCTTCGTTGTACTTGCGGCACTTCACGGTGCGGGTCATGGCTTCTCTCCTGCAATCAATTCGTCGGCCGCGCGTTGCAGCAGCTTCTTGACCGGGGCGGCGAGGCCCAGGCGCGGCGGGGTGGCGAGGTTATACCAGAGCCAGTCGGGCTCGGCCACGTGCGAGCCGACGGGCTCGACACGCACCAGCCAGGGTTCGATGGCCAGCTGGAAATGGCTGAAGGTGTGGGTCAGACCGTCCAGGGCCTGGCTGCCGCTCAGGCGCAGGCCGTGCTGGTAGGCGAGGTCGTCGAGCTGTTCCAGGCTGTCCAGCTCCGGCAGGCTCCACAGGCCGCCCCACAGGCCGGTGGAGGGGCGGCGATAGAGCAGGATCGCGCCTTCGTGGTTGGTCAGCAGCGGCATCAGGGTCTTGCGCTGGGGCAGGGCCTTGCGCGGCTTGGGCTCGGGATAGCGGGTCTCCTCGCCGTGCAGGTGGGCTTCGCAGCCGCGCTGCAACGGGCAGATCAGGCAACTGGGCTTGCTGCGGGTGCACAGCGTGGCGCCCATGTCCATCATCGCCTGGGTGAAGTGGTTGACCCGGGTCATCGGTGTGAAGCGCTCGGCGGTGGCCCATAGCTGGTTGGCTACTTTCGGCTCGCCGGGGTAGCCTGCCTGCGCGGTAAAGCGGGCCAGCACGCGCTTGACGTTGCCGTCGAGGATCGGCGCGCGGATGCCCATGCTGATACTGGCGATGGCGCCTGCCGTGGAGCGCCCGATGCCGGGCAATTCGGTGAGTTGCTCGACGCTGCGCGGGAACTCGCCGCCATGCTGCTCGACGACGATCTTCGCGGCTTTTTGCAGGTTACGGGCGCGGGTGTAGTAGCCCAGGCCCGTCCACAGGTGCAGCACCTCGTCCTCCGGCGCCTCGGCCAGGGCCTGCACGGTCGGCAGGGCCTGCATGAAACGGTCGAAGTAGTTGAGCACGGTGCTGACTTGCGTCTGCTGCAGCATGATTTCGGAGACCCACACCCGATACGGGTTGATGCCCTGTTGCCAGGGCAGGTCGTGGCGGCCGTGCTGGTCGTACCAGTCCAGCACGGCGCTGGAGAACTGCTGGGGGCTCATCGTTTGAACAGCCCCTTGAGCGCATCTTTGAGTTCCGGGCTCACTTTGTCTCCGAGTTTCTCTTCGAGTTTTTCATCGATCTTGTCCTTCAGGCGGTTGCCGGCCAGCTTCGCGGCGACCTTGCCCAGGCCGTCCTGGTCCAGGCGACAGGCCTTGGCGCCCAGCTCCAGCGGGCCACGGCAGCGCAGCGGCACTTCGACGCCGGTAAAGCGCTCGTTGACCTGGCAAGCCGGGTCGGGCATGGCGCGCTGGTCGCCCTCGACGATCACGCCGACGTTGTAGTCCATGCCCAGTACGCGCAGGTCGAGGTCGCCATGGCCGTTGACGGTCAGGCCCGGGATGCGCGCCTTGAGGTCCGGGTTGCTGGCCACACCGTTACGCACCACCAGGCTGCCGCGCAGCTCCTGGAACGGTGTGTCCTTGCCCCGCTGTTCGCCGCTGAGCTGCTTGCGGTTGAGGGTGGCGATGGCCTGGCACAGTTGCTGTTCCAGGTTGGCGTTGACCAGCACGCCGTCGTTGATGGTGAAGCTGGCGTTGCCGTTGAGCGTATCGACCAGGGCCTTCTGGCTGTTGCCGGTGGCGGTGAGGTCGCTGTTCAGGGTCAGCAGGCCCTTGACCGGCGGCGCCTGGTCCGGGCTTTCGCGCTTGATGAAGTGCTCCACCGGCACGCGATTGATCTTGGTGTTCACGCCGATCTGCGGCACGGCGGGGCGCACATCGACAGTGCCCTTGGCCTCGAAGGTGCCGTTGTACAGGCCGCCGCGCAGGGTCTGCAGGGTGACCAGGCCGGCCTGGCCGCTGGCGGTCAGCTGTGCGTCGCTGATCGGCAGTTTGTCCAGGGTCAGCGCGCCGAACGACAGGTCGGCCTGCAGGTCCAGGGCGCGCAGGCGGTCGACCGGCAACAGCTTGTCGTTGCTCCAGGCCACCTGGGTCGGTGCGTCGGGCAGCGGTGTGGTGCCCGCGCCAGCGACGGCGGTGGCCTCCTGCTGCTTGACCTCGGCCTGGCGTGCCGCCGTGGCGCCCTTGGCCTGTTCGCTTTTGGCCGGCAGGTAGCGATCGGCGTTGAACGTGTCGGCTTTGAGGCGCACACGCAACGCTTGCTTGGCGAAATCGTCCACGGCGACACGGCCGGTGAAGGTGCTGTCGTCCAGCTTCACTGCCAGGTCTTCCAGGGCCAGGCTGCTCTGCGTGCCCTGCAGGCGGGTGACCAGCTCCAGTTTCTTGAACGCCGCCGGGTCGGCGGTGGCCGGCAGCGGGTGGCCGATGCCGTCGAGGAAGGTGCGCAGGTCGAACTGGGCGATGGACAGGCCGCCGCTGACCTGCGGGGCCTTGTCCAGATCACGCACGTTCAGCTCGCCCAGGGCGCGCAGCTGGTTGGCCGAGACCTTCAGGCCGCTCCAGGACGCGACATTGGCCGCCAGGTCGACCAGCACCTGCCCTTGAGCGACGAAGGTCAGGGTCTTGCCGGCCAGCGGCTCGCCCGAGGTCTCGCCGGACAGGCGCATGTCTTCCAGGTTGTAGCGCTTGAGCTTGCGGTCGAAGCGCAGCTCGCCGGTCAGCTCGGTGCGCGCCTTGATGTTCGGCTGGCTGGCACTGAGGAAGGCGCTGGCCTTTAGCGCGATGTTCGCGCCTTCGTGCACGGGGCCGGTGCTCAGCTGGATGCTTTCGGCGCCGTAGGTCTGCCCGGCCTTCTCGTCGGTGTAGAGCACGCGGGCGTTGTTGACGGTCAGGCTGTCGATATCAAGCTTGACCGAACGTTCGCTGGCCTCTGGTTTGGCGGGTACGGTGTCCGACGCCTCGGCGGGCGTGCTGGCAGGTGCGCCGGCGACGGTCGGCTGCGGCAGTGGCTTGCCGATGTCTTCCCAGTTGCCGTGACCATTGGCGTCGCGGGTCAGGGTCAGGTTGAGGCCTTCGACCCGCACATCGCTCATCTGCACTTCGCGGCGCAGCAGCGGCAGCACGCGCACCGACAGGCCGAGCATCTGCAGGTCGGCGAACGGCACCTTGGGGTTGTTCAGCGTGGCGATGCTCGCCTCGTGCAGCTCCAGGCCCAGCCAGGGGAACAGGCTCCAGCCGATGTCGCCGTTGAGGGTCAGCTCCACATGGGCCTTGTCGCGGGCCAGCTTGCGGATTTCGTCTTTGTAGTCGTTGGGATCGAAGAGGTGGCTCAGGGCGAAGCCCAGCGCCACGATGATCAGCAACAACCCGAGAAGCCCCAGCCCCAGGATTTTGCCGAACGCTTTCATGGGCGAGTCCTTGTAGTCCGATTTAGAAATTCAGCGGCGAGTATAGCGCCGTGGCACTTGGCTCTGCGTATCCGACATTTCGACAGTGGCAATGGCGACAGTTCATTTATTGCCTGCTCGGGCCTTATCGCGGGGCAAGCCCGCTCCCACGCATGACCGAGAGCGGCATGGACTTGCGTGGGAGCGGGCTTGCCCCGCGATGAGGCCCGAACAGGCGACACAACCTCACCTGAATACACGAAATACCGATTCAGCTAGCGAAAAAAACACGATATCAGATTGCTTTCATGTCACCCCCTGCTGGTAATCTTGCGCCCGCCCGTGGAGCCCCCGCGACCCATTGTCGCGGGGTGCCAGCCCAAGCGGCCGGGCTGCCTTGCGTGCAGCCAAAGCAGAGCCGTCCACGCGCACAGCCCACCTACAAAAGGAACAATCCATGAACAGCAGTATCACGGCGGGGGCGGCGGCAAGCGCGCCGGGCTTCCTGTCGAAGGAGCGCATCATCGCCCGCCCGGGCTTCAACCGCTGGCTGGTGCCGCCGGCGGCCCTGGCGATCCACCTGTGCATTGGCATGGCCTATGGCTTCTCGGTGTTCTGGTTGCCACTGTCCCAGGCCCTGGGTGTCAGCGCGCCAGTGGCATGCGCCGCTGACATGGGCTTCATCGCCCGTCTGTTCAGCGCCGAGTGCGACTGGCCGATTTCCATGCTCAGCTGGATCTACACCCTGTTCTTCGTGTTCCTCGGCTGCTCGGCCGCAGTGCTCGGCGGCTGGCTGGAACACGCCGGCCCGCGCAAGGCCGGCCTGGTATCGGCACTGTGCTGGTGCGGCGGCCTGCTGATCTCGGCGATCGGCGTGAAGACCCACCAGCTGTGGCTGATGTGGCTGGGCTCGGGGGTGATCGGCGGGATCGGCCTGGGGCTGGGCTACATCTCGCCGGTGTCGACGCTGATCAAGTGGTTCCCGGACAAGCGCGGCATGGCCACCGGCATGGCGATCATGGGCTTTGGCGGGGGTGCCATGGTGGGCGCGCCGCTGGCCACCGCGCTGATGGGCCATTTCTCCAGCCCGACCGAAGTGGGCGTATGGCAGAGCTTCGTCGCCATGGCCGCGATCTACTTCGTGTTCATGACCGCTGGCGCCCTGGCCTACCGCGTGCCGCCGACCGGCTGGAAGCCTGAGGGCTGGACGCCGCCGGCGAAGAAGGCCAACGCCATGGTCACCGACCGTCACGTGCACGTCAGCGTGGCCTGGAAGACCCCGCAATTTGCCTTGGTGTGGTTGGTGCTGTGCCTGAACGTGTCGGCCGGTATCGGCATTCTCGGCATGGCCTCGCCGCTGCTGCAGGAAGTGTTCGCCGGCAAGCTGCTGGGCAACGAGTTGACCTTCAGCGAGCTGAACGCCGCGCAGCTGGCGCAGATTGCCGCCATTGCCGCCGGCTTCACCGGCCTTTTGAGCCTGTTCAACATCGGCGGACGCTTCTTCTGGGCGTCGTTCTCCGACTACATCGGCCGCAAGAACACCTACTTCGCCTTCTTCGCCCTGGGCGTGGGCCTCTACAGCCTGGTGCCGAACATGGGGCACATCGGCAACGTGGCGCTGTTCGTGGCGGCGTTCTGCATCATCCTGTCGATGTACGGCGGCGGCTTCGCCACCGTGCCGGCGTACCTGGCCGACCTGTTCGGCACGCAGATGGTCGGCGCCATCCATGGTCGCCTGCTGACTGCCTGGGCGGCGGCCGGCGTGCTCGGTCCTGTACTGATCACCTACCTGCGCGAGGCGCAGCTGGCGGCGGGGGTGGAGCGGGCCGCGGCCTACGACATGACCCTGTACATCCTCGCCGGCCTGCTGGTGCTGGGCTTCATCTGCAACATGCTGGTGCGGCCGGTGGCGGACAAGTACTTCATGACCGATGCCGAACTGGCTGCCGAGCGGGCGCTGAGCCATGACAAAGGTGTCGATTCGGCACGCTCGCTGGAGTGGCATGCGGCGCCGGGCAGTCTGCCATTGGTGCTGCTGGCCTGGGCGGTGGTGGTGATTCCGCTGGGCTGGGGGGTTTGGATCACCTTGCAGAAGACGGCGGTACTGTTTCACTGATTGAGATCGTCGGGGGCGCCTTGCGCCCCTTTCGCGGCACAAGGCCGCTCCTACAGAGGTGCGCGGTGCCATTGTAGGAGCGGCCTTGTGCCGCGAAAGGGCTGCAACGCAGCCCCGGGGCTCGGTTGTATAGACCTGTAGACCCGTCCCACCCCCGCAATTACTAGCCTTGCCATATGTCATCCGCGTTTCAAGCCGGCGCATTCTGGGCCTATAATGGAGCCCTTTTCGCCCAATGATTTTGCGGAGCTGGTGATGGTCGAACGTAAGGCTTCCGTCGAGCGCAATACCCTGGAAACCCAGGTCAAGTGCTCGATCAACCTCGATGGCAGCGGCAAGGCCCGATTTGAAATCGGCGTGCCTTTCCTTGAACACATGCTCGACCAGATCGCCCGACATGGGCTGATCGACCTGGACATCGAGTGCAAGGGCGACCTGCATATCGACGATCACCATACCGTCGAGGACGTCGGCATCACCCTGGGCATGGCGTTCGCCCAGGCCATTGGCGACAAGAAAGGCATCTTCCGCTACGGCCATGCCTATGTGCCGCTGGACGAAGCGCTGTCGCGCGTGGTCATCGATTTCTCTGGCCGGCCGGGCCTGCAGATGCATGTGCCCTACACCCGCGCCACCGTCGGCGGCTTCGATGTCGACCTGTTCCAGGAGTTCTTCCAGGGCTTCGTCAACCACGCCCTGGTGACCCTGCACATCGACAACCTGCGTGGCCACAACACCCACCACCAGATCGAGACCGTGTTCAAGGCCTTCGGCCGCGCGCTGCGCATGGCCGTTACCCTCGACGAGCGCATGGCCGGGCAGATGCCGTCCACCAAAGGGTGCCTGTAAATGCAGACGGTAGCCGTAATCGACTATGGCATGGGCAACCTGCACTCGGTGGCCAAGGCACTGGAGCACGTGGGCGCCGGCAAGGTGCTGGTGACCAGCGACGCCGCGGTGATTCGTGAGGCCGACCGCGTGGTGTTTCCCGGCGTCGGCGCGATCCGCGACTGCATGGCCGAGATCCGCCGCCTGGGCTTCGACAGCCTGGTCCGCGAGGTCAGCCAGGATCGCCCGTTCCTCGGCATCTGTGTCGGCATGCAGGCGCTGCTCGACCATAGCGAAGAGAACGAAGGCGTCGACTGCATCGGCCTGTTCCCAGGCCAGGTACGCTTCTTCGGTAAAGACCTGAAGGAAGACGGCGAGCACCTGAAGGTGCCGCACATGGGCTGGAACGAGGTCGGCCAGACCAATGACCACCCGTTGTGGCACGACATCCCCGACCGGGCGCGTTTCTACTTCGTGCACAGCTACTACATCAACGCCGGCAAGCCAGGCCAGGTGGTCGGTCGCGGCCACTATGGCGTCGATTTCGCCGCCGCGCTGGCCGATGGCTCACGCTTTGCCGTGCAGTTCCACCCGGAGAAGAGCCATACCCATGGCCTGCAGCTGCTGCAGAACTTCGTCGCCTGGGACGGGCGCTGGTAAATGAGCCGATCGAAGACCAAGGCCCCCGTCATCACGCTGGCCCCGGAGCAGGAGCGCGACGCGCTCGACACGCTCAAGCGCTTCCTCGAAGACCGCTTCGAGCTGGAGCTGGGGTCGTTCGAGGTGGCCGAGGTCCTCGAGCTGTTCAGCAAGGAAATTGCACCCCATTACTACAACAGGGCGATTGCCGATGTTCAGCTGCACCTCAAGGAGCGGTTCGAGAGCATCGAAAGCGACCTGTGGGCGCTCGAGAAGCCCTGAACCCAACGAACAAGACAGGTTGCCAAGATGCTGATTATCCCCGCTATCGATCTCAAGGACGGTGCCTGCGTACGCCTGCGCCAAGGCCGCATGGAAGACTCCACCGTATTCTCCGACGACCCGGTGAGCATGGCCGCCAAATGGGTCGAGGGTGGCTGCCGTCGCCTGCACCTGGTCGATCTGAACGGCGCCTTCGAAGGCCAGCCGGTCAATGGTGAGGTGGTCACCGCCATCGCCCGGCGCTACCCGAACCTGCCGATCCAGATCGGCGGCGGCATCCGCTCGCTGGAAACCATCGAGCACTACGTCAAGGCCGGCGTCAGCCACGTGATCATCGGCACCAAGGCGGTCAAGCAGCCCGAGTTCGTCGCCGAAGCCTGCAAGGCCTTCCCGGGCAAGGTCATCGTCGGCCTGGATGCCAAGGACGGCTTCGTCGCCACCGACGGCTGGGCCGAAGTGAGCTCGGTGCAGGTCATCGACCTGGCCAAGCGTTTCGAGGCCGATGGTGTCTCGGCGATCGTCTACACCGACATCGCCAAGGACGGCATGATGCAGGGCTGCAACGTGCCGTTCACCAAGGCCCTGGCCGAAGCCACCCGCATTCCGGTAATCGCCTCCGGTGGCATCCACAACCTGGGTGACATCAAGGCCCTGCTGGACGCGAAAGCCCCTGGCATCATCGGCGCCATCACCGGCCGCGCGATCTACGAAGGCACCCTCGACGTCGCCGAGGCCCAGGCCTTCTGCGACAACTACCAAGGCTGAGGAACGACCATGGCATTGGCCAAGCGCATCATCCCTTGTCTGGACGTGGATAACGGCCGGGTGGTCAAGGGCGTCAAGTTCGAGAACATCCGCGATGCCGGCGACCCGGTGGAGATCGCCCGCCGCTACAACGAGCAGGGCGCGGACGAGATCACCTTCCTGGATATCACCGCCAGCGTCGATGGCCGTGACACCACCCTGCATACCGTCGAGCGCATGGCCAGCCAGGTGTTCATCCCGCTGACCGTCGGCGGCGGCGTGCGCACTGTGCAGGACATCCGCAACCTGCTCAATGCCGGTGCCGACAAGGTGTCGATCAACACCGCCGCGGTGTTCAACCCGGAGTTCGTCGGCGAGGCGGCGGACCGTTTCGGTTCGCAGTGCATCGTGGTTGCCATCGACGCCAAGAAAGTCTCCGGCCCGGGCGAAACGCCGCGCTGGGAGATCTTCACCCACGGCGGTCGCAAGCCGACCGGGCTGGATGCCGTCGAGTGGGCGAAGAAGATGGAAGGGCTGGGTGCCGGCGAGATCCTGCTGACCAGCATGGACCAGGATGGCATGAAGAACGGCTTCGACCTGGGGGTTACCCGGGCGATCAGCGATGCGCTGGGGATTCCGGTGATTGCCTCGGGTGGTGTGGGTAATCTGCAGCACCTGGCCGACGGGATTCTGCAAGGGCATGCCAGCGCGGTGCTGGCGGCCAGTATCTTCCACTTTGGCGAGTACACAGTGCCGGAAGCCAAGGCCTTTATGGCGTCCCGCGGTATCGTCGTTCGATAGTTGTAGTGTTGGGGCCGTTCAACGGCCCCGCTGAACTACCTACAAGAAATTTACCGTGTCGGCAAAAATCAATCAAACGAAATTCGGTGAATTTCACCGACGCCTCTTTTGGTGAAAGTGAGCGCATCAGGTTTTCCCGCACCTGTTTGCAAGTCGTCGATTTTAAAGCGTTCGCCATTAAGTCTGCCTGAGTAGCAGATCATTAGTGTTTTGGGTAAGTTGGCAAAACACAGTTTTCCTACTCCCTGCCAGTCGGCAATTTCAACACTTTTTCCGACGATTTTATTGTCCTTGCACTCTTCGCGTGATTGGATTATCAGCATAGTGCCGTCATCATTTCCGCGAATAAGCGGTATGTAGCATTGGTTGTTGTTCGTTCCAATGACCCAGGCCCGGATGGAAAATGACTTAGGGTCAGGGTAGAAATTCTCTACTATTTCCCTGCGCTCATTCAGGCCTCGGGCGACATTGTGGTGACTCGCTGTGCCAATTGGTATTCCACTATAAGTCAAATTTGGATTTGAATAAAAGGGGATTCTGGGGCATGTACCTCCCGAGCAATCATAAGACATTTGTGTTCTGAATCGAGGTGAACCTGTATATCGGTAGCCATTCACGTAGGGTGGGTCTCTAGGCTCGCCTTCCTCCCAGTTGTGATACATTCCGAAGTTGTGGCCGATCTCGTGAGCCAGTGAGGGTAGATTACTAATGACACTGAACCCGTATTGTTTGCTAGGGCCATGCTTTCCAGCGCCGCCTCGTTCACTGTTAGCGACCAGCATCGAGACCAGATCAGCCCCAAGCTCATCACGTTTTTGCTTGACGTCCTCCATTCTGTAAGTTAGGTCATTGAGTATTTCACCGATTTTCGTTTTACCTGATTCGTCATAGTTAGAATCCAAAAATCCAGCAAGTTCAAATGTTATTGCTACGCCGCTATTTTTAATTATCGTATTTACATTTTGTAATTGTTCAGTCAACAGCAGGTGGCTGTTTGGGTGGGCTGCGCGCGATTGCCTGGTTGTTGCGAATAGAAGTCTTATATAACTATGTGTTGAGGACGGTTGGCTCTTTGGCCACATCCTGGCAGTTGCTAGTTCTGCGGGAGATGTTAAGTCTTGGTCAGGGGGTTGCTTTGATTCATCAACGTGGAATAGTACGTGTTTGTTGGCGGAGATAGGTTCTAAACGATAAGGCTTGCCGTCGATGAAAATGCTTGCAGCTATCTGTGTCCCATCCTTCATAATAGAGATCCAGTTGAGAGGATCCCATTCTATTTCAGTTGTTGTGGTGGATTTTTTTCTTTTATCTGATTGTATGCCGCCCACCCAGCCAACCATGCCCCTTCCAAATTGGTAGGAAGGTCTTCTTGTAAAAGTAATTGTTTTACCATTTTGTAGAGGAAGGCTTATGGTGTTGGAATCTTCACTAACGAGTGCAGTGTTAATCGTTACTTCTTGAATTTCTTGATTGGCCGGGTCTTCAATTATTTTTTGCAGGTAGGGTGAATTTGTTTTTTTTGCGGTAGTGTAGATTTCTGGTTGTATCTGGAATAACGGTTTTTGAATGTCGGTGGTGTGCGTTTGCGAGGTGCAGGCTGTAGTGAGCAAGTAGCTTGTGGTCAGAAGTACAAGTCTACGGTATATGAGATTCATGTTGAGTCCTCACTGATGTGAGGAACTAGTAAACTTGCGTTTGGCTTTTGGCAACAACTGGCAAAAGTGTTAGGTGAGGTTGCTGATCAGCCATGCTAAAACGCATGATTGGGGCCGCAACGCGGCCCCGGTTGTTTCACCCGTGATTCTTGCCGAGCAACGCGTGATACAGCTCGGTATCCCCCAGAATCCCCACCACCTTGTCGTTATCCTGCAGCACCAGCTTGTTGCCGGTCTGGTAACGAATCCGCAGCGCCTCGCGCATGCCGATATCGGCGTGCACCACGGTCGGCCTGCGCTCCAGCAGCTCCACGTCCTGCCCCGGTGCCCAGTTCTGCATGTCCAGCCCGTTCTGGCCCTGGCGTGCACGCTTGATCGAATTGCCTTCGCCAAGGTCCAGCCATGAGTCGATCCCCGGGTCCAGGCATACCGAGCCGTTGACCCGCCTGCACTGGTCCAGGCTGCGCATCAGGCTGCGACCGCACAGCACGTTGAGCGGGTTGGTGTGGGCGACGAAGGTGCGCACATACTCGTCGGCCGGGTTGAGCACGATGTCTTCCGGCTTGCTGTACTGGATGATCCGCCCGTCCTTCATGATCGCGATGCGGCTGCCCAGCTTCAGCGCCTCGTCGAGGTCGTGGCTGACGAACACGATGGTCTTGCTCAGCTTGCTCTGCAGGGCCAGCAACTCGTCCTGCAGGCCCTGGCGGATCAGCGGGTCGAGGGCCGAGAACGGCTCGTCCATCAGCAGGATGTCGGCGTCCATCGCCAGCGCCCGGGCCAGGCCCACGCGCTGCTGCATGCCGCCGGAGAGTTCGTCCGGCTTCTTGTTGCGCCACTGGGTCAGGCCTACCAGCTCGAGCTTTTCGTCGACCAGCTTGCGCCGTTCCTTCTCCGGGCGGCCCTGCATCTCCAGGCCGAAACTGATGTTCTCGCGCACCGTCAGCCAGGGCATCAGGGCGAACTTCTGGAACACCATGGCGATGCGCTTGGTGCGCATCATCTTAAGCTCCGCCGGGGTGCAGTGGGCGATGTCGATGTGCTTGCCTTCGTGCTCGACGAACAGCTTGCCGCGGCTCACGGTGTTGAGGCCGTTGATGCAGCGCAGCAGGCTGGATTTGCCCGAGCCCGACAGGCCCATCAGCACGCAGATCTCGCCCTTGTTGATGTCCAGGTTGGCCTTCTCGACGCCGACCACCAGGCCCGTCTGCTTGAGGATCTGCTCGCGGGTCTTGCCCTGGTCGAGTAGGGCCAGCGCTTCGCGCGGCTTGCTGGAGAAGATGACGTCGACGTCTTCGAAACGAATGATGCTCATGCCTCACCCCTTACCGGCAGCTCCGGTTGCTTGCAGATACGGTCGAGCATGATTGCCAGCAGCACGATCGCCAGGCCCGCTTCGAAGCCCAGGGAGATATCGGCGGTGTTCAGTGCGTTGACCACGGGTTTGCCCAGGCCGTCAGCGCCGACCAGGGCGGCGATTACCACCATCGACAGCGACAGCATGATGCACTGGGTGACGCCGGCAGCGATGCTTGGCATGGCGTGCGGCAGTTCGATGCGGGTGAGCAGCTGGCGGCGCGAGCAGCCAAACGCCTTGCCCGCGTCCATCAGCTCTTGCGGCACATCGCAGATGCCCAGGTAGGTGAGGCGGATAGGCGCGGCGATGGCGAACACCACGGTAGAGATCAGCCCCGGTACCACGCCCAGGCCAAACAGGGTCAGGGTCGGGATCAGGTAGACGAAGGTGGGCACGGTCTGCATCAGGTCCAGCACCGGGCGCATGGCGGTATAGAACATCGGCTTGTGCGCGGCGGCGATGCCCAGCGGCACGCCGATGACAACGCACACCACCGTGGCGAAGGTGACCTGCGCCAGGGTTTCCATGGTCTCCTGCCAGTAGCCCAGGTTGAGGATCAGCAGGAACGACAGGGCGACGAATACGGTAAGGGCCCACTTGCGCTGGATCAGGTGCGCGAGGGCGGCGAACAGGGCGATGAGCACGAACGGGTTGAACCAGGTCAGGGCGCTGGTGACCCCATGGATCATGAATTCCAGGCCTGCGGCGATGGCGTCGAAGTAGCTGGCGCCGTTCTGGGTCAACCATTCGACGAATGAGGCGATGTACTGCCCCAGGGGTATTTTCTGATCGATAAGCATGATAGCGAGCTTCCACCTGCAAAGATTGAAATCAGTTCGGGGCGGGCACGGTCCCGCCCCGCGGTGTTGCCATTGCGTCTTGCGTTATTGCGTCAGTTTGGCCTTGGCCGCCTCGAGGCCGGGTTTGCCGTCCACGGTGCTTACGCCGGCCAGCCAGGCATCCAGTTTGCCGGGGTTGTCCTTGAGCCACTTCTTGGCCGCGGCCTCAGGTTTCATCTTGTCGTCCAGGACATAGCCCATCATGGTGCTTTCATCCTTGAGCTCGAACGACAGGTTCTTCAGCAACTGGCCGACGTTGGCGCATTCCTGCGCATAACCCTTGCGGGTGTTGGTGAGCACGGTGGCCTTGCCGAAGTCGGGACCGAAGTAGGCGTCCCCGCCGGTCAGGTACTGCATCTTGAAGCGGGTGTTCATCGGGTGCGGTTCCCAGCCGAGGAACACGATCGCCTCGTCGCGCTTCTGCGCCCGGTCGACCTGGGCGAGCATGCCGGCCTCGCTGGACTGCACGATCTGGAAACCGGCGTCCTTAAGGCCGAAGGCGTTGTCGTCGATCATCTTCTGGATGGTGCGGTTGCCGTCGTTGCCGGGTTCGATGCCGTAGATCTTGCCCTTGAGGTCCTGCTTGAACTTGGGCAGGTCGGCGAAGTCCTTCAGACCCTTGTCATACAGGGCCCGGGGCACGGCCAGGGTGTACTTGGCGTTCTCCAGGTTGGCGCGCACGGTCTCGACGGTGCCGGCGTCGCGGTACTGCTTGATGTCGTTCTCCATGGTCGGCATCCAGTTGCCGAGAAACACGTCCAGGTCCTTGCCGGTGGCCAGCGACTTGTAGGTCACCGGTACCGAGATCATGGTGGTGTGGGTCTTGTAGCCCAGGGCTTGGAGCACGACGCTGGTGGTCGCGGTGGTGACCGTGATGTCGGTCCAGCCGACATCCGAGAAACGCACCGTTTGACACTGCTCGGGTTCGGCGGCCTGGGCCAGCAGCGGAGCGGACAGCAACGCGACCAGCAACAGCGAGGGTGAACCTTTCATGGATGGACTCCTGTGATTTTATCTTCGGGTTCGCGTGGGTCGCCGGGCGTTCTCAGGGCTCCGGTCGACCAGGCCTGCAGAGGGCAGGATGCGAGGCCGTGCAATACGAGTCGCTTTCGATAATCCTCCAGCGTTCGGCAATCGCCTACTGGTGGCGTCGTATCCAGTACAGGACGGGTCGCATCCAGTACGGACGATGTCGCAACTGGATTTTTCCACCCCCCGGCCTCGGTTTTTACGGCGTCCCGGCGCTGGAAAACGGCGCACGCAGGGCCGGTGCAGTGGCGGCGCTGCTGGACAAAAGTACGTCGGTTGCAGACGGCGAGGGGGTGGGCAAAAGCCCGATGATGCGAGCATTCCAAGGCGGCTCGAGCTTTCAGCCTAGCAGTTGCGCAAGGCGGTGTTCGGCGCTGCGAGACAAGCCCATCAAGAGGTGATGCGACAATGGCCATCAGCGTGTTCGACCTGTTCAAGATCGGTGTCGGGCCTTCCAGCTCACACACCGTCGGCCCCATGCGCGCCGGCGCGCTGTTCGTCCAGGGGCTGCGCGAACGCGGCGAGCTGGAGCGGGTTCGGCGCATCGAGGTGCGGCTGTATGGCTCGCTGTCGGCCACCGGCGTCGGCCACGGCACCGACAACGCCACGATCATGGGCCTGATGGGCGAATGGCCCGACGCCATCGACCCCAGCCAGATCACCCCACGCATCGCCGACCTGCGCGAAACCCGCGTGCTCAAGCTCGACAATCGCTTGCCCATCGAGTTTGTCTGGGGCCGCGACATGCTGTTGCTCGACCAGAACCTGCCGTACCACCCCAACGCCATGACCCTGATCGCCGAAGGCGAGGACGGCGAGCTGCATCGCGACACCTATTACTCGGTGGGCGGCGGCTTCGTGGTCGATGCGGCCCAGGCCGCCAGTGGCGTGCTGGACGCCGACCAGACTGTACTGCCTTATGACTTCAACAGCGCTGCAGAACTGCTGCGCCTGTGCAGGCAAAACGACCTCAGCGTGTCGCAATTGATGCTGGCCAACGAAAAGGTCTGGCGCAGCGAGGCCGAGATCCGCGCCGGCCTGCTCAAGCTCTGGCAGGCCATGCAGGAGTGCGTGGACAACGGCCTCAAGCATGAAGGGATTCTGCCCGGCGGGCTCAATGTACGCCGCCGCGCCGCCAAGCTGCACCGCAGCCTGCAGGAACTGGGCAAACCCAATGTGATCGGCTCGACCATGAGCGCCATGGAGTGGGTCAACCTCTACGCCCTGGCGGTCAACGAGGAGAACGCCGCCGGCGGGCGCATGGTCACCGCGCCCACCAACGGCGCGGCCGGGATCATTCCGGCGGTGCTGCACTACTACATGCGTTTCTCCGATGTGGTGGACGAATCCAACGTGGTGGACTTCTTCCTCGGCGCGGCGGCGGTGGGCATCCTGTGCAAGAAGAACGCCTCGATCTCCGGCGCCGAGGTCGGTTGCCAGGGCGAGGTCGGTTCGGCCTGCGCCATGGCCGCGGCGGGCCTGGCCGAAGTGCTGGGCGCGACGCCCGCGCAGTTGGAGAATGCCGCCGAGATCGCCCTGGAGCACAACCTCGGGCTGACCTGCGACCCGGTCGGCGGCCTGGTCCAGGTGCCGTGCATCGAGCGCAACGCCATCGCCGCGGTGAAGGCGATCAACGCCGTGCAGATGGCCCTGCGCGGCGACGGCGAGCACTTCATCTCCCTCGACCAGGTGATCCGCACCATGCGCGATACCGGCGCCGACATGCACGACAAGTACAAGGAAACCTCGCGCGGCGGCCTTGCGGTCAGCGTCATCGAGTGCTGATGCGCCGTTCTGGCCCACGCCTGACCGATGCGCCACATTCTGGCGCATCGGTTGTCATCTACCGGCTGTCGCCTGTCGTTACCAGCAGGGTCATTGTCGGTGACACTCAAGTCTGTCGCATCTGGGCAACCTTCCCACAAGTGCTACCGAATTGCTCAGCGGTGACGCGCAGGGGCGCTGGCGCGCCCGTTTGCGTTTGACCTGACGCTCATCACCCGGCCCGCTGGAAGGCGCATGCCGACGTCGTTTTTGGGTTTTATTGGATGAGCGTTCAATTTCAGGCATGCCATTTGCGTTGAGATTGGCAAAGCCCCTGCATACGAAACGGGGCCATTACAAGAACAGTGCTCGCCTGAGGCACACCCTGCATTGTGTGAGGAGAAATCGCGATGACGTCGTACACCTCCGGGAACCCAACCCAGAACCGCACAGCACCCCAGTCCATCGGCTTTCTCCTGCTGGACAACTTCACCCTCATCTCCCTGGCCTCGGCCGTCGAACCCCTGCGCATGGCCAACCAGCTGTCCGGTCGCGAGCTGTACCGCTGGCACACGCTGACCGTCGACGGTGGCCAGGTATGGGCCAGTGATGGCCTGCAGATCACCCCGGACGCGGCGATGCACAACGCACCGCCCATGGACACGGTGATCGTCTGCGGCGGCGTGGGCATCCAGCGCACCGTCACCCGCGAGCACGTCACCTGGCTGCAGGCCCAGGCCCGCCAGTCGCGCCGCCTGGGCGCGGTGTGCACCGGCAGCTGGGCGCTGGCCTGCGCCGGCCTGCTCGACGGCTTCGACTGCAGCGTGCACTGGGAATGCCTGGCGGCGATGCAGGAAGCCTACCCCCGGGTGAACATGAGCACCCGCCTGTTCACCCTCGACCGCAACCGCTTCACCAGCTCCGGCGGCACCGCGCCGCTGGACATGATGCTGCACCTGATCAGCCGCGATCATGGCCGCGAGCTGTCGGCGGCGATCTCCGAGATGTTCGTCTACGAGCGCATCCGCAACGAGCAGGACCACCAGCGCGTGCCGCTCAAGCACATGCTCGGCACCAACCAGCCGAAGCTGCAGGAAATCGTCGCGCTGATGGAAGCCAACCTCGAGGAGCCGATCGACCTGGACGAATTGGCGGTGTACGTGGCGGTGTCGCGGCGTCAGCTCGAGCGCCTGTTCCAGAAGTACCTGCACTGCTCGCCGTCGCGCTACTACCTCAAGTTGCGCCTGATCCGTGCCCGGCAGTTGCTCAAGCAGACGCCGATGTCGATCATCGAGGTGGCGTCGGTGTGCGGGTTCGTGTCCACGCCGCACTTCTCCAAGTGCTACCGCGAGTACTTTGGCATCCCGCCGCGTGACGAGCGCGTGGGTTCGAACACCACCCAGCAGGTGGCGATGATGCCGATTCCGCAGGCCATGGCCCTGTCGCCGCACAGCGGGCCGATGGCGGCGCTGAGTCAGGCGCGTAATGAGTCGACCTTTGCCAGCGTGCGCCTGTAGCTGAAAACTGGCCCCCTGTAGGAGCGGCCTTGTGCCGCGAAAGGGCTGCAAAGCAGCCCCAGCAATCTAGGCATCAACGCTAAGATCCTGGGGCTGCTGCGCAGCCCTTTCGCGGCACAAGGCCGCTCCTACAAAGGGCCAGTCAATGCTTCAGGCGCGCTTGTTGAACTGCGCCAACGCCGGCAGCAGCTGCTTGTCGATGGCCTGGCGCACGGCCGGCAGGATCGTCGCGCTGCCGGTGTACATCTGCTCGACCATGCCCTTCAGGGCCCGCGCATTGGGCTCGGTCAGCCCGCGTATCACCACCTCGCAGGCCTGCTCGGCGCTGGCGCCGGCCGGAATGTCGAAACCCCGTGAGCGCAGCTGGCCCAGCAGGTCGTCCTGGTCGATCAAGTCCGCATGCATCATGACTGTTGTCCTTCGCCGCTGTTGTTTGCCATCGATTCTGTGTCCGACGCGCCAGGGCGGCAAGGGCGGATTGTCGCGATGGCCGCTTTGGCTAAGAACAGGTCGTTTACGGCTAAATCGAGCGTACTGGAAGGCTGCACACTGAAGTCATTCACGGCACCGAGGGTTTGGTCACCCTCACTGCATGCACAGTGGATGTTGCTCGCTCTTGGCCCCGGATGCTCACGGCTTTCCGGGGTTGTTTTTTTGAGAGCGGTGGGGGCTGCTGCGCAGCCCTTTCGCGGCACAAGGCCGCTCCTACAGAGGTTACGCAAACCCGCTGTAGGAGCGGCCTTGTGCCGCGAAAGGGGCGTAAAGCGCCCCCAGGATCTGTCAGCCAGCAGGTAACCCCAGCACGCGCCCGACAAACTGTGGTGCCTGCAGATCACGCTGCTCATCCATCAGGCCCTGCAGCAGCGCAACACTGTGCTCCCCAAACGGCGCCGACTTCGGCCCCGCCAGATCCACATGCAGCAGCATCTGTTCACTGGCCGCCAAGGCCTCGTCGAACCCCTCCCGGTGCAGGCTGTGGTACAGATGCAGGCGCTTCCTGTCGAAGCCGATGACCTGCGTCTGCACCCACACCTCGGTATCGAGCTTCACCTCGTGCAGGTAGTTGATGTGTGCCTCCAGGGTGAACAGCGAATGCCCGCTCTGGCCACGAGCATCGGCGTCCAGGCCGATGCGCTCCATCAGCGCATCGGTGGCGTAGCTGAAGATCAGCAGGTAATAGGCATCGCGCAGGTGGCCGTTGTAGTCGACCCATTCCGGCAACACCCGGGTACGGTAGGTGATCAGTGCAGGCATCGTGTTCTCCTCAGTCGCCGAAGGCCATGCCGTGACTGGCTTTGCTGGAACTGACCGCCTCCAGCACCGCCAGCAGGGTGTCATCACGATAGCGCTCCAGCGCGGCGATGCTGCGTTCACCCAACTGCTCCGAGGTACCTTCCACCACATCGTCGATCAGCTTGTCAGTCAGCTCCGGTGCCGGCAGGTAAGTCCAGGGCAGCTTCAGCGCCGGGCCGAACTGGGCCATGAAGTGGCGCATCCCGGCGTCGCCACCGGCCAGGGTGTAGGTGAGGAAGGTGCCCATGAACGACCAGCGCAGGCCTGCGCCGAAGCGGATCGCGTCGTCGATCTCGCCGGTGCTGGCGACGCCATCGTTGACCAGGTGCAAGGCCTCGCGCCAGAGCGCTTCGAGCAGGCGGTCGGCGATAAAGCCGGGGACTTCCTTGCGTACATGCAGCGGGCGCATGCCCAACGCGGTGTAGATGGTTTTCGCCGCCTCGATGGCGTCCGGGCTGGTATTGCGGCCACCGACGATCTCCACCAGTGGCAACAGGTACACCGGGTTGAAGGGGTGGCCCACCACGCAGCGCTCGGGATGGGTGGCCGACTCGTAGAACTCGCTGGGCAGCAGGCCCGAGGTGCTGGAACCGATGATTGCATTCGGCTTGGCGGCGGCGCTGATTTTCGCGTGCAGGTCGAGTTTGAGGTCCAGGCGTTCGGGTGCACTCTCCTGGATGAAATCGGCGTCGCGCACGCATGCCTCGATGGTGGCGACAAAGGTCAGGCGATCCTGCGAGGCGCCGGGCGCCAGGCCCTGCTTCTGCAGGGCCGGCCAGGCATTGGCGATGCGCTTGCGCAGGGCCTCCTCGGCGCCCGGCGCCGGATCCCAGGCGATCACGTCCAGGCCATGGGCCAGGGCGCGGGCAACCCAGCCGCTGCCGATCACGCCGCTACCCAGGGCGGCGAAGGTCTTGATGTCGGTAATGAAAGGCATATCTGGCTCCTGCGGAACGTTGTTCAATGATGTGTCGTGCACGCGTGGGAGCAGGCTTGGCCCGCGATCACCGGCCAAGCCGGTGCCATCCGGCACGGTGCCTGTTTCGCGGGGCAAGCCCGCTCCCACAAGATCCCCATGATCTGCGGGGGCTCAGCGACGCCTGAGGTTCATCTTTTCCCGGCCTTCGGCCGGGGTGAGCACGCGGGCACCCATGCGGGTGATGATTTCCGCAGCCCGTTCCACCAGTTGACCGTTGCTGGCCAGCACGCCGCGGTCCAGATACAGGTTGTCCTCAAGCCCCACCCGCACGTTGCCGCCGAGCAGCACCGCCTGGGCGGCCATGGGCATCTGCATGCGGCCGATGCCGAAGCCGGCCCAGGTCACGTCGGCGGGCAGGTTGTCGACCATGGCTTTCATGGTGGTGGTGTCGGCCGGCGCGCCCCAGGGAATGCCCAGGCACAGCTGGAACAGCGGGTCGTCCAGCAGGCCTTCCTTGATCATTTGCTTGGCGAACCACAGGTGGCCGGTGTCGAAGATCTCCAGCTCGGCCTTCACGCCCAGTTCGGTAATGCGTTTTGCACCTGCGCGCAGCTGGGCCGGGGTGGAGACGTAGATGGCGTTACCATCGCCGAAATTGAGGGTGCCGCAGTCGAGGGTGCAGATTTCCGGCAGCAGTGCCTCGACGTGGGCCAGGCGCTCCAGCGGGCCAATCAGGTCGGTGCCTGGGCCGAATTCCATGGGCGACTCGCCCGGGCCGATCTCCAGGTCGCCGCCCATGCCGGCGGTGAGGTTGACGATGATGTCGACGTCGGCCTCGCGGATGCGCTCCATTACTTCGCGGTAGAGGTTGACGTCGCGGCTGAAGCGGCCGGTTTGCGGATCTCGAACGTGGCAGTGGACCACGGTGGCGCCGGCCTTGGCGGCTTCCACGGCGGCTTCGGTGATCTGTTTCGGGGTGACCGGGACCAGGTGGCTCTTGGCGACCGTGTCGCCGGCGCCGGTGAGGGCGCAGGTGATGATGACGTCGTGGTTCATGGTGGATTCCTGGTAATGATTTGGGCGATAGATTTCTGTAGGAGCGGCCTTGTGCCGCGAAATGGCCGCAAAGCGGCCACAGAAGCTCAGCAGCGCCACATAAATCCTGGGGCTGCCGCGCAGCCCTTTCGCGGCACAAGGCCGCTCCTACAGCGACCGGGTTGACTGGTCAGTTGGCAGTGAGCTTGAGGTTGTCCGCGGCGGGCTTGCCATCGAAGGTCGTTACCCCGTCAAGCCAGCGGGCCTTGTCCTCGGGGTGGTCCTTGAGCCACTGGCGGGCGGACTCCAGCGCGTCCTTGTGATCGAGCAGCGGCTGCATCATCCGGCTCTCGTCCTCGGCGCTGAAACTCAGGTTGGCCAGCAGGCGGTGAGCGTTGGGGCAGCGTTCGGCATAGTCCGGCGCGGTCACCGTCCACACCGTGGCGCGGCCTTCGTCCGGGCCCAGGGCATCCTGGCTGTCGCCGAGATAGACCATGTCGATGTTGACGTTCATCGGGTGCGGCGCCCAGCCGAAGAACACCACCGCCTCCTTGCGCCGTACCGCGCGATCCACCGCGGCGAGCATGCCGGCCTCGCTCGACTCGACCAGCTGGAACTTGCCCAGGTCGAACTGGTTCTTGCTGATCATCGCCTTGATCTGGGTATTGGCGCCCGAGCCTGGCTCGATGCCGTAGATCTTGCCGCCCAGCTCCTTCTGGAACTTGTGGATGTCGGCGAACGTCTTCAGGCCCTTGTCGGCCAGGTACTTGGGCACGGCCAGGGTGGCGCGGGCGTCTTCCAGGCTGGGCTTGTCGAGGACCTTGACCTGCTTGGCCTGGATGAACGGGGTGATGGTCTGGGTCATGATCGGGTTCCAGTACCCAAGGAACATGTCCAGGCGCTTGTCGCGGATGCCGGCGAAGATGATCTGCTGCGAGGCGCTGGTCTGCTTGGTCTGGTAGCCCAGGCCATCGAGCAGCACCTGGGCCATGGCGCTGGTGGCGATCACGTCGGTCCAGTTGACCACGCCCAGGCGCACGTCCTTGCAGACGGCGGGTTCGGCGGCGAACAGGGGAGCGGCTACGGTGGTGCTGAGCACGAGGGACAACAGGCTGCGGCGGATAAAGCGTTGCATGGTGGCTCTCCATCGGCAGTGCATATTGTTATGGGTCCGGCCTCTGCGGGCCGTGAGAACACGCTACGCTGGCAGCAGGGTGGAAAATCGCACCCTGGCGACCAACACTTGCACGGAGGCGACCACCTTTGCGCGGAGCATGCGATGCCGGAAACCATAGACTTCCTGTTGCTACCCGGCTTTTCCGCCATGGGTTTCATCAGTGCCATCGAGCCGTTGCGCGTGGCCAATCGCTTCCGTGGCCCGTTGTACCGCTGGCGTGTACTGAGCCTGGACGGTGGCGCGGTAGAGGCCAGCAACGGCATGTCGGTGAATGCCGACGGCGCGCTGGGGGAGGGTGGGCATGGGCGACTGTTGCTGCTGGTGGCCGGCTTCGAGCCACTGGCGTGCTATGGGTCGGCGCTGCAACAGACGCTGCGCCGCCTCGACCATGAAGGCGTGGTGCTCGGGGGCATCGACACGGGCGCGATGGTGCTGGCTGAGGCCGGGCTGCTCGACGGTCACCGGGCGACCCTGCACTGGGAGGCGCTGGAGGCGTTCAAGGAGCGCTATCCACGTCTGCAGGCGACCCAGGAGCTGTTCGAGATCGACCGCCGACGCATCACCTGCGCCGGCGGCACGGCCTCCATCGACCTGATGCTCGACCTGATCGCCCAGGCCCACGGCAGTGAGCTGGCGGTGCAGGTTTCCGAGCAGTTCGTGCTCGGGCGAATACGCCCGCGCCAGGACCACCAGCGCATGGAGATCGCCACGCGTTATGGGCTGCGCAACAAGAAGCTGGTGAAGGTGATCGGCGAGATGGAGCGCAACACCGAACTGCCGCTCAACACCCAGGTGCTGGCCGATGGCGTGCAGGTGACCCGGCGCCAGTTGGAGCGGCTGTTTCGCTTGTACCTGGACGACACGCCCAGTGGTTTCTACCTGCGGCTGCGGCTGGACAAGGCCCGCCAGTTGCTGCGCCAGACCGACATGAGCGTGCTGGAGGTGGCGGTGGCGTGCGGATTCGAGTCGGCGTCGTATTTCACCCGCTGCTATCGGACGCGGTTCGAGCGGTGTCCGCGGGAGGATCGACTGGCCAAGGTAGTTTGAGGCCGGGCCCAGGACCTTTGTAGGAGCGGCCTCGTGCCGCGAAAGGGGTGCGAAGCGCCCCCATGAATCGTGCATCAAGCTGATATTGCCAGGGCCGCTTCGCGGCCCTTTCGCGGCACGAGGCCGCTCCTACAGGTTAAAACGGCACAACGCGGTGTTCCTGTTGACCAATGGTCTGCAGATACTCCGACCGCTCATCGCTACGCTGCGCTACACAGGTGTTCCATGCCGCCTCGAACGCCTTGCTGCCTGGCTTTTCGGCATAGGTCTCGACCTTGCAGTCGGCATCGCGCAATTGCGCCCACAGCTTCTCGGCTGCCTCCATACGCCCGGTCAGCGCACCGGCCTTGTCGCTTTCGTCGGCGTACTGGTCGCGGATGCGTTGCATCAAGTCATCGTAGGCAGCCTTCAGCTCGCGCTCGGCGGTCTGCTTGTTGTAGGCCGCGCAGGCATAGCCCTGCTGGTCGCTCTCGACGTTGTCGCAGGGCGTGCTTTCTTCTTCGGCGGCCTGAGCGCCGCACGCGACGGCCAGCAGGACCAGCCATGCCATTGATTTCATCCGTTTTCTCCTGAACAGGCTGACGAATCGCCGGGATTCTCGCTCAGCCTCGGGCGCGGCGATAGCTCCCTGACGAAATGTTCATCAAAGGCTTGCAAAGGCAGTTGTCGAGACTGGCTCTCATCTGCGAGGCGCAGGCCAGAGCGTGCCCTGTCGGGCTTTGACGCTTTCGGCAAACCCCCTGTCGTTTTTGCATCGGGGCGCCTCGGGCGGCAGGCATATGCTGGCCCCAAAGCGCCGGCACAAGGTTCGGTGCATGCAGACTTCAATAAAAGGGGACAGCCTGATGAGCCCAGCCGAACTTCACGCCGACAGCATCGTCATCGACGGCCTGATCATTGCCAAATGGAACCGCGAGCTGTTCGAGGACATGCGCAAGGGCGGGCTGACCGCGGCCAACTGCACGGTCTCGGTGTGGGAGGGCTTCAAGGCCACCGTCGACAATATCGCGTCCAGCCAGAAGCTGATCCGCGACAACAGCGACCTGGTGATGCCGGTGCGCACCACCGCCGACATCCGCAAGGCCAAGGAGCTGGGCAAGACCGGCATCCTTTTCGGCTTCCAGAACGCCCATGCGTTCGAGGACCAGATCGCCTATGTCGACGTGTTCAAGCAACTGGGCGTGGGCATCGTGCAGATGTGCTACAACACCCAGAACCTGGTGGGCACCGGTTGCTACGAGCGTGATGGTGGCCTGTCGGGCTTCGGCCGCGAGATCGTCGCCGAGATGAACCGCGTCGGCATCATGTGCGACCTGTCCCACGTCGGCTCCAAGACCTCCGAAGAAGTCATCCTCGAGTCGAAGAAGCCGGTCTGCTATTCCCACTGCCTGCCATCGGGCCTCAAAGAACACCCACGCAACAAGTCCGACGCGGAGCTGAAGTTCATTGCCGACCACGGCGGCTTCGTCGGCGTGACCATGTTCGCGCCGTTCCTCGCCAAGGGCATCGACTCGACCATCGACGACTACGCCGAGGCCATCGAGTACACCATGAATATCGTCGGCGAGGATGCCATCGGCATCGGCACCGACTTCACCCAGGGCCACGGCCAGGACTTCTTCGAGTACCTGACCCACGACAAGGGCTACGCCCGGCGCCTGACCAACTTCGGCAAGATCATCAACCCGCTGGGTATCCGTACCGTCGGCGAGTTCCCCAACCTGACCGAAACCCTGCTCAAACGCGGCCACTCCGAACGCGTGGTGCGCAAGATCATGGGCGAGAACTGGGTCAGCATCCTCAAGGATGTGTGGGGCGAATAAAGCCGCTCTCCAAGCCTGAAAGCCCCTGCCAGCAACGCCGGGGCATCCAAACAAAAAATTTTATGGAGTTGAGTTTCCATGGCCAAGATCGCCCCGCAATTGCCAATCGAAGTCGACAGCGAGACCGGTGTCTGGACCAGCGACGCCCTGCCGATGCTCTATGTGCCACGGCATTTCTTCGTCAACAACCACATGGGCATCGAGGAGGTGCTGGGCGCCGACGCCTACGCCGAGATCCTCTACAAGGCGGGCTACAAGTCGGCCTGGCACTGGTGTGAAAAAGAAGCCGAATGCCATGGCCTGGAAGGCGTGGCGGTGTTCGAGCACTACATGAAGCGTCTGTCCCAGCGTGGCTGGGGCCTGTTCGAGATCCAGGACATCGACCTGGACAAAGGCACTTGCAGCGTGAAGCTGAAACACTCGGCGTTCGTGTACGTGTACGGCAAGGTTGGGCGCAAGGTCGATTACATGTTCACCGGCTGGTTCGCCGGTGCAATGGATCAGATTCTCGCTGCCCGCGGCAGCAAGATCCGCACTGTGGCCGAGCAGGTCTATGGCGGGTCGGAAGAAGGCCACGAAGATGGCCTGTTCGTTACAAAGCCGTTGTAAGCCGGAGATAGCGTCATGGCCTTCGAAGCAATGTTCCAGCCGATCCAGATCGGCAAGCTGACCATCCGCAACCGTGTGCTCAGCACCGCGCACGCCGAGGTCTACGCCACCGACGGCGGCATGACCACCGACCGCTACGTGAAGTACTACGAAGAGAAGGCCAAGGGCGGCATCGGCCTGGCCATCTGCGGCGGCTCGTCGGTGGTGGCCATCGACAGCCCGCAGGAGTGGTGGTCGTCGGTGAACCTGTCTACCGACCGCATCATCCCGCACTTCCAGAACCTCGCCGACGCCATGCACAAGCATGGCGCCAAGATCATGATCCAGATTACCCACATGGGCCGTCGCTCGCGCTGGGACGGCTTCAACTGGCCGACCCTGATGTCGCCGTCGGGCATTCGCGAACCGGTGCACCGCGCCACCTGCAAGACCATCGAGGTGGAGGAGATCTGGCGGGTGATCGGCAACTACGCGCAAGCGGCGCGTCGTGCCAAGGAGGGCGGCCTGGATGGTGTCGAGCTGTCGGCCGTGCACCAGCACATGATCGACCAGTTCTGGAGCCCACGGGTCAACAAGCGTACCGACGAGTGGGGCGGCACCTTCGAAGGCCGCATGAAATTTGGCCTGGAAGTGCTCAAGGCCGTGCGCAAGGAAGTCGGTGACGACTTCTGCGTGGGCATGCGCATCTGCGGCGACGAGTTCCACCCCGATGGCCTGAGCCACGAGGACATGAAGCAGATCGCCGCCTACTACGACGCCACCGGCATGCTCGATTTCATCGGCGTGGTCGGCTCGGGCTGCGACACCCACAACACCCTGGCCAACGTCATCCCCAACATGAGCTACCCGCCGGAGCCCTTCCTGCACCTGGCGGCCGGCATCAAGGAAGTGGTCAAGGTCCCGGTGCTGCACGCGCAGAACATCAAGGACCCGAACCAGGCAACGCGCATCCTCGAAGGCGGCTACGTCGACATGGTCGGCATGACCCGCGCGCACATCGCCGACCCGCACCTGATCGCCAAGATCAAGATGGGCCAGGTCGACCAGATCAAGCAGTGCGTCGGTGCCAACTACTGCATCGACCGTCAGTACCAGGGCCTGGATGTGCTGTGCATCCAGAACGCCGCGACCTCCCGTGAATACATGGGCGTGCCGCACATCATCGAGAAATCCACCGGGCCGAAGCGCAAGGTGGTGGTGGTTGGCGCAGGCCCGGCCGGCATGGAGGCGGCCCGCGTCGCCGCCGAGCGTGGCCACGACGTCACCGTGTTCGAGAAGAAAGACCAGATCGGCGGGCAGATCACCATCGCCGCCAAGGCGCCGCAGCGCGACCAGATCGCCGGCATCACCCGCTGGTACCAGCTGGAGTTCGCCCGCCTCAAGGTCGACCTGCGCCTGGGGACCGCCGCGGATGTGGACACCATCCAGGACCTGCGCCCGGACATCATCGTGCTGGCGGTGGGCGGCCATTCGTTCCTCGAGCAGAACGAGCACTGGGGTGCCGCCGAAGGGCTGGTGGTGAGCAGCTGGGATGTGCTGGATGGCAAGGTGGCGCCGGGCAAGAACGTGCTGGTGTACGACACCATCTGCGAGTTCACCGGCATGTCGGTAGCCGACTTCATCGCCGACAAGGGCAGCCAGGTCGAGATCGTCACCGACGACATCAAGCCGGGCGTGGCCATGGGCGGCACGAGCTTCCCGACCTACTACCGCAGCATGTACCCCAAGGAAGTGATCATGACCGGCGACATGATGCTGGAAAAGGTCTATCGCGAGGGCGACAAGCTGGTGGCGGTGCTCGAGAACGAGTACACCGGCGCCAAGGAAGAGCGCGTGGTCGACCAGGTGGTGGTGGAGAACGGTGTGCGGCCTGACGAGCAGCTGTACTACGCGCTCAAGGACGGCTCGCGCAACAAGGGCCAGATCGACGTGGAGGCGCTGTTCGCCATCAAGCCGCAGCCGATCCTCAGCCAGCCGGGCGAGGGTTACCTGCTGTATCGCATCGGTGACTGCGTGGCCCAGCGCAACGTGCATGCGGCGATCTATGACGCCTTGCGCTTGTGCAAGGACTTCTGATCGATACACATCGTCGCCACCGGGCGCGGTCCCTGTGGGAGCGGGTTCACCCGCGAATGCGTCAGCACTGACTACACCGTTGCCTGATCGGACGCATTCGCGGGTAAACCCGCTCCCACAGGGGGCCAATCCCATCTTCAGAGTGGCGCAAGAATCCAGCTGTTGTGGGAGCCTCCCATGTTGAACACCCTCTTACCCATCCTGCTGTTCACCGCCCTCGGCCTGGCGGTGCTCGGCGCCCTGCGCCGGGTGCGCATGTGGCGGCGCGGGCGGCCTAGCAAGGTTGACCTGATTGGTGGCCTGCTGGCCATGCCGCGGCGCTACCTGGTGGACCTGCACCATGTGGTCGAGCGCGACAAGTACATGTCCAAGACCCACGTCGCCACCGCAGGCGGCTTCGTGCTGTCGGCCGTGCTGGCGATCCTGGTGCATGGCTTCGGCCTGCACAGCAAGATCCTCGGCTACGCCTTGCTGGTGGCCACGCTGATCATGTTCACGGGCGCGCTCTTCGTCTTCAAACGCCGGCTCAATCCGCCTTCGCGCCTGTCCAAGGGCCCATGGATGCGCCTGCCGAAAAGCCTGCTGATGTTCGCGGCGAGCTTCTTCATCGCCACGCTGCCGGTTGCCGGCATCCTGCCGGAAGGGACCGGTGGCTGGGTGCTGGTCGCCTTGCTGGGCGTTGGCGTGCTGTGGGGCGTGTCCGAGCTGTTCTTCGGCATGACCTGGGGCGGCCCGATGAAGCACGCCTTCGCTGGTGCCCTGCACCTGGCTTGGCACCGCCGCGCCGAGCGCTTCGGCGGTGGCCGCTCCACCGGCCTCAAGCCGCTGGACCTCGAAGACCCCAACGCACCGCTGGGCGTGGAGAAACCGGTCGATTTCACCTGGAACCAACTGCTCGGTTTCGACGCCTGCGTGCAGTGCGGCAAGTGCGAGGCCATGTGCCCGGCGTTCGCCGCCGGCCAGCCGCTGAACCCGAAGAAACTCATCCAGGACATGGTCATCGGCCTGGCCGGTGGCACCGACGCGCAGTTCGCTGGCAGCCCTTACCCCGGCAAGGCGGTCGGCGAGCATGGCGGCCATCCGCACCAGCCGATCGTCAACGGCCTGGTGGATGCCGAGACGCTGTGGTCGTGCACCACCTGCCGCGCCTGCGTCGAGGAATGCCCGATGATGATCGAGCATGTCGATGCCATCGTCGACATGCGCCGCCACCTGACCCTGGAAAAGGGCGCCACGCCGAACAAGGGCGCCGAGGTGCTGGACAATCTGATCGCCACCGACAACCCTGGCGGTTTCGCCCCGGGCGGGCGGATGAACTGGGCGGCCGACCTCAACCTCAAGCTGATGTCCGAGGTGAAGCGCACCGATGTGCTGTTCTGGGTCGGCGACGGCGCCTTCGACATGCGCAACCAGCGCACCCTGCGGGCCTTCGTCAAAGTGCTCAAGGCTTCGGGCGTGGACTTCGCCGTGCTCGGCCTTGAGGAGCGCGACAGCGGTGACGTGGCCCGGCGCCTGGGCGACGAGGCGACCTTCCAGCAACTGGCCAAGCGCAACATACAGACCCTGGCCAGGTACCAGTTCCAGCGCATCGTCACCTGCGATCCGCACAGCTTCCATGTGCTGAAGAACGAGTACGGCGCCCTCGGCGGCGACTACCAGGTGCAGCACCACAGCACCTACATCGCCGAGCTGATCGCCGCGAACAAGCTCAACCTCGGCCAGCACAAGGGCGGCAGTGTCACCTACCACGACCCGTGCTACCTGGGCCGCTACAACGGCGAATACGAAGCCCCGCGCGAAGTGCTCAAGGCGCTGGGTATCGAAGTGCGCGAGATGCAGCGCTCGGGCTTCCGCTCCCGCTGCTGCGGCGGTGGTGGCGGTGCGCCGATCACTGATATTCCCGGCAAGCAGCGTATTCCCGACATGCGCATGGACGATATCCGCGAAACCGAGGCCGAGCTGGTGGCGGTGGGTTGTCCACAGTGCACGGCGATGCTCGAAGGCGTGGTCGAACCGCGTCCGCAGATCAAGGACCTGGCCGAGTTGGTGGCTGATGTGCTGATCGAAGACCAAACCCCTGCAACCCCGAAGTCGCAGGCCGCCAAACGTGAACCTGCGGAGGTGCACTGATGAGCGACATCATCCGCCGCGACCCACGCGCCGAGTGGATCGCCCGTAACCGCCTGCACCCGCTGCACGCGGCGATGCAGACGCAACAGACGAGCTGGATGGGCCCCCACGGCATTATCCGCAAGAACCCGCACGCGATCGCCGCCGGTTTCATCGGCCCCAGCGGCCTCAAGCGCATCGACCGCAGCGGCGCCCAGCAGGGCACCGGTGTCGGCGGGCGACGCAGTGCGGCCGCCGAAGTGCAGTTGCCGCTGCACACTGTGGTGCAACCGGCCTTCTACATTGCCGTGGTGCCGGACATGGTCGGTGGCCGCCTGGGCAGCCACGACCGCGACCTGCTGGGCCTTGCCCATAGCCTTGCCGGTAGCGATGGCGCAGTGTTGGCCGTCGTGTTCGGCGAGCACAAGGAAAACAACTTTTCCACAGCCGGCGTTGATCGGTTGCTGGTCATCGAGGGCGAGGCCTTCGCAGGTTATGCACCGGAGCAACTGGTCCAGGGCCTGCTGACTGTGGATAACCAATTCGCGCCGCGCCACTGGCTGTTGCCCGACAGCCGTACCGGCGGCGGCGAACTGGGACGCCGCCTGGCCGCCGCGCTGGGCGAACGCCCGGCGACGCGGGTGTGGCAGGTCAAGGATGGCCAATGCATCGGTCGCGCCGGTGCCGGCCAGCAGGATATCCAGCGCAGTGTGCCGCGGTTGATCCTGGCCGCCGCCGAATGTGCAGAGCCGGTCAGCGAAACCCGTCACGAAGTGCTGCCGGTGGAGTTGTCCACAGGCGTGGCACGCAGCCTGTCGCGTATCGAAGACCTGGGCTCGGTGGCCGTCGACCCGGCCGCCATCGCCATGGCCGAGGCCGAGTTCATCGTCTCCGGTGGCAACGGCGTCAAGGACTGGGACCTGTATCACCGGGCCACCGCGGCCCTCGGCGCCACCGAGGGTGCGTCGCGGGTGGCGGTGGACGACGGCTTCATGCCGCGCAACCGCCAGGTCGGCGCCACCGGCACCTGGGTCACGGCGCGGGTCTACGTGGCCGTGGGTATATCCGGCGCCATCCAGCACCTGCAGGGCATCGGTGCCTGCGACAAGGTGGTGGCGATCAACATGGACCCAGGCTGCGACATGATCAAACGGGCCGACCTGTCGGTGATCGGCGACAGCTCGGCGATTCTCAAGGCGCTGATCGAGGCTGTGGACAACTTCCGCAGCGGCGGCCAGCGCGACGCGGCATAGGGGCAGCGAGCATGAGTACGAAAGTCATCAGCCTGGTCTCGATCGGCGCCCACCCCAGCTCCGGCCGCGCCCGCCGCGCCGAGCAGGATGCCCGCGCCGTGGAGCTGGGCCTGCAACTGGCTGGGGATAACTTGCAGGTGGTGCATGCCGGCGATCCTCGCGAAGAGGCGCTGCGTGCCTACCTGGGCATGGGGCTGGAGCATCTGGATGTGCTGGAACAGCCTGCCGGCGCCGATGTGCTGGGCGTGCTCGGCGACTATCTGCGTGACGCGGGAGCACAGCTGGTGCTGACCGGCAGCCAGGCTGAAACCGGCGAAGGCTCGGGGATGCTGCCATTCCTGCTGGCCGAGAAGCTGGGCTGGCCGCTGGTGGTGGGGCTGGCCGAGGTCGAATCCATCGACAACGGCACCGCCCAGGTGCTGCAAGCCTTGCCAAGGGGCCAACGGCGTCGCCTGAAGGTGCGTTTGCCGTTGCTGGCAACTGTGGATAACGCCGCGCCCAAGCCTCGGCAATCGGCCTTCGGCCCGGCGCGACGTGGGGTGTTGGCGGCGCGCAACGTGGCGCTGATCGAGGATCCGCTGCTGGCCGAGGATGCCCTGCAACCGGCAAGGCCAAGGCCCAAGCGGCTCAAGGTGATCAAGGCCAAGAGTGGTGCAGACCGCATGAAAGCCGCCACGGCCAAGGCCAGTGGCGGGGGCGGCAAGGTGCTCAAGGATGTGTCGCCACAGGAGGGCGCAGAGGCGATCCTGAAGTTGCTGGTGGAGGAGGGTGTCCTGCGCTGACAGGCGGTAAACACTATCCACAAGCTGAAGGTGTCCAAAATCATTAGGCCAGTTCAGTTGCCACAGCCTGTAAATACAGCGCGGGCTGAAAGGGCAGCGTAAATCGTGTGGGAGCGGGTTTACCCGCGAAGCCGGCGGCGCGGTGGATGGCACCGGCTTCGCCCGTGTTCGCGGGCAAGCCCGCTCCCACAGGGATCGCGCCAGATTCTAAAAATTGATCAAGACAGTTGCTCCCACAGGGGCAACTGTTTGCGCTCCACCATAGCCGCGCTGATCCCTGTGCATAACTATCCTCGGAATCCAGCACGGCTGACATCGATTCGAACCCGCGCCGTCACTTGCCCACTGAATCTGTTTGCCAGGCTGTGTATAAAATGTTCGTGCATTGCCAGAGGCATTGAAATTAAAGGCCTACAGAGGATAGATCAAAAAATGCTCAGTTCGGTGAAAGGCACAACCCAACCGTAGTGCCAGTTACCAGCGAAGTTGCTCACAATCACTGTTGGTGGCCCTGTGGACAACATGTTTGGATTTTTCTACAGGCACTGAATCCATTGGGTTGGAGGGTGATGGCTGTTTTTTGATCATTCCTTCGTCATTGTGGCTAAAGTCTCGGAATAAAAGCGCTTCATGACGCTATCCACAGGCCCGCAAGATTCTGGGTCAGCCTTATCAACATTCTCTGTTGGTCCATCTGTGGAAAACGTGTTTGGTTCTGTCTGAACCCCACGCTTTCAAAGGCTTGTAAGCTGTTGGCTGTTTTTTGACCAACTCAGAAATCCCAGTCATTCAAACTACGTCGTCCGGTCTACTTGAGTGGCTGTGGATAAAAGCCCGCGATCAGGCACTTCCGGTCATGGAGACCTGGCATTTTTGTCAGTTATCTCAGCGCAACGGCAATGCTAGCTTGGTGCCAATCAGCCCATAGAGCACAAGCACATGGCCAGGAAATGTTTGCTCGCCGCAGACAGGCTGCAAAGCCCACATACAACGATGACTTCCTCAGGTCGGACACCGGTCGCCTACACACCCTACGGCTTGCGCCCCGCGCCGAAAGGGGCATCGATAACGGGGTTCACTGGCCAACTGCGAGAGGTCGAGTTGGGCTGTTACCTGCTGGGTAATGGCCATCGTGTTTTTAGTCCGTCTTTGATGCGTTTTTTTTCTGCTGATGTGTTGAGTCCGTTTGGGCTTGGTGGAGTGAATTGCTATGCCTACTGTCACGGTGACCCTATCAATAGGGTAGATCCTACTGGCCAACATGACGGCTGGGCTACGCACCAGATCACAATGGCTGCAAATGGATTAGCCTTAGGCCAGGTGGGGCTGGCAATTGCTAATCAATATATAGAGACAGGAAAAGTTAGTTTTGGTACAGGTGCTCGGTGGGGTGTAACGGGAGCTATTGCAGGGTGGGGTTTTTCCGCTGGAGTTCATCAGCGTAATAATGGCGATGAAGGAAGTGTCGTGGCGGACGTGACGACAGTGTTAGCCCCGGCACTGGCTTTCGGTGATGAACTCTATCGATTTGGGAGAAATATTTATCGCCGGGTGAGGGATCGTGTAGCGGCTCGCATTAATACGCTACCTGGATCTCCACATTCGGTAATAACCAGTGAGATGAATAGACGGGCTCCAAATAACGCAGAGTACAGGGCGAATACGGTGAAAGAGGCTGTGGAACTTAATAGGCAGTTACTTGCGGAACAAGATGGAGAGGGAGTTAATTACTTCCAGTTTCCTGAGGTAGGAGGTGGCGGGCAATTAAATGCTAGCGCCCCTAAAGAAGTACAGGCTTCAATCAGGGGGTAGGAGTTTGTTAGTCTGCTAAATATGTAGGTGGTCTGTTGTTCTGAGTATGGAGGTATAGCATGCGGGCATCGATTATCTTGGGGGGCGATCATCAGTTGAGTAAAGTGATAGCCCTCACTCAAGGAGCGTTGCAATGTATACCTTATACGCCCTATGGCTTTAGCCGGCCACAGGGTGGGGCAATGGTAATTGGTTTTACAGGGCAATACTTTGATGGTTGCTTGGAAGGGTATTTGCTGGGCAATGGTTATCGCGTGTATAGCCCATGGCTGATGCGCTTCAAGTCCCCGGATCGAGTAAGTCCGTTCGGACGAGGGGGGATCAACGGCTATGCTTATTGTGAGGGGGACCCTGTTAATTGGCAAGACCGTTCTGGATATCAAAAGGGTAGAACGGTGTCTATGCATCATCTGAATAAGTCTGGAGATCTATCAGATTATTTTGTTTCCGCGCTGCGTACAGTCGTTTCTTATGCAATTCCCGAGCAGAATAAGTTAGCACGTCGCAAAAGTGTCGTGGAGGGTAGAGTTGGGGATTCCGAATATTTTCTTGATCAAGCTAAAAAAAACAAGCAAGTCTATACTCCTGAATATCGTGAGCTTTTAATGCAACTTTCGCAGCTAGTTGTACATGATGACAGAATCGGGAGGAAAAAAGCCAGGTTTGAAAAGGTCGTAAATAATCTTAATGATTTAATTGGCAAGAATGAGGTGGCTAGATTCGAAGAACCTCTGAATGATAGCGGTATGATTCCAATCGGGACAGGGGATCAAGACGATGAGGCAAGCAGTTTCATAATTGATGAACGCCCTCGGCTAGGCACTTGGCCTTCAGCTGATATGAGCAGGCTTAGGCAAGGATTTCCGAATGGGTATGTTGATTGATTTTAGGCTGCATGAGCGAAGATGGTTTACTGGAATTAAGGGTGGGGAATACGAATGCCTCCTCCAAGACATTAGGGCTTAAACACCTGTGTGTCCGTATTTACCTTCCTGGCAGATGTGAGCAATCAGGTAACCAAAATAGTATCAGGACCACTCTCCACGCCCCATTGATACATTGCGCACAACCACCACAGGACATGGTGCATCAAATGGCTCTATTGGCAAGCGATAGACTGCAGAGTCCTCTCTTGGTTCAGCGTTCCACCGACAGGATAGCCGCAGCCTACACACCTTATGGACAACGAGCGCCATCCTCGTTCCCCACGGCATTGGGCTTCACCGGCCAGCCTTTCGAGCAAGCCCTGGATGGCTATGTGCTGGGCAGTTATCGCGTCTACAGCACCAGGCTCATGCGGTTCCTCAGTGCGGATTCGTGGAGCCCCTTTGGGGCGGGGGGAGTCAATGCCTATGCCTACTGTGCGGGGGATCCGGTCAATAGAAGTGATCCATCAGGTCATGTTGACCCTTACACTACGTTAAAAGCGGGCTTGTTTATGGTCGCCAATGGATTTTCAATTTTCGCGAATTTCGCGAGCTCGCCTCCAACAGATGCTTTGCGTGCCTGGCTGAGACGGCTGGGGGTCATCGCTGGGGGCGAGGCAATTGCAGCGCAGGGGGGGATTATAGTTGGATTTCCAGGCTCAGACGTGGGGGTTGTGGCTGGAACTGTTACTAACACTACAGTTACTATTGCCAATTTTATGCTAGATGCAGCTCAGCCAGAAGTTGATCTGGGAAATAATATTAGGCGCAATGGAAAGATTTTCTGTTGTGGAGTAGATGATAAAGAATTGGATGTTGAAGCTGGAGTGGCAGATGTGGCTGTCGTTAGGTATCCAGATAATGATTCGCAGTCTCAATATGTTGAATACGTAGACGAGAGGCAGCTGCAACAAAGTGCGGTGGGTGACGGTCGGCAGAGGAAATTAGGAGTTTATACAAGCCCCAATATAGGCATGGACTCAGGGTCGGCGTCTGGAAGTAGCCAGGGGGGGACTTCCCGGCAGCGAAGTTTCCAGAGAAAAATTACTGAGATACGTAATGCTTGAGCAAGCGCCAAAGGGCTGTGCTACAGCCCTTTGGGACAAGCCGTTGACCGTATCCTGCTGCTACCTCATTGAGCCTGCACTTCCCTCAGATAAGCCGCCGGCTCCGCCCCCAGATTGTTCAACAACCGCTGGCTATACCAGTCGATAAAATTCACCACCCCAAACTCATAGGTTTTCGAGTAAGGCCCCGGCTGGTACGCCGTGGAGTTGATGCCGCGCTGGTTCTCCTCCGCCAACCGCCGATCCTGGTCGTTGGTGGCGTCCCACACCTTGCGCATGTCCTCGGGGTTGTAATCGACGCCCTCCACCGCGTCCTTGTGCACCAGCCACTTGGTGGTGACCATGGTCTCCTGGGCGCTGATCGGCCACACGGTGAACACGATCATGTGGTCGCCCATGCAGTGGTTCCACGAATGCGGCAGGTGCAGGATGCGCATCGAGCCCAGGTCCGGGTTCTTGATACGGCCCATCAGCTTCTGGCAGGCCTGCTTGCCGTCCATGGTCATCGACACGGTGCCCTTGAGCAGCGGCATGCGCACGATGCGGTTACGCAGGCCATGGCTCTTGTGCAGGTACGGAATCTTCTCGGCTTCCCAGGCGGCGGCCGAGGCGGCGACGTGATCCTTGAATTCCTGGCTGGCGCGAGGGTCGTTGGTGTCGTCCCACTCCAGCAGGGTCTTCAGTAATTCGGGGTGCGAGCCGCTGCAGTGGTAGCATTCGCGGTTGTTCTCCAGCACCAGTTTCCAGTTGGCCTTCTCCATCAAGGTGGTCTGCACCGCCACCTTGGTGTTCTCCATGTCGTAGGGTTCCATGTAGTGGTCGAGGGTGGCGAGGAACTCGTCGATGGCCGGCGGGTTCTCGGCCAGGCTGATGAAGATGTAGCCGCCGGCCACCTTCACGTTCACGGGCTTTAGGCCGTACTGGTTCATGTCGAAGTCGGCGCCCATCTCGGTGCCGGCGAACAGCAGGCGACCATCGAGTTCGTAGGTCCACTGGTGGTAGTGGCAGACCAGCTTGGCCACCTTGCCTTTGTCGCTGACGCACAGGCGCGAACCGCGGTGGCGGCAGACGTTGTGGAAGGCGTGCACCTTACCTTCGGCACCGCGTATCACGATGATCGGATTCTTGCCGATCTGCAGGGTGATGTAGTTGCCCTTGGTCGGGATCTCGCAAACCATGCCGGCGATCAGCCATTCCTTGTGGAAGATCTCCTGCATGTCGATCTGGAACAGGCGCTCGTCGCAGTAGAACGGTTGCGGCAGCGAGTAGGTGCGCTCGCGGGTCTGCAGCATCTCGGCGGTGGCCTTGCGTGCAGGTTCCAGTGGATCGCCCAGGCTCAGGGTTGCGGTGACGTCCATCGTGTGGTCCTCGGGGCCGCGTGCGGCCGGCTGAAGTGGCTAATCGTTGTTGTAGTGCCGCAAGGCTGTTGTTCGCGATAAACAGCCTGTTGTTTTGCCGAGGAGTGTGCGTCCGGGCCGGGAAAGGACCATATCCACGGGCGACATGGCCGCATCGAATTCCGACGCGCCAACCCTTGTAGCGCGGGGCTGGTCGCGATAAGCACGCCGATGTCGCGGATGGGAATGTACGGCGCGGTGCGCTTGCGCATTATCGGAGCCATAAGAATGGCCGACAGTCGGCTGCTGGAGATGAACATGTCCGATACCTTCCTCAATCCGGTTACCACCCAGACCTGGGCCAATGGCCGCCACATCGTGCGTTGCGTCAAGGTCATCCAGGAAACCTGGGACGTGCGCACCTTCTGCTTCATGGCCGACCAGCCGATCATGTTCTTCTTCAAGCCCGGGCAGTTCGTCACGCTGGAGCTGGAGATCGAAGGCAAGCCTGTGATGCGTTCGTACACCATCTCCAGTTCGCCGTCGGTGCCCTACAGCTTCTCCATCACCGTCAAGCGTGTGCCGGGCGGGCTGGTGTCGAACTTCCTCCACGACACCATGCACGAGGGCGCCGAATTGCCGGTGCACGGGCCGGTGGGGCTGTTCAACGCCATCGACTTCCCGGCAGGCAAGGTGCTGTACCTCTCGGGCGGCGTCGGCATCACCCCGGTGATGTCCATGGCGCGCTGGTTCTACGACACCAACGCCAACGTCGACATGGTCTTCGTGCACAGCGCCCGCTCGCCGAAGGACATCATCTACCACCGCGAGCTGGAGCAGATGGCTTCGCGCATCCCCAACTTCAGCCTGCACATCATCTGCGAGAAGCACGGCTTGGGCGAACCCTGGGCCGGTTACCGTGGCTACCTGAACCAGCGGCTGATGGAGCTGATCGCCCCGGACTACCTGGAGCGCGTGATTTTCTGCTGCGGCCCGACGCCGTACATGAGCGCGGTCAAGCGCATGCTCGAGGCAGTCGGCTTCGACATGAAGAACTACCACGAGGAATCGTTCGGCGCGACGCCGCCTGAGGCCAAGGCCGACGCGGTGGAGCATGCCGAAGCCGCGGCCGATGCGCCGGAAGTGGATGTGGCCGACCTCAACCTGGTGGAGTTCGTCGGCAGCGACAAGAGTATCCGCGTGGCCCCGGGCGAGACCGTGCATGCGGCGGCGGCCAAGGTCGGGCTGATGATTCCCAAGGCCTGCGGCATGGGTATCTGCGGCACCTGCAAGGTGCTCAAGCTTGGCGGCGAGGTGGAGATGGAGCACAACGGCGGGATTACCGAGGAGGATGAGGCCGAGGGCTACATCCTGTCGTGCTGCAGCGTGCCGAAAGGGGATGTGCGGATCGAGTATTGATCCGGCACTGCAAAGCATCGCGGGGCAAGCCCGCTCCCACGCCAAACCTGAACCTGGCGTGGGAGTGGGCTTGCCCCGCGATGCGTTTGAGGATCAGGTGCGGAACCGCGCCACCAACCCGTTCAGATCCACTGCCAGACGCGATAGCTCCGCGCTCGCCGCGCTGGTCTGATGCGCTCCGGTAGCACTTTGCACCGACAGGTCGTTGATATTCACCAGGTTGCGGTCCACCTCGCGGGCGACCTGGGCCTGCTCTTCGGCGGCACTGGCAATCACCAGGTTGCGCTCGTTGATCTGCGCCACCGCGCCAGCGATGGTGTCCAGCGCCAGGCCCGCGCCACGGGCGATGTTCAGGGTCGACTCGGCGCGCTCGGTGCTGGTGCGCATCGAATCCACGGCCTGCTCGGTGCCGCCCTGGATGCTGCCGATCATCCGCTCGATCTCGCTGGTGGACTGCTGGGTGCGGTGGGCCAGGGCGCGCACCTCGTCGGCGACCACGGCGAAGCCACGACCGGCCTCGCCAGCACGGGCGGCCTCGATGGCGGCGTTGAGCGCCAGCAGGTTGGTCTGGTCGGCCAGGCCGCGGATCACATCGAGCACCTTGCCGATATCGCGGGACTGCTCGGCCAGGTGGGTGATCAGCTTGGCGGTGGACTGCACGTCGCCGCTCATGCGCTCGATGGCGCCCACGGTCTCCATCACCAGGTCACGGCCATCGCCGGCCGAACGGCTGGCTTCGCTGGAGGCCTCGGAGGTGCTTACCGCGTTGCGCGCCACTTCCTCGACCGCGCTGGTCATCTCGGTGACGGCGGTGGCGGCCTGCTCGATCTCGTTGTTCTGCTGCTGCAGGCCCCGGGCGCTTTCGTCGGTGACGCTGTTCAGCTCTTCAGCGGCGGAGGCCAGCTGGGTGGCGGAACCGGCGATCAGCTGCAGGGTGTCGCGCAGCTTGTCCTGCATCTTGGCCATGGCCTTGAGCAGGCGCGCGGCCTCGTCGGTGCCCTCGGCATCGATGTGGTGGGTGAGGTCGCCCTCGGCGATCTGCTCGGCGGACTTCAGCGCCTCATCGATGGGCTTGACGATGCTGCGGGTGAGCAGGAAGGCGAACAGCAGGGTCAGCACCGTGGCGGCCACCAGCAGGCTGATCACCAGGCCGAAGGCACCGCTGTACTGCTCGGCGGCCTGGGCGTTGGTGGCGCTGGTCTGGTCGGTGTTGATGCGCACCAGGGTGTCCATGATCTTGTTGATCTGCTCGGAGTTGTCCAGCAGGTCGCGGTTGAGCAGGTCGCGCAGGGCGTCGAGGTCGCCGGCCTGGCTCAGCGTGCGCATGCGTGCCTCGAGCTGGCGGTACTGGTTGAGCAGCAGGCCGTACTGGTCAAAGGCGGCTTTCTCGTCGGCGGCGGTTACCAGCGGCTCGTAGGCGCGGCGCGCCTTGTCGATCTGCGCGTTGCGCTCGTCCAGCAGGCGCAGGGTGTCCTGTTGGGTGGCCGGTTCGCGGTTGAGCAGCAGGCGGTAGGACAGGGTGCGCAGGCGCAGGTTGAGCGCGGTCAGCTCGTCGAGGGTCTTGATGCTGGGCACGCTGATTTCCTCGATGGTCACCCCGGCCTGGCGGATGTTGCCCATCTGGATCAGCGAGAACACGCCGAGGCCCAGCATCAGCAGGCCGATCACGGCGAACCCGAGCAGCGCGCGCGGCGCGATATTCATATTGCGTAAGGACATGGAGGCAGTTCCCAAGGCAGAAGAGGTGCCGCGATCCATGCGACGAAAGAAGACCTGCCTGCCTATCGGTCGTGACCGGCCAGTCTTGAGTCCGCAATGCAAAAATTGTGAGGCAGCTAACTATTTTCCTGACCAGCGGTTGATCCAGGTCGGAACAAGGGGGCCGATCCTGGGTCAACCTGAACCTGGCAAACACCTTTTGAATCCGATATTTAATGGCGGGGGCGGCAGTTTTTCCTTATCGTGTGCGCCCTTTGCAACAACCGAGATAGACGCATGTTGGAAACTTCCCTGAATCAACTCGAGCAACTGGTCAGCGACCTGATGCACAAGAACGCGCAACTGGCCGAGCAGAACGCCAGCCTCGGCCAGGAACTGGCCCAGGCCAAGGAAGAGAACGACAGCCTGCAGTTGTCGCTGATGGAGCAGGAAGAGAAGCACGGCGCCACCGCCGCCCGCATCCAGGCCCTGGTCGAGCGCGCCAGCGCGGGTGTCGTGAACGCATGAGACTGCAAGCGCAGCCGGTCAACGTCGTGTCGATCCTGGGCAACGACTATTCGCTCAAGGCGCCCGAAGGCCAGGAAGAAACCCTCTCCCAGGCCGTGCGCATGCTCAACGTCGCGCTGGCCGAAACCAAGCGCAACTACCCGACCCTGATCGGCGACAAGCTGCTGGTGCTGGCCGCGCTGAACCTGTGCTCCAAGCAGATCGAGCTGCAGCGTGAGCACGACAGCACCCTCGAGCGCACCCAGGCGCAGATCGACGCCACGGTCGATGCTATCAGCCGGACCATCGGCGACCAGTAAAGCGCTCAAGCATCCCCTGTGGGAGCGGGTTTACCCGCGAAGACGTCGGTGAAGCCACCATCGTCTTCGCGGGTAAACCCGCTCCCACAGTTGTTTTGTGCTGTCTCGGATCACTGGAATAACTGGATACTTAAGTGTATACACTTCCCGAAAAACAATAATTATCGGGGAGTGGGACATGCGTATCTGGCGGCGGAGCATCCAGTGGCAACTGATCGCGAGCATGGGCGCGGCCCTGCTGGCGAGCATCCTGGTGGTGGCGGCGATCTACACAATGGCGCTCAACCGCCTTACCGAGCGCTACCTTGTCGACACGGCGTTGCCGGCCAGCGTCGAGGCCATCCGCAACGATATCGAGCGCATGCTCGGCCAGCCGCTGGTGGCGGCGGCGGACATCGCCGGCAACACCCTCTTGCGCGACTGGCTGGCCGCCGGTGAAGCCCCGGCCGAGCTGCCACGCTTCATCGAATACCTGGACGCGGCCAAGCAGCGCAACCACGCCTTCACCACCCTGTTCGCCTCGACCGTCACCGGCCACTACTACAACGAGAAGGGCCTGGACCGCACCCTCAGCCGCGCCAACCCCAAGGACAAGTGGTTCTACGGCTACATCGACAGCGGCGCCGAGCGCCTGATCAACATCGATATCGACGGCTCGACTGGTGAGCTGGCGCTATTTATCGACTATCGGGTCGAGAAGGACGGCCAGCTGGTCGGCGTCGCCGGCATGGGCCTGCGTATGACCGAACTGTCGAAGCTGATCCACGATTTCAGTTTCGGCGAGCACGGCAAAGTGTTCCTGGTGCGCAATGACGGCCTGATCCAGGTCCATCCCGACCAGCAGTTCAGTGGCAAGCGCCAACTTGCCGAGCAGTTGGACGTCGAGGCGGCGAAGGCCGTGCTGGTGGGCGGTGAAGGCCTGCGCAGCAGCCGTTTCCAGCGTGATGGCGAGGATTACCTGGCCCTGGGCCTGCCCCTGCGTGACCTGAACTGGACCCTGGTGGCCGAGGTGCCGGAAGCCGAGATCTACGCCCAGGCCCGCCAGGCCATCTGGCAGACCTGCCTGATCGGCGGCGGTGTGGCGCTGCTGTCGCTGTTGCTGGTGGTGCTGCTGGCACGCGGGTTGGTGCGGCCCATTCGTCAGGTCACGGCGGCGTTGGTGCAGATCGGCGGTGGCGCGGGTGATCTCAGTCATCGCCTGGACGACTCGCGCCAGGACGAGCTGGGAGACCTGGCCCGCGGCTTCAACCGCTTCCTCGACAGCCAGCGCGGCCTGATCGGTGAAGTGCTGCGCACCACCGAGCGCCTGCACTTGTCGGTGGAGCAGGTGACCCAGGTGGTGGACAACACCGCCGAGCGCTCGGGCCGTCAGCAGGAAATGACTGAGATGGTCGCCACCGCCGTGCACGAGATGGGCCTGACCGTGCAGGACATCGCCCAGAATGCCGGCTCCGCCGCCCATGCCTCGCAGTCGGCGCGCGACGAGGCGTTGCAGGCGCGGGAGGTGGTACGCCGTTCCATCCACAACATCGAAGGCATGTCCGGCGAGATTGGCCGCGCTGCCGAGGCGGTAACGCAGCTGGCGGACGAGGTCGCCTCGATCGACGAAGTGCTGGCGGTGATCCGCAGTATTTCCGAGCAGACCAACCTGCTGGCGCTCAATGCCGCCATCGAAGCGGCGCGGGCCGGCGAGATGGGCCGGGGTTTTGCCGTAGTGGCCGATGAGGTGCGGACCCTGGCGCGGCGCACCCAGGTATCCACCGACGAGGTGCAGCAGATGATCCACCGTCTCAAGCAGGGCGCGGGCACCGCCGTGGCGTCGATGCAGGCGGGACAGCAGGCGACCGGTAATGGGGTCGAGTCGAGCCAGCGTACAGGGGCTTCGCTGGGGGCGATCACCGATCAGGTCGAGCGCATCAGCGGCATGAACGAGCAGGTGGCCACGGCGACCGAGGAGCAGTCGGCGGTGACCGAGGAGATCAACCGGACGGTGCAGGGGATTTCCGACCTGGCGCGGCAGACGGCCAGCGAAGTGCAGGGGTGTCGCGAGGAGTGCCAGGCGTTGCGTGGGCTGGCTGATGATCTGGCGCGGCAGATGGGTGGGTTCAGGCTTTAGATCGATGTTGGATTCTTCGCGGGTAAACCCGCTCCCACAGGTTGATCACTGCCCTTGAAGACGGTGCCGTACCTGTGGGAGCGGGTTTACCCGCGAATACGATCTGTCAGGCGCCGAAAATGGCGCGGATATCCGCCGCCAGCTCCCGCACCCGGGCTTCCTGGGTATCCCACGAACACATGAACCGCGCCCCACCGCTACCAATGAAGGTATAGAATCGCCAGCCTTTGTTGCGCAGCACCTCCAGCGCATGCTCCGGCATCTGCAGGAACACCCCGTTGGCCTCCACCGGGAACATCAGCTCGACTTCCGGCAGATCGCTCACCAGCGACGCCAGCAACTGCGCGCAGTGGTTGGCGTGCTTGCCATGGCGCATCCACGCGCCATCCTCCAGCAGCCCGACCCACGGCGCCGACAAGAAACGCATCTTCGACGCCAGTTGCCCGGCCTGCTTGCAGCGGTAGTCGAAGTCCTCGGCCAGGTCGCGGTTGAAGAACAGGATCGCCTCGCCGACCGCCATGCCGTTCTTGGTGCCGCCAAAGCACAGCACATCAACCCCGGCCTTCCAGGTCAGCTCGGCCGGCGAGCAGCCGAGGAACGCGCAGGCGTTGGTAAAGCGCGCGCCGTCCATGTGCAGGTTCAGGCCCAGCTCCTTGCAGGTGGCGCTGATCGCCTTGAGCTCGTCGGGGCGATACACGGTACCCACTTCGGTGGCCTGGGTGATGGTCACCACGCGAGGTTTGGGGTAGTGGATGTCCTGACGCTTGAGCGCCACTTCGCGGATCGACTGGGGCGTCAGCTTGCCGTTTACGCTGGCGGCGGTCAGCAGCTTGGAGCCGTTGGAGAAGAACTCCGGCGCGCCGCATTCGTCGGTCTCGACGTGGGCGGTCTCGGAGCAGATCACGCTGTGGTAGCTCTGGCACAGCGAGGCCAGGGCCAGGGAGTTGGCGGCGGTGCCGTTGAAGGCGAAGAACACCTCGCAGTCGGTCTCGAATAGCTTGCGGAAGTATTCCGAGGCGCGTTCGGTCCACTGGTCGTCGCCGTAGGCGCGTTGGTGGCCGTAGTTGGCCTTTTCCATCGCGGCCCAGGCTTCGGGGCAGATGCCGGAGTAGTTGTCGCTGGCGAATTGTTGGTTGTTGTCGGTCATGACGCCTGTCCTTTTGTACGACGCAGGATCGCACTCTAAACCATCGATTTGGCGGTTGCCTATGTAGGAGCGGCCTTGTGCCGCGAAAGGGGCGCGAAGCGGCCCCAGGATGTATGGCATGGCACAAATCGTCGGGGCTGCTGCGCAGCCCTTTCGCGGCACAAGGCCGCTCCTACAGGGATTGGTGTTGTCGGTGGATGAATGTCGTAAACGCGCCATTGCAAGGCGCGCGCAGGCATCTGTACCACCGTGCCCGGTCATACCATCGCTGCAAAGGGTGGGAAAACCCTCACCAGACAAGAAACGATCGCTGCCGGGAGATACACGATGTTCAGCAAGCAAGACCAGATCCAGGGTTATGACGACGCACTGCTGGCGGCGATGAATGCCGAGGAACAGCGCCAGGAAGATCACATCGAGCTGATCGCCTCGGAGAACTACACCAGCAAGCGCGTGATGCAGGCCCAGGGCAGCGGCCTTACCAACAAGTACGCCGAGGGTTACCCGGGCAAGCGCTACTACGGCGGCTGCGAGCATGTGGACAAGGTAGAAGCCCTGGCCATCGAGCGCGCCAAGCAGCTATTCGGCGCCGACTACGCCAACGTCCAGCCGCACTCCGGTTCCTCGGCCAACAGCGCCGTGTACCTCGCCCTGCTGCAGGCCGGCGACACCATCCTGGGCATGAGTCTGGCCCACGGCGGCCACCTGACCCACGGTGCCAAGGTGTCGTCCTCGGGCAAGCTGTACAACGCCGTGCAGTACGGTATCGACACCAATACCGGTCTGATCGACTACGACGAAGTCGAGCGCCTGGCAGTCGAGCACAAACCGAAGATGATCGTCGCCGGCTTCTCGGCCTACTCCAAGACCCTGGATTTCCCACGCTTCCGTCAGATCGCCGATAAAGTCGGCGCGCTGCTGTTCGTCGACATGGCCCACGTCGCCGGCCTGGTCGCCGCCGGCCTGTACCCCAACCCGATCCCCTTCGCCGACGTGGTCACCACCACCACCCACAAGACCCTGCGCGGTCCGCGTGGCGGCCTGATCCTGGCCAAGAGCAACGAAGAGATCGAGAAGAAGCTCAACGCCGCCGTGTTCCCCGGCGCCCAGGGCGGCCCGCTGATGCACGTGATCGCCGCCAAGGCGGTGTGCTTCAAGGAAGCGCTGGAGCCTGAGTTCAAGAGCTACCAGAAACAGGTCATCGAAAACGCCCAGGCCATGGCCCAGGTGTTCATCGACCGTGGCTACGACGTGGTCTCCGGCGGCACCGACAACCACCTGTTCCTGGTCAGCCTGATCCGCCAGGGCCTGACCGGCAAGGACGCCGACGCAGCCCTGGGCCGCGCCCATATCACCGTTAACAAGAACGCCGTGCCCAACGACCCGCAGTCGCCGTTCGTCACCTCGGGCCTGCGTATCGGCACCCCGGCCGTCACCACCCGTGGCTTCAAGGTCGCCCAGTGCGTGGCGCTGGCCGGCTGGATCTGCGATGTGCTGGACAACCTGGGCGACGCCGATGTCGAGGCCGATGTGGCCAAGAACGTCGCCGCCCTGTGCGCCGACTTCCCGGTCTACCGCTGAGTGGAGCAGAACACCATGCAACGTTATTCAGGCTTCGGCCTCTTCAAGCACTCCCTCAGCCACCACGAGAACTGGCAGCGCATGTGGCGCACGCCGACCCCTAAAAAGGTCTACGACGTGGTCATCGTCGGCGGTGGCGGCCATGGCCTGGCGACCGCCTACTACCTGGCGAAAGAGCACGGCATCACCAATGTGGCGGTGGTCGAGAAGGGCTACCTGGGCGGCGGCAACACCGCCCGCAACACCACCATCGTGCGTTCCAACTACCTGTGGGACGAGTCGGCGCACCTGTACGAACACGCCATGAAACTGTGGGAAGGGCTGTCCCAGGACATCAACTACAACGTGATGTTCTCCCAGCGCGGCGTCTACAACCTGTGCCACACCCTGCAGGACATCCGTGACTCCGAGCGTCGGGTCAACGCCAACCGCCTCAATGGCGTGGATGGCGAGCTGATCCGCACCGAGCAGGTCGCGGCCGAGATCCCGTACCTCGACTGCTCGAAGAACACCCGCTACCCGATCCTCGGCGCCACCGTGCAGCGCCGTGGCGGCGTGGCCCGTCACGACGCCGTGGCCTGGGGCTTCGCCCGTGCCGCCGACGCCCTGGGCGTGGACCTGATCCAGCAGACCGAGGTGATCGGCTTCCGTAAAGAGAATGGCGCCGTGATCGGCGTTGAAACCAACAAGGGTTTCATCGGCGCCAAGCGCGTCGGCGTGGTCACCGCGGGTAACTCCGGGCACATGGCCAAGCTGGCGGGCTTCCGCCTGCCGCTCGAATCGCACCCGTTGCAGGCACTGGTATCGGAGCCGATCAAGCCGATCATCGACAGCGTGATCATGTCCAACGCCGTGCACGGCTACATCAGCCAGTCCGACAAGGGCGACCTGGTGATCGGTGCCGGCATCGACGGCTGGGTCGGCTACGGCCAGCGCGGTTCGTACCCGGTCATCGAGCACACCCTGCAGGCGATCGTCGAGATGTTCCCGATCCTCTCCCGCGTGCGCATGAACCGCCAGTGGGGCGGCATCGTCGACACCACCCCCGACGCCTGCCCGATCATCTCCAAGACCCCGGTGAAGAACATGTTCTTCAACTGCGGCTGGGGCACCGGCGGCTTCAAGGCCACCCCGGGCTCGGGCAACGTCTTCGCCGCGAGCCTGGCCAAGGGCGAGATGCACCCGCTGGCCGCGCCATTCTCCATCGACCGTTTCTACAACGGTGCGCTGATCGACGAACACGGCGCCGCTGCCGTCGCCCACTGACCCGGAGACAACCGTCATGTTGCAAATCTTCTGTCCCCACTGCGGCGAGCTGCGCTCCGAGGAAGAATTCCACGCGTCGGGCCAGGCGCACATCGCCCGCCCGCTGGACCCGAACGCCTGCTCCGACGAGGAGTGGGGCACCTACATGTTCTTCCGTGACAACCCGCGCGGCATCCACCACGAACTGTGGGACCACGTCGCCGGTTGCCGCCAGTACTTCAACGTCACCCGCGACACCGTGACCTACGAGATCCTGGAAACTTACAAGATCGGCGAGAAGCCTCAGGTCACCGCCGCCTCGAAACAGAGCACCGCGCCAGCGACCGCCAAGGGCCAAGGGGAAAAAGTATGAGCCAGACCTATCGCCTCGCCAGCGGCGGCCGTATCGACCGCAGCAAGGTGCTGAACTTCAGCTTCAACGGCAAGACCTACCAGGGCTATGCCGGCGACACCCTGGCCGCCGCGCTGCTGGCCAACGGTGTCGACATCGTCGGGCGCAGCTTCAAGTACTCGCGCCCCCGCGGGATCATCGCCGCCGGCACCGAAGAGCCGAATGCGATCCTGCAGATCGGCTCCAGCGAAGCCACCCAGATCCCCAACGTGCGCGCCACCCAGCAGGCCTTGTATGCTGGCCTGGTGGCCACCAGCACCAACGGCTGGCCGAACGTCAACAACGACATGATGGGCATCATCGGCAAGGTCGGCGGCAACATGATGCCGCCTGGGTTCTACTACAAGACCTTCATGTACCCCAAGTCGTTCTGGATGACCTACGAGAAGTACATCCGCAAGGCGGCGGGCCTGGGCCGTGCGCCGCTGCAGAACGACCCGGACAGCTACGACTACATGAACCAGCACTGCGACGTGCTGATCGTCGGCGCCGGCCCTGCCGGTCTGGCCGCCGCGCTGGCTGCTGCCCGTAGCGGTGCCCGGGTGATCCTGGCCGACGAGCAGGAAGAGTTCGGCGGCACCTTGCTCGACAGTCGCGAAACCCTCGATGGCAAACCGGCCGCCGATTGGGTCAATGCCGTGGTGGCCGAGCTGGAAAGCCTGCCGGAAGTCACCCTGCTGCCGCGCAGCACGGTCAACGGCTACCACGACCACAACTTCCTTACCATCCACGAGCGCCTCACCGACCACCTCGGCGACCGTGCGCCGATCGGCCAGGTGCGCCAGCGCGTGCACCGTGTGCGTGCCAACCGCGTGGTGCTGGCCGCTGGCGCCCACGAGCGTCCGCTGGTGTACGGCAACAACGACCTGCCGGGCAACATGCTCGCAGGCGCCGTATCGACCTACGTGCGCCGCTATGGCGTGGCCCCGGGCCGCAAGCTGGTGCTGTCGACCAACAACGACCACGCCTACCGCGCCGCGCTGGACTGGCACGACGCCGGCCTGCAAGTGGTCGCCATCGCTGACGCCCGCCACAATCCACGCGGTTCGCTGGTCGAAGAAGCCCGCGCCAAGGGCATCCGCATCCTTACCTCCAGCGCCGTGATCGAGGCCAAGGGCAGCAAGCACGTCACCGGTGCCCGCGTGGCCGCTATCGATGTGCAGGCGCACAAGGTCACCAGCCCTGGGGAAACTCTCGACTGTGATCTGATCGCCACCTCCGGCGGTTACAGCCCGGTGGTGCACCTGGCCTCGCACCTGGGCGGTCGCCCGGTGTGGCGTGAAGACATCCTCGGCTTCGTGCCGGGCGATGCCCCGCAGAAGCGCGTGTGCGTCGGTGGTGTGAACGGTGTCTACGCCTTGGGCGATGTGATCGCCGACGGCTTCGAGGGCGGCGTGCGCGCCGCCACCGAGGCCGGCTTCAAGGCCAGCGTCGGCACCCTGCCGAAAACCCTGGCGCGCAAGGAAGAGGCCACCGTGGCGCTGTTCCAGGTGCCCCACGACAAAGGCACCGCCCGTGCGCCGAAGCAGTTTGTCGACCAGCAGAACGACGTCACCGCCGCCGCTATCGAGCTGGCCACCCGCGAAGGCTTCGAGTCGGTCGAGCACGTCAAGCGCTACACCGCCCTGGGCTTCGGCACCGACCAGGGCAAGCTGGGCAACATCAACGGCCTGGCCATCGCCGCCCGTTCGCTCGGCATCGGCATCCCGGAAATGGGCACCACCATGTTCCGCCCCAACTACACGCCGGTGACCTTTGGCGCGGTGGCGGGCCGGCACTGTGGCCACCTGTTCGAGCCGGTGCGCTTCACCGCCCTGCATGCCTGGCACATCAAGAACGGCGCCGAGTTCGAGGACGTCGGCCAGTGGAAGCGCCCGTGGTACTTCCCCAAGCCCGGCGAAGATATCCACACCGCCGTGGCCCGCGAATGCAAGGCCGTGCGTGACAGCGTCGGCCTGCTGGATGCCTCGACCCTGGGCAAGATCGATATCCAGGGCCCGGACGCCCGCGAGTTCCTCAACCGCATCTACACCAACGCCTGGACCAAGCTCGACGTGGGCAAGGCCCGCTACGGCCTGATGTGCAAGGAAGACGGCATGGTCTTCGACGACGGCGTGACCGCCTGCGTTGGCGACAACCACTTCATCATGACCACCACCACCGGTGGCGCCGCCCGCGTGCTGCAGTGGCTGGAGCTGTACCACCAGACCGAATGGCCGGACATGAAGGTGTACTTCACCTCGGTCACCGACCACTGGGCGACCATGACCCTGTCCGGCCCCAACAGCCGCAAGCTGCTGGCCGAGGTCAGCGACATCGACCTGGACAAGGAAGGCTTCCCGTTCATGAGCTGGAAGGAAGGCCTGGTCGGCGGCGTGCCGGCGCGGGTGTTCCGCATCTCGTTCACCGGCGAGCTGTCGTACGAGATCAACGTCCAGGCCAACTACGCCATGGGCGTGCTGGAACAGATCGTCGAGGCGGGCAAGAAATACAACCTGACCCCGTACGGCACCGAGACCATGCACGTACTGCGCGCCGAGAAGGGCTTCATCATCGTCGGCCAGGACACTGACGGCTCGATGACCCCGGACGACCTCAACATGAGCTGGTGCGTCGGTCGCAACAAACCGTACTCGTGGATCGGCCTGCGCGGCATGAACCGCGAGGACACCGTGCGCGAGAACCGCAAGCAGCTGGTGGGCCTCAAGCCTGTGGACCCGAACGTGTGGCTGCCGGAAGGCGCCCAGCTGGTGTTCGATCCCAAGCAGCCGATCCCGATGGACATGGTCGGCCACGTCACCTCCAGCTACGCGGCCAACTCCCTGGGCTATTCGTTCGCCATGGGCGTGGTCAAGGGCGGTCTCAAGCGCCTGGGTGAGCGGGTGTATTCGCCCCAGGCCGACGGCAGCGTGATCGAGGCCGAGATCGTGTCTTCGGTGTTCTTCGATCCGAAGGGCGAGCGGCAGAACGTCTAAGGCTTGCGGCTGGTAACGCCGGGCCCTGTGGGAGCGGGTTCACCCGCGAATGCGATGTTGGCTGTACCGCCGCATTCGCGGGTAAACCCGCTCCCACAGGTTCGGTGTCGCTCTGACCCACAGAATTCAAGGCAGGTAAGAAATGAGCGCTATCAACGTCTTCCAGCAAAACCCGGGCTCCGATGCCAAGGCCCAGTCGCCGCTGCACCACGCCGACCTGGCCAGCCTGGTCGGCAAGGGCCGCAAGAACGCAGGCGTGACCCTGCGCGAAAAGAAACTCCTCGGCCACCTGACTATCCGTGGCAACGGCCATGACCAGGCCTTCGCTGGCGGCGTGCACAAGGCCCTGGGCCTGGAGCTGCCGGTGGCCCTGACCGTGGTCGCCAACAACGAGATGTCGCTGCAATGGGTGGGCCCGGACGAGTGGCTGCTGATCGTCCCCGGCGGCCAGGAGTTCGCCGTCGAGCAGAAACTGCGCGACGCCCTCGACGGCCAGCATATCCAGGTGGTTAACGTCAGCGGCGGGCAGACCCTGCTCGAGCTGCGCGGCCCCAACGTGCGCGACGTGCTGATGAAATCCACCAGCTATGATGTACACCCGAACAACTTCCCGGTCGGCAAGGCTGTCGGTACCGTGTTCGCCAAGTCGCAGCTGGTGATCCGTCGCACTGCCGAGGACACCTGGGAGCTGGTGATCCGCCGCAGCTTCTCAGACTACTGGTGGCTGTGGCTGCAGGACGCGTCGGCCGAGTACGGCCTGGCCATCGAAGCGTAAGGAGCATTACCCATGAGTCGGGCACCGGACACCTGGATTCTCACTGCCGACTGCCCGAGCATGCTCGGCACGGTCGATGTGGTGACGCGTCATCTCCACGAGCAGCGCTGCTACGTTACCGAGCACCATTCCTTCGATGACCGGCTGTCGGGGCGGTTCTTCATTCGTGTTGAGTTCCGCGCCCCGGACGGTTTCGACGAGGATGCCTTCCGTGCGGGGCTGGCCGAGCGCAGCGAGGCGTTCGGCATGGCCTTCGAGCTGACCGCGCCGAATCACCGCCCCAAGGTGGTGATCATGGTGTCCAAGGCCGACCATTGTCTTAACGACCTGCTGTACCGCCAGCGTATCGGCCAGCTGGCCATGGACGTGGTCGCGGTGGTGTCCAACCATCCTGACCTGGAGCCGCTGGCGCACTGGCACAAGATTCCCTACTACCATTTCGCCCTCGACCCGAACGACAAGCCGGCGCAGGAGCGCAAGGTATTGCAGGTGATCGAGGAGAGCGGTGCCGAGCTGGTCATTCTTGCCCGTTACATGCAGGTGCTGTCGCCGGAGCTGTGCCGGCGGCTGGATGGCTGGGCGATCAACATCCATCACTCGCTGCTGCCGGGGTTCAAAGGCGCCAAGCCGTATCACCAGGCCTACAACAAGGGCGTGAAGATGGTTGGCGCCACGGCCCACTACATCAACAACGACCTGGACGAAGGGCCGATCATCGCCCAGGGCGTCGAGGTGGTGGACCATGCCCACTATCCCGAGGACCTGATCGCCAAGGGGCGCGATATCGAGTGCCTGACCCTGGCGCGGGCGGTGGGGTATCACATCGAGCGGCGGGTGTTCCTAAACGCCAATCGCACTGTCGTTCTCTGATCGAGTGCCGGGGCTGCTGCGCAGCCCTTTCGCGGCACAAGGCCGCTCCTACAGGGATCGCATTCCCTCTGTAGGAGCGGCCTTGTGCCGCGAAAGGGGCGCGCAGCGGCCCCAGCTTTTGTCCTGCCGCAAAAAGACATCCCCCTGTCGCATCCAGTCACCGCCCCACCTCCCATCCAGCCCACAATCCCCTTCATCCAGTAACACAGGCCGCCCACGGAAAGGCGGCGCTTTCCACCACCGCTGCATAAATACAAATCAAGCGAGGTAAGAAGCATGTCTGGTAACCGTGGAGTGGTGTATCTCGGCGCGGGCAAGGTCGAGGTGCAGAAGATCGACTACCCCAAGATGCAGGACCCGCGCGGCAAGAAGATCGAGCACGGCGTCATCCTCAAGGTGGTCTCCACCAACATCTGCGGCTCCGACCAGCACATGGTCCGCGGCCGCACCACCGCCCAGGTCGGCCTGGTCCTGGGCCACGAAATCACCGGTGAAATCGTCGAAATGGGCCGAGACGTCGAGCGCCTGAAAATCGGTGATCTGGTGTCGGTACCCTTCAACGTCGCCTGCGGCCGCTGCCGCTCGTGCAAAGAGATGCACACCGGCGTCTGCCTCACCGTCAATCCGGCCCGCGCCGGTGGCGCATACGGATACGTCGACATGGGCGACTGGACCGGCGGCCAGGCCGAGTATGTGCTGGTGCCCTACGCCGACTTCAACCTGCTGAAACTGCCGGACCGCGACAAGGCCATGGAGAAGATCCGCGACCTGACCTGCCTGTCCGATATCCTCCCCACCGGTTACCACGGCGCTGTCACCGCCGGCGTTGGCCCGGGCAGCACCGTCTACGTCGCGGGCGCCGGCCCGGTCGGCCTGGCTGCCGCCGCGTCCGCCCGCCTGCTGGGCGCCGCCTGCGTGATCGTCGGCGACCTCAACCCGGCCCGGCTGGCTCACGCCAAGTCGCAAGGTTTCGAAGTGGTCGACCTGTCCAAGGACACCCCGCTGCACGAGCAGATCATAGATATCCTCGGTGAGCCGGAAGTGGACTGCGCCGTTGACGCTGTCGGCTTCGAGGCCCGTGGTCATGGCCACGAAGGCGCCAAGCACGAAGCCCCGGCTACCGTGCTCAACTCACTGATGCAGGTGACCCGCGTGGCCGGCAAGATCGGTATTCCGGGCCTGTACGTGACCGAAGATCCGGGCGCGGTGGATGCCGCCGCCAAGATCGGTGCCCTGAGCATCCGCTTCGGCCTGGGTTGGGCCAAGTCGCACAGCTTCCACACCGGGCAGACCCCGACCATGAAGTACAACCGCCAGTTGATGCAGGCGATCATGTGGGATCGCATCAATATCGCAGAGGTGGTGGGGGTGCAGGTGATCAGCCTGGATCAGGCGCCGGAGGGGTATGGCGAGTTTGATGCGGGGGTGCCGAAGAAGTTTGTGATTGATCCGCATAAAACATTTAGTGCGGCGTGAGTCATTGAGAGAGCAAAGCCCCCCCCTTCGGGGGCTTTGTTGCTTTGAATAATTTAATTGTTATTCTGGCGCGTGCTGTTGTTCTTTGTGACGGCTTGAAAAGCTATTTCGAACTGCTCATTAAATTTAGCTTTTCCAATCTGGCCTTCAATTGCGTCATTTTTTTTGTCGAGTTTTACAAGCTCTGCCTCGTGAAGATTTATCTCAAAGGGTAGCTTGTCAATTCTTACAAGGTTGGAAAGTAGCGAGGATTTTTCGGTTTCTAGTTTCTCGCGATTTTTGTGGTGCATTTTTTCCTTGCCGTAGACATTTCTGTCGGTTTCCAATTCCGTGGCAATGGTTTGTAGTCTGGCTTCCATTTTTGGCTGATTTTTCTTTAGTTTGCTTAACTCGTTTATTTTATTTGTTTTGTTCTCTTGGTGAAAAATTTGGTCTTTTACAATAGGGCGCAATTGATCCTGTATTGAATTGAGCTTCTTCATATGCCCGCTTGGATCGGTGTAATTTACTGGGTCATTTGAGCAGTAAGCATATGCGTTAATGTTGCCGTCCTCAAAAGGACTTAAGTTGTCGGGTGAGTGGAAACGCATCAACATTGGACTGTAGGCTCGATAGCCCTTTCCGAGTAGATAGGTTCCTGAGATGGTAGGAGATTCCGCACTGAACCTCAGGTGAGGTCCATGTGCGTTTCCAGGGGGATCAAATCCGTAAGCCGTGTACGATAACTCATGTACCTCCTGGATTGAATGTTTACGCAATACAGAACCTTGAATGTCTGTTGTAAGTAAAGATATTGTCGAGGAAAAGTGGTGTTTATTTGGCATGGCATTCTCCGAATGGTTTGGGTTCTCCAATCTTTAAATTGCAGTAAAGGAGCACATCTGGCTACTGGCAAAAATGCTAGGCCTGAGGAAAGGTCCTACTTAAAATAAGGCTGTGTCCCACTGACTGTTTGAGGGCGCAGGAAATATCCTGCGCAATCTGTCGATACACGTCTGATTGTCCAGGGAAATCCTGCCCACTAGGCTTTCCCGGTCGCTGTCGGTTCAGCGATCGGGTGTGGAAACCCGGCGGTTAGCATGGTTGTTGTCGTCATGACGGCTGTACGCGGGAGGCCTCTAGGCCTGCCGGGTTCACCATGCACCGGTCTTTCCACCCCGTGTACAGCTGTCACCCTGATGTGTGGAAACGGATGGGTGGCACCCAACACAGCATGGTGCCTCGATGAAAAAGATCGTCCCCGACCCACCCCACCAATTCGCCTTACCCCCCGACAAATCCCTCGCCCGCGCCATCCACGACGGTGTCGTGCCCATGGAATACGTGCTGGCCAACGTCTCCCACTACCTGATGTTCGCCTTCAGCGACAGCCACCGGGCGCTGGACCGCATCGAGGACGAGGAGACGCGGCAATTGCTCAAGCTTGGGCTAAGAGCCATGCAGATCGCCTGGGGGCAGGCGGATGCGCTGGCCAGTGCGGTGGAAAACAGAGCTGGCCAGTAAATGTCCATCGCGGGGCAAGCCCGCTCCCACGAATGACCCAGCGCCGCGTGGGAGCGGGCTTGCCCCGCGATATGGCCCTTGTAATGAACACCGATGGCCGGCCCGGAACAAACCCCCTGCACTCCAGTCCAACCCCTCGTTTCCCGGCCATTCCGGCCGACGAGGTCCCCCGATGAAAGCATTCACCCTGGCAACCCTGATGACCCTGGCCGCAAGCCCGGTGTTCGCCTTCAACCTCAGCGACGCGGCCAATGCCGTCTCGGCCATGCAGAACCAGAATCAACAGGGCCAGGTGCAGGCGCCGGCCGGCCAGGCCAACCTGCTCAATACCTTGGGCAGCGAATTGAAGATCACCCCCGAGCAGGCCATCGGCGGCGCCGGGGCGATGCTGGGGCTGGCGCGCAACAACCTCAGCGGCGATGACTATGGGCAACTGACCAAGGCCGTGCCGGGGTTGGACCTGCTGTCGGGCACCAATGCGCTGGGTGGGTTGAGCGGGCTGGGGCAGTTGCTCGGCAATGACAAGAACAGCTCGGCGTTGGGCAATGCGTTGGGCGGTGAGGTGCAGAACCGCAACGACCTGGACACCGCCTTCAAGGCGCTGGGCATGGATACCGGGATGATCGGGCAGTTCGCGCCGTTGATCCTGCAGTACCTGGGGCAGCAGGGGATTGCCGGGTCGTTGCTGCAGAACCTGGGGAGCCTGTGGAATAGCCCTGCGCCGTTGAGCCAGCCATCGGTCTGAGCGCCAGACGCGGGCAGGGTAGGAGCGGCCTTGTGCCGCGAAAGGGCTGCGTAGCGGCCCCAGGTTCCCAGCGTTTTAGGCCAAGAGTGCAGGGGCCGCTGTGCGGCCCTTTCGCGGCACAAGGCCGCTCCTACAAGGGACTGCGAAATGCTGTAGGCGCGGGCTTCAGCGCATCTCGGCGCGCAGTTGCTCGATCCGCTGGTCCTTCTCCAGCCACAGCTGGTTCACCCAGGCCTGCACGGTCTGGCGGAAGGCCGGGTCGTTCTCGTAGTCGCCTTCGCTCAGCGCCGGATCCAGCTCGCGCACGCGGATGTCGATGATCACCCGGCTGATGCTGCCGTTGAGCAGGTCCCAGAAACCCGGCGCCTTGTCGCCCGGGTAGACGATGGTCACGTCGAGCAGCGCATCCAGCTGCTCGCCCAGCGCCGCCAGGACGAAGGCCACGCCGCCGGCCTTGGGCTTGAGCAGGTGGCGGTAGGGCGACTGCTGCTGTTGGCGCTTGGCCTCGGTGAAGCGGGTGCCTTCGAGGTAGTTGACCACGGTCACCGGCTGGCGCTTGAACAGCTCGCAGGCGGCCTTGGTGATCTCCAGGTCCTTGCCCTTGAGTTCGGGATGCTTGTCGAGGAAGGCCTTGCTGTAGCGCTTCATGAACGGGTAATCCAGGCCCCACCAGGCCAGGCCCAGCAGCGGCACCCAGATCAGCTCCTTCTTGAGGAAGAACTTGAAGAACGGCACGCGGCGGTTGAGGCTTTCGATCAGCGCCGGGATATCGACCCAGGTCTGGTGGTTGCTCACGCACAGGTACGAGGTGTCCTGGCGCAGGGTGTCGACGCCGCGGATGTCCCACTGGGTGGGGATGCACAGGGCGAAGATGGCCTTGTCGACTTCCGACCAGGTCTCGGCGATCCACATCACCGCGGCCGACGCGTAGTCGCGGCCACGGCCTGGGAGTACCAGCTTGAGCAGGGCGAAGACCAGCAACGGGCCGATCATCACCAGGGTGTTGAGCAGCAGCAGGGTAAGGGTGAGGGTGCCGGTCAGCAGGCGACGCATAAGGAGACTCTTGTTGGTGTGAGGTAAACGGTGGCTAATGATAAGCAGGGCAGTGGCCTACGCCAAACGTCGTACGTCCATTCACTGGGACAAATGTTTCACATTGTGTTGTTTACCCTGTTGCAACGAACCTATCCTGCCTGCGCAGTCTAAGCACTGACCCCTCTCAAGGAAGCCTGCCCCGTGAAACCCCTGCTTGCCCTGCTGTCCCTTCTGGCGCTGCCGGTGATGGCCGCCGAGCCCACCCTGTACGGTCGCTACGAGAACATCGCCCTGCCGGAGATCGGTGAAACCCTCAAGGCCAAGATGGACACCGGCGCCTACACCGCGTCGCTGTCGGCCAAGGATATCGAGCTGTTCACCCGCGACGGTGAGGACTGGGTGCGTTTCCGCCTGGCCACCAAGAATGCCAATGGCAAGGTCTACGAACACAAGCTGGCGCGCATCAGCAAGATCAAGAACCGCGCCGACGAGGAAGAAGAAGGCGATGCCCCCGAGCTGTCGCGCCGCCCGGTGGTCGACCTGGAGCTGTGCCTGGGCGACGTGAAGCGCACCGTGGAGGTCAACCTGGTCGACCGCAGCAGTTTCAACTACCCGCTGCTGGTGGGCGCCAAGGCCCTGCGCGAGTTCAAGGCGGCGGTGAACCCGGCCAAGAAGTTCACGGCGGGCAAACCGGACTGCTGATTTCGCATTTGGGGGCGCTTTGCGCCCCTTTCGCGGCGCAAGGCCGCTCCTACAGGTATTCGCGTTTCCCTGTAGGAGCGGCCTTGTGCCGCGAAAGGGCCCGTAAAGGCAACAAGGATTGCGTGACCATCGCGGTTTGCCTCAAAGTCCAGCCTTTGCCCCAGCAAGGCCGGACGCCATGCCTCACATCCTCATCGTCGAAGACGAATCCGCCATCGCCGACACCCTGGTCTACGCCCTGCAGGCCGACGGCTACAGCACCGAGTGGGTGACCCTCGGCAGCGCCGCCGTCGAGCAGCAGCGCCTGCGCCCGGCCGACCTGGTGATCCTCGATATCGGCCTGCCCGACATCAGCGGCTTCGAGACCTGCCGCCAGCTGCGCCGCTTCAGCGAGGTGCCGGTGATGTTCCTCAGCGCCCGCGACGCCGAGATCGACCGGGTGCTGGGCCTGGAGATCGGCGCCGACGACTATGTGGTCAAGCCCTTCAGCCCCCGTGAGGTGGCCGCGCGGGTGCGGGCGATCCTCAAACGCATGGCGCCCAGGGTGGAGGTGGCCAGCGAAACCGCGCCGTTCCAGCTCGACACCCTGGCCATGCGCATCAGCTACCGGGGCCAGGCGCTGACGCTGACCCGCCACGAGTTCCGCCTGCTGCAGAGCCTGCTTGCGCAACCTCGCCGGGTATTCAGCCGCGAACAGCTGCTCGACGGCCTTGGCGTGGCCTCGGACGTCGGCTACGAACGCACCATCGACAGTCATATCAAGAGCCTGCGGGCCAAGCTGCGCCAGGTCGCGCCCGACGCCGAGGCGATCCAGACCCACCGCGGCCTGGGCTACAGCTACAGCCCGGAACACGCCTGATGCGCTTGGGGATCCGGATCTTCCTGGTGTACTTCCTGTTCGTCGGCCTGGCGGGCTACTTCCTGCTCAACACGGTGCGCGAGCAGATCCGTCCGGTGGTGCGGCAATCCTCGGAAGAAACCCTGGTGGACACCGCCAACCTGCTGGCCGAGATCCTTCACGACGATGTGAAGAACGGCACCCTGACCCAGAGCCGCCTGTCGCAGGTGCTTGCTTCGTATGGCGAGCGGCGTCCGAGCGCGCAGATCTGGGGGCTGGCGAAGAACCAGGTCAGCCACCGTATCTACGTGACCGACGCCAAGGGCATCGTCCTGCTCGACTCCAGCGGCCAGGACCTGGGCAAGGACTACTCGCGTTGGAACGATGTCTACCTGACCCTGCGTGGCCAGTACGGCGCCCGCTCGACCCGCAGCGACCCGGACGACGAAAGCACTTCGGTGATGCATGTGGCGGCGCCGATCCTCGACGGCGGCCGAATCATCGGCGTGGTTACCGTAGCCAAGCCCAACAGCTCGTTGCAGCCGTACATCGACCGCTCCGAGCGGCGGCTGCTGTTCCTCGGCCTGGGGCTGATCGTGCTGGGGCTGTTGGTGGGCGCGGCGCTGTCGTGGTGGCTGACCCGCTCGCTGCGCAGGCTTACCCATTACGCCCAGGCGGTCAGCGAGGGCGAGCGCGCCGCGTTGCCGCACTACAAGGGCGGCGAATTGCTGCAACTGGCCACGGCGGTGGAGCGCATGCGCACCCAGCTGGAGGGCAAGGCCTATGTCGAGCGCTACGTGCACACGCTCACCCATGAGCTCAAGAGCCCGCTGGCGGCGATCCGCGGCGCCTCGGAGCTGCTGCAGGGCGACATGCCGCAGGAGCAGCGGGCGCGCTTTGCCGGCAATATCGAGCGCGAGAGCGAGCGCCTGCAGCAGATGATCGAGCGACTGCTCAACCTGGCGCGGGTCGAGCAGATGCAGGCACTGGAAGATGAACAGCAGGTGGCGGTGGCGGCGCTGATCGACGAGCTGCTGCTAGCCCATGGCGCACGGATCGACAGCGCCGGCTTGCAGGTGCGCCAGCGCATTCCGGCGGGCGTCTGGCTGCTGTGCGATCCGTTCCTGATGCGCCAGGCGTTGGCCAACCTGCTGGACAACGCGCTGGACTTCACCCCCGAGCGAGGCGCGCTGGCCTTCGAACTGGAGCGTGACGGCGAGCGGGTGGCCCTGAGCCTGTTCAATCAGGGGCAGGCAATCCCCGAGTACGCTCTGGGGCGGGTCAGCGAGCGGTTCTATTCGCTGCCAAGGCCTGGGACCGGGCGCAAGAGCACCGGGCTGGGGCTGAACTTCGTGGCCGAGGTGATGCAGCTGCATGGCGGGGCGCTGGCGGTAGACAACGTCGAGGGTGGGGTGCGGGTACGACTCTGGCTGCCGGCCCGACGTTATAGCTGACCCTGTGGGAGCGGGCTTGCCCCGCGAAGTGGCCAGCCCAGGCAACATCACTGCCTGATCGGGCCTCATCGCGGGGCAAGCCCGCTCCCACGCAGTGTTGCTGTCCAAGCCATCTCCACACAATCTCCACATTCCCTCCCCAAGGGCTCCACGCGGCGGGCAGACACTGCCCCCATCGCAAACGGAGCCCAACCCCATGAACAAGTCCCTAGGTTTCAAGCTCGGCCTGATCGCCGTGCTGATCCTGCTGCTGCTGATTCCCCTGCTGATGATCGGCGGCCTGATCGACGAACGTCAGCAACTGCGCAACAACGTGCTCGGCGAGATCGCCGCGAGCTCCAGCTTCGACCAGCTGGTCAGCGGCCCGGTGCTGGTGGTGCCCTATCGCAAGTACGAGCGGCGCTGGATCGACAAGGACGGCACGAGCGTCCAGGAGACCACCACGATGCACGGCAATCTTTACTTCCTGCCGGAAACCTTCGCGATGGATGTGGGCGTCGATACCGAGCTGCGCGCCCGCGGCATCTACCAGGCGCGCCTGTTCCATGCCAAGGGTCAGGTCAGCGGTCGCTTCAAGCTGCCTGAGCGCTGGGGGATCGAGAAGGACTACGACGACTACCGCTTCGACAAGCCGTTCCTGATGGTCGGCATCAGCGACATTCGCGGCATCGAGAACAGCCTGGAGCTGACCCTGGATGACCAGCGCCTGCCGTTCGAGGCCGGCAGTGGTGTCGACTGGCTGCCCGGTGGCGTGCATGTGGCCCTGCCGCAGTTGAGCGACCAGAAGGCCCGCGAGTTCGACTACGCCTTCGACCTGGCCCTGCTGGGCACCGGCCAGCTGGCGGTGCTGCCGGTCGGCCGCAGCAGCACGGTGGACATGCGCGCCAACTGGCCGCACCCGAGCTTCGTCGGCAGCTACCTGCCGAGCCGCCGCGCCATCGATGAAAAGGGCTTCAGCGCCCACTGGCAGACCTCGTTCTTCGCCACCAACCTGGAAGAGTCCATGCGCCTTTGCGCGACCGTCGGCAAGTGCGGCGATTTCAACGAGCGTTCATTTGGCGTCAGCTTCGTCGACCCGGTGGACCAGTACCTCAAGAGCGAACGGGCGATCAAGTATGCCCTGCTGTTTATCGCCCTGACCTTTGCCGGATTCTTCCTGTTCGAGGTGCTCAAGAACCTCAGCGTGCACCCGGTGCAGTACATCCTGGTGGGCGTGGCCCTGGCGTTCTTCTACCTGCTGTTGCTGTCGCTGTCCGAGCACCTGGGGTTTGGCCTGGCCTATGGGCTGTCGGCGTCGGGCTGTGTGTTGCTGATCGGCTTCTACCTGGTTCATGTGCTGCGCAGCCTGGGGCGTGGGGTTGGCTTTGCGGCGGGGCTGGCGGCGTTGTACGCGATGCTCTATGGGCTGCTCAGCGCCGAGGACTATGCGCTGCTGATGGGCTCGCTGCTGTGCTTTGGCCTGCTGGGCGTGTTCATGGTGCTGACCCGGCGGCTGGACTGGTCGCGGGTGGGGAGGGGGGTATGAGGGAGGATAGAGAGATCGGGCGCTGGTTGGCGCAGAGAATCGGATTGTTGTTTCCTGTGATACCGCGGTAAGTTCTGGGGCTGCTGTGCAGCCCTTTCGCGGCACAAGACCGCTCCTACAGGGTTGAGTGGACTCCTGTAGGAGCGGCCTTGTGCCGCGAAACGAGGGCGCCAGCCCTCGCCAGCGTAGTCTCAGGCTATCGGAGCTGTAGCCACCATCGACGGCCGCTGGCTCACCTCGGCATACCACGCCGCCAGCCCCGGATACAGCCCACGCCAATCGAACTCAGGCTGGCGCAGGTCCAGATACCCCAACGCACAAGCCACGCCAATCGCCGCCAGGTCGAACCCCGAGGCCAGCTCCGCCAGGTGCTCCTGTTCAAGATTGGCCAGGCTGCGGCGGATCTTCTCGCCCTGCGCCTGCACCCAACCGTCCCACTGCTTGTCCGCCGGGCGCAGGAAGGTTTCGTAGCGGGTAGCCACCGCCGCGTCCATGATCGCATCGGCCTGGGAGGCCAGGGTCAGGCGCCGCCAGCGTGCCGAGCCCTCGCGGGGGATCAGCGGCAGGCCGACGTGCTGGCTGTCGAGGTACTCACAGATCACCCGGCTGTCGTGCAGCACGCTGCCGTCGTCCAGGCGCAGGGCCGGGATCTTGCCGATCGGGTTGCCCTGGTTGAGCTGCGCGTCGCTGTTCACCGGGCTGATGTTCACGCCCTGCACGGTGACCCGGTCCAGCTGGCCGGTCTCGTGCAGCACGATCATCACCTTGCGCACGAACGGCGACAGCGGCGAATGGAACAGGATCATGGCTCAGTTGCCCTGCAGGCTGGGTGGCAGGCACACGCCGGTGCCGCCGATACCGCAGTAGCCTTCCGGGTTCTTGGCCAGGTACTGCTGGTGGTAGGCCTCGGCGAAGTACACGGTCGGCGCCTGGGCGATCTCGGTGGTGATCTCGCCGAAGCCGGCCTTGCCCAGCTCGGCCTGGAAGGCGGCCTTGCTCGCGTTGGCTTCATCCAGTTGCTGCGGCGAGGTGCAGTAGATCGCCGAGCGGTACTGGGTGCCGACATCATTGCCCTGGCGCATGCCCTGGGTCGGGTTGTGCAGCTCCCAGAACATCGTCAGCAGCTCGCGGTAGCTGACCCGGTTCTTGTCGAACACCACCAGCACCACCTCGGTGTGGCCGGTCAGGCCCGAGCAGACTTCCTCGTAGGTGGGGTTGGGGGTGAAACCGCCGGCGTAGCCGACCACGGTGCTGACCACGCCTTCGCGCTGCCAGAACCGGCGCTCGGCGCCCCAGAAGCAGCCCAGGCCGAAGATGGCGAAATCGATGTCGCCTTCGAAGAACGGGCCGAGCAGCGGGGTGCCTTCGAACACGTAGTGGAACTCGGGCAGGGTCATCGGGGTTTCGCGGCCAGGCAGGGCCTGTTCCGCGGTGGGCAGGACGTTTTTGTTCACCAGGATTTCCGAACGCAGGGTCATGGCCGTTCCTCTATTTGATATTCAACAACCTGGGGCCGCTTTGCGGCCCTTTCGCGGCACAAGGCCGCTCCTACAGGGGGACGCATGATCCCTGTAGGAGCGGCCTTGTGCCGCGAAAGGGCTGCAAAGCAGCCCCGGCAGGCTAGTGATGTCTATAGTGCCCGAGCTTTACGCCGCTGTCAGTCCACCGGACCACGAGGATAGCGGCGCAGTTTCTCGTTCAGCTCGCGCCCCGGAATCGGCCGGTCGAACAGGTAGCCCTGGCCGACGTCGCAGCGGTGTCGGCGCAGGAACGCCAGCTGCTCGGGGGTCTCGATCCCTTCGGCGACCACCTTGAGTTTGAGGTTGTGGGCCATGGCCACCACCGCCGAGGTGATCTCCATGTCGTCCTGGTTGTCGGGGATCTCGTTGATGAAGCTGCGGTCGATCTTGATGATGTCGATCGGGAACTTCTTCAGGTAGCTCAGCGACGAGTAGCCGGTGCCAAAGTCGTCCATGGCCAGGGTCAGGCCCAGGGCCTTGAGCTCGTCGAGCTGACGGTGGGTGTCCTCGGTGGCTTCCAGCAGCAGGCCTTCGGTCAGTTCCAGCTCCAGCAGGTGCGGCGGCAGGGCTTCCTCCTTGAGGATGCTGCCGATCGAGCTGACCAGCTCGGGGTCGGAGAACTGCTTGGGCGACAGGTTGATGGCCACGTGCAGGTTGCCGAAGCCGGCCTCGCGCAGTTGCTGGCTCATGCGGCAGGACTGGCGCACCACCCACTTGCCGATGGGGATGATCAGGCCGGTTTCCTCGGCCACGCTGATGAACTGGTCGGGGCGGATCATGCCGCGCTCGGGGTGGTTCCAGCGCAGCAGCGCCTCCAGGCCAAGCAGGCGGCCGCTGCGCAGGCACAGCTTGGGCTGGTAGAACACTTCCAGTTCGTTCTGGGTCAGGGCGCGGCGCAGGTTGTTCTCGACGAACAGCTTGTAGCTGGCCTCGGCGTTGAGTACCTCGGTGAACACCTGGACCTGGTGCTTGCCGTTGGCCTTGGCCTTGTGCAGGGCCAGGCCCGCGTTCTTCATCAGCGTGGCCGGGTCGCTGCCGTGCAGCGGCGCGCAGGCCAGGCCCACGGAGGCGGTGACATTGATCAGCTGGTTGTCGACGAACATCGGTTTGTCGAGGGTGCGCAGCAGCTGGTGGGCGACGCCTTGGCCATCTTCCAGGTTGGTGTCGTCGAGCAGCACGGCGAACTCGTTGCTGGCGAAGCGCGCCAGGCTGCCGCCATTGGCCAGGCTGTTGCGCAGGCGCCGGGCCAGGCTGATCAGCAGCTTGTCGCCGGTCTGGTGGCCGAGGCTGTCGTTGATCCGCTTGAAGTTGTCGATGTCCACCAGCAGCAGGCAGATGGGGCTGGCGCTGTCGCGGGCGAAGCGCTCGTCGAGGTTGCGGATGAACGCCGGGCGGTTGCCCAGGTTGGTCAGGTTGTCGGTGTAGGCCAGGCGCTCGATGCGCTGCTGGGCCAGCTTGGTCTGGGTGACATCCTCGTAGATGCCGATGTAGTGGGTCAGCTCGCGGTTGTCGCCGTACACCTTGGAGATCGACAGCTGGCCCCAGTACGGCTCGAGGTTCTTGCGCCGGCTCTTGAACTCGCCCTGCCAGCTGTTGCCCATGGCCAGGCTCGACGGCGAGTCGAACAGCAGCTCGCTCAGGTTTTCCAGCGCCGGCAGTTCGGCCAGGTGATGGCCCTGGACCTCTTCGGTGCTGTACTGGGTGATCGCGGTGAAGCTGGGGTTGACGTATTCCACCACGCCGTCGCGGTTGACCAGCAGGAAGGCGCTGGCGCTCTGTTCCACGGCGCGCTGGAACAGGTGCAGGGCGCTGGCGGCGGTGCGCCGGTTGTGGTTGTTGATGACCTGGGCGAACTGGTCGGCCAGCTCGCCGGCGAAGGCGATCTCGTCCGACTGCCAGGCCCGTGGCTGGCCGGTCTGCTCCAGGCACAGCACGCCGACCACCTGGCCGTCGATGCGGATACTGGCATCGAGCATGGCGTTGTCGTCGGTGCTGTACAGCGATTCGGCCATCTCGCGGGTGCGCGGGTCGTGGCTGGCGTTGTGGGCGTCGATGGCGCGGCTGGCGTGCAGGGCTTCCAGGTAGTCCGGGAAGCGGCTGGCGTCGATCGCCTCGGGCATGCGGTGCTGTTGGTCGCGGCTGTACCAGGCGCTGATCGGCTCCAGGCGCTGGTCGTTCAGGTACCAGATGCTGGCGCAGTCGACCTTGTAGATCTCGCAGGCGCTGCGGGTGATCAGCTCGGCGGCTTCGAGCAGCGAGTTGCCGATGCTGTAGCGCTGGCGCGCCAGGCGCAGGATCAGGTCCTGCTGGGCGCGCACCCTGTCCAGGTGCTCGAGCTGCTCCTGCTGGGCGCGCTGGTTCAGTTGCAGGGCCAGTTGCAGGCGGTTGTTGCGCGACTCCAGGTCGTTGGCGTCGAGGTCCGGGGTGTCCTGGCGGTGGTCGTCGAACACCGTCAGGTAGCCGCGCAGCAATTGACGGTTGTGCTGCTTGTAGCTTTCCCCGACCTCCAGCAGGCGCAGTGGCGCCGGGCAGGCGTGCAGGGTGTAGCGCACCCGGTAGTAGCCGCGCTGGGCCAGCTGCAGCTGGATCTCGTCGTGCAGCTTGTAGCGTGCTTCCGGCTCCATGAGGCTGGCGTAGGGCGAGCCGATCAGGGCGCAGAGCTCGGCGGCGGGCAGGCCGAACTGGCGGTCGCAGGCCGGGTCGAGGTAGAGCATGGCCCAGCTGGCTTCGTTCAGCCGCTCGAAACGCAGCATGCCGAGCCGCGAGGGCACGGGAAGCTGCGTCACGACCTCGGCCGCCACACGGCTGGCGGCATCGGGTTGGCTTTTCATCGAAGACTCGCTTGAACTGGGGCGCGGCCTGGAGCACGGCGCATCGGGCAAGGTTGCATCATGTCCCGTGGGCTGGCAAGCGGCCATGGGGGATGCTGTGAACAGGTTGTCGGCTGTTCTTGCAGAATCTGTAGGACCGGCGGGCGGCAGACGATCGCATCCCCCTGTAGGAGCGGCCTTGCGCCGCGAAAAGGAGGCAAAGCCCTCCCAGCAATCCCAGGCAAAAAAAAGCCCCGCCAATTGGCGGGGTTGAGGTACGAGCGTGGCAGCTCGAAAACGGGGCTGCCCCTCTAGGGAGGGGCAGCGTGCTGCGTTACAGCAGCATGGTGCGGATATCGCCCAGCACGTCGCCCAGGCGCTTGGTGAAGCGCGCGGCGGCGGCGCCGTTGATCACACGGTGATCGTAGGACAGCGACAGTGGCAGCATCAGCTTCGGCTGGAAGGCCTTGCCGTCCCAGACCGGCTGCATGGTCGCCTTGGACACACCGAGGATCGCCACCTCAGGCGCGTTGACGATCGGCGTGAAGCCGGTGCCGCCAATGTGGCCGAGGCTGGAGATGGTGAAGCAGGCGCCCTGCATCTCGTCGGCCGAAAGCTTCTTGGTGCGGGCTTTCTCGGCCAGCGCGGCAGCTTCGGCAGCCAGTTGCAGCAGGCTCTTCTGGTCGACGTTCTTGATCACCGGGACCAGCAGACCGTCCGGGGTGTCCACGGCGAAGCCGATGTGCACGTACTTCTTGCGGATGATCGCCTTGCCGCTTGGCGCCAGCGAGCTGTTGAAGTCCGGCAGTTCCTTGAGCAGGAAGGCGCAGGCCTTGAGCAGCAGTGGCAGCACGGTCAGCTTGACGCCAGCTTTCTCGGCCACGGCCTTCTGCGCGACGCGGAAGGCTTCCAGCTCGGTGATGTCGGCGGAGTCGAACTGGGTCACGTGCGGCACGTTCAGCCAGCTGCGGTGCAGGTTGGCGGCACCGACCTGCATCAGGCGGGTCAGGGCCACTTCTTCCACTTCACCGAACTTGCTGAAGTCCACGGCAGGGATCGGCGGGATGCCGGCACCACCGGTAGCACCGGCGGCTGGAGCTTCCTTGGCCTTCTGCATCATGGCCTTGACGTAGACCTGCACGTCTTCCTTCAGAATACGGCCGTGCGGACCGGTGGCGGCAACAGCGCCCAGGTCGACGCCGAATTCACGGGCCAGTTGGCGAACGGCAGGGCCGGCATGGACCTTGGCGTTGCTGCCGGCGGCCGGCGCGGTGGCGACCGGCGCTGGAGCAGGTGCAGCAGCTGGAGCGGCGGCAGGTGCAGCGGCTGGGGCAGCAGCGGCAGCCGGAGCAGCAGCGGCCGGAGCCGGCGCTGCTGCTGGGGCGGCGCCTGCGGCCTTGATCTTGAAGATCAGATCGCCGGTGCCGACTTCGTCTTCCAGCTTGCACAGCACGGCTTCGATCACGCCGGCGCTAGGCGACGGGATTTCCATGGAGGCCTTGTCGGACTCCAGGGTGATCAGCGACTGGTCGGCTTCGACGGTGTCGCCGACCTTGACCAGCACTTCGATGATCTTGGCCTTGCCCGACGAGCCGATGTCCGGCACGTGGATGTCCTGCACGCTGGCGGCAGCCGGGGCTGCGGCAGGCGCAGGTGCGGCTTCAGCGGCCGGCGCTGGAGCGGCAGCAGCTGGTGTCGGAGCGGCGGCGGCCGGAGCCTCAGGCGCCGCAGCGGCGCCCTCGACTTCCAGGACCAGCAGCTCGTCGCCTTCTTTCAGGCGGTCGCCCAGCTTGACCTTCAGTTCCTTGACCACACCGGCCTTCGGCGCGGGGATCTCCATGGAGGCCTTGTCGGACTCCAGGGTCAGCAGGCTCTGGTCAGCCTCGATACGGTCACCGACCTTGACGAACAGCTCGATGATTTCACCTTCACCGCTGCCGATGTCAGGTACGCGAATGAGTTCGCTCACTTAAAAATACTCCTCAGCAGTCCAGTGGGTTGCGCTTGTCCGGATCGATGCCGAACTTGACGATGGCGTCAGCCACAACCTTGGGTTCGATCTCGCCACGGTCAGCCAGGGCTTCCAGGGCAGCCAGCACCACGAAGTGGCGGTCGACTTCGAAGAAGTGACGCAGCTTCTTGCGGCTGTCGCTGCGACCGTAACCGTCGGTACCCAGGACCTTGAACTCTTTGCTCGGCACCCACTGGCGAATCTGCTCGGCGAACAGCTTCATGTAGTCGGTGGAGGCGATGACCGGGCCCTTGCGACCGGCCAGGCACTCTTCGACGTAGGTCTTCTGAGGCTTCTGGCCAGGCTTGAGGCGGTTGGCGCGTTCCACGGCCAGGCCGTCGCGACGCAGTTCGTTGAAGCTGGTGACGCTCCACACGTCGGCGCCGACGTTGAACTCTTCACGCAGGATCTTCGCGGCCTCGCGGACTTCGCGCAGGATGGTGCCGGAGCCCATCAGCTGTACGTGGTGCGCGGCTTCGCGGGTGTCTTCTTCCAGCAGGTACATGCCCTTGATGATGCCTTCCTCGACACCGGCCGGCATGGCAGGCTGCTGGTAGGATTCGTTCATCACGGTGATGTAGTAGAAGATGTCCTGTTGCTCTTCGGTCATCTTCTTCATGCCGTCCTGGATGATCACCGCCAGCTCGTAGCCGTAGGTCGGATCGTAGGTGCGGCAGTTCGGGATGGTGCCCGCCATCATGTGGCTGTGACCGTCTTCGTGCTGCAGGCCTTCACCGTTGAGGGTGGTACGGCCGGCGGTACCGCCGATCAGGAAGCCACGGGTGCGGCTGTCGCCGGCGGCCCAAGCCAGGTCGCCAATGCGCTGGAAGCCGAACATCGAGTAGAAGATGTAGAACGGCAGCATCGGCTGGTTGTGGCAGCTGTACGAGGTACCGGCAGCGATGAACGACGACATGGCGCCGGCTTCGTTGATGCCTTCCTCGAGGATCTGGCCCTTCTTGTCCTCGCGGTAGAACATCACCTGGTCTTTATCGACTGGCTCGTAGAGCTGGCCGACCGACGAGTAGATGCCCAGCTGGCGGAACATGCCTTCCATACCGAAGGTACGGGCTTCGTCCGGGATGATCGGGACGATGCGCTGGCCGATGTCCTTGTCCTTGACCAGCTGCGCCAGGATGCGCACGAAGGCCATGGTGGTGGAGATTTCGCGGTCGCCCGAGCCGTCCAGGATCGCTTTCAGCGTTTCCAGTGGCGGGGTTGGCACGCTGAAGCTCTTGGCGCGGCGCTGTGGCACGAAACCGCCCAGGGCGGCACGGCGTTCGGCCAGGTACTTGGCTTCGGCGGAACCTTCTTCCGGCTTGAAGAACGGCAGGTTCTCCAGATCCGCATCCTTGACCGGGATGTCGAAGCGGTCACGGAAGTGACGCAGGCTGTCGACGTCGACCTTCTTGGTGTTGTGCGCGGTGTTCTTGGCTTCGCCGGCACCGGTACCGTAACCCTTGATGGTCTTGGCAAGGATGACGGTCGGCTGCTCTTTGTGGTTCACGGCCTGGTGGTACGCCGCGTAGACCTTGTACGGGTCGTGGCCGCCACGGTTGAGCTTCCAGATCTCGTCGTCGGACAGGTCTTCGACCATGGCCTTGAGCTCTGGGGTGTTGAAGAAGTTTTCACGAACGTACGCGCCATCTTTGGCTTTGTAGTTCTGGTACTCGCCGTCGATGACCTCGTCCATGCGGCGCTGCAGGGCACCGTTGGTGTCCTTGGCCAGCAGTGGGTCCCAGAAACGGCCCCAGACGACTTTGTTGACGTTCCAGCCACCGCCTCGGAACACGCCTTCGAGTTCCTGGATGATCTTGCCGTTGCCGCGAACCGGGCCGTCGAGGCGCTGCAGGTTGCAGTTGATGACGAAGATCAGGTTGTCCAGCTTCTCGCGGCCGGCCAGGGCGATCGCGCCCAGGGATTCCGGCTCGTCGCACTCGCCGTCGCCCATGAAGCACCAGACCTTCTGCTTGCCGGCCGGGATGAAGCCACGGGCTTCCAGGTACTTCATGAAGCGTGCCTGGTAGATCGCCTGGATCGGGCCCAGGCCCATCGATACGGTCGGGAACTGCCAGAAGTCAGGCATCAGCCACGGGTGCGGGTACGAAGACAGGCCTTTGCCGTCCACTTCCTGACGGAAGTTGTTCATCTGCTCTTCGTTGATGCGGCCTTCCATGAAGGCGCGGGCGTAGACGCCTGGCGAAGCGTGGCCCTGGAAGAAGATCAGGTCGCCGCCGTGTTCGTCGGTCGGGGCCTGGAAGAAGTAGTTGAAGCCGATGTCGTACAGGGTGGCGCTGGAGGCGAAGCTGGAGATGTGTCCGCCCAGGTCCGAGTCTTTCAGGTTGGTGCGCATGACCATGGCCAGGGCGTTCCAACGCACCATCGAGCGGATGCGGCGTTCCATGAACAGGTCGCCAGGCATGCGTGCTTCGTGGGTGACAGGGATGGTGTTGCGGTACGGCGTGGTGATGGCATACGGCAGCTGGGAGCCACTACGGGTGGCCAGCTCGCCCATACGGGTCATCAGGTAATGAGCGCGGTCTTCGCCTTCTTTGTCGAGGACCGACTCCAGGGCATCCAGCCATTCCTGGGTTTCGATTGGATCGAGGTCTTGCATGGCTTGCTCCAGGGCGGAAAGGCCACCAGAATCGATGGCCTGAGTTTGCGACTGGCCTTATGGGCAGACGTCGTGAATTCTTGGATTACCGGACAGTCATCCGGCGCGGTGTAGTTTTACTACAAATGCTTTCTCATTTCATGCTTTGGCAGGTCATGAGTAGTAGTAAAACTACACAAATGCGACGTTTGGTCGCATCCCGGGTTGTGGGGAAAAACGTTCATGTTGGTTGGCGGTGTGTCGATGGCAGGTGAATCTTGATGGGTTTTGCCAAATTTTTGATTATTTCAGCTATTTCCAACTTTTGTACGACAGTCCAACCGTGGTCCAACCCCCGTTTGACCTCTGCAACCGCTCTCTTTCACGCCGATCAAGGATAGACCATGCGCCTGCCTTTGCCGCTCGATCTGCCTGCCGCCCTCCAACCGCTGGTCGCTCGCAACCAGCAATTCCTGCGCGATGCCCTGGCAAGTCATCCTGGCCTGGCCCTGGACAGCCTGAGCGCCGAGCACCGCCGTCAGTTCGACCAGGTCGCCGCCGCCAGCGACTTCGTCCTGGCCCAGGCCCAGCGTGATCCGACGATGCTGTTCGAACTGCTGGCCAGCGGCGCGATGGACCAGGCGTTCGCGCCTGGCCAATTGCGCGCGCAGATCAACGCCGTGGCCCAGGCTGCCCAGAACGAGGACGAACTGGCGCGCAACCTGCGCCGCGAGCGCAACCGCCAGCAACTGCGCATCATCTGGCGCGACATTACCCGCCAGGCCGCGTTGCCCGAAACCTGCCGCGACCTGTCCGACCTGGCCGACGCCAGCATCGACGAAGCTTATCAATGGCTGTACCCGCGCCACTGCCAGCAGTTCGGCACGCCCATCGGCAACCGCAGCGGCCAGCCCCAGCACCTGGTGGTGCTGGGCATGGGCAAGCTGGGCGCGGTGGAGCTGAACCTGTCATCCGACATCGACCTGATCTTCGCCTTCCCCGAGGGCGGCGAAACCGAAGGGGTCAAGCGCTCGCTGGACAACCAGGAGTTCTTCACCCGCCTGGGCCAGCGCCTGATCAAGGCGCTCGACCCGGTCACCGTCGACGGCTTCGTGTTCCGCGTCGACATGCGCCTGCGCCCCTATGGCTCGGCCGGCGCGCTGGTGCTCAGCTTCAATGCCCTGGAGCAGTACTACCAGGACCAGGGGCGCGACTGGGAGCGCTATGCCATGATCAAGGCGCGGGTGGTCGCCGGTGATCAGGTGGCCGGCGCGCAGTTGCAGGAGATGCTGCGGCCGTTCGTCTACCGGCGCTACCTGGACTTCTCCGCCATCGAAGCGCTGCGCACCATGAAGCAGCTGATCCAGCAGGAAGTGCGGCGCAAGGGCATGGCCGACAACATCAAGCTCGGTGCCGGCGGCATTCGCGAGGTGGAATTCATCGCCCAGGCGTTCCAGCTGATTCACGGCGGGCGCGACCTGAGCCTGCAGCAGCGGCCGTTGCTCAAGGTGCTGACCACCCTGGAAGGGCAGGGCTACCTGCCGCCGGCCGTGGTCGCCGAGCTGCGCGACGGCTATGAGTTCCTGCGCTACACCGAGCACGCGATCCAGGCCATCGCCGACCGCCAGACCCAGATGCTGCCGGACGATCCGACCGACCGCGAGCGTATCGCCTACATGCTCGGCTTTGCCGACTGGGACAGCTTCCACGGCCAATTGATGCACTGGCGTGGGCGCATCGACTGGCATTTCCGCCAGGTCATCGCCGACCCGGATGAGGACGAAACCGAAGGCGAACTGGTGGTCGGCGGCGAGTGGTCGCCGCTGTGGGAGCAGGCCCAGGATGAAGACGCGGCCTCCCGCCAGCTCGAGGAGGCCGGCTTCCGCCAGCCGGCCGAGGCCCTGCGCCGCCTGACCGCGCTGCGGGCCAGCCCGACCCTGCGCTCGATGCAGCGTATCGGTCGCGAGCGCCTGGACGCCTTCATTCCGCGGCTGCTGGCCCAGGCGGTCGAGCACGACAACCCCGACCTGGTGCTGGAGCGGGTGCTGCCATTGGTCGAGGCCGTGGCGCGGCGCTCGGCCTACCTGGTGCTGCTCACCGAGAACCCTGGCGCCCTGCGCCGCCTGCTGACCCTGTGCGCCGCCAGCCCGTGGATCGCCGAGCAGATGGCCCGCTACCCGCTGCTGCTCGACGAATTGCTCAACGAAGGCCGGTTGTTCAGCCCGCCGCTGGCGCCAGAGCTGGCCGCCGAGCTGCGCGAGCGCCTGACGCGCATTCCCGAGGACGACCTGGAGCAGCAGATGGAGGCCCTGCGCCACTTCAAGCTGGCCCACAACCTGCGCGTGGCCGCCTCGGAGATCAGCGGCAACCTGCCGTTGATGAAGGTCAGCGACTACCTGACCTGGCTGGCCGAGGCGATTCTCGACCAGGTGCTGGCCCTGGCCTGGCGCCAGACCGTGGCGCGCCACGGCCAGCCCAAGCGCAGCGACGGCAGCCTGTGCGACCCGGGCTTCATCATTGTCGGCTACGGCAAGGTCGGCGGCCTGGAGTTGGGCCATGGTTCGGACCTGGACCTGGTGTTCATCCACGATGGCGATCCGAACGCTGAAACCGACGGCGCCAAACCCATCGACAGCGCGCAGTTCTACACCCGCCTGGGCCAGCGCATCATCCACCTGCTGACCACCCAGACCAACTCCGGCCAGCTTTACGACGTGGACATGCGCCTGCGCCCCTCCGGCGCCTCGGGGCTGCTGGTCAGCTCGCTGGGCGCCTTCGAGCGCTACCAGCAGAACGAGGCCTGGACCTGGGAGCACCAGGCCCTGGTGCGGGCCCGCGTATTGGTGGGTTGCAAGCAGGTGGCCACGGCCTTCGAGGCGGTGCGGGCGCAGGTCCTCGGCCAGCCTCGCGACCTCGACAAGCTGCGCGTAGAAGTAAGCGAAATGCGCGCCAAGATGCGCGACAACCTGGGCACCAAGGCCACTGCCGCCGGCACTGCGGGCAACGCCTTCGAGGCCGGCCAGTCGTTCGATATCAAGCAGGATGCCGGCGGTATCGTGGATATCGAATTTATGGTGCAATACGCCGCTTTGGCCTGGTCCCACGACCATCCGGCCATACTGCGCTGGACCGACAACATCCGCATCCTCGAAGAGCTGGAACAGGCCGGGCTGATGTCCGCCGCCGACGCCGTGCTGCTGCGCGAGGTGTACAAGGCGTTCCGTTCGGCGTCGCACCGTCAGGCCCTGCAGAAGCAGGCCGGGGTGATCGATGCGGCGCAGTTTGTCGATGAGCGTCGTGAGGTAAGGCGGATCTGGGGTGGACTGGGTCTGACTTGAAATTGTTGGGGCCGCTGTGCGGCCCTTTCGCGGCACAAGGCCGCTCCTACAAGGGATTGCGTTCCCTGTAGGAGCGGCCTTGTGCCGCGAAAGGGCTGCAAAGCAGCCCCAAAGGTTCATGCCTCACCACCGGTGGTACACTGTCCGCCACATAGCCTGAATATAAAGAGGGGAGGCCAGGTTGTAGCGCAGCCTGCAGCCTCCCCGAATGTTTCTGGATAAAGCATGAGAATACTGATCATTGGCCCCAGCTGGGTCGGCGACATGGTGATGGCGCAGACCCTGTTCCAGTGCCTCAAACAGCAGCACCCCGACTGCGTGATCGACGTCCTGGCCCCCGAGTGGAGCCGGCCGATCCTCGAGCGCATGCCCGAGGTGCGCCAGGCCCTGAGCTTCCCGCTCGGCCACGGCGCGCTGGAGCTGGCCACGCGCCGGCGCATCGGCAAGTCGCTGGCCGGCCAGTACGACCAGGCGATCCTGCTGCCCAACTCGCTCAAGTCGGCGCTGGTGCCGTATTTCGCCGGTATCCCCAAGCGCACCGGCTGGCGCGGCGAGATGCGCTACCTGCTGCTCAACGACGTGCGCAAGCTGGACAAGGCCCGCTATCCGCTGATGATCGAGCGCTTCATGGCCCTGGCCTACGCACCGGATGCCGAGCTGCCCAAGCCTTACCCGCGTCCGAGCCTGCAAATCGAAGCCGCCAGCCGCGAAGCGGCCCTGGCCAAGTTCGGCCTGGCGCTGGACCGCCCGGTGCTGGCGCTGTGCCCTGGCGCCGAGTTCGGTGAGGCCAAGCGCTGGCCGGCCGAGCACTACGCCGAGGTGGCCGACGCGATGATCCGCCAGGGCTGGCAGGTGTGGCTGTTCGGTTCGAAGAACGACCACCCGGTGGGCGAGCAGATCCGCGACCGGTTGATCCCCGGGCTGCGCGAGGAGTCCTGCAACCTGGCGGGCGAAACCTCGCTGGCCGAGGCCATCGACCTGATGTCCTGCGCCGATGCGGTGGTGTCCAACGACTCTGGCCTGATGCATGTGGCCGCCGCCCTCAACCGCCCGCTGGTGGCGGTGTACGGCTCGACCTCGCCGGGCTTCACCCCGCCGCTGGCCGACCAGGTGGAAGTGGTGCGCACCGGTATCGAGTGCAGCCCCTGCTTCGAGCGCACCTGCCGCTTCGGCCACTACAACTGCCTGCGCCTGCTGGAGCCGGCCAAGGTCATTGCCGCGCTGCAGGGCCTGGGCGGGCCTAACCTGATCGATACCGTGGCCGAGGTCGACTGAGTGCGGGTACTGATCATCAAGACCTCGTCGCTGGGCGATGTCATCCACACCCTGCCGGCGCTCACCGACGCCGCCCACGCCATCCCCGGCATCCGTTTCGACTGGGTGGTGGAAGAAGGCTTCGCCGAGATTCCCAGCTGGCATCCGGCGGTCGACCGGGTGATCCCGGTGGCGATCCGCCGCTGGCGCAAGAATATCTGGCAGACGCTCAAGAGCGGTGAGTGGAAAGCCTTCAAGCAACGCCTGCGCGAGCACAAGTACGACCTGGTAATCGACGCCCAGGGCCTGGTCAAGTCGGCCTGGCTGACGCGTTACGTGAAAGCGCCGGTGGCCGGCCTGGACCGTTACTCGGCCCGTGAGGGCTGGGCCAGCCGCTTCTACAACCGGCGCATGTCGGTCGCCGTCGGCCAGCATGCCGTGGAACGGGTGCGCCAGCTGTTCGCCCTGGCCCTGGCCTACGACCTGCCGGAAGGGCTGGGCGACTACGGCCTGGACCTCAACCGTTTGCAACTGCCGCCTGCCGCGCCCTACGTGGTGTTCCTGCACGGTACCACCTGGGCCACCAAGCACTGGCCGGAGGCCTACTGGCGCGAGCTGGCCGAGCGCATGGGCCGACGCAAGCTGCAGGTGATGCTGCCCTGGGGCAACCCGGCGGAAAAGGCCCGTGCCGAGCGCATCGCCCAGGGCTTGAACAACTGCCAGGTGCTCCCCAAGTTGAATCTTGTCGGCGTTGCCCGCGTGCTGGCGGCGGCCAAGGCCTGCGTGGCCGTGGACACCGGCCTCGGCCACCTGGCCGCCGCGCTGGATGTGCCGACCATTTCGCTGTTCGGCCCCACCAACCCTGGTCTGACTGGCGCCTACGGACGCGCCCAGATCCACCAGGCGAGCAACTTCCCCTGCGCCCCGTGCCTGCAGAAGAAGTGCACCTACAAACCGAGCGCCGAGGACCTGCGCCGGTTCGATCTCAAACGCGAGTGGCCGCTGTGCTTCACTCGCCTGAATCCCGAGCATGTGGCGGGCCGCTTGAGCGCGCTGCTGCTGGCTGAGGATGTTCGTTGATGCAACTGGCTTTTGTGCTCTACAAGTATTTCCCCTTTGGCGGGCTGCAGCGCGATTTCATGCGCATCGCCCTCGAATGCCAGAAGCGCGGCCATCAGATCCGCGTGTACACGCTGATCTGGGAAGGTGACATTCCGCCGGGCTTCGAGGTGCTGGTGGCGCCGGTCAAGGCGCTGTTCAACCACCGCCGCAACGAGAAGCTCAGCGCCTGGATGGAAGCCGACCTGGCCAAGCGCCCGGTCGATCGCCTGATCGGTTTCAACAAGATGCCCGGCCTGGATGTCTACTACGCCGCCGACGGCTGTTTCGAGGACAAGGCCCAGACCCTGCGCGGCGGCCTGTACCGTCGTTGGGGCCGCTACCGCCATTTCGCCGAGTACGAGCGCGCGGTGTTCGCCAGGGATGCGCGTACCGAGATCCTGATGATCTCCGAGGTGCAACAGCCGCTGTTCATCAAGCACTACGGCACCCCCGAGGCGCGTTTCCACCTGCTGCCGCCGGGCATTTCCCAGGACCGCCGCCGCCCGGCCGACGCCGCGGCCATCCGCGCCGATTTCCGCCAGGAATTCGGCCTGGCCGACGATGAGCTGTTGCTGGTGCAGATCGGCTCGGGCTTCAAGACCAAGGGCGTGGACCGCAGCCTGAAGGCCCTGGCGGCGTTGCCGTCGGCCCTGCGCAAGCGTACCAGGCTGATGGTCATCGGCCAGGACGATCCCAAGCTGTTCCAGGTGCAGAGCACGGCGCTCGGCCTGGGCGAGCAGGTGCAGTTCCTCAAGGGCCGTAGCGACATTCCGCGTTTCCTGCTCGGTGCCGACCTGCTGATCCACCCGGCCTACAACGAGAACACCGGCACCGTGCTGCTCGAGGCGCTGGTCGCCGGGTTGCCGGTGCTGGTGTCCAAGGTCTGCGGCTATGCCCACTACATCGCCGAGGCCGATAGCGGCCTGGTGCTGGACGAGCCGTTCGAGCAGGAGCAGCTGAACCGCTACCTGCAACGCATGCTCGAAGACGCCGGGGCCCGCGCGGCCTGGTCGGACAACGGTGTGGCCTTTGCCGAGACCGCCGACCTGTACAGCATGCCGCAGCATGCCGCCGACGTGATCCTCGGTCAGGAGACCGCATGAAGCTGATACTGGCCGAACCGTTCAAGCGCCTGTGGGCCGGGCGCGATCCCTTCGAGGCCGTCGAGGCCCTGCAGGGCGAGGTGTACCGCGAGCTGGAAGGCCGCCGCACCCTGCGCACCGAGGTCGATGGCGCGGGCTTCTTCGTCAAGATCCACCGCGGCATCGGCTGGGGCGAGATCTTCAAGAACCTGTTCAGCGCCAAGCTGCCGGTGCTCGGCGCCGGCCAGGAATGGCGGGCCATCCAGCGCCTGCATGAAGCCGGTGTGCCGACCATGACCGCAGTGGCCTACGGCGAGCATGGCAGCAACCCGGCCACCCAGCACTCGTTCATCGTTACCGAGGAGCTGGCGCCCACCGTCAGCCTGGAAGACTTCAGCATCGACTGGGTCAAGCAGCCGCCAGCGCCGCGCCTGAAGCGCGCGCTGATCGCCGAAGTGGCGAAGATGACCGGCGGCATGCACCGCGCAGGGGTCAACCACCGCGACTGTTACATCTGCCACTTCCTGCTGCACACCGACCGCCCGGTGACGCCGGAAGACTTCAAACTGTCGGTGATCGACCTGCACCGCGCCCAGACCCGGGCGAAGATCACCCGTCGCTGGCGCGACAAGGACCTGGCCGCCCTGTACTTCTCGGCGCTGGACATCGGCCTGACCCGCCGCGACAAGCTGCGCTTCCTGCGCGGCTACTTCCAGCGTCCGTTGCGCCAGGTGCTCAAGGACGAAGCCGCGCTGCTCGCCTGGCTGGAGCGCAAGGCGCAGAAACTCTACGACCGCAAGCAACGTTACGGGGACGCACTCTGATGGCGAGCTGGAACCTGGCGCCCGAGTATGCGCACCTGGCGGCCGATTTCGGCAGTGTCGACGCGGTGTTCGCCCTCCAGGGCGAACGCCTGACCCGCGACCCGTTGAGCGAGGTCATCCGCATCGAGCGTGATGGGGTCAACTACTACGTCAAACGCTACACCGGCGCCGGCAAGCACATGCGCCGCTACCTGGGCCGGCCGCGGGTCAAGGCCGAGTGGCAGAACCTCAAGCAGTTCGCCAAGTGGGGCATCCCCACCGCCGATGTGGTCGCCTGGGGGCTCGAGCGCCAGGGCCTGGCCTTCGGCCGCGGGGCGATGATCACCCGCGAGTTGCCGCGTACCGAAGACCTCTCGGCGCTGGCCGAACGCAATGATCCGCGTCTGCGCGACAGCGCCTGGGTCGATCACGTCAGCCGCCAGCTGGCACGCCACACCCGGGTGATGCACGATCATCATTTCGCCCACAACGACCTGAAATGGCGCAACCTGCTGGTCGACGACCAGGGCACGCTATTCTTCATCGACTGCCCGACCGGCGACTTCTGGCGCGGCTTCATGCTGCGCCACAGGCTGATCAAGGATCTGGCGTGCCTGGACAAGGTGGCCAAGTACCACCTGTCGGCGACCCAGCGCCTGCGCTTCTACCTGCAATACCGCGGACACGCGCGTCTGAACGCCCGTGACAAGAAGCGCATTCGCCAGGTGCTGGGCTTTTTCGAGGGAAGGGAATGACCGATTACCTGGCCAGTGCCGACCAGGCGCTGCTGCAACGGCACGGGCTGAGCGACTTCGAGGCGCTGTGGGCCCTGCAGCTGGACGCCGTGGACGAACCCAATACCGGCCGTGGCGGCTGGAGCAGCGTGTTCCGCCTGGAGCTCGAGGGCAAGGGTTTCTACCTCAAGCGCCAGAGCGACTACTTCACCCGCAGCCTGCAGCGGCCCTTCGGCGAGCCGACCTTCGCCCGCGAGTTTCGCAACATCAGCCGCTACCAGAAGCTCGACATCCCCGCCCTGCAGGCGGTGTTCTATGGCGAGCGCAAGCAAGCTGGCGAGCACCGGGCGATCCTCATGACCCGGGCGCTGGACGAGTGGACCGACCTCGAGCAACTGCTCGGCCGTTGGGCGCAGATGGACGCGCCGCAGCGCCAGGCGATCCTCCAGGCCTGTGGGCGGCTGGCCCGCACCCTGCACGGCGCCGGGCAGATGCACGGCTGCTTCTACCCCAAGCACATCTTCCTGCGTGAGCGCCGCGAGGGCTGGCAGGCCCAGCTGATCGACCTGGAAAAGACCCGTCCGCTGCTGTTCGGCATGCGCGACCGGGTCAAGGACCTGGAGCCGTTGCTGCGCCGCGCCCGGGCCTGGGACGAAGCGGACGTGCGCGTGCTGCTGGCGGCCTACCTGGAGCAGCCGGCGGACAGCGCCCTGGTATCCACCTGGCTGCAACGCCTGACCCAACGCCGTCGTCACAAAGAGGCCCGCTGATGCGCCTGAGCGAATTGAAGGAGGCCGGGCGCAGCCCGAGCCTGCCGCTGACCGTCACCCTCGCCGACGCCGCGGGCAGCGCCGACCTGCAGCTGCTCAACCTGTTGCGCGTGCTGCCGGGCCAGCGTTATGTCGGCGCGGGTATCTGGCGTGGCACCAAGGTGCTGGCCAAGCTGCTGGTCGGCGGCAATGCCGCCCGGCACTTCCAGCGCGAGCGCGATGGTGCCCTGCTGATGGCCGAACAAGGCCTGACCACCCCACGCCTGCTGGCCGATGGCCTGAAGGAAGGCGAGGGCGGCTGGGTATTGTTCGAATACCTCGACCATGCCGAAAGCCTGGGCGACGCCTGGGCCCGGGTGGAGCAATTGCCGATGCTGGCCGACGAGCAGCACCTGGTGCTGGGCGAGGCCCTCACCGCCGTGGCGCAGATGCACGCCAAGGGCCTGTGGCAGGAGGACCTGCACCTGGACAACCTGCTACGCCAGGACGGCCAGCTGTACCTGATCGACGGCGCCGGCATCAAGGCCGAGACCCCCGGTCAGCAGCTGTCGCGCCAGCGCGTGCTGGAAAACCTCGGGGTGTTCTTCGCCCAGTTGCCCAAACGCCTGGAGCCGTTCATCGAGGAAGCGCTGGTGCACTATGTGCTGGCCAACGCCGAGCACGCGCTGCCGCTGGAAGCGCTGCACAAGCAGGTGGACAAGGTGCGCGCCTGGCGCCTGAAGGATTACCTGGAAAAGGCCGGTCGCGAATGCACCCTGTTCAGCGTCGAGCGCAACCTGTCCGGGCTGCGAGCGATTTGCCGTAACGAAGTAGAGGCGATGCGCCCGGTGCTGGAGCAGGCCGATACGCTGATCGACCAGGGGTATCTGTACAAGACCGGTGGCGCGGCCAGCGTGGCGCGTATCGAGGTGGCCGGGCGCAAGTTGGTGCTAAAGCGCTACAACATCAAGAACACCGCCCACTGGTTCAAGCGCTTCTGGCGCCCAAGCCGGGCCTGGCATTCGTGGATCGAAGGCCACCGCCTGGGGTTTCTCGACATCGCCACGCCTCGCCCCCTGGCGGTGCTGGAGCAGCGGGTGATGGGGCTGCGCAGCACGGCCTACCTGGTAACCGAGTACGCCGACGGGCCGGACCTGATCGAATGCTTCGCGCCCTACGTGGAAAGCGGCGAGGCGCCTGACGAGCAGGTCGAGGCCCTGGCGCGGGTGATGCAGCAACTGATCCGCGAGCGTATCAGCCATGGCGACTTCAAGGGCCACAACCTGTTCTGGCAGGACGGCCAATGGTCGCTGATCGACCTCGATGCCATGTGCCAGCACGCCACCCAGCTCAGCTTCGCCCCGGCCTTCGCCCGGGACCGGGCGCGGCTGCTGCGCAACTGGCCGAGGGACAGCGCGCTGCATCAGCGGCTGGACCAGGTGTTGCCGCGGTTGGCTGATTGAGTGATCAGTTGAAGCGATCCCTGTAGGAGCGGCCTTGTGCCGCGAAAGGGCCGCAAAGCGGCCCCGGCGATCTTTGCCACAACGCTGAAATCCCGGGGCTGCTTCGCAGCCCTTTCGCGGCACAAGGCCGCTCCTACAGGTCCCTGCTGAATCAATGAGTCATGTGCAGTTCCATGTGAGCTGCCTACCGCCGCCAGAACCCACTCAGGCCCAGGCCGGCCGAAACGCCCAGCCCCACCCAGGCCAGCACATCCCACATCCCATCCCCGAGCAGTGCGGCAAACAGCCCGGCCGCACTGAGCACGGCGATCAGCGCCGGCCAGGCGAAGATCCTGCGGGTGCTTTGCGACTTGTGGCTCATGCCCGCACCTCCCGTGCCTTGCGTTGCTTACCCCACCACAGGTACAGGCCGCTGCCCAGCACGATGATGGTCAGCACATCGAGCACGGCCCAGAGGATCTGCATCGGCCGGCCGCCGTAGTCGCCGAAGTGCAGGGGCTGCGACAGGCCCATGGCGTCCATGTACCACGGGCGTTCGCCAACGGCGGTCACCTCCAGGGTGCGCGCGTCGATCAGGATCGGCGTGAACAGGTGCGAGGTCAGGTTCGTGGCGCCATTCATGAACACCGCATAGTGGTGCTCGCTGGAGAAGCGTGTGCCGGGGAAGGCGATGAAGTCCGGGCGCATGCCGGGCGCGGCCTGTTCGGCGATCTTCAGCAACTGCGTGGCCGGGGCGCGTTCGGTGAGCGGCGGTGCGTCACGATACGGCGCGACCATCGCCGCCAGGCTGTCGTTGCGCCAGGCGGCGATCACCAGGTCGGACAGGGCGCTGATCACCCCGGTGACGCCGACCACCAGGGCCCAGGTCAGGGTGACCACGCCGATCAGGTTGTGCAGGTCCAGCCAGCGCAGGCGCCGCGACTTGTCGTGGCGGACCGTGGCGAAGTCCAGGCGGCGCATGAACGGCGCGTAGAGCACGGTGCCGGAGACGATGGCGACAATGAACAGCACCCCCATGAACGCCAGCAGCAGCTTGCCGGGCAACCCGGCGAACATGTCCACGTGCAGGCGCAGCATCAGCATCATGAAGCCGCCGTTGGCTGCCGGCATGGCCACGGCCTCGCCGGTGCGCGCGTCGAGCATGAAGGTGTGCGAGTCGTCGGGATGGGTGCCGGCGGTGGCGGCCATGATCGTGACCACGCCGTTGGGCTCGTCCTCTTCGTATCCGAAGTACTGCATCACCTCGCCGGGGCGGTGCTGTTCGGCCTTGAGCACCAGCTGCTGCAGGTCCAGGTGCGGGGTGCCGGCGGGCATCTCGCGCAGCTCTGGCGCGTCGCCGAGCAGGTGTTCCAGCTCGTGGTGGAAGATCAGCGGCAGGCCGGTGAGGGCGAGCAGCAGCAGGAACAGCGTGCAGACCAGGCTGCTCCAGGTGTGGATCGCTGACCAGCGGCGGATGGTTTGGCTTTTCATCACGGCTCCTTACGCAATCGCGGGTCAAGCCCGCTCCCACGATCTGCAGGAGCGGACCTGACCCGCAATGGCCACTCAGAACTTGTAGGTGGCGCTGGCGACGACACTGCGCTGGTCGCCGTAGTAGCAGTAGTAGCCGTCGCAGGTCGAGAGGTAGTCCTTGTTCAGCAGGTTGCTGGCGTTGATCGCCACCGAGGCGCCCTTGAGGCTGTTGTCCAGGCGGCCCAGGTCGTAGTGCACGGCGGCGTCGAACACCGTGTAGGCCTTGCTCTTGCCGAGCCAGGTGTTGGCTTCGTCACCGTAGCGGTTGCCGGTGTAGCGTGCGCCCAGGCCAATGCCGAAGCCGTCAAGCACACCGGTATGCCAGGTGTAGTCGGCCCACAGGGAGGCCTGCTGGTTGGGCATCTGTTGCAGGCGGTTGCCTTTGTACTGCCCTTTCTGGACTTCGGACTTGGCCAGGGTGTAGGCGGCGATCACTTTCAGGTTGTCGGTGACGTCGGAGACAGCCTCAAGCTCCAGGCCATGGACTTTCACTTCTCCGGTCTGGCTGGTGACCGGCGTGCCACCGATGTTGTTGGTGACCTGGACGTTCTTCTGGGTCAGGTCGTACACCGCGGCAGAGAGCAGGGTGTTGGAGCCCGGTGGCTGGTACTTGATGCCCAGCTCCCATTGCTCGCCTTCGGTCGGCTTGAACGTCTTTTCCGGGTCCGCGTCTGCGCTGCTGGCCGGCTGGAAGGATTCGGCATAGGACAGGTAGGGCACCAGGCCGGAGTCGAAGACGTAGCTGATCGCCGCGTTGCCACTGAACTTGCTATCGCGCTGGGTGTTGGTGGCATCACCCTTGTTGAAGAACTTGGTGCCGGTGTGGACCCAGTCCTGTCGCCCGCCCAGGGTCAGGCGCCAGTTGTCGAGTGCCATCTGGTCCTGGACATAGAGGCCGGTCTGCACCGTCTTCTGGTTGTAATCGTAATAGGCCGAGGAACGAGCGGGGCGGGTGATCGGCAGGCCATGGGCCGGGTTGTTGACGTCGATCGGCGGCACGTCGAAACCATAGATCGCCAGGTAGTCGTGATTGGTGCGCTGGTGATCCAGCCCAATCAACACGGTATGGCTGACGGCACCGGTGGCGAAGTCGGCCTGGAAGTTGTTGTCGACCGCGAACTGGCCGATATTTTCCTCGGTGTTGGTGGACATGCGGTTGGCAATGCCGTCATCGGTGACCGGGGGGAAGTCTTTGTTGTAGCTGCTGACCGTAATGGTCTGGAACGAAAGCTCCGACTTGGTGTAACGCAGGTTCTGACGGAACTGCCAGACATCGTTGAAACGATGTTCGAAGGCATAGCCCAGCGCGTAGTAAGTGCGGTCGTAGTAGTCGTAATCCGGGTCACCCAGGTTCTTGTGGCGGGAGACCTTGCCGAATGGCATGTCGATCTTGGTGCCTTGGATCGGGTAGAACTGGCTGGTGGCGCCGGTGTCGTCGCGGGTGAACTGGCTGAGGAAGGTCAGCGAGGTGTCTTCGTCGATGTTCCAGGTCAGGCTCGGGGCGATGTTGTAGCGCTTGTTATCGATATGGTCGATCTGCGTGCCGCTGTCGCGTACCACGCCGCTGACGCCATAGAGGAACTGGCCCTGCTCATCGAGCTTGCCGGTGCTGGCGAAGTTGATCTGGCGGTGGTTGTCGCTGCCGTACTGCAGTTGGATCTCGTGGCTGCTCTCGGCCTGGGGGCGGCGGCTGACCATGTCCAGCAGACCGCCGGGCGGGGTCTGGCCATACACCGACGAGGCTGGGCCACGTAGCAGCGCAAGGCGGTCGAGGTTCCAGGTTTCGGCTTTCGGGTTGGCATACACGCCGCGGGGCAGGGGCAGGCCGTCGAGGAACTGGGTTGGCTCGAAGCCGCGCACGCGCATCCAGTCATAGCGGGTGTCGCTGCCGAAACTGGCCGAGACGATGCCCGGCATGTACTTCACCGCGTCGTCCAGGCTTTGCACGCCGCGGTCGCTCATCTGCTGGCGGGTGGCGACGGAAATGGAGCGTGGGACCTCGACCAGCGCGGTGTCGGTCTTGGTGCCGGCGGCGGTGCGCTTGGCGGTGTAGCCTTCGACCGGGCCCCAGGCACTTTCGTAGCTGCTGTTGGCATTGATGTTGGTTTCCGGCAGCGCCAGGGTGCCTTCGCTCACCGCCACCAGACTGTAGCTGCCGGCGCTGCTCTGCTGCAGCTGCAGGCCGGTGCCGCGCAGGGCGGCCTGCAGGGCGCCGACCGCATCGTACTGACCACTGACCGGCGTCGAGTTGCGCCCGCTGACCAGTGCCGGATCCAGCGCCAGGGCGATCCCGGCCTGGCTGGCGATCTGGTTCAGGGTGCTGGCCAGCGGCGCGCTGGGCAGGTTGTAGGCACGCGGGGCCGCCTGTTCGGCGGCGAACAGGGTGGTGCTGACCAACGGGGCGGCCAGGCCGATGGCCAGGGCCATCAGGCTGGGGCGAAGCAAAGCATCAACGGCACGGGACATGCAGCGGCTCCTCGACGAAATAGTGCTGACTGCTTCCTTGCCGAGCGAGATTGGGAAAGTGACAGGGTCTTTTGAAAAAATATCTGACAGGGTTGGCACGAGCGGCGCTCAGCGCTATATCGCCTTGGCTTCTTCGCGGGTAAACCCGCTCCCACAGGTTTGATGCATTCCCTGTGGGAGCAACTGTCTTGCTCAATTTTTAGAATCTGGCGCGATCCCTGTGGGAGCGGGTTTACCCGCGAAGGGCGGCACGCAGCGCTTATCTGGCGGAGACGGTCACCCACCACGGCGTATGCCGCTCGATCTTCACCGGCAGCGCCGGCTGCAGCGAGGCCAGGGCCAGGTCGGTGTCGGTCAGCGGGAAGCTGCCGCTCACGCGCAGGTCGGCGACCTCGTCGCTGACCCCCAGGTGGCCGCTGCGGTACTGGCCGAGCGCGGCCACCAGGTCGGCCAGGCGCACGTTGTCCACCACCAGCATGCCGCGGGTCCAGGCATCGCTGCCGACCGCCACGGAGCCGACCCGGCCTAGGCCGTCGGCGTTCATCAGTACCTGCTGGCCTTCGCGCAGCACCTGTTCGTCGCCACTGTTCTGCGGCTTGGCGGCCACCGAGGCCTGCAGCACCTCCAGGCGCGTGCCGGACTCCTCGCGCTTGACCAGGAAGCGCGTGCCCAGCGGGCGCAGGCGGCCATCCTCGGTGCGCACCAGCAGCGGACGGCTGTCCTTGTGGCCGGTTTCCACCGAGATTTCGCCACGATGCAGCACGATCAGCCGCTGCTCGCCGCGGAAATCGATGTCCACCGCGCTCTGGCTGTTCAGGCTCAGCAAGGTGCCGTCCTCCAGGCGCAGGGTGCGCAGCTCGCCGGTGCCGGTGCGCTGATCGGCCAGCCAGTAGGTCGGCGACAGGGTCGGCGCTGCGGCCCAGGTGAGCAGCCCGCCGAGCAGCAGCATGCTGGCCAGGCCACCAAGGCGCTGGCGCAGCCCGGCCCGTGATTGCAGCAGGGTGTGGCGCACCGGGCCGGCGGCGGCGTTGACGCGCCGGTCGAGCATGCCCAGTTGCAACCAGGCGCGGGCGTGCTCCTCGTGGGCGGCGTGCCAACGCATGAATTCGTTGCGTTCGTCCGGGGTACCGCTACCTTCGTCCAGGCACAGCTTCCAGGCGATGGCCGCTTCCAGCACCTGGCTGGAAACCGGGGCCTGGTTCATGTCGGCTCTCCATAGAGGGCGACATAGCACTGGCGCAGGCCCTGGGCGAGGTACTGGCGCACGCGGGACACCGACACCCCGAGGCGTTCGGCGATCTCGGCGTGGCCCAGACCGTCCAGGCGGTTGTACAGGAAGGCCGCGCGGGCCTTGCTCGACAGCTTGCCCAGCAGGCGGTCGATGGCCTTGAGGTCCTCGAGGATCAGGTGCTGCTGCTCGGGCGACGGGTGTTCGGCCTCGGGCAGCAGGGCCAGCTCGGCGAGGTAGGCCTGCTCGAGGGCGGCGCGGCGGAAGTGGTCGAACAGCAGGCCCTTGGCCACGGCGACCAGGAAGGCGCGGGGTTCGCGGGGGGCGTCCAGGCGCTCGCGACCGAGCAGGCGCACGAAGGTGTCCTGGCTCAGGTCTTCGGCGCGCTGACGGCAGGCGGTGCTGCGCTGCAACCAGGCCAGCAGCCAGGTGCGATGGTCGCGATACAGCGCTCCGACCAGCTCGGCATGTGGACTGTGCGCAGGCGTCAAGAAGCGATCCCCGGGAAAGAATGCGTTAACTAACGATAATTATTCGCGATTGTGGCAGAGGCGGGGGTGGTGGCGCAATTGACGCTTATCGGATTGCCAGCATGATGATCCGGTTCACACCTCTCACTGTAGGAGCGGCCTTGTGCCGCGAAAGGGCCGCAAAGCGGCCCCGGCGGTTCTAGCGCTCACCGGGAGAGGGGCTGCTGTGCAGCCCATTCGCGGCACGAGGCCGCTCCTACAGGGGGCGATGTATGGGTCAGAGGCCATGACTCTGGACTTTACGCCGTCGCCACTGGCGTACCCGCTGCTCCAGCTGCAACGGGCTGTCCAGTTGCTGGCGCCGGGCCTGGCTGAACAGGATCAACGCCAGCTCCGCAGTCACCTGGGCATCGGCGCTGGCATGGTGGCGGGCCTGGACTTCGAGGCCGAAGCGGGCGATCCAGTCGTCCAGACCGGCTTCACGCAGCACGGTGTCGGGGTTGAGCATCGGCGCCAGCTCCGCCACGTCGAGGAACGGATGCTGCAGGCGCAGGCCCAGGCTGTCCTTCAGCGCCCGGGCCAGCATGCGCTGGTCGAACGGGGCGTGGAACGCCAGCACCGGGCTGTCGCCGATGAAGTCCATCAGATCGAGCAGCGCCTCGGCCGGGTCGCAGCCGGCAGCCAGGGCGCTGGGGCCCAGGCCATGGATCAGCACACTGGCGTTGGTCTTCTGCGCGGGCCGGTGCAGGGTGCGCTCGAACGGACGACCCAGGGCGATGGCGCCATCCTCGATGGCCACCGCGCCGATCGACAGCACCTGGTCGCGGTTGAGGTTCAGGCCGCTGGTCTCCAGGTCCAGCACCACCCAGCGCTGTTCACGCAACGAGCGCACGCCCAGTGGCGCCGGCCCTGGCAGCATGGCCAGGCGCCGACGCAGCGGGGCGGCGAGTTCGGGGGCGGCGGGGCGCCACCAGGCGAACAGGTTCACAGCTGGTACCGCAGGGCCAGGCTGCTTTGCAGGCGTTGGGCCTGGCGCAGGGACTCGCGCAGGATGCGCCGGTCCAGGTGGTTGAGGCTGTCCGGGTCGAGCCGGTTGGAGTAGGGCTGGTTCTCGCGGGTCTGGCGCTGGTGCTGCTGCATGCGGGTCTGCTGGATGAAGTGGTAGGCCTCTTCATAGGCGGCGCCGTCGAGCGGGTCGATGATGCCCTTGGCGATCAGCTGGCGCAGGCGCTCCAGGGTGTTGCAGGCGCTGACGCCATGGGCCAGGGCCAGCAGCCTGGCGCCATCGACGAACGGGGTCAGGCCCTGCACCTTGAGGTCGAGGGTGGCGGCCTTGTCGTCCCCCTGGCGGGTCAGCACGAACTCGCGCAGGCGCCCGACCGGTGGTCGTTGGCGCAGGGCATTGTCGGCCATCATGCGCTGGAAGAGGCGGTTGTCGGCGACCTGCTCCAGCAGGCCCTGGCGCAGTTGTTCGCAGCCTTGCTCGTCGCCCCAGACCACGCGCAGGTCGAAGTAGATGCTCGAGCCCAGCAGGTTCTCGGGGCTCGCCTCGCGCACGAAGCCGGCGAAGCGTCGCGCCCATTCGCTGCGTGACAGGCACAGCTCGGGGTTGCCGGCCATCACATTGCCCTTGCACAGGGTGAAGCCGCACTGGGCCAGGTTGTGATTGACCTGCTGGGCCAGCGGCAGCAGCCGGGCGCGTATGGCCTCGGCCTCGACGGCGTCGCGGGCCTCGAAGAGGATGCCGTTGTCCTGGTCGGTGTGCAGCGTCTGCTCGCGGCGGCCTTCACTGCCGAAGCACAGCCAGCTGAACGGCACGCCCGGGTCGCCGCGTTCGGCGATGGCCAGCTCGATCACCCGGCACACGGTATGGTCGTTGAGCAGGGTGATGATCTGGGTGATCTGGGTCGAGGACGCGCCGTGGGCGAGCATGCGCTCGACCAGCTGGCCGATCTCGCCGCGCAACGACACCAGGCTGTCCAGGCGTGGCGCATGGCGGATGGTGCGGGCCAGGTGCACCAGGTCGACACGCTGCAGGGAGAACAGGTCGCGTTCGGAGATCACCCCGCACAGGCGCTGGTTGTCCACCAGGCAGACGTGGGCGATGTGCCGCTCGGTCATGGCCATGGCGGCATCGAAGGCGCTGGCCTGGGGGCTCAGGTGGAACGGCCGGGCGGTCATGTAGCGTTCGATCGGCGCGGTCAGTTCGGCACTGGCGTCGGCCACCACCTGGCGCAGGTCGCGCAGGGTGAAGATGCCGAGGGGATGGCGCTGGCCGTCGACGATGACGATGCTGCCGACCTGCTGCTCGTGCATCAGCCCCACCGCCTCGCGCAGCGGCGTGTCCGGCGCGCACACCACCGGATGGCGCAGCGCCAGTTCGCCCAGCGGGGTGTTCAGCGAGTACTGGGTACCCAGGGTCTCCACGGCGCGTCGGCGCACCTGCTGGTTGACCTGGTCGAGCAGGCTGCTGACGCCACGCAGGGCGAAGTCGCGGAACACCTCGGACATGGAGAACACACGGATGAACGCGGCCTTGTCCAGTTGCAGGCAGAAGGTGTCCTCGCCGGCCAGGTGCTCGGTGCGGGTGGCCCGCTCGCCGAGCAACGCGGCCAGCGGGAAGCATTCGCCGCTGGCGATCTCGAAGGTGGTCTCGGTGCCCGGCTTGGTGACATGGTGGCGCTCGCCGACCACGCGGCCCTGCTTGACGATATAGAAGTGCTCGACCGGACCGTCGGCAGGCTTGATGATGCTTTCGCCGGCCGCGTGGAAACGCAGCTGGCACTGCTCCACCAGGTAGGCCAGGTGGTTGTGTTCCATCTGGTTGAACGGCGGGAAACGCTGCAGGAACTGCAGGGTACCCTGGATGTTTTGCAGCACTGCTGTTCTGCCCGCCTGGCTGTAGGCGTCCTTTTTGCTCATGGAACCGACCGCGATAAGTATGTCTGCAAATGTAGCGCAGACCTTGTTGTTCTAAGGCTCCATGGTCGGACGACGGCTCTGCGGTGCCCATTGGACGTAAGTCTATAAGGCGCGATGGGTGTTTCGCTGCTTGTGTCCGGTGTCAAATAGCCGACGAAAGGCAGTTTGCATGCAGGGGCTTTGCGGTCTGAACTTGAATAACGGGGTTTTTTTGACGAGACGACCATGGCAGAGCATGACGACATCCTGAGCGACGCCGAACGTGAGGCGTTGGCCGTGGTGAGCGCACCCGTCGCGCCCAGGCCCGTGGTACTGGTGGTGGACGACAACCCGGTGAGCAGACAAGCATTGTGCCTGTATCTGCAGAGTCATCAGATTGACTGCATGGAGGCAGACGGAACTGAGGAGGCGCTGTTCAAACTGCATTATCAGTCGCGTATCGCACTGATGATTACCGACTTGCGCATGAAACCTCTGGATGGCCAGAAACTTATCGAGGAAGTGCACAAGACGGAACGGGCTGCTCTTCCGATCATCGTCGTCTCTGGCGACACCGATGTGAAGGAAGCGGTGGACGTGATGCATCTGGGGGTGGTGGATTTCCTGCTCAAGCCGGTGGACCTGGACAGGTTGCTGGAGTTGGTGAGGAAGGAGTTGCGAATAGGGCAGGGCTGAAAACGATCGCGGGGCCAGCCCGCTCCCACGCCAGTGTGCATGTGGCGTGGGAGCGGGCTGGCCCCGCGATGCGTTGCTGGCTGATTACAGCCCGTTGCGCGCCTTGAACTCGCGGCGGCGACGGTGCAGCACCGGCTCGGTGTAGCCGTTCGGCTGCTTGGCACCCTCTACAACCAGCTCGATTGCCGCCTGGAACGCGATGTTGTCATCGAAGTTCGGCGCCATCGGGCGGTACAGGGCGTCACCGGCGTTCTGCTTGTCGACCACCGCGGCCATGCGCTTGAGGCTTTCCAGCACCTGCTCCTGGGTGACCACGCCGTGGCGCAGCCAGTTGGCCAGCAACTGGGCCGAGATGCGCAGGGTGGCGCGGTCTTCCATCAGGCCGACATCGTTGATGTCCGGCACCTTCGAGCAACCCACGCCCTGGTCGATCCAGCGCACCACGTAGCCGAGAATGCCCTGGGCATTGTTGTCCAGCTCGTTGCGGATCTCGTCGGCCGACCAGTTGGTGTCGGCGGCCAGCGGGATGGTCAGGATATCATCGACCGAGGCCGGGGTACGCGAAGCCAGCTCGCGCTGACGGGCCTGCACGTCAACCTTGTGGTAGTGCAGGGCGTGCAGGGTGGCGGCGGTCGGCGACGGCACCCAGGCGGTGTTGGCGCCGGCCAGCGGGTGGGCGATCTTCTGCTCGAGCATGGCGGCCATCAGGTCGGGCATGGCCCACATGCCCTTGCCGATCTGCGCGCGGCCTTGCAGGCCGGTGGCCAGGCCCACGTCGACGTTGTTGTTCTCGTAGGCGCCGATCCACTTCTCGTTCTTCATGGCGCCCTTGCGCACCACGGCGCCGGCTTCCATCGAGGTGTGGATTTCGTCACCGGTGCGGTCAAGGAAGCCGGTGTTGATGAACACCACGCGTTCGGCGGCGGCCTTGATGCAGGACTTGAGGTTGACCGTGGTGCGGCGCTCCTCGTCCATGATGCCGACCTTGACGGTGTTGCGCTTCATGCCCAGCAGGTCTTCGACGCGGCTGAAGATCTCGGCGGCGAAGGCCACTTCCTCCGGGCCGTGCATCTTCGGCTTGACGATGTACACGCTGCCGCTGCGGGTGTTCTTGCGGCTGGTGTTGCCGTTGAGGTTGTGCAGGGCGATCAGGTTGGTGAACAGGCCGTCCTGGATACCCTCGGGGATCTCGTTGCCCTGGGCGTCGAGAATTGCCGGGTTGGTCATCAGGTGACCGACGTTGCGCACGAACAGCAGCGAGCGACCGTGCAGGGTGACGCTGCCACCGTTCGGTGCGGCGTACTCGCGGTCCGGGTTCATGGTGCGGGTGAAGGTCTTGCCGCCCTTGCTGACGCTCTCGGCCAGGTCGCCTTTCATCAGGCCCAGCCAGTTGCGGTAGACGATCACCTTGTCGTCGGCGTCGACGGCGGCGACCGAGTCTTCGCAGTCCATGATGGTGGTCAGTGCCGACTCCATCAGGATGTCCTTCACGCCGGCGGCGTCGGTGCTGCCGACCGGGGTGCTGGCATCGACCTGGATCTCGAAGTGCAGGCCGTTGTGCTTGAGCAGCACGGCGGTCGGCGCCTTCGCGTCGCCATGGAAACCGATCAGCTGGGCGTCGTCGCGCAGGCCGCTGTTGCTGCCGCCCTTGAGGGCGACTACCAGCTTGCCGTCTTCGATGCGGTAGCCGGTGGAGTCGACGTGGGAGCCGGCGGCCAGTGGCGCGGCTTCGTCGAGGAAGGCGCGGCCGAAGGCGATGACCTTGTCGCCGCGCAGCTTGTTGTAACCCTGGCCTTTCTCGGCGCCGCCCTCATCGCTGATGACATCGGTGCCGTAGAGGGCGTCGTACAGCGAACCCCAGCGGGCGTTGGCGGCGTTCAGGGCGAAGCGGGCGTTCATCACCGGCACCACCAGCTGCGGGCCGGCCATGTGGGCGATTTCTTCGTCGACGTTCTGCGTGGTGGCCTGGAAGTCGTCGACTTGTGGCAGCAGGTAGCCGATTTCCTCGAGGAATGCCTTGTAGGTCACCGCGTCATGGGCCTGGCCCTGGCGTGCCTGGTGCCAGGCGTCGATCTTGGCTTGCAGCTCGTCGCGCTTGGCGAGCAGGGCTTTGTTCTTTGGAGCGAGGTCTTTAATGATCTCTGCCGCCCCGGCCCAGAACTTGTCGGCTTCGATGCCGGTTCCAGGGATCGCTTCGTCGTTGACGAAGTCGTACAGGGCCTTGGCGACCTGAAGGCCACCGACTTGAACGTATCCAGTCATTGCTTGCCTCACCTCTGCTCAGCTATTTCGCTTTCGCTCTTCTGTATTAAGCCTGTAGCGCTTCTCTAAACACGGCACCAGTGCGTGCCCGCGTGCTCCGGGGCGGCTGGGTGCGGCTCGCCAGACGGGCCGGCGGGCGGTTGGCGTATTTTCACAGGCGCCTTGGCAGACATCGAAACGACGTTTTGTAGTCCGCGTCGGCGCATACTACATGAAGCAGCAGGCAGGTGAACATCAGACTAAAAGCGTCGCTCTGCGACCGGTTGGTCGCATGGGGTCACGCTGGGAGACGCCATGTTCGCAAAAAACAGGTGGATTGTTCCAGATAAATCTTGAAACAGTACACGATTACTTGCCGTGACTGTCCTGCGGCAGGTTGCCGCGCCTTGCCTATACTGATTCGATCCCCGTATTCCGGTCGCCTGGGGCGGCCTTCGCAGACGAATGAAGGAGTGGCCCGTGGACCATCTCGTACTCACCGTGATCGCCCCGGACAAGGCCGGGCAGGTCGAGCGTATCGCCCAGTGCATCGCCGATCACAATGGCAACTGGCTGGAAAGCCGCATGTCGCGCATGGCCGGGCAGTTCGCCGGGATCCTGCGGGTGGCGGTGCCGGCGGAGACCTACGCCGAACTGGTCGAGTCGCTGCAGAAACTGGGCGACCACGGCATCCGTGTGCTCATTGCCGAAAGCGGTATCGAGCCCTCCTGCACCTGGAAACCGATCGCCATGGAACTGGTGGGTAACGACCGGCCGGGCATCGTCCGTGATATCACCCGCTTGCTGGCCGAGCAAGGGGTGAACGTGGAGCGCTTGAGTACCGAGGTGCGGCCGGCGCCGATGAGCAGTGAGCCGTTGTTCCATGCCGATGCGTTGCTGGCGTTGCCGTTGACCTTGTCGCTGGACGATCTGCAGGCGCGGCTGGAGAGCCTGGCGGATGATCTGATGGTGGAGTTGCGGCTGCGGCCGGAAGATTGATTCGAGATCGTCGGGGCTGCTTTGCAGCCCTTTTCGCGGCACAAGGCCGCTCCTACAGAGGACTGCATGCCCTTGTAGGAGCGGCCTTGTGCCGCGAACGGGGTGCGCAGCGCCCCCGGCGGTTATCCCTATTTATCGGGGATGCCCCTGTGGATAACCTGGGGGCGCTCCCCGCCAGCCCAGTAGTCACGAGGCCTGGCGAAACTTGAGCAAAAAACGTCCACTAATCAGTAGCTTGTGCACAAACGCCGGGGACGAGGGTGTGGATAACCTTTGGAGCGCTTGCTGCAGGCCACGTCCCCCGTGGCTTGCAGCAATATGATTATTTTTTGATCAGGCGCGCTTGCGCAAACTCAGCCAGGCATCGACGCTGTAGACAGCCAGCCCCGCCCAGATAAAGGCGAACGCCACCAAGGTGCTCGACGACAGGTGTTCGTCGAACAGCAGCACTGCCTGCAGCAGCACCAGGGTCGGTGCCAGGTACTGCAGGAAGCCCAGCGTGGTATAGGGCAGGTGGCGTGCAGCGGCGTTGAAGCACACCAGCGGTACCAGTGTCACCGGGCCGGCGGCGATCAGCCACAGCGCTTCGCTGCTGCTGAAGAACTCAGGGCTGGCGCTGCTGGCCGTCGGGTGCAGCAACAACCAGCCGATGGCAATGGGCACCAGCATCCAGGTCTCGACCACCAGCCCCGGCAGCGCCGCCACCGGTGCCTGCTTGCGGATCAAGCCATAGAAGCCGAACGACAGCGCCAGGGCCAGCGACACCCAGGGCAGGCTGCCGACCTGCCACACCTGCTGCGCCACGCCCAGGGCCGCCAGGACCACCGCCAGCCATTGCAGGCGGCGCAGGCGCTCGCCGAGCAGCAGCATGCCCAGCAGCACGTTGATCAGCGGGTTGATGTAGTAGCCCAGGCTGGCCTCGAGCATGCGCCCGTTGTTCACCGCCCACACGTAGGTCAGCCAGTTGCCGGCGATCAGCGCACCGCTGAGCGCGAGGATCGCCAGGCGCCGCGGGTTGTCGCGCAGTTCGCGCCACCAGCCGGGGTGTTTCCACACCAGCAGCAGGAGCGAGCCGAACAGGGCCGACCAGAGCACGCGGTGGACGATGATTTCCACCGCCGGAACGCTCTGGATCGCTTTGAAGTACAGGGGGAACAGGCCCCAGATGATGTAGGCGCCGAGGCCCAGGAGGTACCCGCGGCGCGGGTTGGCGGCGTGCATGCAGAATCCTTGCTTAGGTAGCTAAATAAAGCGACGCCTATTGTAGACAGACCTCGGCCTGGACCTAGAACAATTTCAACGGTTGTTCATCGAGCGCGGCGATCTGCTCGCGCAGGGCCAGGATCTGATCGCCCCAGTAGCGCGGCTGGCCGAACCAGGGGAAGCTCGGCGGGAACGCCGGATCGTCCCATCGCCGCGCCAGCCAGGCGCTGTAGTGCAACTGGCGCAGGGCGCGCAGCGGCTCGATCAGGGCCAGCTCACGCGGGTCGAAGTCGTGGAATTCGTTGTAGCCGTCAATCAGTTCGGCCAGCTGGCCGAGACGCTCTTCGCGGCTGCCGGCGAGCATCATCCACAGGTCCTGGACGGCCGGGCCCATGCGGCAGTCGTCGAGGTCGACCACGTGGTAGACGTCGTCACGGTGCATCAGGTTGCCGGGGTGCAGGTCACCGTGCAGGCGGATCGGCTGGTACGAGGTGCGAGCATAGATGTCCTCGACCCGCTTGAGCAGGTCGCGGGCCACCGATTCGTAGGCCGGCAGCAACTCGCGGGGCACGAAGTCGCCGTCAAGCAGGGTCTTGAGCGAGGCATGGCCAAAGTTGTCCACAGCCAGGGCTTCACGGTGCTCGAAGGGTTTGGTCGCGCCTACCGCGTGCAGGCGCCCGAGCAACTGCCCTAGGCGATAGAGCTGGTCGAGGTTGCCCGGCTCCGGGGCATGGCCGCCACGGCGGGGGAACAGGGTGAAGCGAAAGCCCTGGTGCTCGAACAGGGAGCGCCCCTCGTGCAGCAGCGGAGCTACCACGGGCACTTCGCACTCGGCCAGCTCGCGGGTGAAGGCGTGTTCCTCGAGGATCGCCGCGTCGCTCCAGCGCCCAGGGCGATAGAACTTGGCGATCAGCGGCTGCGCGTCCTCGATGCCCACCTGGTAGACGCGGTTCTCGTAGCTGTTGAGCGCCAGCACCCGTGCATCGCTTAGAAAGCCGAGGCTTTCCACGGCGTCCAGCACGAGGTCGGGGGTGAGGGTGTCGAAGGGGTGGGACATGAGAGGCTCCGGTCGCTGGGACTGCGGCCTGCATGTTACCCCAATCCCAAGGCTGACCCGCTCCTGAGTCGGTACGAGCACAGGAGATCACCCAGTCCTTTAGGCTGCGCTGTTGCACAGTGAGCCAAGTTGCATGAATCAACAGCGTGGGAGCGGGCTTGCCCCGCGATCCGGGCGCGCAGCGCACGGCCAGGCTAGACCGGCACCCCCAGCAACACGAACGACGGATGAAACTGCACCCGCAGGGCGCTCCCCGGCTGGACCTGCCGTTGCGCCAGCCAAGCCGCCTCGGTGATGGCGCACAAGGTCTGGCCATTGCCCAGCGCCAGGCGCACCTCGCCCGGCCCGCCCTCTTCAATCAGCACCTCCTCGACCTTCGCCTTCAGGCAGTTGCTCCCAGGCTCCGGCGTCTCATCCGCGTCCAGCAACCGTACCCAGCCGGCCTTGAGCAGCGCCACCACCGTCCCCCCCAGCGCCAGCTCCAGCCGCTCGGTACTGCCCCGGGTGATCAAGGCCTCGATCTCCAGCCCGCCGCCCAGGTCCAGGCTGATGCGGTCATGCCGGCCTTCGCGGCGCAGCCCGCTGATCCGCCCCTGCAGCTGGTTGCGCGCACTGGTGCGGAGCATCAGGCGTCCGAGCAGATCGAGGTCGCTGCTGTCCTCGGCGGATTCGAGAATCTCCGCCTGCAGCGCCTGCAGGCGCTGGTACAGGCGCAGCACCCGCTCGCCTTCGGCGGACAGCCGCGCGCCACCGCCGCCGCGACCGCCGGTGCTGCGTTCCACCAGGGGCTGCGCCGCCAGGTTGTTGAGTTCGTCGATGGCGTCCCAGGCGGCCTTGTAGCTGATGCCGGCGGCCTTGGCGGCGCGGGTGATCGAGCCCTGTTCGGCGACATGCTGCAACAGGGCGATGCGCTGTGGACGGCGGGCGATGTGCTGGGTGAGCAGGGCAGGCAGGGACATGGGCGGGCATCGGGTGTGGTGTAGGTCCCGCGACGTTGCCGCCGTCACCGGGGCAAGTCAAGCCTGGCCCGGCCTGGGCGTGCGCGCCAGGCAGTAGATGTCGACCCGCCGGGCGCCGGCCTGGCGCAGCAGCCGGGCGATGGCCTGGGCGGTCGCCCCGGTGGTCAGCACGTCATCGACCAGTGCCAGGTGCAGGCCGTCGAGCTCGCTGCCGGGGGCAAGGGCGAAGGCCTGGCGCAGGTTGCGTTGCCGGGCCCGGGCGCCGAGGGCCTGCTGCGCCGGGGTATCGCGCACACGCAGGAGCAGGCGCTCGTCACAGGGCAGGCGCAGTTGCCCGGCGAGCCAGCGGGCGAGCATCGCCGCCTGGTTGAAGCCGCGCTGGCGCAGTCGACGCCTGGCCAGCGGCACGGGCAACAGGCGGTCCGGCCGTGGCAGGTCTTCGTCGTAGCGATGCATCAGGCTGTGGCCGAGCAACTGCGCCAGCAACCGCCCCAGCGGCCACTGACTGTTGTGCTTGAAACGGCTGACCAGGGTGTCGATGGGAAAACCGTAATGCCACGGCGCGATCACTTGGCTGAATGCGGGAGGGCGGCGGCTGCAACCGCCGCAGAGAAGGCCGTCGATGGCCAGGGGCAGCGCGCAACGGCGGCACTGCTCGTCCAGCCAGGGCAGCGCCTGCTCGCAAGCGATGCACAAGGGATAGGGCTGCTCGGCAGGCTCGTCGCAGAGCAAACAGAATTGGTCGATATTTGTACAGATGTAAACCAGCTTGTTCTTGATTGGTTGACAGTGCATGAGGCCTTCCGTAACTATGCGTGCTATCCGTGATGCGCTGGAGGGTTTTCCTGTCCCGGCGTCAGTCAGACCATAGATAAGGAAACGCCGATGAGCGCCAGCGCAATTGCAACCACACGTCACGACTGGTCCCTGGCCGAGGTCAAGGCCCTGTTCCAGCAGCCGTTCAACGACTTGCTGTTCCAGGCCCAGACCGTGCACCGCGCGCACTTCGACCCCAATCGCGTGCAGGTTTCCACGCTGCTGTCGATCAAGACCGGCGCCTGCCCGGAAGATTGCAAATATTGTCCGCAGTCCGGTCACTACAACACCGGGCTGGAAAAGCAGAAGCTGATGGAAGTGCAGAAAGTGCTGGAGGAGGCCGCCCGGGCCAAGGCCATCGGTTCAACCCGCTTCTGCATGGGCGCGGCGTGGAAGCACCCGTCGGCCAAGGACATGCCCTACGTGCTGGAGATGGTCAAAGGGGTCAAGGCCATGGGCCTGGAAACCTGCATGACCCTCGGCAAACTCGACCAGGAGCAGACCCAGGCCCTGGCCCAGGCGGGCCTTGACTACTACAACCACAACCTCGACACCTCGCCGGAGTTCTACACCAGCATCATCACCACCCGCACCTACAGCGAGCGTCTGCAGACCCTGGCCTACGTGCGCGATGCCGGCATGAAGATCTGCTCCGGCGGTATCCTCGGCATGGGCGAGTCGCTGGACGACCGCGCAGGCCTGCTGATCCAGCTGGCCAACCTGCCCGAGCACCCGGAGTCGGTGCCGATCAACATGCTGGTCAAGGTCGCCGGCACGCCGCTGGCCGATGAAGAGGACGTCGACCCGTTCGACTTCATCCGCATGCTGGCCGTGGCCCGGATCCTCATGCCCAAGTCCCATGTGCGCCTGTCGGCCGGTCGCGAGCAGATGAACGAGCAGATGCAGGCCCTGGCGTTCATGGCCGGCGCCAACTCGATCTTCTACGGCGAGAAACTGCTGACCACCGGCAACCCGCAGGCCGACAAGGACATGCAGCTGTTCGCCCGCCTCGGTATCCAGCCGGAGGCCCGTGAGGAGCACGCCGACGAAGTGCACCAGGCCGCCATCGAGCAGGCGCTGGTCGAGCAGCGCAGCAGCGAGTTGTTCTACGACGCAGCCTCGGCCTGAGCATGGCCTTCGATCTCGCCGCGCGCCTGGCCGAACGGCGTGCCGCCGACCTGTACCGCCAGCGACCACTGCTTGAAAGCCCGCAGGGGCCGCAGGTGGTGGTCGATGGCCAGCCGCTGCTGGCCTTCTGCAGCAACGACTACCTGGGCCTGGCCAATCATCCCGAAGTGATCAAGGCCTGGCGTGACGGCGCCGAGCGCTGGGGTGTCGGTGGCGGTGCCTCGCACCTGGTGATCGGCCACAGCACCCCGCACCATGAGGTGGAGGAGGCGCTGGCCGAGCTGACGGGCCGGCCGCGCGCGTTGCTGTTCTCCACCGGCTACATGGCCAACCTCGGTGCGATCACCGCGCTGGTCGGGCAGGGCGACACGGTGTTGCAGGACCGCCTCAACCACGCCTCCCTGCTCGACGGCGGCCTGCTCAGCGGCGCCCGCTTCAGCCGCTACCTGCACAACGATCCGGCCAGCCTGGCCAGCCGCCTGGGCAAGGCCACCGGCAATACTCTGGTGGTCACCGACGGCGTGTTCAGCATGGACGGCGACTGCGCCGACCTGCCGGCCCTGGCCAGGGAGGCCCGCGCACGCGGTGCCTGGTTGATGGTCGACGATGCCCATGGCCTGGGGACCTTGGGCGCCAATGGCGGTGGCCTGGTCGAGCATTGCGGCCTGGGTGTCGAGGATGTGCCGGTGCTGATCGGCACGCTGGGCAAGGCCTGCGGTACCTCCGGCGCCTTCGTCGCCGGTAGCGAGGAACTGATCGAGGCACTGGTGCAGTTCGCCCGGCCCTATATCTACACCACCAGCCAGCCACCGGCGCTGGCCTGCGCCACGCTCAAGGCCCTGGACTTGCTGCGCCGCGAACACTGGCGGCGCGAGCACCTGGCCGCGCTGATCCGGCAGTTCCGCACGGGCGCTGAGCAGATCGGCCTGACCCTGATGGACAGCCATACGGCGATCCAGCCGATCCTGATCGGCGATGCGGCCCGGACGCTGGCGTTGTCCCGCCTGTTGCGTGAGCGCGGGTTGCTGGTCACGGCGATTCGCCCACCCACCGTGCCCGCCGGCAGCGCTCGCTTGCGGGTGACCCTGAGCGCCGCCCACAGTGAGGCGCAGGTCCAGCTATTGTTGAATGCATTGGCCGAGTGTTATCCACAGCTGGAGTCCGCCGATGCGTAACCGACTGATCCTCCTGCCCGGCTGGGGCCTGGGCACCGCTTCACTGGAGCCGCTGGCCGCCAGCCTGCGCGCCCAGGATCCACGCCTGCAGGTCGAGCTGATGCCGCTACCTGAATTGGCCGACAGCGATGTCCAGGCCTGGGTCGAGCATCTGGACCGCAAGCTGCCGACCGACGTGTGGCTGGGCGGCTGGTCGCTGGGCGGCATGCTCGCCAGCGCTCTGGCGCACAAGCGCGGCGACCACTGTTGCGGCTTGCTCACCCTGGCCAGCAATCCCTGCTTCGTGGCCCGGCCGGACTGGCCGCACGGCATGCCCGCCGATACCTTCGGCACCTTCCTGGACGGCTGCCGCAGCCACACCCATGTCACCCTCAAGCGCTTCCGCACCCTGTGCAGCGAGGGCGCGCAGCAACCCCGCACCTTGCTGCGGCAGCTGGGGGTGGGCGTGCCCGACACCGATCCGCTGTACCTGGCCATCGGGCTGGAAGTACTGGCCAGCCTCGATACCCGCACTGCCCTGGAGCAATACGGCGGCCCGCAGCTGCACCTGTTCGCCGGCAGTGACGCGCTGGTGCCGGTGGAAGCGGCCCAGGCCCTGAGCGACCTGCTGCCCGACGTGGAAGTCGGTCTGGTCGAAGACAGTTCCCACGCCTTCCTGCTGGAGTATCCCCAGGAGCTGGCGGCGGGCATCAAGAGTTTCCTGCATGAGAGTGGCGATGACTGACCTTTCCCAGCCCACCCTGCCCGGCGCGTTGCCGGACAAGCGCCAGGTGGCGGCTTCGTTTTCCCGCGCTGCGGCCAGCTACGACAGCGTCGCGGCCTTGCAGCGCGCCGTGGGCATCGCGCTGCTGGAAAAGCTGCCCAGCGGCCTCGCGCCTGAGCGCTGGCTGGACATGGGCAGCGGTACCGGCCACTTCAGCCGGGTGCTGGCCGAGCGCTTCGCGGATGCGGGCGGCGTTGCGGTGGATATCGCCGAAGGGATGCTGCGCCATGCCCGCGAGCAGGGCGGCGCCCGGCATCATGTGGCGGGCGACGCCGAGCGCCTGCCGTTGCGCGATGACAGTATTGATCTGTTGTTCAGCAGCCTGGCGGTGCAGTGGTGCGGCCAGTTCGCCAGCGTGTTGGGCGAGGCGCGGCGGGTGCTGCGCCCCGGCGGCGTGCTGGCCTTCAGCAGCCTGTGCGTGGGCACTCTCGATGAATTGCGCGCCAGCTGGCAGGCCGTGGATGGCATGGTGCACGTCAATCGCTTCCGGCGTTTCGAGGATTACCAGCGCCTGTGCGGTGACAGCGGGCTGGAATTGATCGATCTGGAGCGGCGTCCTCACGTGCTGCATTATCCCGACGTGCGCAGCCTGACCCATGAGCTCAAGGCGCTGGGCGCGCACAACCTCAATCCGGGGCGCCCGTCGGGGCTCACCGGGCGGGCACGGATGCAGGGCCTGTTGCAGGCCTACGAACAGTACCGCCAGGCGCAAGGCCTGCCGGCCACCTACCAGGTGGTCTATGGCGTCCTGCGCAAGCCGTTGGGCGGGGAGCAGTGACATGAGCCAGGCCTATTTCATTGCCGGCACCGACACCGATGTCGGCAAGACCACCATCGCCGCGGGTTTGCTGCATGCGGCGCGGCAACTGGGGTTGAGCACCCTGGCGGCCAAGCCGGTGGCGTCCGGGTGCGTGGTGACGGCCAAGGGGCTGCGCAACAGCGACGCCCTGGCGCTGATCGACGAAAGCTCGGTCAAGTTGTCCTATGAAGCAGTCAACCCCTTCGCCTTCGAGCCGGCTATCGCCCCGCATGTGGCGGCCCGCGAGGCCGGGGTGGCGTTGAGCGTGCCGGCGCTGCGCGATGCCATGCAGCAGGTGCTGGCGCAAAATGCCGACTTCACCTTGATCGAAGGCGCCGGTGGCTGGCGCGTGCCGTTGTCCGACCATGCCAACCTGTCGGACCTGGCCATTGCCTTGAAGCTGCCGGTGATCCTGGTGGTGGGCGTACGGCTTGGGTGCATCAACCACGCCTTGCTCAGTGCCGAAGCCATCGCCCGGGACGGCCTGCAACTGGCGGGATGGGTGGCGAACATCGTCGATCCGCGTACATCGCGCCTGGAAGAAAACCTGTCCAGCCTGGCCGAGCGCCTGCCCGCGCCCTGCCTGGGGCGGGTGCCTTGGTTGAAGCAGGCTGGCGCGGAGGCAGTGGCTGCGCATTTGCAACTGGACCTGCTGGATTAGGCCTTTGCCTATTGGCTGGCACTAGGCTATTAGGGATTTAAACGGGCCTTTTTCCCTGTCTGCTGCTTTAATAAGGCCTGTTCATCATCCAGCGTCATGGAGTCCTGACATGGAAATCAATGCGAGCTCCGCCTTCTACGCGGGCCTGGGTGCCATCCAGAATGGCCAGAACCGTGTCGACCAGGCCGCCCAGCAGATTGCCAGCGGCGCTGTCGAGCGAGGCACCAGCGGGCAATCCACTGAATACCAGGCCGAGCGCCTGCGCGGTGTAGACCGCAGCCAGCAGTTGGACCTGGCCACCAGCACCGTGCAACTGGCCCTGGGCAAGCACGAAGTCGAACTCGGCGTCAAAGTCGCCAAGGCTTCCGATGAAATGCTCGGTCGGTTCATCGACACCTACGTCTGACCCGCTGAATCCCATTCGCTTACTTCGCGGGGCAAGCCCGCTTCCATTCGTGGGAGCGGGCTTGCCCCGCGATGCGTTTAAGGGTGCTTGGCGTAAATGTCATATTCGGCGGCATAAACGCCATCGTTCACCCACCTTGACAGCGAGGCCACCTAAACGTAAGTTTCAAACAACTGTTTGACCGAAAGCCGCCAAGAGCTGGTCGGTATCCGCGGTCTCCCCACCGAACTCATCACAGAGGTTCATCGCAATGCCTGATTACAAAGCCCCCTTGCGTGATATCCGCTTCGTCCGCGACGAGCTGCTCGGCTATGAGGCGCACTATCAGAGCCTGCCGGGCTGCCAGGACGCCACGCCCGACATGGTCAACGCGATCCTGGAAGAAGGCGCGAAATTCTGTGAGCAGGTCCTGGCCCCGCTGAACCGTGTCGGCGACCTCGAAGGCTGCACCTGGAGCGAGTCGGGCGTGAAGACACCGACCGGCTTCAAGGAAGCCTATGAGCAGTTCGTCGAGGGTGGCTGGCCGAGCCTGGCCCATGACATCGAGCACGGCGGCCAGGGCCTGCCCGAGTCGCTGGGCCTCACGCTCAGCGAAATGGTTGGCGAATCGAACTGGTCGTGGGGCATGTACCCAGGCCTGTCCCACGGCGCGATGAACACCATCTCCGAGCACGGCACTCCCGAGCAGCAAGAGACTTATCTCACCAAGCTGGTATCCGGCGAGTGGACCGGCACCATGTGCCTGACCGAGCCGCACTGCGGCACCGACCTGGGGATGCTGCGCACCAAGGCCGAACCTCAGGCCGACGGCAGCTACAAGGTTTCCGGCACCAAGATCTTCATCTCGGCCGGTGAACACGACATGGCCGACAACATCGTCCACATCGTCCTGGCCCGCCTGCCCGATGCCCCTGCCGGCACCAAGGGCATCTCGCTGTTCATCGTGCCGAAGTTCCTGCCCAACGCCGAAGGCGGCGCGGGCGAGCGCAACGGCGTGAGCTGCGGCTCCCTCGAGCACAAGATGGGCATCCACGGCAACGCCACCTGCGTGATGAACTTCGACGGCGCCACCGGTTACCTGATCGGCCCGGCCAACAAGGGCCTGAACTGCATGTTCACCTTCATGAACACTGCTCGCCTGGGCACCGCGCTGCAAGGCCTGGCCCACGCCGAAGTGGCGTTCCAGGGTGGCCTGAAGTACGCCCGTGACCGCCTGCAGATGCGCTCGCTGACCGGCCCGAAAGCACCAGAAAAAGCCGCTGACCCGATCATCGTCCACCCGGATGTGCGTCGCATGCTGCTGACCATGAAGGCCTTCGCCGAAGGCAACCGTGCGATGGTGTACTTCACCGCCAAGCAGGTGGACATCGTCAAGTACAGCCAGGACGAGGAAGAGCGCAAGAAGGCCGACGCCCTGCTGGCCTTCCTGACCCCGATCGCCAAGGCGTTCATGACCGAAGTCGGCTTCGAGGCCGCCAACCACGGTGTGCAGATCTACGGCGGCCACGGCTTCATCGCCGAGTGGGGCATGGAGCAGAACGTGCGCGACAGCCGTATCTCCATGCTGTACGAAGGCACCACCGGTATCCAGGCCCTCGACCTGCTCGGCCGTAAAGTGCTGATGACCCAAGGCGAGGCGCTCAAGGGCTTCACCAAGATCGTCCACAAGTTCTGCCAAGGGCAGGAAGGCAACGCCGCCACCAAGGAGTTCGTCGAGCCACTGGCCGCGATCAACAAGGAGTGGGGCGAGCTGACCATGAAGATCGGCATGGCCGCGATGAAGGACCGCGAGGAAGTGGGTGCCGCTTCGGTGGACTACCTGATGTACTCCGGCTACGCGTGCCTGGCCTACTTCTGGGCCGACATCGCCCGCCTGGCCGCCGAGAAACTGGCAGCCGGCACCAGCGAAGAGGCGTTCTACACCGCCAAGCTGCAGACCGCGCGCTTCTACTTCCAGCGCATCCTGCCGCGTACCCGCAGCCACGTCGCGGCGATCCTGTCCGGCGCCGACAACCTGATGGCGATGAAGGAAGAAGACTTCGGTCTGTCCATCTAAACCGGTTGGTTGTACCAAAAACCGCCTGCCCTCACCGGCAGGCGGTTTTTTTTCGCCCGGGTTTTTACACGAACCCCCTGTAGGAGCGGCCTTGTGCCGCGAAAGGGCCGCAAAGCGGCCCCGGCGATCTTTGTTTCAACGCTGAATCCTGGGGCCGCTGCGCAGCCCTTTCGCGGCTCAAGGCCGCTCCTACAGGGATCGCGCGAAATCAGGAATGTCGCATCCAGTAACGAGAAAGTCTCAAGCTTGGCCCCTGATCTGCCGTTAAAGCGGGCATCTGTATTCATCTATTCATGTGCACTGCCGATGAAGTAGGGGCACAATGCCATTATTGATCTGCCGGGTCGGAGATTACCCTTGTTTCGTCTATCCGCTGTACGCGCGAGCCACTTCCTGCCTTCGCTGATTCTGTTGCTGGCAGGGCTTGCGGCAGCCTATGTGAGGGACCTCAGCGTCTTCTTCACATCGCTGTTCAACGTTCTACCCACCTTGGTGCTGTTGCTGGGGGGCGCCTACTGCGCCGTGTACCGCCGCCAGCGCGAGCTGTTCCTGATGGTCACGGTGTACGTCGCCTATTTCCTGCTCGATACCCAGACCGATTACTACCGCGACAACGGCCGGGTCCGCGAGGATGCGGCGGTGATCTTCCACCTGGTGTGCCTGCTGCTGCCGGCGCTGTTCGGCCTGTACGGGGCGTGGCAGGAACGCACCCACCTGGCCCAGGACCTGCTGGCACGCTTCGCCGTGCTGTTCGCCGTGAGCAGCGTGGCGGTGGCGCTGGAGCAGAGTTTTCCCGAGGCGCTGCTGGGCTGGCTGGCCGAGATCCGCTGGCCCGCGCTGCATGGTCAGTGGATGAGCCTGATCCAGCTGGCCTACCCCTTGTTCCTGGCGGTGTTCATCCTGCTGGTGGTGCAGTACCTGCGTGAGCCAAGGCCCTTGCATGCCGCGCAGATCATCGGCCTGATCGGCATCTTCTGGATGCTGCCCAAGACCTTCATCCTGCCGTTCACCCTGAACATCATGTGCAGCCAGGTGATGCTGATGATCGCCGCCGCGGTGTCCCACGAGGCCTACCAGATGGCCTTCCGCGACGAACTCACCGGCCTGCCCGGGCGGCGCGCCCTGAACGAGCGCATGCAGCGCCTGGGGCGCAACTATGTGATCGCCATGACCGACGTCGACCACTTCAAGAAATTCAACGACACCCACGGCCACGATGTCGGCGACCAGGTACTGCGCCTGGTCGCCAGCCGCCTGTCCAAGGTGACTGGCGGCGGGCGCGCCTACCGTTACGGTGGCGAGGAATTCGCCCTGGTGTTCGCCGCCAAGACCGCCGAAGAGTGCCTGCCGCACCTGGAGGCGGTGCGCGAGATGATCGCCAACTACGCCATCCAGTTGCGTGACCAGAACAGCCGTCCGCAGGATGATTCCGCGGGTCGCCAGCGCCGTGTCGGAGGGGCCAATACCACGGTGTCGGTAACCATCAGCATCGGCGTGGCCGAGCGCCAGGCCGAGCACCGCAACCCCGACGAAGTGCTCAAGTCCGCCGACCAGGCGCTGTACAGCGCCAAGGGCGCGGGGCGCAACTGTGTCATGACCTTCGGCCAGCAGTCACGGCGCGGCGCCGTGCGCATGGCGTGAATTTTCGTGTGACTATGTAAGACTATTCGGTCGCATGATGACCCTATGTCTCGTAAAAGTTGTTCGGTTACACTGCGGTCATCCCAGTGCCGCGGCCCCGACGGGCCGCCCCGACCCCGATAGCGAGAGGTTGTCATGGCTGAATATAAAGCGCCCCTGCGCGATATGCGCTTCGTCCTCAATGAAGTCTTCGACGTGGCCACGCTCTGGTCGCAACTGCCCGCCCTGGCCGAGGCCGTCGATGCGGACACGGCCATGGCCGTGCTGGAGGAGGCCGGCAAGGTCACCGGCAAGACCATCGCGCCGCTGAGCCGCGCCGCCGACGAAGAGGGTTGCCACTGGGACAACGGTTCGGTGCGTACCCCGGCGGGCTTCATCGAGGCCTACCAGACCTACGCCGAAGGGGGCTGGGTCGGCGTTGGCGGTGATCCGCTCTTCGGTGGCATGGGCATGCCCAAGGCCGTCTCGGCCCAGGTCGAGGAGATGGTCAACGCCTCGAGCCTGGCCTTCGGCCTGTACCCGATGCTGACCGCCGGCGCCTGCCTGTCGATCAACGCCCACGCCAGTGAAGCGCTCAAGGAACAGTACCTGCCGAACATGTACGCCGGTGTCTGGGCCGGTTCCATGTGCCTCACCGAGCCCCACGCCGGTACCGACCTGGGCATCATCCGCACCAAGGCCGAACCCCAGGCCGACGGCAGCTACAAGGTCAGCGGCACCAAGATCTTCATCACCGGCGGCGAGCACGACCTCACCGAGAACATCATCCACCTGGTGCTGGCCAAGCTGCCGGACGCCCCGGCAGGCCCGAAAGGTATCTCGCTGTTCCTGGTGCCCAAGTTCCTGGTCAACCAGGACGGCAGCCTCGGCGCGCGCAACCCGGCCACTTGCGGCTCGATCGAGCACAAGATGGGCATCCAGGGCTCGGCCACCTGCGTGATGAACTTCGACGAAGCGGTCGGCTACATCGTCGGCGAGCCGAACAAGGGCCTGGCGGCCATGTTCACCATGATGAACTACGAGCGCCTGGGTGTCGGCATCCAGGGCCTGGCTTCGGCCGAGCGTTCCTACCAGAACGCCGTGGAGTACGCCCGCGACCGTCTGCAGAGCCGTGCCCCGACCGGCCCGCAGGCCAAGGACAAGGTGGCCGACCCGATCATCGTCCACCCGGACGTGCGCCGCATGCTGCTGACCATGAAGGCGCTGACCGAAGGCGGTCGCGCGTTCTCCACCTATGTGGCGATGCAGCTCGACAGCGCCAAGTACAGCGAAGACGCCGCGACCCGCAAGCGCAGCGAGGAGCTGGTGGCGCTGCTGACCCCGGTGGCCAAGGCCTTCCTCACCGACCTGGGCCTGGAGTGCACCGTGCATGGCCAGCAGGTCTTCGGTGGCCATGGCTACATCCGCGAATGGGGCCAGGAGCAGCTGGTGCGCGATGTGCGTATCACCCAGATCTACGAAGGCACCAACGGTATCCAGGCGCTGGACCTGGTAGGCCGCAAGGTGGTGGCCAGCGGCGGCGCCTACTACACGCTGTTCGCCGACGAGATCCGCCAGTTCATCGCCACTGCCGGCGGCGAGCTGGGTGAATTCACCAAGCCGCTGGCGGCATCCCTTGACCAGCTCGATGAGCTGACCGCCTGGGTGCTGGACCAGGCCAAGGGCAACCCCAACGAAATCGGCGCGGCCTCGGTCGAGTACCTGCATGCGTTCGGCTATGTCGCTTACGCCTATATGTGGGCACTGATGGCGCGGGCGGCCAAGGCCGGTGAAGGGGATGCCGACTTCTACGGCGCCAAGCTGGGCACGGCACGGTTCTACTTCGCACGTTTGCTGCCACGGGTTCACTCGCTGGTGGCATCGGTGAAGGCGGGGAGCGAGTCGCTGTACCTGCTGGACGCTGCGCAGTTCTGACCATTTTGGGGCTGCGTTGCAGCCCATCCGGCCGGTCCGACGCCTCGGCGAGGCCGCTCCTACAAGGGGGATGCAATCCGTCTGTAGGGGCGGCCTTTTGTTTTGTCAGGGCGGCGTGTTTGTGAATGGGCTGCTTTTGTAAGCTTTGGCTTACACGACGTGGTGACGTTTCGCCTCTTTCCTAAGATTGGATCCACGGTTACTCTTTCTTACATGGACGTAGCGCAGGACGCGCAATGGACAGAGCAGGACGCCTTACACGGAAGTAGCGCAGGAAGCGCGAAAAGCTAGAACAGGGACACGAAGGATTTCCTGCCAGGACGGCGGGATGATAGGGATGTCGAAGGGAAACAGTCTGGAAAACCCCGCTTAGGCGGGGTTTTCTTTGTGCGCGTGTTTTTCAGCCGAGCACGTCCAGAGGCGAGACGCCCAGCTGGCGCGGGTCGGCTTCTTCCTCCAGCAGGGTCCGCAGCAGCTCCACCGAAGCCTGCTGGCGCTGGGCATCGCGGAACACCAGGCCAACCTTCAGCGGCACCCGCGGCTCGCTCAGGGGCTTCCACAGCAGTTCCTGATCGTCCTGTGCGGCATCCTTGGCCCTGCCCGGCAGGATGGTTGCCAGCGCCGTGTGCGCCAGGCTGTCGAGGATCCCCGCCATGTTGTTCATCTCGGCCTGTACCTGGGGCCTGCGACCCTGGCTGGCCAGTTGCGCCTTCCAGATCTGGCGGATCTGGAACTCCTCGCCGAGCATCAGCATCGGCAGCTCCGCCGCCTGGCGGATCGAGACCTTCTTGAAGTCTTTGAGCGGGTGGGTCCTGGGGATCACCAGCTGCAGTTCATCCTCGTACAGCAGCAAACCATGCAGCCCGGGCTGGCGCGGCGGCAGGTAGCTGATGCCGATGTCCAGGCCGCCATTGAGCAGGCGCCGCTCGATCTCCGACCCCGACAGTTCATAGATCTGCACCACCAGATGCGGCTGGGCCTTGCGCACCCGTTCCAGCAACTGCGGTACCAGGCTTGGCCGCACGGTCTGCAGCACGCCGATGGCCAGGGTGCGCAGCGACTGGCCCTTGAAGTTGCCCATGGCTTCATGGGCCCGTTGCAGGCCGTCGAGCAGGGGCACGGCATGGTTGTACAGGGTGTGGGCGGCCAGCGTGGGCAGCAGGCGCTTGTTGCTGCGTTCGAACAGGCTCAGGTCAAGGCTGTGTTCCAGTTGGCGGATCTGCTGCGACAGTGCCGGCTGTGACAGTGACAGACGCTCGGCGGCACGGCCCACATGGCCCTCTTCGTAGACCGCGACGAAGTAACGCAGTTGGCGAAAATCCATAAGTGATACTTATCGAAAAAGCTGGAAAAACGAAATGGCCGGGAACCGACCGCAAGCCTAGTCTATCGCCGTATTCCAAAGGGTTACAGCGGCTATTCAGGCGATTGTTACCCCGGATGAAAAACACTTTTGATAGGCAAGGCAAAATATCCGATTCCGGCGCCAGACCGGAACCTTGACCGCCCACCCGTGATTGGCCGGAGCCCTGATGAACCTGTTCAACCTGCGCCGTTCGGCGCCCGCCGTCGCCGAGCCCAAGCGTGCTCCGGTGATCGAGCCGGCCGGCGCGCAGCTCTCCCGCGAGCGGCTGATGCCCAGCACCGAGCGCGCGCCGCAGGTGTTCGTGCGTGGTCAGGGTTCCTGGCTGTGGGACAGCGAGGGGCACGCCTACCTGGACTTCACCCAGGGCTGCGCGGTCAACAGCCTGGGCCACAGCCCGAGCGTGCTGGTCAAGGCGCTGGGCAACCAGGCCCAGGCGCTGATCAATCCCGGCGCCGGCTATCACAGCCGCGGCCTGCTGAGCCTGGTCGAGCTATTGTGCCAGCGCACCGGCAGTGACCAGGCCTACCTGCTCAACAGCGGTGCAGAAGCCTGCGAGGGCGCGATCAAGCTGGCGCGCAAGTGGGGCCAGCTGCACCGCAACGGCGCCTATCACATCATCACCGCCAGCCAGGGCTGCCATGGTCGCACCCTGGGGGCCTTGTCGGCCTCCGACCCGCTGCCGTGCAACCGCTGCGAGCCCGGCCTGCCGGGCTTCAGCAAGGTGCCGTTCAACGACCTGGCGGCGCTGCACGCGGCGGTCGACTCGCGCACCGTGGCGATCATGCTCGAGCCGATCCAGGGAGAAGCCGGCGTGATTCCGGCCACCCGTGATTACCTCCAGGGTGTCGAGCGCCTGTGCCGTGAGCTGGGCATCCTGCTGATCCTCGATGAAGTACAGACAGGTGTAGGCCGCTGCGGCGCCCTATTGGCAGAAGAGTCCTACGGCGTACGGGCCGACATCATCACCCTCGGCAAGGGCCTGGGCGGCGGCGTGCCCCTGGCGGCGCTACTGGCCCGTGGCCGCGCCTGCTGCGCCGAACCGGGCGAGCTGGAAGGCAGCCACCATGGCAACGCGCTGATGAGCGCCGCCGGGCTGGCCGTGTTGCAGACCGTGCTGGAGGCGGGCTTCTTCGAGCAGGTGCTGGACAGTGGCCGGCACCTGCGCGATGGCCTGAGCCGCCTGGCGGGTCGCTACGGCCAGGGCGAGGTGCGTGGCGAGGGGCTGCTGTGGGGCCTGCAACTGCGTGAAGACAGCGCGGCGCAACTGGTCGAGGCCGCGCTGCAGGAGGGCTTGCTGCTCAATGCGCCGCAGGCCGACGTGGTGCGGTTCTCGCCGGCGCTGACCGTGAGCAAGGGCAATATCGACGAGATGCTGCTGCGCCTGGCCCGGGCGTTCGCCCGCCTGCATGCCCAGCAGCATAACCGCCGCGAAGTGCCGGCCTGACCGGTTGCTCCGGCATACAGAATTTCCACGAACCGTCTGGCGTTCCTGCGCATCGCCCCTGGTCTGAAATACATGGCCCGGGGCGTTTTTTTTGCCCGGTGGAACCTCTGCCAGGCACGGCTAGTCTGTGTTGATACACCCTCAAGGAGCGCAGCACATGGACTTCATCCGCATCATCATCGCCATCATCCTGCCGCCGCTGGGCGTGTTCCTCCAGGTGGGGTTCGGTGGCGCGTTCTGGTTGAATATCCTGCTGACCTTGCTGGGCTATATCCCCGGGATCGTGCACGCGGTGTACATCATCGCCAAGCGCTAGGGGACACGCGGCCCCTGTAGGAGCGGCCTTGTGCCGCGAAAGGGCTGCAAAGCAGCCCCAGGTTCTCAGCGGTAAAGCAGATATCGCCGGGGCCGCTTCGCGGCCCTTTCGCGGCACAAGGCCGCTCCTACAGGGATGGCGTTGCCTGGCTTAGCAACCTGCAATAGAACTTCCACTCTTCCTCGAGCGCATGCGCCAGGTTCGCCGCCTGGCGAAAGCCATGCCGCTCGCCCGCGTAGAAATGCCCCTCGGCCTCGATACCCTTGGCCTTGAGCGCTTCAAGCATGCTGCGGGTCTGCTCCGGCACCACCACCGCGTCCAGCTCACCCTGGAAGAAAATCACCGGCACCTTGATCTGCCCGGCGTGCAGCAGGGGCGTGCGCTGGCGATAACGCTCGGCATCGCGCCGGGGGTCGCCGATCAGCCAGTCCAGGTAGTCGCCTTCGAACTTGTGGGTGGCCCGGCCCAGCGCCTCGGGGTCGCTGACACCGTACAGGCTGGCGCCGCCGCGGAAGACGTCCCGGAAGGCCAGGGCGCAAAGGGTGGTGTAGCCGCCGGCGCTGCCGCCACGAATGAAGGCCTGATCAGGGTCGATCAGGCCCAGGCCGGCAAGATGGGCGACCGCCGCGCAGGCATCTTCCACATCACTCGCTCCCCAGTTCAGGTGCAGTGCCTGGCGGTAGGCGCGACCATAGCCGCTGCTGCCCCGGTAGTTGAGGTCGGCGACGGCAAAGCCGCGCTGGGTCCAGTACTGGATGCGCGGGTCGAGCACCGGGTAGCAGGCCGAAGTCGGGCCGCCGTGAATGAACACCACCAGCGGCGATGGCCCATCCGAGCCTTGCATGGCCGGGTAGAAGAATCCGTTGGCCTCGCCTTCGCCACTGGCGTAACGGATCGGCTGTGGGAGGCTGATGTCCTCGGCGGGCAGCACCTCGGCGCCACCTGCCAGCACCTGGACTTCGTGGCTGCGCCGGTCGATGGCGATCACGGCCGCTGGGCTGATCGGCGAGGCGGATACGGCGTAGAGCTGTCCGTCATCCAGCGCCAGGCTACGGAAACGCGTGTACGCACTGGCATAACGCTCCACTTCGCCATCGGCGCGGCGCAGCCCCAGTTGCCCGAAACCGTCCTCGAACCAGCTGGCCAGATAGCTGGCGGGGCCAAGGGCCAGCCAGGTGCTGGCGCCCAGTTGCCAGGGGGCGGCGGCATGGTCGGCGAGCGCGGCGGGCAGGCGTTGCCAGTGGCCGTCGCGTTCGCCCCAGGGCTGCCAGAAACCGTCGCGGTCGGACAGGCAATACAAGCGGCCTTGTTCGTCGAAGCGTGGCTGTTGCAGCGATTCGTCCTGCCCGGCGATACAGCGTGCCGGGCCCCAGGCGCCAGACGGTTCGCGTTCCCGGCACATCAGGCGGGTGACGGTCCAGGGTTGGGCCGGGCGGTCCCACTCGATCCAGGCCAGGCGTTCCCCATCGTGGCTCAGCGTGGGCGAGGCGTAGAAGTCGGCCCCTTCGGCCAGGATTTGTCGATGCTCCGGCGAGAGGCTCACCAGGCGATGCACGACCTGTTCGCCATGCTGCTCTTCGACGGCGAGCACCTGGCCGGCCTGCCACTGCACATCGCCATAGCGGCAGTCGTCGGCGTGGGTAAGCGGGCGCGGTGGGCTGCCATCCAGGGCCTGCAGGTAGACCTGTTGGTCCTTTTCGTTGACGAATACCAGCCCGTCGTCGCCCAGGCAGAAGCTGCCGCCACCGTACTCATAGACCCGGCTGCGCACACTGAATCCGTCCGGGGTCAGGCAGCGGGCCTGCTGATCGCGCCAGTGCCAGACCCGGCAGGCGCCATCGGCGGGGCGGAACTCATTCCAGAACACACCTTGCGCGCCGACCTTGAGCTCGGCGAAGTCGGTGCCGGCGGCCACCGCCTGGGCGGCGCTGAACTCAGCCACGGGCGATGACATGGGAATTGCGCTCGTTGCGGAAGGTCATTTGTTCGATCTCCAGCGTTGCGTGTTCGGCCTCCTCGCGGGCCTTGAGGATGATGCCATGGTCCGGCGACTTGGCGCACACCGGGTCCGCCTTGCTGGCGTCGCCGGTGAGCATGAAGGCCTGGCAACGGCAGCCGCCGAAGTCCTTTTCCTTCTCGTCGCATGAGCGGCACGGTTCGGGCATCCAGTCATAGCCACGGAAGCGGTTGAAACCGAACGAGTCGTACCAGATATGCCGCAGGTCGTGGTCGCGCACATTGGGGAACTGCACCGGCAGCTGGCGCGCGCCATGGCAGGGCAACGCGGTGCCATCCGGCGTGATGGTCAGGAACAGGCTGCCCCAGCCGTTCATGCAGGCCTTGGGGCGCTCTTCGTAGTAGTCCGGGGTGACGAAGATCAGCTTGCACGGCTTGCCTTCGGCCTTGAGCTTGTCCCGGTACTCGTTGGTGATGCGCTCGGCCCGCTCCAGCTGGGCGCGGGTCGGCAGCAGGCCCAGGCGGTTGAGGTGCGCCCAGCCGTAGAACTGGCAGGTGGCCAGCTCTACGAAGTCGGCTTCAAGGGCCAGGCACAGCTCGATGATGCGGTCGATCTTGTCGATATTGTGCCGATGGGTGACGAAATTGAGCACCATCGGGTAGCCATGGGCCTTCACCGCCCGGGCCATCTCCAGCTTCTGCGCGAAGGCTTTCTTCGAGCCGGCCAGCAGGTTGTTCACCTGCTCGTCGCTGGCCTGGAAGCTGATCTGGATATGGTCCAGCCCGGCCTGCTTGAACGCGGCGATCTTCTGCTCGGTCAGGCCGATGCCGGAGGTGATCAGGTTGGTGTAGTAGCCCAGGCGCCGGGCTTCGCCGATCAGATCGGCGAGGTCCTGGCGCACCAGCGGCTCGCCGCCGGAAAAGCCGATCTGCGCGGCGCCCATCTCGCGGGCTTCGGCCATCACCTTGAACCACTGCTCGGTGCTCAGCTCCTTGCCCTGCTCGGCGAAGTCCAGCGGGTTGGAGCAGTACGGGCACTGCAGCGGGCAGCGGTAGGTGAGTTCGGCCAGCAGCCACAGCGGCAGGCCTACCGGTACCTCAGGCGAGGGTGATCCAGTGTTCGGCACGGGCCACCTCCATGAATTGCTCGATGTCGTCGGCGACTTCGGGCACACCGGGGAACTGCTGCTCGAGTTCGGCGATGATCAAAGCGACACTGCGCTGGCCATCGATGAGCCCGCCGATCAGCCCGGCGCTGTCGTTGAGCTTGATCATCCCTTCGGGGTACAGCAGCACATGGCCCTTCTGCGCCGGCTCGTACTGGAAACGGTAGCCGGGGCGCCAGGCGGGCACCTGTTGACGGTCGAAACTCATAGGGTGATCCCCTTGTGCCAGACCCGCTCGCGGGTGACGCTGTGATAGGGCGGGCGGTTCAGTTCATAGGCCATGCTCATGGCGTCGAGCATGCTCCACAGGATATCCAGCTTGAACTGCAGGATCTGCAGCATGCGTTCCTGCCCCTCGCGGGTGGTGTAGTGCTGCAGGGTGATCGCCAGGCCGTGCTCCACATCGCGCCGGGCCTGGCCCAGGCGGGTGCGGAAGTATTCGTAGCCGGCCGGGTCGATCCACGGATAGTGCTGCGGCCAGCTGTCCAGGCGCGACTGGTGGATCTGCGGGGCGAACAGTTCGGTCAGCGAGCTGCTGGCGGCTTCCTGCCAGCTGGCGCGGCGGGCGAAGTTGACGTAGGCGTCGACCGCGAAGCGCACGCCGGGCAGCACCAGTTCCTGGCTGCGCAACTGGTCGGGGTCCAGGCCCACGGCCTGGCCGAGGCGCAACCAGGCCTCGATGCCGCCGTCCTCGCCGGGCGCGCCATCGTGGTCGAGCAGGCGCTGGATCCACTCGCGGCGCACTTCGCGGTCCGGGCAGTTGGCCAGGATCGCGGCATCCTTCATCGGGATGTTGACCTGGTAGTAAAAGCGGTTGGCCACCCAGCCCTGGATCTGCTCGCGGCTGGCGCGGCCTTCATACATCGCCACATGGTAGGGGTGATGGATGTGGTAGTAGGCGCCCTTGGCGCGCAGGGCCTGCTCGAACTCGGCAGGGGACAGGGGCATTGCATCGCTCATGGAGGGCTCCTGTGATGGTTCGTTGTACGTGGGAGCGGGCTTGACCCGCGATGGCGGCGTCAGCCTCACCATCGCTATCGCGGGGCAAGCCCGCTCCCACGTTGTGCAAGGGCTGCCCTTACAACACGATGCTCATGCCATCGAAGGCGACTTCCACGCCCCGGCGCTGCACTTCGGCGCGTTCCGGCGAGTCTTCGTCGAGGATCGGGTTGGTGTTGTTGATGTGGATAAGCACCTTGCGCTGGCGCGGGAAGCCATCCAGTACCTCGAGCATGCCGCCCGCGCCGTTCTGCGCCAGATGGCCCATCTCGCGGCCGGTGCGGGTGCCGACGCCGCGGCGCTGCATCTCATCATCCTCCCACAGGGTGCCGTCGACCAGCAGGCAGTCGGCGCCGTGCATCATCTCCAGCAGCTTGGCGTCGACCTGGCCCAGGCCCGGCGCGTAGAACAGCTTGCCGCCGGTGCGGGTGTCCTCCACCAGCAGCCCGAGGTTGTCGCCCGGGTGCGGGTCGAAGCGGTGCGGGGAGTAGGGCGGCGCGGCGCTGCGCAGGGGGAAGGGGGTGAGGCGCAGGTTCGGGCAGGCGTCGATGACGAAGCTGCCTTCGAGCTCGATGCGGTTCCACACCAGGCCGCCGTTCCAGTGGCTGAGCATGTTGAACAGCGGAAAACCGGTGGTCAGGTCCTGGTGGACCATGTCGGTGCACCACACCTGGTGCGGGCAGCCCTCGCGCAGGCTGAGCAGGCCGGTGGTGTGGTCGATCTGGCTGTCGAGCAGGACGATGGCGTCGATACCGGTGTCGCGCAGGGCGCGTGCCGGCTGCATCGGCGCGAACGCCTGGAGCTGTGCGCGGATGTCCGGCGAGGCATTGCACAGGATCCAGTGCTCGCCGTCGTCGGACAGGGCGATGGACGACTGGGTGCGCGCCGTGGCACGCAGGGTACCGTCACGGTAGCCCTTGCAGTTGGCGCAGTTGCAGTTCCACTGGGGGAACCCGCCACCGGCGGCGGAACCGAGGATCTGGATGTACATGGGTACTCTCTAGCCGCAAAGGTTAGCCCGAAAGCCGTATCGGAAAAACGCAAACGCCCCGGCGGGCCGAGGCGTCGAACCGCGCAGACGCTTAACGGTTGGCGAAGTACATGGTCACTTCGAAGCCGATACGCAGGTCAGTGTATGCAGGTTTGGTCCACATGGGCTTGCTCCTTCCGGATGGGGTTTGGGGTGGTCGGCTCACTATTGGGTACTCCCCGGAGAGAGAGGTTCCATTGGCCGAGATTGCGCTATCTTACAAGAAAAATTTGTACCGAAAGGTTAATTCTTCGAAAAGCGCCATTGCATTTGCGGTAACAATCCCGCCTTTTTTCATAGCCATTCGGCGTCCGGGGCGGCGGCATTGGCCAGGCACAACCAACCGTGGCTGGCATCGAGCAACTGCTGGAGCAATGCATCCAGCTGGCCTTGTTCGACATTGAGGATAGACCCTCGCATGCGCGACAGGTCGGCATTGTGTGTCGCGATATGTGCCTGCCAGGCCCATTGCGTGATATCGGCGTTGGCCATCGCTGTCTCGTCGAACTGATCTGCCAGCTGCGCTCGCGCCGCTGGGGCCAGTGCGACGCCCTGGCGCAGCAGGTCCAGCAGATGGCCGAGGATCTGTGCGTGGTCGGCGTGCGGCGATTGCACGCCGAACAGCAGCCCGGCGTAGCCTTCGATCTGACGAAAGGCGCTGAACACGGCGTAACCCAGCTGCAGCTCGACGCGCAGGCGCTGATAGAACGGGCCTTGCAGCACGTGGGCGAGCAGGCGACCGGCGGCCTGCAGATCAGCCGGCAGCGGACAGAACAGCAACAGCGCGGGCTCGCTGCCCGAAGTCGGGACCTGCTGCCAACGGCGTCCGAGGATCGGGCGCGCTGGCGAGGCGGCGATCGGTTGTCCCATGAGGTCTTGCAGTGCCGTGCCCAGGGCGCCCTGTTGGGCGGGGGTGAACCCTTGCGCCAATCCCTGCCAGCGTGCCTGCTGCCAGAGTGTGTCGAGCCGCGACTGGTCCAGGGTGCAGGCTGGCTGCGATTGACCCTCACCCTTCAGTAAGGCGTCCGGCAGTGCCTTCAGCAGGGCACGGATCGGAATCAGCGGCGCTTCGGCTGCCGTTGGCGAGTGCCAATGCTCTCGGGCCGGCGCGCGCAGCAAGGTCAGGGCTTCCTGCGTGGCAATGATCACGGCCAGCGGATGCCCCGCCAGGCGCAACTGCCAGTACTCGCCAAGGGTCTCGAAGCCCAGTTGCAGCGCCGCCTGCGCGGCCCGCTCGCGCAGGGGTTGCAGGCTGTGTTGCAGAACGACCTGCATGCGCTGACGCAACGGCGAAGGAATGTGCCAACGCAGGTCGAGGGTCGCAAACTGGCGAGAGGGCGGCAGGCAGTCGCCGATATCGAGCCCTGCTGGCAACGGCGTGCTGGTCGCGGGTAGTTCGGTTGCCAGCAGCGCTTCATCGGGGGGCAACTGCCAATCTCCGGCAGCCGAGGAAGGCAAGTCCCACAGCAGTGCGGCGAAGGCGTCCAGGCCTTGTGTCCCGAGCCCTGCGAAAGGCCGGCCGGCACTGTCGCGCTGGGCCAGTTCCAGTGCGCTGGCGGCCTGTTCATGGCGTTGCTGCAGGCGGGTGAAGCGATCGTTCAGTTGCTTGTGGTCCTGTTGTCGCAGAAAACCCAGCCAGCCGTGCAGCAGCTCCCGGGTCTCGGCCAGGCAGGCCTGGTCCGACAGCTGCAGCTGGACATGCCAGAGCAACTGCCCGGCATGGGCGTGGAGTTGTTGCGCCTTGTAGCCCTGCAGCCAGCCGCGCCGGCGCAAGGCGTTCAGCCAACCGCCGGGCTGGCTGTCGTTGAGCTGGGCCAGCAGCAGTTCGAGCGCCTGTTCCGCGCCATCCGGCAGTCCGTCATGGGCGAACAGTAGGTCGCGGCGGTTGCCCCAGGCGTCTGGTTGGTGCAGCGGCGCGTCGAGCAAGGCGGGTGGCCGTTGCCGGGTGACGCTTTCGCCCTTGGCGAACAGCCCGCCGAACTGCCTGCCCAGGTGCGCCAGCTCATCCAGCGGCTGCGGGCCGGCCAGGCTCAGGGTGAGTTGCCCGCCCTGGTAGAAGTCGTGGTGGAACTGCCTCAGTCCTTGCTGGAAGGCCTGGCTTTCCAGCGGCAGGCTATGACGGTTGCCAGCATGGAAGCCGCTCAGCGGATGGCGCGCCGACACCGACTGCAACAGGGCGAACTGACGCTGTGCCTCGGGGTTGCGCGACCAGGCGATGAACTCGGCATGGATCACTTCCCGCTCGCGGCGCTGGCGTTCGATGGCGAAGTCCGGCTCGGCGAGCATTTGGCACAGACGCTCCAGCCCACCAGCCAGCGCCACGGGGGGCACTTCGAAGAAGAAGTCGGTGGTGCGCTCGCGGGTGCTGGCGTTGACCTGGCCACCCAGGCCCTGGACGTAGCGCATCAGGCCGTCGTCCAGCGGAAAACGCGTATTACCGAGGAAGAACAGGTGTTCGAGAAAGTGCGCCAGGCCCGGCCAGCGCGCTGGTGCGTCGTGGCTGCCGGCATGCACCCGCAGCGCAGCCGCCGCGCGCTTGAGGCGTGGCGCGTGGCGCAGGGTCAGGTGCAGGCCGTTGGCGAGGGTGAGGTGGCGAATGGCATCGGACATGACGCCATGCTAGCGCGCAATGCCGAGGTTGTCTGTTCTGGCCTTTTCGCGGCACAAGGCCGCTCCTACAGGCGACCGCGCCCCCCTGTAGGAGCGGCCTTGTGCCGCGAAAGGGCTGCAAAGCAGCCCCGGCAGCTCCAAGCCGAGCGCCAATTCTCAATACCCTGAAAGGACTGGCTGTTAATGCAGATCCCGACGCAAGTCCGCCAGGTAGGGAAACGCCTCCCGCCCTTTCAATACCCGCTCACGCTGCAGGTCTGCCAATAACAGTCCTTCCTCATCCCCGCCCATCACCAGCACATCACCATCCGGCCCGACGATGCTGCTCTGCCCGCAATACCGGATCTTGCCCTCGCTGCCGCAGTAGTTGGCGTACACCAGATAACACTGGTTCTCCTGCGCCCGCGAGCGCACGGTCACCTGGCAGACGAAGTCATAAGGCGCCATGTTCGCCGTTGGCACCAGGATCAGCTCGGCACCGTTCAGCGCCAGGCGCCGGGCGTTTTCCGGGAACTCGATGTCGTAGCAGATCAGCAGCCCGACCTTCCAGCCGTCCAGCTCGACCACCGGGAAGTGATCGGCGCCGGGGCTGAACATCGAGCGGTCCAGCTCGCCGAACAGGTGGGTCTTGCGGTAGTTGCACAGGCTGCGGCCATGGGCGTCGATCAGTTGCACGCTGTTGTGGATCGACCCGTCCTCGGCCTGTTCCGGGTAGCCATAGACGATGGCGATCCGGTGCGCCTGGGCGATCTCGACGACGCTCATGGCCGAGGGGCCGTCCTCGGCCTCGGCCAGGCGTTCCACCTGGTCCAGGCCGATGTTGTAGCCGCTGAGGAACATCTCCGGGCACACCAGCAACTGCGCGCCACGGGCGGCCGCCTGCTGGGCCTGGTGCTGCAGGCGCTCGAGATTGCCGGGCACGTCCAACGGCTTGGGCGTGCCCTGGAACAGGGCGATGCGCATGAGGCTACTCCTCCGCTCAGTCGGCCAGGGCGATCGGGCCGAGCTCGTGGAACACATCGCCCGGGCCGGGGTTGTCCGGGTGGGTCTGGCCACCGAAGTGGTTGATGATACCCCACACCGCATTGAGCGAAGTCTGCACCGCGCCTTCCACCCAGGCCGGGGTCCACGACACATCGTCACCGGCGATGAATATGCCGCGCTGTTCGGCGGGCATGTCCTGCTGCATGAAGTGCGCGTACATGCGCTGGTTGTAGCGGTAGTGGCCCGGCAGCGCGCCCTTGAAGGCGCCGAGGAAGTGCGGGTCGGCCTCCCACGAGATGGTGATCGGGTCGCCGATGATATGCCCGGCGATATCGGTCTTGGGGTAGATCTTCTTCAGTGCGTCGAGGGCCAGTTGCACGCGTTTTTCGGTCGGGTGCGGCAGCATCTTCAGGGCGTCGCTCATCCACGCGTAGGACAGGCAGATCACCCCCGGCTTGTCGTCGCCGTTGTCGAACAGGTAGGTGCCGCGGGTCAGGCGATCGGTGAGGGTCATGCTCATCAGGTCGCGGCCGGTTTCCGGGTCCTTGTCCTTCCAGAACGGCCGGTCGACCATGACGAAGGTCTTCGACGACTGCATGTAGCGGGTGCGGTCCAGGGCCATCCACATCTTCTGCGAGAACAGCGACTCCTCGCAGTCGATCTGGGTGGTCAGCAGCCAGCTCTGGCAGGTGGTGAGCACAGCTGCGTAATGGCGCACGTCGCCGTAGTTGTCGGTGACCGCCAGGCGGCCATCGGCGGCGCGGGCGATGCGCTTGACCCCGGTGCGCGGCGCGCCGCCGTGCAGGCCGCTGAGGCTGGTGCCGGCCGGCCAGTGGGCGCAACGCTCCGGCACATGGCGCCAGATGCCCTGCGGTACCTGCTCGACGCCGCCGACCACCAGGTGCTGGTGATCGTCGCAGTTGGTCATCACCACGCGGAAGATTTCCAGCATCGAGTTGGGGAAGTCCGAATCCCAGCCGCCGGTGCCGAAACCGACCTGGCCGAACACTTCGCGGTGCTGGAAGCTCAACTTGGCGAACGAGCGCGAGGTGGCGACGAAGTCATAGAAGGTGCGGTCGTCCCACAGCGGTACCAGCTTGTTCCACAGGTCCTTGAGGCGCGGCACGTCGCGGTCGCGGATGGCCTGCTGGATATCACCGAACTGCGCGCCGCTCTCCAGGGCGTCGGCCCAGGCCTCGGCCACTTCGTGGAACAGCTGCGGCAGGTCGGCGGATTTCTCGGCGTAGTAGGTTTGGCCTTCCAGGTCGATGACCGTGCTGCCCGAAGCTGGGGTCAGCGGGTTGGGGAAGGGCTTGGTCTCCAGGCCCAGCTTGTCGACGTAGTGGTAGAACGCCGTGGACGACACCGGGAAGCGCATGCCGCCCAGTTCGGCGACGATGCCGTCGGTGCCGTTGAACGCCTGCGAGCGCAGCCGGCCACCCAGCTTGGAGGCCTCGTACACCACCGGCTTGAGGCCCAGCTTCATCAGCTCGTAGGCCGCCACCAGCCCGGCGATACCGCCACCGACGATCGCCACCTCTTCGCCATGGCGCTCCTTGGGAATGCTGCCCAGGCCGGCCGGGTGCTCCAGCCAGTCGTCGAAGGCGAACGGGAAGTCGGGGCCGAAGATGGTGATGGGTTTCTTGCCGTCGGCGGGGTGGCGGTTTTTCTTGTTCATGTAATGACCTTGCCAGGGGCTGCGCAGGGGGCGGAGCCTGAGTATAGAGAATGCCTGGTGGCCATTTTATGAAGTGGGGTGCTCGTTATTAAGGTGCAGAGTGGCGTCGTTATGTGATTTGTTTCGTCTTAATGATTCATACTTATTCAATACTGACGAATCAGCTCAGCGATGCCAGGTGCTCGACGGTTTCAGGGTACTTCTGCACCAGTCGGATGAGTGCCACGGCCTGGGCGTTGGGCTTGGAGCGGCCCTGTTCCCAGCTCTCCAGGGTGCGGGCGTTGGTGCGCAGGTAGGCGGCAAACACTGCCCGGGACATGTTCAGGCGCTGGCGCAGTTCGGTCAGTTCGTTGGGGGCCAGCGGGGCAAGCTCCTCGAAGGTCACCTTGTGCGAGCGCAGGGTCAGTTTGCCGGCGCGCTCATGGGCGAGGGCGTCGAAGCCTTCGGTGAGTTCAGTGAAGATGTTGCGTGGCATTGGTGGCTCCTGCTTTTCAGGTGCGCCATGTTGCCATTTCTGTACGTGATCTACGTATAGAATATTACTTTCAAGTTGTTTCACTTGGCGGGTTCCCAAGTCTTGAGGCGAGATGCATACCTTGTGGGAGCGGGCTTGCCCCGCGAATTGGGCCGCATAGTGATTATCGGGTCATGGCACGGGCTCAGCCCGTGATCGCGGGGCAAGCCCGCTCCCACAAAGTCTACGTCGCGCTGGAGAGAATCAGCTTGGTCCTACAGAGACATGTAATAACAGGAAGTATCCTACGAGCCATGTAGCCTCGGTCTGGCAGTTTGGGAGAACCCTTCGCGGTTAACTTCAGCCGGTCACCGCCTATTCGGTGAGCGGGCGTGAGAACCCTCTTCCAACTTGAGCGCCGAGGCATGCGTTATGGCAGCCTTGCGCGGGCAGGCTTTTGCCTGGCCGGTTTCCAAGTTGGCCGGATTCTCACCCCGCGTACGGCTGCCACCCAATTCCCGTGAGAAGGATGCAGATGGCAGTAAACCCTGGCTCAACTTGGATACTGCGCTATGAAAAAGATCGTCCCCGACCCACCCCTCTCCCTGAACCCGACCACCGAGCAGTCCTTCTGCTCCTGCCAGTCCAGCCATCCCCCCATCTTCACCGTGCGCCCCGGCGTCGATGCCGCCGATGCCCTGGTCCACGCCAGCATGCTGGCCCGGGCCATCCAGGAAATCGCCGATGAATACGCCCAGCACCATGCCCCCGAGGCGGGGCGGGCGATGATCTGGTCGATCCTGCATTCGGCGGAAACGGTACGCGCGCTGCTGGAAGGGCTGCTCGAAGCGATGGAGGCCTGAGGGCCGGGCGTCGCGGTCAGCCCGGCTGGCCGCGGTCCACCTTGCTGCTGAGGATGATCGACGTGGTGGTCTTCTCCACCCCGTCGAGGCTGCCGATCAGGTCGAGCAACTGGTCCAGTTGCTCCGGCGAGTCGCTGAGCAGCCAGGCCACGTAGTCGAACTCGCCACTGACCGCGCACAACTGCTGGACCTGCCCCATGGCGCTGAGGTGGCGCACGATGTCCTTGCCCGAGCGCGGCTGCGCCTTGATCCCCACGTACGCCTGCAGGCCGCCGCCGATCAGGCGCTGGCCCAGGCGCACACCATAGCCGGTGATCACCTTGTTGCGCTCCAGGCGCTCGAGCCGCGAGTTCACCGTGGTGCGGGCGATGCCCAGCTGGCGGGCGAGGGTGGCGACGCTTTCGCGGGCATTGATCTGCAGCAGCGCGATCAACTGGCGATCGATGGCGTCAAGGGCGATGGAGGAGGTGGCCGGCATGGTAGGTCTCTTTTGTCGAGCTGCTAGCCTATGCAAGCGCGACCGCTTCGCGCAAGGCGCACAGAGGCGTCCGGGGCTGGTATTGCGCCGACAAGACGGTACGATGGCAGGCCGCTGCCATCGGGCAGCCTGGACCATGGCAGGAGTGATTGACCCATGAAGTTCAAGGACTGGTACTGGCGGCGATGGATTCGCCAACACGGTTGCAAGGTGAGCACAGGCATTTCCAAGTTCGGCAAGCGGGCGAAGCTGGCGCTCGAAGCCGAAGTGCGCATGGGCGATGTGGCGGTCAGCGCCGCCACCCTCGACGTCGCGATCGGGGCTCATACCTATATCCGCAGCGGCGGTTCGCTGCAGGTGGTCGAATCGATCGGGCGTTACTGCTCCATTGGCAGTGCGGTGGTCATCGGCCAGGAAAAATACGCCCACCCGACCGACTGGCTGAGTTCCCACCCTTTCCAGTTCACCGGCACCCAGTGGCAATACGAACCGCCGAGCACACCGGCGCGTATCGGCCACGACGTGTGGATCGGCGAAGGCGCGATGATCATGGAAGGCGTCGAGGTGGGCACGGGCGCGATCATTGCTACCCGCGCCCTGGTCACCCGGGACGTACCGCCCTACGCCGTGGTGGCGGGCTTTCCGGCCAAGGTCGTGCGTTTTCGATACCCGGAAGCGATGATCGAGCGTCTGCTGGCATCGCGCTGGTGGGAGCGCGATACCCGGCAGTTGCTGGAACTGCCGCTGCACGACCCTGCCGCCTGCCTTGACCGGATCAGCGAGCTGGGTGAAGCCAGTTATTCGCGGATCGAGATCTCGCGGCGCGGGTGCAAGGTGCTGGCGTCTGCTTGAGTCGCCGCGAGATTGAATCGACTGGGGCTGCTGCGCAGCCCATCGCGGGCAAGCCCGCTCCCACAGGCTTCGCGCATTGGCGGGCGATTGCGTGGGAGCGGGCTTGCCCCGCGATGGGCCACAGAGCGACCCCAGTCGTTTTCGATCAACGCGCGGCGCTGGTCTGCGCCGTGGTGGCACAAGGCGACTTCAGGCCAGCGGTCATGCTTTCGACGTTGTCGAGCATCTGGTTGCCCTTGTTGACCTTCTGGGCGTTCTCCGCCAACTGCATGCGCTGGTCATAGGTGGCCGAGGTGCCGTTCATGCTGTTCTTGGTTTCCAGCACCGAGTTGGCGATGCTCAGCAGGCTGCGGCCGGTGGAGATCAGGTTGTCGGTCGCACTGGGCGTGCACGGGGCGTTGCCGCCGGCCATCTGGCTGGGCTGCTGGCCCTGGTTGTAGGAACCCGGCGCTACACAACCGGCGAGTGTTACCAGCATGGGTGCAATGAGCAGGGCCCCAAGCGTTCCTTGGATGTTCATGTGACGTTCCCTCGATCACTGGGCTCCGACCCGGTGCCGAAGCGATGGAGGGATTCTAGAAACGCGGCAGTAATGGCGAAATAGAACGGGTGTGCTAAAGGCACTTTGCCGCTGGTCAGAGCGACCCGAGCTACAAATCCAGGGGAAGCTGGGCACTGTACTGCCAGTGTATTGTTTTTTGTACCGCGGAGCGGTCAGGTTTTTCGGCCATGACGTTGTTCTCCTGGTGAAAATGTGATCAAGGTTGTTGCAAGGTGGCAATTACACACCTAAGATGCCCGCCTTCTCTCACCCGACAGCAAAGGAGGTACATCATGCAACAGTCGATCACCCTTTGCAGGTCGCGCCTGGCTTGAACGCATTCGCCGCTACTCGTTAGCGGTACCGCAACGCCCGGCCTCTGGCCTGCCAATCCGAACATCTTTTTGTTTCAACCCATCAGGATTGGACTATGGGCACTTGCATTCGCAATTTGTCCGACGGCGCCGTATTGGTCGCCGCGGACGACACCTGGATCGAAGGAAAAGCGATCCAACAACTCGAAACCACCGCTCGCCTAGGGGGCATGCATCGGGTGGCCGGCATGCCGGACCTGCATCCGGGGCGTGGCTATCCGGTCGGCGCGGCATTCTTTTCCGTGGGGCGTTTGTACCCGGCGCTGGTCGGCAATGACATCGGCTGTGGCATGGCGCTGTGGCGCACGGACATCCCGACCGCCAAGCTGCATCTGGACAAGCTGGAGAAACGCCTTGGCAACCTCGACCTGCCGCTCGACGAGACGTGGCAGGAGGCCGTCGCCAGCTTCGGTTTGCCTGCCACGGGGCACGAGCGTTCTCTAGGCACCATTGGTGGTGGTAACCACTTCGCCGAGCTGCAGCAACTCGATGAAAACTACGACGATGCGGCCCTGGCAGCCTTGGGCATCGAGCGCAAACACCTGCTGTTGCTGGTGCACAGCGGCTCGCGTGGTTTGGGCGAGGCGATCTTGCGTGAGCAGGTCGACCTGTTCGGTCATCACGGACTGGAGGCGGGCAGCGAGGCCAGCACTCATTACCTGGGCCGGCACGACGGCGCGCTGCGTTTTGCCGAAGCCAACCGTCAGTTGATTGCCCGGCGCATGCTCGACCGCTTGCGTGCCGATGGCGATGTACTGCTCGACATCAACCACAACCTGGTGTCGCCAGCGCAGGTCGACGGGCTCGATGGTTGGCTGCATCGCAAAGGCGCCACACCGTCGGATCAGGGGGCGGTGGTGATCCCTGGTTCGCGCGGCGACTACAGCTACTTGGTACAGCCGATCGCCGACGAGCGCAGCCTGTTGTCCCTGGCCCATGGCGCCGGACGCAAATGGATGCGCAGCGAGTGCAAGGACCGCCTCGCCTCGCGCTACAGCGTCGAGCAGCTGAGTCGTACGGCATTAGGCAGCCGCGTGATCTGCGCCGACCGGGCGCTGATCTACGAGGAAGCGCCGGAGGCCTACAAGGCTATCGACTCGGTGGTGGGTGCCTTGCGTGAAGCGGGGTTGGTTCGCGTGCTGGCACGACTGAAACCGGTGCTCACCTACAAGACGCGCGGAGGGTGCTGCTGATGATCCTACTGCAACTCTCGGCGGCTCAGGGGCCGGAAGAATGTGCCCTGGCAGTGGCCAAGGCATTGCTCAGGCTGCAGGCCGAAGCGGATGCCCAGGCCGTGGCGGTACGGATACTCGAAGAAGAGCCGGGGTCGCGGCGCGGTACCTTGCGCTCGGTGTTGCTGGCACTGGATGGCGAGCAGGCCGAGCGCCTGGCGGATCACTGGACGGGCTCGCTGCAATGGACGTGCAGCAGTCCGTACCGGCCAGGGCATGCGCGCAAGAACTGGTTCTTTGGGGGCGCACGGTTTGCGCCACCGGCACCGGAATTGGCGAGCGAGATCCACTTCGAGACCTTGCGTTCGTCCGGGCCGGGTGGTCAGCATGTCAACACCACCGACTCGGCAGTGCGCGCCACGCACCTGGCCAGCGGCGTCAGCGTCAAGGTACAGAGCGAGCGTAGCCAGCACGCCAACAAACGCTTGGCGCTGCTGCTCATCGGTCAACGCCTGGCGCAACAGGCAGAGCAGGTCGACAGCGAACTGCGCGCGGAGCGGCGGTTGTTCCATCACCGCATCGAGCGTGGCAATCCACGTCGGGTGTTTCGTGGCGAGCGCTTCGAGCCGGCTGACAAGTAGAATGTGTGCGAATAGTCGTCGAGCAAAAGTCAGGCCGGGCGGCGTAGGCGATGCCGGCCCCACAAAAACGGATGAGGAAAGGACCCGGCTCGCACTCGGGTTTACGCGTTGCAAATGAGCATTCCGTATCTGAGGCGATCCCGCCAAAAACGCAAAAGCCGCGCAATGCGCGGCTTCGAAGATGGTGGGCCCACACGGACTCGAACCGTGGACCAAAGGATTATGAGTCCTCTGCTCTAACCAACTGAGCTATAGGCCCTCAGCAGGTGCGCAGGATTATAACGAGGGTTTCGATAGCGTGCCATCCGAAAGATCCGTTTGTGCTATGCGAAGAAAGGTCGCCGCGAACTCCTCCGGCGGCAGCGGCAGGCTGACGATGTAGCCCTGGATCTGTTCGCAGCCTTCGGCGGCCAGGAAGCGCTGCTGCGCCTGGTTTTCCACGCCTTCGGCAATGATCGTCAGCTGCATGCTGCGGCCCAGGGCGATGATGGCGCGGGCGATGGCGGCGTCGTGGGGATCGTCGGGCAGGCCGCGGATGAACGACTGGTCGATCTTGAGGATGTCCAGCGGCAGGCGCTTGAGGTAGCTGAGCGAGGAGTAGCCGGTGCCGAAGTCGTCGATGGCCAACTGCACGCCCAGCAGCTTGAGCTGATGCAGCACGCTCAGCGCTTCCTCGGCCTGGCTCATGATGAAGTTCTCGGTGATCTCCAGCTGCAGGTCGCCGGCCTTGAGCTGATAGCTGCGCAGCAGCTGTTCGATACGCCGGGCCAGGCTGGGCTGGCGCAACTGGGCACCGGCCAGGTTGATCGAGAGCGGGCCAAAGGCATGGTAGGCCTTCTTCCAGGCGTGCATCTGCCGGCAGGCCTGCTCCAGCACCCAGTCGCCGAGCTGCAGGATGGTGCCGTTCTCCTCGGCCAGGTGGATGAACTGCTCGGGCGGCACTTCGCCGAAAGTGGGATGGGTCCAGCGGACCAGCGCCTCTGCGCCGACCAGGCTCTGGGTCTTGAGGCTGAACTTGGGCTGATAGCACAGGCTCAGCTCGTTGCGCTCGATGGCGCGGCGCAGCTCGTGTTCCAGGGCAATGCGTTCGCTGGCCTGGGTGGTGAGCTCGCGGGTGTAGGCCTCGACGCGGTTGCGACCCTTGGCCTTGGAACGGTACATCGCGGCGTCGGCGTTGCGGATCAGGCTGGCGACATCGGTACCGTCCTGCGGGTACAAGCTGATACCGATGCTGGCGCTGGTGAAGAACTCGTGCTCGCCGGCCTGGAACGGCGCGTGGAAGCCGGCCAGCAGCTTGTTGGCGATGGCGCTGGCATCACTGGGCTTGTGCAGGCCGGGCAGGAGGATGATGAACTCGTCGCCACCCAGGCGGGCCACGGTGTCCACGTCGCGCACCTGCTCCTTGAGGCGCTGGGCGATGCCCTTGAGCAGCAGGTCGCCCACCGGGTGGCCGAGGCTGTCGTTGATGTGCTTGAAGCGGTCGAGGTCGAGGAACAGCACCGCGCCCTGGCGGTTGGATATCTGGGCGCAGTTCAGCGCGGCCTGCAGGCGGCTTTCGAACAGGGCGCGGTTGGGCAGGCCGGTGAGCGGGTCGTGGTGGGCCTGGTAGTCGAGCTTGGCCTGGGCGTGCTTGAGGCTGGAGATGTCGGCGAACACGGCGACGAAGTGAGTGATCTCGCGCTCGTGGTTGCGCACGGCGCTGATGGTCAGCCAGCCGGGGTACAGTTCGCCGTTCTTGCGTTTGTTGAAGATCTCGCCCTGCCAGTGCCCCTCGGCGGTCAGCTGGTGCCACATGGCGGCGTAGAAGGCGCTGTCGTGCTGGCCGGAGGCGAGCAGGCGCGGAGTCTGGCCGAGGGCTTCGATCTCGCTGTAGCCGGTGATCTCGCTGAAGGCGCGGTTGACCGCGCTGATGCGCTGGTCGGTGTCGGTGATCAGCACGCCCTCGGCGGTGTTCTCGAACACCGTGGCGGCCAGTTGCAGCTTCTCCTGCATCAGGTGGCGCTCGGTGATGTCGCGGGCGATGGTCAGCATGCAGTCGACGCCGCCGATCGGCAGCGGCCGGGCGGACAGCTCGCAGAGACGGATCTGCCCGTCGCTGCGGCGGATATGGCAGCTGAAGTCGCGCACGAAGCCATCGCGCTGCAGTTGATCGACCAGGCGCTGGCGCTCGTTGAGGTCGACCCAGATGCCCAGGTCCAGCGAGGTCTGGTCGACCGTGGTGCTGATGTCGTAGCCGGTCAGGCGGCAGAAACCTTCGTTGACCTCCAGCAGCAGGCCGTCGCTCTGGCGCGAGAGCAGCAGGCCGTCGGGGGAGGCGTGGAAGGCCTTGGCGAACTTCTCCTCGGAGGTCTGCAACTGCTGCTGGGTTTCCTTGAGCTGGCTGATGTCGCGGATTGCCACCACCAGTGCCGGCATGTTGTCCAGTTCGAAGGTTTCGGCCGAGGTCAGGCCGGTGAACAGTTCGCCGTTGTTGCGCCGGAAGGTCATTTCCAGGTTGCGGATGCCGCCGCGGTGCAGGCGTTCGAGCAAGGCCGGGCCGGTGCCGGCCACGCCCCACAAGCCGAGCTCGGTGGCGGTGCGGCCGATCACTTGCGCAGGATTCAGGCCGATCAGCTCCTCGAACGCTTCGTTGACCTCCAGCAGGCAGCCGTCGCTGTGTCGGGCGATGATCAGGATGTCCGGGCATTGCTGGAACACCGAGGCGAACTTCTGCTCCGACAGGCGCAAGGCATCCTCGGTATGCTTGGTCTCGCTGATGTCGATCATCAGCCCGCGCATCAGCGACTTGTGGCCGTGCTCGATCATGCTGACGATATTGCGCACCCACAGGGTATGGCCGTCGGCGCGGATCACCCGGTAGTCGAGGCTGTGATCGCGTCCGGCCGCCGTTTCACTGTCGCAGTAGGCCTGCGCCCAGAGGGCATCCTCCGGGTGCAGGATGCTGCGCCAGAAGCCGGGCTTGAGCCACTCGCCCGTGGGGTAACCGAGCAGGTCCTCGGCGTGGGGCGAGACATAGCTGTAGCTGAAGTCGTTGGCATCGGCCTCCCAGGCCACCGCCGACAGGCTCTCGATCAGGCCACGGTAGTGGTACTCGCTGCTGCGCAGCTCCTGTTCCAGGGCGATGCGCCGGGAAATCTCCGAACTCAGGCGGCGGTTGATGCGGATCACCACCGCCAGGATGGCCATCAGCATCAGCACCGCCGGCAGGCCATAGAGCAGTACATCGTGCCAGAAGGTCCGCTGATCGACGACGTTGCCCACCCAGCGTTGCTGGATGTGGCTGACTTCACTGCTGCTCATGTCGGCCATCACCTTGTCGAGGATGCCGACCAGCACCTTTTGCTGACGGGGCACGGCCATGGCCAGCTGGTAGCGGTAAGGGGTCTCGCCGCTGACGTACAGGCCGTCCAGCTTTAGCTGACGCAGGCTCCAGATGCTCGAGGCGAGGTCGCCGACCACCGCGTCGACCTCGTCGGTGGCCAGTGCCTGCAGGGTCGAGCTGACGTTGGGCATGGCCACCAGGTTGAGGTCCGGGTGGTGGGTACGCAGCAGTTCGTGAGGCGCGTAGTTCTCCACCACGGCGATCTTCAGGCCGTAGAGGTCCTTGAGGTTGCGTGGTTGCGCGCCGCCGGAATGGGCGAGGATGACGATCGGGAAGTCCAGGTAGGGGCGGGTGAAGGCCAGGTAGTTCTGGCGCTCCGGGGTGGACATGATCCCGGGGAGCAGGTCGAGGCGGTTGCTGCGCGCCTGTTCGAGCACTTCGGTCCAGCTGCTGGGCTCGATCGGCTTGAGGGTGATCCCCAGGCGTTCCTGGATCAGGGCGATGTAATCGGCGGCCAATCCCTGGTAGCGACCTTCCTGGTCGCGGAATTCGAACGGCGGCCATGAAGCATCGACGCCCAGGCGCAGCTGTGGGTGGGCGCTGAGCCAGGCTTGTTCCTCGTCGGTCAGGGTCAGGGCGCCGGCCGTTGTGTTCCAGGCGAGCAGGAGCAGCAACAGGAAGGCCGGCATCATGGGCATAGCGGCCTCTCGATCAGGGGGACTGATTCGAGTGTAGACGGGCATCTCGCCCGCTGGGTAGACCGTGGCAACGACCTTCTGTCACATAAGAAAAACCCCGGCCTGGGCCGGGGTTCGTCTTTACTCGTCGAGGAAGGAGCGCAGGTGCTCGCTTCGCGTCGGGTGGCGCAGCTTGCGCAGCGCCTTGGCTTCGATCTGACGGATCCGCTCGCGGGTCACGTCGAACTGCTTGCCTACCTCTTCGAGGGTGTGGTCGGTGTTCATGTCGATGCCGAAACGCATGCGCAGCACCTTGGCTTCGCGTGCGGTCAGGCCCGAGAGCACGTCACGGGTCGCTTCCTTGAGGCTTTCGACCGTGGCCACGTCGATCGGGGACTGCATGGTGGAGTCCTCGATGAAGTCGCCCAGGTGCGAATCTTCGTCGTCACCGATCGGGGTCTCCATGGAGATCGGCTCTTTGGCGATCTTCAACACCTTGCGGATCTTGTCCTCAGGCATCTCCATGCGCTCGCCCAGCTCTTCCGGGGTCGGTTCGCGACCCATTTCCTGCAGCATCTGCCGGGAAATGCGGTTGAGCTTGTTGATCGTCTCGATCATGTGCACCGGAATACGGATGGTGCGCGCCTGGTCGGCGATCGAGCGGGTGATCGCCTGGCGGATCCACCAGGTGGCGTAGGTCGAGAACTTGTAGCCGCGACGGTATTCGAACTTGTCCACCGCCTTCATCAAGCCGATGTTGCCTTCCTGGATCAGGTCGAGGAACTGCAGGCCGCGGTTGGTGTACTTCTTGGCGATCGAGATCACCAGACGCAGGTTCGCCTCGACCATTTCCTTCTTGGCGCGGCGGGCCTTGGCTTCGCCGATGGACATGCGACGGTTGATGTCCTTGATCTCGGCGACGGTCAGGCCGGTCTCGGTCTCGAGGTCGATCAACTTCTGCTGGCAGGCAACGATGGCTACGTCCTTTTCACCCAGGGCGGCGGCCCACTTGGTGTTGCGCTTGGCCAGGTCACCGGACCAGGTCTGGTCGGTTTCGTTGCTCGGGAACAGGCGCAGGAAGTCGGCGCGCGGCATGCGCGCGTCACGCACGCACAGCTGCATGATGGCGCGTTCTTGCTGGCGCAGGCGGTCAAGGGCGCCGCGTACACGCTCGACCAGTACGTCGAACTGCTTCGGTACCAGCTTGATCGGCATGAACAGGTCAGCCAGGGCCTGCATGGCGCCGATGCTGTCCTTGTGGCCTCGACCGTGTTTCTTCAGCACCTTGAGGGTGTCGACCAGCTGATCCTTGACCGCACCGAAGCGCTGCGCGGCAACGACCGGATCCGGACCGCTTTCGGTCTCTTCCTCGTCATCGCTGCTTTCAGCGTTTTCGTCGTCGTCGTCTTCTTCTTCCTTCGCAGCGGCGGCCTTGGCACCTGGAATCGGTACTTCTTCGGTCGGCGCGGCGATGTTGTCGTCAGGGTCGATATAACCGCTGAGGACATCGGACAGACGGCCGCCTTCGACGGTGACGCGGTCGTATTCGCTGATGATGTAGTCGACGGTGCCCGGGAAGTGAGCGATGGCGCCCATGACTTCACGGATGCCTTCCTCGATACGCTTGGCGATTTCGATCTCGCCTTCGCGGGTCAGCAGCTCGACGGTACCCATTTCGCGCATGTACATGCGCACCGGGTCGGTCGTGCGGCCGATATCGGTCTCTACTGCCGCCAACGCTGCGGCGGCTTCTTCGGCTGCGGCTTCGTCGGTGTCGGCTTCCGCCAACAACAGGGCATCCGCATCCGGAGCACTCTCGAATACGTTGATCCCCATGTCGTTGATCATGCGGATGATGTCTTCCACCTGTTCCGGATCTGAAATATCCTCAGGCAGGTGGTCGTTGACCTCCGCGTAAGTCAGGTAGCCCTGCTCACGACCGCGGGTGATCAACTCTTTGATACGAGATTGCTGTTGCGCTTTTCCGGACATAACACCCTATCCACTGAAGGTCTTGGCGGGCAAAAAACAAGCCGAGGATTATACCCGAACCTGGACCTCACGCGCCAGATGAGGTCGGGTTTTGTGCGGGAACATTGCGGCTCAGCAGGGCGAGCAGCTGAGATTTTTCCTCTGTACTCAGTTCACTTAGACGCGCTTTCCTGAGCAGATGTTCCAGGCTGCGCTCGCGTTGGCGAGCGGACAAACTAGTTATAGTGTCGAAAAACTGTTGTTCAAGGTTGTCGGCATCGATCAACCACTCCTTTTCTGCCAGGGCGCGCAACAGGCGGCCCTGTTCGGTGCCGTGCCAGCGTGCGATCAGCTGCATAGAGCTTAGCTTAGGATTCTTCTGCGCGGCCTCGATCAGCGCCACCAGCAGTTGACTGTACAATTGTTCTTCGTCGGCGAAGTGGCTGGCATCCTCGACCTTGCCGGCCAGCAACGGGTGGTGCAGCAGGGTGCGCAGGGCCGACAGCGTCGGCGGCTCGACCGGCGCCGGCACCCGTGGCGGGGCTTCACCGCGCTGGCCGTCGCGCTGCCAGGGCTTGCCACCTTTCTTGTCCCACGGCTTGCCGTCCCATTGCTTCTTGCCACCGCCCTTGTTCGGCGTCCAGGGGCGTTGCTCCTGTTGCGCCGGGGCGTAGTCGGGCTGGTAGTGCAGTTCGCCATGGTCCGGCGTGTAGCTGGCCATTGCGTCGTAGTCGTAGCCGGGGTCGTAATCCGGCACGCTGGGCGTCGGCGCGCTCTGCGCCAACTGCTCCATCTGTTGCGGGTCGAGGCCGGTGATTTCCTTCAGGCGGTTGCGCATCAACTGGCGCAGATTGGCGCCCGGCACCTTTTCGATCAGTGGTGCGGCGAGGGTGACCATGTGCGCCTTGCCTTCCAGCGAGCGCGGGTCGGCCTCGTTGCTCAACTGTTCGAAGAAGTAGTCGGCCAGTGGCTGGGCGTGCTGGTTGATGCGGGCCTGGAAGGCGTCGGTGCCTTCAGCGCGCACCAGGCTGTCCGGGTCTTCGCCCTCGGGCAGGAACAGGAAGCGCGCACGGCGGCCATCCTGCAGGCTCGACAGGGTCGCCTCCAGGGCGCGCCAGGCGGCCTTGCGCCCGGCCTGGTCGCCGTCGAAGCAGAACAACACGCTGGGTACCACGCGGAACAGGCGCTTGAGGTGCTCCTCGCTGGTGGACGTGCCGAGGGTGGCCACCGCGTTGCGCAGGCCCTGCTGGGCCAGGGCGATGACGTCCATGTAGCCCTCGACCACGATGATCTCGTCGAGGTTGCGGTTGTGCTTGCGTGCCTCGTACAGGCCGTACAGTTCCTGGCCCTTGTGGAACACCGGGGTTTCCGGGGAGTTCAGGTACTTGGGCTTGTCGTCGCCCAGTACCCGGCCGCCGAAGGCGATAACCCGGCCACGGCTGTCGCGGATCGGGAACATCACCCGGTCGCGGAAGCGGTCGTAGCGCTTGCTGCTTTCGGCATTCTCGATCAGCAGGCCTGCGTCGATCATCACTTTCTGCTGCAGCGAGTCGGCGCCCAGGTGCTTGAGCAGGTTGTCCCAGCCCGGCGGGGCGAAGCCCAGGCCGAAGTCGCGGGCGATCTCGCCGGACAGGCCGCGGCCCTTGAGGTAGTCCACCGCCGCCTTGCGGGTGGCGTGGCCGCGCAGGGCCTGGCGGTAGAACTCGCTGGCCGCTTCCAGCAGCGGGTACAGCGGTGAATCGGTTGGCTGGCGCGGCTTCTGTCCGCGACGGCCTTCTTCCCGGGGTACTTCCATGCCGGCCGCGCGGGCCAGTTCCTCGACCGCCTGGGGGAAGTCCAGGTTGTCGTGGTCCATGATGAAGCCAAGCGCGTTACCGCCGGCGCCGCAGCCGAAGCAGTAGTAGAACTGCTTGTCGGGGCTGACGGTGAAGGAGGGGCTCTTTTCCTTGTGGAACGGGCAGCAGGCGGACAGGTTCTTGCCGGTCTTCTTCAGCTGGACGCGCGAACTCACCACATCGACGATGTCGGTGCGGTTGAGAAGGTCATCGATGAAGCTCTGGGGAATCAGCCCGGCCATGGCAGTCTCGTCATCTGGCAGCTGGCAAGTCTAAACGCTTGTGCGCGGGTTTGGCGTGGGGTATCTAGCAGGAAGAGGAGTGTGCTCGTCACCAGCCCATGAAGGGCTCGTCAGAAAGGACGTGCACGCCTGGTCAAGGACCAGTTCTGACGCGTTGATGCAGGTTGCCCATGGCTTTTGCCGGGGCACCCAAGGCGCATGGCCAAGGGTTTGAAGCGACCGCTGCCATCAGCCCGGCACGAGGCCGGGCATGGCAGAAGCTTTGCGTAGAACGGCTGTACTTAGTACAGACGAACGGCGCGGCGCTGTTCGCGCTGAACCTTCTTGGCGTGACGCTTTACAGCGGCAGCGGCTTTGCGCTTGCGCTCGGCGGTCGGCTTCTCGTAAAACTCGCGGCTACGAACTTCAGCCAGTACACCGGCTTTTTCGCAGGAGCGCTTGAAACGACGCAGAGCTACGTCGAAGGGTTCGTTCTCTTTAACTTTGACGGCTGGCATCCAGGGCTACCTTAATTCATTACCGGGGTAGACGTGCTCCTGGCAAAACATAAGGTGTGCTGGAGAACGTCGGTTTTCAAGGGTTGCGGATGTTAACCCTTAGCTGGCCGGAATGCAAAGCCTCTGATCGAAAACCGCTGGTCGGCACCGGACACGGGGACTATCATGCGCGCCTTCGAATTCAGCCTCGACAAGGCACGGACCCATGCTAGTACTGGGATTGGAAACATCCTGCGACGAAACTGGCGTCGCATTATACGACAGTGAGCGCGGCCTGCTGGCCGACGCGCTGTTCAGCCAGATCGACCTGCATCGCGTCTACGGCGGCGTGGTGCCCGAGCTCGCCTCGCGCGACCACGTCAAGCGCATGCTGCCGCTGATTCGCCAGGTGCTGCAGGAAGCCGACTGCGTCGCCACCGAGATCGACGCGATCGCCTACACCGCGGGTCCTGGCCTGGTCGGCGCGCTGCTGGTGGGCGCCTCCTGCGCCCAGGCGCTGGCCTTCGCCTGGGATATTCCGGCGATCGGCGTGCACCATATGGAAGGCCATCTGCTGGCGCCGATGCTCGAGGAGCAGCCACCGGAGTTTCCGTTCGTCGCTTTGTTGGTGTCGGGCGGCCACACCCAGCTGGTGCGGGTCGATGGCATCGGCCAGTACGAGCTGCTGGGCGAGAGCCTGGACGACGCCGCTGGCGAAGCCTTCGACAAGACCGCCAAGCTGATCGGCCTCAATTATCCGGGTGGACCGGAAATCGCCCGCCTGGCCGAGCAAGGCACGCCCGGGCGCTTCGTGTTCCCGCGGCCGATGTGCGATCGGCCAGGCCTGCAGTTCAGTTTCAGCGGCCTCAAGACCTTCGCCCTGAACACCTGGCAGCAATGCCGCGACGCCGGGGACGACAACGAGCAAACCCGTTGCGACGTGTCGCTGGCGTTCCAGCAGGCGGTGGTGGAGACTCTGACCATCAAGTGCAAGCGCGCCCTCAAGCAGACAGGCCTCAAGCGTCTGGTCATCGCCGGCGGCGTGAGTGCCAACACCGCCTTGCGTGCTTCGCTGGAAGACATGCTGGCCAGCATCAAGGGCAATGTCTATTACGCCCGTCCACGGTTCTGCACTGACAACGGCGCGATGATCGCCTACGCCGGTTGCCAGCGCCTGCTGGCCGGGCAGCAGCAGGACCTGGCCATCAGCGTGCAGGCGCGCTGGCCGATGGAGCAGTTGCCGGCGGTGTGAGCCGCGCCGGGGTCATGCGCGCGCCTCAGAAATGGCGTTCGCGCCCGGCGAACAGGTCACGCAGGTTGTTGCGGTGGCGCCAGACGATCAGGATCGTCAACACCGTCATCGGCAACAGCGCTTCGGGCTCGCGCCAGGCCAGCAATGGCAGCGTCAGCGGCGTGGCGATCAAGGCTGCCAGCGAGCTGGTGCGGGTCAGGTAGAAGGTCAGCAGCCAGGCGCCGATGGCCAGCAGTGCGGCGGGAAAGTACAACGCCATGAGCATGCCGGCGGCGGTGGCCACGCCCTTGCCGCCCTGGAAACGGAAGTACACCGGGAACAGGTGGCCGAGCACCGCGCAGATGCCGACCCAGGCCTGTTCCTGCTGGTCGAGCCCGGCCAGGCGGGCCAGCAGTACTGGCAACATGCCCTTGCACAGGTCGCCGAGCAGCGTCAGGATCGCCAGCTTGCGGCCTGCCAGGCGTAGCATGTTGGTCGCGCCGGCATTGCCCGAGCCGCTGGAGCGCGGGTCGGGGCTGCCGCTGAGGCGGCTCAGGACGATGGCGAAGGACAGAGAGCCGAGCAGGTAGGCAAGCAGCGCCAGTGACCAAAACATGCTAACTATTCCGGGCGAGGACGCCCTGATTCTAACGGCGCCCGTCGCCCTTGTCGTGCTGTGGAGAGAAGTGCTTGGACAGAGTGTTCATCGAAGGCCTGGAAGTCGATACCGTCATCGGTGCCTATGACTGGGAGCGGGATATTCGCCAGTGCCTGCGCCTGGACCTGAGTTTCGCCTGGGACAACCGCCCGGCGGCGGCCGGTGACGACCTGTCACTGGCGCTGGACTATGCCAGTGTCTCGGCGCGCGTCCAGGCCTTTGCCGAGCAGGCGCGCTTCGAGCTGGTGGAGACCTTCGCCGAGCGTCTGGTGGCGGTGCTGATGGCCGAGTTCAACATCCCCTGGGTGCGGCTGAAGCTGACCAAGCCGGGCGCGGTGCCTGCGGCCCGTGGCGGTGTAGGCGTGGAGATCGAGCGCGGATGTCTCTGAGTACGGTATATCTCGGGCTGGGCAGCAACATCGACCGCGAGCGGCACTTGTGTGCGGGGCTTGATGCGTTGGCTGGCATGCTCAGTGACATGCACTGCTCCGCAGTGTTCGAGAGCCAGGCCGTGGGAATCAAGAGCGGCCCGTTTTACAACCTGGTGGTGCGCGGATGCACCGACCTGCCACTGCTGGAACTCGACCGCCGGCTCAAGTTCATCGAGGCCGAAAATGGCCGCTACGCCCCGGATCGCAAGGGCCTGCCGCTGGATATCGATGTACTGATGTTCGATGACCTGTGTGGCACGTTCAATGGTCTGGTGCTGCCGCGGGCGGAGATCGTGAAGAACGCCTTTGTGCTGTGGCCGTTGTCGTTGCTGGCACCGGAACTGGTGCATCCGGGCGAGGGCAAGTCCATGGGGCAGCTGTGGCGGGAGGCGAGCATTGAACAGGTACTGGCGCCGGTGCCGTTCGAATGGCGAGGGTTGCAGCTGACTCTGATGTAAGCCAGTACCGCCCTCTTCGCGGGTAAACCCGCTCCCACAGGTATCGCGCCGCTGTTGAGGGCGGTGAAAAACCTGTGGGAGCAACTGTCTTGCTCAATTTTTAGAATCTGGCGCGATCCCTGTGGGAGCGGGTTTAGCCGCGAAGGGCGGGGGCAGATCAAGCTGATTGGTATGCTTCGAGCGCCTTCAGCCGTTTGTCTTTCAGTGCGTCACCCAAGGCCTTTCCGGTCAGTCCTTTCTCAACCAGCGACTTCACCTCCACTGCCCGCGCCGCTTCAGCGGCTCCCCGCAGGTACATGCCCTGAGGGTACGCCGAGCCTGGCGCAGCCATCTCGCACGCGGCGATGAAATCCTCGAAGCGTTGCGGTCGTCGATACACATCGAACTTCTGCAGCAACTCCAGCAGGCTTGTCGGCTCCAGTGCCTGGGCTTCATCGGCCCGTTCGGCGAACTCTCCTACCAGTACTGCCAGTTCCTGGCATTCGCGCGGGACCTTGAAGCGCTGGTTGAGTGCCTTGATCGCCGTTGGCTGCAACCCGCGCAGCAGGCATGCCCAGCGCACCGGCAGTGGTTGCTGGTGCCTGGCCGCCTGGTGCAACGCAGCCAGTGTATCGGCGCCGTGCTCCAGCTCTGGCATCAGCTCGTTCAGCGCGCCGCAACTGCGCAGCACCTCGATGAACACCTGTGGCTCGCTTTCCATCAATGCCCGTTCGATCTCCTTCCAGCTGCGCTCGGCGGTCAGCGCCTGCAGCTCGCCCGATTCGGCGATCTGGCGCATCAGCTTCAAGGTGTCGTCGGCGACGTGGAAACCCAGGGGCGCGTAGCGGGCCGCAAAGCGCGCAACGCGCAGAACCCGCAGGGGATCTTCGGCGAACGCCGGGGAAACATGGCGCAGGATCCGCTGTTCGAGATCGGCCTTGCCGTGATAGGGATCGTGCAGCGCGCCGTGTTCGTCCTCGGCCATGGCATTGATGGTCAGGTCGCGCCGAACCAGGTCTTCCTCGAGGGTGACTTCGGGGCTTGCATGAAAGGTGAAGCCGCCATAACCGCGCCCGCTCTTGCGCTCGGTACGGGCAAGGGCATATTCCTCACCGGTCTTCGGGTGCAGGAACACCGGGAAATCGGCGCCGACCGGGCGGAATCCCTGGGCCTGCATCTGTTCGACGGTGGCGCCAACCACCAACCAGTCGACGTCGCTGACCGGACGGCCAAGCAGGCGGTCGCGCACGGCGCCGCCAACCTTGTAGATCTGCATGTGAAACCTCCATTTCTGCCGACAGGATACCTTGTCGGCAGAAATGGTGCGGGCCGGGCTAGAGGTGGTGCACCACGGCCAGGTCCATGCGCCCGTAGTCGCCGGCCTCGCTGTGCTCGCTGCGCGGTGGCATGTGGTGGGTCTTCATCACCTGGTCGCCCTGCACGGTCTCCAGGTGGATATCGAAGCCCCACAGGCGATGCAGGTGCTTGAGCACCTCCTCGGTGGAGTCGCCCAGCGGTTTGCGGTTGTGCTGCTGGTGACGCAGGGTCAGCGAGCGGTCGCCGCGCCGGTCGATGCTCCAGATCTGCACGTTGGGTTCGCGGTTGCCCAGGTTGTACTGCGCGGCCAGCTGCTCGCGGATGGTGCGGTAGCCGTCCTCGTCATGGATCGCCGGCACCAGCAGGTCGTCACGCTGGTCGTCATCGAGGATGCTGAACAGTTTGAGGTCGCGCATCACCTTGGGTGACAGGTACTGCAGGATGAAGCTTTCATCCTTGAAGCTGCTCATGGCGAACTTGATCGTCGACAGCCAGTCGCTGCCGGCGATCTCCGGGAACCAGCGGCGATCCTCATCGGTGGGGTACTCGCACATGCGGCGGATGTCGGTGTACATGGCAAAGCCCAGGGCATAGGGGTTTATGCCGCTGTAGTAGGGGCTGTCGAAGCCAGGCTGGAACACCACGCTGGTGTGCGACTGCAGGAACTCCATCATGAAGCCTTCGGTGATCAGCCCCTCGTCGTACAGATCATTCATCAGGGTGTAGTGCCAGAAGGTCGCCCAGCCTTCGTTCATCACCTGAGTCTGGCGCTGTGGGTAGAAATACTGGGCGATCTTGCGCACGATGCGCACCACTTCGCGCTGCCAGGGCTCCAGCAGCGGGGCGTGCTTCTCGATGAAGTAGAGGATGTTCTCCTGGGGCTCGGCCGGGAAGCGCGCGTCGTCTCTCTCGCCGCCTTTTTCGGCGCCCTTGGGGATGGTGCGCCAGAGGTCGTTGATCTGCCGTTGCAGGTGCTCCTCGCGCTCCTTCTGCCGGCGCCGCTCTTCCTCGGCGGAAATGGGGTAGGGGCGCTTGTAGCGGTCCACGCCGTAGTTCATCAGGGCGTGGCAGGAGTCGATCAGGTCCTCGACGGCATCGATGCCGTGGCGCTCCTCGCATTGAGCGATGTACTGCTTGGCGAACACCAGGTAGTCGATGATCGAGCTGGCGTCGGTCCAAGTGCGGAACAGGTAGTTGCCTTTGAAGAAGCTGTTGTGGCCGTAGCAGGCGTGGGCGATCACCAGTGCCTGCATGCACATGGTGTTCTCTTCCATCAGGTAGGCGATACACGGATCGGAGTTGATCACGATCTCGTAGGCCAGGCCCATCTGGCCACGGCTGTAGGACTTCTCGGTGCTGAGAAACTGCTTGCCGTAGGACCAGTGGTGATAGCCCAGCGGCATGCCCACCGAGGCGTAGGCGTCCATCATCTGCTCGGCGGTGATCACTTCGATCTGGTTGGGGTAGGTGTCCAGGGCGTAGCGAGCGGCCAGGCGACTGATCTCGCGGTCGTAGGTCTGGATCAGCTCGAACGTCCATTCGGAGCCGGTGGAAATGGGCTGGCGTCTCTGCTCTCTGGCGGTCATGTGGCTAACCTGCGCTGGAAGAGTTCACGGAAGACCGGGTAGATGTCGCCGGCCGATACCAACTGCTGCTGGGCGAAGGTGTCGGGGAACGCCTCGCCGATGCGCTCGTACTCGTACCACAGCGCCTGGTGTTCGCGTGGGGTGATCTCGACGTAAGTGTAGTACTGCACGTGCTGCATGATCTGGTTGGCGAGGATGTCGCGGCAGATCGGCGAGTCGTCGTTCCAGTTGTCGCCGTCCGAGGCCTGGGCGGCGTAGATGTTCCAGTCGCTGGCCGGATAGCGCTCGGCCATGATCTCCTGCATCAGCTTGAGCGCGCTGGAGACGATGGTGCCGCCGGTCTCGCGGGAGTAGAAGAACTCTTCCTCGTCCACTTCACGGGCGCTGGTGTGGTGGCGGATGAACACCACCTCGATGCGGTCGTAGTTGCGCTTGAGGAACAGGTACAACAGGATGAAGAAGCGCTTGGCGATGTCCTTGGTGGCCTGGGTCATGGAGCCGGACACGTCCATCAGGCAGAACATCACCGCCTTGGAGCTGGGGTTGGGCTGCTTGACCAGCAGGTTGTACTTCAGGTCGAAGGTGTCGAGGAACGGCAGGCGGTTGATGCGCGCCTTGAGCCGCTCGATCTCGATCTCGGTGTCCTGGATGTCGGTGAAGTTGTCCGGTTCCTCGACCTTGAGCCGGTCCAGCTCCTTCTGCGCCTCGCGCAGCAGGGCGCGGCTGCTGCCGGTCAGGGCGATGCGCCGGGCGTGGGCCGAGCGCAGGGTGCGGACGATGTTGATGCGCGACGGGTTGCCCTCGTTGGCAATGCCCGCGCGTACGGTCTTGAAGGTGTCGGCACCGGTCAGGTGGCGCTTGACCAGGTTGGGCAGCTCCAGGTCCTCGAACATGAATTCGAGGAATTCTTCCTGGGTGATCTGGAACACGAAGTCGTCCATGCCCTCGCCGGAGTTGCCGGCCTTGCCGCGGCCACTGCCACCGCCGCCACCTTGTGGCCGGGCGATGTGTTCGCCGGCGGTGAATTCCTTGTTGCCGGGGTGGACGATGGTCTGCTTGCCGCCACGACCGTGGTGCAGCACCGGTTCGTCGATGTCACGACCCGGGATGCTGATCTGTTCGCCATGCTCCATGTCCATGATGGAGCGGCGGCTCACGGCCTCTTCGACGGCCTTCTTGATGTGTTCACGGTAACGCCGCAGGAAGCGCTGGCGATTGACCGTGCTCTTGTTCTTGCCGTTCAGGCGTCGGTCGATTACGTAGCTCATGGTCCCTCCGGTAGCTGGGAACAGCTGCATGCTTCAAGCTACGAGCTGCGCGTAAAAGCAGCCGCCGCCGTCCGGGCCGGCAAGGCCAGCCTCGGACGCACGGCGTGTAGCGTGTCGCCTTATTGCGATTTCCTGACCCGCAGGTACCATTCCGACAGCAGTCGAACCTGCTTGTCGGTGTAGCCACGCTCCACCATCCGGGTGACGAAGTCGTTGTGCTTCTGTTGATCCTCCTTGCTGGCCTTGGCGTTGAAGCTGATGACCGGCAGCAGGTCCTCGGTGTTGGAGAACATCTTCTTCTCGATCACCACCCGCAGCTTCTCATAGCTGAGCCAGCTGGGGTTCTTGCCGTTGTTGTTGGCCCGGGCGCGCAGCACGAAGTTGACGATCTCGTTGCGGAAATCCTTCGGATTGCTGATGCCGGCCGGCTTCTCGATCTTCTCCAGCTCCTCGTTGAGGGCGATGCGGTTGAGGATCTCGCCGGTTTCCGGGTCGCGGTATTCCTGGTCCTGGATCCAGAAGTCGGCGTACAGCACGTAACGGTCGAAGATGTTCTGGCCGTACTCGCTGTAGGACTCCAGGTAGGCGGTCTGGATTTCCTTGCCGATGAACTCGATGTAGCGCGGTGCCAGGTATTCCTTCAGGTAGCGCAGGTAGCGCTCGCGTACCTCGGCGGGGAACTGCTCCTGCTCGATCTGCTGCTCCAGCACATACAGCAGGTGCACTGGGTTGGCCGCCACCTCGTGAGGGTCGAAGTTGAACACCTTGGAAAGGATCTTGAAGGCGAAGCGGGTCGACAGGCCGTTCATGCCCTCGTCGACGCCCGCAGAGTCGCGGTACTCCTGGATCGACTTGGCTTTCGGGTCGGTGTCCTTGAGGTTCTCGCCGTCGTACACGCGCATCTTCGAGTAGATGTTGGAGTTCTCGGGCTCCTTCAGGCGTGAGAGCACGGTGAACTGGGCCAGCATCTTCAAGGTGTCCGGCGCGCAGTGCGCCTTGGCCAGGGAGCTGTTGATCAGCAGCTTGTCGTAGATCTTGATCTCGTCGCTGACGCGCAGGCAGTACGGCACCTTGACGATGTAGATCCGGTCGATGAACGCCTCGTTGTTCTTGTTGTTGCGGAAGGTGTGCCACTCCGATTCGTTGGAGTGGGCCAGCAGGATCCCGGAGTAGGGGATCGCGCCCAGCCCCTCGGTGCTGTTGTAGTTGCCTTCCTGGGTCGCGGTGAGCAACGGGTGCAGGACCTTGATCGGCGCCTTGAACATCTCGACGAATTCCATCAGGCCCTGGTTGGCCCGGCACAGGGCGCCCGAATAGCTGTAGGCGTCGGCGTCGTTCTGCGGGAATTCCTCGAGCTTGCGGATATCCACCTTGCCCACCAGGGCAGAGATGTCCTGGTTGTTCTCGTCGCCCGGCTCGGTCTTGGCGATGGCGATCTGGTTGAGAATGGATGGGTAGAGCTTGACCACCTTGAACTTGCTGATGTCGCCGCCGAACTCCTGCAGGCGCTTGGTGGCCCAGGGCGACATGATGGTGTTGAGGTAGCGGCGCGAGATGCCGTATTCCTCTTCGAGGATCTGGCCGTCCTCGGCGGCATTGAACAGGCCCAGGGGCGATTCGAATACCGGCGAGTCCTTGATGGCGTAGAACGGCACCTTTTCCATCAGCTGCTTGAGTTTCTCGGCCAGCGACGATTTACCGCCGCCCACCGGGCCCAGCAGGTAGAGGATCTGTTTCTTCTCTTCCAGGCCTTGGGCGGCATGGCGGAAGTAGGAGACGATCTGGTCGATGCACTCTTCCATGCCATGGAAGTCGGCAAAGGCCGGATAGCGGCGGATCACCTTGTTGGAGAAGATCCGCGACAGCCTGGAGTTGCTTGAGGTGTCGATCAGCTCTGGTTCGCCGATGGCCAGCAACAGCCGCTCGGCCGCCGAGGCATAGGCGCTGCGATCCTCTTTGCACAGCTCGAGGTACTCCTGCAGCGAAAGTTCTTCCTGGCGGGTGGACTCGAAACGTTGTTGGAAGTGGCTAAAAATGCTCATGACGTCACCTCGCTCGATACGTGGAGACGACGCCGGATCAGTCAGCTGATGCTGGCATGCAACCGGGCTCGCCGATTGCTGTATACCCCCCAGAACACCTTGGAACGCTACCGATGACCCGCACGCCGGTGTACCGGCTCTCCCCTTTTTTGGATGGCCTGGGCTTAAGGATAGTTGGTTATACGCAAGGTCAAGGGCGGGGAGCCGAGAAGAGGCCTGCGACCGTTCGTCAGGTCGGGCGCAAGCCCGCGCCAAGCGCGGGCTGGAGGAAAAATGAAAAAATTATTCGGCGCTGCCCTGGGCGGTTTCCGCCGGGTAGGTGTTGCGCCACAGCTCGAAGCCACCGTCGATGCTGTAGACGTTGGAGAAGCCCTGGCCGACCAGGTAGGCGGCAGCGCTCTGGCTGGAATTGCCGTGGTAGCAGACAACCAGTGTAGGCGCGTCCAGGTCGGCGTTGCGGATGAAATCGGCAACCGAGTGATTATCCAGATGAGTGGCGCCGGCGATGTGCCCGGCGGCATAGGCCTGCGGGTCGCGAATGTCGACCACGACCGCGCCTTGCGCACGCAGGGCGAGGGCTTGCTCTGGGGTAATGCGCTTGAATTCGCTCATGGGTGCGGTTCCTTCAGGGGTGTTCGTTGAGTGGAGCCGGCGGGCGCGGGGTGCCCTCGCGGGTGCAGTCGCAGCGGTGGAACTCACCACTGTCGACATTGTACAGGGTCATCGCGCCGCCCCAGACGCAGCCGGTGTCCAGGGCGATCACGCCGGGCACATCAACGCGGCCTTCGAGGGCGGCCCAGTGGCCGAAGATGATCTTCACATGACGCGAGCGACGGTCCGGGTGATCGAACCACGGCTTGTAGCCTTTGGGGGCGCTGTCGGCGCCTTCCTTGGTCTTGAGGTCGAGCTTGCCGGCGGCAGTGCAGAAGCGCATGCGGGTGAAGTAGTTGGTGATCACCCGCAGGCGCTCGATGCCGGCCAGGTCCTTGCTCCACTTGTTCGGCTCGTTGCCGTACATGCCGTCCAGGTACAGCTTCAGGCGACCGTCGTCGCGCAGCACTTCCTCGACCTCGGCCGCCAGCTCCAGCGCCTTGCCAAGGGTCCATTGCGGCGGGATGCCGGCATGGACCATGGCAATGCCGCGGGTTTCGTCGTAGTGCAGCAGCTTCTGCCGGCGCAGCCAGTCGAACAGCTGGTCGGCGTCCGGGGCCTCGATGATTTCGCGCAGGGTGTCGCTTTTCTTCAGGCGCTCGACATTGTGCCAGGCCGCCAGCAGGTGCAGGTCGTGATTGCCCAGCACGCAGACCAGCGCATGGCGGATCGAATAGAGGTAGCGCAGGGTCTCGAGGGACTCGGGGCCACGGTTGACCAGGTCACCCACCAGCCACAGCCGGTCGACCGCCGGGTTGAAGCGCACGCGTTCAAGCAGGCACTTGAGTGGTTGCAGGCAGCCTTGCAGGTCGCCGACCGCGTAGGTGGCCATCAGTGCAGGGCCCCGGGCACGGCCAGGCGGAACGGCGCGATCTCGGCGTCGAAGCGCTTGCCGTCCTCGGCGAACATCTGGTAGCTGCCCTGCATGGTGCCGACGCGGGTGCTGATGACCGCGCCACTGCTGTAGGTGTGGCTCTGGCCGGGCTCGATCAGCGGCTGTTGGCCGATCACGCCGGCGCCGCGCACTTCCTCGACCTCGCCGTCACCGTTGGTGATCAGCCAATGGCGGGACATCAGCTTGGCCGTGACCGTGCCGTTGTTCTGCACGGTGATGGTGTAGGCGAAGGCGAAACGGCTGCTTTCGGGGTCGGATTGGTCTTTGAGATAGCGGGTCACGACGCTGACGTCGATCTGATAGCGGGGGTCGGACATGCAAGGGCCTTGGGCGAACTGACGCAATAACGCAGTCTAGGCCATTGAGAGGGGGGAGGGCCAGCGGGGTGGGGCTTGAGATCGTTGTTATCAGTACCGGCCTCTTCGCGGGTAAACCCGCTCCCACAGGAATCGCACGCGGTCACTGTGGGAGCGGGTTTACCCGCGAAGAGGCCGGTACAGGCGATATCAGGCTTGCTGATCAGCCAACTGGTCAGCCAGGCGCACGAAGGCGGCCAGGTCCAGCTGCTCGGGGCGCAGGCTGCCGTCCACACCGGCGGCTTCGATGGCCGTGCTGTCGAGCAGACCTTTCAGGGTATTGCGCAGGGTCTTGCGGCGCTGGTTGAACGCCTCGCGTACCACCTGTTCCAGCAGTCGCGCATCCTTGGCCGGATGAGGCAGCACTGCGTGCGGCACCAGGCGGACGATGGCCGAGTCCACTTTCGGCGGCGGGTTGAAGGCGCCAGGGCCAACGTTGAACAGGTGCTCGACCCGGCAGTGGTACTGCACCATGATCGACAGTCGCCCCCAGTCACCGCCACCCGGGCCGGCAGCCATGCGCTCGACCACTTCCTTCTGCAGCATGAAGTGCATGTCGCGGATCAGCCCGGCGTGGCTGAGCAGATGGAAGATCAGCGGGGTGGAGATATTGTAGGGCAGGTTGCCGACCACCTTCAGGCTACGCTCTGGCACGCCCAACTGGTTGAAGTCGAACTTCAGGGCATCACCCTGGTGCAGGCGGAAGTTGTCGCGCCCGGCGAACTTGTGTTGCAGGATCGGCACCAGGTCCTTGTCCAGCTCCACCACGTCCAGCTGTGCGCCGCTGCCCAGCAGCCCCTCGGTCAGGGCGCCCTGGCCCGGGCCGATTTCAAGCAGGTGTTCGCCGGCCTTGGCGTTGATTGCCCGCAGGATGCGGTCGATGATTCCGGCGTCATGCAGGAAGTTCTGGCCGAAGCGCTTGCGCGCCCGGTGTTGGTAGTGCTCGGTCATGGTCGGTTCTCGGCCATCTGGTAGGCGGTTTCCAATGCGACGCGCAGGCTGCCGGTATCGATTCGACCGGTGCCGGCCAGGTCCAGGGCAGTGCCGTGGTCGACCGAGGTACGGATGATCGGCAGGCCCAGCGTCACGTTGACCGCGGCGCCGAAGCCCTTGTACTTGAGTACGGGCAGACCTTGGTCGTGGTACATCGCCAGCACCGCATCGCAGTGCTCCAGATATTTGGGGGTAAACAGGGTATCGGCCGGCAGCGGACCGCGCAGGTCCATGCCTTCGGCGCGCAGGCGCTGCAGCGCCGGCTCGATGATGTCAATTTCTTCGCGGCCCAGGTGGCCGCCTTCTCCGGCATGCGGGTTGAGCCCGCAGACCAGGATGCGTGGGTTGGCGATGCCGAACTTGTCGCGCATGTCCGCATGCAGGATGCGGGTGACGCGCTCCAGGCGTTCGCCGGTGATGGCGTCGGCAATATCGCGCAGGGGCAGGTGGGTGGTCACCAGGGCCACGCGTAATCCTCGGGTGGCCAGCATCATCACCACTTGCGCGGTATGGGTGAGGTCGGCGAGGAATTCGGTGTGACCGGAGAAGGCAATGCCACTCTCGTTGATCACACCCTTGTGCACGGGGGCGGTGATCATCCCGGCGAACTGCCCGTCGAGGCAGCCCTGGCCGGCCCGGGTCAGCGTCTCCAGCACGAACGCGGCGTTGGCTTTGTCCAGCTGTCCGGCCACCACCGGGTTGGCCAGTGGTGTGTCCCAGACGTACAGGCTGCCGGCGGGGGCTGGCAGGCTGGGGAAACTGTCGGGGGTGACGGGCAGCAGGCTGACGGCCAGCCCCAGCTGCGTGGCCCGCTCGGCGAGCAGGTCACGGCTGGTGATGGCGATCAGGGGGTGGGGCTGGGCCTCGGCGGCGAGCAGCAGGCACAGGTCGGGACCGATGCCGGCCGGCTCGCCGGGAGTGACGGCGAAGCGCAGGGGTTTCACTGGGCGACCTGGTCGGCGCCAGGCAGCTTGATTTCAACGTAGGCTTCGTCGCGGATCTGGCGCAGCCAGTTCTGCAGCTCTTCGTCGTACTTACGGTTGCGCAGGACGTTCATGGCCTGCTGCTCGCGAGCCTGTTCAGTGCTGTCGGTGGCGCGGCGGCCCAGCACTTCCAGCACATGCCAGCCGTACTGGGTCTTGAACGGCTTGGTCACCACGCCTTGCTCGGCGCTGGCCATCTGCTCGCGGAACTCGGGTACCAGGCTGTTCGGGTCGACCCAGTTGAGATCGCCGCCGTTGAGCGCCGAACCCGGGTCTTCCGAGAAGCTCTTCGCCAGCTCGGCGAAGTTTTCACCGTTCTGGATCCGGTCGTACAGGCGCTCGGCCAGTTGCTCGGTGGCGGCTTCACTGCGGATTTCGCTTGGTTTGATCAGGATGTGGCGTACATGCACTTCGTCGCGCAGGATGCTCTGGCTCCCGCCGCGCTTCTCTTCCAGCTTGAGGATGATGAAACCGTTGGGGATACGGATCGGCTGGGTGATGTCGCCGACCGCCATGCTGCTGAGCATCTTGGCGAAGTCTGGTGGCAGCTGGCCTGCCTGGCGCCAGCCCATTTCACCGCCTTCCAGGGCGTTTTCACTGCGCGAGCGAGCGATGGCCATCTGGCCAAAGTCCGCGCCTTGCTTGAGCTGCTGGTAGACATCGCCTACCTGGCGCGCGGCGGCCTGGATGGCCTCCGAGTTGGCGCCTTCCGGGGTCGGGATGAGGATGTTGGCCAGGCGATACTCTTCCGACATCTGCATCTTGCCCAGGTCCGAGTTGAGGAAGTTCTTCACTTCCTGCTCGGACACCTGAATGCGCTCGGCCACGCGGCGCTGACGCACGCGGCTGATGATCATCTCGCGCTTGATCTGCTCGCGGGCATCGTCGTACGACAGGCCGTCGTGGGCCAGGGCGGCGCGGAACTGCTCCAACGACATGCCATTGCGCTGGGCAATGGTGCCGACGGCCTGGTTCAGTTCTTCGTCGGTGATGCGGATACCCGAGCGCTCGCCGATCTGCAGTTGCAGGTTTTCGACGATCAGGCGTTCCAACACTTGCTGTTCCAGCGCGCTGGTTGGCGGCACACCGCCGCCACGCTTGGCGATGGTCTGCTGCACTTCGCGCACGCGCTGGTCCAGCTGGCTCTGCATGACCACGTCATTGTCGACGGTGGCCACGATGCGGTCGATGGGTTGCACCGCGGCATGCACCGCGCCACTCAGCATTGCGGCGCCCAGCATCAGCGGGCGCAGACGATCAATAAGCTTGCTCTTCACGTGTACGGTAACCTTGAATGCCTTGGTCCAGGAACGATTCGACCTTGTTGCCGACTACACCACCGAGCCCTTTGAGCACGATCTGCAGGAAGATCCCGTGGTCGCCCTTTTCGTTTTCAGGTATTGCCTGGCTGAAGTCGTCGTAGTCCATCCAGTAGCGATTGATCAGGCGCAGTTTCCAGCAGCAGTTGTCGTACTCGAAGCCGCCCATCGCTTCCAGCGTGCGGTTACGGTTGTAGTCATGCTGCCAGCGGGCAATGACGCTCCATTGCGGCACGATCGGCCAGATGACCGAGAAGTCGTGCTGCTGGATCTTGTAGTAGTCCTTGATGTAGCCCGGCGTGCCCGGCGTACCGTAGTCACCACCGCCGACCTTCCAGTTACCGGTCTGCGAGTCGTAGGTGATCAGGTCGTTGCGGTAGCGATAGCCGAGGTTGACGACCTTGTTCGGGTTGTCCTCGGGCTGGTAGTGGAACATCGCGCTGCCCGAACGAGGGCTGTGGGTGTCCGGATCCCAGTTGTAGTCCGAATTGAAGCGCCAGTCGCGGTTGAAAGCGTATTCGTATTCAAGCGCGTACGGCGAGACATCCGACTTGCTGTCCACTCGGGTGCGGTAGTCGATACCTGGCAGCTGGACCTTGCGATCCTTGAAGTAGAAAGCCTGGCCGATACTGAAGCGCTGGCGCTGGAAACCGTTGTCTTCGATCCAGCGGTTGGTCACGCCCAGCGACAGCTTGTTCTCGTCGCCGATGCGGTCGGTGCCGGTGAAGCGGTTGTCGCGGAACAGCGACGAGTAGTTGAAGGTGCTCTCGCCGGAGTCGAACAGCGGGATGTCGGTCTGGTCCTTGTACGGCACGTAGAGGTAGAACAGACGCGGTTCGAGGGTCTGGCGGTAGTTGGTCCCGAACAGCTGGGTATTGCGATCGAAGTACAGGCCGCTGTCGACACTGAAGACTGGAATATCGCGGTTCTGATTGCTCTTGAAGTCGCCATACACGTCAAGCAAGCCCGGGTTGGTGGCGAGGTCTTGCTTGCCCTTGTTGTCGAGGTCGAGGTCATAGTGCGTGTAGACGTACTTCAGCTTTGGCGTGACATAGCCGTAGCTGGCCTCGAGCGGCAGGCTGATCGAGGGAGCGAAGTTGAGGCGGGTGCCGTTGGAGCGGGCAATGCCGAAGAGGTTTTCATCCAGTCGGCGACCAGGGAGGCCGGCAGAGGCATCCGGATTACCATCTTTATCCAGGACGAAGTCATTCTTCAGATCGCGATCAAAGCGCACCGCCTCGGATTCGTAACCAAAGTCCAAACCGCCCGGATGGAATGGCAGCATGCCGCTGAGGGTCAGCTGAGGCAGGCGGTCATAAGGCGTGATCTGCGAAATGGTCGCCAGCTCATAGGCGTGCACGTTCAGGCCAGCGGTGTAGGAGTCGCCACGGTAGGTGAGCGTGCCACGCTGGTTGATGTAATCACGGCTCTGCACGCCGATCTGGTCGGTTTCCAGGTCCTGGAAGTAGAACGGGTCGCTGATGTCGGTGTAGTCGACCTCGGCCATCAGGCGCTGGTCCAGGCCGCCCTTGTGCTGCCAGTTGACCATCCAGCGATCTTTCTTGTAGTCCGTCTGCAGTTCGCGGTCGTTGTCCTTGTCGTTCAGGAAAGCGCCGCCGAACTGCCCTTCGCTGGACTTGGTCAGGTAGCGGAACTCGCCTTCCATCAGCATGCCGCGCTTGGCCATGTAGCGCGGGTACAACGTGGCGTCGTAGTTAGGCGCCAGGTTGAAGTAGTACGGCGTGACCAGCATGAAGCCGGTGTCGCTGCTGGAGCTGAACGACGGCGGCAGGAAGCCGGACTGGCGACGGTCGTCGATCGGGAAGTAGATGTACGGTGTGTAGAACACCGGGAAATCCTTGACCCGCAGCGTCACGTTGGTCGCGGTGCCGAAGCCGGTGGCCGGGTTCAGGGTGATGTTGTTGCCCTTGAGCTGCCACGCGTTGCTGCCCGGCTCACAGGTGGTATAGGTACCGTCCTTGAGGCGGATGATGGCGTTCTCGGCGCGCTTGGCGTACAGCGCGTTGCCGCGGATGTGCGACTTGTGCATCACGTATTCGGCGTTGTCGACCCGGGCTTCGCCGGTGTCGAGCTGGATCTGCGCCTCGTCGCCGACCACCAGCGAGCCGTTGTCGCGGATCTTGACGTTGCCCTTGAGCTCGCCGCGGTTCTCGGCCTGGTACAGGTTGGCCTCGTCCGCCTCGGCCTGCATGCTGCCCTGGCGCATGACCACGTCACCGGCGAGGGTGGCGATCTGCTGCTCCTGCTGGTACTTGGAGACCTTGGCGTTGATGTAGGTGGGCGACTCGTCCTTGGGCGTGGAGTCGTTCATGCCTGGGCGGGTCGGCTCGATGTAGGCGCCGCCGCAGTACGGGCCGGTCTCGGCCAGCTGCGCAGCGGTGAGCTTCTCGCGCGGGACCCAGTCCAGGTGGCTGTAGTCTTCGCTGCGCGATTTCAGGCCGCGGCCCTTGGCCTCGGTGACCAGCATCGGCTTCTCGGCCTCGGGTGCGGCGGCTTCGCCAGGCGCTTCGGCGCCCGAGCTGGCAGCGGCAGCACCCGGATGAACCGGGCGCGGAGGCAGGTTGGCGGAGGTCTTGGGCTTGCAGTCCCAGCCACCGGAAGCGGAAACTTGGCAGTCGAACTGCTCGGCCGCCACCACGTACGACGTGGCCAGGGGTTGCAGGGCCAGCAGACCGCCTGTCACCAGCAATGGAAACTTTCTACGAAACGCGGGGGATTTCAATGCCATCTTATTAGTCCGGGCTTCCTGCGTGCCATCTGCCCGCGTGTGGGGGCCGCACGCCTCTCGATGGTCTGAAAAAGATGCTGGATAATAAAGCATGACCCGCTTGACGGCTAGGGCCGTCGGAGAACCCTTGTAATGCCCGATCACGATGTACGCCTGCAACAACTGACCGCCTGGCTTGCCGGGCAACTGGAGAGCCTGTTCCTTAGCAACGCCTGGGGCGAAGTGCCCCCCGGCAGCCTGACCGCCGCCAGCAGCGATGCGAGTTTCCGCCGTTATTTCCGCTGGGAGGGCGCCGGCCACAGCTTCGTGATCATGGATGCGCCGCCGCCGCAGGAAAATTGCCGTCCGTTCGTCGATATCGATCACCTGCTGGCCACGGCGGGCGTGAACGTGCCGGTCATTCATGCCCAGGACCTGGAGCGTGGTTTCCTGTTGTTGGGCGATCTGGGCCGTCAGACATACCTGGACATCATTGGCCCGGACAACGCCGACGCGCTGTTCGCCGATGCCATCGATGCGCTGCTGGCATTCCAGCGCCTGCCGATGGACGCGCCGCTGCCCAGCTACGACGTTGCCCTGCTGCGCCGCGAGGTCGAGCTGTTCCCCGAGTGGTACGTGGGTCGCGAGCTTGGCCTGAACTTCACCGAAGCGCAGCAGGCCACCTGGCAACGGGTCAGCCAGGTGCTGATCGACAGCGCCCTGGCCCAGCCCAAGGTGCTGGTGCACCGCGACTACATGCCGCGCAACCTGATGCAGAGCACGCCCAACCCGGGCGTGCTGGACTTCCAGGATGCCGTCTACGGCCCGGTCACCTACGACATCACCTGCCTGTTCAAGGACGCCTTCCTCAGCTGGCCGCAGGCGCGCGTGGAAGGCTGGCTGCGTGGTTATTGGGAGAAGGCCCGCGCCACCGGCATCCCGGTGCAGCCTGAGTTCGAGGCGTTCCACCGTGCCAGCGACCTTATGGGGGTGCAGCGCCACCTCAAGGTCATCGGTATCTTTGCCCGCATCTGCCACCGTGACGGCAAGCCGCGCTATCTCGCCGACGTGCCGCGTTTCTTCGCCTATATAGATGAAGTGGTCGCTCGCCGTCCCGAACTGGCCGAGCTGGGGCAACTGATTGCCGAGCTCAAGGGCGAGGCGCGTTCATGAAGGCGATGATCCTGGCGGCAGGCAAGGGCGAGCGCATGCGCCCGCTGACCCTGCATACGCCCAAGCCACTGGTGCCCGCGGCCGGCAAGCCGCTGATCGAATACCACCTCGAGGCACTGGCCCGCGCCGGTATCCGTGAAGTGGTCATCAACCACGCCTGGCTCGGCCAGCAGATCGAGGACCACCTGGGCGACGGCAGCCGTTTCGGACTGAGCATCCGCTACTCCCCGGAGGGCGAGCCACTGGAAACCGGTGGCGGGATCTTCAAGGCGCTGCCGCTGCTTGGGGATGCGCCGTTCCTGCTGGTCAACGGTGATGTCTGGACCGACTACGACTTCACAGGCCTGAATGCTCCCCTGCAAGGGCTGGCGCACCTGGTGCTGGTGGACAATCCCGGCCATCACGGCCGTGGCGACTTCCGCCTGGCGGATGGCCAGGTGAGCGATGGTGACGAAGCGCCGGGAACGCTGACCTTCAGCGGCATCTCGGTGCTGAGTCCGGCCCTGTTCGAGGGTTGCCAAGCCGGCGCGTTCAAGTTGGCCCCGCTACTGCGCAAGGCCATGGTCGAGGGGCGGGTGAGCGGTGAGCACTATCGTGGCCACTGGATCGATGTCGGCACCCTCGAGCGCCTGGCCGATGTCGAGCGCCTGATCGGCGAGCGTGCCTGACATGTGGTGGCCGAGCACAGTGATTGGTGCCGGTGCCGGTTTCGCCGTGGCCAGCATCCCGGGGGCATTGCTGGGGGCGTTGCTGGGACAGGCCATGGATCGGCGCCTGCGACTGCAGGGTTGGGAGGATGTGCGCGAGCGCCTGGGTGGGCGCCCGGCGCTGCGTGACGAGGAACTGCTGTTTGTCCTGCTCGGACGCCTGGCCAAGAGCGACGGCCGGGTGCTCGAGGGGCATATCCAGCAGGCGCGTCAGGAGATGTCGCGGCTGGACCTGGCCGAGCCTGCGCGGATGCGGGCGATTGCCGCGTTCAACCGCGGCAAGTCGGGCAAGGGCCGGCTGGGTCACTACCTGCGCCGGATCAAGCTGCAGCCTCACGCTGCCGAGGGTACCCTGCGTGCCTGTTGGCGCATGGTCTGGGCCGACGGCAAGGCAGGGCGTCAGGAGCGCGACCTGCTGTTGGGCTGGGGGCAGCAGTTGGGGCTCAGTCGCAACCAGGTGCAGGCCATGTCGCTGGAGTATGAACCGCGCAAGTCGGCGGTCGAGGGCGGTGCGATGACCTATGCCGCAGCGTTGAGGCTGCTGGGGGTGGAACCGGATACCGAGGCGGACAAGGTCAAGCAGGCCTACCGGCGTTTGCTCAGCCGACATCACCCGGACAAGCTGGTGGGCAGTGGCGCCAGTGAGGCCAAGGTGCGCGAGGCGACCGAGCATACCCGCGAGTTGCATCAGGCCTATGCCATGATTCGCAAGCGGCGCGGGCTTTAGGTTTGCCATCGCAGGGCAAGCCCGCTCCCACGTTGTTGGAGTTGGCTTGTCCCTCGATACGCGTCACTCTTCCTTGGGCTTCAGCCAGCCGCGTACCCTGCGCAGCAATTGCTCCTGCTCGGCGGCCTTGTTGCCTGGAACGACCATCAGCGACAGCTGCCGGTACTGGCTGTTCTTCTCGCGCTTGCTGGCTTGCAGGCGTTGTTGGGCAGCCAGTCGATCCTGGCTGCGGGTTGTGTAGTACAGATCAGCCGTTGGTACTTTCAGGGTCGGCGTCAGGCTCAGCAGGTCGTGCTCCACCCGCGCCGGCGTCTGTGCGGCGACCATCACCAGTTTCTGCACCTGGGGCGGCTGCTTCTCGCTGAGGTAGCGCGCGGCCCAGTACGCGCCACTGCCGTTACCCAGCAGCACGATGCTGCGCGCTTTCTGCTGCTGGGCATAAGCCACGGCGGCATCGAGGCGGGCGAAGATACGTTCGGCATCCTCCTCACTGGTGTGCTGGTCGGCCTCGACCGCGTCGGTGCTGTCGGCCGCATCCGCCTCGGGCGCGGTGGCCTGGGCGACATTGGCATTGGCGTCTGCTGGCGTGTCCTTGGCTGGAGCCGACTCGCCTTCTTCCTTTTTCGGTTCGACCACCGGCTTGGCTTCGACCCGGGCCTGCGGGCGTTCTGCAAGCAGATCGGGCAGGCTCAGGCTCAGGGTGCTCCAGCCGACATCGGGGAAGCCACGGCGCAGCGGGCCGACGGTGGTTGGCCAGTCAGCACTTTCGCCGGCACCGGGAACAATGATCACCGCGCCTTGCGGATCGCTGTCGTTGGCCGGCTTCCACAGGGCCAGGAAGTTCTCGCCATTGGCCTGCAAGGTCTGTTGCTCGGCCTTGGGCACCTGGCGCTCAAGGGCCAGGGCGTCGTCCTGGCTGCGTTCAAGCAGCGCTGGTCGGGGAGCGGGGGCCGCAGTTTCGGCGGCATCCTGCGGTTTTTCGGCGTCGGCGGCCCGAGCGCCGAGCGGCAGGAGCGAAGCCAGGCAGAACATTGCCAGCGTCGTGCGATAAAGTGTGAACATCGATCAATCCAAGGCCAGAATCATACCGGCAGCCTAATGGTATTTGCCCGCGACGGCCACGCCAGGCGGCCGTCATTGCCAAGACGAGCGTAGAGATGAAGCGAGTGCGTTGCCTGTGGGTTATCGGCTGGTTGTGTCTACCCTTGATCGCCCTGGCAAAGCCGGAGGCGCCGCCACCCGTGGTGCTGGAACCGGCCCAGCAGCAGTGGCTGGACGAACACCGCGGCTTGCGCGTCGGCCTGGTACTGCAGGCGCCCTATGCTCAGTTCGACCGCCGACTGCAGCAATTCTACGGGGCCAACGTCGAACTGATCGACGCACTGTCCCGGGCACTGCGGCTGGACCTGACCTGGCGCGGCTTCCCGGATCAGGCGGCGCTGGAGCACGCGTTGCAGGCGGGAGAGATCGATTTCGCTCCAGGCCTGACGCAGACACCCACCAGCCTGCGGCTGTGGTTGTTCAGTGACCCTTACATGCGTGTGCCGCAGTTGGTGGTGGGGATGCGCAGCGGCGCGGTGGCCGTGGAGCTGGAGAAGCTGACCGCCAACGAACGGGTGGCGGTGCGCATGCCGGGCTCCCTGGCGGACTACCTGCGGAGCAACTACGGCAACCTCAACCTGCAGGGCGTGCCCAACGAGCGGGAGGCGCTGCAGCTGGTGTTGGGTGGGCAGGCCACCTTCGCCGTGCTGGACGAGGCGCAACTGAGTCGGTTTTCCCGCGAAGGCGAGTTCGCCGACCTGGCGGTAGTGGGTGACATCGGTTTGCCGCAGTTGCTGCGGGTCGGATCACGGCGCGATTGGCCCGTGCTCGCCGATATCCTCGAACGCGCCTTGCAGGCCCTGCCGGCCAAGACCCTGGAGCAGATGCACCAGCGCTGGTTGCAGCCCAAGTACCCACGCTTTTCCGAGTCCGCCGGCTTCTGGCAGAACCTCGCCTTGCTGTTCGGCCTGCTGCTGTTGTGTGCCCTGGCCACCCTGGTCTGGCAGCGACGCCAGCAGCGCGGCTTGGAACGAGGCTTGCTGGCGGCCCGCGAGAGCCTGGTGGAGCGCCAGGTGCGCGAGGAGGCCTTGCGCCTGAGTCAGTTCTCCATCGACCAGAGCACGGTGGGCATCCTCTGGGTCAACTGGGACAGCCATGTGCGCTACGCCAACCATGCCGCCGAACGCATGCTGGGTTTCGTCGAGGGGGCATTGCTGGAGCGGCCGCTGGTCGATATCGAACCGAATCTGACGATGGATCGCTGGCTGGAACTGTGGAAGCGCGCACGCACCGGGGATGGCGGCGAGCAGCAGTTTGAAAGCCAGTGCCGGCGCGCCGACGGCAGCCTGTTCCCGGTCGAGTTGTCGTTGTCGTTCCTGCGTTTTCGCGATGCGGAGTATCTGGTGGTGTTCCTCGCCGATGTCACCGAGCGCCAGCGCGATCTGGCCGCGTTGCGCGAAAGCGAGGCGCGGCTCAAGGGCATTGCCGGCAACGTGCCGGGGCTGGTGTTCCGCCTGGAGCGCGACCCGGCCGAGGGCGACCCGGAGTTCCCCTATATCAGCGAGGGCAGCGAGGCATTGGTCGGCTATACCCCGGCGGCGATCCAGCACCCGCAGATGGGGCTGCGCAACCTGGTCCACCCCCAGGACCGCGCCGACTATCACCGGGTCCAGGACCTGGCCCTGGCCAGCGACCAGGACTGGTCGTGGCAGGGCCGTATCCTCACCCGCCAGGGCGAACAGCGCTGGGCTGACATCAAGGCGACTACGCGGCGCCTGGCCGATGGGCGCATGGTGTGGGATGGTGTGGTCTGGGACATCACCCAGGGCAAGCAGGCCGAGCTGGCCCTGGCCGCCTCCCAGGAGCAGTTGCGTGAGTTGTCGGCGCACCTGGAGAGCGTGCGCGAGGAGGAAAAGGCCCGCATCGCCCGCGAGGTGCATGACGAACTGGGGCAGATGCTCACGGTGCTCAAGCTCGAGGTGTCGATGTGCGAGCTGGCCTATGCCGAGCTGGACGCCGGGCTGCATGAGCGCCTGGCCAGCATGAAGCGCCTGATCGCCCAACTGTTCCAGCTGGTGCGTGACGTGGCCAGCGCGTTGCGCCCGCCGATTCTGGATGCCGGGATCGCCTCGGCCATCGAGTGGCAGGCACGGCGTTTCGAGGCCCGCACGCAGATCCCCTGCCTGGTCGAGGTCCCGGAGCAACTGCCGCCCTTGAGCGATGCCAAGGCCATCGGCCTGTTCCGCATCCTCCAGGAGGCGCTGACCAACGTCATGCGCCATGCCCGGGCGCACACCGTACAGATCGCCCTGGTCGAGGAAGGCGGGCAGTTGCGCATGACGGTCATCGACGATGGCGTGGGGTTCGCCGTCGATGCGGCCCGGCCGACTTCGTTCGGCCTGGTGGGGGTGCGTGAGCGCGTGCTGATGCTGGGCGGCGACATGACCCTGGAGAGCGAGCCCGGCGAAGGCAGCAGCCTGAGCGTGGCGATTCCTTTGGCGTAGGAGAGAACGATCGTGATTCGAGTGCTGGTGGCGGAAGACCACACCATCGTCCGTGAGGGCATCAAGCAGTTGATTGGCCTGGCCAAGGACATGCAGGTCGCCGGCGAGGCGGGCAACGGCGAGCAGTTACTGGAGACCCTGCGCCATACCCCTTGTGAGGTGGTGCTGCTGGATATCTCCATGCCGGGGGTCAATGGCCTGGAGGCCATCCCGCGGATCCTGGCATTGAGCAACCCGCCGGCGATCCTGATGCTGTCGATGCATGATGAAGCGCAGATGGCTGCGCGGGCGCTGAAGGCCGGGGCGGCGGGCTACGCCACCAAGGACAGCGACCCGGCGCTGCTGCTCACCGCGATTCGCCGGGTTGCCGGCGGCGGGCGCTATATTGACCCGAGCCTGGCCGACCGCATGGTCTTCGAGGTGGGGTTGACCGAAACCCGGCCGTTGCACACGCTGCTGTCCGAGCGCGAGTTCTCGGTGTTCGAGCGCCTGGCCCAGGGCGCCAACGTCAATGACATCGCCCAGCAGTTGGCGCTGTCGAACAAGACCATCAGCACCCATAAGGCGCGCTTGATGCAGAAGCTCAAGGTCAACTCGCTGGCGGAGCTGGTGAAGTACGCGATGGAGCACAAGCTGGTCTGATTGCGACATGCCCGGTTCATGACGGGTACAGATTCCTGTGGGAGCGGGTTTACCCGCGAAGGGGCCAAACCTGCTGACCTTGGTGGTTTTGCTGGCCTCTTCGCGGGTGAACCCGCTCCCACAGGTTCAATGCCCGTCGCAAATTGCATTCCAATCCCGCCATCCATGTAGGGCAATCCCTACAGCAAGTCTTCCATCCGGATGATGGCAATCTCTCAGTCCCCCCGATTTTCGGGCGCTTGCGCCTCTTCTACGCTGTGCCCACGCAGTCATTCCAACAAGAAGGTGCAGGGCATGAGCGAGGCGAATTCGAACGAGACGCTGGTCAGCTTCCGAGGTGTGCAGAAGAGCTACGACGGCGAATCGCTGATCGTCAAGGACCTCAACCTGGACATCCGCAAGGGCGAGTTCCTGACCCTGCTCGGCCCGTCCGGCTCGGGCAAGACCACCAGCCTGATGATGCTGGCCGGCTTCGAGACCCCCACCGCCGGTGAAATCCAGCTGGCCGGACGCTCGATCAACAATGTGCCGCCGCACAAGCGTGACATCGGCATGGTGTTCCAGAACTACGCGCTGTTCCCGCATATGACCGTGGCCGAGAACCTGGCCTTCCCGCTGACCGTGCGCAACCTGAGCAAGACCGACATCAGCGAGCGGGTCAAGCGCGTGCTCGGCATGGTCCAGCTCGACGCCTTCGCCAAGCGCTACCCCGGACAGCTGTCCGGCGGTCAGCAGCAGCGCGTGGCCTTGGCCCGTGCCCTGGTGTTCGAGCCGCAGCTGGTGCTGATGGACGAACCGCTCGGCGCCCTGGACAAGCAACTGCGCGAACACATGCAGATGGAGATCAAGCATATCCACCAGCGCCTGGGCGTGACCGTGGTCTACGTGACCCACGACCAGGGCGAGGCGCTGACCATGTCCGACCGGGTGGCGGTGTTCCACCAGGGCGAGATCCAGCAGATCGCCGACCCGCGCACCCTCTACGAAGAGCCGCGCAACACCTTCGTCGCCAACTTCATCGGCGAGAACAACCGCCTCAACGGCACCCTGCTGGCCAGTGACGGCAAGCGCTGCCAGGTGCAACTGGCCCGTGGCGAGCGGGTCGAGGCGCTGGCGGTGAACGTCGGCCAGGCCGGCGAGCCGGTGACCCTGTCGATCCGCCCGGAGCGCGTGCGCCTGAACGGCCACAGCGAAAGCTGCGTGAACCGCTTCTCCGGCCGCGTGGCCGAGTTCATCTACCTGGGCGACCACGTGCGGGTGCGCCTGGAGGTGTGCGGCAAGGCCGATTTCTTCGTCAAGCAGCCGATCGCCGAGCTCGACCCGGCCCTGGCCGTGGGCGATGTGGTGCCGCTGGGCTGGGAGGTGGAACACGCCCGCGCGCTCGATCCGATTGCCGAAGCCCATTGATGGTTTGCTTCACCAACCCTGAACTGTGGAGAGAATAATAATGCGCAAGCAGTTGAAACTGACCGCCCTGGCCCTTGGCCTGTTCGCCGCCGGGCAGGCCCTGGCGGCCGACCTGACCGTGATCTCCTTTGGCGGCGCCAACAAGGCGGCCCAGACCAAGGCGTTCTACGAGCCATGGGAGAAGGCTGGCAAGGGCAAGATCGTCGCCGGTGAGTACAACGGCGAGATGGCCAAGGTGAAGGCCATGGTCGACACCAAGAGCGTGTCCTGGAACCTTGTGGAAGTCGAGTCGCCGGAGCTGGCCCGTGGATGCGACGAAGGCATGTTCGAGGAACTCGACCCGGCCCTGTTCGGTGATGAGGCTGACTACGTACCGGGCGCCATCCAGCCATGCGGCGTCGGTTTCTTCGTGTGGTCCACGGTGATGGCCTACAACGCCGACAAGCTCAAGACCGCCCCGACCAGCTGGGCCGACTTCTGGGACACCAAGAAATTCCCGGGCAAGCGCGGCCTGCGCAAGGGCGCCAAGTACACCCTCGAATTCGCCCTGATGGCCGACGGCGTCGCGCCAAAAGAAGTGTACAAGGTGCTCGGCACCAAGGAAGGCCAGGACCGCGCCTTCAAGAAACTCGATCAGCTCAAGCCAAGCATCCAGTGGTGGGAAGCTGGTGCCCAGCCACCGCAGTACCTGGCCTCGGGTGACGTGGTCATGAGCTCGGCCTACAACGGCCGGATCGCCGCGGTGCAGAAAGAAAGCAACCTGAAGGTGGTGTGGAACGGCGGCATCTACGACTTCGACGCCTGGGCCATCCCGAAAGGCGCCAAGGATGTGGAAGAAGCGAAGAAATTCATCGCCTACACCGTCCAGCCCGAACAGCAGAAGACCTACTCCGAGAACATCGCCTACGGCCCGGCCAATTCCAAGGCCGTCCCGCTGCTGGCCGATGCGGTGAAGAAGGACATGCCGACCACGCCTGAGAACATCGCCAACCAGGTGCAGATCGACGTGGCCTTCTGGGCCGACAACAGCGAACAGCTGGAGCAACGCTTCAACGCCTGGGCGGCGAAGTAGTAGGGACACAATCCCTGATGTCTGTAGGAGCGGCCTCGTGCCGCGAAAGGGCTGCAAAGCAGCCCCCAGCATCTTGTGCATCACGGCTGAGATCCAGGGGCCGCTTCGCGGCCCTTTCGCGGCACGAGGCCGCTCCTACAGTTAGCGCGTCAAGCCTGAGGTCACCGCTGTCATTGTAAAGCGGCCTCGATGTTTCCCTGATTTCCCGGAGTTCGCCATGGCCATTGCAGTGCCCCTCAACGAAGGCGCGGGTAAAAGCCTCAAGCAGCGCCTCAAGCATGCCGAGCGGGTCAACCGCTGGAAGGCCCAGGCGTTGATCGCGCCGCTGGCGCTGTTCCTCCTGCTGGTGTTCCTGGTGCCGATCGCGGCGCTGCTGTACAAGAGCGTCGGCAACCCCGAGGTGGTCGCCGGCCTGCCGCGCACCGTCGAGGCGGTGGCGCAGTGGGACGGCAAGAGCCTGCCCGGCGAGGAGGTCTACAAGGCCCTGGGCCAGGATCTGGCCGAGTCGCGCAAGAACCAGACCCTGGGCGATCTTTCCAAGCGCCTGAACATGGAGCTGGCCGGCTACCGCAGCCTGCTGGCCAAGACTGCGCGGGCGCTGCCGTTCAAGGCCGAGCCCGCGTCTTATAAAGATGCCCTGCAAGCGCTGGACGAGCGTTGGGGCGACCCGGCCTACTGGCAGGCGATCCGCCGCAACACCAGCACGGTCACCTCTTTCTATCTGCTGGCCTCCGTCGATCATCGCATCGACGACCTCGGCGAACTGGCCAAGGCCACGCCGGACCAGGCCATCTACCTGGATATCTTTGCCCGCACCCTGTGGATGGGCGTGGTGATCACCGCCATCTGCCTGGTGCTGGCCTACCCGCTGGCGTACCTGCTGGCCAACCTGCCGACCCGGCAGAGCAACCTGCTGATGATCCTGGTGCTGCTGCCGTTCTGGACCTCGATCCTGGTGCGGGTGGCGGCGTGGATCGTGCTGTTGCAGTCGGGCGGGCTGATCAACAGCGCGCTGATGGCCATCGGCATCATCGACCAACCGCTGGAGCTGGTGTTCAACCGCACCGGCGTGTACATCTCGATGGTGCACATCCTGCTGCCGTTCATGATCCTGCCGCTGTACAGCGTGATGAAGGGTATTTCGCCCAGTTACATGCGCGCGGCGATTTCCCTGGGTTGCCATCCGTTCGCCAGTTTCTGGCGGGTGTACTTCCCACAGACCTATGCCGGTGTCGGCGCCGGTTGCCTGCTGGTGTTCATCCTGGCCATCGGCTACTACATCACCCCGGCGCTGCTGGGCAGCCCGAACGACCAGATGGTCAGCTACTTCGTCGCCTTCTACACCAACACCAGCATCAACTGGGGCATGGCCACCGCTCTGGGCGGGCTGTTGCTGCTGGCGACCGTGCTGCTGTACCTGATCTATAGCTGGCTGGTCGGCGCCAGCCGCCTGCGCCTGAGCTGAGGAGCGTTGTCATGCTGAGCCCCTACATGTCGCCCGTGGAACGGGTGTGGTTCTACAGCCTGCGCATCCTGTGCGGCCTGATCCTGCTGTTCCTGGTATTGCCGGTGCTGGTGATCATCCCGCTGTCGTTCAACAGCGGGAGCTTCCTGGTGTACCCGCTGCAAGGTTTCTCGCTGCACTGGTACCAGGACTTCTTCGCTTCCGCTGAATGGATGCGCGCCCTGAAGAACAGCATCATCGTCGCCCCGGCGGCCACGGTGCTGGCCATGGTGTTCGGCACCCTGGCGGCCATCGGCCTGACCCGCGGCGACTTTCCCGGCAAGTCGCTGGTGATGGCGCTGGTGATTTCGCCGATGGTGGTGCCGGTGGTGATCATCGGCGTGGCCAGCTACCTGTTCTTCGCCCCGTTGGGCATGGGCAACAGCTTCACCTCGTTGATCCTGGTGCACGCGGTGCTGGGTGTGCCGTTCGTGATCATCACCGTGTCGGCCACGCTGCAGGGCTTCAACTACAACCTGGTGCGCGCGGCGGCCAGCCTCGGGGCCTCGCCATTGCTGGCCTTCCGTCGGGTGACCTTGCCGCTGATCGCCCCCGGGGTGATCTCCGGCGCGCTGTTCGCCTTCGCCACGTCGTTCGATGAGGTGGTGGTGACCCTGTTCCTCGCCGGGCCCGAGCAGGCGACCCTGCCACGGCAGATGTTCAGCGGCATTCGCGAGAACCTGAGCCCGACCATCGCGGCGGCGGCCACCTTGCTGATCGCCTTTTCGGTGATCCTGCTGCTGACCCTGGAGTGGCTGCGTGGGCGCAGCGAGAAGCTGAGGACCCAGCAGCCGGCCTGACTGCCGGGAGGGCTTTGCCCTCCTTTCGCGGCGCAAGGCCGCTCCTACAAGGGATCGCGGTCTCCTGTAGGAGCGGCCTTGTGCCGCGAAAGGGGGGCCAATTGATACCAATCAGCCCTCATCCGCTTCCCTGAGTTACAATGCGCGCCACCGTGATTCTGCCCAACAGGTGCGCCATGCAGCCCTTCGCTATTGCCCCCTCCATTCTGTCCGCCGATTTCGCCCGCCTGGGCGAGGACGTCGACAAGGTCCTGGCCGCCGGGGCCGACATCGTCCACTTCGATGTCATGGACAACCACTACGTGCCCAACCTGACCATCGGCCCGATGGTCTGCAGCGCCCTGCGCAAGTACGGCGTGACCGCGCCGATCGACGTGCACCTGATGGTCAGCCCGGTCGACCGCATCATCGGCGACTTCATCGAGGCCGGCGCCACCTACATCACCTTCCACCCGGAAGCCTCCCAGCACATCGACCGCTCGCTGCAACTGATCCGCGACGGCGGCTGCAAGGCCGGCCTGGTGTTCAACCCGGCCACCGGCCTGGATGCGCTGAAGTACGTGATGGACAAGGTCGACATGGTCCTGCTGATGAGCGTCAACCCAGGCTTCGGCGGGCAGAAGTTCATCCCCGGCACCCTCGACAAGCTGCGCGAAGCCCGCGCGCTGATCGACGCCAGTGGCCGTGACATCCGCCTGGAGATCGACGGCGGCGTCAACGTAGGCAATATCCGCGAGATCACCGCCGCCGGCGCTGACACCTTCGTGGCCGGCTCGGCGATCTTCAACGCCCCGGACTACAAGGAAGTCATCGACAAGATGCGTGCCGAAATGGCGCTGGCACGCGCATGAGCGGTTTCGAGCAGCTGTTCCCGGGGACACTGCCCAGGCTGGTGATGTTCGATCTGGATGGCACCCTGATCGATTCGGTACCCGACCTGGCCGCAGCTGTCGACCGCACGCTGCTCGAACTCGGGCGACCGCCCGCAGGCCTGGAGGCCGTGCGCCACTGGGTCGGCAACGGTGCCCAGGTGCTGGTGCGCCGGGCCCTGGCCGGCGATATCGATCACACCGCGGTGGACGACGAGCTGGCCGAACGCGCGCTGGCGCTGTTCATGGAAGCCTATGCCGACAACCATGAACTCACCGTGGTCTACCCCGGTGTACGCGATACCCTGCGCTGGCTGCGCAAGCAGGGCGTGGAGATGGCGCTGATCACCAACAAGCCCGAACGCTTCGTCGCCCCCTTGCTCGACCAGATGAAGATCGGCCGCTATTTCCGCTGGATCATCGGCGGTGACACCCTGCCACAGAAGAAACCCGACCCGGCGGCGCTGTTGTTCGTCATGAAAATGGCCGGCGTCAGTGCCGAACAATCGTTGTTCGTCGGCGATTCGCGCAGCGACGTGCTGGCCGCCAAGGCCGCCGGCGTCAAGTGCGTTGGCCTGAGCTACGGCTACAACCATGGCCGGCCGATCGGCGACGAGTCACCCAGCCTGGTCATCGACGACCTGCGCCTGCTGTTGCCCGGTTGCTTAGTCACCGACACTGGGATAACGTTGGCGGACCTTCAAGCCCCGCAAAGCAGAGACAACAACGTGGTGGTTACCGGCAAATTCTGGATGAAAGTCATCAAGGCCCTGGCCCGCTGGCGCTGGCGCGCCTGACTCCTGCCCACCGGCGCCTGCCGGTATATCCATTTGTCCGCCCCCATTGCTGCTTGCCCCGAGGCTACACATGACCCGCGAAGAATTCCTGCGCCTGGCCGCTGCCGGCTACAACCGTATTCCCCTGGCCTGCGAAACCCTGGCCGACTTCGACACGCCGCTGTCGATCTACCTGAAGCTGGCCGACCAGCCCAACTCCTACCTGCTCGAGTCCGTGCAGGGCGGCGAAAAATGGGGCCGCTATTCGATGATCGGCCTGCCGTCGCGCACCGTGCTGCGTGTGCACGGCTACCACGTCAGCATCCTGCAGGATGGCGTCGAGGTGGAAAGCCACGACGTCGAGGATCCGCTGGCCTTCGTCGAGACGTTCAAGGACCGCTACAAGGTCGCCGACATTCCCGGCTTGCCGCGTTTCAACGGCGGCCTGGTGGGCTATTTCGGCTATGACTGCGTGCGTTACGTGGAAAAACGCCTGGGCGCCAGCCCCAATCCGGATCCGCTGGGGGTGCCGGATATCCTGCTGATGGTCTCCGATGCCGTGGTGGTGTTCGACAACCTGGCGGGCAAGATGCACGCCATCGTGCTGGTCGACCCGGCCGAGACGCAGGCCTTCGAGCAAGGCCAGGCTCGCCTGCAGGGGCTTCTGGACACCCTGCGCCAGCCGATCACTCCGCGTCGTGGCCTGGACCTGAGCGGGCCGATGGCCGCCGAGCCGGCATTCCGCTCCAGCTACACACAAGCCGACTACGAAAACGCCGTGGGCCGCATCAAGGAATACATCCTGGCCGGTGACTGCATGCAGGTGGTGCCGTCCCAGCGCATGTCCATCGACTTCAAGGCCGCGCCCATCGACCTGTACCGGGCGCTGCGCTGCTTCAACCCGACGCCGTACATGTACTTCTTCAATTTCGGCGACTTCCATGTGGTCGGCAGTTCGCCGGAAGTGCTGGTGCGGGTCGAGGACAACCTGGTCACCGTGCGCCCGATCGCCGGTACCCGCCCACGCGGGACCACCGAAGAAGCCGACCGGGCGCTGGAAGACGACCTGCTGTCGGACGACAAGGAAATCGCCGAGCACCTGATGCTCATCGACCTGGGCCGCAATGACGTGGGCCGGGTGTCGGCCACCGGCAGCGTGCGCCTGACCGAGAAAATGGTGATCGAGCGGTACTCGAACGTCATGCATATCGTGTCCAACGTCACCGGCCAACTGCGTGACGGGCTGACGGCCATGGACGCGCTGCGGGCGATCCTGCCGGCCGGCACCCTCTCCGGTGCGCCGAAGATCCGTGCCATGGAGATCATCGACGAGCTGGAGCCGGTCAAGCGCGGTGTCTACGGCGGCGCGGTGGGCTACTTTGCCTGGAACGGCAACATGGACACCGCCATCGCCATCCGCACCGCGGTGATCAAGGACGGCGAACTGCATGTGCAGGCCGGTGGCGGCATCGTCGCCGACTCGGTGCCGGCGCTGGAGTGGGAAGAGACCATCAACAAGCGCCGGGCGATGTTCCGTGCGGTGGCGCTGGCCGAGCAGACCTCCGTCAAGTAGATCGATTGGGGCTGCTTTGCAGCCCATTCGCGGCTAAAGCCGCTCCCACAGATTGGCGTAGTACCTGTAGGAGCGGCTTTAGCCGCGAATGGGCCGCAGAGCGGCCCCAAAGAGCTAGAAGTCGACGCTGACCCCCAGGCTCACCCCTTGCTGGGTCAACTCATCACTCTTGCGCCAGTTATAGTTCCCCCGCAGGTTCACCCCCGGCACCAGTTCATGGCTCAGCCCCAGGCTGGCGCGGGTCAGGTTGCTGTGCGGCGTATACCCGGTCAGGGTGAAGTCGTTCGCCGGCAGGCTGGTCAGGTGCAGGCGCAGGTCCTGCTGATCGTCCTCGAACTCGTGCTCGCGGGCCACCTCGGCAAACAGCCTGGTCGTCGGCAGGAGCTGCACGCTCCCTAGCAGGCCGGCCCCCAGCCGGCGCGATGTGCGCTCCTGATCGTCGAAGCCGAGCGCCGTGGAGCGGCCGCTTTTCTCGTCATACCCATCGACCTTGACCCGCGCATAGTCGGCGCTGATGAACGGTGCCAGTTGCCAGCGGCTGCTCTCGGCCGCCAGGTTGTAGCCCACCCGGCCGGTGACGGCCCAGGCTTCGCCATTGGAATCGCCTTTCTCGCTGCGGTCATTCACCCCCAAGGCGAAGGTGCGTTTGAGGTCGCGATAGTCCAGGTGCCCGGCGGTCAGCGCCGCGTCGGCCCACCAGCGATCCTGGCGGAACTGGGCGAAGGCACTGGCAAGGTAGCTGTCGAGCTTGTAGTCGGAATCCTCCTGGCCGGCCTCGAGCTTTTGCCGGTACACGCCCGCTGCCAGCCCCACGCGCCAGGCGTCATCCAGCCGATAGCTGCCGCCGAGGGTCAGGTTGTAGCCGCGCCCGTCGCCACTGGCGGCGCTGCGCTGGCTGCCGAAATCCAGGTCCTGGCCGCCGGTGGCGACGAACGCCTGCCATTGACCGACCGCCTGCCAGGGCGTCTGCCACTGGTTGCGCAGTTCATCCTGGTGGGCGCGGATACTGGCGTGGGCGATTTCCGGCAGCAGGGTCAGTTCCCAGGGCGCGGCGAGGATCGAATAGGCGTAGTCGGCAATCAGTTGCTGACCGGCGATGGTCGGGTGCACCGAGTCGTTGAACAGCAGCCGGGTCGGGTCCGGCGTCGTGCCGTTCGCCCCGTAGACCGGGTTGCCCACGCAGCCGTCGCCGCTGTAGCAGGTGCCGACCAGGTTCTGGTCGGCGGCCAGGCCGAACTGGGCGGGGCTGGCCAGGGCCTCGCGTAGCAGTACTGGGACATTGAGCGGGATGATCTCGGCGTCGATCTGCCCGAGCCGGTTGACCAGCGACTGGTTGAACACGCCGGACAGTTGCGACAGCGGCCCTTGCTGGGGCGTGCCGCTGAAGTTCGGTGTCTGCCCCAGGTCCGGCAGCAGCCAGACCATGATGTAGCGCGCGCCGCCCTGTTGCAGCGCCTGCGCACTGGCCGCCAGGCGGGCACCGGCGGCGGCCGCGTCGGCGGGGCTGTTGACCAGACCCTGGAGGAAGTCGTTGCCGCCACCGGTCAGGTAGTACAGGGCATTGGGATCGGCCCGCAGGCCGTTGGCCAGGTAACCGTCACGCTCGCGCAGAACCGTGCCGGCGCCGGGGCGACCGGGTGGGATGACGGCTTGCGAGGTGTCGGTGATCGAGTCGAGGATCTGCTGCGTGGTGTAGCCGCCCACGGCCCAATTGTTGCCGTCCGGGGTGCCTTGCAGCTGGTTGGTCAGCGACGTCGAGGGCCCCAGGCTTGTGCCGGAAAAGCCCAGCCTGCCACCCAGGATCATCGGCGACACCGGCGCGTAGTTGCCATTGGCATCGCGGTTGGTGAAGCGCATGCCTGGCGTGCCGCCGGTCAGGTCGGGGAACTGCCCGGCGTCGCTGAGGCTGTCACCGAAGACGATGAGTGATGCGTAGGGGGAGGGCGCGGCCATGATGGCCTGGCTGCAGGTGAGGGCGAGCATGCCGAGGGTGACGTGCAGGAATGGGGTCTTGCGCATGCATGAATATCCTTTTCGTTGTTTTTATTAAGGCAAGCCGCATGAACATAGCAAATCGCCGGTCTTTGCCCAGCATGGCAATGTTTTTCCAGTGTTTAGGGGCATATTGCACCCGCCGCCCCGGTAGGTTACTGTCCCGGAACGTATGAACGAGACCTACCCTGTGTTGATCGTCAGCAAACTCTTGATGCGCGTTATCAAGGCCGTCGCCCGTTGGCGTTGGCGCGCCTGACTTTTTCTCCTGCCGGTTCGCCCGGCCCGTCCCCGTTTGCCTTCCCCACTTGTTCCGTCAACCGCCCCGTGCGGGATCGGCCGCATTCATGAGCGGCAGCGGAAGGCTCGAATCAAAAGTCAGTATTCAAGAGGTTCGTTGCAGATGTTACTGATGATCGACAACTACGACTCCTTCACCTACAACGTCGTGCAGTACCTTGGCGAGCTGGGTGCCGAGGTCAAGGTCATTCGCAATGACGAAATGACCATCGCCCAGATCGAAGCCCTGAACCCCGAGCGCATCGTCGTCTCCCCGGGCCCGTGCACGCCGAGCGAAGCCGGGGTCTCCATCGAGGCCATCCTGCACTTCGCCGGCAAGCTGCCGATCCTGGGCGTCTGCCTGGGCCACCAGTCCATCGGCCAGGCCTTCGGCGGCGACGTGGTACGCGCCCGCCAGGTGATGCACGGCAAGACCAGCCCGGTGCTGCACCGTGACCTGGGCGTGTTCGCCGGCCTGAACAACCCGCTCACCGTGACCCGCTACCACTCGCTGGTGGTCAAGCGCGAAACCCTGCCCGACTGCCTGGAGGTAACCGCCTGGACCGCCCACGCAGACGGCTCCGTCGACGAAATCATGGGCCTGCGTCATAAAACCCTGAACGTCGAAGGGGTACAGTTCCATCCCGAATCCATCCTCACCGAGCAGGGCCACGAGCTGTTCGCCAATTTCCTCAAGCAGACCGGCGGACGCCGTTAAGGACCGATCATGGATATCAAGACCGCTTTGAGCCGTATCGTCGGCCACCTGGATTTGTCCACCGAGGAAATGCGCGACGTCATGCGCCAGATCATGACCGGCCAGTGCAGCGAGGCGCAGATCGGCGCTTTCCTCATGGGCATGCGCATGAAGAGCGAAAGCATCGACGAGATCGTCGGCGCGGTGTCGGTGATGCGTGAGCTGGCCGACAAGGTCGAGCTGAAGACCCTCGACGGCGTGGTCGACATCGTCGGCACCGGCGGTGATGGCGCCAACATCTTCAACGTGTCGACTGCTTCGGCCTTTGTGCTGGCTGCAGCTGGTTGCACCGTGGCCAAGCATGGCAACCGTGCGGTTTCCGGCAAGAGTGGCAGCGCCGATCTGCTGGAAGCCGCCGGTATCTACCTGAACCTGACCCCGGTCCAGGTCGCCCGCTGCATCGATAGCCTCGGCATCGGTTTCATGTTCGCCCAGACCCATCACAGTGCCATGAAGCACGCCGCCGGCCCGCGTCGCGACCTGGGCCTGCGCACCCTGTTCAACATGCTCGGCCCGCTTACGAATCCGGCCGGTGTGAAACACCAGGTGGTCGGGGTCTTCACCCAGGCCCTGTGCCGCCCGTTGGCCGAGGTGCTACAGCGCCTGGGCAGCAAGCATGTGCTGGTGGTGCACTCGAAGGACGGTCTGGACGAGTTCAGCCTGGCCGCGCCGACCTTCGTCGCCGAACTGAAGAATGACCAGATCACCGAGTACTGGGTCGAGCCGGAAGACCTCGGCATGAAGAGCCAGAGCCTGCATGGCCTGGCGGTCGAGGGGCCGCAGGCATCGCTGGAGCTGATCCGTGACGCCCTGGGCCGGCGCAAGACCGAGAACGGCCAGAAGGCCGCCGAGATGATCGTGCTCAACGCTGGCGCGGCGCTGTATGCCGCCGACCACGCGATGACCCTGGCCCAGGGTGTCGAGCTGGCCCACGATGTGCTGCACACCGGGCTGGCCTGGGAGAAACTGCAGGAGCTGGGCGCCTTTACTGCGGTATTCAAGGTGGAGAACGAAGCATGAGCGTACCGACGGTGCTGGAAAGGATCATCGCCCGCAAATTCCAGGAAGTGGCCGAGCGCAGCGCGCGGGTCAGCCTGGCTGAACTCGAGCGTCTGGCCAAGGCCGCTGATGCGCCCCGTGGCTTTGCCAAGGCGCTGATCGAGCAGGCCAAGCGCAAGCAGCCCGCGGTGATCGCCGAAATCAAGAAGGCCTCGCCAAGCAAGGGCGTGATCCGCGAAAACTTCGTACCGGCGGAGATTGCCGTCAGCTACGAGAAAGGCGGGGCGACCTGCCTGTCGGTGCTGACCGACGTGGACTACTTCCAGGGTGCCGACGTCTACCTGCAGCAGGCGCGCGCCGCCGTTTCGCTGCCGGTGATCCGCAAGGACTTCATGGTCGATCCGTACCAGATCGTCGAAGCCCGTGCGCTGGGCGCCGACTGCGTGCTGCTGATCGTATCGGCGCTGGACGACGTGAAGATGGCCGAGCTGGCCGCCACCGCCAAGGACGTCGGCCTCGACGTGTTGGTCGAAGTGCATGACGGTGATGAGCTGGAACGTGCGTTGAAGACCCTCGACACCCCGTTGGTCGGGGTCAACAACCGCAACCTGCATACCTTCGAAGTCAGCCTGGAGACTACCCTCGACCTGCTGCCACGCATCCCCCGCGATCGCCTGGCCATCACCGAGAGCGGCATCCTCAACCGTGCCGATGTCGAGCTGATGGAAATCAACGAGGTGTATTCGTTCCTGGTCGGCGAGGCGTTCATGCGCGCCGAGCAGCCAGGGTTGGAGCTGCAGCGGCTGTTCTTCCCCGAACAGGTGAAGAAGACTGTTCTGCAACTGGACTGATTTAAACGAAGCCGGCGTTACGCCGGCTTTTTTGTAGGCCTGCCCCGGCCCTTTCGCGGGTAAACCCGCTCCCACAGGACTTCTGTCGCTCTCAAGGAGTGTGCAGCACCTGTGGGAGCGGGTTTACCCGCGAAGAGGCCATAGAATCCAACATCAATGGTGGATCAATGACCGATCAACCCCTTGCCCTCACCGTCGAACAAGGCCTGCACGCCGAACAGGACCTGCTGGCCGCCGTCTGCCGCGGCGAGCGCGAATCCGGCGTGCTGTTCTGGCGCCCGACCGACCATGCCCTGGTCATGCCCCGGCGCATGAGCCGCCTGGACAACTTCGAGGCCGCCTGTGCCGAGCTGGCCATCGCCGGCTGGCCGGTGCTGCTGCGTGAAACCGGAGGCGAGCCCGTGCCGCAATCCCATGCGACCGTCAACGTGGCGCTGGTCTACGTGGCCCCGCGCAGCGAGGGTGACCAGGGCCGCATCGAGAATGCCTACGAGCGTCTGTGCCTGCCGCTGTGCGACGTGCTGCGCGAATGGGGTGGTGTCGCCTCGGTGGGGGAGATCGACGGCGCCTTCTGCGATGGCCGCTACAACGTCAACCTCAATGGCCGCAAGCTGGTCGGCACGGCCCAGCGCTGGCGCCAGGGGATGGGGGGCAAGCGCCCGGTGGTGTTGGTGCATGGCGCGCTGTTGCTGGACAACGAACGCGAATCGATGGTCGCGGCGGTCAACCGCTTCAATGAGTGCTGCGAGCTGGACCAGCGCTGCCGCGCCGACAGCCATATCGCCCTGCACGAGGTGGCGCCTACCGCCCCTTGGTTCGAGCGCTTGAGCCAGGCCTATGAGCAAGTGTTGGCGGAGCTGCCGCAGGATTAACGGGTGCCGTAGACCACCATGGTCTTGCCCTTGACCTGCACCAGGCTGCGCTCCTCGAGGTCCTTGAGGACGCGGCCGACCATCTCCCGTGAACAACCGACGATACGACCGATCTCCTGGCGGGTGATCTTGATCTGCATGCCGTCGGGGTGGGTCATGGCGTCGGGTTGCTTGCACAGGTCGAGCAGGCAGCGGGCGACCCGTCCGGTGACATCGAAAAACGCCAGGTCGCCGACCTTGCGGGTGGTGTTGCGCAGGCGCTGGGCCATCTGGCTGCCCAGGGCATAGAGGATTTCCGGCTCCAGGCGTACCAGCTCACGGAATTTGTCGTAGCCGATCTCGGCCACTTCGCACTCGGTCTTGGCACGCACCCAGGCGCTGCGTTGATGTTCCTGGCCTGCCGGCTCGAACAGCCCCAGCTCACCGAAGAAATCGCCACTGTTGAGGTAGGCGATGATCATCTCGTGGCCGTCGTCGTCCTCGATCAGGATGGTCACCGAGCCCTTGATGATGAACGACAAGGTCTCGGCCCGGTCGCCGGCACAGATGATGTTGCTTTTGGCGGCATAGCGACGGCGTTGGCAGTGGGCCAGCAGCTTGTCGATGTTCTTGATCTTGGGTGGCAGGGCTGAGGAGACCATCACGAAATCCTGTTCGATGCGACGCATTGGCTTTTTATAGGGGCTGCCTGGCAGCATGCGCCAGTCATTTGGCGCCAGCTTATCAGACACTTCAACTTGAATCGGCACAAAAGCGACGCGGCTTGAGCTTTTCCGACAGCCTCGCAAGGTCTAAGCTGACACCCTTTTACGAGATCGGGAGTCCGGATAGATGAAGGCACGCATCCAGTGGGCCGGTGAAGCGATGTTCCTTGGCGAGTCGGGGAGCGGCCATGTCGTGGTCATGGACGGTCCGCCTGAAGCCGGGGGCCGCAACCTGGGCGTGCGCCCGATGGAGATGCTCCTGCTTGGCCTCGGTGGCTGCAGCAGCTTCGACGTGGTCAGCATTCTCAAGAAGTCGCGCCAGGCCGTGGAAAGCTGCGAGGCCTTCCTGGAAGCCGAACGCGCCAATGAGGACCCCAAGGTGTTCACCAAGATCCACCTCAACTTCGTGGTCAAGGGCCGTGGCTTGAAGGAGGCGCAGGTCAAGCGTGCGGTCGAGCTGTCGGCGGAGAAGTACTGCTCGGCGTCGATCATGCTGGATCGCGCGGGCGTCGAGATCACGCACGGTTACGAAATTGTCGAACTTGGTTGATGTGCAGGAGCGCCTGCTCTTCAGGCGCTCTGTCTGCGCAACCGCTCGATACCCAGCAGCAGTGCGAGCCCTGGGATGAGGGCAAGCAACAACCAATGCGTGTTCATGCCCAGCAGCATGACAAGCTCCAGGCCGCTCCAGGTACTGCCGTAGCTTTCGGCAAAGTTCAGGCATTGCAATTGCGCGACCATGATCGCCAGCAGCACATAAGTGTGGATGAGCGTTCGACGATTGCGGATAAAACAGCCGAACAGCAGAAACAGCAATAGCCCGGGTACGGCGAAGAGCAGCAGTTCCAACGCACTGTTGCTGTCGGGCTCGACGAGATCTGGCAGTTCCAGGCTGAATCCGGTTTGCCTGAGACCGCCGGTCATCAGGCAAACAAAGAGATAGGCAACCAGTATCAGCCCAAGGCCTTGCAGCAGGCGAGCGGTGAGCATGCGAACGCTCAACGCCGCAATGCCGGCAGCAGTTGCAAAAGGCCGGCAGGTATTTTTGCCCGCAGGTGCGCACTCAATGTTTCACGTCGCTTCTGATAGAGCACGCCCAGGCCGATGACCGCGAGGCCGATCAGGGTCAGCACTACCGGGAACAGCAGGGAGTCGGCGAAGACCTCGTAGGAAAGGTAACCCAGGTAAGCCGCCACACCCATTGCGCCGAACACCATGAACACCGGCCTGCGCAACAGCACTGCCAGGCTCATCAACCCCAGGTTGATCAGGCAGTACAGGAACTTGCCCCATTCACTCCCGCTGTCCAATAGCGTCAGCCCGCCCCAGAATGCCGCCAGCCCGGCCAGGTAGCCCCAGAAGGCATAGTCCCGCGCTGTGCGCCCGTCCACCACGAGAAATACCAGCAGCATGCCAAGGCCAAACCACAGCGACACGGTGCGGCGTTGCTCCCAGTCGAAGAGATCGCCATGCAACCATTCGGTGAGGTCCATCGACATGAACCACAAAGCCACGGCAATCGGCATGACGATGAAGGGGAAGGGCACCAGGCGCAACATCAGCAGGCCGGCCAGCACGGTTGCCGCTTCCATGGCCAGCCAACCACCCTGCACATAGGTGTAGTACTGGTGGTAATCGCCCTGGGCATCCTCCAGTGGCCACCAGCCGACCAACCGCTCAACGGCGAACACCGCCAGTGGAACGATACTGACTGCCACCGCTGCCAGTACTCCCGCAGCAACAGGTTGGCCACGGCGTTGCAGTGACAGGGCAAACAAGGTGATCGCGGCAATATAGAGCAGGGCGATCGTCAGTAGCGCTGAGTCGCCGATGCGCATCCAGGCTTCCGTGAGCAGCCAGCCCATGGCCCCCATGATCAGCAGGGCTCCGAAGTAGAACGCAACGTGAGCCAGCTGGAAGCTGCCGGAGGCCTGCGGTTGCTGGCGCAGGAAGTCCACCAGTGCACGGTCCTGGCCGGGCTGCAGTACCCCGGCGCTCACGGCGCGTGCCAGGTCCCTGGCGTCGAAGCGTTCCATGGCGAGTGCCTCAGATCCGGTAGGTGCTCTTGGTCATGACCTTGGCCAGCAGGCTCATGCCAAAGCGCACGGGGGCCGGAAAACGGTACCCGCCGGCTTCCAGCGCGGACTCGGCGTGGTGTTCCTCGTCGACACGCATCTGCTCGAGGATGGCGCGGGACTTGCCGTCGTTCTCGGGGATCTGCTCCAGGTGTTCGTCCAGGTGCTTGCACACCTGATGCTCGGTGGCGGCGACGAAGCCCAGGCTGACCTTGTCGCTGACCAGCCCGGCGAGGGCGCCGATGCCGAACGACAGGCCGTAGAACACAGGGTTGAGCACGCTGGGGTGGCTGTTGAGCTGGCGAATGCGCTGCTCGCACCAGGCCAGGTGGTCGATTTCTTCTTCCGCCGCATGCTCCATGGCCTTGCGCACCTGGGGCAGCTTGGCGGTCAGGGCCTGGCCCTGGTACAGCGCCTGGGCGCAGACTTCGCCGGTGTGGTTGATGCGCATCAGGCCGGCGATATGGCGGGTCTGCTGCTCGTCGAGTTCGGCGTCCGGCTGGATGATTGCCGGGGATGGGCGGGCGGGTTGGCCGCTGAAGGGCAGCAAGGTGCGCATGGCGGTATCGGCCTGCAGCAACAAGCGGTCGAGCGGCGAGTAGTGACGTTCGGTAGCCATCGGGCACCTCCGCTGAAGTGATGCCCGACAGTCTACCTCAATACCCCTGGGCAGGCTTGCCTTGGATCAGCCCGGCGGCCAGTGCATCTGGCGCTGGCCAAGCACGTGCATGTGGATGTGGTAGACGGTCTGGCCGCCCTGCTCGTTGCAGTTCATCACCACGCGGAAGCCCTCTTCGCAGCCGAGTTCCCGGGCCAGGCGCTGGGCGGTGAACAGGATGTGGCCGGCCAGGCCTTTGTCCTCTTCGGTCAGGTCGTTGAGGGTGCGGATGTGTTTCTTCGGGATGACCAGGAAATGGACCGGGGCCTGGGGGGCGATATCGTGGAAGGCCAGGACCTGGTCGTCTTCGTAGATGATCTTCGCCGGGATCTCCCGGTTGATGATTCTGAGGAATAAATCGTCCACAGCACGTGCTCCATGGTGAGTGTCGGGGCTGAGTGTACTGAGCCCGCCGCCGCTCGCCCAGTGGCTATTCCATGCCGATCGGGCAATAGCGGCGATGGATCATCCCGGCCAGCTTGCGTGTCAGCCAGCGCGGCAGCAGGCGCGGGGCGAAGGCCAGCCAGCGGTTGCGCCGGCCGGGCAGGATCAGCGCGCGGTTGCGGTCCAGGGCGCGGACGGTGTACAGGGCGATTTCCTCGGGGCTCAGGCAGCGGCTGTTGCCATCGAGCCGGGGGATGCGGCGCCTGGCCGAGCGCACCGGCCCCGGGCACAGCACCGAGACCTTGATCCCGGTCCGTCGCAGTTCCTCGCGCAGGGCCTCGGAGAAACTCAGCACATAGGCCTTGCTCGCCGCGTAGGCAGCCATCCACGGGCCTGGTGCGACGCCGGCCAGCCCCGCGACGTTGAGGATCTGCCCGCCGCCCTGGATCGCCATCAGGTTGCCAATGGCATGGCACAGGCGGCTCAGGGCGAGGATATTGACCTCGAGCAGGTCCTGTTCATCGGCCCACTCATGGGCCAGGAACGGCCCATAGGTACGCTGCCCCGCGCAATTCACCAGCAGGTCGATGCGCCGCTCGCCTTCCTCCAGCTCGAGGACGAAGCCAGACAGGCGTAGAGGCTGGCTGAGGTCGCAGGCACGGAACAGCACTTCCACGCCAAAGCGTTGGGTGAGCTCGATGGCCACCGGCTCCAGCGTCTCGCGCTGGCGCGCCACCAGGATCAGGTTGCGCCCGCGCCGTGCCAGGGCTTCCGCCAGGGCCAGGCCCAGGCCGCTGGAAGCTCCGGTGATCATGGCGTAACGGGTCATGCAAGGCTCCTGGGGCGAAAGGGGCGCCTAGTTTACAGCGTGGCCGAATTGCTACAAGGCGTTGCCGTGCAGCTGCTGGCTACGCTCCAGGGCTGTCCGGTATTCGTTGTGCAAGCGCCCGATCAGTTCGGCGGCCGTGGGCAGGTCATGGATCTCACCGACCCCCTGGCCGGCCGACCAGACGGTCTTCCAGGCCTTGGCCTCTTCATCCAGGGGTTTGAGCTTGCCGGCTTCATGGCCACTCTTCAGTGCCGCCAGGTCGTAGCCGGCCTGCTCCAGGCTCTGGCGCAGGAAACTGGCGGGGATGCCGGACACCGCCGGGGTATGCACGATATCGGCGGCCCCGGCACCCAGGATCATCTGCTTGTAGGCGTCCTGGGCCTGGCTCTCGCGGGTGGCGATGAAGCGGGTGCCCATGTAGCCGAGGTCGGCCCCCAGCAATTGCGCAGCCAGCAGTTCATGGCCATGGTTCAGGCAACCGGCCAGCAGCAGGGTCTTGTCGAAGAACTGGCGGATCTCCGCGACCAGGGCGAACGGGCTCCAGGTCCCGGCATGCCCGCCGGCGCCGGCGGCCACGGCGATCAGCCCGTCGACGCCGGCCTCGGCGGCCTTCTCGGCGTGGCGACGGGTGGTCACGTCATGGAACACCAGGCCACCATAGCTGTGCACCGCGTCGACCACCTCCTTCACCGCGCCGAGGCTGGTGATGACGATGGGCACGCGATGTTCGACGCACAGTGCCAGGTCGGCCTGCAGGCGCGGATTGGTCGGGTGCACGATCAGGTTGACCGCATAGGGCGCGGGCGCCTGCAGCTCGGCCAGTCCGGCCTCGATCTCCTCCAGCCAGGCCTTGAACCCTGCGCTGTCACGCTGGTTCAGGGCCGGGAAGCTGCCCACCACGCCATTGGCGCAGCAGGCGAGCACCAGCCGGGGATTGGAGATCAGGAACATCGGCGCCGCCACCAGGGGCAGGCGCAGGCGTTGTTCGAGCGAGGCGGGCAGGGACATGGCGAAACTCCTGTAGGCGGGTGGATATCGTCAGAACGGTTTGACCACCACGAGAATTACGACGCCCAGCAGCATCAGCACCGGTGCCTCGTTGAACCAGCGGTAGTACACATGGCTGCGGGTGTTGGTGCCGGCGGCGAAGCGTTTGCGCTGGGCGCCGCACATGTGATGGTAGACGGTGAGCAGGACCACCAGGGTGAGCTTGGCGTGCAGCCAGCCCTGGCTCAGCCAGCCGGGGTTCAGGTACAGCATCCAGCCGCCGAACACATAGGTGGCGATCATCGCCGGGTTCATGATGCCCCGGTACAGCTTGCGCTCCATGGTGGTGAAGCGCTCGAGGCTGATGCTGTCCTGGCTCTGGGCGTGATAGACGAACAGGCGTGGCAGGTAGAACAGGCCGGCGAACCAGCAGACCACGCTGACGATATGCAGCGCCTTGATCCATAGATAGAGCATGGGGAGTTCCTTCAGGTTTTCACGGTCGTCAGATAGTAGAGGCCAAGGGCCCGAAGGGTCATCCCAAGAGTTGTTACAGGCGCCCTTGGCCCCTATTATCGTGCGCTTTCCAGTGGTCTCGTTGATAAGGGGCAAGCGTCATGATCAAGGTCGGTATCGTCGGCGGCACGGGTTACACCGGTGTCGAACTGCTGCGTCTGTTGGCGCAGCACCCACAGGCCGAAGTGGCGGTCATCACTTCGCGCTCCGAAGCGGGCGTGGCGGTTGCCGACATGTACCCGAACCTGCGCGGCCATTACGATGGCCTGGCGTTCAGCGTGCCGGACAGCAAGACCCTGGCGGCCTGCGACGTGGTGTTCTTCGCCACGCCCCACGGCGTCGCCCACGCCCTGGCGGGCGAACTGCTGGCGGCCGGCACCAAGGTCATCGACCTGTCCGCCGACTTCCGCCTGCAGGACGCCGCCGAATGGGGCAAGTGGTACGGCCAGCCCCATGGTGCGCCTGAGCTGCTCAAGGACGCCGTCTACGGCTTGCCCGAGGTGAACCGCGAGAAGATCCGCCAGGCGCGCCTGATTGCCGTGCCGGGTTGCTACCCGACCGCCACCCAGCTGGGCTTGTTGCCACTGCTGGAAGCCGGCCTGGCCGACCCGTCGCGACTGATCGCCGACTGCAAGTCGGGCGTCAGCGGTGCCGGCCGCGGCGCTGCGGTAGGTTCGCTGTTCTGCGAGGCCGGTGAAAGCATGAAGGCCTACGCGGTCAAGGGCCACCGTCACCTGCCGGAGATCAGCCAGGGCCTGCGCCAGGCGGCGGGCAAGGACATCGGCCTGACTTTTGTGCCGCACCTGACCCCGATGATCCGTGGCATCCATGCCACCCTGTACGCGACGGTCGCCGATACCTCGGTCGACCTGCAGGCGTTGTTCGAGAAACGCTACGCCAACGAACCGTTCGTCGACGTCATGCCGGCCGGCAGCCACCCGGAAACCCGCAGCGTGCGCGGTGCCAACGTCTGCCGCATCGCCGTGCACCGGCCTCAGGGCGGTGACCTGGTGGTGGTGCTGTCGGTGATCGACAACCTGGTCAAGGGCGCGTCGGGCCAGGCGGTGCAGAACCTCAACATCCTGTTCGGTCTCGACGAGCGCATGGGCTTGTCCCACGCCGGGCTGCTGCCGTAAGCCGGCCGTCGTTGCCAAGGCCCGCCTCGTGCGGGCCTTTTTCATGGGGGCGACTAAAGCCGCACAATTCTTGACCGATTTTCTCGGACAAGCGGATAATACCCGCCATCGAGTTTTATGGCGGCACTGCGCCGGGAGAATCAACATGAGCGTCGAAACCTTCACCCCCACGGCTTTGGAGTTCACTCCCGGGGCTGCGCACAAGGTGAAAACCCTGGTCAGCGAAGAGGGCAACGAGCGGCTGAAGCTGCGTGTGTTCGTGACCGGCGGCGGCTGCTCGGGCTTCCAGTATGGTTTCACCTTTGATGAAGACGTGGCCGACGACGACACCATCGTCGAGCGCGAAGGTGTTGCGCTGGTCGTCGACCCGATGAGCTACCAGTACCTGGCGGGCGCCGAAGTCGACTACCAGGAAGGCCTGGAAGGTTCGCGCTTCGTGATCAAGAACCCGAACGCCACCACTACCTGCGGTTGCGGTTCGTCGTTCTCGATCTGATCCGCGCCCCGCTGTGAAAACGCCGCGCAATTGCGCGGCGTTTTGCATTCTGGTGGGTCAGGCGGGGTAGATCGCGCCGAGGATGCGCAGGCCGCGGGCGGCGGTCACGCTGGGGCGGTTGGCCGGGATGCCCTCCAGGCAGCAATGGGCCAGCCAGGCGAAGGCCATGGCCTCGACCCAGTCGGGGTCCACGCCATGTGCCGCGGTGCTGGCGACCTTGGCGCTCGGCAGCAGGGCCGCCAGGCGCGCCATCAATGCGCCGTTGCGCGCACCTCCACCACAGACCAGCAAGGCCTCGGTGCCGTCCTGGGCCTGGCGCAGCGAGTCGATGATGCTGCTCGCCGTCAGTTCCAGCAGGGTGGCCTGGACATCTTCGTCACGGTAGGCCGGCAGGCGCGCCAGGTGTGCATCCAGCCAGGGCAGGTTGAAGACCTCGCGGCCGGTGCTCTTCGGGCCGTTGCCGGCGAAGAACGGGTCGCTCAGCAAAGCGTTCAGCAGGTCCTGGCGGACGCTGCCGCTGGCCGCCCAGGCGCCATTGGCATCGAAGGCCTGGCCCCGCTTGCGTTCGATCCATGCGTCCAGCAGCACGTTACCCGGGCCGCAGTCGAAGCCGTGTACCGGTTGGTCGCGCTCGATCAGGCTCAGGTTGCTGAAGCCCCCGACGTTCAGGATTGCCAGGCGCTGGCCGAGGTGACCGAACAACGATTCGTGGAATGCCGGTACCAAGGGCGCACCCTGGCCGCCAGCTGCCACGTCGCGGCGGCGAAAATCGCCTACTACGCAAATACCGGTGAGCTCGGCCAGCAGGGCCGGGTTGCCGATCTGCACGGTAAAGCCACGGGCCGGCTCATGGCGAACCGTCTGGCCGTGGCTGCCGATGGCGCGGATGGCGTCGGGCGCCAGGCCCTGGGCGGCCAGCAGATGATTGATGCCCTGTGCTGCCAGGGTGGCCCAGCGGTTTTCCGCCAGGGCCGCGCGGGCGATCTCGTCGGGGCCGCTGGCGCAGAGGCCGAGCAGGTCCTGGCGCAGGTCGACGGGCATGGGGATGTAATGGGTGGCGAGCAGCCGCAGCTGCTCGTCTTGCTCGATCAGGGCGATGTCCAGGCCATCAAGGCTGGTGCCGGACATCACCCCCAGGTAGAGCGCCATGTCAGCGCTTGTTGGCGGCGAGCAGGGTGGCCTTTTCCTGATCCATGCGGGCGATCAGGGGCTGGCTCTGCTGGTTGAAGCGCTGGCGCTCGGCCTTGGCGATCGGGTCGGCCATCGGCACCTTCTGGCTCAGCGGGTCGACGTGGACACCGTTGACCTGGAACTCGTAGTGCAGGTGCGGGCCGGTCGACAAGCCGGTGGTGCCAATGTAGCCGATGATCTGACCCTGCTTGACGCTGGAGCCGGTCTTGATGCCCTTGGCGAAGCCCTGCATGTGGCCGTAGAGGGTCTTGTACGAATTGCCATGGGCGATGATCACGGTGTTGCCGTAGCCGCCGCGGCGGCCGGCCAGTTCGATGCGACCGTCGCCGGCGGCCTTGATCGGTGTGCCGCGTGGCGCGGCGTAGTCGACGCCCTTGTGCGCACGGATCTTGTTGAGGATCGGGTGCTTGCGCCCGGCGGAGAAGCGCGAGCTGATGCGGGCGAAGTCCACCGGGGTGCGGATGAACGCCTTGCGCAGGCTGTTGCCGTCGGCGGTGTAGTAGTTGGTGTTGCCCTGCTTGTTGGTGTAGCGCACGGCGGTGTAGGTCTTGCCGCGGTTGGTGAAGCGGGCGGAGAGGATGTTGCCGGTGCCGACCACCTTGCCGTCCATCATCTTCTGCTCGTAGACCACGTCGAATTCGTCGCCAGGGCGGATGTCCTGGGCGAAGTCGATGTCGTAGCCGAGGATCCGCGCCATGTCCATGGTCATGCTGTGGGACAGGCCGGCGCGCTGGGCGGAGGCGGACAGCGAGCTCTTGATCACGCCATGGGCGTAGGCGGTACGGACCACCGGCTTGCTGACCTCGCGTTCGAAGGCGAAGCCCTTTTCGGTCCTGTTCAGGCGGATGGTCTCGAGGTTGCTGACCTTGCTGTGCAGGCTGGTCAGCTGGCCGTCCTTGTCCAGTTCGAACTGCAGCACCTGGCCGTGCTTGAGCTGGCTGAACTGCTTGGCCTGCTTGTTGCTCGCCAGGACGTCATGGACGGCGTTGGCCGGCAGGCCGACCTTGTTGAACAGGGTGGAAAGCGTATCGCCGCGGCTGACCACTACTTCACGGTGGCCTGGGGCCTTCTCTTCCGGCTTGGCGGCGGGGGCCGGTGTCGGCTCCGCCTTGGCGGTCTCGGGCTCGGCGCCGTCGATCTGGGCGAATGGCGAGTCGCTGCCCTGTCCTGCCTCTACCAGGGGGGCGCTGCGGGACTCGTCCTTGAGCTGTTCTGCCGGGCTTTCGAGCTCCAGGCTGAGGGTGGTTTTCTTGGCTTCCACTTCGCTGGAAGGGAAGACCAGCAAGGCCAGGCTGAGGAGGGCGGCAATGCCGCTTGCGGCCAACAGATGGCTTTTCGGATAAAGCGGGGGCGCTTTAGGCGTTTCGTTGGTCATAGATAAGGTGACTTTGAAAAGGTGAAATGGAAAAGATGAATGACATGATGAAGATGAAATAACTGTATAAAATATAACCAAATCCATTCTCACGCAAGGGCGCGTAGACGTTGCGGTGCGCCGTTCGGGTCACAATCCTTTGCGAAACTTGTATTTGATGGCCGATCTTGTATGGTTGGCTCCCCTTGAATCCTAGCGTTGCGGGTCTGTCTATGAAGTCGGTTGAAGAGCAGCTGGCGCTTATCAAGCGCGGTGCGGAAGAGGTACTGGTCGAATCGGAACTGGTGGAGAAGCTCAAGCGTGGCCAACCGCTGCGCATCAAGGCGGGCTTCGATCCAACCGCGCCCGACCTGCATCTGGGGCACACGGTGCTGATCAACAAGCTGCGCCAGTTCCAGGAGCTGGGGCATCAGGTCATCTTCCTGATCGGCGACTTCACCGGCATGATCGGCGACCCGAGCGGCAAGAGCGCCACCCGCCCACCGCTGACCCGCGAGCAGGTGCTGGATAACGCCGAGACCTACAAGCAGCAAGTGTTCAAGATCCTCGACCCGGCGAAGACCGAGGTGGCGTTCAACTCCACCTGGATGGACAAGCTCACGCCTGCCGACTTCATTCGCCTGGCCTCGCAGTACACCGTGGCGCGCATGCTCGAGCGCGACGACTTCGACAAGCGCTACACCACCAACCAGCCGATCGCGATCCATGAGTTCCTCTATCCGCTGGTGCAGGGTTACGACTCCGTCGCCTTGAAGGCCGATGTCGAACTGGGCGGCACCGACCAGAAGTTCAACCTGCTGATGGGGCGCGAGTTGCAGCGCGCCTACGGTCAGGAGGCGCAGAACATCGTCACCATGCCGCTGCTCGAAGGGCTGGATGGCGTGAAGAAGATGTCCAAGTCGTTGGGCAATTATGTCGGTATCCAGGAAGCGCCTGGGGTGATGTACAGCAAACTTGTGTCGATTCCCGACACCTTGATGTGGCGTTACTTCGAGCTGCTGAGCTTCCGTTCGATGGAAGAGATCGATCAGTTCCGGGCGGATGTCGAGAACGGCGTCAACCCGCGCGACATCAAGATCAAGCTGGCCGAGGAGATCGTGGCTCGCTTCCATGGTGAAGAGGCTGCGGCCAATGCGCACCGTGCCGCGGGCAACCGCATGAAGGAAGGCGAGTTGCCGGAGGATCTGCCGGAGATCGAAGTGGCCGCTGCTGAAGATCTGCCGATCGCTGCTGTGTTGAACCGGGCTGGCCTGGTGAAGAACTCGGCGCAGGCGCGAGATCTGCTCGGCGCCGGTGCGGTCAAGGTGGATGGTGTGGTGGTCGACCGTGACTTCATGTTTGTGGTTGGTGCGACCCATGTGTGCCAGGCGGGCAAGAAGGCGTTTGCCCGGGTCAGCCTCAAGGCGGAGTGATCGCCTGGTGGTGTAGCTATATAGAAGCGGGGAGGCAGGTAGGTCTCCCCGCTTTTGTTTTTGGGGTTGCTTATATAGGTGTTGGGGCTGGAGGGTGCCTGTCTTGGGGTTGGGTTGTGTGTGCGGGGTGTTCGCCTTGGGATTGCGTTGTGTCTCAGAGGTGTCCGCCGAGGGTTCTCTGGCGCCTATGAGATCGAGCGCCGCCCGCGCGGCGCATCGCGGCACAAGGCCGCTCCTACATCTGTTTCGTGCCAATTGTTCCTGGGAGTGAGGCGGCGCCTGCCTTGGTGCATGCCTCAAGTCGTGCGGAGCGGCAGTGGTGCCCACGCCGAAACCGCGTCGGACCAACAAGGCTGGCAACCATGGCCTGACAGGTTCGGTACGTTGCAACAAATAATGAAATGGCTACCCCCGCCCCATCCTGTGTCAGCCCTCTAAGCTTTCACAGGGTGCCTATCGGAGTGCAACGCCATGAACACTGTCGCCATCATCGCCATCGACCTGGGAAAGTTGAGCTTCCATGTACACGCTCAGGATGATCGGGGTCATGAGCTCTATCACCGCAGGTTCAACCGTGAGTCACTCATCCGCCACCTTGCCAATCTTGCGCCCTGTACGGTGGCGATGGAGGCCTGTGGTGGCTCTCATTTCATGGCGCGAGAGGTGACGAGACAGGGTCATACGCCCAAACTTATTCCCGCACAGTTCGTTCGCCCCTACGTGAAAAGCAACAAGAATGACTTTGCCGATGCTGCCGCTATCGGTGAGGCGGCAACCCGCGATCAGATGCGCTTCGTGCCTCCCAAAACCGAGGCCCAGCAGGCGCTGGCGATGCTCAATTCACTGCGCGACAGCTTCATCAGAGACCGTACTGCCACCATGAACCGCATCCACGCTTATTTGCTCGAGGTGGGGGTCAGTTTGGCACCCACCTTCAAGGCGGTCCGGGAGCTCCCCATTCTGCTGGACGACAGTACCTTCTCACCGTTGATCAAGAAGCTGTTGCTGGACCTACATGCCCACTTCCGCTATCTCGATGATCGGATCAAGGCTCTAGACAAGGAAGTGCATAGCCAGGCCGTTAGCGATGATCTTGCTTCCCGTTTGATGTCGATACCTTGTATTGGCCCGATCACCGCTACCGCCCTGGCTGCGGAATTGGGTGATGGTAAGCAGTTCCGCTGTGGGCGAAATTATTCAGCCTCCATAGGCCTGGTTCCCAGGCAGCACACGACAGGCGGCAAACCTTGCCTGGGGCGAATCAGCAAGCGGGGCGACGGCAATCAGCGACGACTGCTGATCCAGTGCGCGAGGGTCTATCTGATTGGGCTGGAGCGCAAAACCGGCAAGCTGGCGGACTGGGTACGTGGCTTGCTACGTGTTCACCACCCCAACCTGGTGGTGTGCGCTATCGCCAACAAACTGGCCCGAATCGCCTGGGCCATCACGGCACACCACAGCGAATTTGATGCAGGGTCAAGCGCCATGAACGCTTGACCCTGCAGACACACGAGTAACAACCCACCTGGTTTTGCGATGCTGCACACAGATGACGTGAACGGTATACCGGCCTGGCGATCAACCTGAGCTCCTACTCGGCTTCAGAAGCCGAACAAATATCTAGGCTCGTCGGGCGCGATTTTCATCGAGGCGCGGGACCAACCTCCCACACGACGCCGTATAGATTGACGCAAACCAAACTCACGCACATCTCAGTACAGTATTGCAGAAATGGGGGTAACCATAGATGTAGGAGCGGCCTTGTGCCGCGATGCGCCGCGCGGGCGGCGCTCGATCTGATAGGCGCTGCAAGGCTCTCGGCGAACACTTGGTGGCCCCGGCATGGTCTTTCCCCCCCGATATTTCACTTTAATGAAATTAACGGTTGACGCTCTCTCAGATCCCCTTATAATGCGCCCCACTTCCAGCGACATCGGAACAAAAAACTCCTTGAATATCAAAGAGTTGATTGTTGAAGAGGGTGGCGGAGGTGCTTCGGTCTCACGATCGGCAGCGGTGAAAAAGGCAGTTGACAGCAGGTTGTAACGCTGTATGATTCGCCTCCCGCTACGAGAGATCGCAGCGAGTCAAGTATTTGAAGTGAAACGAAAAACTTCAAAATAAACGCTTGACACGAAATGAGGAAAGCGTAGAATGCGCGCCTCGGTTGAGACGAAAGGCTCTTAACCAAACGCTCTTTAACAAATTGAATCAAGCAATTCGTGTGGGTGCTTGTGAGTATGGACTGATAGTCGCCAAGATTATCAGCATCACAAGTGGCCATGCGAGAAATCACATAGTCATTTGAGATTGCTGAGCCAAGTTTAGGGTTTCTTAAAAACCCAAGCAGTATTGAACTGAAGAGTTTGATCATGGCTCAGATTGAACGCTGGCGGCAGGCCTAACACATGCAAGTCGAGCGGATGACGGGAGCTTGCTCCTTGATTCAGCGGCGGACGGGTGAGTAATGCCTAGGAATCTGCCTGGTAGTGGGGGACAACGTTTCGAAAGGAACGCTAATACCGCATACGTCCTACGGGAGAAAGCAGGGGACCTTCGGGCCTTGCGCTATCAGATGAGCCTAGGTCGGATTAGCTAGTAGGTGAGGTAATGGCTCACCTAGGCGACGATCCGTAACTGGTCTGAGAGGATGATCAGTCACACTGGAACTGAGACACGGTCCAGACTCCTACGGGAGGCAGCAGTGGGGAATATTGGACAATGGGCGAAAGCCTGATCCAGCCATGCCGCGTGTGTGAAGAAGGTCTTCGGATTGTAAAGCACTTTAAGTTGGGAGGAAGGGTTGTACGTTAATACCGTGCAATTTTGACGTTACCGACAGAATAAGCACCGGCTAACTCTGTGCCAGCAGCCGCGGTAATACAGAGGGTGCAAGCGTTAATCGGAATTACTGGGCGTAAAGCGCGCGTAGGTGGTTTGTTAAGTTGGATGTGAAAGCCCCGGGCTCAACCTGGGAACTGCATCCAAAACTGGCGAGCTAGAGTACGGTAGAGGGTGGTGGAATTTCCTGTGTAGCGGTGAAATGCGTAGATATAGGAAGGAACACCAGTGGCGAAGGCGACCACCTGGACTGATACTGACACTGAGGTGCGAAAGCGTGGGGAGCAAACAGGATTAGATACCCTGGTAGTCCACGCCGTAAACGATGTCAACTAGCCGTTGGAATCCTTGAGATTTTAGTGGCGCAGCTAACGCATTAAGTTGACCGCCTGGGGAGTACGGCCGCAAGGTTAAAACTCAAATGAATTGACGGGGGCCCGCACAAGCGGTGGAGCATGTGGTTTAATTCGAAGCAACGCGAAGAACCTTACCAGGCCTTGACATGCAGAGAACTTTCCAGAGATGGATTGGTGCCTTCGGGAACTCTGACACAGGTGCTGCATGGCTGTCGTCAGCTCGTGTCGTGAGATGTTGGGTTAAGTCCCGTAACGAGCGCAACCCTTGTCCTTAGTTACCAGCACGTAATGGTGGGCACTCTAAGGAGACTGCCGGTGACAAACCGGAGGAAGGTGGGGATGACGTCAAGTCATCATGGCCCTTACGGCCTGGGCTACACACGTGCTACAATGGTCGGTACAGAGGGTTGCCAAGCCGCGAGGTGGAGCTAATCTCACAAAACCGATCGTAGTCCGGATCGCAGTCTGCAACTCGACTGCGTGAAGTCGGAATCGCTAGTAATCGCAAATCAGAATGTTGCGGTGAATACGTTCCCGGGCCTTGTACACACCGCCCGTCACACCATGGGAGTGGGTTGCACCAGAAGTAGCTAGTCTAACCTTCGGGAGGACGGTTACCACGGTGTGATTCATGACTGGGGTGAAGTCGTAACAAGGTAGCCGTAGGGGAACCTGCGGCTGGATCACCTCCTTAATCGAAGACATCAGCCTGCTGATGAGCTCCCACACGAATTGCTTGATTCATTGTGTAAAGACGATGCTGTAACGCGACCCTGTTATAGGTCTGTAGCTCAGTTGGTTAGAGCGCACCCCTGATAAGGGTGAGGTCGGCAGTTCAAATCTGCCCAGACCTACCAATTACTTGGTGCGGCCTAGAATACGGGGCCATAGCTCAGCTGGGAGAGCGCCTGCCTTGCACGCAGGAGGTCAGCGGTTCGATCCCGCTTGGCTCCACCACTCTTTCAGGTTTCGCAGCACTGCTCAGAACTTAGAAATGAACATTCGGTGATGAATGTTGATTTCTGACTTTTGTCAGATCGTTCTTTAAAAATTCGGATATGTGATAGAAATAGACTGAACACCAGTTTCACTGCTGGTGGATCAGGCTAAGGTAAAATTTGTGAGTTCTGCTCAGCAATGAGCGAAATGCGAATTTTCGGCGAATGTCGTCTTCACAGTATAACCAGATTGCTTGGGGTTATATGGTCAAGTGAAGAAGCGCATACGGTGGATGCCTTGGCAGTCAGAGGCGATGAAAGACGTGGTAGCCTGCGATAAGCTTTGGGGAGTCGGCAAACAGACTGTGATCCAGAGATCTCTGAATGGGGGAACCCAGCCAGCATAAGCTGGTTATCTTGTACTGAATACATAGGTGCAAGAGGCGAACCAGGGGAACTGAAACATCTAAGTACCCTGAGGAAAAGAAATCAACCGAGATTCCCTTAGTAGTGGCGAGCGAACGGGGACCAGCCCTTAAGCTGGTTTGAGATTAGTGGAACGCTCTGGAAAGTGCGGCCATAGTGGGTGATAGCCCCGTACACGAAAATCTCTTGCCAGTGAAATCGAGTAGGACGGAGCACGAGAAACTTTGTCTGAACATGGGGGGACCATCCTCCAAGGCTAAATACTACTGACTGACCGATAGTGAACCAGTACCGTGAGGGAAAGGCGAAAAGAACCCCGGAGAGGGGAGTGAAATAGAACCTGAAACCGTATGCGTACAAGCAGTGGGAGCCTACTTTGTTGGGTGACTGCGTACCTTTTGTATAATGGGTCAGCGACTTATATTCAGTGGCGAGCTTAACCGAATAGGGGAGGCGTAGCGAAAGCGAGTCTTAATAGGGCGCTTTAGTCGCTGGGTATAGACCCGAAACCGGGCGATCTATCCATGGGCAGGTTGAAGGTTAGGTAACACTGACTGGAGGACCGAACCGACTACCGTTGAAAAGTTAGCGGATGACCTGTGGATCGGAGTGAAAGGCTAATCAAGCTCGGAGATAGCTGGTTCTCCTCGAAAGCTATTTAGGTAGCGCCTCATGTATCACTGTAGGGGGTAGAGCACTGTTTCGGCTAGGGGGTCATCCCGACTTACCAAACCGATGCAAACTCCGAATACCTACAAGTGCCGAGCATGGGAGACACACGGCGGGTGCTAACGTCCGTCGTGAAAAGGGAAACAACCCAGACCGTCAGCTAAGGTCCCAAAGTCATGGTTAAGTGGGAAACGATGTGGGAAGGCTTAGACAGCTAGGAGGTTGGCTTAGAAGCAGCCACCCTTTAAAGAAAGCGTAATAGCTCACTAGTCGAGTCGGCCTGCGCGGAAGATGTAACGGGGCTCAAACCATGCACCGAAGCTACGGGTATCATCTTATGATGATGCGGTAGAGGAGCGTTCTGTAAGCCTGTGAAGGTGAGTTGAGAAGCTTGCTGGAGGTATCAGAAGTGCGAATGCTGACATGAGTAACGACAATGCGAGTGAAAAACTCGCACGCCGAAAGACCAAGGTTTCCTGCGCAACGTTAATCGACGCAGGGTTAGTCGGTCCCTAAGGCGAGGCTGAAAAGCGTAGTCGATGGAAAACAGGTTAATATTCCTGTACTTCCAGTTATTGCGATGGAGGGACGGAGAAGGCTAGGCCAGCTTGGCGTTGGTTGTCCAAGTTTAAGGTGGTAGGCTGAGATCTTAGGCAAATCCGGGATCTCAAGGCCGAGAGCTGATGACGAGTGCTCTTTAGAGCGCGAAGTGGTTGATGCCATGCTTCCAAGAAAAGCTCCTAAGCTTCAGATAACTGGGAACCGTACCCCAAACCGACACAGGTGGTTAGGTAGAGAATACCAAGGCGCTTGAGAGAACTCGGGTGAAGGAACTAGGCAAAATGGCACCGTAACTTCGGGAGAAGGTGCGCCGGTGAGGGTGAAGCACTTGCTGCGTAAGCCCACGCCGGTCGAAGATACCAGGCCGCTGCGACTGTTTATTAAAAACACAGCACTCTGCAAACACGAAAGTGGACGTATAGGGTGTGACGCCTGCCCGGTGCCGGAAGGTTAATTGATGGGGTTAGCGCAAGCGAAGCTCTTGATCGAAGCCCCGGTAAACGGCGGCCGTAACTATAACGGTCCTAAGGTAGCGAAATTCCTTGTCGGGTAAGTTCCGACCTGCACGAATGGCGTAACGATGGCGGCGCTGTCTCCACCCGAGACTCAGTGAAATTGAAATCGCTGTGAAGATGCAGTGTATCCGCGGCTAGACGGAAAGACCCCGTGAACCTTTACTATAGCTTTGCACTGGACTTTGAGCTTGCTTGTGTAGGATAGGTGGGAGGCTTTGAAGTGGGGACGCCAGTTCTCATGGAGCCATCCTTGAAATACCACCCTGGCAACCTTGAGGTTCTAACTCAGGTCCGTTATCCGGATCGAGGACAGTGTATGGTGGGTAGTTTGACTGGGGCGGTCTCCTCCCAAAGAGTAACGGAGGAGTACGAAGGTGCGCTCAGACCGGTCGGAAATCGGTCGTAGAGTATAAAGGCAAAAGCGCGCTTGACTGCGAGACACACACGTCGAGCAGGTACGAAAGTAGGTCTTAGTGATCCGGTGGTTCTGTATGGAAGGGCCATCGCTCAACGGATAAAAGGTACTCCGGGGATAACAGGCTGATACCGCCCAAGAGTTCATATCGACGGCGGTGTTTGGCACCTCGATGTCGGCTCATCACATCCTGGGGCTGAAGCCGGTCCCAAGGGTATGGCTGTTCGCCATTTAAAGTGGTACGCGAGCTGGGTTTAGAACGTCGTGAGACAGTTCGGTCCCTATCTGCCGTGGACGTTTGAGATTTGAGAGGGGCTGCTCCTAGTACGAGAGGACCGGAGTGGACGAACCTCTGGTGTTCCGGTTGTCACGCCAGTGGCATTGCCGGGTAGCTATGTTCGGAAGAGATAACCGCTGAAAGCATCTAAGCGGGAAACTTGCCTCAAGATGAGATCTCACTGGAGCCTTGAGCTCCCTGAAGGGCCGTCGAAGACTACGACGTTGATAGGTTGGGTGTGTAAGCGCTGTGAGGCGTTGAGCTAACCAATACTAATTGCCCGTGAGGCTTGACCATATAACACCCAAGCAATTTGCGCCGAGGCCAAATTGTGGTGGTGAAGACGAAAGAACCGAAAGTTCGCGACAAACCACAAATATCGCATATCCGAATTGGCTGGAGTATCCATCTGGATGTTCTGGCAACAGAATTTCTTGACGACCATAGAGCATTGGAACCACCTGATCCCATCCCGAACTCAGCAGTGAAACGATGCATCGCCGATGGTAGTGTGGGGTTTCCCCATGTGAGAGTAGGTCATCGTCAAGATTCATTTCGCAAAACCCCTATCTGCGCGAGCAGGTAGGGGTTTTGTCTTTTCTGCGTTGCAAAATAAACACAGTCTCCCCCTGTAGGAGCGGCCTCGCGCCGCGAAAGGGCCGCAACGCGGCCCCAGGATTTGTGCATCAAGCTGATATCGCCGGGTCTGCTACGCAGCCCTTTCGCGGCACAAGGCCGCTCCTACACAGGCATCGCGCCGGCGGCAAGCCCGGCGGTAGCCCTTTTCCTATGCAAGCCCTCGGGGCGTGGCTATCATGCCAGCCTTATTCCAAGTCGAGACTGGCATGCTGAAGTTGTTGAATCTCCTCAAGGATGGCCGGTTCCATTCCGGTGAAGCCCTGGGGGCCGCCCTCGGGGTAAGCCGCAGCGCCGTCTGGAAGCAGCTGCAGCACCTTGAGAGCGAACTGAACCTGACCATTCACAAGGTCCGTGGCCGTGGCTATCAGCTGGCAGCGCCGCTGAACCTGCTTGAATCGCAGGCGATCGCCGGGTTCTCGGAAGCTGAGGCGTGGCCGACCTTCATTCACGACACCATCGACTCCACCAATGCCGAGGGTCTGAGGCTCGCCGCGCAGGGGCAAGTCGCGCCGTTCCTGGTGCTGGCCGAGCGCCAGAGCGCCGGGCGCGGACGTCGTGGCCGCCAATGGGTCAGTCCGTTCGCCGAAAACCTCTATTACAGCCTGGTACTGCGCATCGATGGTGGCATGCGCCAGCTCGAGGGCTTGAGCCTGGTGGTTGGCCTGGCGGTCATGCGCACGCTGAAGGCGTTCGGCCTGAAGGATGTCGGGCTGAAATGGCCTAATGATGTATTAGCCAGCGGGCGCAAGATCACCGGCATCCTCCTGGAGCTGGTCGGCGATCCGGCGGATGTCTGTCATGTGGTGCTGGGCATCGGTATCAATGTGAACATGCAGGGCGGGGATCAGATCGACCAACCCTGGACCTCCATGCGCGGCGAGACCGGACAACTGGTGGACCGTAACCGCTTGGTGGCGGAGCTCAGCCAGCAGCTGCAGCACGAGCTGGCTCGTCATCGCCGCTATGGTTTCGCCGCGTTCCAGGAAGAATGGGAGCAGGCGCACCTGTGGCAGGGGCGCAAAGTCTCGCTGGTCGCCGGCACCACTCGCGTCGATGGGGTGGCGTTGGGTGTGGATGGACAAGGCGGCTTGCGTCTCGAGGTGGAAGGTGTGGAAAAGAGCTTCAGCGGTGGCGAGCTCAGTCTGAGGTTGCGTGATGATTCTTGAGCTCGATTGCGGAAACAGCTTCATCAAGTGGCGCGTCATCCATGCGGCCGACGCCACCATCAATGGTGGTGGTATCGTCGACTCCGACCAGGCGCTGGTTGCGGCCGTCGCGGCGCTTTCATCCCTGCGCCTGATCGGCTGTCGCATGGTCAGTGTGCGCAGTGAAGAAGAAACTTCGGCGCTGTGCGCGTTGATCCTGTCTTCGTTCGGGGTCGCAGTACGCGTGGCCCAGCCGGTGAAAGAAATGGCCGGCGTTCGCAATGGCTATGAGGACTACCAGCGCCTGGGTATGGATCGCTGGCTCGGCGCGCTGGGCGCCTATCACCTGGCGGGTCGCGCCTGCCTGGTCATCGACTTCGGTACCGCGGCCAAGGCCGACTATGTCGCGGCCGACGGTGAGCACCTCGGTGGGTATATCTGTCCGGGCATGCCGCTGATGCGTAGTCAGCTGCGCACCCACACCCGGCGAATCCGCTATGACGATGCCTCGGCCGAGCGTGCCCTGGGCAGCCTGGCACCGGGGCGCTCCACGGTCGAAGCGGTCGAGCGTGGTTGCGTGCTCATGCTCCAGGGGTTTGCCCGTACCCAGATCGAGCAGGCCAGGGGGCTTTGGGGTGAGGACTTCACGGTCTTCCTGACCGGGGGCGATGCGCCGCTGGTGCAGGACGCCGCACCGCAGGCGCGCATCGTGCCGGATCTGGTCTTTGTCGGCCTGGCCATGGCCTGCCCAATTGAGTCGAGGTGACTATGCGCTGGTTATTTCTGCTGTTGGTGGTGCTCAACGTCGTCTATTACGTATGGCATCAGCAGGAGGCTCCACTTAAGGTCAAGGAAGTCGCCCCGTTATCGTTGTACAAAGGTTCCCAGCAGGAAATACGCCTGCTGCGCGAGACCGGGGCCGCGGCACCGGCCAGGCGGCGCGACGAATGCCTGGTGGTGGGCGGGCTGGCCGCACGCGAGCAGCTCGATGCCCTGCGTCAGCGCCTGCTCAGCCTGGATATCGCCGCCCTGCCGGTGGTTGGGCAGTTGCCGGGAGCCGAGGGTTTCTGGCTCAAGGTAGCCCCTGAAAGCGAGCGTTTGTTGGACCCTGCGGTGCTCTCGACTCTTTCCAAGGATTTCAAATACTTAAAACACAAAATTATTTTGTGCGAGGGTATTGCAACTGCTGAATAGCTTGATAGAATGGCGCCCGCTTCACAGGGAACACCACCGAGGTGGTAGAGCTGGAAGCGGTGTCAAAGCAGCTAAGTTTCAGATTTGATTGAAAAAATTTGAAAAAACGCTTGACACTAGGGCGGCAGACAAATAGAATGCCGGCCACATCTGGAGGGATTCCCGAGCGGTCAAAGGGGACGGACTGTAAATCCGTTGCGAGAGCTTCGAAGGTTCGAATCCTTCTCCCTCCACCAGTTTTAGCGAGAGCTGCAAGCTCCGCGGGTATAGTTTAGTGGTAGAACCTCAGCCTTCCAAGCTGATGATGCGGGTTCGATTCCCGCTACCCGCTCCAAGTTTGCTGTTGTTGCACAAAGTGTTTCGCTCTTGTAGCTCAGTTGGTAGAGCACACCCTTGGTAAGGGTGAGGTCAGCGGTTCAAATCCGCTCAAGAGCTCCATATAAACAAGGCAGATATGAAAATATCTGCCTTTGTTTTATAGGCTGTATGACTATTTCTTCTGCGGAGGACTGTATCGATGGCTAAGGAAAAGTTTGATCGTTCGCTACCTCACGTTAACGTCGGCACTATCGGCCACGTTGACCACGGTAAGACCACTCTGACTGCAGCGCTTACTCGCGTTTGCTCCGAGGTTTTCGGTTCGGCAATCGTTGAGTTCGACAAGATCGACTCGGCTCCGGAAGAAAAAGCGCGCGGTATTACCATCAACACCGCTCACGTCGAGTACAACTCGACCATTCGTCACTACGCTCACGTTGACTGCCCAGGTCACGCTGACTACGTGAAGAACATGATCACCGGTGCTGCCCAGATGGACGGCGCGATCCTGGTTTGCTCGGCCGCCGATGGTCCGATGCCACAAACCCGTGAGCACATCCTGCTGTCCCGTCAGGTTGGCGTTCCGTACATCGTGGTCTTCCTGAACAAGGCTGACCTGGTAGACGACGCCGAGCTGCTGGAACTGGTCGAGATGGAAGTTCGCGACCTGCTGTCCACCTACGACTTCCCAGGCGACGACACTCCGATCATCATCGGTTCCGCTCGTATGGCCCTGGAAGGCAAAGACGACAACGAAATGGGCACTACCGCTGTCAAGAAGCTGGTAGAGACTCTGGACAGCTACATTCCTGAGCCAGTTCGTGCCATCGACCAGCCGTTCCTGATGCCGATCGAAGACGTATTCTCGATCTCGGGTCGTGGTACCGTTGTTACCGGTCGTATCGAGCGTGGTATCGTCCGCGTTCAGGATCCGCTGGAAATCGTTGGTCTGCGTGACACCACCACCACCACCTGCACCGGTGTTGAGATGTTCCGCAAGCTGCTGGACGAAGGTCGTGCTGGCGAGAACTGCGGCGTTCTGCTGCGTGGTACCAAGCGTGACGACGTTGAGCGTGGCCAGGTTCTGGTCAAGCCAGGTTCGGTCAAGCCGCACACCAAGTTCACCGCAGAAGTCTACGTCCTGTCGAAGGAAGAAGGCGGCCGTCACACTCCGTTCTTCAAAGGCTACCGTCCTCAGTTCTACTTCCGTACCACTGACGTGACCGGTAACTGCGAACTGCCGGAAGGCGTTGAGATGGTAATGCCAGGTGACAACATCCAGATGACTGTCACCCTGATCAAGACCATCGCGATGGAAGACGGTCTGCGCTTCGCCATCCGTGAAGGCGGTCGTACCGTCGGCGCCGGCGTCGTAGCGAAAATTATTGAATAAGTAGTTGATTTACTTGATCGGGCCGGTATAATGGCCGGCCTGATACAGCGTTATAGGTCAGTAGCTCAATTGGCAGAGCGACGGTCTCCAAAACCGTAGGTTGGGGGTTCGATTCCCTCCTGACCTGCCATTCACCTCGGTGTGATGGCTTTCTTCTCACAGGATCCTCCTCGATGACTCCCAAAACTGAAGCCCAAGAATCGCGTTTTGATCTGTTCAAGTGGCTCGCTGTTGTCGCATTGGTAGTCGTTGGTGTCGTGGGTAATCAGTATTACTCCGCTTCTCCGATCCTGTATCGCGTACTTGTCCTGCTTGCCCTGGCTGCTGTCGCTGGCTTCGTTGCCCTGCAGACCGCCAAAGGCAAGTCGTTCTTTGCGCTGGCGAAGGAAGCTCGTACCGAGATCCGTAAAGTCGTGTGGCCGACCCGCCAAGAAACCACTCAGACCACGCTGATTGTCGTGGCTGTAGTTCTGGTCATGGCGTTGCTGTTGTGGGGTCTTGATTCCCTGCTCGGCTGGTTGGTCTCCTTGATCGTTGGCTAAGGGTGTCTCGTGGCTAAGCGTTGGTATGTTGTGCATGCTTACTCGGGTTACGAGAAGCATGTAATGCGCTCCCTGATCGAGCGCGTCAAGCTGGCTGGCATGGAAGACGAATTCGGCGAGATCCTGGTCCCGACCGAAGAAGTCGTCGAAATGCGCAATGGCCAGAAGCGCAAGAGCGAGCGTAAGTTTTTCCCTGGCTATGTATTGGTCCAGATGGAAATGAACGAAGGGACTTGGCACCTTGTCAAGGATACCCCTCGAGTCATGGGTTTCATTGGTGGTACCGCAGACAAGCCTGCGCCGATCACCGATAAAGAAGCTGAGGCCATCCTGCGTCGCGTTGCCGACGGCAGTGACAAGCCGAAGCCGAAGACGCTGTTCGAGCCGGGTGAAGTGGTTCGCGTCATTGACGGTCCATTTGCCGACTTCAATGGCAGTGTCGAAGAAGTTAACTACGAGAAGAGCCGCCTGCAGGTTGCAGTGCTCATTTTCGGTCGCTCCACCCCGGTGGAGCTCGAGTTCAGCCAGGTCGAAAAGGTCTAGCGGAACGCAGCATCCCATACCCCGCAGCCCTATGTGCTGCGGGGTTTTGTCGTCACTGGGATAAAACGCAAGTCATACGGGGAGCCATCAGGCGTTCGTACCCGAATTTGGAGTAGCTCATGGCTAAGAAGATTCAGGCTTACATCAAGCTGCAAGTAAAGGCCGGCCAGGCCAACCCAAGCCCACCCGTTGGTCCAGCACTGGGTCAACACGGTGTGAACATCATGGAATTCTGCAAGGCCTTCAACGCCCGTACCCAGGGTCAAGAGCCAGGTCTGCCGACTCCAGTGATCATCACTGTCTACAGTGACCGTAGCTTCACCTTCGAGACCAAGAGCACCCCTGCCTCGGTTCTGCTGAAGAAAGCTGCTGGCCTGACCAGCGGTTCGGCTCGTCCGAACACCGTCAAGGTCGGTACCGTTACCCGTGCTCAGCTGGAAGAGATCGCCAAGGCCAAGCAGGCCGATCTGACCGCCGCTGACATGGACGCTGCTGTACGCACCATCGCCGGCTCCGCCCGCAGCATGGGCCTGAACGTGGAGGGTGTGTAATGGCTAAGCTGACCAAGCGCCAAAAGGCTATCGCCGAAAAAATCGAAGCAGGCAAGGCCTACAACTTCGAAGAGGCCGCAACCCTGCTGGCTTCGCTGCCGGCCGCCAAGTTCGTCGAGTCGTACGACATCGCCGTTAACCTCGGTGTAGACCCGCGTAAATCCGACCAGGTCGTTCGTAGCGCTACTGTGCTGCCACACGGCACTGGCAAGACCGTACGTGTTGCCGTCTTCACCCAGGGTCCAGCTGCTGAAGCCGCTCTGGCTGCCGGCGCTGATCGCGTAGGTATGGACGACCTGGCTGCCGAAATGAAAGGCGGCGACCTGAACTATGACGTCGTCATCGCATCGCCTGATGCCATGCGCGTTGTGGGTCAGCTGGGTCAGGTTCTGGGTCCTCGCGGCCTGATGCCTAACCCGAAAGTTGGTACCGTGACCCCAGACGTAGCCACTGCCGTGAAGAACGCCAAGGCTGGTCAGGTTCGCTACCGTACCGACAAGAACGGTATCATCCATACCTCCGTTGGCAAGATCGGCTTCGAAGCCGGCAAGCTGAAGGAAAACGTTGAAGCCCTGATCGCTGATCTGAAGCGTATCAAGCCGGCTTCCTCGAAAGGTATCTACGTCAAGCGCGTTACCCTGAGCACCACCATGGGCCCAGGTCTGATCATCGATCAGAGCTCGCTGGACGTGTAATGCTCGGTCGGTGCGACCTGGTCGCACCGACTATTAAATTGGGGTCCCTGCCTGGCGGGGGCTATCCAAGACCGTAGGCGGCGCAAGCCTTAAACCTAAAGCCTACGCAGATGGTGCTCCCGATTCGTTCGCGAATCAGACACCAAAACGACATCCGGCTCCGGCCAGATGAAACGGTAGAAACCAGGAGTAAACCCGTGGCAATTAAACTCGAAGACAAGAAGGCCATCGTCGCTGAAGTCAACGAGGCTGCCAAAGTCGCTCTGTCCGCTGTCGTGGCTGATGCCCGTGGTGTGACTGTAAGCGCAATGACCGGACTCCGTAAAGAGGCCCGCGAGGCTGGCGTTTACGTGCGTGTCGTACGTAATACCCTGCTCAAGCGCGCTGTTGAAGGCACCGAATTCTCGATCCTCAACGACGCGTTCAAAGGCCCGACCCTGATTGCTTTCTCCAACGAACACCCGGGCGCTGCTGCTCGTCTGTTCAAAGAGTTCGCCAAGGGTCAGGACAAGTTCGAGATCAAGGCAGCTGCGTTTGACGGCAATTTCATTGCCGCCAACCAGATCGATGTACTGGCTACCTTGCCGACCCGTGACGAAGCTATCGCACGTCTGATGAGCGTTATTCAAGGCGCCACCAGCAAGCTGGCTCGTACTCTGGCGGCCGTTCGCGACCAGAAAGAAGCTGCTGCTGCCTAAGGCCGCGTAACCTCTTTCAAAATCATATGTTTAATTTGATGGCTGCGTAGGCTGTCACCCCAATACAGGATTTAAGTCATGTCCCTGACTAACGAGCAAATCATCGAAGCAATCGGCCAGAAAACCGTTCTGGAAGTTGTTGAGCTGATCAAAGCCATGGAAGAAACCTTCGGCGTTACCGCTGCTGTTGCCGCTGCTGGCCCAGCTGCTGCTGCTGCCGTTGTTGAAGAGCAGACCGAGTTCAACGTTGTTCTGGTTGAAGCCGGCGACAAGAAAGTGAACGTGATCAAGGCCGTTCGCGAGCTGACCGGTCTGGGCCTGAAAGAAGCCAAAGAGAAAGTCGATGGCGCTCCTCAGGTTGTAGCTGAAGGCGTTTCGAAAGAAGCCGCTGAAGACGCTAAGAAGAAGCTGGAAGAAGCAGGCGCCAAAGTCGAGCTGAAGTAATTTCGACTTTGCGACTCCAGTCCGAGCGTTAAGCGAAGGGCTGATGGCTGGTGGCTTATGCCACCGGCCTTTTTCCGTTATTGGCGGCCGATCAGGTCGGCCCCGATAGCGAAGTGGCAACCACCATATCGGTGGCGCAAACCATGGGGTTTGCACGATTTTCTGGCTGCTCCCGCCGGGAGATGCCAAACAAGCAGGTGACCAAGCTGGGGAATGCTGATGGCTTACTCATACACTGAGAAAAAACGTATCCGCAAGGACTTTAGCAAGTTGCCGGACGTCATGGATGTGCCTTACCTCCTGGCCATCCAGCTGGATTCGTATCGCGAATTCCTGCAGGCGGGAGCATCCAAGGATCAGTTCCGCGACGTCGGCCTGCATGCGGCCTTCAAATCGGTATTCCCGATCATCAGCTACTCCGGCAATGCTGCCCTGGAGTACGTCGGCTATCGCCTGGGCGAGCCGGCGTTCGATGTGAAGGAATGTGTCCTGCGTGGTGTGACCTTCGCGGTCCCGCTGCGGGTGAAGGTGCGCCTGATCATCTTCGACAAGGAATCGTCGAACAAAGCGATCAAGGACATCAAAGAGCAAGAAGTCTACATGGGTGAAATCCCCCTGATGACTGAGAACGGTACCTTCGTAATCAACGGTACCGAGCGTGTGATCGTGTCTCAGCTGCACCGCTCGCCGGGTGTGTTCTTCGACCACGACCGTGGCAAGACCCACAGCTCGGGCAAGCTGCTTTACTCCGCGCGCATCATCCCTTACCGCGGTTCCTGGCTGGACTTCGAGTTCGACCCGAAGGACTGCGTGTTTGTGCGTATCGACCGTCGCCGCAAACTGCCGGCCTCGGTACTGCTGCGCGCGCTGGGCTACAGCACCGAAGAAGTACTCAACACCTTCTACACCACCAACGTGTTCCACCTGTCCGGCGAGAAACTGAGCCTGGAGCTGGTGCCTCAGCGTCTGCGTGGTGAAGTTGCGGTCATGGACATCCATGACGGCAGCGGCAAGGTCATCGTCGAGCAAGGCCGCCGTATCACTGCGCGCCACATCAACCAGCTGGAAAAGGCTGGCGTGAAAGAGCTGGACGTGCCGCTGGAGTACGTACTGGGTCGCACCACCGCCAAGGCGATCGTGCATCCTGCCACCGGCGAGATCATCGCCGAGTGCAACACCGAGCTGACCACCGACCTGCTGGTGAAGATCGCCAAGGCCCAGGTTGTCCGCATCGAGACCCTGTACACCAACGACATCGACTGCGGTCCGTTCATCTCGGACACCCTGAAGATCGACACCACCAGCAACCAACTGGAAGCGCTGGTCGAGATCTACCGCATGATGCGTCCAGGCGAGCCGCCAACCAAGGACGCCGCCGAGACCCTGTTCAACAACCTGTTCTTCAGCGCCGAGCGTTACGACCTGTCGGCTGTTGGTCGCATGAAGTTCAACCGTCGTATCGGTCGCACCGAGATCGAAGGTTCGGGCGTACTGAGCAAGGAAGACATCGTCGAGGTCCTCAAGACCCTGGTCGACATCCGTAACGGCAAGGGCATCGTCGACGACATCGACCACCTCGGCAACCGTCGCGTCCGTTGTGTCGGCGAGATGGCTGAGAACCAGTTCCGCGTTGGCCTGGTGCGCGTCGAGCGCGCGGTCAAAGAGCGTCTGTCGATGGCTGAAAGCGAAGGCCTGATGCCGCAGGACCTGATCAACGCCAAGCCGGTTGCGGCGGCGGTGAAAGAGTTCTTCGGTTCCAGCCAGCTCTCGCAGTTCATGGACCAGAACAACCCGCTCTCCGAGATCACCCACAAGCGCCGTGTCTCCGCACTCGGCCCTGGTGGTCTGACCCGTGAGCGCGCCGGCTTCGAAGTCCGTGACGTACACCCGACCCACTACGGCCGTGTGTGCCCGATCGAGACCCCTGAAGGTCCGAACATCGGTCTGATCAACTCCCTGGCGGCCTATGCCCGCACCAACCAGTACGGCTTCCTGGAAAGCCCGTACCGCGTGGTGAAAGAGGGTGTGGTCAGCGACGACATCGTGTTCCTGTCGGCGATCGAAGAAGCCGATCACGTCATCGCCCAGGCTTCGGCCGCGATGAACGAGAAGAAGCAGCTGATCGACGAGCTGGTAGCCGTTCGTCACCTGAACGAATTCACCGTCAAGGCGCCGGAAGACGTCACCCTGATGGACGTTTCGCCGAAGCAGGTAGTTTCGGTCGCAGCGTCGCTGATTCCGTTCCTCGAGCACGACGACGCCAACCGTGCGTTGATGGGTTCGAACATGCAGCGTCAGGCTGTACCGACCCTGCGTGCCGACAAGCCGCTGGTAGGTACCGGCATGGAGCGCAACGTCGCCCGTGACTCCGGTGTCTGCGTGGTTGCTCGCCGCGGTGGTGTGATCGACTCGGTCGACGCCAGCCGTATCGTTGTTCGCGTGAACGATGATGAAGTCGAGACCGGTGAAGCAGGTGTGGATATCTACAACCTGACCAAGTACACCCGCTCCAACCAGAACACCTGCATCAACCAGCGTCCGCTGGTCAGCAAAGGTGACAAGGTTCAGCGTAGCGACATCATGGCCGATGGTCCGTCCACCGACATGGGTGAGCTGGCACTGGGTCAGAACATGCGCATCGCGTTCATGGCGTGGAACGGCTTCAACTTCGAAGACTCCATCTGCCTGTCCGAGCGTGTGGTCCAGGAAGACCGCTTCACCACGATCCACATCCAGGAACTGACCTGTGTGGCCCGTGACACCAAGCTTGGCCCAGAGGAAATCACCGCGGACATCCCGAACGTGGGTGAGGCTGCGCTGAACAAGCTGGACGAAGCCGGTATCGTCTACGTGGGTGCCGAAGTCGGCGCTGGCGACATCCTGGTCGGCAAGGTCACTCCGAAAGGCGAGACCCAGCTGACGCCGGAAGAAAAACTGCTGCGTGCGATCTTCGGCGAGAAGGCCAGCGACGTCAAAGACACCTCCCTGCGCGTGCCGACCGGCACCAAGGGTACCGTCATCGACGTCCAGGTCTTCACCCGTGACGGTGTCGAGCGCGACAGCCGCGCCCTGGCCATCGAGAAGATGCAGCTGGACGAGATCCGCAAGGACCTCAACGAAGAGTTCCGCATCGTCGAAGGCGCGACCTTCGAGCGTCTGCGTTCTGCCCTGAACGGCCAGGTGGTCGACGGTGGCGCGGGCCTGAAGAAAGGCACCGTGATCACCGACGACGTGCTGAACGGTCTGGAGCACGGCCAGTGGTTCAAACTGCGCATGGCCGAAGATGCACTGAACGAGCAGCTGGAAAAGGCTCAGCAGTACATCGTCGATCGCCGTCGCCTGCTGGACGACAAGTTCGAAGACAAGAAGCGCAAGCTGCAGCAAGGCGATGACCTGGCTCCGGGCGTACTGAAGATCGTCAAGGTCTACCTGGCAATCCGTCGTCGCATCCAGCCGGGCGACAAGATGGCCGGCCGTCACGGTAACAAAGGTGTGGTCTCGGTGATCATGCCGGTCGAAGACATGCCGCATGATGCCAACGGTACTCCGGTCGACGTCGTTCTGAACCCGTTGGGCGTACCTTCGCGTATGAACGTCGGTCAGATCCTCGAAACCCACCTGGGCCTCGCGGCCAAGGGTCTGGGCGAGAAGATCGACCGCATGATCGAAGAGCAGCGTAAAGCCGCTGAACTGCGCACCTTCCTCACCGAGATCTACAACGAGATCGGTGGTCGTCAGGAGAACCTGGAAGAGTTCACCGACGAAGAGATCCTCGCCCTGGCGAACAACCTGAAGAAAGGCGTGCCGATGGCCACCCCAGTCTTCGACGGTGCCAAGGAGCGTGAGATCAAGGCCATGCTGAAACTGGCAGACCTGCCAGAAAGCGGCCAGATGGTGCTGTTCGATGGCCGTACCGGCAACAAGTTCGAGCGTCCTGTGACCGTGGGTTACATGTACATGCTCAAGCTGAACCACTTGGTGGACGACAAGATGCACGCGCGTTCCACTGGTTCCTACAGCCTGGTTACCCAGCAGCCGCTGGGTGGTAAGGCGCAGTTCGGTGGTCAGCGTTTCGGGGAGATGGAAGTGTGGGCGCTGGAAGCATACGGCGCGGCATACACCCTGCAAGAAATGCTCACAGTGAAGTCGGACGACGTGAACGGCCGTACCAAGATGTACAAGAACATCGTGGATGGCGATCACCGTATGGAGCCGGGCATGCCCGAGTCCTTCAACGTGTTGATCAAAGAGATCCGTTCGCTCGGTATCGACATCGATCTGGAAACCGAATAACACGTGACGCGAAGGGGGGTGGGGCAGGCAATGCCCGCTCCCTGCTCCGCCAGGAGGAAAGGCCTTGAAAGACCTACTGAATTTGCTGAAAAACCAGGGTCAAGTCGAAGAGTTCGACGCCATCCGCATCGGTCTGGCGTCGCCTGAGATGATCCGTTCGTGGTCGTTCGGTGAAGTTAAGAAGCCGGAAACCATCAACTACCGTACGTTCAAGCCTGAGCGTGACGGCCTGTTCTGCGCCAAGATCTTTGGCCCAGTCAAGGACTACGAGTGCCTGTGCGGTAAGTACAAGCGCCTGAAACACCGTGGTGTGATCTGCGAGAAGTGCGGCGTCGAAGTCGCCCTGGCCAAGGTTCGTCGTGAGCGCATGGCGCACATCGAACTGGCTTCGCCAGTTGCCCACATCTGGTTCCTGAAGTCGCTGCCGTCCCGTATCGGCCTGCTGATGGACATGACCCTGCGTGACATCGAGCGCGTGCTCTACTTCGAGAGCTACGTCGTAATCGACCCGGGCATGACCACCCTCGAGAAGGGTCAGCTGCTCAACGACGAGCAGTACTTCGAAGCGCTGGAAGAGTTCGGTGACGACTTCGACGCCCGTATGGGTGCCGAGGCTGTCCGCGAGCTGCTGCACGCTATCGACCTGGAGCACGAGATCGGCCGCCTGCGCGAAGAGATTCCGCAGACCAACTCGGAAACCAAGATCAAGAAGCTGTCCAAGCGCCTGAAGCTGATGGAAGCTTTCCAGGGCTCGGGCAACCTGCCTGAGTGGATGGTCCTGACCGTCCTGCCAGTACTGCCGCCGGACCTGCGTCCGCTGGTGCCGCTGGATGGCGGCCGCTTCGCGACCTCCGACCTGAACGACCTGTATCGTCGGGTGATCAACCGTAACAACCGTCTGAAGCGCCTGCTCGATCTGTCGGCGCCGGACATCATCGTGCGCAACGAAAAGCGCATGCTGCAGGAAGCGGTCGACGCCCTGCTCGACAACGGCCGTCGCGGTCGCGCCATCACTGGCTCGAACAAGCGTCCGCTGAAGTCCCTGGCCGACATGATCAAAGGTAAGCAAGGTCGCTTCCGTCAGAACTTGCTCGGCAAGCGCGTGGACTACTCCGGCCGTTCGGTAATTACCGTAGGTCCGACCCTGCGTCTGCACCAGTGCGGTCTGCCGAAGAAAATGGCCCTCGAGCTGTTCAAGCCGTTCATTTTCGGCAAGCTGGAAATGCGTGGTCTGGCGACCACCATCAAGGCCGCCAAGAAAATGGTCGAGCGCGAGCTGCCAGAGGTGTGGGACGTTCTCGCCGAAGTGATTCGCGAACACCCCGTACTGCTCAACCGTGCACCGACCCTTCACCGTCTGGGTATCCAGGCGTTCGAGCCTGTGCTCATCGAAGGTAAGGCGATTCAGCTGCACCCGCTGGTCTGCGCCGCGTACAACGCCGACTTCGACGGTGACCAGATGGCCGTTCACGTGCCGCTGACCCTGGAAGCCCAGCTCGAAGCGCGCGCGCTGATGATGTCGACCAACAACATCCTGTCGCCAGCCAACGGTGAGCCAATCATCGTTCCGTCGCAGGACGTTGTACTGGGTCTGTACTACATGACCCGCGAAGCCATCAACGCCAAGGGCGAAGGTCGCGTGTTCGCCGACCTGCAGGAAGTCGACCGCGTATTCCGCGCCGGCGAAGCCGCCCTGCACGCGAAAATCAAGGTCCGTATCAACGAGACCGTGAAAGATCGTGATGGCAGCATCACCAAGAACACCCGTATCGTCGACACCACTGTCGGCCGTGCGCTGCTGTTCCAGGTTGTGCCTGCCGGCCTGCCGTTCGACGTGGTCAACCAGTCGATGAAGAAGAAGGCTATCTCCAAGCTGATCAACCAGTGCTACCGCGTGGTTGGTCTGAAAGAGACCGTGATCTTCGCCGACCAGCTGATGTACACCGGTTTTGCCTACTCGACCATTTCCGGCGTTTCGATCGGTGTCAACGACTTCGTTATCCCGGATGAAAAAGCCCGCATCATCGGTACCGCCACCGACGAAGTGAAGGAAATCGAGAGCCAGTACGCCTCCGGCCTGGTCACCCAGGGCGAGAAGTACAACAAGGTCATCGACTTGTGGTCCAAGGCGAACGACGAAGTGTCCAAGGCGATGATGGCCAACCTCTCGAAAGAGAAGGTCATCGACCGCGAGGGCAAGGAAGTCGAGCAAGAGTCCTTCAACTCGATGTACATGATGGCCGACTCCGGTGCGCGTGGTTCGGCTGCGCAGATCCGTCAGCTGGCCGGTATGCGTGGCCTGATGGCCAAGCCGGACGGCTCGATCATCGAGACGCCGATCACTGCGAACTTCCGTGAAGGTCTGAGCGTACTCCAGTACTTCATCTCGACCCACGGTGCTCGTAAGGGTCTGGCGGATACCGCACTGAAGACCGCTAACTCCGGTTACCTGACTCGCCGTCTGGTAGACGTTGCCCAGGATCTGGTAGTTACCGAGATCGACTGCGGCACCGACCAGGGCCTGCTGATGACTCCGCACATCGAAGGCGGCGACGTTGTCGAGCCGCTGGGTGAGCGCGTACTGGGTCGTGTCATCGCCCGTGACGTGTTCAAGCCGGGCACCGAGGACGTCATCGTTCCTGCCGGTACCCTGGTGGATGAGCAGTGGGTCGAGTTCATCGAGCTGAACAGCATCGACGAAGTGATCGTGCGTTCGCCGATCAACTGCGAAACCCGCTACGGCATCTGCGCCAAGTGCTACGGTCGTGACCTGGCTCGCGGTCACCAGGTGAACATCGGTGAAGCTGTCGGCGTTATCGCTGCGCAGTCGATCGGTGAGCCGGGTACCCAGCTGACCATGCGTACGTTCCACATCGGTGGTGCTGCAAGCCGTACCTCGGCTGCCGACAGCGTCCAGGTGAAGAATGGCGGCATGGTGCGTCTGCACAACCTCAAGCAGGTCGTGCGTGCCGATGGCAACCTGGTTGCCGTATCGCGTTCGGGTGAGTTGGCCATTGCCGACGAATTCGGCCGTGAGCGCGAGCGCTACAAGCTGCCTTACGGTGCGGTGATTTCGGTCAAGGAAGGTGAGAAGGTCGAAGCTGGCGCCATTGTCGCCAAGTGGGACCCGCACACCCACCCGATCGTTACCGAGCTGAAAGGTACCGTGACCTTCGTGGGCATGGAAGAAAACATCACCATCAAGCGCCAGACCGACGAACTGACCGGCCTGACCAACATCGAGGTCCTGGACGTCAAGGATCGCCCTGCCGCAGGCAAGGAAATCCGTCCGGCAATCAAGATGGTCGACGCCAATGGCAAGGACCTGTACCTGCCAGGTACCGACGTACCTGCCCAGTACTTCCTGCCGGCCAACGCCCTCGTCGGTGTGGCTGACGGTGCCCAGATCGGTGTCGGTGACGTTATCGCGCGTATCCCGCAAGAAACGTCGAAGACCCGTGACATCACCGGTGGTCTGCCGCGCGTTGCCGACCTGTTCGAAGCGCGCCGTCCGAAGGAAGCTTCGATCCTGGCTGAAGTCAGCGGCACCATCGCGTTCGGTAAAGAGACCAAGGGCAAGCGTCGTCTGGTCATCACTCCGACCGACGGTAGTGATCCGTACGAAGAGCTGATTCCGAAGTGGCGCCACCTGAACGTCTTCGAAGGCGAACAGGTCAACCGCGGCGAAGTCATCTCCGACGGTCCGAGCGATCCGCACGACATCCTGCGTCTGCTGGGTGTGAGCGCGCTGGCGAAGTACATCGTCAACGAGATCCAGGACGTTTACCGTCTGCAAGGCGTGAAGATCAACGACAAGCACATCGAGACCATCCTGCGTCAGATGCTGCGCAAGGTCGAGATCTCCGAGTCGGGCGATTCCAGCTTCATCAAGGGCGATCAGATGGAACTGACTCACGTACTGGTCGAGAACGAGCGTCTCGCCGGCGAGGACAAGTTCATCTCGAAGTTCACCCGCGTGCTGCTGGGTATCACCAAGGCCTCGCTGTCCACCGAATCGTTCATCTCGGCGGCTTCCTTCCAGGAAACCACCCGCGTACTGACCGAAGCGGCGGTAACCGGCAAGCGCGATTACCTGCGCGGCCTGAAAGAGAACGTGGTCGTGGGTCGTCTGATCCCGGCCGGTACTGGTCTGGCCTACCACAGCGAGCGCAAGCGTCGCCGTGATGCCGACAAGCCGCTGCGCGTAAGTGCCAGTGAGGTGGAAGCCGCACTGACCGAAGCGCTGAATTCCAGCGGTAACTAAGTACAGGGCAGGGCCCCGGCTGGCCTCGAACGATCATCGGTGACATGAATTGTTGCCGATGATCGGGCGAGGAGGGCCGGGGCCTCGTCTTGACTGGGTGCAAGATCCTCCGTAGACTTTTGTACCCTTAAATTTGGTGAGGCTCCGTCTCGCCAATTTTTGGCTTTCTTGCAAGACAATAGAGTCGCAAGACAATCAGTGGAGCTAGTAGATGGCAACTATCAACCAGCTGGTACGTCAGCCGCGTAAGCGTTCGGTCGAGAAGTCCGACGTTCCTGCGCTGCAGAACTGCCCGCAGCGTCGTGGCGTGTGCACCCGTGTGTACACCACCACGCCGAAAAAACCTAACTCGGCACTGCGTAAAGTATGCCGTGTGCGTCTGACCAACGGTTTCGAGGTTTCCTCGTACATCGGCGGTGAAGGCCACAACCTGCAAGAACACAGCGTCGTCCTGATCCGTGGCGGCCGTGTAAAAGACTTGCCAGGTGTTCGTTACCACACCGTTCGCGGCTCTCTGGATACTTCGGGCGTCAAAGGCCGTAACCAGGGTCGTTCGAAGTACGGTACCAAGCGTCCGAAGTAATCGGCCGTTTGCAGACATCCATTTTTTTGAGTCGATAAGAGTAAGGTCGGGCAGGGGTCGAAGACCCACGTCCCGGGCTAACCTGAAGACCGTTTGAGGGCTTATCATGCCAAGACGTCGTGTAGCAGCAAAACGTGAGATCCTTGACGATCCGAAGTACGGATCCCAGATCCTCGCCAAGTTCATGAACCACGTGATGGAAAGCGGCAAGAAGGCCGTAGCCGAGCGCATCGTTTACGGTGCCCTGGATACCGTCAAAGCACGCAAGAACAGCGACCCCCTGGAAATCTTCGAGAAAGCTCTCGACGCCATCGCTCCGCTGGTCGAAGTAAAGTCCCGCCGTGTCGGCGGTGCCACTTACCAGGTCCCGGTTGAAGTTCGTCCATCCCGTCGTAACGCTCTGGCAATGCGCTGGCTCGTAGACTACGCCCGCAAGCGCGGCGAGAAGTCGATGGCTCTGCGCCTGGCTGGCGAGCTGCTGGATGCTGCTGAAGGCAAAGGTGCTGCAGTCAAGAAGCGTGAAGACGTTCACCGTATGGCTGAAGCCAACAAAGCGTTCTCGCACTACCGCTTCTAATTCAAGCATCAATCATTTTGCGAGGGCTTTATGGCTCGTACTACAGCAATTAACCGCTACCGTAACATTGGTATCTGTGCCCACGTTGACGCGGGCAAGACCACCACTACCGAGCGGATCCTGTTCTACACAGGTCTGAGCCACAAGATGGGCGAGGTGCATGACGGCGCCGCGACCACCGACTGGATGGTGCAGGAGCAGGAGCGCGGTATCACCATTACCTCCGCTGCCGTTACCACCTTCTGGAAAGGTTCCCGTGGTCAGTACGACAACTACCGCGTAAACGTCATCGATACCCCCGGCCACGTTGACTTCACTATTGAAGTAGAGCGTTCGCTGCGTGTACTCGACGGCGCGGTCGTTGTGTTCTGCGGTACCTCCGGCGTTGAGCCGCAGTCCGAAACCGTATGGCGTCAGGCCAACAAGTACGGCGTTCCACGTGTTGTCTACGTGAACAAGATGGACCGTGCCGGTGCAAACTTCCTGCGCGTCGTAGGTCAGATCAAGAACCGCCTGGGTCACACCCCGGTTCCTGTTCAGCTGGCCATCGGTTCGGAAGATAACTTCCAGGGTCAGGTCGACCTGATCAAGATGAAGGCTATCTACTGGAACGACGACGACAAAGGCACCACCTACCGCGAGGAAGAGATTCCTGCGGACATGCTCGAGCTGGCCGAAGAATGGCGCGCGAACATGGTGGAAGCTGCTGCCGAAGCCACCGAAGAGCTGATGAACAAGTACCTTGAAGAAGGTGAGCTGACCGTCGAAGAGATCAAGGCAGGCCTGCGCGCGCGCACCCTGGCCAGCGAGATCGTTCCGGCTGTCTGCGGTTCGTCGTTCAAGAACAAGGGCGTTCCCCTGGTTCTCGACGCCGTCATCGACTTCCTGCCCGCTCCGACCGAAATCCCGGCGATCAAGGGTATCCACCCTGACCTGATCGACGTGCCGAAGGATGAAGTCAAGCCGGAGCAGTTCGACGAGCGTCACGCTAGCGACGACGAGCCGTTCTCGGCTCTGGCGTTCAAGATCGCTACCGACCCGTTCGTGGGTACTCTGACCTTCGTCCGCGTTTACTCGGGCTTCCTGACCTCCGGTGACTCCGTCATCAACTCGGTCAAGGGCAAGAAAGAGCGCGTTGGTCGTATGGTTCAGATGCACGCCAACCAGCGTGAAGAGATCAAGGAAGTACGTGCAGGCGATATCGCTGCTCTGATCGGCATGAAGGACGTCACCACCGGTGACACCCTGTGCAACGCCGACAAGCCGATCATCCTCGAGCGTATGGATTTCCCGGAGCCTGTGATTTCGCTCTCCGTAGAGCCGAAAACCAAGCAAGACCAGGAGAAGATGGGCATCGCACTGGGCAAGCTGGCCCAGGAAGACCCGTCGTTCCGCGTCAAGACCGACGAAGAAACCGGCCAGACCATCATCTCCGGTATGGGTGAGCTGCACCTGGACATCCTCGTTGACCGCATGAAGCGCGAGTTCAACGTCGAAGCCAACATCGGCAAGCCGCAGGTTTCGTACCGCGAGAAGATCACCAAGTCCAACGTCGAGATCGAAGGCAAGTTCGTTCGTCAGTCGGGTGGTCGTGGTCAGTTCGGTCACTGCTGGATCCGTTTCTCGGAGCCAGATCAGGACGAGAAGGGCAACATCACCGAAGGTCTGGTGTTCGCCAACGAAGTCGTCGGTGGTGTGATTCCGAAGGAATACATCCCAGCGATCCAGAAGGGTATCGAAGAGCAGATGAAGAACGGCGTTGTTGCCGGCTATCCTCTGATCGGCCTGAAGGCCGCGGTATTCGACGGTTCGTACCACGACGTCGACTCCAACGAAATGGCGTTCAAGATCGCTGCTTCGATGGCAACCAAGCAACTGGCCCAGAAGGGCGGTGGCGTGGTTCTCGAGCCGATCATGAAAGTCGAAGTTGTAACCCCGGAAGACTACCTGGGTGACGTGATGGGTGACCTGAACCGTCGTCGTGGTCTGGTACAAGGTATGGATGAGTCGGTCTCCGGCCGCGTCGTCCGCGCTGAAGTTCCGCTCGGAGAGATGTTCGGTTACGCAACCGACGTTCGTTCCATGTCTCAGGGTCGCGCAAGCTACTCCATGGAATTCTCCAAATACGCCGAAGCTCCGTCGAACATCGTCGAAGCACTCGTTAAAAAACAAGGCTAATCCCCTTTAGGCAAGAGGTTCACTGTCGTGGCTAAAGAAAAATTTGATCGTTCCCTTCCCCACGTTAACGTCGGCACCATCGGCCACGTTGACCACGGTAAGACCACTCTGACCGCAGCTCTGACTCGCGTTTGCTCCGAAGTTTTCGGTTCGGCAATCGTTGAGTTCGACAAGATCGACTCGGCTCCGGAAGAAAAAGCGCGCGGTATCACCATCAACACCGCTCACGTTGAGTACAACTCGACCATTCGTCACTACGCTCACGTTGACTGCCCAGGTCACGCTGACTACGTGAAGAACATGATCACCGGTGCTGCCCAGATGGACGGCGCGATCCTGGTTTGCTCGGCCGCCGATGGTCCGATGCCACAAACCCGTGAGCACATCCTGCTGTCCCGTCAGGTTGGCGTTCCGTACATCGTGGTCTTCCTGAACAAGGCTGACCTGGTAGACGACGCTGAGCTGCTGGAACTGGTCGAGATGGAAGTTCGCGACCTGCTGTCCACCTACGACTTCCCAGGCGACGACACTCCGATCATCATCGGTTCCGCTCGTATGGCCCTGGAAGGCAAAGACGACAACGAAATGGGCACTACCGCTGTCAAGAAGCTGGTAGAGACTCTGGACAGCTACATTCCTGAGCCAGTTCGTGCCATCGACCAGCCGTTCCTGATGCCGATCGAAGACGTATTCTCGATCTCGGGTCGTGGTACCGTTGTTACCGGTCGTATCGAGCGTGGTATCGTCCGCGTTCAGGATCCGCTGGAAATCGTTGGTCTGCGTGACACCACCACCACCACCTGCACCGGTGTTGAGATGTTCCGCAAGCTGCTGGACGAAGGTCGTGCTGGCGAGAACTGCGGCGTTCTGCTGCGTGGTACCAAGCGTGACGACGTTGAGCGTGGCCAGGTTCTGGTCAAGCCAGGTTCGGTCAAGCCGCACACCAAGTTCACCGCAGAAGTCTACGTCCTGTCGAAGGAAGAAGGCGGCCGTCACACTCCGTTCTTCAAAGGCTACCGTCCTCAGTTCTACTTCCGTACCACTGACGTGACCGGTAACTGCGAACTGCCGGAAGGCGTTGAGATGGTAATGCCAGGTGACAACATCCAGATGACTGTCACCCTGATCAAGACCATCGCGATGGAAGACGGTCTGCGCTTCGCCATCCGTGAAGGCGGTCGTACCGTCGGCGCCGGCGTCGTAGCCAAAATCATCGAGTAATCACTCGACCGATTGAAAAAACCCCCGCTCAGCGGGGGTTTTTTTTATTGGGTTGACACTAAATTGGGGCGTCTATAGAATCACGCCTCCTTTTAGCGGGCGTAGTGCGTCCGTTGGGAACAGCCTGGAGTCTGAAATCCAATGCAAAATCAGCAAATCCGTATCAGGTTGAAGGCTTTCGACCATCGCCTGATCGACCAATCCACCCAGGAAATCGTGGAAACCGCGAAACGTACTGGTGCACAAGTGCGTGGTCCAATTCCACTGCCTACCCGCAAAGAGCGTTTCACCGTTCTGGTCTCCCCGCACGTCAACAAAGACGCGCGTGATCAGTACGAGATTCGCACTCATAAGCGTGTTCTGGACATCGTCCAGCCAACGGATAAAACCGTTGACGCGCTGATGAAGCTTGATCTGGCGGCCGGCGTGGAAGTGCAGATCAGCCTCGGCTAAGACTTCGGTCTGGTCGTGTAACGCTCTGAAATGGGCGGCCATAGCGGGTGAAAGCCCCGTACACTCATGAGGTTTACAACATGACTATTGGTGTAGTCGGTCGAAAAGCGGGTATGACCCGTATTTTCACCGAAGAAGGTGTCTCCATTCCGGTCACGGTCATTGAGATCGAGCCGAATCGCGTCACCCAGTTCAAAACCGAAGAAACTGATGGCTACCGTGCAGTGCAAGTCACTGTCGGCGAGCGTCGTGCTTCGCGCGTGACCGCCGCTCAGGCAGGCCACTTTGCCAAGGCCAACGTTGCCGCTGGTCGCGGTGTCTGGGAGTTCCGTCTTGAAGAAGGCGATTTCCAGGCTGGCGATCTGATCAAAGCTGAACTCTTCACTGCAGGCCAGCTGGTAGACGTAACCGGTCAGTCCAAAGGTAAAGGCTTCGCCGGTACCATCAAGCGTTGGAACTTCCGTGGTCAAGATAACACCCACGGTAACTCCGTATCGCACCGTGTCCCTGGCTCCATCGGCCAGTGCCAGACTCCTGGTCGTGTATTCAAGGGCAAGAAAATGTCCGGTCACATGGGCGCCGAGCGCGTGACTGTTCAGTCCCTGGAAGTAGTACGCGTAGACGCTGAACGCAACCTGCTGCTGATCAAGGGTGCCGTTCCAGGCGCTACTGGCGGCGACGTGGTCGTGCGTCCGGCTGTCAAGGCTCGCGGGTAAGGGGAAACTGACATGCAACTTAATGTAAATGACGCTCAGGCGATCGAAGTTTCCGAACTGACTTTCGGTGGCGAATTCAACGAGACGCTGGTTCACCAGGCAGTCGTAGCCTACATGGCTGGCGGTCGTCAGGGCACCAAGCAGCAGAAGACCCGTTCTGACGTGGCCGGTGGCGGTAAGCGCCCATGGCGTCAGAAAGGTACTGGCCGTGCTCGTGCCGGTACTACCCGTGGTCCGATCTGGCGTGGCGGTGGTGTAACCTTCGCAGCTCGTCCTCAAGATCACTCGCAGAAGCTCAACAAGAAGATGTACCGCGCAGCCCTGCGCTCCATCCTCGCTGAGCTGGTGCGTAGCGACCGTCTGGTCGTGGTTCAGGACTTCGCTGTCGAAGCACCGAAAACCAAGGATCTGCTGAACAAGCTGAACGGCATGGGTCTGAGCGACGTTCTGATCGTTTCCGACGCTGTTGATCAGAACCTGTACCTGGCTGCTCGCAACCTGCCGCACGTCGACGTACGTGACGTTCAAGGTTCCGACCCGGTCAGTCTGATCGCATACGAGAAAGTGTTGATCACTGTCTCGGCCGTGAAGAAATTCGAGGAGCTGCTGGGATGAACCAGGAACGCGTATTCAAAGTCCTCCTTGGCCCGCACGTTTCCGAGAAGGCTACCGTTCTGGCTGAGAAAAAAGGCCAGTTCGTATTCAAGGTTGCTACCGATGCGACCAAGCTGGAAATCAAGAAAGCTGTCGAAGGCCTGTTCAACGTAAAAGTTGAAAACGTGTCGACTGTCAACGTTCTGGGTAAAACCAAGCGTACCGCACGTGGTCTGGGCAAGCGTAATGACTGGAAGAAGGCGATCGTCTCCCTTCAGCCAGGCCAAGATCTCGATTTCAGCAGCAGTGCTGAGTAAGGAAGGGGTGCATCATGGCAATCGTTAAATGCAAACCGACTTCCCCTGGCCGCCGTTTTGTGGTCAAGGTGGTCAACAAGGAGCTGCACAAAGGCGCTCCTCACGCACCGCTGCTCGAGAAAAAATCGAAGTCTGGTGGTCGTAACAACAATGGCCGCATCACCACTCGTCACGTTGGTGGTGGTCATAAGCAGCATTACCGTCTGGTCGACTTCCGTCGCAACGATAAAGATGGCATTCCAGCCACTGTCGAGCGTATCGAATACGATCCGAACCGTACTGCTCACATCGCCCTGCTGTGCTACGCAGACGGCGAGCGTCGCTACATCATCGCCCCTAAAGGCGTGAGTGCTGGCGACCAGCTGATCGCAGGTGCCCTGGCCCCAATCAAGGTCGGTAACTCCCTGCAACTGCGCAACATCCCAGTAGGTAGCACCATTCACGGCATCGAACTGAAGCCGGGTAAAGGTGCTCAGATCGCTCGTTCCGCTGGTGCTTCCGCTCAGCTGATCGCGCGTGAAGGCGTCTACGTGACTCTGCGTCTTCGCTCTGGCGAAATGCGTAAAGTACTGGCTGAGTGCCGTGCGACCCTGGGCGAAGTCTCGAACTCCGAGCACAGCCTGCGTTCGCTGGGTAAAGCTGGTGCCAAACGCTGGCGCGGCGTTCGCCCAACCGTTCGTGGTGTTGCCATGAACCCGGTTGACCACCCGCATGGTGGTGGTGAAGGTCGTACCTCTGGTGGTCGTCATCCGGTATCGCCATGGGGCTTCCCAACCAAGGGTGCTAAAACCCGTGGTAATAAGCGTACCGACAACATGATCGTCCGTCGTCGCAAGTAACTAGAGGGATACGACAGTGCCACGTTCTCTGAAAAAAGGTCCTTTTATCGATCTTCACCTGCTGAAGAAGGTCGAAGTGGCGGTGGAGAAGAATGATCGCAAGCCAGTTAAAACCTGGTCGCGTCGTTCGATGATCCTGCCACAAATGGTCGGTCTGACCATCGCCGTACACAACGGTCGTCAACATGTCCCAGTTCTCGTGAACGAAGACATGGTCGGCCACAAACTGGGCGAGTTCGCCGGTACCCGCACCTACCGCGGGCACGTGGCTGACAAGAAAGCCAAGCGTTAAGGGGTAAGGAAATGGAAGTAGCCGCTAAGTTGTCGGGCGCTCGCATCTCCGCCCAGAAAGCCCGCTTGGTCGCCGACCAGATCCGCGGGAAGAAGGTGGGCGAAGCGCTCAACCTGTTGGCCTTCAGCAGCAAAAAAGCCGCTGAAATCATGAAGAAAGTCCTCGAGTCGGCCGTTGCCAACGCCGAACACAACGAAGGCGCAGACGTTGATGACCTGAAGGTCTCCACCGTCTTCGTCAACGAAGGGCGTTCGCTGAAGCGCATCATGCCACGTGCCAAAGGCCGTGCTGATCGCATCGTCAAGCGGTCTTGCCATATCACTGTCAAGGTTGCGGACAAGTAACGGAGTCGATCAGATGGGTCAGAAAGTACATCCCACTGGCATTCGCCTGGGAATCGTCAAGGAGCACACCTCCGTCTGGTATGCAGACGGCGCTACTTACGCAGATTACCTGTTGAAGGATCTGAAAACGCGTGAGTACCTCCAAGACAAACTAAAAAGCGCGTCCGTAAGCCGTATCGATATTCATCGCCCGGCTCAAACTGCACGCATCACCATCCACACCGCTCGTCCCGGTATCGTTATCGGCAAGAAAGGTGAAGATGTTGAGAAACTGCGTCAGGACCTGACCAAGCAGATGGGTGTGCCTGTGCACATCAACATCGAAGAGATCCGCAAGCCGGAACTCGACGCCATGCTGGTTGCTCAGAGCGTTGCCCAGCAGCTGGAGCGCCGCGTTATGTTCCGTCGCGCCATGAAGCGCGCCGTGCAGAACGCCATGCGTATTGGTGCCAAGGGCATCAAGATCCAGGTGAGCGGTCGTCTCGGCGGTGCCGAGATCGCACGTACCGAGTGGTATCGCGAAGGTCGTGTGCCTCTGCACACCCTGCGTGCCGATATCGACTACAACACCTACGAAGCTCACACCACCTACGGTGTGATCGGTGTGAAGGTTTGGATCTTCAAAGGCGAAGTAATTGGTGGTCGCCAGGAAGAGCTGAAGCCTCAAGCACCAGCGCCTCGTAAAAAAGCTGCTAAGTAAGGGGTACGCCAAATGTTGCAACCAAAGCGTACAAAATTCCGCAAGCAGATGACCGGCCACAACCGTGGTCTGGCACTGCGCGGTAGCAAGGTCAGCTTCGGCGAGTTCGCTCTGAAAGCTGTTGCTCGCGGTCGCCTCACCGCCCGCCAGATCGAGTCGGCACGTCGTGCCCTGACCCGTCACGTAAAACGTGGCGGCAAGATCTGGATCCGTGTCTTCCCGGACAAGCCGGTTACCAAGAAGCCTCTCGAGGTTCGTATGGGTAAAGGTAAAGGTTCCGTGGAATACTGGGTTGCCCAGATTCAGCCAGGCAAAGTCCTGTACGAAATCGAGGGTGTTTCTGAAGAGCTGGCGCGCGAAGCTTTCGCCCTGGCCGCTGCAAAGCTGCCTCTCGCCACCTCCTTTGTTAAGCGGACGGTGATGTGATGAAAGCGAATGAACTTCGTGAAAAATCCGCACAGCAACTGAATGAGCAACTGCTCGGCTTGCTGCGCGACCAGTTCAATCTGCGCATGCAGAAAGCAACTGGCCAGTTGGGGCAGTCGCACCTGCTCTCGCAAGTTAAGCGTGACATCGCTCGCGTGAAAACTGTGCTCAACCAGCAGGCAGGTAAGTGATCATGGCTGAAGCTGAAAAAACCGTCCGTACGCTGACTGGCCGTGTCGTCAGCGACAAAATGGACAAGACCATCACCGTTCTGATCGAGCGTCGCGTCAAGCACCCGATCTACGGTAAATACGTTAAGCGTTCGACTAAGCTGCACGCGCACGACGAAGCCAACCAGTGCAAGATCGGCGACAAGGTTTCCATCCGCGAAACCCGTCCGCTGGCCAAGACCAAGTCCTGGGCACTGGTTGAAGTCCTCGAACGCGCTGTTGAAGTCTAAGGGCTAGGGGTCGGAGAAATTTTATGATTCAGACTCAATCCATGCTCGATGTGGCCGATAACAGCGGCGCTCGTCGCGTCATGTGCATCAAGGTGCTCGGCGGTTCCCACCGTCGTTACGCCGGCATCGGTGACATCATCAAAGTAACCGTCAAGGAAGCAATTCCGCGCGGCAAGGTCAAAAAAGGCCAGGTGATGACCGCTGTTGTCGTCCGTACCCGTCACGGTGTACGTCGCGCTGACGGTTCCATCATTCGTTTCGACGGCAACGCTGCTGTTCTGCTGAACACCAAGCAAGAGCCGATCGGCACTCGCATCTTCGGGCCAGTGACCCGTGAACTTCGTACCGAGAAGTTCATGAAGATCGTCTCGCTCGCCCCAGAAGTGCTCTAAGGAGATCCGACATGCAAAAGATTCGTCGTGACGACGAGATCATCGTGATCGCCGGCAAAGACAAAGGTAAGCGCGGTAAGGTGCTGAAGGTTCTGGCTGATGACCGCCTGGTCATCGGTGGTGTGAACCTGGTCAAGCGTCATACCAAGCCTAACCCGATGGCGGGCGTCCAGGGCGGTATCGTCGAGAAAGAAGCGCCTCTGCACGCTTCCAACGTTGCCATCTTCAACGGCGAAACCAACAAGGCTGACCGCGTTGGTTTCAAAGTAGAAGACGGTAAGAAAATTCGTGTCTTCAAGTCGACCCAAAAAGCGGTTGATGCTTGAACACTGCTAGGTAGAAGACCATGGCACGACTGAAAGAGATTTACCGGAACGAAATCGCTCCTAAGCTTAAGGAAGAACTTAAGCTGTCGAACGTGATGGAAGTTCCGCGCGTTACCAAAATCACCCTGAACATGGGTCTGGGCGAAGCGATCGGCGACAAGAAAGTCATCGAGCACGCTGTTGCCGACCTGGAAAAGATCACCGGTCAAAAGCCGGTCGTGACTTTCGCTCGTAAATCCATCGCGGGCTTCAAAGTCCGTGAGGGCTGGCCGATCGGCGTCAAGGTGACCCTGCGTAGCGACAAGATGTACGAATTCCTGGACCGCCTGCTGGCGATCTCCCTGCCTCGGGTTCGCGACTTCCGCGGCCTGAATGCCAAGTCCTTCGATGGCCGTGGCAACTACAGCATGGGCGTGAAAGAGCAGATCATCTTCCCGGAAATCGACTACGACAAGATCGATGCTCTGCGCGGTTTGGACATCACCCTGACCACCACTGCTCGTTCGGACGACGAAGGCCGCGCTCTGCTGCGTGCTTTCAAGTTCCCGTTCCGCAACTGATTGGAGTAGGAAAATGGCCAAGAAGAGCATGAAAAACCGCGAGCTGAAGCGTCAGCTCACGGTAGCCAAGTTCGCTAAAAAGCGCGCTGAGCTGAAAGCGACCATCGTCAACCTGAACGCCTCTCCAGAAGAGCGTTTCGCTGCCGTTGTCGCTCTGCAGAAGCAACCACGTGACGCCAGCGCCTCGCGCCTGCGTAACCGTTGCCGCCTGACCGGTCGTCCGCACGGTGTATACCGTAAGTTCGGCCTGGGCCGTAACAAGCTGCGCGAAGCCGCCATGCGCGGTGACGTGCCAGGTCTGGTCAAGGCCAGCTGGTAATCCCGGTTGGCGTGACGCCGGCGCGAGGGGAGCAATCTTCCGACCGTCGGTGACCTCGCAACGAAACAAGCCCCTATATGGGGCTTGTTTCGTTTCTGCCTTGTGTCTAGAATGACCGGCTCACCTGAGCCTGGGTTTTTTGCCCTGCCTGCTCGGGTGGTTGTGATAGCCGCAAGGCTAATAATTCTTGTATCAGGAGCATCTAGCCCATGAGTATGCAGGACCCGTTAGCGGACATGCTAACTCGCATCCGTAATGCCCAGATGGCTGAAAAGTCTGTCGTAAGCATGCCTTCTTCCACCCTGAAGGTCGCGGTTGCCAAAGTACTGAAAGACGAAGGCTACATCGCCAGCTACGAAGTGACCGGCGAAGCCAAGCCTTCCCTGTCGATCGAGCTGAAGTACTTCGAAGGCCGTCCGGTCATCGAAGAGCTGAAGCGTACCAGCCGTCCTGGCCTGCGCCAGTACAAGGCCGTTACCGAGCTGCCGAAAGTACGTGGCGGCCTGGGCGTGTCTATCGTCTCCACCAACAAAGGTGTGATGACTGACCGCGCTGCGCGCGCTGCCGGTGTCGGCGGCGAAGTTCTGTGCACAGTGTTCTAAGGGGAGATAGGCATGTCTCGCGTCGCTAAGAACCCCGTTAAGCTGCCAGCAGGCGTCGAAGTCAAATTCGCCGGCCAGCAGCTTTCGGTGAAGGGTGCCAAGGGCACTCTCGAACTGAACGTTCACTCGTCTGTTGAAGTTACCGAAGAAGCTGGTGAGCTGCGTTTCGTTGCTCGCAACGGTGACCAGCAAGCTCGCGCCATGGCCGGTACTACCCGCGCCCTGGTGAACAACATGGTCCAAGGCGTAAGCCAAGGCTTCGAGCGCAAGCTCCAGCTGGTCGGTGTTGGTTACAAGGCTCAGGCTAAAGGCACCGTCCTGAACCTGGCTCTGGGCTTCTCGCACCCAGTGGATTACGAACTGCCAGCCGGTATCACCGCTGAAACCCCAAGCCAGACCGACATCCTGATCAAGGGTATCGACAAGCAGCTGGTGGGTCAGGTGGCCGCTGAAGTCCGCGGTTTCCGTCCGCCAGAGCCTTACAAGGGCAAGGGTGTGCGTTACGCGGATGAAGTAGTCCGTCGTAAAGAAGCCAAGAAGAAGTAGGGCCTAGCAAATGACCGACAAAAAAGTTATTCGACTGCGTCGCGCTCGCAAAGCACGCCTGAAAATGCACGAGCTCGAAGCCGTGCGTCTGTGCGTGTTCCGCTCCTCGCAGCACATCTATGCCCAGGTCATCTCGGCCGACGGCAGCAAGGTTCTGGCAAGCGCCTCGACCTTGGACAAAGAACTGCGTGATGGCGCCACCGGCAACATCGACGCGGCCACTAAGGTTGGCAAGCTGGTAGCTGAGCGTGCGAAAGCCGCCGGTGTATCTCAAGTTGCCTTTGACCGTTCCGGCTTCAAGTACCACGGCCGCGTCAAGGCGCTGGCTGATGCTGCTCGTGAAGGCGGGCTGGAGTTCTAAGTTATGGCAAATAACGATCAAAAGCGCGACGAAGGCTACATCGAGAAGCTGGTTCAAGTTAACCGCGTAGCCAAAACCGTTAAAGGCGGCCGTATCTTCACCTTCACCGCGCTGACCGTGGTAGGTGATGGCAAGGGTCGTGTTGGCTTTGGCCGTGGCAAATCGCGCGAAGTACCTGCCGCGATCCAGAAAGCCATGGAAGCTGCTCGTCGCAACATGATTCAGGTTGACCTGAAGGGCACCACCCTGCAGTACGCCACCAAGGCCGCCCACGGCGCCTCGAAGGTCTACATGCAGCCTGCCTCGGAAGGTACCGGTATCATCGCCGGTGGCGCAATGCGTGCCGTCCTGGAAGTTGCTGGCGTTCAGAACGTCCTGGCCAAGTGCTACGGTTCGACCAACCCGGTGAACGTGGTTCACGCCACCTTCAAGGGTCTGAAAGCCATGCAATCCCCTGAGTCCATTGCTGCCAAGCGCGGCAAGACTGTCGAGGAGATCTTCTGATCATGGCAACCGTAAAAGTAACGCTGATCAAGAGCGTCTCGGGCCGTATCCCTAACCACAAGCTGTGCGTCAAGGGTCTGGGTCTGCGTCGCATCGGTCACACTGTAGAAGTCCAGGATACTCCCGAAAATCGCGGGATGATCAACAAGGCCTACTACATGCTGAAGGTCGAGGGTTAATCGATGAAACTCAATGATCTGAGTCCAGCGCCGGGTTCCCGTCGCGAGAAGCACCGTCCGGGCCGTGGTATCGGTAGCGGTCTGGGTAAGACCGGTGGCCGTGGCCACAAGGGTCAGACCTCCCGTTCCGGTGGCTCCATCGCTCCAGGCTTCGAAGGCGGTCAACAGCCGCTGCACCGTCGCCTGCCGAAGTTCGGCTTCGTTTCCCTGAAAGCCATGGACCGCGCAGAAGTGCGTCTGTCCGAGCTGGCCAAGGTGGAAGGCGATCTGATCACCGTTCAGTCCCTCAAGGACGCCAACGTGATCGGCCAGCACGTACAGCGCGTGAAAATCATGCTGTCGGGCGAAGTCACTCGCGCAGTCACCCTCAAGGGTATCGCCGTCACCAAAGGTGCACGTGCGGCTATCGAAGCAGCTGGCGGCAAGTTCGAGGAATAAATGGCTAAGCAAGGTGCTCTCTCTTCGCTCGGTAAGGGCGGGATGTCGGAACTCTGGGCTCGTCTGCGTTTTCTGTTCATGGCGATCATCGTCTATCGGATTGGCGCGCACATCCCAGTGCCAGGCATTAACCCGGACCGTCTCGCGGATCTGTTCCGGCAGAATGAGGGGACCATTCTTAGCTTGTTCAACATGTTTTCCGGTGGCGCGCTGGAGCGCATGAGCATCTTTGCACTGGGGATCATGCCGTACATCTCGGCATCGATCATCATGCAGCTCATGACCGCTGTCAGCCCGCAACTGGAGCAGTTGAAGAAGGAAGGTGAAGCTGGCCGTCGCAAGATCAGCCAGTACACCCGCTACGGCACCGTTATCCTGGCGCTGGTTCAAGCCATTGGCATGTCCATTGGCCTGGCCAACCAGGGCGTGGCGTTTTCTGCGGGCCTGGGCTTCCATGTCGTCGCTGTCTCCACCTTCGTGGCGGGCGCGATGTTCATGATGTGGCTCGGCGAGCAGATTACCGAGCGCGGTGTGGGCAACGGTATCTCGATGTTGATCTTCGCGGGTATCGTTGCCGGTCTTCCGAGAGCAATCGGGCAGTCTTTCGAGTCTGCACGCACAGGCGATATCAACATCTTCGCCCTGGTCGCAATCGGTTTGCTGGCAGTAGCGATTATCGGTTTCGTGGTGTTCATTGAGCGTGGTCAGCGTCGTATCGCCGTTCACTACGCCAAGCGTCAGCAGGGCCGCAAGGTCTTCGCTGCGCAGACCAGCCACCTGCCGCTGAAGGTGAACATGGCGGGCGTAATTCCGGCCATTTTCGCGAGCAGCATCTTGCTGTTCCCGGCTTCGCTGGGTGCCTGGTTCGGTCAGTCCGAAGGTATGGGCTGGCTGCAGGACATCTCGCAGTCGATCGCTCCTGGTCAGCCGTTGAACATTTTGCTGTTTAGTGCAGGGATCATTTTCTTCTGCTTCTTCTACACAGCGTTGATGTTCAACCCGAAAGACGTAGCGGAAAACCTGAAGAAGTCCGGTGCCTTTATTCCGGGCATCCGTCCTGGTGAGCAGTCGGCGCGCTACATTGATGGCGTCCTGACCCGTCTGACCATGTTCGGTGCTCTTTACATGATGGCCGTCTGCCTTCTGCCCCAGTTCCTGGTGGTGGCAGCAAACGTGCCGTTCTACCTTGGCGGGACCTCGTTGCTGATTGTGGTAGTGGTTGTGATGGACTTCATGTCCCAAGTACAATCGCACCTCGTTTCGCACCAGTACGAATCCCTGATGAAGAAAGCCAACCTGAAAGGCTACGGCGGCAGCGGTCTGCTGCGCTGATTTAGCCCCCTAAGGTTCGAGGAGTCGGTAATGAAAGTTCGTGCATCGGTGAAAAAGCTGTGCCGCAACTGCAAGATCATTCGACGCGAAGGCGTCGTGCGCGTGATCTGCAGCGCGGAACCGCGTCACAAGCAGCGCCAAGGCTGAGTGTGATCCGCGCTTCAAACCCAGCAGCTAGTGTGCTGCTGGGTTGATTATTCGTTTCTACAGCGATATTATCTCGCGCCCTATTTCTTGGCTTCCGGGGCGTAGGTAGCTGTCAATTGGAGTCCCACTGAATGGCCCGTATTGCAGGCGTCAACATTCCAGATAACAAGCATACTGTTATCTCGCTGACCTACATCTATGGTGTCGGTCGCACTACCGCGCAGAAAATCTGTGCGGACGCTGGTGTGAATCCAGCCGCAAAGATCAAGGATCTGAGCGACGAGCAAATCGAAACCCTGCGTGGCGAAGTTGCGAAGTTCACCACCGAAGGTGACCTGCGTCGTGACATCAACATGAAGATCAAGCGCTTGATGGACCTGGGTTGCTACCGCGGCCTGCGTCATCGTAAAGGTCTGCCGGTTCGCGGTCAGCGCACCAAGACCAACGCACGCACCCGTAAGGGCCCGCGTAAGCCGATCCGCAAGTAATCGCCCAGGAATATAGACATGGCAAAACCTGCTGCTCGTCCTCGTAAAAAAGTCAAAAAGACAGTGGTTGATGGCATCGCCCACATCCATGCGTCTTTCAACAACACCATCGTGACCATCACCGACCGTCAGGGCAACGCACTGTCCTGGGCTACTTCCGGTGGTTCGGGTTTCCGTGGTTCGCGCAAATCCACCCCGTTCGCAGCCCAGATCGCTGCTGAGCGTGCTGGTCAAGCTGCGCTGGAATATGGTCTGAAGAACCTCGACGTCAACGTCAAGGGTCCAGGTCCAGGTCGTGAATCCGCCGTTCGTGCACTGAACAGCTGCGGCTACAAGATCGCCAGCATCACCGACGTGACGCCAATCCCGCATAACGGGTGCCGTCCGCCGAAGAAGCGTCGCGTGTAATCAGGAGACAGATAAATGGCACGTTACATTGGTCCAAAATGCAAACTGTCTCGCCGTGAAGGCACTGACCTGTTCCTGAAGAGCGGCGTTCGCGCTCTGGAATCGAAGTGCAACATCGAAGCAGCCCCAGGTATCCACGGCCAGCGCCGTGGCCGTCAGTCCGACTACGGTACCCAGCTGCGCGAGAAACAAAAAGTCCGTCGTATCTACGGTGTTCTGGAGCGTCAGTTCCGCGGTTACTACCAGGCTGCAGCCTCGAAAAAAGGCGCAACCGGTGAGAACCTGCTGCAACTGCTCGAGTGCCGTCTGGATAACGTCGTCTACCGTATGGGCTTCGGCTCGACTCGTTCCGAGTCGCGTCAGCTGGTTTCGCACAAAGCGATCAGCGTCAACGGTAAGACTGTGAACATTCCATCCTACCAAGTTCGTCCGGGTGACGTGGTCTCGGTTCGCGAGAAGTCGCTGAACCAGCTGCGCATTGTTCAAGCCCTTGAACTGTGCGCCCAGCGTGGCCGCGTTGAGTGGGTAGACGTGGATGCTGCTAAAAAGTCGGGCGTTTTCAAGAACGTTCCTGCTCGCAGCGACCTGTCCGCCGACATCAACGAAAACCTGATTGTCGAGCTCTACTCCAAGTAAGGGCTAGAAAATAGGTGCATCCATGCAGATTTCGGTAAATGAGTTTCTGACACCCCGTCACATCGACGTGCAGGTTGTCAGTCCAACCCGCGCCAAGATCACGCTCGAGCCTCTCGAGCGTGGCTTCGGCCATACCCTGGGCAACGCGCTGCGCCGCATCCTGTTGTCCTCCATGCCTGGCTGTGCAGTAGTCGAGGCCGAGATCGACGGCGTACTCCACGAGTACTCCGCGATCGAAGGTGTTCAGGAAGACGTCATTGAAATCCTGTTGAACCTGAAAGGCCTGGCTATCAAACTGCACGGTCGTGACGAAGTTACGCTGACCTTGTCGAAAAAGGGTTCGGGGGTGGTTACCGCTGCCGATATTCAGCTGGATCACGATGTCGAGATCGTCAACCCCGATCACGTAATCGCGAACCTGGCGTCCAACGGCGCCCTGAACATGAAGCTCACCGTAGCTCGTGGTCGCGGTTACGAGCCGGCCGACTCCCGTCAGACCGACGAAGACGAAAGCCGCAGCATTGGCCGTCTCCAGCTGGACGCTTCGTTCAGCCCGGTGCGTCGTATCGCCTACGTGGTCGAGAACGCCCGTGTTGAACAGCGTACCAACCTGGACAAGCTGGTCATCGATCTGGAAACCAACGGTACCCTGGATCCTGAAGAGGCTATCCGTCGTGCCGCGACCATCCTGCAACAGCAGCTGGCCGCGTTCGTCGACCTCAAAGGTGACAGCGAGCCAGTTGTGGTTGAGCAGGAAGACGAGATCGATCCGATCCTGCTGCGCCCGGTTGACGACCTGGAACTGACCGTACGTTCGGCCAACTGCCTCAAGGCGGAGAACATCTACTACATCGGCGACCTGATTCAGCGTACCGAAGTAGAGCTGTTGAAGACTCCTAACCTGGGCAAGAAGTCCCTGACTGAAATCAAGGACGTCCTGGCCTCCCGTGGTCTTTCCCTCGGCATGCGCCTCGACAACTGGCCGCCTGCAAGTCTTAAGAAAGACGACAAGGCGACTGCCTGATCGTCGTAATCACCGAACGTAGTGTTTGGTAAGGAATGAATCATGCGTCATCGTAAAAGTGGACGTCACCTGAGCCGTACCAGCTCTCACCGCAAGGCTATGTTCCAGAACATGGCAGTGTCGCTGATCGAGCACGAGCTGATCAAAACCACCCTGCCGAAAGCCAAGGAACTGCGCCGCGTTGCCGAGCCGCTGATCACCCTGGCCAAGGAAGACAGCGTTGCCAACCGTCGTCTGGCCTTCGACCGTACCCGTTCGAAGTCCGCCGTTGGCAAACTGTTCAACGACCTGGGCAAGCGTTACGCCACCCGTCAGGGCGGCTACCTGCGCATCCTGAAGTGCGGTTTCCGCGCTGGCGACAACGCGCCTATGGCGTACGTCGAGCTGGTTGATCGTCCGGTCGGTGGTGCTGTAGAAGCTGCCGAGTAAGACGTTCTGTCTGCTGCAAAGAACCGGGCCTAGGCCCGGTTTTTTGTTGCCTTATAAATTGTTATTTTCTATTGATGTAAGTCAGGTAATGAATTTGTTCTTGTAACATGGGTCGACAATACTCTCTCCAAGCCGATTAGCCGGCAGTTCAAGACCGATCAGGAGAGCCCATGAGCAAGATTCTCACCACCGCAAGCGGCGCGCCCGTAGCCGACAACCAGAATTCCCGTTCCGCAGGCCCCCGTGGCCCGCTGCTGCTCGACGATTTCCACCTGGTCGAGAAGCTCGCCCACTTCAACCGCGAGAACATCCCTGAGCGTCGCGTGCACGCCAAGGGCTCCGGCGCCTACGGTACCTTCACCGTCACCCGCGATATCACTGAACTCACCAGTGCCAAGCTGTTCGACAGCATCGGCAAGCAGACCGAGACGTTCCTGCGCTTCTCCACCGTGGGCGGCGAACGCGGCTCGGCGGACACCGAACGCGACCCGCGAGGTTTCGCGGTGAAGTTCTACACCGAGGAAGGCAACTGGGACATCGTCGGCAACAACACCCCGGTGTTCTTCATCCGTGATCCGCTGAAGTTCCCCGACTTCATCCACACCCAGAAGCGTCACCCGCAGAGCAACCTGAAGAACGCGCAGATGATGTGGGACTTCTGGTCGCATTCGCCCGAGGCGCTGCACCAGGTCACCATCCTGTTCTCTGATCGAGGCATCCCGGACGGCTACCGTCACATGCACGGTTTCGGCAGCCACACCTACAGCCTGATCAACGCCAAGGGTGAGCGCACCTGGGTTAAGTGGCACTTCAAGACCCAGCAAGGTATCAAGAACCTGGCGCCGGCCGAGGCCGCCCGCCTGGCGGGCAGCGACCCGGACTACGCCCAGCGCGACCTGTTCCAGGCCATCGAGCGTGGCGACTTCCCGCGTTGGAGCGTGTGCATCCAGGTGATGAGCGAAGCCGAGGCCGCCAGCCGTGACGAGAACCCCTTCGACGTGACCAAGACCTGGTCGCAGAAGGACTACCCGTTAATCGAGGTCGGCGTGCTGGAGCTCAACCGCAACCCGCTCAACTACTTCGCCGAAGTCGAGCAGGCGGCGTTCGGGCCCAGCAACATGGTGCCCGGGGTCGGCCTGTCGCCGGACCGCATGCTGCAGGGCCGGGTGTTCGCCTATGCCGATGCTCACCGCTACCGCGTAGGCACCAACCACCAGCACTTGCCGGTCAATGCACCACGCTGCCCGGTGCACAGCTACCAGCGCGATGGTTCCATGGCCACCGGCGCCTACGGCAGTGCTCCGAACTACGAGCCCAACAGCTACGCGGACGCGCCGAAGCAGTCGCCGCGCCATGCAGAACCGGCATTGGCCCTGAACGGTTCGGCGGACCGCTACGACCACCGCGAAGACAACGACTACTACAGCCATGCCGGCGCGCTGTTCCGCCTGATGAGCGATGAGCAGAAGGCGCTGTTGATCGGCAACATCGCCGGCACCATGGCTGGCGTCAGCGAGGATGTCGTCCAGCGTCAACTGCAGTACTTCTTCAAGGCAGATCCTGCCTACGGAGAAGGCATCGCCAAGGCCTTGGGCGTGAACCTCGCCTAAGTCGAAGTGATAACAAGAACCGCCCTCGTTTGGGCGGTTTTTCAATGAATATCACTACTGTTTAGCCGATTATTTGCTTCTAATTGCGCGTTTTTCAGTGACCGCGAACAAAACCTGGTTCACACTATGTCCCATAGACGTATTCACAGGGAGAATCAGGGCGATGCAAGGTCACCCGGACGTAATCAACTACCTCGTCACGTTGCTGAAGGGCGAACTGGCAGCACGCGATCAGTACTTCATTCACTCGCGGATGTACGAAGATTGGGGCTTGGGCAAGCTCTACGAGCGTATCAACCACGAGATGGAAGAAGAGACGCAGCACGCCGATGCCCTGATGCGCCGTATCCTCATGCTCGAAGGCACCCCGGACATGCGCGCCGATGACCTGCACGTTGGCAGCACCGTGCCGGAAATGATCGAGGCCGATCTGAAGCTCGAGTACAAGGTCCGCGCCGCGCTGTGCAAGGGCATCGAGCTGTGCGAGCTGCACAAGGACTACATCAGCCGCGATATCCTGCGTGCGCAGCTGGCCGATACTGAAGAAGATCACACCTACTGGCTGGAGAAGCAGCAGGGGCTGATCAAGGCCATTGGCCTGGAGAACTACCTGCAGTCGCAGATGTAAAAGCTTGGGGCTGCCTTGCAGCCCTTTCGCGGCACGAGGCCGCTCCTACAGGCGATCGCGTAATCTTTTGATTGACGCGTTCAAATGTAGGAGCGGCCTTGTGCCGCGAAAGGCGCGCAAAGCGCCCCCAATGCCTCAAGCCCGATCCCGCTCCAGCAGCGGCTTCAGGTAATGCCCGGTATACGACTGCTTCTTCTCGGCCAGTTCCTCCGGCGTACCGCAGGCAATGATCTGCCCACCCTTGGAGCCACCCTCAGGCCCCAGGTCCACCAGCCAGTCGGCAGTCTTGATCACATCCAGGTTGTGCTCGATCACCACCACGGTATTGCCGTGGTCACGCAGGCGGTGCAGCACGTCCAGCAGTTGCTGGATATCGGCGAAGTGCAGGCCGGTGGTCGGTTCGTCGAGGATATACAGGGTCTTGCCGGTGTCGCGCTTGGACAGCTCGCGTGACAGCTTGACCCGCTGCGCCTCGCCACCCGACAGGGTGGTCGCCGACTGTCCCAACTTGATGTACGACAGGCCGACATCCATCAGCGTCTGCAGCTTGCGCGCCAGGGCCGGGACCGCGTCGAAGAACTCGCGGGCATCCTCGATGGTCATTTCCAGCACCTCGTGGATGTTCTTGCCCTTGTACTTGATCTCCAGGGTTTCGCGGTTGTAACGCTTGCTCTTGCACACGTCGCAGGGCACGTAGATGTCCGGCAGGAAGTGCATTTCCACCTTGATCAGGCCGTCACCCTGGCAGGCCTCGCAGCGCCCGCCCTTGACGTTGAACGAGAAGCGCCCCGGGCCGTAGCCACGGGAGCGCGACTCCGGCACGCCGGCGAACAGCTCGCGGATCGGCGTGAAGATGCCGGTGTAGGTCGCCGGGTTGGACCGAGGCGTGCGGCCGATCGGGCTCTGGTCGATATCCACGACCTTGTCCAGGTGCTGCAGGCCATCGACGCTGGCGTGCGGCGCGGCCTCCAGGCTGCTCGCGCCGTTGAGCGCGGTGGCGGCGAGGGGGAACAGGGTGTTGTTGATCAGCGTCGACTTGCCCGAGCCGGACACGCCGGTCACGCAGGTCAGCAGGCCGATCGGCAGCTCCAAGTCAACGTTCTGCAGGTTGTTGCCGCGCGCGCCCTTGAGCTTGAGCGACAGCTTCTTGTTGCGCGGGGTGCGCTTGGCCGGAACGACGATTTTCTTGCGCCCGGACAGGTATTTGCCGGTCAGCGAGTCGGGGTGCGCCATGACCTCCTCGGGCGAGCCCTCGGCGACGATCTGGCCGCCATGCACGCCAGCGCCCGGGCCGATATCCACCACGTAGTCGGCCAGACGGATGGCGTCCTCGTCGTGCTCGACCACGATCACTGTGTTGCCCAGGTCGCGCAGGTGGTTGAGGGTGGCCAGCAGGCGGTCGTTGTCCCGCTGATGAAGACCGATGGACGGTTCATCGAGGATGTACATCACTCCCACCAGGCCGGCGCCGATCTGGCTGGCCAGGCGGATACGCTGGGCCTCGCCGCCGGACAGGGTATCGGCGCTGCGGTCCAGCGTCAGGTAATCGAGGCCGACGTTGACCAGGAACTGCAGGCGCTCGCAGATCTCCTTGAGGATCTTCGCCGCGATCTCGCCACGGCGGCCGGTCAGGGTTAGGTCGCTGAAATAGTTGCTGGCTTCACCGATCGGCAGGTTGGTCACCGCCGGCAGGGTCTTCTCGCCGACCCATACATGGCGGGCCTCGCGGCGCAGGCGGGTGCCGCGGCAGTCGGGGCAGGGCTGGGTGCCGAGGAACTTGGCCAGCTCCTCGCGCACGGTGGCCGATTCGGTCTCGCGGTAGCGGCGCTCGAGGTTGGGTACGATGCCTTCGAAAGGATGCGAGCGCTTGACGATGTCGCCACGGTCGTTGAGGTACTTGAAATCGACGCTCTGCTTGCCGCTGCCCTGCAGGATGACCTTCTGGTGCTCGGCCGACAGCTCGCCGAACGGTTCCTCGAGACTGAAACCGTAGTGCGCGGCGAGTGAGCCGAGCATCTGGAAGTAATAGACGTTGCGCCGGTCCCAGCCACGTATCGCGCCTTCGGCCAGGGTCAGCTCGGCGTTGACCAGGCGCTTGGTGTCGAAGAACTGCTTCACCCCCAGGCCGTCGCAGGTCGGGCAGGCACCGGCCGGGTTGTTGAAGGAGAACAGCTTGGGCTCCAGCTCGCTGATCGCATGGCCGCAGATCGGGCAGGCAAAGCGCGCGGAAAAGATCGCCTCCTCGCCTTCCTCATCGTCCATCGGTGCGACCAGGGCAATGCCGTCGGCCAGCTTGAGGGCGGTCTCGAATGACTCGGCCAGGCGCTGCTGCAGGTCGGCGCGAACCTTGAAGCGGTCCACCACCACATCGATGCTGTGCTTCTTCTGTTTATCCAGCTTGGGCAGTTCGTCGAGCTCGTAGAGCTTGCCGTTGACCCGGGCGCGGACGAAGCCCTGGGCGCGCAGTTCGTCGAACACCGCCAGGTGCTCGCCCTTGCGCTCGCGGATCACCGGAGCCAGCAGCATCAGCTTGCTGCCTTCGGGCTTTTCCAGCACCAGGTCGACCATCTGGCTGATCGTTTGCGCCTCCAGCGGGATATCGTGGTCCGGGCAGCGCGGTGTGCCGACGCGGGCATAGAGCAAGCGCAGGTAGTCGTAGATCTCGGTGATGGTACCGACGGTCGAGCGCGGGTTGTGCGAGGTCGACTTCTGCTCGATGGAGATCGCTGGCGACAGACCTTCGATGGTGTCGACGTCGGGCTTTTCCATCATCGACAGGAACTGCCGGGCATAGGCCGACAGCGACTCGACGTAGCGGCGTTGGCCTTCGGCATACAGCGTGTCGAATGCCAGCGAGGACTTGCCGGATCCGGACAGGCCGGTGATCACGATCAGCTTGTCCCGAGGCAGGGTCAGGTCAATGTTCTTCAGGTTGTGGGTACGTGCCCCACGGATCAGGATCTTGTCCACTACGGCCTCGCTCGGCGGGCATAAACAAAGGAGTATACGGCGCGCTGCCATGACGCGGCAAAGCGTCGCGTATATGCCGCCAAGGCGTCGGACTGATAGAATCGCCGCCGGTTCACACGAGGTTAATCCATGCACGACACCCACAACGAGCGCATGAGTGGCAGCGAAACCCGCGCCGCCAGCGGCCTGGCCCTGGTCTTCGCCTTTCGTATGCTGGGCATGTTCATGGTACTGCCGGTGCTGGCCACCTACGGCATGGACCTGGCCGGTGCCACGCCTGCGCTGATCGGCCTGGCCATCGGCGCCTACGGCCTGACCCAGGCCGTGCTGCAGATTCCGTTCGGGGTGATTTCCGACCGCATCGGCCGCCGTCCGGTGATCTACGTGGGGTTGATCATCTTCGCCCTGGGCAGCGTGCTGGCGGCCCAGGCCGATTCCATCTGGGGTGTGATCGCCGGGCGCATCCTGCAGGGCGCGGGGGCCATTTCCGCGGCGGTGATGGCGTTGCTCTCCGACCTGACCCGCGAGCAGCACCGGACCAAGGCCATGGCCATGATCGGCATGAGCATCGGCCTGTCGTTCGCCGTGGCGATGGTGGTCGGCCCGCTGTTGACCCGCGCCTTTGGCTTGTCAGGATTGTTCCTTGCCACCGCAGGACTTGCCCTGGTTGGCATCGGCCTGATCGCCTTCGTCGTGCCCAATTCGCACAATGTGTTGACCCATCGCGAGTCCGGTGTCGCCCGTCAGGCTCTAGGTCCGACCCTGCGCAATCCGGACCTTCTGCGCCTGGATATCAGCATTTTCGTGCTGCACGCGATCCTGATGGCCAGCTTCGTGGCGCTGCCCCTGGCCTTCGTCGAGCGCGGCGGGCTGCCCAAGGAGGAGCACTGGTGGGTGTACCTGACCGCGTTGCTGGTTTCATTTTTTGCAATGATCCCCTTCATCATCTACGGGGAAAAGAAGCGCAAGATGAAACGCGTGTTGCTCGGCGCGGTCAGTGTCCTGCTGCTGGTGGAGGTGTTCTTCTGGCAGTGGGCTGACAACTTGCGCGGACTGGTGATCGGCACCGTGGTATTCTTTACTGCATTCAACCTGCTGGAGGCATCCTTGCCTTCGCTGGTCAGCAAGGTGTCACCTGCCGGTGGCAAGGGGACGGCGATGGGGGTGTACTCCACCAGCCAGTTCCTCGGCGCCGCGCTGGGAGGCATCCTCGGTGGCTGGTTGTTCCAGCACGGTGGCTTGAGCATGGTGTTCCTGGGATGCGCGGTGTTGTGCGTCCTGTGGTTGCTCACTGCGTTGCGCATGAACGAGCCGCCGTACGTGACCAGCCTGCGCATGCCGCTGACGCCTGAAGCGGTCCGGGAAGCCGGGCTGACCGAGCGCCTGATGGCCGTGCCGGGTGTGACCGACGCCGTGGTGGTGGCAGAAGAAGCCGCCATCTATATCAAACTGGATACGAAAATTTTGGACCGTGCGACCCTCGAGCGTCTGGTGAACCCAGCCTCTGCGGCGTGCGAAGCCTAGGAGAACGTTATGGCCCGTGGGGTTAACAAAGTCATTCTGGTCGGTACCTGCGGTCAGGATCCCGAAGTCCGCTACCTGCCCAACGGTAACGCCGTGACCAACCTGAGCCTGGCCACCAGCGAGCAGTGGACCGACAAGCAGTCGGGCCAGAAGGTCGAGCGTACAGAGTGGCACCGTGTGTCGCTGTTCGGCAAGGTTGCCGAGATTGCCGGCGAGTACCTGCGCAAGGGTTCGCAGTGCTACATCGAAGGCAAGCTGCAGACCCGCGAGTGGGAAAAGGACGGTATCAAGCGCTACACCACCGAGATCATCGTCGACATCAACGGCACCATGCAGTTGCTCGGCGGTCGTCCGCAGGGTCAGCAGGGTGGTGGCGACCAATACAACCAGGGTGGTGGTAACAACTACAACCAGGGGGGCCAGCAGCAACAGTACAACCAGGCTCCTCGTCAGCAGGCCCCGCGTCCGCAGCAGGCGCCACAGCGCCCGGCGCCGCAACAGCCGGCTCCGCAGCCAGCCGCTGACTTCGACAGTTTCGACGACGATATTCCGTTCTGATCCATTCCTGGGGCACCCATGGCGCCCTTGTGGAACGAAGTTGTAACAAGAAACCCGCTTCATGCCTGAAGCGGGTTTCTTTTTGTCTGGGCAACCAGGCAGGCGCCTGCCAGGATCAGCCCTCTTCGAGTGCCGTCCTTGCAAATTGGGCGTCCAGTTCCGGCGTCGCTCCGCTGATACCGATTCCACCGATATGCCTGCCGTTGACATCCATGATCGGCAGTCCGCCTTCCAGCAGGGTGAATCCGGGCAGCGAGGCGTACGGATTCGCTGGCAACGCGGCGCTGCGCTCGCCAAGCGAGCGGGACGACAGCGGGAAGCGGGCGGATGTCTCGGCCTTGAGCTGCGCAACCTGGATGCTGCCGCTGCTGGTGCCATCCATGCGCTGGAAGTACTTCAGGTTGCCATGGTTGTCGACAATGCTGATGACGATGGCAAAGCCTTGGGCGCGTGCGGCACGCTCGGCGGCATCGGCCATGGCCCGTGCTCGCTCGGCGGTGATCTGCAACGCGGCGGGAGGGGCGTGATCATCGCCTGCTGTTGCCGCCATGCTGGGTTGAGCGAGTACTGGGATGCCGATCAAAAGTGTGGTCAAGAGGTGCTTGATGTTCATGCCTGCGGTCCTCCTCCATGTGTGATCCATCAACCTAACAGGCACAGAATGTGTCGTGGCGTAGTCCATTTCCGGTAGCAATGTAGGATTTGTATGGGGGAGGAGGCGATTTGCCTCGCGCCTGATCCAGATCATCGCGCTTTGCAGATTCTTGACTAGGCTTAACAGTTGGCGGTCTCTGTCCACCGCCACCGTGAAGTCCCTGAGGCGCCGGCCAAGTCCCGTGCGCCCGAGAACCTGATCAGGAGTGCACGATGGATCTCAACCGTCGGCAATTCTTCAAGGTCGCCGCCGTCGGCCTTGGAGGCTCGAGCCTCGCGGCGTTGGGCATGGCCCCGACACCCGCGTTCGCCGAGCAGGTGCGCCACTTCAAGCTGGCGCATACCAAAGAAACCCGTAACACCTGTCCTTACTGCTCGGTCGGCTGCGGCCTGATCATGTACAGCCAGGGTGACGCGGGCAAGAACGTCAAACAGAACATCATCCACATCGAGGGCGACGCGGACCATCCGGTCAACCGCGGCACCCTGTGCCCGAAAGGCGCTGGCCTGCTGGACTTTATCCACAGCCCCAGCCGCCTCAAGTACCCCGAGGTGCGCAAGCCGGGCAGCAGCGAGTGGACCCGCATCGACTGGGACGAAGCCCTCGATCGTGTCGCCGACCTGATGAAACAGGACCGCGACGCCAACTTCATCGAGAAGAATGCCCAGGGCCAGACGGTCAACCGCTGGCTCACCACGGGCTTTCTCGCCGCGTCCGCCGCTTCCAGCGAAGCGGGTTACATGACGCACAAGGTGATCCGTTCTCTGGGCATGCTGGGGTTCGATAACCAGGCGCGTGTCTGACACGGCCCGACGGTGGCAAGTCTTGCCCCGACGTATGGCCGTGGCGCGATGACCAATCACTGGTCTGATATCGCCAACGCAAACCTGGTCCTGGTGATGGGCGGCAACGCCGCTGAAGCGCACCCGTGCGGCTTCAAGTGGGTGACCGAAGCCAAGGCGCACAACAAGGCGCGGCTGATCGTGGTCGACCCGCGGTTTACCCGTACCGCCTCGGTGGCCGATTACTACGCACCGATTCGTACCGGCAGCGACATCGCCTTCATGGGCGGGCTGATCAACTACCTGCTGAGCAACGACAAGATCCAGCACGAGTACGTGCGCAACTACACCGACGTGTCGTTCATCGTCAAAGAGAACTATGGCTTCGAAGACGGGTTGTTCAGCGGCTATGACGCGGCCAAGCGCGTGTACGCCGACAAGTCCGGCTGGGGCTACGAGCTGGGCGAGGACGGTTTCGCCAAGGTCGATCCGACCCTGCAGCACCCGCGTTGCGTCTACCAGCTGATGAAGCAGCACTACAGCCGCTACACGCCGGAGCTGGCGAGCATGACCTGCGGCATGCCCCAGGACCAGATGATGAAGATCTGGGAAGAGATCGCCACCTGCTCGGTGCCGGGCAAGACCATGACGATTCTCTACGCCTTGGGCTGGACCCAGCACTCCATCGGTGCGCAGATCATCCGCAGCGCGGCCATGGTGCAGTTGCTGCTGGGCAACGTCGGCATGCCGGGTGGCGGGGTCAACGCCCTGCGCGGTCACTCCAACATCCAGGGCCTGACTGACCTGGGGCTGCTGTCGAACTCGCTGCCGGGTTACCTGACCCTGGCCGGTGATGCCGAGCAGGACTACACCGCCTACATCGACAAGCGCGCCTCCAAACCGCTGCGCCCGGGGCAGCTGTCGTACTGGCAGAACTACGGCAAGTTCCACGTCAGCCTGATGAAGGCCTGGTACGGCGCCAACGCCACCGCGGCCAACAACTGGGGCTACGACTGGCTGCCCAAGCTCGACGTGCCGGCCTACGACGTGCTGCGCATGTTCGAGATGATGGGCCAGGGCAAGGTCAACGGCTACATGTGCCAGGGCTTTAACCCGATCGCCGCGCTGCCGGACAAGAACCGCGTCACCGCGGCCCTGGCCAAGCTCAAGTGGCTGGTCATCATGGACCCGCTGGCCACCGAGACCTCGGAGTTCTGGCGCAACGCCGGCCCGTTCAACGACGTCGACACCGCCAACATCCAGACCGAGGTGATCCGCCTGCCCACCACCTGCTTCGCCGAGGAGGACGGCTCGCTGGTCAACAGCAGCCGCTGGCTGCAGTGGCACTGGAAAGGCGCCGACGGTCCGGGCGAGACCCGTACCGACGTGCGCATCATGAGCGAGCTGTTCCTGCGCCTGCGCAAGCGCTATCAGGCCGAAGGCGGCGCCTACCCCGACCCGATGCTCAACATCAGTTGGCCGTACAAGGTGCCTGAAGAGCCTTCGCCCGAGGAGTTGGCCAAGGAGATGAACGGCTGGGCGGTCAGCGACCTCACCGACGCCACCGGTGCCACGCTCAAGGCCGGCCAGCAGCTGGCCGGCTTCGCCCAGATGAAGGACGACGGCAGCACCGCGTCCGGCTGCTGGATCTTCGCCGGCAGCTGGACCGAGCAGGGCAACCAGATGGCCCGGCGCGACAACAGCGACCCGTACGGCATGCACCAGGTGCAGAACTGGGCCTGGGCCTGGCCGGCCAACCGGCGCATCCTCTACAACCGTGCCTCCAGCGACCCGCAAGGCAAGCCGTGGGACCCGGAGAAGAAGCGCCTGGTGTGGTGGAACGGCAAGGCCTGGACCGGCACCGACGTGCCGGACTTCAAGGTCGACTCGCCACCGGAAGCGGGGATGAACCCGTTCATCATGAACCCCGAGGGCGTGGCGCGGTTCTTCGCCATCGACAAGATGGCCGAGGGGCCGTTCCCCGAGCACTACGAGCCGTTCGAGACGCCGATCGGCATCAACCCGCTGCATCCGCAGAACAAGAAGGCCACCAGCAACCCGGCCGGGCGCATCTTCGATTCGGTGTGGGACACCCTCGGCACGCATGACGAGTTCCCCCATGCGGCGACCACCTACCGACTGACCGAGCACTTCCACTTCTGGAGCAAGCATTGCCGGCTCAACGCCATTGCCCAGCCCGAACAGTTCGTCGAGATCGGCGAGGTGCTGGCGAACGAGAAGGGCATCAAGGCCGGCGACCGGGTGCGGGTGTCGAGCAAGCGCGGGCATATCGATGCAGTGGCGGTGGTGACCAAGCGGATTCGCCCGCTGCAGGTCAACAACCAGACCGTGCACCAGATCGGCATCCCGTTGCACTGGGGCTTCACTGGCAGCACGCGGCACGGTTACCTGACCAACACCCTGGTGCCGTTCCTCGGTGACGGCAACACGCAGACGCCGGAGTCCAAGTCGTTCCTCGTCAAAGTGGAGAAACTCTGATGGCCAGCCAAGATATCATCGCCCGCTCGGCCACCACCACCGTACCGCCCTCGGTACGCCAGCAGCAGGAAGTCGCCAAGCTGATCGACACCACCAAGTGCATCGGCTGCAAGGCCTGCCAGGTGGCGTGCTCGGAGTGGAACGAACTGCGTGACGAGGTCGGCCACAACCACGGCACCTATGACAATCCCCAGGACCTCAGCGCCGAGACCTGGACCCTGATGCGCTTTACCGAGCACGAGCGCGACGACGGCAACCTGGAGTGGCTGATCCGCAAGGACGGCTGCATGCACTGCGCGGACCCTGGCTGCCTGAAGGCCTGCCCGAGCCCGGGGGCGATCATCAAGCACGCCAACGGCATCGTCGACTTCAACCAGGACCACTGTATCGGTTGCGGCTACTGCATCACCGGCTGCCCGTTCAACATCCCGCGCATCTCGCAGAAGGACCACAAGGCGTACAAGTGCACCCTGTGCTCTGACCGCGTGAGTGTCGGCCTGGAGCCGGCTTGTGTGAAGACCTGCCCGACCGGGGCGATTGTCTTCGGCAGCAAGGAGGAGATGAAGGTGCATGCCGACGAGCGCATCGTCGACCTGAAGTCGCGGGGGTACGAGAACGCCGGGCTGTACGATCCGGACGGGGTCGGTGGCACCCATGTGATGTATGTGTTGCATCACGCCGACACGCCGCGGATCTACGCCGGCCTGCCGGACCAGCCTGTGATCAGCCCGCTGGTGGGGCTGTGGAAGGGCTTCAGCAAGCCGCTGGCGCTGCTGGCCATGGGCGCGGCGGTACTGGCCGGGTTCTTCCACTATGTGCGCGTGGGGCCGCAGCGAGTCGAGGAGGACGAGCATCCGACACCTGTGGATGACACGGTCCACCAGGTGGACCCGGCGGTGCATGTCTATGATCCGAACCGCCCGGGCGGGCAGGGGGAGCAACGGCCATGAACGACAACAAGCCTATCCTGCGCTACAACGCCAACGAACGGAGCAACCACTGGGTCGTGGCGATCCTGTTCGTGCTGGCCGGCCTTTCGGGGCTGGCGCTGTTCCACCCGGCGCTGTTCTGGCTCAGCCACCTGTTCGGCGGCGGGCCGTGGACGCGGATCCTCCATCCGTTCATCGGCGTGGCCATGTTCGTGTTCTTCCTCGGGCTGGTGCTGCGCTTCTGGCGCGCCAACTTCATCACCGCCAACGACCGCCTGTGGCTGCGCCGCATCGACCGGGTGATGCTCAACAAGGAAGAGGGCGTGCCGCCGATCGGCAAGTACAACGCCGGGCAGAAGCTGCTGTTCTGGACCTTGCTGGCCTGCATGCTGGTGCTGCTGGTCAGCGGCGTGGTGATCTGGCGCGCGTACTTCAGCCATTGGTTCGGCATCGACGTCATTCGCCTGTCCGCGCTGCTGCATGCCCTGGCGGCGTTCGTGCTGATCCTCAGCATCATCGTGCATATCTATGCCGGGATCTGGATCAAGGGCTCGATCGGCGCCATGCTGCATGGCTGGGTCAGCCGCGCCTGGGCACGCAAGCACCATGAACTGTGGTACCGGGACGTGACCGGCGACAAGACGCCACACAACCACGGTGGAAAAGAAGGATGACCGTTTGAGCACGATTCTCGAACCCGGGCAGATCGAAGCGTCGGCAGTGATGCCGCCGTTCCTGCACCTGCCCGCCGCCAACCTCTTCGAGGTGCGCGCCAACCGGCTTGAGCAGCTGGCCGAGGGCAACGCCCTAAGCGACTACCTGCGGTTGATGGCCCGGCTATGCCGGATTCAGCAGCAGCTTGTGGATAACCCACCTGCTGGGGTGCCAGTGGCCGAAGAGCGCCAGCGCCTGTGCATAAGTCATGGCCTGCCGCCGCTGACGGCCGACAGCCTGGTGCGTGAAGGGCCGTGGCTGGTCTGGTTGCAGGCGTTGCTCGAGCATTTCGCCGCGGAGCCTGATGGGCCGCTGGCGGACGCGCTGGGGACGTTGCGTGGCAGCGATGAGACGCAACGCAAAGGCTGGGGCATTGCCCTGCTCGGCGGCCAGTACGACGCAGTGCCGGCCGCGCTGGTGCCCTTTATCGGCGCCGCGTTGCAGGCGGCGTGGTCCAGCTGGCTGCTGGCCTTGCCTGTGCCTGAGCTCAAACCCGCCGGCAGCCTGGCCCAGTGCCCGGCCTGCGGCTCGCCGGCGATGGCCGGGGTGGTGCGCAATCGCGGCAAGCACAATGGCCTGCGCTACCTGGCCTGCTCGCTGTGTGCCTGCGAATGGCATATTGTGCGGGTCAAGTGCGTGTACTGCGAGTCGAGCAAGGACCTGCGCTACAGCAACCTCGAGGATGACCGCCACGCGCCAGGCAAGGCGCCGCTGCGTGCCGAGTGCTGCCCGGGGTGCCAGAACTACCTCAAGCAGTGCTACCTGGAGAACGACGCTGCGGCCGAGCCGTTGGCCGACGACCTGGCGAGCCTGGCGCTGGACATGCGCCTGGATGAGGAGGGCTTCCATCGGCTGGCGCCGAATCTGCTGTTGGCACCGGGCTAGGGGGTAATTGTCTACACTGCTACACCGAGTTGCCTTCTTCGCGGGACAAGCCCGCTCCTACAGGTACAGCGCTGGCTCCGACGCCAACGCGCTTCCTGTAGGAGCGGGCTTGCCCCGCGAAAGGGCCGGAACAGACAACGGATCAGTCATAGGTAGTACCGCATGTCTTCTAGCCTCGCCAACGACACCCCACGCTTGCCCTCCATCGATACCCTGCTGCGCCACCTGGTCTGCGCGCCCCTGATCGATCGCCATGGCCGCGATGCGGTGTTGGCAACTTTGCGCCAATTGCTCGACGACCTGCGCGAGCCAGCTCGCCTCGGCCAACTGAGTGCCACCGAACTGACCGCCGAAGTTCTCCTGGGCCGAGCCGGCGAACGCCTGGCCATCCAGCAACGCAGCCAGGTACGTCGGGTGTTCAACCTCACCGGCACGGTGCTGCACACCAACCTCGGCCGGGCCTTGCTGCCCGAGGAAGCGGTCGACGCCATGCAGACCGCCGCCCGCTACCCGCTGAACCTGGAGTTCGACCTCAACACCGGCAAGCGCGGCGACCGCGACGACCTGATCGAAGGCCTGATCCGCGAACTGACCGGCGCCGAGGCCGTCACCGTGGTCAACAACAACGCCGCCGCCGTGCTGCTGGCGCTCAACAGCCTGGGCGCACGCAAGGAAGGCATCATCTCCCGTGGCGAGCTGATCGAGATCGGCGGCGCCTTCCGCATACCCGACATCATGGCCCGCGCCGGCGTGAAGCTGCACGAGATCGGCACCACCAACCGCACCCACGCCCGCGACTACGAAGGCGCGATCAACCCGCGCACCGGCCTGCTGATGCGTGTGCACTGCAGCAACTACAGCATCCAGGGTTTCACTACCCAGGTGCCCACCGCGGAACTGGCGCGCATTGCCCATGCACATGAGCTGCCGCTGCTCGAAGACCTGGGCAGCGGCAGCCTGCTCGACCTGACCCGCTGGGGCCTGCCGGCCGAGCCGACCGTGCGCCAGGCGCTGGCCGATGGGGCCGACATCGTCACTTTCAGTGGCGACAAGCTGCTCGGCGGGCCGCAGGCGGGGATCATCGTCGGGCGCAAGGAGCTGATCGCGAAGATCAAGAAGAACCCGCTCAAGCGTGCCCTGCGGGTGGACAAGATCACCCTCGCGGCGCTCGAAGCGGTGCTGGCGCTGTACCGCAATCCGGACCGCCTGGCCGAGCGCCTGCCGAGCCTGCGCCTGCTCACCCGGCCCCAGCCCGAAATTGCCGCCCAGGCCGAGCGCCTGGCGCCTGAACTGGCCGCGCGGCTGGGGGTGCAATGGGCAGTCAGCGTCGAACCAGCCCTGGGCATGATCGGCAGCGGCAGCCAACCTGTGGCGCGCCTGCCCAGCGCGGCCTTGTGCCTGCGTCCGCAGGTGTCGAAGAAACTGCGTGGGCGCAGCCTGCATGTACTGGAGCGGGCGCTGCGCGACCTGCCGGTTCCGGTACTGGGCCGCATCGACGACGATGCCCTGTGGCTCGACCTGCGCCAGCTGGACGACGAGGCCCAGTGGCTGGCGCAGCTGCCGAGGTTGCAACTGGGGCCGGTGCAGTGATCGTCGGTACCGCCGGCCACATCGACCACGGCAAGACCGCGCTGCTCCAGGCCCTGACCGGCCAGGCCGGCGACACGCGCCAGGAGGAGCGCGCCCGGGGCATGACCATCGACCTCGGTTACCGCTATGCCGCGCTGGCTGAAGGTGCTCCGCTGACGGGTTTCATCGATGTGCCCGGCCATGAGCGTTTTATCCACAACATGCTCGCCGGCGCCCATGGCATCGATCTGGTGCTGCTGGTGGTCGCCGCCGACGACGGGGTGATGCCACAGACCCGCGAGCATCTGTCGATCATCGAGTTGCTGGGCATTCCCCAGGCGCTGGTGGTCATCAGCAAGTGCGATCGGGTCGAGCCGCAGCGGCTGGCCGAAGTCCAGGCGCAGGTCACGGCGTTGCTGGCGCCCGGGCCATATGCCGGGGTAGCGCAGTTCCCGGTGTCGAGCCTGAGTGGCGAGGGGATCGACGCTTTGCGCGAAGCGTTGCTGGCCGCCGAGGCCCAGGTGCGTCGACGCAGTGTGCGGGGCGGATTCCGCCTGGCCGTGGACCGCGCCTTCGCGGTGTCCGGGGCGGGCGTGGTGGTCACCGGGACGGCCCTGGCCGGGCAGGTCAGCGCCGGTGACACGCTGTTGCTGGGCAAGGCCGGCAAGCCGGTGCGGGTGCGTGGCCTGCATGCGCAGAACCAGGCGGCGCTGGTGGCCGAGGCCGGGCAGCGGGTCGCGTTGAACATCAGCGCTGAACGGCTGGCGGCAGATCAGGTGCACCGGGGCGACTGGCTGGTGCCGCAGTGGCTGCATGCACCGAGCGTGCGGGTCGATATCGATTTCACCTTGCTGCCGGGCGAGACCCGGACGTTCGAGCATTTCAGCGCGGTGCATGTGCACCTGGGGACCCAGGATGTCACGGCCCGTGTTGCGTTGTTGGAGGGTGAACGGCTCGGCGCCGGCCAGCGCATGTTCGCCCAGTTGCTGCTCAACGCGCCGTTGCAGGCGGTGCATGGCGATCGGCTGGTGCTGCGCGACCAGCGCGCCCAGCGCACCCTCGGCGGTGGCCGCGTGCTCGATCCCTTTGCGCCGAGCCGACAGCGACGCAGCGAGGTACGCCTGCGCCAGCTGCAGGTACTGCGTGATGTCACTGAACTGGAGCAGGCCCTGCCGGCGTTGCTCGAAACTGCACCCGGCGGGCTCGATCCGCAGCGCCTCGAGCGCCAGTTCAACCGTCTGCGCGAGACCTGGCAGTTGCCGGAGGATGTGCAGGTTATCGCTACCCGCCAGGGCCAGTTGCTGTTCTCACGCCAGCAGTGGCATTCACTCAAGCAGCAGGTGCTGGCGCGGCTGGCGCAGTTCCATGAACAGGAGCCCGACCAGCTTGGCCCGGACCGCGACCGCCTGCGCCGCTTTACCGCGATGCCGCTGGAGCGTCCGGCGTTTGTCAGCCTGCTGGATGAGCTGCTGGGCGAAGGGGGGATCAGCAGCAGTGGTCCGTGGCTGCATCTGCCTGGGCACAAGGTTCAGTTGAGCGAAGCCGATACTGCACTGTGGGAGCGCTTGCTGCCGCGCTTGCTGGCGGGTGAGTTCGATCCGCCCTGGGTGCGTACGCTGGCTGCCGAGGAGCGCTGCGAGGAGGCCGAGGTGCGCCTGCTGCTGCGCAAGCTCGCCCGCCTGGGCCTGTTGCACCAGGTGGTGCGTGACCTGTTCTACCCGGAGGTGACGCTAAGGCGCATGGCAGAGCTGTTGTTGCAGCAGGCCGAGGCATCGCCGATAGTGCAGGTTGCGGCGTTTCGCGATATGTTGGGCATCGGTCGCAAGCGCAGTGTGCAGATACTCGAGTACTTCGACCGCGTTGGCCTGACCCGGCGGGTCGGTGACCAACGGCATATTCGCGTCGACAGCGCCCTGGCCCAGTCGCAACACGGGCCCTGATTTCAAGGAAGGCAATCGCGCCCGGTGGCGCGGCCGGGCTTCAAACCCGGTTGGGGACGGCAGCCGTTCCCGGGCAGGTTCGACTCCCGCTGCCTTCCGCCACTTTTCCAGATGCTGAAACGATCGCGGGGCAAGCCCGCTCCCACGATGCCCTGGGCAGGCTTGTGGGAGCGGGCTTGCCCCGCGATGGCGAACGGAAGATCTACAGGTCAGGCGCGCTCGCCGCACAGGTCCAGCGCGAACCAGTGCTCCGCCGCCTGCACATCCAGCCCCGCGCCCAGCAACGCAAACAGCTTGCCCAGCGCGGCCTCGCGGGTCATGCCACCGCCACTGACAAGTCCGGTGTCACGCAGCCGGCTGCCAGCGGCATAGGTGTCGAACACCACCGAACCTTCCGGACACTGGCTGATGGCGACAATCATCACCCCGCCCTGACGGGCGTCATGCAGGACATCGAGCAGCGCCTGGTCGTCGGACGGCCCGGTACCACTGCCATAGCACTCCAGCACCAGCCCCTGGATACCGCTGTCGAACAAACCACGCAGGTGCTCGGCAGCCAGGCCCGGGAACACCGGCATGACCGCCAGCTTGACCGTCTGGCGCGGCTGGCGATAGTCCAGGCGGGCCGGCAGTTCTGGAGCGCGCTCGCCGTCACGGTGGCGGGGCAGCACGGTGAAGGCGTCGAACGCCTCGCTGCGCAGCTTCGAAGCGCGGCAGCCGTGCAGCAACTGACCGTGGAAGTACAGCTGCACGCCGTCCTCCAGGCCGTTTTCGAACAGGTTCAGGGCTCCGACAAGGTTGGCCCAGGCATCGCTGTCCGGCGCGCCGGCCGGCAGCATGGATCCGGTCAACAGCACCGGCGCCGGCAAACCCAGCAGCAGGAACGACAGGGCCGCGGCGCTGTAGGCCAAAGTATCGGTGCCATGCAGCACCAGCACGCCGTCGTGGCCGTCACGCTCGACCGCCTCGACGATGGCGTCGCGCATCGCCAGCCAGTTGGCCTGTTGCATGTTGGCGCTGTCGATCAGCGGGTTCAGTTCACGCAGCGACCAGTGCACCTTCGGCGCATCGCCGCAGGCGGCGAAATGTTCGCGCATGCGCGTTTCAAAGCCACCGGCCGGCGCGAGGCCTTCGGCGGTCTGCAACATGCCGATGGTGCCACCGGTGTAAAGGACGAGAAGATTCTTGACTGCACGCATGGGAATTTTCCGTAGCGATGTAGCGAAAGAAAGGGCAGCCGCCCACGGACGGGGCGGCTGGGGCAGGGGAGAATATCAGCGCTGAGCGTGCGCCTGAACGGCGGCTTTGTCAGTGGCTGTTTCAGCCTGCGGATTGGCCGGCCAGGCGGCACGGTCCAGGTCCAGGTCGGTGAACTTGCTGGAGTCGAACACCGGCTGCTTGATGCCGGCCTTGCGCTGTGCGTCGTAGTCGCGCATGACGCGCAGGCCGACCTTGAACAGCATGGCCAGGGCGATCAGGTTGACGAACGCCAGGCAGGTCATGGTGATGTCGGCGAAGGCGAACACGGTCGACAGGTCCTGCGTCGAACCCCACACCACCAGCGCCAGCACCAGGCCGCGGAAGGTCATCAGCACGGCGCGGTTGCGGCTGAGGAACTGCAGGCTGTTCTCGCCCAGGTAGTAGTTGTAGAGAATGCAGGTGAAGACGAACAGCGACAGCGCGACGCTGACGAACACGCGGCCCCAGTCACCGACCACGGCGGCCAGCGAGTTCTGGGTCAGGACGATGCCGTCACCTTCGAAGCCCGGGGTGTAGAAGCCCGACAGCAGGATCAGCAGCGCGGTGCAGGTGCAGATCACGAAGGTGTCGAGGAACACGCTGAAGGCCTGGACCACGCCCTGGGCGCCAGGGTGTTTCACGGCGGCCACGGCGGCGACGTTCGGCGCGCTGCCCAGGCCTGCTTCGTTGGCGAACACGCCACGCTTTACGCCCATGACGATGGCGCTGCCCAGCAGGCCAGCGAACGCAGGGTCGAGGCCGAAGGCGCTCTTGAAGATGGTTTCCAGCATGGCCGGGACGTGTTCGATCTGGGTGCCGATCACGTACAGGGTCACGCCGATGTAGGCCAGGGTCTTGACCGGTACCAGCAGATCGGACACCGCGGCGATGCGCTTGATACCGCCGATGAAGGTCAGGGCCAGCAGGGCTGCCAGGACGATACCGGTGTGCTTCGGATCGAAGGCAAAGGCGTTCTGCAGCGAGTGGGTCACGGTGTACGACTGCAGGCCGATGAAGGCGAAGCCGTAGGTGACCAGCAGCAGGATCGAGAACACGATCGCCATGCTTTTCAGCTTCAGGCCGTGCTGGATGTAGTACGCCGGGCCGCCGCGGTACAGGCCGTCGCCATCGGCGCGCTTGTAGACCTGGGCCAGGGTGCACTCGAAGAAGCTGCTGGACATACCCACCAGCGCGGTGACCCACATCCAGAACACGGCGCCCGGACCGCCGAGGGTCACGGCGATACCGACACCAGCGATGTTACCGGCGCCGACGCGACCGGCCAGGCTCAGCATCAGGGCCTGGAACGAGCTCAGTTGGCCTGCCTGGCCGCGAAGGGATTCCTTGAAGACACCGAACATATGGCCGAAATGGCGGAACTGGACGAACCGCGAGCGGATCGTGAAGTAACTGCCGAGACCGACAATCAGCACGATGAGAAGCTTCCCCGAAAGGAAATCGTTGAGTGCTTCGAGCATTGGGAAATGACCTCGATTCTTATTCTTCGCGTGGAAAGACCAGCGGGCGGCAGGCGCACCGCTTTTCATTGGGGGCGCATGGTTGGCTATGACAACTGTGGTTACAATTTCGCGTGTTGCTCCATTTTGGTGCGACTTGATGCTAGAATGGCGTCACTCGCATCATCCGGACCCGCGCATCATGGGCGATCACTTCGCTATCAACCTCAAATTGGCCTGCAGTCACTACCGCTCTATCTCCGAGGTTTGCCGGCAGCTGTCGATCAATCGCGCGCAGTTCAACAAGTACCTGAGCGGCCAGAGCCGCCCGACGGCCTACAACCTCAAGCGCATCGGCGACTTCTTCGGCGTCGAGGATTACGAGCTGGGTCTGCCGCCCGAGCAGTTCGCCCGCTTGATCGGCGCACGCAACCAGGATCAGCGGGTCGGCTTCCAGGACGACCCGATCAGCGAACTGTTCAAGCCGCTGCATAAAGAAGCCGGCAACCTGTCGCGCTATTGCGGCTATTACTTCGAATACTCCAACTGCATGTCGGTGCCGGGCTCGATCCTGGTGTCGCTGGTGCACCTGTGGGAGGAGCGCGGCAGCTTTTTGTTCGAGCGCCAGGAACGCCAGGAGCGCAGCAGCGGCCTGGACCAGCACGCCGAGGTGCGTTGTCGCTACCTCGGCGCGGCGTTCCAGCTGCAGGACCGGATGTTCCTGATCGACTACGAGTCGCTCACCCTCAACGAGATGAGCCAGACCGTCCTCATTCCCAGCTTCAAGAGCCGCATCAGCCGCCTGAACGGCCTCAAGACCGGGGTCTCCAGCGGTGACCGGCGCAATCCGGCGTGCACCCGGGTGGTGTGGGAATACCTGGGCGAGGAGATCAATCGCATCAACGCCTTCCGGCAGATCAAGCTGTACCGCCCGGACGATCCGCGCATCGACGACGACATCCGTGACCGGCTGAGCGCGGGGATGGTCAGCAACGGGTTGTTCGAGATCGAATAGCCATGTCGCACAGGGAGCCATGATTGCGCGGCCAGCGCGCATCCTGTGGGAGCGGCTTTAGCCGCGAAGCAAGCGACGCGGTGTATGGCACCGGCTTCGCCGGTGTTCGCGGCTAAAGCCGCTCCCACAGGTCCCTGCTAAATCAGTAATTCATGTGCAGATCCATGAAAAGCGGGCAGGACTAGTCGAGAATGAACGCCGCCACCGCATCGGCCACCTGGTCCGCCACCTCGGGCCGGTCGCGCAGGTGCGCGGCGATGCCATGGTCGCAGTCGGTGAGCATCAGGCACTCCACATGGGGCGCCGGCACCGAGCGCAGCAAGGCGTGGGTGACCTCCTCGGGAATCGGGCTGTAGCGCTCGACGCCCGCCAGCCGCCGGGTACCGGCCGAGGTGCCGGGCCCCTGGCCGTGGACCCTGGAGTTGAGCCCGTCGTACTCGCCGATCACCAGCAGCACTCGGCCCTGGAACTGGCGCAGAAAGGCATAGCTGTCGCAGTCAAGGAAGGCAAAAGGTTTGCGGATGGCCTCGCTGAAGGCCGGCCCGAAGGGCGCGGCATGGGCCGCGTCGGGGTAGACCGCCGGGCAGATCAGCACCAGCTTGCGCACGCTGGGGCGCTGGGCGGCCAGCTTCAGGGCGATGGCGGCGCCCAGACTATGGCCGACCAGGGTGTCGCTGCGCGCGTCCAGATGCCGGTGAAAGCGCAGGGCCTCCTGCAGGTTGCTGGCCAGCGAGGCGTCCTTCGCCCCGGGCTCGCTGGCCAGGCTATGGCCGGAGAGGTTGCCGGTCAGCGAGCCGATGCCCTGCTGCTGGAGACGGTAGAGCAACGGGTTGAGGCGGGTGAAGTCGGAGCGTGCGCCGCCGACCACGAAGACCGTGGGGGCACGTTCGGCGTCCGGCAGCAGCAGGCGCGCCTGCTGGCGATAGTCATCGAAATCCTCGTCGATGAACCGCTCCGGGCCGGGCGCGGGCTCGTCGAATTGCCAGCTGGCGCGTTGTGCAGTGTTCAGTTCGGCATCCATGTTGATCTCCTTGAACAGGCCTGGCGCAGTATAAGTAGCTGTCGGCAAAGGCGGAATACCGCCCCGACCGGTGCCAATCGGTATGCGGCGCGCGCCAGGCCTTGCCTGGGTTGGACTTCCCCTGCCGGAAACAGCAAAATGAACCCTTTCCTCCATCGACCAGACCGGACCTGTTGACTCTATGCGTATGCGCCTGATGCTGTTGGGTGGTGGCAATGCCCTCGGGCAAGCGCTGATTCGTCTCGGGGCCGAGGAAGACATCGCCTTCCTGGCGCCTCGCCCGCCGGAAAACGGCTGGGATCCGGCCAGCCTGACCCTGCTGCTCGACGAGCAACGTCCGCACGCCGTGGTCAACCTGGCCTATTATTTCGACTGGTTCCAGGCCGAGTCCGTCAGCGAGCAACGCCTGGCCCAGCAGGAGCGGGCGGTGGAGCGACTCGCCGAGCTGTGCCAGCACCACGAGATGATCCTTGTGCAACCGTCCAGCTACCGTGTGTTCGACGGCTCGCGCGCCACTGCCTACAGCGAGAAGGACGAGCCGGTGCCGCTCGGCTTGCGCGGCCAGGCGCTCTGGCGCATCGAGCAGAGCGTGCGCGCCACCTGTCCACAGCATGTGCTGCTGCGCTTCGGTTGGCTGCTTGACGAAAGCATCGACGGCGCGCTCGGGCGCTTCCTGACCCGCGCCGAACAGCCCCAGGAACTGCTGCTGGCCGATGACCGGCGCGGCAACCCGACGCCGGTGGATGATGCCGCGCGAGTGATCCTCTCGGTGCTCAAGCAGCTCGATTGCCAGGCGCCGCTGTGGGGCACCTACCACTATGCTGGCAACGAGGCCACCACGCCGCTGGTGCTGGGCCAGGCGATCCTCACCGAGGCCACCCAGTGGCGCAAGCTGGCCGTGCAGGCGCCGACCGCCCAGGCCCACGCCGCCCGCCCGGATGCCAGCGAGGAGCCGCAGCACGCGGTGCTGGCCTGCAAGAAGATCCTTCACACCTTCGGCATCAAGCCCCGCGCCTGGCGCGCCGGCTTGCCGCCCCTACTGGACCGATTCTACCGACATGGCTGACGCCCCCATCCTGATCACCGGCGGTGCCGGCTTTATTGGCTCCCACCTGTGCGATGCGTTGCTGGAGAAAGGCTACGCGGTGCGTATCCTCGACGACCTGTCGACCGGCAAGCGCAGCAACCTGCAGCTCGGCCATCCGCGCCTGGAGCTGCTCGAAGGCGATGTCGCCGACGCCGCCCTGGTGGCCCGTGCCGCCAATGGTTGCCAGGCAGTGGTGCACCTGGCTGCGGTGGCCTCGGTGCAGGCCTCGGTGGAAAACCCGGTGAAGACCCACCAGAGCAATTTCATCGGCACGCTCAACGTCTGCGAGGCGATGCGCCTGAACGGCATCCGTCGCGTATTGTTCGCCTCCAGTGCGGCGGTGTACGGCAACAATGGCGAGGGCCAGTCGATTGCCGAGGACACGCCCAAGGCACCGTTGACCCCCTATGCGGTGGACAAGCTGGCCAGCGAGCAGTACCTGGACTTCTACCGCCGCCAGCATGGGCTGGAGCCGGTGGTGTTCCGCTTCTTCAATATCTTCGGGCCGCGCCAGGATCCTTCCTCGCCGTATTCGGGGGTGATCAGCATCTTCTGCGAGCGCGCCACCCAGGGTGCGCCGATCACCGTGTTCGGTGATGGCGAGCAGACCCGCGACTTCCTGTTCGTCGGCGATCTGGTTCAGGTGATGGTGCAGGCGCTTGAACAGCCGGTGGTGGAAGAGGGCGCGGTGAATATCGGCCTGAACCAGGCGACTTCGCTGAACCAGCTGCTCAGGGCGCTGGAGCAGGTGGTGGGCGGTTTGCCTGCGGTCAGCTACGCTCAGGCCCGCTCGGGCGATATCCGCCATTCGCGGGCGGACAATGCGCGCTTGCTGGCACGTTTCGCGTTCCCTGAGCCGACGCCGTTCGTCGAGGGGCTGGCGCGGTTGCTTGGCAAGGCCTGAATCTCTATTGCATGTAGGAGCGGCCTTGTGCCGCGAAAGGGCTGCAAAGCAGCCCCCAGCGATATCGAATGATGCTGGGATCCCGAGGCCGCTACGCGCCCTTTCGCGGCACAAGGCCGCTCCTACAGGGATCGTGCATGGCAGGTGGAGCAGGCATCACGAATGCCGGACCACCCGCCGGCGGCAATCCTCCGGCCGCACCTCCCGCCCATCCCGGGCCCGTACCTGCAGCGTCTCCAGCCCTTGGCCACGATCATCGACCAGCTGCGAGCGTGACTCCCCCGCTGTGAACAGGTAGCGCTCCCCCCACTGGCGCAAGCCGATCACGATCGGAAACACCGAGCGTCCCCGTTCGGTCAGCACATATTCCTTGTAGGCACTGCCATCCGAGGCCGGCTGCTGCACCAGCAGTTCCGCCTCCACCAGCAGCTTCAAGCGCGAAGCGAGGATGTTCTTCGCCAGCCCCAGGTTTTTCTGGAACTCGCTGAAACGGCGCAGGCCATCGAAGGCATCGCGCAGGATCATCAGCGCCCAGCGGTCGCCGAGCACTTCCAAGGCGCGGGCCACGGGGCATTGCTGGTTGTTCTCGTCGAGCATGGCGCGATCCTTGAATGTCTGTCTGGTTGCAGAATAAAACCACATTTGCTAGAAATCCAGCCATATGGTTTTAAATTGAAACCAGAATTGAAAGGGAGTCTTCGATGTCGACGCTCACCCGTGGATTGACGTTGTTGTTGGCCGCTGCCTGCGCCCTGGCCGTGGCCACGGTGTATCTCGCCCAGCCGCTGCTGGAGTCGATGGCGGCGAGCCTTGGGGTGAGCAGCGCCCGCTCCGGCCTGGTAGTGGGGATGACCCAGGCCGGCTATGCCTTGGGGCTGGTGCTGATCGTGCCACTCGGGGACCTGGTCGATCGCAAGCGGCTGATCCTCGGCCAGTTGCTGGTCTCGTCCGGCGCCTTGCTGGCCGTAGCCTTTACCGTGGACTGGGCCGTGCTGCTGGCCGCAATGGCCCTGGTCGGCCTGGCAGCGGTGGTGGTGCAAGTGATGGTGGCGCATGCCGCCACATTGGCCTCGCCCGCCGAACAAGGGCAGGCGGTGGGCACGGTGACCAGCGGCGTGGTGCTGGGCATCCTCTCGGCGCGTCTGATATCGGGCGCAGTGGCTGACCTGTTCGGCTGGCAGGGTGTCTATGCGGTGGCGGCGGGACTGGCGCTGGCAATGGCGGGGCTGCTCGCCTGGCGCTTGCCTGCCGCCAGGCCGCAGGGGCCAGGGCAGCGCTATGGGGCGTTACTGGCATCGGTGCTGCGGCTGTATCGACATGACCGCCTGCTGCGCCAGCGCGGCCTGTTCGCGGTGCTGGTGTTCGCGGCGTTCAGCGTGCTGTGGAGCGCGATGGTGCTACCCTTGAGCGCCGCGCCACTGGCGCTGGACCATACGCAGGTCGGGTTGTTCGGCCTGGCCGGTGTGGCGGGAGCGCTGGCGGCAGCACGTGCCGGACGCCTGGCCGATCAGGGGCATGCGCGGCGGGTGAGCGGCTGGGCACTGGGCCTGCTGACGCTGTCGTGGCTACCCATCGCCTACCTCGAGCAGTCATTGCTGGCATTGGTGATCGGGATACTGATGCTGGACCTGGCTGTGCAGGCGGTGCACGTGACCAACCAGAGTGTGCTGCTGGCGGGGCGCGGCGAGATGGCCAGCCGGCTGGTCGGCGCCTACATGTGCTGTTATTCGCTCGGCAGCGGGGTGGGAGCGGTCGTGGCGACCTGGGTGTACGGGCAGTGGGGCTGGGTGGCGGTGTGCGGCTTGGGGGCGGGGATAAGCGCGCTAGCCTGGGGCTATTGGGGGTATCTCTGGAGCATCGAGACGATGCGCGGCGCGCCCGCTCCAGTCGGAGCAGGCGCGCCTGCGGATCAGAACTTGTAGCCGATACCGACCATGTAGACCCACGGATCGACATCGACGTCGACCTTGGTCTTGCCCACGCCCAAGGCGCTCGGGCCGTCGATGCTGGCCTTGGTGTCGATGTCGACGTACCAGACCGCGGCGTTGAGCAGCAGGTTGTCGGTGAGCATGTAGTCCATGCCCAGCTGGCCGGCGATGCCGACCGAGTCCTTCAGCTTCATGTTGCTGAAGCCCTGGGCCTTGCGGTCGCTGGTCAGGTCTTCATCGAAGAACATCGTGTAGTTGATGCCCACGCCGGCGTACGGCTGGAACTTCGAGGACGGCGCCATCGGGTAGTACTGCAGCGACAGGGTCGGCGGCAGTTGCTTGATGTCGGCCAGCTTGCCGTCCAGGCCAGGGCCGAGGCCCTTGACGCCGACTTTGTGCTGGAACGGGGTGGCGGCCAGCAGCTCGAGACCAATGTGGTCGGTGAGCATGTAGGCGAAGGCCAGGCCCAGCTGGGTGTCGCTGTCCAGGGTCGCCTTGGTGCCCGAGACCTTGGCGCCGTCGAGCTTGATGTCGCCGCTGTTCTCGTTGGGCGCGGTGGTGATGGCGCCGGCGCGGAGGATGAAATCCCCCGCCTGGTGGGCGTGGGCGACAGGGGCTGCAAGCGCCAACGCGACGAGCGAGGCACCGAGCAAGGACTTGTTCATGGAAGCTCCCAGAGGACGTGAGTAATCGAGTAGTCCAATGGTACGAAGCTGACTAAACAGAAAGTTTGACCCAGCTCAAAGAAGCCGTGCTATCGGGGTGACGCAGTGCTCACTTGAGCTCATACGCGTAGATTTTCTCTGCTTCCATCTGGTAACCGGCATCCGCCAGCTCGCTGCTGCTGGCCTTGACCTGCATCGTCCCCTCGATCCAGTAGGGCTGGTACAGGTCTTCGATGCGCACGCCCATCTCGCTGACGATATGCACGATCTGGTTCGACGGCGGTGGCGGCACATGGATGCAGGCGCCGTAGTAGGGCACCAGGAGGAACTCGGTGGTGCGGCCTTCGTCGCTGACTTCCAGCGGCACGATGTAGCCGGGGATCTTCACGTGCTGGCCGTCCAGGGTTTTCACCACCGGTGCGTTGGGCGCCTGCTGGCGGGCGGCGGGGGCCGCCTCGGCGGACAGCGCGTCGCTGATCTGCGACAGGTCGTGCAGGGGCGTCAGTTGTGGCGGGATGACCGGCGCGCCCTCGGGGATCAGGGCGGGCCAGTCCAGTTCGCGCGGGTCGGCGGCCCACAGGGGCAGCGAAGTCATCAGCATGATCGTGAGCAGCAAGTACTGAATGATCGGTGTTGCCTTCTTCGCGGGTAAACCCGCTCCCACAGGAGGTGAGGCGATCCCTCTGGGAGCGGGTTTACCCGCGAAGAGGGCGGTGAAGTCTAGAGTCATGTCTGTCTCTTAAAGATGAATCGACAAACCATCGGCCAACGACTGCCGATAGGCGCGCCAGGCCGGCACGCTGCCCATCAGCAGCGCCGCGCCTAGGATGATGGCCAGCAACGTCCACTCGTGGGCGCTCGGCCAGGCCAGTGGCAGGTATAGCCCATAGTTGGCCTGTACATAGCCTTGAGCCAGGGCGATGCCCGCATACAGCAACCCCAGCCCGGCGGCGATGCCCGCCAGCGCCAGGGCCAGTGCCTCGAGCACCAGTAGCCCGGCGATGTGCCAGGGACGGGCACCCACCGAACGCAGGATGGCCATCTCCCGGCGGCGCTCGTTGAGGCTGGTGAGAATGGCCGTGAGCATGCCGATCAGGCCGGTGAGCACGACGAACAGCGACACCACGAACAAGGCCTGCTCCGCCGTGCCCATCAGGCTCCACAGCTCCTGCAGGGCCACGCCGGGCAGGATCGCCAGCAGCGGTTCGGCACGGTACTCGTTGATCTCGCGCTGCAGGCTGAAGGTGGCGATCTTGCTGTTGAGCCCGAGCATGAAGGCGGTGATTGCTGCGGGCTGCAGGTCCATGGTTCGAGCCTGCTCGGCGCTGATACGCCCGGCACCACGGGCCGGCACGCCGTTGTGCCAGTCGATGTGGATCGCCTCCATGCCGGCCAGGCTGATGTGCAGGGTGCGGTCCACCGGGGTGCCGGTGCGCTCGAGCACGCCGACCACGGTGAACGGCTTGTCGTCATGCTTGACCAGGCTGATGGCGGCTACACCATGCGCCAGCACCAGCTTGTCGCCGAGCTTGTAGTGCAGCGCCTGGGCCACTTCGGCGCCAAGCACCACCTCGAACGGATCGTCGGCGAATGCCCGGCCCTGGTCGAGTGCCAGGTGCTGGCGGCGGCCGAACTGGTAATGGCTGAAGTAGTCGGTGGTGGTGCCCATCACCCGGTAGCCACGGTGCGAGTCGCCCAGGGAGATCGGGATGGCCCATTTCACCCGCGGGTCGCTGGCGTAGTGCTGGTAGCTGTCCCAGCGGATGTTATTGGTGGCGTTGCCGATGCGGAACACCGAGTACAGCAGCAGGTTCACCGACCCCGAGCGGGCGCCGACGATCAGGTCGGTACCGCTGATGGTGCTGGCGAAGCTGGCGCGGGCCTCGGTGCGCACCCGCTCGACGGCCAGCAGCAGGCACACCGACAAGGCGATGGCGAACGCGGTGAGCAGGGCGGTGAAGCGGCGGTTGGCCAGGCTGGCCAAGGCAAGGCGAAGCAGGTACATCAGGCCTCCCGGGGCTTGGCGGCGCGGTTGAGCTCGGCCAGGGACAGGTGCCGGTCGAACAGCGGCGCCAGGCTCTGATCATGGCTGACGAACAGCAGGCTGGCGCCGGCGTCGCGGCATTCGTCGAACAGCAGGCGGATGAAGGCCTCGCGGGTGTCGGCGTCGAGGGCCGAGGTGGGCTCGTCGGCGATCACCAATTCGGGCTGGCCGATCAGCGCCCGTGCTGCGGCGACCCGCTGCTGCTGGCCGATCGACAGGCTTTCGGCGCGGCGGGCGAGCAGGGCCGGGTCGTCCAGGCCCAGGTGGGCGAGCAATCGGGCGGCGGCCTGGTCGATGCTGCCATGGCGCTGGGCGGCGCGGGCCGCGCGGCTTTTCGAGAAGCGGCAGGGCAGCTCGACATTCTCTCGCACCGACAGGAATGGCAGCAGGTTGAACTGCTGGAAGATATAGCCGGTGTGATCGACCCGGAAGCGGTCGCGCGCGCCCTGGCCCAGGGTCGCGAGGTCCTGGCCAAGCAGGCGGATGCTGCCTTGCCCGGGGCGGTTGACGCCACCCAGCAGGCCGAGCAGGGTGGTCTTGCCGCTGCCGCTGGGGCCCTTGAGGAACAGCGCTTCGCCGGGCTCCAGACGAAAGGCCGGGATTTCCAGCAGCGGCGCCTGGCCGGGCCAGGCGAACACCAGGTCATGCAGTTCGATCAGCGGCTGGTTCATTCAGAACGCGACCACGGCCTTGGCGGGGGTGGCCTCGACGCCTTTCTGGCCGTTGCGGCCGATCAGTTGCACGTTGATTTTCTGGGTCTGCGGGAAGGTCTTGAACAGCGGGCCGAGGTCGATCTGGGTGAGTTTGCCCGGGGTGGCGCAGGTCAGCTGATAGTGGGCGTTGACGTCGGCGTGCACGTGACCGTGTTCATGGCTGTCGCCATCCTCGTCGGCGTCACCGAACAGCGGGCTTTCCAGCTCCTGGGCGTCTTCCTTGCAACCGGCGGCCTGTGCAATGCCGAACAGTTTCAGGGGCTGTTCGAGCTGTTGGCGGGCGGCGGCGACCTTGGCCTTGTCGGCATCGCTGCTGGCCACGTGCTCGAAACCGACCAGGTTCATCGCCGGGCTGTCCAGTTCCAGTTCGAGGGTGTTGCCGTCGAGCACCGCGTTGAGCTTGGCCACGCCATGCTCGTGGGTGCCCAGGGTGCCATGGGCGTGGTCATGATCATGGTCGTCGTGGGCATGGGCCACGGCCAGGGGTAGCAGGGCGAAGGGCAGGGCGAGCAACAGACGACGCATGGACGGCTCCACAGGCGGCTTGGAATGAATTTGTGATGTTATAACAATTTGCATTTGCGCCGCCAGCCTGCCTGGCACAGGTTTCATGTTCGTGGGAGCATGGCGTAATCGAGCCTGGAAACAAGGAAATAATCGTGAGAATTCGTGGACAGATCGGCGAGTGGCCGGTGGACCTGACCGTTGAGCTGGCGCCGGAGGAGTGGGCACAGTTGGGGCGTCGACTGGAGGTGCCGGCCTCTGTCGAGGCAGTACCGGTCACCACCAGCCCGGCACCTCGGCAGGATGACGGGCAGTGGGCGGCCGCGCGAGAAGTGCTGCGCCAGGCGGGCCAGATGGGTGGGCCGGAGCTGCTGGAGCGCCTGGAGGGGCTGGCCGGGAGCGTGGCGGCGGGCAAGCGCCTGCTGGTGCGCTTGCGCCACAGCAGTGAGGTGAAGGTGGAAAGCGGCGTGGATGCGCCGGTGTATCGCTGGGTAGGATGAGGGGTCGCTTTGCGACCCTTTCGCGGCACAAGGCCGCTCCTACAGGGGCGCGCGCTCGTCTGTAGGAGCGGCCTGGTGCCGCGAAAGGGCTGCAAAGCAGCCCCAACAAACTCAGAACAGCGCAGCGGACAGCTTGCGGCGATACACACTGACCAGCGGGTGAGCGTTGCCCAGCAATTCGAACACCTGCAACAGCGCCTTCTGCGGCAAGCCGTTCTCGTAGGCGCGGTTGCGCTGGAACAGCTTCAGCAGCCCGTCCATCGCCGCCTCGTACTGCTGGCGCGCCAACTGCTGGATACACAGCTGGTAGGCTGCTTCGTCGTCCTGTGGATTCTGCGCCAGACGGCTCTTCAGCTCGGCGGCTTCCGGCAGGCTGGCGGCCTGGCGCAGGAAGGTCAGCTGGGCCTTGGCGCCGGCCAGGGCGGCCTTGTGCTCGTCGGTCTTGACCGCGTCGAGCACCACCTGGGCCTCGCCCAGCTCGCCGCGCTCGGCCAGGCAGCGGGCGTAGAGGATCAGTGCCTCGGCATTGCTGTTGTCTTCACCCAGCAGCACCTGCAGCAGGGCCTCGGCTTCGCTGAAGCGGCTTTCGGCGAACAGCGCCTTGGCCTGCTCCAGCGGCGCGGCGGCAGGCGGCGCGGGCATCTGCACATGGGGTTCGAGCATGGCGCGGATGGCCGACTCGGGCTGGGCGCCGGCGAAACCGTCGACCGGCTGGCCGTCCTTGAACAGCACCACGGTCGGCAGGCTGCGGATGCCGAACTGGGCGACGACCTGCTGCTCGACGTCGCAGTTGATCTTGGCCAGCAGCAGTTCGCCCTGATAACCCTCGGTGATGTTTGCCAGCAACGGCATCAGCGCCTTGCACGGCGCGCACCACTCGGCCCAGAAGTCGACCAGCACCGGCTTGTGGAAGGAGTTCTCGATGACCAGTTGCTGGAAGGTGGCATCGGTGGCATCGAAGATGTACGGCACATCTTTGTTATCAGGAGCTTGGCTCATCGCAACTCTCGCAAATCCGTGAATACCCCCACTATAAGGGCTCGCGGCTGGCATGGTACAGGCTGACCCGGCGGAATTCGTGCGGCTCGGCCAGATCCGGCAGGGTCAGCGCCTCGAGCACGCCGAGCGGGCGGTACAGCGGGTGGCTGAAGTCGCGCACCCGCGAATCGGCGACCAGCGCCTGGCGGCCACGGCTGAGGAACTCGTCCAGCAGCGGCAGGTTGGCGCGGTCGTAGAGCACATCGGCGACCAGGATCAGGTCGAAGCGGTCGGCTTCGGCGAAGAAGTCGCTGCTGTAGCTCAGCGTCACACCGTTCAGCGCGGCGTTGGCACGGCAGGCGTCCAGGGCCAGCGGATCGAGGTCGCAGGCCACCACCTCCAGGGCGCCGGCCCGGGCGGCGGCGATCCCGGCAATGCCGGAGCCGGCGCCGAAATCCAGCACGCGCTTGCCGCGCACCCACTGCGGGCGCTCGGCCAGGTAGCGCGCCATGGCCAGGCCGCTGGCCCAGCAGAAACTCCAGTAGGGCGGCTCCTCGAGAATGCGCCGGGTTTCCTCGCGGGTGAATTCGCGGTCCATGTTCTGGTCGTCGATCAACCAGAGTTTCAGGTCGCACCCGGGCAGTTCGCTGACGATCAGCCGCGCTTCGCCGATCAGGCCGCTCAGGGCCTGTTGCAGGATTGCCGGGGCCATCTAGGGTGCCTTTTCGAAACGCAGCGGGCCGGTGGCCTGGGTCTGGGCCTGGGCGATGCGTACCGGCGGCAGGTGCAGGATCAGCTGGCCGGAGCGGCTGGCGCGACCGCGCAGTTCGACGCGGGCTCCGGCGGGGAAGGCTTCGGGGTTGAAGCGCAGGCGGTAGGGCAGGGCCTGGCCAGTGCCGCTCAGGGTGCTGCTGGCCAGCAGTTGCTGTGGTCGGCCGCGCTCGTCGATCACCAGCAGGGCCAGCTCCACGTCGGCGCCCGCCGGGATTTCCAGCAGGGTGCCGCTCAGCTCGCGCTGGTAGGCCGGCAGCGGGCCCAGGGGTTCGGTTTTCTTGGCCACCTTGGCCGGCACAGGGGCAGGGGCCTGTTCCGGCTTGGGGCGGTCGCTGCCGCAGGCGGCGAGCAGGGCGGCGCAACACAGCACGACGAGCGCTCGAGGGTGCATGGGGTAGTCCTTCACGGGCAGATTTGCATGGATGGTAAACCCTTTGGCTTGTCTTGCCAGTGCAATGCGCTACCATGGCCCTCCCTTTTTTTGTTGCCTGCCACCATGCACTGTCCGTTTTGCGGTGCCAACGACACCAAGGTCATCGACTCGCGTCTGGTCGCCGAGGGCGAACAGGTGCGTCGTCGGCGCGAATGCGTCGCCTGCGGCGAGCGCTTCACCACCTTCGAAACCGCCGAGCTGGTCCTGCCCCGGCTGATCAAGCAGGACGGCACGCGCCAGCCCTTCGACGAAGACAAGCTGCGCGCCGGCATGCAGCGCGCGCTGGAGAAGCGCCCGGTCAGCGTCGAGCGTCTGGAAGCGGCGCTGGCGCATATCAAGAGCCGCCTGCGCGCCACCGGCGAGCGCGAAGTGAAGTCACTGGTGGTCGGCGAGATGGTGATGGCCGAGCTGCGCAAGCTCGACGAAGTGGCCTACATCCGTTTCGCCTCGGTCTACCGGCGTTTCCAGGACCTCGACGAATTCCGCGAAGAAATCGACCGCCTGGCCCGCGAGCCGGCTAAAGAGTAAGCATGTCCAGCCAAGCCATTCTCGACGCCCACTACATGGCCCGGGCCGTGGAACTGGCCCGCAAGGGCCTGTACAGCACCCACCCCAACCCCCGCGTGGGTTGCGTGATCGTGCGTGACGGCGAGGTGGTCGGCGAAGGCTGGCATGCGCGCGCCGGCGAGCCGCACGCCGAGGTCCATGCCCTGCGCCAGGCCGGTGAGCGCGCCCGCGGCGCCTGCGCCTATGTCACCCTCGAGCCCTGCAGCCACCATGGCCGCACGCCGCCGTGCGCCGAGGCGCTGGTCAAGGCCGGGGTGGCGCGGGTGGTGGCGGCCATGCAGGACCCCAATCCGCAAGTGGCCGGCAATGGCCTGCAGCGGCTGCGCGAGGCCGGCATCGAAGTCGCCAGCGGTGTGCTCGAGGCCGAGGCTCGCGCGCTCAACCCGGGCTTTCTCAAGCGCATGGAGCAGGGCCTGCCGTTCGTGCGCGCCAAGCTGGCCATGAGCCTGGACGGCCGCACCGCCATGGCCAGCGGCGAAAGCCAATGGATCACCGGCCCTGCGGCGCGTGCCGCGGTGCAGCGCTTGCGCGCCTGCTCCAGCGTGGTGCTGACCAGCGCCGAGAGCGTGCTGTTCGACAACGCCCGCATGACCGTGCGTGGCGAGGAGCTGGGCCTGGATGACGCGCTCACCGCCCTGGCCCTGTCGCGCCCGCCGTTGCGCGTGCTGATCGACGGGCGCCTGCGTCTGCCGCTGGACGCGCCGTTCTTCCAGGCCGGCCCGGCACTGGTGGTGACCGCCGCCGGTGAAGACCCACGCTATGCGGCCGCCGGCCATGAACTGATCAACCTGCCCGGCAGCGAGGGGCGTGTCGACCTGCCGGCACTGCTGCGCACCCTGGCTGGGCGCGGGGTCAACGAAATCCTGCTGGAGGCCGGCGCCGGCCTGGTCGGCGCTTTCGCCCGCCAGGGCCTGGTCGACGAGTACCAGCTGTTCGTCGCCGGCACCTTCCTCGGCTCCGAAGCGCGCCCGTTGCTGGACTGGCCGCTGTCGAAAATGAGCGAGGCGCCGCGGCTGAAGATCACCGAAATGCGCGCGGTCGGCGATGACTGGCGAGTCACTGCCATCCCCCTGCCGCCCCCCGGCGTATAATGCCAGGCTTGCCTCGCGCAGCCCGTATCTAGGAGAACACCATGTTCACCGGCATCATCGAATCCATCGGCACCATCCGCAGCCTCACCCCCAAGGGCGGTGACGTGCGCGTCTACGTAGAGACCGGCAAGCTCGACCTGGGCGACGTCAAGCTTGGCGACAGCATCGCGGTCAACGGCGTGTGCCTGACCGCCGTCGAGCTGCCCGGCGACGGCTTCTGGGCCGACGTCAGCGTCGAGACCCTCAAGCGCACTGCCATGGTCGATCTCAAGAGCGGCAGCCGGGTCAACCTGGAAAAGGCCCTGACCCCCACCACCCGCCTGGGCGGCCACCTGGTCAGTGGCCACGTCGACGGCGTCGGCGAGATCGTCTCGCGCGCCGATAGCGCCCGCGCCATCCAGTTCCGCGTGCGCGCGCCCAAGGAGCTGGCCAAGTACATCGCCCACAAGGGCTCGATCACCGTCGACGGCACCAGCCTGACGGTCAACGAAGTCGATGGCGCCGAGTTCGAGCTGACCATCGTCCCGCACACCCTGTCCGAAACCATCATGGCCGACTACCGCGCAGGGCGTCGGGTGAACCTTGAGGTCGACCTGCTGGCCCGTTACCTGGAGCGTCTGCTGCTGGGCGACAAGGCCGCCGAGCCGAGCAAAGGCAGTGGCATCACCGAAAGCTTCCTGGCCGCCAACGGCTTCTTGAAATCCTGATTGAGAAGGGGGTGCCGCGTGGCGCTCAACAGCATCGAAGAACTGGTCGAAGACATCCGCCAGGGCAAAATGGTCATCCTCATGGATGACGAAGACCGCGAGAACGAAGGCGACATCATCATGGCGGCCGAGTGCTGCCTGCCCGAGCACATCAACTTCATGGCCAAGCACGCCCGCGGCCTGATCTGCATGCCGATGACCCGCGAGCGCTGCGAAACGCTCAAGCTGCCGCTGATGGCGCCGCGCAACGGCTCGGGCTTCGGCACCAAGTTCACCGTGTCGATCGAAGCCGCCGAAGGCGTCACCACCGGCATTTCCGCCGCCGACCGCGCCCGCACCGTGCAGGCCGCCGCCGCCAAGGACGCCAAGGCCGAGGACATCGTCAGCCCCGGTCATATCTTCCCGCTGATGGCCCAGCCCGGCGGCACCCTGGCCCGCGCCGGTCACACCGAGGCCGCCTGCGACCTGGCGCGCATGGCCGGCTTCGAGCCAAGCGGGGTGATCTGCGAAGTGATGAACGACGACGGCACCATGTCGCGCCGCGCCGAGCTGGAAGTGTTCGCCGCCGAGCACGGCCTGAAGATCGGCACCATCGCCGACCTGATCCACTACCGCATGATCCATGAGCGCACCGTGCAGCGCGTCTCCGAGCAACCGATCGAGAGCGAGCTGGGCCAGTTCAACCTGGTCACCTACCGCGACGCGGTGGAAGGCGATGTGCACATGGCCCTGACCCTCGGCAAGATCTGCGCCGAGGAGCCGACCCTGGTGCGCGTGCACAACATGGACCCGCTGCGCGACCTGCTGATGGTCAAGCAACCGGGCCGCTGGAGCCTGCGCGCGGCCATGAGCGCCGTGGCCGAGGCCGGCAGCGGCGTGGTGCTGCTGCTGGGCCACCCGCTGGACGGCGACGTGCTGCTGGCGCATATCCGCGAGAGCGCGGGCGATGCCCCGGCGAAAGCGCCGACCACCTACAGCACCGTCGGTGCCGGTTCGCAGATCCTGCGCGACCTCGGCGTGCGCAAGATGCGCCTGATGAGTTCGCCGATGAAGTTCAATGCGATATCCGGATTCGATCTGGAAGTTGTAGAATACGTGCCCTCCGAGTGACTTGAGGCGGCATTTTCGCCCCTGGACTCGAGTCCAAACCCTCCCGAGGCCGCCACAGCGCGGCCTCGCTCTTGAAGATGAGAACTCCGGAATGACCCTGAAGACCATCGAAGGTACCTTCATCGCCCCCAAAGGTCGCTATGCTTTGGTGGTTGGCCGCTTCAACAGCTTCGTCGTCGAAAGCCTGGTAAGCGGTGCAGTCGATGCCCTGGTACGCCACGGCGTCAGTGAAAGCGACATCACCATCATTCGTGCCCCGGGCGCGTTCGAAATCCCGCTGGTGGCACAGAAAGTCGCCCAGCAGGGTGCTTATGACGCGATCATCGCCCTGGGCGCAGTAATCCGTGGCGGTACCCCGCACTTCGAATACGTGGCGGGCGAGTGCACCAAGGGCCTGGCCCAGGTGTCCATGGAGTTCGGTGTTCCGGTGGCCTTCGGCGTCCTGACCGTCGACTCCATCGAGCAGGCCATCGAGCGTTCCGGCACCAAGGCCGGCAACAAAGGTGCCGAAGCTGCCCTGTCGGCCCTGGAAATGGTCAGTCTGCTGGCGCAGTTGGAGGCCAAGTGATTAGCGACGAAAGCGATCGTTTCAACCCGCGCGATCCAAAACCTGCGGATGCCGGCAAGCCCTCGAAGAGCGCCAAGCGTCGCGAAGCCCGCAAGCTCGCCACGCAAGCGCTCTACCAGTGGCACATGGCCAAGCACTCGCTGAACGAAGTGGAAGCGCAGTTCCGGGTCGATAACGATTTCACCGATGTCGACGGCGCCTACTTCCGCGAGATCCTGCACGGGGTCCCGGCGAAGAAGGCCGAGATCGACGAGGCGCTCAAGCCTTGCCTGGACACGCCGCTGGAAGAGCTCGACCCGGTCGAGCTGGCCGTGCTGCGCCTGTCCACCTGGGAGTTCATGATGCGCGTCGACGTGCCGTACCGCGTCGTCATCAACGAAGGCGTGGAACTGGCGAAGGTCTTCGGCGCCACCGACGGCCACAAGTTCGTCAATGGCGTGCTGGACAAGCTGGCTCCGCGTCTGCGTGAGGCGGAAGTCAAGGCGAACAAGCGCTGATCGCGGCGCTGACCAGCCATGGGTGAGTTCGAGCTGATCCGTCACTACTTCGCCGCCGCGCCTTGTGCGCAGGGCGGCGAGGGCGTGGCCCTGGGGATCGGCGACGACTGCGCCCTGCTGGACCTGCCCGCCGGCGAGCAACTGGCGATCTCCACCGACACGCTGGTGGCCGCTGTGCATTTCCCCGCCGTCTGCGACCCGCTGCTGCTGGGCCAGCGCTCGCTCGCCGTGGCGGCCAGCGACCTGGCGGCCATGGGCGCCACGCCCATCGGCTTCACCCTCGCCCTGACCCTGCCCGAAGTCGGCCCGGACTGGCTTGAAGCCTTCGCCGATGGCCTCGGCCGCATGGCCCACCGTTGCCGCATGACCCTGATCGGCGGTGACACCACCCGTGGACCGCTGAGTATCACCGTGACCGTGTTCGGCCGGGTACCGGCGGGCCAGGCCCTGCGTCGCAGCGGCGCGCAGCCGGGCGACCTGCTGTGCGTCGGCGGTTTCCTGGGCAATGCGGCGGGGGCATTGCCGCTGGTGCTGGGCGAGCGCGAGGCGGCTGCCGAGGTGGCCGGCCCGCTGCTGGAGCACTACTGGTCGCCCTTGCCCCAACTGCAACTGGGCGAGCGCCTGCGTGGCCTGGCCACGGCGGCACTGGATATCTCCGACGGCCTGCTGGCCGACTGCGGGCATATCGCCAAGGCGTCCGGCGTCGCGCTTGAGGTGAACCTGGCGCAGGTCCCCGTGTCTGCTCCTTTACAGGCTTTCCTGGGGCGCGAGGCGGCGGTGCAGGCGGCGCTCACTGGCGGCGACGACTACGTGCTGGCCTTCACCCTGCCGGAAAGCGCACTGACCTCCCTGGCCCGCGAGGTGCACGTCATCGGGCGTGTGCTGCAAGGCCAGGGTGTGACCCTGCGTGACCCGCAGGGCCAGGACATCACCCCCGTGCAGCGGGGCTATCAACATTTCAGGGAGACACCGTGACCGACCACCCCAACCAGGTGCCTGCGGAGTTCGTTCCGCCTTCGGTCTGGCGCAACCCGTGGCACTTCATCGCCTTCGGCTTCGGCTCCGGCACCCTGCCCAAGGCCCCCGGTACCTGGGGGTCGCTGGTGGCGCTGCCGTTCATCCCGCTGTGGCAGATGCTGCCCGACTGGGGCTACTGGCTGCTGCTGGGCATCAGCATGCTGTTCGGCGTGTGGCTGTGCGGCAAGGTGGCCAACGACTTGCGCGTGCACGACCACGAGGGCATTGTCTGGGACGAGATCGTCGGCATGTGGATCACCCTGTGGCTGGTGCCGGAAGGCTGGCAGTGGCTGCTGGCGGGGTTCCTGATGTTCCGCTTCTTCGACATCCTCAAGCCGTGGCCGATCCGCTGGGTCGACCGCCATGTGCATGGTGGGTTCGGGATCATGCTCGACGATATCCTGGCCGGCGTGTTCGCCTGGCTGGGCATGCAGGTTCTGGTGTGGGCGGTGGCCTGATACAGGGAGCGTTGCAATGGCCTTGAGGAGTGTGTTGCTGGCGTGGGTGCTGCTTTGCGCGGTGCCCGGCGTCATGGCGCAGGAACAGCAGGTGCGCCTGGTCAGCGAGGAGTGGCTCGACTACACCAACGCCGATGGCAGCGGGCTGGCCTGGGACGTGCTGCGCCAGGTGTTCGAGCCGGCCGGGGTCAAGGTCAAGGTGCTGAGCGCGCCGTACAGCCGTTCGGTCGGTTTGGTGAAACGGGGCGAGGCGGATGCCTGGGTCGGCTCGTACAAGGAAGAGAACGACGACAACCTCTATCCGCGCTGGCATTTCGACCTGGACCATATCTATGCCCTGGGCCTGGCCGGCAAGCCGCAGCCGACGCTGGACACCATCGGCCAGTACCGCCTGGCCTGGGTGCGTGGCTATGACTACGCCAGTTACCTGCCCAACGTCCACAATTTCCGCGAGGTACAGCGTCGCGAAGGGATCCTGCCCATGCTCGAGCATGACCGGGTGGATTTCTACATCGATGCACAGACCGAGGTCGAGTACGTACTCGGGCAGGCGCCCGAGCCCAAGCGCTTTCGCAGCACCCACGTCGCCGAGCTGCCGTTGTACCTGGCGTTCACCCGCAGTGCGCAGGGCGAGGCCTTGCGTGACCTGTTCGACCGGCGCATGGCGCAACTGGTGCGCAGCGGTGAGTTGAAGCCGATCTTCGAGCGCTGGAAGCAGCCGTATCCGTTCACTGCGGATAGCCAGCCGCATTAGGCTCATGTCGCTGTTCTTGTAGGAGCGGCCTTGTGTCGCGATGGGCTGCGTAGCGGCCCCAGCAATTTTGATGGTGGCTCGGAATCTGGGGCCGCTGCGCGCCCCTTTCGCGGCACAAGGCCGCTCCTACAGGATTTGGTCCTTGTTCCATAAGCATCGAACATTTCGATCTTAAGCCACCATATTCCTCCTGCGCACCTGCGCCGGGCTGCTGATACAATCGGCCGATCTGAAAAATCCTACTATCCAGGAGCACAACGTGCCCGTCGTCTTTGTTGCCGCCTCTAAACTCCCGACTCCCTTTGCGATCTTCACCATGCATGGCTTCCTCGACGAAGCTACTGGCCGCGAGCACGTGGTGCTCAGCCTGGGTGACATCGCGGACGGCGAGCCGGTGCTGGGGCGTCTGCACTCCGAGTGCCTGACCGGCGATGCGCTGTTCAGCCAGCGCTGCGACTGCGGCTCGCAACTTGAAGCCGCGCTGCAGGCCATCGCCCGCGAAGGCCGTGGCGTGCTGCTGTACCTACGTCAGGAAGGCCGTGGCATTGGCCTGCTGAACAAGATCCGCGCCTACGAGCTGCAGGATGGCGGCGCCGACACTGTCGAGGCCAACGAGCGCCTGGGCTTCGCCGCCGACCAGCGTGACTACGCCATGTGCCTGCCGATGCTCGAACACCTGGGTGTGAAATCGCTGCGTCTGATGACCAACAACCCGCGCAAGGTCAAGGCCCTGACCGACATGAGCATCAAGGTTGCCGAGCGCGTGCCGCTGCACACCGGTCACAACCCGCACAACCGCCTGTACCTGGCCACCAAGGCCGACAAGCTTGGCCACATGATGGGCAACAAGCACCAGGGCGAGGTGCCCCAGGCGTGACCCGCGGCGAGGTGAAGCGGCGGCTGGCCCTGGCCTGGTGGCAGTACCTGGCCATGGGCTTGTTGCCGTTGCCGATAATGGCCTGGGCGTTCGGCGGCGGTGAGCCGCTGATCCCGGTGCTGGCCATGCCCTTGTTCATCGCCGGGGCCGCGACCATGTTCCTCAGCCTGCCGCGCTTCGGCGCCTACAAGCGGGCATTGATCGCCACCGACAAGCAGCTGGGCACGCCGGACGAACCCGCTGCCTGGATCGAGTTGGCGCGGGTTCGACGCCTGGCCATGCTGTTCGCCTGCTTCCCGGCCTGGGTCGCTGCACTGTCGGTGTTGGTCGGGCTGGAGGCCGTGCCGCAGATCCTCCTCGCCCTGTCTACTGTGGTGCTGCTGTACCTCTACCGTATTCCGCGCCAGCTCGGCTGATGCGGGCGCTTCTCGCCTCCTTCGCATTGCTGTGCCTCGGTACCCTGGCCGAGGCCGGGCCACGGGTGGTCAGCCTGGCGCCGTCGATGACCGAGATCGTCCTCGAGCTGGATGCTGATGACCTGCTGGTGGGCCTGCTGGATGCAGGCGAGCGTCCGCCCGGCCTTCAGGCCCTGCCCTCGGTCGGGCGCCATGGCCAGCTGGATATGGAGCGCTTGCTCAGCCTCAAGCCTGACCTTCTGCTGCTCTGGCCCGGCAGTGTCGCGCCAGCCCAGCGTGACCAGCTCAAGCGCCTGGGTATCGCCACGTTCAGTGGCGAGCCCGGCGACCTCGACCAGTTGATCGAGCAGATCGAAGCCATCGCCCGGCGCCTCGGGCGGGACGAGCAGGGTCGCGCCTATGCCGCCGGCCTGCGTGATCGACTGCAGGCGCTGCGCGAGCGCTACCGGCGCGACACGCCGCTGCGGGTGTTCTATCAGGTCTGGGACAAGCCGCTGTACACCTTGGGTGGACGCCAGGTGGTCAGCGATGCCTTGCGCGTCTGCGGGGCGCGCAATGTGTTCGACGACCTGACCCAGCCTGCGCCGCAGGTCAGCGTGGAGTCGGTGCTGTTGCGCGATCCCGAGGTGATCCTGGCGGGTGACGCGGCGCAGCTGGCCAGCTGGCGTAGCTGGCCGCAGTTGAGCGCCGTGAAGGGGGAGCGTTTGCTGGTGGTGCCGGACAAGGGACTGGAGCGGCCCAGCGGGCAGATGATCGAGGCTACCGCCCGGTTGTGCGCGCTGCTGGAGGCTAGAGGGTCGGTGTCCAGGTAAGGCTCAGCAGCCAGGTGCGGCCTTCTTCGCGATAGCCGTACTGGCTGTCGTCGAAGCTGTACAGGGCACGGCTGTAGTGCTTGTCCAGCAGGTTGTCGAGTTTCAGTTCCAGCCGAACCTCGTCGGTCGCGGCCCAGCCTCCACGCAATCCAAGCAGGCCGTAGCCACCCAGCGCATTGCGATTGGCCTCGTCATCGTAGCTGCCGCTCACTGCCTGCCAGCTACCGCCCAGGCTGAACCGTTCGAATTGTCGATCCAGATCCAGGCTCAAGGTCCGTCGGGCGCGGCGGGCGAGGGTGTGCCCGCTATCGCGATCGCGAGGGTCGATCAAGGCCAGGCCCAGTTGGCTGTGCCATGCGCCCCACTGCTGCTCCAGGCCCAGCTCAAAGCCGTTGATCCGGGCCGATGCCACGTTACGGGGGATGGAGCCTGCGCCGAAGATGATCGCGTCACGCAGGTCGGTGCGGTACAGCGAGGCCTCCAGGCGGCTTTCCTTGCTCAGTTGGCTGCGCCACTGCAACTCGTAGCTTTTCGAGCGCTCGGGGTCGAGGTTCGGGTTGCTGTACTGGGGGTAGTACAGATCGTTGAACGTCGGTGCGCGGAAACCTTCGCTGTAGGACAGCAACACATCGTTGTCGACATTGACCGGTACCGTGACGCTGCCGCTCCAGGTGGTCTGGCCGCCGAACTGCTGGTTCTGGTCGCGGCGCAGGCCCAATTCGGTGGAAAAGTGTTCACCGGTGAAGCGATGCTGGATGAACACAGCGCGATTGAAGCGGCTGTCCTCGGTGAAGTCGGTGCTGGCGTGGACGCGATCCTGATACCAGTCGGCCCCCGCCAGCAGGTTGTTGCGCTCATCCACGACGAAGTCGTTCTGCCAGGTCACCTGGTCGCGATAGGTGTTGAACACGAAGCGCTCATTGCTGAGCTTGTCGCGTTTGTCGTCGCGATTTTCGCTGTGACCCAACTCCAGGCGCGAATGCCAGGCCTCGGTGAGCTGGGCGTCCAAGTAAGTGCCCAGGCTGCTGACCGTGAAATCGGTATAGGGCTTTTGGCCGAAGCTCTGGAAAGTGGCCATGTCGAAGCGGCCAAAGGGATTGTCGTACTCGCTGCGTCCTCGGCTGTCGAGCAGGTTCAGGCCGGCTTCGTAACGTTCATTGAAGGCATGGCTCAGGCTGAGGTTGAATGAACGGTTGCGATAGGCGTCATGGTCGCCATCGCTGGCATACGACGGCCCGGTCGAATCGATGCCGGCGGTTTCGTCCAGGCTGGCGCCGAGGTTGAAGCGGGTCGCGCCATCACCGCCCGACAGCCCCAGGCTGCGTTGCCAGGTCTGATTGCTGCCGCCGGCCAGGTGCAGGCGCGGTTGCAGGCCCTGGCCGTCACCACGGCGGGTGAAGATCTGGATCACCCCGCCAATGGCGTCGCTGCCGTAGATCGCTGAGCGCGAGCCGCGCAGCACTTCCACACGTTCGATCTGGTCGATGCCGAGGAACTGCAGGGCGCTGTCGCCGGAGGTGGCATTGGCAATGCGCACGCCGTCGACCAGCACCAGGGTCTGGGCGGCCTTGGTACCGCGGATGAAGATGCCGGGCAGGCTGCCGCGACCGCCGGTGGGCGCCACCTGCACGCCGGGGACGCGGGTGAGCAGGTCGGTGACGCCGCTCGGTTGCAGGCGATCGATATCGGCACGGGTGAACACCGTGTTGGCGGCGCTGGTGGCGGTGCGTGACTCGACCTGGCGGCTGGCGCTGATCAGTACGTCGGGGAGTTTCAGGGCGTCATCGCGTTCGGCGGCCAGCAGGAATGTAGGGGCGCAGAGGAGTGCGGCACAGGCAGATTTTTTCATGGGCAGTTCCATCGCATTCGCGGGTAAACCCGCTCCCACAGGATCTCCACAGACCTTTAATACTGTGCAGTCCCGCTCCCACAGGATCTCCACAGACCTTGAATACTGTGCAGTCCTGCTCCCACAGGATCTCCACAGACCTTGAATACTGTGCAGTCCCTGTGGGAGCGGGTTTACCCGCGAAAGGGCCCTAGAGGCCGAGCCTGGCCATCCGGGCTTTGACGGAGGCTTCGATCCCCGCCGCATCCAGCCCACATTCAGCCAGCATCTGCGCAGGCTTGGCATGCTCGACATAGATATCCGGCAGACCCAGGTGCAGCAGCGGCTTGACCACGCCCTCGCGGGCCAGGAACTCGCCGACGGCGGCGCCGGCGCCGCCCATGATGGCGTTTTCCTCGATGGTCACCAGCAGTTCGTGGCTGGCGGCCATCTCCAGCACCAGCGCCTCGTCCAGCGGCTTGACGAAACGCATGTCGACCACGCTGGCGTCGATCTGCTCGGCCACCTGCAAGGCTTCGGTCAGTTGCACGCCGAACACCAGCAGGGCGACCTTGCCGCCCTGGCGGCGGATCACGCCCTTGCCGATCTCCAGTGGTTCCAGATCGCCGCTGATCGGCGCGTTGGGGCCGGTGCCGCGCGGGTAGCGCACGGCGGCCGGGCCCTTGTAGTGGTGGCCGGTGCTGAGCATCTTGCGCAGCTCGTTCTCGTCGCTGGGGGTCATCACCAGCATGCCGGGGATGCAGCGCAGGTACGAGAGGTCGTAGGCGCCGGCGTGGGTCGGGCCGTCCTCGCCGACCAGGCCGGCGCGGTCGATGGCGAACAGCACATCGAGGTCCTGCACCGCCACGTCGTGGATCAGCTGGTCATAGGCGCGCTGCAGGAAGGTCGAGTAGATCGCCACCACCGGCTTGGCGCCCTCGCAGGCCATGCCCGCGGCAAAGGTCACCGCGTGCTGTTCGGCGATGGCGACGTCGAAGTAGCGCTCGGGATAGCGTTCGCTGAAGTCGATCAGGTCCGAGCCTTCCTTCATTGCCGGGGTGATGCCCACCAGGCGGTTGTCGGCGGCGGCCATGTCGCACAGCCACTGGCCGAACACCGAGGCGTATTTTGGCCCGCTGGCTTTTTTCGGCGCGACCGGCTTGTCGGCCGGCTCCAGCTTGGTGATCGCGTGGTAGCCGATCGGATCGACCTCGGCCGGGGCGAAGCCCTTGCCCTTCTTGGTCACCACATGCAGGAACTGCGGGCCCTTGAGGTCGCGCATGTTGCGCAGGGTGGCGATCAGGGTCGGCAGGTCGTGGCCGTCGATCGGGCCGATGTAGTTCCAGCCCAGTTCCTCGAACAGGGTGCCGGGCACCAGCATGCCCTTGGCGTACTCTTCGGTGCGACGGGCGATCTCCCAGGCCCCGGGCAGGCGTGACAGCACTTTCTTGCTGCCTTCGCGCATGCTGGCGTAGGTGCGGCTGGAGAGGATCTTGGCCAGGTAGTTGGACAGGCCGCCGACGTTGCGCGAGATCGACATGTCGTTGTCGTTGAGGATGACCAGCATGTTGGCATCCACTTCCTGCGCGTGGTTCAGCGCCTCGAAGGCCATGCCGGCGGTCAGCGCGCCGTCGCCGATCACGGCGATCGACTTGCGCGGATCGTTCTGCAGACGGGCGGCGATGGCCATGCCCAGCGCGGCGCTGATCGAGGTGCTGGAATGACCGACGCCGAAGGTGTCGTACTCGCTCTCGCTGCGGCGCGGGAAGGCGGCGATGCCGTCCTTCTGGCGCAGGCTGAGCATGCGCTCGCGGCGGCCGGTGAGGATCTTGTGCGGATAGGCCTGGTGGCCGACGTCCCACACCAGCCGGTCGTCCGGGGTGTCGAAGACGTAGTGCAGGGCGATCGTCAGTTCGATGACGCCCAGGCCCGCACCAAAATGCCCACCGGTCTGCCCCACGGTATAGAGCAGGTCCTGGCGCAGCTCGTCGGCCAGGGTCTCCAGGTCGGCTTCGGCCAGCCGGCGCAGGCCGGCGGGCGTGTCGGCGCGGTCCAGCAAAGGCGTGACCGGGCGTTCGCGGGGGATCTCTTGAAACGTCGTGGGCATCAGGCGTGTCGTTATAGGTGTGAAGACGCGGCAGTTTACCCCATTGTAGGAAAAGCTGCCCATTCGGACGGGTGTGCAGGAAGCTCAATGCAGCACGGATCCTGTAGGAGCGGCCTTGCCGAGGCGTCGGACCGGCCGGAAAGGGCTGCGTAGCGGCCCCAGGATTTAAGCGTTGACGCAAAGATTGCCGGGGCCGCTTTGCGGCCCTTTCGCGGCACGAGGCCGCTCCTACAGGGGGACTTAGTGACGGCGTTCGACGATGTAGCGGGCCAGCGCCCGCAACGGCTCGGCGTTGTCGCCAAAGCCTTGCAGCGCGGCCAGCGCCTGGTCGCGCAGCTCCACGGCATAGGCCTTGGCCGCCTCCAGCCCGAGCAGCGCCGGGTAGGTCGGCTTGTCGCGGGCGATGTCGGCGCCCTGGCGTTTGCCCAGGGTGGCGGTGTCGCTCTCCACGTCGAGGATGTCGTCCTGCACCTGGAACGCCAGGCCGATGGCCTGTGCATAAGTCTGCAGGGCATCGAGCTGGGCCTGATCGGCGCGGGCGCTGGCCAGGGCGCCGAGGCGCACGCTGGCTTCGATCAGCGCGCCGGTCTTGTGCCGGTGCATGTATTCCAGGGCTTGCTGGTCGAGCTTGACGCCCACCGAGCCCAGGTCGATGGCCTGGCCGCCGACCATGCCGGCGGGACCGGCGGCCTTGGCCAGGGTCTGGACCATCTGCAGGCGGATAGCGTCGGACTGCGGGCTCAGGCGTGGCTCGAGCAGAGCACTGAAGGCCAGGCTCTGCAGGCCGTCGCCGGCGAGGATCGCGCAGGCTTCGTCGAACGCCTTGTGGGTGGTGGGCTGGCCGCGACGCAGGTCATCGTCGTCCATCGCCGGCAGGTCGTCATGCACCAGCGAGTAGGCGTGGATCAGCTCCACCGCGCAGGCCGCGCCGTTGGCTTGCTCGGGCGGCACGCCGAAGGCTTCGCAGGCGGCATAGGCCAGCAATGGGCGCACGCGCTTGCCGCCGTTCATCACGCTGTAGCGCATCGCGGCGTAAAGGCGTTCAAGCTCCTTCGACGGCGCCTGGAACAGCGGTTCGAGGGCGGCATCGACCCGTGCCTGGGCGCTTTGCTGGTACTGGGCGATCATGCCTCGGGCTCCGCGTCGAACGGCTGGGCAGCCAGCTCGCCGTCACGCTCCAGCAGGATCTGCACCTTCTGCTCGGCCTGGGCCAGGGCGCCCTGGCAATCGCGGGTCAGGGCGATGCCCTGTTCGAAGGCGGCCAGCGACTCTTCCAGCGACAGTTCGCCGTTCTCCAGGCGCTCGACCAGGGCTTGCAGGTCGGCGAGGGATTGTTCGAAATCGATGGAGGTTTTTTTGCGGGCCATGGCGACTGTCTCGGTGGCGTTCAGAACGGCGCGACACTAGCAGAGCGGGGCAGGGGGAGCAAATTGCGTGGGCCTATCGTTCGTCGCATTTTGTTGCACTTGTCTGGCGCAAGCCATCTTGCAATCCGTCATGCAATCGAATTGTGGGGGTGGCGGCCCTCTGCCATAATCCGCGCGCTCTGGCCTGCGGGTCAAAGACCTTCCTCCCCGACGTCATGTAATGGACTACGTTGTGAGCTTCCTCTCGATCGAATTCGGCCTCTGTTTCACGCTGTTCTTCCTGCTCTATTGGAGCCTGTGCTGGAGCGTGCGGTTGCAGAACCTGCTGCTCCTGACCGCCAGCTACGGCCTGGTGGCGAGCTTCAGCCTGCAGTCGCTGTACATCCTGCTGGGCTACAGCACGCTGGTGTACCTGCTCGGCCAGCTGGCGGGGCGCTATCCCGGGCGCTGGTTCAGCCGCGTGCTGCTGCTGACGCTGGTGCTGGGCTGCTTCTACCTGTTCAAGTACCAGGCGTTCTTCGTCGAAGGCGCGCAGGCCGCGCTGGCCACTGCCGGGTTCGACGTGGCGCTGCCGCTGCTGGAAGTGCTGGTGCCGATCGGGCTGTCGTTCTACACCTTCCATTCGGTCAGCTACCTGGTGTCGATCAACCGCCGCGAGCTGGCGCCGGTGCCGCCGCTGGACCTGGCCTTGTACCTGGCGTTCTTCCCCAGCCTGGTGGCCGGGCCGGTCAACCGTGCCCTGCACATGCTGCCGCAGATCCGCCCGCCGGCCATGCGCCAGGTGCTGGAACCGCAGCGGGCGCTGGGGCTGATCGCCATGGCGGTGGTCAAGCTGTTCTTCCTCAGCGCCTGGCTGGGCAGCGAGTGGGTCGACCCGGTGTTCGACACCCCGGGCAGCGCCAGCCCCGAGCAGGTGCTGCTGAGCGTGTACGGCTACAGCTTGCTGATCTACTTCAACTTCAGCGGCTACACCAACCTGGTCACCGGCATCGCCCTGTTGCTGGGCTTCCGTCTGCCGGACAACTTCGACGCGCCGTACGCCGCGCACAACCTCAAGGAATTCTGGGGGCGCTGGCACATCAGCCTGTCGCGCTTCATCCGCGACTATGTGTACATCCCGCTGGGCGGCAACCGCAAGGGCGTATGGCGCGGCAACCTGAACATGCTGCTGGCGATGCTGGTGTCCGGCCTGTGGCACGGGGCGAGCGTGAACTTCATCATCTGGGGCGCCCTGCATGGCGTCGGCCTGGCCATTTCCAAGCTGTTCAGCCAGTGGTTTCCGGGTTTCGCGCGGCTGCCGGGTTCGGGCCTGATGGCGCGGTTGATGACTTTCCACTACGTGGCCTTCGCCTGGATCTTCTTCCGCAGCCCGACGCTTGAGGGCGCGATGGAGATGCTCGGCAACATCGCCCAGCTGAGCCTGGCGGGCCTGAACAGCGCCACGGGCCTGATGCTGCTGGCCTGTGTGTTGTTCGTGGCCAGTTATCCCCAGTGGCTGGCGCTGTTGCGCCAGAGTGGCGCGCTGTTCCAGCGCCTGCCGTGGCAGTTGTACCCGATCCCGCTCGGGGTCGGTGTGTCGCTGGTGATTTTCGCTTCGCAGTCGGGCGTGCCGGGGTTCATCTATGCAAGCTTCTGATAGCAAACAGCTGTTCCAGGTGCAGATGGGCGCCGCCCGTGGCTTGTATGCGATCGTGGTCACCACCGCGTTGCTGTTCTGGCTGAACCAGGACTCGATCAAGCTCTATTGCCAGCAGAAATACCACCAGAGCTGCGAGATACCGCTGCTGGGCCAGCTGCCGGCCTGGCGCTTGGGTGCGCAGTTGACGGCGATGCTGGAGGCGCAGCGCGATGACCTGCTCGAGCAACTGCTGCCCGCGCCGCAACTGGCCGAGGGGCCGGCGATCGAGGTGATGCCTGCGCCGATGCCGGTGGTCACGGTCGATCTGCAAACCCCGGCGGTCCTGGCCAAACCGCTGCCACCGGTATCGACGCCCGCGCATGCACAGCCGACGCCTGCGCCGGTTCATGCGCCAGCCCCGGTCGCTGTCGCCCAGCCTGTGCCGCCTACACCTGCACCGGCATTGTTGCAGCCGGGGACTGTGGCCTCGCTGGTCGCTGGTGACGAAGTGTTCCTGGTCGGCGACTCGCTGATGCAGGGCGTGGCGCCGCACCTGGCCAACAGCCTGCGCAAGCGTTACCAGATCCGCACCGTCAACCTCAGCAAGCAGAGCACCGGCCTTGCCTATCCGGGCTTCTTCAACTGGCCGAAGACCGTGGCCGACACCCTCGATCACGAACCGAACGTGCGCTTGATGGTGGTGTTCCTAGGCCCCAACGACCCCTGGGACATGCCCCAGGGCAAGGGCAAGCCATTCCTGCGCTTCAAGTCGCCGGAGTGGGAGGTCGCCTACCGTGCCCGTATCGATTCGATCCTCGAACAGGCGCGCACGCACAACGTGCAGGTGATCTGGGTCGGGCCGCCGAACATGGAGAAGGCGCGACTGTCCACGGCCATGGGCTACCTCAGCGGGCTCTACCAGGAGCAGACCGCGCTGTTCGGCCAGCATTACATCTCGGCCAACCCGATCCTCGGCTACACCGACGCCAACTTCTCGTATACGGTGCAGACACCGCAGGGCAAGCGGGTCAAGGTGCGGGTCGACGACGGCATTCATTTCACCATCACAGGCCAGAAGATGATCGCCGAACAGGTTCTGTCGCTGATCAGCTTTCCGGGCCTGACCGTTACAGGACATTGAGATGCGCCAATGGCATCACCTGCTGGGCCTGGCCCTGCTGATCAGCGCCGCGCCGGGTTGCAGTACCGGCGCCAACAGCGTGAGCGCCCAGCCCACGGCCCGGCCCGCCGCCGCGCCTGCCGCCCGTCAGGACGGCAACCTCGCCTTGCTCGCCGGCAAGCTGCGCAATGCCGGCCGGGCGCCGGTTGCCATCGTCCAGCTGGGTGACTCGCACACCGCCGCCGACCTGTTCAGCGGCGAGCTGCGCAAGCTGTTGCAGACGCGCTACGGCGACGGCGGCATCGGCCTGGTGCCGGCTTCGCCGGTGCCGGGGATCCGCAACGACCGGGTGATCATCAAGAGCGAGAGGCGCCAGTGGGAGCTGGTGTCGGCGCGCAACCAGCAAAGCCCGCAGTTCCCGTTGGGGGGCTACCTGTCGCTGCCGTTGGCCAATCGCGCCAGTGTTGTGTTGCAGGCGCGTGATGAGGACCGCCAGCGCTACAAGGTCTCGGCGTTGTACCAGTCGACCACCAGTGCCAGCCTCTTCGTCAATGGTGGCCAGCGCCGCGTGCTGCCGGCGAGCAATGGCCAGTGGCGCTTCAGCCCGGCCTACGCCAATGTCGGCCTGCCGGTGCAATTGAGTGTCGAGGGTGGCCGGGGTGTCGCGCTGGGGGGCTGGTACATCCAGGGGCAGAAGAATGCCGGGGTGACCTACTCGGCGCTGGGCATCAACGGTGCGCGCCTGGACGTGGTGGACAAGTGGCAGCCGGGTTGGCGTGACAGCCTCAAGGCCGTGCGGCCTGACCTGGTGATCCTGGCCTACGGCACCAATGAAGCGTTTGACGACAAGCTCGACCTGGCGCTGTACCAGACGCAACTGGAGGCGACCCTCGTCGGCCTGCGCAAGGACCTGCCCCAGGCGGCAATCCTGCTGGTCGGGCCGCCGGACTCGATCAAGCAGCGCAAGGCGCGCAGCTGTGCGGCGCGCCAGCCTCAACCGTTGGCCTCGGTGATCCGTATCCAGAAGCAGATGGCGCAGAAGTACAAGGCGCTGTTCTGGGATTGGCAGGGGTTCATGGGCGGGCCGTGCTCGATTGCCGGCTGGCAGGCGGGCGGGCTGGCGCGGCCGGATCTGGTGCACCTGACGGCTGATGGCTATCGCAAGAGTGCGGCGGGGTTGTATGAGTTTTTGAAGGGGCCGTTGGGGTTGCGTTGACGGCAGCTTGATCGGCATTGGGCTTTAGATTGTTGGGGCTGCTTTGCAGCCCTTTCGCGGCACGAGGCCGCTCCTACAGGGGATCGCAATTTCCTGTAGGAGCGGCCTTGTGCCGCGAATGGGCCGCACAGCGGCCCCAAGATGATTCAGGCGATCTCTGCTTCCAGCTCGACCATCGCCTCGCGATAGCGCGCCAGTTCCTCGATGGTCAGCACCGGCAGGTTGTACTGGCGGGCATACACCGCCACCTGCTCGCCGCGGGCCATGCTGCCGTCGGGGTTCATCAGTTCGCACAGCACCGCCGCCGGGCGCAGGCCGGCCAGGCGGGCCAGGTCCACCGAGCCTTCGGTGTGGCCGCGACGGGTCAGCACGCCGCCATCGCGGGCGCGCAGCGGGAACACGTGGCCTGGGCTTACGATATGACGTTCCTGCGCGGTCGAGCGCAGCGCGGCTTCGATGGTGGTGATGCGGTCCTGTGCCGACACACCGGTGCTGACCCCTTCGGCGGCTTCGATGGTGACGGTGAAGCCGGTGCCATGGCGGGCCTGGTTATTCTGCACCATCGGCGCCAGCTGCAGGGCGTCGACGGTGGCTTCGTCAAGGCACAGGCAGACGATGCCGCTGCAGTCGCGGATCATCATGGCCATGGTCTGCAGCGAAAGGTTCTCGGCGGCGGCGACGATATCGGCTTCGTCCTCGCGGTCGTCGTCGTCGAGCAGCAGCACGGGTCGCCCGGCCTGGAAGGCGGCGATGGCGGCGCTGACATTGGGGAATTGCTTGTTGAGCATGGTGGACATGAAACGCTCCTCGTGAATGATCGATGAACGTCTCGGGGCGAACAAAATGCGCGCGCAGGGGTGCCCGGACGGCCCCTGCCAAACGCCTTCTTTCATCCGGACTATGACCGTCGGCCCTGGAATCTCACCAGGTCTGCTGACCCCCGGCATGGCCGGAGCGCTCGCGGGCTCATCTTTCGATTTACCGCCGGTGGGGACTTTCACCCCGCCCTGAAGACCGGCCAAGCATACCCCACTGTGCCAGCGGGCTGGCAAGCCCTACGACTTTAGTTGCTGCCAGTCCAGTCCGAAGCGCGCCAGGTACTTGCGCAGGCGGTCGGCATCGTTGGGGTTGGCCTTCTCCTGGCGCGATACCGCGAACAGCTGGCGTCCGGCTTCTGACAGGCTCGGCGCGCGGCGGCAGACGTCGATCACCGCCTGCAACTGCACCTGGTCGAACAGGTCCAGCTCGCGACCTGTGAGCAGTGGTTCGGTGTTCGGTTCCAGGCCCCAGGCGTAACGCAATCGACCGATCTCCTCCTCGACCAATGCCTCGTCGATACGCCCGCTGTCGGCCAGGGTCGCCATGCGCGTGATCGACGCCGACAGCTCGCGGAAGTTGCCAGCCCAGCGTGCCTCGCCGGCATGGGCGAAGTCCAGGTAGCGGCGCTTGGCCTCGAGGTTGAAGCGCACCTGGCGGCCTTGTTCGCGGGCATGGCGCTGCAACTCGAAATCGAGGTTCGGCTCGATGTCCTCGCGGCGTTCGGCCAGGCCCGGGAGGGCGAAGGTCCACAGGTTGATGCGGGCGAACAGGTCCTCGCGGAACGAGCCGTCGGCGACCTTGGCGCGCAGGTCGCGGTGGGTGCCGGCGATCAGCTGGAAGTCGCTTTCCACCTCGCGGTCCGCGCCCAGCGGGAAGAAGCGTTTTTCCTCGATGGCCTTGAGCAGCATGGCCTGTTCGTCAGCGCCCAGTTCACCGATCTCGTCGAGGAACAGCATGCCGCCGTCGGCGGCGCGCAGCAGGCCGTCGCGAGCGTTCTGGGCGCCGGTGAAGGCGCCCTTGGCGTGGCCGAACAGGGTCGACATGGCGCCGTCGCCGCGCAGGGTGGCGCAGTTCACCTCGATGAAACGCCCGCCCAGTTGGTGGCGGCCGCGCTTGAGTTCATGGACGCGGCGGGCCAGGAACGACTTGCCGGCGCCGGTCGGGCCGACCAGCAGCATGGGCGCCTTGGAGCGCAGGGCGACCCGCTCGATCTGCTCGATGGTGCGGTTGAAATCCGGGTTGCGCGTGGCGATGCCGGACTTGAGCAGCGACTGCCCCTCGACCTGCTCGCGGCGAAAGCGCGAGGCGATCGGGTCGTAGCGCGACAGGTCGAGGTCGATCAGCGTGGCGGTGCCGGCCGGGTCGCTGTTCTCGTCCTGCTTGCGCGAGGGCGAGGTCTGCACCAGGCGCGCCGGCAGGTAGCGGGCTTCGGTGAGCAGGAACCAGCAGATCTGCGCGACGTGGGTACCGGTGGTGATATGCACCAGATAGTCCTCGCGCTCGGTGTCGAAGGTATAGCCGCTGGCGAAGTCGTGCAGGGCGCCGTAGACCTCTTCGAAGTCCCACGGGTTATGCAGTGCCAGCGGGTGCAGGCGCACCTCGGTGGCGGGCGAGACCTGCTGGATGTCGCCACGGATCCGCTCGGCCAGGCTCTGGTCGCGCGCGCTGGGGCCGTGGATCAGCTCCAGGCGATCGAGCGGCAGGTCGGCTTGCTGGCACAGGCCGATGGTTGGCCGCCAGCGGTTCCAGCGTGCGGCGCCCTTGCCGTTGCGGTCGAGGGTGGTGCCGAGGAAACCGATGGCGACGAGGGGCTTGGTCATCCGTGATTATCCAAAAAGATAAGTATGTATCTCAGGATATACGAAAAATGAAATCGGCATGACGCGTTGCAATACACAGGCTAACGCGAAACAAAAAATAAATACTTATAAATCAGATAGTTAAAAGATTTTTTCAAGAGCGAATGAAAACCTGGCACGCCGCTCGCTATATCCCTCTCGACCGCATCGCCAGGCAGGCCCTCGGGTCAGGGGATCAACCCCCGCCGGTGCACGTACCCACCTTCAGGTGTCGGTGTCGTGCATGCCGCCGCCGCAACGACCGGTCATTGCGGCGCAAGCCTGTGAACAGGCTTGCGAGGCGCTCGCCGGGCCACGTCTCGGCAATACCCTCCACGGTAGCTACACCCGCAACACCCGCAGGTGGGGCACAGGCAACGCAACCAGGGCCAGGACGGCCCGCCACTGCGAAGGAAGCCTGAGCCACCGCTGGTTCACCCGGCCCGCCGGCCGGACCAGGCGCAACGATGGCGGCCGCCGGAGCAATCGCTCCCAGCCCCGGACTCCGCCAGGTTTCGCCCACGGCGCTCGGTGAGTCGGCGACCACCCGCAGCCAAGGACATTGATAAAAGGATGAGCAAGATGAAACTGTTGAAACGCTTTGTGGTGAAGAAAAACGAACGCGGCCTGTTAATGAGCGAAGGCGACTTCGTGTCGATCCTCGAGCCTGGCCAGTACCAGCGTTTCGACTGGCAAGACCGGCTGACAGTGACCACCTTCAGCCTCCAATCCCCGCTGTTTGACCACCCGCTGGCGCAATACCTGCGTGGGCATGAGTCGGCACTGGTCGAGCAGTATTTCGAAGCCATGGACCTGGCGCCGCACGAGGCCGGCCTGCGCTTCGAGGACGGCCGCCTGGTTGAGTTGCTGGCCCCGGACAGCCGCCGCCTGTACTGGAAAGGTCAGGTCGAACATGGCTTGCAGCGCATCGACCTTGATCAAGGACGGCGCCTGGACGACGAACTGGTGGTTCGCCTGAACCGCCCCGGCGTGGCCGGCACGGACCTGGTCCTGCTGGCGCTGGTGCCTGCCTTCCATGTCGGCGTGCTGAAGATTGATGGCGTGGTGGCCGGGTTGCTCGAGCCAGGCCGGCATGGCTACTGGCGCTGCGGCAGCCAGGTAGCGGTGGAGATGGTCGACACCCGCCTGCAGGCGTTGGAGGTCAACGGCCAGGAGATCCTCACCCGCGACAAGGTCAGCCTGCGCTTGAGCCTGGTGGCCAACTGGCGCTACACCGATGTGCTTGGCGCCCACGGACAGATGAGCAAGCCGGTGGAGCACCTGTACCGCGAGCTGCAGTTCGGCTTGCGTGCGGCAGTGGGTACCCGCACCCTCGACGAGCTGCTGGAAGACAAGCAGTCCATCGACGGTAGCGTCACCGAGCACCTGCTGGCGCACCTGCAAGGCAGTGGCCTGGAGGTGAGCAGCCTGGGGGTGCGCGACATCATTCTGCCGGGCGAAATGAAGACCCTGCTGGCACAGGTGGTGGAGGCGGAAAAGGCCGCCCAGGCCAACGTGATCCGGCGCCGCGAGGAAACCCAGGCGACCCGTTCGCTGCTCAACACCGCCAAGGTGATGGAAGGCAACCCGACGGCCCTGCGCCTGAAGGAGCTGGAAACCCTGGAGCGGGTGGCCGAGCGCATCGACCGGATTTCGGTGTTCGGTGGCCTGGATCAGGTATTGAATGGAATGGTCAGCCTCAAGGCGGGTTGACCCTTTGCGACACGACGTAGCGCAACAAGGAACAAGGCAATGAACATACTCGAAGTGGCGGGCGGCAAGCCGATCAAACTGTGGACCGACGGTGTACCGGTCGAGGACGACGCCCGCAAGCAACTGATGAACACGGCGAAGATGCCGTTCATCTTCAAGCACCTGGCGGTGATGCCGGATGTGCACCTGGGCAAGGGCTCGACCATCGGCAGCGTGATCCCCACCGTGGGCGCGATCATTCCGGCGGCGGTGGGCGTGGACATCGGCTGCGGCATGATCGCCGCGCGCACCTCGCTGCACGCCCGCGACCTGCCGGACAACCTGCACGGCCTGCGCACGGCCATCGAGAAGGCCGTGCCCCATGGCAAGACCTTCGGCCGTCGCGACCAGGGCGCCTGGGACACTGTGCCGGACCAGGCCGACCAGGTGTGGAGCGGCCTGGCCGGACGCTTCAAGGCGATCACCAACAAGCACCCGCGGCTGGAGAAGACCAACAACCGCCAGCACCTGGGGACACTGGGTGGCGGCAACCACTTCATCGAAGTCTGCCTGGACGAGGCCGACCGCGTCTGGTTCATGCTGCACAGCGGCTCGCGTGGTGTCGGTAACGCCATCGGCAACCTGTTCATCGAACTGGCCCAGGCCGACATGCGCCAGCACATGGTCAACCTGCCGGACCGGGACCTTGCGTATTTCGAGGAGGGCAGCCGGCACTTCGCCGACTATGTCGAGGCGGTCGAGTGGGCGCAGGACTTCGCCCGGCACAACCGCGAGCTGATGATGCAGGCGGTGGTTGCCGCCACCCGCAAGGTGCTGGGCAAACCGTTCGAGGCCAGCCTCGAGGCGGTCAACTGCCACCATAACTATGTGCAGAAGGAGCAGCACTTCGGCCGTGAGGTGCTGGTGACCCGCAAGGGCGCGGTGTCGGCGCAGAAGGGCCAGCTGGGCATCATTCCCGGTTCCATGGGCGCCAGGAGCTTCATCGTCCGGGGCCTGGGTAACGAGGAATCGTTCTGCTCGTGCAGTCACGGCGCAGGCCGGGTGATGAGCCGCACCAAGGCCAAGAGCCGCTTCACCGTCGAGGACCAGCAGCGCGCCACCGCCCATGTGGAGTGCCGCAAGGACAAGGATGTGATCGACGAGATCCCGATGGCCTACAAGGACATCGATGCGGTGATGCAGGCCCAGCGGGAGTTGGTCGAGGTGGTGCACACCCTGCGCCAGGTGGTGTGCGTGAAAGGTTGAAACGGGCGCCGCGTGGCGCCCTGTACAAGGAACGAAGACATGTATCAGGACGACTCCCACTCATTGCCCGAGGCCATGCGCGCCCGGGTGCTCGATGAGCTGCAACGTATCGAGCGCGAGCACGAGGTGACCGTGCTTTATGCCTGCGAGTCCGGCAGCCGTGCCTGGGGTTTCGCTTCGCCGGACAGCGACTACGACGTACGCTTCGTCTACGTGCCGCGCAACGACTGGTACCTGCGGGTGGACGAGCCTCGCGATGTGATCGAGCGGCCGCTCTGCGACGAGCTGGACATCAGCGGCTGGGAGCTGCGCAAGACCCTGCGCCTGATGCGCGGCGCCAACCCGAGCCTGCTCGAGTGGCTGGGCTCGCCGCTGGTGTACCGCGCAGACGCCGAAGCCGCCGGTCGCCTGCGCGAGCTGGGCGAGGCGTTCTACTCGCCGCGCGCCGTGCGCCACCACTACCTGTCGATGGCACGCAAGAACCTGCGTGGCTACCTGATGGGCGAGACGGTGCGCTTCAAGAAGTACCTGTATGTGCTGCGGCCGTTGCTGGCGGTGCGCTGGATCGACCAGGGGCTGGGCATGCCGCCGACGGCGTTCGCCGCGTTGATGGCGCGTACCGTCGATGATCCGCGACTGCAGGCGGCGATCGACGCACTGCTGGCTGTGAAACGACGCAGCGGCGAGGCCGAGCACGGACCTCGGGACGAGGTGCTGCATGGGTTCATCGAGGCCGAGCTGGCGCGAGCCGATGAGGTGCGGGAGGTGCCGGTGACGCGTGGTGACAGCGGGTTACTGGATGAGTTTCTGCGGGACACCGTGCGCCAAGCTGGATAAGGGGGCACGGCATCTATAGGAGCGGCTTTCAGCCGCGATTACCCGCGAAGCGGGTGCCAGACACCGCACAGCTTGCATCGCGGCTAAAGCCGCTCCTACAACAAGCCCTTTCAAGGTTTTTGCGATTTTTTGGGTATGACCGCTCAATTCGAGATTGCCGGGGCTGCTTTGCAGCCCTTTCGCGGCACAAGGCCGCTCCTACAGGCGACCGCGCGCCCTGTAGGAGCGGCCTTGTGCCGCGAAAGGGTCGCAAAGCGACCCCGGCAACGCCAAGCCGAGCGCCAATTCTCAACACCTTGAAAGGAATGGCTCTTACAACGGATTACGGCTCACTGAGCTGGACATCCTGTCCATCACGAACCGCAGCGAGGCCGGCAGCATTGGCCCGTGGTCCAGGCCATCGAATGGCTGGAAGGCTACTGACAATCCCTTCACCCCGGCCAGACTGGCCACCAGCTCCCGGGCCGGTCGTTGTACATCACCCGACACCGGCCCACGCGGATTGGCCGGTTCTTGCGTGCCGCGCATCAGCAGCAGGCTTGTTCGGTGGCTGCCCAGTCGCCCCTGCAACCCGTGCACCTCGGCCACGATGGCGCCGTCGTTCCACCACAACGATGGGCTGGCCGCCGCATAGTCGCTGAACAGCCATGGGCGGGTGAATAGCGTATGCAGCACCGCCAGCCCGCCATAGGAGTGACCCCAGAGCGTCTGCCGTTGCGGGTCGACGGACGCGACAGCGGCGACCATCGGGCGCATGCGCTGTTCCAGCAGGTCGAGGAATTCATCGGCACCACCGCTGGCCTGGCCAGTCAGGGGATCGCGTTGCTCGGCCAGCCCGGGCACCACGGGGGTGTAGTCGTAGGTCCGGGCGGCACGTTCGATGCGTTGGTCAGTCTGGTAGCCGATGGCGACCAGCAGCGGTGCCTGGCCGCCGGCGAGCGCCTGAAGTTGCTGTGGCTCAAGGGCGGTGATGGCGGCGTTGCCGTCGAGCATCCACAGCACCGGGTAACCGCTGGCGGGGGCCGGGCGTCGGGGCTGGCCGATCCACAGGCGGTAATGGCGCTGGCCGTCGCGTGAATCCAGGTCGAGGTGGCTGAAGCGATAGGCCAGGTCCTGGCGCTGCAGCAGGGTGTCGTCCATCTTCTGCTCGGCTTGCGGCTGGGCCAGGGCCGAACCGCTCAGCAGCAGTGCCAGGACAAGGGAAAGGATCTTCATCGGTGTTCTCGTGAGGTCTTCCATGACAAGCCGCCGCGCCATCGTCGAGTGCAGCGGCGGCACGGGTTCAGAAGGAGGCGGTCAGGCTTGTGTAGAGGGTGCGCCCGGGTTCGTTGTAGGTGGCTGCGCCCGCGCCCTCGATACCGTTCACCGCCTGGGCGTTGCCGGCCCGGTACAGGCGTTTGTCGAACAGGTTGTCGATGCCGGCGGTCACGCTCAGGTTTTTAGTGAGCGCATAGGTGCCGCTGGCGCCGACCAGCGCGTAAGGGGCCACCTGGTCGTTGGCGGTGCCGGTGACCCGCTTGCCCTGGTAGTCGTACTTCTTCGGCGTCTGCTTGCCGTACCAGGCCACGCTCAGCTGCAGCGACAGGTCGTCGGAGGCTTGCCAGTCGAGCATGGAATTGAGCGTGTAGGCAGGGGTCACCGACAGGGTCTCGCCAGTGGTCTTGTTTTTCGATTGCAGCATGTAGGTGAAGTTGTTGCTCCACTTCAGCTGTTCGCTCAGCGGGATGGTCAGGGTGCCCTCGAGTCCCTCTACCAGTGCCTTGGGGATGTTCTCCCACTGGTAGAGGGTGGCATTGGCGTTGAGGCCTGCGCCACCGGATGCCTGGCCGATGCCGCTCAGGCCCGAGTCGATCTTGTTCTTGTAGTCGTTAAGAAAGTACGTCAGGCCGGCGACCCAGCCGTTGTCCTGGAACTCGATGCCCAGTTCCTTGTTGACGCTGGTCTCGGCCTCCAGATGCGCGTTGCCCTGCAGGTAGCAGCTGGTGCTCTGCCCGTAGCAGCCCTGGCCACGGCTGTAGAGCAGGTAGTCGGGGTTGAGCTGGTACAGGTTCGGCGCCTTGTAGGCGCGGGCGATGCCGGCCTTGAGCGTCAGGGTGTCGGTCAGCGCGTGGGACAGGTTGAGCGACGGGCTCCAGTTGTCGCCGACGATGCTGTGGTGATCGAAGCGCAGCGCCGGAGTGAGCATGGTGCCGGGCAGCAGTTCGATGTTGTCCTCGGCGAACAGCGAGAAGATCTGCGCCTGGCTGCTGGTGCTGCGGCCGTTGCTGGCCAGGCCGGGCACGCTGCCGCCTTCGCTGGTGGTCTGGGTATTGGCGCTGGGGTCGTCCAGTTTCTGCTGGCTCCACTCGCTGCCCAGGGTCAGGGTCTGGTCGCGCCAGGCGTGCAGTGGCAGGTTGAGCTCACCGTGGGCGGTCAGGTCGCGCAGCGTCGAGGTGTAGAAGTCGGTGTTGCTGAAGATGCCTTCGGTGCCGCCGGCCAGGCCTTCGTTGATGCGCTGGTTGCGGGTCTTCTCGTATTGCAGGAAGGCCATGCTGCTGCCGAAGTCCCAATCGCCACGGTGGGTGATGGCGAAGTTCTCGCGGTAGAGAATGTTGGTCTCCTTGCCGAGCATGCTTTTGACGTTGGCATTGGAGTTGGTGTTCTGCGTATCGCCCGCGTACAGGTTGCCCTGGCGGCTGAAGCCGGCTTCGAGCTCCAGGGTCTGCTCCGGGGTCAGGCGCCAGCTCAGCAGGCCGTTGAGGTCCTTGTTGCGCACGCCTTCGCGGCCGGCGGGCAGGGTGCCGGCCTGGGTGCCGGTGCGCGCGGACTGGTGGCCGGCGTTGATGTCCCAGTCGTCCGCGTCGGTCTTGGCCACGTTACCGTAGACCCGGTAGCTGAGGGTGTCGGTCAGTGGGCCGTTGAGGCCGAAGCTCACGCGCTTGGTGGCGCCTTCGTCACCGTGCTGCGGGAAGTTCTGGTACACGGTCATGTTGCCGTGGGTCTCTCCCGCCGGTTGCTTGGTGATGATGTTGATCACCCCGCCCATGGCCCCGGAACCGTAGCGCGCCGCCGCCGGGCCGCGGATCACCTCGATGCGCTCGACCTGGTCGGCCGGCACCCAGTTGGTGTCGCCGCGCGAGTCACGTTCGCCGCGCCAGCCGTAGCGCACCGAGCTGCGGCTGCTGACCGGCTTGCCGTCGACCAGGATCAGGGTGTTTTCCGGGCCCATGCCGCGGATGTCGATCTGCCGGTTGTTGCCGCGCTGGCCGCTGGTGGAGTTGCCGGTCAGGTTGACCCCCGGCATGGTGCGGATGATCTGCGACAGGTCGTTGGCCGGTGGTCGTTTCTGGATGTCCTCGGCTGTGATGACCGACACCCCCGGCGCCTGCTTGGTCTCCTCCAGGGCGGTGGCCACCACGTTCTGGCTTTCCAGCACGATCGGTTCTGGCTGGTTGGCGGCCTGCACGGCGCTGCTCAGCAGGCAGCTGGACAGCAGCAGGAAGGGGGCGAAAGGAAGCGGGCGGGGCGACATGTGTGATCTCCGGCACGGCGGGCTGAATTCAAGAGATCACAAATAGTAATAACTCCTATTTGAGAGTAAAGCGCATTAACTTTCTAAACACTTTCGCTGGCCGGCAGCAGCAGGTGCAGGCATAGCCCGGGATGGCCATTGCTTGCCCACAGGCGTCCGCCCTGCAACTCAATGGCGCGCCGGGCAATGGCCAGGCCCAGGCCGAAGCCGGCGCCGCTGCCGGGCAGGCGGTGGTAGGGCTGGAAGATCTGCTCGAGTTCGTCCTCCGCTACCCCAGGTCCTTGGTCGCGCAGGCACAAGTGCCAGAAGGCACCCTCGCGCCAACCGTCCAGGCTGACCCGGCCGGTGGCGGGCGAGTGGCGGATGGCATTGCGCAGCAGGTTTTCCAGGGCCTGGGCCAGGCTGTCCAGGTGCGCCTGGACCTGGCAGTCGAGCCCGAGCAAGCAGGGCAGCCGTTCGACCGGCCAGCCGCTTTCGAAGCAGCTGTCCTGGACCAGCGCCTCCCAGACCGAGAGCACCAGTACCGGTTCGGTCGCCAGTTGCGGCCGCTCGGTGTCCAGCCAGGCCAGGTCGAGGGTGTTCTCCAGCAGTTTCTGCATGTCGTCCACTTCGCGGTCCAGGCGCTGGCGTAGCAGTTCCGCCGGTAGTTCGCTGTCGTGGGCGATGCGCAGGCGCGCCAGCGGGGTGCGCAGTTCGTGGGACAGGGTACGCAGCAGCAGGCGTTGCTGGTCGAGGCTTTTGCGCAGGCGCACGGCCATGTGCTCGAAGGCCTGGGCCAGCTCGCCCAGCTCGTCGCGACGTTCCTGCAGGAGCAGGCCGGGGCTGTCCAGATCGTCGGCGCGCAGGGCGTCGGCACGGTCACGCAGGCGGTTGAGCGGCACGACCAGGTGGCGGTAAAGCGCCAGGCCCAGCAGCAGGGCGAGCAGGGCGGGGGCCACGCCGTGGGTGATCACGTGGGTCCAGGGTGTCAGGCCGGTGGGCAGCAGGTGTTCGGGGAGCTGGATGACCAGGCGGCCGTCCTCGGGGTGTTCGGGGAAGGCGATGCTCACGTATGGCAGCTCGTCCTGCAGGCGCCGGCTCATCGGCCAGTCGAGCTTGCGCATGAAGGTAAGGCGGCTGGCTTCATCGGCGTTCAGCGGGGTAGTGCCGAGACTCTGCAGATGGGGGCCGATGATGGCGACCCAGGTGTCCTCCTCGGTTTCGAGCCGACGGCGCAGGCGTTCCACGCCATCGGCTCCCTCCGCGTGCCAGGCCTGCTCGGCCTGTTCGGCGAAGCCGGCGAGGAACACCCGGTCGGCGGGGGCGAGGAAGTAGGTGCTGCGTTCGACCGACAGGCCCCAGGTCCAGATCAGCCAGGTCAGCAGCAGGCAGAAGCACACCTGCAGCAGCGCCAGCTTCCACAGCAGCGGATGACGGCGCATCAGCTGCTGCCCGCATCGACCAGGATATAGCCCTGGCCGCGCACGGCCTGGATCTCCAGGTGTCCGGCGCCGATGGCGCCGAGCTTGCGGCGCAGGTTGCACACATGCACGTCCAGGCCACGGTCGAGGCGGGTGTAGGCCCGGTGCAGGACGCTCTGGTACAGGAAGGCCTTGCTCAGTGCCTCGCCGGGATGGGCCTGCAGGGTCAGCAGCAATCGGTATTCGGAACCGGTCAGCCCGGCACTCTGGCCATGCTGGGAGACATCATGGTTGGCGGTATCGAAGGTCAGCGTGCAGGCGTTGCGTGGCGTGGGCGGGCGTCGGTCCAGCGCCACCCGGCGCAGCAGGGCATCGACCCGGGCATCCAGCTCGGCCAGGCTGAAGGGCTTGGGCAGGTAGTCGTCGGCGCCGCGGGTGAAGCCGCTGATGCGGTCCTGCTCGGCGCCCAGGGCCGACATCAGCATCACCGGTACCGCCTGGTGCCGGCGCAGTTCGTCGAGCAGGCTGAGGCCATCGATGCCGGGGAGCATGATGTCCAGCAGCAGCAGGTCGAAGGGCGCCTGGTGCATCGCGTTCAATGCCTGGGTGCCGTTCTCGCAGGCCTGGACGCTGAAGCCGCGACGCAGGAAGTGCTGTTCCAGGTCCTGGCGCAATCGGGGGTCGTCTTCGGCGAGGAGGAGTTTGGGGGGCACGGGGTGACCTTGATGAGAATTCATTGCAAATACGAATCATCCCATTGGCGATGGTGCCGGGGCAATGCCCGGATGCTGGCATTGCGTCGAGTGGTTCGTCACATAGCTCCCGTGGGCGCGGGCTTCACATGAATTATCGACCTGGAAGGGACCTGTGGGAGCGGCTTCAGCCGCGAACACCGGCGAAGCCGGTGCCATCCATCGAGTTGCTTGCTTCGCGGCTAAAGCCGCTCCCACAGGGTACGCGTTGGCCGCATAGTCGTAGGTTCCCTGCATGACAGCTGGGGGATCAGCGACTTATGAACATCCCACCAGCTTCGCTCCGCACGCGCAGGCCATGGCTCTCGCTCAGCATGGCCAGGGCCAGTGGCAGGTCATCGACCGGGAAGCTGCCGGAGACCCGCAGCTCGGCCACGGCCGGGTCGCAGACCAGGCGCTGGTCGGCGTAGCGCATCAGCTCCTGGGCCCACTGCAATAGCGGCATGTCGTCGACCACCAGCAAACCCCTGCGCCAGGCCAGCTGGGTGTCGCGGGCGGTTTCCACCAGGCCGAGCCGGTCGCGGTCGAAGCGTACCTGCGAGCCTGCGTGGATGACGCTGCCACGGCCAGCTTCGGGGGTGACGCGCACGGCGCCTTCATAAACCGCGAGCTGGGTCTCGTGAAGGAGCTGGCGCACGCTGAAGCGGGTGCCCAGCGCCTGCATCAGGCCGTGATCGGAGCGCACCCGCAACGGCCGCGACGGGTCCGTCGCGGTGACGATGTACACCTCGCCACGGCGCAGGTACAGCAGGCGCTCCTCGGCCGAATACAGCACACGCAGCTCGCTGTGACTGTTGAGCGTGACCTGGGTGCCATCGCTCAGCAGCAACTCGCGCCGTTCGCCCACTGCGGTCTGGTAGTCGACACCCTCCCGGGCCTGACGCCATGCCCACCAGCCCAGCGGGGCCGCGCCGATCAGCCCCAGCAGGCCACGCAGTACGGTGCGCCGGCTGCTGTCCTGCGGGCGAGCGAGGGTTTGCCGGGCGAGGGTCGGCGGCAGGGTGCCGAGGCGGGTCAGCAGGCGCTGGGCACGCTTCCAGGCACGTTCGTGGTCCGGGTCGCGGCGCCGCCAGCGCTCCAGCTCGAGCTGTTGCGCCGACGTCAGCGGGCCTTCCTGGATCAGCAGCAACCAGGCGGCGGCCTCGGCGAGCACGGCCTGGGCAATGGCGGGCTGGTCACTCATCGGGCATCTGGCTCAGGCAGGCCATGTAGCCCTCGTGGATGTACTTCTTCACCGTCGGCAGGGCGATGTCCAGCGCCTGCGCGATGTCTTTCTGCTTCATGCCGTCCAGGGTGGCCATCAGGAATGCCTGCCTGACCCGTAGGCGCAGGCCGTCGAGCACTGCGTCGATCTCGTGCAGGGTCTCGAGGATGACGCTCTGCTGCTCGGGCGACGGCTGCAGCGCTTCGGGCACCAGCGCCAGCGCTTCGAGCCAGGCCTGCTCCAGCGAATGACGGCGGCGCCAGCTGACCAGCACGCAGTTGGCGATGCGGGTCAGGTAGGCGCGTGGCTGGCGCAGGGTATCGGGCTGGTTGCTGTCGCGGCTGGCGAGCACGCGCACGAAGATGTCCTGGGCCAGGTCGTCGGCCACGCCACGCCCCCAGGAGCGCAGTCGATACGCCAGCCAGCCGCGCAACCAGGCGTGGTGCTCGATGTACAGCGTGGTCACGGCGCAGCGCTCGGCGGGCTGGGGCGGAGTATTGAAAAGGGTCATGGCGGGGAGGGGTCAGGGTGTAAATGCAAACAATTATCACTAGATTTGGCTAAATCACAAGATCAAGTGAAAATGCGAATCGCACGCATATACCTTTTTCGCCGTCATGCGACAGAAGGGGTGCAAGCCCGCATCGAGTGCCGGGCACTGACCTCACGAGCGAGAAAAGCATGCCCGCAATCCGTCGGCTTTCCCCTGTTTCGCGTCCTTCGCAACGCTTGTCCCCGATCAGCTTCGCCGTGCGTTGTGCGATGCTCGGCTGCCTGATGGGCACGGCTTCGAGCCTGGCTCAGGCCGCCGATGCCCCGGCCATGGCTTCTACCCGGCCCGACGATGCCACGCTGCGCGACTACGACATCGCCAAGGGCCCGCTGGGTACCACGTTAAGCGTGTTCGCCAGCCAGTCGGGCCTGCTGCTGTCCTATGATCCCGAGCTGACCCGCGGCCGCGCCGCGCCGGCACTCAAGGGCCGCTACACCGTGCAGGAGGGGGCCCGGCGCCTGCTGGCCAACAGCGGCCTGCAACTGCTGTCGAACTCCCGGGGGGCCTATATCCTCATCCCGCAGGCCCAGGCATCGACGATGGCGACGGAACTGACGCCGACCATGGTCGCGGCCAGCGAGTTGCTGGACCCACAGCGCGACACCTATCGCGCGCCACGCTCGACGGTGCACCTGTCGCGTGAGGACCTCGACCGCTTCAGCACCGTCTCGGTGGGCGACATGCTCAAGGGCGTGGCCGGCGTGCAGGTCGGCGACAGCCGCAACGGCGGCGCGCTGGACGTCAACATCCGCGGCATCCAGGGGCAGAGCCGGGTGGCGGTCAGGGTCGATGGCTCGGAGCAGGCGGTGGATGTCTACCGGGGCTACGGCGGCACCCAGCAGCGCAGCTACATCGACCCCGACCTGATCAGCAGTGTCACCGTGAACAAAGGCCCCAGCACTCGCTCGGGAGCGATCGGTGGCTCGGTGGAGATGAAGACCATCGGTGTCGATGACATCCTGGTCGATGGCAAGGATGTCGGCGTGCGCCTGACCGGCAACCTGTGGAACAACGGCGTGGAGCCCGAACACCGCAACCGCAACTCCAGGGACGAGGACCTGAGCGCGGTGCCGCGTGACGAACGCGGCAGCCTGTTCGGCTCCAAGGCCGAGTCCGGCAGCGCCGCCTTTGGCTACTCCCATGAACGCTTCGACCTGGTGGCGGCCTATGCGCACCGCAACCAGGGCAACTACTTTTCCGGCAAGAAGGGCCAGGACCGCTACCGCCTGTATGACCGCTGGGGTGACGAGCAGGCCAGTGTCGCCAATACCTACAACGCCGGCGAGGAGGTACTCAACTCGTCGTCCGAGACCGACTCCTATCTGCTCAAGACCACCTGGCGGCTGGCCGACGATCATACCCTGGACCTGGGTTATCGCCGCTTCGACGGGCACATGGGCGAGATCATGCCCTCGGACATCTTCCGCTACGGCACCGCCGGCATCTATCAGTACCCCACCAGCGAAATCCAGATCGACACCTACACCGCCCGCTATCACTACCTGCCCGAGGGCAATCCGTGGGTGGACCTCACCAGCAGGCTGTGGATGACCGACTCGAAGACCAGTACCTTGAGCGCGGCCTGGATGGCACCCAAGTCGCAGCTGTACCGTACCGACCGCGCCTGGTCCCGCCAGGACAACCGCCGCATCGGCGGCGACCTGACCAACGTTTCGCGCTTCACCACAGCCCATGGTGATTTCAAACTCGACCTGGGCGGCGCCTTCCAGCTCGAGGACCTGCAGCCGCAAAGCAACGTGGTCTCCACCCAGCACGACATCAACGCCAACCGCATGTTGCGCGATGCCTCGCGTCAGGAGTTCAGCTTCAACGGCAACCTGGAATACAAACCCACTGAAACACTGACGCTGTGGGGCGGCGGCCGCTATGCCCACTACCAGACCAAGGACAACACCGTGCTGGCCGAGGCGCGCCGCGAAGAGCGGGAAATGCGCTGGATCACCGCCAGCAGCCCGGGGCACTGGGGCAGCATGACGTGGTTCCCCGACCATAACGGCCAGTACACCGACGCCACCGACCCACGCCTGAACAACGGCATCGTCTTCGAGAACAGCAACGAGCCGTTCAATGGCGTGCCGTTCAACGAGTCCGGCGCGACCAACGTGGTTGTCCATCCCGAAAGTGTCAGCAACGTGGTCACCGGCTACGACTACACCCCGCAGGGCAAGAGCAGCGGCGGTGGCTTCGCGCCGGCCTTCGGTATCAATGTCGAGTTCCTCCCGGACACCTTCGTCTATGCCTCCTATACCGAGGGCCTGCGCCTGCCGTCGCTGTTCGAGACCAGCCAGGGCACCCAGCAGGTCACCCCGGGCAAGCATCTCAAGCCTGAGCGCTCGCGCAGTTGGGAAGTGGGCGTGAGTGCCTTGCGCAGCGACCTGCTGACCGCCGGCGACGAGGCGTCGGCCAAGCTGGCCTGGTTCGACAACGACATCAAGAACTACATCACCCGCTACTACGACCCGAGCCCTGGCCTGTGGGGGCAGATGACCTTCAGCAACACCGACAGCTTCCACACCCGCGGGCTGGAACTGCAGTCGCACTACGATGCCGGGCGCGTGTTCGCCGACCTTTCGGCCACCTACTACCTGATGACCGAGACCTGCGACGCGGCCTTCGCCGCCAAGCTGCGCGCCAGCGCCAATCGCTACCAGCGCACCCAGGACACCCCGGACTGCACGTCGGGCAGCTACATGGGCTCGTACACCAACACCCAGAACCCGCCACGCTTCTCGGCCAACCTGCTCGGCGGGATGCGCTTCTTCGACGAGGCACTGACCGTGGGCGGGCGCATGACCTACAGCTCGGGACCCACCGCGCAGATGGACAAACCCTGGCAGACCGGCGCGACCACGCCGCAGATCGACTACCGCTCGGTGGCGTTGTTCGACCTGTTCCTCAAGTACAAGCTGCTGGAGCACACCGAGCTGAATGTGTCGGTGCAGAACCTGACCGACCGCTACTACCTGGACCCGCTGGCGCAGAGCTTCATGCCGGCGCCGGGACGTACCTGGCGGGTGGGGATGGTGGCGCGCTTCTGAGAGCGCCTGCCTTGTCCAGCGCCTTGGCCCGATCGTCGGGGTGGCTGGAGCCCGCCGCAACCCTTGCAGCCGAGCGCCGCCCGCGCGGCGTTCGATCTCAAGTGCGCTGCAACGCTAACCCCTGATACCCCGCATCGCCGCTAGCCAATTGCAATGCCGAGCAGGTCCCGACTGCTGCTCGGGCAATGGCCAGGGTGCGAGCGTTGCCCCCCCTGATATCGAGCAGCGCTGCCATATGTTTCGGCGGGCCTGCTGAATACAGGCGTGCCGGATAATAGATTGTGCTTTATCTCGCGCATCTGCTGCGTGCGATAGTCGCCTCGTTGCGCAGGGCTATCGATAATGGCTAAAGAGTGGCTTGTATTGTCTTGGCGCTCCGTTTAGTATCCGCGAATATTCTAAGTTAATAACTATTTCTTCTGTTGGCGTTCGTCCGGATTGGCCACGCCAAAACGCTTGGCGAGTACTGTGCACGCGGCTGCAATTCTCGGGTGTTATTGTGCGCTGCAGCGTCTATCCAGCCTGAGTTGGCATTTTCAAGTCATTGATTTTAAGTGTTTTTATGCTTGTTTTTGAGCCGGGCTTGTTGGTTCTGCTTTCAAGGTTGCTTTGGCTTGCTGCGCTCGGTTGCCTGGCAATTAAACTTACGAGTTTAGTTTGTTCGCGCCAGCGACTGACAAATTAAACTTTGCAGTTTAAAAGTGCCAATAGTGTACTGAGGGTTTTATTAATTGGCGGTGTTGCGCAACTACTGCGTGGTGTCTCGTTGTGCCTGCGATTTGCCGTTGTTTATTTACTCGTCGGTTTAATTAGTTGGCCGGTGCGATAGGGCCGGCTTGAAATTGTTTGTGACATTTTGCCGAAGGAAGTATTGGCAACGTGTCCTTCCTGCGTCTCGCAGGAGGCATGGCGGCCTTTGGCAGCATTGCCAAGGCAAGGATCCACACACGTGAGAAAAGGAGTTTCAGGATGAGCAACGACGATATGCTGAACCGCTCGCTACCTCTGTTGACCGAGGCGGGCATCGACAAGCTTGCGTCCAGCCGGGTGGTGATCGCCGGTTGTGGCGGCGTGGGTGGCGCCATGGCACTCACCCTGTGCCGGATGGGCGTACAGTCATTCAAGCTGGCTGATCCGGGCGCTTTCGATCCGCCCGACATGAACCGCCAATGGGCCGCGACGGGTGCTTCGCTGGGCCGAAACAAGGCCCTGGTGTATCGCGAGCTGATTCTCGACCTCAATCCCCGGGCCAAGGTCGAGATCTTTGTCGAAGGTATCACCGACCACAACCAGGACGAGTTTTTGTCGGGCGCTGACATCCTGGTCGACTGCCTGGATGCCAACGTACCCCACTCGCTGCGTGAGTCCATCCACCGCAAGGCACGCGAGCGTGGGGTGTTCAGCGTTGTCGGGCCGATCATGGGCTTCGGCTGCTTTGCCTTGTGCTCCTCACCGCAAGGGTTGGGAATGGAGTACTGGACGCAGACGCTCAAGGTGGCCAAGGAGCAGGGCTCCCTGCCGCGGATCTTCGACGAAATCTTCGTGCCCCAGCACATGCAGGCGATCGTCCGCAGCCTCGAGGTTGGCAAGGTGCCAACGGTAGCTGTGGGGCCTCTGATCGCGACATCGCTGTTGGCCACTGAGTGTGTGAACCACCTGCTGCATGACCTGGTGCCGGGTTTCCGTGAACCGATCGTGCTGCCAAAGGTGATGTTCTTCGACCTCAATCGCATGAACCACAGGATCATCGACGTGTCCGAGGGAGCCTTGGCATGACGTTGCTGGCCGACACCGTCGAGGCCCGCGCGCGGGTCCTGGCTCAACATGGGTTCAACCTCGACCTGATACCGTCGCGGCTGGTCCTGGACGACTACCAGACCGACAGCCTGATGCACCGCGACTACCCGAGCGTTCCTCTATTGCGCCAGGACGGCGACGGTGAGCTGGACGAGCGACTGGCTGCGGCGTTCCAGGCCTTGTTCGGCCTGCCCCAGGTGCTGGCGTTGGCCCAGGGGCGGCTGGCGGAGGCGTTGCTGGTCAACGCCCTGGTCACGGCGGGCGACTGCGTGCTTGGCAGCGCGCCATTTCCCACGCTGCAGGCGCACCTGCAGCTCAGGGGCGCCACATACTGCACGGTGTCGACGGCAGATGCCGGTGGCCAATTTCGCGCTGACCTGGACTGCGTGGCCCTGGAGCAGGCGATCAAGCGTGTGGGCCGCCAGCGCATACCTTTCCTGCTGGTCGAAGCCTGCACCAATGCCATTGGCGGCGTACCCGTTTCGCTGGACAACCTGCGTGCAGTGAAGGCAGTGGCTGATCGTTACGGCATCCCGCTGCTACTCGACGCGACGCGGATCCTCAGCAATGCCTGTCTGATCCGCGAGTACGCCTGCGACTGGCGTGACCATGACGAACTGAGCATCGTTCAGGCCCTGTGCGCACTGGCAGACGGTGTGTTGCTGAGCGCGACGAAGGAGATGCCGACGACCATCGGTGGTTTCCTCGCGCTACGTGATCGCACCCTGTTCGAGCGTTGTCGCGACCAGGCGCTGATCTTCGGCACGGGCCTTGACCTGCTGGGCAAGCGTCGTTTGCTGGCGGCAATGCGCGAGCCGCATGGGTTGGTGAAGCAAGTTCGTTCGCGCATTGACCAGGTACGCCGTTTCCACGGCCTGTTGCAGTTGGGCGACGAGTCACAGGTGGGTGTCCATGGCGTGTTCCTCATGGCTGGCGCGCAGTTCACGGCCATGCATGCTCGCGCCTTCCTCAATCATCTGTATGTGGGCTACGGTGTGCGTGGCGCGCTCAATCCAGGGGGCTCGGCCGGCCCTGGCGATGCCCTGGTGCGTTTCGCTCTTGGCGTTCCAGGCAAGGACGAGCGTGTCCTGGACACGGCTGCGATCTGCATCGGCGAGGCGCTGCGCGAAACCGACCAGCACCTCGCCCTGGAGGAGGTCCACCGCCCTGCAGGCCTCGCCGGCGGCATGCTCGCCACTTATCGCCAGGCCGGGAGCGTGCAGCCATGAAGCGTTTGCTGATGATCATCGGCGTGCTCTGTCCGCTGCTGGCCTTCGCTGGCATGCCGGCGGGCAACCTGGTGCCAAGGGATATCATCGAGCGTTCCGAGGACCGCCCAACCGGCAAGGATTCGGTCTCGATGTTGTTGGTCACCCTGACCGACAAGGCTGGAACCAAGCGGCAGCGCGGGTTGCTTTGGTATCACCTGGCAGGCGAGCAGGGTGACCTCGACCTGCAGAAGTTCTTCTATCCCCGCAGCATTCGCAACATCGCCACCTTCAACGAGGAGGTGCGTGGCGCCGAGGACCTGCAATACCTGTACCTGCCGGCCGCCAGCCGGGTTCGGCGGGTATCTTCCAAGCACCAGACCTGGGTCGGGTCCGACTTGATCTACGAGGATCTGCAGAAGATCAACCTCGAGGACTGGACATTCAGCTATGTGGAGCAGGCCAGCGAGGAAGGTTTCGCAGTGCATGTGGTGGATTGCCAGGCCAAGCCGTCGTCGAACTCGGCGTATGCCAAGCGCCGCTACTACATCCGCGCCGACGGCAGTTACTTCCCCAGTCGGATCGACTTTTTCGATGCTGCCGGCCAGTTGATCAAGCAGGTTCGGCGCACCGAAGTGCAGGCATACGGCTCTGCCCTGTACGAGCGTTTCGTGCAGGTGAATGATCTGCGCAACGGGCATCAGACGCTGATGGAGCGACGTTGGGTTCGCGTCGATACCGGGCTGCCTGCGTCGCTGGTGACGGTGCGGCAGATGGAGAAGGGCATCGAGCACTTTGCCGAACCTGCGGACGTGCAACGCCTGGTCAGTGACGAAACCAGCAGGATGGTGGAGTGATGGTCGGGATTGTCCGAACACTTGCAGCCGTCTTGTCGCTGGCTGGCGCGCCTTGCGTGAGCGCCCAGGCGCTGGCGGCCCTGGGTGGCCAGAACACGGTGACGGGGTTTCTCGACCTGCGCTCGGCGGTTGGCCTGGGCAGCGGTGGCGAGGTGGGCTCGAGCGCCTTGAAGTCGAGCCTGGACAATGGCCTGCGAGGTCGCGGCCGGGTCGAGCTGGATCACCAGGCCGACGGCCTGCGCACGCTGGTTTCGGCGGACCTGGAGCTGGAGCACAAGCGCATGCGTTCGGCAGCCGACGAAAACGAAAGCACTGCCAGGTTGTGGGAAGGGTACGTCGAATGGGAAGGCGAGACGACCAGCTGGCGCATCGGGCGGCAGGTGATCCAGTGGGGGGTGGCGGACGAGGTCAGTGTGATCGACAGCTTCACACCCCAGGATTTTCGCAGCTTCCTGATCCATACCCGCTTCGAACGCAAGTGGCCGGTGACCGCGGTGAGCGGTCGCTACTTTCTTGATGGCGGCGATTTCTTCGAGGTGCTTTGGCAGCCGCAGTTCCGTCAGGACCTGCTGGCCCAGCCAGGCGAGGAATGGAGCCTGTTCGTGGAGAACAACTACGTGCGCGGACTGGGGTTAAGCGAGCGCTCGACCAAGGTTGAAGGTGGTCCGCTGGGCGACAGCGTGTTTGCCGCTCGGCGAGTGCTGCGGCGCGACAATTATGACCTGTCGTTCAACTATGCCTACCAGTTCGAGCAGATGGCGGCATTTCGCGCCGATATCCAGGGCTTCGACGCCAGCGGCAGGGCAGTCGGTACCGTGCAGCCTTATCACGCCCGCCAGCACACCACGTCGATGGCGTTCGAGTCGGGGCGTGACGGGATCGGTGTGCGTGGCGAACTGGCGTACGTCACCGATGCCGGTTATGTCAGCTACGACATGGCTGTGCCGGGTCTGGTCGAGCGCCGTGACACGCTCAGGGGAGTGGCCGGCATGGACTACACCTTCGCCTCGCGGACCTACATCAACCTGCAGTACACCCTCGACTACATCCGTAACCACAACGGCAACATGCAGCCGGACAAGTACCGGCCAAGCGTGACATGGCGGGTGAACGTGCCGCTCAAGGGCGAGGACCTGTGGCTGGAGTTCCAGGGGCGCGAGTTCATGAACATGACCGACCGTTTCTGGCGCCTGCAATTGCGCTGGCGGGTCACCGACGACTGGGAACTGCGCACTGGCGGAATGCATTTTGCCGGGCATGACGAAGGTATCTTCGGCCAGTTCAGGGATAACGATCAATTGTACGCAGGGGTTCACTATTACTTCTGATTGACAGGGCAATGTAGTTGCGCGCGCATGTTCATGCGGGCCATTTGCAGTAAATGCGATCGTTTGAAACGGGAGGATATGACTGTCCGTCCCTTGGCCGCGATCGCCTGTTTCATGGACTTTAAAGGTTTTATTCATCCTACAAAGGAGCGTGAAAAATGAATGTTGGCAATGATCCGATCATGATGAACGAGTACCAGATTCGTATCGCGGCGGCACGTGAGAAGTTTGCCGCCCGTGACGATGTCCAGGCGTTGTTCAACGCGCCGATGGACGCGCCGTTGGTGAACCTCTTCATGATCTACTGGAGCGCCATGAGCGCGGCACTGACTACGCCTATTCCGGAGTACCTGGCCACGGCCGGCGTGCGCTGCGAGGCCCTGGGCCTGAACAGGCTGGCCGAGTTCTTCAAGGAGCACACCGAAGAAGAAGACGGTCACCACGAGTGGGCGGCGGCGGATGTCCACAAGTTGGTGAACCTGTGGAATGCGAAGTATCCGGGAATGCCGATCAATACCGACGACTTGCTGGTTTCCAATCTGACGCCTTCGGTGCGCCGTTATCACCAGTTGCACAAGGACGTGGTGGCCGGAGATGCACCGTGGGCCGAACTTGCCATTGATGTGGAGATTGAACTGATCACCACCCAATACGGCCCAGCACTGTTGAAAGCCTGTGCCGCAGCGCTGTGTGAAGAAGGCCAGCAAAGTATTTCCTTCCTGGCCGAGCATGTGAGATTCGACTTTGGCCATACCGATACCAACTTCCGCGTGGTCGCCGAGTTGCTCGAAGCCAAGCCTGAATACACCCAGCACCTGGTCGCCATCGGCGAGCAGGCACTGACCGCCTATGGCGATTTCCTTGGGGAGGCCCTGCAACTGGCCCGGCAAGCATACGCCCGCCTGCCACACGCCCAGGTCGCCGTGAACGCGTGACCTGACACGGACCGTTATCGGAGCACGACAAGGATAGAAAGGAGCTGGTCGGTATGTTCAAGAAAGTATGTGTCAGCTGCCTGCTGACCGACGACGTCGAAGGCGTGGCGCTGGATTCGGACGGCACCTGCAACCTGTGCCGCATCTCGCAGGCGGGGGGGCGGTTGCGCCAGGACGCGCAGCGCATGCGCTTCCAGCAGGACCTGGAGGCGACTTTGCGCGCCGCCAAGGGCAGTGGCAGGAAGTACGACTGCATTGTCTCCTTCAGTGGTGGCAAGGACAGTTGCTACCTGCTGCACCGGCTGGTGGTGGACTACGGCCTGAAGGTGCTGGCGTATACCAGCGATTTCGACATACCGGCCAGGACCTGGGACAACATCCGGCGGACGGTCAAGGCACTCGGGGTGGACCATCACGTGCACCGTCCGGTCCAGAGCGTCTACCGGCGTTTCATCCGCCATCTGCTGATGAACCAGGGCCCGAAGGGGGCAGTGCACACGGTTTGCTATTTCTGGCTGGACATCCGCGAAGGGGACCTGCTGCGTTTTGCCGTGGAGAAGGACATCCCGTTGATCTTCACCGGCTATTCACCCGGCCAGCCGGAGCCCGAGCGCATGCTCTACGAGATGCCGGCGGAGCGTATCGCCCAGGATTGGACGCCCCATGAACTGTTTGCCAACGGCGTGTTCAAGGAACACGAGCGGGCGCTGTTCTGGAACCCGCAACGCCATGGCGAGGGCATCAAGCTGCCGCGCATCCTCGCGCCGTTCCATGCCTGGGACTACGACCAGGCGCGCGTCACCAACACAGTCATCGAACTGGGCCTGGTGCAGAACAAAGTGCATGCCAACCCGGTGTTGAGCAACTTCACCCTGAATTGGCTGCTGATGTATTCGGATCTCAAGCTGCTTGGCTACAACCCGTACAAGCCCGAGTTCGCCAAGCTGGTTCGCGAAGGCAAGGCGGGGCGGCGCAAGTGGCTGCTGATCTTCGCACTCATGGACTTCATGGTCCGTCGGCGGATCTTCATGGGGCGGCACATCGACCGCTCGCTGCGCGAGCTTGACCTGCGTCTGGAGGATCTGAAGATGGCGCCGCTCGAAGCGCCACCCCCGTCCAGGGTGGTGAGGCGCGTTGCTGACCAGGCACGAGACTGCGCCTGAAGGCTTGACCGACGCCGCCACGCGCCTTGGTCAGCAAGGCGCGGGCGGCATGCACGAGCGGGTGGCCGGCTGTTGGCCGAGCACCTGCCGCGGATGGCTTACCACGGATGGTTGAATGAACGATCTAGCGCTCGCTGGCGACCTTTTCGCAGGTTGCTCGGATTTCCAGTTTTCCCACGAGGGCGTGACTCGCCAGGTCTTTCGCCTGGGCGAGGGGCCCGCGGTGGTGCTCATGCACGAAGTCCCCGGACTGCACGATGGCGTGGTGCGCCTGGCCCGGCGGCTTGCCGATGCGGGCCTTGGCGTGTGGATGCCGGTGTTGTTCGGCAAGCCAGGGGTGCGGGTCTCGGCGTTGTCGGTGGCCGGTTGCATGGGCCAGGTCTGCATCTCGCGGGAGTTCCGGGTCCTGGCCAGCCGGCGCAGCAGCCCGATTACCGACTGGCTGCGGGCCTTGGCCCGAGCGGCGCACGCGGCCAGTCCAGGCCCAGGAGTGGGGGTGATCGGCATGTGCCTGACCGGTGGCTTTGGCTTGGCCATGATGGCGGACCCTGCAGTCATCGCCCCTGTGTTGGCAAACCCCTCGCTGCCCTTCGCCCTGTCCGCTGCCAAGGCCGGTGCGCTGGGTATCGAGCAGGACACGCTGGACGCTGTCGTACGGCGCTCGACCGAACAGGCCATTCCTGTACTCGGCCTGCGCTTCACCGGTGACCCGGCGGTCCCAGACGCCCGTTTCGAAAGCCTGAAGCAGGCTTTCGGCGAGCGTTTCGTCGCTTGCGAAATCGACTCGTCGGCGGACAACCCCCATGGCATCGGGCGTTGGGCCCATTCGGTGCTGGGCGTGAGTTATGTCGACGAACAGGACCACCCCACTTACCTGGCCCAAGAGGCGGTGGTGGCATTTCTCCAGGCCCAGTTGGGCCTGGGCCAGCCAGGAGAACACGCATGCAAACCATAGAACTGGCCAGGCTGATCGCCCCGGTGCTGTTGTTCGTGATGATGATCGGCATGGGGCTGGGCCTGCGCCGCAAAGACTTCGTCGACCTGCTGCAGGCGCCGACCGGGGTCGCCATCGGCACCTTGGGGCAGGTGCTGCTGCTGCCATTGATGGGGCTCTGGGTGAACTGGGTGTTTGCGCTCGACGGCACCCTGGCCCTGGGGGTGATCGTGCTGTGCCTGTGTCCGGGCGGGGTGGCCTCAAACACCATCACCTACCTGCTCAAGGGCGACGTGGCGCTGTCGATCTCGCTGACCGTGATTTCCAGTTGCATCGCCTTCATCAGCGTGCCGCTGCTGGTGGCGCTGGCGCTGGCCCACTACGGCGTTCTCGGCCAGACCGTGCAACTGCCGATGGCCGACACCGTCGTGCGCCTGTTCCTCCTCACCTTGTTGCCCTTGGCCTTGGGCATGGGGCTGGCGCGGCTCTGGCCGACTGCTTGCAAACGTCTGGAACCGCTGCTGCGGATACTCGGCTTCGCGTTCCTCATGCTGATGATCCTGGTGGTGGTGGTGAAGGAATTCCCGCTGCTGCAGGCCTATGCCGCGCGCCTGGGCTTCAGCCTGGTGGCGCTGTTCGGCAGCACCATGGGCCTTGCCTGGCTGGCAGCCAGGATGGCGGGGCTCGGCAGTGCCCAGACCCGTTCGATCACTGTCGAGATCGGCATCCAGAACAGTGCCCTGGCGCTGGTCATCGCCAGCCTGCTGGGCAGTGTCGACATGGCGATCCCGGCGATTCTCTACAGCGTCCTCGTCTGCCTGGCCGCGTTGCTGGTGGTCACGTTGCACGCCGTTGCTGCTCGCTGGCGCGTGCACCCGACCAACCCCGGGCAGCGGCCGGTCGAACCCTTCGGCGATGGACGACTCATCGGACAGCACTCAGGCGCCGCGGCGCGCAAGGATTGATCGACCATGAACTCGGCAAACATCTTCATGCAATTGCTGGTGATCCTCGGGGTCTCCCACTGTCTGGGCCGCGTCAGTTTCTGGTTGGGTCAGCCCGCAGTCATCGGGTATCTGTTGACCGGCGTGATCGTCGGGCCGATGGTACTGGGCGCGATCGATCCCGGCCTGACCGGCGCGTTGTTCGCCAACGTCACCGGCCTGATGGCGCTGGGCAAGATCGGCCTGATCTTCATCATGTTTGGCCTGGGGCTGGAAACCGGCTCGGGGAGCCATGGTGGATCGCAGGCCAAGGCTGGTGGGGCGTTGCCGATCGCGGTGTTCGGTTTCATCGGCGCGGGACTGGCTGGGGTGCTGCTTGGCTATGCCAGCCACGGCGTGTTCTCCGGCCATGTCGATCGGCTGCCCTACATGCTGTTCTTTGGCGTCGCGATGGCGGCCACCGCTGTCCCGGTGCTGGCCGGCATCCTCGCCGATCCGCGTTTTCTCCACCACCGGCTGGCGCCGCTGGTGATGAACGCAGCGGTGATCACCGACATCCTCGCCTGGTTCGCCCTGTCCCTGGTGCTGGTGCTGCTATCGAGCACGGGCTCGGCGAGCATTCTGTATTCCGGCATCACCCTGATCGTGCTGGTGGCGGTGGCCGAGTTCGTGGTCAGCCGCCGCCTGGTCGCGCCTTCGTCCGCGACCGCCGGCAGTGATCCGTCACGGCCACTGGTCGCGGCGCTGATCGTGCTGTTCACCTTCTGTGTCATCACCGACCTGGCCAACGCCCACGTGACCATCGGCGCCTTCATCGCCGGGATCGCCTTCCGCCGTCACCAGGGCCTTCGCGAGTTCTGGGAAAAGGGACCGCAGGCCTTGGTCAACCTGTTCTTCGCACCCCTGTTCTTCGGCACGGCGGCGATGAACGTGAACATCGAGGCAGGTAGCTGGTCGGGCCTGCTGGCATGGGGCGGTTTGTTCCTGCTGGTCGGCGCGCTGGGCAAGGCCGGGGTCTCGTACCTGGTGGCGCGCTGCACGGGGCTTTGCCGTCCCGACGCATTCGTCGTGGCGACCCTGATGCACACCAAGGGGGTGATGGAAATCATCCTGCTGACGGTCGGGCTGGAGATCGGCGTCATCACGGCCGACCTCTACGCGATTCTCATGGTTGTCGCGCTCGCGGCGACGGTCATCACTTTGCCGATCGTCCGGCTTATCCGGCCGCGCGAGCCTGCGCCCACCGCCTCAAACGCACGGGTCGTGGCAACGCGCGAAGGTCGAGAGCGGCCAGTGCTGGAAAACCCTTGAGCAATGACGCAACTGGCAGGGAGGAGCACGACACGCATGGATCTGGGCTTCGAAAGGTAGCGATAGGGATGTTCTCGTTCAATCGATAGGAAGTGAAGCTGATGAGACCTTTGTTGAGTACAGACGTAGAAAAACGATGTGTTGACGAGGCAGGGGGGACCTGGATCCTGAGCGTCGACGATGTCCGGGGCACGGCGCGGCTATGTTCGCTGAGCGAGTTGGCACTGGTGCTGGAGACGACCCTGGCAGTACGCGTGGGCCAGGTGCTGACACTGCAGGGCCGCGACGACATCGCTCGGCGCGACCTGGCCTTCGAGGCGCAGGTCGTGCAGGTGGAGGCCATCGGCGCGGCCGCGCGTTTGCATTGCCTGCCTTGCGAAACCTGCAATGGCGGGCAATGGCCGCGCGAGGTGAAGCACCTGTGCCAGCGCCTGAGGGTTGACCAGGCGATCGCCGAGGCTGGCGAACAGCCGGATCACCAACCGCGTTGCCCGGCCAGCGAACTGCACTCCAGCGCACCGGTGTTGCTGGGGCAGGCCAAATCGATCGACGACCGCGAGGCCGCCTATCGCCTGGTCTATGGCGCCTACTTCCGCAAGGGCCTGGCAGCGCCCGCGCAGAATGGGCTGTACACCAACAGCTTCCTGCTCAACCCGCAGACCGTGACCTTCGTCGGCAAGGTGGAGGGGGAGGTGGCGATGACCCTGACCTCGATTCCCGACTCGGTGGCTGCCTTGCCGATGGACGCGGTGTTCGAGGATTGCCTGGCGCCCTTGCGCAAACAAGGTCGCCGTCTGGTCGAGTTCGGCATGCTGGCGGTGAGCACCGAGCACTTCGGGGCGATGAACTACAGCATCCATGACCCCGAGCGCATGTTGTGCGTGTACTCGCTGTTCCGCATCGCCCTGCAACACGCCAAGTTCACCCGCGGCTGTACCGACGTGGTGTTCGCCGTACCGCCCAAGCACCAGGCCTTGTACCGCTTCATGGGGGTGAGCGCGATCTCCGAGGTGCGCTACTACAGCAACTACAACACCCCGGCCGTGGCGATTCGCATCGACCTGCTGTCGCTCGAACTGCGCCCGCATGTGCGCCAGTTCCTGTTCGGCAACCCCATGGCGCAGCTCCAGGATATCGGCTTGACCGAGTGGTCCGTCCAGGCCCTGGCTCGGCTGTTCGGCAGCGGTGCGGTGCAAGGTGCGCCGCAGGACGTCGCAGCGCATTTCAACAGTGAAACCCAATAAGACAACAGGGAGAGTGATAGCAATGGACAAAGTGATGAATTCCGGCAGTTTCGCCCACGTGGATTTCCCGACCATCGACCTGACCCACGACCCGAAGATCGACTGGCTGACCCGTAGCCAGTACTGGGCGGATTTCCTCCGCCGCTACTATTTCGTCGGGCGCAAGGAACATGGCCCCTATGGCTCGCAGGCATGCATCGAGCGCACCCGGCGCATCGAGGCGCGCATCCAGGAGCAGTCCCGGGCCTACGGCGACGCTCCGACGCTGCCGGTGCCGGAGGTCGAGCTCAAGGACCTGTCGCCGGAAAACTTCCACAAGATCTACCTGGAACCCAACACCCCGGTGGTGTTCCGCGGCGCTGCCAAGGACTGGGAGTCAGTGCGCAAATGGACCCCGCAATACCTTGCCGAGCACTACGGCGATGTCAAGGTGGCGACCCGCGTGCGGGGCAACGAACTGAACGAGAAGGCGCTGCAGTACATCGACCTGCCGATCGCCGAAGTGGTGGAGAACATCCTTGGCGGAGGTACCTACTACCCGGGCCACACCGAGGACCTGTTCAACAAGCACCCCGAGCTGCGCCAGGAACTCGACCTGCCGACCCTGGGGCGCTACCTGAGCACCCGCGACAAGCGGATCATGTCGACGCAGATGTTCCTGTCTGCCGGCGGGGTGATTTCGGGCTGGCACTGCACCGGGGGACCGAACCTTTTCACCATGATCAGCGGCGTCAAGAAGTGGACCTTCGTGCATCCCAAGCACTCGATGTGGATGCACCCGATTACCCGCAAGGACATGTTCTACGCCGCAACCATGCTCGACTGGCGCAAGAGCCACGACGAGATCGAGGCCGACGGCTATCCGCTGTATCGCTACATTCCCAAGTACACCACCACCCTGGAGGCGGGTGACGTGCTGTTCTCGCCACACTGGTGGTGGCACTGCGTCGAGACCCCGGTGCCTTCGCTGGCCATTGCCTCGCGGGCGATCAACAAGATGATCATGGGCAACAAGATGTTCTCGCTGATGTGGGTGACCTCGCCACGCTTCCGCCAGACCGTGATGACCGTGCTCAAGGAAGGCTGGGGCTCGGACAAGGCGACCGGCGCAAAGCTTGCGTTCGAGTTCGACACCGAGGAATTCGTGCGGCGCGTATCGCTTTAAGCTCCGGTTGAAAAGAGCCCGGCTGTTACACTGGAGTTGCCCCGGAGGCCTGAACCGCCGGGGCATCGACCAAAACACCGGAAGTTATCTAAAGGAGTAGATATGAGCGTTGTTCTGTACAGCTACACCCTGTGTGTCCTGGTGCTGTTCGCCAAGATGTTCGCGATCTCGCTCTACCAGGGCGCATACCGGATTGGCCGCCTGACCTTCAAGAATGCCGAAGATGCCGGGTTCGTCGGCCGCCCCGCCAGTGCCGAGGAATTGCCGCAGGTCTCCCGCGCCTCCCAGGCGTGGATGAACGACCTGGAGAACATTCCATTGTTCTTCGTGCTCGGTGGCATCTACGTGCTGCTCGAGGGACCGGCAGGGCCTGCGGTATGGCTGTTCTCGCTGTTCACCGCTGCACGCATCGTGCACACCGTGACCTACCTGGCGCGCTGGCAGCCATGGCGGACCCTGGCCTATGCCGTGGGTGTCGTCTGCCTGTTTGGTATTGCCGGGTTAATCATTGCTCAGCTGGCCGCCAGGGCCGGTTGATGCACCGACGACAATGAAAGGATCGCCATCGCGCGAGGTACACCCATGGGCATGGATGCAATCATTCGATTTCTGATCAACTGGCGCAGGTTGAATGCGCTGTGGGTATTGATTGCCGTGCTGGCAATCGCGCCCGGTGCGCTGGGACTGCGGTTCGACGCGTCAATCGACTCCTTCCTGCCTGAAGGCAACACCGAGCGCCAGCAGTACGAAGCGTTCAAGCAGCGCTTCGGTGAAGACCGCATGGTGGTGATTGCCCTGCCACCCCAGGCGTTGTTCAGCGACCAGGCGATGGCCAGGCTCGAGGCGGTCACCGAGCGCTTCAAGCAGTTGCCCGACGTGGCCAAGGCGACCAGCATCGCCTCGGTCAACATCATTCATGGCCAGGAGCAGGCGCTGGATATCCTGCCGGTGGCCGAGGCGCTGGCCCAGCCGACGCAGTACGATCGCCAACGGGTGCTCGACAAGCTGCGCGCCAGCCCCTTGTACCAGCGTGACCTGATCTCGCCGGACGGGCAGGTGGCGGCGATCCTCATCGAGGTCCGCTCGGCGGCTGGCGAAGGCAAGTTCGAGCGGATCCTGGCGAGCGTGGCGCCGATCATGCAAGGCAGCGGCTTCACCCTGTACCACGTCGCCGGCGAGCCGGTGGTCGAGCAACAGGTGACCAGCGACATGTGGAAGGATCTCAAGGTCTTCATTCCTCTGACTTCGCTGGTGCTGCTGGTGTTGCTGCTGGCGTTCCTGCGCAACCTGGGCGATGTCTGGGTGGTGATGGCCGTCGTGACCCTGTGCACGGCGCTGCTGCTGGGCAGCATGGGACGCCTGGGGTTGCCGATGAACGCGGTCACGGTCGGCCTGCCGTCGATCATGATGTGCGTCGCCGTGCTGGATTGCCTGCACCTGCTGGATACCCACCGGCAGGGCCTCAACGACGGCCTGCCGGTGCTCGAGGCCGCACGTCGCTCGCTGCGGCAGAACTTCGTGCCGTGTTTCCTCACCTCCTTCACCACGGCCATCGGCTTTCTCACCCTGGCGGTCAGCGAGGTGGCGCCCATCCGCTCGTTCGGCGTGATCGCCGCGCTGGCGGCAATCCTTGCCTATGTGCTGTCCTACCTGGTGATGCCGTTCCTGCTTGAGTGCGCGCCGGCCAGGCGCGTGCGACGGTCCGAGCACAAGCACCATGCCAGGTGGGTGGAGCGCCTCGCGCCGTTGTATCGTTCGCCGCGCACGCTGCCGTTGCTGACGGTCGCGGTTGTGGCCCTGGCGCTGCTGCCGATCGGTCGCCTGCATGTGGAAGCCTCGTTCCTCAACTTCATCGATCGGTCAGCACCGGTGAAGGTGTCCACGGACTTCGTCGAGCGTGAGCTCGGTGGCGTGTCCAACCTTGAGGTCAGCCTGCGGACCCAGGACAAGGGCGGGGTACTCGAACCCGCTGCGTTGCGCGAGATCGCCGCGCTGCAGGATTACCTCGGGCGAATCCCTGGGGTGGACAAGACCTTGTCGGTGGTCGACTTCCTGCGCGATATCCATCGCGAGATGAATGGAGGCGACCCGCGCTTCCAGGTATTGCCTGACAGTCGGGAGGCGGCCGAGCAATACGTCTTCACCTACTCGCTGGCGGGGCCGGACCACGAACTGACGCGTTTCATCGACTACGACAACCAGTCCACCCGAGTGCGCGTGCGCCTGCAGCAAATGCCTCACGCCCAGCTGCAGCAGGTGCTTGACCAGGTGAACGATTACCTCGACCGGCAGCCGAGTGTGTTCGAGCACAGCCTGACATCGTACTCGGTGATGCAATCGGCGATGGTCAAGTTGCTGCTCGACGGCATGCTGTGGAGCATCCTGTTCGCGGTCGCCTGCATGCTGGTCGCGTTTTACCTGCTCATTCGTTCGTGGAAGATCGCCGCCGTCGCAGTGGTCGTCAACATCATGCCGCTGGTGGCGGTGTTCGGTGTGATGGGGGCCTTGGGCCTGTCGATCAATGTGGGTACCTCGATGATCGGCTGCATCATGTTCGGCCTGGTGGTGGACGCAACCCTGCATTGCTTCTACCACGCGCGGCACGCCCCGGCGCACCTGTCGGCCCAGCAACTGGTGGTGATGATCTTCGAGGACATTGGCGAGGCGCTGTGGACCGGCGCGCTGGTGCTGTGTGCGGGGTTCCTCGTGCTCGGACTGGGCGAATCCTATTTCACCCGCCTGTTCGGGGTGTTCTGCGCCTTGGCGATCTTCGTCTCGCTGTTCTGCAACGCCGTGGGCATACCCTACCTCATCCACCATTTCGCCAGGCGCACCGAACCCAGCGCCGATGTGTCCGGCATTGCGCTTTCCGAACGCTGATTCAGTCAGACGATCTGTTCGAGGAATTAACCGATGATTGACTTGTATACCTATGCTACGCCAAACGGTTGGAAGGTCTCGGTGATGCTGGAAGAGCTCGCCACTCCCTACCGGGCCATTCTGGTGGACCTTGCCGCGCGGGAGCAGGAAAGCGAAGCCTTCAGGGCGTTGAACCCCAACAGCCGCATTCCAGTGATCGTCGATCGTGATTCAGAGGACTTTTGCGTCTTCGAGTCCGGCGCCATCCTGGTCTATCTGGCCCAGAAGCACGGCGCACTTCTGCCCGAGGAGACCAAGGCGCGTTCGACGGTGATGCAGTGGCTGATGTTCCAGATGGGCGGTGTCGGCCCGATGATGGGCCAGGCCAACGTCTTCAACCGTTACTTTCCAGAACGCATTCCAAGTGTGATCGCTCGCTATCAGGCCGAAAGCAAGCGCCTGTTGGCTGTGCTCGACAGGCGTCTGGCCGAGCATGAGTTCCTGGCCGGGGACTACAGCATCGCCGATATCGCCAACTGGTGCTGGGCCCGCGGCCACGAGTGGTCGGGTGTCGATGTGCAGGACCTGCCGAACCTGCGGCGCTGGCTGGCGGTTATCGAGCAGCGCCCCGCAGCGCAACGTGGCGTGAAGGTGCCGTTCGATATCAGTGATGTCTTCGGTGCCGGCCGCACGGCCGAGGCTAGCGAAACCTATGCACAGCAAGGGCAGCGATTGTTCGTGCCCTAGGGTCTGTACGAACGCAGTATGGGCGAGTGCAGATACATTTCGTACGGAGCCTGAGCCTTGCCGGCTGCCTGGTCGCCGACCGGGCCGTCTTAGCCTGCAACACTTGACTGGCCGGCTCGCAGCAATGCGGGCTGGAGGGGCCAGTCATCTAAAAATTAAACAAGAATGGTATGGAAATCAGATGTCCAAACAACCGGTGATGGTGAGTAGATCGGGTCGTCCCAAGGATCAAGCGAAGCGCAAGGCAGTCCTTGAAGCGGCTAAGAGCCTCTTTCTGAGCAAAGGCTACGAGGGGAGCAGCATGGATGCGATCGCCGCCGAGGCGGGGGTCTCGAAGCTGACTGTGTACAACCACTACAGTGACAAGGCGACGTTGTTCTCGGCAGCCATCACAGCCAAGTGCGACGAGCAGCTGCCAGAGCGGCTGTTCGAGTTTTCGCCGCATGCCAGTATCGAGTCGGTTCTGCTCAAGATCGGTGGCAAGTACCTGGACCTGATCTGCAGCAGCGAGGCGGTCGCGCTGCAACGCATCATCGTGGCGATGGCCCGTCAGGAGCCGAAGCTGGCCTGCATGTTCTACGAGGCGGGTGCACAGCACATGCTCAAGGAGATGACCAAGTTGCTGATGCGTGCTTCGCTTGCAGGTCGTCTGCGCGTCGAGGATGCGCAGACGTCGGCGAAACGCTTCTTCTGCCTGCTCAAGGGTGATGACTATTTTCGCGTACTGATCGGCCTGTGTGCACCGCTGCAGGGGGAGCACGCCGAAGCGCACGTGCGTGAGGTCGTGTCGATGTTCATGGCTTTGCATGGCGGCGCGGTGCCGAGTGCCGAAGGCATGGTCGAACGCAGTCTGGGGGGCGGGTACCGATCGCGCATGCTGTTCAGGCCGGTGTTGAGCAGCCTGCCGCAGCAGATAGCCGGCGTCGGCAGGAGCGACGTCGGGGCAGGCCATCTTGGAGAAATCGACAGGAATTAAAAAGCCGGCTTGTGGCCGGCTTCTCGGGGACGGTCTTGGCTCATTTTTGATAAGCCGCAACCGCCTTAAACAGTTGGCAACATGGCCTGAAAAAGATGGCGGACGGCTGTGTGAGACGTCGCCAGGCCCTCTGGAATGCGGCTTGCACCATCAGGGGGCATGATGTGCGGCGTAGCATACCCGTGTGTGTGGCACATGCCCAGCAAAAAGTGAGGTGCTTCAGCCGGGGCGTGCCGGGCGCAGGCTCGACCACCAGAACACCCAGCCGAGGATTTCCACGTTCTGCACCCGGCGCTGATAGGCCGTATAGCGTTCACTGGGGTGGTTGAGGCGGTCATGGCTGTGCAGGCACAGCGTGCCATTGTGGCCAAGGGTGAGGTGTTGCACCCGCAGGCGACCGTTGTGCAGCAGGGCGTAGCATTCGCCTTCGACCACCCGGGTGCAGCCGCGCTCGATGGCTAGCAGGGCGCCCTGGGGCAGCAGCGGGGCCATGTTGTTACCTGGCATGCCGAGGCAGATGGCCTTTTCTGCGTTGACCTGCAGGCACTCCAGGGCTCGCCGGGGTATCGGCTGATAATGCCCTGGTAGCGCCTGCAGGCTGCCATCGCGCACCTGGTGCAGTGGCAGGTGGATCAGGTCCGTGTCCAGGGCCTGCAGCGGCGGCGGCAACGCCAGGGCCGGTGCCGTTGGTGTCGCGGGAGCCAGAGGCGTCGGATGCTTCGGTCCCTCGCCACTGCGCAGCCAGCGCCTGCGTACGCAGAACAGGTCGGCGATTTCATCGAGCCGGGCCTGGGGCACGCCGCGCTTGAACCAGTTGTTGACGTGCTGCGACGAGACCTTGCGCTGGGCGGCAAAGTCGGAAGGGGTCAGGTGGCACTCCAGCAGGAGGGCTTTGAGACGGTCACCGGATGTTTTCATGGTGTCGAGTCTATAGGCCCTCGTTCGGTGTGGAAATCAACCCGATGTAGAGGAATTTTGTAGGAAATGTGCTGGTTTGTAGGTATGCGCGTAGGAGCGGGTAGGAAGTTTCGTTTTGCGCGTTATCGCAGGGCAAGCCCGCCACGTGTCCGGTACACGAATACGTGCGGGCCTGTCTCGCGATGACGTCTCAGGCTTTGTTCAGATACATCCGCGTGGTCAGCAGATACACCGGCAATCCCGACACGACGATCAGCAATGCCGCATAAGGTGCCGCCGCCGCAAACTCGACGTTGGCAGTGTGCGCCCATACCTCGGTGGCCAGTGTGGTCATGCCGGTCGGGCTGAGCAGCAGGGTCGCGGTCAACTCCTTCATCGCATCCAGGAATACCAGGGCGAACGCCGCCGCCATCGCCGGGAAGATGATCGGCAGGGTGACCCGGCAGAACGCCGCGAAACTGCTAGCACCCAGGGTGCGCGCGGCTTCTTCCAGCGTCGGCGAGGCCTTGTTCAGCGCGGTGCGCACCGGCGACTGCGCCAAGGGCAGGAACAGCAAGGCATAGGCCAGGATCAGCAGCGCGGTGGTCTGGTACAGCGCCGGCACATAGTGCAGGGCGAAGAACACCAGGGTCAGGGCGATCACCAGCCCGGGCAGGGCGTGCAGCAGGTACGGCAGGCGCTCGGCCCAGATCGCCAGGCGCCCCTTGTAGCGCACCACCAGGAAGCTGATCGGCAGCGCCAGCAGCACGCAGAAACCGGCGCCGCCCAGGGATACCGACAGCGAGGTGGCCAGGGCCTTGCCGATGGCCGCGACCGGGAAGGCCGCCGACGAACCGACGCTGAGCCAGTAGCCGAGCATCGCCAGCGGAATGCCGCTGCCCAGCACTGCCAGGGCCAGGCAGAACAATTGCCCCAGTGGCATCCAGCCGCGCAGGCGCAGCGGCTGCGCGCGACGAGCGACACCCTGGCCAATGCGCACATGGCGGGCCTTGCCGCGTACCCGCAGTTCCAGCCACAGCATCGCCAGGCACAGCACCAACAGCACCGCCGAGAGCATGGCCGCGTTGGCGTTGCTGAATTCCAGCTCGAACTGCTGGTAGATCGCCGTGGTGAAGGTCTGCAGGCCGAGGATCGACAGGGCGCCGAACTCCACCAGCATGTGCAGGGCGATCAGCAGCGCGCCGCCCAGCATCGATGGCCACAGCAGCGGCAGGGTGATCTTGTGGAAAACGCCCCAGCGGCCGCAGCCCAGCGTGCGCGCCGATTCCTCCAGCGAGGTGTCGAGGTTGCGCAGGGTGGCGGCCACCGGCAGGAACACCAACGGGTATTTCGACAGCGCCATCACCAGAATGGCTCCACCCAAGCCCTCGAAGTCCGAACTCAGCGACACCCAGGTGAAGCTGCTGACAAACGACGGCACGGCGAACGGCAGGCACAGCACCACGCCCCACAGGCGCCGCCCCGGCAGGTCGCTGCGCTCCAGCAGCCAGGCCAGGGCCACGCCAACCAGCAGACACAGCACGGTGACGCCGACCATCAGCATCAGGGTGTTGCGCAGCAGACCCCAGACAAACGGGCGCCAGAGCAGGCGCAGGGCTTCGTGCCAGCCGGCTTCCCAGGCCTTGAGCCCGACATAAAGCAATGGCAACAGGCTCATCGTCACCAGGAACAACACGGGCAACACCACCCAGACGGAGGGTCGCTTGCGCTTCGGTACGAAGCGCGACAAGGCGGGCGAGGGCAGGGCGGCGGTCATCAGAGCAGGCCAACCTCACGTTCAAGCTCGATCGCTTCCTCGGCATTGCCAAGGTCGGCCGGCGAGATCTTCGGCGGGCGCAGCTCATCGAACGGCTTCAGGCCACGGTCCGAGACCATGCCTTTGTGCAGCGGGTATTCGGCGGTGGTCTGGGTGATCACCCGCTGGCCTTCTTCACTGGCCATCCAGTTGAGCAGGGCCTGGGCCTCCTTGGGGTGCTTGCTGGCCTTGACCACCGCGGCGCCGGAAATGGTCACCAGGTTGCCAGCATCGCCATCGGCCAGGTAGTAAAGCTTGGAGTCCAGCTTGCCGCGCTCGCGCTCGAGGGCATACCAGTAGTAGTTGTTCACCAGTACCGCGGCCACTTCGCCTTTTTCCACGGCCTTGAGGGCCACCATGTTGTTGGTGTAGGTCTTGCCGAAGGCTTTCAGGCCGGTCAGCCATTCTTCGGTGGCTTCGCGGCCATGCATCTTCAGGATGGCCACGGCCTGTTCCTGGAAGGCGCCGCTGGTGGGGACGTAGCCGACACGCCCTTCCCATTCGGGATTGGCGAAGTCCATGACCGTGGTCGGCAGGTCTTTCTCGTCGATCTTCTTCGGGTTGAACACCACGATACGGGTGCGCGCGGTGATGCCCATCCAGGTGCCGTTGGCGCCCACATATTCCTTGGGCATCATGTTCGCGGTGACGTCGTCGATCTTCGCCAGCAGGCCCAGTTCGCCCAGGTTGTTCAGGGGCGGGGATTCCTCGGTGTAGATGATGTCGGCCGGCGAGCGTGCGCCCTCCTCGATGATCTGGCTGGCCAGCTGGTTGCTGCTGCCCTTGCGGATATTGATGTGGATGCCGGTCTTGGCCTCGTAGGCCTTGGCGATGGCGTCACCGATTTCCTTGTGCTGGCCGTTGTACATCGTCAGCGTGACCGGTTCGTCTGCCAGGGCGGCCGGAGCGCCGATCACCAGGCTCAGAACTGCGGCGGCCAGGGTGCGCATCAGCGGTTGCGGGCGGATCGTCATGCGGGTATTTCCTCGCTTACGGCTACATATTTGGAAACAATGGTAAACGAAATTGTTTCTCAAATGGGCGCATGACGGGAAATTCATGGGATCTGTGTAGGAGCGGCCTTGTGCCGCGAAAGGGTCGCGCAGCGGCCCTAGGTTTCAGCGTTCACGTCAAGATCGCCGGGGTCGCTGTGCGACCCTTTCGCGGCACAAGGCCGCTCCTACAGGGGGCGCGTCGGGTGGCTGCAAAAATCGCAGGCAAGAAAAAACCCACTAGCAAGCTAGTGGGTTTTTGTATGGTGCCCAGGAGAAGACTCGAACTTCCACGACCGTTAAGTCACTGATACCTGAAACCAGCGCGTCTACCAATTCCGCCACCTGGGCAAAGCTTTGCATCATCTGATGAAGGCGACTATCGTTCGCTTTCACACAGTAGTAACAGATCCTTGGTCATCTGTTACTTGAAAAATTTTGGTGCCCAGGAGAAGACTCGAACTTCCACGACCGTTAAGTCACTGATACCTGAAACCAGCGCGTCTACCAATTCCGCCACCTGGGCACACATTCGAGATTACAAGATGCTTTACAGCGTCGTTCATCTCTACTACAACTTCGGGGTTGTCCGTCGTTGTGGTGCGCACTATACGGACGCTCCAGATGCCTGTAAACCCCCCGAACGAAAAAAAATTCAAAAAATTCAACTTGTTGATTCGGCAGGCCTATTGCTGCACGACGGACGCACTGCCGGGGCTGTCCAAGGCTGACATTTCCGGTTTCAATACGCCTATGCCAGAATTCATATCTATATACCCCAAGGTGAACCCCTTCTGATGGCCGATTGGCAATCCCTCGATCCCGAGGCCGCTCGCGAAGCGGAAAAATACGACAACCCCATCCCCAGCCGTGAGCTGATCCTGCAGCGCCTGGCCGACCGTGGCGAACCGGCTGCCCGTGAACAGCTGGCTGAAGAGTTCGGTCTTTACGAAGAAGACCAGATCGAAGCCCTGCGTCGCCGCCTGCGTGCCATGGAGCGCGATGGCCAGCTTATCTATACCCGGCGCGGCACTTATGCCCCGGTAGACAAGCTCGACCTGATCTGCGGCCGTGTTTCCGGCCACCGTGACGGCTTCGGTTTCCTGATCCCCGACGACGGCAGCGAGGACCTGTTCCTCAGCCCGGCACAGATGCGCCTGGTGTTCGACGGCGACCGCGGCCTGGCCCGGGTGTCCGGTGTCGACCGCCGTGGCCGCCGCGAAGGCGTGCTGGTCGAAGTCATCTCCCGCGCCCATGAAAGCGTGGTCGGCCGCTACTTCGAAGAGGGCGGCATCGGCTACGTGACCCCGGACAACCCGAAGATCCAGCAGGAAGTGCTGGTCACCGCCGGGCGTAACGGCGGCGCCAAGATCGGCCAGTTCGTGTCGATCAAGATCACCCACTGGCCAACCCCGCGCTTCCAGCCCCAGGGCGACGTGATCGAAGTGATCGGCAACTACATGGCGCCGGGCATGGAGATCGACATCGCCCTGCGCAGCTATGACATTCCGCATGTCTGGCCGCAGGACGTGATCAAGGAAGCGCGCAAGTTCCGCTCCGAAGTCGAGGAGAAGGACAAGGAGAAGCGCATCGACCTGCGCCATCTGCCGTTCGTCACCATCGACGGCGAGGATGCCCGCGACTTCGACGACGCCGTCTATTGCGAACCCCTGGGCAAGCTGCGCCTGTTCTCCGGCGGCTGGCGCCTGTATGTGGCGATCGCCGACGTGTCCAGCTACGTGCGCCTGGGCTCGGCCCTGGACGTCGAAGCCCAGCAGCGTGGCAACTCGGTGTACTTCCCCGAGCGCGTGATCCCCATGCTGCCCGAGGAACTGTCCAACGGCCTGTGCTCGCTGAACCCGCACGTCGATCGCCTGGCCATGGTCTGCGAAATGACCATGAACAAGGCCGGCCAGATGGTCGACTACCAGTTCTACGAAGGGGTGATCCACTCCCACGCCCGCCTGACCTACAACAAGGTCAGCAGCATGCTCGAGCATGCCCGTACCCGTGAAGGCAAGGCGCTGCGTGAGGAATACAAGGAAGTCCTGCCGGACCTGAAGAACCTGTACAACCTGTACAAGGTGCTGGTCGACGCCCGTCACACCCGTGGCGCGATCGATTTCGAAACCCAGGAAACCCGCATCATCTTCGGCGAAGACCGCAAGATCGACGAAATTCGTCCGACCGTGCGCAACGACGCCCACAAGCTGATCGAGGAGTGCATGCTGGCGGCCAACGTCGCCACCGCCGAATTCCTGCAGAAGCACAACGTGCCTTCGCTGTACCGCGTGCACGACGGTCCGCCACCAGAGCGCCTGGAAAAACTGCGCGCCTTCCTCGGTGAACTGGGCCTGAGCCTGCACAAGGGCAAGGACCCGTCGCCGAAGGACTACCAGGCACTATTGGCGAGCATCGCCGGGCGCCCGGACTTCCACCTGATCCAGACCGTCATGCTGCGCTCGCTGAGCCAGGCGGTGTACAGCGTCGAGAACAACGGCCACTTCGGCCTGAACTACGAGGCCTACACCCACTTCACCTCGCCGATCCGCCGCTACCCGGACCTGCTGGTGCACCGTGCCATCCGCAGCGTGATCCGCTCCAAGGTCGATACCCCGCACGTCAAGCGGGCCGGCGCCATGAGCATCCCCAAGGCGCGCATCTATCCGTACGACGAGAACAGCCTCGAGCAGATGGGCGAGCAGTGCTCGATGACCGAGCGCCGCGCCGACGAGGCCACCCGCGATGTGGTCAACTGGCTCAAGTGCGAGTACATGCGTGATCGCGTGGGCGAGACCTTCCCGGGCGTGATCACCGCGGTGACCGGTTTCGGCCTGTTCATCGAGTTGACCGACATCTATGTCGAAGGCCTGGTGCATGTCAGTGCCCTGCCGGGCGACTACTACCACTTCGACCCGGTGCACCACCGCCTGTCGGGCGAGCGCAGCGGTCGCAGCTTCCGCCTGGGCGATACGGTGGAAGTCAAGGTCATGCGCGTCGACCTCGAACAGCGCAAGATCGACTTCGAGATGTCCGAGAAGACCGTTACCGCACCGGTTGGCCGCAAGCCGCGCAGTGCCGCAGCGCAGCCTGAAACCGAAAAGGCTCCCGCCGCCGAAGCGAAGATTTCGCCCAAGCCGCGTAGCCGCAAGAGCGAAAGCGCCGACGCCTACTTCCCGAAGGACGCCGTGCAGCGCAACGCCGAGGTGCGCAAGAGTCGCGAGATGAAGAAGGCGCTGATGGGCGAGGCGCGCGCCAGCGGCCATGCCGGCAGCAAGTCGGAGAAGGGTGGCAAGTCTTCCGGCAAGCCGACCAAGCATCGCAAGGGGCCGCCCAAGTCCGGCGCGCCACGTAAAGGCAAGAACAAGTCATGAGTCAGCTGGAAAAGATCTACGGTGTACATGCGGTGCAGGCACTGCTGCAGCACCACCCCAAGCGCGTCAAGCAGATCTGGCTGTCCGAAGGGCGCAGCGAGCCGCGCATCCAGGCCTTGCTGGCCCTGGCCGCGGAAAACCGCGTCCAGGTCGGCCAGGCCGAGCGCCGTGAGCTCGACACCTGGGTCGAGGGCGTGCACCAGGGCGTGGTCGCCGAGGTGAGTCCGAGCCAGGTGTGGGGCGAGTTGATGCTCGAGGAGTTGCTCGAGCGCACCGAAACGCCGCCGCTGATCCTGGTGCTCGATGGTGTCACCGATCCGCACAATCTCGGTGCCTGCCTGCGCACCGCCGATGCTGCCGGCGCCACCGCCGTGGTGATCCCCAAGGACAAGTCCGCGAGCCTGACCGCCGTGGTGCGCAAGGTGGCCTGCGGCGCCGCGGAAGTGATTCCGCTGGTGGCCGTGACCAACCTGTCCCGCACCCTGGAAAAACTCCAGCAGCGTGGCCTGTGGGTGGTCGGCACTGCCGGCGAGGCCGAGCAGGAGATCTACCAGCAGGACCTGACCGGCCCACTGGTGATGATCATGGGCGCCGAAGGCAAGGGCATGCGCCGCCTGACCCGCGAGCACTGCGATTTCCTGGTCAAGCTGCCGATGGCGGGCAGCGTCAGCAGCCTCAACGTCTCGGTGGCGACCGGGGTGTGCCTGTTCGAGGCCGTGCGTCAGCGCCAGATCAAACGCTGATGGCTTGATATCGGGCGGCGTGGGAGCGGGCTTGCCCCGCGATGGTGGTGGACTCGACATCGCATCGCGGGGCAAGCCCGCTCCCACGCGCCATGATTGCCCGCGAAGTATGTTTCCGGCTGTTCAAATATTCGCCAATCACCTTGCTTGTCCCCCCGGCCTTCTCTACAATTGCGCCCCTTGCCAGCTGGCCGGTGCGCATGCGCCTACACGCCGGGGCAAGACTTACAGTGTCATTCACTCCTTGTCTGACCAGATTCGCTGGCAGACTACTAACCCGTAAGGAGCATTCATGCGTCATTACGAAATCATCTTCCTGGTTCACCCGGACCAGAGCGAGCAAGTCGGCGGCATGGTTGAGCGTTACACCAAGCTGATCGAAGAAGACGGCGGCAAGATCCACCGTCTGGAAGACTGGGGCCGTCGTCAACTGGCCTATGCAATCAACAATGTTCACAAGGCTCACTACGTGATGCTGAACGTTGAGTGCACCGGCAAGGCCCTGGCCGAGCTGGAAGACAACTTCCGCTACAACGATGCCGTGATCCGTAACCTGGTCATCCGTCGTGACGAAGCCGTTACCGGCCCGTCCGAGATGCTCAAGGCAGAAGAGAACCGCAGCGAGCGCCGTGAGCGTCGCGAACGTCCTGAGCATGCTGATGGCGCCGAAGGCGACGACAGCAATGACAGCGACAACAGCGATAACGCTGACGAGTAATCCACGGACCTTTTGAGGAGCCTATTACATGGCACGTTTCTTCCGTCGTCGTAAATTCTGCCGCTTCACTGCTGAAGACGTGAAAGAGATCGACTTCAAAGATCTCAACACCCTGAAAGCTTACGTATCCGAAACCGGCAAGATCGTTCCAAGCCGCATCACCGGTACCAAAGCTCGTTATCAGCGTCAGCTGGCTACCGCTATCAAGCGCGCCCGCTTCCTGGCCCTGCTGCCCTACACCGACAGCCACGGCCGCTGAGACCGGGTCGTCGACTTAAGTAGCAAGGGATAAGCATGCGAGCGTTAGCTGGTTTCATCATGCGCGGTCGTGTGCAGGCCACCCTCGTGGTGGTCATCAGCGCGGTACTGCCGCTGCTGTTCTGGTTGAGTGCCGCCGCCGGGAGCCTGGTGCTCCTGCGGCGCGGGTTCAAGGACGCGTCATCGGTCATCGCCTGGGGCCTTTTGCCAGCGTTGATCATCGCGTTCTTCGGCGAACCAAGCACCTTGCTGGTGCTGTTGGGAACGCTGGGTCTGGCCGCCTTGTTGCGGGCCGGGCATTCCTGGACCCGGGTGCTGCTGTCCAGTGTCGCATTAGGCTTGCTGTACAGCCTGATCCTGGACGCGGTGATGCGCGAGACCTTCGAGGTGCTGGCCAAGGCGCTTGAAAAAGCCCTGCCGCAGATCGAGGGCCAGCCGGTACTACCTGGTGAGCTGATCGGCCCTTTGCTGGTCGCTTCCAGTGCGGTAATGCTGCAGCTGTTCAGCCTGCTGGCTTTGATGCTGGCGCGCTATTGGCAGGCGGCGTTGTACAACCCTGGTGGTTTCGCCCGCGAGTTTCGCGAGCTGAGGCTGCCGCTGGTACCAATGCTGGTGCTGGTGTCATTGATGGTGCTGGGCCCGTTCCTCGGGTCGTCGTTCATCGTCCTGGCCTCCGCCTCCAGCCTGGTGCTGCTGCTTGCTGGCATCGCCCTGGTTCATGGGCTGGTGGCACAGCGGCGACTGGCCGGTTTCTGGCTGGTGGGGATGTACGTGACGCTGCCGCTGCTCATGCAGCTGATGTATCCGTTGCTCGTGGTTTTGGCCATTGTCGACAGCCTGATTGATTTTCGCGGTCGCAAGTCCCCTTCACAGGGTGACGACTCCGCGAACGGTGAAGGTTAAAAGTTAAGAGGTTTTACCAAATGGAACTGATCCTGCTGGAAAAAGTCGCCAACCTGGGCAACCTGGGCGACAAAGTAAACGTTAAGGCTGGTTACGGCCGTAACTTCCTGCTGCCATTCGGCAAGGCCACCGTTGCCAACGCCGCCAACCTGGCCGCGTTCGAAGAACGCCGCGCCGAGCTGGAAAAAGCCGCAGCAGACAAGAAAGCTTCGGCTGAAAGCCGCGCTGCCCAACTGGCCGAGCTGGAAGTGACCATCACTGCCACCGCTGGCGACGAAGGCAAGCTGTTCGGTTCGATCGGCACCCACGACATCGCTGACGCCCTGACCGCCTCCGGCGTTGAAGTGGCCAAGGCTGAAGTTCGTCTGCCGAACGGCACCATCCGTCAGGTTGGCGAATACGACGTAGCCGTGCACCTGCACAGCGACGTTGAAGCCACCGTACGCGTGGTTGTCGTAGCTGCCTAAGCTGCCTTAATCGACTGGCTCCTCGTGGGTCAGGCGGTTAACATCGGGCACGGTCCTGTTTTGTGCAGGCCGTGCCCTTTGTCTTTTTCATCTTCCAGAATTCTTTCGTGGCCATGAACGAGATCACCACCCCCGAACAACTCGACCTGCAAACCGCTGCCCTGAAGGTGCCGCCGCATTCCATCGAGGCCGAACAGGCCGTGCTCGGTGGCCTGATGCTGGACAACAACGCCTGGGAGCGGGTGCTCGACCAAGTTTCGGACGGCGACTTCTACCGGCATGACCACCGCCTGATCTTCCGTGCCATCCACAAGCTGGTGGATGCTAACCAGCCGTTCGACGTGGTGACCCTGCACGAGCAGTTGGACAAGGAAGGCGTGTCCACCCAGGTCGGTGGCCTGGCCTATCTGGCCGAGCTGGCCAAGAACACTCCGTCGGTGGCCAACATCAAGGCCTACGCCGCGATCATCCGCGAGCGGGCCACGTTGCGTCAGCTGATCAGCATCAGCACCGACATCGCCGACAACGCCTTCAACCCCCAGGGGCGCAACGCCGAAGAGATCCTCGACGACGCCGAGCGGCAGATCTTCCAGATCGCCGAGGCGCGACCGAAGACCGGTGGCCCGGTGGGGGTCAACGAGCTGTTGACCATGGCCATCGACCGCATCGACACGCTGTTCAACTCCGACAGCGACATCACCGGCGTGTCCACCGGTTACACCGACCTGGACGAGAAAACCAGTGGCCTGCAGGCGGCCGACCTGATCATCGTCGCCGGCCGTCCCTCGATGGGCAAGACCACCTTCGCCATGAACCTGGTGGAAAACGCTGTGTTGCGCAGCGAGAAGGTAGTGCTGGTGTTCTCCCTCGAGATGCCCGGTGAGTCGCTGATCATGCGTATGCTTTCGTCCCTGGGCCGGATCGACCAGACCAAGGTGCGTTCCGGTCAGCTGGACGACGACGATTGGCCACGGCTCACTTCGGCGGTCAACCTGCTAAACGACCGCAAACTGTTCATCGACGACACTGCCGGCATCAGCCCTTCGGAGATGCGCGCACGGACCCGCCGACTGGCGCGTGAGCATGGCGAGATCGGCATGATCATGGTCGACTACCTGCAGTTGATGCAGATCCCGGGTTCGGCCGGCGACAACCGCACCAACGAGATTTCCGAGATCTCCCGCTCGCTCAAGGCGCTGGCCAAGGAATTCAACTGCCCGGTGATCGCCCTGTCGCAGCTCAACCGCTCCCTGGAGCAGCGCCCCAACAAGCGCCCGGTCAACTCCGACCTTCGTGAATCGGGTGCGATCGAGCAGGACGCCGACGTGATCATGTTCGTCTACCGCGACGAGGTGTATCACCCCGAGACCGAGCACAAGGGCGTGGCCGAGATCATCATCGGCAAGCAGCGTAACGGCCCCATCGGCTTCGTGCGCCTGGCGTTCATCGGCAAGTACACCCGCTTCGAGAACCTCGCGCCGGGCATGTACAATTTCGACGACGACGAATAAAGGCTGCCCAGGAACCCTGTAGGAGCGGCCTTGTGCCGCGAAAGGGCCGCAAGGCCCCAGCATTTTGCACTACTGCTGAATTGCTGGGGCCGCCATGCGGCCCTTTCGCGGCGCAAGGCCGCTCCTACAGAGACCGTGCCCACCACGTTATTCGTCTGCCCTATGAATCCGACCACTACCGTCGGATTTGGTCAAAATTTGTGCTATATTCCGCGCCCGCGATTTTCCTGCACATTAGAACCGGTCACTGACATGCAAGCAGCCAAACCACTCTACGACTATCCCAAGTACTGGGCCGAATGCTTCGGGCCAGCGCCTTTCCTGCCGATGAGCAGGGAGGAGATGGATCAGCTCGGCTGGGATTCCTGCGACATCATCATCGTGACCGGTGACGCCTACGTCGACCATGCGTCGTTCGGCATGGCCATCATCGGCCGCCTGTTGGAAGCCCAGGGTTTCCGCGTGGGCATCATCGCCCAGCCGAACTGGCAGTCGAAAGACGACTTCATGAAGCTCGGCGAGCCGAACCTGTTCTTCGGTGTGGCTGCGGGCAACATGGACTCGATGATCAACCGCTACACCGCGGACAAGAAGATCCGTTCCGATGACGCCTACACTCCCGGCGGCATGGCCGGCAAGCGTCCGGACCGCGCCAGCCTGGTGTACAGCCAGCGCTGCAAGGAAGCCTACAAGCACGTGCCGATTGTGCTCGGCGGCATCGAGGCCTCGCTGCGCCGCATCGCCCACTACGATTACTGGCAGGACAAGGTCCGCCACTCGATCCTGGTCGACGCCAGCGCCGACATCCTGCTGTACGGCAACGCCGAGCGGGCGATCGTCGAGGTCGCCCAGCGCCTGTCCCAGGGTGAAAGCATCGAGCACATCACCGATGTGCGCGGCACCGCGTTCATTCGCCGCGACACGCCGCAGGGCTGGTTCGAGATCGACTCCACCCGCATCGACCGTCCGGGCCGGGTCGACAAGATCATCAACCCGTACGTGAACACCCAGGACACCCAGGCCTGCGCCATCGAGCAGGCCAAGGGCGAGCAGGAAGACCCGAACGAAGCCAAGGTCGTGCAGATCCTCGACAGCCCGAGCGTCACCCGCGAGAAGTCGGTGATCCGCCTGCCGTCGTTCGAGAAGGTACGCAACGACCCGGTGCTCTATGCCCACGCCAACCGCGTGCTGCACCTGGAGACCAACCCGGGCAACGCCCGCGCCCTGGTGCAGAAGCATGGCGACGTGGATGTGTGGTTCAACCCGCCACCCATCCCCATGACCACCGAGGAAATGGACTACGTGTTCGGCATGCCGTATGCGCGTATCCCGCACCCGGCCTATGGCAAGGAGCGCATCCCGGCCTACGAGATGATCCGCTTCTCGGTGAACATCATGCGTGGCTGCTTCGGTGGCTGCACCTTCTGCTCGATCACCGAGCACGAAGGCCGGATCATCCAGAACCGCTCCCACGAGTCGATCCTGCACGAGATCGAGGAGATGCGCGACAAGGTGCCGGGCTTCACCGGCGTGGTCTCCGACCTCGGCGGCCCGACCGCCAACATGTACCGCATCGCCTGCAAGAGCCACGACATCGAGAAGCACTGCCGCAAGCCGTCGTGCGTGTTCCCGGGCATCTGCGAGAACCTCAACACCGACCACAGCTCGCTGATCGAGCTGTACCGCAAGGCCCGTGCCTTGCCGGGGGTGAAGAAGATCCTGATCGCCTCGGGCCTGCGCTACGACCTGGCGGTCGAGTCGCCGGAATACGTGCGCGAGCTGGTCACCCACCACGTCGGCGGCTACCTGAAGATTGCCCCGGAGCACACCGAGCGTGGCCCGCTGGACAAGATGATGAAGCCGGGCATCGGCACCTACGACCGCTTCAAGCGCATGTTCGAGAAGTTCTCGAAAGAGGCGGGCAAGGAGCAGTACCTGATCCCGTACTTCATCGCCGCGCACCCGGGCACCACCGACGAAGACATGATGAACCTGGCCTTGTGGCTCAAGGGCAACGGTTTCCGCGCCGACCAGGTGCAGGCGTTCTACCCCTCGCCGATGGCCTCGGCCACGGCCATGTACCACTCGGGCAAGAACCCGCTGCGCAAGGTCACCTACAAGAGCGAAGGGGTGGAGATCGTCAAGAGCGAGGAGCAGCGCCGGTTGCACAAGGCGTTCCTGCGCTACCACGATCCGAAGGGCTGGCCGATGCTGCGTGAAGCGCTGCAGCGCATGGGCCGCGCCGACCTGATCGGGCCGGGCAAGCACCAGCTGATCCCGCTGCACCAGCCAGCCACTGATACCTACCAGAGCGCCCGGCGCAAGAACTCGACGCCGGCCGGCAGCCACAAGGTGGGCAAGGACCAGAAGATCCTCACCCAGCACACCGGCCTGCCACCGCGCGCCAGCGACGGCAGCAAGCCGTGGGACAAGCGCGAGAAGGCCAAGGCCGAGGCATTCGCCCGCAACCAGCAGGCGGCCAAGGAGCGCAAAGAGGCAGCCAAGGGCGGCAAGGGCAAGAAGCCGCGTCAGCCGGTCATTCCGCGCTGAAAAAGGTATAGGCGTCGAAGTGGTGTAGCGATCTTGTCGAGTCAGGCCCGCCCGCGATCCCCGAGCCCGCTTGGGCGGCGCCGGGCCTGGAGCCAGCCTACAGTCATCGTCAGGCCAAAGGCCACGAGCATGAAGGCCCCAAGTTCATAGGTTTCGATGGACATCCAGGGGCCATGGCGCCCGAAATAGAGCTGCCAGTCGCTGCTCTGGAAGCTAGCGCCTTGTTCCAGTGCTCCTCCCACTGCAGGCTTCAGCCAAAGCGATGGGAGTGCAAGCAAAAGAGCAAAGGCGAGGCAGCACAGACGCTGCAAGAGGCTCAGCGGCGTCATCGCCGCGACCACGATGGCAACAGGGAGGGCGCCGATCCACTGACGACTTTCCGAGCCTACCAACAGTAGGGGAAGGAAAGACAACTGGCTTGCCAGGAGTGCCTTGGGCAAGTGCTGGAGCTTCCCGATACTCCAGGCGATGCATCCAGCCATCGCGATGATGATGACGGGGCCGAAGCTGAGGAAGTGCGCCACCAATGGTTTGAAAGGGGCCGCCAGACTCTGCATCAACATGTAATGCAAGAGCGGCGGCCCTTGGAATCCACTGGTCCAATCGAGCAGCAGATACATTGCCACTGCGCTTGCGGCCAGCACCAGTGCGGCGGCGAGTGCGTGGGTAGGCCTCACGCTTTTCCAGAGGCTGCTGTCGACCACGCTGCGTGCGCCGAGCCATACCACGACTGTAATGCTGGCCGCGAGGGCCATAGAGGACAACGTGCGTAAGGACATCAGCGCAGTGTGGCCCTGCAGATGTGCGCTGTGGCTGGCAACTTCATCGTCGCCGAGTTGCCCTGCAATACTGAGTACGAGCGACAAGACGCAGGGTACGCTCACCGCGAAGAGCAGCAAAGACGCTCTCGGGCGAAAAGAGGTCGCGCTGCTGTGATCGAAATCTCTGGGCATGGCGGCCAGTACCAGTGGAACCAGGAACAACCCCGGCAAAACCCAGACGGCATACGCCAAAAGAGGATAGAGCGCGAATTGATGGCCTCGCGCCCAACACCATAGGCAAAGGCAGCTGACTACCAGCGCGACATTGTCGCTGAGTATCGGATAGTAGAACGGAACAATAAGCAGCGGCCACGCCAGCAACCCAGTAGCCAGTGAAAGCAGTGCAGCCCGTGGAGCGACGCCCAGTTGTCTCAGGGTGTCGTGGAGCATGCCGGCAGAAGTTGAGATGAGGATGATGTTCAGAATAGTCTGAATCGTGACCAAGGTATTGGCAGGAGCACCGAGGGCGGATGCGCCGACCAACGGTAGAAAGCCGGACATCCGGATGCTGCGATAGGGGTCGGCGACGATGGCCTGGCCATGGCCCAGTAATTCTATGTACTGGAGATAAACGTGCCCGTCCCAGCCCCTCCCTTCATTGACTGGAATGTGGCCTAAGATGCTGTGCAGCACCGTCAACAGCAGCGCATAAAGTAGCCCGATCATGAGGCTCGAGGGCGCAGAGCGATGCCACCATGTGTTTGGGATACGGAGCGAGTTCGTCATCACTTTACTTCTTTGCCGATGCGTTTCATGAATGCGAATTTCGAGAGGACGAAGTTTATTGGAACAGTGATGAGGGTCGCTGCCAGCGGCGCTGGCTCTTGAGGCCAGCCAAGCTGTTCGACCCAGAACCAGACGATCAGCATGCCCATCAGGTACTGGAGCAGATACAGTATTGGCATCCACGCAACTGACCTGATCCCACGATGACTGCGGAACACAAATGTACGGTTGAGTACGTAGGCAACGACGATACCGGTGACGAATGCAATCGAGTAGCTGAGTCGGTAAGACAAGATGCTCAATAGCAGCAGATACAGCGCATAGGTAGCAACAGTGTTGAACCCGCCGGAAAGAAGAAATCGTGGAAGTGGATGCCTTGGCAAGCCTCGCAGCATTTAACGATCATTTCCTGTAGGGGTAGAGCAGCTCGATGGGCCGTTCACTGGGGCTCGGGACCGAAATGCTCGATACGCATGGGTATCGCGAGGGGCCTGTTCTTGGTGTTTTCATAAGCACGCCACGCGTAGGAGCCGACGATACCCAATCCCAGAAGGTTGAGGCAGCCGAGGAAGGTGATCATCAGCATGGTCATGGCATAGCCGGGGACTTCGATCATGCCGTGAAGTCTGGCGAAGAGCACGAATACAGCGAATAGAGCTGCCAGTGAGGCTCCGCCACCACCGATTCGGACCAGCAGGCGTATCGGCAGGTCGGTGAAGGAGAACACGCTGTCCATCAGGTAATTGAGTTTCTTTCGTACCGTCCACGCCGAGCGACCGTGTTGCCGCCGTTGCCGCACATAGGACACGACCTGACGTCGATAGCCCAGCCAGAAAATTTGCGAAACGAGCGAGCTGTGGCGCTCTTCCAGAGTCAGCAGGGTATCGCGGAAAGCCTTGTTGCAAGCAAAGATGTCTACGCCGCCAGGTGGTATCTCAGGAACCACGTAGCGTCGGTAAAGGCCCCAGAAAATCTTGGCAGCCAGCCGGCTGGGCCAGGGATCGTCGCGGCTTTCGCGTACACCGACAACCACATCCACAGGACGCTCAAGGAGCACCTGGTTCATTTCCAGAACCAGTTGTGGTGGTTCCTGGAGGTCTGCTGCCATTACTGCAAAGCGATCACCCTGACCCAACTGAAGACCCATCCGAATCGCCATGAACGAGCCAAAGTTGCGTGACAGCAGCGCCAATTGCGAACGCAAGGGCTCAGTGGCCAAACCGTCGCGCAGAATTTGGTAACAGCGGTCTGGGCTGCCATCAATCACGAAAACTACTTCCAGGTCACCATCAAGCTGTCGGTTCAGCTCACGAAGTGCCTGGAGCAGGTCGGGAATCGAGTCTTCGTTTCGGTATACGGGAATAACCAGGGTCAACAACGGCTGAGCTCCTTGGGGCTGGGCCTGGCGAGATGCACTATTTAATCACCAAAATGGTCCATTGTCCGGAACCCTGGTGTGATTCTCCAGACGGATAATCTGAATGATTTGCAGGTCAACGCACCTGAGGGGAGGCGCTATGAACTGGCACTTGACCCGAGTGGCATTTGATCGACCCACTTCGGCGCCACTGGCGAGACGAAGTTGTCCATCCCCTCCAACAGCTCATCCGGCTGATGCTCCAGCAACAGCATCGCCCGGTGCTGCGGCCGCACGAAGCCCTCTTCGACGATATGGTCGAGGAACCCGCCCAGCTTTTCATAGAACCCGTTCACATCCAGCAGCCCCAACGGCTTGGCGTGATAGCCCAGCTGTCCCCAGGTCCACACCTCGAACAGCTCCTCCAGCGTGCCCAGTCCACCCGGCAGGGCGATGAAGGCATCGCTGAGCTCGGCCATGCGCGCCTTGCGCGCGTGCATGCCGTCCACCACTTCCAGGCGGGTCAGGCCCTTGTGGCCGATCTCGGCGTTCATCAGGCTCTGGGGAATGATGCCGATGACTTCGCCACCGGCGGCCAGGGCGGCATCGGCGACGGTGCCCATCAGGCCGACCGCGCCACCGCCGTAGACCAGGGTCAGACCACGGCGGGCGATGGCCTGGCCAAGGGCGATGGCAGCTTCGCGATAGGCGGGGTTGGCACCTATGCTGGCGCCACAGAAGACACAAACGGAACGTACAGGCATTGCTTATCTCCCTTTACATGCGCGCACAGGGTAAGGCGCATGCCTGTCGCTTCCAAGGGGGGAGATCACTCGGGGCGGGCGAATTCGCAGATGGCGCCACTGGCTCCGTGGGCGTAGGCGGCGAGCAGGCTGTTCATGAAGCTGGAAAGGGACATTTCATTCAACTCCTAAATGAGAGGTTGTCCCATCGTCTATCAAGAGGGCATGATGTGCACTTTGATTGGTTGTATACAATCCATTGAACAAATCTACTGCCTGGCCACTTGACACCCCTTGACCCACATCAGGTACGGGCGTCCTGTTTTCAGGCAGTCTCGCAATTGATAAAACCCTGCCAAGGAGATTCATGATGTTTGCGAAAGCTGTAGCGGTATCCCTGCTGACCCTCGCCAGCGCCTCTGTCTTTGCCGCCGACTGCAAGGTGACTGTCGACTCGACCGACCAGATGTCGTTCAACACCAAGGAATTCACCATCGACAAGAGCTGCAAGACCGTCGAGATCGAACTGACCCACGGTGGCAGCCTGCCGAAGAACGTCATGGGCCATAACCTGGTCATCAGCAAGACCGCCGACATGCAGGCCATCGCCACCGAAGGCATGTCGCAAGGCCTGGACAAGGACTACATCAAGGCCGACAACGCCGCGATCATCGGCCACACCAAGATGATCGGTGCCGGCGAGAAAGACACCATCAAGCTCGACACCTCGAAGCTGGAAGCCGGTGGCGACTACAGCTTCTTCTGCACCTTCCCGGGCCACATCTCGATGATGAAGGGCAAGGTTGTCGTCAAGTAATGACGATTTGAAACTTGGGAGGGCTTTGCCCTCCTTTCGCGGCACAAGGCCGCTCCTACAGGAGAGTGCATATCCTCTGTAGGAGCGGCCTTGTGCCGCGATGGGCCGCAAAGCGGCCCCGCCAGGCCTCACGGCGCGAACGGCAGCTCGCGCTTGTGCTGGGTCTTGCGGTAGGTGGCGACGATGATGTCGAACGCTGCCTGGTCGACCGGCTGCCCATGCAGGAACGCATCGATCTGCTGGTAGGTCACGCCGTGTGACGCCTCGTCCGGCTTGCCCGGTTCGAGGTCTTCCAGGTCCGCGGTCGGCACTTTCTCCACCAGCGACTCTGGCGCGCCGAAGCTGCGCGCGATGGCCCGCACCTGGTTCTTCACCAGCCCGCTCAACGGTGCCAGGTCGCACGCCCCGTCACCGAACTTGGTAAAGAACCCCATCACCGCCTCGGCGGCGTGGTCGGTGCCGATCACCAGGCCCGCACGGGCGCCGGCGACGGTGTACTGGGCGACCATGCGGGTACGCGCCTTGACGTTGCCGACGACGAAGTCCACCAGCGTCGGCGAGCCGTTCTTAAGCTCCTCGACTTCGGCCGCCAGGGCCTTCACCGCCGGGGCGATGTCGATGGTGTGCACTTCGTCGGCCTTGATCACCTCCAGGCAGGCCTGGGCGTCGTGCTCGTCGTGCTGCACCTGGTACGGCAGGCGCACGGCGATGAAGGTGTAGGCCTGGTCGCCGGTCTCGCTGCGCAGCTCGTTGATGGCGCGCTGGGCGAGCAGGGCGGCGGTCAGCGAGTCGACGCCGCCGCTGATGCCCAGTACCAGGGTCTTGAGCCGGGCATTGGCCAGGCAGTCCTTGATGAAGGCCACGCGCCGGGCGACTTCCCGCTCGAGGGCGGCGGCGTCTGCGAACGGCGGCTGCACCTTGAGCGCCCGGGCAATCTCTTGCTGAACGGCTTGCATGGGTTACTCCTTGCTGGGGACTTTGAATACGTGACGCAGGTAAGTGACGAAGTTCTCGTCGCGGCACTGGGTCTTGGCGGCTTCGTCGGAGATCTTCGCCACTGGCGAGCCGTTGCAGTCGGTCATTTTAAGCACGATGTTCATTGGCGCCACGCCGGGGATGTCGCAGGTCAGGTTGGTGCCGATACCGAAGCTGACATTGATGCGCCCGCGCAGGGCGCGGAAGATCTCCAGCGAGCGGGTCAGGTTCAGGCCGTCGGAGAACACCAGGGTCTTGGTCATCGGGTCGATCCCCAGTTTCTGGTAGTGGGCGATGGCCTTCTCGGCCCAGGCCACCGGCTCGCCGGAGTCGTGGCGCAGGCCGTCGAATAGCTTGGCGAAGTACAGGTCGAAGTCCTGGAGGAAGGCATCCATGGTGATGCAGTCGGTCAGGGCGATGCCGAGCAATCCACGGTATTCGCGGACCCAGCAGTCCAGTGCGGCGATCTGGCTGTCGATCAGCCGCGGGCCGAGCTGCTGGTGGGCCATGATCCACTCGTGGGCCATGGTGCCCAGGGGCTTGATATCCAGTTTCCATGCCAGGTCGACGTTGCTGGTGCCGACGAAGCGGCCCGGGAACTCATCGCGCAGCACCCGCACCACTTCCTCCTGCACACGGCTGGAGAAACGCCGGCGGGTGCCGAAGTCGGCCACCTGCAGGTGGGCCAGTTCGTCGTCGCTGGCGTGGGCGCGCAGCCAGTCGAACTTGCGGTGCAGCTGGTCGCGGGCTTCGGCCAGGCGCATGCGCGGGTGCAGGTGGCGGTTGCGCACCTCGCTGATGATGGCCAGCAACGGCACCTCGAAGAGGATCACATGCAGCCAGGGGCCGCGCAGGCGCAGGAACAGCTGATCGTTTTCGATACCGATGCGCACATAGCGCAGGTTGAAGCGGAACAGGCGCAGGAAGCGCAGGAAGTCCGGCTTGAGGAAGCTGATGCGCTCGAGGAAGGCCAGTTGGTCATCGTCCAGGGTCAGCTCGCTGAGCAGTTCGAGCTGGTTGCGGATCTCCCCCAGGTAGGGCCGCAGGTCTTCGCCATTGCGGCAGCGGAATTCCCATTCGACGTCGGCGTCCGGGTAGTTGTGCAGGACGGCCTGCATCATCGTCAGTTTGTAGAAGTCGGTGTCGAGCAGGTTGTGCACGATGCGCTCGGCGAATGCGCTCTCGCTCATCAGGGGGAAGCTCCAAGGCGGGCAATGGCGGCTATTGTGCCAGCCTTTGGGGTGATATTGCGCCTGTACCGGCCTCTTCGCGGGTAAACCCGCTCCCACAGGTAGAGTGCCATCCTGTGACAGCAACTGTCTTTTGTGGAAGCTGACTCTTACATGTGAGGCTCAGGCGTCGCGCGGTCCATGTGGGAGCGGGTTTACCCGCGAAGAGGCCGGCTCAGGTAAAACAGGTGTTTTTCCGTGCACCGACTAGCCTTCTAACGGTGCCGCCTGTAGCAGTCACGCACCAGCGGTGTGCAGTTCGGTGACGTCCGCTGTTACAGGTCGGTTGCACGTTAACACTCGCAAGGGTTGCAATGATGGCGCTCGAAGGTTGCTCCTTGTCTAGGCGTGTCGGTAGCGCTTGCTCCGCAGTAGACGGTTGCACGCTCAATAAAGAAAAGGCCGCCGGTCGCCACTGTTCACCCCCTGTCGTGTGTTTTCCCGGAAGACAAAACCACTGGCACGGCCCTTGCTCGGAGCACAGGGCTGAGAAGTTGTAGTGCCAACCAAAAAAAATATTCTAGGAGCACCACCTCATGTCGCAGACGTTTTACAAGAAAGGTTTCCTGGCACTGGCCGTAGCCACGGCACTGGGTGTTTCTTCGTATGTTCAGGCCGACATCAAGATCGGCGTCGCGGGTCCCATGACCGGGGCCAACGCAGCGTTTGGCGAGCAGTACATGAAAGGTGCGCAGGCAGCGGCCGATGTGATCAACAAGGCCGGTGGCGTGAACGGCGAGAAGATCGTCCTGGTCAAGGGCGATGACGCCTGCGAGCCGAAGCAGGCCGTGGCCGTGGCCAACCGCCTGGTCGACCAGGACAAGGTGGCAGGCGTGGTCGGTCACTTCTGCTCCTCCAACACCATCCCCGCTTCCGAGGTCTACGACGAGGCCGGCGTGATCGCCATCACCCCAGGCTCCACCAACCCGCAAGTGACCGAGCGCGGCCTGTCCGCGATGTTCCGCATGTGCGGCCGTGACGACCAGCAGGGCATCGTCGCCGGCAACTACATCGTCGATGTGCTCAAGGGCAAGAAGGTCGTGGTGCTGCACGACAAGGACACCTATGGCCAGGGCCTGGCCGACGCGACCAAGGCGCAACTGGAAAAACGTGGCGTCAAACCGGTGCTGTATGAAGGCCTGACCCGTGGCGAGAAGGACTTCAGCGCCGTGGTCACCAAGATCCGCTCCGCCGGTGCCGACGTCGTCTATTTCGGCGGCCTGCACCCGGAGGCCGGCCCGCTGGTACGCCAGCTGCGCGAGCAGGGTCTGAAGGATGTGGCGTTCATGTCCGACGACGGCATCGTCACCGACGAACTGGTCACCACCGCCGGCGGCGCCCAGTACACCAACGGCGTGTACATGACCTTCGGTGCCGACCCGCGCCTGCTGCCCGACAGCAAGACCGTGGTCGAGGAGTTCCGCAAGAACGGCACCGAGCCAGAGGGCTACACCCTGTACGCCTACGCTTCGGTCCAGGCCCTGGCCGCCGCCTTCAACGGCGCCAAGTCGAACAAGGGCGAGGACGCCGCCAAGTGGCTGAAGGCCAACCCGGTCAAGACCGTCATGGGCGAGAAGAAGTGGGACAGCAAGGGCGACCTGACCGTCTCCGACTACGTGGTCTACCAGTGGGATGCCAACGGCAAGTACCACCAGCTGGAAAAACAAAAATAAAAACGGCCAACGGCCCGCGTGCGTTTCGCACCGGGCCGTAGCCCCGCGGTACCTGTCATTGTCAGTAGATCTGCACAGTTCTGCGCTGCGAGGGCCGTTGCATCCGGATCCTGCGTGGTCGGCGCTCGTGCAATCTCAATCAGGTGAGATTGCGTTATGGATGGTATTTTCCTGCAGCAACTGGTCAACGGCCTGACCCTCGGGTCGGTCTACGGCCTGATCGCCATCGGCTACACAATGGTCTATGGCATCATCGGCATGATCAACTTCGCGCACGGCGAGGTGTACATGATCTCCGCGTACCTCGCGGCGATCAGCCTGGCATTGCTGGCCTACTTCGGTATCGAGTCGTTTCCGCTGCTGATGCTGGGCACCCTGTTGTTCACCATCGTCGTCACCGGCGTCTATGGCTTCACCATCGAACGCATCGCCTACAAACCCCTGCGCAACTCCACCCGCCTGGCCCCGCTGATCAGCGCCATCGGCATCTCGCTGATCCTGCAGAACTACGCGCAGATCAGCCAGGGCGCCCGCCAGCAAGGCGTGCCGACCCTGCTCGAAGGCGCCATGCGCGTCGAGGTGGGTACAGGCTTCGTGCAACTGACCTACACCAAGATCTTCATCCTGGTGGCCGCCTTCGTCGGCATGGCGCTGCTCACCTATGTCATCAAGTACACCAAGCTCGGGCGCATGTGCCGGGCCACGCAGCAGGATCGCAAGATGGCCTCGATCCTGGGTATCAACACCGACCGGGTGATCTCCTACGTGTTCGTCATCGGTGCGGTGATGGCCGCGCTGGCCGGTGTGCTGATCACCATGAACTACGGCACCTTCGACTTCTACGCCGGCTTCATCATCGGCATCAAGGCGTTCACCGCCGCGGTGCTCGGCGGCATCGGCTCGCTGCCGGGGGCGATGCTCGGTGGCATCATCCTGGGGATCTCCGAATCGTTGTTCTCCGGCCTGATCAACTCCGACTACAAGGACGTGTTCAGCTTCTCGCTGCTGGTGATGATCCTCATCTTCCGTCCCCAAGGCCTGCTGGGTCGCCCGCTCGTGGCTAAGGTGTGAACATGTCCGCTGCCAATTCTGCCTCTGTTGCCCAATCCAAGGGTTTCGACCTCAAACGCAGCCTGCTGGAGACGATCGTCGCCGGCCTGCTGGCGCTCATCGTCTTCGGTCCGGTCGTCGGCGTGGTGCTCGACGGCTACAGCTTCAACGCCGAGCCGGCCCGCGTGGCCTGGCTGGTCGGCGGTGTGATGATCGGGCGTTTCATCCTCAGTGTGTTCCTGCAGACACCGACTGGCCAGCGCATGCTCCAGGGCTTCGACAGCGGGGGTTCGGGCGTGCATGTACTGGCGCCGGACTACAAGTCGCGGCTGCGCTACATCATCCCGGCGCTGATCGTCATCGCCATCGTGTTCCCGGTGTTCGCCAACAAGTACCTGCTGACCGTGGTCATCCTCGGCCTGATCTACGTGCTGCTGGGCCTGGGCCTGAACATCGTGGTGGGCCTGGCGGGCCTGCTCGACCTGGGTTACGTGGCGTTCTACGCCATCGGCGCCTACGGCCTGGCCCTCGGCTACCAGTACCTGGGCCTGGGCTTCTGGAGCGTGCTGCCACTGGCGGCGATCGCTGCGGCGTTGGCGGGGTGCATCCTTGGCTTCCCGGTGTTGCGGATGCACGGCGACTACCTGGCCATCGTCACCCTGGGCTTCGGCGAGATCATTCGGCTGGTGCTGAACAACTGGCTGTCGTTCACCGGCGGCCCGAACGGCATGCCGGCGCCGTCGCCGACCTTCCTGGGGCTGGAGTTCGGCCGTCGGGCGAAGGACGGCGGAGTGCCGATCCATGAGTTCTTCGGCTTCGATTACAACCCCAACCTTAAGTTCGTGTTCATCTACGCCGTGCTGTTCCTGGTGGTGCTGGCGGTGCTGTACATCAAGCACCGGCTGACCCGCATGCCGGTCGGGCGCGCCTGGGAGGCCCTGCGCGAGGACGAGATCGCCTGCCGTTCCATGGGCCTGAACCATGTACTGGTCAAGCTCTCGGCGTTCACCCTGGGCGCCTCCACCGCCGGTTTGGCCGGAGTGTTCTTCGCCACTTACCAGGGCTTCGTCAACCCGTCGTCGTTCACCTTCTTCGAGTCGGCGCTGATCCTGGCCATCGTCGTGCTCGGCGGCATGGGCTCGACCGTGGGCGTGGTGATCGCGGCGTTCGTGCTGACCGTGGCCCCGGAGCTGCTGCGCAGCTTCTCCGAGTACCGGGTGCTGCTGTTCGGCGTGCTGATGGTGCTGATGATGATCTGGCGACCGCGGGGGCTGATCCGCATCAGCCGCACCGGCGTGGTCCCGCGTAAAGGAGTGGCGCCATGAGCGACGAAATCATTCTGTCGGTCGACAACCTGATGATGCAGTTCGGCGGGATCAAGGCGCTCAGCGATGTCAGCCTGAAGGTCAAGCGTAACCAGATCTTCGCCCTGATCGGTCCCAACGGCGCCGGCAAGACCACTGTGTTCAACTGCCTCACCGGCTTCTACAAGGCCAGCGGCGGGCGTATCGAGCTGAACGTGCGCGGCAGCCATACCAACGTCATCCAGTTGCTCGGCGAGCGCTTCCAGGCAGCGGACTTCGTTTCGCCGGCACGCTTCGCCAACCGCCTGTACTACAAGATGTTCGGCGGTACCCACCTGGTCAACCGCGCAGGTCTTGCGCGCACCTTCCAGAACATCCGCCTGTTCAAGGAAATGTCGGTGGTGGAGAACCTGCTGGTGGCCCAGCACATGTGGGTCAACCGCAATCTGCTGGCCGGCGTGCTCAATACCCCGGGTTACCGCAAGGCCGAGAGTGACGCGCTGGACCATGCGTTCTACTGGCTGGAGGTGGTCGACCTGGTCGATTGCGCCAACCGCCTGGCCGGCGAGCTGTCGTACGGCCAGCAGCGCCGTCTGGAAATCGCCCGGGCCATGTGCACGCGGCCGAAGATCATCTGCCTGGACGAGCCGGCCGCCGGCCTCAACCCGCAGGAGACCGAGGCCCTCAGCCGCATGATCCGCGTGCTGCGTGACGAGCACGACATCACCGTGGTGCTGATCGAGCACGACATGGGCATGGTCATGAGCATCTCCGATCATATTGTCGTGCTCGACCACGGCAACGTGATCGCCGAGGGCACGCCACAGGACATCCGCCACAACCCGACGGTGATCGCCGCCTACCTGGGCGCAGACGAAGAGGAGCTGATATGAGCGCGCCCATTCTCGAGTTGAAGGACCTGGATGTGTTCTACGGGCCGATCCAGGCCCTGAAGAAAGTCTCGATGCACATCAACGAAGGCGAGACGGTGAGCTTGATCGGCGCCAACGGCGCGGGCAAGTCGACGTTGCTGATGTCGATCTTCGGCCAACCGCGGGCGGCCTCCGGGCAGATCGTCTATCGCGGCACCGACATCACCCGCAAGTCGTCGCACTACATTGCCTCCAACGGCATTGCCCAGTCACCGGAGGGGCGCCGGGTGTTCCCCGACATGACCGTCGAGGAGAACCTGATGATGGGCACCATTCCGATTGGCGACAAACATGCCGGTGAAGACATGCAGCGCATGTTCGAGCTGTTCCCGCGGCTCAAGGAGCGGCGCAACCAGCGCGCCATGACCATGTCCGGCGGCGAGCAGCAGATGCTCGCCATCGCCCGCGCGCTGATGAGCCGACCCAAGCTGTTGCTGCTCGACGAGCCCTCGCTGGGGCTGGCGCCGATCGTGGTCAAGCAGATCTTCTCCACCTTGCGCGAGTTGGCGCAGACCGGCATGACCATCTTCCTGGTGGAGCAGAACGCCAACCACGCGCTGAAGCTGTCTGATCGAGCCTATGTGATGGTCAACGGGCAGATTCGCATGACCGGGACGGGTCAGGAACTGCTGGTCAACGAGGAGGTGCGTAACGCCTATCTGGGCGGGCACTGAGGATTTAGCACGCTCTTTGTAGGAGCGGCCTTGTGCCGCGAAAGGGCCGCGAAGCGGCCCCGGCGATTTCACATGATGCTGAGATCTTGGGGCCGCTTCGCGGCCCTTTCGCGGCACAAGGCCGCTCCTACAGGGGGGCGCAGCGCTTGGCGATGCTTTCACCGCATGTGGACAACTTGTCGCATATCTTTCTTGAAACACTCCACATCCCCACTGCAAACCCTTGTTTCCACAAGTGGAAAACTTTCCACGGATTGTGTGGAACCGCCTGTGGAAAACATGGTGGCACCTCGCTCCAGCCCAGATAAACCAGCGCCTCCAAGTATTTGATCGTTTTTTGATCAAGTGCTGCTTGTGCATGATTTTGCATGGGTTTTGCGCAGCAGATCGGTTTGCCCAGAGCGCGTTGCTTTCTGTGGATAACTCTGTGAAAAAACCTTGGACAGACCGCCACAGGCAGCATGGTTGAAAGCGTTGCGCCATCATGCAGCGATGTCCACAACCTACAGAGGTTCCCTTGACCCGACGAGTTGCCCCCAATCCGTGGGGAAAGCCTTGTGGATAAGATGCGCATAGCCCGGCGCAGCCCTTCTATCACGGGCCTCAGCGGGGTTAGTACGTTTTTTGACCAGTGGCGATGACGGTTGTGGTCGGGCCTTGCGCCGGGCATGCTGCGAGGCCAGTCGACGACAATCCCACGCTGAGGAGAAGAGCATGACATCCACCGTATTCATCACTGGCGCGACGTCCGGTTTTGGCGAGGCCACCGCCCGCCGTTTCGCCGACGCCGGCTGGAAGCTGGTGCTCACTGGTCGGCGCAAGGAGCGCCTGGATGCGTTGTGCCAGGAACTGTCGGCCAAGACCGAGGTGCATAGCCTGGTGGTCGACGTGCGTGACCGCAAGGCGATGGAGGCAGCCATCGCCAGCCTGCCGCCGACCTTCGACAAGCTCCAGGGCCTGGTCAACAACGCCGGCCTGGCGTTGGGTGTCGACGCCGCGCAGAACTGCAGCCTGGACGACTGGGAAACCATGGTCGACACCAACATCAAGGGGCTGATGTACACCACTCGCTTGCTGTTGCCTCGG